>NZ_JACVBW030000002.1:0-55102 GCF_014852575.3 Pseudomonas sp. PDM20 | reverse complement strand
AACCGGCTTTAGAATGGTGGTCGAGCCTAGGGCCACTGGTACGGGCAACGTGAAGTACCGCCTAACCGTGAAGCGGCAGGATCTCGCCGTTACACCGGAAAAGATTATGGGTGTGGAGATCGACAGGCCGCACACTTCCGGTGACGAGTTCACGCAAGCAGTGATCGAGAAGTCAGGCGTAGCCCATGAGTTCCCGTTCCGCTACATCGAGGCAGAGGGCGAGGACAAGTACGTGCTGAAGGTTACGGCTTGGGCCGTACCCGAGTAGGCGGCGTCACCCGAAAGCCCAAGCCCCGCATCTGCGGGGCTTTTGTTTGGGCGGTCGCTCAGGTCTTCCAGCGGCGTTTGACGGTCGAGAGACTTATGCCCAGGTGGCGTGCAACCTCAGATTGACTCATGCCGGCATCTCTATGTGCTGCAACCTCACCATCGGTTGCTTTGCTCGGTCGCCCTAGGGGTTGTCCTGCCCGTTTTGCCCTGGCGAGCCCGGCCTGTGTTCTCTCGATGAGCAGATCTCGCTCGAACTCTGCCACAGCCGAAAGAACCTGCATGGTCATTTTGCCGGCAGCGCTGGTGAGATCCACACCGCCCAGGGCGAGGCAATGGACGCGTACGCCTCGATCCGCGAGGAGTTCCACAGTGGTCCGCACATCCATTGCGTTGCGGCCCAGTCGATCCAGTTTGGTCACGATGAGAACGTCGCCGGGTTCCAGCCGCTCAAGTAGCTTTTGGAACCCTGGACGCTCGCCGGCAGCGACCGAGCCGGAAATCGTTTCACTGAAGACCCTGTGCTCGGCCACGGCGAAACCCGCCGCCTGGACTTCGAGCTCTTGGTTGGCCGTCGTCTGGTCGGCAGTGCTGACGCGTGCGTAGAGGAAAGTACGGCTCATGGTGTCTCCGGTGTCAAAACTCCGGTGCCATAATAGCCGCTGGTATCAGAAAGGGAATGGGTAGTTTTTGGACCCTGTTTTTAGGGTGGATCCCGTTGGGCTCAAAAACGACCGTTATTGAACGGAGACGATGCCGTTGGCCCCTAGAAATTTTAGCCGCTGAAGTCGCTTCGCAATCAGCTCCTTGTACCGGCGGGCCGGCTCCCCACCAGCTGGTCGGTGGTAGCAGCCTGCTGCCTCTAGCCAATCACCCCTGGCGTCAAAACACTTGCGGAGTTCCACGGCCGCAACGCGCAGATTCTCGTAAGGATTCAGAGCGTCGCACGGGTGGCTGTAGTGGCGCTTCCCTGTCCATCCCCAGTTCTGTTGGGCAATGCCAATGTCCACGCTGGTCCCGCCGTGCTTTTGAATGGCATTGAGAGCAGCTGAGCAGGCTTCTTGCCGGGTCGCAAAGCGCATTCCCTGCCCGGCGACGTTAAGGGTCCAGGGCCACGGGTAGAAGCCGATGTTCAGCTTCCCGACGCTCTCCTGCTCAGCAATCGCGTACAGCAGCACAGGCGGGATGTTCTTCGTCGCCGCAGCCTCAAGATATGCGTCTGGGATGGCCGTGAGCTGGTCCCCGGCCGCGTGCTGGCCCAGGAGCAGGGTGGACGCCAGAATGAGGGGTTTAAGGGTCATTGCGCGTACACCAAGGATCCGTTGGCGATGACCGCAGGCAGGGCGCGTCCGGTGTTATTGCCCTGGGGGGTGTAGAGGAAGCCTGCTTTCGCAACGCCGACGCCTGTAGCGCGGGACTTTTCGTACAACGCCGCAGGCAGACCTGGGCGGTTGTCCGTGTAGTAGACGTAGACACTGCCCGCGCTCGCGTAGTTGTAGATCCCGGGAGGGATTGCATACCAGCTGGGGAGGTTGAGCGAGGCCGCAGGAATCGCGCCGGTAAACCCAGGGTTGTTGAAAGCGTACTCAGCCGCCTGTCGTTGATAGATCACGATACTCGCGGCTACTGAGTCGAGCTGGACTGCCGAGTTGATTTCCTGCCGGGCGGCGGTATCGCTGCTGAAGTAGTACGCGGTGAGGAGAAGAATACTTAGCAGCAGACCGATGAGTTGCATGACAATCCCTTGGGCGTCGAAGACGCAGTTGCGGCCGGTGGTATTTGAGCTGCAATTTTATCGTTATATCGGAAGAACAGGCAATTTTGTGAGGACTATAGTCCGCTGACAGTGACGCCGCACGCTCTCAAAATCCCTCCTTTCCCCTTGGGTCGAATTTTGAAAGCTCCCAGCCAGCCGGATCACAACCGAGCCTTCGGCCTCGTGCTTGCGCAGCTGCGCCGACGCCTCGGGCTGTCCCAGGAACGGCTGGGCTTTGAGGCGGGGTTTGATCGCTCCTACATCAGCCAACTGGAGCGAGGTCGCAAGTCACCCACGTTGGATACCCTCTTCAGTCTCAGCCGAGTGCTGGACGTATCCTTTTCGCAGCTTGCTAAGCTGATACAAGCGAAGCTCGAGGAGCCGGAAGAGTAACCTGTCTTACTCTTCCGCAATTGTTTCTGATTAAGCCGTTTTCGGTGAGTTCGTCACTACTTTCTTGTTCGTTCTCTCATGAACAAACCGAAGTGCCGGGGATTCAATAAAGTGCCAGGAGAGTGCGGCTAGGATGGTCGTGACTATCACAGCGGCTATCAGCGACTCTGTAAAGCCGAATTCGGTCTTGTTTATAAGGATCTGTTGAACCGGGAAGGCGTAAATATACATGCCGTAGGAGTAATCGAATTTTCTTCTAATTACCCGATCCCCCCACTTCAGTCCGAACCAAAGGAAGATAAAGCTGAACGCAACCCCGCCGGCCACGAGTATATATTTCGTGTTCCACAGGAGAAGCGAGATAATTAGCGCAATAGCGAAGAGCGGGATAGACAAGTTGCCGAAAAGTAGTTTTTCCCGGCTGAAGTACAGGACGCTGCCAGTAAGAAATGCGATGGTTACCGATCCATATATGGCCAGTTTATCGGCAATGCCCCCGGTCGCAAATGTGAGCAGCACCAATGTGCCAAGGATGGCCGCAAGTGTCAGTGCGTACGCGGAAATAGCTTTTCGAGTAACCATTAGCCCAATTGCTATTAGCACGTAACACGCGAACTCAATCTTTAGGCTCCACAAACTACCGTTAAAAGATTCGGTGAAGCGAAATCCCTCGGTTATATTTGAGATGTCAGCTCGCCCAAATAGTGAGATTTTCAGGAACATGAAGACGTTTCCAATATCACTAAGCGCTGTTGAGAAGCTCTGCCCTCCAAACAGAATTTGGCCAGGGTATACCATCAAAAAAGAGCAAGCGATAAGTGCCGGGAAAATCCGCGCGCATCTTTTCTTGAAGTAATCTCCAGTACTATTGGACGAAAGGAAACTTTGAGTAATGAGGTATCCAGAAATAGAGAAGAAAGCTAGGACAGCTATGCTCCCCCAGGAAAAATAGGGATTCAACGAAGGCTCAGATGCCCGAGATAGCGCGAAGTGATGGCTCACCAGCACCGTTAGAGCCGCCAAATGGCGCATCGGGTCAAAGCAGTTTTTGGGAGCTGAAGGCATCTGATTTGCTTCTCACTGGATCTGGTTCATGCAGAAGTGCGTAAAGTAATACGAATCCCACTCTTTTTTGTAGTACGACTGGCCGGTGAGGTAAGAAATGTCGGCGTAGCCAGCGGGGCAACTGCAATCTCCAGTCTTGAAATTGGGCTGGCACCCCCATTCGGACACCATCGCGCCCGTCGAGTTGTCATTGTTGCGAAACATCCGGGTTACGTACTGTCCGCCGCCGCTTGGAGTTTGCCAACGACCGTCGATGCATTCCAGGGTCGAACCGTTTGGAGTCTTAGCAGTCAGCTTAGGGTCATTGCACAACTGCCCTGTAGCGCCTTGGCCCCCGATAGACAAGAACTCATCGGTACTGAGGCGCTTCTGCGCGGTAACGGTCCCGGTGGCTATCTGATCCCCGAAAGTCACTACGCCACCGGAAACCAAACGGCCAGACGTGGCGAGGCCCTTGTCGTTGTAAATGCGGACCCAATCTGGATCATTCATGTAGAACCCACTACCCCATTTCTCGTTGAAAATCATTCCGTCTCCGCGAGATCGGAACCAACCGCCCGTATAGGTCTCACCTGTGGTATCTACCGTTTGGCTCGTAGTAGTCCCGCTGGCGTTGACATTTACAGTATTGATACTCCCAACATTATTTAGGTTGTTTCCCTTCATATTGATCGCGGTTTCCATTTCGTTTACTTCCGGATGGCCTGGGATCGCCTTTCGATTCAGGTAATCGTTAGTCAAGGTCCCTTCATCAAAGAACTGTGCGATGGCGAGATGGCCAGCACCTGGGGAGACGCCATAGGTGCCCAACGGCATCTGCCAACCGCCATAAGTTCCTATTGCGACGCTCGTATTAGTTTTGGAGATGACTCCGCCCTTGCCGCCTAGTTTTGCAGCAGCACGGCGCAATACATTTTCAGGTAGTGCAGTTCCACCAGTTGTTACTAGAAGAACTTGCAGTTTATTTGCGGTTGGTTCCAGAGCGAGCAGCTGGTAGCCTTGACCAAAATTATTCGTGTCGCTAACCGATGCCGGAAGGTAGTTAGTGCTTTTCAGCATGGCCGTAGTGATAGTTGCCGGTGTGGTTGGAGTGGCCACACTGGCGATTGCTGCATAATTGTCTTGGATATACTTGTTGCCGGCCGTGAGTATCATTGCGGCATGATCGGCGGCCGCGTCTGCTTTAATACCTTGGTTGTACTGATTGAGAATTGCCGCCAACCCACTGGCCGCTATCACGACTACAGCAAGAACAATTGCTGTCTCGACAGCATTTAGAACGCCCAGCTGGCTCTTTCTTGAAGACATTTTCATTCGTCACCACCATAAGTTGCTTGGTTAGCCTGCCGCTCAATATCACTCTCCAGAAGATGGAACGTGCCTTCTCGGATGCGTGTGCGAATTCCTTGCTGGTCTTTTCCGGTCAGATCGAGTGTCTTGGATATGTAGCGGTATCGAATGTCTCCGCCGGAGTTGTGCTCTTTTCTTTTATCCAGCCAGATCACAACTGAAAGTGCGTCCGCGAGAATCTTGCGCGCGTTTGGCTCCAACCCGCTTACAAGTGAGCAGAATCGCTCCAACCCTCCCTCAATGGAAACACCATGGAAGGTGGTTATGATAGGGAAACCGTTGAGCGAAGCTTGAATAACTTCCAGGGCAGTTTCCTTTTCCCGTGCTTCGCCCAGGAAGATGAAGTCGGCACCGGAACGCAAACCCAACAGCAGATGTTCCTTGTAGCCACCAGAGTGCCGTGAGGCTTGCACAGAGATCATGCGGCCGCCGGCGTGGATGCCATCACACGAGGTCTCGACTGGATCCTCGATGCCGAGGCCGAGGCCACCGTGAAGCTTGAGACGATGGATGGCCAGCGCGACGGCTGTGCGGGTCTTGCCAACTCCTAGATCGCCCATGACGAGAATTAAGCCCCTCGTTGTGGCGCGTGTCGCTGCTTCGACAATTGCCCTGGAAATTGGCAGATCCACAACATCGGCTATCTGGGAGTCGGGCTTCCTGAGCACGAACACCCCCCCTGCCGTCAAACCAATCAGCAGGGTCACGCGAAACAGCGTGCCCTGATAGACGACCGAGAACTCAGGGATGCCGCGTTCCTTATGGCGCGCGGCGCACAGATCCCGAAGCCTTGCTAGGTCATCGGCCCATTCTTCTGGGGCCGGTACCCGGGGCTCACTCGCCCCGGATAGCGCGGTTACATCGGCAAAGGATTCCCCGAGGTAAAGGTCCTTGAATTTGCTCTCAGAGAAGCCAGTCATCGCGTTAGTTGCTCGAGGTCCAGGTGATGGTGTTCGCCGTGCCAGTGCAGCCCGCTACTGCGTTTGCGTTGGTGACCTCGCCGGTGATGGCAGTGCCGCTGCCGATCTTCGTGGTGTAGTTGACGCTGGACGCCACTTTGGTGGCCAGAGCAATGCAGTTCGACTTCGGAACGCCGGCGTATGAAATGCTGAAGCCCGTACCGGTCGAGGAAACGGTTACGGCGCCGCCAAAGGCGTTGGTGATGGTCGTCCCGGAGATCGTCATGGTGCTGGGTACAGCGTCGGCTGCGATCAGTGCAGCGTTCAGGCTAGTACCGCTGGAGCCGTAGCCGCTTTGGGTGCGCAGCGACGAGGTAGCGGTGAGGAGGTGTGCGACGTTCTGGATCTCGATGCCGTCCGTGTTGCCATTGAACAGCTTCGGCCCCCACGCTACTGCCGCGCCAATGGCGAGAACGCCCACCACCAGTACCATTGCAGTTTCTACCGCGTTCAACGCACCGATCTGACTGGTGGCCGGGCCGCGCTTCATGGAGTGCTTGTTCGCCAGGGGCGAAAGGCGGACTTGAGTTTGTTCGATCTGCTCGATCTGCTCGATCTGCTCGATGCGGTTTTCTTGTTGCATGTTGAAGCTCCTTTTGGTTTTAACTTTACTTTTGATAATGACGGCTAGCAGTAGACTGAGCGTCCGCTGCCGAAGTGGACATATCTGTCGAACCGATAACAATCAGGCTCATTAAGCAACCGATGAGTATCAGTCCTACGTTTTTGGTCATTGCGGCAAATTGTTCTACACGGTCAATCGTGCTCTTTAACCAGCGCTGAGAGTAACGGGAAATGGATTTCTCGAATCCAGCGTAGTCTGCAAGAACGCAGATATATTGAACGGCTTCCTTGTCGGGGAAGTTATATCCTGCATCCTCAAGAGCCACGCCAAGGTTGGAGCCTTGGCGAACACCGAAGCAGGCTCCTTCAATTCGCTCTTTCATCCATGCGCTTGAGTTCTTCTTCAGGATTTCAAGTGCCTCAAGCACAGGAATTCCTGAGTTCATCATGACGGACATGTTCATTAGAAATGTCGCGCCCTGGATGGTCCTATATAGGCTGTAGATCGGGAGTCTATCGAGGAATATGCGAATTTTGCCCGTTAGTCTGGGCAGACTGTAGATTATGAGTATCAATGAGGCAATGGAGAAGATCGTGAAGCCTTGGCCATAATCGTTTGTCATGTTCGATACGACATATAGTACGTAGGACGCACCAGTCCAAGTTTCTGGATTAACCATCATGGCCATGTTTGGAATCATCTGTTTGGCAATCAGATAAAGCAGCACGGCCATGGTGAAAGTAAGAAAAGTTGGGTATACGGTGGCCGTCTTCAGAGAGGAACTGATTTTGCTCTTCGCTGCAATTAGGTCAATTGCACTCTCCAGGGACTCTGTGAGTTTTCCCGAATGCTCTCCCGCAGCGATGAGTGAGTATTCCTCGAACGGCACCCACCGCATCAGTCCTGTGCTGAACTGCTCCCCATCGTCCAGGGTTTGGCCGCACTCCTTGGTAACTACAGCAAGGGGGTCGCTCTTGTCCTGGCCGTACATGGCATTGATCTTGGCGGTAGCAGCTCGAATCGGCACGTTGTTTTCGAGCAGCTGGCAAAGCGCCGAGTACAGCCGAATACGAGTCTCTCCACTGAACTGCACTCGGGCAACCCAGTCCTCGAAAGACGCCCACTTGTTGGCAACCCAAGCAGCCATTCTTATTTCTCCAAAGTGCGCTTGTCAGTGTCGAGCCAGCACACATCGCGTTCGCCGTGGAACGGATCTACTTCGCCGGCATGAATCTTCTGGATGAGGTGCATATTTTTAGTGAAACCACCCATTTCTTTAACCCAGTAGTTGCGCGCCGCTGCTTTGCCTTTCTCGCGGAATATCTGCATGAAGTTAAAGTCAGGGAGTAGAATTTCGGCTGCTACGTTTCGGGAAACAACTCCACGGCCGTGACACTTCTCGCATCCCTCCCCTGCGATGTATACAAGAGGTACGTCAAGAACCTCGTAGATACGCCGAAGGGTGTGCGGGTTCAGTCCGTCCTCATTCCCAAGAAGCTTCTTCTTGCAATTTGGGCAAAGTATCCGAACCAAAGCCTGATTGACCAGACAGCGCATAATGGCGGGGTCGGTAACCAAGTTTTCATCAATCCCGAGATCTACCATTCGTTGAATGATCCCGATTGCTTCCTGTGTGTGCAGTGTGGATAGCAATAGGTGTCCGGTAAGAACGCCTTGAATACCTGCGCGTCCAGATTCACGATCCCGAATTTCCCCGACCATCAAAGCATCAATATCCATACGCATATTGCTGGATATCTCATCTGCCCATTCGCCCTGGAGCAGCGTCTGATTTGCACCAGCAATCCGGTACTCAATCGGATCCTCAATGGTCGAAACGTTGATTGTGTTTCCCGAGTCCTCAATGATTTTCGTGATAAGAGTTTGTAGGGAAGTTGATTTCCCAGAACCTGTAATTCCAGAAAGAAGCATAAGACCTTCTGTCATTTGGCTCATGTTCAGAAGTGCGTCTTGTTGCTCTTGGGTGTACCCCATTTTTTCAAGCGGAATGCAGCCACCATTGTCATAAAGCACACGGCAGGCCATCCAGGGGCCGTTCAATGTCGGGCGGGTGGCGATCCGCGCGCCGAACAGACCAGCGTCCTCTACGAACTTCTTGTTGAGGCGACCTTCTTGCTTCGAATCCGGTCGGAAGTGGCTTTCCTGCCCCTCGCACATCGAGTTGTACATCGATGAGATCAGGGCTTCTCCGTCCGCGCGCAGGGCCTGAGCGCCTAGCTCCAAGGTGCCATGGACGCGGAAGTTGATGTTGTAGTGCCCGTCTCCAGTGGGCATGAAGTGAATATCACTGGCCCCCCTGGAGACAGCCTCCCGGAAGAACTCGACCACACGAGACTGGCAGGCAGTTTCGCCTTCAACCTTCATCGCCTTGGCGGTGACGGCACTGGTGCGGGCAAGCTGATAGGCCGCAGTGATTTCTTGCAGCCCGACGTAATCTGCTTTGTAGGAATGCCCCGCCCGGTCCAGCTGGTCCATGTACTCATAGACGCTGTGTTCGTCGCTGTGTGAGCGCGAGATCAGCAGACGGCCGTTGCTGAGCAGGCACATCATTTTCTGGTCTTCCAGGCTCAGCTCGAACATGCCGCCAGTTGCCGAAAGACACTGAATTGATAGGCCAGTGGACGCCAGAGGTTGGACTTTTGGCGCCGTGGCGAGGACCTGAGCATCGGCTACGTGGTCAGGTTGGTGATCGAGGCTTTCAGCAAGGTTCGACATGGCCGGTGCTCCCTCAACGAATTGGCTGCGCAAGCGCGGGCATGCTGCCCGGAAGCTGCGGGAAGCTTGTTGCCGAGGTCGATACAGGCTTTTGTTCGCGCGGGGCGATCTGGCCGAGTGCGAGGCGGATGGGCTTGCCCGCCTTCATCAGTACAACCTCAGAAGTGGTTACCCGGCTCACGGTGTACCCCCCAGGAATGTCCCTGCCCGGGCCTGCTTCATAGGTGGATCCATCGGGATAAACGAACGTGGCCACCAACTTCCCGTAGGCGCCTGCTGCCCCGGAGACGGAAGGAGTGCCGCTGGGCTGGCTGTCGGTTGTTGGCGAACCAATGGTGAGAGTGGGCGCGTTTCCCGCAGCACCGAGCTCCGCCAGCCGTCGTTGCGCCTCGGACTTCTTAACCTTGGCCTGTAGCAGCAAGGCTTCGCTCTGGACCTGGGAGAGTTGGCCAACGGTGACTACGTCATCCGCCCTGGCCAAGGAAGCGCTCGCTACAAGGGAGAGCGCGAGTAGGTATTTAGCGTGCATAGAGTTTCCCCTTGATTTCCCAGGTGAGCTCCGCATCTGTGCGGTTCACGGTGATTTCTGTGTATCGCAGGCCCGGCAGGACCAATGGCGCTAGAAGGCGCTCGGGGGGGAACTGCGACTCGATGGCCCACTGGTTGTCGATCCAATCTGGCGAGGGCAGCTGTTGCTCAGGCGCGCTTTGTTGGCCCGGCAGAAGCGAGCTTTCCGGCGGTTTAGGCGGTACGTACGGGATGATTTCGATTTGGGCCTGGATCCCCAGGCGCTGCATGAAGGAGCCGAACTCGGCTATTGCCTCGGTCTGAATCAGTACCGAATCGTCGCCACCCATCACCGTTTGAAGCGGCAACGCCATCAGCACTCGATTGCCGTCAGAACCGAATGCCGGCGTCGCCGGCAGCACTTTTGCTGCTGCGTCGCTGAAATCATTGATGGTCGAGTTGCCGGAGCGGATATAGGTGATCTCCGCCTGCTGCACTCCTGCGGTGTCGGTGCAGTGGACGGACTCGAACAGCCAGCCGCCCAGGGCGAGTGGGAGCTTGTTGGTGGTGCTTTGGCAGGCGTCGAGAAAGCTCTCCGCCGAGGGCATCGTGGTCCAGGGATGCTTGAGGGCTTCGCGGCTCTGTTTCTCCCCTTTCGCGCGCTCCAGCTCCTCTATGAGTCGCTGTTGCTCCAGTACGCGCTGCGCCTCTGCGATGGCGGCTTGGTGGTCGAGGTGCTGCTTCCACTTGAGCGCACCACCAGCTGCTACTGCAACGACCAGGGCGAGTGCCCCGATGCCTACCAGTTCCTTGTTCGAAAGGCCAAAGAACAGGGGTCTGAGCTTGTACTCTTTGCGGAGTCGCTTGGGCGAGAGCAGATCTTCCACATCAACGGGAGTGCCGCCATCGTTGAAATCTTCGGGAATGTACCGGCCGGCAAACTGGAAGCTCACCGCGTTGCACTTTTCCCGGTAGAACTCATAGATCTCCTGACGTGTGCCGACTACATCACAGCCCGGCAGGATCAGCCCGTCCCGACCGGCAACCAGTCCGTAACGCCCATCAGGAAGGGCAAAGGCTGATATCCAGCTCTCATCCTCAAACTGGCCAGCCACAGCATGCGCGAGGCTGTACATGCCTTTGACGATGCTGGCGTTTTTCTTGACGAAGCCACCTTGGAAACGCTTGCCCTTTCGAATGGACACAATGTCCATTCCATTGGATTTGCCGTATTCCCTGGCCTCCTTCATGTACGCGTTGAGCTTGCGCAGCGACTTCCATTGGAGCCCGGCCACAAAGTCGCTGCTGCCAATCTTGAAGGTTGTGGTTTCGAACCTTACGCGCTGAGCGGCGCCGAGAGTGCTCATGACGAGATGATCGGGGTGATGATGAACACGATCACATCGCGCGAGTTATTGCGCGAGGCGCCACCGCCGAGCAGGAAGTTGCCGGCCGTGCCGGTACCTTGCTTGTTGGTGTCGGCCAACGACTGGTCGTAGCCGGTCAGAATCAGCGTCTGCCCGGACTTCAGCTTCACCGACTGATCGAAGTTTTGAAGGTCGAAACTCGGCGTCTGGATCAGCGAGTTGCCGTCCTTGGTTTCGTAGGTTTTGAAATTGGGATCAGCGCTCAGGTAAGCAGTAACGCGAAGCAGGAGATCTCCGCTGCCATCCTCAATGATCTTGGGGTAAAGCAGCATGTTGAAACCGGAGGTGATCGTGCCGGGATTCAGAGAGCCAGTGGATCCGACGTTGGCGGTTTGCGTGGAACTGCTGCTCTGGACGTACCCCTGCAACTTGCCGATCTGGATCGGAGCGGTCTGAAGGTTGAGGGTACGCACGGAGGGAGCGCGGTAGCCGGAGATCGTGCCTTGCTGCGATAGAGCTTGAATGACCGCTTTCGAGCCCGCCCAGGGGGAGCTGGAGGAATCAACGATGCCGACGCTGGCATTGGAGGCGCTGCTATCGACCCCGGGGAACGCATTGGAGAGGCCGAATGCCGCGCTAGCCGAGGCGTAGACCGCATCCATGTTGACCGCGAATTGGTCTTTGTCGGTTAGCGATACGGACACGACTTCAACATTGAACAGGATGTTCGTTGTCAGGGTCTTGTTTTCACGGGCAATGTACTCACCGATGCTGTCGAGTACGTCGGCCCGATCCGTGACCGTGATGGTGCCTGTAGTCCGCGAGATCCCCAGCTTGCCGTTGGGGCTCATCATCGAGCGGACGTTGTTTTCTACGTCCGTGACGATGTTCGCGTCCTTCATCTCCATGGTGACGCTCTGCGTGCTGCCGCTGTCCCCGTTGGAGGACGATCCTCCGGTGCCGCCGGCAATCCCCCCCGAGTTGCCGTTGCCAGAGGTGACAGACTGCATGCCGGCGTTGATCTGGGATTTGATCCCCATATTCATATCGAACACCCAGAGCTTGAATTGCCGGGTTTCGAAGTAGGAAATGGTGATGAGCTCTTGCTTGGGGTTGTAGCGCCAGGACAAGCCGAGACGGGTGGTTACGGTATCGAGCAACCCGGAGAGTGTCCCTTCGTAATTGACGCCCGAGATATAGGGCGCCATCGAGTACGAACCGCCCGTGTAGCCGGAACCACTGCCGGAGGTTTGCGGGAACAGCCCGCGCAGGCTGTCTACCGGCTGGATAGAGGGGGCAGCGCTCGGCTGCGGGTTGGCTTGGCGGGCATTGGCTGCCGAAAGCGAAGCGCCGCCGTCCAGGGCGTCCTGCGTAACCTTGACCTTGAACCCACAGGTCTGCGTCACCCAGGAGGCGAACTGGAGCAGATCCATCGTCTTGTTGAAGCCCACCCCGGGACAGTCTTTCAGGGCCGGGATGGTGCTGGTCATGTCGATGGGCGTCTTGGTGACCCACTGGCCGCTGGAGAAGCTGCCAACCTTCCGCTTTCCTTGGGTTTCGTTGCGGAGGGAATCGACCATGGTCTGCGCGTTCTTCGCTGCATCACGGTTTTTATCAGCCGTTTCGTTGACGCGAAGAATCTCGCATCCACTCAGCGACAGGGCGGCAGCAAGAACAAGCAGTTTCTTTGCGAGCGGGCTCATTTGCATTTCGGCTTACCTTGATAGGTGGAGGCTTTGAACTCGCAGACTTTCAGCGTCTTCAGAGCGGTAGAGCCTTCGTAAGTGAAGGATCGGGGGGCGTCCGCATAGAGCTCGAAGATCTGTTCAACGGCGTCTTGGTACGTGCCTTCGAATGTCAGCGGGTAGTCGATGGGGTAATCGAGATCCGGGGACTGCCAATCCAGAGTCCACTTGCTTTTTGCGGTCCAGACCGAGACCGTTTTCCACAGTGTTTGCCCCACGCTTGCGGTCCAAACCTCCTTGGGTACAGACGGAAGAACTGGTGCTACGACCTTTGGTGCCGCAGCTACGGGGGGGGCTTGCACAGCCACTTGGGGCGAGGAAGCGATTGGGGCGGTCGTGTTGGGTGCCGGCAGCGCCGCAATCGGCGCAACCGGCTTGGCTGCGGTGAGGGTGGCGGCCTTTGGAGGGACGCCAGAGGATGGTTGCTGCACTACTGCCCTCCCCTTGAGCTCCTGGGCAACGCTTGGCGTGTGAGCAGGTATCACAGGAGCTGCGGAGGCAATCTGAAGCGCAGGGCCAGCGGGGGCGGCTTGAACTACTGCCGGTGGACTGGGCGCGCGAGGTCTTGGAGGCGCGACAGGTACCACTGGCGCTGCGCAATCGTCCCCCGTCGTGATGCTCGACTCCCCCGAAAAGGCTTCCCACGCATCCATGTCACCGCAGGCCTCTCCCGCGCACACAGCCCCGGCAAACCCCATCAAGGCCGCGAACAGCAACACCTGCCCGGCTTCCCTGGCAGGCCCCCTCCCCTCACCCGTGGTCGCGGGTTGGACGAATTCATCGTTGAACATCTGGCTAGCTCCTAATGCTGCTCTGCCGAGCCCTGTCGAGCGCCTCGCGTACGTTAAAACGAACATATAGGCGATGCGCTGGAACATTTTTTTAGCGGCTAAATTGGGCTCGTGTGGTTTGAAGAGCCAATATATCCGATATAACGGATTATCGGTGTGCAGGCTCCCAACTGCAACAGTCATTATATTGACTGTCAGTGAATTTCCTTTCGATATAGCGTCGTTTTGCTGGCGTGTGACCTTTAGCCGCTAAAGATCCTGGGCTTGGTCCTTGGGGGGGCCACTGCTCGAAGAAGCTTGAATGCCATCAGCCCAAGAATGCTGAAGCAGACAAGCACCCCGTAAATGGTGCGGAAGGCATGCGCCGCCTCGCTGTTGAAAGCATCAAGCGGGAAGTGATCCTCCCGCCATGACTTGCATGGCAAAGGCGGTAGCGGTACATGGCTGGCAACGCGGGGCTCGGTATCAATGCAGCGCCGGACGGTGATCGTTCCTGACTCATCCGGCCTCGACGTTGCATCGAGAAGCGCGAATAGCTGCACGGTGAATGAAGGGCCTGCATGCTCATTAGTGCTGAGTACCAGCAACCCGAGTGCAGTCAGCACTAGGGGGCCGATGACCAGGGCACGGAGAAGAAATTGCACGATCTCAAGTGCAACATGGCTCAGAGGGAAAGGCAGATACCGAGTCATCCTTCACCTCATCGCCCGTTCACGGCAAAACTGTCCGCCGAGCGGAGCCTCAGCGTGACGCTGCCAGCTTGCGCGGCGCCGGTCTTCACTGCTTCCTGGCTGCTTACGGTGGTCGTCTGGAAGTGAATGTCGAGCCATTTAGCCCATTCCACGGCACGACGTTGAATGAGGCGCTTGTAGCGTTCGTTGTAGACCGGTGTGCGCGAGTGGTAGTTGGCGACTCGTGTCCAATAGTCCCCTTGATCGTTCAAGACGTGGCCCCGTATGCGCCACGCAGCAAGTTCGTACGGGTAGCAGCCGGGCTTGGATACGTCTTCTTCTGTAATGCCGTACTTGCCGAGCTCCTTCAGATAGCTGGTATTGAACTGCATCGGCCCAACGTCTTCAGTGCCATTGGTATTCATGACGCGCTGTCCTGGCTTGCCGTTTTCTTGGCCGGCGACCGCGAGGATCACATTGGCTGCTTGGTCGTATTTCACCGCAGCCACGATGGAGCAGATGACGCGCTCCTCCATCTGCGGGGGGATATCAACCGGGATCATCGACTCACCCCCTGGCCTTGCCGAACTTGTCATTGATCTTCTTGGTAGCGCCGCGATCCGCCTCGGGGCAGCTATCGAGAAACTGCTGCCGTGCGCTGGAAGTCGAAGACCATTTGATCTTGCCGTGCTTGCGCTTGACGATATCGAAGTAGTCCTGAACAGGGGGCTCGCACTCGGCACTGAATTCGCCTTTGAGCTTGCCCCACATGCACAGAACGGTTTTGCAGGCATCCTTGGCTTGCGCTGCGGGAGCGACGCAAACCAGAGTTGCGAGAGCTATGTACGACAGACGTTTCTTGATCATGAATTTTCTCCGGCATTGTTCGCTGCTTTCCCCAAGCTGTTACCCGCGAACGAGGCAACTTCTTCGGCTTGTTCCTTGTTCAGTCCCTGGAGCATGTCCTGCGCACGGCCTACGGCCTCCGTTCGCTCCTGCGCGGAAAACACCTTGTCGGCCTGCTGGAGCACAGCGTTGTCGGCCCGCTCCTGCGCCTTAGCGCCCGGGTTCTTGATTTCATCCGCGAACTGACCGAGAGCGCTCTGATCGATGCGTTCCTGTGCCTTCTCGGCAATGCCGGCCGCTTTTTCCTGCGCCATGCGTGCAGCGCCCCCAGCAAGCTGCGCGCCCATGTCGGCTGCGACTCTGCCTGCCTGCTGGAGCTTCCCGGCGAATCCGCCACTACCCTTGGCGTCCTGGCTACCAGTGCCGCCAGAGCCCCCCTGGCCAATCCCCATCGCGGAGCCCATTGGACTCGAACCTGCTGGTGCAGGACCGCCCTGCGCCCCGCTTTCGGAAGAAGAGCCGCCGCCCATCCCGCCAGCGAGCCTGGAGGCGATATCAGTTCCGGCAGAGACGTTTTCCTGGGCGCCTTGGTAGGCGGCCATGAGTGCCTGCATACCGCCCGAGGCGTTCGCGGCCGCTCCGGCAACTGCACTGCCGGCGACCGCAGCGCCGGCAACGGCGAGCCCTCCGGCTGCGGCAAGAGTGCCCATCCCCACAGCGTTGCCGAGCCCGCCGCCGGCGGAGGATCCAGTGATGATTCCCGCCAGCATGCCGGGAATGGTGGACGTCAGGATGAGTAGTCCCAGAACGCAACCGGCCAGCGCGCCCAGGGCCTTCAAGTCGGACGCACCGACGTTTGCTTGCACGGACTGGAAGTACGCCTCAATGAAGGTCTGGCCGATCCCCACGAGGAGCATCATCGCCATGATCTGGGCGCCCAGGCCCAGCATCGTCTTGTAGTAGTTGATGGCCATATCCGAGGTCCAACGCGAACCGCCGAAGCCCAGGAAGAAGATGCCGGCGTAGCCGATGATCCAGCTCGAAATAATCAGAACCAACATATTGATGGCGATAATTACCAGAACGAGAAGGATAAATATGCCAAGTAGAGCTCCTACTAGACTTGTTGCAATTTCATCCGGCCAGAGGCTCATGTTGTCTACTACTTGGTCGAAGACTTTAAAACCAATATCAACAACTCCAGATGGGCTCAGGCCGATACTTTGATCCGGAACACTCACGCCGGCCCCACGGGCACCAAGTTTGGCGAGAGAGAAAATAATATCATTGCCGAACTTGGCGCCGTTTAGCAGGAGCCAATAATAGAAGCCCGTGGTGATAAAGAACTTCACGAACTCACCCAGGACTTCGCCAGAGTCGGCATTCTTCACTGCCATGAAACCGAAAGTTACCGCCATACTTATGGTGGCAAGAGCGAAGAACAGCCACGTCGCGGCGTTCGTCATGATTGCGGCCCACGCCTTAGAGGCGTTGGCATAGTTCCTCACCATCTGGTCGAAGAAGCCAATGTCGACCGGATCCGTCCCCGATGCGGCGAGTGCTGGGTGGGCCCACAGCAGGGAAACGGCAGCGACTCCCAGGAGCGCGAGGGCGGTGGTCTTCTGATTCGTCACCATGGCATCTACCTCAGAAGGTCGCAGGTGTGTGCGGCTTGTAACTTCCGCCCGTCATGCACTTGCTAGCCTGCTCACTGCGGGCTTGCCGGTCTTGAATGCTAAGCAGGTGTTCGCGGGAGCAGTCCTGGCCCTCGGTTGGCTTGGCCTCGACTGGATCTTTCTCGAAGCAGCCGGTCAGCAGAGCGGCGACAGCAAGGAACAGAAGGACTCGTGCATTGCTCTTCATGGGATCACCACACTTGGGGTTTCAGAGGTTTGTAGGAGCCGCCGGTCATGCGCTGCTTCATCGCGGAGTCGCGGGCCGCTGCGTCGTTCTCAGAAGCGATCTTGTTGGCTAGAACGGTCTGCTCGGATGCCATGGCCGCTCGGATCTGCATCAGTTGCTGGGTCTGAGCGCTGGCCAGCTGGTTTGCCGCTTGAATAGCCTTCATTTGCCCGTCCGCATCACTGGCCTGAGCCTGGAGGCGTTCCAACTGGGCAGCGTCCGCCTTCAAGCTGCGCTGCTGCGAGTCGATGCTCCGGAACAGTTGGTCAGCGGACTGCTTCTGAGCGTCCAGCGCCATTTCCTGGGCCTTGCTGACTTCCTGTCGGTCATCGCTGGAGCAGCCGCGAGCGCTGTAGCAGGGCGAGGACTTGTAAAAGCCGGAGCTACGGTATTGCGACATATAGCTTTCGAGGTCGAAGCCTTGCTTGGAATAGAAATCCATCATTTGCTGAGTCTCGATAACTTTGCTGATTACCGAGTTGGCCTTGTCCCAAACATACATTGCAGGGGCGGCGGTGTTACGGATCATGTTGTCGTACTGATCGAGCTGGGTGTCGTACTGATCAATTTGGGTCATGTATTGATCCATCATTGTCAGCGACTGTGCGACAGCTTCGAAAGCAGTTACCAAGTTCTGCGAGAAGTTCCCGCCATCGAATACAGGGATGCCGGTAGCGTGTGCGTAGTTGGAAAAAAGACTGAAGTTAAGTGCAAAACTTAGAGCGATAACTCCCACCCTTTTAGCGGCTAAAGGCTTCATGAGTTTGTCCTTGAATTAGTAGTCGAAAGACTTGTAAGAGCGGCTGAGAGTTATGTCTTTGGTAACCACGACGTTGAATCGGTAGCCCGGACGAATTTCCAAGGTCGGAGCGACGTTCAGGTTCTTGGCAATCAGCTGTGCGGTGACTTGGCCGAGCTGCTGGCCGAGTGCCTCGCTCATCGCGCTGCTGGCGTCGGTTCGGTCGCTTTCGCCGGAGGACGAACGATCCTGGCTGAGTGAAATGCCGGCAGTGATTCCAGACATGAGGAAGGCCGACCCGAAGAGACGCATCAGGTGGTTGTTCACTTGATCGTTGAAGCCGGAATAGCCTGCCGCGTCTGCGCCTGCCATCGAGCCGATATCCAGAGCTTTGCCATCAGGGAAAACGATCCGCTGCCAAGCGACGAGCAAGCGCTCCTGGCCGTAGGCAACGTCTGATGCGTAGCTACCGACCAACCGCGCGCCCTGGGGAATCAGAACATTGCGCTGCGTGGCGGTGTCGTGAACGTCCTGATTCACCTGGGCGATGATCTGCCCGGGCAGATCGGAGTTGATGCCAGAAATCATCGTCGCTGGGATTACGAAGCCTGCTCGCAATTCATAAGCGCTACGCGGCTTCTGGACCGAAGAGTTGAGTTCCCAGCGGTCGGGAACGTCCTCGCCCCGGTCAAACTGCGAGTATGTCGCCTTGCTGCCGGTACGAATGAAAGGTGAGTCGCCCTCGGACGAGCTGTCTGCCTGCCCGTCACCCACCATCCCGCCGCTCGCCGCTGCGCGCTTTGCTGCTGCGAGCTTGGCCATGTAGTTAGCGGTCGGATCGGCCTGATTGGCCATCATCGCCTGGAGCTGATCCCGCTTTGCCTGGAGTGCCGCGCGCTGAGCGGCAATGCTGCTGCGCGATTGGTTACCACCACCCTCCTGGCGTCTACCCTCTCTGGCTTGTTCCAGACCATCGGCAGATACGGCGGTTTTCGCCTGGAGAGCCTGAGCGAAACGCTCGAATCGCTCTGTACGAGCTCTCTCGCGCATCTCATCGGTGATTGTGCTGTCGTGCGTATCCGGTGCCGGCGGGGCTTCAAGGTTGTCCGGAAGGACGACCTTAACGCTTCCCTGGGCACCATCGTTCCCTGGAGTGGCCTGAGCGACAGGTTCGGGTGCTACCGGCGCGACTGGCGCTGCTGGAGTTTCGGGTTGAATAAAGGATCCTTCGATGCCCGACGTAAGATCCTTGGCGAACGACTTCGAGCTGCGCGTGTTGGTGGCGGTCTGGGGAGCCGGTTCATCAGACTGTTTCTGCTGGTCGGCGCGGTCTTTCGCGCCCAGGGCAACAACCCCAACGCAAACCACTGCGATGCCAGCCATGAGCCAGATTGGTCCGTTATTGACTCGCTTGACCCCCGATCCTTTCGCGGAGCTGGGGGTGTGGTTTGGGGAGAGGAGATCCTCGGATACTTTGGCCATCAGCTCACTCCTTCCGCGTCCACAAGCCAGCTGGATAGATCCCTTCCGGTCTGGCTGCATAAGCTCGGGTGAGCGATTGCTTGCCGACACGAAGTGTCAGGCGATAGGCACTGGAGCCCTCTGGGCTGTCGAGGACATACGCCAGGGGGGTGCTGTTGCGCGGCAGCGGCGCGCTCGATTCGGATTGCTCCTGCACTGCATAGCCCTGTTGGCGAAGCGCGCGCAGAAGCGATTGGCCGAAGCGGTCGGAGGTGTCCTGTTGGACGATGAGACGAGTCTTGGCCGGCGGAAAGAAGAGAATCAGCTGCGACAACGAGTCGTTGACCATCACGGTGTTGGTGGCCACGTCTGCTTGCTGGGCGAAATTCCCGTAGTCGTGTGTTGCACAACCCTGGAGGACCAGGGCCGCGCACAGAACGAGTGCGTTGCGCATGGTCAATCCTCTTTGCTGATGGCAATGCGGAGCTGATCCTTGCCGACGCCACTCAGCAGCACCGCCTTGGAGAACAGCGAATCCACGATCATGCGTGTGCCACGGAAGCTGTAGTTGACCAGTTCGGTCTGATCGTCGCTGAACCAGCCGCCTTCCTTCCGGATCACCATGAGTACCGGAGCTGCATCCTGGCTGACGGACTTCGGGAACTCGATGATGGTCTTGATACCGTTGTTGTAGACGCGAACAGGCTTCCAAGGAGCATCACCTTTCACGTCATACGCGAAGCTCAGATTGCCCAGGTACTCTCCTGACTCTGGGATGGTGGCCTTCTTCTTGATCTCCTGGCGGCGCTTCGTCAGGGCCTCCCACTTGCGTGCGGCCTCCTCGGGGTAGTTGAAGGCGGCAGATTGCATGTAGTCCGTGCGATGCGAGCGAAGTTTGAAGTGGTAGGTTCGGCGGTCAGTGGCCACCATCAGGCTTGTCTCAAGGCCTACATCGTGTGCCTTGATGATGAGGTGCTGAACTTCGAATTCCCCCGAGCCGGTAATCGCCGGATCCACGCTCCAACGGATGGTGTCGCCCAGCTGGAGCGCGTTGACCTGCTCTCCGGCTTGGAGGGCTACGTCACACACCTGAAGTGGAGCGCAAACGACGGTCGGTTGCTCGGCACCAAACGTGAACATGACCCGGCCGGCCCCGCCATCGGTAGGGCCAACCGCGTAGCCTTTGCTTTGCTGCCAGCGCTGACTGATGGCAAGCGAGGCTTTCTCCTGTGGAGTCAGCTCGATGTTGTCCGGCGAGAGGTACAGGTCGGCAGCTTCATCAGCGATAGCTGCCAGCGGGGCGAGAACGGCCGCAACAGCGACGGCCAGTACGTGCTTTTGAATGCTCATCGTGTCGGCCTCAGACCTGTTTAGCCCAGTCGAAATCGCGGACGTAGAGGCGAATTGGGTTGCGCCACATGTCTTCCTGATCGTTGGTGTCCTGCTCTTGGTCCTTCTCATCGGTTGGATCCGCGAGATAGACCGTAACCAGCGCGCGCATTTGAATGGTGCTGAGCACCACGCCCTCCCGGTCCCGAGTCGTTTCGATCCAATCCACTTGCCACGTTTCCGGTGATTGCGGCATCACGGACCGGAGTTCAACCGAGACGGCTTCTTTCTTTGCGCGTACCCATGGCGTCTTCCCGCTGTCCGGATTGAGGAACTGGTTGGCTTTCTTGGTCGCCGGATCGTTGGACGAGAGCACCGCGTAGGTCTGGAAAATGGCCTTCCGCTGAAGGACCACATCCGGAGTCACCATGCGGATATCGGAGATGAACTGCGCCACCCTGGAGCGGACTACGCGGCGTACACGTTCGTCAGAGCCATTAAGTGGCTTGGCCGGGGCGTAGCTTTGCTGCTCGCCCAGGGCGTTCACCTCAACCACGTAGGGGACGAACTTCGACTGCTTGCCGATCTCGACGTTGCCCTTCACTGCGGTGAGTGCCACGAGCAACGAGAGAATGCCGATCACTTGCCAACCCTGTGCTTTGGTGACCAGGGATCCCACGTGGTCATTCCACGTACGGCGGGCAGCGACATAAGGGTTGCTTGGCGCGGCTACCGACTTGCGTTTGAAAATGCTGGAAAGCTTGTCTTTCAGGCTCATGCTGCCTCTCCGATCTTTGTTGCATCCAAGCCGCGAGAGCGCAGCCACTCACCAACCCATGCGTCGCCGTACTGGGCTTCGAACTGTTTCACCGACGCGACTGGATCCTTGCCGGCGATGCCCACGAAGGCGAGCTCAAGCGGACTCAGCGCGAGTTCGTACAAGCGGTGACCGTTCGCGGAGGCAAAGTAGTACTGCCGCTTGCGCACAGCGGTAGCGATGATCTGGATTTGTCGATCGTTGAGGCCCATGCGCCGGTAGAGGACTTTGTTGTCCTCTTGAAGGGCGTGGACGTTGGGAAGGAAGATCTTGGTGGCGGTGGATTCGAGAATCACATCGAAGATGCCGCAGTTGACGGCATCGCTGATGTTCTGGGTAGCCATGATCACCGAGCAGTTCGCCTTCCGGAGCACCTTCAGCCACTCGCGGATCCGCTCTTTGAACACTTCATCACCGAGCATCAGCCACGCTTCATCAAGGAACAGCGCGGCCGGCTGTCCGTTGAGCATTTTCTCGATGCGACGGAAAAGGTAGAGCAGTACCGGGAGAGCCCATTTGGCGCCCAGGTTCATCAGGTCTTCAATTTCGAAGACCGTGAAGTCGGACATTCCCAGGCCGTCCGTTTCAGCATCGAGGAGGAAGCCCATCTGGCCTTCGATGGTGTACTGCTGAAGTGCTGCACGTACCTTGATGTTCTGGACGGTTACGCAGAAGTCGGAGAGCGTCTTGGAGCCATCGTTGTGCATGGTCATGATGGCGTGGCCGATCTCGTTGCGCATCTCGGTGTCGGAGACAACGCCGTTCAACGCCAGGATGGTGTCGATCCAATCCATCGCCCATGCGCGGTCGGATTTCGTCTCAAGGAACTGCAAGGGGCAGAACGCCAACTTGCTGTCGTCGCCGGCAATGTTGAAGTGCAGGCCGGACTTGCCTTTGCTCGCCGCATTGATCCCCTTCGCCAAGGTGTACATCGAGTAACCCTTGTCGAAGGAAATCACCGTCATACCGGCATAGCGGCGTAGCTGTGCGGCGAGCTCAGCCAGATGCACGGATTTGCCGGCGCCGGTCGGGCCGACCATGAACAGGTGGCCAACGTCATCAACGTGGAGATTGAACCGGAACGGCGTAGCCCCGTTGGTGACGCAGTGCATCACAGCAGGCGCGCCGGCCGGGTACATCGGGCAAGGAGCGGTTGCGCTGCCAGTCCAGATCGAGCTGCTGGGCAACATGTGTGCGAGGTTCAGCGTGTTCACGATGGGGCGGCGGACGTTTTCTACACCGTGGCCCGGGATGCTTCCCAGGAAGGCGTCCATCGTGTTGATGGTTTCCACGCGTGCGGCAAATCCGAGGCTTTTGATCGCTGCAGCAACACGCTGTGCCGAAGCTTCAAGTACACCCCGGTCCTCGTCCATCAGAACCACGACGCTGGTGTAGAAGCCAGCGGCAACTAGGCCGCTATTGACCTCTGCAATCGAGCTGGAGGCATCGTCCACCATGGCTTTCGCGTCGAGATCGATGTTGCCCGAGTTCAGGTTGAAGACCTGATCGAAGAAGCCGCGCACCTTTTGGCGCCATAGCTTCCGGTACTTCTCAAGGTGACTGACAGCCTCGTGTTGGTCCATGAAGATGATGCGGTTGGACCAGCGGTATTCACACGCGAGCTCCGTCAGGGCGTTGAGCATCCCGGGTGAGGATTCCAGTGGGAATCCTTCGATGGCCACCACCTGGATGAACTTGCGGCCGATCTTCGGCACCACGCCTGTCCAGAGTTCTTGGCCACCCAAGATGGAGTCGAGGAAGGAGGGATTCGCCGGCAGCTGGATCGGCTGTGCATCGCCGCTGACGCAGAACTGCAACCAGCTCAGGAAGTCGTCATGAGTAACGACCTCGCCATTTTCAAGGATGGTTTCGTTCCCATGAAGACGAGTCATCTGCAAGACGGTCGAGAGGTTGTCTTGAAGGGTCGAGCAAGCCGTTTTGAACTGATCGAGGATTGCCTGAGCTCGCGCGGACTTGGTGGTAGCCGGAGTGTCATCGTCGAACATCAACTCGATGAACTTCTGCTTGGCGAGCATGGGCGGGTAGTAAGTCACGGTCAGGACGAAGTAGCCCTCATACATCGTTCCCAGCGACTCGAAACGCTCGCGGCGCTCTGCATCCATCGCTTCGGTCAGAGGATCCGGGAAATGCGACAGCTCTTCGCTGGGGTAGCTCGGCGCCGGACGCCGAGTTGCGTCCACGTGCACCATCCAGCCATTGCCGAGGCGGTTGAAAGCCTCGTTTATCCGGATGGCCACCATGTTGCGCTGCTCAGGTGTACTGCTGGCGTGGTCCTCTCCCTTGTACAGCCAGGAGGCCATGAGCGAGCCGTTTTTGCCGAGCACTACGCCGTCATCGATTACGGAGGCGTGTATGAGGAGATCAGCCAGACCGGCGTCTTTCGCACGGTGCTTTTTCAGCTTCAGATTGGCGTCAACTTGCAGGAGACGCGCGAATAGAAGGAGTACCAGCACGGCGCTCAGCACGACGGTGGCCATGTCGATCAGATCGGTCATTTGTACTGATTCCCTTGGCTGGTGGTGTTGATGCGGTACGGGGTGCTACGCGCGGGGTAGTAGCGCTTGTAGATGCGATGGCGCATGTAGACCTGCCTCATCGCAGGATCGGACTTGGCCATCCAGCGCAGCCCTTGAAGTGCGCCGAACCAGAGCAAGACGCCAACAACCATGGCGTCGATGCGCTGCACGCTGAAAACCAGGGTGAAGGCCAAGACCATGGAAGACATGACCAGCTCACGGTCCCCGCCCATGAACAAGGTCTTTCTGTTGCCCGCGCGACGAATTGGGACCGTGTGCAATGTCATCGTTACGCTGCTCGCACCTGTGCCGCTTGGGCGTGAACCGCGTTAGTGGAGGCCAGCTCGGCGCCACGGCCCATGGTGGTGCTCATGAAGTTCTGGGCACCAATCAGGAGAGAGATGAGGAGAACGAGGAACACGAGGGTTCGGAAGAAACCGCTCATGTCCCCACCGAAAATCAGAGTGATGCCTGCAACCACAATCCCGACGATGGACAGGGTGTAAGCGACTGGACCGGTTACAGAGGCGCGGATCTTGCCGAGGCCGTCCTCGTAAGGCATATCGCCGCCGGCGCCGACAGAAGCGAAGGCGTGTTCAGGGATCAGCAGCAGCACAGCCAGCATGACGGCGAGGCCGATAAGCATCAGCGGCATACGGTCAATGCGCAGGGTGTGGAGACTTGCGTACATGAGGAAACTCCTTACAGGGTGCGAGTGATGTAGCGGCCGTTTTCGAAGCCGGAAACCGAGATGATTTCCTGCACCTTGCGGCCTTCTGGGGTTCTGGCGATGAAGACGATCAGGTGAACCACCTCGCCAATGAGCGGTTCGATCTCTGCCGGTGCCGCGCGATTGCGCGTCACCAGAGATTTCATGCGGGTAAGGCCTTCAGCGCCGCTATTGGCATGGAGAGTGGCTGCGCCGCCCTCGTGGCCGGTGTTCCAGGCGTCTAGGAGGTCGAGTGCTTCGCCCCCGCGTACTTCGCCGACCAAGATGCGGTCGGGGCGCATGCGGAGCGTGGTGCGAAGCAGATCGGTCATGGATACGTCTGCTTCGAGATTGGTCCGGTACTGCACGAAGTTATGAGCAGTGCATTGGATTTCCCCGGTGTCCTCGATGACGACGACGCGCTCATGGGGAAACAGCGCCACCATCTCCGCGATGATCGCGTTGACCAATGTGGTCTTGCCGGAGCCCGTGCCGCCTACCACGAGGATGTTCCTGTGCTGGCGGATCGCCTCCTTGATGATGGCGTTTTGATCCGCCGTCATGATTTGGGCGTCAACGTATTGGTCCAGCGAATAGACCGCGATGGCCTTCTTACGAATGGAGAAGGTAGGGGCGCGAACTATGGGCGGAACCTGACCGGCGAAGCGTGAGCCATCAATAGGCCACTCCCCTTCCAGCAGGGGCTTCTGCCGCGTGACTTCCTTCCCATGGAAGCCCGCGACGGTTTTTATGATCGATTCCGCCAGTGCTGGCTTGATGGAGCCCAACTGCTGCATGGGCTGGCCGATCTTCTCTACCCAAAGCTTTCCGTCCCCATTGCACATCAGCTCAACGGTTTTCGGATCGCCCAGGGCATCGAGAATCAGTGCCCCCGAGTCCCTCTCAAGCTTCTTTCTAGCCCGCTCTGCAAAGCTGTCTTCTTGCTGCACCGTGTAGCCCTTTTCGATATCTCTAAAAGTGCGCAAACGATATAGCGAAATATAGATTCGTGCAAGCGAACGGAAACCGAGAGACAGCTAGCTGAATCTCGGCCTAGGAATGGCTGGAAGTACCGGAAAGACTGGGGTAAGGCTGTTGCAGAGGGTTTTTTTTAGCGGCTAAAACGCCATTCCCTGGCGTAAACCTGATCAGTGGCGGTTCTTTTCGAGAAGCTTCTTACGCGCTTCTTCTTCCCACTTGCGGACTACGAAAGCCTTTGAGGCCGGCAGGGTTGCGCAGATGCGGACGTACCCGTTAGGGAGGCTCTGCGGCATCTTGCCCCCGGCTATTGAGTCCAAAGAGTCTTGGTCAAGGTCGCTCGACTCAAGAAGCATAGGTAAGGGTGTGTCCAATGCCCTTGCGATTCTTTCCATGATCCGCAGTGACGGGTTGGCCTTTCCATTGGTTAAGTCCGAAAGGAAAGACACCGACATGTCTGCTTTCGCAGCGAGGTCGGACTTTGACATCCCCTTCTCATCTAAGACGCGAAGGATGTTGGTGAACAGGATTAGGTTGTACACAGTAGGCTTAGGCCCTTTTGCCTAGACAGAATTTTAGCCGCTAAAGCCTTGCATCCTTCCAAAGTGTTTAGCTAAACTATTCATGACTTGCCGTGTCAGGTGAGATTATCTGTCATTTGGTTTCGGTTTATCGGCAATCATACGCATAGGATATGTCCATCTGCCAGCATCGAATGCGCCCGCAACAGCGGCGCATTTTTTCAGTTTGGAAATTCGAAGGCAGTGATGGGGTCGAAAATACCTAACAGTGTCAGGTACAGCAAAAAAATCTGGCCAAAAAATCATCATCCGATGACCTCGCGCCGCTGGGGGCAAGGTAATCTGTAAGCCAGAATTCTTGGGGTGTCGCATGGATCAGGAAGAGTTCAACGAAGAAGAGTATAAGCGCAGGCTCATAGAGATGGGTGTCAGCGAGGAAGACGCTGCGGTCATTGCCGGCAATCGCGCTCGTACAGAAAACAAGGGACAGCGCACCAGGGCAAAGAAGCCGGCAGAGGGCAACGTCGAGAAGCGTGCTGTTCAAAAGGACGAAGCTCCTGCGCAGGTTGATGCCAAGGCACCCACGAAGCCGGCCAAGAAGCCTCGCCAGCGGCCCGCAGACGATGGACCTCGGGCTGTCAGACCCTCAAAGGCTGTGCGACGTTCCCCTCCGGTGCAATCGGGCACTGTTGAGCGTTTGGAAGGTGCTGGTGATCAGGCTGCGGTTACCAACACCGTGCAGCAAATGTCGTTGTTTGAAGTCGCGCCCTGGGATGACCACATGCGAGGCATGCCCAACGATATCGCGCGAACCGCGCTGTTCACCGTACGCAACAAGAGTGTTAAGCGTGAGGTGCTCCAGCAGCACCCGATCTACTCCTACAACGATGACGTGACTATCACGTACAGCGGGATCGAGCTGCGGGCAGAAGACGACGAACTGGTATGGCAGCAGGTGCTGGAGTACGCCAAGCGCTTCCCCCTTGGACACCCGATAACCTTTACCTTCTACGAGTTGTGCAAGGACCTGGGATGGTCCATCAACGGCCGCTACTACAAGAAGGCTGAGGAGTCACTAACGCGCTTGCAGGCCTCGGCCTTGCAGTATCACTCAAGCCGCGTTGGCAACATGGTGTCGCTTTCCCTTTTGCGCCGCTTTGGCATTCTCGACAAGGGTAAGCGCACTTCCCGGTGCCAAGTCGAACTTGAGGACGAAATGGTCCTGCTTTTCGCTGGGGGGAACTACTCGAAGATCGTTTGGGAGAAGTACCGCGATCTCAAACCTACGGCCCGTCGCCTATTCGACTACGTTGTGTCGCATCGTTCGCCCTACCCGCTCTCCTTGGAGCGTTTCAACAAAATGTGCGCGTCCGACTCGGATAGGCCTAACCGCTGGCGAGATCAGGTCAAACAGGCCTGCGCGGAGCTCAAGGAAAGTGGCTTGGTCGAGGACAGCTACGTGAACGGTGATCTGATCTACAACAAGCGAGGTCGCCCAGGACGTGTTGAGGAGGCCCCTGCCATCGAGGGGACCATGGAGTAAGGGGCCTTCGGCCCCTTTTCTTTTGGGTTGGTGGCAGCAGGCCATGCTGACAGATGAGGGGCATGCTCTGGCCTATTGGTGCTCCCAAGCAGCACCGGAGTTATCCACAGAATCTGTGGATAAAGCTGTTGACAAGCTGGAAATCTACTGACACTTGGCGGACACCTCTACTGACATATGGCGGGCGCGCTACTGACATATGGCGGGCAACCCTACTGACATATCAGGGACTCTCCACGGGTTATCCATTGACACTTGAAGGACAATATTATTGACATATCGGGGACTATGGAAATCGTCAGAGCCCTTTAAAATCAAGGGATACAGCCAACTTCTACAGCGCTCTAACCATATTCTTAACCTTTATCTTTTAACCAGCTTTTATAACCAAAAAGAAATAACCTTTTTTTCTTAACCATGGCCGCGCGAAAAACACGCGGCCGGCGGCTTTCAGCCGCGCCGAAGGGGGGAGACCCCCCTTCTCGAACCCTCCCGAGCCGCTGCGCGGCTCTCCCATCCCCCCCAAGAGCATGGATACCGCCGTAAACCAGGCTACGCCTGGAGGGGCAAGCCCCTCGGCCTGCGGCCTCACCCGCCTTAGCGGTCATGGACACAGCGGTCATCATCCATACAGCCAATGCAAGCTCTCCTATCGAGGTACGCTGCAAGCAGCTAGCACAGCGCCGCAGAAGGCCTAACCCAAGGGTTTTACGCCAGGATGGTGTTGGCCTTGAGCTCAGCAGCAGTACCACGCACATCGTCAGTGCTTGTTAGGCGGAAGGAGCATTTCCGCCAAGTGTCAACGGGGCCATCGGCCCAGGTCGGCAGTACCTCAAGTGTCAATATCGGTCGCACCAGGGCAAAGACGCGTGAATCTCGCGAGGATCCGCAGGGGAGCTGCCGAGCGCGCAGCAGAGGAAGGCCAATTTCCGGCGCTAACGCCTAATTTCCTTCGAATAAAGTCCCCCATCTGTCAAGAAGCTGAAACTGCTGGAACCCGCGTGGTTACTGGCGTTGACCGTGATTTGTCAAAAAAGGTTTAGCTAAAAAAAGTAGTTTAATAGGACAAAATGTCCTATAATTACCTCAAGGCCGGGCGCTTTGCCCAGGTCACTACCGGAGCTATCCGATGACGATGATGAATGCAGCAGTTGAAGAGGCCCAGATCGAGGCTGAGTTGCTCGTAGGCACTAGCAGGGTCAGTTTTCTCCCGCAGCTCTTTTGCGGTGGGGTCGTTCGCTTCATTGAGCCCCTCACTTTGTTCTGGATGCAGGCGCTGGCCCAGGACTACAACGGCAGTGAGTGGAACTACTACAAGCTGTCGAATGGCGGCTTTTACATGGCCCCAGATAAGCACACTTCTCTGTCGTTGCAGGTCCATGGGAATTACTTTGGCGGAACAATGAGCGCCGATGCCGCCGGCATTGTGGCGACGCTGTTCGCCCTGGGCGAGCTTGCTGCACGCACCGAGATCGGCCGTCTGAGCGATCTCTACCACCTGCTGCGCGCTTACGCTTGTCAGCATCCTGAGCGCGGCCAAATCCTCGCCGCCATTGACTGATCAGTCCGGGCCGCCGCGATGGCGGCCCTTCTGGGTGTTCCATGTCGTCCACTTACTGCAAGTCCTTCAATGATCAAATCACCAGCCGGGGAGCCGCGATCACTGCCGACAGGCTCCGTGAGGGCTCTATATCCGATAAGTCCGACTGGTGTCGCGTTTGCAAGCAACTGCTGCACCCGTATCCCGAACCCAGTTACTGGATGCAGTACCCGCTGCCGAGCTGCATCTTCATCGATGGTGTTCCGGTATGTGATGACTCCCGTCGCCCCTCATGTGTCAAGAAGTACCTCAAGGAGCACCCGACCCCACTATATCGGTCGGAGGATCCGCACCCCTTCACCAGAAACATGGAAGGCCTCGACGTGATCAGCGAAGCGCAACGTGTTCGAGCCGGCGCAGACGAAGCGCTTCTTCGAGAGAAGCTTGCAGACTGGCCACCAAGCTCTGCCACCGGCTACCGCGACAACGATTCGGTGAATTGGCGGAGCCCTTTCATGGGGCGAAAGCCCCCGGAGGATCCGGTCAAATTGAGAGTGAAACTCGAAGGCTTCCTCGCTTCTGGCCGGTCGAGCTTGGCGAGTGACTGTGCCCGTTACGACGCCGTCCGCGTGGGGGGATTGTCCGAGATATCGGATTACGACCTCTCGTTGGCCGGCTGGCAGGACTGCCCACCGACGATGCAGGCATGGCGAGCGGTCAACAGCGCACTTCGCTTGACGCATAACCATACGACCTACCAGCGCTCGTTGGTGCGATCTCTGATGGACAAGCTGGACGAACTCAATGAGGAGTTGGGAATGGCTGGACGAATCGATGTGCCGGCGGGCTTTGAGGTACTCGAAATTGAGCTTCCTCCGCATCAGGTGTTTGTCGCTCGAAAGTGGCAAGCCTCGGCCCTGGCCAAGCTGGGTAAAAAAGGGGATCTGGTAGACCTTCCTGGCAACCGCGTGCGTCTGCTGCTACCTGCACATCAGGCATTTCAGGTGAAGCAATGGGCATCGCTCGCGCACGCCAAGCGTGTGGCGTCAAATTCCGACATATCCCCAGCTGAGCTTCGACTTGTCGAAGGTGGTTTGATGGAAGACGGCCGCGATCTCGTAGAGGTCCAGCTGGAGCCCATTCGGGATAGCGATAGCACTTGGGTTACCGGATGGAGGATCCGCGTTCGAGATACCGTGGATCACTACTCCCCCTTGGCGTCACAACCGCGTTACTACGAGCTTTACCGTCCGCCGAGCACCCGTTCTGACGACTTTCGAATTTCTTGTGCGGAAGGCGCTTTTGGCGCGAGCGTGGTGCTGGAGCAGCTGAAAGAGGCTCTCGCCCAGGGTGGAGAGGAGGCTCGGGCCGTCATCAACCTTCAGGAAAGGATCCGCAGGCGTGCAAGGGACTGGAACCAGCTGCTATTGGACCTGGGGGACTTCATTCCCTTCCCGAAGCAGCGCTGCATAGTTGCGAAATCGAAGAGCAGTTACACCAAAGATGAAATGGGACGAGTTGTCGTCGTGACGCAAGTTTGCAGACAAACACGAACCGTATTCGCCTATGAAGATAAGCCCGTACGATACCGCCGCAATGCCCGTGGCCGGGAGGTTGTAGAATTCGATCCGAAGTCGATTCAGACCGTTTATAGCTGGAACGAGCTTCGCCCTTATATTGACTGAGGACCGACACTTGATCATCCGCCTTGAATGTCTAAGGCCCGCCGATGGTGGCTGGCAACAGCCTACTGCCGAAGAGGTCCGCGAGCTCCTTCGAATAATTGCCGACCGCAAGGGAATAACGAAATTTACCGGAGGTCAGGCTTCAAAGTTTCTCGGATTGGGGCCGGGTGGTGATCGCACTATCAGGCGGTGGACGGGCGGAGACACACCGATCCCGTATGCCGCGTGGGCACTGCTGTGCCACGAGGCAGGGCTTGGGGCAATCTGGGCGAAGAAGGGATAAAATTTTAGCGGCTAAAGGCCATCAAAGAGCCATTATTAGATTTTGAATAGGATAATTCGACCTATTCGCGGCCGTAATTCAGACTGCTTTTGTTGACATTTGAAGGACTTCGCCAAGCGTCTTTCCGGTCGATATTCGGTATAAAGAACTGATTGAGCCTCAATTCTCCGGCTTAATGTTCGATATATCAATTGATTTGTGCGCGATTTGAGAGGGAATTGACCTCGAAAGCCCCGGGAGCCGTGGTTTGGAGATCAAGTGAGGTGTGGGGATCTTGTCCGTCAAGAGTCAACAACGGAAATAGCGCGCCCAGGGCGAGAGATATAGAGCCGGCGCCAGGAGGGCATGATGATCGAGCTTGTGATTTGGGTAATTTTTGGCGTGCTGCCAATTTTTGCGGCATCTGCCGCCTTGATCTGGCGCCTACGGGCTGATGTTGAAGGACGGGGTTAGTAATGATCTATCGAGCAATTGCCAGTTCTAATGATCCGCACTGGAGCGACCGTGATGCCATGGAACGCGTCGTGTTCTTCGAGGCCTCCAACCGGACCGAGGCCCACAAGCGGCTGAAAGAGTTGCTCGCAGCGGTATGGGCTGTCAGCCCTGAAACCCTCGATTATTACAATCTCGAGGACGAGTACGAGATCCTCGCGCAGGCGCTGGGAGGCGAAGAAACGGGGGATCATCGTTTCTTCGAGATGGGCGCCGGCTACGGTCACCCTATGTACACAGGAGCTAACGGTCAGCCGCTGATGCTGCTACAGCGGAACCTGGATAGGCTCATGATTGCTTACCTCACATTGCCCCATCGCGGCGAAACAGGGCTTCGGGTCTTCCTGGGGAGGTTTGACTGATGGATGACTTCAATGGCCTTTTCCAGCGCGCAGAGGCCGCGCGCAAGGCCGAGCTCAAGATGGCGCTGCACGACCGCTTGCTGTGGGCCGACCAGTTCGTCAGCGTACTCTGCGGGGGCATTAAGGGGGTCGCCGTGTATGCGGCGCTTGCCATAGGCCTTGAGAGGTACGGCCTGCCGAGAGAGTTTGCAGCTCCTCTGTCTGGGCTTATCGTCCTTCCAATCGTTGCCATCAATCCACGTCGCTTCTTCTGGAAAAATGTGTTCTCGGAGCGCGCAGACGCGGCCTTTGAAAACGCTATCCGCAACGACTATCGCAACTAAGAGATCTGCCCATGCTTGAGTTAGGAGTCGTTTGAATGATCGAAGAGCGGGTTAGAACTCTTGTCCGATTTATGGGCGCCACAAAGCTAGCTGAAGCCACGGCGATCACTGAGAGACAGCGTTGGCAGACCGTCGCGACAAACCGGAAGGTGAAAGTGCGGATCGAAGATCTGGAAGAACTGCTGCGAGTATTCCCTCAGTACGAGCTCTGGCTATTGAAGGGCGTGACCGACACCGAGCGTGGCCAGATCGCGCCTGAACACTCAGATAACAGGGACACTGCATCATGATGATCGACGCCACACCCTTCCTGCCCCTGCTCGCCACGATGAAGGAGGCCGAGGCCGACAAAGCCGCCTCGGATGCCGAATTTGCCGCACTGAGTCGGACTGAGCAGCAGGCCCAGGTGGATCACTTCTGGACCCGTGATCGGGCATCGCAGCAGGCATATGACGCTGCCCGCGATGCGCTGATCGTTGCGGTGCGTGCCGCCATCACCCAGTCGAGCTGAAAGGACCGCCCCGGCCTTCACCGGGGCGCCTCGGATGCCGAAGGGAGTGGGTGGCGGTAGTGCCACTCAGCCTGGATCATGGGAAGTACGTTCGGTAGCAGAACTATTGCCAAGGTGGCGAGCAAGCGTTTCAGCATCGAGAGGTGTCCTTATGGTCGGTGCGCAATTGTCCCGTTCAGGCCGGGGGAAAAACCTGTTGTGGGTTTTCCGTTGCCTCAAGCCTGCCGTCACGACGCTTTTCCAGACAGCTCTACAGGGGTGACCACTCTCCGACTGGGCATCACGACCCGCCATCGATCAACCCCTCCGACAGCTCTCTCCTAAAATTTTTTTCGCCTAGTCGCTGCGCGGTTTTGCGCCGATGTATAACCAAGTTTCGCGAGTTGGGAAGTGGTCAAGGCTCATTCTTGCTGGCAGCATATGAGTTATCAGGGCCAACCGTAGTCCTGTGTCCACCTAACTCAGAGGCATCTCAATGTCCGATATCCTGCAAGCTATCAGCGCCATTATTGGCACCATCCGCTCCATCCTCTGGCTCGCCGCCAAGCTCAAAGAGTGGTCCGAGCGTCGCTCCAAACCCAAATCAAAGGCCAACCGCCGGCGCCGATCTGGCCGCGAGCAGCCAAGGCCGCCCCGCTCGCGTAGTGTGTCGCGCCGGCGCAGGCCGCGACGCACCGCGTAAAACAGAAAGCCGACCAAATGGTCGGTTTTTTTGTAGCACCACGGGTGTCCCTGCTGTCGTTCTAACGGTACTCGCGGGCTACTATTGGGCCTCCATATGAGCAGGAGCGCTCCCATGACGCAGCAAGACGATCCCGGCTTGGCCGGCTTCGAGCACGAGACCTTTAGCAGCGACGAGACTTACGACGCAGCGGAAAAGCAGCGTTTGATCTCCGAAGTCCTAGCTCTGCTACCCGGCGCTGTCGATACCCGAGGATTCCGCATGGTACGGAGCGAGCTATTAGCCCGTGCTGATGGTCTGACGCCCGATGGAACGCTTGGAGCGATCATCTATGGCGTTGCGCTTGGATTGTGGGCCGGGGCGATGCTAAGCGACCAACAGTTGGCTGACTTCAAGGAGCAGCTCGCCGAACGCCTGCCGCTGGGGAGTTGAGGCATGACAGCTGGCTATTACCCTGATCATGACTACGAGCTGCGTCGTATGAACGGCGACGACTGCCTCGATCCTGTTGCTGCCTACTACCTACAAGGGCAGGATCTCTATCGCGCGCAGCAGCTGCTCCGCCAGAACCCTGTGAATCGTTTCGAGGGGAAACCGGTAGGGCATGTGGAGCTGAACAGCTCTCTGAGGCCTTATCGTGTGTTGGCGGGAGCAGAGACGCTGGGCGAGATAGAGCTTGCCGCTGGCGTCTTTACCTCGGTCGAAGGCGAGCGCTATTGGCTCAAGCCCATCCAGTTGTGAGGACGGACTGTGCGCAAACGTCCCTACAGCGCGTACGCGCACTACCGGTTGCTTGACCAGAACGGCAATCCTGCTGGGTTCATCCGAGATGGGGTGTACAAGGGCCATGATTTCCAAGTCACCCCGCTCTCTCCCTGGGACGGGACGGTGCTCGGCATTGATCGCGATCCTCCCGAGCTGATGGACCGTTCCAAGCGGCTCGGCGTGATCCTGGGCACGCGTCTTCGGTTCGATTCCGGTGAGGTGCTGCATCTAGTACCGATGACCCGAGGAGGAGATCCGCATCGAGATCCGCGAATAGAGGATCTCGATCAGTTCCGTGTCATGTTGCAGGCCCAGGAGCTAGCCGAGGATGCCGGCGAATTTCAGCGCGCTGCTGAAATTGGCCGGAGTCTGGATCTGGCGGCGTTCTACGAATGTCCTCATTGCCACAATGACCCCTGCGCGCGGGAAGCCTGCGAACTATGTCACGGCGATGGATTCGTCTGGGAAGGAATCGATCTCGATCCATGACATGCGCCCTGCTACAGCTATTTGCCCCGGCATGGCAAAATCGCGCACTCAATGACGGACTGAGCAATAGATGGGCAAGGCAATCGCGGGGATCGCTTGGACGGCGAAAAATGTCAGAGGGACGACTTATGACTTGAGTCATCTGCACCCGCACCTTTGGGAAGTGACCATTCCGGCAGATGCCAAGAACTCAGAAATGATTCTGAGGGTCAACGTTACCTATGGGTTGCACTGTTTTGCTCGCTCTCCTCTTCAGGGGGAGCAGGTCGATCCAGAGCTTTCATACAGCGACTCGCGGGAAACACGCGTCTTCTGTGACGTGCGATGGGAGCTGTCAAAGCAGTTGCCCGCCATCATCTCAACGCTCGGTGAGCGGCGCGTCATGCACACGGGGCGCGAGGAGTTCGTCACCCTGGAAGTCGTTCACCAGGGGAAAACGATTGAATACGCAGTTTTCTTCACCGTCACCAAGGCCGCGAAAGTCGAAGGCGTTCACCTGAACCTATTCGTGAACAGCGCTCATGAGCGATACGACCCGCTCCGCTATCCGAAGCCGATCAAATTCAAGTTCATCCTGCTGAACCGCTACCAGGGCAAACAGATCAAGGTCCCGCGCTGAACCTAGAAAAGAAAAACCCCGCCGAAGCGGGGTTTTTTAATCCGGAATCTCTTGGTTATCCCACACTATGGTGCGGACCCCCGGAGGGGCGGATGGGCGCTTTCGCCGGTCTGCGCTACCTGTTACGAGTGATGTTATTGCCTTGTGACGGCGCCGTCAATGATGCGTAGATGATGCAATGATGAGTGCAGTATAATTATTCGATATAATCGAATAATGTTTTCTAAAATGGTTGTACGCCAAGGGAAGAGAGTTTAGCGGCTAAAGTATTTGTGCCGACAGACGGTTGACAGTGGCTAGCTAAATTTGCTTGATAATTAGGACGAAATGTCCTATTATTATCTTGACAGTTCGGGGGAGGGAGATGTGCCCCGGACTGGTCCGGGGCACTGGCCTCGGTGCTGTCACACTAAGACCCAGGCGTCGCGGAGCGTTTGCCTGTACCATCATTGAAATGGAAGTGCATGGAGGGGTCAAGATGGGTAATGTCTACGAGTTTCGGAAGCCAGCTAATCTGGGGAATTCAGCTCCCGCAGCTGAGTCTGTTCCCCGCAATGAAGCTTCCCATCCTGCCCTCAAGTCCGGCTCGAAAACTGCTGGCCGTGTCGTTCTCCGTGCGCTCCACACTCTAATTGTCTTGGCGTGGCCTGTGCTGAAATGGGTGCTGAGTATCTTCGTTGCGCTCAAGGGCATTTCTGCCATGTACCACTGGAATGACCCAGCATCCCATGCCGGCTGGGAGTTCCTGGGCTGCTTTGCTCTGCTGGTCGCCCTTACCTGCGTGGTGAACAACTACCGCCGCAGCAAGCCCTGATCCGGGCTCACGAAAGAACCGGCGCTGCCGGTTTTTTTTCGCCTGCTGGAAATTTTAGCGGCTAAAAATGTTGCTTCCGAGTTTTTGTTTAGCTAAACTTGTTATCAACAGGGCGGCTGTCACCGCCTTCTCAGAAACCAAGTCGCGGAGCAAGACATGGGTGCAGCAGATGAAGAAAAGGCTTACGGAGCCCGACTTCAAGGCGGCAATAGCGGGTCTGGATGTGGGCGAGCAGACCATACAAATCGCTCGCGGAGTGTTGGTGGAGGGGTTACCGCAAGCTCTGTTCGTGCAACAGCTGGGTCTGAGTCGAGGGGCAATTTCACAGGCGGTCAACCGGGTATGGGCGGCGCACGAGGCGCAACTTCCTCCCGGGGCCGAAAGGATAGAAGTAGTCCTGCCGGCGCATCAGGCATTCATCGTCAAGAAGTGGGCGAAAGAGTTCGCGGAGAAGAAGGGGGGCAAGTGATGAAAACGAACGTGGTGGCAAACCAGAAGGGCGGCATTGGCAAGACCTCGACAGCTGTACAGCTAGCCTTCGACGCAATGGAGCGCAAGATTCGCACCGTCTTCATTGATTTGGATCCGCAGGCAAACGCATCGGATGCTCTGGAAGCTTACGGATGCTCAGTTAACGCAAGCATGCTCTTCGCGGACAGCGCGGATGTTGCAACCCTGCTGGCCGACGCGCTCGAAAGCAACCCTCTGCTCCTTCTCATCCAGGCAGACGATCTGCTCGCAAACTTGGAAAAGAAGGAATTCAAGGACGTTGCGCCGCACTTCAAGCATGCCATTCAGGTTCTGGGTGAGCTCGGGTTCGAGCTGTGCCTGATCGATACTCCGCCCACAATTGGTAACGCACTTGCGGCCGCGCTCTATGCCGCTGACTACGTGTTGTGCCCGATTGAGCCCGAACGCTTCAGCATGAAGGGCATCAAGAAAATGTACGCCACCATCACCAATATTCGGCGCTTCAACCCCGATCTGAAGTTCCTGGGCATGGTGCCCAACATGGTAGATGGCCGGAAACTTCGTCACCGCGAGAACGTTGCTGCGCTGCGTGAAAGCTACCCAGATCTGGTAGCTCCCGTGTCCGTAGGTCTGCGCGACAGCATCGCAGACGCGATGGCGGACGGAATCCCTGTTTGGCATATCAAGAAGACCGCAGCTCGCAAAGCGGCAAAAGAAGTCCGCGAGCTGGCGAAGTACGTATTTGAAAAGATGGAGATCGTATAAATGGGCGCTAAAGACACCACTAAGAAGAAAGGCATGGGGCTCGAAGAGTTGGGCGACCTGTCCAACCTCCTGTCCCCTACTGCGGCTAGCGCCCCGGTGGCGAACGGGCTTCCCATCGAGCTGGACATGGACCTTATTGACGAGGATCCGCATCAGCCACGCCGCGAAGACAACCCCGGCTTCTCTGCTCAAAGCATCGCGGAGCTCGGCGCAACCATCAAAGCGCGTGGCGTCAAGTCACCGATCAGTGTTCGGGACAACCCCGACGCTCCAGGCCGCTACCTGATCAACCACGGAGCTCGCCGCTATCGTGCTTCCCGTTGGGCTGAGAAGGCCACCATCCCTGGCTTCATCGACAACAACTACATCGAGGCCGATCAGGTCATCGAGAACCTTCAGCGCAACGAGCTCACTCCGCGCGAGATCGCGGACTACATTGGCCGTGAGCTGGCCAAGGGCAAGAAGAAGGGCGAGATCGCCAAGGACATTGGCAAATCGGCTTCCTTTGTTACGCAGCACGTCAATCTGCTGGATCTGCCGGAGCCGCTGGCCAACGTGTTCAACAACGGCCGAGTCAGAGACGTGACCGTGATCAACGAGCTGCTCACCGCGTACAAGAAGTCTCCGGATGAGGTTGCCTCGTGGTTGGAGGATGACACCCAGGAGATCACCCGAGGCACGGTGAAGCTTCTGCGAGAGTTCCTTGAGTCGACTGATGACTCCGGGGAAGGGCAGCACCAGGGCGAGAGAAGCACTGGCGACGAAGGCGACGACCTGCGGGATCCACTGGGCAGCATGGACGAGGGCGGCGGATCCGCGAGCAATGCCGGCGACTTCTCCGGCGATGATGACGGTGATCGCGGCGCCGACGAGGACGCGGATCAAGAGCGCGGTGAGCGTGCCTCCAGCGACCCTGAGAAGTTCAAGAAGGCCATTGTCGTTGTGGAATACGACGGACGCGTGGGTCGGATCCTTCTGGATCGTCGCCCGAGCTCGGCAGGCTTGGCATGGCTCAAGAATGACGATGACGGTCACGAATTCGAAGCCGTACTGTCCGACGTAAAACTGGTGCAGTTGGTCGAAGGCTAATCCCCTACTGGCGTTAAACCGTCACTCCCAAGCCCGCTTATGGCGGGCTTTTTCTTTGGATGCCTGAACCGCTTGCCGACTTAGTGGTCCGAGGGCGAGGACTATAGTCCGCTGACAAAAGCCCAACGTCTGCCTAGGGTCAATTCGCCACTTTTATGACGCGCGTGTGTCGCGTGACGGGGCGGATGCCATTTATGTGGCGCGTGCGATAATTGCTCGCAAAATGCCATTACTGAGGCTAGAACGAGTTGGCGGACAGTGTGCAGTGGCCCCAGGTATGCGGCATGCCACTCGTTTACCATTCCGCGCGTTCAAGCCTTGCCCCACTAATTCCCCTAGAAACGACTTCGGAGCACTGGATGAAGCAGCGCCTTCTCGTAATGAATGGGCAGCGCCTTTTGCAAACAACGCCGCCCGGCTCAAGCTCTTTCGATGACGCTAAGACTGTCGTCGCGGGCAAGGCGGGGGACATTAAACCGGGCATCTACCCGCTCTCGGCTTCGGTTGCTGCGACCAAGAACGAGCAGTATTCCGGGCAGATCATTCATGCGGATAAAGATTCGATTTATCAGAAGGTCGGCACAAATATCGTTAGGCATAAAGCCCAAGATTTCGATAAAGTACCTGACATTGCCGCTACTGTGACTGTCTCTTATAACGCCCAAGGGCGTGCAGAGGCGTCCGGTGCCTCCCTGACTCAAGGGCGAGGTATCAGGCGGTGAGGTGACTTTAGCGGCTAAAAAGGGGGCGCCTTGAGCGATCAAGAATTCAGAGCGGAAAGGGCGCCTTGGCGTGGCTTTCCTAAGGTGGTTAGAAACGGTGATTTAGGTACGCTGTCGAAGGAACCGGAGTATCGTGCCGCCAAGCAAGGCGATATGCGTGCTGCGCTGGAACTGGCCGACCGCCTTGTGACAGACGACTTTGTTTCGCAGCTTCACTTGGTCATTGGTGACAAGCGTCCGAGAGTTGTCCCGGTTCTGGCAACAGAGGCGAGCGGAAACAACAAGCTACCGCTGGCCTTTGCGGAGGTGATCTCTGACCGCATGGGGCTTCCCGTTGAGATGGGAATCTTACAGCGCGAAAAGGTGAGTCGAACCGACTCAGGCGCCGATCATCGGCTTGCCTTCAATCCGACGTTCACGGGAAGCGTGGTTGTAGGGCAGGATTACCTAGTCGTTGACGACACGCTGACGATGGGCGGAACCCTGGCGTCGTTGCGGGGCTATATTGAGAACAGGGGCGGGCACGTCGTTGCCGCCTCGGTCATGACCGCGCATCAAGGTGCTGTTGATCTTGAAGTGAAGCCGAAAATGCTGGCCGCCATCGAGGCGAAGCACGGCACGGCAATGAATGAATTCTGGAAGGAGACTTTTGGGTATGGAATCGACCAGCTCACGCAAGGCGAAGCCGGACACCTCAAAGCTGCCGCGTCTGTTGACGCAATCCGAACTCGAATCGCTGAAGCAAGATATGCAGGATTCGAGCAAATGGATGCGCGAAGAGCTGAAGCGGCGGCGGAAAGCGCGCAACTCACTGCAAGCCAAGTAGGCGATGCAGCAGCCGAGGCTCTGGAGCTCGAACAGCAACAGGGATCATCCATTGAGACGCCGCCGGTTGAGCAGGTCTATGAAGCCTTGCTCAAAGGGTATGTAGAGGCCAAGCACCATCAGGTTGAGCGTATCGAATCGCGCCTCGAAAATCAGATAGAGCGGCAGCAATCACGCATCCAATCAACCTTGGCGTCCAAGCCAGGGCTTTTCTCTCTTCCCTCCACCAAAGCCAGCTGGGATTCGCGGCAAGTTGCCCAGCAGGCGCGCTTGAGCACGCTGGGCTCCCGCCTGGAGTTTGTGCGCGAGATCAAGGAGGGGATGGGCATCCACTCTCCAAAGATTGAGGAGCTCGCTGCGAGGAAGTTGCGCGAGGCGCAACCAGATCTCGCCGCCGACTTCGATGCTGAGCAACAGAACAAGCGCCGCAGACAGGTTGCTGCGCGTGAAGGGGATCTCGCCCAGGAGCAGAAGCAAGATCGGCGGCACGGCCGTGGTAATAGCCTCACGCAGAAGCCATCTCGATAGGAGCCAAGGCCATGACCGACACCGTTTTCGTTTCCCAACAAATGATCGAGGCAGCGCGAGCGCAGGCTCCCGAGCTCAATCAGATTGCGATTCAACGGCTGCTGGAGGTAGGGCTAACCCATCGGAGAGAGACGCTGAAGGAGGCCTACTTGATTGCGCCTTCGCTGCGGCCGTCAACGGTGGAGGCCATGTTGGAAGCGGCACAATCGGCCATGGCACGTTGAGTGTCGAGGTAATGGAAAAGCCCCGGAATCCGGGGCTTTTTTCATCTGGCGGTTAGCGGGCCACAAAGAACATCACAGTCGCTGCCACGACGACAACCAAACTCCCCGCGAAGCTCAGGACGGAGAATCGTCGTGCTTCCCAGAGCTTCGCGTCCAAGGCGCCCAGGGCGCGCGTGGTGGCCGCCTCTATGGCGGCCACCGTCTGGGACGACTGCTTGTCCAAATTGGCTTGCATGGCCGTTGAGGCGCCTTCCAGAGCTGCATTCAGAATGCGCTCTGCCTTGCCCTTCGCTTCTTCTCCCCAGCGGAAGGCGATCTCTTCAAGCTCAGAACGCATTCCATCGAGCAGCTGACGTTGGGCCTCTTCGGTGTCTTTGGCCAGCTGCTCATTGAGCGTATGCAGGATCATAATCGGATCATCCCGCGACACTGCGACTCCGTGCCTCGCCGCGATCTCCCGAATCAGCTCCTCGACCCGCTCCATTTAGATCACCGCTAGGTTGTCGAGCTGGGTGTAGAACTGCTCCTTCACGATCTTCAGGCGCTGCCGGGTCATGATGGACAGGTTGCCGTTTGCGATAGCCTCGTTGAAGGTCATGTGCTCTTGCAGCATGTCGCTGAAGTCTCGCCCGTAGGTATCTGCCTTCAGATTCGGAACCTGCACGATGGCTGAAATGCGCTTCTTGTGAGCGCGGTACTCTTCGCTGTCTTCGAACTTCACCCCATCGGTTCCGGCTACAGGCCCCCAGAAGGGGTTTAGCCATACGACGAACTTCGTTTGTGCCGGCATCTGAGTCACCAGGGCGACGAACCCGTTCACGGTGTCGTCGTAGGCCTGTCCTCCGGTGATGACGACGTGGACGATCAGCTCGTGCCCCATCTCATTCAGCAGGCTAGGAATCTGGTTGTCGATCAGGTAGCTGCACAGCGGGATGAAGGAGCTCGCCCCGTTGTCTACCACCACGTCCAGCTCGGCAACCGCGATCCATTCGATCAACTGGTCGAAGTTCCGAGCGTTCACTTCGTCACCCTCCATAATCTCAAGGCGACGGACATTCAGTCCCTCGTACGCCGCGAGCGTGGCATTCACGGGATCGGTGTCGGCGCAGAACTCAAGACTGCCTTTCTCTTCTTTGTACTGCCCGAGGACGGCAGTAATCATCGACTTGCTTACCCCGCCCTTACCTTGAAGTGTCATGTGTACTTTCATCTAAGGAACTCCTGTCTGGGTCGCGCTTCTTTTTCGGCCGTGCGCTGAACTCGAAGCTGGACTTGTGGTTGGTTGCTACTCGTTGTGGCTCGTTTTCTGGAATGGGTGCCGGCGATCTGGAGGGAGTAGCCGGCGGCGTAGTCGGTGCTGTCGGCCGAGCTGGAGCAGGGGGCTGCGGAGCGCTTGCCGGCGGTAGTCCAGATCGGACAGTCGTGTCCCGTTCGGGCGCTGCTTTTACAGCCCGGTCTGCCTTGGGTGCCGGCGCCTGGATCAGTTTCTTGACGTAGCCAAGAAATGCGTCGTAGCCGAACTTGATGGCGCCTTCTTCTACCAGCGTCTCCCACACCTCCTTGATCGGCCATCCGTCGTCCAGGGCTTTAGCGATCTCGCCTCGAATGGCGAGGAAGGCAGCCCGGTTCGGTCCACCTCGCCCCTTCTTCTGCTTGCGCTGAGCTCTTTCTGCGATTCGCTCAGACAGGCTTTTTCGTGCCATTGGCAAAATCCACTAAGCAACTTTCGATATCACGGTTGTGCCGCGATTCCCCCACGGCGGATGCCTGCCGTGTCGCCATTCTACCGAGAAACATTAAAGTTTCACTATATCCGTTGCTTGCTTGCGATATATCCGATGCTTAGTCGTGACTTAGCCGTCCTTGTGGGCGATACTCACTTGGCGTTAAACGGCTCGCAGAGCCGGGCAAGACAGGTGAAGTACCTGTACCGGCAAGCCGGCACAGTTACTTCACTTCCCTAATTCGCGCTTCGCGCTCAATCGGGGTCTTGCTCTGCGAGGCGCCGGCTACCGCCGGCAGAAGCAACAGCAAAAAGCGAAGGGCAAGAGCCAATGCAAAAGCCTAAGAAGGGCGGCGGCGTCACTCGAAAGGGGAGTACCCACATCACCGTCTACTGCCTTCCAGCTGAGAAAGCAGAGATCCAGAAGAAGGCGCAGGATGCGCGCATGTCGATGGGTGGCTATCTGCGTGCCGTTGGGCTCGGATATGAGGTGCAAAGCGTCATGGACGCGGAGCTGGTCATGTCGCTCGCGAAGGTCAACGCCGACCAAGGGAGGCTAGGGGGCCTGTTGAAGCTCTGGCTTACGGATGATGCGCGATTCGCCGCATTCGATGCCGCGCGGATGCGGGCAACGATTGAAGCCGTGTTGGAGCGGATTTCGGAGACGCAGGAGGCGCTGCGCAAGCTCGCGGATCAGGAATGAGCGGCTTCCGATTTTTAGCCGCTAAAGGGGGTGGCGCGTGATCAGCAAACGCATCCCCATGAACTCAGCCAAGAAATCCAGCTTCGCAGGCCTCGTGAAATACATCACGGGCAGTCAGGGGATCAACGAGCGTGTTGGTGATATTCGAATCACCAATTGCGTAAGCGAAGAACTGGATTGGGCTGTACGTGAAGCATTGGCGACCCAAAGGCTCAATACAAGAGCGGAGGGCGACAGGACCTATCACCTGCTGATCAGCTTTGCCCCTGGCGAGCGTCCTTCGAAAGAAGTCATCGCGGACGTAGAAGAAACTATTTGCGCTGCGATGGGTTTCGGGGAGCACCAGCGGATCAGCGCTTTGCATGGTGATACCGAGTCGCTTCACATCCATGTGGCCATCAACAAGATCCATCCGACTCGCCACACGATGCACGAGCCTTATCGGGACTTTCAGTCCCGTGCTCGTGCCTGTGCAGAGCTTGAGCTCAAGCATGGTCTACAGCGCGTTAACCACTCTGCTACGAAGACGCTTTCAGAAAGCAACGCCCAGGATATGGAGCGCCATGCTGGGATTGAGAGCCTCGTTAGCTGGGTCCGGGGCGAGTGCCTGGATCAGCTCAAAGCAGCGAGCTCCTGGCGGGACTTGCACAAGGTGTTTGCGGAACACGGCTTGGAGCTCAAGGAGCGCGGCGCCGGATTTGTCCTGCTCAGCAACGACGGTACTGCGGTAAAGGCGAGCACAGTCTCCCGCGACCTTTCTAAGTCGAAGCTAGAGGGCCGACTTGGCGCCTTCGAGGCTCTGCCTCAAAGACACACCGGAGCTCGACTAGCGCCCCAGGTGAAGCGCCCAGGTATTGGCCGACCGGGGAGCAAGCCACCGCCTTTCCGGAAGGGGCGGCTACATAGCATCAGCTCCGTGGGCACGCTCAAGGTTGGCCCCAGTCGTCGCTACACCAAGCGGCCGCTATCAATGGCGGGAGGGGGATCTACCCTGTATGCCCGCTACATGGACGAGCAAGCGGCGGTGCGGCACGAAAAGCGCCGGAGCCTGGAGCAGTTGCGAGCGTCGAGAGATAGGGCGATCTCGCTGGCCAAGAACGCGTCAGCGATGAAGCGCAATGCAATCAAGCTCACTCGGGCAAACGCGCTTGCGAAGAAGGCGTTGTATCGGTCCGCTCATAGCACCCTTGCCGCCGAGATGGAGAAGGCAAAGCGGGATTACACCCGAGCAGTCGAGCAGTTGCATGTGACCCACAGAACACGCCAGTGGAAGGACTGGTTGCAGTCCAAGGCCAAGGCGGGTGACGAAGCGGCCCTCGATGCCTTGCGCAAACAGAAGTGGGCAAACGGCATCCAAGGCGATTCGCTCCGAGGTAGTGGGCTGAAGGCGGAGGCGTCTGTCACGCCGGTACAGCAGCACGTAACCAAGGAAGGAACCCTTATCTACAGCTTCGGGAAGTCGTCCATTCGTGACGATGGATCCAGGCTCCAGATCTCCACTGGGGCTGACTATGCCGGTGTCGAGGTAGCTCTGCGGATGGCCACCGCGCGATACGGCCAACAGATCAATGTGGAAGGAACCGACCTGTTCAAAGAGCTGGTCGCGCAGACGGCTGCGCTGAGAAATCTCCCGATCACTTTTGAAGACCCGGCGCTGCAAGAGCGCCGCGAAAAGCTACAGCAAGCAATTGAGAGGAGAAGAAGAGATGAGCGAACAGAACTTCGACGACATTCCGAGCGAGGACTTGATAGCGATGGCGTTGAACGATCTCGCGGAGAGTCCGCCGGACGATCAGGAGCCGCCGCCGGAGCCGCCATTAGAGGCGGACGAGATGCCGCCGGAGCCGATGGAATCCGACTGGGAAGGGGGGCTGGACGGGATGGAGGGGCTCCAGGCGCTGGACGCTCAGGAAGCTCTGCCGGAAGGGCAGGATCCGTCTCCGTTCGACCTAACGGACCGCGCATCAACAAGCCTGGTATTGGAAGAGTTGGATCCAAGCCGCCGGCCTTTGCAAAGAACCGTCTGCGAAATCTGTCCCAACTCGGTGTGGTTCAGTTCGCCGACCGAGGTGAAGTGCTACTGCCGCGTCCTCTACCTCAACAGTTGGACCAGCAAGGAGCCAAACCAGATAACAGCCTGCGACGGACTGTTCATCACGGAGGAGTAGCGCAGGAGAGGGCACCCATCCCGGATGCAACCGCCGCTAAGTACGTGGCGGAGCGCGAAGCAAAGCGCGCTAAAGGATTCGATATACCGAAGCACAGGCTATATAATCCCGCCGATGAGGGGGTGGCCACGTTCGCCGGCATCCGTCGTCTGGATGGTGAGCACATGGCGCTACTTCAACGTGGGGAGGAGGTGTTGGTACTCCCCGTGAATGAGGCAACTGCACGCCGGCTCCAGCGCAAGAAACTGGGCGAGCCGGTAACCGCAAATTCTCAGGGGGTCGTTAAGACCAAGGGAAGGAGTCGATGAAGAGCAAAGATGCTTTCAACAATGCGGTAGGACCACAGATCCGCGCGAAGAAGGAGGGGGCCGGAAAGCTTTATCCGGCGCTTTCCGCTCTCGCGCTTGGGGTAGGGCTGGCTGCATCCACCCAGTTCTACGCGCACGAGTTCAATTATCAGGCGGTCCTCGGGCCGAATATCAACCATGTCTATGCCCCGTGGTCGATCTTGCTTTGGGCGAACAAGTGGTATGGCACTTTTCCCGAGGCGTTCACCAGGGCGGGCAGTGTAGGTGTGCTGATCTCCGGGGCTAGCTTGCTGGCTACCTTGGCTGTCAAAACAATCCGGCAGAACAGCGCAAAGCCCAACAAGTATCTGCATGGCTCCGCTCGCTGGGCCGGCGCCGAGGAGATTCAGGCGTCCGGCTTGTTGCCCCGTCCTCCTTCACTTCTGAAAAAGCTGATGGGTAAGAAGGGGGACCAGAAGCAAGGGGTGGTGGTAGGCGGTTGGGTGGACGCGCAGGGTGTAACTCAGTATCTCCGCCACAGTGGCCCGGAGCATGTGCTTTGCTATGCCCCGACCCGATCCGGTAAAGGTGTTGGCCTTGTCGTGCCGACCTTGCTGTCCTGGGCAGCTAGCTCCGTTGTCTCCGATTTGAAGGGGGAGCTATGGGCGCTCACGGCAGGCTGGCGACAGAAGTACGCAGGTAACCGCGTGCTCCGTTTCGAGCCGGCCGTTTCCGGCGGCAGTGCCTGCTGGAATCCCTTGGATGAGATCCGTCTCGGCACCGACGACGAAGTGGGCGACGTGCAAGACCTCGCCACCCTGATTGTTGATCCGGACGGCAAAGGGCTTGATAGCCACTGGCAGAAGACGAGTCAGGCTCTCTTGGTTGGCCTCATCATGCACGTCATCTACAAGGCCAAAATTGAGGGCACTCCGGCGACGCTGCCAGAGGTGGATCGGATCCTTGCTGATAGTGATCGAAGCGTCAGCGAGCTCTGGATGGAGATGGTGACTTACGGTCACATCAATGGTCGAAACCATCCCATTGTCGGCGCATCAGCCCGCGACATGATGGACCGCCCGGAGGAGGAGGCTGGATCCGTGCTGTCTACCGCGAAGTCCTACCTATCGCTGTACCGGGATCCTGTCATCGCCAGGAACGTCAGTCGCTCTGACTTCAAGATCTCCGACCTGATGAACCATGCTGATCCGGTGACCCTTTACATGGTCACTCAACCCAAGGTTAAGGATCGACTTCGCCCCCTCATGCGGGTAATGCTCAACATGATCATCCGCCTTCTGGCCGACAAAATGTCGTTCGAGAATGGCCAGCCCAAAGCGCACTACAAGCACAGGCTGCTGATGATGCTGGACGAATTCCCGAGCCTCGGGAAACTCCAGATTCTCCAAGAGTCGCTGTCCTATGTCGCTGGCTACGGCATCAAGTGTTACTTGATCTGCCAAGACCTCAATCAGCTGAAGTCCCGCGAAACAGGGTACGGCCCGGACGAAACAGTTACTTCCAACTGCCACGTGCAGAATGCCTATCCGCCGAACCGGGTTGAAACGGCCGAGCACCTCTCGAAGCTGACCGGATCGACCACGGTACTCAAAGACTCCATCACCACCAGCGGCAAACGTATGTCGGCGTTCCTGGGGCAAGTGTCCACGACAACCAACGAGGTTGCGCGCCCATTGCTGACTCCAGACGAATGCCTGCGTATGCCTGGGCCGGTTAAAGATGCGGAAGGGAAGATTGTTGAAGCTGGGGACATGGTGGTTTACGTGGCTGGCTACCCGGCTATCTACGGCAAGCAGCCGCTGTATTTCCAAGATCCTGTTTTCCTGGCCAGGGCTCAGGTGCCGGCGCCCGCAGATAGCGACGTGCTTCGAAACCCTGCCGGCGCAGCGCAGAGGATCGCGCTATGAAGAAGACAGCAAAACTCGTTGCCACTGTCGCTCTTATGTCCTTCGCGCTTGGCGTAGCTGCTGAGGCAGCGGGGCTGCGCGTCAACACCACCAAGAGCATTCCCCTCGGTATCTACCAGCTCACCGACAGCCCTGTGAGGGTAGGGGAGTACGTGATTTTCTGCCCGCCTGACACCAGCGTTTTCGAGCTGGCCCAGCAGCGCGGATACATCGACGTTGGTCGCTGTCCTGGCGGGCTCGGCCAAATGATGAAGAAAGTTTTAGCGGCTAAAGGTGACCTCGTGTCCGTGGACGGAGAAGGCGTCACCGTGAACGGCCAGCGGCTGGCGAATAGCACCCCACTGGCGTCTGACCCGTCAGGCCGGCGTTTGCCCAGCTGGCGGGCTGAAAACCTGCCAGTGGGCTCTGGCGACTTCTTGCTCATGTCCGACGTAAATGCGATCTCTTTCGACGCGCGCTACTTCGGCCTGATCGACTCCCAACATATTCAGGGCGTTGTGCGCCCGATTCTTACTTGGTAGGTGAACATGCGCGTTTTCATTGCAGAAAAGCCGGAGCTTGGAAAGGCAATCGTTGCAGGGCTCGGAGGAGGGGAGAAGGTAGGCCGTGGCCCCATCGGCTACTACAAGTGCGGTAACGATGTGGTGACATGGTGCTTCGGTCACATGCTGGTCTTGGCGGATCCGGAGGACTACGACGAGAAGTATAAGGTCTGGAACATGGACGACCTGCCTTGGTCTAGCGTGCCGTGGCGCAAGAAGCCCGGCCCGGACAAGGATGAACAGCTCAATGTCATCCTTGACCTGCTGAGCAAAGGAACGAGCGTGGTACACGCGGGCGACCCTGACGACGAAGGGCAATTGCTGGTCGATGAGATCCTCGACTATGCAAACTGCACGCTGCCGGCCAAGCGTGTACTGATCAGTGCCTTTACTGATCAGGTTGTGGCAAAGGCGCTCGCCAATCTGCGGGATAACAGCGAGTTCCAGGGCCTCTCCGAAGCGGCCGAGGCGCGAAGTGTTGGCGACCAGCTCTACGGCTACAACATCACGCGCGCATACACGCTCGCCGCGCAAAGCAAGGGCTACCAGGGCGTATTGAGTGTGGGGCGCGTGCAAACTCCCGTCCTGGGACTCATCGTGCGACGGACCCGAGCATTCAAAGCGCACGAGAAGACCTTCTACTTCAACGTGAACGGTGACTTCGAGATCGACGCCGTGAAGTTCCCGGCACGCTATGTGATCAAGGAGGGGGATCCGGTCGATGAGAAAAATCGCCTGTCCAACCAGGGGCATGCGGAGCAGCTGGCGGCAGATATCAAGGGCAAGCCGGCGCGCATCGCCAGTGCGGTAACCAATAAGAAGCAGCAGCAGCCACCGCTGCCCTACAACCTGCTGAAACTCCAGGGCGATGCATCCCGTAAGTTCGGATTCAAGCCGGATGTGGTCAAGGATGTTACCCAGGCTCTCCGGGAGAAGCACAAGCTCATCACCTACAACCGCAGTGACTGCCAGTATCTGGACGAGTCTCAGCATGAAGAAGCCCCGGGTGTGATCGCCGCCATCGCGGCGACGGCGCCGGCACTGGCCTCCGCAGCCAATCGTGCGAACCCGAAGCTGAAGAGCAGGGCGTTTGACTCGAAAAAGGTGTCAGCGCACCACGGCATCATCCCCACCGATACCGTAGCTGACCTGTCCCGCCTTTCCGATGCAGAGCAGAAAATCTACCTGCTGGTCGCACGCCAGTATCTGGCGCAGTTCTGGCCGAACCGTCAGTACGACCAGACCACCCTGGAGGTCGAGGTGACTGTCGAAAAGCCGGGGGAGAACGAGGGCGAGAAGGCAGCGGTGCGACACGCCTTCAAGGTCCGCTCCAACGTCGATACCGCCCCGGGTTGGAAGGTTCTGTACACCAACGACGGTGCCAGCGCCGATGACGAAGAGGAGGGCGAAGACGACGTTCGAGTTGACTTCCGCAACTTGAAACAGGGCGCGCAAGGGAAGTGTTACGACTCTGAAGCTGCGCACATGGAGACTAAGCCGCAACCGCTGTACACCATGGAAACCCTACTGAACGATCTCACCCGGGTTGCCAAGTACGTCAAGAGTGACCGCCTGCGGGCACTGCTGATCGAGAAGGACAAAGGTAAGGAAGGGGAGCATGGCGGTATCGGCACTCCCGCCACTCGGGACCAGATCATCGCCACCTTGTTCGAACGCGGTTACATCGTGGAGGACAACAAGAAGATCGTATCCACTCCTACAGGCGATGACTTGTACGACAGCCTACCGGATCAGGCGCGATTCCCGGATATGACGGCGCTCTGGCACGAGCAGCAACTGAGCATTCAGGAAGGGAAGTTGAGCGCCCTGGACTTCATCAACGGCTTGATGAAGTACATCGGTGGTGAGGTCGAGACGGTAAAGACCAAGGGCCTGAATCTCAAGGTCAAGGCCACCCCTTGCCCCACCTGCAAAAAGGGCTTCCTGCGGCGCTTCCCTCGTTCGAAGGGCGAAGGCTTCTTCTGGAGCTGCACTCGTTACAAAGACGAAGCCAATCCCTGCACCGCCAGCTTTGACGATAAGGGCGGCAAGCCCGTACCGCGAGCGCCTGTCGTTGTTTCCACGCAGTTCAAGTGCAAGGCCTGCGGCAAGGGCTTGATCCGTCGCCCTGGGGCGAAACGCCCAGGCAAGGCCGCGACGCCATTCTGGGGCTGTAGTGGTTACCCCGAGTGCAACGAGAAATACGCCGACCTGAAGGGCCGGCCCGTCCTCGATCAGAAGTGAGGCATCAGATGAACAAAACCGATGAAGTCACCAAAGAGTTGATCCGCGAAAAGCTCCTCGATGCCGCCACCCCGGGTTACGCCGTTGAATTCGATGCACGGGAGGCTGAACAGGCCGGCGCCTTCGCCGAGGACGGACTGAGTGAGGCCGATGCGGCTGATTCCGTGCACGACGAGAACGGGGGCGCTTGAGCATGGAGAAGGCTTTCTTCGAACAGGTAGCCGAGCAGCTGATTGAGCAGCTGAAGCAGGGCACCTCTCCGCTCCAGCGAGTCTGGGAACCGGGCATGGGAACAATGCCTATCAACCCTACCACCGGCAAGCGCTACCGGGGCGGCAACGCACTTTGGCTGTCGATGCAGGGACGGGGAGATCCTCGCTGGCTGACGTACAAGCAGGCCCAGGCCGAAGGTGCCCAGGTACGCAGGGGCGAGAAGTCCACAACCATTGAATACTGGAAGTTCCGCGAAGAACAGGTGAAAAAGGGGGAGGACGGCAAGCCCATCCTCGATGCCAACGGCAACAAGGTAATGGTGTCCATCGAGCTGGAACGGCCGAAGGTGTTCTACGCGAAAGTGTTCAATGCCGAGCAGATCGACGGCATGCCCCCACTGGAGCGCAAGGAGCAAGCCTGGGACGCAGTGGAGCGCGCTGAACGCATCGTTGCCGCCTCGGGTGCCCGCATCATCCACGAGCCGGGAGACCGAGCTTTCTATCGGCCATCGACTGACACCATCACCTTGCCGGAAAAAGGTCAGTTTCCAACCGCCGCAAACTATCACGCCATCCAAATGCACGAGCTCGGCCACTGGACCGGCCACCCATCGCGCCTGGATCGTGACCTGTCCCACCCGTTCGGATCTGAGGGATACGCCAGAGAAGAGCTGCGTGCAGAGATTGCGAGCATGATGCTCGGCATGGAGCTTGGTCTTGGACGGGATCCTGGCCAACACGCGGCCTATGTCGGCTCGTGGATCCAAGTTCTTGAAGAGGACCCGCGCGAGCTGTTCCGCGCAGCGGCCGACGCCGAAAAGATCCATAACTTTGTGCTGACTTTTGAGCAGCAGCAGGTTCAGGAGCAAGCGACCGAGGAGCAATCGCAGCTCGCGCCTGTCCCTGAAGCGTGGCGGTATGAGGCGTGCCGCGTGTTCGATGAGGAAATGGCGATCAGCTCGGGGATTCCCGACTACAGCAGAGCACGCCAGCTTGCGCACGCGCTGAACGAATACGAGGAAATGACCTTCGAACCCTCGGCGCGGGAGCAGGCAATTCTTGAAGAGAAGAAGCCGGCTATGGACGAGGCTGCGCAGTGGATTCGTGAAAACGTCTTGCTGAATCCCGTTGTAAAGGAGCGGGTGTACGAGACGGTACGGGACGCCGGGCAATATACCGGTGATGCCGTGGCTGACAAGGAGCGGCATGACTATCTCGCGGAAATGGCGGGGCTGATGGCACAGAAGGCCGCCAAGCTCCAGGCCGAACAGGGGCCAGAGGCTACCGCCGAGGCCCAGGCCGACTATGACCAACAGGCCGCGAAAGTAATCCAAGGCTTTGCCGAGCAACTGCAAGTGATAAACGCCATGCCCGAAGGCCTGCAACGTGACTCCCTCGCCGACCGAGTGGCGCGGAAGCATGTGGCGGCTCTTGCCGGCGAGTTCGTGGGGACGAAACACGAAGGCCCAATGATCGAGGTAGTTGCCGCCGGCATGGACAGCAACGCCCGATACCGGGCCACCATTGAGGAAGAATTGCCGGGCGACCTTGAACCGCTGGTGGAACAGAAGGAAGTCCACCTTCACCTCGCCAATGAGTCGGCACATGCGATTGCTGGCTATCGCTCTATCGAGTCCTGGGAGAACCTTGAAAGCGCAGCGGAGGAACATGGGTTGCGTGCGGTGCTCAGATGGTCATCGCTCGGCAATCCTGCTTCGCTTCTGCATACCCAGGAAGGGCCATCCGATGTTTACATCCAGTACCTCGACGCAGCGGGTCGAGAGCTCCCCATCCATTCGGAGTTGAACAGCGGCGACGGGAAAGCGATCACCTGCCTCGATGGGCGTCGAGTCTCGGGGACAGGCTTCACCTCCGATGAAGAATGGCAAAGAGCCTCCCTAGCCTCGGCCGTCGCCACGCTCCAGGCCCGGGAGAATCAGGCAGCAAAGGTGGAAAAAGTGGAACATGCGGCCCCGACGGTAGATCCTGAAAAGCTGAAGGCCGAGCGCTGGATTCTGGAGCGTCTGGGCAAGGAGCTGAACCCCGCAGTCGCGCGGATGAGCCAAAGTCAGGCCGACACCACGTACGGCATCCTCGATGACATGCACCCGCTTGGAAATGACAATCCATTTTGGCTCCGCCACCCGGAAGCTATGGAACGCATGTTCAACGACCCGGACGCTGTAGAGGCGGCAATATTCTCTGCGCAGGATGCTGTCCGTGAGCGCTGGGATATCCTCCGCGAGCAAGCTGTTCCGAGTGCAGAGACAATTGGTCTGTCCGACAAGGACCAGGATCTCGTTGGGGCGTTGCACAAGCTGCGCACCTATCGGGGCAGCGGCGATTTTGACGCGGCCGCTATGTTCTGGGAGGAGTCCGATATCGCCCTGGACTCGCAACTACCGGAAGACTGGACGGGGGCGGTGCGCGTGGGCAGCAACGAAACTGGCGGATTCTCCGTCCTGGCAGAGCGTGCCGGCGGTGAGCCGAGTCTAATGGGCGATTTCGACACTGAAGACAGCGCACACGAGCGCGCCGATGAATATCGGATGATCGATGCCTATGCCCAGCTGGATCCACTCCAGAAGGATCTGAAGCTGGCCCTTGCCCGGGAAACAGTTGTCACGCGGAGCTCTGCCAGCTCAGCGGACGAGATTGCGGCCGCGAAAGAGGCCCGCAAGAGTGCTGAAATTGCCCTCACCCTGAACAGTAATGACTTGCGCGAGCGCATCGACGCCCTGGAGGAACAGGCCGCGGCGAGTAGCGTCCTCGGGAACGTAGCTGCCCAGAACACTTGGCTGGCTGTCCCGTATGAGGAACGCGAGCAGGCGAAGAAGGCGGCAGGAAAACTGCCCAGCGGCAAGCCGGCAATCGACTTCGACTCCAACACCAAGTGCTGGTACGCGCGCCCAGGAGCCGACCTCGACAAGCTGCGTGAGTGGCTCCCGCAGAACCGCCCGGTTCAGCAACGTGCGGAGTCGCCAGAAGACGAGCTGGCCGCAGCTATGAAGGAAATGGGGATGGTGGTGGAAGGCGGGCATCCAATTATCGATGGTGAATGGCATAGGGTGCCTGTCCAGGGTGACAGTAAAGGCACCACGTCCGGCACCTATAAGGCCTATCCCGTGAAGCATGGAGAGAAGGGGGTGCCAGCTGGAGTCCTCCAGAATTTCCGTACGGGTGCCAGAACCAACTGGAAGGCCAAGGGCTATGTGCTTTCTGACAGTGATAGGGCACAGATGCACGCTGAGTCTGCTGTACATCGCTCTGCTCGGGATGCTGAGCGAGAAGCTACCCAGAGACGCGCCGAGAAGGCCATCAACGAGCTCCTCGCAGTGGCTGCCCCTGCTCCAGCTGATGCCACCTACCTATCCAACAAAAACGCTCGTGCTGACGGTTTGAAGGCCGTTCCTGCGGACGGCAGCGGGCTACCAGCAGACAGCATCATCCTGATCGGGAAAACCGCCCAGGAGTCGAAAGCGCTGCGTGAGGAGAACCCCGACAATTTGGTCTTCACTGCCGGCGATCTCCTCCTCACCGCCCAGGACATGAGCGATACGATCAAAAGCGTGCAGTCCATTCGACCGAATGGCACCAAAATGTTTGCCAAGGGCACGGAGAAACACGGTCACTTCCATGTAACCGGAGACGGTGGCGTGAAGTCCCTTGAGGCGGCGCCCGTCATCGTCGTATCCGAAGGCTACGCAACTGCCGATACCGTATCGCAGATCCTGGGCTACCCGACTGTCGCATCCTTCGACTCCGGCAATCTGCCAAGCATCGGCCGTCAGATCCGGGAGCGATTCCCGGACAAGCCAATTCTGTTCGCTGGCGACAACGATCTGCACGTCGTGTTGATCCATGGGACGAACCCAGGACGGGAGAAAGCGGAACTGGCCGCAGAAGAAGTCGGCGGGGTGGCGATCTTCCCGGTATTCGCGCCCGGCGAGCAGGAATATCCGGCCGACGTTGAGCCAATCGACCGGGAGAAGGCAAAGGCTAACGAGCTCACCCAGAGCCAAAAGGACGCCCTGAGTGCCATGAAGAAGCTCACCGATTTCAACGACTTGGCGCTCAGGAGCAAGCTGGGCAAAGAGGGAGTTGAACGGCAACTGCGCAGTGGCGTAGCAATGGCGATCAAGACCCAGCAGGATCGCAGCCAGAGGCTTGGCCAAGAGCAAACGCTTCAGCAGCAGCGGGTAGATACCGTGGGCGTCGAAACTCCATCCAAGCGCCGCGCCATGAAGATGTAAGCTCCAACTCCCAGGGCCGCCATCCTGGCGGCCTTGGCGAGATCGCATCCAGTCTGAGAACAGGGAGAATCAATGAAGTACGTGGTAACTGCCGCGTTGGCCATGCTGGCGTCACAGGCCTCCGCCGACTCGATCAAGCTCGTTTCCGAGCTGCGCAAGAATGGGGAAGTGGTGAAGCAATTCGTCGGCTCTGCTCCTGACGGCAAGACGCAGACATTCGGCCAGATGACCCCAGTGGCATATCGGGCTGCAAACTTCCCAATCGGGGGCGGCGTGGAGTCCGTGACAAGGTACATCGA
>NZ_CM181224.1:2072500-6646015 GCF_014852575.3 Pseudomonas sp. PDM20 | reverse complement strand
GGATATCCCCCAAAAGAAGTCGCAAAGCGAAACAGGCGGCTATTGTATCCCCGCCGGACCAACTTATCCACAGTTAAGCGTGCCGGGATGCAAGCAAAATCAAGGTGTTAATGATTTTACCGGTGGTCGGGTAATAGCGCCTTGAACCTTGTGGATAACAGCTTGATGGGGCAGGGGATGACCCTGGTGATGGTTCTGTGGAAAAAATCCCTGTGGAAAAATCCGCATTCCATACCCAGCTTTCCAACCGGCTCCGCACAAGCGGCCCACGACTTCCCGACAGGGTTATCATTTCCTCAGAGGCGCTTGTTCAAAGGCTGAAGGACAGTTATGCACAGGCATTGGCCGCCATAAACATAATCATCGCTTCAATCTCTAGAAAAAGAGATTTCCTCCCTTTCTATAGATTTTGTATCGGGGTCTGGTTGGAAATTGACCTGACCGCGCGATTTCACTAGAATCGCCGGTCTCTTTAAACGGGGTCACTGCGACCTCATGTCGTCAAACCCAGGTACCGAATCATGAAACGTACTTTCCAACCCAGCACCCTCAAGCGCGCTCGCGTGCACGGCTTCCGCGCTCGCATGGCCACCAAGAACGGTCGTCAGGTTCTGTCGCGTCGTCGCGCCAAGGGCCGTAAGCGTCTGACCGTCTGATTTGTCTGACACAGGTGGTGAGTCGAGATTTCAGCCGGGATAAACGTCTTCTGACAGCCCGGCAATTCACAGCAGTCTTCGACTCCCCCACCTCCAAGGTTCCCGGCAAGCACATCCTGCTGCTGGCGCGCGAAAACGGTCTCGATCACCCCCGCCTGGGCCTGGTGATCGGCAAGAAGAACGTCAAGCTCGCCGTCGAGCGCAACCGCCTCAAACGCCTTCTCCGTGAATCCTTCCGCCATCACCAGCAGAAGCTGGCCGGCCTGGATATCGTGGTGATCGCGCGCAAGGGCCTCGGCGATCTGGAGAACGAAGAGCTGCATCAGCAGTTCGGAAAACTCTGGAAGCGCCTGTTGCGCAACCGGCCCAGCCCGGAACCTTCGACAGAATCTCCGGGAGTGGCCGACAGTTCCCATGCGTAGACTGGCGCTGTTACTGATCCAGTTTTACCGCTACGCCATCAGTCCCATGATGGGCAGGCACTGTCGTTTCTACCCCAGCTGTTCCTGCTACGCGCAAGAAGCCATTGAAACCCATGGTTTCCTGCGTGGTGGCTGGCTGGCCGCTCGTCGCCTAGGCCGCTGCCACCCCTGGCATCCCGGTGGCTACGATCCGGTACCGCCAGATCCTTCCAAGCCCGCCCCTTCCTCGACGGCCGAGTAACCATGGACATCAAACGTTCAATCCTATTCGTCGCCCTGGCAATCGTGTCCTACGCGCTGGTTCTCCAGTGGAACAAGGACTACGGCCAGCCCGAACTGCCGGCGCAGACCGCGACCTTCAATCAGACTGAAGGCCTGCCGGACACTTCCGTGCCTGCCGGCAATGCGGCCAATGCCGACGTACCCACCACGCAGAACGCCCAGGCCAGCCTGCCCAATGAGCAGAAGCCGGCTGCAGCCAGCGAACAGCTGATCCGCGTGAAGACCGATGTCCTGGACCTGACCATCGACCCGCGCGGCGGCGACGTGATCAAGCTCGGCCTGACCCAGTACCCGCTGCGCCAGGATCGCCCGGACGTACCGTTCCCGCTCTTCGAGCGTGACAACCAGCGCACCTACCTGGCCCAGAGCGGCCTGACCGGCGCCAACGGCCCGGATGCCGCTGCCAGCGGTCGCCCGCTCTACGCCTCGGCCAAACCCGTCTACGAACTGGCCGACGGCCAGGACCAGATGGTGGTCGACCTGACTTATGCACAGGATGGCGTCAGCTACATCAAGCGCTTCACCTTCCACCGCGGCCTGAAAAACGACTGCACCGAGAAGGAAAAGGCACAGAAGAAGCTCGAGTGCATCAACCCCAATGCCTATCAGGTTGGCGTGAGCTACCTGATCGACAACCAGAGCGACAAACCGTGGAACGCTTCGCTGTTCGCCCAGCTCAAGCGTGACGCCAGCGTCGATCCGTCCTCCACCACCGCTACCGGCGTATCGACCTACCTCGGCGCTGCGGTCTGGACCCCTGAAAAGCCCTACGTGAAAGTGTCCATGAAGGACATGGACAAGGAGCAGTTCAAGGAAACCGTCCAGGGTGGCTGGGTAGCCTGGCTGCAGCACTACTTCGTCACCGCCTGGGTTCCCGCGAAGGGCGATACCCACAGCGTGATGACCCGCAAGGACGCCCAGGGCAACTACATCGTCGGCTACACCGGTCCCAACCTGACCGTTGCGCCGGGTGCCAAGGGCGAAACCAGCATGACCCTGTATGCCGGCCCGAAACTGCAGGCGTACCTGAAGGAACTGTCTCCGGGTCTGGAACTGACCGTCGACTACGGCCCGCTGTGGTTCATCGCCCAGCCGATCTTCTGGCTGCTGCAACATATCCACAACCTCGTGGGTAACTGGGGCTGGTCGATCATCTTCCTGACCATCGTCATCAAACTGGCCTTCTTCCCGCTGTCCGCCGCCAGCTACCGCTCCATGGCCCGCATGCGCGCCGTGTCGCCGAAACTGGCAGCCCTGAAGGAACAGCACGGCGACGATCGCCAGAAGATGTCCCAGGCGATGATGGAGCTGTACAAGAAGGAGAAGATCAATCCGCTGGGCGGCTGCCTGCCGATCCTGGTTCAGATGCCGGTCTTCCTCTCCCTGTACTGGGTACTGCTGGAAAGCGTCGAGATGCGCCAGGCCCCGTGGCTGGGCTGGATCGTCGACCTGTCGGTGAAGGATCCGTTCTTCATCCTGCCGATCATCATGGGTGCCACCATGCTGGTTCAGCAGATGCTCAACCCGACTCCGCCGGACCCCATGCAGGCCAAGGTGATGAAGCTGATGCCGATCATCTTCACCTTCTTCTTCCTGTGGTTCCCGGCCGGCCTGGTGCTGTACTGGGTTGTGAACAACTGCCTGTCCATCGCACAGCAGTGGTACATTACCCGTCGGATCGAAGCGGCCGCGAAGAAGGCTTCTGCCTGACATCGCCGCCCGACACCGATCGACAAGACGCCCCCTCGTGGGGCGTTTTGCTATGTGGATAACTTTGCCTTGCCGCGAGCCACGACAACAACCGCGAGACCGCCGACATGAATGCAGCCCGTGAAACCATCGCCGCCGTCGCCACCGCCCAGGGCCGTGGCGGGGTGGGCATCGTCCGTGTCTCCGGTCCTCGTGCGCGCACCATGGCGATCACCCTGAGCGGCCGCGAGCCCCAACCGCGCTATGCCCACTACGGGCCTTTCCACGCTGATGATGGCGAGGTCATCGACGAAGGCCTGCTGCTGTACTTCCCCGGCCCGAATTCCTTCACCGGCGAAGACGTGCTGGAGCTGCAGGGCCATGGTGGCCCCGTAGTGATGGACATGCTGCTGCAGCGCTGCCTCGAGCTGGGCGCCCGCCAGGCCCGCCCCGGCGAGTTCAGCGAGCGCGCGTTCCTCAACGACAAGCTCGACCTGGCCCAGGCCGAAGCCATTGCCGACCTCATCGAAGCCAGCTCCGCGCAGGCCGCACGCAACGCCGTGCGCTCACTCCAGGGTGAGTTCTCCAAGCGTGTGCATAACCTCACCGACCAGTTGATCGGCCTGCGCATGTATGTCGAGGCTGCCATCGACTTCCCGGAAGAGGAAATCGACTTCCTCGCCGACGGCCATGTTCTCTCGCAACTGGATGCAGTACGCGCGGAACTCGCCTCGGTGCTGCGCGAGGCAGGTCAGGGAGCGCTGCTGCGTGACGGCATGACGGTAGTCATCGCCGGGCGTCCCAACGCCGGCAAATCCAGCCTGCTGAATGCCCTGGCAGGGCGTGAGGCGGCCATCGTCACCGATATCGCCGGCACCACCCGCGACGTGCTGCGCGAACATATCCACATTGACGGTATGCCGCTGCACATCATCGACACTGCCGGCCTGCGCAGCACCGATGACCATGTGGAAAAAATCGGCGTGGAACGCGCCCTGAAGGCCATCAACGAGGCGGATCGAGTCCTCCTCGTGGTGGACTCCACTGCGCCGGAAGCCAGCGATCCCTTCGCGCTTTGGCCGGAATTCCTCGACAGTCGCCCGGATCCGGCGCACGTGACCCTGATTCGTAACAAGGCGGATTTATCCACAGAGAGCATCGGGCTCGAAGAGAGTTCTGACGGCCACGTCACCATCACCCTGTCCGCGCGCTCCGGCAATGGCCTGGAACTGCTGCGCGAGCACCTCAAGGCCTGCATGGGCTTCGAGCAGACCGCAGAGAGCAGTTTCAGCGCGCGCCGGCGCCATCTGGAGGCCCTGCGCCTGGCTGGAGACAGCCTCGAGCACGGCCGCGCACAGCTCACCCTGAGCGGCGCGGGCGAGCTGCTGGCCGAAGACCTGCGTCAGGCCCAGCAAGCCCTGGGCGAGATTACCGGTACCTTCACGCCGGATGACCTGCTGGGACGCATTTTCTCCAGCTTCTGCATCGGCAAGTAATCCACAACGCTGTTTTTCCCTGCCGGTGACGGGTCCATCCCGTCACCGCGCCTCCGGCTGCCCGGCAATCAGCGCCAGGATCAGCTATCCACAGCCATAAACTCCATAGAACGCCCGATATCCGGGGCTTACAGAGCATAAATAGTACATTCCACAGGCCTCCGCGAACCTTGTGGAAAAGTCGCGTACAGATACGTTAACAAACCCTGCCTCATCCAGTGGATAAATCCACCTGTTGATAACAATGCACTTAATCTACAAGCTAGGCACGGGAGATCCCCTGCCAACGTACAGAATCGGCACAGGGTTGTTAGCCTCTGAAACTCAGGAGTTACTTGGCCTTGAGTTGGTTATCCACAGAAAACGGCTTCACCATACATAAACACAAGCTCTAAAAAGATTTAAAAAGATTCCTCTCTTTTAATTTCTATAGAGGCGAACAGGACCCGTTGGCTATTTTTTGTTCAGGTGCCTTCAATCGAAAGCCCTTACCCCCTATACTGTACGGCTCTCTTCTTTCTCCTTGATCAACAGGCACGAGGTGCGTGGTGGATTTCCCTTCCCGTTTTGACGTGATCGTGATCGGCGGCGGCCATGCCGGCACAGAGGCCGCACTAGCGGCCGCACGCATGGGCGTGAAGACGCTGCTGCTCACCCACAATGTGGAAACCCTTGGCCAGATGAGCTGCAACCCCGCCATCGGTGGGATCGGCAAAAGCCATCTGGTAAAGGAAATCGATGCGTTGGGCGGTGCCATGGCACTGGCCACCGATAAAGGCGGCATCCAGTTCCGTGTGCTCAACAGCCGTAAAGGCCCGGCAGTCCGTGCGACCCGAGCCCAGGCTGACCGCGTTCTCTACAAGGCCGCCGTGCGCGAGATCCTGGAGAATCAGCCGAACCTGTGGATATTCCAGCAGGCCTGTGATGACCTGATCGTCGAACAGGATCAGGTGCGCGGCGTAGTGACCCAGATGGGTCTGAAATTCCATGCGGATAACGTCGTACTCACCGCCGGCACTTTCCTCGGTGGACTTATCCACATCGGCCTGGAGAACTACTCAGGCGGCCGCGCAGGTGATCCGCCCTCGATCGCCCTGGCCCGCCGCCTGCGTGAACTGCCGCTGCGTGTTGGCCGCCTGAAGACCGGCACTCCGCCACGCATCGATGGCCGCAGCGTCGATTTCAGCGTGATGACCGAGCAGCCCGGCGATACGCCGATCCCGGTGATGTCCTTCCTGGGCTCCAAGGAAATGCATCCGCGCCAGGTCAGCTGCTGGATCACCCACACCAACGCGCGGACCCACGAGATCATCGCGTCCAACCTCGATCGCTCGCCCATGTACTCCGGCGTTATCGAAGGGGTCGGTCCGCGCTATTGCCCGTCGATCGAAGACAAGATCCATCGCTTCGCCGACAAGGACAGCCATCAGGTCTTCCTCGAACCCGAAGGCCTGACCACCCACGAGCTGTACCCGAACGGCATCTCCACTTCGCTGCCCTTCGATGTGCAACTGGATATCGTCCGCTCGATCCGCGGCATGGAGAACGCGCACATCGTTCGCCCGGGCTACGCCATCGAGTACGATTACTTCGATCCGCGCGACCTGAAGTACAGCCTGGAAACCAAGGTCATCGGTGGTCTGTTCTTCGCTGGCCAGATCAACGGCACCACCGGCTACGAAGAAGCCGGCGCCCAGGGGCTGCTCGCCGGCGCCAACGCCGCGCTGCGCTCGCAAGGCCGTGAAAGCTGGTGCCCGCGTCGCGACGAGGCCTACATCGGTGTACTGGTCGACGACCTGATTACCCTCGGCACCCAGGAGCCGTACCGCATGTTCACGTCGCGCGCCGAGTACCGGCTGATCCTGCGCGAGGACAACGCGGATCTGCGCCTGACCGAGAAAGGCCGCGAACTGGGCCTGATCGACGACGAGCGCTGGGCTGTCTTTGAAGCCAAGCGCGAAGGCATCGAGCGCGAGGAACAGCGCCTGAAGAGCACCTGGGTTCGCCCCAACACGCCGCAGGGCGACGCTATCGCCGAGCGCTTTGGCACTCCGCTGGCTCACGAATACAACCTGCTGAACCTGCTGGCCCGCCCGGAAATCGACTACCTCAGCCTGGCCGAAGTGACCGGCGCCGGTGCCGAAGACCCGCAGGTCGCAGAACAGGTGGAGATCCGTACCAAGTACGCCGGCTACATCGATCGCCAGCAGGAAGAGATTGCGCGCCTGCGAGCCAGCGAAGATACCCGCCTGCCTGTGGATATCGACTACGCGTCCATCTCCGGGCTGTCCAAGGAGATCCAACTCAAGCTGGGCACCGCACGACCAGAGACTCTCGGTCAGGCCGGGCGCATCCCGGGCGTGACCCCGGCGGCGATCTCCCTGTTGCTGATCCACCTGAAAAAGCGCTCGTCCGGTCGACAGCTGGAGCAGAGCGCCTGATGTCCCTGGTCACTGCCCGCCACGCCGAAGAACTCGCGCGTGGCATCCGGACGCTCGGCCTGGATATCGACGAAGCCGCCCAGCAGCGCCTGCTGGATTACCTGGCCTTGCTGGCCAAGTGGAACAAGGCCTACAACCTCACCGCCGTGCGCGATGTGGATGAAATGGTCTCCCGCCACCTGCTCGACAGCCTGAGCATCGTCCCGCAGTTCGAAGCTGCCGGTGGCGAGCGCTGGCTGGACGTCGGCAGCGGCGGCGGCATGCCCGGTATCCCGCTGGCCATCCTGTTCCCCGGCAAATCCCTGACCCTGCTGGACAGCAACGGCAAGAAGACCCGCTTCCTGACCCAGGTGAAGCTGGAGCTCAAGCTCGACAACCTGCAGGTTATCCACAGCCGGGTGGAGGCCTTCCAACCGGAGCTGCCGTTCAATGGCATCGTCTCGCGGGCTTTCAGCAGCCTCGAGGACTTCACCAACTGGACGCGCCACCTGGGTGACACCCAGACCAACTGGCTGGCCATGAAAGGCGTACACCCCAGCGACGAGCTCGCGGCACTCCCGGAAGATTTCCGGGTCGAAGCCGAACGCGCTCTGGCGGTGCCGGGTTGCCAAGGCCAGCGCCATCTGCTGATACTGCGCCGCACTGCATGACGGGGAGTGGGGAAAACCATGGCTAAGGTATTCGCGATCGCCAACCAGAAGGGCGGCGTCGGCAAGACCACGACCTGTATCAACCTCGCGGCATCGCTGGTCGCCACCAAGCGACGCGTGCTGCTGATCGACCTCGATCCACAGGGCAACGCCACCACCGGCAGCGGTGTGGATAAGTTGTCCCTGGACCATTCCATCTACGACGTGCTCACCGGTGAATGCGACCTGGCCCAGGCCATGCAGTTCTCCGAGCACGGCGGCTACCAGCTGCTCCCCGCCAACCGCGATCTCACCGCGGCTGAAGTGGTGCTGCTGGAAATGGACATGAAGGAGCATCGTCTGCGCCATGCCCTGGCGCCGATTCGCGAAAACTACGACTTCATCCTCATCGACTGCCCGCCGTCGCTGTCGATGCTGACGGTCAACGCCCTGTCCGCCTCGGACGGCGTAATCATCCCGATGCAGTGCGAGTACTACGCACTGGAGGGCCTGACCGACCTGATGAACAGCATCCAGCGCATCGCCGAGCGCCTGAACCCGGCGCTGAAGATCGAGGGTCTGCTGCGCACCATGTACGACCCGCGCATCAGCCTGACCAACGATGTCAGCGCGCAGTTGCAGGAGCACTTCGGCGACAAGCTCTACACCACCGTGATCCCGCGCAACGTGCGACTGGCCGAGGCACCCAGCTTCGGCATGCCGGCGCTGGTCTACGACAAGCAATCGCGCGGTGCCCTCGCCTACCTGGCGCTGGCCGGCGAGCTGGTGCGCCGTCAGCGCGCCGCCCGCACCACCGCCCCCGCCTAAGAGATTAAGGAACCCGCATGGCCGCCAAGAAACGAGGTCTCGGACGCGGGCTGGACGCCCTGCTCAGTGGCTCCAGCGCCGCTACGCTGCAGGAAGAAGCCGTTCAGGTGGACAGCAAGGAGCTGCAACACCTGCCGCTGGACCTGATCCAGCGTGGCAAGTACCAGCCCCGTCGCGACATGGACCCGCAGGCCCTCGAAGAACTCGCCCAGTCGATCAAGGTCCAGGGCGTGATGCAGCCGATCGTCGTGCGCCCGATCGACAAGGGCCGCTACGAGATCATCGCCGGCGAACGCCGCTGGCGCGCCAGCCAGCAGGCCGGCCTGGACAAGATCCCGGCCATGGTCCGCGAAGTACCGGACGAAGCCGCCATCGCCATGGCGCTGATCGAAAACATCCAGCGCGAGGACCTCAACCCCATCGAGGAAGCCGCCGCGCTGCAGCGACTGCAGCAGGAATTCCAGCTGACCCAGCAACAGGTCGCCGACGCCGTGGGTAAATCCCGCGTTACCGTGGCCAACCTGCTGCGCCTGATCGCCCTGCCGGAAGAGATCAAGACCCTCCTGTCCCACGGCGACCTGGAAATGGGCCACGCCCGTGCCTTGCTTGGATTGCCCGAAAACAGGCAGGTTGAGGGTGCGCGACATGTTGTCGCACGCGGCTTCACCGTGCGTCAGACTGAAGCATTGGTGCGCCAGTGGCTCAATGCCCCCGAGGAACCTGTCAAAGCGGTCAGGACCGACCCGGACATCAGTCGCCTGGAACAGCGCCTGGCCGAGCGCCTGGGCGCTCCGGTGCAGATTCGCCATGGGCAGAAGGGCAAAGGCCAGTTGGTGATCCGCTACAACTCCCTCGACGAGCTTCAAGGCGTACTCGCCCACATACGTTGATACGAACGTAGCATGTAGGGGTCGTCGGAAATCACTACCTGACGGTTGAACGGGGGGCCTGCAGCCCCCTATACTCTGCGCGCAATTTTGTCGGCACAAAGTATGCCAAGTTATTGATTTGTGACGCCGACGCCAGAGGACTGTGAGCTGAAGATGGAACCCCGCAAGCCCGATCGTTTGCCCTTCCATCAACAACCGGCTTTTCGCCTGTTGCTCGTCCAACTGGTGGTGCTGCTTATCGGTGCAGCAGTCCTGTGGTTTGCACGGGGATCGGTCGCAGGCTATTCCGGTTTGCTCGGGGGCCTGATTGCGTGGTTGCCGAATCTGTACTTTGCTCGCAAGGCGTTCCGCTACAGCGGCGCGCGTTCTGCCCAGCTGATAGTCCGGTCCTTTTATGCCGGTGAGGCGGGAAAACTGATTTTGACGGCAGTGCTCTTCGCACTGACGTTTGCAGGTGTGAAGCCCCTGGCGCCACTGGCGCTGTTCGGCCTCTACCTGCTGACCCTCGCGGTCAGCTGGTTTGCACCCCTGCTGATGCGAAACACATTTACAAGACCTTAGAGCGATTGAGGCAAACATGGCAGCAGAAAGCGCTTCGGGTTACATCCAGCACCACTTGCAGAACCTGACCCTGGGTCGTCTGCCGGATGGTTCCTGGGGGTTCGCCCACACCGCCGAACAAGCCAAGGAAATGGGCTTCTGGGCATTCCACGTTGATACCCTGGGCTGGTCCGTATTCCTCGGCCTGGTGTTCATCCTTATCTTCCGCATGGCAGCCAAGAAGGCCACCAGCGGTCAACCTGGCGGCCTGCAGAACTTCGTCGAAGTTCTCGTGGAGTTCGTCGACGGCAGCGTGAAGGACACCTTCCACGGCCGTAACCCGCTCATCGCACCGCTGGCGCTGACCGTGTTCGTCTGGATCTTCCTGATGAACCTGATCGACCTGGTGCCCGTGGACTTCCTGCCGCTCGCGGCCCAGGCGGTCACCGGTAACGAGCACCTGTTCTTCCGCGCCGTAGCCACCACCGATCCGAACGCCACCTTCGGCATGTCGATCGCGGTCTTCGCGCTGATCATCTTCTACAGCATCAAGGTCAAGGGCATCGGCGGCTTCCTCGGCGAACTGACCCTGCACCCGTTCCACAGCAGCAACATGGTGGTTCAGATCATCCTGATCCCCGTGAACTTCCTGCTGGAATTCGTGACCCTGATCGCCAAGCCGGTATCCCTGGCACTGCGTCTGTTCGGCAACATGTACGCCGGCGAGCTGATCTTCATCCTGATCGCCGTGATGTTCGGTTCCGGCATCCTCTGGCTGGGCGGCATGGGCGTCGTGCTGAACTGGGCGTGGGCCGTGTTCCACATCCTGATCATCACCCTGCAGGCCTTCATCTTCATGATGCTGACCATCGTCTATCTGTCGATGGCGCACGAAGACAGCCACTGATCCAAAGATTCTGTACGCCCCTTCCCGGATGGGAGGGGGTGAAAGAAGAGCTTCACCACCTTAACTTGCTTCACCTTTAACCAACACGACAAAAAAGTCGGGAGGAAAAATGGAAACTGTAGTTGGACTCACTGCTATCGCCGTTGCTCTGCTGATCGGTCTGGGCGCTCTGGGTACCGCCATCGGCTTCGGCCTGCTGGGCGGCAAGTTCCTGGAAGGCGCTGCTCGCCAGCCGGAAATGGTTCCGATGCTGCAGGTCAAAATGTTCATCGTCGCCGGCCTGCTCGACGCCGTGACCATGATCGGCGTTGGTATCGCTCTGTTCTTCACCTTCGCTAACCCGTTCATTGCTCAGGTTGCCCAGTAATTTCCGCAACGCGGGAATCTGTGACTGAACAACGAACGAGCGAGGTATTGGCGTGAACATTAATGCAACTCTGATCGGCCAGGCCATCGCGTTCGCCATCTTCGTCCTGTTCTGCATGAAGTTCGTATGGCCTCCGGTCATCGCGGCTCTGCACGAGCGTCAGAAGAAGATCGCCGACGGCCTGGACGCTGCCAACCGCGCGGCTCGTGACCTGGAACTGGCTCACGAGAAAGCGGGTCAGCAACTGCGCGAAGCCAAGGCTCAGGCAGCCGAAATCATCGAGCAGGCGAAGAAGAGCGCTAACCAGATCGTTGACGAAGCCCGTGATCAGGCCCGTGGTGAAGGTGATCGCATGATCGCTCAGGCCAAGGCCCAGATCGAACAGGAACTCAACAGCGTCAAAGACGCCCTGCGTGCCCAAGTGGGTGCCCTGGCTGTCTCCGGCGCCGAGAAGATCCTGGGTGCTTCGATCGATGCCAACGCGCAAAAGCAGCTGGTTGATCAACTGGCCGCCGAGATCTAAGCAGAGGGCGATATGGCAGAACTGACCACATTGGCTCGTCCATACGCGAAGGCGGCTTTCGAGTACGCCCAGGCTCATCAGCAACTGGCCGACTGGTCCGCTGCTCTGGGTGTGCTGGCTGCAGTGTCGCGGGACGACACCGTGCGCCAGCTGCTCAAGGAGCCCCAGCTGACCGCGGCAGCCAAGGCTGACGCGCTGATCGACGTGTGTGGCGACAAGCTCAATGCTCCGGCCCAGAACTTCGTCCGGACTGTGGCTGAAAACAAGCGGCTCGACCTCCTGCCGACCATCTTCGTGATGTTCGAGCAGCTCAAGGCCGAGCAGGAAAAGCTGGTCGAGGTCGAGGTCACCAGTGCCTTCGCCCTGGACCAGGAACAGCAGGACAAACTCGCCAAGGCTCTCAGCGCCCGGCTCAGTCGCGAAGTGCGACTTCATGCGTCGGAAGACGCGAGCTTGATCGGCGGCGTGGTAATTCGCGCCGGTGACTTGGTAATCGATGGCTCGGTGCGCGGCAAAATCGCGAAACTGGCCGAAGCGTTGAAATCTTGAGTTTGAAGGGGCAGCGGCATGCAGCAACTCAATCCTTCCGAAATTAGTGAAATCATCAAGGGGCGCATCGAGAAACTCGACGTCGCCTCGCAAGCGCGCAACGAAGGCACCATCGTCAGTGTTTCCGATGGCATCGTGCGCATCTTCGGTCTGGCCGACGTCATGTACGGCGAGATGATCGAATTCCCGGGCGGCGTCTACGGTATGGCGCTGAACCTGGAGCAAGACTCCGTCGGTGCTGTGGTACTGGGTGAATACCAGGACCTCAAAGAAGGCATGAACGCCAAGTGCACCGGCCGCATCCTGGAAGTACCGGTTGGTCCGGAACTGCTGGGTCGCGTTGTCGACGCCCTGGGTAACCCGATCGATGGCAAAGGCCCGATCGATGCCAAGCTGACCGACGCAGTCGAGAAAGTGGCACCGGGCGTGATCTGGCGTAAGTCGGTAGACCAGCCGGTTCAGACCGGTTACAAGTCGGTCGACGCCATGATCCCGGTTGGCCGTGGCCAGCGCGAGCTGATCATCGGTGACCGTCAGATCGGTAAAACCGCTCTGGCCATCGACGCCATCATCAACCAGAAGAACAGCGGCATCCGCTGCGTCTACGTTGCCATCGGTCAGAAGCAATCGACCATCGCCAACGTCGTACGCAAGCTGGAAGAAAACGGCGCCCTGGCCAACACCATCGTGGTCGTTGCCAGTGCTTCGGAATCCGCCGCTCTGCAATACCTGGCTCCGTACTCCGGTTGCACCATGGGCGAATTCTTCCGCGACCGCGGTGAAGATGCCCTGATCGTGTACGACGACCTGTCCAAGCAGGCCGTAGCCTACCGCCAGATCTCCCTGCTGCTGCGCCGTCCGCCGGGCCGCGAAGCTTATCCGGGCGACGTGTTCTATCTCCACAGCCGTCTGCTGGAGCGCGCTTCCCGCGTTTCCGAAGAGTACGTAGAGAAGTTCACCAACGGCGAAGTGAAAGGCAAGACCGGTTCCCTGACCGCCCTGCCGATCATCGAAACCCAGGCTGGCGACGTTTCTGCGTTCGTTCCGACCAACGTGATTTCCATCACCGACGGTCAGATCTTCCTGGAATCCGCAATGTTCAACTCGGGTATCCGTCCGGCCGTCAACGCCGGTATCTCGGTATCCCGTGTGGGTGGCGCGGCCCAGACCAAGATCATCAAGAAGCTGTCCGGTGGTATCCGTACCGCGCTGGCCCAGTACCGTGAACTGGCGGCCTTCGCCCAGTTCGCCTCGGACCTGGACGACGCGACCCGCAAGCAGCTGGAACATGGTCAGCGCGTTACCGAGCTGATGAAGCAGAAGCAATACGCGCCGATGTCCATCGCCGAGATGTCGCTGTCCCTGTATGCCGCCGAGCGTGGCTTCCTGCAGGACGTCGAGATCGCCAAGGTGGGCGCCTTCGAACAAGCGCTGATCGCCTACTTCCAACGTGAGAACGCCGCTCTGCTGGCGAAGATCAACGAGAAGGGTGACTTCAACGACGAAATCGACGCAGGCATCAAGGCCGGCATCGAGAAGTTCAAGGCCACCCAAACCTGGTAAGCCGCAGCGGGGGTCGTTAACGGCCCCCGCCTGCTAAACCGATAGGTGTGAAATGGCAGGCGCAAAAGAGATTCGCAGCAAGATTGCGAGCATCAAAAGCACGCAAAAAATCACCAATGCCATGGAAAAGGTGGCGGTGAGCAAGATGCGCAAGGCACAAATGCGCATGGCGGCCGGCCGTCCCTACGCGGAGCGCATTCGCCAGGTGATCGGCCATCTGGCCAACGCCAACCCGGAATACCGTCACCCGTTCATGGTCGAGCGTGAAGTAAAACGCGTCGGCTACATCGTGGTGAGCTCCGACCGTGGCCTGGCTGGCGGCCTGAACATCAACCTGTTCAAGGCTCTCGTCAAGGACATGAGCGGGCAGCGCGATCGTGGCGCGGAGATCGATCTCTGCGTGATCGGCTCCAAGGGTGCATCCTTCTTCAAGAGCTATGGCGGCAACGTAGTTGCAGCTATCAGCCACCTGGGCGAAGAGCCATCGATCAATGATCTGATCGGCAGCGTCAAGGTCATGCTGGATGCCTACCTGGAAGGTCGTATCGATCGCCTGTACGTGGTTTCCAACAAGTTCGTCAACACCATGACCCAGAAGCCGACCGTGGAACAGCTGATTCCGCTGGTGGCCGAGGACAATGCCGAGCTGAAGCACCACTGGGACTACCTCTACGAACCCGACGCCAAGGCCCTCCTCGACGGCCTGCTGGTGCGCTACGTGGAATCCCAGGTGTACCAGGCCGTGGTTGAGAACAACGCCTGTGAGCAGGCGGCCCGGATGATTGCAATGAAGAACGCTACCGACAACGCCGGTGATCTGATCAGTGGTCTGCAACTGATCTACAACAAGGCACGTCAGGCGGCGATCACCCAGGAAATCTCGGAAATCGTCGGCGGCGCTGCCGCGGTGTAAGAACAGGTTCAAAATTCAGAGGAACCAGACATGAGTAGCGGACGTATCGTTCAAATCATCGGCGCCGTGATCGACGTGGAATTCCCGCGCGATGCCGTGCCGAGCATCTACGAGGCCCTGAAAGTTCAGGGCGTCGAAACCACCCTGGAAGTTCAGCAGCAGCTGGGCGACGGCGTGGTTCGTTCCATTGCGATGGGTTCCACCGAAGGCCTCAAGCGTGGCCTGAACGTGGAAAGCACCGGCGCAGCCATCTCCGTCCCGGTCGGCACCAAGACCCTGGGTCGCATCATGGACGTGCTGGGCAACCCGATCGACGAAGCCGGTCCCATCGGCGAAGAAGAGCGCTGGGGTATTCACCGCGACGCTCCGTCCTACGCTGACCAGGCTGGCGGCAACGACCTGCTCGAAACCGGCATCAAGGTTATCGACCTGGTCTGCCCGTTCGCCAAGGGCGGTAAAGTCGGTCTGTTCGGTGGTGCCGGTGTAGGCAAGACCGTGAACATGATGGAACTGATCCGTAACATCGCCATGGAGCACAGCGGTTACTCTGTGTTCGCTGGTGTGGGTGAGCGTACCCGTGAGGGTAACGACTTCTACCACGAGATGAAGGATTCCGGCGTACTGGACAAGGTAGCCCTGGTTTACGGCCAGATGAACGAGCCGCCGGGCAACCGTCTGCGCGTTGCACTGACCGGCCTGACCATGGCCGAGAAGTTCCGTGACGAAGGCCGTGACGTACTGCTGTTCATCGACAACATCTACCGTTACACCCTCGCCGGTACCGAAGTATCCGCACTGCTGGGCCGTATGCCTTCGGCAGTAGGTTACCAGCCGACCCTGGCCGAAGAGATGGGCGTTCTGCAAGAGCGCATCACCTCCACCAAGAAAGGCTCGATCACCTCGATCCAGGCCGTCTACGTTCCCGCGGACGACCTGACCGACCCGAGCCCGGCGACCACCTTCGCCCACCTGGACGCCACCGTCGTACTGTCCCGTGACATCGCCTCGCTGGGTATCTACCCGGCAGTTGATCCGCTGGACTCGACTTCCCGTCAGCTGGACCCGCTGGTCATCGGCCAGGATCACTACGACACCGCTCGTGGCGTGCAGTACGTTCTGCAGCGCTACAAGGAGCTGAAGGACATCATCGCGATTCTCGGCATGGACGAACTGTCCGAGTCCGACAAGCTGCTGGTGGCCCGTGCTCGTAAGATCCAGCGCTTCCTGTCCCAGCCGTTCTTCGTGGCTGAAGTATTCACCGGCTCGCCGGGCAAATACGTCTCCCTGAAGGACACCATCGCTGGCTTCAAAGGCATCCTCAACGGCGACTACGATCACCTGCCCGAGCAGGCGTTCTACATGGTCGGCGGCATCGAAGAAGCCATCGAGAAAGCGAAGAAGCTGTAATCCGTGCGCCCGGCAACGGGCGCTTACGTGAGGCAAGGGTATGGCTATTACTGTCCACTGCGACATCGTCAGCGCCGAAGCGGAGATCTTCTCCGGTCTGGTCGAGCTGGTCGTAGCGCACGGCTCCCTGGGCGATCTGGGTATCGCTCCGGGCCACGCGCCGCTGATCACCGAGCTCAAGCCGGGTCCGATCCGCCTGGTGAAGCAGGGTGGCGAGCAGGAGGTGTACTACATCTCCGGTGGCTTCCTCGAAGTACAGCCGAGCATGGTCAAGGTTCTCGCCGACACCGTGATTCGCGCAGGTGACCTCGATGAAGCGGCTGCCCAGACCGCACTGAAGGAAGCTGAAAAGGCTCTGCAAGGTAAAGGTGCAGAGTTCGACTACAGCTCCGCCGCAGCCCGCCTGGCCGAAGCCGCAGCGCAACTGCGCACGGTCCAGCAGGTTCGCAAGAAGTACGGCGGCTAAGCCGCGAAGTCCCCAGGGACTTCAGCGTCAAATAGGAAAAGGGTAGCCTTGGCTACCCTTTTTCTTTTTCTACACCCGGGGTTTCCCCGCTCACCAGGACGGTCCCTCACTCATGTCCCTCGAAATCGTCATTCTTGCCGCTGGCCAGGGCACCCGCATGCGCTCGGCACTGCCGAAGGTCCTGCATCCGGTTGCTGGCAAACCGATGCTCGCCCACGTGATCGATATCGCCCGCGGCCTCAGCCCGACGCGAATCCATGTGGTGATTGGCCATGGCGCCGACCTGGTGCGCGAGCGCCTGCAGGCGGATGACCTGAATTTCGTGATCCAGGAGCAGCAGTTGGGCACCGGCCACGCCGTGGCGCAGGCCTCCCCGTTCCTGAGCGCGGACAATGTGCTGATCCTCTACGGCGATGTGCCGCTGATCGAGCAGCCCACCCTGGAGCGGCTGATGGCCCAGGCCACGCCGGAGCAGCTGGCGTTGCTGACCGTCGAGCTGGAAGACCCCACCGGCTACGGACGCATCATTCGCGATGGCGCTGGCGAAGTTCAGGCCATCGTCGAGCAGAAGGACGCCACTGCCGAGCAGCGCGCCATCCGCGAAGGCAATACCGGCATCCTCGCTGCGCCGCGTGAGCGCCTGCTCGGCTGGCTGTCGCGTCTTTCCAACTCCAACGCCCAGGGCGAGTACTACCTCACCGACGTCATTGCCATGGCAGTCGGCGACGGCCTGCGTGTGGCCACCGCCCAACCCGAGGTGGCGATGGAGACCCAGGGCGCCAATGATCGCCTGCAGCTCTCCGAGCTGGAGCGTTTCTTCCAGCAGCGGGTGGCGCGGCGCCTGATGGCCCAGGGCGTGACGCTGATCGATCCGGCGCGCTTCGACGTGCGGGGTGAAGTCAGCGTCGGCCGCGACGTGAGCATCGACATCAACGTGATCCTCGAAGGCCAGGTGGAGATCGAGGACGAAGTACAGATCGGTCCGAACTGCTACATCAAGGACAGCACCTTGCGCCGCGGCGCCATCATCAAGGCCAACTCGCACCTGGAAGGCGCCCACGTCGGCCCCGACAGCGACGTCGGCCCGTTCGCTCGCCTGCGTCCGGGCAGCGTGCTGGAGCGCAAGGTGCATGTGGGTAACTTCGTCGAGCTGAAGAACGCCCACCTGCAGGACGGCGTGAAGGTCGGTCATCTGACTTACCTGGGCGACAGCGAAGTCGGTGCGCGCACCAACATCGGCGCCGGCACCATCACCTGCAACTACGATGGCGCGAACAAATGGCGCACCACCATCGGCGAGGATGTCTTCATCGGCTCCAACAATTCGCTGGTGGCGCCTGTGGATATCGGCACCGGCGCCACGACTGGCGCGGGTTCCACCATCACCGCCGAGGTTCCGGCCGGCACCCTCGGCGTCGGTCGCGCCAAGCAGCGGGTGATCGAGGGCTGGAAGCGCCCGGAAAAGATCAAGAAACCCTGATGCACAAGCCATCGTCCTGTGGGTAAGTTGTTATCCACAGGATGATTGGCTCATTCCGTTATTCACAGGCCATCCCGCAAACCGCGAGGTGCCTCCTTCTCGCTGGAGTTTTCCCGGTCATGCTTGGCGTCGCCATCCTGATCTTTCTGATCACCGACCCGTTCGGCAACATCGCGGTATTCCTCGCCGCCCTCAAGTCCGTCCCCGCCGAACGCCGTCTGAAAGTGGCACTGCGCGAGCTGCTGTTCGCCCTGGGCCTGCTGCTGCTGTTCCTCACCCTGGGCGAACACATCCTCACCGGGTTGGGTCTGTCCAAAGAAGCCACCGGCATCGCCGGGGGCATCATCCTCTTCGTGGTCGCCATGCGCCTGATCTTCCCCACCCCCCAGGGCGTGCTGGGCGACATGCCGGACAACGAGCCGCTGTTCGTGCCGCTGGCCACTCCGGCTGTGGCCGGGCCCTCTGCGCTGGCGATGCTGATCACCCTGCGCAGCACCTACACTGGTCCATTGTGGGAGCTGTATCTCGCGGTGATCCTCGCTTGGGCGGCGACTGCCTTCATCCTGATGCAGGCGGCGTTCCTCCAGCGCTTCCTCGGCCCGCGCGGGCTGATGGCCGTGGAGCGCCTTGCCGGCATGCTGCTGATCATGCTCAGCGTGAACATGCTCCTGCAGAACGTGCGCAGCTTCCTGCACATCGCTGCCTGATGCTCTCCTCCTGAGAACCGCCATGATCCTGCGTGTCCTGACCTTCGCCTTGCTCACCACACTGCTTGCCGGCTGCGCCGACAAGGGCCTGCAGATCGATCGCGAGCATGTGTCGAAGAACCAGGACAGCCGCATCCAGTACGTCATCGTCCACTACACCTCGGCCGATCTGCCGCGCTCGCTGGCGCTGCTGACTCACGGTGAGGTGAGCGCGCACTACCTGATCGGTGACAACCCGGCGACCATCTACCAACTGGTGGACGAGAACCGCCGCGCCTGGCACGCCGGCGCCAGCGAATGGCAGGGGCGTACCTGGCTCAATTCCACCTCCATCGGCATCGAGCTGGTGAACCCCGGCTACCGTGATACCCCGAGCGGGAAGATCTGGTATCCCTACTCGGATGCGCAGATCGATGCACTGATTGCCCTGCTGCGGGATATCACCAAGCGCCAGGGCATCACCCCGGAACACATCCTTGGCCACAGTGACATCGCCCCGCAGCGCAAGGTCGACCCCGGTCCGCTATTCCCCTGGAAGAAGCTCGCCGACGCCGGCCTGATCCCCTGGCCTAAGCCGGGCGAGCTGGCACGCCGCCTGACCGAGCTGAACGGCCAGCTGCCGGCTCCTGGCTGGTTCCAGCAGCAGCTGGCGCGCCACGGTTACGCGGTGCCGCTCGATGGGGTGATGGATGAGGAAACCCGCAATGTGATCGCGGCATTCCAGATGCGCTTCCGCCCGGAGCGCTTCGACGGTGAGCCGGACCTGGAAACCGCCGCGCTGTTGCTGGCGGTACCGACCTCTTAAACCGGCAGCAGCAGGTAGAAGCGCGAGCCCTTGCCCTGTTGAGAACGCAGGGCGATGCGCCCGCCGTGCAGTTGCACGATTTCCCGGCATAGCGCCAGGCCAAGTCCGACGCCGCCTTTCTTGCGGCCCACCTGCACGAAGGGTTCGAAGATGCGTCCTTGCTGGCTCAGCGGGATGCCGTCGCCGCTGTCCTCCACCGCAATCGCCACGCGCTCTTCCTGGCAGCGCGCCTGCAGGCGAATGGTGCCGCCATCGGGTGTATGGCGCAGGGCGTTGCCGATCAGGTTGTCCAGCACTCGCTCGATCTGCGTGCGGTCGATACTGATGGCAGGCAGATCCTCGGCGATCTCCAGATCGAGCTCGATTCGCTTGTCTCCGGCCGGCCCGATGAAGCGCTGGTGAGCCTGGCGCAGCAGGTCGCCGACATCGCAAAGCTGTAGCTCGAGCTTCTGGGTGCCGCTCTGGTAGCGCGAGAAATTCAGCAGATCGTTGATCAGCCGCACCAGGCGGTGCATCTCCTCGTCCACGGTGCGCACCAGGTCGCGTTCGCGGGATTCCTCGGGAAACTTCAGGCGCTCGGCGAGCAGGCCGAAGGCCATGTGCATGCCCGTCATGGGCGTGCGCAGCTCGTGGGAAGCACGCAGTACGAAGTCGTTGCGCACGCGCTCGAAGGCCCGCTGCTCAGTGACGTCGCGTACCACCATGACCGCGCCGATGTTGCGTCCGTCGTCGTGGGTGACCGGCGACATGCCCCAGGTCAGCAGCCGACTCTCGCCGCTTACCTCTACCACCAGGTCCTGCGGGGTTTCCTCCAGCAGGTTGCCGCTCAGGACGCGCTGCACGGCCTGGGTCAGCGCCGGGTTGTTGAGCATCGTGCCCAGTTCCTGAGCCTGTGGATCGCTGTGGGAAAACAGCTGGCGCGTGGCCACCGGATTGGCGTGCTCGATGCGGCCGTGACGGTCGAGGATCACCAGGCCGTCGTCGATGCTGTCGAGTACTGCCAGCAGGCGCTTGCGGCCCGAACCCAGCGCCTCGGTATTGCTCGCGCGGTAAAGCCGCAGGGCTTCGGCCATCAGGCCAAAGCGGCGACTCAGGGACGACATCTCGGAGACGCCGGAAACCGGCAGGGTGACGTCGAAATCACCCTGGCCGATCTTGTCTGCGGCCTTGGCCAGCGTCTCGATCGGCGCGCCGAAGCGGCGGGCGATGCTGTGGGCAGTGATGAAGCCGACCACCAGGATGGCGATGCCGATGAGCCCGAGCAGGCCGCTGACCAGCAGGGTGCGGTCGCGTGCCGAGCGTTCGTCGGCGCTGATGTTCTCCATCGCCCCCTGGTGCAACGCCAGCAGGCGATTGCGCAGAACGTCGAGGGTACGGCTGAGGTCGCTGTCCTCCAGCAGTTCCGGGCGCCCCGGACCGGGCGTGTCGGTTGCCTCGATGAACAGCCGGTGAGCATCGGCGATTTCCGTCATGGCCTGACGCTCACTGCTGGTACGCGCCAGAGCCCGCCCCTGCTCGAGCGCCTGGGCGAAGTGCGTGCGAGCCTGCTCCAGGCGTTCCGGGCTGGGCCGCGCACTGAGTACCTGCACCAGTTCATCGCCCAGCGCCTGGCGCAGACGCTGGCTGACCTCGATGACGTCGAAGTTGCGCTGGATCAGCTGGGCCTGCTCGCGGCCGGTCAGCACCACGCTGAACAGCCCGAGCAGCAGGCCCAGCAGCGCTACCGTGATCAGCGCCGAGATACTCAGGAAGAGTCTCGTGCGCAGCGTCATCGGGATCGGCAGGTTCACAGGCTGTACTGCTTGCGCTTGCGGTAGAGGGTGGAAGCGTCGATCCCCAGAGTCTTGGCGGCCTGGTCGAGGGTGGCGCTGGAGGCCATGACGGCAGCGATGTGGGCTTTCTCCAGTTCCTCCAGGCTCATGGCCTCGCCGATGCGCGGAGCCGAGTTGGTGGTTTGCTCACCGATAGCAAGCTGTTCGACACCGATAAGATCTAGATTGCAGATGATGCTTGCTCTTTCGATCACGTTGCGCAGCTCTCGCACATTCCCCGGCCAGTTATAGCGGCGCAGCAGCGCGCGCGCCTCCTCGGTGAAGCCGCGAGCAGGGCGGCCGTAGTCCTTCACGAAGCGGGCAAGGAAGCGCTCGGCCAGGCCGATGATGTCCTCGGCGCGTTCACGCAGTGGCGGCAGATTCAGCACGATGACGTTCAGACGGTAGAGCAGGTCTTCACGGAAAGTGCCTTGGGCGACCATGCCGGCGAGATCACGGTTGGTGGCGGCGAGGATGCGTACGTCGGCGTTGCGGGTTACCGGATCGCCGATCCGCTCGTATTCCTTGTCCTGGATGAAACGCAGCAATTTCGGCTGCAGGATGAGGGGGAAATCGCCGATCTCGTCAAGGAACAGCGTGCCGCCATCCGCCTGGCTGATGCGCCCGAGGGTGTTTTCGGTCGCGCCGGTGAACGCGCCGCGGCTGTGGCCGAAGAGTTCGCTCTCCATCAGTTCGGCGGAGAGGGAAGGGCAGTTGATGGTCACGCAGGACTTCTTCGCCCGCTTGCTCCAGCCGTGGATGGCTCGCGCCAGCTCACCCTTGCCGGAGCCGGATTCGCCGAGGATGAGGATGTTGGCGTCGGTGGCGGCCACCTGCCTGGCCGTCTCCAGCACGGCGGCCATGGCCGGGCTGTGGGATTCGAGCACGTCGCCCTGCTTGCGCATCTCCCCTTCCAGCGCCTCGATGCGGGCGGTGAGCTGGCGCACTTCGAGCTGCTTGGCGGCGGCCAGGCGCAGCTGGTCGGGGCTGCAGGGCTTCACCAGGTAATCCGCAGCGCCGGCCTGCATGGCATCCACGGCGGTGTCCACGGCCGAATGCGCGGTGACTATCACCACGCGCATCCAGGGCGCCTGTACACGCATCTGCGCCAGCACATCCAGGCCGTTGTCGTCGCCCAGCCGCAGGTCGAGGAAGCACAGGTCGAACACCTGGCGCTGCAACAGGTTCTCCGCCTGCTGCGCGCTGCTGGCGGTGGCCACGCTGTAGCCCTCGTCCTCCAGGCAATAGCGGAACGAGCGCAGGATGGCGGACTCGTCATCGACCAGCAGGATCCGGCCTTGCTGTTCAGGCGTTGCGTCCATTCAGCGATTTCCTCGTTGTGTGATTCGTTGTTGTAAGGGGTGCGATTTTTCTTAGTCCAGGGATTTTCGTGCAAGTTGCAAGAATCTTTTGAGTCCTTCGGGCAGGGTGCACAGTCCGGGTTCTGCACAGACCATTCAACACATTGAATTACAAGAATTTTATCCACAAATCGCACTGGCACGGCGCTTGCGAATCCAATGCTGCACCATCGTTTGACGGAGACCGCCATGCCTGACTCGAAGATCCTTGCCCTCGTCCTGGGTTCCGCACTGCTCACCCTGCAACCGCTGGCCAGCCACGCCGCCGAGGCCGGGCTGAGCGCGCAACTGGCCGAAGCGCGTCAGGAAGGTTCGATCTGGACAGCCATCAACCTCAACCGCGAGCTCAAGCCCTACGCGATCAAGGTGGATGTGGAAAACGGCCGCGCGCAGCTGACCGGCGCCGTGGCCAGTGAAGAACAGAAGGCGCTGGCCGGGCAGATCGCCGGCAGTGTCGAAGGCATTACGGCTGTGGATAACCAGCTGGGGGTCGAGGCTTCGCTGGCTGACGCCCAGAAGGCCGACACCACCAAGGATTCAGGTGTGGTGCAGAAGTGGGACGACGCCACGCTGGCGGCGAAGGTGAAATCCAAGCTGCTGCTGGAGAAACACAGCGAAGGCCTGGATATCAAGGTCACCAGCAAGTCCGGCGCGGTCACCCTCGAAGGCACGGTTGTCAGCGAGGAGGCCAGTCAGCAGGCCGCCCACCTGGCGGCGCAGACCGAAGGCGTCAGCGCTGTGGATAACCGCCTGAAGGTCGATCCGGACGCGTCCTCCACGCAGACATTCGAGAAATCCGTCGGTGATGCCCAGGCCGCCGTGAGCGATGCCTGGATCACCAGCCAGATCAAGGCCGGCATCCTCTCCGCTCATGCGCTGCAGGGGCTGTCCATCGGCGTTTCCACCCGCGACGGCGTGGTCACCCTCAGCGGCCAGGTGCCCAACGCCGACGAACGCCAGCAATTGATTGATTCCGCCCGCAAGACCCGTGGTGTGCGTGAGGTGGACGCCACTGCGCTGAAGGTGGCCGGCCAGGCTGCCTGACTCTTCCACCCTTCCTTTGCAGGAGTACCTGTCATGACTCGAACGACCAGTCAGCTCAATGAACTCATCGAGATTACCCGTGACGGCCAGCGCTTTTACCAGCACGCCATCCAGGAAGTGAAGGATGCCCGGCTGCAGCGGCTGTTCCAATCCATGGCCCAGGCCAAGACCGACGTGATCAACGCCCTGGCCGGCAAGGTCGCCGCCAACCACGACGACCCCGCTACCGGCGGCACGCTGCTGGGCAAGCTGCGTCAGGTCTATGCCGACACCCGCGCGACCCTGGCCAGTGACGAAGGCGCCACCTATGTCGCCCAGCTGGAGGAAACCGAGGACCGCATCCTCCACGCCTTCGAGGACGCCCTGGAGAAAGGCACGCCGGAAACCCAGGCGCTGCTTCGCGCTGAACTGCCCAAGGTACGGGCTTGCCACGACCAGATGAGCCAGCTGAAGCACTCGCTTAAGTGATGCGGTTCACAAGAGCGCAGGGAGGCGCTCCGGCCTCGGGATTGCAAATCGCACGACCCATCCCGGCCCATCGTGCAGGATGCGACAGAAAGGCACCTTGGTACCATGTTCAACTTATTGATTTAAAAGGAAAAAATAAGATTCAACAGACTGGCATGCGGCGTGCAATTCCTACTGCAAGACAGTCAACAGAACCACCCGCGACGGCGAGAACCGGAAAGGCCAAGGAAACCGCCACAAGGTTCGACAGACAGATCGGCGACGGGCAGGAGAAACGGGATGAACAGCGGAACCAACAGCCAAGTGCAAGTCGCGCGTATCGATGTGTGGAGCCGGATCTTCTTCGCCGGTGCCCTCCTGCTGTTGCTGATCAACCAGGTGCAGCTGCAGATGCAGGTTTCCCAAGCCCAGGCCGCCAGCGCATCGGTCGCCTACGTTCCAGCTGTTTCCAACACCCCTGATTTGTACCGCGAAGCCTCGCGTTATCCACAGGCAGCCCCCGCCCGCAACCAGGCCCAGGTGCTGCAACCGCCGCAGGCGCAAACCCAGGCTCAGGTCCAGCCGATGGTTCGCCCGCAGGGCGGCTGGGTGTTCTGAGCCCATGCTTCTGAATCAACGGCTTTCTGAATCGCCGGCAGGCCACTGGCTTGCCCGACAGGTCCGCAGTGCCCGGAAGCGCCCGGGCGGACACCCCTTCCGGAGACTGCCTTGCGATGACTCCGGAGCAGGTACCCGAAGCGGTGCCGTACCGACAACGAGAAGAGGAGAGACCCCATGCTTAGCTGGGCACTGACATTCCTGATCATCGCCATCATCGCCGCGGTCCTGGGCTTCGGTGGCATCGCCGGCGCCGCGACCAGCATCGCCAAGATCCTGTTCGTGATCTTCCTGGTGCTGTTCATCGTGTCCTTCGTCATGGGCCGTCGCCGGGGCTGACGCCGCGGATCGGTGGAAGTTGAACAAGGAGCGTAGCGATGAGTTTTACCCGCAATCTGCTGCTGACGGCTGTACTGCTCGGCGCCGGGGCCCAGGCCCTGGCCGCCGAGGCGGACAAGGACGCGCAGTACCGCCTGAACGAGCTGGTGGCCAGTGACCCGCAGTACCGCGACACCTGGCAATCGGTGGTCAAGGACGAGAGCCGGCTGCCCGACTGGGTGATGAACCTCAGTGGCACCGCGACGCCGATGCAGGCGGTGGACGAGCAGGGCGACAAGTACCTGGTCGGCGAGTTGTGCGAAGCGCACAACTGCTCCGCCCATCGGCTGTACGTGGCTTTTACCTGGGACAAGGACAAGGCCTACGCGCTTTACGTGAAGGTTCCGGAGAATCTTCCGGCGGACAAGTCGCCGAGCAAGCACGCCAGTTTCCGCTGGCTGGGTGAGCCGGACGATTCGGTGAAACGGATCCTCGACGACCAGCTCAAGAGTGATCCGAACTGGTACTGACCCTACCAGCAGAGAGTTTCCGAGATACGCGTGCCCAGAAGGCGTACGCACGGCCAGGGGGCCGGGATGTTCGGGATGCGTCAGGTCCTGAATGACCCAGGGGTACAGGGGGTACCTCCGCATCAAGCGGGCCGGGCCAGGCAAAGCCTCCGGAACCGACGCGGGATTCTCGCGCCGGCTCCGGAGCGCTTCATTTCATGCGGCGGCTTTCATGCAGAAGCGGGCATGCAGCAGCGGATCATGGCTTGAAGTTGGCCGCGTCGCGCGCCCAGCCATCGAGTACCGGTTTCAGGTCCGTCAGATTCAGGTGAGTGCTGGTGTTCTCCAGTGTCTTGCCCGCGCCCTTGCGCACTACCTTGGCGACCGGTTTGCTGGTCGCGCCATCCAGAGCCTCAAATTCCACGTAGACCTCGGTGTCCTGGTCGCGGGTGCCAATCGCCGTGGTCGTCGCGGCCACCACCAGGGCAATCGGGATCACCTCATAGGCTTTTAGGCCTTCGGTGGAGATGTTCACCCCGGTGATCGCGGTGCGCAGCACCAGGGTGTCGCGATCAGCCTGCTGGACGATGCGGTAACGACTGCCCAGTTGCAGCTCGACCTGCTTCTTAAGGTAATCGGGGATTTCGTTGAGGGTTTTCTGGTCGATGTTCTCGTTCGGCTTGGGCGGCGGGTAGTAGACCGGCCGCTCGACCAGTACCGAGCTGTAGTTCTGCAGCTTCAGCTCCGGGTCGACCCAGCGCAGCACCGGCTGTCCGCTGGGGGACGTGGCGGGCTTGAGTTGCGAGTAGTCGCCGAGGAAGCCCGAGTACTGCGAGGCGTCCGGTTTCTGGCTGGAGCAGCCGGCCAGCGCCAGGGCGCCAGTGAAAAGCAGGGTGGGTACTACGTAGCGTCGCGTCATAGAGCGTCCTTATTCAGAGTGTCACCGCGTTGTGCTTTCACCACACATTCAACAACCCGTTGCTACCCGGCTGTCGCGGTCATGGCGGCAGGGTATCCGCACGCTCGCTCGAAGCCGGTTGAACTTCACTGATGTCAGTCAATTCGGAGTGCTGTGGAAACGTCTTACAATCACTCGCCGATTCCCGTCGGTTGATTTACCTGACCTGTCGGGAACCAGCCACCGCCACAATGAAGAGCGGAATCCGGCGACTTATCCACAGGAGCGCCCGCATTCCCGCCAGCCTTGCAGTCGAAGGGCCCTTTGCTCGCCCTCGGCCATCCCTGACGGTCTCCGGACGGCGACCGTACATCCGGTAACAAGAAGCCGCGACCCGAACGTCCCGATCTTCCTGACCGATCAATCCGGGCCATTGATGGCCGATTTGCTCCAAGCCTAGACGGCTTTGAACAGCGCTGCGTGACAGGCGTTGAGGAACCTGTGTCATGCAGAAAATCAAGGGTCTCACGACCTGGAACCAAGGTTTCAGATGCCTTTTCCTATGCCGATTGTGCATGGGGTAGGCGTTTCCGGCATTAGACGGGAAAAGGGCGGGTCGGAATCATGCGCCCCTTTTTTCGCTGGCCGTCGGCATCCCGATGGCTCGGCGACCCCGACTTCCACAAGAATCAAGGGTGACTCACTATGGGCAAAGCCAAGCTCAGCCTCGCCTGGCAGATCCTCATCGGCCTGGTACTCGGAATCGCACTGGGCGCCGCGCTCAACCACTTCAGCGCGGAAAAGGCCTGGTGGATCAGCAATATCCTCCAGCCGGCGGGCGACATCTTCATCCGCCTGATCAAGATGATCGTCGTACCGATCGTGATTTCCTCGCTCATCGTCGGCATCGCCGGCATGGGTGATGCGAAGAAACTCGGCCGCATCGGCCTGAAGACCATCATCTATTTCGAAATCATCACCACGGTCGCCATCGTCGTCGGCCTGCTGCTGGCGAACATCTTCCAGCCCGGCGCCGGCATCGACATGAGCACCCTGGGTACTGTGGACATCTCCCAGTACGCGCAGACCGCCAAGGAAGTCGAACACCACCACGCGTTCATCGAGACGATCCTCAACCTGATCCCGTCGAACATATTCGCGGCCATGGCCCGTGGCGAGATGCTGCCGATCATCTTCTTCTCGGTGATGTTCGGCCTGGGCCTGTCCTCGCTGCCGGCGCCGACCCGCGAGCCGCTGGTGAAGATGTTCCAGGGCGTGGCCGAGGCCATGTTCCGCGTCACCCACATGATCATGCGCTACGCCCCCATCGGCGTGTTCGCGCTGATCGCGGTGACGGTCGCCAACTTCGGCTTCGCCTCGCTGCTGCCGCTGGCCAAGCTGGTGGTCCTGGTGTACTTCGCCATCGCCTTCTTCGCCTTCATGGTGCTGGGCCTGGCCGCACGCCTGTTCGGCTTCTCGATCATCAAGCTGATGCGCATCTTCAAGGACGAGCTGGTCCTGGCCTACTCCACTGCCAGCTCCGAGACCGTGCTGCCGCGCATCATCGAGAAGATGGAAGCCTACGGCGCACCCAAGGCGGTGAGCAGCTTCGTGGTGCCCACCGGCTACTCGTTCAACCTCGATGGCTCGACCCTGTACCAGAGCATCGCGGCGATCTTCATCGCCCAGCTCTACGGCATCGACCTGTCCATCGGCCAGCAGCTGATGCTGGTGCTGACCCTGATGGTCACCTCCAAGGGCATCGCCGGCGTGCCGGGCGTTTCCTTCGTGGTGCTGCTGGCGACCCTGGGCAGCGTGGGCATTCCGCTGGAAGGCCTGGCCTTCATCGCCGGCGTTGACCGCATCATGGACATGGCGCGCACCGCGCTGAATGTGATCGGCAACGCCCTCGCGGTCCTGGTGATCTCCAAGTGGGAAGGCGTGTACGACGCACAGAAAGGCGCCCGCTACTGGGAAGCCATGCGCAACGGCCGTGTCGAACAATTCCTCGAGGGGGAAGGTTCCGACAGCAAAGAAAGCCCGGCCATGCATTGACCTGCAAGGGTTAGCCACAAGGCCCCGGTTTCGTCCGGGGCCTTGTCGTTTCTGGCGTAGGACTGGCCCGTGCCGCTATCATCGCGGCCATTCCAAGGGGGACATCGCATGCTCAACGGCCTGTGGCTGGGCTTTTTCATCGTCGCGGCGGTCACCGCGCTTTCCCGCTGGCTGCTGGGTGGCGAGGCCACCGTGTTCGCCGCCATGGTGGAAAGCCTGTTCGCCATGGCCAAGCTGTCGGTAGAGGTCATGGTGCTGCTGTTCGGCACCCTGACGCTGTGGCTGGGCTTCCTGCGCATCGCCGAGAAGGCCGGGTTGGTGGAGAAGCTCGCGGTGCTGCTCGGCCCGCTGTTCCGTCGCCTGATGCCCGAAGTGCCCGCTGGCCACCCGGTCATCGGCCTGATCACCCTGAACTTCGCCGCCAACGGCCTGGGCCTGGACAACGCCGCTACGCCCATCGGCCTGAAGGCGATGAAGGCGCTGCAGGAGCTCAACCCCGGCAGCACCACCGCGAGCAACGCGCAGATTCTCTTCCTGGTGCTCAACGCCTCGTCGCTGACCCTGCTGCCAGTGACCATCTTCATGTACCGCGCCCAGCAAGGCGCGGTGGACCCGACCCTGGTATTCCTGCCGATCCTGCTGGCGACCAGCGCCTCCACACTGGTCGGCCTGCTCAGCGTGGCGGTGATGCAGCGCCTGCGCCTGTGGGACCCGGTAGTGCTGGCGTACCTGATTCCCGGTGCGCTGGCGCTGGGTGCCTTCATGGCACTGCTGGCGGGACTGTCCTCCGCCGCGCTGGCGCAGCTGTCCTCGTTGCTGGGCAACCTGACGCTGTTCGGCATCATCATGCTGTTCCTCGTCGTCGGCTGGCTGAAGAAGGTGCCGGTGTACGAAACCTTCGTCGACGGTGCGAAGGAAGGCTTCGACGTCGCCAAGAGCCTGCTGCCCTACCTGGTCGCAATGCTTTGCGCAGTCGGCGTGCTGCGCGCCTCTGGTGCCCTGGAGATAGCGCTGGACGGCATCCGCTGGGTGGTGGAAGGCGTGGGCTGGGACACCCGCTTTGTCGATGCGCTGCCCACCGCCCTGGTCAAGCCATTCTCCGGCAGCGCCGCGCGGGCAATGCTGCTGGAGACCATGCAATCCCATGGCGTGGACAGCTTCCCGGCCCTGGTAGCCGCTACCGTGCAGGGTAGTACCGAGACCACCTTCTACGTGCTCGCCGTGTACTTCGGCGCGGTCGGCATCCAGCGTGCCCGCCATGCCGTGGGCTGCGCGCTGCTGGCGGACCTGGCCGGCGTACTGGCGTCCATCGGCGTCTGCTACTGGTTCTTCGCCTGAAGCGCGTGAGCGGCCTTGCGCACCGACTGGGCCTGGAACAGCAACCACTCGCGCTGGATCACGCTATAGGGCACGAACACGCTCAGGCGTGACATACCGGCCAGCTCCGGGCGGTTCGCCGGCGGCCGGAAGCCTGCCTGGAAGCCGATGTTGATCCCCAGCACGCTGCCGTCGCTGCCGATCAGCGGCCCGCCGGACATGCCCTTGGCGATGGCCGCGTCGTGCACGCCGTAGCGTTCGCCGCTGGCCGAACCGTCATCGACAAAGGGCACCGGCCAGATCTTGCCCATGCTGCTCATCGGAATCAGCAAAGAACTGCTGCCCAGCGCCGTGACCACCTCGCCAGCGCGGAACTGGCGCCATTGCGGCAGCGCACCGTCAGCCTTGTGCGCGATGAACAGCAGGTCGCAGCCGGTACTGCAGCGATAGGCCTGGTTGCGCAGGAACGGCGTATGAGCGGCGGTCACGGCGTAATCGGCATTCCATTGCACCGCCGAGGCGACGATGAAGCCCGGAATCGGTGGTCCGGAGAGGACGGTGAAGTAGCGCTCCGTCAGGCGGCCATCGGTTTCCGGCGAGACCCAGCCGTTGCAGCCGGCCAGGGAACACAGCAACAAAATTCCCCATAGATTCTTCATGTGAAAGCTCTCCCTTTTTTGTGGGAAAGCTAACTTCTAATTAGGGAAATTTCTTATATAAAAATAAGATTCTTACTTGCGATATTTCATTGGGAATTATCTTGAATAATGAAAGTTTCCTACAGTTAATTGTGTAGGAAGTTAAATATGTAAAGGGTCAAGTAACTTATCTATTGATTTGAATATATTTGGAAGAATGAGAGCTCTATCGCTAAACACAGTCTTCCGACGAGCGGTCACGAAGCTTTCGCCAATCTTTCAATTCCAGTAAATATGGGCCTTTCAGCCATTTTCTGATTGTCGAGCCGAGGCTTTTACACATAGGGTTACAAATCAATCGCCCATCCAGTGCCTGCCTGCCGCGGATGGGGATCATCGATTTCCCTGCCGGGAAGTCCCCCGTGTAACAGCCCTGAGTGATGTTCTTATGGCCTCGAACAACTCCAAAGCCAAAGCCGTCTTCCGTGTGGTGAGTGGCAACTTCCTCGAGATGTATGACTTCATGGTGTATGGCTTCTATGCCACCGCCATTGCCAAGACCTTCTTCCCCGGCGATGACCCCTTCGCCTCCCTGATGCTGTCGCTGGCGACCTTCGGCGCCGGTTTCCTGATGCGCCCGCTCGGCGCCATCTTCCTTGGCGCCTATATCGACCGCCACGGCCGCCGCCAGGGGCTGATCATCACGCTGGGCCTGATGGCCATGGGCACCCTGCTGATCGCCTTCGTCCCGGGCTACGCCACGCTCGGTGTGGCAGCGCCGCTGCTGGTGCTGTTCGGCCGGCTGCTGCAGGGCTTCTCCGCTGGCGTCGAGCTGGGCGGCGTGTCGGTGTACCTGGCGGAAATCGCCACCCCCGGCAAGCGCGGCTTCTTCGTCAGCTGGCAGTCGGCGAGCCAACAGGTTGCGGTGGTCTTCGCCGGCCTGCTGGGGGTGATCCTCAACCACTGGCTGAGCCCGCAGGACATGGGCGAATGGGGCTGGCGCGTGCCCTTCTTCGTCGGCTGCCTGATCGTCCCGGCGCTGTTCATCATCCGCCGCTCGCTGGAGGAAACCCCCGAGTTCCAGCAGCGCAAGCATCGTCCGACCCTGAGCCAGGTGCTGCGCTCCATCGGCCAGAACTTCGGCCTGGTGCTGGCCGGCACCGCCATGGTGGTGATGACCACCGTGTCCTTCTACCTGATCACCGCCTACACCCCGACCTTCGGCAAGAACGAACTGCACCTGTCGGACTTCGACAGCCTGCTGGTGACCATGTGCGTGGGTCTGTCCAACTTCATCTGGTTGCCGCTGATGGGCGCGGTATCCGACCGTATCGGGCGCAAGCCGCTGCTGCTGACCGCCACCGTGCTGGCGCTGGTCACCGCCTACCCGATGCTGTCCTGGCTGGTGGCCGAGCCGAGCTTCGCGCGCCTGCTGGAAGTGGAGCTGTGGCTGTCCTTCCTCTATGGCAGCTACAACGGCGCGATGGTCGTCGCGCTCACCGAGATCATGCCGGCGGACGTGCGCACCACCGGCTTCTCCCTGGCCTACAGCCTGGCGACCGCGACCTTTGGCGGTTTCACCCCCGCGGTCTGCACCTGGCTTATCCACACCCTGGACAACAAGGCCGCGCCGGGCATCTGGCTCAGCGGTGCAGCGGCCCTGGGCCTGCTCGCCACCCTGGTGCTGTTCCGCAAGGGCGCCCGCGTGCGCCCCGGGGCCCTGGCCGCCAGCGCCTGAGTTCAGCTGCGACGTTCTGCCCTAGTACGGTTCCGGGCGGCATTGACCCAGGTCAGGCCCGCCCGGCATCCGTGGGAGAAGGATAGGGTCATCCCAATCCCTCTTCGCCAGCGGAGAACGCGTCATGATGACCCACACCACCGCCGAGCTCGCAGCCCTCGGGGCTGTTGGCGCCGATCACTGGATAGAAACCCTCGACGACGGCAGCCATGTGCTGATCCGCCCGTTGCGCGCGGAAGATCGCGAGCGCGAACGCCTGTTCCTCGAGCGCCTGTCCCCGATGACCCGCAAGTTCCGCTTCCATGGCGAAGTGAAGATCGACGACAAGCTGCTCGATCGCCTCATGGATGTCGACTACCAGACCACCATGGCCTTCATCGCCCTGACCCATGTGGATGGCGAACTGCGCGAAGTCGGCATCAGCCGTTACGCGGCTGTGGATAACCAGCAGTGCGAATGCGCGGTGACCGTCGCCGACGAGTTCAAGCAACTGGGCCTCGGTCTTGCGCTGATGCGCCACCTGATCGACGTGGCCAAGCGCAACGGTTTCCACCAGATGTACTCGATCGACTCGTCCATGGACCGCGACATGCGTGACATGGCGTGCGAGCTGGGCTTCCGCGCCCAGGTCGACCCGGATGATTCCTGCCAGGTCATCCGCCGCCTCGCACTCTGAAGCCTGAAGGCGTTCCGACGGGGTTTCAGCCCCGTCGGCGCCACAGCGCCAGCCCCACCAGTACTGCCAGCAACACCGCGCCCAGCGCCGCCAGCGGATAGACCATGTCGTCATCCAGCAGTGGTTTCTCGATGCGCAGATAACCCTCATCCTTGAACAACTGCTTCGCCACGTCGTTGGCGTGGGCCAGGCTGACCTTCGCCAGGCGCTTGTCCTCGTCCGGGAACTTGCCGTCGTCAAAGTCCGCCAGCGCGCCCCAGTAGTAATCCGCCAGTGTCGAATTGCCCGGCGTGCTCCAGGCCAGTTGCGCCCGCGCCACGCGCTGGATGCGGGCAAAGCGCTGAGGGTCGAGGCCGTCGTGGCGGATCTTTTCCACCAGCTCCCTCAGGGCCTTTTGCGCCACCTCCTGCTCATCCCGCTCGACATTCGCGTTGAGGCTCATGAAGCCCTGGTTGGCCCAGGCGGTGCGTTCGCTCCAGGGGCCGTACGACAGCTCGCGGCGTACGCGAAGCTCGGTGTAGAGCGCATCGTTCAGGTAGGCCTGCAGCAGGTCTAGCGTGGCGCCGTCGGCATCCTCGGGCTCGGGGAATATCCAGTGCAGGACTGCACTTTCGCCGAACAACCCGGTGGTCAGGCTGCGCTGGCGCTCGGCGGCTTTCTTCATTTGCGGCAGGTCGCGGCGCTCCGGCGTGTCGTGATCGACGAGAGCGCCATAGGTGCGGCCCAGGTAGACCGGCAGGCGCGGGTCGAGGTCGCCGACGATGATCAGGGTCATGTTGCTGGGGACGTACCAGTCCTTGCGCAGCTGCTCCAGCTGGGCCTGGGTGAGGTTATCCACAGGCGCGCGCTCATCGCAGGACAGCCCCAGCTCCACGGCCAGTTGTTCCTGGCCGGCGCGGCTGACGTTCTGGTGATCCAGCCAGCGCTGCAGGTGCGAATAGTGGCCGCCATCCTCGCGCACCAGCACCTGCTTGGCGGAGTCGATCTTGCGCTGGTCGAGCTGGGTGCGGGTGATGATTTCCAGCAGCAGGTCCAGCACCTGGCGCTGGGTGGCCGCGGGGGATTCGACGACGAAGGCGGTGTCGCCCTCGCTGGTGTAGGCGTTCCACTGACCGCCCAGGGCCTGCATGCGCGCTTCGAGGTCGGCCTCGTCGCCGCCGTCCAGGCCGCTGAAGAACAGGTGCTCCATCAGGTGCGGAAGCTGCCGGTCGCGGCAACTGAAATCGCTGAAGCCGACACCGACGATCAGGCGGATCGACACGTGGCCCTTCTCGCGGGTGGGCTTGAACAGCACGCCCATGCCGTTCGCCAACTGGTAGGCCTCGACCGTCTGTCGCTGGTCCGCATGGGACCAGGCGCTGAGCAGCAGGGACAACAGGGGGACGAACAACCAACGCATGAGCGGTGTGCCTGAACGCAAAGCCGTGAGGATAGCGGATTGACCGGCGCGAACCCACCGCGTTCAACCTTTGTCGGGTGGCATCTTCGGTCATGGGCACTGGCTTGCATGGTCACTGTCGCTGCCGGACCACGACACTACGCTCAGATCATCTAACCTCACTGATGGACCCGTTGTTCGTTCCGCGCGGAGCGATCTGGAGGCTACATGCGTGTCCTGGTTACCGGCGCCGCGGGAATTCTCGGGCAGAGCCTGCTCAATGAGCTTGCTGTTCAGCATCTGGACTGGACGCTCATTGCCGCCGATATGCAGCGGATCAAGTCCCAGGGCCTGCGGCCGAACATCGAGCCGGTAGCGCTGGACCTCAGCGTGGCCGCCAATACGCGGGCCTGCGTGGAACACTGGAAGCCCGACGCGATCGTGCATTTGGCCGCGGTCGTGAATCCGCCGCGGGAGATGACGCCGCAGAAGCGCCATGCCATCGAGGTCGGCGGCACCCGCGCGCTGATTGAAGCGGCGCGGGACACCGGCGTCCAGCAGCTGATTGTGACCAGTTCCGGCGCCGCCTATGGCTTCCACCGCGACAACGCCGAATGGATCGACGAATCGCATCCACTTCGCGGCCATCCCCACCTGCTCCACGCCCGCTGCAAGCAGGAGATCGAGCAACTGCTGGCCAGCGCACGGGAGCGTTATCCACAGCTCAAGCAGCTGATCCTGCGCCCCGGAACCATTCTCGGCCGGCGTGTGCATAACCCGTTGGCCGAGCTGTTTGCCCGACCCACCCTGGTGGGAGTGCTCGGGCATCGCAGCCGCTTCGTGTTCATCTGGGACCAGGACGTGGTGAACGTGATCCGCCAGGGGCTGGAACGCGGCAGTGAGGGAATCTACAACCTCGCCGGTGACGGCGCATTGTCCATGCGCGAGATCGCCGGCCTGCTCAACAAACCCTACCGGCCAATGCCGGCAAGCCTGATGCGCGTAGGGTTGGGGCTGCTCAAGCCGCTGGGGCTGTCGCGCTTCGGGCCCGAGCAGGTGGACTACCTGCGCTACCGGCCGGTGCTGGACAACCGTCGGCTGAAAGAAGAGTTCGGTTACGAACCGCGCTACTCCAGCCGCGAGGCGTTCCTGGCCTATCTGGCCGCGCGGGGCCCGAACGGCTGATTCGCGGTTCTGTGGAAAACCTGTAGACAAGTCTGTTGAAAAACCTGTGAGCCGATCTCCGGGATCGGCCCCTGGCAGCTCTCGTCAGCTCTCCGACTGGCGCCGCCGCTGGCGATACTCGCCCGGCGTCAGCCCGGTCCAGTGGCGGAAGGCACGGAAGAACACGCTGGGCTCGGAATATCCGAGCAGGGCGGCGATATCCGTGGCCGGCAGGTTGCCTTCCCCCAGATAGCGCTCCGCCAATTGCCGCCGGGTATCGGCCAGCAGCTGTTGATAACTGCTGCCTTCCTCCGCCAGCCGGCGTTGCAGCGTGCGTTCGCTCAGGCCCAGTTCGCTGGCGACGGCAGCACGGCCGGGTTCGCCGCGGGTCAGTTGCTCGCCGAGCAGGGCGACTACCCGGCCACTGACACTGGCGCTGGGCAGGCGGGCGAGCAGGCCCTCCGCGTGCTGGCGCAACAGATCACGCAGCGGCGGGTTGGCCTGCGGCAGCGGAGTATCGATGAGCGCCCGGGGCAGGCCCAGGGCATAGTCCGGTGCGTCGAATTGCAGAGGGCAGTCGAAGGCCTTTTCGTAGTCCGCGAGGCTTTCCGGCTGGCTGTGGATGAAACGGCAGCCGGCCAGTTGCAGGCCGCTGAGCAGGGCGCGCAACTGCCGTGACCAGAACCCCAGCAGCGCCAGCGCGCGGGCGCGGGTGGCTGGCGGTTCCGGGTTCAGCGGGCGGTAGCTCACCCAGATGATCTCGGCCTGGGCCTCGATGGATACCTGGCCGCCTTCGCCCACCAGGCGCTGGTAGCGCATGGCCGACTCGAGGGCGTCACCCATCGTGGTGCTCGACTGCAGCAGGTAGCCCAGCGCGCTGAAGGATGCCGGTGACAGCGCACGGCCCATGGCCAGGCCGGGCTCGTCATGCTTCAGGTCGGTCTGGATCACCTGCCACATGCGCTCCTGCAACGCGAAGTCGATGCGCGCGTCCGGGTCGCTGAGCTGGGATTCTTGAATGCCGCTGGCGGCGAGCAGGGCGTCGCGGTTCAGACCGAGACGCACAGCCGCCAGCAGGATGGCCTGGGTCAGGCTGGCGCTGACCGAGGGAGGGCGTTGGGATTGAGTGCATGCTTCCATGGCGGCGGATTCTGCCCGAACCCTGGGCGTCGTGATATCAGGACTTTGTAGGGGCTGGCGAAGGTTCCGACGGAACGTTCGCACAGGCCCCCTGGCCATCAACCCGTCGCGCTGGAGCCGGGGGGAGCCGGCCGCTGGTGATCCTGTACCGCTTCGACTTCGCGTTCGACGAAGTCTTCGTCTTCCACAGGTTCGCCGATTGCCGAACTGCTGGCATCGGGGTTGTCCAGCACAGCATAGGCGATGGCGCAGAACAGCGAGTTCAAGCGTTTCATGTCGCTGATCAGATCAAGGTGCAGCGAGCTGGTCTCGATGCTCTGCACCACCTGCTGGCGCAGGCGGTCGACGTGGGAGTGGGCGAAGCGTCGTTCCTGCAGGCGGAAGCGCTGCTTGGCGCGGCGCAGGCGCTTGGCGCCTTCCTGGTCGCCATTGAGGAACACCGAGAGCGACAGGCGCAGGTTGGCCACCAGTTGGCCGTGCAGCACGGTGATCTCCTCCAGGCCGTTGTCGGAGAAGGAGCGGCTGCGCGAAGTCTTCTTGTCCTGCACGGCGCCGAGCATGTGCTCGATGATGTCGCCGGCCTGCTCCAGGTTGATCGCCAGTTCGATGATCTCCGCCCAGCGGCGGCTGTCGGCTTCGCTCAGGTCCTCGCGGGGCATGCGTGCCAAGTACAGCTTGATCGCGGTGTAGAGCGCGTCGACATCGTCGTCCTGCTTGCGGATTTCCTTGCCCAGCAGCGGATCGCCGCTGTGGATAACCTGCATCAGGTTGTTCAGCATCTGCTCGACGATATCGCCCATGCGCAGGGTTTCGCGCACCGCGTTGACCAGCGCCAGGCTCGGCGTATCCAGCGCCGCCGGATCAAGGTGGCGCGGGCGGACGGTGTCTTCCGGGGAATGGCGGTCGGGCATGATGCGCGTGCAGAAAGCCGCCATCTGCCCGGTCAGCGGCAGGCAGGCGAGGCAGCGGGTGGCGTTGTAGAGCACGTGGAAGGCGATCACCAGTTCGGCGGTGCTGAACTGCCAGTGGTCGATCCACTCGGCCAGCGGGCCCACCAGCGGCAGCACCAGGGCGCAGCCGGCGACCTTGAACAGCAGGCTGCCCAGCGCCACGCGGCGACCGGCGGCGTTCTGCGAGGAAGCACTGATCATCGCCAGGATGCCGCTGCCCAGGTTGGCGCCGACCACCAGGCACAGCGCCACTTTCAGCGAGATCACCTTGGACGCCGCCAATGTTGCCGTGAGCAGGACGGCGGCCAGGCTGGAGTAGGAAATCATCGCGAACAGTGCGCCAGTCAGGGCGTCCAGCATCACGTCGCCGGTGAGGCTGGAGAACAGCACCTTCACACCCTTGGCCTGGGTCATGGGCTCGGCGGCGGCGACGATCAGCTGCAACGCGAGGATGATCAGCCCCAGGCCGATGAATACCCGGCCCAGCTGGCCGAGGCGCGTCTGCTTGCGGCCGAGGAAGAAGATCACCCCGAAGAAGATCAGCAGCGGCGACAGCCAGGACAGGTCCAGGGTCAGCACCCGCGCCATCAGCGCCGTGCCGACGTCGGCGCCGAGCATGATCGCCAGCGCCGGCGCCAGAGCCATCAACCCGGTGGCGACGAAGGAGGTGGCCAGCAGCGCCGTGGCGTTGCTGCTCTGCACCAGGGCGGTGACGCCGATGCCGGCGGCGAAGGCCAGCGGGCGCTTCTCCACGCTGCGGCTGAGGATTTTTCGCAGGTTACTGCCGTAGACCCTGAGGATGCCGGTGCGGACGATATGTGTGCCCCACACCAACAGGGCGACGGCAGAGAGCAGATCGAGCAGTTTGAGCATGTCGGGCCCCCTCGCACTCAAGCGGGCCCGTGGGCGGTGCGTCCGTCAACGGACCCTGTAACGACCTCGCCCGCGGCTCCGTACAGACAGCGCGGAGGGCCGAGAAGGACACGGCAACGCTCAGGCGATTGTCACAAGACTGTCATGGTAGACCCCCGTTCTTCCTTGAGGGTTCGCCAAATCTCTGATTTGCCGGCAATCCTGTCTGTCAGTAAAGCCGATCAAAAGCGGATGCGAGCGCCTTTGCATCGGTTATTTCGCACGGAATGGCGAGCGGTAATGTCTAGACTGCCTGTCCACTTGCTGAAAGAAACACACCAAGGGTCGAGGAGTAGTCCCATGCGTTGGTCGTTCCCCCTCCTGATTGCGCTGGCGGTTACCGGTTGTGGCGACAAGTCGGCGTTGCCATTCACCGCCGGTACCGGGCCGCAACCGCAGCTGCCGGAACCGCAGAGCAGCCTGCTGCCTACCGTCAACATCGCCAATGCCACCGGCTGGCCTGCCGACCAGAAGCCGCGAGCGGCCGAAGGCCTGGAAGTGCAGCGCTTCGCCGACAAGCTCGAACACCCGCGCTGGCTTTACGTGCTGCCCAACGGCGACGTGCTGGTGGCGGAAAGCTCGGCGCCGCCCAGGGAAGAGTCCGGGGGACTGAAGGACTGGGTCGCCGGCAAGGTGATGGAGAAGGCCGGTGCCAACGTACCTAGCGCCAACCGCATCACCCTGCTGCGCGATACCGATGGCGACGGCGTGCCGGAGCAGCGCAGCGTGCTGCTCGAGGGTTTGTTCTCTCCCTTCGGCATGGCCCTTGTGGATAACTGGCTGTACGTCGCCAATGCCGACGCGGTGGTGCGTTTCCCCTACAAGACCGGCGAGACGACGATCAGCGCCAAGGCCGAGAAGGTCGTCGACCTGCCGGGCGGGCCGATCAACCACCACTGGACCAAGAACATCCTCGCCAGCCCTGACGGCCATTACCTCTACGCCACCGTCGGCTCCAACAGCAACGTCGGCGAGAACGGCCTGGATGCGGAGAAGAACCGCGCGGCGATCCTGCAGATCGACCTGTCCAACCGCAACGTGCGGGTGTTCGCCTCCGGCCTGCGCAACCCCAACGGGCTGGATTGGGAGCCCAACAGCGGCGCCCTGTGGACAGCCGTCAACGAACGCGACGAACTGGGCAACGATCTGGTGCCCGACTACATGACCTCGGTGAAGGACGGCGGCTTCTACGGCTGGCCCTGGAGTTATTACGGCCAGCATGTGGATAAACGCGTTGAGCCGCCGCGCCCGGACAGGGTGGCGGAGGCGCTGGTGCCGGATTACGCCCTCGGCGCGCACACCGCTTCCCTCGGCCTTGCCTTCTATCAGGGCAGTCTGCTGCCGGAGCGCTATCGTGGCGGGGTATTTATCGGCCAGCACGGCTCGTGGAACCGCAAGCCGCGCAGCGGCTACCAGGTGGTGTTCATCCCCTTCGGCGGCGGCAAGCCCAACGGCCAGCCGGTGACGGTGCTGGACGGCTTCATCAACGACAACGACGAAGCCATGGGCCGGCCGGTCGGCGTCGCTGTGGATAAGTTCGGCGGCCTGCTGGTGGCCGACGATGTGGGTAACACCGTCTGGCGCCTGCGCCCGGCGACCCTGAAGTGAATCGACAAGGAGAAAGCATGGCGATTGCCCGGCGTATTGCCCTGATGACCTTGCTGCTGGCGCTGGGCGCCTGCAGCAGCCTGTTCGGCACGCGCGACCCGCTGAACATCGATCTGGTCGGCCTGGAGCCGGCCACCGGGCAGGGCATGGAAGCGCGCTTCACGGTCAAGCTGCGGGTGCAGAACCCCAATGACCAGGCCATCGACTACAACGGCATCGCCCTGGACCTGTCGGTGAACGGCCAGCCGCTGGCCAGCGGGGTGAGCGACGCCAGCGGGCAGGTGCCGCGCTTCGGCGAAACAGTGATCAGCGTGCCGGTGAGCATCTCGGCCTTTTCCGCCTTCCGCCAGGCCTGGGGCCTGTCCGGCGGGCCGCCGCGCCAGGGCATGCCCTACGAGATCAACGGCAAGCTGGCGGGTGGCCTGTTCGGCACGGTGCGCTTCAACGACAAGGGCGTGCTGAACTGGCCGGAGCCGGTCGCACGCCCTTGACGTCGAGCTGCTGTGGATAAGCCGGGCTGTGGATAGCCCGGCTTTTTATTGCCCGGCTGTTATTCACCGCCGGTGGATAACACTTGTGAATTACTGCCCCGGAATGTCCTTGCGCAGTTTCACCGGGTCTTCCTTCTTGCCGCGCGCGGTGCGCATGCGGATGTTCAGCGCTTCCACCGCCAGCGAGAAGGCCATGGCGAAGTAGACATAGCCCTTGGGCACGTGGACTTCGAAGGCTTCGGCGATCAGCACGGTGCCGACCACGATGAGGAACGACAGCGCCAGCATCTTCAGCGACGGGTGCTTGTCGATGAAGTCGCTGATGGCGCCGGCCGCCAGCATCATCACCAGCACCGCGACAACGATCGCCGCGACCATCACCGGCACATTGGAGACCATGCCCACGGCGGTGATCACCGAGTCCAGCGAGAACACGATGTCGATGATGGCGATCTGGATGATGGTGCCGATGAAGCCGCCCATCACGCTCTTGGGTTCGCCCTCGGTTTCGTCCTCGCCTTCCAGGCCGTGGAAGATCTCGCTGCTGCTTTTCCACAGGAGGAACAGGCCGCCGAAGAACAGGATCAGGTCGCGCCCGGAGATGCCCTGGCCGAACACTTCGAACAGGTCCGCGGTGAGGCGCATGACCCAGGTGATCGAGAGCAGCAGCAGGATGCGCGTGACCATCGCCAGCGCCAGCCCGAAGAAGCGCGTGCGCGGCTGCATGTGCTTGGGCATGCGGCCGACCAGGATGGAAATCATGATGATGTTGTCGATGCCCAGGACGATTTCCAGGGCAGTCAGGGTGAAGAACGCAATCCAGATTTCAGGGCTGGTCAGCCATTCCATTTGAGCGGTACTCGAAGTCAGTCGTTAAAGAGAGGAAAAAGGCCCAGCAGCAGGGCCGCGGCGAGGATCGCCAGGCACACCAGCACGGCCCACTTGAGGGTGAAGCGCTGGTGGTCGCCGAAGTCCACCTTGGCCAGCCCCACCAGCAGGTAGGTCGAGGGCACCAGCGGGCTGAGCAGGTGTACCGGCTGGCCGACGATGGAGGCGCGGGCCATTTCCACCGGGGTGATGCCGTACTGCGCGGCGGCCTGGGAGAGTACCGGGAGCACGCCGTAGTAGAAAGCGTCATTCGACATGAAGAAGGTGAACGGCATGCTCACCAGCGCCGTGATGGTCGCCAGGTACGGCCCCAGCGCCGGCGGGATCACCGCCAGCAGGCTTTTCGACATGGCTTCGACCATCCCTGTTCCGGAAAGAATCCCGGTGAAGACCCCGGCGGCGAAGATCAGCGAGACCACCGCGAGGACGTTCTCGGCGTGGGCGCCGATGCGCTTTTTCTGCTCCATGATGCAGGGATAATTCACGATCATCGCGATACCGAAGGCGATCATGAAGAGAACCGGCATTGGCAGCAGGCCGGCGATCAGGGTGCCCATCAGGACCACCGTGAGCACCGCGTTGAACCACAGCAGCTTAGGCCGGCGCGCTTCGGGGAACTGCGAGACGCTGACCTCGGCCATGGCGTCGTGGTCGGTCGGCAGGTGCAGCTCGCCCAGGCGGGCACGCTCACGTTTGCCGTAGACCCAGGCCAGGCCGAAGATCGCCGCGATGCCGGCAAGCATGGCCGGGATCATCGGCACGAAGATGTCTGCCGGGTCCACGTGCAGTGCGCTGGCCGCGCGGGCGGTCGGGCCGCCCCAGGGGGTCATGTTCAGCACGCCGCTGGAGAGCATGATCAGGCAGGCCATCAGCAGCGGGCTCATGCCCAGCCGGCTGTACAGCGGCAGCACGGCCGCCACGCAGATCATGTAGGTGGTCGAGCCGTCGCCATCCAGCGAGACGATCATCGCCAGCGCGGCGGTGCCCATCGATACCTTCAGCGGGTCGCCCTTGACCAGCCTGAGGATGCGCCGCACCGCCGGGTCGAACAGTCCGGAGTCGATCATGATGGCGAAGTAGAGGATGGCGAACATCAGCATCACACCGGTCGGCGCCAGGGTGCGGATGCCGTCCAGCATCATCGGCCCCAGGCCCTTGGCGAAGCCGCCGAGCAGGGCGAAGGCGATCGGGACCAGGATCAGCGCGATCAGCGCCGACAGACGCTTGGTCATGATCAGGAACATGAAGGTCGCCACCATGGCGAAGGCAAGGAAAGTCAGCATGGGGATAACTCCGGGTCGGCGCGGGGGATTCAGCAGCGGCTGTGGATAAGCACGCGCGGTGCGGACGGAGTCGGGGCGGGTAGGGACAGGAAGCGGGGCATGGGCAATCACCGATTGTTGTTTTTGTACGCTGCGCGAACGCAGGTCCGGCCGGGAGGACCGAGGCGGCGATGCTAGGGGGTCAAGCTTTCAGCAGGCTTTCGTGGACGATGACCGCTGATCGGAGCGATTTCTGTCGGAGCGTGCCCTGCCCGCGACAGCCTGGCAGCGAATCTTCCCCGCGCTGATTCAGCGGCGCTGGAAAGCTTTGGCCGGCGGCTGCCAATCCATCAGCTCGTTCTCCCGCGCCTCGGCGTTGGCCTTGAGCCAGGCGCTCATGCTCTCGCCAATCGCCTTGCCGTAGAGCCTGTGGGAGTAGATCACCCCCGTGCCCACGCCGTTCTCCAGCCGGAGGCGGGTGAAGACCGCTTCGATGAAGCTCGGTTGCGGGAACACGGCGGCAATGAAATAGACCGCGGGCTGACTGCCCCGGGCGGGGCTGGCGTCGACCTTGAGGATCATCGCGCCCTGCTGCTTGTAGTTGTCCAGCACAGCGTTGGCCACGGCCGCCATCTGCTCGGCATTCGTGGCCGCCGTGTAGCGGTGCAGGGTGAGCATGTCCTGCCATTTCGCCAGGTCCGTCTGGCCTTGCGGTGTGAACTCGTGCTGATCCTCCCGCGACCAGCGATGGAAATAGTCAGTGCCGGCGAAGGTGAAGTCCTTCGCCGCATCCGTCGCCCAGCACAGAGGAGCGACCAGAGCCAGCAGAGTCAGCCAGTTGCGCACGGAGTTGCCTCGTTACGAGAGAGAAGCCGAGATCAGCTCAGCCCGATCACACCAGGATCGCCTGCAGCCATTGTGGATCACTGTATTGGCGATAGGCAGCGTCAGCGGATCAGCCGAGTGACTGGATCAGACCCATCACCACCAGCAGACTCGCGCCGGCCAGCAATGTCTGCAGGGTAATGATCCCGGCCATCAGCCCGCTTTCGCCACCCAGTTGGCGAGTCAGCACATAGGCGGTCGGGGCTGTGGGCAAGGCGAAGAACAGCACCAGCAGCGCGCTTTCCAGCGGCGGCAGGGCCAGCAGTCGGGCGATGGCGAAGGCCAGCAGCGGCATGGCCAGCAGGCGGATCGCGCAGTTCCAGCCTAGCGCCGAGACTTCCGCGCGCAGTTCCTGCGGCTGCAGCGCGGCGCCGACGCAGAGCAGGCCCAGCGGCAGGCTGGCCACGGCGAGCAGGTTGAACAGCCGGTCGGTGCCGCCAGGCAGGCCGATACCCGTGACATTGAGCAGAGCGCCGGCCACGCAGGCGAGGATCAGCGGGTTCTTCACGATCGGTAGCAGCAGCGAGCGCAGGCTGATGCCGCGCTCGGCGGTCAGCGCCCACACCGACATCACGTTCACCGTCGGCACCATCAGCGCCAGCATCAGCGCGGCCAGGGTCAGCCCCGGCTTGCCGTACAGGCTGCCGACAGCGGCAAGTCCCAGGTAGGTGTTGAAGCGCAAAACGCCCTGGGCTATGGCGCCGAAACGTGCGGCGTTCCAGCCGCGCAGGCGCTTGACGACCAGCAGGGCGACCCAGGCGATGCCCAGGCCCAGCACCACCGCCAGCGCCTGGCGGGCGAGGCCGGGGTCGTTCAGCGGTGCACTGGCCAGGCTGCTGGCGAGCAGCGCGGGGAACAGGATGAAGTAGTTGAGCCGCTCCGCTGCCGGCCAGAAGGCGTCGCCGGGGAAACCTTTGCGGCGCAGCACGAAGCCGCCGACGATCAGCGCGAACAACGGCCAGAGGGCCTGGAACAGAGCGGTCACGGCAACCCCGCGATGGTGGTGGGAGCGGGCATCTTGCCGAGGGCGTGCGGGAAAGGGCAAGGCGTGTGGATAAGTTTCTCACCTTGCCCGGAGCGGTTTTCCACAGTCATCAGCGCTGTGGAAAACCTTGTCCACAGGCTCAGCGGCGGAAGCCGCCTCCACCGAAATGGCCCCCGCCGAAATGCCCGCCACCGAAGCCGCCACCGCCCCACTGCCGCTGGGTCTGGTTGAAGCGCTGCTGGCCGATCTGCCGCGACTGGTATTGCTGGTCCAGCTGGCTGCGGACGTTGGCCTGGTTCTGCTGCACCGGTTGCCAGCCGTTGCTGGTGTGCTGCTGCCAGCCGCTGTCGGTGTGCTGGTAGACGTTGCCGTCGTGGCCGGCGTAGACGTCGCCGTTCTTCCAGGCCACGGCGTTGCCGGTGCGCCGGTTGTAGCTGATGCCCTGGTTCTGCTTGTCGTAGCTGCCGCGTCCGTCGTCCACGTCGCCGGAGACGCCCCGCTCGGCGATGGTGGTGCGGCCGGTCTGGGCGTTGTGGGTAGCGACCTGGCGTCCTGCGACGAAGTCACCGCTGTCGGTATGCGCCGCCACACCGCTGCGGCCGGCGCCGGAGATGCCGGTGGATGCGTTGGAGAAGGAGCCGCGCCGGCCTGCTGCGGCGTCATCGCTGTACGGGTTGAAGGCAGCCCCGCGGGCGCCTTCGTAGTGCGTCCCGGTGCGCGGGTTGTAGCCCACCGCCGAGCTGCCCTGCCACTGGGTGCCGGTCCAGCCGTTGTAGCCATAGGCGTGGGTGACCGTGCCCTGGCCCCAGCGGCCGTAGAAGTTCGCCTGGTTCACGTTGGCGTAGCTCCAGCCGCCGTGCGGATAGGGGCCCCAGTACGGGCCCCAGTAGGGTTCCGGAGAGCCCCAGTAGGCGCCCGCCGCGTAACCGAAGGCGAAGCCGGTCAGCGCGCCCACGGCAAAGCCTGCGCCGTAGCCGTAGGTCGGCGGATAGCCGTAGTAGACGGTCTGGCTGACGTAGGCCGGGTAGGTGTAGCCGGTGCCGTAGACCACCGTGCCGTCGCTGTTCACCACCACGCCCAGGTAGCCGGGGGTGTAGCCCACCACCACGGTCTGCGGGGTGACCGAGTAGATGTGCACGTAGGTCACGTAGTACACCGGCGAGCTGGGCGGGATGCCGTAGATCGCCGCCGGCACCTCGGTTGCCACCTGCCAGGGCCCCGTGGGACTGGGGGCAACGAACCAGACGCCGTTGGTGACGGCGAAGAACTGGTTGGCGGCGACCTCGATCACCGGCGTCGGCGTGTTCACCGCGTACTGCAGGCTGGTCCCGCTGATGGGCTGGAAGCTGGGCGCGCCGTCGTAGCTGACCTTCATGGTCGCCTTGCTGCGCGAGACCGAGGCCGTCTGCGGGATGCTCGCAGCGATGGCCGCTTCCTTCGCCTGCGGGGTGCCGGGCACCGATACCAGTACGTTGGCCTTCGGGTCCCTGGGCGAGATTTTCGCGAAGTCGGCGGGCAGGTCCTTGCCCTCGACGAACTGCCACGGCCCCTGCTCGCCGGGGCCGCTGAACCAGCGGCCGGAGAGCAGCACGTACCAGGTGTTGTGGGTCGGATCGACGAACACCGCGTGGTCGGCATTCTTCATCGTCAGCAGGCTGACGCCGTCCACCGGCTGCATCTGTGCGGTACCGTCGCTGACGATCAGCTCGGTGGGGCGGGTCGCCACCAGGATCGCCGGCGCCTTGCCCGGCACCTTGCCGTCCTTGGGCAGCAGGGCGTCCACCGGGCCGGCTTTCTCCGCCACCTGCTGCGCATTGAGCAGCGCCTTGGGTGGCTGGCTCAGCACCAGCCAGCTGCCATCCAGTGCCTGGGCCGTGTACCAGTTGCCGGCGGCATTGAGGTAGTGGTTGCCCTGGGCGTCGCGCAGGACCAGTACGCGGCTGTTGAGTACGCGCTGGAAGTCGCTGCTCGGCAGTGCCTGCCAGTTCGGCTGGCCATCGATCATCACCAGCACCGTCGGGGTCGCGGCGAAGACGATCTGCGGCGCGTCGTTCTTCACCTGCACATGGCGCAGCTGGTCGAGCTGCTGGTTCACCGCGTAGCTGGCCTGCAGCTCATCGAGGGAGACGGTCAGGCCGTCCCTGGGCAGGCGCGCCACCAGCGCGTCGCGCACCTTGCCGGCGCTGTCCGGGGCGGTGGGTACTTCCACCTTGTCGATGCGCAGGTCGGTGAGCTGCACCAGCCCCGTGGCCTTGTCGATGGCGGCGGCCGCGGAGAACTGCGCCACGCCGTAGGTCGGTGCGCCGTTGGCGGGGCCGATGGCGATGGCCGCGCGGCCACTCATGCGGGTGCCGTCCCAGCCCTCGATCTGCGGCTGGAAGATCTGCACGTGCTGCTCGCCCAGGGCGAAATCCCGCGGCCATTTCAGCTCGGTGACGGCGGGGGCCTGGGGATCGGCGGCGACGGAAAGAGCGGGGTGCAGCGACAGCCCGATGGCGAGCGCCAGGGCCGACAGAACGGGACGTAAAGCCATGTTGGAAACCTTCCTTGAGGAGAGCTGCGTTCAACCTTAGTGCAGCGCGAAACAACCCGCGCGTGTCGGAGTTCTCCCCTGCGCCATGCTGGTGCAATTTCGCCGGCAAGGCAGCTTTTTCTTATGGCGCAACGACATATTTAATAATTTTCCGAGCCTCCCGCTTCGGCGACCATCGGTCTGTCAGACATGTCGCGAGACAAAGCCTTCAGACGCTGAGCCATAGAGCTCGATGCCGCGCATGTCCCGGTTTTACCGGCCTTCTGGCCACTGCCGCAGTAAATCAACAAAAAAGCCAAACGGCTGTGGGAGTGCTTCATGATCAAGTCCTTGCTCGTGCGTTCCATCGCGTGTTCCGCCCTGGCTCTCGCCGCCGTTTCTGGCGCGCAGGCCGGCACCCTGTCCATCGGCCACACCACCTGGGTCGGCTACGGCACCCTGTACCTCGCCCGCGACCTGGGCTACTTCAAGGAACAGGGCCTGGACCTGCAGCTGACCACCATCGAGGAAGCCTCGATGTACATGGCGGCCCAGGCTTCCGGCCAACTGTCCGGCTCCGCCTCCACCATCGACGAAATTCTCAAGTACCGGCCCAAGTTCTGCTTCAAGGCCGTGGCCGCACTGGACGACAGCCATGGCGGCGACGGCGTGCTGGTGGGCAAGGACGTCACCTCGCTGGCCCAGCTCAAGGGCCAGGAGGTGGCGGTCAACGAAGGCTCCGTCTCGCAATTCTGGCTGGCCTACCTGCTCAAGCACGCCGGCATGAACATGAGTGACATCAAGGTGCAGAACATGACCGCCGATGACGCCGCCAGCGCCTTCATCGCCGGCCGCGTGCCCGCCGCCGTGACCTGGGAGCCGCATCTCTCGCTGGTGCGCGAGAAGCAGCAGGGCAAGGTGCTGGTGGACAGCTCCACCACTCCCGGCGTGATCGTCGACGTGGTCGCCCTCAACTGCGACGTCATCGAGAAGCAGCCCGAGGACGTGAAGGCCCTGGTGAAAGGCCTTTACAAGGCCGTGCAATACACCAAGGAGCACCCGGACGAGGCCTACGCGATCATGGCCAAGGGCGTCGGCGGCTACCTCTCCGATCCCAAGGCCCTGGCCGATGCCGCCAAGGGCGTGCGCTTCTACGACAAGGCGATGAGCGAGCAGCTCATTGGCACCCCCGGCAAGCCCGGTGACATCAAGGGTTTGATCCGTCTCGCCAACGAGACCTGGAGCGGCCTGCAGGGCAAGCGCCTGGAAGTCAGCTACGACGACCTGGTCGACCCGCGTTTCGTCTCCGAGTAACCGTCTCACTCTCTGTCCCCGCGGGCGGCCCGGCGCCGCTCGCCTGGAGGAATCCGCGATGCCTCGTCGTTCGCAATCCTGGCTCAGCCGTTGCCTGACGCCCAAGGTCGACCTGCCATTGAAGCTGGTCTGGTCCGCCGGCACGCTGTGCTGGCTGCTCGTGTTCGGCCTGTGGGCCGGGCTTTCCTACGGTGGCGTGGTGCCGGCGATGTTCCTGCCGACCCCGGACGCGGTACTCGCGGCCGGCGTACGCCTGGCCAGCGACGGCACCCTTGCCACCCACGTGATGGCCAGCGTCAAGGTGGTGATGATCGGCTTCATCATCTCCTCGCTGGTGGCGGTGCCGCTGGGGCTGCTGATGGGCAGCTTCCGCATCGTCCAGGCCTTCCTCGAACCGCTGGTGAACTTCATCCGCTACCTGCCGGTGACCTCCTTCGTACCGCTGTTCATCCTGTGGATCGGCATCGGCCTGGAGCAGCGCGTCACCGTGATCATCTTCGGCGTGTTCTTCCAGCAGCTGGTGATGATCGCCGACGTCTCCCGCGGCGTCGCCAAGGACCTGGTGAACGCCTCCTACACCCTGGGCTGCAACCGCCGCGACGTGGTCCTCCATGTGCTCGGCCCGGCCTCGCTGCCCGGCGTGCTCGACACCCTGCGCGTGACCATGGGCTGGGCCTGGACCTACCTGGTGGTCGCCGAACTGGTCGCCGCCTCCAGCGGCCTGGGCTACATCAGCCTCAAGGCCATGCGCGGCTTCCAGGTCGACGTGATCTTCCTGGCAATTGCCATCATCGGCCTGCTGGGCCTGATCACCGACCAACTCTTCCGATTCATCCGACTGAAGGTGGCGTCATGGGCGCAGTAGCGATCAAGCAGGAAGAACAGGCCGTGACCGGTCAGCAACCTGCCAATCCGGCCCGCCTTCGGGTCGAAAACGTCAGCCTGCGCTACCGCACGCCGGACGGCGGCACCTTCAGCGCGCTGGAAAACGTCTCCTTCGAGGTGCCGGACCAGCAGTTCGCGGTGATAGTCGGGCCATCGGGCTGCGGCAAGTCGAGCCTGCTCTACCTCACCGCCGGCCTGTCCGAGCCCACCGAGGGCGATATCTACGTCGGCGGCCAACTGGTCGACGGCCCCGGCGCCGACCGCGGCATGGTGTTCCAGAGCTACACCCTGTTCCCCTGGCTCACCGTGCGCCAGAACGTCGAGTTCGGCCTCAAGCGCCGCGGCATGCCGGCGGCCGAGCGCCGCGAGATCGTCGACTACTACCTCGACGAAGTCGGCCTGCGCCGCTTCGAGAACAACTACCCCAAGCAGCTTTCCGGCGGAATGATGCAGCGCGTGGCGATTGCCCGCGCGCTGGCCAACGACCCGCAGATCCTGCTGATGGACGAGCCCTTCGGCGCGCTCGACAGCCAGACCCGCATGCAGATGCAGCAACTGCTGCTGCGCGTGTGGGACCACAGCAAGAAGACCGTGGTGTTCGTCACCCATGACATCGACGAGGCCATCCTGCTGGGCGACCGCGTCTACGTCATGGGCGCCCGCCCCGGCCGCATCAAGCAGGTCCTCGACGTGCCCATCGAGCGACCGCGCTCGCTGGACATGGTCATGGACCGCCAGTTCATCGAGATGAAGCGCGAAATCCTCGGGCTGCTGCACGACGACCTGGAAGAAGCGCACTGACCTGCCGCCGGCTGGCGCCTCCTGCAGGGTGCCGGCCGATGCGGTGATCCGCTGCAGCACCGTTCGGCCCCCTCTTCCTCCGGGAGAGGGTTGGGGTGAGGGGTTCTGCGATTCACGCAAGACTCACGGGGAGCCCCCATGTCCTTCACCCAAGATTCCACCTACGACTACCTCATCGTCGGCGCCGGCTCCGCCGGCTGCGTGCTGGCCAACCGCCTGAGCGCCGACCCATCGGTGAGCGTCTGCCTGCTGGAAGCCGGCGGCAGCGACGCCAGCCCGCGCGTGCAGACCCCGGCCGGCACCATCACCCTGTACAAGAGCAAGGTGTTCAGCTGGAACTTCTATTCCGCGCCGCAGAAGCGCCTGAACAACCGATCACTGCACTGCCCGCGCGGCAAGGCGCTGGGCGGCTCCAGCTCGATGAACAGCATGATCTACATCCGCGGCCACGCTTCCGACTACGACCGCTGGGAGGCCGAAGGCTGCCCCGGCTGGGGCTGGAAGGATGTGCTGCCGTTCTTCAAGAAATCCGAGCGCAACCTGCTCGGCCAGGACCCGGCGCTGCACGGCACCCTGGGCGAACTGGTGGTGGACAAGCCGCGCGACCCCAACCCGCTGTCGCACCTGTTCATCAAGGCCGCCGCGCACCTGGGCCTGCGCCGCAACGATGACTTCAACGGCCGCGAGTTCGAAGGCGTTGGCATCTACAACGTGACCCAGAAGGACGCCAAGCGCCTGAGCAGCTACCGCGCCTTCGTCGCGCCGCTGCAACGCCCGAACCTCACCGTGCTGACCGAGCGCCAGGTGGGCCGCCTGCTGCTCGAAGGCGAGCGCGTCACCGGCATCGAACTGCGCAGCGGCGAACGTCTGCAGGCGCGTCGCGAGGTAATCCTCACCGCCGGCGCCCTCGGCTCGCCGCAGATCCTGCTGGCCTCCGGCATCGGCCCGGCGGCCGAGCTGAAAGCCGCCGGCATCCCGGTGAAACACGACCTGCCGGGCGTGGGCAAGAACCTCCAGGACCACCTCGACGGCCTGGTCACCGTGCGCTCGCCGAGCCCGCTGAGCCTGGGCTTCTCCCTCGGCTCGCTGCCGCAGATCCTGCTTTCGCCGTTCAAGTACCTGCTGGCGAAGAAGGGCTGGCTGACCACCAACTACGTCGAGGCCGGCGGATTCGCCCGTACCCCTCTGGCGGATGGTCTGGCCGACGTGCAGTTCCACTTCGTGCCCGGCTACCGCAGCCATCGGGGCCGCCTGTTCGAATGGGGCCATGGCTACGCCGTGCACACCTGCGTGCTGCGGCCGAAAAGCATTGGCGAGTTGCGCGTGAAGCCCGGTGGCGACATCGAGATCGACTACAACTTCCTCGCCAACGAGGAAGACGGCCGCGTGCTGGTGGAAGGCGTGAAGCTGGCGCGCAAGATCCTCGCCCAGCCGGAGTTCGACAGCATCCGTGGCGCCGAGATGCTCCCCGGCCCGCAGGTGCAGACCGATGAGCAACTGATGGAACACCTGCGCGAATACGCCGCCACCGTGTTCCACCCGGTGGGCACCTGCAAGATGGGCGAAGACCCGCAGGCGGTGGTCGACCTGCGCCTGCGCGTTCACGGCCTGAAGGGCCTGCGCGTGGTGGACGCGTCGATCATGCCGACACTCATCAGCGGCAACACCAACGCACCCTGCATCATGCTCGGCGAGCGCGCGGCGGCGATGATCCTGGAAGAGAGCAGCGCGACGTCGGCCGCTCCCGCCCAGGCAGTCCCGGCCTGATAGCGCAGTGGTAGGGGGAATAACCTGGAACAGGTTATCCGCCGTTTTCTGCGCCCTACGACGGCATCCCCATTGGCTCTGCCGTCACCGGGAAGCTCATTCGTAGGATGGGTGGAGCTTGCGATACCCATCGTCGAGTTTGCCGGTGATCGATGGGTATCGCTTCGCTCCACGCCATCCTACGCGGTGCCCCGGTCAATCTTGTGGATAACGGAGCTAGAGCCCCAGATCGCTGAGCGACGGATGATCGTCCGGCCGGCGGCCCTGCGGCCAGCGGAACAGGCGCTCGTCCTCGCTGATCGGCAGGTCGTTGATACTGGCGTGACGCTCGAACATCAGGCCGTGCTCGTCGAAGGCCCAGTTCTCGTTGCCGTAGGAACGGAACCAGTTGCCCGAGTCGTCGTGCCACTCGTAGGCGAAGCGCACGGCGATGCGGTTGTCGGTGAAGGCCCAGAGTTCCTTGATCAGCCGATACTGCTGTTCGCGCACCCACTTGGCAGTGAGGAACTGGACGATCTGCTCGCGGCCCTGGACGAAGGTCGCGCGGTTGCGCCAGCGGCTGTCCGGCGTGTAAGCCAGCGACACGCGATGCGGATCGCGGCTGTTCCAGCCGTCCTCGGCGAGGCGGACTTTCTGGATGGCGGTTTCGCGGGTGAAGGGCGGCAGAGGGGGACGGGCTTCGCTCATGGTGGTCTCCAAAGGCAGTGAGGGTTTGAACCTGATCTGCATACTCCGCCCGGCCCCGAATGGGGTAAATGACGGTAATCCCACAGATATTGCCAACTTGCTTTTCGTAGCAGCGGAACTCCAGAAACGTAGGGCGCATAACCCGGAACGGGTTATCTGCCATGGCGGATAACGCCGTAGGCGTTATGCGCCCTACAGGTTTCAGGCTTTGGCAGCGACCTTGCGCAACCCCACCCGGTCCTGGCTCGGGCACACCCCGAACTTCGCCCGGTAGCTGCGCGACAGGTACGAGGGCGTCTCGAAGCCGCAGGCCACGCCGATCTCCAGCACGCTCATGTCGGTCTGGCGCAGCAGCTGGCGTGCCTTGTCCAGGCGCAGGCCGAGGTAGAAGTTCGATGGCGTGTCGTTGAGGTGCAGGCGGAACAGGCGCTCGAGCTGGCGCCGGGTCACCTGGATGCGTTCGGCCAGCTCCAGCGTCGACAGCGGCGGCTCGGTGTGACGCTCCATCTCGCCGATCACCTGCACCAGCTTGCGGTTGTTCACCCCGTAGCGGCTGGCGACCTGCAGGCGCTGGTGGTCCTGGCGGGTGCGGATGCGCCCGACCACGAACTGCTCCGAGACCTGCACCGCCAGCTCCGGCCCGTGGGCCTGGGCGATCAGGTCGAGCATCAGGTCGATGGATGCGGTGCCGCCGGCTGAGGTGATGCGCGGCCCGTCGATCTCGAACAGCTCCTGGGTCGCCTGCACCTGTGGATAAGTCTCCCGGAAGGCGTCCAGCGCCTCCCAGTGCACCGTGCAGCGCTGGCGCTGCAGCAGCCCGGCCTCGGCCAGCACGAAGCTGCCGGTGTCGATGCCGCCCAGGGTCACGCCGTCGCGGTCCAGGCGCTTGAGCCAGTGCAGCAGCGCCGGGGTGCAGGCGCGCAGCGGCTCGAAGCCGGCCACCACCAGCAGGGTGTCGCCCGCGCGCAGCGCTTCCAGGCCACTGTCGGCGTTCATCGACATGCCGTTGCTGGCCAGCACCGGCCCACCGTCCAGGCTCATCAGGTGCCAGCGATACAGCTCGCCGCGAAAACGGTTGGCCACCCGCAGCGGCTCCACGGCGGAGACGAAACCCATCACCGAAAAACCGGGCAACAGCAGGAACCAGAAGTCTTGGGACATGGCGGGTACCGTGCAATTGGGGGCAGCGTAGTGGCCGCTGAGCCCATGCTTATGAACCAAGGACGTCGCCCTGGCAATCGGGGAGGTCGCTGCTGTGCAAGAGCTGGTCGCCGCAGTGCGATCCACCACCCCTGCAGCTGCGTAACTTGATCACCACAGCCCCCCGTGAGGGGCCGCATGACACACAACAACGATAACCAATGCCGCAAAGGCCTTGAGGGAGAAGTCATGAAGCTATCGATCCAAGCGCTCGGCTGTGCCGCGCTCATGCTCGCCGCCAGCACCAGCTGGGCCGCAGAGCCCGCCCAGTGCCAGAACGTGCGCATGGGCACGGTGAACTGGACCGACGTGGTGGCCAGCAGCGCCGTGGCCGAGGCCGTGCTCGACGGCCTGGGCTACAAGGTCAAGCAGACCAGTGCCTCGCAGCAGATCATCCTGGCCGGCATGGCCGACAAGCAGCTCGACGTCTTCCTCGGCTACTGGCAACCGACCATGCAGCCGGTGGCCAAACCCTACCTCGACAAGCAGCAGATCGACGTGATCACCCCGCCGACCCTGCCCGACGCGCAGTCCACCTACGCCGTGCCCAGCTATGTCTACGACGGCGGACTGAAGACCTTCGCCGACATCGCCAAGTTCAAGGACAAGCTGAGCAACAAGATCTACCTGATCGAGCCCGGCAGCGGCTCCAACCGCATCACCGCGAAGATGATCGCCGACGACAAGTTCGGCCTGAAGGGCTTCCAGATCGTCGAGTCCAGCGAGGCCGGCATGCTCACCGCGGTCAAGCGCGCCATCAAGCGCAAGCAGTGGGTGGTGTTCTTCGGCTGGAAGCCGCACCCGATGAACCTGCAGATCGACATGAAATACCTCACCGGCAGCGACGACGTATTCGGCCCCGACGAAGGCTCCGCCACCGTCTCGATCATGACTGCGGGCGGCTACCAGGCGCAGTGCGGCAACGTCGCCAAGCTGCTGCACAACCTCAAGTTCAGCAGCGAGCAGGTGAGCCAGGTGATGGTGCCGATCCTCGACCGCAGCCAGCCGGTGGACGCCGCCAAGGCCTGGCTGAAGCAGAACCCCGAGCCGCTCAAGGCCTGGCTCGACGGCGTGACCACCTATGACGGCAAGGACGGCCTCGCCGCCGTCCAGGCCTCGCTGAAATAGCGCCCGGACAAACACCTCCCACCAGCAACTCCCTGCGCGCCGCCCGGCGCGCAGTGGGTTCGTTCGACCCGAAGAAGGACAGCCACCGTGAACCATGAAGTGATAGTCACCTGCGCGGTGACCGGCGCCGGCGATACCGTCGGCAAGCACCCGGCCATTCCCGTCACCCCCAAGGAAATCGCCGCCGCCGCCATCGAGGCCGCCAAGGCCGGCGCCACCGTCGCCCACTGCCACGTCCGCGACCCGCAGACCGGCAAGCCCAGCCGCGACGTGAACCTCTACCGCGAAGTGGTCGAACGCATCCGCGAGAGTGACACCGACATCATCATCAACCTCACCGCCGGCATGGGCGGCGACCTGCAGATCGGCCAGGGCGAGCAGCCGCTGGAGTTCGGCGCCGGCACCGACCTGGTCGGCCCGCTGGAGCGCCTCAAGCACGTCGAGGAGCTGCTGCCGGAAATCTGCACCCTGGACTGCGGCACCCTGAACTTCGGCGACGGCGACTTCATCTACGTCTCCACCCCGGCCCAGCTGCGCGCCGGCGCCAAGCGCATCACCGAACTGGGGGTGAAGGCCGAGCTGGAAATCTTCGACACCGGCCACCTCTGGTTCGCCAGGCAGATGCTCAAGGAAGGCCTGCTGGAAGACCCGTTGATCCAGATCTGCCTCGGTATCCCGTGGGGCGCACCGGCCGACACCACCACCATGAAGGCCATGGCCGACAACATCCCCGACGGCCTGACCTGGGCCGGCTTCGGCATCGGCCGCTCGCAGATGCCGATGGTCGCCCAGGCCATGCTGCTGGGCGGCAACGTGCGGGTCGGCCTGGAGGACAACATCTGGCTGGACCGCGGCGTGCACGCCAGCAACGGCCAACTGGTCGAGCGCGCCATCGAGATCATCGAGCGCCTCGGCGGCCGCGCCCTGAGCCCGGCCGAGGGGCGCAGGAAGATGAACCTCAAACCCCGTTGATTGCGAACCGTAGGGCGAGTAACCCGGAACGGGTTATCCGCCGCCGAACTGGATCGGCGGATAACGCTGCGCGTTATGCGCCCTACGAAGAACCCGACGCCCCGCCCACTTTCCGGAGCCACCCATGTCCTTCATCACCCAAATCAAGACCTTCGCCGCCCTCGGCAGCGGCGTCATCGGCAGCGGCTGGGTCGCCCGCGCCCTGGCCCATGGCCTCGACGTCATCGCCTGGGACCCGGCTCCCGGCGCCGAAGCCGTGCTGCGTGCGCGAATCGCCAACGCCTGGCCGGCCCTGGAAAAGGCCGGCCTCGCCCCCGGCGCCTCGCCCGATCGCCTGCGCTTCGTCGCCACCATCGAAGAATGCGTGCGCGATGCCGACTTCATCCAGGAAAGCGCCCCCGAACGCCTCGACCTGAAATGCGAGCTGCACGCCAAGATCAGCGCCGCCGCCAAGCCCAATGCCCTGATCGGCTCCAGCACCTCGGGCCTGCTGCCCAGCGAGTTCTATGCCGACGCCACGCACCCCGAGCGCTGCGTGGTCGGCCACCCGTTCAACCCGGTCTACCTGCTGCCGCTGGTGGAAGTGGTGGGCGGCGCGAAGACCGCGCCGGAAGCGGTGCAGGCCGCCATCCAGGTCTACCAGTCCCTCGGCATGCGCCCGCTGCACGTGCGCAAGGAAGTCCCCGGCTTCATCGCCGACCGCCTGCTCGAAGCCCTCTGGCGCGAAGCGCTGCACCTGGTCAACGACGGCGTTGCCAGCACTGGCGAGATCGACGACGCCATCCGCTTCGGCGCCGGCCTGCGCTGGTCCTTCATGGGCACCTTCCTCACCTACACCCTGGCCGGCGGCAACGCCGGGATGCGCCACTTCATGGCCCAGTTCGGCCCGGCGCTGCAGCTGCCCTGGACCTACCTGCCCGCCCCGGAGCTGACCGACACCCTGATCGACCGCGTGGTCGAAGGCACCGCCGAGCAGCAGGGCAGCCGCAGCATCGCCGAACTGGAGCGCTACCGCGACGACTGCCTGCTGGCGGTGCTCGGCGCCATCAAGGAGACCAAGACCAAACACGGCTTCGCCTTCGCCGACTAACCTCTCATTTCACCGCCCGCTCCGGACGGCCCCCTCTCTCTTCAGGGGGGGGCGCCTAGTTAGAGGGGTGGGGAGAGGGGACCTGAATAGAGAGCCGAAAATGCACGCCCTGAAAACCTACGAAACCCCCATCCTCGCCGAGTGGACCGACTACAACGGCCACCTGCGCGACGCCTTCTACCTGCTGCTGTTCAGCTACGCCACCGACGCCCTGATGGACCACCTCGGCCTCGACGCCGACCACCGCGCGGCGACCAACGATTCACTGTTCACCCTCGAGGTGCACCTCAACTACCTGCACGAGGTGAAGGAGGGTGAGAGGGTCGAAGTGCGCACCCAGCTGATCGCCCACGACCGCAAGCGCCTGCAGGTTTTCCACAGCCTGCACCGCGCTGGAGAAGACCTCGCCCTGGCCGCCAGCGAACAGATGCTGCTGCACGTGAACCTCGAAGGTGGCGCGCGCTCGGCGCCCTTCGAAGGCGTCGTGCTCGAGCGCGTGCTGGCGCTGGCCGAGGCCCATCGCCCATTGCCGCGCCCGGATTACGTGGGCCGCGTCATCGGCCTGCCGGGCTGATTCGCCGTGAGCCGGCGCTATCCGCTGTCCGATGCCATGCAGGCCTTCGTCGCCGAGACGGAGGCCCACCCACTGGAAGGCCCCACGCTCGCCGCCCAGCGGGAAAACTACGAGCGCATGGCCGCCGCCTTTGCGCCACCGGTTCCGCCGGGCCTGCTGGTCCGCGACGTACAGCCTGACGGCCTGGTCGAGCTGCGCCTCTACCGGCCCGAAGGCGCGCCACCGGCGAATGGCTGGCCGACAATTTTCTACATCCACGGCGGCGGCTGGGTGCTGGGCAACGCCCGCACCCACGACATGATCTGCATTCCCCTGGCCGCCGAACTGGGCGCGCTGGTGGTCGCCATCAGCTACCGGCTGGCGCCCGAGCACCCTTATCCCGCGGCCCTCAACGACTGCCTCGACACCTGGCGGCGGATTCACCGGGACGGCCTCGGCGAGCCTGTGGATAAAACCCGTATCGCGGTCGCCGGCGACAGCGGCGGCGCCAACCTCGCCGCCGCGCTGTGCCTGGCCCTGCGCGGTAGTGGTGAAGCGCTGCCGCTGGCCCAGGCGCTGATCTACCCCGCGCTGGGCAACCTCGACACACCCTCGCGCACCACCTGCGCCGACGCACCGCTGATGACCAGTGCGGCGGTGGACGACTACCTCGCCGCCTACCTCTCGCGCCCCGCCGACCGGCGCGATCCGCTGGCGCTGCCACTGCTCGCCGAAAACCTCGGCGGCCTGCCACCGGCCTTCGTCGCCGTCGCCCAGTTCGACCCGCTGCGCGACGACGGCGCGCTGTACCGCGACCGCCTGCGTGAGGCCGGCGTGGCGGTGGATTACTTCCCCGGTGCCGGACTCGTCCACGGCTGCCTGCGCGCCCGGCGCGTGGCGGAAGTGGATGCCCTGCGCGGCGCCCTGATCGCGGCCCTGCGCCGAAGCCTGAGCTGACAAGGAGAAGAGCATGGAAACGACGCTGGAACGTCCCACCATCGCCGACTGGCGCACTTATCCACAGACCGCTGCGCTGACCTCGTTGCGCCCGCAGACCAACCGCCTCGACCTGGTATGGGACGACGGCCGCGTCAGTCCCTTCCATCACCAGTGGCTGCGCGACAACTGCCCGTGCGGCGAATGCGTCTACGCGGTCACCCGTGAGCAGGTGCTGGAGATCATCGACGTGCCCGCCGATCTTGCGCCCGAACGGGCCGCCATCGAACTGGGCTATCTGTGTGTGCACTGGAGCGATGGCCACCGCAGTCAGTACGACCCGGGCTGGCTGCGCGCCCACGCCTACGACGATGAGTCCCGCGCCGAACGCCTCGCTGCGCACCAGACCACCCGCGTCTGGCGCCGCGACTTCGAGGTGCCGGAATTCCAGCACGACCAGTTGATGGATGACGACTCGGCACTGCTGGAATGGATGCTCGCCCTGCGCGACCTCGGCCTCAGCCGCGTGGATGGCGTGCCCACCGCGCCCGGCTCCCTGCACCGCATCGCCCAGCGCATCGCCTTCATCCGCGAGACCAATTTCGGTGTGCTGTTCGATGTGAAGTCCAAGGCCGCGGCCGCCGACAGCAACGCCTACACCGCATTCAACCTGCCGCTGCACACCGACCTGCCGACCCGCGAACTGCAACCGGGGCTGCAATTCCTGCATTGCCTGGTGAACAACGCCGACGGCGGCGACAGCGTCTTCGTCGACGGCTTCGCCATCGCCCAGGCACTGCGCGACGAAGCGCCGGAAGACTTCCGCACGCTCTGCGAGATGCCCATCGAATTCCGCAACAAGGACCGCCGCAGCGACTACCGCTGCCTGGCGCCGGTGATCGCCCTGGACGCGCGGGGCGAGATCAGCGAGATCCGCATCGCCAACTTCCTGCGCGGCCCCTTCGACGCCCCGGCCGAGCGCATGGATGCGCTGTATCACGCCTGGCGGGCCTTCCTCACGCTCACCCGTGACCCGCGCTTCCGTCTGCAACAGAAGCTGCGCGCCGGGCAGATGTGGTGCTTCGACAACCGCCGCACCCTGCACGCCCGCACCGCCTTCGACCCGGCCAGCGGCGAACGGCACCTGCAGGGCTGCTACATCGACCGCGGCGAACTGCTGTCACGCATCCTGGTGCTGCAGCGCGAGCGGTGAAGCGGCGCAAGCCGGACAAAAAAATCCCCTGCGGCGCCCGACGCGCGGCAGGGGACAAATCGAGCCGGTTCGGGCTCTCAGTGTGCGAGGCCCCGCAGCTGGCGCCGGTGCCGGCTGCGGGGTATGGAAGCCAGTCTGCGCGTCGCGTCGCCGCCTCGGTTAGCCGAAAACGACCTGCGCTTGCCCGCCGCGGACATTCCGTCGGACAGATGCTTGCCGCGCCCCGCCGGGCTTACCAGAATCGATGCAGACCCCTGCCGCTCCCAAGGAGACCCGCGATGATGCACGCCGACCTGATCGACCAGGACGATTTCCGCGAACGCCTGCAAGCGCTGGGTTTCGCCGTGCCGCCGGGCATCACCGCCGAGCAGGCCTGCGAATACGCCGTGCGCGGCCTGACCCCGGAGCGCTCGCTGGCGCTGCGCCGCCTGGTGGAGGAAATGCTCGCGGGGAATGCGACCCTGCTGCCCGCCGTGCGCGAGGCGATCTCCCGGCAATTGCTGCCGGCGCTGGTACCCAAAGTGTGACAATCAGGCGCACAGGCAAGCTTCGTTTGTGCGCGGCATCTCCCAGAAAATGGGAAATGGCTTACAGTTCGTCGGGGTAATGGCCTAAGGGCATCATGTATCAAATATGATCCAATTCGTCTTTTTTGATGAGCTGGCCGCCTGGCCAGAAGACAGGGATCGTAAGGATGCATGCTCTCTACCGTGGCTGGATGCCCGTCCTGGCATTCTGCTGTGCCTCGGCAAGCTTTGCCGCGCCACTCCCCTCACCGGGTGACAACGACCTTCAGCGCCAGCGCCAGAAACAATTGCTGCGCGAACAGCAGAAGCGCCTGGAAGAGCTCAAGCAGCTCCCCGGCAAGGCACCGACCGAGGCGCCGCCGACCACCGCGCCGGACACCCGTTGCTTCACTGTCCGCAGCATCAGCCTCGAAGGCGCCGAGCACCTCGACGCGCGTTCGCGCGAAGCGCTGCTGGCGCCGTACCAGGGTCAATGCCTGGGCGTGAACCAGCTCAACGAGCTGCTCAAGGGCATCACCGACCACTACCTCTCGCGCGGCTTCGTCACCACCCGCGCCTACCTGCCGCAGCAGGACCTCTCCAGTGGCGAGCTGAAGATCATCGTGGTCGAGGGCCGCCTCGAGGGCTTCGACCAGTCCGAGCTGGCCAGCGAACGCGAGCTGGCCATGACCTTCCCCGGCACCACCGGCGAAGTCCTCAACCTGCGTGACCTGGAACAGCTGGTCGACCAGATCAACCGCCTGCCCTCGCGCCAGGCGCAGATGGAACTGGTGCCGGGCAAGGAAGTGGGCGGCAGCCGCGTGCAGCTCAAGGGTGAGCGCAGCAAACCCTGGCGCGTCTCCGCCAGCCGCGACAACAACGGCGACGCGACCTCCGGCGAACAGCAGGCCGGCGTCGGCCTCGACTGGGACAGCCCGCTGGGCCTGGCCGACCAGTTCGGCCTGCGCTACGGCGAGGACGTGGTCAGCGACCACTGGAAGCACTCCGACAACCAGAGCCTGTGGTACAGCGTTCCCTACGGCTGGTGGACCTTCAACTACAGCTACAGCCGCAACTACTACCGCACCCGCAACGAAGACGCCGGCTTCGCCTTCAAGTACGACGGCGACAACGAGACCCACCAGCTGGGCGCCGAGCGCGTGCTGCACCGCGACGACGTGAGCAAGACCGGGGTGAACTTCGGCCTCAGCCACCAGCGCACGCGCAACTACATCGACGACACCCTGCTCGACGTCTCCAGCACCCACCTCAGCGAATTCAACCTGGGCTTCAACCATGGCCGGCGCATCGGCAGCGCCTTCGTCAACGCCGACATCGGCTGGCAGCGCGGCATCGGTGCCTTCGGCGCGCAGGATGACGAGCATGGCGCCCCGCACGGCAGCCCCACTGCCCGCTACAACAAATACAGCCTGACCCTGAGCTACCTGCAGCCGTTCACGCTGTGGGAGCAAGCCTTCAGCTTCGAAAGCCTCGCCACCGGCCAGCACAGCGAAGACGTGCTCTACAGCCCGCAGCGCATCAGCCTGGGCGGCCTCAGCTCGATCCGCGGCTTCAAGGACCAGACCCTCTCCGGCGACTCCGGCTACTACTGGCGCAACCAGCTGCGCTGGCGCCGCGCCGTGACCTGGGAGCCGCTGCTGCCCTGGGTGCAGGAGTACGGCGTGGCCTACGCCTACGACTTCGGCGCCATCGAGCACGGCCAATACAACCCGGGCCTCTCCGGACGCATGAGCGGCCACGGCCTGGAGTTCAGTGCGCGCGGGCAGTACGCCGCCGCCTCCGTGACCCTGGCGCGCTCCCTGGAGCGCCCGGACATCATCGAGCGACGCGAGCACCCGGTGTATTTCCGCGTCGACCTCTTCTTCTGAACCGATTCGCTCTTTAGCTAGTAGCTGGCATCTGCCGGCACTTGGGAGATTCCCACATGGACGTACGCCACCCGTTGTACCAGGCCATTGCCAGCGTGCTTGCCGGCATCCTGATCCTCAACCCCATCGTCGCGGCAGCGGCCGAGCTGGCGGTGGACGCGGCAGCCGGTGGCAATACGCACCTGGGCGCGGCGGGCAATGGCGTGCCCGTGGTGAACATCGCCACGCCCAACGGCGCGGGGCTCTCCCACAACAAGTTCAGCGACTACAACGTCGGGCAGAACGGCCTGATCCTCAACAACGCCACCGGCAAGACCCAGTCCACCCAGCTGGGCGGGATCATCGTCGGCAACCCGAACCTCAAGGGCGGCGCGGCCAACAAGATCCTCAACGAAGTCACCGGGGCCAACCCCTCGCAACTGCGCGGCTATACCGAAGTGGCCGGGCAGGCCGCCCACGTCATCGTCGCCAACCCCCACGGAATCACGTGCAACGGTTGCGGTTTCATCAATACCCCGCGCGCCACCCTGACCACCGGCAAGCCGCTGATGGATGGCGAGCGCCTGCGTGGCTACGACGTCGACGGCGGCGAGATCAGCGTCGAAGGCGCCGGCCTGAATGCCAGCAACCTCGACCAGTTCGAGCTGATCACCCGCAGCGCCAAGCTCAACGCCGACCTCTACGCGCAGCAACTCGCCGTGGTGACCGGCCGCAACCAGGTGGACGCCGAGACCCTCGCCGCCACCGCCAAGGCCGACGACGGCAGCGCCAAGCCGCAACTGGCCATCGACAGCTCCGCGCTGGGCGGCATGTACGCCGGCGCCATCCGCCTGGTGGGCACCGAGCAGGGCGTGGGCGTAAAACTCGCCGGCAACATGGCCGCCAGCGGCGGCGACATTCAGATCGACGCCAACGGCCAGCTGACCCTGGCCCGCACCAGCGCCGCCGGCAACCTGCGCGCCAAGGCCAGCGACATTGCCGTCACCGGCCCGGCCTACGCCAGCGGCGTCGCCGAGCTGAACGCCAGCGGCCAGTTGAGCAACAGCCAGAGCCTCGCGGCCGGCCAGCGTGTCGCGCTCACCGCCGCACAGGTCAGCAACAGCGGCGTCGTCGAAGCCGGCGTCAACCCGGATAACAGCCGCAACGCCCAGGGCGACGTGGCGATCACCGCGCAGACCCTGCGCAACAGCGGCAGCGTGGTTGCCAGCCGCAACCTGGACGCCAACGCCAGCGGCACCCTGGACAACCAGGGCGGCGCGTTCAAGGGCGCCACCACCCGCGTCAGCGCTGCCAGCCTGGACAACCGCCAGGGCCGCCTGCTCGCCAGCGATCAACTGACGCTCAACGCCGCGCGCCTGGACAACCGCAACGGCCAGGCCGTCGCCAACCGCCTGCAAGTCAGCGGCGGCGCGCTGGACAACCGCCTCGGCCTGTTCTCCGCCGAGCAATCGCTGGACTTCACCCTCGACAGCCTCGACAACAGCGGCAAGGGCACTCTGGTCAGCAACGGCACTCTGCAGGCCCGCGTCCAGCACAAGCTCGACAACCAGGCCGATGGCCTGCTCTCGGCCAAGGGCGCGCTCGGTGTGCAGGCCGGCAACCTCGACAACCGTGGCGGGCTGGTGGTCGGCGATGCCGGTGTGACCCTTTCCGGGGCCAGCCTGAACAACAGCGCACTGGGCGTGATCAGCAGCCTGGGCGACCTGAAGCTCGACGTCGGCCAGCTGGACAACAGCCAGGGCGGCGCCCTCGACAGCGGCGCGGCACTGCGCCTGACGGCCAGCCAGGTGAACAACGCCCAGGGCAGCGTGAATGCCAAGGGCGACCTGCAGGCCAAGGCCGACAGCTTCAGCCAGCAGGGCGGCGAACTGCTCGCCCAGGGCGCGCTGAACCTCGACGCCGGGCTGCTCGACAACCGCAACGGCGGCCTCATCGCCGCCAACAACGGCGTCAGCGTCAAAGGCACCGACCTGCTCAACCAGGGCGGCGAAATCTCCAGCCGCGCCAAGGTCGCTGTGCAGGCTGCCAGTCTGGACAACGGCGCCGGCAAGGTCATCGGCGACGCCGGCCTCGACCTGCAGGTGCAGCGCATCGCCAACCGCGCCGGCACCCTGGCCGGCCGCGACGGCCTGAGCATCACCGGGCAGAGCCTGGACAACAGCCAGGGCGGCCGGGTGAACAGCCAGAACAGCCTCTGGCTGCAACTGGCCGGCGCGCTCGACAACAGTGGTAACGGCGCCCTGCTCAGCCAGGGCAGCCTGACCCTCAACGCCGGCAGCCTCGACAACCGTGGGGGCGCGGTCTCCAGTGCCGGCCTGCTGTTCTCTCGCCTGGCCGGTGCGCTCGACAACCGCGGCGGCAAGCTGCTCAGCGACGGCAGCATCGACCTCGCCGGCGCCGACCTGAACAACGCCGGCGGCATCCTCAGCGCTGCCGGCGATATCCGCCTGCAAGGCGCAAAGCTCGACAACAGCCAGCAGGGCCGCATCGTCACCGACGCCGCCATCCACCTCGCCACCGCCCAGCTGGACAACAGCCAGGGCGGCAGCCTCTCCGCGCGCGGCGTCATCGACGGCCGCATCGCTGGCCTCGACCAGCACGGCGGCGGCCAGCTGATCGGCCAGGGCGGCGTCGACCTCGACCTCCAGGGCGGCGCCCTGAACAACGCCGGCGGCCTGCTCGGCAGCCCCGGCCAGTTGGCGCTGCGCAACGTCGCCAGCCTCGACAACCGGGGCGGCGAAATCTCCAGCGACCGCGCCTTTGTCCTCACCACCGGGGCCTTGCTCAACCAGGGCGGCAAGATTCTCTCCGGCGACCGCCTGACCCTCACCAGCGGCGCACTGAACAACAGCAACGCCGGGGTGCTCTCCGGCAGCAACGGCCTCAGCGTCAACGCCGCCAGCCTCGACAACAGCCAGGGCGGCACCCTCGCCAGCCGCAGTGACATGCTCGTTCGCAGCCAGGGCGCGCTGGACAACCACGGCGACGGCGCACTGGTCGCCAGCGGCAAGCTCGATGTTGGCAGCGCCAGCCTGAACAACCAGGGCGGCCTGCTGTCCGCCACCGGCGATCTGCTGCTGGCCACCGGCACCACCGACAACCGCGACGGCCGCCTGCTCGCCCAGGGCCGTCTCGACGCCAGCACCGCCGACCTCGACAACCGCGATGGCGTAATCAGCGGTGCGCAGGGCCTCGACCTCGGCGCCGGCAACGTCCTCAACGGCGCCAGCGCTGCCGGCAAACCCGGTGGCCTGATCACCAGCCAGGGCGCGCTGACCCTGCGCGGCGGCAAGCTCGAATCCACCGGTGGCGGGGAAATCTCCGCCAAGGGCGACCTGCACCTGATCGTCGCCCAGCTGATCCAGCGCCAGGCCGCGCTGATCGGCGAAGGCAAGGTCACCCTCGACCTGGGCAACGGCGCCCTGCGCGGCGACTTCGACAACCGTGGCGGCCTGCTCAGCGCCACCGGCGCCCTGCAGATCAACGGCCTGCGCAACCTCGACAACCGTGGCGGGGAAATCTCCGCCAGCCAGGGCTTCGCGCTCACGGCCAGCGGCCAGCTCGACAACGGCGACAGCGGCCGGATCATCAGCGCCGGCCAGCTCGAACTGAACGCCGGCGCCCTGCGCAACGTAAGCCAAGGCCTGCTCTCCGGCTGGCAAGGCCTGGTGGTCAACGCCGCCAGCCTGGACAACAGCAGCAGCGGCACGCTCTCCAGCCGCGATGGCGCGCTGACGCTGACGGTCAGCGGCGCGCTTGATAACCACGGCGCCGGCGCGCTGGTCAGCAAGGGCAACCTCGGCCTTGGCGCCGGCAGCCTGAACAACGCCGGCGGCATCGTTTCCACCCAGGGCGGGCTCGGCCTGACCGTGGGTGGCGACGTGGACAACAGCAACGGCGGCCTGCTCAGCGCCCAGGGCAGCCTGACCGGTAGTGCCAAGGCTGTGGATAACCGCGCCGGGCAGATCAGCGCCGCCCGTGTCGACTACGACGCCAGCAGCCTGAACAACAGCGGCGGCAGCCTGGTCAGCCAGGGCGCGCTGCGCCTGGGCCTGCTCGGCGCCCTGCTGAACAACGGCGCCGGCTCGAAAATCGCCAGCGGCGGCCCGCTCAACCTGAGCGTCGGCAGCCTGGAAAACCGTGGCGGCCAGCTCGCCAGCCAGGGCCTGCTCAAGGTCCTCGCCGGGCGCTTCGACAACAGCGCTGGCGGCACCGTGGCCGCGCAGGACGACCTGACCCTGCAACTCACCGCCGAACTGCTCAACGGCCAGGATGGCCTGGTCTTCAGCAAGGCCGGCCAGCTCAACCTCAGCGCCGCCAGCATCGCCAACGGCGGCGGCACCCTGCAGGGCCAGGGTGATACCACCCTCAAGGCCACCGGCGCCCTCGGCAACCAGAACGGCCGCATCATCAGCCAGACCGGCCAGCTCGACCTGGGCAGCGCCAGCCTCGAAAACAGCGGCGGCGGCGTCATCAATGCCGCCAACGGCAACCTCAAGCTGGTCACCGGCACCTTCAGCAACAACGCCGGCACCACCCAGGCCAAGGGCCTCGACATCACCGCCACGGGCGGCATCGACAACCGCGCCGGCCACCTCTCGGCGGTCAGCGGCGACAACCGCATCAGCACCACCGACCTGAACAACCAGGGCGGCGGCCTCTACGCCGGCAGCCTGCTCTACCTGCGCGGCAACCAGTTGCTCAACGACGGTGCAGCACTTGGCCAAGGCGGCAAGATCGGCGCCGGCAACCTCGACGCCAGCCTCGGCGGCGCGCTGAATAACCAGTTCGGCCTGATCGAAAGCAGCGGCAACCTGACCCTCGGCGCGGCCAGCATCAACAACGTGGTGGGCGCCATTCGCGCTCTCGGCCAGACGCCCGTCAGCCTGCTGCGCGCAGCCAGCCCCAGCCAGATGAAGATCGTCAGCGGCGGCCTGCTCAACAACAACCTCGGCCGCATCGAAGGCGCCACCCAGGACCTGATCCTGCAGACCGGCGCCCTGCAGAACGGCGGCGGCAACGTGCTGCACGTCGGCACCGGCACCTTTGGCGTCGACCTCGCCCAGGCCGGCCAGGCCGGCGGCAACTTCACCTCCAACGGCAGCCTCACCTACCAGGCCGCCAGCTGGACCAACAACGCCATCATCCAGGCGCGCAACCTGAACCTGGACATCGGCCAGCTCGACCAGGGGCAGTACGGCCAGCTGCTGGCCGCGCAGAGCCTCATCGGCCGCGGCGGCAACTGGGCCAACGCCGGCCTGATCGCCAGCGATGGCAGCCTCGACATCCAGCTGGGCGGCACCTACAGCGGTGCGGGGCGCACCACCAGCGTCGGCAGCTTCAACCTCGGCGCCGACGTGATCGACCTGACCGGCAGCCTTGCCGGCGGCCAGGGCGTCACCCTGAACGCCAATACCCTGAACAACCGTGGCCGCATCACCGCCGGTGGCAACCTCAGCGCCAGCGCCGGCACCCTCAACAACTACGGCACCCTCGGCGGCGCCGGCGACGTGCGCCTCAGCGCCTGGAACCTGCGCAACGACGGCGAGCCAAACGGCGCGCTGATCTTCAGCGGCGGCGATATGCAGCTGCGCGCGCAGAACTTCACCAACCGCTACGCCAACGTCTACAGCCTAGGCAGCCTCGACTTCGCCGCCGACGACAACGGCGGCCGCGCCGCCAGCCTGGACAACCTCTCCGCCACCCTCGAAAGCCAGGGCGACATGCGCTTGAATGTCGGCGCGCTGAACAACGAGCGTGTGGTGCTGGTGGTCAACAACTCCGGCAAGTACACCGCGCAGATCATCGAAGTCAGCTGCTACAAGTACTTCAACGACGGCAACGCCGACTGCAGCGGCGGCAAGGAAAACCAGGTCTGGGAAGTCACCGAGCGCGACAAGCTCGAAGTGCTCCAGGCCAGCGCCGCGTCTTCCATCAGCGCCGGCGGCAACTTGAACCTGCTGGGCGACTCGATCAACAACGCCAGCAGCGTCATCAGCGCCGGGCAGAACCTCTACGCCAATGTCGCCAGCCTGAGCAACGAAGGTGTCGTCACCGGCGAGACCGAAACCCTGCGCGTGCTGCGCTCCGAACGTACCCGCGACCACGCCAGCCGCAGCAACGAAGCCAAGGCCTTCACCGACCAGTACTGGGTCGACAGCCCCAACTACGTCAACGACCCGGCCGCCATGGCTACCGCCTTGAGCCACTTCATCGCCCGTACCGAAAAGGAATACCCGCAGTACGGCTCGACCACCCAGCTCAACAGCGGCGACCAGAGCTACGCCGGCATCATCCAGGCCGCCGGCAACGTCAGCATCACCGCCACCAGCGAGATCAACAACAGCGTCATCCGCAACAACTACACCTTCGTCAATCCGGGTCAGAAGACCGGCGACACCGCCATCGGCGCCAGCCCGGTCGCCACCGTGGTGCCGATCAACTCGCAATTGCCGCCCGACCTTGCCCAGCAGCAGGTCAACCCCATCACCCTGCCGGGCTTCAGCCTGCCCACCGGCAGCAACGGCCTGTTCCGCCTGAGCGGCGAGCAGGGCAGCGGCGGCGCGGCCGGTAGCGTGCAGGGCGGCGGTGAGCTCGCCTTCAACGGCCAGAACCTCGGCACCGGCCAGCGCGAACAGGCGCTGGGCGGCGCTGTCGGCGGGGCCGACAACGTCGCCCTGGGTGGCGGCGCGTCTACCGCCAATGCCACCTCCGGCAACGGATTCGACATCCCCCGCGTGCAGGGCCTGCCCAGCAGCGCTACCCCGAGCAACAGCCACAAGTACCTGATCGAGACCAACCCCGAACTGACCAGCCTGAAGAGCTTCCTCAGCTCCGACTACCTGCTCGGCCAGCTCGGCTACGACCCGGACAAGTCGCAGAAGCGCCTCGGCGACGGCCTCTACGAACAGCGTCTGATCCAGCAGGCGGTGGCCGCCCGCACCGGCCAGCGCTTCATCGACGGCATGGCCAGCGACGAAGCCCTGTTCCGCTACCTGATGGACAACGCCATCGCCTACAAGGACAGCCTGCAGCTCTCCGTCGGCGTCGGCCTCTCCGCCGAACAGGTCGCGGCCCTGACCCACGACATCGTCTGGCTCGAAGAAGCCGAGGTGAATGGAGAGAAGGTCCTCGTCCCGGTGCTCTACCTCGCCCAGGCGGAAAACCGCCTCGGCCCCACCGGCGCGCTGATCCAGGGCCAGGACGTCAGCCTCATCAGCGGCGGCGAGCTCAACAACGCCGGCACCCTGCGCGCCAGCAACAACCTCAGCGCCAGTGCCAGCAACCTGAGCAACAGCGGGCTGATCCAGGCCGGCAACCGCCTCGACCTGCTCGCCGACGACAGCATCCGCAACGCCGCCGGCGGCATCATCGCCGGGCGCGATGTCAGCCTCACCGCACTGACCGGCGATGTGATCAACGAACGCAGCGTCACCCGCATCGACAGCGCGCAGAGCGCCAACCGCACCTGGACCACCAGCTTCGCCGACAGCGCCGCCCGCATCGAGGCCGCCAACAGCCTCGACATCAGCGCCGGCCGTGACGTCAGCAACCTCGGTGGCGTGCTGCAGAGCCGTGGCGACCTGTTCATCGGCGCCGACCGCGACGTCAACATCGCCTCGGTGGAAGTCACCAACGGCCAGCTCAACGGCCGCCGCTACTACAGCGAAAACACCACCCAGCTGGGCGCTGAAGCCAGCGCCGGGCGCGACCTCGACATCAGCGCCGGGCGCGACCTCAACGCCGTCGCCAGCCGCCTCGACGCAGCACGCGACGCGGCCCTGAGCGCCGGCCGCGACGTCACCCTCGCCTCGGCGGCGGATGAGAGCCATAGCTATAGCAACACGCGCAAGATCAGCAGCCAGAAGGACCACGTCGAACAGCAGGGTACCGAGCTGACCGCCGGCGGCGACGTCAGCATTGCCGCCGGGCAGGACCTGGCGCTCAAGGCCAGCAGCGTCAGCGCCTCGGGCGAGGCTTACCTCTATGCCTCTCGCGATGTCAGCCTGGTCTCCGAGCAGGACAGCGACTACAGCTACTACCGCAAGACCAAGACCAGCAGCTCCGGGCTTTCCAGCAGCACCAAGACCCGCGTCGACAGCAGCAGTAGCACCACCCAGGCCGGCTCCCTGGTCAGTGCCGACAAGATCGCCATCCGCGCCGGCCAGGACATCGCCGTGCAAGGCAGCGACGTCGCCTCCACCAACGGCACCAGCCTGTTGGCCGGGCGCAACGTGCTCATCGATGGCGCTACCGAAAGCTTCGAGACCAGCCACGCCGAGTCGAAGAAGAAATCCGGCCTCATGAGCAGCGGCGGGATCGGTGTGACCCTCGGCTCCAGCAGCCTGAAGACCACCCAGGACGACCACACCGAACAGACCCGCGGCAGCACCATCGGCAGCGTGCTCGGCAACGTCGATATCCAGGCCGGCAAGGACCTCACCATCCGTGGCTCCGACCTCGTCGCCGGCAAGGACATCAACCTCATCGGGCAGAACGTCAGCATCCTCGAGGCGCAGAACCGCAACCGCAGCGAGGAAACCCGCGAGCAGAAGAAAAGCGGCCTGACCCTGGCCCTGTCCGGCAGTGTCGGCAGCGCGGTCAATACCGCCTACCAGTCGTCCAAGGAAGCACGCCATGAAGACGACAGCCGTCTCGCTGCGCTCAAGGGCATCCAGGCTGGCCTGACTGGTTACCAGGCCTGGCAGGCGGCGGAGCAGGGTGGCATGACCACCGACAATGCCGGCAACTTCGTCGGCATCGCCATCTCCCTCGGTTCGCAGCAATCCAAATCGAAAACCGTTCAAGAGCAGAGCATCGGCCAGGGCAGCACCCTGACCGCCGGCAACAACCTCAACATCCTCGCCACCGGCGCGGGCAAGGTCGGTGAAGACGGCGACATCCGCATCCAGGGCAGCCAGCTCAAGGCCGGCCAGGACGTCATGCTGGCCGCCAACCGTGACCTCATTCTCGAGGCCGCCTCCAACACCCAGAAACTCGACGGCAAGAACAGCAGCAGCGGCGGCAACGTCGGCGTCAGCATCGGCTTCGGCAGCGGAGGCGGTGGGCTGAGTGTCTTCGCCAACGGCAACAAGGGCACCGGCTTCGAACACGGCAACGGCACCACCTGGACCGAAACCACCGTCGATGCCGGCCGCCAGGTCACCCTCGTCAGCGGCCGCGATACCAGCCTCATCGGTGCCCAGGTCAGTGGCGAGCAGATCACCGCCAAGGTCGGCCGCGACCTCACCCTGCGCAGCCTGCAGGACACTGACGAGTACAAGTCCGAGCAGAAGAATGTCAGCGGCGGCGTCAGTGTCGCCATCATCGGCTCCGGCGGCAGCGCCAGCCTCTCGGTCGACAAGAGCAAGATCCACTCCAACTACGACAGCGTGCAGGAGCAGACCGGGCTCTACGCCGGCAAGGGTGGCTACGACATTGACGTGGGCAAACACACCCAGCTCGACGGTGCCGTCATCTCCAGCACCGCCAACGCCGACAAGAACCGCCTGAGCACCGACACCCTCGGTTGGCGCGACATCCGCAACGAGGCCGACTTCAAGACCCAGCAGCAGGGTGCCACCGCCAGTAGCGGCGGGAATGAAGGCGGCAACTTCCTGGGCAATGCGCCCAACGGCATGGTCACCGCCTACACCCATAGCGACAGCGACAGCGGTACCACCCGTTCGGCCATCAGCGCCGGCACGATCGACATCCGCAATGGCGAAGCCCAGCAGCAGGATGTCGCCAGCCTGAGCCGCGATGTCGAGCACGCCAACGGAAGCATCAGCCCCATCTTCGACAAGGAGAAGGAACAGCGCCGCCTGCAGGAAGTGCAGCTGATCGCGCAGATCGGCAGCCAGTCGATGGACATCATCCGCACCAATGGGGAGATCAAGGCGACCAAGGCAGGGCAGGAAGAACTGGACGAGAAGGGCACACCGCGTCCGGGCGCTAATGCAACTGCCAAAGAGATCCAGGACTACAACGATGCCTTGGCCAATACCAAGGCCTACCAGGATGTGATGCGTGAGTACGGCACGGGCAGCAACTACCAGAAGGCCGCCCAGGCCGTCACGGCAGCACTGCAATACCTGGCCGGTGGTGATATCGGCGGGGCCGTGGCGGGAGCCTCAGCGCCCTATGTGGCAACGCTGATCAAGCAGCAAACCGGCAACAACGACACTGCCCGCATCATGGCCCAGGCGGTGCTTGGCGCCATTGTGGCGAACGCCCAAGGCAACTCCGGCGTGGCCGGTGCAGCGGGTGCTGCGACGGGTGAGCTGATTGCAACCACGGTATACCCCAACAAGAAACCCGAAGACCTGACGGAGAGTGAACGGCAGATCGTCTCGGCCCTCTCCACCCTCGCAGCGGGGATGGCGGGTGGACTGGCGACAGGGGATAGCGCTGGGGTTGTGGCGGCGGCCGGGGCGGGTAAGACGGCGGTTGAGAATAACTACCTTTATCTCGGTGAAATGAAGGAGCGTGAGCGCCGCTTAGCTGCTGCTGAGACAGAAGAAGAGCGTAAGCAGATTCGAGATGAATATCGCGATCTTTCTCGGGAGCGAGATCAGGAAATCTCTTCCCTATGCACTAGCGATCCGACTCGTTGTGCAGCGATCAAGCAACAACTGGCTGACGAATCACAAGCTGCGTGGGACTACAACCGGGAAGTCAGGAAGGAAAAAGCGGCCAACGCCCTCTTAATGTGGGGAGATATCCAAGGTAATGAAGAAGCTCGCTTTGCGCTTGGCCGAGAACTCATAATTCAAGGCGGAGACAGCACTGACGCATTTCTAAATGACTTCTCCGAGGCGATAGCGCAATCTGCTGCTGGTGCCGGTGGCCGTGGGGGAATGAGCGCGGTCATAGGTGGTTTGGCTGTCAAGCAAGGGATGACAGCTTCCGCTGCAGGGGCAGCGGCAACTGACGCAAGCTCGGTCTTCAGCCAGCAGAGAAGCTTCTGGTCGAAGGAGCCCGTTCAGTTCAATGGCAATAAGGTTTATCAACGAGATGATTTGTTTGATCCGAGTCTTATGAGTAGCTGGCGTGATGGCGGGAAGGTTGTAAGCGGAACAAATATTGAACGTATGGCTAGTGGTCGAGCGCCAATAGGCGTAGACGGAAAGTCAGTAAATTTACACCATACTACACAAACTCAGACTGGACCTATTGCTGAAATGACGCAAACTTTCCATCAACAAAATAGCTCTGTTATTCATATTAATCCCAATACTATCCCGTCCGGGATCGATCGTGCTGCATTCGATAAATGGAAAGCTCAATATTGGGAGCAGAGAGCTGCTGGCTATGGTGGTGTCCAATGAGTAAAATCGGCTTTCGTGAAGTTGAAGAGTTGGTGGATTTGCATCGAGGAATAGTTAATTTCGGTGATGAAGGTAGCTCGGTGGGTGATGATTGGGTGGAGAAGGCAGAGCAGGTGCTGGGCGCGGTCTTTGCCGATTCGTATAAATGGTTTTTAAAGAGATATGCTGGTGGGGAAGTTGGCGGTGAAGAAATCTATAGCCTTTACGGAATGGATTTCGATACAGTAAATGGTGGGGATATTGTTTTTCAGCACTTGGTGGGGCTGAAAAACAATACAGTGGATAATTCAAGGTTAGTTATAAGTGAGACGGATTTGGGAGAGGTGTTCTTTTTTGATTTGAACTCCTATGAGGGAGGGGAGTATTCGATAAAAGTCAGAATTCCTTCCGGTGAGTTTCTAAACTATGCAGGTAACTTCTATGAGTTTCTCTGCAAGAGGATATTAGCTCATATTTGATGTTTTTATCCTGTTGTCTGTCCCGTCCAAGTGTCCAAACGAAAAGGGGGCAGATTTATTTTTCTAATCTAAAACTGTCTGGCGAGTCGGGATTAGAGTAAAGAAAATAAATCTGTCCCCTTTTTCCTTGTGAGCCCAGTGCCTGGTATTTTGGGGGCGATTATTGGTAACTCTTTTTCTGAAGCAGCTAATAGCGTGGCGTTGAATAATGCTAATAGGAAAGACTAAAATGCGGCGTCTACTGCTTCTGGTTTTTTTGTTCGCCATCATTTTTTTTACAATGCTTTTGGGGCTTTCGTTTATATGTTTTGTGAATACGGTTGAGTACGATGGTGGAGTTAGGTTTAGTTATTCTTATTCTGCCTTTGTTTATGCTGTAAAAGCTAGCTTGGGGGGGGCTTTGCCGACTTCATTAGGGTTGTGGTTGTATATTTTTTTTTTGGGTAAAAAATAAAGAATAGGAGCGAACAGGGCGGCATATTTTTACTCTCAAACGAAAAGGGGATAGATTTATTTTTCTACTCTAAAACTGGCTGGCGAGCCAGGGCTCGAATACAGAAAATAAATCTGCCCACCTTTCTGAATAAAAAATGAATAGTGCAAAGATTCTTCAGTTGGCTTTTATGCTTGTTAAGTGGGTGCTTGTATGTAGTGGGGCACTTTTCCTAGCGTCGACAGTTTCAATAGGATTTGTCATGCATTTAAGGGGGCAGGATTTCGACCTGTGGAATGTGATGGAGTCTGCTGCCGAGAGTGCTTTGAGAGGGGGAGGGATAATGACCTTCTTTCTAGGAGTTGTTTTTGCAGTAAATTACTTTAAGTCTGGAAGGGGTTGAGAAAAAAGAAAAGTAACAAAAGGGGGCGGAGTGGGGTGTTCGCTGGTTAAATTTCGCGTGGCAGGAGTTTCAAATGAAGCCTGATGGATTGCTTAATGAATACATGTCGTCGTTGGTTTCTGGTATTCGATTTGTTCTTCTTATGATCGTTTCCGGCCTGATTGCCGGTAAGCTGGAAAGATTCTTTGATTTCAAGAATCCCATTGCATTTTTTTTGATATTATTTCCTGTTTATTTTGCTCTTGAAGGGCTTCTGAGTCCATTTAAACGCCGTAGCAAGAAAAAGGCAAAAGAGATACAGCGCGGCGGATATGATTAAGTGCTGGTTGAGGGTTAAGAGGCGAAAGGTTTTTTCTAATCAAAACGAAACCTAAGTCAGCGCTAGAGAAAAGGGAGAGCCTTTCCTATTTTTCTCTTCTCATTTTGATTGGAGGTTTACTGAGTGATGCTTACAAAGAATCTGTGCTTGCTAGCTATTGGTTCAGCGCTACTGACAGGCTGTATGACGCTGTCCGGTTATTATCAGTTGACGGCCTACGATACAAATGGCGAAGTAGTGATGGGAGATAGGAAGAATATTGCTGAAGGTTCAGGGATATATACTGTCCGAAATGCCTTGTGCGGAATTCCTTCTGTGGCGACCGTTGTTGTTCGAGATAACAACACGGGCGATGAATTGAAAGGCGAAAGTCCTTATCGGTGCCGTTGAAGGGCAAGCGGTGACAGTTTTTATTCCCATGATATGTGACGCACAGCGGCGGTGTTGGAACAACCTGATAACCAGGAAGAAGGAAATTTATTCATGTTGTTGTCGATCAAGGTCTTGAACGGGAAAGCATTGGCAATCCTTGCTGTTGCTCTGCTGGTAACACTGGTTCAGGGCTGCAGCTATGAAAAGATGAATGTAAGAAATGACGCGGAGGCTGCAAAATATGACCCTGCCTCCACAGCACGCGTCCGCTTCTTCTCTTCGCCAGAATACTACTCATCCTATCAGCCTGGAGCGGCTTGTGAGGATTTCCATCCCGGCAAGGCCACCGACAAGAAAACCTATCTGCGAGTGTATGAAAACAAGGAGTCTTACATATTGTGGCGGGACACCGATCTGCGTGGCATGAAGGCGGAAGACTATAGAAATAAGGTCATTGGAATGCCGACTTCCAAGACCACAGAAGCACTCAAAAGCGATCGACTGGGGTACGACGAAGTCGTGATCCCGGTGGGAAAGCCCTCGGTCTTGTCGATCAACTATTCGATGCATAGCCAGGAAGGTAGTGCGTCATGCTATCCATCGCCGGTATCCCTCAACCCCGAGGCCGGGAAGGACTATGAGGTGAAATTTGTGTTCGAGAAGCCACAGTTTCTGGTGACGACCTGCAAATTGACCGTCAGTGAGTTAAGTGGTGTTGGTTCGCCGCAAGATGTTCGGGAAGTCAAAACTGACCTTTGTGTAAAAAATGAACATTACGACTACGAAACGGTGCGCAAATAATCCGGGAGAAAGCGGAGCTCGTGCAGTTCAAGCCGCGTCTGCTGGTCTGCTGAGGTTAGCTCCAGCGCGGTGAGTGCTTCATCGCTCTGCGCCTGGTCCAGTGCCTCGTGACCTAGACTGGCCCTTTTCTCCAGAGGAGAGCCGTCATGACTACAGCCACTCCCTTCCTCATGTTCCAGGGCGGCGTCGCGCAGGCGGCGCTTGATTTGTATCTCGCTACTTTTCCCAACTCCCGCGTGGTGCACGTGGAGCGCTATGGCGCCGGTGAGCCGGGGCCGGAGGGGACGATCAAGGTGGCGCGGTTCGAGGTGTGCGGGCAGGCATTCCTGTGTTCGGACAGCCCGGTGAAGCATGACTTCGATTTCACGCCGTCCAGTTCGATCTTCGTGGAGTTCGAGTCGGGGGAGGTGCTGGAGCGCATCTTCGCGGTGCTGGCGGAGGGTGGGCGCGTGTATATGCCGTTGGGCGACTACGGCTTCAGCCCGCGCTTTGGCTGGGTGAGCGACAGGTTCGGGGTGTCGTGGCAGCTGAGTCTGGTGCGCTGAGGGGCAACCTGCAGGAGCGCCCCATGGGCGCGGTCGCGGGCATGGCCCGCTCCTGCAACGGCTCCGTGGCTCGATAGCCTGGGTGGGGCGAATAACGCCTGAGGCGTTATCCGCCGTCCTGGCGGATAACCCGTTCCGGGTTATGCGCCCTACGCGTCTGTCGGCGGGTTCCTGAGACGGCATTCACCGGGTTAGGCAATTCCCTGAAGGGCGCGGGTTTCTGCTCCGGTCAACGCGGGAGTTTCCCTACACTGCGCCGGCGTTGCGGTCCTACAAGCCCTCTGCGTAGCGTTCCTGGCACCACGTTTCGGCGTGGTCAGGTGTGGAAACCTGCTCGGAACTTGTGAACGCCATAGCAGAGATAATTCCGTCCATAACTGGGCGGGATCAGCTCTGGCTGTCTATGGCGGACCGTGTGAGGCGGACTTCGGTCCGGCCGGTCTTCGTTCGCAAGTTCTCCGGTTTTCCACCCTTGCACGGTCCGCCTCCCATTTCGGATGTTTCGGGCGGCGGCTTCCTGTCTTGAGCAAGGAGCTACTGCATGATGACGTCGATGTCCTTCCCGGCCGAACATGGCCTGAATACCCAATCCTTCGTGCGCTACAACCGCCAGTTGCGCGGCGTGCTGCTGGATCAGCAGCCGTGGTTCGTGCTGCGCGACCTGACCAAGCTGACCGCGAGCAAGCGCGGGGCGGAGCTGGTGCGCAAGCTGGAGCCGGACCAGTCGCGCCGGGAGCGCCTGGCCGGCGCGGCGGAGGATGAGTGGCTGGTGAGCGAGAGCGGGGTGTATGCGCTGCTGTTGCTGCACCTGTACCACCCGGAGAACCGCAGCCTTCGGCAGTGGCTTAGCAACGAGGTGGTGCCGGCGCTGCGTGCGGCGCAGCAGGACAACGCGCTGTTGCCGCGCCACAAGTTCCGGGAGGTGCAGGGGCAGCACATTGCCTTGCTGGATTGGCAGGGGCGGTTGTGGGTGCGGTTTACCGATGCGGCGCGGTTGATGGAGCTGGGCGGGCGGGGCTAGGGCTGACCGCTCCAGCAACAGCACCCTCTCCGGCGGGCGAGGGTGTGTCTCGGGCTCAGGTATCAGGGCGGGTCGGCGGCCACTTCCAGTGGGGTGAGCGGGAAGGTGTTGCCGGCCGGTTCTCCCAGCAAGGCCATGTAGTGTCGGCCCTGATCTTCCACCGTGACCTTTCGGCCCGCCTCCAGCGGGAGTGTCGGGCAGAGCACGCGGAGTGGGTTCGTGTCGGGTAGCAGCAGGGCGTGGTGGGGTGCACTTTCCTGGAATTTGCTGCGCAGGCTGAGGCGGCAGGGGCGTGGTTGTGCGGACAGCCACGCGCCACGTAGTTCATAGCGGTCGCCGCCGAGCAGGCGGAGGCTTTCCACCTGGGCCAGTTGCCAGGCGCCGCCGGGAGTCAGGAGGAGGCCCAGCAGTTCGCCAACGGCCGGTGGCGGCGAGTCTTCCCAGTGCCCACTGAAGTGTTGCCCGCTCGTGTGGGGCTGGTCCAGCGGTAGGGTGGGCGGAAGGCTGGGGACGGGCGTGGGGGGGCTGAACTCGATGTCGCCCTGGTGCGCGACCAGCTCGTCCAGCCCGCCGCGGCCGCTGGAATGGTGGGACCAGACGTCGCTCTGGTGTTGCTGGCGCTGGAAGTGGCGGGCATCGAGGCTGCTGTCCTCGGTGACGCCGAGGTGGGCGAGCAGGGCCGGGATGCCTCGGCAGACCTGCCAGGGACCCGGGGCCGCGTCTGCCGTGCCCCAGCAGGCGAGCAGATGGGCGTTGAGATCGAAACCCGCGTCGCCGTTGCTGGCCGCAACGAAGCGCTTGAGCATGTCCAGCAGTTCGTCGAGCTTCAGGGCGAGGCCGCTGCTGCTGCTCGCGGCATCCGGATCGCGGAAGGGACGGTCGCTCTCGCGATCAAGCCGCCAGGCGTTGCCCGGCTGTTCCGGCTGGATGTGGACGATGGAGGCGAAGACCTGGGTGGATTCGATCAGCGCCGGCAAGCTCTCTGCGGGGATTTCCAGCGGCCGGGAGCCGGCGATGAGCAGGCAATGCAGGTAGCCCCCCGCGATGGTCTGGCTGCGCGGTTCGAAGGCTTCGCCGTCGCTGATGGGCAGGTGCTGGACTTCCAGCCGCAGGGCGCGCCCGTACAGCTGGTGCAGCAGGTGCCACAGGCCGGGGGGTGCCGGGTGCTGGTTCTGCAGGCAGTTGCAGTGGACTTCCTGGAGGCTGCGCACCATGCGTTGCATCAGCAGGGCGGCGGTCTTGCGCTCGGCGCGGCGGGTCCGCAGCAGGTGCCAGTAGCCACTGAGCAGCCGGCGGTGAAGGGCGAGGATGAGCTTCTGCGCCTTGTCGGCCCGGGCCTGGGCGAGCGCGTCGGTCTGTTCGCCGAGTAGGTCGGCGAGCTGGCGGCTGACGTCGAAGATTTCCGGGCGCAGGCGTTCGAGTTGGCGCAGCAGCTGGATGCCGGTCAGCGTCGAGCGGTTCAGTTCGATGGCCGTGCGATACAGCTCCCGCGTACGCCGCGCCAGGTATTCGAGGGCGGTATCCATGTGTCTCGTGGCTCCAAAGCTTGCCGGCTGGGGCCGACCGTTCGGAGACTGCGAGATTCTCGGCGCTTTGCGATTCAGACGAATCTGAATGATGGGGAGTCATGCGTCACAGGAATGAAAAAGGGGAGGCCGGTGGCCTCCCCTTCGTGTTGCTCCAGGGTGTCGTCAGAGCACGCGCACGCTGGCGAAGGTGGATTCGCCCTGGGCCTGGCTGAGCGCGGAGATGGCCGAGGAGTTGGGCATGAGGGCGAGGTCCTGCGGGATGGGCATGACCATGACCGGCTGGCCGATGGGCTGGCCCTGGCGCTCGTCGCGCGGCGGGATGCCGAAGTATTCGCGGTAGCACTTGGAGAAGTGCGGGGTGGAGACGAAGCCGCACACCGAGGCGACTTCGATGATCGACATCGAGGTCTGCTTGAGCAGCTGGCGCGCGCGGATCAGGCGCAGCTTGAGGTAGTAGCGCGACGGCGAGCAGTGCAGATACTTCTGGAACAGGCGTTCGAGCTGGCGGCGCGAGACGTTGACGTAGACGGCCAGTTCGTCGAGGTCGATGGGCTCCTCGAGGTTGGCTTCCATCAGCGCGACGATTTCCTGCAGCTTGGGCTGGTTGGTGCCGAGCATGTGCTTGAGCGGTACGCGCTGGTGGTCCTGTTCGTTGCGGATGCGCTCGTAGATGAACATTTCGGAGATCGCCGCCGAGAGTTCGCGGCCGTGCTCGCGGCCGATCAGGTGCAGCATCATGTCCATCGGCGCGGTGCCGCCGGAGGAGGTGAAGCGGTTGCGGTCGATGGAGAACAGCCGGGTGCTCATGGCCACGCGGGGGAAGGCTTCCTGCATGGCGGCCAGGCATTCCCAGTGCACCGAGCAGTCGTAGCCGTCGAGCAGGCCGGCGCGGGCCAGGGCCCAGCTGCCGGTGCACACGGCGCCGAGCTTGCGACCCAGGCGCGCCTGGGCCTGGAGGAAGGTGGTGTGTTCGCGGGTGACGCTGCGCTGGATGCCGACGCCGCCGACCACGATCAGCGTGTCCATCTGCGGGGCGCTGTCGCAGGCTGCGTCGGGGGTGATCTGCAGGCCGTCGCTGGCCCAGACCTGGCGGCCGTCGAGGCTCAGGGTGTGCCAGCGGTAGAGTTCGCGTCCGGAGAGCTGGTTGGCCATGCGCAGCGGTTCCACCGCCGAGGCCAGGGAGATCAGGGTGAAGTTGTCCAGCAGCAGGAAGCCGATGGACTGCGGAGCTCGGTTTTGCGGGGGAACTCCGGGGTTGAACGCGTTCATTCAGTCACCTCACGCTAGTCACAGTCGCCTCACGGGAGGCGTTTCTTATGCTTGTTGTTCTGTTCGGGAGTCGGCCTCGGGGTTGGCCCGGGCGGTTCCTCTTTTCTCGCTGCCTATGACAAGGCAAATGCCGTGCCTAGGTTGAATGGGCGTTCAACTAAAAAAGAAAACGGCATGGGAATGCCGTTTTTGCAGGTCCGGAATGCGACGCCTCGAAGGTCGCAAATACGCATGGATCGTGGCCTGGGGTTTTTGGTAGCACTCACCGGTCACGGCGCCGGTAGTGCTGTGCCCGGAACGGTAACGCCCGCTGTCTGGTCGGGACGGGCGTACCGCTTGCGCCATCAGGGGGCGCGCCGGCTCTGGCGTGGTCGATTGAGGGTCAGCACTCGATGATGCTGACGGCCAATCCGCCGCGCGAGGTTTCCTTGTACTTGTCGTGCATGTCGGCGCCGGTGTTGCGCATGGTGCGGATCACCTGGTCGAGGCTGATGAAGTGCTGGCCGTCGCCGCGCAGGGCCATCTGCGCGGCGTTGATGGCCTTCACCGCGGCGATGGCGTTGCGTTCGATGCAGGGCACCTGGACGAGGCCGCCGACCGGGTCGCAGGTGAGGCCCAGGTTGTGTTCCAGGCCGATCTCGGCGGCGTTCTCCACCTGTTCGGGGGAGGCGCCGAGCACTTCGGCAAGGCCCGCCGCGGCCATGGCGCAGGCGGAGCCGACTTCGCCCTGGCAGCCGACTTCGGCGCCGGAGATGGAGGCGTTCTTCTTGCACAGGATGCCGACGGCGGCGGCGGCCAGCAGGTAGTTGGTGACGTCGTCGTCGCTGGCGTCGGGGTTGAAGCGCATGTAGTAGTGCAGCACCGCCGGGATGATGCCGGCCGCGCCGTTGGTGGGCGCGGTGACCATGCGCCCGCCGGCGGCGTTTTCCTCGTTCACGGCGAGGGCGAAGAGGTTGACCCATTCCATGGCGGAGAGGGTCGAGCCGATGACGTTGGGCTTGCCGATTTCCTGCAGGTTGCGGTGCAGGCGCGCGGCGCGGCGCTGCACGTTGAGGCCGCCGGGGAGGATGCCTTCGTGGCGCAGGCCGTTTTCCACGCAGTCGCGCATGGCCTGCCAGATGCTCCTGAGGCCTTCGCGGATGTCGGTTTCGCTGCGCCACATGCGCTCGTTGGCCATCATCAGCTCGGACACGCGCAGGTTGTGGCGGCGGCAGAGCATGAGCAGTTCGGCGGCGCTGGCGAAGTCGTAGGGCAGCACGGTGTTGTCGGTGTCGAGGCTGCCGGAGGCGGCCTGTTCCTCGTCGACCACGAAGCCGCCGCCGATGGAGTAGTAGGTGTCGCTGTGCAGCACGTGGTCGCCTTCGATGGCGGTCAGGCGCATGGCGTTGGGGTGGTAGGGCAGGTTTTCTTCGAGCAGGCGCATGTCGCGGACCCAGTCGAAGGGGATCGCCCGGCTGCCGGCCAGCAGCAGTTCGCCGCTGCTGCGCAGCTGCGCCATGCGCGGTTCGATCTGGCTGGGGTCGACGCGGTCCGGCCATTCGCCCATCAGGCCCATGATGACGGCGCGGTCGGTGCCGTGGCCGACGCCGGTGGCGGACAGCGAGCCGTACAGGCGCACCTCCACGCGGCTGGTGCGTTCGAGCATCTGCCGTTCGCGCAGGGCGCCGACGAACAGCGCGGCGGCGCGCATGGGGCCGACCGTGTGCGAACTGGAAGGGCCGATACCGATCTTGAACAGGTCGAACACACTGATTGCCATGCCGGACTCCGGGCGAGCTGCACGTCCATGAGAGAGGGGGGATAGGCACGTCCCTGTGCCCGCGATGCCCGGCCATCATCGACCCAAGTCCGGCGCCGGCTGCGTCCATCGGCGACGCGGCCGTATCCAATAACGCCGCCTGCGCACCCCGTCGGTGCGGGGCGCGAAGCCACCTGTTCCGGGGCCGACGAAAGCTTGCCTCTTTACGACGCGAGCGCCATGAACCACGACCGGTCGATAGGCGTGGGCGGCTTCGCTGTTCCATGATCCGCCACCGACGAACGGCCGCGTTCGCCCGTATCCACCCCCATTCTCCGCAGTCAGAGGCTGGTCTCATGAAGAGTCTTGTGTCGTCGCTGTTGGCGTTATCCGTGGTACTTCCGGGCGTCGTGCGCGCCGCCGAACCCGAATCCTGCGCCGTGGTGCGCTTCGCCGATGTCGGCTGGACCGACATCACCGTGACCACCGCGGTGACCCGCCTGGTGCTCAGCCACCAGGGCTATCGCACGCAGGTGGTGCGGCTGTCGGTGCCGGACACCTACAAGGCGATGTCGGAGAAGAAGATCGACGTGTTCCTCGGCAACTGGATGCCGAGCATGGCGAACGACATCAAGCCTTTCGCCGACAAGGGCCAGGTGGAAACCGTGGGCGCCAACCTCGAAGGCGCCAAGTACACCCTCGCGGTGCCGCGCTATGCCTATGAGGCGGGCCTGAAGACTTTTGCCGATATCGCAAAATTCAAGGAGCAGCTGGGCGGGCGCATCTACGGTATCGAGCCGGGCAACGACGGCAACCAGCTGATCCAGAAGATGATCAAGGAGAAAGCCTTCGGTCTGGGCGATTTCAAGCTGGTGGAGTCCAGCGAGGCCGACATGCTGGCCTACGTCAAGCGAGCCGGGGCCTTGAAGCAACCCATCGTGTTCCTGGGCTGGGAGCCGCACCCGATGAATACCCGAATCCAAATGAACTATCTGGAGGGAGGGGATTCCTACTTCGGTCCCAACTATGGCGGTGCGACGGTCTTCACCAACGTCAGAGCAGGCTATCTTCAGGAGTGCCCCAATGTCGCGCGGCTGCTGAAGAACCTGAAATTCGACCTGGCGATGGAGAACCAGCTGATGGATGCGGTGCTCAACGAGCGACGCAATCCCCGCCAGGCCGCCAAGAGTTGGCTGAAGGCCAACCCGCAGGTACTCGACGGCTGGCTGCAGGGTGTCGCTCCGAGCGCATCGGGTGCGGCGCCAGGGGGCCAGAAAACCGCCGCCATGGAATGATCCGGGCCTCTGCAAGTCGCTGGAACCGGGCCTTTCCACTGGATGCGACATGGCTGGTGCTGAATACGACTTCGCCTGCACTGGATGCGACCCACCCGGTAGGCGACGAAATTTTCCTGCTCCATGATCGTTTACGAAATGACAACAAAAGGACCTGTACCTGAGGTCCCACCAATAATTTTCAGACCGCCGCGCCCCATGCGCGCAGCGCCGTCGCCCCACCCCGCAGAGGAGTACGCTCATGAAAGGTTGCAAGTCTTTGCTGCTGGCTGCTGTGTCCGTTTGCGCACCGCTGGCGGTTCAGGCCGCTGAACCTGAGTCGTGCGGCACGGTTCGATTCTCCGACGTCGGCTGGACCGATATCACCGTGACCACCGCTACTACCCGTCAGGTGCTCGAGTCGCTTGGCTACACCACCAAGGTGACCATGTTGTCCGTGCCGGTGACCTACAAGTCGCTGGCGAACAAGGATCTCGACGTCTTCCTCGGCAACTGGATGCCGAGCATGGCCAACGACATCAAGCCCTACGCCGACAATGGCTCGGTGGAGACGGTGAAAGCCAACCTCGAGGGCGCCAAGTACACCCTGGCCGTGACCCAGGCCGCTTACGACGGCGGGCTGAAATCCTTCGCGGATATCAGCAAGTACGCCGACAAGCTGGGCAACAAGATCTACGGCATCGAGCCGGGCAACGACGGCAACCGCCTGGTCCAGGGCATGCTGGACAAGAACCAGTTCGACCTGGGCAAGTTCAAGCTGGTGGAGTCCAGCGAGGCGGGCATGCTCTCGCAGGTCGGGCGCGCCGACCGCCGCAACCAGTGGATCGTGTTCCTGGGCTGGGAACCGCATCCGATGAACACCCGCTTCAAGATGAAGTACCTCGAAGGCGGGGACGATGTGTTCGGCCCCAACTACGGCGGCGCGACCATCTACACCAACGTCCGCAAGGGCTACGTCCAGGAATGTTCCAACGTCGGCAAGCTGCTGACCAACCTGACCTTCACCCTGGAAATGGAAAACAAACTCATGGACGCCGTGCTCAACGGGGGCAAGAAGCCCGAAGAGGCGGCAAAAGCCTGGTTGAAGGACCATCCGGAACTGCTCGACGCCTGGCTCGCCGGCGTGACCACCCGTGACGGCAAACCGGCCTTGGCGGCAGCCAAGGTGGCATTCGCTAAGTAAGTGCCGAAAGCATTGCCGTTGGCCGATTCCTCAAGCTTCTGATGGGCCCGCATTATGTTTCTGACTGACCACAAGTTACCGCTGGGCGAGCATATCGCCGCCTTCGTCGACTGGCTCACGCAACATGGCGCGTCGGTGTTCGACAAGATTTCCGACACCCTCGAGTTCCTCATCCACGGCGTCACCAACAGCCTGCTCTGGTTCAACCCGCTGGCGCTGATCGCGCTGCTGGTCTTCCTGGTGTTCTACATCCAGCGCAGCTGGGGGCTTGCCGTATTTGCCCTGGCCTCGCTGCTGCTGATCCTCAACCTGGGGTACTGGCAGGAAACCATGGAGACCCTGGCGCAGGTGATCTTCGCCACGGTGGTGTGTATTGCCGTCGGGGTGCCGCTGGGCATCCTGGCGGCGCACAAGCCCTGGTTCTACACCGGGCTGAGGCCGCTGCTGGATTTGATGCAGACGGTGCCCACCTTCGTCTACCTGATCCCCACCCTGACCCTGTTCGGCCTGGGTGTGGTTCCGGGTCTGATCTCCACGGTGATCTTCGCCATCGCCGCGCCCATCCGCCTCACCTGCCTGGGTATCCAGGATGTGCCGGCGGAGCTGTTGGACGCCGGCAAGGCCTTCGGCTGCTCGCGCTGGCAACTGCTGACGCGCATCGAGCTGCCGCACGCCATGCCAAGCATCGGCGCGGGGATCACCCAATGCATCATGTTGTCGCTGTCGATGGTGGTTATCGCCGCGCTGGTGGGTGCTGATGGCCTCGGCAAGCCGGTGGTCAACGCGCTCAACACGGCGGACATTTCCCTCGGCTTCGAGGCCGGTCTGGCCATCGTCCTGCTCGCCATCCTGCTCGACCGGGTGTGCAAGCAACGTTCGCTGCGGGGGAGGTAAGTACTATGTCGGCGATTCGATTCGAACATGTGGATGTGATTTTCGGCACCCACACCAAGGAAGCGCTCAAGCTGCTGGATCAGGGCCTGGGCCGCGAGGAAATCCTCAAGCGCACCGGCCAGGTGCTGGGTGTCGAGGATGCCTGCCTGGATGTCGAACGCGGCGAAATCTGCGTGATGATGGGCCTGTCGGGCTCGGGCAAGTCCAGCCTGCTGCGTTGCATCAACGGCCTCAACCGGGTCAGCCGCGGCAAGCTGCTGATCGAGCACGAGGGCCAGCAGGTGGATATCGCCAACTGCTCGCCGGCGGTGCTCAAGACCATGCGCACCAAGCGTATCGCCATGGTGTTCCAGAAGTTCGCACTGATGCCCTGGCTGACCGTGGCCGAGAACATCGGCTTCGGCCTGGAGATGCAGGGCCGCCCGGCCAACGAGCGGAAGAAGGTGATCGACGAGAAGCTCGAACTGGTCGGCCTGTCGCAATGGCGCGACAAGCGCCCGGATTCGCTCTCCGGCGGCATGCAGCAGCGCGTCGGCCTGGCCCGCGCGCTGGCGATGGATGGCGACATCCTGCTGATGGACGAACCCTTCTCCGCGCTGGACCCGCTGATCCGCCAGCAGCTGCAGGATGAACTGCTGGTGCTGCAACGCCAGCTGCACAAGACCATCGTCTTCGTCAGCCACGACCTGGACGAGGCGCTGAAGATCGGTACGCGCATTGCGATCATGAAGGACGGCCGCATCATCCAGCACGGCAAGCCCGAGGAAATCGTGCTCAGCCCGGCGGACGACTATGTGCGCACCTTCGTCGCCCACACCAACCCGCTCAACGTGCTGTGCGGCTCCAGCCTGATGCGTGGCCTGGACCAGTGCCGCCGCCAGGCCGACGAGGTGTGCTTCGACCAGGGCCGCGACTGCTGGCTGGGCCTGACCGAGTCGAACCAGATCAAGACCGCTCGCCAGGGCAGCAACATCATCGACCTGCAGCAATGGCGCCCGGGTGACCCGGTGGAGAAGCTCAAGCACGAGCCGACCCTGGTGGACGTCAACATCCGCATGCGCGACGCGCTGCAGATCCGCTACCAGACCGGCCACAAGCTGGTGCTGCAGGAGCAGAGCCGCGTGGTTGGCGTGCTCGGCGACAGCGAGCTGTACCACGCGCTGCTGGGCAAGAACCTGGGCTGATTGCCCGCCTGAACAAAAACGCCGGCTCCCTGGGAAGGGGGCCGGCGTTTTTGTTGGGGCTCTTTTGTAGGAGCGAGGAGGACGCCTGCAGATTTGGCATGGTGCCACGGCTGGCCCTCACCCTAGCCCTCTCCCAGGGGGAGAGGGGACCGCCCTCTGCGCTTGGAAAGCTTTGAGTTCGCCGGCTGCATTCGTCACAACCCCGTCACTCCGAACGGCTCCCTCTCCCTCCGGGAGAGGGCTGGGGTGAGGGGAGCCCCTGCGCCGATGTTGCAAGGAAACGTAGGAGCGGACTCCGTCCGCGATCGCTCAACCCTGGGCACAGATCAGCGCTTGAGCTCCGCCAAACCCTTGAGCAGCGCCTCGTGGAAGCGCTTCGGGTCCTGGATCTGCGGGGCGTGGCCCATGTCGTCGAATTCCACCAGGGTGGCGTTGGGGATGGCCTTGGCGGTGGCCTTGCCCAGTTCGGCGTAGTTGCCCAGCTTGGCTTTCAGCTCGGCGGGGGCGAGGTCCTTGCCGATGGCGGTGTTGTCCCTGGTGCCGATCAGCAGCAGGGTCGGCATCTTCAGCTGGCCGAACTCGTAGACCACCGGCTGGGTGAAGATCATGTCGTAGAGCAGCGCCGAGTTCCACGCCACGCGCTCGTGGCCGGCGCCGTTGAACAGGCCGGCGAGCATGTTCACCCACTTGTCGTACTCGGGTTTCCACTGGCCGGCGTAGTAGGTTGCCTGCTCGTACTGGCGGATGCCTTCGGCGCTGGTCTTCAGCTCGCGCTCGTACCACTGGTCCGGGGTGCGGTAGGGCACGCCCAGGGCTTTCCAGTCTTCCAGGCCGATGGGGTTGACCATGGCCAGCTGCTCGACCTGCTGCGGATACATCAGCGCGTAGCGGGTGGCGAGCATGCCGCCGGTGGAGTGGCCGAGCAGGGTGATCTTGCCGACCTTCAGGTGCTCGAGCAGGGCGTGGGTGTTGGTCGCCAGTTGCTGGAAGCTGTACTGGTAGCGCTCGGGCTTGGTGGACTTGCAGAAGCCGATCTGGTCCGGTGCCACCACGCGGTAGCCGGCGTCGCTCAAGGCGGCGATGGTGGTTTCCCAGGTTCCGGCGCAGAAGTTCTTGCCGTGCAGCAGCACCACGGTGCGGCCGTTGGGCTGCTTCTTGGGCTTCACGTCGATGTAGGCCATGTGCATGTGGTGGCCCTGGGACGCGAAGCTGTAGTGACCGACCGGGTAGGAGTAGTTGAAGCGCTCCAGTTCCGGGCCGTAGGTGGGTTTGGATTCGGCGGCGTGCAGCGGCAGGGCGGCGGCCAACAGCAAGGCGGGTAGCCAGCGGCGGGGCATCGGGAAGCTCTCCTGGTGGTGGGGCACGGGTCAGACAGCGGGAAAGGCCATAGGTTGGCAGATTTCCGGGCGCGCCGCCGCATCGGTTGGTATCGAAATCCGTACGGTCGTGAGCTTGGCGGTAGCAGTGGGTGTCAGGCCGCGCTCACGCCGCCGGTGAGCCAGTCGATGAACAGCGAGAACAGCTCGGCCTGGGAGTTGATCGCCAGCTTGGTGTAGAGGTGCTTGCGGTGCATGCGCACGGTTTCCGGCGAGATATCCAGCACCCGCGCGCTGGATTTCACCGAGTGGCCGCGCAGCAGCAGGTGGGCGATTTCCCGTTCGCGCTCGGTGAGCAGGTCGGCGCCGAAGTTCATGAAGGCCGTGCGGATGTGCCGGTTCAGCGGCGCCTGGTCGTCCGGCGCACTGACTTTCACGCCGCGCCCGGCCAGCAGCAGGTCCAGCCCGCCATTGCGCTCGAACTGGCGGAACAGCTCGCGCACCAGCGGCAGGGCGGTGGCCAGCAGGTCCAGCTGGGTTTCGCTGAAGCGTGCGCCGCTCTCGCCCTGGTACAGGCACAGCGAAACCTTGCGCGTCTCGCCCAGGTCGATGATGAAGTGACAGTCCTCGGTGCAGCCGAACTTGAGGTAGTAGGTCTTGTAGTACTCGCTGGCGAAGAAGTCGTCCGGGGCGATGTCGGCCAGCGGGTAGAAGCCTTCGGTGAGGCCGTCTTCCATGGCCAGGCAGAAGGGGTCGAGCAGGTAGCCGCGGGCGTAGTAGCGGTCGACCAGGGCCTCGTGGTGGTCCGGGTGGACGCCGCGCTGGTACAGCGGTTGCGGCGGCTGGCCGCGCTGTTCCAGGCCGAGCATCACCGACTCCACCGGCACCAGGCAGCCCAGGGCGTCGGCCAGGCGTTCGACGAAGACGACTTCGCCGACGCTGGCCAGGGCGCGCGCCAGCCCCGCATGCCAGGCATGCAGGGCCGGTGCGTCGGAGGTTTCGCTCAGCGCCTGGGATTCGCTCATGTCCGGCAGTCTAAAGGGCTGCCGGGGTGTAGGCAAAATCCTCGGATCGATCATCAGTGCCCCGCGTAATCACCGCTGCGCTTGAGGTCTTCGGCGGCTTCGAGGATCGACTCGCGCAGGATGTCGACGATCTCGTCGACCTGCTCGCGGGTGATGGTCAGCGGCGGCGACATCACGTTCAGGTGCACGATCGGCCGCACCAGCAGGCCCTTGGCCTGGGCGCGCAGGTGGATCTTCTCGCCGATGTTCAGCTCCTCGGGGAAGAGCACCTTGCTGCGCTTGTCGGCGACGAACTCGACGCAGGCCATCAGCTTCTGGCAACGCACGCTGCCCACCAGCGGCAGCTCGGCCAGTTCCTGCAGACGCTGCTCCAGGTAGCCGCCGACGTCCTTCACATGCTCCAGCAGATTCTCGCGCTCGATGATCTCGATGTTCTTCAGTGCCGAGACGCAGCTCACCGGGTGTCCGCTGTAGGTGAAGCCGTGGGCGAAGCAGCGGCCCTTGTCGGCCTCGCCGATCACCTTCCAGATGCGGTCGGAGAAGATGCACGCGCCCAGCGGCAGGTAGCCGGAGGTCAGGCCCTTGGCGGTGGTGATGATGTCCGGCTGCATGCCGAACACGTCCTCGGAGGCGAAGAAGGCGCCGAGGCGGCCGAAGGAAGTCACCACCTCGTCGGCGACGTAGAGCACATCGTACTTCTGGCAGACCTGCCACATGCGCTGGTGGTAGCCCTTGGGCGGGATGATCACGCCGCCCGAGCCCATGATCGGCTCGGCGAAGAAGGCGGCGACCTTGTCCTGGCCCAGCTCGAGGATCTTGTCTTCGAATTCCTTCACCAGGAATTCGAGGAAGTCGCCCTCGGTCATCCCTTCCGGCGCGCGGTAGGGGTTGGGGCAGGAGATGTGGTGGATGACGTCCTTGAGGAAGTCGAATTCGGCCGGGTGGTCGGCGACCTTGCCGCCCAGCGACATGGTGAGGAAGGTCGAGCCGTGGTAGGCGTTGACGCGGCTGATGATGTGCTTCTTCTCATGCTTGCCGCGGCAGTTCTGGTAGTACTGGATCAGGCGGTAGGCGGTGTCCACGGCGGTGGAGCCGCCAGTGGTGAGGAACACGTGGTCGAGGTCGCCCGGCGCCAGTTCGGCGAGTTTCTCGCAGAGCTGGATGGCGGTGACGTTGGCCATGTCGCAGAAGGGGTTGGAGTAGGCCAGCTTGCGTACCTGCTCGGCGATGGCATCGGCCATTTCCGCGCGGCCCAGGCCAATATTCGTGCACCACATGCCGCCCACGGCGTCCAGGTAGCGATTGCCCTTGGTGTCGTAGATGTAGGCGCCCTCGCCGGCGGCGATGTTCAGCGCACCGTTGACCCGGTGATCGTCGAACACGTGGTAGCCGTGCATGTAGTGGGCTTTGTCGGCGGCGACCAGCTGCTCGTCGTTGAACTGGGCGAAGAAGGCTGGGGTTGGGGTGGTCATCTGCTTTACCTCGGTATTCCGGTTATTCGTCCTGGGGAGAGCCTTCTCCCCGTGCCCCGGCGCTCAGGCCGGGGCGTGTGGTTGGCGATCCATCAGGTCCCGGTCTTCACCGCGTTCCAGGTACGGGTGATCAGGCGGGTCGCCTTGGGGGTCTGCACTTTCTGGGTGAACAGGCGGGCGCGGGTCTCGGCGTCGGGGTAGATCGCCGGGTCGTTGCGCACTTCGGCGGCCAGCAGCGGGGTGGCGGCGGCGTTGCTGGAGGCGTAGCGGATGTAGTCGGCGACACCGGCGGCCACCTTGGGCTGCAGCATGTATTCGATGAACTTGTGGGCGTTTGCCACGTGTGGCGCGTCGGCCGGGATGTAGAAGTCGTCGAACCAGATCAGCGAGCCTTCCTTGGGCACGAAGTAGCCCAGCTTGACCTTGGCGCCGGCTTCGTCGGCGCGGGCCTGGGCGGTGGCGTAGTCGCCGGACCAGGTCATCGCCATGCACTGGTCGCCGTTGGCCAGGCCGTTCAGGTAGCTGGTGGAGTCGAACTTGCGGATGTACGGGCGGATCGATTGCAGCAGGTCCTGGGCGGCCTTGAGGTCCTCGGGCAGCGCGCTGTTGGGGTCACGCTTGAGGTAGGCCAGGGCCAGCGGGATCACGTCGGTGGGGGAGTCGATGATGGTCACCCCGCAATCGGCGAATTTCGACACGATCTTCGGATCGAACAGCATCGCCAGCGAGCCGATGGGGGCGTCGGGCATGCGCTGCTTGATCTTGTCGATGTTGTAGGTGATGCCGTTGCTGCCCCAGGTGTAGGGCGCCGAGTACTGCACGCCCGGATCGTAGTGGTCCAGGTGCTTGAGCACGTCCGCGTCGAGGTTGTTCCAGCTGGGCAGCTTGGACTTGTCCAGCGGCTGGAAGACGCCCGCCTTGAGCAGCGGCGGCACCAGGGCGGCGTTGAGCACCACCAGGTCGTAGCCCGAGCGGCCGGGCAGCAGTTTGCCCTGCACGGTCTCGTAGGAATCGAAGGTGTCGTAGACCACCTTGATCCCGGTTTCCTTCTCGAAATCGGCGATGGTGTGTTCGCCGATGTAGTCGGTCCAGTTATACAGCCGCAGCGTCTTCGCGCCTTCGGCATCCTCCCCGTGACCCAGTGCCGGCAAGGTCGCCAGCGCCGCGCTGAGTACTGCTGCGAGCGTTTTCTGCATGTCAGTCCCACCTTTGATTTTGTTATGGATTGGAGATATCGCGGATGAAGCCACTCTCGACCAGGGCCGGTTCCCCGGCCATTCCCCGAACGGGTAGGTAAGGGTCTGTTGGCGTTTCGACGCGAGCCGCGTTGCCGCGAAAAATCACGCCAGGCTAGACGCGGGACGCCGGCAATGGTCATTCCCTTGCCTAGTCCCGCAACGACGCATGGCGTGATTTTTCGCGCAACCCGAAGGGACGACTAACGGCTCGCATCGACCTTTGTGAGCGCGCATCGTCGCGGCCGTGGCAAAACGTCAACAGCGCCCTGGCGCTGGCGTCCAATCGAACAATCGTTCAGATTGGCCACCTGAAACCTTAGGAGCCAGGCATGAACGAGGAAGTCCGCTTTACCCGACTGGAGCCGGAGCAGCGCAAGGCGCTGCTGATCGAGGCCACCCTCGCGTGCCTGAAACGCCATGGCTTCCAGGGAGCATCCATACGCAAGATCTGCGCCGAGGCCGGGGTCTCGGTGGGGCTGATCAACCACCACTATTCGGGCAAGGACGAGTTGGTGGCCGAGGCCTACCTGACCGTTACCGGGCGGGTCATGCAGCTGCTGCGCGAGGCCATTGCCGAGGCGGCGCCGGATGCCCGCGCACGGCTGTCGGCGTTCTTTCGCGCGTCGTTTTCCGCCGAGCTGCTCGACCCGCAACTGCTGGATGCCTGGCTGGCGTTCTGGGGCGCGGTGAAGACGGCCGAGGAAATCAACAAGGCGCACGATCATTCCTACGGCGAGTACCGCGCGCTGCTGACGCAGGCGCTGAACGAACTGGCAAAGGAGCAGGAGTGGGCTGATTTCGACGCGGAACTGGCCGCGATTGCCCTCAGCGCCTTGCTCGACGGGTTGTGGCTGGAGTCCGGTCTGAACCCCAATACCTTCACCCCGGAACAGGGCGTGCAGATCTGCGAAGCCTGGGTGGATGGCCTCCAGTACGGTGGCCGGCAGCGCTTCTGTCGGGCGTCGGGAGTCTGTTGATCGATTGTTCAGCGGGCGGTAACCTGCCGCCATCTGCAGGACAGTTCCTACAGCTCTACCTCCACGCATAACAAGAACGGCCCCGTCACGAGCGGCGGCCTCAGCAGGGTATTGCGATGACTTCCCGTGTACTGATCGTCGACGACGATCCGGTGATTCGCGAGCTCCTCCAGGCCTACCTCGGCGAGGAAGGCTATGACGTGCTTTGCGCCGGCGCCGCCGAACAGGCTGAGGCGTACCTGGCCGAAGCCGAGCAGGCCGGCCAGCCCATCGACCTGGTGATGCTCGACATCCGCCTGCCGGGCAAGGACGGCCTGACCCTGACCCGCGAGCTGCGCGTGCGTTCGGAGGTCGGCATCATCCTGATCACCGGGCGCAACGATGACATCGACCGCATCGTTGGCCTGGAATGCGGCGCCGATGACTACGTGATCAAGCCGCTGAACCCCCGCGAGCTGGTGTCCCGCGCAAAGAACCTGATCCGCCGCGTGCGCCACACCCGCCAGCCCGCCGCCATTTCGGTGTCCGCCAGCCGGCAGAACCACAAGCGCTTCGCCCACTGGACACTGGACCCGGACCGCCGCCGCCTGATGGACCGCGACGGCAGCGAAACCCCGCTGACCCACGGCGAGTTCCAGCTGCTCTGCGTGTTCCTGCGCAACACCGGTCACACCCTGAGCCGCGACCAGCTGATGGACCAGATCCGCAACCGCGAATGGCTGCCCAACGACCGCTCCATCGACGTGCTGGTAGGTCGCCTGCGCCGCAAGCTGCGCGACGACCCGGCCGAGCCCGAACTGATCATCACCATCCACGGCGCCGGCTACCTGTTCACTGCCACGCCTGCCGACGCCTGAGCCTTACTCCGTGTTTCGAGCGCGCACCGTACGGCTCCCTCTCCCTTCGGAGCGGGGCGCGCAGCCAGGGCTGGGGAGAGGGCAATCCCCGCTCCAATTCCTCCTGTATTTCCTGGCTTTGCTCTTCTGCACCCCCGCTCACGCCGCCCAACCCCTCCGCTACTGCGACTACCCCGTCTACCCACCCATTTCCTGGACTGATGGCCATGAAGTTCGCGGGCTGGCGCCGCAGACCGTGCGCAGTGTGCTTGGCGAGTTGGGCTACGAGGTGAAGACCGTGGTGCTGGGCAACTGGAAACGCTGCCTGCTGGACGCCGCCGAAGGCCGCGTCGACGTGGTGCTCGCCTACCAGACGCCGCAACGCGACGACGGCCTGCTGTTCTCCCGCGTGCCGGTGCTGCGCGAGGAGGTGGCGATCTTCTACAACCGCCGCAAACCGGTACGATTCGACCAGCTCGGCGACCTCGCCAGTTACCGTGGCGGGCTGCTGTTCGGCGAAAGCTACGGGCCGGAGTTCGACCGTTTCGTCGCCGAGCACGGCAATGTCGAATGGGTCTCCGACAGCCGGCAGAACTTCGGCAAGCTGATCCGCCAGCGCATCGACTTCATCGCCCACGAGCGGCGCACCGGCACGCTGTTCGTCGAGCAGTTGGCCGGCGGCCAGGACATTGCCGCGCTGCCCCGGCCGCTGACCGTGGATTACCTGCGCATCGCCGTCTCCCGCCATTCGCCGCTGGCGGCGCGGATGGACGAGATCGACGCGCTGCTGAAGCAGCGCGTGGACGACGGCAGCGTCGCCCGCTGGCTGCAGCAGAGCGAGCACGACTACCGCGCCATGCTCGCCGGCGACGGGGTGCCGCGATGAAGCTGCCCGGCGGCCTGGCCCGGCGCCTGCTGCTGCGGGTGCTGCTGTTCAGCCTGTGCTTCACCGTACTGGCCAGCGCGGTGCAGCTGTACTTCGAATACCGCCGCGAGATGCGCGACATCGACACCCGGCTGGAGCTGATCCGCGTCGGCTATCTGGCCAGCTTCGAGCGCAGCCTTTGGGACCTCAACCAGGAGCAGCTCAACGTGCAGCTGCACGGCCTGGCGGACTTCCCGGACATCGCCCAGGTGCGCCTGCGCAGCGCCGACTTCAACCTGGTGCAGGACGCCGACGACCAGCGCGGGCCGTTCCGCATCGAGCACTACGCGCTGGCCTTCCAGCCGCCGGATGGCGAGCGCCGCGCCCTGGGCGAGCTGGAAATCAGCATCGACCTCGGCGCCGTCTACCTGCGCCTGCTCCACGGCGGGCTGACCAGCCTGCTGTGGATGGGCGTGTTCCTCTGCGGCCTGGCGGTGGCGCTGAGCTGGCTGTTCCACAGCCTGGTCACCCGCCACCTGCGCGCCATGGCCGACTTCGTCCGTGGGCTCACCGGCGGCGACCTGGGCACCGAGCTTGCGCTGGCCAAGAAACGCTCAGGTGAAGAGGACGAGATCGACACCGTCGCCGATGCCCTCGATGGTTTGCGTCGTGCCCTGCGTGCCGAACTGCGCCGGCGCGAGGCCGACCGCGAGGCGCTGCAGAGCAAGCGCGACGAGCTGCAGCGCCGGGTCGAGCGGCGCACCGCCAGCCTGCGTCGCGCCAAGGAGGAGGCCGAGGCCGCCAACCGCGCCAAGAGTCGCTTCCTCGCCACCATGAGCCACGAGATCCGCACGCCGCTCAACGGCATCCTCGGCATGGCCGAGCTGCTGCGCGCCGCGCCTTTGGGCGAGCAGGACCGGCGCCGCCTGCAGGCGCTGTCCACCGCTGGCGAAGGGCTGCTGGCGATCCTCAACGAGGTGCTGCACTTCGCCAAGCTGGAGGACGGCGCCAGCCAGCCCGAGCCGGTGGACTTCTCCCTGCGCCGCCTGCTCGATGACGTGGTGACGCTGCTGGAGCCGCGCGCAGAGGACAACGGCAGCTGCCTGCGCCTGCGCATCGAACCCCAGGTGCAGGACGGTTGTCGCGGCGCCGAGCAGTTCCTGCGTCAGGTGCTGAGCAACCTGCTGGCCAACGCGGTGAAGTTCACCGAAGAGGGCGAGGTGCTGCTGGAGGTGGCCGTGCTCGAAGGCGGAGACGCCGGGCAGCGCCTGCGCTTCAGCGTGACCGACGACGGCATCGGCATCTCCGCCGAGCAGCAGGAGAAAATCTTCCAGCGTTTCACCCAGGCCAGCGACGAGGTGGCGCGGCGCTACGGCGGCACCGGGCTGGGGTTGGCGATCAGCAAGCGGCTGGTGGAAGCCATGGGCGGCGAGATCGGCGTGGAGAGCCTGGAAGGCGAGGGCAGCACCTTCTGGTTCGAGATCATGCTGGCGCCGGGCGTGGTGCCGCGCTCCGACGTGACCATCGAGCAGGCGCCGGTCCTGGACGTGCTGGTGGTGGAAGACGTCGCTCTCAACCGCGAAGTCGCCCAGGCTTTGCTGGAGCGTGATGGCCACCGCGTGCTGCTCGCCGATGACGCCGAGCCCGCGCTGGCGCTCACCGCCGCGCGGCGCTTCGACCTGATCCTGCTGGACATGCACCTGCCGGGGATGACCGGCCTCGACCTGTGCCGGGCGATCCGCGCGCAGTCCGGTGGGCTCAACGCGACCACGCCGATCCATGCTTTCACCGCCAGCGTGCAGCCGGGCATGGTCCGCCGCTATTTCGAAGCCGGCATGCAGGGTGTGCTGGGCAAGCCGCTGCGCCTGGAAGACCTGCGCCGCGCGTTGTCCGGGGTAGCCTGGGAGCTGCTGCCCGCGGCTGAGGATAACGGCCCGCTGGACCGCCAGGTTCTGGATACCCACCGGCGCCTGCTGGGCGAGCACAAGCTGAACGAACTGCTCGCCAGCCTGTGGAAGCTGCTCGATGAGCAATGGCCGCTGCTGCTGGATGCCTTGCGCCAGGACGATGCGGTGGAGGCTGCCAGCCTCGCGCACCGGTTGGCGGGGAGTTGCCGGTCCATGGGGTTGCGTGGCTTGGGGGATTGTCTGGGCGAGCTGGAAGGCGCGGCGCTGGCGGGGTCGCTTTCTGGCGATTGGGTGGTGCGCTTGGAGCAGGAGAGGGCGGTTGCCGCTGAACTCCTGAAGAGCTGGCCGACGTAGGGCGCATAACCTGGTACAGGTTATCCGCCGTTGGCTGCGGCGGATAACGCTGGCGCGTTATGCGCCCTGCGGAACTCAAGAGCGTTCAGGTTCAGCTCTGGCGTGGCAGGCCGGCCCTCACCCCAACCCTCTCCCAGGAGGAGAGGGGGCCGTTCGGTGTAGGGGGATGTCACGAATTCTGCCGGCGAGCGCCGTTATTTAAGCTCGCTCGGACAGTCCCCTCTCCCTTCGGAGCGGGGCGCGCAGCCAGGGTTAGGGTGAGGGAGATCCTGGGCACCGAAGTCGCCGGGAGTGCCAACCCTGTAGGAACGCTCATGAGGCCCCGCCCACGCGCCCTGCACAAAATCCTTACATCTTTCTACAACTTCGATCCAGGCGAACAACCCCGTCTTACATCGCCTTCCAATAATCCGGTGGCATCCGTGCCCGAGCCACGGCCTCTGATTGATTGGAGATAACAATAATGATCCAACGTAGAGTTCCGCTCAGCCGCGCCCGCCGTTCCCTGGAGGTGCGCCATGTCTGAGACCCATCACGCCGGTAGCGGCGAGAAGATCCAGCTCACCCGCGCGCTGAAGAGCCGCCATATCTTCATGCTGTCCCTGGGCGGCGTCATCGGCACCGGCCTGTTCATGGGCTCGGGCGTCACCATCAGTTCCGGCGGCCCGATGGGCGCCATCCTCGCCTACCTGGTCGCGGGCCTGCTGATGTACCTGGTGATGGTCTGCCTGGGCGAGCTGTCGGTGCAGATGCCCGTCTCCGGCTCCTTCCAGGCCCACGCCACACGCTTCATCGGCCCGGCCACCGGGTTCATGATCGGCTGGGTCTACTGGATGAGCTGGGCCTCCACCGTCGGCCTGGAATTCACCGCCGCCGGCATGCTGATGACCCGCTGGTTCCCCGAGGTGCCGATCTGGCTCTGGTCGGGCTTCTTCGTGGTCGTGCTGTTCTCCCTCAACGCCCTGGCCACCCGCGCCTTCGGCGAGGCCGAATACTGGTTCTCCGGGATCAAGGTCGCAGCCATCCTCGGCTTCATCGTGGTCGGCCTGCTGGTGATCTTCGGCGCCATCCCGCTGAACGATGGCGCGGCCGCGCCGGGGCTGTCCAACCTGGTCAGCGATGGCCTGTTCCCCAACGGCCTGTCCGCCGTGTTCGCGGTGATGATGACGGTGGTCTACGCCTTCCAGGGCTGCGAGATCATGGGCGTCGCCGCTGGCGAGACCGACCAGCCGGAGAAGAGCATCCCGCGCGCCGTGCGCAACGTGGTGTTCCGCGTGCTGATCTTCTATGTGCTGGCGATTGCCGTGCTCTCCTGCATCGTCCCCTGGAAGCAGGCCGGGCTGATGGAAAGCCCCTTCGTGCAGGTGTTCGACATGGTCGGCATCCCCTACGCCGCCGACATCATGAACTTCGTGATCCTCACCGCGATCCTGTCGGTGGGTAACTCCGGCCTGTACGCCTCCACGCGCATCCTCTGGGCCATGTCGAAGACCGGCATGGCGCCGCGCAAGCTGTCCAGGCTCAGTGCCCGTGGCGTGCCGCTCTATGCGCTGCTGATCAGCCTGGCGTTTGCGCTGCTCTCGCTGCTCACCAGCGTGGTCGCCGCCGATACCCTGTTCATGGTGCTGATGGCGGTGAGCGGCATGGCCGGCACCGTCACCTGGATCGTCATCGCCTACGCCCAGTACCGCTTCCGCCGCGAGCACATGGCCAAGGGCGGCACCGTGGCCGACCTGAAGTACGCCGCTCCGCTGTTCCCGCTGATCCCGCTGGCGTGCATCGCGATCTGCTGCTCGCTGTTCGTGTTCCTCGCCATGGACCCGACCCAGCGTCCGTCGCTGTACTGGGGCTTCGGCTTCATGGCGGCCTGCTACCTCGCTTACTTCCTGCTCAAGCGCAAGCGCGGGCAGGTGCTGAGCGACGAGGTGGTACCAAGCCTCGGCTGAGGCTTCGCCCGTTCGGCTGAAGCCCCGCGGCGCGGGGCTTTTGGCTTTTCGTAGGGCGGATAACGCGCCAGCGTTATCCGCCGCAGGGCCGGCGGATAACCTGTCCCAGGTTATGCGCCCTACGAGCTGCGGGGCTTTTGCTTTGGCTTTGCGGTTCATCGCAGGAGCGAGCTTGCTCGCGAACCCGTCCAGCTCCAGAGCCGCCGTCTGATCGTTTCGCGAGCAAGGGCTAGGCGCCCCCCTCGGTCCTACAGGTACTCCACCAGCCCCATCTCTTGCTGAACGATTGTTCGAAGTTGTAACAAACCCGCCGCGACTTCCCTGCAAAACCCCTCAGCCCCCGCGCCGCGCGGCCTTCCCGTCGATTGGCGGAGCGTTACAAGCCACCCATTCGGGTGGATTGCCGTCTTACTGAACACTTGTTTAGTATTGGCTCCAACGCTTCATCCGCCTCAGCAAACGACTACAAGAACGAGGGCAGCATGACTCAGCCATCCCCGCTCAGCCGGGTCCAGGACGGTATCGCCTGGATCACCCTGAACCGCCCCGAGCAGCGCAACGCGCTCGACGTCCCCACGCTCAAGAACCTGCTGGCCCTGCTCGACGCCTATGAAGTCGACGAGGCCGTGCGCGTCATCGTGCTCAGTGGCGAAGGCCGCAGCTTCTGCGCCGGCGCCGACCTCGCCGAATGGGCCGAGGCCGAAGCCCGTGGCGAACTGGAAACCTACGGCTGGACCGAAACCGCGCACGCCCTGATGCGCCGCCTGCACGGCCTGGACAAGCCGACCATCGCCGCCGTCAACGGCACCGCCGTCGGCGCCGGGATGGACCTGACCCTGTGCTGCGACTTCCGCATCGCCGGCGCCTCCGCGCGCTTCAAGGCCGGCTACACCGGCATGGCCTACTGCCCGGACGCCGGCGCCAGCTGGCACCTGCCGCGCCTGATCGGCAGCGAAGCGGCCAAGTGCCTGCTGTTCCTCGACGAACTGTGGAACGCCGAGCGCGCGTTGCAGGCCGGCCTGGTCGGCGAAGTGGTCGCCGACGATCAGCTGCAGGCCCAGGTCGGCGACTTCGCCGCGCGCCTGGCTGCCGGCCCGACCTTCGCCTTCGCCCAGACCAAGCGCCTGATGCGCGACGGTGCCGCCCGCACCCTGGCCCAGCAACTGGAGGCCGAACAGGCCGCCGGGTTGCTCTGCGGCCGCAGTGAAGATGCCGCCGAGGCGCTGCGCGCCGTGGCCGAGAAACGCTCCCCCCAATTCAAAGGCCGCTGACGGCTGCAGGTGATGTGATGGACTTCCAACTGACCCAGGAACAGGAAATGCTCGTCGAGGCGGTCAAGGCTTTCGTCGAGAAAGAGCTGCTGCCCTACGAGGAAGAAGTGGACCGCGCCGACGCGGTGTCCCCGGAACTGGCCGCGAAGATTCGCGGCAAGGCCCTGGCTGCCGGCTTCTACGCCTTCAACATGCCCGAGGAAGTCGGCGGTGGCGGCCTGGATTACCTGTCCCAGGCGCTGGTCGAGCGCGAGCTGTCCAAGGTGTCCTGGGCGCTGCACGTGTTCGTCGCGCGGCCCTCGAAGATCCTCATGGCGTGCAAGGGCGAGCAGATCCAGGACTACCTGCTGCCGGTGGTACAGGGCGAGAAGATCGACTGCTTCGCCCTCACTGAACCGGGCGCCGGCTCCGACGCCAACTCGATCAAGACCCGCGCCGTGCGTGATGGCGAGGACTTCGTGATCAACGGCTCCAAGCACTTCATCAGCCATGCCGGCCACGCCGACTTCGCCATCGTCTTCGCGGTCACCGACACCTTCGAGCGCAACGGCAAGAAGCGCAACGCCGTGACCGCCTTCCTGGTGGACAAGGGCACCGCCGGCATGACCGTGCGCCGTGGCCCGAAATGCGTGAGCAACAAGGGTTACCACACCTACGAGATTTTCTTCGACGACTGCCGCGTGCCGGCTTCCAAGGTCCTCGGCGAAGTCGACAAGGGCTGGGAAGTGGCCAACGCCTGGCTCACCGCCGGCCGCGTGATGGTCGCCGCCAACTGCGTCGGCCAGGCCCAGCGCGCGCTGGACCTGGCGCTGCAGTGGTCGGCCGACCGCAAGCAGTTCGGCGCGGCCATCGGCAGCTACCAGGGCATCTCCTTCAAGCTCGCCGACATGGCCACGCAGATTCGCGCCGCCGAGCTGATGACCCTGCACACCGCCTGGAAGATGGACCGCGGCAGCATGACCGACGGCGAAGCCGGCATGGCCAAGCTGTTCGCCAGCGAGGTGCTGGGCAAGGTCGCCGACGAGACCGTGCAGATCTTCGGCGGCATGGGCCTGATGGACGAAGGTCCGGTGGAGCGCATCTGGCGCAACGCGCGCATCGAGCGCATCTGGGAAGGCACCTCGGAAATCCAGCGCCACATCATTTCCCGCGAACTGCTGCGTCCGCTGCTGCGTTGAGGCCCGTGCGATGAAACGCGAAAACCTCCAGCGCCTGCTGGCGCCCCGGCACCTGGCCTTCATTGGCGGTCGCAGCATGGCGCGCGCGCTCAAGCGCTGCGCCGAAGGCGGCTTCGCCGGCCCAATGTGGCTGGTCAACCCGCAATACGACGAACTCGAAGGCGTGCCCTGTGTACGCAGAATTGCCGAGCTGCCCGAAGGGCCGGATGCGGTGTTCGTCGCCACCAACCGTGACCTGACCCTGCAGGCCGTCGCCGAACTGGCCGCCAGGGACGCCGGCGGCGCCATCTGCTACGCCTCCGGCTTCGCCGAGACCGGCGCCGAGGGCGAAGCCCTGCAGCGCCGCCTGCTCGCCAGCGCCGGCGACATGGCCCTGCTCGGCCCCAACTGCTACGGCCTGCTCGACTACCTGCACGGCTCCGCGCTGTGGCCGGTGGCCCACGGCGGGCACTTGGTGGAGAAGGGCGTTGCGGTGCTGACCCAGAGCGGCAACTTCGCCTACAACCTGTCCATGAGCGACCGCTCGCTGCCCATCGCCTACATGGCCTCGGTGGGCAACCAGGCGCAACTGGGAGTGGCCGAACTGATGGACGTGCTGCTCGACGAGCCGCGCGTCACCGCCATCGGCCTGCACCTGGAAGGCTTGAAGAACGTCCCCGGCTTTGCCCGCGCGGCCTTCAAGGCGCTGCAGAAAGGCATCCCGGTGATCGCCCTGAAGACCGGCGTTTCCGAGATCGGCGCCGAACTCGCGCTCAGCCACACCAGCTCCCTGGCCGGCTCCGACGCGCTGTACGACGCACTGTTCGACCGTCTCGGGGTGATCCGCGTCAGCGGCCCGGTGAGCTTCATCGAAACCCTCAAGGCGGCCGCTTGCGGCAACCTGCCGGCCGGCCCCAGCCTCGCCGCGCTGGCCTGCTCCGGTGGTGATGCCGGGCTGATTGCCGACTACGCCGAGCGCAACGGCCTGAGCCTGCCCAAGCTGGTTGACGCGCAGCGCGCCGAACTGGCCCAGGTACTGCCTGACTACGCCAACATCGCCAACCCGCTGGACTTCACCACCGCTATCTGGGGCGATGGCCCGGCGCTCGACCGTATGCTCGACAGCGCCCTGCAGACCCCGGCCGATGCCGCCCTGCTGGTGCTGGACTACCCCGGCGAGGATACCGGCGAGCGCCCGCAGTGCGACCTGCTGCTGGAGCTGTACTGCGCGGCATTGAAGCGCCACGACAAGGTCGGCTTCATCGCCTCCGCGCTGCCCGAGCTGCTGCCCAGACATTCCCGCGAACTGCTGCATTCCCACGGCGTCGCCGCGCTGCAAGGCGTGGAAGACGGCCTCGCCGCCTGGGGTCGCATCGCTCACTACCGGCAGCGCCGCGAAGCGCTGCTGGCCCGTGGCGAAGCCGCGCTGGTACCGCTCTGCCCGCAGGCGCTGGACAGCGAAGGCCGGTTGCTGGACGAGTGGCAATCCAAGCAGGCGCTGAAACCCTTCGGCCTGCCGCTGCCGCGCGCCGCCCTGAGCACGCCGACCCAGGCCCGCGAAGCGGCCGCCGATGTCGGCTTCCCGCTGGCCTTGAAAGTGGTCAGCGCGCAACTGCCGCACAAGACCGAGGCCGGCGGCGTGGCGCTCAACCTGCGCAACGAGGCGGCGCTGGAAGCCGCGCTGTTCGACATGCGCGAGAACATCGCCCGCCACGCCCCCGGCGTGCCCTTCGACCAGGTGCTGCTGGAGCGCATGGCCAATCCGCCACTGGCCGAGCTGATCGTCGGCATCAAGCGCGAGAACGGCTTCGGCCTGGCGCTGGTGCTGGGTGCCGGCGGCATCCTCGTCGAGCTGCTCAAGGACAGCCGCAGCCTGCTGCTGCCGACCACCGACGCGGCGATCCGCGACGCCCTGCTGGGCCTGCGCAGCGCGCCGCTGCTCACCGGCTTCCGCGGTCGCCCGGCGGTGAACCTGGAGGCGCTGGTGGAGGCCATACGCGCCGTTGCCGACTACGCCTGCGAGCACGTGGACAACCTGCTGGAACTGGACGTGAACCCGCTGCTGGCGGACGCCGATGGCGCCGTGGCGGTGGATGCGCTGATCCGCATCGCCGAGTGATCGGCAGCAGGACCTGAAGGAAGAACACGAACGCTCCCTCTCCCGCTTGCGGGAGAGGGAGCAAAAGCGGCGCACGCCGGACACTCGGCGTTGGCCCCAACGAGTAGGGCGAGTAACCGCTTGCGGTTATCCGCCGAAGAACAGTTCGGGAGATCGTTCATGCAAAACGACAAGACCCTCACCGGCGGCCAGGCCCTGGTACGCCTGCTGGCCAACTACGGCGTCGATACCGTGTTCGGCATTCCCGGTGTGCACACCCTGGAGCTCTACCGTGGCCTGCCCGGCAGCGGCATCCGCCATGTGCTGACCCGCCATGAACAGGGCGCCGGCTTCATGGCCGACGGCTATGCGCGCGTCAGCGGCAAGCCGGGTGTGGCCTTCATCATCACCGGGCCGGGGGTGACCAACGCCGCCACCGCCATCGGCCAGGCCTACGCCGACTCGATCCCGATGCTGGTGATTTCCAGCGTCAACCACACCGCCAGCCTGGGCAAGGGCTGGGGCTGCCTGCACGAGACCCAGGACCAGCGCGCCATGACCGCGCCGATCACCGCTTTTTCCGCCGTCGCCCTGAGCGCCGAAGACCTGCCCGAGCTGATCGCCCGCGCCTACGCCGTGTTCGACAGCGAGCGCCCGCGCCCGGTGCACATCTCCGTGCCGCTGGATGTGCTGGCCAACCCGGTCGCCCGCGACTGGACCCACGAAGTGGTGCGCCGCGCCGGCCGTGGCCAGCCCAGCAGCGAAGCGCTCAAGCAGGCTGTGGATAAGCTCCAGGCTGCAAAGCGCCCGATGATCATCGCCGGCGGCGGCGCGCTGCATGCCGCCGATTGCCTGGCCGCGCTCAGCGAGCGCCTGGCCGCGCCGCTGTTCACCAGCGTCGCCGGCAAGGGCCTGCTGGCGCCGGAAGCGCCGCTCGCCGCGGGTGCGACCCTGTGCACCCAGGCCGGTTGGGACATGATCGCCGAGGCCGACGTGGTCCTGGCCATCGGCACCGAAATGGCCGACACCGACTTCTGGCGCGACCGCCTGCCGGTCACCGGCGAGGTGATCCGCGTCGACGTCGACTCGCGCAAGTTCAACGACTTCTACCCGAGCGCCGTGGCGCTGCTGGGCGATTCGAAGGCCACCGCCGAGGCGCTGCTCGCCGCGCTGCCGAGCGCGAGTCGGGATGCGGCGAAAGCGCAGTCGCGCATTGCCGAACTGCGTGCGCAGATCGACGGCGGCCACGCGCCGCTGCAACTTATCCACAAGTCGATCCTGGAACGCATCGCCAAGGTCCTGCCGGACAACGCCTTCATCGCCAGCGACATGACCCAGCTGGCCTACACCGCCAACTACCTCTACCCGAGCAAGGCACCGCGCGGCTGGCTGCACCCCACCGGCTACGGCACCCTCGGCTACGGCGTGCCTGCCGGTATCGGCGCCAAGTTCGGCGCGCCGGAGCGTCCCGGCCTGGTGCTGGTCGGCGACGGCGGCTTCCTCTACACCGCGCAGGAACTGGCCACCGCCACCGAGGAGCTGGACAGCCCGCTGGTGGTGCTGCTGTGGAACAACGATGCGCTGGGGCAGATCCGCGACGACATGATCGGCCTGGACATCGAGCCCATCGGCGTCCTGCCACGCAACCCGGACTTCGCCCTGCTCGGCCGCGCCTACGGTTGCGAGATGCGCCAGCCGCAGAGCCTGGACGAACTGGAGCACGACCTGCGCACCGGCTTCGCCCATCCGGGCGTCACCCTGATCGAGCTGAAACACGCCTGCGCCCAGTAGGACCCGTTGCACCCGCCGGAGCCCACGGGCTCCGGTACCTTGAAGGAAGCACAGCATGCGCTACTCGAACTTCACCCAACGCATCGCCGGCGACGGCGCCGCTGCCTGGGACATCCACTACCGCGCCCTGGCGCGCATGGAGCAGGGCGACGACATCCTGCTGCTGTCGGTGGGCGACCCGGACTTCGACACCCCGGTGCCCATCGTGCAGTCGGCCATCGACAGCCTGCTGGCCGGCAACACCCACTACGCCGACGTGCGCGGCAAGCGCTCGCTGCGCGAAGCCATCGCCCGCCGCCACAGCCAGCGCAGCGGCCAGGCCGTCACCAGTGATGACGTGGTCGTGCTGGCCGGCGCCCAGTGCGCGCTGTATGCCGTGGCGCAGTGCGTGCTCAATCCGGGCGACGAGGTGATCGTCGCCGAGCCGATGTACGTCACCTACGAAGCGGTGTTCGGTGCCTGCGGCGCCAAGGTCATCCCGGTGTCGGTGCGCTCCGAGCACGGCTTCCGCGTGCAGGCCGAGGACGTCGCCGCACTGGTCACCCCGCGCACCCGCGCGCTGGCGATCAACAGCCCGCACAACCCGTCCGGTGCCAGCCTGCCGCGCGCCACCTGGGAAGCGCTGGCCGAGCTGTGCATCAGCAACGACCTGTGGATGATTTCCGACGAGGTCTACAGCGAGCTGCTGTTCGACGGCGAGCACATCAGCCCCGCCAGCCTGCCGGGCATGGCCGGGCGCACCGCGACCCTCAACAGCCTGTCGAAATCCCACGCCATGACCGGCTGGCGCGTGGGCTGGGTGGTCGGCCCGCAGGAGCTCTGCGCGCACCTGGAAAACCTCGCCCTGTGCATGCTCTATGGCTCGCCGGACTTCATCCAGGACGCCGCCTGCACTGCGCTGGAAGCCAAACTGCCGGAACTGGAAGCCATGCGCGAGGCCTACCGCCAGCGCCGCGACCTGGTGCTCGACTGCCTCGCCGACTGCGTCGGCGTGCGCGCCCTGCGCCCGGACGGCGGCATGTTCGTGATGGTGGATATTCGCGCCACCGGGCTCTCCGCCCAGGACTTCTCCGACCTGCTGCTGGACCGCCACGGCGTCTCCGTGCTGGCCGGCGAAGCCTTCGGCCCCAGTGCCGCCGGGCACATCCGCCTCGGCCTGGTGCTCGGCGCCGAACCGCTGCGCGAAGCCTGCCGCCGCATTGCCCTGTGCGCCGCCGAACTGCTGAAGGAAAAACGCTATGCGTGAGCGTACACAGCTCTACATCGACGGCGCCTGGGTGGCACCGCAGGGGCAGGGCTTGGCCGAGGTGCAGAACCCGGCCACCGAGGAATCCGTCGGCCGCGTGCCGCTGGGTGGCGAAGGCGACGTGAACCGCGCGGTGGACGCCGCGCGCCGGGCCTTCCCGGCTTGGTCGCAGACCCCGTCCCTGGTGCGCGCCGGCTATATCCGCGCGCTCGCCGAGCAACTGAAGAACCGCGCCGACGAAATGGCCGCGCTGATCACCGCCGAGCTGGGCATGCCCATCCAGTGGTGCCGAATGGTGCAGGTCGACGGGCCCATCGAGGGTCTGGAAAGCTACGCCGCGATGGCCGCGCACATGGACGAAGTGCGCGAGGTCGGCAACTCGCTGGTGGTGAAGGAAGCGGTGGGCGTCTGCGCCTTCATCAACCCCTGGAACTACCCGCTGCACCAGCTGATCGGCAAGCTCGCCCCGGCGCTCGCCGCCGGCTGCACCGTGGTGGTCAAGCCGAGTCAGGACACTCCGCTGCACGCCTTCCTGCTGGCCGACATGATCCACGCCATCGGCCTGCCGGCCGGCGTGTTCAACCTGGTCAGCGGCCCCGGCTCCAAGGTCGGCGAAGCCCTGGCGCGGCACCCGGACGTGGACATGGTGTCCTTCACCGGCTCCACAGGTGCGGGCGTCAAGGTCTCCGAAGCCGCGGCGCCGACGGTCAAGCGCGTGTGCCTGGAGCTGGGCGGCAAGTCGCCCTTCCTGATCACCGCCGATGCTGACCTGGCCACTGCCGTGCGCCACGGCGTGCAGGACGTGATGATCAACTCCGGGCAGACCTGCACCGCGCTGACGCGCATGCTGCTGCCGGCCCATCGCTATGCCGAAGCTGTGGAAATCGCCCGCGCCGAAACCCTCGCGCTGAAGATGGGCGATCCGCTGGATGCCGACAGCTTCCTCGGCCCGATGTGCTCGGGCGGCCAGCGTCGCACCGTGCTCGATTACATCCGCGTCGGCCAGGAAGAGGGCGCGCAGCTGGTCTGTGGCGGCGCCGAGCGTCCGGCTCATCTGGAGCGCGGGCACTATGTGCAGCCGACGATCTTCGCTGGGGTGAACAACCAGATGCGCATCGCCCGCGAAGAAATCTTCGGCCCGGTGCTGTGCCTGATTCCCTACGCCGACGAGGCCGAGGCGATCGCCATCGCCAACGATTCGCCGTTCGGCCTGTCCAGCGCCGTGTGGGCGGGCGACCGCGAAGATGGCCTGCGACTCGCCCGGCAGATGCGCGCCGGCCAATGCTTCGTCAACGGCGGTGCCTTCAACTACCGGGCGCCGTTCGGTGGCTACAAGCAGTCCGGCAACGGCCGCGAATGGGGTGAACAGGGCCTGCACGAGTTCGTCGAGCTCAAGGCCATCCAGCTTTAAACAGACCCCCTCTCCCTCCGGAAGAGGGCTGGGGTGAGGGCTGTGCCGCTCACCGACTTGTCAGGAATCCACATGAACGTACTGATCGTCCACGCCCACAACGAACCGCAATCCTTCAGCACCGCGCTGTACCAGCTCGCCGAGGAAACCCTGCGCGGCCAGGGCCACGAGGTGCAGGTCTCCGACCTGTACGCGATGAACTGGAACCCGGTGGCCAGCGCCGCCGACTTCGGCGCCCGCGCCAACCCCGAATATCTGGTCTATGCGCTGGAGCAGCGTGAAGGCGCCAAGGCCAGGACCATCGCCGCTGACATCCAGGCCGAGCTGGACAAGCTGCTCTGGGCCGATCTGGTGATCTTCAACTTCCCGATCTACTGGTTCTCCGCGCCGGCCATCCTCAAGGGCTGGTTCGACCGCGTGCTGGTCTCGGGTATCTGCTACGGCGGCAAGCGCTTCTACGACCAGGGCGGCCTGGCCGGCAAGAAGGCGCTGGTGAGCGTGACCCTCGGCGGGCGCGACCATATGTTCGGCGACGGCGCCATCCACGGCCCGCTGGAAGACATGCTGCGGCCGATCCTGCGTGGCACCTTGGCCTACACCGGCATGAGCGTGCTGCCACCCTTCGTGGCCTGGCATGTGCCCTACATCAGCAACGAGGCGCGCCAGGAGTTCCTGCGCCAGTACCAGGATCGCCTGCAGAACCTGGAGAGCGACCAGCCGCTGGAGTTCGTGCGCCTGGAGCAGTTCGACGAGCGCCTGTACCCGCTGCCGCGCTGATCGGCTCTTCTGTAGAAGCGAGGGGGCGCCTAGCCCTCACCCTAACCCTCTCCCAGGGGGAGAGGGGACTGATAGGCGAAGGATGATGCAGTGGTGTCAGCCGGCACGAACTGCCCCCTCTCCTAGGGGAGAGGGCTGGGGTGAGGGGACAGCCCTCGCGCCGAATGTCACCCGGCAGAAACGAAAAAGGGCGGTCATCCGAAGATGACCGCCCCTGGAGAAAGAGTCAGTCGCTGCAGCCAGGTATGCGCGGGGGAGAGGGCCGTCGATTGGTGTATCGGCGGCCGTACGATGAGCCTGGTGTGCCCAACGTTGCTGCAGCGACTTGTCCGGCACTATACGTGGTAACAATCGGCAAAAAACGACCCTATACTGCGATTCAGTTTTGCGTCGCGGACAACAATGGTTGTCGTCTCCTACAGGCGCCTACGACAAGATCAACAGGCAGGGGGAAGCATGGACGTACTTCACGCGATGCGGGCATTCGTCCGGGTGGTGGATGCCGGCAGTTTCACCGCCGCCGCCAACGCCCTGGGGTTATCCACAGCCCAGGTCTCGCGCGTGGTCTCCGACCTCGAAGCCCAGCTGGAAGCGCGCCTGCTGCACCGCACGACAAGACGCCTGGCGCTGACCGAAACCGGTGAGCGCTACCTGCTGCGCTGCCGGGAAATCCTCGCCGATGTCGATGAAGCCCAGGCCGAAGCCAGTGGCGCGCATCTGAACCCGCGCGGTCGCCTGCGTGTGCACTCGCTCACCGGGCTGGGCCAGCAGCACCTGATCCCGCTGATCTCGCGCTACTGCGAGTCCTTCCCCGAGGTCTACATCGAGCTGACCCTGGCCCAGCGCCAACCGGACATCCTCGAGGAAGGCCAGGACGTGGTGATCACCCGCGACCGCGAGCTGCCCGACTCCGAGTTCGTCGCCCAGACCCTGGGCACCATCTACAGCGTGCTCTGCGCCAGCCCCGAGTACCTCAAGCGGCGGGGCACCCCGACCAGCGTCGCCGACCTGCACCAGCACCAGTGCCTGCGCCTGCAGGACCCGACCTTCCCCGAAGGCTGGGCCTTCGAGGAAGGCAACGAGGAAAGTGTGATCCGCCCGCGCGACACCTTCATGGTCAACGTCGCCGAGGCGCTGACCGGCGCCGCCGCCGCCGGCATGGGCATCTGCCTGCTGCCCAGTTACGTCGCCGCACCCGCGCTGCGCCGCCGTTCGCTGGTGCGCGTGCTGCCCCGGCACAGCCTGCACGTGCGGCAGATATATGCGTTGTACCCGTCGCGGCGCTTCCTCGACGCGAAGATCCGCACCTGGGTGGAATTCCTCAAGGCGGAGCTGCCACGGGTATTCGAGGAAGACGAAGCAGTGCTCAACGATCCCGTCAACTGGGCATAAGGCAAAGCGCTAGCGTGGCGGATCGTCGCAGCCGCTCTATATCGGTGTTCTCGGACGATCGGCGCGGATTGTTGCTTTTTAGGCAATGCTTTGTTGGTTAGCTAGCTATTTTTCGAGGGACTGTTGCGCCGTAACCTTTCATCAACCCCGACCAATCGGGTGTTCAGAAAGGATCACCGTCATGTCCCGTTCGCTTTATGTTGCTGCCCTGCTGTCCGTCTGCTCGCTGTCCTTCACTCAGCTGAGCTTCGCCGAAGAATCGCGCCTGATGACCGACAAGATGGTCAAGGCCAACGAAGCAGTGATTGCCCAGCAGCAGGCCCAGTCCGCCGAGCAGACCGCCAAGGCCGCCGCTGGCAGCAACGCCGATTCCTGATCGGCCGCTTCCCCCGGGAGGCTCGGTGCGTGAGCCGGGCTTCTCAACACCTTGCGCCGCATAAGACATGCGGCGTTTTTTTTGCCTGCGTTTTCACAGCGGCCAGCTGACTGTTACAGATTCTGAAACAGTCTTTCGCGGCCAGTGACCTGTATTCCTGTCTATTTGGTCAATATACTTGACCCAACAGCGCGGCTTTCCAGCCCCGCCGTTACCGGCCTCACCGCCGGCAAGCTTCCCGACGTCGATTCTTGATTGCTCCAGATCGATGTCCGTCTCAAGGCCGCTCACGTCAGCGGCCTTTTTTTTGTCTGGCGCAATGCCTTGGCAAGGCTGCCGTACTTCTGTTGGAATTCGCGCGGATCGACAAGGACGCCGCCCGATGAATCACAACCCCTTCTCCACGCCACACGCTGAACTCACTTCACCGCAGCTCACGCTGGCCCACGCTAGCCACCAGACTTACCTGTTCATCGCTGCACAGATCGTCGCGACCATCTGCTTGCTCGGCGTCAATCTGGGCCTGCAATGGTTCACCGCTGGCGACGGCTTCCACGAACGGATGACGCGCTACCTTCCGGTAATGATCTCCACCCTGCTTGGCGGAATGCTCGCCTACGTCGCCGGCGTGCTTTTGCTGGTGCAGCAGCAGCGTGAACGTCATGCCATTGGGCGTTTCCGCCCGCTGCCCGGATTGCTGCTGGCGTACGGATTTGCCTACCTGGTGTGCAGCCTGGCGATGACCAGCGGGATAGGTTTTGTTGGCCAGGTCTTCTACGAATGGGTTCGGGAGCAGGGCAACCGGCAGTTGTGGATCGTGCTTTATGCACAGCTTGCCGCGTTGGCGAGCCTGTTGCTGACCTGTGTGTTGCCGCTATGGCTGATACTGCGGCTGGCACGTGGTCGTGCGCTGCCGCTCGCCCCGGGTGCCGGCACAGCGGTTGCCCGCTGGCAGGTGGCTCTGGGCATGGCGCTGTGCGTCGCCGCGGTGGTCTACCGGCTGTCTTCCTCGCTGGCTGCGAGCATGATGACGACCTACAGCGACGGCAACGCCTGGCAGCCACTGTTCCAGCTGATCAATTGCGCAGTGCCCTTTGCCATCGTCATGGTGGCGGTGCACACGCGTCTGCCGCCGCAGTTGTCACGCTTCGGCACTGGTCGGGTGCTGATCGCGTCGCTGGTCTTGCTGCTGCTCTGGCTCGGGCTCCTGGTGCTGTGTGCGCTGGTGCTGGTTTTTGTGCTCGCCGACGCGCTGGACAGCCGATATCTGCCGTTAGCGCCGATGGGTTTTGCTGCGCTGCTGCTGTCGTTGTTGTGGCCATTGAGCCGGCTGTGCGTGCGATGGTTTTTCGCCGACGAGCTGGCTCAATCCTCGCCCAAATAATCCCCGCGGCTCAGCCCGTGGCGCTGCATCTTCTCGTTGAGGGTGCGGCGCGGCAGGCCGAGCAGCTCCATCACCGCCTTGATGTCGCCCTTGCACTGGCCCAGCGCCTGGCGGATGCACTGCGCCTCGTAGGCTTCCATGCGTTCGAACAGGCCATTGCCGGCGGGCTCGATCGGCAGCTCGGCGCGGTCCAGGCCGAGCACGTGGCGCTCGGCGGCGTTAGCCAGTTCGCGTACGTTGCCCGGCCAGTCGTGGGCGAGCAGGCGCGCCAGTTCGCTGGCGGAGAGCGGCGCGGCTTCGCGGCCGAATTTCTCGCTGGCCAGCAGCGCGTAGTGCTCGAACAGCAGCGGGATGTCCTCGCGGCGTTCGCGCAGCGGCGGCAGGCGCAGCTCGGCGACGTTCAGGCGGTACACCAGGTCCTCGCGGAAGCGCCCGGCGCGGGCTTCCTCGAGCAGGTCAGGCTTGGTCGCGGCGATCACCCGCAGGTCCACCTTGATGCTCTGGTTCGAGCCCAGGCGCTCCAGTTGCTGTTCCTGCAGCACGCGCAGCAGCTTCACCTGCTGGGCCAGCGGCATGCTCTCGATCTCGTCGAGGAACAGGCTGCCGCCGTTGGAGTGCTCCAGCTTGCCGATGCGTTTTCCCTGGGCGCCAGTGAAGGCGCCGCTTTCGTGGCCGAACAGTTCGGTCTCGAACAACTGCTCGGGAATCGCCGCGCAGTTCAGCGCGACGAAGGGCTTGCCGGCGCGTGGGCCGAAGTCGTGCAGGCAGCGCGCGACCAGTTCCTTGCCGCTGCCGGTGTCGCCGCGGATCAGCACATTCACCGGCGTACCGGCCAGCGCCATGATCTGTCGGCGCAGGGTTTCCATGGGCCGCGAGACGCCGAGCAGGCGCGATTCGATCTGGTCCTTGAGCGCCGCCTGTTCGCGCAGCTGGCGGTTCTCCTGCACCAGCCGGCGTTTCTCAAGGGCGCGGCGCAGGCTGTCGAGCAGGCGTTCGGGGGTGAAGGGCTTCTCGATGAAGTCGTAGGCGCCCTGACGCATCGCCTGCACCGCCATGGGCACGTCGCCGTGGCCGGTGACCATGATCACCGGCAGGTCGCGGTCGATCTGCTGCAGGCGCTCGAGCAGGGCCAGGCCGTCGGTACCGGGCATGCGCACATCGCTGATGACCACGCCGGGCAGCTCGCGGGAGACGCTTTTCAGGCACTCGTCGGCGCTGCTGCACAGGCGCACTTCGAAGCCGGAAAGTTGCAGCCACTGCTGCACGGCGTCGCGGATGGCGGCTTCGTCGTCGACGAAGAGGATGGTCTCGCTCATGGTCTTCTTTCTTCGCTGGCGGCCGGCAGGCTCAGGCGGAACAGCGCGCCGCCGGTGGGCTGGTTGGCGGCGTCGAGGCGCCCGCCAAGTTCGTGGACGATGCCATAGGATACCGCCAGCCCCAGGCCCAGTCCTTCGCCCACCGGCTTGGTGGTGAAGAAGGGGTCGAAGACGCTGGCCAGATGGGCTTCGTCGATGCCGGGACCGTTGTCGGCGACTTCCAGGCACCAGTGCTCGCCGTCGCGGCGCAGGGTCAGGCGGATCTGCGGCGGGGCGGTATTGGCCACCGCATCGAGGGCGTTGCGGATCAGGTTGACCAGCACCTGCTCCAGGCGGATCGCATCGCCCAGCACCCAGGCGGGCAGGTCGAGGTCCTGGCTGATCTCCACGCCTTCGCTGCGGATGCGCACGGCCAGCAGCTGCAAGGCCTGCTCGATCACGTGGCCCAGTTCGATGCGCTCGCGCAGGCCGCCGGGCGTCTTGCGGGCGAAGGTCTTCAGGTGGCCGGTGAGTGCGGCCATGCGTTCGAGCAGCTCATCGACCCGCACCAGCGCGGCGCGGGCGTCGTCCTGGCGGCCGGCGTCGAGCAGCAGGCGCACGCTGGCCAGCTGCATGCGCTGGGCGGTGAGCGGCTGGTTGATCTCGTGGGCCAGCGCGGCGGACATCTGCCCCAGCGCGGCCAGCTTGGCGGCCTGCACCAGGCCGTCCTGGGCGGTGCGCAGGGCGGCGGTGCGCTGCTCGACCAGGCGCTCCAGCTCTTCCTGGTTGCGCTGGCGCAGGCGCGCCAGGCGGCGGCGCTGTTGCAGCCAGAGCACGAGGAACACCAGCGCCAGCCAGACGCCGGCGGCGGCCAGCCGCGCGCTGGTGACGTCGGACTGCACGCCATGGGGATTGCGCAGCAGGTGCAGGGTCCACTCGTCTTCCGGCAGGCCGACCGATTGCCAGAGGTAGTCGCCGCTGATGTCCTGGCCGTCGACACGGACCATGCGCGCGTGCTCGCCGAGGGTTTCCAGCGTCCGGTGCGGCAGCGCGCTGAGCGGCTGCTTGTGATACTGGCGGGTGTCGGCCATCTCGGCGCGGGCCACGGCGTCCAGCGGCATCAGCTCGCGGTAGCGCCAGCGCGGGTGGTTGGCGAGGAACACCACGCCCTTGCTGTCGCTCACCAGCACCACGTCCGGGGTCTGGCTCCACTGCCGCTCCAGGTCGGGGAATTCCAGCTTGACCACGATGGCGCCGAGGAAGGTGCCGTCGTCGTCGCGCAGCGCGTTGGACAGGAAGTAGCCGGGAATTCCGCTGGTCACGCCGACCGCATAGAAGCGCCCCGCGCCCTGGGCGATGGTCTGGCGGAAGTAGGGGCGGAAGCCGTAGTTGTGGCCGACGTAGCTGACCGGCAGGTTCCAGTTGCTTGCAGCCACGGCAAGGCCGGTGTGGTCCAGCAGCTCCAAAGTGGAGGAGCGCGCCGCGCCGTTGATTTCCTGCAGCTTGAGGTTGAGCCGGTGCTGCAGCTCGCCGGTCACCGGGCCGCGCATGGCCGCGCGCAGCTCCGGGTCCAGCGCGAGCACGGCGGGAATGCTGCGGAAGCGCTCGATCAGGGTGTGCAGGGAGTTGGCATAGAGACCGAGCTGTTCATGGGCCGCTTCCGCCTCGGCGAGCAGCGCGCGGTGCCGCGCCTTCTCGCCGGCCCAGAACACCGACAACACCAGCCCGGCCAGCAGGAGCAGGCAGATCAGCAGCAGGCGAAGGGGGCGGGTAGGCGACATGTTCGACGGGGTTCGACCAACGGTTGGCGACAATAGCACGGCCGCGAGCTGGTCCGGCGCCCCGCCGCCTCGCTACACTGCCGCATCCCGATGGAGAGCTTCGATGCAGTTGTCGTCCTGGACCCACGAAGGGTCCGCCGGTTTCACCCTGCGCGGCTGGCGCAGCGAGCCCAGTGGCAAGCCGCTGCTGCACTTCCTGCATGGCAATGGCTTCTGCGGCCGTGCCTACGAGCCGATGCTGAAAATCCTGGCGCAGGATTTCGACCTCTGGCTGTGCGACGTGCAGGGCCATGGCGACAGTGACCACGGCGGACGCTTCCACGGCTGGAACCGCAATGCCGAGATGGCGGTGGAAGCCTTCCAGGCCGGCAGCAAAGTATTCGGTGACGTGCCGCATTACGCCGCCGGGCACAGCTTTGGCGGCGTGCTCACCAGCCTGATCCTCGGCCGTCATCCCGAGCTGTTCCGCCGTGCGGTGCTGCTCGACCCGGTGCTGTTCACCCCGGCGATGATCGGCGTGATGGCGCTCTCCGAAGTGCTCGGCCTGCACAAGCGCCGCACCATGGTGCAGAAGGCGCGCTCGCGGCGCAGCCAGTGGCCGGACCGCGAGGCGGCCTACGCCGGCCTGCACGGCCGCGGCATCTTCAAGGGCTGGACCGACGAAGCGCTCTGGGCCTATGTGGAGAACGCCATGAAGCGCACCGAGGCGGGCGTTGAGCTGAAATGCCGGCCCAGCCGCGAGGCGGAAATCTTCAGCTCCTTCCCCAAGCGCCTGTGGCCATCGCTGACCAAGGTGGTGACGCCGACCCAGGTGCTGTTCGGCGAGCGCACATACCCGTTCGTGCCCAAGTCCGTGGCGCGTTGGTGCGCGACAAACACGGTGGTGAGTGGCCAGTGTGTCGATGGCGGCCACTGCTTCATGCAGGAATTCCCCGAAGACAGCGCCGCGCGCGTGTCGCGCTTCCTGCTGGGCCACGAATGAACGATCCGGCCCGCGAGTCCGTCTGGCTGGCGCTGTCCGAGCTGTGGCTGGATACCGAGCCGAGCGAGACGGACATCAACTACATTGCCCGCACCCTGGCGGTCAGCGATTTTCCCCTGGGCGAGCTGGAAGCCATCTATCGCCTGGAGGTGGTCCCGGTGGTCTACCCCAACGCCCTGGCGACCGCGGGCGAGTGGACCGGCTTCGATCCCGACTGGCTGTTCGAGAAATGCCGGCGCAATCAGCAACGCCGCGCGTTCTTCCTCTATCGCTGGCGTTGCCGACTGTTGAGCAGGACGGTGGGTGCGCTGATGAACGCGCCACTGCAGCAGGTGCTGGCGCGAGTCGTCGAATTGCGTGAGCTGACAGAAGACAAAACGAGCTGAAGTCGCTCAGTCGCCGACCTTCTTGTCCTGGTGCGCGCGGCGCCATTCGTCCAGGCGCACGACTTCGGCCCTGGGGCGCGGCGGCGGCGGGGTGTCGTCGAACACGGCGTCGACGATATCCTCATCGACCGGCGCGGCGGCGGGGTGGAAGGTGGCGACCGGCGATACCGGCATGCGCGGTTCGGGTTCCATGCGGAAGGGCGCCAGCTCGATGCGGCCCAGGTGCTGGCCGAACATGGCGATGCGACCGGCGTAGCGTTCCTGCCCGGTGGCGGTGAACTCGAAGGCGTATTCGCGGGCCAGGCGCAGGTTGCCGCGGCCGTCGCGCTGGAAGCGGAAGCGCTGCAGGGCCATGGCGTCATCGAGCAGCTCCACGCCCTCGCGCGCGCAGTGCTGCTTGGCCAGCGCCAGCGCACGCTCGCGGATGCCATGGGCACGCCACCACCAGGCGGCGCCCGCGACAACCAGCATGAAGATGAAAAGATTGCCCAGGTCCACTTCGGCTTCCTCGGAATCGGCGCACCAGCTTACTCACTCCGCCGTCGGGCGGCGAGGGGCGGATGTTCACAGCGTGTGAATTGCGCCCCATACTGCCCCATTCTGTAACAGGACACCGTTATGCCGCGCACTCCCCACGTTCTCGCCATCCAGTCCCACGTCGTCTTCGGCCACGCCGGCAACAGCGCTGCCGAGTTTCCCATGCGCCGCGTCGGGGTGAACGTCTGGCCGCTGAACACCGTGCAGTTCTCCAACCATACCCAGTATGGCCACTGGACGGGGCAGGTGCTGCCGCCGGAGCAGATTCCCGCGCTGGTGGATGGCATCGCCGCCATCGGCGAGCTGGGCAACTGCGACGCGGTGCTCTCGGGCTACCTGGGCAGCGCGGCGCAGGGCCGTTCGATCCTCGAAGTGGTGCGCCGCATCCGCGAGGTCAACCCGCGCGCCGTGTACCTGTGCGACCCGGTGATGGGCCACCCGGAAAAGGGTTGCATCGTCGCCCCGGAGGTCAGCGAGTTCCTGCTCCACGAAGCCGCCGCCGTGGCCGACTACCTGTGCCCGAACCAACTGGAACTCGACAGCTTCTGCGACCGCCAGCCGACCTCCCTGGAAGACTGCGCGGCGATGGCCCGCGGCCTGCTGGTGCGCGGCCCGAAGGCGATCCTGGTGAAGCACCTGAATTACCCGGGCAAGCCGGCGGACGCTTTCGAGATGCTGCTGGTGACCCTCGACGAGACCTGGCACCTGCGCCGCCCGCTGCTGGCCTTCCCGCGCCAACCGGTGGGCGTGGGCGACCTGACCTCCGGGTTGTTCCTCGCCCGCCTGCTGCTGGGCGATGACCTGCGCACTGCCTTCGAATTCTGCGCCGCCGCCGTGCATGAAGTGCTGCTGGAAACCCAGGCCTGCGGCAGCTACGAACTGGAACTGGTGCGTGCCCAGGACCGCATTGCCCATCCGCGGGTGAAGTTCGAGGCGGTGAAGCTGGGGTGATCTGAGCCGCGCATCGATATTCCCCTGCAGGAGCGGACCGCGCCCGCGATTGCGCGCATGGCGCGCTCCTGCAGACGGCTCAGTGTCAGAGCATGTACTTGCCTAGCAGCAACCCGCCCACCACCATCGCCGTGAGCAGGCCGAACGCCAGCCCGAGGCGTTTCTCGATGGCTTCGCGCAGCGCAGGTCCTGCCCAGAACAGCAGGGCGCAGGTGGCGGCGAAGCGCAGGGTGCGCGCCACCACGCTGAGGGCGATGAACAGCACCAGATCCAGTTGGGTGACGCCGCTGGTCAGGGTGATCAGCTTGTAGGGCAGCGGGGTGAAGCCGCCGCCCAGCAGCACCATCAGCCAGCCGAGTTCGTTGTAGCGCTCGGCGACCTCGGCGAAGTTCTCCTGCAGGCCGTAGAAGGCCAGGATCGCCTGGCCCACCGTCTCGAACAGCAGCAGGCCGATGAAGTAGCCGGCGATGCCGCCCAGCACCGAGCTGACGATGCAGATCGCCGCATAGCGCCAGGCCTTGGCCCGGTTGGCGAGGACCATGGGCACCAGCAGCGCGTCCGGCGGGATGGGGAAGAACGAACTCTCGGCGAAGGTCACCCCGCCCAGCGCCAGCTCCGCCCGCGGATGCCCCGCCAGGCGCATGGTCCAGTCGTAGAGCCGGCGCAGCATGGCGTCAGGCCGACTGCGGCAGGTGGTCGTCGCTGGCCGCCGGCGTGGCGCCCTCGCGTTCGACCCGCTCGACCATCCCACGGGCAATTTCGCGCTCGCCCATGATCACCAGGCTGGCGCCGTTCTGCTCCAGGTAGTCCACCTCGGCGTCGAAGTGGGCGCGGGCGATGATGTCCAGGTTCGGGTTGATCGCCCGCGCGTGGCTGGAAATCGTCCCGGCCTCGAAGCCGTTGGGGATGGCGATCAGCAGCCAGCGCGCCGAGGTGATGTTGGCCTGGGTCAGGACATCCGGGTTGGCGGCGTTGCCGACCACCACGCAGAGGCCGTGCTCGCGCAGTTCGGCGGCCTTCTCGCGCTTGTCCTCGATGACCACCAGCGGAATCCTGTCCTTGCGCAGGCGCTCGCTGACCAGCGCGCCGACGCGGCCGTGGCCGATGAGGATCGCATGGTTCTGCTCCAGCACCGGCGGCGGCAGGTCCGGCGCCTCTACCTGGACCACACCCGGCTCGGCTTCGGCCTTCTGCTCCTGCCGCGCCTGCAGACGGTCGATGGCGATGAACAGCAGCGGGTTGACCAGGATCGACAGGATCGCGCCGGCCAGCACCAGGTCGCGGCCGGCTTCGGGCAGCAGGTTCAGGGTCACGCCGAGGCCGACCAGGATGAAGGAGAACTCGCCGATCTGCGCCAGGCTCGCGGCGATGGTCAGCGCGGTGCTGTTGGGGTGCCCGAACATGCGCACGATGACGTAGGCCGCCACCGACTTGCCGAAGACGATGACCAGGAAGGTCGCCAGCACCGGCAGCGGCTCGTGGATCAGGATCGCCGGGTTGAACAGCATGCCGACGGAGACGAAGAACAGCACGGCGAAGGCGTCGCGCAGCGGCAGCGAGTTCTCGGCGGCCTCGTGGCTGAGCTCGGACTCGTTGAGGATCATCCCGGCGAAGAAGGCGCCCAGGGCGAAGGACACGCCGAAGATCACCGCCGAGCCGTAGGCGATGCCCAGGGCGATGGCCAGCACGGCCAGGGTGAACAGTTCGCGCGAGCCGGTCTTGGCCACGCGCTCCAGCACCCAGGGTACGAAGCGGCGACCGCCAAGGATCATCACCGCGACAAAAGCGGCGACCTTGCCCAGGGTCAGCAGGATCGGCATCAGCAGGCCGCCGTCACCGCCGTCTGAGGTGCCGCCCAGCGAGCCGGCCAGCGCCGGCAGCAGCACGAGTGTGAGGACCATGGCGAGGTCTTCGACGATCAGCCAACCGATGGCGATGCGCCCGCGCTTGGTGTCGATCAGCTGGCGCTGCTCCAGCGCCCGCAGCAGCACGACGGTACTGGCCACCGACAGGGCGAGGCCGAAGACCAGGCCGCCGCCGAAGTTCCAGCCCATCATCCAGGCCAGACCCAGGCCGAGCAGGGTGGCGACGCCGATCTGCACCACCGCACCGGGGATGGCGATGGCTTTGACCGACAGCAGGTCTTTCAGCGAGAAGTGCAGGCCGACGCCGAACATCAGCAGGATCACGCCCAGTTCGGCGATCTCCGTGGACAGCGCCTGGTCGGCGACATAACCGGGGGTGAAGGGGCCGGCCAGCACCCCGGCGAGCAGGTAGCCCACCAGCGGCGAGATGCGCAGGCGGTTGGCCAGGGCGCCGAGGACGAAGGCCAGCACGAAGCCGACGGCGAGGGTGGTCAGTAGCGGGGTGTGATGCATGGTCTGGGCTCCGGGCACTCAGGGAGCGACCGGACTGCGCATCAGCACCGGGTCGCTCGACGGTGGGTCACGGGGGCAAACCCGCGTATGAAAAGTCTAGGCGTAGTAATCGATTCCTACCTTGCTTTCACGCAAGGGTAACCTGTTGACGCATTGGGAAATTTCCGCGACACGAGGGATTTCTTTTCAGGAAATGTCGTGAACGTCCGTCATTCGTGGCGAAGCTCGGCGTAGCGCTGTTCCAGCTCCTGGCGAATCTGCCGACGCTGCTGGGCCTGGGCGAAACGACGTTTCTCGTCCTTGGTCTGCGGCACCAGTTGCGGCACCTCGATGGTCTTGCGGTCATCGTCCAGCGCCACCATGGTGAAGAAGCAGCTGTTGGTGTGGCGCACGGATTTCTCGCGGATGTTCTCGGTGACCACTTTCACGCCGATCTCCATGGAGGTGCGGCCGGTGTAGTTCACCGAGGCGAGGAAGGTGACCAGTTCGCCGACGTGGATCGGCTGGCGGAAGATCACCTGGTCCACCGACAGGGTCACCACGTAATAGCCGGCGTAGCGGCTGGCGCAGGCGTAGGCGACTTCGTCGAGGTACTTGAGCAGGGTGCCTCCGTGGACATTGCCGGAGAAGTTGGCCATGTCGGGGGTCATCAGGACGGTCATGCTGAGCTGGTGGTTGCCAGGTTCCATGGAATTCTCTTCGGAATTGTCTTGGGAAAAGGAAAGGGCCTAACTCTGGACAACCAAAGCGCGGCAGGCGACACAGTTTTTTCTATACCGCCGATTGGCGTCCGGCACCAGTGGGCCATTTACCAATGGCATGTCTGTCGTTCGATCAACGCCCCAAACGAAAACGGGCGACCCCTGGCCGCCCGTCCGTCTATCTGCCGGCTCAGCGCCCGGCGGAGAGGCCGAAGTCGATGGCCAGGTCCGCGCCGGTGATGGCTTCGGATTCCGGTTTGCACAGGTACCAGACCAGCTCGGCGACTTCCTCGGGGCGGATGAAGCGCGACGCCTTGCCCTGTGGGTAATCCTTCAGCAAGGCGCGCTTGTAGCTGTCCGGGTTGCCCTGGCCATAGCGCTCGGCCTGGTAGTCGAGCATCGGCGTGGCGATGTCCGCCGGGGAGATGGCGTTGACCCGCACGCCGGACTCGGCCAGTTCCAGCGCCAGGGTACGGGTGAGCATGGTCAGCGCCGCCTTGCTCGCGCAGTACGCCGCGGAGCCGCGATAGGCCTGGCGGCCGGAGTCGCTGGAGATGTTGACGATGCAGCCGTGGTTTTCCTTGAGATACGGCGTCGCCGCCTGGCACATGTAGAAGGCGGCCTTGAGGTTCACGCCCATGACCAGGTCGAAGTCGTCCTCGTTGAAGTCTTCCACCGGGCCTTCGCGCCAGACGCCGGCGGCGTTCACCAGGGCGTCGAGGCGGCCGGTGCGGGCGAGGATGTCGGAAACCAGGCTGTGGCAGTTGTCGGCGCGTCGCAGGTCGCCGACGGCGGTGGCGTCCAGTGGAACCTGGGCGTTGAGCGCATGCAGGCCGGCTTTGTCCACGTCGGTTGCGGCGATGCGCCAGTGGCTTTGGGCGAAACGTTTGGCGATGGCTTTTCCGAGGCCACCGGCAGCGCCGGTGATCAGTACGACAGGAGTGCTCATTGTCTACGGGTTCTCCCTGCCTGAGAGAGGACGGCGGCCGGCAGGCAGTACCGGCGGCGCCGCTTTGACCACAGGGCGCATCTGCGCCCCGTGCAATTACAGACCAAGAAAAGACCAGATTCTTCAGTCTGACAGGGTAAATTTTTCGTAAGGCTGTCGTGTGTCAGTGGGGGTGCTGCGAAGCGTGGGCCTGGCGGCGGATAACGCTTCGCGTTATTCGCCGTATTGCCGCACGAATCAGGCGTGATGCAGGTACCAGCGCCAGTCCTGCTCGCCGACCTCGCCCATGAACTGGCGGTACTCCTCCCACTTGATCGCCAGGAACACCTTGAGGAATTCCTCGCCCAGCGCCTCGCGGGCCCAGGTGGAGGCTTCCAGTGCGCGCAGCGCGGTGAGCCAGTCGGTGGGGAGGAACTCGGTGGCCTGCTCGTAGCCGTTGCCGACGATGGGCGCGCCCGGATCGATCTGCTCGCGGATGCCTTCGTGGATGGCCGCGAGGATCGCCGCTGCCGCCAGGTACGGGTTGGCGTCGGCGCCGCAGATGCGGTGCTCGATGTGCCGGCTTTTCGCCGGACCGCCAGGTACGCGGAACGACACGGTGCGGTTGTTCACGCCCCAGCTCTTGGCCAGCGGCGCGTAGCTGTTGGCCTGGAAGCGGCGGAAGGAGTTGGCGTTGGGGCAGAAGATTGCCAGCGAATCCAGCAGGCGGGCCATCATGCCGCCGATGGAGTGGCGCAGCAGTTCGGTGCCGTGAATGTCTTCGCTGGCATAGAGGTTGTTGCCCTGCTCGTCGGCGAGGCTGACGTGCAGGTGCATGCCGGAGCCGGCGCGGTCGCCGAACGGCTTGGCCATGAAGCAGGCCTGCAACCCGTGCTTGTTCGCCACGCCCTTCACCAGGCGTTTGTAGCGCACGCCTTCGTCGATGGCCTGCATGACGTCGAAGCGGTGCTCCAGGGTCAGCTCGACCTGGCCCGGCGCGTACTCGGAGATTGCCGTGCGCACCGGCAGGCCCTGGACTTCGCAGGCAGCATAAAGATCGTCGAGGAATGGCTGCAGCTGTTCCAGTTCATAGACGCCATAGACCTGCGGCGCTTCCGGGCGGATTCCGTTCATCTGCACCGCCGGCTGCGGACGGCCATGGGCGTCGCGCTGCTTGTCCAGCAGGTAGAACTCCAGCTCCACCGCCATCACCGGGTGCAAGCCGTCGGCCTTCAGCCGGTCGACCACGCGGGACAGCGCCTGGCGCGGGTCGGCCGGGGTGGCGGGCAGGCCCTGGGTCGGGTGCATGCTCACCTGCAACTGGCCGGTGGGGCTGGTGCGCCAGGGTTGCAGGGTCAGGCTGCCGGGCAGGGGGTAGGTCCAGCAGTCGGCGTCGGCCACTTCCCAGACCAGTCCGGTGCCTTCGACGTCTTCGCCCTGCACGGTCAGCGCGAGGATCGAGCTGGGCAGCGGACGGCCGTTGTCGTAGATCGCCAGCAGCTCGTCGCGGTGCAGCAGCTTGCCGCGCGGGATGCCGTTGGAGTCGATGATGAAGAGTTCGATGCTGCGCACGTCCGGGTGGGCGGCGAGGAAGGCTTCGGCTTCCTGTCGATCGGCGAATTGCATGGTGGTCCTCGGTGGCGCTCGGCGCCGGATTGTTCTTTTGGCAGGAGCGAACCACGTCCGCTCCTGCAGGTGGCAGGCGATCAGCCCTCGCGCGCGCCGGGGATCGCCAGCAGCTCGGTGATGCCGGCATCGAGGGTCTCGATCAGGCGATCCACGTCGGCGGCGGTGGTGTCCGGGCAGCACAGGGTCATGTTGTGGAACGGCGTGATCAGGATGCCGCGGTTGATCAGGTACAGGTGCAGGGCCATCTGCAGCTCGTCGTGGAAGGCCGCTTCGGCCTCGGCGCCGGTGCGCGGGGAGACGGGGCAGAACTGGAACTCGCTGCGTGCGCCCAGCTCGGTCACCGACCACTTCAGGCCGTGCTTGGCGATCAGCCGGCGGAAGCCATCGGCCAGGCGCTTGGCCAGCGGCAGCATGTGGTCATAGGCCGCCTGGGTCATCACCTGTTCCAGGTTGGCGCGCATGCAGTGCATGGCCAGGGCATTGGCCGAGAGCGTGGTGCCCATGCCGCTGTGGCCGTGGCCATGGCTGTCTTCCTGGGCACTCTTGCGCGACGCGGCCATGCGTTCGGCCATCTCCGCGCTGCAGCCGAAGATGCCGCAGGGGACGCCGCCGGCGATCGGCTTGCCGACCACGAAGAAGTCCGGGTCGAGGTTCCACAGCTTCGTGCAGCCACCGATGTTGGTGGAGATGGTGTGGGTTTCGTCGATGATCAGCAGCGCGCCGTACTGGCGGGTCAGCTCGCGGCACTTCTGCATGAAGCCCGGGTCGGGCAGGACCATGCCGATGTTGGTCATCGCCGGCTCGCACAGCAGGGCGCAGACGTCACCCTGGGCCAGCGCGGCTTCCAGCGCCTCGACGTCGTTGAAGGGGATGGAGCGGCTGTGCTGGGTCAGGTCGTAGGCCTGGCCGACCAGGCCGGAGCGGTGCACGGTCTCGCCGTCGCGGTAGCGCACCATCACGTCGTCGACGGTGCCGTGGTAGCAGCCATCGAACACCAGCAGGGTCTTGCGCTTGGTCACCGCGCGGGCCCAGCGCAGCACATAGCGGTTGGAGTCGGTGGCGGTGGCGGTCACCTGCCAGTAGGGCAGGCCGAAGCGCGCGGCGAGCAGTTCGCCGCAGACCACGGCGTCCTCGCCGGGCAGCATGGTGGTCAGGCCGCGTGCGCCTTGTTCGGCGAGCGCGCGGGCGATCGGCGCCGGCGAATGGCCGAACATGCTGCCGGTGTCGCCCAGGCAGAAGTCCACGTAGTCATGGCCGTCCACGTCATAGAAGCGAGCGCCCTGGGCGCGTTCGACGAACAGCGGGCAGGGCGTGGACCAGTCGGCCATCCAGTGCATCGGCACACCGGCGTACAGCGACTTGTGCGCACGCTCGGCAAGGGCGACGGACTTGGGATTCTGTTCCAGGAAGCGCTGGCGCTCGCGGGCGGTGAAGAGATCCACGGCCTGTTGGGCGATTCCGCTGGCGGTCATGTTGCACACCTCGTTTGTTATTTCGCACATATTCCATTTGTGATCACAAAAATGTCAATACAGCGCGTCGGCTGCCTGATAATCTGCCCTGTAACGAATTCTGTGATCACAGACCAAGAAGATGCCCATGAAAGATGTCACGAATGAGTCCGCCTGGGCTGGCCAGGTCGCCCTGATCAGCGGTGCCGGCAGCGAGTCCGGCATCGGCTTCGCCAGTGCCCGCCGGCTGGCGCGCAACGGCGTGAAGCTGCTGCTCACCGCCAGCAGCGAGCGCGTTCTGCTGCGTGCGCAGGAGCTTTGCGCCGAGGGCTTCGAAGCCCGCGCGCTGCCCGCCGACCTGACCCGCGAAGGCGACGTCCGCGCCCTGGCCGAGTGGGCGCAGGGGCAATGGGGAAGCGTAGACGTGCTGGTGAACAACGCCGGCATGGCCATGCAGGGCAGCCCGGAGCCCTTCGCCGAACTGGCGGCGATGGACCTGGCGACCTGGAACCTGTCGCTGGCGCGCAACCTGACCAGCGCCTTCCTGCTCACCCGCGCGCTGCTGCCGGGGATGCTGGAGCGCGGCTACGGGCGCATCGTCAATGTCAGCTCCACCACCGGCGTGCGTGCCAGCAATCCGGGCGAATCGGCCTACAGCGCGGCCAAGGCCGGGATGCTCGGCATGAGCATGGGGCTGGCGCTGGAAGTGGCGCGTCGCGGGGTGACGGTGAACAGCGTGGCGCCGGGCTGGATCGCCACCGGCTCCAGCAGCGAGGAAGAAATCCAGGCCGGACGGCGCACGCCGCTCGGCCGTTCCGGGCGACCGGAAGAGGTGGCGGCCGCCATCGCCTTCCTGGCCTCGCCCGAAGCCAGCTACATCACCGGCGAAGTGCTGGTGGTGGATGGCGGCAACTGTCTGATCGAGAACAAGGGATAAGCGAGATGAAGCACGACTGCAGCCTGACCTTCGCCCAACTGCCGGCGCCGCCGGCCGGCCGGGAGTGAATCACGATGGCCGACAACCTTCAGGAACAGCTGTACCAGAACCTGCGCCAGGCCTTGCTGAGCGGGCGCTTCCAACCCGGCGAGCGGCTCAAGATCCGCGACCTGGCCGATGAGTGGGGCACCAGCCCGATGCCGGTGCGCGCGGCCCTGCAACGGCTGGTGGCCGAGGGCGCGCTGGAGGGCGAGCCGCAGCGCTCGCTACGGGTGCCGGTGATGACCCGCGAGCGCTACCTGCAGATCCTGCAGGTGCGGCAATCCCTGGAGGGGCTGGCGGTGGAAGACGCGGCCAGGCACCTGAAGCCCGCCGACATGGCGGTACTGCGCGATTGCACCGAGCGCATGGAAATCGCGCTGAACGCCCGCGACGTCCACGGCTACCTGGAGGCCAACAGCCGGTTCCACCTGACGCTCTACCGTGCCTGCGGCAATCCCACGCTGCTGCGCATGATCGAGGCGCTGTGGCTGCAGGTCGGGCCCTTCTTCAACCGGTTGTTCACCGAGGCCGACCTGTCGCTGCGCCTGAACGACTTCCACGAAGACACCCTGCAGGCGCTGGAGCGTGGCGATGGCGCAGGCGCGCGCAAAGCCATCGAACAGGACCTGGGCTACTGCGGCCAGTACCTGCTCAACCTGCTTGAGCTGGAAAGCGGGGGAAGGCTCGGGGCGCGCTAGGGCGCCCTTCACGGGGTCTTGATGAAGCGGACGTTGTCCTTCTTGATCAGGATCGTCTCGCCGTTGAGCTGTTCGAATTCGTAGTAGTCATTGTATTTGTCGTAGTCGGAGTGATCCTTCACCAGGATTTCGCTGCCATCCTGCAGCGTCACCACGGCCTTGTCGGCGCATCCGGCGAGGCCGAGCAGCAACAGGCAGGTGAACAAGGCTTTCAACTTCATAGTTTCTCCACGGGGCATCGTACCCGCCCGGGCAGCAAGGGCTGGAGGTACGCTGGGTTGCCTGTGTGACCATGGAAGTTTCAGGAAATTCCGACACCGGGCTTCAAGTATCGAGCCATACGTCGCGTGCCCAGGTCCAGACGGAGTCCCAGGTTTCCTCGGTGAGCTCGCCGTCGGCCCAGAGGATCACCTCGCCGTCCTCGGCGACCGCGTAGTAGTCGTCACCATCGGCGCAGAGCGGAATCAGCTCGCGCGGCAGGCCGCTGGCCCAGGCTACGGCGGCCACTTCCGGCAGGTAGGTGTGGGACTGCGGATCGGCCACGGTGACCGGCTCCAGGCGCCCGTAGATCACATCGCTGACCAGCAGGAGGAACTCACGGAATTCCGACGGAATGCCGATCAGCAGGGCTTCTTCGATCTCCACGAGCAGTTCTTCGTCGGGCAGTTCCAGCGGTACCGGAACCGGCTCGTTCGCTTCACGCAGTTTCTCGATCACATCTTCCACAGGCGGGGCCTCTTTGAATTCGACGAATGGCGCGCTTTATACAGTAGTAGCCGGCCATTCGCGCAAGACCACTGTGCCGGTGCCGTCCGGACGAGCGGCGGGCCCGCGGGGAGTGCCGCGCCGGATTGCCGAGGTGGGCGACGGAAACGAAAAAGCCCGGCAATCGCCGGGCTTTTTCAGTGTTGCGCGCAGGATCAGTTCTGACGGATGCCCGCCACCAGCCAGGGCTGGTTCTCGCCCTGCGGGCGCTCCATGCGCCAGCTTTCGCTGAAGGGCTCGCCCTGGTCGAAGCGCGAGGACTTCGACACGCCGCTGAAGGTCAGGGTGGCGATGGTCTTCTCGGCCTGGTCGTCCACGCCCTCGAGCTGCACGTCGAGGTTGTCGATGTAGGTGGACTGGTAGCCCTCGCCCAGGTCAGCACGCTCCTGCTTGAGAAACTGCAGCATCTGCGGGGTGACGAACTCGGCGATCTTGTCCATCTCGTTGGCGTCCCAGTGCTGCTGCAGGGACATGAAGTGCTCGCGGGCGGCGGCGACGAAACGGGTCTCGTCGAACCAGCTCGGCGCGTTGATCACCGGGCGGCTGTCCATCACCGGACGGGACGCACCACCGAAGATCGACGGCGGGGCGGCCGGCATTTCACGCTGCATCGGCGCATGTCCGCCGGCCATGGCGGGCTGGTTGCCCTGCTGCTGGCGGCGACGGGAGGCGATGAAGCGGAAGGCGATGAAGGCGATCAGCGCGATGATCAGGATGTCGAGGAACTGCATGCCCTGGAAGCCGTCGCCCATGAACATGGAGGCGAGCAGGCCACCGGCGGCGAGGCCGGCCAGCGGGCCGAGCCAGCGCGAAGCGCCGCTCTTGGCGGCGGCGCCGGCAGCGCCTGCGGCAGCACCGGTTGCGGCAGGACCTGCGGCAGTCGGGGAATTCGGCGCGGCATTGGGTTGCGCCTGGCGGGTCTGGTGGCTTGGCGCCGAGCCCATGCTCTTGCCACCACCGAAACGCTTGGCGGCGTTGACGTCGAGGCTGAGCGTCACGGCGACACAGAAAGCCATGGCAAGGCTGAGAAAGCGCTTCATGGTTGTCATTCTCTTGGTTGGTATACGACGCACGTCATGTTGCCGGTGGGTGCCCTTGAGGGCCAGCCGGATTTTGTTTCGTGCTGTTGCCCTGCGTGGGCTCACCCCCTGATATGGGGCCTGATGAATCCCTTTCCAAATCAGTCTGTTACTGATTCTTTCAGAGCCGCCTGTCGGAGGACTCGGATGGTAGGCTTCGCTGAGCGAGGCCGTCAGCCGCGCGATCCCCCTGACCAGCCCGCCGCGAGGACCGCCGACCATGCATGCCATCGACTTCATCCAGGACCTCGCGGTGATCATGCTGATCGCCGGTTTCGTCACCATTCTCTGCCACCGCTTCAAGCAGCCGGTGGTGCTGGGCTACATCATCGCCGGGGTGATCATCGGCCCGCACACCCCGCCGTTCGCCCTGGTGCACGACGAGGAAACGATCAAGACCCTCGCCGAGCTGGGGGTGATCTTCCTGATGTTCTGCCTGGGACTGGAGTTTTCCCTGCGCAAGCTGTTCCAGGTCGGCGCCACGGCGTTCATCGCCGCGTTCCTGGAAATCACCCTGATGATCTGGGCCGGCTTCGAGATCGGCCGCCTGTTCGACTGGAGCACCATGGATTCGCTGTTCCTCGGCGCGATCCTGGCGATGTCCTCCACCACCATCATCATCAAGGTCCTGGGCGACCTGAAGATGAAGAACGAGCGCTTCGCCCAGCTGATCTTCGGCGTGCTGATCATCGAGGACATCCTCGGCATCGGCATCATCGCGCTGTTCTCCGGCATCGCCGTGAGCGGCACGGTGGAGGCCGACCAGGTGTTTTCCACGGTCGGCAAGCTCAGCCTGTTCATGGTCGTCGCGCTGGTCGTCGGCATCCTGCTGGTGCCGCGTCTGCTGGCCTACGTGGCGAAGTTCGAAAGCAACGAGATGCTGCTGGTGACGGTGCTGGGCCTGTGCTTCGGCTTCTGCCTGCTGGTGGTGAAGCTGGAGTACAGCATGATCCTGGGCGCCTTCCTGATCGGCGCGATCATGGCCGAGTCGCGCCAGCTGATCCAGATCGAACGCCTGATGGAGCCGGTGCGCGACATGTTCAGCGCGATCTTCTTCGTCGCCATCGGCCTGACCATCGACCCCAAGGTACTGGTGGACTACGCCGCGCCGATCCTGGTGATCACCCTGGTGGTGGTTGCCGGCAAGCTGGTGTCCTGCGGTGCTGGCGCCTTCATCGCCGGCAACGACGGGCGCACCTCGATGCGCGTGGGCATGGGCCTTTCGCAGATCGGCGAGTTCTCTTTCATCATCGCCGCGCTGGGCATGAGCCTGGGCGTGACCAGCGACTTCCTCTATCCGGTGGTGGTCGGCGTGTCGGCCATCACCACGCTGCTGACGCCCTACCTGATCCGCTCGGCCGACCCGCTGGCGCTGTACCTGGGCCGCAGCCTGCCATCGCCCATGGTGCGCGTGTTCAGCCTGTACGGTGAATGGCTGCGCAGCATCAAGCCACGCGGCGACAAGGCGATCCTCGCCGGGATGATCCGGCGCATCCTGCTGCAGGTCGGGGTCAACCTGACCCTGGTGATCGCGATCTTCTTCGGCCTGGCGTTCTTCGCCGATCGCCTGTCGCAGTGGCTGGCTCAGTTCGTCGAGCACGAGGCGCTGCACAAGGCGCTGATCTGGGGTGCCGCGCTGCTGCTGTCACTGCCGTTCCTGATCGCCGCCTACCGCAAGCTCAAGGCGCTGGCGATGCTGCTGGCGGAGATGGGCGTGAAGGCGGAGAGCGCCGGGCGCCACACGGCCCGCGTGCGCCGGGTGATTTCCGAGCTGATCCCGCTGCTGTCGCTGGGCGGCATGATGCTGCTGCTGGCGGCGCTCAGTTCGAGCATCCTGCCGCCGGGCGAGCTGCTGGTGGTGGTGGCGCTGATCGCAGCCCTGGTGATCGCGGTGTTCTGGCGCTGGTTCATCCGCGTGCATTCGCGGATGCAGGTGGCGCTGATCGAGACGTTCGAGCAGAACGGCGGCGGGCATCACTGAGGCCTCGCCATTCCCTGCAGGAGCGGGCCATGCCCGCGATCGCGCCCATGGGGCGCCCCTACAGGTTGGCCGTGATCAGATCGCTTCCAGCTTCGCGTAACCCATCATCAGCCACTTGCTGCCCTCGCTGTCGAAGTTCACCTGCACCCGTGCCTGGGCGCCGGAGCCTTCGAAGTTGAGGATCACGCCGTCGCCGAACAGCGGGTGGCGCACGGACTGGCCCAGGCTGAAGGGGGTGTCCGGTACGCTGGCGCCGCTGAACAGGTTGCCGCTGCGCTGGTTGCCCGACAGCGGACGGCTCACCGAGTTGGACAGGCGCACTTCCTGGATCAGGCTCGGCGGGATTTCGCGGACGAAGCGCGAGACCTTGTTGTAGGTCTCGCTGCCGTACAGGCGGCGGGTTTCCGCGTAGGTCATGACCAGGCGGTGCATGGCGCGGGTGATGCCGACGTAAGCCAGGCGGCGCTCTTCTTCCAGGCGACCGGGCTCCTCCAGGCTCATCTTGTGCGGGAACAGGCCTTCTTCCACGCCGGCGAGGAACACCAGCGGGAATTCCAGGCCCTTGGCGCTGTGCAGCGTCATCAGCTGCACGCTGTCCTCGAAGGCATCGGCCTGGGTGTCGCCGGACTCCAGCGCGGTGTGGTCGAGGAAGGCCACCAGCGGCGGGGTGTCCTCTTCGTCCGGGGTCTCGAAGGCGCGGGCGGCGCTGACCAGTTCTTCCAGGTTTTCCACCCGGGCCTGGCCTTTCTCGCCCTTCTCTTCCTTGTGGTAGGTGATCAGGCCAGACTGCTCGATGACGATCTGGGTCATCTGGTGCAGCGGCAGGCCCTCGACCTTCACCGCCAGCAGGTCGACGGTTTCCAGGAACACATTGAGCGCACTGGCGGCGCGGCCGGCCACGGCCTTGGCGGCGATCACGTCGTTTATCGCACGCCACATCGAGGTGCCGTTGTGGCGTGCGGCGTTGCGGATCGCCTCGACGGTCTTCTCGCCGATGCCGCGCGGCGGCACGTTGATCACCCGCTCCAGCGCGGCGTCGTCGTCGCGCAGGCGGATCAGGCGCAGGTAGGCCAGGGCGTTCTTGATCTCGGCACGCTCGAAGAAGCGCTGGCCGCCGTAGATGCGGTAGGGAATCTTCTCGCGCAGCAGCGCCTCTTCCAGCACGCGGGACTGGGCGTTGGAGCGGTAGAGAATGGCGATGTCGCTGCGCTTGAGGCCGTCCTTGCGCAGGGCGTCCTCGATGGTCTCGACGATGTAGCGCGCCTCGTCGTGCTCGTTGAAGCCCGAGTACAGGGTGATCGGGTCGCCGTCGACGCCGTCGGTCCACAGCTCCTTGCCCAGGCGTCCGCTGTTGTTGGCGATCAGCGCGTTGGCGGCCTTGAGGATGGTGCCGGTGGAGCGGTAGTTCTGCTCCAGGCGGATGTCCTCGGTGCCGGCGAAGTCATCGCCGAACTGCTGGATGTTCTCGATCTTCGCGCCGCGCCAACCGTAGATCGACTGGTCGTCGTCGCCCACCACCATCAGACTCTCGCCGCCCTTGCCAAGGAAGCGCAGCCAGGCGTACTGCACGGCGTTGGTGTCCTGGAATTCGTCCACCAGGATGTGGCGGAAGCGCCGCTGGTAGTGCTCCAGCAGACTCGGGCGGTCGCGCCAGAGGTCCAGCGAGCGCAGCAGCAGCTCGGCGAAGTCGACGACGCCGGCGCGGGCGCAGGCCTCTTCGTAGGCCTGGTAGACGCTGACCATGGTCGCCAGGTACAGGTCGCCGCCGGCCTGGATGTTCTGCGGGCGGTTGCCCTCGTCCTTCTGGCCGTTGATGAACCACTGCGCCTGGCGCGGCGGCCAGCGCTGCTCGTCGAGGCCCAGCTCGCGCACCACGCGCTTGACCAGACGCAGCTGGTCGTCGCTGTCGAGGATCTGGAAGTTCTCCGGCAACCCGGCTTCCTGCCAGTGCGCGCGCAGCAGGCGGTGCGCCAGGCCATGGAAGGTGCCGACCCACATGCCGGCCGGGTTGATCCCCAGCAGCTGCTCGATCCGCGCGCGCATCTCGGCGGCGGCCTTGTTGGTGAAGGTCACGGCCAGGATGCTGTGCGGCGAGGCGTTCTCGACCTGGATCAGCCAGGCGATACGGTGCACCAGCACGCGGGTCTTGCCGGACCCGGCGCCAGCGAGCACGCGCTGGCGCCCCAGCGGCGCGGCCACGGCCTGGCGCTGCGGGTCATTGAGGGAGTTGAGCAGGTAGGAGATGTCATCGTTCATGGGGCGGCATTCTACCGACGGGCGGTTTTCCCCGGCAAACCCGCCCGCCGTCCGGCGTCTTCCCGACGAAAGTTGGGCGGGCACGCAGCCAATTGCCATCATCCTGCTTGGGTGGGGCTACCTCCTCGGGTATGCTCCGCCGACGCCTAGGCCTGACACCTACAAGAAAAACGCCTATGACCGCTTATGTAGAGCCTTCGGCGATCCCGGTGAGCCATGCCGAGATCCGCCAGCAGTACGCTCACGAAATTGCCGTCGAACGCACGCGCCTGCTCTATCAGGGCTCGCGGGTGCCGACCCTGCTCATGCTGCTCAACGGCCTGGCCTGCGCTGGCTTGCTGTGGGATTACGTGAAGCCGGGCCTGCTCGCCGGCTGGCTGGTGTGGCTGGTGCTGCTGGCCGTGCTGCGCCTGATCCAGGTATCCGCCTTCAACGCCGCTTCCGCCGAGCGCCAGGCCAGCCCGCACTGGCAGCGCACCTTCCTGTTCGGCGCCGGTGCGTCAGGGCTGACCCTCGCCTTCGCCGCTATCGCCCTGGTGCCGCCGGACGCCTTCCTCCAGCAATCCCTGGTCTTCGGCCTGATCGCCGCGGCGATCCTGTCCGCCAGCGTCGCCTACGCGGTCAGCCTGCCGGCCTTCCTCACCTTTGCCTTGCCCTGCCTGTTCCCCTCCATTGCCTATTTATTGATCAGCGATAACCCGCTGCAGCAAGGCTGGGGCGTGCTCGGGGTGATCCTGCTGGCCGCGCTGCTGGTGGTGGCCTGGCAGATCCACCGGGTGGTGCATGTCGGCCTGCTGCGACGTTTCCAGGCCCAGGCGCTGGTGGCGCACCTGGAGCGCGCCAAGGCGCAGACCGAGGCGCTGAACCAGGACCTGGAGCGCGAAGTCGAGCAGCGTCGTCGCGCCGAACGTGAACTCTGCCGCGCCCGCGATGCCCTGCAGGAGCGGGTCGAGGCGGGCAGCGCCCAGCTCAGTCATACCGAGGCGCGCCTGGCTCTGGCACTGGAAGCCAGCGAGCTGGGCCTATGGGACTGGAACCTGCTGACCGACGAAGTGCACCACTCGCACCTGGAAGAAATCTTCGGGCTGACCCAGGCGGCGGTGAAGAGCGTGCGCAACGACCTGCGCCCGCGCCTGCACCCCGATGACCTGCCGCTGCTGCGCCGCGCGCTTGTCGAGCATCTCAAGGGCCGCACCGACGGCTACCGCATCGAATACCGCGTGCGCCACGCCGCGGGCCACTGGGTCTGGGTGGAAGACCGTGGCCGGGTGATGGAGCGCGACGGCCGCGGGCAGGTCACGCGGATGGTCGGCACCCGCGCCGACATCTCCACGCGCAAGCTGCGCGAGGAAGAGCAACGCCTGGCCGCCACGGTGTTCGAGGCCGCCAGCGAAGGCATCATCATCCTCGACCCGGATTACCGGCTGATCGCCCTCAACGAAGCCTTCACCCGCCTCACCGGCTACCGCCGCGAAGAAGTGCTGGGGCACAACGTCGCGCGCCTGATGGGATCGTCGGAGGCGCTGCGGCGCTACCAGTCGATCCGTACCGAACTGGAGCGCCAGGGCACCTGGCAGGGCGAGCTGATCGAGACGCGCAAGAACGGCGAGCTGTACCCGCAGTGGCTGCAACTGAACGTGGTGCGCGACGGCCGCGGGCAGGTCGCCCATGTGGTCGGCTTCTTCGCCGACCTCACCGCCCGCCGCGACGCCGAGGAGCGCCTGCGCTACCTGTCGCACTACGACGAACTCACCGGGCTGGCCAACCGCACGCTGTTCAAGGAGCGCCTGCACGAGGCCAGCCAGCGCGCGCGCCAGGAAGGCCGCACGGCGGCGCTGCTGCTGATCGACCTGGACCGCTTCAAGCTGCTCAACGACAGCCTCGGCCACGAAGTCGCCGACCAGTTGCTGCGGCAGATGTCGCGGCGCATGACCCAGACCGTGCCCGAGGCCGACACCATCGCCCGGCTTTCCGGCGACGAGTTCGCCGTACTGATCGACTCCTACGCCAGCCTCGCCGCGCTGGCGCGGCTGTCCAGCCGCCTGCTGGCCAAGCTGCGCACGCCGATGACCGTGGGCGGCCACGAACTGGTGATCAGCGCCTCGGTGGGCATCAGCCTGCTGCCGGAAAACGCCTGGGAAATCTCCGCGCTGATGAGCCAGGCGAACATGGCCATGCAGCACGCCAAGCACCTGGGCGGGAACACCTTCCAGTTCTTCACCGACAACCTGCAGGCCTGCACCCTGGAGCGCCTGCAGCTGGAAACCCGCCTGCGCAAGGCCATCGACGAAGGCCAACTGGACGTTCACTACCAGCCCAAGCTGAACCTCGCCAACGAGCGCCTGGACAGCGCCGAGGCGCTGGTGCGCTGGCGCCACCCGGAGATGGGCATGGTACCGCCCAGCGATTTCATCGGTCTGGCCGAGGAAACCGGGCTGATCGGTGCCATCGGCGAGTTCGTCCTGCGCCGCGCCTGCCGGCAGGCGCGCGCCTGGCAGCTCCAGGGCCGCGAGTTGCGGGTGTCGGTCAACCTCTCGGTACACCAGTTGCGCACCGGCAACCTGGTCGACCTGGTGCGCACCGTGCTGGAGGATACCGGCCTGCCGTCGCACCTGCTGGAGCTGGAACTCACCGAAAGCCAGCTGCTGGACAACGTCGAGAGCGTCACCACGACCTTCCAGCAACTGCGCGAGATGGGCGTGAAGCTGGCCATCGACGACTTCGGCACCGGTTACTCCTCGCTCAGCTACCTGAAACGCTTCCCGGTGGACTACGTGAAGATCGACCAGACCTTCATCCGCGACCTGTCCGAGCGCGGCGAAGACGCGGCCATCACCCGCGCGATCATCGCCATGGCGCACAGCCTGGAACTGAAGGTGGTGGCCGAAGGCGTCGAGCAGGCCGAGCAGCTGCGCTTCCTGCGCGCCCATGGTTGCGACGAGATTCAGGGCTACCTGATCAGCCAGCCGGTGCCGGCGGATGCCTGCCTGGCGCTGCTGGAGAGAAGCGACCGGCTGGGTCAGTGATGCTGGTGGTCGCCTGAAACACCCTGCAGCACGCTCTGGTCGATCTCGCTGAAACGCAGCACCCGACCACCCTCGTCATTGGCCATGCGTTCCGCGTCCGCGAGTTCGGAGAATGACGCGAGTGTGGCGCCCATGGCGCCGGGACGCTTCACCCCGACCACGTAGAAGGCGCTGGTGGCGTCGATCAGGTGGCGGTCGTCGGGATGGTTCCAGTCGCTGCGGGCCATGTCATGCACATACAGGCGCGCGCCACTGTGCTGGTTTTCCGGCTGCAGCCACCAGCCCAGCAACTCGGCGGTGGAACAGAACTTGTGTACGGCTCCGGGGGCCACGGCTTCACCCTTGGGACCGGCGAAGTCGCTGATGACCATACCGCAGACGTGGCATTCCTCGCCGTTCTGGAAGGGCACAGGGCCCAGGTTGGCACTTTGTTGGGCAGCATCGTCGCAGCCGGCGAGCAGCAAGCTGAAGAACCCGGCGGCGAGGCCGAGGCGAAGGGGGCGGGACAGCAGCATGGGGGCTCCTTGAGTCAGATCGGGCGTCGGCGGAACAGCGCATAGGCCAGCGCCAGCGCGGCCAGGGTCCAGGCGCACAGCGCCAGCCAGAGGCCGGCGACGGGAACGGCGAGGTCGCGGCCGAGGGTCAGTACGCCGCCCAGCTCGGAACCGAAGTCAGGCAGGTTGATCAGCCGGTACAGGTCGGTGGGGTTGAGCAACAGCAGCCAGGGCAGCAGGTTGGCGCTGAGCTGGCCCTTGCCTATCACCAGCAGGGCGAGCAGAGCCAGGTCGAACAGCAGTACGAAGAAGAACCACACACCCAGCGCCAGGCCGGCGGCGGTGGATTTTTCGCTGACCCGCGCGCTCAGCGCGTAGGCCATCGCCAGGAAGGTCCAGCCCAGCAGGCAGGACGACAGGATGAAGCGGGCGAACGAGCCCAGCAGTTGCCCCAGCGGGATACCCGGCACCAGCAGGCCAATGGCCAGGGCGGCAGCGGAGAAGCCCAGCAGCGTGGCGAGGCCGAGAATCAGGCCGTGGCCAAGAAACTTGCCGATCAGCAGCTGCCCGCGCCCCAGCGGGTAGGTCAGCAGGAGCAACAGGGTGCCGCCTTCTTCCTCGCCGACGATGGCGTCGTAGGCCAGCAACAGGGCAATCAGCGGCATCAGGAAGGTAGCGAGGCTGGTCAGGCTGGCCAGGGTTGCCGGTAGCGAGGTGAAGCCTACCTGGCCACTGGCGGCGGCACCGAGCCAGGCGATGCCGACCGCCAGCAGGGCGAACAGCAGGCTGATGGCGAGCAACCAGCGATTGCGCAGGCCGTCGGCCAGTTCCTTGCGCGCGATGTTCCAGATCGGGTTCATGCCGTGGCTCCCGCGTGCGCGCTCTGCATATGGTGGCGATAGAGGTCCTCCAGCGATGGAGGCAGCACTTCGAGCTCCTGCGCCTGCTCGGCGAGCAGCACGCTGAGCACTTCGTGCTGGCGCCCTTCATCGACCCGCAGCTCCAGGCGTCGGCCATCCAGGGCGGCGACTTCATGGCCGACGGTGCGCCAGTGTTGCGACCAGTCGCTGTCGGGTTTACCTGCGTAGCGGATACGTACCGGCAGGCCGGCGTCCCGGCGCAGGTCGGCAAGACTGCCGGCGGTGAGCAGGCGGCCCTTGGCCAGGATCGCGGCGCGGTCGATATGCGATTCCACGCCGGGCAGTACGTGAGAGCAGAGGATGATCCCGGTGCCCTGTGCGCGCAGGCGGTCCAGCCATTGGTAGAGCTCGATGGTGGCCAACGGATCGAGGCCGACGGTGGGCTCGTCGAGCAACAGCAGTTGTGGCTCGCCGAGTAGCGCCTGGGCCAGCCCGAGGCGCTGGCGCATGCCCTTGGAGTAGGTTTTCACCCGGCGCTGCGCGGCGTGGCTGAGGCCGACCTGTTCGAGCAACTCGTCCACTTCGGCAGGCCGCGCGCCCTTGAGCCGGGCGAAGTGCTGCAGGGTTTCGCGGCCGGTGAGCTGTGGATAGAAGGTCACGTTCTCCGGCAGGAAGCCGATGCGTCGGCGCACCGCCGCATCGCCCGGCGACTGGCCGAAGACTCGCACCGAGCCTTGTGTCGGGCGCAGCAGGCCGAGGATCAGCTTGATCGTGGTGGTCTTGCCGGCGCCGTTATGTCCGAGCAGGCCGAGGACTTCCCCGGCCCCCAGTTGCAGATCGAGCCCATGCAGGGCAGTGAAGCCGCCGTAGTCCAGGGTTGCGTCACGGATTTCCACGGGGTTCATGGTTGCGGCTCCAGGTCAGCGGCTCGCATCAGCGGGAAGCTGTCGCGCACGCCGGGTGGACGGGTGACGGGAAAGGCGCGCTGGACCCAGCGCAGCAATTCGATGGCGGGGCTGGTCATCAGCAGTTGCACCTGCGGGTACAGCCAGAGCAACTGGTCGACCTTGTCGTTGGGCTCGTAGGCGACGTCGCCGATGCCGTCGGCGTTGCGGTCCCAGCCCAGGTAGTCGCTCCAGTAGTTGCCGCGCCCGTCGGCGGACCATTCCTGGGTCCGGCTGGCGACGTACTTGACCTGCTGGCGGTTGCCGACGAAGGCGTTGCCACTGATGCGGTTGTCTTCGGAGCCGGCGGTCAGGTGGATACCCAGGGCGCTGCTTTCGAAGCGGTTGTCCTCGATGCGGTTGAACAGCGAGTTGTAGATGAACAGGGCCTTGCCCTCGGCGCCTGCAATCATCGCGTCGCCGCCGCCATCGCCGCTGCGCACGGCTTCGACGCGGTTGCCGGTGAGGGTGGAGTAGGTGATGTAGTTCATCAGGATGCCGTAGTTCTGGTCGTCCACCGAGCGGTTGCCGACCACGGTGAGCTTGCGGCTCTGCATCAGCGCATAGCCGGTGCGCGTGTGCCGGGTGGTGTTGCCGATGACGCGGCTGTTGTGGGTGAACATGTAGTGCACGCCGTAGCGCAGGTCCTCGAAGAGGTTGTCTTCGATGCTGCTGTCGTTGGAGGTGTCGATGTAGACGCCGTCGCGGGTCTGGCGCACCTGGTTGCCGCGCACCAGGGCGTTCTTCACCGCATAGAGGTGGATGCCGTTGCCGCGGTCCTGGGAGCGAACGCTGGGGTCGCCCTGGATGCGGTTGTCGAGCACCTGCACGTCAGCCGTCGCGTCGAGCCAGATGCCAAAGCTGGCGCCCTGCAGGTCATTGCCGCGCACCACGGTGCCGTGGGCGGCCTTGTCGATGAATATCGCCGCGTCCATGGCGGTCAGGTCGCGGCCCCAGTTGCGCAGCGCGCAGCCCTCGATGACGACGCCGGGCACCCGCACGTGCAACGTGCTGCCGGTCCCTTCTCCGTCGAACAGGGCGCCAGGCGCGCAGCGCAGGTGCAGCGGATGGTCGATGGTGAAGTTGCCGCTGTACGTACCGGCCGGCAGCGTGCGGATGTCGCCGTCGCCCTGCAGGGGCAACTGGTCGATGGCTTGCGGTTGTGCCTGGACGCTTGCCGCGAGCAGCAGCGACAGGGCAAGGCCGGGCCGGGTGAGTCCCATGCAACACCTTCTCGTCGATACCCCGCCGGCGCTTGCCGGCGGGGCCAGGGGCCTGCTCGTCAGGCTTTTTCCACCAGCATGCGGCCGACCATTTCCATGTGCAGCGCATGGCAGAACCAGCTGCAGTAGTACCAGTGCAGGCCGGGCTTGTCGGCAGTGAAGGTGATGGAGGAGGTCTGTTGCGGGCTGATCTCCATGCTCACGCCGTGGTTGACCACGACGAAGCCGTGGGTGACGTCCTCGATCTCGTCCAGGTTGGTGATGGTGACGGTGACTTCATCGCCCTGCTTCACGGTGAACTCGGTAAGACCGTAGGCGGGCGCGGAAGAGGTCATGTAGACGCGGACCTTCTTGCCGTCGCGGATGACCTTGTTGTCCTGCATCAGGTCGATGCCGTCGCGCTTGGCGATGGCCACGGTCTCGGCGAAGAACGGGTCCTTGCGGTCCCAGATCTTGCGGGTCTTGATCTGGTCGCGGCGGGCGAGGATGCAGTCATGCGGCTCGGCGAAGGTGGGGCCGTCGTGCACCAGCTTCATCTCGTCGCCGGAGATGTCGATCAGTTGGTCGTTCTCCGGGTGCAGCGGGCCGGTGGGCAGGAAGCGGTCCTTGGAGAACTTGCTGAGCACGATGATCCACTTGCCGTCGGCCTCCTTGGTCTCGGTCAGCGTCGCGTGGTTGTGGCCTGGCTGGTAGTGCACGTCGAGCTTCTGGCGGATGTAGTCGACCTTCTCGCCCTTGTAGGCGCGAATCGCGTCGGCGATGTTCCATTTCACCAGCTGGCTGTCGATGAACAGCGTGGTATAGGCGTTGCCGCGGCCGTCGAAGGTGGTGTGCAGCGGGCCCAGGCCCAGCTCCGGTTCGCCGACGATAACGTCGCGCGGGTCCTTGAGCTTGCCGGAGAACAGGTCGGGCAGCTTGTCGATGGCGATGATGCTGCAGGTGGGGGAGAGCTTGCCGTTGGCGATGAAGTACTTGCCGTCCGGCGAGGTATTGAGGCCGTGGGGGTTCTTCGGCACCGGGATGTAGCGGGTGACGACGCTGTCCTTGCCGTCCTTCTTGCGCCCGTCGACCACCGGCACCTTGCTGTCGCCCAGGGTGATGAAGCGCTTGGCCTTGATCTCCTTCTCGATCGCCGGGACGTCGAACACCACCACCCAGTCGCGCTCGTTGCGCATCATGCCGGCCAGATCGGTGGCCTTCTCCGAGTTGTAGCAGGTGGCGGCCGTGAAGCGGCCGGTGTAGTCCATGTCGCTGTTGTCGAGGTTGCCGTCGACGATGACCTGCCAGGCCACTTCCATGGTCTCGGCATCCAGCGCGTTGTACATGGTGAAGGCGTTGTCGCCGGTGATGTCGAAGCTCGTCCCGTCATTGGGGTGGGGGATGATGAACTCGGCGTTGCAGAACACGTACTGGGTGTGCGGCACCTTCTGCAGGCGCAGGCCGTGGATGGCCTGGACGTTGGGAATGGTGGTGATGCGGTCGCACTTCATGATGTCCAGGCGGATGCGCGCGACGCGGCTGTTGGCCTTGTCGTTGATGAACAGGTACTTGCCGTCGTACTTGCCGTCGGTCATCGAGATATGCGGGTGGTGGCAGTCGCCGTTCTGGAAATGCGCGCTGTCGCCGAGGACGCGTTTGCTCTCGTTGGTCAGGCCCCAGCCGGTGGCCGAGTCGACGTTGAACACCGGGATGCGCATCAGCTCGCGCATCGATGGGATGCCCATCACGCGAACCTCGCCCTGGTGGCCGCCGCTCCAGAAGCCATAGTACTCGTCCAGCTCACCGGGGGCGATGTGGATCTTGTCCTGGGCCGACTTGACCGCGTCGGCCCAGGCCTCGCGAGAGGTGAACGCGCCCATCGAGCCCGCGGTCACCAGCGCCGCTGCGCCGGTGACCGCGGAGGCACCGAGGAAGCCCCGCCGGCTGAGCCCGGCGATCTCGTCGTGCTGCTGTTTCTTGTCAGTCATTTCCTGCTCCTTCCTGAAGGCAAATGGTCAGATCTGTTGCACTGCAATCAACTGGTCGTCGTCGCTGGCAGTTGCCCGCTTGCCGCGCTTCTTGCGCTTGTTCACTAGCGGCGGGCACTTGTTCTCGTTGTGGTAGGTCATCTGGCAGTCGAGGCAGTAGTGGCACTCGTTGGCGTTGATCCGTCCATCGGGGTGGATGGCCTGGATCTCGCATTCCTTGGCGCACAGCTGGCAGGGCTGGCCGCACTCCTTGCGCCGCTTGAGCCAGTCGAACAGGCGGGCCTTGCCGGGGATCGCCAGCGCCGCGCCGAGCGGGCAGACGTAGCGGCAATAGACCTTGCGGGTGAACAGGTTGAGGACCAGCAGCAACACCACGTAGGCGACGAACCACCACTGGCGGTCGAAGTGCAGGGTGATGGCGGTCTTGAAGGGCTCGACCTCGGCGAAGCGCTCGGCGGTGGAGAGCGACTCCAGGGAGAGGCCGAACAGCACCAGCAGGACGATGTACTTGATCGCCCAGAGCCGCTCGTGGACGGCGAAGGGCAGCTCGTACTGCGGCACCTTGAGCTTGCGCGCGGCCTCGTTGAGCAGCTCCTGCAGGGCGCCGAAGGGGCACAGCCAGCCGCAGAACACGCCGCGGCCCCAGAGCAGGATGCTGGCGGCGGTGAAGGTCCAGAGGATGAACAGCACCGGGTCGATGAGGAACAGTTCCCAGCGGAAGCCTTCGAACAACGCGTGGACGAAGGTCAGCACGTTGACCACCGACAGCTGCCCCAGGCAGTACCAGCCGATGTAGGTCAGGGTGAACAACAGGTAACCCCGGCGCAGCCAGTGCAGCAGTTGCGGACGGCGGGTCAGGGTGTCCTGCAGGAACAGGATCACCGCGAGCAGCCCCAGGGCACTGAGCAGCACGCCGATCTGGAAGCTCTTCTGGTACCAGACGCGCAGCCACATCGGCCGCTTGGCATCGGCCAGCGCCTCCAGTTCCGCAGCGGTCGGTTGTGGCCGGTCGAGGTAGCCTTCGGGCGTCTGGTAGCCCAGGTCGAAGGTGGTGAAGAGGCTGTCCACCGGGCCGGTCTGGCGCCGCACCAGCAGTTCCAGGTCCCACGGGGTGCCGGGGTCGAAACGCTGCGCGGCGCGGACGATGAAGATCGCCATCTCGACGAAGTGCGGCATGCCCTCGGCATAGGTGTCCGACAGGCGCTGGTAGTCGAGGTCGCGGAAGCTGAGGATGTCGCCGAACTGGCGGATCTGCACCCGGTCGAAGATGCCGCCGCGCACATAACCCGAGCCCTTGAACGAGTACTCGCCGCTGCCCATTACCACCAGGGCGTATTCGTCCGGCTTCAGGGAGTCCATCAGCTCGCGGTACTGCCTGTCGCCGAGCAGGTTTCGGCCGACATTGGGCGGGTTCAGCAGGGCGGTATAGAGGTCTATGAAAGTGTCTTCGCGCTGCTGCGCATCGCGGGCCTGGTCGACCTTCTCGGCGGCGGTGCCCTTGAAGGCATCATCGATCTGCCCGCGGGTCAGTTTCAGCTGGCGGATCGCGCCATTGCCCAGCAGCTCGCTCCAGCTCGCCGGCTGGTAGGCGTCGGCGCGGACGATGGCGGGCTTGGGCCGCACCTGTCCGTCGTCCTTGATCAGCTTGAGCGACACCGCCACGGTACGGGCGGCGCGCATGACGATCTCGTTGACCACCATGACCGTCACGGTGGCGCCGGCGACGGCATCCACGGTGACCGTCTGCGGATCGCCGGAGCGGCCCACGGCGACCCGCTGGTCGGCGCGCAGCCCGGAGTAGCCGGCGGTGAAGGCGTGAAGTTTCTCTTCGGGAATGCCGATCAGCAGGATCGGCTCATGGTGTTCGAGGACGTAGCTGTCGCGGATCACCGCCTGCGGATCGAGGATCACCTGGACGTTGATCGGCTTGCCCGAATACGCGGGCATGCGGGTGACGCGGATGCTCTGGAAGGCATAGCCCAGCAACTTGTCGCCGTGGGACAGGCGCCGCACGCCGTACTCGCCTTCGGGTTCGCCGATATGATCGGCCTGGGGAAACACCTGCTGGATGCGCGTCCGCTCCAGATCACTGAGCTCCGCACCCTGGACCGCCAGGCCGGCCATCAGCAACAGACAGCCGACCAGGAGCCTGAACCACTCGCGAACGCCCACCATGAGGCCTCCTTCCTCCATGCCCGAACGGGCAGAACTGCGTCAGAAGGCGGTGGGCGCCCATCTCACGCGGCAGGTCACTTCAGGGTGACGATCCACTCGGCCAGGGTCTTGGCTTCTTCCGGGCTCACGGCGTTGGCTGGCATCGGAATCGGGCCCCAGTTGCCCTTGCTGCCGGTCTTGATGCTGTTGGTGATGTGGGCGACACCATCGGCCTGTGGGCCGTACTTGGCGGCGACGTCATGGAAGGCGGGGCCGACGAGCTTCTTGTCGACCGAATGGCAGGCCACGCAGGCCTTCGCCTTGAACAGCTCCTCGCCGGTGCTGGCCATCGCGGTTGTCTGGACCAGCAGGCCGCCGAACAGCAGGGCTACCAGGGCTTTGTTCATGAACGTCTCTCCTCACAGGCTTGGCGCTTCGAGGCGCCGATCGTTTTCGCCGGCTTCCCGCCCGGCGTCTGTGGCGATTCTAGGAGCGGCCCATGCGGCTTCCGCTTGATGCCAATCAAGAACTTCCGGCGACGTGCTTGAGGCAATCCGTCGCGCTGGATAGCTTGCTACCCGAAACTTCCTACTGAGATTCGCCCGTCATGAATGCCCCTGTGCAGAACGATCCGCCGCTCTTCTACCAGCCTTCAGGCAATGAGGTGGCGCTGTTCACCCACGCCTCCGCGCAGGGCATGCCGGTTCTGATCAAGGGCCCGACCGGCTGCGGCAAGACGCGCTTCGTCCAGCACATGGCGCAGCGCCTGAACCTGCCGCTGTACACCGTGGCCTGCCACGACGACCTGTCGGCGGCGGACCTGGTCGGCCGTCACCTGATCGGCAGCGACGGCACCTGGTGGCAGGACGGCCCGCTGACCCGCGCGGTGCGCGAGGGCGGCATCTGCTACCTGGACGAGGTGGTGGAAGCGCGGCAGGACACCGTGGTGGTGCTGCACCCGCTGGCGGACGATCGCCGTGAGCTGTTCATCGAACGCACCGGTGAATCCCTGGTGGCGCCGCCGGGCTTCATGCTGGTGGTGTCCTACAACCCCGGCTATCAGAACCTGCTGAAGGGCATGAAGCCCAGTACGCGCCAGCGCTTCGTCGCCCTGCGCTTCGATTACCCGACACCGGAAGTGGAAGCCGGCATCATCGCCCGCGAGGCCGGCGTTTCCCCTGAGCTGGCGCAGCGCCTGGCGCAACTGGGCGTGGCCCTGCGTCGCCTGGGCCGGCAGGAGCTGGAAGAGGTCTGCTCGACGCGCCTGCTGGTACTCACTGCGCGCCTGCTGCAGGCCGGCGTGGCGCCGCGTGATGCCTGCCGCGCCGGGCTCGCCGAGCCGCTGTCGGACGACGAGGCCACGGTCGCCGCGCTGATGGACCTGGTCGATGTCCACTTCGCCTGAGGCGACGCTCAGCGCCCGGCACCTGCCGGGCGACCTGGCGATGTGGTTCTTCATCCTCGCCGAGCTGACCGTCTTCGCCATCCTCATCATCGTCTTCGCCGTGACCCAGCATCTGGACGTCGAAGGCTTTCGCGCCGGGCGCGCGCAGCTGGACCTGTCCACCGCCCTGGCGCTGACCCTGACCCTGCTTACCGCCGGCTTCTGCGCGGCGCTGGCGGTGGAGCAGGTGCGCCACGGCCGCCAGCGCCGAGCGGCCGTGTTGCTGGGCATTGCCGTGCTGCTGGGACTGGCCCATGTGGTGCTCAAGTCCGGCGAATACCATCACCTCGCCGCACGCGGGCTGGACCTGGAGTACAGCACCTTCTTCACCCTGTTCTGGCTGATCACAGGCTTCCACTTCCTGCACGTGCTGCTGGGGTTGGTGATCCTCGGCTGGATGACCCTGCGTTGCCTGCGCGGCGCCTACCGCAGCGACGCCCTGGGCGGGCTGGAGTCCGGCGCGTTGTATTGGCACATGGTCGACCTGGTCTGGGTGGTGCTGTTCCCGCTGGTCTACGTGCTGGCGCCTGGCTCATGAGGACGTTGCTGCTCGCCTGGCTGCTGATGCTGCCGATGTCCGTCGCCTCGGTCTGGCTCGGTCACCATGCACCCGACCTGCTGCTGCCGGTGGCGGCGATCCTGCTGCTGGGCCTGGGCAAGGCCTGGATCATCACGCTGCGCTTCATGGAGCTCAGCCACGGCCCGCGACTGTGGCAAGCGCTGCTGCTCGGCTGGCCGCTGGTGGTCACCGGCGTGATTCTGGCCCTGCACGCAACTCCCTGATTTTTCTTCGAAAAAATACCTGACTGGAAGCATTGGTCTTTCTTGATTGCCATCAAGCGAGAGGTCCTGGGTCGCTTCCTACAATGGCCCCGACCGTGACCTAGGAGGGCCCCATGTCAGAGACATTTACCAAAGGGATGGCGAGGAACATCTACCTGGGAGGAGGCGTTTTCTTCTTTCTGGTATTCCTCGCGCTGACCTATCACACCGAAACCACCTTCCCCAAGCGCACCAACCAGAGTGAGCTCACCGAATCGGTGGTGCGCGGCAAGCTGGTGTGGGAGCAGAACAACTGCGTGGGTTGCCACTCGATCCTCGGCGAAGGCGCCTACTTCGCGCCGGAGCTGGGCAACGTAGCGGTCCGCCGTGGCGGTGACGCGGCCTTTGGCAGCTTCCTCGCGGCCTGGATGAAGATGCAGCCGCTGGGCGTGCCCGGTCGCCGGCAGATGCCGCAGTTCCACCTGAGCGACCAGGAGGTCACTGACCTTGCGGCGTTCCTGCTGTGGACATCGAAGATCGACACCAACAAATGGCCGCCGAACAAGGAGGGTTGAACATGAACCCGGGCAATCCCTATCTGAAATTCGCCTCGCAGTCGGTGGCCAAGCCGTACTTCGTGTTCGCCCTGATGCTCTTCGTCGGGCAGATCGTCTTCGGGCTGATCATGGGCATGCAGTATGTGGTCGGTGACTTCCTGTTCCCGGCGATCCCCTTCAACGTCGCGCGGATGGTGCACACCAACCTGCTGATCGTCTGGCTGCTGTTCGCCTTCATGGGCGCGGCCTACTACCTGATCCCCGAAGAGGCCGACCGCGAGCTGTACAGCCCGAAACTGGCCATCGTGCTGTTCTGGGTGTTCGCCATCGCCGGCGTGCTGACCATCCTGGGCTACCTGCTGGTGCCCTACGCGGGCCTGGCGAAGCTGACCCACAACGAGCTGCTGCCGACCATGGGACGGGAGTTCCTCGAGCAGCCGACGATCACCAAGATGGGTATCGTGGTGGTGGCGCTGGGCTTCCTCTTCAACATCGGCATGACCATGCTCAAGGGCCGCAAGACTGCCGTCAGCGTGGTGATGATGACCGGCCTGGTAGGCCTGGCGGTGTTCTTCCTGTTCTCCTTCTACAACCCGGAAAACCTGTCCCGCGACAAGTACTACTGGTGGTGGGTCGTGCACCTGTGGGTGGAAGGCGTGTGGGAACTGATCATGGGCGCGATGCTGGCCTTCGTGCTGATCAAGATCACCGGCGTCGACCGCGAGGTCGTGGAGAAATGGCTCTACGTGATCATCGCCATGGCCCTGATCACCGGGATCATCGGCACCGGCCACCACTTCTTCTGGATCGGCGCGCCGCAGGTCTGGCTGTGGCTGGGTTCGATCTTCTCCGCGCTGGAGCCGCTGCCGTTCTTCGCCATGGTGCTGTTCGCCTTCAACATGGTGAACCGTCGCCGCCGCGAGCACCCGAACAAGGCCGCCGCACTGTGGGCGCTGGGCACCACCGTGACCGCCTTCCTTGGCGCCGGCGTGTGGGGCTTCCTGCACACCCTGGCTCCGGTGAACTACTACACCCACGGCTCGCAGCTCACCGCCGCCCACGGCCACCTGGCCTTCTACGGCGCCTACGCGATGATCGTCATGACCATGATCAGCTATGCCATGCCGCGCCTGCGGGGCATCGGCGAAGCGCCTGACGCCCGTGCGCAGAGCCTGGAGATCTGGGGCTTCTGGCTGATGACCATCTCCATGCTGCTGATCACCCTGATGCTCACCGCCGCCGGCATCGTCCAGGTCTGGCTGCAGCGCATGCCCGCCGATGGCGCCGCCATGCCGTTCATGGCCACGGTCGACCAGCTGAAGATCTTCTTCTGGCTGCGCCTGTACTCCGGTGTCGGTTTCTTCATCGGGCTGATCTGCTACCTGCTGAGCTTCCGCCAGCGCGGCCGCGTGGCCGTTGCCTCGGGCGCGGCTCAGGTGAGCTGATCGATACCGTCCACCCGGGCCCGACCGCTTTGCGGCGGGCCCTTTTTTCGTTCTGCAGGGGGCGCCATGACCATCCACCTCGAAATCGAAGAAAGCTTCGGCCGCGTCTGGCACCGCTTCATCACGCGCCGCGCCAGCCCGGAGTTCGAAGAGGCGGCAGTCAGCCTGGAGGAAGTGCGGCGCAGCCTGCTGCTACTGTTCCGCGGCACCGGCGGCGAGGCCGGGGTCGGCGTGGAGGCGGCCAGCGCCCGCGAACTGCTGGTGCGCCGCAGCCTGCTGCAGCAGGTGGCCGGCACCTGCCAGCAATTGCCGGTGGCCTGGTTCGACGCTGATTCCCTGCGCCTGCCCGCGCAGTTGGCTGTATACCCCGACGTCGAACTGAACCGCGAACTCTACCGCTGGCTGGCGGTGCTGGCCGCGCACAGCCAGCCGATGCGCCACTGGGCGCGCGACAACCAGGCCTGGACCTGCGCCGTGCTGGAGCGCTACCCGCTGCTGCGCCCGCGCTACCATCGACTGGTGGAAGCGCTGCTCGGCCTGCGTCCCGACCCCGCTGATCTGCCACCGGCGGAAGCGGAACTGGAGCTGGCGCTGCAACGGGCGCTGCGCGATCCGGGTAGCGTCGAGCGCCTGCCACGCAGTGAAAAGGCGCCGTGGCCGGTGCCGTTGTGGCTCTACCCGCCGCAACGACTGGCCGCGCCGCAGCACACCGACCTGATCGACGGCGACGAGCACGGCCGCTCCGCCCACAGCGAAGCCAAGGGCCTGGCACGCAAGCGCGCCGAGCGGGTCGAGCAGGACCCCGGTCGCGGCGGCCTGCTGCTGTTCCGCCTGGAAAACCTGTTCAGCTGGTCCGAGCACATCGAACTGGATCGCGCCGGCGACGACAGCGAGGACCTCGACGCGGCGAAGGTCGCCGACGACCTCGATCACCTGAGCATGTCCCGACAACGGCAGAAGAAGGGCGGCGGGCTGAAGCTCGACCTCGACCTGCCGGCCGCCGACTTCGACGACGTGCCGCTGGGCGAGGGCATTCGCCTGCCGGAATGGGATTACCGTCGCCAGCAACTGATCGACGACCACGTCTGTCTGCAGCCGATGCTGCCCCGCGATGCCGTTCCGGCGCCGCTGCCGGACTCACTGGCGCCCATTGCGCGGTGCCTGCGCCGGCAGTTCGAGAGCCTGCGCCAGCAGCCCCAATGGCTGCGCCGGCAACCCCAGGGCGCGGAGCTGGACCTGGAAGCCTGGCTGGACTTCAGCGTCGAGCGGCGCCTCGGCGCCTGCAGCGAGCCCGGACTGTTCCTCGAGCGCCGGCAGACCCGCCGCGACCTTGCGTGCCTGCTGCTGGCGGACCTGTCGATGTCCACCGACGCGCACATCGACAACGACCACCGGGTGATCGACCTGATCAGCGACAGCCTGCTGCTGTTCGGCGAGGCGCTGCAGGCGGTGGGCGACCGGTTCGCCCTGTACGGGTTCTCCTCGCTGCGTCGCCAGCAGGTGCGCCTGACCCAGCTGAAGACCTTCGATGAGCGCCACAACGATGTGGTGCGCGGGCGCATCCGCGCGCTGCGGCCGGGCTACTACACGCGCATGGGCGCGGCGATCCGTCGGGCGACGCAGTTGCTGCTCGAACGCAAGGAGCGCCAGCGGGTGCTGCTGATCCTCACCGACGGCAAGCCCAATGACCTGGACCTGTATGAGGGGCGCTACGGTGTCGAGGACACCCGCCAGGCCGTGCTGGAGGCCCGTCGCGCGGGGCTGGTGCCGTTCTGCATCACCATCGACCGTGAGGCGGCCGACTACCTGCCGCACCTGTTCGGCAGCCAGGGCTATCTGTTGATCAACGATCCGGCGCAGCTGCCGGTGCAGTTGCCGCAGCTCTACCGGCAGCTCACCCGCCGGCAGGGCTGACCATTGTGGGGGCGCGCCCTGCGCGCGATCGCGCGCAGGGCCCGCTCCTACAGGGTGAAACCACGGGGTCGGATTGGGGACGTAGGGCGAATGAAGCGGGACGCTTCATTCGCCAGGGTGTCCACAGGTAGCGGCGGAAAGCGGGAATCAGCGCGGCAACCACACCATCATCACCCCGCAGAACACCGCGAGAATGGCGCAGTACCAGGCGAAGCGCCGCAGTCTGCGTTGCTTCGCCAGTTCCTGGTCCACCGGCAGGGGCATCCCGCACTGCGGGCAGTCCGCAGCATCCTCGGGGCTCTCGTGCTGGCAGTACAGGCACTGGCGCATGGCTTACTCGAACTGTTCCAGCCGCGCCACATCGAGCACCTGCACGGTGCGGCCGTTGAGGTCGATGATCTTCTCGTCGATCAGTCGCCGCAGCACGCGGGAGAAGGTCTCCGGCTGGATCGACAGGTGCCCGGCCACCAGTTGCTTGGCCATCGGCAGTTCGAAGCGGCCGTCCTGGTTGCCATGGCGGTTGAGCTGGGTGATCAGGTAGCGCACCACGCGGTGGGTGGAGTTCTTCAGCGACAGCGTCTCGATCTCGTTGATCCGCCGGTGCAGGCGCACGCAGAGAGTGGCGAGCAGGGAGAAGGGCAGCTGCGGGTTGCTGTGCAGCAGCTCCATGTAAGTGCGGTTGGCGAAGCGGTAGACCTGCGTGGGCTCCAGCGCCTGGGCCGAGGCCACGTAGTCGGAGGTGTCCATAAGCATCATGGCTTCGGCGAAGGTCTGCCGGCTGCCGACGACCTCCAGCACCTTTTCCTGTCCCTCCGGCGTCAGGCGGTAGATCTTCACCGCACCGGAAATCACGAAATAGAAGGAGTGGGCCGGCTCACCCTGGAGGAACAGCTTGTCGCCTTTCTCCAGGTTGAGCAGCGTGCTGGTGGCGAGCAGCTGCTCCAGCTGTTCTTCGTTGAGCACGTTGAACAGATGGTGGCCGCACAGAATCTGGTGGTGGACGCGATGCGCGAGCATGGCGGAGCGCTCCTGGGCGGGGACAATCCCGCCAGTATGCGCGATGCCGCTGGGCAGCGTGGTGAGACAAGCTGTCACTGGTCGCCCTCCTGGCTCCCGGTCCGGCACTCAGGCCGGGTGGTTGGCGCCCAGGAACAGCAGGTTGTTTTCCAGGTGGATGTGCTGCATCAGGTCGCGGCGCAGCTCTTCCAGGCCGCTGTAGAGCCGGCGCCAGCTGTTGCAGCCGTCCGCCGGCACGGTGAGGTCGTCGGTCAGGTCGGCCAGCGCGGCGAGGGATTGCGAGTGTTCGTCGTGCTCATGGCGCATCACGCCGATCGGGCCCTGCACGTGGGTCAGCGGGATGCCCTGGCGCAGCCAGGGGAACAGCACGCTTTCCTCCTTGCACATGTGCCATTCCAGTTCTTCCTGCATCTTCTTCAGGTGCGCGGTCAGCCCGGCCGGGCATTGCGGATGCGCGGCGTGGGTCTTCTCGACGCGCTCGGCCAGCGGAATCAGCGCCGGCAGCTGTTCGCGATGGACCTTGTGGTAGCGCTCGAGGATGTGGTCGATCAACTGGTCGTTGCTGGTCAGTCGCCAGTCGGTCTGGTCGTTGGCAGGCGGCAGCGACTGCAGTTCGGCGGCGATGCGCTGGGCGTCGAGGCCCTGTTCGCTGGCGGCTTCGCCCAGGCTGCGCTGGCCGGCGCAGCAGAAGTCGAGCTTGTAGTCGTGGAACAGCGCGGAGCTGCCCGGCAGGCTGAAGGCCAGGTCGCTCAGGGTGCGCTCGGTGAGGTTGTCGGTCATGGCGGGCCTCGGGTGGAGTGGGGCACGGCGGCCGCAGTCGTCGTGGCGGTGGTGGTGAGTCTAGGGAAAGCGGCGCGCCGGTCTCCTTGATTGCAGTCAAGCGCCCTCGTGCACCACTTCCCGCTCGTCGCCGCCGGCGACCCGCATCAATTGCTGCGGGTTGCACACCAGCAGCTTCTGCCGGCCGCCGACCACCAGGCCGCGGTCTTCCCAGGCGCTCAGGATGCGCGAGACGGTGTGCAGGGTGGTGCCGGTCATCTCGGCGATGTCCTGGCGGGTGACCGGGAAATCGATGCGGATGCCGTCGGCCTCCGGTCGACCTGACTGCTGCACCAGGCGCAACACGGTGTGGGCGACGCGCCGTTCGACCTCTTCGGTGGCCAGCTCGCAGAAGCGCACGTGGGCTTCCTGCAGGCGCTCGCCGATGGCCTGCACGGTGTTCAGGGCGAAGCCGGGGTGGCGGGCGAGCAGGGGTTCCCACTGGCCGGTGGGCCAGGCCAGGACCAGGCTGTCCTGGCTGGCCGTGGCGGTGGCGGGGTAGTCGCGCCGGCCGAGGGCGCGGACGAAGCCGAACAGATCGCCCGGATTGACCACGCGCACCAGCACGCGCTGGCCGTCGCCGGTGAGCTGGGTGGCTTTGAGCCGGCCGTGCACCAGCAGGTAGAAGCTGGTCGCCGGCGAGCCTTGCTCGAACACGGCCACGCCGCTGTTCAGGCGCAGGATGCTGGCCTGGCGGAGGATGTCGTCCTGTTCCTCGCGGCTGCTGTTGGCGAATGGCGGCAAGCTGCCCAGCCAGGCGCGGTTCAGCGAGATATCAGCGGTCACGGCAGTGATTCCCGTCGGTTCGCCGCAGCATAACGGTTAAGCGCTGCGACGAAACTTGAGGGGAATCAAGGGATATCTCTGACCAGGCGGAAACCGAGGTTGTCCGGTGGCTGGCCGGCGCTGCAGCCGCCGCCGCGGGCATCGCGGACGAAGTCGTTGATCGCCGCGCGATGGCGCCCTTCGGCGATGCGGATCGAGCAGTACTCGGCGCGGTGGGTCTGGGTGCCCTGGGCGTCGAGGTTGACCCGCTGGTGGCAGCTCTGGGTCCACTCCCAGACGTTGCCGCCCAGGTCGGCCACGCCGTATTCGTTCAGCCCGTGGTTGCCGCGCGCCTGGGGCAGCGCCGAGGCGCTGGTACGGGTCTCCGCTTCCAGGCGGTAGCGAGCCAGCCAGCGTCGGGCAGGGTTGCTGCCATCATCGTCTTCGATGCGCAGGGCATCGTCGGCCCAGCGCGTGCCGGCGAAGAAGGCCCACTCGCGGTCGGTCGGCAGCCGCCATTGCTGGCCGGTGCGTTTGGACAGCCAGTCGGCGTAGAGCTGCGCGTCCAGCAGGCTGGCACCGGTCAGGGGCAGGTCGTCGCGGGGAGCGCTGTTGTCCAGTGCCAGGTTGTCCAGCGCCAGGCAATCGCCCTCGGCCACGCAGCGGGCGTATTCGCCCTGGCTGACCTGGAATTTCATGACTTCGAAGCGCGGGGACAGGTGCTCACGCTGCGACGGCGCATCCACCGCCTGCTTTTCCAGCCAGTAGTCGCCCGCCGGGCGGAAGTCGAAGTCGCGGGGCTCGAGCCGCACGGTTTGTGGTGCTAGCTCTGGTGCGTACTGAGGCCGCAGCAGGAGGAGGGCCCCGCCCAGCAGCAGTACGGCGGGTACGCCGATCAGGATGGTCTTGCGCATGGTCTGCCTGGTCGCCGGTATCGATTAGGGGGAAAGGGCCGGCCCGGATGGGCCGGCCTCGGGGCTTACTTGATCGCAGTCGGTGGCTGGATCTGGCTCATCAGGTCGTTGTTCCATTGGCCTTCGACCTGGATGTGCGCCGCAGCGCCCAGCAGCACAGCCTCGATGAGGTTGTGGTTGAGGTAGGTGTACAGGCCCGGCTGCAGGAAGGTGTACAGCGCCGCACCGGCCGCGCCGCCCGGGATGAACCAGGTTTCCAGGTCTTCCTCCGGCGGGTTGTGGAACTTGCCGGTGGCCCAGACGTGGTCGCCATGGCCGCCGATGAGGTGCGGGCGGGTATCGCGGTTGGCCTGGGAGTGGACGATCAGCACGGTCTCGCCGACGTTGGCCTTGAGCGCGTTCTTGCCGGTGAGGGCGCCGACCTTGCCGTTGAACACGATGTGGCTGGGGATCAGCCCCTTCATGACTTCCTGCATGTCGTTGTAGCTTTCCATCGGCGTGCCGTAGCGCTTGAACTTGCCGTCCTTGTCACGCGGGACGTAGTAGTCCTGCTCGCCGATGTAGACCACCTTGTCGTACTTCAGGGACTTGCCTTCGCGGTCCTTCAGGCCGTCGCGCGGCAGCACCATGATCGCGCCGTTCATGCCCGAGACCACGTGCCACGGGATCATCGCGCCGCCTGGAGCGCAGTGGTAGACGAACACGCCGGGGCGGGTGGCCTTGAAGCGCAGCTTCACTTCCTCGCCGGGCTGGATGATGGTCAGCGCGCCGCCGCCCAGGGCGCCGGTGGAGGCATGGAAGTCGATGTTGTGGGTCAGGGTGTTGGTCGCCGGGTTGACCAGGGTGAGTTCCAGGTAGTCATCCTGGTGTACCACCATCATCGGCCCGGGCACCGAGCCGTTGAAGGTCATGGCGTGGATCTCGGTGCCATCGTCGTCGATGACCAGCTTCTTCTCCTCGATCACCATGCGGAACTGCACGACCTTGGGCTTGCCCTTGGCGCGCTGTTCATGGGCATGGACGAAGGGCGGAGCGACCAGCTCGACCTGGACGTGCTCCAGCTTCGAGAGGTCCAGGGCCGGACCCATGTTCTTCGGCGCTGCCTCCCCGTCGGCCATGGCCTTTCCGCTGCCGAGCATGCTGCCGGTAACGCCCAGCACCACGGCGCCGGCCAGCAGAGTGCGGCGGGAAAGCGAAATTTCTTCCTGATCAAACATGGGTAATTCTCCGTAATCGACGAACTGTCGTTGGCTACAGAAATACCCGGTCGGCAGATTCCTTCTTTGAGCCGGAACAAAGAAGGAATCAGCTGGACAACGTGTCGCAGGCTCTGTTGTGCGGTAGATCGCGTTTACAGTCTTGTACCCATGCAGGCGGGCAAGACCGGGCGCGGCGAGGTAAGATTCTTCCTGCTCTGAATTCCGGCCCGGCGTGCGGGCTGCAACGGACAAGGATCATTCATGCGTCTGTACGGACTGACCCTGCTGGCCCTGATCACCGGCTGCCTTGGCGTGCAGGAAGCGCGCGCGAGCAGCGACGACTCCTGCTACCCGAGCTGGAACCTCAAGCGCGACTCGCTGGACGTGTGCAACAGCTTGCCGTTCCTCAGCCCGGGCAACGACAGCCGGGTCAACCTGCAGCTGCTGCTGGCCGACGCCGGCCAGGCCAGCATTCCCAATCGCGCGCTGACCGACGATGAGCAGCAACTGGGCTACGGCCAGGTGCCGTTCCCGCTGGCGCGCTGGCTGGAAGGTGCCGCGCCAGGGGATTCGACCGACAGCGCCAGCGCTGCCAGCACCGCACCGCTGGCCGACCTCGCCGCGCGTATCGGCCTGCCGGCGGATGCCGTGCAATCCTCCGCGGACAGCTTCGCCAGCGGCGAAGGCAGTCGCTGCCGCAGCAACAACGCGGGCACCGCCCAGGACTTCCTCAGCCAGCTGTTGCTGGTCGACAGCCTTTCCGCCGCCGAACGCCAGGACCTGGCCCGCGCGCGCCTGACCCTGCTGGGCGCCTGCCAGTGGGACGAAACCCAGCTCAGCGTGCTGCTGCCGGGTGACCTGCAGAGCGCGCAGGCCTTGGCCTACCGCAGCTACCTCAAGGGCGCCGCGGACTTCTACAGCGGGCGTTTCGGCGACGCGCTGAAATCCTTCCGCGCCCTGCAGGACAGCGACCAGCCCTGGCTGAAGGAAACCTCGCGCTACATGGTCGCCCGTGCCCTGCTCAACCAGGCGCAGCAGAACGCCTTCGACGAGATGGGCTACCCGGATCTGCGCAAGGTCGACAAGAAAATCCTCGCCCAGGCCGACACTGCGCTGGGCGACTACCTCAAGGCTTATCCACAGGGCCGGTACAGCGCTTCGGCCAAGGGCCTGACGCGCCGCGTCTACTGGCTGATGAGCGATGAAAGCCGACTGGCTGGCGAGTACGCCGAACTGTTCGCCCGCGAGGATGCCGATGACCTCGCCCAACTGGTTCAGGAAGTCGACAACAAGCTGCTGGTCACCGCCCATCCGGCCGACGTGCGCGACGCGCGCCTGCTGGCGGTGCTCGACCTGATGCAGATGCGCCACCACGAACCCAACGAGCCCCGCGCCCTCGACGCCGCCGGGCTGGCCGCGCAGAAGGACCTGTTCGCCAAGTACCCCGGCCTGCACGACTACCTGACGGCGGCCTTCCTGCTGTACGTCGAGGAAAAGCCCGCCGAGGCACTGAAATCCCTGCCCGAAGAGCTGCCGGCCAAGCTCGATTACCTTGCCTTCAGCCAGCAGGCCCTGCGGGGCTTCGCCCTGGAAGCCGGCAATGACTGGATCGCCGCCGAGAAGCTCTGGCTACGCCTGCTGCCGCTCGCCGAGCAACCGCTGCAGCGCGAACAGCTGGAGCTGGCGCTGGCTTTCAACTACGAGCGCAGCGACCGTCTGGTGAAGGTCTTCGCCGAAGGCTCGCCGGTGCATACGCCGATCATCCGCGAGATTCTCCTGCGCCATGTCGCCGGCCCCGACCTGCTGCGCCAGCAGGCGAAATCCACCAGCATCTCGGTGGAGGAGCGCGATACCGCGCTGTTCGCGCTGCTCTACAAGGACCTGCTGCACGGTCAGTACCAGGCCTATATCGACGACCTCGCGCTGTTGCCCACCGACGGCAGCGGCAAGCCGCTGGGCGCGAGCATCGGCTACCTCTACGGCAGCATGCCGCTGTCGCTGTTCCAGTGGCCGGGCGGCAAGAACGACAGCGGCTACGAATGCCCGGCCATCGTCGACGTCGCCCGCGACCTGCTGCAGAACCCGCAGCCGCCCAAGGCGCTGAACTGCCTCGGCGAGTTCATCCTGCGCAACGGCCTGGACGGCTTCCCGCTGGATACCCAGCCCAGCGAGCGCGAACTGGGCGGCGGCGAATCGTTGTTCCCCGGGACGGCCTACTCGCGCATGGACGGCTACCTCAAGGTCATCGCCGACAAGCAGGCCGTGGAAGAGGACCGCGCCTACGCGCTGTTCCGCGCCATCAACTGCTTCGCGCCCAGCGGTTATAACGGCTGCGGCAGCCAGGACATCGCCCCGTCGCAGCGCAAGCAGTGGTTCCGCACCCTCAAGGGCCAGTACTCCGCCACGCCCTGGGCGAAGTCCCTGAAGTACTACTGGTAAGCCCCGTGCGGCGCGTGCTGGCCCTGGCGCTGGCGTTGCTCGCGGGCAACGCCCCGGCGGCCGGCGTGGACGCCGCGGACCACGACGCGTTCTGGCTCTGGAGCGGCGTCGCGCCCCAGCCCGTGCTGGCCCAGGCACGCACTCTTTACGTCCTGCAGGGGCAGGTCAGCGCGCCGCGCCATAGCGATGGTCGCACCCGGCTGATCGCCCAGGGCATCGCCATCCCGCGCCTGAAACAGGGCGAGGTGTGGGTGGTCTACCGCGCCCACACCTTGCGCTGGAACGAAGACATCTACCGCACCCTGCTCTCGCAACTGCGGCGCTGGCGAGCCGCCGGCAATCCGGTGGTCGGCGTGCAGATCGACTTCGATGCGCGCACGCGCTACCTGAACGAGTACGTCGACTTCCTCCAGGACCTGCGCACGCGCCTGCCTGCGGGCTGCAAGCTGAGCATCACCGGGCTGATGGACTGGGGCAGCAACGCTGCGCCTGAGACCATCAACCGCCTGGCCGGCGTGGTGGACGAAGTGGTGGTACAGACCTACCAGGGGCGCCAGACCATCCCCAACTACCAGGCTTACCTGCCGCGCGTGGCGCGCCTGCAACTGCCCTTCCGCATCGGACTGGCGCAATACGGGGAATGGCAGGCACCGGCCTACCTGGCGAAGAGCCGGTGGTTCAGGGGGTATGTGGTGTTCCTGCAGAACCCTTAGCAGCGCAGGTCGGAATTGCGCAGGGCTCCCCTGCAGGGGCGCCCCACGGGCGCGATCACGGGCATGGCCCGCTCCTGCAGGGAAACTCCGGCGGTCAGTCAGTTCCCGCCACACCCGCACTTTCCGCAATCGCTCCCGCAACCGCCAGCTGCCGCCGGTTCCCGCGCATCGCGGGTCGAGCCGCCCTTCAGGTTGCGCATCAGCAGCGCGTATTGCAGGTCCAGCTCCTCGGGTAGTGGGAGGTAGACCACATGCCCGTCGCCGGGCGCGACGCCGATGGATTCGCCGCGGTTGTTCTCCAGTGCGTGCAGGCGGAAGGTGCGGTTGCCCGCCGGGGTCATCAGTTCGACGCTGTCGCCCATCTCGAAACGGTTCTTCACCCGCACCTCGGCCAGCCCATTTCGGCGCTCGCCGGTGAACTCGCCGACGAACTGCTGGCGCTCGGACAGCGAGTGGCCGTACTGGTAGTTCTGGTACTCGTCGTGCACATGGCGGCGCAGGAAGCCCTCGGTGTAGCCGCGGTGGGCGAGGGACTCCAGGGTGTCCATCAGGCCGAGGTCGAAGGCGCGCCCGGCGACGGCATCGTCGATGGCCTTGCGGTAGGCCTGGGCAGTGCGCGCAACGTAGTAGTGGGACTTGGTCCGACCTTCGATCTTCAGCGAATGCACACCCATCTGCGTCAAACGTTGCACGTGCTGGATGGCTCGCAGGTCCTTGGAGTTCATGATGTAGGTGCCGTGCTCGTCCTCGTACGCCTCCATCAGCTCGCCGGGGCGGTTGCTTTCTTCGAGCAGGACGATTTCCTTCGTCGGCGCGCCGATGCCCAGGGTCGGTTCGACGTTGCGCACCGCGTGGCCCAGCTCGTCCTCATGGGCAGCGTGGGTCTGGTATTCCCAGCGGCAGGCGTTGGTGCAGGTGCCCTGGTTGGGGTCGCGGCGGTTGATGTAGCCCGACAGCAGGCAGCGCCCGGAGTAGGCCATGCACAGCGCACCGTGGACGAAGACTTCCAGCTCCATGCCCGGCACGCGCTCACGGATTTCGCCGATTTCCTCCAGCGACAGCTCGCGGGACAGGATCACCCGCTTGAGCCCCTGCTGGCGCCAGAATTCCACGCTGGCCCAGTTCACCGCGTTGGCCTGCACCGAGAGATGGATATCAACCTCGGGGAAATGCTGGCGAACCAGCATGATCAGGCCGGGATCGGACATGATCAGCGCATCCGGGCCAAGGGCGATCACCGACTCCACGTCCTGCAGGAAGGTCTTCAGCTTGGCGTTGTGCGGGGCGATGTTGACCACCACGTAGAGGCGCTTGCCCTGGGCGTGGGCCTCGTGGATGCCGGTGGCGAGGTTGGCGTGGTCGAACTCGTTGTTGCGCACCCGCAGGCTGTAGCGTGGCTGGCCGGCGTAGACGGCATCGGCGCCATAGGCGAAGGCGTGGCGCAGGCTCTTCAGCGAGCCGGCGGGGCAGAGCAGTTCGGGGGAAAACGGCGTGGGGGACATGGCGGCGCAGCGGGTAGTGGGAAAAAGGCCGCCACTCTAGGAAATCCGCGGGCTGCGCGTGCTGAGCGAGGTCAACGGATGCGCTATCCGCGCCGTCAGGCTCTTCGTAGGATGGTGTGGAGCGAAGCGATACCCATCAATACCTCGCGCCGGCAGCATGGGTATCGCTGCGCTCCACCCATCCTACGTCGTGTTCATCCGGTGAGATCGGCGCGGTGCATCACTCCAGCCAGCGCCGCCCCTGCAGCTCCAGCAGCGTCTGCGCCGGTTCCGGCCCGTTGCTGCCGGCGGGGTAGGGGCGCGGGCTCAGGTAGTGCTCGTGCCAGCCCTTGATGATCGGGTCGACCCAGCTCCAGGCCGCTTCCACCTCGTCGCGGCGCATGAACAGCGTCGAGTCGCCCTCGATCACGTCCAGCAGCAAGCGTTCGTAGGCGTCCCAGCGGCGCTTGTTGGTGCTGAAGGCCTGGGCGAGGTTGAGGTCCAGCTCCACCGGTTCCAGCTGCATGCCCTTGCCGGGGGTCTTGGCCATCAGCTGCACGCTGATGCGCTCCTCCGGCTGCAGTCTTATCCACAGGCGGTTGGCCGCGCCGGCACCGCTGCCGATCAGGCTGTTGGGCACCGGCTTGAACTGGATGACGATCTCCGAGCACTTCTTCGCCATGCGTTTGCCGGTGCGCAGGTAGAACGGCACGCCGCTCCAGCGCCAGTTGTCGATCTCTGCCTGAACGGCGACGAAGGTCTCCGTATCGCTGTCGTTGTCGACATTTTTCTCGAACCAGTAGGCCGGCACTTCCTGCCCGCCGATGTGCCCGGCGGTGTATTGGCCGCGCACGGTCTTGTCCTGTACGTCCTGCCCGGAAATCGGCCGGAGCGCCTGGAGAATCTTCACCTTCTCGTTGCGCACCGCTTCGGCGTCGAAGCGCACCGGCGCCTCCATGGTCACCAGGCAGAGCAGCTGCAGCAGATGGTTCTGCACCATGTCGCGCATGGCCCCGGCATGGTCGTAGTAGCTGCCGCGGTTCTCCACGCCCAGGGTTTCGCTGACCGTGATCTGAACGTGGTCGATGTGCCCGTTGCGCCACACCGGCTCGAACAGGGTGTTGGCGAAGCGCAGGGCCATCAGGTTCTGCACGGTTTCCTTGCCCAGGTAGTGATCGATGCGGAACACCCGCGACTCGTCGAATACTTCGCCGATGGCCTGGTTGATCGCCACCGCCGACTCCAGCGAATGCCCCAGCGGCTTTTCGAGCACGATGCGCGCCAGCGGCCCGGCGAGACCGGCGATCTTCAGGTTCTGCGCAATCGGCGCGAACAGGCTCGGTGCGGTGGCCAGGTAGTGCACCAGCACCCGGCCGTCCGTGCGCTTGAGGGCCTTGGCCACGCGGCCGAAGTCGGCGCTCTGGGAGGCGTCCATCGCCACGTATTCCAGGCGCTGGGCGAAACTGCGCCAGGCCTCGGCGGAAAAGTCGCTGCGCGCCACCTGGGCGCGGCAGTTGCGTTCGGCCAGGGCGAGGTAGGCGGCGTTGTCGCGCTGGCTGCGGGCGAGGGCGAAGATCCGCGTGTCGGCCGGCAGGCGATTCTCCCGGTGCAGGTGGTAGAGCGCCGGCAGCAGCTTGTGCAGCGCCAGGTCACCGCTGCCGCCGAACACCAGAATGTCGCAGGAGCTGGGAAGACTAAGGCTGGCGGGCGTATTCAAGACTTATTCCCTGGGCGTGGCGGTTAGTTTTGTAGTATAACTACAACAAGACTACATAAATTTCAGACAACTATCACCGAGCCTATCCCTGTGAACCTTTTGCAGCACATTGCCCAGTCGCGTCATCTGCTCCGCAAGTCGGAGCTCAAGGTTGCCGATCACGTGATGCAGGACCCTGCATCGGTCATGCACAGCTCCATGGCAGACCTCGCCCACAGCGTGGGCGTCAGCGAGCCGACCATCGTGCGCTTCTGCCGCGCCATCGGTTGCACCGGCTTCCAGGACCTCAAGCTCAAGCTGGCGCAGAGCCTGGCCGCCGGCGCCAGTTTCGGCCAGTTCTCGATCAACGAAAGCGACTCGGTGGCGGACTTCAGCCTGAAGATCTTCGACACCACCCTGCACTCGCTGATGGAAGTGCGCGAGAACCTCGACACCCATGCCCTGGAGCGCGCCATCGCGGCCATCGCCCATGCCCAGCGCGTCGAGTTCTACGGCTTCGGCGCCTCCGGCGCGGTGGCGGCGGACGCCCAGCACAAGTTCTTCCGCCTGCTGCTGTCGGCGGCGGCCTACTCGGACCCGCACATGCAGGCCATGTCGGCGGTAACCCTGAAGCCCTCGGACGTGGCGATCTGCATCTCCCAGTCCGGCCGCTCCAAGGACCTGCTGGTGACCGCCAACCTGGTGCGCGAAGCCGGTGCCACGCTGATCACCCTGTGCCCCAGCCAGACCCCGCTGGCGGACCTGGCCACGGTGAACCTGGCGGTGGATGTCCACGAAGACACCGATATCTACACCCCGCTGACCTCGCGTATCGCTCACCTGGTGGTGATCGACGTGCTGGCGATGGGCGTGGCCATGGCTCGCGGCCCGGACCTGGTGAATCACCTCAAGAGCGTGAAGCGCAGCCTGCGCAGCCTGCGCCTGTCGCCGAAGGTGGTGAAGAACCACGAGGAGCGCCCGGAAGAGGCGTCCTGATCCGTCCCTGACGGTGTCGCCGACCGCCCGTCGGCGTCACCGGGGCTTCACCACCACGTCGTCAAACGGTCATCCGTCGTCAGCATGCTGGCGTCTCCAGCCCTTAGGCCTTGGGAGATGCGAGATGCCCCGCCATATCGACGACACCCAGCTCCAAGTGGATAGCAAGACCCGCCGCAAGCTCGAAGACCAGCGCCGCATGCAGTTCCGTCGCGCCATCGAGGACCGCATGGAGGCCCAGCGCCTCGCCCTCGAAACCTCCGATTACCCCGACCTGATCGCGGCCGCCTACCTCACTTCGGCGAAGGCGGGCCGGCGAAGCGTTCGGCCAGCTGGCTGATCAGCGCCCGCTCTTCACGGATGAAGGCGACGAACGCCTGGGCCACCGGGCTCAGGCGCTTGCCGCGGGCGTGCACCAGACACCAGCTGCGGTAGAGCGGCAGTTCTTCCACCGGCAGCTCATGCAGCAGCCCGGATTGCAGCTCGCGGCTCACCGCGTGGCGCGGCAGCAGCGCCAGTCCCAGACCCGCCAGCACTCCTTCGCGTGAACCTTCCAGCGAGGCGAACTCCAGCGTCTGCGGGAAGTGCGCGCGCTTCTGCTGGAAATGTTCCTCGCAGGCCTTGCGCGTGCCCGAGCCGGGCTCGCGGATCAGCAGCGGGTAGGGCTCCAGGTCCTTCAGCGAAAGCTTCGCGGCGTTGCACAGCGGATGGTCCGGCGGCGCCACGGCCACAATGGGGTTGTTCAGGAAGGGCAGGAATTCCAGCGCCATGTCCTGCGGCACCAGGGACATGATCACCAGGTCGTCGCGGTTGTCCGACAGGCGTTTGATCACCTGGGCGCGGTTGACCACCGTGAGGTTCAGGCTGACGTCAGGGTGCTGCGCGTGGAAGGCGGCGAACAGGTGCGGGGTGATGTACTTGGCGCTCGATTCCACTGCCAGGCGCAGTTGGCCCTGCAGCGAGCCCTTGAGGTCGGAGAGGTTCATGTCCAGCACTTCCAGGCGCTGGAAGATGTCGGTGGTGGCGCGCAGCAGGGCGTCGGCGGCATCGGTCTGGTAGAGCTTCTTGCCGATGTACTCGAACAGCGGCTGGCCGACCAGTTCTTCCAGCTGGCGGATCTGCAGGCTGACCGCCGGCTGGGTCAGGGCCATTTCCTCCGCGGCGCGGCTGTAGGAACGGCTTTCGCACACCGCACGGAAAACCTGCAGTTGGCGAAGGGTCATACGCATCAATGACTTACGCATAGAACACGGCCTGATCGCGACATTTCCGCTCAACTATAAAGCATTCTTTATGGCTACCCCAATAATTATTGATTTTGGTTAATCCTCCCTCCCGCGCTAGGGTAAAAACACGCCGGAACCCGCTCCGGCCGAGAGAGCCAGCTGCCGCGACCGGAGCTGCCGATGGGTTTTTACGCCGGGGTCCAAAAGGCCCGGGCCGAGGGAAAGCCGCAGTGATCAAGAAAATCCTGATCGCCAACCGTGGGGAGATCGCTGTCCGGATCGTGCGCGCCTGCGCCGAGATGGGCATCCGTTCGGTGGCCGTCTATTCCGATGCCGACCGTCACGCCCTGCACGTCAAGCGCGCCGACGAAGCCCACAGCCTGGGCGCCGATCCGCTGGCGGGTTACCTGAACCCCCGCGCCCTGGTGAACCTGGCGGTGGAAACCGGCTGCGACGCCCTCCACCCGGGCTACGGCTTCCTCTCCGAGAACGCCGAGCTGGCCGATATCTGCGCCGAACGCGGGATCAAGTTCATCGGCCCCTCTGCGGAAGTCATCCGCCGCATGGGCGACAAGACCGAAGCGCGCCGCAGCATGATCGCCGCCGGCGTGCCCTGCACCCCCGGCACCGAAGGCAACGTCGCCGACCTGGCCGAAGCTCTCTCCGAAGCCGAGCGCATCGGCTACCCGGTGATGCTCAAGGCCACCTCCGGCGGTGGCGGCCGCGGCATCCGCCGCTGCAACAGCCGCGAAGAGCTGGAGCAGAATTTCCCCCGCGTGATCTCCGAAGCCACCAAGGCCTTCGGCAGCGCGGAAGTCTTCCTCGAGAAGTGCATCGTCAACCCGAAGCACATCGAGGCGCAGATTCTCGCCGACTCCTTCGGCAACACCGTGCACCTGTTCGAGCGCGACTGCTCGATCCAGCGCCGCAACCAGAAACTGATCGAGATCGCCCCCAGCCCGCAGCTCACCCCCGAGCAGCGTGCCTACATCGGTGACCTCTCCGTGCGCGCGGCGAAGGCCGTGGGCTACGAGAACGCCGGCACCGTGGAGTTCCTGCTCGCCGATGGCGAGGTGTACTTCATGGAGATGAATACCCGCGTGCAGGTGGAACACACCATCACCGAGGAAATCACCGGCATCGACATCGTCCGCGAGCAGATCCGCGTGGCCTCCGGCCTGCCGCTCTCGGTCAAGCAGGAAGACATCATCCACCGTGGCTTCGCGTTGCAGTTCCGGATCAACGCCGAAGACCCGAAGAACAACTTCCTGCCGTCCTTCGGCAAGATCACCCGCTACTACGCGCCCGGCGGCCCTGGCGTGCGCACCGACACGGCGATCTACACCGGCTACACCATCCCGCCGTACTACGACTCGATGTGCCTGAAGCTGGTGGTCTGGGCGCTGACCTGGGAAGAGGCGCTGGACCGTGGCCTGCGTGCGCTGGACGACATGCGCGTGCAGGGCGTGAAGACCACCGCCGCCTACTACCAGGAAATCCTCAAGAACCCGGAATTCCGTAATGGCCAGTTCAACACCAGCTTCGTCGAAAGCCACCCGGAACTGACCCAGTACTCCATCAAGCGCACCCCGTCGCACCTGGCCATCGCCATCGCTACCGCCATTGCCGCCCACGCTGGCCTGTGAGGAATTCGTACATGACCGTTTCCAAGAAAGTCACCGTCACCGATACCATCCTGCGCGACGCCCACCAGTCGCTGCTGGCGACCCGGATGCGCACCGAAGACATGCTGCCGATCTGCGACAAGCTCGACCAGGTCGGCTACTGGTCGCTGGAAGTCTGGGGCGGCGCCACCTTCGACGCCTGCGTGCGCTTCCTCAAGGAAGACCCGTGGGAGCGCCTGCGCAAGCTCAAGGCCGCGCTGCCCAATACCCGCCTGCAGATGCTCCTGCGCGGGCAGAACCTGCTCGGCTACCGCCACTACAGCGATGACGTGGTGCGTGCCTTCGTCGCCAAGGCGGCGGTCAACGGCATCGACGTGTTCCGCATCTTCGACGCGATGAACGACGTGCGTAACCTGCGCGTCTCCATCGAGGCCGTGAAGGCCGCCGGCAAGCACGCCCAGGGCACCATCGCCTACACCACCAGCCCGGTGCATACCATCGACGCCTTCGTTGCCCAGGGCAAAGCCATGGCCGACATGGGCGTGGACTCCATCGCCATCAAGGACATGGCCGGCCTGCTGACCCCCTACGCCACCGGCGAGCTGGTCAAGGCGCTGAAGGATGCGCTGCCGCTGGACGTGGTCGTGCACTCCCACGACACCGCCGGCGTCGCCAGCATGTGCCAGCTCAAGGCTGTGGAAAACGGCGCCGACCGCATCGACACCGCCATCTCCAGCATGGCCTGGGGCACCAGCCACCCGGGCACCGAGTCGATGGTTGCCGCCCTGCGCGACACCCCGTTCGACACCGGCCTGGACCTGGAGCTGATCCAGGAAATCGGCATGTACTTCCACGCCGTGCGCAAGAAGTACCACCAGTTCGAGAGCGAGTTCACCGGCGTGGATACCCGCGTGCAGGTCAACCAGGTTCCGGGCGGGATGATTTCCAACCTGGCCAACCAGCTCAAGGAACAGGGCGCGCTGAACCGCATGCCGGAAGTGCTCGCGGAAATCCCGCGGGTTCGCGAAGACCTCGGCTTCCCGCCCCTGGTCACCCCGACCTCGCAGATCGTCGGCACCCAGGCGTTCTTCAACGTCCTGGCCGGCGAGCGCTACAAGACCATCACCAACGAAGTGAAGCTCTACCTGCAGGGCCGCTACGGCAAGGCGCCGGGCAAGATCGACGAAACCCTGCGCCGCCAGGCCATCGGCAACGAAGAAGTCATCGACGTGCGCCCGGCCGACCTGCTCAAGCCGGAGCTGAACAAGCTGCGCGAAGAGATCGGCAGCCTGGCCAAGTCCGAGGAGGACGTGCTGACCTTCGCCATGTTCCCGGACATCGGCCGCAAGTTCCTCGAAGAGCGTGCCGCCGGCACCCTGAAGCCCGAAGAGCTGCTGCCGATCCCCAACGGCAAGGGCGTGGCCGCTGCTGGCGGTGAAGGCGTACCGACCGAGTTCGTGGTCGACGTGCACGGCGAAAGCTACCGCGTGGACATCACCGGCGTCGGCGTGAAGACCGACGGCAAGCGCCACTTCTACCTGTCGGTGGATGGCATGCCCGAAGAGGTGGTGTTCGAGCCGCTCAACGAGTTCATCGGCGGCGGCGGCAACAAGCGCAAGCAGGCCAGCGAGCCGGGCCACGTCAGCACCACCATGCCGGGCAACATCGTCGATGTGCTGGTCAAGGAAGGCGACAGCGTGAAGGCCGGCCAGGCCGTGCTGATCACCGAAGCAATGAAGATGGAGACCGAAGTGCAGGCGGGCATCGCCGGCACCGTGAAGGCCATCCACGTAGCCAAGGGCGACCGGGTCAACCCCGGTGAGATCCTGGTTGAAATTGAAGGCTGACCAAGGACAGACGGGTCTTTAAGGTTCAGTCCCACGGGGGAGCACGATGCTCCCCCTTTTTTTGCCTGGAGGATTTCCGGCGTCGCGCCATTGGTTGATCTGCGTCGGAAAATTCCTTCAGAAAGGCTCTATGTTCCACGCTGGGAAAATTGACTGACCAGGGTGCGGCGATGGGGAGAGTCGTTCTGTTGTGGGTGCTGCTGTGCGGGGCCACCCAGGCTTTGGCGCAGTCATCGGAGATGATGGATCGGCTTGCCGCCCTGGAGCAGGACCCGGCCAAGCGCGAGCAGGCCTATGCCGCCGCGCAGGAGCGCATCCTGCTGTGCAGCAAGTGCCACGGCAAGGATGGCAACAGCAAGCGCGACTACATCCCCAACCTGGCCGGGCAGAACCCGCAGTACCTCTTCGACGCCTTCGAGAAGTACGTCGACGGCCAGCGCACCGACTTCGTGATGAACCAGGCGGCCAAGCTGCTGAGCATCAACGAGCGGGTCAACATCGCCTACTACTTCAGCCAGCAGAAGGTCCTGCCCCGCGCGGAGGCGGCGCCGGACAAGGCGCTGGTGGAACAGGGCGCCCGGCGCTTCGCCACCGTCTGCGTCACCTGCCACGGCGAGAAGGCCAAGGGGCACGACGGCTTCCCGCGTATCGCCGGGCAGCCGCAGGTCTACCTGACCCATGCCCTGCAACGTTACCGCGACAAGGATCCGAGCCGTGCGGACTCGCCGATGCTGGCGGTGGCGGCACTGCTCAACGATGACGACATCACCTCACTGGCTGCCTATATCAGCCAGCTGCAGCCCTGAAAGCAGCCAGCCGCCCGGAGGCGGCTGGCTGTTGGACTGAACGGCGGAGGCTTACTGCTGCTTGTCGTCGGCCGGCTTGGCTGCTTCAGCGTCCGGCTGGACCGGGGCGGCGGCTTGTTCGGCAGGCGCCGTCGACTCTGCCGGCGCGGTCTGTTCAGCAGGGGCTGTCGGTTCTGCCGGCTTGGCTTCCGGTTGGATCGCAGGCTTGGTTTCCTGCTGGGCAGCTGCGGGGACGGCAGTCTTCGAGGCTTGTTCCTCTTGCTTGCCACAGGCGGCAAGAACGGCGCAGGCAGCGATCAGGATGCAAAGCTTTTTCATGGGAGTGCTCACTCATCGAGGTTGGGCGGATACCGGTCGGCTGACCGGGGCGGCAAGCTTTGCCGTCGGCGCTCGCTGAGGCTATGTGTCGGGATCCGAGACAGGCCGCGAAATTTCCGAATCTCTCGTCTTAACAACGCCCAAGAAAAAGCCCGGCTTGCGCCGGGCTTTTTCGTCAGTGGATCGCGATCAGAACGCCATCTGCCATTGGGCGATCAGCGCGTGGTTCTGCGCGTTGCTGCCCATCTGCCCGCTGTAACCGATGCCGACGGTGTTGCGCGCCGAGACGCCGACATCGAAGCCGACGTCCAGCAGCAGGCTGTTGCGATCCAGCGCGGTGCCCTGGACGCTGAAGGCGTCGCCGCCGGCGAGGAAGGACTGGCGGGTTTCGCTGTCGATGTCGCCGAAGGTGTGACGCCAGCCCAGGCCCAGGCGCGGGGTGAAGCTCATGCCGTTGCTCAGGGTGTCGAGGCGGGCGATGCGCAGGCCGAGGGTGCTGCTCAGGTTGTCCTGGTCCTGGGAGTCGACGTGCAGCGCGGCGGCGCCGCCCTTCTCGTCGTACGAATCGCGCTCGTAGCGCTGGTAGTCCAGGCGTGCGTAGGGCTCGGCGCTCAGGCGGCCGCTGCCCATGGCGTAGCCGGTCTCGGCGAACGCCTGCCAGCTGTCGGCGTCGTAGTCGCCCTTGGGACGATCACTGAAGCCGTCGAACTCCACCCGGCGTTTGCTCTCGCCGTCATGGCTGCTGTAGGCCGCACCCAGACGCACTGCCAGCGGGCCGCTCTGGTGCAGCGCGTAGGCGCCCAGGTGCCAGCTGTCGATGTCGCCGGAGACGCCGCCGCTGCCGTCCAGGTCGGTGTGCGAGTAGCCGCCGAGCACGCCCAGGCGCCAGTCCGGAGTCACCGCCCAGTCGGCACCGAGCAGGGTTCCGCCGGTGTTCTGTTGCAGGTCGCCGCTGTTGTCGTGTTCGTCGAGCTTGCCGTGGCTGCCGATACCCTGCACCCAGAGGCGACCGGCGGCGTTCGGGTCGTTCAGGTTGCGCGCTGCGCTGGGTACGCCGGTGGCGGCGAGCATTGGTGTGTCGCTGCGCTCGGTGGCCGCCAGCAGGCTGTTGCTGCCCAGCTGGCGCACGGCGTTGAGCATGGCGCTGCCGACCTGCTGGCTGCCGGCGATGGTCGCGGCGGCCAGGCTGGCGTTGCTGGCGCCGGCCAGTTGTTCCAGGGCGGAAGTGGCGTTGCTCGCGTCGCTGGTGATCAGCGCGTTGTACAGCGCACCGCCGTTCTGGCTCTGCAGGGCGGAGCCGGCGTTGCGGCCGTTGCTGCTGCTGGCCAGGTCGCCGAACTGCACGTCGTTGCGGGTCAGTTGCAGGTCGACGCTGTTGGCGCTGTAGCTCAGGGTCGGGGTGAGGAAGGCGAAGTTGCTCTTCACGTCGGCGAACTGGCCGCTGACGCCGCCGGTGGAGCTGATCACCTGTACGCTGCTCTGCCACGGCCAGTTGCCGCTGCCGGCCTGCACGGCGAGGTGCGAGCCGTCGATGCGGGTGCTGCCGTCCACCAGCACGGTGGCGTGGGCGCCGCTGGGCTCCACGCCGAAGGCCAGGGTCGAGCCGCTCTGCAGGTTCAGGTTGCCGGTCACCTGGGCGGCACCGGTTGCCGGCGAGGCGACCAGGGTACCGGCGACGTTCAGCCCGCCGACGCTGCCGCTGCCCGAGTAGGTGGCGCCCTGGTCGATCTGCAGGGTGCCGAGGAGGCTGCCGGTGTTGTTCAGGCTGGCGCCGCTGAAGACTTCGCCGCCTTCGCTGAAGTCGTCGGTGCTGGAGAGCGTCCAGCTGCCCTGTTTCACGTCCAGCCATTCGAAGTTGGCGCTGTTGCCGAAGCTGCCGCCGGCGGCGTCGTCGAAGGTCACGGTGTCGCGGCCGCTGCCGCCGTCCACCAGACCTTCGAAGCGGCTGCCGGAGAGCAGCACCAGGCTGTCGTTGCCGCCCCCCATTTCCAGGGCCACGCCGTTGCCGCCCTGGATCAGACCGTCGTTGACCACGGTGTCGTCGAGGTCGCCGGACAGGGTCACGCCGGAGAGCTTCTCGCCGGTGATGCTGCCGTGGTTCTCCAGGTAGGTGGAGCTGAAGCCGCTGTTGCCGTTGCCGTCGTCGACCAGGATGCCGCGGTCGACGCTGCGGATGATCGCGCCGGCGTAGTTGATGATGGTACCGCCGCCCATGGCGATGCCTTCGCTGCCATTCGGCGAGCCGTCCTTGGAGCCGGCGGCGCCGGTGCCTTCGATGATGCCGTGGTTCTCGATGTGGCCGGTGTAATCGATGTCCACACCGTCGCCGTCGCCATCCGGAACCAGCCCGTTGTAGGAGCCTGTGATGCGCCCGTAGTTGATCACGGTGCCGTCGCCGTCGGAGCCGAAGCCCGAGCCATTGCGGCCGATGATCACGCCGTCGGCGTAGTTGATCAGGGTGGCGCCGACATCGGTGGTGATGCCGTGGCGGCCGCCGCTGATCAGGCCGTGGTTTTCCACGTAGCCGCCGGAGGCGCCCTGGAAGTCGATGCCGTCGTTCTTGGTGTCGGCGGTAATCATGTCCGAGCTGCTGATCTCGCCATAGTTGGTGATCGACGCGTTGCCGCCGGGGCGGATGGCGTCGTTGCCATCGCTGTGGATGACGCCGCTGGCGCGGTTGATCAGGGTGACAGTGGCATTGCTCTGCAGCTTGTCGAAGTCCAGCGCCTGGCCGGTGGCGGAATAGATGCTGCCGGCGTTGTCGACCAGCACGTTGCCGGCGCTGAACGGGTTGTTCATGCGGATGGCGTCGTCGTAGCCGAGGATGCGCCCGCCTTCGCGGTTGATGATCTGGTAGAAGCGCGTGGTGCTGTCGCTGCCGGAGGTATCGACCACGCGGCCGGTGGTGGACTGCATCAGGCCGCTGTTGTCGATGACCACGCCGCTGCCGGTGGCCGCGCCCTTGAGGTCGACGCTCTTGCCGCTGGTGACCAGGCTGCCGGTGCTGGTGACGGTCAGGGTGTCCTGGTTGGCCAGGGTGCGGCTGCTAGTCTGCGCGTCGCTGATGATGGGCGATACCGGCACGGCGTGGGCGGTTTCGGCGGCCAGGCTCGCCAGTACCAAGGCGATGCTCAGCGCGAGCGGGGAGGGCTTGTGCAGCATGGTACGGGCGTCCTTTTTCTTATCGAAGTGGCCGCCTTTTATAGCGATGGATTCTTACGCTTTTGTAACGGTGCTGGCCCCTTGCCAACTTCGTCGCCGGGCAGGGACGGGAGAAACCTTATATACTCTGCGGTCTTTTTACCGTTTCCAGTGTGAGAATCGCCGTGAGCCAGCTGCCGCCCTGCCCCCAATGCAACTCCGAATACACCTACGAAGACGGCGCCCAGCTGGTCTGCCCCGAGTGCGCCCATGAGTGGTCCGCTGACGGCTCGGGCGAGGCCGAAGGCGATACCCGCGTGATCAAGGACGCGGTCGGCAACCTGCTGCAGGATGGCGACACCGTCAGCGTGATCAAGGACCTCAAGGTCAAGGGCTCGTCCCTGGTGGTGAAGGTCGGCACCAAGGTGAAGAACATCCGCCTGGTGGACGGCGACCACGACATCGACTGCAAGATCGACGGCATCGGCGCGATGAAGCTGAAGTCGGAGTTCGTGAAGAAGGTCTGAGCCTTCTCGCTGCCCATAAAAAAGCCCGGCCATGTGCCGGGCTTTTTTTGTTCGCCGTTTTCAGCCTTGGAGAGGGCTCAGGATGAGCGCAAAACTTGCGATACCCATCGCTCGCTGTTGCAGGAACTGATGGGTATCGCTTCGCTCCACGCCATCCTACGGGGTGAGCAGTGGCTCACTCCTTGTAGTAAACCACCTGGTTGCTGGTCGCCAGCAGTGCGCCGGACTGGCTCCACAGCTGGGCGCTCTGGTCGAAGAAGCCGTTGCGGAATTCCTGGGCGCGGGCGTCGCCCAGCAGGTAGCCGCTGCCGACCTCGGCCATCTGCGCGGCGTCGGTGTGGAAGTAGGTGGTGATCGACACGGTGCCGGCCGGCACCGGGGTGGCGCGGCGCAGCCAGATGCGCGGGTAGAAGATGTCACTCATCGCCGCCAGGGACAGGAAGTCCAGCGGGCGGTCCTGGGCATCGCGCAGCCAGAGCTGGCTGCGGCTGGTCTCGCCGCTGCCGTCCCATTGGGTGGGGAAGGCACCAGAGACCGGGCGCATCTCATATTGCTTGGGCCAGGCCACCCCCTTGGCGGCGGGGCTCATCGGCTCGAAGTCGCTGGGCGGGGCGAGGTCCGGCGCGGGGATGTCGGTCAGGCTCCAGGTCTCGCGGCGCAGCGCGGTGACCAGGGTGGCGGTGGTGGTGACCTGCCGCTCGCCGGCTTCATCAGCCTGGGTCAGTTGCAGCAGCCAGTGCTGGGTGCTGCGGTTGGTGCGCACCGGCACGGCTTCGACCTGGAAGGCGCCGGCCACGACTGCCGCAGCGTAGTTCACCGTCAGCGACACCGGGCTGCCGAGCAGTTGCGGGTGGCGCAGCGCGCCCTGCAGCAGGACCGCAGCGGTGACGCCGCCGAAGGGGCCGACCATGTTCCAGTAGTCCTGGCTGGTGTGGCCCTCGTAGAGGTTGGGCTGGCCCGCCACAGGTTGCAGGGCCACGGCGCGGTCGAACGGGTGCAGGGCGGTATCGGTCATGACTCTCTCGGCACTTTTTGTTCTGGGGAGAGGGTCTTGTAGGGGAAAGCGCCGAGTCGGGTCAAGGATACCGAGTGGTCAGGGCGTGACCTCGAACCTCAAGGTGCCGATGACTTGGCCGGCCTCGGTAAGCACCTGCACCTGCCAGTCGCCGCTGGGGTCGGTGGGGAAGTTCTGCTTGTGTGTCCAGGCGCGGTAGCCGGCCTCGCGGCCGCCCTTGATGTCGAGGGCGATGCGGTCCACTTCCTGGCCGTTCAGCCGCCAGGCATGGTAGATGCGCTCGTTCAGCCCGCGCGGGGCGTTGATCGCGGTGTAGGCGTAGAGGCCCTGACTCTTGATCTGCGCAACGCTGACCGTTTCCAGACTGTCGCCGGGGGTGCGCTGGGCGTTGTCGAAGCTCTCGGTCACCGCCATCTCGGTCATCCACAGGGTCGAGGGTGGCACCCAGGCGCGGGCGAACCAGCCCACCGCACCGATGGACAGGGTCAGGCCGACGAGGGCGAACCAGCGCCACCATTTGTGGATCTTCACCGTGACCGCGAGGCTCGGGAAAGACAGCAGCACGGCGATGCCGAGTGCCGCCTGGTAGCTCTGCGGGGTGCTCAGGTGGAGGATGATCGGCAGCGCGGTGAGCAGCACCGCGAACAGCGTCAGGGTGTGGTAGCCGAGGAAGGTCCAGCGCCGCACCGACAGCCACTTGTAGTAGACCGGGTCGGTGATCGCCGCGAGGCCAGCCAGCGTCAGCACGCCGGTGAACAGGGCCTGCCCGCTGTTCCAGGTGGTGGTGACGAAGAAGAACGGCAGGCAGAAGAACAGGCTTTCCTGGTGGATCAGCTGGGTCGCGTAGCGCAGCAGACCCGGTGGCACTTCCCAGCCGAAACGGCGTTTGAAGCGGTCGGTAAGCAGGTTCTCCAGCATCAGCCAGATCCAGCTGACCAGCATGACGATGGCCATGGCGCGGGCGAAGCCGGCGCGGTGGCGGTCCACCATGATGAAGCTGAAGACGCCGGAGCAGAAACCGAACAGGGCGATGACGCGCGGATACTTCTGCAGCAGGCCGAGGACGAGAGTGATGAGGCGCTGCACGCGCTCTTTCCAGATGAGCATGGGGCGGGAAGGCATTGCGGATTGGGGGCGAGATTGTAACCCCGGATGTCGGCGCGGGGCACGGGGAGTGACGGGAGGGGGTTCGGGCGTGGCCCCTCACCCCAGCCCTCTCCCGGAGGGAGAGGGGGCCGTCCGCAGCGTTGGGGCATTTACGGAGTCAGTCGGCGAGCGTCGGTCCTTCAGCCCGTGGAGGACAGTTCCCTCTCCCTTCAGGGAGAGGGTTAGGGAGAGGGCAGCCGCCGCGCAGGAGGACGGGTTCGCGAGCAAGGACTAGGCGTCCCTCTCGGTCCTACGAAAAGCGAGATGTCAGGAGCAGGACTCAGTGCTTCCCGCTCAGCTCCTCCCGCGCATAGTCGACGAACAGCTGCGCCGGCTTGGTCAGCTGGGCGCGCTTGAGCCAGGCGGCGACCAGGCCGGAGGTGCTCACCTCTTCGGCGACATCCACCGTCACCACCTTCTTGCCGTCGTAGGTGCACTCGGAATGTGGACGGGTGACCAGCAGGGAGAAGCCGAAGCCCTGGCCAACCATGCCGCGCACCATCTCGATCGACGGCGAGCTGAAGGCGATGTGCGGGTTCAGCCCCAGTTCCTCGAAGATGCGCACGAAGTAGGTGCGGCTGGGCTGCACGTCCAGCAGGATCATCGGCTCCAGCACCAGGTCGCGCAGGGAGACCTTGTCCTGCTTGGCGAAGCGATGGTTCTCCGGCAGCAGCGCATAGGGGCGCTGGGCGGGCATCAGCGGGTCGGTGGAGATGGTGGCGTCGAGGTCATGCTCGTAGAGCAGCGCCAGGTCGAAGCGGCCGGCGGTCAGGCCCTGCACCAGCTCCTGCTGCTCGCCATCGCTGATGCGGATTTCCACGCCGGGGTAGCGCTCGCGGAAACCCGAGATCAGCCGCGGCAGGTAGAGCGGGGCGACGGTTTCGAAGCAGCCGATGTCGATCTGCCCGGCCACCACGTCGTTGTCGGCGAGGGCGTTCTGCTCGAACTCGTGGGCCATGCGCAGCAGTTCCTGCGCCTTGCGGTAGAAGCGCGCGCCGCTGGGGGTGAGCGACACGCCCTGGGCGTGGTGGCGGATGAACAGCTGAACGCCGAAGCTCTCTTCCAGCCCCTTGATCGCCGTGGAAATGGACGGCTGCGCGATGTACAGCTTGCGCGACGCCTCGGCCACGCTGCCGCACTCCACGGTGGTCACGAAATACTTCAATTGCCGCAAGGTATAGGAAGCCACTGCACGCCTCGTTGATGCTTTTTTATACAAGATACCGCGTTGGGCCGGCCGGCGGGGGCGGCCCATGGCGAAGATTTTCCTCGCCGGGGACCACATTTTTCATGGCCTTGGCCGCCTGCTGCGACCCTCCGGGCGCGGGCATACTCCAGCGCAGTGCGTGAAAGCGCCCTGCAAATCCCGTACACGCAGCCTGGAGTAAAGCTCATGCGCATGGCCCTTTGGCAGACCTGCGGCCTCCCCGGCGATGTTGCCGGCAACCTCGACCAACTGGAGCGCCAGGCCGGCGCCGCCGCTGCTGCCGGCGCGCACTTGCTGCTCTGCCCCGAGCTGTGGCTGGGTGGCTACAACGTACCGCAGCGGATGAACGAGCTGGCCGAGGCGGCGGACGGCCCGTCTGCCCAGCGCATCGGCGAGCTGGCGCAGCGCTTCGGGCTGGCCATCGCCTACGGTTACGCCGAGCGCCATCCGCAGGGCGGCAAGCCGTACAACTCGGTGCAGGTGATCGGCCCGTCCGGCAGCGCGCTGGGCCACTACCGCAAGGCGCACCTGTTCGGTGCCATGGAGCGCGAGGTGTTCAGCGCCGGCGATGTGCTGGAAGCGCCGTTCGACTATGCCGGCTGGCGCATCGGCTTGCTGATCTGCTTCGACGTGGAGTACCCCGAAGCGGTGCGCACCCACGCACTGAACGGCGCCGGGCTGATCCTCATTCCCACCGCGCTGACGCCCGAATACGGCGCGGTGCCGGGGGTGATAGTTCCGGCGCGGGCGGTGGAGAACCAGCTGTTCGTCGCCTACTGCAACCACTGTGGCGTGGAGGACGGGCTGGCCTTCCTCGGTGGCTCCTGCATCGTCGCGCCGGATGGCGAGCGCCTGGCTGCCGCCGGGCCCGCGGAGAGCCTGCTGATCGTCGATCTGGACCCGCAGCAGCGCGCCCGCCAGGCCGGCACTTTCCCCTACCTGCCGTGCCGTCGCCCCGAGCTTTACGAGGCGCTGACCCGCTGAATACGGGCGCTGCAGCGGTGCGCAGGCGCGCACCGTGATGGTGCGCAATGCTCCGGGCCGGTGCGTGGCTGCCCAGCTTTTTCATATACCCCGAAGACAAATTTAATAATTTTCCTTGGCAAGGCCTTGGGCGACCATCCAATCCACATTCGAACAACAACGTCCCTCGAGGGCGAGCGAAGCAGGAGTGCCCTGGTGTACGAGCTCAACGATTGGCGGCAGCGTGCTGCCCGGCAGACTTTCATCGACAGCGCGCTGATCGGCGGCCGCCGCGTGACTGCACAGGATGGCGCGACCTTCGCCGCCATTGACCCGGCGACCAATCGCCTGCTGGCCAATGTCGCTGCCTGTGGCGCGGCCGAAGTCGACGCCGCCGTGCGCGTCGCCCGCCAGGCCTTCGAGACCGGCCCCTGGGCGCGCATGGCGCCGCGCGAGCGCAAGGCCGTGCTGCAGAAGCTCGCCGAGCTGATGATGGCCCACCGCGACGAACTGGCCCTGCTCGACACCCTGAACATGGGCAAGCCGGTGATGGACGCCTGGAACATCGACGTCCCCGGCGCCGCTGGCGTGTTCTCCTGGTACGCCGAAAGCCTCGACAAGCTCTACGACCAGGTCGCGCCGACCGCGCAGAACGCCCTGGCCACCATCACCCGCGCGCCGCTGGGCGTGATCGGCGCCGTGGTGCCGTGGAACTTCCCCCTCGACATGGCCGCCTGGAAGCTGGCGCCCGCGCTGGCCGCCGGCAACTCCGTGGTGCTCAAGCCCGCCGAGCAATCGCCATTCTCCGCCCTGCGCCTGGCCGAGCTGGCGCTGGAAGCCGGCATTCCCGAAGGTGTGCTGAACGTCGTGCCGGGCCTGGGCGAAAGCGCCGGCAAGGCGCTGGGCCTGCACCCGGACGTGGACGCCCTGGTGTTCACCGGTTCGACCCAGGTCGGCAAGTACTTCATGCAGTATTCCGCGCAGTCCAACCTCAAGCAGGTCTGGCTGGAGTGCGGCGGCAAGAGCCCGAACCTGGTGTTCGCCGACTGCCGCGACCTCGACCTGGCCGCCGAGAAGGCCGCCTTCGGCATCTTCTTCAACCAGGGCGAAGTCTGCTCGGCCAACTCGCGCTTGCTGGTGGAGCGCTCGATCCACGACGAGTTCGTCGAGCGCCTGATCGCCAAGGCCCGCGACTGGACTCCGGGCGACCCGCTGGACCCGGCCAGCCGCGCCGGTTCCATCGTCGACAACAAGCAGACCGCCGGCATCATGGCCTGCATTGATCGCGCCCAGAGCGACGGCGCGCAGCTCGCCTGCGGTGGCCGTCAGCTGAGCTTCAATGGCTCGGACAATTTCATCGAGCCGACCATCTTCACCGGCGTGCGCCCGGAGCAGTCCCTGGCCCGCGACGAAGTATTCGGCCCGGTGCTTGCAGTCATCCCCTTCGACAGCGAAGAAGAAGCCGTGCGCCTGGCCAACGACAGCATCTACGGCCTCGCCGCCTCCTTGTGGAGCGACGACCTGCACCGCGCCCACCGCGTGGCGCGCAAGCTGAACGCCGGCACCGTGTCGGTGAACACCGTGGACGCGCTGGACCCGGCGATTCCGTTCGGTGGCGGCAAACAGTCGGGCTTCGGCCGCGACCTCTCGCTGCATTCCTTCGATAAATACACGCAGCTCAAGACCACCTGGTTCCAGCTGCGCGACTGAATGAAAGACAGGCCGCCGGGGTCGCGCCCGGCGCCTGAGCAACACCCGAATTCCTAACCGAACCGTTCGAGACGGCCGGTGAGACTGCCTAGGTAAGTCCGTCGCCCTCGATCCCCTGAAGACCCCTCAGGCCGGCTGCCGGAGCACCGCCGAGGGATAGAGGAGAAAGTCGATGACCGACCCGAAGAGAGCGCCACGTGATACCCGCGAATACCAGAAAGCGGACGCGGCCCACCACATCCATGCCTTCCTCGACCAGAAGGCGCTGAACGCCGAAGGCCCGCGCGTGATGGTGCGTGGCGAAGGCCTGCACCTCTGGGACAACGATGGCAACAAGTACATCGACGGCATGTCCGGCCTGTGGTGCACCAACCTGGGCTACGGGCGCAAGGACCTGACCGCCGCCGCCACCGCCCAGCTGGACGAGTTGCCGTACTACAACATGTTCTTCCACACCACCCACCCGGCGGTGATCGAGCTTTCCGAGACCCTCTTCAGCCTGCTGCCCGACCACTACAGCCACGCGATCTACACCAACTCCGGCTCCGAGGCCAACGAGGTGCTGATCCGCACCGTGCGTCGCTTCTGGCAGATCGAAGGCAAGCCGCAGAAGAAGATCATGATCGGCCGCTGGAACGGCTACCACGGCTCCACCCTGGCAGCCACCGCGCTGGGCGGCATGAAGTTCATGCACGAGATGGGCGGCCTGATCCCGGACATCGCGCACATCGACGAACCCTACTTCTTCGCCGCCGGCGGTGACCTGACCCCGGCCGAATTCGGCCGTCGCTGCGCCCTGCAGCTGGAAGAGAAGATCCTCGAGCTGGGCGCCGACAACGTCGCCGGCTTCATCGCCGAACCCTTCCAGGGCGCCGGCGGCATGATCTTCCCGCCGGAAAGCTACTGGCCGGAAATCCAGCGCATCTGCCGTCAGTACGACGTGCTGCTGTGCGCCGACGAAGTGATCGGCGGCTTCGGCCGTACCGGCGAGTGGTTCGCCCACCAGCACTTCGGCTTCCAGCCCGACACCCTGTCCATCGCCAAGGGCCTGACCAGCGGCTACATCCCCATGGGCGGCCTGGTGCTGAGCAAACGCATCGCCCAGGCGCTGGTGGAAGAGGGCGGCGTGTTCGCCCACGGCCTGACCTACTCCGGCCACCCGGTGGCGGCAGCGGTGGCGGTGGCCAACCTGCGTGCGCTGCGTGACGAGGGCTGGGTGAATGCGGTGAAGAACGACACCGGCCCGTACCTGCAGCAGTGCCTGCGTGAAGTCTTCGGCAACCACCCGCTGGTGGGCGACATCCAGGGCACCGGCTTTGTCGCTGCGCTGCAATTCGTCCAGGACAAGGCCACCCGCAAGCGCTTCGACAATGAAAACGACATCGCCTGGCGCTGCCGCACCATCGGCTTCGAGGAGGGCGTGATCATCCGCTCCACCCTTGGCCGCATGATCATGGCCCCGGCACTGGTCGCCGGCCGTGCCGAGATCGACGAACTGGTCGACAAGACCCGCCGCGCGGTGGATCGCACGGCCCAGGAAATCGGCGTGCTGTAAGGCGCCGGAGCCACCGGTAGGGCGCATAACGCGCCAGCGTTATCCGCCGTGGATTGACCGGCGGATAACCCGTTCCGGGTTATGCGCCCTACGGCTCCACGAATACCTGATAACAACGCCGCGAGCGCAAAGACGCCCGCGCGATGGAACCCTTTTGTCCGGCTTCTGGCCGGGAGTACTGCCCAGCAACACAACAACGCCAATCCGGCTGTGGGAGTCGTTCCATGAAAGTGTCCTTGCTCACGCGCATCTCCATCACCTGTGCCCTTGCTGCCGCTGTCGGCAGCGTTAATGCACAGCCCCAAAGCATCACCGTCATCTCCTTCGGCGGCGCCACCAAGGCGGCCCAGGAGCAGGCCTACTTCAAGCCCTTCGAGGCCAGCGGCGCCGGCAAGATCGTCGCCGGCGAGTACAACGGCGAGATGGCCAAGGTGAAGGCCATGGTCGATGTCGGCAAGGTCACCTGGGACGTGGTCGAGGTGGAAAGCCCCGAGCTGCTGCGCGGCTGCGAGGAAGGCCTGTTCGAACGCATCGACCCGGCGGCCATCGGCGACGAGAAGAACTTCGTCCCCGGCACCCTCAGCGAGTGCGGCGTGGCCACCTACGTCTGGTCCATGGTCATGGCCTACAACGGTGCCAAGGTCGCCAAGGCCCCGCAATCCTGGGCCGACTTCTGGAACACCGCCGAGTACCCGGGCAAGCGCGGCCTGCGCAAGGGCGCCAAGTACACCCTGGAGATCGCCCTGCTGGCCGACGGCGTGAAACAGGAAGATCTCTACAAGGTGCTCGGCACCAAGGAAGGTGTCGATCGCGCCTTCGCCAAGCTCGACCAGCTCAAGGGCAACATCCAGTGGTGGGAAGCCGGCGCGCAACCGCCGCAGTGGCTGGCCGCCGGTGACGTGGTGATGAGCGCCGCCTACAACGGCCGCATCGCCGCCGCGCAGAAGGAAGGCGTGAAGCTGGGCATCGTCTGGCCGGGCAGCCTGTACGACCCGGAATACTGGGCCGTGGTGAAGGGCACGCCGAACAAGGCGCTGGCCGAGAAGTTCATCGCCTTCGCCAGCCAGCCGCAAACCCAGAAGACCTTCTCCGAGAACATCCCCTACGGCCCGGTGCACAAGGGCACGCTGGACCTGCTGCCGGCGGACGTGCGCGACGCGCTGCCCACCGCGCCGGCCAACCTCGAAGGCGCCCGCTCGGTGGACGCGGCCTTCTGGGTCGACCACGGCGAAGAGCTCGAGCAGCGCTTCAACGCCTGGGCCGCCCGCTGATCCTTTCCTGATCCAAGCCCGGCGTCCGCGCCGGGCCTGCCTTGCCAACGACGCGTGAGAAACACAATGACAACGACGCAAAACCAGGCGACGACTCTGGAGCTGAGCACCATCCAGCCCATCGCCGCACACGAACGACACGGCCGCGCCCGCGACCTCTTCACCATCTGGTTCGGCAGCAACATCATGCTGTTGACCGTGGTCACCGGCGCCCTGGCGGTCACCGTGTTCAAGCTGCCGTTCTTCGCCGCCGTGCTGGCGCTGGTACTCGGCAACCTGGTGGGTGGCGTGTTCATGGCCCTGCACTCGGCCCAGGGTCCGCAGCTGGGCGTGCCGCAGATGGTGCAGACCCGCGGCCAGTTCGGCTCCTTCGGCTCCCTGCTGGTGGTCGCCCTGGTGGTGATCATGTACCTGGGCTTCTTCGCCTCGAACCTGGTGCTCGGCGGCCAGGCGCTGCACGCGCGCTTCGAGATGATCGGCACCAACACCGGCATCCTGCTGGTGGGCGCGATCAGCGTGATCGCCACGGTGTTCGGCTACCGCCTGATCCACGGCTACACCCGCGTGATGTCCTGGCTGTCCGGCGCTGTGCTGCTGGTCAGCTTCGTCTGGCTGGTGTTCGTCCACGGCCTGCCGGCGGACCTGCTTGAGCGCAACGAGAACAACATCCCCGGCTTCCTCGGCGCGCTGTCCATCGCCGCGCTGTGGCAATTGGCGTATGCGCCCTACGTATCCGACTACTCGCGCTACATGCCGCAGGGCACCGGTTCGCGCACCGCGTTCTGGTCGAGCTACTGGGGCTGCTGCCTGGGTTCGATCCTGCCGATGCTGCTGGGCGTGCTGGTCGGCCTGTCGGTGGGCGAGGGCGACGTCATCGCCGGCCTGATCGAGATGACCGGCGGCTTCAGCGCCATCATGGTCGCGGTTTTCTCCATCGGCATCGCCGCCACCAACTCGATGAACCTGTACTGCGGCACCCTCTCGGCCATCACCGTCGGCCAGACGCTGATTCCCGCCTGGTCGGCCAAGGCCGGCTGGCGCGCGGTGATTGCCCTGGCGCTGTTCGGCGGTTCGCTGACCATCGCCCTGCTCGGCCAGGACAACTTCATGGCCAACTACACCAACTTCATCCTGCTGCTGCTCTACGTGCTGGTGCCCTGGAGTGCGATCAACCTGGTCGACTACTACCTGATCGCCCATGGCGAGTACGACGTGCTGTCGTTCTTCCGGCGTGACGGCGGCATCTACGGCACCTTCAACTGGACAGCGGTGAACTGCTACATCCTCGGCATCCTGGTGCAGGTTCCGTTCATGTCCACCGCGCTCTACACCGGCGCCGCCGCGCAGGCCATGAACGGTGCGGACATCTCCTGGGTGGTCGGCCTGGGCGTGGTCTCGCCGGTCTACTGGCTGTTCAGCCGCAAGCGCCAGCGTGCCCTGAAGGCGGCCCGCGCATGAGTCGTCGTACCGGATTCTTCTTCGACGAGCGCTGCTTCTGGCACGCGACCGGGCTGCACGCGCTGATCCTTCCCGTCGGTGGCTGGTTGCAGCCGCCGGTGGGCGGCGGCCACGCCGAGTCGCCGGAGAGCAAGCGTCGGCTGAAAAGCCTGATGGATGTCTCCGGCCTGAGCAGCCAGCTGCACCTGTCCAGCGCGCCGCTGGCCAGCGAGGAAGATCTGCTGCGGGTGCACCCGGCCAGCTACCTGGAGCGCTTCAAGGCCTACAGCGAAGTCGGCCACGGCGACATGGGCGAGGAAACCATGGTCAGCCATGGCACCTACGACATCGCCCGGCAGTCCGCCGGCCTGACCATCGCCGCGGTGGATGCGGTGCTGCGCGGCGAGCTGGACAACGCCTACGCGCTGTCCCGTCCGCCGGGCCACCACTGCCTGCCGGATCGCGGCATGGGCTTCTGCTACCTGGCGAACATCGCCGTGGCGGTGGAGACGGCCAAGGCGCGCCACGGTATCAAGCGTGTGGCAGTGCTCGACTGGGACGTGCACCACGGCAACGGCACCGAGGCGATCTTCTACGGCCGCGACGACGTGCTGACCCTGTCGATCCACCAGGCCGACTGCTACCCCACCGGCACCGGTGCGGTGGGCGACATCGGCGAGGGCGCGGGCAAGGGCTACAACCTCAACGTGCCGCTGTATCCGGGCAGTGGTGACGACGCCTACCGTGTGGCCATGGAAACCCTCATCGTGCCGGCGCTGGAACGCTTCCAGCCCGAGCTGATCGTGGTTGCCAGCGGCTTCGACGCCAACGGCGTGGACCCGCTGGCGCGCATGCTCGCCCACAGCGAGACCTTCCGCTTCATGACCGCCGCCGTGCGCGACGCCGCCGAACGCCTGTGCGAAGGGCGTCTGGTGGTGGTGCACGAAGGCGGCTACGCGGAAGCCTACGTGCCGTTCTGCGGCCACGCGGTGATCGAGGAAATGGCCGGCGTGCGCACCGAAGTGGTCGATCCCTTCCTGCCGATGCTCGAAGGCCAGCAGCCCGACGCGGACTTCCGCGCCTTCCAGCGCCAGGCGCTGGAGCGGATGGCGGCGAAGCTGCTCGGCTGATGTTGCTAGAATGGGGCCTGGCGACGTAACGGCGGATAACCGCAAGCGGTTATTCGCCCTACGTTTCTACCGGGCCTGAGCGCGTGCGTAGGGCGCATAACGGCCCAAGCGTTATCCGCCGCTTGGCCGGATCATGACCGAAGCGGCTAGAGTGGGGGTTCCATCCAAAACAACGGATCGCGTCCCATGAAGTCCCTGTCCTTCCTCTTGCTCCTGCCCGCCAGCCAGCTGGTGTTCTCCGCGGCCGCCCAGGCCGCCGCCGACTGCGCCGACGCCCAGACCCAGGCCGAGATCAACGCTTGCACCGGCGCCGCCTACAAGGCCAGCGACAAGCGCCTCAACGACCTCTACGGGCAGTACCGCCAGCGCCTGGATGCCGGACAGAGGAAGGCCCTGACCGCCGCGCAGAAGGCCTGGCTGAACTACCGCGATCTCAGCTGCCAGTTCGAGACGGCCGGCGCCAAGGGTGGTTCGGGCTACCCCATGGCCTACAGCAATTGCCTGAAGGCCATGACCGACAACCGCATCAAGGAATTGCAGATGCTGTCCGACTGCCAGGAAGGCGACTTCAACTGCCCTGCGCCCAAGCCCTGATACTTGCAGGAGCAACGGTTCTTCCCCGGGTAGCTTCGTGTTTGCGCGTCCCCCTCACCCCAGCCCTCTCCCTCAGGGAGAGGGAGCAGACCGTGCCGGCTGAAGCTGCGGTTTCATCCTCCACCGCACGGTCCCCTCTCCCTTTGGGAGAGGGTTAGGGTGAGGGTCGACCTGAGCGGAGGAATATCTGGCAGGAACGGGCTCTAACCTGCGGGCAGAAAAAAAGGGAGCCTTGCGGCTCCCCTGGAGAGACGGCCGCGGAAGTGGAGTCGCGGCCGGGGGTTAAGCTGCGCTGTCAGGCTGCGCTGAACAGGCTGTGCGGGTCGATGACGAATTTCTTCGGCACGCCGGCATCGAACTCGCCATAGCCCTTGGGCGCCTGGTCGAGGGTGATGACTTCCACCCCGACGACGTCGGCGATCTTGATGCGGTCCCACATGATCGCCTGCATCAGCTGGCGGTTGTACTTCATCACCGGGGTCTGGCCGGTGTGGAAACTGTGCGACTTGGCCCAGCCCAGACCGAAGCGGATGCTCAGCGAGCCCTGCTTGGCGGCCGCGTCCACCGCGCCCGGGTCTTCGGTGACGTAGAGGCCCGGAATGCCGATCTTGCCGGCGACCCGCACCACCCCCATCAGCGAGTTCAGCACGGTGGCCGGAGCCTCGTGCTGCGATCCCGAATGCCCATGGCCACGGGCCTCGAAGCCCACCGCATCGACCGCGCAGTCCACTTCCGGCTCGCCCAGCAGATCGGCGATCTGCTCGTGCAGCGGAGTGTCCTTGGACAGGTCGGCGATCTCGAAGCCCTGGGCCTTGGCGTGGGCCAGGCGGGTCGGGTTGACGTCACCGACGATTACCACGGCCGCGCCCAGCAGGCGGGCCGAAGCGGCGGCGGCGAGACCGACCGGACCGGCGCCGGCGATGTACACGGTGCTGCCCGGACCGACGCCCGCCGTCACCGCACCGTGGTAGCCGGTGGGGAGGATGTCGGAGAGACAGGTCAGGTCGCGGATCTTCTCCATCGCCGCGTCGCGGTTGGGCAGGCGCAGCAGGTTGAAGTCAGCGTAGGGAACCATCACGTACTCGGCCTGGCCACCGACCCAGCCACCCATGTCGACGTAGCCATAGGCGCCGCCAGCGCGGGACGGGTTGACCGTCAGGCAGACGCCGGTGTGCTGCTCCTTGCAGGTGCGGCAGTGGCCGCAGGCGACGTTGAACGGCACCGAGACCAGGTCGCCGATCTTCATGGTTTCCACGCCACGGCCGATCTCCACCACCTCGCCGGTGATTTCGTGGCCCAGCACCAGGCCTTCGGGCGCTGTGGTACGGCCACGGACCATGTGCTGGTCGGAGCCGCAGATGTTGGTGGAAACGACGCGCAGGATCACCCCGTGGTCGATCTGCTTGCCCTGCGGGTCCTGCATCTTCGGATAGGGGATGTTCTGAACTTCGACCTTGCCCGGGCCGAGATAAACCACACCACGATTGCCAGACATACGCATTCCTCATTGTGTTTGTGGGTACAAAGGCGGGCCTCGCGGCTCGCGGTTCTGCACTGGGATGTCGTGTGTTGCGCGACAGGGCCGGGGATTGGCAGCCGGTGATCTGTCGGTGTTGCTCGGTGCTTGGGAGAGGGCGCTTTATCGCGAACGCCACAGTCCAGGTCGGAACGTAGGGCGGATGAGCTCCATCCATCCGCCGTTCGGGTGTCATGGCGGCTCCTACAGCACCACCGTCCGGTTGGCGTTCAGGAAGACGCGTTTCTCGATGTGGTAGCCCACGGCTTTCGCCAGGGTCAGGCACTCCACGTCGCGGCCCTTGGCGATCAGGTCCTCGGGGTAGTGGGAGTGGTCCACGGGCTCGACGCCCTGGGCGATGATCGGGCCCTCGTCGAGGTCGTTGTTGATGTAGTGGGCGGTGGCGCCGACCAGCTTCACACCCTTCTGGTAGGCCTGGTGGTAGGGCTTGGCGCCCTTGAAACCGGGCAGCAGCGAGTGGTGGATGTTGATCGCCCAGCCGTCCAGGCGGCGGCACAGCTCGGGGGACAGCACCTGCATGTAGCGGGCGAGGATCACCAGTTCGGCGCCGGTTTCCTCGATCACCTGCCAGACCTTCGCCTCCTGCGCTCCCTTGTCGTTGGGGTCGAGGGCGAAGTGGTGGTAGGGGATGTCGTGCCAGCGCGCCAGCGGTTCCAGGTCCGGGTGGTTGGAGACCACCGCCACCACGTCCATCGGCAACTGGCCGATGCGCTGGCGGTAGAGCAGGTCGTTCAGGCAGTGGTCGGCCTTGGAGACCATGATCACCACCTTGCTGCGGTAGCCCGGCGGGGTCAGTTCGACATTCATCTGGAAGGGCGAAACGCGGTCGGCGAGGCCGGCGCGGAAGGCCGCTTCGTCGAAGCCGTCGCCGGCGCGGAACTCGATGCGGATGAAGAAGCGCTGCGCCAGGCGGTCGTCGAAGGAGTGGTGCTCGGTGACGTAGCAGCTCTGTTCGAACAGGTAGCGCGTGACCACGTCCACCGTGCCCAGCAGGCTCGGGCTGTCGGCGGTAAGGATCCAGGTTTCGGGGGTGCGGCTCATGGTCTGACTCCGAAGGATTTCCCCCCGCCGGTGCGGCAGGGGGAATCGACGCCTGTTACGCCGCTACCTGCAGGCCGTACTCGGCGCAGGCGTCCTGCAGCCACAGCCAGAAGTAGTCGGAGAAGCTGCGGCGCACCACCAGCTCCCAGGTGTGCTCGCCGGTATGGCGGATCACCAGCTGGGACTTGGCGAAGTTCGTGCCGATAGCCTTGCCCACCGGGAAGTTGCTCGGGTGCACGTCGTAGCCGGTGGACTTCATCAGCACTTCGCGGACCTTCGCGCCTTCGAGCTCCAGCAGGGTCTGCCCGCCGCTGACGTTGATCACCGAGTAGTGCAGTTCTTCGCCCAGCGCGTCGCGCAGGCGCTGTTCGACGGCGAACTCCTCGCCGCCGGGGACGATCAGCAGCCACTCGTCCGGGCCGAGCCACTGCAGCGAGGTTTCGCCCTTGGCCACCAGGCCCAGGGCCACCGGCAGCTCCAGGCCCAGGGCCTTGTGCACGCCGCCGGCGAAGGCCGGGTCGTGGGCATCGCCACGCAGGGTCAGGTGGCCGAGGAACTTCTTCTCGCGCAGGGTCACGCCGGCGTTGGCCACCTTGCGCGCGGCGAGCTTGTCCAGCTCGGCGTGGTGCAGGGGCGACTCGGCCTGGATGCCGTCTTCGGGGCGTTGCTGGTAGAGGTTGGCTTTGCTCATGTTCTGTTCACCTTGGGGCGCGTTGCGCCTGGAAATCGGTCAGCCCGCTCCGTGTGGGGAGCGGGCGCGAGGGATCAATCCACGTTCTGCCGTTCGCCTTTCGGGTCGTAGAACACCGAGCTGCAGATTTCCGCCTCGATCACCCGGCCGTCCGCCAGCGGGGCATAGACCTTCTCGCCCAGGCGCTTGATGCCGCCCTTCACCACCGCCAGGGCAAAGCTGTAGCCCAGGCTGCTGCTCATGTAGCTGGAGGTGACGTGGCCGACCATGGTCGCGGGGATGCTGTGCTGCGGGGTGAACAGCAGTTGCGCGCCCTCGGGCAGCAGGTCCATCGGGTTGGTGGGCTTGAGACCAACCAGCTGCTTGCGGTCTTCGCGCTGGCAGTCGGCGCGGTTCATGCCGCGCCAGCCGATCCAGGAGAACGGCTTGGTGCGACCCACCGCCCAACCCATGTTCAGGTCGTCCGGGGTGACCGAGGCATCGGTGTCCTGGCCGACGATGATGAAGCCCTTCTCGGCGCGCAGGACGTGCATGGTCTCGGTGCCGTATGGCGTCAGGTTGTACTTGGCGCCGGCGGCGACGATGGCCTCCAGCACACCCATGGCGTAGTTGGCCTGGATGTTCACCTCGTACGACAGCTCGCCGGTGAAGGAGATGCGGAACACCCGCGCCGGCACGCCGGCGACCTTGCCTTCCTTCCAGGTCATGAAGGGGAAGGCGTCCTTGTCCAGGTCGATGTCGGTGACTTCGGCCAGCAGCTTGCGGCTGTTGGGGCCGGACAGGGTGAGGGTGGCCCAGTGGTCGGTGACCGAGGTGAAGTACACCTTCAGTTCCGGCCATTCGGTCTGGTGGTACAGCTCCAGCCACTCCATGACGCGCGCGGCGCCGCCGGTGGTGGTGGTCATGACGAAGTGGTTGTCCGCCAGGCACGCGGTGACGCCATCGTCGAAGACCATGCCGTCTTCCTTGCACATCAGGCCGTAGCGGGCCTTGCCCACATCCAGCTTGGTCCAGGCGTTGGTGTAGACGCGGTTGAGGAACTCGCGGGCGTCCGGGCCCTGGATGTCGATCTTGCCCAGGGTCGAGGCGTCCAGCAGGCCGACCGAATCGCGCACGGCGCGGCACTCGCGGGCCACGGCGGCGTGCATGTCTTCGCCGCGCTTGGGGAAGTACCACGGGCGCTTCCACTGGCCGACGTCCTCGAACTCGGCGCCGTTCTTCACGTGCCAGGCGTGCAGCGCGGTGAAGCGCACCGGTTCGAACAGGTGGCCGCAGTGACGGCCGGCGACCGCGCCGAAGGTCACCGGGGTGTAGTTCGGGCGGAACATGGTGGTGCCGGTGTCGGCGATGCTCTTGCCCTGGGCGCGGGCGGCGATGGCCAGGCCGTTGATGTTGCCCAGCTTGCCCTGGTCGGTGCCGAAGCCCAGCGCGGTGTAGCGCTTGACGTGCTCGATGGACTCGAAGCCCTCGCGGCAGGCCAGTTCGATGGCGGCGGCGGTGACGTCGTTCTGGGTGTCGACGAACTGCTTGGGCGCCCGCGCCGTGGTTTTCTCGTGGGGCACCTGGAACAGCGCGAGAGTGGCGTCCTCGGCGCGCTCGGCAACCACCGGCAGCTCGCCTTCGACGGACTTGAAGCCGCCGTCGACAGCGGCCTGGCTGCCGGCCTGGTAGCCATCAGCCAGGGCGTCGGCGAGGCGGAACACGCCGTTCACCGCGCCGGCGCAGAGGCGCTTCTGGAAGGCGAGGCCGGGAACGAAGGCGAGGATGTCCTCGCGCCATTCCGGCTTGCCGCCCAGGTGCGAAGCCAGGTGCACCACCGGGCTGTAGCCGCCGGAGCTGGCGATGAGGTCGCAGTCCAGCCACTCACCGGGCGCATTGACCTTGTGGCGGAAGGTGTCGATGGAGGCGACCTTCGCACCGGTCACGCGTTTGCTGCCGCGTGCCTCGATCACTGCGCTGCCGGTGATGACCCGCATGCCGCGCTTGCGCGCTTCCTCGACCCATTCGCCGCGCGGATTGGGGCGGGCGTCGGCGATGGCGACCACCTGCAGACCGGCTTCCTGCCAGTCCAGGGCGACGCGGTAGGCGTAGTCGTTGTTGGTGGACAGCACCAGTTTCTTGCCCGGTGCCACGCCATAGCGGCGGACATAGGTGGAGACAGCGCCGGCGAGCATGTTGCCCGGCACGTCGTTGTTGCCATACACCAGCGGGCGCTCGTGGGCGCCGGCGGCGAGCACCACGCGGTTGGCGCGGACCCGGTGTACGCGCATGCGTACCTGGCCCAGCGGAGCGGTCTCGCCGATATGGTCAGTGCGGCGCTCGTGAATGGTGAGGAAGTTGTGGTCGTGGTAGCCGTTGACCGTGGAGCGCGGCAGCAGGATCACGTCCGGGTTGCCTTGCAGCTCGGCGATGGCCTTGGCCACCCACTCCTCGGCCGGCTTGCCGTCGAGGGTCTCGCGGGTGTCGAGCAGACTGCCGCCGAACTCTTCCTGTTCATCGGCGAGGATTACCCGCGCACCGCTGCGCGAGGCGGCCAGGGCTGCGGCGAGGCCGGCGGGGCCGGCGCCGACGATCAGCACGTCGGCGTGGTGGTTCATCCAGTCGTAGCTGTCCGGGTCCACTTCGGTGGGCGCACGACCCAGGCCGGCGGCCTTGCGGATGTACTTTTCGTAGGTCAGCCACATGGACTGCGGGTACATGAAGGTCTTGTAGTAGAAGCCGGGCGGCATCAGCTTGCCGCCGACCTTGCCGAAGATCCCCATGAGGTCGTTCTGCACGTTCGGCCAGCCGTTGGTGGCGGTCGCCACCAGGCCGCTGTACAGGGCCTGCTGGGTGGCGCGCACGTTGGGCACCTGGGTGGATTCGCGCGAGCCGATCTGCAGGATGGCGTTGGGCTCTTCGGCGCCGGCGGCGACGATCCCGCGCGGGCGCGAGTACTTGAAGCTGCGGCCGAGGATGTCGACGCCGTTGGCCAGCAGGGCGGCGGCCAGGGTGTCACCGGCGAAGCCCTGGTAGCTCTGGCCGTTGAAGCTGAAGGTCAGCGGCTTGTTGCGGTCGATGCGACCGCCACGGGACAGGCGATTGATCTGGCTCATTAGGCCTTCTCCACGGCGGGCTGGACGGCGGATTTCTTCTCGGATTCGGCGCTGATGCTTGGTTTTTCGCCGATCTTGTAGGTTTCCAGGATTTCGTAGGTCACGGTGTGGCGGGTGACGTTGAAGTACTGGCGGCAGCCGGCGGCGTGCACCCACAGCTCGTGGTGGATGCCGCGCGGGTTATCGCGGAAGAACATGTACTCGCCCCACTCGGCGTCGGTGCAGGCAGCCGGGTCGAGCGGGCGCGGGATGTGCGCCTGGCCCTTGGCGTGGAATTCCTCTTCGGAACGCAGCTCGCCGCAATGAGGGCAGAAGATATTCAGCATGGTTTTTGCCCTCTTAGTGCGCGACGGCGGCAGCGCCGTGTTCGTCGATCAGCGCGCCGGTGTGGAAGCGTTCGATGGAGAAGGGCGCGGCCAGCGGATGCGGCTCGCCCTTGGCGAGGGTGGCGGCGAAGACATTGCCCGAGCCGGGGGTGGCCTTGAAGCCGCCGGTGCCCCAGCCGCAGTTGAAGAACAGGTTCTTCACCGGGGCCTTGCCGATGATCGGGCAGGCGTCCGGGGTGGTGTCGACGATGCCGCCCCACTGGCGGTTCATGCGCACGCGCGAGAGCACCGGGAACATCTCGACGATGGCCTGCAGGGTGTGCTCGATGACCGGGTAGGAGCCGCGCTGGCCGTAGCCGTTGTAGCCGTCGATGCCGGCACCGATGACCAGGTCGCCCTTGTCCGACTGGCTGATGTAGCCGTGCACGGCGTTGGACATGATCACGCTGTCGATGATGGGTTTCAGCGGCTCGGAAACCAGTGCCTGCAGCGGGTGCGATTCGATCGGCAGGCGGAAGCCGGCGAGCTTGGCCATGTGCCCGGAGTTACCGGCGGTGACCACGCCGACGCGCTTGGCGCCGATGAAGCCGCGGTTGGTCTCGACGCCGATGACGGCGCCGTCCTGCTTGCGGAAGCCGATCACTTCGGTCTGCTGGATCAGGTCCACACCGAGGGCATCGGCGGCGCGGGCGAAGCCCCAGGCCACGGCATCGTGGCGGGCCACGCCGCCGCGACGCTGCACGGTGGAACCCATGACCGGGTAGCGGGCGCTTTTGGTGCAGTTCAGGTAGGGAATCTCTTCGGCCACCTGCTGGGCATTGAGCAGCTCGCCGTCGACGCCGTTGAGGCGGTTGGCGCTCACGCGGCGTTCGCCGTCACGCATGTCCTGCAGGGTGTGGCAGAGGTTGTAGACCCCGCGCTGGGAGAACATGACGTTGTAGTTGAGGTCCTGGGACAGGCCTTCCCACAGCTTCATGGCGTGTTCGTAGAGCAGCGCCGACTCGTCCCACAGGTAGTTGGAACGCACGATGGTGGTGTTGCGCGCGGTGTTGCCGCCACCCAGCCAGCCCTTCTCGACCACCGCGACGTTGGTGATGCCGTGCTCCTTGGCCAGGTAATAGGCCGTGGCCAGGCCGTGCCCGCCGCCGCCGACGATGACCACGTCGTAGACCTGCTTGGGCGTGGGCGTGCGCCACATGCGCTGCCAGTTCTCGTGGTGGCTCAGGGAATGCTTGAACAGGCCGAAGCCGGAGTAGCGTTGCATGGGGTGCTCCTGATTGTTCTTGTCGCCGTGGCTGCTCTTTGTAGGAGCGAGCTTGCTCGCGAATGAGTTGTCGGGATCGCGAGCAAGCTCGCTCCTACAGACGGCTGAAATTTCTCAACGGTAGACCGGGAAGTCCGCGCACAGGCCCGCGACCTGGGTGGCCACCTTGGCCTCCACGTCGGCGTCGCCCAGGTGGTCCAGCACGTCGCTGATCCAGCCGGCCAGCTCGCGGCATTGTTCTTCCTTCAGGCCACGGGTAGTCACCGCCGGGGTGCCGATGCGGATGCCGGAGGTGACGAACGGGCTCTGCGGATCGTTCGGCACGGCGTTCTTGTTCACCGTGATGCCGACACGGCCCAGGGCGGCGTCCGCTTCCTTGCCGGTCAGGCCCTGCTTCACCAGGCTGATCAGCATCAGGTGGTTGTCGGTGCCACCGGAGACCACGTCGTAGCCGCGCTCGATGAACACCGAAGCCATGGCCTGGGCGTTCCTGATCACCTGGGCCTGGTAGTCCTTGAAGCCGGGCTCCAGCGCCTCCTTGAAGCACACCGCCTTGGCGGCGATCACGTGCATCAGCGGGCCGCCCTGGGCGCCGGGGAAGACGGCGGAGTTGAGCTTCTTCTCGATCTCTTCGTTGGATTTCGCCAGGATCAGGCCGCCGCGCGGACCGCGCAGGGTCTTGTGGGTGGTGGTGGTAACCACGTCGGCGTAGGGCAGCGGGTTCGGGTACAGACCGGCGGCAACCAGGCCGGCGACGTGGGCCATGTCGACGAACAGCAGCGCCCCGACCTTGTCGGCGATGGCGCGGAAGCGCGGGAAGTCGAGGGTCTTGGAGTAGGCGGAGAAGCCGGCGACGATCATCTTCGGCTTGTGCTCCACGGCCAGGCGCTCGACTTCGTCGTAGTCGATCAGCCCGGTGTCGGTGTTCAGGCCGTACTGCACTGCGTTGTAGAGCTTGCCCGAGGACGACACCTTGGCACCGTGGGTCAGGTGGCCGCCGTGGGCCAGGCTCATGCCCAGGATGGTGTCGCCGGCATTGATCAGCGCCAGGTACACGGCGGAGTTGGCCGAGGAGCCCGAGTGCGGCTGGACGTTGGCGTAGTCGGCGCCGAACAGCTGCTTGGCGCGATCGATGGCCAGCTGCTCGACTTTATCCACATGCTCGCAGCCACCGTAGTAACGCTTGCCCGGATAACCTTCGGCGTACTTGTTGGTCAGCCCGCTGCCCTGAGCCTGCATGACGCGCTTGCTGGTGTAGTTCTCCGAAGCGATCAGCTCGAGGTGGTCCTCCTGGCGCGCTTCCTCGGCATCCATCGCCGCGAGCAGTTCGTCGTCATAACCCTGGATCTGGTCTTGCTTGCTGAACATCGCTGGTCTCCCTGCGGCGCGGTGGGGCGCCATGGCTGGTGCGGGGCGCGAGCTGGCCCCCTTGGAAGCGATGGTATGACTGGCCCCGTCAGCCCAGATGCCTGCGCACGTCGCGGGTAGGTGCGTTTGCGACATGCCGTGAACGGCGCAAAAGCGACCGCGTGCGTGGAATTGCACGCGACGGCTGGTCAGAATGCGACATGCCCGCGCCAGGACGGCGCGGCCCGCGGAGCCCTGCCCGATGAAGCGCTTCTTCTTATGTGGTTCGCTGTGCCTTGCGCTGCTGGCGCCGGCTTTGTCGGCCTGGGGCATGTCGCGCCTGTTCGACGGCGACGCGCGGGTCTGGGTGCAGGGCCGGACGCTGTGCTTCGGCGGCGCGGCATTCAAGTCGCCCGGCCTGTTCTTCAACCGCACGCGGCAGGTGGATGAACGGCAAGTGGCCGTATATTCCATCGAAGTCGCCCGCCAGCCTTACGAGCCGTTCTGGTCGTCGGCCAGCATCGAACCGACCCAGGGTGTACCGCTGCGCAGCGAGACCTGCTTCGCCTATGGCCAGGCCATCACCGGCTTCCGCGAGAAAGTCCCGGCACGGGCCCTGGAGCCTGGCCTGTACAACGTCACCCTCGGCGGGCGCGACAGTGCCGGGGACGGCCAGCGGGCGACCTTCATGAAGACCTTCTGCCTGGAAGCACGCGGCGCCGGGGTGGCGGTGATCGATGCCGGCTATGACGAGAAGCAGGGGCGCTGGGTCTGCAACCCCCCGCAATGAAGCTGCCGATAGGAACCGCTGGGCCAAGGGACTAAACTGCGCCCCTCACGAAATGCGAGGACGCCATGAACCGTTCCCTGACTCTGCTTTCCGCCCTGCTGCTCACCGCGACACTGCAGGGCTGTGGTGACGACAGCAAACCCGCCAAGGCCGACGCGCCCGAAGCTGCCGGCACCGCCGCCGCGGCCACCCCGGCGGGCGACAGCTGCACCGGCCATGTACTGGAGAAGGCGCTGCCGCCGACCAAGGCCGTCTACGGCTATCCCTACCTGTCCCGCGAGTGCGGCTACGACGACGCCACCATCGTCTACGGCAAGGCCGATGGCAGCCAGCATCTGGTCGTGACCCTGACCGACACCGGCCTGCCGGCGCCGGGCGCCGACCAGCAGGGCGAGGCCGCCAGGCAGTACCTGGCCGCCCAGGCCAAGCTGCGCGACACCACCGCCAAGAACGTCTCGCTGCTCAACCAGGCCCGCCAGGCCGCGCTGCAGAACGGCACCGCCGCACAGTTCGGCGGCGAGCAGTACCTGCCGGTGATCGACAGCACCCGCATGGGCGACCCGCTGGCCATCAGCGTGCCGGGCCCGGACGACAAGGCCGGAGAATCCAGCCTGACCGGCCTGATCAAGGGCCGCTACGTGCTCAACATGACCTCGCCGGACAAGCCCAACGGCGGCACCGCCCAGTCCCTGCGCGAGCTGTTCGTGCCGATCTCCGAGCAGATGGCGCTGACCAAGCTGCCCTGATCGATCAAGAGAGTTCTGACAGGGGTTCGTCCCACTTTCTGATCCTCCACCGTGCCTAGTTCTTAGGAAAATTCCCGGCGTCGTTAATTACCCCAAACGCCGGGAAGAGGTGGAGGACCATGAATTTCAAGACGAGAGGCCTGCCTGTATTCCTGGCGGCCCTGCTGTCGCTTTCCGTGCAGGCGACGCAGATGCCGGCGCCGGTCCATGAAGTCAAAGCCTACAGCGGCGCCGACGGCGTCAAGGTGTGGGTGGAGCAGATCGGGCCTCGCCGGGCCAACATGTTTCTGGTGCGCATTGGCGGCGTCGATCATGCCTGGAACATGCGCATTCACCGGATGGATGGGCTGAGCCTGCTGGATGAGTCGCTGTTCAAGCTCCATTCCCGGCGGGAGGAGCCTGTTGCCCTGGTGCTGCGTGGCGAGTGTGGCGAAGTGATGCTCCCCGGCGAGCGCAGCGGCCGCAAGGTCTGCTACGACCAGGGACTCTCCGAGACCCAGGATGCCCAGCAGTTCGTGACGTCCTACGTGAACCAGCGCATGTAAGACCGGCGGGTGCACGAGAGGCGGGGATTTCGCTACGCTGCTGACTGACTTTCCGTGCAGTTCCGAGGCAGCGCCATGACCGACAACACCCAACAGTTCGCCAGTGACAACTACTCCGGCATCTGCCCCGAAGCCTGGGCGGCCATGGCCGAAGCCAACCGCGGTCACGAACGCGCCTACGGCGACGACCAGTGGACCGCCCGCGCCTCTGATTATTTCCGCGAACTGTTCGAGACCGACTGCGAAGTCTTCTTCGCCTTCAACGGCACCGCGGCCAACTCCCTGGCCCTGGCGGCGCTGTGCCAGAGCTACCACAGCGTGATCTGCGCCGAGACCGCCCACGTCGAGACCGACGAGTGCGGCGCGCCGGAGTTCTTCTCCAACGGCTCCAAGCTGCTGCTGGCGCGCACCGACGCCCAGGGCAAGCTGACCCCGGAGGCGATCCGTGAGATCGCCCTCAAGCGCCAGGACATCCACTACCCGAAGGCGCGCGTGGTCACCATCACCCAAGCCACCGAGGTCGGCACCGTCTACCGCCCGGACGAGTTGCAGGCGCTCAGTGCTACCTGCCGCGAGCTGGGCCTGCACCTGCACATGGATGGCGCGCGGTTCTCCAACGCCTGCGCTTTCCTTGGCGCGACCCCGGCCGAGCTGACCTGGAAGGCCGGCGTCGAAGTGCTCTGCTTCGGCGGCACCAAGAACGGCATGGCGGTGGGCGAGGCCATCCTGTTCTTCAACCGCGAACTGGCCGAAGGCTTCGACTACCGCTGCAAGCAGGCCGGCCAGCTGGCCTCGAAGATGCGCTTCCTCGCCGCGCCCTGGGTCGGCGTGCTGCAGGATGACGCCTGGATGCACTACGCCAGCCACGCCAACCGCTGTGCACAACTGCTGGCCGAGCGCGTCGCCGACGTGCCGGGTGTACAGCTTATGTTCCCGGTGGAAGCCAACGGCGTGTTCCTGCAGATGTCCGAGCCTGCCCTGGAAGCCCTGCGCCAGCTGGGTTGGCGCTTCTACACCTTCATCGGCGCCGGCGGCGCGCGCTTCATGTGCTCGTGGGATACCGAGATCGCCCGCGTCGAGGAGCTGGCGGCCGACATTCGTAGGGTGATGGGCGCCTGAGCCTGAGTTGTCCCCAGGCGCTGGGGACGGTTGCTCGCGCAACCTGTCCCCAACCTGTGGATGAATGCCTGCAAGGCGCGGTTGGTGTGGCTTGCGCTGATGTGATCAAAGTTTGATCAAGTGTGCCCCCCTCACCCTCTCCCAGGGGGAGAGGGGACTGTTCGGAGCAGGATGGAACCGAGCTTTCAGCCGGCACGGACTGCTCCCTCTCCCTGAGGGAGAGGGCTGGGGTGAGGGGGGAAGCCCTGGCACGGATTTATCGGACGCGTAGGGCGTGAGACCGCCGCTTATACCCGCACCGCCGTACCGCTCACGCTGACCATCAGCATGCTGCCGTTCTGCCCCACGACCTCGTAATCCAGGTCGATGCCGACCACGGCATTGGCGCCCAGCTCCTGCGCGCGCTCCTGCAGCTCCTCGAAGGCGATCTCCCGCGCCCTGCCCAGTTCCTTCTCGTACGCCCCGGAGCGGCCGCCAATGATGTCGCGCAGGCCGGCGAACAGATCGCGGAACACGTTCGCGCCGAGGATCGCCTCGCCGACCACGATGCCGCGGTATTCCTGGATGGTCTTGCCCTCGATGGTGGGCGTGGTGGTCAGGATCATGGGATTGGCTCCTCTGCTGGGGGAAATCCAGCATAGCCCCGCACCCCACCGAAGGCCGCGCCGGCTGTGTTTCAGCATTTGGCGGAAATCCGGGGGAAACCTTGTGATAAAGCTGTGGATAAAGGGGTGGAAAATGACAGCGGCATGGCACTTTCATGAATGACCGAAAATCGTCGCAGAATTTCAGAGAAGTGCCGTCATTCGTGGCTTTCAGGGGTGTCCGGGTGAGGTGTGGAGATCTCCACAGCCGCTGTGGAGGCAAGCTTGCCCAACCTGTGGAAAAACTGTTGGGCAGTGGCTGCGGAGCCGATGGTACGGGGCTTCCCTGAAGCTGGCTGTTTTCTGATCAGTCGCGTGTTTTCAATCACTTGCGGGCCTGTGTATCGATTGCGACGAAATTCCTGTGCACGATCCTTCCACCGCTATCCCCGGTTTGTGTTGACCCACTTGTGTGCCTCCTGTGGAAAACATCGTCGGCGCCACGGGCAGCGGGGCTTCCAAAGGGTTGTTCAAAGATTGATCAGCGAAGGATGCAAGCGACTGATCCACGGCGACTTTTCCCCAGTGATGCGGGCTGCGTGAAACTTTCCACAGTGCCTGTGGGGCGAATCTCGCAGAAGGTGTGGACAACCTGTACCCAGATCGCTGCAAGCCACGCACGGCGCGGCCCAGTCTGCTTAGTACGTTTTTTGATCAATTGGCGAAAGCCGCGCCGTTACTGGCTTTCAGCGAATGTTCCGGCGGGTTTTCCACATTGGCTGTGCAGCGTTCTGCCGGGAACTTGTGGGCGGGTTGTGGATGAAACGCTGTAAAGCCCGTTGTTTCTGGTTTGCGCCGGGCTGATCAATATTTGTCCAGGGGCGCAGGGCCCGCTGCCTATACTTCACTCACCCTGGGGGCGGGAGATTCAGCATGTCCAGTTACTCGGTGGAACAGATCCGCACCGTGGCCCTGGTCGGCCACGGCGACAGCGGCAAGACCCTGCTTGCCGAAGCGCTGCTGCAGCACAGCGGCGCCATTCCCAGCATGGGCTCGCTGGAGCGCGGCGACACGCTGTGCGACTCCGACCCGCTGGAACGCGAATACCACCACTCGCTGGCCGCTGCCCTGGTGCACTTCGAGCACGAGGGCGCGCAGGTCCGCCTGATCGATACGCCCGGTTATCCCGACTTCATCGGCCATGCACTGCCGGCTCTGGCAGCGGTGGAAACCGCGCTGGTGGTGGTCAATGCGCAGAACGGCATCGAACTGAGCACCCGCCGCATGATGGATTGGGCCGGCGAGCGCGGGCTGTGTCGGATGCTGGTGGTGAACAAGATCGACGCCGAGCGCATCGACCTGCCGGGCCTGCTGGCGGGTTTGCGCGAGTCGTTCGGCAAGGAGGTACTGCCCATCAACCTGCCTGCCGAGGGCGGAGCACGGGTTGTGGATTGTTTCTTCAATCCCGACGGCGAGGCGGATTTCTCCTCGGTGGCCGAGGCGCACCAGGCGCTGGTGGACCAGGTGGTGGAGGTCGACGAGGCGTTGATGGCGCATTACCTGGAGGAGGGCGAGGTAGCGCCCGAGGCGCTGCACGAACCCTTCGAGCGCGCCCTGCGTGAAGGACACCTGATTCCGCTGTGCTTTGTCTCCGCCCGCACCGGCGCCGGCGTGCCGGAGCTGGCGAACATCCTCGCGCGCCTCGCGCCGAATCCCACCGAGGGCAATCCGCCGCTGTTCCTGCGCACCGATGACAAGGGCACCGAGCACCCGGTTAAGGCCAGCCCCGACCCGGCCGCCCACGTGCTGGCCCATGTGTTCAAGGTGGTGATCGACCCCTTCGTCGGCCGCCTCGCGGTGTTCCGCGTGCACCAGGGCACGATCCGCCGGGAGATGCAGTTGTTCGCCGGCGATGGACGCAAGCCGTTCAAGGTCGGCCATCTGTTGCGCCTGCAGGGAAAGAAGCACGAAGAGGCGCCGTGGCTGATCCCCGGTGACTTCGGCGCGCTGAGCAAGGTCGACGAACTGGAGTACGACGTGGTGCTGCACGATTCCCACGACGAGGACCACATCCACCTCAAGCCCCTGGATTTCCCCACACCCATGCAGGGCCTGGCCATCGAGGCGAGCCGCCGCGGCGACGAACAGCGCCTGGCGGAAATCCTCCAGCGCCTGCAAGCCGAAGACCCCTGCGTGCGCCTGGATTACAACGCCTCCACCCAGGAAACCGTGCTGCGCGGCATGGGCGAGCTGCACCTGCGCTATCTGCTCGAGCGCATGGCCGGGCAGTACAAGCTGGAAGTGCAGACCCGCGCGCCCAGCGTGCCTTACCGCGAAACGGCGACCCGCAGCGCCGAAGGCCACAGCCGGCACAAGAAGCAGACTGGCGGGGCGGGGCAGTTCGGCGAGGTCTACTTGCGCATTGAGCCAATGCCGCGCGGCGAAGGCTTCGCCTTCGTCGACGCGATCAAGGGCGGGGTGATTCCCGGCAACTTCATTCCCTCGGTGGAGAAGGGCGTGCGCTCGGCGCTGGCGGCCGGGCCGCTGGCTGGTTTCCCGGTGGAGGACGTGAAGGTCACGGTGTTCGACGGCAAGAGCCACTCGGTGGATTCCAAGGACATCGCCTTCCAGGCCGCCGGGCGCAAGGCCATGCTCGATGCGCTGCGCAATGCCGGCGGCATCGTGCTGGAGCCGGTGATGCAGATCGAGGTGACCACGCCGGATACCCACCTGGGCGACATCACCGCCGACCTCACCGGCCGCCGGGGCCAGGTACTGGGCACCGAGTCGCTGTCGGCGAGCGTCGCGCTGGTGCGCGGGCAGGTGCCGCTGGCGGAGCTGGACGGCTACGCCAACCGGTTGAAATCCATCACCGCCGGCCAGGGGCTCTACAGCCTTTCTTCCAGCCATTACAGCGCCGTCCCACAGGACGTGCAGCAGCGCCTGTCGAGTGGCTACAAGGCCGTCCCGGAAGAAGACTGAGCGAATGTGGATAGTTGTCGCAGCCGCTGCCCGAAAAGGCCCGTGGTTGGGCCTTGGCGCGCGACTGTCCGGCGTGTCTGCGGGAAAGGTGAAAGCCACGTGGCATAAGGGTTGCAGGCGGGATCGAGGCGGCCAGCCGGTTCGGCCAGAGGTGTCTCCGAGCTTGCCTCGGGACACCTTCAGCCTGTGGATAACTCAGTGGGTAACGTGTGGGACAGGTGGGGGCAGGCTGTGATCAGTACTCGATCACCACGTCACCCTTGGGCACGCTGCAGCAGGACAGGATGTAGCCTTCGGCGACGTCTTCGTCGGTGATCCCGCCGTTGTGCTCCATCTCCACTTCGCCCGAGCGCTTCATGACCTTGCAGGTGCCGCAGATGCCCATGCCGCAGGCCTTGGGAATGTGCAGGCCGAGCTGCGCGGCGGCGGCATGGACGGTCTCGCCCGGTGCCACGCGGATGCTCTTGCCTGTCTCGCAGAACTCCACCAGGTTCTGATCGGCCAGGGGCACGGCCGGCGCCTCGGCGGCTTCGGCGGCCAGTTCCTTCACGTCGGCGCGGACTTCCGGCGGGGTCGGGCCAAAGGCCTCCTCGTGGTAGCGCGACATGTCGTAGCCCTCGGCTTCGAGCAGGCGCCTGACCGCGTGCATGTAGGGCGTCGGGCCGCAGCAGAAGACCTCGCGCTCGAGGAAGTCCGGCGCCATCAGCTGCAGCATCGCCTTGTTCAGGAAGCCCCGGTAGCCGGCCCAGGACTCACCCATCTCGTACTTCTCGCAGACCAGGTACAGCTTGAAGTTGTTGATCCGCGAGTTCATGTGCTCCAGCTCGCGGTGGTAGATGATGTCCTTGGGCGTGCGCGCGCTGTGCACGAAGACCATGTCGACGTTGCCGTTGGTGTCGAAGAACCAGCGCGACATGGACATCACCGGGGTGATGCCGACGCCGCCGGAAAGGAACAGCACCTTCTCGGCGGGGAAGTCGATGGCGTTGAAGTTGCCCACCGGCCCGTGCACCGGGATCTGGTCGCCTTCCTTGAGGTTGTCGTGCAGCCAGTTCGACACCTTGCCGCCGGGCACGCGCTTGATGGTGATGGAGAAGCTGTAGGGCACCGAGGGCGAGCTGGAGATGGTGTAGGAGCGCATGATCGGCTGGCCGTCGATCTCCAGCTCCAGGGTGACGAACTGCCCCGGCTTGAAGAAGAACATGATCGGCGCGTCGGCCATGAAGCAGAAGGTGCGTACATCCCAGGTTTCCTGGATGGCCTTCACGCAGCGCACCAGGTGGCGCCCGTTGGCCCAGGTCTGGGTATTCACCGGATTGAGGAAGTTGTTCGTCGACATGCTGTCTCTCCGCGCACGCGGGCCGTGCTGGGCCTGATGGGGCAGCGCCGGGGCCCGTTTGCCTACGCCGCTTGAGCGTAGAAAGCACGGGGCCTTTCGGCATGCCTGATGGGGCGGATTGTGTGCACGAGGATGGCCGCTGCATTTACCTGCCAGCGACATTTGCATGCTTATCGCGACCTGCCGCCTGGGACGTGCCGTTGCGCGTCGGGAAATGATGTGGCCGTGTCGCCCATGGATAAGGGTAATCCCGGGGTGCGGCCCCACACTCAGCTCCATGCCGAGCAACTCCCAAGGTTGAGCGAGACGGCGGGAAACGGCGCACTCGGCGCGCCTGGCACCTGCCGCAAACAAGCCCTGCGTGGCAAACCGTATCAGCCACTTATTTCCGCCGGCAGCCCGACCGGGCTGCGGCATGAGGACCGAGCAATGGACGTCACCACTACCCTGAGTCTGGGCGACCCGCTGGAACCGGCCCGCAAGGCCACCGCCGAGATGCTGCGCAGCCGCGACCACAGCTTCTCGCTGCCGCAGCCCTTCTACAACGACGAGCGCCTGTTCCAGCTGGACATGCAGGAGATCTTCCACAAGGAGTGGCTGATCGCTGGCATGACCTGCGAGATCCCCGCCAAGGGCAACTTCCTCACCCTGCAGATCGGCGACAACCCGGTGATCGTCCTGCGCGGTGCGGAAGGCAAGATCCACGCCTTCCACAACGTCTGCCGCCACCGTGGCTCGCGTCTGTGCGTCAGCGACAAGGGCAAGGTCGCCAAGCTGGTCTGCCCCTACCACCAGTGGACCTACGAGCTGGACGGCCGCCTGCTGTTCGCCGGCACCGAGATGGGCGCCGACTTCGACATGAAGAACTACAGCCTCAAGCCGGTGAACGTGAAGACCGCCGGCGGCTACATCTTCATCTCGCTGTCGGAGAACCCGCCGGCCATCGATGACTTCCTGCGTACGCTCGAGCACTACATGGAGCCGTACGACATGGAGAACACCAAGGTCGCGGTGCAGACCACGCTGATGGAAAAGGCCAACTGGAAGCTGGTGCTGGAGAACAACCGCGAGTGCTACCACTGCAACGGCTCCCACCCGGAGCTGCTGAACACCCTGCTGGAGTGGGACGACGTCACCGACCCGCGCGCCAGCCAGGCGTTCAAGGACCAGGTCGCCGCCTGCACCACCGCCTGGGAAGCCGAGAAGATTCCCTATGCCCATGAAAGCTTCGGCCTGCGCAACCGCATTGTGCGCATGCCGCTGCTGCAGGGCACCGTGTCCATGACCATGGACGGCAAGCAGGGCAGCAAGAAGCTCATGGGCCGCATCCAGAACCCGGACCTGGGCTCGATGCGCATCCTGCACCTGCCGCATTCGTGGAACCACTGCATGGGCGACCACCTGATCGTCTTCACCGTGTGGCCGATCAGCGCGCAGGAAACCATGGTCACCACCAAGTGGCTGGTGCACAAGGATGCGGTGGAAGGCGTCGACTACGACGTCGCCCGCCTGCGCGAAGTCTGGGACGCCACCAATGACCAGGACCGTCGCCTGGCCGAGGAGAACCAGCGCGGCATCAACTCCACCGCCTACCAGCCGGGGCCGTACTCCAAGACCTACGAGTTCGGCGTGATCAACTTCCTCGACTGGTACAGCGAGCGGTTGCTGAACAACCTGGGCGAAGAATCCGCCCACGCCCGCCTGGTCGCCGAGAAGTAAGCCCCAGCCATCCAGCGCCCCCTCTTCGGGGGCGTTGTCGTTCAGGAGGAAGCCACGTGGACGCCATGCTCTTCTACAGCAGCTCCGCTTTCGTCACCGGCCTGGTGGCGTGGAACCTCTTTGCCTGCTGGCGCAAGCGCTGATCCCTGTCGCTGTGCTCTTTGTAGGATGGGTGGAGCGAAGCGATACCCATCGGCGCAGCGCGGTCGTGAATTGATGGGTATCGCTGCGCTCCACGCCATCCTACGTCTCGGTTCTGCATCTCCCCTCACTCGGTAATCCGCGGCTTCCGAGCCTTTGCGCGGCACGCATTCCCCTGTGCGACGCAAACGCTGTCGCCCATGTCGCCGCCTTGACGCTTTCGGTATGACCCTGGTCGTTTTCGAACCGGGTCGCCTCGGGGTGCAGGGATATCCTGCCTGCAAAGCGTCGGGGGAAAACCCGCCGCGCCAAGCCTGACAAGCCTTGCCTGACCAGCCGGCCCTGATAAGAGAGACGCCAAGATGAGCCCAGCCGAACTTCACGCCGACAGCATCGTCATCGATGGCCTGATCATCGCCAAATGGAACCGCGAGCTGTTCGAGGACATGCGCAAGGGCGGCCTGACCGCCGCCAACTGCACCGTGTCGGTGTGGGAAGGATTCCAGGCGACGGTGAACAACATCGTCTCCAGCAGCAAGCTGATCCGCGACAACAGCGACCTGGTGCTGCAGGTGCGCACCACCGCCGACATCCGCAAGGCCAAGGAGCAGGGCAAGACCGGCATCCTCTTCGGCTTCCAGAACGCCCACGCGTTCGAGGACCAGCTGGGCTACGTCGAGGTGTTCAAGCAGCTGGGCGTGGGCATCGTGCAGATGTGCTACAACACCCAGAACCTGGTCGGCACCGGCTGCTACGAGCGCGACGGCGGCCTCTCCGGCTTCGGCCGCGAGATCGTCGCAGAGATGAATCGCGTCGGCATCATGTGCGACCTGTCCCACGTCGGCTCCAAGACCTCCGAGGAAGTCATCCTCGAGTCGAAGAAGCCCGTCACCTACTCCCACTGCCTGCCGTCGGGCCTCAAAGAGCACCCGCGCAACAAGTCCGACGCCGAGCTGAAGTTCATCGCCGACCACGGCGGCTTCGTCGGCGTGACCATGTTCGCGCCCTTCCTCGCCAAGGGCATCGACTCGACCATCGACGACTACGCCGAAGCCATCGAGTACGTGATGAACATCGTCGGTGAGGACGCCATCGGCATCGGCACCGACTTCACCCAGGGCCACGGCCAGGACTTCTTCGAGTGGCTGACCCACGACAAGGGTTACGCCCGCCGCCTCACCAACTTCGGGAAGATCGTCAACCCGCTGGGCATCCGCACCGTGGGCGAATTCCCCAACCTCACCGAAACCCTGCTCAAGCGCGGCATGCCCGAGCGCGTGGTGCGCAAGGTCATGGGCGAGAACTGGGTGCGCATCCTCGGCGAAGTCTGGGGCGAGTAATCCGCTTTTCCCCCTCTCCCTCAGGAGCGGGGCGCGCAGCTAGGGCCGGGGTGAGGGCTGCCGCGCTCACCCGTAGAACCCCTCACCCCAACCCTCTCCCCAAGGGAGAGGGAGCCAAAAGAATTGGAGCGAAACCTCATGGCCAAACACGCCCCCGAACTGCCCATCGAAGTCGACAGCGAAACCGGCGTCTGGACCTCCGACGCCCTGCCGATGCTCTACGTACCGCGGCACTTCTTCGTCAACAACCACATGGGCATCGAGGAAGAGCTGGGCGCCGAGCGCTATGCCGAAATCCTCTACAAGGCCGGCTACAAGTCCGCCTGGCACTGGTGCGAGAAGGAAGCCGAGTGCCACGGTCTGGTCGGCGTGGAAGTCTTCGAGCACTACATGAAGCGCCTGTCCCAGCGCGGCTGGGGCCTGTTCCAGATCGAGCAGATCGACCTCGACAAGGGCACTGCCCAGGTACGCCTGAAGCATTCGGCCTTCGTGTACGTCTACGGCAAGGTCAACCGCAAGGTCGACTACATGTTCACCGGCTGGTTCGCCGGCGCCATGGACCAGATTCTCCAGGCGCGCGGCAGCGCGTTGCGCACCGTGGCCGAGCAGGTCTACAGCGGCGCCGAGGAAGGCCACGACGACGGCCTGTTCGTCGTCAAACCCCTCTGATCCACGACTTCGGCACGGGCGGCCCGCGGGCCGCCACCACAACAAGAAACCTCTGATCCCGTGAGGATGCCGCAATGGCTTTCGAGGCAATGTTCCAGCCGATCCAGATCGGCAAGCTGACCATCCGCAACCGCGTGCTCTCCACCGCCCACGCCGAGGTCTACGCCACCGACGGCGGCATGACCACCGAGCGCTACGTGAAGTACTACGAGGAGAAGGCCAAGGGCGGCATCGGCCTGGCCATCTGCGGCGGTTCCTCCGTGGTCGCCATCGACAGCCCGCAGGAATGGTGGAGCTCGGTGAACCTCTCCACCGACCGCATCATCCCGCACTTCCAGAACCTGGCCGACGCCATGCACAAGCATGGGGCCAAGATCATGATCCAGATTACCCACATGGGCCGCCGCTCGCGCTGGGACGGCTTCAACTGGCCGACCCTGATGTCGCCCTCGGGCATCCGCGAACCGGTGCACCGCGCCACCTGCAAGACCATCGAGCCGGAAGAGATCTGGCGCGTGATCGGCAACTACGCCCAGGCGGCACGCCGGGCGAAGGAAGGCGGCCTGGACGGCGTCGAGCTGTCCGCCGTGCACCAGCACATGATCGACCAGTTCTGGAGCCCGCGCGTCAACAAGCGGACCGACGAGTGGGGCGGCACCTTCGAGGGCCGCATGAAGTTCGGCCTGGAAGTGCTCAAGGCCGTGCGCCGGGAAGTCGGTGACGACTTCTGCGTCGGCATGCGCATCTGCGGTGACGAGTTCCACCCGGACGGCCTCACCCACGACGACATGAAGCAGATCGCCAAGTACTACAGCGACACCGGGATGATCGACTTCATCGGCGTGGTCGGCTCGGGCTGCGACACCCACAACACCCTGGCCAACGTCATCCCGAACATGACCTATCCGCCGGAGCCTTTCCTGCACCTGGCTGCCGGCATCAAGGAAGTGGTCAATGTGCCGGTGCTGCACGCGCAGAACATCAAGGACCCCAACCAGGCCACGCGCATCCTTGAGGGCGGCTACGTGGACATGGTCGGCATGACCCGCGCGCACATCGCCGACCCGCACTTGATCGCCAAGATCAAGATGGGCCAGATCGACCAGATCAAGCAGTGCGTCGGCGCCAACTACTGCATCGACCGCCAGTACCAGGGCCTGGACGTGCTGTGCATCCAGAACGCCGCCACCTCCCGCGAATACATGGGCGTGCCGCACATCATCGAGAAGACCACCGGCGTGAAGCGCAAGGTAGTGGTCGTCGGTGGCGGCCCGGCCGGCATGGAAGCGGCGCGCGTCGCCGCCGAGCGTGGTCACGACGTCACCCTGTTCGAGAAGAAGGACCAACTGGGCGGGCAGATCACCACGGCCTCGAAAGCCCCGCAGCGTGACCAGATCGCTGGCATCACCCGCTGGTACCAGCTGGAACTGGCGCGCCTGAATGTCGACCTGCGCCTGGGCACCGGCGCGGACGCCGACACCATCATGGACCTGCGTCCCGACGTGGTGGTGCTGGCCAACGGCGGCCACCCGTTCCTCGAGCAGAACGAACACTGGGGCGCCGCCGACGGGCTGGTGGTCAGCAGCTGGGACGTGCTCGACGGCAAGGTGGCGCCGGGCAAGAACGTGCTGGTCTACGACACCATCTGCGAATTCAGCGGCATGTCGGTGGCGGACTTCCTCGCCGACAAGGGCGCCCAGGTCGAGATCGTCACCGACGACATCAAGCCGGGCGTGGCCATCGGCGGCACCACCTTCCCGACCTACTACCGCAGCATGTACCCCAAGGAAGTGATCATGACCGGGGACCTGATGCTGGAGAAGGTCTACCGCGAGGGCGACAAGCTGGTGGCGGTGCTGGAGAACGAATACACCGGCGCCAAAGAGGAGCGGGTGGTCGACCAGATCGTCGTGGAGAACGGCGTACGTCCGGACGAGAGCCTGTACTACGCGCTCAAGCAGGGTTCGCGCAACAAGGGCCAGATCGACGTCGAGGCGCTGTTCGCGATCAAGCCGCAGCCGTGTCTCAGCGAGCCCGGCGACGGTTACCTGCTGTTCCGCATCGGCGACTGCGTGGCCCAGCGCAATACGCATGCGGCGATCTATGACGCGCTGCGTCTGTGCAAGGACTTCTGATACAGGCCCGGTAAGGATCTCCGGCTGGCTCGGATAGCCCCTCTCCCGCTTGCGGGAGAGGGCGGGGGGAGAGGGTGTTTCAGGCCATGCGCAGTGCCGGCTCGAACACCCTCTCCCTAACCCTCTCCCTGAAGGGAGAGGGGACTGGTCCGGAGTCCCCATTTCGGTCCCTGCGAGGAGACCCATGACAATGCTCAACATTATCCTCCCCATCCTGCTCTTCAGCGCCCTCGGCCTCGCCGTGCTGGGCGCCGTGAAGCGCTTTACGATGTGGCGCCGCGGCCGGCCCGCCCAGGTCGACTGGATCGGCGGCCTGCTGAAGATGCCGCGCCGCTACCTGGTGGACCTGCACCACGTGGTCGAGCGCGACAAGTACATGTCCAAGACCCACGTGGCCACCGCTGGCGGCTTCGTCGCCGCCGCGCTGCTGGCTATTCTCGTGCACGGTTTCGGCCTGCACAGCCGCATCCTCGGCTTCGCCCTGCTGGCCGCCACAGCGCTGATGTTCTGCGGCGCGCTGTTCGTCGCCAGGCGCCGCCTCGACCCGCCGTCGCGGCTGTCGAAAGGCCCGTGGATGCGCCTGCCGAAAAGCCTGCTGATGTTCTCGGCGAGCTTCTTCATCGCCACCCTGCCGGTGGCCGGCATCCTCCCGGAAGGCTTCGGTGGTTGGTTCCTGGCGGCCATCCTCGCCATTGGAGTGGCCTGGGGCGTGTCCGAGCTGTTCTTCGGCATGACCTGGGGCGGGCCGATGAAGCACGCCTTCGCCGGCGCCCTGCACCTGGCCTGGCACCGCCGCTCCGAGCGCTTCGGTGGTGGTCGTTCCACCGGCCTGAAACCGCTGGACCTGGAAGACCCCATGGCGCCGCTGGGCGTCGAGAAGCCCACCGATTTCACCTGGAACCAGCTGCTCGGCTTCGACGCCTGCGTGCAGTGCGGCAAGTGCGAAGCCATGTGCCCGGCGTTCGCTGCCGGCCAGCCGCTGAACCCGAAGAAGCTCATCCAGGACATGGTCATCGGCCTGGCTGGCGGCAGCGACGCGAACTTCGCCGGCTCCCCGTATCCGGGAAAACCGCTGGGCGAACACAGCGGCGGACCCCACCAGCCCATCGTCGCGCTGGACGGCAAGGCGCTGGTGGATGCCGAGACCCTGTGGTCCTGCACCACCTGCCGCGCCTGCGTCGAGGAATGCCCGATGATGATCGAGCACGTCGACGCCATCGTCGACATGCGCCGCCACCTCACGCTGGAAAAGGGTGCGACCCCGAACAAGGGCGCCGAGGTGCTGGAAAACCTCATCGCCACCGACAACCCCGGCGGCTTCGCCCCCGGTGGCCGGCTGAACTGGGCGGCGGACCTGAACCTGCCGCTGCTGGCCGACAAGCAGCAGGCCGACGTGCTGTTCTGGGTCGGCGACGGTGCCTTCGACATGCGCAACCAGCGCACCCTGCGGTCCTTCGTGAAGATCCTCAAGGCCGCCAATGTCGACTTCGCCGTACTCGGCCTGGAAGAGCGCGACAGCGGCGACGTGGCCCGCCGCCTGGGTGACGAAGCCACCTTCCAGACCCTGGCCAGGCGCAACATCGCCACCCTGGCCAAGTACCGCTTCAAGCGCATCGTCAGCTGCGACCCGCACAGCTTCCACGTGCTGAAGAACGAATACGGCGCGCTGGGCGGCAACTACCGGGTGCTGCACCACACCACCTTCATCGACGAGCTGGTACAGAAGGGCGCGCTGAACCTCGGCCAGAGCAAGGCCGCCAGCGTGACCTACCACGACCCGTGCTACCTCGGCCGCTACAACGGCGAGTACGAGGCGCCACGCGCTGTGCTCAAGGCCATCGGCATCGAGGTCAAGGAAATGCAACGCTCCGGCTTCCGCTCGCGCTGCTGCGGTGGTGGTGGCGGCGCGCCGATCACCGACATCCCCGGCAAGCAGCGGATTCCCGACATGCGCATGGCCGACATCAAGGAAACCGGCGCTGAGCTGGTGGCCGTGGGCTGCCCGCAATGCACCGCGATGCTCGAGGGCGTGGTCGCGCCACGCCCGGAGATCAAGGACATCGCCGAGCTGGTTGCCGAGGTCCTCATCGAGGCCACCGAGGTGCCGGCAAAAAAGCCCTCGCTGGCGCGCCGTGAAGAAACGGCGGAGGTGCACTGATGAACGCGCCGGACGCCTTCGTAGGGCGCATAAAGCCAACGGCTTTATCCGCCGTCTCGACGTCATCGGCGGATAACGCTGCGCGTTATTCGCCCTACACCTGCCTGGAGCATCGAGCATGAGCGACATCATCCGCCGCGACCCGCGCGCCGAGTGGATCGCCCGCAACCGCCTGCATCCGCTGCACGCGGCCATGCAATCGGCCCAGGGCGGCGAGAGCCGCTGGATGGGCCCCAACGGCGTGGTGCGCAAGAACCCCCATGCGGTGGGCTTCATCGGCCCCAATGGCGTCAAACGCATCGACCGCTCCGGTGGCCAGCAGGGCACCGGCGGCAAGCGCAGCAGCGCTCCGGAAGTGGTGCAGCTGCCGCTGGTGATTCTCGAACAACCGGCGTTCCTGATTGCCGTGGTGCCGGACATGGTCGGCGGTCGTCTGTCCAGCCACGACCGCGATCTGCTGGGCCTGGCCCGCAAGCTCGCCGGCAGCGACGGCGCGGTGCTCGCTGTGGTGTTCGGCGAGCACAAGGAAAGTGCCTTCGATACCGCCGGCGTCGACCGCCTGCTGATGATCGAAGGCAACGAGTACGACGGCTACGCCCCGGAACAACGGGTGCTGGCGCTGCGCTCAGCCAACAGCCAGTTCGCTCCGCGCCACTGGTTGCTGCCCGACAGCCGCAGCGGTGGCGGCGAACTGGGCCGCCGCTTGGCCGCGAGCCTGGGCGAACGCCCGGCGACCCGCGTCTGGCAGGCCGAAGGCGAGCGCTGCGTCGGCCGTGCCGGTGCTGGTCAGCAGGACCTGCACCGCGAGCTGCCGCGCCTGATCCTGGCCGCTGCCGAGTGCGCCGAACCGGTCAGCGAGACCCGCCACGAAGCCCGTGCCGTGGAGCTGGACTCCAGCGTCGCGCGCAACATCCCGCGTATCGAAGACCTCGGCCCGGTGGCCGTGGACCCGGCGCAGATTCCCATGGCCGAGGCGGAGTTCATCCTCTCCGGCGGCAATGGCGTGAAGGACTGGGACCTGTTCCACCGCGCCGCTGTCGCTCTCGGCGCCACCGAGGGGGCTTCCCGCGTGGCGGTGGACGACGGCCACATGCCGCGCGCTCGCCAGGTCGGCGCCACCGGCACCTGGGTCACTGCGCGGGTCTATCTCGCCGTCGGTATCTCCGGGGCGATCCAGCACCTGCAGGGCATCGGCTCCTGCGACAAGGTGGTGGCGATCAACATGGACCCGGGCTGCGACATGATCAAACGCGCCGACCTCTCGGTGATCGGCGATTCCACGGCGATCCTCAAGGCGCTGATGGCCCTGGCCGAAGCCCATCGCAATGGAGCGGCGCGCGATGCGGCCTGAGGCGTTTTCTCCGATTGTAGGGCGGATAAAGCCGAAGGCTTTATCCGCCGCCGTAGCCACATCGGCGGATAACGCTGCGCGTTATTCGCCCTACGCCAGCTTGCAAGCCCGAGGTGGCTTATGAACGACCTGAACATCGTCACCCTGGTTTCCATCGGCGCCCACCCGGCCTCCGGTCGTTCTCGCCGTGCCGACCAGGATGCCCGCGCGGTGGAGCTGGGCATGAGCCTCGCTGGCAAGCGCCTGCGCGTGGTACACGCCGGCGACGCCGGGGAGGAAGCGCTGCGCGGCTACCTCGGCATGGGCCTGGACGAACTGGCGGTGCTGGAGCAGCCCGCTGGCGCCGACGCCCTGCCGGCACTGGCGGCCTACCTCGGCGACAGCGATGCGCAACTGGTACTCACCGGCACCCAGGCGGAAACCGGCGAAGGCTCGGGCATGCTGCCGTTCCTGCTGGCCGAGCGGCTGGGCTGGCCGCTGGTGGTCGGCCTGGCGGAAGTGGAGAAGGTGGAAGGCGGCAGCGCCCAGGTGCTGCAGGCCTTGCCCCGAGGCCAGCGGCGCCGGCTGAAGGTGCGCCTGCCCTTCGTCGCCAGTGTCGACAATGCCGCGCCGGTGGCTCGCCAGAGCGCGTTCGGCCCGGCTCGTCGTGGCTATCTGGAAGCCCATGAAGTGGAGGTGGTGGACGACCCGCTGCTCGCCGAAGGCAACCTGCAACCGGCGCGCCCGCGTCCCAAGCGGCTGAAGGTGATCAAGGCGAAGACCGGCGCCGAGCGCATGAAGGCCGCCACCGCCAAGGCCTCCGGCGGCACCGGGCAGGTGCTCAAGGACGTCACGGCCGAAGCGGGTGCCGAGGCGATCTTCAAGCTGCTGCGTGAAGAAGGGGTGATTCGAGTCTGACACCGCGCTCCCTGTAGGAGCGCTCGATGGGCGCGATCGCGGGCATGGCCCGCTCCTACAGATGTCCGCGCCAGCGAACCTTGCGGGCGATTTTCCGGTCGAAATCATGCTGGTGGCCGGAAATCATTGAAATGACACGAGAATTATCTCGTAAGCTATTGAATTGACAGCATACGGCTTGTCAGAAGATTCCCGTTTCTGCTGGCCCCGCCGCGCCCCTTTCTTTATCCTCCGCACCCTTTGAAAGGCTTTGCGGAGGCTCCCATGCTTGATTCCACCCTCGAACAACTTGAACAGCTGGTCGCCGAACTGCTGCAGCAGAACGAAGTGCTGGTGCAGGACAACGCCGCTGTGCGTGAAGAGCTGCTCAAGGCCCGTGAGGAAAACGACAGCCTGCAGCTGTCCCTGATGGAGCAGGAAGAGAAGCACAACGCTACGGCCACCCGCCTGCAGGCGCTGATCCGCCGCGTCAGCGACAGCCGCGCCCACGCATGAGTGGCGACGGCGTCCGCGTCCTGCGCATCCTCGGGCGCGAATACAGCGTCCGGGCGCCGGCCGGTGAAGAGCGCCGGCTGCAGGACGCGGCCGCGCTGTTGCAGGCGGAGATCACCGCCAGCAAGAAGAAATTCCCCTACGTCACCAGCAATGAGCTGATGGTGCTTTCCGCGCTCAACCTCTGTGCCCGTCAGCTCGGCGCGCAGGACGGGGAGTGCGACGAGGCGGACGCCGTGGAGCGTATCGCTGCCCTCAACCGCCGGATTCTCGATCACCTGCAACGGCAGGACTGATCCCGCGCGTCTCTTTTGTACATGCAGGGCATCGCGGACAACGTTCGCGGTGCACTTTGTCGTACCCGAATCGCAGGCAAAAAAAAGGGGACACCGGGGTAAGCGGTGTCCCTTCTAAAGGAGAGTGGGCCAGGAGGCCCCTCAACCGGTGAGACGTGGCGCTTCGGACAAGTCCGCCGCGCCGGGCATAAAAGAAGGGAGTGGGGGTAACCAATCCCTGAAAGGTGAGGAAGGAGTACTCCCCCTCAACCGGTGAGACGTGCCCGGCTCGCGCCGGGCGGGTGATCAGGCGCGCAGCGGAATCAGGCGCGGGGCGATCATGTTTTCCGGCAGCAGGATGTCGGCCAGGGTGGCTTCGTCCAGCAGCTGTTCCTCGCGAACCAGTTCCAGTACGCCGCGGCCGGTTTCCAGCGCGATCTTGGCGATGCGGGTGGAGTTCTCGTAGCCGATGTACGGGTTCAGCGCGGTGACCAGGCCGATGCTGTGCTCCACCAGTTGGTGGCAGCGCTCGACGTTGGCGGTGATGCCGGTGATGCAATGCTCGCGGAGCATGTCCATGGCGCGCTGGAGCAGGCGGATCGAGTCGAAGATCTTGTAGGCGATCAGCGGCTCCATCACGTTCAGCTGCAGCTGGCCGCCTTCGGCAGCGATGGTCAGCGCCAGGTCGTTGCCCATGATTTCGAAGGCGCACATGTTCACGGCCTCCGGGATCACCGGGTTGACCTTGCCCGGCATGATCGAGCTGCCCGGCTGACGCGGCGGCAGGTTGATCTCGTTGATGCCGGTGCGCGGGCCGCTGGACAGCAGGCGCAGGTCGTTGCAGATCTTCGACAGCTTGACCGCGGTGCGCTTGAGCATGCCGGAGAACAGCACGAAGGCGCCCATGTCGGAGGTGGCTTCGATCAGGTCGGCAGCCGGGACGACCGGCTGGCCACTGATTTCAGCCAGGCGCTCGACGGCCAGCTTCTGGTAGCCGGGGTCGGCGTTGATGCCGGTGCCGATCGCGGTGCCGCCGAGGTTCACTTCGGTCAGCAGTTCCGGCGCCAGGCGACGCAGGCGGTCGAGGTCTTCGCCCAGGGTGGTGGCGAAGGCGTGGAATTCCTGGCCGAGGGTCATCGGCACCGCGTCCTGCAGCTGGGTACGGCCCATCTTCAGTACGCTGGCGAACTCGACGCCCTTGGCGGCGAAGGCCTGGATCAGGCTGTCGAGGCTGGCCAACAGGGTGTCGTGGCCGAGCAGCAGGCCCAGGCGGATGGCGGTCGGGTATGCGTCGTTGGTCGACTGCGCCATGTTCACGTCGTTGTTCGGGTGCAGGTACTTGTACTCACCCTTGGTGTGGCCCATGGCTTCCAGCGCGATGTTCGCGATCACTTCGTTCGCGTTCATGTTGGTGGAGGTGCCGGCGCCACCCTGGATCATGTCCACCACGAACTGGTCGTGGAAGTCACCGCGGATCAGACGGGCACAGGCTTCGCTGATGGCGGCGTGCTTGTCTGCCGGCAGGTGGCCGAGCTTGTGGTTGGCATCGGCAGCCGCCTGCTTGACCATCGCCAGGGCGACGACCAGCTTCGGGTAGTGCGACAGCGGCACGCCCGAGAGGCGGAAGTTGTTCACAGCGCGCAGGGTCTGGATGCCGTAGTAGGCGTCAGAAGATACTTCGAGGGTGCCGAGGAGGTCTTTCTCGATGCGGAACGATGCAACAGGGGACATGACAGGGATTGTCTCAAAGGAACACGGCCAGTGCCGCGATGCCCGGTAGACTAGGGATTTCGCCTTTCGTCGGCCAATGCTGTTAAAGGCTGCCTCATGCACGAACGGCATAATGTACCCTGTGACGAATTGATGACGGCGAGCGTGTGACTGTGCTACGCGCGCCCGGCTCCTGACCAATCGATCAGTGTGTGACAGCGTTGGAGTTGACGTGAACCTCGAGACCAAATGGCTGGAAGACTTCAGCACCCTGGCCACCACCCGCAGTTTTTCCCAGGCCGCTGAAAAGCGCTTCGTCACCCAGCCGGCGTTCAGCCGGCGCATCCGCAGCCTGGAAGATGCCCTCGGCCTGACGTTGGTGAACCGCCAGCGCACGCCCATCGAGCTGACCGAGGCGGGCCAGCTGTTCCTGGTCACCGCCCGCGCGGTGGTCGAGCAGCTCGGTCAGGTGGTGCGCCACCTGCACCATCTGGAAGGCGGGCAGGGCGAGGTGCTGCAGTTCGCCGCCGCGCACTCCCTGGCGCTGGGCTTCTTCCCGGCGTGGATCTCGCGCCTGCGCTCCGAGGGCCTGAACATCGCCAGCCGTTTGGTGGCCACCAACGTCGGCGAGGCGGTGCACCTGCTGCGCGAAGGCGGCTGCGACCTGATGATGGCCTTCTACGATCCGGACGCCGCGCTGCAGATGGATCCGGAAGTCTTCCCCTCGCTGCACCTGGGCCGTACCGAGATGCTGCCGGTGTGCGCGGTGAACTCCGCCGGCGTACCGCTCTACGACCTGGACAGCGGTCAGAGTGTGCCGCTGCTGGCCTACAGTGCCGGTGCCTTCCTCGGGCGCGGGGTGAACCTGCTGCTGCGCCAGCGCAACCTGCGCTACACCACTGTCTATGAAACGGCGATGGCCGACAGCCTGAAGAGCATGGCGCTGCAGGGCATGGGCGTGGCCTGGGTGCCGCGCCTGAGCATGGAGTCGGAGCTGGCGCGCGGCGAGCTGGCGCTGTGCGGCGGCCCGCACTGGATCGTCCCGCAGGAAATCCGCCTGTACCGCTGCGCCCTGGTGCGCAAGGCGCAGATTCGCCTGCTCTGGCGCAAGCTGGAAGGCGGCCTGGGGCTGGACGAGACGCCCTGATCCGCCGTGCGGAGGCGGACGACCGGGGCTGTTCCGTTTATTTGATAAGCATTATCATTTGCGGCTTTCCAGGGTCTTCCCCTCGCGCCGGCTTCGGTGCGGACCGCTGGCGAGCCTCCGTCCCCGATGCCCCATTCCGACCGCCCGGCCGACTCCCGTGCCGCGGACGCCCCGGCGCCCGCCGAGGCACTGCCGCGCGAGGACTTCCTGCAGGTGTTCCTGACCCAGCGCCCGCGCATGGAGGCACTGGTGCGGCGTCGCGTCGGCTGCCGCGCCACCGCAGCGGACCTGGTGCAGGACCTGTTCCTGCGCTTCTGGAAGCGCCCGCAGGCACCGGTGGAGGAGCTTGGCAGCTACCTGCTGCGCAGTGCGCGCAACCTCGCCATCGACCATCTGCGTGGCGAGGACTCGCGCGGCCGCACCTTGAGCGCTCTGCTGCCCGATGACGGCGATGCCCAGCCTTCGCCGGAACAGGCCGTGCAGGCCGGCGCCGACCTGGCCCTCATAGAAGACGCCCTGCGCCAGTTGCCCGAGCGCACTCGCCACATCTTCCTGCTCAGCCGCGTGCACGGCCGCACCTACGGCGAGATCGCCACGGCCGTGGGGCTTTCCCAGAGCGCGGTGGAAAAACATATGATGCGCGCCCTCGATGCCTGCAAGGCGAGCCTGATGCCCGCCGCGCCGGCCACTCGCCGTGGAGCCGCTGACCGATGAAGCCTGAAATCGCCACCTCGCCCGAGGACGCCCAGCGTCAGGCGCGCCAGTGGCTGCTACGTCTGCAGGATCGTGGTGGCGAAGCCTGGCTGGGTGCTTTCCAGGCGTGGCTGGCGGCTGATCCCCGGCACGCCAGCGCCTATGCCGAAGTCGATGCGCTGTGGCAGGCCAGTGCCGCACCGGCGCAACGGCTGGCGGCGGAGGAGGACGCTGTCCTGAACGCCTATCTGGTGCAGATGGATCGTCCCGCCATCCGCCCTGCGCAAGGTAATAACCGACGCTGGGGCTATCCTCTGGCCAGCGCCGCCTGCCTGCTGCTGATGCTCTGGGCCGGCGGCTGGTGGTCGCCGGGCAACTGGGTCACCGATCTCTCCGCCGACTACGTCAGCGCGCCGGGCGAAGTGCGCGAGATCACCCTGGATGACGGCTCGCGCCTGACCCTGGATGCCGACAGCGCCGTCGCCGTCTCCCTGGATGGCGAGCAACGCCGTGTCGACCTGCTGCGCGGTGCCGCGTCCTTTGCCGTGAAGCACCTTCCCAAGCCCTTCGTGGTGCGCGCCGGCGAAGGCGAAGCGCGGGTGCTGGGCACCGAATTCGAAGTCCGTCGCCTGGGCGAGCAGACCCGCGTCACCGTCGTCGAAGGCCGCGTCTCGGTGCGCGGCAGCCACGCGGTGGGCGTGCCGGAAGTAGTGCTCGGCGCAGGCGAACGCGTCGGCATCGACGGCACCAGACTGGGCGATGCCCAGCCCGCCGACGCCCAGGCCGCGCTGGCCTGGCGCCAGGGTTGGCTGACCTTCTACCGCGCGCCGCTGGGCGAGGTGCTGGAGCGCCTGGGCACCTACTATCCGGGGCGCATCGTGCTGCTCGATAACGAACTGGCGCAGCGTCGGGTCAGCGGCAGTTTCCGCAGCGCCGACCCACAGGCCGCGCTGGATTCGCTGCAAGCGGTGGTGGGCTTCCGCCAGCAGCCGCTGCTCGGGCGCTTCGTGCTGATTCGCTGAGCGCGGAAAATATTTTCGAAAAAGGGATGAGGTACCGACGCGGCTGCTCCGTGCAGTGGTCATGAATGCGATTTATTCGCATGTGAAGTCGACCTTTCGAGCAAGTGAGCCCCCGATGACCCCGCTGCGCCGCGCTGTCCCCGAACTGTCCCTGAAACCGCTCGCCGCCTTCGTGCTCGGCACCGCCCTGGTCGCCGCGCAGGCGCCGGCCGCGTTGGCGGATGAAGTCGCCGCCAGCTCCGCGCTACTGGCGAAACATGGCTTCGCCATCACCGCCCAGCCGCTGCCCCAGGCGCTCAGCGAGTTCAGCCGGGTGACCGGCCTGAGCGTGGTCTACACCGATGAAACGCCGTACGACCTCAAGGCCCCGGCAGTCTCTGGCCAGCTCAGCGCCAACGACGCGCTGAACCGCCTGCTCGCTGGTTCCGGCTACCGCTTCCGCGCCCTCGACGGTCATACCCTGACCCTGGAGCGCCTGCCCGCCGATCCCCTGAGCCTGACCGACACCACCGTCACCGGCCAGGCCGCCGCCACCAGCTACCAGCCGGCGCCGGTGGCCTCCATCGGCCGCACCGATACGCCGGTGCTGGAGACCCCGCAGAGCATCGTCACCGTCCCGGCGCAGGCGCTGCGCGACCAGAAGCCGCGCAACCTCGACGACGCGCTGGGCAACATCAGCGGCGTGACCCAGGCCAATACCCTCGGCGGCACCCAGGATGCGGTGATGAAGCGCGGCTTCGGCGACAACCGCGACGGCTCGATCATGCGTGACGGACTGCCCTCGGTGCTGGGCCGCAACCTCACCGCCACCGCCGATCACGTCGAGGTGCTCAAGGGCCCGGCCTCCGTGCTCTACGGCATCCAGGACCCGGGCGGCGTGGTCAACGTGGTGAGCAAGAAGCCGCAGCTGCAGCAGTACAACGCCGTCACCCTGCGCGGCTCGACCTTCGCCCATGGCAAGCAGGGCAGCGGCGCGCAGATCGACAGCACCGGCGCGCTGGGTGAAAGCAACCTGGCCTACCGGTTGATCGTCGATCACCAGGACGAGAACTACTGGCGCAATTTCGGCCAGCAGCGCGAGACCCTCGTCGCGCCGTCGCTGGCCTGGTTCGGCGAGGACACCACGGTGAACCTCAGCTACGAGCATCGCGAGTTCAAGACGCCGTTCGACCGTGGCACCGCCATCGATCCGCGTACCAACAGGCCGCTGGATATCCCGCGTACCCGCCGGCTGGACGAGCCGTTCAACATCACCGAAGGCCGCTCCGACCTGAGCCGCCTGGATATCGAACACCGTCTCGACGATGCCTGGAAGGCGCACCTCGCCTACGGCTGGACCCGCGAGACCTACGACGACAACCAGGCGCGGGTGACCAAGGTGAACAGCAACGGCACCGTGACCCGCCGCGTCGACGGCACCCACGGCGCGGTGAGCAGCGACAGTTTCGCCACCGCCAGCCTGAACGGCGACCTGCAACTGGGTGGCTTTCGCCACGAGCTGGTGGTCGGCATCGACAGCGAGAAGCGCAAGATCTACCGCGCCGACCTGATCCGCGACACCAAGAACACCACCCTGAACTACCTCGACCCGGTCTACGGGCAGATTTCCCCGGCCACCAGCGTCAGCGCCAGCGACAGCGACCAGACCGACAAGCTGCGCAGCGACTCGCTGTTCCTGCAGGATTCCTGGCACCTGGACGACCACTGGATTCTGGTCGCCGGCGGGCGCTACCAGATGTACGACCAGTACGCCGGGCGCGGCCGGCCGTTCAAGGCCAACACCGACATCAGCGGGCAGAAGTGGGTGCCGCGCGCGGGTGTGGTCTACAAGGTCAACGACGAGGTCTCGCTGTACGGCAGCTACACCCAGTCGTTCAAGCCCAACTCCACCATTGCGCCGCTCTCCACCGGCGAGGTGATCGACTCGGCGATCCAGCCTGAGGAGGCTTCGTCCTGGGAAATCGGCGGCAAGCTCGACATCCCCGGCCGCGTCACCGCCAACCTGGCGCTCTTCGACATCCGCAAGCGCAACGTGATGGTCACCCAGCTCGACGCCAACGGCGACAGCCGTGTCAGCACCGCCGGCAAGGTGCGCTCCTATGGCGCCGAACTGGACGTCACCGGCCAACTGAGCGAAAGCTGGAGCCTGCTCGGCAGCTACGCCTGGCTGGACGCCGAAGTGACCGATGACCCGGAGCTGGAAGGCAACCGCCTGCAGAACGTGGCGAAGGAGACCGCCTCGCTGACGGCGGTGTACGACGCCGGCTCGCTGCTCGGCGGCGACGATCTGCGTCTTGGAGGCGGCGCGCGTTATGTGGGCAAGCGCGCGGGCGATCCGTCCAACTCCTTCGAGCTGCCGTCCTACACCGTGGCCGATGCCTTCGCCAGCTACGACACCAAGCTGGGCGGGCACAACGTCGGCTTCCAGTTCAACGTGAAGAACCTGTTTGACCGCACCTACTACCCGTCGGCGGCGAACAACCTCTACGTGGCTATCGGCGAGCCGCGGCAGTTCGAGTTCTCGACCACGGTGGAGTTCTGATCCGGAAGACGCGGTCGCTTTGTAGGGCGGATAGCCCGTTCCGGGTTATTTGCCCTACAGGTGAGGCGCGGGGTAGGAGTCCACCCCGCGCAGAGGCCTACATCTCGACCACGATCCGCCCTTCGATCTGCCCGGCGCGCATGCGGTCGAGAATGGCGTTGATGTCGTCCAGCTTGCCGGAGGCGACGGTGGCCTTCACCAGGCCTTCGCCGGCGAAGTCCAGGGCTTCCTGCAGGTCGGCGCGGGTGCCGACGATGGAGCCGGTGATGTGCAGGCCCTTGAGCACCACGTCGAAGATCGGCGTGGGGAAGTCGCCCGGCGGCAGGCCGACCAGCGACACGGTGCCGCCGCGACGGGCCATGCCGATGCCCTGGCCGAAGGCGCTGTTGGACACCGCCGTGACCAGTACACCGTGGGCGCCGCCGATATCGCGCTGCACCACCTCGACCGGGTCTTCCTTCTTCGCGTTGACGGTCAGGCTGGCGCCCAGGCGCCTGGCGAGCTCCAGCTTGGCGTCATCCACGTCCACCGCCACCACATGCAGGCCCATGGCCTTGGCATACTGCACGGCCACGTGGCCGAGGCCGCCGATACCGGAGATTGCCACCCACTGGCCGGGGCGCGCGCCGGTTTCCTTCAGGCCCTTGTAGACGGTGACGCCCGCGCAGAGGATCGGCGCGATTTCCAGGAAGCTGACGTCCTTGGGCAGGATGCCGACGTAGTTCGGGTCCGCCAGCACGTATTCGGCATAGCCACCGTTCACCGAATAGCCGGTGTTCTGCTGGCTCTCGCAGAGGGTTTCCCAGCCGGTCAGGCAGTGTTCGCAGCAGCCGCAGGCGGTGTACAGCCAGGGCACGCCGACGCGGTCGCCCTCCTTCACGCGGGTGACGCCGGAGCCGACTGCAGCGACAAAACCGACGCCTTCATGGCCGGGAATGAACGGCAGGCTCGGCTTCACCGGCCAGTCGCCTTCGGCGGCATGCAGGTCGGTGTGGCAGACGCCGGACGCCTCGATCTTCACCAGGATCTGCCCGGGGCCGGGCAGCGGGACTTTGACTTCCTCGATCCGCAGTGGCTCGCCAAAGGCGTGGACGACAGCGGCTTTCATGGTCGTGGGCAGGGTCGTGGACATTGCGCTCGCTCCTTGAAGGGTGAGGGACCTGCCCCATCCGGGCAGGTTCGTGTCAGACGAGTCTGAGCCTCTGAGCCTAGGCCATCTTGAGCTGCGGCAAGCTTTTCCGCGGTCGTCGCAGGCCTTGTCGATGGTGGAATGACGAAATCGGGACCAACGGTCATGCCCAGTGCACTGCCGCACAGTCTTTGCGGTATACTGCGCCGCCTTCAAGCCGGCACTGCCCGCCGGTTTGGCCACGTACAAGCCACGCCCTCACGGAGTCGTGGCTTGTTGGTTTCTGACGCGCCCAAGAGCGCACTTGAGAGAGGCACGACGATGAGCGCACTGGTTGGCGTGATCATGGGTTCCAAATCCGACTGGAGCACCCTGAGCCACACCGCAGACATGCTGGACAAGCTCGGCATTCCGTATGAAGTGAAGGTGGTTTCCGCCCACCGTACTCCGGACCTGCTCTTCCAGTACGCCGAAGAGGCCGATGGCCGTGGCATCGAAGTGATTATCGCCGGTGCCGGCGGTGCCGCCCACCTGCCGGGCATGTGCGCCGCCAAGACCCACCTGCCGGTCCTCGGCGTGCCGGTACAGTCCTCCATGCTCTCGGGCGTCGATTCGCTGCTGTCCATCGTGCAGATGCCCGCCGGCGTCCCGGTCGCCACCCTGGCCATCGGCAAGGCCGGCGCGACCAACGCAGCCCTGCTTTCCGCCAGCATCCTGGGCGCCAAGTACCCCCAATACCACGAGGCGCTGAAGCAGTTCCGCGCCACCCAGACCGAGACGGTGCTGGACAATCCCGATCCGCGCGAGGCCTGAGTACGACCATGAAGATCGGTGTCATCGGTGGCGGCCAGCTGGGCCGCATGCTGTCCCTGGCGGGTACCCCGCTGGGCATGAACTTCGCCTTCCTCGACCCGGCGCCGGACGCCTGCGCGCAAGCCCTGGGCGAGCACATCCGCGCTGACTACAGCGACCAGGACCACCTGCGCCAGCTGGCCGATGAAGTCGACGTGGTGACCTTCGAGTTCGAGAGCGTGCCGGCCGAGACCGTGGCTTTCCTCTCGCAGTTCGTGCCGGTCTATCCGAACGCCGAGTCGCTGCGCATCGCCCGCGACCGCTGGTTCGAGAAGTCCATGTTCAAGGACCTGGGCATCCCGACCCCGGCCTTCGCCGACGTACAGTCCCAGGCCGACCTCGACGCCGCGGTAGCCAGCATCGGCCTGCCGGCGGTGATGAAGACCCGCACCCTGGGCTACGACGGCAAGGGCCAGAAGGTCCTGCGCAAGGCCGAGGACGTCACTGGCGCCTTCGCCGAATTGGGCAGCGTGCCGTGCATCCTCGAAGGTTTCGTGCCCTTCACCGGCGAAGTCTCGCTGGTGGCGGTCCGCGCCCGCGACGGCGAAACCCGCTTCTACCCGCTGGTGCACAACACCCACGAGAACGGCATCCTGCGCCTCTCCGTGGCGAGCACCGAGCACCCGTTGCAGGCGCTGGCCGAAGACTACGTCGGCCGCGTGCTGGACAAGTTGCAGTACGTAGGCGTGATGGCTTTCGAGTTCTTCGAAGTCGACGGCGGCCTGAAGGCCAACGAGATCGCCCCGCGCGTGCACAACTCCGGCCACTGGACCATCGAAGGTTCCGAGTGCAGCCAGTTCGAAAACCACGTGCGCGCCATCGCCGGCTTGCCGCTGGGCTCGACCGCGAAAGTGGGCGAGAGCGCCATGCTCAACTTCATCGGCGAAGTGCCGCCGGTGGCCGAGGTGCTGAACATCGCCGACTGCCACCTGCACCACTACGGCAAGGCCTTCAAGGCCGGGCGCAAGGTTGGCCACGCCACCCTGCGCAGCGCCGACCTGCCGACCCTGAAGGCGCGCATCGCCGAAGTCGAGGCGCTGATCGCCAAGGTCTGACGGCCCGCCGATCCAGGTGACAGGAGAAAGCCGCGTCAATCGCTGACGCGGCTTTTTTCATGGGCGATCGGCGGAGTGCTGTAAGGCCCACGAAACACTGCGGGTCGCTCTGGCGCGCGGGAATACACGGAACGCGAGGCTTTCCTACACTGTCCCATGACACGCGCGAATACGCCGCGCACATCCCACAAGGAGGGACTGTCATGGGCTTCATCGGAACCATCGTCATCGGCCTGATCGTCGGACTCATCGCACGCTTTCTGAAGCCGGGCGACGACAGCATGGGCTGGATCATGACCATCCTGATCGGCATCGGCGGCTCGCTGCTGGCGACCTACGGCGGCCAGGCGCTCGGCATCTACGCGGCCGGTCAGGCGGCAGGTTTCATCGGCGCGGTGATCGGCGCCATCGTGCTGCTGGTCATTTACGGCCTGATCAAGAAGAATTGACGGTGATTTCCGCCCCTCTCCCGCCCAGGGGGAGGGCGCAGGAAGCCCCTGCCGCCTGTGCCCGACCGGGCCCTTCGAGTCCACGATGCGCCGACCACTGCTCGCCTGCTGTCTGATCCTGCTGACTTCCCTGGCGTCCGCCGCCGAACTTCCCGAAACCGACTGGCTGTCCCTGATGCCGCCGAGCGACCGCAAGGCGCTGGAGGACATGCCGGAAATCACCCACAACGGCCCCGAGGCCAACGGCACCTTCACCAGCAAGGGCGGGCTGAAGCAGTCCGACAAGAAGCTGCCGCAGGTGATGTATTCGACCAGAACCGTGGCCGCGCTGAACGGCAAAGCGTTGCGCCTGGGCGGCTACCCGGTGCCGCTGGAGAACGACGCCAAGGGCCGTGTCACCGAGTTCTTCCTGGTGCCTTACCCGGGCGCCTGCATCCACGTGCCGCCGCCGCCGCCGAACCAGATCGTGCTGGTGCGCTACCCCAAGGGCATCCAGATCGACGATATCTACAACCCGATCTGGGTCAGCGGCACGCTGAAGGTGGAGAAGGTCAGCAATGACCTGGCCGACGCGGCCTACGCCATCGACGACGCCAAGGTGCGGCCGGTGGAAGAGAGCGACCTTTAAGTACCCCCGTCTCGAAGCTCTTTGCTACGTAGCCGGCGGCTCCCTTGTAGGAGCGAGCTTGCTCGCGAACAGATTTCCCGGATGCCGCCGGCGTTGTGCGGGTTCGCGGGCATGGCCCGCTGCTACAGGTAAATACCGGCGTTGACCGTCGGGCATGGGGCCATCAGGCCTTCAGCGGCTCGCCCCAGATTTCCACGGTCATGGTCTCGCTGCGCCCCGGCGCCACGCTCATGGCGTCGTCCATCACCCGCGCGGTCTCGATGCAGAGCATGCCGGTCCAGGCATCGTCGGGCATCTGCGACAGGCGCGCGGCCTTGTCGATCCAGGGGTTCCACACCACCGCCGAGCGCGAGCCGCCGGCCTTGACGTGGATGCCGCGCTCCCACAGCGGGTCCTGGATTACCAGGGTCTTCTCCACGTCCAGGTAGACGCGGTCGGTCTCGCCGGTGAAGCGGATCAGGCCGTGCTGCTGGCGCTCCTCCCAGTTCTCCATGGCGTCCAGGTAGCGGTTGCCCTGCAGGCCTTCGATGCTCACCTGGCGGCAGTCGCTGACGGCGAAATAGGTGTGCAGCGCCTGGGTCAGCGGCAGCGGTTTGTCGCCGAGGTTGTGGGTGGTCATTTCCAGGGTCAGGCGTTCGCCGAAGCGCATCACCAGCTCCAGTCGCGCCGAGTGCGCCCAGCCGGGCAGGCCATGGCTGGCGTCATAGCTGAAATGCACCGACAGCTGGCCCTGCTCGTCGGCGATGTCGTCCAGCTGCCAGTGGAGGGCGCGCACCAGGCCGTGGGCTGGCGGCTTGTCGCTCTGGTAGGCGGTGCGGATGTCCACCGGGTTGCGGTCCAGGTTGCCGAACCAGGGCCAGCACACCGGCACGCCGCCGCGCACGGATTGGCCGTGGCGGTACTCGGCGGTCTCGCTCAGCCACACCAGCGGTGGCTGTTCGTGGGGCTGGTAGCTGAGCAGCTGCGCACCCTGCTGGGCGATCAGGGCTTCACCATGGGCGGTGTGGATGCGCCAGCAGGACAGTTGATCGATCTGTACCTGCTCGACGCGGGGAGTCTGGATGTCGCTGCTCATGGGGGTCTCCGGGACTGCGCTGCGAAAGTTTCAGTATCACCGATCCTTCGCGCAGCGGGCAGTTCCCGGAGAATGAAAAGATCAGCTCTGGCGCAAGGCTTCGAGCCGTTCGCGCTGCTGGCCGTCGGCATCGAGGTTGGCGGCGTCCAGCCAGCTTTCGAAGGCCCGCTGGCAGCGCGGCCATTCGCTGTCGATGATGGAGAACCACGCGGTGTCGCGGTTGCGGTCCTTCACCACCGTGGCCTGGCGGAAGGTGCCCTCGAAGACGAAGCCCAGGCGCACGGCGGCACGCATGGAACGGGCGTTGAGCGCGTTGCACTTCCATTCCAGGCGGCGGTAGCCCATCTCGAAGGCCCAGCGCGCCAGCAGGTAGACCGCCTCGGTGGAGGCCGGCGAGCGCTGCATCACGCGGCCGTAGGCGATGTGGCCGATCTCGATGCTGCCGTCCTTCGGGAAGATCCGCAGGTAGCTGAGCAGGCCGACGGCGCGGCCGCTGGTGCGGTCGATCACGGCGAAGAACAGCGGATCGTTGCTCGCTGCGTTGCCCGCCAGCCAGGCGTCGAAAGGCGCGCGCTCGGGGAAGGGGCCGTAGGGCAGGTAGTCCCACAGCAGCGGGTCGGAATCCGGACCTTGCAGTGCCTGCCACAGGTCGTCGCCATGCAGGGCGACGTCCAGCGCTACGAGGTTGACGTAGCGGCCGGTCAGGGTACGGCGTTCCGGGCTGGCGGCGGGGCGCCAGTTCAGCAGGGGTTGTTCGTTCATGGGCGCTCCGGCTCAGAGGATCTTGCGGTACTGGACGAACCCGGAGCGGTCGGCAATCCGGTCATAAAGGAACATGGCGTCGGTGTTGCTCTCGTGGGTCAGCCAGTGCACCCGCGAGGCGCCATTGGCGCGGGCGTCGGCGTAGACGTGCTCGATCAGCTGCGCGCCGATGCCGCCGCCGCGCTGGCCTTCGGCAACGAACAGGTCCTGCAGGTAGACGTAGTCGCCCTGGGTCCAGCAGGAACGGTGGTAGATGAAGTGCACCATGCCGATGGCCACGCCATCGCGCCAGGCGAGGGCCGCGTGCATCGGTTCGGCCGCATCGAGGAAGCGCTGCCAGGTGACGGCTGTGGTGGCCTCGTCGATGGTGGTCTTGTAGAAGCGCTGGTAGCCCTGCCAGAGCGGCAGCCAGGCGGTGTGATCAGCGGCGCTGATCGGGCGGATCTCGACGGCGGAAGACATGCTGACAACCTTGTGTGCGTTGGAATGCTTCCAGACTAGGTCGGGAATTGGTTCTGCTAAAGAGCCATTCATGGTGAAATCAAGGGAACCATTGCCGTCGTCCTGGTAGGCTTCTCCATGAGCGTCCCGTTGCCTTTCAACCCTTCCGGTATCCGTCTCGATCCGGCCCGCCCGCTGGGCGTGCAGCTGTTTCAGGCGTTGCGCGAGCGCATCCTCGATGGTCGTCTCGCGGCGCGCTCGCGGCTGCCGGCCAGCCGTGATCTGGCTTCATCGCTGGGGGTTTCCCGCAATACCGTGGTGCGCGCCTACGAGCAGCTCTACGCCGAGGGTTACATCGAAGGCCGCACGGGCGATGGCACCTACGTGGCGGAGCGGGTTCAGCCCTCGGTCGATGCGGTTCGCAGCGAAGCCCGCAGCCCGGATGCGCCCTCGCTGGAGCGCCTCGCGCGGCACCATCTGCCGCTGCCGCCCACCGGCGCGCCACGGGCGTTCCGGGTCGGCGTGCCGGCCTTCGACCTCTTCCCCTTCGATACCTGGGCGCGGCTGCAGGCGCGCTTCTGGCGCGATCCGCCGCTGGATTGCCTGGGTTACGGCGACCCGGCCGGTGAGCAGCGCCTGCGCGAACTGGTCGCCGCCTACCTGCGCACCACCCGTGGTCTGCATTGCGACGCCGGGCAGATCATCATCACCAGCGGCGCCCAGCAGGGCATCGCGCTGTGCGCCCAGGTGCTGCTCGCCGAAGGTGACGGCGCGGCCATCGAGAACCCCGGTTACCGCGCCGCCGGCCATGCATTCGCCACGGCGGGTGCGCGCCTGCACGGTGTGCCGGTGGATGCCGATGGCCTGTGCACGGCGCAGTTGGAACAGCTGCCGGACTGCCGGCTGGTCTACGTCACGCCGTCGCACCAGTACCCCACCGGCGTGACCCTGTCGCTGGCGCGGCGCCTGGAGCTGCTGGAGTGGGCCGAGCGCAGCGGTGGCTGGATAGTCGAGGACGACTACGACGGCGAGTACCGTTACAGCGGCACGCCGCTGATGCCGCTGGCGGCGCTGGATCGCCATGACCGCGTGCTCTATGTCGGCACCTTCTGCAAGATCGCCTTCCCGGCGCTGCGCCTGGGCTACCTGGTCGTGCCGCCGGCACTGGCGCAGGCCTTCGCCCGCCGCCGTGCGCTAGATGTGCGGCATTCCGAAGTCGGCACCCAGCGGGTGATGGCGGACTTCATCGCCGAAGGACACTTCCAGCGCCACGTCCGCCGGATGCGCCGCGCCGCCCGCAGCCGTCGCGACGCGCTGCTGCGCGGCTGGCCGGAGGTGGCTGGGTGCGCGCCGATGCCAGCTGTCGAGGCGGGATTGCACCTGTGCGTGCGCGTCGACAGCCGCGAACGCGAGCTGGAACTGGTGCAGCGCGCGGCGGCGGTTGGCGTAGAGGTGAACGCCCTGAGCGATTACTGGTTGCCGGAGTCCAGCGAGCCAGCGGATCAGCGTGCCGGACTGGTGCTGGGCTTTGCCGCAGTACCCGAGGCGCGGATCGCCGAGGCACTCAAGGCACTGCGCGAGGCTTGGGCTCGAACGTAGGGCGGATAACCGTTTACGGTTATCCGCCATCCGGGCTTCGCGGCAATCGAGGCGGCGGATAACGCTTGGGGCGTTATGCGCCCTACGGTCGGCTGGGGGTTTTCCGGAGGCTTGTAACTCCCAGCTATTTCCTTAGCTGCCTTACGAAGTTGGCGGGAGGCACTAGGCTCCCTAGAATATCGCCCCTCCCGAAAATGCCCCGGAGTCGCCATGAGCCTAGCCCTGTCCACCGTTCCCGAGCGCAAGTCAACAGCGCCCTGGGTCGCCTTCCTCCTGCTGCTGGCGGGCGCGCTGTTCCTCGCCCAGGTGGTGAGCGGCCGGCAGGCATTGCTGTTCCTGGTCGGCGGCGCGCTGGGGCTGACGCTCTACCACGCCGCCTTCGGCTTCACTTCCGCCTGGCGCGTGTTCATCCGTGAACGCCGTGGCGCCGGATTGCGTGCGCAGATGGTGATGCTGGCGCTGGCCGTGCTGCTGTTCTTCCCGGCCCTGGCCGCCGGCACGCTGTTCGGCGAACCGGTGAAGGGGCTGGTGTCGCCGGCCGGTACGTCGGTCATCGTCGGCGCCTTCATCTTCGGCATCGGTATGCAGCTGGGCGGCGGTTGCGCCTCCGGCACATTGTTCACTGTCGGTGGCGGCAACGCGCGGATGCTGGTGACGCTGCTGTTCTTCATCGTCGGCTCGGTGGTCGCCACCCACCATATCGGCTGGTGGTTCGCCCTGCCGTCGCTGCCGCCGACCTCCATCGTGCAGTCGCTGGGTCTGTTCCCGGCGCTGGCGCTGAGCCTCGCGCTGTTCGCCGCCATCGCCGCCGTCAGCGTGGTGCTGGAGCGACGCCGACATGGCGTGCTGGAGCTGATCGCCAGCAATGGCGAGAAGGGCATCGGCCGGTTCTTCCGTGGCCCCTGGCCGCTGGTGTGGGGCGCGGTGGCGCTGGCGCTGCTGAACTTCGCCACCCTGGCGCTGGCCGGGCGTCCGTGGGGCGTCACCTCGGCCTTTGCCCTGTGGGGCGCGAAGGCGTTCGAGAGCCTCGGCATCGCCGTCGACCAGTGGGCCTTCTGGCAGGTCGAAGCCAATGCCAAGGCGCTCGCCGCGCCGGTCTGGCAGGACGTCACCAGCGTGATGGACTTCGGCATCATGATCGGCGCGCTGCTGGCTGCCGGTCTCGCCGGCCGTTTCGCCCCGAGTCTGAAGATCCCGGCGCGCTCGCTGATCGCAGCAGTCATCGGCGGCCTGTTGCTGGGCTACGGCGCGCGCCTGGCCTACGGCTGCAACATCGGCGCGTACTTCAGCGGCATCGCTTCCGGCAGCCTGCACGGCTGGCTGTGGCTGGTGGCGGCGTTCTTCGGCAACGCGGTGGGCGTGCGTCTGCGCCCGATCTTCTTCCCCGCCGAGCGCGTGGAAGCGCGCCTGACCGGCTGCTGAGTCAGGCTGGGCGGGGCGTCTCGCGCTCCGCCCAGTAGGTCTGTCGGTGGCCGCGGGCCTGGTAGTCCTGCGCCAGGGCTTCGGCCTCGGCACGGCTCAGCTGGCGGCGCATGACGAAGCGGTTGCCGTTGTCGTCCAGGCGCAGCAGGCACCAGTCCCGCTCCTCAGGCATTGAAGGTCGAGGTCTTGCGCAGGCGCAGCGCGAGCATGATGAGCAGGGCGCCAAAGAACACCGAGTAGGCGCCGATCACCCAGGCCACGGCGATCGCCCCGGCTCCCGGATTGCCGATCATCAGCACGCCGAACAGCACCGATACCGCGCCGGAAAGCCCCAGCCACCATTCGTTCTGCAGCGCCTTGCGCAGGCGGATTGCGGCGATGATCTGCAGCACGCCCATCACCAGCGCCCAGCCGGCGATCAGCATCAGCAGGCCCAGCGCGGTCAGCTGCGGCCAGAGGAAGGCGATCAGCCCGGCGGCAATACCCAGCAAGCCCACCAGTACCAGCGGCCACAGCGGCCGGCCGGATTCGCGCATCTGTGCGGCGGCGATCAGCGTGAACAGGCCGTCGACGAACGCGTAGGCGCCGAAGAACAGCACCATCACGGTCAGCACGATGCCCGGCCAGACCATAGCCAGGATGCCGAACAGCAAGGCAGCGACGCCGCGCAGGGCGATCCATTTCCAGTGGCGGCCCAGGGCTTGCCAGAGCGGGTGTTGCGACATGGCGGCGATCCTCGCGAGGGGTATGGCTGAAACCATAGTCGCTGGTGCGCGGCGCGGGCCCTGACGTGGGGCAAAAGAAAGCCCGGCACGGGCCGGGCTGTGAAGGGCCCGTCGCAACGGGCAGGTGCCGTCAGGCGACGTCACCGGGGAGAGCGGCTGCGACACATCCGGCGCGGATTCTGCGATCCTTGCCGGTGGCGTAGCGATGAACGGTACGGGCCCCGCCATGCGGGCGCCTCGGAGGACTTGATGCAACGCAGCATATTCTTAGTTGATTGAGCGTTCAATAAAAAACGAATAGACTGGCCCACATTATCGCCGGACGGCACAGGTACGTCCGGCGAAGAGGAGATTGAAAAATGCCCAAGGTCGGTATGCAGCCGATTCGCCGCTCCCAGCTGATCCACGCGACCCTCGAGGCGGTGGACCAGGTGGGCATGAGCGACGCCAGCATCGCCCTGATCGCCCGCCTGGCGGGGGTCTCCAACGGCATCATCAGCCACTACTTCCAGGACAAGAACGGGCTGCTGGAAGCGACGATGCGACATTTGATGTCGGCATTGAGCAAGGCTGTCGCCGAGCGCCGCGCTACCTTGCGCAACGACGAACCGCGCTCGCACCTGCGGGCCATCATCGCCGGCAACTTCGATAGCTCCCAGGTCAACGGCCCGGCCATGAAAACCTGGCTCGCGTTCTGGGCGACCAGCATGCACCAGCCGGCGCTGCGCCGACTGCAGCGGATCAACGACCACCGGCTGTATTCGAACCTGTGCAGCCAGTTCCGCCGCGAACTGCCGCTGGCCCAGGCCCGCAGCGCCGCTCGCGGCCTGGCCGCGCTGATCGACGGCCTCTGGCTGCGGGGCGCGCTCTCGGGCGATGCCTTCGACACCGAGCAGGCGTTGGCGATTGCCTACGACTACCTCGACCAACAACTGGCCAAGCGCCCCGGATAGCGGGCGCAGCCTTGCGCTGACACCGACAAGAGAGGACCACCGCACCATGGCTCGATTCGAAGTACAGAAGCTCTACATTGGCGGTCGCTACGTGGAAGCCACCAGCGGCGCCACCTTCGAGACCATCAATCCGGCCAACGGTGAAGTCCTCGCCCAGGTACAACGCGCCTCGAAGGAAGACGTCGAGCGCGCCGTGCAGGCGGCGGTGGAAGGGCAGAAAGTCTGGGCGGCGATGACCGCCATGCAGCGCTCGCGCATCCTGCGTCGCGCCGTGGACATCCTCCGCGAGCGCAATGACGAGCTCGCCGAGCTGGAAACCCTCGACACCGGCAAGCCGCTGGCCGAGACCCGCTTCGTCGACATCGTCACCGGCGCCGACGTGCTCGAGTACTACGCCGGCCTGGTGCCCGCCATCGAGGGCGAACAGATCCCGCTGCGCGACACCAGCTTCGTCTATACCCGCCGCGAGCCGCTGGGCGTGGTCGCCGGCATCGGCGCCTGGAACTACCCGATCCAGATCGCCCTTTGGAAATCCGCCCCGGCCCTGGCCGCGGGCAACGCGATGATCTTCAAGCCCAGCGAAGTCACCCCGCTGACCGCGCTGAAGCTGGCCGAGGTCTACACCCAGGCCGGCCTGCCCGATGGCGTGTTCAACGTGCTCACCGGCAGCGGCCGCGAAGTCGGCCAGTGGCTGACCGAACACCCGCTGATCGAGAAGATTTCCTTCACCGGTGGCACCTCCACCGGCAAGAAGGTCATGGCCAGCGCTTCCAGCTCCTCGCTCAAGGAAGTGACCATGGAGTTGGGCGGCAAGTCGCCGCTGATCATCTTCGAGGACGCCAACCTCGACCGTGCCGCCGATATCGCCGTCATGGCCAACTTCTTCAGTTCCGGCCAGGTCTGCACCAACGGTACCCGCGTGTTCATCCCGCGCAACCTGCAGGCGCGCTTCGAGGCCAAGGTGCTGGAGCGCGTCAAGCGCATCCGCCTGGGCAACCCGCAGGACGAAAACACCAACTTCGGCCCGCTGGTGAGCTTCCCGCACATGGAGAGCGTTCTCTCCTACATCGAGTCCGGCAAGGAACAGAAGGCCCGTCTGCTGTGCGGTGGCGAGCGCGTCACCCAGGGTGAGTTCGGCAAGGGCGCGTACGTCGCGCCGACCGTGTTCACCGACTGCCGTGACGACATGACCATCGTCCGCGAGGAAATCTTCGGGCCGGTCATGAGCATCCTCGTCTACGACACCGAAGACGAGGCCATCCGCCGCGCCAACGACACCGAGTACGGTCTCGCCGCTGGCGTCGTGACCCAGGACCTGGCCCGCGCGCACCGGGCGATTCACCGCCTGGAAGCGGGCATCTGCTGGATCAACACCTGGGGCGAGTCGCCGGCCGAGATGCCGGTTGGCGGATACAAGCAATCGGGTGTCGGTCGTGAGAACGGCCTGACTACCCTGGCTCACTACACTCGCATCAAATCCGTACAGGTAGAGCTGGGCGACTACACCTCGGTGTTCTGATCGCCGCGATCGAGCCATGAAAGGCCGGTCGCAGGCATGACTCCCTGACCACCGGCCATCCCCAACACGCAGACACCGGCGCGAACGCGTCGCGGGCGGTGTCGTGCCTGAAAAAGAGGAAGGCCTGCATGTCCCAGGAATACGACTACATCATCATCGGCGCGGGTTCCGCCGGTAACGTACTGGCTACCCGCCTGACCGAGGACGCCGACGTCAGCGTGCTCCTGCTCGAAGCCGGCGGCCCGGACTACCGCGCCGACTTCCGCACGCAGATGCCGGCGGCGCTGGCCTACCCGCTGCAGGGCCGTCGCTACAACTGGGCGTACCTGACCGACCCGGAGCCGCACATGAACAACCGCCGCATGGAGTGCGGACGCGGCAAGGGCCTGGGCGGCTCCTCGCTGATCAACGGCATGTGCTACATCCGCGGCAACGCCATGGACTTCGATGGCTGGGCGAAGGAGAAGGGCCTGGAAGACTGGACCTACCTCGACTGCCTGCCGTACTTCCGCAAGGCCGAGACCCGCGACATCGGCCCCAACGACTACCACGGCGGCAATGGTCCAGTGAGCGTCACCACGCCCAAGGCTGGCAACAACCCCCTGTTCCACGCCATGGTCGAGGCCGGCGTGCAGGCCGGTTACCCGCGTACCGAGGACCTCAACGGCTACCAGCAGGAAGGCTTCGGTCCGATGGACCGCACCGTCACCCCGCAAGGACGGCGCGCCAGTACTGCCCGTGGCTACCTGGACCAGGCCCGCGAGCGGCCGAACCTGACCATCGTCACCCATGCGCTGACCGACCGCATCCTGTTCAGCGGCAAGCGCGCCATCGGCGCGACCTATCTGCATGGCGATGACAACGCGCTGAAGGAAGTCCGCGCACGCCGCGAAGTGCTGGTGTGCTCGGGCGCCATCGCTTCTCCGCAACTGCTGCAGCGCTCCGGCGTCGGCCCGTCCGCGCTGCTGCGTGACCTGGGCATTGAGGTCGTGCATGACCTGCCCGGCGTTGGCCAGAACCTCCAGGACCACCTGGAGATGTACCTGCAGTACGCCTGCAAGCAGCCGGTTTCGCTGTACCCGGCGCTGCAGTGGTGGAACCAGCCGCAGATCGGTGCGGAGTGGATGTTCCTCGGTACCGGGCTGGGCGCGAGCAACCAGTTCGAGGCGGGCGGTTTCATCCGCAGTCGTGAGGAATTCGAGTGGCCGAACATCCAGTACCACTTCCTGCCGGTGGCAATTAACTACAACGGCAGCAATGCGGTGAGCGAGCACGGCTTCCAGGCCCACGTCGGCTCCATGCGCTCTCCCAGCCGCGGGCGGATCAACTTGACGTCCCGTGATCCGCGCAAGCACCCGAGCATCCTGTTCAACTACATGTCCTGCGAGCAGGACTGGCAGGAATTCCGCGACGCCATCCGGATCACCCGCGAGATCATGAACCAGCCGGCGCTCGATCCCTATCGCGGCCGCGAGATCAGCCCGGGCCTGGACAAGCAGAGCGACGCCGACCTCGACGCCTTCGTTCGTGAGCACGCGGAAACGGCTTTCCACCCGTCCTGCTCCTGCAAGATGGGCGACGACGACATGGCGGTGGTCGATGGCGAAGGCCGGGTGCACGGCATGGAGGGGCTGCGGGTGATCGATGCGTCGATCATGCCGCTGATCATCACCGGCAACCTCAACGCCACCACGATCATGATGGCCGAGAAGCTCGCCGATAAGGTGCGCGGTCGCCCGTCGCTGCCGCGCAGCACCGCCGACTACTTCAAGGCCGAAGGTGCACCGGTACGCGGGAAACCGCAGCGCTGATTCTGAAAGATAGAAACGAAAACGCCGGCGAGAATGCCGGCGTTTTCAGTTTTCAGCCACGACGCGGAGGAACCGGTCGGGTACGCCCGCTACCGTCGATGGCAACGAAGACGAACACTGCCTCGGTGACCTTGCGCCATTCGCTGGACAGCGGGTCATCGCTCCATACCTCGACCAGCATGCGGATCGAGCTGCGGCCCACTTCCAGGGTCTGGGTATAGAAGGAGAGCTGCGCGCCGACAGCGACCGGGACCAGGAAGGCCATGCGGTCGATGGCTACCGTGGCCACGCGGCCTCCGGCAATGCGGCTGGACATGGCGGTTCCGGCGAGATCCATCTGCGCCACCAGCCAGCCACCGAAGATGTCGCCAAAGCCGTTGGTCTCGCGCGGCAGGGCGGTGATCTGCAAGGCCAGGTCGCCTTGCGGGATAGGATCTTCTTGTTCGAGCTCGATCATAGGTAAGGGCCTCTTGCCCCCGGCGTACTCATGGTGAGGGTATGGAAAAACTCTCCCAAGACACCTGCCGGCGCAAGGCCTTGGGACAGCTTTTGATCGGCCTCCCCGCATTATATAGAGGGAGGGCCGGCGCGACGACCGCAGGATGGGATGAAATTCCCGCGGGCGCGGCCGCTGTGTCGCCTCCGCGCAATTTGCTATGGTGCGGCACCTGCGGCTGCCGGTCGCAGCCTCCTTGCCTGCAGAGATAACAAGCACCATGCCTTCTGTGAACGCTCCTGCCGCGCCCGCGTCACGTCCGTTGACCCGCAGCGACTACAAGACTCTTTCGCTGTCCGCCCTGGGCGGCGCCCTCGAGTTCTACGACTTCATCATCTTCGTGTTCTTCGCCACCGTGGTCGGCAAGCTGTTCTTCCCCGCCGACATGCCCGACTGGCTGCGCCAGCTGCAGACTTTCGGCCTGTTCGCCGCCGGCTACCTGGCCCGTCCGCTGGGTGGGGTGGTGATGGCCCACTTCGGCGACCTGCTGGGCCGCAAGAAGATGTTCACCTTGAGCATCTTCCTGATGGCCGTTCCCACGCTGATCATGGGCTTGCTGCCCACCTACGCACAGATCGGAATCTGGGCGCCGCTGGCGCTCCTGCTGCTGCGCGTCATCCAGGGCGCAGCCATCGGTGGTGAGGTCCCGGGTGCGTGGGTGTTCGTAGCCGAGCACGTCCCCCATCGTCATGTGGGCTATGCCTGCGGCACGCTCACGTCGGGTCTGACCGCGGGCATCCTCATCGGTTCGCTGGTGGCGACCCTGATCAACAGCGTCTACAGCGCCGAGGAAGTGCAGGGCTATGCCTGGCGTATTCCGTTCCTGCTGGGCGGCATCTTCGGTCTGTTCTCCGTCTACCTGCGCCGCTGGCTGCACGAGACGCCGGTATTCGCCGAGCTGCAGCTGCGCAAGCAACTGGCCGATGAGGTGCCGCTGGGTGTGGTGGTGCGTGAGCATCGCCCGGCCATCGTGCTGTCCATGCTACTGACCTGGGTGCTGTCCGCCGGCATCGTAGTGGTGATCCTGATGACCCCGTCGGTGCTGCAGACCGTCTATGGCTTCGACGCGGCTACGTCGCTGAAGGCCAACAGCGTGGCTATCGTCTGCCTGAGCGTCGGTTGCATCCTGTCCGGGCGTCTCGCCGACCGTTTCGGCGCGGGCCGCACCTTTATATATGGAAGCATCCTGCTGGGCGTCGTCTCCTGGACCTTCTACACCAGCCTCAAGGCGCATCCGGACTGGCTGTTCCCGCTGTATGCGGTCACCGGCCTGTGCGTCGGCGTCATCGGTGCGGTGCCTTACGTGATGGTCAACGCCTTCCCGGCGGTGGTGCGCTTCACCGGCCTGTCCTTCTCCTACAACCTGGCCTACGCCATCTTCGGAGGCCTGACACCCATGGTGGTTGCCCTCCTCATGAAGGAAGACCCGCTGGGCCCGGCATATTATGTAGTGGCGCTGTGCGTGGTTGGCCTGCTGGTGGGTGCCTACCTGTTGCGCCAGGAGCGCAGGTTGGTAGGGCAGGGAATGGCCATAAACTGATCGACCGGACAGTTTTTTGCAGAAAGTTTAAATTAGTCGTTGACGGCCGATTTAAACTCCCTATAATGCGCACCACTCCCAGCGACGAAGCGCTGAAAGAACTTGAAAATCAAGTACTTACAGAGATTCGAAGTTGAGAGTGGCGGTCAGGCAGGTGATTCACTTGCCGCTCTTCATTAGTTGCTCCGGCAGCGAGCTGAAAAGAAGATCGCCGAGGTGGTTGACAGCGAGTTTGATCGCTGTAGAATGCGCCTCCCGCTGATGAGAAGGTTTCCTTCGCTGAAGCACAAGCGATTGAGTAGAAAAGAAATTTTCGAAAAATAAAGCTTGACGGAAGATGAGGTTGGCGTAGAATGCGCGCCTCGGTTGAGACGAAAGTCTTAACCAACTGCTCTTTAACAAGTTGAATCAAGCAATTCGTGTGGGTGCTTGTGATGTAAGACTGATGATCGACTGATTATCAGCAACGCAAGTAACACTCGTGAATTCGAGAGTTTTAGCTCTTTAAATAGAGCATGCGATTGCTGAGCCAAGTTTAGGGTTTTCTCAAAACCCAAGCAGTATTGAACTGAAGAGTTTGATCATGGCTCAGATTGAACGCTGGCGGCAGGCCTAACACATGCAAGTCGAGCGGATGATGGGAGCTTGCTCCCGGATTCAGCGGCGGACGGGTGAGTAATGCCTAGGAATCTGCCTGGTAGTGGGGGACAACGTTTCGAAAGGAACGCTAATACCGCATACGTCCTACGGGAGAAAGCAGGGGACCTTCGGGCCTTGCGCTATCAGATGAGCCTAGGTCGGATTAGCTAGTTGGTGGGGTAAAGGCCTACCAAGGCGACGATCCGTAACTGGTCTGAGAGGATGATCAGTCACACTGGAACTGAGACACGGTCCAGACTCCTACGGGAGGCAGCAGTGGGGAATATTGGACAATGGGCGAAAGCCTGATCCAGCCATGCCGCGTGTGTGAAGAAGGTCTTCGGATTGTAAAGCACTTTAAGTTGGGAGGAAGGGCAGTAAGTTAATACCTTGCTGTTTTGACGTTACCAACAGAATAAGCACCGGCTAACTTCGTGCCAGCAGCCGCGGTAATACGAAGGGTGCAAGCGTTAATCGGAATTACTGGGCGTAAAGCGCGCGTAGGTGGTTTGGTAAGATGGATGTGAAATCCCCGGGCTCAACCTGGGAACTGCATCCATAACTGCCTGACTAGAGTACGGTAGAGGGTGGTGGAATTTCCTGTGTAGCGGTGAAATGCGTAGATATAGGAAGGAACACCAGTGGCGAAGGCGACCACCTGGACTGATACTGACACTGAGGTGCGAAAGCGTGGGGAGCAAACAGGATTAGATACCCTGGTAGTCCACGCCGTAAACGATGTCGACTAGCCGTTGGGATCCTTGAGATCTTAGTGGCGCAGCTAACGCGATAAGTCGACCGCCTGGGGAGTACGGCCGCAAGGTTAAAACTCAAATGAATTGACGGGGGCCCGCACAAGCGGTGGAGCATGTGGTTTAATTCGAAGCAACGCGAAGAACCTTACCTGGCCTTGACATGTCCGGAATCTTGCAGAGATGCGAGAGTGCCTTCGGGAATCGGAACACAGGTGCTGCATGGCTGTCGTCAGCTCGTGTCGTGAGATGTTGGGTTAAGTCCCGTAACGAGCGCAACCCTTGTCCTTAGTTACCAGCACGTTATGGTGGGCACTTTAAGGAGACTGCCGGTGACAAACCGGAGGAAGGTGGGGATGACGTCAAGTCATCATGGCCCTTACGGCCAGGGCTACACACGTGCTACAATGGTCGGTACAGAGGGTTGCCAAGCCGCGAGGTGGAGCTAATCCCATAAAACCGATCGTAGTCCGGATCGCAGTCTGCAACTCGACTGCGTGAAGTCGGAATCGCTAGTAATCGTGAATCAGAATGTCACGGTGAATACGTTCCCGGGCCTTGTACACACCGCCCGTCACACCATGGGAGTGGGTTGCTCCAGAAGTAGCTAGTCTAACCGCAAGGGGGACGGTTACCACGGAGTGATTCATGACTGGGGTGAAGTCGTAACAAGGTAGCCGTAGGGGAACCTGCGGCTGGATCACCTCCTTAATCGAAGATCTCAGCTTCTTCATAAGCTCCCACACGAATTGCTTGATTCACTGGTTAGACGATTGGGTCTGTAGCTCAGTTGGTTAGAGCGCACCCCTGATAAGGGTGAGGTCGGCAGTTCGAATCTGCCCAGACCCACCAATTGTTGTGGTGTGCTGCTGATCCGAATGGGGCCATAGCTCAGCTGGGAGAGCGCCTGCTTTGCACGCAGGAGGTCAGGAGTTCGATCCTCCTTGGCTCCACCATTAATCGTCGAAAGCTCAGACATGAATGTTCAGGTTGAACGAACATTGATGTCTGGTCTTTGTGCCAGAACCGTTCTTTAAAAATTTGGGTATGTGATAGAAGTAGACTGAATAATCTCTTTCACTGGTGATTATTCAAGTCAAGGTAAAATTTGCGAGTTCAAGCGCGAATTTTCGGCGAATGTCGTCTTCACGTTCGAGACAATAACCAGATTGCTTGGGGTTATATGGTCAAGTGAAGAAGCGCATACGGTGGATGCCTTGGCAGTCAGAGGCGATGAAAGACGTGGTAGCCTGCGATAAGCTTCGGGGAGTCGGCAAACAGACTTTGATCCGGAGATCTCTGAATGGGGAAACCCACCTAGCATAAGCTGGGTATCTTGCACTGAATACATAGGTGTAAGAGGCGAACCAGGGGAACTGAAACATCTAAGTACCCTGAGGAAAAGAAATCAACCGAGATTCCCTTAGTAGTGGCGAGCGAACGGGGATTAGCCCTTAAGCTTCTTTGAATCTAACAGAACGCTCTGGAAAGTGCGGCCATAGTGGGTGATAGCCCCGTATGTGAAAGGTTCTTTGAAGTGAAATCGAGTAGGACGGAGCACGAGAAACTTTGTCTGAATATGGGGGGACCATCCTCCAAGGCTAAATACTACTGACTGACCGATAGTGAACCAGTACCGTGAGGGAAAGGCGAAAAGAACCCCGGAGAGGGGAGTGAAATAGAACCTGAAACCGTATGCGTACAAGCAGTGGGAGCCTACTTTGTTAGGTGACTGCGTACCTTTTGTATAATGGGTCAGCGACTTATATTTAGTGGCGAGCTTAACCGTATAGGGAAGGCGTAGCGAAAGCGAGTCTTAATAGGGCGTTTTAGTCGCTGGGTATAGACCCGAAACCGGGCGATCTATCCATGAGCAGGTTGAAGGTTAGGTAACACTGACTGGAGGACCGAACCCACTCCCGTTGAAAAGGTAGGGGATGACTTGTGGATCGGAGTGAAAGGCTAATCAAGCTCGGAGATAGCTGGTTCTCCTCGAAAGCTATTTAGGTAGCGCCTCACGTATCACTCCAGGGGGTAGAGCACTGTTTCGGCTAGGGGGTCATCCCGACTTACCAAACCGATGCAAACTCCGAATACCTGGAAGTGTCAGCGTGGGAGACACACGGCGGGTGCTAACGTCCGTCGTGAAAAGGGAAACAACCCAGACCGTCAGCTAAGGTCCCAAAGTTATGGTTAAGTGGTAAACGATGTGGGAAGGCTTAGACAGCTAGGAGGTTGGCTTAGAAGCAGCCACCCTTTAAAGAAAGCGTAATAGCTCACTAGTCGAGTCGGCCTGCGCGGAAGATGTAACGGGGCTCAAACCATACACCGAAGCTACGGGTGCATCGCAAGATGCGCGGTAGAGGAGCGTTCTGTAAGCCTGTGAAGGTGAGTTGAGAAGCTTGCTGGAGGTATCAGAAGTGCGAATGCTGACATGAGTAACGACAATGGGAGTGAAAAACTCCCACGCCGAAAGACCAAGGGTTCCTGCGCAACGTTAATCGACGCAGGGTTAGTCGGTCCCTAAGGCGAGGCTGAAGAGCGTAGTCGATGGGAAACAGGTTAATATTCCTGTACTTCTAGTTACTGCGATGGAGGGACGGAGAAGGCTAGGCCAGCTTGGCGTTGGTTGTCCAAGTTTAAGGTGGTAGGCAGAGATCTTAGGTAAATCCGGGGTGTTAATGCCGAGAGCTGATGACGAGTCATCTTTCAGATGATGAAGTGGTTGATGCCATGCTTCCAGGAAAAGCTTCTAAGCTTCAGGTAACTAGGAACCGTACCCCAAACCGACACAGGTGGTTGGGTAGAGAATACCAAGGCGCTTGAGAGAACTCGGGTGAAGGAACTAGGCAAAATGGCACCGTAACTTCGGGAGAAGGTGCGCCGGCGAGGGTGAAGTATTTACTGCGTAAGCCCATGCCGGTCGAAGATACCAGGCCGCTGCGACTGTTTATTAAAAACACAGCACTCTGCAAACACGAAAGTGGACGTATAGGGTGTGACGCCTGCCCGGTGCCGGAAGGTTAATTGATGGGGTTAGCGAAAGCGAAGCTCTTGATCGAAGCCCCGGTAAACGGCGGCCGTAACTATAACGGTCCTAAGGTAGCGAAATTCCTTGTCGGGTAAGTTCCGACCTGCACGAATGGCGTAACGATGGCGGCGCTGTCTCCACCCGAGACTCAGTGAAATTGAAATCGCTGTGAAGATGCAGTGTATCCGCGGCTAGACGGAAAGACCCCGTGAACCTTTACTGTAGCTTTGCACTGGACTTTGAGCCTGCTTGTGTAGGATAGGTGGGAGGCTTTGAAGCGTGGACGCCAGTCTGCGTGGAGCCATCCTTGAAATACCACCCTGGCATGCTTGAGGTTCTAACTCTGGTCCGTTATCCGGATCGAGGACAGTGTATGGTGGGCAGTTTGACTGGGGCGGTCTCCTCCTAAAGAGTAACGGAGGAGTACGAAGGTGCGCTCAGACCGGTCGGAAATCGGTCGTAGAGTATAAAGGCAAAAGCGCGCTTGACTGCGAGACAGACACGTCGAGCAGGTACGAAAGTAGGTCTTAGTGATCCGGTGGTTCTGTATGGAAGGGCCATCGCTCAACGGATAAAAGGTACTCCGGGGATAACAGGCTGATACCGCCCAAGAGTTCATATCGACGGCGGTGTTTGGCACCTCGATGTCGGCTCATCACATCCTGGGGCTGAAGCCGGTCCCAAGGGTATGGCTGTTCGCCATTTAAAGTGGTACGCGAGCTGGGTTTAGAACGTCGTGAGACAGTTCGGTCCCTATCTGCCGTGGACGTTTGAGATTTGAGAGGGGCTGCTCCTAGTACGAGAGGACCGGAGTGGACGAACCTCTGGTGTTCCGGTTGTCACGCCAGTGGCATTGCCGGGTAGCTATGTTCGGAATAGATAACCGCTGAAAGCATCTAAGCGGGAAACTAGCCTCAAGATGAGATCTCACTGGGAACTTGATTCCCCTAAAGGGCCGTCGAAGACTACGACGTTGATAGGTCGGGTGTGTAAGCGCTGTGAGGCGTTGAGCTAACCGATACTAATTGCCCGTGAGGCTTGACCATATAACACCCAAACAATTTGCGTGTTGTACGGTGAAGACGTAACGAACCGAAAGTTCGTGTGAACCGCAAATACCTGTCACATACCCGAATCTGGATGAGCGTGTGCATCTGCCACGAGCGTCCATAAAGAATTGCTTGACGACCATAGAGCGTTGGAACCACCTGATCCCATCCCGAACTCAGTAGTGAAACGACGCATCGCCGATGGTAGTGTGGAGTTTCTCCATGTGAGAGTAGGTCATCGTCAAGCTCCTATCCCAAGACCCCTGGTCAGCATCGCTGGCCGGGGGTTTTGCTTTTGTGGCGCGAAAAAGGACGCCGTTCGACATGGAAACGTTGATTTCTACCTTCATCCTGCTGGGTGTTCTGAGCCTGAGCGTCGGTCAGCTGCTCGCCTTCTGCCTGCTCGTGGCGCGGGCAGGGCCAGCTGCGATTCTCGCCCTGATCATCCCGGGTTTCGGCTTCTTTCTAGGGCGCCGGCACGGTATCTATAAATGGCTTCTGCTGCCTTACCTGGTGTGCATGGGCTGCTTCCTCGTCGCCATGATCATGGCCGGATGAGCGCCTGCAAATACTTGCCGCCTTAGCTGAGAGCAGGGCTCGTAGCCCTCTAGAACAGCCATTACAGCGTTATTCTCCCTTTCCTGCGGGTAGCGGTGTTCCTGTTACAAAGCCTCTGCTGCCACACTGATGGCATTTCATCCAACTGTCACATTCCAGTCATAGAGTCTTCATGCGGCCTGCCGATACTGGCCCCCGTTCCATCCAACCCCATTCTCCTTAAGGAGCAAGGCATGAAACTCAAGCGTTTGATGGCGGCCCTGACTTTTGTCGCTGCAGGCGTAGGCACCGCCAGTGCGGTAGCCGCGATCGATCCGGCCCTGCCGGACTACCAGAAAGCCAGCGGTGTGTCGGGCAACCTGTCGAGCGTCGGTTCCGACACTCTGGCCAACCTGATGACCATGTGGGCGGAAGAGTACAAGCGCCTGTACCCGAACGTTAACGTGCAGATCCAGGCCGCCGGTTCCTCCACCGCGCCGCCGGCTCTGACCGAAGGCACCGCCAACTTAGGTCCCATGAGCCGCAAGATGAAGGACGTCGAGCTGCAGGCCTTCGAACAGAAGTACGGCTACAAGCCGACCGCTGTTCCGGTTGCCGTGGATGCCCTGGCGATCTTCGTGCACAAGGACAACCCCATCAAGGGTCTGACCATGCAACAGGTCGACGCCATCTTCTCCTCCACCCGCCTGTGCGGCGGCAAGTCGGAAGTGAAGACCTGGGGTGACCTGGGCCTGACCGGCGACTGGGCCAACAAGCCCGTTCAGCTGTTCGGTCGCAACTCCGTCTCCGGCACCTACGGCTACTTCAAGGAAGAAGCCTTGTGCAAAGGCGACTACAAGCCGAACGTGAACGAGCAGCCGGGTTCGGCTTCCGTGGTTCAGTCGGTCAGCCAGTCCCTGAACGGCGTTGGTTACTCCGGTATCGGTTACAAGACCGCTAGCGTGAAGACCGTTGCCCTGGCCAAGAAAGAAGGCGGCGAGTTCATCGAAGACAACGAGGCGAATGCCCTGAACGGCACCTACCCGCTGTCGCGTTTCCTCTACGTCTACGTCAACAAGGCGCCGAACAAGCCGCTGAACCCGCTGGAAGCCCAGTTCCTGAAGATGGTGCTCTCCAAGACCGGCCAGCAGGTTGTCGTGAAAGACGGCTACATCCCGCTGCCGTCCAAAGTCGCCGAAAAAGCGATCAAGGATCTGGGTCTGTAATCAGCCCTTCAACCGGGCGGAGATCCCGCCCGGCATGGGCTGACGCTTACTCGACCGAGCCCGCCAGCATGGCTCTGCTGGCGGGCTTTGTCGCGTCACCTCCATGTCATCTTTCTGTCATATAGGGCCGCTAGGGTGTCACTCCATGAACGACATGGCCAACTCCCCGATGACTTCTTCTCTCCCCGAGCGGATCGATTTCAATACGCCTGCCCTGCAGCGCAAGCGCCGTATCCGGGCGCTCAAGGATCGACTGACCCGTTGGTACGTCCTGGTCGGCGGGCTCGCCGTGCTGGCTGCCATTACCCTGATCTTCTTCTACCTCGCCTACGTCGTGCTGCCGCTGTTCCGCGGCGCCGAACTGGAGGCGCGTGACCCCCTCGCTCCGACCTGGCTGAAAACGGCCCAGGCGCCGCTGCTGCTGAGCATCGAAGAGCAGAACATGGTGGGCATGCGCGTCGCCGCCAACGGCGAAGTGGTGTTCTTCGACGCCAAGAAAGGCGACGAGATGGACCGCGTTGCGCTGAAGCTGCCCGCCGGCACCAGCGTCACCTCCATCGCCGAGGACCAGCCGGGTCATCCGACCGTCGCGCTGGGCCTGTCCAACGGCCAGGTGCTGGTGTTCAAGCACAACTACAAGGTCACCTACCCGGACAACAAGAAGACCATCACCCCGCACATCGACTATCCCTACGGCGAAGCGCCGATGAACCTGGATCCCCAGGGCCGTCCGCTGGAGCACGTGGCGATCGTCTCGGGTGACGACAGCCTGTTGCTGGCCGCGTCCACCGGCAGCGAAATGCTCCTGCTCGGCCTGACTCAGCAGGAAAACATGCTGACCGGCGAGAGCACCCTGCAGGAAGAACGCATCAACTTGCCGCAGATCGCCGATCCGGTGAAGGCCATCTACATGGACCCGCGCAAGCAGTGGCTCTATGTGCTCAATGGCCGCGCCCAGGCCGACGTGTTCGACCTGAACTCCCACCAGCTCAACGGCCGCTACAAGCTGCTGGATGACGCGTCCGCCGAAGTGACTGCCAGCAGCCAGCTGCTGGGTGGCATCTCGCTGATGGTCGGCGACTCCAAGGGCGGCATCAGCCAGTGGTTCATGGCCCGTGGCGAAGACGGCGAACCGCGCCTGTCCCACGTGCGTGATTTCAAGCTGGGCGACCAGCCGATCTCCAGCATCGCGCCGGAGCAGCGCCGCAAGGGCTTCCTGGCCATCGACAAGCAGGGCAACCTGGGCATTTTCCACAGCACCGCGCACCGTACGCTGCTGGTGGAGAACGTCGCGCCCTCCGCCGGCCCGATGGCCCTGTCGCCGCGCGCCAACCGACTGATCCTCGAGCAGGGCGGTGAGCTGCGTCGCTTCAGCCTGAGCAACCCGCACCCGGAAGTGTCATTCAGCGCGCTGTGGGGCAAGGTCTGGTACGAGAGCTACGACAAGCCGTCCTACGTTTGGCAGTCCACCGCCGCGACCACCGACTTCGAGCCCAAGCTGAGCCTGTCGCCGCTGACCTTCGGTACCCTGAAGGCCGCGTTCTACGCGATGATCCTCGCTGCTCCTCTGGCCATCGCCGCCGCCGTCTACACCGCCTACTTCATGGCTCCGGGCATGCGCCGCAAGGTGAAGCCGGTGATCGAGCTGATGGAAGCGCTGCCGACCGTGATCCTCGGCTTCTTCGCCGGCCTGTTCCTGGCGCCGTACGTCGAAGGCCACCTGCCGGGCATCTTCAGCCTGCTACTGCTTACCCCGCTGGGTATCCTCGCTGCCGGCCTGATCTGGAGCCGTCTGCCTGAGCGCATCCGCCTGAGCCTGCCGGCCGGCTGGGAAGCGGCGATCCTGATCCCCGTGGTCCTCGCCACCGGCGCCTTCGCCCTGTGGATGAGCCCGCACCTGGAGACCATGTTCTTCGGCGGCGACATGCGCCTGTGGATCAGCCATGACCTGGGCATCACCTACGACCAGCGCAATGCTCTGGTAGTGGGCCTGGCCATGGGCTTCGCGGTGATTCCGAACATCTTCTCCATCGCCGAAGACGCCATCTTCAGCGTGCCGCGCAGCCTGACCTACGGTTCCCTGGCCCTGGGCGCCACGCCCTGGCAGACGCTGACCCGCGTGGTGATCCTGACCGCCAGCCCGGGCATCTTCTCCGCGCTGATGATCGGCATGGGCCGCGCCGTGGGCGAGACCATGATCGTGCTGATGGCCACCGGCAACACCCCGGTTATGGACGTGAACATCTTCCAGGGCATGCGCACCCTCGCGGCGAACGTCGCGGTGGAAATGCCCGAGTCGGAGGTGGGCGGCACTCACTACCGCGTGCTGTTCCTCTCGGCACTGGTCCTGCTGTCCTTCACCTTCGTGATGAACACCCTGGCAGAGCTGATCCGTCAGCGCCTGCGCAAGAAATACGCGTCGCTCTAAGCGACGCCCGACGAGGCTACGTTCCGTGAAACAGAAACAGGAATCCGTCAAAGCGTGGTTTGCCAGCGGTTCTCCCTGGGTGTGGATGAACGCGGGTGCGGTGTCCATCGCCGTGATCATGACCATCGGCCTGCTCGCCGTGATCGCCGTGCGCGGTCTCGGCCACTTCTGGCCGGCGGATGTGATCGAAGCGACCTACACCGTCCCCGGTGAAGCGCCCAAGACCCTGATCGGCGAAGAAGTCCAGGTCGAGCAGGTGCCGCGCGAACGTCTGCGCGGCGCCGGTCTGCCGGTGCCGGACAATGGTCCGGAGTTCATGACCCGCGAACTGCTCAAGCTGGGCAACCGCGACCTCTACGGCAGCGACTTCTCCTGGGTAATCGGCGAATGGCTGACCGACCGTCGTCACCCGGCAGACCTGGTCACCCTGGAGCGCCGCGAGTGGGGCAACTTCTATGGCTACCTGCTGAGCGTGAAGGAAAACGGCAAGGTGGTTGCCGAAGGTCCGGGCGCCATGGCCGAGCTGCAGACCCGTCTCAAGCGCGTCGATGAGCTCTACAGCAAGCTGTACCGGCTGGAGAAGAAGGACATTGGCGGCATCAACCATGGTCTGGAGCGCCTGCGCCTCAAGGAACGTGGCCTGCAGCTGAACAACAAGCTGGATGCCACCGCCGAGGCCGACATCGCCGCCGGCCGCGCCGAGCTGAACGCCCAGTACAAGGTGCTGGAAGAGCAGCTCAACGGCCTGCACCAGGAGTTCAACCGCGACAGCATCGTCATGCGCGACGCCACCGGCCAGCAGACCGAAATCAGCGTCGGCAAGCTGGTGCATGCCTACCAGCCGAACCAGATGGGCGTGGCCACCAAACTGAGCTTCTACTTCAAGAAGCTGTGGGAATTCCTCAGCGATGACCCGCGTGAAGCCAACACCGAGGGCGGTATCTTCCCGGCCATCTTCGGCACCGTGATGATGACCCTGGTGATGGCCGTGATCGTCACCCCGTTCGGTGTGATCGCTGCCGTCTACCTGCGCGAGTACGCCCGCCAGGGCCTGCTGACCCGCATCATCCGCATCGCGGTGAACAACCTCGCGGGTGTTCCGGCGATCGTCTACGGCGTGTTCGGCCTGGGCTTCTTCGTCTACGTGCTGGGCGGCTCGCTCGACCGGATGTTCTTCCCCGAAGCCCTGCCGGCGCCGACCTTCGGCACGCCGGGGCTGTTCTGGGCCTCGCTGACCCTCGCCATCCTCGCGGTGCCGGTGGTGATCGTGGCCACCGAAGAAGGCCTGGCGCGCATCCCGCGGGCCACCCGTGAAGGCTCCCTCGCCCTGGGCGCGACCAAGGCCGAGACCCTGTGGAAAGTGGTCCTGCCGATGGCCAGCCCGGCGATGATGACCGGCCTGATCCTCGCAGTGGCCCGTGCTGCCGGTGAAGTGGCGCCGCTGATGCTGGTGGGCGTGGTGAAGCTGGCTCCGGCGCTGCCGGTGGACGGCAACTACCCGTACGTGCACCTGGACCAGAAGATCATGCACCTGGGCTTCCACATCTATGACGTCGGCTTCCAGAGCCCGAACGTCGAGGCCGCGCGCCCGCTGGTGTACGCCACCGCGCTGCTGCTGGTGATGGTGATCGCCCTGCTGAACTTCTCGGCCATCGCCATTCGTAACCGCCTGCGCGAAAAGTACAAGGCGCTGGAAAACTGATTCTGCAGGCGGCGGGCCGTGCCCGCCGCCTGGCCTCCCAAGGAGACTGAACATGCAACATGACACCGCATCCCACGGCATCGATATCGGCGCGCTCGGCCGCGGCGACCGCCATGGCATGAACCTGGAAAGCGAGACCGTCGCCCTCGAAGTGCCCGGCCTGAGCCTGTTCTACGGCGAAAAGCAGGCGCTGTTCGACGTCAGCATGAACATTCCCAAGCAGCGCGTGACCGCCTTCATCGGCCCGTCCGGCTGCGGCAAGTCGACCCTGCTGCGTTGCTTCAACCGCATGAACGACCTGGTCGATGGCTGCAACGTGAAGGGCGAGATCCTCCTGGACAGCCACAACATCTTCGCCAAGAACGTCGACGTCGCCGAACTGCGTCGCCGCGTCGGCATGGTGTTCCAGAAGCCCAACCCGTTCCCCAAGAGCATCTACGAGAACGTGGTGTACGGCCTGCGCATCCAGGGCATCAACAAGAAGCGCGTTCTCGACGAAGCCGTCGAGTGGGCGCTCAAGGGCGCTGCCCTGTGGGATGAAGTGAAGGATCGCCTGCACGAATCCGCCCTCGGCCTCTCCGGTGGCCAGCAGCAGCGTCTGGTCATTGCCCGCACCATCGCCGTGGAGCCGGAAGTCCTGCTGCTCGACGAACCCTGCTCGGCACTGGACCCGATCTCCACCCTGAAGATCGAAGAGCTGATCTACGAGCTGAAATCCAAGTTCACCATCGTCATCGTGACCCACAACATGCAGCAGGCCGCACGTGTCTCCGACTACACGGCGTTCATGTACATGGGCAAGCTGATCGAGTTCGGCGATACCGATACCCTGTTCACCAACCCGGCCAAGAAGCAGACCGAAGACTACATCACCGGTCGCTACGGCTAGTCTCGCGGTATTGCGTGCGCGGTAGAACTTCCCGGAGAACATCACAAGCCAGCGGCCCGGCGCCTGCGGCTTTCGCGGAGCGAACATGATCAACAAAGAAAGCCTCACCCACCACATCTCGCAGCAGTTCAACGCCGAACTGGAAGATGTGCGCAGCCACCTGCTGGCCATGGGCGGCCTGGTGGAGAAGCAGGTCAACGACGCGGTCAACGCGCTGATCGACGCCGACTCGGGCCTGGCCCAGCAGGTGCGCGAGATCGACGACCAGATCAACCAGATGGAGCGCAACATCGACGAGGAATGCCTGCGCATCCTCGCCCGCCGCCAGCCGGCTGCCTCCGACCTGCGCCTGATCATCAGCATCTCCAAGTCGGTGATCGACCTCGAGCGCATCGGCGACGAAGCCTCGAAGATCGCCCGCCGCGCCATCCAGCTGTGCGAGGAAGGCGAGTCGCCGCGCGGCTACGTCGAGGTGCGCCACATCGGCAACCAGGTGCGCAAGATGGTGCAGGAGGCGCTGGACGCCTTCGCCCGTTTCGACGCCGACCTCGCACTGTCGGTTGCGCAGTACGACAAGACCGTCGACCGCGAATACAAGACCGCCCTGCGCGAGCTGGTCACCTACATGATGGAAGACCCGCGTGCCATCTCCCGCGTGCTCAACGTCATCTGGGCGCTGCGTTCGCTGGAGCGTATCGGCGACCACGCGCGCAACATCGCCGAACTGGTGATCTACCTGGTGCGCGGCACCGACGTCCGCCACATCGGCCTGACCCGCATGAAGGAAGAGGTGCAGGGCACCGCTGGCAAGGCCGACAAGGCCGAATAAGCCAGACGCCCGTACCAGAACGGACCCGGCCATCGCGCCGGGTTCGTCATTTTATGGCCGAGCGGTCCCTCACCAATGGCATGTAGCCACCCGGCAAGGCTATCCTTCGCCCTATCGTTTTCGGGAGATGCCGATGGGCAAGGTCAGTGTGCTGGTCGTGGATGACGCTCCGTTCATCCGTGACCTGGTGAAGAAGGGGCTGCGGGACCATTTCCCCGGTCTGCAGATCGAAGAAGCGGTCAACGGCCGCAAGGCGCAGCAGTTCCTCGCGCGCCAGGCCGTGGACCTGATCCTCTGCGACTGGGAAATGCCCGAGCTGTCGGGTATCGAGCTGCTTACCTGGTGCCGCGAGCAGGACCACCTGAAGACCACGCCCTTCATCATGGTCACCAGCCGAGGCGACAAGGACAACGTGGTGCAGGCCATCCAGGCCGGCGTCTCCGACTTCATCGGCAAGCCGTTCTCCAACGACCAACTGGTGAGCAAGGTGAAGAAGGCGCTGTCGCGAGCCGGCAAGCTGGAAGCCCTTGCGGCCCAGGCACCGCAGCGCAGCCTGGTCGGCTCCATGCCCAATGACTCCCTGGCTGCTCTCACCGGTGGCAAGGCCGAGGTAGTACGCCCGGCGGCCGCGCCCGCTGCGCCGCGCCCGGCGGCTCCGGCACCGGCTGCCGCCGCTCCGGCCGCCCGCAGTGGCGCCAAGGGCCAGCAAGGCCAGCTGCGCCTGCCCTCGGCGAGCCTGCCCTGCGTGATCAAGGCGCTCAGCCTCAAGGAAGCGCTGCTGGTGGTGAAGCGCGGCACGCCGCTGCCCCAGGTGCTGGAAAGCGCCGTGCTGGACCTGGAAGAAGACAGCGACGTCGCCCGCCTCAACGGCTACCTGCATGCCGTGGCCGCGCTGGAACCCAAGCCGGACAGCGAGTGGTTGCAGCTGACCTTCCGCTTCGTCGACCGCGACCCGCAGAAGCTTGACTACCTGTCCCGGCTGATCGCCCGCGGCAGCTCTCAGAAGCACTACGTGCCCGGCGCCTGATCCGGTTACAAATCCGCCCGCCGGCAACCGGGACTGTTTCACAGGCCGACCGGCGGCAGGTCGCGACGCACGGGCGACGCTGCTAGTCTTGCCAGCGTCGCCATACCTATAACCAGAGTCGACATGCTAGGGCGCAGTATCCTCCTGTGCGGTCTTCTGGCCGCATCCGGGACGGCTTCGGCCGTGACCATCTACAAGTACACCGACGCCAATGGCGTGGTCACCTACACGGACAAGGCCGTGGCGGGTGCGGCTGTCTTCGTTTTCCGCGATCGCATGGTCGAGCACCTGGAAGAACAGGTGAAGCTGGAGACGAAGAAGCACGCCGGCGGCGAGACCCTGCAGGTGCGCAACGACCTGTACGCACCGGTGGAAGTCGAGCTGAGCGTGACCGGTGTGCAGAACGCCGTGGGCGCGCCGGAGCGGCCGATCCGCTGGGTGCTGCCGCCGCGCAGCTCGATTCGCCTCGCCACCCTGGCACCGCTCGATCCCGCCAGGCCGCTGCGCTACAAGCCCAAGCTGCGCTATGCGCTGGGCGATCCGCGACTGACGCCGTTGTCCTACCAGTACGCGCTGCCATGGACCGGCGGGCCGTTCCGCCTGACCCAGGGCGCCAATGGCCGCTACAGCCACTTCACGCCCAAGGGCCGCTACGCCATGGATATCGCCATGCCAGTAGGCACGCCGATCATCGCGGCGCGCGGCGGTACCGTGGTGAAGGTCGAGAACGGCCAGAGCGGGCGCGGCAAGAACCCCTCCGGCAACTTCGTGCGGATACTGCATGACGACGGCACCATGGGTGTGTACCTGCACCTGATGCGCGGCTCGGTGCTGGTGCGCGAGGGTCAGCGCGTTGGTACCGGTACGCCGCTGGCGCAGTCGGGCAACACCGGCAACAGCAGCGGTCCGCACCTGCACTTCGTGGTGCAGCGCAACGTCGGCCTGGCGCTGGAGTCGATTCCCTACGACTTCTCCCAGCCGGTGGATACGCTGCCGAATTTCGCGGTGGTGAAGGGCAACTGATTCGCTTCTTTCGCGTCCGCGTGGGCACGCTTTACTGCATGCCCATGACGCATGGCGCAGACCTGTAGGAGCGGGCCATGCCCGCGATCGCGCGCATGGCGCGCTCCTGCAGTCGAGCATTTGCCAACGAAAAAGGCTGCCCGGGGGCAGCCTTTTTCATTCAGGGCAAAAGACTCAGTCGAGCTTCACCACCTTGGCGAGGACAATCTTCGGGCCTTTCATCTTCTTCACGATGATGCGCAGGCCTTCGGTATCCAGCACTTCCTCTTCTTCCGGCACGCGCTTGAGGGTGTCGTAGACCAGGCCGGCGAGGGTGTCCGCCTCGACGTGGTCCAGGTCCAGGCCCAGCAGGCGTTCCAGCTTGAACAGTGGCGTGTCGCCGCGCACCAGCAGCTTGCCGGGTTGGTAGGCGACGATGCCGCGCTCGGCCTTGCGGTGTTCGTCCTGGATGTCACCGACCAGCACTTCCAGCACGTCTTCCATGGTCAGGTAGCCGACGACCTTGTGGTCGGCTTCCTCCACCAGCGCGAAGTGCGAGCCGCCCTGGCGGAACTGCTCCAGCAGGCGGGCCAGCGGCAGGTGCTTGGTGACCATTTCCAGCGGGTGGGTCAGCTCGTCGAGGTCGAAGGACTCCGGCAGGCTGTCCAGCGTGGCCAGGGCCAGCAGCAGGTCCTTGATGTGCAGCAGGCCGATGAACTCGCCCTTCTCGCTGTCGTACACCGGGTAGCGGCTGTACTTGTGGCGGCGAATGGTGGCGAGGATGTCGTCCAGCGGGGCGCTGCGCTCCAGGAAGACCAGGTCCTCGCGGGAGTTGGCCCAGTCCACCACTTCCAGCTCGCCCAGCTCCACCGCCGAGGCCAGCACGCGCATGCCCTGGTCGCTGGGGTCGTGGGCGCGGCTGGAGTGCAGGATCAGCTTGAGCTCGTCACGGCTGTAGTGGTGCTCGTGGTGAGGGCCCGGCTCGCCTTGCCCGGCAATCTTCAGGATGGTGTTGGCGCTGGCGTTGAGCAGCCAGATCGCCGGGTACATCGCCCAGTAGAACAGGTACAGCGGCACCGCCGTCCACAGCGACAGCAGCTCCGGCTTGCGGATTGCCCAGGACTTGGGCGCCAGCTCGCCGACCACGATGTGCAGGTAGGAGATGATGAAGAACGCAGTGAAGAACGACACGCCGCGGATGACTTCCTCGGAGTGCACGCCGACCGCGGCCAGCAAGGGCTCCAGCAGCTCGGCGAAGGCCGGCTCGCCGACCCAGCCCAGGCCCAGTGAGGCGAGGGTGATGCCCAGCTGGCAGGCGGAGAGGTAGGCGTCGAGCTGGTTGTGCACCTTGCGCAGGATGGTGCCGCGCCAGCCGTGCTGGTTGGCGATGGTCTCCACGCGGGTCGAGCGCAGCTTGACCATGGCGAACTCGGCGGCGACGAAGAAACCGTTGAGCACGACGAGGAACAGGGCGAACAGGATCAGGCCGAAATCGGCGAAATAGGTGAGGAAGTTGCTACTAGGGGAAGGGTCCATGGTTCTGTTGGTTCAAGAATGGACGGACAAGAATGCGGTTCGCGGGGCCTGGCTGGCAAGCCCGTCTATACCAGAGTCGAAGTCGGACACCGTTATGCGCGGCTCTCGATCTGCTGCGGCGGGAAATGGCAGGTGAAGCTGCTGCCCTTGCCCGGCACGCTGCTGATGTCCAGGGTGCCGCGGTGGCGCAGCAGCACGTGCTTGACGATGGCCAGGCCCAGGCCGGTGCCGCCGGTGCTGGCATTGCGGCTGGAGTCGACGCGATAGAAGCGCTCGGTCAGGCGTGGCAGGTGCTTGGGATCGATGCCGATACCGCTGTCCTGCACGGCGAGGTGCGCGCCTTGCTCGTCGGCCCACCAGCGAATGCGGATTTCGCCTTCCTCGGGGGTGTACTTCACGGCGTTGAACACCAGGTTGGAGAAGGCGCTGCGCAGTTCGGCCTCGCTGCCCTTGAGCTTGACCTTCGAATCCGCCTCCAGGCTGATGCGATGGCTGCGCGCGCCGGACAGCGCCTGGGCGTCGTTGCGGATCGACAGCAGCATCAGGTCCACCGCCACCGGCTTGTTGTCCGCCGGGTAGTCGGTGGCTTCCAGCTTGGCCAGCAGGAGCAGGTCGTTGAGCAGGTTCTGCATGCGCCCGGCCTGCTGCTGCATCTGCTGCAGCGCGCGCGTCCAGCGCGGGTTCACGTCCTCGACGTTATCCAGCAGCGTCTCCAGGTAGCCGGCGATCACCGTCAATGGCGTGCGCAGTTCGTGGGAGACGTTGGCGACGAAGTCCTTGCGCATCTGCTCCAGCTGATGGACGCGGGTCACGTCGCGCACCAGCATCAGGTGCTCGCCGGCACCATAGAGGGTGATGTGGAACTGCAGGCGCAGGTTGTCGTTGATCGGCGAGGAGAGCTCCAGCGGCTCGCGGTAGTCCTCGCCCTCGAAGTACTCCTTGAAGCGCGGATGGCGCACCAGGTTGGTCACCGGCTGGCCGCCGTCCTGAGGGCTCTTCAGGCCCAGCAGGCGTTCGGCGGACTGGTTCCACCACTCGAGGTTGCCGTCGCGGTCGAGCAGGATCATGCCGTCGCGCAGCGCCGCGGTGGACTCCTGCATGCGGTCGATCACTGCCTGCAGACGCCCGCGGGCGCGCTGGTTGCGCCGCTGCAGGTGGTAGATGCTGTCGAACACCTCGCCCCACAGGCCGTAGCCATCGGGCGGGGCTTCATCGGGCTGGTGGTTCTTCAGCCACTTGTGCAGGCGCAGCAGCTGCCAGGTCGACCAGCCGAGATAGCCCGCCAGCGCCACGGCGATGGCCCAGCCGTACTGGCCGGTGATCAGGCCGAGCAGCGCGCCGGCGGCTACGACTAGCAGCAGGTGGCGTATCAGCACGCCACTCCAGTTCTGGGTCACGAAATTCCGTTCCTTGTGCCCGCCAGATGAGAAGCCGGGTCAGCTTTTGGTCGAGAAACGATACCCGGTGCCGCGCACGGTCTGAACCAGATTTTCGTATACCTCGCCCAGGGCCTTGCGCAGACGGCGGATGTGCACGTCGACGGTGCGCTCCTCGACGTAGACGTTGCCGCCCCAGACCTGGTCCAGCAGTTGGCCACGGGTGTAGGCGCGCTCCTGGTGGGTCATGAAGAACTGCAGCAGGCGGTATTCGGTGGGGCCCATCTCGGCGGGCTTGCCGTCGATGGTCACGCGGTGGCTGATCGGGTCGAGCATCAGGCCACCGACTTCGATCGGCGTCTCGCTGTCGCCGGCACCAGTGCGGCGCAGCACGGCCTTCAGGCGGGCAACCAGTTCGCGCGGGGAGAAGGGCTTGGTGATGTAGTCATCCGCGCCGACTTCCAGACCCTGGATCTTGTTGTCCTCTTCGCCCTTGGCGGTGAGCATGATGATCGGGATGGCCGAGGTCAGCTCGTCGCGCTTGAGGCGGCGGGCCAGTTCGATGCCGGAGGTGCCCGGGAGCATCCAGTCGAGCAGGATCAGGTCCGGCTTGCGGTCGACGATCACCGCGTGAGCCGTCTGGGCGCTGTCGGCCTCCAGACATTCGTAGCCGGCCATCTCCAGGGCCACGGCGATCATTTCCCGGATCGGAGCTTCGTCATCGACGATGAGGATTGTCTTGCCAACCATGCTGAGGCCTCAGAATTTCTGTAATGCGCCGCATTAGATAACGGAAATATTTCATGAATGTGACACCGCGATGGTAGCTGAGCCTCGTGCCAGAGCGCTCGTCTATGCTCATGGGGTCGCCGCGCGCTTACCACGCGGCACAAGCGGAACCCACCGGCCCGGTCGGCGGTGTGCCCGGCAGAGAGCCTGCCGGAGTCTTGCGATGACGGTAGTGAGTGCGTTGTCGACGTCCCCTGGCCGGCCCTGCCTGCATTTCCGCCCGCCTTTGCGCCGGTACTCGCGCCGTTTCCACCTCACCAGAGGAGAAGTGTTTATGAAACTGCTATTCCCGGCCCTGGCACTGGGCCTGATGCTGCCGGCGATGTCCGCCCTGGCCGCGGCGCCCGGCATGGAGAAGAACGGCATGCTGGTCGATGCCAAGGGCATGACGCTCTACACCTTCGACAAGGACAGTGGCGGCAAGTCGATGTGCAATGGCGGCTGCGCGCAGAACTGGCCGCCCCTGATGGCCTCGGCCGACGCCAAGGCGATGGGCGACTGGACCATGATCAAGCGCGAAGACGGCACCGTGCAGTGGGCCTACAAGGGCAAGCCGCTGTACACCTTCGTGCAGGACAAGAAGGCCGGCGACATGGCCGGCGAGGGCAAGATGGGCGTCTGGCACATGGCCAAGCCCTGATGTGATCTGCATTTCCCTGTAGGAGCGGCCATGCCCGCGATCGCGCGCATGGTGCGCTCCTGCAGGGGCCCCGATCAGCGCAGGGCGAAGTCCAGCACGGTGCCGAGGAAGATCGCCAGCCCCGCCCAGTGGTTGTGCAGGAAGGCCTTGAAGCACTTCATCGGCTCGCGGTCGCGGGTCGAGTGGAACTGCCAGGCGAAGCAGCCCGCCGCCACGGCCAGACCCAGGTAGTAAGTCAGGTGCATCGCCAGCTTGTTGCCGGCCAGGATCAGCAGCAGGAGCATCAGGCCCTGCAGGCTCAGGTTGATCACCCGGTCGGCGTCGCCGAAGAGGATCGCCGTGGACTTCATGCCCATCTTCAGGTCGTCCTCGCGGTCGGTCATCGCGTAGTAGGTGTCGTACGCGACTGTCCACAGTACGTTGGCGAAGAACAGCAGCCAGGCCACCGCCGGCAGCGTGCCGCTGGCCGCGGTGAAGGCCATCGGGATACCCCAGGAGAACGCCGCGCCCAGCACCACCTGCGGGTAGTAGGTGTAGCGCTTCATGAAGGGGTAGAGCGCCGCTACCGCTGCGCCGCCGAAGGACAGCCAGATGGTCTGCTCATTGGTGCACAGCACCAGCAGGAAACTCAGCCCCAGCAGCGTGAAGAAGGCAATCCAGGCCTCGCGCACGGTGATCTTGCCGGTCGCCAGCGGGCGCGCCTTGGTGCGTTCGACGTGGCCGTCGAGCTTGCGGTCGGCGAAGTCGTTGATCACGCAGCCAGCCATGCGCATCAACACGGTGCCGAGGATGAAGATCACCAGGTTCTTCACGCTCGGCACGCCGCCGCTGGCCATCCACAGCGCCCACAGCGTCGGCCAGAGCAGCAGGTAGATGCCGATCGGCTTGTCCATGCGCGTCAGCTGGATGAAGTCCCAGGCGCGGGGATGCAGGCGGGCGAGGGGTTTGATCAGGGCGACGAACATGGCGGCCTCCGGAAAACGATCCGGGAATTATACGGGCTGTTGTTCCACGCGGTGCCACAGCGATGGCAGGAAAACCTCGGCGACCAGCACGCCCAGGCCGTCGCGGCTGAAGCAGGAGCGGCGGCCCCACAGGCGCTCGGCGCGCACCTCCACCGGCAGGCTCGCCGCCGGGTAGCGGCACACCTCGATGGGGCCGCGCTGGAAGGCGCGGTCGCTGAACAGCAACTCACCCAGGGAGCGCGTGCCGAGCAGGCGCAGGTCGAAGCCCGAGCCTTCCAGCGCCGAGCGCGCGGCGACGCTGCGGGCGAATACCCAGGGTGTGCCGTGGCCTTTCAGGTAGACCTCGCGCACCCAGCCCTGGCTGCCGTCCGGCACACCCAGCGCGGCGCACTCGTCGGTACGCAGGCGATGCCAGCCCTCGGCCAGCGGCTGCACGGCGAAGTTATCGGCGGAGAGAGCCGTCAGCCGGCGCGTCAGCGAGCCTTCGTCGAACAGCCAGTCCACGACCTGGGCGGCGGGAGCGGGGTGCAACTGGGCGGAAGTGAGCCAGCGGGGCGGATGGATCAGGGCGGCTTCGGGCACGGCTTGGACTGCGGTTGGCCAGGGACGCGGCAGCTTAACATGGCGCCTTTGCGCGGCCGATTGCGTTGTCCGCAAGAGTGCATTACGCCAGACCCCACCAAAGGTTTGGCCAGCCGCCCGGCGTTTTCCATGGGGCTTGCGCCGCAAGCCCATCGCCAGTACAAAGCCGGACATTGGATGCACCGACGTCCAAGCGACAAGAACATGAGGGTGATAGCTGATGAAGAAGTGGCAGTGCGTGGTTTGTGGCCTGATCTATGACGAGACCAAGGGCTGGCCGGAAGAGGGCATCGCCGCCGGTACCCGCTGGGAAGACGTGCCGGAAGACTGGCTGTGCCCCGATTGCGGCGTCGGTAAACTGGATTTCGAGATGATCGAGATCGGCTGATCCCGCCCGGATCGATTCCCGCGACGGCGGCCTTCGGGCCGCCGTCTGCGTTTGCGCACCCCGCAAGCCCGCGCCTGACGCGGTAGACTGGAGGCGCGCCGGGTTGACCCTGCTGACGGAGCCCGGCGTCGCGCCCGCCGTTGGCCGGTGCGCGCCGATACGTTAGCTTCACCGGGCAATCGCAGGAGGGCTTGGCTGATGCGCAAATGGCAATGCGTGGTCTGTGGCTTCATCTACGACGAGGCACTGGGCCTGCCGGACGAGGGCATCGCCCCCGGCACGCGCTGGGAGGACATCCCGGCGGACTGGGTGTGCCCGGATTGCGGCGTGGGCAAGATCGATTTCGAGATGATCGAAATCTCCTGAGCCCCTGCCCGAACGAATTTATGCGGCGGCCCCACGGCCGCCGTGCCGTCTTTACGAAATGGCGTGTTTTGAGGTGAGAGAGCAATGAGCGACAACGCACCGCTGGTGATCATCGGAACTGGCCTGGCCGGCTACAACCTCGCCCGCGAGTGGCGCAAGCTGGACAGCGAGACGCCGCTGCTGCTGATCACCGCCGACGACGGACGCTCCTACTCCAAGCCGATGCTCTCCACCGGCTTCTCCAAGGACAAGGACGCCGACGGCCTGGCCATGGCCGAGGCGGGCGCCATGGCCGACCAGCTCAAGGCGCGCATCCTCACCCATACCCGTGTCACCGGCATCGATCCGGGCCACCGGCGCATCTGGATCGGCGAGGAAGAGATCCACTACCGCGACCTCGTGCTGGCCTGGGGCGCCGAAACCATTCGCGTGCCGGTCGAGGGCGACGCCCAGGACCTGATCTTCCCGATCAACGACCTGGAAGACTACGCGCGCTTCCGCAGTGCCGCCGCCGGCAAGCGCCGCGTGCTGCTGCTGGGTGCCGGCCTGATCGGCTGCGAGTTCGCCAACGACCTCTCCAGCGGCGGCTACCAGCTCGACGTGGTGGCGCCCTGCGAGCAGGTCATGCCCGGCCTGCTCCATCCGGCCGCCGCCCAGGCGGTGCAGCAGGGGCTGGAAGGCCTCGGCGTGCGCTTCCACCTCGGCCCGGTGCTGAACAGCCTGGTGCGCGCTGGCGACGCCCTGGAAGCGCACCTCTCCGATGGCCAGGTGATCCCCTGCGACCTGGTCGTCTCCGCGGTCGGCCTGCGCCCGCGCATCGACCTGGCCGCCGCCGCCGGCCTGGATATCAATCGCGGCGTGATGGTGAACCGCGAACTGCGCACCTCCCACGCCAACATCTATGCCCTGGGCGACTGCGCCGAGGTCGACGGCCTCAACCTGCTCTATGTGATGCCGCTGATGTCCTGTGCCCGCGCGCTCGCGCAGACCCTGGCCGGCAAACCGACGCCGGTGGCCTACGGCGCCATGCCGGTGACCGTGAAGACGCCGGTGTGCCCGCTGGTGGTATCGCCGCCGCCGCGTGGCAGCGAGGGCGAATGGCGGGTGGAAGGCTCTGGCCCGGACCTCAAGGTGCTTTGCCGGGATACCGCCGGTCGATTGCTCGGCTATGCCCTGACCGGGGCCGCCGTGAGCGAAAAACTCTCCCTGAACAAGGAGTTGCCGGCACTACTGGCGTGACAGGCGTCGCCAATGGCGTTTTTGCCTTGGGAAAGTGCCCGCAAATTGTCAGACGATACTGGCGTACCAGCTTTCGGCGTGCCATTCTCCCCCCGTCTGCCGCAGCCTAGAGCCTGTACGGCAAGCCTGCGGTGCCTTGGGCGCTGTTGGGAAGACAGCACGGACACAACAACAACAAACCGTCAAAGAGGCATTTATGCGTAAACCAGAACTCGCCGCCGCGATCGCCGAGAAGGCCGACCTCACCAAAGAACAAGCCAACAAGGTGCTGAACGCGCTGCTGGATGAAATCACTGGCGCGCTCAACCGCAAGGACAGCGTTACCCTTGTCGGTTTCGGTACCTTCGTTCAGCGCCACCGTGGCGCCCGTACCGGCAAGAACCCGCAAACCGGCCAGCCGGTCAAGATCAAAGCCAGCAATACCGTTGCCTTCAAACCGGGCAAGGCGCTGAAAGATAGTATAAATAACTGAGACATCGTTTCAGTTTCTGTGGATAGATTCTGAAAAGCCCCGCTAGTCGGGGCTTTTTTACGTCTTTTGTAAAGTGGGGCGCGCGTTTCAAAAGCTTCGCGTCAAGAAATATCCAACGATCGCTGTGTTCGTTTCATTCTGGTGTTGCGTCGGTTAGACTGTTGCGAAAAATATCTATGTATGTACCGGCGTTTCAAACGAATGAGTTCAAACTACAGCATTACAGTACTGCAGTTCCAAAAACTGCAGGGCGTGAAGTTAAAAGTAGTTATTTACCGGGATCAAATTGATGTATTGGCTGGCGCTTATGCAGTGCAGCGCTTCCTCATCGGTAGAAAGCCAAACTCAATAAAGTCTGACCAAGAGTCCATATTGAATCTGTATCGGTTCTGCGAGCGAAACGATATAGACCTTCATCGTCGAATCAGGGAGCTATCCCCCATAACTATCGGCGAAATAGAAGCGTTTTCTATTTATTGCAGCTTCCGCCGAGATCGTGAAGGTAGAGTGGGAGCTGGGCTATTTCAGTCCCGAATGAGAGGCGCGAAGGCGTTTATTGGCTATTTATGGAAATTCTATCAAGGGCGAATTTCCGAGAAGTCAGAAAGTATTGTTGCCGCCATAGCTAGGGGCGAAGCAATGGAAAGCGCTTTTGAGTTTTACTTAAAAGCGCCCTATCAACCCAATAGAAACGATAAAGTCGGCTTGACTCCTGAGATGCAAGCTAGATTTTACGCCATAATTAATCCGTCGGAATATAATGAGCTAAATCCGTGGGTGCGCCCTGAAATTCGTTGGCGAAATTACATCCTTCTCATGGCCATGATGTTAGGGGGAAATAGAAAGGGTGAAACCCTCCTATTAAAGCTGAATCATCTCCAGCTAACTGGGCGGCGAAAGTACTTTGAGATAGAGAAGCCTAAAGGAGTTGTAATATACGCCCGCTCTGAGGTGCCATCGGTTAAAACTTTCGGCCGCCAAGTTGATCTGCATGATGACTTGGCAGCAATGTTCGAGTACTACATCACTGATATGCGAGTTCTGTTCGCAGGGTATCAGAGGTCTAGCTATGTCTTTCTATCCGCTCGTGACGGGCAGGAGTTGTCGCTTCTAACCCCCAATGCGATTTTGAATTCACTAATAGCGAAGAACCCAGAATTCAAGGGGGTTCTTACACCTCACCTGCTCAGAAATACCTTTCACGACTTATTGAATAACGCTTTAGAGAGACGCTATAAAGATTCATCTCCATTATCAAAGGCTCTCTTAAAATCCCCAATTCAAGAAGCCGCGGGTGGATGGAGTCAAGGAAGCACAATGCCTCAGCACTATTCTAAGGGCTCTATAAATTCTCGTGTTTCCGAGCTGCAGAGGGAAATACAACAGAGAGTATTGGGGCGCTAAGTATGGGGAGTGTAGATGTGAGTGCATTAGTTGAGTTGGAGTTCCCGCAGCTACAAGAGTTGCTGTATGAAGGTATTCAGACTGTAATTAGTAGGCAGGGGTTCAAGGTAGATATACTCTCTTCAGACGGATCGTTTGAGCCTCACATAATACTCCCTGATAATGTTGGGGAGTTCCAGTATTTGAATACGGAAAAGCTCCAGTCTTTGAGTGGGTCTTTAAAAGATATCTGTGTCGGATATCTTATATTTATTATTTCACGCTACCAGGCGGGGACTGTCAAGGACAGGTTCTTAATCCTCCAAAAGATAGCCATCGATGCTGCTGCTGGCGTGCCAGTTGCAGATTCTCTTCGCTCGCTTTCGGCTACTAGTGGCTTTCTGATTTCTGGAATAAAGGAGTTTTCTGAGTATCTAGTACTTCACGAGTATGACGAGGATTCGTATTGGATTTTCGAAGAGATTTGTAGTCTGAAAGACTATTCTGACAACTCTAATGGCTATCTAAATCTATTCATGATGGATGATGAAAGAGGCCCTTTTACAAAAGATGAAATGCTGACTCTCTCAAGTGAGGTGGAGAACTCTAATCACTCAGTTGAGTCTAGATTAGCATTGGCGTTATTTCTTGAGTTAGGACTTCGGCCTATTCAAGTCGCATTGTTGAAGCGAACAGACTTCATCTTTGATGAAAATGCTCAGCTCTACTACCTGAGAGTGCCGCGCGTTAAGAGCAGGCAACGAGATTGGCGAGGGCAGTTTAAGGTTCGTGTGTTAAGTGATAGAACGGCACAACTGCTAATAATGCATATTGAATCAACTGATATCAGTATGATTGATGGCGATGTTGATCAGTCTCTTCTCCCGATTTTCTTTAGCGGAAAAGAGATGAATCGTGAAAATTTTCACGTGTGCCGGGAGCTCTGGGCGCTTCGGAATCGAGAGTCGAAGAAATTTTATGTAGATGCCGGCAAGGTCGAATCCTCGTATCACAGAGGTGCCCACTATTTGTGGAGGCTAATATCTAGTCTCGAGAATTCAATTCCAATATCGTCGAGGACTGGTAAACAGTTTAAATTATTCCCATACAGGTTTCGTTACACCGTTGGGACTCAAGCGGTAATCTCAGGCTACGGCCCTGAAGAAGTTGCCGATATGCTTGATCATAGTTCGACGTACACCGTTAAACATTATTTCCGATTCTCTAGTGAGATGTGGGAAATTCTTGAAAAGGCTTCGAATAGCAGGATTGAGCATAAGCACTTCAGCGCGGCCTGGCTACGCCAGGATCTCGGTGAGGAGAATATGTTCACGCGACCAATATATGAGTCAAGAACTTTTACCGTGGTTGGAAAGTGCGCTCTGAAAGAAACCTGTTTCGATGAGCCTGCGGTCGCTTGCTATGGTTGTAATAAGTTTTGTCCTAACTCCGACAAGGCCGCTCACTTTGAGGCATTAAAAGGCCTTTTGGAACGCAGGGAAAGTGCTTCCCAGAGCACATCGGCAGCTATGCTTGTTGATGTAGAGAGGGCGATTGATGGCTGTAAAGCTGCAATAATTCTTTCTGATGCTAACGATGCTGATCGGGTTGTAATTAAGGAATTGATAAGTTGAAGTCGAAAGTTATCAATGCTGCCCATGAAGTTGCCCTGGTTAAGCTAGAAAAGCTGCTGCCTGATTCTAAGATGAAATTTGAGGAAATGAGTTTCTTCAAGGGATCATCTTGGGTTGACAATCGATGGAAATACTTGGGGGTTCATTCGATTCGATTTGCGTCCGATGAGCGATACTCACAAGAGCTTGAGAAGCTTAACAAGATTTTCTTAGTTGACTATCTTTGGCAGCGGAGGCAAAAGCGTAGGCCGTTGACTCCGGCGTGGGTTGACAAACTTGCGCAACCTCTTAGGTTGCTGGCTAGCATCGGAGTTTCGAGTCTTTATCAAATCAATCATGAAAGCTACGCGTCAGCATTAACCACCCTGGAAGGAAAAGGCGGAGCGGCAGGTGATTGCGGAAGATTAAATTCCCTAATTAGATTTCTCTTCAATAAGGGCTTGGTTAATTGTGAGTTTGACCTGTCCTCTCCAAAGGATTTTCTAAAAACCGATAGGTTTGGTTTGCCAGCTATATCCGATAAGCTGCCTTTGCCCGAGTTGGTTAGGTCCATCATAGAGCTTAAGGGGGCAATCGATGAAAGGTGGGATGGGAGTTCTCGGGCGAAAATCGATAAACTGGCGATATACACTCAGCCTTTTCAGTATGCGTTAGGGTTAAGAATTGGAGAGGTTCTAAGGCTGCCCGCTAATTGCCTGTTCACGAAAGACGGAGAGATGTTCTGCAGAGTTTGGACTGAGAAAGGGACACAGCCAATAGCGCGTTATGTTCCAACAGTTTGGCGCGAATTGCTGTTAGATGCTGTTGATAAAATAGACAGTATATCTGGCCCCTATAGGGCTTGTGCTAAGTTAATTGAGAGTAAGCGCTTGTTTGAAACTCTCGACTCTAGGTTCGAGCAACGTGTTAACTCAATTAAAGAGAGTATTAGGCATGCGAAAGGTTTGCTTGAGGTGTATTGCTGGCAGTATAAAAAATATGCAGCCAGGAGAATGCAACTCACACGTGCGTTGGCGGATGACGAACTAGTTGAGCTTAAGGACATAAGGGAGTACTTACCTTCAGCTCCAGTTTCTACCGACTCGGCCACTTTGCTTAGAGCCTATAACCTGCAAGGCCTGAATATAATAAGCAAGCCTCTGGGGATCCGGAAACATAAGCACTATGTCAGGGGCGCAGAATTAAAAAGAATGGCCTCAGAGATAGTTGAGTTTTTTGGAAGTGTCATATCTGAGAAAGATCTGCCAATGATTTTGTTTGGTCGAGCCTTCAGCTCTGCCAAAACTGACCGAAATTATTATTTGGGTCTCAAAAAAACAAAATCTTTGACGCGGCTTGAGTCCGCTGCATTTTTGAGTATTAAGAATTCTAGAACCGGGCAAAATTTTAGCTATTTCACTCGTTCAGATGCAGAGCGGATAATAGAGGAGGTACTCGGCGGGGGGTATTCCTATGAGTATGAAATTCCACTGCGCGACGCTGAGATTTTATTTCCAGAGTTCTTGCTGAGCGCAACAAGTGCAAGGATTAACGAAAGGCCCGAGTGCTCGATACTCACTGGCTTGGATATTTCTAGTGAGCCGAAGAGATTTTACAAGTTAGTAGATCCTGACTCTGCTTTAGATGTTCACACTAACGGTGTTGATGGATATTTGTTGGACTATAGAAGTCTTCGGGCAGCGATAGAAAGGTTTTTCTATCACCAGAATTCAATTGCAGTTCTTGATGATCCAGCTGATCCTGTGTGCTTTGGCGGTGTTATTATAAGCTCAAGCTCTTTTAGTATAGAGCAAAAGGTTTCGGAATACCTATTTGTCGCACCTGCATCCTCTGGTGGTGTATATATAGACGCCATCCCAACTATCCTTGGGTATAGCACCGTTTGGTACTCTCTGAGAAATTCAGATAACGGTGTTTCCGCTTTTACCCGGTATGGCGTAACTAGTGACTTGGCTTTGATTGAATCCTTTCAAACGCACAAGGGACGCCATTGGCAGACAAATTCGCTATTTCGCGCAGGCCTTGCAGCGAGTATTGTTAATAAGTGGATGGGGCGGAGTGACCTGCAAGGTGCGCATTATGATCACCGCACCGCTCGTGAACGTGCGGGTGCTGTCGGTGACCTGATGTTGCGCGAGCAAAAGAGATTTGTCGGACACCTGCCCGAAAAAATAAGATCTTGGTCAGATCGGAAAATGTCACTTGAAGACTGTCAGTCGCATTTGGGTGCATCTCTCCAGACGCTTCACCATTCACCTACTGGTTATTGCGCGCGAGATATAGATCTCAAGCCATGTGAGTTTCATCTAAAGTGCTTGACTGGAAATAATGGTAAAGGTTGTAGGGAGTTTATCTTCGACTTAGAGGATCCGGTGCAGCGAGCGAAAATTGCGGTCGTACGAGATCAGGCAGAGTCTGAGTTAGCAAGGCTGTTCGAGTATTTGAATAGCCCCAATGTACCTGTTGAATCAGTAGAAATGCATATAGAGCACCAGATGGTCGTGTTTAGGAATGCTAACGCGGTGCTTGAAAAATCTGAGTTGATTCTGACAGACGAGCAGGCTAGTCATCACAATGACTACCTCCCATTCAGAGCGGAGGGATCAAGACCAGATGACTGCATATTCCAGTGTGGAGATGTTGGGTAGTATGGCTACGAAAAAAAACCAATGGGACCATGCATTTTCAGTGCTAGACCGTTTCGAACGCCAAATCTTCCAGGCGTCAGATTTATCGTGGAGCTTTTTGGTTGAGCAGACTGGTATATCTAAGCCGACACTATGGAGGAACTCGGTGTTTAAGAGCGAGTTTCAGCGAGTTCGTGAATTGGTAAAAGGGTACGCGACTGGGAGTGAGAGCTTCGATATCGTTAACTCTGTTCACGGCTCAAGAGAACGCGCGAAGGATTTTCTTATCGTTCAATTGAAAGAGAAGATCAATAACCTAACTAGTGAGCTCAATCGTGAGCGGGAACGCTTGATCTACGCCTGTATGGTTGCGCGCCGTCGAAACATCGACCCTATGGAGTTTATGGATTTAGCCCCGCTGGGCGTTGAGGCTCGACCGGCAGTTACAGTTACCCCTATTAAGAAGGGGGCCAAGGATTCCCAACGGCCTTCGCTCAATAAGGCGCCGGAATCCGAGAAAGGTCGCGGCTAACCGGGGTGGCTCCGGCTGAAAAGCCACGGCGAGAAGGAAGCCGAAGCTTTCGAGCGATTTGTTGCAACCCAGGACAACATCCTGGAATGCTTTACGGTGTCTGGTGAGTGGGACTACATGCTGAGAATCGTGGCTGCCGACATTCGGGACTATGAGGCATTCTTGAGAGAACCTTACTTGCTGCACCCTGCTGTCGCGACAGCCAGTTCGCAATTCGCTCTTTCTCGGATTAAGTACTCCACCGCTGTGCCCGTGCAGTCGGCGTGCAGGCCGTTTAGGGGGCGTTCAGCAAGCTCAAGAACGTGGATAGCTTCTTGGGTGAGGGGTGAGGGGTGAGGGGTGAGGGGTGAGGCAGTTTGATAGACTATCCCTTGATGGAAGACTATGAAGGGGTGCTAGACTCCTTGCGAGGTCTAGCACCCCGGCCTTGCTCCACCACAGCCCTGACCAGTCAAGACTCGACCCTCAGCTGGCTCAGGGCTTTCATTTTGAGGGCATCGGGGTGGGTGGACTGGCGCCCGATGCCCGTGGCTCTCCTTATCATGTTCCGCATACGGCCTCCTCTCACAAGACTTCACTCTAGCGTTGCACCACCACAGCCCTGACCAATCAAGACTCGACCCTCAGCTGGTTCAAAGCTTTCATTTTGTGGGCATCGGAGTGGGGTGCTGGCACCCGATGCCCCAGACTCTCCTAAGCATTTGCCTTGGCCCTCCTGATGCGTTTTGGCTTAGTAGGTAGTGCCGGCGGCGGCGGAGGCGGTGCGGCCGCGCTCAATGCTTGCTTGGCAGCTTCAGCCGCAGCGGCCGCCTTTTTTGCTTCCTCTTCTGCTACCCAATGAGCGTGGAGTGCCTCGATATCGCTAAAGGCGCCAATCTCTGGCAGCCGGTCGATGAAGCGGCCATACAGGCCGTCCTGAACCTTGTTGTTACGGCGCATCCATTCAACGGCAGCGTTGGGATTGGTGAGCATCACGTAGTGGAATTCGCCTGATGGCCCTGGCTTGGTAATGATGAAACTCAGCTCACGAAGCTTCTTCATCCGACGCCGCCAGGTGTCCACCGCCCGCTCGCCGAGGAACCCCGCTTCAGCAGCAAAAGTGCTTGGGCTCTCGATCGTGATAACCGGATGATCGGGCATACGCGCCCACAGGCAAAACAACACGTGGCCGGCAGGCTGTCCCTTCGACTGGGCGTCGATGATCTGCATTGCAATTGGCAGCGTCCGAGGAACCGTGCTAAAGCCGTCGTGAGTCTTACGCGTCCATTTCCAGGCTTCGGGGATCTCGGGGAAGTGAACGAGCATCAATTGCTGAGCGCGTTCCGACATCGTTAAGCGGCGCTTTGCTGACTGTTTTGCATTGGCCATTTGCAGCCCTTATCCGATTTCTGTTGAGCCCAGTTTCGTGGCATCTGCTGACTAAGACAAACCGTCATTACACGCCCATATCACGTGCTTTCATGCACGTGAATGAACGATTCAGATCACTCAAATGCCTGATATGAGGCTAGTTCAGATAATCGAATTGCGCGATATCGCGCAAAAAATGTTTATAACTTGCTGAATTTAAAGCATTTATTCTTGTTTTTTGGTGCTCATTCGTCCTCATCGTCCTCGCCGTCCTCAATGTCCTCGTCGTGCTGCAGGGTGTAGGGTTTGGGAAGAGGGGCGTGTATAGGTGGGGCAGCTTCGATTTCTTGCGTCAGCAGCCCCACCACCGGATTCTCGAAATCAGGGGTCTCACGATGTGCTACCGCCGAGGATGATGGTTTCGGGCTGCGCTGCCTTCGGACGGACCAGCGGCTCTCTCTCGGCAGCTGCTCACGTTAAGCCAGCCGGGCGCATGCAATACGCTGTATGCAGTAAGCCGTATCGGTCTGTGTCTATCGACGGATCCGTCACGCCTGTACTGTCTGATTCCCTTTATCTACCAGCGAGCAACGAGTCCCATGGCACTGATTTCTGATCGCGTACTGTTAGCTCGCAACGGCGCCAACGACACGGTCATCTGCCGAATGGCTTCAGGCTGGGCTGTCATGGGGGATGTGCAATTCCTACCAGGTTATTGCCTGCTGCTCCCTGACCCTGTCGTCCCGAGCTTGAACGATTTGGATACTGACGCTCGGATAGCCTACTTACTCGACGCGATGGGCCTTTAGCTTCGATTTCCTGCAATTGCTTGCTCGCGATGCTGTAGTACCTGCGCCTCGCGGGCGCTACTGTCTCGGGCAAGCTCTTCCGCAATAGCACGTAAATCTCCAAGCTGGATGGTTAAGTCCAGTTGCAGGCGATCAATTTCCTCACGCTCGAGCTTGCCGATCGAGACTGGATTTCCCTTTAGCTCGGCCGCGGTGTGAAAGTGCTCTTCCGCTGCGGCGACGCGCTCTGCAACGGCATTCCTCGTCGCGCTTTGACGGCTGCCACCGTGGTTTCCGGTGAAAACCGCAATTGACCGATCGAGTACACCAATTGTGCGTGCAAGGAACTGAACTCGGCTGAATTCGAAGGCGAAGGACGAGACAAGTGCCGCCACCTCTCGCCTTCCTGAGCGAAGCTGATCCGCGAGTAGTGCCTCCTGTGCAGCGGAAGCAGAGCTCGCAGACTTGAAGGCCGCGAGCGTTGCAAGGCCGGTAGCGACCATAGCTCCACATGCAACGACTAAGTTAAGCCACTCTGCGTTTGTCATCCCACGTTCCTCTGATGGTCGATCCATGGCGTAGGCCGAGAAGCGACACGGCTTTGGCATGGATGAAATCCTAGGTCGGGTCACCAGGCGTGCAAGGGGCGAACTGGAAAGTCGACAGGCCTGAAGGCGTGGAGGGGCGGTTCGCACGGCTTTTGGTCGGTCAACGAAGCGGCAACAAACAAAAGCGGAATAGGCAGGTGTTGCGACGTCTCAATGCCTGATTCGAACCGAAGTGAGGTCACTCCGAAAAGATCTGCGAAATTCCGCTTCTGGCCGGTTGCTGCCCCAGGGGGAGGCCGCTACCGACCCATAGCGGACGCTCAGCGAGTGATTTCCGGATATCGACGTGGATCGTTGGGCGAGTTGCTCGGCGTACCGAGTTCCAGTCGCCAATAGCCCACGTCGTGCCACTGGCCCAGCTTGAAGCCGACCTGAGGGAAAGTGCCGATGTGCTGGAAGCCCAGCCGCTCATGCAAGCCGACGCTTCCAGCGTTGGGCAGAGCTACGCCGGCGTAAGCTGCGTTGAATCCCTGCCTGGCGAGGATAGGGAGCAGCTTGGCATAGAGGCTGCGGCCAACTCCGGAGCGACGCTCGCCGTCCGCTATGTAGACGGTGACATCCACCGCCCATCGGTACGCCGCACGCGCCCGGTGCTGACTGGCGTAGGCGTAGCCAACCAGGCGGCCATCGCGTTCCGCGACAAGGTACGGGTAGGTCTGAAGGGTCGTGACGATGCGCTCGCACATCTCCTCCACGGTCGGCGGTACCTCCTCGAAGGAGATTGCCGTGCCGCTCACGATTGGGGCGTAGATGGCCTGGACCGCCGCAGCGTCTTCGGGGCGGGCTTCTCTGATTTCGATTGTCATGGCGGCCTCAGATCGAACGTTGGTTCACGCGGGCGGAAAGCTGCTCGGCACTCTCCTTGCGCTCCGAATAGCGATCCACCAGGAATTCCTGACGATCGCGCAGCAGCAGGGTGAACTTCACCAGTTCCTCCATCACGTCCACCACACGGTCGTAGTACGCCGAAGGCTTCATGCGTCCCGCGTCGTCGAACTCCAGGTAGGCCTTGGGCACCGAGGATTGGTTGGGGATGGTGAACATGCGCATCCAGCGGCCGAGCACGCGCAGCTGGTTGACCACGTTGAACGACTGCGAGCCGCCGCAGACCTGCATCACAGCGAGCGTCTTGCCCTGGGTGGGGCGCACGGCGCCGAGCGCGAGGGGAATCCAGTCGATCTGCGCCTTGAACACGGCCGATAGGGCTCCGTGTCGTTCCGGAGAGCACCACACCTGGCCTTCCGACCACTGCACCAGATCGCGCAGTTCCTGCACCTTGGGATGCTCCACCGGTACGTCGTCAGGTAGCGGCAGACCGGAGGGATTGAAGATGCGCGTCTCGGCGCCGAAGTGCTCCAGCAGGCGCGCGGCTTCCTCCACCAGCAGGCGGCTGAAGGAGCGTTCGCGGGTCGATCCATAGAGCAGCAGGATGCGTGGCTTGTGTTCACTGGTGCGGGTTGCCGCTGGCGGCAGGTCGAACAGCGAAAGGTCGAGGTTGGGCAGTTGTTCGGACATGGTTCCTCCTGCTCAGAGAGCGCCGATGCGATCCAGCTCGCGCTTGAGCTCGTCGCGGCCGAGGGTGGCGAAAGGAAGGGCGAAGAAGTCCCGGCAGCGCAGTTCAATGCGGGCCAGCGTGGCGCGGAAGGCGGCGTCGATGGCGAGCTCATCACCCACCACATCGGATGGGTCTTCCAGCCCCCAGTGGGACTTCAGCGCCGGCCCGAAGTACACCGGGCAGGCTTCGCCGGCGGCCTTGTCGCAGACGGTGATGACGATGTCCGGCGGGTTGCCTTCGAACGCGTCGTTACCCTTGCTGCTCAGGCCTGCGGTTGAAATACCGGCCTGCTGCAGGGTGGTGAGGCTGCGCGGCAGCACCTGGCCCTTGGGGAAGCTGCCGGAGCTGACCGCCTCGAGGCCTTCCGGCGCCAGGTGGTTGAACAGCGCTTCGGAGAGGATGCTGCGGCAGCTGTTGGCCGTGCACATGAACAGGACTCGCATGGAGGTCTCCTCCGCTTGACGCGGACTTCAGAGGCTCAGGCGCAGCGCCAGGGCCGAAAGAGTGATCAGCAGGACGGGCAGGGTCAGCAGGATGCCGACCTTGAAGTAGTAGCCCCAGGTGATGCGCATGCCCTTGCGCTCCAGCACATGCAGCCAGAGCAGCGTGGCGAGGCTGCCGATGGGGGTGATCTTCGGGCCGAGGTCGCAGCCGATGACGTTGGCGTAGATCATCGCCTCGCGCACCAGGCCTTCCGCGCTGCTGCCCTGAATCGACAGCGCGCCGACCAGCACGCTGGGCATGTTGTTCATCACCGAGGACAGCAGCGCCGAGAGCAGGCCAGTACCGATGGCGGCGCTCCACAAACCCTGTTCGGCAAGGCGGTCGAGCAGGTGGGTAAGGAAGTCCGTGAGGCCGGCATTCTTCAGGCCGTACACCACCAGGTACATGCCGAGGGAGAAGATCACCACCTGCCAGGGCGCTTCGCGCAGCACGCGGCGGGTGGAGATGCGGTGCCCGCGAGCGGCGACGGCAAACAGAATGGCCGCACAGGCAGCGGCCACCGCGCTGACCGGAATGCCCAGCGGTTCCAGGGCGAACAGGCCGACCAGCAGCACCAGCAACGTCCACCAGCCGACGATGAAGGTAGCGCGGTCGTGGATCGCCGCCTTCGGCTCCTTCAGCGCATCGAGCGCGTATTGCCTCGGGATGTCGCGACGGAAGAACAGGAACAGCACCAACAGGGTGGCGGCGACACTGGCGAGGTTCACCGGCACCATTACCGAGGCGTACTCGGCAAAGCCCAGGCCGAAGTAATCAGCCGAGACGATGTTCACCAGGTTGGAGACCACCAGCGGCAGGCTCGCTGTGTCGGCGATGAAGCCTGCAGCCATGACGAAGGCCAAGGTTGCGGCCGGCGAGAAGCGCAGGGCGAGCAGCATCGACATGACGATGGGCGTGAGGATCAGTGCCGCACCATCGTTGGCGAATAGTGCCGAGACAGCAGCGCCGAGCAGTATGCAGAAGGCAAACAGCCGGTAGCCGCTGCCATTCGCCCAGCGCGCGACGTGCAACGCGGCCCACTCGAAGAACCCGGCCTCATCCAGCAGCAGGCTGATGATGATGACAGCGATGAAGGTGGCGGTGGCGTTCCAGACAATCGCCCACACGGTCGGGATGTCGTGCAGCGAAACCGCGCCGGCGGCCAGGGCGATGATCGCTCCCAGCGCGGCACTCCAGCCGACACCGAGGCCCTTGGGTTGCCAGATGACCAGAACGAGGGTGAAGACGAAGACAGCAACGGCGACCAGCATGGGGGACTCGCTCGAAGGGATCAGCAGCAGGCGGCATCACGGACGGGGCGGCCATCCATGTTCTGCAGGCGGAGAGTGTTGTCGGCCAACCATTGCGCGTTGGCCAGCAGGGTCACCTGCAGCATCTCGTGCACCCAGGCAGGCAGCTCGGGGTTGAGGCGGTAATACACCCACTGGCCCTGGCGGCGATCCAGCAGCAGGCCGCTGCTGCGCAACTGCGCCAGGTGGCGGCTGATCTTCGGCTGGCTGTCGTCCAGAGCGCACATCAGCTCGCAGACGCAGAGCTCGCCCAGGCTGGCGATGAGCAGGGTGGCGCGAACTCGGGTCTCGTCGGCCAAGCTCTTGAAGACTTCGGGTGGAGTGATCATGGCTTCACCTTGCATATGGAAAATCGAATATACGGATTTCCATATATTTTGCGCAAGCCTCATGGGATTTGAGCGTCTGCTTCTGGCCCAGGCCGTGTAAAAACACAGCGAGCGCTGGGTAGCCAGATATGGATTGGTTTTAACGATATCCAGCGGCCTCCTGGACGCGTGGTGTGCCCATCCTGGGCATTCAGTTGATTCGGCAAGTGCTGCTTCCACGATTCTGTGCGACGCGTTCGGATGGCTGCCAATGGGGTTTCAGGCCTTCATTGCCGCTATCAGCGCACTATTGCCCAACAGGTTCAGCACCCGTTTGAAGTTATAGGCGAGCACATGCAGGCTCATTTCCGTGCTTACGCGGTTGAGCGTCTTGGTGAGGAAATGGGTGGCGCCCATCCAGGCCTTCAATGTGCCGAAAGGATGCTCCACTGTCTGCCGGCGGATGCGCATCATCTCCGGTGCCTGATCCAGGCGAGACTGCATCGCGTCGAGCACCGACTCGTGTTCCCAGCGACTCACTCGCCGCTGCGCGCTCGGTGTGCACTGATCTTTCAACGCACAGCCCTGGCAATTCGAACTCCAGTAACGATGCAGCTTCAGGCCTTTCTCCACCGTCGAAAAACGCCAGATCAGGCGTTCTCCGGCTGGGCAGCGGTACTCGTTCTGGGCTGTGTCGTAAATAAAATCATCTCGACCAAAGCGCCCCGCTGCGGCAGCGCCTGAGGTCTTGGCCTTGGGGACGAAGGCGGTGATGCCAGCCGCATGGCAGGCGAGGATTTCCTCGCTCTTGAAGTAGCCACGATCGGCAACCACCGACAGCGATTGCGTTCCCATTGCCACCCGCGCTTGCTTGGCCATCGCACTCAGTTGATCGCGGTCGATGCCATTGTTGGTGACCTCGTGCGTCACGATCAGGTGATGCTTCGCCTCAACCGCAGCCTGGACGTTGTAACCGACCATGCCTGTGCCGCGCGTCATCATCGAGCGAGCGTCAGGGTCAGTAAGAGAAATCTGTTTGTCCGGGGTGGCCTCCAGCTGAGCTTCGATATCCCTGAGTTCCTGCATCTTGGTTTTCAGGGCGGCAATCTTGCTGTGCAAACGCTCGGATTTGGCCCGTGCCACAGCAGGCTCTTGTCGGTCGGCAGTGTCCAGCGCGGTGAGGTAGCGGCTGATGCTGGATTCGATCTCCTCCATTCGCCGTTGCAGCTTGGCACTGGTGAAGTTGCGGTCGCGATTGTTGACCGCCTTGAACTTGCTGCCGTCGATAGCCACCAGCGCTTCGGAGAACAAACCGAGCTGCTGGCACAGCACCACGAACTGCCGGCAGACACCACGGATGGCTTTGCCGTTGTCCTTGCGGAAGTTGGCGATGGTCTTGAAGTCCGGCATCAGGCGTCCGGTCAGCCACATCAACTCGACGTTGCGTTGTGCTTCACGTTCGAGGCGGCGACTCGACTGGATGCGGTTGAGGTAACCGTAGATATAGATCTTCAGCAGGACGGCCGGGTGATACGCAGGGCGGCCAGTTTCGGCGGGAACCACGCCGCCGAAGCCCAACCGCCCGAGATCGAGTTCATCGATGAACACATCGACTACTCGCACCGGGTTGGTGTCCGCGACGTAATCATCCAGGCTCTCGGGCAGCAGTGTGCATTGGCCTCGATGCTCGCCTTGGATGAAACGCTTCATGGACTGCCCCCGCTATGACTGCCGACGGCAGGATAGCAAGAGCACTAGCCACGTTTTTACACAGCCTGGACCGGAAGCAGACAAATCCTGTCTAAGGAACGGCTGCATCAACCCGTTTGGCGTGCACGCCTGCTGTGCTGCGCCCCATCGTTGATGGTCTGTCGATGTTCGCCTGCACATTGACTCGCGGACTCTCATGCGAAGGTTCGTCGCTGGCATGGATCGTACCGGCCTGGGTGGCCACCGCAGCTGCGACGGCGACGGTCGGATTCATGCTGTCGACCATGGAGCTGGGAATGAGGATGGTGGTTCCGCGCTCCTTGGTGGTTTCGTAGATGATGTTCATTGCGCGCAACTGCAGGGCCGTAGGCTGACCGGCATAGATCGTGGCTGCTTCCACAAACCGTCCGGCGATTTCCGCTTCTGCGGAGCCCAGGATGATTCGCGCCTGCTTCTCGCGTTCGGCCTGCGCCTGGCGTGACATGGCGTCCTGCAATGCCACCGGGATGGCCACGTCGCGGATCTCCACCGAGCCGACGGTGACACCCCATTCCTGGGTCTTTTCACCAATCTCGCGGCACAACTGCTGATCGGAGCTGCGTCGATCGGATAGCAGCGCGGCCAGCATCGACGAACCGATCATTTCCCGCAGAGAGGTCTGTGCTACCCGGTCGATGGCCTGCCGGTAGTCGGTGATAGCCAGTGCCGCTTTGCGGGCGTCGTGCACGTGCCAGAAGATGATGGCGTCGACGTTCACCGGCACTGTATCGCGAGTCAGTGCCTGCTCGGCATTGAACGCCGTGGTCTGGATTCGCTCGTCGATCACAGCGACGACGCTGTCCAGGACCGGAATGATCATGAACAGTCCGGGCCCGCGCACGCCTTGCAGGTTGCCTGCGCGCAACACGACGAATTTCTGCCAGGTGTTGGCCATCTTGAGGGACAGCGAGACGACCAATGCACACACCAGCACAACGATGCCCACAACCGAGTGGCCAAGGTAGATGAGGACGGCACCGATGGCCGTCAGAACCATGACGATGAAGAGGGTGATGGGGTTCATGGTGTCCTCCCGCATTCAAGCGCAACGCTCATTTGAAGATTGCGCCTGAGGCGTTCGTCTGTCTGTGCGCTAGACCACTGGAGCAATCCGCTGGGAAGGTCCCCGTGAGCACTGCCGGTCTTTGTGAGGGGCTAAGCGCGCTTGCGTACCGACGCCAGGAGTTGCGACCTGCCATGGTTGCATTCCGTCAACACCGAGCTGGCCTGGCGTTTCGGTACGTCCTGGCGATCAGCGGTGATCGGCTCACCAGAGGTCGCCATGAAAAAACAACCGGGAACAGTTCCGGACAGCCCGTCGCCAACCGGTGGTGGTGTCAGGCCCACACTGCCGGGCGGTGAATATGGCTCTCCCGCCGAGCGATATTCATTTCGAGATCGCGACAAGAAACAGCCGACGCTGCCGCCATCGGTTAATCCGGCTGAAGGCCCATCACAGGCTCCGCACAATTCTCCGGTCGATCCCCCGGAGGAGTAGTCCCCACCGAGCGTGCGATGGCGCACGGACGGCAATCCTGACGCTGTTGTCCGTCAGCTGCCCGGAGTCGGTCTTTGCGTCGTCATGTGCCAACTCAGACCAGGCTGATGTCCATGTGCGCACCGACTCCGGGCGCTCTTTCGATGACTTCGAAGGCGCGCAGGGTTTCGCGCGCCGAGTGGGTCTCGGCAAGCAGAACGACATTTCCTGGCAGGAGGGTGTACCCGAAGGGATGGTCGTCCTGGCTGACGTTCGCCGAAGCGCTGATTGCCGCGCCCGCCAGCCCTCCCACTACAGCACCCCAGCCCAGCAATTCGAGTAGCGGCGAGTCGCCGAAGAGGCCTGCACCGGCATTCGTCATCGCGATTGCGAACAGCGCACTGACCAGCAGGCCGAACAGCGTCCCGACGGCAACGCCCTTGATGACCTGCCTAAAGGCGCGTCGCTTCGCGCGCAGGCGCCCGGAGGGCACCAGTTCCTGGTTGTCGAATATGTGCACTCGGTCCAGACGAATGCCTAACCCCAACAGGTCCTGTTTCGCGCAATCGGCCTGTGATCGTCGGGTGAACACACCTGAGACCTGATGGCAGTAGTCGGTCATGGTTGCTCTCCTGGAATGCGACCTTTCGAACCAGTTTCCAGCATCCGCGAAGCCGAGGCGTCGGTCCGTCTGTTAACGCACGTACCCGTGCTCGTTATTGGGTGACGACCGCAAGTGGGCTACCGCACCGACAACCTGGTGAAAGGTTGTCATTGTCGCTCCCTCCACACTCTGCATGGCGCAGGAGTGGGAAGCGCGGCGAGGCGGCCATGAACCAGATAGGCAAGCAAGGCCCCCATGGCGGGGCAGCTGATCCCAAGAGGAAGACTCATCCGCAAGGCAGGCGCAACGAAGCGCCGCGTCTGCCGGGCTCAGATAACTACTCCCATCCGAAGACCAGAGCGGAAGCGGTACTCCAGCAATCGCTGGAGGTCGATTCTGCTGGAAATCCGACCCATCGACCGGAGAAGGGCACGAAGCCCGGCCGCGCCGGAGATGTTCATGACCAGTGATGCGCCATCGATGGATGACTACAGAAAACGCAGTGTGGCGGCGGGTCTGCGGCGCCAATGGCGGCATGCGGTGATTCTCTGCAGGAGGGCATGGCGTCAGCTGTCCATGACGACACACCCTGTGCCGCAGGCCAATCGCCAGATCAGGGCGAAAGAAACGCCGGTGGTTCGGCGCAAGCCGCGTCGTTGATCGTGCAGCTGCCGGTTACGATGGAGGTCACCAGAGCCCATGAACAGATTGTCACTGATCGATGCCGGGAAAATGCTCGACACCTGGCTTCCGGGATACTCATGCGCACTCTCTCGGTCCGCCATGGGCTCCATCAGTCTTCAGCTCATGTCCTTGCTGCAGGGAGAGGGGATTACGTTCCTGGGCATCGGCCAGCATTGCCTGCAAGGCGCGCAAGCGCTGAGAACGCTCAGTCAATCGTTGCAGGGAGAGCTGGCCCTCGTCTTCACCCCGCCTGCAGAGGAATCACAGGTTCCGGCACGCAGAGTTACCGAGGATGAGAGCCTGGACTTCGAGTGTCAGTAGCCGCCGATTGCAATCAGGGCTCCTCCTCACCACCTGGCGTCCTTCGTTCCAGGAGCGCACGAAGAGTGCCCTCGAACGTTGCGAGGTCCCATGGCTTGGCCAGGAACGTCGTGTTCTCGGGCGGCTTTCTGCCCTCCGGCCTATTGAGTCCCGAGGTGATCACGACGGGCGCCGAGGGACAGTGCCGCAGAGAAAATCTGGCAACGTCGTAGCCGTCGAGCAGCCCGACCATCTGAATGTCGGTGATGATCAGATCGACCCGCGTGTCCGGCTGCTTCAGGTACTCGATTCCATCTTCGGCGCTGGAGAAGGCGGTGACCTGCGCGTCGAGAAGATTGGCCAGGATCTGCGTCATCAGAATGCGGACGGTCAGCTCGTCCTCCAGCAGGAGGATGTGCGGTGAAATGCTGCCCATGTCGTTGTCATCCAGTCCAGGTTGCCAATGCTTGAAAGCTCCCGTGGGACAGGGAGCGCTCGGCTATGTGATGCTCTGCTGGTGTGCGGGCGCCCATCATGGCTTGCCACCAATATCCCCGGGCAAGCTCGGCGCCTGGTCTTCCGTACGGGCTGATGTGGCCGCAGTTTCCTTCGGCAACATGGCCTCTATCTGATGCGGCGCTTCCACTCCCAGTTCCTCCAGCATGGATAGCAACTCGGTGCAGAATCGCTGCAACTGGGTCTCGGAGAGCGCGGCAAAGCCATGGGCGAGGATGTAGCGGGCGATCACATCCTGCGGACTGTCCGGCGTGAACGCCGATTGCGCGATCAGATGGCGCAAGTCCTCGTAGAACCGTGCATTGATGTCGTTCGATTCCATGACAGTCACCTCTTCAGCGGACTAGGGAATTGCCCTGAGACGTATCGGCGCTCAGGGGCTGGACGTGCATTCGATGCATGGAACGGAAGCAGCGTTTCCTGTGGGGGGAGGCAATGACACAGGCCATTGATTAGACGACCTGCCCTTCATTGGAATAGTGCGATCAGAATGATCAATGCGCCTGGCAGGCACCGAGCCGAGCCTCAGGCGGCCCTTAAGTGCGCAACCGCACCGACGTCGTAGTCCTGGTCTGCGAAGGTTGGAGTCAGGCATGCCCCACGGCTTGCGGTGATACGGGCAGCTTCTTCAGGAGCCGCCGGGTACCGACAGAGGGGGCTTTCTCTGTACGTGCCACCCTGGCGCTCGTGTCGACCTGCCAGGTTTCCGCCGCACTTCCGGAGCCTTGCCATGATGTCGCTCCATTTCCGGGCCTTGCGCCGCGGCCGATCGAAGCCTCCTTGGGACAGTCTGGTACCGGTTCGCGAAGAACTCTTCGGCATCGAACGGCTCGAACAGCACGCGCAGAGCCTGGCCCTGGCACAACAAGTGACGGATACGCCAAGGCGTGTACTGCCGTTGCATGTGCGCCTGGATGACAACGCCCGTGTCCTGCTGGCTGCCTACCGGGCCAGTGCTGTCGAGTTGGAAAGGGGCAATGGTGTGGTACCGGCTGCCGAGTGGCTGCTGGACAATTACCACATCGTCGAAGAACAGATCCGTGAGGTCCGCGACGACCTGCCGCCTGGCTACTACCGGCAGTTGCCCAAGCTCGCCGATGGACCGTTCGCCGGCTACCCGCGGGTCTTCGGCCTGGCCTGGGCCTTCGTGGCGCACACCGACAGCCACCTCGATGTGGAGCTGCTGCAGCGCTTCATCCATGCCTACCAGCGAGTCCAGCCACTGACCATCGGCGAACTGTGGGCGGTGGCGATCACCCTGCGCATCGTCCTGATCGAGAACCTGCGGCGCCTGGCCGAGCAGATCAGCGCCGGCCGCATAGCCCGTGCCGATGCCGATGCCCTGGCCGAGCGCCTGCTCTCGCCAGGGCACGCTCGCTCGGCGCTGGAGGCGGATATCGCCGCGCGCTCGACCGGTCCGCTTTCCGAGGTGTTCTCCGCCCAACTGGCCAAACGCATGCGCGACCAGGACCCGCGCACGACACCGACACTGGGTTGGCTCGAAGAGCGCCTGCACGAACAGGGCGTCAGCGTCGAAGCGGCGGTCCAGCATGCGCAGCAGCGCCTGGGCGCCTCCAATGTCACAGTGCGCAATGTGATCACCAGCATGCGCCTGATCTCCGATATCGACTGGGCACAGCTGTTCGAGAACGTCAGTCTGGTCGACGCGCGGCTGCGCGACGGCAGCAACTTCGCTGCCATGGACTTTCCCACTCGTAACCTCTATCGCAGCGCCATCGAACAGTTGGCGCGCGGCTCTTGCCTGGACGAGCTCCAGGTGGTCGATCACGCCCTGGAGGCTTGCCGTCAGGCTGTGGCCGACCATTCGGAAGGTGAAGACCCCCGCCGTGAATTCGATCCCGGATTTCATCTGATTGCTGAAGGCCGCCCGACGCTGGAGCGCGCCATCGGCTTCAGCCCGACGTTGCACCTGCGCCTGAATCGCTTCAGTGTGCGCCTGGGCATGGGAGGCTACATCGGTGCCATCGGCCTGCTCAGCCTGGTGCTGCTGGGATTCGTATCCCACCTGCTGAATCAGTCTGCGCCCTCCTGGGGCTGGATGCTGGCCTTCCTGGCCTGCCTTTGCGTTCCGGTGACCGAAGTGGCCACAGCACTCATCAACCGCTTGGTGACCTGGAGCTTTGGCGCGATAACGCTGCCTGCGCTGGAACTCCTGGCCGGCGTGCCACAGGCGTTGCGCACCGTTGTGGCTGTGCCGACCTTGCTGACCACCGAGGCCGATCTGCTGGAGCAGATCGAGCGGCTGGAGGTCCACCATCTGGCGGGTATCGGCGGTGACCTGACCTTCGTGCTGATTCTCGATGGCGTCGACGCGACACAGGAGGTCCTGCCCAGTGATGCACCGCTGCTAGATGCTGCGGCTGCCGCCATCGACCGCCTGAATCGGCATTACGGCCAGGGGCCCGGCGGCCAGCGCTTCTTCGTGCTGTTTCGCAGGCGCTGCTTCAACCCTGCCGAGGGCTGTTGGATGGGCTGGGAGCGCAAGCGCGGAAAGTTGCATGAACTGAACCGGCTGTTGCGCGGCGCCACCGATACCAGCTTCGTGGCGATTGCCGGAGAGCCGCCGCGAGTGCCGAGCGAGGTACGCTTGGTCATCACCCTCGACGCTGATACTCGCCTGCCCCGCGAGGCGGCCCTGCGCCTTATCGGCAAGATGGGCCACCCGCTGAACCAGCCGCGCTTCGATGCCCTGCAGCAGCGAGTGATCAACGGCCACGCGGTACTCCAGCCGCGAGTGACGCCATCGCTGCCGATGGGCGGGGAGGGCTCGTTGTACCAGCGCGTCTTTTCCGGCCCGGCAGGTATGGACCCCTACGCGGCGGCGGTGTCGGACGTTTATCAGGATCTGTTCGGCGAAGGCTCCTTCACCGGCAAGGGGATTTATGACGTCGATGCCTTCGAGCGCGCGATGGTCGGCCGGGTCGCGGACAATCGACTGCTCAGCCATGATCTCTTCGAAGGCATCTTCGCCCGTGCAGGGCTGGCGTCGGATGTCGAGGTCGTCGAAGAGTCGCCGTCGCGCTTCGATGTGGCGAGCAGGCGCATGCATCGCTGGACCCGCGGCGACTGGCAGCTTTTGCCGTGGATGCTCGGCCACTGGCGCGGGCCGCAGGCGATGCCATTGATCGGCCGCTGCAAGATGCTCGACAACCTGCGCCGGTCGCTGGTCGTGCCCTTCGCCCTGGCAAGCCTGCTGCTCTGCTGGTGGCTGCCATTGCCGCAGGCACTGCTGGCCGCGACGTTGGTCATTCTGACCCAGGCGATCCCGCCGTTACTGCCGATCTACTGCGCGTTGCTGCCAGCGCGCTCGGGAGTTCGATTACGCAGCCACTTCGCCATGCTCGGCGCCGACTTCCGTCGTGCGTTGCTGCAGATCCTGCTGTCGCTGGCCTTCCTGGCAAACGATGCCTGGAGCATGGTCGATGCCATCCTGCGCACGCTTTGGCGGATGTACGTCAGCCAGCGCAACCTGCTGGAGTGGACCACTGCCGCACAGTCCTCACGCAAGCCGCGCCCTGGCTGGCTCGGCAGCTATCGGCAGATGGCCGGTGGGACGGCCCTCGCCGCATCGGCCGGCATCACCGGGTTGGCATTGCAGCCGGCGAACTGGTTGCTGATTCTGCCATTGACCCTGCTCTGGTTGAGCGCGCCTCTACTCGCGTTCTACAGCAGCAGGCCCACGCAGCCGTCGCGTCGTTCGGGCCTGGAAGAGGATGACGCAACCGCATTGCGCCTGTGCGCACGGCGGACCTGGCGCTTCTTCGAGACCTTCGTCACGCCGGCGGACAATCTGCTGCCGCCGGACAACTTCCAGGAGCAGCCCAGGCCTGTGCTGGCTCACCGCACCTCGCCTACCAATATCGGCCTCTACCTGCTGTCCGCGGTGTCCGCTCGCGATTTCGGCTGGGCCGGCGGCCTGCAGACGCTGGAGCGCCTGGAAGGCACCCTGGCGGTGCTGGAGAAGCTGCCGCGCAGCCACGGCCATTTCTTCAACTGGTACGGAACCCGCGACCTGCGAGCCCTGGAACCGAGGTACCTGTCCTCGGTGGACAGCGGCAACCTGGCTGGGCACCTGATCGTGCTGGCCAACGCGTGCGAGGAGTGGCGCGCCAGCCCGCTGGTGGAGGAAGCCCGCCAGGGCCTGCTCGACACCCTGCACCTGGCACGGCAAGCCGTCGCAGCGCTGCCGCTGGCTGAAGATGTCGCGTTGCTGCAGGTGAAGGACGACGTGCGGGAGATTCACCGGGCCCTCACCGGCCCACAGTCGCTCGACGCCTTGCTGCCCGCCCTCGGGCACCGCGCGGAAAAGGCCGTGCGGTGCGTCGCGGGCCTCGCGCCGGCTGGCGAGGAGGGCGGCGACCTGTCTTTCTGGTTCGACGCACTGCGCAGGGCCTTCGCCGAGCACAGCCGAGACCGACGGCATGGCCATGAAAAGGCATTGGACCGACGCCTTCAGGCCCTGGCCGATACGGCGCGCCGGCTGGCACTGGAGATGGATTTCGGTTTCCTGCTCAACCAGGAGCGCAAGCTGCTGTCCATCGGCTATTGCGTGGACGACAACCGCCTGGATCCTAGTTGCTACGACCTGCTGGCCTCCGAGGCGCGCCTAGCCAGTCTGTTCGCCATCGCCAAGGGCGACCTGCCGACCCGCCACTGGTTCCGCCTGGGCCGCACGGCCACGCCGGTGCCCGGTGGCTCGGCGCTGATCTCCTGGTCCGGCTCGATGTTCGAGTACCTGATGCCCTCGCTGGTCATGCGGGCGCCGGCCGGCAGCCTGCTGGAACAGACCAACCGCCTTGTCGTGGCGCGGCAGCAGGCCTACGGTGCCGCGCTGGGCATCCCCTGGGGCATCTCCGAATCGGCCTACAACGCCCGCGATCTGGAATTCACCTACCAGTATTCGAACTTCGGCGTGCCGGGTCTTGGTCTCAAACGCGGATTGGCCGAGAACGTTGTCATCGCGCCCTATGCCACGGCACTGGCGACCATGGTCGATGCGCAAGGGGCGCAGCGCAATTTCGATCACTTGACAGCCGTCGGTGCGCTTGGCCGCTATGGCTTCTATGAGGCTCTGGACTTCACCCGCTCACGCCTGCAGGACGGGGAAAGCGTCGCCATCGTCTGCAGTTTCATGGCCCACCACCAGGGCATGAGCATCGTCGCCATCGCCAATACCCTGCAGCACGGGCGCATGCGCTGCCGCCTGCATCGCGAGCCGATGATCCAGGCCAGCGAACTGCTATTGCAGGAGCGCGTCCCGCGCGATGTGGCGCTGGGGCATCCCCGCGCCGAGGAAGTAACGGTAGCGCCCAGCGACACCATTGCCGATGCGTCCACGCTGCGCCGAGTCGATGCAATGCTCGATGGACCGCCGATCACTCATCTGCTGTCCAACGGTCGCTACGCATTGATGCTGACTGCCAGCGGTGGCGGCTACAGCCGCTGGGGAGATATCGCAGTGACGCGCTGGCGCGAGGATGCCACCTGCGACGACTGGGGCAGTTTCATCTTCCTGCGCGACCTGCAGAGCGGCGCACTGTGGTTGGCCACGGTGCAGCCTGGCGGACAACCGGTGGAGAATGGCGAGGTACTGTTCGACGAGGACCACGCCGAGTTCATCCAGCGCGACGCCGCGCTGCTGACCAGCCTGGAAGTACTGGTGTCCGGAGAGGACGATGGCGAGGTGCGGCGGGTGTCGCTGACCAACCATGGTCGCCGTGCACGCGAAATCGAACTGACTTCCTATGCCGAAGTGGTGCTGGCAACGCCGGCAGCCGATGGCGCGTATCCGGTGTTCTCGCGGATGTTCGTACAGACAGAATACCTTGCCGAGTTCGGCGCCCTGGTCGCCACGCGACGCCTGCGCTCGCCGGACGATCCGTCGATCTGGGCAGCCCATTTCGCAGTGGTCGAGGGCGAGGTGATCGGCGAGACGCAGTATGAGTCCGACCGCGCCCGCTTCCTCGGCCGTGGCCGAACCCTGCGGGAGGCGCAGGCAGTTCTGGGCCACCGTGCCCTGGGCAACTCCCAGGGCAGCGTGCTCGATCCGATTTTCTCCCTCCGCCTGCGCCTGCGGGTGGCACCCGGCAAGGTTGCACGGGTGGCATTCTGGACACTGGTAGCCAGTACCCGGGAAGCCTTGCTTGACCTGATCGACAAACACCATGAACGCAACGCTTTCGAACGCGCCAAGACCCTGGCCTGGACCCAGGCCCAGGTGGAATTGCGCGACCTGGGCATCGATGCCGAAGAGGCCGCCGATTTCCAGCGCCTGGCGGCGCCGATTCTCTATGCGGATTATCGCTGGAGGGTACCGCAGGAAGCCCTTCGGCGCGGCGCAGGGCGCCAGTCCGGGCTCTGGCCGCTGGCGATTTCCGGAGATTTGCCGATCGTCCTGTTGCGCATCGACGAAATCGACGATCTGTCGCTGCTGCGGCAGCTCCTGCGCGCTCGCGAATACTGGCGGATGAAGGGCCTGGACGTTGACCTGGTGATCGTCAACGAACGAGCCTCGTCCTATGTCCAGGATCTGCAGACCGCCATCGAAACCGCCGTACGCAGCAGCCCCTCGCGTCAACGCAGCGAAGGCCAGGCCTCGCGCGGCGCCGTGTGCACCTTGCGCGCCGACCTGATGACCGTGGAGGCACGGGAACTGCTGAACGCCGTGGCGCGGGTGAACCTGCTGGCGCGCCGGGGCTCCATCGCTGCCCACCTGGGGCGTCTGCCGCCGGCCAAGCCGCGGCCGTCTGCCGCCCGGCATGCACCGGCGGCCTTGCCGCTGCTGCCCGCGACCGAGGGAACGAGCAGTGATGAGCCGCTGGAATTTTTCAACGGGCTGGGCGGCTTTGCGCTGGGCGGGCGCGAGTACCACATCGTTCTGAACAATGGCCACACGACCCCGGCGCCGTGGATCAATGTGATCGCCAATCCAGCGTTCGGCTTCCAGGTCTCGGCGGAAGGCAGCGGCTACACCTGGGCCGGCAACAGCCGGGACAATCAGCTCAGCCCCTGGTCCAACGACCCGGTCATCGATCCTGCAGGTGAGGCTTTCTACCTGCGCGACGAAGACAGTCTGGCATTGTGGGGCGTTACCGCCCGGCCGATCCGCGACGCAGGCTTGTACCGCGCCGCCCATGGTTTCGGCTACAGCCGGTTCAGCCACACGGCCCACGGTATCGAGGCGCAGCTGCTGCAGTACGTGCCGCTGGATGACCCGCTGAAGATATCGCGGCTCACACTGCGCAATACCTCCGGCCGGCCGCGCCGGCTATCGGTGACGGCTTACGTGGAATGGGTACTGGGTACCGCGCGCGGAGCCTGCGCCCCTTTCATCCTGACTGGGGTGGATGTCGAAAGCGGCGCGCTACTGGCACGTAACCCCTGGAGCATCGCTTATTCCGAGCGGCTGGCTTTCGCCGACCTGGGCGGGCGGCAGAGCAGCTGGACCGCCGATCGCGGCGAATTCATCGGCCCTACCGGTAGCCTGTCGGCTCCTCGGGCGCTGCTCGGCACCGTGGCGTTGTCGGGCGCCACTGGCGCTGGCTTCGATCCTTGCTCTGCCCTGCAATGCATCGTCGAGCTGGGTGTCGGCGAGTCCGTGGAAGTGCTGGCGTTGCTGGGGCAAGCCGGATCGGACGAAGAGGTTCGTGGTCTCGTGGAGCGATATCGCAGCATCGATCTCGATGCGGTATTGGCCGATGTGACACGGCACTGGCAGCAGCGGCTGGGCACAGTCCAGGTGCGCACGCCTGATCGCGCCATGGACCTCATGCTCAACGGCTGGTTGCTCTACCAGACGCTGGCGTGCCGCATCCATTCCCGTTCGGCGTTCTACCAGGCCAGCGGTGCTTATGGTTTCCGTGATCAGTTGCAGGATGGTCTGGCGCTGTCGTTCGCCTGCCCAGAGCTGACCCGCCACCACTTGCTGCGGGCCGCCGGGCGCCAGTTCGTCGAGGGCGATGTGCAGCACTGGTGGCTTGAACAGACGGGGCAGGGAGTGCGCACGCGAATCTCCGATGACCGGGTCTGGTTGGCCTATGCCTGTGCCAGCTATATCGAGTCATCCGCGGACCTTGCGGTGCTCGACGAAATGCTGCCTTTCCTCGACGGGCCACAGCTGCATCCTGGCGAGAGCGATACGTTTTTCCAGCCGATGCTTGCAGAGGAGAGCGCCTCGCTGTTCGAGCACTGCGCTCGGGGCCTGGACCAGTGCCTGGAGATGGCCGGCGCCCACGGCCTGCCACTGATGGGGAGCGGAGACTGGAACGACGGAATGAACCGTGTGGGCGTCGGCGGGCAGGGCGAAAGTGTGTGGCTCGGCTGGTTGCTGTTGCATACCCTGGAGCGCTTCGGTGCGCTGGCCGAGGGGCGTGATAAGGTGCGGTGCGTGCGCTGGCGGAAACATTCGGCGGCGCTGCAGCTGGCCTTGGAGGAGCATGGCTGGGATGGCCAGTGGTATCGCCGAGCGACTTTCGACGACGGCACCTGGCTCGGTTCGGCGGCCAGCGACGAATGCCGGATCGATTCCATCGCCCAGTCTTGGGCGGTGCTCTGTGGCGGCGCGAATCCCGAGCGCGCAGCCACTGCCATGGCCTCGCTGGAGCGCTGGTTGATCCGTCAGGATGAGGGGTTGGCCTTGCTGTTCACTCCACCCTTCGATCTATCAGCGCATGATCCCGGCTACATCAAAGGCTACCCGCCGGGCCTGCGCGAGAACGGCGGGCAATACAGTCATGCGGCGATGTGGAGCATCCTGGCGTTTGCCCGTCTAGGTGAGGGCGACAAGGCGGCCGGGCTGTTCTCCCTGCTCAACCCGATCAACCATGCACGTACCGCGGCAGAGGTGGAGTGCTATAGGATCGAACCCTATGTCGTCGCCGCCGATGTCTATTCCATTGCCCCCCATGTCGGGCGTGGTGGCTGGAGCTGGTACACCGGCTCCGCTGGCTGGATGTACCGTGCGGGGGTGGAAGGGATTCTGGGGCTCCGGCGCGAGGGTGCAAGTCTGCTGATCGATCCGTGTATTCCGCTGGACTGGCCGGGGTTCGACGCCAGCGTGACGGTGGATGGTTGCCATTACAGCATCGTCCTGGCCTCGGCCGGGAAGCACTGCCGCGGCATCCAGCGCGCGCTTCTGGATGGCCGTTCACTGGTCTGCGGCGAAAGCCCGGTGCAGGTGCCGCTGGCGGTTGGCGAGCATCGCCTCGAGCTGTTCCTGTAAACTCGTGTCACTCCGCCGCATGGCCTGGACGACGGGGGACGTAGGGTAGCAAGCGGTCGGTTTCCGCCTTCACCACCGCGTAACACTCGCAGCTCAATGCCTCCAGGCGCGGGCGGTCCAGCACTGTGATCCGCCCCCGGCTGTACTCGATCACACCTTGCTTCTGCAGTTTGCCGGCCGCTTCTGTGACGCCCTCTCGCCGTACACCGAGCATGTTGGCGATGAGCTCCTGGGTCATGATCAGCTGGTTGCCGGGCAGGCGATCGAGGGACAGCAGCAGCCAGCGGCAGAGTTGCTGGTCGATGGAGTGATGGCGGTTGCAGACTGCCGTCTGGGCCATCTGAGTGATCAATGCCTGGGTATAGCGGAGCAACAACATGAGCATGTCGCCGTGGCGACTGAACTCGTCCTTCATTCGTTGCCCCGCGAGCCGGTAAACGCTGCCGGCGCTTTGCACGATAGCGCGGCTGGGGGTGCTCTCGCCGCCCATGAAGACGGCTATACCGACCAGCCCCTCATTACCGACCACGGATATCTCGGCCGATGCACCACTTTCCATCACGTACAAAAGCGAAATGATGGAGTCGGTGGGGAAGAACACGTAACGCATCGCATCACCGGGTTCGTAGATCACCTTGCCCAGATCCAGGCGTTGCAGCTCCAGATGGGGGAAAAGGCGTTCCTGAACCTCGCGGGGGAGTGCGGCCAGTAAATGGTTCTGCGCGGGGGAGGGAGTCTCTCGCATGGCGGCCTCCTCACGGGGCGTATCGCGACTATTCAAGCATACAATTTCAGGCCTTTGCCGGTGGTGCAAAGTTCCCTATCGCACAGACCGGACTCCTATTTGCGCGCAGCCTGGAGCTTGCGGTGGCGGATGCTGATCTGGCGCCTTGTACGACCCTGTCATCGCATCGTTCAGGGTGGGCGTGAACATTGAAGATCTGGATTCCTGCGGTATTTACTAGGGCCATAACGGCATAGTCGCCGATGACCATTCCTGCCCCGGCCGGGCGCGGATAGGCTCATCGGGAGTGACAACTGCAACTCCGAGGACGAAGGCCTTGGCGGCCTCAAGGAAATCGTGCTGGATTCGCAAAGTGGGCAAGTTGCCTGTGCCGGGCTGTCATTCGGCGGAATCCTGGAGATGGGAGAAAAACTGTTTGCAGTTACATGGAGGCGGGATACGGCGAACAAGCGCTTCGTGCTTGACGTCGACCTGGATCGCCTGAGCAGCGCGCCGGGGTTCGACTAGGATAATTGGCAGGACATGCAGCATTCGACATTGGGCGGGAAATACCTAATCATTATCATTATGAAGCCGCGCCAGTCGAAGCTCCCAGCTTCTGATTGATTGTGCCTGGCCGTGCCCTGCCTTTTTGTTAAATTGAAGCCGGCCAGATGATTCTTAATCAGCGGATTGGAAATATATTCGAGATTGACTGGATATTGGCCCGCTTGAGTGAGTCCATGATCACGGCGACACATTCAAGTTGTTGTCTGATTCTGGCGAGACTCTCCCTATTCGTGGAGGATTCGGAACTGACTTCTTCTGCCACAAGATCATTTATCGCCTGTGTCAGGCAACTGCTTGCAATATTAAGGCTTTGCCCAAATCGCTTTTCTTTCATGTCGAATCCCCGCTATTTTCCTGAGAATCGCATGGCTTGAGCCCAATGAGAGACCCCGCAGTTAGCGGGGTCTGGGGATTTCACAGTACTTTAACCTGCTCGGCCTGGTCACCTTTAGGGCCAACGCCCACCAGGAAGCTCACGCGCTGACCTTCATCCAGTGACTTGAAGCCTGGAGTGTCGATTTCTCGAAAATGGACGAATATGTCCGGCCCCATCTCGGGGGTAATGAAGCCAAAACCTTTTACTGCGTTGAACCATTTTACGGTTCCATTCTGACGAATAGCCATGATGATCTCCACGCGAATGGCTGCAGAGTGAAGTGGCCGAGGAGATGGGCGTCATTCATCAAGACGGAGCCGCTAAACACGGCAGAGGAATTAAATTATACAGCGAGCGGGGAGGTTTGCAGGGATTTTAAGATTAATTTTGATTATTCGGATGAATGGTCTGCTGGATGAGCATCGATATTATGTCTTTCATGAGTTTTTATTTGGTCTTTCTGTTTTTTTGACTTCTCTGAGATGTTGGCTAGAGGTTTTGATGGTCGCAGTTGCGGGGATGTTTCCCTAATGGGATTGAACTTGGTGGAAAAGATACCCGATCCAGATTCATTCCAGTAAGTTGGGTGCATATGAACAAAGAGTCCTCCCGTAGCGAGTCTGGCTGCAGCTTGGCATATGGCCGGCACCGGCTCACGGTGCCGGACTCTTTCAGCTGATTGCCGGGGGTAGCGTTACGCAGGCGGCCAGCACCCAGGCGGATGCATGGTCAAACCTCAGTTTGTTCCGCCATTGCCAGAGCGTCGTCGACCTCGATACCCAAATACCTAACAGTACTCTCCAGCTTCGTATGGCCGAGCAGCAACTGCACTGCTCTCAGGTTCTTTGTTCTGCGATAGATCAGCGATGCTTTGGTCCTACGAAGCGTGTGGGTTCCGTAGAGTGTGGGGTCGAGGCCGATTGTGGTTATCCAGGTTTTCACAATGCGGGCGTAAGCTTTTTCTTTCGCCATGAGACAGGCAAGTGACGGGCCTTGCCTATCAAGGGGCCCTTTTCGCGTCATGCAGAGCGCTGGCATTGAGCGTGATTTGTTCGTGGATTGGGCGCTTCAGTGGCCAATGACGTCTGATCAGGTGAAGAGGTAGGGCGATCGCCATGTCTGAAAACACCCGGCCGCGATGGGGGCCTCTCTAGGTCGAGGCATTCGCCGGAGCTTGCAATCGAAGATATGTCACAACGAACCACGCAATTTACCGTGACCGTCACGAATATTGGTTGCGTTTATACGTCCGTGAATCCTAAAATCCACCTAAATGGACTGGGGGTTCCCGGTCGGCGTTATGGCCTCGGTGCGATCACCGGGGCCTTTCGCTTTCTACAGGGGGGTGAATTTTGAGGCCCATCCCTTCGAAGCCGACGCCGACCTGCATACGCCCCCCGCTGCAGAAAAATTTCCGCTTCAGCAATTCGAAGGCGCGGTTCTCTTGCTCGGGCCTGACTACAGATAGCCCGATCGGGCGTGCTACTAAGTCAGCAAGCTGCAGGCCAGAAGAGTTAGTTTTTTTGTCAGCAAAAACGATTTCGAAAGGCAGTGTCTTACCGAATTTGTTGTCTCCAGCACAGACGCGCCGGAATTCGAGCTCCAGCTCTGCGTCCTCGCGCTTCCCCCTGCACTCCACAACGACATAGGTCGTCAGCTGCTCCTGCCCCTTCTCCTCGACAAACTCGAAGAGTGTCTCCAGGCAAAAAGCGAGCGCAAGGTGGTACGGGTTGCTTGTGCGCTCACGGAGTCGGATCTTATCGATTACACAGCCAATTAGAATGAAATTGCTGGTCTCGATAATGCCAGTCAGTTCGTTAAGGAATTGGTCCTTGTGCGGTCGGCTGTCGAAGCGGAAACCACCCTTTTCTTTCCGAATATCGGTCTCGTGTAATACCACGAGATCGTGGCCAAAGTGCTTGAATTTAAATGACTCGATTGAGGGTACGACCCGCTGCGCGTAGTGACTTTTGTGGAAGACACAAAATGCTAATACGAACACTGGATAGTTTGGGTCAACATTCTCCAGTCCATGGTCACCGCTCTCGTCTACGTAAACGACGTGCTTACTATACCGCTTCTCGGGAACAACCGGCTCAGGAGGGGCGGCCGGAGCTTCTCCTGCTGCAGGAAATAAAGGCAATTGCCCAGGCAGTGGTGCTATGGGTACGGCGGATAGATCTGGGAGCTTATCTGTCATTTGCTCGACCAAGAGCCGGAATTTGGGCTGACGATCATAACGGGCTGCATATATGCATCGCAAAAATTTCGCCGCGACGCCGCCGGGCATACCTCATGGACGGTCTGTCGATAACGCCAAACTCACATGAATAATCGGTATGGGTAGCTGGTGTTAGGCAGGCTCATTACGTTCGAAATTGTTCGAGCGAGCCGTTGTGAGTACATGATGGTTACTGGTAACGGGTCATACAGCGCATCGTTATTCCAGTCCATCTTGGCTAATGCAATCGCCTCTGAAGCAAGGAGATCGAAGGGCCCTCGCCCCATGTGCCGCCGCAGGAATATGGGCTTAGGAATGCTCTTGGCTCCCTGGAAGTAGTCTCTTCCCCCCACGACAGAGGGGGCATTGCCAGCGATCCATAAAAGCGCCGAATTCCCAGATGTCATCACAAAGGTGCCGCGAGGCACGGGAAACTTCGCGGCTCCGATGCTCGCCGGTGTAGAGCTATTCTCGACCAGCCATACGCCCCGCCAAGCCGAACTGGAGCCAATTTCTAAGCACTCGACCTCAGGAATCGTAAACGTTGCTTCCTGAACTCCCTTTAACTCGTCTTCAGTGAATGCTGTCGTCTTGTGAATGACCAGACGGCGGGGAACGCGACCGCCATGACCTTCAAGATAGAGACGTAGGCTTCGTGTCAAAACGGCACGCATATCTGCTTTCGAAAGGAAGGGATTCCGACGAGCTTCGGGCTCATCGGAAATTGAATCGTTCGCTTCAAATGCAACGAACTGCATTCCCCCGCCCTCCATATCAAAGACTTGAGAGCAACAGGTGACGTAATGAGCAGAAGAGCGCCTGATTGCGTAGGCCAGGCCTATGTAGGCGGTATCCGCTGGGGCACCGGCAATAGGGGATAGCTTCCAGGGTGTTCCGCCGGCTTTTGCATAAAGGGCTATCGCAAGCCTCCATGCTCGTGCTCCCCAGTTGTTAAAACTGAGGGATTTATCGTTCACGACCTGAGTGGGGATCCCCAACTGTGCTGCTAGAGCTTTTAGCTCATCATGTGCATCAAATTCTTTGGTTCGCAGGTGCCGAAGCCATCGATCAGGAAAGTACACGAGTGCTACGTCAAACTGATCTCGGGTTGCCGATAGGCGGATAAGGGCCTGATGCAACGCGGCGCGAACTCTATCTGCCGCCTCACCAGTGCCGGGAAAATCGTTTAAGTCCTCTGGCCACTTTACGTGAACCTGTTGATCTGCTCCTGACAGATCAACCCCAAACAAACTGCTAAATCCTGGATACTCTTGCGCATAGCTGCTCCTGTCCGTGTTTCTCTGGCGTACACGCAGGCTATCCCGCATATCGCGAACTCGCTCTGCTCCGGAGCGTGGGCCGACATAAGCAATACGAAGGTCGGAGACGTAATGTCGAAAGGACGCTTGGTCGAAGGCGCCGAATCGCGAAAGGCCAATTAAAGGATGACGGTGGGTGGCATCAGCTGTCCCAACTGAAAAGGCTAGCAATGGTTCATCCAGAAGGGTAAACGCCGGTAGTTGGATAGGCACAGTCCGTGTGTTCATGCTCACCGCCCCGATACGTGGTAAGAGTTGTGGTCATGACTTGGACGACTTCGAGCTGTGCGCGGCCCCAGCTCAAATTCAGCAGTAATTCCTCGCCCCTCGGGAAGCCTATAGGCTGTTCTGCGAGCCCCATTTATGTGAGCTAGCAATTCGACCCAGGCATCGAATATGGCTGACCATCTCGGATTGTATTTCTGCACCCACCGTTCGCGGCGCCAATCTTCGGCTTTCCTATGCTCAAGAGTGGACTGCGTAGGGTCTGCATCCTTCCCCGCTCGAGAGAAATCAATAAACGTGGCTGGCTCGAATACCACCCACCATCGCCCATCGGCCTCTTCGAGGCGTATCCAAACCCCTTCGGCATACCGAGCAGTTGTACCTGGCACCAATCCAGTAAGTTCAGTGCCGTATGCCGATTTCAAATTTGCCAACTGTTGGCGTCGCTCAGCGGCTGCCTCAGCGGTAAGGTTTGCATGGGGCCAAGAAACCGAAAGGCTGTGTCCCCGTCCCTGTAACCTTGCTCGTAAAGGGAGATTACGGCATAGGGCGCGGATGAGCGCTTCGTAAATCACTCCCTTCGCCCATGGATCTTTCGAGATATCGAGTTGAATCTCGCCGGAGAGCTTTGGGCCGAGGGGAGAGAGTGCCTTGCATAAAGCCTCGTCGTCGCCGAAGGCAGCAATTACGCCGGGCTGACCGGCGAGACCTATGACTGCCTTGGTCATGCTCTCCTTCAGCAGGCCTCGGATTTCCGCAACTTCTACGGGCGAGTCGAGGGTGATCTTTCGTGCGGAGTGCGGCATTGCTAGCAGCGGCAACGCTGATAAGCGCAACACAGGCGCTGCCAGAGTTGGGCTGCGTTCCAGTGTTACTGGCGTCGGGGTAATTGATCGTTCCGAGCTGATGACGTGGCTGACCAGCGGTGGCGGTAGCTCGGTGATATCCGCAATATTTCCGAGAAGCTCGTCGAAGGTAGTGCCACACACCAGATGAACGTCGACTCCTGCTGTCTCTGCCTCTTCAAGAAATTCAGTTACGGCAGGCAGCAGTCTCGTTGGATCTTGGCACAGCCAATAAATGCCCTTTGGGTAGTGGACTGGATCAGTCAGAACTGCTCTTAGAGCCTGCATAATGGATTCGTCGCGGCCGCTGTAGCCCACCACAATGAGGCCGAACCGATGTAGGGACTGCGTCAGCACCAAGCGCAGTCGCTCATCCTGCTCTAGCAACTCCGAGTCAGTGTTTTTTAGCTCGACAGATTGGTAGTCGCCATGAAGTTTGACGATCAAAGGCCACTCGTTTTCCCGCAAACATGTCTCTGCTCGGGCGCTGTTATCGATGGCGGCAAGAGTCACTGAAGAGCGGTCGCTTGGTGGAAGCAGTTGGGCGGCAACGGTCGCTGAATCTTCTATCAGGGTGTCGAAATTGGTGGTGAAGACGCATGAGGTCTGATTGGAGCTTAACAGTGCGCCCAGTACCTTATGCCCTAAAGACGGGCTGCCCTTGGATACTTGCCTTTTGATGTAAAGGCGTCGGTCTTCTTGAGAGGGATAAAGTGCTTCGAATGCTCGGCTGTATTCAGTCGGTGACCACTTGGGAGGAAGTACTCCTTTCCGCTCGTGATGCTGATCAATCCGCTCTTGCCATAGAGGGTCCGAAGAGTCGATTTCTCGAGAACTGATTCCCGTCTCCGACGCATAGAGTTGCGCCCGGAACTCTTGAATCATTTGATAGCCGGTCGGTATCCCTGCCGTTGCGGAAGCGCCTGCTCCAAGCAGCCAAGCATAACTGGAGGGGTTAAGCGCAAATCTAGTTGCAAAAGCTCGTCCGCTGGTTTCCTTCATGCAGAACTCCCTGAGCAATCGAAGCCTAATCTAACCTTCTCGCTTCCATGCTACATGGCAATGATAGGCTTTGTGCAGCCAAAATTAACCAGGCCATGCGGTACAAGAATTTGAGCGAAGCGTCGCAATGTTTTCGGGCGGTAATTGGCCTCGTTCGGCGTTTGGATGCCTCGCAAAATAAGGATGCGGGCTCCCATTTCGTGGCCGATGCGTAATAAAAAAGCGCCAAAGGCTGGGAGCCTATGGCGCTTCGGGTGGTGCGAATATCAGTTATTGCTGTAGCCAGGACTCAACCGTGTCGTTGCCGTGTTCGGCTTTCCAGGCCTTCAGAACCTTATGGTTGCCGCCTTTGGTTTCAACGACCTCATTGGTATGAGGGTTCTTATACACCTTGATCGCACGAGCTCGGCGAGCTGGTTTAGCAGCACCAGTGCGTACGCCTCGATGAGACGCGGGGTCAAGGATCGCCACCACGTCCTTGAGGGACTTGCCATACTGGGCGAGAAGGGCATTGAGTTTCTCTTCGAACTCAATTTCCTTCTTCAAGCCAGAATCATTTTTCAACGATTCAAGATAGGCCAGCTGATCGGCCAGGGCTTTTTCTGCTGCGCGAAATTCGGCAAGCCTAGACATGATTTACTCCGGGTAAGAATAATTACGTTTCCCAAGTTTAAAGCAGCTAATCAGGGCTGGCTACCAACTGAATGCGGTTTGATTTAGTGACGTCTGCTTTGGAGCTAGCTGCGACCCCAGCCGACTGCGCGGCGCGCTGCGGGTTTTGCCCTTCGGGCTCCCCTGTTACGGTGCTTGCCCGATACGTTGTGCGAGCGGAAGCGAAATTGCCTGCCGCATCCAAGATGGCATTTCGCTGCTTTGCAGCTTCTGAAGGTGTTGTGTACCAAGCTTATTGAGAATTTTGGAGATGTTTCCCAAACTCAGATCCTGAGGGCCCAAATAGTAGAGGGCGATGATCGCCAGTCCGGCAACCGAATCTGTGTGCTGAAAGCAGAAACTTGGGGCGTGCTGAAACCTTACTGTCAGATTGTATACACGAATCTTCATGCTACGAGCAGTAGTGTAGAAAACAGGAGTGACCTGCATTTGCGTGGTTAATCCGAATTTCCGAACAGCCTCTGCGCCATGGGTCTGATATTTTTCCCCCTTGGAGTTCATTATTAGCTCAATGACGTCAGTCAGCTCCGCACCTATTTTGCCGAAGGGTGGGATGGTTTCAAGGCGCACATAAATTCCACGACTGACCCTCTCAATCTCTCCGCAAGCAACAAGTCTATACAGCGCACTGAGTACCGCTTTGCGAGGCCCAAGGGCGCGGAGGGCGCTAGTTTGAAATGGACGACGCGCTGGGTACCGCAGTATCCAACCCTTGACTGCGCTTGCGACTCTGAGTGGGCTTGCCATTTTTTGGGGGCCGGCTCTTAAAGGCTTTCGGTTGTGGAGGAACTGAATATGGGGCCGAGCAGATGAGCTATGCCTTGCGATTCGGCAAAGGTCTCCTCCTCAATCCTTCCTGCGAGCAATACTTGGTCAGCGCTGGGGTAATGCCGTAATAGAAGCTTCGCATCAGATCGAAGCGTCATCGGGAGACTGATGTTTTTGGAGATTTCGACGAGAAGCTCTCGAGTCTGAATGACTGCGCGAGTGCGTTCGTGCGGCATTGACATCATCTATCCTCCAGAGGTGGATTTTGAAGGAGGATTTTTTGGCGGCGACTTGTAGATGTGCTTGTCGACCCGTAATGGCTCAGTCCATTCGCCAAGTTCCGAAAAGTACTTTTTGCCACTTACGGTCTTAAACATTACGCCTGACCTGTTGGTTGCCGAGTCGGCTACCTGAAGTATTTCGTCCAGCCGTTCCATCTCCCAGGATTCCGTTCCGGTCAGTCTGCTAGGGACAACGACCGAGATCTTCTCAATTTGGAAGTCGGGTCCTTCCTCGATCATGGCTTTTTTAAGGACCACGATGCTGGTCGTCATGAGGACGCTTTTGTAGCGTGCGCGGCTAATGACGCGGACGACCTCTATGAAAAGCACGGGAGCATTCAGCTCCAGCTCGACGAATGACCAAGCCTGTGCCGAGTCATCCTCCTTGAGGCCTCCTAAGAGAATCTCACCCTGCCGATGTGTCACGAACATGACTTGCTCCTTCCGGGCCTCGAGCGTGATCAGCCTCGTGTTGTCCGAAGCCGTCTCTTGAGTATCGATGAACAATATATTTTGTAGCCATATCTTGTTCAATATCGCTTTATCGCTTCCTTTTGCGGGTATGCAAAATGGAAACGAAAGAGCGCTTCGGGAAAGCCCTGCGGCTTGTGCGACTTCGGCGAAACCTGTCCCAGGAGGCTTTTGCAGTGGTGAGCAGCCGGACGTTTATCAGCATGCTTGAACGCGGAAAGACCAGTCCTACGTTGGAAAAGCTGGACGAGCTTTGTTCGGTTCTTGAGATCCATCCCGCTACCTTGGTTGCACTCACTTACATGTCAGATGAGAGGGACAAGGGGAAGTCAGGCAGAGAGGTGCTGCAGGTCATCTCAAGGGAGCTCCAGCAACTGCTCGAGGGCTCTGAATTCGGCTAGGCGGGAATTTTGTGAGTGCTGACGGCTATGCGCTCTGGGCGGTCAGTGTTTCATTTTCTTCGGTCGGAAATCGTTGCCGCTGTAAGCCCGACAAAACGGGAGTTTCACTTTTCGCCGTTTCAGCTAAAAATCGCTGTCCAAACACAGCTTTTTGAAACGACTATTTTGGCAGCGATGCTCTCATTTCCATGAGGGCCACGAAATTAGCTGGCTGCCGTTGGAGGTCGGTATTTTGAAACGAATTTTTCTTAAGCTAATCAAAGACGCCGTCAACTGATCGCGTCTGACCCGGAGCCAGAGCGGCTCCGGGTTGCCTCCTCCAGTTACATAATCCCTCCAAAAGACCGGATGTAGTCCGTTTTCAAACTGGCTACAATGCGCAGACTATTGTCTCGAACGTCGAGGTTTGTGCATGAAATTCCGTCTACTCCTGTGGATGCTCGGTCGCCTGATGGCCAAGGCCAGCCGCGAAAACCCGGCGTTCCAGAAGCAGCTCGAAGGCAAGGACCTGGTGTTCCAGCTCCACACGCTCGACGGCAAGGTCGCCCGCCACTACATCGTCAAGGACCTCAAGGTCAGCGCCCGTCGCGGCACCCATCCGCAGCCGGCCTTCGCGCTGGGCTTCAAGGACGGCGCCTACGGCTTCGCCACCATGACCTCGAAGAACCCGCAGCTGGCCTTCATGCAGGGGATCCAGAACAAGGACATCCAGATCCAGGGCAACCCCGGCCTGGTGATCTGGTTCCAGGGCTTGGTGAAGTACCTCAAGCCGAAGAAGAAAGCCGCGCCGGGCAGCGACAAGAAAGCCGCCTGAGGCGCTTTCGACGACCAGAAAAAAGGCCCCTTCGAGGGGCCTTTTTCATGTCTGCATCGCGACGGCTTCAGCGTTGGTACATTCAATGCGCGGGATTGAACTGGCTGGCCAGCTCGCGCAGCACCGCTTCGGCGTCGAGCACCTTGCGCACGGCGTCTTCGGCCTTCTCGCGGGGGATGTCCAGGCGATCCAGCAGGTCCTGTGGAATGTCGGTCTCCGGGCCGCTGCCGATGCCGTGGTTGCGCAGCAGGCGGGTCGCCAGGCAGACCAGGTTGGCGTAGGCCGAGCAGTCGCCGGCGTAGGACGGGTCGTGCTGGAAGCGCAGCGCGGTGTAGATCTCTTCCGGCATGTCCCAGGTGCGCATCAGCCAGGCGCCGATCTGCTCACGGGTGATGCCCAGCAGGTGCTGCTCGACGAGGTTGTGCTCGACGTGCGGGTTCACCTCGAGGTGCCGGCAGATCAGTGAGAAATGCGGCGGGAAGATGTGTGCCAGGACCAGGTAGCCGATGCTGTGCAGCAGGCCGCCGAGGTAGGTCAGGCCGGCTTCCGGGCGCTCGGCGCGCGGTACGGCACGAGTCAGGCCCTCGATCACCGCGGCGGTGTAGATCGCCTGGTGCCAGTAGGGCTTGGCGTGCTGCGGCTGGTCCTTGGGCAGGCTCAGGGTCTTGCCCAGGGCCAGGCCCAGGGCGAGGTTGATCACCAGGTCGAAGCCCAGTACGCGGACGATGGCGTCCTCCACCGAGCGGATCTTGCCGGGCGCGGCGTAGTAGGGCGAGGCCGCCCAGCTGACGACCTGCGCGGCCAGCGCCGGGTCGGTCTCCACCACGCCGGTGATGTCGTCCACGGTGGCGTTGGGGTCGACGCGCAGCTTGATGATCTTTTGTGCGGTTTCCGGCAGCGGCGGAATCTCGATGGTTTCCTCGAGGCGCTGCTGGATGCGGCGGGCGGTGAACGCCTGCACGGCCTGGGTGATTTCCTTGCGGTCGTCGTCCGGGCGGTCGAGGTTCGGCCGGATCGATTCCAGCGCCACGCCGAAGCGCGCCGCGCTGGCTTTCTCCAGCAGGCTGCGGAAGGACGCGGTGGGAATCTCCAGCAACGTGCCGGCTGCGCCGGACTCGATCAGCAGCTGGGGTTCCTGCAACAGGCGCTCGTCATACAGGCACGGCGAGCTGGTCAGCGGCGGCAGCGCCGGCAGGCGGCCGAGCTGGTGCTTGCCGAGCATGCGCTCCAGGCGATCGGGCTTGACCGCCACCAGCTTGCGGCCGGTGAGTTCGGCCAGGCGGTTCAGGTCCAGCAGCTGGCTTTGCGGGAACAGCACCAGCAGGGTGCCGACGGCATCTTCCAGCAGGCTGGCCTGTACCCGGCGCGAGGCCGCAAGCGTAGTGACATCGCAGACTTCGCGAGACGGTATGCCCAGCTTGGCGAGCAGCTGCAGGATGACCTCTGGGGCCTGCGAGGAGTCGGATGGGGCGCGTGCGGCGTCGCTCATGAATGTGATCCGGTTATCAACGGCTGGGTCGGAGTATAACCACGCAGTCAGCGTGACCGAGCAGTCAACTGACCGATGAAAGTGAAATAGATCACACTTGTCCGTATTGCTGCCCGTGTCTCAGCCAGCGTGCCAGCAACGGGCTGACCGATTGCGGCCAGTGTGCCAGCAGGGCCTGGGCGGCATCGCGCACCGCCGGCAGCAGGTCGGCGTCGCGCATCAGGTCGGCCACCTTGAATTGCAGCAGGCCCGTCTGGCGGGTGCCGAGCATTTCGCCGGGGCCGCGCAGCTCCAGGTCCTTTTCGGCGATGACGAAGCCGTCGCAGGTCTCGCGCATGATCCCCAGGCGCTCGCGGCCGATCTGCGACAGCGGCGGGTGGTAGAGCAGCACGCAGTGGCTCGCCGCGCTGCCCCGGCCGACGCGGCCGCGCAGCTGGTGCAGCTGGGCCAGGCCCAGGCGCTCGGGGTTTTCGATGATCATCAGGCTGGAGTTGGGCACGTCAACGCCGACCTCGATCACCGTGGTGGCGACCAGCAACTGCAGCATGCCTTCCTTGAAGGCTTCCATGACCACGGCCTTGTCCGCCGGCTTCATGCGCCCGTGGATCAGGCCGACGCGCAGTTCGCCCAGCGCCGAGGAGAGTTCTTCGTAGGTGGTTTCCGCAGCCTGGCAGGTGAGTTCTTCGGATTCCTCGATCAGCGTGCACACCCAATACGCCTGACGGCCTTCGGCGCAGGCGGCGCGCACCCGCTCGATCACTTCGATTCGGCGGCTGTCGGCCACCAGTACGGTGTTTACCGGGGTGCGGCCGGGCGGCAGCTCGTCGAGGATCGAGGTGTCGAGGTCGGCGTAGGCGCTCATTGCCAGGGTCCGCGGAATGGGCGTGGCGGTCATGATCAGCTGGTGCGGGCAGAGCCGGCCATCGACGCCTTTCTGGCGCAGGGCGAGGCGCTGCTGCACGCCGAAGCGGTGCTGTTCGTCGATGATCACCAGGGCCAGGCGCTTGAACTTCACTTCGTCCTGGAACAGCGCGTGGGTGCCGACGATCATCGGCGCGCCGCCGGCGATCTGTTCCAGTGCGCTGGCGCGGGCCTTGCCCTTGAGCTTTCCGGCCAGCCAGGCGACTTCGATGCCCAGCGGTTGCAGCCACTTGGTGAAGTTGAGGAAGTGCTGCTCGGCGAGAATCTCGGTCGGCGCCATCAGCGCCACCTGATAGCCGGCTTCCAGCGCCTGCAGGGCGGCGAGGGCGGCGACCACGGTCTTGCCGGCGCCGACGTCGCCCTGCACCAGGCGCAGCATGGGTTCGGGCTGGGCGAGGTCGTAGGCGATCTCCGCGCCGACACGCTGCTGCGCGCCAGTGGGCTTGAAGCCGAGGTTCTTCAGGTACAGCGCCGGCAGGCGCTTGGCCGGCGGCAGCTGTGGCGCGGCCTGGGAACGCACGCTCTCGCGCAGGCGTTGCAGCGACAGCTGGTGAGTCAGCAGTTCCTCGAAGGCGAGACGGTGCTGGGCCCAGTGGCGGCCTTCGGCGAGTTCTTCCAGGTCGGCGTCCGGCGGTGGCCGGTGCAGGTAGCGGATGGCTTCGTCCAGCGGGCCCAGGCGGTAGTCGCGGGCCAGTTCCGCCGGCAGCCAGTCCGGCAGGCTCGAGGGGCCCAGGCGCGCCAGGGTCTGCTCGCTGAGCTGGCGCAGGCGCTGCTGGGTGAGGCCTTCGGTGGTCGGGTAGATCGGCGTCAGGGTCTGCTCCACCGGCGCCGCGGCGGCGTCGGTGAGCGAGCGGTATTCGGGGTGGTAGATCTCCAGGCCCGAAGCGCCGGGGCGAGCCTCACCGTAGCAACGCAGGTGCGTGCCGCGCTTGAGGTTCTCCTTCTGCGCCTGGCTGAAGTGGTAGAAGCGCAGGCTCAGGGTGCCGGTGCCGTCCTGCAGGCGCACCAGCAGGCTGCGCCGCTTGCCCATCACCACGTCGGCGCCGGAGACCACGCCTTCGACCACGGCATCCTGTCCCGGACGCAGGGCGCCGATGGGGGTGATGCGGGTGCGGTCCTGGTAGCGTAGCGGCAGGTGGAAGAGGATGTCCTGGAGATTCTCCAGGCCGACCTTCGCCAGCTTCTCTTCCAGCGCGGCGCCCACGCCCTTGAGCGCGGTGACCGGGACGTTAGACAGATCGGTCATGCCGGTTCGGCTTCACCCTTGACGGTCGGCTTGGCGACCGAGCACAGGCGGATCGAGTCGGCCAGCACTTCGATGGCGCGCGGGCGCGGGAAGCTCGCGCGCCAGGCGATGGCGACGGTGCGGAAGGGGACTGGCGCGCTGAACGGGCGCACTTCCAGCACGCCCGGCGCGTAGTGGTGGCTGTCCACGGCGGAGAACGGCAGCACCGACACGCCAAGGCCGGAGGCGACCATGTGGCGGATGGTTTCCAGCGAGCTGGATTCCACCGTGGTGTGCCTGTTTTCGCCGCCCTTGTGGGTGGTCGGGCAGGCTTCGAGCACCTGGTCGCGGAAGCAGTGGCCTTCGCCGAGCAGCAGCAGACTCTTGTCGTTGAGCAGCTCCGGGTCGATGGTCTTTTTCGCGGTCCATTGGTGGTCCGCCGGCATCAGCACATAGAAGGGCTCGTCGAACAGCTGCAGGGTCAGCACGTCGGCTTCCTGGAACGGCAGGGCGATGATGATCGCGTCCAGCTCGCCGGTGCGCAGCTTGTCGCGCAGGATGTGGGTGAAGTTTTCCTCGATGTACAGCGGCATCTGCGGGGCAACCCGGTGCAGCTGCGGGATCAGGTGCGGGAACAGGTACGGGCCGATGGTGTAGATCGCGCCGACCTTGAGCGGCGAAGTCAGCTGGTTCTTGCCGGCCTGGGCCAGTTCACGGATGCCCTGGGCCTGCTCGAGGACCTTCTGCGCCTGCGCCACGATGCCTTCGCCGACCGGGGTCAGGCGCACTGCACTCTTGCTGCGCTCGAAGATCAGTACGCCGAGCTCGTCTTCCAGCTTCTTCACGCCCACCGACAGGGTCGGCTGGCTGACATGGCAGCGCTCCGCGGCGCGGCCGAAGTGTTGCTCCTGGGCAAGCGTGACGATGTAGCGCAGTTCGGTAAGGGTCATGGCGACTAAGTCCGTTGAGGTGGCCCAAGCATAGCGGCTGCACCGCCGCGAACCAACCGCGCTAAACTGCCGAGCTTTGATTCGCGGAGCCAAGCATGAGCAAGAGCACCTTCCCCAGCCTGATGATCGTCGGTTGCGGTGACGTCGGCAGCCGCCTGGGACGCCAACTGGCCGCCCGTGACTGGCGCGTCCACGGCCTGCGCCGCAACGTGGCCGCGCTGCCGCTGGAAGTGCTGCCGGTGGCCGGCGACCTGGGCCAGCTCGAATGCCCGGACACCTGGCCGGTGGGCAAGCTGGACTACCTGGTGTTCTGCGCCGCCGCGACCCAGCACGATGAAGCCGGCTACCGCGCCGCCTACGTCGAAGGCCTGCGCAACACCCTCGGCTGGTTGCAGCAGCGTGGACAGCTGCCCAAGCGCCTGCTGTTCGTCTCCAGCAGCGGCGTCTATGCCCAGCGCGATGGCGAATGGATCGACGAGACCTCGCCCGCCGAAGCCCAGAGTTATTCGGGCAGCGTGATGCTCGAGGCCGAGCAGGTGGCGCTGCAGAGCGGTATACCCGCCAGTGTCGTGCGTCTCACCGGTATCTACGGCCCCGGCCGCGAGTGGCTGCTCAAGCAGGTGTGCGAGGGCTACCGCGTCGCCAGCGAGCCGCCGCTGTACGCCAACCGTATCCACGCCGAGGACGCCGCCGGCCTGCTCGCCGCACTGCTGGAAGCCGACCGCAGCGGTGTCGCGCTGGAAGACTGCTACATCGGTGTCGACAACGACCCGGCGGCGCTGCACGACGTAGTCGGCTGGCTGCGCGCGCATCTGGGCGTCACCCACTGGGCCGACGAGCAGACCGTGCGCCGCGCCGGCAGCAAGCGCTGCAGCAACGCCCGCGCCCGCGCGCTGGGCTGGGAGCCGCGCTACCCGAGCTTCCGCGAAGGCTACGCGGCGATCCTCGCCGGCAAGCAGGACTAAAAGGGTCTGATGGACGCCAATCGACTGCTGGCGCGCCCCTGGTTACCGGGGGTGGAGTTGTTCCATGCGGACTTCTCCGGCCAGCCGTTCGGGCGGCACAGTCACTATGCCTTTGCCATCGGCGCCATCCTGCACGGCGCTGGTGGCTACCAGTGCCGCGGCGCGCACCACGTGCTGCCGGCCGGCACCCTGTCTCTGATGAACCCGGAGGAGCCGCACACCGGCAATGCCGAGTCCGAGCGGCTGGTCTATCGCATGCTCTATATCGAGGAATCGCGCCTGCTCCCGCTGCTGGGCCGCAAGCAGTTGCCGCGTGGCTTCCAGGCGCTCAATCCGCACGATGACGGGCAGGTGGCGGAGGCGCTGCGGCGCGTCGCCACGGAGTTCGAGCGCAACGACGCGCTGGCGCTGGAGAGCGAACTGCTGGCGCTGCTGGAGTTGGTGTTCGTTCGCCACGGCGGCATGCGCCCGACTGCCTCGGCCTCGCGCGACGGCAGCGTCACTGCCAAGCTGCGCGACTACCTGGAAGCGCATTACCGCGAGGCGGTCAGCCTCGAAGCGCTGGCTGAGCTGCTGCAGCGCCATCCGCGCCACCTGATCGAAGCCTTCCGCAACGCTTACGGCGTGCCGCCGCACACCTACCTGCTGCAGCGGCGCATCCGCGAGGCCAAGCGCCTGCTGGTGGCCGGCGAGAAGCCGCTGGAGGTCGCGCTGACCCTGGGGTTCTACGACCAGGCGCACTTCTCCGGCACCTTCCGCCGCTTCACCGGCGTTACGCCCGGTCGCTTCCTGCGCGCCACGCGCACCTGACTTTCTTCCAAGACCGGCAAACCCCGACGCTTCCAGACTGCGCGACGCCGCTATCCGGGAGATCACCATGTTCGCCGCCTTCGCGCTGGTCGCCAGCACCCACTTCGCCGCCCTGCTGTCACCGGGGCCGGACTTCTTCCTGCTGATCCGCGCCGCGCTGCTGCGCGGTCGTCGCCATGCCGATGGCTGCGCGGCGGGCATCGCCCTGGCCAATCTGGCGAGCATGCTGCTGGTGCTGTTCGTTCTCGGTCTGTTGCCGGAAGTGGCCAGCCACGGGCTGCGGGTGGTGCAGTTGCTGGGTGGCGTCTACTTCGTCTGGCTCGGCGCGCAGGCGCTGCTGGCGCGTCGGGAGCTGGAGATTCCCACTGATCTGGGGCTGCAGCGCAGCGGAGGATTTCTGCGCGGGATGCGCGAGGGCCTGCTTGCCAGCAGCCTGAACCCCAAGCTGCCGATCTTCTACACCGGGCTGTTCGGCGTGCTCGGGCAGTTCCACCTGCCGGGCTGGGCACTGGGAGTCTGCGTGCTGTGGATGGGCGCAGTGGTGCTGCTGTGGGACATGGCGCTGGTGCGCCTGCTGGATCGTCCGCGCTGGCGCGGCTGGCTGAAGCGCCGGGTCACGGCGCTGGACCGCCTTTGCGGCGGCCTGTTGCTGGCGCTGGGTGGCTGGCTGCTGTGGAGCGGGCTGCGCTGACGGCTGTCATTCGCGCCCGCCCGCTCGCGCGGAGTCAGTCGCGCTCCAGGGTCCAGACCTTGTTGCCGGGCGCGTACTGCGGCATCTCGTCGGACTGGGCGCGGTTCACCGCTTCGAACAGCTCCAGCTTGTCGCCGTCGCGCTCGAAGAGGAATTCGCGGCCCTGCTGGCCCTGTTGCAGCCAGATGCTGTCGTTGTCGCCGCTCATGGCCGCGCAGTCGCCGGCCAGGCACAGCGCGTAGCGATCGAAGCCGGGCATGCCTTCGAGGCTGCCGTTGGCGGCGAACTTGACCTTGCTGCCCTTGCCTTCGCCTTCCTCGATGATCCAGGTGCCGTTCAGGTAGGCGGCGTAGAGGGCGTTCTCGAAGGTGCTGCCGGCCGGGCTCTGCGCGGCGGGCTGCTCCTTGGGGCGCAGGAAGCGCTGCTCGGGCCAATTGTCGCTGCCCACCTGCACCAGCTCCTTGCCGTCAAGCTCCAGGGATTCCTGGTTGCTGCCGTAGAAGTCGACGCGGTAGTGCTTGGGATCTTCGGCGCTCAGCTGGCCTTCGCCGAGCTCGAAGCCGTTGCTGAAGGTGGCCTGGCTGGCCTTGGTGTCCAGCTTCCATTCCAGGTTCGGGCCGTAGGCCAGCAGCGCCTCGCGCAGCTTGCCACCCTTGCCGGCGGCATCGATGGCGGCCTGGTTGACCCAGACGCCGGAAGGGTCGGACGGGGTGCCGGCGCAGCCGGTGAGCAGGCCGATCAGGGCGCTCAGGATCAGGGCGCGACGCATGTTTGCTCCTTGCAGACAAAAGAACGGGGCCCTGAAGGCCCCGTTCGGGAGGTGCGGCTTATTCCAGGACGACGATGGCGTCCATCTCGACCTGGGCGCCCTTGGGCAGGGCGGCAACGCCGATGGCGGCGCGGGCCGGGTAGGGCTGGACGAAGTACTTGCCCATGATCTCGTTGACCTTGGCGAAGTGCGACAGGTCGGTGAGGAAGATGTTCAGCTTGGCGACGTCGTGCAGGTAGCCGCCGGAAGCCTCGATGACGGCTTTCAGGTTCTCGAACACCTGGACGGTCTGCTCTTCGAAGCCCTCGACCAGTTCCATGGTTTTCGGGTCCAGCGGGATCTGGCCGGAGACATAGACGGTGTTGCCAGCCTTGATCGCCTGGGAGTAGGTGCCGATGGCGGCCGGGGCTTTGTCGGTGTGGATAACGGTCTTGGTCATGTCGACTCCTAACGGGGTGGGATCAGCTGCGCATGCGGGTGATGCGGATCACGCCCTTGAGCGCGCGCAGCTTCTTGATGACGCGGGCCAGGTGCACACGGTCATGCACGCTGACGACGAGCTGGACCACGCTGATGCGACCGTCGCGCTCGTCCATGCTGATCTTCTCGATGTTGCCGTCGGCGGCGTTGACGCTGGTCGCCAGCAGGGCGATCAGGCCGCGCTGGTGTTCCAGCTCGACGCGCAGTTCGACGTTGAATTCGCCGGTGACATCCTTGGCCCAGCTGAGCTGGATGCACTTTTCCGGATTGTGGCGGATTTCGCTGATGTTCCGGCAGTTCTCCAGGTGCACGACCATGCCCTTGCCGGCCGACAGGTGGCCGACGATCGGGTCGCCGGGGATCGGCGTGCAGCACTTGGCGTAGCTGAGCACCAGGCCTTCGGTACCGCGGATCGCCAGCGGCCCTTCGGCGCTGGGAGCCTGCTCGCCTTCGCTGGACAGCAGGCGGCGCGCGACCACGTAGGCCATGCGGTTGCCCAGGCCGATCTCTTCGAGCAGGTCCTCGAAGACTTCCATGCGGTATTCGTTGAGCACGCCCTGGATGCGTTCCTGAGGGATCTTCTCCAGGTGGCTGTCGAAGCCGGCCAGCGTCTTGTTCAGCAGGCGCTCGCCGAGGTTGATCGACTCGGAGCGGCGCTGCAGCTTGAGCGCGTGGCGGATGTGCGTGCGCGCCTTGCCGGTGACCACGAAGTTGAGCCAGGCCGGGTTCGGCCGGGTACCCGGTGCGGTGACGATTTCCACCGTCGCGCCGCTCTGCAGCGGCTCGGACAGCGGCGCCAGGCGGCGGTTGATGCGGCAGGCGATGCAGCTGTTGCCGACGTCGGTGTGCACCGCGTAGGCGAAGTCGACGGCCGTGGAGCCCTTGGGCAGCTCCATGATGCGGCCCTTGGGCGTGAAGACGTAGACCTCGTCCGGGAACAGGTCGATCTTCACGTTCTCGATGAATTCCAGCGAGTTGCCGGCGCGCTGCTGCAGTTCGAGGATGCCCTTCACCCACTGGCGGGCGCGGGCATGGGTGCCTTTCTGCGCTTCCTCTTCGCTGGACTTGTACAGCCAGTGCGCGGCGATGCCGTGGTTGGCCATCTCTTCCATCTCACGGGTGCGGATCTGGATCTCGATGGGCACGCCGTGCATGCCGAACAGCGTGGTGTGCAACGACTGGTAGCCGTTGGCCTTGGGAATCGCGATGTAGTCCTTGAAGCGACCGGGGAACGGCTTGTACAGGTTGTGCACGGCGCCGAGCACGCGGTAGCAGGTGTCGACCTTGTCGACCACGATGCGGAAGGCGTAGACGTCCATGATCTCGTTGAACGCCTTGCGCTTGCCGCGCATCTTCTTGTAGATGCTGAACAGGTGCTTCTCGCGGCCCAGGACCTGGCCTTCCATGCTTTCGCGGGCGAGGCAGTTGACCAGCGATTCCTGGATCTTGCCGACGATCTCGCGGCGGTTGCCACGGGCCTTCTTCACCGCCTGGCGGATGCGCTCGGAGCGCATCGGGTGCATGGCCTTGAAGCCCAGGTCCTCGAATTCCACGCGCATGCTGTGCATGCCCAGCCGGTTGGCGATGGGGGCGTAGATTTCCAGGGTTTCCTTGGCGATGCGCCGGCGCTTCTCGCCGGACAGCACTTCCAGGGTGCGCATGTTGTGCAGGCGGTCGGCCAGCTTCACCAGGATCACGCGGATGTCGCGCGCCATGGCCATGGCCATCTTCTGGAAGTTCTCGGCCTGCGCCTCGGCCTTGGACTCGAAGTTCATCTGGGTCAGCTTGCTGACCCCGTCCACGAGTTCCGAGACGGTTTCGCCGAACTGCGCGGTGAGCGCTTCCTTGGCGATGCCGGTGTCCTCGATCACGTCGTGCAGCATGGCCGCCATCAGGCTCTGATGGTCCATGTGCATGTCGGCGAGGATATTGGCGACGGCGAGCGGATGGGTGACGTAAGCCTCGCCGCTGCGGCGGCGCTGCCCGTCGTGGGCCTGCTCGGCGTAGTAGTAGGCGCGGCGGACCAGGTTGACCTGGTCCGGGCCCAGATAGCTCGACAGACGATCGGCGAAGGCATCTATGCTCGGCATGGGTTCACCCCCTGCCGAGCGGTACGTCGCAGTGCACCGATTCGTCGGCCGGACATGGACTTACAGGGCCTCGTTGTTGGCCTCGTCTTCGAAGGCAGCGAACAGCGGTTCTTCTTCAACCACGTCCTCCAGCAGAACGATTTCGTTGTCGATCAGGCCGGAAGCGATTTCGCGCAGGGCGACGACGGTGGGCTTGTCGTTTTCCCACGGTACCTTCGGCTCTTTGCCGCCGGTGGCCAGCTGACGCGAACGCTTGGTGGCGAGCATGACCAGCTCGAAACGGTTATCGACGTTGTCCAGGCAGTCTTCAACGGTGACGCGGGCCATGGTGTTCCTCGTACTGAAATGTAGGCCCGGAAAATGCCGGGCGGACTGGATAGTCTAAAAAATCGCCAATCTTTATGGAAGTGCCTTCTCTCGGCGACTTCAGGCCAACAGGCGTTGCAGCAGCTCGGTGTGACGCTGCTGCTGGGCATCCTGACGGAGCTGGCGGGCGCGGAAGATCGCCTTGAGGTCTTCCAGCGCGTGGGCGAAATCGTCGTTGATCACCAGGTGATCGTATTCCACATAGTGGCTCATTTCGCTGACGGCTTCCTGCATGCGCCGCTCGATCACCTCGTCGCTGTCCTGGCCGCGGTTGGTCAGGCGCTGGCGCAGGGCTTCCTGGGTCGGCGGCAGGATGAAGATCGACTGCGCCTGGGGCATCAGCCGGCGTACCTGCTGCGCGCCCTGCCAGTCGATCTCCAGGATCAGGTCGTTGCCTTCGGCGAGGGTCTTCTCGACCCAGCGCTGAGAGGTGCCGTAGAGGTTGTCGAAGACCTGCGCGTGCTCGAGGAATTCGTTGCGCTCGAGCATGGCGCGGAAGGTGTCGTGGCCGACGAAGTGGTAGTTCACCCCGTCCACTTCGCCCGGGCGCATGCCGCGGGTGGTGTGGGAGACGGAGACGCGCACGCTGGGCATGGCGTCGAGCAGGGCCTTGACCAGGCTGGTCTTGCCGGCGCCGGACGGGGCGGAAACGATGTAGAGGGTGCCGGACATGGCGCTTTCCTGGAGTTGCGGTTGACTGTGGTTGAAGCCGGATGCGTCCGGCTTACTCGATATTCTGGACCTGTTCGCGCATCTGCTCGATCAGGACCTTGAGGTTGACCGCGGCCTGGGTGGAGCGCGGGTCGAATGCCTTCGAGCCCAGCGTGTTGGCCTCGCGGTTGAGTTCCTGCATCAGGAAGTCCAGGCGCCGGCCGGCGGCGCCGCCCGCCTTGAGCACGCGGCGTACTTCGGTGACGTGGGTGGTGAGGCGATCCAGTTCCTCGGCAACGTCGCTCTTCTGCGCCAGCAGGACCATTTCCTGTTCCAGGCGCTGCGGGTCGAGCTCGGCTTTCATCTCGGTGAAGCGGTCGAGCACCTTCTGGCGCTGGTTGGCGAGCATTTCCGGGACCAGCTGGCGCAGGTTGGCCACGTCTTCCTGCATGGCTGTCAGGCGCTCGTCGATAATCTTCGAAAGCTCGGCACCTTCGCGGGCGCGGCCGGCCTTGAGTTCATCCAGGGCCTGGGTGAAAGCGGCCAGCGCGCTGGCGTTGAGCGCCTGCGGATCGGCGGCATCGCCCACCAGCACGCCGGGCCAGGCCAGCACGGCCAGCGGATCGAGCGGGGCGGGGTTCTTGATCAGGTCGGCGACGGTCTCGGCGGCGGCGACCAGTTGCGCGGCGCGCTCGCGGTCGACCTGCAGCGCCTTGCCGGCGTTTTCCTCGTTGAAGCGCAGGGTGCATTCCACCTTGCCGCGCGACAGGCCCTGGCGCAGCGCCTCGCGCACCGCGCCTTCGAGGTCGCGGAAGGCTTCGGGCAGGCGCAGGTTGGGCTCGAGGTAGCGGTGGTTGACCGAGCGCAGCTCCCAGCTCAGGGTTCCATGGGTGCTGGCGCGCTCGACGCGGGCGAAGGCGGTCATGCTGTGGACCATGGAGTCACCTCTCTGAATGGGCTGGGAAAACGGCCGACAGGTCGTCGGAAACCGGTAATTGTACCCCAGCGTAGCGCGCCGCAGCACGCCGGCGGTGGTTGCGCCCGTCCGCTGGCCTCTATAATGGCGGACATTCCCCCGCCAGTAATCTGTACAGGATGCCTCCATGAACCGTCCCAGTGGCCGCGCCGCCGACCAACTGCGCCCGATCCGTATCACCCGCCATTACACCAAGCACGCCGAGGGCTCCGTGCTGGTCGAGTTCGGCGACACCAAGGTGATCTGCACCGTCAGCGCCGAATCCGGTGTGCCGCGCTTCCTCAAGGGCCAGGGCCAGGGCTGGCTGACCGCCGAATACGGAATGCTGCCGCGCTCCACCGGCGAGCGTAACCAGCGTGAGGCCGCGCGCGGCAAACAGGGTGGTCGCACCCTGGAGATCCAGCGCCTGATCGGCCGCTCCCTGCGTGCCGCGCTGGACCTGTCCAAGCTAGGCGAGAACACCCTGTACATCGACTGCGATGTGATCCAGGCCGACGGCGGCACCCGCACCGCTTCGATCACCGGCGCCACCGTGGCGCTGATCGACGCCCTGGCCGTGCTGAAGAAGCGTGGCGCACTCAAGGGCAACCCGCTCAAGCAGATGGTCGCCGCGGTTTCCGTGGGCATGTACCAGGGCGAGCCGGTGCTGGACCTGGACTACCTGGAAGACTCCGCCGCCGAGACCGACCTGAACGTGGTCATGACCGATGCCGGTGGCTTCATCGAAGTCCAGGGCACCGCCGAGGGCGCCCCCTTCCAGCCGGCCGAGCTCAATGCCATGCTGGAACTGGCGCAGCAGGGCCTGCGCGAGCTGTTCGAACTGCAGCGCGCCGCGCTGGCAGACTGACCCGGCGGGCGGCCAGCCCGCCCGATCTTCAAGTGCAAGGAGCGAAAGGATGAGCGACGAAGTACCGGTACAGCAGGTTCAGCCGAGCCAGGAAGCCCGTCAGTGGGCGATGTTCTGCCACTTTGCCGCCTTCCTTGGCTTCATTTTCCCCTTCGGCAACCTGCTCGGGCCGCTGATCGTCTGGCAGATCAAGCGTGAATCGGACCCGTTCGTGGACCGTCAGGGCAAGGAAGCGCTGAACTTCCAGATCACCGTGAGCCTCGCGGTGGTGGTCAGCTGCCTGCTGATGCTGGTGGTGATCGGCTTCTTCCTGCTGGGCCTGGTGAGCATCGGCGCACTGGTGCTGACCATCATTGCCGGGATCAAGGCCAATGAAGGGCTGGATTACCGCTATCCCTTCACCTGGCGTCCGCTCAAGTAAGCGCGCTCCAGACGCGAAAAAGCCGGCGCGAAGCCGGCTTTTTTCTGTCCGCCTCGCGGCGGTGCGACAGGACTCAGATGCTCAGGGTCCAGTCGTAATCGACGATCAGCGGCGCATGCTGGGAGAAGCGCGGCTGGCGCGGCAGCTTGGCGCTGCGCACGAAGCGGCGCAGACCCGGCGTGAGGATCTGATAGTCGAAGCGCCAGCCCAGGTTGAGCAGCTCGGCCTGTTCGCTGTCCGGCCACCAGCTGTACTGGTCGCCTTCGCGGTTGACCTCGCGCAGGGCGTCGACGTAGCCCATGGTGCCGAAGATCTCATCCATCCAGCCACGCTCCGGCGCCATGAAGCCCGGCGATTGCTGGCATTCGCGCCAGTTCTTCACGTCCAGCTTCTGGTGCGCGACGTACAGCGAGCCGCAATAGATGTATTCGCGGCGCTTGCGGCGCTGCTTGTTCATGTACTGGGCGAAATCGTCCATGAACTTGAACTTGTGGTTCAGGTTCTCATCCCCTTCCTGCCCGGTAGGCAGCAGGAGAGTGGCGATACTCACCTTATCGAAATCGGCTTGCAGGTAGCGCCCGTAACGATCGGCCATCTCGAAACCCAGGCCGCTTATGACAGCCTTGGGTTGCAGACGACTATAGATTGCGACGCCGCCCTGACTGGGCACTTCGGCATCGCAGGCGTACAGGAAGTAGCCATCCAGTTGGTAGGACGGGTCATCCAGATCGAAAGCGGAGGCGCGGGTATCCTGCAAGCAGATCACGTCGGCATTCTGGGCTTGCAGCCAACTGAGCAAACCACGCTCGGCTGCAGCCTGAATACCATTCACGTTCACACTGATGATCCGCATAAATGGCCCCCAAAATCACGTGTGTGTATGATACCCGAGCTCAAACGGTTTAGCTAAATTCATACCGGCCGGTTCTTACCCATGCAGCCATATCAGCGCGATTTCATCCGCTTCGCCATCGAGCGCGGCGTTCTTCGTTTCGGCGAATTCACCCTCAAGTCCGGGCGCACCAGTCCGTACTTCTTCAATGCGGGCCTGTTCAACTCAGGCGTTGCGCTGTCCCAGCTGGGTCGTTTCTACGCCAGCGCGGTGGTCGACAGCGGCATACCTTTCGACGTGTTGTTCGGCCCGGCCTATAAAGGAATTCCGCTGGCGGCCGCTACAGCCATTGCGCTGGCGGAACAGCACGGCCTCGACCTGCCCTGGTGCTTCAACCGCAAGGAAGCCAAGGACCACGGCGAAGGTGGCACGCTGGTCGGCGCACCGCTGGCCGGTCGCGCGCTGATCATCGATGACGTGATCACCGCCGGCACCGCGATCCGCGAAGTCATGCAGATCATCGACGCGCAGGGGGCCCAGGCCGCCGGCGTACTGATCGCGCTGAACCGCCAGGAACGCGGCAAGGGTGAGCTGTCAGCGATCCAGGAAGTTGAACGGGACTTCTCGATCCCGGTCGTAAGCATTGTCTCGCTGGAGCAGGTGCTGGAGTATCTGGCCGGTGACGGGCAGCTCAAGCAGCATCTCGCGGCCGTCGAGGCCTATCGGGCGCAGTACGGTATCTAACCGGAACAAGGGTGTCGGGCATGGCCAAGCAGGGTGCTTACCGCTACAGGGTGTTGATGGGGCTTCTGGGGGCCATGCTCGCAGGCCAGGCGGCAGCTGCCGGCCAACCGACCAGCCAGGTCGAGCTGTACCGCTACGTCAATGACAAGGGCATCACCGTCATCGACCGCCTGGGCGTCCCGCCGCAGTACATCGGCAAGGGCTACCAGGTGCTTAACGACCAGGGCCGGGTGATCCGTGAGGTGCCGCCGGCACCGACCGCCGCCGAGATCGAGCAGCGCAAGGCGGACGCCGCGCGTGCCAGTTCCGACCAGCAACTGATGCGCATGTACACCAGCGTGGAGGACGTCGACCGTGCCCGCGACCGCAAGCTGGCTGAGCTCGACGGGCTGGCCAGCGTGGCCAAGGGCAACCTGCAGTCGCTGAAAACGCAGCAGGCCAACCTGCAGGCCCGCGCTGCCGATCAGGAACGTGCCGGGCGCCCAGTGCCGGATGACCTGGTCGCGCAACTGAGTAACCTGCGCAGCGATGAGCAACGCCTGCAGCAGGACATCGCCCGCTATCAGCAGCTGCGCACCCAGGCGCAGAGCAGCTTCGCCTCCGACCGGGCGCGATTCGCCCAGATTTCCGGCGGTAACTGAGGCAGACGCTCGCCGCGCTTACTGTTGCGGCGAGACGCGCTCGAATTCGTTGATCTTCCCGCGCAGCCAGTCCGGCAAGGGCTGGCTTGTCCGGTCTTCGCCGGCATAGGCGTAGATCAGCTCCCCCAGCGTCAGCAGGGTTTCATCACACCAGATCGACACCTGGAAGGTCAGGCTGCTGCGGCCCAGCCGACTGACGCGCACGCCCATTTCCAGCCAGTCGTCGAAGCGCGCGGGCGCCAGGTATTCCAGGGTGGTCTTCACCGCGAACAGATCGCCGCCGCCGCGCAGCAGGTCAGCCGGGTAGCTTACGCCCAGGTGGCGGTAGTACTCGGTGGTGGCGACATCGGCGTAGGTCAGGTAGTTGCCGTTGAAGACGATTCCCTGCGGGTCCACCTCCGACCAGCGCACGCGCAGGCCGTGGAAGAAGCTGAAGTCGTTGCGGGATACGGGGGATGCGGTCATTCCAGACTCCAGACGGAAAGACACCCGCGTGGATCGCTCCAGGCGGGTGTCATTTTCGATCAGCGCTGCTTGCGATTGGTGATCAGGGTGCCGACACCGCTGTCGGTGAAGATCTCCAGCAGCACGGCGTTGGGCACGCGACCATCGATGATGTGCGCGCTGGTCACGCCGCCCTGCACCGCTTCGAGGGCGCAGCGGATCTTCGGCAGCATGCCGCCGTAGATGGTGCCGTCGGCGATCAGCTCGTTGACCTGCTCGGTGGTCAGGCCGGTGAGGACCTGGCCCTGCTTGTCCATCAGGCCGGCGATGTTGGTGAGCAGCATCAGCTTCTCGGCCTTCAGCGCCTCGGCCACCTTGCCGGCCACGAGGTCGGCGTTGATGTTGTAGGACTCGCCGTTGGCGCCCACCCCGATCGGTGCGATGACCGGGATGAAGTCACCCTGCACCAGCATGTTCAGCAGGTCGACGTTGACCCCGGTGACTTCGCCCACGTGACCGATGTCGATGATTTCCGGCTTGGTCATCTCCGGCGTCTGGCGGGTGACGGTGAGCTTCTTCGCGCGGATCAGCTCGGCGTCCTTCCCGGTCAGGCCGATGGCGCTGCCGCCATGACGGTTGATCAGGTTGACGATGTCCTTGTTGACCTGGCCGCCGAGGACCATCTCCACCACGTCCATGGTCTGCGCGTCGGTGACGCGCATGCCATCGATGAAGTGGCTCTCGATCGACAGACGGCTGAGCAGGTCGCCGATCTGCGGACCACCACCATGGACCACCACCGGGTTGATGCCGACGGCCTTCATCAGCACCACGTCGCGGGCGAAGCTGTTCTTCAGCTCGTCCGTTTCCATGGCGTTGCCGCCGTACTTGATCACCAGCGTCTTGCCGACGAAACGGCGGATGTAGGGCAGGGCTTCGGCAAGGACGCGGGCAACCTGGGCGGCGTCATCGCGGCTCTGGGTCATGGTGGGCTCCGGCATAGAGGTCAAAAGGGCAGGCTGAGGGCGGGATCGACCGCTTTCAGCTGGGTGCGGAACACTTCCTTGATGCGTTCCAGTTCTTCCTGGGAATCCGCCTCGAAGCGCAGGACCAGCACCGGAGTGGTGTTGGACGCGCGAACCAGGCCCCAGCCTTTGGGGTAATCCACACGCACGCCGTCGAGGGTGGTGAGGTTGGCTTCACCCCACTGGCCACGGGCCTGTAGCGCCTCGATCAGGGCGAACTTGCCCTCGTCGGTGACGGTGATGTTGATTTCCGGGGTGGAGATGTCCATCGGGAACGCGGAGAACACGCGTTCGGCATCGCGCTTGTCCAGGCTGATGATTTCCAGCAGGCGCGCGGCGCTGTAGATGCCGTCGTCGAAGCCGTACCAGCGTTCCTTGAAGAAGATGTGGCCGCTCATCTCGCCGGCGAGCAGGGCGCCGGTTTCCTTCATCTTCTTCTTGATCAGCGAGTGGCCGGTCTTCCACATCACCGGGCGACCGCCGTAGCCGCTGATCAGCGAGATCAGGCGACGGGTGCATTTGACGTCGAAGATGATGTCGGCGCCCGGGTTGCGCGATACCACGTCCTTGGCGAACAGCATCAGCAGGCGGTCGGGGTAGATGATGGTACCTTCGTTGGTCACCACGCCCACGCGGTCGCCGTCGCCGTCGAAGGCCAGGCCCAGGTCGGCGCCGGTCTCTTTCACCTTGGCGATCAGGTCTTCCAGGTTCTCGGGCTTGCCCGGGTCCGGGTGGTGGTTGGGGAAGGTGCCGTCGACATCGCAATACAGCGGAATCACGGTGCAGCCCAGGGCTTCGATCAGCTGCGGGGCGATTACGCCGGCCACGCCGTTGCCACAGTCCACCACCACTTTCAGCGGCTTGGCCAGGGCGATGTCGTCGCGGATCTGCTGGAAGTAACGCGGCAGGATGTCGACCTGCTGCACGCTGCCCACGCCGGAGGCGAGGTCGCCATTCTGGATGCGTTCGCGCAGTGCCTGGATCTGCTCGTTGGCCAGGGTCTCGCCGGCGACGACGATCTTGAAGCCGTTGTAGTCCGGCGGGTTGTGGCTGCCAGTGAGCATCACGCCCGACTTGCCTTCCAGGACGTTGGCCGCGTAGTACAGGACCGGAGTCGGCACCATGCCGACATCGGTGACCTGGCAGCCGCAGTCGAGCAGACCCTGGATGAGGTGCTGGACCAGTTCGGGGCCGGACAGTCGGCCGTCACGGCCCACGGAGACGCACGGCTCGCCGCGCGCAAGGCTTTCGGAACCGATCGCACGGCCGACCCAGTAGGCGGTCTCGGTGGTCAGGGTGTCGCCGACCACGCCACGGATGTCGTAGGCGCGGAAGATGCTGGCGGGCAGCTGCGGGGCTTTAGGCGTGCTCATAGCGGGTGTTTGCTCCAATCCCAGGAGATCCTGGTCTTCATCAAGAATGTCGATGTCCAGAATGTCGGTATTCTGGAACAGCGGATCGACCAATGGCGTTTCAGTGACAGCGGCCGGGGCGCTGGCAGCGGCGACAGCCGGAACCGGCTGGGCGGCGGCTGCAGGCGCGGCGGGAGCGCTGGCACTGGGTGTTTCGGTCTTGCGACGCGGCTGGCGGGCCAGCGCCTGAGCCAGCGCCTGCAGGCTCGGCAGGCTCAGCTCAGGAGCTTTGGCAGTGCGTTGGCCGGCGAGTTCCTGAATGAACTGCCCCAGGCCCTGGGCATCTTTGCTGACCCGGCGCTGCATCGCACTTTGCGCAAGATAGAGGCCGAGCAGGCCGCCCACCAGCGCGAGCAGCGCAGCGATGCCCAGCAGGGTCGGCGAGTACAGCGGATTGGTGAGGGTCGGGCCGGGGGTGAAGCTCAGCTTCCAGTTCGGGTTGCCGCTGGCGATGCTGAGCGGCGCAACTTCACTGGCTTGGCCGCGCTGAAGCAGTACCTGCGCCGGCGAGTTGCCGAACTGCTGGGAAAGCTGCAACTGGCCGATATCGGCGGACATCGGCGGCAGGCTGCCGAGCAGGCGCTGCAGGTCGACGACCAGCAGCAGCGAACCCTGGATCGAGTTGTCCGCACCGCGCAGCGCGGTGGGGCTGTAGACCAGCCAGCGGGTGCCGACCTTGTAGGCTTCCGGTGCCACGGCCTGGCCGCTCTCGACGCGGTGCAGCATGTCCAGCGCGGCATAGTTGAGCGGGCCGGGGCGGGAGGTGTCCTGCACGGCCTGCCCGCTGGCGTTCAGGTGGACATCCACCAGCCCATCAAGATGCCCCTGGGTGAGTGCCTTTTCCAGCGCGGCGATGCGCGCCGGGTCATTGCTCTGCAGGGTCGGCAGCAACTGCGAGTCGCTCGCCATGGCGCGGCTGTCCGCGGCCAGCAGGCTGAGTGACTGGCGCAGCGCGCCGGCCTGGCTTTCCGACCAGGCGCTGCTGACCTGCGCGACGTGGGCCTTGTCCGCCTGGCCGAACAGGCTGAACCAGAGCAACGCGCCGGCCGCCGCTACACCGCCGACGGTAAGGACCAGGGAGGGCAGCAGCGGTTTGAGGTCGACCTTGGCCGCCGGCCCCTTGACGGGCTTCTCCGCCGGCACGAGTTCCGGCAGTTCGGCGCTGTCCTTGGCAGTGCGTTGGAAAAGTTTCATGCAACGTCTCCTCGGCGATTCATCCTGAAAGGGAAAGGGGTCAATGGCTGCCGGAGTGACCGAAGCCGCCGGCGCCGCGCTGGCTCTCGTCGAAGGACTCGACCAGCTCGAAGTGCGCCTGCACCACCGGCACCAGCACCAGCTGGGCGATGCGTTCGCCAATGGCGATCTTGAAAGCCGTCTGGCCGCGGTTCCAGCAGGAGACCATCAGCTCGCCCTGGTAATCCGAGTCGATCAGGCCGACCAGGTTGCCCAGCACGATACCGTGCTTGTGGCCCAGGCCCGAGCGCGGAAGGATCAGCGCAGCCAGGCCCGGATCGGCGACGTAAATGGACAGGCCGGTGGGGATCAGTACGGTCTGGCCCCGCTCGAGGACGCAGTCCTCCTTGAGCATGGCGCGCAGGTCGAGGCCGGCGGAACCGGGAGTGGCGTACTGCGGCAGCGGGAAGTCGCTGCCCAGGCGGGGATCGAGGATCTTGGCTTGCAGGGAATGCATTGAGTTCTCAGTGTTGATTGATGCGTTCGGCGATGAAGGCGATCAGCTGGCGGGCGATCTTGCCCTTGCTGGTCTGGGCGAACGCAGTCTTGTGCAATTCGCGGTCGATGACCGTGATGGCGTTCTCTTCACTATTGAAGCCGATGGACGGATTGGCGACGTCATTGGCGACGATCAGATCGAGATTCTTGTCCTTGAGCTTGCGCGAGGCGTACTCGAGCAGGTTCTCGGTCTCCGCGGCGAAGCCGACGCTGAAGGGCCGGTCCTCGCGCAGCGAGAGGGTGGCGAGAATGTCGGGATTGCGCACCAGCTGCAAGAGCAGGCCGTCACCGGTGGTGGGGTCTTTCTTGAGTTTCTGCGTGGCGACCAGTTCCGGGCGGTAGTCGGCCACGGCGGCGGAGGCGATCAGGATGTCCGCCGGCATCGCCGCTTCGCAGGCGGCGAGCATGTCGCGGGCGCTGACCACGTCGACGCGGCTCACGCGGTCGGGAGTGGGCAGGTGCACCGGGCCGGTCACCAGGGTCACGCGGGCGCCGGCTTCGGCAGCCGCTTCGGCCAGGGCGAAGCCCATCTTTCCGGAGCTGTGGTTGGTGATGTAGCGCACCGGGTCGATGTTTTCCTGGGTCGGCCCTGCGGTGATCAGGATGTGCTGGCCGGTCAGGGCCTTGAACTCGAAGCAGTCGGCGGCCAGTTGCGCCAGCTCTTCGGCCTCGAGCATGCGTCCCGGACCGACGTCGCCGCAGGCCTGGCTGCCGGCGGCGGGGCCGAAGAAGTGCAGGCCGCGCGAGCGCAGCAACTCGGCATTCACCTGGGTGGCCGGGTCGCGCCACATGGCCTGGTTCATCGCCGGCGCCAGCGCGACCTGCGCGTCGGTGGCGAGCACCAGGGTGGTCAGCAGGTCGTTGGCCACGCCCTGGGCCAGACGCGCCATGAGGTCGGCGGTGGCGGGGGCGATCAGCACCAGATCGGCCCAGCGGGCCAGCTCGATATGCCCCATGGCTGCTTCGGCGGCGGGGTCGAGCAGGTCCAGGTGCACCGGGTGGCCGGACAGGGCCTGGAGGGTGAGCGGGGTGATGAACTCGCGGCCGCCCTGGGTCATCACGACACGCACCTCGGCGCCCTGGTCGCGCAACCGGCGGACCAGTTCGGCGCTCTTGTAGGCGGCGATACCGCCACCGACGCCCAGAACGATGCGTTTACGATAGAGCCGCTGCATAGGCCAGCCTTAAATACGGAAATGGATGACGCGCGCTGAAGCCGATGACGCCTCCCCAGGCCTCCGGCCGCGCGCAGCGAGGGGGCTAAGATAGCACAGCGCCTGCGCCGGAACAGCGGGCGGACCAGACCTGGGAGGTTGCGTGAGAATTCTCGATTGGCCTGTGTCGGAGCGACCTCGGGAGCGCTTGCTGGAACAGGGGGCGGCGAGCCTGAGCGATGCCGAATTGCTGGCCATCTTCCTGCGCACCGGTGTCACCGGTTGCAGTGCCGTGGACCTCGCGCGCCGGCTGCTGGTCGAGTTCGGCAGCCTGCGCGCGCTGCTGGAAGCCGATCTCGAGGCGTTCTGCAGCCATCGCGGGCTGGGGCCGGCCAAGTTCACCCAGCTCCAGGCGGTGCTGGAGATGAGCCGCCGGCACCTGGCCGAGGACATGGATCGTGGCCCCGCCCTGGAAAGCCCGCAGGCGGTGCGCGACTTCCTCAAGGCGCGGCTGCGCCACGAACCCCACGAGGTGTTCGCCTGCCTGTTCATGGACAACCGCCACCGCATGCTGGACTTCGAGGTGCTGTTCCACGGCTCCATCGACAGCGCGAGCGTCTACCCCCGGCAGATCGTCAAGCGCGCCCTGGCGCACAACGCTGCCGCGCTGATCCTGGCGCACAACCACCCCTCCGGGATCGCCGAACCGAGCCAGTCCGACGACCTGCTGACCCGTCGCATCGTCCAGGCGCTGGCGCTGATCGATGTGCGGGTGCTCGATCACTTCATCGTCGGTGACGGCGAGCCGCAATCCATGGCCGAGCTGGGGATGCTCTAGCTCCGGTGCGCTACAGCTGCACCTTCGAATAGTCCTGGCGACCGAAGGGGTTCACTACGTAGCCCTTCACGTTCTGGCGGGTCAGCGCCGAGGCAGTCGGGTGCGCCAGCGGCAGCCACAGCGCCTGGTCGTGGATGATCTGCTGCGCCTGGTGATACAGCTCGCTGCGCTTGGCCTGGTCGGCCACCGCCTTGCCCTGGCTGATCAGGCCGTCGAGCTTCTCGTCGCAGTAGCGCGCGAAATTCAGCCCGGATTTCACGCTGGCGCAGGAGAATTGCGGGGTGAGGAAGTTGTCCGGGTCGCCGTTGTCGCCGGCCCAGCCCATGAACAGCAGGTCATGCTCGCCGGCCTTGGCGCGGCGGATCAGCTCGCCCCATTCGATCACGCGGATTTCGGCCTGGATGCCTATCTGCGCCAGGTCCGCCTGCAGCAGCTGTGCGCCGACGCTGGGGTTGGGATTGAGCAGGCTGCCGGAAGGGCGGGTCCAGATGGTGGTCTTGAAGCCGTCCTTGTGCCCGGCCTCGGCCAGCAGCGCGCGGGCCTTGTCCAGGTCGCGCGGGTAGCCGGGGATGTCCTTGGCATAGCTCCAGGTGTTGGGCGGGTAGACGCCGTCGGCGGCGGTGGCGCTGCCGGCGAACACGCTCTTCAGGTAGCTGCCCTTGTCGAAAGCGAGGTTGATCGCCTGGCGCACCTTGGGATTGTCCAGCGGCGGGTGCTGGCTGTTGATGCCGACGAAGGCGGTCATGAAGGCCGGGGTCTGTTCGACCTTGAGTTCGGCGCTCTTCTGCGCCGCCTCGACGTCCAGCGGCTTGGGCGACAGGGCGATCTGGCATTCGCCGCGCTTGAGCTTCTGCAGGCGCACGCTGGCGTCCGGGGTGATGGCGAACACCAGGTTATCCACAGCCGGCTTGCCGCCGAAGTACTCGGCGTTGGCGATATAGCGCACCACGGCGTCTTTCTGGAAGCGCTTGAAGACGAAGGGACCGGTGCCGATCGGCTGGGCGTTGAGCTTCTCCGGGGTACCGGCCTTCATCAGATGGTCGGCGTACTCGGCGGAGTAGATGGAGGCGAAGCCCATGCTGAGCATCGCCAGGAAGGTGGCGTCCGGGTGGTTGAGGCTGAAACGCACGTGGTGCTCATCGACCTTCTCCACGGCCTTGACCAGGCTTGGCAGCTGCATCGACTGGGCGTGGGGGAAGCCGCTCTGCGCGACCTTGTGCCAGGGTTGGGCCGGGTCGAGCATGCGCTGGAAGCTGAACACCACGTCGTCGGCGCCCAGTGCGCGGCTCGGCTTGAAGTAGTCGGTGTGGTGGAAGGCCACGCCGTCGCGCAGCTGGAAGTCGTAGGTCAGGCCATCGTCGGAGACTTTCCAGCTTTCGGCCAGGCTCGGCACCACTTCGCCGCGGGCGGCGTCGAAGTCCACCAGGCGGTTCATCAGCACGTCGGCCGAGGCGTTGGTGGTGGTCAGCGAGTTGTACTGGACCACGTCGAAGCCTTCGGGGCTGGCTTCGGTGCACACGCTCAGCGAGGCGGCGCTGGCGAGGGCAGGGGAAAGAAGGAGGGCAAGAAGGGCAAGACGCATGACGAACTCCGTGTGAGCTGGCAAGATGCCCATCCGCGAGGCTGGGCGGGGTCATGCAAGGCTGTTGGCAGCCTCGAAGGAGCTACCCTAGACCAAGCCGCCGCCCGTCACAACGATGACAGGCGACGAACGGCACCAGTGCCGCGGCCCGCGGGGGCTGGCATCGGCTTTTTCGAGTCATGCTTTCCCTTGCAGCTGGAAGTGTCTTTCTGATATAAAGCTGCGCTCTTTTCTGGGGCCCTGCTCTGATCCTGCGACTCGATCGCGGCGAAGCGGCAGTTAAGACCCCGGTGAAACTGAGAATCCTATTGAGTTAAGCAGCCAACCCATGCCGGGTTTGGCATGTGGTTTACAGAGGGCTGAGCCATGTCGAGAGTTTGCCAAGTGACCGGTAAGGGTCCGGTTACCGGGAACAACATTTCCCACGCACACAACAAAACCCGCCGCCGTTTCCTGCCGAACCTGCAGCACCACCGTTTCTGGGTTGAATCCGAGAAGCGCTTCGTGCGTCTGCGCGTTTCCGCCAAAGGCATGCGTATCATCGACAAGCGTGGCATCGAGGCCGTTCTGAACGACCTGCGCGCCCGCGGCGAAAAATTCTAAGGAGCTGCAGTCATGCGCGAACTGATCCGTTTGGTGTCCAGCGCCGGTACCGGCCACTTCTACACCACCGACAAGAACAAGCGTACCAAGCCTGAGAAAATCGAGATCAAGAAGTACGATCCGGTTGTTCGCAAGCACGTGATCTACAAGGAAGCCAAGATCAAGTAATTGATCTTCGCCCTTGTGAAGAAACCCGCCCTTCGTGGCGGGTTTTTTCTTGCCCGCGATTTCCTTGCGAAGATCGCGGACGAAAAAAAGCCCGCCGATCGGCGGGCTTTTTGGTGTTCGGGGGATCAGGCCTTCTGTTCGAAGATCACGTAGACCTTGCGGCAGGGCTCCAGCACTTCCCAGGTGCCGCTGAAGCCGGCCGGGATGACGAAGCGGTCGCCGACGCGCACGGTCTTGGCGCCGCCATTGGCGTCGCGGATCACCGACACGCCCTGGAGAATCTCGCAGTACTCGTGCTCGGTGTAGCTGACATTCCAGTGGCCCGGCTCGCCTTCCCAGATGCCCACGTTGAACTGGCCGCAGTCGCTGGCGTAGTGGTTGCGCACGTTCTGCGCCGGGTCGCCCTTGATGATGCGGTCCGGGGCGGGGCGGTAGTGCTCGGGGGCGGTGGTGGCCTGGGCGAAATCGACGATCTGCTCGACGTTCATGGCGGTCTCGGTTCTTTAGAGTTGTTGGCGAGAGTGCGTGCGGGCACGCGCAGCGCTGTTGGATATTTACTCCGAAGCGGCTGTCGGAAAACCATCAGCCGACGAATCAGGGCAGTCTATGTTTAATAAAACGAACGTGACAAGGCCATTTGGCCGCTTAGTGTAAAAAATATTGAAAATTGGCGGCCTCCGGTTTAGGGTTGCCAACAGCATGCGTTTGCTCCGCCTTGCGGAATTTTTGACAGCGCGCCCGCCGGGCGCCTGCACCTGATAAGTACATTAATAAGAGGACACGTTGTCATGGGTACCCTTACTCGCGCCGATTGGGAAGCTCGCGCCAAGGACCTGAAGATCGAAGGCCGCGCCTTCGTCAACGGTGAATATGTCGACGCCGCATCCGGCGCCACCTTCGATTGCATCAGCCCCGTGGATGGCCGCTTCCTGGCCAAGGTCGCCAGCTGCGACCTGGCCGATGCCGAAAGTGCCGTGCAGGTCGCCCGTGCCGCCTTCGATTCCGGCTCCTGGTCGCGCCTGGCCCCGGCCAAGCGCAAGAAGGTCATGATCCGCTTCTCCGAGCTGCTGCTGGAGAACGCCGAGGAACTGGCCCTGCTGGAAACCCTCGACATGGGCAAGCCCATCAGCGACTCGCTGAGCATCGACGTGTCCAGCGCCGCCAACAGCCTGCGCTGGAGCGGTGAAGCGATCGACAAGATCTACGACGAAGTGGCCGCCACCGCCCACAACGAACTGGGCCTGGTTACCCGCGAGCCGGTCGGCGTTGTCGCTGCCATCGTGCCGTGGAACTTCCCGCTGCTGATGACCTGCTGGAAACTCGGCCCGGCGCTGTCCACCGGTAACTCGGTGATCCTCAAGCCTTCCGAGAAGTCCCCGCTGACCGGCATCCGTATCGCCCAGCTGGCCATCGAGGCCGGCATCCCGAAAGGCGTATTCAACGTCCTGCCGGGCTTCGGCCACACCGTCGGCAAGGCCCTGGCCCTGCACATGGACGTCGACACCCTGGTGTTCACCGGTTCGACCAAGATCGCCAAGCAGCTGATGGTCTACGCCGGCGAATCCAACATGAAGCGCGTCTGGCTGGAAGCCGGTGGCAAGAGCCCGAACATCGTCTTCGCCGATGCTCCGGACCTGAAAGCCGCTGCTGAAGCTGCCGCCAGCGCCATCGCCTTCAACCAGGGCGAAGTCTGCACCGCCGGCTCGCGCCTGCTGGTGGAGAAGTCGATCAAGGCCGAGTTCGTGCCGATGGTCGTCGAAGCCATCAAGGCCTGGAAACCGGGCAACCCGCTGGACCCGGAAACCAACGTCGGTGCGCTGGTCGACACCACCCAGATGAACAACGTGCTGAGCTACATCCAGGCTGGCCACGACGACGGCGCCAAGCTGGTGGCCGGCGGCAAGCGCACTCTGGAAGAGACTGGCGGCACCTACGTCGAGCCGACCATCTTCGACGGCGTGACCAACGCCATGCGCATCGCCCGTGAAGAGATCTTCGGCCCGGTGCTGTCGGTCATCGAGTTCACCGATGCCGAAGAAGCCGTGCGCATCGCCAACGACACCCCGTACGGCCTGGCCGCCGCGGTGTGGACCAGCGATCTGTCCAAGGCTCACCTGACCGCCAAGGCACTGCGTGCCGGCAGCGTGTGGGTGAACCAGTACGACGGCGGCGACATGACCGCTCCGTTCGGTGGCTTCAAGCAGTCCGGCAACGGCCGCGACAAGTCGCTGCACGCGTTCGACAAGTACACCGAACTGAAGGCTACCTGGATCAAACTCTGATCCTCGGCTGAGGCAGGTCGGCCCCGAGTCAGGGGCCGACTCTGACAAAGAGCCACACCCGCGGCCGGGTTTCCCTCAGGGAAGCCCGGCCGCTGTGCATTGCGCATCGGGCACCCCTCGCGCCTGGCGTGCGCTCCGGATGGAACGGGAGAAAGACAATGCGTTGGGGACCGTATTTTGCTGTGTGTGCTGCCGTCATCAGCATCGGTCTGGCCCTGGGCCTGACCATGCCGCTGGTCTCGTTGCGCCTGGAAGGCTGGGGCTATGGCAACTTCGCCATCGGCGTCATGGCGTCCACCCCGGCCGTGGGCGTGCTGCTGGGCGCGATGATCGCCGGGCGCCTCGCGGCGCGGGTCGGCACGCCACGGCTGATGCGCCTGTGCCTGCTGTCCGGAGCCTTCTCGGTCGGCCTGCTGGCGCTGTTGCAGAGCTACCCGATCTGGTTGTTCCTGCGCCTGCTGATCGGCGTGCAACTGACTGTCGTGTTCATCCTCGGAGAAAGCTGGATCAACCAGCTGGCCATCGAGAAATGGCGCGGCCGCCTGGTCGCTCTGTATGGCACCGGCTATGCACTGAGCCAGCTGTCCGGCCCGGTGCTGCTGACGTTCATAGGCACCGCCGACAACCGCGGCTTCTGGTTCAGCGTCTGCCTGCTGGTGGGCGGCTCCCTGCTGCTGCTCGGCCGTACCGGCGCGCCCAGGGTCGACCCGCACAGCGCCAATGGGCGCGGGCTGTTCGCCTTCTGCGGCCAGCTCCCGGCGATCGCCTGGGCGGTGGTGCTGTTCGCCGGCTTCGAGGCGATGATCCTCACCCTGCTGCCGGTCTACGGCATCCAGCAGGGCTTCACCCAGGCGGTAGCGCTGGCGATGGTCAGCACGGTGGTGGTCGGCGATGCGCTGCTGCAGCTGCCCATCGGCTGGCTGGCCGATCGCATCTCGCGGCAGACGCTGTTCAAGGGCTGCGGCATCGTACTGTGCGCGAGCAGCCTGGCCATGCCGCCACTGCTCCACCACATCGCCATCTGGCCGGTGCTGGTGCTGTTCGGCGCCAGTGCGGGCGGGCTGTTCACCCTATCGTTGATCCTTATTGGCGAGCGCTATCGCGACGATGCGCTGGTGCGCGCCAACTCACACATCGCCCAGCTCTGGGGCATCGGTTGCCTGATCGGGCCGCTGGCCACCGGAGCGGCCAGCCAGTGGATCAGCGGCCATGCGCTGCCGCTGGTGATGGCGCTGGGGGCGGTCGGCTTCGTGATCCTGGTGAGCCTGCGCGGGTTGCCGCCGGTGATGCGTTCGACTGACGCCGAGCTGCAGCAGGAGCGCTCCTAGAGCATCTTCTCCAGCCCGATGGCGCCGGCGATCCATGCGTTGAGCCGACGCCAGGCGTTGCCCGGTTCGCGGTCCAGCGCCACCAGCTTGCCGCCGCGCTCCTCGATCCAGACCAGCTTTGGCGGGTCACTGTTGGGGGCAACCTTCACCTGGTAGCTGACGCTCGGCGACATGCTCGCCAGCGCCAGGCGGCGTACCTGGTCGGCCAGTTCCGGGCTGTCGACGATGATGCCGACCTCGGTGTTCCACAGCACCGAGCGCGGGTCGAAGTTCAGCGAGCCGACGAACACCTTCCGCTGGTCGAACACCGCTGCCTTGCTGTGCAGGCTGGCGCTGCTAGACCCGCGCACCATCCAAGGTGCGCCGGACAGACGTTGGTCCGGATCGGCGCGCAGTTCGTAGAGCTTCACCCCGTGCTCCAGCAGCTCCAATCGATAGGGCGCATAGCCGGCGTGCACGGCCGGCACATCAGTCGCCTCCAGTGAATTGGTCAGCAGGCGCACGCTGACGCCGCTGTCGGCGCGCTGGGTCAGGTAGTCGACCCCGGCGCTGGTCGGTACGAAGTAGGCCGAGACCAGGATCAGCTCCTTCGACACCCCGTCGAACAGCGGCTGCAGCTGGGTGCTGAGCAGGTACTCGCCCTTCGGATCGCCGTGGTCGAGGACTTTCAGTGGGGTGTCCCAGACTGCCTTGCCCGGCGCCCAGACCAGTTCGTCCAGCCAGTTCTGCAGGTGAGGGCGGTCGCTGTTGCGGTTGAGCCGGGCAATGTAGCTGGAGCTCTTCACCCGCTCCTTCGCCAGGTAGTGGTCCAGCTTGCGGCGCATGCGGTTGAGCTCGTCGAGGTCCGGGTCACCCCACAGGTAGTCCTCGATGGGCCGGCTGATGCGGCTGTTCCAGTACTGGTCGAAGCTCTGCCCCAGCGACTGCGCCACCGGGCCGACGCCCATCAGGTCGAGGTCGCTGAAGTTCATCTCGGCCTTGGCGTCGAAGTACTCGTCGCCCAGGTTGCGGCCGCCGACGATGGCCACGCTGTTGTCCGCCAGCAGCAGCTTGTTGTGCATCCGCCGGTGCTGTTCGGAGAGGTTGAACAGCCGCCCGAGGTTGCGCGTGACGCCGGTGCTGCGGCCCAGGTGCAGCGGGTTGAACAGGCGCACCTGGATGTTCGGGTGGGCGGCGAGCGTGCCCAGCTCGTAGTCCCAGCCGTCGCTGCTGGTGTCGTCGATCAGGATGCGCACGCGCACGCCGCGGTCCGCCGCGTGCAGCAGCTCGCGGATCAGCGCGCGGGTGGTGAGGCCGTCGTGGACGATGTAGTACTGCACGTCGAGGCTGCGCTGGGCCTTGCGGATCAGCTCGGCGCGGGCGAGGAAGGCGTCGACGCTGGAGGCCAGCAGGTGGAAGCCGGATTGCCCGGGATGGGCGGCGGCCTGTTCGCTGATCTGGTTGTCCAGCCGGGTGCCCTGCACCGGCAGCACGTGCGAAGGCTCGGGCGGCGGCGCGCTGGCGCAGCCACCCAGGGCCAGCAGGATCAGCAGGAACAGGCGTGGAAGCAAGGATGAGTCTCCGACAAGCCCGCCGGTGACGGGCTGCGGAAGATTCTAGCCGGTGGATCGCGCAGGCGGTCAGCCGCCGAAGGTTTCCTTGAAGCGGTACCAGGCCATCCCCAAGGCCAGCAGTGGCGAGCGCAGCAGCTTGCCGCCGGGGAAGGTGATGTGCGGCACCTTGGCGAACAGCTCGAAGCCGCTGCCCTGCTGGGCGGTGATGGCTTCGGCGAGCAGCTTGCCGGCCAGGTGCGTGGCGTTCACCCCGTGGCCGGCGTAGGCCTGGGCGAAATACACATTGGGCTGGTCGGGCAGGCGGCCGATCTGCGGCAGGCGGTTGGCGCCGATGCCGATCATGCCGCCCCACTGGTAGTCGATGCGCACGTTTTCCAGGTGCGGGAATACCTTGAGCATCTTCGGTCGCATGTAGGCGGCGATGTCCGCCGGGTCGCGCCCGGAGTAGTGGCAGGCACCGCCGAACAGCAGGCGGTTGTCGGCGGAGAGCCGGTAGTAGTCCAGCGCCACGCGCTGGTCGCACACGGCCATGTTCTGCGGCAGCAGGGCGCGGGCCTGTTCCGCGGACAGCGGTTCGGTGGCGATCACGTAGCTGCCGGCGGGCAGAACCTTGCCGTCGAGGTAGGGGTTCAGGCCGTTCTGGTAGGCATTGCAGGCGATCACCAGGGACTTGGCGCGCACGCTGCCCTGGGCGGTGCGCACGCGTACTTCGCTGCCGTAGTCGATGCCGGTGACGGCGGAGTTCTCGAACAGCCTCACGCCCAGGCTCTGCGCCGCGGCAGCTTCGCCCAGGGCCAGGTTGAGCGGGTGCAGGTGGCCCGAGCCCATGTCCACCATGCCGCCGACGTACTGGTCGGAGCCGACGATGGAGCGCATCTGATCCTGCGGGATCATGCGCAGTTCGTGGCGATAGCCGAGGCTTTTCAGCTCGTCGAAATCTTCCTGGAAGCCTTCGACGTCCGAGGGCTTGTTGGCCAGGTCGCAGTAGCCCCAGGTCAGGTCGCAGTCGATGGCGTATTTTTCGACACGCTGGCGGACGATCTCCACCGCTTCCAGGCCCATCAGCTTCATGGCGTGCACGCCAGCGGCGCCCACTGCCGGCTCGAACTGCTCCAGGCCGTGGCCGACGCCGCGGATCAACTGGCCGCCGTTGCGACCGCTGGCGCCCCAGCCGATCTGATGCGCTTCCAGCAGGATCACCGAGAGCCCGCGCTCGGCCAGTTCGATGGCCGTGTTCAGCCCGGAGAAACCACCGCCGATGATGCACACGTCGGCCTTTTCCTCGCCCGCCAGGGGCGGTACTTCGAGGCGGCGATTGACGCTCGCGGCGTAGTAGGACGGGGCGTGGCGGTCGGTGTGCACCGGCTGGTGAACGCGGGCGTTCATGTGCGATATCCTGATTTTTGTGTTGTTAAAATTTTACGCAGGATAAACGCCGACTTCCCGCGCAGCCAATAGCCGCACGGGAAAAAACGCCGGGAAGTCGTAAATAAATCTGTTGAGCTTGCCGCGAACGGCGGGGAATCAGCCGGCTATTCAGTCAGGAATGGGCAGGGTGAGGCTTTCCTTCACCTCTTCCATCACGATGTAGCTCTTGGATTCGCGCACGTGGGGCAGCTTGAGCAGGATGTCGCCCAGCAGCTTGCGGTAGGAGGCCATCTCGGAGATGCGCGCCTTCACCAGGTAGTCGAAGTGGCCTGACACCAGGTGGCACTCCAGCACATGGGGCAGCTTGAGCACCGAGCGGCGGAAGTCCTCGAAGGTGTCGCCGGACTTGTAGTCCAGGCTGATCTCGACGAACACCAGCAGGCTGGCCTTGAGGTACTGCGGATTCAGCCGGGCGTTGTAGCCCATGATGATTCCCTCGCGCTCCAGCCGGCGCACGCGCTCGGTGCACGGCGTGGTGGAGAGGCCGACGCGCTCGCCCAGTTCGGTGAAGGAGATGCGGCCTTCCTCCTGCAGGATGCGCAGGATGTTGCGGTCGATCTTGTCCAGTTCGCGGCGGCTTTGATGCTGGGTTCTCATGGGTATGACTCTGAAGTCGAGCGATGAGCTTTGGGGGAATGTCGGCAATATAGTCGGTTGTGCAGGGAATATCACTGGCAACCCTTGAACTTCCCGCGTTGGACGGCCAGCCTGTAGGCCAACGCTTCGGTCTTTTGGGACGAAGTCGGTCATTTTTTGCAGAGGCTTTCGCATGTCGCTTCCCCGCCTGCGCACCGTTCTCCTGCTGCTGTTGCTGCTTCTGGCAATGGCGGCCGGCGCGGCGTGGCTGGCGGTTCCGCGCCTGCTGGCGAGTGCCGGGGTCAGCGTCGAGCAGTGGCAGGGGCTGGGCATTTCCCGCGAGGGTCTGACGCTGCAGCGCCTGGCCCTTCAGCGGCAGACACCGGATGGCGCGCGCCTGGCGATCCAGTTGCAGGACCTGCGCGTCGGCTGGCCCGAGCATGAAGACGGGCGCTGGCGCCTGAAGGAGCTGGCTGCCCGCAGCATCGACATCCGCCAGTGGCCGGGGCAGGGCGCGCCGGAAGCAGATGCCGGGCTGCCGGAGATCACCCAGCTCAACCGCTGGCTGGCTCTGCTGCCCGGACGGCTGGCGCTGGAGCGCGTCGCCGTCGAATTGCCCTGCGCCCGCGAGCAACGCTGCACGCTCAATGGCAGCGCGCACTGGCAGCAGATCCAGGGCGGCGCCGCCGCACTGGGCGGCGAGCTGCGCCAGGGCGGACAGCAACTGGCATTCAACGGCCTGCTGCAACCGGGTGATGGTCAGTGGCGCCTGCACCTGGACAGCTACCTGGACAACGAGCCGCTGCTTTCCCTGGATTCCAGCTGGGCGCCGACCAGCCGCCAGCTCAGCGGCAACATTGCCAGCCCCGCCGTGCCACCGGTGCAGGCGGTGCGCAACTGGCTGGGCATGTGGTTGCCGACACCGAACCTGCCGTTGCCGATCCCCGAGGCCGGGCGCCTGCGCCTGAGCTGGGACACCCAGCTGGCCGGCGACGCCGCCTGGCCGGACTGGCCGGGCCTGCGCGATGGACGCGGCAGCATCGATCTCTCCCTGCAGCTACCGCAGCCCTGGCCGCTGCCGGGTGCGGGCAACCTGCAGGGTGATCTGCGGCTGATCGCCAGTGCGACCGATATCGGCTGGCGGCCCTCGGTGGTCAGCGGCGACCTGCGCCTTTCCGATCTCTACGGCGACTGGCTGCAGGCGCTGCCGGTCGGCCTGCGCCCGGCGCGCCTGACCCTGCACCTGGAGCCCGGTGTAGAAGAGGAAGTCGGCAGCGTGCGCGCCGATCTGCGTGCGGTGGGGGCCGCCGACCTGCGCCTGCGCTCCCGCGTGGCCTTGCTGGAGGCGACCCCGCTGGCGCTGCAACTGAGTGATGCGCGGCTGGAAGGGAAGATCCCGCACCTGGAGCTGGCCGGCCTGCGCGGCGACAACAGTCGCATCGACCTGAGCTTCGACGGCCGGATCGATCAGCAGTCGGCGAGTTTCAATCTGGCCGATGGCGCACAGTTGCAAGTCGGCACGCTGACCGGAGCGCAGTCGCTGAAGGCCAGCAAGCTTGCCGCCACGCTGGGTAAAGGCGCGCTGAACCTGGGGTACGCCAGTGACCTGCGGGCCACCCTGCAACTCGATGCCCCGCTGAAACTGGCCGTGGGCGAGTTGCGCCAGCCCCACGTCAAACCGCTGTCCTGGAATGCCATGGGCACACTGGCGGCGAGCCTCGACGCCCAGCAGTTCAAGGGCCGGCTGCTCAACAGCGGTGGTCTGAATGCCGAGGTCGACCTGGGTAACTCGGCGAAGCAGGGTGTTGCCCTGGTCGCGCGGCAGCCGGAGTTCTTCCTGCGCACCGGCAACCCGCTGGAGAAGTCCCTGGGCGACTGGCCGGGGCTGCTCAGCCTGAACAATGGCAAGGCGAGCTTCGACCTGAATTGGCGCCTGCCACCGGGCGCCGCTGCGCAGAGCCTCGACCTGAACCTGCGCGGCAGCGGGCTGGAGGGCGTCTACGATCGCAGCGAGGTGCATGGCCTCGACCTGCAGGCGAAGTTCGCCCTGAAGGGCTCGCAGCTGCAGCTGCAGCTGCCGCAGGTAAGAGTCGCCACGCTGAACCCCGGCGTCACCCTCGGCCCGCTGTCCCTGCAGGGTAATTACAAGGCCTCGCTGGCGGCGCCGCTGGCGGGCCGGGTCGACTGGCAGCAGGCGGAGCTGGGACTGTTCAAGGGTCGCGCCTGGCTGCCGGCCGGGGCCGTGGATCTTTCTGCACTGGGGCAGGGTCTTACCCTGAAGCTGGAGGGGCTGGCCCTGGAGGCGATCCTCGCGGCCTATCCGGCGGAGGGCCTTTCCGGCAACGGCATCATCGACGGCAACCTGCCGCTGGGTCTGCACGAGGGCAAGCTGGTGATCCGCAATGGCGAAGTGGCCGCGCGGCAACCCGGCGTGCTGCAGTTCCGTTCGCCGAAGATCCAGTCGCTGGGCCAGAGCAACCCGGCCATGCAACTGGTGGCCACCGCCATCGACGACTTCCGCTACGACAAGCTCAGCAGCCGCGTGGATTATGATGAATCCGGCAAGCTGCTCCTCGCCCTGAGCCTGAGCGGGCGCAATCCCGAACTGGAGCAGGGCCGGCCGATCAACCTCAACGTCAACCTGGAGGAGAACGTGCCCAAGCTGCTCACCAGCCTGCAACTGAGCGACCGGGTCAGCGACACCATCCGCAAGCGCGTGCAGGAACGCCTGCGCAACGACCCGGCCGCCGCGCCATGACCGCAAGGAGAACCTGAAATGCGCCTCCGCGCCCTATTCGCCCTACTGCTCCTGGCAGGCCTTGCCCAGGGCTGCACGCCCACCGTGCAGCTGGCAGCGCCCAAGGAGCCGATCAACATCAACCTCAACGTGAAGATCGAGCACGAGATCTATATCAAGGTCGACAAGGCGCTCGACGGCATCATCAACGAGAACAGTGGCCTGTTCTGAGAAGGAGCCTTTGCATGAGATTGCACCGCAAACTGGGCGTCGCGCTGGTCGCCCTCTGCCTGAGCCTGCCGGTCATGGCCATGAGCCTGGAGCAGGCGATGTCCGCGCTGGGCAGCGCCAAGTCCCAGGGGCTGGTCGGCGAGCAGGCCGACGGATACCTCGGCGTCGTGAAGAACGGCGGTGATGCCGCCGATGTCGCCGCGCAGATCAACGCCGCGCGCCGCGCCGAGTACCAGAAAGTCGCCAGCCAGAGTGGCGCCACCCTCAAGGACGTGGAATCCCTGGCCGGCAAGAAGGCCATCGAGCGTACGCCGTCGGGGCAGTACGTACAGGTCAATGGTCAGTGGGTGCGCAAGTAAGCCTGCCAAGGGGATTTCCCTGCCTGTCGCCGCTTGTCGGGGCAGGCGGGAACGGTCCGCCCGATAGCAGGTAAATCCCGTCCGCCATGAGGCCGGCGCGAGAAGTTCTGGCCGATCCCCTTCCGTTCGCTATTTCCTCTGGATCTGGTGAAATTTTCGCCAGATACTCGACCATCCGGTCTCGGGTAAAAAAGCGCTATTACTGGTGGATGTCCCTCCGTGAAAGCGACTTTTGCCAGGAATTTTCGTCAAAACACGCATCGCAATCAGTGAATATCGCTGAGCCTGACTTCCTATACTGCGCGCATCTACGTTCAGAATAAGAAACGTCCGCGCCCTCGGCGCGACGTAGGAGGCAAAGATGCGCGTTCTGGTGCTTGGCAGCGGTGTGATCGGTACCGCCAGTGCTTACTATCTCGCCCGTGCCGGCTTCGAAGTGGTCGTCGTCGACCGCCAGCCCGGCCCGGCCCTTGAAACCAGCTTCGCCAACGCCGGCCAGGTGTCCCCTGGCTACGCCTCGCCCTGGGCTGCCCCGGGCATCCCGCTCAAGGCCATGAAATGGCTGATGCAGACCCACGCCCCGCTGGCCATCAAGCTGACCGGCGACCCCAGCCAGTACACCTGGATGTGGCAGATGCTGCGCAACTGCAACGCCAAGAGCTACGCGGTGAACAAGGAGCGCATGGTCCGCCTGTCCGAGTACAGCCGCGACTGCCTCGATGAACTGCGTGCCGAGACCGGCATCACCTACGAAGGCCGCTCCCTGGGTACCACCCAGCTGTTCCGCACCCAGGCCCAGCTGGACTCCGCTGCCAAGGACATCGCCGTCCTGGAAAGCACCGGCGTGCCCTATGAAGTGCTGGATCGCGCCGGCATCGCCCGCGTCGAGCCGGCCCTGGCCAAGGTGGCCGACAAGCTGGTCGGCGCCCTGCGCCTGCCCAACGACCAGACCGGCGACTGCCAGATGTTCACCACCAAGCTGGCCGAGATGGCCAAGGCCCTGGGCGTGGAGTTCCGCTTCGGCCAGGACATCCAGCGCCTGGACTTCGCCGGCGACCGCATCAACGGCGTCTGGGTCGATGGCCAACTGGTCACCGCCGACCGCTACGTGCTGGCGCTGGGCAGCTACTCGCCGCAGATGCTCAAGCCGCTGGGTATCGACGCCCCGGTCTACCCGCTCAAGGGCTACTCGCTGACCGTGCCGATCACCAACCCGGACATGGCGCCGACCTCGACCATCCTCGACGAGACCTACAAGGTTGCGATCACCCGCTTCGACCAGCGCATCCGCGTCGGCGGCATGGCGGAAATCGCCGGCTTCGACCTGTCGCTGAACCCGCGTCGCCGCGCCACCCTGGAAATGATCACCACCGACCTCTACCCGGAAGGCGGCGACGTCAGCCAGGCGGAGTTCTGGACCGGCCTGCGCCCGGCCACCCCGGACGGCACCCCGATCGTCGGCGCCACCCGCTATCGCAACCTGTTCCTCAACACCGGCCACGGCACCCTGGGCTGGACCATGGCTTGCGGCTCGGGCCGCTACCTCGCCGACCTGATGGCCAAGAAGCGCCCGCAGATCAGCACCGAAGGCCTGGACATCTCCCGCTACGGCTCTGCCTCGGAGGCCCACGATGGCCATCCTGCGCCTGCACACTAACCAGCGGATGAGCCAGGTCGTCGTCCACAATGGCACGGTGTACCTCGCCGGCCAGGTGGCGGACGACCTCTCCGCCGGTGTCGAGCAACCGACCCGCGAAGTCCTCGCCAGCGTCGAGCGCCTGCTCGAAGAAGCCGGCACCGACAAATCGCGGGTGCTCTCGGCAACCATCTACCTGAAAGACGTCGCCGCCGACTTCGCCGGCATGAACGGCGTCTGGGACCAGTGGGTCCCGCAGGGCTGCGCCCCGGCGCGCGCCACCGTCCAGGCGGCGCTGTGCTACCCGGAGATCCTCGTCGAGGTCTCCATCGTCGCCGCACTGCCCTGATCGTTTTGCGTGGCCCGGCCGGAGCGCCGGGTTTTTTTCGTCCGTCGTTTCTGCTCCACACACCATAAGAGAGCCTCGCCATGCGTCCCGCCCGTGCCCTGATCGACCTCGCCGCCCTGCGCCACAACTACCGCCTGGCCCGTGAAGTGACCGGCGCTCGAGCGCTGGCAGTGGTCAAGGCCGATGCCTATGGCCATGGCGCGGTGGTCTGTGCCCGTGCGCTGGAGGCTGAAGCCGATGGCTTCGCCGTGGCCTGCATCGAGGAAGCGCTGGAACTGCGCGAAGCCGGCATCCGCGCGCCGATCCTGCTGCTCGAAGGCTTCTTCGAAGCCAGCGAGCTGGAACTGATCGACGCCCATGACTTCTGGTGCGTAGTCCACTCGGCCTGGCAGCTGGAAGCCATCGAGCGCGCCCGTCCGAGCAAGCCGCTGACCGTCTGGCTGAAGATGGACTCGGGCATGCACCGCGTCGGCTTCTTCCCGCAGGACTACGCCGCCGCGCTGGCGCGCCTGGAGGCGCTGCCGCACGTGGCCAAGGTCGTGCTGATGAGCCACTTCTCCCGCGCCGACGAGCTGGACTGCGCGCGCACCGAGGAGCAGGTCGCCGCCTTCCAGGCCGTGCGCGAAGCCGCAGGCCAGGGCCACGAGATCAGCCTGCGCAACTCTCCCGGCATCCTCGGCTGGTCCGATGTGCCCAGCGACTGGGTGCGCCCCGGCATAATGCTCTACGGCGCTACCCCCTTCGAACAGGCGCACCCGCTGGCTGACCAGCTGCGCCCGGTAATGACCCTGGAATCCCAGGTCATCAGCATCCGCGAACTGCCAGCCGGCGAGCCGGTGGGCTATGGCGCGCGCTTCATCGCCGACCGCCCGGTACGCGTCGGGGTGGTCGCCATGGGTTACGCCGACGGCTATCCGCGCCATGCGCCGGACGGCACGCCGGTGTTCATCGACGGCAAGCCCAGCCGCATCATCGGTCGCGTGTCCATGGACATGCTCACCGTGGACCTGACCGACCTGCCCAGCGCAGGCCTGGGCAGCCGCGTGGAACTCTGGGGCCCGAGCGTGCCCGCCAGCCAGCTCGCTGCCCTGTGCGGCAGCATCCCCTATCAGCTGTTCTGCAACCTCAAGCGCGTCCCGCGGGTCTACGCAGGCGAGTGACGGATACCGCCCGTAAAGTTTGCGCAGGATCGGCGGGCGATCTGTTGTAAATACTGAACGGTGTTGCCATGATACGTGGCACTTGGAACCCGCTCGGCTCAAGCCGTTGCGGGTTCTGCCTTTCAGAGCCTGCCTGATCACAAGAATAAGGAGGACCCCACCCTTGGACGTCGGTGCTCGTCTGCAAGCCATCCGTAAGCTCAAAGGTTTGTCCCAGCGCGAACTCGCCAAACGGGCGGGTGTTACCAACAGCACAATCTCGATGATCGAGAAGAACAGCGTCAGCCCCTCCATCAGCTCGCTGAAGAAAGTGCTGGGTGGTATTCCGATGTCCCTCGTGGAGTTCTTCTCCCTGGACCTGGAACAGAGCAGCAACACTCCTGTGGTCTACAAGGCAGACGAACTCAGCGACCTGTCCAGCGGCTCGATCATCATGAAGCTGATCGGCAAGGACTACCCCAGCCGCGCCATCACCCTGCTCGACGAGACCTACCCGCCAGGCTCCGACACCGGTGACGACATGTACGCCCACGAAGGCGAAGAGACCGGCGTACTGGTCGAAGGTCGCCTGGAGCTGACCGTCGGCGACGAGACCTTCGTCCTCGAATGCGGTGACAGCTACTATTTCGACAGCACCAAGCCGCACCGCTTCCGCAATCCGTTCGAAGCCCCGGCGCGGCTGATCAGCGCGACCACACCGGCAAATTTTTGAACAGCCGGTAGGACCGGCCAGATCAGCTGCGACCTAATGCCGCAAACGCCGGCTAGGTGGCGCAATTGTTTCGAGCTTCCCGGCTTTGCCGTTATACTTGCGCCCGCTCGCGCGGCCCGAGACTGTGACTGCACCGCGACCGGGCGTGATAAGCCACGATGAGGGTGAAAGGGTGAACCTGATTAGAAAAATCCTGGCAGCCCAAGCTGCCGTACTGGCCCTGTGGGCAGTGAGCGTTCAGGCCGCGACCAACGATGACGCCATTGCCAAGCGTCTCGAACCTGTCGGCAAAGTCTGCGTCCAGGGCAAGGAATGCGAAGGCGTTGGCGCCGTAGCTTCTGCCGGTGGTGGCGGTGCTCCGCGTTCGGGTGAAGAGATTGTCGGCAAGGTCTGCACCAACTGCCACGGCAGCGGCCTGCTGGGCGCGCCGAAAGTCGGCGACAAGGCTGACTGGGGCAAGCGTGCGAAAGAGCAGGGCGGCCTCGACGGCCTGCTGGCCAAGGCCATCTCGGGTGTCAACGCCATGCCGCCCAAGGGCACTTGCGCTGATTGCTCCGATGACGAGCTGAAAGCTGCGATTCACCACATGTCCGGCCTGTAATAGCCGACCTGTGCGAAAAGCCGCCCAAGGGCGGCTTTTTCATGCCCGCGATTTGTCACCTGGTGCGTCGCGGGAGCAACTTCTGCGCAAAGCCGGTCCAAACTCCTGTCGTTGAAACGAACCAGGAGGGATGCCCGGTGCAATCCTGCTCGATCGAAACTGCCGTCGAAGAACTGCTGCAACGCCTGGACGGGCACATCCGCCTCGGCCTGCCGCTCGGGCTGGGCAAGCCCAACCAGCTGGCCAACGCGCTGTACCGGCACATCCGCGAGAACCCGCGCCGACAGCTGACGCTCTATACCGCGCTGTCACTCGGCCGTCCGCAGGCCGGCGGCGAGCTGCAGCGGCGCTTCCTCGAACCCTTCGTCGAGCGCATCTACGGCGACTACCCCGAGCTCGACTACCTGCACGATCTGCGCAGCGGCAGCCTGCCGGAGAACATCCGCGTCGAGGAGTTCTACCTGCAGCCCGGCAGCCTGCTGGACAGCGCCCCGGCGCAGCAGAACTACATCAGCTGCAACTACAGCCACGTGGCGCGCGATATCAACGCCAAGGGCGTCAACGCCGTTGCCCAACTGGTGGCCCGCGACCCGGCGCGACCGGGCAAGCTCAGCCTGGCCTGCAACCCGGACATCACCCTCGACCTGCTGCCAATGCTGCAGCGTCGCCGCGCGGCCGGCGAAACCATCGTCACCCTCGGCGTGGTCCACGACCAGTTGCCCTACATGCCCGGCGACGCCGAGGTGGACGAGGACTTCTTCGACCTGCTGGTGGATGCGCCGGGCGACAGCAGCACGCTGTTCTCCACGCCCAACCTGCCGGTTGGCCTGCAGGACCATTGCATCGGCCTGCACGCCAGTGCTCTGGTGCGCGATGGCGGCACGTTGCAGATCGGCATCGGCTCCATGGGCGACGCCCTGACCTCGGCGCTGCTCACCCGCCAGCGCGACAATGACGGTTACCGCGCGCTGCTCGACGGCCTCGACTCTACCGCCCGGCACGCCGGGTTGATCGAGCGCGACGGCGGCCTCGGCGAGTTCGAACAGGGCCTGTATGGCTGCAGCGAAATGTTCGTTCCCGGCCTGCTGGCGCTGGCCGAGGCAGGCGTGCTCAACCGGCGGGTCGCGGCACGGCCGGGCTCGTCGCCCAGCGAACCGGGCGTCTGGCTGCATGGCGGCTTCTTCCTCGGCCCGCAGGCCTTCTACCGACGCCTGCGCGAAATGCCTCGCGAGGAACTGGCCGGAATCGGCATGACCGGCATCGGCTTCGTCAACAACCTCTACCGCGACGAGGAGCTCAAGCGTGAGCAGCGCCGCGACGCGCGTTTCATCAACAGCGCCTTCACCGTCACCCTGCTGGGCGCTGGCGTGGCCGACCAACTGGAGGACGGCCGCGTGCTCAGCGGCGTCGGCGGGCAGTACAACTTCGTCGCCCAGGCCCATGAGCTGGAGGGCGGGCGCTCGATCCTGATGCTGCGCAGCTGGCGCGAATCCGAAGGCGAGCTGAGCTCCAACATTGTCTGGAGCTACGGCCACACCACCATCCCCCGGCACCTGCGCGACATGGTGGTGACCGAGTACGGCGTGGCCGACCTGCGTGGCAGGAACGACGCCGAAGTGATCGCCGCGCTGCTGGCCATCGCCGACTCGCGCTTCCAGGACGAGCTGATCGCCCAGGCCCAGGAAGCCGGCAAGCTGCCGAAGGATTTCGAACTGGACGAGCGCTACCGCAACAACACCCCGGAGCGCCTGCGCGAAGCGACCCGGGGGTTGCGCCAGTTATTGCCGGAATTCCCGCTGGGCTGCGACTTCACCGAGCACGAGCGCGACCTGCTGCGAGCGTTGGGCTGGCTGAAGAGCAAACTGCGCCTGAGCGAGATTCTCGAACTGGGCAAGGCGACCCTGGACGCGCCGGAGCCGGAGGCTTTCCCGGAGCATCTAGAGCGCATGGGGCTGGCGAAGCCGGCGGGTTTGCGTGAGGAGTTGTACCAGCGCCTGGTGCTGGCTGGCCTGAAAGCCAGCGCCGAGCAGTCGTCGTAGGGGCGGACCTTGTCCGCGAATCCATCCCGACGCACAGCCGCCTGCCGGAGGATCGCGGATAAGATCCGCTCCTGCGTGGAAGTCCTGCGCAAGGGGCAGTTTCGTAGGGCGAATAACGCGCCAGCGTTATCCGCCGCGAAGGCACTGGCGGATAACCTGTTCCAGGTTATGCGCCCTACGTCTGGGGCCCAGCGCCAGGGCGACCTTGGAGGGACCCTCCTGCCAGGTATGAAAAAAGGCGGGCCCTGTTCGGCGCCCGCCTTTTTCGTGAATCGCGGTGGATCAGTCCTCGAGGAACTCGACCTGACCATTGGCCAGGGACTTCACGCGAGCCAGGGATTCCACGCGGTAGCCTTCGCTTTCCAGCAGGGCGCGGCCTTCCTGGAAGGACTTCTCGATGACGATGCCCAGACCGGCGACGCTGGCGCCCGCCTGCTGGATCAGGTCGATCAGCGCCTTGGCGGCATGGCCGTTGGCGAGGAAGTCGTCCACCACCAGCACGTGGTCCGCGGCGGTCAGGTGCTTGGCGGAGATGGCGATGGTGCTTTCGGTCTGCTTGGTGAAGGAGAAGACCTTGGAGATCAGCAGGTCGTTCTTCAGCGTCAGCGACTGGAACTTGCGGGCGAAGATCACCGGGATGCCCAGCTCGAGGCCGGCCATGACCGCCGGGGCGATGCCCGAGGCCTCGATGGTGACGATCTTGGTGATGCCCTGGTTCTTGAAGCGTTCGGCGAACTCGTGGCCGATCAACTTCATCAGCGCCGGGTCGATCTGGTGGTTGAGGAAGGCGTCTACCTTGAGGACCTGTTCGGAAAGAACGATGCCTTCGCTGCGAATTTTGTCTTTGAGAGTGTTCACGGGGGTGCTTCCGAAAGCGGCTGTCGCTGATGAAGCGCGTAATTCTACAACGCCATTGGTCTTCTGCGCGACGTTCCGACCAATGCAATTGCTGATCGAATGGACAGTTTTTCGATGGGCGGAAGAGGCAACCCCCCTGTAGGAGCGGGCCACGCCCGCGATCGCGCGCATGGCGCGCTCCTGCAGGTGCAGCGGCTCAGCGCTTGAGCATCGCCCGGATATCCGCCAGCGCCGAGTTGCCCTTGGCCACCTTGACCTCCTGCGGCGCGTCTTCCTGGCCTTCCCAGACCAGGTCCTCGGGCGGCAGCTCGTCGAGGAAGCGGCTGGGCGAGCAGTCGATGATCTCGCCGTACTGCTTGCGCTTGGCGGCGAAGGTCATCGCCAGGTTCTTTTTCGCCCGGGTGATGCCCACGTAGGCCAGGCGCCGCTCTTCCTCGATGGTGTCAGCCTCGATGCTGGAGCGGTGCGGGAGGATTTCCTCTTCCACGCCGAGAATGAACACGTAGGGGAATTCCAGGCCCTTGGAGGCGTGCAGGGTCATCATCTGCACGCCGTCGGCGCCTTCTTCCTCTTCCTGCTGGCGCTCGAGCATGTCGCGCAGCACCAGCTTGGCGATGGCCTGCTCGATGGTCATGTCGCCTTCTTCGTCGCGTTCCAGGGTGTTCTTCAGCGCTTCGATGAGGAACCAGACGTTGCCCATGCGGAAGTCGGCGATCTTGTCGCTGGAGGCGTTCTGCCGCAGCCAGTTCTCGTAGTCGATGTCCATCACCATGCTGCGCAGCGCACCGATTGGGTCGCTGCCGGCGCACTGCTCGCGGACCTTGTCGATGAAGCGCTTGAAGCGCTGCAGGCGCTCGATGTAGCGGGCGTCCAGATGCTCGGACAGGCCCAGCTCGCCGGAGGCGTTGAACATCGAGCAGCCGCGCTCGGTGGCGTAGTTGCCGAGCTTCTCCAGGGTGGTGGAGCCGATCTCCCGGCGCGGCACGTTGATTACCCGGAGGAAGGCGTTGTCATCGTCCGGGTTCACCAGCAGGCGGAAATAGGACATCAGGTCCTTCACTTCCTGGCGTCCGAAGAAGCTGGTGCCGCCTGACAGGTGATAGGGAATCTGGTGGTGCTGAAGTTTCAGCTCGATCAGCTTCGCCTGATAGTTACCCCGGTAGAGGATGGCGAATTCGCTGTAGGGCCGCTGCGTCTTCAGGTGGATGGTGAGGATTTCCATCGCCACCCGCTCGGCTTCGGACTCCTCGTTGCGGCAACGGATCACCCGGATCGGGTCGCCTTCGCCCATCTCGCTCCACAGCTGCTTCTCGAACACGTGGGGGTTGTTGGCGATGAGGATGTTCGCGCATTTGAGGATGCGGCTGGTGGAGCGGTAGTTCTGCTCCAGCATCACCACCTTCAGCGAGGGGAAGTCTTCCTTGAGCTGCATCAGGTTTTCCGGGCGCGCGCCGCGCCAGGCGTAGATCGACTGGTCGTCGTCGCCCACCACGGTGAAGTGCGCGCGCTGCTGCACCAGCATCTTCACCAGCAGGTACTGGCTGGCGTTGGTGTCCTGGTACTCGTCCACCAGCATGTAGCGCACGCGGTTGCGCCACTTGTCGAGGATCTCCGGGTGCTCCTGGAACAGCTTTACCGGCTGCAGGATGAGGTCGTCGAAGTCCACCGCGTTGTACGCCTTGAGCGTGCGCTGGTAGTGCAGGTAGACCATCGCAGCGGTCTGTTCCTTGGGGTTGCGCGCCTTTTCCAGCGCCTCTTGCGGAAGGATCAGGTCGTTCTTCCAGCTGCCGATCAGGCCCTTGATCTCGTCCAGACCGTCATCGCCGGAATATTCCTTCTGCATGATGTCGGTCATCAGCGCCTTCACATCGCTCTCGTCGAAGATCGAGAAGCCGGGCTTGTAGCCCAGGGCCGCATGTTCCTTGCGGATGATGTTCAGGCCCAGGTTGTGGAAGGTCGAGACGGTCAGGCCCTTGCCCTCGCCGGGGCGCAGCAGGGTGCTGACGCGCTCCTTCATCTCGCGGGCGGCCTTGTTGGTGAAGGTCACGGCGACGATGTACTGGGCGCGGATGCCGCACTGCTGGACCAGGTAGGCGATCTTGCGGGTGATCACGCTGGTCTTGCCGGAGCCGGCGCCGGCCAGCACCAGGAGCGGGCCGCCGACGTAGTTCACGGCCTCTTGCTGCCGGGGATTGAGTCGGGACATGAAAGGCGGGGGTCTGTAGTGGAGCGGGCGCGTATTCTAGCAGGCCGTGCCGGGCGTCGGGGTGCCGCTCGGAATAGCGGCGATCTGTGACACGATCGTACTTATGTGTTTTGGATAAATCTGTACATGTATTAGGCTTGTGACAGCATTACTTGAAGAAAACTCTTAAGAGTTTCTCTGAAGTTTCGTCTACATCCGTGGGATGTCCGGATGGCGTCGCTTCAAAACCGGGAGAAGTGGGCGCAGGGATGGTGCCTGGAGTTTCTCCCCTTTTTAGAGATACATGGGGGTCGCTTGGCAGCGTCGGTCGAACCAACGCGCCTGCTCCTGCTGGCGGAAGCGCCGCAGTGGGCCCAGCTACTGCGCGGGCATCTGGCCGCGTTGGGGCAGGGCTATTCGCTGATCACGGCCCCGTCCTGGCAGGCCGCCAGCAGCCTGTTCGACGAAGATCAGGTCGGCCTGGTACTCGCCACGCCCGGCAAATTGCCGTCCGCCCACCAATGCCACCTGCCGCTGGTCCTGCTGCTGGAGCGCGAGCCCGCGCAAGAGCCGGTCGGCGTCGCCGATTACCTGGTGGCCGAATCCCTCAGCGTCGAAGTCCTGCGCCGCACCCTGCGTTACGTGCGTGAGCGCACCTCGCTGCAGAACACCCTGCAGAGCCTGGCCGAACAGGACCCGCTGACCGGCATTGCCAACCGCCAGGGCTTCCAGACCCTGCTCGCCGCCCGTCTCAGCGAGAGCGAAGGTCGCGGCCTGGCGCTGGGCCACCTGGACCTGGACAACTTCCGCCACGTCAACGACGCCCTCGGCCACCAGGCCGGCGACCGCCTGATCCTGCAGGTGGTGGCGCGCCTGAAGGCGCACCTGGACAACGGCGACGACATTGCCCGCCTGGGTAGCGACGAGTTCGCCCTGCTGCTGGACACCCGCCGCGACCCGGCGCGGGTGGAGAAGATTGCCGAGCTGATCGTCGAATCCCTGGGCGAACCCTACTGGGTCGAGGGCGAAAGCCTGTTGCTGGGCTGCAGCCTGGGTGTGGCCCATGCCCGCGCCGGCGAAGCCGCCGACCCGCTGTTGTGGCACGCGCACATTGCCATGCAGCAGGCCAAGTCGCGCCAGGGCTGCACCTTCCACGTCTTCGACGAACGCATCAACCGCGGCGCGCGCAGCCTGGCCGACCTGGAAAGCGAACTGCGCCGGGCGTTGCGCCGCGACGAACTGGAACTGCACTACCAGCCGCGCCTGGACCTGCACAGCGGGCAGATCGTCGGCCTCGAAGCGCTGGTGCGCTGGCGCCACCCCGAGCGCGGCCTGCTGACGCCGGGCGACTTCGTGCCGCTGGCCGAGGAAAGCGGGCTGATCGTGCCGCTGGGCTACTGGGTCATCTCCCGTGCCCTGCGCGACATGCAATGGCTGCGCGGGCGTGGCCTGCCGCCGCTGCACATGGCGGTGAACCTGTCGTTCCGCCAGTTCCAGGACAGCCAGTTGCTGCCGACCCTGGAGCGCCTGATCCGCGAGCGCGGCGTCGACGCCCAGTGGCTGGAATTCGAACTCACCGAAACCGCCGTGATGCGCCGCAGCGACCAGGTCCAGCAGACCATGCAGGCCCTCGGTCGCCTGGGCGTGCGCTTCTCGCTGGACGATTTCGGCACCGGCTTCTCGTCCTTCGTGCACCTGAGCAGCCTGCCCATCACCCTGCTGAAGATCGACAAGAGCTTCGTCGGCGACATGCACGAGCGCCCGGAAAACCTGCAACTGGTGAAGGCCATGATCAACCTGGCGCACAACCTGAACCTGGAAGTGGTCGCCGAGGGCGTCGAGACCATCGCCCAGCAGGACGAGTTGCGCCAGTTCGGCTGCGACCAGGTGCAGGGCTACTGGATCAGCCGCCCATTGCCGCTCGCGGAGCTGGCGCGGTTCCTGGTGTTCGGCGCCAACCGCGCGCTGCGCCTGCAGGACTCGGTCAGCTAGCGGTCAGCCAGCACAGCCAGGCCCGCGCTGGCCGTGTGCGGGCGCAGCAGGCGCGAGGTCTTAGCCTCGAACGCCAGCGTCAGCCCGATGGCCGCGCAGGCCAGCCCGGAGGCCAACCCCCACCACACGCCACTCGGCCCCCAGCCCAGCGGGAAGGCCAGCAGCAGCGCCATCGGCACGCCCACCAGCCAGTAGCCCGCCAGCCCGACGAGGAAGGTGGTGCGCGCATCCTTCAGGCCACGGATTGCGCCCATCGCGATGCACTGGGTGCCGTCGAACAGCTCGAACCACGCGGCGATGGCCAGCAGGCTGACGGCCAACTGCACCACCTCGCGGTTGGCCGGGTCGTTGTGGTCGATGAACAGGCCGATGACCAGCTCCGGCGCGAGCCAGAACAGCGCGGCGAAGGCGAACATGCAGTTGGCGCCGAAGCCGATGCCCAGCCGGCCGGCGCGGCGCGCCTCGACCAGCCGGCCGGCGCCGTAGTGCTGGCCGATGCGGAAGGTCACCGCGTAGGAAATCCCCATGGGCACCATGAAGGCCACGTACACCGACTGGATGGCGATCTGGTGCGCCGCCAGCGCGGTGCTGCCGATCACGCCCATGCACAGGGTCGCCACGGTGAACATGCCTGACTCCACCGCGTAGGTGCCGCCGATGGAAATGCCCAGGCGCAGGGATTCGCCGATCACCTTGAAGTCCGGCTTCGACAGCCCGGTCAGCAGCGGGTAGGGCGCATACGCCCGGTGCCAGCGCAGGTACAGGGCGAAGATCACCGGCAGCGCATTCATCACCACCGCGGTGACCATGCCGATGCCCGCCAGCCCCAGGCGCGGCAGGCCGAACAGGCCTTCGATGAAGGCGTAGTTGAGGGCGAAGTTGGCCAGCGCGCCGATCAGGCTGATGGCCATGACCGGGCCCGGCCGTTCGATGGCGCTGGTGAAGCCGCGCAGCACCATGAAAGCCATGTAGCCGGGCAGGGCGAAGACGATGCTGTGCAGAAAACTCATGGTGCCCGCGACCGTTTCCGGCGCCTGACCGAAGGCGATCAGGATCGGCCCGAGGTTCCACAGCAGCAGGCCCGCCAGCAGCGCCAGCGCGCCACCGATCCACAGGCCGGCCTGGGTCGCTTCCACCACGCCGCGCGCGTCCTTCGCGCCATGCCGGATCGCCACCAGGTTGCCGGTGGCCGCCACCACGCCGACGCAGAAGGTCGACACCAGCGCATAGGTCGACGCGCCCAGCCCGCCGGCGGCCAGCGCCTCGCGGCCGAGCTTGCCCATCATCACGGTGTCGGTGAACACCATGGCCACGTAGGCCAGTTGCGCGGCGATCAGCGGGCCGGCGAGGCGAAGGATGGCGGCAAGTTCGTCACGGTACAGGCGTTTCATGAGTCAGGCTCAGCAAGCGGCAACTGCCGCATCGATGGGGAGCCTTCCATTCTCCGGCTGCTGTGGGGCCGGGCACAAAAGGATAAATGCGATGCCATACATGAGTCATACTCATGCATGCCGCCTTTTGGAGCCCACCATGAACCGCCAGTTGCCGCCCCTTTACGCCCTGCGCGCCTTCGAGGCGGCCGCCCGGCATGCGTCCTTCACCCGCGCCGCCGAGGAACTGGCGATCACCCAGAGCGCGGTGAGCCGGCACATCAAGACCCTGGAAGAACACTTCGCCTGCCGCCTGTTCCAGCGCCGCGGCCGCCAGCTGGAGCTGACCGAAACGGCGCGGATGCTGCTGCCCGGACTGCGCGATGGCTTCGATGCTCTGGAGCGCGCCTGCGCCAGCCTGCGCGCTGAAGAAGGTGTGCTGCGCCTGAAGGCGCCCTCGACCCTGACCATGCGCTGGCTGCTGGCGCGGCTGAGCCGGTTCCGCATGCAGCACAGCGATATCGAGGTGCAACTGACCAGTGCCTGGATGGACGTGGACCGCGTGGATTTCGTCCATGAGCCCTTCGATTGCGCGGTGCTGCTCAGTTCCGGGCACTTCCCGCCGGACTGGGAGGCCACCCTGCTGTTCCCCGAATGGCTGATTCCTGTCGGCGCGCCTGCACTGCTGGCGGACGGCCCCTGGGACGCCGGGCGGCTGGCCGCCGCCGAGCTGCTGCACCCTACGCCCGACCGCCGTGACTGGCGGCGCTGGCTGCAACGCATGGGTCTGGGGGGGAAAGTGTCACTCAAGGGCGGGCAGGTGTTCGACACGCTGGAGCTGGGTATCGTCGCCGCGACCCGCGGCTACGGGGTTTCCATCGGCGACCTGGTGATGGTCGCCGAGGATGCCAACCAGGGCCGCCTGGCGCTGCCCTGGCCCGCCGCGGTGGCCAGCGGCGAGAGTTACTACCTGGTCTGGCCCCGCGCGCGTCGGCATCAGGAGCGGCTGCGCCGGTTGCGCGACTTCCTGCAGGCCGAGGTGCAGGCCATGCAGTTGCCGCCGGTGGAGCTGCTCGACTGAGTCCGGCGGCGCGACGGATCAGTCGCCGCTGCAGCCATTGGCCCACACCTGGTAGTGCAACTCGTGCTGCTGGGCCTGGGCGTCTTCGTAGACCATGGTCACCGGCACGATGCCGCATTCCTGCTGGGTATCGGTGATGGAAATGACCCGGTGCACGTCGGGCCTGTCGTGGGCCGGCACGGTACCGCAGGCGGCGACGAACAGGGTGGTGAGGATCAGGGCGATCAGCGCTTTCATGGCATGTTTCCTTCAGAAGAGTTGAATCAGGCGCGTTCGTGCAGCAGCGAGCGGGCGGAGTCGGCCATCACCAGCAGGCCGCCGGCGAGCATCAGGGTGTCCTTGAGCACCAGCCGGCCCGCGCCGGACAGGTAGGGGAAGCCGTGCTGCGCATCACCCAGCGCCGACACCCAGGCCTCGGGCGTGGTGATCAGGAAGCTCAGCGTCACCAGCGGCGTGCCGAACGACAGGAAGCCGCCGAGCAGGCCCAGGCGCCGTGACAGCGGGTTGAGCAGCACCAGCAGGGCGATGCTCAGCTCCACCACGCCCAGCCCCTTGGAGAATCCGTAGGTGTTGTTGGCGGTCTGCCAGGCGCGCTTCTGCACATCCAGCTCGCCCTCGTGGGTGAGGTGCGCGCGGTAGTCCTCGGGGTGCTCGTAGAAGAACGACATGAACGGGCTGTTGGCGACGAAGGGCGTGATGCTGTCGGCTTCGTAGGGCACGAATTTCAGCGCACCGATCCAGATGAACACCACGGCGATGGCGACGCGCATCAGGTTGGCGCCGACGTGGTCGAGGCGGCTGAGTGCCTGCAGGCCCTGGGTGATGGGAGAGGTCATGGGGAACTCCTTGAGAGTCGGTTGAAATCAGGAGTGCCCATTGTCGGAATCGCGCCGCTGCGCTTCTTTCGCGTTGTGCTCGGGTTTTTGTCGGTGGGTCTCGGATGCGTTTTCACCGGCCCCTGGCCCCGCACCAAGGGAGTACGCAAGCGAGAAAGAAGGGGGTAGCCGCGTTTACTTGGCTGATCCCGCGCGTAATCTGTAGGCCCTTTCCTGCGTGTGGAACGCCATGAACTCCATCGACCGCCTGATCCAGCTCGCCGGCCTGCGCGGCAGCCTCGACCTGCGCTGCCAACTCCAGGGCGACTGGGCGCTCGACCATGAACAGGCACCGGGCGGCGTGGCGCAGTACCACATCCTGTTGTCCGGGCGTTGCCAGGCAGAAATGCCTGACGGCCAGGTCCTTCAGCTTAAAGCCGGCGACATCCTGGTCTTCCCCCGCGGTGGCGCGCACCTGCTGCGCAGCCAGGGGCCGAAGGTCAGCCCGGTGCCCGCCCAGGTCAGCCAGGACGGCCTGCTGCCGGTACACCGCATCGGCAGCGAAGGCGAGGCACTGGATATCCTCTGCGGCAGTTTCCACTACCAGCGCGACTCGCTGCTGATCGGCGCGCTGCCGGCGTTCCTCAACATCTCCAGCCAGGAGCTGGGGCTGAGCGAGCAACTGGCCGCGCTGGTCGGCCTGCTGCGTGGCGAGGCGGACGGCAATCAGGCGGGCGCGCGCTTCCTGGTCGACGCGCTGTCCTCGGCCCTCTTCACCCTGATCCTGCGCGTCTACCTGCAGGAGTACGTCCCCACCAGCGGCACCCTGGCGCTGCTCGCCGACAAGCGCCTGAGCCGCGCCTGGCAGGCAATGCTCGACGACCCCGCCCACGAGTGGACCATCGAGGCGCTGGCCGAGCGCGCCAGCATGTCCCGCGCCACCTTCATGCGCCTGTTCACCCAGGTGGCCGGGCTGTCGCCCTGGGCGCTGCTGACGAAAGTGCGCATGGAACTGGCCTACCGCCTGTTGAGCAGCTCGCAGCTGAGCCTCAGCGACATCGCCGCCCAGGTCGGCTACCAGTCCCAGGCGTCCTTCACCAAGAAGTTCAAGGAAACCTACGGCGACGCCCCCGGTCGCCTGCGTCGCGCGGTGAACTAGACCAGTCGTCGTCGCCAGCCAAGCCGCATGGCGCGTATGGACATGTCCTGCCGCCTTCGCGACGGTTCACGTCGCTGCCGTCGCAGAGCTGAAACAGCGCTTTGCTAGGGTCATTGCTGGACTAGTCCAGTGAAGGCCCGCCATGGGCCTTCCCCATACCCACAAGACCACTCGGGGGAATTCCATGAAGCCCATGCGCACCTTGCTCGCCGGCCTGATCCTGGCCGGCCTCGCCAGCACCTCTTTCGCCGCCACCGAACTGAAACACTGGCCGGCGCCGGCCGCCAAGCAGCTCGACGCCCTGATCGCCGCCAACGCCAACAAGGGCGCCTTCGCGGTCTTCGACATGGACAACACCAGCTACCGCTACGACCTCGAGGAATCGCTGCTGCCCTTCCTCGAAATGAAAGGCGTGCTGACCCGCGAGAAGCTCGACCCCTCGCTCAAGCTGATCCCCTTCAAGGACGTCAACGGCCACAAGGAAAGCCTCAACAGCTACTACTACCGCCTTTGCGAAGTCGACGACCTGGTCTGCTACCCCTGGGTCGCCCAGGTGTTCTCCGGCTTCACCCTCAAGGAGCTCAAGGGCTACGTCGACGAACTGATGGCCTACGGCAAGCCGGTGCCCAGCACCTACTACGAAGGCGACGTGGTCAAGACCATCGAGATCAACCCGCCCAAGGTCTTCACCGGCCAGACCGAGCTGTACAACAAGCTGATGGAGAACGGCATCGAGGTCTACGTGATGACCGCCGCCCACGAGGAACTGGTGCGCATGGTCGCCAGCGATCCCAAGTACGGCTACAACGTGAAGCCCGAGAACGTCATCGGCGTCACCACCCTGCTCAAGGACCGCCAGAGCGGCGCCCTGACCACCGCGCGCAAGCAGATCAGCGAAGGCAAGTACGATCCCAAGGCCAACCTGGACCTGGAGATCACCCCCTACCTGTGGACCCCGGCGACCTGGATGGCCGGCAAGCAGGCGGCGATCCTCACCTACATCGACCAGTGGAAGAAGCCCATCCTGGTCGGCGGCGATACCCCCAGCAGCGATGGCTACATGCTGTTCAACGGCACCGCCGAGAACGGCGTGCACCTGTGGATCAACCGCAAGGCCAAGTACATGGACCAGCTCAACGGCATGATCAAGAAGAATGCCGCGGCCCAGGCCAAGCTCGGCCAGCCGGTCACCGCCGACAAGAACTGGGTGATCGTCACCCCGGAAGAGATCCAGTAGGCCCCATAAAAAAACAGGCCGGTACAAGCCGGCCTGTTCTTCACGGTGCCCTGTGGCGATCAGTAGATGATGGTCAGATAAGCCTGCGTTGCGAAATCACCGCCTTCCGTAATGCCGGTTGGGGTGTAGTAACGCAGTTGATAGTCCATCCCTTGCGTTGCACTTATATTTCGACCCTCGTCCTTGGTCAGGTCGATGGTCTCGCCACTTCCATCGAGCACCTGCACGTAAACGTCTTTCGGGCCGTCAGCGGTGTTTTTCAGGGCGCCCGTTTCGCTATCCACATTCTGGGTGTGCTCCCATTTGACCTTCGTAACCGCCGGGCAGTCTTGCAGCTGGAGGTGCATGTCTACGGTGTTGGACGTGCTGCCGGCATTCTTCAGCGAGGCGGTGGGGGTATCGGGCATGAGGACATCCATGCTCTTGTTCCCGGTGAAGGAGCAGGTGCCGCCCACGAGCTTGCCGGAGATATTCACCTCCATGTCATAGGCGTAGGCCGTGGCGGCCATGGGCAGGAGAACCAGGGCTGCAATCAGTTTTTTCATTCGATACTTCCTTTCATCAGAGTGAGCGTTGAGGCGCGTGCGCAAGCAGCGAGCCCACGCTCTGTTGACGTGGTATTGACCACCGCCCGTCAGGCTATAGCGCTGCCGCCGGTTCCGATGTCGGGCGTGCCGGCTGATGGGGTGCGATTGATCGCGTGATAGTGAAATCCAATTCACATCCGTCAGCCTTTGCCGATGGAATGCTCTGACGAAGGTTGCGAGGGTGTAGGGCATTGCGGACGATCCCTTCGGAGGATCGGTGCTGTCCTATCGATCCTCTGCCAGATGCGTCTCTCGATAGAGAGTTGTCCTACAGGCCTCTGGCGTTGCGGTCCTACGAGCCCACTGCTTAGCGTTCCGCCCTGCCACAGTGTCATCGTGGCCAGGTGTGGAAACCTGAACATTGACAGTGATCGCCATGGGCGGGGCAGTCCGGCACCTCTTCGGTGCCGGACTCGCTTTGCTCTCCATGGCGGGCCGTGTGAGGCGGGCTTCGGCCCGACCGGCTAGCGCTGTCTAATGTCCGGTTTCCACCCTTGCACGGTCCGCCTCCCTCCTTCGGCAGTTTCGGGCGGCGGCTTCTTGAATGAGCAAGGAGCTACAGCATGAACCTTTCGATTTCCCCGGCCGATGACGGCCTGATCCCGACCCTGTTCGTCCGCTACAACCGGCAATTGCGCGCCCTGCTGATCGAGCAGCAGGCGTGGTTCGCGGTGCGCGACCTGAGCAAGCTGATCAACCGCCCCGTCGACGCCCACCTCATCGGCCGGCTGGACCACGACCAGTCCCGCCGCGAGCGCCTTGCCGGCAATGCAGAACCGGAACTGCTGGTCAGCGAGAGTGGCCTCTACGCCCTGCTGCTGATCTACTGCCACCACCCGGAAAACCGCAGCCTGCGCCAATGGCTGACCAACGACGTGGTGCCCGCCCTGCGCGACGCCTCCAACCTCGACGCCCGCCTGCCGCGCCGGCGCATGCAGCTCCTGCTCGGCGAATCGCTGCCGGTGATGGACTGGCAGGGCAGCCTGTGGCTGCGCTGGCGCGACGCCGTCGGCCTGATGGAAAACCACCTGCGCGTGTAAGGGGACGCTTTCGTAGGATGGGTGGAGCGCAGCGATACCCATGCTGTCGGTGCACGGAGATCGATGGGTATCGCTGCGCTCCACGCCATCCTGCGTCGTGCCTCCGGTCACTCCTGTAGGGCGCATAACGCGCCAGCGTTATCCGCCGTGGGGCTTGCGGCGGATAACCCGTCCCGGGATATGCGCCCTACGGCCCTGCGCTCCACACCATCCTGCGGACTGGCTCCGGATTCACACTGCAGGAGCGCCGTTGCCCGGACTGGAGCCCCCGCCCCAAGCCAAATCCGGGTGAATGACTCAAGTATTGTCACGCGCCGCCGATAGCCTGTGCAGACCGGCGAACCACGCCGGCACTCCCCTCGAACCGAAGCAGGCCGCTCCTCGAACCACGGGCGACGGCCCGCCGTTGCGTGCAGAAGCAGAAAAATGAACCAGCCCCGATCCCGCATCGCCCTGCAGTTGGCGATGGCCCTGGCCGTGCTCCTGATCCTGTTGATCAGCGGCAGCACGCTGTTTGCCTTGCGCTCGCTAGACAGCGCTACCCTGACTACCCGCGAAGAGCACCTCGCCAGCGAAGCGCGCCTGCTGGCGGACCAGCTGGAAACCTTCCACGGCACCCTGCGCGAGAGCACCCAGCGCCTCGCCGGCCTGTTCGAGAAGCGCTTCGCTGCCGGCCTGCAAGCGCACACCGATGAGCGCGTGCCGGTCGCCGCACTGCAAGCCCCGGCGCTGTACCTGGGCGACACCCGCCTGAATGGCGACTTCACCCTGGTCGACGAATTCCGCCAGCTCACCGCCGGCGTCGCCACCGTGTTCGTGCGCGATGGCGAAGATTTCGTGCGCATCACCACCTCGCTGATGAAGCAGGACGGCAGCCGCGCCATGGGCACCGTGCTGGACCACAACAGCCCGGCCTACCCGCTGCTGATGCGTGGCGAGAGCTACGTCGGCCGCGCGCTGCTGTTCGACCGTTTCTACATGACCCAGTACACCCCGGTGCGCGACGGCAGCGGGCGGGTGATCGCCGTGCTGTTCGTCGGCTTCGACTACACCGACGCGCAGAAACGCCAGTTCGACAACCTCGGCCGCTTCCGCCTCGGTCAGGGCGGCTCGCTGGCGCTGCTGGACGAACAACACCACTGGCTGGTGCCGCCGGCCGGCGCGCGCAATCCCGAGCGCGCCGCCGACAGCCTCGCCAGCCTGCTCGACAACCCCGGCCGTGGCCGCTTCTGGAGCGACGGCCAGGATGATTTCTACAGCGTGGCGCAGCCCTTCGCCGGCGGCCCCTGGACCGTCGTCGCGAGCATGCCCAAGGACGAGATCCGCGCGGTGACCTGGCGCGTCGGTGGCCAACTGGCCATGGGCAGCCTGATCGCCATGCTGCTGGCGGTGATCGCCACCACCTGGCTGCTGCAACGCCGCCTGCGTCCGCTGGGCGACCTGGTGCGCCAGGCCCATGCACTGGGCGCCGGCGACCTGGGCGCGCGCCTGTCGGTTGCCAGCCGTGACGAGATCGGCGACCTGGCGCGCAGCTTCAACCAGATGGGCGAGGCACTCTCCAGCATGGTCTCGCGGGTGCGCGGCGCGGCGGAGGAAGTGGGGCATTGCTCGCGTTCGCTGTCGGGTCTTTCCAGCGGCGCCTATGCCGGCATGGAGCAGCAGTCCGGCGAGATCAACAGCATGGCCGGCGCGGTGGAAGAGTTCAGCGCCACCTCGATGGACATTGCCGACAACATGCGCAGCACCGAACGCATGGCCAGCGAAAACACCAGGCAGACGCGCATCGGCCTGCATTCCATGGACGATGCCTCCGCCTCGCTGGCGCAGATTGCCGGCGCGCTGCAGCAGACCGTGGAGCGGGTCAACCGCCTCGGCGCGCGCTCCCAGGAGATCGGCAGCATCGTCGGGGTGATCACTTCGATTGCCGAGCAGACCAACCTGCTGGCGCTCAACGCCGCCATCGAGGCCGCCCGTGCCGGCGAGCAGGGCCGCGGCTTCGCCGTGGTCGCCGATGAAGTGCGCAGCCTGGCCGCGCGCACCCAGGCCGCCACCACGGAAATCTCGCAGATGATCGGCGCCATCCAGCAGGACACCGGCAGTGCCACCGAAACCATCGAGCAGGGCAGCCAGCTGATGCAGCACGGGCTGGCATTGAACGAGAAGGTCGCCGCGGCACTGGCGGAAATCTCCCAGCAGAGCAGCGCGGCCGGCGAGCAGTTCGCCGCCATCACCACCGCGACCCAGGAGCAGAGCCGCACCGCGACGCTGCTCAGCAGCAACCTGCAGGGCATCGCCCAGGCCAACAGCGAACAGCGTCAGGTGGTGGCCGATCTGGCGCAGACCGTGCGCGAGCTGGACAGCCTGGCCGCCAGCCTGCGCGACGAGGTCGGGCGCTTCCGCTGAAGCGCCGGGCGGGTCAGTCCTTGAGCTGGCCCAGCCCGTACTCCAGGCTGGCGGCGGACAGTTCGCCCATCTGGCTGTGCTTCAGGCGCCCCTGGGCGTCGTAGAACAGCGTGGTGGGCATGCCGTAGGAGCCGGTGGCCTGGCCGAGGCGGTTGCCGCTGTCGAGCAGCACCGCCGCTTCGCTCAGGCCCTGGTCGCGCAGGAAGCGCTGCACGGCTTCGGCATTCTCGCCCTGGTTGACCAGCAGGAAGCGCACATCGCTGCGCTGCTGCTGGGCGGCCTCCAGCACCGGCATCTCGCGTCGGCACGGCGGGCACCAGGTTGCCCAGAGGTTCACCACCATGGGCCGGCCATCCAGCGCGCGCAGGTCCACGGCGGCACCGCGCAGGTCCATCACCGTGAGTTCGGGAATCTGCTGGCTGCGGTCCAGCGCCGAGGTCACGGCCTTGCCGCCACCCCACAGGCACACACCGACCACGGCCGCGACGGCCAGCGGGCGGCGCAGCTCTGTCCGCTTCCAGGCCAGCAGCGCGCCGATCAGTGCGGCGGCGATCACCCCCGGCAGGGCGAGAAAGCCGCCATCGCGGATATCCACGATGCTCAGCGGCGTCGCCGCGTACTGCTCGAAGTAGCGCGCGACAAAGGCCAGCCGCGCCACCAGCAGGCCACCGAGGAACATGGCAAACAGTGCGCCTTCGGGGTTGGCGCCGCGCTTGCGCCCGGCCAGCCAGCCGGCCAGCAGGGCGCCGAAGAAGCCGAGGTAGAGCAGCACGTGGGGCAGGGGAAGGGCCAGCGGGCCGAGGGTGAGACTGGTCAAAGCGGGTGCCTGGCAAAAGGAAACCAAGGTACAGCAGGGCGCTGCCACGGGGCAGCGTCGGGCTGTGGATAAATGTTTCGCCTCAGGCGGGCAGTGGCTCGGCCTGTTGCTCGCGCAGCTCGGCGGTCAACCGCTTGGCGCAGGCGCCGACCTTGCGCACGGCATCCTCGATCACCGCCAGGTCGCGGTTGGAGTAGTTCATGCGGATGCAGTTGCGGTACTTGCCCGAGGCGGAAAAGATGTTGCCCGCCGCCACCTGCACGTTGTCGCGGCGCAGCTCCTGGTTCAGCCGCACGCTGTCGAACAGCGGGTCGAACTCGACCCAGAGCATGAAACCGCCGCGCGGCCGGGTGACCCGCGCGCCCTCGGGGAAGTAGCGGCCGACCCATTCGGTCATCAGGTCGCGGTGGCGCTGGTACTGCGCGCGCATGCGGCGGATGTGCGGCTCGTAGTGGCCGCCGCCGACGAACTCGGCCAGCGCCATCTGCGGTTGCGGCGCGCAGGTGCCGCTGGCGATGTACTTGAAGTGGAGGATGCGGTCCAGGTAGCGCCCCGGCACCACCCAGCCGGTGCGCAGGCCGGGCGCCACGGTCTTGGAGAAGGAACTGGCCAGCAATACGCGGTCGTCGGTGTCGAAGGACTTGATGCTGCGGGGGCGCGGATAGGCGTAGGCCAGCTCGCCGTAGACATCGTCCTCGAGGATTGGCACGTCATAGCGTGCCGCGAGCGTGAGCAAAGCGCGCTTGCGCGCGTCGGGCATGATGTAGCCCAGCGGGTTGTTGCAGTTGGGGGTGAGCAGGATGAGCTTCACCGGCCACTGTTCCATGGCCAGTTCCAGCGCCTCCAGGCTGATGCCGTTGGTGGGGTCGGTGGGGATTTCCAGCGCCTTCAGGCCATAGGCCTTGAGCGCCTGCATGGCGCCGTGGAAGCTGGGTGAATCGATGGCGATGATGTCGCCCGGCTCGCAGATGGCGCGCAGGGTGATGGCCAGCGCCTCCTGGCAGCCGGTGGTGATGACGATCTCGCTGGGCGGCACCTGGCAGCCGGAATCCAGCATCAGCCGGGCGATCTGCTCGCGCAGCGGCAGCGAGCCCTGGATGCCTTCGTAGCCGAGGCTCTGCAGGTCGGTGCGGCGTGCGGCGTGCACCATCGCCCGCTGCAGCGGCTTGAGCGAGGGGCTGGCAATGTCCGGCGTGCCGCGCCCGAGCTGAACGAAATCGCCGCCGGGCGCGCGGCGTACCTGTTCCAGCACCTGGTCCCACTGCGACACGTCTACCGGCCGTTGCGCCGGGCGGGTCATGGCCGGCATCGGTGGCAACTCGCGGCGCTCGGGTACGAAGTAGCCGGACTTCGGCCTGGGCTCGACCAGCCCGGAGTCCTCCAGCACACGGTAGGCCTGCTGCACGGTGCTGATGCTGACGCCGTGCTCCTCGCTCAGCGCGCGCACCGAGGGCAGGCGGTCGCCGGGACGGTACAGGCCCTGCTCGATGCGGTCGCCGAGGGTGGCGGCCAGCTGCGCGTAGCGTTTCATGACAGATCTCCCGTGCCGGACAGACTCGGCGGAATGCAGTACAGATCGGGAAAAAATACGCCATTCAGAAGGATTTCGCTCGAGTCTGTATGGAAAAAACTTAACCGCGTTGAATCTGTAATGATTTCCGCCGATTCGTCACGCTAGTCCCACGTTCGAAAGAGCTCGACTGGAGGAGTGACGACATGAGCGGCCTGAGCGATGTGCGGCTGACCCTTTACCAACAGGAACTGCTGGAGATCCCCGGCGTGCGCGAAGCTCCGCGCGCCCCGCAGGAAAGCCGCTGGCAGCAGTTCTGGCGCCGCGTGCGTACCCGCAAGCAGCTGCTGGAGCTGTCCGATGCGCAGCTGAAGGATATCGGCGTCACCCGCGAGCAGGCGGTGATCGAAGCGATGCGGCCGTTCTGGCGCTGCTGACCGGAAACTGACCCATCAGGGAGTGCTTATGAGCGAGACGCGCGCTGCTGCGTTTGAAAGGATCGCCGCCGAACTCGGCTACGACTTCAGCGGTGAAATGAAGATCGGCGGCAACTACGTGCCTTTCCTCATCGAAGGAAACCAGGTGCATGTCAGTGGGCAGATTCCGCGGGTGGGTGATGAAATCGTCGTCATCGGCCGGGCGGGCAGTGAAGTCTCAATGGCCGATGCCCAACTGGCTGCCAAGGTCTGCGTCATGCGCGCGCTGGCCTTGCTGCGGCAGGCGCTGGGTGATCTCGACCGGGTGCGCAGAGTGTTGCAGCTCAACGTGTTCGTACAGTCGGCAGAGCACTTTACCCAACTGAGCGAGGTGGCCGACGGCGCATCGGCGGTGCTGTACGAGGTGCTGGGGGCGGCCGGTGTGCACACGCGCACTTCGGTTGGCGTCTATCAGTTGCCGAAGAACGCCACGGTCGAGCTGAATCTGCTCGCCGTCGCGCACGACCTGCCGGGCTAGTGCCCCGCGCGGTACTGCAGCGCCTCGGCGAGGTGCGGGCGGGCAATGTCGTCTGCCTGCTGCAGGTCGGCGAGGGTGCGGGCGACCTTGAGAATCCGGTGCAGGGCGCGCAGTGACAGGTTCAGGCGCTCGCCGGCCTTCTCCAGCCAGGCCTGGTCTTCCGGGCTCAATGCACAATATTGGTGCATCTTCTTCAGGGTCAGAAAGGCGTTGGCGCAACCCTGCCGGGTAAGCTGGCGCTGGCGCGCGGCGGCGACCTGCACAGCCAGCTCGGCGCTGCTGGTGCTCGGCCCGCTGGGTGCGAGGCTGGTGCTTTCCCGGCTGACGGTGAGGTGCAGGTCGATGCGGTCCAGCAGCGGCCCGGAGAGCTTGGCCCGGTAGCGCTGGATCTGTTCCGGCGAGCAACGGCAACGGCCGCTGGGGTCGCCCAGATAGCCACAGGGGCAGGGGTTCATCGCCGCCACCAGCTGGAAGCGCGCCGGGAAGCGCACGCGGCCATTGGCGCGGGCAATGACGATCTCGCCGCCTTCCAGCGGCTCGCGCAGCACTTCCAGGACCTTGCGATCGAATTCCGGCAGCTCGTCGAGGAACAGCACGCCTTCGTGGGCCAGGGTGATTTCCCCCGGCTGCGGACGACTGCCACCGCCGACCAGTGCTGGCGCTGAGGCGGTGTGGTGCGGCTGGCGGAAAGGCCGCTGCGGCCAGTGGGTCAGCGGCCCGCGCCCGGCCACGGAATGGATCGCCGCCACCTGTAGCGCCTCGTCTTCATCCAGCGGCGGCATCAGGCCGGGCAGGCGGCTGGCGAGCAGTGTCTTGCCAGTGCCGGGCGGCCCGCTGAACAGCAGGTTGTGGGCGCCGGCGGCGGCCACCAGCAGCGCACGCTTGGCGGCGGCCTGGCCCTGCACTTCCGAGAGATCGGGGTAGGGCGGTGTCACCCGCATCAGGCCGTTGGCCTCGTAGGGGCGCAGGCGTTCCTGGCCGCTGAAGTGCGCGGCCAGCTCCAGCAGGTGGCCGACGGCGTAGACGGTCAGGCCGCTGGCGAGGCTGGCTTCCTCGGCGTTCTCCTTCGGCACCACCAGCGCGCGTCCGGCAGCACGGGCTGCCAGCGCGGCGGGCAGTACACCGGGGACCGGCCGCAGCGTACCGGAGAGCGCCAGTTCGCCCAGGCATTCGAGCCCATCCAGCCCGGCGGCATCGGCCAACTGGCCGCTGGCGGCGAGTATGCCCAGGGCGATGGCCAGGTCGAAGCGCCCGCCGTCCTTGGGCAGGTCGGCCGGGGCGAGATTCAGGGTGATGCGGCGGTTGGGGAAGTCGAAGCCCGAGTTGAGCAGGGCGCTGCGCACGCGGTCCTTGCTCTCCTTCACGGCGCCTTCGGGCAGGCCGACCAGGGTCAGTGAAGGCAGGCCGTTGGCGAGATGCGCCTCGACGGTGACGCCGGGCGCTTCCACGCCGACCTGGGCGCGGCTATGGACGATGGCGAGGGACATGGATCACTCCTGATCGCATGCCGCCCGCCAGGCGGGACTTATTCTTCGGCGGCGGGGGCAGGTGCGGCGGTGTCGGCGGGCGAGAGCCTGGCTTCCATCTCCGCGACCTTCGCTTCCAGCGCCTCGAGACGGGCGCGGGTGCGCGCGAGGACGACCATCTGGCTGTCGAATTCGTCGCGGCTGACCAGGTCGAGCTTGCTGAAGGCGCTCTGCATCAGAACCTTGAACTGGGCTTCCAGCTCGGCCTTCGGCAGGGGCGATTCGCCACCGAACAGACGTCCGGCTTGTTGGCTGATGGCATCGAGGAAGGCTTTGGGCGGCAGCATGGTTCATGGGTTCCGGATTGAATCAGAGCGCAGTCTATCACGCAGCCGGCGCTGGCTGCGGCGCGCCGGGTTGCACGCTTTTTGAGCAGTGTGCCCGCTCTGCGTGCGCGCTTTCGGTGCGCCAGGGCAGCGCTGGCGATTCGCCAGAAAGCCCTGTTTCAGGCCAAGTGCCTGATGCCACGGGCATTTTCACGAACTGGCAAGCTTCATGCTTTGGGGCAGATATGGCGTGCACCGATGCAGTTCCGGTGCGGCAGGCGAGGCGGTGGATTGCTTCGATCAAGGCAGTCGGAGTGCTGAGGTAGGGCGGCCGGCGCATTACAAAAGCCAGACACTGCGCTTAGACTTGTCTCCGGGTTCGTTCTTCCTGGGGCGGGTCCACCAAAACACGGGAGAGAGTTACATGAAGCTAGTCACAGCCATCATCAAGCCGTTCAAGCTGGACGACGTTCGTGAGTCGCTGTCCGAGATCGGCGTGCAGGGCATCACTGTGACCGAAGTCAAAGGCTTCGGCCGGCAGAAGGGTCACACCGAGCTGTACCGTGGCGCGGAATACGTTGTCGATTTCCTGCCGAAGGTGAAGATCGACGTCGCCATCGCCGATGACCAGCTGGATCGTGTTATCGAAGCCATCACCAAGGCCGCCAACACCGGGAAGATCGGTGACGGCAAGATCTTTGTCGTAAATCTGGAACAGGCCATTCGTATCCGTACCGGCGAAACCGGCACCGACGCGATCTAAGCCAAGCCCACACCGAACCCCCACGCCCCAGGAGAAACAACAATGACTCTGCGCAAATACGCAGGGCTAGGCGCCCTATTGCCCCTCGCAATGCCCGGTCTGGCCTTGGCCGACGAGGCTGCGGCCCCCGTCCTGAACAGCGGCGACACCGCCTGGATGCTGATTTCCAGCGCCCTGGTGCTGCTGATGACCATCCCTGGCCTGGCGCTGTTCTACGGCGGCATGGTGCGCGCCAAGAACGTCCTGTCGATCATGATGCAGTGCTTTGCGATCACCGCGCTGATCAGCATCCTCTGGGTCGTCTACGGCTACAGCCTGGCCTTCGATACCGTCGGTATGGAAAAGGGCGTGGTCAACTTCGCTTCCTTCGTCGGCGGACTGGACAAGGCCTTCCTCAGCGGCCTGACCACCAGCGGCCTGACTTCCGCCGCCGCGCTGTTCCCTGAGAGCGTCTTCGTGATGTTCCAGATGACCTTCGCGATCATCACGCCGGCCCTGATCGTCGGCGCCTTCGCCGAGCGCATGAAGTTCTCGGCCATGCTGATCTTCACCGCGCTGTGGTTCACCCTGGTCTACGCACCGATCGCCCACATGGTCTGGAGCGGTGACGGTGGCCTGATGTGGGACTGGGGCGTGCTGGACTTCGCCGGCGGCACCGTGGTGCACATCAACGCCGGTATCGCTGGCCTGGTGGCGTGCATCGTCCTCGGCAAGCGCAAGGGCTACCCGACCGCTGCCATGGCCCCGCACAACCTGGGCTACACCCTGATCGGCGCCGCCCTGCTGTGGATCGGCTGGTTCGGCTTCAACGCCGGTTCCGCCGCTGCCGCCAACGGCACCGCCGGCATGGCCATGCTGGTCACCCAGATCGCCACCGCCGCCGCCGCCCTGGGCTGGATGTTCGCCGAGTGGATCACCCACGGTAAGCCGAGCGCCCTGGGCATCGCTTCGGGCGTGGTTGCCGGCCTGGTCGCCATCACCCCGGCTGCCGGTACCTGTGGCCCGATGGGCGCCATCGTCATCGGTCTGTCCGCTGGCGTGATCTGCTTCTTCGCTGCCACCAGCCTCAAGCGCGCCGTCGGCTACGACGATTCCCTGGACGCCTTCGGCGTGCACGCTGTCGGCGGTATCGTCGGCGCCCTGCTCACCGGCGTGTTCGCAGCCCCGGCACTGGGCGGCTTCGGCACCGTGACCGACATCGGCGCGCAGCTGTTCACCCAGTTCAAGGGTGTGGCCTTCACCATCGTCTACACCGGTATCGTCAGCTTCGTGATCCTCAAGGTCCTGGACCTGGTCATGGGCCTGCGCGTCTCCGAGGAAGAGGAAACCGTGGGTCTGGACCTCTCCCTGCACAACGAGCGCGGCTACAACCTGTAAGGGTTCGCGCAAGTTCGACGAAGGGCGCCCTCGGGCGCCCTTTGTTTTTTCGATCAGCACGCTAGAATGCGCGCGCATCACCGTTAGCGACGCAAGGATTGCCCGCCATGTGGCAGCAGAAGACCATCACCCTGCGCCCTCGACCGCGAGGTTTCCACCTGGTCACCGACGAGATCCTGGCCGCGCTGCCGGAGTTGTCGAAGTGCCGGGTTGGCCTGCTGCACCTGCTGTTGCAGCACACCTCCGCTTCGCTGACGGTCAATGAGAATGCCGACCCCTCGGTGCGCCGCGATTTCGAGCGATTCTTCAATCGCCTGGTGCCCCAGGGCGAGAGCGGCTATGAACATGACTACGAAGGTCCGGACGACCTTCCGGCGCATTTCAAGTCGAGCCTGCTGGGCTGTCAGCTGACGCTGCCGATACAGGAGGGAGGCTTGGCAATGGGCACCTGGCAAGGTATCTATCTGGGCGAGCACCGCGACCACGGCGGGCCGCGAAAGATCGTGGCGACCTGGCAGGGCGAGCTTGTATGAATTTTTTCCGGCGGCGTTCGTCAAAGCGCGCAGCTGGGCTATAACTAACGTGCTTTGCAGCACCACAGAGGTTGAACAATGAGCGACGAAGAACTGGAACAGGACGAGCTGGACGGCGCTGACGAGGACGATGGCGAGGAACTCGCCGCAGCGGACGACAGCGACGCCGAAGCAGACAGCGGCGATGGGGATGAAGCCCCTTCTCCCAAGGGCGGTGGCAAGAAAGCCAAGGCCGCTGCGGAAGAAGAGGAACTGCCCTCGGTCGAAGCCAAGCAGAAGGATCGTGATGCACTGGCTCGCGCGATGGAGGAATTCCTCACTCGCGGTGGCAAGGTGCAGGAGATCGAGCCGAACGTCGTGGCCGACCCGCCCAAGAAGCCGGATAGCAAATACGGCAGCCGCCCTATCTGATATCTGACGCGACATGAAAAGCCCCGCCGTTCCGTGAGGAGCGGCGGGGCTTTTTCATGTCCGCGTATGTCTGGCGGCCGCTCCTACAAATCGTAGGGCGCATAACGCGCCAGCGTTATCCGCCGCGACGCAATCGGCGGATAACCCGTTCCGGGTTATGCGCCCTAGGGTCTGGTCCGCACCTACAGATTTGCTAGAACGCCGGGCAGCTCGGACAGGTTGTGGATGATCGCGCTGGGCGCCTCTTCGCCGTCCCATGGCTTGCGCGCCGGGTTGAACCAGATCGCCTTCATGCCCGCGCGACGCGCGCCGGCGATGTCATCGCTGGGGTGGTCGCCGATGTGCACGGCGTGTTCCGCCGCCACGCCGCCGCGCTTGAGTGCTTCCTGGAACGGGTGTGGATCAGGTTTGCCGACGCCGAGTTCTTCCGCGCACAGGGCGAACTGGAAGTAATCGGCCAGGCCCAGGCGGCGCACGTCGGCGTTGCCATTGGTGAGCACGCCGAGGATGAAGCGGTTGGCCAGTTGCTCCAGGGTCGGGTGCACCTCGGGGAACAGCGCCACCTGGTGTCGCGCGTGGAGGAAGGTCTGGAACCCGGCTTCGGCCAGGTCGCTGGCCTCGGCTTGTGGATAACCCGCGTCGAGCAAGGCGTGGAACAGGATGCGCCGGCGCAGTTCGCTCAGGCGGTGCCGGAGCATCGGGTCCTGCTCCATCAGCCGCGAGCGAATCGCCCACAGGTGTTCGATGGGCACCGGGCCCAACTGCGTGGCATTCACTGCCAGCCAGTCGCGCAGGGTGGCTTCCGCGCTGTTCATCACCGGGGCGACATCCCACAGCGTGTCATCGAGGTCGAAGGTGACCAGACGGATACTCATTCTTCTGCTCCGGGTTTACGGCGTGCCCGTGGGTGCGCCTGGTCATAGACCGTGGCGAGGTGCTGGAAGTCCAGGTGGGTGTAGATCTGCGTGGTGGCGATGTCGGCGTGGCCGAGCAGCTCCTGCACCGCACGCAGGTCCTGGGAGGACTCCAGCATATGACTGGCGAAGGAGTGCCTCAGCATGTGCGGATGCAGGTGCTGGCCCAGCTCGCGCACGCCGGCTTCGCGCACGCGCAGCTGGATCGCGCGGGGTGTCAGGCGCTTGCCGCTGCGGCCGATGAACACGGCGTTGTCCTGTGGCGAGGCGAGGGCGCGCAGCGGCAGCCAGTTTTCGATGGCCTGCCGCGCGGCGCGGCCGACCGGCAGTTCGCGCACCTTGTTGCCCTTGCCGTGCACGCGCACCAGGCCGTCCTTGAGGTCCAGCCACTCCAGGTCGAGGCCGACCAGTTCGGAGAGGCGCAGGCCCGAGGAATAGAACAGCTCCAGCAGCGCCTGGTCGCGGCGGGCGATGAAATCGTCCTCGACACCACCGTCGAGCAGTTGCGCGGTGCGGTCGGTGTCCAGGGTACGCGGCAGCTTGCGTGCGCCCTTGGGCGCGGCGAGGCCGTCGGCGGGGTTGTGCCGGCAGCGGCCTTCGCGGATCAGGTACTGGTACAGCCCGCGCGTGGCCGACAGCAGGCGCGCCAGGCTGCGGCTGGCGAGGCCCTGCTGGTGCAGGCGGGCGACGAACATGCGCAGGTCGCGCACCTGCAGCGCGGGCCACTCGTTCAGCGAGGACTTTTCGCAGAGCGCGGCGAGGCGCAGCAGGTCGCGGCGATAGCCGTCGAGGGTATGGACGGACACCTGGCGTTCGCTGCGCAGGTGTTCCAGATAAGCGTCGATGCCAGCTTCAAGTGTCAACGAAAGGCTCCAGGCTGCAGGTCGCAGGCTTCAGGCAAAAGCACTCGGCCCGCTGCATTCGGCCTGTCGCCTAAAGCCTGCAGCTTGCCGCCGCTTTCAGCGCACCGAGCGCAGTGGCGTGGAGAAGCGCGGCAGGGTCCGCGCGAGGACTTCGGCGACGTAGCCCAGGAACAGGGTGCCCAGCGAGCTCTTGTAGTGCTGCGGGTCGGGGCTGCCGATCGCCAGCACACCGTGCAGGCCCTGGAAGGTCAGCGGCACCACGGCGGCGGAGCCGACCTGCTCGCGTTCGCTTTCGCAGAACAGGAAGGCCAGCTCGTGGGGGCGCAGCACGCCGCAGACGGTCTTGCCGCCCGACAGCAGGCCGCCGATCGCCTGGTGCGCCTCGGCGCTGCTCACCGAACGGCCCACCGGCAGGTTGTTGTCGCTGAACAGGATCAGGCTGACGTAAGGCACGAGGAATTCGTGGCGCAGACTGTCTTCCGTCGTGCTGACGATTTCCTCGAGGCTGGTGGCGTCGAGCAGGTCGAGCACCAGGCGGCGGGTCTTGTCGAACAGCCGGTCGTTGTCGCGGGCCACGTCCATCAGCTGCGACAGCCGATGGCGCATCTCGATGTTGCGCTCGCGCAGCAGGCGTACCTGGCGCTCCACCAGCGACACGGCGTCGCCCGGCTGGTGCGGAATGCGCATCTCCGGGATCAGCTCGTCATGATCGACGAAGAATTCAGGGTGCCGGCGAAGATAGTCGGCGACCTGTTCGGCTTCGAGCGTAACGGTGGGGTCCTGCGGAGTATCGGTCATAAGCGTCCCGGTTATAGACGTACCTGGCCTTCGAACACCCGCACGGCGGGCCCGGTCATCATAACGGGCTGACCCGGTCCTGCCCACTCGATGGTCAACCGTCCGCCGGGAAGGTCGATCTGTACCGGCGATTGCAGCCAGCCCTGGCGGATGCCGGCGACCGCGGCGGCGCAGGCGCCGGTGCCACAGGCCAGCGTCTCGCCGGCGCCGCGTTCCCAGACGCGCAGGCGCGCCTGGTGCGGATTGACGATCTGCAGGAAGCCGATGTTGGCCTTCTGCGGGAAGCTTTCGTGGATTTCCAGCTTCGGCCCCAGGGTGCGCACCGGAGCGCTGTCTACGTCATCCACGCGCAGCACGCCGTGCGGGTTGCCCATGGAGATGGCCGCCAGCTGGTACTGCTGGCCATCCACTTCGAGGGGGTAGCTCAGCGCTTCGGCACCGGCCTGGAACGGCACCTGCTCGGGTTGCAGGCGCGGCGGGCCCATGTCGACGGTAACCTGGCCATCGTTGGCGATGGTCAGCTCGATCATGCCGCCCTTGGTTTCCACGCGGATGGTCTTCTTCGCGGTCAGGCGCTTGTCGACCACGAAGCGGGCGAAGCAGCGCGCGCCGTTGCCGCACTGTTCGACCTCGGTGCCGTCGCAGTTGAAGATGCGGTAGCGGAAGTCGGCGTCCGGCGTGCTTGGCGGCTCGACGATCAGCAGCTGATCGAAGCCGACCCCGAAGTTGCGGTCGCCCCACTGTTTGACGTGGCGTGGTTGCACATGGGCGTGCTGGCTGACCAGGTCCAGGACCATGAAGTCATTGCCCAGCCCATGCATCTTGGTAAAACGCAGAAGCATCGTCGTCTCGGCCTCAGTCCGGCAGCAGGCTTTCGCCGGCGAACAGCTCTGGTCGTGTTCCGTGGCGACGCACCCAGTGCGCGGCCGAGCTATCCACCAGCACCTCGGCGGCGCGGCCCCGGGTGTTGTAGTTGGAATTCATGACGAAACCATAGGCGCCGGCCGAACGCACGGCCAGCAGGCCGCCTTCTTCGCGGACGGGGTTGCGGAGTCGGGCGAGGAGCTCGCCGTTACCGCTTTGCGGCATGCCGAGGCGTCCGGCGATTGCCGGCGACGGCAGGTCTGCCGCGAACAGTTGCCCGTCGCGGACGTCGAAGGCGTCCATGGGAACGCCCTCAGAGACCGTAGCGGTCCTTGCTGTGCTCGCTCTTGGCCTTCTGGTCGTCCGGCAGGTACAGCGGGCCTTTCTGGCCACAGCCGGCCAGCGCGGCGGTGAAGACGGCGAGCGCGACGAAGGGAAGCAGCAGTCGCTTCATGGCGGAATCCTTGTAATAAAGCGTCAATGGGTCCGGAGTATACCGACCCCCCGCCGGCTTGCCTATTCAAGCGGACTCCCGCCCGGCGGGGCTTGCGGCTCGCGCCGAAAGGGCCGGTGGCCCTATGATGGCGGGCAAAAAATGGAATGCCTGATGGACTATCGCGATCCCCTGCCCAGTTCGGTGTCGGTGGCCTACCTGCAGGGCCTCGTGGAGCATCTGCAGCGCCAGGGCGTGGACCCGGCGCAGTTGCTGGCGACGGTGCACCTGGAGCCCTCGATCCTCGCCCAGCGCGACCAGCGCATCGCCGCCAGCGCCTACCTGGAGCTGGTGGGCGCCGGCGTGCGCCTGAGCGGCGACGACAACCTCGGCCTGCACCTGGGCGAGGCGGTGCGCCCCGGCTACTACGGCGTGCTCGGCTACCTGATCATGAGTTGCGCGACGCTCTCCGACGCCTTGCACCGCCAGGCGCGCTATGCCTCGCTGGTGGGCAACCTGGGCCGCGTCGAGCTGGCCGACGAGCCGCCGCGCGCCGGTTGTGAGGCGCTGGTGAAGCACAGCTGGGAGCCGCTGCTGCCGCAACAGCAACGACAGATGAGCGAAGAGACGCTGGCCGGCTGGGTCAGTTTCGGCCACTGGGTCAGCGGCGTGGACGAGGTGCCGTTCGAGGTGCGTTTCAGCCACAGCGCTCCGGCGGATGTCAGCGAGCACGAGCGTATCTTCCGCTGCCCGGTGCTGTTCGATCAGCCGGACAACGCCCTGGTCTTCCCCAGGCGCCTGCTTTCGCTACCGCTCGGCCAGGCCGACGCCCAGGTGCAGCGCACCCTGGATGCCTACGCCGAACGCCTGCTGGTGGAAATCAACAAGGGCGACACCGTGCTCGACCGCGCGCGCCTGGAGCTGGCGCGCCAGCTGCCGGAGCAGGGCGCCGACCTGGAGCGCCTGTCGCAGACCCTGGCGCTGAGCCCGCGCACCCTGCAGCGGCGGCTGCGCGACACCGGCCTGTCGTTCAGCCAGCTGGTGGACGAAACCCGCCAGCAACTGGTGCTGCACTACCTGCGCGACCCGGCGCTGGACACCGCCGACATCGCCTACCTGCTGGGCTTCAGCGAAGCCGGCTCGCTCGCCCGCGCATTCCGGCGCTGGACGGGGCAGAGTCTGGGCGAATACCGGCGTAAACTGGTGCCTTTGACTGATCCCGAGGACGATGCATGAGCACTTTGAGCGAAGCCCGCTTCCATGACCTGGTGGACGCTGTACAGGTAACGGTGGAGGACGCCTTCGACGACAGCGACCTGGACCTGGACCTGGAGAACTCCAGTGGCGTGCTGACCGTGCGCTTCGAGAACGGCACCCAGCTGATCCTCAGCCGCCAGCCGGCGCTGCGCCAGCTGTGGGTGGCGGCGCGCTCCGGCGGCTTCCATTTCGACTACGACGAATCCGGCTCGCTGTGGATCTGCGACAGCACCCGCGAACCGCTGGGCGCGCTGCTCAATCGCGCGACCCTGGAGCAGGCAGGTGAGGATGTCGACTTCCCCGGCATCTGAGCCGCGGGCCAGCGTCGCCTCGCCCTGCTGCCGGCGCTGTTGCCTGGACGACGCGGACATCTGCGTCGGCTGCGGGCGCACCCTGGGCGAGATCCTGGAGTGGAACGAGGCCGACGGCGAGCGGCGCCTGGCGATTCTGGCGGACTGCGAAAAGCGCCGAAACAACCATCGGCCGAAGTGGTGACTGGTCGGTGTTGCTTATTTTCTGTGCTGTGTTAGTGTCCGGGAAAACCCCGCCTTGGGCGGGGTTTTTCTTTTTTCGGATTTCATTACGTTCGATCCCCGAACGTCTTTACTGCCAGAACACCCAGGGCCCCGAACGCGCGAGCGTCCGGGGCTCTCCTGTAAGGAGACTGCCAACCATCATGACCACGACTCCCATCACCGTGACTCGACTCGACCTGCAACGTCTGGAGCGCATGCTCGACAGCCTGGATGAGTACGGCCCCGCGGCCGAGGCGCTGGAGGCCGAACTGGCCCGCGCCACGGTGGTCGGCCACGACGAGATACCGCCGGGCGTGGTCACGATGAACTCCACCGTGCGCTGCCGCGAAGAGGGCAGTGGCAAGGAATACCACCTGACCCTGGTCTACCCGGCTGGCGTCGGCGGTGAAGGCAAGGTCTCGATTCTTGCTCCGGTCGGCACTGCGCTTCTCGGCCTGACCACCGGCCAGAGCATCGACTGGCCGGTACCCAGCGGCAAGACGCTGAAGCTGACCCTGCTGGAAGTGGAATACCAGCCGGAAGCGGCCGGCGACTTCGATCGCTGATTTCCCCTTCGGGAACCTCCCTCTCCGGGCGTCCGGCTGGCCTTCAGGCCTCGGCCAGCGCCCGGTTCAGCGCCTGCTCCAGGCTCTGCTTGTAACGCAGGAAGTGCACCGTCTGCAGTTCCCCGCCCTCACGCATGGCCGACAGGTCCAGGTCGGTGATGTAGCAGGGGTAGCGCTCCTGCCCGCGTCGGCGGTCGAGGATGTGCCGGGCGGCGGCCTGGAACAGCTCGTTGCCGAACTCCAGTTCCGAGAATTCGCGGTGGTTGCAGAACAGCGTGGTGCGCGCGCGCTGGCCTTCGCCCGGTTCGACGATCGCCTGCACGTTGTAGAACGGCAGGGCTTCCAGCGGTTGTGGCGCATTGCGTCGCTCGATGCGTTGGGCGCGCTGGTGGCCGTTGGTCACCACTTCGTAGAAGAGGATGTCGGCGCCCACCGGGCCCTGCGCTTCCAGTAGCGAAATCACCGCGTTGCGGCGGTACTGCACCGATTGCAGGAAGCGCTGCAGCGGTAGCAGCAGGCCTTCCTCGGTGTCGTATTCCTGGCGGCGCCGCCAGAGGGCGTTGCGCTCGTCGAGGATGGTGATTTCCGCGCTGCCTTCATCCAGGCGGTAGAACACCTGAACGGTATTGGCCCGGCCCAGTGGCAGGATCATGGCGAGGTCGTCGCCCTCCAGTGCGTGCCGGTCCAGTTGCAGGAAGCCACTGTCGTCCTGGGTGTCGCCCAGGTGCTCGACCAGCGCTGGCAACCCGTCGATCACCCGATGGCTGACGCTGCCCGGCACCAGGTGCAGCAGGTGGAAGTGCTGGCGCACCTGCAACAGGTAGCGCCCGCCCTTGCCGCTGGCGAGTTGGGCATGGGCGTCGCGGAACAGGTCTTCCACACGCTGGGCGATGGCCGTGGCGCGGTTGCGGCAGAAGCAGCGCACCAGCAGGCGCGGCGGCGGGGCGTCGGAGGGCACGCTGTTGAGGAATTCGCGCAGGCAGTCGAGCAGCGCGTGCGGGCCTGCATAGCGGCTGACCAGCAGTTCGTTCCAGCTGTTCAGCGTGATCTGGTCGAGGGTCAGCACCAGGTTGTCGCGCACGCCGGAATAGCCGAGCGAGTCGGTGCGCTCGGTGGTCATGTGCACGTTCATCTGGCTGTGCTGGCGCAGCGGGTCGACACCGACGTTCACCAGCAGCAACACCTGCGAAGGCACCGCGCTGCGCAGCAGGGCGCTTTCCGGCACCTCGTCGAGCGGCAGCGGAACGGCCTGCTGCAGGCAGCCCAGCAGGTTCTGCAGCTCGAACTCGGTCAGGTCGCTGCTGCCCGGTTGCAGGGACAGCCGCGTGGTGGCATCGATCACCCCGTTGCGGTGGCTCCAGGTGAGCAGTTCCATGAGGTCGCGGGCGCGGCGCAGCGGGGCGAAGTCGGCCATTTCCTGCAGCGACAGGTTGCCGCCGAACAGCGCCCAGTACGGTGGCTTGCCCGCCTCGCCGCCGGGCAGCTGGGCGAGGGTGAGGATGTCTTCGGCCATGTCCGGGGCGATGCCCGGGTTGATGAATTCGACCTTGCCGGCCTTGCGCTCGAAGGCGGCATACAGACGCCGGCCGAGGATGCCCATGTCCCGCGGGTTGATGCCGCTGGCGGCGTGCTGCAGGCGGGCGAACTGCGAGAGGAAGCGGTAGCTGTGGGTCAGTTCGTTGACCAGCGCGCGGCGCTCCAGCAGTACCTGGCGGACCTTCCACTGGCTGCGGCTGTCGAGCTGGGCGAAGGCGCGGCTGTCCCACTTCCAGGGCGCCGAGACGCGCTCCATCACCTTGCGCTGCCAGCTCTTGTGACCCTGGCGCGGCGGGCGGCTGAGCTTCTTGCCGACCTTCAGGTAGAGGCAGCGGCGGATCAGCTCCAGGCGCTCGGTTTCGCCGCGCTCCTTGAGGTATTCCTCCAGGCGGCGGTAGAGCATGACGTAGGGGTCCAGCTCCTCCACATCCAGGCGCCCGGCGTAGATCGCCTGTTTGTAGCGCAGGCTCAGGCAGGACACCTGCGGGTGTTCGCTGGCGTAGACCTCGGTGAGCAGCAGCTTGAGCACCGACTTGTAGGGCGACTCGATGCCCTTGAACAGCTGCCACATGCCGGCGCCGATGAATTCGCCCGGCGGGATGCGCGCCAGGTGGCCGAGGTCGAGGACGTCATCGGCGCGGATGAAACGCTTGTTCAGCAGCGTCTGGCAGTACTCGGCGTAGCGGTTCTCTTCGTAGACCGGCACCAGCCACCACAGCGGGGTGCGGCCGCCGAGCCAGATGGCGGTGCGGTAGAACTCGTCCAGCAGCAGGTAGTGCTGGCTGGTGCCGCAGTCGTCGGAGGTCAGCCGGGCCTCGCGGGCGCCCTGGGTGTAGTGCTGCGGGTCGACGAGGAAGCAGTGCACCTCGGCGCCCTGGGTGGCGGCCCATTGTTCGAGCAGCTCGCACTTGCGGCGCAGCTCCGCCCGCTCCCGCTCGGTGAGGTCGGAGGCGTGGCAGACCCAAAGGTCCAGGTCGCTCTGCTCGGCCTGGGCGACGGTGCCCAGGCTGCCCATCAGGAACAGCCCGTGGATCGGCAGCGGCGGGTTGCCGCGTCGGGTCTTGTAGCTGAAGGAGCGGGTCAGGCGCTGGGCTTCGGCGAGGATGTCGTCGTCCGGGACGAAGTTCGACAGCCCGGCGGGCGTGCTGGCCGACACGTAGCCGGGCAGCAGCGGATGGTTCACGTCCAGCAGCAGTGGCAACAGCTTCAGGACAAGCTGCTGGCGCGTGGAAAGCGCTTCGCTGGCCCGATGCAGCCGCGCGGCGTTGACCTTGAGGAAGCGTTGACGCAGCTGCGTCAGCACCTTTCGGTCGATGCCGTCGTCGATGTCCGGGCGGATCTCGGGGGTGAGCGTCATGGCGTACTGCTGTCTGGCCAGCGGCGCCGCATCAGGGAATGCGGCGCTCGGAAGTGTGCCAGTTTATCGCCCGCTCGCGGGGGAACTTGAGGTCAGCTGCGCAGGATGCCGAGCAGGACCTGGGCGTGCTCGGCGGCGTCAAGCCCCAGACCGGTGAGATAGCCGCCGTCCTGCTTGTCGATCAGGCCCTTGGCGTGAAGCCGGCCGGCAGCCGCCACGGCTTCGGCGGAAGCATCGTGATGGACTTTCAATCCCGCCTGGCTGTTCTCCAGGTCAAAGAGCGCCAGCAGGTCCAGTTCCTCAACCATTTCTTTCGTGAAAGCCATTCGCCTAACTCCCGATGGTCAATGAGGCTTCAGTGTAGTCTCAAGTCAGACCGGTTCGGCAAGCGCTGTTATGCCGCTGTCTCATTCGGCAACAGTGCCATCGGGCAGGGTCGGCAGCGCGCGCAGGGCCTGTTCGTACCACTCGCCGTTGAACGGGCGGTCCTCGGCCAGCATCGCCTCGATCTCGTGGGCGAGCACCAGGGCCATCAGGTGCAGGGCGTCCTCGCGTTCGTAGCCGACCAGGGTCAGCTTGTTGAACACCGCGCGGGCGGCCGCCGGGCTCTCGCTCTCGATCTGGTTCTCGATGGCCTGGATCAGGGTGTCTTCGGCGAAGGACTCTTCGCCATCGTCTGGGTCTGTCATCACATTGCTCTCCGGCGGACTTGTGAAGCCGCCCGAAGTTGGCCAACCTGCGGGGCAACTTCAGGTGCGTAAAAGGATCGTCGGGCGACATGATCACCTATTACACCCTTGTCGGCGACCGCCTGGTGCGCCACAACGGCAGCGAGTGCCACGGCATGCCCAAGGACACGCTGTGGATCGATCTGTTCCAGCCCACGGCGCAAGAGGAGCAGTTGCTGGAGTCGATCATCGCGGTGGATGTGCCGACCCGCGAGGAGATGGCCGAGATCGAAGATTCCTCGCGCTTCTACGAGAGCAACGGTGCGCTGTACATGACCACCAGCGTGGTCGGTGGCATCCGCGAGCACAATCCCACTGTCTCGGAAGTCACCTGCGTGCTGACCCCGCACTGGCTGGTGACGGTGCGCTATACCGACCTGCTGGCCTTCCGTACCTTCGAGACGCGCACCCAGCGCGGCGGCTGCGAGGGTCGCAGCGACCAGCTGTTCGTGACCCTGATGGACAGCGTGGTGGACCGCATCGCCGACGTGCTGGAGATCGTCCAGAAGCAGCTCGACAGCCTGGGCACCAGCATCTTCCGCGAGGGCCCGGCCAGCGAGAAGGCCGACCTGCAGGAAGTGGTCAAGCAACTGGGGCGCAAGAACTCGCTGCTGTCCAAGCTCAACGAGAGCCTGCTGAGCATCAGCCGGCCGCTGTCGTACTTCCGTCAGGGCAGCAACGGCTGGATCAGCGACGAGGTGAAGCTGGGCATGAAGTCGGTGGAGCGCGATGTACGCTCGCTCAGCGAGTACCAGACGAAGATGGCCGGGGAAATCACCTTCCTGCTGGACGCCACCCTGGGTTTGATCAACATCGAGCAGAACAGCATCATCAAGGTGTTCTCCATCGCTGCCGTGCTGTTCCTGCCGCCGACCCTGGTGGGCACGGTGTACGGCATGAACTTCGCGCACATGCCGGAGCTGCAATGGCTGGCCGGCTACCCCATGGCGCTGGTGGCGATGGTCATCTCGGCGATCATTCCCTACTACTGGTTCAAGTACAAAGGCTGGCTCTAGGCGGGTTGATGCGGGTCAAGAAAGGCTTGCGGCACGGGTAGCACAGTGGAGGGCCGTCCCCACGTCTCACAGGAGGAGACCATGGCCCAGCAGCCCAAGCCCCGGCAGCCCATTTCCCAGGAGAGCCTGCCGCCACCCGAAGCCAGCAAGCCCGCCGCCGCGGCGCTGCCCGAAGTGACCACCGAGGGCGGTGCGCAGATCCAGGCACAGAGCCAGGGCCCGGTCGCGCTGACCGTCGCCATGGCCCCGCGCGGCAGCAACGAGGACTCCGGCTCCGCCCAGTTGCCCGCCAGCTATCCCTACCGCAAGCGCCTGCAGCGCAGGGAGTACGAGAAGGCCAAGGCCGAACTGCAGATCGAGCTGCTGAAGGTGCAGAACTGGGTGAAGGAGACCGGCCAGCGCATCGTCCTGCTCTTCGAGGGCCGCGACGCCGCCGGCAAGGGCGGCACCATCAAGCGCTTCACCGAACACCTCAACCCGCGTGGCGCCCGCGTGGTGGCGCTGGAGAAACCCAGCGATGCCGAGCGCGGCCAGTGGTACTTCCAGCGCTACATCCAACACCTGCCCACGGCCGGTGAAATCGTCTTCTTCGACCGCTCCTGGTACAACCGCGCCGGGGTCGAGCGAGTGATGGGCTTCTGCTCGCCGCGCCAGTACCTGGAGTTCATGCAGCAGACGCCGGAGCTTGAGCGCATGCTGGTGCGCAATGGCATCCACCTGTTCAAGTTCTGGTTCTCGGTGAGCCGCGAGGAGCAGCTGCGCCGCTTCGTCTCGCGTCGCGACGATCCGCTCAAGCACTGGAAGCTGTCGCCGATCGACATCCAGTCGCTGGACCGCTGGGACGACTACACCCAGGCCAAGGAGGCGATGTTCTTCCACACCGACACCGCCGACGCGCCCTGGGTGGTGGTCAAGTCCGACGACAAGAAGCGCGCGCGGCTCAATTGCCTGCGGCACTTCCTGCACAGCCTGGATTACCCGGACAAGAACCCGAAGATCGCCCGTGCCCCGGATGCGCTGCTGACGGGCCGTGCCGCGCTGATGGACCGCGATGAGCTGGAGCGCCCGGCGCAGGCAATGGTCCCGGTGCAGATACCAGAGCCGGAAGCCATCCCGGCCTGAGGCGCTACTGCTGGCTGATCAGCATGAGCTGGCCGGAGACCGCGCGGGCGTTGCGATCGACGATGATCGGCGCCCAGGGCCGGCCGGAAGCGCTGACGCCGCTGTTGCTCTTGCTGTTCATGTCCAGAAGCGCCTTGCTCAGGTACTCCCAGCGGGTGCGCAGTTTCTTGGTCGCGTCGCTGTCGGGCAGCTGGTCGATGCGCTGGGTCAGCAGCGGCACCAGTACGCCCTCGTCCTGGCCGAGGTATTCCTGCGGCTGCTCGCGGGCCAGCTCCAGGCCGCTGATATAGGCGCGCCCCAGGTACTGGGTGGCGAGGTACTCCACGCGCACCGGCAGCTCCCACAGCGGAATCTGGCTGGCGTCGGCGGTAGCGGGGACGAAACGTTCGATCTGGGTGAGCAGATCGCGCAGGGAGCGGCTCAGGTCCTGGTTGTAGCGCCAGGGCATATCTTCTTCCTTGGGGCCGTAGGAAACGCCGTTGCGAATCTGGGTAACGAACTCCGCATGGGCCTTGCGCAGGGCATCGTCAGCCTTGGGGTAGGCCTTGACGGCATTGTCCAGCGTGGCCAGGTCCTTCTCCAACTGGGCGGCGTGACCTTCCTGGAAGCCTTCGCCGCGCAGCAGCAACAGGCTGTTGATCGAGCGGCAGGTATAGACCTGCAGGGTCTGCAGCTGCAGTTCCTCGCTGGGGAGGTTGGCCTGGGCGGCGAGGGCGAAGAGTCCGAAACAGCACAGCATGAACCCACGAACGATATCGAACATGGCGGAGGCGTCCTTATTGTTATTGTGAGCCGCGCGATTCGCCGGATGTGTGTCTTTTTGGCGCCAGAAACGCAGCTATCCCTAGGCTAGCCGCGAACGAAGCCGCTGCAACCGACCGAAAGAGTGATTTGTGCAGGTGATGCCTGGTGCGGACGACGCCGGGGTGCGGGGGATTCTTTGTACGGGGGGCTCTGTACGGGTGAAGGTGCCGGCGGAAGGTCAGGAGGGGGGAGGACTGCTCTGGGGAGAGAGCCGGACCTTCCGCCGGGCTTGAGGGGCAGGCTGGCGTCAGAAGCGCCAGTAGGCGGAAAGGGTGGTCTGGTCGAGGTCGATGTCGCCGACGTCCAGGTATTCCTGCTCCAGGCGCACGCCCAGGCCGCCAATCACGTCCAGTTCGCCGCCGAAGCCGTAGAGCGGGTCCACGTCGTCGGACTTGCCGGCGGCGTCGTCATCGGCGTGCCAGGCATGCACGCCGGCAATGCCGTACAGGCGGATGCGCTGGCCGATGGGGAAGCCCAGGTGCACGTTGGCCTGTAGCGATTCGCCGTCGAAGTGCTTTTTGCCGTCGCTCATGTCGCCGAAGTCGACCACCGCGCCTTCCAGAGACAGGTAGTTGTTCAGGCGGTAGCCGGCGTACAGCTTGTAGCTGTCGTCCTGGTCGTCGAAGGAGCGGTCGTCGATTTCCAGGCGGGTGACGCCGCCCCCGACGTAGAGGCCGCTGTCGTCGGCCATCGCCAGGGCCGGGGCGGTCAGGGCGAGGGCGCAGAGGAGTTTCGAAAGGCGCATAGGATTCCCTTGCGGCCGGCGTGGAGGCCGGCCGCCTTGCTGTCTTGCGGAGGGTTGGGTGCCGCTCTGGCGCGGGCCTTTCGGCGGCTGCGCAGCGGCGGGGGCATTAGAGCGGGGTGGTGGCGTGCGCGACCATCGAAGCTTGTCGAGAGTCGTCTGGCTTTTGTTCTAGAGGCTGCCGTTCTGGAGGCTGTCGGCGAGCGTCAGGCGTGGGCGGCCTGGCGCAGGCGTTCGCGGTCTAGTATCTCGATGCCGCCATAGCTCAGGCGCACGATGCCCTGGGCTTCCAGCTCCTTGAGGATCTGGTTGGTGGTCTGCCGCGACAGCGACAGCATGGCCGCCAGTTGCTCCTGCGGCAGGTGCAGCTCGCGCTTGGCGGTGGCTGACTCGCCGTAGCCTTCGGCGATCATCAGCAGACGCCGGGCCAGGCGCGGCGCGGCCGGCAACAGCGACAGCTCCTCCAGCACGGCGAAGGTGATGCGCAGCTTGTGGCTCATCAGCAGGGCGAAATCTCGCCAGAATTCCGGGTGCTGCGCCAGCAGCGCCTGCAGCGGCGCCAGGGGCACCTGCAGCAATACGGTGGCGCCCTCGGCGTAGGCGTCGTGGGTGCGCGGCTGGCCGTCGAACAGACAGATCTCGCCGAACCAGTTGGGCGCTTCCACCAGGGCCAGTAAGGCTTCCTTGCCGGTCTCGCCGACCACGCTGACGCGCATCGCGCCTTCCACCACGCAATACAGGCCGCACGGCGCATCGCCACGGGCGAACAGACGCTGGCCGGCGGGCAGGCGGCGCACCACGGCCGCGTCGCACAGGGCCTGGCGCAGCCCCTCGGGGAGGGTCTGGAACCAGCGGCCATCTTGCAGGCAGGCGAGGTAGGGCTTGGCGTCGGTCATGGGCAATGTCGGCTAGCTGACAGAGTGGCAAGGCACAGATCGCCATCATGCCAGTACCTTGCGGGAGAACAACAATGAAAACTCTGGTCGATCACCTTGCCCAATATGCCGCCTACCACCGTGACCGGCGGAACATCGTCAGCCATTTCATCGGGATTCCGATGATCGTGCTGGCCATCGCCACCCTGCTGTCGCGCCCCGGTTTCGAGTTGGCCGGCCTGTTGGTCTCGCCCGCCACGTTGCTGGCGCTGGCCTCGGTGGTCTTCTACCTGCGCCTGGACCTGCGTTTCGGCCTGCTGATGACCGCGCTGCTGGCGCTGTCGCTGTGGCTGGGCGCCGGCTTTGCCGCCGGCAGCACCGCCTACTGGCTCACCTGGGGTATCGGCCTGTTCGTCGTGGGCTGGATCATCCAGTTCGTCGGCCACTGGTACGAAGGGCGCAAGCCGGCGTTCGTCGATGACCTCACCGGGCTGATCGTCGGCCCGCTGTTCGTCGCCGCCGAAGCGGCCTTCCTGCTGGGCCTGCGCGATGAAGTGCGCCACGCCGTGGAAGAGCGCGCCGGCCCCACCTGCATCCGCGAGAAGAAGGCGACCGCCTGATCCGCCTTATTCCGTACCGCTGAGCTGGCGGAGGATGCGCGCGCTGTCGGGGTCGGCCGGGAAGAAGGTTTCCAGGGCCAGCTCCGACAGTGTCACGTCCACCGGTGTGCCGAACACCGTGATGGTGCCGATCAGGCTGCACACGCCCAGCTCTGTCTGCAGTTGCACCGGGATCAGCACCATGTCGCCGCTGGCCGCCTCGTCGTAGGGCGGTGCCGGGTAGCCTGCCACTTCGTCGCGCAACGCCGCCAGCGCGGGGTCGCCGCTGGCTTCGAAGTCGCGTTGCAGGCGCTCCACCACATGCGCCTTCCACGGCCCGAGATTGAGAATGCGCGGTGCCAGGCCCTTGGGGTGCAGGCTCATGCGCAGCACGTTGATCGGCGGCTGCAGCAGTTCCGGGTCGACGCCGATCAGGAAAATGTCCACCGTGCGGTTGGACGCCAGCAGGTTCCAGTGGCGGTCTACCACCATCGCCGGGTTTGGCTCGTGGGCCTTGAGCAACTGGTCGATGGCCTGCCGGGCTACCGTCAATGCCGGGTCGTCCAGGCCCTTCTCCGAGTACACCGGGGCGTAGCCGGCGGCGCTGAGCAGGCGGTTGCGTTCGCGCAGGGGGATGTCCAGCTGTTCGGCCAGGTGCAGGAGCATCTCGCGGCTGGGCAGGGCGCGGCCGGTTTCGACGAAGCTCAGGTGGCGCGTGGAAATCTCCGCGTCGCAGGCGAGGTCGAGCTGGCTGAGCCGGCGGCGCTGGCGCCATTGGCGGAGCAGGGCGCCGACTGGTTGGGCCGGGTTTTCGTGGGCTGATCTGTTCATGGCTTCGAACGATAGACCTGCTGCCCGGTAACGGCCATTACCTGGCAGGTAATCGACGCCCCTACGTCCCGGGCGGATTCTTCAGCCACACGCCGCCAACCGGTGGCGACCCCTGAAGGAGCTTCGCCATGACTCTGCTGCAATCCTCCCCGCTGCTTCGCCTGACCCTGAAAGTCGATGCCATCGCCGGTGGCGCCATGGGCCTGCTGATGGCACTCGCCGCGCAACCGCTGGGCGAACTGCTGGGCCTGCCCTTCGTGCTGTTGCTGGTGGCCGGCATCGTGCTCCTGCCGCTGGCGCTGGTGCTCTACTGGATGAGCAATCAGAGCGTTCTGTCGCGCACCGGCGTCTGGGCGGTCATCGCCCTGAACGCGCTGTGGGTGGTGGAGAGCGTCGCCCTGCTGGTGACCGGCTACGTGCAGCCGACCGCCCTGGGCTACGCCTTCGTCATCGGCCAGGCGCTGGTGGTGCTGCTGCTGGCGGAGCTGGAGTTCTTCGGTCTGCGCCGGTCGGCTGTCCTGGCCCTGTGACTGCGCAACCCGCAGGGCGCATAACGCGTCAGCATTATCCGCCGGACAGGAGCCGGCGGATAACCTGTTCCAGGTTATGCGCCCTACGGTGCTGCGGGATGCGCAACGCCTTATGCCAGGGCTTCGCGGACGAAATCGAGGCGGTCCTGGCCGAAGAACATCTCGTCACCGACGAACATGGTCGGTGCGCCGAACATCCCGCGTTTGATTGCCGCCTCGGTGTTGGCCTTCAGCGCGTCCTTCACTTCCTGCTCGGCGGTCAGCGCCAGCAGCGCCTGGGGGTCGAAACCCGCCTCGGCCAGCAACGGGCCGAGCACCGCCGGGTCGCCCAGGTTCAGCGCGTCCACCCACATGCCCTTGAACACGCAAGCCAGCAGCGCGTCGAAGCGTTCCGGCTGGCGCAGCTGCACGCCGGTGGCGGCGCGCATCAGGGTCAGGGTGTTGATCGGGAAGTACGGGTTCATCTTCAACGGCACGCCGTAGCGGCGGGCGAAGCGCAGCATGTCGATCATCGTGTAGCGGCCCTTGGCCGGGATGGCGATGGGCGAGGCATTGCCGGTGGCCTGGAACACGCCGCCCAGCAGCACCGGGCGATAGACCAGCCCGGCTCCTGCCTCGGCGCAGATCGCTGGCAGCTGGGTATACGCCAGGTAGGAAGTCGGGCTGCCGAAATCGAAATAGAACTCGACGCTCTTGCTCATGAGTGGCTCTCTTTCTTGTTGTCGTTATGGGCGGATTACCAGCGCTCGATCCAGGGGCGCAGGTCCAGTTCGAAGGTCCAGGCATCGCGCGGCTGGGAGTGCAGGTACCAGTAGCTGTCGGCGATATGCTCGGGATCGAGAATGCCGTCCTGGTCCTTCAGCGCGTAGCGCTCGGGGAAGGTCTCACGGATGAATTCGGTATCGATGGCGCCATCGACGACAACGTGGGCGACGTGCAGGCCGATCGGTCCCAGCTCGCGGGCCATGCTCTGGGCCAGTGCGCGGATGCCGTGCTTGGCTCCGGCGAAGGCGGCGAAGCCCGAGGCGCCGCGCAGGCCGGCGGTGGCGCCGGTGAACAGGAGAGTACCGCGCTGGCGCTTGACCATGCGCTTGGCCACTTCGCGGCCGGTGAGGAAGCCGGAGAAGCAGGCCATTTCCCAGATCTTGAAGTACTTGCGCGCGGTCTCTTCGAGGATACTGCAGGGCACGTTGGCGCCGATGTTGAAGACGAAGGCTTCGATGGGGCCGATGTCGCGCTCGATGGTTTCCACCAGCTCGATCACCGCCTCTTCCTTGCGCGCGTCGGAGGCGAAACCGTGGGCCTCGCCGCCCTCGGCGCGGATCTGCTCCACCAGCGGCTGCAGCTTGTCGGCCGAGCGCCGGGTGACGCAGGCGACGTAGCCCTCGCGGGCGAAGCGGCGGGCGATGGCGCCGCCGGTGGCATCGCCGGCGCCGATGACCAGGACGACTTTCTTGTTCGACATGCTCGTTTCCTCTGCGGGGTGCGCGAAAGTTGGTAAACGGTCGTTAGGTAAACGAACGTTATGTTAATCTGCGAGACATCGTCAACCGCTTCGCCGGAGTTGTCCCGATGCGCTACTCAGCCACCCACAAGGAAGAAACCCGCCAGCGTCTGCTCGACAGCAGCGGCGCGCTCGCCAAGCAGGGCGGCTTCGCCACCTCCGGGGTGGACGGGCTGATGAAGGCGGTGGGCTTGTCCGGCGGGGCGTTCTACAACCACTTCGGGTCGAAGGACGAACTGTTCGCCGCCATCGTCGAGCGCGAGTTGCAGCAGAGCGTCGAGCGCCTCGCGGCCAAGGGCAAGGTGCTCGATCGTGCGCGCCTGGAGCGCGGCCTGAAGCGCTACCTGAGCGTTACCCACGTGCAGGACGCTGGCGCTGGTTGTGCGATTCCGGCGCTGGGCGCGGAGATCGCTCGCGCCGATGAGGCCGTGCGGCAGAGCGCCGAGGATGCGCTGCTGGAGTTGCAGCAGGCCTGGGGCGAGGCGCTGGGTTCGCCGGAAGACGCCTGGGCGTTGCTGGCGCAATGCGTCGGCGCGCTGGTGGTGGCGCGGATGGTTGCCAGCGAGAAGACGCAGAAGGCGATCATCGAGTCGAGCCGGGAGTTTTTGCTCCGTCATCTCGACGAGCAGTGAGGTGCTATCCCGTAGGCTTTATGCGCCCTACGCAAGCCAATCAGCGCGGGTCAGAGACCGCGGATGGCAAGGTCGGCGCCGAGCAGGAGCAGTCCGCCGAAGAAACAGCGGCGGAACGCCAGCGGGCTGATCCGCGAGCGCAGCCAGGTGCCCAGGTACATGCCCGCCAGCGCCGGCAACAGGGCTAGCAGCGACAGGCCGAGCACATCCGCCTGCAGCAGCGAGCCGTGCTGGCTGAGGGTGATCGCCAGGGCCAGGGTCGAGACGGTGAAGGACAATCCCAGTGCCTGCACCAGGTCGTCCTTCTCCAGCCCGAGAGCCTGCAGGAACGGCACGGCGGGAATCACGAAGACGCCGGTCACGGCGGTGACGCCGCCGGTGATCACGCCGATCAGCGGCGACAGCCAGCGCTCGTGTTTCGGTGCCACGCTGAAGCGCTTGTTCGACAGCCCCAGCAGCGCGTAAAGAATCAGTGCCACACCCAGCAGCGGTGTCGCCGCCGGCCAGTTGCGTCCTGCCAGCAGCCAGCCCACCAGCAGGGTGCCGATGACTATGCCGACCAGCATGCCCCACATCCGCTTGAGCAGCCCGAGGAAGCGCGGCCCGGCGGCGAGCTGCCAGATGTTGGTGACGGTAGAGGGTACGACGAGAATCGCGGCTGCCTGCATCGGCGGCATCACCAGCCCGAGCAGCCCGACGGCGACCGTGGGCAGGCCGAGGCCCACCACCCCCTTCACCAGGCCGGCGAGGAGGAAGGTGAGGATGATCAGTTCGAGGTGCTGGGGGAGGGCGTCGAACATGGCCGGGCCTTGCGTGAAAAGGACCGGGGCAGGATACGGAAGATCGAGGGTCGACGCGAACCTGCAGGAGCGGGCCATGCCCGCGATCACGTCCATGGGACGCTCCTGCAGGTCTACGGATGCATCAGATATTCGCCACCGGCTGGTAGGCCTTCGGCTTGAAGTACAGCGTCTCGCCACGGGCCAGCCCGGTCAGGCTGTCGTGGTCCTTGACCACTTCGGCCTCGATCAGCTCGTCCTGGCCGTCGACCTTGAGGGTCACGCGGGTGATCGCGCCCAGCGGGCGGATGTCGCGGACTTCGGCGGCGCGGTGCTCGGCCACTTCGGAGCGCGACAGCGAGATTTCGTGCGGGCGGAACAGCACGTGCTCGTCACCGCCGATGTGCAGGCGGTTGGAGTCGCCGAGGAAGTGGTAGACGAAGTCGCTGGCCGGGTTCTCGTAGACCTCGCCAGGGGAGCCGATCTGCTCGATCACGCCCTTGTTCATCACCACGATGCGGTCGGCGACTTCCATCGCTTCTTCCTGGTCGTGGGTGACGAACACGGAGGTCAGGTTGATCTCCTCGTGCAGGCGTGCAAGCCAGCGGCGCAGCTCTTTACGCACCTTGGCGTCGAGGGCGCCGAAGGGTTCGTCGAGCAGCAGGATCTTAGGCTCCACCGCCAGTGCACGGGCCAGCGCGATACGCTGACGCTGGCCGCCGGAGAGCTGCTCCGGGTAGCGGTCGGAGAGCCAGTCCAGCTGCACCATGTTGAGCAGTTCGTGGACTTTCTCGGCGATGCGCGCTTCGCTCGGGCGCTCCTTCTTGGGCTTCATGCGCAGGCCGAAGGCTACGTTGTCGAACACCGTCATGTGGCGGAACAGTGCGTAGTGCTGGAACACGAAGCCGACATTGCGATCACGCACGTCGTGCTGCGAGACGTCCTCGCCGTGGAACACGATGTTGCCCACGTCCGGGGTTTCCAGGCCGGCGATGATGCGCAGCAGGGTGGTCTTGCCGCAGCCGGACGGGCCGAGCAGGGCGACCAGCTCGCCGCTGTGGATGTCGAGGTTGATGTCGTTCAGCGCCTTGAAGGCGTTGAAGTTCTTGCTGACGTTACGGATCTCGATGCTCATGGCGTGGCTCTCACTTATTCATCGTCAGCTTTGACTTTGGTGCGGGACAGGCGCGACTCGCTCCACTGCTTGAGCAGCAGGATGACCAGGGCCATCAGCAGCAGCAGGGTGGCGACGCTGAAAGCGGCGACGTGGTTGTATTCGTTGTAGAGGATTTCGACGTGCAGCGGCAGGGTGTTGGTGACGCCGCGGATGTGCCCGGAGACCACCGACACCGCGCCGAACTCGCCCATGGCCCGCGCGGTGCACAGCACCACGCCGTAGATCAGGCCCCATTTGATGTTCGGCAGGGTCACGTGCCAGAACATCTGCCAGCCATTGGCGCCGAGCAGGCGCGCGGCCTCTTCCTCCTGGGTGCCCTGTTCCTGCATCAGCGGGATCAGTTCGCGGGCGACGAAGGGGAAGGTGACGAAGAGGGTGGCCAGGACGATGCCGGGCACGGCGAAGACGATCTGGATGTCGTGGTCCGACAGCCACTCGCCGAAGTAGCCCTGGGCGCCGAACAGCAGCACGTAGATCAGGCCGGCGATCACCGGGGAGACCGAGAACGGCAGGTCGATCAGGGTCACCAGGATGCTCTTGCCGGGGAACTCGAACTTGGTCACGCACCAGGCGGCGGCGATGCCGAACACCAGGTTCAGCGGCACCGAGATGCCCACGGCGATCAGTGTCAGCTTCAGCGCGGCCAGCGCGTCGGGTTCCAGGATGGCTTCGAAGAAGGTGCCGAAGCCCTGCTTCAGCGCTTCACTCAGAACGACGAACAGCGGCAGCAGCAGGAACAGGGCGAAGGCCAGCCAGGCCAGCGCGATCAGGGCGCGGCGGCCCCAGACATTACCCCGGCGAGCAGCGTTGGCAGCGGCCGCGGCGGAAAGGCTTGCGGTACTCATGGCGCGCTCCTCAGGGTGTTTCGATGCGGCGTTGCAGCAGGTTGATCAGCAGCAGCAGGACGAAGGCGACGACCAGCATCAGCACGCCGATGGCGGTGGCGCCGGTGTAGTCGTACTGGTCCAGCTTGACCATGATCAGCAGCGGCAGGATCTCGGTCTTCATCGGCATGTTGCCGGCGATGAAGATCACCGAGCCGTACTCGCCGACGCCGCGGGCGAAGGCCAGGGCGAAGCCGGTCAGCCAGGCCGGCAGCAGCGCCGGCAGCAGCACATGGCGGAACACCTGCAGCGGCTTGGCGCCCAGGCAGGCGGCGGCTTCTTCCACTTCACGCGGGATATCGGCCAGTACCGGCTGCACGGTGCGCACCACGAACGGCAGCACCACGAAGGTCAGCGCCAGGGTGATGCCCAGTGGGGTGTAGGCGATCTTCAGGCCGATCTCGGTGGCGAAGCGGCCGACCAGGCCGTTGGGCGCGTACAGCGCGGTGAGCGCGATGCCGGCCACGGCGGTGGGCAGGGCGAACGGCAGGTCGATCATCGCGTCGATGATCTTGCGTCCCGGGAAGCGGTAGCGCACCAGCACCCAGGCCAGCAGGGTGCCGATCACGCCGTTGATCAGGGCGGCGATCAGCGCGGTGCCGAAGCTCAGCTTGAGCGCGGCGATGACCCGCGGCGCGGTGATGATGGTCCAGAACTGATCCCAGGAGAGCTGGGTCGTCTTGAGGAACATGGCCCCCAGCGGAATCAGCACCAACAGGCTGAGATACACCAGGGTGTAGCCCAGAGTCAGCCCGAAGCCGGGTATGACCGGGGAGATGCGTCGCGACATTGTCTGTCCTTTCTCATGAACGCGTTGAGCCCCCGCCATGGGGCGGGGGTTTTCCTTTTCGCCCAGGCTGTGCACCGGCCTGCGCGGATCGGGCCGCCCGGCGCAAGGCCGGGCGGGTGGCGCATCACTGCGCCTGGTAGATCTTGTCGAAGATGCCGCCGTCGTTGAAGAACTTGGGCTGCGCGACTTTCCAGCCGCCGAAGTCCTTGTCGATGGTCACCAGGTTGAGTTTCGGGAACTGGTTGGCGAACTCGGCAGCGACCTTGGCATCACGCGGGCGGTAGAAGTTCTGCGCGGCGATGCGCTGGCCTTCTTCGCTGTACAGGTACTTCAGGTATTCCTCGGCGACCTTGCGGGTGCCTTTCTTGTCGACGGTCTTGTCGACCACGGCCACCGGCGGCTCTGCCAGGATGGACACGGACGGAACGACGATCTCGAAGTTCTCGCCGCCCTGTTCCTTCTTGGCCAGGAAGGCTTCGTTCTCCCAGGCCAGCAGCACGTCGCCAATGTTGTTGTTGACGAAGGTGATGGTCGAACCGCGGGCGCCAGTGTCCAGAACCGGCACGTGCTTGTACAGGTTCTGTACGTATTCCTGGGCTTTCTCGTCGCTACCGTATTCCTTCTTCGCCCAGGCCCAGGCGGCCAGGAAGTTCCAGCGGGCGCCGCCGGAGGTCTTCGGGTTCGGGGTGATGACTTCCACGCCCTGCTTGGTCAGGTCGGCCCAGTCCTTGATGCCCTTGGGGTTGCCCTTGCGCACCAGGAACACGATGGTCGAGGTGTAGGGGGTGCTGTTGTCGGGCAGGCGGGCCTGCCAGTCGGCGGGCAGCAGCTTGCCCAGCTTGTTCAGTTCGTCGATGTCGCCGGCCAGGGCCAGGGTCACCACGTCGGCCTTCAGGCCGTCGATCACGGCGCGGGCCTGTTTGCCCGAGCCACCGTGGGATTGCTGCACGGTCAGGTCGTCACCGCCCTGGGCCTTCCAGTGCTTGATGAAGGCGGCGTTGTAGGCCTGGTACAGCTCGCGGGTCGGGTCGTAGGAAACGTTGAGCAGTTGGGTCGCGGCGGAGACGGGGCCTGCGACCACAGTGGATATCAGTGCGCTGGCCAGTGCGGCCAGGGCGAAACGGCGGATGGACATGTGCAGCTCCTGAAAAAAATGCAGTTCTTTATGTTTGTTTGGCAGGGTCTTTCGGGGGCGATCTCAGCCACGCATTCGTGGCTGGCTGCTGCAGTACCGGTGGGGCAGGGCGGTCATGGCGACGCTCCGGTGGTCCAGTCATGCCCCTTGATAAAGGGGCGCGTCGGCTCAGGCAGGTTTGCCGGGGCTCTGCTGCAGGCGGAATTTTTCCTTGCGCTCGATCTGCACGACCTGGCCGTTGTGCACGGTGATCTCGACGGCGCCGAAACGCAGGCCACGCAGGGCGCTCTGCACTTCGCGCAGGATGTTGGCTTCGTCCTGGCCGTCCAGGCTACGGAGGGTTGCGCTCATGGGTATCTGCTCCTAGTGGGTTTACCACCGGCCGTTTCATCGTCGGCGCGTGCGGTGTGAGCGCATCTTAGGCAGGAGCTGGATATTCTTAAAAATACTGTTTAAGAATTTTTATATATCCGAAAGTTTTTAACGCGATTTCATGCGGGGTCGCGCGGCAATTGTGCCAGCAGCTCGGTGGCCGGCTGCGGTGCGCCGTACCAGTACCCCTGGCCGAAATCGCAGGCGTGGGTGAGGAGGAAGGCGGCCTGGTCGGGCCGCTCGATGCCCTCGGCGACCACCTGCAGGCCCATGCTCTGGCCCAGGGCGATCACCGCGCAGGCGATGGCGGCGTCCTCGGATTCGTCCGGCAGGCCGGCGACGAAGCCCTGGTCGATCTTCAGCTTGTGCACCGGCATGCGCTTGAGGCGCATCAGCGAGGAGTAACCGGTGCCGAAGTCGTCGATGGCCAGGTGCACGCCCAGCAGGCGCAGTTGGCAGAGCAGCTCCAGGGCCTGGTCGAAGTTCTCCATCACCGCGCTTTCGGTGACTTCCAGCTCCAGGTGATGCGGCTCCAGGCCGCTCTGCTCCAGCGCCAGGGCCACACGCTCTTCCAGGCCGCCACGACCGAACAGCCGGCTGGAGACGTTGACCGCGATGAAGTCCAGGTCGGCGCCGGCGTCCAGCCACTGGCGCATCTGCCGGCAGGCCTGGTCGAGTACCCAGGCGTCGATGGCGGTGATCAGGCCGCTTTCCTCGGCCACCGGGATGAACTCGCTGGGCGGAATCAGTCCCTGGCTCGGGTGCTGCCAGCGCACCAGCGACTCGACACCGACCATGCGGCCGGTGGCCAGGTCGTGCACCGGCTGGAAGTACAGGCGCAGTTCGTCATGGTCCAGCGCGTGGCGCAGCGCCGATTCCACCTGCACGTGGGAGCGCGCGCGGGCGGTCAGCTCGGGGGTATAGAAGGCGTAGAGGTTGCGCCCGCTGGCCTTGGCCTGGAACAGCGCGGCGTCGGCGTGCTGCAGCAGGTGGTCGACGTTGCGCGCGTCCTCGGGGAACAGGCTGACGCCCAGGCTCACCGACATGTAGATGATCTGTTCGTTAACCTCGAAGGGCGCGCTCATCGCTTCCAGCAGGCGCTGGGCGAGGCTGCTGGCATGGTGCGGCTGCTGGCTTTCGAGGACCACGGCGAACTCGTCGCCGCCCAGTCGCGCCAGGGAGCAGCGTTCGTCCAGGCAGTCTTCCAGGCGCTTGGCCACCGCGCGGATGAGCAGGTCGCCGATGGTGTGGCCGAGGCTGTCGTTGATGTGCTTGAAGTGGTCGAGGTCGATGCTCAGCAGTGCGCCACCGCTCTGTTCGCGCTCGGCACGGGCCAGCGCCTGCTCGATGCGCTCGCGCAGCAGCAGGCGGTTGGGCAGGCCCGTGAGCGGGTCGTGGTGGGCGAGGAAATCCAGTTCGTGCTGTGAGCGCTTGAGGCTGCTGAGGTCGGAGAACACCGCGACGTAGTGGGTCAGTTCTCCCTCGTCATTACGCACGGCGCGGATGTGCTGCCATTGCGGGTACACCTCGCCGCTCTTGCGGCGGTTCCAGATTTCGCCGCTCCACACGCCGTTCTCGTGCAGGGCGGCCCACATGCGCTGGTAGAAGGCGTCGTCCTGGCGGCCGGACTTGAGCAGCGAAGGCTCGCCGCCGAGCACGTCCTCGGCGCTGTAGCCGGTAATGCGCGAGAAGGACGGATTGGTGTGCACGATCACGCCGCGCGCGTCGGTCACCAGCAGGCCTTCCTGGGTCGCCTCGAATACCGCGGCGGCCTGGCGCAGGTGATCCTCGTTGCTGCGCTGATGGGTGATGTCGCGGTTGACGCCGGTCAGGCGCAGCGGGCGGCCGTCCTCACCGCGGGTCAGGCGGCCACTGCTGCGAACCCAGCGGTAGGTGTCGTCGCTGTGGCGGATGCGGTAGACGCACTCCAGACGCGTGCTCAGGCCCTGGAGGCAATCCTGGTGAAGGGCCAGGACGCGCGCGCGGTCTTCCGGGTGCAGGCGATTTTCCCACAGCAGCAGGTCATCGCTCAGGTGCTCCAGGGGCAGGCCGAGCAGGTTGGCGTAGCCGGAGGAATAATGGACGCGCTGGGTTTCCAGGTCCCAGTCCCAGATGCCGTCCTCGACCACCGCGAAGGCGCGGCTCAGGCGTTGCTCCTTGTCGGCCAGCGCGGCGAAGGCGGCGTGCTGCCGGCCAAAGTGCCGCCAGAGCAGGAAGAACAGCACGAGCGAGGTGATAGCCAGGAACAGGTACTTCTTCACCTCCATCCAGTGCATCAGCGAAGCGGGATCGATGAGCAGCTTTTGTAACCATTGGTCACTGAGCAGCACCCAGAGGGAGCCCAGGGCCAGGTACAACAGACTGATGCGCAAGGCGCTGAGGCGAGGATTCATGCGGTAGTGGGTTGGATTTATTGGCTGTGCAGTATAAATGATGGCCACGTGGCCACATTCGTATCTAAAAGACCGGATGGTAATCCGGACCTGCTTGGTGATAATGCGGCTGTCTTTTCCCGGTACAGCACGCCCAGCAGGGCGTAGTTCTACCCCCTTCCGAGGTACAGTATCGCCTATGTGGTACAACGGTTTCCTTGACCTGTCGCCCTGGCAACTGGTGGCAGTCACCCTGGTCCTGACGCATATCACCATCGTCAGCGTCACCGTCTATCTGCACCGCTACTCGGCGCACCGCGCGCTCGAGCTGCATCCGGCGCTGCAGCATTTCTTCCGTTTCTGGCTGTGGATGACCACGGCCATGAACACCCGCGAGTGGACCGCCATCCACCGCAAGCACCACGCCAAGTGCGAAACCGCCGAAGACCCGCACAGCCCGGTGTACAAGGGCCTGGGTACCGTGCTGCGCACCGGCGCCGAGCTGTATCGCAAGGAGGCGGAGAATCCCGACACCCTGCGTATCTACGGCAAGAACTGCCCGGAAGACTGGATCGAGCGCAACGTCTACTCGCGCTACCCCATCGGTGGCATCGTGCTGATGGCGATCATCGACCTCGCCCTGTTCGGTGTGCTCGGCATGACCGTCTGGGCCGTGCAGATGATGTGGATCCCCGTGTGGGCCGCCGGCGTCATCAACGGCCTGGGCCACGCCGTGGGCTACCGCAACTTCGAATGCCGCGACGCCGCCACCAACCTCGTGCCCTGGGGCATCCTGATCGGCGGTGAGGAACTGCACAACAACCACCACACCTACCCGAACTCGGCGAAGCTGTCGGTGAAGAAGTGGGAGTTCGACCTGGGTTGGGCCTGGATCAAGGTGTTCAGCTTCCTGCGCCTGGCCAAGGTCGCCCGCGTGGCGCCCATCGCGCACCGCGTGGAAGGCAAGGGCAACCTGGACATGGACACAGCCATGGCCATCCTCAACAACCGTTTCCAGATCATGGCCCAGTACCGCAAGCTGGTGATCGGCCCGCTGGTGAAGCAGGAACTGGCCAAGGCCGACGAGTCGGTACGCCACCTGTTCCGCCGCGCCAAGCGCCTGCTCTCGCGTGAAACCAGCCTGCTGGAAGAGCGCCACCATGCGCGCATCCAGGACCTGCTCGCGCAGAGCCAGTCCCTGCAGGTGATCTACGAGAAGCGCCTGGCCCTGCAGCAGATCTGGGTGAAAACCAGCGCCAACGGCCACGACATGCTCGCCGCGATCAAGCAGTGGGTGCACGAGGCGGAAGCCAGCGGTATCCAGTCCCTGCGCGAGTTTGCCGAGCAACTGAAGACCTATTCCTTGCGTCCGGCCGTCTGATTGGCGGAAACGTCCTAGGACGTTGAGAGATGTGTCTCAGAAAAGCCCGCCGTTCGGCGGGCTTTTCGTTTAATTTGCAGCAGCCTGGCGTAGTTTGCGGTCATAGCCCCGGTCAATGAGCGGGAGGATGCTGATACATGGATGAGAATAAATTGCCGGCCGATCAGGAAGAGGCCTTGCTGGCATTGCTGCACAGCCGCGCCGAGGTGACGCGCCTGAAGGAGCGCGAACAGCTCTTCAGCGCGCTGCTGGCCAGCGTGAACTCGGTACTCTGGGCCTTCGACTGGCAGGCCCAGCGCATGGTCTATGTCAGCCCGGCGTACGAGCGCATCTTCGGCCGCTCCGCCGCGCTGCTGCTGGCGGACTACAACGAGTGGCGCAACTGCATCTATCCCGATGACCTGGACTACGCCCAGAGCACCCTGCAGGAAGTGCTGCAGCGCGGCGCCATCGAGCAGCGCGAATACCGCATCCTGCGCGCCGACGGTGAAGTGCGCTGGCTCAGCGACAAATGCTTCGTCAGCCAGCACAGCGATGCCGGTCTGCCGCTGATGATCGTCGGCATCGCCGAGGACATCACCGACAAGAAGCACCTGGAGACCGAGCTGCACCGCCTGGCCACCACCGACGTGCTGACCCAGAGCAGCAACCGCCGCTACTTCTTCGACAGTGCCGAGCAGGCCTTCCGCGACTGCAAGGCGACCTCCACGCCGCTGGCGTTCCTGCTGCTGGACGTGGACGACTTCAAGAAGATCAACGACGTCTACGGCCACCAGGTCGGTGACGTGGTCCTGCAGCGCATCGCCCAGAGCGGGGCGGGCGCGCTGCGTCGCGGCGACCTGTTCGGCCGAATCGGCGGCGAGGAATTCGCCGTGCTGCTGCCGGGGTGCGACGAGAGCATGGCGCGGCAGATCGGCGAGCGCCTGCAACGGGAAGTGCAGCGCCTGCGCTTCAACGAGGCCGAGCATTTCTTCAGCGTCACCATCAGCCAGGGGCTGACCCTGTTACAGCCCGATGACCAGAATCTTTCCGCGCTCTACAGCCGCTCCGACGCGGCACTGTATCAGGCAAAACGCACCGGCAAGGACCGCATAGTTCAGGGATGAAACACTCCAGCCTGTCCGCGGTGGAAACATTAATACTTTCTGACTAATCCCTTTCTCGCAGATTCGGGTCTGTATGTTTCTGCTGTCAAAATGCCTGTGTCGGCTTTATGGCGCGTTATAAATCAATGACTTGCGAGTCGTGATTTGCCTTCCGTCGGAATCCCGGCGTAGGATTGCTTCCTGCGTTGACATGCCTTCATCCCCCCCACTATTACTATCCACATAGCAATATCGTGTGGTGTCCGGATGAGACACCTCAGGGAGCAGTCGCACGAGCAGTAAGGTCATGGAAGATTCTGCCACCTCTTCTTCCTGTCATTTTCCTATCGCTGCCTGACAACTTTCGCCAGCATCTCGCTGCGGAAGCGCGATAGATTTTTGCTTTTTGTTTTTCCAGATTTTCGGAACTTGGCCGAGGGGCGGTAGCTTTGCCCAGCGAAAAGTAACGGCCACTCCAGGGACGAACAGTTGATTGTCGTTAATCGAATCGGGTCATTCGAACTCGGGCGGTAGCCTTGTCTTCGAATTTTCAATTTGGCCCGGCGTAGAGCACCTCCTGGACTGGAGTGAGTGACGATGGCCGCTGAAACAATGGATAACGACGGCACTTATCGCGCCGTTGAAACAAGCAGAAAGAGCGACGCTTCCCGGGCGGGAAGTGTTTCGCTGATGAAACTGCGGGAGTTTGACGCCAATCCCCGAGGCGTTAATGAAAAGTTTAGTCGAGCTGATTCCGTTAGTTCGAAATTTTGTTATGCCGGCTCCTTGTTATGTAACAAACATGAACTTTCCCCTGAAATTAAGCCGCGCCAGACAGTGTTTGTTTCATTTCTGAAGCAGCAACTTCTGCGCCGTGCCGAAGTTCTTCTGCAGGCGTTCGCCATCCATTCCGAACTGACTCCCGCGACCTTCCCGAAGAAGGTCCGCGCGACGGCGGCTGCGCCGCGAGTGACGGAATTCCGGCGCGAGCGCTGCCACCCTGCCGGCCGACAGCGCCGGCCTCACGAGAGCCGCGCGCCCCGCCGCGCTGGGAGTCAAGGCTGATGGCCGAGCAATCGCTTCGTTCCAACTATGCCTGTGTGGTCGGCGGCGCCGGCCCGGCAGGCATGGGCTTCCTGTTCAACGCCTACAAGACCGGCGCGCTGGCGACCCTCGCCCGCGACGGCCTGCTGGTCGTGGACGCAGCGCTGGCGGTCGGCCGTGGCCGACTGGGGGATTACCACATCACGGCCAACTCGGTGGGTGATGTGTTCCTCGACTGTCTGCGCGATCCGGCGTTGTTGCCGATCTTTGCGCCGCTGGCGCATTCGCGGGCATTCCGCGCCCTGCAGGACGATCCCCATGGCGCGCCGATGCTCACCCAGGTGGGCGAGCTGCTGGCGCACGCCTCGACGCTGTTCATGCGCTATGTCACCGAGCACCTGGGCGTCCAGGTGGCGCTGGGTACCCGTATCGAAAAAATCACTGCGCTGGACGACGGCAGCTTCCAGCTGGCGCTGCGCAGCGGCTCCCACACCGCGCAGATCGACGCCGGCGCGCTGGTGATGAACCTGGGCGGCCGGCAGAACCGCGAGTACCTGAACTGGAGCCTGGCCGAGCAGGACCTGCACCTGTCCCACGACGGCCCCACGGTTTACTCCTCCGACGCGCTGCTGAGCCTGAACGCCGCCGAGCTGGTGGAGCTGTTCGGCGACCGCGTGACCCCGGGTACCCGCTTCACCGTGGTCGGTGGCTCGCACAGCGCCTTCTCGATCCTCGACAACCTTGCCTGCGCCTTGGATTGCCTGGGCCTGGAGCAGATCACCCTGCTGCACCGCGCGCCGATCCGCCTGTTCTTCGAGAGCGTCGAGGAAGCTCGCGCGGCCGGCTATGGGGTGGACGAGGGCATGGATGTCTGCCCGGTGTCCGGTCGGGTCAACCGCTCCGGCGGCCTGCGCTACCGCGCCCACCAGGTCGGCACCGACGTGCTCTCCAACGGCGTGGTCAGCGGCACCCGGGTGAAGGTCGAACTGCTGTGCCTGGAAGATCGCTCACCTGCCGCGCGCGAACGCCTGGAGCAGTGCTGCAGCGACGACGGCGTGTTTGTCCAGGCCATCGGCTACCAGCCGTGCCTGCCGGCCCTGCGCCGCGCCAACGGCGAGCCGCTGCAGGTGCGCGAGAGCAAGGGCGGGCTGGACTCCGACGCCGCCGGCTGCCTGCGTGACCACACCGGCCGGCCGATTCCCGGCCTCTACAGCTTCGGTCTCGGATCGGGCCTTGCGGCCAACCCGATGCTGGGCAGCGAGCGCTCCTTCGACAGCCGTATCTACGGCGTCTGGCAGTTCCACAACGACGCCAGCGGCCGGGTCATCGAGGCCCTGCAGGAGCACCTGGCCAACCGCGCAACGCAAGCCGAGCAGGTTTCTCAAGACCACAGCCACACCGGCATCGGCGACGCGCCCTTTGCGCTGTCGGCACTGGGTTGAGCGGCGCACGCCGACTCGACAGCTAACGGACTTTCCATCCAAGAGAGGGATGCGACCGTGATCAATGTGACCAAGACCTACCTGGGCAACCCGGAGAAGTTCAAGGCCTACGTGGACCAGATCTATGCCTCCGGCTGGATCACCAACCACGGCCCCTTCGTCACGGAACTGGAAGAGCGCCTGCAGGACTACTTCGGCGTTCGCCATGTGATTCTGACCAACAACGGCACCATCGCCCTGCAAGTGGCCTACCGGGCCCTGGGCGTGACCGGCAGTGCCGTGACCACCCCCTTCAGCTTCGTTGCCACCAGCAGCACGCTGCAGTGGGAGAGCATCCGCCCGCGCTTCGCCGACATCGATCCGCGGACCTGGAACCTCGACCCTGCGCGCATCGAAGCCAGCCTTGCGCCGGATACCACCGCCATCGTCGCCACCCACGTGTTCGGTAATCCCTGTGCGGTGGAGGAGATTCAGGCGGTGGCCCAGCGCAACCAGTTGAAAGTGATCTACGACGGCGCCCACGCCTTCGGCTCGCGCTACCGCGACCGGTCGGTGCTGGCCTGGGGGGACGCCACCACCCTGAGCTTCCATGCCACCAAGCTGTTCCACACCATCGAGGGCGGCGCCATCGTCACCTCCGACGACGAGCTGGCGAAGCAGATCCGCCTGATGTGCAACTTCGGTATCGCCGGCGTCGACCAGATCGTCGGCCTGGGGATCAACGCCAAGCTCAACGAGTTCTCCGCCGCCATGGGCCTGTGCGTGCTCGACGAGATCGACAGCATCCTCGCCCAGCGCGAGGAGATCGCCGCCCGCTACACCGCAGCCCTCAGCGGCTACTACGACCTGCAGGCCAGCGAGAGCTACGCGCGGCTGAACAACAGCTACTACCCCATCGGCCTGCGCGACGAAGCCCAGGTGCTGCGCGTGCGCACCGCGCTGAACGAGATCGGGGTCAACCCGCGGCGTTACTTCTACCCGTCGCTGGACACCCTCGACTACCTCGCCCCGCAGGTGCCGCAAGTGCTGTCCCGCGAGCTGAGCCAGCGCATCCTCTGCCTGCCGCTGTACCCGGGCCTGCCGCAGGAGATCCAGCGCGCGGTGATCGAAGTGCTGCTGCTGGAAAGCGGCCGCGTCGCCGTCGCGGTGTAAGGGGACGATCATGCGCACCGCACGCTCGCTGTCGATGGTCCGCAACACCCTGATCAATTACGCAGGGCAGGCGTACGCCATCGTCATCGGCATCCTGATCCAGCCGTTCTACCTCGGCCATCTCGGGGCCGAGGCCTACGGCCTGATCGGCTTCTTCGCGGTGTTGCAGAGCTGGCTGCTGTTGCTCGACATGGGCCTGTCGCCGGCGCTGGTGCGCCAGGTGGCCCACGGTCGCGGGCTCAGCGGCGAGGGCCAGGAGCAGGCACGCCTGCTGCGCTCCTTCGAGCTGATCCTGCTGCCGCTGACCGTGCTCAGCAGCCTGGCGGTCTGGGGCGGCAGCCACTGGGTCGCCGGGCAGTGGCTCAACGTGCAGCAACTCTCGCCCGAACTGGTGGCGCAGTGCATCAGCCTGATGGGCCTGCTGGTGGCCCTGCGGCTGTACGCCACCCTGTACCGCAGCGCGCTGCAGGGGCAGGAGCTGCACGGCTACATCAATGCGGTGAACGTGTTCATCACCACCCTGCGCTACTTCGGCGGCCTGTTGCTGGTGGCGCAGGTCAGCCAGGACCCGCTGGTGTTCTTCCAGTTCCAGGTCGCGGTGTCGCTGATCGAGGCGCTGCTGCTGGGCAGCAAGGCCTACCTGTGGATGGACGTGCGCCTGCTGACCCGCTTCTGCTGGGACACGGTGCGCCCGGTGCTGCCCTTTGCCCTGGGCATGTCCTTCACCTCCTGCCTGTGGATCGTGCTCACCCAGCTGGACAAGGTCCTGCTGTCGAACCTGCTGCCGCTTGAGCAGTACGGTTACTTCTCCCTGGTGGCGCTGATTTCCGGCGGCGTTCTCACACTGGTCAATCCGCTGGCGCAGTCGCTGCTGCCGCGCATGACCGTGCTGGTCGCCGAACAACGCCACGAAGACATGCAGCAGCTCTATCTGAAGGCGAACCGCTTCGTCTGTGTGCTGCTGTTCCCGATGGTCGCGGTGATCGCCGCTCATGGTCATGACCTGGTTCTGGCCTGGAGCGGCGATGCCGTGGCCGCCAGTTGGTGCCGGCCGATCCTGGCCTGGTACGTACTCGGCTCAGGCCTGCTGGCGGTGGCCAGCTTCCAGTTCTACCTGCAGTACGCCCATGGCCTGCTGCGCATGCACGTCTGGTACACGGTCATCTCCACCCTGGTGACCGTGCCGCTGGTGATCGCCAGCGCCTACCTCTACGGCGTGCTCGGCGTGGCGCTGTGCTGGTTCGGCCTGCGCCTGGTGTCGTTCCTGATCTGGCCGGCGATCGTGCACCAGGCCTTCGCTCCCGGTCTGCATGGCCCGTGGCTGCGCGACACCCTGCAGATCGCCGCGCTCAGCGCCGCCGGCCTTTTGCTCAGCGAGCCCTTCTACGCGCTGCTGGCCCGCTCCGGCGAGCGCCTGTGGCTGCTGGCGGCACTGGCCGTGTGCGGCCTGATCACCCTGTTCCTCGTGGGCGCGGGCTCTGCCCCGGCTTTGCTGCGCCTGTTCAAACCGTCCCACAAGCCGAGTGTCTAGACATGGATATCCGCTCCGAGCTGCAGATCCTCTCCAACTGGCCGGAAGACCCCAAGCCTCTTCTGAGCATCGTCTGCCTGGCCTACAACCAGGTGAACTACATCGGCCGCACGCTGGACAGCTTCCTCGAGCAGGTCACCGACTTCCGCTTTGAAGTGCTGGTCAATGACGACGCTTCCAACGACGGCACCAGCGAGCTGATTGCCGACTACGCCGCGCGCTACCCGCACATCATCAAGCCGATCTTCCACAAGGAAAACCAGTACTCCAAGGGCGTCTCCCATGGTCTGCCGGTGTTCCGCAAATGCCGGGGCCGCTACATCGCCTACTGCGAGGGCGACGACTTCTGGACCGACCCGCGCAAGCTGCAGATCCAGGTCGACTTCCTGGAGAAGAACCCGGACTACGTGATCACCTACCACGACGCCTACACCTACAACGAGGACGGTGTGATCAAGCCCCGGCAGCTCACCGGCAAGTACCGCCGCGACGCCAGCCGCCTGGACCTGCAGAAGGCCCGGCCGATCTCCACCCTCACCACCTGCTTCCGCAATGTCCTCACCGAGATGCCCGAGGAGCTGCGCACCACGCGCATGGTCGACCTGTGCTGGTGGTCGCTGCTGGGCGCCTTCGGCAAGGGCCGTTTCATCGAGGAAATCCGCCCGGCGGCCTACCGCGTGCACCAGGGCGGGATCTTCTCCATGCAGGCCGATCGCGTGCAGCAGCAGATGACCCTGCACACCTACTACTGCCTGTCGCGCTACTACCAGCGCCTGGGCAATCAGGAGCTCAACGAGTACTTCCTGATGCAGGTCTGCCGGATGTCCATGGCCGCCGTCTCGCCCATGCGCAAGGTGCAGGCCTTCCTGCTGCTGATCGGCAACCACGGCGCCAACCTGCTCAAGCGGCTGAACCCGATTTCGGCGCGCTGAGCCGCGCCACCTCAATGGAGGATGGAAGTCCATGAGTGTCATGCCCCGCTCGTCCCTGGAAACGCTCCAGGACACCCGCATCGATGTCGCCGGCCTGCTGCGCCTGCTGTTCGATCACAAGAAGATGATCCTCGCCGTCACCGGCCTGTTCGCCGTACTCGGGCTCTTCTATGCGGTGATTGCCACGCCGATCTATGTCTCCGGCGCGATGATCCAGATCGAGCAGAAGAAGAACGGCCTGAACGGCACGCCGGAGGTGATCAACCGCCCCGACTCCGTGTCCATCGCCGCCACCGAGATCGAGTTGCTGAAGTCCCGCGCGGTGCTCGGCAAGGCGGTCGAGCTGCTCAAGCTGGACATCATCGCCAAGCCCAAGCACCTGCCGCTGATCGGTGACTACCTGGCGCGGCGCTACCAGCCCGAAGCCGGTGAGGCCCTGTCCGCGCCCTGGCTGGGCATGGGCTCCTATGGCTGGGGTGGCGAGCAGATCAAGGTGTTCTCCCTCGATGTGCCGGAGGAGTACCTGGGCGAGCCGCTGACCCTGGTGGCCGATGGCGGCGACGCCTACCACCTGCTCAATGCCGACGACCAGCTGATCCTGCGCGGCGAGCTGAAGAAGCCGGTGCTGGAGAAGGGCTTCAGCATCGAGGTGGACGAACTGGTGGCGCGCCCCGGCACCGAATTCATCGTGGCGAAGGACCGCCTGCTGACCACCACCCTGAACTACCAGAAGCTGCTCAAGGTGGTCGAGGCCGGCAAGGACTCGGGGATCATCTACATGACCCTGGAAGATCCGAGCCCGCTGCAGGCTGACCGCATCCTCGACAAGATCAGCCACCTCTACGTGCTGCAGAACGTCGAACGCAGCTCCGCCGAAGCTTCCCAACGCCTGCAGTTCCTGCGTTCGCAGCTGCCGGTGGTGCGCCTGGACCTGGAGCGCGCCGAAAACGCCTACAACGCCTACCAGACCACCGCCAAGTCCGCCGACATCAGCGTCGAGACCCGCGGAGTGCTGGACCAGGTGGTGGGCATCGACAACCAGCTCTCCGAACTCCGCCTCAAGCGCGCCGAATACGACCGCCTCTATACCCCGACGCACCCGCTGTACCAGGCGCTGAACAAGCAGATGGGCAGCCTGGAAGACCGCAAGGCGCAACTGCAGAAGCGCATCCAGACCCTGCCGGCCACCCAGCAGGAACTGCTGCGCCTGTCCCGTGACATGCAGGTCACCCGGCAGACCTACACCAGCCTGCTGAACAAGGCCCAGGAGCAGGACATCATCCGCGCCGGTACCATCGGCAACGTGCGCGTGATCGACACCGCCCAGGCCAACGTCGAGCAACCGGCCAAGCCCATGCGCAAGGTCATCGTGCTGCTCGCGACCTTGCTCGGCTTCTGCGTTGCCCTGGGCATCCTGTTCCTGCGCCAGGCCTTCTACCGTGGCGTGGAGAATCCCGAGGCGATCGAACAGCTGGGCCTCTCCGTACTCGCCGCGGTTCCGTACTCGCGGCAGCAGGAGCGCCTTGAGAAAGAGCGCAAGAGCGACATCCTCGGCCACACGCCCAAGCTGCTTGCCGCATCCGCCCCCGGCGACCTGGCCAACGAGGCGATCCGCAGCCTGCGCACCAACCTGCACTTCGCCCTGCTCGAAGCGCGCAACAACGTGGTGATGCTCACCAGCCCGGCGCCGGGCGCCGGCAAGTCGTTCGTCTCCAGCAACCTGGCGGCCATCGTTGCGCAATCGGGCCTGCGCACCCTGCTGATCGATGCCGACATGCGCAAGGGCTACCTGCACCGGGTGTTCGGCCTGACCCCGCGCCACGGCCTGTCCGACGCGCTGAGTTCGCACCGTCCGCTGAGCGAAGTGATCCTCCCCACCGAGGTGCCGGAGCTGGACTTCATCTCCTGTGGATTTGCCGCACCCAACCCGTCCGAACTGCTGATGCACGACAACTTCGCCCAGCTGCTGCGCGATGCCTCGTCGATGTACGACCTGGTGATAGTCGACACCCCGCCGGTGCTGGCGGTGACCGACGCCGCCCTGGTCGGCCGGCTGTGCGGCATCTGCCTGCTGGTGACGCGTTTCGGCCAGAGCCCGGCGAGCGAGATCGACACGGCGCGGCGGCGTCTGGGGCAGAGCGGCATCCACCTGCAGGGCGCCATCCTCAACGGTGTGAAACGCAAGGCCTCGACGGCGGCATACGACTACGGCGCCTACGCCTACCGCTACGACGCCAAGGACTGAAAAGGGAAACTAGGGAAAGGATGCAGCCATGGTCCATATCGTCAGCCTCATGCAGCCGTACTTGTTCCCCTACCTGGGGTACTTCCAGCTGATCGCCGCGAGCGGCCTGTTCATTCTCGGCGACAGCCTGCAGTACACCCGGCGTGGGTGGATCAACCGCAATCGCCTGCTGGTCGGCGGGAAGATCTGGCAGTTCAGCTTTCCCCTGGAGCAGGGCTCGCAGACCCAGGCGATCAACGAGCGCAGGCTGAGCGAGCAGATGCAGCTGAGCAACCGGCGGCTGCTGCACACCATTCGCCATGCCTATCACCGCGCGCCGTGCTACGAGCAGGTGATGCCGCTGCTGGAGGAAATCCTCGAGCACCCCGAACGCAACCTGTCGCACTTCGCCGAGCACTCGATCCGCCGCATCTGCCACTACATCGGCATCGACACGCCGATGGTGCGGGCCTCGGAGCTGGAGCTGGCCGAGGACATCGGCCGTGACCAGCGCCTGATCGAGGCGGTGAAGCAGAGCGGCGGCGACATCTATCTCAACCCGGAGGGCGGCCGCCACCTGTACTCGCCCGACGTGTTCCAGGCCCATGGCCTGGAGCTGCAGTTCCTGCGCATGGACGAGCTGAGCTACCCCCAGTTCAGCCCGGATTTCGTCCCCAGCCTGTCGATCATCGACGTGCTGATGTTCAACCCGCCGGACGAGATGCAGCGGTTGCTAGGCCGCTACACCCTGGAGCGACCCGCTCCCTCGTCGGACCTTCTTGGGGAGTACGAGTCATGAATTCCGCAGTCAGCCTTGGCCTGCAAGCCGCGCAGTATCGCTGGTACCTGATCCAGACCAAACCGCACCAGGAATTGCGCGCCGAAGAGAACCTCGGCCGCCAGGGCTTCTCCTGCTATCGCCCGCTGGTGAAGCAGGGCAGCCGGCCGCAGCCGCTGTTCCCCGGCTACCTGTTCATCCGCCTCGATCAGCAGCACGACAACTGGTTCCCGATCCGCTCCACCCGTGGCGTGGCGCGCATCGTCAGCTTCGGCGCACAGCCGCTGGCGGTGGCAGACGATCTGGTGGAAGGCATCCGCGAGCGTCTGGCGGCGATGCCCGAGCGGCCCTCCAGTGGCTTCCACGAAGGCCAGGTAGTGCGCCTGAAGTGCTCCGGCGACTGCGAAGTGGAGGCCATCTTCCTCTGTGACGACGGCACCGAACGCGCGCTGATCCTGCTCAACCTGCTGCAACGCGAACAACGCATCCGGGTCCCGCTCAGCCAGCTCTCGGCGCTGAGCGGCAACGACGGCTGGCGCGCCTGAGGCGCACACCCCAGACAAGCCCAGGTACAAGGAGGAGTGGCGAGATGAATGGATCGACCGTGCTGGTGACGCTGACCTATGGCGATCGCCTGGACTACCTGCAGGAACTGCTGGCGCGCGCCTTCCGCGAAAAGGACATCACCCGCGCCATCGTCGTGAGCAATGCCTCGGTGGCGGAGCTGGACCAGCTGTTCATGCTCTGGCCCAACCGCGTGCAGGTGATCGAACTGGACAGCAACACCGGCTCGGCCAACGGCTATGCCGTGGGCATCGAAGCCGCGCTGAAGACCGGCTGCGATTTCATCTGGCTGATGGATGACGACAACGCCCCGACGCCGGGCTCTTTCCCCTTGCTCAAGCAGCGCCTGATCGACTGCGCGCTGCGCCATGGCACCGACAACACCGCCGTGCTGGGCTTCCGTCCGACCCACCAGGCTGACGTCGCCTCCGGCGTGCCGACCCGTTTCATCGCGCCGCCGCGCTCCAGCTACTTCGGCTTCCACGTCCGCCAGCTGCCCTACAAGCTGTGGCGACGCACGCCCTGGGGCAAGCCGAAACCGCGCCCGGCGCAGCCGCTGCTGGAGCTGCCGTTCGCCTACTACGGCGGCCTGCTCGGACATGCCGACCTGTTCCGCCGCATCGGCCTGCCGCGCCGCGACCTGGTGCTCTACGCCGACGACACCGAGTACACCTTCCGCATCGGCGCACTGGGCGGCCACCTCTACCTGGTGCCCGAGGCCGGCCTGGATGACCTGGAGCATTCCTGGAACATCAAGCAGCGCACCGCCAATATCTACGAGACCTACCTGCTCGGCAGCTCCGACCTGCGCGCCTACTACGCCGCGCGCAACCAGGCCTGGTTCGACAAGAACCTGTGGGTCACCTCGCCGCTGATGTACCGCTTCAACCGCTGGCTGTTCATCCGCCTGCTGCACTTCTTCGCCCGCCGTCACCAGCGCGAGAGCCGCCTGGCCCTGCTGCTGCAAGCGATCCGCGATGGCGAGGCCGGCGCACTCGGCATGAACCGGGCCTACCCGCTATGAGAGTGCTGCTGCTCAACACCCTCTACGCCCCGCACATCGGTGGCGGGGCGGAAGTCATGCTGCAGCACATGGCCGAGGGCCTGCGCGGCCGTGGCCACGACGTGCAGGTGCTTTGCACCGGGCCGGACGCGGGCCTGCAGCGCGAGACGCTGAACGGTGTAACGGTGCTGCGCGCCGGCCTGCGCAATCTCTACTGGCCGTTCGACGGGAACAGCTACGGCCCGTTGAAGCGCCTCGCCTGGCACGGGCTGGACCGCTACAACCGCGGCATGCGCGGTGTGCTGGCGAAGGTGCTGGAAGAGATCGAGCCGGACGTGGTGGTCTGCCACAACCTGTCGGGCTGGTCGATCTCCGCCTGGGATGCGATCCGCGCCGCCGGCCTGCCGCTCGTACAGGTCCTTCACGACCAGTACCTGACCTGCCCGCGCGGCGTGCGCTTCCACAAGGGCCGCCACTGCGAGCGGCAGTGCGCATCCTGTGCGCTGCTGCGGCGCTCCCACGCATCGACTTCCAGCGACGTCGATGCGGTGGTCGGCGTCAGTCGCTACCAGCTCAATGCGCTGCTCGATGCCGGGTATTTCGCCGGCAGCCAGAGCCATGTGGTCTACAACGGCTCGCCGATGGCGGAGGTGCCCGTCGCACCGCCGGCAAGCGGGCGTCGCCCGCTGCGCTTCGGTTTCATCGGCGCGCTGACCCCGAACAAGGGCGTGGAGTGGCTGATCGAGCAGTTCCAGGCACGCGGTGACGATGCCTCGCTGCTGATCGCAGGACGGGGCGACGGCGCCTACGTGAACCAACTGAAGTCCCTCGCCGATCCCCAGCGCGTGCACTTCGTCGGCTACCGCAAGGCGGCCGAGTTCTTCAGCGAGATCGATGTCGCCGTGGTGCCCAGCCTGTCCCCGGAATCCTTCGGCCTGGTGGCGCTGGAAGCCTGCGCCCATCACCTGCCGGTGATCGCCTCGCGGATGGGCGGCCTGACGGAAATCGTCCTGGACGAAATCAACGGCCTGCTTTGCTCGCCCGACCACAGCGATTCGCTGGGCGACGCCATCGAGCGCCTGGTGCGTGACCCGGCGCTGCGCCAGCGCCTGGCCTCGCGCGCCCGTGAAGTCGTGGCACCGATGCTCAGCGTGGAACGGATGCTCGACGAATACGAAGCCATCCTGCGCCACACCCTGCTTACCCGCGGAGTCCAGCATGGAACTGCAATCCCCGTATCCACGCTTTGAGGTCGACCGCCGCGTGACCTTCGACCGCTCCTTGCTGGCGCTCGGGGTACTGGTGGCCTTGCTGCTGGTGGAGACCTTCAACGGCGCACTGCGCTTCTACACCGACCAGGCCGGCCTGTCGGCCATCGTCTACCTGCCCAAGGTGGCCTGCATCGTCGCGGTGGGCTGGGAACTGTTCACCCGTCCGCAACAGCGCGGGCTGTGGCTGCTGCTGATCCTCGCGGCGGCTTCGCTGCTGCTCGGCCGGCTGCACGGCGCCGAGTTCCAGAGCGGCTTCTTCTCCGTCTTCATCTACGCGCCGCTGCTGTTCGGCCTGCTCTGTGGCCAGTACCTGGAGATGCACCGCAAGGCCGTTGGCTGGATCATCTTCTTCTGCCTGATCGCTTCTCTGCTGGGCATCGCCCTGGACCTCGCCATCAACGTGCCGTGGAAGGGTTACACCTACTCCATGGGCGGCGTCGAGATCAGCGGCAACCGATCCTGGAGCGCCTATGGCCTGGATCGCATCGCCGGCTTCTCGCGGATGTCCTCGAGCCTGGCGATGATGCTGGCGGTGTTCAGCCTGTACCTGGGCTCTTTCCGCCTGACGCTGCCGGTGCGTGGACTGATCTACCTGATAGCGCTGGTCGGTATCGTGCTGACCACCAACAAGTCCTCCGCCGGTGCCTTCTTCTTCGCCCTGCTGGTGATGAGCATCAGCCGCCAGCGCCTGCTGTTCCTGCTGGCCACGCTGCTGGTGGTGCTCGGCGCGCTGGCGCTGCCGCTGTACGGTCTGTACGGCCATGTCGACCCCTACCTGGCCACCGCCACCGGCGACAACCTGATGGGCTCGATGGTCGATCGTCTGGTCAACACCTGGCCGAACCTGATCAAGGTGATGGACTACAACGGCTGGATCTATACCGGCGCCGGGCTGGGCATGACCGGTAGCGCCTATGCGGCCTTCCCGATTTTCGGCGTCGAGCAGCTGGCGGTGGCGGACAATTCGCTGCTCTACCTCTGGTGCCTGTTCGGCGTGGCCGGCGTCGCCCTGTACCTGCTGGCGGTGCCGATGCTGATGCGCCTGCAACGCCAGCCCGGCCGCGAAGCCCGCGCGCTGCTTGGCATCGCCTACTGCATCCTGCTCATCGCCTGGACCAGCGACGTGCTCGAGTCGCCGATCCCCAGCCTGTTCCTCGGCCTGGCCATCGGCCGCGCCCTGCGCCTGCCGGGCGAGACCGCACCACAACCGACGCCGCGCACCCTGCGCCTGCAGGGCGGCATGCTCAGCCTGCTGGCCTGCGCGCTGCTGATCGGCGGCCTGCTGCAATCGCCCAGCAGCCTGGCCAAGGAAGCGCCCGTGGAAAACCTCGGCGCGGCGGAATTCATCGTCGGCGCCAGCACCCACCAGAACATCCGCGCGGGCAATCGCGACGGCATCAATCGCCTGGCCCGCGAGGCCGGCATCCTGTCGTTCCGCGACGATGCCTACTGGTCCAGTGTCGAGCGCGAGCGCGGCGTGCTGTCCATCGACGCCGCCTGGCGCGCACAGCTGCGCAGCACCCGTAGCCTAGGGATAGACACGCTGCTGATCCTGGGCAACGAGAACCAGTTCTACGGCAACGCCAAGCCGCGCGACGACGCCTCCCGCGAGGGCTACCTGCGTTACGTGCGCTACGTGGTGCGCGCGTTCAAGGGGCAGGTCGCCTTCTACGAAGTGTGGAACGAGTGGGACTCGGAAAACGCCACCGACAAGGACTTCAGCGACGACTACCTGACCCTGGTGCGCGCGGCCGCCAAGGTGATCCGCGAGGAAGACCCGCAAGCCAAGGTGCTCGCCGGAGCCGTCACCCTCAAGGGCATCCGCCAGGGCTTCGCCGAGCGCATCGCCGGTGGCGGCGTACTGGATGTCGTCGACGGTATCTCGCTGCATCCCTCGGTGTACTGCGAGCGCGAGATGTCCACTCCCGAGGCCTGGCTGAACTGGTTCCAGGGCGTCAACCAGAAGCTGGAAAACGCCGCCGGCAAACCAGTCCCACTGTACTTCACCGAGTTCAGCTGGCCGGCCCACGAAGGCGATTGCGGCATCAGCCGCGAGCGCCAGGCCGCCTACCTGGCCCGCGCCTACGTGCTGGTGCGCAGCCTGCCGAACGTGAAAGGCGCCTGGTGGTACGACCTGGTGGACGACGGCATCGACCGCACGGACATGGAGCACAACTTCGGCCTGCTCACCGCCGGCGGGCAGCCCAAGCCGGCGTACCACGCGATGGCCAGCATTGCCGACATCATCGGTCGCTACCGCTTCGTCGGCCGCGTGCCGAACGAGGACCCGAACGTCTACCTGCTGCGCTTCGCCAAGGCCAGCGAGGAAATCCTGGTGGCCTGGACCCTGGGCCATGAGCAGACCCTGAACATCACCAGCAAGCCCGGCAGCAGCGACACCCTCTGGCGCCTGGACGCTGTCGAAGGGATCGCCCGCCGCGAGGGCCGGCCGGTGCCCTGGCAGTGCCCCGCTGGGGGCGGCGACTGCCAGGCCAGCATCCGCATCGACGCCTCGCCCACCCTGGTGCGCAGCGCGTCGGCCCCGCAACTGTCGTTGCGCTGACCCCATCGCGGAGAACCTTCATGATCGTGATCAACGCGCGCTTCCTCACCCAGCAGGTCAGTGGTGTGCAGCGCTTCGCCGAACAGATTTCGCTGTCGCTGGCGCGGCTGCGCAGCGACCTCCATTTCGTCGCGCCGCCCGGTGAAATCTTCCGCCCGGACATCGCCAGCCAGCTGAATGTCGAGCAGATCGGCCGTCGCGACGGGCACCTCTGGGAGCAGATCGACCTGCCGCTGTGGCTGTCCCGTCACGGCCGGCCGCTGCTGGTCTCGCTGTGCAGCACGGCGCCGCTGGCCTATTCGAAGCAGGTCGTCACGCACCACGACATCACCTACGTGCGCCACCCGGAAAGCTTCTCCTGGAAGTTCCGCGCGCTGTACCGCCTGATGATCCCGCTGATGCTGCGTCGCTCGCTGGCGCAGGTCACGGTCAGCGAGTTCTCCCGCCAGGAGATCGCCTCGCACTATGGCCTCGATCCCAAGGGCATCCATGTGATCGCAAATGCGGTGTCCGCCGAGTTCTGCACCGGCCTCGAACCGACCCTGCTCGAACGCCCCTATGTCCTGGCGGTGTCCTCGCCGGCGTCGCACAAGAACTTCTCCCGGCTGATCGAAGCATTCCGCCTGCTCGGCGAGCTGGACGTGGAACTGCGCATCGTCGGCGCCGCCAACCGCAGCTTCGTCGATGCGCAACTGCAGCAGAGCGGGCAGGGCGACCGGGTGCGCTGGCTGGGCCGGCTGGATGACGATCAACTGATCGAGCAATACCGCAACGCCGCCGTCTTTGCCTTCCCGTCGCTGTACGAAGGTTTCGGCATTCCGCCGCTGGAGGCGCAGGCCTGCGGCTGCCCGGTGGTGGCGGCCAGCAGTGCCTCGATCCCGGAAGTGCTGGGCAACTCGGTGCTGTACTTCGACCCCCTCGATCCGCCTGGCATTGCCGCCGCCCTGCGCCGCGTGCTGCTCGACCACAAGCTGCGTGCCGACCTGCGCCGCCTGGGGCAGGAGAACGTCCTGCGCTACTCCTGGGACATTTCCGCGCTGCGGCTTTCCAGCCTGATCGACTCCTTTCTGACCGAGCGCTCGGACTACCCGGCGCGCTTCGACGCCAAACAGATCGCCAAGCAAGGAGGCAGATCATGAAGGGCATCATCCTCGCCGGTGGCTCCGGCACCCGCCTGCACCCCATTACCCTGGGTGTGTCCAAGCAATTGCTGCCGATCTACGACAAGCCGATGGTGTACTACCCGCTATCGGTGCTGATGCTCGCCGGCATCGACGACATCCTGTTGATCTGCACGCCCACCGACCTGCCGAACTTCCGCGCCCTGCTGGGTGACGGCGAGCAATTCGGCGTGCGCCTGCAGTACGCCGTGCAGCCCTCGCCGGACGGGCTGGCGCAGGCCTTCCTGATCGGTGCGTCATTCATCGGCGATGACTCGGTGTGCCTGGTGCTGGGCGACAACATCTTCTACGGCCAGGGCTTCACCGAAACCCTGCGCGAGGCAGCCGCGCGTACTCGGGGCGCCACCGTGTTCGGCTACCAGGTGGCGGACCCGGCACGCTTCGGCGTGGTCGAGTTCGACGCCGCGGGCCGCGTGCTTTCCATCGAGGAAAAGCCCCGCATGCCGCGCTCGAACTACGCCGTCACCGGCCTGTATTTCTACGACAACCGGGTGGTGGAGATGGCTCGCCAGATACGCCCTTCGGCCCGTGGCGAGCTGGAAATCACCGACATCAACAACCTCTACCTGGAGCTGGGTGAACTGCACGTCAGCCTGCTGGGTCGCGGGTTCGCCTGGCTGGACACCGGCACCCACGAATCGCTGATGGAGGCAGGTCATTTCGTGCAGACCATCGAGGAACGCCAGGGATTGAAGGTCGCCTGCCTGGAGGAAATCGCCTTCCAGCAGGGCTGGCTCAGCGAGAGCCGGCTGGCCCTGCAGGCCGAGCGCCTGAGCAAGACCGGCTATGGCCGCTACCTGCAGCAACTGCTGCTGGACAAGCGACAGTGAACCCGCACCCGGCGAGCCCGTGGAGGGCTGGCCGGCACTGCGCCCGATAACGGACTGCGATGCAGCGGCGCCAGGAGCGACGCCGGCAGTCGTGAGGTCATCATGCCCAACAAGACGAAAGGAATTCTGCGTGCTCACCAGTCACTCATCTCGCTGGCGCACCGCCTGAGCGACATCCTGGTGATCGTGCTCACCGGGGTCGTGCTGCTCGGCGCTGGCAATGGCGTGCTGGATGCACAGATCTGGGTCTCGGTGCTGCTCTGCGTGATGCTGTTCCATTGGCTCGGCGAGCTGAACCAGCTCTACGGCTCCTGGCGTGGCGAGTCGCTGCTGCGGGAGTCGCTGAGCGTCACCCTGTACTGGTCGCTGGCGTTCTTCGCCGTGCTGCTGCTGGACATCTCGCTGCGCCACGTGGAGCTGGAAGAACCCCGGCGCCTGGGCTGGTTCGCCGCGGCGCTGCTGATCATGGGCGGCTACCGGCTGGCGATCCGCATGCTGCTGCGCGTCGCCCGCCGCCACGGCTTCAACAGCCGCAACGTGGCCATCTACGGCACTGGCGAAGTCGGCGCGCGACTGGCCGAGACCATCCTCGCCGCGCCCTGGATGGGCCTGCGCCTGGTCGGCTTCTACGACGACCGCCCACAGCAGATGGAGCTGGGCGAACGGGTACCGGTAAAAGGCGATCGCCTGGCGCTGATCGAGGCCGCCCGCTCGGGGCAGATCGACAAGGTCTACCTGACCCTGCCGCTGTCGCGCGAGCCGCTGCTCAACGAGCTGATCCGCGAGCTCTCCGACACCACGGTGTCGGTCTACCTGATCCCCGACCTGTTCATGTTCGACCTGCTGCACGCGCGCAGCGAGAGCATCAACGGGCTGGCCACCATCAGCATCTTCGACACGCCCATGGACGGCCCCAACGCCGTGCTCAAGCGCATCGAGGACGTGGTGCTGGCCTCGCTGATCCTGCTGCTGATCGCCGTGCCCATGCTGTTCATCGCGGTGGCCGTGAAGCTCACTTCGCGCGGCCCGGTGCTGTTCCGCCAGACCCGCTACGGCATGGACGGTCGGCCCATCCGCGTCTGGAAGTTCCGCAGCATGACGGTCATGGAGGACGGCGCCGCCGTCACCCAGGCCTCGCGCAACGATTGCCGCATCACCCCGCTGGGCGCCTTCCTGCGGCGCACTTCGCTGGATGAATTGCCACAGTTCTTCAACGTCTTGCTCGGCGACATGTCCGTGGTCGGCCCACGCCCCCACGCCGTGGCGCACAACGAGCAATACCGGCGTCAGGTCAGCCGTTACATGCTGCGTCACAAGGTCAAGCCAGGCATTACCGGCTGGGCCCAGGTGAACGGCTGGCGTGGCGAAACAGACACCCTGGAGAAGATGCAGAAGCGCATCGAGTTCGATCTGGACTACATCGAGAACTGGTCCGTCTGGTGGGACCTGAAGATCGTCTTGCTGACCCTGTTCAAGGGTTTCGTACACCGCAATGCCTATTGAGTTTCCACACAAGCTTCAAGGAAGGATTGCCATGAAAAACCTGCTCGCTTTCAGCTTTGTAGTCGGCAGTCTGGCGCTACAAGGCTGCGTGTTCTCCCCCGGTCAGCACATGACGGATTCCGATATCCAACGCGAGGCACAGAAAGAGGGGATGAACATCACCCTCGTGCCCATCACGCCCCAGGTGCTGCAACGCCAGGAGGCCGCGTTCGCCGCAAAACCCGGTGTGCCCGCAGAATTGCTGAACTACCGCCCGCCGCAGGAGGACTACGTGATCGGCGGTGGCGATGTGCTGCTGGTCACCGTCTGGGACCACCCGGAGCTGACCAGCCCCGGCTCCACCCAGCAGATGGAAGCCAACGGTCGCGTGGTCGGCGCCGACGGCAACATCTTCTTCCCCTATGCCGGCGTGGTGCGCGCGCAAGGGCAGACCCCGGCGCAGTTGCGTGCGAGCCTGGCCCGGCGACTGGCGAACAAGGGTATCGTCGACCCGCAGGTGGACGTCACCGTGTTGCGCTATGCCAGCCAGCACGTGGTGCTTTCCGGGGCCTTCCAGAACGGCGGGCAGGTCGAGTTGAACAACACGCCGACCACCCTGGTGCAGGCAGTCAGCAAGGCGGGGGTGGTCACCGGGGAAGCGGACTTGTCCGGCCTGGTCCTCAAGCGTGATGGCCGCGAGTACGTGCTCGACGTCGACGCCTTGAACCGTTCCGGTTCGACCCTGACCGGCATCTACCTGAAGAACGGCGACCAGATCCACCTGCCCTACAACGACCGCAAGAAAGTCTACGTGGTCGGTGAAGTGGAACGTCCGCAGGTGGTCACCTATCGCACCACCGGTCTGTCCCTGCTGGAAGTGCTCGGCAACGCCGGCGGCCTGGCCCCGGAAACCTCCGACGGCGACTCGGTCTACGTGATCCGTGGCAACCCGGAACCGGTCGCCGGCACCGCGCCGGGGACCTTCCAGGCGCAGGTCTTCCACCTGGAAGCCAAGCGCCCGACCGCCTACGCCCTGGCCAAGGAGTTCGCCATGCAGCCGCAGGACGTGGTGTTCATCGGCCCGGCCAACATCACCCGCTGGAACCGCTTCATCAGCCAGCTGCTGCCATCGGCCAACTTCATCGGCACCAGCGCCGCCGTCGGCGGCAACTGATCGCGACCGCACTCTCCGGCAATGCCCGCGGCGTTGGGAAATTTCCTACCGCTGCGGGCGGATCGCTGGAATCGACTCCGCACCGTGTGGTGGCCATCATCGCCGCCATCGTGTGCAGGGACGCACCACTCCTAGGCGGGCTCCACTCCGCCGCTCTCCTTTGGGACCTTCCCCTAGCACAGGGTCCCGAACCCGCCCGCGTTGCAGCGCTGGCGGGTTTTTTTTTGCCTGGCGTTCGGCAGCTCGGGCCTGGTCCTTACGCCGCTTCCTATTGATCAGCCATTTCACACGAACTAGGTACCTCCTCAGGGAGGCGGCGCCGGGCAGTCGGCGTGCTACCATATATTCCCAAAAGAAATTACATAGTAATAATTAATTCTTTTTTGATTTATAGAGCTTCTTTTATCGTGGCCCCCAGCGTTGCCGTGACAGCGAAAGGGGAATGGCGGTTATCCGCCAGGATGAAGGGGGCTCGTGGCGGTTTTCCGCTGATTTTTCTGAAGGAATTTGCTTGCAGATCGTTCCGAGTGTCGGAAATGGCGGGCGTGTCAGGCAGGTAAGGCCGGTTGGCCTGGGGATTGCCTAGCCACTGACGCATGCCCCGCGCATTGCCACAACAACAAGACACGAGATCCGATCCATGCCATTCCATTCTTCTGCTGCCCTCCCGCCTGCTTGCCTGCGCTCGATCCCCGCATAGGGGAGCGCCGAACACCGCCGAATTACCGCATGCCGAGCGTGCCTGACACGCCATGGCCGCTGCTTGCCGTTCGGTCGGGCTCCGCTGGAGCCAGTGGTCGCCTTGAATGGCCTGCTTTCCAAGATCAATAAAATGGGGAAATTCCAATGAAACGCCGCACTCTCACGCAATCGAGCCTCGCGCTCGCCATCGCTGCCGCAGGCCTCGCCCAATCCGCCGTCGCCGGTGGGTTCATCGAAGACAGCAAGGCCAACCTGACCCTGCGCAACTTCTACATCAACACCGACAACCGCAACGGCACCGCCGAGCCGAGCAAGCAGGAAGAGTGGGGCCAGGGCTTCCTGCTCAACTACACCTCCGGCTTCACCGAAGGCACCGTGGGCTTCGGCGTCGACGCCCTGGGCCTGCTGGGCGTGCGCCTGGACAGCGGCAAGGGCACACATTACAACCCGACCAGCTCGAGTTTTTCCGGTACTGTCTTCCCCACCGATGGTGACGGTCGCGCGGTCGACGATTTCTCCCACCTGGGCGCCACCGGCAAGGTGAAGGTTTCCAGCACCGTGCTGCAGTACGGCACCCTGCTGCCCAAGCTGCCGGTCGTGACCTACAACGACGGTCGCCTGCTGCCGCAGACCTTCGAGGGTGGCCAGGTCACCTCGAACGAGTTCAAGGACCTGACCCTGCTCGGCGGTCAGCTGGAACACATGAAGGGCCGCAGCTCCAGCAACAACGAGGGGCTGTCCATCGCCGGCGCCAACAACGCGCGCACCGGCGAGTTCGTCAACAAGTTCTACTACGGCGGCGCCGACTACAAGCTGACCAAGGACCTGACGCTGCAGTACTACTACGGCAACCTGCAGGACTTCTACAAACAGCACTTCCTCGGCCTGCAGCACAACTGGGCAATCGGCCCGGGCGTGCTCAAGAGCGACCTGCGCTACTTCCACAGCAGCGATGACGGCAAGAACGGCCACGACAAGAACTTCTACACCAGCGGTTACTACGGCAACGGCGTGACCAAGGGTGAAGTCGACAACCGCGCCTGGAGCGGCCTGTTCACCTACACCGTCAGCGGCCACAGCTTCGGCGCCGGCTACCAGCAGCTCAGCGGCGACAGCGACTTCCCGTTCATCAACAACGGCGACGGCGCCACTGCCTACCTGATCACCGACGTGCAGATCGGCAAGTTCCTGCGCGCCGGCGAGCGCACCTGGCAGGTCCGTTACGGCTACGACTTCGCCCAGGCCGGCCTGCCGGGCCTGACCTTCCAGACCCTGTACCTGCACGGCGACAACATCGACACCAAGTATGGCGACAAGAGCGAGTGGGAGCGTGATATCTCCCTGGCCTACGTGATCCCGGATGGCACCTTCAAGGGCCTGGGCTTCACCTGGAAGAACGCTGCGCTGCGCAGCGGCCTGCCGACCACCGGCTCGGGCACCGCGACCCAGCGTGACCAGGACGAGAACCGCCTGATCGTCAGCTACACCATCCCGCTGCTGTAACCTTCCGCGGGCTGAACAAGAGCCGCCGTCCTCGTCAGAGGCGGCGGCTTTTTCGTAAGTGGCCGGCGCGGCCTGCGGTCGGTGAAAAAACCTTGCCCCAATCGGTGTTCGGCTACCCGGCTTCGGATGTTTCTCCTTCATTTCAATCGCGACGTGTGAGCCGCTGATTTTTCCGACGTGAGCCTGGTCAAGGATCGCGCAACAGGTGCCGCCCCTGGCGGCTATTTCCTTCGTGCCGACGGACCTTCTCTTATCGTGGCGACGGTCGCGCGGACCCGGGGAAAGGCGTTGAGCACGCCCTCCGGTGATGGGGCGACGCAGCGGATGCTGCCCGGCGCGTGCCTCGATGATGCAGTGCGGTGGGCCATCAGCGGAGCGGCAAGGCGGCGCAGACCGCCTATCCGGACTCCCGGGCTGGCGTCGTTTTCCGTCCTCTCCCCTCCGTCGTGATCAGGACTGCCGTCATCGCACCGAGCACTGCGCCCGTTGCCGATGGCGCGCTCACGAAGATGTGATGGGGAACCGTAATGCATTACCGCACACTCAAGCTTTCGACTCTGGCCGCGGCGATTGCCGCCACGGGTATCGCCCAGGCCGCTTTGGCCGATGGCTTCATCGAAGACAGCAAGGCCAGCCTCGGCCTGCGCAACTTCTACATCAATCAGGACAACCGCAACGGCTCCGCCGCGCCGAGCAAGCAGGAGGAGTGGGGGCAGGGCTTCCTGCTCAACTACGCCTCAGGTTTCACCCAGGGCACGGTGGGTTTCGGTGTCGATGCGCTCGGTCTGCTGGGCGTGAAACTCGATAGCGGCAAGGGCAAGCAGTACAACCCGGACAGCAGCAACCTGGGCGGCATCGTCTTCCCCACCGACAGCGATGGTCGTGCGGTGGATGACTTCGCCAGCCTGGGGCTGACCGCCAAGGCCAAGGTTTCGCAGACCGAACTGCGCTATGGCACCCTGCAGCCCAAGCTGCCGGTGGTGACCTACAACGACGGTCGCCTGTTGCCGCAGACCTTCAGCGGTGGGCAGGTTACATCCAGCGAGTTCAAGGACCTGACCTTCGTTGCCGGCCAGCTGGAGCACATGAAAGGTCGTAACTCGAGCAACTCCGACCAGGGGCTGTCGATTGCCGGGGCGAACGCCGGTGGCAAGTCGCAATTCGCCCAGTACAGCAACAAGTTCTACTACGGCGGCGCGGACTACCGGATCAACGAAGACACCACCGTCCAGTACTACTACGGCAACCTGAAGGATTTCTACAAGCAGCACTTCCTCGGCCTGCAGCACAACTGGGATGTCGGTGTCGGCACACTGAAGAGCGACCTGCGCTACTTCCACAGCAGCAGCGATGGCAAGAACGGCAGCCATGATCCGTTTTATTCCACCACCGGCTACTACGGTAGCGGTGTGACCCGTGGCGAGGTGGACAACCAGGCCTTCAGCGGCCTGTTCACCTACAACCTGCAGGGCCACAGTTTCGGTATCGGGCACCAGAGCCTCTCCGGCGACAGCGACTTCCCGTTCATCAACGACGGCGATGGTGCTTCGTCCTACCTGATCACCGATTCGCAGATCGGCAAGTTCCAGCATGCCGGCGAGCGGACCTGGCTGGCGCGCTACGGCTATGATTTCGCCGCCCTGGGTGTGCCCGGCCTGAACTTCCAGACCGTCTACCTGCGTGGCGACAGTATCGACACCGCCTACGGCAAGCAGACGGAGTGGGAGCGCGATATCAGCCTGGGCTACACCATCCAGGACGGCCCGCTGAAGAACCTGGGCGTGGCCTGGAAGAACGCTTCGCTGCGCAGCGGCTTGCCGGCGGCCAGCACGCCGGGCTCCGCCAGCCAACGTGACCAGGATGAGAACCGCCTGATCGTCAGCTACAGCATTCCGCTGCTGTAACGCTGCGACTTCTGTAGGAGCGAGCCGCGCCCGCGATCCGTGAGCAGGGCTCACGGATCGCTGGTATCAGAGGGGCGCGGACTTTGTCCGCGGTCACGGGCGTGGCCCGCTCCTGCAGGTTTCGGGCAATGAAAAAGGCCGTCGTTCCGGTGGGAGCGACGGCCTTTTTGTCTGCAGCGGATCAGCGCTTCTGCGGCGCCGGTTGCTGCTGGGTGATGCAGTGGATATTGCCGCCGCCCAGCAGGATCTCGCGGCCCGGCACCATGACGATCTCGTGCTCGGGGAAGATGCGCTTCAGGGTGGCTTCGGCCTCGGCGTCCGCCGGGTCGTCGAAGCGCGGGGCGATGATGCCGCCGTTGACGATCAGGAAGTTGACGTAGGAGCCGGCCAGGCGGATCGACGGATCGCGCGGCTGGGTGCCGATTACCAGGTCGATGCCTTCGCACTCGGCTTCGGTCGCGTGGATCGGGCCGGGGATGATGATCTTGTGCACGGTCAGTTGGCGGCCCTTGGCGTCACGGGCAGATTCCAGCACGCGCATGGCGGCCTGGCAGCGCTCGTAGTTCGGGTCGTTCTGGTCTTCGGTCCAGGCCAGCAGCACTTCGCCGGGGCGCACGTAGCAGCAGAAGTTGTCGACGTGGCCGTCGGTCTCGTCGTTGAACAGGCCGTCCGGCAGCCAGATCACGGTATCGATGGCCAGGTGCTCGCGCAGCACGGCCTCGATCTCTTCGCGGCTCATGTGCGGGTTGCGGTTGTGGTTGAGCAGGCACTCCTCGGTGGTGATCAGGGTGCCTTCGCCGTCGACGTGGATGGAGCCGCCTTCCAGCACGAAGCCTTCGGTGCGGTAGCCGTCGCAGCGCTCGATGCCGAGGATCTTGCTCGCCACCTGGTCGTCGCGGTGCCACGGGAAGTACAGGCCGCCTTCCAGGCCGCCCCAGGCGTTGAAGGTCCAGTCCACGCCGCGCACGTCGCCCTGGTCGTTGGTGACGAAGGTCGGGCCGGTGTCGCGTACCCAGGCGTCGTCGTTGCTGATTTCCACCACGCGGATGTTGGCCGCGTCCGCCAGCTGCGCGCGGGCGTTCTCGTACTGGCCGGCGGAGACGCCGATGGTCACCGGCTCGAAGCGGGCGATGGCGCGGGCTACGGCGCTGAAGGCGGCCTGCGCGGGCTTGCCGCCCAGGCGCCAGTTGTCCGGACGCTCGGGCCAGACCATCCAGGTCTGGGTCTGGGGTTCCCATTCCGCCGGCATGCGGAAGCCATCGGCGCGGGGAGTGCTGGTCAGCGTGGTCATGGGGCGGTCCTTGGTCAGTGCTTCGTGGAAGGGGCGAGCCGATAGCCATCGAGGGGTATCGCTGCGCTCCGCCCATCCTGCGGAGGGGGTTGTGTCATTCGGGAGATCGTCGCCGGTAGCGCCACAAGAGCGGTCCAGTATAGGCCGCCAGTCACTGCCTCGCGTCAGGCGTCTCCCAGGGTGGGAGAATTTATATCCGATAAAAATCGGTTTATGAAGAGCTGTTAAGGAATAATTCGGCCGTTTATCCAGATTTTTATCGGATAAAAATCGATTATTTCAGCGGCGAGGGCCGCTTCGGCAGGCAGGGTGGCAGGTACAGCGACAGGTAGGCATCGATCACCCGCATGCCTTCTTCGGCCAGGCGCCCGGTGATCTGCCCATGGCGCTGCACGGAGAGGGCGTAGACGCGGTCGCCCAGCTCGATGGCCAGGCTGAAGACCTCGATGTCCTGCGGTAGCGGCGGCAGCTCGAAGTGGCGTTCGAACAGTTCGCGCATGGCCTGGCCGAGTTGCACGTCGTGCTGGCTGTCGGCCTGGGTGACTTCGGCGAGGCCGTGGCTGGCGAGGATCAGCTGGCGCGCAGCGGCGTCTTCGGCGTAAACGGCCAGGGTGCGCTGCTCGACCAGTCGTGCGAGGTCGCGCCAGTCGCGCAGGGCGGCGTGGTCGACGGGCTGTTCCAGGCAGGCTCGGAAGGCGGCGTGGACGTCGCTGGTCAGCCCTTGCAGCAGGGCCGGCACGCTGGGGAAGAAGTGGTAGACGGAGGAGGGCGGGATGTCCGCGCGCTCGGCTACCGCGTAGATCGACAGCCCCGCCGCGCCACTCTCGGCCAGCAGGGCGCGGGCAGCCTCGAGGATCACGGCGATGCGTGCCTGGCTGCTGGCGCGGGGCTTGCGAGTGGGAGAGGGAGCGGGCATGACGACCTCCGGAGCTGGGCGGCTATTGGACGCCAGCTCCGGGGTGCTCGGCAAGTCAGCTGCCGCCGTCGCGCAGCTTGGCCCAGACGTCGGTGATCACCGGGGCAGTCTTCTCCGGCGCGGTTTCCAGGGCGAACAGGCGACGCTTGGTCTCCTGGTCCGGGTACAGGCCCGGCTGGTCGCGCAGGGCGGCGTCGAGGAACTGCGCGGAGTCCTTGTTGCCGTTGGGGTAGAGGGTGGCGGCAGTGATCTGCGCGGCGACCTTGGGCTGCATCAGGTAGTCGATGAACTTGAGCGCCAGGTCCGGGTGCTCGGATGCGCTGGGGATCACCAGGTTGTCGATGAACAGCACCGAGCCTTCCTGCGGCACCACGAAGCGCACCGGCTGGCCGGCGTTGGCCGCGCCCAGGGCGTCGCCGACCCAGGCCATGGCGACGCACAGCTTGCCGGCGTTGAGGTCCTGGATGTAGCGCTCGCTGTCGATGTAGCGCAGGTTCGGGCGCAGCTGCGCAAGTACCTCGCCGGCGCGGCGAATCTGTGACGGCGCACTGCGGGCAAAGTTGCGGCCCTGGTAGTTCATCAGCACCGAGAAGGCTTCATCCGGCGCGTCCAGCAGGCTCATGCCGCAGGCCTTCAGGCGCTGGCTCTGCTGCGGGTCGAACAGGATGCTCCAGCTGTCGGGCAGCTTGCCGCCGTAGGCCTTCTCCGCTTCGGGTTCGTTGATCGCCAGGCCCACGGCGCCCCACAGGTAGGGCACGGCGTGCTGGTTGTTGGGGTCGACGGCGGCCAGCTTGCTCAGTAGCTGGGTGTCGAGGTGGCTGCGGTTGGGCAGCTTGCTGAAGTCCAGCGCCTGGATGCGTTTGTCGCGGATCAGCGCCGGCAGGTCGTTGTGCGAGGGCACCGCGACGTCGAATTTCTCGCCGCTCTCCAGGGCCTTCTTGACCTCTTCGGCGGTGCTGTAGGTCGTGTACTCGACCCGGATGCCGGTGTCCTTCTCGAAGTCCTTGAGCACTTCGGGGGCGATGTAGTCGTTCCAGTTGTAGACGCGGATGACCTGGTCGGCCCAGGCGGACAGCGGGCACAACAGCATCAGAATCAAGGCGTACAGGCGTGGCATTGGCGATCTCCCTGAATGAACCACGTAATCAGCGGATGCGGCATTCATTCGCCGCTCGATAGCGCGACAGCAAAGACACGACAGACGCGATGCACGCCCGGACAGGCGGATGGAGACATCGCGGGCAGGAAGGAACGACGGATGTGACTCGCTGCGGCGCCCCTCCTCGCCGTTGCGATGTCGCAGTTCCCCGGGTGTGCCAGAGGCACAAGGAAACGCCGGCACGAGGGCCGGCGTTTCGTTTACCACTTATACGGTGTGCAAGTACCAGTTGTACTCGAGGTCGGAGATCGAATACTCGAACTCCTGCATCTCATGCTCCTTGCACGCGACGAAGATGTCGATGTACTCGGGGCTGATGTACTTGTTCATCACGTCGCTGTCGTCCAGCTCGCGCAGGGCATCGCGCAGGTTGTTCGGCAGGCTCTGTTCCAGCTGCTCGTAGGCGTTGCCTTCGATCGGCGCGCCCGGCTCGACCTTGTTGGTCAGGCCGTGGTGGACGCCGGCCAGTACCGCCGAGAGCAGCAGGTACGGGTTGGCGTCGGCACCGGCGACGCGGTGCTCCAGGCGCACCGCTTCCGGCGCTCCGGTCGGCACGCGCAGGGCGACGGTACGGTTGTCCAGGCCCCAGCTCGGTGCGTTCGGCACGAAGAAGGCCGAACCGAAACGGCGGTACGAGTTGACGTTCGGGCAAAGGAACGCCATCGACGCCGGCAGGGTCTCGAGCACACCGCCGATCGCGTGGCGCAACGCGGCGTTCTGCTCGGGATCCTCGCTGGTGAAGATGTTCTTGCCGTCCTTGTCGAGCAGCGATACGTGGACGTGCAGACCGTTGCCTGCCTGACCCGGGTAGGGCTTGGCCATGAAGGTCGAGTCCATCTCGTGGTCGTAGGCGACGTTCTTGATCAGGCGCTTGAGCAGGACTGCGTAGTCGCAGGCCTTCAGGGCGTCGTCAACGTGGTGCATGTTGACTTCGAACTGGGCCGGGGCGCTTTCCTTGACGATGGCGTCGGCCGGAATGCCCTGGGCGCGTGCGCCGTCGATGATGTCCTGCAGGCAGTCGGCGTACTCGTCGAGGTCGTCGATGGAGTAGACCTGGACCGATTGCGGACGCTTGCCGGAGATCGGCGAGCGCGGCGGCTGCGGACGGCCGTTCACGTTCTCCTGGTCGATCAGGTAGAACTCGAGCTCGAAGGCCGCGACGATGGTCAGGCCGATGTCGGTGAACTTCTGTACGACCTGACGCAGCACTTCACGCGGGTCGGCGAAGAACGGCGTGCGTTCTTCCATCTCGTGCATGGTCATCAGCAGCTGCGCGGTCGGGCGCTTCTGCCAGGGTTCCATGGAGAGGGTGTTGGGGATTGGGAAACAGACGCGATCCGCGTCGCCAATGTCCAGGCCGAGGCCGGTGCTTTCTACGGTGGAGCCGGTAATGTCGAGAGCGAAGAGAGAGGCGGGGAGGTTGATGCCCTTCTCATAGACTTTGGGCAGGTTGGTGCGTTCGATGCGCTTGCCGCGGACCACACCATTCATGTCTGCAATAAGGAGGTCGACGAATTGGACCTCGGGGTGTTCCTTCAGGAACTCACTCGCTTCTTCGAGCGACACGGCACTCTGGGGTACCGACATGATGTAACACCTTTATTGTTAAAAATTTCAATCATTCGAAAGCTGAGGTGTGAGTCAATCCGAATTGGCAAGGGTTGTCAATGTTGCACCAAAGTGGGGCGCACCTGTCGTGATGGGCCGTTTTTGGGGCGTTTCAAGCCGCTTTTGATGAGCGGAGAGCCTTTGGTGGCGGGCTGTTCAGTGGGGCGTGTTTGATTTTTTACATGGCTATTGTGTAAAAAAATGAACAAGGCTAAGCTCGGCCTCAAGCCCATAACACTTACAAACACGGGTGTCCCATGTCTCGCCTGCCGTTAATCGGCGTGTCCGCCTGCATCAAGCAGATCGCATCCAAACCCTACCATGTTGCTGGCGACAAATACCTCAGAGCGCTGATCTCCGGGGCCTCGGGCATTCCTTTGATCATTCCCTCCCTGGGCGATGCCATCGACCAGGAAGACATGTTGGCCGCGTTCGACGGCCTGCTCTTCACAGGCTCGGCGTCGAACGTCGAACCCCATCATTATAGTGGCTCCGCCAGCATTGCAGGCACCCCTCATGATCCCGAGCGCGACAGTACGACGCTGCCGCTGATTCGCCGCGCCGTCGCGGCCGGGATTCCGGTGCTGGGCATCTGCCGCGGCTTCCAGGAAATGAACGTCGCCTTTGGCGGTTCGCTGCACCAGAAAGTGCACGAAGTCGAAGGCTTGATGGACCACCGCGAACCCGCGGGTGAGCCGATCGAAATCCAATATGGTCTGCGGCACGTCGTCGACGTGCAGCCGGGCGGCGTTTTCGCCGGTATCGGGCTACCCTCGCAGTTCCAGGTCAACTCTATTCACGGCCAGGGCGTTGATCGTCTGGCGCCCGGCCTTCGTGTAGAAGCTCTGGCGCCTGACGGGTTGGTTGAAGCCTTCTCCGTCGAAGGTGCGGCCTTTGCCGTCGGGGTGCAGTGGCACCCGGAGTGGCAGGTCGAAACGAACCCCAACTATCTCGCTATCTTCCAGGCATTCGGCAAAGCCTGCAGCAAGAGGGCGGGGAACCGCTGAGTCCGGCGTTGGGGCCGGGCTCTCAAACCCTGAGGTCTTTATGACTAGCAAGTTAGACCAGCTCAGTGGCTGGTTGAAAGAACGCAAGATCACCGAAGTGGAATGCATGATCGCCGACCTGACCGGGATTGCCCGGGGCAAGATCGCGCCGACCGCGAAATTCCTCAACGAGAAGGGCATGCGCCTGCCGGAGAGCGTTCTCCTGCAGACCGTGACCGGTGATTACGTCGAAGACGACATCTATTACGACCTGCTGGACCCGGCCGACATCGATATGGTCTGCCGCCCGGACGAGAATGCCGTGTTCCTCGTCCCCTGGGCCATCGAGCCGACTGCGATGGTCATCCACGACACCTACGACAAGCTGGGCAACCCCATCGAGCTGTCGCCGCGCAACGTGCTCAAGCGCGTTCTCCAGCTGTACGCCGACAAGGGCTGGAAACCGATCGTGGCGCCGGAGATGGAGTTCTACCTGACCAAGCGCAGCGACGACCCCGACTACCCGCTGCAGGCTCCGATCGGCCGTTCCGGTCGCCAGGAGACCGGTCGCCAGTCCTTCTCCATCGACGCGGCGAACGAATTCGACCCGCTGTTCGAGGACATGTACGACTGGTGCGAACTGCAGGGCCTGGATCTGGACACCCTGATCCATGAAGAAGGCACCGCGCAGATGGAGATCAACTTCCGTCACGGCGATGCCCTGGACCTGGCCGACCAGATCGTGGTGTTCAAGCGCACCATGCGCGAGGCCGCCCTCAAGCACAACGTCGCCGCCACCTTCATGGCCAAGCCGATGACCGGCGAGCCGGGCAGTGCCATGCACCTGCACCAGAGCATCGTCGACCTCAAGACCGGCAAGAACATCTTCTCCAACGCCGACGGCAGCATGAGCGAGCTGTTCCTGCACCACATCGGCGGTCTGCAGAAGCTGATCCCCGAGGCGTTGCCGCTGTTCGCGCCGAACGTCAACTCGTTCCGCCGCTTCCTGCCCGATACCTCGGCGCCAGTGAACGTGGAGTGGGGCGAGGAGAACCGTACCGTGGGCCTGCGCGTACCGGATTCCACCCCGGACAACCGCCGCGTGGAGAACCGCCTGGCCGGCGCCGACGCCAACCCTTACCTGGCCCTGGCGGCCAGCCTGCTGTGCGGCTACATCGGCATGGTCGAAGGCCTCAAACCCAGTGCCCAGGTCAAAGGCCGTGGCTACGAACGGCGTAACCTGCGCCTGCCGCTGACCATCGAAGCCGCCCTGGAGTGCATGGAAGGCAGCAAGACCCTGGAGAAATACCTGGGTGACAAGTTCATTCGGGGCTACGTCGCGGTGAAGCGCGCCGAGCACGAGAACTTCAAGCGAGTAATCAGTTCCTGGGAGCGTGAGTTCCTTCTGCTTTCTGTCTGATCGGCGTGGGGTCCGGCGCGTGGCCGGGCCCCGTGTTTCTTAGAGAAGAGGTTTTATCAAGATGACTAACCAGACCAGCGCCAACACCCAACACTGGCAGGCGCTCAGCCGCGATCACCACTTGGCTCCGTTCACCGACTACAAGCAGCTGAACGAGAAGGGTGCGCGCATCATCACCAAGGCCGAAGGCGTATACCTGTGGGACAGCGAGGGCAACAAGATCCTCGACGGCATGGCTGGCCTGTGGTGCGTGAACGTCGGCTACGGTCGCAAGGAGCTTGCTGAAGTCGCCTACAAGCAGATGCAGGAACTGCCCTACTACAACCTGTTCTTCCAGACCGCCCACCCGCCGGTGCTGGAGCTGTCCAAGGCTATCGCCGACATCGCCCCCGAAGGCATGAACCACGTGTTCTTCACCGGCTCGGGCTCGGAGTCCAACGACACTGTGCTGCGCATGGTTCGCCACTACTGGACCATCAAGGGTCAGCCGCAGAAGAAAGTGGTCATCGGTCGCTGGAACGGCTACCACGGCTCCACCGTCGCCGGCGTCAGCCTGGGCGGCATGAAGGCGCTGCACGAGCAGGGTGACCTGCCGATCCCCGGCATCGAGCACATTGCCCAGCCGTACTGGTTCGGCGAAGGCGGCGACATGGACCCGGAAGAGTTCGGCGTCTGGGCGGCCGAGCAGCTGGAGAAGAAGATTCTCGAAGTCGGCGAAGACAAGGTCGCCGCTTTCATCGCCGAGCCCCTGCAGGGCGCGGGCGGCGTGATCATTCCGCCGAAGACCTACTGGCCGAAGATCCGCGAGATCCTCGCCAAGTACGACATCCTGTTCATCGCCGACGAAGTCATCTGCGGCTTCGGCCGTACCGGCGAATGGTTCGGCAGCCAGTACTTCGGCAACGCCCCGGACCTGATGCCGATCGCCAAGGGCCTGACCTCCGGCTACATCCCCATGGGCGGCGTGATCGTTCGCGACGAGATCGTCCATACCCTGAATGAGGGTGGGGAGTTCTACCACGGCTTCACTTACTCTGGTCACCCGGTAGCCGCTGCGGTGGCGCTGGAGAACATCCGCATCCTGCGGGAAGAGAAGATCGTCGAGCGTGTGAAGAACGAAACGGCACCGTATTTGCAACAGCGCTGGCAAGAGCTGGCCGACCATCCCCTGGTAGGCGAAGCCCGCGGGGTAGGCCTGGTGGCAGCACTGGAGCTGGTGAAGAACAAGAAGACCCGCGAGCGCTTCGAAGGCAAGGGTGTCGGGATGCTGTGCCGCGAGCACTGCTTCCGCAACGGTCTGATCATGCGCGCGGTGGGAGACACTATGATTATCTCGCCGCCGCTGGTGATCGAGAAATCGCAGATCGATGACCTGATCACCCTGGCGCGCAAGTGCCTCGATCAAACCGCCGCAGCCGTTCTGTCTTGAGTCTTTCACCGGACCTTTGACAGACTGCGCCTGTGCGTTGGCCAGGCTCACCGGGTGGTGACGGAAGGAGATGTCCACGCCACCCGGAACATCAAAAAAACAAACGGAGCTACCCGCATGTTCAAGACCTTCGGCAAATCCCTGCTCGCTGTAACGCTGGCAGGCGCTGTGGCTGGTATGGCGCAGGCAGATGACAAGGTGCTGCACGTCTACAACTGGTCGGACTACATCGCGCCGGACACGGTCGACAAGTTCACCAAGGAAACCGGAATCAAGGTCGTCTACGACGTCTACGACAGCAACGAAGTGCTGGAAGCCAAGCTGCTGGCCGGCAAGTCGGGCTACGACATCGTGGTGCCGTCCAACTCCTTCCTGGCCAAGCAGATCAAGGCCGGCGTGTACACGCCGCTGGACAAGTCCAAGCTGCCGAACTGGAAGAACCTGAACCCGGACATCATGAAGACGCTGGAAATCAGCGACCCGGGCAACCAGTACGCGATCCCCTACATGTGGGGCACCATCGGCATCGGCTACAACCCGGACAAGGTCAAGGCCGCGCTGGGCGACAACGCCCCGGTGGACTCCTGGGACCTGGTATTCAAGCCGGAAAACATCCAGAAGCTGAAGGCCTGCGGCGTGAGCTTCCTCGACTCGCCGACCGAAATGCTGCCGGCTGCCCTGCACTACCTGGGCTACAAGCCCGATAGCCAGGACCCGAAAGAGCTCAAGGAAGCCGAAGCGCTGTTCCTGAAGATTCGCCCGTACGTCTCCTACTTCCACTCCTCCAAGTACATCTCCGATATCGCCAACGGCAACATCTGCGTGGCTATCGGTTACTCGGGTGACGTGTACCAGGCCAAGTCCCGCGCTGAAGAAGCCAAGAACAAGGTCACTGTGAAGTACAACATTCCGAAGGAAGGTGCTGGCGCGTTCTTCGACACCGTCGCCATTCCGAAGGATGCCGAGAACCAGGAAGCCGCGCTGAAGTGGATCAACTTCCTGCTCGAGCCGGCGGTCATGTCCGAGATCACCAACGTCGTGCAGTTCCCGAACGGCAACGCCGCAGCCACCCCGATGGTGAGCGAGGCGATCCGCAACGACCCGGGCGTGTATCCGACTCCGGAAACCATGAAGAAGCTGTACGCCTTCCCGGACCTGCCGGCGAAGACCCAGCGTCTGATGACCCGCAGCTGGACCACCATCAAGTCCGGCAAGTAATCGGGTAATCGCTGTCGCCTGGCGCGCCAGCGGATGGTCCGGACAGCGGCGGGGGAGTGCGCTCCCTCGCCCGCTACCGGTAGCAACAAACAGCTTCCATCGGTGGAATGGCTGCGCAAGCCCCGGCGCTCTCGTGCTGTAAAGGGTTCGGCGCTATCCACGGACCGGCCGTCGAAACCCCGGCAGCAACCGACTGAAGTAGTCAAAAACAACGAGAGGACTCACGTGTGCGCATTCCCTTCCGCAGAACCCTGATCGCTGCAGTCTCCGTCTTCGGCCTGACTTCGCTGGCCCAGGCGGAACAGACCGTCCACATCTACAACTGGTCGGACTACATCGGTGAAACCACCCTCGCCGATTTCGAGAAGGAAACCGGTATCAAGCCGGTGTACGACGTCTTCGACTCCAACGAAACCCTGGAAGGCAAGCTGCTGGCCGGTCGTACCGGCTACGACGTGGTCGTGCCGTCCAACCACTTCCTCGGTCGCCAGATCAAGGCCGGCGCGTTCCAGAAGCTGGACAAGAGCCAGCTGCCGAACTGGTCGAACCTCGATCCGCACCTGATGAAGCAGCTCGAGGCCAACGACCCGGGCAACCTGTACGGCGTGCCGTACCTGTGGGGCACCAACGGCATCGGCTACAACGTCGAGAAGGTCAAGGCCGTGCTGGGTGTCGACACCATCGATTCGTGGGCCGTCCTCTTCGAGCCCGAGAACATGAAGAAGCTCAGCCAGTGCGGCGTCGCCTTCCTTGATTCGGGCGACGAGATGATGCCGGCTGTGCTCAAGTACATGGGGCTGGACCCCAACAGCACCAACCCGGATGACTACAAGAAGGTGGAGGACAAGCTGATGAAGGTGCGTCCGTACGTCACCTACTTCCACTCCTCCAAGTACATCTCCGACCTGGCCAACGGCAACATCTGCGTTGCGGCCGGTTTCTCCGGTGACGTGTTCCAGGCCGCCAACCGCGCCAAGGAAGCCGGCAAGGGCGTGAACATCGCCTACGCCATTCCCAAGGAAGGCGCCAACCTCTGGTTCGACATCCTCGCCGTGCCGAAGGATGCCTCCAACCCGAAGGCGGCCCACGCGTTCATCAACTACCTGCTCAAGCCCGAAGTGATCGCCAAGGTCAGCGATTACGTCGGTTACGCCAACCCGAACCCCAAGGCTGGCGAATTCATGGATGAGTCCGTGCGCAACAATCCTGAGGTGTACCCATCCCAGGAGGTTCTCGACAAACTCTTCGTGCAGCATGAGCTGCCGCCGAAGATCCTGCGCCTCATGACCCGTTCCTGGACCAAGATCAAGTCGGGCAAGTAGACGGTTTTCCCCAAATCCGTCCGCGCGGGCACGGAGCGTCGCAGGGCCCCTCGAAAGGCCCGGCGGCGCACGTAAACTGCGCCAGCCCTGTAATACCAAGCATGCCCGGCCGCGGGGGCCGGGCCTCTATGATTTGGGAGTTGTGGTAATGGCAATAGCCTCCGGTGCCTACAAGAAAGCCTTGAGTGGCGACCAGAAGCCTAAAGAGGTTCTGGTAAAAATCGACCGGGTCAGCAAGCAGTTCGACGAAACGCTGGCTGTGGACAGCGTGTCCCTGGACATCAAGAAAGGCGAAATCTTCGCCCTGCTGGGTGGTTCGGGTTCGGGCAAGTCGACCCTGCTTCGCATGCTGGCTGGTTTCGAGCGTCCCACTGAAGGTCGCATCTTCCTCGATGGCCAGGACATTACCGACCTGCCGCCCTATGAGCGGCCGATCAACATGATGTTCCAGTCGTACGCCCTGTTCCCCCACATGAGCGTGGCGCAGAACATCGCCTTCGGCCTGAAGCAGGACGGTCTGCCCAAGGCGGAGATCGACAAGATCGTCGACGAGATGCTCAAGCTCGTGCAGATGACCCAGTACGCCAAGCGCAAGCCGCACCAGCTTTCTGGCGGCCAGCGTCAGCGCGTGGCCCTGGCCCGCTCCCTGGCCAAGCGTCCGAAGCTGCTGCTGCTCGACGAACCCATGGGCGCGCTGGACAAGAAACTGCGTTCGCAGATGCAACTGGAACTGGTGGAGATCATCGAGCGCGTGGGCGTGACCTGCGTGATGGTGACCCACGACCAGGAAGAGGCCATGACCATGGCCCAGCGCATTGCCATCATGCACCTGGGTTGCATCGAGCAGATCGGCAGCCCGATGGACATCTACGAGACGCCGGCCAGCCGCCTGATCTGCGAGTTCATCGGCAACGTCAACCTGTTCGACGGCGAGATCGTCGAGGACCTGCAGGACCACGCGGTCATCGCCTGCCCGCAGCTGGAAAACCCGATCTACATCGGCCACGGCATCAGCACCCGTGCCGAGAACAAGCGCATGACCTACGCACTGCGTCCTGAAAAGGTCATGGTCACTGCGCAGAAGCCGGAAAACCTCGAGCACGAAGGCTTCAACGTCGCCCAGGGCACCGTCCACGACATCGCCTACCTGGGCGGTCACTCGGTGTACTACATCAAGCTGGCCTCCGGCTTCATCGTCCAGGCCTTCATGGCCAACGCCGAGCGCCACGTCGCGCGCCCGACCTGGGACCAGCCGGTTTACATCAGCTGGTACGACGACAGCGGTGTGGTACTGCAATCATGAACATCAGCAAATCGCTCATGAAACGCCTGCCGAACGGCCGGCATGCCGTGATCGGTGTGCCGTTCTTCTGGCTCTTCCTGTTCTTCCTGCTGCCCTTCGCCATCGTGCTGAAGATCAGTCTGGCGGCAGCGGACGTGGCCATTCCGCCGTACACCGAAGTCTTCCAGTACGCCGACCAGACGCTCCAGGTCGTGATGAACCTGGGCAACTACCTGATGCTGACGGACGACCCGCTCTACATCGACGCCTACCTGGGCTCGCTGAAGATGGCGGCGATCAGCACCTTCCTGTGCCTGCTCATCGGATACCCGATGGCCTATGCCATCGCCCGCGCCAGCAAGGAAATGCAGACCGTCCTGCTGCTGCTGATCATGATGCCGACCTGGACGGCGATCCTGATCCGCGTGTACGCCTGGATGGGCATCCTGTCCAACAACGGCCTGCTCAACAGCTTCCTGATGTGGCTGGGCATCATCAACGAGCCGCTGACGATCCTGAACACCAACTTCGCGGTGTACATCGGTATCGTCTACTCGTACCTGCCCTTCATGGTCATGCCGCTCTACGCCAACCTGGTGAAGCACGACATGAGCCTGCTGGAAGCCGCCTCCGACCTCGGCGCGCGCAGCTTCACCAGCTTCTGGAAGATCACCGTCCCGCTGTCCAAGAACGGCATCATCGCCGGCTGCATGCTGGTGTTCATCCCGGCAGTGGGCGAGTTCGTGATCCCGGAACTGCTGGGCGGTCCCGAGACGCTGATGATCGGTAAAGTGCTGTGGCAGGAATTCTTCAACAACCGTGACTGGCCGGTGGCTTCCGCCCTTGCCGTCGTGATGCTGGCGATCCTGATCGTGCCCATCATCTTCTTCAACAAGAACCAAGCTAAAGAGTTGGAGGGCAAGGTATGAACAAGCGTTGGTCGTTCTCCAACATCATGCTGGTGTTGGGCCTGCTCTTCATCTACGTGCCGATGCTCATCCTGGTCATCTACTCGTTCAACGGCTCCAAGCTGGTGACCGTGTGGGGTGGCTGGTCGGTGAAGTGGTACGTCGGCCTGCTGGACAACCAGCAGCTGGTCGGCTCGGTGTTCCGCTCGCTGGAGATCGCCTGCTACACCGCGATCTCCTCGGTGGCGCTGGGCACCCTGGCGGCCTTCGTGCTGACCCGCATCCCGCGTTTCCGTGGCCGTACGCTGTTCGGCGGCATGGTCACCGCGCCGCTGGTCATGCCCGAGGTGATCACCGGTCTGTCGCTGCTGCTGTTGTTCGTTGCCATGGCCCAGCTGATCGGCTGGCCGCAGGAGCGCGGCATCGTGACCATCTGGATCGCCCACACCAGCTTCTGCTCGTCCTACGTTGCGGTGGTGGTGTCGGCGCGCCTGCGCGAGCTGGATCTGTCCATCGAGGAAGCAGCCATGGACCTGGGCGCCAAGCCCTGGAAAGTGTTCATGCTGATCACCATCCCGATGATCGCGCCGTCGCTGGCGGCGGGCGGCATGATGTCCTTCGCGCTGTCGCTGGATGACCTGGTACTGGCCAGCTTCGTGTCCGGTCCTGGCTCCACCACCCTGCCGATGGAAGTGTTCTCCGCCGTGCGCCTGGGCGTGAAGCCGGAGATCAACGCCGTAGCCAGCCTGATCCTGCTGACCGTATCGCTGTTCACCTTCTTTGCCTGGTACTTCACCCGCCAGGCCGAAGAGCGTCGCAAGCGTGCGATCCAGGAAGCCATGGAGTCCAACGCGACCGATTGGCAGAAGGGTTCGACAGCCACCGCCTGACGCCGTCTTGTCGGCCGGTAGTATCCGGCGATTGTCGAACCACGGGCCACCTTCGGGTGGCCCGTGTTTTTTTGCTCACACGTTATTCCGAAGTGCTTGGAAACTCGGGATTTATCGGAAAAATCCGTGTGTCGCAAAGGCTCGCCCCTGGCCGATTGCCAACTACGCTTGAAGTGTTCGGATGCGCAGTCCGGCCACCCCCGAACCAGGGCCGGGCCGCGTAGCCGGCAAACTTCCAGTGACGCCTTATGGCACTCCGTGCGGGAGACGGCGCCCAATACAACACCCCGATCGTTATCCCTTGGGGAAATAACGCGCCAGGGAGCTTCGGCATCTCCCGCAACACTCTGTACAACGCACCAATGAAAAACCCCGCAGAGGCGGGGTTTTTCATTTCCGGGTGGCTCTTGTCGAGGGCGCTTCAGCGACGGACGGGAATCAACCGCAGGATGCCATGGGTGTTGGCTTTCACCTCGTTGTCGTCGTAGTGCTGCGGCAGGTACTGGCCTTCGATGTAGGCCTCGGCCTGGTCGTCGTAGTGCTTGTCGAAAGGCACGCCGCTCTGGCCGACCGGGTTGATGCCCAGGCTGTGGGCCGGGTCGGCGAAGTCGATCAGGCGACGGGTGGACGGGCCGTAAATCACCTGCCAGGGCGCAGGTCCGACGCGGGCGGACAGGTTGTTCGGCACCTCGTGGCCGCCAGGAGCGGCGAATGGGCCGACGTTGAACAGGCGGTCCAGCGGCTTCTGCTGGCCCAGCGGGTGGCCGTGGGTGAGGGTGTGCGCCTTGCCCCACTGCCACTGCTGCGAGTCCTGGCCGAGGGTGGCGCGCAGGTGCGCCAGGCTGTCCTTCCAGGCGGCCTTGACGATATCGGCGCGGGTTTCCTTCTGCGGCGTCTTGCGGTTGTCCCACCAGGGCGAGTTCTCGTCGGCGGCCAGGCGCGGCAGGGCCACGTCGAGCACGCGGGTGGATAGCAGGTTGTCGAAGAAGGCGTCGCCCATCTCGTCGCGCATGGCGCCGTCGGCGACCTGGTAGAGCAACTGGTTGAACACCGTCGCGGTGACAGAGTCCAGCGGATGGTCGCCCTGCCAGTTGGCCAGGTTCTCCACCAGCGCCTTCTCTTCGTCGGTCGCGGCGGCTTCGCGCAGAATCGGCAGCAGCGGCTTGAGGAAGCGCGGGCCATAGCCGGTGGCGGTGTCCAGTTGCAGCGCCTGGCTGTTCTGCAGGTCCCACTTCACGGAAGTGTCGGACAGGCGCTTGTTCAGCTGCTGGCCGCGATCAGGCAGGTTGTAGTAGCCCGGCACCGGGCGACCGTTGGCCGGCACCGGCTGGAAGTTGGCGGAGACGATGTAGCCGCGCGCCGGGTTCTCTTCCTGCGGGTTCTCGCTGAAGGGGTAGAAGCCGCTCTTGTCGGCCTGGCCACTGGCGCCGTCGAGCAGGAAGTTCGGATTGACCCCGTCCGGGCGTACAGGCAGTTGCGCCGAGGCCCACCAGCCGATGTCGCCACGCGCGTTGGCCCAGACCACGTTGAGGCCTGGCGACTGGATCTTCGCGGCTGCCGCGCGCGCCTTGGGCAGGGTGTCGGCGCGGTTCAGTTCGTAGAAGGCGTCGAGGATCGGGTTCTGGGTTTCCAGGAAGGCCCACCACATGGAGACCGGCGTCTTGCCCGCGGCGGTGCCCAGCGCGTCGTTGACCAGCGGGCCGTGGGGCGAGCTGCGCAGGGTGATCTTCACCGGCGCCTCGCCCTTCACCGCGATGCTCTGCTCCTCGCTTTTCAGGTCCGTCCACTGGCCGTGGTACCAGACCTGGTTGGGGTTGTCCGGGTTGACCTTCTCGGCGACCAGATCGACGTCGTCGTTCTGGAACATGGTCAGGCTCCAGCCGAACTGCAGGTTGTGGCCGAGCGAGGCGAAGGGGTTGAGCGCCTGGTAGTGGCCGTACAGCTCGAAGCCCGGCGCGCTGGCCTGCATCTCGTACCACACTGCCGGCACGGCGAAGCGGATGTGCGGGTCGCCCGCCAGCAGCGGCTTGCCGCTCTTCGTGCGGCTGCCGGAGACGGCCCAGGCGTTGCTGCCCTCGAATTGCGGCAGGCCGGCCTTTTCCAGCGCGGCGTGGCTCAGGCGGGCGATGGCACTCAGGTCCTGCCAGTCGGCGGCGGCCAGCGCCTTGGGCGTCATCACGCCTTCGGGATGCCAGTCGAGGTCGAAGACCTTCAGGTAGTCCGCGCCCAATTCGTCGCGCACGTAGGTCAGCACCGGTTCGGTGCGGAAGGCGGCGGCGAAGCTGTAGGCCATGTAGCCGGCGACGCTGACGGTGTCTTCGGGGGTGAAGGCGCGCTTGGGAATGCCGAGGATGTCGAATTCCATCGGGCGCGGGTGGCTGTCCTGGAACTGGTTGACGCCATCGAGGTAGGCGACCAGCGCCTTCCAGGCCGGGGAGTTCTTGTCCTGCCTGGCCACGTATTCGGCGGCGTGGTCGCGGATGCGCAGGCTGCGGAACATGCGGTCGGTGTCCACCAGTTTGGGCCCGAGCACCTCGGCCAGCTCGCCACGGGACAGGCGACGGAGGATTTCCATCTGGAACAGGCGGTCCTGGGCGTGGACGTAACCGATCGCCCGGTACATGTCTTCCTCGCTGCCGGCCTTGATGTGCGGCACGCCGCGCTCGTCGTAGCGAACCGTGACTTCGCTGGCCAGGCCCGCCAGGGGCAGTTGTCCGTCGCGTACCGGCTGCTTGCCATGCAGGTACCAGCCGGCACCGGCCGTTGCAGCGGCGATGACGACAGCGAGGACAGTCAAAGTGCGTTTCATGCAGCAACTCCTTGTTGTTATGCGGCGATTCTGCAGTGGATAGCGCACGTCGCTCATTGACCAAACGTCTCGCTACTGGAATTCTCCGGTCAATCCCAGGAGTGACCATGGCCGCCCCCGAGCTGAACTTCCCCGCCACCCCGGCGCTGACCCAGTCCGCCACCCTGCGCCGCCAGTTGTACGAGGCGCTCTCGGTGCTGGGCTTCGACCCCACCGATATCTACCGCCAGGCCCTGCAGAAGGTGCGCCTGCCGCCGCCGGCGCAGAGTGGTCGCCTGGTGCACGACGACGCCCCATTGTTCTGGACGACCCTTGACGAAATTACCGGCGATGCCGATATCGGCCTGCACCTGGGGGAGGCGATGAAGCCGCGCCTGCTGGACGTGGTCGGCTACCTGCTGATGGCCAGCAGCGACCTGCGCGAGGCGCTGCACAGCTTCCTGCGCTTCCAGCACATCCTCTCCGGTGGCTTCGCGGCGCAGATGCGCGAGGAGGGCGAGCAGGTGCGGCTGATCCTCGACCTCAACTACCTGGGTACCAGCAACCTGCGCCAGCAGATGGAGTGCCTGATGCTGCTGTTCCTCAAGCTGCTGGCGCTGATTACCGACGATGAGTTCCGCGTGCAGGCCATCGAGTTCCGCCATCCGCAGCCGCGCCGCTTGAGCGAGCACCGGCGGCTGTTCGGCCTGACGCCGAGCTTCGGCAAGGCCAATGACGCCTTGTTGTTCGATCGCGCGCAGATGGCCCGGCCATCGCGCACCGGCAACCCGGTGCTGCACCGGTTGCTTACCGAGCATGCGCGGGAACAGTTGGGAACGCTGGACGAGAACGACCTGCTCAATCGCCTGCGCTACCTGATCGCCATGCGGTTGGGGGAGGAGGAGTGCACCCTGCAAAGCTGCGCCCGTGAGCTGGGCGTGCGGCCGGGGCTGCTGCAGCGCAACCTGGCGAGCCGGGCACAGACGTTCAGGGAAGTGCGGGAGGAGGTGCGCCGGCAGCGTGCCGCGCAATTGCTGGAGCAGGGCGAGGCAATCCGCGAGGTGGCGCGGGCCTGTGGCTTTGCCGAGCTGTCGCCGTTCTATCGGGCTTTCAAGCGCTGGTATTCGGTGCCGCCCGAGCGCTATCGCCAGCGCCTGCAGGGCGGCACCGAAGGCTGAGGATTACTCGGCCAGCGGGATTTCGCGGCTGACTTCCAGCAGCGCCATGGCGTCGAGCTGGTCTTCGACCTGCAGGAAGCGCAGTGCGCGCTGCGGCGAGACTTCCTTGGCGATGCGCTTGAGGTACTTCTCCTTGAGCTCCTGGCGATCGTCCTGCAGCTCCAGCACCTGCTTCTGCAGCTTCGCCGCGTCGTCGTTGCTCACCGAGCCGGTGTTATAGCTGTTGGCGTAGTCGATGATGATCGCCAGAGTCTGCTTGCTCAGCTTGTCCGCCTCGGTGCGGTAGCTGTTGTAGATCGGCCAGAACTTCTCGGTTTCCTGCGGGGTGAGCTTCATGTTGGCTTCGACGATGCGCTTGCGCTTGTAGTCGATGTCGGCGATGCGGTTGTTGATGGCCTGCTTGTGTTGCTCCATCACCTGTTGGCTGTTGGGGGCATCCTCGGCGTGGGCGGCCAGGGGCAGCACCAGCCCGGTGGAGAGAACGGCGCAGAAGGCGAGGGCGGAAGGAAGACGCATGCGAAAAGCTCCTTGGTGGCGATCGGCCCTTCATGGGCCGGCGATCCAAGTGTAGTCACGGATTGGCCATCGGCTTCGTTGATGCGGCTCAGTGCTTTGCGCCATCCCAGGGGCAATAGCAGCCCACCGCCAGGGTGTGGGTCGCGTTGACCGGGCGGCCGCCCACCAGGGCGTCGAGGATCGGCTCGATGAAGCTGTTGCCCGACGTGCAGACCGCTCCTTCGCTGTAGGGGCCGAAGTAGGCCAGCTTGCCCTGGGCATCCCAGATCGCCACGGCGGGGCTGGCGGGCAACTGCTCGGCACCGGGCAGCGAGTCCAGTGCGCGCATGGCGCTCAGCGTATCGGGCAGGTGCCCGCGGCTGCCGGGTTTCTGCACGGCGAAGAACTCCACGCCCTGCGGGCCGAAACGCTGGATCAGCTCGGCGAGGTGCTGTTGGTTGCCGACGTTGCAGGGGCAGGCCGGGTCCCAGAAGTGCACCAGGCGGATCTTGCCGGGGCCGGCCAATTGTGCGGGCAGCATCAGGTGGTCGCCGGAAAACAGCTGCGGCTGGTGGCTGAACGGGCGGATGAAGCGGTTCTCGTACCACCAGTAGGTGGCGAGCAGCGCGCCCAGGCAGAGCGCGGCGATCAGCCAGGTGAGCAGCGATTTTCGACGTGAGGACATGGCGGCGACCAGTGACAGAGTCGGTAAGATAGCCGACAAGCTTGCCACGGGGGCGAGCGCGGCAGAATATCCCGCTGCTGCACGCGCTCCCTTCGTCACCCGCCTGCCAGAAGCGAAACGCCCATGCCTGAAGCCTTCCAGCCCGATCTGCTGCGCACCCTGCTGCGACCTCTGACCGCAGAAGCGAACGAGGTCGGCATCGCGCTGTACCAGCATTTCTACGGCCTGGACCTGCACGCCCGGCACCCCGGCCTGCAGAGCCGGCTGGGCACTTTCGAGGCCGGCGGCTACCAGATTGCCGCGCAGTACTGGCGCCCCGTGCTGGCGCGGGGAACCGTCGTCCTGCTGCACGGCTACTACGACCATATGGGCCTGTACCGCCACGTGATCGACTGGGCGCTGGGCATGGGCTTCGCGGTGCTGGCCTGCGACCTGCCGGGCCACGGCCTGTCGGGTGGCGCCGCCGCCAGCATCGGCGACTTCGCCGAATACCAGGTGGTGCTGGGCGCGCTGTTGGGCCAGGCGCAGGCGTTGGACCTGCCGCAACCCTGGCATCTCTGCGGGCAGAGCACCGGCGGGGCAATCCTGCTGGACTACCTGCTCACCGGCGCGCCGCGCCCGGAGCTGGGCCGTACCATCCTGCTGGCGCCGCTGGTACGGCCACGGGCCTGGGGCTGGTCGAAGTTCAGCTACCAGATGCTGCGACCGTTCGTGGATTCGATTCCGCGACGTTTCAGCGAGAACTCCAACGACGCCGAATTTCTTTCCTTCCTGCGCGACCGCGATCCGCTGCAGCCGAAGATCCTGCCCACGGCCTGGGTCGGCGCGCTGGCGCGCTGGATTCCGCGCATCGAGGCGGCCGGCCACGGCGCGCAGAGCCTGCTGGTGGTGCAGGGCGATGCCGACGAGACGGTGGACTGGCGCTACAACCTGAAGGTGCTGGAGGACAAGTTCGAGAAGATCGAGTGCCTGCTGCTCACCGGCGCGCGGCACCACCTGGCGAACGAGAGCGAGACGTTGCGCCGGCGTTACTTCGACTTTCTCAGTGAGCGGATGGCCTAGCGGGGATGATGCGGGGAAGGGAGCCGCTGTAGTCGAGGGTGTGTCCCTACACTCCTTGCGCCATGCTCCTCAGGCGCCACCCTCTGTACAGCGGGTGCCATTCTAGGAGGAGCGTTCCTCGGAGTGGTCCTCAAGCGTGGTCGGTATTTTCCGATCACTACTCGCCCGATGGTGCGGCCAAGCCAGCCTTGAGGGCAGCCAGGGCGGCGCGGTAGTAATTGCGGCCGGCCGGCGACTCGCTGAAGTCGGCGAACTGGCCCAGTTCGGCATCGCTCAGGCCGCGATAGACGTACAGCAGGGTGTTGTCGAGATCGGCGCCGATCTGGCTCATCAGCTTCTGCCGCTGGCCTTCGAGCATGCCTTGGGCGCTGCCGCCACCGAGCAGGCCGGGGAGCATCTGGCTGAGGCTGTCGGCAGCCACGCTGGCGAGAGCCAGACTGACTTCGGCGCCGGCCTCGCGGGCCGGCAGAATCTGGCTCAGGCGATGGACGATCTGCTTGCGTGCATCACTGGCCTGCTGACGCGGCAGGCCGTTGGCGTATTTCTGCAGTTGGTCGCTGCGGGTAGCCAGGGTCTCGGCGCCGGCGACCTTGCGGCCCAGCGGGGATTCGAAGAAGTTCACCGCCGCGGCGCTGTCCGGCAGGTTCTGGCGCAGGCCATTGAGCGCGCGCTGGTCGATGTCGGCAGGGGCGAAGCGCTGGTTGCTATTGTCCACCAGCGTCTGGTACAGCGCCGGTGGCAGGTTGCCCTGGTAGCGCTTCTGCGCGGCGTGCAGGGCGTCATTGAAGTGCGCTCGCTGTTCCGGCCAGCCGGCGGCCTGGTACAGGCGCTGGTAGTTGTCGGCCAGGGCAGGCATGCCCAGTACAAGAAGGGTGAGGGCCAGCAGTACGCGCATTGCAACTCCTTTTGGGCGGCAGGGATCGCTCGCCGGGGGCTATTGTCGGCAAGGCTTGCCCCGCTTGTCGAGACACTGGCGCCGGACGTTACAATGCGCGATGTATTTCGACGCCGATTCTCCCGTCCTGCACCGCATCGTGGATGACCTCGCCGACAAGGGCTGGTCGCAGCAGGACGCCTTCCTTCCCGATGCCCTGATCGCCCAACTGGCGACGGAATGCCGTGCCCGCGACGCGGCCGGCAAGCTGGCCGCTGCCGCCATCGGCCGGGGTGAGGGACAGGCGGTGCGCGAAGGCATCCGCGGTGACCGCATCCAGTGGATCGAGCCCGGGCAGTCCGCGGCCTGCGACCTCTACCTGGGTGCGCTGGACGCGCTGCGCCTGCAGATCAATCGCGCACTCTTCCTGGGCCTGGAGGACTTCGAAGGGCACTTCGCGCTCTATCCGCCGGGAGCGTTCTACCAGAAGCACCTGGACCGCTTCCGTGACGATGATCGGCGCGCCATCTCCGCGGTCTTGTACCTCAACCACGACTGGCCGGTGACGCAGGGCGGTGAACTGCGGATGTACTTCGCCGACGAGCGGACGCTGGACCTGTCGCCGCTGGCCAGCCGACTGGTGGTGTTCCTCTCCGGCGAGTTCCCCCACGAGGTGCTGCCGGCCAGTCATGACCGTCTGTCGCTCACCGGCTGGTTCCGTCGCCGCGGTGACGCGCTGCTCTGAGTGGTGCGGGATCAGTGGCCCCAGATCTTCAGGGTGCCGCTGATGTCCTGGATGTCGCGCACTTCGATGCTCCCCAGCTTGCCGCCGCCCACGTAGAGATCGCCGGCCACGCGCAGGCGGATGGTCTGCGACGGCAGACCGCTGGCATTGAGCTGCTGGTTGATGGTGGTCAGGTCAGGCAGGGTCAGCGCCAGTTGCTGCTGGCCGCCGGCGCCCTGAACCACGTCCACCTGCAAGGTCGGCTGCTCGATGCCGAAGATCGGCAGGCTAAGGCCCAGCTGCGCGGGCCCGTAGGGCAGGCTGCCGCCACGCCCATCGGGGCAATCGCCGGCACTCACGCATCCATTGTCGATGAACACGTTGCGCAGCGAGACGCTGCCGCCGTCGTCTTTCCACGCCACGCTGTCCATGTGCGCGAGCACGTCGGCGCGGATGCTGATGCCATCCTGGCCGGTCACGGCGCCCAGGCGCTCGTTGTCCAGCGCCTGGAGTTCGGCGAAGGCCAGCGGCAGGTAGGACAGCGCGGCGAAGGTGGCGGTGCAGAGCAAGAGACGAGGCATGACGGAGGCTCCATGGCGATTGGCCGATGCGCGAGTCTGGGTGGCTGCCTGCCTGGCAGCCAGTGCCGGACGGCTGTTCCCGTCGAAGGTTGTGCTCGGGCGGGCGCCGACGACCGGCGTGCCGCTCAAGGACCCGACTTTCGGCGGGCCGGAAACCTGTTGCGACAGACGCGCCGATGAAAGTTGCGTTACCCGGCGTGACCGGCAAACGGCGAGCGGCTAGTCTGTCCCCTTCCAAAAGGGAGTGATTCGCCCATGCAGAAGGTTCTGGTCAGCCGCTGCCTGCTCGGTCATCGCGTCCGCTACGACGGCGGCGCGCACGGGCCGTTCGACCTGCTGTCGCGCTGGCTGGACCAGGGGCGGGTGGTCGCGCTGTGCCCGGAAGTCGCCGGCGGCCTGCCGACGCCCCGAGCCCCGGCGGAAATCCCTGGCGGGCAGGGCATGGCGGTACTGGAGCGCGCCCGCCCGGTGATGACGGTGGAGGGCGAGGACGTCAGCGACGCCTTCCTGCTCGGCGCCGAGGAAGCCATGGCGCTGGTGCGTCGCCACGACATCCGCCTGGCGGTTCTCAAGGCGCGCAGCCCCTCCTGCGGCAACCGCGAGAACTACGACGGCAGCTTCAGCGGCCAGAAGGTCGCTGGTGAAGGCGTCACTGCCGCCGCCCTCAAGCGTATGGGCGTGCTGGTGTTCAGCGAGGAAGAGCTGGATGCCGCTGCCGTCTGTCTGGCCGGGCTGGAAGCCGGAGGCTAGAGCGGCTGCCGACACTCGAAGACGCACTATTTTCCTTGAGCCCGGCGCCCTGGCGCCTATGCTTGTGCGTTCCATGCGCAAGGGCGCGGGCCGGCCTGAGCGGGTCCTTCGCCTTTGCGATTGTCATGCAGAAGGAGAAGAACATGAGAACCATGCTGCCTTGCCTCGGCCTTGCCGCGCTGCTTGCCGGTACTTCCGCCATCGCCGCGGAAATCCCGCGCACCCCGGCCCCGGAAGGCGCCAAGGTGTACTTCATCGAGCCGGCCGACGGCGCCACGGTGGACAAGACCTTCACCGTCAAATTCGGCCTCAAGGGCATGGGTGTCGCGCCGGCGGGCGTGGATTCGCCGGCCACCGGCCACCACCACCTGCTGATCGACCTCAAGGAGCAGCCCGCGATGAACATGCCGCTGCCGATGACCGACCAGATCAAGCACTTCGGCAAGGGCCAGACCGAGACCCAGGTGACCCTGCCGCCGGGCAAGCACACCCTGCAGCTGCTGGTGGGCGACAAGAACCACGTGCCGTTCGACCCGCCGGTGGAGTCGCAGCAGATCACTGTCAACGTGAAGTGATCTTTCCCCAGGCATGAAAAAAGGAGGCCGAGGCCTCCTTTTTTCTTGTCACCGGGCAGCGCTTAGAACAGGACGCGGCTGCGGATGGTGCCATTCACGTGCTGCAGCTTCTCCAGCGCCAGGTCCGAGTACTCGGCGTCGACGTCGATCACCACGTAGCCGACCTTGTCGTTGGTCTGCAGGTACTGGCCGGAGATGTTGATGCCGTTGTCGGCGAACACCTTGTTGATCTCGCTCATCACACCCGGAATGTTCTCGTGGATGTGCAGCAGGCGGTGCTTGCCCGGGTGCGACGGCAGGGCCACTTCCGGGAAGTTGACGGAAGAAACCGAGGTGCCGTTGTCGCTGTACTTGACCAGCTTCTCGGCCACTTCCAGGCCGATGTTGGCCTGGGCTTCGGCGGTGGAACCACCGATGTGCGGGGTCAGGATCACGCGATCCAGGCCGCGCAGCGGGCTTTCGAACTCGTCGTCGTTGGACTTGGGCTCGACCGGGAACACGTCGATGGCGGCGCCGATCAGGTGCTCGTCCTTGATCGCGGCGGCCAGGTGGTCCAGTTCGACCACGGTGCCACGGGCGGCATTGATCAGGATGCCGCCTTTCTTGATGGCGCGGATTTCCTTCTCGCCGATCATCCACTGGGTGGACGGCAGTTCCGGTACGTGCAGCGAGACGATGTCGGACATGCCGAGCAGCTCGTGCAGGTTGCCGACCTGCTGGGCATTACCCAGCGGCAGCTTGGTCACGGTGTCGTAGAAGAACACCTGCATGCCCAGTGCTTCGGCCAGGACCGAGAGCTGGGTGCCGATCGAGCCGTAGCCGACGATGCCCAGCTTCTTGCCGCGGATCTCGAAGGAGTTGGCAGCGGACTTGATCCAGCCGCCGCGGTGGCAGGAGGCGTTCTTCTCCGGAATGCCGCGCAGCAGCAGGATGGCCTCGGCCAGCACCAGTTCGGCGACCGAACGGGTATTGGAGTAGGGCGCGTTGAACACGGCGATGCCGCGCTCGCGGGCCGCGTTCAGGTTGACCTGGTTGGTGCCGATGCAGAAGCAGCCGACGGCGATCAGCTTCTTGGCAGCGTCGAAGACTTCTTCGGTCAGCTGGGTGCGGGAGCGGATACCGATGAAGTGTGCATCGGCAATCTTTTCCTTCAGCTCGTCACCGGACAGTGCGGTCTTGAGGTACTCGATGTTGGAGTAGCCGGCCGCCTTGAGGGTGTCGACGGCGTTCTGGTGCACGCCTTCAAGGAGAAGGAATTTGATCTTGCTCTTGTCGAGAGAAGTCTTGCTCATCTGCTTTGAACCTGTAGTCCCGGGATGTGGCGAGAAATTGAACAGCTCAGGCCGGACCGGCCGGTGCCAAGCTTGGCGCCAGGTGGCGATCTGCGTGGGGTGCGTATGCTAGCATGTTCTCCCTTTTCCTTGCCCGGTTGCGACCTGAGCTGTTCTCAGGACGACCATGAACCATTTGAGAGTTCCTCCAATGACCCGCGACGCCCTGATCGAATCGCTCAAGCCCCTGCTGGATGCCGGGAAGCTGCTGACAGACGCCGATTCCCTCGAGACCTATGGCAAGGACTGGACCAAGCATTTCGCCCCGGCGCCCCTGGCGATCGCCTTCCCCAAGAGCACCGAGCAGGTCCAGGCCATCGTCCGCTGGGCCAATGAACACAAGGTCGCGCTGGTTCCCTCGGGTGGCCGTACCGGTCTCTCCGCCGCCGCTGTCGCCGCCAATGGCGAAGTGGTCGTGGCCTTCGACTACATGAACAAGGTGCTGGAATTCAACGAATTCGACCGCACCGTGGTCTGCCAGCCGGGCGTGATCACCAAGCAGCTGCAGACCTTCGCCGAAGAGCACGGCCTGTATTACCCGGTGGACTTCGCGTCGTCGGGTTCCAGCCAGATTGGCGGCAACATCGGCACCAATGCCGGCGGTATCAAGGTCATTCGCTACGGTATGACCCGCAACTGGGTGGCCGGCATGAAGGTCGTCACCGGCAAGGGCGACCTGCTCGAACTGAACAAGGACCTCATCAAGAACGCCACCGGCTATGACCTGCGCCAGCTGTTCATCGGCGCCGAAGGCACCCTGGGCTTCGTGGTCGAGGCCACCATGCGCCTGGAGCGCCAGCCGAAGAACCTCACCGCGATGGTCCTCGGCACCCCGGACTTCGACTCGATCATGCCGGTGCTGCACGCCTTCCAGAACAAGCTGGACCTGACCGCCTTCGAGTTCTTCTCCGACAAGGCCCTGGCCAAGATCATGGCCCGTGGCGACGTGCCGCCGGCCTTCGAGACCGACTGCCCGTTCTATGCGCTGCTGGAATTCGAGGCGAGCACCGAGGAAGTGGCCAACGAGGCGCTGGCCACTTTCGAACATTGTGTAGAGCAGGGCTGGGTCCTCGACGGCGTGATGAGCCAGAGCGAACAGCAGCTGCAGAACCTGTGGAAGCTGCGCGAGTACATCTCCGAGACCATCTCCCACTGGACGCCCTACAAGAACGACATCTCCGTCACCGTCGGCAAGGTCCCGGCCTTCCTCAAGGACATCGACGATATCGTCGCGGCCAACTACCCCGACTTCGAAGTCGTCTGGTTCGGCCACATCGGCGACGGCAACCTGCACCTGAATATCCTCAAGCCCGAGAACCTGACCAAGGACGAGTTCTTCGCCAAGTGCGCGACCGTCAACAAGTGGGTCTTCGAGACCGTGCAGAAGTACAACGGCTCCATCTCGGCCGAGCACGGCGTGGGCATGACCAAGCGCGATTACCTGGGTTACTCTCGCTCCGAGGCTGAAATCGGCTACATGAAGGCGGTCAAGGCGGTGTTCGACCCGAACGGGATCATGAACCCCGGCAAGATCTTCGCCGAATAAGCTGCTGTATCCAGAAGGGCCGGTTCTTTGGATAGAGGGGCCGGCCCTTCGCACGTCAGCGTCACGGGAAGTGGCGCGTACGCCGGCAGGACGCGGGCAACCGTGCGGGATCACGAGCCCCGCGCGGATCATCTCTTCCATGCGTTGTCAGGAGTCGGTCATGAGTTACCAGCACCAGTACGTCGATGGCACCCCGATCCATTTCACCCTGGGCAAGGTGGTCTGCGTCGGCCGCAACTACGCGGAGCACGCCAGGGAGCTGAACAACCCGGTACCGACCGAGCCGCTGCTGTTCATCAAGCCCGGCTCCTGCACCGTGTCGCAGGCCGGCGGCTTTGCCATCCCGGAGGATCGTGGCTCGGTGCACTACGAGGCGGAAATCGCCGTGCTGATCGGCAAGCCGCTGTCGCGCAAGCCGAGCACCGAGGAAGTGCTGGACGCCATCTCCGGCTACGCCCCGGCGCTGGACCTGACCCTGCGTGACGTGCAGGCCAAGCTGAAGGAAAAGGGCCTGCCCTGGGAGCTGGCCAAGTCCTTCGACGGCGCCTTCGTGCTGGCGCCCTTCGTCAGCGCCGACCACTTCCCGGACCCGACCGACATCGGCATCCGCCTGGTGATCGACGACGAAGTCCGCCAGGACGGCAACAGCCGCGACATGCTCAACCCCATCGTGCCGCTGATCCAGCACATCTGCGGGCACTTCTCGCTGCAGCCGGGCGACGTGGTCTCCACCGGCACCCCGGTCGGCGTCGGCCCGCTCAAGAGCGGCAGCGAGGTGGTGCTGGAACTTCCCGGCGCCAGCCGATTCGAAAGCCGCGTGCTTTAGCCCCGTTGTCCCGCCGAAGGCCGCCGTTTGTGCGGCCTTCGCTTGTTGCGGGGCACCTTGCCGTGCTGACCAACAAGAGTCGTCATGACCATGTCCATCCTTCGTCCCCGCTGGCTGCTGCTGGCCCTGCTGTTCCTCCTCGTGGTGCTCGGCTACCTGACCTCCCGCTTCCACTGGGATGACCGCGCGCGCCTCTGGCTGCGTGAACAGGACACCAGCGCTCAGGCGCGCTCGGAAAGCGTCTGGCTGCCCGGATACCGTGCAGTGATCCAGGCCAAGCCGCTCAAGGGTGGCCTCGAGGGGCAGGAAACCTCCGATCTGGCCTACAACCCGATGACCCGCACCCTGTTCACCGTTACCGGCAAGAAGCCGCTGCTGGCCGAGCTGTCGCTTACCGGTGATGTGCTGCGGGTGATCCCGCTGCTGGGCATGTCGAACCCCGAGGGCGTTGCGGTACTGGAGAACGGCAATGTTGCCGTGACCGACGAACGCCAGAACTCCCTGACCATCTTCCATGTCGACCCGCAGACCCGCGAACTGAGCACCGCGAAGCTGTCCAGCTTCGACCTCGGTCCGCGCGGCAAGAAGAACAAGGGTATCGAGGGAATCGCCTGGGACCCTCGCCAGCATCGACTGGTGCTGGGCCAGGAGCGTGATCCGTTGGCGCTGTTCAGCCTGCCCAGCGACGGTGGGGCCAGCCTGAGCGGTGCGCTGCAGCCCCTGTCCAGCGACCTGCTGATGACCAACGTGTCGGCGCTGAGCATCGACCCGCGCACCGGCCATACCCTGGTGCTGTCGGCGGAGTCGCACCTGCTGCTGGAACTGGACGAGAAGGGCGAGCCGATCAGCTTCATCAGTCTGCTCGGCGGCCTCAACGGCCTGGATGACCGCATCCCGCGCGCCGAGGGCGTGGCCATCGACGAGCAGGGCACCATTTACATGGTGAGCGAGCCGGACCTGTTCTACGTGTTCAAGCGCGAGGCGACCGTCAAAACAGATTGATCCAGAGCGGGGGAGTGCGGGTCGGATGGCTTTAAGGTTGGGTTAAGTCCGGATTCAGGCTGGTTTCAGCCACCGGTTCTAAGCTGAACCCATCGAAAACGCCCCAGGAGGCTCATCCATGAAACTGACTCATCTCCCCCTGATCGCTGCCGCTGGCCTGTTCTCCACCATCACCCTGGCTGCCGGCTACACCGGTCCGGGCAGCGACGCCAAGCCCGCTGCCGCAGCCGCCCAGGTCACCACGGTCAAGCAGGCGCAGTCCGCCCACGACGACACCCCGGTGGTGCTGGAGGGCGTGATCACCAAGCGCATCGGCGGTGAACACTACGAGTTCAAGGATGCCACCGGCAGCATCGAGGTCGAGATCGACAACGATGATTGGCCCGCTGGCGCGGCTGTCTCTGAGAACACCAAGGTGCGCCTGACTGGCGAGGTCGACCATCACAAGCTGAAGGCCACCGATATCGACGTGGACCGCGTGGAAATCCTTCAGTAATCCAACGCCACAAAAAAAGCCGCGCCGGGGACCCCGGTGCGGCTTTCTTGTTTTCAGCGTTCCGCAGGAGCGGCGTCAACCGATGCTTTCGAAGCCCTGCAGCACGTTGATCGCGTTGATGCCGATCTCTTCCACCGCGTAACCGCCTTCCATCACGAACAGCGTCGGCAGGCCCAGCTTGCCGATGGCTTCGCCCATGCGCAGGTAGTCCGGGCTGTCCAGCTTGAACTGGGAGATCGGGTCTTCCTTGTAGGTATCCACGCCCAGCGACACGATCAATACGTCCGGCTTGTACGCCGAGATCTGCCGGATCGCCGCCTGCAGCGCCAGGCTCCACACCGACCAGTCGCTGCCCGAGGCCAGCGGATAGTTGAAGTTGAAGCCTTCGCCCACGCCCTGGCCCTTTTCGTCGGCATAGCCGAGGAAGTAGGGATACTCGAAGCGCGGGTCGCCGTGGATCGAGGTGAACAGCACGTCGGCGCGGTCGTAGAAGATGTCCTGGGTGCCGTTGCCGTGGTGGTAGTCGACGTCGAGGATGGCCACGCGGTTGGCGCCCTGGTCGAGGATCGACTGGGCGGCGATGGCCGCATTGTTGAAGAAGCAGTAGCCGCCCATGAAGTCCGCCGAGGCGTGGTGACCCGGCGGGCGGCACAGCGAGAACACCGAGCGCGCGCCCTTGGCCAGTTCGGCCTGGCCGGTCATCGCCACGTTCACCGAGCTGAGCACCGCCTGCCAGGTGCCGGCGGTGATTGGCGCGCCGGCGTCCAGGCTGTAGTAACCCAGCCGGCCGTCGATGCTGTCCGGTTCCTTCTGCCGCAGGCGGCGGGTAGGCCAGCAGATCGGCAGCATGTCGTGGGTCCGGCCGGTGGCCAGCCAGTCACGCCAGGCGTGCTGCAGGAACCGCACGAAGCCTTCGCTGTGCACCCTCAGGATGGGTTCCAGGCCGAAGTCCCGCGGGGCCTGGATGTCGCCCAGTTTCACCGCCTTGGCCCGGTCCAGCACCATGTCGGCGCGGCTGGGCTTTTCGAAGCAGGGGGTGAACTGGCCGCCGATCAGCTCGTGCTGACCGTGGTGCAAGCGATGGTCGTCGGTATAGATCGTCAACATCACGCGCTCCTGAGGGCGCCTCCGGGCGCCCGTTGGGTTCTAGTAGCTCTGCCGTCAGGCGTTTTCCTCGAAATTCACACTCGGTGCCTTGCGACGGAAGCCGCCGGTGTGCACCGCCAGGTAAGCGAAGCCGACTGCGAACCAGCTCAGGCCGACGACCAGCGTCAACTGCGAGAGGCTGGTCCACAGCCACAGGGTCAGGCACAGGCCGATGAACGGAATCGCTCCGTACAGCAGGACGTTCTTCGCGCCGCGGCGGCGCTCGACGCCCAGGTAGGTGCGGATCACCGCCAGGTTGACCACGGAGAAGGCCACCAGCGCGCCGAAGCTGATCATCGAGGCGAGGGTGGTCAGGTCCAGCACGACCGCCAGCAGGGACACGGCGGAGACCACCAGGATCGCCACGACCGGGGTCTGGAAGCGCGCGTGCAGGACACCGAACAGGCTGCGCGGCAGGATGCCGTCACGGCCCATGGTGAAGATGATGCGCGACACCGAAGCCTGGGACGCCAGCGCCGAGCCGATGCAGCCGGCGATGTAGGCGGAGGTGAAGAAGTTGCCGAGGAACTGGCCACCGGCCTTGAGCATCACTTCGTTGGCCGCCGAGTCGGCGTTCTGGAACACGCTGCCGGGGAATACCAGCTGGCTGATGATTGCCAGCAGGGTGAACATCAGGCCGGCGATGACGGTGGTGATGATGATCGCGCGGGGGATGTCGCGGCGCGCGTCGCGGGTTTCCTCGGCCATGGTCGAGACCGCGTCGAAGCCCAGGAACGACAGGCACAGCACGGCGGCGCCGGCCATCAGCGGGGCGAAGCCGGGCTGGGTGCCGTCACCGACGAAGGGCAAGGAGAAGTCGATCGCGGCGCCGCCGGCCAGGCTCTTGATCGACATGACCACGAACACCACGATGAACACCAGCTGCGCGCCGACGATGACGTTGCTCATGCCGGCGACCTGGCTGATGCCGACCACGTTGAGCACGGTGACCAGGGCGATGGAGGCGACCACGAACATCCAGGCCGGGATTTCCGGGAAGGCGATGTTCATGAACAGGCCGATGAGCAGGTAGTTGATCATCGGCAGGAACAGGTAGTCGAGCAGCAGCGACCAGCCGGACAGGAAGCCGACCACCGGGCCGAAGCTCAGGCTGGTGTAGGAGTACGCGGAGCCGGAAATCGGGTACTTGCGCACCATGAAGCTGTAGGACGCTGCGGTGAACAGCATCGCCAGCAGGGTGATCAGGTAGGCGGTGGCGGTACGGCCGCCGGTCATTTCGGTGACCACGCCGTAGGTGGTGAACATGGTCAGCGGGACCATGTAGACCAGGCCGAAGAAGACCAGGGCGGGCAGGCCGAGGACGCGTTTCAGGCGGGCGTCGGCGTTGGCCGGGGTGCCCTGTTGGGTGCTCTGTGGAGTGCGTGTGGTGCTGGCGCTGTGTTGGCTGGCCATGGGGATTCCTCGCGATTTTTATGTGATCTTGCGGGCGGGCGGCGTTCGGTGGCCGTCCTGATGTCGTCGACTACGGCTCAGCCGCAGCGCTGACGACGCGCGAGGAATGAGGGTGTTTGCTGCAGGGTGACGCAAAAGCTGGTCATGGGCGTTCTCGGGGCATTTGTTCTTGTGGATAACGCGCTCGCGTTCCCTCGGGAAATCCTTGCGCCATCTGTGATGGGGCAAGGGCTGGCCGCCTTTCCAGCCGCTCCCTGCGCGAGCCGCCCGACTCTAGCAACCGGGGGTGCCGGGCAGAACCCTGCAAAGGGTCAAAAAGGGATCGAAATGGCCAAATTGGCTGTCAGAGCCACCCGGCGCGCACCGCCGCGCCGGGTGACCTGCGGGTCATTTCTTCAGCTTGGTCCAGACCTTGGAGCGCAGCTGCAGAGCCTTGGGCGAGCACAGCTTGAAGGGCTTCAGGCGATCCAGCTTGTCCGCCGGGGTGTTGATCGCCGGGTCGTCGAACAGCTCCTTGTCCATGTACTTGTCCGAGCCTTCAATCGCGTTGTTGTACTTGGCGAAATTGGAGGCCAGGGCGATGTTCTCAGGCTGCATCATCCAGTTCAGGAAGGCGTGGGCCTCCTTGATGTTGGTGGCGTCCTTGGGAATGGTCAGGTTGTCGATGAACAGGCGCACGCCTTCCTTGGGATAGACGTAGACCAGGCTGGCGCGCTGGGCGTGGGCGCGGTGGAAGGCGCCGTTCCATTGCTGGTGCATGGAGACTTCGCCGGCGGCCATGCGCTCGATGGTGCCGTCGCTGTTGTACATGGCCAGCATCGGTTTCTGCTTGAGCAGCAGGTCCTGGATCTTCGCCGCCTCTTTCGGGTCCTCGGTGCACTCGTCGATGCCCAGGTAGTAGGACGCCGGGGCGTACAGTTCTTCGATGGAGTTGAGCGCCACCACCTTGCCTTTCAGCTCGGCCGGCGGCTCGAAGAACGGCTTCCAGCTCTCGTCCAGCTTGCCGCCGGGAACCTTGGCGCTGTCGTAGCTGTAGCCGGTGGTGCCCCACAGGTAGGGCACGGAGTAGTCGTGGCCCGGGTCGTAGGTCAGGGTCTTGAACTTGTCCTTCAGGTTCGCCAGGTTCGGCAGCTGCGACTTGTCGAGCTTCTGCAGCAGGCCTTCCTTGACGAAGATCTCGATGAAGCTGTCCGACGGCACGACCACGTCGTAGGCGCCGCCGCCGGCCTTGAGCTTGGCCAGCAGGGTTTCGTTGCTGTCGTAGGAGTCCAGGGTGGCGTGGATGCCGGTGTCCTTCTCGAACTTCTTCAGCAGTTCCGGCGGGAAGTAGTCGGACCAGTTGGCGAAGTGCAGGGTGCCGTCGGCATGGGCGCTGCCGGCCAGCAACAGGCTGGCGGCGACGAGCGCGCGGGCGATGGGGGTACGGCGGAATTTCATCGGTGAAGCTCCTTGCAATGTTGTTTTGTTTGGCGGCAGGAGGTCAGCGGCGACGCTGGCCGACGTAGTACGACAACGCAACGAACGCGATGGAAATCAACAGTATTATTGAAGATATGGCGTTGATCTTCGGGGAAATCCCCATTCGGATGGAGCTGAAGATGTACACCGGCAGGGTGGTGGCCCCGGCGCCGGCGACGAAGTAGGTGATGACGAAGTCGTCCATCGAGATGATGAACGCCAGCATCGCCCCCGACACGATCCCCGGCGTCAGCAGGGGGAAGGTCACCTTCCAGAAGGTCTTCCACGGCGAGGCATAGAGGTCCGCCGCCGCTTCCGCCAGCCGCGGGTCCATGCCTTCGAGACGGGCGCGGATCGGCAGATAGGCGAAGGGAATGCAGAACACGATGTGCGCCAGCAGGATGGTGAACAGCGACAGCTTCAGGCCGATGAACGCGAAGAACATCAGGGTCGCCACCGCGGTGACGATCTCCGGCACCAGCAGCGGCAGGCCCAGCACGCCACTCATCAGCGTCTGCCCACGGAACGAGCGGCCGCGCATGCCCAGCGCAGCCAGCGTGGCCAGGGTGGTGGCGACGACGGTGGCCAGGGTCGCGACGATCAGCGAGTTCTTCGCTGCGCGAAGGATCTCCGGGTCGTCCGCCACCACCGAGTACCACTTCAGGCTGAAGCTTTCCCACAGCGTCGCCGACTGGCCACTGTTGAAGCTCAGCACCACCAGCACGAAGATCGGGATGTAGAGGAAGGCGAAGAACAGCCAGGCGGCGGGCCGGACCCCGGTGAACCGCCAGAGCGGGTTGGCCGACTTCATGGATGACCTCCCGACGCGCCCTGTTTGAATCGCATGCTGTAGATCATCATCGCCAGCAGCACGAAGGCCAGCAGGGCGAAGGACAGCGCCGCGCCGAACGGCCAGTTGTGCGCCGTGCCGAACTGCAGCTGGATCAGGTTGCCGATCATCAGCGACTTACCGCCCCCGAGCAGCTCGGGGATGATGTAGCTGCCCAGCGAAGGGATGAACACCAGGATGCAGCCGGCGACGATGCCGGGCATGGCCAGCGGGATGATGATCCGCTTGAGGGCCTTCCAGCGGTTGGCGCCCAGGTCGAAGGCCGCCTCCACCAGGCGCCAGTCCATCTTCTCAAGGCTGGTGTAGATGGGCAGGACCATGAACGGCAGGTAGGTGTAGAGCAGGCCGATGATCACCGCGTTATCGGTGTAGAGGATGCCCAGGGAGGCGTCCGAGAAGCCCAGCCCGTGCAGGCCCTCGTCGATCAGCCCGCCGTTGCGCAGCAGCAGCATCCAGGCGTAGACGCGCACCAGCAGGTTGGTCCAGAACGGCACCGTGACCAGGAACAGCAGCAGGTTGCGCCGGCGTTCGTCCTGCAGCGCCAGGTACAGCGCGGTGGGGAAGCCGATCAGCACGCAGCCCAGGGTGGTCAGGATCGACAGCCAGAACGAGCGCTGGAAGATGCCCAGGTAGTCGGCGTTGAAGGCCAGGCTGTCGTCCAGGTCGCGTTCCCAGAGGAAGTTGATGTAGGCCTCGACGGTGTGCTGGCCCCATTTCACGCCGCCGTAGTCCCCCGGTGCCTGGATCGACACGGCGAACATGATGCCCAGCGGTAGGACGAGGAACACCACCAGCATGATCATCGCCGGGCTGGTCAGGGCCAGGCGATTGAACAGCGACTTTCGTTCCGCCAGTGCGCGCAGTGTACTCATTCGGCCAGCACCCGGATGGCGGTGGCGGGAATGCGGACCCGCACCCGCGCGCCGGGCGCGTGGGTGGAAAGGGCGCCGTCGCGGTTCTGCTGACGGACCCGGAAGCCGCCCTGACCGGCGACATTGAGGTGGTACACGGTGTCGGTGCCGACGTAGACGATGTTCTCGACCACGCCTTCGAGCTGGCCATCCTGCGCAAGCTCGGTGCGCTCCGGGCGGATCGCCAGGGTTACCTTGCCGGGTAGGGTGGTGGCGGCCGGCAGCAGCTGGCCGTCCGCCAGGCGCACGCTGTCACCGCTGGATTCGCCTTCGAGGAAGTTGGTCTCGCCGATGAAGTCGGCCACCAGGCGATTGACCGGCGCCTCGTAGATCTCGGTGGGCGTGCCGATCTGCATGACCTTGCCGCGACTCATCACCGCGATGCGGTCGGACATGGTCAGCGCTTCTTCCTGGTCATGGGTGACGAAGATGAAGGTGATGCCGGTCTCGTGCTGCAGGCGCTTGAGCTCGATCTGCATTTCCTTGCGCAGCTTGAGGTCCAGCGCGGAAAGCGATTCGTCGAGCAGCAGTACCTTGGGGCGGCTGGCCAGGGCGCGGGCGAGGGCGATGCGCTGTTGCTGGCCGCCGGAGAGCTGGTCGGCGCGGCGCTTGCCGACGTCGGGCAGGCGGACCAGGTCGAGCATCTTCTGCACGGTGGCGTCGATGTCGCTGCGCTGCTTGCCCTGCATTTCCAGGCCGAAGGCGATGTTCTCCGCCACCGTCATGTGGGGGAACAGGGCGTAGCTCTGGAAGACGGTATTGACCGGGCGGCGGAAGGGCGGGAGGCCTTCCATCGCGTCGCCGTAAAGGCGAATGCTGCCGGAGGAGGGTTGTTCGAAGCCGGCGATCAGTCGCAGCAAGGTGGTCTTGCCGCAGCCCGATGGGCCGAGGAGGGTGAAGAACTCGTTGGCGCGGATTTCCAGTGACACGTCGTCCAGGGCCTTGAGGCCTTGTCCGGGTGTACCGAACTCCATGCATATCCGCTCGATGGTGATCGCGCTGGTCATGCTCGTACCATGCAGTTAAGCAGTTGTTATTGTTGAGGTTTTACGGTTTCTAGGACCGTTTCACCTAGCTGCGGATTGATAATGACCAAGCGCCGGGATACGCAGAACGATAGATCAGGCCAATAAGGGATAAATCAGGCCAAGTTGAAAATGCGCTCTGCCATGCTGGATTTCGGGCGTCAGCGGATTGTTGTTCTGAAGATTTTTAGGGGCTTGGTCCTACGCGGCAAAGTCGACTCTGGCGGTGAGTAGGATCGGCGGAGCGGAGCGATACCCATGCTGTACGTGCTGAGATGATGGGTATCGCTGCGCCCCACGCCATCCTACGAAGAGAGCTCCCGACTCAGCCCCGATACAAACTCGGACTCGCCCCGCTCCAGCGCTGGAAGGCATGCCGGAAACTGGCCGTCTCGCTGTAGCCCAGCTGTTCGGCGATCAGGTAGATCGGCAGGTCGGTGTCCTTGAGCAACTGCCGCGCGCGGTCGAAGCGCACCTCGTCGAGCACCTGTTGATAGCTGGTGTTCTGCTGCTGCAGGTGCCTCCGCAGGGTGCGGGTGGAGCGGTGCAGGTGGCGCGCCACGGTGTCCAGGCTGGCGGTGTCCTGCAGGTGGCTCGCCAGGTGCTGGCGCAACTGGTCGAGCACATCGCCACGGGCGCTGAGCACCCCGCTCATGCGCAGGCACTGCTGCACGCCGTTGTGGCAACTGACCGGGTCGGCCAGCGGCAGCGGCCGGTCCAGCAGCGCCGGGCTGAAGCACAGCGCGCTGGTGGGCGCGCCGAAATCCACCGGGCACCCCAGGCGCTCGGTGTAGGTCTCCGCGTGCAGTGGCGGCCGATACGCCAGCAGCAGCCGACGAGGCCGCACCGACTCGCCGAGCAGGTCGCGGATCACCGTCAGCAGCGAAGTCAGGCACAGCTCGGTGTTGAACACCGTCAGCTCCGGCGCGTAGCGGTAGCCGTCGGCGGTCAGGTGGACCTCGTCGCCCTGCGGCGTCAGCGCCAGGCGGAAGTAGGTGCCAAGCAGCTCGGGGAACGACAGCGCCAGTTGCAGCGCATCGCGCAGGGTGCGGCTGGCGAGCATGCTGTAACCGAGGATGCCGTAAGCCGAGACATGCATGCGCAGGCCGAGGTAGAGGCCCAGCGCCGGATCGTGGTGGCAGTTCAGGGCGTTGGCGAAGACCCGCAGCTCCTGCGCGTGGGTGATCAGCTTTTCCGGCGTCAGCAGGTCCGCCTCGCCGATGCCGCTGCCCTCCAGCAGCTTCGGGCGCGGTACGCCGGCGTGATGCAGCACCTCGGTCGCCAGCACCACCGTGTGCAGGGTCGCCTGCTGGCGTTGTTCGGGAAGCAGGTGCTGGGCCATCGATACGCCTCTTGCAGTCGTTTGCAAAAGAAACACGGGACAGTCTTGCGCTAACCTGACTCTAGCCTGCCCGCAGCGGATGATGGCCTTTAAGTTTGGCTTCAGGCGCTGCTGTCACTCTGCCACGCCATCCCCACCCCGAGTCCCCCATGCGCCGTCTGCTCAAACCCCGTCGCCTGTTCCTGCTGCTGGCGCTGCTCACCCTGGCCGCGCTGCTCGCGCTGGGCCAGAGCTTTCGGGTCTACGAGCGCATCTGGTTCAAGTTCAACGAGTGGCGCCACGCTGCGCAGTGGCAGGAACAGTCCCTCTGGCTGCCCGACTACCGCGTGGTGCTGGAGGCGCAACCCATCGAGGGGCTCAAAGACAACGTCTCGGCGCTGACCTACGACCCGGATCGACAGACCCTGTTCACCGTCACCAACAAGCAGAACGAGTTGGTCGAGCTGTCACTGGAAGGCAAGGTGCTGCGCAGGATCGCGTTGCACGGCTTCGGCGACACCGAGGCCATCGAGTACATCAGCCGCAACGTCTATGTGATCACTGACGAAACCCACCAGCGGCTGATCCGCGTCGAGCTGCGCGACGATACCAAGGAGCTGCACATCGAAGACGCCCAGCAGCTCGCTCTGGCCCTGGGGCGCGGCGGCAACAGTGGCTTCGAGGGGCTGGCTTATGATTCGGTGGGCAAGCGCCTGTTCGTCGCCAAGGAGCGCCATCCCGTGCATATCTATGAGGTGCGTGGCTTTCCCTACGAGCAGTCGGAGCAACCCATCGCGGTGCATGTGGTGGAAGACCTCGAGCACAACCGCAACCTGTTCGTCCGCGATCTTTCCAGCCTGCAGTACGACGAGCGCAGCGGCCATCTGCTGGCGCTGTCAGACGAGTCCCGGCTGGTGCTGGAGCTGAGCGCCAATGGCGAGCCGATCAGCTCGCTGTCGCTGCTGCGCGGCATGCAGGGCCTGCGGCGCAGCGTGCCGCAGGCCGAGGGCATCGCCATGGGCGACCAGGGCACGCTGTACCTGGTCAGCGAGCCCAATCTCTTCTACGTGTTCAAGAAGCGCGAGGCGCACTGAAGGCGCCTCGCACTCAGGCGATCAGAACTGCCACTGCACGCCGAGGGAATAGGACGCCTGGCTGCCTTCGCTGTGGGCGAAGCGCGAGTTGGCCTCGGCGAACACGCCCAATTGCTCGGTGACTGCCAGCAGGGCACCGACCTGGGCGCGGCCGAAGTCCTTGTCCACATCGCCCAGATCGGCGACGCGGGTGCGACCATCGCCCAGAGCGGTCAGCGCGATGTCGTCCAGGCGCCCGTCGGCCAGCTCCTTCACCCAGCGCACGCTGGCGTAGGGCTGCACAGCCATGCGGTTGCCCAACGGCAGCTCGCCGCGCAGGCCCCAGCCGAGGCTGGCTTCGACCGAGTCGTAGTCCTGCTTCTCGTAGCCCAGCGCAGTACGCAGGTCGTCGTCCTCATTGAAGTCGTCGATGCGGTAGTGCACGAAGTCCAGCCCGCCCTGCGGCCCGGTCTTGATGCCAGCGACGTCGAAGTCGTAACCGCCGTCGACCCGCGCGCCCCAGAACCAGGCGTTGGTGTCGCCGTCGATGCGCTGGTCGAGCAGCACCGGGCCGTTGTTCGCCTTCAGGTATACCGAGCGCTTGCTGTCGAAGTCGGCGTAGCCGGCGCTCAGCTCGCCGCCCAGCCAGGCAGGACCGCCATCGTTGAGCAGGCCGTAGAGCCCCAGTTGCCAGGTTTCCGCTTCCAGGCGGGCGCTGTGGTCGAGGTTGTCGCGGCTGCGCTGGAAGCTCAGGCTGCCGCCGACGGTCACTGCCTCGCTGGCGCGGTAGTCGCCCAGCAGGTTGACGCCGGCACGGTGGGAGCGCGGGTCGCCGGGCATGTCGAAGCCGCTTTCGGGCGTGGTCTCACCTTCCACGCCGACGGCGCCGTCGAAGCTGCCGACCGGGCGCGAGCTGCCCAGCAGCGTCAGCCAGCGGCGGTCGTGCAGGCGGGTCAGGGCCAGGTGCTGGCGTTGCAGCTGGTCTTCCATCTGCCGTGCCGTGGCGCCGCCGGAGGCGGTGGAGGCAAGCAGGTCGGCATTGGTCAGCTCCAGCACCAGGCGCGTGAGCAGGCGCGAAAAGTCGCGCAGGCGCTGGTCGATGCGCTCCTGGCCGAAGGCGCCAGTGAGCACCTGCTCGTTGTCCAGCGCCGGGTTGTGCCAGGTGGCGCCACCGGGGATGGCGGGGTTGTCGGTCTGCTCGTAGCCGTCGAGATCGCCCAGCTCCCAGTTGGTGGCCTCGATGAACAGCACCGGGACATTCAGGCCCTCGAAACTTTCGCCGTCACTGCAGCAACCGGTGCCGGCGGGGTATTCCTCGTTCAGGCCGGGGTTGGTGAACAGCGGGATCTTCAGTTCCTGGGCGATGCGCAGGAGCTGGTCGCGGTAGGCGCCCAGCGCGGGGTTGTCGACGCTGTTGAGGCCGGCGTGGGCGTACATCTTGTCGCCGGTGATCAGGCTGTCGAGGTTGATCATGCCCAGCAGGTTGCTGCGCTGTTCGTCACTGAGGGCGGCAACGTAGGCGCGCGAACCGCGCAGGCCTTCCTCCTCGGCGCCGAAGCCGACCACTTCCAGGCCGTTCTCCAGGGCGACGCCGCCCAGGTTGCGGGCGATCTCGGTCAGCACGGCGGCGCCCGAGCCGTTGTCGTCCAGGCCCTGCAGGGTGGGACGGCCATAGTAGGTGTCGTAGTGGGCGCCCAGCACCACGTACTGGCCGCTGCTGCCCGGGGCGCTGGCGATGACGTTCTGCGAGCTGCGGTTGCCGGCCCAGGTGAAGTCCTGGACCTGCGTCTGGTAGCCGAAGCCCAGGCGCGACTGCATCAGCGCGGTGGCGCCGGCGAAGCTGGCAGTGCCGCGGTAGCGGCCGGGGTAATCGTTGATCAGGGTGTCGAGGGTGTCCCCGGCATACTCCCCGTATTCGTAGGCGCTGGCGTCGGTTGCCAGCGCAGCACAGCCCAGGCTGACCGCAACGGCTAAGGGTCTGAACACGGCACTTTCCTCTGTGTCGATTGGGATCGCATCGGTCTTCGATGCGTGCGCCGGAGGAAAGCAGGATGTGGACCGGTTCGCCGGAGATGGGCGGAATTTGACGCGTCAGTGACCGAGGGTGTCGCGCCACTGTAACAATGGTGATACACGGCCGGAGGCAAGGCCGGCCGTGCTGAGCGGGCGTGCGGGAGTGCTCACCGAAATGGTGCGCTGTCAGGTGTCGTCGCTGATCGGTGCTTCCGGCGCGTAACGCTTGACCGCCGCCACGCCGGCATCGGCGGTGGCCTTGCTGGCGTACATCTGGCTCTGCCCGACGACCTGGCCGTTGGTGGCCTTGAGCACGAAGTAGTGCTTGCCGTTGGTGGCGACCTTGACCTCGAAGGCGCCTTCGCGCTGGGAGTTCTTGCGCACCGACTCGATGCCGTCGATGGCCGAGGTCTTGGCCTTGTACAGCTCGCTGGTCAGGACGATCTCGCCGTTGCTGGCGTGCAGGTTGAAGTGGAACTGGCCATCACTGGCCTTCTTCAGATGGTACTTGGCGGCCATGCTGCATCTCCTTCCGGGAGGGTTGGGTCATCCCAGCGTAGACGGCAGCAGGCGCTCTGGAAGGCGCCATCCGGCGGATGGCGCTTGAGGGCATCAGACCTTGAGGGTCTTCACACCTTCGGCGGTGCCCAGCAGCAGCAGGTCAGCCGGGCGCGCGGCGAACAGGCCATTGGTGACCACGCCGACGATATTGTTGATCGCCTCTTCCAGCTGTACCGGGCTGTCGATGCGCAGGTTGTGCACGTCGAGGATGATGTTGCCGTTGTCGGTCAGCACGCCTTCGCGGTACACCGGGTCGCCGCCCAGCTTCACCAACTGGCGCGCCACGTGGCTGCGGGCCATGGGGATGACTTCCACCGGCAGCGGGAAGCCGCCGAGCATCGGCACCAGCTTGCTGGCGTCGGCGATGCAGATGAATTCCCTGGCGACCGCGGCGACGATCTTTTCGCGGGTCAGCGCGGCGCCGCCGCCCTTGATCAGTTCCAGGCGCTCGTTGGTCTCGTCGGCGCCGTCCACGTAGAACTCCAGCTCGCTGACGGTGTTCAGGTCATAGACCGGGATGCCGTGGCCCTTCAGGCGCTGGGCAGTGGCTTCGGAGCTGGCCACGGCGCCGTCGAACTCGGCCTTGTGCTTGGCCAGCAGGTCGATGAAGAAGTTGGCGGTGGAGCCGGTGCCCACGCCGACGATGCTCTTGCTGTCGAGGTGCGGAAGGATGTGGTCGACGGCGGCCTGGGCCACAGCCTGCTTGAGCTGATCCTGGTTCATGGCGAGGGTCTTCTTACCTGGGTGGGCGCAACGGCGCCGGAGAATGGTCGAAAGGGCGGATTATAGCGGTCGACGGCGCGCCGGTGTTGCGCCGCCGGGCAACTGTTATGGTCATCTGCGCGCGGATTGTTCGGTGGCCCGCGCCGCGCCGGCTGGAGTAGACTCGCGGTTCCTCGAAAAGCCGCCGATATAGCCCTTCCGATGCTCGAACAATACGTCAAGAAGATCCTCACCTCGCGTGTCTACGACGTTGCCGTGGAAACGCCCCTGCAGCCCGCCCGCCAGCTCTCCGAGCGCCTGGGCAACCAGATTCTGCTGAAACGCGAAGACCTGCAGCCGGTGTTCTCCTTCAAGATTCGCGGCGCCTACAACAAGCTGGCGCAACTGAGCCCGGAAGAACTCGCCCGCGGCGTCGTCACTGCTTCCGCCGGCAACCATGCCCAGGGCGTGGCGCTGGCCGCCCGCGAGCTGGGCATCAAGGCCACCATCGTGATGCCGCGCACCACGCCGGAGCTGAAGGTCCAGGGCGTACGCGCCCGTGGCGGTAAGGCCGTGCTGCACGGTGACGCCTTCCCCGACGCGCTGGCGCACTCGCTGAAGCTGGTGGAAGAAAAGGGCTACGTCTACATCCACCCCTACGACGATCCGGACGTGATCGCTGGCCAGGGCACCGTGGCCATGGAAATCCTCCGCCAGAACCCCGGCCGCATCGACGCGATCTTCGTGCCCGTTGGCGGTGGCGGCCTGATCGCCGGCATTGCCGCGTACGTGAAGTACCTGCGCCCGGAGATCAAGGTCATCGGCGTCGAGCCGGACGACTCCAACTGCCTGCAGGCCGCCATGGCCGCCGGCGAGCGCGTGGTACTCGGCCAGGTCGGGCTGTTCGCTGACGGCGTGGCCGTGGCGCAGATCGGCAAGCACAACTTCGAGCTGTGCAAGGACCATGTCGATGAAGTGATTACCGTCAGCACCGACGAAATCTGCGCGGCGATCAAGGACATCTACGACGACACCCGCTCGATCACCGAGCCGGCCGGCGCGCTGGCGGTGGCCGGGATCAAGAAGTACGTCGAGCGCGAAGGCGTGAAGGGCGAGACCCTGGTCGCCATCGATTCGGGCGCCAACATCAACTTCGACCGCCTGCGCCACGTGGCCGAGCGTGCGGAGCTGGGCGAGAAGCGCGAAGCGATCATCGCGGTGACCATCCCCGAGCGGCCGGGCAGCTTCAAGGCCTTCTGCGAGGCCATCGGCAAGCGCCAGATCACCGAGTTCAACTACCGCTACAACACCGACAGCGAAGCGCACATCTTCGTTGGCGTGCAGACGCACCCGGAGAACGACCCGCGCGCGGCACTGGTGCAGCAGTTGCAGGAGCAGGGCTTCCCGGTACTGGACCTGACCGACAACGAACTGGCCAAGCTGCACATCCGCCACATGGTCGGCGGTCATTCGCCGCGCGTCTCCGGCGAGCAGGTGTTCCGCTTCGAGTTCCCCGAGCGCCCCGGCGCGCTGTTCAACTTCCTCAACCGCCTGGGCGGGCGCTGGAACATCACCCTGTTCCACTACCGCAACCACGGCGCGGCCGATGGTCGCGTGGTCGCGGGCCTGCAGGTGCCGGAAGACGAGCGTCACCTGGTGGCGGCCGCGCTGGAAGAGATCGGCTACCCCTACTGGGACGAGACGGACAACCCGGCCTACCGCCTGTTCCTCGGCTGAGGATCGGGCAGGGGCGGCGCGACTGCTGCTAGGCTTGTCGAAACGCCGCCTTCTTCACAGGGAATTGAAATGGAAAGCCTGCAGACCTTCCGCATCCTCCACGGCATCGCCGCGGTGCTGCCGTTCCTGGCCATCATCGGCCTGGCCTGGTACGGCTGGCGCAGCTGGCGTGGCGGCGACGCCGGGGTGATCGCCAAGGCGCTGCAGCGCATCGGCCTGATCGGCTGGGTACTGGTGGCCGGCAGCGTCGCCAGCCTGCCGGTCACCGGCTACCGCATGGTGCAGACCGTCGGCTGGCCGCTGGGGCAGACCTGGCTGCTGGGCAGCGCCTGCCTGCTGATCGTCGCGACTATCTTCTGGCTGCTGTTCACCACCCGCCTGTGGCGCATCCGCGACCTGGCACTGGTGGCGCAGAGCAGTGGCGAGCCGATTGCATCGGGCGCCGCGCGGCAGTGGAAGTTCGGCCTGGCCTTCTTCGTGCTGGCGCTGCTTTGTGTGATCGCCATCCTGGTGCTGATGATCAGCAAGCCGGTGTGATGCCCACCGCGTGAACCTCTACCTGCTGCTCAAGACCCTTCATATCCTGTCTTCCACGCTGCTGTTCGGCACCGGGCTGGGCTCGGCCTACTACAGCTGGCGGGCCTGGCGCAGCGGCAACCTGGAAGCCATCCGCATCACCTTCCGCCATCTGGTCACCGCCGACTGGCTGTTCATCGCCACCACGGCGGTGTTCCAGCCGCTGAGCGGCATCGCCATGGCACATATGGCCGGCTGGCCGCTGGATTCGGGCTGGCTGTTGTGGAGCCTGGCGCTCTACGTGTTCGCCGGTGTCTGCTGGCTGCCGGTGGTGTGGCTGCAGATTCGCGTGCGCGACATGGCCGAGGCGGCGCACCGGGATGGTGCGGCGCTGCCGCCCAGGGCCTTCCTCTATATGCGCTGGTGGTTCGCCCTGGGCTGGCCGGCGTTCCTGGCCTTCCTGGCGATCTTCTACCTGATGGTCAACAAGGGCTTCTGAGCCCTCAGCGCGGGTTGGTGGGCCCTCAGCGCAGGTTGACGAGCGCTCAGCCGCGCAGGCTGATCACCGGCCAGCCGCGCTCGGTGGCGGTGGCGCGCAGGGTGTCGTCGGGGTCGACGGCTACCGGATTGGCCACCAGCTCCAGCAGCGGCAGGTCGTTGCGCGAGTCGCTGTAGAAATAGGCGTCGTCCAGCTTCAGGCCGGTCTCTTCGAGCCAGCGGTTGAGGCGGGTCACCTTGCCGCCCTGGAAGCAGGGCACGTCGAAGGTGCGGCCGGTGTAGAGGCCATCGAGCATTTCGCACTCGGTGGCGATCAGGGTTTCCACGCCCAGGCGCGCGGCAATCGGGCCGGTGACGAAGCGGTTGGTGGCGGTGATGATCACCAGCTTGTCGCCCGCAGCGCGGTGCTCGGCCAGCAGGGCCTCGCCCTTGGCCAGGACGATGGGCTCGATCACCTCCTGCATGAACTGGCGGTGCCAGGTGTCCAGCTGGTCCAGGCTGTTGCGGCCCAGGATCGCCTGGGTGAAGGCCTGGTAGGCGAACACGTCGAGGGTGCCGGCCAGGTAATCGGCATAGAAGGCATCGTTGCGTGCCTGGTACTCGCCGGCGTCCACCAGAGCGCGCTGGCACAGCCATTCGCCCCAGCTGTGGTCGCTGTCGCCGGCCAGAAGGGTGTTGTCGAGATCGAAGAGAGCCAGTCGCACGATGGATTACCGCCAGTTGCCAATACGGAAAAGTCGCCTAGAGTAACGGCTTTTGCCCACCCGGCACAGGACGCCGCAGCCCGCGTTGCCGCTGTCACAAGCTTTGTGGAACAATGCGGGCACACGCGATTTCGAGGATGTACCGCCGTGATCGATCCCGATGGTTTTCGCCCCAATGTCGGCATCATCCTTTGCAACGATGTCGGACAGGTACTGTGGGCACGGCGCATCAACCAGGAAGCCTGGCAATTTCCCCAGGGCGGCATCAACGCCCGAGAAACCCCTGAGGAAGCGCTGTACCGCGAACTGAACGAAGAAGTCGGCCTGGAAGAGCAGGACGTCAAGATCCTCGCCTGTACCCGGGGCTGGCTGCGTTACCGCCTGCCGCAACGCCTGGTGCGCACCAACAGCCAGCCGCTGTGCATCGGGCAGAAACAGAAGTGGTTCCTTCTGCGCCTGACCGGCGAGGAAAGCCGGGTGCGCATGGATGTCACCGGCAAACCCGAATTCGACGGCTGGAAATGGGTGAGCTACTGGTACCCGCTGGGCCAGGTCGTGACCTTCAAGCGCGAGGTCTACCGCCGGGCTCTGAAGGAATTGGCACCGCGCCTGCTGGCGCGCGACTAGCACGAAGTTCAAGGAGTTAGACCCCCACGCCATGCTCAACACGCTGCGTAAGATCGTCCAGGAAGTGAACTCCGCCAAGGACCTCAAGGCGGCGCTGGGCATCATCGTGCTGCGGGTCAAGGAGGCCATGGGCAGCCAGGTGTGCTCGGTCTACCTGCTCGACCCGGAGAGCAACCGCTTCGTGCTGATGGCCACCGAGGGCCTGAACAAGCGCTCCATCGGCAAGGTCAGCATGGCGCCCAACGAGGGCCTGGTCGGCCTGGTCGGCACCCGCGAAGAGCCGCTGAACCTCGAGAACGCCTCCGAACACCCCCGTTACCGCTACTTCGCCGAGACCGGCGAGGAACGCTACGCCTCCTTCCTTGGCGCGCCGATCATCCACCACCGTCGGGTGATGGGTGTTCTGGTTGTGCAGCAGAAGGAAAAGCGCCAGTTCGACGAAGGCGAGGAAGCCTTCCTCGTCACCATGAGCGCGCAACTCGCCGGCGTAATCGCCCACGCCGAGGCAACCGGCTCGATCCGCGGCCTGGGCAAGATGGGCAAGGGCATCAGCGAAGCCAAGTTCGTCGGCGTTCCTGGCGCCCCCGGCGTGGCCGTGGGCAAGGCCGTGGTGGTGCTGCCGCCGGCTGATCTCGAAGTCGTCCCGGACAAACCCATCGATGACGTCGAGGCCGAGGTCGAGCGCTTCAAGCAGGCGCTGGAATCGGTTCGCGAGGACATGCGCAACCTCTCCAGCAAGCTGGCTACCCAGCTGCGCAAGGAAGAGCGGGCGCTGTTCGACGTCTACCTGATGATGCTCGATGACGCCTCCATCGGCCTTGAGGTCAAGCGCATCATCCGCACCGGCCAGTGGGCACAGGGCGCCCTGCGCCAGGTGGTCATGGAGCACGTGCAGCGCTTCGAGCTGATGGACGACGCCTACCTGCGCGAGCGTGCATCGGACGTCAAGGACATCGGCCGGCGCATCCTGGCGTACCTCCAGGAAGAGCGTAAGCAGTCGCTGACCTACCCCGACCAGACCATCATCGTCAGCGAGGAGCTGTCGCCGGCCATGCTCGGCGAAGTGCCCGAAGGCAAGCTGGTGGGCCTGATCTCGGTACTCGGCTCGGGCAACTCCCACGTCGCCATCCTTGCCCGCGCCATGGGCATCCCGACCGTCATGGGCGCGGTCGACCTGCCGTATTCCAAGGTCGACGGCATCGACCTGATCGTCGACGGCTACCACGGCGAGATCTACACCAACCCGTCGCCGCAGCTGGTCAAGCAGTACGGCGAAGTGGTCGCCGAAGAGAAGGAACTGAGCAAGGGCCTGGCCGCGCTGCGCGAGCTGCCCTGCGAGACGCTGGACGGCCATCGCATGCCGCTGTGGGTCAACACCGGCCTGCTGGCGGACGTCGCGCGCGCCCAGGAGCGCGGTGCCGAAGGGGTCGGCCTGTACCGCACCGAAGTGCCGTTCATGATCAACGACCGCTTCCCCAGCGAGAAGGAGCAGCTCGCCATCTACCGCGAGCAGCTCTCCGCCTTCCACCCGCTGCCGGTGACCATGCGCACCCTGGATATCGGCGGCGACAAGGCGCTGTCCTACTTCCCGATCAAGGAAGACAACCCCTTCCTCGGCTGGCGCGGCATCCGCGTCACCCTCGACCACCCGGAAATCTTCCTGGTGCAGACCCGTGCCATGCTCAAGGCCAGTGAAGGCCTGGACAACCTGCGCATCCTGCTGCCGATGATCTCCGGCACCCACGAGCTGGAAGAGGCGCTGCACCTGATCCACCGCGCCTGGGGCGAAGTGCGCGACGAAGGCGTCGACATCCCCATGCCGCCGATCGGCATGATGGTGGAGATCCCTGCGGCCGTGTACCAGACCCGCGAACTGGCGCGCCAGGTGGACTTCCTCTCGGTCGGCTCCAACGACCTGACCCAGTACCTGCTGGCCGTGGACCGCAACAACCCGCGTGTCGCCGACCTCTACGACTACCTGCACCCGGCGGTGTTGCAGGCGCTGAAGAAGGTGGTCGATGACTCCCACGCCGAAGGCAAGCCGGTGAGCATCTGCGGCGAGATGGCCGGTGACCCGGCCGCTGCCGTGCTGCTGATGGCCATGGGCTTCGACTCGCTGTCGATGAACGCCACGAACTTGCCCAAGGTTAAATGGCTGTTGCGCCAGATGACCCTGTCCAGGGCTCGCGAACTGCTCAGCCAGCTGATGACTTTCGACAACCCGCAGGTTATCCACAGCTCGCTGCACCTCGCCCTGCGCAACCTGGGGCTGGGCCGTGTGATCAACCCGGCGGCGACCATCCAGGCCTGACGCGGCGACAGTTCTTTACGAAAGCCACCTGCGGATCCGTGCATGACCGCAGGGCAGATGAAGTAACAGGGCCGGATCACCGGCCAGGACGCAGCTTATGGAAGAGCTCGACCAGCCGCCTTGCACGGACACCGGCGCCAGCGCCCGCACCCTGCGCTATGCCCTGAGCATCGTCAGCGATGGCATCTGGGACTGGGACATCCGCAGCAACCATGTCACTCGCAGTCCGGGCTGGTACGCCATGCTCGGCTATGACCCCGACAGCCTCCCGGAAAACGTCGCCACCTGGCACGAGATCATCCATCCCGAGGACTTCTCCCGCGTGATGTTCGCCTTCGATGCCTATGTGCAGGGGCGCAGCGGCGTCTACCGCGAGGAGTACCGCTGCCGCTGCCTGGACGGAAACTACCTGTGGGTCAGCGATCACGGGCGCTTCTTCGAGTTCGACGAGGCGGGCAAGCCGACGCGGATGATTGGCGCGCACCGCAACATCCACGAGCGCAAGCTCGCAGAGCTGGAGCTGCAGGAGAAGAATCACGAGCTGCACCAGCTCAACCTGAGCCTGGAGTACCTGGTGCTGCAGCGCACCGAAGCCCTGCGCCAGGCCAATCAGGCGCTGGCCGAACAGGCCGCCGTTGCCCTGCGTCTCTCCGAGATCGACCCGCTGACGCAGATCGCCAACCGCCGGCGTTTCGAGCAGCAGTTGCACGCCGAATGGCAGCGTCTGCAGCGCCACGGCCACGGCTGCTCACTGATGATGTTCGACCTCGACCACTTCAAGCGCATCAACGACAGCCTTGGTCACCCGGCCGGCGACCGCGTGCTGGTGGCGGTGGCCGAAGTGGTGCGGCGGCGTCTGCGCGAGGAGGACTGCTTCGCCCGCTGGGGCGGCGAGGAATTCATCGTGCTGCTGCCGGAAACCACCTGCGAAGCGGCGCGCGAACTGGCCGAGCGGCTGCGCATGAGCCTGCGCCGGGCCGATATCTCACTGCCGACCCAGCTCACCGCCAGCTTCTCGGTGACGGCGATGCAGCCCGGCGAGGACCTGTCGGTGATGCTGCGTCGCCTGGACGAAGGGCTTTACCGCGCCAAGGCCCAGCGCGACTGCATCGTCACCTGCTAGAGAGCCAGGGCCACTTCACCCAGACGAGCTCCGCTAGGGCCGAAGCTGTGCTCCAGCAGCTCGCGGCGGCCGTCCGCGTGAACGATAAGCGCGGTGCTGGCGCGGGTGCCGTAGGTCGGGCTGGCGATGAATACGCTGGAGAGCAGGCGCTCCGTGACCAGGCCGACGCCGGTTTCCGGCAGTTCGGCATCGGCGGGCTGGCGGTTGTCGCGCAGCAGGGCGACGAGTGAGCGGGTGTCGGGTGCGTCCAGTACCGCCTCCAGCCCTTGGCGGGCGCTGAGCAGCTTCGGCCAGGGCGTATTCAGCGCAGCGTTGGAGAGCCCGTGTACACCCGGCGCCACCGCCACCGGCGGGCCGACGCGGGGATTGAAGTAGCAGAGCTGCGCACTGTCGCCCACCAGCAAGTTGAAGCCGCTGTAATCCGTCGCGCGCCGGGCGACCTGCTGCAGGTACTCCAGCGGTGCCTGCCGGCCCTGCAGGAAGGCTGCCACCAGCTCTCCACGGGAGCGCGGGCCCAGTGGCTGGCCAGGATCGCGCACGTTGGTCAGGGCGGCGAAGCGGCCGTCCGGCGCCACGCCCAGCCAGGTACCGCCGGCCTCCAGGTCGCGACCGGCATAGACGCCGGGATAATCCTCCCAGGCCGCCAGCGGCAGGGTCGGTCGGGCGTAGAACTCATCGCGGTTGGCCGCGACGATCAGGGGCGTGGCGTGGCCGGGACGCCAGGCGAAGACGATCAGGCACATGGGTCGAACTCCGTAGTGTCCCGGCAGTCTATCAACATCCGCCGATGTCCCGGAGTGGCTGGAGCGCCCGGGAGCCTTCGGCTACCATGCCCGCTTTATTGCCCGAGGTTGCCCATGGAGTTCGTGCTCTACCTGGTGCTTGGCGCCTGCGCTGGCGTGCTCGCCGGCCTGTTCGGCGTTGGCGGCGGGTTGATCATCGTCCCGGCCCTGGTGTTCAGCTTCGGTGCCCACGGTTTCTCGCCCGACGTGCTGACCCAGATGGCGGTCGGCACTTCTCTGGCGACCATCGTCTTCACCTCGATCAACTCGATCATCGAACACCATCGCCGTGGCGCGGTGCGCTGGCCGGTGTTCGCCTGGATGACGGTCGGCATCCTGGTCGGCAGCGCGCTGGGCGCGGTCACCGCGTCGAAGATCCAGGGCCCGGTGCTGCAGAAGATCATCGGGACCTTCGCCGTGCTGGTGTCGATCCAGATGGCACTGGGCCTGCAGCCCAAGGGCGCGCGCGAGCTGCCGGGGCGCTTCGGCCTGGGCGTGGCCGGTGGCGTGGTGGGCTGGGCTTCGGCGATTTTCGGCATCGGCGGCGGCTCGCTGACCGTGCCTTTCCTGACCTGGCGTGGGGTCTCCATGCAACAGGCGGTTGCGACTTCCTCGGCGTGCGGCCTGCCGATCGCCATCGCCGGCGCGATATCCTTCATCGCTGTCGGCTGGCACAACGACAAGCTGCCGGAGATGAGCCTGGGCTTCGTCTACCTCCCGGCGCTGGTGGGCATTGCCCTCACCAGCATGTTCTTCGCCCGCATCGGGGCACGGCTAGCGCATCGCCTGCCACCCCTGGTGCTCAAGCGTTTGTTCGCCCTGCTGCTGTTCAGCGTGGGCATGAGTTTCCTGATCTGAGTTCCTGCTAGGAGAAGCGGATGCTGCCTTATCCACAGATCGACCCGGTTGCCGTAGCGCTCGGGCCGCTGAAAATCCACTGGTACGGCCTGATGTACCTGATCGGCATCGGCGGCGCCTGGCTGCTGGCGTCGCGCAAGCTGAAGGATTTCGATCCGACCTGGACCAAGGAGAAACTCTCCGACCTGGTCTTCTGGGTCGCGTGCGGCGTGGTCCTGGGCGGTCGCCTGGGCTACGTGCTGTTTTACAACCTGGACGAGTACATCGCCAACCCGACGCTGATCTTCGAGGTGTGGAAGGGCGGCATGTCGTTCCACGGCGGGTTGATCGGCGTGATGCTGGCCACCTGGTGGTTCGGCAAGCGCAACAACAAGAGCTTCTTCCAGCTGATGGATCTGATCGCGCCGCTGGTGCCGATCGGCCTGGGCGCCGGGCGTATCGGCAACTTCATCAACGGCGAGCTGTGGGGCAAGGTGACCGACGTGCCCTGGGCGATGATCTTCCCCACCGGCGGCCCGGAGCCGCGCCACCCGTCGCAGCTGTACCAGTTCGCGCTGGAAGGCGTGGCGCTGTTCGTCGTGCTCTGGCTGTTCACCCGCAAGCCGCGCCCGACCGCCTCGGTGTCCGGCCTGTTCGTGCTGTGCTACGGCATCTTCCGCTTCATCGTCGAGTTCGTCCGCGTGCCGGATGCCCAGTTGGGCTACCTGGCCTGGGGCTGGCTGACCATGGGCCAGGTGCTGTGTGTACCGATGGTCCTAGGCGGCATCGCGCTGATGGTTTGGGCCTACCGCCGCGCCCCCGCGCAGCCGGCCGCGAGCTGAGTTTCGCCTGAATGAAAAAGCCCGCCGATTGGCGGGCTTTTTCGTTGAGGCCAGCTTAGGGTGCTGCTCCCTCTATGTAGGATGGTGTGGAGCGAAGCGATACCCATCAATTTGCTTATCGGTTCTGCCGATGGGTATCGCAAGCTCCACCCATCCTACATTCGTGCTCGCGAACCGAACTCCCCTGCGGGGGCGGGCTCGCGAGCAATATCGATGGCGTCGCCCCTGCTCCTACAGGATGGGCTCGACGAGCAGCAGCACACCGTCCTGCCCGGTCACGCGCACCTGCGCGCCGGCGGGCAGGTCAGGCCCGCTGACCAGCCAGACGCTGTCACCGACGCGGATCTTGCCGCGCCCGCCGACGATGGCGTCATGCAGGGCGAACTGCCGGCCGACCAGCTCGCTGCCGCGACGGTTGAGGCTGGAGGGTACGGCCTGGCGCTTGTTGAGGCGCTGGTGGTTCCACCAGTAGAGCGCGGTGAGGATCGCCAGCACGCCGAAGGCCAGGCACTGCCAGATCCAGTCCAGCCCCGGCAGCAGGAACGACAGCACGCCGGTCAGCGCCGCGGCGATGCCGATCCACAGCAGGTAGCCGCCGGCACCGAAGATTTCCAGGATCAGCAGGACAATGCCCAGGCCCAGCCAGTCCCAGAAACCGAGGTTCTGGAGAAAGGCAGCCATCAGCTACGGCCCTTGGTTTCGCCGAAGGTGGCCTTGACGATCTCGCCGATGCCGCCGACCGCGCCGATCACCTGGCTGGCTTCCAGCGGCATCAGCACGATCTTGCTGTTGTTGGAGCTGGCCAGCTGGCCAAGGGCGTCGACGTACTTCTGTGCGACGAAGTAGTTGATCGCCTGCACGTTGCCGCTGGCGATGGCTTCGGAGACCACCTGGGTCGCCTTGGCCTCGGCCTCGGCCTGGCGCTCGCGCGCTTCGGACTCGAGGAAGGCCGACTGGCGCAGGCCCTCGGCCTCGAGGATCTGTGCCTGCTTCTTGCCCTCGGCGGTGAGGATTTCCGCGGCGCGGCGGCCTTCGGCTTCGAGGATCTGCGCGCGCTTCAAGCGCTCGGCCTTCATCTGGCTGGCCATGGCTTCCACCAGGTCGGCCGGCGGGCTGATGTCCTTGATCTCGATACGGGTGACCTTCAGGCCCCAGGGTGCGGTGGCCTCGTCGACGGTGCGCAGCAGGCGCTCGTTGATCGCGTCGCGCTGGCTGAGCATGTGGTCCAGCTCCATGGAGCCGAGCACGGTGCGGATGTTGGTCATCACCAGGTTGCGCACGGCGTTTTCCAGCCCGCTGACTTCATACGCCGCCTGCGCCGCGTCGACCACCTGGAAGAAGCACACGGCGTCGATCTGCACGATGGCGTTGTCGGCGCTGATGGCCTCCTGCGGCGGCACGTCGAGCACGCGCTCCATCATGTTGATCTTCTGGCCGACGCGGTCCACCACCGGAATGATGATGCTCAGGCCCGGCTTCAGGGTGACGGTGTAGCGGCCGAAGCGCTCGATGGTCCATTCGAAGCCCTGGGGCACGACCTTGAACCCCATGAGGACGATGACGATGGCGAGGATGACGAACAGCAGGGCGACACTGCCGATTTCCATGCAAAGGACTCCTTGTCTGGCTTGGATGAAGAGGGTCGAGTGTAACCGAACCGGTGTACCGGGCAGGCATGCAGGAAATTCCAGCAGGCGCCTGCGGAGTTTTCCTCAGGCGCCTGACCGGCGGCCTACTTCTGCTCGCTTTGCGGTGTGACCCGCATGACTTCCTCGATGGTCGTCAGGCCGGCGGCCACCTTCTGCGCGCCGGACAGCCGCAGGCTGCGCATGCCTTCCTTGAAGGCCTGACGGCGCAGCGGGATGAGGTCGGTGTCGGCGGTGATCAGCTCTTTCAGCGATTCGCTCAGCAGCATGATCTCGTACACGCCGGCGCGTCCGCGGTAGCCGGTGTCGCGGCACTCCAGGCAGCCGACGGCCTGGTGCGCGCCGGTGGGCAGCGGGGCGTTCCACGGGCGGGTGACTTCCTGCCAGTCCTCCTCGTGCAGCTCCATCGGCGCCTTGCAGTGCGGGCAGAGGGTACGCACCAGGCGCTGGGCCATGACGCCGAGCACGGTGGCGCGGATCAGGTAGTAGGGCACGCCCAGTTCGAGCAGGCGGGTGATGGCGGTGGGTGAGTCGTTGGTGTGCAGGGTGGAGAGCACCAGGTGGCCGGTGAGCGCCGCCTGGATCGCCATTTCGGCGGTCTCCAGGTCGCGGATTTCGCCGACCATGATGATGTCCGGGTCCTGACGCAGCAGGGCACGCACGCCGCTGGCGAAGGTCAGGTCGATGTTGTGCTGCACCTGCATCTGGTTGAACGAGGGCTCGATCATCTCGATCGGGTCCTCGATGGTGCAGAGGTTCACTTCATCCGTGGCAAGCTGCTTGAGCGTGGTGTAGAGCGTGGTGGTCTTGCCCGAACCGGTGGGGCCGGTGACCAGGATGATGCCGTTGGGCTGGCTGGTCATGCTCTCCCAGCGGCGCAGGTCGTCGGGGGAGAAGCCGAGCTGGTCGAAGGACTTGAGCAGTACCTCGGGGTCGAAGATCCGCATCACCATCTTCTCGCCGAAGGCCGTGGGCAGGGTCGACAGGCGCAGCTCCACTTCGGCGCCATCCGGGGTCTTGGTCTTCACCCGGCCGTCTTGTGGCTTGCGCTTCTCGGCGACGTTCATCCGGCCCAGGGACTTCAGGCGGCTGACCACCGCCATGCTGACCTGTGGCGGGAACTGGTAGACGTTGTGCAGCACGCCGTCGATGCGGAAGCGCACGGTGCCCTGCTCGCGGCGCGGCTCGATGTGGATATCGCTGGCGCGCTGCTGGAAGGCGTACTGGAACAGCCAGTCGACGATGGTGACGATGTGCGCATCGTTGGCATCGGGCTCCTGGTCGTTGGCGCCCAGGTTGAGCAGTTGCTCGAAGTTGCCGATGCCGCTGATCTTCTGGTCTTGCGAGCTGGCGCCGGTCACCGATTTGGCGAGGCGGTAGAACTCCACCGTGAAGCGCTGGATATCCACCGGGTTGGCGACTACGCGCCTGATCGGGCGCTTGAGCACGTGGGTGAGGTTGCTCTCCCAGGCGTGCACGAACGGCTGCGCACTGGCGATGGTGACTTCATCCGGCGCCACCGCGACCGCGAGGATCTGGTGGCGCTGGGCGAAGGCGTAGGACATCAGCGGGGTGACGGCGGCGACGTCGATCTTCAGCGGGTCGATGCGCAGGTAGGGCTGCCCGGAAAAGTCCGCCAGCCACCTCACCAGGGTGTCCAGGTCCAGCTTGTGCCCGGGCCGCTGGCGGTCCGCGACCTGCTGCGCGGCGAGGAATTCCAGCGGGTGCTGCTGGTTCTTCACGGCGCTGCGGCGGATCGCCAGGCACTGCTCGGCGTCATCCTGGGCGACGCGGCCCTGGGTGACCAGCTCGCGCAGGATGTCGCCCAGGTCGAGCGGACGGTCCTGGGCGGATGGGGCAAAGACGGACATGCGGACTCCCTACTTCCAGTGGCGGGTCACAGGCCCGCAGCAATGCCGGGCCAGCTTATTTCAAAAGCGCCTTCCACGGCTTGAGGGTCAGCACAGTATGGGCCTGGGCCGCGAGGGCATCCAGGCGCCCCTCGGCGTCGGGAGTGACGAGCAGCTCCTGCAGCTTGGCCAGTTCGCCGTACAGGCGGTCGGTTTCCGGCAGCTCCAGCACGTTGCGCGCCAGGCGCAGCCAGACCAGCATGCGCTGCAGGCGCGGCAGTTGGTCGGCGAGCACTTCGGGCAGTTGCTGGGCGCGTTGCAGCGGCATGGCCTGGGCCTCTTCGGCCAGGGTGCGCTGCAGCCACTTGCCGACGGCGGAACCGCCCAGGCGGTTGGCGCGTTCGTTGCGCTCGGTGGCCCAGCCCTTGCCCAGCAGCCAGCGCGAGGTGCTCAGGGAGAACTGACCCCAGCGCAGGTTGGCCAGTTCCTCGCGGAAGGCGGCCGGCATCTGCTGGCGCACGGCGTCGTCGTGGCGACCCTGTTCGATGCGCGGCTGCCAGTCGGCGATCAGCGCGTCGAGGGCAGCACGCAGCTCGCGGGTGCTGGCGCGCGGCACGGCCTGGCCGAGGCTGCCGAGCAGGGCGCGCAGGTCGACCAGTTGCTGCAGCCAGCTTTCCAGCAGGCTCCAGTGGCCGTTGAAGCGGTATTGCTCGGCGAGGCGCTGGCTGCTGCCCAGCAGCGACCAGGACAGCGCGGCGAAGGCGCCGTCCAGCGGGGTTTCATGCAGCAGCTTCTGGGTGTCGGGCTGGATGCTGTAGCTGGCCGGGTCGAACAGGCGGTAGCCGCGCTCGGCCTTGCTGATGTCGCAGGGCATCAGCGCCAGGTCCGCGGCCAGTTCGATGGCCAGTTCCAGCAGCGCCTCGGGCTCGCCCTGGCGCAGTTCCAGTTCCAGCTCGCAGATTTCCTCTTCCTGCTTGCCGGCGATGACCTTGCCCAGGTCCAGCGCGGCCTCGATCACCACCTTGGCCTTGCCGCGACCCCAGGCGATCTCGGCGCGCTGGCGGGTGAAGTCGGTGCTGAAGATCGGCTTCAGGCTCTTCTTGTCCAGGTCGGCGAGGGCGGCCGGCCAGCACTGGTCGTCGAGTTTCTTCAGGTCGAGCTTGTTCTTCTCCAGGTACCAGTCCCATTCGTTGCGCTCGGACAAGCCGGCCACGCTCTGGCCGCGGGTCTTCAGGGTCTGGATGAACTGCTCGCCATCCTTGCGCATGCGCAGCGCCACGCGGGCGCGGGCCAGGTCGCGGCCGGGGGTGTCGTAATACTGGTTGAACAGCTCGCGGGGCTCCCAGCCGGATTTGTTGCGCTTCTTCAGCGCCGGGTGATCGCGCAGGGCTTCGAGGGTCTCGCGGCTGACGCGCAATTTGATTTCGGTTTCTTTCTGCATGGCGGGGGTCCGGTTCAGAGCGGACGCGCCCGGATTCCCGGCCTCTTGTAGCAAGGACGGAACGACGGGCGCGAAAAAGGCTTCAAAGTCATGCAGTTTACAGGACTTCAGCGTTCCTGCCGGGCGCCGCGAGGTTTTACCGCACCGCCGCATGGTCCATAGTGGAGTCCATCTTCTGGAGAAAGCCATGCCGTTGCCGCCGCTCAAACAACGCTTCGCCGAGCTGATCTCAATCCCCTCGGTCAGCTGCACCCAGCCCGCACTGGACCAGTCCAACCGCCCGGTGGTCGAGTTGCTGGGCAACTGGCTGGTGGACCTGGGCTTCGCCTGCGAGCTGCAGCCGGTGTCGCCGGGAAAGTTCAACCTGGTCGCTACCCTGGGCAGTGGCCCCGGCGGCCTGGTGCTGGCCGGGCACACCGATACCGTGCCCTACGACGAGGCCCTGTGGAAAAGCGACCCGCTGGGCCTGGACGAACGCGACGGGCGCTGGTTCGGCCTGGGCTCCTGCGACATGAAGGGCTTCTTCGCCCTGGCCATCGAAGCGCTGCTGCCATTGCTCGATCAGCCGTTCAAACAGCCGCTGATCATCCTTGCCACCTGCGACGAGGAAAGCTCCATGGCCGGCGCCCGTGCGCTGGCCGAGGCCGGGCGGCCGCTGGGCCGTGCGGCGGTGATCGGCGAGCCGACCAACCTCAAGCCGATCCGCCTGCACAAGGGCGTGATGATGGAGCGCATCGACATCCTCGGGCAGAGCGGCCACTCCTCCGACCCGAGCCTGGGGCGCAGTGCGCTGGAGGCGATGCAGGCGGTGATGGGCGAATTGCAGGGCCTGCGCAACCAGTGGCAGCAGGAGTTCAGCAACCCGCAGTTCAGCGTGCCGCAGCCGACCCTCAACCTGGGCTGCATCCACGGCGGCGACAACCCCAACCGCATCTGCGGCCAGTGTGCGCTGGAGTTCGACCTGCGCCCGCTGCCCGGCATGCAGCCCGAAGCCCTGCGCCAGGCCATCCGTGAGCGGCTCAAGCCGGTCGCCGAGCGCCATGCGGTGAAGATCGACTACGCTCCGCTGTTCCCCGCCGTGCCACCCTTCGAGGAACCGGCACAGAGCGAGCTGGTGCGGCTGGCCGAAAGTCTGACCGGGCACACGGCACAAGCGGTAGCCTTTGGCACCGAAGCACCGTATCTTCAGCAGCTCGGCTGCCAGACCCTGGTGCTGGGCCCCGGCGACATCGCCTGCGCCCACCAGCCGGACGAACACCTCGAGCTCGACCGCATCGAGCCATGCGTGGAACTGCTGCGCGGCCTGATCCGTCACTACTGTTTATGAAAGGCAGTCGCTGAAGAGCAGTCCGCAACAACTGTCGATGAAGAGTTGCCTGTAGAGCGCCCCGGTAACGGGCCCAACCTATCCAAGAGGAGAAACCTGTCGATGTGCATGCGACGACGATAACCGCGCCGCCCTGGCCGAACTCCGGCCGCATCCGACAGATTTCCGCCCACTCGAACGACAGGCTTTTCAAGCAATGCACGACTACGTCAACTGGCTGCGCCACGCCTCGCCCTATATCAATTCGCACCGGGATTGCACCTTTGTGGTGATGCTCCCCGGCGAGGGCGTCGAAGACCCCAATTTCGGCAATATCGTCCACGACCTGGTGCTGCTGCACAGCCTCGGCGTGCGCCTGGTGCTGGTGCATGGCTCGCGCCCGCAGATCGAGGCGCGCCTGGCTTCCCACGGGCTGGCGCCGCGCTTCCACCGTGGCCTGCGGGTCACCGATGCGCCGACCCTGGACTGCGTGATCGACGCCGTCGGCAGCCTGCGCATCTCCATCGAAGCGCGCCTGTCCATGGACATGGCCGCCTCGCCGATGCAGGGCTCGCGCCTGCGCGTGACCGCCGGCAACTTCGTCACCGCGCGGCCGATCGGCGTGGTCGACGGCATCGACTATCACCACACCGGCGAAGTGCGGCGGATCGACCGCAAGGGCATCAACCGCCAGCTCGACGAGCGCAGCATCGTGCTGCTCTCGCCGCTGGGCTATTCGCCCACCGGGGAAATCTTCAACCTCGCCTGCGAAGACGTGGCCATGCGCGCGGCCATCGACCTGGGCGCAGACAAGCTGATCCTCTATGGAGCCGAGCGCGGCCTGATGGACGATGCCGGCAAGCTGGTGCGAGAGCTGCGCCCGCAGCAGGTGCCGGCGCACCTGGAGCGCCTCGGTGCGAGCTACCAGGGTGAGCTGCTGGATGCTGCTGCCCAGGCCTGTCGCGCGGGTGTGCGCCGCAGCCATATCGTCAGCTACACCGAAGACGGTTCGCTGCTCAGCGAGCTCTTCACCCGCACCGGCAACGGCACCCTGGTCGCTCAGGAGCAGTTCGAGCAACTGCGCGAAGCGGGCATCGAGGACGTTGGCGGACTGCTGGAGCTGATTCGTCCGCTGGAAGAGCAGGGCATCCTGGTGCGCCGTTCCCGCGAGGTGCTGGAACGCGAGATCGAGCAGTTCAGCATCGTCGAACGCGAAGGACTGATCATTGCCTGCGCGGCGCTCTATCCCATCGCCGATTCGGATTCCGGCGAGCTGGCATGCCTGGCGGTGAACCCGGAGTACCGCCACGGCGGACGCGGCGATGACCTGCTGGAGCGCATCGAGCAGCGCGCGCGTAACCTCGGCCTGAAGACCCTCTACGTCCTCACCACGCGGACTGCCCACTGGTTCCGCGAGCGCGGCTTCCAGCCCAGCAGCGTGGAGCGCCTGCCGGCGGCGCGAGCGTCGCTGTACAACTACCAGCGCAACTCCCAGGTGTTCGAGAAGACCCTCTGATCAGGTTTTCGCCTGTTGCCTCAGCGAATACCTGATCTGCACCTTCAGCGGTAGCGCCTTGCACGGCGCTGCCTGGGTTCGGAGCTGGCGCAGGCGCTCGCTGCCATCGAGCCAGCCGGCTTCCCAGCTGGCGGCCAGGACATCATGGTCAGGCCGACGGGGCCGGCGTTCGAGCAGTGCTTCCAGATAGCCTTGCTGGTAGGCGGTCTCCAGCTGGTGGAGGGTCCAGAGGGATGAAGGGGAACTCATGGAGCGCTTTCCTGAGAAGGCTTGCGCGGATCGCGCCGGTCGTGCCGGTCGCGATCCGCAGGGAGGGGGATTTTCTCCCCGCCCTCTCAGGATGCCGATCAGAACTCTATGAGCTGTGTGTCAGCGATTTCCTGCTCTATCAGACGCTGATCAGACCCAGGATGCTCGCCTGGTAGGCGGCCACGAAGGTGTCGAAATCGCCTTCGGGCTGTTTCTCCAGCTCCGCCTGTTCGGCCAGGGATTGGCTGGCCATGCCTTCGAAGCGCGCCTGCTCTTGCGTCGGCAGGGGTTCGCTCTGCAGCGTTTCGGCGTGCTGGCGGCTGTAGCGCAGGGCGAAGGCTTCGAAGCTCTCGCCACGTTCACGCATCTCCGCCAGGACCTTCGCCGATGGCGTCAGGTCGGCGTCGGCGACCTTGGCGCGCTGCTCGGCCAGGCTCTGCGCGTGCAGGCTGCTGCCGTTGGCACGGTCGAGCAGATCGATGATCGGCGCGATGGCGTCGAGCAGGGCGCCCGCCCACTCCTTCATCTCGACCGGCTGGCCGCCGCGCTCCAGCTTCAGGCCCGGGCGACGACCTTCCTTGACCACCTTGAGGAAATTGCTGGTGGCCGAGCCGCACTCGCAACCGCCCAGCGGCGGGCTGTCGGACAGCGCGCAGTAGAGCAGGAAGGCGTCGAGGAAGCGGGCTTCGGTGACGTCGATGCCCAGCGGCAGGAAGGGGTTGATGTCCAGGCAGCGCGCCTCGACGTACTGCACGCCACGGGCCATCAGCGCCTGGATCGGGCGCTCGCCGGTGTAGGTGACGCGTTTCGGGCGGATGCTCGAGTAGTACTCGTTCTCGATCTGCAGGATGTTGGTGTTCAGCTGAACCCATTCGCCATCGACCTTGGTGCCGACCTTCTCGTACGGCGCATACGGCGTGCTGACTGCGCGGCGCAGGCTGTCGATGTAGCTGTCCAGATCGTTGTAGCAGGGCGTCAGGCCGGCCTGGGCGTTGTTCTGGTAGCCCAGGTCGCTCATGCGCAGGCTGGTGGCGTAGGGCAGGTAGAGGGTGTGCTCGTCGAAGGCTTCCAGGCCGTGCGGACGGCCACGCAGGAAGCCGGCGTCCAGGGCCGGCGATGCGCCGAACAGGTACATCAGCAGCCAGCTGTAGCGGCGGAAGTTGCGGATCATCGCGATGTAGCGGTGCGACTGGAAGTCCCGCGCGCTCTTCTCGCTGCCTTCTTCCTCGCGCAGCAGCTCCCAGATGCCCTCGGGCAGGGAGAAGTTGTAGTGGATGCCGGCGATGCACTGCATGGTCTTGCCGTAGCGCAGGGCCAGGCCCTTGCGGTAGACGTATTTCAGGCGGCCGATGTGCGAGCTGCCATAGCGGGCGATCGGGATGGTCTCTTCATCCGGCAGCTCGCAGGGCATGGACGGGCTCCACAGGTATTCGCCGTCGAGCTTGCCGCTGGCGAAACGGTGGATGTCACCCAGCTCGTCCAGGGTCTTCTCGACGCTGGTGGACGTCGAGGTGATGAACTCCAGCAGCGACTCGGAGTAGTCCGTGGTGATCTGCGGGTTGGTCAGCGCCGAGCCCAGGGCACGTGGGTGCGGGGTCAGGGCGAGCTTGCCGCGTTCATCGACGCGCAGGCATTCGCGCTCGATACCGTGCAGGCACTGGGTGAGCAGGGACAGGTTGGCGGCATCGCCAAGCAGGGCCAGGCGGCGGGAGAGTTGGTCGCTCAAGTTGGAAGTCCTTCACACGGCAATCGCCCCACTATGGGGGTGGACTGGGCGGTCTACAAGGGGAGAACACAACCGGCGTGGTCGCCTGGCTTGGGGAGACGCCGCGCCGACGCCCGCCTTTCGCGGGCTCCGGACTACAGCATAGGTCAGTTGCGCCGAGGCTATTTACAGCTGCGCGAAGGTGCCTTGTCCCTTGGCGACCAGCTTGTCGCCCTGGTGGATGTCGGCCTCGACCACCAGCGAACGACGCCCGGCGTGCAGGACTTTCGCCACACAGCGCACTTCGCCTTCGGCGACCGCGCGGATGTAGTTGATCTTGCACTCCAGGGTGACGCTCTGCCGGTCGAAACCATGGGCGCTGGAGCAGGCCAAGCCCATGGTCATGTCCATCAGCGTGAAGAGCGCGCCGCCGTGCATGACGTTACCGCGGTTGCGCAGGTGCTCGGCCATCGGCAGGAGCACCTCGGCTTCGCCGTCAGCGACACGGATCGGCTGCACGCCGATGGTTTCGCTGAAGCGGCTGATCATCAGCTCGCGGGCGGGCATCTCGCTCATGGATCTTCCTTACTTCTTCTTCAGTTGCTTGGCGTTGGCGAACAGCGAGGCCATGGCGTTGTTCGCCGGGGCCTTCTCCTGCTGGCGCGGGGCTGCGCTGCGCTCGCCACGCGGCGCACTGTTGCCGGGACGGCCGCCGCCGCGCGGGCCGTCAACCTTCTCGCCGGGGGTGTCGCTCATGCGCATGGACAGGCCGACGCGATTGCGCGGTATGTCCACCTCCATGACCTTCACCTTGACGATGTCACCGGCCTTGACCACTTCGTACGGGTCCTTGACGAACTTCTCCGACAGCGCGGAGATGTGCACCAGGCCGTCCTGGTGGACGCCGATGTCGACGAAGGCGCCGAAGTTGGTGACGTTGGTCACCACGCCTTCGAGCACCATGCCTGGCGTGAGGTCCTTCAGGCTTTCGACGCCTTCCTGGAACTCGGCGGTCTTGAACTCCGGGCGCGGGTCGCGGCCGGGCTTGTCGAGTTCCTTGAGGATGTCGGTGACGGTGGGCAGGCCGAACTGCTCGTCGGTGAACTTCTTCGGGTCCAGGCGCTTGAGGAAGCCCGAGTCGCCGACCAGCGAGCGCACGTCACGGCCGGTGTCGGCGGCGATGCGCTGCACCAGCGGGTAGGTTTCCGGGTGCACCGCGGAGGCGTCCAGCGGGTTGTCGCCGTTCATCACGCGGAGGAAACCGGCGGCCTGCTCGAAAGTCTTGTCGCCGAGGCGGCTGACCTTGCGCAGGTCGTCGCGGGTGCGGAACGCGCCGTTGGCGTCACGGTGCGAGACGATGTTCTGCGCCAGGGTGCTGTTGAGGCCGGAGATGCGCGCCAGCAGGGCGGCGGAGGCGGTGTTCACGTCCACGCCCACGGCGTTCACGCAGTCTTCCACCACCGCGTCCAGGCTGCGCGCGAGCTGCAGCTGGGACACGTCGTGCTGGTACTGGCCGACGCCGATGGATTTGGGCTCGATCTTCACCAGCTCGGCCAGCGGGTCCTGCAGGCGGCGGGCGATGGACACGGCGCCGCGCAGCGATACGTCCAGCTCCGGGAACTCCCTGGCGGCCAGTTCGGAAGCCGAGTACACCGAGGCGCCGGCCTCGCTGACCATGATCTTGGTGCACTTGAGCGCCGGGTATTTCTTGATCAGTTCGGCGGCCAGCTTGTCGGTCTCGCGGCTGGCGGTGCCGTTGCCGATGGCGATCAGTTCCACCTGGTGCTTGGCGCACAGCGCGGCGAGCACGGCGATGGTCTGGTCCCACTGGTTCTTCGGCACGTGCGGGTAGACGGTGGCGGTGTCCAGCAGCTTGCCGGTGGCATCGACCACGGCGACTTTCACGCCGGTACGCAGGCCCGGGTCCAGGCCCAGGGTGGCGCGTGGGCCGGCCGGGGCGGCCAGCAGCAGGTCGTGCAGGTTGCGCGCGAAGACGTTGATCGCCTCGGCGTCGGCGCCGTCGCGCAGCTCGCCCAGCAGGTCGGTTTCCAGGTGGGTGTAGAGCTTGACCTTCCAGGTCCAGCGCACCACTTCGGACAGCCACTTGTCAGCGGCGCGGCCCTGGTTGGAGACGCCGAAACGCTCGCCGATCATGATCTCGCAGGGGTGCGAGGTGCCCGGCAGCTCTTCGCCGACCTTCAGCGCGACGCTGAGGATGCCTTCGTTGCGCCCACGGAAGATCGCCAGGGCGCGGTGCGACGGGGCGCTCTTGAGCGGCTCGTCGTGCTCGAAGTAATCGCTGAACTTGGCGCCTTCGGTTTCCTTGCCCGGCACCATGCGTGCGGTGAGGGTGGCGTTGTCCTTGAGGAAGCCGCGCAGGCGGTCCAGCAGAGTGGCGTCCTCGGCGAAGCGCTCCATCAGGATGTACTTGGCGCCTTCGAGCACGGCACGGATGTCGGCGAAGCCCTTCTCGGCATCGACGAAGCGCGCGGCTTCGGTTTCCGGCGACAGGCTCGGGTCGTTGAACAGCGCGTCGGCCAGTTCGCCGAGGCCGGCTTCCAGGGCGATCTGGCCCTTGGTGCGGCGCTTCTGCTTATAGGGCAGGTAGAGGTCTTCGAGGCGGGTCTTGGTGTCGGCGAGCTTGATCTCGCGAGCCAGTTCCGGGGTCAGCTTGCCCTGTTCCTCGATGCTGGCGAGGATCGCGCCACGGCGGTCTTCCAGTTCGCGCAGGTAACGCAGGCGCTCTTCGAGCATGCGCAGCTGGGTGTCGTCCAGGCTGCCGGTGACTTCCTTGCGGTAACGGGCGATGAAGGGGACGGTGGAGCCCTCATCGAGCAGGGCGACGGCAGCGGCGACTTGCTGCGGTTGAACGCGGCCGGAGGGCAGTGCGGAAAGCTCTTCGGCGATACGGGTGTTGATGCTGTCCATGAATCCACCTGACAAGACAATCGAAAACGGGGCGCATGATCTGCTGCGCTAGCTCGCAGGATCATCGAAAGGCCCATAACAGAGCGCCAATGCCGGGCTTCCCGGTCATTCGACAGGCTCTGTGACAACGCCCCGCCGCAAAAGCGCCGCATTATACCCACGACAATTTCACCGGGTGGGCGACTGGTCGGGGAAAAATCTGCTAACAATGGACAGGCCGTGATGCGCGGCGGCTGGGCGATAATGCCCGTCGAATCAGATTCTGGGAGTTTCCATGACCAACGCTGCCACCCTGCCGGAAGGCGAAAAGATCCTCGTGGTCGATGACGACGCGCGCCTGCGCCGTCTGCTGGAACGCTTCCTCGATGAGCAGGGTTACCGTGTCCGCGCCGTCGAAAACACCGAGCAGATGGACCGCCTGCTGGCCCGCGAGCTGTTCCAGCTGGTGGTGCTGGACCTGATGATGCCCGGCGAGGATGGCCTCTCCGCGTGCAAGCGCCTGCGCGAGTCGAACAACCAGATCCCGATCATCATGCTCACCGCCAAGGGCGACGAGTCCAGCCGTATCTCCGGCCTTGAGCAGGGCGCCGACGACTACCTGGCCAAGCCCTTCAACCCGCGCGAACTGCTGGCGCGGATCAAGGCCGTGCTGCGCCGCCAGGCGCCGCTGGTGCCGGGCGCGCCGGCGGGCGAGGACGAGGTCGTCACCTTCGGCGACTACGAGCTGCACCTGGCTACCCGCGAGCTGAAGAAGGGCGAGGAAGTGCACATGCTCACCACCGGTGAGTTCGCCGTGCTCAAGGCCCTGGTGCAGCATGCGCGCGAGCCGCTGACCCGCGACAAGCTGATGAACCTGGCTCGCGGCCGCGAGTGGGACGCCCTGGAGCGCTCCATCGACGTGCAGATTTCCCGCCTGCGCCGGCTGATCGAGCCCGATCCGTCGAAGCCGCGCTACATCCAGACCGTCTGGGGCGTGGGTTACGTATTCGTGCCGGACGGCGCCGCCCGCAAGTGATTGACCCCGCCGGGGCGGAGTCCTTCGCCCCGGCCGTTCGTGTTCCGCTGGTAACGCCCTCTTGAAAACACCCCTCTGGTTCCCGCAAAGCTTCTTCGCCCGCACCCTCTGGCTGGTGCTCATCGTCGTGCTGTTCTCCAAGGCGCTGACCCTGGTGTACCTGCTGATGAACGAAGACATGCTGGTCGACCGCCAGTACAGCCATGGCGCGGCGCTGACCGTGCGCGCCTACTGGGCGGCGGACGAGAAGTCGCGCGAGGCCATCGCCCAGTCCGCCGGGTTGAGGTGGGCGCCCCACGAACAGGGGCAGCCGGAGGAAGTGCACTGGCCTTACACGGAAATCTTCCAGCGGCAGATGCGCATGGAGCTGGGCATCGACACCGAGACCCGCCTGCGTATCCACCATCCATCGATGCTCTGGGTCCGCGCGCCGACCCTGGGTGACGGCTGGATCGGCGTGCCGCTCTACCCGCACCCGCTGCGCGGCCAGCAGATCTGGAGCGTGCTGGGCTGGTTCCTCGGCATCGGCCTGCTGTCCACCGCTGCCGCCTGGATCTTCGTGCGCCTGCTCAGCCAGCCGCTCAAGCGCCTGGTCTTCGCCTCCCGCGAGTTCGGCAAGGGGCGCAGCGTGCGCCTGCCGCTGGGGCCGGAAACGCCCAGCGAGATGGCCGAGGTGTACCGCGCGTTCAACCAGATGGCCGACGATGTCGAGCAGGCCGGTCGCGAGCGCGAGCTGATGCTGGCGGGGGTTTCCCACGACCTGCGCACGCCGCTGACGCGCCTGCGCCTGTCACTGGAACTGATGCCCGACAGCGACCGCGAGATGGTCGAGGACATGGTCCGTGACATCGAGGACATGGACGCCATCCTCGACCAGTTCCTCGCCTTCATCCGCGATGGCCGCGACGAGTCGGTGGAAGAGGGCGACCTCGCCGACCTGATCCGCGAGGTGGCCGACGCCTTCAACCAGAGCGGCAACCGCGTGCGCCTGTGCCTGGAGACGCTGCCGCTGTTCCGCTTCCGCCGGGTATCGATCAAGCGCCTGCTTGGCAACCTGATCGAGAACGGCCTGAACCACGGCGGCGGCAAGGTCGAAGTGGCAGCCCATGTGGCGGGCGGTGGCGGCGCGCCCTACGTGGTGCTCAGCGTGCTGGACCGTGGCGCGGGGGTCGATCCGCAGGAGCTGGAAAACATCTTCAACCCCTTCTTCCGTGGCGATAAAGCGCGCGGTGGCAAGGGCACCGGCCTCGGGCTGGCCATCGTCAAACGCATCGCCGAACAGCACGGCGGCAGCATCGAGCTGCGCAACCGCGAGGGCGGTGGCGTGGAAGCGCGCGTCTGCCTGCCGTTGGGGTTGCTGCTGCCGCGCGACGCGCACTAAGAGCCTGCTTACGATCTGCTGCGCGTCGGCATAACTGCGTTGAGGCCAGCCGAGAAGTGCTCATTGACTACAGTCAACTCCGCTTTCTCAGCTGCCCTCGCCTTGTTCTGCTCTAGCTCGCGAGATCGTAAACAGACTCTAATCCCAGCGCAGGGATTTGCCTTCCAGCACCGCCTGGCGCCCATAGGGCCAGGCGCGGTTGTGCGCGCCGTGGCCGCTGGGCAGTCCGTGGTAGAGCGGCACGCCCAGCTGCGCGGCGTACTCGGCGAAGATTTCTTCCAGGCTGTGGGCCACGCCCTTGCGCGGGCAATCGGTGAAGGTGCCGAGGCAGACCGCGCCCAGGCGTGCGCCGTCCAGGCTGTTCAGCAGTTGCCAGAGGCTGCGCTCCAGGCGGTAGTAGGGCTCGCCGACGTCCTCGAGGATAAGGATCGCGCCGTCCGGCACGTACAGCGCGCCTGCTGTGCCAGCCATGCAGGCCAGTGCGGTGAGGTTGCCGCCGATCAGTTCGCCTTCCACAGCCGCCTTCGGCCCTGCCAGGTGCTGCACCGCCAGCTTGCCGGGGCCGCCGGCCAGTACGTGGCTGATCGAGGCCAGCGAGGCCAGGCGTTCACGCTGCTCGCTGGGTGCGCTCAGCGGCTGCAGACCGAGGCCGGTTGCGACCATGCCATGGATCGCCGGCAGGCCCTGGCGGTGGAAGGCGCTGAGCAGGATGGAGATGTCCGAGAAGCCGATCAGCGGGCGCGGCGAGGCGGCCTTGAGGCGCTGCCAGTCCAGCTGCGGGATGAGTTGTCCACAGCCGTAGCCGCCACGCAGGCACCAGACGGCGCTGACGTCTTCTCGCTCGAAGGCGGCGTGGAAGTCTTCCAGGCGTTGCTCCGGCGTGCCGGCCAGGTAGCGGTAGCGGGCGTCGGCGTGCTCGCCCAGGTGGTAGTCGATGCCCTGCACCTCCAGCTGGCGCAGGGTGGCTTCCAGCACCTCTTCGGCAATCGCCGAGGCCGGCGCAACCAGCGCGACGCGGCCCTCGATGGGCGACCAGGTGAGTTCGGCGTGGGGGCGGGGAGCGGGCATGAGTACATCCGATAGCGGTGGGAGGAGCCTGTAGGAGCGAGCTTGCTCGCGAAGGGTTCAGCCTGGCAACGCAGGCAGGAGGTTCGCTCCGGTAGGGCGAATTTCGCTGGCGCGACGCATGCGTCGCGAAAGCCCGGCTCATCCCTTGCCTTTGGTCCGCGCCAGATGCGGCCCGCCATTCTTCTCCAGGTACTCGATGATCACCCCGGCGATGTCCTTGCCGGTGGTGGTCTCGATGCCTTCCAGGCCCGGCGAGGAGTTCACCTCCATCACCAGCGGCCCATGGTTGGAGCGCAGGATGTCGACGCCGGCGACGTGCAGGCCCATCACCTTGGCGGCGCGGATGGCGGTCATGCGCTCCTCCGGGGTGATTTTGATCAGGCTGGCGCTGCCGCCGCGGTGCAGGTTGGAGCGGAACTCGCCGGCCGCGGCCTGGCGCTTCATCGAGGCGATCACCTTGTCGCCGACCACGAAGCAGCGGATATCGGCGCCGCCGGCTTCCTTGATGTACTCCTGCACCATGATGTTGTGCTTGAGCCCCATGAAGGCCTCCAGCACGGATTCGGCGGCCTTCTCCGTCTCGCAGAGGACCACGCCGATGCCCTGGGTGCCTTCCAGCAGCTTGATCACCAGTGGCGCGCCACCGACCATCTCGATCAGGTCCGGCACGTCATCGGGGGAGTGGGCGAAACCGGTCACCGGCAGGCCGATGCCCTTGCGCGACAGCAACTGCAGCGAACGCAGCTTGTCGCGGGAACGGGCGATGGCCACCGACTCGTTGAGCGGGAAGACGCCCATCATCTCGAACTGGCGCAGCACGGCGCAGCCATAGAAGGTCACCGAGGCGCCGATGCGCGGGATCACCGCGTCGAAACCTTCCAGCGGCTTGCCGCGGTAGTGGATCTGCGGCTTGTGGCTGGCGATGTTCATGTAGGCGCGGAGGGTGTCGATCACCACCATCTCGTGGCCGCGTTGCTGCCCGGCCTCTACCAGCCGACGGGTGGAATACAGGCGCGGATTGCGCGACAGCACAGCAATTTTCATTGATCACCTGGAAGGGTGGCGGGAACCATGATGAGGGGTTTGTCTTGCACGTAGGTGAGGCCGGGGTTGACCACCAGTTGGCCCTGCACAAGAGCCTTGGAGCCTAGCAGCACGCGGTAGCGCATGGTCTTGCGGCAGGCCAGGGTGAATTCCACCGACCAGGCGCGGTCGCCCAGCGCCAGCAGGGTGCGGATCACGTAGCGGGTCTGGGCCTGGCCGTTGGAGCTCTTGATGGTCTTCATCGTCACCACCGGCGCTTCGCAGCGATGGCGACGCTGCACCTGGGTGCCCAGGTGCGCGACGAAGCGCACCCAGCTCTGCCCGTCGCGCTCGAAGGGCACGATGTCGCTGGCATGCAGGCTGGAGGTGCTGGCGCCGGTGTCGATCTTCGCGCGCAGGCCGACCATGCCCAGTTCGGGCAGGGCGATCCATTCACGCAGACCAATTACCGACAGCTGGTCGAAAGTCTTCAAGGCTGGTGTCCCCGGCGTTTGCCGGCATTCTAGTCAGGCCGCTTGTGCCCCGCCAGCGGGGCGCGGGGTACACTCTCAGACCCGCATGACGAGGTTGTGAAGTGAGCGAAAAAGACGACGACAAGGTCCGCCTGGACAAGTGGCTGTGGGCGGCGCGCTTCTACAAGACCCGCTCCCTGGCCAAGGAAGCCATCGATGGCGGCAAGGTGCATTGCCGGGGCGAGCGCTGCAAGCCGGGCAAGGAGCCGAAGGTCGGCGAGGAGTACGTGATCCGCACCGGCTTCGACGAGCGCACCGTGGTGGTGAAGGCGTTGTCCATGGTGCGCCGTGGCGCACCCGAAGCGCAGTTGCTCTACGAGGAGACCGCCGACAGCGTGAAGCGTCGCGAGGACGCTTCGGCAATGCGCAAGGCCGGCGCGCTGGGCGTGCAGACCGACGGGCGGCCGACCAAGAAGCAGCGCCGCCAGTTGTTCAGCTTCCGCGATCAGGAATGATCGGGCAGTTCGATCAGCAGTTTGCCGTTCGCGGCCTTCAGGCTCAGCGGTGACCAGTCCGGCACCACGGCGCGGACGCGCGGATCGAAAGCGCTGCCGATGCCGATCTGGATCACCTGGCAGCCAGCGTCCAGCGCGCTCTGCACGCCGGCCGGGGCGTCTTCGAAGGCCAGGCAGTCCTGCGCCGCCATGCCCAGGCGCTGGGCGCCGAGCCGGTAGGGTTGCGGGTCCGGCTTGCCGGCGCTGACGTCATCGGAGCCGACCAGCACATCCGGCAGCGGCAGGCCGCAGAGGGCGAGGCGATCCAGGGCAATCGCGCGGCTGGCGGAGGTGACCACCGCCCAGGGCTGGCCGGTCAGGGTGCCGAGGAAACGGTCGGCGCCGCCCACGATGGACGGTTGCGCTACGTGCTCGAGTTCCAGTTCGTGCAGGAACGCCAGTTCTTCCGCCAGCTCCAGGTGCGGCGCGAGGCGGCCGATCACGTCCTGCGAGCGCACGCCGTGGCAGATCGACAGCGCAGCCTCCGGCGGCAGGCCGTGGCGCTGGCACCACAGGCTCCAGATGACTTCGACGGCGGCGGTGGACTGCACCAGGGTGCCGTCCATGTCGAGCAGGATGGCGCGGGTTTCGATCAGCATGGCGGGGCGAACTCCTGGAGGGGCTTCGGTCGGGGAGAGCGATGATGCTCCATTGACCACGACGAAACGCGGAAGATCGCTGTGGGATATATCCCGATGCTCTGGTCGAGAGCAACGGCCGGCGCGCCACACGGGCGCCGGCCGACGGTTCAGGCCGCGATAACGCTCAGGCGATTGACCAGCGGAATCCGCGCGGCCAGGCGGAACAGCGGATCGGTCCAGCGCACTAGGGCTGCGCTGCCCTTGGCGGCGAAGGGGGTGAAGCAGCTCCAGGCCAGGGCCACCAGCGCCATCTGCACGCCGCCGATGTAGTCGTCCTGGCCCCAGTGCGCGCCGGCCACCAGGCGCGGCAGCATGAACAGCAGCGCCAGGCCCCAGATCACCACCCACTGCAGGGCGTTGCGGGCGAACAGGGTGAGGAACAGCGCCCAGATCAGCAGCACCGAGGCGTGGTCGCCGGGGAAGCTGCGGGCGGATTCGTCCTTCACCTCGAAGGGCGTGTCTTCCCATTGCGGGAAGAAGTGTTCCAGGCGTACGGCATCCGGCGCGATGCTGGAAATGCTCGCGTGCTGCCAGCCCAGCTTGTGGGCGACCTTGGCGTAGAGGATGCGCACGACCACCAGCACGACGGCTGCGCATAAAAAGCCGAAGGTCGCCGCGCGGACCTGCGTGGCCTTGAAGATCCAGTCGCCACGGATCATCAGCAGCAGCAGGATCACCCCCACCAGCAGGTCGAACGGCCGGGTGCTCGCCACGGCCCAGGTCAGGCGCCAGGCTTCGTTGGTCGCCAGCGGCTGGTTGAGCAGGCTGAACAGGCTGAAGTCGAACAGGTCCATCGCGCTGCGAGCGGGCTCCCAGAGCCACAGCAGGAGCAGGACGACCGCCATCAGGTGACAGGCGATGAAGGGCTTCCAGGACCAGGTGGCTTGGAACGGCGTGGTTTTGTCCATAAAATCGATACCCCCTTACGGAACCCCCCGAGTATGGGTGGGTGCTGCAAAGCGCGCTTTATAGGCCTTTGCCATCAACTTGTCATTTATTTGTGCCTATCGCAGCGTTGTGCAGAGCATGTCCCAGATCGATCAAAGTCAGCGTTTCCTGTTCGACAACACCGATGTCCGTGGTGAGCTGGTAGAGCTCGACCGCAGCTTCGCCGAAGTGCTGGCCAAGCACCCCTACCCACAGCCGGTCGCCCAACTGCTGGGAGAAATGCTGGCCGCCGCCGCGCTGCTCTGCGGCACCCTGAAGTTCGATGGTCTGCTGGTGCTGCAGGCGCGCTCCAATGGCGCCGTGCCACTGCTGATGGTGGAGTGCTCCAGCAACCGCGAAGTGCGCGGCCTGGCCCGCTACGACGCGGACGCCATCGGCGATACCGCCGGTCTGCCGGAGCTGATGCCAGAGGGCGTACTGACCCTCACCGTCGATCCGAAGAACGGCAAGCGCTACCAGGGCATCGTGCCGCTGGAAGGCGCGACCCTGGCGGACTGCCTGTCGACCTACTTCGCTACCTCCGAGCAACTGCCGACCCGTTTCTGGCTGAACGCCGACAGCCGCCGCGCCCGTGGCCTGCTGCTGCAGCAACTGCCGGCCGACCGCCAGCGCGACGCCGAGTCGCGCGAAGCCAGCTGGCAGCACGTCAGCACCCTGGCCGATACCCTCACCGCCGAGGAGCTGCTGGGCCTGGACAACGCCACCGTGCTGCACCGCCTGTACCACGAGGACGACGTGCGCCTGTTCGATCCGCAGCCGCTGGTGTTCCGCTGCAGCTGCTCGCGGGAACGCTCGGCCAACGCGCTGGTCAGTCTTGGGCAGGAAGACGCCGAGCGTCTGCTGGCCGAGGAGGACGGCGAGATCGTCATCGACTGCCAGTTCTGCAACCAGCGCTACCAGTTCGACGGTTCGGACGTTGCCCAGCTGTTCTCGGGCGGCGGTAGCCAGACACCGTCAGAAACCCGCCATTGACCGCATCGATTTGTCCGATAGCCGAACCAATGGCGCTCTCGCCAGATCAGAGGCTGCACGAGAACAGTTCTTTTCTGGCATAATCCCGCGACTTTTTCCGCGGTAGTGGGAATCAGAAGTCACTACGCAATGTTTGGAGGACTCGGCTTCGGCCGACGGGGACCCACATGACGCAAGCCAATAAAGCCGTTTACACCGATATCAGCGTTGCCCAACTGGTGGAAGAAGCCATTCGCCGCGGCGAAGGCGAACTCGCCGACAACGGCTCGCTCGTGGTGAAAACCGGCCACCGCACCGGCCGCTCGCCTGCCGACCGTTTCATCGTCGAAGAGCCGGGCAGCAAGGATTCCATCGCATGGGGCGCCATCAACCGTCCGTTCCCGGCCGACAAGTTCGATGCCCTGTGGGACCGTGTCCAGGCCTTCAATGACGCCCAGGACCATTTCGTTTCCCACGTTCATGTAGGTTCGGCCCACGACCACTACCTGGCCGTGAAGATGACCACCGCTACCGCCTGGCAGAACCTGTTCGGCCGTGCGCTGTTCATCGAGCCCGAGCAGTACAACCCGGCCGGCCGCGAAGAGTGGCAGGTTCTCAACGTCGCCAACTTCGAGTGCGTGCCCGAGCGTGACGGCACCAACTCCGATGGCTGCGTGATCCTCAACTTCGCCCAGAAGAAGGTGCTGATCGCCGGCATGCGCTACGCCGGTGAGATGAAGAAGGCCATGTTCGGCGTGCAGAACTACCTGCTGCCGGAAAAAGACGTGCTGCCGATGCACTGCGCCGCCAACATCGGCGAAGCGGGCGACGTGACCCTGTTCTTCGGCCTGTCGGGCACCGGCAAGACCACCCTGTCCGCCGACGAAAGCCGCTACCTGATCGGCGACGACGAGCACGGCTGGGGCGAAGGCGTTGTCTTCAACATCGAAGGCGGTTGCTATGCCAAGTGCATCGACCTGTCCGAGAAGAACGAGCCGGTCATCTGGAAAGCCATCAAGTTCGGCGCCGTGCTGGAAAACGTCGTCCTCGACGAAAACCGCACTCCGGACTACGCCGATGACAGCCTGACCCAGAACTCCCGCGCGGCCTACCCGCTGGAAAACGTCGAGAAGCGTTCCGAGCAGAACCTCGGCGGCGAACCGAACGCCGTGATCTTCCTGACCTGCGACCTGACCGGCGTACTGCCGCCGGTGTCGATCCTGAACAACGAGCAGGCGGCCTACCACTTCCTGTCCGGCTACACCGCGCTGGTCGGTTCCACCGAAATGGGTTCGGGCGGCGGCATCAAGTCGACCTTCTCCACCTGCTTCGGCGCACCGTTCTTCCCGCGTCCGGCTGGCGTCTACGCCGAGCTGCTGATCAAGCGCATCAAGGCCTTCGGCTCCAAGGTCTACCTGGTCAACACCGGCTGGACCGGTGGTGGCTACGGCGTCGGCAAGCGCTTCAACATCCCGACCACCCGTGGCGTGATCGCCGCCATCCAGAGCGGTGCTCTGATCGGCGCCGAGACCGAGCACCTGGACATCATCAACCTGGACGTGCCCAAGGCCGTTCCGGGCGTCGACACCGTCCTGCTCAACCCGCGCAACACCTGGGAAGACAAGGCTGCCTACGACGAAGCCGCCAAGGGCCTGGCCACCAAGTTCATCGACAACTTCCAGAAGTTCGACGTGAGCGACGCCATCAAGAACGCCGGCCCGCAGCTGTAAGCGAGCCCGTTCTGGAAAGAGCCGCCTTCGGGCGGCTTTTTCATTTGCGCCGGTAAGTCCTGTAGGAGCGGGCCATGCCCGCGATCGCCCGCATGGCCCGCTCCTACAAGGTGGCAGAATCTGTACCGTTGGCGAATGCTCCTAATCCCGTTCGCTGGCAAGCGCGCTCCTACAAAAGCGCTTCCTAGGCTGGGTGGACGCCCATGAAAGGAGTTACCCCCATGCACGACACCCTCGAACGTGTCTTCGGCTTCCGCCAGTTCCGTCCCGGCCAGGAGGCGGCAGTCAGCGCAGTGCTGGCCGGGCGCTCGGCGGCGGCGATCTTCCCCACCGGCTCGGGCAAGTCGCTGTGCTACCAGTTGCCGGCGCTTCTGCTGCCGCACCTGACCCTGGTGGTCTCGCCGCTGCTGGCGCTGATGCAGGACCAGCTCGCCTTCCTCGCCCGCCACGGCATCGCTGCCGCCAGCATCGATTCGGCGCAGAGCCGCGAGCAGACCGCGCAGACCATGGCGCGGGTGCGCAGCGGCGAGCTGAAGGTGCTGATGATCTCGGTGGAGCGCCTGAAGAACGAGCGCTTCCGCAACTTCATCAGCGAGGTGCCGATTTCCCTGCTGGTGGTGGACGAAGCGCACTGTATCTCCGAATGGGGCCACAACTTCCGCCCCGACTACCTGAAGCTGCCGGACTACCAGAAGCAGTTCCGCATTCCCCAGGTGCTGCTGCTCACCGCCACCGCGACACCGGCCGTGATTGCCGACATGCGCACCAAGTTCGCCATCGCCGAGTCCGACGTGGTCACCACCGGCTTCTATCGCGCCAACCTCGATCTGCAGGTGGAGCCGGTGGCCAGCGCCGCCCGTCGCGCGCGGCTGGTGCAGTGGCTGGGCGAGCGCGCCGGGCAGCCGGCCATCGTCTATGTCACCCAGCAGAAGACCGCCGAGGAAGTTGCCGCGCACCTGGCCGAGCGCGGCATTCCCGCCTGTGCCTACCACGCGGGGATGGAGCACCCGGAGCGCGAGGGCATCCAGCGTCGCTTCATGGAAGGGCGGCTGAACTGCATCGTCGCCACCATCGCCTTCGGCATGGGCATCGACAAGAGCAACATCCGCCAGGTGGTGCACTACGACCTGCCCAAGTCGCTGGAGAACTACAGCCAGGAGATCGGCCGCGCCGGGCGTGACGGCCAGCGTTCGGAGTGCCTGGTGCTGGCCAACCGCGACAGCCTCAACGTGCTGGAGAACTTCGTCTACGGCGACACGCCCGAGCGCGAGGGCATTCGCCATGTGCTGGAAGAGATTCGCCAGGCGGCTGGAAATCAGGGGGGCGGCCAGTGGGAAACCATGCTGGTGCCGCTGTCGGACCAGTCCAACATCCGCCAGCTGCCGTTGAAGACGCTGCTGGTGCAGCTGGAACTACGCGGCATCATCGCCCCGCGTTTCGCCTATTTCGCCGAATATCGCTACAAACTGAACATCGATTCCGCCGAGCTGCTGAGTCATTTCGAAGGCGAGCGTCGGCAGTTCGTCGATGCCATCCTCACCACCTCGGCCCGCGCCCGGACCTGGGCGACCCTGGATTTCGACACTCTCTACAGCCGCCATGGCGCCGAGCGCGCGCGGGTGGTGAAGGCGCTGGATTATTTCCAGGAGCGGGGCTGGGTGGAGCTGGAGAGCAAGCAGATGACCGAGGTCTACTCGGTGCGTGATGCGTCCTTCGCTGTGGATAACTTGAGTGAGGAGCTGCATCGCTACTTCAAGCGCCACGAAGAAAGCGAGATCGCCCGCATTGGCGCCATGCTTGAACTGCTGGGCAGCGCGGAGTGCCTGAGCTGGCGCCTTGCCCAGTACTTCGGCGACCAGCAGGCGCCGAACCGCTGCGGGCACTGCTCGGTCTGCGCTGGCCGCGTTGCTCGACTGCCGGAGCCACCCGCACTGCCGCCGCTGGACGGCCAGTCGCTGCACAATCGCTGCGCCGCGTTTCTGGAAAAGTACCGCAGCGCACGAGGTCTTGCGCCCAGCGCCGACTGCGTGACGCGCTTCCTCTGTGGCATCAGCGTGCCGGCCTTCACCCGCATGCGCGCACGCACGCTGCCGGGCTACGCGACGCTGGAGGACTATCCCTATGCCCAGGTCCGTGACTGGGTGCAGGCGCAACTGTGACCGCCTGAAGGCGCCGGTGCCACGCACGACTAAAGGTCGGCGTGATGCCGGCCGGGCTCCTTGTAGGGTGTGAAAAAGGCGTTTCCGCCTAGACTCTTCAGGGCGTTGCAGCAAGGAGCCCCGCGCATGTCCACCGAGCACCTGGATGTACTGATCATCGGCGCCGGCCTGTCCGGCATCGGCGCCGCCTGCCACCTGCAGAAGCAGTGCCCCGGCAAGTCCTATGCCATCTTCGAGGGCCGCGAGGCCATGGGCGGCACCTGGGACCTGTTCCGCTACCCGGGCATCCGCTCCGACTCGGACATGTACACCCTGGGCTACAACTTCAAGCCCTGGACCGACCCCAAGGCCATCGCCGACGGTCCGTCGATCCTCAACTACATCCGCGAGACCGCCCGCGAGTACCGCGTCGAGGACAAGGTCCGCTACCGCCACCGCGTGCTCAAGGCCGACTGGGACAGCGCCAGCGCGCGCTGGAACCTGCTGGTGCAGCGCGGCGACGAGGCGGAGCCGGTGCGCATGAGCGCGCAGTTCCTCTTCATGTGCACCGGCTACTACCGCTACGACGCTGGCTACACCCCGGAATTCGCCGGCCGCGAGAGCTTCGCCGGGCAGGTCATCCATCCGCAGCTGTGGCCGGAGAACTTCGACTACAGCGGCAAGCGCATCGTGGTGATCGGCAGCGGCGCCACCGCTGTCACGCTGGTGCCCTCGCTGACCGACAAGGCCGCCCACGTCACCATGCTGCAACGCTCGCCGTCCTATGTGATCAACTTGCCGGCGAAGGACCCGATCTCCAACTTCCTGCGCAACTTCCTGCCGGAGAAGTGGGTTTACCGCCAGGCGCGGGCGCGCAACGTGACCATGCAGATGATCTTCTTCATGGCCTCCAAGGCGTTTCCCGGCGCGGTGCGCAAGCTCATGCTGAAGCTGGCCAACCTGCAGCTGGGCAAGGATTTCGATATGCGCCACTTCAGCCCGCGCTACAAACCGTGGGACGAGCGCGTGTGCTGCGTGCCCGATGGCGACCTGTTCAAGGCGCTGCGCCACGGACGTGCTTCGGTGGTCACTGACCATATCGAGCGCTTCTGCGAGAAGGGCATCCTGCTCAAGTCCGGGCAGGTGCTGGAGGCGGACGTGATCGTCACCGCCACCGGGCTGGACCTGGTGATGTTCGGCGGCGCGGAGCTGGCGATCGACGGCAAGCCCTTCGACGTCACCCAGAGCATGGGCTACCGCGGCATCATGCTGCGCGATTTGCCCAACCTCGCCGCCATCGTCGGCTACACCAACGCCAGCTGGACGCTCAAGGCCGACCTCTCCAGCGAGTACTTCTGCCGCCTGATCAACCACCTCGATGCCGTCGGCATGCGCCAGTGCACACCGCGCCAGACCGATGGCTCGGTGAAGGAAGTGCCCTTCCTCAACCTCAACTCCGGCTACATCCAGCGCGCCGCCGACCGCATGCCCAAGCAGGGCGACCGCACACCGTGGAAGCTCTATCAGAACTACGCGCTGGACCTCGCCCTGCTGCGCTTCGGCAAGGTCGAGGATGGTTACCTGGCCTTCACCTCGCCCAGGCAGCGTCAGGCCGCGGCGGCACCGGTGGAAGCGCTGGAGAGCTGATCCCCTGCGGGCACTTGCTCGGTCCGGCGAGTGCCCGCGTCGTTCGATCTATCAACGCTTCGGATGGACATTATCGATACGCCGCTCTGCAACGGGGCGGCCTCTCGGCTTACCATGCGCGCCATTCCCGTCCATGCCAGCCAGAGGATTTTCCATGCTGATCGAAGACGCCATCCGCAGCCGCCGTTCCATTCGTGGTTTCGACACTTCCTATGTGATGAGCCGCGAGGAGAAGGACGACCTGCTGCAACAGGCGCTGCTCGCTCCCACCTCGTTCAACCTGCAGCACGTGCGCCTGGTGGAAGTCAGCGACCCGCAGCTGCGCGCGCAGATTCGCGCAGCCGGCTGGGACCAGGTGCAGATGACCGACGCCTCGATGCTGGTGATCGTCTGCGCGCAGGTCGACAGCTGGGAGAAGAACGCCGAGCGCGTGTGGGACGGCGCCCCGGTCGAAGTGAAGAACTACATGGTCGGCGCCATCGACGGCTACTACCGCGACAAGCCGCAGACCCAGCGCGACGAAGCCATGCGCAGCAGCGGCCTGGTAGCCCAGACCCTGATGCTCGCCGCCCGTGGCCGTGGCCTGGACAGCGTGCCGATGGTCGGTTTCGACTTCGACGCTGTGGCCAAGCTGATCAACCTGCCGGCCAGCCACGCCATCGGCCTGATGATTGCCGTGGGTAAGCAGGCGGTGGAAGCCCGGCCGCGCATCGGCCGCCTGCCGCTGGAAGAGACGATCGTTCGCGATCGTTTCTGATCCCGACGAAACGCGCCTCCGGGCGCGTTTTTCTTGTCTGCCCCTCGTAGGATGGGTGGAGCGGAGCGATACCCATGCTGTCTACGTACAGGGCGATGGGTATCGCTTCGCTCCACGCCATCCTACGTCGTGCCTCCTGTTATTCCGGAGCGGAGTCCACTATCCGTTCGATCAGCCACTGCAACGCCGTATCCCGCTCGCGCTGGGCGAGATAGACCAGCTCAAGGTGGAACTGCCCGACGTCGAACGGCAACTCCAGTACCTGCAACGGCAGCAGGCGGGCGAAATACGCCGCCAGTCGTGTCGGCAGCACCGTCAGCAAATCCGTGGTCGCCACGAGATGAGCCGCCTGCAGGTAGTTGGGTGTGGTGTAGGCGATCTGCCGTTTCAGCCCCTGGCTGGCCAGCCACTGGTCGACCATGCCCTTGGTCTGCCCGCCGGAAACCCACAGGTGCCGCTGGCCGAGGAAGGTCGGCAGGTCGATCCCGCCGTCCACCTGCGGGTGTCCGCGCCGGGCCAGCAGGCGCAGCGTTTCGCTCGCCCACGGGCGGCGCTGGAAGCGCGCTGGCAGCTCCTCGAAGCGCCCCAGCACCAGGTCCAGGTTGCCCTTGTCCAGCGCCTCGGTGGGCAGCGTCGGTGTCAGGTGCTGGATGCTCAGGCCCATGCCCGGCGCCGTGCTGCCCAGACTTTCGAGCAGGTGCGGCATGCACAGCGCTTCCACATAGTCGGTCAGCGCCAGGGTGAAGCGCTGGCGACTGCGCGTCGGGTCGAAGGTGTCGCCGCCGGCCAGACTCTGGCCGATGCGCTGCAGGGCATCGCGGATCGGCGCTTCCAGCTCCAGCGCCCGCGGCGTCGGCTGCATCGCCCGACCGACGCGCACCAGCAGCGGATCATCGAGCAGTTCGCGCAGACGGTTCAGCGCGTTGCTCACCGCCGGCTGGCTCAGCGACAGGCGCTCCGCCGCGCGCGAGACGTTGCGCTCGCGCAGCAGCGCATCCAGCACCCGCAGCAAGTTGAGGTCGAAGGTGGTCATATTCACTGGCTGAATTCCACTTATCACAACTCAAAATTTCAAAAATAGTACCGCCTTCCCTAAGGTGAGTGGTCTTCAAACGAGCGTTTCAGGCTGACAAGAGGAACAACATGAGCCAGAACATCCGCATCGCCAGCGCCGCCGTCATCGGCGCCGGCACCATGGGTCGGGGCATTGCCATGTGCCTGGCGAACGCCGGCGTGCAGGTCCTGTGGCTGGACAACAACCCGCAGATGCTCACCCAGGCCCTCGGCGCCGTGGCCGACACCTACGCCCACAACGTGCGCCAGGGCCGCATCGACGAGGCCGAAGCCACCCGTCGTCGTGCGCGCATCTCCCAGGCGGCGAACTACGCGGCGATCCGCGAGGTGGACCTGGTGATCGAGGCGGTGTACGAGAATCTGGAGCTCAAGCAATCGATCTTCCGCGAGCTGGATGCGGCGCTGAAACCCTCGGCCATCCTGGCTTCCAACACTTCCTACCTGGACGTCGACGCCATCGCCGCAGTGACCTCGCGGCCGTCCCAGGTGCTCGGCCTGCACTTCTTCAGCCCGGCGCACATCATGAAGCTGCTGGAGATCGTGCGCGGCGCGAAGACCGCTCCCGCCGTGCTCGAAGCGGCCCTGGAACTGGGCGAGCGGATGGGCAAGGTCAGCGTGGTCGCCGGCAACTGCCACGGCTTCATCGGCAACCGCATGCTGGAGAAGTACGTCCAGGAATCGCGCCGGCTGATCCTCGAAGGCTCGCTGCCGCACCAGGTGGACGCGGCGATCCAGGGCTTCGGTTTCGCCATGGGGCCGTTCCGCATGTTCGACGTGGTCGGCATCGACCTCGAATGGCGCGCCCGCGAGCTGGCCGGCAAGGGCCAGGACGCGCCGACCGTGCAGGTGGACAACCGCCTGTGCGAGATGGGCCGTTTCGGCCAGAAGTCCGGCAACGGCTTCTATCACTACGAGCCGGGCAGCCGCCAGGCCGAGCACGACCCGGAAGTGGACGCGCTGGTGCTGCGCGAGTCCGAGCGCCTGGGCTACCAGCGCCGGGATATCGGTGCCGAGGAAATCCTCGAGCGCTGCCTGCTGGCGCTGGTCAACGAAGGCGCGAAGATTCTCGACGAAGGCATTGCCTCCACCAGCGCCGACATCGACACCGTTTACCTCAATGGTTATGGCTTCCCCAAGGACAAGTCCGGTCCAATGGCCTGGGCCGATGCCCAGGGTCTGCAGAGCGTGCTGGCGCGCCTGCGTGACCTGGCCGGCGAGCACGGCGCGCACTGGCAGCCGGCCGCTCTGATCGAGCGCCTGGCCGCCGCCAATGGCCGCTTCGCCGACGTGAAACAGGAGCACTGAACATGAGTTACCAGGCACCCCTGCGCGACATGCGCTTCGTCCTCCACGAGCTGTTTGACGTCAGCGCCCATTGCGAGCAACTGGGCAACGGCCTCGACCGCGAGCTGATCGACGGCGTGCTGGAAGAAGGCGCGCGCTACACCGGCGAAGTGGTCGCCCCACTGAACCGTAACAGCGACGAGCAGGGCGCCACCCTGCTGAACGGCGAAGTCACCACGCCCGATGGCTTCCGCGAGGCCTACCAGCAGTATTGCGACAACGGCTGGGCCAGCATGACCGGCCCGACCGAGTTCGGCGGCCAGGGTTTCCCGCAGATGGTCGCGGCCAGCTTCCACGAGATGCTGATGGCCGCCTCGCTGTCCTTCCGCGTCTACTCCGGTCTCACCGAAGGCGCGGTGCTGGCGCTGTACAAGCACGGCGCGCCGGAACTGCAGCGCGACTACCTGGCGAAGATGGTCAGCGGCGTGTGGAGCGGCACCATGTGCCTCACCGAACCCCAGGCCGGCACCGACCTGGCCCTGCTGCGCACCCGCGCCGAGCCGCAGGCGGACGGCAGCTACCGCGTCAGTGGCAGCAAGATCTTCATCAGCGGCGGCGAGCAGGACCTCTCCGAGAACATCGTCCACCTGGTGCTGGCGCGCTTGCCGGATGCGCCGGCCGGAGTGAAGGGCATCAGCCTGTTGCTGGTGCCCAAGTTCATCGCCAATGCCGACGGCACGCCGGGCGCGCGCAACTCCCTGAGCTGCGGCGCCATCGAGCACAAGATGGGCATCAAGGGCGCCTCCACCTGCGTGATGAACTTCGACGGCGCCACCGGCTGGCTGATCGGCCAGGCCAACCAGGGCCTGGCGTGCATGTTCACCATGATGAATGACGCGCGCTTCCAGGTCGGCCTGCAGGGCCTGGGCATCGCCGAACGCTCCTGCCAGGGCGCGTTGGCCTATGCTCGCGAGCGCCTGCAATCGCGCGCGCTGACCGGTGCGGCCGAGCCGTCCAAGGCTGCCGACCCGATCATCGTCCACCCGGACGTGCGGCGCATGCTGCTGACCCAGAAGACCCTCACCGAAGGCTGCCGGATGATCGCCGCGCTCTGCGCCCGCGAGCTGGACCTGGAGCATGGCCACCCCGAGGCGGACGGCCGCAAGGCCGCGAGCAAGCGCGCGGCGCTGCTGATCCCCATCGTCAAGTCGTTCTTCACCGAAGTCGGCCAGGAGGTTTCCAGCCTCGGCGTGCAGGTCTACGGCGGCCACGGCTACATCCGCGAATGGGGCATGGAACAGCTGATGCGCGACAGCCGCATCACCCAGATCTACGAAGGCACCAACGGCATCCAGGCGCTCGACCTGATCCGCCGCAAGCTGCTGGGCGACGGCGGCACGGAACTGAACGCGCTGATCGGCGAACTGGCGGCCACCTGCGAAACCGTCGGCGCGCGTACTGAGCTGGCCGGCCTGGCGGAAACCGTCCGGCTGCGCCTGCTGGAATGGCGCAGCCTCACCAGCGAAGTGATCGCCGCCTGCCAGCGCGACCCGCAGGAAATCGGCGCCACCTCGGTGGACTTCCTGCAGTACTGCTCCTACGTGCTGCTCGGTGGCCTGTGGCTACAAGCTGCCGGTGTGGCTCAGGCGAAGCTGGCGGCTGGCGAGGGTGACGCGGACTTCTACCGCGCCAAGCTCGCCAGCGCCGAGTTCTACGTCAGGCGCATACTGCCGCGTGCCAGCATGCACCGCGAGGCCCTGCTGGGTGGCGCGGATTGCCTGATGGCGCTGGACGCGGAGCATTTCGCCTTCTGAGCCCTGGGCCCGAGGTTTTGCCGCGGGCCCGTCAACTGCCGCGCTCCTGGCCGCACTGCGCACAGAAGCGTGCCTGAGGCGCGACAGCGGCGCCGCAGCCCTTGCAGGGCTTGGCCTGTAGCGACCCGCCGCAGTTGTGGCAGAAGCGACTGTCCTGCGGGTTCTGCGCGCTGCACTGCGGGCAGGGCTGGGTGGGAGCCGCATTGGCTGTCGGTGGTGGTGCGGGTGCCGGCGGATAGCCCGGTGCGCCGTAACCGCCGCCGTGCCCGCCATGACCGCCGCGGCCGTGGTGACCGCCCATCATCAAACGTTCGAGCCAACCCATGATGTACCTCCAGTTTCCCGTCGTGGGGTGGAGTCATTGGGCAGCCCGTAGTTGCTACAGGGTCAAGGCTTGGGAGTGTGAGCGGAGATTTCGTGAAAGTGCGCCCATGAAAAAACGCCGCGCCGGGTGATCGGGGCGGCGATTTCTTTTGGTAGTTCGGAGCTGGGTGTTCCCTCACCCTAACCCTGGCTGCGCGCCCCGCTCCTGAGGGAGAGGGGACCGTTCGGAGCGCTCCGGGAGTCAGGCGTCAGCCGGTCGATCAGGGAGAGCAGGATTCATCTCGGCACATACGGCTCCCTCTCCCTCTGGGAGAGGGCTGGGGTGAGGGGCTCCGGATACGCAGGGCTATCAGGCCCGCTCCCAAACCTCGAACGCATAGGCCGGCGTCTCGCCTTCCGCATCGTGCTCGATGCTCGACGCCAGGTGCCACTGGCTTTCGTTCACTTCGGGGAAGTGCGCGTCGCCCGCCGGGCTCAGGCCCACGCGAGTCAGGTAGAGGCGTTCGGCGCGGCCCAGGGCTTCACCGTAGAGTTGCGCACCGCCGATCAGCATCAGCTCGTCGGCTTCCTCTTCCTTGGCCCATTGCTCGGCGCGCTCCAGGGCTGCGTCGAGGCTGGTGAAGACTTCCGCGCCTTCGAGCGTCAGGCCCGCCTGGCGGGTGACCACGATGTTCAGGCGGCCCGGCAGTGGGCGGCCGAGCGAATCCCAGGTCTTGCGGCCCATGATCACCGGCTTGCCCAGGGTCATGGCCTTGAAGTGCTTGAGGTCCTGCGGCAGGTGCCAGGGCAGGCGGTTGTCGACGCCGATCACGCGGTTCTCGGCAAGGGCGGCGATCATCGCCAGGGGCAGTGCTTGGGTCATCTCGACTCCAGTGGTGAACATCAGCGGGAACTCCCGTTGCCAGAGGATACCAGCCGCTCGCCGTCGGCGGGGCCGGCGGGTGGCGGAACGCGCATGAAGAAGGTGCCGTCCTCGTTGACCTGGGTGATGCCGGTGGCCAGCACCTTGCGATAGTCCTTGAGGTTGAAGGCCAGGGTCTGGTCCGGGCGCTCGGCCTTGAGCAGCACCTGCGAGTAGGTGATGAGGATCTCGAAGATCTTCAGGTCGCCCGACTGCAGCCAGATGTAGGACTGCCCGGCCTGGCGCGGAGGCTCGAAGGCCAGCGAGGCGGCGCCGTCTCTGGGCGCGAATTTCAGGTGCAGGCCCTTGGCGTCCAGCCAGGAGGACTCGACGCGGCCGTCGATGCCCACCAGCGGGAAGACCTGGTGGTAGTTCAGGTGCATCACGTTGTCCTGCAGCACCGCGCCGGGTCGCTCCAGGGTCACCAGCGAATCCAGGCGCAGGCCTACCAGGCTCATGGCGCCGTAGCTGGGCACGCCGAGCACCTTCACGCTGTCGGGCTGGTAGTCGAGGTTGTCGCCGTCGAGCTTCACCGTGCCGGAGAGCCGTAGCGGCAGCCAGGGGCCGACGCCCAGCGGCTGCACTTCGCCGGAGACCAGCAGGCGATCGCCTTCGATGCTCAGCTTGAAGTCGCGCAGCATGGTTTCCGGGTAGGCAAGGATGTGCTGGTTGAACAGGTTGCCGAGCTGTTCGGGGCTGAGGATCACCTCGCCCTCGGAAACGTTGATGCGCATGTCCTGCGGGCGGTCGAAGTCGATCGGCTCGCCGGCCTTGAGCGGCACCAGCCAGCCCTTGAGCAGCGGGCTGTGGAAGCCGATGTCGCCCTGGAAGTACATGTCCACGTTGTTGAGCAGGATGCCCACGCCGTCCTGGCCGGAATCGCGCAGGCCGCCCGGCCGGCTGGCCTTGAAGTCCGCCGCCGGCGGCGTCTGCTGGAACCAGCCCTGGCGCAGCACGCCCAGTTCGCGCTGTTGCTTGTCGATGGCGCTCTCGGCCGCGGCCTGGCCGGCCAGCGTGAGGCAAAGAAGGGAAGCAAGGAGGGTTCTCATAGGGCTTTCTCCTCCGGGGCCGGCGCCTTAACCGGCGAGACGGCGATGTGCACCATGCCGTCTTCGCGCAGGCGGATTTCGCCGTACTGCAGCTGGCGGCGGTAGTCGTAGAGGTTGAACAGCAGTGGCGCGTCCGGGCTGAGGCTGGTGAAGAGCGCGTAGGCCTTCACCAGGATGGTCCGCGCCATCTTGATGTCGCCGCCCTCGATGAACATGTAGCTCTGCGGCGCCTTGAGCTGTGGCCACTTGAGCTCGGCCAGGTCGCTGCCCAGCAGCAGGTCCATGCCGCCGTCGGCGAGCTTCAGGTGGCTGACGGTGAAGTCCAGGCGCGGCGGCGGGAACAGGCCGTCGAGGTCGACCAGGATGCGGTTGCCGATCAGCTGCATGTGCGCGGTGTGCAGTTGCAGCACCTCGGACATCTCGATGGAAGCAGCGGTCAGCGACGGTGTGACGTCCACCCCGTCGACGAAGATTCGCTGCGGCACCAGCGCCACCTTCAACGGCCCGGCCTGCTCGATCCCGGTGACCATCCGCAGCGGCCGCCAGCGGCCCTTGCGCAGCAGCTCGCCGTGGACTTCCTGGCCGTTGGCGCGGGTGCTGAGCTTGAGGTTGCGCACCGGCGCGCTGGCGTTGCGCAGCTCCTCGTTGAGCAGGCTGGCGAGGGTCGCGTCAGCGACGAAGATGTCCCCGGCCTGGATGCGCGCGATCATGGACTTCGGGTCGTCGAGCATCAGCGGCGTGCCGGCGCCCGCCACCGGGCTCATCTGGATCAGCATCTTGCGGATGAAGAAGCCGATGTCGTCGTGCAGGCGGAAGTCGGTGTGGCTGATCCACAGTTGCGAGGTGTTGCTGTCGGACTGCCGGGCGCTGACGTTGGCGTCCAGCACGCGCGGCGGCACCGCCTGCATCAGCGGGGTGTCCGGGCCCCAGTCGGAGGGGCGCACCGGCGGTGTTTCCACGGCAACCGCGGTGGCGGCGGCCAGCAGCAGGGGCAAGGCACTGAGCATCGAGCGCAGCATGGCGAGGCCTCATTCTTGTTGTTTTTTCCGAGTGTGAGGCTGGCCGGGCACGGCGAGAGCCCCCCCTTGGTTTGGTTGACGCCACCGGGTGTTACCGGCGGTGCCGGGACGCGGCGGCGAGCAGCGGTTATCCTTGGTGCCGAGTACCGATTGTCGGAGACCCCGTGAGCGAAACCCCCGCTTCCGCCCTCGAATCCCTGTGGCTGTGCGAGGCCGTGCGTCTGCGCGAGGAGCAGGTCGGCCCGCTGGAAGACAGCGAAGCCAACCGCCGCGCCATCGTCAGCGGCGGCGACCTCGCCCGCCGCCTGCAACACCGCGCGCTGCTGCTCGCCGAACGCGATGGTCAGCGCGCCGCTCTGCGCACCTGGGTGCAAGGCTCGCGCCTGGCGCTGTACCTGTTGCTGGCGCTGGCGCTGTTCACCGGCGGCGGCCTGGCCTTCGCCGCCCTCGGCGACGGCCTGCGCCCGGTCAACGTGTTCTGGGCCCTGGCCAGCCTGCTCGGCCTGCACCTGATTACCCTGATCGGCTGGACCCTGGCCTTCTTCGCTGGCGGTGAGGCCGCCGGTGCACTCGGCCGCCTTTGGTTGTGGTTGAGTGGCAAGTTCGCCCGCGACGCCCATGCTGCGCAATTGGCGCCCGCGCTGCTGGTGCTGCTGGACCGGCAGAAGCTCACGCGCTGGGCGCTCGGCCTGCTGGTTCATGGCCTCTGGCTGGTGGCACTGGTCAGCGCGCTGGGCGTGATGCTGGCGTTGCTGGCGACGCGGCGCTACGGCTTCGTCTGGGAGACCACCATCCTCGGCGGCGATACCTTCATCGCCCTGACCCACGGCCTCGGCGCGCTGCCGTCGCTGCTCGGCTTCCCGCAGCCGGACTCGGATCTGGTGCGCGCCAGCGGCGATGCCCTGGTGGCCAGCGAAAACGCGCGCCACGCCTGGGCCGGCTGGCTGGTGGGCATCCTGCTGGTGTACGGCGTGCTGCTGCGCGGTGCGTTGTGGCTGCTCTGCCTGTGGCGCTGGAAGCGCGGGCGTGCGCAGCTGGCGCTGGATGTCTCGCTGCCCGGCTACGCCCTGCTGCGCGAGCGTTTGATGCCGGCCAGCGAGCGCCTGGGCGTCAGCGATGCTGCACCGGACGAACTGATTGAGCCGCAGGCGCAGGCCCCGGCGACCACCGCCGACGGCGCCGTGCTGGTGTCCATCGAACTGCTCGACCGGCCCAACTGGCCGCCGAAGCTGGCCGAAGGCATCGCCAATGCCGGCGACCTCGACGACGGTGCCCAGCGCCGCCGCCTGCTGGAACAACTCACCCGCTACCCGCCGGCGCGCCTGGTGATCGCCTGCGACCCGCGTCGCTCGCCGGATCGCGGCACCCTGGCGCTGATCGCCGAACTCTCGCGCTGCGCCGCCGCCACCCGCGTCTGGCTGTTGCAGGCACCGACGGGCGAAGCGCTGGACGCCGAGCGCCTGGGCGACTGGCACGCCGGCGTCGAGCGCCTGCAACTGCCGCACACCTCGGCATCGCCGCTGGGCTGGCTGGAGACCGGGCATGAGTGATGCGCTGAAACTGGCCGTGGTCGGCCACACCAACGTCGGCAAGACCTCCCTGCTGCGTACCCTGACCCGTGACGTGGGCTTCGGCGAGGTCTCCCACCGCCCCAGCACTACGCGGCATGTGGAAGGCGCGCGGCTGTCGGTGGACGGCGAGCCGCTGCTGGAGCTTTACGACACGCCGGGCCTGGAAGATGCCATCGCCCTGCGCGACTTCCTCGATGGGCTGGAGCGCCCCGGCGAGCGCCTGGACGGCCCGGAGAAGCTGCGGCGCTTCCTCGACGGCAGCGAAGCCCGCGGGCGTTTCGAGCAAGAAGCCAAGGTGCTGCGCCAATTGCTCGCCTCCGACGCCGGACTCTACGTGATCGACGCCCGCGAACCGGTGCTGGCCAAGTACCGCGACGAACTGGCAGTGCTCGCCGCCTGCGCGCGGCCGTTGCTGCCGGTACTCAACTTCGTCGCCAGCCCACAGCACCGCGAGGAGCAGTGGCGCGAGGCGCTGTCCCGTCTCGGTCTGCATGCGCTGGTGCGTTTCGATAGCGTGGCGCCACCGCTGGATGGCGAGCGGCGCCTGTACGAAAGCCTGGCGCTGCTGCTGGAGCGTGCGCGCCCGCAGCTGGATCGACTGGTCGCAGATCACGAGGCCCAGGCCGTCGCCCGCCGCGAGGCCGGGGCGCGGCTGATCGCCGAGCTGCTGGTGGATGTCGCCGCTTGCCGCCAACTGGTGCCCGCTGGCGACAGTGCTGTTCGAGCAGCCACCGAGACGCTGCGCAATCAGGTGCGCAAGCGCGAAGATACCTGCGTGAAGGCGCTGCTCAGCCTCTACGCCTTCCGCAAGGACGACGCCCGCGCCGCCGACCTGCCGTTGCTGGACGGACGCTGGGGCGATGACCTGTTCAACCCGGAAACCCTCCGCCAACTGGGCATTCGCCTCGGTGGTGGCGTTGCGGCCGGTGCCGCGGCGGGGGCGGGGATCGACCTGCTGGTGGGCGGCCTGACCCTCGGCGCGGCCACCGCGCTGGGCGCCATCGCCGGCGGCGCCTGGCAGACCGTCGGCCATTACGGTCAGCGCCTGCTGGGCAAGCTCAAGGGCAGCCGCGAACTGTCGGTGGACGACAGCGTGCTGCGTCTGCTGGCGCTGCGGCAGCGGCAACTGCTGGCGGCCCTGCAGACACGCGGGCATGCGGCGGTGGAGGCGATCCAGGTGCAGTCGCCCGAAGACAAGCAGTGGCGCGAGGGCAAGCTGCCCGAGGCGTTGCGCAAGGCGCGTGCGCATCCGGAGTGGTCCGGCCTCAACGGTCGCTTGCGCAGCGAGAAGACCGAGCGGCAGGAGGCGGTGGCGCAGTTGGCCACGCAGCTGCTCGAACCTTGAGGATCAACCTGTAGGAGCGGGCCATGCCCGCTCCTACAACGTCATGCCGTCGCATCGCTCGTGCTCAGACCAGCGACACCATCTCCACCTCGGCCTTTCCCCCGGTTACGGTCAGGATCGCCAAGGCAATCGGCAACTTGAACCTCCGCGGTCCAGCGCTGCCCGGATTCAGGTACAGCACCCCATCGCGCACCTCGTTCAGCGGCTTGTGCGAATGGCCCGCCAGCACGACATCGATGCCTTCGGCCGGAGGATCGATGGCCAACTGCTTGAGGTCGTGGATCAGGTAGAGCCGCCGCCCGCCCAGTTCCAGCAGCAGCGTTTCCGGCAGCGCGGCGGCCCAGTCGTCGGTGTCGTTGTTGCCGCGCACCACGTCCAGTGGCGCCAGGGCGCGCAGTTGGTCGAGCAATGAGGCGGGGCCGATGTCGCCCAGGTGCAGGATACGCCCGCAGCCTTGCAGCGCCGCCAGCGCTTCGGGGCGCAGCAGGCCGTGGGTGTCGGCGATGACGCCGATGCGCAGGGAAGTGGTCATCCGGGAAGCATAAACGACGACGCCACCCGAAGGTGGCGTCGTGGCGGTTCAGCCGTTGTGCGAGGCCTTGGCGGCGTCGGACTCGGGCAGGAACCAGTTGAGCAGCAGGGCGCAGATGCCGCCGGTGGCGACGCCGGATTCCAGCACGTTGCGGATCGCGTGGGGCATGTGCGCGAGGAACTCCGGCACCTGGGAGATGCCCAGGCCCAGCGCCAGGCTGACGGCGATGATCAGCAGCGCGCGGCGGTCCAGGTGGGTGCCGGCGAGGATGTTGATGCCGGAGGCGGCGACCGCGCCGAACATCACCATCACCGCGCCGCCGAGCACCGGCTCGGGCACGGCCTGGATCACCCCGGCGACGCTGGGGAACAGGCCCAGCACGATGAGCATCGCGGCGATCCACAGGCCGACGTGGCGGCTGGCGACGCCGGTCAGCTGGATCACGCCGTTGTTCTGCGCGAACACGGAGCTTGGGAAGGTGTTGAACAGGCCGGCCAGCAGCGAGTTGGCGCCGTTCACCAGTACGCCGCCCTTGATGCGCTGCATCCACAGCGGGCCTTCGACCGGCTGCTTGGAAATCTTGCTGGTGGCGGTGACGTCACCGATGGCTTCCAGCGAGGTCACCAGGTAGATCACCAGCATCGGGATGAACAGACTCCAGGAGAAGCCCAGGCCGAAGTGCAGCGGCACCGGGACCTGGAAGGCCGGCGCCTCGTGCATGCCGGTGAAGTCCAGGCGGCCCAGGTAGCCCGCCAGCGCGTAGCCCACGGCCAGGGCGATGACGATGGCGCCGCTGCGCATCCACACCACCGGGATGCGGTTGAGGATGACGATGATTGCCAGCACCAGGCCCGACAGCATCAGGTTCTCGCCGTTGGCGAAGGTGCCGTTGGACATGGCGGAGAAGCCGCCGCCCATGCTGATCAGGCCGACCTTGATCAGGGTCAGGCCGATCATCAGCACCACGATGCCGGTGACCAGCGGAGTGATCAGGCGCTTCACGAAGGGCAGGATGCGCGACACGCCCATCTCCACGAAGGAGCCGGCCATGACCACGCCGAAGATCGCCGCCATCACCGCTTCCACCGGGGTGCCGTTCTTCACCATCAGCGCGCCGCCGGCGATCAGCGGGCCGACGAAGTTGAAGCTGGTGCCCTGGACGATCAGCAGGCCCGCGCCGAATGGTCCGAAGCGCTTGCACTGGACGAAGGTGGCGATGCCGGAGATCACCAGCGACATCGACACGATCAGGTTGGTGTCGCGCGGCGACACGCCCAGCGCCTGGCAGATCAGCAGGCCGGGGGTGACGATGGGCACGATGATCGCCAGCAGGTGCTGCAGTGCCGCAAGCCATGCGATGGGCAGGGCGGGGCGGTCTTCCAGGCCGTAGACCAGATCGGGCTGGTCCTTGGCGGCGGACGGATTCTCGAGGGAGCTCATGGGCGGCGGTCCGGGAAAAAAGAGCGCGATTTTACTGGCCCACGGCGGGATCGCACAGTGCCATGAGGCAAGTTGGGATGAATGGGGAAGCCTGGGTTCCTACGGCGTCATAGTGCGGTGGCACTCCGAAGGCTTTCGGCGTGGAAAAAACTGCCGAAATTTCAACAGGGTGCGCGGAAGCGTCTGAGTGTGTCGGCCCGCTGGCGTGGCTTCACTGGAATGCATCCGGAGCCATTCGGGCGTCCGGCTCTATCCAGAGGGATACGACGATGGGTAAACAACAAGGCTTCACCCTGATCGAGCTGATGATCGTGGTGGCGATCATCGGGATTCTGGCTTCGGTCTCCATTCCCATGTATTCGGACTATTCGTCGCGCTCAAGAGCTGCGGCAGCCAAGGCAGAGCTGTCCGCCGTCAAAACCGCTGTGAGCCTTTGTATCTCTGAAACGGGCAAGGCAGATGATTGCAAGGCGGGTGATTACGGGATACCGGAAAACTTTGCTGCGACGTCCAACATCACTGGCGACTATGCCGTCGAGAAGGGCGTGATTAAGGCTACGACTGCGGCCACTGATGCGGATGGGAATGCGCTCAAGATTGAGCTGACTCCTACCAAGGCAACGGGAGAGAGCTCGGTCGCTTGGGAAGAGAAGGGATCCATCTGCAATGCGGATCGTGGGCTCAAGCCGGGTTCGGGTGATTGCCCGAAGGTGCCTGCAACCAAGTCATAAGCCTTCAGGCCACATCAATAAAAAAGCCCGGCATTCGCCGGGCTTTTTCATGTCACCGCCAGACTCAACCGTCCAGCAGCGCCTTGTCGCGCACCGCGCCCTTGTCGGCGCTGGTGGCCAGCAGGGCGTAGGCTTTCAGTGCGGTGCTCACCTTGCGCGCGCGGGGCTGAGCTGGCTTCCAGCCCTTCTTGTCCTGCTCGGCGCGGCGGGCGGCCAGTTCTTCATCGCTGACCAGCAGGTTGATACTGCGGTTGGGGATGTCGATCAGCACCTTGTCGCCGTCCTGTACCAGACCGATGGCGCCACCTGCGGCGGCTTCCGGCGAGGCGTGGCCGATGGACAGGCCCGAGGTGCCGCCGGAGAAGCGGCCGTCGGTGAGCAGGGCGCAGTCCTTGCCCAGGCCCTTGGACTTCAGGTAGCTGGTCGGGTAGAGCATTTCCTGCATGCCCGGGCCGCCTTTCGGGCCTTCGTAGCGGATGATCACGATGTCGCCCGGTTTCACTTCGTCGGCGAGGATGCCCTTCACGGCGCCGTCCTGGCTTTCGAAGATCTTCGCGCGGCCTTCGAACACATGGATGGATTCGTCCACGCCAGCGGTCTTCACCACGCAACCATCGAGGGCGATGTTGCCGTACAGAACGGCCAGACCGCCTTCCTGGGAGTAGGCGTGCTCGACACTGCGGATGCAGCCTTCGGCGCGGTCGGCGTCGAGGGTGTCCCAGCGGGTGCTCTGGCTGAAGGCCACTTGCGTGGGGATGCCGGCGGGGCCGGCCTTGAAGAAGGTGTGGACCTTCTCGTCCTGGGTCTGGGTGATGTCCCACTCGGCGATGGCGTCGGCCATGCTCGGGCTGTGCACGGTCGGTACGTCGGTGTGCAGCAGGCCGCCACGGGCCAGCTCGCCGAGGATGGAGAAGATGCCACCGGCGCGGTGCACGTCTTCCATGTGGTACTTCTGGATGTTCGGTGCGACCTTGCACAGCTGCGGCACCTTGCGCGACAGGCGATCGATGTCGCGCAGGTCGAAGGCGATCTCCGCCTCCTGGGCGGCGGCCAGCAGGTGCAGGATGGTGTTGGTCGAACCGCCCATGGCGATGTCCAGGGTCATGGCGTTCTCGAACGCCTTGAAGCTGGCGACATTGCGCGGCAGCACGGACTCGTCGCCTTCGCCGTAGTAGCGCTGGCACAGTTCGACGGCCAGGCGGCCAGCGCGCAGGAACAGCTGCTCGCGGTCGGAGTGGGTGGCCAGGGTGGAACCGTTGCCCGGCAGGGAAAGCCCTAAGGCTTCGGTCAGGCAGTTCATCGAGTTGGCGGTGAACATGCCGGAGCAGGAGCCGCAGGTCGGGCAGGCGCTGCGCTCGTACTCGGCGACCTTTTCGTCGGAGCAGGAGTCGTCTGCGGCAACGACCATGGCGTCGACCAGGTCCAGGCCGTGGCTGGCCAGCTTGGTCTTGCCAGCTTCCATCGGGCCGCCGGAGACGAACACCACCGGGATGTTCAGGCGCAGGGCGGCCATCAGCATGCCGGGGGTGATCTTGTCGCAGTTGGAGATGCAGACGATGGCGTCAGCGCAGTGGGCGTTGACCATGTATTCCACGGAGTCGGCGATGATCTCGCGCGACGGCAGGGAATAGAGCATGCCGTCATGGCCCATGGCGATGCCGTCGTCCACGGCGATGGTGTTGAATTCCTTGGCCACGCCGCCGTGTTTTTCGATCTCGCGGGCGACCAGCTGGCCCAGGTCCTTCAGGTGCACGTGGCCGGGCACGAACTGGGTGAAGGAGTTGGCGATGGCGATGATCGGCTTCTTGAAGTCTTCGTCCTTCATCCCGGTGGCGCGCCAGAGGGCACGGGCGCCGGCCATGTTGCGGCCGTGGGTGGAGGTTTTCGAGCGGTAATCGGGCATGACAGGTTCCTGCGCATCAGGTCACGGTGGGAGTCGATCCGGGTCTTCTGTGCGGCGGCGTACAGCGGGTAGGGCTGGCCGGCGAGACCTTGAGCAAACTCTAAGTCGTATCGTGAGCGCGGTACGCACCGGATGCAAACAGCAGATGGCCTTGCATGGGCGAGGTCGGCGCGGGGCTTGGCGGGGTCACCGCCTGCTCGGCCGGGGCTCACAGGCCCGCCGGGGGATAAATGGCAGGAATGCCCCGGATTCTACGCCGGCCCTTGCCGCCAGGGAAAGGCTGGCGGTCGGCACAAGGCATAGACTTTCGCCGCCCCGGCGTGGTCTGAATGGCCACTGGCGCTTTTCCCGTCCCGTTCGTTGAAGGAGCAACCCCATGAAAGTCACCCGCATCGTCCTGCTCGCCGCGCTGTTTGCCGGCAGTGTGCAGGCCTCGTCCGACGAAGCCTGGCAGGCACAGGACAAGCAGCAGCGCGAAGCCTGCCTGGCGCTGAGCCATCTGCAGAACAAGAAGGTGCTGGGCTCGCCGGTGCTGTTCGACGACAGCGTGGGCTACACGGCGCTGATGATCGGGGGGACCTATGCGCAGAAGCACATGAAGGGTAAACCGGGCCGCGAGCTGTGCCTGTTCGAGCGCAAGACCGGCAACGCAGTGATCAGCGAGGCGGATTCGTTGATGCCGATGAAGTAATTGCAGGAGGGGATGGCGGATAAAGCGTTCCGCTTTATGCGCCCTACGCGGCTGCATGCCCGTAGGGCGCATAACGCCCCAAGCGTTATCCGCCGCCATCCGCGACTGCAATGAAAAACGGGGCGCTCCCGTCAGGAGGCGCCCCGTTTTCCTTACCGCTGTGCCTTAACCGTTGGGCAGCAGGCGCACGGTCAGGCTCTTGATGTAGCGGGTTTCCGGGATCGCCAGGTGCACCGGGTGGTCCGGACCCTGACCGCCGCGCTCGAGCAGCTGGATGTTGCGGTCCAGGTGGCGGGCGCTGCCCAGCAGGATGTTCTGCAGGTCGTCCTCGGGCAGGTGCATGGAGCAGGAGGCACTGACCAGCACGCCGTCCTTGGACAGCAGGCGCATGGCCTGTTCGTTGAGGCGGCGGTAGGCGGCCTCGCCGTTCTTCAGGTCCTTCTTGCGCTTGATGAAGGCGGGCGGGTCGGCAACGATCACGTCGAAGCGCTCGTCGGCGGCCTTCAGCTCACGCAGGGCGTCGAATACGTCGCCTTCCACGCAGGCGACTTTCTCGGCGAGGCCGTTCAGCGTGGCGTTGCGCTCGACGCCGTCGAGGGCGAAGCCGGAGGCATCGACGCACATCACTTCGCTGGCGCCGAAGGCCGCGGCCTGGATGCCCCAGCCACCGATGTAGCTGAACAGGTCGAGCACGCGCTTGCCCTGCACGTAGGGCTGCAGGCGGGCGCGGTTCATGCGGTGGTCGTAGAACCAGCCGGTCTTCTGGCCGGCCTGCACTGGGGCTTCGAACTTCACGCCGTTCTCTTCCAGGGCGACCCATTCCGGGACTTCGCCGTAGGCGTTGGCGACATAGCGCTCCAGGCCTTCGGCGTCACGGGCGCTGGAATCGTTCTTCCACAGCACGGCGCTGGGCTTGAGCACCTGCAGCAGGGCGGCAAGCACGTCGTCGCGGTGTTTTTCCATGGTCGCCGAGGCGAGCTGGACCACCAGTACATCGCCGAAGCGGTCCACCACCAGGCCCGGCAGCAGGTCCGAGTCGCCGTAGACCAGGCGGTAGAAAGGCTTGTCGAACAGGCGGTCGCGCAGGCTCAGGGCGACGTTCAGGCGGTGAACCAGCAGGGATTTGTCGAGAACGTGCTTGGTATCGCGAGAAATCAGGCGGGCGCAGATGAGGTTGTTCGGGCTCATCGCGACGATGCCCAGCGGCTTGCCGTTGGCCATTTCCAGGATGGCCTGTTCGCCGGCGCCGAATCCGTTCAGCGGGGTGGCGGCGACGTCCACCTCGTTGCTGTAGACCCACAGGTGGCCGGCGCGCAGGCGGCGCTCGGCGTTGGCTTTCAGACGCAGGCTGGGCAGGGTCATGGGGGAGGGCTCCGGCAAAAAGAGCGGGATTATAGCGCAGCAGCGTGCGCCGCCGGAGCGCGGCGCACGGGCTTTTGATCGGCGGCTCTCAGGCGGCGAGGGTTTCGATCAGTTGCTTGCTGAAGGCGGGGATGTCGTCGGGCTTGCGACTGCTGATCAGCCCGCCATCGTTGACCACCTGTCGGTCGACCCAGTGGCCGCCAGCGTTGTTGATGTCGTCCTTGAGCGAGTTCCAGCTGGTCAGGGTCTTGCCCTTCACCAGGCCGGCTGAGACCAGCAACCAGGCGCCATGGCAGATCACCGCGATGGGTTTGTCGGCCTCGGCGGCCTTCTGCACGATTTCCTGGGCCTTGGGCAGGCTGCGGATCTGGTCGGCGTTGATCACCCCGCCTGGCAGCAGCACGGCGTCGTACTCGTCGATGCGGGCGGTCTCGAAGGTGCCGTCGACCTTGAAACTGTCCGCCGGCTGGTCGTGGTTCCAGCCGCGTACCTTGTCCTTGCTGTCGGAGAGGATCTTCACCTTGGCACCGGCTTCCTTCAGGGCGTCGCGGGGGCCAGTCAGCTCCACCTGCTCGAAACCGTCGGTGACCAGGATGGCGATGGTCTTGCCTTTGAGTGTCTGGCTCATGTGGCTTGTCTCCCATTTCGTCCGCTTGGGTGTAAAGGTTCCGACACAGCCGCCGATGAAAGTTCAATCAAAAGCAGCACTTCCAGAAGCCCCGGCTCTGGGTAAACTGTGCGCCCCGTCAACTTTTCCCAGCGCGCCCATGTCACAAGAACTCTCCGCCGAACAGATCCGTCAGGCCCTGCAGGGCATCAGCGTGCCGCCGCAGCCGCAGATCATGGTTGACCTGCAGATGGAGCAGTTCATGCCCAACCCGGACCTGAAGGCGATCGCCAAGCTGATCAGCCAGGACCCGGGGCTGTCCGGCGCGCTGCTGAAGCTGGTGAACTCGCCGTTCTTCGGCCTGGCCAATCGCATCACCTCGATCCAGCGCGCGGTGAACCTGCTGGGCAGCCGCTCGGTGATCAACCTGATCAACGCCCAGTCGATCAAGGGCGAGATGAGCGACGCGACCATCGTCACCCTCAATCGCTTCTGGGACACCGCCCAGGACGTGGCCATGAGCTGCCTGACGCTGGCCAAGCGCATCGGCTATGAGTCGGTGGACGAGGCTTACGCGCTGGGGCTGTTCCACAACTGCGGCATTCCGCTGATGCTCAAGCGCTTCCCGCACTACATGGCGGTGCTGGAGGAGGCCTATGCCAGCGCGAGCGACGAGCGCCGCGTGGTGGACACCGAGAACCGCGTGCTGAACACCAATCATGCGGTGGTCGGCTACTTCACCGCGCGCTCCTGGCGCCTGCCGGAGCACGTCTGCGAGGCCATCGCCAACCACCACAATGCGCTGTCTATCTTCAGCGAGGACAACTGCCGCGATACCCAGCTGAAGAACCTGCTGGCGATCCTCAAGATGGCCGAGCACATCTGCGGCTCTTACCGCGTGCTGGGCAACCAGGACGAGGACCACGAGTGGGAGAGCGTGCGCGCGCTGGTGCTGGATTACGTCGGGCTCAGCGAGTACGACTTCGAGAACCTCAAGGCGAGCATTCTCGAGTTGGGCGTGGGGCAGGGGACGTACTGAATCTGCCTGCGTCGAAGCACCCTGTAGGAGCGGGCCATGCCCGCGATCGCGCGCATGGCGCGCTCCTACACTGCTACTGGATATGAAAAAGCCGGGCATCTGCCCGGCTTTTTCGTTCAACGTCGGCGATCAGTCGAGCATGTCGCTGAAACGTGCATCCTTCTTGTAGGCAATGGTCTGGCTGAAGCCGGGGACCTGGATGCCACGGTCGCTGATCTCGATGGCCTGCTCGTCGATCATGTCGTTGCCGAAGTTGTAAATGATGTCGAAACGGCCCTGGGTCGCGGCTTCGTCGTACTGCCGGGCGGCAGCGCGAGTGGCTTCGCGGCGGCCCTGGTAGTCGGCGAAGGCGGCGTCGCCGTGGCGCTTGCGCAGCATCTTCTCGGTGATGGCCGGGGACAGCAGCACGCCGGTGGCGTTGTTGCCGCCGAAGCCCTTGGAATTGATGAAGCAGACTTCCAGGTCGTCGCGGCGCACGTCGCTGCTGGACAGGGCGATGTGGTCCTTGAAGACGTCGTCGGCGAACTTGTCGACGGTCTTGATGCCGGGGATGACGCCGTAGCGGAAGGTGCCCAGGGCGGAGATCATCTGGTCGGCGCTGGCGGTGGCCAGGGAGTGGCCGACGAAGGCTTTCACCGCGGTGACCGGCCAGCCCTCGATGCCGAAGGCGGTGGCGACGCGGTCGAGGATTTCCGATTCGGTGACGCGGTTGGCCGGGGTGCTGGAGCCGTGGGCGTGGACGAAGCTGTGCTGGCGCACGCTCTTCTCGCCGACGATCTGCGCGGCGGCGGCCACGGCCTTGGCCATGGTCAGGTAGTTGCCCGGACCGGGAGCGGAGATGGACTTCTTGAAGCCGTCGGCGTTGATGAACACGTCCGGCACCGAACCGTGGATGTCGGCACCCAGCTCCAGGGCCAGGGCGTCGTCCATCAGCACCACGTACTGCGCGGACTCGGCCAGGGAGAAGCCGCAGTTGTCGCCGAACGGGCGGCTGGCGCGGCGGAAGTCGACGTCGTCGCGGCCTTCGATGTGGCGCAGGCCTTCTTCGGTGGCCAGCGCGCCCATGGCGGCGTAGCCCTCGATGATCTCGGAGGTGATCGGCGCTTCGGCGTTGCCGACGATGGCCACGCGGGCCTGGCCGGTGGTGATGACGTCGATGCCTTTCTGCAGGTTGTACAGGAAGGTGGCGCAGGCGCCGGTGACGCTACCGGTCATGCCGACGCTGCCCAGCACGTAGGCGTTGATGAAGTCGGTGGGCATGCTGTTGAAGCCCAGCGGCAGCTGCTTGGCCGACACGCGGTGGCCACGCAGGCGCGATTGCAGCAGGCCGCCGAAGCCGTTCTCGTCCAGCTGGCTCATGATGCTGCTGGAGAACACGGCGATTTCGTCGGGCTGTACGGCGTTGCAGATGGTCTGCCAGCCGAGGCCGGTGGAGCGCACTGCGTCGGTGGCGGCGACCACGGACATCTGCAGGCCGCGCGGGTGGAAGCGCGAGTTGTACAGCTCGCTCGGCTCGAAGCCGGTGGGCAACTGGCCGGCGGATTTCACCGGCAGCGCGCGGTAACTGTCGACCTTGAATTCGCAGCTGTCGTGCAGGGTGACGCGGACTTCGCCGCCTTCGAGTTCTTCCACCGACCAGTTGGCCGGCAGCGGCTCGGGCAGTTGCTTGCGCAGGGTGGTAAAGGTCACCGGACTGCCGGCGGCGCTGACGGTCAGGCTCTTGTGGCAGTGCGCGGCGTCGACGTCGAGGTATTGCAGCTCGATGCGACGGATCAGGGTGGACTGGCGAATCTGCTGCTCGAAGCGCTGCTCGATGGCGGCCAGGTCGAGGCTATTGCCGTCGGCGTCCTGGTACTGGCCGTCGACGACCTTGACCAGTTTCATCATGACCGCGAGACCGGCGAGGGTTTCCTGGCGGGCGGCGGACTCCATGGATTCGAGGACGGTGCGGCGGAACCCATGGTGGAAGGAACTGCGGCCAGCCGCGTTATATCCACCAAAACCAACGATGACCGGTAGTCGAGACATCTCTCGGAAACTCCTTCAGCAAGTGCATCTTGCGCGCCGGACGACGGTGGCCCATGGCGGGGCGGCCCGGTGGCACAAAGCCAGGCGTGGCTTCTAGTGATTCGGAATGCTTTAGCTGACGAGGATGATGACCGCCGAGTCACGCTCGCGCCAGGATTTGTCGGAAGAAGGCGACGAGTTCCCGAGCGAATTCTGCAGGGCTCATGAATGAAAACGGGAGCCGCGAAGGGCTCCCGTTTTTTACCGCGGCAAATCTCAGCGGTATTCGATGCCAGCTTTCTTGGTGCTGACGCGAGTACCGGACTTGCCTTCGGTGATGGCGACGATGTTTTCCAGCGAGCCGATCACTGCGTCCTTGCCGGTCGCGCGGGCGAACTCGATGGCGGCCATGACCTTCGGACCCATGGAGCCGGCGGCGAAGCCTAAGCGTTCCAGTTCGTCCGGGTGGGCCTGGGCGATGCCTTTCTGGGTCGGTTTGCCCCAGTCGATGTAGGCCGCGTCCACGTCGGTGGCGATGATCAGGATGTCAGCGGACAGCTCCTGGGCCAGCAGCGAGGAGCAGAGGTCCTTGTCGATCACCGCCTCGACGCCGGAGAGTTTCTTGCCGGATTCGTCGTACATGGTCGGGATGCCGCCGCCGCCAGCGCAGATGACGATGGTGCCTTTCTCCAGCAGCCACTTGACCGGGCGGATCTCGAAGATGCGCTTCGGACGCGGGCTGGCCACGACGCGGCGGAACTTGTCACCGTCCGGGGCGATGCTCCAGCCTTTCTCCTTGGCGAGGGCTTCGGCCTCTTCCTTGGAGTAGACCGGGCCGATGGGCTTGGTCGGGTTCTTGAAGGCCGGGTCCTTGGAGTCGACCTCGACCTGGGTGAGCAGGGTGGCGAACGGTACTTCGAACGGCAGAAGGTTGCCCATTTCCTGTTCGATCATGTAGCCGATCATGCCTTCGGTCTCGGCGCCGAGAACGTCCAGCGGGTACGGGCTGACCTTCTCGTAGGCTGCGCCCTGCAGGGCCAGCAGGCCGACCTGCGGGCCGTTGCCGTGGGCGATCACCAGCTCGTTGCCGGGGGCAACCTTGGCGATCTGTTCGGCAGCGATCCGTACGTTGGTGCGCTGGTTGTCGGCAGTCATGGGCTCGCCACGACGCAGCAGGGCATTGCCGCCCAATGCGACGACGATACGCATATTCATTTCCTCCGAAAGAGTGGGAGCGCCCGGACCGGCGACCTTGTCGCGGTCCGGGGCTGTCCGGCATTACATGTCGGCGAGGGTCGAAACGAGGATTGCCTTGATGGTGTGCATGCGGTTTTCCGCCTGCTCGAAGGCAATGTTGTACGGGGATTCGAAGACGTCTTCGGTCACTTCGATGCCGTTCTTCAGGTTCGGGTACTTGGCGGCGATTTCCTTGCCGACCTTGGTCTCGCTGTTGTGGAAGGCGGGCAGGCAGTGCATGAACTTCACGCGCGGGTTGCCGGCGGCCTTCATCATGTCCATGTTGACCTGGTAGGGCAGCAGCTCGTTGATGCGTTCGCCCCAGGCTTCGACCGGCTCACCCATCGATACCCAGACGTCGGTGTGGATGAAGTCCACGCCCTTGACGGCTTCTTTCGGGTCTTCGGTGATGGTGATGCGGGCACCGCTTTCTTCAGCGAACTTCTTGCAGGCGGCGACGTGTTCGTCGGTCGGCCAGAGCTCCTTGGGAGCTGCGATGCGTACGTCCATGCCGAGCTTGGCGCCGATCAGCAGCAGGGAGTTACCCATGTTGTTGCGGGCGTCGCCCAGGTAGGCGTAGCTGATGTCGTGCAGCGGTTTGTCGCTGTGCTCGCGCATGGTCAGCACGTCGGCCAGCATCTGGGTCGGGTGGTACTCGTCGGTCAGGCCGTTGAACACCGGTACGCCGGCGAACTTCGCCAGTTCCTCGACGATTTCCTGCTTGAAGCCACGGTATTCGATGGCGTCGTACATGCGGCCCAGTACGCGGGCGGTGTCCTTCATCGATTCCTTGTGGCCGATCTGCGAGGAGTTCGGGTCGATGTAGGTGACGTTGGCGCCCTGGTCATAGGCGGCGACTTCGAAGGCGCAGCGGGTGCGGGTCGAGGTCTTTTCGAAGATCAGCGCAATGTTGTTGCCTTTCAGGTGTTGCTGCTCGGTACCGGTGTACTTGGCGCGCTTCAGGTCGCGGGACAGGTCGAGCAGATAGCGCAACTCGCGGGTGCTGTGGTGCATCAGGCTGAGCAGGTTGCGGTTGTGCATGTTGAAAGCCATGGTGTTTCTCCTTGTGGGATCCAATCTCGGCCCTCGTCAGTACAGCTCGTGGCTGGCGGGGCGGGCGGCCCTGGCAAGGGCCGCCTCGTGAGGTCAATGCGCTCTGGTTGAGGTAGTCGCGTTTATCGGGTGCCGATCGATCAATAGTCGATCGGGTCGCGGATGATCGGGCAGGTCATGCAGTGACCGCCGCCACGGCCCCGGCCCAGTTCGCCGGCGCTGATGGTGATGACTTCCACGCCAGCCTTGCGCAGCAGGGTGTTGGTGTAGGTGTTGCGGTCATAACCCACCACCACGCCCGGTTCCAGGCAGACCACGTTGTTGCCGTCGTCCCACTGCTCGCGTTCGGCGGCGAAGCTGTTGCCGCCGGTTTCGACGACGCGCAGTTTCTTCAGGCCCAGGGACTCGGCGACGACGGTCATGAAGTCCTTGTCTTCGCGCTGGACGTTGATGCCGTAGGGGCTCTTCTCGTCCGGACGCAGGATGAAGGGAACGATCTCTTTCACCACTTCGGGGAAGACGGTGACCAAGTCGCGGTCGCAGAAGGTGAAGACGGTGTCCAGGTGCATCGCGGCGCGGGATTTCGGCAGGCCGGCGACGATGACTTTCTCGGCAGCGCCCTTGGCGAACAGTGCCTGGGCTACCTGGCCGATGGCCTGGCGGGAGGAGCGTTCGCCCATGCCGATCAGGACGACGCCATTGCCGATGGGCATCACGTCACCACCCTCGAGGGTGGACATGCCGTGGTCCTTGTCCGGATCGCCGTACCAGACTTCGTATTCGGCGTTGGTGAATTCCGGGTGGAACTTGTAGATGGCGGTGGTCAGCAGGGTTTCCTGACGTCGCGCCGGCCAGTACATCGGGTTCAGGGTCACACCGCCGTAGATCCAGCAGGTGGTGTCACGGGTGAACTGGGTGTTGGGCAGCGGCGGCAGCAGGAAGCTGGAGTGGCCCAGGTAGTCGCGGTACATCTTCAGCGCCTTGGCGCCTTCGCTTTCCGGGATGTCGTCGGAGGCCACGCCGCCGATGAGGAACTCGGCCAGTTTGCGCGGCTCCAGGCTTTCGAGCCAGGAGCGCAGCTCGAGGGTCAGGCCGAGGCCGACGCTGTCAGCGGTGATCTTGCGATCGAGGATCCACTTCAGGGCTTCGGGGTTCGCCACGATGTCGGTCAGCAGGTTGTGCATTTCCAGAACATCGATGCCGCGTTCGCGCATCTTGGTGACGAAGTCGAAGTGGTCGCGCTTCGCCTGGTTCACCCAGATAACGTCGTCGAACAGCAACTCGTCGCAGTTGCTCGGGGTCAGGCGTTGATGGGCGAGTCCGGGCGAGCAGACCATCACTTTGCGTAGTTTGCCAGCTTCAGAATGGACGCCAAGTTTGGTTTTTTCCGTGCTCATGAGATGTCTCCAGGAGTTACAGAGTGAGGAAGCCGTCGTAGAGGCCATAGGCCGCGATCAGTGCACCGATCACGACAACCGCGAAGATGAGCTTCTCGACATTGGTGAAGATGGGTTGGCCCACTTCATGTTTCGCTTTGGCGAAGAGGATGACGCCGGGCGCGTACAGCAGCGCCGACAGCAGCAGGTACTTCAGGCCACCTGCGTAGATCAGCCACACCGCGTAGAGAACCGAGATACCGGCGATGATCAGGTCTTTGGTGCGGTCGGCCGAGTCGGTCTCGTAGGTCTCGCCCTTGACTGCCAGCAGCAGGCCGTAGGCCGCGGACCAGAAGTACGGGATCAGGATCATCGAGGTGGCCAGCAGCAGCATCTTGGTGTACGGGTCCATGCCACCGTCGGCGCTGCCGGAGGTGAAGAACACGATGACCAGGAAGACCTGCACGCAGATGTTGGTCAGCCAGAGGGCGTTGGCCGGCACCTGGTTGGCGTTCTCCTTGCGGAGGAACTCCGGCATGGTGTGGTCCTTGGCGGCGGCGAACATGATCTCGGCGCACAGCAGCACCCAGGAGAGCAGGGCACCCAGCAGGGAGATGAGCAGGCCGACGCTGATCAGGACCGCGCCCCAGTGGCCGACCACATGCTCCAGCACCAGCGCCATCGACGGGTTCTGCAGCTTGGCCAGTTCCGGCTGGGTCATCACGCCCATGGACAGCACGTTCACCAGTACCAGCAGCAGCAGGACGGTGATGAAGCCGATTACGGTGGCCTTACCGACGTCCGAACGTTTTTCCGCACGGGAGGAGAAGATGCTCGCGCCCTCGATGCCGATGAACACCCACACGGTGACCAGCATCATGTTGCGCACCTGGTTCATCACGCTGCCCAGGTCAGGATTGCTCTTGCCCCAGATGTCCGCGGTGAAGATGTCCAGCTTGAAGGCGAACAGGCAGATCAGGATGAACAGGAACAGCGGGACGATCTTCGCCACCGTGGTGATGGTGTTGATGAACGCCGCTTCCTTGATCCCGCGCAGTACCAGGAAGTGCAGGGCCCACAAGAGGATCGACGCGCAGACGATCGCCGCGACGGTGTCGCCCTTGCCGAAGATCGGGAAGAAGTAGCCCAGGGTGCTGAACAGCAGGAGGAAGTAACCGACGTTGCCGAGCCAGGCGCTGATCCAGTAACCCCAGGCCGAGGAGAAGCCCATGTAGTCACCGAAACCGGCCTTCGCGTAGGCGTACACACCGCCGTCGAGTTGGGGTTTGCGGTTGGCCAGGGTCTGGAAGACGAATGCCAGGGTCAGCATGCCGACCGCGGTGATGGCCCAACCGATGAGGATCGCGCCGACGTCAGCGCTGGCGGCCATGTTTTGCGGGAGAGAGAAGATGCCCCCGCCAATCATCGAGCCGACAACAAGAGCCGTCAAAGCGCCTAGCTTTAGTTTTTGGCTGCTTTCTTGCGACATTTAAGAATCTCCCTATAGGAAGTTGGAGAGTGAGGCTATTTAGCGCCCGTCTTGGCGGGGCACTCCTGATTCAGGTCAATAGCTTGCTATCCAATGTATTGGGCAGTACTTCCTGCTCTGCCCACCCCGCATAAACCATAGGAGAGGTTTTGCATTAGCGCCCGATTTAGAGGGGATTTCGTGAAGATTTGAGCGCGGTTTCATGACCGCAGAATGGCAGTCGATTTCGCAAGCCCACGCAGGGCGCGCCGTTGCGCTTGATTCGCAGATGCAGAGAGGCGCAGGACCGCTGTGTAGGAAAGTCCTGAACGAAGATGCGAGAGGGGAAAATTGGCCGGGGCAGGATCACTGCACCCGGCGATGCGCCTGTCGAATCGAAGGCACGAGATGGCAAGAAGCCCGAAGGACACCGCCGGGTTCGTGGCCCGGCGGGCGCGACGTGGCAGGCACGTCGCGAGATGTGATGCACAAGGCAATCGCACCTGTGTCGCAGAGCAAGGTGTGTGCCAGGGCTGAAGACTACGTCAGAGCGCTCTGTAGCGCTGTTCGCCCTTGGTCGCAGTCCAGGCCGTCGGCGGATTTCTGCTCAGAGGTCGCCATCGTCGGCGGAATTTCCGCCACTGCCGGAGAACAGCAGGCCGTGCTTGCGCAGTTTGTCGTGCAGGGTCTTGCGCGGTACGCCCAGCGCTTCGGCAAGGCTGCGCAGGGAGTTGTGCGAGCGGCCCATCTCGGCGGCGATCAGCGAGCGCTCGAAGGATTCCACCTGCTCGTTCAGCCCGGCGCCGGGAGTGGCGGCGGTGGCCTGCCCGTGGCTGTCGTCCAGCCCCAGGTCCAGGCCGAGGGCATAGCGCTCCGCGGCGTTCTGTAGCTCGCGGACATTGCCCGGCCAGCCGTGTGCCAGCAGTTGCGCACGTTGCGCCGAGTCCAGCGGGCGGGCGTTCAGGCCATGGCGCTGCGCACCGCGCTCGGCAAAGTGCTGGAACAGCAGCAGGATGTCGTCGCCCCGTTCGCGCAATGGTGGAATGCGCAGACTGGCTACATTCAGGCGGTAGTAGAGGTCGGCGCGGAAGCGGCCTTCATCGGAGGCCAGGCGCAGGTCCTCCTTGGTTGCGGCGATGATGCGGATATCCAGTGGAATGAGCTGGTTGGAGCCCAGGCGCTCGACGGTGCGCTCCTGCAACAGGCGCAGCAGCTTCACCTGGACGTCCAGGCTCATGCTCTCTATCTCGTCGAGGAACAGCGTGCCGCCGTTGGCGAACTCGAACTTGCCGATGCGGCGCTTCTGCGCGCCGGTGAAAGCGCCCTGTTCGTGGCCGAACAGTTCGCTCTCCACCACTGACTCGGCCAGCGCGCCGGCGTTGATGGCGACAAATGGACCGTTGCGGCGGCTCGACAGGTCATGCAGGGCGCGGGCGACGACTTCCTTGCCCGAGCCGGTTTCGCCCAGGACCAGCACGTCCGCCTGGATCGCCGCGAGCGATGCGACCTGCTGTTGCAGACGCTGCATTGGCGCAGACTGGCCCACCAGACGGCCACGGACTTCCTTCTGCTCGGTCAGGGCCAGGCGCAGGCTGCGGTTTTCCAGCACCAGTCGGCGCACATCGAGTGCGCGGCGCACGCTGTCCAGTAGCGCATCGCTGGGAAAGGGCTTCTCGAGGAAGTCATAGGCGCCCGAGCGCATGGCCTTCACGGCGAGCGGTACATCGCCATGGCCGGTGACCAGGATCACGGGTAATTCGGAGTCTTGCGCATGCAGTTGCTCCAGCAGTTGCAGGCCATCGATGCCCGGCATGCGGATGTCACTGACGATAACTCCCGGCCAGTCACGCGCCTGCTGCGGATCGATCTGCCGCGCATCGCCCAGGGCGACCACCTTGAAGCCAGCGAGGTCGAGGGTCTGGCAGAGCGCCTGGCGCAGGTGCGGGTCGTCATCGATCAGCAGCACCTGGGTGGTGGAGTCGAACGGCTCGGCCGAACTCATGCGCGGGTTTCCTCTTGCGGCGTCAGGGTCACGCCGGGAATGCCCGGCAACAGGTGCAATTGTACGAGAGCGCCGCCCTCGGGGTGGTTGCCCAATTCAAGATGTCCGCCCAGCGTGCGTAACAGGGTGTCGCAGATGGCCAGGCCCAGACCCAGGCCTTTCGCGCTGGTCTTGGTGGTGAAGAAGGGCTCGCGAGCATGGGCCAGGGCTTCGTCGGAAAAGCCGGGGCCGTTGTCGCGCAGGGACAGGATGATGCGCTCGGGCGTCTGCTCGGTGGTCAGCCAGATGCGCCTTGGCAGTCCCTTCTCGGCCAGGGCGTCGAGGGCGTTGGAGATCAGGTTGGACAGGATCTGCCGCAGCCGCGTCTCGCCGGCCTGCACCCAGATTGCCGCGTCGGGCAGGTCGCGCAGCAGTTCCACGTTCATCGCCTGGCGGCGCTGGGCGAGCAGGGCCAGGGCGTCATTGATCGCCGGCTGCAGTGCGACGTTTTCCGGCGCCCGGCGGGCGCCGCGGGCGTAAGCCTTGAGGTGCCCGATGATCGAGGCCATGCGCCCGGTCAGTTCACCGATCTGTTCGAGGTTGCCGCGGGCGTCGCTATAGCGCTCGTGGTCGAGCAGTACGCGGGCGTTGTCGGCGTAGCTGCGTATCGCCGCCAGCGGTTGGTTGAGCTCATGGCTGATGCTGGCGGACATGGTGCCCAGGGCGGTCAGTTTGCCGGCCTGCACCACTTCATCCTGGGCGTGCATCAGCTCGCGCTGCGCCTGCTCGCGATTGCTGACTTCCTCCTGCAGCCGCGTGTTGGCACCTTCAAGCTCCTGGGTGCGCTCCTGCACACGCAGTTCCAGTTCGTGCTTGGCCTGGGCCTCCAGAGCAATGCGTTCGAGGTAATGGCGGCGGCTGATAGTCAATAATGAGAGTAATAGAAGCAGCGCGACCAGGGTGGCCGCGCCGATCAGGACGACGCTGCGTACCGGTGCGTCGACCTGGGATCGAGGGGTATAGATGCTAACCGTCCAGCCAGTCTCGGGCAGGTGGCGGCTCTGGCTGATCCAGCGGCGCTGGTCGATCTTCAGCGGCGCCGGGTGCAGCACCGGATAGGGAATGTTCTCGGCGATCTCGCGTTGCTTGGCGGGGGATAGCTCCTTGCCAGTGTGGAAACGCCAGGCGTTACTGGACGAGAGGATGACGACGCCGTTGGAGTCCATGACCAGCAACTGCTCCGGCGTATTACCCCAGAGCTGCTCCATGTGTTCGAGGTCGACCTTCACTACCAGCACGCCGAGCAGCTTGCCGCCGTCGCGGACATCGCTGGCGAAGTAGTAGCCGCGGCGCTTGGAGGTCGTCCCCAGGCCGAAGAATCGTCCCTGCCGACCTTGGGTCGCTTCCTTGTAGTAGGGGCGGAAGGCGAAGTTGCGGCCGACGAAGCTGTCCGGCTGATCCCAGTTGGAGGCGGCGTGGGTCATGCCGTCCGCCTGGATCAGGTAGATGACGTCTGCCCCGGTGCGCCCGCGGATGCGCTGCAGTTCCAGGTTGGCGGCGTTCTGTGCTGTCAGGCTCTCCGGCGTTTGCAGCGCGGCGCGCAAGGTCGGCAGTTCACCGAGGATCGGTGGCAGGTCCTCGTAGCGGCGCAGGGTGCCGAGCAGGTTGGCGACGTAGAGGTCGAGGGTCTGCTGGTTCTGCTCGGCCAGTTGCTCGCTGTAGTAGCGCTCGGCGAAGTGGTGGAGGGGCCAGAGCAACAATGCTAGCGCAAAGACGAGCAGGACATTGAGCCTTGAAAATCGCTTGTTTTGCATCGAGGATAGAACCCGGCAGCTGCTGGCGAGGCATTATGACCCGAGAACAGCCTGATCGCCCTTGGGCTGGCCAGCTAGAGCTATGTGGCACGTCTCATCTGCTGTGCAGGCTGCAGCGTGAGCATCACTCCTTGAACAGGTGGGTCTTGAGGCGCCAGATACGGCTGGACCTGATCTTGGACAGCTCGGCATCTGTCTCGCTCAGCTTTTGGCGCAGTCGCTGGTTTTCGCTCGCTTGTTCCGATAGATGCGTGACTTCCTCGGAGAGTTTCTGGAGCTCATTTTCCAGCTCTGCCATCTCGGCAAGTGTGTTATCAACCTTCTGATGCAGCCTTTGCTTTTCGCCTTCGAGCCATTTGACCTGTGCGATATAGGTATTCGCCAGTTCTTCCACCTGCTGAATATGGCTTACCAGACTGCTGGTTTCTCGTCGGGAGACATCCAGGAATGTCGGTAGAGTGTGCTTATGCCAATCGTCATACGGGATAGCTGGGCACGGGCATGCTGATACGAAGCTCATGAATTCTGCTTCCATCTCCGCAAAGCGCTCGTAATCGGCTTGTCCGAAATCGGCTCCGAGATGTGCATAAAGATCTTCAAACAGTCGACCTTGCTGCAGCCAGCGGAGCTCACACGGCACTGCAAGACTCGACACCATTCTTAGCAGAGTGGTGATGGCCCTGAAAACGAGATAACCCAGTGAGATATCCTCCGCATACTCCCATTCAAGGTCAATAACCTGGGTCTTGTCTTCGTTCTCCAGAATGTTCTGCGGGACAAGGTCCAAGAGTGAGCCGGGAAGCGGGGTGGAGAGGTCATGTGGACCTGAGGTGGGCAGACCCGCATAACTCACCACGACACTGATGTAATCTGCGAGCAAGCGGGCCAGCCCCTTGGTCGTCCAGCTGGGAGTTTGCAGAGTGCGGATCAATCCGGTGCTCAATGCTTCACCTGAAAAGAATCGCTCATCGAGCCGATGGTGCCTGAAGCGCTCGGATGATTCTTCTGCTTGGACTCCAGCGATCAGTGGTCGCTGATTGACCTGAATGCGCCCCTGTGAGCTTTTCCTGAACTCGACCAGCTTGCAGTAGGCCGGCTGGCGGTTGCTGGAATAATGGCAAGCCAGCAGATCCGCTTCGAACAGTGGCTCACTTGCGTTGGGCCGATTTGACGCGGCAATCAGAAATGAGTTGGAAAGATCGGCAAGCAGCCCGTTCTTGCCCACTTCCCGCCAGGTACATTCCAGAGAGAAATTCAGATACTCCGAGGATATCTGCGGGTCTCTGGGAGATACCTGCGCGGCCAGCGCAGAAACATCAAACGACGACTCAGCGCTGTAGCCGCTCGGCAGTACTATGCTCGCCGGGAGTTTGTAATCGGGAAATGGCAAGGCGGTTTCAATATGTTCGAAACCGGATTCGACGAGACGTTGGCGTAATTCAAGATGGCCAAATGTTTCTACTCCAGGGTGTTTATAGAGACCCTGAATTCCAACTCTTGGTGCCCCTAGGTGATCCTCTGGCGCGCCCGCCAGATACTTCAGGCCCAGTTGGTTCTCAATCGCAATGATAAGAACACCGTCCGGTTTGAGTAGTGCCCTGACAGCGTCGAGCATCGAGCGAACCGGATTGGCAGCATCATTGAACTTGCCTGCGTACTCGAGGACACCAATAAGAGTGATGACGTCGAACTTCTGCTCCGGCTTGAAGCGCTCGAACTGGTCGTTGATCACAGTTACGTTGGGCAGATCTCGTGTCCGTTGCGCTGCGATCGCAGCCCGTCGCGAGCTACCTTCAACGGCGATGACACGTGCCCCCGCTTCGCCAAGGTAGCGGGTGATGGCACCGCACCCGGCACCTATTTCCAGCACATCGCCGTCGAGCAAGTGCTCCAGCGGCCGTAGCAGGTTAGCCCTGGCAGAGCTCAGGTGATAGGTAGTTGGCCAATCTACACAAGCGGTATGCAATTGCCGGGAAAATATCGAGACGTCCGTGCTTTCCGAAATGATCCGATGGAGTCGGTTCTCCGTGTCGTCACCATCACTGTAATCGAACGGCAGAGGCTCGCTGCGCGCCCAGATATGTTGTTCTGGCTGGAACGAGTAGCCGAGGCTTTGCAGAGTTTCGTGGAGCAGGTTCATTCTATGTTCATCTGCATATTGAGATTGGTCAGGCCGAAGAAACGGGAGTCTGTCCCAACGACAAAGTGGATCGAATCGTAGCGACGGTCGTGGGGAACAATTTCCTCACCGTTTCGCGTGGCTATGCCAAGCGATATGAAAAAGTCGCCTTCACCGAGACTGCAGTCGAAGCGCACAGTAGCGATGAAACTGGCGCCTGCCGGATAGCTGTTCCGGGTTTCCTCACACTGCAGGAGTTCGGAGTTGGTCCCGAAGAGGGTCACGCCGTCCTTGGTTTTGATGGTCACTCCAAGAATAGGGCGGATCAGCGGCATGAGCATCCTGACACCTACCTTCAGCACTACCTCGGCGCCATTGCGAATCCGCGTCGGATAATCAGTTCCCTCGCTGCTCAGCGAGAAATCGGTAATGGCAACCGAGCCGTCACCCCAACGGTACTCGTAGGGATTATAAAGCTGGCGACTGGCGAAATGATCTCCCTCGGTTTCTATTTGAGGACCGACCTCCCTGCTTTCTGCGGTGGAGGCTTGCGTGCGGGGGCTGACGGTGACCTCGGCCTTCGGCTCGATTTTTTCACGGCCGAAGAGGAGGTCCAGATAACTGTTGATGACAGACCTTGGCTTGCCTTGGGTGATGATTCTTCCGGCATCGAGAAGGACCGCGCTGGAGCAGTGAGTTACGACCTGCTCGCTGCTGTGGGTAACCAGCAGAATACTGGTTCCGTTTTCCTTGAGCTTGCTAAGGCGGTCGAAGCATTTCGCCTGGAACTTGGCATCGCCAACGGCAAGTGCTTCGTCGACGATCAGGATTTCGGGATCGATCTGTGCCTGCACCGCGAATGCGAGCCTGACCAGCATGCCACTGGAATATGTCTTGACCGGTTGGTCAATGAAGTGGCCGATATCAGCAAAACCGGCAATGAGATCGAATCGCTGGTCGATTTCTTCCTGAGTGAGTCCCAGTAGCGCGGCGTTGAGATAGACGTTTTCCCTGCCGGTAAACTCCGAGTTGAATCCTGACCCCAATTCCAGCAGAGCGGCAATCCGGCCGTTGGTGATGACCGATCCACTGGAAGGAGTGAGTGTTCCTGCGATGATTTGCAGCAGTGTGGACTTCCCAGAGCCATTGCGGCCTACGATACCGACTGTCTCCCCGCGAGGAACTTCGAACGAGATATCACGCAGTGCCCAGAACTCTCGATACAGCTTTCTGTCCCCGCGAAGCAGCATTTGCTTCAGGCGATCCTTGGGAGAGTCGTAGATGTTGTAGCACTTGCTGATGTTCGAAATGGTGATCGCGTTTTCCGCTGACATGGGACGGCCTTAATTTAGCTTGAAGCGTTGGTTGAGGTGGCGCGATCACTCTCGATGAGGCGCTTCACGATTGCAGGCGCGAACGCAGCCAGCGTTTGGCCAGCAGCAGCAGGGACTCGGGCTCGACGGTGCTGTTGGCGGCAGGTACTGGGCTGGTGTCGGTCTGGATGTGGCAGACATAGGCTTGTCGCAGCTCAGCGTTATCCAGAAGCAGCAGCTCGGGCTCGGGGCATTCCGGACTTTTCCGGGCGTCGATGAATTGGTTGATCATCCAGAAGACTTTGTCATTGCCCTGCAGATTCACCGAGTTATGGATGCGTTCAGCGTCCAGGATCCATTGCCTGGGATCTTCTCCCTCATAGAACCGTCGGCCTTCGAGTCTGCGCATACCCGTGGCGAGCACCCAGCAAATCTCGAACAGCATCCAGGCCCGGTTGGAGGAGATGGTATTGCTGCCGTGTATGCGGTACTGCATGAGCGGTTGATCAATGATCGAACAATTGAACTGTTCTACTGCCCTGAACATAAAGTCCCAGTCGTGGGCGAAGCGAAGATTGCGCATGCCACCGATGGTCTCGAATAGCTGGCGGCTGAAGACCATATTGCTTGTGGTGGAAACAAAGTTCGAAACCACCAGATTGAGATCAAAATCTTGAGTGGCAGCAAACGAGCGGGAAGGGGCGGGAATTGCCCACGGAAGCATGTTCTTCCAGCCTTCCTTGATGCCGAGTGCCTGCCCTTGCTGGTTGATGACCTCGATCCATGTGGTCACGAGGTCGAGGGACTGCTCCTCAAGAGCTGCAACGCAGCGCGAGAGCCGCTGCGGATGATAGATATCGTCGGAGTTAAGGATGGCAAGGTATTTGCCCTTGGCCAAGGACAGGCCGCGGTTGATCGCATTATGGGCGCCGGCGTTCTCCTGCTCTATGAGCGTGTAGCGCGGGTCTTTCACCTGGCGTAGATAGTCGAGGGAGTCGTCGCTCGAACCATCGTCGATGACAATCAGTTCCAGGTCTTCCAGGTCCTGATTGAGGACACTGTCGATGGCCTTATCGATGTAGTGCCGGTGGTTATAGCTGGGGATGATTACCGATACTTTGGTCATTTTTGCTTGCTCAGATATGCCTTGATCCACTCCCAGGTCGCAGGAAGGCCTTCCTGCAAGGCCATCGGGGAGTAGTCGATCTGTCTGGTCAGCTTCTCGATATCGAGGACGTTGTAGCCGACATCCATGGGGCGGGGTGCTTCGCGTTTGATCAACAGTTCATGGCCGTCATTCTCGACCAACGGGCGCAGGTAGCGATTGAGAAGGTCGATGGTGGCGACGCCGACGCCAGTCCCGATATTGAAGGTCTCGCCATTAGGTGCGGTGTGGATCAGCGTAGCAATGGCCTGGGCAATATCGTCCACATGGACGTAATCGCGCACCGAGCCACCGCTTCCGAACACAGGAATCGGCCGCTTCTGCAGCACAGAGGCCAAGGTGGTGGCGACGATGCCTTGCCCTTTGAACGGAATCTGGCCCGGGCCGTAAGCGTTTCCGGGCCTCACGATTACTGCCGGGAGCCCGCGTTGCTGGAAGTACAGCCGAGCGATTTGCTCAATGTTCAGTTTGGAGGTGCCATACAGCGATATCGGCGAGGTCGGGCTGCACTCCCGGATTGGGCGATGCTCCAATGAATTGCCATAAACCGTGCCACCTGAAGAGACGAAAATAAACTTTTCGACACCTGCATGAAGGCATTCTTCCATCAGCTGGATGGCGGGTAGGACGTTGCGTTCGTACTCAAGGCGCATGTCGCACGTCTGGTTGAGCTGGATGCTTTCGTGCGCCAAGTGCACGACCGACTGAATGCCTTTCAATGCGTTGCGTAGCAGCTCGCGGTCGGCATAGCTCCCCATCACCTGCACGATCCGACTGTCGGTGGTCTGGGGAGGTGAATGCCGGCTGATGCAGGTCACCTGATGGTCTCTGGAAAGCAACAGGTTGGATAAGTGCTCTCCTATGAAACCGTGGCCACCGACGAGTAAGGTCTTCATGGGATGTTCTGCTCCAGATAAGGCTGGCTAGCCTTGTAGAAGCAGTCGATGTACTGCTTGGCGATATGCTCACTGGAGAACCGATCCAGAATGTCTGCCTCCTGAGCTTGAAGATTGCGGCGGTACTCTGGAAGTCGCTCGTGCCACTGACTGAAAGCGGTTGCGCGATCCGCCTCGCTGGCATCGACGGCAATGGTCTGCCCGCCCGCGAACTCCTCCAGTACGACGCTGATGTCACCGGCGTCGGTAGAGAATACCGGGACCCCGAAATTGATCACTTCCAGCATGGCGATCGGCAAGCCCTCATAGGCCGAGGTGATGATCAGCCCGCTGGTGACCGACGCCAGTTCCAGGGTGTTGGCGACATACGGAATGCACTTGACGTTACTCAGGTTCTCCCTTGCGATGAACGCGTGGCATTCGCTGCTGAGCTCACCGTCCCCAACCAGTACATACATTTCGTCTGTAAGGTCCTTGCGAAGCTGGGCCAGCTTCAGGAACTCCAGCGGTCGCTTCTGTCGGGTGAGCCTACCGACGAAGGTGAACAGTTTACGGTCGTCAGGAAGGCCCAACTTTTCGCGCACTGCGTCAGGAGTGGAGTCGGACTTCTTGAAATCGATGATCTTCTGAGTGTTTACCGCCGAATAGATGAGATCGATTTTCTCCCTATCCATGTTCAAATGTTCGATGAACTTATGCTGGATCTTCTGGTTGATGGCGATAAAGCGATCAAATGACTGGATACCTGGCTCGTGATAGCGATTGATCCAGCCTTCGTTCACGTCGTAGACCTCCTGGTCGATGACCGGGATGTCATGGAACAGGGCACGCAGATTCTGGGCGTTATCGCATAGCCAGGGAGAGCCATTGGCGATCCAGATGAAGTCCGGGCTAATCCATTTCTTGAGCTGAAGAAGAAGGCGAAGGTATTCCGAGTGAGTCGTTATCTCGGACATCTCTACCAGACGCGCACCGGCATCCTGGAATTGTGCGGCGAGACTGCCCTGCTCCTGGCGCAGACGCTCCATGGTAATGACGACGAAGTCGTAGGAACTGTCTAGCTTACGAATAATCTCGACTGTATTTCGCTCTACGCCGCCCACTGCGACGAAGACCGGAAACACGAAGACAGTCGGCCGGTTCTTTTCCATGACAGGGAGCTTGGCAGGCGCGTATGGGCGCTGGGCGTGGGTGCCAGTCTTGGTGGAGAACCAGGAGTTGTGTTCATTGAACGAAACCTCGGTGCAGAGCAGTTCGTTCAATGAAGATTTTCGCCAATCGCCTTTTTCCAACGGCTCCGTCCGGTAGATCTTGCCAGCGAAGGAGGCCTGTCCGAGAGTGCCGTTCAGCACGGCCGGCAGCAGGTGGGCGGAGAACACTAGCTGATCCGAAAGATTGCCATGCGTGACAGTGCCGTCATTCTCCAGCCCGTAGGAAATCAGACAAAGATCCGCGCGATTTTCTGCGACTGCCAGCCATGCTCCCAGCAAATGGTCGCGGTTAGGCATGCCGGAACCACTTTGCGGTCGGAACAGGACCAGATTGTCTGTGGCCTCTCTCTGTATTGCCTGCAGGGCTTCGGCGGGCGAGAGGATAGTCGCCTCATTGCCCATGATGTGTGTAAAGGATTCGCGGATCGAGTTGGCCGCAGGATGTGACTCGTCAAGAACCAGGGCGAAAGTAGATTGAGTACGCTGCCCACTGCTCGGCGCCTGAACGGGGGCATTGCCGGCCCGGCGCTGGAGGCTTTCCTGGATGCGGCGGAACAGATACCGAGGGTCACGTACCAGCCAGTACAGCGCACGACCCGCCTGTCTCTGCAGGCGCATGCGCCGGTTGTTGTCGGCAGCCGGAATGGTGCGCAGTCCTTGCAGGAGCGAAAGCTCCTGGAACATGGCGGACTGCTGCTCAGGATCTACTAGGATTGACCTGTCGCGTGCAACGTGGGCATCGAGGAGGTTATGCATCTGCTCCCGGTTCAATGCCAGAGCGTCAGCGGGAGTACGTTCGATGTGCTGCCAGTAGTCCTTCCATGCCGATGAGAAATTACGCTCCATCGCCAGCGGTAGAACTTGCTGCTCGCTCGAGGTGATTCGCTGCAATACCCCGTATTCGTACATCGCTCGAAACAGAGTGCTGTAGAGCAGGCTGAGATAACCGCCAATCAAGGTACGGGAGGCCTTTCCTCCATCCACGATCAGCCCTTCCAACGCATTGCAATGTGCGACCAGTGCATCAAGTCTGTTCTGCCAGACTTTCCCGGATGCGGCATTGGCAGATCCCGGCCGCTGTCGTGCTGCGGCCTCCAGTGCATCTATGCCAAGTATGCGACCAACGCCTGGGTGAGCATCTCTGAAAACGACGGCCATTCGGCCTGAGCAGATCTGGCGTTTGCAGAAGCCCTCAACAATGTAGGGGTGGTAATGATCCCCCTTTGCTTCGGTGGTGTAGTAGATCTTCAGACCGCGCAGCGAAAGCCTGTAGCCGAGTTCGATATCCTCGAAACCATATTGGTCGAAGCGATCATCGAAGATTTTCTTCTCCTGGACCACGATGTCTTTGTCGATGCAGATATTGCAGGTATAGAAGTGGCGGAAATCGACGAAGGCATTATCAGGCAGGCGGTTGTAACTGAACTGCTCATTCCCGATCTCGGTAATGTGCTCCATCAGATGGTTGACTGTCAGGTCGGGCGCCCAATCGACAACACCAAGGGTGGCGACATTCTTACCAAGCGTCCTGGCCAGGCGCGCGTGGACATTCAGGATTTGAGCGTCGGGGAATATGTCGTCGCCAATAATCAGGAGGCGTTCGCCCTTGGCGGCAAGAATTGCTGCGTTTCGCGCTTTCGATGCCCCGCCATGGTCATTGCGTAAAACGCGGATGGGTAGATCGTTGATCTGCTCCAGATACTCAACGCTGCCGTCTTCCGAGCCATCATCCGAGAAGATGATCTCATAGGCGAATGGAGTTTCCCGGTTGACTAGTCGCCAGGACTCGATGACGGTCGGTAATAACCGCAGTCGGTTGTAGGTGGGAATGATGACACTGATGTAGGGGGCGTCATTACCAGGAGATGTCGAGTCCTCGCATGCCGAGAGCGATTGCGCATGCTCGGCGTTGATCCAGTCCAGGTCCAGCGAAGGATTCAGATGGCGGCCTTCATGGCGTCCGTGGAGCCAGTAATGTACCAGGGGCGGAACATTCAGGGATGCAACGTCCGGATAACGGGTCAGGTAATAGGCCCCGTCGAACTCAGGACAGGGATCGCGCATCTCACGCCAGCCAATGCTGAGGTAGTGGCTCAGCGGATTGATGCCGGCAGCCTTAACATCGGAGTTTTGGGAGAGGTACCAGGCTGCATTGAAGAGCGGGCTTTTCTCCAAGGCCGATTGCCACTTCAGACGCTCCAGTTTTCGCCCAAGGCTGTCTGGTAGCGATTTGAAGAATCGCATCATCATCATCTTCCTAATAATGCAGAAAACCTGCTCAAAGAACGTCCGCGAAGCCTTTACGTGTCTTCTGGAACCACCAGAAACCAAGCCAGGCAATCAGAACACTCACTAGGTAGTAGCTACCGAGCTGTGTGATGGATGGCAGATTTCCCCAGATCAGAACCTCTCTGGACTCTTCAATGATGAGAGTCAGGGGGTTGATATAGAGCAGCGGGCGATACGCCTCCGGAATAGCCGTGATGGGATAGAACATGGGAGATAGGAACATCAAAACTGTGGTGATGATTCCTGTGATTTGGGATATGTCGCGTAGATAGGCACCCAAGGCAGCGAGAAACCAGGAAAACCCCATGGTCAGGATGATCAGTGGGAGTAATACAACTGGAAACAGAACAGTAGTAAGCGGAATGCTACCCTTGAGCAGCAACTCGGCTACAAGTAGGACGAGCCAGCTGATGCCAGTGTGAAAGAGCGCCGCCCCCATAGATATCCAGGGGAGGATTTCTAGGGGGAAAACAATTTTCTTCACATAGTTGGGGTTGCCGGTGATCAGTGTCGGTGCACGGTTGAAACACTCGGCAAAAAGACCATGAACGATCATCCCGGAAAAAATGATGATCGCGAAGTCACCGGTATTGTGTGGCTCGGTGTTTCCCCAGCGAGACTGGAAGACGACGCCAAATATGAAGGTATAAACGACCAGCAGAAGTATTGGGTTGAAGAACGACCAAGCCAAGCCCATTATTGAGCCGCGGTACCTGCCGATTACTTCACGGACAGCCATCTTCCAGATGATCGATCTATTTGCCCAGAAACTACGCGTCATTTCGGGCGGATTGGCCGCGTGATGAAGGCGAGTGCTCATGCATTCATCTCGAAACGTTGGATCTGCATACGGAAATGTTTAGTAGTCATCGAGAGCAATTACTCATAGGTCGTTGCGTCGAAAAGATAGGGAGCCGCAGCATCTTTTGCAGACAGTTGGGGCGGTTGCTCGAGGGGCCATTGAATGCCCAGTGCAGGGTCATTCCAGGCGATGCACCGCTCGTGCTCCGGCGCGTAGAAGTCGGTGGTTTTGTAGAGAAACTCTGCACTCTCGCTCAGCACTACAAATCCGTGTGCGAAGCCTTCTGGAACCCACATCTGCAGCTTGTTCTCTGCGCTCAGGCGCTCGCCGACCCACTTGCCAAAAGTTGGCGAGCTCTTGCGCAAGTCAACGGCGACGTCAAAAACCTCCCCCGCAGTGACACGCACAAGTTTTCCTTGTGCTTGTGACAACTGATAATGGAGGCCCCGCAGCACGCCCTTGGCGGACTTGGAGTGATTGTCCTGAACGAATTTGACCGACCTTCCAACAACTTCCTCGAATTGCCGGTGATTGAAACTTTCGAAGAAGAAACCACGCTCATCCCCGAAAACTCTTGGCTCCAGAAGGATGACATCAGGTATGGCAAGTCGTGTGGCTTTCATCAGTAAACCGTCTCCACGATCAAACGCTTCAAGTACTGTCCGTAACCGTTCTTGCACAGCGGTTCGGCAAGCTTGTCCAATTGTTCCGCAGTGATCCACCGCTGCCGAAAAGCGATTTCTTCTGGACAGGCAACCTTGAGCCCTTGGCGATTTTCCAGGGTGGCGATGAAGTGGCTGGCTTCGAGCAGGGAGTCGTGAGTGCCGGTGTCCAGCCAGGCATAGCCACGGCCCATGATTTCTACCGACAGCGCACCGGCCTCCAGGTAGGCTTTGTTGATGTCGGTGATCTCAAGCTCTCCCCGAGGAGAGGGCTTGATGTTCTTGGCGATCTCAACGACCCGGTTGTCGTAGAAGTACAGACCCGTGACCGCATAGTTGGACTTGGGCTTGGAGGGCTTCTCTTCCAGGCTTATCGCCTTTCCTTCGCTATCGAACTCGACGACACCGTAACGTTCCGGGTCATGCACGTGATACGCGAACACGCTAGCACCCGAGTTGCGCTGCATTGCGTTGTGCAGCAGCTCCTGGAAATCGTGCCCATGGTAGATGTTGTCGCCCAGTACCAGTGCGCAAAGGTCGTCGCCGATGAACTCTTCGCCGATCAGGAAGGCCTGCGCGAGGCCGTCCGGCGAGGGCTGGATCGCATACCGCAGATTCAAACCCCACTGGCTGCCATCCCCCAGCAATTGCTCGAACCGTGGCGTGTCCTGGGGAGTGGAGATGATCAGGATGTCGCTGATCCCCGCGAGCATCAGGGTGCTCAGCGGGTAGTAGATCATTGGCTTGTCGTAGACCGGCAGCAATTGCTTGGATATGGCCAGGGTGGCCGGGTGCAGGCGGGTGCCGGAGCCGCCGGCGAGAATGATTCCTTTGCGCTTCATATATTTCCCTGGTCCGCCAGTTCTCTGATCATGCGTTTAACGTGGTACTCCCAGGATGGGAGCACCAGGTCGAATGTGCTCTGCAGTTTGCCATTGGCCAGGCGCGAGTTGGCTGGCCGCTTGGCGGGCAACGGGTAATCGCTGGCCGGGATCGGGATGATGTGCTGCGCGCTGGCGCGCAGTTCGCATCCCAGGCGCAGGGCCTCGCCGATGACTGTCTGAGCGTAGTGGTACCAGCTGGTTTCTCCGCTGGCCACCAGATGGTAGGTGCCCGAAGCGCGAGCGGCGAGCGCAGGTTCGTTTGCCAGACGCTGCAAGACCAAGGCTGTGATGTCGGCAATCAGTTCCGCGCTGGTGGGGGCGCCGATCTGATCTGCAATCACCCTGAGCTCGTCGCGCTCCTTTGCCAGTCGCAGCATGGTCTTGGCGAAGTTCGCTCCGCGCGCTGCATAGACCCAGCTGGTGCGGAAGATGAGATGGCTGCAACCGCTGTCTCGGATGGCCTGCTCACCTTCCAGCTTGGTCTGTCCGTAGACTCCCAGGGGGCCGGTAGCAGCGTCTTCCTCAAAAGGCTGGTCGCCGCCGCCGTCGAAGACATAGTCGGTCGAATAGTGCACCAGCCAGGCGCCAATCTCCTGCGCGGCCTGTGCCAGAGCTGCGACCGCTTCGGCGTTGATCCTGCGTGAGCCCTCGACGTCGGTTTCCGCTTTGTCCACTGCCGTATGCGCGCCCGCATTGACGATGACGTCGGGGCGCTCGTCCGCCACAAGGCGGGCGAGCCCGTCCAGATCACTCAGATCGGCCTGCTGGCGGTTGCAGACAACGAGTTTTCCCAGAGGAGCCAGCGCGCGCTGCAGCTCCCAACCGACCTGGCCGTTAGCGCCAAGAAGAAGAATCTTGCTCATGCGTACTGTTTGCCTACCCACTCGCGGTATGTGCCGCTGGTGACGTTGTTGACCCACTGCTGGTTGTCCAGGTACCAACGAACGGTCTTGCGAATGCCGGTATCGAAGGTTTCCGCCGGCCGCCAGCCCAGGTCGCGCTCCAGGCGCGTGGCATCGATGGCGTAACGGCGGTCGTGGCCTGGGCGATCTGTCACGAAGGTGATCTGTTCCCGGTAGCTTTTGCCGTCGGCGCGAGGCTGTTCCTGGTCAAGCATGTCGCAAAGGGTGTGCACCACGTCGATATTGGCCTTTTCGTTCCAGCCACCAACGTTATAGGTCTCACCCAGAGCGCCGGCCTCAAGGACCCGGCGGATGGCGCTGCAGTGGTCTTTTACGTACAGCCAGTCGCGAATCTGCTGGCCATCGCCATAGATCGGCAGAGGCTTGCCTTCCAGGGCATTGTGGATCACCAGCGGGATCAGTTTTTCAGGGAAGTGATAGGGGCCATAGTTGTTCGAGCAGTTGGTGGTCAGCACCGGCAGCCCGTAGGTGTGGTGGTAGGCACGGACGAGATGGTCGGAGGCGGCCTTGGATGCCGAGTACGGGCTGTTGGGCTCGTACTTGTTATTCTCGGTGAAGGCTGGATCGGTCGGTGACAGGGAGCCGTACACCTCGTCCGTGGATACATGCAGGAAGCGGAAGTCGCGCTTCTCGGATTCCTGCAAGCCGTTCCAGTAGGAGCGTACGCTTTCCAGCAGGCGGAAGGTGCCGACTATGTTGGTCTGGATGAAGTCTTCCGGGCCGTGGATCGAGCGATCCACATGTGACTCCGCGGCGAAGTTGAGGACGGCGCGCGGACGATGTTCCTGCAACAGGCGAGACACCAGGTCCGGGTCTCCGATGTCGCCCTGGACGAAGATGTGCCGCGAGTCATCCTCCAGGCTGGAAAGGTTTTGGCGATTGCCTGCATAAGTCAGCTTGTCGAGGCTGACCACGGGTTCATCCTGAACTGCCAGCCAGTCGAGGACGAAGTTGGCGCCGATGAAACCTGCGCTTCCGGTCACGAGAATGGTCATGGATTAGAGCCTCTGAAGAATGGCGGCCGCCGTCAGGCCGAGATTGCCGAGAAGGGTTTGCCTATAGACTCCTGATTTGATGATCAGGAACAGGCGCTTGAAAAGCGATGACCTGCGTGCGCGAATGAAGAGACTCAGCGTGTGGCGGCTTTCTGCACTCAATTCCGGCTGAACAGCCTGCAGCGCTTGAAGATTGGCGTCGTTCCACTCGCGGAACGTACCGGCCATCATCTTTTTCAGGCGCACGGCGCGGTCGCTGATCCTGGAGTTGGAGCCGATCAGGTTATTGCCATGCTGGCGATAGCCGATCGTGGGTACCGGATCGTAGTGAACGATGCCGCCGCAGCCCGAGACCACCAGATACGCCCACCAGTCATGGGAGACGATACGGTCTTCGTCGTGGGTCTTGAGCAGAAGTTGGCGTGCGGATCGGTTGAAAAGCATCGTGTTGCCACCCGCGATGCTCTGAACCAGGGCATTGCGAAAGGTCGGCGGCGCATCGAACAGGGGGGAAAGGCCGATGGGGGTGCCGTTGGCATCGACCAGTTGGGTTCGAGTGCAATACAGGGCTGGACGCTCATTTGGCACTTCCTTGCACCAGCGCACGGCACGTTCGAGCTTCTCAGATTCCCAGATGTCGTCCTGATCACAGAATGCATAAAAATCTGCTTCCAGTTCAGGGCGTTTGATTAGGGAAATGAAGTTGGCCGAAAAGCCACGGCAGGGGCCATCGAAGATAACCAAACGATTATCTCCAAGTTGCTTCTTATAGCTTTCCAGAATTTCTCGAGTCGCATCACGGGAGCCATCATCGGAAACGAAAATCGTCCAGTTTTGATGGCTTTGTGAAATCAGGGACTCGATTTGTTCGGCAAGAAAGGTCGCGCCGTTGTACGTCGACATCAAGATGCCGACCCGCAGGGTTTTGGCGGCTTCAACGTCCTGCTGTGGTTTTGGCTGAACCGCGTTTTCGGCGATCACTGGCGTGCCCCTGGCGGTTCCATCCGCGGATTGCTGGTCAGTCTGCTGGCACAATGGACATGGCCAGTTGGGGTGCTCCGACGCCAGCTTAATTCAGGAGGCAGCGTGGATCGCGACATTATATTCATGCAGACTGCTCAGTAAACCTATGTCTTTCTTCCAGTTTTTACTCGCGCACAGAAGGCTCGATGAGTTCTTCACCTACGCTATATAAAGAGGATTAAGACTTCCTACAAGTCAGGAGGTTCCCCGTAAAACCTTCCATTCGTCCGGGTAGTCGTTTTTCAAGGCATGAGAACGACAAAGGCCCATCACTGAGGATGAGCCTTTGTCGACGTTCGGATTTTTGGTGCCGGCACCAGGAGTCGAACCCGGGACCTACTGATTACAAGTCAGTTGCTCTACCAGCTGAGCTATACCGGCAAGGAGGGGCGCCATTATAGTCACGGCGCCCTTGGTGTAAACCACTGATTTGTCAGAATGATCCGCAGTTTTTGTCAGTGACCGCCCGCAGTCGCTGCGCCGGGCTTGGCGCCGAAGGGCGGCTTGGCCAGGCAGATGACTACCAGCATGGCGAGGAACAGCCAGCCCAGCAGGGTGAAGTAGTCGATGGTGCTGATCATGTAGGCCTGGCTTTCCACCATCCGTTCCAGCAGCGCGGCGCTGTGCTGGCCGGGGCCGCCGAGCTGTTCGACGGTGGCGCGGGTGGCCGGGTCGTACTGGCTGAGGTTTTCGGTCAGGTAGGCGTGGTGCATGGTCGCGCGGCGGTTCCAGATCCAGGTGGTGAGGGAAGCGGCGAAGCTGCCCGCCAGGGTTCGCAGGAAGGTCGCCAGGCCGGAGCCGTCGGCGATCTGGTCGGGCGGCAGATCGGAGAGCAGGATGCTCAGGATCGGCATGAAGAAGAACGCCACGCCCAGCCCCATGAACATCTGTACCAGCGCGATGTGCAGGTAGTCGACCTCGGTGGTGAAGTCGGCGCGCATGAAGCAGGTCGCCGCCATCGCCAGGAACGCCAGCCCCGCCAGCAGGCGCAGGTCGAAGTTGTTTGCGTAGCGACCGACCAGCGGCGAGAGGAACACCGGAAGGATCCCGATCGGCGCCGCCGCCAGGCCTGCCCAGGTCGCGGTGTAGCCCATCTGGGTCTGCAGCCACTGCGGCAGCAGCAGGTTCATGCCGAAGAAACCGGCGTAGCCGCCGACCAGCGCCAGGGTTCCCACCGTGAAGTTGCGGTGCACGAACAGTCGCAGGTTGACGATCGGGTGCTTGTCGGTCAGTTCCCAGATCACGAAGACCGCCAGGGCGATCGCCGCGATGACCGTGCCGCCGATGATGAAGCCGGATTCGAACCAGTCCAGGTCGTTGCCCTTGTCGAGGACGATCTGCAGGGCGCCGACGCCGATCACCAGCATCGCCAGGCCCATGTAGTCCATGGGCGCGTGCTTGATCACCACCGGGCGAGCGCGCAGTTGCTGGTAGACGACCATGGCGGCGAACAGGCCGATGGGCACGTTGATGAAGAAGATCCACGGCCAGCTGTAGCTGTCGGTGATCCAGCCGCCGAGGATGGGCCCGGCGATGGGCGCGACCACCGTCACCATCGCTAGCAGTGCCAGTGCCATCCCCCTTTTCGCCGGCGGATAGATGGAGATCAGCAGGGTCTGGGTGATCGGGTAGAGCGGCCCGGCGACGAAGCCCTGGATGGCCCGAAAGCCCACCAGCATGCCCATCTGCTGGGCGACGCCACAGAGAAACGAGGCGACCACGAAGAGCAGGGTGGCGGCAATGAACAGCCGCACCTCTCCGACCTTGCGGCTCAACCAGCCGGTGAGCGGCAGGGCAATGGCGTTGCTCACCGCGAAGGAGGTGATGACCCAGGTGCCCTGCTCGGAGCTCACCCCGAGGTTGCCGGAGATGGTCGGCAGGGCGACGTTGGCGATGGTGGTATCGAGCACCTGCATGAAGGTCGCCAGCGACAGGCCGATGGTGGCCATGACCAGGCTGGGGGGGCTGAAACTGCTGCTGTTGGGCTGGCTCATGACGGTAGTCGGATCAGCGCTGCGCGGTGCTGTGGTTGGCGTCGGCCAGGTTGGCCTGGATCAGCTTCTCGATCAGTTGGTCGGCCGAGGCCAGCTGCTCCTGGTACACGTCGGTGGAGAACACCGCCTCGTGCGGCGATTGCTGGGCGAGGGCGGGTCCGCTCTGGTCGTGCAGGCTGACGTTGACGTCCATGGACAGGCCGATGCGCAGCGGATTCTTCGCCAGTTCCTCGGGGTTGATGCGGATGCGCACTGGCACGCGCTGGACGATCTTGATCCAGTTGCCGGTCGCGTTCTGTGCCGGCAGCAGGGAGAAGGCACTGCCGGTGCCGACGCCGAGGCTGTCGACGGTGCCGGAGTACTTCACTTCGCTGCCATAGAGGTCGGAGCGGATTTCCACCGGCTGGCCGATGCGCATGTGCTTGAGCTGGGTTTCCTTGAAGTTGGCGTCGATCCACACCTGGTCCAGCGGGATCACTGCCATCAGTGCGGCACCCGGCTGCACGCGCTGGCCGACTTGCACGGTGCGCTTGGCGACGTAGCCGGTGACCGGCGCGATGATCACCGCGCGGGCGTCGTCCAGGTAGGCCTGGCGCAGCTTGGCGGCGGCAGCTTTGACGTCCGGGTGCGAGGCGATCACGGTGTCGTCCACCAGCGCGCGGTTGGTGTCCAGTTGCTGCTCGGAGTTGGTCAGCGAGCTGCGCGCGGTGTCCAGGGCGTCGCGGGCGTGAGCCAGTTCTTCCTGGGAGATGGCGCCGTCGTTGGCGAGGTTCTGCCGGCGCTTGAAATCGGCCTCGGCCTTGGACAGGGCGACCTTCTTCGTGGCGACGTCGGCCTTGTAGCCGTCGACGTTGCTGAACAGCCCGCGCACCTGGCGCACGGTGCGCGCGAGGTTGGCTTCGGCCTGCTGCAGGGCGATGTCGGCATCACTGGGGTCGAACTTCACCAGCACCTGGCCCTTGCGCACCAGGTCGCCGTCATCGGCGCCGATGCTGACCACGGTGCCGGTGATCTGCGGGGTGATCTGCACGACGTTGCCGTTCACGTAGGCATCGTCGGTGTCCTCGTGCCAGCGGCCGTAGAGGAGTTCCCAGGCGACGCTGGCAAGGCCGGCGAGGATGACGACGGCGAGCAGGATCAGCAGCCAGCGCTTGCGCTTGGGGTTGCCGTTCTGGGTTTCTTGGGTGGCGGTGCTCATGTCGGGTGCCTCGTTCAGTGCGCGGCGGCCGCGTTCGCCTGGGCGAGCGGGGCAGGAGTGGAAGTGGTGTCGGGCTGGTAGCCACCGCCCAGGGCCTGGACCAGTTGCACCGAAAGGTCGATGCGTTGGGCGTCCAGGCTGGCCAGCTGGCGTTCGGCGAGGAGCAGCTGCTGCTGCACGCTGAGGGCGTCTAGGTAGTTGCCGACGCCTTCGCCGTAACGGCGCATGGCCAGGTCGAAGTTGGACTTTGCGATATCGCGGGCATCGCGCTGGTCGTCGATCTGCTGCTCCAGCGAGCGCAGCTTGCCGAGATCGTCGGTGACCTCGCCGAGAGCGCTGACCAGGGTCTTGTTGTACTGGGCGACGGCCAGGTCGTAGTCGGCGTCCTTCCCGGCCAGGTTGGCGCGTAGGCGGCCACCGTCGAAGATCGGCAGGGAGATGGCCGGCGCGATCTGGAAGAACCGGCTTGGCGCTTTCAGCACGTCGCTGGTGTGCAGAGCGGCCAGGCCGACCATCGCGCCCAGGTTCACGTTGGGATAGAACTCGGTCTTCGCCGAGTCGATGTTTTTTGATGCAGCTTCGACCCGCCAGCGCGCGGCGACGATGTCCGGGCGGCGACCCAGCAGTTCGGCCGGCAGGTTCGACGGCAGGCTCAGCGCGCCGGGCTTGAGCACCTGCGGACGCTGCAGGTCCTGACCACGGTCCGGGCCCTGGCCGAGCAGGACGGCGAGGGCGATGCGGTCGCTGGCAATTTCCTGTTCCGCGGCGGCCAGCTGCTGCTTGGCGCTGGCGACCTGGGACTGCGTCTGTTGCAGCTGGACCTTGCTGTCGAGACCAGCGTCCATGCGTTTCTGGCTGAGCTGGAAGAGGTGCTGCGAGCGATCCAGTTCGTCCTTGGCCAGGTCGCGGGCAACGAAGGCGTGGGCCAGATTGCTGTAGGCGCGGGCGACATTGGTGGAGAGCGTGATCGAGGCGGCCTGGCGGTCGACTTCGGCAGCGTTGGCCTGGCCGAGGGCGGCTTCCCAGGCGTCGCGCTGGCCGCCCCAGAGATCGAGGTCGTAGCTGAAGCTGAGCGACAGGTATTTTACCGCCGAGTAGCGACCGCCCATGGGCGCAGGAATCACGTTTTCCGGTGCGCGGATGCCGGCATAACTGGCGGTGCCCTTGACGCTGGGCATGCGCGCGGCGTCCTGCGCTTGCGCAGCGGCGATGGCCTGGCGTGCGCGGGCGCTGGCGATGTCCAGGTCCGGCGTGCCTTGCAGGGCCTCGCTGATCAGACTGTCCAGCTGCGGGTCGCCCAGGCTGATCCACCAGTGCTCGCTGGGCCAGGCAGCGGTGGACAGCGGAGTACCATCGAGGCTGACGCCAGCCTTCAGGCTGGCGGGGTCGACGGCCTTGCCACTGATGTCCAGGCCCTTGTAGCTGACGCAGCCGGACAGGCCCAGTGCGGCGGCGAACACGGCGGCCGGCAGCAGGGCGATACGGAGATGGTTCATGATCATTTCTCCTGCGCCGCGCAATGGGCCGCGGCGCCGTGGGCGCGCAGGATCTTGTCGAGCAGGCCGGTGAGGGTCTGCAGTTCATCGCGGGAGAGGCCGCCGACCAGCTCGTTCATGGCTGCAGCGGCGATGCTCGGGGCTTCGTCATTCACGGCCTGTCCGGCGGGGCTCAGGCTTAGGCGCACGCTGCGTCGGTCGTTCTGGCAGGGCTCGCGGACCAGCAGGTCCTTGCGTGCCAGGCGGTCGAGCATGCGGGTCATGGACCCGCTGTCGATGGACAGCTCGCGGCACAGCTCGGCCGGGGTGTTGGCGCGGTCGTTGCCGATGAAGAACAGCACCTTGAACTGCGCGGCGGTGATGTCCAGGTGCGCCAGATGCTTGTCCAGCAGGCGATCCTTGAGGATGGCGGTGGCACCCAGCAGCTGGCCGATGGAGCCTTTGAACGGAAAATCCGCGACGTCGTAGTGATTCATGTCAAAACAGAAAGCTGCTTAGGCAGTGAAATGTTTCGAAATGATACTGCCTAGGCAGCGATTGACAAGATTAGATTGTCGCGATTACGCAACAATCCGTTCGACGAAGCGCTATTGGAGCAGGGATGGCAACAGGAATGGCTGATTTCCTACACCGCCGAAGACCTTTATGCACAAGGGGGGTAGCTTTAGGGCGCAAATCGCATATGAGATGTGATAGCAATCACGAAGTCTCGTAACCTACTGTTTTTAAAGGATTAAATTTATATGTACAGAAAATGACCAGATCGCAGCGAGGCGGTCTGGGCAGTAAGGATGGGGAGTTTTTTCCGGGGTTACGAACAGAGTTATCCACAGGGTCTGTGGGTGAAGCCCTGGAACGCCCGTCTCAGATGCGTTCGGCCAGTAATAGCAGGTTGCGAGGGGTCATCCGGGTGGCGCAGAAGGCGCCCAGGGTGGCGCGATAGCCCTGTTCCTCGAGGAATAACGCGCGATCGAGCAGCAGCCACAGCTCCATGGGGCGGCGGAACAGTCCGCGCACCAGTTCCAGGTTGCGAACCTGGGCCAGGCGTTGCCAGCCCCTGGCCTCCAGCTCCTGCCAGTCGGTGCCAGTGGGCAGGTCGAGCTCCCTGAGCGCGGCCAGGTCGCGGCAATAGTCGGCGAAGGGCTTGTCCAGCCAGGTCGGCGGCACGGAGGGAGTGGGCAGGTAGTCATTGCTGCCGCGGACTTCCCGTTGCAGCAGGTCGAAAGCCAGCCGCCGCGCCATCGAGCCGTCGCGCTGGCGGCGCACGCGGGCGCCGGCGGTGACGGTTTCCGCGAGCGGCAGGCGCAGGTCGTCCCGCGAGAGCAGCAGGGTGGAGCTTTGTGCGGTATGCGAGAGCGGCTGGTAATACTCGCTATCGATGCGGTTGTAGCAGCAGGGCGCCACGGCGAGCTGGCGGCAGCCCTGGGCGCTGGCCAGTTGCAGCAAGCGTACGTGCAGGTTGCCGCAGGCGTGCAGGGCGACGGCGGTGTGCTCGGTCTGCAGGTGCTCGCGGACGTCCGGTGCGAGTACGTCCTGCTGGTGATGCCGGGCGTGAAGCTGAAGCCGGTCGCTCAGGCGCTGGCCGTCTTCCACCAGGGCATGGTCAAACTCCAGGCTCAGCAGCGGCTTGCCGTCACGCGCCAGCAGACGGCCCAGATGGCCTTTGCCGGCGCACCAGTCGAGCCATTGCTGCGGTGCTTCGGCGAAATCCAGGCGGCTGGCGAAGGCTTCGATCTGTTGCCACTTGCGGCCAGGCACATCGACGGTCAGCAGGTTCGGCAGCTTGCCCAGCGGCGTTGCCGGGAGTTCGCCGACGACGGACAGCTTTGTGGCCGTGGCTGCCAATGCCGGGAAGGGCGCGGGGGCGTCGAGCTGCTCGGGCGCGTTGTGCACCGCCTCGGCGTCATCAAGGCTGCGGTTGCGCAGCCAGGCGGCCAGTTCGGGGTGTTCGCGCTCCCAGGCCAGCTCCAGCGCCGTGAAGGGTTTCGGCCGCCACAGCGCCTGATGGTCCAGCAGGAAACCGTCCAGTGCCTGGAAGCGCTGGAGCAGGTCGGAGCCGGTCAGGGGAGTGTCGTTCGGGAGCACGGTGCGAAGCGGAGGCAAACCACGGGGCGCGCATTATAGCCACCCCGTGGGCGAACGGTGCGCCGGTCAGCGGCCCTGCATGGAATCCACCTTCAGCCAGCGTTCCAGCAGGCGGAAGATGCGCGTCAGCAGCAGCGTGATGACCAGGTAGAACAGGCCGGCGAGGCAGAAGAACAGCATGGCCTCGTAGGTGCGCGCGATGATGGTGCGGGTCATGCCCATGATGTCGAACAGGGTCACGGTGTACACCACGGCGCTGGCCTTGAGCATGAGGATCACCTCGTTGCTGTAGGCCGGCATGGCGATGCGCGCGGCGCGCGGCAGGATGATGTGGAACAGCGCCTGGCGGCGGGACATGCCCAGTGCGCGGGCGGCTTCCACTTCACCCACCGGGATGGCGTGGATGGCGCCGCGCAGGATCTCGGCGATGTAGGCCGCGGTGTGCAGCGTCATGGTCAGCAGGGCGCACCAGTACGGGTCGCGCAGGTACGGCCAGAGCGGCCCCTTGCGCACACTCTCGAACTGGGCGAAGCCGTAGTAGACGATGAACAGCTGCAGCAGCAGCGGCGTGCCACGGAAGAAGAAGATGTAGGTGTAAGGCACTGCTCGCACGTACCAGTGGCGCGAGGCGCGGGCGATGCCCAGCGGTACGGCCAGGCACAGGCCGGCGACCACGGCGATGGCCAGCAGCTCCAGGGTCAGGGTGGCGCCCTGGAACATCTTCGGCAGCCATTTGAGGATCAGCTCGAGATCGGTCATAGCTCGTTCCTCACGAAGCCACGGCCGGCGCGACGCTCGAGGAAGTGCAGGGCGGCCATGATGAAGACGGTCAGGCCCAGGTAGATGAAGGCCGCGGTCATGTAGAAGGTGAAGGGCTCCTTGGTCGCGTTGGAGGCGACCTGGGCCTTGCGCATGATCTCGTCGAGGGTGATCAGCGAGACCAGGGCGGTGTCCTTCAGAAGAATCAGATAGAGGTTACCCAGGCCCGGCAGCGCCACGCGCCATACCTGCGGCAGCACGATGCGCCAGAAGATGCGTGGAGCCGAGAGGCCCAGCGCCTGGCCGGCTTCGCGGTGGCCCTTGGGAATCGCCAGCAGCGCGCCACGGAAGACTTCGGTGGCATAGGCGCCGAAGCACAGGCCCAGGGCACAGGTGCCTGCGGCAAAGGGCGAGAGTGCGAATTCGGGGTGGCCGAAGAGGTCACCGATGGCGTTCAGGCCGGCCACGGTGCCGAAATAGATCATCAGTACCCAGAGTGTCTCGGGTACGCCGCGAACTACGGTGGTATAGAAACCGCCGAGCATGCGCAGGAAACCGTTCTTCGAGGTCTTGGCGATGGCGCCGAGCAGGCCGAGGACCAGTCCCACGCAGACTGCGGCGAGCGAGAGCTTGAGCGTCATCCAGGTGCCGGCGATCAACTGATCGCCAAAGCCGTGCAGGTCGAAAATCATGGGGAGTCACGCCTGAAGGCGCGCGCCGCCCGGCGAGGGGCGGCGCGGCACATGCATCAGTAGATGCTGAAGGGGAAGTACTTGTCGTTGATCTTCTTGTAGGTACCGTCGTCGACGATTTCCTTCAGAGCGGCGTTCAGCTTGTCACGCAGCGGGTCGCCCTTGCGCACGGCGATGCCGATCTTGTCGTTGTCGAACACCGGCTCGCCCTTGAACTCGAAGTCCTTGCCGGCGTCGCTCTTCAGCCAGTCGTACTGCACGAACTTGTCGGCCAGCACGCCGTCGAGGCGGCCCGAGGACAGGTCGAGGTAGGCGTTTTCCTGAGTGTCGTACAACTTGATGGTGACGGTGTCGGCCATGTTGTCCTCAAGCCAGGTGCCGGCGATGGTCGCGCGCTGCGCACCGATCACCTTGCCCTTGAGGTAGCCCTTGTCGGTCTTGAAGTCGGTCGACTTCGGCGCCACGAACTGCAGCTTGTTGGTGTAGTAGGCGTTGGTGAAGTCAACGGCCTGCTTGCGCTCGTCGGTGATCGACATGGAAGCGACGATGAAGTCGAACTTCTTGGCGTTCAGCGCCGGGATGATGCCGTCCCAGTCGGAGGTGACGACGTCGCACTCGGTCTTCATCTTGGCGCACAGCGCCTTGCCGATCTCGATATCGAAACCGACGACCTGGCCGCTGGCGTCGATGCCGTTGAAGGGCGGGTAGGCGCCTTCGGTACCGATGCGCAGTTTGTCCGCGGCGATGGCCTGGCTCCCCAGGGCGAAGGTGGCCGCGATAGCCAGAACGATCTTCTTATAGTTGTTCATGCAGTAATGCTCCGTTAGCGGTGGCTGGACATGAATTGTTTACAGCGTGCCGATTGCGGGTTGTCAAATACCTGCTGCGGCGGTCCCTGCTCTTCTACCAGGCCCTGGTGGAGGAACACCACCTCACTGGATACCTGGCGGGCAAAGTTCATTTCATGGGTCACCAGCAGCATGGTGCGACCCTCATCGGCGAGCGCGCGGATAACGTTAAGCACTTCCTGGACCATTTCCGGGTCCAGTGCTGACGTCGGCTCGTCGAAGAGGATGACCTTGGGCTGCATCGCCAGCGTGCGGGCGATGGCGGCGCGCTGCTGCTGGCCACCGGAAAGCTGCGCGGGGAAGCTATGGCGCTTGTCGGAGATGCCGACCTTGGCCAGCAGGGCCTCGGCGATCTCGGTAGCCTCGGCCTTGGTCTTGCCCAGCACACGACGCGGCGCCTCGATGATGTTGTCGAGGATGCTCATGTGCGGCCAGAGGTTGAAGTTCTGGAAGACGAAGCCCAGTTCGCTGCGCAGACGGTTGATCTGCTTGTTGTCCGAGGCGACCAGCGAGCCGTCCTTGGTCTTCTTCAGCTTGAGTTCTTCACCGGCGACCAGGATCTGGCCCTGGTGCGGGTTCTCCAGCAGGTTGATGCAGCGCAGGAACGTGGATTTACCGGAACCGGAGGAGCCGAGAATGGAAATCACATCGCCGTCGCGGGCGGTCAGGGAAATGCCTTTGAGCACTTCCAGGTCACCGTAACGCTTGTGCAGGTTACGGATTTCCAGTGCGGGTATGGCCGTGGCCATTGGGGGCTCCTCTATTGTTATTCGGACGCTTTCGCAGCAGGTCACTGCAGAATCGGGGCCATCCTGGCGAGGGGCAACCTAACACGCACTCCTGAGTGCGCCAAGCGCCCATCTGCCGCGGTCGTCGGCTGTAGTGGCAAGTTGTCGCATTGCCGCTCGGCGTTGTCGCCTGGGCTGAACTAGCCGCGCCGGATGAGGGCATCAGGTGGTGGCGCGGGGGCGGGATAGTGCCAGTTTAGACCGGCCGATAAAAGTCCGGCGGCCCTGGGGCCGCCGGTTGGTATCACTGCATCATCTGCCGCAGTTGCGGGTTCGGATCTTCGATCGCCTCTGCAGGGGTTATGTCGTCCTGGGATTCCGGTGGCTGGCTGGCCATCAGGTTCGGGTGCCCGGACAGGCGCGGGATCGGCAATGGCTTGGCGTCGGCCAGACCGGTACCGCCAGCCTCGGTGGCGTTGATCGTCGATTTGCGCGGCTGGGTCAGCACGTGGAAATCGGTGATCTCGATGACGCCCTTGCCTTCGGCGAGCAGGTGGAAGGAGAAGGCCTTGCGGGCTTCCTCGTTGTCGAAGCCGAAGCTCACTTCCAGCGGCTGGTTGCGTTTCACCAGCGGGAAGTCCGGCATCTCGATGGGCACGGGCTTCTCGAAGGAGCGCGTCTTGAGCGTCACTTTCGCCCCATTGGCGTCCATCTGGATCGCGCGGATCTTCAGGCGCACCGTGGTGTGGGTGTTGGCCGGAAACTCCAGGTACTGCGCGCCGATCAGGTTGTCGGTGTACTCGTTGTCGATCTGTGGCTTCAGGCGGATGCGTTCCTTGGTCGCGAACTGGTATTCGCGAGCCGACTGCGCCTTGGTCACCGACTGGTCGAGGATGTCTGCTCGGGCAGTCATCAGGCGGGCGTCGCGGCCACTGAAGCGGCCTTCGAACTTGGCGGTGTCAGCGATGAAGCCGTCACTCTTGTAGCGCCGGCAGACCTGCTGGAAGTCGCACTCGGTGAAGTTGCCCTTGCCGTCGTGATAACGCTGCATGCCGTTGGTGAAGGTCACCATCTCGCGGCCGTTGGCGTATTCGCGGAATAGCGAGCGGCCGGCGATATCCTGTGGCGCCTTGATGGCGAAGTAGTCGAGCACCGAGGATTCCAGGTCGACGTGGCCGTAGACGCCGGCCTTCACTGGCGGCAGCGCGGCCTGTTCCGGTGCAAGAATCAGGTTCAGGCCCCAGGCCGAGGCAAGGCGCACGTTGTCGATGCCGTGGGATTCGTCGGAGGTGACGATCACCAGGGTGTCCTTGAGCACGCCTTTCTCTTCCAGGCCCTTGAGGAAGGCATCGACGGCGTCATCCAGGTAAGCAACCGCGGCCTGGCGCGGGGTCGGGTACTTGGCCAGGTATTCCGGGGTGGCCGAATACGGCTGGTGGGTGCCGACGGTGAGCAGGGTGAGCATCCACGGCTGCTTCTTCTGGCGCAGCTGGCCGACATAGTCCAGCGCGCCCTCGAAGAAGGCCTTGTCGTCCATGCCCCAGGCGAATTCCAGGTAGGGTTTCTTCTTGAACCAGTCGCGGCCCAGGGTCTTGTCGAAGCCCATGGCCGGCATGACCTTGTCCTTGGCCATGAAGCGCAGCCCGGCGCCCTGCAGGAAGTGGGTGCTGAAGCCGGCCTGGTGCATCTGTGCCGGCAGGCATTCGGCGGCGCGGGTCGGGTTGCCCAGCAGTTCGACGCCCTTGGGCGTGCCGTTGTCCAGCTTGCTGTAGTCGCCGCAGAGCATGGCGTAGAGACCGCGGATGGTCTGGTGGCTGTGCACCACGTAGTCCGGGGTGGTCATGGCGCGCTCGGCCCAGGTGCTCAGGCGCGGCATCATCGATTCTTCGTAGCTGCTGCTCAGGGCGGCACGGTTGGTGGCGACATAGGCGCCAGGGATACCCTCCATGGCGATGATCAGTACGTTCTTCGCCTGGCCGCGGCCGGCCAGCAGCGAAGTGCCATTGAGGTCGTGCTGGGTCAGGCCGGTGACGTCCGGGCGGACCTCCGGTTGGTCGCGGTCGCGCCAGTCCTGGTAGGCCATCTCGCCGCTGGTGACGGCGCGGGAGACCAACTGGTGCGGCAGGTTGAACTGCTTCCACATCTCCGCGTCGCTGGGCTGGAAGTACTGTACGCCAGCGTGGGCGGCCAGCAGTGCGGCCGGTACGGCATAGGCGTAGCGCGGCAGCGGCTTTTCGCGGCGGCGCCAGAGCAGCGCGCAGAGCAGGATGCCGGCGCCGATCAGGATTGCCAGGTGCAGGTGGTTGAGTCCGCCGCCCTCGGTGGAGTTGGCGACGAAGGTCGGGTCGGCGAGGAAGTGCAGGTCTTCCGGCGCAGGCATGCGGCCCACGGCGCTGACCAGTTCGGCGGTGCCGATCACCGACAGGGCCCACACCAGCATGACCGGAATGGCGATGAACAGTCGACGGTTGTGCACTGCGACGACCAGCAGGGTGCCGAGCGCGAGGTCCGACAGGTAGCCCAGCGGGGAGCCCCAGCCAAGGCTGTAGCGGCCGAACAGCGGCACCAGCAGGAAGAGGGCAGACAGGGAAACCAGGTTGCCCCGGGAATTCCACCAGCTTATGAGTTTGCGCACAGTGACTCCGCTACGAAACATCGAATCCCGGAGGGTATCTCACTACAGGGTGAAAATCGTCCGGATGGTCATGATTCTGAAAGATCGATGTGCTATGTGCCAGTAGACACTGAGGTTCGGCAAACATTCGATACGAAACGCGGGAATGTTCCGGGGCGGAGGAGTGACTTGTGCGGAGCGGAATGAAAAAGCCCCTGAAATCTCGCGATTTCAGGGGCTTTTCGGAAGGCTTGGTGCCCAGGGACGGAATCGAACCGCCGACACGGGGATTTTCAATCCCCTGCTCTACCAACTGAGCTACCTGGGCAACGTGGCGCGCATTAAAAGGGTTTTCGGAAGGGGTGTCAAGCGTGCCGCGAAAAAATTTTTCAAATAATACCGAAGCTTACGCGCTGGGCGGGACGTAGCCCTCGGCCTGCGCGTATTCCTCGCCCGACAGGAACTTGTCCATCTCGGCGGTGAGGAACTTGCGATCCTCGGCATTCATCATGTTCAGGCGACGCTCGTTGATCAGCATGGTCTGGTGCTTCTGCCATTCGTCCCAGGCTTTCTTCGAGACGTGCTCGTAGATGTCCTGGCCCTTGGCTCCGGGATAGGGCGCGCGATCGAGGCCGGGCAGCTCTTCTTTGTATTTGCGGCACATCACCAGTCGGGTCATGACATTTCTCCTGCGTTCAACACGTCGGCGGCTCGTTTGAGCAGCTTCTTCACCGGGGCGGCAAGGCCGAGCCGCGGCGGGGTGGCGAGGTTATACCAGAGCCAGTCGGCCTCGGCCACGGCGGGGGCTGCGTCCTCGACGCGCACCAGCCAGGGCTCGATGGCCAGCTGGAAGTGGCTGAAGGTATGGGTCAGGCCGGGCAGCTCGCGCCGCTCGCCCAGACGCAGGGCGTGGCGCTGGGCCAGTGGGTCGAGGGCGGCCAGGTCGTCCAGTTCGGGGAAGCTCCACAGGCCGCCCCAGAGTCCGGTCGACGGACGGCGGTAGAGCAGGATGTCGCCCTCGCGGTTGGCCAGGATCGGCATCAGCGTGCGTTTCTGCGGCAGCGCCTTGCGCGGCTTGGATACCGGGAAGTCGGTCTCGCGGCCGAGAAAGTGCGCGCGGCAGCCCTCGCGCAGCGGACAGAGCAGGCAGCTCGGCTTGCTGCGGGTGCAGAGGGTGGCGCCCAGGTCCATCATCGCCTGGGTGTAGTGGTTGACCCGCTCCTGCGGCGTGAAGCGCTCGGCGGCGTCCCACAGCTGTCTGGCGACCTTGGGCTCGCCCGGATAGCCGTCGCAGGCGATGTAGCGCGCGAGCACGCGCTTGACGTTGCCGTCGAGGATCGGCGCACGCAGCCCCATGGAGATGCTGGCGATGGCGCCGGCGGTGGAGCGGCCGATGCCGGGCAGCTCGGCGAGCTGTTCGACGTCGCGGGGGAATTCTCCGCCGTGCTGTTCCATCACCGTCTTCGCGGTCTTGTGCAGGTTGCGGGCGCGGGTGTAGTAGCCCAGGCCCGTCCACAGGTGCAGCACTTCGTCTTCCGGCGCGTTGGCCAGGTCCGCCACCGTCGGCAGCGCCGTCATGAAGCGGTCGTAGTAGCCCATCACGGTGCTGACCTGCGTCTGCTGCAGCATGATTTCCGAGACCCACACCCGGTAGGGCGTGATGTTCTGCTGCCAGGGCAGGTCATGGCGGCCGTGCGTGTCGAACCAGTCGAGCACGGCCTGATTGAAGCTTTGCGGGGTCACTTCTTGAACAGCCCTTTGAGTGCGTCTTTGAGTTCGGGACTGACCTTGTCGCCGAGCTTCTCTTCGAGTTTCTGGTTCAGCCGGTCCCCGGCCAACCGTGCGGCGATCTTGCCGATGCCGTCCTTGTCCAGGCGGCAGGCCTTGGCGCCCAGTTCCAGCGGGCCGCGGCAGCGCAGCGGCCATTCGATGCCTACATAGCGCTTGTTCACTTCGCAGGCGGGGTCGGGCATGTCGCTCTTGTCGCCTTCGATGGTGACGCCGACGCGGTAGTCCATACCCAGCACGCGCAGGTCGAGGTCGCCGTCGGCCTTGACGGTCAGGCCGGGAATGCTGGCCTTGAGGTCCGGGTTGCTGGCTACGCCATTGCGGAACACCAGGTTGCCCTGCAGCTCGCGGAACGGAGTGTCCTTGCCGCCATGCTCGCCAGTCAGCGACTTGCGGTTGAGCGTGGCGATGCCCTGGCACAGCTGCTGTTCAAGGTTGGCATTGAGCAACACGCCCTGGGTCAGGACGAAGTGCGCGGTGCCGTTGAGGTTGTCGATCCAGGCCTTTTGACTGTTGCCCTGGGTGGTGATGTCGGCGTCGAGGTCGAGCATGCCCTTTACCGGCGGCTTCTGGCCCTGGGATTCGAGCAGGCGCTCCACCGGTACGTCGGCGATGTGCTTCTTCGCCTGCAGGGTCGGTACGTCCTGGCGCACGTCGAGGGTGGCGGTGGCGTTGAACTTGCCGTCGTAGAGCTCGCCGCGCAGGTCGTCGAGGTTGAGCAGGCCGCCCTGGCCGCGCAGCTTGAGCACGGCGTTGTCGATGGGCAGCTTGTCCAGGGTCAGCCGGCCGAGGTTCAGGCCGGCGTCGAGGTCCAGTGCGCGCAGGCGAGCGATGGGCAGCAGCGGGGCGTCGCTCCAGGCCTGCTGAGTCGGCTGGCTGGGCAGCGGGGTGTCGCCCTTGACGGCGTTCTGCGCGGTGGCGTCGACTTCGGCCTTGCGCGCGCTGTTGGTGGAGTCCTGGGCTTTCTTGACCTTGGCCGGCAGGTAGCGGTCGAGGTTCAGCTTGTCGCCGGACAGTTGGGCGCGGATCGCCTGCTTGCTGAAGTCGGCGATGCCGAGATTGCCGCTGAAGGCGCTGTCGTCCAGCTTCAGGTTGATGTCGTTCAGGGCCAGGCTGTTGCGAGTACCGCTGATGCGAGTGGCCAGCTCCAGCTTGGTGAGGGTGGTGGTGTCGGCCATTTCCGGCAGGGTCTGGCCGATGCCTTCGAGGAATTCGCGCAGGTTGAAGGGTGCCAGCGACAAGCCGCCATCGAACTTGGGCTCTTTATCCAGCTCGCGGGCCTTCAGCTCACCCAGGGCGCGCAGCTGGTTGACGGTGACCTTCAGGCCGTTCCACTCGGCGACCTGGGCGGCCTGGTCGAGTACCAGCTGGCCCTGGGCGCTGTAGTTGGCGGTCTTGCCCTGGAACGGATCGCCGGAGACTTCGCCGGAGAGCTTGGCGTCTTCGAGCTGGTAGCGCTTGAGCGCGCGGTCGAAGCGCAGGTTGCCGGTCAGTTCGGTGCGCGCGCGGATCACCGGCTGGTTGGTGCCCAGGTAGGCGCTGAGCTTGAGCGGGATGTTGCTGCCTTCGCGGATGGCGCCGGTGGTCAGCTCGATGCCCTCCACGCTGTAGTTCTTGCCGCTCTGGGCATCGGCGTAATCGATGCGGGCGTTCTTCACGCTCAGGCTGTCGATGTCCAGCTTCATCGCCTGGTGGCCTTCGCCAGCGGCGGGCTTCGCCGGCTCGCTCGGCGCGGGCGCCGGTTGTGCGGCGGGCGGGGTGCCGGCGGCCGGCTGGGCGGGCTTGCCGATGCTTTCCCAGTTGCCGACGCCGTTCTTGTCCTTGTTCAGGGAAAGGGTCAGGCCTTCGACGCGGATGTCGCTCATCTGCACTTCTTTACGCAGCAGCGGCAGCACGCGTACGGACATGGCCAGCAGCTGCGCGTCGGCGAACGGCTTGTCTGGTGTCTGCAGGCTCGCCACGCTGGTGTCATGCAGTTCCAGGCCCAGCCAGGGGAACAGGCTCCAGCCAATGTCGCCCTTGAGGTTCAGTTCGAGGTTGGCCTTGTCCCGGGCGAGCTGGCGGATCTCGTCCTTGTAGTCATTCGGATCGAAGAAATGGCTCAGCACGAAGCCGGCGGCGACGATGAGCAGCAGCAGGACCAGGGCAATGATGCCGATGATTTTGCCGAACGCTTTCATGGACGGGTCCTTGTTCAGGCGGCGGGTGGAGTAGCGGGAAAGTATACCAATGACGCAGCGGCGCCCCAGCCCGGAAAGGCAGGCGCAGGTATTGCGGGGTTTGAACGGGGACTTGCGGCGCGGTTCCCCGGTGATGGCGGGTCAGGCTGGCAGCAGTGTCAGGCCCAGGTGCTCGGCGAAGCGCGCGGCTTCGGGTTGATCTTGCGGAGCGCTCAGGCGCAGCGCGGCACCCTGCAGGACGGCCAGGCGCTGGGCTTCTTCCAGCAGGCGCCGGGCGACGCCGCGGTTGCGGGTAACCTGGCGCACGCACAGGCGGGAAAGCCGCCAGGTGTCGTCGTCTCGCTCGATCCACGCGGCGCCCAGCAGGCGGTCGTTGAAGCGCCCGGTGAACAGCCGGCCCTCGGCAAGCCCGCGGGTGACCAGTGCATCGGCATCGGTGAACGGCGCCAGCAGCCATTGTGGCGCGTCGGCGTAGATCTTCAGCAGGTCCTGGCGGTCCTGGTCGCTGGGCTGGGTCAGGTGCTGGACGACGACGGGCATGGGCAATCCTCGGAAGGCGAGCCGCGCAGTGTAGGACTATCTGCCAGCGCCGACCACCGCCCATAGCCGCGCAGCGCCCGGCGCGCCTATAATGCCGCCCCTTCTTATAATTACGTGCAGTGTTAGCTGTGGAGCTGGTGATGGCCGAACGCAAGGCATCCGTCGCGCGCGACACCCTGGAAACCCAGATCAAGGTTTCCATCGACCTGGATGGAACGGGCAAGGCCCGCTTCGATACCGGGGTTCCCTTCCTCGAGCACATGATGGACCAGATCGCCCGCCACGGCCTGATCGACCTGGACATCGAGTGCAAGGGCGACCTGCATATCGACGATCACCATACCGTCGAAGACATCGGCATCACCCTCGGCCAGGCCTTCGCCAAGGCCATCGGCGACAAGAAAGGCATCCGCCGCTACGGCCATGCCTACGTGCCGCTGGACGAGGCGCTGTCGCGCGTGGTCATCGACTTCTCCGGCCGCCCCGGCCTGCAGATGCACGTGCCGTTCACCCGCGCCAGCGTCGGTGGCTTCGATGTCGACCTGTTCATGGAGTTCTTCCAGGGCTTCGTCAACCACGCCAACGTCACCCTGCACATCGACAACCTGCGCGGGCACAACACCCACCACCAGATCGAGACGGTGTTCAAGGCCTTCGGCCGCGCGCTGCGCATGGCCATCGAGCTGGATGAGCGCATGGCCGGCCAGATGCCGTCCACCAAAGGGTGTCTGTAATGCAGACGGTAGCCGTCATCGACTACGGCATGGGCAACCTGCACTCGGTGTCCAAGGCGCTTGAGCGCGTGGGCGCCGGTCGCGTGCTGGTGACCAGCGACGCCAACGTGATCCGTGAGGCGGACCGCGTGGTGTTCCCCGGCGTCGGCGCGATCCGCGATTGCATGGCCGAGATCAAGCGCCTGGGTTTCGACAGCCTGGTGCGCGAAGTCAGCCAGGACCGTCCGTTCCTCGGCATCTGCGTCGGCATGCAGGCGCTGCTGGAGCGTAGCGAGGAAAACGACGGTGTCGATTGCATCGGCCTGTTCCCCGGCCAGGTGCGCTTCTTCGGCAAGGACCTGCACGAGGACGGCGAGCACCTGAAGGTGCCGCACATGGGCTGGAACGAAGTGGCACAGAGCGTGGATCACCCGCTGTGGCACGACATCCCCGACCGCGCGCGTTTCTACTTCGTGCACAGCTATTACATCCAGGCTGGCAACCCGCGCCAGGTGGTTGGTCGCGGCCATTACGGCGTCGATTTCGCCGCCGCGCTGGCCGATGGTTCGCGCTTCGCCGTGCAGTTCCACCCGGAGAAGAGCCATACCCATGGCCTGCAGCTGCTGCAGAACTTCGCCGCCTGGGACGGGCGCTGGTAAGCCATGGCCCGCCAGAAGGACAAGCCGGCGATCCTCGAGCTCGACGGCGCCCAGCGCCAGAGCGCGGCGCGGGCGATCCAGCGTTTTCTCGAAGATCGCTTCGAGCTGGACGTCGGTTCCTTCGAGGCCGAAGAGGCGCTGGACTTCTTCCTGCGCGAGTTCGGCCCGCTGTTCTACAACAAGGCGATCTTCGACGTGCAGTCTCACCTGAAAGACCGGTTCGAGAGCATCGAAAGCGACTTGTGGGCGCTCGAGAAGAGCTGACCCGACCCCATTCATCTTTGGATTCGAGCAGGTTCAACCCATGCTGATCATCCCCGCAATCGATCTGAAAGACGGCGCCTGCGTGCGCCTGCGCCAGGGCCTGATGGAAGACGCTACGGTCTTCTCCGACGACCCGGTGTCCATGGCCGCCAAGTGGGTGGAGGGCGGTTGCCGCCGTCTGCACCTGGTGGACCTGAACGGCGCCTTCGAAGGCAAGCCGGTCAACGGTGAAGTGGTTACCGCCATCGCCAAGCGCTACCCGAACCTGCCGATCCAGATCGGCGGCGGCATCCGCTCGCTGGAAACCATCGAGCACTACGTCCGCGCCGGCGTCAGCTACGTGATCATCGGCACCAAGGCGGTCAAGCAGCCGGAATTCGTCGCCGAAGCCTGCAAGGCCTTCCCCGGCAAGGTGATCGTCGGCCTCGACGCGAAAGACGGCTTCGTCGCCACCGACGGCTGGGCGGAAGTGAGCTCGGTACAGGTCATCGACCTGGCCAAGCGTTTCGAGGCCGATGGCGTCTCGGCGATCGTCTACACCGACATCGCCAAGGACGGCATGATGCAGGGCTGCAACGTCGAAGCCACCGCTGCCCTGGCCAACGCCACGCGTATTCCGGTGATCGCTTCGGGCGGCATCCACAACCTGGGTGATATCCAGAAGCTGCTGGACGCCCGTACGCCGGGCATCGTCGGCGCCATCACTGGCCGCGCGATCTACGAAGGCACCCTCGACGTCGCCGAAGCACAGGCACTGTGCGACAGCTTCAAAGGCTGACCTGAACGCAGGCCGGGCGTGCCGCGAAACGGCATGGCCCGGCACTGAGGACCTGGGGTGGTCCGGCAGCATGGGTATCGCTGCGCTCCACCCATCCTACGAGAGCATTGCTATGGCACTGGCTAAACGCATCATTCCCTGCCTCGACGTGGACAACGGCCGCGTGGTGAAGGGCGTCAAGTTCGAGAACATCCGCGACGCCGGTGACCCGGTGGAAATCGCCCGTCGCTACGACGAGCAGGGTGCGGACGAGATCACCTTCCTCGACATCACCGCCAGCGTCGATGGCCGCGATACCACCCTGCATACCGTCGAGCGCATGGCCAGCCAGGTGTTCATCCCGCTGACCGTGGGCGGCGGCGTCAGGACGGTGCAGGACATTCGCAACCTGCTCAACGCCGGTGCGGACAAGGTCTCGATCAACACCGCGGCGGTGTTCACCCCGGAGTTCGTCGGCGAAGCCGCCGCGCGCTTCGGCTCACAGTGCATCGTGGTCGCCATCGACGCGAAGAAGGTCTCGGCGCCGGGCGAAGCGCCGCGCTGGGAAATCTTCACCCACGGCGGGCGCAAGCCCACCGGGCTGGACGCGGTCGAATGGGCGAAGAAGATGGAAGGCCTGGGCGCCGGTGAAATCCTCCTGACCAGCATGGACCAGGACGGCGTGAAGAGCGGCTACGACCTGGGCGTGACCCGCGCCATCAGCGAGGCCGTGGGCGTGCCGGTGATCGCCTCCGGCGGCGTCGGCAACCTGGAGCACCTGGCTGCCGGCATCATCGAAGGCAAGGCCGACGCGGTTCTCGCGGCGAGCATCTTCCACTTCGGCGAGTACAGCGTGCCGGAGGCCAAGGCCTACCTGGCCAGCCGCGGCATCGTCGTGCGCTGATCCCTTCCGGGCCGGGGTTCTCCCGGCCCGATGGCTCTCTCATGGGCCGTCCTTCCCCTGCGTCCGGTGGCCGCATCCGCTTCCTGCGCATGAAGCTTGCTAGCTCAAGGCTTCGGTCAAGGTTATGGCGCATCCTGGTCAAGGTACTGGCGTTTTTGGATCGGGATACTGGCGTATCTATGTCCCATCGCCATATTCATAGGGTTTATTGACGTCAATTCTCCGAGTAAGCTCTGCGCCTTCTCAGAAATGTCATACGCAGGAAATATCTCGATGCTGAAGCGCATTCTGCTCGCATGGCTAGGCTGCGGCCTGCTTCTGGCCAGTGCGGCAAGGGCTGAAACGGATTCTTCGGACTACAGCGTGGTGCTGCTCACCGAGAACTTCCCTCCCTACAACATGGCCATCAACGGCAAGAACTTCGCCCAGGAAGACAGCATCGACGGCATCGCCGTGGATATCGTCAAGGAGATGTTCAAGCGTGCCGGCGTGCAGTACAGCCTGACCCTGCGCTTCCCCTGGGATCGCATCTACAAGCTGGCGCTGGAGAAGCCCGGCTACGGCGTGTTCGTCACCGCGCGCCTGCCCGAGCGCGAGAGCCAGTTCAAATGGGTCGGCCCGATCGGTCCGGACGACTGGGTCCTGCTGGCCAAGGCCGACAGCCCCATCGCCCTCAATAACCTGGATGAAGCGAAGAAATACCGCGTCGGCGCCTACAAGGGCGATGCCATGGCCCAGTACCTCGGCGAGCACGGCTTCGAGCCGGTGCTGGCGCTGCGTGACCAGGAGAATGCCGCCAAGCTGCGCGACGGTCAGATCGACCTGTGGGCCAGCGGTGACCCGGCGGGCCGCTACCTGGCCAAGCAGGTGGGCGTCACCGGCCTGAAGACCGTGCTGCGCTTCAACAGCGACCAGCTGTTCCTCGCACTGAACCGCGAGACTCCGGATGCCGTGGTGCAGAAGCTGCAGTCGGCGCTGGACAAGATGCGCGCCGAAGGCTTCGTCGACGACGTGCTCAACAGTTACCTGTAACACCCGAAGGCCGGCCACTCGCCGGCCTTCGTGTTTGGCGCCGACATCCCTCGGCGCCGGTTTTGCCACGGAAGGCAGACGAGCGAAGTATTCCGTCCCCTCTGCAGGGATGCCGCAAGCCCAATAACGATAACCAAGCGAGCGGTATGACCATGCTGAAAGTCCTGATCAAGACCCTTACCCTGGGTCTGTTGCTGGGGGCCGCCACGGCCCGCGCCGAGTTGCCCGCCGATTACAAGATGGTGCTGCTCACCGAGAACTTCCCGCCGTTCAACATGGCGGTGGATGACAAGAACTTCGCCCGTGACGATGGTATCGACGGCATCAGCGCCGACATCGTCCGCGAGATGTTCAAGCGCGCCGGCATCCAGTACAGCCTGAGCCTGCGTTTCCCCTGGGATCGCCTGTACAAGCTGGCCCTCGACAAGCCCGACTACGGGCTGTTCTCCACCACCTACACGCCTGAGCGCGTGCCGCTGTTCAAGTGGGTCGGGCCGATCGCCAAGACCCACTGGGTCCTGCTCGCGCCGCCGGGAAGCTCGATCAAGGTGAAGGACCTCAAGGACGCCGCCAAGTACAAGCTCGGCGCCTACAAGAACGACGCCGTCAGCCAGAACCTGGAGAGCCAGGGCATCCCGGTGCTCAACGCGCTGCGTGACCAGGAAAACGTGAAGAAGCTGACCACCGGCGAGATCGACCTGTGGGCCACCACCGACCCGGTGGGTCGCTACCTGGCCAAGCAGGAAGGCGTGTCCGGCCTGCAGACCGTGTTGCGCTTCAACGAGGCGCAGCTGTACCTGGCGATCAACAAGGACACTCCGGACGAGGTGGTGGCGAAGCTGCAGAAGGCGCTGGACGAAATGCGCGCCGATGGCTTCATCGAGCAGGCGACCAATAACTATCTGTAGGCCTGCAGTCCGGGCGCCCAGGCCTGACTGCTCTTGGTAGGAGCGGGCTTGCTCGCGAACCGCTTTCGGAAACTCCGGTGCCGGGGCTGTTCGCGAGCAAGAACTAGGCGTCCCCCTCGCTCCTACGAAAAGCCCGCGTCTAGCGATAGATTCCGTTCTGCCCATGCCCCGCCATGGCGCGGTTGCCGCGCTCGGCGATCATCAGCGACGGCTGCACCAGCTCGAAGCCCTGGGCCTTCAGGGTCGGCAGCACGCGCTTGAGCACCGCCAGGGTCGCCGGCTTCGGGTGGCCGATCATCACCACCGTGCCCTGCTTGCGCGCCAGTTTCAGGCCGCGCTGCATCTGCTCCATCACCGCCGCTTCGCTCGGATCGTCGTCGAGGAAAACGTCCCGCGACAGGCTGGCGAGGCCGATCTTCTGTGCCTCGGCAGCAGCCACGGTGGCGGCGCTGGTGCGGCTGTCGAGCAGGAACAGGTGGCGGCGCTGCAGCTCAGCAGCCAGCCAGGCCATGGCCGGGCGGTCGGCGGTCATGCGGCTGCCTTCATGGTTGTTCACACCCTGCACGTAGGGCACCTTCGCCAGCGCGGCGTCGAGACGGCGCGCGCGCTCTTCCTGGGTCAGTTCCGGGGTCCAGGCGTAACCACCGCCGGCCGGGTCCATCGGCATGTGCAGCATCACGGTGCGCCCGCGGTGGTGCGCCTCGCGCGCCAATTCGGCGGCGTGGGGTGTATCGGGGATGATCGCCAGGGCGATGGCGGGGGAGATGTCGAGCACCTGGCGGTCGCGCGCCAGGTTCTGCCCGAGGTCGTCGATGACGATGCTGACCAGCGGCTTGCCGCCGTCCGGCCGGGGCGCGGCAGCCACCGGCAGGCACAGCAGCGCGCCCAGGCACAGGCCGAAAAGCAGCCGGGCCGGGCGCATCGGTCAGTTGTTGCCGCGGCTGACGCTGAGTCCTTTCAGCAGGCTGAGGGCTTGGCTGAGCTGGTAGTCGCCATCCTGCGGGCGATCCACCGGCGGTTTGCCGGAAGTGGTCGGACGGTCCTGGCCGCCATTGCCGTTGGCCAGGTGGCCCTGCAGGTCCGCTTCCTTGAAGCCGTCGAATTCGCTCTTCTCGCGGGTTACCTTGGCGCGTTCCACCTCGATGTCCGGGGTGATGCCCTGGGCCTGGATGGAGCGGCCATTGGGGGTGTAGTACAGCGCGGTGGTGAGCTTCAGGGCGCGGTCGTTGTTCAGCGGCAGCACGGTCTGTACCGAGCCCTTGCCGAAGCTGTCGGTACCCATGAGGATCGCGCGCTTCTGGTCCTGCAGGGCGCCGGCGACGATCTCCGCCGCCGAGGCGCTGCCGCCGTTGATCAGCACCACCAGCGGGACGCCGTCGCTCGGGTCGGCCGGGTCGGCGGAGAAGCGCAGCTCGGAGTTCGGGATGCGGCCCTTGGTGTAGACGATCAGGCCCTTGGTGAGGAAGGCGTCAGCCACTTCCACCGCGGACTGCAGCACGCCGCCGGGGTTGTTGCGCAGGTCCAGCACAATGCCCTTGAGCTTGCCCTTGTTGTCATTGCGCAGCTTGGACAGCGCCTTGACGGTCTCCTCGCCGGTGTTCACCTGGAACTGGGTGATGCGCAGGTAGCCGTAGCCCGGTTCGAGCAGCTGGCTCTTCACGCTCTTGACCTTGATGACGGCGCGCTTGAGGGTTACGTCGAACGGCTTGCCGCCGCCGCGCACGATGGTCAGGGTGATGGGCGAGCCGGCTTTGCCGCGCATGCTGTCCACCGCCTCGTTCATCGACTGGCCCTTGGTCGGCTTGCCGTCGATCTTGACGATGAGGTCACCCGGCTGGATGCCGGCGTTGGCGGCGGGGGTATCGTCGATCGGCGAGATCACCTTGACGAAGCCATCCTCGCTGCCGACCTCGATGCCCAGGCCGCCGAATTCACCGCTGGTGCTTTCCTGCAGTTCGGCGAACTCTTCCGGGCCGAGGTAGGCGGAGTGCGGATCGAGGTTGCTGAGCATGCCCTTGATGGCATTTTCCAGCAGCGTCTTGTCGTCCACCGGTTCGACGTAAGCCGCCTTCACCCGGTCCAGGACCTCGGCAAAGGTGCGCAGCTCGTCGAGCGGCAGCGGAGCCTCCTTGCCGTTGGCCGCAGGGGATGCGGCCGGCGCGTCGGCGGCCTGGACCGCACCGACGCCGAGCAGCAAGGCCAGGGCCAGGGTAGTGAGACGGAAAGCTTGCGACATGTTTGGCTCCTAATGCGTGATCGCCGCTTATCCCTGCGTGCGACACCAGGTCGAAGGGTCCGCCGGGCGGCCCTGATGGCGAATGGCAAAATACACCGCCGGGGTACTCTGACCCCCGCTGGCTCCCACGGTTGCAATGGGATCGCCTGCTTTGACGGTATCGCCGGCGTCCTTCAGAAGACTTTGATTATGCCCATAAAGGCTGAGGTAGCCACCACCGTGGTCGAGAATGACCAGCAGGCCTGAGCCGCGCAGCCAGTCGGCGAACACCACGCGGCCGCCATGCACGGCGCGCACGGTACTGCCGGCGTTGGCGCCGATCAGCACGCCATCCCAGGTGGCGCGGGGGTCGTCGCCGCGCGGGCTGCCGTAGCGCGCCAGCACGCGGCCATCCACCGGCCAGGGCAGCTTGCCCTTGGTGGCGGCGAAGGCGCCGCCGAAGCCTGAGCCGCTGGAAACCAGCGGGCCGCTGTAGTCGGGGCGCCTGGAGGGCGTTGCGGGCTTCTCGCCGCGCGTGGCCAGCTCCTGCTCGCGCTTGACCCGCTCGCGCTCGGCGGCCAGGGCGCGCTGGCGCGCTTCCTCGGCTTCGCGGGCCTGGCGGGCGAGGGTTTCCTCGATGGTCTTGAGGACCTTGTTCAGGTCGTCCTGGCTCTGCTCGCGGTCCTTGAGCTTGCTGCTGCCGTCCTTCAGGTCGCTGTTGAGCTTGGCCAGGGTCTCCTGGCGCGCCTTGCGGGCGTCGGCCAGCTCCTGGCGGCGGGCTTCGAGGGCGGTCTGCTGGGCGACCTGCTCGTCCTTCTGCGAGGTGATTTCCTGTTCGACGTTGCTCAGCTGACGCAGGGTCTCGTTGAAGGCCGAGAGCTGCTCCAGGCGCGCCTTGTTGATGTAGTCGTAGTAGGTGAGGGTGCGGCTGAACTTCTCGGGGTGTTCCTGGTTCAGCAGCAGCTTGAGGTATTCCTGGCGGCCGCTCTGGTAGGCGGCGCGGGCCTGGATGGCGATCAGGCGCTGCTGCTCAAGGCGTGCGCCCTGGAGTTTTTTTTTCTCCGAATCGAGGCGCTGCAGCTCTTCCTCGTTCTTCTTCATCTCGTCCTGGATCTGCCTGATCTGCTTTTCCAGGTCGCCCATCTGGGTTTCGGTGGACTTGAGCTGCTTCTGCACCCCGGACTTCTCGTCCTGGATGTTCTTCAGGTTCTTCTTCAGCTCATTGATGTCTTTCTGCGTCTGCTCCAGCTGACGTTGGGCGTCGGCACGTTCGTCGGCAACGACCGCGAGCGGGCTCAGGAGGCAGATCAGCAGCAGCGGGAGGAGGGCGCGGGGCATTGGGCGGCGGGCACCTGGATTCTGGACCGGGCTAGTATGCCCGTGGCGGGCGCTAAAAAAAACGCCCCAGGCCGCATGGCGTGGGGCGTTTGCTCTGACCGGCGGGAGATGGCTCACGTTCCCGCCCAATCGTCGTCCTTAAAGGAGGGTGACGATCGATTTGCCGGTCATCTCTTTGGGCTGTTCCAGACCCATCAGATTCAGCAGGGTCGGGGCCACGTCGGCGAGCACGCCGCCCTCGCGGATGCTGACCTTGCGCTTGCCGACATAGACGAAAGGCACTGGCTCGCAGGTGTGCGCGGTGTGCGCCTGGCCGGTCATCGCGTCTTCCATCTGCTCGACGTTGCCGTGATCGGCGGTGATCAGGGCTTCGCCGCCGACCTTGTCCAGCGCCTCGACGATCCGACCGACGCAGGTATCCAGGCACTCGACGGCTTTCACCGCGGCCTCGAACACGCCGGTGTGGCCGACCATGTCGCCGTTGGCGTAGTTGACGATGATCACGTCGAAGCGCTGGTTCTCGATGGCGTCAACGATCCGGTCGGTGACTTCCGGCGCGCTCATTTCCGGCTGCAGGTCATAGGTGGCGACCTTGGGCGATGGGATGAGGATGCGTTCTTCGCCTTCGAACGGCTCTTCGCGGCCGCCGGAGAAGAAGAAGGTCACGTGGGCGTATTTCTCGGTCTCGGCGATGCGCAGCTGGGTCTTGCCGTTCTTGGCCAGGTACTCGCCCAGGACGTTGTCCAGGGATTCGGGCCTGAACGCGCTGGGTGCCGGGATGCTTGCCGCGTACTGGGTGAGCATCACGTACTGCGCCAGGTGCAGCTCGCGCTGGCGCGGGAACTCCTTGAAGCCCGGCTCGACGAAGGCGCGCGACAGTTCGCGGGCGCGGTCGGCACGGAAGTTCATGAAGACCACGGCGTCGCCGTCTTCCACACGCACCTGCTCGCCAATGCGCGTGGCCTTAACGAATTCGTCGCTCTCGCCGCGCTCATAGGCGGCATTCAGCGCGCCCACGGCGGTGTCGGCGGTGAATTCGGCGGTGCCGTCGGTGATCAGGTTGTAGGCGGCTTCGACACGGTCCCAGCGATTGTCGCGGTCCATGGCGAAGTAGCGGCCGATGATGCTGGCGGTGCGGCCCTTGCCGATGCGGGCGAAGGCGTCGTCGAGCAGCTTCAGCGAAGGCTCGGCGCTCTTGGGCGGGGTGTCGCGGCCGTCGAGGAAGGCGTGCAGGTAGATCTTCTGCGCGCCACGCTGCGCGGCCAGTTCGGCCATGGCGATCAGGTGGTCCTGGTGGCTGTGCACGCCGCCATCGGAGAGCAGGCCGAGGATGTGCACGGCCTTGCCGGCACCCGCGGCCTTGTCGACGGCGCCGGTCAGCACAGGGTTCTGGAAGAACTCGCCGTCGCGGATGGCCTTGGTGACGCGGGTGAAATCCTGGTAGACGACACGGCCGGCGCCCAGGTTCATGTGGCCTACCTCGGAATTGCCCATCTGGCCGTCGGGCAGGCCGACGTCCATGCCCGAGCCGGAGATCAGGCCGTTCGGCTGGCTGGCCAGCAGGCGGTCCCAATTGGGCTTCTTCGCGGCGTAGATGGCGTTGAATTCAGGGCTATCGCTATGGCCGAAGCCGTCCAGGATGATCAGGACCAGCGGTTTGCGCGTTGCAGTCATAGGTACGGCTCTTTCCGAGAATAGGGGTCAGAAAAGGACCGACATTTTACCGGTTGGTGCCGACAGACGCCATGATTGGCAGGGTTCAGCCGTCAGATACGCGCGTGTATACTGGCCGGCATTTTTACGTCTGGATGTCCTGCGCATGTCTTCGTTTCTTCCTCGTCTGATCGAATTCGCCACCAACCACTACCTGCTGGTCGGTGCCCTGGTCATCCTGCTGGTGCTGCTGGCCCTGCACGAAATGCGCAAGGGCGGCCGCGCGTTGTCCACCCGCGAGCTGACCGCCATGGTCAACGCCGAGCAGGCCGTGGTGCTGGATATCCGCCCGACCAAGGAGTTCGCCACCGGCCATATCGTCGGCGCCCTGAACATCCCGGCGGACAAGCTGAACGCGCGCCTGAGCGAGCTGGACAAACACAAGGCCAAGACCATCATCGTGGTCGACGGCATGGGCCAGCATTCGGGCACCTGGTGCAGCGTGCTGCAGAAGGCCGGCTACACCGCCGCCAAGCTCTCCGGCGGCATCGGCAGCTGGCGTGGCGACAACCTGCCCCTGGTGAAGTGAGATGTCGTCGACCTTGATCTACACCAGCGCGTGGTGCCCTTATTGCATCCGCGCCAAGGCCCTGCTGGACAAGAAGGGCGTTGCCTACGAGGAAATCTCCGTGGACGGCAAGCCTGGCGTGCGCGCCGAGATGGCCAGCAAGGCGGGTCGGACTTCAGTGCCGCAGATCTGGATCGACGGAACCCACATCGGCGGCTGCGACGATCTTTACGCGCTGGAACGCGCGGGCAAGCTGGATACGCTGCTCTCGGCGTAATTCCTCATTCTGAAACGATGCACAAGAAGGTCCCGAAATGACTGAACAAGCCAGCAACGGCGCAGCCGAACAAGACAACAACCCGCAGTTCTCGCTGCAGCGCATCTACGTGCGTGACCTCTCCTTCGAGGCCCCCAAGGCTCCGGAAATCTTCCGTCAGGAGTGGCAGCCGAGCATCGCCATGGACCTCAACACCCGTCAGAAGCAGCTGGACGGCGACTTCTACGAAGTGGTCCTGACCGTTTCGGTGACCGTGAAGAACAACGAGGAAACCGCTTTCATCGTTGAAGTGCAGCAGGCTGGCATCTTCCTGATCAAGGGCCTGGACGCGTCCAGCATGAGCCACACCCTGGGTGCCTTCTGCCCGAACATCCTCTTCCCGTACGCCCGCGAAACCCTGGACAGCCTGGTTGTCCGTGGTTCGTTCCCGGCGCTGATGCTGTCCCCGGTGAACTTCGATGCGCTGTACGCGCAGGAAATCGCCCGCATGCAGGCATCCGGCGAGATCCCGGCCCAGTAAGCACTGACGCCGAACGAGAAAGGCGCCTTCGGGCGCCTTTTTCTTTGCCTGCGATTTTGGGGTGGTCGATTTTTGATCAGGGCTGCGTGTGCTGCGTGGCTCCTGGCTCAGGCACGCTTATCCACAGGCTGTTCCAGTATTTGCTCAGGGTTGCTGTGGGTAAGGGCCGCGCGTTCAAGTTTGGTGCATGCGCACTAGCAGGGCGCAGGGGGCGGCGCAGCAGGGAGGCCCTGGAATCCCCGGTTTAGAGGCCGGCGTGCGTTGCTTCGAGCGTTTGTGGATATCCCTGGAAGCGCCTGGTTACGGGGCTTTCAGCCAGCCAGGGCGCGGCTTGGGTCTGGGGCGGAATGCTCGGCAAGCAATCTTGGCACGCCCTCTGCAATACCCCTGATAACAGCGATTTCAGGGGCCTCGGTACAGGCAGGCTGGGGAACCCCTCTTTTACAACTTGCGAGCGTGCCGTCCGAAGCGGTGGCCGTCGCAGCCGGTTCGGGGGTCCTGGTACAGGCAGGCCGGGAAAGCCCCCTTTTTATGCCCGCAGGCGCGCCACGGCGAGCCGCGCACCCGTTAGGGGTCCTGGTACAGGCAGGCCGGGTAAACCCCTCTTTTATGCCCGCGAGCCTCCTTTCTGAGGGTTCGCTTCCCGCTTCGGGGCCCCGGACCAGGCAGGCCGGGAAAACCCCGCTTTTATTCGGGCCGCGCGCTGATGGTCAGGCGCCACCGGCCCCCGACCTCGGCGCTGTCCCAGTTGCCCTGCAGGCGCCGGGTCGACAGCAGCGTCAGCAGAACCCCGCGCTCCCTTGGTTCCAGCTTCCAGCGCACCGGCGCATCGCCGATCCGCAACTGGCCCTGCTGCGCGTTGCCGCTGGCCTCGATCTGCACGGCCAGGGCGCCGTCCAGATGGCCGGCGCGAACGGCGGGCTGCGCGTCCAGAGTGACTACCAATCCATCGGCAGAAGGCTCTACCGCAAGGATCTGCGGGGGCCCCTCGTGTGGCGGATTCACCAGCCGGCCAAGCATCAGTCCCAGCAGCAGGCCGAGCACGCACAGCGAAACCAGCACCTTCAACCAGGGCCTGGGCCGCATTTGCTCCTTGGCGGGGGTAGAATGCCCGCCGTTCTCAGGCTCGGAGCGCTGCATGTTCCACGTAATCCTTTTTCAACCGGAAATCCCCCCAAACACCGGCAACATTATCAGGCTGTGCGCCAACGCGGGTTGCAGCCTGCACCTGATCGAGCCGCTGGGCTTCGAGCTCGACGACAAGCGTCTGCGTCGCGCCGGGCTGGATTACCACGAGTACGCCAGCGTGCGCCGTTATGCGAGCCTGGAAGAGTGCCTGGAGCAGCTCGGCCAGCCGCGCCTGTTCGCGTTCACCACCAAGGGTTCGCAGCCGTTCCACGAAGTGGCCTATGAGCGTGGCGACGCTTTCCTGTTCGGCCCGGAAAGCCGTGGCCTGCCGGAAGAAGTTCGCGACGCCCTGCCACCGGAACAGCGCGTGCGCCTGCCGATGCGCCCCGGTTGCCGCAGCCTGAACCTGTCCAACACCGTGGCCGTGACTGTCTATGAAGCCTGGCGTCAGCACGGCTTCGCGATGGATTGAGCGTTTTCTGATCGATTCGCGCAAACCCGCGCGGGGCGGGGAGCGCAGCGGCTTGCCCCAAGCTTATCCACAGGCGGGCACACAGTGGATGTGGGCAAGCCGGAAATTCCTGCACAGAAACCACGCAAACCTCCAGACCGCGCGTGCTCTGGGCTGTAGCACGTTCCTTCCCCGTTCCGTGCACAGTGTTATCCACAGGTTCTGGGGATAGATGTTGCCGGGATATGACCGCGTTCAGCCTGCGTAGCCCTTGGGCCAGGGGCGTTTTTGAGGAGCGCCGCGCAAGAAAAAAGGGGCCTTCTGGCCCCTTTCTCGTGGAAGGACGTCAGTCCTCGCCGTCGTCGTCCGGGCCGTCGATCTTCATGCCCAGTTCCTTGATCTTGCGGGTCAGGGTATTGCGGCCCCAGCCCAGCAGCACGGCGGCATCGCGACGGCGGCCGGCGGTGTGCTTGAGCGCGGTCTCGATCATGATCCGTTCGAAAGCCGGAACGGCGGTATCCAGCAGGCTGGACTGCCCGCGGCCCAGCGCCTGGTCGGCCCAGTGGCGCAGGGCCTGCTCCCAGTTGGCGGCCGGTACGCTGTCCTGCGGCTGGGTCATCAGCTCCGGCGGCAGGTCATCGATGTGCACCTCGCGGCCGGAAGCCATGACGGTGATCCAGCGGCAGGTGTTCTCCAGCTGGCGCACGTTGCCCGGCCAGCCAAGGTTCTTCAGGTATTCCTCGGTTTCCGGCTTGAGCAGCTTGGGCTCCACCGCCAGTTCCTGCGCGGCGCGGGAGAGGAAGTGCCGGGCCAGCGCGGGGATGTCCTCGCGGCGGTCGGCCAGGCGCGGGATGTGTACGCGGATGACGTTCAGGCGGTGGAACAGGTCCTCGCGGAACTTGCCCTCGCGCACCAGGTTTTCCAGGTTCTGGTGAGTCGCGGCGATGATCCGTACGTCCACCTTCACCGGGGTGTGGCCACCCACGCGGTAGAACTCGCCGTCTGCCAGTACGCGCAGCAGGCGGGTCTGGGTGTCGGCCGGCATGTCGCCGATCTCGTCGAGGAACAGCGAGCCGCCGTCGGCCTGCTCGAAGCGGCCGCGGCGCTGGTTGGCCGCGCCGGTGAAGGCGCCTTTTTCATGGCCGAACAGCTCGGACTCCATCAGGTCCTTCGGGATCGCCGCCATGTTCAGGGCGATGAACGGCGAGGCCGCGCGAGGGCTGTGGCGGTGCAGGGCATGGGCAACCAGTTCCTTGCCGGTGCCGGACTCGCCGTTGATCAGCACGGTGATGTTGGAGTGCGAGAGGCGGCCGATGGCGCGGAACACCTCCTGCATCGCCGGCGCCTCGCCGATGATCTCCGGGGTGCGCGTCTGGTTGGTCGGCGCTTCCAGGCCTTGCTGCTCCTGGGCGTGCTGGTTGGCGCGCTTGACCAGGGAGACCGCCTCGTCGACGTCGAAGGGCTTGGGCAGGTACTCGAAGGCACCGCCCTGGTAGGAGGCTACTGCGCTGTCCAGGTCCGAGTGCGCGGTCATGATGATCACCGGCAGGCGCGGGTGCACCTCGCGGATCTGCGCCAGCAGGTCGAGGCCGCTGGAACCGGGCATGCGGATGTCGGAGATGATCACGTCCGGCTGCTGCCGGCCCAGCCGGCTCATGACGCTGTCGGCGCTGTCGAAGCTGACGGTGGTCATGCCTTCCTGTTGCAGGGCTTTTTCCAGTACCCAGCGGATGGAGCGGTCGTCGTCGACGATCCAGACGGTCTCTGATCGGCTCATGGTCAATGCACTCCTTGTTCCAGGGGCAGGAACAGACTGAATACGGTGTGGCCCGGATGGCTTTCGCATTCGATCAAGCCCTGGTGCTGGCTGATGATGTTCTGGGTAATCGCGAGGCCCAGGCCGGTGCCGTCGGCACGGCCGCTGACCATCGGATAGAAGATGGTGTCCTGCAGTTCGGCCGGTATGCCTGGGCCGTTGTCGATGATCTCCACCTTGCACACCAGGCGATGGCGTGTGTGGCCGATGGTGAACTGGCGCAGGGTGCGGGTGCGCAGGGTGATGCGCCCCAGCTTGAGTTCGTTCTGCGCGGCGATCGCCTGCATGGCGTTGCGCACGATGTTGAGCACGGCCTGGATCATCTGCTCGCGGTCAATCAGCAGGTCAGGGATGCTCGGGTCGTAGTCGCGCACCAGCGGAATGCTGCCCTGGGTCTCGGCCTCCACCAGGCTGCAGACGCGTTCCAGCACTTCGTGGACATTGGTCACCGAGAGCTGCGGCAGCTTGTTCGAGCCGAGCATGCGGTCCACCAGGTTCCTCAGGCGGTCGGCTTCTTCGATGATGACGTTGGTGTAGTCCTTGAGCGATTCCTCTGGCAGCTCGCGGGAAAGCAGCTGCGCCGCGCCGCGAATGCCGCCCAGCGGATTCTTGATCTCGTGGGCCAGGCCGCGCACCAGCAGCTTGGTGGTTTCCTGCTTGGACAGCTGTGCCTCTTCCTTGGTGATCCGCAGCAGTCGGTCGCGCGGGTGGACTTCCAGCAGCAGCAGGGTGTCGCGACGGTCGAGGATCGGCGTCACCGCGTAGTCCACGGTGATGGTCTGACCGGTCAGCGAGGTCAGGCTCGCCTCGCGCTTGGTGAAGGGGTGCGCCTCCTCCACCGCCTGGCGCAGCGACTGCAGTGCTTCGGGCGATTCGGTGAACAGCTCGCTGATGAACTGCCCGTGGCTGCGCTGGCCGCTGACCGCCAGCAGCATTTCCGCCGCCGGGTTCATGTACTCCAGGCGCAGCTCGGCATTGAGCAGGATCACCGCCGTGGTGAGGTTGTCGAGCAACAGGCGGAGCTGGGTTTCTGTAGGCATGGCGTAAGAGATGTCCCAAGACTGTGCGGGAAAATGCAAAAAGCAAACCAGGCCCTGAAAAGACGCGTATTTCGCGGCATCGCGCTGATTTGCGGTGCGCAGGCTGCCGATCCGGTCAGCAGGAGTGACCCGAAATGGGGAGAGTATAGAAAGTGGTGCAGGCGTATGCACCGATATGGTGCATTTGTGCCTGGCCGCACGCCGCGTCAGCGGTTGGCGGCGGCGAGCGGGTGGGCAGTCTCCAGATCGGCCGCTTCGGCCACGGAAACGCGGAACATGTGGAAGGGCTGGCTGGGCGTCTGCTCGATGGTGCGGCCGAGGGTGTCGATGATCTCTACCGAAAGCTGGTGGGTGCCCCGGTCGATGTTGTTCAGCGGGAACACCGGGCTGCGGCCGGGCTCGCCCACGGGCTTGCCGTCCAGCAGCAGGCGGTAGAGATGCCCGGGCAGCAGGGCCGGGTCGCTGGTGGCAGAGACGATCAGTGCGCCGTCATTGGCTCGCACGGTGGCATTGGGCTCCGGCACGATGATGCGCAGCAGCTGGTAGGCCGGTGGGCCGGGCGGCAACTCGGGTGTGGCCGGTGCATACAGCGGTGGCGGCATGCGCACGCCGTTGGGCGAGCCGGGTTGGGAATTGATCGGCGCCAGCTGCAGCTTCTGCGCGTTGCCGCGCGGCGGCTGATCGGTGAAGACGCGATTACCTTCCTTGTCGATGTAGGTGTAGACCTCGGCGCTGGCCGACAGGCAGAACAGCGCCGACAACAGGGTCACCGACAAGAGAGTCAGCAGATAGCGCATCGTCAGCCGCCCGTCCTGGGCTGGACCTTGGGCCGTTGCGGGCTGTTGGTGCTGATGCGTTGCAGGGTGAAGTTCACCGGCGCGCTGGCCTGGATCACGCGGCTGCCCTGCAGTACCTGGACCGCCAGGGTATGGTCGCCACGGTCGAGGCTCTGCAGGCCGATGCTGGTGCTGCTGGTCGGTGTGCCATAGGGCTGGCCGTCGAGCACGAGTTGCAGTTGATGGCCGCCAGCCAGGGCGGGCTGCACCACGACATTGACGATGAAGGTGCCGTTGTTCTGCCGCAGTGATTCGTCGTCCGGCAGGTTGCTCAGGGCGAGAATCGCGTAGGCGTTGCTGGCCTGGTTCGCAGTGCCGCTGTCGGCGGGCACTGCGACCGGACCTTGCGGGCCGACGGTGTTGGTCGGCGGCAGCTCCACGGGCTTGGCGTCGACATTGGTCGGCGGCTGGTTGGTGAACACCGTCTTGCCGTTGGCGTCGGTGTACTTGTAGATCTGCGCGCTGGCAGGCAATGCGGCGGCGAGCAGCAGGGCGGTGAGGATCAGGCGCATGAAGAATCTCCGGATGGTCATGCCAAGCCTTGCACCGCCGACGGCGGCTGGCAAGTTGCCTATTGTCTTTCAGCGGGGCGCCGCGCGTTGTGCGCTGCTGCTCGTGGGGGGACCTTTCCTGCGTGGGACGGGTCCGAGCCTGGCGCCGGCGTCTGTATGATGCGGGCAAGCGTGATTGTCCATGTTGGTGGGGTATGCCTGTGAGTCCGATTCGTTACCTGCTTCGTCAGTGGCTGCTGCTGTGCTGCCTGGGCCTCGGCTTGTCCGTCGCCGGGCCAGCGCTGGCGGCGCTTCCCGGGCCGCTGGCCGGGGTGACGGGAGGTGGCGAGGCGAAGGTCAGCGATGCCCAGCTGGAGCAGTCGCTGAACCAGGTGATCAAGACCCTGGAGAATGACCAGCAGCGCGCCGACCTGCTGAAGAAACTCAAGCAGTTGCGCGACGCCACGCAGAAGAGTTCCGAGGACCAGGGCGGAGTGCTCGGCCTGATCGGCGATACCCTGGGTAGCCTGGAGCGCCAGTTCGAGGGCGCCAACAGCCCGGTGGTGCGCTGGAGTGAACTGTTCCAGGGCGCCGGCTTTGAGCTCGACGCCCGTACCCCGTCGCTGGCGGAATGGCCGGGGATGATCCTCGATTTCGCCCTGGTCATCCTCATCTGGGCCTGCGTCGCGCTCGGCCTGCGCTGGATCGCCGGGCGCATGCGCAAGCGCTTCGGCCTGGAGGGCGAGCTGCCGCAACACCCCAAGACCCGCGACCTGCTGCTCTTCGCCCTGCGCAAGCTCGGTCCCTGGCTGGTGGCCTTCCTGATCACCGTCTACCTGTCCCTGGTGCTGCCCAGCTCGCTCGGCAAGCTGGTGGCGATGGTGATCGCCTACACCCTGGTGTGCGGCACGCTGTTCTCCGCGCTGTGCGTGATCTCCCTGTCGCTGCTCAGCGGCCCGCACCGCATGCGTGCGCTGGACATCCTGCGCCGCCGCGCCTTCCGTCCGCTCTGGCTGATCGGCAGCCTCGCGGCGCTGGGTGAAGTGATGCACGACCCGCGCGTCATCGAGAGCCTGGGGATGAACATCTCGCTGTTTGTCGGTTCCGTGGCGAACATCTGTGCCGCGCTGCTCACTGCACTGTTCGTCCTGCAGTTCCGCCGGCCCATCGCCCACCTGATCCGCAACCAGCCGCTGGAGCGTCGCCTCAAGCGCCGGGGCCTGAGCGACCTGGTGGAGCTGATCGGCTCGATCTGGTTCCTGCCGGTGCTGGTGCTGGTGGGCATCTCGCTGTTCGCCACCATCGTCACCGCCGGCGACAGCAGCTACGCCCTGCGCCGCGCCCTGGTCTGCGCTGCCGTTGCGGTGGTGGCGATGACCGTCAACGGCCTGATCCGCCGCGCCCACCAGCGCTCCGCGCGGCGCGGTGCGCGTCGCCATGCGCCGTACATCGAGCAGTTGCAGAGCTTCGGCTACACGCTGCTGCACATCGGCAGCCTGCTGTTCTTCCTGGAGATCGGCTTGCGCGTCTGGGGCATGTCGCTGGTGCGTTTCGCCGAAGGCGACGGCTCGCAGATCAGCCTCAAGCTGTTCAGCTTTGGTACCACCCTGCTGGTTGCCTGGCTGGTCTGGATTCTTACCGACACCGCGGTGCAGCACAGCCTCGGCCTGGGCGGCAAGAAGAGCGCCAACGCCCGCGCGCTGACCATGCTGCCACTGATCCGCAACGTGCTGTTCGTGACCATCGCGGTGATCGCGCTGATCGTCGCGCTGGCCAACATGGGCATGAACGTCACGCCGCTGCTTGCCGGTGCCGGTGTCATCGGCCTGGCCATCGGCTTTGGTGCACAATCGCTGGTGGCGGACCTGATCACCGGCCTGTTCATCATCATCGAGGACTCGCTGTCCATCGACGACTACGTCGACGTCGGCGGCCACCTCGGCACGGTGGAGGGCCTGACCATCCGCACCGTGCGCCTGCGCGACCTGGACGGCGTGGTGCACACCATCCCGTTCAGCGAGATCAAGAGCATCAAGAACTACTCGCGGCAGTTCGGCTACGCCATGTTCCGCTGGCCGGTGCCGGCGAGCATGCCGATCGACGACGCGCTGGCGCTGGTCAAGGAAGTCTCCGGCGAGCTGCGCGGCGACCGCACCATCAACCGCGCCATCTGGTCGCCGCTGGAAATCCAGGGCATCGAGAGCTTCGACGCCGGCCAGGCGATCCTGCGCTTCCGCTTCAAGACCGCGCCGATTCGCCAGTGGGAAGTGCAGCGCGCCTTCAACCTGCGCCTGCGGCAGAAGCTCGACAAGGCCGGGCTGGAACTGTCCATGCCGCGCCTGAACGTGCAGCTCTCGCGCATGCGCAAGTCGCGCCGCGAGGATGACGAGGAGCAGGGCGTACCGGCGGACGGCGGGATTTGATTCCGCTTCGTGCGGACTGCTTTTGTAGGATGGGTATCGCTGCGCTCCACGCCATCCTACAGGTACGAAATGCCTGGTCGCAGTTTTCTCGGCGCATAAAAAAGGCCTCCCGAAGGAGGCCTTAATGGTGTCGCTATTTATAGGTATTCGTGGATCAGACGCTGTAGTACAGGTCGTATTCCAGCGGGTGCACGAAGGTGCGCACCTTGATTTCTTCTTCCGACTTCAGCTCGATGTAGGCATCGATGAACTCGTCGGTGAACACGCCGCCCTTGGTCAGGAACGCACGGCCCTTGTCGAGTTCTTCCAGCGCTTCTTTCAGGCTGCCGCAAACCTGCGGGATTTCCTTCGCCTCTTCCGGCGGCAGGTCGTACAGGTTCTTGTCGGCGGCATCGCCGGGGTGAATCTTGTTCTGGATGCCGTCCAGGCCAGCCATCAGCAGTGCGGCGAAGCACAGGTAGGGGTTGGCAGCCGGGTCCGGGAAGCGCGCTTCGATGCGGCGGGCTTTCGGGCTGGAGACGTACGGGATACGGATCGAGGCGGAACGGTTGCGAGCCGAGTAGGCCAGCATGACCGGGGCTTCGAAGCCCGGAACCAGACGCTTGTAGGAGTTGGTGGCCGGGTTGGTGAAGCCGTTCAGCGCCTTGCCGTGCTTGATGATGCCGCCGATGAAGTACAGGGCGGTATCGGACAGACCGGCATAGCCTTCGCCAGCGAAGGTGTTCTTGCCATCCTTGGAGATGGACATGTGAACGTGCATGCCCGAGCCGTTGTCGCCGTACAGCGGCTTCGGCATGAAGGTCACGGTCTTGCCATAGGCGTCGGCAACGTTGTGGATGCAGTACTTCAGGGTCTGAACTTCGTCAGCCTTGGCAACCAGGGTGTTGAACTTCACGCCGATTTCGTTCTGGCCGGCAGTCGCCACTTCGTGGTGGTGAACTTCGATGACCAGGCCCATTTCTTCCATGGCGTTGCACATGGCGGTACGGATTTCGTGGTCGTGGTCGACCGGCGGTACCGGGAAGTAGCCGCCCTTGACGCCCGGACGGTGGCCTTTGTTGCCGGTCTCGATGTCAGCGTCGGTGTTCCAGGAGGCCTGCTCGGAGAAGATCTTGAACATCGAGCCGGAGATGTCGGACTTGAACTTCACTTCGTCGAAGATGAAGAACTCCGGCTCCGGGCCGACGAATACGGTGTCACCGATACCGGTGGACTTCAGGTATTCCTCGGCGCGCTTGGCGATGTTGCGCGGGTCGCGCTCGTAGCCTTGCATGGTGCTCGGCTCGATGATGTCGCAAACGATGATCAGGGTCGGCTCTTCGGTGAACGGGTCGAGCACGGCGGTGCTGTCGTCCGGGAGCAGGATCATGTCGGAGGCTTCGATGCCCTTCCAGCCTTCGATGGAGGAGCCATCGAACATCTTGCCGGCTTCGAAGAACTCGTCGTCCAGCGCGTCGCGGGCGGGCATGGTGACGTGCTGCTGCTTGCCTTTGGTATCGGTGAAGCGCAGGTCAACCCACTTCACGTCATGATCTTTGATCAGTTGTTGCGACTTGTACGACATGCTGTCCTCCAGGAGGGATTAGAGCTGGGAGCTTTCTGTGCCCCAGTAACGGGTGATGCCGGCCGGCATAGTCGGCCAGGGCAACCTGCCTCACAAGAGAGCAAGTTGCGTGCCAGTGCCCGTAAATGGGCAGAGGCCCTGAAATCACGGGGTGTGGCGGGTGTTATAGAGGATTGCGCGATAATAGTGCACCGCTTTGGTGCTTCATCGTGGTGCGTCAGTCCATTTTGGTGCACTAAAAAGAAAGTCTCCGATTTCTGCTCAAGTCTTGAGCAATTTCGGATATAATTCCGCCCCTTTTTTTCAGTCCCATGGCAATCGCCCGATCCGCATGAAACTCATCGTCAAGGTCTTCCAGGAAATCACCATCAAGAGCCGGCCGGTGCGCAAGCGCTTCATCCGCCAGCTGGCGAAGAACATTCGCACGGTGCTCCGCGATCTCGATCCCGAGCTGCTGGTCGAAGGCGAGTGGGACAACCTCGAGGTCGAGACCAAGGTCACCGACCCGAAAGCCCTGCGCGAGATGATCGAGCGCCTGACCTGCACGCCGGGCATCGGCCACTTCCTGGAAGTGCACGAATACCCGCTGGGCGATTTCGACGACATCCTCGAGAAATGCAAGGCGCACTTCGGCGACCAGCTGCCGGGCAAGATCTTCTCCATGCGCTGCAAGCGCGCGGGCAAGCACCCCTTCACCTCCATCGATGTGGAGCGCTACGTCGGCGGCGGCCTGCGCCAGCATTGCGGCGCGGCGGGCGTGTCGCTGAAGAACCCGGAAGTGCAAGTGCGCGTGGAAATCCGCCATGACCGCCTCTACGTGATCCACGCCCAGCACGATGGCCTCGGCGGCTACCCGCTGGGCGCGCTGGAGCAGGTGCTGGTGCTGATGTCCGGTGGCTTCGACTCCACCGTGGCGGCCTACCAGATGATGCGCCGCGGCATGATCAGCCACTTCGTGTTCTTCAACCTCGGCGGCCGTGCCCACGAACTGGGCGTGATGGAAGTCGCGCACTACCTGTGGAAGAAGTACGGCAGCTCCCAGCGCGTGCTGTTCGTCAGCGTGCCCTTCGAGGAAGTGGTCGGCGAGATTCTCACCAAGGTCGACGACAGCTACATGGGCGTGACCCTCAAGCGCATGATGCTGCGCGCCGCGAGCCGCGTGGCCGAGCGCCTGGAGATCGACGCGCTGGTGACCGGCGAGGCGATTTCCCAGGTCTCCAGCCAGACCCTGCCCAACCTCTCGGTGATTGACCGGGTGACCGACACCCTGGTCCTGCGCCCGCTGATCGTCAGCCACAAGCAGGACATCATCGACACTGCGACGAAGATCGGCACCGCCGAGTTCGCCAAGCACATGCCAGAATACTGCGGCGTGATTTCGGTAAACCCGACCACCCAGGCCAAGCCGTACCGCGTCGACCACGAAGAAACCAAGTTCGACATGGCCGTGCTCGACCGCGCCCTGGAGCGTTCCACCCAGATGACCGTCGACCGCGTGATCGACGAGCTGGGCAAGGACCTGGCCGTGGAAATGGTCGACGAAGTGCTGGCTGGCCAGATCGTCGTGGACATCCGTCACCCGGATGCCCAGGAAGATGAACCGCTGGCCATCGAGGGCATCGAAGTCCTGGCCATGCCGTTCTACGCGATCAACAGCAAGTTCAAGGAACTGGACCCCAATCGCCAGTACCTCCTGTATTGCGACAAGGGCGTGATGAGTCGCCTGCACGCCCACCACCTGGTCAACGAAGGGCACACCAATGTGCGTGTTTACCGTCCGCAATAAAGGCGCGGACCAACGCCGCCAGCCCGGACTGTTCGGCGGCAGTATCCGCCACCGACCTCCCGACACATTCGGTGCGTAGGCTCACGCCCTGACCTTTTGCACCGCCGCGCCACGGCCCGGCCCCCGCTGCCGAAAACGGCAGCCGAAGATTCACTATCGAGACTGACACTGTGATCGAAAAACTGCGCAACATCGCCATCATCGCCCACGTCGACCATGGCAAGACCACCCTCGTAGACAAGCTCCTGCGCCTGTCCGGCACCCTCGACCGCAAAGAAGCGGAAAACGAGCGCGTGATGGACTCCAACGACCAGGAAAAAGAGCGTGGCATCACCATTCTGGCGAAGAACACCGCCCTGAAATGGAATGACTACAGCATCAACATCGTCGACACTCCCGGCCACGCCGACTTCGGCGGTGAGGTTGAGCGCGTGATGTCGATGGTCGACTCCGTGCTGTTGGTGGTCGACGCCCAGGACGGCCCCATGCCGCAGACCCGCTTCGTGACCCAGAAGGCTTTCAAGGCCGGCCTGCGTCCGATCGTCGTGGTGAACAAGATCGACCGTCCGGGCGCGCGTCCTGACTGGGTCATCGACCAGATCTTCGACCTGTTCGACAACCTCGGCGCCACCGACGAGCAGCTGGACTTCCCGATCGTCTACGCCAGTGCCCTGAACGGCATCGCCGGCATGGACCACGAGAAGATGGACGACAACATGGACGCGCTGTTCCAGGCGATCATCGACCACGTTCCGGCGCCGAAAGTCGACGTCGACGGTCCGTTCCAGATGCAGATCTCCCAGCTGGACTACAACAGCTTCCTCGGCGTGATCGGCATCGGCCGTATCGCCCGCGGCAAGGTCAAGACCAACACCCCGGTCGTGGCCATCAGCGACGACGGCACCAAGCGCAACGGCCGCATCCTGAAGATCATGGGTCACTCGGGCCTGCAGCGCGTTGAAGTCGCTGAAGCCGAAGCCGGTGACATCGTCTGCGTCTCGGGCATGGACGAGCTGTACATCTCCGACACCCTGTGCGACCCGCAGAACGTCGAAGCGCGCCCGCCGCTGACCGTTGACCAGCCGACCGTGAGCATGACCTTCCAGGTCAACGACTCGCCGTTCGCCGGTAAGGAAGGCAAGTTCGTCACCAGCCGCAACATCAAGGACCGTCTGGACAAGGAACTGCTGCACAACGTGGCCCTGCGCGTCGAGCAAGGCGACTCCCCGGAGAAGTTCAAGGTCTCCGGCCGTGGCGAACTGCACCTCTCGGTTCTGATCGAAACCATGCGCCGTGAAGGCTTCGAACTGGCCGTAGGCCGTCCGGAAGTGGTCATCATCGAGACCGCCGAAGGCGAGAAGCAGGAGCCTTACGAGAACGTCACCATCGACATCGAAGAGCAGCACCAGGGCTCGGTGATGGAACAGATGGGCCTGCGCAAGGGCGATCTGACCAACATGATCCCCGACGGCAAGGGCCGCGTGCGCCTGGAATACACCATCCCGGCGCGTGGCCTGATCGGCTTCCGTAACAACTTCCTGACCCTGACCTCGGGTACCGGCATCCTGACCTCGACCTTCAGCCACTACGGCCCGATCAAGGCAGGCGAAGTGACCAACCGTCAGAACGGCGTACTGGTCTCCATGGCCACCGGCACCGCGCTGACCTACTCGCTGGAAACCCTGCAAAGCCGCGGCAAGCTGTTCCTCGGCCCAGGCGACGAGATCTACGAAGGCCAGCTGGCCGGCATCAACAGCCGTGACAACGACCTGGTGATCAACCCCACCAAAGGCAAGAAGCTCGACAACATGCGCGCTTCGGGCAAGGACGAAGTCATCGCCCTGGTTCCGCCGATCCGCTTCACCCTGGAGCAGGCGCTGGAATTCATCGCCGATGACGAGCTGGTGGAAGTGACTCCGAAGTCCATCCGTCTGCGCAAGAAAATGCTCAACGAAAACGACCGCAAGCGCTACGAGCGCGCCAAGGTCTGATTCGACTGGTAGCAAGGAAAAGCCGGGCATCTGCCCGGCTTTTTCGTTTCTGCGTGGCTGCAAGGCAACTTCGCGACGTCAGAGTATTCGAAGCTGAGAGTTAGTGGACGCAGGCCAGGGAACCGGGCCGATATACTCAGCCTGCCGGACGTTGCCGTCCGGTTCGGGATGGATTCGCACAGAACCTCAAGGATTCGAAAGCATGCAATGGATTTTCATGCTGGTCGGCCTGGTCATCGGCGCCGCTGCGGGCGAGTCGATCACCGGGGCGGTATTGGGCGCGGTGGTTGGTCTCGCGCTGGGGCAGACCTTCGCGCTGCACAGCCTGCAACGGGAGAACGCCAGCCTTCGCGGTGAGCTGAAGGCCTTTGGCGAGCGCTTCGACCAGGGCACCAAGGCCCTGTATGAGCGGCTGCTACAGGTGGAGCGTGGCGCGAGCGGGCAGACGCTGCCGCCGGCCGTTGTCGAGTATGTTGCACCGGAAACGCCGGTTGCGCCGGACGTGCCCGAGCCTGAGGCGCCCATCAGCGAACCCGCCGCCGCCGAGCTTGATTGGAACATCGAGCTGCCCGCCGACGAGCTGGCCCCGGCCGCTGCCGCGCGGGTGGAAGCGCCCATCGAGTGGTCCGACCTGGTGCTCGAACCGATGCAAAGGCCTGCCTCCCAGGCTCGCGCCGAGGAGTCCGGGGCCCAGCCGCAGCCGGCTCCTGCCGCACCACCGCTGCCGCCATCTCCGTCCGTGCCTTCCCTGTTCGACCGCGCCTTCGGCGCCGCCCGCGACTGGCTGCTGGGCGGTAACACCGTGCTGCGCGTCGGCGTTGTGCTGCTGTTCCTCGGCCTGGCCTTCCTGCTGCGCTACGCCACCGAAGGCATGACCATGCCGCCGCAAGGCCCCTACATCGGCACCGCCGCCGCCGCGCTGGCGCTGCTCGGGCTCGGTTGGTGGCTGCGTCATCGGCGTCCGGCCTATGCATTGATCCTCCAGGGCACCGGCGTCGCCGTGCTCTACCTGACGGTGTTCGCCAGCATCAAGCTGTACCCGGCGATGAACCATGGCGAAGTGCTGATCGACCCGAAAGCCGGCTTCGTGCTGCTGGTGGCGGTCACCCTGTTCTCGGCGATCCTCGCTATCCTGCAGGATGCCGTGGGCCTTGCCGCCGCCGCAGCGCTGGGCGGTTTCGCCGCGCCGATCCTGGCGTCCACCGGCGGTGGCAGCCATGTCGCGCTGTTCAGCTACTTCGCCCTGCTCAACGCCGGCATCTTCGCCATCGCCTGGTTCAAGGCGTGGCGGATGCTCAACCTGATCGGCTTCTTCGGCACCTTCGGCATCGGCCTGGCCTGGGGGCTGCGGTCGTACAAGCCGGAGCTGTTCGGCACGACCGAGCCGTTCCTGATCCTGTTCTTCCTCACCTACGTCGCCATCGGCCTGCTGTTCGCCCGCCGTCGCCTGCGCGAGGCGGCTGGCGAGCCGGAGGATGATTCCCGCGAGGCACTGCTGCGCTGGTCGGCGCGGCAGACCGACTATGTCGACGGCACTGTGCTGTTCGGCACGCCGCTGGTGGGTTTCGGCCTGCAATACGGGATCATCCAGCACCTGGAGTTCGGCGCGGCGTTCAGCGCCTTGGCGCTGGGCCTGTTCTACATGCTTCTCGCCCGCCTGCTGGCCGGGCGCACCGCCGGCCGCGCGCTGCTGCTGGTGGAAACCTGCCTGGCGCTGGGCGTGGTGTTCGGCACGCTGGCGATCCCGCTGGGCCTGGATGCACGCTGGACCTCCGCCGCCTGGGCCGTGGAAGGCGCCGGCATCTTCTGGCTCGGTCTGCGCCAGCAGCGGCCGCTGGCGCGGATTTTCGCCTTGCTGCTGCAAATCGGTGCGGCGCTGGCCTTCCTCGGCGAACTGCGCGCCGACCCGCAGTCGCTGACGCTGCTCGAAGGCGCACCGCTGGGCGCACTGATGCTCGGTGTGGCGCTGCTGTTCAGCTTCTGGAACCTGCGCAATGCCGATGCGCAAACCCTGCGCAGCTGGGAGCCGAACGCCCGCCCGGTGCTGGCGGCCTTCGGTCTGGCCTTCCTTTACCTGATCGCGCCGCTGCTGATGGGCGCGGACGGAACCGCCATGAGCTGGGCCGTCGCCGGGCTGGCGACCCTGTTCGCCGCGCTGCGCCTGCGCTCGCGCACCTTCCTGGCTTGCGCCTTTGCGGTGCAATTGCTGGGTGGCGCGGTGTTCCTCCTGCATCTGCACGGCGCGCAGGAGGGCAGTGGTGTGCTCGGCTCAGGCTGGCGCGGACTGGTGACTGCCTCGCTGATCGGCCTGGCGCTGATCGCCGCCATGCTGATCGCCGCGCGCGATTCCCTGGTACGTGACGACCGCCGGTTGATGCTCGGCCTGAGCGTAGTCCTGCTGCTGGGCCTGGCCTTCATCAACCTCGCCGTACTCTTCGTGCTGCCATGGCAGACCGCCGCCGCCGTCTGGGCCGGCAGCGGGCTGCTGATCCTCTGGCTGAGCCTGCAGTTGCAGCAGCGCGCGGCCTTCGTCTTCGGCCTGGTGCTGCAGGTGATCGGCGCCGGGGCCTTCCTGCTCGGCGGCTCGGCGCTGTTTGGCGACCTGCCCAGCGAGGGCCTGAAGCCGCTGGCGCACATGGGCTTCTGGACTCCGGCAGTGCTGGCACTGGCCGCGCTGGTAGGCGCCTGGCGTCTGCACCGGGCCAGCGAGCGCGAGCGCAACCTGGCGCTGGGCGGCCTTGGCCTGGAGCAGTTGTCGCAGCTGCTGCTGGTGTGGGGCGCCGGCTGGTGGGCGTTGACCGCGCTGTGGGAGATCGCCCGCTTCGTGCCGAGCGAGATGCGTGAACACACGGCGTTACTGGTGGCGGCGGTCAGCGTCGGCCTCTGGTCGCTGCTGGCGCGCCGCGAGCAATGGCGTGCGCTGGCGCTGCTGTGCCTGGCGCTGGTGCCGGTGTCGTGGGTGGCGCTGGCCAGTGCCTGGAACCTGCAGTACCACCCGCTCGCCGAGCTGGGCTGGCTTGGCTGGCTGGCGGTGTTCGCGGTGCACTTCTTCACTCTGCGCCGGCTCGATGCCTTGCTGCCGCACCGTGCGGCACAGGCAGCCCATGTGCTGGGCTGCTGGCTGATCCTCGGCGTGCTGGCGCTGGAGCTGCGCTACCTGTTCTTCGCCCTGGCCGAGCATTACAACGCCTGGCGCTGGCTGGGCTGGGCGCTGGTGCCGAGCCTGTTCCTCATCCTCATGGGCGGAGTCGCGCGCCTGCCGTGGCCGGTGGCGGCCTTCGAGCGCGAGTACCGCGCCATCGCCGCCGCCCCGGTAGCCCTGGCGCTGCTGGGCTGGTTCTGGCTGGTCAACCTGTTCAGCAACGGCGCGGCCGACCCGCTGCCCTACCTGCCGCTGGTGAACCCGCTGGAGCTGGGCATGCTCATCGTGCTGGCGGCGATCTTCCAGTGGACGCGCCTGGGCCTGCCGCAGCTGGGGGTGGCCGAGTCGACTCTGCGCCTGCCAGTGCAGGCGCTGCTGGGCGCTTCATTGTTCGCCCTGCTGACCATGGCCGTGTGCCGCACCGCCCACCACTGGGGTGGTGTGCCGTTCGAGTTCGATTCCCTCAGCCAGTCCATGCTGGTGCAGGCCGGCCTGTCCATCGTCTGGGCGCTGATCGCCCTGGGCCTGATGATCGCCGGGCACTTGCGCGGCCGCCGCGACTTCTGGCTGGTCGGTGCGGTGCTGCTGGTCGTGGTGGTGATCAAGCTGTTCCTCGTCGACCGCGCCAGCGGCGGCAGCCTGGAACGCATCATTTCCTTCATCGGCGTCGGCGTGCTGATGCTGATCGTCGGCTACTTCGCCCCGCTGCCGCCGCGCCGGCCGGTGCCCGAAGCGCAACCGCAACAGGAGCAACCCTCCGCATGAAGCTCAATACCCTCATCCTGCTCGCCGGTGCCTGCCTGTCGGGCAACCAGGCCAGTGCCGCACCCACGCCGGCGGACTTCGCCAACCGTGTTCCGCTGGAAGTGTCCGGCGACGGTCCGTGGTACCGGGTGCAATTGCCCATCGAGGTGCTGTTCGCGGCCCGCCATGGCGACCTGCGAGACGTGCGCATCTTCAACGCCGAAGGCGAGGCGCTGCCCTACAGCCTGCGCACCAGTGCGGCCAGCGAGAAGGAGGTGCGCAGCGAAGTGCAGGCGCGCATCTTCCCGCTGCGCGGTGCTTCCGGCAGCGCGGCCGGCGACAACCTGAAGATCGTCCGCAGCACCACCGGCACCATCCTCGAAATCACTCCGAACGCGCCTGCCCAGGACAAGACCCAGGTACTGCGCGGCTGGCTGCTGGAAACCGGTTCCGGCGATTTGCCGCTGGACCGCCTGCAGCTGGACTGGACGGCGGACAGCGACGGCTTCCAGCGCCTGCGCATCGAGGCCAGCGACGACCTGGAGCACTGGCGTTCCCTGGGGGAAGGGCAGCTGGCGCGGCTGGATTTCAACGGCCAGCGCATCGAGCAGAACGACATCGCGCTGCCCGGCCAGACGGCGCGCTACATGCGCCTGTGGTGGGAATCGCCGGAGCAGGCCGCACAACTGGTCGGCGCCACGCTCAGTGGCAGCCGCAGCAGTAGCGGCCCGGTGCCGATGCTCTGGTCCGAGCCGCTGGCGGCCAAGGCCGACAACAATGGCGATTTCAGCTGGAGCCTGCCGCTGGCGCTGCCGGTAGAGCGCGTGCGGATTCCCCTGCAGCAGGACAATACCCTGGCGCCGGTGGTGATCTCCGGCCGCCATGACGGCAATGTGCAGTGGACTCCCCTGACGCGCGGCGTGCTGTATCGCCTGCCGGGGCAGGGTGGCGAAATCACCCAGGAGGAGCTGGAACTGCCGGGCACCACCCTGGGCCAGCTGCGTCTGCAGGTGGATTCGCGCGGCGGCGGCCTCGGCGGTTCGACGGCGCACCTGAGCGTGGGCGTTCGCGCCAGCGAACTGGTGTTCCTCGCCCGCGGCGGCGCGCCCTATGAACTGGCGGTGGGCAGCGGCTCGATCAGCGATGGCAGCCTGCCGCTGACTACCCTGGTGCCCGGCTACGAGCCCAAGCGCCTGGCGAGCATGGGCGAGGCGCGGCTCAAGGGCACTCTTCAGGCGCCGGCGACACAATTGCCCGCCGATGTCGCGAAAGCCGATACCCACTGGAAACGCTACGGCCTGTGGGCGCTGCTGCTGGCTGGCGTCGGCCTGCTCGCGCTGATGGCGCTGAGCCTGCTGCGGAGCAATCGCCAGGCGAGCTGATCGACGCGGATCGCCGCAAGATAGGGGTGTCGCCTGTAGAAATTCTGATACTGTCTGGGTTGTTCTGATTACCAATAACAACAAAGCATGGAGTAGCAGAATGATCAGAAAGGCGCTCACCCCGCTGGCGGCTGCGTGCGCGTTGGCCATTGCCGCACAGGCCTCCGCAGCCCCTTCGCCGTATTCCACCCTGGTCGTCTTCGGCGACAGCCTGAGCGATTCCGGACAGTTCGCCGATGCCGGCGGCCCGGCCGGCGCCAGCATCCGCTTCACCAACCGCGTCGGCCCGACCTACCTGGACGGCAGCGGCGAGATCTTCGGCCCCACTGCACCGATGATCCTGGGCGGCAAGCTGGGCATCAGTGGCGCCGACCTGAACCCCTCGACCTCGCTGGTCCCCGGCACCGTGGACGGCAACAACTGGGCAGTCGGCGGCTACCGCACCGACCAGATCTACGATTCGATCACTGCAGCCGGTGGCTCGGTGGTCACCTCCGGTTCCACGAGCCGCACCCGCGACGGCTACCTGGTGAACAACCGCGCCGACCCGAACGCGCTCTACTACCTCACCGGTGGCGGCAACGACTTCCTCCAGCTGCGCATCACCAACGACCCCACAGCCCGCGCTGCGGCCGGCCGCCTGGTGGATAGCGTGGATGCGCTGCACAACGCCGGAGCGCGCTACATCATGGTCTGGCTGTTGCCCGACCTCGGTCAGACCCCGGCCACCAATGGCACTGCGCTGGAGTCCTTCGGCACCCAGCTGTCGGGCATCTTCAACGAGGAGCTGGTCAGCCAGCTGGCGGCCTCCGACGCCAACGTCATTCCGCTGAACATCCCGGCAATGTTCAAGGAAGTACTGGCCAATCCGGGCGCCTATGGCCTGGCCACCGACCAGAACCTGATCGGCACCTGCTTCAGCGGCAACAGCTGCCCCGAGAACGCGGTGTACGGCCGCCACGGCACCAACCCCGATCCGACCAAGCTGATCTTCAACGACGGCGTGCACCCGACCATCGCCGGCCAGAGCCTGATCGCCGACTACGCCTACTCGGTGCTCTCCGCCCCGTGGGAAGCGACCATGCTGCCGGAAATGGCCCTGGGCACGTACAACGCCTACCAGGACCAACTGCGCAGCCAGTGGCTGGCGGACTGGGAAAACTGGCAGGGCACCGGCCAGTGGCGCGGCTTCGTCACCGGGGGCGCACAGCACCTGGACTACGACGATCAGGACAGCGCGGCCGACGGCTCCGGCTACGGCGCCAACCTGACCCTGGGCACCAGCTACCGCCTCGATGACGCCTGGCGTGTCGGCGGCTCGCTGGGCTTCTACCGGCAGAAGCTGGAGCTGGGCTCCGACGACTCCGACTACAAGCTGGGCAGCTACCTGGGCAGCCTGTTCGTGCAGTTCCAGCAGAACCGCTGGTGGGCTGACGCGTCCGTGACCGGCGGCAAGCTCGACTACGAGGACGCCAATCGGAAGTTCTCCATCATCAACCACGAGGTCGAGGAGAAGGCCGATACCGACGGCAGCCTGCTGGCCTTCAGTGGCCGCCTGGGCTACGACATCGCCCAGGGTGGCGAGAACTGGCACCTGTCGCCCTTCGTCAGTGCCGACTGGGCGCGGGTGAAGGTGGACAGCTACGAAGAGGGCAGCGGCCGCTCCACCGCGCTGGCCTTTGAAGAGCAGAACCGCTACTCCCGCCGCCTCGGCGTCGGCCTGCAGGGCAAACTGGACCTGTCCCAGGACACCCAGCTGTTCGGCGAGGTCGCCGTGGAGCGCGAATACGCCGACGACACCCAGAACGTCGGGATGAACTTCACCAGCCTGCCGGACGTCGGCTTCAGCCTGCAGGGCTACACCCCGCAGAGTCACCTGCAGCGTGCCACCATCGGCTTCGCCCAGAAGCTGACCCCGGAGCTGTCGTTGCGTGGCGGCTACAGCGCGCACCGTAGCAGCGACGACCTGGCCCAGGGCGTGAACCTGGCGCTGAGCCTGGACTTCTGATCGTCTGATCCGAGCGTCGCGGGGTGACGGGCGGTTGCGGCCGTCACCCCGCTTACTTTCCAGTGCACCGCTCGCCGCGCGGCCGAAGGTCGCGGGCCGATCGCCTTTGGGGAACTGCCCGTGCGCAGCGGGCTCCAAGCATTCGGCGAGCCTCTGCGCAAGGAGGCATCGCGGTCGTTTCCACGCTAGAATGCGCCCTGATTTTTTCCATCTTCTCCCCTGGAGTCTTCCATGTCCCGCGTTACCCTGAGCCGCTATCTGATCGAGCAGACCCGCAGTCACAACACCCCGGCCGACCTGCGTCACCTCGTGGAAGTGGTGGCCCGCGCGTGCAAGGAGATCAGCCACGCCGTGTCCAAGGGTGCGCTGGGTGGCGTGCTCGGCAGCATGGAAACCGAGAACGTGCAGGGCGAGGTGCAGAAGAAGCTGGACGTGCTGTCCAACGAAATCCTCCTGGAAGCCAACGAGTGGGCCGGTAACCTGGCCGGCATGGCCTCCGAGGAAATGGACCACCCCTACCAGATTCCGGGCAAGTACCCGAAAGGCGCCTACCTGCTGGTCTTCGACCCGCTGGACGGCTCCTCCAACATCGACGTCAACGTCTCGGTCGGTACCATCTTCTCCGTGCTGCGCTGCCCGCAGGAGTACCTGAGCCAGAACGACAGCCTGCGCGAGGAAGCCTTCCTCCAGCCGGGCACCACCCAGGTCGCCGCCGGCTACGCCATCTACGGCCCGCAGACCATGCTGATCCTGACCCTGGGCAACGGCGTGAAAGGCTTCACCCTGGACCGCGAGCTGGGCAGCTTCGTGATGACCCACGACAACATCACCGTGCCCACCAGCACCGCCGAATTCGCCATCAACATGTCCAACCAGCGCCACTGGGAAGCCCCGGTGAAGCGCTACGTCGACGAGCTGCTGGCCGGCAAGGAAGGCCCGCTGGGCAAGAACTACAACATGCGCTGGATCGCCTCCATGGTGGCCGACGTGCACCGCATCCTGACCCGCGGCGGCGTGTTCATGTACCCGCGCGATTCCCGCGAGCCGGAGAAGCCCGGCAAGCTGCGCCTGATGTACGAAGCCAACCCGATGTCCTTCATCATCGAGCAGGCCGGCGGCGCCGCCACCAACGGCCGCCAGCGCATCCTCGACATCCAGCCCGATAGCCTGCACCAGCGTGTTGCGGTGTTCCTGGGCTCGAAGGAAGAAGTCGAGCGCGCCACCGCCTACCACCTGGAAGGCTGATGAGCACCGCGCCCTGGCAGACCCTGCTCGACTGGTGGTTCGGCACTGCGCTGGATGCCAATGAGGTCGCCGCCCAGCGCAACGCGCTGTGGTTCGGCAAGAGCGGCTGCCAGGACGTGGACTCGGAAAACCGTTTCGGCGGCCTGGTGCGCCAGGCCCTGGACGGCGGGCTGCAGGAGTGGGAGCGCGAGCCGCAGAGCTGGCTGGCGCTGATCCTGCTGCTGGACCAGCTGCCGCGCATGGTCTTCCGCGATTCTCCGCGTGCCTACGCCGGCGACGCTCGCGCCCAGCAACTGGTGCGCCAGGGCCTGCAGGCCGGTTTCGACCGCCAGCTGCCGCGCATCGAGCGAGTGTTTGTCTACATCGTGCTGGAGCACGCCGAGGACCTGGCCAGCCAGAACGAGGCAGTGCATCTGTATGAAGCCCTGCAGGGCGAATCCAGCGAGAGCGAGAAGGTGCTGTTCGCCGGCTACCTCGCCTACGCACGCAAGCATCAGGTGGTAATCGAGCGCTTCGGCCGCTTCCCCCACCGCAACGCCATTCTCGGCCGCGACTCCACGGCTGAAGAAGCTTCGTTCCTCACGGAACCTGGCTCACGTTTCTGACTCCAACCCGGCGGCCGAACCGGTCGCCCTGTGCCAAGCTTGTTGGCCTCCCCCCAAAACAATGGAGTTGTCGATGTCCTTCCGCCGCCTCGCGCTCGTCGCGTTCTGTGTCGTCCTGGCCGCTTGCAGCAAAGTGAACCAGGAGAACTATTCCAAGATCAAAACCGGCATGGCCAAGGCTGAAGTGGAAAGCCTGCTCGGCAAGCCCACCGAATGCTCCGGCGCCCTGGGCGTTTCCAGCTGCACCTGGGGTGACGACAAGGCCTTCATCAGCATCCAGTACGCCGGCGACAAAGTGCTGCTGTTCTCCGCCCAGGGTTTGAAATAAGAGCGCCCGGGCAGGGCAGGCGGCCAAGGAGGAGAGAATGCGTCGATACACCCCTCGATCCCTCACCTGGCTGGCCTGCCTCGCCGCCCTGAGTGGCTGCGCGGGCTCCACCCAGCAGCCACCGCAGACCGTGCAGGTCGACCTCAAGCGCTACGAGGGCACCTGGTACGAGCTGGCGCGCAAGCCGATGTTCTTCCAGCGCCAGTGTGCGCAGTCCGAAGCCCACTACCGCCTGCAGGACGATGCCAGCATCGCCGTAACCAACCGCTGCCTGACCAGGGACGGCGAATGGGACCAGGCCGCCGGCCGCGCCGAGGCGCAGGTGCCGGGCCGCACCGACAAGCTCTGGGTGCGCTTCGACAACACCTTCTCGCGGATCTTCCCCGGCCTCGCCAAGGGTGATTATTGGGTGCTCTATGTCGACGACGACTACCAGACCGCGCTGGTCGGCAACCCCAACCGCGAATACCTCTGGCTGCTCTCGCGCCAGCCGGTGGTGCCGGACGCCACCCGCATGAAGCTGCTGGAGCTGGCTCACGAGCGCGGTTACCAGACCGACGACCTGATCTGGCGGGCGGGGGAGACCTCCACCGCGCCCTGACGAAAAAACGCCCCGAGGGGCGTTTTTTCATGGCCGGCATTTCCCGAATCTCACCGTGTGCCTCGACGTAGGATGGAGCGGAGCGATACCCATGCTGTCTAGCCAGGGCTATCGATGGGTATCGCAGCGCTCCACGCCATCCTGCAAAGGCGTTTGGATCAGCCCAGCAGCTCGCGGAGGACGTCCGCGAAATCGTGGGCGCTCTGCTCTTCGAGGGCATGCCGGCCACCGCGCACGCGCCACTGCCCGGCCACCATCACGTCGCGCACCTGGCGATCGCCGCCAGCGAACAGCCAGCGGTTGAGGATGGCGTCGCCACGGGCGGTCTGCAGGTACGGGTCGCCGCCGTCCAGCACCAGCAGGTCGGCGCGCTTGCCCACCGCCAGTCCGCCGGTGGGTTGGCCGAGGGCCTGGGCGCCGCCGGCCAGCGCTGCATCGAACAGGGTGCGGCCGACCATCGGCTGGTCCTGCCCGTAGAGGCGGTTGCGGCGCTGGTCGCGCAGGCGCTGGCCGTATTCCAGCCAGCGCAGTTCCTCGACCACGCTGAGCGATACGTGGCTGTCCGAGCCGATGCCGAAGCGGCCGTGCTGGGCGAGGTAATCCACCGCCGGGAAGATGCCGTCACCCAGGTTCGCCTCGGTGGTCAGGCAGAGGCCGGCGACCGCGCCGCTGCGGGCCATGGCGGTCACTTCGTCGGCTTCGGCGTGGGTGGCGTGGACCAGGCACCAGCGCTCATCCACCTCGACGTTCTCGTACAGCCATTGCAATGGACGACGGCCGCTCCAGGCCAGGCAGTCGTCGACTTCCTTCTGCTGCTCGGCGATGTGGATGTGCACCGGGCAACCGCTGGAATCGGCGCCGAGCACCTCGGCGATCTGCTGCGGCGTCACTGCGCGCAGGGAGTGGAAGCACAGGCCGAGGCCCTGCTGCGGCTGCGTCGCCAGGTGGGCGCGCAGGCCGTCGATCAGTTGCAGGTAGTTTTCGGTGCTGTTGATGAAGCGGCGCTGGCCTTCGCTGGGCGCCTGACCGCCGAAGCCGGCGTGGGAGTAGAGCACCGGCAGCAGGGTCAGGCCGATGCCGGCGTCCGTCGCCGCCTGGCTGACACGCAGGGCCAGTTCCGCCGGGTTGGCGTAGGACTTGCCGTCGACGTCATGGTGCACGTAGTGGAATTCGGCGACGCCGGTGTAGCCGGCCTTGAGCATCTCGATATACAGCTGGCGGGCGATGACGCCGACCTGCTCGGGCGACAGGCGGCCGACCAGGCGATACATCAGGTCGCGCCAGGTCCAGAAGCTGTCGTTGGGGTTGCCGGCGACTTCCGCCAGGCCCGCCATGGCGCGCTGGAAGGCATGCGAATGCAGGTTCGGCATGCCTGCCAGCAGCGGCCCGGCAACCCGTTCGGCGCCCTCTGCACTGGCGTCCGGGGTGATCGCGGTGAACAGGCCGTCGGCATCGATCTCAAGGCGGACATTGCGCGCCCAGCCGGAGGGCAGCAGGGCGGATTCGGCGAACAGGACGGACATGCGCGGGGTCCTCGCGAGCTTCTTGGAATTTGTATATACATATACAGACGTTTGCCGGGGCCGTAAACTGCAAGGCACCCGGCGGTCGTCACAGGACTTGTATGCACCGGTCGAATCCGGTACATGCCGGAGTCAGACCACAGTCGCTTCGCGCCGTCGCCCAGACAAGGAGTTCCCCGTGCCCGCATCGCCCACGCCTACCCCGCCCGCCGAGGGTTCGTCGCTCGCCGCGCAGATGGGGGAAATTCCCGCGCCGCTGTATGCCCGCGTCAAGCAGCTGATCGTCCAGCAGATCCAGTCCGGCACCTGGCCGCCGCACCACCGCGTGCCGTCCGAGGCGGAGCTGGTCGAGGAGCTGAGCGTCAGCCGGATGACCATCAACCGCGCGCTGCGCGAGCTGACCGCCGATGGCCTGCTGGTGCGCATGCAGGGCGTCGGAACTTTCGTCGCCGAACCCAAGGGCCAGTCGGCGCTGTTCCAGGTGCAGAACATCGCCGAGGAAATCACCGCCCGCGGCCACAAGCACCATTGCGTGGTAGTCAGCCTGATCGAAGAACTGGCCACCGCCGAGCGCGCGCTGGCGCTGGACGTACGCGAAGGGCAGCGCATCTTCCACTCGATCATCGTGCACTACGAGAACGACATCCCGGTGCAGATCGAGGACCGCTACGTCAACGCGGCCGTGGCGCCGGACTACATGAAGCAGGATTTCACCGGGCAGACGCCGTTCGCCTACCTCACACAAGTGGCGCCGCTGAGCGAGGGCGAGCATGTGGTCGAGGCGGTGCTGCCCAGCCCGGAGGAATGCAAGCTGCTGTCCGTCGACCGCCATGAGCCGTGCCTGCTGATCCGCCGGCGCACCTGGTCGGGGCGCAATACCGTCACCAGTGCGCGCCTGCTGTATCCGGGCTCGCGCTACCGCCTGGAAGGACGTTTCAGTTCATGATCGCAACCAAGTTGCTGCGCGCCGCCGACTATCCGGCAATGCCCTGGAAGAACGGCGCGGGCACTACCCGCGAGATCGTCCGCGACGCCGGCGACGGCCTGGAAGGTTTCGGCTGGCGCGTGTCCATCGCCGACGTCGGCGCACCGGGCCCGTTCTCCGCGTTCACCGGCTACCGGCGCGTCATCAGCGTGCTGGAAGGCGAGGGTATGCGTCTGAACGTGGATGGCGTCGATTCGCGCGATCTGCGTGCGCTCGATGCCTTTGCCTTCGATGGCGCCAGTGCGGTGGATTGCACGCTGTTGGGCGGCGCGATCCGCGACTTCAACCTGATCTATTCGCCGGCTCGCTACCGTGCGCGCCTGCAATGGCTGAAGCTGGATGGCTCGGCGCACTTCTTCAGCAGCGCTTCGACCGTGCTGCTGTTCAGTGCTGGCGAGGGCATCCATGCCAGCCTGAACGGTGCGGCCAGTGGTGTGCTAGGGCTGCATGACACATTGATCGCCGAGGGCGACGGTTCGTTGCGCGAGTGGCGGTTGACGGTGGTGGGGAGTGCGGATATCTGCGTGATTGAACTCGATGCACGCTGAACAGAAAAGGGCGCCGGGAGGCGCCCTTTGCATTTGCAGGATGTGTGGAGCGAAGCGATACCCATTAATCACAGCGCGGCAATCCGCATGGGTATCGCTCCGCTCCACCCGCCCTACGGCACTGCTTTGACTTGGGCATTCCGGCGCCGCTTCGGCGTACGCGCGGACTCCTTGTTTCGCCCCCTCGGGCGAGTCCCTTTTGGCAAACGCCCCAAAAGGAACCAAAAGGTCTTGCCCCGGACATCCGGTTTTTCGCTTAGGCGAAAAATTCCCTCGTTGAAGCGAAGTTTCAGGGGCACGCTGCGAAGGGCCGTCCCTGGCCCATCGCAGCTCTCGCGGCATCCATGCCGCTCAACCCATGAAACTCCGCTTCAACGAGGCCTCCTGAACGGGGCCGTTCGGAGTGCTTGGACATTTCTCTGGAAGTCTTCACAGCTGGCTCTTCGTAGGAGCGAGCTTGCTCGCGAACCGCATGGCACGGTGTTCCCGTGTAGGAGCGGGCCATGCCCGCGATGGCGTAAAACGCCATCGAACATCTCGTCAGCCGTACAGCCGCGAATAATCGATCCAGCGACTCATCACTCCATCCTCCACCCACGCCCGCGCCGCGGCGATATCCGGGGCGAAGTAGCGGTCCTGCTCGTAGTGCGGCACCTGGCTGCGGATCAGCGTGCGCACTTCCTGCAGTTGTGGAGAACTCTGCAGCGGCGCGTGGAAATCCACGCCTTGCGCGGCGGCGAGCAATTCGATAGCGACCACGCCGGCGCTGTTGCCGGCCATGTCCTGCAGGCGGCGGGCGGCGAAGGTGGCCATGGAGACGTGGTCTTCCTGGTTCGCCGAGGTCGGCAGGCTGTCCACCGAGGCCGGGTGGGCCCAGGTCTTGTTTTCCGAGGCCAGGGCCGCCGAGGTGACCTGGGCGATCATGAAGCCGGAGTTCAGCCCGCCTTCCTTGACCAGGAAGGCCGGCAGCCCGGACATCGCCGGGTCCACCAGTTGGGCGATGCGCCGCTCGGACAGCGCGCCGATCTCCGAGATCGCCAGCGCCAGCACGTCGGAGGCCATGGCCACCGGCTCGGCGTGGAAGTTACCGCCTGACAGAACATCGCCGTCAGCGCTGAATACCAGTGGGTTGTCGGAAACGGCATTGGCCTCGCGCAGGAAAACGCCAGCGGCGAAGCGCAGGTGATCCAGGCACGCGCCCATCACCTGAGGTTGGCAGCGCAGCGAGTACGGGTCCTGCACGCGCTTGCAGTCGATGTGCGAGTGGTTGATCGGGCTGTCGTGCAGCAGCTCGCGGTACAGTGCGGCGACCGCGATCTGCCCCGGCTGGCCGCGTACTTCCTGGATGCGCGCATCGAAGGGCACGAACGAGCCCTTCAGCGCTTCCACCGTCAGGCTGCCGGCGACCACGGCCGAGATGAACAGCTTCTCCGCCGCGAACAACCCGCGCAGGGCCAGCGCGGTGGAAACCTGGGTGCCGTTGATCAGCGCCAGGCCTTCCTTGGGCCCCAGCACCAGCGGCTCGGCGCCGGCGATGGCGAGGCCTTCGGTGGCTTCGAGGATGCGCCCTTCATGGCGCACCTGGCCGACGCCCAGCAGGGTCGAGGACATGTGCGCCAGCGGCGCGAGGTCGCCCGAGGCACCCACCGAGCCTTGCGACGGGATGCACGGGTAGACCCGCGCCTGGTACAGCTTGAGCAGTGTCTCGATCACCGGCAGGCCGACGCCGGAGAAGCCGCGCGCCAGGGAGCCGATCTTCAGCGCCATGATCAGCGCCACGCTGGCGTCGTCCAGCAGCGGGCCGGTGCCGGTGCAGTGGGAGAGGATCAGGTTGCGCTGCAGGGTGGCGAGCTGGTCCTCGGCGATGGAGGTGCGGGCCAGCAGGCCGAAGCCGGTGTTGATGCCGTAGACGGTGCGCTGGTCGGCGATGATCTGGCTGACCGTCTGCGCGCTGCGCAGGATGGCTTCGCGGCAATGGTCCGCGAGCTGCAGGTCGGGTTGGTGCTGGTAGATGGCGCGCAGCTGGTCGAGGTCGAACTGGCCGGGCGTCAGGAGCAGGGTTTCGGACATGTCAGCATCCTGGGTTCGGTGAAAGTGTTACCGTGGATCGTTCCTGTATATACAGGTATAGCAATCGCTATGCCATGGCACGCAGGGGCGCGTGGTTCGGTATTTCACCCTGGCGTGCGGTGGTGCATGGAGGGAGTGAATGTCACCGCCGGTGGCATTTCCAGTCCGATGGTCGTGGGCAAAACGCGGATCGGCGGCTAAACCCAATGGGACACCAACGCGCCCGGAGACGCCCATGTCCACCCCCCGTTGCCTGTTCGCGCTGCTGCTGGCCCTGGGCCTGTGCGCGCAGACCTTCGCCGCCTGCCCCTACCCGAAGCCTGTGGTGTTCGCCGGGCTGAACTGGGAAAGCGGCATGTTCACCACCGACGTGTTGCGCTTCATCCTGGAGAAGGGCTACGGCTGTCAGACCGACGCCGTGCCGGGTAACACCGTAACCATGGAGAACGCGCTGAAGCAGAACGACATCCAGGTCACCGGCGAGCAATGGGCCGGGCGCAGCACCGTCTGGCAGCAGGCGGAGAAGGCCGGCCAGGTGTTCTCCGTGGGCGAGACGGTGAAGGGCGCGAATGAGGGCTGGTGGGTGCCGGATTACGTGGTGCACGGCGACGCGAAGCGGGGCATCAAGGCCTCCGCGCCGGAGCTGAAGTCCGTCAGCGACCTGCCTAGGTACAAGGTGCTGTTCAAGGATGACGAGGAGCCGGACAAGGGTCGCTTCTACAACTGCCCCACCGGCTGGACCTGCGAGATCGTCAACACGCAGAAGCTCAAGGCCTACGGGCTCACGGACAGCTTCGTGAACTTCCGCACCGGCGCCGGTCCTGCGCTGGATGCGGCGATCAGCTCGGCCATCGCCCAGGGCAAGCCGGTGCTCTTCTATTACTGGGCACCGACGCCGCTGCTGGGGCGCTTCAAGCTGGTGCAGCTGGAGGAGCCGCCGTTCGACGAGGCAGCGTGGAAGACCCTGACCGACGCCAACGATCCCAACCCGAAGGGCTCGCGCTCGCTGCCGGCGAAGATCAGCATCGGCGTGTCCCGCGACTTCCATGACAAGGCGCCGGCGCTGGTGCAGGTGTTCGAGAAGGTCGAGCTGCCGTTGCCGCTGTTCAACGCGCTGCTGGCGGACATGGCCGAGCACCACCGGGACGTGGCGGACGTGCGGGCGAAGTTCTTCCGCGAGCACCGGGAGCTTTGGTCGAAGTGGGTGACGGCGGAGGCGGCGACGCGGATCGATGCGGCGTTGAAGTAGCGCGGCAGTATGCGGTTCGCTGCCGACTTGCATTTCCTGCTCGGACATAGCTTGTCTATACAACCTGTGTCCCTTGGTAGCGAGCGGTGTTACCGAACGCAACGAAACGGTGCAGCGAAGCCTGCTTCTGGTGCAATTGTCTGAAGGACAGCGGTTGCTGTCAGCCGCTGCCGAGTTACTGATTTTCTGTTTTAATCCTTATATATCAATAATTTAATCAATTTTTTCAGCTGCCGGAATACCCCGCCAGCCAAGGTTGGCCCTCGCTTTGCTTATACTTGTACATACAAGCATAGACATGATGGTGGCGACCCCTCGACACCGTCTCACGAACTGCCAGGCCGCCCCCACGGCCAACGACCCGAGCAAAGCGAAGGAGCCTTCCGTGACCAAATTCCGCGACGTCGAAATCCGTGCCCCGCGCGGCACCCAACTGAACGCCAAGAGCTGGCTGACCGAAGCGCCGCTGCGCATGCTGATGAACAACCTCGACCCGGAAGTTGCCGAGAACCCGAAGGAACTGGTGGTGTACGGCGGCATCGGCCGCGCCGCGCGCAACTGGGAGTGCTACGACAAGATCGTCGCGACCCTGAAGGAGCTGAATGAAGACGAGACCCTGCTGGTGCAATCGGGCAAGCCGGTCGGCGTCTTCAAGACCCACGCCAACGCCCCGCGCGTGCTGATCGCCAACTCCAACCTGGTGCCGCACTGGGCCAACTGGGAACACTTCAACGAACTCGATGCCAAGGGCCTGGCGATGTACGGCCAGATGACCGCCGGCTCGTGGATCTACATCGGCAGCCAGGGCATCGTCCAGGGCACCTACGAAACCTTCGTCGAGGCCGGCCGTCAGCACTACGACGGCAACCTCAAGGGCCGCTGGGTGCTCACCGCAGGCCTGGGCGGCATGGGCGGCGCCCAGCCGCTGGCCGCGACCCTGGCCGGCGCCTGCTCGCTGAACATCGAGTGTCAGCAGAGCCGCATCGATTTCCGCCTCGCCAGCCGCTACGTCGACGAGCAGGCCAAGGACCTCGACGATGCCTTGGCGCGCATCGCCCAGTACACCGCCGAAGGCAAGGCCATCTCCATCGCCCTGCTGGGCAACGCTGCGGAAATCCTCCCGGAACTGCTCAAGCGCGGCGTGCGTCCGGACATGGTCACCGACCAGACTTCCGCCCACGACCCGCTCAACGGCTACCTGCCCGCCGGCTGGACCTGGGAACAGTACCGCGACCGCGCTCAGACCGACCCGGCAGCCGTGGTGAAAGCCGCCAAGCAGTCCATGGCCGTGCACGTCAAAGCCATGCTGGAGTTCCAGAAGCAGGGCATCCCGACCTTCGACTACGGCAACAACATCCGCCAGATGGCCAAGGAAGAGGGCGTGGACAACGCCTTCGACTTCCCCGGCTTCGTCCCGGCCTACATCCGCCCGCTGTTCTGCCGTGGCGTCGGTCCGTTCCGCTGGGCCGCGCTGTCGGGCGACGCCGAGGACATCTACAAGACCGACGCCAAGGTGAAGGAGCTGATCCCGGACGACGCCCACCTGCACCGCTGGCTGGACATGGCCCGCGAGCGCATCAGCTTCCAGGGCCTGCCGGCACGCATCTGCTGGGTCGGCCTGGGTCAGCGCGCCAAGCTCGGCCTGGCGTTCAACGAAATGGTCCGCAGCGGCGAGCTGAAAGCGCCGATCGTGATCGGCCGCGACCACCTCGACTCCGGCTCGGTGTCCAGCCCGAACCGTGAAACCGAGGCCATGCAGGATGGCTCCGACGCCGTGTCCGACTGGCCGCTGCTCAACGCCCTGCTGAACACCGCCAGCGGCGCCACCTGGGTTTCGCTGCACCACGGCGGCGGCGTGGGCATGGGCTTCTCCCAGCACTCGGGCATGGTGATCGTCTGCGACGGCACCGACGAAGCGGCGGCGCGCATCGCCCGCGTCCTGACCAACGACCCAGGCACCGGCGTGATGCGCCATGCCGACGCCGGCTACCAGATCGCCATCGACTGCGCGAAGGAGCAGGGCCTGAACCTGCCGATGATCACCGGCAAGTAATCGCGTGGGGCGGATAACGCTGGCGCGTTATGCGCCCTACGGACCGGTAATTCGGTAGCAGAAATTCAGGACCAGGGAGAGGGCCGCCGCACGGTGTCGTGCGGCGGCCCGGTCCGTGAAGCAGCAGTACATCGACAGACAATAAATCCCTTCGGGAGAACAATAACGATGTCCCAGGCCAGTGATAGCTCCAAACCCCTGATCGAAGTGCGTTCGATCAACTACATCCCCGAGGCCGAGCGCCACGGCAAGCTCTACAGCCAGTTCACCCTGTGGCTGGGTGCCAACCTGCAGATCACCGCCATCGTCACCGGCGCCCTGGCCGTGGTGCTGGGCGGCGATGTGTTCTGGTCGCTGATCGGCCTGCTCATCGGCCAGCTGCTGGGCGGCGGCGTGATGGCGCTGCATGCCGCGCAAGGGCCGAAGCTCGGCCTGCCGCAGATGATCTCCAGCCGCGTGCAGTTCGGCGTCTACGGCGCGGCCATTCCGATCGTGCTGGTGTGCCTGATGTACCTGGGCTTCACCGCCACCGGCACGGTGCTGTCCGGCCAGGCGCTGGGCCAGCTGTTCGGCGTCAGCGACAGCGTCGGCATCCTGATGTTCGCCAGCGTGATCGTGCTGGTGACCGTGCTCGGCTACCGGGTGATCCACGTGATCGGCCGCATCGCCAGCGTCATCGGGGTGATAGCCTTCATCTACCTGTTCAGCCGCCTGGTGAACCAGACCGACGTCAGCGCGCTGCTGCAGATTCGTCATTTCAGCTGGAGCAGCTTCCTGCTCGCGGTGTCCTTGGCGGCGTCCTGGCAGATCGCCTTCGGCCCCTATGTCGCCGACTACTCGCGCTACCTGCCGAGCAAGACTTCCTCGGTGAAGACCTTCCTCGCCGTGGGCGCAGGCTCAGTGATCGGCGCGCAGGTGGCGATGATCTTCGGCGTGTTCGCCGCGGCCGGGGCCAACGGCCAGTTCGCCGGCCATGAAGTGGCCTACATCGTCGGCCTGAGCGGCAGTGGCGCCGTCGCCGCGCTGCTGTATTTCAGCATCGCCTTCGGCAAGATCACCATCTCGACGCTGAACTCCTACGGCAGCTTCATGTGCATCGCCACGGTGATCAGCGGCTTCCGTGGCCACCTGGAAGTGAGCCGCGTGCAGCGCCTGGTATTCGTCCTGCTGATCGTCGGCGCCGCGACCCTGATCGCGCTGCTCGGCCAGCATTCGTTCCTCGGCGCCTTCAAGTCCTTCATCCTCTTCCTGCTGGCCTTCTTCACCCCGTGGAGCGCGGTCAACCTGGTCGACTACTACTGCATCACCCGCGAGCACTACGACGTGCCGGCGCTGGCTGATCCCGATGGCCGCTACGGCCGCTGGAACATCCCCGGCATCAGCGTCTACGTGATCGGCGTGCTGGTGCAGCTGCCCTTCATCTCCACCAAGTTCTACACCGGCCCGCTGGTGGATGCCCTGGGTGGCGTGGATATCTCCTGGATCATCGGCCTCGTGGTTCCGGCCGTTCTCTATTACCTGGTCGCCCGCCGCATCACGCGGGCAGTACCGGACCGGCTGATCCTGCCGGCCCGCACCTGAACAGACCGGCCCGGCCGCGCGGCCACAAGCACGCGCGGCCCTTGCACTGCCCAACCTCATTCACGTTTAGGAGCATCAGATGAACAACACCAAGAAGACGCTGCTGGGCCTGTTCCTGTCCGCCGGACTGCTGGGCGGCACCCTGGCGTCGGCCCAGGCCGCCGGCTGGTGCGAGAGTGGCAAGCCGGTGAAGTTCGCCGGGCTGAACTGGGAGAGCGGCATGCTGCTCACCGACCTCATGCAGATCATCCTGAAGAACGGCTACGGCTGCGAAACCGACAGCCTGCCGGGCAACTCCATCACCATGGAGCAGGCGCTGGCGAACAACGACATCCAGATATTCAGTGAGGAATGGATCGGCCGCAGCGACGCCTGGAACAAGGCCGCCGCCGCTAACAAGGTGGTCGGCGTGGGCGCGCCCATCGTCGGCGCCACCGAGGGCTGGTACGTACCGCGCTTCGTGATCGAGGGCGACAAGGCGCGAAACATCGAAGCCAAGGCGCCGAACCTGAAGGCCGTGACCGACCTTGCGCAGTACTCCGAAGTCTTCCGCGACCCGGAAGAGCCGGGCAAGGGCCGCTTCTACAACTGCCCGGCCGGCTGGACCTGCGAGCTGGAAAACTCCGAGATGCTGAAGAAGTACGGCCTCGAGGACAAGTACACCAACTTCCGCCCCGGCACCGGCCCGGCCCTGGATGCCGCCGTGCTGTCGAGCTACAAGCGCAAGGAGCCTATCCTCTTCTACTACTGGTCGCCGACGCCGCTGATGGGCCAGGCCGACCTGGTGAAGCTGGACGAGCCGGGCGTGAACAAGGACGTGAAGATCCAGGTCGGCCTGTCCAAGGCCTTCCACGATCAGGCCCCGGAACTGGTGGCGGTGCTGGAGAAGGTCAACCTGCCCATCGACCTGCTGAACCAGAACCTGGCGAAGATGGCCAAGGAGAAACTCTCCTCCGAGCAACTGGCCAAGGCCTTCCTCAAGGAGCACCCGGAGGTGTGGACCACCTGGGTCAGCGAGGACGCTGCGAAGAAGGTCCAGGCCGCGCTCTGACGCTGCCGAATCCGGGGAGGCTCTGCTTCCCCGGTGATGCCCACTCCTGACGAGTACGTGCCATGTTTCCCGAACGCTTCACTTTCTCCATCGCCGACTGGGTCAACGGTTGGGTCGATGCCCTGGTTACCAACTACGGCGACGTGTTCCGCCACATCTCCGACACCCTGCTGTGGGCCATCGTCAACCTGGAGAGCGTGCTGCGGGCCACTCCCTGGTGGCTGATGCTGGCCATCGTCGCCGGCATCGCCTGGCACGCCACCCGGCGCATCCTGCCGACCGTGGTCATCGTCGGCCTGCTGTTCCTGGTAGGCGCCGTAGGCCTGTGGGACAAGCTGATGCAGACCCTCGCGCTGATGATGGTGGCAACTATCATCTCGGTGCTGATCGGCATCCCGCTGGGCATCGTCGCTGCCCGCAGCGACCGCTTCCGCGCGGTGCTGCTGCCGATGTTGGACATCATGCAGACCATGCCCAGCTTCGTGTACCTGATCCCGGTGCTGATGCTGTTCGGCCTGGGCAAGGTGCCGGCGATCTTCGCCACCGTGATCTACGCCGCTCCGCCGCTGATCCGCCTCACCGACCTGGGGATTCGCCAGGTCGACCGCGAGGTGATGGAAGCCATCACCGCCTTCGGCGCCAACCGCCGCCAGCAACTGTTCGGCGTGCAGCTGCCGCTGGCGCTGCCGAGCATCATGGCCGGCATCAACCAGACCACCATGATGGCCCTGTCGATGGTGGTCATCGCCTCGATGATCGGGGCCCGCGGGCTGGGCGAGGACGTGCTGGTGGGCATCCAGACGCTCAACGTCGGCAAGGGGCTCGAAGCGGGTCTGGCCATCGTCATCCTCGCCGTGGTCATCGACCGCATCACCCAGGCTTACGGCCGCTCGCGCCACCATGAGGCCAGCAAATGAGCAAGATCCAGGTCAAGAACGTCTACAAGATCTTCGGCGCCAAGGCCGATGCGGCGCTGGCGATGATCCGCCAGGGCAAGAGCAAGGCCGAGGTGCTCGCCGCCACCGATTGCGTGGTCGGCGTCAACGACCTCTCGCTGTCCATCGAGGCCGGGGAAATCTTCGTCATCATGGGCCTGTCCGGCTCCGGCAAGTCGACCCTGGTGCGCCACTTCAACCGCCTGATCGACCCCACCAGCGGGCAGATCCTGGTAGATGGCGAGGATGTGCTCGCCTATGACTCGGCCGCGCTGGAGAACTTCCGCCGGCGCAAGATCAGCATGGTGTTCCAGAGCTTCGGTCTGCTGCCGCACAAGAGCGTGCTCGACAACGTCGCCTACGGCCTGAAGATCCGTGGCGAGAGCAAGGCGCTGTGCCAGGAGCGCGCGCTGCACTGGATCGCCACCGTGGGCCTGAAGGGCTACGAGAAGTCCTACCCGCACCAGCTTTCCGGCGGCATGCGCCAGCGCGTCGGCCTGGCCCGCGCACTGGCCGCGGACACCGACATCATCCTCATGGACGAAGCCTTCAGCGCCCTCGACCCGCTGATCCGCGCGGATATGCAGGACCAGCTGCTGGAGCTGCAGAAGACCCTGCACAAGACCATCGTCTTCATCACCCACGACCTCGATGAAGCCGTGCGTATCGGCAACCGGATCGCCATCCTCAAGGACGGCCAGCTGATCCAGGTGGGCGCGCCCGCCGACATCCTGCACAAGCCCGCCGACGAGTACGTCGACCGCTTCGTCCAGCGCCGCGTCGCCGCGCTGTAACACCATTCGCCGGCGGGGAAGGGGGCTTCCCCGCCTACAGGAGTTCCGCATGTCGTCCTCTTCCACCATCACCTTCGGCAACGGCCCGCTGCGCTGGCAGGACCTGGTCGAGGTGGCCCGCCAGGGCGCGCACCTGCAACTGTCGACGGCCGCCTGGGCGCGCATCGACAACGCCCACGGCATCGTCGAGAGCATCGTCAGCCGGGGCGAGCGGGCCTATGGCATCAGCACCGGCCTGGGTGCGCTGTGCAACGTGGTGCTGCAGGGCGAGCAACTGGCGCAGCTGTCGCGCAACACCTTGCTCAGCCATGCATGCGGCGTGGGCGAGCCGCTCAAGGACGAACAGACCCGCGCGATCATCGCCGCCGCCATCGCCAACTACAGCCATGGCAAATCCGGCCTGCACCGTCGCGTGGTGGAAGCACTGCTGGCGCTGCTCAACCACGGCATCACCCCGCGCGTACCGGCACAGGGCTCGGTGGGCTACCTGACCCACATGGCCCATGTCGGCGTGGCGCTGCTCGGGATCGGTGAAGTGAGCTATCGCGGCGAAGTGGTTCCGGCCTTCCAGGCGCTGGCCGCCGAAGGCCTGGAGCCGGTGCAGCTGGGCGCCAAGGACGGGCTCTGCCTGGTCAACGGCACACCCTGCATGACCGGCCTGAGCTGCCTCGCCCTCGACGAGGCAAACCGCCTCGCGCAGTGGGCCGACGTGATCGGCGCCATGAGCTTCGAAGCCCTGCGCGGGCAGATCGACGCGTTCGATGCCGAGATCATCGCGCTCAAGCCGCATCCGGGCATGCAGAAGGTCGGCGCCAACCTGCGCGCGCTGCTCGAGGGCAGCGAAGTGATCGCGAGCAGCAAGGGTATCCGCACGCAGGACGCCCTGAGCATTCGCTCCATGCCGCAGATCCACGGCGCCTGCCGCGACCAGTTGGAGCATGCGGCGAAACAGATCGAGACCGAACTCAATTCCGCCACCGACAACCCGCTGGTGCTGGGTACGCCGGACGACTACCGGGTGGTGTCCCAGGCCAACCCCCACGGCGAATCCGTGGCCATGGCCGCCGACCTGCTGGCAATCGCCGTGGCCGAGCTGGGCGGGGTCTCCGAGCGACGCCTGGACCGCCTGATCAACCCGCTGGTCAGCGGCCTGCCGGCCTTCCTGGTCAGCCAGCCGGGGGTCAACTCGGGGATGATGATCGTGCAGTACGTCGCCGCCTCGCTGGCCGGCGAGAACCGCCAGCTGGCGCAGCCGGCGGTGGTGGACAACTTCGTCACCTCCGGCCTGCAGGAAGACCACCTGAGCCTGGGCACCAGCGCCGCGCTCAAGCTCGGCCGCGCCCTGGACAACAGCCGGCGCATCCTCGCCATCGAATACCTGCTGGCCGCCCAGGCCTTCGAATTCCTCAAGCCGCAGCGCTTCGGCAGCGGCACCGACTGCGCCTGGAGCCTGCTGCGCGAGCAGGTGCCGGCCTATGACAGCGATCGCTGGCTGGCGCCGGACATCGCCCGCGCCGCCGAGCTGCTGGCCAACCCGGCGGCGCTGCACAGCGTCGGCGCGAGCATCGGGAGACTGCAATGAAGCACCTCTGGCAGCACTGCCACGCAGCGACCATGAAGGACGGCCGTTACTCGATCATCGAGGACGCCGCGATCATCACCGAGGGCGAGCGCATCATCTGGATCGGCCCGCGCGCCGAACTGCCCGAACGCCCCATCCAGAGCACCGACCTGGGCGGCGCCTGGGTCACGCCCGGCTTCATCGACTGCCATACCCACCTGGTGTTCGGCGGTGACCGCAGCGGCGAGTTCGAGCAGCGCCTGAACGGTGTCAGCTATGCCGAGATCGCCGCAGTCGGCGGCGGTATCGCCAGTACCGTGCGCGCCACCCGCGAAGCCAGCGAGGACGAACTGCTGGCCAGCGCCATCAAGCGCGCCCGCCCGCTGCTGGCCGATGGCGTGACCGTGCTGGAAGTGAAATCCGGCTACGGCCTGGACCTGGACAGCGAGCAGCGCATGCTGCGGGTTGCCCGTCGCTTGGAGCAGGAGCTGCCGGTGACGGTGCGCACCACCTGCCTGTCCGCCCACGCCTTGCCGCCGGAATACGCCGGCCGCGCTGACGAGTACATCGAGCAGGTCTGCAATCACATCCTCCCGGCGCTGGCCGAAGAGGGGCTGGTGGACGCGGTAGACGCCTTCTGCGAGCACCTGGCGTTCTCCCCGGCGCAGGTCGAGCGGGTATTCCAGGCAGCCCAGCGCCTGGGCTTGCCGGTGAAGCTGCATGCCGAGCAACTGTCCTCGCTGCATGGCTCCAGCCTCGCTGCGCGCTATGGCGCGCTGTCCGCCGACCACCTGGAATTCATGGACGAGAGCGACGCCATCGCCATGGCCGAGGCCGGCACCGTCGCCGTGCTGCTACCGGGGGCCTTCTTCGTCCTGCGCGAAACCCAGCTGCCGCCGATGGATGCCCTGCGCAAGCACGGCGTGCACATCGCCATTGCCAGCGATCTCAACCCCGGCACCTCGCCCGCGCTGTCCCTGCGCCTGATGCTGAACATGGCCTGCACCGCCTTCCGCCTGACCCCGGAAGAAGCGCTGGCCGGCGTCACCCTCAACGCCGCGCGCGCACTGGGCATGGCCGGCAGCCACGGCAGCCTGGAAGCGGGCAAGGTCGCCGACTTCATCGCCTGGGACATCCAGCGCCCCGCCGAACTCGCCTACTGGCTCGGCGGTGACCTGCCCAAGCGTGTCATTCGTCACGGCGAAGAGCTGTGAGTCTGCTCTTCGTAGGAGCGAGATTGCTCGCGAACAGCCCCGCTGCGGAGCTCGGTTCGCGAGCAATAACGATGGCGTCCCCCTCGCTCCTACACGCAATGCGTACATCTCGCCCGTATTGGAGATAGCCCATGGACAACGTTCTCGAATTCAAACGCGGTCGCGTACCGCTGCTGATCAGCATGCCGCACCCCGGCACCCGCCTGACCCCGGCCGTGGAAAACGGCCTGGTAGATGAAGCCCGCGAGCTGGCCGACACCGACTGGCACATCCCGCAGCTCTATGCCTTCGCCGACGAACTGGGCGCCAGCACCCTGGCTGCCGGCTACTCGCGCTACGTCATCGACCTCAACCGCCCGGCCGACGACAAACCGCTGTACAGCACCGCCACCACCGGCCTCTACCCGGATACCTTGTTCGACGGCCGCCCGCTGTTCAAGGACGGCCGGACGCCGTCGCCCGAAGAGCGCGCGCGCTACCTCGCCGAAGTCTGGACGCCCTACCACCGCACCCTGGCCGGGGAGCTAGCGCGCCTGAAGGCCGAATTCGGCTACGCGCTGCTGTGGGACGCCCACTCAATTGCCTCGGTGATCCCGCACCTGTTCGACGGCAAGCTGCCGGACTTCAACATCGGCACCAACAGCGGCGCGAGCTGCGACGCGGAACTGGCCGAGCGACTGGTCGCGGTGTGCGCCGATGCTCCGGCCTACCGGCACATCCTCAACGGCCGCTTCAAGGGCGGGCACATCACCCGCCAGTACGGCCAGCCGCAGGACAACGTGCACGCGGTGCAACTGGAGCTCGCGCAGTGCAACTACATGGATGAGCGCGCGCCCTTCGGCTACCGCGAAGACCTCGCCGCACCGACCGCCCAGGTGCTCCGGCGCCTGCTGGAAACCTTCATCGCCTGGGGCCGCGAGCGCTACGGCCGCTGAGTTTTACGCAGCTTCCTGCCGCGCCGGGACTGTCGGCGCGGCGCCGTCGGACCACGCATCCCGGCGGCGCTTCCCTGGTGCGGCAGGGGGCTGTCTTTTCATTCGCAACATCGCTTCAGGAACGCACACCTTCCAGCGTGCATTCGATGTGCTCGACGCACCGCTGATCGTTCGCCCAGTCGGCCAGGATCGCGCGCAGCTGGGCTTCGTCGCTGGTCGCGACGGCGAGCAACTGCTCCTGCTGCCAGCTTTCCTCTTCCTCCAGCTCGTGATCGTGCTGCTCGTGCGGGTGGCCTTCCGAGCATTGGCGGCACAGCACGCGCACGTTCTTCGACCAGGATTCGTTGGCGATCTCCAGCTCATCCAGGTGTTGCTGCAGCTCGTCGAGGTCTTCCGGCGAGCCGAGGCGGAGGTCGATTTCGTAGGTGCTGTGCGGGGAGGCGGTGAACAGCTCGAGGACGTTGAACACCGGATATTCGCGGCCCTGGTTTTCGCGGTAGCCGACCGCGGCGCCGTCGTGCAGGACGATGTCGCCATGGCGGAAGCCTGAATCCGGGTAGGGGATATTCAGCAGGCTGGCGCGCACCGGGTCGATGCGCTGTGCCCATACGACCTCGGCACTCTCGTCGGCATTCAGGCGCACCGGGGTCATGCCGAAGTCGGCCTCGATGGGCTGGTCACCCAGCTCGATGGCGATCCCGAGCCGGTTCCACACGGCCCGCGCGCAGCTCCAGTCGCGCAGCGCCGTGGCGGCGATGGCGAGGTTCCAGTTGGCCGCTTCATCGCCCGGCGTCAGGTCGACGGCCTGCTGGTTGTAGCGCTGCGAAGCCGGCCAGTCGCCGCGGTATTTGTAGATCAGGCCGATGTTGTAGTGGGTTTCCGACTTCTCCGGTGCGAGCTCGATGGCCTGGAGATACAGCGCCAGGGCCGCATCGCTATCGCCCTGGTCGTCCAGGTTCATGGCTTGTTGGTGCAGTGCGTCGGCTTGCTCGCGAGACATGGCTTTCCTTGTCGATTCCGGTTCAACGGTGTCCTGAAACGCCCATGAGTGAAGACGGGCGCAGATGGGGCGCCACTTTAAACCAAGGATGTTGATCCGCCTGGTCTGCTTGCCCGCACTGCCGGGAAAACTATTCGAAGCGGTGCTGCGCCAGTTGCTTCTCGGCATGCCGCACCAGCATTTCCAGCAGCAGCGCCTGGGTGTGCGGCGGGGTTTCGTCGGCGCGGGTCAGGGCATAGAGCGTCACCTTTACGGTGGGTGACAAGGTTCGCTGCACTGTCAGGCGCTCGTCTGCACCCAGGGCGGTAAAGGGGTCGACCAGCGCCAGTCCGGTGCCGGCTTCCACCAGTGTTCTTGCCAACGCATAGGTCTGCACCGCGATGCGCACGCGCGGTGGCGGTTCGACGTTGGCCAGATGGCTTTCCAGGCGGGCGGACAGCGGGTCGGAAGTGGACAGCCCGATCATCGGTTCGCCGGCCAGTTCGTTCAGTGTCAGGGGCTGGCCGAGGTGCTCCGCCGGCCAGTGGCCGCGCGGCGCCAGGGCGACCAGCGGGCCGCTGGCGATGGGCTGCGAGCGCAGGCCGGGGTGGTCGGTCTGCTGCAGGGTGAGGGCGAGGTCGAGTTCGCGCATCAGCAGGTTCTGCACCAGCTCGCGGGAGTGCTGGGTCGCCAGTTCGCAGCTGCTCTGCGGGTAGCGGTCGGTCCATTCGCGAATCACTGGCGGCAGCAGCGATAGCGCCATCGCCGGCGTGGCGCCCACGCGCAGGCGGTTTTCCGGCTGGCCGCGCAGGCTCTGCGCGAGGCGCCGCACGCCCTGCAGGCTTTCGCTGACCTTGGCCACTTCGCGCTCCAGCTCCAGCGCCTCGGGTGTCGCCTGCAACTTGCCGCGAACACGGAGAAAGAGCGGGAAGCCCAACTGCTGCTCGGCATGCTGCAGCACCTTGGTCACCGCCGGCTGCGAGACGTGCAGCAATTGCGCGGCGCCGCTGACCGAGCCGGTCTCGCGGATGGCCTGGAACACTTCGATATGGCGCAGGCGCATGGCTTGCCTCCGTAGGCGGATTCGCCAGGGTATAACCCTGGTTTATGGGTTACCCATATTTATTCATTGTTCGCCGCCTGTCACCCGCGCCTAAGGTCGAGGCCAGGTTTGGATGGGCAGTGAGACGGCAATGGCACAGCGGGTTTGCATCATCGGCGCGGGCGTGGTCGGGCTGGCCACGGCCCAGGCGCTGGTCCTCGAAGGCTTCGACGTCACCGTGCTGGAGGCGCGGGATCAGGCCGGGCTGGAAACCAGCTTCGCCAACGGCGGCCAGCTGTCCTACCGCTATGTCGCGCCGCTGGCCGATGCCGGCGTGCCGCAGCAGGCGCTGGGCTGGCTGCTGCGCGGGGACTCGCCGCTGCGCCTGCGCCCACGCCTGGACCCGGCGCAATGGCGCTGGCTGCTGGAGTTCACCGCCGCCTGCCGGCGCTCGGTGAACCAGGCCAACGCCAAACACCTTCTGCGTCTTGCGCTGTTCAGCCAGGCTACATTGGCGCAGTGGCGCGAGGATGGGCTGGACGGCTTCGACTGGCGGCGCAACGGCAAGCTGGTGGCCTTCCGCGATGAAGGCAGCTTCCTCAGTGCGAGGCAGAACCTGTCCGACCCTGCCGAACAATTCGTCCTCTCGGCGCAGCAATGCCGCGAGCTGGACCCGGCGCTGGAGCGCGCGCCCTTCGTCGGTGGCATCCATACGCCGGACGAGGAGGTTGCCGACTGCTTCCTGTTCTGCCAGCGGCTGGCGGAGCGCCTTCAGGCTTCCGGGCGCTGCCGCATCCTCTATGGCCATCCGGCATCCCGGCTGATTCTGTGCAATGGCGCGGTGGTCGGGGTGGAGGCGGGCGGGCAGAGCTTCAAGGCCGATCACGTCGTGCTCGCCGCCGGCTACCGCAGCGCAGCACTGCTGCCGCGCGGGCCGCGTCTGCCGCTCTATCCGCTGAAGGGCTACAGCCTGACCGCGCCGATCCGCGCCAATGATCACGCGCCGGACGTGAGCCTGACCGACTACGACCGCAAGGTGGTCTACGCGCGCATCGGCGAGCGCCTGCGCATTGCCGCCATGGTCGACATCGTCGGCTTCGACCCGAGCCTGGAGCCCAAGCGGCTGGCGCTGATCCGCCAGCAGGCGGCGGATACCCTGCCAGACGCCTGCGATTACGGCGCCGCTATCGAATGGGCCGGCATGCGCCCGGCCACACCCACTGGCGTGCCGCTGGTGGGCGCCTGCGGGCCGCGCGGCCTGTGGCTCAACCTCGGTCACGGCGCTCTCGGTTTTACCTTGGCCTGCGGCAGCGCACAGCTGATCGCCGCGCAGATCAGTGGGAGCAAACCCGCCATCGACACCAGCGGCCTGACCCCCGAACGGCTGGCCGGCTGATTCCATCGGATTTAGGAGACCCACCATGCAACTCACACGCATCGCCACCAACGACCGCCTATCCGGCGCTATGGTCTTCGGCTCGCTGGTTTTCCTCTCCGGGCAGGTGCCCGGTCAGGCCACCGATATCCAGGACCAGACCCGCGAGGTGCTGGCGAAGATCGACGCACTACTGGCTGAAGCCGGCACCGGGAAGGCGAACATCCTCAGCGCGACCATTTACCTGAAGGACATCGCCGCGGACTTCGAAGCCATGAACGGCATCTGGTCCGCCTGGCTGCCCGAAGGCTGCGCGCCGACCCGCACCACGGTGCAGGCGCTGCTGGCGCGGCCGTCGGTGCTGGTGGAAATCACGGTGATCGCCGCGCGCCCTTGAACTACGACTCACAACAACAAGAGGGACCGAACTCATGAAACGACTCGCACTGGGAATACTGGCGGCGTCCAGCCTGGTCTGCGCGCTGGCGCAGGCGAACGAAGCGCTGGATGGCACGTTGAAGAAAGTCGACGATCGAGGCGCGATAACCCTGGGTTATCGCGACGCCTCGGTGCCGTTCTCCTACCTGGGCGACAACAGCGGGCAGCCCATGGGCTACTCGGTGGACCTGGCCGGAAAGGTGGTTGAACGCATCAAGCAGAAGCTCGACAAGCCGGACCTGAAAGTGAAGTACAACCTGGTGACCTCGCAGACACGCATCCCGCTGGTGCAGAACGGCACGGTCGACCTGGAATGCGGCTCCACCGGCGTCACCGCAGAGCGCCAGAAGCAGGTCGCCTTCTCCTACGGCTTCATCTACGTGAAGGGCCAGTTGCTGACCGCCAAGGACAGCGGCATCCAGGGCTTCGATGACCTCAAGGGCAAGAACGTGGTGACCACCGCCGGCACCACCAACGAGCGCTACCTCAAGGCCTACAACGCCGAGCACAAGCTGGGCATGAACGTGGTCAGCGCCAAGGACCATGGCGAAGCCTTCCTCATGCTGCAATCCGGCCGCGCGGTAGCCTTCTACATGGATGACGCATTGCTCTACGGCGAGAAGGCCAAGGCGCGCGACCCGCATCATTGGGTAGTGGTGGGCGAGCCGCAGTCGCGGGAAATCTATGCCTGCATGGTGCGCCGCGACGATCCGCAGTTCCTCGCGCTGGTCAACCAGACGCTGGCCGACCTCTACGCCTCGGGCGAGATCAAGGGCATCTACCAGCGCTGGTTCGAGCAGCCGATCCCGCCGAAGAATCTCAACCTGGAGTTCCCCATGACCGCCGAGCTGCAGGCGATCATCGCCAAGCCCACCAGCGAACCGGTGCAGTAACGCTGCTAGCGCTGCAGGCCGAGGTGGCGAATGAGCGGCTGCGCCTCGGCCAGGCGTTCCCAGACGTCGTCGAGCAATTCGGCGGGGTAGTAGGAGGGCAGGCGCGGCAGTTCCTGGCGCGGTACCCAGGCGACCTCGCGGATATCGAACTCGTCGCCGCCCAGGCCGCGCAGGTTGTCCAGGCTGACCCGGCCATCCCAGGCATCCACGCGGTAGAACAGCTCCATGTGGAAGCGCCCGGCCACTGGCTCGGCGAACTCGCGCACGTAGACCAGCGGGCCGACTTCCACCGCCAGCCCGGTTTCCTCCCGGCACTCGCGGCGCACCGTGTCGCGGGTGGACTCGTCCTTGTCCGACTCGAAGCCGCCGCCCGGCGGAATCCAGTAAACGTCCCCGGCTACCTCGTGTCGCACCAGCAGGATCTCGTCGTTGCGCAGCAGCAGGCCGGCGGCGCGGATGCGGTGTTGCAGGGGGAGAGTCATTGCCACTCGAGCCTCGCCAGTTTCCATTCAGAACCTTCGCGCCACCACTCCAGCTTCACGGCGTAATGCCCGGCGCTGTCGGGGATGAGGTTCTCGGCGCCGGTAAGGGCGACCTGCGCGTCGGTATGGCCGCGATTGGTATAGGTCGGGTCGATCCGGCTCTCGCTGCTGATCAGGATCACCTTGACCTGCTGGTGGCGCAGGAACATCAGCGTCATGGTGCGCCTGGCCCAGTCGCGGTCGAACTCGCCATTGGCGCGGAAATCGCCGGCCAACTGATCGATCACGGCCCCGCTATTCTTGGCTTCGAGGTTGTCCTGCAATTGCTTGACGGCGGCGTCCAGTTGCGCGCGCGGGTCGTCCCGGCCGCAACCGGTCAAGGCAAGCAGCAGGATGAATAGAGAAAGAAACAACTTCCGTGGCATGGCTCACTAACTCCCTTATGGGTTTTTCGCTGGCCCGAGTATCATGCCCGACACCGTGGGGGCCGAAGACTTTCGATGGAAGTCGCGCCGCGGCAACGCGACTTTCTATTGGGTGGCGACAGGCCCTAGGATGGTTACTGGTCCGGAGCGACCGTACGCACTGATCCAGGAGCGAGCCATGCAAACTTTGTATCCGGAAATCAAGCCTCACGCGCGCCATGAACTGGCCGTCGAAGAGCCGCACGTCCTCTATGTGGACGAGAGTGGCACGCCCGACGGACTGCCGGTTCTGTTCATCCATGGCGGCCCGGGCTCCGGTTGCGATGCCATGTCGCGGCGCTTCTTCGATCCCAATATCTACCGCATCGTCACCTTCGACCAGCGCGGCTGTGGCCGCTCCACGCCCTACGCGAGCCTGGAGAACAACACCACCTGGCACCTGGTCGAGGATATCGAGCGTATCCGCGAGCACCTGGGCATCGACAAGTGGGTGCTGTTCGGCGGCTCCTGGGGCTCGACCCTCTCGCTGGCCTACGCCCAGGCTCATCCCGAGCGTGTGCTGGCGCTGATCGTACGCGGCATCTTCCTCTGCCGCCCGCAGGAAATCCGCTGGTTCTACCAGGAAGGCGCGAGCCGCCTGTTCCCCGATTACTGGGAGGACTACCTGGCGCCGATTCCCGCCGATGAGCACGACGACCTGCTGCACGCCTTCCACCGCCGCCTGACCGGCCCGGACCAGATCGCCCAGATGCACGCCGCCCGTGCCTGGTCCACCTGGGAAGGCCGTACCGCCACGCTGCGACCGAACCCGGCGGTGGTCGAACGCTTCGCCGACCCGCACCGCTCGCTGTCCATCGCCCGGATCGAGAACCACTACTTCGTCAATGACGGCTTCCTCGAGCCCGACCAGTTGCTGCGCGACATGCACAAGATCGCCCACCTGCCGGGCGTGATCGTCCACGGCCGCTATGACGTGGTCTGCCCGCTGGACAACGCCTGGGCGCTGCACAAGGCCTGGCCCAACAGCGAACTGCAGATCGTCCGCGACGCCGGCCACGTGGCCGGTGAGCCGGGCATCACCGATGCGCTGGTGCGCGCCACCAACGAGATCGGCCGGCGCCTGCTGAACCTGCCGCCGGAGGCTGAATGAAGGGTCTGATCCAGCGGGTGCGTGGCGCCCGCGTCGAGGTCGACGGCGAAATCGTCGGCGCCATCGATCATGGGCTGCTGGCCCTGGTGGGGGTAGAACCCCAGGATGATGAAGAGTCAGTGAACCGTTTGTTGCACAAGCTGCTTAACTATCGAGTGTTTGGCGACGATGAAGGTAAAATGAACCTTTCATTGAGCGATGTCGGTGGCGGTCTGCTGCTGGTCTCGCAGTTCACCCTGGCCGCGGATACCCGAAAGGGGCTGCGACCGAGCTTTTCCAGCGCGGCGCCACCTGAAAAGGGCGCCGCGTTGTTCGATCTACTCGTGGAACAGGCGCGAGAGCGTCATCCGCTGGTCGCCACTGGCCGTTTTGGCGCCAACATGCAGGTCCACCTGGTCAATGACGGCCCGGTGACCTTTCTACTGGAGGCTTGAACGCGCGGCAGCTTGTCATATCGCCGTGGGATGATGGTTAGGGCTTATGCACTTAGAACAATGCGCCTCCGGGAGCCTGAAGTACCCGTGGAAAAAATCGGGGAATCATTCAGGCTCACCGGGGTCGGAATTCAATCGCCAGCAGATTGGCATCGCCTTTGCTGGCTTTAATCGTTTTGTGTTCACGGACGAGGGGGACTCGTGATTTTCCGTTCCGTTCAACAACCGCTTTCGCGCCAAATCCTTCGCGGACTGGTCGGCTCCGCCCTGTTGGCGTTGAGCGCTACCCATGCCTGGGCCTTCAATCTCGACGACGTTGGCGAAAAGGCCAAGGCGCTGGCTGCAGAGAAGTACAGCGCACCGACGAGCAACCTGCCATCGGAATTCAGCGAAATGAAGTTCGCCGATTACCAGCAGATTCGCTTCCGTAACGAGAAGGCCTACTGGGCCGACGAGAAGACCCCCTTCAAGATCAGCTTCTATCACCAGGGCATGCACTTCGACACCCCGGTGAAGATCAACGAAGTCACGGCGACCGACGTCAAGGAGATCAAATACGATCCCTCCCGTTTCGACTTCGGTTCCCTGAAGTTCGACGCCAATGCCACCAAAGACCTGGGCTACGCCGGCTTCCGCCTGCTGTACCCGATCAACTCGCCGGACAAGCAGGACGAGATCGCCACCTTCCTCGGGGCGAGCTACTTCCGCATCATCGGCAAGGACCAGTGGTGGGGCCTGTCCGCCCGTGGCCTGGCGCTGGACACCGCGCTGCCGTCGGGTGAGGAATTCCCGCGCTTCCGCGAGTTCTGGATCGAAAAACCCAAGCCCAAGGACAAGCACCTGGTGATCTTCGCGCTGCTGGATTCGCCCCGTGCGACTGGCGCGTACCGCTTCACCATCCGTCCGGGCAACGACACCGTGGTCGATGTGAAGGCCCGCGTGTTCCTGCGCGACAAGGTGACCAAGCTGGGTCTGGCGCCGCTGACCAGCATGTTCCTGTTCGGCTCCAACCAGCCGTCGCCGGAGCACAACTTCCGTCCGGAGCTGCATGACTCCACCGGCCTGCAGATCCATGCTGGCAACGACGAGTGGATCTGGCGCCCGCTGAACAACCCGAAACACCTGTCCGTCAGTGCCTACAGCGTCGAGAATCCGAAAGGCTTCGGTCTGCTGCAGCGTGGCCGCGAGTTCTCCCGCTACGAAGACCTCGACGACCGCTACGACCTGCGCCCGTCGGCCTGGGTCGAGCCGCAGGGCGACTGGGGCAAGGGCACCATCGAGCTGGTGGAGATCCCGACCCCGGACGAGACCAACGACAACATCGTTGCCTTCTGGAACCCCGAGAAGCGCCCGGAAGCCGGCGAGCCGCTGGACTTCGCCTACCGCATGCGCTGGACCAAGGACGAGCAGGCCCTGCACGATCCGAAGAACGCCTGGGTCATGCAGACCCTGCGCTCGGTCGGTGACGTGAAGCAGAAGAACCTGATCCGCCAGCCGGATGGCAGTGTCGCCCTGGTCGTCGATTTCGTCGGCCCGACCCTGAAGGCGCTGGCAGGCGATGCCCCGGTGAGCACCCAGGTGAGCACCGACGACAACGCAGAAGTGAAGGAAAACAGCCTGCGCTACAACGCAGTGACCCAGGGCTGGCGTCTGACCCTGCGGATCAAGGTCAAGGATCCGAAGAAGCCGACGGAAATGCGCGCTGCCCTGGTAAACGGTGGCCAGACCATTTCCGAAACCTGGAGCTACCAGCTGCCTGCCGATGAATAACTCCACCGCTACCACCGCGCCGGTGGCCGATTATCTCGCGCACCTGCCGCTGTCGGCGCAGGAGCGTGAGCGGCTGGCCAAGGCCGGTTCCATCAGCGAGCTGCACGAGCAGCTCGCTGGCGACGTCGAGGGTGATGACGCTGCGCTGGCTTCGGTCGGCGCACGTCTGCGCCACGGCTACGGCCAGGACCTCGACGATGCCCAGATGCTGGGCATGGACGACAACGGTCGTACCTACCTCAAGGCCGCGCCGCCGATCCAGCGCACCAAGGTGATCCCCGAACCCTGGCGCACCAACCCGATCATGCGCGGCTGGCGCCGCCTGACCGGTCGCAGCAACCCCTCCAAGCCCTCCCGCGACCTGCCCAAGGCGCGCTGGCAGCGGGTCGGCTCGCTGCGCCGGTTCATCCTGGTCCTGCTCATGCTCGGCCAGACCAGCGTCGCCACCTACTACATGAAAGGCATCCTGCCCTACCAGGGCTGGGCCTTCGTCGATCTCGAAGAAATCAACCGCCAGACCTTCCTGCAGACCCTGGAGCAGGTGCTGCCGTACGTCATCCAGTTCGGCGTGCTGGCGCTCTTCGCCATCCTCTTCTGCTGGGTCTCGGCAGGTTTCTGGACTGCCCTGATGGGCTTCTGGGAACTGCTCACCGGCCGCGACCGCTACCGCATTTCCGGCAGCAGCGCGGGCAGCGAGCCGATCGCCGCCGACGCACGCACCGCCATCGTCATGCCGATCTGCAACGAGGATGTTCCGCGCGTCTTCGCCGGCCTGCGGGCGACCTACGAGTCGGTCGCGGCCAGCGGCGAGCTGGATCGCTTCGACTTCTTCGTGCTCAGCGACACCAACCAGCCCGACATTGCCATGGCCGAAGAAAAGGCCTGGATCGAGCTGTGCAAGGAAGCCCTGGGCTTCGGTCGCATCTTCTACCGTCGCCGCCGGCGCCGGGTGAAGCGCAAGAGCGGCAACATCGATGACTTCTGCCGTCGCTGGGGTGGCCAGTACAAGTACATGGTCGTCATGGACGCGGACAGCGTGATGAGCGGCGATTGCCTGACCAAGCTGGTGCGCCTGATGGAGGCCAACCCCGAGGCTGGCATCATCCAGACCGCGCCCAAGGCGTCGGGCATGGACACCCTCTACGCGCGCATGCAGCAGTTCGCCACCCGCGTCTACGGTCCGCTGTTCACCGCCGGCCTGCACTTCTGGCAGCTGGGCGAATCCCACTACTGGGGCCACAACGCGATCATCCGGGTGAAACCCTTCATCGAGCACTGCGCCCTGGCGCCGCTGCCGGGCAAGGGTTCCTTCGCTGGCGCGATCCTCTCCCACGACTTCGTCGAAGCCGCGCTGATGCGCCGTGCCGGCTGGGGCGTGTGGATCGCCTACGACCTGGAAGGCAGCTACGAGGAATTGCCGCCCAACCTGCTGGACGAGCTCAAGCGCGACCGCCGCTGGTGCCACGGCAACCTGATGAACTTCCGCCTGTTCCTGGTCAAGGGTATGCACCCGGTGCACCGCGCGGTGTTCCTCACCGGCGTGATGTCCTACCTGTCGGCGCCGCTGTGGTTCTTCTTCCTGGTGCTGTCCACCGCGCTGCTGGCGGTGCACCAGCTGATGGAGCCGCAGTACTTCCTGGAGCCGCGCCAGCTGTTCCCGATCTGGCCGCAGTGGCACCCGGAGAAGGCCATCGCCCTGTTCTCCACCACCCTGACCCTGCTGTTCCTGCCCAAGCTGCTCAGCGTCATGCTGATCTGGGCCAAGGGCGCCAAGGGCTACGGCGGTGTGATCAAGGTGACCCTGAGCATGCTGCTGGAGATGTTCTTCTCCGTGCTGCTCGCCCCGGTGCGCATGCTCTTCCATACCCGCTTCGTGCTGGCCGCGTTCCTCGGCTGGGAAGCCCAGTGGAAGTCGCCGCAGCGTGACGACGACGATACCCCGTGGAGCGAGGCGATCCGTCGCCACGGCCTGCAGACCCTGCTGGGCCTGTGCTGGGCGCTGCTGGTGGCGTGGCTGAACCCGCGCTTCCTGTGGTGGCTGTCGCCCATCGTCGGCGCCCTGATGCTGTCGATCCCGGTCTCGGTGATCAGCAGCCGGGTCAAGCTGGGCCTGGCCTCGCGCGACGAGAAACTGTTCCTCATCCCCGAGGAATACGACACCCCGCGCGAGCTGCGTGCCACCGACGAGTACACCTACCAGAACCGCTGGCAGGCGCTGAAGGACGGCTTCGTCCGTTCCGCCGTCGACCCGGTGCTGAACGCCCTGGCGTGCGCCATGGGCACCGCCCGCCACGGTCAGTCCGCCGCCATCGAAGCGACCCGTACCGCGCTGGTCGAGAAGGCGCTGGAAGCCGGCCCCGAGCAGCTCGACGGCAACCGCCGCCTGGCGCTGCTGAGTGACCCGGTGGCGCTGTCGCGCCTGCACCTGGCGCTCTGGCAGGGTGACAAGGAACAGTGGATCGGCCCCTGGCGGCAATCGCTGCAGGCCGATGCCCATGCCCCGGCCGTGCCCCTGGCGCCGGTCGCGGAGCAGGGCGCCATGGCGCTGCCCGCCGCGCAATCCTGACCCAGCGCCTTCCTCGTCCCGTCCGGGGCGAGGGAGGCGTGGCGGTTTAGCCTGTTTTCCCCGCGCACCGCTGCTGGTACCCTTCGCCAGCTATCCAGAAAAGATTGAGATATCCGCCGCATGGGGTACGCTTCGCACCCTTCTGTGCCCGGCATGCCTGGGCGCGCGCGATTCGATCGCTGGAAAAAACAAGAAGTTCTTTCACTTGCTTGGGAGTATGGGGATGAAAAAGTACCTGGCATCGCTGGTGATGGGCGTCTGCGCCCTGGTCAGCGTGAGCGCGGCTCAGGCCGGCGCCATCGATGAAGCGGCCAAGCGCGGCACCCTGCGCGTAGGCATGGACCCGACCTACATGCCGTTCGAGATGACCAACAAGCGCGGTCAGATTGTCGGTTTCGAAGTGGACCTGCTCAAGGCCATGGCCAAATCCATGAACGTCAAGCTGGAGCTGGTCTCCACCGCCTATGACGGCATCATCCCGGCCCTGCTCACCGACAAGTTCGACATGATCGGTTCGGGCATGACCCTGACCCAGGAACGCAACCTGCGCCTGAACTTCTCCGATCCCTTCATCGTGGTCGGCCAGACCCTGCTGATCCGCAAGGAACTGCAAGGCGAGATCAAGTCCTACAAGGACCTGAACGACGCGAAATACCGCATCACCTCCAAGATCGGCACCACCGGCGAATTCGTTGCCAAGAAGCAGCTGTCCAAGGCCCAGTACCACGGTTTCGACAACGAGCCCGAAGCGGTCATGGATGTGGTCAACGGCAAGGCTGACGCCTTCATCTACGACTCGCCCTACAACGTCGTCGGCGTGAGCAAGTTCGGCGCCGGCAAGCTGGTGCACCTGGACCAGCCGTTCACCTACGAGCCGCTGGCCTTTGGTCTGAAGAAGGGCGACTACGACTCGATCAACTTCATCAACAACTTCCTCAAGCAGATTCGCGAAGACGGCACCTACGATCGCCTGCATGACAAGTGGTTCAAGAACACCGACTGGCTCAAGGACATGGAATAATCCACGTCTGACGCTGGTTGACCCGACGCGCAGGCCCTGAGCCTGCGCGTTCGCATTTTCACGGTAGAGATTCGTGGCTAGAACGAAACGCGCAACCTGGCCCTGGCACGGGCTGACCGGACTGATCCTGCTGTTGATCGGTCTGGCCCTCTGGTACTCCACTTCGCTGATCTCCTACGAGTGGCGCTGGAACCGCGTCCCGCAGTACTTCGCCTACCAGGCCGAAGAACCGCTGCGCGCGGAGAGCATCTCGCGGGTCGAGAAGATCGAGGATCAGGGCGGTAACGCCCGTGTCACCCTGGTGGACGAAGACGGCAAGCAGCAGGTGCTGAGCGTGGCTGCCGACACCCTGCAGTTCTCCGAGAACGACGACGTCGCCGAGGGCGATGTGGTCGGCTCGACCCGTCACTGGGCTGCCGGCCCGCTGGCCTGGGGCCTGTGGACCACGGTGTGGATCTCCTTCGTTTCCGGCGCGTTCGGCCTGTTCATCGGCCTGTTCACCGGTCTCTGTCGCCTGTCGAAGAATCCAGCCCTGCACGACCTCTCGACGCTCTATGTCGAACTGGTACGCGGCACGCCGCTGCTGGTGCAGATCTTCATCTTCTACTTCTTCATCGGCACCGTGCTGAACCTGTCCCGCGAGTTCGCCGGTGTGGCGGCGCTGGCGCTGTTCACCGGTGCCTACGTGGCCGAGATCGTCCGCGCCGGCGTGCAGTCCATCGCCCGTGGCCAGGATGAGGCCGCGCGCTCCCTGGGGCTGAACGCCGCGCAGTCGATGCGCCACGTGATCCTGCCGCAGGCATTCAAGCGCGTGCTGCCGCCGCTGGCCGGGCAGTTCATCAGCCTGGTGAAGGACACTTCCCTGGTCTCGGTGATCGCCATCACCGAGCTGACCAAGAGCGGCCGCGAGGCGATCACCACCTCGTTCTCCACCTTCGAGATCTGGTTCTGCGTCGCCGCGCTCTACCTCGTGATCAACCTGCCGCTGTCGCATCTGGCGGGGCGTCTGGAGCGGAGGCTCGGCCAAAGTGATTGAAGTCCGTAATCTGACCAAGGTCTACGACACCCGCGGGCTGGTCGTGCGCGCGGTGGACGATGTCAGCACCGGCGTCGCCCGCGGCGAAGTGGTGGTGGTGATCGGGCCGTCCGGCTCGGGCAAGTCCACTTTCCTGCGCTGCCTGAATGGCCTGGAAGAGTTCGACTCCGGCTCGGTGAGCATCGACGGCGTTGACCTCGCCAACCCGAAGACCGACATCAACGCCTACCGCCGCGAAGTCGGCATGGTGTTCCAGCACTTCAACCTGTTCCCGCACATGACCGTGCTGGAGAACCTGTGCCTGGCGCAGAAGGTCGTGCGCAAGCGCGGCAAGGCCGAGCGCGAAGCCAAGGCCCGTGCGCTGCTGGAAAAGGTCGGTATCGGCCAGAAGGCCAACGAGTACCCGTCGCGCCTCTCCGGCGGCCAGCAGCAGCGCGTGGCGATTGCCCGTGCGCTGTGCATGGAACCGAAGGTGATGCTGTTCGACGAACCCACCTCGGCGCTCGACCCGGAAATGGTCGGCGAGGTGCTGGACGTGATGAAGACCCTGGCCGTGGAAGGCATGACCATGGTTTGCGTGACCCACGAGATGGGCTTCGCCCGCGAAGTAGCGGACCGCGTGCTGTTCTTCGATCACGGCAAGCTGCTGGAGGACGCCGCTCCGGCGGAGTTCTTCGCCCAGCCCAAGGATGCGCGTGCGCAGAGCTTCCTGCGGCAGGTGCTGTGAGTCTCATGCACTGCTGAAAAAGCCGCCTTCGGGCGGCTTTTTTGTGCCTGCCCGGAGGGGAAGTCTGTTCTCTGTGATCAGCCGCTGGCACCCGTAGGGCGAATAACCCGGAACGGGTTATCCGCCAGGGCGGCGGATAACGCCGTAGGCGTTATGCGCCCTACGCGGGCAAATGAGGTGCGGGGCTTTTGTAGGATCACTGGGTGTGTCGGCGACAAATCGCGGGCAAAAAGAAACCGCCCCGGAGGGCGGTTTCTTCTACAGCATCACTCGCGGTTGCGGGTCAGCAGCGCGGGACGCTCGGTCTTGCGGCGCGGTTCCAGTTCTTCCAACTGCTCCGGCGTCGGGAAGCGGTCGGTACGGACCAGGTCGCGCTTGTTGATCACTACCGGCTGGCGGGTCGGCTTGGCGGCGCCGTACTCGCTCGGCTCGCGCAGCGGGGCGTCGTTCATGCGCGAAGCCGGAGCCTTGCCACCGCGCTTGCGCTGGCCTTGCCCCTGCCCCTGCTTGCCCTGGCCGTTGCCGCCCTGGCCTTGTCCACGACCGCCGGCGCCAGGCTTCTTGGCAGCACGGCCCTGGCCTTGACCTTGGCTGCGGCCTTGACCGCTGCCGCCCTGGCCGCCGCCCTGACCACCCTGGCCGCGGGCGCGTTGCTGGCCCTGACCCTGGTTCTGGCCCTGACCTGCGCCTTGTCCCTGGCCCTGACCGCCACGGCGGCGCTGGCCGCGTTGCTGGTCCTTGTCCGGGAACGGGCTGACGTAGTCGGCGCGGTTGCCGAAATTGTCGAAGTCGTCGTCGAGGAATTCTTCCGGATCGCGATTGCCATCGACAGCTTTCGGCGCGCGAGCCGGCTTGGCCTGCTGCTGACGGCCCTGGCCCTGCTGCTCTTGCTGCTGGCGGGGCTGGCGCGGTTGACGGGGTTCGCGCGGTTCGCGCGGCTCACGAGCCTGAGCGTTGGCGTTCGGCTGAGCATCGCCGCCCTGGCCGTCGCCCTTCTTCTTGCCGCGTCCGCCACGACGGCGGCGCTTGCCGGCCGGCTTTTCGCCGTCGGCGGCTTCGCCTTCAGCGCTGGGAGCGGCGCTCTGCTGCTCTTCGGCCTGCGGCTGTTGCGGCTTGTCCTTGTTGCGGTCCTTGCGCTCGCCGCGCTTGGCCTTGTCCTTGCGCGGCTGACGCTGCGGGGCTTCCTTCGGCTCGGGCTGCTGGACTTCCGGCAGCACGGCGTCGGGGTCGAAGCCGAGCATGTCGCCATCGGGGATGCGCTGCTTGGTCAGGCGCTCGATGGCCTTGAGCAGCTTGTCCTCGTCCGGCGCCACCAGCGAGATGGCTTCACCGGTACGACCGGCGCGGCCGGTACGGCCGATGCGGTGGACGTAGTCTTCCTCGACGTTGGGCAGCTCGTAGTTGACCACGTGGGGCAACTGGTCGATGTCCAGGCCGCGGGCGGCGATGTCGGTGGCGACCAGGATGCGCACGTCGTTGGCCTTGAAGTCGGCCAGGGCCTTGGTGCGCGCGTTCTGGCTCTTGTTGCCGTGGATCGCGGCGGCCGGCAGGCCGTGCTTGGTCAGGTACTCGGCCAGGCGGTTGGCGCCGTGCTTGGTGCGGGTGAACACCAGCACCTGCTCCCAGGCGCCCATGGTCACCAGGTGCGCCAGCAGCGCGCGCTTCTGTACCGACGGAATGCGGAACACACGCTGCTCGATACGCTCGACGGTGGTGTTCGGCGGGGTGACCTCGATGCGCTCCGGGTTGTGCAGGAGCTTGTTGGTGAGGTCGATGATGTCTTTGGAGAAGGTCGCGGAGAACAGCAGGTTCTGGCGCTTGGCCGGAAGCTTGGCGAGGACCTTCTTCACGTCGTGGATGAAGCCCATGTCGAGCATGCGGTCGGCTTCGTCGAGGACGAGGATTTCCACGCGGGACAGATCGACGCTGCCCTGGCCGATCAGGTCGAGCAGGCGGCCGGGGCAGGCGACCAGGACGTCGACGCCCTTGGACATCGCCTGGACCTGCGGATTCATGCCGACGCCGCCGAAGATGCAGGCGCTTTTCAGGGGCAGGTCACGGGCGTAGACCTTGAAGCTGTCGTGCACCTGGGCAGCCAGCTCGCGGGTCGGGGTCAGTACCAGGACGCGGGCCTGGCGCGGGCCGTGGCGGTGTTCGCGGTCCGGGTGGCCTTCGGGGAACAGGCGTTCGAGCACCGGGAGGGCGAAGCCGCCGGTCTTGCCGGTGCCGGTCTGGGCGGCAACCATGAGGTCGCGGCCTTGCAGTACTGCGGGGATGGCGCGTTCCTGGACGGGAGTGGGGCGCGCGTAGCCGGCGGCTTCAACGGCGCCAGCCAGGGCCTCGGAGAGACCGAGGGAAGTAAAGGACATGCGGGGTTCCTGTAGGCCGGCGACCTGCCGGCTCGAGGGCGCGTGATTTCAGGCTCGGGGCGAGCGCTCAGCCGATGGCTGGAAGCACCCCGTCCACGATACGCCGGCGTTGCGCTGGCCGGGATCGCGGACGGTAAGCCCGGAGCAATGATCCTCAGCGGGGGAGCTTGAGGTTGTTCCAGAGCGCCAGGCTGGGTTCAGCCTGGTTCAGGGTGTAGAAATGCAGACCGGGTGCGCCGCCCTCGAGGAGGCGTTCGCACATGTCGGTGATGACCTGCTCACCAAAGGCCTGGATGCTGGCGATGTCGTCGCCGTAGGCTTCCAGCTGCTTGCGAATCCAACGGGGGATTTCCGCGCCACAGGCGTCGGAGAAGCGGGCCAGTTTGGTGTAGTTGGTGATCGGCATGATACCCGGTACGACCGGAATGCTGACACCGAGTTTCTCCGCACGCTCGACAAAATGGAAGTAGCTGTCGGCGTTGAAGAAGTATTGTGTGATGGCAGAGTCGGCGCCGGCTTTGACCTTGCGCACGAAATTCGCCAAATCATCCTCGAAATTGCGCGCCTGCGGGTGAACTTCCGGATAGGCGGCAACTTCGATGTGGAAGTGATCGCCGGTTTCGGCGCGGATGAATTCCACCAGTTCGTTGGCGTAGCGCAGCTCGCCGCTGGCCATGCCCATGCCTGAGGGCAGGTCGCCGCGCAGGGCGACGATGCGACGGATGCCGGCGTCCTTGTAGTGGGCCAGCAGGGCACGCAGCTCGGGCTTGGTGTCGCCGACGCAGGACAGGTGCGGTGCGGTCGGCACCTTCACTTCGCCATCCAGCTGCAGCACGGTGGTCAGGGTGCGATCGCGGGTGGAGCCGCCGGCACCATAGGTGCAGGAGAAGAAGTCGGGCTTTTTCGCGGCCAGCTGGCTTGCAGTGGCCAGCAGTTTTTCATGGCCGGCTTCGGTCTTGGCGGGGAAGAACTCGAAGCTGAAACGGCGTTCTTTCTGACTCATGGTCGTTCCTTCGGCGCCCCGTCATCGCGTGGCTGCCGGCATGTGCCGTCGACTTCAGAAGTAACGGCGGTAGTTGTCTATCTTCGTGCGCAGTCGCTCGGCGCTGGGCTCGTGCGCATGGCCGAGGACGGCCAGGATGCGCTGCGACTGAACATGGTATTCGGCGATCTTGCTCCGCGCCCAGGTCGAGGGTGGCGGCTGCAGGTTGGTGATCCGGTCGCACAGCTTGACGATCGCATACTGCGGCGCGCCGGTCGCCAGCCTTTCGAGGTAGATGTCGAATGGCAGTTTCTCGCCATTCACCACCTTGCTCAGGCGCTGGGCGCCGTCGGCGACGAACTCGCCGAAACGCATCTGCAGTTCCTCGAAGGGCACCGGGGTGTCCTCGAGTACGTCGTGCAGCAGGGCAATCTGGACGGTCTCCGCCAGGCGCTGGATGGGCGCTTCGCGGTCGGCCGCCATCACTTCATTGGCTACCATCGCCAGGTGGACTGCGTAGGGCAGCGACGAGGCGGTCAGCGTCTGCCCGGCGTGAGCGCCGGCGGCGAAGAGCCAGGCCTGGTTGTAGCTGTCCTGCAGGTCCATGGGGCACCAGATGGCAAAGAGGGCAGACGATTGCTCGTCTGCCCTCTGGCACATCAGTAGCGGTAGGTGTCCGGCTTGAACGGGCCTTCCACGGTCACACCGATGTACTCGGCCTGTTTCGGGGTCAGCTGGGTGACGACGCCACCGAAGCCTTTGACCATTTCCAGGGCCACTTCTTCGTCCAGTTTCTTCGGCAGGACTTCGACGGTCAGACGCTCGGCTTTCTTCTCGGCGGAGAGGTCAGCGTACTTCTGCTCGAACAGGAAGATCTGCGCCAGCACCTGGTTGGCGAAGGAGCCGTCCATGATGCGGCTCGGGTGGCCGGTGGCGTTGCCCAGGTTCACCAGACGGCCTTCGGCCAGCAGGATCAGGTAGTCGTCGTTGGCCGGATCGAAGTCGCCAGCACCGGTGCGGTGGATCTTGTGCACCTGCGGCTTCACCTCTTCCCAGGCCCAGGTCTTGCGCATGAAGGCGGTGTCGATCTCGTTGTCGAAGTGACCGATGTTGCACACCACGGCACGCTTCTTCAGCGCTTTCAGCATGCCGGCGTCGCAGACGTTGACGTTGCCGGTGGTGGTGACGATCAGGTCGATCTTGCCCAAGAGAGCTGCGTCAACGCTGGCTTCGGTGCCGTCGTTCAGGCCGTTCTTGTACGGGGAAACCAGCTCGAAGCCGTCCATGCAGGCCTGCATGGCGCAGATCGGGTCGATTTCGGAAACCTTCACGATCATGCCTTCCTGGCGCAGGGACTGGGCGGAGCCCTTGCCCACGTCGCCGTAGCCGATCACCAGAGCCTGCTTGCCCGACAGCAGGTGGTCGGTGCCGCGCTTGATGGCGTCGTTCAGGCTGTGACGGCAGCCGTACTTGTTGTCGTTCTTGCTCTTGGTCACAGCGTCGTTGACGTTGATCGCCGGGACTTTCAGGGTGCCGGCCTTGAGCATGTCGAGCAGGCGGTGCACACCGGTGGTGGTCTCTTCGGTGACGCCGTGGATGCGCTCGAGCATCTGCGGGTATTTCTTGTGCAGGATTTCGGTCAGGTCACCGCCGTCGTCCAGCACCATGTTGGCGTCCCACGGCTGGCCATCTTTCAGGATGGTCTGCTCGATGCACCACTCGTACTCCTGCTCGGTCTCGCCTTTCCAGGCGAAGACCGGGATACCGGCGGCGGCGATGGCGGCAGCAGCCTGGTCCTGGGTGGAGAAGATGTTGCAGGACGACCAGCGGACCTCTGCACCGAGGGCAGTGAGGGTCTCGATGAGCACGCCGGTCTGGATGGTCATGTGGATGCAGCCGAGGATCTTCGCGCCTTTCAGCGGCTGGCTGGCGGCGTACTTGCGGCGCAGGCCCATCAGAGCCGGCATTTCGGACTCGGCGATGATCAGCTCGCGGCGGCCCCAGGCGGCCAGGGAAATGTCGGCGACTTTGAAGTCGGTGAAACCGGCAGGCGTCATGACAGCGCTCATGCGTAACTCTCCATTCGTTGTCTGCGAATGGGCGCCGTTGATGCGTTTGGCGATCGGCGGTTGCCGACCGTGACGCGCCCCATCCGAGCCTGACATGTCGAAGCGAATCGACCTGCTGCAGCGCCCCTCGGACAGGTGGCGGGAACAGCCGGACAGCGCCGGCCGTTATTGAAGCTTGCGGATTATAGCCATGGCGCATGACAAGCCAAAGGCTTTTGGTCGCGTTCACGTATTGCATCGCGGCCGGGATCCCCGTCGCGCCCGCGCCAGGGGCCGTGAAAACCCTGGCGCGGGCGTCGTTGCGGGGATCGTTGGGCGCTCGCGGGAGCGGGCACCGATGGTCAGTCGTAGGGCGCATAAAGCGGCACGCTTTATCCGCCGTTCCTGGCTTCTGAGTCGACGGACGGCGGATAACGCCTGAGGCGTTATTCGCCCTACGGGAGTTTCATCGTGGGGCGGGGGCGTCAGATCACGCCGTCGTCGCGCAGCTTGCCGATGGCCGCCTGGTCCAGGCCCAGCACGCCTTCGAGGATTTCCTGGGTGTGCTGGCCGAGGGTCGGCGGGGCATTGCGGTATTCCACGGGCGTCTCGGACAGGCGGATCGGGCTGGCCACCTGCGGCACGCTGCCAGCCAGCGGATGCGGCAGGTCCACGCGCAGGCCGCGGGCGATCACCTGCGGGTCGGCGAAGACCTGCGCCAGGTCGTTGATCGGACCGCAGGGTACGCTGGCCTGTTCCAGCAGCGTGATCCATTCGGCAGTGGTGCGCATCACGGTGGACTGGCGGATCAGCGGGATCAGCACCTCGCGGTGCGCCACGCGCGCCTGGTTGGTGGCGAAGCGCTCGTCGCTGGCCCATTCCGGGTGGCCCGCCAGTTCGGCGAATTTGCGGAACTGCCCGTCATTGCCGACGGTGAGGATGAGGTCGCCATCGGCAGTGGGGAAGTCCTGGTACGGCACGATGTTCGGGTGCGCGTTGCCCAGGCGACGCGGCGGGTTGCCGGTGGTCAGGTAGTTCAGGGTCTGGTTGGCCAGGCAGGCGACCTGCACGTCCAGCAGCGCCATGTCGATGTGCTGGCCGATGCCGCTGACATCGCGATGGGCGAGGGCGGCGAGGATCGCGGTGGACGAGTACAGGCCGGTGAGGATGTCGGTCAGCGCGACGCCGACCTTCACCGGGCCGGCGCCTTCCTCGGCGTCGGAACGGCCGGTCAGGCTCATCAGGCCGCCCAGGCCCTGGATCATGAAGTCGTAGCCGGCGCGCTTGGCGTAGGGGCCGAACTGGCCGAAGCCGGTGATCGAGCAGTAGATCAGCTTCGGATTCAGCGCTTTCAGCGACTCGTAGTCCAGGCCGTAGGCTTTCAGCCCGCCAACCTTGAAGTTCTCCAGCACGATGTCGGCCTTGGCGGCGAGTTCGCGCACCAGGCGCTGGCCTTCGGGCTGGGTGAAGTCGATGGTCAGGGATTTCTTGTTGCGGTTCGCCGACAGGTAATACGCCGCTTCGCTGGTGTCGCGGCCGTCTGCATCCTTCAGGAACGGCGGGCCCCAGGCGCGGGTGTCGTCGCCGCTGCCGGGACGCTCGATCTTGATCACTTCCGCGCCGAGGTCGGCGAGGATCTGCCCGGCCCAGGGGCCGGCGAGAACGCGGGAGAGGTCGAGGACACGGATGTGCGAAAGGGCGCCGGACATGCAATCACCTGCAGCTTGAATAGGGGCGGGGAGGGCGCAGTGCGGGGACTCCACGGTCCTCCCCGGGGCCTCTCGGGCGAGAGGTAAAACGGGCGCCAGCTCCGAAGGAACTGGCGCGAGGCGCTTAGAAGAACGCCTGGATGCCGGTCTGGGCGCGGCCGAGGATCAGCGCGTGGACGTCGTGGGTCCCTTCGTAGGTGTTCACCACTTCCAGGTTGACCAGGTGGCGGGCGACGCCGAATTCGTCGGAGATGCCGTTGCCGCCGAGCATGTCGCGGGCCAGGCGGGCGATGTCCAGGGCCTTGCCGCAGCTGTTGCGCTTCATGATCGAGGTGATTTCGACGGCGGCGGTGCCTTCGTCTTTCATCCGGCCCAGGCGCAGGCAGCCTTGCAGGGCGAGGGTGATGTCGGTCTGCATGTCGGCCAGTTTCTTCTGGATCAGCTGGTTGGCAGCCAGCGGGCGGCCGAACTGCTTGCGGTCCAGGGTGTACTGGCGAGCGGTGTGCCAGCAGGCTTCGGCGGCACCCAGGGCGCCCCAGGAGATGCCGTAGCGGGCGGAGTTCAGGCAGGTGAACGGACCACGCAGGCCGCGCACGTCCGGGAAGGCGTTCTCTTCCGGGCAGAACACGTTGTTCATCACGATCTCGCCGGTGATCGAGGCGCGCAGGCCGACCTTGCCGTGGATCGCCGGGGCGGACAGGCCTTCCCAGCCTTTTTCCAGGACGAAGCCGCGGATCTGGCCTTCGTCATCCTTGGCCCAGACCACGAAGACGTCGGCGATCGGGCTGTTGGTGATCCACATCTTGGCGCCGGTCAGGCGGTAGCCGCCGTCGACCTTCTTGGCGCGGGTGATCATCGAGCCCGGGTCGGAGCCGTGGTCCGGCTCGGTCAGGCCGAAGCAGCCGATGTACTCGCCGCTGGCCAGTTTCGGCAGGTATTTCTGCTTGGTGGCTTCGTTGCCGAATTCATTGATCGGCACCATCACCAGGGAGGACTGCACGCTCATCATCGAGCGGTAGCCGGAGTCGATGCGCTCGACTTCACGGGCGATCAGGCCGTAGCACACGTAGTTCAGGCCGCTACCGCCGTACTGTTCGGGGATGGTCGCGCCGAGCAGGCCGGTTTCGCCCATCTCGCGGAAGATCGCCGGGTCGGTCTGTTCATGGCGGAAGGCTTCCAGCACGCGCGGAGCCAGCTTGTCCTGGGCGAACTGCTGGGCGCTGTCGCGCACCATGCGCTCTTCTTCGGTGAGTTGCTGATCCAGCAGCAGCGGATCTTCCCAGTTGAAGCTTGCTTTGGTCGCCATGGAGAAACCTCGAACGCAGACAGTGAAAGACCCGCACAAGTCTAGGCGGGCTCGGTGTGGGCCATCCTAGTCAGCCGTCGGGAAGCCGGGCAACCGACTAATTCGCACGCTGTTGTGCTATTTTGTCACTCCGTAATCGCAGGGTTGATGCGATTTTTTCCAGGAGCTGCCTCTATATCAGGCGTTCCTGGCGAATTCTGCGCATCACGATATTCCGAAGAGGCATTCGATGCGACGCAAGATCCCGACCACCGCGGCGCTGGTCGCCTTCGAATCCGCCGCCCGCCACGAAAGCTTCACCAAGGCCGCGGACGAACTGTCGCTGACCCAGAGCGCCATCTGCCGGCAGATCGCCACGCTGGAGGAGTTCCTCGGCGTCGAGCTGTTCCGTCGTTCGCGGCGCGGGGTGAAGCTGACCGAGGCGGGGCTCAACTACAGCCGCCGCGTGGCCCAGCGCCTGGACGCCGTGGAGCGCGACACCCTGGCGGTGATGGGCCAGCAGGGTGGCGGTACGCTGGAGCTGGCGGTGGTGCCGACCTTCGCCACCCAGTGGCTGTTGCCGCGGCTGAAGGATTTCAAGCGGCTGCACCCGGAAGTCACGGTCAACCTGACCAACCGCACCCGGCCGTTCCTCTTCGCCGACACCGAGTTCGACGCCGCGCTGTATTTCGGCGATGGCGTGTGGTCCGGTACGGTCGCCAACTTCCTCATGCACGAGAATCCGGTGCCGGTGTGCAGCCCCGAGCTGCTGGGTGGGCAACGGGCGTTGTCCGCGGCCCAGATCGCCGAGTTGCCGCTGATGCAACAGACCACCCGGCCCTACGCCTGGCGCCAGTGGTTCGGTTCGCTGGGCATGAGCGTGGCGCACGACATGAGCGGCACCCGCTACGAGCTGTTTTCCATGCTCGCCCAGGCGGCGATGCACGGCATGGGCGTGGCGCTGATCCCGCCGATGCTGATCCAGCAGGAGCTGGCCGACGGCCGGCTGATCGTGCCGATGCAACATGCCTATTTGAGCGAAAATGCCTATTACCTGATGATTCCCGAACGCAAGGTGGAGTCGGCGACCCTGGGCGCGTTCCGCGACTGGCTGGTCGACGAGGCGGCACGGTACAGAGCCGAAGCCGGCCTTGGCTGAGCCATGACAAGCAGACAGGCGCCGGCCGGGTCCAGACTTGCATAGCCGGCGGGGCTTTCCCCGTCATCGCGCTCACGAGGCGCAACCTCCCAAGAAGGAGCTTCCATGAATTTCCATACCCGCAAATGGGTCAAGCCTGAAGACCTCAACCCGAACGGCACCCTGTTCGGCGGCAGTCTTCTGAAGTGGATCGACGAAGAAGCGGCGATCTACGCCATCATCCAGCTGGGCAACCAGCGTGTGGTGACCAAGTTCATCTCGGAGATCAACTTCGTCAGCTCGGCACGCCAGGGCGACATCATCGAGCTGGGCATCACCGCCACCGAGTTCGGTCGCACCTCGATCACCCTGACCTGCGAGGTGCGCAACAAGATCACCCGCAAGAGCATCCTCACGGTCGACAAGATGGTCTTCGTCAACATCGGTCCGGACGGTCAGCCGGCGCCCCATGGTCGCACCGAGATCCTCTACATCAAGGACCAGTTCAAGGACGACGCCATTCCCCAGCCCTGATGGCTGGCTCGCCGAGGTGATTGCCAGCGTGCCCGGAGCCAAGCCGAACCGCGGCGAAAACCTTTGCATTTGCGTCGATTGAATGTGAGCCTGTGCCCGCCCACGGCGGGCATGGGCCGACGCACGCTCCCCGCCGATCCAGCAGCACGCATTCACCCGAATGTGCCTGCAAAACAATGACCGGGGAGAGACCATGCACACCACCTTCGCATCCGCGCTGCGCCAACTGGCCGTGGCCACCTGTGCCAGCCTGCTGCTGGCCGGCGCCGCGCACGCTGCAGCGATCAACGCCGACACCAAGCCCGAAGCCGGCACCTTCAAGATGGGCATGCAGCCCTGGCTGGGCTACGGCCAGTGGTATGTCGCCGAACAGGCTGGCGCCTTCAAGGCCAACGGCCTGGAGCAGGTCGAGCTGGTCAACTTCACCGAAGACAAGGACATGAACGCCGCCCTGGCCAGCGGCCAGATCGACGGTGGCAACCTCGCCACCCACACCGCCATGGCCATGGTCGCTGCCGGCCTGCCGGTGAAGATCGTCCTGCTGCTGGACCAGAGCACCAGCGCCGACGCGCTGATCGTCGACCCGTCGATCAAGACACTGACCGACCTCAAGGGCAAGCAGGTTGCCTACGAAGAAGGCACCACCAGCGACATCCTCCTGCACAGCGCCCTGCGCAAGGCCGGCCTGACTATCGCCGACGTGCAGCCGGTGCCGATGCCCGCCGCCAACGCCGGCAGCGCGCTGATCGCCGGCCAGGTCCCGGCTGCCGTGACCTACGAGCCCTACCTGTCCGCCGCCAAGCAGCAGAACCCCAAGGTCAACCTGCTGTACAAGGGCTCGGATGATCCGGGCATCATCAGCGACGTGTTCGTGGTCCGCGACGAAGTCCTCAAGGAACGTCCCGGCCAGGTGCTGGCGCTGATCAAGAGCTGGGAAGCCGGCCTCAAGCACTACAACGAGAAGGGTGCCGAAGGCCGCGCCGCCATCGCCAAGGGCGTGGGCGCCGACGAGTCCGAGCTGACCAGTGCCTTCGACGGCGTGCACTTCTACTCGGTGAAGGAAAACCAGGCCGAGCTGAAGGGCGCCTTCCAGAAGGGCTCGTTCGAGCACATCCAGAAGGCCGCCAGCGAAGCCGGCATCCTCCAGCAGCCGGTCACCCCGGCGCAAGCCATCGACGCGCGCTTCGTCGAGGCTCTCTGATCCTCTGAAACACCCCGCGCGCCGGCCCTGAGCCGGCGCGCGTCTTTCTCCGTTCGACGAGCCCGACATGAAAGCCCGTAAATCCAACCCGCTGTTCACCATCGGCAAGCCGATCGCGCAGCGCCACTTCCTGCTCATCGGCGGCGCCGTGTTCGTCCTGCTGGCGCTGCTCTGGTGGCTGGCCGGCGCGAGCGGCGCGGTGCCGAAGATATTCCTGCCGGCGCCCGGCGACGTCTGGGCGCGCATGCTCAAGCTGGCCGCCGACGGAACCCTGTGGTCGGACCTGAAGGTCAGCGTGTACCGCATCGCCGTGGCCTTCCTGGTGTCCTCGGCGATGTCTATCGTGATCGGCGTGTTCGCCGGCTGCTACGGCTTCTGGAAAGCCGCCACCGAGCCGCTGGTGGACTTCGTGCGCTACATGCCGGTGGTCGCCTTCGTTCCGCTGACCATCCTCTGGGCCGGCACCAGCGACTTCCAGAAATTCCTCATCATCTGGATCGGCACCTTCTTCCAGCAGGTGCTGATGGTGATGGACGCCATCAAGCGCGTGCCGGCGGACTTCGTCGGCCTCGGCCGCACCCTCGGCATGCCGGATCGCCGCATCCTCCTGAGGATCGTCCTGCCCAGCGCCCTGCCGGGCATCTGGGACGCGCTGCGGATCAGCCTCGGCTGGGCCTGGACCTGGCTGGTGCTGGCCGAACTGGTGGCCGCCACCTCCGGCCTGGGCTACCGCATCACCGTGTCCCAGCGCTTCTTCCAGACCGACACCATCATCGGCTACATCCTTCTGCTGGGCTTCCTCGGGCTGGTCACTGACCAGGCCATGCGCGCCGGCGAGAAGGTCCTGTTCCGCTACAACCGGAGACGCAGCTGATGGCGACTTTGGAAATCTCCGGCCTGAACAAGAGCTTCGCGGTCGGCAAGGAGCGCCGCGAGGTGCTGCGCAACATCGACCTGACCCTGGCGGACAACGAGTTCGTCTCCATCGTCGGCACCTCGGGCTGTGGCAAGAGCACGCTGCTGTCCATTGCTGCCGGCCTGGAGGAGTTCGACAGCGGCAGCGTCAAGGTGGATGGCGTGCCGATCGCAGGTCCCGGCCTGGACCGTGGGGTGGTGTTCCAGTCCTACACCCTGCTGCCGTGGCTCACTGCGCGGCAGAACGTCGAGTTCGCCCTCAAGGCGGCCGGCATGTCCCGTGCGCAGTGCCGCGAGATCGCCGATGAGCACCTGGAACTGGTGAAGCTGACGAAGTTCGCCGAGGCTTATCCGAACGAATTGTCCGGCGGCATGAAGCAGCGCGTGGCGATTGCCCGAGCGCTGTCCTACCGGCCGAAGATCCTGCTGATGGACGAGCCCTTCGGCGCGCTGGATGCCATGACCCGTCACCAGATGCAGGAGCTGCTCACGCGCATCTGGGAGACCCACCGGCTGACGGTTATGTTCGTCACCCATGACGTGGAAGAGGCGGTCTACCTGTCCGACCGCATCGTGGTAATGGGCCTGGGCCCGGGGCGGATCAAGACCACCTTCGACGTGAAGCTCGGTCGTCCGCGCCATGAGGACATGGCCGCCAGTGCCGAGTTCATCGACCTGCAGCGCCAGGTGCTGCGTTCGATCCGCGAAGAAGAACAGGGCGTCGCCGCCCTGTAATTCTCAAGCGTGCAGGGGCTTACCAGCGGCCGGAGGCCCCGCCGCCGCCGCTGGAGCCACCGCCCCCTCGGAAGCCTCCGCCTCCGCCGCCCCCACGCCCACCGCCGCCACGGCTGATCGAGCTGATGATCATCAGCAGCAGCTGCAGCACTCCCGAGGTCAGCCACATCGGCGGCAGGAAGAAGATGTACAGCACCAGCGGGATCGAGAAGGAACCGATCATCTGCTGCTGCAGGGCTGCGGGATTGGTTTCGCTGAACAGCAGCACCGCCGAAGCCACGCCGCCGACCAGCGCGCTGCACAGCAGGTAGCGGCCCATGCTGCGCTGGCGCAGCCACTGCACCGGGAGCAGCAGGCACAGCAGCGGCACACCGACCAGCAGGGCGAGCAGGCCGATCAGGCGCGCGGGCGGGATTTCCTCGGCGGCGCTGGCGTTGCGGTTGGAGTAGGCATCGCTGTAGCCCGTCACCGGGCCGGTCTGCGGCAGTTGGTCGGCTGCGCTTTCGTCGGGTTCGGCTGGGGCTACCGCTGGCGGCTCGATCAGCGCTACCAGGCTGTCCACGCCGGCCTGGATGCCGCCGGCGAAATCACCGGTCTTGAAGTGCGGGACGATCTGATCGCGGATGATGCGTCCGGCCTGCACGTCGGTAATGGTGCCCTCCAGCCCGTAGCCGACTTCGATGCGCAGCGCTCGGTCATTCTTGGCAACCACCAGCAGCACGCCGTCGTCCACGCCCTTGCGGCCGAGCTTCCATTGCTCGAAGGCGCGGACTGCGTAGTCCTCGATACTGTCCTCGCCGGTGCTGGGGATCAGCAGCACGGCGATCTGCGCGCCCTTGCGCTGTTCGAGGCCGGCGAGCCGGCTTTCCAGCTGCGCGCGCTGGCCTGCATCGAGGGTCTGGGTGAGGTCGGTGACGCGGGCGCCGAGCGGCGGGATGGCGACCGGCGCCGCCTGCAGCAGGCCCGCCCAGCACAGCAGCAGGGCGGCCAGCAGCCAGCGCGGCAGGGTCATTGCGCGGGCTGCGCCGGCGCGTTGCCGAAGTCCACTTTAGGCGCGGTGGAGATGGCGGCTTCGTTCTCGACGCTGAAGTTGGCCTTGGGCTTGTAGCCGAAGATTTTCGCGGTGATCACCTGCGGGAACTGGCGAATCATCACGTTGTATTCCTGCACCGACTTCACGTAGCGGCCACGGGCGACGGTGATGCGGTTCTCGGTGCCTTCGAGCTGGGTCAGCAGGTCCTTGAACAGGCCGTCGGCCTTGAGCTGCGGGTAGTTTTCCGAGACCACCAGCAGGCGCGAGAGCGCCGAACTGAGCTGGCCCTGGGCCTGCTGGAAGCGCTTGACCGCTTCCGGATCGTCCAGCTGGTCGGCATTGAGCGTGGTGCTGCCAACCTTGGCGCGGGCCTCGGTCACCTGGGTCAGCACGCTGGCTTCATGGGAGGCGTAGCCCTTCACGGTGCTGACCAGGTTGGGGATCAGGTCGGCGCGGCGCTGGTACTGGTTGAGCACTTCCGACCAGGCGGCCTTCACCTGCTCGTCACCGGCCTGCATGGCGTTGTAGCCGCAGCCGGAGAGCAGGGTGACCAGGATGTAGCCGGTGAGGAACTTGATCAAACGGGGCATGGCAGACGCTCGTGCTGACGAAAAGGCCCAGTCTAGGTCAGTTCCGGCTGAGGAGTCAGATGGAAATGTCCGAAACAGCCAGCACTTGCCGGCCATGGGGTGGCTCAGGGTAGAATTCATCTGGTCTATACCAGGAGTTCGTTTTCGTGCTCGCCACTACCCTGGTGCTGCTGGCCGCCCTGCTGCACGCCACCTGGAATACCCTCGTCAAATTCAGCAGCGACCGCCTGCTGGTGGTAGCCTGCATGGACATGGTCGGCCTGGCAGCCGCGCTGGCCCTGCTGCCATGGATCGAGATTCCTCCCGCGGCGGTCTGGCCCTGGCTGCTGGCCGCCGTGTCGCTGCAACTGGTCTACCGGGTGCTGCTGATCCAGGCCTACAAGGTCGGTGACCTGGGGCTGGTCTACCCGCTGATGCGCGGCCTGTCGCCGCTGGTGGTGCTGGCGCTGACCCTGACCTTCGGCGGCGAGCACCTGACCGACAAGCAGATCCTCGGCATCCTGCTGATCCCGGTCGGCATGCTGTTCCTGCTCAAGGGCGGGGGCGGCTCGAAGCTGCCGTGGATCGCCTATCCCACTGTGCTGCTGATGGGCGTGTGCATCGGCAGCTACACCTGGACCGACGGCAACGCGCTGAAGCTCTGGCCCAAGCCGCTGGACTACCTGGTCTGGCTGTCGCTGCTGTCCGGCCTGCCATTCCCGCTGGTTGCGCTGGTCGGGCGAACGCGGGCCTTCGCCAAGTTCTGGATCAACGACTGGAAGCTCGGCCTGAGCGTCGGATTCTGCGTGCTGCTCAGCTACGGGCTGGTGCTCTGGGCCATGCAGATGGGCTCCATCGCCGAGGCTGCCGCGCTGCGCGAGACCAGCGTGCTGCTGGTGGTGCTGTTCGGCATGCGCTTCCTCAAGGAGCCCTTCGGCCTGCCGCGCCTGGCCGCCTGCAGCCTGGTGCTGGCGGGCATGCTGGTGATGAAGCTGTGAGGATTGGCCCGCGCTACGCCGCGTGGCGCCAAGCCGGTCAAGGACGCGGCGTGCGGCGATGACCTAAGCTGCGCGCTTTCCCCTCGACGAGATTCTTCCCATGCCCATTGCCTTCTGGTGCGTCCTGATCGCGATCTTCCTGCCCTACGTCGGCACCAGCCTCGCCAAGTTCACCGGCGGTGGTTTCGGCCCCCGGCAGAACCACGACCCGCGTACCTTCCTCGCCACCCTGGAGGGCTACCGCAAGCGCGCCAACGCCTTCCAGATGAACAGCTTCGAGGTCACCCCGGCCTTCGCCGCGGCGGTGATCATCGCCTACGTGGTGAACAACGCCGAACCCGCCACCATCGACCGCCTGGCCATCGCCTGGGTCACCAGTCGTCTGCTCTACCTGATCTTCTACGTCGCGGACCTGGCGTTGCTGCGCTCGCTGGTCTGGTTCCTCGGCATGGGCCTGATCATCGCGATCTTCGTCGTTTCGGCCTGACCTGTGCGCGCCTGAACGGCGGCTGAACGAAAGGCGCACGGCTGCGGCGGATGGCCGCAGCTGCTTGGGCGTGGTCTGGAACATTCGGACATCGGGGCGGATAATCCGGCGCTTCCGTGAATAGCCGTCCTACAAGAGTCCCCCATGAAGTTGAAGACCCTGCTCGTTCTGCTGCTCGCCGGCACGGCGCTCGCCGGCTGCCATCGCCAGGACCCCAACTCGCCGGAGTACAAGCGCCAGGCGGTGTTCAAGGAGATGCTCAAGACCAGCGAGGACATGGGCGGCATGCTGCGCGGACGCATCCCCTTCGATGCGGACAAGTTCCGCGCGAACTCGACCAAGCTCGGCGAACTGGCCGACAAGCCCTGGCAGTATTTCCCCACTACCCAGCCGCCGGCTGACAAGGTGGAAAGCGACGATACCCGCGCCAAGGCGGAAATCTGGCAGCGCCAGCTGGAGTTCCAGGCCGACGCCAAGACCTTCCAGCAGGCCGTCCACGCGCTGGGCGAGAACACCCGCAATGCCACGCCGACGCCCGAGGGCGTGCGCAAGGACTTCGCCGCGGTGGAAGACGCCTGCGAAGCCTGCCACAAGAAATTCCGCGCGCTCTAACGCCGTAGTCCTTTGCAGGAGCGAGCAAGCTCGCTCCTGCAGTCAGCGTGACCCGCCAAGCAGGGCTTTACTCCTCCAGCTCGCGCTTGGCCTGCTCCAGTTCGGCGCGGGCTTCGGCCAGCTTGTCCTTGCGCTTCTCGATCTTCTCCGCGTCGCCCTTGTTCATCGCCTTGCGCAGGTCCTTTTCGCGCTGGGCGACTTCCTTCTCGGCATCCAGCACGTTCTGCTTGCGCTCCTGCGTGAGGCTGGCGTCGGTGCAGTAGGTCTTCACCTTCTCCAGCGCGGTCTGCAGGCCGGCGACGCGGTTGCCGTTGCCCTGGGTCTTGGCCTGCTCGAGCTGGGTTTCGATGGCGGCACGCTTGGCTGCGCAGCCGGTCAGCGGTTGCTTGGCGGCATCGGCGGCAAACAGCGGGTTTGCGCAGCCGAGGGCGAGAACGGCGGCCATCAGGGCAGAGCTTCGGAACATTTTCGGAGTCCTTGGTTACCAAACACTATGACGTTGGAGTCAACGGCTAGAGTTTGCCATGGACGGCGCGGCGAGGGGCTGCCCCAGGACAATCGCCCCCGTTCGATTGCCCAGGAGAAAGCCGAGACTCGCAAGGCCCGCCAGGCGGGCAAGGAGAGGCGGTATGCGGGTGGCGATGCGGATCGTGCAGGCACTCATCGCGCTGCTGGTGCTGGCGCTGCTGGTGGGCGGCTGGTGGTACGTGCCCGGTGAGCTGAAGCTGCAGCCGGTGCTGACCGGCAGCAGCGAGGATGCCTCGGTGCGCCAGGGCGAACGGCGCCGCAGCTATGTCCTCTACGTGCCGCAGAAACTGGCCGAGCGCCCGGCGCTGCTGGTGGTCCTGCACAGCTCGCAGAGCAACGGCGAGCGCATGCGCCGCGACAGTGGCTACCGCTTTGATGCCCTGGCCGATCGCGATGGTTTCCTGGTGCTCTATCCCGATGGTTTCGAAGGGCACTGGAACGACTGTCGGCGAGTGGCCTCCTACAGCGCGCGGCGCCTGAACATCGACGACGTCGGCTTCCTCTCGCAGATGATCGAAAGCCTGCAGCGCGAGCGCGGCGTCGATCCGGCTCGGGTGTTCGTCACCGGCTACTCCAACGGTGGGCAGATGGCCCTGCGCCTGGCCGCGGAGGCGCCGGACAAGGTCGATGGCGTCGCCGCCGTGGCTGCCAGCCTGCCGGGCGCCGGCAACGACGCCTGCCGTCCTGCCGAACAACCCAAGGCCGCGCTGTTGATGAATGGTACGCGTGACCCGATCAATCCCTACGCGGGTGGCCGGGTCACGCTGTTCGGCTTCGGTGATCGCGGCACCGTGCTTTCCGCCGAGGACTCTGCCCTCGCGCTGGCGCGGCGCAATGGCCAGGGCGGCGAGCCGCAGGTGGACAAGCTGACCCAGCCGGGCCCGGTGTGGACGCAGCGGCAGCGCTGGGCTGCCGGCGACGGGCCGCCCGTGGAATTGGTGACAGTGTTCGGCGGCGGCCATCTGATTTCGCAGCCGCTGTACCGACCGCCGCGCCTGCTTGGCCGAGTCGACCCGCAACTGGACGGGCCGGCTGAGATCTGGCGCTTCTTCAGCGAGCTGTCACCTGACGAGCCGCCACGCATCGAGCCGCCGTTCTAGAGTTCGACCACCCGACAGGGATCGAAGCCGCTGTCCTCGCCGGGGTAGGCGCCGGGGTTGGCGATGATCCGACCCCGGCCGACCCGATAATCCAGGCACTCGTGCACGTGTCCGTGAATCCACAGGTCGCAGCGTTCGGCCAGGGCTTCCAGGTTCGAGGCGAAGGCGGGCGACAGGGCGTCGCCGACATAGTGCGAGGGAATGGAGCGAGCGCTGGGCGCGTGGTGCGTCACCACCACCGTCGGGCCGGCGAAGGGTTGATCCAGCTCCGCCGCCAGCCATTCGCAGCTGGCGCCGCAGAGCTCGCGACTCATCTCGGGAGTGAAGGGCTGGGTGAAGTAATCCACCGTGTTGAAATCAGGCATCAGCAACTGCGCCTGCTCACAGGCCAGTTCCGACGCGCGTTCGCCGTAGAGCTGGAAGTCCGTCCACAACGTGGTGCCGAGGAAGCGCACGCCGCCGAGGGTCACCGCATCCTTCTCGAGGAAGTGGATATCCAGCGCGCGGGCCAGGTTGCGCATGGCCTGGGTCAGTTCGGGCAGGTCGGAGTGGTAGAACTCGTGGTTGCCGGCGACGTAGATGATGGCGCTGTCCGGGAATTCCTCCCGCGCCCAGTGCAGGCCCTGCAGGTGCTCGTGAATATCCCCGGCCAGCACGACGACATCCGCGGCCGCCTGCGGCAGTTCGCGGCGGCTGTTGGGGAAGTATTCGTGGTGGAGGTCGGACAGGATTCGCAGGCGCATGGTGTGAAACTGGTATTTAGGAATATGCCGAGCATAACGAAGGGCGATGCGTTTGACATGGGTCATGGCATCGCGGGTGTCTGCCTAAAGACCTTTCGAAATTAAGGGATGATTCAGAAGATTCCTTCAGCTTCCGCTTGGGCTCGCTGCTTTGGCGCCCCAAGGAGGACTCATGAAACTCATCTGGATCGTACTGCTGGCCGTTGCGGCCACCTTTGGCCTGGCGCTGTTCTTCGACCCGCCGGCTACCCTGGACATCTGGGTCCTGCGCAAGCAGGCCATTCTCTTTACCGGCGTCGCGTCCTTCGCGCTGATGTCGCTGATCATGCTGCTGGCGGTGCGCCCGGTCTGGCTGGAAAAGCCGCTGGACGGCCTCGACCGCATGTACCGCGCGCACAAGTGGGCGGGCATCCTGGCCATCGTGCTGGGCCTGGCGCACTACCTGATGGAACTGGGCGGGCCGCTGCTCGCCGAGTTCATCGCCAAGCCGGCCAAGGGGCCGCGGGTGGAGACCTTCCTCGACGTGTTCCGCGGCTCGGCCAAGGATCTGGGCGAGTGGTCGGCCTGGCTGCTGGCGGCGATGCTGGTCATCACCCTCTGGCAGCGCTTCCCTTACCACCTGTGGCGCTACGTCCACAAAACCCTCGCGGTGGTCTACCTGGTGCTCGCCTTCCATGGCGTGGTGCTGGCGCCGGCGGGTTACTGGACGCAGCCGGTGGGCTGGCTGGTGGCGTTCTGCGCGGTGGTGGGCAGCCTCTGCGCGCTCTGGTCGCTCACCGGGCAGATCGGCCGTCGGCGTACCCATGAAGGCGTCGTGGTCGCTATCGAGCGCCCCGGCGAGCGCATGCTGGAAGTCACCTGCAAGCTGCAGGGGCGCTGGCAGCATCGCGCCGGTCAGTTCGCCTTCCTCACCTGTGATCGTCTCGAGGGACAGCATCCCTTCACCCTTTCCTGCAGCGATCTGGGCAATGGCGAGGTGCGCTTCAGCATCAAGGCGCTCGGGGACTACACACAGCGCCTTCAGGATGCTCTGAAGATCGGTGATCCGGTGAAGGTGGAAGGGCCCTACGGCCGCTTCGACTTCCGTCGTGACAAGGGCGAGCCGCAGGTGTGGATCGCCGGTGGTATCGGCATCACGCCCTTCCTGGCCTGGCTCGAGTCGCTGCAGGCGCGGCCGGAGGACTGTCCGGAAGTAACGCTGCTGTATTGCGTACGCTCACCGTCCGACGCCATCTACGCCGGGCGCCTGCGCGAGCTGTGCGCGAAGTTGCCACGCATTGATCTGCGCGTGCATTACAGCGAAAGCGAAGGCTACCTGCAGGCGGCGGACCTGGGCCTGCAGCCCGGAGCGCAGGGTCGCTGGCCGAGCGTCTGGTTCTGCGGCCCGCAGGCACTGGCCGAACTGCTGCGCCGTGACCTGCGCCGGCAAGGCATGCCGGGCAGCCGCTTCCACCAGGAAGCCTTCCAGATGCGCTGAGGCGCTCAGAAACCGGCGACACCGAGGTCCTGCAACTGCCCGCGCAGTTGCAGGACTTCCGGTGCCCTGAAGAAGGCTTCCAGTTGCGCCGCGCGGACCTTTCCGATGCCCGGTTGCTCCTGCCACTGAGGCGCGCTGCGGGCGGCCAGGGCAGACCAGTCTTCTGCCGCCGGATAGGCATTCGTGAGGGGCGTGCCGAGAGCGCGCAGCCAGACGGCGAACGAGCGCTGTCGCGCCAGCTGGAACTGCTGGTGCAGGTTGGCGGCGCTGCGCTCGCCCAGGCCGGGCACCTGGCTCAATTGCTCCGGCGTCAGAACCATCCAGTCGAGCAGTCCCGCCAGCAGGCCGGCCTCGTGCAGGCGCCGCCAGGTGCCGGGACCGACGCCCGAGAGTCCCAGGCCGCTCTTGCCGCTCAGCCATTGCAGGCGGGCAAGGAATTGCTCCGTGCAGCCCTCCGTGGGTTGCCAGCAGGAGAGGGCGTTGAACTGCTCGTCCGTGGGTACAGCCAGTTCGGGGCGAATCGGCGAGCGCCAGACCACGCCGTCGAGGCGGGGGATGGTCAGCCCGGCAAGGGCGATGGCGACCTGATCACCGGGCCGGATATCGAGGCTGCGCCAGCGCTTGAGCGAGCCGGCGGCGACCCGCTGGATGGTCCGCCCATCCAGTTCCACGGGGGCGAGATGCAGCAGCGGCGTCACCCGCCCGCTGCGACCGACCTTGAACTCCACGCGCCGCACCTCGGCCAGTGCCTGTAGATGCGGGTACTTCCAGGCCACCGCCCAGCCCGGTGCCTGTGCGCTCCAGGCCTTGCCCGGTGGCCGGCGGCCCTGGCGGATGACGATGCCGTCGCTGGCGAACGGCAGGGGCTGGCGATACCAGCGTTCGCGCCAGGCTTCGATTTCCGGCTGCCCTGCCACTGCCTCGGTCAGCTCGGCGCTGTCGCCGAACCCCATCTGGCGCAGGCGTGCCAGGCGCCCGGGCATCTCCAGCGGGCCGTTCGGCAGCTCCCAGACGAACAGGCCGATTTGCGTGCCCACGTCGCCAAGCTCCTTGCGTGCCATCAGCCCGGCGACCTTGCCGCGTGCACCCGCGCCCCCCTTCAGCGCTTGCACATGCTGCGGAAGGCGCCAGTACAACTCGCCTTGCAGCACCCATTCGCCGCCCGTGCCGGGCAATTCCTTGGGGATTGCGGCAATCCGCTGCGCATTGGCGGTCCAGTCCTGCCCGCGGGTGCCGTCGCCGCGGCTGATCGCCTGGGCAAACCTGCCGTTGCGGTAGACGAGCGTGACCGCCACGCCGTCGACTTTGGGCTGCACCCAGAGATCGCTGCGGTTTGCCAGCCAGGTGCCGACGGCCGAGGCGTCGGGAAGCTTGTCGAGGCCTGTGTGGACGAAGGGGTGGCGAACCGCCCCGGCGCTGCTGGCCAGCGGTGATTCGGGGGTGGCAGAGGCTTGCGGGAAGCACGCCTGCCATTGGCGCAGGCGCTCGCGGGACTGGTCGTAGAGTTCATCGGCGACCGGTGATTGGCCGTCTCGGTGGTAGTTGTCATCCCACTGCCGCAGCTGTGCGCGGAGCGCGTCGATCTGCCGGGGTGCCTGCTCGGCCGGCCAGTCGGGGCAGGCATGGGCGAGAAGGGGAGGGAGCAGCAGAAGGGCGAGGGCAAGGCGAAGCATGGCGAGCGTCCGGGCAGCGGAAACCCGCAAGGCTAGGACTGGGGCGCAGCACTCGGCGCTGGGATGGCTGTGGATTCTTCGCGAGGGTTTGTGGGAGCGCGGAAACGAAAAAGCCCCGCCGAGGCGGGGCTTTTCCTGCTACCGGGTCTTACAGGCCGGCGGCATCACGCAGGGCGGCAGCCTTGTCGGTGCGCTCCCAGGTGAAGGCGGTGAAGGTGTCGTCACCGTAGGTCATTTCGAACGGGTTGCGACCGAAGTGGCCGTAGGCCGCGGTCGGCTGGTACATCGGGTGCAGCAGGTCGAGCATCTTGGTGATCGCGTACGGACGCAGATCGAAGTGCTCGCGGACCAGCTGGATGATCTTGTCATCGCTGATCTTGCCGGTGCCGAAGGTGTTGATCGAGATGGAAGTCGGCTGGGCCACGCCGATGGCGTAGGACACCTGGATTTCGCAGCGCTCGGCCAGGCCGGCGGCAACGATGTTCTTGGCCACATAGCGACCGGCGTAGGCAGCGGAACGGTCGACCTTGGACGGGTCCTTGCCGGAGAACGCGCCGCCGCCGTGACGGGCCATGCCGCCGTAGGAGTCGACGATGATCTTGCGGCCGGTCAGGCCGCAGTCGCCCACCGGGCCGCCGATCACGAAGTTGCCGGTCGGGTTGATGTGGAACTGGGTGTCCTTGTGCAGCAGCTCGGCCGGCAGCACCTGCTTGATGATCAGCTCCATCACGCCTTCGCGCAGGTCCTTGTAGCTGACTTCCGGGTTGTGCTGGGTGGACAGGACGATGGCGTCGATGCCGACGACCTTGCCACCTTCGTAGCGGCAGGTGACCTGGGACTTGGCGTCCGGGCGCAGCCACGGCAGCAGGCCGGATTTGCGGGCCTCGGCCTGACGCTCCACCAGACGGTGGGAGAAGCAGATCGGCGCGGGCATCAGCACGTCGGTTTCGTTGCTGGCATAGCCGAACATCAGGCCCTGGTCGCCAGCGCCCTGGTCTTCCGGCTTGGCGCGGTCGACGCCCTGGTTGATGTCCACCGACTGCTTGCCGATGATGTTCAGTACGCCGCAGGTGGCGCCGTCGAAGCCGACGTCGGAGCTGTTGTAGCCGATGTCGATGATGACTTTGCGCACCAGGTCTTCCAGGTCGACCCAGGCGGAGGTGGTGACTTCACCGGCGATGATCGCGACACCGGTCTTCACCAGGGTCTCGCAGGCCACGCGGGCGTATTTGTCCTTGGCGATGATGGCGTCGAGCACCGCATCGGAAATCTGGTCAGCGATCTTGTCCGGATGGCCTTCGGAGACGGATTCGGAGGTGAAAACAGAGTATTCGCTCATCTAACGGTTCCCATTCAATTACCGGTGGGTGAGGACGCTTCGCGAATCCGGTTTGGCGAAGTGCCGTACCTGGATCTGAAAGCCATTGCGTAAACCGATGTAAACACTTTCGCCGGACGCGAGTCCGGCGGCGTCGGCCCAGTGGGCCAGGTCTTCCTGTTCGAACCCCAGCCAGAGATCACCACAGGCCTCGCGGGCCCAGCTCTGGTCGTGGCTGCAGAGTTCGGTCACCAGCAGGCTGCCACCGGGTTTCACCAGGTGGGCCAGCTGCTTCACGGCCTCCGCCGGTGCGGCGAAGTGGTGCAGCACCATGTTCAGCACCACGCAGTCCGCCGCGTCGTCGACGTCCTGCAGGGCATCGCCCAGCCGCAGCCGGACGTTGTTCAAACCTTCGCTGGCGCAGCGTTGCCGCGCCATGTCGAGCATGGTCTGGCTGTTGTCCAGCGCCGTGACCTGGCCGAAACGCCGGGCCAGCTCGGGGAGAAATCCGCCGTCGCCGGGGCCGACTTCCAGCGCCGTGGCGCCGGGGGCGAAGCTCAGTGCATCGAGCAGCGCCAGCACGCTTTCGCGGTATTGCGGCAGTCCTGCGATCAGGTCCTGGGTCGCCTGGAACTTCTCCGCGCTGCGGGCGAAGAAATCACGGCTGACGGCGGCACGCTGGGCGTGTACGCCATCGATGCGGGCGCTGACGTCATCGGCCAGTGCCAGTTCGTCCACTTCTTCGAGCAGCGCCCCGTGCAGCGTGCCGCCCAGGCTTTCGCCCTGGGGCAGGGCGCGGCGATAGAAGATCGCGTTGCCTTCGCGGCGGGTGGCGACCAGGCCGGCCTGGGACAGCACCTTCAGGTGGTGGCTCATGCCCGACTGGCGGACGCCGAAGATATGCGCCAGCTCCAGCACGCCGAACGAATCGTTGGCCAGCACCCGCAGGACATTCAGCCGCAGCGGATCGCCGCCGGCCTTGCACAGGGCAGCCAGCTGGTCGCAATCGTCGTGGCGGATCTCGGGCAGGCGCAGACTCATAGGTCGGGCAGTCTAGTCGTGGCTTACGGGGTGGGCAATAGCTGTATCAAAAAGTTTTGATATTGACGGATGAGCGGTTTCTGACCAGCTGGATGACCCAGGCGCGTGCCTTGCATCAGGCATCTGCCGATCTGTCATTGCCCCGCGGGGCCCGGCTGGGCGAAAATACCGGCCTTTTTTCATTCCCTTCGATCTTTCGAAGCAGCCCCCGCAGGAGATTAGCGATGCCCAGCCGTCGTGAGCGAGCCAACGCCATCCGCGCACTGAGCATGGATGCCGTGCAGAAAGCCAACAGCGGCCATCCCGGCGCCCCCATGGGCATGGCGGATATCGCCGAAGTCCTCTGGCGCGACTTCCTCAAGCACAACCCGAGCAACCCGCAGTGGGCTGACCGTGACCGCTTCGTGCTGTCCAACGGCCACGGCTCGATGCTGATCTACTCGCTGCTGCACCTCACCGGCTACGACGTCACCGTCGATGACCTGAAGAACTTCCGCCAGATGCACTCGCGCACTCCGGGTCACCCGGAATACGGCTACACCGCCGGCGTCGAGACCACCACCGGCCCGCTGGGCCAGGGCATCGCCAATGCCGTGGGCATGGCGCTGGCCGAGAAGGTGCTGGCCGCCCAGTTCAACCGTGACGGCCACAGCATCGTCGACCACTACACCTACGCCTTCCTGGGCGACGGCTGCATGATGGAGGGCATCTCCCATGAAGTCGCTTCGCTGGCCGGCACCCTGCGCCTGAACAAGCTGGTCGCCTTCTACGACGACAACGGCATCTCCATCGATGGCGAAGTCCACGGCTGGTTCACCGACGACACCCCCAAGCGCTTCGAAGCCTACGGCTGGCAGGTGATCCGCAATGTCGACGGGCATGACGCCGACGAGATCAAGACCGCCATCGAGACCGCCCGCAAGAGCGACGTGCCGACCCTGATCTGCTGCAAGACCATCATCGGCTTCGGCTCGCCGAACAAGCAGGGCAAGGAAGAGAGCCATGGCGCCGCCCTGGGCGTCGACGAAGTGGCCGCCACCCGCGCCGCGCTGGGCTGGAACCACGCGCCGTTCGAAGTCCCGGCGGACATCTACGCCGAGTGGAGCGCCAAGAACACCGGCGCCACCCGCGAAGCCGAGTGGAACAAGCGTTTCGCCGCCTACCAGGCTGCGCACCCGGAACTGGCCGCCGAGTTCGAGCGCCGTGTTGCCGGTGAACTGCCGGCCGACTTCGCCGAGAAGGCCGCTGCCTATGTCGCCGACGTCGCCCTGAAAGGCGAGACCATCGCCAGCCGCAAGGCCAGCCAGAACGCCCTGAACGCCTTCGGCCCGCTGCTGCCGGAACTGCTGGGCGGCTCCGCCGACCTTGCCGGCTCCAACCTGACCCTGTGGAAAGGCTGCAAGGGTGTGAGCGCCGACGACGCCAACGGCAACTACATGTTCTACGGCGTGCGCGAGTTCGGCATGAGCGCCATCATGAACGGCGTGGCCCTGCACGGCGGCTTCATCCCCTACGGCGCGACCTTCCTGATCTTCATGGAATACGCCCGCAACGCAGTGCGCATGTCCGCCCTGATGAAGCAGCGCGTGCTCTATGTGTTCACCCACGACTCCATCGGTCTGGGCGAAGACGGCCCGACCCACCAGCCGATCGAGCAGCTGGCCAGCCTGCGCCTGACCCCGAACCTGGACACCTGGCGCCCGGCCGATGCCGTGGAATCCGCGGTGGCCTGGAAGTACGCCATCGAGCGTGCCGACGGTCCGTCCGCGCTGATCTTCAGCCGCCAGAACCTGCCGCACCAGCCGCGCGACGCCGCCCAACTGGCCGACGTGGCGCGTGGCGCCTACGTGCTGAAGGACTGCGACGGCGAGCCGGAACTGATCCTGATCGCCACCGGCTCCGAAGTCGGCCTGGCCGTCCAGGCGTTCGACAAGCTGAGCGCCGAAGGCCGCAAGGTGCGCGTGGTCTCCATGCCGTCCACCAGCGTCTTCGACCAGCAGGATGCCGGCTACAAGCAGGCCGTGCTGCCGGTCCAGGTCGCTGCGCGCATCGCCATCGAAGCTGCCCACGCCGACTACTGGTACAAGTACGTCGGCCTGGAAGGCCGTGTCATCGGCATGACCACCTTCGGTGAGTCGGCCCCGGCCCCGGCGCTGTTCGAGCACTTCGGCTTCACCGTCGAGAACGTGCTGGAAGTCGCCGCCGAGCTGCTCGAAGCCTGACGAGCGCCTGAGCCTGCCGGGGCCCATCAGGCCCCGGCAGCGAACACCAAGGGATAACAATGTCCAAGCGCCCTTACCGAGTTGCCCTCAACGGTTACGGCCGTATCGGCCGCTGCGTGTTCCGTGCTCTGCACGAACGCGGCGCCAAGGCTGATTTCTCCATCGTCGCGCTGAACGACCTGGCGGACCTGGCCAGCCTGGAGTACCTGACCCGCTTCGACTCCACCCACGGCCGCTTTCCCGGCGAGGTGAGTGTGGCCGACGGCTGCCTGCATGTGGGCGGCGACTGCGTGAAGGTATTCCGCGAAGCCGAACCCGAGGCCATCGACTGGCGCGCCCTGGACATCGACCTGGTGCTGGAATGCTCCGGTGTCTACAACACCCGCGCCGACGGCGAGCGCTTCCTCGGTGCCGGTGCGCCGCGGGTGCTGTTCTCCCAGCCGATGGCCAGCGAGGTGGACATCGATGCCACCGTGGTCTTCGGCATCAACCAGCAGGGTCTCTCGGGCGCCGAGACGCTGGTGTCCAACGCCTCCTGCACCACCAACTGCAGCGTGCCGTTGCTCAAGTTGCTGAACGAAGCCGTGGGCATCGAGTACGTCTCGATCACCACCATTCACTCGGCGATGAACGACCAGCCGGTGATCGACGCCTACCACCACGAAGACCTGCGCCGCACGCGCTCGGCCTTCCAGTCGGTGATCCCGGTGTCCACCGGGCTGGCACGAGGTATCGAGCGCCTGCTGCCGGAACTCGCCGGGCGAATCCAGGCCAAAGCCATTCGGGTGCCGACGGTGAACGTCTCGGCCCTGGACATCACCCTGCAGGTCTCCCGCGATACGTCCGCCGAGGAGATCAACCGCGTGCTGCGCCAGGCTGCCACCGAAGGCCCGCTGAAAGGCCTGCTGGCGTACACCGAGCTGCCCCACGCCAGCTGCGATTTCAATCACGACCCGCACTCAGCCATCGTCGATGGCAGCCAGACCCGCGTTTCCGGCCCCCACCTGGTGAACGTGCTGGCCTGGTTCGACAACGAGTGGGGGTTCGCCAACCGCATGCTCGACACCGCAGGGCACTACCTGCGGGTCGCCGCTACCGAACGTTAATCAAACAGCCCCAACAGGACTGACTGTCATGACCGTGTTGAAGATGACCGACCTCGACCTCCAAGGTAAGCGCGTGCTGATCCGCGAAGACCTCAACGTTCCGGTGAAGGACGGTGTGGTCAAGAGCGACGCGCGCATCCTGGCCTCGCTGCCGACCATCAAGCTGGCCCTGGAAAAGGGCGCGGCGGTGATGGTCTGCTCGCACCTGGGCCGCCCGACCGAGGGTGAATTCTCCGCCGAGAACAGCCTGCAACCGGTTGCCGACTACCTGTCCAAGGCCCTCGGCCGCGCTGTGCCGCTGGTCAAGGACTACCTGGGTGGCGTCGAAGTGAAGCCGGGCGAAGTCGTGCTGTTCGAGAACGTGCGCTTCAACAAGGGCGAGAAGAAGAACGCCGACGAGCTGGCCCAGCAATACGCCGCCCTGTGCGACGTGTTCGTCATGGATGCCTTCGGCACCGCCCACCGTGCCGAGGGTTCGACCCACGGCGTGGCCAAGTTCGCCAAGGTCGCCGCGGCCGGCCCGCTGCTGGCCGCCGAACTGGAAGCCCTGGGCAAGGCCCTGGGCAACCCGGCCCGCCCGATGGCTGCCATCGTCGCCGGCTCCAAGGTTTCCACCAAGCTCGACGTGCTCAACAGCCTGGCGCTGATCTGCGACCAGCTGATCGTCGGTGGCGGCATCGCCAACACCTTCCTCGCTGCGGCGGGCCACAAGGTCGGCAAGTCGCTGTACGAGGCCGATCTGGTCGATACCGCCAAGGCCATCGCCGCCAAAGTCAGCGTTCCGCTGCCGGTGGACGTCGTGGTTGCCAAGGAGTTCGCCGAGACCGCCGTTGCCACCGTCAAAGACATCGCTGACGTGGCCGACGATGACATGATCCTGGACATCGGTCCGAAGACCGCCGCCCAGTTCGCCGAGCTGCTGAAGACTTCGAAGACCGTCCTGTGGAACGGTCCGGTCGGCGTGTTCGAGTTCGACCAGTTCGGCGAAGGCACCAAAACCCTGGCCAAGGCCATCGCCGAAGGCACCGCCTTCAGCATCGCCGGCGGTGGCGACACCCTGGCGGCTATCGACAAGTACGGCATCGGCGAGCAGATCTCCTACATTTCCACCGGTGGTGGCGCCTTCCTCGAGTTCGTCGAGGGCAAGGTCCTGCCGGCCGTGGAAGTGCTGGAGCAGCGCGCCAAGGCCTGATCCTGGCGACACCGCCGGGCGACAGTAAAGCAAACCTCTTCGGCATCCCCGGGTCACAAGCCTTGTACGGATGCCAAGGAGAACGGTCATGCGAGCTGTCGTCCCTCTGTTGTCGTTTTGCCTCGTGCTGGTCGGCTGTGCCGGAAGCGGTGGAGCCCCCAGTACCTGTGAAGTGATGAGCCCGCCTTCGGTCATGGTGCCTTCGGACCAGAACCGCGAACGGGTGGATAGCCAGAGCAGCGGCGATCCGACGCCCGAGCAGAAACCGGTGAACTGCCCCTGAGGCAACGCCTGGCGGCCGGGATCACGATCTGACAGTGCCGCCCGCGCCCAGGCGCAGGCGGCACTGGCGTTCCTGCGGCGGGACGGGCAATCTGGCGTATTGGATATCCGGCGGCGCGTCCGCCCGAAGGAGAGTCGCCCGATGTTGCGTTATCTCGTCCCGGCCCTGGCGCTTGCGCTGGTGGCGGGTTGTTCCAGTCACTCGACAGGCGGCAACTCCGCTGTGCAGGGTGGTTGGAACCACTGGGTCTGCGACAGCAAGGCCGAAGTGCGGTGGCGTTACGTGGACCCCAGCAAGTCGGTCGTCGACCTGAGGCTGGGGGAGGACGACGTGGTTCATCACCTGGAAGAGGAACCCGGCGGCTCCGGCGCTTTCTATAGCGACGGGCTGATCGGCTTGAGCATCAAAGGTGACCAGGGCCTGGTGTACTGGGTCGAGAGCAACGACCTGATCGGCCGTGGTTGCAAGGCGCACTGAGCGCCGATTGTCCGGCTCGCGCCGGAAGACTTGAACACGGCCTGCCCCTGCGGCAGGCTTCCAAACATGTAGTTAAGGGGCTCGTGTGACCGAGCCTGACTTCTGGGAGAAGCGAAGACCATGGCACTCATCAGCATGCGCCAAATGCTGGACCACGCCGCCGAGTTCGGCTACGGCGTTCCGGCTTTCAACGTCAACAACCTCGAGCAGATGCGCGCCATCATGGAAGCGGCCGACAAGACCGATTCCCCGGTGATCGTGCAGGCCTCCGCTGGTGCCCGCAAATACGCCGGTGCGCCCTTCCTGCGCCACCTGATCCTCGCGGCCATCGAGGAATTCCCGCACATCCCGGTGTGCATGCACCAGGATCACGGCACCAGCCCTGACGTCTGCCAGCGCTCCATCCAGCTGGGCTTCTCCTCCGTCATGATGGACGGCTCGCTGAAGGAAGACGGCAAGACCCCGGCCGACTACGAGTACAACGTCCGCGTCACCCAGCAGACCGTTGCCTTCGCCCACGCCTGCGGCGTGTCCGTGGAAGGTGAGCTGGGTTGCCTGGGCTCCCTGGAAACCGGCATGGCCGGCGAGGAAGACGGCGTTGGCGCCGAAGGCGTGCTGGACCACAGCCAGCTGCTGACTGATCCGGAAGAAGCCGCGGACTTCGTCAAGAAGACCCAGGTCGACGCCCTGGCCATCGCCATCGGCACCAGCCACGGCGCCTACAAGTTCACCAAGCCGCCGACCGGCGATGTGCTCTCCATCGAGCGCATCAAGGAAATCCACAAGCGCATCCCCAACACCCACCTGGTGATGCACGGCTCCTCCTCGGTGCCGCAAGAGTGGCTGAAGGTGATCAACGAGTTCGGCGGCGACATCAAGGAAACCTACGGCGTGCCGGTCGAGGAAATCGTCGAAGGCATCAAGCACGGCGTGCGCAAGGTCAACATCGACACCGACCTGCGCCTGGCTTCCACCGGTGCCATCCGCCGAATGATGGCCGAGCAGCCGAGCGAGTTCGACCCGCGCAAGTTCTTCGCCAAGACCATCGTCGCCATGCGTGATATCTGCATCGCTCGCTACGAAGCCTTCGGCACCGCCGGCCATGCCTCGAAGATCAAGCCGATCTCCCTGGAAGGCATGTTCCAGCGCTACGCCAAGGGTGAGCTGGTGTCGAAGGTCAACTGATCCCGAGCCCTGCTTGTTCCTGAAGAGCCCCGCCCTGCGGGGCTCTTTCGTATCTGCCAGAAGGAAATCGCCGATGCTGCGTGCCTTGCTTTGTGTCCTGCTGCTGACGCTCGCCGGTTGCTCGCTGCGCCCGACCGCGCCTGTCGCGCCGCCTTCCAAGCCGCCGGTGGACCTGCCGGTGGACGCGCAGAACTGCCTGACTCACCAGGAATGCACGTTGAAGACCTCGCGCACCCTGCTGTTCGTCTTCGACTATGCCGAGGCGGGCGCAGCCCTGGTGGAAAACGAGAACCGCGTGCTCAGTACGCCGGAGAAGGCACCGAAGAAAGGCTGGCCGGCGATCCGCATCCAGTTGGCCGATCCGGATGGTGGGCGCTTCGAGTTCTCCAGCGAGTGCCGGCAGAAGCGCTGCCGTATCAAGGAATCGCGTCTGCTCAGCTGCTACCGTAGTTACCTTGATGGAAAGACCACTCTCGACGGCAAGGCCTGCCGGTTCCGCTGAGCGCTGGTGCTCGAGGCGGGCCGGACCGGCTCTGGAGGCAAGATGACGGATGTACATGGCAGTGCGCAGGAAGGTTTCTCCCGCGAGGCGAAGGCCTACGCCCACGGGCGCCCGGACTATCCCGACGAGCTGCTGGGCTGGCTCGGCGAGGAGCTGGGCATAGGTGCCGACACGGAAGTGGTCGACCTCGGTGCCGGTACCGGGAAGTTCACTTCCCTGTTGCTGCGCACTGGTGCGCAGGTCACGGCCATCGAGCCGGTGGCGGCCATGCGGGAGCAGCTCGGTGCTTCCTTGCCCGCTGTGAAGGTGCTCAACGGCACGGCCCAGGCGATGCCGCTGGTGACGGAAAGCGTCGATGCGCTGACCTGTGCCCAGGCCTTCCACTGGTTCGCCGACGAGCGGGCGCTGGAGGAAATCCATCGCGTGCTGCGACCGGGCGGCCATCTCGGGCTGGTCTGGAATGTGCGCGACGAGCGTGTCGACTGGGTTGCCCAGGTGACGCGCATTCTCGAACGCTACGAAGGCAGCACGCCGCGCTTCCACACCGGGCAGTGGCGCCGCGCCTTTGCCGGGTCGCGCTTCGAAGACCTGCGCCTGCGCGAATTCAGCTACCAGCACATCGGCCCGCCGGAGCGGGTGATTGTCGCGCGTACCCTGTCGGTGAGCTTCATCGCAGCGTTGCCCGACGAGCAGAAGCAGCGGGTCGCCGAGCAACTTCACGAGCTGATCGCCACGCACCCGGCGCTGAAGGGGCGCAGCGAAGTCGCCTTCCCCTATCGCACCGAGGCCTACAGCACCCGCGCGCTGGCCTGACCGGGGAATGCGGTAGACTGGCGGACGTTTCCTCCGCCAGTCGTATCCCATGCAGCCGCTTCGCTATCTCCAGGCCTATCCGCCACAACTTCAGGATCAGGTGCGCCAGCTCATCGAGCAGGACCGCCTCGGCGAGTACCTGGAGCGCCGCTATCCGGGTCGTCATGACGTGCAGAGCGACAAGGCGCTGTACGGCTACGCCATGGACCTCAAGCAGCAGTACATGCGCACCGCGCCCGCGGTGGACAAGGTGCTCTACGACAACAAGCTGGACGTGGTGCAGCGTGCGCTGGGCCTGAACACGGCGATCTCCCGCGTGCAGGGCGGCAAGCTCAAGGCGAAGAAGGAAATCCGCGTCGCCTCGCTGTTCAAGGACGCGGCCCCCGAATTCCTGCAGATGATCGTCGTCCACGAACTGGCGCATCTGAAGGAGCGCGATCACAGCAAGGCCTTCTACCAGCTCTGCGAGCACATGCTGCCCGGCTATCACCAGCTGGAGTTCGACCTGCGTGTCTACCTGACCTGGCGCGACCTGCCTCAGTAGTACAGCCGCCCCAGGTAGAGCAGCCCCAGGCACCACGGCAGCAGCAGGGCGAAGCCCAGGTAGCGCAGCGCCGTCCGCGGGCCGCTCTCGCCCCGGTTCAGCCAATTGACGCCCGCCAGCACCAGCGCATAGGTCGCCAGGCCTGCCAGCAGCCATTCGTACTGCTCCGTCGTGGGCGAAACCGGCCCGAGGTGGGTATGGGTGAGGTGCCATGCGCAAAGAGCGATTGCCGGCACCAGCAGGGCCGATGCCACCAGGATTCTCCCGGCGAGTTGCAGCAGGAAGGCGATCAACAGCCCCGCCAGGCCCGCGCTGGCAATCAGCAGGGCAAACAACTGGTCGAGATAGACGAGATCGGGCGAGGGTTCGAGCGAGCGGGGTTGTGCGAGCAGGCGCAGCAAGGGCGCACCGAGCAGAAGGGCGATCAGGCAGAACAGCCAGCCTGGCAGGGCACGTGGCATCCGAAACTCCTGATGAAGTTGCTGCGGGAAGCCCCTGACGCGCCGGATGGGGTCGGTCGCCTGGGGTTGTTCGCCGCCGCAAAGCCCAGATTAATCAATGATTTGGCGAAATGCCATAATTTTGTCGGGAATGATTCCCGAAAATGAGAAGGCCCCTCCGGGGAGGGGCCTTTCTGTCAGAAGAGGTCGATTGGCGCTTCTTCATCCGCCGGCATGCCGCTGCCGGGAGCGCTGCCGGGCGCCAGTTCGTTCATCGACGGCGGCGTATCCTCGTTCTTGAACAGTTCGAAGTACGCGCCCGGGGTGCCCGGAGGCGCAGCACGGCCGGTGACCGGGTCGATGCGCAGGCTGACCAGGCCGGGCGGCTCGGGCAGCAGGTGCGACGGCTTGTCTTTCAGCGCCGCGCCCATGTAGCGCATCCAGATCGGCAGGGCGACGTTGCCGCCGTACTCGGCGCGGCCGAGGCTTTCCGGCTGGTCGAAGCCCACCCAGACGGTGGTCATGTAGTCGGCGTTGAAGCCGGAGAACCAGGCGTCCTTGGACTCGTTGGTGGTGCCGGTCTTGCCCGCCAGATCATCGCGCTTGAGCGCCAGTGCGCGACGGCCTGTGCCGCGCTTGATCACGTCTTGCAGCATGCTGGTCATGATGTACGCGGTGCGCGCATCGATGACGCGTTCGGCGGCCGCTGGCTCGATGGTGGTCTTGGCCTGGCTCGGATCGTCGTTGCCGAAAGCGTCGGTGGCGGCCGGTTGTGGCTGCGCCTGCACCTGTTCTTCGTTCTGCGGAATGCTCGGCGGGTTGGCCTGGTACAGCACCTGCCCGTCGCGGCTTTCGATGCGTTGCACGATGTAGGGCGCGACCTTGAAGCCGCCGTTGGCGAAAACGGTCCAGGCGCTGGCGATCTCCATGGGTGTCAGGGTCGCGGTGCCCAGCGCCATGGATAGGTTCGGCGGCAGGTCGTCCTTGTTCAGGCCGAACTTGCTGATGCAGTTGCGTGCGCGGTCGACGCCCAGGGCCTGGAGGATGCGGATCGATACCATGTTGCGCGACTTGTAGAGCGCCTCGCGCATGGGGATCGGGCCGAGGAAGGTGTTGGTGTCGTTCTTCGGACGCCAGACCTTGTCCAGGTACTCGTCATAGAACACCACCGGGGCGTCATTGATCAGCGAGGCGGCGGTGAAGCCGTTGTCCAGCGCACAGCTGTAGATGAACGGCTTGAAGCTGGAGCCGGGCTGGCGACGGGCCTGGGTGGCGCGGTTGTAGTTGCTCTGCTCGAAGGAGAAGCCGCCCACCAGCGCCATGATCGCGCCGTCCTGCGGGTTGAGCGAGACCAGGGCGCTCTGCGCGGCCGGCACCTGGGTCAGGCGCAGCGAACCGTCTTCCTTGCGCTGTACGCGGATCACGTCGCCGGCCTGCACCACGTCGCTGGGCTGGCTGGGCATGCGGCCCATGCTGTTGTTGCTCAGGTAGGGGCGAGCCCACTTCATGCCGTCCCAGCTCAGGGCTTCTTCCTTGCCGTCGCGGGTCATGACCATGGCGCCGCTCTTCTCGACCTGGGTGACGATGGCTGGTTCCAGGCCGCCCAGCGGGCGCTGCTGCGCGATGGCCTGGCGCCACGCGTCACGAGTCTTGCCCGGGAGGCGCGTCTCGGGGCCGCGGTAGCCGTGCCGCTGGTCGTAATCCTGAAGACCTTCGCGCAGGGCGGTGTTGGCGTCTTCCTGCAGGTCGCTGCGCACCGTGGTGTAGACGCGATAGCCCTCGGTGTAGGCATCGCCACCGAAGCGGCCGACCAGTTCGGCGCGGGCCATCTCGGCGATGTATGGGGCTGCCAGCTCCGGAGTCTGGACGTGGTAGGACGCACCGACGGGTTCCTGGATAGCGGCCTGATAGCGCGGCTGGTCGATGAAGCCGAGCTTGAGCATGCGCTCGAGAATCCAGTTGCGACGCTCCAGGCTGCGTGCGGCGTTGGCCAGGGGGTTATAGCGCGACGGTGCCTTGGGCAGGCCTGCGATCATCGCCATCTGCGCCAGGCTCAGGTCCTTGATGGACTTGCCGTAATAGACCTGGGCGGCGGCTTCGACGCCGTAGGCGCGGTTGCCCAGGTAGATCTTGTTGACGTAGAGCTCGAGGATCTCGTCCTTGGTGAGCGAGCGCTCGATCTGCAGGGCGAGCAGGATCTCGTTGATCTTGCGGGAGAAGCTTCTCTCATTGGTGAGGAAGTAGTTCTTCGCCACCTGCATGGTGATGGTGCTGCCACCGGTCTGGATGTGCCCGGTCTTCAATAATTGCGCGGCAGCACGCATCAGGCTTTTGACGTCCACGCCATAATGGTTGGCGAAATTGTCATCTTCAGCCGATAACAGTGCGTGGGTGAAATCCGGGGGGATTTCAGCAAATCGAATCGGCGTTCGGCGCATCTCGCCAAACTCTGCTATCAATTTGTTATCAGCACTGTACACGCGCAGCGGCATCTGCAGCCGCACGTTGCGCAAGGCCTCCACGGACGGGAGGTTCGGGCTGAGGTACAGATAGGCGCCGCTGAAACTGAGCAGCACTCCACAAATAATGGTGACGCAGGTCCACCACAGAAACTTCAGCAGGCGCATCGGGAAGGTCTTGGATTTCCAGGGAAAAGAAAGAGTTAAGCGGATGGCGCGGTAAAAAGGGAAAAGCTGATCACATTATAAGCAGTTTTTTTGCTGGCGAGCCATTTGCGAAGCTGTCAAGTCTGGTATCTAATGTGGAAAAACATAAATCGTCCGTAAGTCTCGGATGCTGATAGGAAATCAGTCGTGCTAGGGCTCTTCAATAAGAAAGCGAACACGCTGCTGGGGATAGACATCAGTTCGACTTCGGTCAAACTTCTCGAATTGAGCCGCTCTGGAGGCCGCTACAAGGTAGAGGCCTACGCTGTCGAGCCGCTCCCGCCCAATGCAGTGGTAGAAAAGAACATCGCTGAGCTGGAGGGTGTCGGCCAGGCGCTGTCACGTGTGGTCGCCAAGGCGCGGACCGCAGTGAAAACGTCTGCGGTCGCGGTTGCCGGCTCGGCGGTCATCACTAAAACCATCGAGATGGACGGCGGACTCTCGGACGACGAGCTGGAGAATCAGCTCAAGATCGAGGCCGACCAGTACATCCCCTATCCCCTCGAAGAGGTCGCGATCGACTTCGAGGTGCAGGGCACGTCCGCACGCAACGCGGATCGCGTCGATGTTCTTCTCGCCGCATGCCGGAAGGAGAACGTCGAGGTGCGCGAAGCTGCGCTGGCGCTCGCGGGCCTGACGGCCAAGGTCGTCGACGTCGAAGCCTACGCGCTGGAGCGAGCGTTCAGTCTGCTGGGAGACCAGTTGGGCGGCAATGCCGACGAGCTCACAGTTGCGGTGGTCGATATCGGCGCCACCATGACCACGCTGAGCGTTCTGCACCATGGCCGCACCATCTATACGCGTGAGCAGCTTTTCGGCGGGCGTCAGCTCACCGAGGAGATCCAGCGCCGCTATGGACTGTCGGTCGAGGAAGCGGGTCTCGCCAAGAAGCAGGGCGGTCTTCCGGATGACTACGACAGTGAAGTGTTGCAGCCGTTCAAGGACGCCGTGGTTCAGCAGGTGTCGCGTTCGCTGCAGTTCTTCTTCGCGGCCGGCCAGTTCAACGATGTGGACTACATCCTGCTGGCGGGAGGCACTGCGTCCATCCCTGACCTGGATCGTCTGATCCAGCAGAAGATCGGCACTCCGACCCTGGTGGCCAACCCCTTCGCCGACATGGTGCTGAGTGGCAAGGTCAACGCCGGAGCGCTGGCCAGTGATGCGCCCGCGCTGATGATTGCCTGCGGTCTGGCGATGAGGAGTTTCGACTGATGGCACGCATCAACCTATTGCCGTGGCGGGAGCAGCTGCGCGAGGAGCGCAAGCAGCGCTTCCTGGTGATCCTGGGTGCCGTTCTGCTGGCTTCCGGGGCGATCGTTTTCCTCGGGGATCAGTACTTCAACTCGGCCATCGAGAACCAGACAGCGCGCAACGACTTCCTGCGCAAGGAAATCGCCGTGCTGGATGCGCGTATCAAGGAGATCAGTGAGCTGAAGACCCGTCGCCAGCAATTGCTGGAGCGGATGAAGATCATTCAGGACCTGCAGGGCAACCGCCCGATCATCGGCCGAGTGTTCGACCAACTGGTCCGCACCCTGCCTGATGGCGTGTTCTTCACTGAGCTGAAGATGTCCGGGAAGTCCATTGCCATTGCCGGTGCGGCAGAGTCCAACAACCGCGTCTCCAATCTCATGCGCAACCTCGATTCGTCCGAGTGGCTGACTTCGCCGAACCTGACCGAAGTGAAGGCTGTTACCCAGGGCGCCCTGGATCAGGCGAATGTCTTCCAGTTGACGGTGCAGCAGACCCAGCCCGGCAGTGAGGAACAGGACAAGCAGAGCACCCCGCAAGGAGCCAAGAAATGAGTCTGGCCAGTTCTCTGGAGAGCTTGCGCAAGGTCGATATCAACGATCTTGACCTGAACAACCTTGGTTCCTGGCCGGCAGCAGTCAAGGTCATCGCCTGTATCCTGCTGATGGCCGTGGTTCTGGCGCTTGGCTACAACTTCCATCTGAAGGAACTGCAGGATCAGCTCGACCGCAATCGCGAGGAAGAGCAGACCCTCAAGCAGCAGTTCTCGACCAAGGCCTTCCAGGCGGCAAACCTGGAAGCCTACAAGGGGCAGATGAAGGAGATGGAAGAGTCCTTCGGCGCCCTGCTGCGTCAGCTGCCGAGTGATACCGAGGTCCCTGGCCTGCTGGAAGATATCACCCGCACTGGCCTGGGTAGCGGTCTGGAGTTCGAAGAGATCAAGCTGCTGCCGGAAGTGACCCAGCAGTTCTATATCGAGCTGCCGATCCAGATCAGCGTCGTAGGCGGATACCACGATCTGGCGACCTTCGTCAGCGGTGTGTCCAGCCTGCCGCGAATCGTCACGCTGCATGACTTCGACATCAAGCCGGCGAGCTCGGACAGCACTTCCAAGCTGCGCATGAGCATCCTGGCGAAAACCTATCGCTACAACGACAAGGGCGTGAAGGTTACTGCCCCGGCTGCGGGAGCGAAGAAATGAGGGGGCGCCTGATCATTTGCAGTTTCCTGCTCCTGACCTTGAACGGTTGTGGCTCGGGTAGTGATTTTGCCGACCTGCAGAGCTACATGGACGAAGTGCGCGCTCGCCCGAAGGGGACGATCGAGCCGATGCCCAAGTTCCAGGCCTATGAAGCCTTTACCTATAGCGCCTCGTCCCTGCGCAGCCCCTTCCAGCCGCCGGTGAAGATCGACCTGGCGATCAAGCAGAAGGGCAACAGGGTCATCAAGCCCGATGAAACACGGGTCAAGCAGTTCCTCGAGGGCTTCAACATCGAAACCTTCGAAATGGTCGGCACCCTGGCCAAGGACAGTCAGGTATTTGCTCTCGTGAAAGGTGCAGGAGGGGTGCATCGGGTACGAGTGGGTGACTACCTTGGGCGCAACGACGGCAAGATCGTTGCGATCAACGAAGCCAAGATCGACGTGATTGAAATCGTTCCTGATGGTGAGGGTGGCTGGCTGGAGCGACCGCGCAGCCTGACTCTCAAGGAACGCTCCTAAGGGCGGGGATGAACATGGATAACAAACAGCAGTCTGCACGACGGATTCAGACGATGAATAGAAAGCTTTCCCGCCTCGGCATTTCCGTGCTCGCGGCCGTATTCGCGCCGGCTCTGCTGGCCGCGAACCTGCAGAGTGTCGACGTGGCGGCGCTGCCGGGCGATCGCGTGGAGCTGAAGCTGGGCTTCGACGAGCCGGTTGCCGCGCCGCGTGGCTACACCATTGAGCAGCCGGCGCGCATCGCGCTGGACCTGCCGGGTGTGCAGAACAAGCTGGGCAGCAAGAACCGCGAGCTGGGCGTGGGCAATGCCCGCAGCCTGACCGTGGTCGAGGCGAAGGACCGTACTCGCCTGATCGTCAATCTGGCGACCCTCGTGCCCTACAGCACCCGTGCGGAAGGTTCGAACCTGTACGTCGTGGTCGGTGCGGGCGCAGCGACTTCCAGCTCCTACGCCTCCGCGGCGCCGGCAGCGGCTCCAGCGGCCAGGCCCGCTCAGCCCAAGCCCTACGTCCCGGCTGGCAAGGCGATTCGTAATATCGACTTCCAGCGTGGCGAGCAAGGCGAAGGCAATGTCGTGATCGATCTGTCCGATCCGACCGTCAGCCCGGATATTCAGGAGCAGGGCGGCAAGATCCGCCTGGACTTCCCGCGTACCCAGCTGCCGGACAATCTGCGTGTCCGTCTGGACGTGAAGGACTTCGCGACCCCGGTACAGCTGGTCAACGCTTCCGCGGTCGGCGACAAGGCCAGCATCACCATCGAGCCGACCGGTCTGTACGACTACCTCGTCTACCAGACCGACAATCGCATGACCGTCAGCATCAAACCGCTGACCCAGGACGATGCCGAGAAGCGCAAGAAGGACACCTTCGCCTACACCGGTGAAAAGCTGTCGCTGAACTTCCAGGATATCGATGTGCGCTCGGTGCTGCAGCTGATCGCCGACTTCACCGACCTGAACCTGGTGGCTTCGGACACCGTGCAGGGCAACATCACCCTTCGTCTGCAGAACGTGCCGTGGGATCAGGCGCTGGATCTGGTGCTCAAGACCAAGGGCCTGGACAAGCGCAAGGTCGGCAACGTATTGCTGGTCGCACCGGCTGACGAGATCGCGGCTCGCGAGCGCCAGGAGCTGGAAGCGCAGAAGCAGATCTCCGAACTGGCTCCGCTGCGTCGCGAGCTGATTCAGGTGAACTACGCCAAGGCGGCGGACATTGCCAAGCTGTTCAGCTCCGTCACTGGCAGCGGTGCCAGCGCTCCGGGTGTTGCGGCGGCTGCACAGGGCGACAACCGCGGTTCGATCACCGTGGATGATCGCACCAACAGCATCATTGCCTACCAGACCCAGGATCGCCTGGACGAGCTGCGCCGCATCGTGGCCCAGCTGGACATCCCGGTTCGTCAGGTGATGATCGAGGCGCGCATCGTCGAAGCCAACGTCGACTACACCAAGGAACTGGGTGTGAACTGGAGCGGCTCGCTCTCCGGCCACGGCAACTTCGATGTCTCCGGCGGCACCAACAGCACTGGCAACACCTTCGTTGACCTGGGCACGTCGAACGCCACCCCGACTTCGGGCATCAGCATCGGCTTCACCACCAACAACACCATCCTGGATCTCCAGCTCAACGCCATGGAGAAGACCGGTAACGGTGAAGTGGTGTCCCAGCCGAAGGTCGTCACCTCGGACAAGGAAACCGCGAAGATCCTGAAAGGCTCGGAGATTCCCTACCAGGAAGCCAGCTCCAGCGGCGCGACCTCGGTGTCCTTCAAGGAAGCGGCGCTGTCCCTGGAAGTGACCCCGCAGATCACTCCGGACAACCGCATCATCATGGAAGTGAAGGTCAACAAGGACGAGCCGGACTACGCCAACGCCCTGAACGGCGTACCGCCGATCAAGAAGAACGAGGTGAACGCGAAAGTGCTGGTCAACGATGGCGAAACCATCGTGATTGGTGGCGTGTTCTCCAACACCCAGACCAAGTCCACGGCCAAGGTGCCGTTCCTGGGCGACGTGCCGATGATCGGCCGCCTGTTCAAGAACGACTATGTGACCGACAGCAAGAACGAGCTGCTGGTTTTCCTTACCCCGCGGATCATGAATAATCAGGCCATTGCAATCGGCCGTTGATCAATGTCGTGTCCAATTTGATTCTGGTAGGCCCGATGGGAGCTGGTAAAAGCACCATCGGGCGTCTTCTCGCCAAAGAGCTTCACCTCGTCTTCAAAGATTCGGATAAAGAGATCGAGCAGCGCTGCGGAGCCAACATCCCCTGGATATTCGATGTCGAGGGCGAGGCGGGCTTCCGTGAGCGTGAGCAGGCAATGCTGGCCGAGCTATGCGATGAAGGGGGCATGGTCATCGCCACCGGCGGTGGCGCCGTCATGCGTGACGCCAATCGGCTCATCCTCAAGGGGGGCGGCAAGGTGATCTACCTGCACGCCTCGGTCGAGCAGCAGATTTCCCGCACGGCGCGCGACAAGAACCGCCCGTTGCTGCAGAAGCCCAATCCGGAGCAGATCCTTCGTGATCTCATGCAGATGCGCGATCCGCTTTATCGCGAAATAGCCGACGTGATCATCGAAACCGACGAGCGGCCTCCGCGTCTTGTCGTGCTGGAGATCATCGAGCGCCTGCGTGAGCTGGAGCGCCATTAACGGCGCTGCAATCTGCGGTATCCTAGTCCCCTTTCTTGCCTGGGGGTTTCATGCGCACACTCAACGTCGATCTGGCCGATCGCAGCTACCCGATCTACATCGGCGAGGGGCTGCTGGATGATCTGCGCTACTTCGAGCCGCACATTCGTGGCCGTCAGGTAGCCATCGTCACCAATGAAACCATCGCGCCGCTGTACCTGGATCGACTGCAGAAGACCCTGGCCGGCTACAAGGTCACCACGGTCGTGCTCCCCGATGGCGAGGCCTACAAGCAGTGGGAAACCCTGCAACTGATCTTCGATGGCCTGCTGACCGCGCGCCATGACCGCAAGACCACGCTGATCGCCTTGGGCGGCGGCGTCATCGGCGACATGACCGGTTTCGCTGCGGCTTGCTACCAGCGCGGCGTCGACTTCATCCAGGTGCCTACCACCCTGCTGTCCCAGGTGGATTCCTCCGTGGGCGGCAAGACCGGCATCAACCATCCGCTGGGCAAGAACATGGTCGGGGCCTTCTACCAGCCCCAGGCGGTGGTCATCGATACCGCGACCCTGAAGACCCTGCCGCCCCGCGAGCTCTCCGCCGGCCTGGCTGAGGTGATCAAGTACGGCTTCATCTGCGACGAGCCCTTCCTCACCTGGCTGGAAGCGCACATGGATGACCTGCTGGCGCTGGATACCATCGCGCTGACCGAAGCCATCGAGCGCTCCTGCGCGGCCAAGGCTCGCGTGGTCGGTGCTGACGAGAAGGAAACCGGCGTCCGCGCCACCCTCAACCTGGGCCATACCTTCGGCCACGCCATCGAGACTCACATGGGTTATGGCGTCTGGCTGCACGGCGAAGCCGTGGGGGCGGGAACCGTGATGGCACTTGAGATGTCGCATCGGCTGGGATGGCTGACAAAGGCCGAGCTCGATCGCGGCATCCGCCTGCTCGCCGCGGCGAAGCTGCCGGTGGTCCCGCCGCAGGAAATGAACGCCGAGCATTTTCTCGAGCACATGGCCGTCGACAAGAAAGTGCTCGATGGCCGTCTGCGTCTGGTATTGCTCCAAGGGCTGGGGGGCGCGGTCGTGACCGCCGAATTCCCCCGTGAGATTCTGGAAGAAACACTGCGCGCTGACTACCAGGCACTGGTCGGTCAGGCAGGAGAACACTGAGGTCCCATGTCCAGCTTGCATGCCGATGAGGCCTTCCTGGCCCACTACCAGTTCAGTCACGACCCGTTTGCACCGCGGGTTCCGGGCTTCAAGTTCTTCCCTGCGCAGCGCAAGCCCGTGCTGGGGCAGTTGCACCACCTGGCGCGCTACAGCCAGTTGCTGCTGGCCGTCACCGGCCCGCTGGGCAGTGGCAAGACCCTGCTGCGCCAGGCCCTGGTGGCCAGCACCAACAAGGACGCCGTCTCCAGCGTGGTGATTTCCGGTCGCTCGGTGACCGACGAAGCCACCCTGCTGCGCCAGCTCGCGCAAGGCCTGGGCATCACCCAGACCAGCATCGAGGCGATCCTTGCCAAGGTCGCTCAATTGGCGATCACCGGCCAGGACGTCTACCTGCTGGTGGATGATGCCGAGCAACTGCGCGATGACGCTCTGGAAGTCCTCCTGCTCTTGGCTGCCGGTAATTCCGAGGCGCGCCTGCATGTCTTCCTGTTCGGCGAGCCCGAGTTGCTGTCGCGCCTCGAAGTGCTGTCCGAGGGTGAGGAGCGCTTCCACGCCATCGAGCTGCAGCCGTACAGCGAGGAAGAGACCCGCGAGTACCTGGCGCAGCGCCTCGAGGGTGCGGGGCAGGGCATCGAGCTGATCTCGGCCGACCTGCTGGCCGACATCCACGAGCAATCCGGCGGCTGGCCCGGCACCATCAACCAGACTGCCCGCGACGCCATGATCGAGGCGATGCTGGCTGACCGCAGTGGCGAGCGCAAAGCTTCCGGCGCCGGCTTCAAGCTGCCGAAGAAGCACCTGGCGATCCTCGGCGTGGTCGCCATCGGCGTCATCGCTGCCTGGTTCATGCAGGGCAAGACCACCAAGCCGGAGACCGCGAACAACACCGCTGCGCAGACTTCGTCGCAACTGCCGCTGGGTGGCGCTGCTGCTCCGCAGCCCAGCGCGCAGCCGCAGCCGGATGCCCAGGGCAATGGTCCTTCGGTGGAGTTCGCCGGTTCCAACCAGCCGCTGCCGCTGCCGCTGGTGGGCGAGAGCCAGCCGGTGATTCGTGAGCCCATGGCCCAGGCTGGTGGCCAGGAAGATGCCGACGAAGGCGGCATGCCTTCGGCAGCCATCCCGCCGACCGTGACCACCACCGCGCCGCCGGTGACCCCGCTGGCGAACAATGGCCCGAAACCGCTGAACCCGGTGCCGGCGGCTCCCGTCCAGCAGCAGGCTGCGATCCAGCCAGCCCCGACTCCTGCGCCCGCTCCGCGTCCGGAACCGGTCAAGCCTGCCGCTACTGCGCCGGCCAAGCCTGTCCAGGCTGCCAAGCCGGCTGCGACCAAACCTGCCACCACCGTTGCCAGCGCCAAGCCTGCGACCGCCGCCAGCAAGCCCGCCGCCGCAACCGGTAGCGCCGGTGGCAGCAGCTGGTACCAGTCCCAGGCCGGTTCGCGCTACTCCGTGCAGGTGCTGGGCACCGGCTCCGAAGCCAGTGCCAAGGCCTTTATCAGCCAGCAGGGCGGCGGCGACTACCGCTATTTCCGCAAGAACCTGCAGGGCAAGCCGTTCTACGTCGTGACCTACGGCAGCTTCGCCGACCGCGCCTCCGCGCAGGCGGCGATCAAGAAGCTGCCGGCGAAGATCCAGGCCTCCAAGCCCTGGGCTCGTCCTTTCTCCAGTATCCAGCAGGACATCGCCGGGGCGCGCTGAAAGGTCGCAGTGTCGCAATACTGAAAAAGCCGAGCCCCATCCCCTGGGGCTCGGCTTTTTTATTGGCTTGTGTCTTTTGCTGCATTCTTATAAAAATGCGACATCGGGTGTCAGCAGTGCGTCAAAAAAAACAGTGACGTCGCTTTCCCCATGTGTACAATGACCTCCCTTTGCCTATCGGAAACTTGCCGCTTGAGCGAGTAGACAGGCGAAGTGCTTGAAGAGGGTCTGCTGACGTTTCGTCATGGCCAGGGCCGGAACCGCCGCCACGTTGGGTAAGACGTGGCACCTCGCGCGGAACGGTCATTCCAGGTGAACCAGGGGCTACAACGGCGCTGCACGATAGATGCGGCCCGAGCCTTTGGGGTGCGCGGGAAACGAGCCTGCACGGCGAAACAGGGCGATGGCGAAACGTCAGCAGACCCTGGAATTTATAAAAGTTTTGCCGGTGAGAGTTCCCTATGAAAGCAGGTCTGTACCATCCTGAGACGTTCAAGGATAACTGCGGATTCGGTCTGATCGCCCATATGACGGGCGAGGCAAGCCACGAACTTCTGCAAACCGCCATCGAAGCACTGACCTGCATGACCCACCGAGGTGGGATCAACGCGGACGGGAAAACCGGGGACGGCTGTGGGCTGCTGATCCAGAAGCCCGACCAGTTCCTGCGCGCCGTGGCCCAAGAGTCCTTCAGCGCCGAGCTGCCCGCCCAGTACGCCGTGGGCATGGTCTTCTTCAACCAGGATCCGGTGAAAGCCGAAGCCGCCCGCGCGAACATGAATCGCGAGATCGAGCGCGCCGGCCTGAAGCTGGTCGGTTGGCGCAAGGTGCCGATCGACACCAGCGTCCTGGGTCGCCTCGCGCTGGAGCGCCTGCCGCAGATCGAGCAGGTGTTCATCGGCGGTGAAGGCCTGTCCGACCAGGAATTCGCGGTCAAGCTGTTCAGCTCCCGTCGCCGCTCCTCCGTGGCCAACGCCGAGGACGCCGACCACTACATCTGCAGCTTCTCGCACAAGACCATCATCTATAAGGGCCTGATGATGCCGGCGGACCTCGCCGCCTTCTATCCGGACCTCTCCGACGAGCGCCTGAAGACCGCCATCTGCGTCTTCCACCAGCGCTTCTCGACCAACACCCTGCCGAAGTGGCCGCTGGCCCAGCCGTTCCGCCTGCTGGCGCACAACGGCGAGATCAACACCATCACCGGCAACCGCAACTGGGCCCAGGCCCGTCGCGCCAAGTTCGCCAACGAGTGGATGCCCGATCTCGACGAGCTCGGCCCGCTGGTCAACCGCGTGGGCTCCGACTCCTCCAGCATGGACAACATGCTCGAGCTGATGGTCACCGGCGGCATGGACATGTTCCGTGGCCTGCGCATGATCATTCCGCCGGCCTGGCAGAACGTCGAGACCATGGACGCCGACCTGCGCGCGTTCTACGAATTCAACTCGCTGCACATGGAGCCGTGGGACGGCCCCGCCGGCGTCGTGCTGACCGACGGCCGCTACGCCGTCTGCCTGCTCGACCGCAACGGCCTGCGTCCCTCGCGCTGGGTCACCACCAAGAACGGCTACATCACCCTCGCCTCGGAAATCGGCGTGTGGGACTACAAGCCCGAGGACGTCATCGCCAAGGGCCGTGTCGGTCCGGGCCAGATCCTTGCGGTGGACACCGAGACCGGCCAGCTGCTGCAGACCGAGGACATCGACAACCGCCTGAAGTCGCGCCACCCGTACAAGCAGTGGCTGCGCCAGAGCGCGCTGCGCATCCAGGCCACCCTGGACGATGACCAGGGCGTTGCCAGCTACGACGGCGACCAGCTCAAGCAATACATGAAGATGTTCCAGGTCACCTTCGAGGAGCGTGACCAGGTGCTGCGCCCGCTCGCCGAGCAGGGCCAGGAAGCGGTCGGCTCGATGGGCGACGACACCCCGATGGCGGTGCTGTCCAAACGCATCCGCTCGCCCTACGACTACTTCCGCCAGGTCTTCGCGCAGGTCACCAACCCGCCGATCGACCCGCTGCGCGAAGCGATCGTGATGTCCCTGGAAACCTGTCTGGGCATCGAGCAGAACATCTTCGAAGAGTCCCCGCACCACGCCAACCAGGCGATCCTGACCACCCCGGTGATCTCCCCGGCGAAGTGGCGGACCCTGATGAACCTGGAGCGTCCGGGCTTCGACCTGCACCACATCGACCTGAACTACGACGAGTCCGTCGGCCTCGAAACGGCCGTGCGCAACATTGCCGACCAGGCCGAGGAGGCCGTGCGCGCCGGCAAGGTGTTGCTGGTGCTGTCCGACCGTCACATCGCTCCCGGCAAGCTGCCGGTGCATGCGGCCCTGGCCGTCGGCGCCGTGCACCACCGCCTGGTGCAGACCGGCCTGCGTTGCGACTCCAACATCCTGGTGGAAACCGCCACCGCCCGTGACCCGCACCACTTCGCGGTTCTCGTGGGCTTTGGCGCGTCCGCGGTCTATCCGTACCTTGCCTATGAAGTGCTGGCCGACCTGATCCGTACCGGCGAAGTGCTGGGCGACCTCTACGAGGTCTTCAAGTACTACCGCAAGGGCATCTCCAAGGGGATGCTGAAGATCCTCTCGAAGATGGGCATCTCCACCATCGCCTCCTACCGTGGCGCCCAGCTGTTCGAAGCCATCGGCCTGGCCGACGAAGTCACCGGCCTGTGCTTCCCGGGTACCCCGAGCCGCATCCAGGGCGCGCGCTTCCTCGACATCGAGAACGAGCAGAAGCTGCTGGCGTTCGAGGCCTGGAACAACCGCAAGCCGATCCAGCAGGGTGGTCTGCTGAAGTTCGTCTACGGTGGCGAGTACCACGCCTACAACCCGGACGTGGTGAACACCCTGCAGGCCGCCGTGCAGCAGGGCGACTACGCCAAATTCAAGGAATACACCGCGCTGGTCGACCAGCGCCCGGTCTCCATGCTGCGCGACCTGCTCAAGGTGAAGACCAGCGAGCAGCCGCTGAGCCTGGACGAGATCGAGCCGCTGGAGTCCATCTTCAAGCGCTTCGACGCTGCCGGCATCTCCCTCGGCGCGCTGTCGCCGGAGGCCCACGAGGCCCTGGCCGAAGCGATGAACCGCCTGGGCGGCCGCTCCAACTCCGGTGAGGGTGGCGAAGACCCGGCGCGCTACGGCACGCTGAAGAGCTCGAAGATCAAGCAGGTGGCCACCGGCCGCTTCGGTGTGACCCCGGAATATCTGGTCAACGCCGAAGTCCTGCAGATCAAGGTGGCCCAGGGCGCCAAGCCTGGCGAAGGTGGCCAGCTGCCCGGTGGCAAGGTCAACGGCCTGATCGCCCGCCTGCGCTATGCAGTGCCCGGCGTGACCCTGATCTCGCCGCCGCCGCACCACGACATCTACTCCATCGAAGACCTCGCCCAGCTGATCTTCGACCTCAAGCAGGTCAACCCGCAGGCGCTGGTATCGGTGAAGCTGGTATCCGAGCCGGGCGTTGGCACCATCGCCGCCGGCGTGGCCAAGGCCTATGCCGACCTGATCACCATCTCCGGCTATGACGGCGGTACCGGCGCATCGCCGATCACCTCCATCAAGTACGCGGGTTCCCCGTGGGAGCTGGGCCTCGCCGAGGCGCACCAGACCCTGCGCGGCAACGACCTGCGCGGCAAGGTCCGGGTGCAGACCGACGGCGGCCTGAAGACCGGCCTGGACGTCATCAAGGCGGCCATCCTCGGCGCCGAGAGCTTCGGCTTCGGCACCGCGCCGATGATCGCCCTGGGCTGCAAATACCTGCGTATCTGCCACCTGAACAACTGCGCTACCGGCGTCGCCACCCAGAACGACAAGCTGCGCAAGGACCACTTCATCGGCACCGTGGACATGGTGGTGAACTTCTTCACCTTCATTGCCAGCGAAACCCGTGAGTGGCTGGCCAAGCTCGGCGTGCGCAGCCTGGAAGAACTGATCGGCCGCACCGACCTGCTGGAAATCCTGCCGGGCGAGACGCCCAAGCAAGGCAACCTCGACCTCACGCCGCTGCTGGGCAGCGACCTGATCCCGGCCGAGAAGCCGCAGTTCTGCGAAGTCGAGAAGAATCCGCCGTTCGACCAGGGCCTGCTGGCCGAGAAGATGGTTGAGCTGTCGCGCTCCGCCATCGAAGGCGCCAAGGGCGGCGAGTACGAACTGGACATCTGCAACTGCGACCGTTCCATCGGTGCGCGGATTTCCGGTGAGATCGCCAAGGTCCACGGCAACCAGGGCATGGCCAAGTCGCCGATCACCTTCCGCTTCAAGGGCACTGCGGGGCAGAGCTTCGGCGTGTGGAACGCCGGCGGCCTGCACCTGTACCTGGAAGGCGACGCCAACGACTACGTCGGCAAGGGCATGACCGGCGGCAAGCTGGTCGTCACTCCGCCCAAGGGCAGCCCGTTCAAGTCGCAGGAATCGGCCATCGTCGGCAACACCTGCCTGTACGGCGCCACCGGCGGCAAGCTGTTCGCCGCCGGCACCGCGGGCGAGCGTTTCGGCGTGCGCAACTCCGGCGCCCATGCCGTGGTTGAAGGTACCGGTGACCACTGCTGCGAATACATGACCGGCGGTTTCATCTGCGTACTGGGCAAGACCGGCTACAACTTCGGCTCCGGCATGACCGGTGGCTTCGCTTATGTCCTCGACATGGACAACACCTTCGTCGACCGCGTGAACCATGAGCTGGTGGAAATCCAGCGCATCAGCGGCGAGGCGATGGAGGCCCAGCGCAACCATCTGCGCAAGGTGCTGGTCGAGTACGTGGCGGAAACGGCGAGTGAGTGGGGCGCACATCTGCTGGAGAACCTCGACGACTACCTGCGTCGGTTCTGGCTGGTGAAACCGAAGGCCGCAAGCCTCGGTTCCCTGCTGACCAGCACTCGTGCCAACCCGCAATAAGCGCCTGAAGTTTGATGAGGTCTGAAAATGTCTGAACGTCTTAACAATGACTTCCAGTTCATCGAAGTCGGGCGCAAGGATCCGAAGAAGAAGCTTCTTCGCCAGCGCAAGCGCGAGTTCGTGGAAATCTACGACCTGTTCAAGCCGCAGCAGGCGGCTGACCAGGCCCACCGTTGCCTGGGCTGCGGCAACCCGTACTGCGAGTGGAAGTGCCCAGTCCACAACTTCATCCCCAACTGGTTGAAGCTGGTCTCCGAAGGCAACATCCTTGCCGCCGCCGAACTGTCCCACCAGACCAACACCCTGCCGGAAGTCTGCGGCCGGGTGTGCCCGCAGGACCGCCTGTGCGAAGGCGCCTGCACCCTGAACGATGGCTTCGGCGCGGTCACCATCGGCTCGGTGGAGAAGTACATCACCGACACGGCCTTCGCCATGGGCTGGCGCCCGGACATGTCCAAGGTCAAGCCCACCGGCAAGCGCGTCGCCGTGATCGGCGCGGGCCCGGCAGGCCTGGGCTGCGCCGACGTGCTGGTGCGCAACGGCGTGACCCCGGTGGTGTTCGACAAGAACCCGGAAATCGGCGGCCTGCTGACCTTCGGCATCCCCGAGTTCAAGCTGGAGAAGCAGGTGCTCTCGCGCCGTCGTGAAGTCTTCACCGGCATGGGCATCGAGTTCCGCCTGAACACCGAGATCGGCAAGGACGTCACCATGGAGCAGCTGCTCGATGAGTACGATGCCGTGTTCATGGGCATGGGCACCTACACCTACATGAAAGGCGGCTTCCCTGGCGAAGACCTGCCCGGCGTGCACGATGCGCTGGACTTCCTGATCGCCAACGTGAACCGCAACCTGGGCTTCGAGAAGTCGCCGGAAGACTTCGTCGACATGAAGGGCAAGCGCGTCGTGGTGCTGGGTGGTGGCGACACCGCGATGGACTGCAACCGCACCTCCATCCGCCAGGGCGCCAAGAGCGTGACCTGCGCCTACCGCCGTGACGAAGAGAACATGCCCGGCTCGCGCAAAGAGGTGAAGAACGCCAAGGAAGAAGGCGTGAAGTTCCTCTTCAACCGCCAGCCCATCGCCATCGTCGGCGAGGACAAGGTGGAAGGCGTGAAGGTGGTAGAGACCCGTCTCGGTGAGCCGGACGCCCGTGGCCGTCGCAGCCCCGAGCCGATCCCGGGTTCCGAGGAAATCATCCCGGCGGAAGCCGTGCTGATCGCCTTCGGTTTCCGCCCGAGCCCGGCGCCGTGGTTCGACCAGCACCAGGTGGAAATCGACAGCCAGGGCCGCGTCATCGCCCCGGCGGCCTCGCAGTTCAAGCACCAGACCAGCAACCCGAAGATCTTCGCCGGTGGCGACATGGTCCGCGGTTCCGATCTGGTAGTGACGGCGATCTTCGAAGGCCGCACCGCCGCCGAAGGCATCCTGGACTACCTGGGCGTCTGAGTGCGTTCCATGTAGGGCGAATAAGGCGGAACGCCTTATCCGCCGTGACGGATAACGCCTCTGGCGTTATGCGCCCTACATTGATGACGCAGCGACAAACTGTCGCGATAGACAAAAGGCACGGCACCCGCCGTGCCTTTTCTTTTGGGCTTTGCGAAAATACCCGCACTTTTTTGCCGGATGCCGTTATGACTGCCTTGAAGAACGATCGCTTCCTCCGCGCCCTGCTCAAGCAGCCCGTCGATGTCACCCCTGTCTGGATGATGCGCCAGGCCGGCCGCTACCTGCCGGAGTACCGCGCCACCCGCGCCAAGGCCGGTGACTTCATGAGCCTGTGCATGAACCCGCAGATGGCCTGCGAAGTGACCCTGCAGCCGCTGGACCGCTACCCGCAGCTGGACGCGGCGATCCTCTTCTCCGACATCCTCACCATCCCCGACGCCATGGGCCAGGGCCTGTACTTCGAAACCGGCGAAGGCCCGCGTTTCAAGAAGGTCGTCAGCAACCTGGCCGACATCGAAGCCCTGCCGATCCCTGACCCGGAAAAGGACCTTGGCTACGTGATGGACGCCGTGCGTACCATCCGCCGCGAACTGAACGGCCGCGTGCCGCTGATCGGCTTCTCCGGCAGCCCCTGGACCCTGGCCACCTACATGGTCGAAGGTGGTTCCAGCCGTGACTTCCGCAAGACCAAGGCGATGCTCTACGAAAACCCGCAGGCCCTGCACGCGCTGCTGGACAAGCTGGCGCAGTCGGTCACCAGCTACCTGAATGGCCAGATTCTCGCGGGCGCACAGGCGGTGCAGATCTTCGATTCCTGGGGTGGTGCGCTGTCGGCAGCGGCGTACCAGGAATTCTCCCTGGCCTACATGCAGAAGATCGTCGACGGCCTGATCCGCGAACATGAAGGGCGCCGTGTGCCGGTGATCCTCTTCACCAAGGGTGGCGGCCTGTGGCTGGAGTCCATGGCCAATACCGGCGCCGAAGCGCTGGGCCTGGACTGGACCTGCGACATCGGCAGCGCCCGCGCCCGCGTCGGCGACAAGGTGGCCCTGCAGGGCAATATGGACCCGGCGGTGCTCTACGCCAAGCCGGAAGCCATCCGCGCTGAAGTGGCGCGTATCCTCGGTGCCTTCGGTAATGGCAATGGCCACGTGTTCAACCTTGGCCATGGTGTCACCCCGGAAGTCGATCCTGCCCATGCCGGCGCCTTCTTCGAGGCGGTGCACGAGCTGTCGGCGCAGTATCACTGAGCCTGATGCTTCACTGAAAGCCCCGCAAAGCGGGGCTTTTTTGTGGCTTCCTGTAGGAGCGGGCCATGCCCGCGATCCGCCGGCAGGGCCGGCGCTTTCTTTTGCTCTGGTGTTGCAGGTTTGCTGCGTTGGCTTGGGTGTTTCTGCACCGCTTCAGCGAGTCCTTCTGAACGGGGCATTCGGCGTGTGCTGATGTTTCTCTGGAAGATCTTAAGAGCCGGAGCATTGGCTCTTCGTAGGAGCGAGGGGGACACCATCGTTATTGTTCGCGAACCGCAAGGCACGACGTTCCACGACGCAATGAAAAAAGCCCCGCTCTGCAGCGGGGCTTTTTCGTTCCCTCATGGAGCTTCAGGCCCCATCAGAGTGCATCACGCAGCGTCGCCCACCAGGCCGGCGGCGCGCTGGGACTTGCGGCGGTTGGACACCAGCAGGCCGGAGCAGACCACCACGACGGTCAGCAGGGTGGTGGCGACCACTTCCATGCGATGGTCCGGGCGGATCAGCATGATCACCAGGGCACCGACGATGAAGAGGATCACCGCCCAGGTCAGCCAGGGGAACAGCCACATCTTCAGCTTCAGCTGGTGGCCCTGGGCGAGCAGCTTCTTGCGCATGCGCAGCTGCGACATGGCGATCACCAGGTACACCAGCAGGGCGATGGCGCCGGAGCTGGCCAGCAGGAAGTTGAACACTTCGGCCGGGGCCAGGTAGTTGGCGAAGGTGCACAGGAAGGCCATGGCGGTGGACAGCAGCACGGCGTAGACCGGGGTGCGGCTGGCGCTGGTTACCTGGGCGATCTTCGGTGCGTCACCGCGCTTGCTCAGCGAGTACATCATGCGCGAAGCGGTGTAGAGCGCCGAGTTCAGGCAGCTGGTGACCGAGACCAGCACGATAATGTCGACGATCAGCTTGGCGTAGGGGATGTGCAGGTGTTCCAGCACGGTCTGGTAGGAGCCCATGCTCACCAGGCGCGGGTCGTTCCACGGCACCAGGCAGACCACGATCAGGATCGACAGCAGGTAGAACAGCGCGATACGCCAGATCACCGAGTTGGTGGCGCGGGTGATCTGCTGCTCCGGGTCCTTGGACTCGGTGGCGGCGATGGTGACGATTTCCGAACCCATGAAGGAGAACATGGTGGTCAGCAGCGCGGCGAGCACGGCGCCCCAGCCCTTGGGCAGGAAGCCTTCGCTGGTCAGGTGGCCGATGCCGGAGACTTCGCTGTTGGGCGAGAAGCCGAAGATGGCCGCGCAGCCCAGCACCAGGAAGGCAATGATCGAGACGACCTTGATCAGCGCCAGCCAGAACTCGAACTCACCGTAGTTCTTCACGCTGAACAGGTTGGTCACGGTCAGCGCGGAGGTGATCAGGAAGGCCAGTACCCAGATCGGCGCGCCGGGGAACCAGGCGTGGATGATCGCGGCGGCGGCGTTGGCTTCCAGCGGGATCACCAGGACCCAGAACCACCAGTACAGCCAGCCGATGGTGAAACCGGCCCAGTGACCGATGGCGCGGTCGGCGTAGGTGGAGAAGGAGCCGCTGTCGGGCTGCGCGACGGCCATTTCGGCCAGCATGCGCATCACCAGGACCACCAGCAGGCCGGCGACCAGATAGGAGACCATGACGGCCGGGCCAGCTTCGGCGATGGCGTGGCCGGAGCCTACGAACAGGCCCGCGCCAATGGCACCGGCGATCGAAAGCATCGTGACGTGACGATTTTGCAGGCCCTGGGAGAGCCCGGAAGAGGGGGTGCTGCTCATGCTTTACCTACAACTACGGAGGGAATTGCGTACTGCGGGAGTCGAGGTCCGTTTCAGGATTCCAACAAGTCGTTCAAGAAATTGAACGCAAGTATCGCGCCACATTCTGTTACGACTTAAGTTGTAGGTTGGGGCGTTTCGCTACGAGCCCCGTGGCAAAGGCATTGCTGAAAACGACATCCATGTCTTTGTACGACCGTTCCATGTCGTTTTCAGGCATGCAGATTGTTTTGTGTGTAGAAACTACCCAGCTTTGTTGAGTGCGGGCAGGTCGCGCGGTAACACCGGCAGGCGCGCCAGGTGCAGGGCCACCAGCAGGCCGATGCCCAGCAGACTGGCGATGAACAGGCCCACGCCGTTCCAGCCGTACTGGTGCCAGAAGAGGCCGCCAGCGGTGCCGGCGACGCTGGAGCCGGTGTAGTAGCAGAACAGGTACAGCGACGAGGCCTGGCCCTTGGCCTTCAGGGCGCGGCGGCCGATCCAGCTGCTGGCCACCGAGTGCGCGCCGAAGAAGCCGAAGGTGAACACCAGCAGGCCGACCAGCACCAGGGCCAGCGGTTGCAGCAGGGTGATCAGTACGCCACCGAGCATCAGCGCGATCATCGCCCAGAGCACCTTGCGCCGGCCCAGCTTGTCGGCCAGCGAGCCGACCCACGCCGAGCTGTAGATGCCCGACAGGTAGACCAGCGAGAGCACGCCGACGATGGCCTGGCTCAGGTGATAGGGCTCGGCCAGCAGGCGATAGCCGATGTAGTTGAACAGGGTGACGAAGGCACCCATCAGCAGGAACGCCTCGAGGAACAGCCAGGGCAGGCCGGCATCGCGGAAGTGCCCGGTGAAGCCCTCGATGAGCCGGCGCGGCTTGAGCGGCGCCGGGCGGAAGTTCTTCGATTCGGGCAGGATGCGCCAGAACAGCAGCGCCGCCGCCAGGGCGAGCACGCCCAGGGTGGCCAGCGCCACGTGCCAGTTCACGTAGTCCACCAGCACGCCGCTGATCAGCCGCCCGCTCATGCCGCCAATGGCGTTGCCGCCGATGTACAGCCCCATGGACAGCCCGATGTGCTGCGGGTGGATTTCCTCGGAGAGGTAGGTCATGCCCACCGCCGCCAGACCGCTGAGCGACAGGCCGAGCAGCGCGCGCATGGCCAGCACGCCGTGCCAGGTCGGCATCAGCGAGCTGCCGATGGTGAACAGGGCGGCGAGGACCAGCGAGGCGACCATGATCGACTTGCGCCCGATGGCGTCGGAGATCGGCCCGGTGACCAGCAGGCCGAAGGCCATGGTGATGGTGGAGATCGACAGTACCAGGCTGCTCTGCGCGGCGGTCAGGCTGAAGGCCCTGGACAGCACCGGCATCATCGGCTGCACGCAGTACAGCAGGGCGAAGGTGGCGAAGCCGCCGGAGAACAGCGCCAGCGATGTGCGCATGAATTCCGGGGTGCCTTTCTCGATGTAGGTTTCGATCTCTTCGACGGCGCGCACCACGTCGTCGTTGGCTTCACGCGCGCTCTCGCGCAGATCGGGCAGCACCTCCGCCGGATCGTTGGCGGCGGACGGTTCTTGTACGACAGACGGCTCGGCCGCCATGGAATGTTCTTCCCGCAAAGCCCGCAGGGCAGGTTGACTCACGACACACCTCTGGATGGAAAAGCTGGGGTAGATGACAGCAGAGGACCTGGAGTGGCGGAAAAGGGCCCGCGCGGCCAGGCAAGGAGCAGGTTGGTAGTCGTTATTGGGCTTGTGTGGAAAGGATAAGGAGCGGGCTTTATTATTTCCAATATATTAATCGACACATTTGAGTCGTTTTACGAATCGTTGATGGCGGAGGCTGGATGGAACTGCGACACCTGCGTTATTTCATCGCCGTGGCGGAAGAGCTGCACTTCGGCCGCGCCGCCGAGCAGCTGGGGATTTCCCAGCCGCCGCTGAGCCAGCAGATCCAGGCGCTGGAGGAGGAAATCGGCGCGCGGCTGCTGGAGCGTACCAACCGCCGCGTGGCGCTGACCGAGGCCGGCAAGCTGTTTCTCGACGAAGCGCGGCAGGTGTTGCAGCAGGTGGACCGTGCCGTCTTGCTGGCGCGGCGTGCGCACCAGGGCGAGATCGGCGAGCTGAAGGTTGGCTTCACCGCCTCGGCGCCGTTCACCTCCAGCATCCCGCGCGCCATCCTGGCATTCCGTCAGGCCTACCCGGACGTGCACCTGGACCTGCAGGAACTGAGCAGCGGGCAGGCGGTGCAGGCGCTGCTGGAAGAGCGCGTGCAAGTCGGCCTGATTCGTCCGATCCCGCTGCCGGAAACCCTGGAAGCCGTGGAGCTGTTCAGCGAGCCGCTGGTGGCCGTGTTGCGCGCCGATCATCCGCTGGCGCAGGCCAGCCAGGAGGGGCTGGAGTTCGCCTTGCTGGCGGACGAGCCGTTCGTGTTTTTCCCGCGCAGCTACGGCACGGGCCTCTACAGCCAGCTGATGGCGCTGTCGCGGCAGGCCGGCTTCAGCCCGCGCATCGCCCAGGAAGCGGGCGAGGCGATGACCATCATCGGCCTGGTGGCAGCGGGGCTCGGTGTGTCGATGCTGCCGGCGTCGTTCCGCCGGACGCGGGTGGATGGCGTGGTCTATCGCACCCTCAGCGATCCGGGCGCGACCAGTTCGGTGTGGCTGGTGCGGCGCCGCAACGAGACGTCCCGCCTGGCGCAGTCGTTTTTCGACCTGGTTACCCAGCAAATCCAGGCCTGACTCAGGCACATAGGCGGATAACGCCTGGGGCGTCATGCGCCCTACGGGGGGCCGGATAACGTAGGGCGCATAAAGCGGAACGCTTTATCCGCCGATACCCAAAGCCGGGCACGGCGGACAGCGCTGCGGGACAGCGGCTTATTTGGCGTAGTCGGCCTTCAGCGCCACGCCGGCGATGACTGCGCCGGCGTGGCACTCGAACTGCTTGGCGTCCTTGTACTCGTTGCGCTTGTAGTAGCTGACGATGTTGGTCACGGCGGTGGCGCCGGCCTTCTTCGCCGAGTCCTGCAGGGTGATCAGTGCTGATTGCAGTGCCCAGCGGCAGGCTTCCTCGTCGCTCTTGTTGAAGGCGTTGGTCTTCTTGTTGGTGATGGCGCCGGACTGGACCACGTTCAGCTTGTCACCCGCCGGGTTGCCCGCCAGGTAGAACTTCACGCTGCCGTCCAGACGACCGGCCTTCACCGCCTCGGCGACGACTTCGTCGAAGGGCAGGTGCAGGGTGGTGTCGCGAGCCTGGCTGATGCCGGGGATGGACGCGCAGAGCGCGAGGGCGAACAGCCCGAGGGTCTTGCGTTGCATGGATCGACTCCTTGTCGATGAGGGGGATCAGTTGCTCGGCGGGGCGAGGTGCAGGTTCTGCAGGATCTTGTTGTTGAGGATGGCGACCCACTTGTTGTAGTTGCGGTGGATCTGCCCGTCCTTCTCGTCCAGGCCGCGGCTGCTGCGCAGCTTGATGGAGTACTGCTGGCTGCTGTAGGGAATGCTGACCTCGGCGTGGTGCCGCTCGCGCACGGTTATCTCGGCGTAGATCACGTTGCCGGAGTCCTGCTGCACGGTCCATTTCTGCTCTTCCAGCGCATCGTGGATCGCCGCCTGCACCTGCACCGAGGTGCGGTTGCTGTCCGGCGGCAGGCTCTGGTCGATGTTTTCCACGGGCTTGGTGGTGCAACCGACGGCCATCGCGGTGGCCACGCAGAGCAGCAGGCTGCGGATCAGTCGGGACATGGTTTGCTCTCCTTGCAGTGTCGTTGGGCGGTAACGGTGAGAAAGGCTCAGCGCCAGCGGCGGAAGATCAGCGAGGTGTTGATCCCGCCGAAGGCGAAGTTGTTGTTCATCACGTACTCGTGGCTCATCGCGCGCGGCTCGCCCCGCAGGTAGTCGAGGTCGCCGCAGCGCGGGTCGATCTCGTCCAGGTTGAGGGTGTGCACGTAGCGGTCGCTGTTCATCATCTCGATGCTGAACCAGGACTCCAGCGCGCCGCACGCTCCCAGAGTGTGGCCCAGGAAACTCTTCTGCGAGCTGATCGGCATGCGATTTCCGAAGAGTTCGCTGGTCGCCAGGGTTTCGGCGATATCGCCCTGCTCGGTGGCGGTGCCGTGGCCGTTCACGTAACCGATGGCCTCGCTCGGCAGGCCGGCATCTTCCAGCGCCAACTCCATCGCGCGGCGCATGGTCGACTGTTCCGGGCGGGTGGTGTGCTGGCCGTCGGCGTTGCTGCCGAAGCCGACGATCTCGGCGTGGATGCACGCACCGCGGGCGAGGGCGTGGTCCAGGTCTTCCAGTACCAGCATGCCGGCGCCTTCGCCGATCACCAGGCCATCGCGGCCGCTGTCGTAGGGGCGCGGCGTCTGCTGCGGGGTGTCGTTCTTCAGGCTGGTGGCGTAGAGCGCATCGAACACCATGGCCTCGGTCGGGCACAGCTCCTCGGCGCCGCCGGCGAGCATCAGCGGCAGGCGGCCGAAGCGGATCGCCTCGTAGGCGTAGCCGATGCCCTGGCTGCCGCTGGTGCAGGCGCTGGAGGTGGGGATTACCCGGCCGGTGAGGCCGAAGAAGATGCTGATATTCGCCGCCGTGGTGTGCGGCATCATGCGTACGTAGGAGTTGGCGTTGAGGCCGTCGGCCACCGAGTTCAGCAGCATGTTGCCGAACGCCTTGATCTCGTCGGTGCTGCCGGTGGACGAGCCGCAGGCGACGCCCATGCGGCCGTCGCGGATGGATTCGTCGCCCAGCAGCCCGGCGTCGGCCAGCGCGCGCTCGGCGGCGCCCACCGACAGGCGCGAGACGCGGCCCATGCTGCGCAGCTGCTTGCGGGTCCAGTGCCTGGGCACCACGAAATCCAGTACCGGGCCGGCCAGGCGGGTGTTCAGTTCGGTGAAGCGGTCCCACTCATCCATGCGGCGGATGCCGCTCTGGTTGGCGCTGAAGTGCGCCTCGATGCTCGCCCAGTCCGAACCCAGGGAGGTGATGCCGGACATGCCGGTGATGACGACGCGCTTCATCAGCACAGCCCTCCGTTGACCGCCAGCACCTGGCGGGTGATGTAGCCGGCCTCGGCCGACATCAGGAAATTCACTGCGCCGGCGACTTCTTCCGGGGTGCCCATGCGCTGGGCGGGGATCATCTTGAGGATTTCCTCCACCGGCACCTGCTCGTCGAGCATCGCGGTATCGATCAGCCCCGGTGCCACGCAGTTCACGGTGATTTTCCGCTTGCCCAGCTCGATGGCCAGAGCCTTGGCGGCGCCGATCACGCCGGCCTTGGAGGCGCTGTAGTTGACCTGGCCGCGGTTGCCGATCAGCCCGGACACCGAGGTGATGCAGACGATGCGCCCCGGTTGGCGGCGGCGGATCATCGGCATGATCACCGGGTGCAGGACGTTGTAGAAACCGTCGAGGTTGGTCCGCAGCACCTGGTCCCAGTCTTCCTCGGTGAGCGCCGGGAAGGCGCCGTCGCGGGTCAGGCCGGCGTTGCACACCACGCCGTAATAGGCGCCGTGGGTTTCCACGTCGGCCTCGAGGATGTTGCGCGCGGCTTCGCGGTCGGCCACGTCGAACTGCAGCACGCGGGCGCTGCGCCCCAGTGCCTGGACTTCGGCCTGCACGGCGTCGGCTTCGGCGCGGCCGCTGCGGCAGTGCAGCACCAGATCGAAGCCGGCCCGCGCCAGGCGCAGGGCGATGGCGCGGCCGATGCCACGGCTGGAGCCGGTTACGAGGATGGAATCAGTCATACGCTTGGCTCTTTCGGCTCTCGGTTCTCGGTTTTTTGATCAGCGAGAGCGGGTTCTTGTAGATAGCTGGCAACCTCTGGCGGGCGGAACACGGTGAGGCGCGCCAGCGCCTTGATCCCCGGTCCTTCCAGATGGCATTCGAAGACGCCCATGCCATTGTCGTCCTGCAGGGTGCGGATGGCATGGATAGTGAGCTGCGCGCCGGCCGGAAAGCTCGCCACGTCGCACTGGTACTGGCGGGTGCCGAGCAGGAAGCCCAGCTCCACCGGCTCGCCGCGCGAGCGTGCCTGGCAACCGGCGTAGGCGGCGACGCTCTGCGCCATCAGCTCCACGCCGACCCAGGCCGGCAGGCTGCCGTCGGCTTCGTTGAACAGGCCGCCCGGGCGCACTGTCAGGCGCGTGCGGATATCCTCGTCGCCGAAGTCGAGCACTTCGTCGATGAGGATCATGTCGCCCGCGTGGGGCAGCAGGGAGGCGATCGGCCAGTCGATCATCGGGTCACTCCAGAATCCTTGCTCATCTCGCCCAGGATCAGGCTGATGTTGTTGCCGCCGAAGGCGAACGAGTTGCTCATCAGGTAGCGCGGACCTTCGGTCGGCAGTCGCGGCGCGTCGTCCCCCACCAGTTGCAGCGCCGGCAACTGCGGGTCGGCGATGCCGTCCCAGCATTGCGGTGGCAGACGCCGCTCGGGGTTGTGCTCGCCCAGCAGCAACCAGCAGAACGCCGCTTCCAGCGCGCCGGCGGCGCCGAGGGTATGCCCGGACAGCGGCTTGGTCGAGGAGCAGGGCACGCCGGCGGGGAATTCCGCGCTGACGGCAAGGCTCTCCATGGCGTCGTTGTGCGTAGTCGCGGTGCCGTGCAGGTTCAGGTAGGCGATCTGCCCGGCCTCCAGCCGCGCCTCGGCCAGCGCCTTGCGCATCGCTGCGCGGGCGCCACGCCCTTCGGGTTCGGGGGCGGAGATGTGGTACGCATCGGAGCTGGCACCGGTGCCGAGCAGGGCGACTGTACCGGGCTCGCGGGTCATCAGGAACAGCGCGGCACCTTCGCCGATATTGATGCCCTTGCGGTTCGCCGAGAAGGGTTTGCACAGCTCATCCGACACCGCTTCCAGCGCGCTGAAGCCGTTGAGCGTCAGCTCGCACAGGCTGTCCACGCCGCCGCACAGCACGGCATCGCACAGCCCCAGGTTCAGCAGCCGGCGCGCGCTCTGCAGGGCGCGGCCGCTGGAGGTGCAGGCGGTGGAAATCACGTAGGTCGGGCCGGCCAGTTGGTAGTGATCCGCGAGGTACACGGCCGGGTCCGACAGCTCCTGGTGGGAGTAGTGGAAGCCTTCGGGCAACTGCCCGTGCAGCCTGTGGTGGCGCACGCCCTGGGTGGTTTCCTGGATGCCCGACGTGCTGGTGCCCAGCACCACTGCCACGCGTGCGGCGCCGTAGCGCTGGATGGCGGCGTGGATGGCCGGGTCGATCTGCGTGGCGGCGGCCAGCAAAAGGCGGTTGTTGCGGGTGTCGTGGCGCTTGTCCGGGATGGCTGCCAGGCGCGCCTTCACCGTGCCGACGGGAATGCTCCTGCCTGGCACCCAGCCAGCCTGCACCTGCATGCCGGCGGACTCGCCCGCCAGCAGCGCGGCGGCCACTTCGCGGCGGTCGTTGCCCAGCGCGCAGATCAGGCCCAGCTCGTTGAGGTAGCTCACGTTGAGGTGCGTGGCGGTCATGGTGCGGCGCTCTCGGCGTTCAGGGGCGTCACCCGGTAGCGAAGGTCGGCGGATTCGAGGGTGAACTCCTGCGCCGACCGGTAGGTGATCTTCCAGCGTTGCTGCAGGTGGCGACCGTGCTCGTCCGCCCGGTAGTCCGTGGTCTGGTAGCGCGAGGCGAGATCACCCTCGGGCGTCAGCGCGAACAGCAGCACGGCGAAGAGTTCGCGCGCCTCGGGGTTGGGCGGCAGCAGGCCGTCGTTGCTCCATTCTCCCTCACGCAGCAGCTGGCGCGACAGCGGTATGCCCAGCGGATCGATCAGCGACCAGCGCAGCGCTGTGCCTTCCTGCTGGATCACCAGCAGCCAGTCCTGTGTCGAGGGTTGGCTGGCCTGGCCTTGTTCGCGCTGGATGTGCAGCTGCAACGGCGTCGCCAGCGGCGGCAAAGCGGACGGCAGCGGCGCATGCTGGGCACAGCCGGCCAGCAGCAGGACAAAGGCGAGACTCAGCCAGCGGATCATGCTCAGCGGCTCTCCAGGGGTTTGCGCACCACGGCGTTGACCAGGGTCTCCTCGCGCTGGCCGAACGGTTTCGGCTTGCGCAGGCCCCAGCGTTCCAGCAGGCCGAAGTCCTTGGCGCGGCTCCACCACAGGTAGGGGTAGGAAACGTTCTTCTCGCTGAATTCGAAGCCCTGCTCGCGGAGCATCTGCAGGTACTGCGCGGCGCTCTTCTGCACATGCATCGGGTGGCGGAAGAACCAGCGGATCACCCAGGTATCGATGTACGCCTCGGTGGACTCGGCGAACAGCAGCAGGCCGCCCGGCTTGAGCACCCGCCAGAACTCCTGCAGCGCCTGCTCCTGCTCCACCAGGTGGTGGAAGGTCTGGTGGCAGAACAGGATATCGACGCTGGCCGAAGGCAGCATCAGGTCGGCGCAGTCGGCGCAGTTCAGTTCCACCTCGATGTTCTCCCGCGCCGCTTCCACGGCCGAGCAGTCGAGACTGTGCGGGTCGGCGTCGAGACCGATCATGCGGCCGGGTTTGAAGGCCTCGCTCAGCAGGCGGAACGAGCGGCCCTGGCCGCAGCCGGCGTCCAGCAGCACCGGGTTTGCCGGGATGTCCCAGCTGACCAGGCGCTTGAGGTCGTTGATCGCCACGCGCAGCACGTGGTGCTGCCAGGTGTGGCTCTGCAGGAACCAGAAACCGAAACGGGTTTCTTCGACGTAGGTGGAGGCGGGGCGGGTCATGACAGTCCTTGTCCTTTCAGCTTGCACAGATTTCGGAGAGTACCCGCAGGCGACGCTGCGGTTCGGCGACGAAGGGATTGCGCGTATCCCAGGCGTAGCCGGCGAGGATGGAGCAGATCATCCGGCGGATTTCCGGGGTGGCCTTTTCGTAGAAGATCACGTCCTGGAAGCTGCCGTCGTACCAGCCCTCGACGTAGGCGCGGAAGGTGTCCACGCCGCGCTTGAGTGGCTGGGCGAAATCGCCTTCCCAGTCCACGGTCTCGCCCTTGAGCTGACAGTCGAGCAGGTTGGCCGCCATGCTGGAGGAGCGCATGGCGATGGTGACGCCGGAGGAGAATACCGGGTCGAGGAATTCCGCTGCGTTGCCGAGCAGGGCGAAGCCCGGCCCGGCCAGGCGCTTGACGTTCGCCGAGTAGCCGCCGAGGGTGCGCGCGGGGGTGTCCCACACGGCATTCTCCAGCAGCGGGCGCAGGTTCGGCGCAGCGTCGAAGAAGCCCTTCAGGCAGGCGTCCAGGTCATCCAGCTTGCCTTCGAAGTGACGGTCCTCGGCAACCACGCCGACCGAGGTGCGGCCATCGCTGAAGGGGATGGTCCAGTACCAGATGCCGCGCTCTTGCGGGTGGATGCTGATGAGGATCTTCTCGCGGTCGAATTCAGGCGCGTCGATCCGGTCCTCGATATGCGTGAACACGGCGCGGCGCACCGGGAAGCCGGACGGCGCCTCAAGGTCCAGCAGGCGCGGCAGCACACGGCCGTAGCCACTGGCGTCGAGGACGAAGGCGCACTCCACTTCGTACTCGCTGCCGTCCAGGCGACGCACCCGCAGGCGCGGGCAGTCGCCGGCGAAATCGGCAGCGATGATTTCTTCTTCGTAGCGAATTTCCACGCCCTGCAGCTCGGCCTGGTCGGCCAGCAACTGGTCGAAGCGCGCGCGCTGGACCTGGAAGGTCGACCCCTTGCCTTGCGTGAACTTGTCGCGGAAGTCGAACGCGGTGTAGCGCTCGCCCCAGCCGAAGGCGGCGCCGTGCTTCACCTGGAAGCCGGCGGCGAGCACGGCGTCGAGCATCCCCGCTTCCTCGACGAAGTCCAGGCAGTGCGACAGCAGGCTCTCGCCGATGGAGAAGCGCGGGAAGCGCTGGCGCTCCAGCACCAGCACGTCGTGGCCCTTGCGCTTGAGCAGGGCGGCGGCGATGGCGCCGGACGGGCCGGCGCCGATGACGACGACGGTGCGTTGTTGCAGTTCAGGGGCGGACATCTGAGGGGCTCCTTGCCGGTGCCTGATCCTGGGACAAAGACAGGGAATCAGGCGGGGTAGCGGTGGCGGCGCGCGGGCGGCGCACGCCGCAGAGGGCGGGCAGCAGGGTGGCGAACAGGCTCATCAGCAGCAGGCTGAAATACAGCAGCGAGTCGATGTGGCCCTGCTGGAACAACAGGTTGAGGAAAACGATTTCGGTCAGCCCGCGGATGTTCAGCAGCAGGCTTTCCTTCCACAACTCACCCAGGCTCGCGCCCGGCAGCGCCCAGCGCAGGCCGAGCCAGCTGCCGGCCAGCTTGCTGAGCACCGGCAGCGCCAGCAGCGCGCCGAGGTAGAGCCAGGAGTAGCCGGCGAGGGCGTGGTGGAAATCGATCTGGAGGATGCCGAAGGCCAGCACCAGCGGTACCAGCAGATAGTTCTGCAGCGCCTGCGCCGCCCGCGGCGACACCGGCAGGCGGAACGATTGGCGCACCGCGGCCTGGGCCATCAGCCAGGTGATGGCGAACACCAGGGTGTTCAGGTGCCAGTGCTGGCAGGCGATCATCAGGCCGAAGAAGGGCAGGCTGTAGGCCAGGTGCTGGCGCACGCCGATCAGCCTCAGCAACAGCGGCCCCGCGCCGGCCAGCAGTGGCCACACCAGTTGGGACGGATCGCTGCTGCCCTGGGCCAGGCCGAACAGGCTCCAGCACCACAGGTCCATCAGCACCGCCGCGTGCATTAGGCGGCGGGTGGCGTCCTCGGGGTAATCGATGTTGCGCAGGAACAGGTAGAGCACCGGGATCGCGGTGATCGAGAACAGCAGGCCGATGCCCAGCACGCTCATGCCTTCGCGCACGCCCAGCAGCCACCAGGCGCTGGCCATGCCGCAGGCCAGTGGCACGGCGAAGCTGGGCAGGGCGATCTTCAGGCTCTGGCGGCTGACGTCGAGGTCGATCACGTCACTGAGGATGTGCCCCAGCAGCAGCGCGAAGCCGATGTCGTAAAGCGGCTTGAGCCAGGGCGCGGTAACCAGCGAGCGCACCTCGAAGCCCTGACCCTGGAGGACGATGAACAGCAGCGGCAGCAGCAGGCCGGCCACCAGCAACTGGCTGACGATGGGCAGCAGGCGCAGGCGCCGCCCGCCGATCACGGCCAGGGCGAACAGCGGCGGCATGGCCAGCCAGAAGAGGATCGTCAGCATGCCGGAGCTCCTTCTCGGGTGCTGGCTTGTGCCCAGGGGCAGAACAGGAAGCAGAACCCCAGGCCCAGGCCCACGGCCAGGCCAAAATTGCTGATCACCGGCGTGGCCGACAGCGCCAGCAGGCCGAACGACAGCCAGGTGGTGATGGCCGCCAGCAGCACGCCGACCAGGCTCACTGCCGCGCCGCCGACGCGCTCACGCATGAGGATGGTGTAATCCACGCCGATGGCGGTGACCAGCAGCAGGCCGAACAGGCTGAACAGCGTCAGCGGCTGGCCCAGCCAGCCGAGGCTGGCGAGGCTGCACAGCGCTGCCAGCAGCGGCAGCAGGACGATGCGCAGGGCGCCGCGCGGACCGAAGGGTTTGAGCAGCAGGGCGAAGATCAGCACGCAGGAGAGCAGCTTGAGTTCGGTGGCGCTGACCTGGGTGGCGGCGAACAGGCGGTTCAGCTCGCCGAGGCGATCCACCAGCTGCACGCCCTCCAGCCCCTTGGCCCGTTCGGCCAGCACGTCGGCGTCGGACAGCCCCTGCAGGCTCACCAGCCCGGCCACGCCGCCGTCCACCGTGCCCAGCCATAGCGGCCGCCACGGCTCGCCGAGCGGACCCTTCAGGGCCTGGTCCAGGGACTGTGGCGGAAGCTGTTCCAGCTGATCCAGCTCGGCTTGCAGCGCGGCCTGCGCAATGCCCAGGTCGATCAGTGCCTGCCAGTGTTGCGGCAACTGGCGCAGCGCTTCGCGGGCCTGCTGTTGTTGCTGCGCGGTGGCAAGCAACTGGTTGAGCGCGAGGTAGCCCTTGAGCTGGCCGGAGGCGACCAGCTTGTCCAGTCGCGCAGCCAGTTCGGCCTGGCGTTGCAGCAGCTGGGTTTCATCGCTGGCGCGGACCAGGAAGAACTGGCTGGTGGGCTGGTAGCCGGTGATGCGCGCGGCGGCCTGGGCCTCGCTGAGCAATTGCGGCTTGGCGCCCAGCCACTGGCGCAGGTCGTTCTTCACCTGCAGTTGCCACAGCCCGCCGGCGCAGAACAGCGCGACCACCGCGAGCAGCGGCCAACTGCCGGTGCGCTGGAGCAGGGCCTGGCGCAGGCCGATCAGGCGCTCGCCCAGCGAGAGCAGCAGAGGTTGTGGAGCGATGGCGTTGCCGCGCAACAGCAGCGGCAGCAGGCCGATCACGCACAGGTAGGCGGCGAGCAGGCCGGCCACCGAGAAGGTCGCCACCTGGGTCAGTGCCGGGAAGGGCGTGCAGGCCAGGGCGAGGTAGCCGATCAGGTTGGTGGCGAGGCTGAGAAACAGCCCGCGCTGGCTCAGCTTCAAAGCATGCCAGGGCTGCCAAGGAGCGACAGTCCAGGCTTTCGACAGATAGTGCAGCGGGTAATCCGAGGCCACGCCGATCAAGCTGGCACCCAGCATCAGGGTGAGCAGGTTGATCTTGCCGAACAGCGCGATGCACGCGGTGGCGCCCGCCAGCACGCCGACCAGCACCGGCAGGAAGGCCAGCAATGCGCGCCCGCGACGGAAGGCGAGCAGCAACAGGAGCAGGGTGCCCAGCGCGGCGCCGCCGCCAACCCAGGTCATTTCGCGGCTGGCCTGGCGCTGGCCGTCGGCCGCATACAGCAGGCCGCTGGCGGCGACGATCTGCCCGCCGTCGGCCGCCAGTTGCTGGCGCGCCTCGGCGATCTGCGCGGCCACGGCGCGCGGCAGGTTCATGTCGAAGGCATCGGCGCGGGTGCGTGCGCGCAGCAGCACCCAGTTGCGCCCGTCGTCTTCGGCGAGCAGCGCGCCGCTGCCGATGTCCAGCTGCACCTTCGCCGTCAACGGCTGGTGGTGCTGGATGCGCAAGGCCAGGCCGAACCAGTCCTGGTCATTGGGCAGCAGGCCGAAGCCGGAGAAGGGATCGAAGAGTTGTTCGACGCGCTGCTGGATGAAGGCGGCGGGGTCATCGGAGAGCTGGCGGCGGTCATCGGCATTGAGCAGCGCGAGGCGGCCGGCGCGCAGTTGTTCGCGCAGTGCCGGCAGGTCGGCCTGTACGCCCCACTGCACCTTCTCGTAGAGGCCGCTGGCTTGCCAGCGCTCGGCCAGCTCGCGGGCGTGGGCGATGGCGGTGTCGCGCTCGGGGTAGCCGACCAGCACCAGCAGTTCGCGGTTGAGCGGCTCCTGCATGCGCTGCTCGGCCTGCTTCTGCAGGGCATCACGGCTGCTGCCGGGCACCAGTTCCAGCAGGTCGGTGCTCAGCGGCGCGGCACCGCGCCATTGCCAGGCGGCGAGGGCGAGCAGCGCCAACAGCCCGGCGATCACCAGGCGTGGCAGCCACTGCGGCCGCTCAGCGGGCAAAGTCACTGCGCTCCGCATCGGTCAGGCTGTCGCCGGGCTGGCTGCTGGTCATGCGCAGCACGGTGCGGTCGCCCTGGGCTTCGTGCAGCTCGATGCGCTGCACCAGTTCGCCGCCGGCAATCTCGATGCTGTCGAAGATCTGCTTGAGCAGCACGGCGCGCGGCGTCAGGGTGAGTGTCCAGTCGTTCGCCTCGCCGCTCAGGGCGAGGTCGAAGTCGCGCTGCAGGCCGCTGCTGTCGCCTTCCAGTACGGCGAGGAACAGGCGGTTCTGCTGTGCGCTGGCGCTGCGTTGCGGCAGTTGCTGCCAGCCACTGGCGTCGCGCCGGGCGATGCCCTGGTCGTCGATGCGGTAGTCCTGCTTCAGCGGCGTCTGCAGCAGCCAGAGGAGGCCGTGCTGCTTGGCGAGGATGAAGTGGCCCTTGCTCACCAGCGGCTGCGGCAGCGAACGCAGGTGTTTCTCCTGGACGAACTCGCCGCGTACCACCGTCGGTTTGCCGAGCTGCGCGGCCAGTTGCGGCAGGTCGAAGGCGTGGGCCAGCGGAGCGAGCAGAAGGCCGCAGACGAGCAGGGCGCGCTTCAGCATGCTTCGGCCTCCAGTGCGCGCTGCACGGCGTCGATGAACACGGCGGGCGAAACCATCTGCATCTCGCGGCTGGCGATCTCCACCGCCACCTGGGTGCTGCTGGCGCGGGTCAGGCGCTCGCCGGTCTCGGCGTCGCTGATCAGGTAGTTGATCTTCAGGCGGTTCTCCCACTCCACCAGGTCGGCGCGCACGCTGATGCGCTGGCCGAAACGCGCGCCGCGTACGTAGCGCAGCTGCAGGTCGATCACCGGCCAGGCGTAGCCCGCCTCGCGCATCTGCGAGTAGTTGTGGTCGAGCCTGTCGAGCAGGGCGCAGCGCGCGACTTCCAGGTACTTGACGTAGTGGCCGTGCCAGACCACTTCCATCATGTCGACGTCGAAGAACGGCACGAGGATTTCCACCTCGGCCTGCAGCACGCCGGCCTTACGCATAGAGCCCCCAGTGGCGCGCGCGGATGCGCTCCAGGCACAGGCGCAGTTCGCCTTCCAGGGCGCGGTCCTCGATCAGCGGCGGGAAGTCCTGGCCGAGTTGTTCGTGCATGCCGCCCAGCGGTGCCGGCAGCGGGCGCGCACCGGCTTCGCCGCAGCGCAGCCAGACGCCCTGTTGCGCGGCCAGCAGGGTGGCGGCGGCGACCTGTTCGGTCAGCTCCAGGGTGCGCAGGGCATCGCGCGCGGCGATGGTGCCCATGCTCACCTTGTCCTGGTTGTGGCACTCGGTGGAGCGCGAGAACACGCTGGCCGGCAGGGTGTTCTTCAGCGCCTCGGCGGTCCAGGCGCTGGCGCCGATCTGCACGGCCTTGAAGCCGTGGTTGATCATCGCGCGGTCCGCCGGAGCACCCGAGAGGTTGCTCGGCAGGCCATGGTTGTAGCGGGTGTCCACCAGCAGTGCGAGCTGCCGGTCGAGCAGGTCGGCGACGTTGGCCACGAGGTTCTTCAGGCTGTCCATGGCGAAGGCGATGTGCCCGCCGTAGAAGTGCCCGCCGTGGAGCACGCGCTCGTCCTCGGCGTCGATGATCGGGTTGTCGTTGGCGCTGTTCAGTTCGATCTCGATGAACTGCCGCAGCAGGCCCAGGCTGTCGGCCAGCACGCCCAGCACGTGAGGTGCGCAGCGCAGCGAGTAGCGGTCCTGCAGGCGGTGCAGCGGCGGCGTCGGTGCGTCGATGGCGAGGTCCTGGCGAATCCACGCGGCGACCTGCATCTGCCCCGGATGCGGCTTGGCGGCGAACAGGCGCTCGTCGAAGTGCTCCGGGTTGCCTTGCAGGGCGATGACGTTCAGCGCGGTAATGCGCGTGGCCAGCTTGAGCAGGTAGTCCGCGCGCGAATAGGCGAGGCAGGCCAGGCCGGTCATCACCGCCGTGCCGTTCATCAGCGCCAGCGCTTCCTTGGGCCGCAGCACCAGCGGCTGCCAGCCCAGCTCGGCATGGACGTCGGCGGCGCTGCGGTGCTCGCCGCGCCACAGCACTTCACGCTCGCCGGCGAGGGTGGCGGCGACATAGGACAGTGGCGTGAGATCACCGCTGGCGCCCACCGAACCCTCTTCCGGGATCAGCGGCAGGATGTCCAGGGCGAGGAAAGCATGCAGGCGCTCCAGCAGTTCCAGGCGTACGCCGGAAACCCCGTGGCTCAGCGAGCGCAGGCGCGCGGCGAGCACGGCGCGCACGGCGGCCGGTTCCAGCAGCTTGCCCAGGCCGCAGCCGTGGAAGGTGAACAGGTGCTGCGGCAGTGCCTCGACGTGCTCCAGCGGCACAGCCACCACGCAGGAATCGCCATAGCCGGTGGTGACGCCGTAGATCACGCCTTCCTTGTCCAGCAGGGTGTCGAGGAACTGCGCGCCGCGGGCGATCCGGGCGCGGAAGTCGGCGTCGTCGTCCAGGCGGCTTTCGACGCGGCGCTCGGCGAGGGCGACGATCTGTTCGATGCTCAGGTGGCCTTGGCCGAAAACCGGCGTTTCAGTGGCTGTCGTCATGGGCTTTCCAGAACGGGTAGAAGTTGAACCACTGCTGCGGTGCGCGCAGACAGTAGTGTTCCAGGCGCTGGGCGTAGCGCTGGGTCCAGTGTTTCAGGACCTCCGCGCGGTCGCTGCGGCGCCACTGGATGCGTTCGGCGAAGGGCTCCAGGTGCACGCGGTAGCGGCCCTCTTCCTTCAGGCAGAACATCAGGTTGGCCGGGCACTGCAGCAGCCCGGCGAGCAGCCAGGGGCCCTGCGGGAGTGCGGCCGGGGCGCCGAGGAAATCGACCTCGACGTTGCGCCCGCCGTGCAGCGGAATGCGGTCGCCGGCAATCGCCAGCCATTCGCCGGCGTCCAGGCGCTGGGACAACTGCAGCATGATCGCCGGGTCCAGTTCGCTCACCTGGATCAGCCGCAGGTGGCTGGCGCCGGACTCGCCCAGCAGCTTGTTGAACTGCTCGGCGTGGCGGGTGTGCACCAGCACGTTCATGCGCACCTTCTCGCCCAGTTCCGCCAGCGCGCGGCAGACTTCGAGGTTGCCCAGGTGCGCGCCCACCAGCAGCTGGCCACGGCCGCTGCGCAACTGCGCGCGCAGGTTGTGCGGGTCATTGAGTTCGATGCTGGCGAGGTCCAGGCGGCCGGCCCAGACATCGAGCTTGTCGAGGATGGCGTCGGCGAAGGCCATGAACTGGCCGAACACGCGGCCGGTGGTCGGGCTCAGCGAGGCGTTGCCGCTGTGCTGCGCCAGGCGCTGCTGGTACTCGCGGATGGCGCCGCGCGCACGGGCGCCGAAGAGGAAGAAGTACAGCACGATCAGGTGCAGCAGCGGCGACAGCAGGCGCCGGCCGAGGGTGCGCGCCGCCCAGGCGGTGAAGCGCATCAGCAGCAGGCTGCCGCGCTCGCGCTGTTGCGCCCAGTGCTGCGCGCTCACGCGGCGCTCCGCAGGCGGCGCCAGAGAATGGCTGGCGAGCGCCAGAGCATGCCGAAGAACAGCCGCGCGTGCATGGAGGAGATCAGTGCGTTGTCGTGGAACAGGCGGAAGTGCGAGAGGCCGTCCAGCGGGTAATGCACCTTCGTCGGCAGCCACTGCATCGGTTGGTTGCGCCAGGCCAGACGGACGAGGATTTCCGGGTCGAAATCCATGCGCTTGCCCAGCGTGGTGCTGTCGATCAGCTTGAGTGTGGATGCCAGCGGGTAGACCCGGAAGCCGCACATGCCGTCGCGGATCGACAGCGACAGGCTGTTGATCCATACCCAGATGTGGGTCAGGTAGCGCGCGTAGAGACGACCCTTGGGCACGCTTTCGTCGTACTGCGGATAGCCGCAGACCAGCGCCTCGGGGTGCTCGCGTGAGATGCCGAGGAAGCGCTGCACGTCGCCCAGGTCGTGCTGGCCGTCGGCGTCCACCTGCAGCGCGTGGGTGAAGCCCAGGCGCGCGGCTTCGCGCAGGCCGGCCATCACCGCGCCGCCCTTGCCCTGGTTCACCGGCAGGCGCACCAGGTACGTGTCGCGGCCTGCGGCGAGCTGGTCCATCACCGCCGCGCACTCGCGGCTGGAGGCGTCGTCGACCAGCACGCAGGGCAGGCCGGCGGCGAGCAGTTCGGCGACCACCTGGGGCAGCGCGTGCTCGTGGTTGTACACCGGAATCACGGCACACGGTTTGGTGCTCATTCGTCTGCCCCCAGCAGGATGCGCCCGGAGGAGCAGGCGGCCTCGCCACGGGTGAAGGCGAAGTACAGCTTGCCGCGCTCGGCGTCCCAGCGCAGGGCCAACTGGCAGAGATCGCCCGGCCGCAGCAGTTGCTGGAACTTCAGCACTTCCATGCCGCCGAAGCGTGGCGGCAGGTCGAAGACCTGGCGGCCCAGTTGCTGCGCCCATTGCACCTGCACCACGCCCGGCAGCACGGGAGCCTTGGGGAAGTGGCCGGGGAAGTAGGCGAGGTCCAGGGGGATTTCCAGCTGGAAGTGCTGTTCGCCGTCCACCGCGTTGTGCGTCAGTACGTCGGGATCGCGGCTGCGCGGCGCGTGCAGCAGTTCGTCCACCAGGCTTTGCGGCAGCTTGCCCTGGGCATTGCCCGGCAGGCGTCGCAGCAGGCGCCAGCGGCGCGGCAGGGCGAGGGCTTCGCAGTGGTCGGCGAGGTGTTCGCGCAGGCGCTGGGTCAGCGCGCGGCGGCCGCCATTGCGCAGCTCATGCAGGCCGGCGTCGCTCAGGGCGACCAGTGCGCCGAGGCTGGCGCGGTTCTCCTGCACCACGCCCAGGCGCGCTTCGCTGACGAAGGGATGCTTCATCAGCGCCGCTTCCAGTTGCGGCAGGGAGATGCGTTTTTCTTCCAGCTTGACGATGCGGTCGAGCCGGCCGAGCAACTCGAAGCGGCCGTCGGCGCAAATTCGTGCGGCGTCGGCGGTCTGTTCGGTTTCGCCGGGCGGCAGGTAGGTCGATTCGATGCGCAGCGCGCCGTGCTCGTCCTGGCTCAGCGCCACGCCTTCGAACGGCTGCCACAGCTGGCCGCCCTGGCGCCAGGCGATGCCGCCGGTCTCGGAGCTGCCGTAGATTTCCGTGGGAGCCTGGCCGAGGCGTTCGTGCAACTGCTCGCCGGCTTCGGCCGGCAGCGGGCCGCCGGAGGAGAACACCCGCACCACCGGGCGTAGCGCCGGCCAGTCGAGGTTGTCGCCCATGCGCTTGAGCAGCGCCGGGCTGCCGACCCAGGCGAAGCGCGGTTGGTCGAGGCTCAGGCGTTGCAGGTCTTCGGGGAAGGCGATCTGCCGACGCAGGAAGGCGCGGCCGGCGGACAGCGGCCAGAGCACGCGGAACAGCAGGCCGTAGATGTGCTGCGCGGCGACGCTGCCGAGGATGCACGCATCGCCCAGTTGTTCGCCCCAGAGGGCTTCCAGCACCTGCACTTCGTTGCTCAGCTGGCGCAGGGACTTGCCGATCAGCTTGGGCTCGCCGGTGGAGCCGGAGGTGCTGAGCACCAGGCGGCAGGCGTCGAGGTCCAGTTCTTCAGGTGCAAGAGGGGCCGGAGGCAGTGCCGGGCCGTTCAGCTCGGCCAGCAGCAGGTCACCGGGCTGATCGCCGATCCAGGCGTCGATCCGCGAGGCCAGTCGCTCGCGGCTGTGGGCGAGGTTGTCGGCCGGCAGCACCGCTTCGGCACCGGCCAGCCACGCCGCGTAGAGGGCTATTGCCAGTTCGGCGGCGTCTTCCAGGTGGATCGCCACGCGCTGGGCATTGCGCTGGCGCAGGGCGCCGGCCGCTGCGCAGACGCGCTGCAGGAAGTCGCTGGCGAGCAGCGTCGGCTCCAGCGCCAATGGGCGCCCCGCGGGCAGCTCCAGCAGCAGCCGGGCGAGGGAAATCGATTTCATCCTTGACCTCTGACCCGCTGCCGTACCAGCCACTCGACGGCGAACAGCACGCCCATCAGCAGGTAGGAAATCAGGCCGTTGTACAGCGTCCACCAGGCCAGCGGCGCCCACAGTGTGAGGGCCGCGGCAATCAGACCGTTGCCCAGGAAGAACAGCACCCAGGCCTGGGTCACCCGGCGGGTGTAGCGCACCGCGTGGGGCGGCAGCTCCGGCTCGCGCAGGCGCGCCAGGCGCTCGACCAGCGGCGGACCGAATTTCAGGCTGAGGGCGAACAGGCTCAGCAGGCCTGCGCTGATCAGCACCGGGTACCAGCGCAGCAGGTGCGGCTCGTTGAGGAACCACAGCAGCATGCAGAAGGCCACGGCCGCCAGCGCCATCCAGCGTTGCCCGGGGCGTTGCCCGCTGCCCAGGCTGCGGGCGAACCACAACCCGCCCAGCAGCAGCGCGAAGAATTTCGGCGACAGGTGATCGATGCCGAAGTAGATCGCGAACGGGTAGAGCAGCCCGGCCAGCAGCAGGCTGAGCCCGACCAGGCGTGTCATGGGTTGGCCAGGCGATAGACCGCTTCGACCACGTCGCCGACGGTACGCACCGACTTGAATTCCTCGGCGGCGATCTTCTTGCCGGTCTGGCGCTTGAGGTGGTCGATCAGGTCGACGGCGTCGATGCTGTCGATCTCCAGGTCCTGGTACAGGTTGGCGTCGAGGCTGATCTGCTCCGGCTCCAGTTCGAACAGCTCGACCAGGGCGTCGCGCAGGGTGTTGAAAATGTCCTCACGGGTTTGCATGGTCAGCGGTCTCAGGCGGCTTTCTGGGCGGTCACGAAGGCCGCCAGGCTCGCCACATTGGCGAAATGCTGGCGGGTGTCCTTGGCATCGGCGTCGATCTTGATGCCGTAGCGTTTCTGGATGGCCAGGCCCAGTTCCAGGGCGTCGACCGAATCCAGGCCGAGGCCGTCGCCGAACAGCGCGTCTTCGGCGCCGATGTCGTCAGGGCCGATATCTTCGAGGCCGAGGGCGTCGATGATCAGCTGTTTAATCTCCAGTTGCAGATCGCTCATCTCTTGCGAGCTCCTTGATGAAATGCTGGTGCAGGAAGGCATTGAGCCGGCGCGAGGCTGCCGGGGCGGGGCCCTGGCTGGCAAAGACCTGCGGGTCCAGGTCGTCGCCGACGCGCAGCCGGAAATGCACGCGGCGGGCGGGAATGCTGTACCAGGGCTCGGCCTTGGTCAGGGTGGTCGGGGACACGGTGATGGTCACCGGGGTGATGACGCTGGCGCCGCGCAAGGCGATGGACGCCGCGCCGCGATGGAATTGCGGAGCCGCGCCCGGCGTGGTGCGGGTGCCCTCGGGGAAGACGATCAGGGTCTGGCCCTGCTGCAGCGCGTCCACGGCCTCATCGAACATGTCCATGCTGCCGTTGTTGCTGATGTACTGCGCCGCCGTCACCGGGCCGCGGGTGAAGGGGTTGGCGAACAGGCTCTGCTTGACCACGCAGTTGGCGTCGCGGATCAGGCCGATGAGGAAGACCACGTCGATCAGCGACGGGTGGTTGGCGATGACCATCTGCCCCGGACGGCCGAGGCGCTCGATGCCTTCCACTTCGTACGTCAGCACGCCGCTGCGCTGCATGATCTGCACGAACAGCCAGAACAGCCGGCTGACCGTGTGGCGTGCGCGGCTGCGACGGCGCAGGGCATCGCCCGGCAGCAGGCTCAGCAGCGGAAACACCAGCACCCGTAGCAGCAATCCACCAATACCGAAGATGGCGAAGCACAGGCCGGTGGCGAACAGGCGCCACAGCCAAGCGTCGGCGCGCTTGCTCAGTGGTTGCGTTGCCAGGTCCATAGACGCTTCTTCCAGGGGTGATGGATCAGGCCGGTGCGCTCGATCAGCGCGCGCACCAGGTTCAGGGCATTGGGGTGGGACGGCGGAGCAAGGGCTGTGCCGTTTTCCGCGAGTTCCAGTGACCATTCGCTGCCGGGCTTCAGGCGCAGGGCCACGGCATAGGGGAAGGGCACGTCGTCGACCCAGGGCGAATACAGCTCCGGTACCGGCTCCTCGGTCACCACCAGCAGCACTTCCGGGGCACCTTCGGCCAGCAGTGCAGCGGCTTCCAGCAGGCCATGCTCGAAACCGTCACGTTCGCCGGCGATGGCTGTCATTTCGCTGGTGTCCTGCCGCAGGATCGACCACAGGCCAATGACCGCGTTGTGCACGGAAAGGCTGAACTGCGTCGGGGACAGTGGTTGTTCGACGGCCAGCTCGCGCAGCAGTTCCAGGCTGCGGCCGGTTTCGCCGTGGCGGGAAACGAAGATCAGCGGCATCGGCGGCCGCCCGTCGGCCAGCGGCCAGGCGACACTGAACACCATACGCGCCAGGGGGCTCAGGCGGCGGCGTTGCATGGCGGGGAGAAAGGCGACATCCGGTTGGGCGGCGCTGTCGGGAAGACGTTCTTCCCGTACCCAGCTCTGCCAGTCGGCAATCGTGGACAGGCCCGGGGCCCAGGCACTCCACTGGTCGATATTGAATTGAATCACGCTGCGAGCTCTTGTGGGCCCTTCGGGGCATTCCGGTCGGCTAATGGGTCTTCCTTGATCCACCAAGAGCTTCGTCGACACGTGCCATGGCGCAGGGCCGGTATTATCCCGGTCATGCTGCTGTCAAGCAAACCTTTGCTTACAAAAGGGCTGACGCAGGAAATAGGGCAATTCTCGATTAAACGCCGACTTTATGACGAACCACTGTATGAAATCCCGTCAGCCGCCGAGCGGTAGCGGAGCCTCGGTGCGAGGATGCTCGCCCTTGTCATGGGCTTTGCATAGAATCCCGGGGTCTTGAATGGTTCTGGAGGGATGGCTCATGCGGCGCGTGGTGTTCAATCAGAAGGGCGGGGTCGGCAAGTCCAGCATCGCCTGCAACCTGGCGGCAGTGAGCGCAGCGGAGGGTTATCGCACCTTGCTGGTGGACCTGGATGCCCAGGCCAATTCCACGCATTACCTCACCGGCCTGACCGGCGAGGACCTGCCGGTGGGCATCGCCGACTTCTTCAAGCAGACGTTGTCGTCCGGGCCTTTCAGCCGCAAGGGCAAGGTCGACATCTACGAGACGCCCTTCGACAACCTGCACATCGTCACAGCCAGCCCGGAGCTGGCGGACCTGCAGCCCAAGCTCGAGCAGAAGCACAAGATCAACAAGCTGCGCAAACTGCTGGACGAGCTGTCCGAAGACTACGACCGTATTTACCTGGATACGCCGCCGGCACTGAACTTCTACACGGTATCCGCTCTGATCGCGGCAGATCGCTGCTTGATCCCCTTCGATTGCGACAGTTTCTCCCGCCAGGCACTGTACGGACTGCTGCAGGAGATCGAAGAGCTGAAGGAAGACCACAACGAGGAGCTGGAAGTCGAAGGCATCGTGGTCAACCAGTTCCAGCCGCGCGCGACCCTGCCGCAGCAACTGCTGGATGAGCTGGTGGAAGAAGAACTGCCGGTGCTGCCGGTGTACCTGATGAGCTCGGTGAAGATGCGCGAGTCGCACCAGGCCTGCACCCCGCTGATCTTCCTCGAGCCGCGGCACAAGCTGACCCAGCAGTTCGTCGAACTGCACAACCTGCTGGAAGCCTGAACGCTTACTGGCTGATCAGCACATCGCAGGGCGGCCGGCGCAGGAAATAGCGCGTCGAGCTGCCCAACATGGCCTGCTCGATGGCGCCGCGGCTGCGGCTGCCGAGCACCAGCAGGTCCGGTGTCCATTCGCGTAATGCCGTTTCCAGCGCCTGCTGGGGTGTGCCCTGCTGCACTGCGCAAAGCAATTGCGGCCCGGCGGCCGGCACCTGCGTGCGCTCATCCTGCAGCGCCTGGCGCAGCAGTTCGCGCTGGGTGTCCAGGTGGCTGTCGGCGCGACCGGCCTTTTTGCCCGGCTGGTAGGCGTTGAGCGCGAGCAATTCGGCGTCGGCCGCGAGCAGCCGGTAACCGGCGCGCCAGGCCTGGCAGGAGCAGTGCGACAGGTCCAGACCGGCAAGGGCCTTCGCGTAAGGTCTGGCGGACTCGTCCACGGCCAGCAGGATCGGCGTGCGGCAATGCCGGGCGATGCGCTCCAGGGTGGTGCCGTCGAAGCGCTCCAGCAACTGCTGGTGGTGCGCGCCGATCACCAGCAGGTCGGCGTTCAGTTCCTGCACGGCCTGGGTGACCGTATTCGCCGCGCGGCCCTGGCGGATCACCAGCTGGTAGTCGGTGATGTCACTGGCGCGGGCCGCATCACGCAGCGCCACCTCGGCGGCTTCGCGCACCGTGGCCATCATGCGGTCGGGGAAGAATTCCTCGATGACGTGCAGCAGCGTGACGCTGGCGCCGTGCTGGCGGGCCAGCTGGGCGGCGCGGCGTACGGCGATATCCGCCTCGACGCTGAGGTCGTGGGCGACGAGCAGGTTCCTGTACATGGTGGGCTCCCTCTGTGGCGCTTCCACTGTCGCGCCACGTAGGAAATTTCATCTTGATGCAGGGCAATGGCCCGGATTCAGCGGCTACGCAGCTGATAGATGGCGTGGCTTTCGGCGACGACGTTGCCTTCTTCGTCCTTCAGCTGCAGGTCGAGGACGAATTCGGCCTTGCCGAGGTTCGTGGCTTCTTCGCCGATACGCTGGATGTCCTCTTCACTGAGCCGTGCCTCGACCGTCACGTCGCTGGCGGCGGGGCGCAGGAAGCGCAGGCCGGCTTCCTTGACGATGGGATAGAAGCGCCGGGCGTCGAAACTGGTCAGCATCAGCACGCCCCCGGGCAGCTCGGCCACGGTGAACAATGCGCCGGCGTACATGTTGCGCAGGTGGTTCTCGTTGTCCTTGAGCGGCATGCGCAGGCGCACGAGGCCCGGTTCCAGCACCTCGGCCTTGAGGCCGGTGCGCTTGACGAAGGCGATGTGCTCTTCGGTGAGTTGGCGGATGAATTCCAGGTTATGACGCATGGGCGCGCTCCGATTCGCCGGCGGGGTTTGTCCCCAAGCCTAGCCGCACCACGCGGCCTGGCAATGACCGCGTGGATTGACCGAAACGCTCGCCCTCAGATGCCCTGGCGCGACAGCCAGTCGAGCAACTGCGGCAGCGGCATTGCGCCGCTCTGGCGCGCCACTTCCTGGCCGTTGCGCAGCAGGATCAGGCTCGGGATCGAACGAATCCCCAGGCGCGTGGATAGGTTCGGGTTGGCATCGCTGTCGAGCTTGGCCAGGCGCACCTTGCCCGACAGCCGCGCGGCGGCCTGCTCGAACACCGGCGCAAAGCCCTTGCACGGCCCGCACCAGTCGGCCCACACGTCTACCAGCAACGGCAGGTCGCCCTTGGCCTGGGCGGCGAAGCCGGCCTCGTCGAGGTCGAACGGCGTATCCAGCACGATCGGCGACTGGCAGCGCCCGCAACTGGGCGAATCGTTCACCCGCGTGGCGGGAACGCGGTTCAGGCCGTTGCAGTGGGGGCAGGGGATGATCAGGGAATCGGACATGGAAGTGCTCCTCAGGCTATGGGGAGCTAGGTGGTGGCGGGGACTGTGTTTATCAACTGCTCGGGACTCTCCGGGGTGCGCTCTAACGGTATTCGCCGTTCTGCGTTGCTGAAAAAGTCTTCGTGCAGTTGGGGTATGTCGCTGGTGTCGATGGCTTCGTCCGGTAGTTCTTCCAGGTGCTTCCAGTTGGTTCGGGAGATTCCTTTCATGGGGTTTGGCTTCCTCGGTGGTTTGCGTCGGCTGCCGCCGACGGATCGCGGGCATGGCCCGCTCCCACAGGGGCGGGCCGTGCGCGTCAGGGGCTAGCTGTGGCTGACGCGCTGTGCGTGGTCTGCCTCGTACAGCGAGTGGGCGTCGGAGGCCAGCAGCAGGAGGGCGCGGTTGATTTGCAGGACGTTGCGCAGCGGCTGGGCGTCGAGGGTGGCGAGGGAGAGGATGCCGAGCAGGTCGATGACGGCGCTCAGGCGGTCTTCGGCGGCGTTGTACAGTTCTTCGGCGGGGGCGTCGGCGCGCAGGTAGAGCGTGGCGTTGCGGGGATTGGCGTGGTGTTGTGAGTCGGTTCCCAGGGGGAGGAAACGGTCTTTTTCGGGGTGTGCGGGTGCATTACCATCGGTTTTAGCCATGATGAGTTGCCTGTTAACTGATTGTGGTTAGCGGGCCTTCGGTGTTGTCGCACCGGGGGCTCGCGTCTTTTGATCCGTGCCGTTCGGCACTTCCGGGTCGCAATCTCCCGCCGCGTGGAACATGCAGGAAAATTCCTGCATCGTGCCGCTTATGCTCGGGAAGATGTCGTCATTCTAGGGAGTCAAAGCAAGCGAAAACCCGGCGGGAAGGGGAATCCACCGTGTCTGGCAGGAGCTTGCGAAAAGACGGGTTTGGGCGGGGTAGGACAGCGGGAATTCGATGTAGTCCCGCCTGAAGTGACGTCAGGCGGGTTCGCGAGCAAGGACTGGGCGTCCCCCTCGCTCCTACAATGCGCTGTAGGAGCAACTGTCTTTTCTCGGTGATTGACCGCTGGCACCTGTAGGGCGAATAACCCGGGACGGGTTATCCGCCAGGACGGCGGATAACGCCTTAGGCGTTATGCGCCCTACATGGGATAGCGAGGCATGGAGCTGTTGCAGGAGCGGGCCATGCCCGCGATCCGGCCGGCAGGCCGGATGATTCGCCGGTGGGGCAGCGCGTCCTGCCCCTGCGCATCACACGCGGAAGTGGCTGACCAGCGTCTGCAACTGCCCACCCAGGCGGGCGAGTTCGACGCTGGAGGCGGCGACTTCTTCGTTGGCCGAGGCGGTCTGTTCGGAAACGTCGCGCACATTCACCACGCTGCGGCTGATTTCTTCGGCCACGGCGCTCTGCTCCTCGGCGGCGGTGGCGATCTGCTGGTTCATCGCCTGGATATTGGAGACGGTGCGGGTGATCTCGCCGAGGGATTCGCCGGCCTGGCGGCTCAGGGCGACGCTGCTGGCGGTGAGTTCGCGGCTGCCGAGCATGACGCTGGAAACCTGGCGGGTGCCGCTCTGCAGGCCGGCAACCAGGGCTTCGATTTCTTCGGTGGACTGCTGGGTGCGCTGGGCCAGGCCGCGCACTTCGTCGGCGACTACGGCGAAACCACGGCCCGCTTCACCGGCGCGGGCGGCTTCGATGGCGGCGTTGAGGGCCAGCAGGTTGGTCTGCTCGGCCACCGACTTGATCACGTCCATGACCTTGCCGATCTTCTCGCTCTCCTGCTCCAGGCGCTGCATGGCCTCGGCGGAGCGTTCCACTTCCTCGGCCAGGCGCTCGATCTGCTCGACCGCCTTGTTCACCACACGGTCGCCGTCCTGGGCCTGGTGGTCGGCGGCGGAGGCGGCCTGGGAGGCCTGCTCGGCGTTGCGCGCGACTTCCTGCACGGTGGCGGACATCTCGTGCATGGCGGTGGCGACCTGGTCGGTCTCGACCTTCTGGGTGTTGGCGCCGGCGCTGGTCTGCTCGGTGACGGCGGAGAGTTCCTCGGCGGCGCTGGCGATCTGGGTGACGCCATCGCGGATGCCACCGATCAGCTCGCGCAGGCTCTGGCTCATGCGCTGCATGCTCTGCTGCAGGCGGCCGAGTTCGTCGCGGCGGCTGACCTGGATGGTCTGCGACAGGTCGCCGGCGGCTATGCGGTCGACCACCGCCATGGTGTCGTGCAGCGGGCGGGTGATCTGGCGGGTGATGATCAGCGCGGCGATGCTGCCCAGCACCAGCGCGAGCAGGGTGACCAGGGTTTGCAGGCTGCGGGCCTTGGTGCTTTCGACGTCGCGGCGATCGAGCTGCAGTTGGTAGAGATTTTCGCTGATCTTGACGATGTCCTGGCCCTGGGCGGTCATTTCCTTGCGCGCCTGGACGATCGCGGCCATGTTCTGGCGCAGCGTGACAACGGCGTCGCGGTAGGTGCGCAGGGCGGTGCCGAGTTGCTGGACGTACTGCGCTTCGGCGACGCCGAGCACGCTTTCCAGGGCTGGCAGGCCGGCGATGCTTTCGTCGAGGCCGCGGGTCACCCCGTCACCGTTGCTGGTGAGGGCGGTGGCGAGGTAGTCGCGCACGTCGTAGCGGGCCTGCAGCAGGTCTTCGCGGGTGCCGGTGATGGCCTGGAAGCGGGTGGCGCGCTCTTCGTCGGCCGGGGCCTTGAGGATGTCCTGCTGGATCTGCGCGGTCAGCTCGTTGGCGCGGGCAGCGTTGTCCTGCAGGGTGCGGCGGGTGAGGCCGGCGCTCTGGTAGCCGGCGCGCATGGCGGCCAGGGATTTCTCATAGTCACCGATGATGCCGCCGAGCTGGTTGAGCATGCGCACGTTCTCCGGGCTGACGAAGGACGCGCGCAGTTTCTGCTGCTGCGCCTTGAAGTCGGCCAGGGTGCTCATGACGTTGGCGGCTTCCTGCTCGGCGCCGTCGGCGATCATGTACTGCAGGCGAGTGATGCGCAGCTTGGTGAGGCGCGAGTTCAGCTCGGTGATGTCGCTCATCCAGTTGCTGCGGTCGATCAGCGAGCCCAGGCCGACCCAGCTGACGATGGCGAGGATGGCGGTGAAGGCGAGGACCAGGCCGAAGCCCAGGGCCAACTTGAGATTCACGCTCAGGTTGGAAATCCAGCTGTTCATTGACGATCTCCAGGAAAGGTTGTGTGAAGTCAGGCCGTTCGGAGATTGTTGTTATTGGGGGCCAGGGTGGCGAACCACGTCCCTGCACTATCGGCAGGCCGGGACGGAACCCGATGGTGGCGAGCGAAAAAAGTTATCCGCCGGCCGGCGCCGGGAGGCGGGTCGGGGTGCGGATGACGGGGGAAGGGAGACGGTGGACGGCCGCGCAATTCCCTTTTCGCTGGCGTATCAGATGGCGCGGTCGCGCGGTTGCCTGGGGTGCAGGCAGCGACGGCATTGTACGGAATGGTGAGGCCATCGTCTGCCCGATGATGGCATCTGGATATGACGGTGATGCGTCAGCTTATTCATGAGGCCCCGCACGAGGCACCGCCCGGCGCCTCGTGCGGGGCTGGTCGTCAGGCCCTGGCGGCGTCCAGCGCCTGGGCCAGGTCGGCGAGGATGTCGTCGATGTGCTCAATGCCGATGGACAGGCGCACCATGTCGCGCGGCACGCCGGCCTTCTCCAGTTCCTCGTCGTTGAGCTGACGGTGGGTGGTGGAGGCCGGGTGGCAGGCCAGGGACTTGGCGTCGCCGATGTTCACCAGGCGCACCACCAGCTTGAGTGCGTCGATGAAGCGCGCGCCCGCTTCCTGCCCGCCCTTGATGCCGAACGAGAGGATCGACGCGGGCTTGCCGCCCATGTAGCGCAGCGCCAGTTCCTGCTCGGGGTGGTCGGCGAGGCCGGCGTATTTCACCCAGCTGACTTGCGGGTGGTCCTGCAGGTATTGCGCGACTTTCACCGCGTTCTCGCAGTGGCGCTCCATGCGCAGGGCGAGGGTTTCCAGGCCCTGCAGGATGAGGAAGGCGTTGAACGGCGAGAGCGCGGCGCCGGTGTTGCGCAGTGGCACGACGCGGCAGCGGCCGATGAAGGCGGCGGGGCCGAAGGCTTCGGTGTAGGTGACGCCGTGGTAGGACGCATCCGGCGTGTTGAGCAGCGGGAAGCGCGCCTTGTTCTCGGCCCAGGGGAATTTTCCGGAGTCGACGACGATGCCGCCGATGCTGGTGCCGTGGCCGCCGATGTACTTGGTCAGCGAGTGCACGACGATGTCCGCGCCGTGCTCGAACGGGCGGCAGAGGATCGGCGTGGCGACGGTGTTGTCGACGATCAGCGGCACGCCATGGCGGTGCGCGGCATCGGCCAGGGCCTGGAGATCGACGATGTTGCCCGCCGGGTTGCCGATGGATTCGCAGAACACCGCCTTGGTGCGTTCGTCGATCAGTGCTTCGAGGGCGGCGATGTCATCGTGCGGCGCAAAGCGGGTCTGGATGCCGAAGCGTGGCAGGGTGTGGGCGAACAGGTTGTAGGTGCCGCCATAGAGCTTGGCCACCGAGACGATGTTGTCGCCGGCTTCGGCGACGGTCTGGATGGCGTAGGTGATGGCGGCCATGCCGGAAGCCACGGCCAGAGCGGCGACGCCGCCTTCCAGTGCGGCCACGCGCTCCTCCAGCACCGCGTTGGTGGGGTTCATGATGCGCGTGTAGATGTTGCCGGCGACCTTCAGGTCGAACAGGTCGGCACCGTGCTGGGTGTCGTCGAACGCGTAGGAGCTGGTCTGGTAGATCGGTACGGCCACGGCCTTGGTGGTCGGGTCGGGGCTGTAGCCGGCGTGGATGGCCAGGGTTTCCGGTTTCATTGTTCGAGCGTCCTTGTGGCAGAAAGCCCCGAGGATGCGAGCGGTGCCCGGCCCCGGTCAATGACCGGGAGCAATGCGGGGCGGGCGCCGCTAGATCGCTTTTCGCTGAGCTTATAACCGCCTCAGGACGAGCAACTGATCTCCAGGTGACGGCCCCAGTCCGGCGGGCGCCGGGTGAAGACTTCGGCGTCGGGCTGTTCTTCGAAGGGCTTGCTGAGCACTTCGTGCAGGCGGCGCACCACGCTGAAATCACCTTGCTCGGCGGCGCTGATGGCTTCCTGGGCGAGGTAGTTGCGCAGCACGTAGAGCGGGTTGACTGCGTGCATGCGGGCGCGGCGCTCGTCCTGGCTGCCGCCTTCGCGCTCGGTGCGGGCCTGATAGTCGGCGGCCCAGGCGTCGAAACCGGCGAGGTCGACGAAGTCTTCCCGCACCTCGGCCAGCGCCTGCTCCGGTGCCTGATCGCCGAGGCGGCGGAAGAACAGCGAGTAGTCCACGGCGCCCTTCTGCAGGGTCTGCAGCAGGCGCTGCACCAGCTCCAGGTCGCCCTCTTCGGCCGTGGTCAGGCCGAGGCGGCGGCGCATCAGGTCCAGGTAGCTGGCCTGGTAGAGCGGCAGGAACAGGTCCAGCGTGGCGCGCAGGTCGTCCACCTCGACGAAGGGCGTCAGCGCCTGGCCGAGGGCCGCGAGGTTCCAGTGGGCGATGGGCACCTGGTTGCTGAAGGAGTAGCGGCCGGTGTCGTCGGAGTGGTTGCAGATGTGGTTGGCGTCGAAGTCGTCGAGGAAGGCGTAGGGGCCGTAGTCGAAGGTGATGCCGAGGATCGACATGTTGTCGGTGTTCATCACCCCGTGGCAGAAGCCGTACGCCTGCCAGTAGGCAATCATCTCGGCGTTGCGCTCGACCACTTCGCGGAAGAATGCGAGGTAGGGCTTTTCGTCATCCAGGCACTGTGGGTAGTACGACTGCAGGACGAACTCGCCGAGGGTGCGCAGCTGGTCTTCCTGCTTGGTGTAGTAGAAGTATTCGAAGTGGCCGAAGCGCACGTGGCTGGGCGCCAGGCGCAGCAGCATGGCACCGGTTTCCTTCGACTCGCGCCACACCGTGGTGCTGGAGCCGATCACGCACAGTGCGCGGCTGCTGGGGATGCCCAGGGCGGCGAGGTATTCGCTGGCGAGGAATTCGCGGATCGACGAGCGCAGTACGGCGCGGCCATCGCCCATGCGCGAGTAGGGCGTCTGCCCGGCGCCCTTGAGGTGCAAGTCCCAGTGCTCGCCGGCCTCGTTCACCACTTCGCCCAGCAACAGGCCGCGGCCGTCGCCCAGCCGCGGGTTGTAGGAGCCGAACTGGTGCCCGGAGTAGACCATCGCGCGCGGATCGGCTTCTTCCCAGAGCTTGTGGCCGGCGAAGATTTCCGCGAACAGCGGGCTTGCCGCCTCGCTCGGGTCGAGGTCGAGCAGGGCCATGGCGGCGGGGCTGGCGACGACCAGGCGCGGGTCGGCGATGGGATCGGGCAGGACCTGGGTGGAAAACACATCGCCCAGGCGGGCGAAGCGGTTATCGAAGGTCAGTTCGTCGAGCTTTTTCACAATCTAACTCCGGACAAGTCCGAGCATTGTGCTCGGACTTGTCCGGAGGCGTCCACCCTCAGGCCTTGTCGCCGTCAGGCTTGTCGGTGCCCTGGGAGCCGCCGATCTTCACGGGTGCGGCAGCGGGTTGCTGCTGGCCGACGATGACCTGGGCTTCCTGGCCCTGGAAGTTCTTCAGGAACACGTCGACCTGGTTGAAGGCCATGTCGATGCCGGCTTCGCGGAACGCCAGGGCGATGCGCGTGAGGGTTTCGTCCACCGCCGGGTTGCGGTCGCCCAGCTCGCGGACGTGGAAGCGCAGCTCATAGTCGAAGGTGCTGGCGCTGATCAGGGTGAAGTACACCACCGGCTCCGGGTCGCGCAGGATGCGGGTGTTGGCGTGGGCGGCGTCGAGCATGATCTTGCGCGCCAGCGGCAGGTCGCTCTCGTAGGCCAGGCCGATCTTGATGGTGACGCGCGTGACGGTATCGCTCAGCGACCAGTTCACCAGCTGACCGGTGATGAAGGTCTGGTTGGGGACGATGATTTCCTTGCGGTCGAAGTCGGTGATGGTGGTGGCGCGGATGCGGATGCGGCTGACGGTGCCGGACAGCGTGCCGATGGTCACCACGTCGCCGATCCGCACCGGGCGCTCGAAGAGGATGATCAGGCCGGAGACGAAGTTGGAGAAGATCGCCTGCAGGCCGAAGCCGAGGCCGACCGACAGCGCGGCCACCAGCCATTGCAGCTTGTCCCAGCTCACCCCGAGGGTGGACAGCGCGCTGACGAAGCCGATGCCGCTGATGGTGTAGGACAGCAGGGTGGTGATGGCGTAGGCGCTGCCCTGGGCCAGGGTCAGGCGTTGCAGCACCAGCACTTCGAGCAGGCCGGGCAGGTTGCGCGCCAGGGCGACGGTCACGGCGGCGATGACCAGCGCCATGAGGAAGTCGCTCAGGCTGATCGGCGTGGTGGACGCCGCATCTCCGGTGCCGCTGGTGTACTGGTAGAGGGTCACGTTGTCGAGGTAGGAGACGACGCTGATCAGGTCGGCCCAGACCCAGTACAGGGTGACCACGAAACCGATCAGCAGGCCCAGGCGGATCAGGCGCATGGACTGTTCGTTGATCTGCTCGATGCCCAGGGTCGGCTCTTCGACCACCTCGGTGCCCTCGATGCCTTCCTTGGGCGCGTTCTGGCGGTTCTTCAGGGCGCGCTGGTAGGCCAGGCGGCGGGCGGCAACGCCCATGCCGCGGACGAAGGTGGCTTCCACCACCATCCAGAACATCAGCAGGAACAGGGTATCGATCAGCCGGTCGGTGAGTTTGAGCGCGGTGTAGTAGTAGCCGAAGCCCACGGCCAGGAACAGCGCTACCGGCAGGGCGGTGAAGCCCAGGCCGACAATCATCTTGATCATCGACGGGCGTTCGCTGGACGGGCTGTTGAACAGCAGCTGGGCGAGCAGCCAGGTCATTGCGCCGTAGCCGAACAGCACCACGGCAATGCCGATCACGTCATCGGCCAGCGAGGCCGGCGAGTGCTCGGCGACGGTGACCACGGCGACCAGCGACATCACCACCAGGCCCAGTCGGCGCATCAGCTTGCCGAGGAACTGCACCTGCGGCTGGCTCCAGTGGAAGTGCCGCTCGGCGATGCCGCCCGGGCGCAGGATGCGGTGCGCGGTGTAGAACACCAGCCAGACCTGCGCCATCTCCAGCAGCGCGCTGCCCAGGGTGGCGTTCTGTCCGCGGGCGTCGAGCAGCAGGGCGAGGCCGGCGATGGCCAGGGCCAGGGTGCCGGGCAGTGCCAGCAGCACGGCGAGCAGCAGGGCCAGCGGGGTGTGGGCCTGGCTGTCGCGCTTGAAGTGGCCGATATCGTCGTTCAGCGATTCCAGCTTGTCGTAGAGGAACTTGCGCTTCCACAGCAGGGCGGCAACCAGCAGGAGCAGCGGCAGGAACAGGAAGGGCCGGTCGATCAGGCCCTCGCCCAGCTCCTTGACGCCCGAGCCCCAGGGCACTTCGGCCAGTTGGTGGTGCAGCAGGGCCGGGGTCATCTTGAACCACGACAGGTCCAGCGGGCGGTTGCTGGGGATCCAGAACATCTGCTCGTCGAGGGTGGCGCGCAGGCTGCTGCTGGTTTCCTTGAGCTGCTTCTGGTTCAGCTGCAGGGTGATGGCTTCGTTGAGCAGCGCGTTCAGCTCGTGGTTGAGGCGCTCCATCAGTTCCAGGCGGGTGTCGACCAGCTCGGACAGGTCGTGGCGCAGCTGCGCGGTGACGCTTTCCTGGGATTGCTGGGCCAGCAGGTTGTCGATGTAGACCTGGGTGTTGTTGATCTCGTCGCGCTTCTGGTTCAGCTCGAACTGGTATAGGCGCAGGTCAGCGATCTCGTCGGCGAGGTCCTGGTCGGTCTTGATCACCGGCAGCGACTGCTTCTGCTGGTAGAGGATCTTCGACAGCAGCAGGCTGCCGCGCAGCACGTTGATCTGCTCGTCGAGGGCCTGCTCGCCCTGGGTCAGGTTGTCCAGCTGCTGCTTGGCTTCCAGGTTGCGCCGGGTCAGGGTGTTGAGGCGGTCGGTGGTGCGCAGCAGGTAGTCGGAGAGCTTGAGGTTGGCGGCGTTCTCGTGGCTGAGCAGGCTGTCGGTACCGGCGGCCTGGTCGGCGTCCTTGGACAGCTCGGCGACGGTCTTCTCCGACTGCTCGCGGCGCTTGTCGCTGATCATCGCCTGCAGTTCGAGGGTTTCGCGCTCTTCGCGACCGATGCGTTCGGCCAGCAGGTCGCGCTGGCTGGAGGCGAGGTCGAGCAGCAGGTTGTTGCCGGCCAGTTGCTTGCGCAGCAGCAGGTTCTGCGCGGTCAGCGCGGCCTGTTCGGCGAGCAGCTCGTTGCGGCGTTCGTCGGTCAGGGGCTTGGCGCCTTCCTTGCCGGCCTTGAGGGCGGTGTTGATGTCCAGCAGGCGCGTCTGGTTCTTGCTCAGGTCGGCCTGGGCGCGCTCGGGGCGGGTCTGCGCGGTGAGGATCTCGCTCTTGGCGTCGATCATCTCCTTCTGCCAGGCGGCCAACTGGGTGGATTGCTCGTTGAGGAGCATTTCCAGCTGGGTGGCGTTATAGCCGCCGTAGCGCTGGGCGGCGGGCTTGTCGGCACTGCCCTTGAGGCGACTGAGGGCCTTCTGGTTCTCGCTGATCAGCTTGGGCGCATCGGCCAGGCGGCCGTTGAGCTCGCTGAGCTGCTTCTCGCTGTATTCCTTGGCTGCCAGCAGCCTGAGGGTGTTCTCCAGGCTGGCCTTGACCGGCTTGGCTTCGGCATCGCTGAGCTTGCGGTCGGCCAGGCCGTCGAGGCTCTGCTGCACCTTCTCGGCGCTGGGGACGGTGGTATCGGCGGCCAGCGCGGGCAGGCCGGTGAGCGAGCTGCCCAGGAGGACAGCAGTCAGGAGAGTACGCAGCAGGAATGACATGGTCGCGTTCAGCGGCTCGTGCGAAAAAGTGGAGTGAGGGTAGTGCTGGCTGGCCGGCACCCGCAAGCGGGCGCCGGTGGGCGGTCAGAGGAAGAGTCCCGGACCGGGACGACCTTCGGGGAATTTGACCCCGACCTTGCGGATCTTGTTCCCGTCCAGGGCGGCCACGGTCCAGGTCAGGCCGTTCCACTCCACCTGGTCGCCGATGATCGCCTGGCCGCCGATTTCGTGGGCGATGAAGCGGCCCAGGTTCTGCTCGCCGTCGACGCCTTCGAGCTTCAGGCCGTAGAGCGAGGCCACGGCGGACAACTGGGCGTCGCCCTCGAGGACGAAGTCGCCGAAGAAGCGTGCGCTGAGGCCGCGATCCGGCGCCTGGCTGAACAGCTTGCCCAGTGGCGAGAGGTCATGCTCGTGGCCGATCACGCAGAGAATGTCGTCGGCTTCGAGGATGGTACTGCCGGACGGGTGCAGCAGTTGGGTGCCACGGAACAGCGCAGCGATACGCGTTCCCTCGGGCATCTTCAGTTCGCGCAGGGCGGCGCCGATGCACCACTTTTCCTTGCTCAGGTGGTAGACGAACAGCTCCCACTCGCTGGTCGGGTGGACTTCCAGGCCGGCGCGGGAGATCGGCGCCGGGTCCGGCGGCACCACCACGCGCAGCAGCTTGGCGGCCCAGGGCAGGCTGGTGCCCTGCACCAGCAGCGAAACCAGCACGATGAAGAAGGCCACGTTGAAGAACAGCTGGGCGTTGGGCAGGCCCGCCATCAGCGGGAACACCGCGAGGATGATCGGCACCGCGCCGCGCAGGCCGACCCAGGCGATGAAGGCCTTCTCGCGGCCATGGAAGGCGCGGAACGGAAACAGGCCGACCAGCACCGACAACGGGCGGGCGAAGAGGATCATCCACAGTGCCAGGCCCAGGGCGGGCAGGGCGATGGGCCAGAGGTCGTGGGGCGTGACCAGCAGGCCCAGCACCAGGAACATGCCGATCTGCGCCAGCCATGCCATGCCGTCGAGCATGTGCATGATGCCGTGGCGCGATCGGATCGGCTGGTTGCCCAGCACCAGGCCGCACAGGTAGATGGCGAGGATGCCGCTGCCGTGCACCGCGTTGGCCAGGGCGAAGATCAGCAGGCCGCCGCTGATCGCCAGCAACGGGTAGAGGCCGTTGGCCAGGTGGATGCGGTTGATCACCTGCAGCAGCAGCCAGCCGCCGGCGAGGCCCAGCACCGAGCCGATGCCGAACTCGCGCAGGAAGTGCCAGAGGAAGCTCCAGGACAGGCCGCTTTCGCCGTGGGCGAGCATGTCGATCAGGGTGACGGTGAGGAACACCGCCATGGGGTCGTTGCTGCCCGATTCGATTTCCAGGGTAGCGGTGACCCGCTCGTTCAGGCCCTTGCCGCCGAGCAGCGAGAACACCGCTGCGGCGTCGGTGGAGCCGACGATGGCGCCGATCAGCAGCCCTTCCATCCAGCTCAGCTTGAACAGCCAGGCGGCAGCGATGCCGGTCAACCCGGCGGTGATAAGCACCCCGGCGGTGGCCAGTGACAGGGCTGGCCAGAGGGCTACGCGGAAACTCGACACCCGTGTGCGCAAACCGCCGTCCAGCAGGATCACCGCCAGCGCCAGGTTGCCCACCAGGTAGGCCATGGGGTAGTTGGAGAAGCCGATGCCGCCGGGGCCGTCGGTGCCCGCGATCATGCCCACGGCGAGGAAGATGACCAGGATCGGGATGCCCAGGCGCGAGGACAGCGAGCTGACCAGGATACTCATGCCGATCAGCACAGCAGCGATCAGGAAATAGCTGTTGATGGCCACGGCATCCAAGGTGTCGACCTCCTGGGGAGTAGGGGAGTGGCGACGCTACTTGGGGATCAGGATGCAGGCCGCATGCCAATCGATTCTAACCTGCGGATTTACAAGGCTGTCAAAGGTTTGTTGAGGACCGTTCGGCGGCGCTTTCCGGCCACGCCCCGGCGGTGGCCCAGGTGGGTACCAGACTTGGCGAGGTCACTTGGGTGGGCGCCCAGGCGACGGCCTCGTCCAGGGGCAGCCGGACGGCATCGAGGCAGGCCTGGCGGTCGCGCTGCAAGGTGGTGCGAGCCCTGCGCATTTCGCCGGCGATGTTCGCCTCGCCGCCGATGGTGCGGACCTGCGTATGCCACAGATGGCGGGCCGAGCTGCCGGCGACGCCGCAACTGCCCAGCGGATCGTAGTAGGACGAGCCGAACTGGGCGTAGCCGGCGTTGACCAGGGCATTGAAGTAGCGGCTCTGCGCGGCGATCGACTTGCCGTCGCCGCCGCGCAGGACTTCGAGGCCATTGGAGATGGCCTTGTCGATGCTCAGCAGATAGTCGTCGGCATGCTGCAAGGCTTCCGTGCTGGGCTCGGTGAAGATCGGCGCAGAATTCAGTGGGGACGCCAGGCTGCTTTGCGGGTCGCTCTGGGGCAGCGCATCGGCAGGGCCGGTATTGAACAGCGCGAGCACGCAGCCCAGCGCGGCAATGACGGCGATTAGCGGGAAAAGCTGCAGGCAGCGGCGTGAGGTGGTAGCGAGTAAGGAGGGATGCATGGCCAGGGTCGTGAAGGCGAAAAGTTGCGCGGGCGCCATTCAACGGCAATTGCCCCTGGCTTCGCTGTCGGCCTGGTCAGCTGTTGTTGTCGGAATCTTCGTTCAGTTCATTCGGCTTACTTCCGCATCCCTGTCGAAACGGCACTTTTCCACAGGCATAAAAAAGCCCCGGACGTGACCGGGGCGAAAGGGACATGCGGGGGCCTAGAACCAGGCGTCCTGCATGGTGGAACAGGTATCGTCGCGGCCTTCGAGCAGCGCCAGGTCGTGGTGGCAGGACGGCACTTCCCAGGTCAGGAAGTAGCGCGCGGCCTGCAGCTTGCCGCGGTAGAAGTCAGTGTCCGACGCATCGCCACGCGCCAGCCCTTCCTCGGAGCGAATGGCCTGCTCCAGCCAGCGCCAGCCGATCACGGCGTGGCCGAAGACCTTCAGGTACAGCGCGGAGTTGGCCAGGCCCTGGGCCACGCGGCCCTGCATCAGGTCACCGAGCAGGCTCAGGGTGGTCGCGGACAGGCGGGCCATCAGTTGCTCCAGCGGCTCGCGCAGCTTGTCCAGCGACTGATACGCGCTGGCACGCTCGCAGCACTGGCTGATCAGGCGGGTCAGTTGCTTGAGGCCGGCGCCGTTGTTCTGCGCCAGCTTGCGGCCGAGCAGATCCAGCGACTGGATGCCGTGGGTGCCTTCGTGGATCGGGTTCAGGCGGTTGTCGCGGTAGTACTGCTCCACCGGGTATTCACGGGTGTAGCCGTGGCCGCCGAGGATCTGGATCGCCAGCTCGTTGGCCTTCAGGCAGAACTCCGAGGGCCAGGATTTGACGATCGGGGTGAGCAGGTCGAGCAGCTCGTGGGCCTGCTTGCGTTCTTCTTCGGTGGCCAGCGTCTCGCAGTCATCCACCAGGCGCGCGGCGTACAGGCCAAGATCGAAGGCGCCTTCGACGTAGGCTTTCTGGGTCAGCAGCATGCGCCGCACGTCGGTGTGCTCGATGATCGACACCGGCGCGGAGGTCGGGTCCTTGGCGTCCACCGGGCGGCCCTGCGGGCGTTCGCGGGCGTACTCCAGGGAGTACAGGTAGCCGGCGTAGCCGAGCATGATGGCGCCCATGCCGACGCCGATGCGCGCCTCGTTCATCATCTGGAACATGTAGGCCAGGCCGTGGTGCGGCTTGCCGACCAGATAGCCGACGCACTCGCCCTTGTCACCGAAGTTCAGCGCGGTGGAGGTGGTCCCGCGCCAGCCCATCTTGTGGAACAGGCCAGCCAGGGTCACGTCGTTGCGCGCGCCGAGCGAGCCGTCTTCGTTGACCAGGAACTTGGGCACGATGAACAGGCTGATGCCCTTCACGCCGGGCGGCGCGTCGGGCAGCTTGGCCAGCACCATGTGCACGATGTTGTCCGACAGCGGGTGGTCGCCGCCGGAGATGAAGATCTTGTTGCCCTTGATCCGGTAGCTGCCGTCGGCGGCCGGTTCCGCGCGGGTGCGGATGTCGGCCAGGGACGAGCCGGCATGGGGCTCGGTCAGGGCCATGGTGCCGAACCAGCGGCCTTCGATCATCGGCTGCAGGAACAGGCGTTTCTGTTCTTCGCTGCCGAAGGTTTCGATCAGGTGGCTGGAGCCCATGCTCAGCATCGGGTAGGACGAGGTGGCGATGTTGGCCGACTGGAAGTGCGCGAAGCAGGCGCGCGCCAGCAGGTGCGGCAGCTGCATGCCACCCTGTTCGAAGCTGCGCGAGGCGTTCTGGAAGCCGGCCTCGTTGAAGGCGTCCACCGCCGGCTTCACTTCCGGGATGAGCACCGCGCCGCCGTCGACGTACTGCGGTTCGTTCTCGTCGTTCTTGCGGTTGTGCGGAGCGAACAGCTCCTCGGCGATGCCGCGGGCGGTGCCCAGGGCGGCGTCGAAGGTCTCGCGGTTGTGCTCGGCGAAGCGTTCGCGTTGGGTCAGAGCCTCGGCGTCGAGCACTTCGTAGAGTTCGAAAGCGAGGTTGCGGGAGCTGAGCAGGGTCTCGGACATGGATCGACCTCCGTGGGAATCGGCGCAGTCTAGTCTGGTGAATGAAGCGCGCACAGAATCATCCATGAGCGTGATAAAGGGCTAAAACGCCCGGCCTCCCGGCGGGCCCCGGCGACGGCGGGCTCGCACCGCACCCGCCCCAGGACCTAAACTGCGCGCCTTGAGGAGTCCGCTATCCATGAACTACCGCCACGCCTACCACGCCGGTAACCACGCCGACGTGCTGAAACACATCGTCCTCGCCCGCATCTTCGCGCTGATGGCGCGCAAGGACACGCCGTTTGCCTACCTCGACAGCCATTCCGGCATCGGCCTCTACGACCTGCTGGGCGATGAAGCCAGCCGCACCGGCGAGTGGGAATCGGGCATCGGTCGCCTGGTCGAGCGCGATGACCTGCCGGAGCTGCTGGAGGATTACCTGGGCGTCGTGAGTGCGCTGAATCCCGACGGTGGCCTGGAGTTCTACCCCGGCTCGCCGGAGCTGGCGCGTCGCCTGACCCGCCCGCAGGACCGGGTGATGCTCAACGAATTGCACCCCGAAGACGGTCGCCTGCTCAAGGCCAACATGGCCGGCGAGCGCCGCATCTCGGTACACCAGGGCGACGGCTGGCTGCTGCCCCGTGCCTTCCTGCCCGTTTCCGAGAAGCGCGGCGTGCTGCTGATCGACCCGCCCTTCGAGCAGCCGGACGACCTGGAGCGCTGCGTGACCGCTCTGGACGAGGCCATCGGCCGCATGCGCCAGACCGTGGTCGCCATCTGGTACCCGATCAAGGACCGCCGCCAGCTCAAGCGTTTCTACCAGCGCCTGGAGAAAAGCTCGGCGCCGAAGATGCTGCGCGTGGAGCTGTGCGTGCATCCGGCCGAGACGGCTGATCGTTTGAACGGCTCCGGATTGGTGATCGTGAACCCGCCGTGGCCGCTGGACGAGGAGCTGCGCGGCCTGCTGCCGTGGTTGGCCGAGACACTGGCGCAGAGCGAAGGCAGCAGCCAGGTGGACTGGCTGATCGCCGAATGAAAAAAGCCCCGGCAGTGCCGGGGCTTTTTCGCGGTGTGGCCGGCGAAGCTTCACGCCGGCAGGCAGACGCCCGTGCCACCCAGGCCGCAGTAGCCGTTGGGGTTCTTCGCCAGGTACTGCTGGTGGTAGGCCTCGGCGTAGTAGAACGGCGGCACTTCGCGGATTTCCGTGGTGATCGCGCCGTAGCCCTTGGCGTCGAGTTCCTTCTGGAAGGCCGTGCGGCTGGCGTCGATGGCGGCTTTCTGCGCCTGGTCGAACCAGTAGATCACCGAGCGGTACTGGGTGCCGGTGTCGTTGCCCTGGCGCATGCCCTGGGTCGGATCGTGGGATTCCCAGAACACCTTCAGCAGCGCCTCGATGCTGGTTTCACGCGGGTCATACGCCACCAGCACCACTTCGCTGTGGCCGGTCAGGCCGGAGCAGACTTCGTCGTAGGTCGGGTTCGGCGTGAAGCCGCCGGCATAGCCCACCGCGGTGACCCAAACGCCTGGCTGCTGCCAGAAGCGCCGCTCGGCGCCCCAGAAGCAACCCAGGCCAACCACGATCTGCTGCACGCCGGCCGGGTAGGGCGCGGACAGCGGGCGGCCATTGACGTAATGCGCTTCGGGCACCGGCATCGGGCTTTCACGCCCCGGCAGGGCCTGGGCGGAGCTGGGCAGTTCCAGCTTGTGGGCAAGTATTTGCGAGCGCAGGGTCATGGCATTCGTCTCCTCTGAATAGGGGCGGCAATAGACTCGGGTACTCGCCGAAGATTACAGCGTTTTTTCCGGGAGCGGGGATGGCTGCGGGCACGCTGTGCCAGCGCGGCTCAGTGCGGGCGGCAGGGGTAGCGCTGCAGGCTGGAGGAGAGGTCGTGGCTGGGGATGGGCTTGTCGAACAGGTAGCCCTGGCCGATGTCGCAGCGGTTGCGTCGCAGGAAGGCCAGCTGGGCGGCGGTCTCGACGCCTTCGGCGACCACCTGCAGCTTGAGGTTGTGGGCCATGGCGATCACCGCCGAGGTGATTTCCATGTCGTCCTGGTTGTCGGGGATGTCCTTGATGAAGCTGCGATCGATCTTGATCACGTCGATGGGGAATTTCTTCAGGTAGCTAAGCGACGAGTAGCCGGTGCCGAAGTCGTCCATGGCCAGGGTCAGGCCGAGGCTCTTCAGGCGCTCCAACTGCTGGCGGGTGTCGTCGGTGGCATCCAGCAGCAGGCTTTCAGTGAGTTCAAGCTCGAGCTGGCAGGCCGGGATGCTTTCCTCGTGGAGGATCGCGGCGATGGAGCCGACCAGGTCCGGGTCGCTGAACTGCTTGGGCGACAGGTTGATCGCCATGTGCAGCTCGCCCAGGCCCTTGGCGGCCAGCTCGCGCACCTGGCGGCAGGCCTGGCGGATCACCCACTTGCCGATGGGGATGATCAGACCGGTTTCTTCGGCGACGCTGATGAACTGGTCCGGGCGGATCATGCCCTTCTCCGGGTGCTGCCAGCGCAGCAGCGCTTCCAGGCCGAGCAGCGCGCCACTGCGCAGGCACAGCTTGGGCTGGTAGTGCACGGCCAGTTCGTCCTGCACCAGCGCGCGGCGCAGGTTGCTCTCGACGAACAGCTTGTAGCTGGCCTCGGCGGTCATCGCTTCGGTGAAGGTCTGCACCTGGTGCTTGCCGTTGGCCTTGGCCTTGTGCAGCGCCAGGCCGGCATGTTTCATCAGGGTCTGCGGGTCCTGCCCGTGCTGCGGCGCGTAGGCGATGCCCACGGAGCCGGTGATGCTGATCAGCTGGTTGTCGACGAACAGCGGCTTGTCGAGCACGTCGAGGATCTGCGCAGCGACCTTCTCGCCACGGCCGGCCACGGACTCCTCCAGCAGCACGGCGAATTCGTTGCTGGCGAAGCGCGCCAGGGTGGCGCTGTCGCTCAGGCTGCTGCGCAGGCGGCGGGCGAGGTTGGCCAGCAGCTTGTCGCCGGTCTGGTGGCCGAGGCTGTCGTTGATCCGCTTGAAGTTGTCGATGTCCACCAGCAGCAGGCTCAGCGAATGTTCGCTGCCCACCTGCAGGCGTTCTTCTAGGGCGTTGATGAAGAAGTGCCGGTTGGCCAGGCCCGTGAGGTTGTCGCGGTAGGCGAGCTTCTCGATGTGCTGCTGGGCCAGCTTGCTCTGGGTGATGTCTTCGTAGATGCCGATGTAGTGCGTCAGCTCGCCCTTGTCGTCGTAGACCTTGGACAGCGACAACTGGCCCCAGTACGGCTCGAGGTTCTTGCGCCGGCTGCGGAACTCGCCCTGCCAGCTGTTCTGCGTGACCAGCGTGGAGCGCGCGTCGAACAGCAGCTCGCTGAGGTTCGCCAGTGCCGGCAGCTCAGGCAGGCGGCGGCCGCGCACTTCGTCGGCGCCGTACTGGGTGATCGCGGTGAAGCTCGGGTTGACGTATTCCACCAGGCCGTCGCGGTCGATCAGCAGGAAGGCGCTGGCGCTCTGCTCGACGGCGCGCTGGAACAGGTGCAGGGCGCTGGAGACGTTGCGCCGCTCGTGATTCATCAGCACCTGGGCGTACTGGTCGGCCAGTTCGCCGGCAAAGGCGATCTCGTCGCTCTGCCACATGCGCACTTCGCCGACGTGTTCCAGGCAGAGCACGCCGACCACTTCGCCGCCGACGCGAATGGTGGCGTCGAGCATGGCGCTGATGCCCTGCGGGCGCAGGTAGCGCTGGGCCAGTTCCTGGGTGCGCGGGTCCTGCTGGGCGTTGTGGGCGTCGATGGCGCGGCCGCTGTGGACCGCGTCGAGGTAATTGGGGAAGTTGCTGGCGTCGATGTCCTGCGGCTTTTCGTACTGGTCGGTGTCGCGGCGGTAGATGGTCACCGCTTCCAGGCGATGGTCGGTGTGCAGGCGCCAGATGCCCGCGCGGGCCACGTCGTAGGCCTCGCAGGCGGCCTGGGCGATCAGCTGGGCAGCCTCGAGCAGCGGGTCGCTGGACAGGTAGCGGTGGCGCGCCAGGCGCACGATCAGGTTCTGCTGGGTGCGCGAGCGCACCAGGTGCTGCAGGTGTTCGTCCTGGGAGCGCTGGTACATCTCCAGGGACATCTTCAGGCGGATGTTCTGCGCTTCCAGGTCCAGCAGGCGCGGGTCCAGTTCGGTTTCGTGCTCGTCCGCCTCGGTCTGCAGCAGATAGCCGTGGAGCAGCTGGCGGCCGTGTTGCTGGAAGCTTTCGCCGACCTCCAGCACGTTCAGCGTGCCGCGCGGCGAGTGGAGCAGGTAGCGCACCCGGTAACGGCCGTCCTTGAGCAGTTGCTGCTGCACCTGCTCATGCAGGCGATGGCGCGCTTCGGGCTCCATCAGGCTGGCGTAGGGGGCGTCGAGGATGCCGCAGAGGTCCTGGGCCGGCACGCCGATCTGGCGCTCACAGCCGGGGTCGAGGAACAGCAGGGTCCAGCTGGGTTCATTCAGGCGCTCGAAGCGCAGCATCCCGAGCCTCGAAGGGACGGGAAGCTGCGTGACAACCTCGGCCGCCTGACGGCTGGCGGCATCGGGATGACTCTTCATGCGCGGTGGATTTCCAGGGTGCTGGACGAGGTACATGGCCTCGCCCGACTTCTATGGGCGTTGGCAAGATTTGCATGAGGCACGGGGCCATGACAAGCCAAGACTGTATCGGCCGTCACAGAGCGAAGTTGAGGCAGTGCCGGGCGCCAGGCGTGACCGCCGGTCCGGACAAAAAGAAGCCCCGCCATCCGGCAGGGCTGGAGAGTACGAGCGTGGCGTGCTCGTCGAGAGGAAGGCCGGCACAGGGCCGGCCTTTTACAACACTTACAACCGCGACACTTACAGCAGCAGGGTGCGGATATCACCCAGCAGGTCGGACAGGCGCTTGGTGTAGCGCGCGGCGGCCGCCCCGTTGATCACGCGGTGATCGTAGGACAGCGACAGCGGCAGCATCAGGCGCGGCTGGAAGGCCTTGCCGTCCCACACCGGCTGCATGGTCGCCTTGCTGACACCCAGAATCGCCACTTCCGGCGCGTTGACGATCGGCGTGAAGCCGGTGCCGCCAATGTGGCCGAGGCTGGAGATGGTGAAGCAGGCGCCCTGCATGGCGTCGGCGGAGAGCTTCTTGGTGCGCGCTTTCTCGGCCAGTTCGGCGGCTTCGGCGGCGAGCTGCAGGAGGCTCTTCTGGTCGACGTTCTTGATCACCGGGACCAGCAGACCGTCCGGCGTGTCCACGGCGAAGCCGATGTTCACGTACTTCTTGCGGATCAGCGCCTTGCCACTGGGGGCCAGCGAGCTGTTGAAGTCCGGCATTTCCTTGAGCAGGTGAGCGCAGGCCTTGAGCAGGATCGGCAGCACGGTCAGCTTGACGCCGGCCTTCTCCGCGACGGCTTTCTGGGCCACGCGGAAGGCTTCCATCTCGGTGATGTCGGCCGAGTCGAACTGGGTCACGTGCGGCACGTTCAGCCAGCTGCGGTGCAGGTTGGCGGCGCCGACCTGCATCAGGCGGGTCATGGCCACTTCTTCCACTTCGCCGAACTTGCTGAAGTCGACTTCCGGGATCGGCGGGATGCCCGCGCCGCCGGTAGCGCCAGCCGGTGCGCCGGATTTGGCGCGTTGCAGCTGTTCCTTGACGAACGCCTGCACGTCTTCCTTGAGGATACGGCCCTTGGGACCGGTGCCTTTGACTTCACCCAGCTCGACGCCGAACTCGCGGGCGACCATGCGCACCGCGGGGCCTGCGTGAACCTTGGTGCCGTCACGGCTGGGCGCACCCACCGGAGCAGCTTCCGGAGCCTTGGCCTGAGCCGCGGCAGCCGGTGCGGGAGCTGCGGCCGGAGCGGCAGCGGCCGGAGCCGGTGCAGCAGCCGGAGCTTCTACAGCGGCCGGAGCAGCAGCGCCCGCGACCTTGAGCTTGAGGATCAGGTCGCCGGTGCCGACTTCGTCACCGATCTTGATCGACACGCTCTCCACCACGCCGGAGGCCGGCGAGGGGATTTCCATGCTGGCCTTGTCCGACTCCAGGGTGATCAGCGACTGGTCGGCTTCGACCGTGTCGCCGGCTTTCACCATGACTTCGATGACGTTGGCCTTGCCGGCCGAGCCGATGTCCGGGACGTGGATGTCCTGGACGCTGGCAGCGGCGGGCGCGGCAGCCGGCGCCGGGGCAGCGGCCGGAGCCTCTGCCTTCGGTGCTTCCGGGGCCTGCGCCGGAGCTTCGGCCTTGGGCGCTTCGGCGGTAGCCGAACCACCCTCGACTTCCAGCTCGAGGATCTCGTCGCCTTCCTTCAGGGTGTCGCCCACCTTGACCTTCAGGCTCTTCACCACGCCGGCTTTCGGCGAGGGGATTTCCATGCTGGCCTTGTCGGATTCCAGGGTCAGCAGGCTCTGGTCGGCCTCGACGGTGTCGCCGACCTTGACCAGCAGTTCAATGACTTCACCCTGACCATTGCCGATGTCGGGTACACGAATCAGTTCGCTCATCGTGCCTCTCCTCAGCAGTCCAGCGGGTTGCGTTTTTCGGGGTTGATGCCGAACTTGGCGATGGCTTCCGCCACGACCTTGGGTTCGATATCACCGCGATCGGCCAGGGCTTCCAGCGCGGCCAGCACGACCCAGTGGCGGTCGACTTCGAAGAAGTCGCGCAGCTTGCGGCGGCTGTCGCTGCGGCCGAAGCCGTCGGTGCCCAGGACCTTGAACTCCTTGCTCGGCACCCACTGACGGATCTGCTCGGCGTAGAGCTTCATGTAGTCGGTGGAGGCGATCACCGGGCCCTTGCGGCCGGCGAGGCACTCTTCGACGTAGCTCTGCTTGGGCTTCTGACCCGGGTGCAGGCGGTTCCAGCGCTCGACAGCCAGGCCGTCGCGGCGCAGTTCGTTGAAGCTCGGTACCGACCAGACATCGGCGCCGATGCCGAAGTCTTCGCGCAGGATCTTCGCGGCGGCTTCGACTTCGCGCAGGATGGTGCCCGAGCCCAGCAGCTGCACGTGATGCGCGGCGTCCTTCTTGTCCTCATCGAGCAGGTACATGCCCTTGATGATGCCTTCCTCTGCGCCCTTGGGCATGGCCGGCTGGACGTAGTTCTCGTTCATCACGGTGATGTAATAGAAGATGTCCTGCTGCTCTTCGATCATCTGGCGCGAGCCTTCGCGGATGATCACCGCCAGCTCGTACGCATAGGTCGGATCGTAGGTGCGGCAGTTCGGGATGGTCGCCGCCAGCAGGTGGCTGTGACCGTCTTCGTGCTGCAGGCCTTCACCGTTGAGGGTGGTACGCCCGGCGGTGCCGCCGATCAGGAAGCCGTGTGCGCGGCTGTCGCCAGCGGCCCAGGCCAGGTCGCCGATACGCTGGAAACCGAACATCGAATAGAAGATGTAGAACGGCAGCATCGGCTGGTTGTGCGTGGAGTACGAGGTACCCGCGGCGATCCAGCTGGACATGGCGCCGGCTTCGTTGATGCCTTCCTCGAGGATCTGACCTTTCTTGTCCTCGCGGTAGAACATCACCTGGTCCTTATCCACCGGCTCGTACAGCTGGCCGACGGAGGAGTAGATACCCAGCTGACGGAACATGCCTTCCATACCGAAGGTACGGGCTTCGTCCGGTACGATCGGGACGATGCGCGGGCCGAGTTCCTTGTCCTTGACCAGCTGCGAGATGATCCGCACGAAGGCCATGGTGGTGGAGATTTCGCGGTCGCCCGAGCCGTCGAGCATGGCCTTGAGGGTTTCCAGCGGGGGGACCGGGACCTGGAAGCTCTTCTCGCGGCGAACCGGCATCACGCCGCCCAGCGCGGCACGGCGGGAGGCCAGGTACTTGGCCTCGGCGCTGCCTTCCTCGGGGCGGTAGAACGGCAGGTTTTCCAGGTCGGCATCCTTGATCGGGATGTCGAACTTGTCGCGGAAAGACTTCAGGGACTCGACGTCGACCTTCTTGACGTTGTGCGCGATGTTCTTCGCTTCGCCCGAACCGGTACCGTAGCCCTTGATGGTCTTGGCCAGGATGACGGTCGGCTGGCCCTTGTGGTTGACCGCCTGGTGGTAGGCCGCATAGACCTTGTAGGGGTCGTGGCCGCCACGGTTGAGTTTCCAGACTTCCTCGTCGGAGAGGTCCTTGACCATCTCCAGCAGCTCCGGACGCGCACCGAAGAAGTGCTCACGCACGTAGGCGCCGTCTTTGGCCTTGTAGTTCTGGTACTCGCCGTCGATGACCTCGTCCATGCGCTGCTGCAGCAGGCCGGCGGTGTCCTTGGCGAACAGCGGGTCCCAGAAGCGACCCCAGACCACCTTGTTGACGTTCCACTCGGCGCCACGGAACACGCCTTCGAGTTCCTGGATGATCTTGCCGTTGCCGCGAACCGGGCCGTCGAGGCGCTGCAGGTTGCAGTTGATGACGAAGATCAGGTTGTCCAGCTTCTCGCGGCCAGCCAGGGAGATCGCGCCCAGGGATTCGGGCTCGTCGCACTCGCCGTCGCCCATGAAGCACCAGACCTTCTGCTTGCCGGCGGGGATGAAGCCGCGGCTTTCCAGGTACTTCATGAAGCGCGCCTGGTAGATCGCCTGGATCGGGCCCAGACCCATGGAAACGGTCGGGAACTGCCAGAAGTCCGGCATCAGCCAGGGGTGCGGGTAGGAAGACAGGCCGTTGCCGTCCACTTCCTGCCGGAAGTTGTTCAGCTGGTCTTCGCTGATGCGGCCTTCGAGGAAGGCGCGGGCGTAGACGCCGGGGGAGGCGTGGCCCTGGAAGAACACCAGGTCGCCGCCGTGTTCGTCGGTCGGGGCCTGGAAGAAGTAGTTGAAGCCAACGTCATACAGGGTCGCCGAGGAGGCGAAGGAGGAGATGTGACCACCCAGATCCGGGTCGGCCTTGTTGGCCTTCATCACCATCGCCAGGGCGTTCCAGCGCACCAGGGAGCGGATGCGGCGTTCCATGAACAGGTCGCCGGGCATGCGGGCTTCGTGGGTGACCGGGATGCTGTTGCGGTACGGCGTGGTGATCGCGTAGGGCAGTTGGGTGCCGGACCGGCTGGCCAGCTCGCCCATACGGGTCATCAGGTAATGGGCGCGGTCTTCACCTTCACGGTCCAGGACCGATTCCAGGGCGTCCAGCCATTCCTGGGTTTCGACGGGATCGAGGTCTTGCATGGCTTGCTCCAGGGCGGAAAGGCTTCCAGAATCGGAAGCCAGTAGATCGTTGCCGACAGCTGCGCCAACCTCGTGGGCGACGCGGCGAATTCTTGGAAGTGCTCCGGGGGTACGCCCGGCGGGTTGTAGTTTTACTACAAATCGCCAGCGGATACATCCCTCCCCCTGAAAAAGTTAGTAGTAAAACTACAGGGGCGCGAAAAGACAGGAATGCCGGCGCCTCGCCGACCACTCAGGATAGACCATGAGCCTGCCGTCCCTGGCCGCTTTGCCGGCTACTCTCAAGCCTCTCGCCGAGCGCGCTGAGCAGAATTTCCGCACCGCCATCGCCGCGCTTTCCGCCGAGCAGATCGCCAGTTTCGACAGCTGGTCCGACGAGCGGCATGCCGATTTCGCCCGCGTCACCGCCGGCAGCGATTTCGTCGCCGAGCAGGTCCAGCGCGATCCTGCCTTTCTATTGGCGCTGGCCGCGACGGGCGAGCTGGAGCGTGCCCTGCAGCCCGGCGAGATGGGCGCGCAGCTGGAAGCGCTGCTGGCCGACTGTGCCGATGAGGACGAGCTGGGCCGCCGCCTGCGCCGCTTCCGTCGGCGCCAGCAGATGCGCATCATCTGGCGCGACCTGACCCGCCGCAGCGACCTGGCCGGCACCTGTCGCGACCTGTCGGACCTCGCTGACGCCAGCATCGACCAGTCCCTGGCGTGGCTCTACCAGCGCCACTGCCAGCAGTTCGGCGTGCCCATCGGCAACCGTTCGGGCCTGCCGCAGAAGATGATCGTGCTGGGCATGGGCAAGCTGGGCGCGGGCGAGCTGAACCTGTCCTCCGACATCGACCTGATCTTCGGCTACCCCGAGGGCGGCGAGACCCAGGGCGCCAAGCGCGCGCTGGACAATCAGGAGTTCTTCACCCGCCTGGGGCAGAAGCTGATCAAGTCACTGGACGCTATTACCGTCGAAGGCTTCGCCTTCCGCGTCGACATGCGCCTGCGCCCCTATGGCTCCAGCGGTCCGCTGGTGCACAGCTTCGCCGCGCTGGAGCAGTACTACCAAGACCAGGGGCGCGACTGGGAACGCTACGCGATGATCAAGGCCCGCGTGGTCGGCGGCGACCAGGAGGCCGGCCAGCGCCTGCTGGAATTGCTGCGTCCGTTCGTCTACCGGCGTTACCTGGACTTCTCCGCCATCGAGGCGCTGCGCACCATGAAGCAGTTGATCCAGCAGGAAGTCCGGCGCAAGGGCATGAGCGAGAACATCAAGCTGGGCGCCGGCGGCATCCGCGAAGTGGAGTTCATCGCCCAGGCCTTCCAGCTGATCCATGGCGGCCGTGACCTCAGTCTGCAGCAGCGACCGCTGCTGCGCGTGCTGGCGATCCTTGAAGGGCAGGGCTACCTGCCGCCGCAGGTGGTCAGCGAGCTGCGCGAGGGCTACGAGTTCCTGCGCTACGCCGAGCACGCCCTGCAAGCCATCGCCGACCGCCAGACGCAGATGCTGCCGGAAGACGAATTCGAGCGTATCCGCGTTGCCTTCATCATGGGCTTCGCCAACTGGTCGGCGTTCCACCAGGCCACCAACCAGTGGCGCGATCGCATCGACTGGCATTTCCGCCAGGTCATCGCCGACCCGGATGAAGATGAAGAAGGCCAGGTGGATACCACCATTGGCGGCGAGTGGATTCCGCTGTGGGAAGAGGCGGTGGATGAAGAGTCCGCCTGCCGGCAGTTCGCCGACGCCGGGTTCGCCCAGCCGGCGGCGGCCTGGAAGCGCCTGACCGACCTGCGCAATGGTCCGCAGGTGCGCGCCATGCAGCGCCTGGGCCGTGAGCGGCTGGATGCCTTCATGCCGCGCCTGCTGAACATGATCGCCGAGCGCGGCCCGGCGGACGTGTTGCTGGAGCGCGTATTACCGTTGATCGAGGCGGTGGCGCGGCGCTCGGCTTACCTGGTGCTGCTCACCGAGAACCCCGGTGCACTGGAGCGTCTGCTGACGCTCTGCGCGGCCAGCCCGATGGTGGCCGAGCAGATCGCCCGCTTCCCGATCCTGCTCGACGAGCTATTGAATGAAGGGCGGCTGTTCCGTCCGCCGCAGGCTGCCGAGCTGGGCGCGGAGCTGCGCGAGCGGCTGATGCGCATCCCCGAGGATGACCTCGAGCAGCAGATGGAAACCCTGCGCCACTTCAAGCTGGCCCACGCCCTGCGCGTGGTGGCCTCGGAAATCGCCGGGACCCTGCCGCTGATGAAGGTCAGCGACTACCTGACCTGGCTGGCCGAAGCCATCCTCGAGCAGGTGCTGAGCCTGACCTGGGACCAACTGGTGCAGCGCCACGGCCGGCCCACCCGCGTGGACGGCACGCCCTGCGACCCGGACTTCATCATCATCGGCTACGGCAAGTCCGGCGGCCTGGAGCTGGGCCACGGCTCGGACCTGGACCTGGTGTTCATCCACGACGGCGACCCGCAGAGCGAGACCGACGGCGCCAAGCCCATCGACGGGGCGCAGTTCTATACGCGCCTGGGGCAGAAGATCATCCACTTCCTCACCGCGCAGACGCCCTCAGGCATGCTCTACGAGGTGGACATGCGCCTGCGCCCGAGCGGCGCTTCCGGCCTGCTGGTCAGCTCGCTGCGCGCCTTCGAGGCCTACCAGTTGGGCGAGGCCTGGACCTGGGAACACCAGGCGCTGGTGCGCGCCCGTGTGCTGGCCGGCTGCAAGCGGGTAGCCGTGGCGTTCGAAGCGATCCGCGCGAAAGTGCTGGGCCAGCAGCGCGACCTGGCCGAGCTGCGCAAGGAAGTCAGCGAGATGCGCGCGAAGATGCGCGACAACCTCGGCACCCCGAGCACGGCCGCCGGCACCGCGACGAATGCCTTCGAGGCCGCGGCCCCGTTCGATCTCAAGCAGGATGCCGGTGGTATCGTCGATATCGAATTTATGGTGCAATACGCGGCCCTGGCCTGGTCGTGGCAACACCCGGAGCTGGTGGAGTTCACCGACAATATCCGCATTCTGGAAGCCCTGGAGCGGGTCGGGTTGATGTCCGGCGAGGATGTCCTGAAGCTGCAGGATGCCTACAAGGCCTACCGGGCGGCGGCGCACCGATTGTCCCTGCAGAAGCAGCCGGGCGTGGTGAGCGGCGATCACTTCCATGCGGAACGTCGCATGGTGATGCAGATGTGGAAGGCCTTCGAGCTGACCTGATTCGCTGCGATTTTCCATGAAAAAGATAGCATCCGGCGAGATGATGCTCGCCGGAACGGATCGCGCTGTCAGTGCTGGGCTGGCAGCAGGAACAAGGCGCGTAATGCCATTGCGCCAGGTCACAGGGAGTGACGAAAACCGCCCGGCTCGAAGAGTGGCTGGGCTAGACTGCCGGCATTCGCTGCTCGGCACCCGACCGTAGAGGCCCGCGCCTTGCGGCCGGATGAATGGAGTACGGGGAGGCGAGAGCCTCCCCGCTTGTTTTCGGAAAAGGCATGAGAATTCTGATCGTAGGCCCCTCCTGGGTGGGCGACATGGTGATGGCGCAGACGCTCTTCCAGTGTCTGAAGCGGCAGCATCCGGACTGCGTGATCGACGTGCTGGCGCCCGACTGGAGCCGGCCGATCCTCGAGCGCATGCCCGAAGTGCGCCAGGCCCTGAGCTTCCCGCTTGGCCACGGCGTGCTGGATATCGCCTCGCGCCGGCGCATCGGCAAGACCCTCAAGGGTCAGTACGACCAGGCGATCCTCCTGCCCAACTCGCTCAAGTCGGCGCTGGTGCCGTATTTCGCCGGCATCCCCAAGCGCACTGGCTGGAAGGGCGAGATGCGCTACGGCCTGCTCAACGACATCCGCGCGCTGGATAAAGAGCGCTACCCGCTGATGATCGAGCGCTTCATGGCCCTGGCCTATGAGCCGGGCGCCGAGCTGCCGCAACCTTATCCGCAGCCGCGCCTGTCCATCGACCCGCAGAGCCGCGAGGCCGCGCTGGCCAAGTTCGGCCTGAGCCTGGATCGCCCGGTGCTGGCGCTGTGCCCCGGTGCCGAGTTCGGCGAGGCCAAGCGCTGGCCGGCCGAGTACTACGCCAAGGTCGCCGAGGTGAAGATTCGCGCCGGCTGGCAGGTGTGGATATTCGGCTCGAAGAACGACCATCCCGGCGGCGAAGACATCCGCATGCGCCTGATTCCCGGCTTGCGCGAAGAGTCGGTGAACCTGGCCGGCGAGACCGCCCTGGCCGAGGCCATCGACCTGATGTCCTGCGCTGGCGCCGTGGTCACCAACGATTCCGGCCTGATGCACGTGGCGGCCGCGCTGAACCGCCCGCTGGTGGCGGTCTACGGCTCCACGTCGCCGCAGTTCACCCCGCCGCTGGCCGATGCCGTGGAGATCGTCCGCCTCGGCCTGGAATGCAGCCCCTGCTTCGATCGCGTGTGCCGTTTCGGCCACTACAACTGCCTGCGCGAGCTGAAGCCGCGCCCGGTGATCGAAGCGCTGGACCGACTGGTCGCCGACCCGGTGGATGTGGAAAGCGCTGAATGAGGGTCCTGTTGATCAAGACCTCGTCCCTGGGCGACGTCATCCACACCCTGCCGGCGTTGACCGACGCTGCCCGCGCCATTCCCGGCATCCAGTTCGACTGGGTGGTGGAGGAGGGCTTCGCCGAGATTCCCGCCTGGCATCCCGCCGTGGCCCAGGTGATCCCGGTGGCGATCCGCCGCTGGCGCAAGAACCTCTGGCAGACGCTCAGGAGTGGCGAATGGGGTCGCTTCAAGCGCCGCCTGAAGGAAGTCGACTACGACCTGGTGATCGACGCCCAGGGCCTGCTGAAAAGCGCCTGGCTGACCCGCTACGCGCGCCGCCGCACGCCGGTCGCGGGGTTGGACAAGGAGTCGGCCCGCGAGCCGGCAGCCAGCCGCTTCTATAACCGTACCTACCCCGTTGCCTGGGGCCAGCACGCCGTCGAACGCGTGCGCCAGTTGTTCGCCCAGGCGCTGGACTACCCGCTGCCCACTGGCACCGGCGACTACGGCCTGGACCGCAATCGCCTGCTGGATTCGGTGGAGACCGAGCCCTACCTGGTATTCCTCCACGGCACCACCTGGGTGACCAAGCACTGGCCCGAGGTCTACTGGCGCGAACTGGCCCAGCGCATGGGCGAGCGCGGCTGGCAAGTCCGCCTGCCGTGGGGCAACGACGCCGAGCGGCAACGCGCCGAACGGCTCGCCGAAGGCTTGGAAAACGCCTCGGTACTCCCCAAGTTAAGCCTCGCGGGCATGGCCAAGGTCCTGGCCGGCGCTTCCGCCTGCGTGGCGGTCGACACCGGGCTCGGACACCTGGCCGCTGCCCTGGACGTGCCGACGCTGTCGCTGTTCGGCCCGACCAACCCCGGTCTGACCGGCGCCTACGGGCGCTCGCAGGTGCACCTGGCCGCCGACTGGCCGTCGTGCGCGCCCTGCCTGCAGAAGACCTGCACCTACCAGCCGACGGCCGAAGACAAGCGCCAGTTCGACCTGCGGCATGAACAGCCTCTGTGCTTCACGCGCCTGAATCCCCAGCGCGTGGCGAACCAGCTGGAGGCACTGCTGCTGGCCCCGGAGACGCTTCGATGACCCTGGCTTTCGTTCTCTACAAATACTTCCCGTTCGGCGGGCTGCAGCGCGATTTCATGCGCATCGCCCTGGAGTGCCAGCAGCGCGGCCATTCGATCCGCGTCTACACGCCGATCTGGGAAGGCGAAGTGCCGCCAGGCTTCGACGTGCGCGTGGCGCCGGTGAAGTCGCTGTTCAACCATCGCCGCAACGAGAAATTCAGCGCCTGGCTGGCCGCGGACCTCGCGCGTTCGCCGGTGGACCGGGTGATCGGCTTCAACAAGATGCCGGGCCTGGATGTCTACTACGCCGCCGACGGCTGCTTCGAAGACAAGGCGCAGACCCTGCGCAACTCCTTCTACCGTCGCTGGGGTCGCTACAAGCACTTTGCCGACTACGAGCGCGCGGTGTTCGCGCCGGAGTCGAAGACCGAGATCCTGATGATCTCCGAAGTCCAGCAGCCGCTGTTCATCAAGCATTACCGCACCCCCGAAGCGCGCTTCCACTTGCTGCCGCCGGGCATTGCCCAGGACCGTCGCGCACCGGCCAACGCCGGCGAAATCCGTGCGGAGTTCCGCCACGAGTTCAAGCTGGGCGACGACGACCTGCTGCTGGTGCAGATCGGCTCCGGCTTCAAGACCAAGGGCCTGGACCGCAGCCTCAAGGCGCTGGCCGCGCTGCCGCGTTCGCTGCGCAAGCGCACCCGCCTGATCGCCATCGGCCAGGACGATCCCAAGCCGTTCCTGCTGCAGGTGAAGGCGCTGGGCCTGTCGGACAATGTGCAGATTCTCAAGGGGCGCAGCGACATTCCGCGCTTCCTGCTCGGCGCCGACCTGCTGATCCACCCAGCCTACAACGAGAACACCGGCACCGTGCTGCTGGAGGCGCTGGTCGCGGGACTGCCGGTGCTGGTCACCGACGTCTGCGGCTATGCGCACTACATCGACGAGGCGAAAGCCGGCCGTGTGGTGCCGTCGCCGTTCGAGCAGGACCGTTTGAACACGATGCTTCAGCAGATGCTGGAGGACGATGCAGCGCGGGCGGAGTGGGGGCGCAACGGCCTGGCCTTCGCCGACAGCGCCGATCTCTACAGCATGCCGCAGCACGCCGCCGACCTGATCCTGCGGGAGCGCGCATGAAGCTCGAACTGCACGAGCCATTCAAGCGCCTGTGGGCCGGCAAGGACCCGTTCGCCGAAGTCGAGCGCCTGCAAGGCAAGGTCTACCGCGAGCTGGAAGGCCGCCGCACGCTGCGCACCGAAGTCGAAGGTCGCGGCTATTTCGTGAAGATCCACCGCGGCATCGGCTGGGGCGAGATCGTCAAGAACCTGTTCAGCGCCAAACTTCCCGTGCTCGGTGCGGGCCAGGAGCAGTGCGCGCTGGAGCGCCTGCACCAGGCCGGCGTGGCGACCATGACCTCGGTGGCCTATGGCGAGCGCGGCGGTAATCCGGCCGCGCAGCATTCCTTCATCATCACCGAGGAACTGGCGCCGACCACCGACCTGGAAGTGCTCTCGCTGGACTGGCTGCAGACACCGCCCGAGCCGCGCCTGAAGCGCGCGCTGATCGCCGAAGTGGCGAAGATGGTCGGCACCATGCACCGCGCCGGGGTAAATCATCGCGACTGCTACATCTGCCATTTCCTGCTGCATACCGACCGCCCGATCAGCGCCGATGACCTGCGCCTGTCGGTGATCGACCTGCACCGCGCCCAGACCCGGGCCGCCACCCCGCGCCGCTGGCGCGACAAGGACCTGGCGGCGCTGTACTTCTCCGCGCTGGACATCGGCCTTACGCGCCGTGACAAATTGCGCTTCCTGCGCGGTTACTTCCTGCGCCCGCTGCGTGACATCCTCCGCGAGGAAGCCGCGCTGCTGGCGTGGATGGAGCGCAAGGCGGCCAAGCTCTACGACCGCAAACAACGATACGGAGACCTGCTCTGATGGCCGGCTGGGTACTCGAAGCCGACTACCAGCATCTCGCCGCCGATTTCGGCAGCCTGGATGCCGTGTTCGCCCTCGAAGGCGAGCGCATCACCAAGGATGCGATGTCCGACGTCGTGCGCATCGAGCGCGACGGCGTGCGCTACTACGTCAAGCGCTACCGCAAGCCGGGCAAGGGCTTTCGCCGCTACCTGCCGCGCCCGCGGGTGAAGGCCGAGTGGCAGAACCTCAAGCAGTTCGCCAAGTGGGGCATACCGACCGCGAAGGTGGTGGCCTACGGCCTGGAGCGCGTCAACGGCGCCTTCGCCCGTGGCGCGATCATCACCCGCGAGCTGGTCGGCACCGAAGACCTGCACGCCCTGGCCAAGCAGGACGATCCGCGTCTGAAGGATCGCGCCTGGGTCGAGCACGTCATGCGCCAGTTGGCCGGCTACACGCGGACCATGCACGACCACCACTTCACCCACAACGACCTGAAGTGGCGCAACATCCTGGTGGACGGCGAGGGTACGGTGTACTTCATCGACTGCCCGATCGGTGATTTCTGGGTCAGCTTCATGCTGCGCTACCGCATCACCAAGGACCTGGCCACCCTCGACAAGGTCGCCAAGTACCACCTCTCCTACACGCAGCGCCTGCAGTTCTACCTGCTGTACCGTCGCCGCGAGCGACTGAACGCGTCGGACAAGAAGCGTGTCCGGCAGATCGTCCATTTCTTCGAGGGACGCGAGTGAAGGATTTCATTGCCGAGGGCGACCAGGCCCTGCTGGAAAACAACGCCCTGGCCGATTTCGACGCCCTCTGGGCCCTGCAGCTGGAAGCCGTGGACGAGCCCAACACCGAGCGTGGCGGCTGGAGCAGCGTGTACCGCCTGGAGCTGGACGGCACCGCCTACTACCTCAAGCGCCAGAGCAACCACCTGACCCGCAGCCTGAAGCGTCCACTCGGCGAGCCGACCTTCAGTCGCGAGTTCCGCAACATCCAGCGCTACCACCAGCTCGGCATTCCGTCGATGCAGGCGGCCTTCTTCGGCGCGCGGCAGGTCGGCGGCGAGCGCCGGGCGATCCTGATGACCCGCGCCCTGGACGGCTGGCGTGACCTCGACAGCCTGCTGCAGGGCTGGTCGAACCTGCCCGCCGAGCGCCGCCAGGCCATCCTGCGCGCCTGCGGCATGCTCGCCCGCCGCCTGCACGAGGCCGGGCAGATGCATGGCTGCTTCTATCCCAAGCACATCTTCCTGCGCGAAACCGACGACGCCTTCGAGGCGACCCTGATCGACCTGGAGAAGACCCGCCCGCTGTGGTTCGGCCAGCGCGACCGCGTGCGCGACCTGGAGCCGCTGCTGCGCCGCGCGCCGGACTGGAACGAAACCGACGTGCGCAACCTGCTGGCGGCCTACCTGGGCACCGCTTCCGGCGGCCCGGAGGTCGACGACTGGTATCGCCGCCTGGGTGCGCGCCGCAAGAAGAAGGAAAACCGCGCATGAGGCTGTCTGCCCTGCGCGATGCCGGCCGCGCTCCGGCGCTGCCCCTGCGCATCGAGCTGGAAGACGGCGCCGGCCCGGCCGAGCTGCGCCTGGACAGCCTGCTGCGCGTCCTGCCCGGCCAACGCTACGTCGGTGCGGCCAATTGGCGCGGCCGCCCGGTGCTGGCCAAGCTGCTGGTGGGCGGTCGTGCGGCAAAGCAGTTCCAGCGCGAACGCGACGGTGTGCGACTGCTCGCCGAACAGGGCCTGACCACGCCGCAGTTGCTGGCCGACGGCCTGAAGGACGGCGAGGGTGGCTGGCTGCTCTTCGAGTTCCTCGACAACGCCGAGAGCCTCTGGGATGCCTGGCGCGCCGTGGAGGGCGAGCCGCTGCTCTCCGACGGCCAGACCGCTGTCATCGCCGAGGCGCTGACGGCCATCGCCCGGATGCACGCCAAGGGCCTGTGGCAGGAAGACCTGCACCTGGACAACCTGCTGCGCCACGCCGGCCAGCTGTACCTGATCGACGGCGCCGGCATCCGTGCGGAAACCGCCGGTCAGCCGCTGTCGCGCAAGCACGTGCTGGAAAACCTCGGGGTGTTCTTCGCTCAGTTGCCAGCGAGCCTCGATCCGTATCTGGAAGAACTGCTGATTCACTACCTGCTGGCCAACGGCGAGCACGCACTGCCGCTGGAGGCCTTGCAGAAGGAAATCGCCAGGGTTCGACGCTGGCGGGTCGGCGACCTGATGAAGAAGATCGCTCGCGACTGCAGCCTGTTCAGCGTGTTCAAGGGGCCGTTCGGCCTGCGCGCGGTGCGCCGCGAGGAAGAGGAGGGCCTGCAGCCCCTGCTGGCCGATCCGGATTCCTACATAAATCGCGGACACCTCTACAAGACCGGCGGCGCCGCGACTGTTGCCCGCGTAGAGCTGAATGGCCGGCCTCTGGTGGTCAAGCGCTACAACATCAAGAACCTGCTGCACTGGTTCAAGCGCTTCTGGCGCCCCAGTCGCGCCTGGGCTTCCTGGCGCGAAGGCAACCGCCTGGACTTCCTCGGCATCGCCACGCCCAAGCCGCTGGCGGTGATCGAGCGGCGCTGGCTGTGGCTGCGCGGCCCGGCCTTCCTGATTACCGATTACCTGGCGGGTCAGGATATAATCGCCCGTTTCAAACCCTACCTGGACCATCCGGAGGGGGGCGGCCTGCCGCCGGAATCGGATCTTGTGGCCCTGGACAGACTGTTCGCGGCGCTGGTGCGCGAGCGCATCAGCCACGGCGACCTGAAAGGGCACAACCTGTTCTGGCAGGAGCAGGGCGAAGGCGGGCAGTGGTCGTTGATCGACCTCGATGCCATGCAGCGCCACTCGCGAGAAGCGAGCTTCGCCCGCGCCTATGCCCGCGACCGTGCGCGCTTCCTGCGCAACTGGCCAGAGGGCAGCGCACTGCATCGGCTGCTCGACGAACGTTTACCGCGGGTGCCTGGCACCCGCCCAGATGAAAGAGGCTAGACCCTGTGGCATTGACCATCCTCGGCCTGTCCGGCGCCGTAAGCCATGACCCTTCCGCCGCCCTGTACATCGACGGCAAGCTGGTCGCGGCCGTCGAAGAAGAGCGCTTCGTCCGCGACAAGCACGCGAAGAACCGCATGCCCTACGAGTCGGCCAAGTTCTGCCTGGAGCAGGCCGGGATCAAGCCGTCGGACGTTGACGTGGTGGCCATTCCCTTTGCCCCCATCAGCATCTTCGACAAGGCCCGCTGGCACTACGCCAAGCGCTACGCCTACGCACCGGACCGCGCGCTGGACGCCATCCTGCTCGGCAACCGCCGCTACAAGCGCTACTACAAGCGCATCGAGTGGTGCCTGCAGCAGTTGGGCTTCGACCTGAAGAAGACCAAGATCCAGCCGGTCGAGCACCACCTGGCCCACGCCTCCAGCGCCTACCACTGCTCGGGCTTCAAGGAGAAGACGGCGATCCTCGGGATCGACGGCAAGGGCGAGTACGCCACCACCTTCTTCGGCTACGGCGAGAACGGCAAGATCCACAAGATCAAGGAGTTCTACGATCCGGACTCCCTGGGCGGCCTGTACGGGGCGCTGACCGAGTACCTCGGCTTCGACATGCTCGACGGCGAGTTCAAGGTCATGGGCATGGCGCCTTACGGCGATGCCAGCAAGTACGATTTCTCCCGTCTGGCCAAGTTCGAGAACGGCGAGCTGATCATCAACACCGAGTACGCCAACGTCATCGGCTTCCGTCGCTACAAGGAAAAGGGCAAGGGCTACTACTTCTCGCCCAAGCTGATCGAGTGGCTCGGTCCGAAGCGTGAAGGCGACATCGCCGACGATCCGTATATCCATTACGCCGCCAGCATCCAGGCCCTGTTCGAGAAGCTGTCGCTGGAGATGATGGATTACTACCTGGGCGACATCATCCGCGAGACCGGCAAGATCGCCTTCGCCGGCGGCTGCGCGCTGAACGTCAAGCTCAACCAGAAGATCATCGCTCGCCCCGAGGTCAAGGAACTGTATGTGCAGCCCGCGGCCAGCGACGCCGGCACCGCTGTTGGCGCCGCCGCGTACGTGTCCTGGGAGCGTGGTGTGCCGGTCGAGAAGATGGAACACGTCTACCTCGGCCCGGAATACAGCAACGAAGACGTCATCGCCGCCTGCGCCCGCCACGAGGCCAAGCCGACCTGGCGCAAGATCGACAACCTGTCCGAGCTGATCGCCAAGGTGCTGGTGGACGGCAACCCGGTGGCCTGGTTCCAGGGGCGCCTGGAGTTCGGCCCGCGCGCACTCGGTGGCCGTTCGATCATCGGCTGCCCGAGCGTTCCCGGCGTGGCTGACCGCATCAACGCGCAGATCAAGTTCCGCGAGCGCTGGAGGCCCTTCTGCCCGTCGATGCTCGATACCGTCGGCCCGCAGATGTTCAAGATCGACCATCCGGCGCCTTTCATGACCTTCACCTTCGAGGTCAACGAAGAGTGGAAGACCCGCGTGCCGGAAGTCGTCCATGAAGACGGTACCTCCCGCGCCCAGGTGCTCAAGCGCGAATTCAACCCGCGCTACTACGACATGATGAAGGAGCTGGAGCGGCTCACCGGCAACGGCGTGGCGCTCAACACCTCGCTGAACCGCCGTGGTGAGCCGATGGTCTGCTCGCCGACTGATGCCCTGAACATGTTCTACGGCTCGGACCTGCAGTACCTGATCATGCAGGACATCCTGGTGGTCAAGGATGGCGCGGAGCCCTATGACTCGCTCGGCTGAACCGCGCGTCCTGCAGTTCTGCCACGGCTATGACGGGCCGTTCCTCGACTGTGCCCGTCAGTACGCCAGCCTGTTCGCCGGCACCGGTTACCGGGTTACCACGGTGTTCCTCACCGGTGCGCCCGATCCGGAAGTCGTGGCCGGTTGCGCCAGCGACGAGGTGCTTTTCCTCGACTACAGCTCGCGGGACATCCGCGGGCTGAAGCTCAAGGCAATCCGCGACCTGCGCGAGATCGCCCGTTCCCGCGATTTCCGCTTCTGCATCGCGCACCGTTTCAAGCCGACCTGGATCGCCATGCTCGGCACCAGGCTGCCGATCATCGGTGTGCACCATGGCTTCGGTGACTTCCAGCGCCTGGGGCGCAAGCTGTTCGCGCGCCTCTTCGCCGAACGCCTGAGCCTGCTGGGCGTTTCCAACGCGGTGCGCGACGAAATCCGTGCCTGCCTGCCGGCCTGGCCGCAGGATCGCATCGAGACGCTGTACAACCGGGTCGACGTCGACGCCCTCATGGACCAGCAGGTCGAGCGCTATCCGGCCCGCCAGCACCTGGGGCTGGCGGACAACGCCTGGGTGGTCGGCAACGTCGGTCGCCTGCATCCGGACAAGGACCAGGCCACCCTGCTGCGCGGCTTCGCCCGCGCTCTGCCGCGTCTGCCGCACAACAGCCTGCTGGCGATCCTCGGCAAGGGGCGGCTGGAGGAGGACCTCAAGGACCTCGCGCGCGAACTGGGCATCGCCGACCGCGTGCTGTTCCTCGGCCAGGTCCCGGATGCCAGGCGCTACTTCAAGGCCTTCGACGTATTCGCCCTGACTTCCGACCACGAGCCATTCGGCATGGTCCTGCTGGAAGCGATGGTGGCGGGTGTGCCGCTGATCTCGACTTCTGGCGGTGGTGCCGGGGAAATCGTCGAGGGGTTGGGCATTCTCTTCCCGCTGGGCGACGATGCCGCGCTGGCCGAAGGGCTGCGCCATCTGTCGGTGCTGGACCGCGAGCAGCGGGTGATGTGCGCGCAGCAGATGGAGCAGCGTCTGCAGACGCGCTTCTGCGATGAGGCGGTGCGCCGGGAGTTCTGGAGTCTGCCGCTGGTGAAGGCGTTACTCGCCCCATCCCGCTGACGGCCCTGCGTTTCTCCCTTCATTTTTACTGGCCTGGACGCTGGATGCGCCCTTGGGCGATTCATTGACGAGCGCGCGATTGCAAATGCTGGAACTCAAACAGGAAGGTGGTCGACGCTGGCTGGGCGATGGGAGCATGCAGGTTCCCCTAGCCGAGTTTGGGGAGTGCCGTGGGCGATACCAGGGGAGTGTGTTCCTGCTCGCTTCCGGACCTTCCGCCGGGGAGTTCCCGCTGGCGCGCTATGCGGACTGGCCGTTCATCGCGATGAACGGCTCCATCGTTCGCTGCGTCGACCAGAAGATCACGCCGTTCTTCTATATCTGCGATGACCCCGGGTTCGTGCGTGATCGCCCTGACCTCGCCTGTCTCGGCGCGCGCAGCGCTACGCACCTGGCAATGAGCCTGAACTGCTTCCAGGCGCTGCATCGTCATGACCCGACCTTGCTGCCGGGCAGGGCGAATGTCTTTTTGCTGGAGAGGGTCAACCGCCGGCATGGCATGGCGGTGCTGTCGGATCGTTCCTATGCCTGGTCCGTCCGCCGTGATCCCGACCTGATCTGCGGGTTCTCGCTGTTGCGCAGGAAGACCAATCGGATCGGCTTCAGTCGCAACATGAGCAAGGGCTATTTCGGTGGGCGCACCATCCCCTACGCCGCGACGCAACTGGCCTGTCACCTGGGCTTCAGCCAGGTGTTCATCATCGGGATGGACCTGAACAAGAGTATCGGGCGCTTCTACGAAACAGGGACGGCTGCTCTGCCCAGCAGCCTCGACGAAGATTTCGAGGATTACATCCTGCCCAGCTTCCGGATCGTCGCCGAGAAGGTTTCGCCGCGTTTCCCGCTGAGGCTGTTCAATCTGTCGCCAGACAGTCGGTTGCCGGCCAGTGTGGTGCCAAAAGTCGAACCTACCCAACTCGATGCATTGCTCGAAGCAGAAATGGCAGCGACGGGTGGGAAACACCTGCGAGTGAGCTCGTGATGGCTCTGCCGCAACATCCGGCAGAGCTCCACGGTGGGTATCAAGACATTGGGGCTGTCGCGTTATTCGCTGGTGATCGGTGACGATTTGAGCCTTGGTGCGCACAGCTGCAACATCGCCGATGAACTCGAGATTGGCAGTGGTGTCACCATTGGGGCGATGCCGTTGGTCATCAAGGACCTCCCCGCGGGTTGCACCTATTACAACGTCCGTCAGAGCCAACTCCTGCTTCTGCATCCTGAGACGGCCATCGTCTTGACCGGGTTGTTCAGCGTCCCCTAATCTTCGCGGCGCATTGTCCTTGTCGCCGCTTTCCTTGTGGAGGGTGACGGGGCGGGGCGCATGGAAGCTGGGCGATTGCCGTATCCGGCCCAGGATGCACGTTAATTCGATTGCCCGCACTCTGCGATGCAAAAGGTGAGTCTTGAAAGTTCTGTTCCTGGTCCAGAAAGAACAACGCGCCATCCTCGATCGCCTGTACGACGGAATCGCCGAGCATTGCGAGTGTGACCTGCGCTGGCTGTCCAGTGACGAGCAGGCCAACCTGCGCCGTTACTTCCGTGAGCACGTGGATGTGTCGAAGTACGATCGCATCCTGTTCTTCCTGCGCTTCAAGAAGGAAATGCGCCAGGCAGCCTTCATCCGCAGCGTGCCCAACCTGGTCATTCTCGAGCACGACGCCTACCAGAACTATATTTCCTGCAAGTACACCGGGAAGTTCAGCGCGCATTATCGTCGCCTGCCCTGGGCGCGGGTGATCAGCTCGGGCTACATGGTCAGCGAGCGCCTGCGCCAGGAAGGCTTCGATGCGGTCTTCGTGCCCAAGGGCTATGACCAGAACCTGCTGCATGACCTGGGGCGGGGGCGGGATATCGAACTGGCCTTCGTCGGCAGCACCGGTAGCGTGGCCTACAGCGGCCGCAAGGCACTGCTGGATGAACTGGGACAGGTGGAAAACCTGCTGGTGACCAAGACCAACTCCGGCGAGGACTACCTGAATACGCTCAACCGTATCCGCTTCTTCGTCAGTGCCGATGTCGGCATGGGCGAGTACATGATCAAGAATTTCGAGGCCATGGCCTGCGGCTGCGTGCTGCTGGCCTATGACCAGGGTGAGGCGGAGAATCGCGCGCTGGGGTTGCAGGACATGCACAACGTGGTGCTTTACCGCGATGTCACCCAACTGCGCAGCAAACTGCAGCAGTTGCGGGATGACCCGCAGCGCGCGTCGCGCATTGCCGAGGCCGGCCGGATGCTGGCCGTGGAAGGTTTCGGGTTCAGCCAGATCGGGGCAAGGATTGTCCAGGCCATGGCGGCCCCGCTGCGTGAGAGGCCGCAGCCCGGTATGCTGGAGCGCTGGCGACTGGCTTTGGGGTTCTGACCTGTGGCCACTATCTGCCGGTTATTGAGGTGTCTGTGGAAAACCCGCTGATTTCCGTGCTGGTGCCTTGCTATAACCGCGAGCGTTATATCGAAGAGACACTGCTGAGCATTCTTGGGCAGGACTATCCCAACTTCGAGTTGATCGTGGTGGATGACGGGTCCCAGGATCGCAGTGCGGAGAAGATCCAGGTGCTCCAGCAGGAGCATGGCTTCCAGTTCTACCGCCAGGCCAACCAGGGCGTCAGTGCCGCGCTCAACACGGCGTTGAGCCATGCGCGGGGCGAACTGGTGGCCACGCCGGACTCCGACGACATCATGATGCCGGGGCGTCTGCGCCTGCAGGCGAACTACCTGCGCGAGCACCCGGAGGTCGGTTGCCTCGGCGGGCGCGCCGTCTATATCGACGCCGACGGCAAACACCTGAAGGGCGGGCCGGGCAATGCCGTGCGCCAGTACAGCTTCGACGAGTTGCTGGGGCAGGCCATCGCCGTCGGCGCGACCGTCGCGATGTACCGGCGCGAGGCCATGGACCGGGTTGGCGGCTACGATCCGCAGATCCGTATCCAGGACTTCCAGATGACCCTGAAGATCGCCCACCTGGGCTACCGGGTCGAAGTCCTGCCGGAAGTAGTCAGCGGCTACCGCCGCCACGAAGGCAACCTGTCGCGGACGGCCTACAAGAACCAGCTGAATTATGATCGGATGGCGGTCGCTCCTTACCGTGACCACCCGGCGTACGGCGCTGGCATGACCTGTATCCTCAACAAGGCGCTCAAGCAATCCGTGGTCGGTGACAAGGGCTACGCCTGGTCGCTGCTCTTGCAGCTTCCGCCATGGCGGTGGAATCGCATCACCCTGCGGCGGATTCGCCATCTGCTGTTCAAGTTCGGGCGGGAATAAGACGTTTGCCGATGAAAGATGTAATTGCTTCCGCCTGGAAGTCCTGGTGCCCCACTGTGACCCCCACTGGCGTGTCGCAGCGCCGGGGAAGCCGGATAGCCGAGGCGATGCTGGGCATTGGCGTGCTGTGGAGCATCGCCGGGGTGATGCTGACACCCAGCATGAAGTTCTATTTCCAGATGGTCGCGCTGTTTGTCTACCTGCCATCGTTGTGGTTGTGCATCACCCGCCGGCAGGAGCTCGGCCACCTGCTTCGGGCTCACCGGGAGTTGTGGCTTCTGCTGGCGCTGTTTGGCTGGGCGGTGCTTTCTCTGCTGTGGTCCAAGACGGGCAAGCCGGCGGGCAACCTCAAGAGTGTTTCGTTGTTCATGCTGTTCATCTTCGGCTGGGTGCTCTGGGCCCGCGCGGATGAGCGTCGGCTGCGCCTGACGATGCTGTCGCTGGCTCTGGTGGTCGGCCTCTACAGCGTGGCGGCACTCCTGTTTGCCCCTGCTTATGGGATGGGGCGCCTGAACGGGTTTGGCGGCTTCCTGGATAACCCCAACGCGGCGGCTTACTCGATCGCCTTCGTCACGGTGTTGTGCGTGCCGTTGCTGCCGCGCCGCGGCTGGTCGCAACTGCCCTGGGTGCTCCTGCTGGCCGCATCGCTGATCTACGTGGTGCTTTGCGGAAGCCGGGGGGCATTGCTGGCGCTGATGGTTACCGCCATCTTCAGCTTGAGTCTGGTGCCGGGCCGGATCGCCAAGCTGCTGCCTCTGTTGCTTCTGGTCGGTGGCGCAACGCTGGTTGTCGTCGAGCCGGGGCTTATGGAACGCGGCGACGCCGAGCGTTTCGAGCTGCTGCGCAATGCCTGGCCGCAGATTCAGCAGCATTTCTGGTTCGGCGTTGGGCTGGGGGGCGATTATTCGGTGACCAGCGGGCGTTCCGTATACGAGAACGGGGCGCACAACTTCCCTGTGCACACGGCGATCCAGTACGGCGTGCCAGCCTTGCTGGCGTTCCTGGTGCTGTGGGGCTCGATTGGCTACAACGCCTGGCGAAGCCGCTCGCGGGCGCTGGGCCTGTCGGTGATGCTGCTGTGGGTGTTCTCCAGCGTCGCCATGCAGTTCGATGTGTTCAGCCTGTGGGAGCGCACGCGCGCAATGTGGCTGATGCCCTGGGTGGTGATCCTGCTGGGGCTCAGCCTGGAGCGCTGGCCTCAGGTGCGGCCGGCGGTCATGGAGCCGAACTGAGGAACTGTCTCAGCTCGGCCAGCGGCCAGCGTACCGGGCTGTGGGAAAGGTAGGCTTGTGAAAGGCTGTCGGTATTGCCGGCCAGCAGCCACTGGCGATCCTGGGTATAGCGCAGCATGTGGGCGAAGTTGCGTTTGCGCTGCTGGCGCGACAGTGCCCGGCGCTGCTTCTTCATGTCCGCGAGGTCGATCAGGCCCAGGGTGCCTTCGGGGGTCTTCACCACGTTGCCCAGGTGCAGCGAGCGGAAGTACACGCCCTGGTCATGCAGCCCGGCGATCAGTTCGCCCAGTTGCGCCGCCAGTTGCGTGTCCGCCTCGCCGGCTTCGATCACCTGGCGCAGCGTGTCGCCCGGCAGGGGGCGGTAGTGCACCGCGTCGCGGGCGATATCGGCAATGCGGTACACCGCGATGATCTGCGGGCAGGGCACCGCCAGGCGCTGCAGCGTCTGGGTGTTGTCGGCGAAACGCTGCGCATAGGGATAGAGCGCCGCCGAGGAAATCAGCCGCTTGCGTCGGAACAGTTTCAGGAAGTTGCCATCGGCCAGGCGCAGGACCTTGTCGCCATGCTTGTCGGCTTCCAGCACCTGGGCGCCGGTGCGCAGCGCTTCGTAGGCGGAGAGAGCGAGGTCTTGCATAACGGGTCCCTGAATCGATAGCCGGCTATAGTAGCCCAGCCGCCGGGCAAACGAGAGCGCTGTGTTATAATCGCCGACCTTTTAAGCGTGCGATTCCTACATGTCCGGTAAAGAACCCCAGGCTCCTTCGAGCCTGAAGATCTACTTCCGACTGCTGTCCTATGTGCGTCCGTACATCGGGATGTTCCTGCTCAGCATCATCGGCTTCCTGATCTTCGCCGCGACCCAGCCGATGCTGGCGGGCATCCTCAAGTATTTCGTCGATGGCCTGGCCCATCCGGATGCCAAGCTGTTCCCCAACTCCTCCGTGGCCTGGCTCCGTGACCTGTCGCTGCTCTACGCAGTGCCGCTGCTGGTGGTGCTGATCGCCGTCTGGCAAGGCGTCGGCTCCTTCCTTGGCAACTACTTCATCGCCAAGGTTTCCCTGGGGTTGGTGCAGGACCTGCGTATCGCGCTGTTCAACAACCTGCTGACCCTGCCCAACCGCTATTTCGACAGCAACAACTCCGGCCACCTGATCTCGCGCATCACCTTCAACGTGACCATGGTCACTGGCGCCGCCACCGACGCCATCAAGGTGGTGATCCGCGAAGGCATGACCGTGGTTTTCCTGTTCCTCTCGCTGCTGTGGATGAACTGGAAACTGACCCTGGTGATGCTGGCGATCCTGCCGATCATCGCGGTGATGGTGACGACCGCCAGCCGCAAGTTCCGCAAGCAGAGCAAGAAGATCCAGGTCGCCATGGGCGATGTGACCCATGTGTCGTCCGAGACCATCCAGGGCTATCGCGTGGTTCGCAGCTTCGGCGGCGAGCCCTATGAGCGCGCACGCTTCCGCCACGTGACCAACGAGAACACCAGCAAGAACCTGCGCATGAACAAGACCTCGGCGATCTACACGCCGATGCTGCAGCTGGTGATCTACAGCGCCATGGCGGTGCTGCTGTACCTCGTGCTGCTGCTGCGTGGCGATGCCACCGTAGGCGACCTGGTGGCCTACATCTCCATGGCCGGCCTGCTGCCCAAGCCGATCCGCCAGCTGTCCGAAGTCAGCTCGACCATCCAGAAGGGCGTGGCCGGCGCGGAAAGCATCTTCGAGCAGCTCGACGAGCAGCCCGAGGTGGACAACGGCACAGTCGAGCGTGAACGCGTACAGGGCCGCCTCGAAGTGAAGAACCTCAGCTTCACCTACCCTGGCACCCAGAAGACGGTCCTCAACGATCTGAACTTCAGCGTCGAGCCAGGCCAGATGGTGGCGCTGGTCGGCCGCTCCGGCAGCGGCAAGTCGACCCTGGCCAACCTGATCCCGCGCTTCTACGACCACAGCGACGGGCAGATCCTGCTCGACGGTACCGATGTCGAAGACTACAAACTGAGCAACCTGCGCCGGCACATCGCGCTGGTGACCCAGCAGGTCAACCTGTTCAACGACAGCGTGCTCAACAACATCGCCTACGGCGACCTCGCCAGCAAACCGCGCGAGGCCGTTGAGAAGGCTGCCGACGACGCCTTCGCCCGCGAGTTCATCGACCGCCTGCCCGAAGGTTTCGAGACCGAGGTCGGCGAGAACGGCGTGATGCTTTCCGGTGGCCAGCGCCAGCGCCTGGCGATTGCCCGCGCGCTGCTCAAGGACGCTCCGGTGCTGATCCTCGACGAGGCTACCTCGGCGCTGGACACCGAGTCCGAGCGGCACATCCAGGCCGCCCTGGAGAAGGTCATGGAAGGCCGCACCACCCTGGTCATCGCCCACCGCCTGAGCACCATCGAGGCAGCGGACCTGATCCTGGTGATGGACCAGGGCCACATCGTCGAGCGTGGCACCCACGACCAGCTGATCACCCAGAACGGCTACTACGCCCGCCTGCACGCCCGCCAGTTCGCCGACGACCCGGTCGGTGGCAGCGAAGAAGCGCCCGTCGAGCAGCCGGTATGATGCAGGTGCGGAATCCCCTGGCATGCTGAACCGTCTGCGAGTCTTCCGCGAACGCGGCTGGACGCCCATCGCGGCGGCCGACTATGCCGCCGCCTGGCAGCGCTTCGGCGGCAGCGTCGCCACCCATCCGGATGTGGTTGAGCGTCTCGCCCATCTGGCCGGCATTCCGGTGCGTTACCTGGGCTGGTTCGAGGGCGATGAACTGCGCGCCGCCGTGCCGACCTGGGGGCGCAACCTGGCGTTGTCCAAGGATGTGCTCAAGCGCGAGGGCAAGAAGGCGCTGTTCGACCTGGGCAACGCCGAGATCATCCTGCCCATCGCCGAAGGTGCGCGCATCGAGCTGCGCCATCAGGTGCGCTATCTCTCCGAGCTCAACCGCGAGCAGGTCAGCGACGCCCGCGAGCAGCCCGAGCAACTGGCGATGAACCGCGCGCCGGCCGACTTCTCGAAGAAATTCCGCTACAACCAGCGCCGCGAACAGCGCCTGCTGGAAGAGGCGGGCGGCGTGCTGCAGCCGATGAGCGAGCTGAGCTCCGAGGAGCAGGCGAGCATCTATGCCGACCTGTTCCAGCGTCGCTGGGAGTTCGAAGTGCCGGGCAAGGCACGGCTGGCCGAAGTCTTCGGCCTGATGCGCGACTTCATGCGGGGTTCGCTGGTGCGCCTGGACGGCGAGCCGGTGGCGATCCAGATTCTCTACCGGGTCGAAGCGCCCAAATGGGTCAGCGTCGAGTACATCAACGGCGGCGTCGCTCCGGAGAACCGCGAGTTCAGCCCCGGTAGCGTGCTCAGCTTCGTCAATACGCAAGAGGCCTGGGCCGAGGCCGAGGCGCTGGGCAAGCCGCTGCGCTATTCCTTCGGCCGCGCCGACCGCGAGTACAAGGACCGCTGGTGCCACCGCGTGCCGGTGTTCCAGGTCTGACGCCCCGCCCGCGACAGCGGGCTTGATGGAGAGTCGCCATGAGCGCCCGCAAGCAGCACCTGCTCAAACAGCACCGCCGCAAGAAGCGCGCGGTCCTGCTCGTCGCCCTGCTGGCGCTGATCCTGCTGGGCATCTTCGCGCCTTGGTGGAGCGTGCCGCTGGCCGTGTTGCTCGGCTGGGTCGCCCATGAAGCGTGGTTCGCCGATCACCTGTTCTATTCGCCGCGCGACGACTACCGCTACGACTTCCCCGAGGGCTCCATCGCCCTGCCGGTATCCCTCGGCCCGCACGGCCTGCACGTCGCCACCGGTGCGCTGCCGGCGGGCGAGGAGACGCTGGTGCTGGAGATCGAGGTCAAAGCCTCGCTGCTCGGCCGCTGGCTCGACCCGCAGGTGCTGATCGAAGGCGTCGAGCCCGATCGCCAGGACTTCGAGCGTGGCGTCAGCGGCAAGCGCTACATCAACCTCTCCGGCCAGGGCGAAGCACTGCGTTCCGGGCATCTGCGCATCCGCAGCCGCCATTGCCGACTGGCGCAACAGGGCGTGCTGCACGCCTTCGACAATCCGGACTACGCCCGACAGCGCCTGCTGATCATCGCGCCCCACGCGGACGATGCCGAACTGGCCGCCTTCGGCCAGTACAGCCGTTGCCCGGAAGCCTGGATCGCCACCCTGACGCAAGGCGAGATCGAGGCCGAACACTACCAGCGTCTCGGGCTGGGCAAGGCCGAGGCTGCGCGGCTCAAGGGCCGCCTGCGCACCTGGGACAGCATTGCCGCACCGCTCTGGGGTGGCGTGCCGGCCGAGCGCTGCGTGCAACTGGGCTACTACTGCCTGCAATTGCCGGCCATGGCCGCCGAGCCGAGCCAGGCGTTCGGCTCGCGGGAGTCCGGCGAGATCGACATCCGCAGCGTGCGCGGCTTCAACCCCTTCGCGCTGCCGGGTGACAGCGACGGCGCACCGACCTGGCTCAACCTGGTGGCCGACCTCACCGCGCTGATCGAGCACATCCGCCCGGAAGTGATCCTCACCGCGCACCCGGAACTGGACCCCCACGCCGACCACGTTCACGCCACCCAGGCGACGCTGGAGGCGATTTCGCGCAGCAGCTGGAAACCGCAGACGCTGCTGCTCTACGCCAACCACCTGCACGACAACGACCGCTGGCCCATGGGCCCGGCCGACGGTGGCATTGCCCTGCCGCCTTGTATCGAGGCATTGCCGGCCGACCCGCTGTGGAGCCCGGTGCTGGACGCCGAGACCCGCATCGACAAGGCCCAGGCCCTGGCCCTGCAGCACGATCTGCAGACTCCGCTCACCGGCAAGAAACGCCTGCGCCGGCTGATCCAGCGCGTGCTCGCCGGCCGTCGGTGGCCGGCCACTGGCGACGACGAGTTCTTCCGCAAGGCGGTGCGTCGCCACGAGCTGTTCTGGGTTCGCAAAGTCCCCTAGGCATTGCCGTGACCGCCCGGTGTTCGGCGCAAGTCGCACTGGGCGGCTATGGTATTATCCGCGGCGATTTCGACCTGCGGAGTTCCCATGAAATTGACCATGCCCCGATTCGATCAGGCCCCCGTGCTGGTGGTAGGCGACGTGATGCTCGACCGCTACTGGCACGGCGCGACCTCGCGCATCTCGCCCGAGGCGCCGGTGCCCGTGGTGCGGGTCGAGCAGCATGAGGACCGCCCCGGCGGCGCCGCCAACGTCGCGCTGAACCTTGCCGCCCTCGGTGCCCCGGCTTTCCTGGTCGGCGTCACCGGCGTCGACGAAGCGGCCGACAGCCTGAGCGACAGCCTGCAGGCAGTGGGCGTGACCACCCGCTTCCAGCGCATCGCCGGCCAGCCGACCATCGTCAAGCTGCGGGTCATGAGCCGCCACCAGCAACTGCTGCGCGTGGACTTCGAGGAAGCCTTCCGTACCGACGCCGTGGCCCTGTCCGCCGACGTCGAGGCGCTGCTGGACCAGGTTCGCGTGCTGGTGCTCTCCGACTACGGCAAGGGTGCGCTGAAGAACCACCAGCAACTGATCCAGGCTGCCCGCCAGCGCGGCATCCCGGTGCTGGCCGATCCCAAGGGCAAGGATTTCGCCATCTACCGTGGCGCCAGCCTGATCACTCCGAACCTCTCCGAATTCGAAGCCATCGTCGGTCGCTGCACGGATGAGGCCGATCTGGTCGCCAAGGGTCAGAAACTGATGACCGAGCTGGAGCTCGGCGCGCTGCTGGTCACCCGCGGCGAACACGGCATGACCCTGCTGCGCCCGGGCCACAGCGCCCTGCACCTGCCGGCCCGTGCCCGCGAAGTATTCGACGTCACTGGCGCCGGCGACACGGTGATTTCCACGCTGGCCGGCGCCATCGCCGCCGGTGAAGACCTGCCGCAGGCCGTGGCCCTGGCCAACCTCGCGGCCGGTATCGTCGTCGGCAAGCTCGGCACCGCCGCCATCAGCGCCCCGGAACTGCGCCGCGCCGTGCAGCGCGAGCAGGGCTCCGAGCGTGGCGTACTGAGCCTCGAGCAACTGCTGCTGGCCATCGAGGACGCCCGCGCCCATGGCGAGAAGATCGTCTTCACCAACGGCTGCTTCGATATCCTTCATGCCGGCCACGTGACCTACCTGGAGCAGGCGCGCGCGCAGGGCGACCGCCTGATCGTCGCCACCAACGACGACGCCTCGGTGACCCGCCTGAAAGGCCCGGGCCGCCCGATCAACAGCGTCGACCGTCGCATGGCCGTGCTTGCGGGCCTCGGCGCCGTAGATTGGGTTGTCAGCTTTGCCGAGGACACCCCCGAGCGCCTGCTCACCGAAGTCCGCCCTGACGTACTGGTGAAGGGCGGCGACTACGGCGTCGAGCAGGTGGTCGGTGCCGACATCGTCAAGGCCTACGGCGGCGAAGTGCGCGTGCTGGGTCTGGTGGAGAACAGCTCCACCACCGCCATCGTCGAGAAGATTCGCCACCAGGGCTGATCCTTCTTTCCCGTGGCTTCCCCTCACCCTAACCCTCTCCCAGGGGGAGAGGGGCACCGTTCGGTGCAGGATGAAACCATGACGCCAGCCGGCACGATCTGCCCCCTCTCCCTGAGGGAGAGGGCTGGGGTGAGGGGGAAGCCCAGGCACACTCTCTCCGGTTGCCCCCGCTGCCCCCGCTGCCCCCACTGACCGCTCTGCCAGTCACCGGCGGCAAAGCGGTCATGGTCCCTGCGGCATTTTGCAGCGCATGATCGGGCATCCACCCTCCGCGGAGCGAGATGCCATGACCACCGACGTGCAGGGCCGCGCCCTGGCCGTGCTGAACCGTGTCGCCCAGGCCGACTGGCCGGACCGACTGAAGCTGCGCAAGCCCTTCGAAAGACTCCTCTACAGCGGTAGCCGCACCGGTTTCCGGCTGGCCAGCGAGCGTGCCGCCAAACAGCCCAAGACCCCACGCAAGGCCGACCCGGACGGGCTGTTCGACCTGTCCCTGTCCGACGAGCAGCAGATGCTTGTGGAGATGCTCGAAGGCTTCGCCGCCGAAGTGCTGCGCCCGGCCGCCCATGAGGCCGACGCCAAGGCCAGCCTGAGCCTGGAGTTGCTTGCCCAGGCGCAGGAACTGGGCCTGACCCATTACGGCGTCAGCGAGGTGCACGGCGGCATGGCCGGCGAGCGCACCGTGGTGACCAACGCGCTGATCGCCGAGTCCCTTGCCCGTGGCGACTTGAGCCTGGCTGCCGCGCTGCTGGTGCCGCTGTCGGCGGCCAACTGCATTCGCCGCTGGGCTTCGCCGCAACAACAGGCGCGCTGGCTGCCGGCGTTCGTTGGCGAAGAGGCTGCGCCGCTGATCGCCATCGCGGTGAACGAACCGCAGTTGCTGGCCGATCCGCTGCGCTTGTCCACCAAGGCGCGCAAGCGGGGTTCGAGTTACACGCTGACCGGCGAAAAATGCCTGGTCGTGCGCGGCGTGGATGCGCAGAAGCTGATCGTGGCGGCGGATGCCGGCGACGGCCCGGCGCTGTTCCTCATCGACACCCGCGCCAAGGGCGTCGAAGTGCGTGCCGAACCGGCCATGGGCCTGAAGGCCACCGGCACCGCTCGAGTTCGCTTGAAGGGCGTGAAGGTCCCGGCCGAGCAGCGGCTGGCGGCGGAGCGCTTCGACTACCAGGCTTTCCTCGATCACACCGCGCTGGCCTGGTGCGCGCTGGCCGTGGGCACCGGGCAGGCGGCGCTGGACTACGTGATCACCTACTGCAACGAGCGCGAGGCCTTCGGTGAGCCGATCAGCCATCGCCAGGGCGTGGCCTTCATGGTCGCCGACATCGCTGTCGAGCTGGATGCCATGCGCCTGATTGTCTGGCGCGCCTGCGCACTGGCTGAGCGCGGCCAGGCGTTCCACCGCGAGGCTTACCTGGCGAAGCTGCTCTGCGCCGAGAAGGCGATGAAGATCGGCACCGACGCGGTGCAACTGCTCGGTGGCCACGGTTTCACCCAGGAACACCCGGCCGAGCGCTGGTACCGCGACCTGCGCGCCGTCAGCCTGATGGCTGGCGGCCTGCACCTGTAAGGAGCTTTGCATGTACCTCGAGACGCCGAAGAAATTCCGCACCTTGCAGAACCAGGCCCGCCAGGTGGCAGAGAACTACCTGCGACCGATCTCACGCAAGTATGACAAGGCCGAGCACGCCTACCCCAAGGAGCTGGACCTGCTGGCCGCGCTGCTGGACGGCATGAACGCCGGCTCGCCGGACGCCGTCGGCGCCACCTCGGCCAGCAAGCGCAAGGCCGGGGCGGAGGAGGGCGTGAAGAACGGCGGCAACCTGTCCGCCTGCCTGGGCGTGATGGAGATGTGCTGGGGCGACACCGGCCTGCTGCTGGCCATGCCGCGCCAGGGGCTGGGCAACGCCGCCATCGCTGCGGTGGCCAACGAGGAGCAGCTCAAGCGCTTCTCCGGGACCTGGGCGGCCATGGCCATCACCGAGCCGGGCTGCGGCTCGGACTCGGCGGCGATCCGCACCACCGCCACCCGCGATGGTGATGACTACCTGCTCAACGGCGAGAAGATCTTCGTCACTTCCGGTGCCCGCGCCGACGCGGTGGTGGTCTGGGCGACCCTGGACAAGAGCCTCGGCCGCGCGGCGATCAAGTCCTTCGTGGTGGAGAAGGGCACGCCGGGCATGACCGTCACCCGCCTGGAGAAGAAGCTCGGCATCAAGGCATCGGACACCGCGTCCATCAGCTTCAGCGACTGCCGGGTGCCGGCCGCCAACCTGCTGGGTAACGCCGAGATCGACGTGCAGAAAGGTTTTGCCGGGGTGATGGAAACCTTCGACAACACCCGTCCGCTGGTGGCTGCCATGGCCGTCGGCGTGGCCAAGGCCTCGCTGGATCGCACCCGCGAGCTGCTGAAGAAGGCCGGCTGCCGCTTCGACTATCGCCAGCCGCTGCTCAGCGCCAGCCATGCCGAGGCCACGTTGTATCGCCTGGAAGCAGAATGGGAGGCCGCACGCCTGTTGACCCTGAAGGCCGCCTGGATGGCTGACAACCGCTTGCCCAACTCCAGGGAGGCTTCCATCGCCAAGGCCAAGGCCGGGCGAGTGGCCAACGAGGTGACGCTGAAATGCGTCGAGCTGGCCGGCGCGCTGGGCTACGGGGAAGAGGAGTTGCTGGAGAAGTGGGCGCGGGATTCGAAGATCCTCGACATCTTCGAGGGCACCCAGCAGATCCAGTTGCTGATCGTGGCGCGGCGGCTGCTGGGCAAGAGTTCCAGTCAGTTGAAGTAAACGGTCTTCGACCGCTGCTACTGGATATCTCTGCGCTCGGATCGGCCCTCACCCTAACCCTCTCCCAGGGGGAGAGGGGATCGTTCGGTGCAGGATCAAACCGTGGCGTCAGCCGGTATGGACAGCTCCCTCTCCCTCTGGGAGAGGGCTGGGGTGAGGGAATACCCAGGCACACTATTTCCTGAATCAGACAGTTGCTCCTACAAAAGCGACTTCTCCTGTAGGAGCGGGCCATGCCCGCGAACCGGCCGTCAGGCCGGAGTGATCATGTCGGCGGAATCAGGCTGTGCGCCGCCCGCTGCCGGCATTGCCGGCGGCGGGCGGCCACTGCTCCATCCATTCGCGGAAGCGGATGCGTTCCTCGCGCACCAGCCAGCCATCCTGCTCGGCGAAACTCTCCGACAGCCAAAGGCCGCGAGTGCTGGCCTTGCACAGCTCGCCCTTGCTCAGGGTAAGCAGCTCGCCGGTCGGCTGCCCATGCTCCAGCGGCAGCAGGTAGATATCCGGGCGACGGCGGTCCAGCCGCGCCACCAGCGGGCCGCTTTCGAGTTTCTCGTCGACGTGGAACAGGCTCACCTCGCGGGCATCCTTGGGCAGCTCCATGCGCAGGTCATAAACCAACTGCAGCGAGGCCGTCGGCAGGTGCACATAGGCCTGCGGGCGCTCCAGCAAGCGCAGCGCGCCGGCCTGCACCGGGCGCGAGGCGCCGGACAGCGGGGTCAGGGAGAAGTGGCTGGTTTCGCGATAGCGCAGGATGCCCTCGTAGGGCGTCGGCAGCCAGGTGTCGCCGAAGCGCCCGCCCAGCCAGCCGTCGGCGGTTTCCACCAGGCATTCCTCGGCGACTTCCTGGATCGCGGTGAGCAGCGGCAGGTTCAATTCGTGGGCCGGCACGTAGCCGGAAATCAGCTTGAGCACCGTGTCACCACGGTCCAGGCGGCGCTGGCGCACCAGGATCCAGTGGTCGCGTCCCTGGTAGTTCAGGGTCAGGCGCACCGAAACGCCGAGGTTGGCCAGTTCAGTGACGAAGCGCTCGGTCTCGTTGATCTCGATGGGGCGGCGTTTTTCCAGGACCTGGGCGAAGTTCAGGGGCTTGCCGAGGGTCTGGTAGATGAGACCTTCCGGGCTGGCTTCCACCAGCAGCGGCAGGGTCTTGAAGGCGGTCGGGTCCTTGCGGGCGAGCGTACGGGGCATAGGGTCTTCCTTCTCGTACAGGGCGTCGTACAGGGCGCCGGGTTGCGCTGACGCATCCTCTTCCAGTGATAACTGGCAGGCGACGCCGACGCGAACGCTGACCGTCTGCTGGGGACGGTCCGGCCGATCGTTCAATTACGGGGTCGCTACAACCTAGACAGCCTGACACCGCTCCTGGTGTCATCGAAAATCCAAAGGATTTCCGGATTTTTCCCTGAAAGACTTGTCGATTCCGAGGCTTTTGCGTGGGAATCGCTGGTTGGCGACAGTTTCTGTGCCCGCGGTTTTCGCCGGGGGAGTTGGAGCATGGCACAGGAATGCGTAATCCACATGACCGCCGATCAGCGGTCGAGGACCTCGGCGGCAATGTCCACGTTGTGCGCGAGATGCAGTGGATTGATGGTGCCGACGATGGCGCTGGCGACGCCGGGATGCCCCAGCACCAGTTCGAAGCTGGCGCGCACCGGGTTGACGCCGGGGGTGAGGGTGGCGTGGCCGCTGGCCAGGGCCTTCTTGATCAGGATGCCGCGGCCATGGGCCTGGGCGTGGTCGATCACCGGCTTTTCCGCCTGCTCGTTGAGGTTGTAGGTGACCATCGCGCAGTCACCGCGCTCCAGGGCCAGCAGGCCGCCGTCGGCAGTCTTGCCGGAGAAGCCGAAGCCGCGGATCAGCCCTTCGTCCTTCAGGCGCTCAAGGGTCGCGTAGACCTCGGTGCCGCGCAGGATGTCCAGGTCATTGCCGTCGGAATGCACCAGCACCAGGTCGATGTAGTCGGTCTCCAGTCGCTGCAGGCTGCGTTCCACCGAGCGGCGCGTGTGGGCGGCGCTGAAGTCGAACTGCGACTGGCCGCCGACGAATTCCTCGCCGGTCTTGCTGACGATCACCCACTGGTGGCGCTGGCCGCGCAGCAGCGGGCCGAGGCGCTCTTCGCTGCGGCCGTAGGCCGGCGCGGTGTCGATCAGGTTGATGCCCAGTTCGCGGGCCAGTGCGATCAGGTCGGCGGCCTCGCGGTCATCGGGGATGCGGAAGCCTTCGGGGTACTTCACGCCCTGGTCGCGGCCGAGCTTCACGGTACCCAGGCCCAGTGGCGAGACGTTCAGGCCGGTGCTGCCCAGCGGGCGATGCAGGTGATGCAGGGTCTTCATCCGAGCAGTTCCTCCCATACCGGGCGGGCCATGGCCGGGCGCGGCAGGTCCGGCAGGGCGGCGTTGGCCTGCGGGCGGATGCCGCTTTTCTCCAGCGACTCCAGCACGCGGTCGGCGAAGTTCGGCGCCAGGGCCAGCTTGGTCGGCCAGCCGACCAGCAGGGCGCCGTCCTCGGCGAGGAAGGCGCTGTCCGGGCGCAGCAGGTTGTTCTGCGAGGGTTCGGCGCGGTCCACGCGCAGGGTCGCCCAGCGAGCGGCGGAGAGGTCGATCCACGGCACCAGCTTGTGCAGCTCGCGCTGCGCCTCGGCGATCTGCTCGGCCTCGTTGCGCGCCACGCCGCCGGCTTCGGCGATGTCGCCGCCCAGGTACCAGACCCAGTCGCCATTGCTCAGCGGGTGGGTGGTGACAGTGACGCGCGGTTTTGGCCCGCCGCCGAGGCAGTGGGCGTACAGCGGCTTCAGGGTGGGTGCGGTGACCAGCACCATGTGCAGCGGGCGACGCTGCATCTCCGGGCGCTCCAGGCCCAGCTCGCGCAGCAGCGCCTCGTTGCCGGCGCCGGCGCTGAGCACGACGCGCTGGGCGCGGATTTCGCGGCCGTCCACCCGCAGGCCTGCCAGCTTGTCGCCGTCGCGCAGGGCTTCGATGCGTTCGCCGGCCAGCAGGCTGTCACCGGCCAGTTCGGCGAGGCGGGCGACCAGGCTGGGTACGTCCAGCACCAGTTCGGTGAGGCGGTAGGCCTTGCCCTTGAAGGCCTTGTCCTGCAGGGCTGGCGGCAGGTCGCTGCCCTTCACCTGGGCTACGCGGCTGCGCACCGCCTTGCTGGCGAAGAAGCTGGTGAGGTTGCCGGCCAGGCCGCCGGGCGACCACAGGTAATGGGCGTCGGAGAGCAGGCGCACGCCGCGCAGGTCTACCTCGCCGGTGCCGGCCAGGCAATCGCGCCACAGTGCCGGCATGTCGGCGATGGCTTCGGAGGCGCCAGTCAGCGCGCCGTGCAGGGCGTATTTGGTGCCGCCATGGATGATCCCCTGCGAGCGCATGCTCTGCACGCCGCCCAGCGCAGTGTTCTCCACCAGCACGCTGGAAAAGCCGGCGCGCCGCAGGCGGGCATTGAGCCAGAGACCGGCGATGCCGCCGCCGACGATAAGGATGTCGGTGCTCAGGGATTCGGACATGAAAGCGCCTCGAGGGAAAAACGAAGCGCGCAGTATAACCCGATGGCGCGCGGCGACAGGCCGCGCACCATGGCCTCATCAGTGACCGGCGTTGCCGGAGAACAGCTGGATCACCACCACGCCGCTGACGATCAGGCCCATGCCGAGCAGGGCGGCGGTATCGAGCTTCTGCTGGTAGAGCACCAGCGCCGCGATGCTGACCAGCACGATGCCCAGGCCCGCCCAGATGGCGTAGGCGATGCCGACCGGAATGCTGCGCACCACCAAGGTGAGCATCCAGAAGGAAATGGCGTAGCCGACGATCACCAGCACCAGCGGCAGGGGCGTGGAGAAGCCCTTCACTGATTTCAGCGAAGCGGTGGCGATGACTTCGGCGACGATGGCAATGGCGAGGTAGAGATAGCCGGGCATGGTGGGTGCTCCCCGGAACGACACGCCGCTCGGTATGAGCGACACGCAGCTGACGTTCGAATCTGCCGGGCATTCTAGTCCCCCGGATGATGGGATAAAGTCATTACCTATCTGGATTGGAGATAGGTGGCGGCGATGCAGTGGAACCTGGACCAGTTGCGACTCTTCGTCAGCGTCGCCGATCAGTCGTCCTTCTCGGCGGCGGCGCGGCAGCTGCAGCGTGTGCAGTCGGCGGTGAGTTCGTCCATCGCGCTGCTGGAGAGCGACCTGGGCGTCACCCTGTTCGAACGCAGCAGCGGCCGCCAGCCGGTGCTGACCGGCGAGGGAAGGGCGCTGCTGGATGAAGCCCGTGAGGTGCTGCGCCAGTGCGAGCGCCTGGAAAGCCGGGCGCTGGCGCTGGTGCGCGGTACCGAGCCGTTGCTGCGCCTCGCGCAGGACGAGGCGATGCCCTACCAGCCGGTGCTTTCCGGGCTGCAGGCGCTGGCGCAGGAATTCCCCACCCTGGAGGTGCAGCTGGCCAGCGGCGCCCAGGGCGACGTGGCGCGCAAGCTGCTGGAGCGCCGCGCCGACCTCGGCCTGCTGTTTCATCATGAGGGCATGCCCGAGCAACTGGAGCGGCAGCGGCTGGGCACCATCGAAATGGTCACCGTGTGCGGCGCCGGGCATGAGCTGGCCAGGCTGGACTACGCCGACCGCCGTGAGCTGGCGCGGCATCGCCAGTTGCTGATGGCCCCGCAGGACAGCCACTACCCCGGCGGCGAGCAGATCAGCCCGCTGGTCTGGCGCGCCGACAGCTTCTACGCCATGGCCGAACTGCTGATGCGCGACCTCGGCTGGGCCTGGCTGCCGACCCACGTGGCGCAGTACCCGGCTTACCAGCCGCTGCTGGTGGAACTGGCCAGCGACTGGACGCCACCACCGCTGGTGGTTGAGCTGGTCTGGCGCCGCGACGAGCCGCTGGGGCCGGCGGCGCAGTGGTTGGGCGAGTGCTTTGCCGAGCACCTCGCTTCGCCGGTCTGAAGAGCTTTTCGTAGGGCGGATAACCTGGAACCGGTTATCCGCCGGCTCTTGCTCGACGGATAGCGCTGGCGCGGCTCTGATGGATTCTGCGGCGGGGGATGAGGGGAATTTGCTACTCTCCGCCGCCATGAACCGGACCCTCTATACCCTGCTGTTCCACCTGGGCCTGCCGCTGGTCGCGCTGCGCCTGTTCCTGCGCTCGCGCAAGGCGCCGGCCTATGCCCAGCGCGTCGGCGAGCGCTTCGCCCTCGGCCTGCCGGCGCTCAAGCCCGGCGGCATCTGGGTGCATGCGGTGTCGGTGGGCGAGAGCATCGCTGCCGCGCCGATGATCCGCGCGCTGATGCAGCGCCACCCCGGCCTGCCGATCACCGTCACCTGCATGACGCCCACCGGCTCCGAGCGCATCCGCGCGCTGTTCGGCGACCAGGTGCAGCACTGCTACCTGCCCTACGATTTGCCCTGGGCGGCGGCGCGCTTCCTCGACCGTGCGCAGCCGGTGCTGGGCGTGATCATGGAAACCGAGCTGTGGCCAAACCATATCCACCAGTGCGCCAAGCGCGGCATTCCGGTGGCTCTGGCCAATGCGCGGCTGTCTGAGCGCTCGGCGCGCGGTTATGCGCGCTTCGCCGGGCTGACCCGGCCGATGCTGGAAGAGATGAGCTGGATCGCCGTGCAGACCGAGACCGAAGCCGAACGCTTCCGCCAGCTTGGTGCGCGCCCGGACTGCGTGAGCGTGACCGGTTCGATCAAGTTCGACCTGACCATCGATCCCGAGCTGCTGGCGCGCGCCAGTGACCTGCGCGGCCAGTGGCAGGCGCAGCAGCGGCCGGTCTGGATTGCCGCCAGCACCCATGCCGGGGAAGACGAAATTATCCTCGCTGCGCACCGCCAGCTGCTGGAGAAACACCCGGACGCATTGCTGATCCTGGTGCCGCGTCACCCGGAACGCTTCAACCCGATGTTCGAGCTGTGCAGCCGCGAAGGCTTGCGCACCCTGCGCCGCTCCACCGGTGAGCAGGTCACGGCGGACACCCAGGTGCTGCTGGGCGACACCATGGGCGAGCTGCTGTTCCTCTATGCGCTGGCCGATGTCGCCTTCGTCGGCGGCAGCCTGGTGCCCAATGGCGGACATAACCTGCTGGAGCCGGCGGCGCTGGGCAAGCCGGTGCTGTCCGGCCCGCACCTGTTCAACTTCCTGGAAATCGCTGCGCAACTGCGCGAAGTCGGCGCGCTGCGCGAAGTGGTCGATGCGCCTTCGCTGGCCGTCGCCGTAGCGGCCCTGTGGGACGAGCCGACTTCGGCTGAGCGCATGGCCGAAGCGGGATTGGGCGTGATGAAGGCCAACCAGGGGGCGCTGGGGCGGTTGCTGGATGGCCTCGGGCGACTGATCAGAAAGTCGGCGGCGTAATCACCCAGAGCACCACGGCATCCACATCGCCGGGGTTGCCGTAGCGGTGTGGCTCCTGGCTGGAATAGCTGAAGCTGTCGCCTTCGTTGAGCACGAAATGCCGCTCGCCCACCCAGAGCTCGAAGGTGCCGCTGAGCAGGTAGCCGGCTTCCTCGCCGTCGTGGCTGTAGCTCTGCTGGCTGTAGGTGCCGGGCGGAAACTTCGAGTGGAGGATTTCCAGCTGGCGGCTGGGCTGCGGGCTGAGCAGTTCGTCGACGATGCCGTCTTCGTAATGCACGCTGGTGCGGGCGTTGCGCCGTACCACGTAGCCGGCGTCGGCCGGGTCGACCTGCACTTCGCTGGCGAAGAACCACTGGATGGTCACCCCCAGGCTGCGGGCGATGTTGAACAGCGCCGGGATCGACGGATAGGCCAGGTTGCGTTCCAGCTGGCTGATGTAGCCGGCGGTCAGCCCGCTCTGCTCGGCCAGCTCCGCCAGGGTCATGCCGCGCCGCTTGCGCAGGCCGCGGATGCGGGTGCCGAGGAACTGCGCTTCGGCGTTGGCGGGGGCTTCCTGCGGGGCTTTGCGGCTCATGCGAAGGGGGTCCGGGAAAGAAAGGCTACAGGCTACAGGCTTCAGGCGGCAGGCTGAAGCGGCTCTTGCTCTCACCTGCCGCCTTCAGCCTGCTGCTTGCCGCCGCTGTTAAATCGCCCACCCCGCCTTGAGGCCTTCGTAGATCGCTTCCTCCGCCGTGCGCGGTGCCAGGCAGTCGCCGATGCGGCGAACCTCCGCGAGGTCGGCGATTGCGTCGGCCAGTTCGTCCACCGGCTGGTGGCCCTGGCAGAGCACCAGGGTGTCGATGTTTTCCACCAGCATCGGCTCGCCGCTGGCGGTGTGTTGCAGGTACACGGTGCTGTCGTCGACGCCGTACAGGCGCGCATAAGGGGTGATGGTGATGCCCAGGCGGTGCAGCTCGCCGGCCATGTGGTCGCGCACGTAGAGCGGCAGGCTTTCGCCGGCGTGGGTGCCGTTCACCGCCAGGTGGACCTGGTGGCCGTCGCGCACCAGGCGCTCGGCGATGCCGGGAGCGATCCAGTCGGCGCGCCAGTCGGTGACCAGCACCGAGCGGCCCAGCTTCACTTCGCCACGCAGTACCTGCCAGGCGTCCACCACCTGCAGTTCGCCGGCTTCCTCGTAGGGCGGGCGATAGGGTGTGGCGCCGGTGGCGACGATGACCACGTCGGGGCGTTCCTGTTCGACCAATGCACGGTCGACGCGGGTGTTGCGGCGCACTTCGACGCCGGCCAGCTGCATCTCGCGTTGCAAGTTGGTGGAGGCGCCGCCGAACTCCGCCCGGCGTGGCAGCAACTGGGCAAGATTGACCTGCCCGCCGAGCTGGCCGGTGGCTTCGCAGAGGGTGACCTGATGGCCGCGCTGTGCCGCGACGGCGGCGGCCTTCATGCCGGCCGGCCCGCCGCCGACCACCAGCACGCGCTTGCGCTGGGCGGCCATCTTGCGTTCGGCGTAGATCAGCTCGCGGCCGGTTTCCGGGTGCTGGATGCAGGAGATCGGGTAGCCGCGGTGGAAGTGGCCGATGCACGCCTGGTTGCAGGCGATGCAGGCGCGCACGTCCTCGACGTGGCCGCTTTCGGTCTTGCCCGGCATCTGCGGGTCGCAGATCAGCGCGCGGGTCATGCCGCAGACGTCGGCCTGGCCGCGGGCGAGGATCAGCTCGGCTTCCTGCGGCTGGTTGATGCGCCCGGTGACGAACAGCGGGATCTCCAGGTTGCGCTTGAAGGTGCCGGCTTCGTTCGCCAGGTAAGCCGCTTCGACGGCCATCGGCGGAACGATATGGATGGCACCGCCCAGCGAGGCGGAGGTGCCAGCGACTATGTGCACGTAGTCCAGCGAGTCCTGCAGGCCCTTCACGCCCTGCAGCGATTCGTCTTCGGTGAGGCCTTCCGGGTCGCGCTCGTCGGCGGAGATGCGCAGGCCGATGATGAACTCCGGGTCGGTGGCGGCGCGCACGGCGGCGATCACTTCGCGGGTGAAGCGCAGGCGCGCGTCGAGGTCGCCGTTGTAGCCGTCGGTGCGGCGGTTCACCCGTGGGTTGAGGAACTGCGCCGGCAGGTAGCCGTGGCTGGCGACCACTTCCACGCCGTCGATGCCGGCGGCATGCAGGCGGCGAGCGGCGTCGGCGTAGCCCTGGACGATCTCGTCGATCATCGCCTGGCTCAGCTCGCGGGGCATCACCCGGAAGCGTTCGTTGGGCGAGGCGGACGGCGCGTAGGCCACGGCCAGCAGGCCGTCGCTGGATTCCATGATCTCGCGGCCAGGGTGGAACACCTGCGACAGCACCACGGTGCCCTCGGCGTGGCAGGCCTCGGCGATGCGCCGGTAGCCGGGGATGCACTCGTCATCGGTGGCCATCAGCACGTGGGAGGTGTAGCGGGCGCTGTCGTGCACGCCGGCGACCTGCAGCACGATCAGGCCGACGCCGCCCTTGGCGCGGGCGGTGTGGTAGGCCACCAACTGGTCATTGACCAAGTTGTCGGTGGGCATCGAGGTGTCGTGCCCGGTGGACATGATGCGGTTCTTCAGCTCCTTGCCGCGGATGCGCAGCGGGCTGAACAGGTGGGGAAACTGGCTCATCGGGCAACTCCGGATTCTTGTTGTGGTGCAGCTTGGGGTGCAGCGTTGAAACGCCGGCCGCGTCGGGCGGCGGGGGAGCGGGCTCAGGCGTTGCGCGCCTGCCAGTCAACCGGATAGAGCGCGTAGAACACGCAGGCTTTCTCGCCTTCGTAGGCCAGCGGCGTGCGTTCGGGGACCCAGATCACGTCGCCCGGTTTGGCGTCGATCACCTGGTCGGCCAGGCGCAGGCGGAAATTGCCTTCCAGCACCACGATCAGCTCGTCGTAGAGCACCGTCCACTCGATGGACACGCCGTCGAAGCGCGCCAGGCCCGCGCCCATGGTTTCGCTGTCCGCCGGGCCGATCAGCCGGCAGATGGCGGCGCGTTCGATGTCTTGCCCACCGTAGGGTTGGAATTGCAGGGCGGACTGCTGGAAGTGACGGACCTGGGACACGGCGGCTTCTCCTCGAACGGACAATGTTGTCTAGGCAAGTGTTATTTAAGTTGTATCTATGGAAATTTACCGCCAGTAAAAAATCAACTTGTTTTTTTAAAAGTGACTGGGTAGTTTCAATCTCGCCCCGGACGCCCCGGGGTCACCGCGACGTGCTCCACAACAACTACAAGAGGAGAGGCGCATGAACCGTCCCGTACGGTCCCCCCTCGCATGGCGGGCCCACCCGCTGGCAATCGATTTCTCACTGCCCTGCCTTTCCTGCAACGTTGTTTCGGCGCGCCCGTCCAGCGTGTGCGCGGCCATCCCGGCTGCGCCCATTGCCACCTACGACTGGGGGTATGCTCGATGACTTTCCACCGCAACACCTGCCACAAGCGCTCCTTCCTCAAAACCGCCGTCTCGCCGCTGCTGCTTGCACTCGGGCTCTGCTGCGGCGCCGCCCAGGCCGCCGAGAACATGGTGGTAGTGGGCTACGGCGGCGCCGGCCAGAAGGCCCAGGACGCAGCCTTCTTCCAGCCCTTCAGCAAGCAGTCCGGGGTCGGCGTGACCCAGACCGAGTACAACGGCGAGATGGCGCGCATCAAGGTGATGGCCGACACCGGCCATGCCGACTGGGATGTGGTGCAGATCGAAGGGCCGGACCTGGCCCGGGGCTGCGACGAAGGCCTGTTCGTGCCGCTGGACTGGCAGCAGATCGGCGGCAAGGACCAGCTGATTTCCAATGCCGCGAAGGACTGTGGTTCCGCTGCGCTGGTCTGGGGCGTGGCCATCGCCTACGACGCCGACAAGCTCAAGCCGGCGCCGCAATCCTGGGCGGATTTCTGGGACGTGAAGAAATTCCCCGGCAAGCGTGGCCTGCGCAAGCGCGCCATCTACAACCTGGAGTTCGCCCTGATGGCCGACGGCGTGAAGCCCGCGGACGTCTACAAGGAACTGGGCACCAAGGCCGGCGTCGACCGTGCCTTCGCCAAGCTCGACCAGATCAAGCCCTACGTGCAGTGGTGGGAGGCTGGCGCGCAACCGCCGCAGTGGCTGGCCGCCGGTGATGTGGTGATGACCACCACCTACACCGGGCGTATCGCCGATGCCTTCAAGGCCGGGCGCAACCTGCAACTGGTCTGGCCGGGCAGCCTGTACGGCATGGACTACTGGGCGATCATCAAGGGCTCCACGCACGTCGATGCGGCCAAGCGCTTCATCGCCTTCGCCAACGGCGCCGATGCGCAAGTCGACTACGTGAAGCACATTGCGTATGGTCCGACCAACACGCAGGCCGCCGAACGCCTGCCTGCCGACCTCGCTGGCTGGGTGCCGACCTCGAAGCAGAACCTGCCCGTGGGCCTGGCGATGGACGACGAGTTCTGGGTTGACCACGGCGAGGAGCTGGAAGAACGCTTCAACGCCTGGGCCGCGCAATGACCGGATCGTGACCGTGACGCCGGGGCAATCGCCCCGGCGCCTTTTGCCTTGAGGAGGAGAGCACCATGACGTCGCTGCAGGCGCCGGCCCCGAGCCGCGCCACCTGTTCGCCCGAAGAATGGACACTGCGTGAGGAGCTGGCGGCCTGCTACCGCCTGATCGCGCACTACCGCATGACCGACCTGATCTTCACCCACATCTCGGTGCGCATCCCCGGTCCCGAACACCATTTCCTGATCAACCCCTATGGCCTGATGTTCGACGAGATCACCGCCTCCAGCCTGGTGAAGATCGACCTGTCCGGCCATGCGGTGGAGCCGTCGCCATACAAGGTCAACCCGGCCGGCTTCGTGATCCACAGCGCCATCCACGGCGCCCGCGAAGACGCGCAGTGCGTGCTGCATACCCACACCCGCGCCGGCTGCGCGGTGGCGGCACAGGCCTGCGGTTTGCTGCCGCTGAACCAGATATCCCTGGAGTTCTACGGACGCCTCGGCTACCACGACTACGAGGGCATCGCCTTGTCGATGGACGAGCAGGAGCGCCTGGTGCGCGACCTGGGCGACCACTACGGCCTGATGCTGCGCAACCACGGCCTGCTGACCGTAGGGCAGACGGTGCAGCAGGCGTTCCTGCGCATGTACTACCTGGAGAAAGCCTGCGACATCCAGCTGGCGGCCCAGGCGGGCGGTGAGCTGGTGATCCCGCCGGAGGAGGTGTGCCGTCACACCGAGCAGCAATTCAACGCCCCGGCGCGGCCGCTGGCGGAAGGGGAGTTGAGCGACCCGGATGGTTACGACCTGGCGTGGTCGGCATTGCTGCGCATGCTGGACCGGGTGTCGCCGGGGTATCGCGACTGACCGGCGCCGTCGTTTCAGTCCGCTTCTGCGATCAATGCCAGGGCGATTGTCCGGCAAGAAAAAGCCCCGCGATGCGGGGCTTTTTCTTGGGGCTGGGTCAGTACTTCGCGCCAGCCTTGAGTTGCGCCTCGGCGGCCTTGGCCAGGTCCGGCGGGAGGAAGTCCTTGTCCGGGTTGTAGTCCGGCTTCAGGTATGCCCCCAGTGCCTCCAGGTCGCTCGGCGCGAGGGTGCCGGCGGTCTGCTTGAGGCTCAGGTTGTCGAGGATGTAGTCGTAGCGGGTGTTGTTGTAGTCGCGCACCGAGTTGTACAGCGAACGCTGGGCGTCCAGTACGTCGACGATGTTGCGGGTACCGACCTGGTAACCGATCTCGGTGGCTTCCAGCGAGCTCTGGTTGGAGATGATCGCCTGGCGACGCGCCTTTACCTGCTCCACGTCTGTGTTCACCGCGCGGTGCTGGTTGCGGGCGTCCTGAACCACCTGGCGGCGCTGGCTTTCGCGCAGCTGTTCGCTCTGGTTCAGGCGCTGGTAGGCCTCGCGGACCTGGGAGCTGGTCAGGCCGCCGCTGTAGATCGGCACGTTGAGCTGCAGGCCGATGCTGCTCTGGTCGACATACTTGCCGTAGTGCGGCTCACCCGGCAAACCGGAGTTGGAGAAGCCCAGGGCATCGTTGTCGCCCTTCTGGTACTGGGCCACGGCGTCCACGGTCGGCAGGTGGCCGGCCTTGCGCTGGCGCAGGGTCTCTTCGGCGGCGTCGACCGCGTAGTTGCTGGCCTGCAGGCGCAGGTTCTGCTGGACCGAGGTGTCCACCCAGGCCTTGGCGTCGTTGGGGATCGGCGCGACGACCGGCAGCGAGTGGAGGATGCCCTCGATGGAGCTGTACTCGCGGTTGGTCAGGGTCACCAAGGCCTGGAAGGCGTCATCCACCTGCTGCTCGGCCACCAGGCGGTTGGCCCGCGCAGTGTCGTAGCTGGCCTGGGATTCGAGCACGTCGGTCTTGTCGGAGAGGCCGACGTCGAAGCGTTCGTTGGACTGGTCGAGCTGGCGCTTGAACGCCGCTTCCTCGGCCTTGCTGGCGGCCAGGTTGTCCTGGGCGCGGAGTACGCCGAAGTAGGTCTGGGCGGTCTGCAGGATCAGTTGCTGCTGGGTCGCGGAGAATTCCAGCTGGGCCTGTTCGGTGGTGTTTTCCGCGGCCTTGAGCTGGAACCAGCGGTCCGCGCGGAACAGCGGCTGGCTCAGGCTCGCCTGGACCAGCTGGGTGTTGCGGTTCAGCGTAGCGCTGGGGGTGTCCAGCGAAGTGCGGGTGCTGCCCGTGCTGGCGCCGGCATTGATCTGTGGCAGCAGGCCGGAGCGTGCCTGGGGCACGGCTTCCTTGCGCGCCAGGTAGTCGGCCTGGGCGGCGGCGAGATCGGCGTTGTTGTCGACGGCATCCTTGTAGACGTTGATCAGGTCCGTCTTGGTGGGCAGCGAGGGAGCGGCCGGAGCGGGCTGTGCAGCCCAGGCAAAGCCTGTCGTTGCGGCTACAGCGACAGCCAGAGAGAGTCTGCGCAGCATTCGTTCATCCTGGAAAGTGATGCGAGGTGGGGCAAGGCTACGGTCGCCGCCGGTGGCGGTCAAGGCACGTTCGTACGAGCCTTCCGAGGCAGGAGTGTAGCCGCGTGTAGGCAATCGCGCGTTTTCGGCCGGGCGGCGTTGGCTTATCCGTGCGCACTTGATTAGACTGCGGGCGTTCTTGTCGGGGTGCCCCATTGCGAGGGGCTGAGATCGGATAGTTCCGGATCCCGTTGAACCTGATCGGGTTAGCACCCGCGTAGGGAACAAGAAGTACGCATCCCGCGGCGCATTCCGCCCCGGCCCCAGCCCTCTCCGGGATGCGTCCCTTCGCTGCAGCTAGCAGCTCCTCTCGTCCCAGGTTCTCCCCCGGCAATCAACCCCAGGAGAGCCAGGATGAGCACCCAGAAAAACAACGTCACCCGCCTTGAACAGCTGGACCGCCAGTCGACCCAGCCCTTTCCGAATTCGAAGAAGGTCTACCTGACCGGCTCGCGCCCGGACATCCGCGTCCCGGTGCGGGAAATCTCCCTCGCCGACACTCCGACCGCCTTCGGTGGCGAGAAGAACGCCCCGGTGATGGTCTACGACACCTCCGGTCCCTACACCGACCCGGACGTACGCATCGACCTGCGCAAGGGCCTGCCGGATGTGCGCTCGCGCTGGATCGACGAGCGCGGCGACACTGAAATCCTTCCCGGCCTGACCTCCGAGTTCGGCCAGTCGCGCCTGGCCGATGCCAGCCTCGACGCCCTGCGCTTCGCCCACGTGCGCACCCCGCGCCGCGCCAAGGCCGGCGGCAACGTCACGCAGATGCACTACGCGCGCCAGGGCATCATCACGCCGGAGATGGAATACATCGCCATCCGCGAGAACATGAAGCTGCAGGAAGCCCGCGCCGCCGGCCTGCTGGACGCCCAGCATCCGGGGCAGAGCTTCGGGGCGAGCATTCCCAAGGAAATCACCCCCGAGTTCGTCCGCGAGGAAGTGGCCCGCGGCCGCGCGATCATCCCGGCGAACATCAACCACATCGAACTGGAACCGATGATCATCGGCCGCAACTTCCTGGTGAAGATCAACGGCAACATCGGCAACAGCGCGCTGGGTTCCTCCATCGAGGAAGAAGTGGAGAAGCTCACCTGGGGTATCCGCTGGGGCGCCGACACGGTGATGGACCTGTCCACCGGCAAGCACATCCACGAGACCCGCGAGTGGATCCTGCGCAACAGCCCGGTACCCATCGGCACCGTGCCGATCTACCAGGCGCTGGAGAAGGTCAACGGCGTCGCCGAGGACCTGACCTGGGAAATATTCCGTGACACCCTGATCGAACAGGCCGAGCAGGGCGTGGACTATTTCACCATTCACGCTGGCGTGCTGCTGCGCTACGTGCCGCTGACCGCCAAGCGCGTCACCGGCATCGTCTCCCGTGGCGGCTCGATCATGGCCAAGTGGTGCCTGGCCCATCACCAGGAGAATTTCCTCTACACCCACTTCGAGGAAATCTGCCAGATCATGAAGGCCTACGACGTCAGCTTCTCGCTGGGCGACGGCCTGCGTCCGGGCTCGGTGGCCGATGCCAACGACGCCGCGCAGTTCGGCGAGCTGGAGACCTTGGGCGAGCTGACCCGGATCGCCTGGAAGCATGACGTCCAGGTGCTGATCGAGGGTCCCGGCCACGTGCCGATGCACCTGATCAAGGAGAACATGGACAAGCAGCTGGAGTGCTGCGACGAGGCGCCGTTCTACACCCTCGGCCCGCTGACCACCGACATCGCGCCGGGCTACGACCACATCACCTCGGGCATCGGTGCGGCGATGATCGGCTGGTTCGGCTGCGCCATGCTCTGCTACGTCACGCCCAAGGAGCACCTGGGCCTGCCGAACAAGGATGACGTGAAGACCGGCATCATCACCTACAAGATCGCCGCGCACGCCGCCGACCTTGCCAAGGGCCATCCGGGCGCGCAGATCCGCGACAACGCGCTGTCCAAGGCGCGCTTCGAGTTCCGCTGGGAGGACCAGTTCAACCTCGGCCTGGACCCGGACACTGCCCGCGCCTTCCACGACGAGACCCTGCCCAAGGACTCGGCCAAGGTGGCGCACTTCTGCTCCATGTGCGGGCCGAAGTTCTGCTCCATGAAGATCACCCAGGAAGTCCGCGACTACGCCAAGGAAAACGGCCTCACCGATGAGCAGAAAGCCATCGAGGCCGGCTTCCAGGAGCAGGCCGCGCGCTTCAAGGACGAAGGTTCGGTGATCTACAAGCAGGTGTGACACCCGCGCCCGGCTCTTCGCGGAGCCGGGCGTTTTCGCTCCATCCCAAGAACAAGACCCACTCAACCACACTGAGCCCTGCACGCATCGTGACCACTACCGCCATCGACTATTCACCGACCTCCGCCGTGGGCAGCGCCCAGCGCGTGCTCGGCCTGCGCGACCTGTTTTCCCTCTGGTTCTCCCTGGGCATCGGCCTGATGGTGCTGCAGACCGGCGCCCTGCTGGCGCCGGGCCTGGGCCTGGCCGGCGCACTCGGTGCAATCCTGCTCGGCACCCTGGTCGGCGTGCTGCTGCTGGCCAGCGCCGGGGTGATCGGCACCGACACCGGCCTGTCCGCCATGGCGTCGCTCAAGCTCAGCCTGGGCAGCCACGGCGCCGCGCTGCCAGCGCTGCTGAACCTGATGCAGCTGATCGGCTGGGGCGCCTTCGAGATCATCGTCATGCGCGACGCCGCCAGCCTGCTGGCGACCCGTGCCTTCGGCGAAGGCAGCCTGTGGACCAATCCGGCCCTCTGGACGCTGGTATTCGGTGCGCTGGCGACCCTGCTGGCGGTTGCCGGCCCGCTCGCCTTCGTGCGCAAGGTGCTGCGCCGCTGGGGCATCTGGCTGCTGCTCGCGGCGTGCGTCTGGCTGACCGTCGACCTGTTCCAGCGCGCCGACCTGGCCGCACTCTGGGCCAAGGCCGGCGACGGCTCGCTGTCCTTCGCCGTGGGTTTCGACATCGCCATCGCCATGCCGCTGTCGTGGCTACCGCTGATCGCCGACTACTCGCGCTTCGGCAAGCGCGCCGGGCAGACCTTCACCGGCGCTGCGCTGGGCTTCTTCATCGGCTGCTTCTGGCTGATGGGGCTGGGCGTGGCCTACACCCTGGCGTTCGCCCAGGGCACTGACGCCAATGCGCTGCTGCTGGCTCTGGCCGGCGCCGGCATGGGCATCCCGCTGCTGCTGATCCTGCTGGACGAGTCGGAAAAGGCCTTCGCCGACATCCACTCGGCGGCGGTTTCCAGCGGCATCCTGCTGCCGCTCAAGGTCGAGCTGCTGGCCCTGGCCATCGGCGTGATCTGCACCCTGATCGCCTGGTTCGCACCGCTTGCGCAATACCAGAACTTCCTGCTGCTGATCGGCTCGGTGTTCGCCCCGCTGTTCGGCGTAGTGCTGATCGACCACTTCGTCCTGCGCCGCCGCGCGCCGGCCGCGATTGCCCATGGCCTGCGCTGGGGTTCGCTGGTCGCCTGGGGCGGTGGCGTGGTGGTGTATCACCTGCTGGCGAACTACCAGCCGGACCTGGGCGCGACCCTGCCGGCGCTGGTCGTGGCCGGTGTGCTGCAGCTGCTGCTGGGGCGCGTTGGTGCCAGGGTGCCGGCTTCGGCGTGATGCTGTTCGCGGGCATGGCCCGCTCCTACAAAAGCTGAGCCATTGCTCCGCGGCCAACTGTAGGAGCGGGCCATGCCCGCGACCTGGAACGCTCCTGAGCAGTCGGTGAATCGCGGACGAATCCGCGATGGCTCTCAGACTACTCTGATCGAGAGTTACTGCGCCCCACGCCCCGGGAAGTAGTAGGTCTTCACGATGCCATTCAGGCGCGGATACGGAATCTTCAGCTCCGGGTGCCCGACCGAATGCGGGGCGATGCGGTCGATGTCGTACTTGAGCGTCATCGCGCCGAAGGTCAGGGCGAAGTGCTCGGTCGGCTGGAACGGCCAGTCCTTCGAGAAGTTCGGGTCCTGCTCGTCCAGCTTGTTCTGCAGGATCCACGCCTGGTGCGCCATGCGCGCCACCTTCCAGAAGTTGTCCTCCTGGCCGGGCAGAAGAATGTCCTGGAGGGTGAGCACCTTGTGGATGCGTCGATCATAATTGATGAACGCGCGGCCGGGCTGGCCGTACTCGCCGCCGGTGAAGCGATAGCTGGACAGCTCGATGATCACCAGACCGTCATGCTGTTCGCGGATCTTCGCTTGCAGGTAGGAGCTCCAGCCGGGCTGGGCCGAATCGAGGAAGCGCTTCTCGTAGACGTCCAGGCTGGCGGGCGCCGCGCCGTCGCCGTCGCGGGCCAGTTGCAGCAGTTGCGTGTTGATCGCCTCGTTGAGCGCCGGCTCGTCGTCGAAGCTGAGGGTGTCGAGGTTGAACAGCGGGCACTGCTCGCCCTGGCAACCGGGTTTGGGGTGTTCGAAGGCGGTGTGCTGCGCGGCCAGCGGTTCGTCGAGCGCGGGCTTGAACAGACCCTGGCATGCCCCCAATAACAGGCTGATGCCGCACAGGGCTGCTAGTTTCAGAAGTCGCATGGGATTCCTTGTCGTGGACTTTCGCCGGCAATGGAGTGGTTCGACCGCCATCGGCGCTGCCGGTTCGGCGGTTGATTATGAACCACTTTGCGAACCCCGGCTGCGTGCGGCGGTCACAGCCAATCTGGCCGTCCGGCCGCCCGCGAAAGAGGCTGCGTCGCCTTCGGCGGCGCGATAGGATGGCGCGAAGTTCAATGCACTGTCAGTAGGAACGGGAGTAGGAACGGGATGTCGGAAACGTTCAAACCAGGCCCCCAGGACATCGAGATCCAGAAGCGCGAGCAGTGCTTCAAGGGCTTCTACAAGGTCGACCGCCTGCACCTGCGGCATCGCCAGTTCGCCGGCGGTATGGGCCCGGTGCTCAAGCGCGAGTTGTTCGTGCGCCACGATGCCGTGTGTGTGCTGCCCTACGATCCGCAGCGCGATGAAGTGGTGCTGATCGAGCAGTTCCGCGTCGGCGCCATGGACGCCGGGGTCAATCCCTGGCTGATGGAACTGGTGGCAGGGCTGATCGACAAGGACGAGGAGCCCGAGGAAGTCGCCCGCCGCGAAGCGGTGGAAGAGGCTGGCCTGACCCTCGGCGCGCTCTGGCCGATTGCCCAGTACCTGCCGTCGCCCGGTGGCAGCAACGAACTGGTGCACCTGTTCGTCGGCCGCTGCGACAGCAGCAATGCCTCGGGCATCCACGGGCTGGAGGAAGAGGGCGAGGACATCCGCGTCCATGTCATGCCGTTCGAGGAAGCACTGCAGGCCGTACGTGACGGCCGCATCAACAACGCGGCGAGCATGCTCGCCCTGCAATGGCTGGCGCTCAATCGCGCCGAGGTAAGGGGGTTATGGGTGTGAATCTGTTGCGCGAGCGCTATCGCGTCGACCTGGCGGGTCTGCAGGCGACCTGCGAGGCGAACTACTTGCGCCTGATGCGCCTGTTGCCGGAAATGCGCGAGGCCCAGGTCTCGCGCCGCGTGGCGCTCAGCGAAGGCGAGCGCCTGCTCGGCGTGCTGGCGCTGGACGTGATCGAAGCCTGCCCCTACACCACCGTGCTGCAGGTGCGCCAGGAGCTGGGCCTGCCCTGGCTGCCGGCGCCCAAGCTGGAAGTGCGGGTGTACCACGATGCACGCATGGCCGAAGTGGTCGGCGCCGAGCAGGCGCGCCGCCTGCTGGCGATCTACCCCTACCCGAACCAGGCGATGCACCAGCCGGACGAGAAGAACCAGCTCAACCAGTTCCTCGGCGAATGGCTGAGCCACTGCCTGTCCTGCGGTCACGAGCTGGAACCGGTGCTGCAACGCTGAAATCACGATGATGGCCATGTGATATGGTTGTGCGTGATATCCTGCCCGCCCATCGCAGACTCGTGTCCCTAACTGTGATCTGTGACGCTTTCCCGGTTTGCTCAGGGGGGCGCCTGTCACCATACTTCGTCACGAATTCCCGCACGCCCGCCTCACAGGAGAAGGCGTTTTGCCCACCCAGCCCACCGCTTCCGATTCCGTCCTGGTCGTCCAGCTTTCCGACAGCCACCTGTTCGCGCAGGAGAATGGCCGGCTGCTGGGCATGGATACCGCCGACAGCCTGACCCAGGTGGTTCGCCTGGTGGGCGAGGAGCAACCGGTAATCGACCTGGTGCTGGCCACGGGTGATCTCTCCCAGGATGGCTCGGTCGAGTCCTACCAGCGCTTCCGCGACATCACCGCGCCGATCGACGCAGCGACCCGCTGGTTCCCCGGCAATCACGACGAAATGGAGCCGATGCGCGAAGCCGCCGCCGGCACCGACCTGCTCGACCCGGTGATCGACCTGGGCGCCTGGCGGGTGATCCTGCTGGACTCCACCATTCCCGGCGCGGTGCCGGGGCAGATGACCGTCGAGCAGATACAACTGCTGGAGTGCGCCATCCAGGCCGCGCCGGACAAGCACCTGCTGATCAGCTTCCACCACCACCCGGTGTCCATCGGCAGCCAGTGGATGGACCGCATCGGCATCTACAACCCGGAACGGTTGTTCGCCGTAATCGACCGCTATCCGAACGTGCGCTGCCTGCTCTGGGGGCATGTGCACCAGGAGATCGATCGCATGCGCGGCGACGTGCGCCTGCTGGCCTCGCCGTCGACCTGTGTGCAGTTCACCCCGGGCAGCGAGGACTTCTGCGTCGACAGCCCGGCGCCGGGCTACCGCTGGTTGCGGCTGATGGCGGATGGCGAAGTGCAGACCGGCGTTTCGCGAGTGACCGACATCGAGTTTGAAGTCGACTACAGCATCAAGGGCTATTGATCGGTCACGCTTCGAACGCCTTGCGACGCTGACCCACTTGCGGCATGCCACTTGCAGCTTGTAGCCTCCCGGCCCATGACCGCATTCCTCTATATCCACGGCTTCAACAGTTCGCCCGGCTCGCAGAAGGCGCGCCAGTTCACGGCCGCCATGGAGCGCCTGGGCCTGGCCGAGCAACTGCGCGTGCCCGCGCTGCATCACCATCCGCGCAAGGCTTTGGCGCAACTGGAAGCCGCCATCGCCGAACTGGGCCAGCCGCTGCTGATCGGCAGCTCCCTGGGCGGTTACTACGCGACGTACCTGGCCGAGCGCCATGGACTGAAGGCTGTGCTGATCAACCCGGCGGTGGCACCGCACCGGCTGTTCGACGGCCAGCTCGGCCCGCAGACCAACTATTACAGCGGCGAGACCTGGGAACTGACCCTGGACCACGTCGCCGCGCTGGCGGAACTGGAAGTCCCCGCGCCCGCCGACGGCTCGCGCTACCAGGTGTGGCTGCAGACCGCCGACGAAACCCTCGACTACCGCGCCGCCGAGCGCTACTACCGCGCCGGCGCGTTGCGCATCGAGTCCGGCGGCGACCACGGCTTCCAGCGCTTCGTCAGCCATCTGCCGGCGCTCCTGGCCTTTGCCGGGGTGCCGTCCAGCCAATGGCGCGACGTGGATTTCTCCGACTTTGAAGCCATCACCTCTTCGACTGATTAAGCAGGAACCCCATGGCCCAGCAGAACGCCTATAACGCAGACGCCATCGAGGTTCTCTCCGGCCTCGACCCGGTGCGCAAGCGCCCGGGCATGTATACCGACACCTCGCGGCCCAACCACCTGGCCCAGGAAGTCATCGACAACAGCGTCGACGAAGCCCTCGCCGGCCACGCCAAGAGCGTGCAGGTGATCCTCCACGAGGACAACTCGCTGGAAGTGATCGACGACGGCCGCGGCATGCCGGTGGATATCCACCCTGAAGAGGGCGTGCCCGGCGTCGAGCTGATCCTCACCAAGCTGCACGCCGGCGGCAAGTTCTCCAACAAGAACTACCAGTTCTCCGGCGGCCTGCACGGCGTGGGCATCTCGGTGGTGAACGCGCTGTCGACCCTGGTCGAGGTGCGGGTCAAGCGTGACGGCAACGAATACCGCATGACCTTCGCCGACGGCTTCAAGTCCAGCGACCTCGAGGTCGTCGGCACCGTCGGCAAGCGCAACACCGGCACCAGCGTGCATTTCTGGCCGGACGCCAAGTACTTCGACTCGCACAAGTTCTCCGTCAGCCGCCTCAAGCACGTGCTCAAGGCCAAGGCCGTGCTGTGCCCGGGCCTGCTGGTCAGCTTCGAGGACAAGTCCACCGGCGAACGCATCGAGTGGCACTACGAGGACGGCCTGCGCTCCTACCTGGTCGACTCGGTTTCCGAGAACCTGCGCCTGCCCGACGAGCCGTTCTGCGGCTCGCTGGCCGGCAACAAGGAAGCGGTGGACTGGGCCCTGCTGTGGCTGCCCGAGGGCGGCGAATCTCTGCAGGAAAGCTACGTCAACCTGATCCCCACTGCCCAGGGCGGCACCCACGTCAACGGCCTGCGCCAGGGCCTGCTGGACGCGATGCGCGAGTTCTGCGAATTCCGCAACCTGCTGCCGCGCGGCGTGAAGCTGGCCCCGGAAGACGTCTGGGAGCGTATCGCCTTCGTCCTCTCGATGAAGATGCAGGAGCCGCAGTTCTCCGGCCAGACCAAGGAGCGCCTGTCCTCCCGCGAGGCCGCCGCGTTCGTCTCCGGAGTGGTCAAGGATGCCTTCAGCCTGTGGCTCAACGCCCACCCCGAGCTGGGCCTGCAGCTGGCCGAGCTGGCTATCAGCAACGCCGGCCGTCGCCTCAAGGCGGGCAAGAAGGTCGAGCGCAAGAAGATCACCCAGGGCCCGGCGCTGCCCGGCAAGCTTGCTGACTGCGCGGGGCAGGACCCGATGCGTTCCGAGCTGTTCCTGGTGGAGGGCGACTCCGCCGGCGGCTCGGCCAAGCAGGCGCGGGACAAGGAATTCCAGGCGATCATGCCGCTGCGCGGGAAGATCCTGAACACCTGGGAGGTGGACGGCGGCGAAGTGCTCGCCAGCCAGGAAGTCCACGACATCGCCGTGGCCATCGGCGTCGATCCGGGGGCGGCCGACCTGAGCCAGCTGCGCTACGGCAAGATCTGCATCCTCGCCGACGCCGACTCCGACGGCCTGCACATCGCCACCCTGCTGTGCGCGCTGTTCGTCCGTCACTTCCGCCCGCTGGTGGAAGCCGGCCACGTCTACGTCGCCATGCCGCCGCTGTTCCGTATCGACCTGGGCAAGGAAGTCTTCTACGCCCTGGACGAAGCCGAGCGCGATGGCATCCTCGACCGCCTTGCCGCCGAGAAGCGCCGTGGCAAGCCGCAGGTCACCCGATTCAAGGGCCTGGGCGAGATGAACCCGCCGCAGCTGCGCGAAACCACCATGGACCCGAACACCCGTCGCCTGGTCCAGCTGACCCTGGAAGACACCGAGGGCACCGTGGAAATGATGGACATGCTGCTGGCCAAGAAACGCGCCGGCGACCGCAAGTCCTGGCTGGAAACCAAGGGCAACCTGGCGGACATCGCCTGATGCGCTGGTTGTTGGCCTGCTCCTGTCTGATCGCGGGCCTTTGCGCCGGCCCCGCCGTGGCCGCCCAGGCACCCGAACAGGCTGCCAAGGCTGCCGCGCCGCTCGCCACGCCCATGGCGCCAGCGTCGCTGCAGTTCGTCGCGGAACATCCGGTGGAAGGCATGCCCAGCGGCAACCTCTCCGGGCTCGCGCTGTGCGGCAACGAGATGTGGACGGTCTCCGACCGCGATGACGACCGCCTCTATCGCCTGCTGATCGACGAAACGCCGGGCAAGGCCTGGCAGGCCACCGCCGAACCCTTCGTGGTGCCGGGCACGCCGGAAAGCGGCCTGTCCTGGGGCACACGCGCGCGGGTCAGCATTGGCGGCCTGTTGCGCGGCGGCGCCATGGACTTCGAAGGCATCAGCTGCGACCAGGCGGGCAACCGCTATGTGGTCAGCGAGGGCTATGCCGCCGTCCTGCTGCTGCCCGCCGTTGGCGAGCCGAGCTGGCTGCCGTTGCCGCAGAACCTGCTGCGCCAGGCTCGCGCCAGTGGCCTGCTGATGGAATTCAATGCGCTCTACGAAGGCATCGCCATCAGCGCCGACGGCAAGCAGCTGTGGCTGGCCGCCGAGCGTCAGCGTCGCGGCCTACTCAAGGTGCATAACGAGAACGGCACCTGGAAGTGCGATGGCAACTGCGTGATGCTCAGCGAAGGCGGCACCGCGCTGCCGCCGCCGGAGCTGGGCGCCGAGCGCGCGCTGCCGATCGATTTCTCCGATCTCGCGCTGTACAAGGACAAGCTGTTCACCCTGGAACGCCTGGCGCACCAGATCTGCCGCCGCGATGCCAAGACCGGCGCGCAGGAGCTTTGCTGGTCCTTCGCCGCCGGTGCGCTGGCCCCGGAACGGCGCTACGACCTGCCTTACGGCGTGGCCGAAGCGCTGATCCTCGACGACCAGGGTGCCTGGATCGGCCTGGACAACGGCGAGCACGCCCGCGCCGACGGTGACGGACGCCCCTACGTGCTGCGCTTCGCGGCGCCGGCCGGCGGCTGGCTCGGTGGCAAATGAACGACGCGGCGCCGGGCAAGCGGATCGGCAAGATCATGATGTTCCTCGCCTGGGGCGCGGGCATCCTGCTGGCCACCCGCTATTTCGGTGCCTGGGAAACCCGTCAGCACAACCCCAATCCGCAGCCGCAGTCGACCCGCGGCGACGGCTACGTGGAAGTGCGGCTGATCGGCAATCGCGCCGGCCACTATGTGGTGGACGGCAGGATCGGCAGCGAGACGGTGACCTTCATGCTCGACACCGGCGCCACCCAGGTGGCCCTGCCGCAGCGCCTGGCCGATCGCCTCGGCCTGCCGCGTGGCTTGCCGGTGACCCTGGACACCGCCAACGGCCGCAGTCAGGGCTGGCGCACGCGCCTGCCCAGCCTGCAGCTTGGCGACATCCGCCTGACCGATGTGCCGGCGCTGATTGCGCCGGGCATGGAGGGCGACGAGGTGCTGCTCGGCATGAGCGCACTCAGACAACTGGATTTCACCCAGCAGGACGGCACCCTGGTGCTGCGCCAGCGATCTACACCGTGAGGCACGCATGAGCGAAACCCTCGATCTGAGTCTGGAGGGCGTGGAGCGCCGGTCACTGGCCGACTTCACCGAACAGGCTTACCTGAACTACTCCATGTACGTGATCATGGACCGCGCCCTGCCGCACATCGGCGACGGTCTCAAGCCCGTGCAGCGGCGCATAGTCTACGCCATGAGCGAACTGGGCCTGGACGCCGACTCCAAGCACAAGAAGTCGGCGCGTACCGTCGGTGACGTGCTGGGTAAATACCACCCCCATGGCGACTCGGCGTGCTACGAAGCCATGGTGCTGATGGCGCAGCCGTTCTCCTACCGCTACCCGCTGGTGGACGGCCAGGGCAACTGGGGTGCGCCGGACGATCCGAAGTCCTTCGCCGCCATGCGCTACACCGAGGCCCGGCTGTCGCGCTACGCCGAGACCCTGCTGTCCGAACTGGGCCAGGGCACCGCGGACTGGGTGCCGAACTTCGACGGCACCCTGGACGAGCCGGCCGTGCTGCCGGCGCGCCTGCCGAACCTGCTGCTCAACGGCACCACCGGCATCGCCGTGGGCATGGCCACCGACATTCCGCCGCACAACCTGCGCGAAGTGGCCGCTGCCTGCATCCGCCTGCTGGATGAGCCGCAGGCGACCATCGTCGACCTGATGGAACATGTGCAGGGCCCGGATTTCCCCACCGAAGCGGAAATCATCACCCCGCGCGCCGACCTGCAGAAGATCTACGAAACCGGCCGTGGCTCGGTGCGCATGCGCGCCGTATACCGCGTCGAGGACGGCGATATCGTGGTCACCGCGCTGCCGCACCAGGTCTCCGGGGCCAAGGTGCTGGAGCAGATCGCAGGGCAGATGCAGGCCAAGAAGCTGCCGATGGTGGCCGACCTGCGCGACGAGTCGGACCACGAGAACCCGACCCGCATCGTCATCATCCCGCGCTCCAACCGCGTGGACGCCGAAGAGCTGATGACCCACCTGTTCGCCACCACCGACCTGGAAAGCTCGTACCGGGTGAACATGAACGTCATCGGCCTGGACGGCAAACCCCAGGTCAAGGACCTGCGCCAGGTGCTGAGCGAGTGGCTGACCTACCGCACCGACACCGTGCGCCGCCGCCTGCAGTTCCGCCTGGACAAGGTCGAGAAGCGCCTGCACCTGTTGGAAGGCTTGCTGGTCGCCTTCCTCAACCTCGACGAAGTCATCCACATCATCCGTACCGAGGACCAGCCCAAGCCGGTCCTGATGCAGCGCTTCGAGCTCTCCGAGCTGCAGGCCGACTACATCCTCGACACTCGCCTGCGTCAGCTGGCACGCCTGGAAGAGATGAAGATCCGCGGCGAGCAGGACGAGCTGGCCAAGGAGCGCGCCAAGCTACTGGCCATCCTGGGTTCCAACGCCAAGCTGCGCAAACTGGTGCGCGACGAACTGCTGGCCGACGCCGAGACCTACGGTGACAACCGCCGTTCGCCCATCGTCGCCCGCGCCGAAGCCCGCGCCCTGTCGGAAACCGAGCTGATGCCGACCGAGCCGGTGACCGTGGTGCTGTCCGAGAAAGGCTGGGTGCGTTGCGCCAAGGGCCACGACATCGACGCCACCGGCCTGTCCTACAAGGCCGGCGACGGCTTCAAGGTGGCCGCGCCGGGCCGTTCGAACCAGTACGCGGTGTTCATCGACTCCACCGGCCGCAGCTATTCGCTGGCGGCCCACAGCCTGCCGTCCGCCCGTGGCCAGGGTGAGCCGCTCACCGGTCGCCTGACGCCGCCGCCGGGTGCCAGCTTCGACCGTGTGCTGCTGCCAGAGGACAGCGCGCTGTACGTGCTGGCCTCCGACGCCGGCTACGGCTTCGTCGCCAAGGGCGAGGACATGCAGGCCAAGAACAAGGCCGGCAAGGCGCTGCTCAGCCTGCCCAACGGCGCGCAGGTCATGGCGCCGCGCCCGGTAAATGACCTGGAACAGGACTGGATCGCCGCGGTCACCACTGAAGGCCGCCTGTTGCTGTTCAAGGTCTCCGACCTGCCGCAGCTGGCCAAGGGCAAGGGCAACAAGATCATCAGCGTGCCGGGCGACCGCGTGGCCAGCCGCGAGGAGTACCTCACCGACCTCGCCGTTCTTCCGACGGGCGCGACTCTGGTGCTGCAGGCCGGCAAGCGGACGCTCTCGCTCAAGGGTGACGACCTGGAGCACTACAAGGGCGAAAGGGGCCGTCGGGGCAACAAACTGCCACGCGGTTTCCAGCGAGTGGACGCCTTGCTGGTAGAATCGCTGTCTCAGGATTGAAACGCGGCTCGATACATTCTGCCTCTGGAGCTGAGGCGCCGGTTAAGGGATGATACGTCCCTTTGGGTAACCGGCGCCGCGGCGCGTTGCCTGAAGTAATATTGGTTTTGTTGGAAGTAGCGCCGATATTCGGCGAATGACGGTGATCCAGATGAGCGCTTTGCGCGCCTTGGCCTATCTTTCCCTCGTCAGCCTCCTCGGGCTGGCGGGTTGTACGGTGAATCGACCGACCCAGCTGTACCAGCTGGATGCGGGTGCCGTTCCGGTTCCGGAGCGGGACAACGGTGTCGCCGTGCTCCTCGGTCCGGTCTCCCTGGCCGATTACCTGAAACGCGAGACCATGGTCCAGCGTCAGGCTGACGGAATCCTCAACCTGTCTACCGAAGCCCGCTGGGCCGGCAGTCTCGAGACCAACGTCAGCCAGCAGCTGATGCGCCTGCTCTCGGGCGAGCTGGACAGCACCCGCCTGGCGCTGTTCCCGGAGAAGCCCGGCTTCACCCCGCAGGTCCAGGTCATGCTGACCATCAGCCGCCTGGACTCCGGCCCCAAGGAGCCGGCGGTGCTGGAGGCGCGCTGGCGTCTGCTCGACCCGAAGGGTGAACTGCGCGACAGCCGTGTCTTCCGCGAGGAAGAGGCGCATTCGGGTAGCGTGCAGGACCAGGTGCGCGCGCAGGGCGACCTGCTGCGCAAGCTGTCCGTGCAACTGGCCCGAGACGTGCGTCCGGTCGCCGCAGCGGTTGCCGAGCAGCAGGCCGCGCCGCCGCGCAAGCCGGCAGTGGCCAATACCGAGCAGGCGGCCAAGCCCAAGGAAGAAGGTCCGAAGATCCCGCTGGTGGTACCGATCCGCACCGATGTCGAGGTCTACCGCTTCTAGGTCGATCCTCGTGATCGCAGCATTCACGGCCCGCCGAGCATAGCTTTGCGGGCCGTTTTGCTTCTGCCGTGGCCGGTTTTGACATCTTCTTGACGGCCCCTGTGGTATCTACGGGCGCTTGTGCAGGTTAATGGCGCCCGGACGTTTTCCGCGCGGAACCTGCGAGAGACTCGCGCGTGTCGTCACTCCCTCAACTTTCCGGTGTTCAGGCGGAATCCGCCCTGAGTCGTCAGACGCTTTGCGTGATGCTGGCGGCGCTGGTGCTGTTCCTGCTCGGTGTGCAGGGCGATGCCTTCGTCGGCTTCGACTCGCGTTTCGTGTTGTTTGCGCGCGAAATGCTGCGCCACGGGCCGGGCTGGTTCCCGACCACCTACGGCGCGCCCTATCCGGACTATCCGGCCACCTCGACCTTCCTGACCTACCTGCTCTCGCTGCCACTGGGGCGGGTCACCGAATTCACCGCCTGGCTGCCCACCGCGCTGGCCGGGGCGGTCTGCACCGGCGTTGTGTATCGCCTGGTGGCTCCGTTCTCGCGCTCCTGGGCGCTGGTCAGCGTGGCGATGCTGCTGCTGACGGCCACCTTCGTCAGCGAAACGCGGGCCGTGTCCCTTGACCTGATGGTGGCTGCCGTCGGCCTGCTGGCTTTCTACGTTGCCTTCCATGCCGAGCGCCATGGCCTGCCGGGCCTGCTGCTGCGCCTGCTGCCGTTGCTGCTGGCCGGTTTCGCGTTGCGCGGCCCATTGGGGCTGGTGGTGCCGGCGGGCATGGTGTGTAGCCAGTTGCTGCTGGACCGGCGCTGGAAGCCACTATTCGCCTTCTCGGCGAGCGCGCTGGCGCTGCTGATCCTATGCGTCTTCGCGCTGGTTGCCCTGGCGCGCTCGGCGGGTGGCGAAGCCTTCGTCCAGGACGTCCTGCAGATGCAGGTGATCGGTCGTCTGGACGGCTCCGCCGGCTCCAGCGATGCGCTGTATTACTTCCGCAGTTCCCTGGGCAACTACGCACTGGCCTTCCCGTTGGCGCTGCCGGCGCTAGCGCTGCTCTGGCAGCGTCGCCGCGAGCCGGCGTTCCGCCTGGTAGCGGGCTGCGCCCTGGCGGCGCTGGTGGTCGTGGCCGGGCTGTCGGTGCCGCAGGCCAAGAAGGCCCGCTACATCATCGCGCTGGCGCCGCTGGCCGCCATTATTGCCAGCTACCCGTTCATGGTCGCCGGCAGCCGCCTGGCGCAGGTGCTGCGCGGCTTGCTGCGAGTGCTGTGGCTGGCCTTGCCGGTCCTGTTGCTGGCGGGGTTGTGGCTGGCCTGGAAGCGTTATCCGCAGGACCTTGCCGCGCTGGGCTGGCGTCTGCCGGCCTGCATCGCGGCGCTCGCCGCGCTGCTGGTTTTCGGTGCACTGCGCTGGCGACGTCCGCCAGCACTGGCACTGGGTGCCGCGCTCGCGCTTTGGGCCGGCTACATCCTGGTCTTCGAACCGATGGAGCACCGTCTGTACGACAGCCAGGCGTTTTCCCGCGAGGTGCTGCGCCAGCTCGACGCACAGCCCGCACCCCTGGCGCTCTATGGCATGGCGCCGGACGCGCAGGCGATCAAGCTGATGGTCAACCTCGACCGCGACCTGAAGCCGCTGTTCCTCGACCGCCCTGAGCAGTTGGCGGCGCAGGGCGGCCCGTTCTACCTGATGATCCAGGCGCGCGATGCCGAGCGCGTAGCCGCCACCCTGCCGGCGGCCTCCCAGCTGTTGTTCGAAGGCAGTTTCGACAAGGAAACCTTCCGCCTGCTGCGCCTTCCCGGAGTGGGCTCCAAGCCGTGATGAAAGCACTGACACCCTTGCTTGCCGGCTGCCTGTTGCTGGGCGGCTGCGGCGATTCCGATACCCAGGATGTGGTCGAGCGGGACCAGGCGTTCTTCCGCCAGCACCCCTTGCCAGCGCTGGAGATCGCCTCCGGCGGCGGCAGCTTCGTGCTGCCCTTGTTGCCCGATACCCAGTTCTACGCGGAGAACAATCACCGCAAGCGTCACCTGTTCCGCAGCGAACAGCGCTTCCCCGACCTGCCGTACCAGCCGGCGCTGGCGTTCTTCGCGCAGACTTTCTGGCTGGCCAAGTACGCCGAGGTACTGCAGGTCCCGCTGGTGGTGCACCTGGGCGACGTGGTGGAAAACGCCGGTGTCGCCACCCAGTGGCAGACCGCCAGCGGCGCCATGCGCACGCTGGAGGAGCGCGGCGTGCCCTATAGCATCGCCACGGGCGAACGTGACGTACACGAAGAGGCCAGCACGGATGACCGTCGCTCCTTCCTCGACCGCTTCGCGGATCACTTCGGTCCCGAGCGCGCCGCCTGGCAGAGTACCTACGTCGGCAGCGACCCCAAGGGCCTGAGCCAGGTGCACCTGTTCCAGCGCTACGGCCAGTCGTTCCTGCTGCTGGCGCTGGACTGGAGCCCCTCCGAGGCCACCCTGACGTGGGCGCAGAAGGTCATCGACGAGCATCCCCATGTGCCGGTGATTCTCGCCTCGCACAGCATCCTGCGGCGCAGCGCCGGAGGCGTGGCGGAGCTGTCCCGCGAAGACAACGCCAGCGGCGCACTGCTGTGGGACCGGCTGATTCGCCGTAACGATCAGGTCTTCCTCACCCTGAACGCCCATGCCGACGGCGCAGCGCACACGCGGATGCTCAACGACCTGGGGCACAGCGTGGACATGGTGATGGTCGACTACCAGCACCAGTACCTGGGCGGTAACGGCCTGCTGCAGCTGCTGGAGCTGGACCTGCGGCGCAACAGCCTCGCCGGTTTGTCGCTGTCGCCCTGGGTGCTGTGGAAGCGTCAGGTCTACCCGCAGGCCTACAAGCCCTGCGCGACACCGCAGGCCCTGCAGGATTGCGATCAACTGATGCCGGAGGACTCTCCCGGTTGGGACAACCGCTTCCACATCGAGCTGGATTACCAGGCGCGGTTCAGCAGCTTCCAGGGCTACACCGCGCAGCTGCCTTTGCCGAGCACGCAGGCGCCGTTACTGGAGCAGCTTCAGGTGCAGCTGGGCAAGCGCTGAGTCAGTCGTTGCGCCGCAGGGCGTGGCGCAGGCCGATACCGCCCAGCGCCACGCCCAGGCAGGGCAGCCAGACCCAGCGCGCCTCCGAGATCAGTACCTCCAGCCCGCGTGGGCTGAGGAAGCGCGACAGGCCGATGGGCGAGACTTCGATGGGGTGCAGCGGCAGGAAGTAGCGCTGATCGCTCCACGGCCAGAACCAGGCGACGCCCAGGCCGCCGTCGGTCATCGCATCCAGCACACTGTGCGACGCGGTGGCGAGTCCCACCCACAGGCCGGCCTTCAGCGGGCCGCTGCCCAGCAGGCGGCAGCACAGCGCCCCGAGCACCCCCATGCACGCCGCGAACAGCAGGGAATGGCTGAAGCCGCGATGGCCGAAGGCGTCGTTGTAGGCAATGCCCAGCTTGAAGGCGACCACATCGAGGTCGGGCAGGCAGGCGGCGAGCATGCCGGCCAGCAGCAGGCGCGGCGGGATGAAGCGCGAGCCGAGCGCAAGACCCACGGCGAGTGCGGGCAGGGGGTGGGTAATCAGGGTGGTCATGGAATCCTTTCCACGAGGGGCCTGGCGTGGGGGTCAGGTGGTGCGCAGGGCGCGCATGCGCGACAGCTGGCGTTCGAGCATGGAAGGATAAGGTTCCTTCAGCCATTCCACGCAGCAGGCATTTTCCGGACTGGCGATAGGACGAATACGTGCGCGCTCGCGGACTTTTTCATCGTCGCCGATGGATTTCTCCACCAGCAGCAGGTTGCGGCTGTGCTGGCTCAGGGCCAGGGCATCCTGGGCGGAAGCGTCCTGCAGCAGCTCGGCCTGTTCCAGGTCGGCGACGTCCTCGCCCAGCACCAGGCCCAGTTGCAGTTGCAGGGTGATGCCGCTGTCGGCCACCTCGATCTGCAGGGCATGGCCCAGGGCACGCATCAGCTCGCCGCAGCACAGGGCATTGGTGAGGAATTCCTCGTCCTGGTCGCGACTGTGGAAGAGGATCAGGCTGCCACCGTCGCTGAGGGTGTAGAGCGTGCCCTTGTACAGGCGCGCGGCCTGCTCCAGGCAGTCGCGGTAGCGCTGCAGCAGGTCGACCAGACGGGCACGCGGCAGGCGGCGCAGCTGTTCCTGGGCGCCCAGTTGCACGGCCAGCACGGCGCTGGTGCCGGCGGAAACCGGCTCCGGCTCGGCTTCAGGTTCTTCTTCGACGCCGATCTCGTCTTCGGCTTCCTCCTCCGTCGCCGCCTCGAACTCTTCCTCGGGGAAGTCCTCATCCGTGTCAGCCTTGCGGCGCGCGGCGGGGGCGAGCAGTTCGTCGTCGGAGAAGATGTTCTCGTCGAATTCGTGTTCTTCGGCGGTGCCGGCGGCTTCCAGAGACGGCTCCTTGGCGGCGGGCTTGGCAGCCTTGGCCGGCGCTTTCGGGCGCGGCGCAGGGGCACTGACCACCGGCTCGGGGGCCGGCGGCTTCTCCGGCGCCAGGCGAGCTTGCAGCTGGCGGGCAAGGTCGCCGATCTCGTTCTGCAGGCCGGCACCCGGCGCGCTGTCGTCCGGGTCGCGCAGCCAGACGCGAAGTTGTAACAGTGGTGTGGAAATCTGCCGGCCCAGGCGCAGACCGAAGGTCAGGGTGAGCAGCAACAGGATCAGGCTGATCAGCCCCATGCTCTGCAGGCTGACCGTCATCGGCTGCTCGAACTGGTGCATGTCGAGGCTGATGCGCAGGTGGCCGGCGATCACTTCCTGGAAGGTGATGGGCGTGGAGTACAGGCCTTCGGCGTCTCCCAGCAGGCCCTGCTTGGGCCGCGTGCCGGATTCGGCAAGGATGCGGTTGTCCACGCTGTAGATGGCCGCGTGGGCCACCAGCGGGTTCTTGGTCAGGTTGTTGAGCAGCACGTTGAGGCTGAGGATGTCGTTGGACACCAGCAACTCGGTGGCTGACTGCGCGGTCTGCGTGGTCAGGCTCTGGCCAAGGGCGTCGGCCTGCTGCTGCATGGCCTGCTTGAACTGCAGGCCCATCACGCAGGCGTAGATCACCAGGGCCGTGGCCACCAGCAGCAAGCTGTGGACAGCGATGCGCAGGGCAATCGGCACGCGGCGCTGGCGCAGGGCGTGGAAGAGCAGCAGGAAGAAATTGTCGGGCTTGACGGAGGTGGGCCGGGTCACAGCGGGCTCGGTCTTCTTTAGGGCAGATGCGGGGCAGTATAACGAGGCCCTACCGGGGGGCAAAGCGCCGCAGGCGCTGTCAAGGCGGCGAAAGTCGGCGCGGCGCGTCGATCTGTGGTGCATTCCGATCGGTGGTGCCGTCTGCTGATCAGTGGGCAGGCGGGCGAGCGGAGCATCCGCAGGCAGTGAAAGCAGGTAGAATGACCGCCTTTTTTCCATGGCGGAGACAGCGCCTTGCGCGAGATCGTCCTGATCAACATCACCGGGGAAGACCGCCCCGGCCTCACCGCGGCCATTACCGGCGTCCTGGCGCAGGGTGGCGTGAACATCCTCGATATCGGCCAGGCGGTGATCCACGACACCCTGTCCTTCGGCATCCTGGTGGAAATCCCGGATAACGAGCGGGCCTCGTCGGTGCTCAAGGACGTGCTGTTCACGGCCTACAAGCTCGACCAGCAGGTGCGCTTCACGCCGGTCTCCGAAGACGACTACCGCCAGTGGGTCGGTGGCCAGGGCAAGCCCCGCCACATCGTCACCCTGCTGACTCGCCGGGTGACCGCCGAGCAGTTGCAGCGGGTCAGCTCGATCACCGCCAAGTACGGCCTGAACATCGACCAGATCGATCGCCTGTCCGGGCGCATGCCGCTGGATATGCCGGCCGACGAGGGCAAGGGCTGCATCGAATTCTCCGTGCGTGGCGAGCCTGCCGATCCGGCTGCCCTGCGCGCCGAGTTCCTCAGCGTGGCCCAGGAGCTGAACGTCGACATCGCCTTCCAGCAGGACTCGGTGTTCCGCCGCAATCGTCGGCTGGCGGTGTTCGATATGGACTCGACGCTGATCGAGGCCGAAGTGATCGACGAGCTGGCCAAGGCTGCCGGTGTCGGCGAGCAGGTGTCCGAGATCACCGAGCGTGCCATGCGTGGTGAGCTGGACTTCCGTGCCAGCTTCAAGGAGCGCCTGGCGCTGCTGCAGGGCCTCTCCGAGGATGTGCTGGAAGAGATCGGTGCCTCGCTGCGCCTGACGGAGGGCGCCGAAACCCTGTTCGCCGAACTCAAGCGCCTGGGTTACAAGACGGCCATTCTTTCCGGTGGCTTCAGCTACTTCGCCAAGCAGCTGCAGGCGAAGCTGGGCATCGACTATGTATTCGCCAACGAGCTGCAGATCGTCGACGGCAAACTGACCGGCGTGGCCATCGAGCCCATCGTCGACGCTCAGCGCAAGGCCGACCTGCTGCGCGAACTGGCGGCGAAGGAAGGACTGCAACTGGAGCAGACGATTGCCGTGGGCGACGGCGCCAACGACCTGCCGATGCTTGGCCTGGCCGGCCTGGGCGTGGCGTTCCGCGCCAAGCCGCTGGTCAAGCAGTCGGCCAAGCAGGCGATCTCCACCCTCGGGTTGGATGGCATCCTGTACCTGCTCGGCTTCCGTGACCGCGAAGGCGCCTGACCTGCGCTGATCGACGTCGGAATGAAAAAGCCGCCCCTTGGGGCGGCTTTCTTGTTTCTGCCGGTCGGAATCACTCGTCCGAAGCGAAGTCGTAGTCCATCGCCTGGCTCGGCCCCTGCAGGTAGCGGCCCTGGATGTAGTTGGCGCCGGCCTGCCATAGGGTGGCCAGCGCGGTGGCGCTTTCCACCATGGGCACGATGGTCAGCTTGGCCTGGGCGTGCAGGCTGGCCATCAGGGTCTTCAGGTTTTCCTGGTTCTCCGGGACGTTCAGGTCCTGCACGTAGGAGCCGTCGACCTTCACGAAGTCGACGTTCATGTGCTTGAGCGTGTTGAACGGGTTGAGCGCACAGCCGAACTGGCACAGCGCGATCTGGCAGTGCAGCTCGGCCAGGCCCTGGCTCAGCACCTTGGCCTGGCGCAGGAAGGCGATGGCGTCCGGTTCGCTGATCTGGATGATCAGGGCGTCGGCCGGCAGGCGCGAAGCCTTGAGTGCCACGCTCAGCCACGGGAGCAGCTCAGGGTCCTGCAGGCTGGAACTGGAGAGGTGCACGAAGAGTTTGGTCTCGTGTCCCTTGGCGCGGTGCTCGGAGAGCAGCTTGATGGAGTTGAGCAGCACCCAGCGGTCGATCTTCTCGGCCAGGCCGCTGGCCTTGGCGGCGTTGAGGAAGTCAGCTGGTGGCACTTCCTCGCCCTGCGGGTTGAGCAGGCGCAGCAGCACTTCATAGTGTTCGTGGGTGTCGCCGCGCAGGCTGATGATCGGCTGGAACAGCAGGCGGAAGCTGTTCTGCTCCAGCGCCTGGCGGATGATCGCGCTGATATCGCCACGGTAGGCGGCGGCGGCCAGTTCATCGGCCGGGTTGAAGACCTTCAGACCGTTGCCGTTCTTCTGCGCGACCTCGTCGGCGCCGCGGTGGGCGCGTTCGATGACTTCCTGGGCGCGGGTGGTCTTCTCGTCCAGCCCGGCCGTGCCGATGGACAGGGTGACCTGGGCGCTGCGGCCATGGATGTCGAACAGGTGGCCTTCGATTTTCTTCAGCAGCGCGTTGAAGCGCGGTGCGGAGTGCTCCGGGGCTTCGCCGGGCAGCAGCACGGCGAATACATCATCGCTCAGGCGCGCCAGTTGGGCCGGTTCGGGGAACTGCCCGCGCAACAGGTTGCCCAGGTCCGCCAGCAGCAGGTCGATGCTGGCGACGCCCAGGTCCAATTGCAGCGCCTGGGCGCGGTCGAGCTGCATGTAGGCGAAGGTGGCCGGCTGGCCGGCGGTCACCGCGCGCTCCACGGCGCTGTCCATCAGGTCGAGGAAGTGGGCGCGGTTGTACAGGCCGGTGACCAGGTCCTGGCTGCTGACTTCGCGGAGTTTTTCCTCGAGCTGGGCGTTGTCGGACTCGGCGCGGATCACCACCTGGATGCACGGCTCGCCGTCGTAGGTGGCGGGCGAGAAGGTCATGCGCGCGGCGAAGGCCTGGCCGTCGCTGCGGATGCCGCTGCAGGCGAGATCGGCGTTGTCCTCGGTGGTCTGATAGCCCTTGAGGAAATCCTTGAAGTTGGCCTGGTCGCAGCCGGCGATCAGGTCGATCATCGGCATGCCTTCGAGTTCCTCGGCGTCCTCGTAGCCGAACAGGCCGACATAGGCGCGGTTGGCGTAGATGTGCATGCCGTCGTGGACGTAGGTGATGGCATCCACCGAACTGTCCAGCAGCAGCTGGCAGCGCTTCTCCGCTTCGCGCAGGGCGACTTCGGCGGAGCGGCGGGCGCGGCGTTCCTCGAGGTTGGCCAGCTCGCGGTTGGCGACCAGGATCAGGCGCTCGTCCTCGCCTTGCGGCAGGGCATCCTGAGCGCCGAGGGCCAGGGCTTCGGTCACGGCGTCGGAGTCATTGCCGTTGACCAGTTGGATGAAGGGAATGTCCTTGGCCTGGCGGCGAATGGCGCCCAGCGCTTCGCTCGGGTCCAGCGCCTCGGCTTCGGGGGCTGCGATCAGCAGGTCCCAGCCCTGCGGCAGGATGTCCGTCAGGTCTTCGCTGGAGGTGATGCGGTGGACGCGGGTCGCACGACCGGCGTTGCGGAACAGGCTGACCAGGCGCTCGGCTTCGTTCTGCGAGTCTTCCAGGATCAGCAGGCGGATGGTTTTCTTTTCATTGGCCATGAGGAAGGCTGCTTATACCGCGCTGGACGGCAGCAAAAAGGCGACGAAAGGGAAGTCCCCGGAATCTACAGAGACTTCCACAGCGAGTCAAAGTCTTCCTCCCCGCCAGGGCCGCGAGCGTTCGGGGCTGTGATGGGCTTATCGCTCGGTGCGCCGGCTGCATCCTGTGCCTGGTATTCGAACTGCGTGAAGCTGGCGGTGGCGGTGACCTTGCGCGTCAGCGTAGCGCGGCGTTCCTCCCCGTGCAGGTTGAGCTGCACGCGGTTGCCTTCCTGGAAGGGCAGGCGCGGGGTGATGACGGTGGCCGGACGGGAAATCGCAGCGATCTCCGGCAATAGCAGGGCGCGCAGGTACTGGCTGCCCTGTTCGGTCTTGCGCAGCAGTTGCAGGCCGCAGGGCTGGGCGAGCGGGGCAATCAGTTCGATACCCATCTGCGTGCCGCCGCCGCGGACCTGGCGGATCCAGCGCACCACGGCGACGCTCCAGCTGTGCTCCGGGGTGTCCTGGATGCCAAGCAACTCGCCGGCCTGCAGTTGGCTGGGAATGTCTTTGGGCCAGGTCAGGCAGTAGCCGCCGGGGCTGTGGTTGACGATGCTCAGGGTGTACACCGGATAGTCGTCGCGGGGGATTTCCGCGGTGCCCCCCAGGCCGAGGCCCAGGCTGGCGTCGTCGGTGGTACGCGGCGCGGTGTACTCGATTTCCTCCAGTGGCATGCCGGGCTGCCAGTCGTTGACCTTCTGCGCATCGAAGGCGCCGGACCAGGCGTCTTTCACATCGGCCTTGAAGGTCGGTATCTGCTCCTGCACCTGGATTTTCAGCAGGTCATTGAAGTTCTTGCGACCGGCGAGGAAGTAGTGCAGGGCGCTCATGCCAATGCACAGGGTCAGCTGGCCCTGGCCGGGGGTGCGGTGGAAGGTGCGCTCGGCGATGTCGCCCCAGGCTGCGGCGAGGTGCTGCAGCAGGTCGACGCTGACGCCCTCGGGTACCTTCAGGCGCGCCTGTGCGCGGTTTTCCGGCGGCAGAAGCAGGTATTCGCGGATCACGTCCACCAGCGGCTGCGGGTCGATGCCCAGGCTGCCGGCGAGGTCGCTTTCCTTGAACAGGGTGCGGTAGCGCGGCGGGCCATCCACCTGCGGTACCACCACGAACAGGGTGGAGGGCGCGTCGGCGGCTTGCACTTTCACCTGCGCGGCCCAGCCTTCGAGGACTTCGGCGACGCGGGCGATGTTGTTCTGGCGCATCTGGTTGCAGCGCGCCGAGCCGAGCATCAGCGCCACCAGGTAGGACTGTTCGATGGACAGCCCCTGGGCCTGGCGGGCGAGCGCGTCGCGTACCGGGGTGTTCTGCAGGCCGTGCTGGCGGGCCAGCTGGTAGAGCTGGTGGAGCTCCAGCCAGAGGTTCTCCGGCACCGGGCAGTACAGCTGCGAGGCGCGCACCAGCGGGCCGCAGAGGCTGCGGATGGCGCGCTGGATGGCGGCGGTCATGACCTGGGCGCGTTCGCGGGTGAAGCGCGAGGCTTCGCGCACGACGATCAGCTTGTAGCCGATGGCGAGGTGGTTCTGCAGGGCCTGGCAGAGGTTGGCAACCTTGCGCGGACGCTCGTCCAGGACGATGGACTGGTTGAGGAAGTGGCGTTCCAGGTTATGGCAGACGAAGTGCACTTCCGGGCGGAACAGTTCCAGCAATTGCAGACGCGTCTCGACCGGCAGCTTGAGCTGGTTGAGTTCGATCAGCCCCTGGTAGAGCTGGCGTGCCGTTTCGCCGAGGTTGGCCTTGGGCAGGTGATCCAGCCAGTTTTTCAGCTCGCGCGTGTTGGCGTTGCAGAAGCTCAGGCTCTCGTGCGTCGGGGTGGGGACACGTAGAAACTGCTGGGGACTGTTGTCCATGGTGGGAATGGTTTCTCCACAAGCCGGCTCGTTGTACGAACCGGTTGGTCATAACTGTCGGCTTTTTCCGAACTCTAGCAGCATCCGTCGCCCACCGCAGCCCATCGCCCGGATGGTGCGCGGACAGGTCACGCCAGCGGTGTTTCGCCTTTGATCTGCCGTTGCAGGGCGTTTTTCGCCGAGTCCTGCGCCGTGCTGCGTACCCAGCCGTCGCCCTGGGCGATCACCGGATGGGCAGCCCAGTCGAGCAGGTCCTGGCGGCGGCAGACGCCGGTGTTGCCCTTGCCGGCGCCGGCCACCACCTTGTAGACCACCTGGTCCTGGCGGCCGCGCTTGTCCGGATGGTCGTCGATCACCTGGCGCACGGCCCAGGCGTCGCCGCTCAGGGCATTGCTGTAGCTGGCGCCGAGCAGGACATCTTCCGGAGTCAGGCGCTGCGCCTGGGCGTGCTCCTGGGCCAGCTGGAGGATTTTCAGCAGGTCGTCGAACTGCACGTCGATGAAGGAATCCATCTTGCGCAGCGCGTGGTAGAGGTCTTCCGGAGACGGGCCGGTCGGCAGCTTGGGCGAGTCCGGCAGGCGTGCCAGCGGCGCGGGGTAGCGGCGCCAGGCGAACAGCCCGTTGAACAGGAAGGCGACGAGGAGAATCAGCACCACGTTGAGCAGCACCGGGCTGAGCACGTAGTGGAAGCCCAGCGCGGTCACCGCCGGGCCGCCGGAGACTGCGGCCAGCGCGGTAGCGCCGCCCGGCGGGTGGATGCAGCGCGCGTAGTGCATGACCAGGATCGCCGTGCCCACGGCCAGGGCGGGGGTGAAAGGCTGGTCGGGAAAGAGTTTCTGGCAGATCACCCCGACGATGGCCGAGAGGACCTGGCCGCCAAGCACGGCCCAGGGCTGCGACAGCGCGCCATGGGGCACGGCGAACAGCAGCACGGCGCTGGCGCCCATGGAGGCGACGACCCAGATGGCCGCTTCGCCGGGCAGGACCCAGTGGGTGACGGCGTAAATGGCGGCGATGCCGCACAGCGCTCCGATTGCGGAGAGCCATTTTTCCAGATGACTGGTGGCATTTGCCCGCCAGCCGAACAGGTGCAGAAAGCGTTTCATGGCAGGGAATTGGCACGATGAGGCGAAAAGCGTTGGCGGGCGACTCGTTGGCCGCCCGCCTTATAAGGGCGGGCGTCAGCCCTGGCGCGCGCCACCCAGGCGCTCGCCCATGCGCACGGCAGTGCTGGCAGCTAGGTTTTCCGCCCAGCTGACCTGCTCCGGACCGAACAGCACGATGGCGGTGGAACCCAGCTTGAAGCGGCCCAGCTCGGCGCCTTTCTCCAGGTGGATCGGCGCGCGGGAAGCTTCGTCGTAGGAGAAGGACTTCAGCTCGCGCTTGGGCGGAGTGACCAGGCCGGCCCAGACGGTCTCGATGGAGGCGACGATCATCGCCCCGACCAGGACCACGGCCATCGGCCCGCGCTCGGTGTCGAAGATGCACACCACGCGCTCGTTGCGGGCGAAGAGTTCCGGTACCTGCTCGGCGGTCAGTTGGTTCACCGAGAACAGGCGGCCCGGCACGTAGACCATCTCGCGCAGGGTGCCGGCCAGCGGCATGTGCACGCGGTGGTAGTCCTTGGGCGACAGGTAGACGGTGGCGAACTCGCCGCCCATGAAGGGCGCGGCGCGCTCGGCGTCGCCGCCCAGCAGTTCCATCAGGCTGTAGCTGTGGCCCTTGGCCTGGAACACGCGGCCGTGCTCGATCGGGCCGAGCTGGCTGATGGCGCCGTCAGCGGGGCAGAGCACGGAGCCTGCGCTTTCGTCCAGCGGACGCGCGCCGTCTTTGAGGGCGCGGGTGAAGAAGGCGTTGAAGTGCTCGTAGGCACGCAGGTCCTCGACCTGGGCTTCGCGCATGTCCACCTGGTAGCGACGGGCGAACCAGGGAATCAGGCGGTCCTTGAACCAGGGCGCGCGGCACTCCGCGGCGCAGCCGATCAGGCGCGACAGCAGGTGATGCGGCAGCAGGTACTGGGCGAGGATGAACAGACGATCTTTGAACGACATTCCTTAAACCTCTACGGGGGTGTCGGGATGGTTGCCCCATTCCGACCAGGAACCGGCGTAGCCCTTGACCCGCGGATAGCCGAGGGCCTTGGCCACCAGGTAGGTGAAGCCGGAACGGTGGTGGGTCTGGCAGTGGGTGATCACTTCCTTGTCCTTGGTGATGCCCAGGTCCTCAAGGATCTGCGGCATATCGGTACGGATGCGCAGGGCGCGGGCCGGGTCCATGCCGGCGGTCCATTCGAAATTGACGGCGCCGGGGACGTGGCCGGCCTTGGCGGCGAGGACTTTCTGGCCGCTGTACTCGCTGGGATTGCGGGCGTCCCAGACGGCCAGGTCGGCGGCGCCCAGGCGGCTCTGCAGGTATTCGCGGGTGGCCGTGGGCTCGTCGTGCAGGGTCAGCGGCAATGGGCCGCCGGCCGCTGCCGGGACGTCCTCGGAGAGCGGCAGGCCGTCGGCGAGCCAGGCGTGCAGGCCGCCGTCGACGTAGTGGTAGTGGTGGTGGCCGATCACGTCCAGCAGCCAGATGAAGCGGCCGGCCCAGCCGCCTCCTTCGTCGTCGTACACCACGTAGACGGCATCGGGGTTGTGGCCCAGTTCGCCGAACAGTGCTTCCAGGTCGGCCTTGGCCGGCAGCAGGCCCGGTGCCGGCCCGCCCAGCTGGGTGCGAGCCGGAGCCACGAAGCGGGCGCCGGGGATGTGGCCCTGGGCGTAGCGTGCGGCGCTGGTCAGGTCGACCAGGATCAGTTCGGGGGCGTCGAGGCGGCTGGCGAGGTCAGCCGGTTCGATCACCAGGGGCAGGGCGGAGAAGACGGACATGTCGGGGTCTCCCGGCGGGAACGGTGGGGGGAGGCAACGTGAGCAGGCGCCCTGGGCTACCCCGTGAGGGCGGTTAGTTTAAAGGGGACGCGGCGGGGCGCAAACCTTTCGCGGATCAGGTGCCCCGCGCCATCTGCTTCACCGCGTGCTCGATGCACTGCACGGTGCGGCCGAAGGCCTGGGCGTGCAGGTCCGCCAGCGGCTGGCCGTTGCGGTCGCAGACGACCAGCATGACCACTCGCGCGCCGTTGCCCAGCGAGCGCAGCAGCAGGTGTTCGCTGGGGATCAGCGCCTTCAGCGCGCCGGGAATCAGCGCCGAGAACTCGGCCATGTTGGTCGGGCTCAGGCGCAATTGACCGGGTTGTTGCAGGAGTTTGCGCAGTACCGGGCTGGCGGCGACTTCCAGCTTGAAGTCGCCGACCTCGCCGTCCAGGCCGAAGTCCCGGCGCGCTTGCAGCCAGCTGCCGCCCTTGTCGGCCAGCAGGATCATGCCGCGTTGCAGCCCGCAGGCCTGTAGCGCGTCGCTGGCGCAGTCGAGCAGTTGCACGGCGTTGCCGAACGGGCTGGGCGTCTGCATCAGGCGGGTGCAGTGCTGTCGCCATTGCGCCAGGGTGTCCGGCGCCTTGGCCGGCTCTTCGGCTTTCGGGCCGTTGAGCCAGCGGCGTGCCTCCCAGGGCCAGAGCAGCGCCTCGGCCGGATGCCAGAGCTGGGGCCGGGCGTGACGCCGGGCGCTCTGCGCGGCGAGGCCGTGGACGGTCTGCTGCAGCTCTTGCAGCTGCATCTGAAGATACAGGCTGGTCAGGCGCTGCCAGCGCAGCATGTGCACGCCGCCCCAGGACTGGTGCGCGGCCATGGCGATGCTGTTGGCGAGGAGAATGGTGTTGGCCGGTCGGGTCAGCCAGCGCTGCAGCTCCGGGTCGGCGTCCAGGCGCTGCTGCTGGCCCAGTGCATCGTGTTCGGTGTGGGCGACGTGCAGGGCGCGCACCAGCAGGCGCTTGTCGTCGCTGAGCAGGGCGTAGCCCTGGCCGACCCAGTCCGGCAGTCGCCAGCTGTCGGCCAGTGCGCGACACAGTGGTAGCAGGCGGGTGCCGAGCAGTTCTTCCTCGACCTCGCTGCTGCAGCGGCCCAGACCGTAGACCTGGCGCTGCCAGTTCTCCATCAGCTCCGGTCGGGCGGTGGCCAGCGCCCACAGCGGCGCCAGGGTGAACAGGCTGCCCCAGTGGATTTCCTGCCAGAGCCGCGCCAGGCGGTTGGCGAACAGCCCGCTGGCCTGCTGCATGGCGTGGCGGCTGATCAGCAGCAGCTGGCTCAGCGCGCGCGGCATCTGCGCTTGGGGCACCGCGGGCAGGCTGTCGAGCAACTGGCTGGCGCGACTCAGGCCCAGGCGGTTGAGCGCGACCTCCAGGCTTTCCGCCGGATTGTCCCGGGCGCTCTGCGCGCGGTTGGCTTCGCGCAGGATGGCGAAGGCCAGCGTCGGCGCGTCCTGCAGCAAGTCGGCGATGTCGCGGATCGAGCGCCGGCTATCGTTCAACGCACGGCGAATGTCATCGCGCTGCTCCAGCGGAACCGGCAAAGGCAGATTTTCCAGCTGGTCGAGCCAGGCCTTGAGACGCTCTGGATGAAGCATTTGCTTTGACATGCGTGAGGCGCCGAACTGGTTTTTAGTGTTTTCGGCCTATAGTCTTGCCCGAAATCTCCGATAACAACAGGGAGGCGGGAAACATGCCTCCCTTTCTGTTCACCGTTTCAGTCCGGTCCCCATGGCAAAAATCATCGGCATCATCGTTCTCATGGCCAGCGTGCTCGGCGGCTACATGCTCTCCGGCGGCAAGATTGCGGCCATCATCCAGCCGTTCGAGGTGCTGATCATCGGCGGCGCCGCGCTGGGCGCGTTCCTCCAGGCCAACCCTGGCAGCACCTTCATGACCGTGCTGAAGAAGGCGCCGAAGATGTTCGGCAACCGCTTCACCCACACCTTCTACCTGGAAGTGCTGGGCATGCTCTACGAAGTGCTCAACAAGAGTCGTCGCGAAGGCATGATGGCCATCGAAGCCGACGTCGAGGACCCGGCCGCCAGCCCGATCTTCAGCAAGTACCCGGCGGTGCTCAAGGACGAACGCATGACCGCGTACGTCTGCGACTACCTGCGCATCATGTCCTCCGGCAACATGGCCCCCCACGAGCTGGAAGGCCTGTTCGACATGGAACTGGGCAGCCTCAAGGAAGACCTCGAACACCCGGCCCATGCGGTGACCCGCGTGGCCGACGCCCTGCCGGGCTTCGGTATCGTCGCGGCGGTACTGGGCATCGTGATCACCATGGCCCTGCTCGGCCAGGGCAGCCAGGCCGAGATCGGCCACCACGTCGCCGCGGCGCTGGTGGGTACCTTCCTCGGTATTCTCGCCGCCTACGGCTTCGTCGGCCCGCTGGCCAACGCCCTGGAGCACGATGCCAAGGAAGAGCTGAACCTCTACGAATCGATCAAGGCCTGCCTGGTGGCTTCCGCCTCCGGCATGCCGCCGTCGCTGGCCGTCGAATTCGGCCGCAAGGTGCTGCTGCCGGCGCATCGCCCGAGCTTCAGCGAGCTGGAGCAGGCCGTTCGCGGTCGCTGATAGGTCGTCTGACGCATGGATAACAACCAGCCGATCATCGTCAAGCGCATCAAGCGCTACGCCGCCGGCCACCATGGCGGTGGCTGGAAGATCGCCTTCGCCGACTTCGCCACCGCCATGATGGCGTTCTTCCTCGTACTCTGGCTGCTGTCTTCGGCCACGCCGGAGCAGAAGAAGGCCATCTCCGGCTATTTCCAGGACCCCATCGGTTTCACCGAGAGCGCCAGTCCCTACGTCATCGACCTGGGCGGCACGCCGACGCCGGCGCCGGACAAGACCCTGAACCCGCAGATCCAGGCCCAGCCGGATGCCGACGAGACGCGGATCAACCCGGACGAGAACGCCAAGATCACCGAGCAACAGGCCCAGGACGTCGCCGAGCAGGTCGAGAAGGAGCGCCTGGAGCTGCTGTTGCAGGAGCTGCAGAACAAGGTCGACGAGAACCCGACCCTCAAGCGCTTCAAAGACCAGATCCTCTTCGAAATCACCCAGGACGGCCTGCGCATCCAGATCGTCGACTCGGACAACCGGCCGATGTTCGACCTGGGCAGCGCGCGCCTGCAGCCGTACTTCGAGGACATCCTGCTGGCGCTGGCCGAGACCATCAAGCAAGTGCCGAACAAGATCAGCATCAGCGGCCACACCGACGCCAAGCCCTACGCGGGCAATGGCGATTTCGGCAACTGGGAGCTCTCGGCCAACCGCGCCAACGCCGCGCGCCGTGCGCTGGAAGCCGGCGGTTACCCGGAAGACCAGATCGCCCGCGTGGTCGGTTACGCCTCCTCGGCGCTGTTCGATCGCGACAAGCCGCTCAACCCGGTGAACCGCCGCATCGACATCATCGTCCTGACCAAGAAGGCCCAGCGCGCTATCGAAGGCCAGGATGGCGGGGCTGACAAGCCTGTCGATGGCGCCGCTCCGGCAGCTCCGGGCGCGGCGGCACCCAACGGTGCGCCGGCCAAGCCGGCGGCCGGGCCGGGCGATCCGCTGCCGCCTGACCAGCTCAAGCAGAAGCTCAACCTGTTCGACGACGGCGGCACGCTGAAGCTCGACGAGCTGAACAAGCAGCAGTGAGAAACCAGAAGGCCAGCTGAAAAGCTGGCCTTCTTCGTTGCACCCTGCTCGCATTTGTAGGAGCGGGCATGGCCCGCTCCTACAGGTCGGAAGGGCTAGTACTCGTCTTCCGGCAGGCTCGCGAGGATGTGCCGGTAGCTGGCCATCCGCTGCGGCGAGATGCGCCCGTCTTCCAGCGCCTTGAGCAGCGCGCAGCCCGGTTCGCGGTCATGCTTGCAGTCGCGGAAGCGGCAGTGGCCGAGCAGGTCGTGGAACTCGATGAAGCCCGCTTCCACGTCATCGCGGCTGACATGGCCGAGGCCGAATTCGCGGATGCCGGGGGAGTCGATCAGGTCGCCGCCGGCGGGGAAGTGGAACAGCCGTGCTGTGGTAGTGGTGTGGGTGCCCTTGCCGGTGACTTCCGAGAGGTCGCCGACGCGGGTGTCGACGCCCGGCAGCAGTGCATTCACCAGCGACGACTTGCCCACGCCGGACTGCCCGACGAACACGCTGACGTGCTCGTTCAGCGCGGCGCGCAGGGCGTCCAGCGCCAGGCCATTGGCGGCCGAGACCTCCAGCAGCGGGTAGCCCAGCTCGCGGTAGGTGCCCAGCAGCGAGTCTAGGAAGGGGGCGTTCTCCTCGTCGATCAGGTCAGCCTTGTTCAGCAGCAGCAATGGCTTGATGCCCGCGTGCTCGGCAGCCACCAGGTAGCGGTCGATCAGGTTGGCGTGGGGCTCGGGGCGCGGCGCGAAGACGATGACGATGCGATCGACGTTGGCCGCCACCGGCTTGAGCACGCCGCGCATGTCCGGGCGGCGCAGCTCGGAGGTGCGCGGCAGCTGCGCGACGATCACGCCGATGCCCTGGTTGCCGGGGCGCCAGACCACCTGGTCGCCCGTCACCAGCGGCGGCAGGTTGGCGCGCAAGTGGCAGCGGAATACCTGGCCGGCGGCTTCGCCGTCCTGGGCCTCGACTTCCACCTGCACACCGAAGTGGGCGATCACCTGGCCGGTCTGTTCCGGGCCGAGGTCGCCGCCTTCCAGTTCTTCCAGGGCGCGCGACTCGCGCTTCGCCGCGCGCGCGGCGCGTTCTTCCTGGACTTTTTCGATCCGCCAGCTCTGCCGGCGGGTGAGGTGACGCTTGGCCATAGGGTATCCACAGGGAAAATCGCGGCGGAGTTTAGCATGCGGCGGCGTGCTTCCCGCTAAACTAGAGGGCTGAGCTGAGGAGCCCCATCATGCAGAACCCGCAGAACCTGATCTGGATCGACCTGGAAATGACCGGGCTGGACCCGGACAAGGACGTCATCATCGAGATGGCGACCATCGTCACCGACAGCGACCTGAACATCCTCGAGGAAGGCCCGGTGATCGCCGTGCACCAGAGCGAGGAGCTGCTCGCCGGCATGGACGAGTGGAACACCCGCCAGCACGGCCAGTCCGGCCTGACCCAGCGGGTGCGCGAAAGCACCATCTCGGCTGCCGAAGCCGAGGCGATGACCATCGCCTTCCTGGAAAAGTGGGTGCCCAAGCGCAGCTCGCCGATCTGCGGCAACAGCATCTGCCAGGATCGCCGCTTCCTCTACCGCCACATGCCGAAGCTGGAAGGCTACTTCCACTACCGCAACCTGGACGTCTCCACCCTCAAGGAGCTGGCTGCGCGCTGGGCGCCGGCGGTACGTGACGGCTTCAAGAAAGGCAACACCCACCTGGCCTTGGACGATATCCGCGAATCCATCGCCGAGCTGCGCTACTACCGCGAGCACTTCATCAAGGCATGAGGGCGGCTGCAGGCGGCAGGCCATAGGCTGCAGGCAAGAGCAGGCTCGCCTGTAGCCTATGGCCTGTAGCCTGTAGCCTGTAGCCTGTAGCCTAGAGCCCGTGGCGCGTCAGCGCCCACCCCACATGCTCGCGCACCAGTTCCGACGGGAACTCCCGCCGCGCGCGCAGCGCCTCGATCACCGGGATGGTCGATGGTGCATTGCCCAGCCCCACGGCCAGGTTGCGCAGCCAGCGCTCGTAACCGGCGCGCCGCAGTGGCGAGCCCTCGGTGCGGCTGAGGAATTCCTCTTCCGTCCACAGGAACAGCTCCGCCAGTGCGGCGTTGTCCAGGCTGTGGCGCGGCTGGAAGTCGCCCTGGTCGGTGGCGCGGGCGAAGCGGTTCCACGGGCAGACCATCTGGCAATCGTCGCAGCCGAACACGCGGTTGCCGATCAGCGGGCGCAGGTCTTCGGGAATCGGGCCCTTCAATTCGATGGTCAGGTAGGAAATGCAGCGCCGCGCATCCAGCACATAGGGCGCCACGAAGGCGGCGGTGGGGCAGATGTCCATGCAGGCCGAGCAGCGCCCGCAGTGTTCCGTGCCGTGGGGTTGGTCCACCGGCAGCGGCAGGTCGGTGAACAGCTCGCCGAGGAAGAAGTAGCTGCCGGCCTTGCGGTTGAGCACCAGGGTGTTCTTGCCGATCCAGCCCAGTCCCGATTGCTCGGCGATGGCCTTCTCCAGCACTGGCGCGCTGTCGACGAAGGCGCGGAAACCGAACGGCCCGACCCGCTGCTGGATGCGTTCGGCCAGTTGCTGCAGGCGCTTACGGATCAGCTTGTGGTAGTCGCGGCCCAGGGCGTAGCGCGAGACATAAGCCTTCTGCGGATCACCCAGCACCTGCGCCATGCGCGTGTCGCCGGGCAGGTAATCCATGCGCAGCGACACCACCCGCAAGGTGCCGGGCACCAGTTCGTCCGGCCGCCAGCGCTTGCTGCCGTGGGCGCCCATGTAGTCCATCTCGCCGTGGTAGCCCGCCTCCAGCCAGCGTTGCAGGTGTTCGCCGTGGGCCTCGAGATCGAGCCCGCTGATGCCTACCTGCTGGAAGCCGAGTTCGCGCCCCCAGTCCTTGATGGAGAGGGCGAGGTCGGCATAGTCGAGTGTCGAATCGTGCATGGAAGGCGAGAAAGCGAAGTCCGGGTGCGTATAATTCTGCCAGACCTTGCCGGCGTCGGCCCGTCCGTACGCCAAGGCGACACATTCTGCCGCCCGGAACAGCGATGACTGCCCACGACGATCTGCCCCTGAATCTGTACAGCGCCCAGCAGGTGCGCGACCTCGACGCACGCCTGATCGCCGCCGGCACGCCCGGCTTCGAACTGATGCGCCGTGCCGCGCATGCCGCCTGGCGCGCCCTGCGTCGCCAATGGCCGGATGCCGGCGAGATCACCGTGCTGGCCGGTCACGGCAACAACGCCGGCGATGGCTACCTGATCGCCGCACTGGCGCTGCGCGCCGGCTGGCGCGTGCGCGTGCTGGCGGTCGGCGATGCCTCCCGCCTGTCCGGCGATGCCGCCTCGGCCCATGGCGAAGCGCGTTCGGTCGGCGTGGATATCGAAGCCTGGAGCGACCGCGCCGAGCTGCGCGGTGTGCTGGTGGATGCGCTGCTGGGCACCGGTCTCGGCGGCGAGGTGCGCGAGCCCTACGCCTCGGCCATCGCTGCGATCAACGCCAGCGGCCTGCCGGTGCTGGCCGTGGACATTCCTTCCGGTCTCAGCGCCGACACCGGGCAAGTGCTGGGTTGTGTGGTGAATGCCGACCTGACTGTGACGTTCATCGGCCTCAAGCTCGGCCTGTTCACCGGCAATGGCCCCGATCAATGCGGTGAGCTGGTGTTCGACGGGCTCGATGCCGATCCTGCGCTGATTTCTGCGGATGGCGCGGCGCGCCGTCTCGCCCCGGCATCGCTGGCTCGCCTGGCCGCGCGCCCGAAAGCCGCGCACAAGGGGCTGTTCGGCCATGCCCTGGTGATCGGTGGCGATACCGGCATGGGCGGCGCCGTGCTGCTGGCCGCCGAGAGCGCGCTGCGCTGTGGCGCCGGGCTGGTGTCGCTGGCGACCCGTGTCGCCCACGTACCTGCTGCACTGGCTCGCCGGCCTGAATTGATGGCGCGCGGCGTCTCCTCTTCCGCTGAGCTGCTGCGCCTTGCCGAGCGCGCCGATGTGCTGGTGGTCGGCCCCGGTGTCGGCCGCGAAGCCTGGGGGCGCGTACTGGTCAGCGCCGCCGCGAGCCTGGAGCGTCGGCAGGTGTGGGATGCCGATGCGCTCAATCTGCTGGCTGAAGGCCTGGTCGCACGGCCGTCCAGCGACTGGGTGATTACGCCCCATCCGGCCGAGGCGGCGCGTCTGCTGGGTATTTCCACTGCCGCGGTCCAGGCCGATCGGCCGAGAGCCGCGCATGCTCTGGCGCAGCGTTATCAGGCGGTGGTCGTGCTCAAGGGCGTCGGCAGTCTGATCGCTTCCCCGGATGGTCGGCTGGCGCTGTGCAGTCATGGGCACCCGGCGATGGCGGGTGCGGGGCTGGGCGACGTGCTCTCTGGCATCCTTGGTGCTTTGCTGGCGCAGGGGCTGTCCGGTTTCGATGCTGCGTGCCTGGCCGTCTGGCTGCATGCCCTTGCCGGCGAGTCGCTGGGCTCCCAGGGCCGCGGCCTGGCTGCCGCTGATCTGATTCCTGCCGTTCGTCAGTTGCTCGAGGAGCTGTCCCCATGCCTGAACTGAATCTGTTCGCCGACGGCGAAGAGGCCATGGTCGATCTCGGTCGCCGGATTGCCGAAGCGACCGGCGGGCACGGGGTGATCTACCTGCATGGCGACCTGGGGGCGGGCAAGACCACGCTGTCGCGCGGCATCCTGCGGGGATTGGGCCATGGCGGATCGGTAAAAAGTCCGACATTTACCCTGGTCGAACCCTACGAAATCGGCGACTTGCGCGCCTTCCACTTCGACCTCTACCGCCTTGCCGACCCGGAGGAACTGGAGTTCCTGGGCATCCGTGACTACTTCGAAGGCGATGCGTTGTGCCTGATCGAATGGGCAGAGCGTGGCAAAGGCATTTTGCCAAAGGCCGACATGGACATTACCATTGTTCCGCATGCGGGCGGACGCATGCTGCGCCTCGACCCGCACGGAACACGGGGCGAAGCCTGGTGTGCCGCCCTGGCCACGGGAGCATAGAAAAAAGATGGGTTGGGGGTTGCGCCTTCGGGCGTTGTTTATCGGGGTGTCCGTTCTGCTGGCATTCTTGGCCGGCGAGGTTTCTGCCGCCACGCAAATCAAGAGCGTGCGCATCTGGCGCGCGCCGGACAACACACGCCTGGTGTTCGATCTGTCCGGCCCCGTGCAGCACAGTCTGTTCACCCTGAGTGCGCCCAACCGCATTGTCGTCGACATCAACGGCGCGCAGATGTCCGCCGCCCTCGACAAGCTCAAGCTGAACAACACGCCGATCACCGCGATGCGCTCTGCCCAGCGCTCGCCCACCGACCTGCGCCTGGTGCTGGACCTGAAGAATGCGGTCACGCCCAAGAGCTTCGTGCTGCCGCCGAACCAGCAATACGGCAATCGCCTGGTCGTCGACCTGTATGACCAGGGTGCCGATATCGCCCCGGACGTCCCTGCGACCCCGACGCCCAGTGTGCCCGCCACGCCGGTCAGCCCGGCGCAGTCGGTGGCGAAGATCCCCGCGCCCAGCAGCGGCGGCAAGCGCGACGTGGTGATTGCCATCGACGCCGGCCACGGCGGCGAAGACCCCGGCGCTCTCGGCCCGAACGGGCTGCACGAGAAGAACATCACCCTGTCGATCGCCCGCGAACTGCAGCGGCAGATCAACCAGATGAAAGGCTTCCGCGCCGAACTGACGCGGACCGGCGACTACTTCATCCCGCTGCGCAATCGCACCGTGATCGCCCGCAAGAAGGGCGCGGACCTGTTCGTCTCCATCCACGCCGACGCCGCGCCCAGCCGCAGCGCCTTTGGCGCCTCGGTGTTCGCCCTGTCCGACCGTGGCGCCACCTCCGAGACCGCGCGCTGGTTGGCCGACACGGAAAACCGTTCCGACCTCATCGGCGGCGACGGCGGCGTGAACCTCGACGACAAGGACAAGATGCTCGCCGGTGTGCTGCTCGACCTGTCGATGACCGCCACCATGTCCTCCAGCCTGGATGTCGGCCACAAGGTGCTGACCAGCGTTGGCCGTGTCACCCCGCTGCACAAGCGCCGCGTGGAACAGGCCGGCTTCATGGTGCTGAAGTCCCCGGACATCCCGTCGATCCTGGTGGAAACCGGCTTCATCTCCAACCCGAACGAATCCGCCAAGCTGGCCAGCGGCTCGCACCAGCAGGCGCTGGCGCGCTCCATCGCCGCTGGCGTGCGCCAGTACTTCGTGCAGACCCCGCCACCGGGCACTTACATCGCCTCGCTGCGGGATGGCGGCCAACTGGCTTCCGGCCCGCGTGAATACGTGGTGCGTAGTGGCGACAGCCTGGCGATGGTTGCCAGCCGCTTTGACGTCAGCACCGCCTCGATCCGCAGCGCCAACTCGCTCAAGAGCGACGAGCTGAAGATTGGCCAGGTGCTGAAGATTCCGGGCACCTCCCTGGCGTCGCAGCAATGAGTGACGTGCGCCGAATCCAGCTGCTCACCCCGCGGCTGGCGAACCAGATTGCTGCTGGCGAAGTGGTCGAGCGCCCCGCGTCGGTCATCAAGGAGCTGCTGGAAAACTGCCTGGATGCCGGTGCCAAGCGCATCGACGTCGAGGTCGAGCAGGGCGGCGTCAAGCTGCTGCGCGTGCGCGACGATGGTAGTGGCATCCCGGCAGACGACCTGCCGTTGGCCCTGGCGCGCCATGCCACCAGCAAGATCCGCGAACTGGAAGACCTCGAGCGGGTGATGAGCCTGGGTTTCCGGGGCGAAGCGCTGGCCTCGATCAGCTCTGTCTCGCGCCTGACCCTGACCTCGCGCACCGCCGACGCCGAACAGGCCTGGCAGGTGGAGGTCGAGGGCCGCGACATGGAATCCACCGTGAAGCCGGCGGCCCACCCGGTGGGCACCAGCATCGAAGTGCGCGACCTGTTCTTCAATACACCGGCGCGACGCAAGTTCCTGCGTGCCGAGAAGACCGAATTCGATCACCTGCAGGAAGTCATCAAGCGTCTGGCGCTCGCGCGCTTCGACGTGGCTTTCCATCTGCGCCACAACGGCAAGACCATCCTTTCTCTGCACGAGGCGAAGGACGAAGCGTCCCGCGCCCGCCGCGTGGGTGCCGTCTGCAGCACCGGGTTCCTCGAGCAGGCACTGCCCATCGAAGTGGAGCGCAACGGCCTGCACCTTTGGGGCTGGGTCGGCCTGCCGACCTTCTCCCGCAGTCAGCCGGACCTGCAGTACTTCTACGTGAACGGCCGCATGGTGCGCGACAAACTGGTCGCCCATGCCGTGCGCCAGGCTTATCGCGACGTGCTGTACAACGGCCGTCATCCGACCTTCGTGCTGTTCTTCGAGGTCGACCCGTCGGTGGTAGACGTCAACGTCCACCCGACCAAGCACGAAGTGCGTTTCCGCGACAGCCGCATGGTCCACGACTTCCTCTACGGCACCCTGCACCGGGCGCTGGCGGAAGTGCGTCCGGACGACCAGTTGGCACCACCGGGAGCGACCACCCTGACCGTGCCGCGCCCGACCGGCGCGGAAGCCGGCGAATTCGGCCCTCAGGGTGAGATGCGCCTGTCCGAGACCGTGCTGGAGGCCCCGGCCGCCGCGCGTGCTTGGCAGCCGAGCCCGGCTTCTAGCGGTTCCAGTGGCGGTGGCGGTGGCTACAGTTACCAGCCGAATCGCCCGGAAATGCCACCGATTCAGGAGGCGCAGGGCGCCTACAAGGCCTATTTCGCCCCGCTGCCCGACCAGGTGCCACAGGCTCTGCCGGAAAGCAGCCAGGACGTGCCGCCGCTGGGTTATGCACTGGCGCAGCTCAAGGGCATCTACATCCTCTCGGAGAATGCCCACGGCCTGGTTCTGGTGGATATGCACGCTGCTCACGAGCGCATCATGTACGAGCGCCTGAAGACCGCCATGGCCAGCGAAGGCTTGCGAGGCCAGCCGCTGCTGGTGCCCGAATCTATCGCGGTCAGCGAGCGCGAGGCGGACTGCGCGGAAGAACACGGGGCCTGGTTCTCCCGGCTCGGCTTCGAACTGCAGCGCCTCGGCCCGGAAACCCTGGCGATCCGTCAGATTCCGGCGCTGCTCAAGCAGGCCGAGGCCACCCAGCTGGTGCGCGACGTGCTTGCCGACCTGCTGGAATACGGCACCAGCGACCGCATCCAGGCGCACCTCAACGAGCTGCTCGGCACCATGGCCTGTCACGGCGCCGTGCGCGCCAACCGCCGGCTGACCCTGCCGGAGATGAACGGCCTGCTGCGCGACATGGAAGTGACCGAGCGCAGCGGCCAGTGCAACCACGGTCGACCGACCTGGACCCAGCTGGGACTCGACGAGCTGGACAAGCTGTTCCTGCGGGGACGTTGATTTTCGTAAGCTTGCGTTCAGGAAAGTGCAGTAAACTGCACGCCAATCGATTCAGCAGCTCGCAATAACCCGCAGTGCGCCTATCCAGTAGTGCGTAAGAACGAGTCCCCGATGTCCCTGCCTCCCGCGATATTCCTCATGGGCCCCACCGCCGCCGGCAAGACCGACCTGGCGCTGGAGCTGGCGCGCCTGCTGCCGGTGGAACTGGTCAGCGTGGATTCGGCGCTGATCTATCGCGGTATGGATATCGGCACCGCCAAGCCGCCGCGCGAGGTGCTGGAGGAATTCCCGCACCGCCTGATCGATATCCGTGACCCCAGCGAAGCTTATTCGGCGGCGGAATTCCGTGCCGATGCGCTGGCGGCCATGGCCGAGATCACCGCGGCCGGGAAGATCCCGCTGCTGGTCGGCGGCACCATGTTGTATTTCAAGGCGTTGCTGGAAGGCCTGGCCGATATGCCCGGCGCCGACGCTGCGGTGCGTGCCGAACTGGAAACCTGGGCCGCCGCCGAAGGCTGGGGCGCCCTGCATGAAGAGCTGGCGCGCATTGACCCGGAGTCGGCCGCGCGCATCCATCCCAATGATCCTCAGCGACTTGTCCGGGCCCTCGAGGTATACCGCGTGAGCGGTATGTCCATGACTGCACACCGCCTTCGCCAGGCGAGTGAAAATGCGGGTCTCGGCGCGCAAGGCGGTGGACAATTACCGTATACTGTGGCTCATCTGGCGATCGCGCCTCTGCAGCGCCAGGTGTTGCATGAGCGTATCGCGCAACGTTTTGACCAGATGCTGGAACAGGGCTTCATCGCCGAGGTCGAACGCCTTCGCGCAAGGAATGACTTGCACGTGGGGCTGCCGTCCATAAGAGCGGTGGGTTACCGACAGGTATGGGATTACCTCGAGGGCAAACTGTCCTACGCTGAGATGGTGGAGCGCGGCGTCATTGCCACGCGGCAGCTGGCCAAGCGCCAGTTCACCTGGCTCCGCAGCTGGAGCGATCTACACTGGTTGGACAGTCAGGCAAGCGACAATTTGCCGCGTGCCTTGAAATACTTTGAGGCGGTCTCCATATAGGTTCGAGACCTTAATTCCGGCCGTCTATCCTTGGGGTTCAGGACGGCGTTAAGCCAAATTCGACTACTACTAAATCAGTTTTTTACCCTTACAAGGAGTGCGGCATATGTCAAAAGGGCATTCGCTACAAGACCCTTACCTCAATACCCTGCGCAAAGAACGCGTTCCGGTTTCCATCTACCTCGTCAACGGCATCAAGCTGCAGGGTCAGATCGAATCCTTCGACCAGTTCGTCATCCTGCTGAAGAACACTGTCAGCCAGATGGTCTACAAGCACGCTATTTCCACCGTGGTTCCCAGCCGCCCCGTGCGCCTGCCCACCGGTGATCAACCGGCCGAGCCGGGCAACGTTTGACGGGAGTCCGCCTTGTTCTTTGAGCGCCCGGGTGGTGGGGAACGGGCCATTCTGGTCCATCTGGAAGGTCAGGACCCCGAGGCGCGCGAAGACCCGCAGGAATTCCAGGAGCTGGCCCGTTCGGCAGGCGCGGAAGCGGTCGCTTTCGTCAGCATTTCGCGCCATCAGCCCTCAGCCAAGTACCTGATCGGCAGCGGCAAGGTCGAAGAGTTGCACGACCTCGTCCACGCCGAGAAGGTCGAGCTGATCATCTTCAATCACACCCTCACGCCGAGCCAGGAGCGCAACCTCGAGCGAGCGCTCGAATGCCGCGTGCTCGATCGTACGGGTCTGATCCTCGATATCTTCGCCCAGCGCGCCCGGACTCACGAGGGCAAGCTGCAGGTGGAACTCGCCCAGCTGGAACACATGAGCACGCGTCTGGTACGCGGCTGGACTCACCTTGAGCGCCAGAAGGGCGGTATCGGCTTGCGTGGCCCGGGTGAAACCCAGCTGGAAACCGACCGCCGCCTGCTGCGTGGGCGCATCCGTCAGATCAAGTCACGCCTGGAGAAGGTCCGCAGCCAGCGCGAGCAGGCTCGTCGCGGCCGTCGCCGTGCGGAGATTCCGGCGGTATCCCTGGTGGGCTACACCAACGCCGGCAAGTCCACGCTGTTCAATGCGCTGACCACTTCCGAGGTCTATGCGGCCGACCAGTTGTTCGCCACCCTCGACCCGACCCTGCGCCGTCTGGAGCTGGATGACGTCGGTCCGATCGTGCTGGCTGACACTGTGGGCTTCATTCGCCACCTGCCGCACAAGCTGGTGGAGGCGTTTCGGGCTACCTTGGAAGAATCCAGCAACTCCGATCTGCTGCTGCATGTGATCGACTCCCACGAGCCGGATCGCGATGCGCAGATCGAACAGGTGCTGGCGGTGCTGAAGGAAATCGGCGCGAACGAGTTGCCGATGCTCGAGGTGTACAACAAGATCGACCTGCTGCCGGACTTGCAGCCGATGATCCAGCGCGACGAGCTGGGCAAGCCGGTCCGCGTCTGGCTGTCGGCGCGGGAATCGCGCGGGCTGGAGTTGCTGGAACAGGCGATCTCCGAGCTGCTGGGGGAGGACATGTTCGTTGGAACGCTCTGCCTGCCACAGCGCCTGGGACGACTCCGGGCTCAGTTCTTCGAGCTGGGTGCGGTACAGTCGGAGAATCACGACGAACAAGGACGCGCCGTTTTGCAGGTCCGCCTGCCGCGTGTCGAGTTGAACCGCATGGTGAGCCGCGAAGGCTGGCAGCCGGCGGAGTTCATTGCGCAACACACTTTGCAATAAAGCCCGGCACACTGTTTTTGGCAGCGTAAGGGGCATTCGGTAGCATAGGTGGGCGCGCCGTAGGCGCGTTTTCGCGTTATCAGATGGAGAGCGCTATGGCTTGGAATGAGCCGGGTGACAACTCGAACAAGAACGACCAGGACCCCTGGGGTGGACGCCGTGGTGGTGGTCGCCAGGGCCCGCCTGATCTGGATGAGGCCTTCCGCAAGCTGCAAGACAGCCTGAACGGAATTTTCGGCAAACCCAAGCGCGGCAGTGGTTCGGGCGGTGGCGGCAGTGGTCGGGGCGGCAGCCTCGGTCTGTTCGGTATCGGCCTGGCAATCCTCGCCGTGCTGTGGCTGTACAACGCCATCTACGTGGTGGATGAGCAGGAGCAGGCAGTGATCCTGCGCTTCGGCCAGTACCACGAGACTGTGGGCCCCGGCCTGAATATCTACTTCCCGCCGATCGACAAGAAGTTCCAGGAGAACGTCACCCGCGAGCGTGCCTACAGCAAGCAGGGTCAGATGCTCACCGAGGACGAGAACATCGTCGAGGTTCCGCTGACCGTGCAGTACAAGGTCAGCAACCTGAAGGACTTCGTGCTCAACGTCGACCAGCCGGAAGTGAGCCTGCAGCACGCCACCGAAAGCGCCCTGCGCCACGTGGCCGGCTCCACCACCATGGACAAGATCCTCACTGAGGGCCGTGAACAGATGGCCACCGAGGTGCGTGATCGCCTGCAGCGTTTCCTCGATACCTACAAGACCGGTATCACGGTGACCCAGGTGAACATTCAGAGCGCCGCCGCGCCGCGTGAAGTACAGGAAGCGTTCGACGACGTGATCCGTGCCCGCGAGGACGAGCAGCGCGAGAAGAACCAGGCCGAAGCCTACGCCAACGGCGTGGTGCCCGAAGCCCGTGGTCAGGCCCAGCGCATCATCGAGGAAGCCAACGGCTACCGCGATGAAGTGGTCTCCCGCGCCCAGGGTGAGGCTGATCGCTTCGCCAAGCTGGCCGGTGAGTACCACAAGGCGCCGGACGTGACCCGTCAGCGCCTGTACCTGGACACCATGCAGGACGTCCTGAGCCAGACCAGCAAGGTCCTGGTGACCGGCCAGCAGGGTCAGAACAACCTGATCTACCTGCCGCTGGACAAGATGATGGATGGCCGCGGTTCGGCAACTCCGAGCAGCACGCCGAGTGCGAGCAGCAGCACGCCGGACATCGGTTCGCGGGTCGCCAACGACCTGCAGCAGCGTGACACGCGTACCCGGGAGAGCCGCTGATGAGTAACAAGTCCCTGATCGCCCTCATCGCGGGCGTGGTGGTTGCTGTTGCCGTCTGGAGCAGCGTCTACGTGGTGCAGCAGACCGAACGCGCCGTCATGCTGCGCTTCGGTCGCGTGGTCGAGCCGGACGTGAAGCCCGGCCTGCACTTCAAGATTCCGTACGTCAACACGGTGCGCAAGTTCGATGGCCGCCTGCTGACCCTGGATTCGCCGACCCAGCGCTTCCTGACGCTGGAGAAGAAAGCGGTGATGGTCGACGCCTACGCCAAGTGGCGCGTCTCTGATGCCGAGCGCTTCTACACCGCGACTTCGGGTATGAAGCAGATTGCCGACGAGCGTCTGTCCCGTCGTCTGGAAGCCGGTCTGCGCGACCAGTTCGGCAAGCGCACCCTGCACGAAGTGGTATCGGGTGAGCGTGATGCGCTGATGGGCGATATCACTGCCTCGCTGAACCGCATGGCGCAGAAGGAGCTGGGTATCGAGGTGGTCGACGTTCGCGTCAAGGCCATCGACCTGCCCAAGGAAGTGAACCGCAGCGTGTTCGAGCGCATGAGCACCGAGCGTGAGCGGGAAGCGCGCGAGCACCGCGCCAAGGGTCGTGAGCTGGCCGAAGGTATCCGTGCGGATGCCGATCGTCAGCGTCGCGTACTGCTGGCCGAGGCTTATCGTGAGTCGGAAGAGACTCGCGGTGATGGCGATGCGAAGGCGGCGGCGATCTACGCCAAGGCCTACACCGCCGATCCGGAGTTCTACGCCTTCACTCGCAGCCTCAAGGCCTACCGCGAGAGCTTTGCCGACAAGAAGGACGTACTGGTGCTCGATCCGAGCAACGAGTTCTTCCGCTACCTCGAAAAAGCTAAACCCTGAGTCAAAGTCTCCGGCGGGCGGCAGCGCCCGCCGGAGAAATCGTGTTATCATGGGTCAGCCGGGAAATCCCGGCTTTTTTGCGTCCGCGAGAATGATGTACGAGAGCCATGTGGCAGGAATTCGGCAAGGCGTTCTGTCTGTTGCTGGTGCTGGAAGGCATCCTTCCATTCCTGTATCCGCGTGGTTGGCGCGACGCCGTGAGCGGGCTCGGGCGCCTTGGCGACCGCAGTCTGAGACTCATCGGGCTGGGCAGCATGCTGCTCGGTACCGTCCTTCTTTACTGCATTCATTGAAGTGCCGCCCGGCCTAAAAAAAGGAGAGAGGCGACATGGCAACGGTAGACCGCTGGCTGCTGCCAGATGGAATCGAAGAAGTGCTGCCACCGGAGGCGGCCCGCGTTGAAGCAGCCCGCCGTCAGGTGCTGGACCTGTTCCAGCGCTGGGGTTACGAGTTCGTCGTCACTCCACATATCGAATACCTGGAATCCCTGCTGACCGGTGCCGGCCAGGATCTGGACCTGCGTACCTTCAAGGTCACCGATCCGGCTTCCGGCCGCCTGATGGGCTTCCGTGCGGACATCACGCCGCAAGTGGCGCGCATGGACGCCCATAGTCTGCGTCGCGAGGGCCCGAACCGGCTGTGCTACGCCGGCAGCGTGCTGCATGCCCGTCCGCGTGCGCTGGCCACTTCGCGCAGTCCGATCCAGCTGGGCGCCGAGCTTTATGGCAACACCGGCTCGGCCGGTGACGTCGAAGTGATCAGTCTGCTGCTCGACATGCTCGAGATGGCCCAGGTGCCGGACGTGCACATGGATCTCGGTCATGTCGGCATCTACCGCGGCCTGGCCCAGGCTGCCGGGCTGTCTGGCGAAGTCGAGCAGCTGCTGTTCGACGCCCTGCAGCGCAAGGCCGTGGACGACGTCGCGGCGCTGACCGAAGGCCTGCCGAGCGAGCTCGCCGGCATGCTTCGTGCGCTCGCCGAGCTGTGCGGCAATCGTGAGGTGCTGGAACAGGCGCGCGAAGTGCTCGCTGGTGCTCCGGCCAACGTCCAGGCGGCGCTGGCTGATCTCACCGCCATCGCCGATTCGCTGGCGGCGCGCTTCCCGCAACTGCCGTTGTACTTCGACCTCGGCGAGCTGCGTGGCTATCACTATCACACGGGCGTGGTGTTTGCCGCGTTCGTGCCTGGGGTTGGCGAGTCCATCGCCCAGGGCGGCCGTTACGACGACATCGGCGCCGATTTCGGCCGTGCGCGTCCGGCCACCGGTTTCTCTACCGACCTCAAGACCCTGGTCACTCTCGGCCGCGCCCAGCTCGACGAGCCGCGCACCGGAGTCTGGGCGCCGGCCGATGGGGCTGGCTTGTGGCAGGCGGTGCAGCAGTTGCGCCGTCAGGGCGTGCGCGTCGTACAGGCGCTGCCCGGGCAGGATGCGGCTTCGGCTTCCGAAGCGGGCTGCGACCAGCAATTGCTGGCTCGCGATGGCAATTGGCAGGTGGCTGCGCTCTGAGGCGCGCCACTTCGAGTTTCTGCCGGCCGCGGCCGGCACCGAACATCCACGATGGGGACAAGAGTTATGGGTAAGAATGTCGTAGTCCTGGGCACTCAGTGGGGTGATGAGGGCAAAGGCAAGATCGTCGACCTGCTGACCGACCAGGCTGCTGCCGTGGTGCGTTACCAGGGCGGCCACAACGCTGGTCATACCCTGGTGGTCGCTGGCGAGAAGACCGTACTGCACCTGATTCCGTCGGGCATCCTGCGCGAAGGCGTGCAGTGCCTGATCGGTAATGGCGTGGTGCTGGCACCCGACGCGCTGATGCGCGAGATCGCCAAGCTGGAAGAAAAGGGCGTACCGGTGCGCGAGCGCCTGCGCATCAGCCCGTCCTGCCCGCTGATCCTGTCCTTCCACGTGGCCCTGGACCAGGCTCGCGAGAAGGCCCGTGGCGACGCGAAGATCGGCACCACCGGTCGCGGCATCGGCCCGGCTTACGAAGACAAAGTGGCCCGTCGCGGCCTGCGCGTGGGCGACCTGTTCCACCGTGAGCGTTTCGCCGCCAAGCTGGGTGAGGTTCTGGACTACCACAACTTCGTCCTGCAGCACTATTACAAGGAGCCGGCCGTCGACTTCCAGAAGACTCTGGACGAGTGCATGGCCTACGCCGAAGAACTGAAGCCGCTGATGGCCGACGTGACCTCGACCCTGCACGACCTGCGCCGCGCCAACGAGAACATCATGTTCGAAGGTGCCCAGGGTTCGCTGCTGGACATCGACCACGGCACCTACCCGTTCGTCACCAGCTCCAACACCACCGCTGGCGGCACCGCCACCGGCTCGGGCTTCGGTCCGCTGTACCTGGACTACATCCTGGGTATCACCAAGGCCTACACCACTCGCGTGGGTTCCGGCCCGTTCCCGACCGAGCTGTTCGATGACGTTGGTGCACGCCTGGCCAAGGTCGGTCACGAGTTCGGCGCCACCACCGGCCGTGCCCGTCGTTGCGGCTGGTTCGATGCCGTCATCCTGCGTCGCGCCATCGAGATCAACAGCCTGTCCGGCCTGTGCCTGACCAAGCTGGACGTCCTCGACGGCCTGGAAGTCGTGCGCATCTGCACCGGCTACAAGAACGCCGCCGGCGAACTGCTGACCGACGCGCCGACCGACGCCGACAGCTACATCGGCCTGCAGCCGATCTACGAAGACCTGCCGGGCTGGAGCGAATCCACCGTCGGTGTTCAGACCCTGGAAGGCCTGCCGGCCAATGCGCGTGCTTACATCAAGCGCATCGAGGAGCTGGTCGGTGCGCCCATCGACATCATCTCCACCGGCCCGGACCGCGCCGAGACCATCGTCCTGCGCCATCCGTTCGGCTGATCCTCAGCTGCACACTGCAACGGGCCGCTCATGCGGCCCGTTGTCGTTTCCGAGGTTTGGTTTTTCGCAGCGGCACGCGCTTTGCTGGTGAAACGGATTGGCGCCTTTCGCGCCAGACATCCGTTACGTCCGGAGGAAGCCCGCCGTGTCCGCCGTCCTGTCTTTATTGCGCAGTCGCTTGCTGCGCCCCGCTTTCATCGCCCTGGGAGTCGCGCTGCTGGTGCAGCTGGCGATTGCCCTCTGGCTTACCCGTAGCACCGTCGATGGTCTGGTCAGCGACCTGGGGGCGCACCTGGGTAACGAATCGCAACGCCTGGCCGGCGAGCTGGAGCAGGCCGGCAAGGAAGTGACTTCCGGGCTGAACGATCTTTCCGCGCGCACTCGCGAGCGTCTGGGCTCTGCGCTCTCTGCGCGGCTGGAGGAAGAGCAGGGCCAGTTGCGTGAGGGGCTGGAGCAGAACCTGCGCCAGTCCGCCACGGAATTGGCGCAGTTGCTCGCCGCCGTGGCGCCCAAGGCCATGTGGGACAACGACGTGCCGGTGCTCTCCGACTATGCCCGGCGCGCCCAGGCCAACCCCAATGTGCTCTTTGTGGTCTACGACGATCCGCAGGGCCAGCACCTGACCCGCTACCTCAATCGAGAGGATGTGCGGGTGCAGGCGCTGCTGGAGAAGGGCAAGGGCGAGCGCGCCCTGGACAAGGTGCTGGAGGCGGCAAGCCACGACAGCTCGGTGTTTCTCGTCGAGGCGCCGATCAGTCCCAATGGCGTGGTCATCGGTACGGTGCGTCTGGGCGTTTCCACTGATGCCATCGAGAAGCAGATCGCCGCACTGGACCAGCGCTTCTCCGCCCTGGTTGCCAGCGGCGATCAGCTCGTGGGCGACAGCCTTGCAGGCGCTGCGGCGGACAGCACCAGGGCGCTTACCGCGCGTCTGCAATCGGCGAAGCAGGCGGCGGACGGCATGAGTCAGAGTGCGAAGGCTTCCATCGAAGAGGCGGCGGGAACGCTGCGCTGGCGTATCGGCATGGGGCTGCTGCTGGTAGGGCTTGGTGTATTGCTCTGCCTGGCTGTCGTGCTCGGTCGGCGTGTGGTGAATCGCCTGCGCTTGCTGATCGATGCGCTGAATGACCTGGCGGCCGGGGAGGGTGACCTGACTCGGCGCGTGCGCCTGGATAGTCGTGACGAGCTGGGTGAGATGGCGACGGCGGTGAACCGCTTCGTCGATAAGCTCCAGCCCATCGTGCGTGAGGCGGGGCAGGTGGCGCAGCAGACCGGCAGTGAAATCGCCGCGCTGGCCAGTCGCAGCGCCAGTGCCGAGGCGGCGGCGGACCGGCAGCGCAATGAGGTGGCCGGTAGCCTGGAGGCGCTCTCGGGCATGGCGGCGGAGGCGGAAATGGAGAGCCGCTCCATGCAGGCGGCGTTGGCGCGGATCGGCGAGATCCGCAAGGCGGCGCAGGACAATGCGGCCATCGCTCGCAAGGTGGGTGGCCTGATCGAAACCCTGGAATCCCGCGTGCAGAATGGCGCCGGCGTGATCGAGCGCCTGGCGCGGCAGAGCGAGCAGATCGAAGTGGTGCTCTCGGTAATCCATGGCATCGCCGAGCAGACGAATCTTTTGGCGCTGAACGCGGCCATCGAGGCGGCGCGTGCTGGCGAGAGTGGGCGCGGGTTCGCCGTGGTGGCGGACGAGGTGCGTGCATTGGCCAGCAAGACCCAGCAATCCACGGGTGATATCCAGTCGCACATCGGGGCGTTGCAGGAGGGTGCGCGCGAGGCGGTATCCGCTATCGGGCAGGCTCGCGAGCAGGCGGTGCAGGGTTTGGCTGCGCTGCAGGACAGCGAGCGCCTGCAGCGCGAAGTGCAGAGCGCGGTGGAGGAGGTGCACGGCGCCATCGAGGCGGCGACTCATTCGGCGCAACAGCAGGCGGCCGGCGCCGCGGCGGTGCGTGGGCGGGTCGAGGTGATCCATGCCGAGGCGAGTCGCGCGGCGGAAGCGGTGAGTGCGACGGCCAGCAGCGGGCGGGTGCTCGATGGCTTGGCCGGTCAGCTGCGCGCCAGTCTGGGGCAGTTCAAGGCTTGAGGTTGGTAGACCTCGCCGGGCGTTCGCGCCTGGCGAGGTAAAAGACGGAATGCCGAAAACAAAAAAGCCGAGCTATGCTCGGCTTTTTCGTTTGAAGATGGTGCCCAGGAGAAGACTCGAACTTCCACGGTGTTGCCACCGCTAGGACCTGAACCTAGTGCGTCTACCAATTCCGCCACCTGGGCATGCTTTTCAGCATGGGGTGCGATGATCGCTCATCGTCTTGCGGTGATGCAACCCTTGGTTGCATCTGACGGTCTATTGTTCGGTTATCAGGGTTCCGAACCCGCCTGATAAAGCCTGTCAGAGACTGACTTTATCCTTGAATAAGTGGTGCCCAGGAGAAGACTCGAACTTCCACGGTGTTGCCACCGCTAGGACCTGAACCTAGTGCGTCTACCAATTCCGCCACCTGGGCACTGGAGTCGATGATTACTCATCGTTTCCGTGTTACAACATCTGTCTGACGCTGTGGGCGCGAACTATACGGAGAGCGTTTTCGCTTGTAAACCCCTGATGCGATAAAAAATTTATTCTTGCCCGAAGCTGACCGACGGGCGGGTTTCGCGCTTCAATAAGCACATGGCGATCCATATCCCTATATATAAGGTGACCGCACTTTAATGGCCGATTGGCAAAACCTCGATCCCGAGGCCGCCCGCGAGGCGGAAAAATACGACAACCCCATCCCCAGCCGTGAACTCATCCTGGCGCACCTTGCCGAGCGCGGCGCCCCCGCGACGCGGTCCCAGCTGATGGACGAACTCGGCCTCTCCGGCGAAGAGCCCGAAGAAGCACTGCGCCGCCGACTGCGCGCCATGGAGCGCGACGGCCAGCTTATCTATACCCGCCGTGGCGCCTATGCCCCGGTGGACAAGCTCGACCTGATCCTTGGCCGCATCGCCGGCCACCGCGACGGCTTCGGCTTCCTGATCCCCGATGACGGCAGCGACGACCTGTTCCTCAGCCCGACGCAGATGCGCCTGGTGTTCGACGGCGACCGCGCCCTGGCGCGCGTGTCGGGCTTCGACCGCCGTGGTCGCCGCGAAGGCGCGATAGTAGAAGTGGTCGAGCGCGCCCACGAGACCATCGTTGGTCGCTACTTCGACGAGAGCGGCATCGGCACGGTCGTGGCGGACAATCCGAAAATCCAGCAGGAAGTGCTGATCCCGCCGGGCAAGGCTGGCAAGGCCAAGCACAACCAGTTCGTCCAGGTGCGCATCGACGTGTGGCCGAGCGTGCATCGCCAGGCCCAGGGTGAAGTGGTGGAAGTGCTCGGCGACTACATGGCGCCGGGCATGGAAATCGAAGTCGCCCTGCGCAGCTACGACATTCCCCACACCTGGCCGGAGGCCGTGGAGAAGGAAGCCGCCAAGCTCAAGCCCGAAGTGCTGGAGAAGGACAAGGAGAAGCGCGTCGACCTGCGCGCCCTGCCTTTCGTCACCATCGACGGCGAGGACGCCCGCGACTTCGACGACGCGGTCTACGCCGAGAAGCGCAAGGGTGGCGGCTGGAAGCTGTTCGTCGCCATCGCCGACGTCTCTCATTATGTGAAGGTCGGTTCGGCCCTGGATGAAGAGGCGGCCAAGCGCGGCAACTCGGTGTACTTCCCCGAGCGCGTGATCCCGATGCTGCCGGAGATTCTTTCCAACGGCCTGTGCTCCCTGAATCCGCTGGTCGATCGTCTGGCCATGGTCTGCGAGATGAATCTCTCCAAGGCCGGCAAGATGACCGACTACCAGTTCTACGAGGCGGTCATCCATTCCCATGCGCGCCTGACCTACACCAAGGTCAGTCAGTACCTGGAAACCCCGGACAGCCCCGAAGGCCAGCGCCTGAAGGAACAGCTGCCGGCGGTGGTGCCGCACCTCAATACCCTTTATGACCTGTACAAGGTCCTCGTCGGCGCGCGTCACGTGCGTGGCGCGATCGATTTCGAGACCCAGGAAACCCGCATCGTCTTCGGCGCGGACCGCAAGATCTCGGAAATCCGCCCGACCCAGCGCAACGATGCGCACAAGCTGATCGAGGAATGCATGCTGGCGGCCAACGTCGCCACCGCCAAGTTCCTCGAGAAGCACGCCATCCCGGCGCTGTACCGCGTCCACGACGGCCCGCCGCAGGAAAAGCTGAACAACCTGCGCCAGTTCCTCGGCGAACTGGGCCTGACGCTCTATCGCGGCAAGGGCGACCCGACCCCGGCGGACTACCAGAAGCTGCTGGAGTCCATCCAGGGCCGCCCGGACCTGCAACTGATCCAGACCGTGATGCTGCGCTCCTTGAGCCAGGCGGTGTACAGCCCCGAGAACGCCGGCCACTTTGGCCTGAACTACGAGGCCTACACCCACTTCACCTCGCCGATTCGCCGTTACCCGGACCTGCTGACCCACCGCGCCATCCGTGGCCTGATCCGCTCCAAGGCGGCTTCCGAGCACGTGCAACGCGTTGGCGCCGCCAGCATGCCGAAAGCGCGCATCTATCCGTACGATGAAGCCCGTCTGGCCCAACTGGGCGAGCAGTGTTCGTTGACCGAGCGCCGCGCCGACGAGGCGACCCGTGACGTCACCAACTGGCTGAAGTGCGAGTTCATGCGCGAGCGCGTGGGCGAGACCTTCCCCGGCGTGATCACTGCGGTGACTGGCTTCGGCATCTTCGTCGAGCTGAGCGACATCTATGTGGAAGGCCTGGTGCATGTCACTGCACTGCCCGGCGACTACTACCACTTCGATGCCGTGCATCATCGCCTGAGTGGCGAGCGCACCGGCCGCAGCTTCCGTCTTGGCGATACCGTCGAGGTAGTCGTCGCGCGTGTCGACCTGGACGAGCGCAAGATCGACTTCGAGCTCTCCGACAACGTGCTCAGCGCGCCCATCGGCCGCAAGAAGCGTGGCGAGAAGGCCGAACCGGTCGCCAAGGGTAAAGCGGCCAAGGGCCGGGCGCCCAAGGCTGTGGCGGCGAAAGACAAACCGGCGCGGGCTCCGCGTGCGGTGGTGGACGATCCGTACCTCGCGCCGGATGTTGCCGTGCAGCCGCGCAAGCGCAAGGTCGGCGTGGTCCAGGCGCTGCCGTCGGTAGCCCCTGAAATGCTCGCCAAGGCCGACGAAATGCTCGGCAATACCGATGTGCGCAAGAGTCGCGAAGTGAAGAAGGCGCTGCTCGAAGAGGCCAAGGTTGGCGGCAACAAGCCGGCGGCCGGTAAAGGCAAGGGCGCCCCCGCTGCGGGCAAGCCGCGCAATCCTTCGAAACAGAAAGCCCGGTCCGCCAAGTCCTCCAAGCACCGCAAGGGCTCTGCTGCGCCCAAGGCGGGAGCCACTGGCGGCGCGCCGGCCAGCAAGCGTAAGGCGAAGAAATGAGTCAATGGGAACAGGTCTACGGAGTCCATGCCGTAGAAGCGCTGCTGCGCCATCACCCGAAACGGGTCAAGCAGCTGTGGCTGGCCGAAGGCCGTCAGGACCCGCGCGTGCAGGCGCTGGTCGAGCTGGCCGGGCAGGCGCGCGTGCCGGTGGGCACGCGCGACCGCAAGGAGCTGGATGAGTGGGCCGAGGGCGTACACCAGGGCGTGGTCGCCGAGGTCAGCCCGAGCCAGGTGTGGGGCGAGAACATGCTGGAGGAGCTGCTGGAGCGCTCCGCCGGCCCGGCGCTGCTGCTGGTGCTGGACGGCGTGACCGACCCGCACAACCTCGGCGCCTGCCTGCGCACCGCCGATGCGGCGGGTGCGCTGGCGGTGATCGTGCCGAAGGACAAGTCCGCCACCCTCAACGCCACCGTGCGTAAAGTGGCCTGCGGCGCAGCCGAAGTCATCCCGCTGGTGGCCGTGACCAACCTCGCGCGCACCCTGGAGAAGCTCCAGCAGCGCGGCCTGTGGATCGTCGGCACTGCCGGCGAGGCGACCCAGATGCTCTATGAACTCGACCTCACCGGGCCGACCGTGCTGGTGATGGGCGCCGAGGGCAAGGGCATGCGCCGTCTGACCCGCGATCACTGTGACTACCTGGCCAAGCTGCCGATGCAGGGCAGCGTCAGCAGCCTGAACGTCTCGGTGGCTACCGGTGTGTGCCTGTTCGAGATCGTCCGCCAGCGCGAGCTCAAGACAGGCGCCTGACGTCCCCACGCGAGGCGGCCCCTGCCGCCTCGCGCTGTTCAAAGTTTCACCAGTTTTCCTTGCGCCCCCCGGCGCGCTTCTCTAGAATGTCGGCCCTTGTCGTCCGGGCAGGCGTTCGCGCGTGCTTCCGAGCGACAAGGAAAAAATCATTCACTCCTTGTCTGACCGCTTTGTCGGCAGGCTGCAATCCGTAAGGAGCATTTATGCGTCATTACGAAATCGTGTTCCTGGTTCACCCGGACCAGAGCGAACAAGTCGGTGGCATGGTCGAGCGTTACACCAAGGCCATCGAAGAAGACGGCGGCAAAGTCCACCGTCTGGAAGACTGGGGCCGTCGTCAGCTGGCTTACGCCATCAACAACGTGCACAAGGCTCACTACGTTCTGATGAACGTCGAGTGCACCGCCAAGGCCCTGGCAGAAATGGAAGACAACTTCCGTTACAACGACGCCGTGATCCGTAACATGGTCATCCGTCGCGACGAAGCCGTCACCGGCCAGTCCGAAATGCTGAAGGCCGAAGAGAGCCGCAACGAGCGCCGCGAGCGCCGTGAGCGTCCCGAATCGAACGAGGGCGAGTCCGCTGACGGCGAAGATAGCCGCGACAGCGCTGACGAGTAATCCCGGACCAGTATTGAGGAGCCACACACATGGCACGTTTCTTCCGTCGTCGTAAGTTCTGCCGTTTCACCGCTGAAGGCGTGAAAGAGATCGATTACAAGGATCTCAACACCCTGAAGGCCTACGTTTCCGAAACCGGCAAGATCGTTCCGAGCCGTATCACCGGCACCAAGGCCAAGTACCAGCGTCAGCTGGCGACCGCTATCAAGCGCGCCCGCTACCTGGCCCTGCTTCCCTACACCGACAGCCACGGCCGTTGATCGGGCAGTCGACTGGAATTGATGGATAGATCGCATGCGCGCATTGGCTGAATTTGTCATGCGAGGCCGCATGCAGGCGACCCTGGTGGTCGTCGCAGCCGCGGTACTGCAGCCTTTGTTCTGGCTCGGTGCCGCAGCAGGCAGTCTGGTGCTGTTGCGCCGTGGTCCCAGCGATGCCTTTGGCATCCTGGCCTGGGCGCTGCTTCCGGCACTGGCCTGGTGGTACCTGGGTGACCCCAGCGTGAGTCTGGTTCTGGTGGGTAGTGCCGTGCTGGCGCAGGTTCTGCGCAGCAAGGTGTCCTGGAATCAGGTGATGCTGGCGAGCGTTGTGCTCGGTGCGGTGTTCGTGCTGCTGCTCAGCACGGTGTCGGCCGGGTTGGTCGCAGGTCTGGCCGATGCATTCGGCAAGGCCCTGCCGCAGGTTCTGGCCGAAGCCAAGCTTTCGCCGGAACAGATGGCCGCCCTGCAGGCGGAGATGGTCCCGACCATCACCGGCCTGATGGCAGCCTCGCTGCAGACGATCAGCCTGTTGTGCCTGATGCTGGCGCGTTATTGGCAAGCAGTACTGTTCAACCCGGAAGGGTTTGGCCGCGAGTTCCGCGCACTGCGCTTGTCGCCGGGCACGGCTTTGGCGCTGCTGGTCGGCGTTGTGGCTCTGCCCTTCGCAGGTCCCGCGGCCACCATGCTGGCGCCGCTGTGCATGATCCCGCTGCTGTTCGCCGGGATCGCACTGGGGCACGGCCTGGCCGCGCTGAAGAAGCTTCCGGGCTTCTGGCTGGCACCGCTGTACCTGCTGGTATTCGTACTGGGCAATGTGATCTGTCTTGTCGCCGTAGTCGACAGTCTGTTTGATTTTCGCGGTCGTCTGGCAAAGCGCCAGAAAGCTGCGAACGGTGAAGGTTAAAAGTTAAGAGGTAAGACTCAAATGGAAGTCATCCTGCTGGAAAAGATCGCCAAACTGGGCAACCTGGGCGACAAGCTGAACGTAAAGGGCGGTTACGCTCGTAACTACCTGCTGCCGCAGGGCAAAGCCACCGCTGCCACCGCTGCCAACGTCGCTGCTTTCGAAGAGCGCCGTGCAGAGCTGGAAAAAGCCGCTGCTGAGAAAAAAGCTGCTGCTGAAGCTCGTGCTGCCCAACTGGCCGAACTGATCGTGACCATCGGCGCCCACGCTGGCGACGAAGGCAAGCTGTTCGGTTCGATCGGCACCCGCGACATCGCCGACGCCGTTTCGGCTGCCGGCTACCCGCTGGAAAAGAGCGAAGTTCGCCTGCCCGACGGCGCCCTGCGCGCTGTAGGCGAATACAACATCGAAGTGCAACTGCACATGGATGTTGATGCAACCCTGCACGTGGTTGTAGTCGCCGAGTAAGCGATCCGTCGCTAGGACGATTCACACGGCTTGCCTGGGTGAATCAGTCCAATAACAATGGGCACGGTACCGATCCTCGGTCCGTGCCCTTTGTTTTTCCGCCGTTTCACACAACACGAAGAGCCCATGAACGACATCACCATCCCCGAGCAATACGACCTGCAGACCGCTTCCCTCAAGGTGCCGCCGCACTCGATCGAAGCCGAACAGGCGGTGCTGGGTGGCCTGATGCTCGACAACAATGCATGGGAGCGCGTCTCCGACGCCGTGTCCGATGGCGACTTCTACCGCCATGACCATCGCCTGATCTTCCGCGCCGTCTACAAGCTCGCCGAAGCCAACCAGCCGATCGACGTGGTGACCCTGTCCGAGATGCTCGAGCGCGAAGGGCAACTGTCCCAGGTGGGCGGCCTCGCGTACCTTGCCGAGCTGGCGAAGAACACGCCCTCGGTGGCGAACATCAAGGCCTACGCGAACATCATCCGCGAGCGCGCCACGTTGCGGCAGCTGATCGGCATCAGCAGCGATATCGCCGACAGTGCCTTCAACCCCGAGGGGCGCAGCGCCAACGAAGTGCTCGACGAAGCCGAGCGGCGGATCTTCGAGATCGCCGAAGCGCGCCCCAAGACCGGCGGCCCGGTGGGCATCGGCGACATCCTGGTCAAGACCATCGACCGCATCGACCACCTGTTCAACACCTCGGATGCGCTGACCGGCATCACCACCGGCTTCACCGACCTCGACGAGAAGACCAGTGGCCTGCAGCCGTCCGACCTGATCATCGTTGCCGGCCGTCCGTCGATGGGCAAGACCACCTTCGCCATGAACCTGGTGGAGAACGCCCTGATGCGCAGCGACAAGGCGATCCTGGTGTACTCCCTGGAGATGCCCTCCGATTCCATCGTGATGCGTATGCTCGCCTCGCTCGGTCGCATCGACCAGACCAAGGTGCGTACCGGCAAGCTGGACGACGAGGATTGGCCGCGCCTGACCTCGGCGGTGAACCTGCTCAGCGACCGCAAGCTGTTCATCGATGACACCGCCGGCATCTCGCCCTCGGAAATGCGTGCGCGTACCCGCCGCCTCTCCCGCGAGCACGGCGAGATCGGCATGATCATGGTCGACTACCTGCAGCTGATGCAGATCCCCGGTTCCGCTGGCGACAACCGGACCAACGAGATTTCCGAGATTTCCCGCTCGCTGAAGGCGCTGGCGAAGGAATTCAACTGCCCGGTGGTAGCGCTCTCCCAGCTCAACCGCTCGCTGGAACAGCGCCCCAACAAGCGCCCGGTGAACTCCGACCTGCGTGAATCCGGAGCGATCGAGCAGGACGCCGACGTGATCATGTTCGTCTACCGCGACGAGGTGTATCACCCCGAGACCGAGTTCAAGGGCGTCGCCGAGATCATCCTCGGCAAGCAGCGTAACGGCCCCATCGGCACCGTGCGGGTGGCCTTCCTCGGCCGCTACAGCCGCTTCGAGAACCTCGCCCCCGGCATGTACAACTTCGAAGACGAGTAACGATGCCGCATTCCGCGTGACCGACGGGCGCCTTAAGATAGGCGCCCGTTTTCATTGCAGAGACAGCCATGCGCCCGCTCGTCGCCCACGTCGATCTAGCCGCCATTCGCCACAACTACGCCGTCGCCAAGCGCTGCGCGCCCGGGCGTGAAGCCTTCGCGGTGGTCAAGGCGAATGCCTACGGGCATGGCGCGCGGGAGGTGGTGAGCTGCCTGCACGACGAGGCCGACGGCTTTGCGGTGGCCTGCCTGGAAGAGGCCGCCGAGGTGCGCGCGCTGCACGCCGGCGCCCGCATCCTGCTGCTGGAGGGCTGCTTCGAACCCTCGGAATACCTGATCGCCGCCCAGCTACGCCTGGACGTGGCGGTGCAAGGCCCCGAGCAGGCCCAGGCATTGCTCGCCGCGCAGTTGCCCAGCGCGCTCAATGTGTGGATGAAGCTGGATACCGGCATGCACCGCCTGGGCTTCTCGCCCGAAGAGCTGCGCGACTGGCATCCGCGCCTGCGCCAGGTGCCGCAGGTGGCCGAGCTGAACCTGATGAGCCACTTCGCCAACGCCGACCTGCGCGGCGACGAGCTGACCGAAGATCAGGTGGCCTGCTTCCTCAGTGTGCTGGACCTGGATTTCGACCTGCGCTCGCTGGCCAACTCCGCCGCGGTGCTGACCATTCCCGCCGCGCACATGGACTGGATTCGCCCCGGCATCATGCTCTACGGCGCCACGCCCTTCGCCGATATCGGTGCTGCCGAGCTGGGCCTGCGCCCGGCCATGAGCCTCGAGGCGCAGCTGATTGCCGTGCGCGAAGTGGCGGTCGGTGAGAGTGTTGGTTACGGGGCAACCTGGGTGGCCGAGCGGCCTTCGCGCATCGGCACCGTGAGCTGCGGGTATGCCGATGGTTATCCACGCCACGCGCCGAGCGGTACGCCGGTGCTGGTGGATGGCCAGCGCACGGTGCTGGCCGGGCGCGTGTCCATGGACATGCTGGCGGTGGACCTGACCGACCTGCCCAATGCCGCCGTGGGCGACCGCGTCGAGCTGTGGGGCGCCAACCTGCCAGTGGATGAAGTGGCGGCCCACGCCGGGACCATCGGCTACGAGCTGCTGACCAAGGTCACTGCTCGCGTGCCGCGCCGCTACCGCAACTGATCAGGCGCGGTCTTCGCTCTCCAGCCATTCGCTTTCCAGCCATTCTTTTTCCGGCCAGAGCTCGCTGGTTTCGCCAGCGGCTTCGCTGGCCATGGCATAGGCCGCGCGCCCGTTGCCCTTCACTTCGTAGAGCACCTGGTCGGCGGCCTTGTAGAGCTTGCTGAACTGCATCGCATGGCTGGGGTAGATGGCCACGCCGATGCTCGGCGTGACGCGCAGTTCCAGCGTTTCGAACCTCACCGGGCGCGCCAGTTCGTTGAGGATGCGGCAGGCGATCTCCTTGGCGTGGCTCTCGGCATCCGGGCCGGAGATCAGCGCCGCGAATTCGTCGCCGCCCAGGCGCGCCACGCAGTCGCTGCCGCGCACGCACTGGCGCAGGCGATTGCCGACGTTCTGCAGCATGAAGTCCCCGGCGTCATGGCCGTAGCTGTCGTTGATCGGCTTGAAGTGGTCCAGGTCGATCAGCATCAGCGCCAGTGTCTCGCCGTTCTGCTGGGCGCTGGCCAGGGCGTGTTCGGCGTGCTCCACCAGGTAGCGGCGGTTCGGCAGGCCGGTCAGCGTGTCGTAGTGCGCGGCGTGCTGCAGCTGTACTTCACGCTCGCGCAGCAGTTGGTTGCTCTGGGTGAGTTCGGCGGTGCGCTCGGCCACGGCGGTCGCCAGGTCCTGCTGGGCGCTTTGCATCAGCGTCAGGCGCGCGCTTTTCTCCCGGTCGGCCTGTTCCAGCGCCTGGGCGCGCTCGCGCTTGAGGCCCTGGATGCGCGAGGTGAGGGCGAAGGAAAACAGCACCGACTCCATGGCCACGGCAATGGGGAAGATGTACGAGGTCAGCGGCGAAGGTTGCACCACGCCGGTGGCGCGCAGCACTGAAATGCTCACGCTGGTCAGCACCAGGCCGAAGCCGAGCAGGTAGAGGAACGCCGGGAACGAGCCCTGGCGCCAGCGCACCAGGGCGCCGCCGAGCGCCGCCGGTACGCCGATCAAGGTGATCGCCACCAGCATCCAGCCGGCCACGCCACGCAGGTGCAGGGCGCCGAGGACGATGGTCAGCACATACAGCGCGCAGTTCAGGTTCAGCAGCCAGTGCGACCAGCGCACATGGCGGCGGGTCTGCAGCAGGGTGATGGTGAAGCGATGCACGCACAGGCCCCAGAGCGAGGGCAGGGTGATGCGGTCCAGCCACCAGGGCACCGGGTGGTCCGGCCAGAAGTACTCGAAGCCGTGCCCGCTCATCCCCAGGCTGAACAGCAGCGCGCTGGCGGTGGTCAGCACGTACCAGAAGTACGCCGGGTCGCGCAGGGTCAGCAGGATGAACAGGTTGTACAGCAGCAGCGCGGCGATCAGGCCGTAGATGAAACCGAGAAACAGGCTGGTATCGGCGCGGTGGTCCTGCAGGTCGTTCAGCGACCAGATGCGCAGCGGGAAGGAGTTGCCGGCCGGATCGTAGACGCGGGCGTAGAGGCGCACCGGACCGCTGCCTTCGGGCAGATGGAAGACCGGGCGGCGGTAGTCGCGGTCGCGGCCCTGGGCGAAGGGCACGGCCTCACCGGACAGCGTTTCCCGGTAGATGCCCCGTTCGTCGGGTACGTAGAGACGAAAATCCTTGAGGTTGACCGCGTCCACTTCCAGCCACCAGCCGCCCTGCGGGGTGGTGCGGCGGTCGAGGTCCAGGCGCAGCCACCAGCCGTCCGGGCTCTGGCCGACGCTGGTGCGGCCGTTGGCAGGCACGAAATCGCGGCTGGCCTGCACGGCTTCCAGCGACAGCGGGCCATCACGTTCCTGCAGCAGTTCGAGGTGATCGTTGAGCCAGGCACCGCTGGCCTTGTCGTCCAGTTCGAAGGCTAGCGCCGTGTGGCAGAACAGCAGGGTAAGCAACAGCACGAAGGCACGACGCACGACAGGTACTCCCTGGCCTGGGAGGGGTGGCCAGGCTGACTGCGGATAGTGGCTGGAGTATAGCCAGATGATGGCACTTGCAATCTACCGTGCGCCGGCTAAATCCCAGTTAAATCTGAGTTCACTGGTCGGGTGTTGTACACTTTTTGTGCTATATTCCGCGCCCGCGTTTTTCCGCGATACCTACTTAGAGATACCCCGGTGCCCGTGATGCAAGCCGCCAAGCCGTTGTTCGACTATCCCAAGTTCTGGGCCGAGTGTTTCGGCCCGGCGCCGTTCCTGCCCATGAGCAAGGAAGAGATGGATCAGCTGGGTTGGGATTCCTGCGACATCATCATCGTCACCGGGGATGCCTACGTTGACCATCCGTCGTTCGGCATGGCCATCATCGGCCGTCTGCTGGAGGCCCAGGGCTTCCGCGTGGGCATCATTGCCCAGCCGGACTGGCGCTCGAAAGACGACTTCATGAAGCTCGGCCAGCCGAACCTGTTCTTCGGCGTGGCGGCAGGCAACATGGACTCGATGATCAACCGCTATACCGCGGACAAGAAGATCCGCAGCGATGACGCCTATACGCCGGGCGGCCTGGCCGGCAAGCGCCCTGATCGCGCCAGCCTGGTCTACAGCCAGCGTTGCAAGGAGGCCTACAGCGAGACCCCGGTGATCCTCGGCGGCATCGAGGCTTCGCTGCGCCGCATCGCCCACTACGACTACTGGCAGGACAAGGTGCGTCGCTCCATCCTGATGGACGCCACTGCCGACATCCTGCTGTACGGCAACGCCGAACGCGCCGTGGTGGAGATCGCCCAGCGCCTGGCTTCCGGCGAGACGGTCGAGGAGATCACCGACGTGCGCGGCACCGCCTTTGTGCGCCGCGACACCCCCGAAGGCTGGTTCGAGGTGGACTCCACCCGCATCGACCGTCCGGGCAAGGTCGACAAGATCATCAACCCGTACGTGAACACCCAGGACACCGCCGCCTGCGCCATCGAGCAGGAGAAGGGCGAGCAGGAAGACCCGAACGAAGCCAAGGTCGTGCAGCTGCTGGCACACCCGCGCCTGGAGCGCGATCGCACGGTGATCCGCCTGCCATCGTTCGAGAAGGTGCGCAGCGACGCGGTGCTCTATGCCCACGCCAACCGCGTGCTGCACCTGGAGACCAACCCGGGCAACGCCCGCGCCCTGGTGCAGAAGCATGGCGAGGTGGACGTGTGGTTCAACCCGCCGCCCATCCCGATGAGCACCGAGGAAATGGACTACGTGTTCGGCATGCCCTATGCGCGCGTGCCGCACCCGCTGTACGGCAAGGAGAAGATCCCGGCCTACGAGATGATCCGTTTCTCGGTGAACATCATGCGGGGCTGCTTCGGTGGCTGCACCTTCTGCTCGATCACCGAGCACGAGGGGCGGATCATCCAGAACCGCTCCCACGAATCGATCCTCGCCGAGATCGAGGAGATGCGTAAGGTGCCGGGCTTCACCGGTGTGGTCTCCGACCTCGGCGGCCCGACTGCCAACATGTACCGCATCGCCTGCAAGGACCCGGAGATCGAGCGTCACTGCCGCAAGCCGTCCTGCGTGTGGCCGGGCATCTGCGAGAACCTCAACACCGACCACTCCTCGCTCATCGAGCTGTACCGCAAGGCCCGCGCCCTGCCGGGCGTGAAGAAGATCCTGATCGCCTCCGGCCTGCGTTACGACCTCGCCGTGCAGTCGCCCGAGTACGTCAAGGAACTGGTGACGCACCACGTCGGCGGCTACCTGAAGATCGCGCCGGAGCACACCGAGGAAGGCCCGCTGTCGAAGATGATGAAGCCGGGCATCGGCACCTACGACACCTTCAAGCGCATGTTCGAGAAGTTCTCCAAGGAGGCGGGCAAGGAGCAGTACCTGATCCCGTACTTCATCGCGGCGCACCCGGGCACCACCGACGAGGACATGATGAACCTCGCCCTGTGGCTCAAGCGCAACGGCTTCCGCGCGGACCAGGTGCAGGCGTTCTATCCCTCGCCCATGGCCAGCGCGACCGCCATGTACCACTCGGGCAAGAACCCGCTGCGCAAGGTCACCTACAAGAGCGACAGCGTGACCATCGTCAAGAGCGACCAGCAGCGCCGCCTGCACAAGGCCTTCCTGCGCTACCACGACCCGAAGGGCTGGCCGATGCTGCGCGAAGCGCTGGAGCGCATGGGCCGCGCCGACCTGATCGGCAACGGCAAGCACCACCTGATCCCGACCTACCAGCCGCAGACCGACGAGTACCAGAGCGCGCGCCGCAAGAACTCCACCCCGGCCGGCAGCAAGAAGGCCGGCCAGCCGCTGCTGACCCAGCACACCGGCCTGCCGCCGCGCGCCAGCAATGGCTCCAAGCCGTGGAACAAGACCGAGGAAGGCAAGGCCACCGGCTACGCCAAGGGCAAGAAACGCACCACCAAGCGGCAGCCGAATATCCCGCGCTGATCCGTCTGCCCGTGCTGTGAAAAAAGGCGTGCCCGCTATGCGGTCACGCCTTTTTGCTGGAAGAAGCTCACGTAAGCCTTGTCCACCTTGAGAATGTGGTGGATCAGCCAGGCCTTGAGCAGCTCCAGCGCCTCGACCGAGACCGCCTCGCCATCCTCATGACGGTACAGCAGGTCGATGATCTGCCGGTTGAAGCGGTCGTGCTCGGCGCGGTGCGCTTCCTCGTCCGGGTAGCCCAGGCGCTGGAACAACACCTCCTCGACGATGAAGTGGTTCATCGTGTACTCCACCAGTTGCTCCAGCAGCTCGCCGATGGGCTGGCCCTCGCCGTCGGCGCCGTTGAGGCTGTCGTACAGCGCGTTGGTGAGGTCGACCAGCCAGCGGTGCTGTTCATCGATCCGCTCGATTCCGATCACGAACTCGTCGTTCCAGGGCATGAAGCTCATCCGTGTACTCCTTGGGGTGGAAGCGCAGATCATCCCGATCCGCCACCATGAAACCGTGACGCCAATCAATCAAAGTGCGATGTGTCTGAAGGGCTGGCGTGGCGCGGGATGTAGGAGTATTCTCCGGATCAGTTGGTACGATAGTTCCATATCATAAGAACAAGACCGGAGCCCGCCATGCGTCTCGCCACTCTCTCCCTTCTCGCATTCTCCGTTGCCCTGGCCGCCTGCGGCGAAGGCGACAAGCCTACCGCCGCCGTCAGCAGCGACTTCCAGAAGGACTTGCAGGCCCGCCTGATCAAGGCCAAGGCTGGCGATGTCATCGACATTCCCGCCGGCACCTACCACCTGGACCGCAGCCTCAGCCTGAAGGTGGACGGCGTGACCATCCGGGGCGCCGGGATGGACAAGACCATCTTGAGCTTCAAGAACCAGAAGGCCGGCGCCGAAGGGCTGTTCGTCGACGCCTCCGACTTCACCCTGGAGAATCTCGCCATCGAGGACACCAAGGGCGACGGCCTGAAGGTCATCGGCGGCAAGAACATCGTCATCCGCAACATCCGCACCGAGTGGACCAACGGCGCCTCCACCGAGAATGGCGGCTACGGCATCTACCCGGTGCAGACCGAGAACACCCTGCTCGAAGGCAACGTCGCCATCGGCGCCTCCGACTCGGGCATCTACGTCGGCCAGTCGCGTAACGTGGTAGTGCGCAACAACCGCGCCGAGCGCAACGTCGCCGGCATCGAGATCGAGAACACCATCGGCGCCGACGTCTACAACAACGTCGCCACCGACAACACCGGCGGCATCCTCGTCTTCAACATGCCCAACCTGCAGCAGCCGGGGCGCGGCACCCGCGTCTTCGACAACGACGTGCAGGGCAACAACCACGAGAACTTCGGCCACAAGGGCACGCCGGTGGCCAGCGTGCCGGCGGGCTCGGGCGTGGTGGTGAATTCCAACGACGACGTGGAGATCTTCAACAACAAGATCGGCAACCACAAAACCGCCAACGTCATCATCAGCAGCTACTTCAGCACCAACTATTCGGAGAAGGCCACCCAGCCGAACTTCGACCCCTATCCCGAGGGCATCTTCATCCACGGCAACACCTTCGGCCCCGGTGGCGACAGCCCCGACCACCTGGAGCTGAAAGCGCTCAAGGTCGCCAAGTTCGGCCTCACCGGGCGCCTGCCGGACATCCTCTGGGACGGCTACTTCAACGAGAAGAAACTGGTCGACGGCAAGCTGCCCGAAGCCCTGGCCATCTGCATCGACAACGGCAGCGCCGGCATCGTCAACGTCGACGGCCCCAACGGCTACAAGAACATCAGCACCGACATCAGCTCGCACCAGTGCAAGCTCAAGCCTCTGCCGAAGATCGAGCAGGCCGGCCTGGGTGAAAAGGGCAACAAGGCATGATGAAACCCGCTTCGTTCCTGTTGTCGCTCGCCCTGGCCACCTTGGTGGCCGGGTGCGGGCAGGAGAGCAAGCCGCGTTACCAGCCCGAAGGCGACGACTACCCGGAAAAGCTCAGCGGCTGGGGCATGCTGCACCTGGCGGACGGCCACCTGGCGCCGGCCGCCGAGGTGCTGCCCTATGACCTGAACACCTCGCTGTTCACCGACTACGCACACAAACTGCGCACCGTATGGATGCCCGAAGGACAGTCGGCGCAGTACGCCGAGGACCGCTTCGACTACCCCGTCGGTACCGTCCTGACCAAGACCTTCTATTACCCCAAGGACGCCCAGGGCAACCTGCTGCAGAACAGCCAGGACGACCGTGATCCGAAGGCCGGGCTCGACATGGCCAAGGTTCATCTGGTGGAGACCCGCGTGCTGGTGCGGCAGAAGGACGGCTGGGCGGCACTGCCCTACGTGTGGAATGCCGAGCAGAGCGAAGCGACCCTGGAGGTCGCTGGCGACAGCCCGGCGCTGGAGCTGACCGCCGAGGACGGCAAGAAGACCGCCTTCACCTACATGGTGCCGGACGCCAACCAGTGCTCCGAATGCCACGCCGAGCAGAAGGGCGGCGGCATCGCCCCGCTGGGGCCCAAGGCGCGGCACCTGAACAAGGACTTCGCCTACGCCGAAGGCAGCGACAACCAGTTGCAGCACTGGCAGGCGCGCGGCTTCCTCAAGGGCCTGCCAGCGCTGGCGCAAGTGCCGCAGAACGCGCTGTGGGGGCATCCGCGCCCCGGCGAAGACCTGGAGAAACAGGCGCGCAGCTACCTCGACGCCAACTGCTCGCACTGCCACAACCCCAAGGGCGCGGCGCGCACTTCGGGCCTCTACCTCGACCCGCACACGCCGGTCTCCATCGCCTACGGCATCTGCAAGCCCCCGGTGGCAGCGGGCGGCGGCACGGGCGGGCGGCTGGAAGACATCCACCCCGGCAGCCCGGAGAAGTCCGTGCTCAGCTACCGGGTCGGCAGCGACAAGCCGGGCGACATGATGCCCGAGCTGGGTCGTACCCTGGTGCACCGCGAGGGGCTGGAAATGCTCAATCGCTGGATCGCCTCGCTGCCCGGCGACTGCTAGTGCAATAGCGCCCGGAGCCCGCCAGGGCTCTGGGCTGCGCGCTGCGACGAGCAAACGGCTGGGGCCGTGCTAGCGTTCATCTGGTCCCTTTCTCTCGCAGGTGCGCTTCCATGGAAGATACGAACATCATCAATGTGGGTACGGAGAAGATCAACGCACTGTGGGCGACGGTTTCGCAGTACGCGCTCGCATTCGGTGTGAAGATCATCGTCGCCATCCTCTTCTGGGTACTCGGCCGCTGGCTGATCGGCTTCGCCGTCGGGTTGGTGGAGAAGGCCCTGGCCAGGCAGAGCGTCGATCCGACGGTGCTGCGCTACGTCGGCTCCTTCATCACCGTCACCCTGAACATCCTTCTGGTCGTCGGCATCCTCGGCTACTTCGGCGTGCAGACCACCAGCCTCGCCGCACTGATCGCCGCCATCGGCCTGGCCATCGGCATGGCCTGGTCGGGCCTGCTGGCGAACCTCGCGGCCGGTGGCTTCATCATTGTGCTGCGGCCGTTCAAGGTCGGCGACTTCGTCTCCGCCGGCGGCGTGACCGGCACCGTGAAGGAGATCGGCCTGTTCGCCACCGCCATCAACACCCCGGACAACGTCCTGACCCTGGTGGGCAACAACAAGATCTTCAGCGACACCATCCAGAACTTCAGCCACAACACCTTCCGCCGCGTGGAACTCAAGGCGCAGCTCTCCGGCGCCGCCGACTATGCAGCTGCTGTCGCGGTGCTCAAACAGCGCATCGCGGCAATCCCGAATGTGCTGACCGACCCGCCGGTGGATGTGGAAATCCTCGAGTTCAACCTCGTCGGCCCGGTGCTGGCAGTGCGTCCGTACTGCCACAACGACAACTACTGGCAGGTCTACTTCGACACCAACCGCACCATCAAGGAAGCCCTGGGCACCGACTTCCCGGCACCGATGCCGGCGCAGACGGTGATCGTGCAGCAGTCGGCGAACAGCTGACGGCTCCCGCTCCTGCAAGGGCCACCGCAAGGTGGCCTTTTCTTTTCCCAGCGAGAATCCCGGCGCGAACAACCTCGCCGGGACCGATGGCTCCCCGGCACGGATGAGTGGCGCGGTACTTCGGACGCCTTCCTAGCTGCACGCCTGATCCTCTCCGGCTGGCGGACTTTTCCCTTCGATCTCCCAGCAAATGTCTGGCTGACCGCCTCACGCCGCTCCTTGCACCCTTGAGGCTCATTCCTCGGCGGCAGGGCGATCAACATGGTTGGCGACAAGCGCAGCGAAGGATTCACCCTGGTGGAAGTGCTGGTCTCGGTGCTTGTCCTCGGGATTGGACTGCTGGGGCTGGCGGGTCTGCAGAACGTCGCTATTCGCGCCGGCTACGGCGCGCTGCAACGTTCCCAGGCGTCCTGGCTGGCCAGCGAGATGGCCGACCTGCTGCGCGCGAATTCAGACGCCGCCCGCGCGGGCGCCTACGACACGAACTTCCTCGACGTGGCCGCCGGATGCCCGAAAAGCGCTGGCTCGACGCGGGCGCAACTCGATCTCGGCCAGTGGCAGGCAGATGTCTGCGAGACGCTCCGTGGGTCGGGTAGCGGTTCCGTGCAGGTGGTCCACAGCGGTGACCAGTACAGCGCGGTGATCGCCGTGCGCTGGGACGACCGAGGGGCGCGCGAGCGTCTGGGGGAGGCTGGCAATGCCTGGGAAACCTTCACCTACCGGACAGGCCTCTGACATGCGCCAGCGCGGACTTTCGCTGGTCGAGCTGCTGGTGGCCATGGCGCTCGGGCTGCTGCTCCTGGCGGGCGTCATCCAGGTCGTCCTCGGCAGCAAGCGCAGCTATCAGAGCAGCGTCGCGCTGGCCGAGTTGCAGGAGACTGGCCGCTTCGCGCTGGAGGCCATTGCGCGGGACCTGCGCAATGCCGGGTTCTCAGGCGCCTGTACCGGTGGGCTGGTCAATGCCAGTGGCATCGATGACGCGCAGTACGCCCTGGAGCGTTCGCCAATCGAAGGGTACGGCTCGGGAATGGCGGTGTCCGCCTGGGTACCTTCCGGGCGTCTGACGAACACCGATGCCGTGCTGCTGCGCTCTGCGTCCGATCCTGTTCTCGATGCACGCTCGATCAGCGAAAACCGGGTGATCCTCACCTCATCGAGTGCGGTCGCCGGGGCTTTCTATCTACTCAGTGATCAGCAAGCCTGCCTGCTGCTGCGCAATGCCGGGAACGCGGCGAGCCTGTTGGCGGATCGTTCACTGGAGCATTTCCTGGCTGCCGCGACGCGGGTTTACCCGTACCGCTATGCCATCTATTGGGTCGGCCGTGGCGTCGACGGGACGCCGGGACTGTTCGTAACGGACAACAGCCAGACCTCCTTCAAACCGAACACCGAAGAACTGGTAAACGGCGTCGCCGGCATGAGCCTGCGCTACGGCGTGGCGGGAGTGGGCAGCGAAGTGGTGGCGGCCTACAAGGCGGCGCGGGAAATGACCGCCAGCGACTGGCGTCGGGTACGCACGGTACGCATCAGCCTGCTGCTGCAGAGTCAGACCCGTGAGGTCGACGAGGCACCCAAGGCGCTGCAGTTCGACGGCCGCACCCTCCCGCCGAACGCGGAGCGAAGGCTGCGGCTGGTGATGAGCAGCACCATCGCGCTACGCAATCCCTCGCCGTGAACGGGGGCTCGTCGATGCGCCATGAGTTCGAGCGCGGGGCGGTGCTGCTGGTCTCGCTGGTCATGTTGTTGCTGCTCACCCTTATCGGCCTGGCGAGCATGCGCATGGTGCAGTTGGAAGAACGCATGGCCGGCAACCTGCGTGATCGGCAGGTCGCCTTCCAGGCAGCAGAAGCGGCGCTGCGCGCAGGCGAAATAGCGGCGCTGGAACGCTATCGGCACGACGGCCCCCTGGCCTCTGTCGAGGCTGCCGAAGGAGTGGCTGGCGGTTTTTCCGGCAGTGCGGCGCAGCCGGTTTATCGGCTGCGCTTCCTGCGCTGGCTGTCCAGCGAGGGGCTGGAAGTCGGCAAGGGCGGCGCGGCCAATGGTGTAGCCATCGAGGTGCGCGCCGAAGGCTTTGGTGCGCGTCGCCAGCCTTCGGGGGAGCCGGTTTCCAGCGTCCGGCTGAGCAGCATCTTTTTCATCCGTTAGCGCGCAGCAAGGAGGTGCTAGTGAGGCTCGGAAGACTCTGTTCCCTGATGCTGGGCGCCATGCTGGCGGGCGTACTGTCGGCTGCGCCGGTCAGTCAGGTGCCGCTGCAGGTCGCCAGTGGTGCTCCGGGCAGTATCCTGTTGTTGCCATCTTCGGCCCACGGGGCGACGGCGGCGGCAGCCAATCCAAACCCGGTCTATGTCACCGGCGAGCAGTACTTCGGTTACTTCGACCCGGACAAGTGCTACGCCTACCGTGCTGGCAAAGACGAGACGGAGCGCTATTTCCAGCCCGTCGGCCCGGCGCTGGCCCATGTCTGCCGGCGGGCCTGGAGCGGCAACTTCCTCAACTGGGCGACGGCACAGGCCATCGATGTGTATCGCGCCGTGCTGACCGGCGGCGATCGCCTTATCGACAGTGCCGGACTGACGGTGTTGCAGAAGGGGCGGAATCTGCAACGGGACGGCGCCTTCCCGGATCGCCTTCTGCCTTTCGACAGCGTCGCGGGTGCCACGCCATTCTCCGGCGTAACGCTGTACCTGCGTGTTGCAGGAGAGGAGCGCGGCCTTTTGCTGAGTCGCAGCCCGGACTTTCCCGGCGAGCCGCAGGAGCTGCCGCCCGCAGAGCCGCTTTTGCCTGCGACGACCTACCGGATCGCGGTGCGCGTACAGGTCTGCGTTGCCGGCCAGTTGGAGCGTAATTGCCGGCCTTATGGCGAGCATTCCAAGCCTGAGGGCGTACTGCAGGAATATGCCGGTCGCCTGCGCTTCAGCCTCTTCGGCCGGTCTGATCGCGAAACGGGAGTGGTGCTGCGCGCGCCGCAGAAATTCGTCGGGCCGTGGCTGGATGATGGACGGGATAACCCGCTGAAAGAGTGGTCGGCGCAGTCCGGAATCTTCATCGACCGGCCGGCTGGAGTGATCGCCGCTCTCAACCGTTTCGGCGAGTCCTCGTCGTTCCTGCCATTCGATGACCTGGGCGAGCTGCTCCAAGCCGCCACAGGCTACCTGCGCCATCAGGGAGATCATGCGGACCCGCTCACCTACGCCTGCCAGCGCAACGTCGTGCTCGGGATTGGCGGCGCGGGTGAGGGCGAGGCCGGCGTGAGTTTGCCGCGTCTTGGCGATCCAGCGATTGCCCAGGCGACGCAGCAGGTGACGGCCATGCAGGGCGGCGCAGGCTCCGCCGCTTCGCTCGCACTGGCAGGCCTGGCCTATGACGCCCATGTGCGCGATTTGCGCCCGGACCTCCCCGGCCGGCAGAGCGCTGCCACCTACTGGCTGGCGTCTTCCCGCGAAGTGGCCGGGCCGGGCAGCTCCCTGTGGCTGGCGACCCAGTACGGCGGCTTTGCCATCCCGCGCGGCTATTCCTTTGTGCGCGCATCACCGCTGCCGGAAAGCGCGTGGCAGGGCGTGGACGGCTGGCCGCTCAACCTGCTGAAACTCGCCGACCCTGACCCGCTGCGCGATGAACTGAAACAGGCGTTCGCCCAAGCAGCCGACGATGAGCCGAGGAGCACCGGCAACTTCAGTGCTGGCCAGAACCCCGGCGAGTGGTTCAGTACCCAGCTGGCCGGGCGGCGCTGGAGCGGTGACCTGCAACTATGGCGCGAAGGCGAGCGGCTGCCGCGGTGGTCGGCCGCCCGGAAGCTGGACGAGCAGAGCGAAGCGCAAGTGGCCGGACGGAACATTCTCACTGTGCGGCCCGCCGGGGCAGGGGCAGACGGATCGCTGATCGCGCGCGCAGGCATGCCCTTCGCCTGGAGTGCCCTGGATGACGAACAGCGCCGCAGGCTGGGGGGCGAGCAGGGCGAGTCGCTGGTCGACTACCTTCGCGGGTCGCGCCTGCAGGAGCGGAGCGAGCCCCGCAGTGCGTTGCCTTTCCGCCTGCGCAGCAGCCGGCTGGGCGACATCGTTGGCTCGCGCCCGGTCTATTCCTGGCACGACCCGCAGCCTTACGGCGAGCTGCCCAAGCCGCTGGGTACTGGCTACCGGGAGTTCCTTGCCAGCGAGCAATACCAGCGGCGTGCGCCGCTGGTGGCGGTGGGCGCGAATGACGGCATGCTGCATGGCTTCGATGCGCGCGATGGGCGTGAGTTGTTCGCCTATGTGCCGGCGGCGGTGCTGGGCCACCTTCGCGAGTTGGCCGACCCCGGCTATGCCCATCGCTTTTACGTCGATGGGTCGCCCATGGTGGGCAATGCCTGGATCGGCGGAGAGTGGCGAACCCTGTTGGTGGGCAGCACCGGAGCAGGCGGCAACGGCCTGTTCGCGCTGGACGTGACCGACCCAGAACACGTCCAGTCGAGCAGCGTGCTCTGGGAGTTCAGCCACCCCGACCTCGGCTACACGCTGGGGCGGCCAGCACTCATGGCGCTCGGATCGGGAAGGTTCGTCGTGGCGGTTTCCTCCGGCGCCAGGGACCCGGAATACCGTGGCGGGGACATCTGGCTGCTCGATGCCGCGGATGGTCGTGTGCTCAAGCGCATCCACCTGCCCGAGGCCGGTGACCTGGGGCCGGTGACGGCGATCAGCAGTGTGGGCGGGGTGACCGCCAACCGCCTCTATGTGGGCGACAGCCTCGGGAATCTCTGGCGTGTGGATCTGGCGGGCGATGCGGGTGGCGACTCGGCGATTCCATCGTCGCTGGCCGGCAAACCGTTGTTCCGGACGCTGGCGCCGGACGGGCATTCGCAGGCAATCACTGCGCCTGTTGCGGCAGCTCTGGACCGCAGTGGACAGGTGCGAGTGTTGCTCGGCACCGGGCGCTTCTACCGTGTGGGTGACGACGAGCCCACGGCGAGGACTGAAAGTCTTTATGGCGTGCTCGACGACGGGCGGGTCTTGGTTGGGCGGTCAGAGCTCCTGCCGGTGCCCGGAAAGGACGGTGGTCGTGGCTGGTATCTCGACCTGTCGGCCGTTGGTTGGCGCGTGGTGGAGCAGCCGCAGGTTCGTGACGGCAGGCTGGTGTTGTTCAACCTGATCGCACCGGGAGAGGACCCCTGCAGCGATCCGCTCGCTCACGCTTGGGTCGTGCTGGATAGCGGCAGCGGCGAGCGGCTGGTGGGCGGTCTGCCGAGCGCCGTATTGGCGGGCAGCGACACAGCGCAGCAGTCCAGCGGCGCGCTGCTGCAATCCGATCCGGCCGGTGGCCTGCACATCCTGGGGGTGGATCGCGATGGCCGTCCGCAGGGGCAGGCGCTGGATCTGCTCCGTGACTTCGGGCGCAAGGCCTGGTGGGAGTCTCGTTGAAATGACATCGCCGAACAGGCGCGCCGGCGGTTTCACGCTGGTGGAGCTGCTGGTCTGCCTGGCCCTGATCGGTATCCTGCTGGGTATTGCCCTGCCGGCGTACCAGGATCATATCCAACGGGTGCGCCGGGTGGACGCGCAGAAGTCGCTGGTGGAGCTGGCGCAGTCGCTGGAGCGCTTCTACACCAGCCGCGGCACCTACGTCGGCGTAACGCTGCCGTTCGACCAGTCGCCACGCGATGCAGGGAAGGCCTTCTACCGCCTGAGTTTCGCCAGTGGTCCGGAGGAGTCGGGTTATGTCCTGCAGGCCGAGCCGCTCGGGGCGATGGCGGGGGATGCCTGCGGAGTGCTGACGCTGGCTAGCAGCGGGCTCCGTGGCGCGGCCACGGAGCGCTGCTGGTAGGCGTACGTCAGGTCGGCGTGCGGTCGACCCACTTGGGCGCGGCCAGGGGCTTCCAGGCGGCCAGGGCGCTGACCAGCTCGGCGGGCGAGGCGGCACGCTGCAGCATGTCGCGGTGCGGCTGGCGCACGAAGCGCTCCTGCACCAGATGGTCGAGGAAGGTCAGCAGCGGGTCGAAGAAGCCGTTCACTTCCAGCAGTCCCAGCGGCTTGGCGTGGTAGCCCAGCTGGCCCCAGGTCCAGACCTCGAACAGCTCTTCCAGGGTACCCAGGCCGCCCGGCAGGGCGATGAAGGCGTCGCTCAGCTCGGCCATGCGGGCCTTGCGCGCGTGCATGCCGTCCACCACTTCCAGGCGGGTCAGGCCGCTGTGGCCGACTTCGGCGTCTTTCAGGCTCTGCGGGATGATGCCGATGACTTCGCCGCCAGCGGCCAGCGCGGCATTGGCGACCATGCCCATCAGGCCCACGGCGCCGCCGCCATAGACCAGCTGGATACCGTTTTCAGCGAGATGTCGGCCGAGGGCTTCGGCGGCTTCCTGGTAGATCGGGGTGGCGCCGGGGCTGGCGCCGCAGAATACGCAGATGGAACGCAAGGTCATGGAGCTGTCCTCGTTTTGCTGGCCTGGTTTTGCAGGCCGTCAGGTTACCGACTGCGAGGAAAGCGACCAAGCCGAATTCAGTCGTCCAGGCAGCCACCGGCGGTTGCGCCGAGTGCGTAGCAGGCGAGCAGGTTCTGTAGCAGCGGGCTTTGTAACAGTGCAAGACGGTGCATGGCGCGAACTCCTGTGGGGCCGGGGGATGGCGTCTATGCTAGGCGGGGTGCGCTGATCTGCCTCGTTGATCCTGCTGATCGACCTGATAGACAGTTCCAAGCTTCGCTCGTGGCCGAAGGCCATTGATGCAGATCAGGGGAACCCCGATCGCGTTCGGGCAGTCTTCCCCTTCAGGATTCTCCGCCCAACCTGCCTAGGAGGCATGTCATGTTCCGTAAACTCGCCGCTGTATCCCTGCTTGGCCTGTTCAGTGCCCCGCTGCTGGCCGCCGAATGCTCCGTGGACATCCAGGGCAACGACCAGATGCAGTTCAGCACCAACGCCATCAGCGTCGACAAGAGCTGCAAGACCTTCACCGTGAACCTGTCCCACCCGGGCAGCCTGCCGAAGAACGTGATGGGCCATAACTGGGTCCTGACCACTGCCGCCGACATGCAGGGCGTAGTGACCGACGGAATGGCCGCCGGTCTGGACAAGAACTACGTCAAGGACGGCGACACCCGCGTGATCGCCCACACCAAGATCATCGGCTCCGGCGAGAAGGATTCGGTGACCTTCGACGTCTCCAAGCTGAAGGCTGGCGATGAATACGCCTTCTTCTGCTCCTTCCCGGGCCACTCGGCCATGATGAAGGGCACCCTGGCGGTGAAGTGATCCCGCTTTCGCTCGAAAGCGTGTGATCCGAAAAGCCCGACCCATGGTCGGGCTTTTTATTTCACGCAAGCAGGGTAGGGTGTGGGCGTGGTTGAAATTGCAACGGGGGACACATGTACCACGGTGAACGCTTCAACGCCTGGACTCACCTGATTGGCGCCGTGCTGGCGCTGGTGGGCGGCATCTGGCTGCTGGTGGCCACCAGCCTGGTGGGCGAGCCGCTGCGCATCGTCAGCGTGGCGGTGTACGGCACCACGCTGACGATGCTCTACAGCATCTCGACGCTTTACCACAGCGTGCGCGGGCGGGCGAAGGTGATCCTGCGCAAGCTCGATCACCTGTCGATCTACCTGCTGATCGCCGGGAGCTACACGCCGTTCTGCCTGGTGACGCTGAAGGGCCCCTGGGGCTGGACGCTGTTCGGCATCGTCTGGTCGATGGCGGTGATCGGCATGCTGCAGGAGATCAAGCCGCGCTCCGAGGCGCGGGTGCTGTCGATCATCATCTACGCGGTGATGGGCTGGATCGTGCTGATCGCGGTCGGGCCGCTGTACCGCGCGCTGGGCGGCGCAGGTTTCGCCTGGTTGGTGGGCGGCGGGGCTTTCTACACCATCGGCATCATCTTCTTCGCCTACGACAGCCGCTTCCGCCACTGGCATGGCATCTGGCACCTGTTCGTGATCGCCGGCAGCCTGCTGCACTTCATCGCCATCTGGCGCTACGTCATTCCCCAGCACTGAACCCCTGAACTCGTTGGCGCGGGACTTCTCCCGCGCCAACGGCTGCCGTTCGCTTACGGCGCGGTGGGCAGTGCGCGCTTGTGACGGGTCTTCTCGAAGGTACGGACGATGATGTCGAAGGCCTCCTGGCCAACGTCCTGACCGTGCAGGAAGGCATCGATCTCCTTGTAGGTCACGCCGTGAGCGTGCTCGTCCGGCTTGCCGGGGGCGAGGTCCTCGAGGTCGGCGGTCGGCACCTTCTCCACCAGATGCTCCGGCGCGCCGAGGCTGCGGGCGATGCTGCGCACCTGGTTCTTCACCAGGCCGGTGAGCGGGGCGAGGTCGCAGGCGCCGTCGCCGAACTTGGTGAAGAAGCCCATCACCGCCTCGGCGGCGTGGTCGGTGCCGACCACCAGGCCGGCGCGGGCGTTGGCGATGGTGTACTGGGCGACCATGCGGATGCGTGCCTTGGTGTTGCCCAGGGCGAAGTCGCGAGTGGCCGGTGCCAGGCCTTCCAGTGCCTGGGTCTCGGCGGCCAGCGCCTGCACGGACGGGCCGATGTTCACGGTATGGCGCTCGTCGGGGGCGATGACGTCCACCGAATCCTGGGCATCCTGCTCGTCGCCCTGCACGTTGTACGGCAGGCGCACGGCGAGGAAGCGGTAGTCCTGGTTGCCGGTCTCGGCGCGCAGGCCCTCCACGGCGCGCTGGCAGAGCATGCCGGCGGTGAGCGAGTCGACGCCGCCGCTGATGCCCAGCACCAGGGTCTTCATCCCCGAACCCTGCAGGCAGTCCTGGATGAAGCGCACGCGCCGCTGGATCTCGGCCTGCAGCTCGGCGTCGGACTGGAAGGGCGGCTGCACGTTGAGTTCTCTGGCGATGGCGGCCTGTGTGTCTTTCATCTGGAGGGCTCCTGTGGAAAGCGGAAAAAGGGTTACACCGGCACCTTGAACACGTGGCGCAGGTAGGCGACGAAGTTCTCGTCGCGGCATTGGGTCTTGCCCGGGGTGTCGGAAATCTTCGCCACGGGGTGGCCGTTGCAGGCCGTCATCTTGATCACGATGTTCATCGGTTCCACCCCGGGGATGTCGCAGGTCAGGTTGGTACCGATGCCGAAACTGACGTTGATCTTGCCACGCAATGCGCGGAAGAGCTGCAACGCCTTGGGCATGTCGAGGCCGTCGGAGAACACCAGGGTCTTGGTCAGCGGGTCGATTCCCAGCCGGCGGTAGTGGGCGATGGCCTTCTCGGCCCAGACCAGCGGGTCGCCCGAGTCGTGGCGCAGGCCATCGAAGAGCTTGGCGAAGTACAGGTCGAAGTCGCCCAGGAAGGCGTCCATGGTAATGCAGTCGGTCAGCGCGATGCCCAGCTGGCCGCGGTATTCACGCACCCAGCAGTCCAGCGCGGCGATCTGGCTGTCGATCAGCCGCGGACCGAGCTGCTGGTGCGCCATCAGCCATTCGTGGGCCATGGTGCCGATCGGCTTGACGTCGAATTCGCGGGCCAGGTGCACGTTGCTGGTACCGACGAAGCGGCCGGGGAAGTCGCGCTTGAGGATGTGCACGACTTCTTCCTGGGTGCGGTAGGAGAAGCGCCGGCGGGTACCGAAGTCGGCCACCTGGAATTCCTTCAGCTCCTCCGCGCTGGCGTTGCCGGCGAGCCAGTCGAGCTTGCGATAGAGCTGCTCACCGACCTGCTCCAGCACCACCTCCCGGTAGCGATAGCGGTTGCGCACCTCGCTGACGATGGCCAGCAGCGGCACCTCGAAGAGGATCACGTGCAGCCACGGCCCGCGCAGGCGGATGGCCAGCTGGCCGTCCTCGATGCTGGTGTGCACATAGCGCAGGTTGAAGCGGAACAGGCTGAGGAAGCGGATGAAGTCCGGCTTGATGAACGGGATGCGTTCGAGGAAGGCCAACTGGTCCGGCGTGGCTTCCAGTTCGGCCAGGCGCTCGATCTGGTAGCGGATTTCCGCGAGGTACGGGCGCAGGTCCTCGGCGTTGCGGCAGCGGAACTCCCACTCCACCTCGGCGTTGGGGTAGTTGTGCAGCACCGCCTGCATCATCGTCAGCTTGTAGAAGTCGGTGTCCAGCAGGTTCTGCACGATGCTGTCGGCAAACACGCTCTCGGCCATGATCAATTCTCCCTGATGCCCCACAGGGCCTCGTCCAGTTCGTTCTCGTTGGCGCAGAGGATGACCCCGGCGCTGCGCATTTCATTGCAGGCGGCCTTCGCGGTGTCCTCCGCGATGGCGCGGCAGGCCGGCAGGTACAGCAGCACCTGGAAGCCGGCGCGGCGCAGTTGCAGTGCGGTGGTCTTCACGCAGTAGTCCAGCGCCAGGCCGCCCACCAGTACATGGCTGACCGCGTTCTGCCGCAGGTATTCGATCACCCCGGTGCTGCGTCGCTCCGCCAGGTCGTGGTAGCACGCACCGTAGGGGTGCAGGTCCGGCTCCACGCCCTTCCAGATGAAGAAGTCGTAGTCCATCGGCCTGGGCAATTCGTCCAGCAGCTCGAAGCCCGGCGTGCCCGGCACGCAGTGGCTGACCCAGGTGAGGTCGGCGTTGGGCAGGGCGAGCGGTTGCAGCATCTGTGCCGGCTCGCTCACTACCCAGGGCGCTTGCGGGCTGTGGGCGTCCTTGCTGCCCAGGCGCAGGCTGGCGCGCTCGGCCATCAGGTTGAGGGCGCCGCCGATGGTGTCACCGCCGGGCACCGGCAGCTCGTTGGGGCAGAGCGGGGTGAAGCTCTTCTGGGCGTCTACATCGAAGCTGGCGATCAGGTTCATGGAAGCCTCCGCTTGACCGTTGGTGGTCTGTCGTGGCTACATAATTCACGACGTGAAATAAGTCGTCAAGCAGAAAGATGAAAAATGCCCAGAGGTGGAAGATGCTTTCTGTACATGGTGAAATAAGTCGCAGGGCTTCTTCCGGTGAGGAAGCATGGGAGGAGCATCGATGAGTACCGCTGAAGTGCTGGCCACCGTGGATATCGTGGCGCTGCGCCTGAACGCCGAGCGCGGGCTGGAGCTGCTACTGATCCGCCGCGCCAAGGCGCCGTTCGAAGGCCAGTGGGCGCTGCCCGGCGTGCTGATCAACGGCCGCTGCGCCGACCATGGCCTGGATGATGCCGCCCTGCGCGCACTGCGTGAAAAGGCGCGGGTGAAGCCGGCGTACATGGAGCAGGTGGCGACCGTGGGCAATGCGGTGCGTGACCCGCGCGGCTGGTCCCTGAGCGTGTTCTACCTGGTGCTGGTGGCGCCAGACATCGAGCTGGCCGCCGACGACCTGGACTTCGTGCCGCTGGAGTCCGTACGCAGCGAGCGTTTCCCCTTGCCCTTCGACCACACCCAGCTCGTGCAGCAGGCCTGCGAGCGGCTGGCGGGCAAGTCGGTGTACAGCGCGCTGCCGCTGCACCTGCTGCCGGAGCGCTTCACCGTGGCCGAGGCGCTGAAGGCCTTCGAGTGGTCCATCGGCGAGGAAATCCAGCATTCCAGCCTGCGCGGCCGACTGGAGCGGATGAAGGCGGCGGGCTGGGTGGAAGACACCGGCGAACGCCATCAGCCGCCGATGGGACGGCCACAACATGTGCTGCGTTTTACGCCGCAGGGGGATGGGGCGTTCGTGTTTGATCGAAGTCTACTGGTCTGAACTCCCGGCGCTAGCCCTCCATCCGCTCCCCGATCCACTCGACAAACGCCCTGACCTTGGGCACCGCCGCCGCATGCTCGGGGTACGCCAGGTAATAGCCGCTGCGGCTCTGCAGGCCGTGCTGCCAGGCGATCACCAGCTTGCCTTCGCTCAGCTCCTCTTCCACCAGGAACCGCGGCAGCAGTGCCACGCCGCAGCCGGCCTGCGCTGCGCGGATGCACATGTAGAAGGTGTCGAAACGCGGCCCGTGGTAGCTGTGCTCGCTGTGCTGGCCGAGGCTGAGGAACCACTCGTGCCAGGCTTCCTGGCGCGTGGCGTTCTGCAGCAGGACCAGGTCCGCCAGCTGGGTCGGGTCGCTCAGCGGCTGCGCCGGCAGGATCGCCGGTGAGCACACCGGCACCATCTCCTCGCCGAACAGCGCCACGCACTCCGCGCCGGGCAGGGTGGCGGCGCCGAAGAAGAACGCGATATCGCAGCGTGATTGCAGCAGGTCGCCGGGTTCCAGTTCCTGGCGCAGGTCCAGGTGGATGTTCGGGTGGCGATGGCGCCAGCCGTTCAGCCGCGGGATCAGCCAGCGCGCGCCGAAGGTCGGCGGCGTCGCCACGCGCAGCACCTCGGTTTCGCCGCCGTAGGACAGCAGGTAGTGGGTGGACATCTCCACCTGCGTGAGGATCTTGCGTACCTCCACCAGGTACAGATCGCCCGCCGGGGTCAGTTGCAGGCGGCGGCGCACACGGCGGAACAGCAGGTGCTGGAGCATTTCCTCCAGCTGCGCCACCTGCTTGCTGACCGCGCTCTGGGTCAGGTTCAGCTCTTCGGAGGCACGGGTAAAACTCAGGTGCCGCGCCACCGCTTCGAAGCATTGCAGGGCGGTCATGGACGGCAGGTGGCGTTTGCTCAGCATGGCGGGCAGTTCATGAATTTACGGAATGATGTGCATAGGAAACGTCGTTTGTTGTGCCTCGGCAAGCCGTTTATTACTGCTGGCATTCCGTCAGGTCATCTGAAAAGAACTGGAGTCCGCATGATTTCCGCACTGCTCGAATCCCTCGGCGTCGATGCCCGCCTGGTCACCGGTGGCGATCAGGTCATCCACTCTCCCATCGACGGCAGCCGCCTGGGCGCGGTGCGCCTGGAAAGCGCCGCCGAGGTGGAGCAGAAGATCGGCCGCGCCGCCCATGCCTTCGACGCCTGGCGCAAGGTGCCGGCGCCGCGCCGTGGCGAACTGGTGCGCCTGTTCGGCGAGGAACTGCGGGCGAGCAAGGCGGCTCTCGGCGAACTGGTGTCCTGGGAAGCCGGCAAGATCACCCAGGAAGGCCTGGGCGAAGTGCAGGAGATGATCGACATCTGCGACTTCGCCGTCGGCCTGTCGCGCCAGCTCTACGGCCTGACCATCGCCTCCGAGCGCCCCGGCCACCACATGCGCGAGACCTGGCATCCACTGGGCGTGGTCGGGGTGATCAGCGCCTTCAATTTCCCGGTCGCCGTGTGGTCGTGGAACACCGCGCTGGCGCTGGTCTGCGGTAACTCGGTGGTGTGGAAGCCATCGGAGAAGACCCCGCTCACCGCGCTGGCCTGCCAGGCGCTATTCGAGCGCGCGCTGAAGAAATTCGGCGACGCTCCGGCACACCTCAGCCAGGTGGTGATCGGCGATCGCAGCGCCGGCGAAGCGCTGGTCGACGACGTGCGCGTCGCCCTGGTCAGCGCCACCGGCAGCACCCGCATGGGTCGCGAAGTCGGCCCGCGCGTGGCGGCCCGTTTCGGCCGCAGCATCCTCGAGCTGGGTGGCAACAACGCGATGGTCCTGGCGCCCAGCGCCGACCTCGACATGGCCGTGCGCGCCGTGCTGTTCAGCGCCGTCGGCACCGCCGGGCAGCGCTGCACCACCCTGCGCCGGTTGATTGCACACGAGTCGGTGAAGGACGAGTTCGTCAGCCGCCTGAAGACCGCCTACGCCAAGGTGCGCATCGGCCATCCGCTGGAAGGCAACCTGGTCGGCCCGCTGATCGACGAGCGCAGTTTCCTCGCCATGCAGGGCGCGCTGGAGCAGGCGCGTGGTGAGGGCGGCGTGGTGTTCGGCGGCGAGCGCCAGCTGGCCGAGAAATTCCCCGAGGCCTACTACGTGTCGCCGGCCATCGTCGAGATGCTCGAGCAGAGCGATGTAGTGCGCAGCGAGACTTTCGCGCCGATCCTCTACGTGGTGCCCTACCAGGACTTCAACGATGCGGTGGCGCTGAACAACGGCGTGCCCCAGGGCCTGTCGTCGTGCATCTTCACCACGGACCTGCGCGAGGCGGAAGCCTTCATCTCGGCGGTGGGCAGCGACTGCGGCATCGCCAACGTCAACATCGGCCCCAGCGGCGCGGAGATCGGCGGCGCCTTCGGTGGCGAGAAGGAAACCGGCGGCGGCCGCGAGTCCGGCTCCGACGCCTGGAAGGGCTACATGCGCAGGCAGACCAACACCGTGAACTACTCGCGGGAACTGCCGCTGGCCCAGGGCATAGTCTTCGACTGAGGCCGAGTTTCCGCGCGCTCAACGTAGGGCGAATAACCGCTTGCGGTTATCCGCCCTACGAGAAACACGCAGTACAGAGTCATTCACAAAGGTTCGCGTAGAAGGATCGCTGGATGTCGCTTCGCCAAGAGTGTCTGTGGGAACACCTGACTCCCGACCGCCCGGAAGCCCCTGAGCTGCGCGGGGATCGCAAGGTCGACGTGTGTGTCATCGGCGCGGGCTTCACCGGCCTGTCCGCCGCGCTGCATCTGCTGGAGCGCGGCCAGAAGGTCTGCGTGCTGGAAGCCCACACCACCGGGCATGGTGGCTCGGGGCGCAACGTCGGGCTGGTCAACGCCGGCCTGTGGATTCCCCCGGACGAGATCGAAGCCGGCATGGGCGCGGAGATCGGGCAGCGGGTCAACCGCATGCTCGGCGACGCGCCCTCGCTGGTGTTCTCGCTGATCGACAAGTACGCCATCGATTGCCAGGCGCGCCGCGAAGGCACGCTGCACATGGCGCACAACGCCCGTGGCCTGGCGGACCTGCGCAGCCGCTGCGAACAATGGGGCCGCCGCGGGGCGCCGGTGGAACTGCTCACCGGCGCCGACTGCGAACAGGCTTGCGGCACCGACAAGATTGCTGGCGCGCTGCTCGACCGCCGCGCCGGCACGCTCAATCCCATGGGCTACGTCAGCGGCCTGGCCCGCGCGGTGGTCGGCCTGGGTGGCGAGCTGTACCACCATTCCCCGGTGGTTGGCCTGGTGCGCGTGGGCAGTGCGTGGAACGTGATCACAGCCGGCGGCGTGGTCACCGCCGACAAGGTGGTGATCGCCTCCAGCGCCTACACCGAAGGCGAGTGGACGCAACTGCGCCGCACCTTCTTCCCCGGTTACTACTACCAGGTTGCCTCGCGTCCGCTGGAGGGCGCCGAGGCCGCGCGCATCCTGCCGGGCGGGCAGGGCTCCTGGGATACCCGCCAGGTGCTCAGCAGCATCCGCCGTGACGCCGACGGCCGCCTGCTGCTCGGCAGCCTCGGCAAGGGTACCGGCAAGCCGGCATGGTTCCTGAAAAGCTGGGCCGACCGCATCCAGCAGCACTACTTTCCCAGGCTGGGCAAGGTGGACTGGGAGTTCACCTGGACCGGCTGCATCGACTTCACCCCCGATCACCTCATGCGCCTGTTCGAGCCGGCGCCGGGGCTGGTCGCCATGAGCGGCTACAACGGCCGTGGCGTCACCACCGGCACGGTGGTGGGCAAGGCCTTCGCCGACTTCCTGCTGGACGGTGACGCCAGCGCCTTGCCGATGCCGCTCAGGCCCATGGAGGAAATCTCCGCGGTGGGCCTGCGCAGCTGTCTGTACGAAGCCGGCTTCTCCCTCTACCACGCCGGGCAATGCCTGCGGGTGGTGATCTGACGCTGCTCAAGGCGGGGCGAGGGCCGCCCCGGTTTGACCCGCCAACGCTCGCTGCACTTTGGTCTAGCCTCTTATGGTGCGTTACCCCGACGGGTCTGCACCGCGGATGTGCAGTTCGGTGACAGCGATGGTTACGGTTGGGGTTGCGCCTGTGGTGGCTGGAAAAAGCCAGCCCACGGGAAGTCGGGTTGCACCCTTTTGCCTGCTGGGTTGCACCTTATGCTTTCAATGGGTTGCACGTGTCTAGCACTTGATGTCTGCCAGCTCGGGCTGTTTTCGCTGTAGGACTTGGTTAATAACAAAAACGAATGGCACGCCGCTTGCTGTTGATTGATCGCTAAGTCGCTGAATCGCTACACGAGAAATCGCCAACAAGAAATACAACGCGCCATTACAAAAACCCTCAGGAGCAAAACTCCATGTCGCAGAAGATTTTCAGAAAAGGCTTTCTGGCTCTGGCGGTAACCACCGCACTGGGCGTGTCTTCCGTAGTACAGGCCGATGTCGTTATCGGGGTCGCGGGTCCGCATACCGGGGCGAACGCCTCGTTCGGTGAACAGTACTGGCGCGGCGCCAATATGGCCGCCGACGCAATCAACGCCGCCGGTGGCGTCAACGGGGAAAAGATCAAGCTGGTGAAGGCCGACGACGCCTGTGAGCCGAAGCAGGCCGTGGCCGTTGCCAACCGTCTGGTTGACCAGGACAAGGCCGTGGGTGTCGTCGGCCACTTCTGCTCCTCCAACACCATTCCCGCCTCCGAGGTCTATGACGAGGCCGGTCTCATCACCATCACCCCCGGCTCGACCAACCCGAAAGTCACCGAGCGTGGCCTTGCCGGCATGTTCCGCATGTGCGGCCGCGACGACCAGCAGGGCGTGGTCGCCGGCAATTACATCGTCAACGTGCTCAAGGCCAAGAAAGTCGCGGTTATCCACGACAAGGACACCTACGGCCAGGGCCTGGCGGACGCGACCAAGGCGCAACTGAACAAGCTGGGCGTCACCGAAGTGCTCTACGAGGGCCTGACCCGCGGTGAGAAGGACTTCAATGCCCTGGTCACCAAGATCCGTTCCTCGGGCGCGGAAGTGGTGTTCTTCGGCGGCCTGCACCCGGAGGCCGGTCCGCTGGTCCGGCAGATGCGCGAGCAGGGCCTGACCACCGTGTTCTTCTCCGACGACGGCATCGTCACCGACGAACTGGTCACCACCGCTGGCGGCCCGCAGTACACCAAGGGTGTGCTGATGACCTTCGGCGCCGACCCGCGCCTGATTCCCGAAGGCAAGGCCGTGGTGGACAAGTTCCGCGCCAGCGGCTTCGAGCCCGAAGGCTACACCCTGTACGCCTACGCCTCGGTTCAGGCACTGGCCGCCGCCTTCAACGGCGCTGGCAAGAACGATCCCCAGGCGGCCAGCAAGTGGCTGCACACCCACCCGGTCGACACCGTCATGGGCAAGAAGGAGTGGGATGAGAAGGGCGACCTGAAGGTCTCCGACTATGTCGTCTACCAGTGGGACGACAAGGGCAAGTACCACCAGTTGGAGAAACAGAAGTAAGGGGCCGGCTCCTGTCGAGGCTCCCGAGCTTCACCGGCCAGGCCCGCCAGGCCGGTGAAGCGGTGCCCCGCGCAGCGATTGCGCACCCCGTGCGATCTGCCGGCGCCGCCACGAGCGGCGCCGGTATCCCCGCAGGTCGGCGCTTGCCCGGCGACGGTCACGAGCCGTTCAGCCCGCTTGCCGCCAGCCTTCCCTGCCCTGTCTGTGTGAGTACCCAATCGTGGACGGTATTTTCCTCCAGCAAATGATCAACGGGCTGACCCTGGGGTCGGTCTACGGCCTGATCGCCATCGGCTACACGATGGTCTACGGCATCATCGGCATGATCAACTTCGCCCATGGCGAGGTGTACATGATCTCCGCCTACCTCTCCGCCGTCGGCCTGGCACTGCTGGCCTTCTTCGGCTTGCAGTCCTTCCCGCTGCTGATCCTCGGCACGCTGGTCTTCACCATCTTCGTCACCGGAGTCTATGGCTGGGTGATCGAGCGCATCGCCTACAAGCCGCTGCGCAACTCCACGCGCCTGGCCCCGCTGATCTCCGCCATCGGCATGTCGCTGATCCTGCAGAACTACGTGCAGCTGGCCCAGGGCCCGCGCCAGCAAGGCGTGCCGACCCTGCTCGACGGCGCCTTCAAGTTCCACATCGGCGAAGGCTTCGTGCAGCTGACCTACACCAAGGTGTTCATCCTCATCGCCGCCTTCGTCGGCATGGCGGTGCTGACCTACGTGATCCAGTACACCAAGCTCGGGCGCATGTGCCGCGCCACCCAGCAGGACCGCAAGATGGCCTCGATCCTGGGGATCAACACCGACCGGGTGATCTCCTACGTGTTCATCATCGGCGCCGCCATGGCCGCGCTGGCCGGCGTGCTGATCACCATGAACTACGGCACCTTCGACTTCTACGCGGGCTTCATCATCGGCATCAAGGCGTTCACCGCCGCCGTGCTCGGCGGCATCGGCTCTCTGCCCGGTGCGATGCTCGGCGGGCTGATCCTGGGCGTGGCCGAGGCGCAGTTCTCGGGCATGGTGAATACCGACTTCAAGGACGTGTTCGCCTTCGGCCTGCTGGTGACCATCCTGATCTTCCGGCCGCAAGGGCTCCTGGGTCGTCCCCAGGTGTCGAAGGTGTAAGCATGATGTCCGCCTCCCAGACTTCAGCCGCGCCCAAGACTGCGCGCATCGATATCAAGAAGAGCCTGGTCGACACCGTGCTCGCCGGTCTCATTGCCCTGATCGTCTTCGGCCCCATCGTCGGCATCGTGCTCGACGGCTACAGCTTCAAGCTCGAACCGGTGCGCCTCGCCTGGATGATCGGCGCGGTGATGCTCGGCCGCCTGCTGCTCAGCCTGTACCTGCAGACCCCGGCCGGCAGCCGCATCATGGACCGCTTCGAAAGCTCCGACTCGGGCATCAGCGTCCTGCCGCCGGGCTACAAGACGCGCCTGCGCTGGATAGTCCCGCTGGTGATCCTCGCCGCGGTGATCTTCCCGTTCTTCGCCAGCAAGTACCTGCTCACCGTGATCATCCTCGGGCTGATCTATGTGCTGCTGGGCCTGGGCCTGAACATCGTGGTCGGCCTCGCCGGCCTGCTCGACCTCGGCTACGTGGCCTTCTACGCCATCGGCGCCTACGGCCTCGCGCTGGGTTACCAGTACCTGGGCCTGGGCTTCTGGACGGTGCTGCCGCTGGCGGCCATCGTCGCCGCGCTGGCGGGGGCGCTGCTGGGCTTCCCGGTGTTGCGGATGCACGGTGACTACCTGGCCATCGTGACTCTGGGCTTCGGCGAGATCATCCGCCTGATTCTCAACAACTGGCTGTCCTTCACCGGCGGCCCGAACGGCATGCCGGTGCCGTCGCCGACCTTCTTCGGCCTCGAATTCGGTCGCCGGGCGAAGGAGGGCGGCACGCCGATCCACGAGTTCCTCGGCATCGATTACAACCAGAACTTCAAGTTCCTGTTCATCTACGTGGTGCTCTTCCTGGTGGTGCTGCTGGTGCTCTACATCAAGCACCGGCTGACCCGCATGCCGGTCGGCCGCGCCTGGGAAGCGCTGCGCGAGGACGAGATCGCCTGCCGCGCCATGGGCCTGAACCACGTGCTGGTGAAGCTCTCGGCGTTCATGCTCGGCGCCTCTACCGCAGGCCTGGCCGGGGTGTTCTTCGCCAGCTACCAGGGCTTCGTCAACCCGTCGTCGTTCACCTTCTTCGAGTCCGCGCTGATCCTCGCCATCGTGGTGCTGGGCGGCATGGGCTCGACGGTGGGCGTGGTGATCGCCGCCTTCGTCCTCACCGTGGCGCCAGAACTGCTGCGCAGCTTCGCCGACTACCGCGTGCTGCTGTTCGGCATCCTCATGGTGCTGATGATGATCTGGCGTCCGCGTGGGCTGATCCGCATCAGCCGCTCGGGCTTCGCCGTCCGCAAGGGGGTGGCGCCATGAGCGGTGACAAGATCCTCAGCGTCGAGCACCTGATGATGCACTTCGGCGGCATCAAGGCGCTCAACGACGTCAACCTCGACGTGGAACGCGGCTCCATCACCGCGCTGATCGGCCCCAACGGCGCCGGCAAGACCACGGTGTTCAACTGCCTCACCGGCTTCTACAAGGCCACCGGCGGCAACATCCTGCTCAACACCCAGGGCGGCACCACCGACGTCATCAAGGTGCTCGGCCAGCCGTTCCAGGGCGGCGATTTCGTCAACCCGGCGCAGTTCGGCAACCGCCTGTACTACAAGATGTTCGGCGGCACCCACCTGGTGAACCGCGCAGGGCTGGCGCGCACCTTCCAGAACATCCGGCTGTTCCGCGAGATGTCGGTGGTGGAGAACCTGCTGGTGGCCCAGCACATGTTCGTCAACCGCAACCTCATCGCCGGCGTGCTCAACACCCCCGGCTACCGCCGCGCGGAAAGCGAGGCGCTGGACCACGCCTTTTACTGGCTGGAAGTGGTGGACCTGGTGGACTGCGCCAACCGCCTGGCCGGCGAGATGTCCTACGGGCAGCAGCGCCGCCTGGAGATCGCCCGCGCCATGTGCACCCGGCCCGAGCTGATCTGCCTCGACGAACCCGCCGCCGGCCTGAACCCGGCCGAAACCCAGGCGCTGGCGCGCATCGTGCGCTACCTGCGCGACCACCACGGCATCACCGTGCTGCTGATCGAACACGACATGGGCATGGTGATGAACATCTCCGACCACATCATCGTGCTCGACCACGGCGTGGTCATCGCCCGTGGCGCGCCGGACGAGATCCGCCACAACGAGAAAGTGATCGCCGCCTATCTCGGCGCAGACGAAGAGGAGCTGGCATGACGGCGCCGATGTTGGAATTCCGTGAGGTCGATGTGTTCTACGGGCCGATCCAGGCGCTGAAGAAAGTCTCGCTGACCGTCAACGAAGGGGAAACCGTGGCGCTGATCGGCGCCAACGGCGCGGGCAAGTCGACGCTGCTGATGTCGATCTTCGGCCAGCCGCGCGCAGCCGGTGGCGCGATCCTCTACAAGGGCCAGGACATCCGCCACAAGTCGGCGCACTACGTGGCCTCCAACGGCATCGCGCAGTCGCCGGAGGGGCGCCGGGTGTTCCCCGACATGACGGTGGAGGAGAACCTGCTGATGGGCACCATTCCCGTCGGCATGGACCACGCCCAGGAGGACATGCAGCGCATGTTCGAGCTCTTCCCGCGCCTGAAGGAGCGGCGCAACCAGCGCGCCATGACCATGTCCGGCGGCGAGCAGCAGATGCTCGCCATCGCCCGCGCGCTGATGAGCCGGCCCAAGCTGCTGCTGCTCGACGAACCCTCGCTGGGCCTCGCGCCCATCGTGGTCAAGCAGATCTTCCAGACCCTGCGCGAGCTGGCCAAGAGCGGGATGACGCTGTTCCTCGTGGAGCAGAACGCCAACCACGCGCTGAAGCTGTCCGACCGTGGCTACGTGATGGTCAACGGCGAGATTCGCCTGAGCGGCACCGGCGCCGAGTTGCTGGGCAACCAGGAGGTTCGCAACGCGTATCTGGGCGGGCACTGACGCGCCACCTTTCGTAGCTGTCTTTCTATGGAGGGTCGGTGCGGCCTCCTGCCCTCACCCCAACCCTGGCTGCGCGCCCCGCTCCGGAGGGAGAGGGGGCAGATCGTGCCGGCTGACTCCGTGGTTTCATCCTGCTCCGAACGGTCCCCTCTCCCGCTTGCGGGAGAGGGTTAGGGTGAGGGGCTCTTGATCTTCGGAGCGGACTACCCACCGTTTTCTCCAAGAGGGGTTTCCATGCAAGACCTCCGCTTTCTCACCAACGCCGACGTCGCCGAGCGCCTGAGTTATCCCCAGCTGATCGAAGCCCTGCGCATCGGCCTCGCCGGACCCTGCGAAGCCCCGGTTCGCGGCTGCCATGAATTGCCCGGCAATGCCTCACTGTTGACCATGCCGGTGTGGCGGCCGGGGCAGGACATCGGCGTCAAGCTGGTCACCGTCTTCCCCGGCAACGGCGCGAAGAACCTGCCAGCCGTGGCCGCGCTGTTCTGCCTGTTCGACGGCGAGACGGGACGCCCGTTGGCGATGCTCGAGGCCTCGGAAATGACCGCACGGCGCACTGCCTGCACCTCTGCGCTGGCCGCCGATTACCTGGTGCGCCGCGATGCCCGCCGGCTGCTGGTGGTCGGCAGCGGCACCCTGGCGCCGCACATGGTCCGCGCCCACTGCTCGGTGCGCGAGTACGAGGATGTCGCCGTCTGGGGCCGACACGAAGACAAGGTGCATGCGCTGGTGAAGCAGCTTCAGGACGAAGGCTATCCCGTCCATGCCTGCGCCGATCTGCGCGGCGGCGTGGCGGCGGCGGACTGCATCAGCTGTGTCACCACCTCGCGCGAACCCATCGTCCATGGCGCCTGGCTGCGCTCGGGCTGCCACCTCGACCTGGTCGGCGCCTTTCTGCCGTCCATGCGCGAGACCGACAGCGAAGCCGTGCGCCGCGCGCGCATCGTGGTCGATACCCGCGAAGGTGCGCTGGAAGAGGCGGGCGACCTGCTGATCCCGGTAAGCGAAGGCGTGATCGACGAGAGTGCTATCCACTGCCAGTTGGCCGACCTCCTGAGCGGTCGCGGCGCACGCAAGGACGACAGCGAGATCACCCTGTTCAAGTCCGTGGGTTATGCACTGGAAGACCTGATCGCCGCGCGCCTGCTGCTTGCCGTGAATTAATCCAGAAAATCTGTGGGCCGGCCTGTGGATAACGTCTGGGAGAACCTCGCCAGGCCCCATGGCAGCAGGTGCCGCCCGAAGCGGTCGATTTCTGCTCGATCACCCCGCAACCCCTGTATGGATGGACAGGTACGGCTTCGCGGAAAAGTTCCGCGCCTCCGATAGTTGTCCCCGTCAGCCGTTGAAAGACCTGTGGATAACCTTGGGAAGAACTTCTCCAGCGCAGCGACGGCGGGGCGTGCGGCGGGGCGCTCGAAAATCGTCCAGAGGGAAATCGGCATTCCGCTTGCCCACAGAATCCGTGGAGCAGCCTGTGGAAAAGGTGGGCGCAACTCGCGGCAGGCCCGTGGCCATGGGGCTTTCAGGCGTCTGTTCGGGTTTTATCCAGCGCGGCTGTAACGCAACGCGGCGGGTTCGGGCTGTTATGCTCGGCCGACCGACAAGAACGCGCACCGTACGATTCCCCGGCATGCATCGGCGACGGCAGTGCCCAGCAAGAGGATATCTGTGATGACTACTCCCACTCTGTTCATTACCGGCGCCACTTCCGGCTTCGGCGAAGCCTGCGCGCGGCGTTTCGCCCGTGACGGGTGGTCGCTGGTGATCACCGGCCGTCGCGAGGAGCGGCTGAATGCGCTGGCCCAGGAGCTTTCCGCCGAGACCGAGGTACTGCCGCTGGTGCTCGACGTGCGCGACCGCGCGGCGATGACCGCTGCGGTGGACAGCCTGCCGGAGAAGTTCGCCAAGCTGCGTGGCCTGATCAACAACGCCGGCCTCGCCCTGGGTACCGACCCTGCGCAGAACTGCGAGCTGGATGACTGGGACACCATGGTGGACACCAACATCAAGGGCCTGATGTACGCCACCCGCCTGCTGCTGCCGCGCCTGATCGCCCATGGCCCGGGCGCGAGCATCCTCAACCTGGGTTCGGTGGCCGGCCACTGGCCCTATCCGGGCGGTCACGTGTATGGCGCGACCAAGGCCTTCGTCGAGCAGTTCTCGCTGAACCTGCGTTGCGACCTGCAGGGCACCGGCGTGCGCGTCACCAACCTCGAGCCGGGCATGTGCGAGAGCGAATTCTCCCTGGTGCGCTTCGGCGGTGACCAGGCGAAATACGACAAGACCTACGCGGGCGCCGAGCCGATCCAGTCCGCGGACATTGCCGAGACCATCCACTGGATCATGAACCAGCCGCCGCACATCAACATCAACACCCTGGAAATCATGCCGGTGAGCCAGGCGTGGGCAGGGTTTGCGGTGCATCGCAAGGGGTGATGTGCGGTCGGCTAACCGTCGTACTCCGGGGTGTCCGTGCCGGGACTTCTCCCTCACCCCAGCCCTCTCCCAGAGGGAGAGGGGGCCGTCCGAGCCGGCTGACATCGAGGCTTCATCCTGCACCAAACTGCCTTCTCTCCCTCTGGGAGAGGAGCCGTCCGTACCGGCTGACGCCGAGGCTTCAACTCGCGCCGAACGATCCCCTCTCCCGCTTGCGGGAGAGGGTTAGGGTGAGGGGCTGTTGATCTTGTAGAAACGAGCAGGTCAGCCCGCGAGCAGCCAGGCGCCCGCACCCGCCGATGCCAGCCCGGCGAAACGCACCAGCGGTGCAGCCGCCTGCGGCAGCAGGCGAACGATCCCGTAACCCGCCGTATGCAGCGCCGCAGTCGCGCCGACGAAGCCGGCGGCATACAGCCACGGGCTGCTCAGCTCCGGCAGTTCCAGCCCGTGGGCCACGCCGTGGGCGAGGGCGAACAGTGCAGTCGCGCCCATCGCCAGGAACAGCGGCGGACGCAACGCCAGTGCAACGCACAGGCCCAGCGCCAGCACGGAAGCGGCGATGCCGGTCTCCATGAACGGCATCTCCAGCCCCTCGAAGCCCAGCAGCCCGCCGATCAGCATGGTCACGACGAAGGTGCACGGCAGCGCCAGCCGCGCCGCGCCTTTCTGCTGCGCGGCCCAGAGCCCGACGGCAAACATTGCCAGCAGGTGGTCGAGGCCGGTGAGGGGATGGGCGATGCCGGCGATCAGGCCGTGGTCGCCGTGGCCCGGATGGGCGAAGGCCACGGCCGGAGTGAGGAACAGCGCCAGGCTGTAGAGGGCTTTGCGCAGCTGCATGGAAAACTCCCTGGTTCTTGTGATGGAGCGTCTGGTCATGGAACGGCCGGCATCCGCGGCCGCGAAGAAGGCATCAGGCTGCGCTCAGCAGGCCCTGGCGCTCGATGAAGGTGATGATCTCGGCCAGGCCCTGGCCGGTCTTCTGGTTGCTGAAGACGAAGGGCTTGTCGCCGCGCATGCGCGAGGCGTCCTGGTCCATCACTTCCAGCGAGGCGCCCACCAGCGGGGCGAGGTCGATCTTGTTGATCACCAGCAGGTCGGACTTGCAGATGCCCGGCCCGCCCTTGCGCGGGATCTTGTCGCCGGCGGACACGTCGATCACGTAGAGGGTCAGGTCCGACAGCTCGGGGCTGAAGGTGGCCGAGAGGTTGTCGCCGCCGGACTCCACCAGGATCAGGTCGAGGCCGGGGAAGCGGCGGTTGAGCTGGTCCACGGCTTCGAGGTTGATCGAGGCGTCCTCGCGAATCGCCGTGTGCGGGCAGCCGCCGGTTTCCACGCCGATGATCCGCTCCGGCTCCAGTGCTTCGTTGCGCACCAGGAACTGCGCGTCCTCCTGGGTGTAGATGTCGTTGGTGACCACGGCGATGTTGTAGCGCTGGCGCAGGGCGCGGCACAGCGCCAGGGTCAGGGCGGTCTTGCCGGAGCCCACCGGGCCGCCGATGCCGACGCGAAGAGGTTGAGAGTTCATGGCAGTTCTCCTAGGAGCGGAACAGACGGCTGTATTGGGTTTCGTGAGTCATGCAGGCCAGCGCGAGCCCGAAGGGCGCGCCGCCGTGGGGATCGTTTTCCAGCGCGGCCCGGCAGGCGGCGTCGAGGTCGGGGAGCAGTTGCGAGGTGAGCTTCTGCGCAGCCATCTGGCCCAGCGGCAGGGTCTTCATCAGCACCGCCAGCTGGTTCTCCAGCCAGCTCCACAGCCAGGCGCCGAGTGCCTGCTCCGGGGAGAGCCCCCAGGCGCGGGCGGCCAGGGCCCAGGCGGCGGCGAAGGAGGGCTCGCCTTGCACTGCAAGCCACTGGCGGGCGGGCTCGTCCAGCTCGGGCAGGGCCTCGAGCAACTGGCCGAGGGAGAAGCCCATCTGCCGGTTCTCCAGGCCCAGCTCACGGGTTTCGCGGCTGGCACGATGACGCTCGGCGGCGTCGCGCAGGGCGTCCCAGTCAGCGTCTTGCGCGGCACGCAGCAGCTCGGCCAGCAGCGGGCCTTCGAAGCGCGCGAGGTTCAGGTGCAACTGGTCGGCGAGCCAGGTACGGGCACCGTCGGCATCCCTCACCTGGCCCTGGTCGATGGCGCTTTCCAGGCCCTGGGAATAGCTGTAGCCGCCGATGGGCAACTGCGGACTGGCCAGGCGCAACAGCGACCAGATAGCGGAGGGCTCAGCCATGAGCGACGGCCTGTACAGACGCGCCGATCTGCCCCCTCTCCCTCTGGGAGAGGGCTGGGGTGAGGGCCCCTGACTCGCGCAGGAACATCACAAACGCACCCCGAACTGGTGCAGCTTCGGCGCGTAGTTGAATTGCTCTTCGCCGTGGTGCGAATGGTGGTGCCCCCCCCCGTAGGCACCATGCTCCGGCTGGAAGGGCGCGTCGATGGTTTCCACCGTGGCGCCGAGCTGGTCGAGCATGGCCTTGAGCACGTAGTCGTCGAGCAGGCGCAGCCAGCCATCGCCGACCTGCAGGGCAACGTGGCGATTGCCCAGGTGATAGGCCGCGCGGTTCAGCTCACGGGCGTTGGCGCAGGTGACGTGGAGGAGTTTTTCCGGCGCCGCGCAGACGCGCACCACGCGGCCATCGTTGGCCAACAGGCACTCGCCATCGGTCAGCGGCGACTGGCCGCGTTCGAGGAACAGGCCGACGTCTTCACCGGTGCTGGTGAAGCAGCGCAGGCGGCTCTTGCTGCGCGCCTCGTAATTCAGGCGCAGCTCGGCGTCCCAGTGTTCGCGGGGTTCGGTTCGTTGGTGGATGACCAGCATGGCAGTGTCCGGCAGTAGCAATGGCGGTGCTACAGCAAGGGGCTTGCCAGTGCGGGTCTGCGTCAGCGCTGGCGCGGGCTGCAGCGCTTGTCCGAGTGGTCAGCAATGGTGCGTGCGCGCAAGGATGGTGCGCACGAAAACGGTGCGCACCAAGGCGGGGCAGTAGTGCTTTTCGTAGGAGCGAGCGCGCGGGGGTGCGTCAGGGCCGCGAGCCGATCCCGGTCCAGTGCTTGGCGCCGATCATGATGAAGCGCAGCTGCTGGGTGATCTTCGCCTGGGGCGAGAGGTGCGTCGGCAGGCTGTCGGCCGGTGGGTCGATCAGCTCGGGCAGGGTGGCGAACACCGTCTTCACCACGAGGTCGGCGATCACGTCGATGTCCTGGGTGGTGAGGTGCGGCAGCTTGTTGAGCAGTGCAAGGTCGGCGGCGAGGTCGTCGGTGATGCGCTGGCGCAGGGCGCCCACGGCCTGACGAATCGGGTGCGAGCCGCCGTACTGCTCGCGGGCGAGGAAGAGGAACTGGGTGCGGTTGGCGGTGACGGCGTCGAGGAAGATGCGCACCGAGGCCTCGATCACGCCGCCCAGCTCGAATTCGTTGCGACGCACCACGCGCAGGGTCTCGCGGAAGGTCTCGTCGACATCGGCGACCAGGGCGAGGCCGAGCTGGTCCATGTCGGTGAAGTGCCGATAGAAGCCCGCCGGCACGATGCCCGCCGTCTTCGCCACTTCCCGCAGGCTCAGGCTGCCGAAGCCGCGGCCGCTGTCCATCAGGCCGCGCGCGGCATCCATCAGGGCCAGGCGGGTCTGTTGTTTCTGTTCGGCGCGGGGAGTGGCCATACGGCAGTGCTATCCAGGGCAAAGGCGCAGGCACTCTAGCAAATGCCGGTCGGCGCGGGGGAAGTTCCTGTGGAAAATAGTGAACGAGTGTTGACTGAAATCTCCTGCTCGTGAGATTTTAAGTGAACATATGTTTACTGTTCGGTGTTCGCCCATGTCCCTGCTTCCCTTTGCCGGCCTGCGTTTCCTCTCGCCGCTGTTGTCGCCGCTGCGCGCCCTGGTGCGCGGCCAGTGGCTGCGCGAGTCGGATGTCGATGCCGCGTTGCGCGCCTGCAACCGTGGCTGGTCGCTGCGCCGCGTGTTCGCGCGGGTCGAGGCGCGGCAGTGGGTGGCGGACGACATGCTCGAACTGCGCCTGCGCCCCAACGCGCACTGGCGCGGCGCGCGGCTCGGCCAGCACCTGCAACTGTTCGTCGAGCGCGACGGTGTGCGCCACAGCCGCAGCTACAGCCTGACCCGCGTCGCCGAGGACGGCTGCCTGGAGTTCGCCGTGAAGCTGCAGCCGGGCGGGCGCATATCCACCTTCCTGCTGCAGCAATTGTGCGTCGGTGAAGTGCTGGAGCTGGGCCTGCCGGACGGCGACCTGAGCTGGCCGACCGATGACCAGGGCGTGCTGCTGCTGGCTGCGGGCAGTGGCCTGACACCCTTGCTCGGCCTGCTGCGCGAGGCGCTGGCGCGCGGCTACGGCGGCCCGGTAACGCTGCTGCATTACGTTCGACAGCGCGGCCAGAAGGCCTTCGTCGATGGGCTTCAGGCGCTGGCGCGGCAGTACCCGAATCTCGAACTGCGCTGGGCGTTGAGCGGCGATGCCGCGCGGGACGGCGAGTTGTCCGGACGCTTCCAGCGCGATCATGTGGCCGACCTGGATGGCCGCCACGTGCTGGCCTGCGGCCCTGGCGGCTTCGTCGAAACGGTACGCCAGGCGCTGGGCGCGAGCAGCCGCAGCCTGCAGGTGGAAAGCTTCAGCCCGCCGGCCTGGGACGGGCAAGAGCCGGCAAAGGCCGTGAGTCTGAGCTTCGCCCGCAGCGCGTTGCAGGTGGCTGGCGATAGCCGCCGCAGCCTGTTGGAGCAGGCCGAATCCCACGGCCTGCGCCCGGTGCACGGCTGCCGCCAGGGCGTCTGCACCAGTTGCACCTGCACGCTGGTCAGCGGCTGCGTGCGCGACTTGCGCAGCGGCGAGCTGTTCAGCGAACCGGGCCAGCCCATCCGTATCTGCGTCAGCGCGCCCCAGGGCGACCTGACCCTCGATCTCTGATCTTCAGGAGAATGTCCATGCGCGAAGATCGCGACCTCAGCGCCGCCGAACTGGCGGCCTTCGGTGCCGAGCTGGACGCCCTGCGCCAGCGCACCCTGCATGACCTGGGCGAAAAAGACGCCCGCTACATCCGTCGCATCCGCGCGGCGGTGCGCTTCTGCTGCTGGAGCGGCCGTGTGCTGCTGATGGCCGGCTGGTTCCCGCCGACCTGGCTGCTGGGCACCTTCCTGCTCGGGCTGGGCAAGATCCTGGAGAACATGGAGCTGGGCCATAACGTCATGCATGGCCAGTACGACTGGATGAACGATCCGGAATTCTCCGGGCGCAACTATGAGTGGGACATCGTCGGCCCCGCGGACTTCTGGCGGCACACGCACAACCATGTGCATCACACCTACACCAACGTGCTGGGCATGGACGACGATGTGGGCTACGGCGTGGTGCGGCTGTTCCCCGAGCAGAAGTGGAAGCCGTTCTACCGCTGGCAGCCGCTCTGGGTGACGCTGCAGGCGCTGCTGTTCCAGTACGCCGTGGCGGTGCAGCATCTGCGCCTGGACAAGTACGTGAAGGGGCGGATGAGCAAGGAAGAGTTGCGCCCGCTGCTGCGCCAGTTCAACGCCAAGGTCGGGCGCCAGTGGGTGAAGGATTACCTGGTGTTCCCGCTGCTCGGCCTGTTCACCGGCGCCTTCGGCGCGGTGCTGCTGGGCAACGTCATCGCCAATCTGATGCGCAACCTGTGGACCTTCACCGTGATCTTCTGCGGCCACTTCACCGAGAAGGCGGCGGTATTCCCGCCCGAGGTGGTGCAGGAGGAGACGCGTGGCCACTGGTACCTGCGCCAGCTGCGCGGGTCGAGCAACCTGGAAGGCGGCCCGCTGTTCCATATCCTCACCGGCAACCTCAGCCACCAGATCGAGCACCACCTCTATCCGGACCTGCCGGCGCGCCGCTATGCGCAGCTGTCGAAGGAGGTGCAGGCGATTGCCGCGCGCTACGGCCAGACCTACAACAGCGGCCGCCTGTCGGCGCAGTTCGCCACGGTGCTCAAGCGCATCTGGATCCATCGCCGACCGACACAGCCGGCGATCGCCTGAGGCAGATCAGGCGCGGCGGGTCAGCGGCGAGGCGATGTCCTCACGCAGGGCGCGCAGGTCGGCGGCGTCCTGGTTGAGGTGATGGATGGACTTCAGCAGCTTCTGTCGGAGCAGGTCATCCTGGACCTGTTCGACCGCCCGCATGACTTCCAGGGCCGTGGCCTCGTTGTTGGCGGCGACGGCGTCGAGAGTCTTTCGCAGGCTGCGGGTTGCGTGGTGCACGGTGGTGATCTCCTGAAAACTGCGTGCACCCTACGACCCGAGTATTTCCAATAAATTTCAACAAGTTGCTTTCCGATCGACGGTCATGATGTCGCATCGGTGGCAGATCGATTCAGGAAAGCATGTACAGCGCCAGCAGTGGCACCAGGTTGAGCAGCAGGACGCCGATCTTGTAGACGGCCATGCCGCCGTAATGAATCGCGTCGAACTGCTCGACTGGCAGGGTGAACCAGCGCGAATGCAGGCGGTAGACGAAGTCGTGGGCGAGGGTGAAGGCGGCGAACCAGACCAGCAGGATGACGTAGTTGATCAGGGTGCAGTAGAGCAGGAAGGGTTTCAGGTCCAGGAGCGGCATGAGGATTCTCCGGCCACATACTGCATTGGAGTAGCCGCCGGGCGCAGGGTTTCACCGGTTTGCCGGCGGGCGCGCGTCCGATAGCCGGCGCACTGGCCGCCGGCCATAATGCGCACCTGCTGCAAACCATGTGATCTTTGCCGCATGACCGCTGTCCGATGTGCGGACGGCTAACCTTGCCCTGACACCCACCTTCCTCATTTTCCTGCCGGACTTGCCATGTTCAGCCCGCTCGTCACGTTTCCCGCGCTCTACACCGCCACGCTGTTGATGCTCGCCGGCTCCGGCCTGTTCACCACCTACATGGGCCTGCGCCTGACCCAGGAAGGCGTCAGCGACCTCTGGGTCGGCGGCTTGATGGCGGCGTACTACTTCGGCCTGGTCTGTGGTGGCAAGTTCGGCCACAAGCTGATCGCCGGCTTCGGCCACATCCGCTCCTACGTCGCCTGCGCCGGCATGGCCACGGTGATCGTGCTGATCCACGCGCTGGTTTCGCAGCTGGAGGTGTGGATCGTCCTGCGCTTCGTGATGGGCGCGGTCATGATGAACCAGTACATGGTGATCGAGAGCTGGCTCAACGAGCAGGCCGAAGGGCACCAGCGCGGCAAGGTGTTCGCCGGCTACATGGTGGCGGTGGACGCCGGCCTGGTCGTTGGCCAGGGCTTGCTGGCGCTTAGCCCGGCGCTGGATTACAAGCCGCTGCTGCTGGTAGCGATGTGCTTCTCGTCGTGCCTGATCCCGCTGGCGCTGACCCGTCGCGTCCACCCGGCCAAGCTGGTGGCGGCGCCGCTGGAGATCGGCTTCTTCTGGAAGCGCGTGCCGCAATCGCTGGGCACCATCTTCGTCGCCGGCCTGATGGTCGGCGCGTTCTACGGCCTGGCGCCGGTGTATGCGGCGCGCAACGGCCTGGACACCGCGCAGTCGAGCTTCTTCGTCGGCATGTGCATCGTCGCCGGCTTCTGCGCGCAGTGGCCGCTGGGCTGGTTGTCGGACCGGGTCAACCGCAGCTGGCTGATCCGCGCCAACGCCTTGCTGCTGTGCCTGGCCGCAGTGCCGATGTGGGGGCTGATCGAACTGCCCTATACGCTGCTGCTGGCGAACGGCTTCGTCACCGGCATGTTGCTGTTCACCCTCTATCCACTGGCGGTGGCGCTGGGCAACGACCACGTCGAGCAATCGCGCCGGGTGGCGCTGTCGGCCATGCTGCTGACGACCTACGGCGTCGGCGCCTGCATCGGCCCGCTGTTCGCCGGCGCGATGATGCGTCACTTCGGGCCGGGCATGTTCTACATGCTGGTCTCTGCCTATGCGCTGATCCTGATCTTCTGGGTGCAACCCAAGCGCGTCACCGGTGTGCACCGCGTCGACGAGGCGCCGCTGCACCACGTGGCCATGCCCGACACCGTCAGCCCGATGGCCGCCGCGCTGGACCCGCGTGTCGAGGAAGTGCCGGAGGAACTGGTGGTGGAAGCGCCGGCGAGCATTGGTCGCTCCGATGGCGAGCCGGATGCTGGCGAGACGAAGCTCTGATCGAATTGCGCTAACGCAGAAATGAGAAAGCCCGGCAGATGCCGGGCTTTTCTTTCGCCTGTCAGGCGTATTTCGTCTGGATCAGGAAACACGCTTGAGGTGGGCATCGAACACGGTGTCACCACCGGACTCGGCGACCATGTTGCTGTGCAGCTTGTCGATGGTGTGCTCGGAGCCGTTCTCGGCTACGCGGACGTCATCCATCTGCTTGTGCAGGCGGTCGATGGTGCGCTCGGAACCGTTGTCGGCAACGCGGGCGTCGTCCATTTGCTTGTGCAGGCGGTCGATGGTGCGCTCGGAGCCGTTGTCGGCAACGCGGGCGTCGTCCATCTGCTTGTGCAGGCGGTCGATGGTGCGGTCGGAGCCGTTTTCGGCGACACGGGCTTCAGCGCTCTTCTGCTGCAGCTGGTGTTCGTGTTGCGGAAGGGAGCGCGGGCCGTTGTTGAGGATGGCCGGGGCGGCGAAGACGGCGCTGGCGGACATCAGGGAAGTGAGTGCAAGGCTGAGGGCGATCTGGCGTTTCATGTTGTGTGGCTCCGAAAGGGGGGCGGTTTGTTTTGGCTACGGGGTTATTTTCCCTTCGGATAAATCGATTTAAAAACGATGCCGGGTAATACAGAGCATCAGCGATGTCGATTATTTAGCCGGCTAATTTCTACTATCGCCGTTAATGATGTAACGACGAAAACCGCTCTAGGGCGGTGTTTTCAGGTGCGTTTCAGGAGGTTTCAGGCAAGACGCCGTTACAAATCACGGCTGGCCTGTTATCGATGGCGGGGTTTCGTGAACTTCGAGCGATAAGAAAGCCCGGCGGGGCCGGGCTTTTCTCTCACCTTGCGGTGTACTGCCTTGGGCGTCAGGCCTTCAGGTGGGCATCGAAGACGGTATCGCCACCGGACTCGGCGACCATGTTGCTGTGCAGTTGGTCGACGGTGTGCTCGGAACCGTTTTCGGCAACGCTCATCTCGCTGTGCAGGCGGTCGATGGTTTTGCTCGAACCGTTTTCAGCCACGCCCAGTTGCTTGTGCAGGCGGTCGACGGTCTGGCTGGAGCCATTCTCGGCGACGTTCATGGCCTGGTGCAGGCGGTCAACCGTCTGGCTCGAACCGTTTTCGGCAACGCTCATTTCGCTGTGCAGACGGTCGATGGTTTTGCTCGAGCCGTTTTCAGCCACGCCCAGTTGCTTGTGCAGGCGGTCGACGGTCTGGCTGGAGCCGTTCTCGGCCACGTTCATGGCCTGGTGCAGGCGGTCAACCGACTGGCTCGAACCGTTTTCGGCAACGCTCATTTCGCTGTGCAGACGGTCGATGGTTTTGCTCGAGCCGTTTTCAGCCACGCCCAGTTGCTTGTGCAGGCGGTCGACGGTCTGGCTGGAGCCGTTCTCGGCCACGTTCATTTTCTGGATCAGGCGATCAACCGACTGGCTGGAACCGTTTTCGGCGATACGGGCCTTGGCCGCGTCCAGTTGTTTCTGCTGCTGACCCAGGCTGCGTTCGGCGCCTTCCTGAACCAGGATCTGGGTCTGGCTGGCGTTGATGACAGGGGATTCCTGCTGGGAGCCGGCGAAAGCGGCATTGGCAGCAAGTACGGAGAGGGCAAAGCCAAGTACGAGGGTGCGTTTCATGATGCGGCTCCAGAAAGAGTGGGGAGTTCGTTGGACACGGACTCAGTATCTGTTCTGGGTTATCGATTGGAAAACGATGCCGAAAGATAGTCGCTATCGATGTCGATGATTGTTGAATAGTATCTTTAAAATCAGATACTTGGTTGTAAAAATTGACTTCTATCAACGCCTTCGATGGGCGATATCGGCGTGATTGGTAGTATCTGATTGTTCGATGTATTTGTGGGCCGGGTCTGGCTCAACGGCTCTGGGATGCGGGTCTTCGCCGAATGGCAGGGCGCGCAAGCACGAAGCCCGGCCGGAGCCGGGCATCGATGCGGGCGATGGCGGGGTTACTTCAGGTCCTGGAGCAGGTCGGCCATGTCGTCGGCGTGCTCTTCCTCCTGGGCGAGGATCTCCTCGAACAGGCGGCGCGTGGTCGGGTCGTCGTCGCCCAGGTAGACGACGATTTCGCGGTAGCTGTCGATGGCGATGCGTTCGGCGACCAGGTTCTCGGTGATCATCTCGCGCAGGTTGGCGCCGGCCACGTATTCGGCGTGGGAGCGCTCGGTCAGCCCGTGGGGATTGAAGTCCGGCTCGCCGCCCAGCTGCATGATGCGCTCGGCCAGCAGGTCGGCGTGCTGCAGTTCCTGGGTGGCGTGCTCGAGGAATTCGGCGGCGGCCACGCTGGCCTTCAGTCCGGTGGCCATGAAGTAGTGGCGCTTGTAGCGCAGGTAACAGACCAGTTCGGTGGCCAGCGACTCATTGAGCAGACGCAGCACGGTCTTGCGGTCGGCATGGTAGCCCTCGGTCACTGCGCCGTCCTCGATGTTCTGGCGCGCCCTCTGGCGCAGGGTCTGGACGTCGGTCAGTTGTGCCTGGTTCATCAGGTATCTCCTTAACGGCGGGCCGGCGCTGCGGTGGCGCGCGGCTTGGTTCGGGTCTCAAGGGTGTGAGTCGCGGGCCGCCTTGAAAGTTTGGTTTTTTTGCCCGGCAGCGCCGTCGCGCACAATTGCCGCGCAGATTGCGGGAGCCATCACCTCGCTATGCTGGTCCAAGACGACAGGCCAAGGGAGAATGCCGGCCCGGCATGCTCAGGCGGCCGATGATGACCGGCAGCGACGTGGGGACGTCGCTGCTTCCACCGACGCGGCAAGCAGGGAGTTCAGGTATGACGCGCGGGAAACGAATCTGCCTCTGGAGCTTCACGGGTTTCATCGCGGTAATCGCCGCGCTGGTGGTGTTCATCGCCACCTTCGACTGGAACCGGGTGAAGCCGACCATCAACGAGAAGGTCTCGGCCGAGCTGGGCCGCCCCTTCGCCATCAATGGCGACCTGCAGGTGTTCTGGCGCACCGAGCCGGACGAAGGCGGCTGGCGCGCCTATGTGCCGTGGCCGCATTTCAGCGCCGCGGACATCACCCTGGGCAACCCCGACTGGGCGGCCGGCAAGACGCGTTCGACGAACTTTGCCAGCCTGGAGAAGGTGGAGTTCCGCCTCGCCCCGCTGCCGCTGCTGTGGCAGACCGTGAACATCCCGCAGATCGTCCTCACCCGCCCCAGCGCCGATCTGCTGCGGCTCGCGGATGGGCGGGCGACCTGGACCTTCGAGCTGCCGAAGAAGGAAGAAGACCCCAACGCCCCGCCCGAGCAGTCTTCGTGGAAGCTGGATATCGGCGAGATCGGCTTCGACAGGGGCAGTGTCACCCTCGATGACCAGCGCCTGAAGACTCGCCTGGAATTGCTGGTGGACCCGCTCGGCAAGCCGGTACCGTTCGGCGAACTGGCGGGCAAGGCGCTGGCCGGCGGCGACAAGGCCGAAACCCAGGACTATGTGTTCGGCTGGAAGCTCAAGGGCCAGTACAAGGGGCTGCCGCTCAACGGCTCGGGCAAGGTCGGTGGCATGCTCGCCCTGCAGGATGCGGCCAAACCCTTCCCGGTGCAGGCCGACGTCTCCGCCGGCAGCACCCGCGCGAGCATCGTCGGCACGCTGGTCGACCCGCTGAACCTCGGCGCGCTGGACCTGCGCCTGAGGCTGGCTGGCACCAGCATGGCCAACCTCTTTCCACTCACCGGCGTGACCCTGCCCGATACGCCGGCCTACGAGACCGACGGCCGCCTGAAAGCCGAGCTGCACGATCCGGCCGGCGCGCAGTTCCACTACGAGAACTTCAACGGCAAGGTCGGCGACAGCGATCTGCATGGCGACCTGGTGTTCGTCAATCGCCAGCCGCGGCCCAAGCTCTCCGGCAAGCTGCGCTCGGACCAGTTGCGCATGGCCGACCTCGGTCCGCTGATCGGCGCCGACTCCAACAAGGAGAAGCAGGCGCGCGGCCAGAGCACCCGCCAGCCGGCGGACAAGGTGTTGCCGGTGGAGGAGTTCCGCACCGACCGCTGGCGCGCCATGGACGCCGACGTGGAGTTCACCGGCAAGCGCATCGTGCACAGCGACAAGCTGCCGATCAGCGATCTCTACACCCACCTGGTGCTCAACGACGGGCTGCTGACCCTGGAGCCGCTGCGCTTCGGCGTAGCCGGCGGCACGCTGGACTCGCACATCCGCCTGGACGGCAGCAAGACGCCGTTGCAGAGCAAGGTCCAGCTGCAGGCGCGCAGCTTCAAGCTCAAGGAGCTGTTCCCCAGCTTCGCGCCGATGCAGTCGAGCTTCGGCGAGCTGAATGGCGACGCGGCCATCAGCGGCACCGGCAATTCGGTGGCAACCATCCTCGCCGGCGCCAACGGCGAGATGAAGCTGCTGATCAACGACGGGCGCATCAGCCGCAGCCTGATGGAGATCGCCGGGCTCAACGTGGGCAACTACGTGGTTAACAAGCTGTTCGGCGATGACGAAGTGAAGATCAACTGCGCCGCTGCCGACGTGGGCATCACCCATGGCCTGGCCAAGCCGCGGGTGTTCGCCTTCGACACCGAGAACGCGATCATCACGGTGGACGGCACGGCCAACTTCGCCACTGAGCAGCTGGACCTGGACATCACTCCGCAGAGCAAGGGCGTGCGCATCTTCTCTCTGCGCTCGCCGCTCTATGTGCAGGGCACCTTCAAGAACCCGAAGGCGGGTGTGCATGTCCTGCCGCTGGCTGCGCGCGGTGCGGGGATGGTCGCCCTGGGTGTGGCAGTCGCCCCGGCGGCAGCGCTGCTGGCACTTGTCGCCCCGAGCAAGCAGGACGACAACCAGTGCACCGCGTTGCTGGAGCAGATGAAGCAGCCGGCGAAAGCGCCCACGAAGGGCAAATGAGCTCCTGCCGGTGACGCCAGTGCGTAGGGCGCATAACCCGGTACGGGTTATCCGCCATTCAGGCGGATAACGCCTTAGGCGTTATGCGCCCTACCGGCGGATCAGTAGATCGGGACGTACAGATCGGTTTCCGACGCCGGGTCCTGCGGGCCGAGGAAGCGTTCGGTGTAGCGCTCCAGGTCCACGCCTTTCTTCGGCTCCAGCCCGTGGCGGGCCAGCAGGCTGGAATAGATGGCCTGGAAGCTGTCGGCGATGGCGCTGACCGGGCCGATGTGGGTGAACACCGCGTACTTCTGCGCGGGCACCGCGAAGCTGATCATGCCCTCGGGCACGGCCGCGCCGGCATCCACCGGCAGGCCGGCGATGTAGTGGAACTCACCGCCCGGCAGTTGAGTGCAGACGCCATAGGCCGTCTTGTCCGCCGCGCTGGCCGTGACCTCCTGCTCGCGCGGCAGGAAGCGTTGCCACAGCTGGCCGATGCTGTCGCCCGGCGCACTGCCGCGGTAGTCCATGCCCACCACGTCGAAGGCGGGCAGTTCGATGATGCGGTATTTCATGGGCGGCTCCTGAGATGGCTGCGGGGATGATAGACCGTCGTCAATGCCCGCAGGGAACAACTCCGCGCGCCTGCGACGCGTTGCCGATGAAGGTGCCAGACGAAAAAGCCCCCGCCAGCGGGCGAGGGCATTTTCTTCACCGCTAAGGCCTTGGTTACGGCTGGTAATCACGCTCGTGGCGGTCCAGCTCGGAACAGGTCATGAACCCCGACCCGTCCACCCGGCCACTGCCGTCGAAGCTCACGTAGAAGGGCTGTTGCTGCCCGTCCTTGCTGAGGATGTAGCTGTTGCAGCTGCCCGGCTTCATCAGGCGCTTCTGGGTCGCCGACGGGGTGCCGCCGATCTTCAGGACTTCTTCCTGGCTCATCCCCTTCTCGACATTGCGCACCAGCGGCTCGTCGCGGTAGGTGATGTAGTTGACCGGGTTCTGCACCTTGGTGGAGGCGCAGCCCGCCACCGAGGCCAGTACCAACAGCGCCAGCAGTGATCGCTTGTACATGGTGTTCTCCTTGGTTGAGCAACTCACTCGCTCAACTTGGAGCCTAGGTCATGATCCGGCGTTCAAGAAATCTGTGGGACGCAGGCCTCACTGGGCTTCTTTCAGGGCATCGTCCAGGCGTTGCTGGTTCTGCACGTTGGCCGCATCGATCTGCTGCTTGAGTTGCTGCATCTGCTGCTGGGCCTGTTGCGCCTGCTGGGCCTGCAGGTTGGCAGTGGTGGCCGCCGTGGCGGCAGTCTCGCCCAGGCCGCAGGCGGAGAGCGCGGCAGCCAGGAGCAGCAGGAGGGTCAGTTGGAGGGGGCGCATGGCGGACTCCGGGCGCGAAGGGTATTACCGCCACACTAGCGCATGGCGGCACTCGCGTCAGTGAGCGGCTGCTCAGCCGTAGCGCTTCATCGCTTCGATGGCCAGGCCGTTGCCGATCCCGCCGAAACGGTCGCCGTCGATGTGGCGGGCATTGGGCAGCATCGCCGCCACGCTCTGGCGCAGGGCCGGCACGCCGGAGGAGCCGCCGGTGAAGAACACGGTGTCGACCCGCGCCGGGTCCACATCGGCGGAGTTGAGCAGTTCGCTGATGCTGCCACGCACGCGCTCCAGCAGCGGGCCGATGGCGCCTTCGAACAGATCGCGGCTCAGTTCCGCGACCAGCCCGGCTTCGATGCGGGCGAGGTCAATGTCGCGGCGCTCGGTGTCGGACAACTCGATCTTGCTGGCTTCCACCTGCATCGCCAGCCAGTGGCCGGCGCGCTGCTCGATGAGCTTGAACAGGCGGTCGATGCCGGTGGCGTCGACGATGTCGTAGCGCATGTTCTGCAGCGCCAGCTGGGACTTCTGCGCGTACACCGCGTTGATGGTGTGCCAGGTGGCGAGGTTGAGGTGGTAGCTGGTCGGCATGAAGGCGTCGCTCTTCATCTTGCTGCCGTAGCCGAACAGCGGCATCACGCCCTGGATGCTCAACTGCTTGTCGAAGTCGGTACCGCCGATGTGCACGCCGCCGGTGGCGAGGATATCGCCCTGGCGGTCGGCCACTTCGCGGCGTTCCGGCGACAGGCGCACCAGCGAGAAGTCGGAGGTACCGCCGCCGATGTCGACGATCAGCACCAGCTCTTCACGCTCGATGCTGCGCTCATAGTCGAAGGCCGCGGCCAGCGGTTCGTACTGGAAGGACACGTCCTTGAAGCCGAGTTTCTGCGCAACGGCGACCAGGGTGTCCTGGGCTTCCTGGTCGGCCTTGGGGTCATCGTCGACGAAGAACACCGGGCGGCCCAGCACCACGGAATCGAACTCGCGCCCGGCGACGTTCTCGGCGCGCTTCTTCAGCTCGCCGATGAACAGCCCCAGCAGGTCCTTGAACGGCATGGCGCTGCCCAGCACGGTGGTCTCGCTTTTCAGCAGCGAGGAGCCCAGCAGGCTTTTCAGTGAGCGCATCAGGCGGCCTTCGTAGCCTTCCAAGTATTCGTGCAGGGCCAGGCGGCCGTACACCGGGCGGCGTTCCTCGACGTTGAAGAAGATCACCGAGGGCAGGGTGATCTTGTCGTCTTCCAGGGCGATCAGCGGTTCGCTGTCCGGACGCCACCAGCCGACGGTGGAGTTGGAGGTACCGAAGTCGATGCCCAGGGCGCGGGCCGCAGTGGTCGGGAACATGGTGCAGGATGTCCGGAGAAAAAACGGCCGCGCAGTGTACGCGAGCGCTGTAGGAAAATCAGGGTATCCGTCGGGAAGCGATGGTGGCAAACAGGGCTTGGGGAGTAGCTTGTAGTTTTGCTACATTGTGTTCCTGTAGTTTTCCTACAAGAGTTTTCCACTATCTGATTTCCGTTCTCCCACCCCGTACAAGCAGTTGGATCCCACCATGCACAGAGCCTCCTTCCACGAATTGCGCAAGGATTTCCGCGCCTTACTGAATTCTTCAGCCTGCTATCACACCGCTTCGGTGTTCGACCCCATGTCCGCGCGCATCGCCGGTGACCTGGGTTTCGAAGTAGGCATCCTGGGCGGTTCTGTAGCTTCACTACAAGTTTTGGCGGCGCCTGATTTCGCACTGATCACCCTGAGCGAATTCACCGAGCAGGCCACCCGCATCGGTCGTGTCGCCCGCCTGCCGGTGATCGCCGACGCCGACCACGGCTACGGCAATGCGCTGAACACCATGCGTACCATCGTCGAGCTGGAACGCGCCGGTGTGGCTGCGCTGACCATCGAGGACACCCTGCTGCCCGCGCAGTTCGGCCGCAAGTCCACCGACCTGATCCCGGTCGAGGAAGGCGTCGGCAAGATCCGCGCGGCACTGGAAGCGCGCATCGACTCGGAAATGGCGATCATCGCCCGCACCAACGCCGAAGTGCTGGAAGTGGACGACGTGATCCGCCGCACCCTGGCCTACCAGGCCGCTGGTGCCGACGGCATCTGCATGGTCGGCATCCGCGACTTCGACCACCTGGAAGCCATCTCCCGCCACCTGTCCGTGCCGCTGATGCTGGTGTCCTATGGCAACCCGGAGCTGCGCGACGACGCCCGCCTGGCCGAGCTGGGTGTGCGCATCGTGGTCGATGGCCACGCCGCCTACTTCGCCGCGATCAAGGCCACCTACGACTGCCTGCGCGAGCAGCGCGGCGTGCATGCCTCCGACCTGACCGCTTCGGAGCTGGCGAAGAAGTACACGCTGCCCGAGGAGTACCAGATCTGGGCACGCGAATACATGGAAGTGAAAGAGTAAGACATCCCTGCCTACCCCGGAGCATCAGCTCTGCGGTGCGTGGGTGGTGAGGTACTCGATCTGCGCGTTGAACGGGTAGAGCAGCGTGCCGCCGGCCGCCTGGCTCTTGCGCAGGTACGCCCAGTGCGCCAGCAGACGATTGCGCTCCGGGGTGTCCGGCAACGCCTCGAGGTGTGATTGCAGGCTCGTGCGCAGAGCCTCGATGCGCTGGCTGTCCGTCGCGGACGGTTCGCCCAGCAGCTTGCGATTGGCTCCCCGGGCTTCCAGCAGCGCCAGTTCGCGCAGTTCACCGATCATCGAGGGAGCACTGTCCGAGCTGCTGGCCAGGAAGCTGTCGAAGAGTTCGGCGACCTCCCGGGTCTGCTGCAGCGCCTGCTGCAGGTTGATGCCTTTCCTGCTGTAGGCCTCGCGCACCTTCAGCAAGGTCTGTTGATGCAGCTGCCAGATGTCCTTCAGCGCCTTGGCTTGCTTCTGCCCTTCGAGCTGGCTTTCGAACACCACGCCCAGACTGTCCAGCCGGACCAGGAAGCGATCATCGCCGGTAGCGGCGTAGAGCAGCAGGTAGCGCTCGATGTCCTGCAGCAACGGATCGGTCCGCCGGGCGCTCGCTTGGGCGGTCAGCGCGGTGCAGGACAGCGCACCGGACAGCAGCAGGCCGGCGAGCAGGACGGGAATGGAGCGCATGACGGGTTCCTTCGATGGCAATGGAAAGGTCGCCATTCTCAGTTTCACGGTCCGTCTTGCCTGTAAGGTGAATCTGATACTGCTGACGTAAAGCGCCGCTTTTGCTCCAGGGCGACCGCCCCTTGCAATTGCTCCGGACACCCTTCATATCTGTACAGATACTGATCAATTGACGGAGGTCGCCATGGCCAGCGGCTGGGCAAACGACGGAGCGGTTCAGGAGCAGATCGACAGCACCATCGAGGACGCCATTGCACGGGCACGCAACCAGATGCCCAAGGGCGAGAGCCTGACCCATTGCGAAGAGTGCGACGCGCCAATCCCCGAGGCGCGACGCAAGGCCATCCCCGGCGTGCGTCTGTGCGTGAACTGCCAGGCCGAGCACGACAAGGAGCAGGCGGCCTACGCCGGCTACAACCGCCGCGGCAGCAAGGACAGCCAGTTGCGCTGAGTGGCTGTCGCACGACATGAAAACGGCGCCCATGGGGCGCCGTTTTTCGTGGGCAATTATCGGCGCCAGGGGTCAGGGCTTAAGCGGCACCAGCACGCTGAAGGTGATGATGCCGTCGGCCTGCTCGACTTCGATGCGGCCGCCGTGGGCGCTGACGATGGCCTGGGAGATGTACAGGCCGATGCCCAGCCCGCTCTTGTTGCGGCCATGACCGCCGGCGTCCTGCTTGAACGGCTCGAAGAGGTTGGCGAGGCGCGCCTCATCCAGCGCTTCGGCTTCGTTGAGGATGCACAGCCGCGCCAGCTCGCCCTGGCGGCGCAGTTCCACCAGCACCGGGCGGCCGGGGCGACCATGGTGACGGGCATTGCTCAGCAGGTTGGCGATCACCTGCAGGTAGCGGTCCGGGTCGACTTGCGCCTGCACGCCCTCCTCGATGGCGGTCTCGATGGACAGGCCCGGATAGGCCACGTCGGTTTCCTGGACGATATCGCGCACCAGCCGCGAGAGGTCGGCGGCCACCGGCTTAACGGTCATTCCCGCGCCGCTCTGCAGCCGGCTCATCTCGAGGATCTGGCTGATCAGGCGTTCCATGCGGCTGCTGGAGTAGGTGATGTGCTGGCGCAGCTCGGCGTTGCGCACGTCGCTGGAGGAAAGCATGGCCGCCGCCATGGAGATCGACTGCAACGGGTTGCGCAGGTCGTGGCCGAGCACGGCGATCAGGCGCTGACGCATGCGGTCGATCTCGCCGGCGCGGTTCAGGCACAGCTCCACCAGTTCGGTGCGCAGCTTCTCGGCGATGGAGAGGTCGATGCCGGTCCAGGGCATGGAGCGCCCGCGCACGACTTCTTCCCAGGCTTCGAACGAGCCACGCGGTGTCAGGCGCGCGCCGGAGGGGCCGGTCTTGATGATCTTCTCCGGCTTGCCGCCCCAGCGAATGCGGTGCACCTGCTCCAGGCGCAGCCAGACGATCCAGCCCGACTCCTGGCGATGGAAACGGATCGCCATGACGCCGCAGTAGCGCGGGTCGTGCGGACCATCGGGCAGTTCCAGGCGCTGATCGCTGTGGAACAGGTCCAGCTCCTCGTCCTGCTGCAGCTGGGCGACCATGGCCACCGCCAGGTCGTCGAAGTCACCGCCGATGCTGCTGGCGCGCCCGCCGAGCATCACCACCGCACCGTCGCACGGCAGCAGGTCGGCGATGCTGGCGCCGGGGCGTGACAGCGCGCTGAGCAGGTCGTCGGAGTCGCGGGTGCGGCGCAGCAGCGCCTGCTGGCGCTCGGAGGCCTGGCGCAGGAGTTCGCTGACGCGGCTCTGCTCCAGGCGTTCGACCATGGCGCTGCACACCTGGGAAAACACCTGGAACGACATGCGGATCGGGTAGGGCACCACCTTCGGGCTCATGTGGTGGCAGGAGAACAGCCCCCACAGGCGCCCGCCGACCACGATGGAAATGCTCATCGACGCGCGTACACCCATGTTGGCGAGGTACTCGCAATGGATCGGCGAGACGCTGCGCAGGGTGCTGAAACTCAGGTCGAACGGTTTGCCGCTGCCCGGGTTCAGCGTGGGGCGCACGGCGACCGGCTGGTAGGCCGCGTCGCCGATCAGCCGCACCGGGTTCTGCAGGTACAGGCGCCGCGCCTGGGCGGGAATGTCCGAGGCCGGGTAGCGCTGGCCGAGGTAGCTTTCCAGGTCCTCGCGGCGGGATTCGGCGACCACCTCGCCGGAGTCGTCCTCGTTGAAGCGGTAGGCCATGACGCGGTCGTAGCCGGTCATCCGCCGCACTTCCTCGGTGACGCTGACCAGCAGGCTCTCGACGTCGTTGCGCAACTGCAGCTGGCTGACCAGGCGCTGGGCGTTGAGGGCGAAGGTGGTGAAGGACGCGGTCCCGGCAGCGCGTCTCTCGAATTCCAGGTAGCGCACGTCGTCATGGCTGTGGCCGATCACGTCGAAGAAGCGCCGGTTGATCCGCGCTTCCACGCTGTTGACCCAGGGGCCTGCTTCATTGAGCCCTTCAGCGAGCATCGCCAGCACGCCGGGGCCGACGTCCGCCTCGGCCAGTGGCTCGCCCAGCGTCGGGGCGATGCCCAGCAGGGTGGCGAGGTTGTTGCTGAAGCCGAGCACGCGGCCCTGTTCGTCGAGGGCGATCAGCGCGCCGTGGGGCTGGATCGCGCCGGGCACATGGATGGGTTCGTCCTCGCAGTTGGCGAGGGTGACCGTCTGCTCGCTCATGCCGGGACCGTCCGGTTCGGGGCGACGTCCAGCACCCAGTCGCGGAACGAAGTGAAGGCGCACACGGCGGCAGCCTGGGCGCGGGAGATGTCCTCGGCAGTGGTGACATGCTCGGCCAGCAGGCGCTGGAAAGCGCTCCAGCGTTCGCCGGTGTGTTCGCCGTAGCCCTGCAGCCAGTGCAGCGGCAGCGGTTCGAGCGAGGCCTTGAGGCGCTTGTAGAGCACCCTTCCGCCCAGGGTCGCGCCCTCGGCGACGTAGGCGATGCCGAAGGCTTCGGCGAGGTTGATCGCGACCGGGGCGGCGGGACAGTCGGGCAGGTCGGCGGTGGCCTGCGAGCCGGCCTGCAGATCGGCTTCCAGCCATTGGCTCTTGCCGCGTCGCAGCCGTGCATCTTCTGCGTCAGGCCAGAGCGGCCAGAGGGCTTGCTCCAGCGGGCGCATCCAGCCCAGCACGCGGGCAGCGTGGTCGAGGTAGTCGGCCTGGGTCAGTGCGGCAGTGAGCGGGGAGCGACTGTCGAGGTCGGCATGCAGCTCATGGGTAGCGGCGCGCAAAGCGGCCAGCGCAGGCGAGATGCCCGGGCGTTCGTTCGGTTGCGAAGTCATCGCCGTCATCGCGGGTCCACCTTTTTCTTCGAGCTGCAGAGCATAGCAGTTCGGGTTGTACGACCGGGGCGATAGGGGAAAAGTTGATTGAAATGTCAGGGTTTTCGAGGGGCGCAGAAGTCTCCCTGCAGGAGCGGGCCATGCCCGCGATCCGCCGGCCGGGCCGGCGTTCTCTTTCTCTCTGATGTTGCAGGTCCACTGCATTGGCTTGGTTATTTTTGCGCCGCATTGGAGTGCGCGGATGTGTTGGGTTTCGCCCCCTCGGGCGAGTCACTTCTTCCAAACGTCGGAAGGCCGCCCCCAAAGAAGTAACCAAGAAGGCTTGCCCCGGACATCCGGTTTTTCGCTTGGGGCGAAAAATTCCCTCGTTGAATTGGAGTTTCAGGGGCACGCTGCGAAGGGCCATCCCTGGCCCATCGCAGCTCTCGCGACCTCCATGTCGCTCAACCCCTGAAACTCCAATTCAACGAGGCCTCCTGAACGGGGCATTCGGCGCGTGCGGATGTTTCCCTGGAAGCCTCATCAAAGCCAAAGCCAAAGCCAAAGCCAGAGCCAGAGCAGGGCTGTTCCTGCAGGAGCGAGCTTGCTCGCGAACTGCCCAACGCCGATGTCTCATTGCAGAGGCGTGCCATGCTCGTGCTCGTACAGGGAATCGTCCGCAGAAAAAGGCCGCTGCAGTTGCCTGCGGCGGCCCGGTTCACGGCGGGGTCAGAAGTTGACCTTCAAACCCAGCGTCACCGCCTGGTCGCGGTAGCCGTTGTCGCCGAACTGCTTGCCCACTTCACCCCAGACGTTGACCCGGCTGTTCACCTTGCTGGTGGCGCCGAGCTTGACTTCGAAGATGTCGCTGGCGCCGTCCATTTCGAACTTCGTGCTGCCCATCTTCGCGCCGAAGTCGTCGGTGTTGTGGATCCAGTTGGTTTCCACGTAGGGCTCCACGCCGTAGGTGTTGGCGAAGCCGCCTTGCTGGTTGCTGCGCACGGCGGCGCGGGCACCCAGGCGGGTCATGATGTTGCCGTCGCCCTGGCCGGTGACCTTGGTGCCATTGGCCTCGCGGTGGGTGTCGGCCTTCACGCCCATGTAGACGATCTGCGCCTGCGGCTGGACGTAGTAGCTGGCGCTTTCGGTCTTCGCCACGGTGAAGGTCTTGCCGGCCTCGAGGGAGGCGGTGATGCCCTTGGCGTCGTATTTCTCCTTGGCCAGTTGCTCGCCGCGCACTTCAGCATCGAAGTCATTCCACAGGACCCAGCTGTCGACGTAGGCGCCGTTCTCGTCGTCCTTGTTCTCGTACCAGGTGCCATAGACGCCGAGGCTGTAGCCGTCGATCTCGCCGCGCGAGCGGTAGCCGGTAATGCGCGATCTGGTCGTGGAGTTGCCGTTGGCGTAGCCGGCCATCACGCCGACGACCCAGTCGCCGTTGTCGGTCTGCTTGCGGTACAGGTCGCTGCCCAGTTGCAGCACGTAGCGGTTGGACTCGGTCTTCAGCTGCCCGGTGCTGTCTTCCCAGCGGCTGGAGCCGTCGACGTTGCGCATCCAGAGCATCGAGGTGACCTGCTTGCCGGTGTCCGGATCGACGTAGGTCAGGTTGCCGGTGCGGTCGTGCAGGCGGTGCAGGAACATCGTGTTGGCTGCCGCGAGGTTGGCGGTGTAGCTGCCGCCTTCGGGCTGGCGCACGCGGTCCTTGTCGCTGGGCGCGGGTTGCTCCGGCACCGGGTCGGTCGGGCCCGGATCGACGGGGCCTGGCTCTTCGGGGCCGGGATCGACGGGGCCGGGATCGACGGGGCCGGGATCTTCAGGACCGGGATCGACAGGATCGGGATCTTCCGGCTCCGGATTGGGGCCAGGGCCGGGGCCCGGATCGATCGGGTCCGGATCTTCCGGTTCGGTCGGCTTGTAGGAGGTCAGGTACCAGTCGCTGTCCGCGCCGGTGGAGCCGACGAAGCTGCCGCCACGGCGGAGCATGTACTCGTAGCCGCCCTCGGTTACCCGGCTGGAGGTGAACTCGCCGGCGGAGGTGCCGCCGACGGTGATCATCTGGATGCCCTCCAGGGTCTGCGCGCCGGGGCCGCCGGTGTTGTTGACTGTCACCAGCGTCTCGCCCGAGGTACTGCCGGTGACGGCCAGCTTGTCGGTCTCGGAGCTGTCGTCGCCCAGGTAGGTGTTCATCACCAGGTGGCCGCCGCCGGTGAAGTCGCCATCCACCGTCAGGGTCTTGTAGGCGTACTCGCCGTGCTCGTCGTGGCGGTCGTAGATCAGCTGTGCGCCGTCGGTCAGCGAGAGGTTGGTGAGGTTGGAGTTGCCGGTCATGAACCACTGGCTGGCGGCTCCGTCTATGGCGAGGTCGATCACCCCGTCGGTGGCGGTGCTGGTGGTGCCGTTGAGGTAGGAGCCGGCGGCCATCTTCAGGTCGAGCCTGCCCTGGTTCTCGGCATAGAGCGCGACGCCCTTGCGGTTGGCGAGGTCGTCTGCGGCGCTGCTGTCGAGCACGTAGATCGCGGCGTTCTCCGAGACGATGCTGGAGTCTGCGCCATTGGCGGCCATGGCGCGGTTGCCGTCGGTGACGGTGACCTGGGTGTCGCCGTACAGATGCACCTTGCCGCCACGCATGCCGTTGAAGTCCTCAAGGGTCTGCACGTAGATGCCGTAGGCATTGGCCTTCCCTGTGGTGATGGCGGTGCTGCCCAGGTGGATCTCGCCGCCGCGGTTGGCGAATACCGCGTGAGCACTGGAGCCCGAGGTGCTGATGGTGCTGCCATCGTCGATGCGCACTTCGGCATCGCCCTTGTAGAGCAGTGCTTCGCTGTCACGGTTGCCGGCATAGACCGCATAGCCGTTGCCGTCACTGCCATTGCTGCCGCTGCCGCTGGTGCTGATCACCGCGCCCTTGCCCAGGAGAATGCGGTTGGTGCCGCCATTCTTCGAGGTATTGGCCCGCACGCCCATGCCGGAGGTGGTGATACTGGCATTGTCGCCGATGGTGACCGTGGAGTTGATCGCGTTTTCGGTGACGTTGATGCCATCGGCCGATGAGCCCTTGGTGACGATGGTCAGCTTGTCGATGGAGATGTTGTTGGTGCCGATATTGGCCTGGATGGCATCGGCCTTGTAGCCGCTGAGCAGGCCCGAGACGGAGCCGGTCAGGATTGTCGCTTCCTTGATGGTGTATTGGCCGTTGTTGCCATAGATGCCGAAGCCGCCCATGGGAGCCATGCCGCCACGGGTGTTGCCGGTGTCGATGTGAACATTTTCCACGCCAGCGGGAAGGCCCCACCACACGGTTTCGTCACAGGTGTAGGTCTTGCCGTCGCCGCTGGTACTGCAGGTGGCGCTGGCCATGCCGGCCTGCCCCGCCAGGGCGATGGCCAACGCGATGTGCGAGGCCAGTAGGGTCTTGGTAAAGCGCATTGCAAACCTCCTTGCACCGCTCGCCGTGGGGCGATGCGGGGCGGGTTTCCAGCGCCTGTGTGAGCCTGTCCTGGCGGGAGATCGGAGGGTTCCGGATCGGGGTCCTGCTTTCGCTGGAAGTTGCTTTGGGGAGGCGCGGTCGCGAGTGTTTGCGCCACGCCGGACCCGCGGCCGGTAAGGGCTCTGGCGGATCAGTGGGCACATTGTTCAGCGCGCGTTCAGGTTGCCGAATAAGACGAATCTCAATCGGCGGGCAGCGGGGCGGGGGATGGGAAAAAGCTTGATTTATGGCAAGGGTGGAAGCCGGACCGGGCATTGCGCACCAGTCCGGAAAAGCGCAGGGCGCTTACTTGTTCAGCTTGACCACGTCACCGGAAACGGTGGTGGTGTAGCCGCTCAGGACCCAGGCCCAGAACCAGTTTTCCTGGACCTGGGTGTTGATCAGCGCGTCGCCGCCCTTGGCTTTGACGGCGGCATCCTGGGCGCGCACGAAGCGGTTGTTCTGCTGGATCGGAATGACGCCGAACAGCATGATCCCGGTGGCCTTGCCTTCACCGTGACCAATCACGGTGTACTGCTCGGGGCTGTAGTTCTGGGTCTTCATCGGGGTGCCGGTGCAGCCGGCGATGGCGGCGGTGGCCAGCAGGGTGGCGGCGATACGGGAAAACTTCACATGACTCTCCTGAGATACAACCCCCGGGACTCTTTCCCAGGGGGAGCGCAGGGTAGCCATCATTGCGCTGTGGCGGAAGCAGGCGATGTGTCGCGTCTCACGGGGGGCGCTCTTCAGAAGAGGAAGTACCGCTGCGCCATCGGTAGCACCTCCGCCGGTTCGCACCACAGCAACTGGCCGTCCGCGCGTACCTGGTAGTTCTGCGCATCGACCTCGATGTGCGGCAGGTAGGCGTTGTGGATCAGGTCGGTCTTCTGCACGCTGCGGCAGCCCTTCACCACGCCGATGGCCTTGCGCAGGCCCAGTTCGTGGTGCACGCCGAGGTCGAACGCGGCCTGGCTGAGGAAGGTCAGGCAGGTGGCGTGGCGGCTGCCGCCGAAGCTGGCGAACATGGGCCGGTAGTGCACCGGCTGCGGCGTCGGAATCGACGCGTTGGCGTCGCCCATCAGGCTCGCGGCAATGGCGCCGCCCTTGAGAATCAGGCTCGGCTTCACGCCGAAGAAGGCCGGGCGCCAGAGCACCAGGTCGGCCAGCTTGCCCACTTCGATGCTGCCCACTTCATGGGCGACGCCGTGGGTGATCGCCGGGTTGATGGTGTACTTGGCGATGTAGCGCTTGGCGCGGAAGTTGTCGTTGCGCGCGCCGTCGCCGTCCAGTGCGCCGCGCTGTTTTTTCATCTTGTCGGCGGTCTGCCAGGTGCGCGTGATCACTTCGCCGACGCGGCCCATGGCCTGGCTGTCGGAGCTGATCATGCTGAAGGCGCCGAGGTCGTGGAGGATGTCCTCGGCGGCGATGGTCTCGCGGCGGATGCGCGATTCGGCGAAGGCCACGTCCTCGGCGATGCTCGGGTCCAGGTGATGGCAGACCATGAGCATGTCCAGGTGTTCGTCGATGGTGTTGCGGGTGAAGGGCCGGGTCGGGTTGGTCGAACTGGGCAGCACGTTGGCGAAGCCGCAGGCCTTGATGATGTCCGGCGCGTGGCCGCCACCGGCGCCCTCGGTGTGGTAGGTGTGGATGGTGCGGCCCTTGAACGCGGCGAGGGTGGTTTCGACGAAGCCGGATTCGTTGAGGGTGTCGGTATGGATCGCCACCTGCACGTCGAGGCGATCGGCCACGGTCAGGCAGTTGTCGATGGCCGCCGGGGTGGTGCCCCAGTCCTCGTGCAGTTTCAGGCCGATGGCGCCGGCGCGTACCTGTTCCTCCAGCGGCAGTGGCAGGCTGGCGTTGCCCTTGCCGGTAAAGCCGATGTTCATCGGGAAGGCGTCCGCGGCCTGGAGCATGCGCGCCATGTGCCACGGGCCGGAGGTGCAGGTAGTGGCGTTGGTGCCGGTGGCCGGGCCGGTGCCGCCACCGATCATGGTGGTGACTCCGCTCATCAGCGCCTCTTCGATCTGCTGCGGGCAGATGAAGTGGATGTGTGTGTCGATGCCGCCAGCGGTGAGGATCATGCCTTCGCCGGCGATCACTTCGGTGCTGGCGCCCAGGGCGATCGTCACGCCGGGCTGGATGTCCGGGTTGCCGGCCTTGCCGATGGCGGCGATGCGCCCGTGCTTGAGGCCTACGTCGGCCTTGACGACGCCCCAGTGGTCGAGGATCAGCGCGTTGGTGATCACCGTGTCGACGACCTGCGCGGCGCACAGCTGGCTCTGGCCCATGCCGTCGCGGATGACCTTGCCGCCGCCGAACTTCACTTCCTCGCCGTAGACGGTGAAGTCCTGCTCCACCTCGATCCACAGGCCGGTATCGGCCAGGCGCACGCGGTCGCCGACGGTGGGGCCGAACATGTCGGCGTAGGCTTGTCTGCTGATCTTCATCCAGCGCTCCTTGGCTGTTGTCCTGCGGGCGCTCAGAGGCTGCCCATCACCCGTCCCGCAAATCCATAAACCTTGCGCTCGCCGGCCAGTTCGACCAGCTCTACTTCGCGGCTCTGCCCCGGCTCGAAGCGCACGGCCGTTCCGGCGGGAATATTCAGGCGCATGCCGCGCGCCGCGTCACGGTCGAACAGCAGTGCGTCGTTGGTTTCGAAGAAGTGGTAGTGCGAGCCGACCTGGATCGGCCGGTCGCCGCTGTTGGCCACCGTCAGGGCGAGGGTGCGGCGGCCGGCGTTGAGTTCGATCTCGCCGGGCTGGATGTCGTATTCGCCAGGGATCATGGGGAGCTCCGTGGGTCGAGGATCAGTTGCATGAAGGTCAGGTCGAGCCAGCGGCCGAACTTCTGGCCCACCTGCGGCATCTGCCCGCTGGTGATGAAGCCCAGGCGTTCGTGCAGACGGATCGACGCGATGTTGCCGCTCTCGATGGCCGCGACCATCACGTGCAGGCCCTGGGCGCGGGCGCGCTCGATCAGCGCCTGCATCAGCAGCGGGCCGAGGCCCTTGCCGCGCTGGTCGGCACGCACGTAGACCGAGTGTTCGACCGTCTCGCGGAAGCCGTCGAAGGCGCGCCACGGGCCGTAGCTGGCGTAGCCCACCACTTCGCCGCCGTCTTCGGCAACCAGTACCGGGAAGCCTTGCTGCGCGCGCACTTCCAGCCAGGCGCGGCGGTTCTCCAGGTCGATGGCGACCTCGTTCCAGATGGCGGTGGTGTTGAGCACGGCGTCGTTGTAGATGTCGCGCAGACTGCCGAGGTCGGCTTGGCTGGCGTCGCGGATGAGCATGTTGGTTCCTCAGGTTCGTCGGGCAAATGAATCGGTACGCTTCATTTGCCATTGTCTTTGCACCGCTGTGCGATCAGGCGATGGGCTGGTGCACGGTGACCAGCTTGGTGCCGTCCGGGAAGGTGGCTTCCACCTGGATCTCCGGGATCATTTCCGGCACGCCTTCCATCACCTGTTCACGGCTCAGCAGCGTGGTGCCGTAGTGCATCAGGTCGGCGACCGTCTGGCCATCCCGCGCGCCTTCGAGCAGCGCGGCGGAGATCAGCGCCACGGCCTCCGGGTAGTTGAGTCTTACACCGCGGGCGAGGCGGCGCTCGGCGACCAGGCCGGCGGTGAAGATCAGCAGCTTGTCCTTCTCGCGGGGAGTCAGGTCCATGTCAGGTGCTCCAGATTCGGGGAGGAACGGCCTCGCGGCCGAGCAGCGCCGGCCGCAGCCGGCGCCAGAGTTCGATGAGCCAGGCGCGGGCGTGCAGCGCCTCGTGGGCGAGGCAGCGGGCGACCACCAGGCCGGGCAGTTGGGTGAGGTTGCCGCGCCCCTGGCAGGGGATGGCGCGACAGGCTTCGATCAGCGCCGCGTCGATCTGCCCGCTGGCGATCAGCGTGGCCATCACCGGGTGGCCGGCCAGGCCGATGGGCGAGTCGAGCAGGCGGTCGTTGCCGGTCACGCGCTGGCGTTCGTGCCACAGGCGCTGGCCGTCGCGGCGGATGTCCAGGGCGGCGGCGAAGTGGCCATCTTCGAAGCGCTCGCCGCTGGCCGGGCGGCCGAGGGCGACGACGTCCCAGTAGAACAGCCGGGCATCCGCTTCGAGGTCGATACGCGTCGTCAGCTCGGCCTGCGCGCCGGAGTAGACGATGGTTTCCTGCGGCAGCCATTCCAGCGTGGCGCCGGGGTCGACGCGCACGTTCAGCTGCTGCTTCGCCGGGCAGCCGGCGCGGTACCACTTGGCCGCGCCGGGACTGGTGAGCTGCGCCCAGCTGTCCTGGCCGGCGTGGATATCGAGGTTCAGCGTATCGCCGCCGGCGATGCCGCCGGGCGGGTGCACGACGATGTGCTGGCAGACCTGCGGCCCTTCCGCGTACAGGTGCTTCTGCACCCGCAACGGCCCGAGGTGACGCCGGGTGACCGGCCGCGTGCTGTCGCCGACGCGGGCATAGGCCAGCTCAAGCTCGGCATGCCAGGCGGGGTGGAAGAGGGTGGCCGGTGCGTTCATGGGCAGCTGCGAAACCAGGGATGCTCAGGACAGAGCAATCAGCGTGCCGGGATGCGCCAGGATAGTGCGTGGTGCTCTTCAGACGTGCGACAAGACAGCGTCGGCGCGGGTTCGACGAAGGTCGAGACGATTGTCCGATCGGTCAGATATGAGTGCAGTTGCGGTGCATCACGGAATTCTGCGCACCGCATTGGTGCGGAGTTTCTCTGTAGGACCGCCAGGCCGTGGGGCCGCTCAGCGCAGCTGCTTGCGCATGTACACGCGGCGGAAGCCGTTCTCCAGCCGGCGCGCGTATTCCTGGTAGCCGTTCTTCGCGTACAGCTCGATGTTCTCCACCATGCGCTCGTTGGTGTAGAGGTACAGCGACTGGTAGCCCAATTGCACGGCGGCCTCTTCGGCATGCACCAGCAGCACGCGGCCGACACCTTGGCCCGCGCACTCGGGCAGCACGGCGATGTTGTCGAGCAGGAAGCCCTCGTCGGTCTCGCGCATCACCAGCAGGCCGACCGGTGCGCCGTCCTGTTCGGCGATCAGCACGCGGTCCTCGGCGATCACCGCGTGGTAGTCGTCGAGCATCGGCCCAGGCTTGCGACCCAGCTTGGGAATCCACTGGGCGTAGGCCGCCGCCACGCAGACCGCGGCGAATCCGGCGTCGTCGTTGACGGCGGGGCGCAGGGTGATCGGCATGGCAGGCTCCAGGAAAAACGAATACGGGGCCTGGCAGCTTGCCACCCGCCGCCGTCATCCGCCAGTGACAGGTCGTCTCAGATGGTCACCAACCCGCGCACGCCGTCGCTTTCCATGTCTGCGCCACGGCCCTGCTGGACGATCTCGCCACGGGACATCACCAGGTACTGGTCGGCCAGTTCGGCGGCGAAATCGTAGAACTGTTCCACCAGCAGGATGGCCATGTCGCCCCGTTCGGCGAGCTTGCGGATCACCGCGCCGATCTCCTTGATCACCGAGGGCTGGATGCCTTCGGTGGGCTCGTCGAGGATCAGCAGGCGCGGCCGGCTGGCCAGCGCGCGGCCGATGGCGAGCTGTTGCTGCTGGCCGCCGGAAAGATCGCCGCCGCGACGCTGCTTCATCTCCCGCAGCACCGGGAACAACTCGTAGATGAACTCCGGCACGGCCTTGGCTTCGCCGGCGCTGAAGCGCGACAGGCCCATCAGCAGGTTTTCCTCCACCGTCAGGCGCGGAAAGATTTCCCGCCCCTGTGGCACGTAGGCGATGCCGGCATGCACGCGCTGGTGCGGCTTGAAACCGGTGATCGGCTTGCCCTCCCAGCTGACCTTGCCGTCCTTGGCCGGCACCAGGCCCATCAGGCAGCGCAGCAGGGTGGTCTTGCCCACGCCGTTGCGCCCGAGCAGGCAGGTGACCTCGCCGATCTTCGCGTCGAACGACAGGCCACGCAGGATGTGGCTGCCGCCGTAGTACTGGTGCAGTTTGTCGACTTGCAGCATGGGAGTTGCCCCTGTGGAGAGTCTTGATATGCCTTTACGGCTGCCGTGCCTCGAGCGCTGTTGGGTATCGCTTCGCTCCACGCCAACCTACGCCGTGCCTCCCGGCGAAATGCGTGCGTAGGATGGGTGGAGCGCAGCGATACCCATGCTGTGGAGTGAACGTCAGCGGCCGAGATAGACCTCTATGACCTGCTCGTTCGCCTGCACTTCCTCCAGCGAACCCTCGGCCAGCACGTGTCCCTGGTGCAGCACGCTGACGTGGTCGGCGATGCTGCCGACGAAGCCCATGTCGTGCTCCACCACCATCAGCGAGTGCTGGCCGGCGAGGGACTTGAACAGCTCAGCGGTGAACTCGGTCTCGGCGTCGGTCATGCCGGCCACCGGCTCGTCCAGCAGCAACAGTTGCGGCTCCTGCACCAGCAGCATGCCGATCTCCAGGAACTGCTTCTGCCCGTGGGAGAGCAGCCCGGCGGGGCGGTTACGCGACTCGCGCAGGCGGATGGTGGTGAGCACTTGCTCGATGCGGTCCTTCTGCTCGCCGGAGAGCTTCGCCCGCAGGCTGGCCCACACCGACTTGTCGGTCTTCTGCGCGAGCTCCAGGTTCTCGAACACCGAGAGCGCCTCGAACACCGTGGGCTTCTGGAACTTGCGACCGATGCCGGCCTGGGCGATCTCCACCTCGCTCATGCGGGTGAGGTCGAGGGTTTCGCCGAAGTAGGCCTTGCCGTTGTCCGGACGGGTCTTGCCGGTGATGACGTCCATCAGCGTGGTCTTGCCCGCGCCGTTGGGGCCGATGATGCAGCGCAGCTCGCCGACGCCGATGTACAGCGTGAGGTCGCGCAGGGCGCGGAAGCCGTCGAAGCTGACGTTGATGTCTTCCAGGGTGAGGATGGTGCCGTGGCGCACGTCCAGCTGGCCGCTGGCGCTCGAGCCGATGCCGATGGCATCGCGGCTGGCGCCCGGGTCGCGGTTGGGATCGTAGGCCGGTTCCAGCATCAGGTGGGGGACCGCTCTCATTGCTCTTTCTCCCGCTTGATCAGGCCGAGGATGCCGCGCGGCAGGTACAGGGTGACGATGATGAACAGCGCGCCGAGGAAGAACAGCCAGTACTCGGGGAAGGCCACCGTGAACCAGCTCTTCGCGCCGTTCACCACGCCTGCGCCGAGCAGCGGGCCGATCAGCGTGCCGCGCCCGCCGAGGGCGACCCAGACGGCGGCCTCGATGGAGTTGGTCGGCGACATTTCGCTGGGGTTGATTATCCCCACCAGCGGCACGAACAACGCGCCGGCGAGACCGCAGAGCACGGCGCTCAGGGTCCAGACGAAGAGCTTGTAGCCGCGCGGGTCGTAGCCGCAGAACATCAGGCGGTTCTCGGCGTCGCGCAGGGCGGTGAGCACCCGGCCGAACTTGCTGCGCGCCAGGGCGAAGCCGATGGCCAGGCTCGCCGCCAGCAGCAGGACGATGGCGATGAACAGCGCCGCGCGGGTGCCCGGCGCGGTGATCGGAAAGCCCAGGATGCTGCGGAAGTTGGTGAAGCCGTTGTTGCCGCCGAAGCCCGTCTCGTTGCGGAAGAACAGCAGCATGCCGGCGAAGGTCAGCGCCTGGGTCATGATCGAGAAGTACACGCCCTTGATCCGCGAGCGGAAGGCGAAGAAGCCGAACACCAGCGCCAGCAGGCCCGGCGCCAGCACCACCAGGCACAGCGCCCAGAGGAAGTGCTGGGTGCCGGCCCAGTACCAGGGCAGCTCCGTCCAGGAGAGGAAGGTCATGAACGCCGGCAACTGGTCGCCGGCCGCCTCGCGCATCAGATACATGCCCATGGCGTAGCCGCCGAGGGCGAAGAACAGCCCGTGGCCCAGCGACAACAGGCCGGCGTAGCCCCAGACCAGGTCCAGCGCCAGCGCGACTATGGCGTAGCAGAGGATCTTGCCGGTGAGCGTCAGCCCGTAGGCGGAGAGGTGCAGCGCGTGGTTCTCCGGCAGCAGGTGCAGCAGCGGCAGGATCAGCAGCACGACGAGGGCGGCGCCGACGAGCCCGGCGGTGAGTTTCGGGCCGGCCTTCTGCGCGGCCGTCACGGTGAGTGGCTGGTTCAATCGATGACCCTCCCTTTCAGAGCGAAGAGCCCCTGCGGACGTTTCTGGATGAACAGGATGATCAGCGCGAGGATCAGGATCTTGCCCAGCACCGCGCCGATCTGCGGTTCGAGGATCTTGTTCGCCACGCCCAGGCCGAAGGCGGCGAACACGCTGCCGGCGAGCTGGCCGACACCGCCGAGCACCACCACCAGGAAGGAGTCGATGATGTAGCTCTGGCCCAGGTCCGGGCCGACGTTGCCAACCTGCGACAGCGCCACGCCACCGAGGCCGGCGATGCCCGAGCCGAGGCCGAAGGCGAGCATGTCCACGCGGCCGGTGGGCACGCCGCAGCAGGCGGCCATGTTGCGGTTCTGGGTGACGGCGCGGACGTTCAGGCCCAGCCGTGTACGGTTGAGCAGCAGCCAGGTGAGTGCCAGCACGAACAGTGCGAAGCCGATGATGACGATACGGTTCCACGGCAGCACGAGGTTGGGCAGCACCTGGATGCCGCCGGACAGCCACGCCGGGTTGGCCACCTCGACGTTCTGCGCGCCGAACAGCACGCGCACCAATTGGATCAGCACCAGGCTGATGCCCCAGGTGGCGAGCAGGGTTTCCAGCGGGCGCCCATAGAGATGGCGGATCACCGTGCGCTCCAGCGCCATGCCGATGCACGCGGTGACCAGGAAGGCCACCGGCAGGGCGAGCAGCGGGTACAGCTCCAGCAGGCCGGGCGCGTAGCGCTGGCAGAGCAGTTGCACCACATAGGTGGAGTAGGCGCCGAGCATCAGCATCTCGCCGTGGGCCATGTTGATCACCCCGAGCAGGCCGTAGGTGATCGCCAGGCCGAGGGCGGCGAGCAGCAGGATCGAGCCCAGCGACAGGCCGCTGAAGGCCTGGCCGAACAGGTCGCCCATCAGCAGCCGGCGCTTGACCTGGCCGAGGCTGGTGGCGGCGGCGGTGCGCACCGAGTCGTCGGGTTCGACGGCGGGGTCGAGCAGATTCTCCAGGCGGGTGCGTGCCTGCGGGTCGCCGGACTCGCCCAGCAGGCGCACGGCGGAGAGGCGTACCGCCGGAGCCGGGTCGGCCAGCTGCAGGTTGGCCAGGGCCAGTTGCAGGGCGGCTTTTACGCCGTCGTCGGATTCTTCGTTGAGGCGATATTCGAGCAGCGTGCGTTGCGCCGGGCGGGCGCTCTTCTGCAACTGGCGGGCGGCCTCAAGACGCACTTCGACGCTGTCGGCGACCAACTGGTGGCTGGCCATGGCGGTGTTCACCAGGCCGCGCAGGCGGTTGTTCAGGCGCAGCTTGTCAGGCTCGCCGACCGGCGCGGCGCCGCCATCCGCGGGCTGGTATTGCCCTGCGTCACCGAGGAGGAAGGCACGGCCCTGCGCATCGACGGCGAGACGGCCGGACTGGATAGCTTCCAGCAACGGCAGGCGATCGGCATCAGGCGCGGCGGCCCATTGTTCGAGCAGTCTGGCGCGGGCGTCGTTGTCGGCGCTGGCAAAATCCTGCGCGGGGCCGGCGAAGGCGAGCTGCGGCAGCAGCGCGACTAGCGTCATGGCGCAGAGGCGGAGCAGGTGGAGCAAGGCAGTGGGCATGGCGGTTTTCCCTGAGAGGCGGGTGTGGGCTAATGTCCCCTCTCCCCAGCCCTCTCCCTGAAGGGAGAGGGCGCTGTCCGTGCCGCCAGATACTTCTGGCCTCATCCTGCGTCTGACTGCTTTTCTCCCATCAGGGAGATAACTGTCCGAGCCGGCTGACGCCTGGGCTTGATCTTGCGCCATACGGTCCCCTCTCCCTTCAGGGAGAGGGTTAGGGAGAGGGGCTCTGGGCCCGCTCCGGATCAGTTACTGCGCACCGCGTAATCCGGCTTCTTGTCGTTGCCCGGAATGAACGGGCTCCACGGCTGGGCGCGGATTGGCTCGGGGGTCTTCCAGACCACGTTGAACTGACCGTTGTCCTCGATCTCGCCGATCATCACCGGCTTGTGCAGGTGGTGGTTGGTCTTGTCCATGGTCAGGGTGAAGCCCGACGGCGCCTTGAAGGTCTGCCCGCCCATGGCCTCGCGGACCTTGTCGACATCGGTGCTGCCGGCTTTCTGCACGGCCTGCGCCCACATGTGGATGCCGACGTAGGTGGCCTCCATCGGGTCGTTGGTCACGGCGGTGCTGTAGTTGGGCAGGTTCTTGGCCTTGGCGTAGGCCTTCCAGTCAGCGACGAACTTGCTGTTCTCCGGGTTCTTCACCGATTCGAAGTAGTTCCACGCGGCAAGGTTGCCCACCAGCGGCTTGGTATCGATGCCGCGCAGTTCCTCCTCGCCCACGGAGAAGGCCACCACCGGCACTTCGGTGGCTTCCAGGCCCTGGTTGGCCAGCTCCTTGTAGAACGGCACGTTGGAGTCGCCGTTGACGGTGGAGATCACCGCGGTCTTGCCGCCGGCGGAGAACTTCTTGATGTCGGCGACGATGGTTTGATAGTCGCTGTGGCCGAACGGCGTGTAGACCTCCTGGATGTCCTTGTCGGCCACGCCCTTGCTGTGCAGGAAGGCGCGCAGGATCTTGTTGGTGGTGCGCGGGTAGACGTAGTCGGTGCCCAGCAGGAAGAAGCGCTTGGCGGCGCCGCCGTCCTCGCTCATCAGGTATTCCACCGCCGGGATGGCCTGCTGGTTCGGCGCAGCACCGGTGTAGAAGACGTTGGGCGACATTTCCTCACCCTCGTACTGCACCGGGTAGAACAGCAGGCCATTGAGCTCCTCGAACACCGGCAGCACAGATTTGCGCGACACGCTGGTCCAGCAGCCGAAGACTACCGCGACCTTGTCCTGGGTCAGCAGCTGGCGCGCCTTCTCGGCGAACAGCGGCCAGTTCGAGGCCGGGTCGACCACCACCGCTTCGAGCTTCTTGCCGTTCACCCCGCCCTTGGCGTTGATCTCGTCGATGGTCATCAGCGCCATGTCCTTGAGCGAGGTCTCGGAGATCGCCATGGTGCCGGACAGCGAGTGCAGGATGCCGACCTTGATGGTCTCGGCGGCCTGGGAGCTGAACGGGAACAGACCGGTGAGCAGCAGGGCGCTCATGGCCAGCGTACTTTTCAACAGCGGACGACGTTTCATCGCGGCAGCCTCCTTGGCTATCCAGGGGCGGGGAGTTGCCGGTGCGGCAGCTTCCCCGGAAATGGGGCGATCCCGCGCGGGATCGAAGCTGCCATCGCAGCATCCGTGCCAAACAGGCAAAAGCCTTGGCGCAGATGGGCTGCACGCGATTTTCTGTCGTAATGGTGAGGTTTTTCAGTGCGCAGCTTTGGTGCGCCGAACGCCCTTTGGTGCGCGGCGCTCCCCAAAGGAGCGCGTCATTGCGGGAGGAAGTAGCCGCGCACGCCGGTCATGATGATCTGCGCGGCAAGGGCGCAGACGAACAGCCCCATCAGGCGACTGACGATCATCAGGCCCTGTTCGCCGAGGACTTTCTCGATCTTGTCCGAGAGGTAGAGCGTGACGCCGACGGTCAGGCAGGCGAGGAAGATTGCCGCCAGGGCCGAAAGCTTGTGCTCCCAGTCCTGGTTCACACCCATCACCAGCAGCGCACCGATGGTGCCGGGGCCGACGGTGATGGGGATGGTCAGCGGGACGATGGTGACGTCCTGCTGCACGTTGTCCGCCTGCACAGCCGAGCGCCCCTGGGCCATGCCCAGCGCAGAGATGAACAGCACGCTGCCCGCGCCGATGCGGAAGGCGTCGGCGGTGATGCCGAACAGGGTGAAGATGTAGCGCCCGAACAGGTACAGCAGCACGCTGGCGATCAGCGCCGCCAGGGCCACGCGCCAGGCCATGCGCTTGCGGTCGCGCGGGGCGAAGCCGCGGTTGAGGCTGATGAAGCAGGACAGGACGAAGAAGGGGCTGTAGAGCACCAGCATCTTCAGGTACACGCTGAACATCACTTGCATGGGAACGACTCGTCCGGATTGAGAGGGCGCGGCAGGGCAAAGCATAGCGGGTGGGGCGGCGGGTGGCATTGCGGCGGGGCAAATGCCAGAACGGGTTTGCGTCAGTGCAGGATATCGGAGCGAGTCTGGAAGTTGCCGGAGTAGCGGACCAGGGCCGGATGCTCCGATGCTTCGAACTTGAATATGACGGACCCTTCAAGAAACGTGTCAGGGCAGTCTGCCACTTTGGATACGTAGTACCGCAGATTGTGTTTACGAAAGGCTTCCCGAAGAGGCTCAGGTAGCGTTTCTGCGGATTCGTTGCTGATGAGGAATTGCTCGCCGTACTGCGCCTGGAACAGTTTTATTCGCCAGTAGCTGCTCTGACTGAAGTCGATCATGACGTCGTCGATGTACTCGGCGTGTTGCTTTTCGCCCATGGAGTTGGTGCCGTCCGGATCGCTCATCAGGAATCAGGAAGGCAGCGCGTCGCTCTGCTGGCGCAGGCGGCGCTCGCGTTCGCCGACCCAGTAGGCCACCAGTTCGCGCAGTTGCGACAACTCCACCGGCTTGGCCATGTGGCCGTCCATGCCGACCAGTCGCGCGCGTTCCTTGTGTTCGCTGAGGATGTGCGCGGTGAGCGCCACCACCGGGGTGTGCGGTCGGTGTTCGCTGGCCTCCCAGGCGCGCAGGCGCTCGGTGGCGGAGAAGCCGTCGAGCACCGGCATTTCGCAGTCCATCAGCACCAGGTCGTACTGGGTGGACTTCATCGCGGCGAGGGCTTCCTCGCCGTTGCTGGCGGTATCGGGCTGCAGGTTGAGCTTGCTCAGCATGCCGCGGATGACCTTGGTGGAGATGCTGTTGTCCTCGGCGACGAGGATGCGGAAGTCGCTGGGCGGCACGTTTGAAGCCGGCTCGCTGGCTGGCGAAAGGTAGTTGCTCACGCCGCTCGGGCCACGGCGGGAGAGTTCCTCGGCGAGGGTCGCCTTGAGCGTGTAGCCGGCCACCGGCTTGGCGAGGATGCGCTTGATCCCGGCGTTGCGCGCGATGATCTTGCTCGGCGCGTTGCTGATGCCGGTGAGCATGATCAGCAGGATGTCGTGGTTGAGGTTCGGGTCTTCCTGGATCTTGGTCGCCAGCTGCATGCCGGTCATGCCGGGCATGTCCTGGTCCAGCAGGACCACGTCGAAGTATTCGCGCAGGTGCGCCTTGGTGCGCAGCTGGGCCAGCGCTTCCTTGCCCGAAGACACCGCGCTGACGTTCATGCCCCAGGCGCTGCATTGCTGCACCACCACCTTGCGGCAGGTCTGGTTGTCGTCCACCACCAGCAGGCGCGCGCCCTGCAGCGGGCTGTCGAGGTCGGCGCCAGCCTGGTCGATCTGCTGCGGGTCCAGCGGCAGGCTGAGCCACAGCAGGTTGCCTGCGCCTTCGGCGCTGTGGCCACTCTCGATGCCGCTCTCTATTCCAAACTCCCCCGACATCAGGCGGATCAGCTGGCGCGCAATGATCAGGCCGAGGCGGCTGCTGATGCGGGTGGCGGAGAGGAAGTCGCGGCTGTGCAGTTCGGCGGTAAGCAGGGCCTGGCGGTCGGCGCTGTCCAGCGGACGGCCGCTGTCCTGCACGGCGATGCGCAGGCGCGGACGCTCGGGCGGGCCGTCGAGGGCGACGACGAGGAGAATCTCGCCCTCGTCGGTCTGCTTGAAGGCGTTGTCCAGCAGGCTCAGCACGGCCTGGCGGAGGCGCGTCGGGTCGCCGCTGACGATGCGTGGCACCTGCGGCTGGGTGAAGCTGATCAGCTCGACCTTCTGCTGCTCAGCCTTGGCACGGAAGATCGCCAGGCAATCCTCGATCAGCGCGCCGAGGTCGAACTGCACCTCGTCCAGCTCGATCTGCCCGGACTCCAGCTTGGAGATGTCGAGAATCTCGTTGATCAGCGAGAGCAGCTCGTTGCCCGCGCTGTGGATGGTCTGCACATAGTCGCGCTGCTTGGCCGAGAGCGGGGTGCCGAGCAGCAGCTCGGTCATGCCCAACACGCCGTTCATGGGGGTGCGGATCTCGTGGCTGATCTTGGCCAGGAAGTCGCCCTTGGCCTTCAGCTCGGCGACGTTGGCGGCGCGCTGGCGGCTGGCGGCGAACTGGTCGTTCTGGATTTTCCGCTGGCGCTCGGCGAGCGCCAGACTGAGCAGGAAGCCGACCACTGCCGAGAGGCCGAGCAGGCCGCTGCCGAGCCATTCTGCCCGGGTCGCCACGTAGCCCAGCAGCGACGGCAGGCTCAGGCACCAGACCACCACGAAGAGGCCCATGCCGATGGCGAACAGGCGCGCCGGGCGGTAAGCGTGAATCCAGTAGTAGACCGCCACGCCGAGAATGCTCAGGGTCACCAGGGTGATCAGCCCATAGACCAGGCTGCTGATGGACAGGTCGAGTACCAGGTTGAGCGCCACGCACAGCACCACCAGCCCGGCGGTGCCACCCAGCAGCAGGCGCTTGAGCGGCAGGCGCGGGGTGAGGTCACGGAAGAAGCTGGCGGTGTAGCCAAGACCGCAGATCAGCGTCACCACCAGGCAACCCAGCGCAATCATCGGCTGCAGCGACTGGCTGTTGCCGTACCAGGGGCTGAGCAGGCCGAACAGGTTGAGGCAGGCCAGCAGCAGGCTCGCATGCACGCCGGCCAGCCACAGGCCGCTGGCGACGCGGGTGTAGGCGAAGCGCACGAGGTTGTAGAGCAGCAGCATGGCCAGGCAGCCGATCAGCACGCCGAAGTGCAGCGGGCGCTGGTCGTTGCTCGGCTGGCCGGCGGCCTCGATGCTGATGTTCGGGCGCAGCGGCAGAGTCGAGGCGAGGCGCAGGTAGAGATCCAGCGGCTCGGCGGCGGTGCGCAGGGGGATCACCAGATCACTGTTGAGCAGGGGGCGCTGCACCGGGGAGAGGTTGCCGGCGCTCTTCTGTTCGAGGACTTTCTGCCCGTCGAGGATGAACATCTCGAAGCTGTCCAGGCTCGGCGCGAACAGGCGCAGCTGCTGGGGCTCGTCGTTGGCGGGCAGGCGGAAGTGCAGCCAGGTCGCGCCGGGGCCGGCGGGGGCGTGCAGGTCGCTGATGTCGAGGGGGCTGAAGAGGGTGCGGTAGCGCGGGGAGATCACGTCCTGCAGCTGCAGGCGGGCGTCACTGTCGTGGAGCTGGGACCAGCCGGGTTCCTGGCTTGCCGCATAGGTCGGAAGACAGACCAGAGCGGCCAGCAGCAAGCTGACGAGGAGTCCTGTGGCAGTCCAGAGCCGACGCACGGCGAAGTCCCTTCGGTAGTGAGTGGGCGGATTATAGCCAAGTGTGCTGAAGGCCGTAATCCACCCGTGCACGCCGGGACCGGTGTGGAGGAGGCGTCCGACGGGGGACGCCTCCACCCGTCGGATCAGCCCTCGCCGCGCTCGCGGGCGATGGCGCGATAACCGATGTCCTTGCGGTAGAAGCTGCCGTTCCAGCGGACCTTCTCGGCCAGACGGTAAGCCTGTTCCTGGGCCGAGGAGACGGTCGGGCCGATGGCAGTGGCGCACAGTACGCGGCCGCCGGCGGTGACGATCTGGCCGTCCTTGAGCGCGGTGCCGGCGTGGAAGACCTTGCCGTCGAGCTGGGCGGCATCGTCCAGGCCGAAGATAGCGTCACCCTTGGCGTAGTCGCCCGGGTAGCCGCCGGCGGCGATCACCACGCCTACGGTGGGACGCGGGTCCCAGGTGGCTTCGACCTTGTCCAGCGCCTTGGCCAGGGCGGCCTCGACCAGCAGGACCAGGGACGATTCCAGGCGGACCATGATCGGCTGGGTTTCCGGATCGCCGAAGCGGCAGTTGAACTCGATGACCTTGGGCTTGCCGCTCTTGTCGATCATCAGGCCGGCGTAGAGGAAGCCGGTGTAGACGTTGCCTTCCTCGGCCATGCCGCGCACGGTCGGGTAGATCACTTCGTCCATCACGCGCTGGTGCACGTCGGCAGTTACCACCGGAGCGGGGGAGTAGGCACCCATGCCGCCGGTGTTCGGGCCGGTGTCGCCGTCGCCGACGCGCTTGTGGTCCTGGCTGGTGGCCATGGGCAGCACGTTCTGGCCGTCGACCATGACGATGAAGCTGGCTTCCTCGCCGTCGAGGAACTCTTCGATCACCACGCGCGATCCGGCGTCACCGAAGGCGTTGCCGGCGAGCATATCGCGCACTGCTTCCTCGGCTTCGGCCAGGGTCATGGCGACGATCACGCCCTTGCCCGCGGCCAGGCCGTCGGCCTTGATCACGATGGGCGCGCCTTTCTCTTTCAGATAGGCCAGCGCCGGCTCGACTTCGGTGAAGTTCTGGTAGTCGGCGGTGGGGATCTGGTGGCGTGCGAGGAAGTCCTTGGTGAAGGCCTTGGAACCTTCCAGCTGGGCAGCGCCGGCGGTGGGGCCGAAGATGTCCAGGCCGCGCGAGCGGAACAGGTCCACCACGCCTTTGACCAGCGGCGCCTCGGGGCCGACGATGGTCAGCTGCACGTTCTTCGCTGCGAAATCGGCCAGTTCTTCCAGGGCCAGCACGTCGATGGCGACGTTCTCGCACTTGGCCTCAGTGGCGGTGCCGGCGTTGCCCGGCGCGACGAAGACCTTCTGCACGCGCGAATCCTGCGCGACCTTCCAGGCCAGCGCGTGCTCGCGACCGCCGCTGCCGATGATGAGTACGTTCATTGGAGTTCTCCTGAACAGTTCCGGCTTTGCCGGATTGTTGGGTATCGCTTCGCTCCACCCAACCTACGAGAGCTTTTTTCCAGCCTGTGCGAGGGCGCAATGGAGTGGCTGGATGCAAGGCGCGGACGGCTTCGACAAGCGGAGTTGCCTATTGGCAATGAGCATTGGCGAAGTCGTCCGCAACGCAGCAGACGGCCGCTACAGTGCGGCCGTCCCGGTTAATGCCTAAAGTGGCGCATGCCGGTGAAGACCATTGCAATGCCGGCTTCGTCAGCGGCGGCGATCACCTCGTTGTCGCGCATCGAACCACCCGGCTGGATCACCGCGGTGATACCGGCCTTGGCAGCGTTGTCGATGCCGTCGCGGAACGGGAAGAAGGCGTCGGAAGCCATGACCGCCCCCTTCACTTCCAGGCCGGCATGCTCGGCCTTGATGGCGGCGATGCGGGCGGAGTTCACGCGGCTCATCTGGCCGGCGCCGACGCCGACGGTCTGGCGCGCCTTGGCGTAGACGATGGCGTTGGATTTCACGAACTTGGCGACTTTCCAGGCGAAGATCAGGTCGTGGATTTCCTGCTCGCTGGGGGCGCGCTGGGTGACGATCTTCAGGTCATCGGCGGTGATCATGCCGATGTCGCGGCTCTGTACCAGCAGGCCGCCGTTGACGCGCTTGAAGTCCCAGCCCGGCGCACGCTCGGCCGGCCACTCGCCGCACTCCAGCAGGCGCACGTTGGCCTTGGCAGCGACCACGGCACGGGCAGCTTCGGAGATTTTCGGGGCGATGATGACTTCGACGAACTGGCGCTCGACGATGGCCTGGGCGGTCTCGCCGTCCAGCTCGCGGTTGAAGGCGATGATGCCGCCGAAGGCCGACTCGGTATCGGTGGCGTAGGCCAGGTCGTAGGCCTTGCGGATGCCGCCTTCATTTTCCGGAACCACGGCCACGCCGCACGGGTTGGCGTGCTTGACGATGACGCAGGCCGGCTTGACGAAGCTCTTCACGCACTCCAGCGCGGCGTCGGTGTCGGCCACGTTGTTGAACGACAGTTCCTTGCCCTGCAGCTGGATGGCGGTGGAGACGCTGGCTTCGCCCTTCTTCGCCTCGACGTAGAAGGCCGCGCTCTGGTGCGGGTTCTCGCCGTAGCGCATTTCCTGCGCCTTGATGAACTGGCTGTTGAAGGTGCGCGGGAAGGCGCCGCGGTCTTCGGTGGACAGGGTGTCGCGCGCCTGGTCGATGGTGCCCAGGTAGTTGGCGATCATGCCGTCGTAGGCCGAAGTGTGCTCGAAGGCCTTCAGGGCCAGGTCGAAGCGCTGGGCGTAGGTCAGGCCACCGGCCTTCAGGGCGCCGACGATGCTGGCGTAGTCACCGGCGTTGACCACGATGGCAACGTCTTTGTGGTTCTTCGCCGCGCTGCGGACCATGGTCGGGCCGCCGATGTCGATGTTCTCGATGGCGGTCGGCAGGTCGCAGTCGGCCTTGGCCACGGTCGCTTCGAACGGGTACAGGTTGACCGCCACCAGGTCGATCGGCTTGATGCCGTGCTCTTCCATCACTGCGCCGTCGAGGTCACGACGTCCGAGGATGCCACCGTGGATCTTCGGGTGCAGGGTCTTCACGCGGCCGTCCATCATTTCCGGGAAGCCGGTGTAGTCGGCCACTTCCACGGCGGCGATGGCGTTGTCCTTGAGCAGCTTGTAGGTGCCGCCGGTGGAAAGGATCTCCACGCCAAGGGCTGCCAGCTCACGGGCGAAATCGACGACGCCGGTCTTGTCGGAAACGCTGATCAGCGCACGGCGGACGGGCAGGCGGGTGGTTTGGTCGGTCATAACGGCTTCCACAAAGGCTTCGGGCTTTTCGCGTGTCAGGCGCGGGCCCGGCTGACCTCGAGGTCGCGGGCCCGCGCCTGCCACCTGTCAGAGAAGATCGTACTGCTTGAGTTTCTTGCGCAGGGTCCCGCGGTTCAGCCCCAGCAGTTCGGAGGCTTTGGTCTGGTTACCCTTCACGTGGTTCATGACGGTTTCCAGCAGCGGCGCTTCGACTTCGCAAAGCACCATGTTGTATACGTCCGTGACCGGCTGCCCTTCGAGATGGGCGAAATAGTTGTGCAGTGCCTTTTCCACGCTGTCGCGGAGGGTCTGGCCCTCCTGCGTCGGAGTGGTCAGGTGCTGTTTAAGGTTGGCGTTGTCGCTCACGGGTGTCATTCCACTCACTAATGTCTCGGTCATCGTTGTCATGCGGCCACCCCTTCTCCGTTATTGTGGCGCTCGGCGAAGAACTGCCTGACGCTGGCGCTCTGTGCATCCGTGTCCTGCAAACGATTGAACTGGGAACGGAACTCCGCCGCTCCCGGTAGGGTTGCGAGGTACCAGCCCACATGCTTGCGGGCAATTCGCACACCCATTTCCTCCCCATAAAACGCATGCAATGCAGCGAGGTGCTCGAGCAGGATGCTCTGTACCTCGTGCAGACTCGGCGCCGGCAACAGCTCGCCGGTGCTCAGGTAATGATCGATCTCGCGGAAGATCCAGGGATTGCCCTGGGCGGCGCGGCCGATCAGCAGGGCATCCACGCCCGTCTGCTCGAACACCTGCCGTGCCTTGCGCGGTGAATCGATATCACCATTGGCGAAGACCGGAATCGAAACCGCCTGCTTGATCGCCGCGATGGTTTCGTACTCCGCCTCGCCGGTGTAGAGGTCGGCACGGGTCCTGCCGTGTACCGCCAGCGCCTGGATGCCCGACTGCTCGGCGATCCGCGCCACCGTCACACCGTTCTTGTTCGACCGGTCCCAACCGGTGCGAATCTTCAGGGTGACGGGAACCTCTACCGCCGCGACCACCGCCTCGAGGATGTCGGCCACCAGCCGTTCATCCTTCATCAGCGCGGAACCCGCGGCCTTGTTGCAAACCTTCTTCGCCGGACAGCCCATGTTGATGTCGATGATCTGGGCGCCGAGCTCCACGTTGCACCGTGCGGCTTCCGCGAGCATCTGCGGGTCGCCGCCGGCGATCTGCACCGAACGTGGTTGATCCTCGTGGTCGTGCTGCAGGCGCAGGCGCGACTTGCGGCTGTTCCACAGGCGGACGTCGCTGGTGACCATCTCCGATACCACCATGCCGGCGCCGAGGCGGCGACAAAGCTGGCGGAACGGACGATCGGTGACGCCGGCCATCGGGGCCAGGATCAGTCTGTTGGGCAGTGTGTAGGAGCCGATGCGTACCACCGACTGGTTTTCCATGGTCAATGGGGCGGGAACACCGAGGCGCCGCGCGTTACGAGACTCGCGGGTGCTTTCGGGGCCTGCCACCGGTGCTAGCAAAAAAGGGAGGGCATGATACCCGCTCTCGATGACCGGATAAAGGCGATTTTGGATAAATTCTGAACAATCCCGGGCTTAGTACCCCAGGTTGGAAGACGAGCGGAACTGGCGCTCTCAGGCGCTTTGAGCTACTCGCCGGGTCATTCCGGCGAGTGGAAGCTCAGGCTGTAGTTCACCGCTTTGGGACCCGGATCGAGGATGTCCAGGGAGATGTGGATCGGCGTCTGCGGCGGCATCTCGCTCTGCCCGGCCAGCTCGCCCGAGAGGTACTCGCTGGGCTTGAAGCGGCGGCTGGCGATCAACTGGCCGTTCAGGTCGGCGAAGCGCATTTCCAGCAGCGGGAAGGGCTGGGAGAAGTTGGCGCGGTTGTAGATGATCGCGTCCACTACCAGCGCACCGCTGAAGTCCGGGTGGCTGCGCACCACCAGGTTGCTGCTGCGGATCTGCTCCACGTCGACCTTGGAGGGCAGGGTGCAACCCAGCTCCGGGCAGGCCTGGGCGAACCAGGGGCGGTACTGGTCCTGGCGGGCCAGTTCGTCGAAGTGATAGGCGATGTACTGGCCGGCGAGACCGGCCAGGGCCAGCAATACCAGCAGCAGCCAGAACAGTCGGCGGCCCCAGCGGCTCTTCGGCTTCTGCCAGTCGAGCTGCAGGGGTTCGTCGCTGAGGTCGTTCAGGCCATCATTGCCAAGGCCTGGATCGGCGCGCCGATGGTCGCCGCGCTGGTCGGCCAGCGGCGGCTCCTCGTCTTCATCGTCAGGCTCATCGTCATCACGGCGGGCGCTGAAGGCTGGAAGTTTCTCGTCGTCGCTCTCGACGCGAAGGGGGGCCGGGTCGATGCGCGGTTCGTGCTCCGGCTCTTCCTCGGGCTCCTCCGGCTCGGATTCCTTGTCGGCCACCAGGCGCGCGCTGGCGGGCGGCTCCTCCGGTTCCTCGATGGGCAGCCGGCCGAAGCTGGGCTCCTGACGGGAAGTGCGACTTGCGCCGTTCTGTTCCTCTTCGATCAGGGCTTCGGCCCAGCGCTCGTCGTGCGGGTCGCGCTTCTCTTCCTGGCGAGTCTGCAGGGCTTCGCTGGGGCGCGGCGCACGGTCGATGCTGAGGAATTCCTGGGACAGCTCGAACTCGTCGAGCTTGGCCAGTTCCTCGTCGAGGTTGAGGCTGTCCAGATCGAGATCGTCGTGGATCCACAGCGTCTCGTCTTTTTTTCCGGCGGCCGGTGCAGGAGCAGGCTTGGGTGGCTCGCTGGTCACGGTCGCTGCCGGGGCGATCACCGTGGTCGCGGCGACGGCCGAGGCAGGTTCGGTAACCGGTGCCGGTTTTGCTTCTACCTTCTGCTCGGCGACGGCGGGCTTTTCCGCCACATCGCTGGAGTGCCGCGCGGCGTGGGGTGCCAGCGGCCAGCCGAGGGTGGCGGTGCCAGGAGCGCTCGGTGCGGCGGGCTTTTCGGGAGTGAAGGTGTTGAAGGCCGGCGCGGGAACGGGCGCGGCTGCGATCGGCTCCGGGGCTTTCGATGGCGCAGGCGGCGCGACCGGCTCCGCTGCCGGGGCAGGTTTCGGGGCTGCAGCGGGCGGTATCGTCGTGACAGCCGGCGCCGGAACCTGGGTCGGCTCGCCGACCATGTTCTGCGGCGCACTGAAGACCTTCAGGCAGGTTCCGCAGCGCACAGCACCGCTGGCCGCGCCCAGTTGCGCCGAGTTGACGCGGAAACGGGTCTGGCAATGGGGGCACTGTGTGATGAAGCTTTCGCTCATGCGGCGGTCCGGCGGAAAAATCTGGCGGTTAGTCTAACTCAAGCCCCGTACGGCGGGCACTCAGCGGCGGCGGCCGCTGATGCGGATCCAGCCATCGCGTTCGGCGGTCGGGTCGAGGTCGAAGGCGTCGGCGTAGGCGGCGCGTACTTCCTCGGCCTGCTCGGCGAGGATGCCCGAAAGGGCCAGCAGGCCACCAGATTTCACCAGCCCGGTGAGCTGCTCTGCCAATGTGACCAGCGGACCGGCCAGAATGTTCGCCACCAGCACGTCCGCCTGCGCCTTGGGCAGATCAGCGGGCAGGTAGACGGGGAATTTCGCCGGGTCGATGCCGTTGCGCGAGGCGTTGTCGCGAGAAGCTTCCAGCGCCTGCGGGTCGATGTCGGTGCCGACCGCCTGCTCAGCACCCAGCAGCAGCGCGGCGATGGCGAGGATGCCCGAGCCACAGCCGAAGTCCAGCACCTGCTGGCCGGCCAGCTCCTGGCCGTCGAGCCATTCCAGGCACAGCGCGGTGGTCGGGTGGGTGCCGGTGCCGAAGGCCAGGCCCGGGTCGAGCAGCAGGTTCACCGCTTCCGGCTCCGGAGCCTCGTGCCAGCTGGGGACGATCCACAGGCGGCGGCCGAAGCGCATCGGCTTGAAGTTGTCCATCCAGCTGCGTTCCCAGTCCTGGTCCTCGATGCGCTCGATCTGGTGCTCTGGCAGTTCGCCGCCGGTGAGCAGGGTCAGGTGGGCGATCAGCGAGGTTTCGTCGGTGTCGGCCTCGAACAGTGCGAGCAGGTGGGTGTGGCTCCACAGCGGGGTGGTGCCCAGGTCCGGCTCGAAGATCGGCTGGTCTTCGGCGTCCATGAAGGTCACGGAGACGGCGCCGACTTCCAGCAGCGCATCTTCATAGGTTTCCGCCTGATCCGGGGTGATGGCGAGTCGGACTTGAAGCCAGGGCATGGGGCGGTACCTCGATCGTGCCGGGATGGAGCTGGAAAAGACAACGGACCGCCTGGGCGGCCCGCAGATAAAGGCGGCAAGCTTACTGCACGGCACCCTGCCATGCCAGCGTGCAGGGGCCGCAAAGCACAAGGGCCGCCCGGAGGCAGCCCTTGTGGTGGAGCGAGGCGGAGCAGGGCAGGCTTAGTGCTTGTCCATGCCCAGCTTCTTCTCCAGGTAGTGGATGTTCACGCCACCCTTGCAGAACTCTTTATCGCGGACCAGCTCCTTGTGCAGCTCGGTGTTGGTCTTGATGCCATCGACGATCAGCTCGTCCAGCGCATTACGCATGCGCGCCATGGCTTCATCGCGGTCCTTGCCGTAGGTGATGATCTTGCCCACCAGCGAGTCGTAGTTCGGCGGCACGGCGTAGCCGCTGTACAGGTGCGAATCCACACGCACGCCGTTGCCGCCCGGTGCGTGGAAGTGCTTCACCTTGCCGGGGCTCGGCATGAAGGTCTTCGGGTCTTCGGCGTTGATCCGGCATTCCAGCGCATGGCCACGGATGACCACGTCTTCCTGCTTGATCGACAGCTTGTTGCCCGAGGCGATGCTGAGCATTTCCTTGACGATGTCGATACCGGTGACCATCTCCGACACCGGATGCTCCACCTGCACGCGGGTGTTCATCTCGATGAAGTAGAAGCGGCCGTTCTCGTAGAGGAACTCGAAGGTGCCGGCGCCACGGTAGCCGATTTCCACGCAGGCCTGGACGCAGCGGGCCAGCACTTCGGCGCGGGCCTTCTCGTCGATGCCCGGGGCTGGGGCTTCTTCCAGCACCTTCTGGTGACGACGCTGCAGGGAGCAGTCGCGGTCGCCCAGGTGGATGGCGTTGCCCTGGCCGTCGGAGAGGACCTGGACTTCCACGTGACGCGGGTTGGTCAGGAACTTCTCCAGGTAGACCATCGAGTTGCCGAAGGCCGCGCCCGCTTCGGTGCGGGTCAGCTTGGCGGACTTGATCAGGTCTTCTTCCTTGTGCACGACGCGCATGCCGCGACCACCACCGCCACCGGCGGCCTTGATGATCACCGGGTAGCCCACCTCGCGGGCGATGGCCAGCGCGGTTTCTTCGTCCTCGGGCAGCGGGCCGTCGGAGCCCGGTACGGTCGGCACGCCGGCTTTCTTCATGGCGTCCTTGGCGGACACCTTGTCACCCATCAGGCGGATGACGTCGGCGCTCGGGCCGATGAAGGTGAAGCCCGAGCGCTCGACCTGCTCGGCAAAGTCGGCGTTCTCGGCGAGGAAGCCGTAGCCGGGGTGGATACCCACGGCGCCGGTAACCTCGGCCGCGGCGATGATCGCCGGGATGTGCAGGTAGGACTGCGCGGCCGGGGCCGGACCGATGCAGACCGCTTCGTCGGCCAGCGACAGGTGCATCAGCTCGCGGTCGGCGGTCGAGTGCACGGCCACCGTCTTGATGCCCAGCTCCTTGCACGCGCGCAGGATGCGCAGCGCGATTTCGCCGCGGTTGGCGATCAGTACTTTTTCCAACATCGCAGGTTCCCCGCGGTTTAAACGATGGTGAACAGGGGCTGGTCGAATTCGACCGGCTGGCCGTTCTCCACGAGGATCTGACCGATCACGCCGCTGGTCTCGGCCTCGATGTGGTTCATCATCTTCATGGCTTCGACGATGCAGAGGATGTCGCCTTTCTTCACGCTCTGGCCGACTTCGACGAAGTTGGCGGAAGTCGGCGAGGCTGCGCGGTAGAAGGTGCCGACCATCGGCGAGCGTACGGCGCCGGCGAGGTTCTGGGCAGCCGGGGCGGCTTCAGCGGCCGGGGCAGCAGCGGCAGCGGCCACGGGAGCTGCGGCCGGGGCCGGAGCGTAGGCCGGGGCGGCAGCGTAGATCGGCTGGGCGGCGGTCTTGCTGTGACGGCTGATGCGTACGGACTCTTCGCCCTCTTTGATCTCCAGTTCGTCGATACCGGATTCTTCGAGCAGTTCGATCAGTTTCTTGACTTTACGGATGTCCATCAGTGTTCGCTCTCCCAGGTGAGGTCACGGGCGTTCAAGTTGTTCGAGGGCGGATTCCAGGGCCAGGCGGTAGCCTGTGGCTCCCAGACCGCAGATCACCCCTACCGCCACGTCGGAAAAGTAGGAGTGATGCCGGAAAGGTTCACGTTTGTGCACGTTGGAGAGGTGCACTTCGATGAATGGGATGCTCACTGCGAGCAATGCGTCACGTAGAGCGACACTTGTATGCGTGAAAGCGGCCGGATTGATGAGGATGAAGTCCACGCCTTCGTTGCGCGCGGCGTGAATCCGGTCGATCAGTTCGTACTCGGCATTGCTCTGCAGGTGCATCAGGTGGTGGCCGGCCTCGCGGGCGCGGCGCTCCAGGTCCTGGTTGATCTGCTCGAGGGTGACGGAGCCGTACTTGTCGGGCTCGCGGGTGCCCAGCAGATTGAGGTTGGGCCCGTGCAGTACCAGTAAGGTCGCCATCTGGATGCGGTAGTCCTTGTTCTTGGCGGGAAAAGATAGGGCGGGACTATGCCGGAAAGTCGGCGTGACTGTCCAGTCATGCGGGTTTTGCCGTAGATGTCAGCATGTTGCCAGCCGATTACGGCAAAACCATTGCAATCAAACTGTGATCAGGAGCGCGTTCCAGCCTGTTTCAGGCGGTCGGCGAGGGTGGCGGCGTCGGTCTCGCCGATGATGCGCAGGTCGCTCCATTCGTCGCCTTGTGCCGAAAAGAACAGCAGCGCGGGCGGGCCGAACAGGTTGTAGCGGTCGAGCAGGGCGCGCTGCTCCTCGGTGCTGGCGGTCATGTCGAAGCGCAGCAGGACGAAGCCGGGCAGTTGCGACTGTACTTCCGGCGCCGGCAGTACCTGGCGCTCGATGATCTTGCAGCTGATGCACCAGTCGGCGTACCAGTCCAGCAGTACCGGCCGACCGGCGGCCTGGGCGCTGGCCAGCGCCGCGTTGAGCTGCGCCGGGGTGGTGATGTTCTGCCAGTCGCCGGGGGTGGACGTCGGCGGGCCCGCATGCAGGCCGGGGCCGCTGCGGCCCAGCGGGTGCAGCGGGTCGGATTCGCCGCGCAGGGCGCCGGTCCAGGCGGCCACGGCGTAGACCAGCAGCATCAGGCCGAGCAATTGACCGAGGCGCTGCAGGGGCTTCTTCGGCCCCAGTTCGAGGGTGCCGATGGCCAGGGCGATGCCGCCGGCCAGGGTGCCCCAGAGGGTCAGCGAGACCGGGCCGGAGACGATGCGGTCGAGCATCCAGATGGCCACGGCCAGCAGCATCACGCCGAAGACGTTGCGCACGCCGTTCATCCAGGCGCCGCTCTTGGGCAGCAGCGCGCCGCCGCCGACGGCGAAGATCACCAGCGGCGTGCCCATGCCCAGGCCCAGGGAGAACAGCAGCAGGCCGCCGCCTACCGCATCGCCGGTGCTGCTGATGTACAGCAGCAGGCCGGCCAGCGGGGCGGTGACGCAGGGCGATACCAGCAGGCTGGAGAGCACGCCCAGGGTCGCCGCGCCGGCGATGGAGCCGCCGCGGGTGTTGTTCGCCATCTTGTCCAGACGCTCGCGCACGAAGCCCGGCAGGCGCAGCTCGAAGGCACCGAACATGGCGATGGCGAAGACCACGAAGAACGCCGCGAAGGGGATCAGCACCCAGGGCGACTGCAGCATTGCCTGCAGGTTGAGCTTGGCGCCGAACAGGCCCATCAGGGTGCCGAGCACCGCATAGCAGGCGGCCATCGGCAGCACATAGGCGAGCGACAGCGCCAGGCCGCGCATGCCGCCCGGACGACCGCGCAGCACGACGCCGGAGAGGATCGGCAGCATCGGCAGTACGCAGGGGGTGAAGGTCAGCGCCAGGCCCAGCAGGAAGAAGATCGCCAGCGCTCGGCCGAGTTTCTTGATCTTGCCCGGCTCGTGGTCGCCCAGCAGGCTGGCCAGCGGGTTGGCCGAAGTGGCGGAGGATTTGGTAGCGGCGGAAGGTGCGGGGCCGGTCACCACGCTGGCGGCCTGGCCGTCGGCGATCTGCAGGCGGGTGGTTTCCGGCGCATAGCACAGGCCCTTGTCGGCGCAGCCCTGGTAGCTGACGACCAGGGTGAAGGGCTTGTGCTGCGGGTTCACCAGCGGCACGTCGATGTCGGTGATGGCGTAGTAGACCACCGTGTCGCCGAAGTAGTCGTCGTGGTGCTGCTTGCCTGGCGGCAGCTTCACTTCGCCGACGCTCACGCCGCTGTCGGCGGGCTCGACCTTGAAGCTGAAACGGTGCTGGTAGAGGTAGTAGCCATCGGCGTTGATGAAGCGCAGCTTCACCTGCTGGCTGTCGCTGTCCTCGACGCTGACGCGGAAGGCCTCGGCCACCGGCAGGAAATCGCCCTTGGCCGGTTGCCCGACGGCGAAGCCGCCCTTGTCGGCGGGTTTGTCGAACAGGCCGGCGGAAGCAGGCAGGGCGACCAGGAGCAGAAGCAGGGTGAGCAGGCGGCGCATGGACATCTCGCGGACTACAGGGTGGCGGGCATGATAGCGGAAAGCTTCCTGCGCGGCCCGAGGCGTTGCCGGATCAGCTGTCACAAGAAGTGATAGACGCTGTGGGACTGCGCCTACGAGTCCCGGTTCCCGTGACGCCGCTGCGTCAATCGGCCGCGTGCTGGCCGAAGGCTGTCAACAGATCGCTGACGAAGGCCTGCTCAGCGTCACCGGGGTGGCGGCCGCGGTGGCGGGTCAGGCTGAAGGCCACGTCGAAGCCCAGTTCGCCGGGCAGCAGTTCGCGCAGCTGGCCACGCTCGATCCACGGCTGGGCGACATGCCTGGGCAGGTAGCCGATGTGCGCGCCGGAGAGGATGAAGGCCAGGCTGCCGTCCACCTGCTCGCAGCGCGCGCTGCTGCGGCTGGTTTGCAGCGGCTCGTCGGCGGCGATGAAGCGGTAGGGGTGCAGGACCTGGTCGGCGTCGGCGAGGGAGTCGCGGGTCGGTTTCTTCTCGCTGAAGGCCGGGTGCCCGGCGCCGCAGTAGAGGCCCTGGGGTTCGCTGAACAGCTCGACATGTTCCAGCGCCGCCTGGGTCCCGGCGAAATAGCCGACTGCCAGGTGCAGGCGGTCCTGCAGTAGCAGGCGCTCCAGCTCGGCGGGCGTGGCGGTGATCAGTTCCAGGCTGACGGCTTCATTGCGCTGGCGGAAGCGCCGGATGGCCCCGGACAGCTGCGCCAGTACTTCCACGTCCAGCCCTTCGGAAAGCCCGATGCGTACCTCGCCGAGCAGCTTGTCGGCGACACCGCGGGCCTCGTCGCGGAAGCCCTCGATGGCGAGGAACAGGCGCCGCGTCGATTGCAGCAGGTGCTCGCCCTTGGGCGTCAGGCGAAAGCCGCCCTTGCCGCGCTCGCACAGGCGGTAGCCCAGGCGCGTCTCCAGCTTGGCCATCTGGATGCTGATGCTCGGCTGGCTCAGCCCCAGCTCGCCCTGCGCGGCGCTGAAGCCGCCGCATTCCACCACGGTGACGAACAGCCGCAGCAGTTGCAGGTCGAGGTCGCGCAATTGGCTGAGCATGGCCGTCTCCAAACATTGTCATGATGAAATGCCAAAGTAATTAACTTTGTATTTTTACAAAGTAAAGCCCGCCCCATGCTCGCCGCATAACCACAACAACCTGAGGCGATGATCATGCGTGCGTTCTTCCGGGCTTCTCTCACGGCGCTGGCCGTGGCCCTGGCCATGCCCCTGCAGGCGCAGGAGCGGGTGCTCAACCTCTACAACTGGGCGGATTACGTCGGCGCCGATGCCCTGCAACGCTTCCAGAAGGAAACCGGCATCCGCGTCAAATACGACACCTTCGACAGCGCCGAGGTGCTCGACAGCAAGCTGATGACCGGCCGCAGCGGCTACGACGTCGTGTTCCCCGCCAGCAGCGGGCTGGCCCGCGCCATCCAGGCCAAGGCCGTGCAGCCGGTGAACGACGCGCAATTGAAGAACTTCGCCAACCTCGACCCGGACCTGCTCGCCAAGCTGGCCGCCATCGACCCCGGCAACCGCTTCGGCGTGCCCTACACCTGGGGCACCGTGGGCCTGGCGATCAACAAGGACGCAGTGCTCAAGCGCATCCCCGACGCACCGCTGGACAGCCTCGACCTGCTGTTCAAGCCCGAGTACGCCAGCCGCCTAGCCGACTGCGGCATCTCGCTGATCGACTCGCCGCAGGAAGTCATCAGCGTGGCGCTGAATTATCTGGGCAAGTCGCCCTACAGCACCGACGCGGCCGACCTGGCCGAAGTCCGTCAGTTGCTGGAGAAGCTGCAGCCCAGCGTGCGCTACATCGCCAGCGGCAAGCACATCAACGACCTGGCCAACGGCACGCTGTGTGTGGCCCTGACCTACACCGGCGACGCGCTGATGGGCGCTGCGCAGGCGAAGCAGGCGAACAAGCCGTTCGAGGTGATCTACCGGATTCCGAAGGAGGGCACGCTGATCTGGTTCGACACCATGGCCATCCCGGTGGACGCGCCACACCCGCAGGAAGCGCGCGCCTTCATCGACTTCATGCTGCGCCCGGATTCCATCGCCGAGCTGACCAACACGCTCTATTTCGCCAACGCCAACCTGAAGGCCACGCCGCTGCTGAATGCCGATGTTGCTGGCGACCCGGACATCTACCCGGCGCCGGCCATGCGCCAGAAGTTGTTCGGCGAGCAGTTGCTGACCTTGAAGCAGCAGCGCGAGCGCACCCGGCTGTGGTCGGCGTTCCGTACCCGTAGCTGAGGAGCCGTTTTTTGTAGGGCGCATAACGCGCCAGCGTTATCCGCCGAGTCGCGCCAGAGCCGGCGGATAACCTGTTCCAGGTTATGCACCCTACGTAGCGGACGCTCCCTGAATCACCGTGACCAACCGATAACTAAAAAATGAGGAAGCCATGGATCTCGCCCAAGACAACGACCAGGCCATCACCCGCGACAGCCTTTACGGCACCGCCGCCGAATCCACCTACGCCGGCATTACCAGCTTCATGCGCCGCCGCTACAGCCGTGACCTGCGCGGCGTCGACCTGGTGGTCAGCGGCGTGCCCTTCGACACCGCCACCACCAACCGCCCCGGCAGCCGCTTCGGACCGCGGGCGATCCGCGCCGCCTCGGTACAGATGGCCTGGGCCCGGCACTTCCCCTGGGAATTCGACCCCTTCGACCACCTGGCGGTGATCGACTACGGCGATTGTTCCTTCGACCACGGCGTGCCGCAGGAAACCCCGGACGTCATCGAAGCCCACGCCGCGCACATTCTCGACGCCGGCTGTGCGCTGCTGACCCTGGGCGGCGACCACTTCATCAGCTACCCGCTGCTCAAGGCCCACGCGAAGAAGCACGGGCCGCTGTCGCTGATCCACTTCGACGCCCACAGTGACACCTGGCCGGACGAGGATTGCCAGCGCATCGACCACGGCACCATGTTCTATCACGCCGCCCGCGAAGGTCTGGTCGACCCGGCGCGCTCTGTGCAGGTCGGCCTGCGCACCACCAACGACGATGTGATGGGCTTCCAGGTGCTGGACGCCCGCGAGGTGCATCGCAACACGCCGCAGGCCATCGCCGAGCGTATTCGCGCACGGGTGGGCGACAACCCGGTGTACCTGACCTTCGACATCGACTGCCTCGACCCGGCTTTCGCACCGGGTACCGGTACGCCGGTCTGTGGCGGGCTGAGCTCGCACCAGGCGCTGGAAATCCTCCGCGCGCTGCGTGGCATCAACCTGGTGGGGATGGACGTGGTGGAAGTCGCGCCGCCCTACGACAACGCCGAAATCACCGCGCTGGCCGGCGCGACCCTGGCGATGGAGATGGTTTGCCTGTATGCGGCGCGGCACAAGCTCGGCGAGCGCTGACTCCGCTTTGAATTGCCCCAGCGCCTGCGCGTACAGGAAAAACCGGACGTAGGATGGCGTGGAGCGCAGCGATACCCATGCTGCCTGCGCACGGCGATTGATGGGTATCGCTGCGCTCCACCCATCCTACCAATGCCTGATCCCAGGCGTCGGGCGTATGACGTCGTCAGACACGGAACGCCCGCACGGCGGTGTGCAACGCACCGCCCAGTTCCTGCAACTGCTCGCCCTGGCTGCGTCCCTGGCCGATCAGGCGCAGGTTCTCGCTGCCCAGTTCGTGGATGCGTTCGCTGTGCGAGCGGATTTCGCTCACCGCGCCGCTCTGCTGGGCGGAGCTTTCGGCGATGCGCTCGGCCATGCTGGCGATGGTGCGGATGGCGCCGACCACTTCGTCCAGCGCGCCCTCGGCGGCGCCGGCCTGGTTGGCGGTGACTTCCGCGTGCTCGACCTGGCTGCGCATCGCCTCCACCGACTGCCGCGCAGCCTGCTGCAGACGCGCGGTGAGCTGCTGGATTTCCTCGGTGGCGCCGGTGGTGCGCAGGGCCAGCGAGCGCACTTCCTCGGCGACCACGGCAAACCCGCGGCCCTGTTCGCCAGCCCGCGCGGCCTCGATGGCGGCGTTGAGCGCCAGCAGGTTGGTCTGGTCGGCAATGGAGCGGATCACCCCCAGCACGTTGCCGATCGTGGCCGACTCCTCGGCGAGGTTCTCGATGGCCTGGGCGTTGCTCTGCACTTCGTCCACCAGCGCGCGCATGCCGCTCAGGCTGTTGCCGATCACCTGCTGGCCCTGCTCGACGGCCGTACCGGCTGCGTGGCTGGCCGAAGCGGCCTGGCTGGCGTCGCCGGCCACCTGCTGGATCGCCGCTTCCATGTTGCCCAGCGCGTCGCGGATTTCCCCGGTATCGCTGGCCTGGCGCTCGGCCCCTGCGTGCAGGCCGCCGCTGAGCTCGGCCAGGGCGCGGCTGCTGCCGGCGACTTCCTCGGCGCGCTGGTGGATGGTGCCGACCAGGGTGCCGAGGAAGTCGCGCAGGCGGTTCAGCGATTCCTGCAGCTCCACCAGGTCGCGGGTGCGGGTGGCCAGGGCGATGGGCCTGGCGAAGTCGCCACGGGCCCAGGTGGAGAGCGCCGGGACCAGTTGGCCAAGCACGCGCGCCAGGCGGCGTTGCAGGGTGTCGATGAGCAGCGCGGTGGCGAGGATCAGGGCGATCAGCGCGCCCTGGATGATGCGCACCTGGGTCTGGATCTTCGAGCGCTCCTCGCGCACCTGCGGCTCCAGGGTCGCCAGCGCCTGCTGCACGGCGCCCAGGCGCTGGGCGGTGGCGTTGGCCAGCTCCTGGCGCTGGGCGATCAGCTGGCGGGTGCGGTTGAGTTCATCCGGGTAGCGGCGCAGCACGCTGGCGAGGTCGCGCTTCAGGGGGACGCCACGGTCCTCGCTCTGCGCCTGGGCGGCCGGCTGGGATTCCAGGCCCATCATGGCGGCGAAGTCGTCGGAGGCGGAGGCCTGTTGCTCCAGCACGCCGAGAAGGGGCAGGGCGTCGATGCGCTCGGCCAGCTGGCGCAGGGTTTCCAGCTCGCGCTGGATGTCTTCGGCCAGCGCCGGGTTGCCGCTCTCCACCAGCTTGGCACGGGCGTGGGCCAGGCGCGTCAGGTGCAGGCCGGCTTGCAGCAGCGGGGTGCGGTACTCGGCGGCGGCAGGGTTCTGGCTGGCGTCGGCGTAAGTGCCGAGCTGGTCCAGCGCGGCCAGCAGGTCACGCTCGGCCTGCAGCAGCAGGCCCTGTGGGTCGCCGGCCAGTTTGCCGGCGGCGAGCAGTTGGTTGCCGCTGAACTGGCGCAGTTCGTCGAGGCTCTGGCCGAGCAGTTGGCTGAGGCTGTCCGGCAGTTGCGGCAGCTCCTGGGCGAGTTCGTCCAGGCCCTGCTGGGCGGCTTTCTGCTTGAGCGCGTCGCCGCTGGCGAGGTACGCCTGGATGTTCTGCGCGACCTTGCGCTCGAAGCCCTGGGAGAGCTCCAGGTAGCGGTCCATCAGCGTGAAAGGGCGCTCCAGGGCGCGTTGCGACCACCACAGGGTGGCGCCCAGCGCGAGGCAGACGAGCAGGAGCAGGAAGGTGTTGAGGTTGGTGAGCAGCTTGAGGCGCATGGCAGGTCTCGACCGACAGCGAAAAAACGGCGAGCCCTGAACCTATTGCAGTTTCGTTACTGGCTGATGACACGGTGCCAGCATCCGGTCGGGAAATGGCGCGGCAGAGCGCCGCGCCGGACCGGCGGCGGGAGTTACTTGTAGACCTCGACGCGGTTGCGGCCGCCGTGCTTGGCGGTGTACAGCGCCTCGTCGGCCTGCTTGGCGAGGGTCTTGATGTCCATCTCCTCGCCCAGCTCGGCGATGCCGCAGCTGAAGGTGCAGGACAGGTCGTGGGGCTGCGCCGGGTAGTGGATCTCGGCGAAGCGCTGGCGGATTTCCTCCAGCACCTTGTGCGCCGAGGCGGCGTCGGTGTCCGGCAGTACCACGGCAAACTCTTCGCCGCCGTAACGGCCGATGTGGTCGGTCTTGCGCAGACGCTGCTTGAGGAACAGCGCGAGGCTCTTGATCACCCGGTCGCCCATGGGGTGGCCGTAGGTGTCGTTGACCCGCTTGAAGTGGTCGATGTCGAGCATCGCGAAGGTCAGCGGGCGCTCCTCGCGGCGCGCGCGGAAGCGGGCATCGTCGAGCAGCTGCAGGGTATGCGTGTGGTTGTACAGGCCCGTGAGGCTGTCGCGCACCATCCGCGCCTTCAGGCTGCGCGCGCGGGCGGCGCGGTTGCGCACGGTGGCGATCAGGTGGCGCGGCTTGATCGGCTTGGTGAGGAAGTCGTCGCCGCCTTCGCTCATGGCGTCGAGCTGCTTGTCCAGGTCGTCCTCGGCGGACAGGTAGATGATCGGCACGCTCACATAGCGCTCGTGCTGGCGGATCACCTTGGCCAGCTCGGTGCCCAGGCACTCGGGCATGTACATGTCGAGGATGATCAGGTCCGGCTGGAACTCGGCCAGCTCGGTCATCACCGACAGCGGCGCGGTGAGGGCGCGGGTGACGATGCCGGCGCTGTTGAGGACCATCTCGGTATGCGCGGCCTGGGCGCGGGAGTCGTCGACGATCAGTACGCGGAATGGCTCGTAGTGGGCCACGCGGGTCAGCGTCTCGATCTTCTCCAGCAGGCCGGAAGCGTCCAGCGCGCCACTGAAGAAGTCCTGGCCACCGGCGCGGGCAGCGGCCAGGCGGGTCGGGGTGTCGGTTTCTTCGTGGCTGAAGAACAGCACCGGCAGCTTCTGCTTGAGACCGGCCTGGGCCTCGTCGGCCAGCGCCAGGCCCTGGCCGTTGGCGAAGTCGATTTCCATCACGATGGCCGCCGGATGGCGGTCGGCCATGGCGGCGCGGAAGGCGTTGGCGTGCTCGCACGGCTGCGCGGCCATGCCGAAGAATTCCAGCTGCTGGGCCAGTCGCTCGGCGCGTTCCTGGTCCTGCAGGGCGAGGTAGACCGGCTTGCGCAGCGGTGGCAGGTTGGTCTGCTCGAACTGGTCGCCGTGGCGCAGGCCGGTGCGCGACAGGCGCTGCATCAGGCGGTTGAGTTCGGTGATCAGCTCGCTGGAAAGACGCCCGCGGTTGTCCTGCACAGCGCGCAGACACTGGTCGATGGCCTTGGCCAGGTCCGCATGCTCGGCCTGTTCGAAGCGTTCGGCATAGCGTTGCAGGCGCAGGCAGGCTTCGGCCAGCTCGGCCGTGCCGGCGCTGTTCCACTCCGAGCGCGACAGGCGCTGCCAGACTTCCAGCAGGTGCCGGGCCTGGTGGATCACCCGCTGGGCGAAATGATGCTTGAGGCGGTCGAGAGATGGATCGTCGAGCTCGGTCATCGCGCGCTTCTTTATAGAGCCGTACCGGCGGCCTGCGGGGCGAAAATGTTTCCGCCGTGATACACGGTGATGGCCCTATGCTACCAATCCTTGATGGCAATAACAGTGCCTTCGGTCAAACATCCGAAGCTTTGTATTTCGCAGCATTAACCAGCACCATGCGCAGGGTAGGCTGCGCCGACCCGCCTGCGTGCGGCATGCTTGCGCACAGCGGCCTAAAATCCCGGCACCCTGGGGCCGGTTGCGGGTCCAAGCTATCTTCGAATTCGGGACATCAAGGAACTTGCCATGTGGAACTGGAAGAAACGCGGCTCCGTGCGTGACCGCGTGAACGACTCGGTGGACGACGCGCGCGCCTACTTCGGCGGCCCCTGGCTGGGCCGCGTGCTCGGCGGTCTGCTGGGCGTCTACCTGGTGATCTGCGGCGCGATCGGCTGGTACTGGAGCCAGGAGCCGGACCTCTTCCCCGTGCAGCAGAACGCCCAGGCCGCCGCCGAGCGTGCCGGCCGGCAGATGGTGGTGGGCTACACCACGGTGGAAACCCTCAAGGAAGTGGTCGCCACGCTGCTGAACAAGCCGGGCGGCTATCTCTCCAACGACATCTTCCCGCCGGGCGTCTGGCTGGACAACATGCCCAGCTGGGAATACGGCGCCCTGGTCCAGGTGCGCGATCTGTCCCGCGCGCTGCGCAAGGACTTCGCCCGCTCCCAGTCGCAGTCCACCGAGGACGCCGACCTGGCACGCGCCGAGCCGCGCTTCAACTTCGACAACAAGAGCTGGGCGCTGCCGTCCTCCGAGTCGGAATACGCCGAGGGCATCAAGTCCCTGGACCGCTACCTGGGCCGTCTCTCCGCCGACCCGGCCGGCGCGCAGTTCTATGCCCGCGCCGACAGCCTGAACAACTGGCTGGGTGACGTCTCCACCCGCCTGGGCTCGCTGTCCCAGCGCCTCTCGGCCAGCGTCGGCCGGGTCAAGCTGAACACCAACATCACGCCGATGCAGCCGGTCACCCCTGGCCAGGCGCCGGAAGTCGAGGAAGTGATCCAGGAAACCCCCTGGATGCAGATCGACAACGTGTTCTACGAAGCCCGCGGCCAGGCCTGGGCGCTGTCGCACATCCTGCGCGCCATCGAGGTGGACTTCGCCGACGTGCTGGCGAAGAAGAACGCCACTGTCAGCGTGCGCCAGATCATCCGCGAGCTGGAGGCCGCCGAGGCGCCGCTGTGGAGCCCGATGGTCCTCAACGGCAGCGGCTTCGGCGTGCTGGCCAACCACTCGCTGGTGATGGCCAACTACATCTCCCGCGCCAACGCCGCGATCATCGACCTGCGTCAGCTGCTGGCCCAGGGCTGATCCATGGCCGCCATCAGCGACAAGGAAGCCGCCCACCGGGCGGCTTCGGACGCCGAGAAGATCGCCTGGGTCGACGAAGACGACCAGCTGCTGGGCAGCCTGCCGCGCGCCGAACTGCGCGCGCGCGGGCTGATCGGCCGCGGCACCTTCATCCTGCTGTTCAACTCAGCCGGTGAGCTGTGCGTGCACCGCCGCACCCTGAGCAAAGCGGTCTATCCCGGCTACTGGGACCCGGCCGCCGGCGGCATGGTGCAGGCCGACGAGAGCTACGCGGAGTCCGCCGCTCGTGAGCTGGAAGAGGAACTGGGCATCGCTGGCGTCGAATTGCGCGCCCACGGCACCTTCTTCTTCGACCAGCCGGACAATCGCCTGTGGTGCGCGGTGTTCTCTGCCGTGTCCGATGCGCCGCTGAAGTTGCAGCCCGAAGAGGTGCTGGAAGCGAAATTCATCGACCCGCACCAGGCGCTGGCCGAGGCCAAGGCGGGCACGCCTTACTGCCCGGATTCGCTGGCGGCGCTGCGCAAGTACCTGGTCAGTTTCTGATCCTCCAACCCACTGCGGGCTGCTCTTCGTAGGAGCGAGCATGCTCGCGAATGGCTTCGCAGCGGGGCTTGTTCGCGAGCAAGCTCGCTCCTGCAACAACCCTGCTGCGCCGGCATGTCGCCAAACTGCCGATCAATGACGCATTTTCGCTCTTAGCATTTGCCTTCAATGCTGCTAAATTGCGCGACCTTTCCGGCAGGGTCCTCCGCCGGGAATTGCGCAGCCCCTGCCTGAGTGGGGCGTCGCGGTCGGCGCCAGCCGGCCATTCGTTGACCTGGCCCGAAGAGGCCAATCCTGGGGAAACGCCCGGTGGTCAAGAAAGCATCCTCCCTGTCCGCCCTCGGCGGGCTCGTCTACTCCACTGATTCCGGCCGGCATTGCCCGGACTGCAATCAGCCCATTGGCGCGTGCATCTGCAAGCAGGCCGAGATTCCGGCCGGCGATGGCATCGCTCGCGTGCGTCGGGAAACCAAGGGCCGCGGTGGCAAGACCGTGACCACGGTGACCGGCGTGCCGCTGGCGGCCGATGCGCTGAAGGACCTGGCCACCGCGCTGAAGAAGCGCTGTGGCACGGGTGGCGCGTTGAAGGACGGCATCATCGAGATCCAGGGCGACCACGTCGACCTGCTGCTCGAAGAGCTGACCAAACGCGGCCTCAAGGCGAAGAAATCCGGCGGCTGAGCCGTCTTCCGCCGTCTGTCTCAACTGACAGGCGACTCTCCCCTGTCGAGAACGGGTTCCAGGCGATGCGCGCGCAGCGCTTCGCCGGCAAGCCCTTTCCCTAGATGGGAGATTTATCGGCGCGCCCTGGGCGTGTCGTCGGATTTTCCTAAACTTACCGCCAAGCCCGGCGGTCAACACGGCAACGTCACGAGGCCCGGCTAGGTTTACTCCACCAGGCCTTGACGACTCACCCGCACGCCGGGCGGGCGCCTGCACACATTCGCGCAATCTGAGGAGACCACCCCGCATGGCCGCTAGACGGACCCGCAAAGACGACGGCAGCAACTGGACCGTGGCAGACAGCCGCAGCATCTACGGAATTCGCCACTGGGGTGCTGGCTACTACGCCATCAACGACGCCGGTAACGTGGAAGTTCGCCCGCAGGGCGCCGATGCCCAGCCGATCGATCTGCATGCGCTGGTCGAGCAGCTGCGCGAGGCGGGCCTGTCGCTGCCGCTGCTGGTGCGCTTCCCGGATATCCTCCAGGACCGCGTGCGCAAGCTCACTGGCGCCTTCGACGCGAACATCGCGCGCCTGGAATACACCAGTCGCTACACCGCGCTGTACCCGATCAAGGTGAACCAGCAGGAAGCCGTGGTGGAAAGCATCATCGCCACCCAGAACGTCTCCATCGGCCTGGAAGCCGGCTCCAAGCCCGAGCTGATGGCCGTGCTGGCGCTGGCGCCCAAGGGCGGCACCATCGTCTGCAACGGCTACAAGGACCGCGAGTTCATCAAGCTGGCGCTGATGGGACAGAAGCTCGGCCACAACGTGTTCATCGTGATCGAGAAGGAATCGGAGGTGCAGCTGGTGATCGAGGAGGCCGCCAACGTGGGCGTGCTGCCACAGGTCGGCCTGCGCGTGCGCCTGTCCTCGCTGGCTTCTTCGAAGTGGGCGGACACCGGTGGCGAGAAGGCCAAGTTCGGCCTGTCCGCCGCGCAGCTGCTGTCGGTAGTCGACCGCTTCCGCGCCGCTGGCCTGGACCAGGGCGTGCGCCTGCTGCACTTCCACATGGGGTCGCAGATCGCGAATCTTGCCGACTACCAGCACGGCTTCAAGGAAGCCATCCGCTACTACGGCGAACTGCGCGCCCTCGGCCTGCCGGTGGACCACGTGGACGTCGGCGGCGGCCTGGGCGTTGACTACGACGGCACCCACTCGCGCAACGCCAGCTCGATCAACTACGACATCGACGACTACGCCGGTGTGGTGGTGGGCATGCTCAAGGAGTTCTGCGACGCGCAGGGCCTGCCGCATCCGCACATCTTCTCCGAGAGCGGCCGCGCGCTGACCGCGCACCACGCGGTGCTGATCACCCAGGTCACCGATGTCGAGCGCCACAACGACGAAGTGCCGAAGATCACCGACCTCGCCGAGCAGCCGGAGATCGTCCAGTGGCTGGCCGACCTGCTCGGCCCGACCGACGCCGAGATGGTCACCGAGACCTACTGGCGCGCGACCCATTACATGAGCGATGCCGCCGCGCAGTACGCCGAGGGCAAGATCAGCCTGGCGCAGAAGGCCCTGGCCGAGCAGTGCTACTTCGCCATCTGCCGTCGCCTGCACAACCAGCTCAAGGCGCACCAGCGTTCGCACCGCCAGGTGCTCGACGAGCTGAACGACAAGCTGGCCGACAAGTACATCTGCAACTTCTCGGTGTTCCAGAGCCTGCCCGACACCTGGGCCATCGGCCAGGTGCTGCCGATCCTGCCGATCCATCGCCTGGGCGAGGAACCGACCCGCCGCGCAGTGCTGCAGGACCTGACCTGCGACTCGGACGGCAAGATCACCCAGTACGTCGACGAGCAGAGCATCGAGACCAGCATGCCGGTGCACGACGTGAAGGAAGGCGAGGACTACCTGATCGGCACCTTCCTGGTCGGCGCCTACCAGGAAATCCTCGGTGACATGCACAACCTGTTCGGCGACACCGACTCGGTGAACGTCTACCAGAACGCCGACGGCAGCTACTACCACGCCGGCATCGAGACCCACGACACCATTGAGGACATGCTGCGCTACGTGCACCTGTCGCCCGAGGAGCTGATGACCCACTACCGCGACAAGGTCGCCGGGGCCAAGCTCACCGCGCGCGAGCGCACCCAGTTTCTCGACGCGCTGCGTCTGGGGCTGACCCGCTCGGCCTATCTGTCGTCCTGACAGGTCCGCAGTCCGCGTGATGAAAGCCCCGCTTCGGCGGGGCTTTTGCTTTTTTCCGTTGCCGTGGTGGTGAGCCGAGCGTAGGAGCAACTGTCTTTCCCTGGTAGTTCGGTGATTGTGCTTTCCCCCTCACCCCAGCCCTCTCCCTCAGGGAGAGGGAGCAAATCGTGCCGGCTGACGCTGTGGTTTCATCCGGCACCGAACGGTCCCCTCTCCCTCTGGGAGAGGGTTAGGGTGAGGGCCGATCCGAGCACAGATCTATCCGGTAGGAGCGGATTTATCCGCGATGTTCCTCGGCGGTGGCGGGCCTATCGCGGGCATGGCCCGCTCCTACAGGGGAACACGGGAGCTCAGACGTCGCGCAGTTCGAATGAAGGGAACAGCGCATGCAGCTCCCGCCACAGATCGGGCGCGCCATGGGGCGCGGGTGTGGCGATCAGTTGGGGATCGAGCTGCCGGCCGCTGCGGGCCAACTGCACCACGAAGTTATCCACACCCATCCCGCGCAACCGCGTGGCCAGCTGACTCAGGCGCTCCAGGTCGAACAATTGCCAGTGCACAGTCGTTCGGCACTCGTAGCCAACGCCGCTCTCCAGCAACAGCTCCAGGCTGCGCCAGTTGGCCTGTCCGCTGCGTTTCACGCAGGTTGTAGCGTCCATCTCCTCGGCCAGCCCCTTCACGTCGAAGCCGATCCAGTCGGCATGGGGCAGCGCGCGGGCGAAGGCCTCCGGGCGGATGCCGGCGCTGTGCAGCCCGCTGCGGAAACCCATCTCGCGCACGCTGGCCATGGCCTCCGGTAGCGCGTTCTGCAGCGTCGCCTCGCCGCCGCTGAACACCACGGCCTGCAGCAGGCCCTGGCGTCGCCGGAGGAAGGCGAGAATGGTGTCCCAGGGGATCTCCGCTTCGCCACGCGGCGGAATCAGTTCCGGGTTGTGGCAATACCGGCAGCGCCACGCGCAGCCCTGACAGAACAGCACGCAGGCGAGCAGGCCGGGGTAGTCGAGGGTGGTCAGGGGCACCAGGCCCCCGACCCTGAGCGCACTGCTCATCGCGTCTCGCGGAAGTGACGGCGCTCGCGGTGCTCGGATTGCTTGCCGGCGTTGAACGCCGTCACCGGGCGGTGATAGCCCATCACGCGGGTCCACACCTCGCAGCGCTGGCGCTGGCTTTCGGGCAGTTGGTTCGCGGTCATCGTGGTGCTCCTTTTTTTGCGGGGATGAATTTTCGGGGATGAAAGAGAAGGGGCTCAGCTGCTGCAGCAGTTCCTGCTGGCGGCTTTCTGCAGCGCGGCTTCGTCGCAGCGCGGACAGAACTCGTGTTCGCCGGCGAGGTAGCCGTGTACCGGGCAGATGGAGAAGGTCGGCGTCACCGTCAGGTAAGGCAGGCGGAAGCGTCCGAGGGCGGTGCGCACCAGGGTCTTGCAGGCCTCGGCGCTGGAGATGCGCTCGGCCATGTACAGGTGCAGCACGGTGCCGCCGGTGTATTTGCGTTGCAGGGCGTCCTGCAGTTCCAGCGCCTCGAACGGATCATCGGTGAGGCCCACCGGCAGCTGCGAGGAGTTGGTGTAGTAGGGCGCGTCCGGCGTGCCGGCCTGGAGGATGTCCGGGTGGCGCTTCTGGTCCTCACGGGCGAAGCGGTAGGTGGTGCCTTCGGCCGGCGTGGCTTCCAGGTTGTAGAGGTGCCCGCTGTCTTCCTGGAAGCGCACCAGACGCGCCCGCACATGGTCCAGCAGCGCCAGCGCCATCTGCCGACCGACCTCGGTGTGCAGGCCTTCGCGGTCGTCGGTGAAGTTGCGCAGCATCTCGTGCAGGCCGTTCACACCGATGGTGGAGAAGTGGTTGCGCAGGGTGCCCAGGTAGCGCTTGGTGTAGGGGTAGAGCCCGGCATCCATGTGCTGCTGGATGACCTTGCGCTTGACCTCCAGGCTGTCGAAGGCCAGCTCCAGCAGGTAGTCGAGCTGAGCGTAGAGGCCGGCTGCGTCACCGCGATGGCGGTAGCCCAGGCGCGCGCAGTTGATGGTCACCACACCCAGCGAACCGGTCTGCTCCGCCGAACCGAACAGTCCGTTGCCGCGCTTGAGCAGCTCGCGCACGTCCAGTTGCAGGCGGCAGCACATGGAGCGCACCTGGTTGGGCTGCATGTCCGAGTTGAGGAAGTTCTGGAAGTACGGCAGGCCATAGCGCGCGGTCATCTCGAAGAGGCGCGTGGCGTTGTCGCTGTCCCAGGGGAAGTCGTGGGTGATGTTGTAGGTCGGGATCGGGAAGGTGAACACCCGGCCGTGGGCGTCGCCGGCCTGCATCACTTCGATGTAGGCGCGGTTGATCAGGTCCATCTCGGCCTGCAGCTCGCCATAGGCGAAGGGCATTTCCACGCCGCCGACGTAGGGAATCTGCTCGCGCAGGTCTTCCGGGCAGACCCAGTCGAAGGTCAGGTTGGTGAAGGGCGTCTGGGTGCCCCAGCGCGAGGGCACGTTGAGGTTGTAGATGAACTCCTGCAGCGCCTGGCGCACCTGTTGATAACTCAGGCTGTCGTTGCGCACGTAGGGCGCCAGGTAGGTATCGAAGGAGCTGAAGGCCTGGGCGCCGGCCCATTCGTTCTGCAGGGTGCCGAGGAAGTTGACCATCTGCCCCAGCGCGCTGGACAGGTGCTTCGGCGGCCCGGCCTCGACCCGCCCCGGCACGCCGTTCAGGCCTTCGCTGAGCAGGGTTCGCAGCGACCAGCCGGCGCAGTAGCCGGCGAGCATGTCGAGGTCATGGATGTGCAGGTCGGCCTCGCGGTGGGCGACGGCGATGCCTTCGCTGTACACCTCGTCCAGCCAGTAGTTGGCGGTGACCTTGCCGGACACGTTGAGGATCAGCCCGCCCAGGGAATAGCCCTGGTTGGCGTTGGCGCGTACCCGCCAGTCCTCCCGCGAGAGGTATTCGTTCATCGACGCGGCGACGTCCACCAGTGTCTTGCGCTCGCGGCGCAGGCGGCCGTGGCGTTCGCGGTAGACGATGTAGGCGCGGGCGGTGGGGTAGTGTCCGGCTTCCATCAGGGCGCGCTCGACGACGTCCTGCACCTGCTCCACGTCCAGGTCGTTCCGGGCCGGCAGGCGGGCCAGCACGCGACGGGTCAGCTCTCCGGCGTGGGGCGCGGTGAACTCGCCGCTGGCCTCGCCAGCGGCGGCGATGGCGCGTTCGATCTTGCTCGGGTCGAAGGCGGCGGAGCTGCCGTTACGCTTGCGCAGGCTGGCGGGAAGAGGGGCGGTCCGTGTCAGGGGCATTGGCTTGATTCCACAACATGCTGTGTCCCGAGTTATTCAAGACAACAAGATGTTGTGGGAATCTAACGGCATTGCCCGTAGGAAAATTGACCTCGGTCAACGTCGAGCGTCAGTCAATTTTTGCCATCGGAGGTATTGACCGGCACACCTCCCGGAATCAGCCGAGCAAGGGCGCCAGCCGCTCTGCCAGGCGCCCGGCAAGGTGCTCGTCGGTGACATTGGTGAAACTCATGATCAGCGCCGGCTCGCGCCTGGCCTCGACGCACCACGCGTTCAGCGCCTGCAGGCCGAGGCCTTCGGCATGGGCGCGGCGGGCGACGGCGAGGTCGTCCTGGTCCAGCGCGCCGATCAGGTGCAGGCCGCCGGGGGTGTCAGCGAAGCGCAGGCGCTCGCCCAGGCGCTCCTCCAGCGCGCTGCGCAGCCACTGGCGGCGCCGGGCGTAGAGCGTGCGGGTGCGCTTGAGGTGGCGGGCGAAGTGGCCTTCCTGCATGAAGTCGCACAGGGTCGCCTGCAGCAGCTCCGCGCAGCCGGAGGAAAACACCTGCTGGGTGCGCACGAAGTCCTCCACCAGATGCGCCGGCACCACTAGATAGCCCAGGCGCAGGGCGGGGTAGAGCACCTTGCTGAAGGTGCCGGTGTAGAGCACGCGGCCGGCGCGGTCGAGGCTCTTCAGCGCCGGCAGCGGGAAGCCGGCGTAGCGGTACTCGCTGTCGTAGTCGTCCTCGACTATCCAGGCGCCGCTGCTGGCCGCCCAGTCCAGCAGGGCCAGGCGGCGCGGCAGGCTGAGCGCAACGCCAGTGGGGCTCTGTTGCGACGGCGTGACCAGCGCAAAACGCGCCTCCGGCGCGCGGGTGATGCCGTCTTCCACGCGCAGGCCATCGGCGTCCACCGCGATGGGCACTGGCACGCCGCCGGCCCGGCGCAGCAGTTCGCGGCCGCGCGGGTAGCCGGGGTCTTCGTGCCAGAAGCGCTGGCCGGGTTCGAGCAGGGTGCGGCTGATCAGGTCCAGCGCGCCCTGGTAGCCGGCGCAGATGAATACCTGCTCCGGGGCGCAGACGATGCCGCGGGAAATCCCCAGGTAGCCGGCGACGGCCTCGCGCAACGGCCCGTAACCGCAGGGCTCCGGGTAGGCCAGCATGGACGCGCTCTGCTGGCGCAGACGCCGCGCACACAGGCGCGCCCAGAGTGCGCGGGGGAAGGCATCCAGCGCCGGCACGCCGAGCTGGAACGGTCGCAGGGTCGGGCCGTGGGCGATCAGGCCGGGCAGGCTGCGTTCGACCGTCGAGGGTTCGACCGGCACCGGTGGTGCGGAGCTGGTGCGTCCCGCCAGCTGAGGCGAGACCACGGTGCCCGCCGGTCCGCGCGCCAGCAGGTAGCCCTCGCTGGTCAGCAACTGGTAGGCCAGCTCCACCGTGCCGCGCGCCACGCCCAGTTCGCCGGCCAGCCCCCGCACCGGCGGCACGCGCTCGCCCGGGCGTAGCGCACCACGGCTGATGGCATCGCGGAAGCGCTCGTAGAGCTGGCGGTAGATCGGCAGTTCATGGCTCGGGTCCAGCGGTTGGCGGAACGAATCGAAGGGCGCGGTCATGGCCTGTCCGAGTAGGCGATTAATCCGGAAGACGACTATGCCATGACCGGTATCAAGGCGTCCCGGCGGCCGCGATGCACGATCAGCGTCTAGGCTTGCAGGCAGTGTTGAAAAGCCGGCGCCGCGACTTCATCTGTTGTCGCAGAAGCCCGTTTTTTCCACCTGTTCGCCTCGCAGTGCGCGCAGCGGCTCCGGCTGCCCGCGCGAATTCCCCGTGTCCCAGGCGCCGACAGGTCCAACGCATGTGAGGAGTGACCGCTACCGATGGAATTCAAGGACTATTACGCCGCGCTCGGGGTCGAGCCCGACGCCGACGAGAAGGCGATCAAGACCGCCTACCGCAAGCTCGCGCGCAAGTACCACCCGGACGTCAGCAAGGAGCCGGACGCCGAGACGCACTTCAAGGAAGTCTCCGAGGCCTACGAAGTGCTGAAGAGCCCGGAGAAGCGCGCCGAGTACGACGAACTGCGCAAGTACGGCGCGCAGGGGCCGCAGTTCGAGGCGCCGCCCGGCTGGCAGCCGCGCGGTGGTTTCGACGGCCCGTCGCCGGGGCACGAGCAGGACTTCAGTGACTTCTTCGAGCAGATCTTCGGCGGCCGCGCCGGCGGCTCCCACGGTGGCTTCGGCGGTGCGCGCCAGCCGCAGGCCCACCGTGGTCAGGACGTGGAGATGGAGGTCCCGCTGTTCCTCGAGGAAACCCTTTCCGGGGACAGCCGGCCGATCAGCTTCAGCCTGCCGAGCTACGACGAATACGGCCGCAAGCTGCCGCCGCAGAACAAGACGCTGAACGTGAAGATCCCCGTGGGCACCGCCGACGGCGAACGCATCCGCCTCAAGGGGCAGGGCGCGCCGGGTATCAACGGCGGGCCGGCGGGCGACCTGTACCTGGCTATCCGCCTGGTGCCGCACCCGGTGTTCGACGTCGACGGCCGCGACCTCGTCGTCACCGTGCCGGTGGCGCCGTGGGAAGCGGCGCTCGGCGCCAAGGTGGAAGTGCCCACGCTGGGCGGGCGGATCAACCTCGGCATCCCGGCCAACAGCCAGGCCGGCCAGCGCCTGCGCATCAAGGGCAAGGGCCTGCCGAACAAGGGCGAGGCCGCCGCTGGCGATCTCTATGCGGTGCTCAAGGTGGTGATGCCGAAGACGGCAGACGAAGCGACCCGCAAACTCTGGGAAGAACTGGCTGCCAAGGCGGCCTTCGACCCCCGTGCCGATTGGGGTAAACGCGCATGACGACGACAGTGATGGTGGTGGACCTCGACGAGCTCTGCCAGTCGGTGAACCTCCCCCGCGACGTGCTCGTCGAGATCGTCGAGGTGGGTATCGTGGAGCCTCGCGAACAGCGCGCCGGGCATTGGGTCTTCGATTACCAGGCGGTCAGCGTGGTGCGCCGCGCGGTCCGGCTGCGCCGCGAGTTCGAGCTGGACTGGCCGGGCATCGCCCTGGCGCTGCGCCTGCTGGACGAGGTGGACGAACTGCGCGCGGAGAACCGTTACCTGCGCCAGCGCCTGGCGCGCCTGCTGGAGGACTGACGACTCACTGGGCCGTGGTCGCTGCGCTGGCGGCGTTGAGCGGGATGAACTGCACCAGGCCGAGGATTGGTGCGGCAAGGATGCCCTGCACGTAGTTGATCCCGCTGCGTCGCAGGCTCTCGTGTGTCATCTGTGCCAGCAACTCCAGCCGGCCGATCATGCGGCCGAACTCGCGCTCGAAGGACAGGTTGCGGCCGGCGGCGCTGATCTCGTTGGACAACAGCAGCGGCTGGCCCTGCTCGTCGGTGCGGCTGGCCAGCAGCCAGGCCGCTACCTCGATGTTCCAGGCCGCATTGGCGGTCATCTGCGAGTTCAGCCCGCTGAGCAGGTGCTGGGTATCGGTGTCGCCATACAGTTCGTAGAGCATGCTGCCGAGCCCGTAGATCAGCGCTCCGGCACGGTCGCCCTGGAACTCCGCGTCAAAGGCCAGGGGCAGGGCAGCCACCGATTGCCTGCCGCCCAGGCCGGGCAGCGGCTGCTGGTTGCGGATGGCGTCCATCACCTGCTGGTGGGCTGCATCGCGTGAGGCAGCGCCGGTTTTCTTCCATTCCCGCGGGTTGCGCTTGTAGAGCTTGTCGAGCAGCAGCGACAGGCTGTCCAGGTTATCGCGCATGGCCAGGTTGGCGGCGCGGTTGGCGTCGTTCTGCAGCATCTGCCCGGAGCTGAAGCCCACACCGTCGACGTCCTTCTTCACCGGCGGCGAAGTACAGCCGGCGAGCAGGGTGAGGGCAAGGAAGTGCAACAGAAGGTGGCGCAGCATCGACGGTCCGGGCGCGGGAAGCGGGCCTGAACCTTGGCGTGAGAAGGGGCGTGGAGCCAGCCGCAATGATGGCCAATGCCGGGTGTCGCAGCGGCCTGCGACGGGCTGCTCAGAATGGCGGGGGGAAAGCGCCGGCGGATGCCGGCGCCTGGGCAGATCAGCGTGGCTGGTTCTGCACGATCCAGCCGGAGAAGGCATCGATGATGCTCTTCAGGAAGGGCTCGGTCTTCTCCGACAGCTTGCCGGATTCATCGAAGAAGCCGCCGGCGCCGCCCAGGTAGGCTTCGGGCTGCTGCAGCACGGGCATGTTGAGGAACACCAGCGACTGGCGCAGGTGGTGGTTGGCGCCGAAGCCGCCGATGGCGCCCGGCGAGGCACTGACCACGGCGCAGGGCTTGGCATTCCAGGCGCTCTTGCCGTAGGGGCGCGAGCCGACGTCGATGGCGTTCTTCAGCACGCCGGGCACCGAGCGGTTGTACTCGGGGGTGACGAAGAGCACCGCATCGGCGCGGGCGATGCGCTCGCGGAAGGCGGTGTAGCTGGCGGGCGGGGTGCCCACGTCGAGCTCTTCGTTGTACAGCGGCAGGTCGCCGATCTCCACGATTTCCAGCTTCAGGTTGGCCGGCGCCAGTGCGGCGAATGCCTTGGCGATCTTGCGGTTCAGGGATTCCTTGCGCAGGCTGCCGACGACAACGGCAACATCGAAGACTTGGCTCATGGCGACTCCTAGGGATCGGGGTAGTGAGCCGTTTGTTATAGACGATGAGCGTGACATTGCGTGGACATGGATCAAGGTTCGGTAATCATGTCCCAGTTGTTTTGCATGATCTTGGCTCTGTGGGGTGGGGCATTGCACCACTAGAGTGGCGACATGTCCCAGCCGCCCGATTCGAGGTCCCCATGTGCATGAAAGTCTTCTTCGCCGGAGCCAGCGGTGCCATCGGCCAGCGCCTGCTGCCGATGCTGCTGGAGCGTGGTTACCAGGTGCTGGCAATCAGTCGCTGCGCGCAGCGAGCCGCCGCTCTGGAGGCCGCGGGAGCGCGGGCGCTGGTGCTGGATGTCTATGACGCGCAAGCCCTGAGTGCCGCCATGCGGCAGTTCCAGCCGCGCTGGGTGATCCACCAGCTCACCGACCTGCCCGCCGGCCTCGACCCTGCCCTGATGCCCGCCGCCCAACCGCGCAACGCGCGGGTTCGCCGCGAAGGTACTGCCAACCTCGTGGCAGCAGCTCGCGCCGCTGGCGTCGAGCGCATGGTGGCGCAGAGCATCGCCTGGGCCTACGTGCCGGGCGAGTTGCCGTTGCATGAGGAACAACCGCTGGACCTGGGCGCCGAAGGCCCGCGCGCCATCAGTGTCGGCGGCGTCGCCGCGCTCGAAGAGGCGGTGCTCGGTGCGCGGCCGATGGAGGGCATCGTCTTGCGTTACGGCCGACTTTACGGGCCGGGTACGGGAGCCGATGCGGCAGACCCGAGGCTGGCCGTGCATGTGGACGATGCCGCCCGCGCCGCCCTGCTGGCGCTGGAGTGGGGCGCGCACGGCGCCTACAACATCGCCGAACAGGACATCGAAGTCAGCTCGGCCAAGGCGCGACATCGCCTGGGCTGGCAGCCGGGCTTCCGCCTGGCGGGGGTGCCGGCATGAGCCTCGTCTCGGGGCATGAGGCCCGGGCCGGTCTGGTGCTGGTCATTGCCCTCAGTGCCGGCGCATTGCTCTGGCAGCCCTGGTCGCGGCCGCTGGTGAGCCTGGCGCAAAGACATGCCGGGGCTTCAGCTGGCGCGCGGCCGAGCACTCAGGTGAAGCGCCTGTCCTGCGAGCCGCTGGCCGACATGCCCGGCAAGGTCGTGACCACGCTGCAGGTGGACTTCCCGCCCAACGGCTACACCCCGGCGCACCGCCATCCCGGCGCGGTGACCGCCATCGTGCTCAGTGGTCAGGTGCGCTCGCAGATGCAGGGCCTGCCGGCGCAGACTTACCGCGCGGGCCAGACCTGGTTCGAGCCCAGCCGCGAGCTGCACCTGTTCGCCGAGAACCCCAGCGCCAGCGAGCCTGCGCGCCTGCTGGCAGTGATTGTCAGCGACGAGCACTGCGGCCCGCTGGTGATCCCCGAACCGACCGCCGCCCACCGCCATTGATGCTTCGCGAAAGGAGATTCGCATGACCCCACTCACCCCCTTCAGCGCTGCCCAGCTCGACGCGACCCTGGCCCGCCTCGGCCTGTCGCCGGAGCGCCCAGCGCCGACGCTGGAAAACCTCGACCGGCTGATCGTCGCCGCGCTGCATCACCTGCCTTTCGAGAACCTCGACGTGCTGCTGGACCAGCCCGTCCTGATCGAGCCGGAGGCGGTGTTCGCCAAGGTCGTCGAGCGCCAGCGCGGCGGTTACTGCTTCGAGTTGAACAGCCTGTTCGCCCGCCTGCTGGCCAGCCTGGATTACCGTGTGACCCTGCTGGTGGCGCGGGTGCGCTGGGGCCTGCCGGCGGATGCGCCGCTGACGCCGCAGACGCACCTGCTGCTGCGCATCGATCTGGCCGAAGGGCCGCACCTGGTGGATATCGGCTTCGGCGGCCCTGCCTCGCCGAGAGCCCTGCCGCTAAGGGTGAACGAAGAGCTGCCAGGAGGCTGGCGTGTCAGTGGTTCGACCGATGAGGAACTGGAGATGGCAACGCGCTCGGCATCCGGCTGGCAGACGCTGTACCGCTTCACCCTCGAGCCGCAGCATTGGGCCGACTACGGCATGCGCAACTGGTACACCTCGACCTACCCGCAGAGCGTGTTCCGCAACTCCCTGCGCGTGGCGCTCAGCGACGGCGGCGCGCGGCTGTCGCTGTTCAACGGGCAATTCAGCCGGCGTGGCGCGGACGGCGAAGTCGAGCAGCACAGCATCGAGAGTACCGATGAGCTGCTGGACGTGCTGCGCGAGCGTTTCCACCTGCAACCGGCGGCGACGGACCTGCTGGCCCTGCGCCGTCGGCTGGCTCAGTTGCTGGAGCCGGCCGTCAGCGCCTGAGTGCCGCGAGGCTCGGCGGAGGCGGCAATGTCCGGCGCCACGCCGATGGCCAGCCGGACGATGCGGCCGGGCAGTTCGTCGCGCAGTAGTTCGCCGCCGGGCCTGCCGGCGAGCCAGTTGCCGTCGATGTCCGAGGCGCGGCACTGCAACTGGCGCTCGCCGTCCGGTGAGTCCGGCAACAGCCAGCGGCAGCGCCCGTCGAAGATGCGTGCGCCCTTTTTCGGCATTCCGGCGCTGCCGGCGGAGAGCTGGCTGCGGACAGCCAGGTTGGCGAAGCTGATATCGGGTTGCACGGCGTCCAGGGGGTGGGTGGCCGATTCGCCGTCCATTTCGATGAGGATGTGCCGGAGCTCGCGCCTGCAACCGTCGCTGCTCAGGCGCAGCGGCACCTGGTAACTGACCCGGTAGGGGCGTTCACCGTGGCCGGGCGTGGCGAAGAGGCGTTGCGTGAGGTCGTCTTTCGCCGGGGAATTGCAGTGGCTGCCCTCGGGTGGCGAATAGCGCGCATTACCCACCAGGCTGAAATCGCCCGGCAGGTCGGCTTCGAAAGTGAATTCGTCGCTCGCGCAGCCGCTCAGGACGAGGGCTGCCAGCGAGGGGAGCCACCGCCACAGTGGGCGGCTGGAGGGGCGGGAAGGCATGTGGAGGTCCTGCGGCAGTCGAAGCTGCGCAGGAGCATCCACGGATCAGCGGAGCGACTGTATCGGATTGCTCGGTACTGGTTGTAGGAAAGCGGCCAGTCAGTCCGGCGGCTCAGCCGATCATCCCAAAACCACGCGCCATCAGGGTCGCCAGCAGCGGCAGGATCAGCAGCGCCAGCAGCTCCACGCGGATGGTCATGATCACCAGCTTCGCCTGGCGCTCGCTGGGCACTGGAACGCGGCCAGCCTTGAGCTCGTTGCGCCAGTTGAGGAAGGTCATGGTCGGCAGGATCGACAGCAGCGCCACCAGCACGAAGAGGCCGATCTTGGCGTGGAACAGACTGTTGTGCAGATAGTAATCCGTGCCCTTGGCGAACCAGACGACACGTGCCGCGCCGGTCAGCAGTACCACGCCGGCACAGGCGCCGTAGGCCAGGTCGACTATCACCAGGCTGCGCGCCCGCGACAGGTCCAGCGGCAGGCGGAACAGCTGGTGCTCCAGCACCAGCAGGGCGAACAGGATGAAGATCGACAGGTAGTGCAGGTACGCGGCGATGGCTTGGGCCATGAGTGGGTCCTCTGCTGGGGCCTTGCTTCTGATCAGGCTGAGGCCGGCGGCGCGCTGAAGTTCACCCGGTTGCGCCCGGCCTGCTTGGCACTGTAAAGCGCGCCGTCGGCGCGTTCCAGCGCCTGGTCGACAGGCTCTTCACCTGCCAGCAGGGTGCAGCCAATGCTCAGGCTGACCGGCAGCGGCCCGCAGGGGAGTTGCACCGGCTCGTGGCCGATCAGCTCGCGCACGCGCTCGGCGACGCGCTGCAGTTCCTCGCCGTCCTTCACCTTGAGCAGGGCGACGAACTCCTCGCCGCCCTGGCGCACCAGCAGGTCGTCCGGCCGCAGCGCGGCGCGCAGGCGGCGGGCGCATTCGCAGAGCACCTGGTCGCCGGCGGCGTGGCCGTGCTGGTCGTTGATCGCCTTGAAGTGGTCGAGGTCGGCGTAGATCACGCCCAACTGCACGTGGTTTTGCCGCGCCAGGCGGCACTCGCGGTCCTGGAAGGCGAGCAGGCCACCGCGGTTCCACAACTGGGTCAGTGGGTCGAGCAGGGCCTTGCGCTGCTCGCGGTCCATTTCCACGCGCAGGTCGCGGTTGCTCTGGATCAGTGTGCGCAATTGCAGGTAGCCCTCGGCGAGGGTGGCAAGGTCGCGGAAGTTGGCCTGCTGCGCCTCGGTCATGCTGCGCGGCCGCGGGTCGACCATGCACAGGGTGCCGATGGCTTGGCCATTGCCGGCGCGCAGCGGGCGACCGGCGTAGAAACGGATGTAGGGCGGGCCGAGCACCAGCGGGTTGTCGGCGAAGCGTTCGTCGAGGGTGGCATCGGGCACCAGCAGGGTGTCCTCGCCGAGGATCGCGTAGCCGCAGAAGGACACGTCGCGCGTGGTCTCGGTGGCGTCCAGGCCGACGCGGGCCTTGAACCACTGGCGATCCTGGTCGATCAGGCTGATCAGCACGGTGTCGACCTTCACCAGGTCCTGGGTCAGCTGGACGAGGGTATCCAGGTAGTGCTCGGCCGGGGTGTCGAGCAGGTTCATCTCATCCAGGGTCTGCTGACGCAGGGTTTCGTCAACGGGAATGGGACAAGCCGGCATGGCGTCTCCTCAACAGGTCAGGGGCTGGCAGGCGCCTGCCAGGCGTCTTGGCGTGTCAGCTTCCACGCGTAGCCGGCTAGGACCAGCGCACGCAGCAACATGAAGCATAGGAAGGTTAGCCACAATCCGTGATTTCCCCAGCCCTGCAGGGCGAATCCCAGCGGCAGGCTGGCGGCGCAGGCCAGCAGCATGGCGTTGCGCATCTCGCGGGCGCGGGTGGCGCCGATGAACAGGCCGTCGAGCAGGTAGCTCCACATGCCGATGAGTGGCAGGCAGGCGAGGTAGGGCAGGTACTGGTCGGCGGTGGCGCGCACCTCCGGGATGTCGCTCTGCAGGGCGATGAACAGGTGCCCGAAGAAGGTGAAGAAGACGACGAACAGCAGGCTGGCGATCAGCGACCAGCCGCAGGCGACCACCAGCGAGCGGCGCAGCGCGGTGCGGTCGCGGCCGCCGATGGCATGGCCGCACAGCGCCTCCACGGCGTGGGCGAGGCCGTCGAGGGCGTAGGCAGTGACCATCAGGCCGTTGAGCAGCAGCGCGTTGGCCGCCACCGTGGCGTCGCCCAGGCGCGTGCCCTGCACCGTGAGCAGGAAGAACACGCCCTGCAGCGCCAGGCTGCGGATGAAAATGTCGCGGTTGACCATCAGCAGCGGCCGCCAGCTGGCCCAGGCGCGCAGGCGTGACCAGTCCGGCAGGCCGGGAAAGCGCCTGAGCGCACCACGGGTCAACGCCAGGCCGAGCAGCGCGCCGCCCCATTCCGCGGTTACCGCGGCCTTTGCCGCGCCGGCCACGCCCCAGCCCAGGCCCAGCACGAACCACAGGCTGAGGACGATATTGATGAGGTTGGTGGTCAGCAGGATCGCCAACGGTGCGCGGGCGTTCTGCGTGCCGAGGAACCAGCCGACCAGCGCATAGGTGGCCAGTGCCGCCGGCAGGCCGAACAGGCGGATGTGGAAGAACTCGCGGGCCAGCACATCCAGCTCCGGGGACGGGCGCATCAGCGCAAGCGCGGGGCCGGTCAGCGGCACCGCCAGCAGGCTGAGCAGCAGGGCGAGGCCCAGCGCCAGCAGCAGGCCCTGGCCGAGAATCCGCCGCAAGGCTCCGCCGTCTTCACGCCCGGCCGCCTGGGCGGCGAAGCCGGTGGTGCCCATGCGCAGGAAGCCCAGCACGCCGACCAGCAGGGTATAGAGGCCGCCGCCAACCGCGACGGCGCCCAACTGGTGCGCATGCGGCAGGTGGCCGATGACCGCGCTGTCCACCAGGGTGACCAGCGGCACGGAAACGTTGGAGAGGATCATCGGCGCGGCGAGCGCCCAGACACGACGATGGGTCGGCGAATGTCGCCAGGCTTCGAGCAGGGAATTCATGAGGGGCTCCTGAGCTGGCGCGCAGTATAGCGAGCCGGGAGCCCCGTGCTTTCAGCCGGCCGTGATCAGGCCGTCTTCTTGCGGTAGGCGCAGTAGCCGGGGCGCGGGCCGACCTGCGGGTGGTTGCGGCAGGTGTCCGGGCGCTTGGCGTAGACGCTACAGAGGCGCGTCTTGCGGTCGAGGAAGTAGCAGTCGCCGTTGCTGGTGCGGGTCAGGGTGAAGATGCCGCTCTTCTGGTTGAAACGCTCGACGACGCCTTCCTTGAGCAGTCGCTTGGCGATGTTCTTCGCCGGTTCGTCGCGCTCGAATTCGTCGACCACGCCGATCCGGATCAGGTCGTTGACGTTCACTTCCGCCGGCATGGTGCAGCAGGTGGCGTTGCAGTCCTTGCACAGGCCCGAGGTGTACTTCGCCCAGGTTTCCAGGCGGTCCAGTTCGGCGTTGGCAATCAGCGGTGGTTTTCTCATGGCGGCAAGTCGGTAGCGGTGGCGCGAAGGCGCGCATCATAGTGGTCGGCGCGCAGATTTGCTTGGCCTTTCGACGAACAGAGCGGCGTTCTACAGAGCGTCGATTCCGCCGTTATCGCGCAGATAGTCCCTGAAGGTCGGGTAGCAGATGAGGAACCAGGGCGTGAAACGCTCCGGGTGCGCGGCCATCTCGGCTTCCAGATCGGGCAGGGCGACGTAGCGGAAGTCGTCGGCCTCCTGTGGATCGGGGTGCGGTGGCTGCTCATCGACGGCACCGAACAGGTGGCCGTACTCGTGCTCGGTCATGCCGTTGGCCAACGCCAGGCGATAGCTGAACTCGAACAGCTTGCGCAGCTCGACCTGTACGCCCATCTCCTCGCGCAGCCGGCGTTCGGCAGCGTGCTTCGCGGACTCATCGGGGTAAGGGTGGCCGCAGCAGGTATTGCTCCACAGTCCGCCACAGTGATACTTGCCCGCCGCGCGGCGCTGCAGCAGCAGTTCACCGGCGCGGTTGAACACGTAGACCGAAATGGCACGGTGGCGCAGCCCGAGATGATGGGCCTGGTGTTTTTCCATCGTGCCGGTCGGGTTGTCGTGTTCGTCGACCAGGATCACCTGGATATCGGTCATGGAAATCTCCTGCGGGCGAGCCATCCGTGCTCAGAGTAGACGGATGGTTTTCAGCCCTTGCGGATCATCCAGATGCCCACCGCGATGGCGGCCATGCCGGCGATCTTCAGGGTGCTCACCGGCGCTTCCTTGAAACCGGCCCAGCCGAAGTGGTCCAGCGCCAGAGCCATGCCCAACTGGCCGGCGAGCACCAGCACCATGAACATCAGCGCGCCGACGCGCGGTGCGGCGAAGGCGGCGATGAAGATGAAGAACATCCCCAGGAAGCCGCCGCACCACTGCCACCAGGGCATCCCGCGCATCGCTGCGAGGCTGGGGAATTCGCGGTTGGCCAGGGTCAGCGCGAGCAGGCCGAGCATGCCGACGAAGAAGGAAATCAGCGCGGCGGCCAGCACGCTGGATACCTGCTTGGCCAGTTGGCCGTTGATGCCGGCCTGAAGGGGCAGGCAGGCGCCGGCGATCAGCGGAAGGACGAACAACCACCAGGGTGGCGTAGGCATGGGAAACTCCGGAAAGGGTCGCAAAGCAGGGCAGCGAAGGGCTGGCCAGCGGTCGATCGAGAATAGTCAGCCGCGTAGTATGCACCAGACTGGAGCATCGCTCCCGCCCCGATGGAGGTCCCGACCATGGCCACCCGTGCTTCCCGCGTGCTGAGCGTCCGCATCGAGCGGCCGCGCGACACCGCCTACGAGTTCCTCGCCGACCCGACGAACTTCCCTTACTGGGCTTCAGGCTTGTGCAGCTCCATCGAGCCGCTGGAAGGTGATCTCTGGCTGGCGCAGACACCCCAGGGCCCCCTGCGCGTGCGCTTCACGCCGCGCAACGCGTTCGGCGTGCTCGACCATGACGTGCTGCCCGAGCAGGCGCCGGCCGTCCACATCCCGTTGCGACTGATCGCCAATGCCGAAGGCTGCGAGCTGCAACTCACGCTGTTGCGCCAGCCACAGATGGACGACGCCACCTTCGAGCGCGACGCGCAGTGGGTGGAGCGTGACCTGCAGGCGATCAAGGTGTTGCTGGAGGGGTGATTCGTGGGACTTATGCCACCGATTGCAGCCGGGCAATGGGCGGGTGCGCCTGCTGACTGACCTGCCACAGATCGTAAGCCGCCTGCATCGCCAACCAGTGGCGGGCCGTGCCCAGGCCGGCCTGCTCCAGGCGCCAGGCTAGGTCCGCGCTGATGGGCGCTCGGCCGTGGAGCACTTTGGACAGGTGCGGGCGGCTTACGCCGAGATGGGTCGCCAGAGCAGTCACGGAAAGGCGAAGCTCCGGTAGTACATCCTCACGGAGGATTTCGCCGGGGTGGGGCGGGTTGTGCATCGCCATGCTGGGTGCTCCAGTCAGTGGTAGTCGAGATAGTCCAGCAGCTCCACGTCGCTGTCGACGAAACGGAAGGTAACGCGCCAGTTGCCCGAGACGCTGACGGCCCAGCAGCCGGACAGCGAACCTTTCAGGCCGTGCAGGCGGTAACCGGGCAGGTCCATGTCTCGCGGGCCGTTGGCGCTTTCCAGCGCGGCAAGGATGCGTTTGAGCCGGGGCACGTGATCGGCCCTCACTCCACGAGGATCACCTTGCTGGTAAAGGGCGCGCAGCCCCTTGTGACGGAAGCTTCTGATCATCGCCGGACTGTAATCTAACAGATTACAGTCGCCCTAGCCGAGACGCTTGTCAGAAGGTTCTCCGCACAGTGTTCAGCTTGTAGGAGCGAGCTGGCTCGCGAACAGTTTCCAGGCAGTTGCGGCGCTGGGCGGTTCGCGAGCAAGAACTAGGCGTCCCCCTCGCCCCTACAGAAACCGTCAAAGGCGTGCGGCCAGCTCCGCACCCTCGCGGATCGCCCGCTTGGCATCGAGTTCCCGCGCCACGCTGGCGCCGCCGATGATGTGGTAGCGCAGGTTCTGCGCCGCCAGCGTCGGCTGCAGGTCCAGCAGCGGTTCCTGGCCGGCGCAGATCACCACGTTGTCCACCGCCAGGCATTGCTCCTGGCCGTCGATGCGCAGGTGCAGGCCGTCGTCGTCGATGCGCAAATATTCCACGCCACCGATCATCCGCACGCCGTGATGTTTGAGGTGCGCGCGGTGCACCCAGCCGCTGGTCTTGCCCAGCCCGGCGCCGGGTTGGCCGGCCTTGCGTTGCAGCAGCCAGAGCTGCCGGTGTGGGTTGGCGGCGACCGGTGGGATCAGCCCGCCGCCGGTGGTGTTGTCCAGGTCGATGCCCCACTGGCCCAGCCATTCGCCCAGCGGCTGCGGACCGTTGCGTTCGCTCAGCAGGAAGCTGGCGACGTCGAAGCCGATGCCGCCGGCGCCAATCAGCGCGACCTTCTCGCCCACCGCAGTGCCGCGCAGCACATCGAGGTAGCTGAGCACCTTGGCGTGGCCGATTCCCGGAATCGACGGCGTGCGCGGCTGGATGCCGGTGGCGACTATCACCTCGTCGTACTCGCCGCTCAGTTCGCCGCGCCGGATGCGCCGGCCCAGTTGCACCTCGACGCCCAGTTCGCCCAGGCGCACGGCGAAGTAGCGCAGCGTCTCGTGGAATTCCTCCTTGCCCGGCACGCGCTTGGCCAGGTTGAACTGCCCGCCGATCTCCCCAGCGGCTTCGAACAGTGTCACCCGGTGGCCGCGTTCGGCGGCGACGCAGGCGGCGGACAGCCCGGCCGGCCCGGCGCCGATCACCGCGATGCGCTTGTGGACGCGCGCCTTGCGGTAGCGCAGTTCGGTCTCGAACGCCGCACGCGGGTTGACCAGGCAGCTGGCGCGGCGGTTGGCGAAGGCGTGGTCCAGGCAGGCCTGGTTGCAAGCGATGCAGGTGTTAATCGAGGTAGCGCGGCCGGCGGCGGCCTTTTCCACGAACTGCGGATCGGCCAGCAGCGGCCGGGCCATGGAAACGAGGTCGGCGTGGCCTTCGGCGAGCAAACGCTCGGCGACTTCCGGCGTGTTGATGCGGTTGCTGGCGATTACCGGCACGCGCAGTTCGCGACGCAGGCGCGCGGTGACTTCGGCGAAGGCCGCGCGCGGCACCGAGGTGACGATGGTCGGCACCCGTGATTCGTGCCAGCCGACGCCGGTATTCAGCAGGTCGATGCCGGCGCCTTCGAGGGCTCGTGCCACAGTGCGTACCTCGTCCCAGCTGTTGCCGCCTTCCACCAGGTCGAGCAGTGACAGGCGGTAGCTGATGACGAAGCGCTCGCCCAGTGCACGACGGGTGCGGCGGACGATCTCCAGCGGCAGGCGCATGCGGTTGCCCAGGTCGCCGCCCCAGCGGTCTTCGCGCTGGTTGGTGCGCGGGCAGAGGAACTGGTTCAGCAGGTAGCCTTCGCTGCCCATGATCTCCACACCGTCGTAGCCGGCGGCGTGGGCGAGCTTCGCGCAACGCACGAAGGCGGCGATGGTGCGCAGGATGCCGCGCTCGGACAGCTCGCGCGGGGCGAACCAGCTGATCGGCGATTTCACCGGCGAGGCCGAGACCACCAGCGGGTGATAGCCGTAGCGCCCGGCGTGGAGGATCTGCAGCAGGATGCGCCCGCCCTCGCGGTGCACCGCCTGGGTCAGGCGCCGGTGCGCCGGCACCTGCAGGCCGCTGGTGAGGCTGCTGCCCAGCGGCAGCAGCCAGCCTTCGCGGTTGGGCGCAAAGCCGCCGGTGATGATCAGCCCGACACCGCCGCGCGCCCGCTCGCGGTAATAGGCGGCGAGCTTGCCGAAGTCCCACAGGCGGTCTTCCAGGCCGGTGTGCATCGAGCCCATCACCACGCGGTTGCGCAGTTGAATCGGGCCCAGGTCGAGCGGGGCGAGCAGGTGAGGGTAGGGCGAGGCGGCGGACGACATGGAAGCGCTCTTGGGCAATCAGGTCCTGCCACCCTAACGGGCCGGCGATGGGCTGGTTAACGGCCCGGCTGCCGTACCGTTCGGGCATTTCGGTCAAGCGCTTCGGTTGACAGACTGGCCACAGGTTCCAGACTCAAACCCATGGCAGGGCTGCAAGGCCCCGATCGCAGGCTGAAGTGACGGAGGTCGTCATGAAAGCGATAAGAACAAGACACGCGCGCCATTACCTGCTCGCTGCCCTGATCGGCGTGGCCCTGCTCGGGCTGCACGAATCCCTCCAGCCGGATCGCGCGCAATCCGCCTGCCGCCCCGACGGTGAGAGTATCTCCTGTGCCTACCCGCCCGTTGCCCATTTGGGGGTACTCGGCAGTGCGTTCTGAGTGACGCACTGACGCGCGTCAATGCGCCGCAAATCCACGGCGTGCATGGTCTGCCCCGCTCAAAGCTGGCGCATTGCGCCTGCTTGGCTATCTTTTAAGCAGCAAGGGTCCGGCCATGTCCCGGACGTACGCTGCCTGATCAGGAGACGCACGATGGATATGAACCGTCGGCAATTTTTCAAGGTCTGCGCCGTGGGCCTTGGAGGATCGAGCCTGGCGGCACTCGGGATGGCACCCCCGGATGCATTCGCCGACCAGATCCGCCACTTCAAGCTTGCGCGCACCGTCGAGACCCGCAACACCTGCCCGTACTGCTCGGTCGGTTGCGGCATCCTGCTGTACAGCCAGGGTGACGCGGCCAAGAACGTCGCGCAGAACATCATCCATATCGAGGGTGATTCCGATCACCCGGTCAACCGCGGCACGCTCTGTCCCAAAGGCGCAGGCCTGCTGGACTTCGTCCACAGCCCCAACCGCCTGAAGTATCCGGAAATCCGCGAGGCGGGCTCCAGCGAGTGGAAGCGCATCGGCTGGGACGAGGCGCTCGACCGCATCGCCAAGCTGGTGAAGGAAGACCGCGACGCCAACTTCATCGAGAAGAACGCCCAGGGCCAGACGGTGAACCGCTGGCTGACCACCGGCTTCCTGGCCGCGTCGGCGTCTTCCAACGAAGCGGGCTACATCACCCACAAGGTGGTTCGTTCTCTCGGCGTACTGGCGTTCGACAACCAAGCGCGTGTCTGACACGGCCCGACGGTGGCAAGTCTTGCCCCGACGTTTGGCCGTGGAGCCATGACCAACCATTGGACCGACATCAAGAATGCCGATCTGATTCTGATCATGGGCGGAAACGCCGCTGAAGCGCACCCGTGCGGCTTCAAGTGGGTGACCGAAGCCAAGGCGCACAACAAGGCGCGCCTGCTGGTGGTCGACCCGCGATTTACCCGTTCCGCTTCGGTGGCCGACTACTACGCGCCCATCCGTACCGGCACGGACATCGCCTTCCTCGGCGGTCTGATCAACTACCTGCTGGAAAACGACAAGTACCAGAAGGAATACGTGCACAACTACACCGACGTCTCCTTCATCGTGAAGGAAGGCTTCGGCTTCGACGACGGGCTGTTCAACGGCTACGACGCGGAGAAGCGCACCTACCCGGACAAGTCCTCCTGGCAGTACGAGCTGGGCGAGGATGGTTTCGCCAAGGTCGACCCGACCCTGACGCACCCGCGCTGCGTGTTCAACCTGATGAAGCAGCACTACAGCCGCTATACGCCGGACGTGGTGAGCAACATCTGTGGCACGCCCAAGGACATGATGCTCAAGGTGTGGGAAGAGATTTCCACCACTGCGGCGCCGACCAAGGTCATGACCATCATGTACGCCCTGGGCTGGACCCAGCACTCGGTGGGCGCCCAGATGATCCGTACCGGCGCGATGGTCCAGCTGCTGCTGGGCAACATCGGCATGCCCGGCGGCGGCATGAACGCCCTGCGCGGCCACTCCAACATCCAGGGCCTGACCGACCTGGGGCTGCTGTCCAACTCGCTGCCCGGCTACCTGACCCTGGGCATGGATGCGGAGCAGGACTACAACGCCTTCATCACCAAGCGCACCAGCAAGCCGCTGCGCCCGGGGCAGTTGTCCTACTGGCAGAACTACCCCAAGTTCCACGTCAGCCTGATGAAATCCTGGTTCGGCAAGGCCGCGACCAAGGAGAACAACTGGTGCTACGACTGGCTGCCGAAGCTGGACATGCCCGGCGCCGGCTACGACGTGCTGCGCTACTTCGACATGATGTACCAGGGCAAGGTCAACGGTTACTTCTGCCAGGGCTTCAACCCCATCGCCTCCTTCCCCAACAAGGCCAAGGTCAGCGCCGCGCTGGCCAAGCTGAAGTGGATGGTGGTGATGGACCCGCTGGCCACCGAGACCTCGGAGTTCTGGCGCAATGCCGGCGAGCACAACGACGTCGACACCAAGGCCATCCAGACCACGGTGTTCCGCCTGCCCACCAGCTGCTTCGCCGAGGAAGACGGCTCCATCGTCAACTCCGGGCGCTGGCTGCAGTGGCACTGGAAGGGCGCCGAGCCGCCGGGTGAAGCGCGTACCGACATCGCCATCATGAGCGGCCTGCTGCATCGCCTGCAGGCGGCCTATCGCAAGGATGGCGGCGCCTTCCCCGACCCGATCCTGGGTCTGGACTGGCCATACCTGCGGCCGGACGAACCGAGCCCGGAAGAGGTGGCCAAGGAGTACAACGGCAAGGCACTGGCGGATCTCGTCGACCCGAACAACGGCATGGTCCTGGCGAAGGCCGGCGAGCAGCTACCGGCCTTCGCGCTGCTGCGCGACGACGGCAGCACCGCCAGCGGTTGCTGGATATTCGCCGGTTCCTGGACGCAACTGGGCAACCAGATGGCCCGCCGCGACAACAGCGACCCGTACGCCATGGGCCAGACCCTGGGCTGGGCCTGGGCGTGGCCGGCCAACCGACGGATCCTCTACAACCGCGCCTCCGCGGACGTCAGCGGCAAGCCGTGGGACCCGGTGAAGAAACGCCTGGTGTGGTGGAACGGCAAGGCCTGGGGCGGCACCGACGTGCCCGACTACAAGGCCGACGTACCGCCGGAAGCGGGAATGAACCCGTTCATCATGAACCCCGAAGGTGTGGCGCGCTTCTTCGCCGTCGACAAGATGGCCGAGGGCCCGTTCCCCGAGCACTACGAGCCGTTCGAGACGCCGATCGGTGTCAACCCGCTGCACAAGAACCCGCAGGCGATCAGCAGCCCGGCGGCGCGAGTGTTCAAGAACGACATGGAGCTGTTCGGCAAGGCCGACGAGTTCCCCTACGCCGCGACTACCTACCGGCTCACCGAGCACTTCCACTTCTGGACCAAGCATTGCCGTCTGAATGCCATCGTCCAGCCGGAACAGTTCGTCGAGATCGGCGAGGCGCTGGCCAAGGAGCTCGGGATCAAGGCCGGCGACCGCGTGAAGGTCTCCTCCAACCGTGGCTTCATCAAGGCGGTGGCGGTGGTGACCAAGCGCATCCGTCCGCTGCAGGTCAACGGCAAGACCGTGCACCACGTGGGCATCCCCCTGCACTGGGGCTTCTCCGGGGTTGCGCGCAACGGCTACCTGACCAACACCCTGACCCCCTTCGTGGGCGACGGGAATACGCAGACGCCGGAGTTCAAGTCCTTCCTCGTCAACGTGGAAAAGGCGTGAGGTGAAGCATGAGTAGTCAAGACATCTACGCCCGCTCCGCCACGACCTTGCCGTCACCCTCGGTGCGGCACGAGCAGGAAGTGGCCAAGCTGATCGACGTGTCCAAGTGCATCGGCTGCAAGGCCTGCCAGGTCGCCTGCTCGGAATGGAACGAGCTGCGCGACGAGGTGGGCCACAACCACGGGACCTACGACAACCCCATCGACCTCACGGACCAGTCCTGGACGGTCATGCGCTTCACCGAGCATGAAAACCCGGCCGGCAACCTGGAGTGGCTGATCCGCAAGGACGGCTGCATGCACTGCGAGGAGCCCGGCTGCCTGAAGGCCTGCCCGAGCCCCGGCGCGATCGTGAAGTACGCCAACGGCATCGTCGACTTCAACCAGGACCACTGCATTGGTTGCGGCTACTGCATCACCGGCTGCCCGTTCAACATCCCGCGCATCTCGCAGAAGGACCACAAGGCGTACAAGTGCACCCTGTGTTCCGACCGCGTGGCGGTGGGCATGGAGCCGGCCTGCGTGAAGACCTGCCCGACCGGCGCCATCGTCTTCGGCACCAAGGAGGACATGAAGGAACACGCCGCCGAGCGCATCGAGGACCTGAAGTCCCGCGGCTTCGAGAACGCCGGCCTGTATGACCCGCAAGGCGTGGGCGGCACCCACGTCATGTACGTGCTGCACCACAACGACCAGCCCTCGCTGTACGCCGGCCTGCCCGACAAGCCGGCCATCAGCCCGATGGTCAGCCTGTGGAAAGGCCTCACCAAACCGCTGGGCCTGCTGGCCATGGCGGGCGTGGTGCTGGCCGGGTTCTTCCACTACACCCGCATCGGCCCCAACCGGGTCGAAGAGGACGAGGAAGACGGACCCGGCCCGCAGGCGCCGGTGCACAAGGTCGACCCTTCGGTGCATGGCTACGATCCGCGTGATCCCCGCTGACTGACTTCCGCCCTCCTCGCGGGGAGGGCGGAAAAGGGCAGCAAGGAGCCCGACGACATGAAAAAAGATATCCAGCGCTACAACGCCAACGAACGGAGCAACCACTGGATGGTGGCCATTCTGTTCTTCCTCGCCGGCCTCTCGGGGCTGGCGCTGTTCCACCCGGCCATGTTCTGGCTGACCAACCTGTTCGGCGGCGGGCCGTGGACGCGCATCCTCCACCCCTTCCTCGGGGTGGCGATGTTCCTGTTCTTCCTCGGCCTGGTGATCCGCTTCGCCCACCACAACCTGGTGGAGAAGCGCGACGTGCAGTGGCTCAAGCAATGGAAAGACGTGGTCACCAACCGCGAGGAAAACCTCCCGGAAGTCGGCCGCTACAACGCCGGGCAGAAGCTGCTGTTCTGGACCCTGCTGCTGTGCATGCTGGTGCTGCTGGTGACCGGTTTCGTGATGTGGCGTGCCTACTTCAGCCACTTCTTCGGCATCGACATCATCCGCATCGCTTCGCTGCTGCATGCCTTTGCCGCCTTCGTGCTCATCTGCAGCATCCTGGTGCACATCTACGCCGGCATCTGGGTGAAGGGCTCGATGGGCGCCATGCTCTACGGCTGGGTCAGCCGCGGCTGGGCGCGCAAGCACCATGCGGCCTGGCTCAAGGACGTGGACAAGGGCAAGGGGCACTGACGCTCGAAGTAATCGCCGGCTGGCACTGACCTGTCAGCCGGCACGGACAGTTCCCTCTCCCTTCAGGGAGAGGGTCAGGGAGAGGGGCTCCTCAGGCCCCGCTCCAAACCCAACAAGGAGTCCTGCGTGTCAGGCCGAATTCTCGAACCCGGGCAGATCGAAGCTGCCGCCAACATCCCCCCGCTGTTCAACCTGCCGTCCCCCGATCTGTTCTCCCGCCGCGCCGCGCGCCTGCGTGAACTGGCGCCGGGCAATCCCCTGCAGGGCTACCTCGAACTGATCGCCGGCGTCTGCGAAGCCCAGCAGGCGCTGCTCGATCGCAAGCTGTTCCTGCAATCGCCGGACGCTGCCGCGCTGGCCCGCAGCCGCGAGCACCGCATGCCGCCGCTGGCCTACGAAGTGCTGGTACGCGAAGGCGCGTGGCTGCCATTGCTGGACGCCTTCCTCGACGCCTATGAAGTCACCGCCAACCCGGCCGTGGCCGAGGCACTGAGGGTCCTGCGCAGCGCCGATTCCGGCCAGCGCAAGGCCTGGGCACTGGGCCTGCTCAACGGCCAGTTCGACCTGTTGCCACCGGCGCTGGTGCCCTTCCTTGGCGCCGTACTGCAAGTCGCCTTCAGCCAGTGGCTGCTGCAACTGCCCGACGACACCCTGGCGGAAACCGACAGCCAGACCCTCTGCCCGGCCTGCGGCGCGCCGCCGGTGGCCGGGATGATCCGCAGCCAGGGCAAGCATGCCGGGCTGCGTTACCTGTCCTGCTCGCTGTGCTCCTGCGAATGGCACTACGTGCGCGTCAAATGCAGCCACTGTGCCGAGAGCAAGGGCCTGGCCTACTACTCGCTGCAGCGCGAAGGCGTGGCCAGCGACCAGGCGCCGCTCAAGGCCGAAACCTGCCCCGGCTGCCAGTCCTACCTCAAGCAGTTCTACCAGCAGCACGACAAGCACGCCGAGGCCCAGGCGGACGACCTGGCCAGCCTCGCGCTGGACATCCGCCTCGCCGAGGACGGCTACCTGCGCACCGCACCGAACCTCCTGCTCGCACCGGGCGGCGGCGGTTAGAACCGCCCCTCGTAGGGCGCATAACGCGGAACGCGTTATCCGCCGCCAACCCCATGGCGCGGACATGGCGGATAACCGCAAGCGGTTATGCGCCCTACGAATGCAGCACTTCCGCTGCCACCCTGGTCTCCTACACTGATTCCAGCCATCGCCCCCTGCACAAGGTTCGTCCATGACCTCGGTACGTTTGCCCTCCATCGACCGCCTGCTGCGCAGCCCGGCCTGCCAGCCGCTGCAGCAACGCTACGGCCGCGAGGCCCTGCTCAAGACCCTGCGCGACCTGCTCGACGAACTGCGCGATCCCGCCCGTCACGGCCAACTGGCCGCCATCGAACTGGAAGAGTCGGTGCTCGCCGGCCGCGCTGGCGAGCGCCTCGCCGCGCACCACGCCAGCCGCGTGCGCCGGGTGTTCAACCTCACCGGCACCGTGCTGCACACCAACCTCGGCCGCGCCTTGCTGCCCGAGGAAGCCATCGAAGCGATCACCCTGGCTGCGCGCTACCCGCTCAACCTCGAATTCGACCTGGCCACCGGCAAGCGCGGCGACCGCGACGACCTCATCACCGGGCTGATCCGCGAGCTGACCGGCGCCGAAGCCGTCACCGTGGTCAACAACAACGCCGCCGCCGTGCTGCTGGCGCTCAACAGCCTGGGCGCGCGCAAGGAAGGCATCATCTCCCGCGGCGAGCTGATCGAGATCGGCGGCGCCTTCCGCATTCCCGACATCATGTCCCGCGCCGGCGTGAAGCTGGTCGAGGTCGGCACCACCAACCGTACCCACGCCAAGGACTACGAGGCCGTGATCGGCCCGCGCTCGGGCCTGCTGATGCGCGTGCATACCAGCAACTACAGCGTGCAGGGCTTCACCGCCAGCGTCGCCACCCCGCAGCTGGCGCAGATCGCCCACGCCCATGGTCTGCCGCTGCTGGAGGACCTGGGCAGCGGCACCCTGGTCGACCTCACCCGCTGGGGCCTGCCCAAGGAGCCCACCGTGCAGGAAGCCCTGCGCGACGGCGCCGACATCGTCACCTTCAGCGGCGACAAACTGCTCGGCGGCCCGCAGGCCGGACTGATCCTCGGCAGCAAGGAACTGATCGGGCGGATCAAGAAGAACCCGCTCAAGCGCGCCCTGCGCGTGGACAAGCTGACCCTCGCCGCGTTGGAGGCCGTGCTCAACCTCTACCGCGATCCGGACCGCCTCGCCGAACGCCTCACCAGCCTGCGCCTGCTCAGCCGCCCGCAAGCCGACATCCGAGTCCAGGCCCAGCGCCTGGCGCCTGCTTTGGCAGCGCTGCTGGGCGAACGCTGGAGCGTCAGTGCCGTGGATGCCTTGGGCATGATCGGCAGCGGCGCCCAACCGGTCGCGCGCCTGCCCAGCGCCGCGCTGTGCCTGCGCCCGAACCAGCCCAAGCGCCAGCGCGGCCGCGTCCTGCTGGACCTGGAAGAGCGCCTGCGCTGCCTCCCGGTTCCGGTGCTCGGTCGCATCGACGACGACGCGCTCTGGCTCGACCTGCGCCAACTCGACGACGAGCCCGGCTTCGTCGCACAACTGCCGCTGCTGGCCGAGGACGAGGCGTGATAGTCGGAACCGCCGGCCACATCGACCACGGCAAGACCTCACTGCTGCGCGCGCTCACCGGCATCGAGGGCGACCGCCGCCCGGCGGAGCGCGAGCGCGGCATCACCATCGACCTCGGCTACGTCTATGCCGACCTTGGCGACGGCGCGCTCACTGGTTTCATCGACGTGCCGGGCCACGAGCGCTTCGTCCACAACATGCTCGCCGGCGCCAGCGGCATCGACCTGGTGCTGCTGGTGGTGGCCGCCGACGACGGCGTGATGCCGCAGACCCGCGAACACCTCGCCATCGTCCAGCTGCTCGGCATCCGTCGCGCCATGGTCGCGCTGACCAAGGCCGACCGCGTCTCGGGCGAACGGGTAGAACAGGCTGCCGCGGAGGTGCGCGAACTGTTGGCATCAGGACCGCTCGCCGGCGCGCCGATCTTCCCGCTGTCCAGCGTCAGCGGAGAGGGCGTCGATGCATTGCGTGGCGCTCTTGCCGTTGCCGCCCGCGAGACCCGCGAGCGCACCGCAACCGGTGGCTTCCGTCTCGCCGTGGACCGCGCCTTCAGCGTCAGCGGCGCCGGCGTCGTCGTCACCGGAACAGCCTTTGCCGGCACCGTGAATGTCGGCGACGAATTGCTGCTGGGCAGCGCTGGCCGCCGCGCTCGCGTGCGCGGTTTGCACGCACAGAATCGCGAAGCGCAGCAGGCCCACGCGGGCCAGCGCGTGGCGGTAAACATTGCTGGCGAGCGCCTGAACCTCGACCAGATTCACCGGGGCGACTGGCTGATCGCCGGCGAACTGCATGCGCCCACCACGCGCATCGATATCGACCTGAACCTGCTGCCCAGCGAAACCCGCACCTTCGCCCACTGGACGCCGGTGCATGTGCACCTCGGCGCGCAGGATGTCACCGGCCGCGTCGCACTGCTCGAAGGCGAACGCCTGCAACCCGGCGAGCGCGCCTTCGCCCAACTGGTGCTGAATGCGCCCAGCCATGCCGTGCATGGCGACCACCTGGTGCTGCGCGACCAGTCCGCGCAACGCACCCTCGGCGGCGGGCGCGTGCTCGATCCCTTCGCGCCCGCGCGCAACCGGCGCAGCCCAGAGCGCCTGGAGCAACTTCGTGCCCTGCAGGGCGAAGGCCTGGAAAGCGCCTTGCCAACCCTGCTGGCCCACGCCAGCAACGGCCTCGATCCCGCACTGCTGGCGCGCCAGTTCAACCGCCCGCGCGAAGGCTGGCAGCTGCCCGGCGAAACGGTCGAAATCCACACCCGGCTCGGCGCGCGACTGCTCTCCGCCGAACGCTGGTCCGCGCTGCAACAGCAATTGCTCGATGCGCTGCAACGCTTCCACGCCGAAGCTCCCGACGAGCTTGGCCCCGACCGCGACCGCCTGCGCCGCTACGCCTTCTCGCAGCTGGAGCGACCGGTGTTCATCGCCCTGCTGGAAAGCCTGCTGGCGCCGGGGCAAGTCGACAGCAGCGGCCCCTGGCTGCACCTGCCTGACCACCGCGTGCAGCTGGGCGAAGCCGACGAACAACTGCGCGAACGCCTCTGGCCCTTGCTGCTGGCCGGCGCCTTCGACCCGCCCTGGGTACGCGACCTCGCCCGCGAACTGAAGGCGGAAGAGGGCGACGTGCGCCTGCTGCTACGCAAGCTCGGCCGCCTCGGCCAGCTGCACCAGGTGGTGAAAGACCTGTTCTACCCCGAACAGACCCTGCGCCAACTCGCCGGCCACGCCCTGCACCTGCGCGACGAAACCGGCATCATCCGCGCCGCCGCCTTCCGCGACCGCATCGGCATCGGCCGCAAGCGCTGCATCCAGCTGCTGGAATACTTCGACCGCATCGGCTTCACCCGCCGTTTCGGCAATGAGCGGCGGGTAAGAGAGGATTCTGCGCTGGCGCAGTCGACCGCTGAAGAAACTTTCTGAACTCCCGATCCCCACGCCCCCTCGATACCCCTGTTGACTACCGGGGAGTGGGTCCAATGAGTTCCTGGCTGATTCTGCTGTTCATCGCCGTCACCCTGATTGCCGTCGTGCTCGACGTGGGCAAGCGCTAGCGCGACGGCAACACCCGATCGACCCGTTGTACGAGGTAGTCGTAGAACGGGTTGGAGGTCACCCGCTGGAACAGGTCCAGCCCGACGATCAGTACGCCGCGTTCACCGCGCGGCGTGAGTGTGCCCAGGTGGATGCCGAAGTCTTCGCCGGCCGCCGGATGCTGGCCGTAGAGGGTGTCGTCGGGCGGGAAGGGGAGTGCCACGTGGGAGAGTGAGAACAAATCCGGCGGGTAGCTGGCTGCCAGCGGCTGGCTCTCCTGTCGCTGGCTGTGGGCCGGCGTGTGCAGGGCGCTGGTCTGGCTGCTCTGCGGGCTGTTGGAGATCACCGTCAGGTCATAGTTGCGCTGACGCTCGGGCAGCAGACGGTCGCCGAGTGTGGCCATTTCCGGGCGCAGCAGCGGGCCGTAGTTCAGCGAGCGATTGAGGTCGAACAGCACCAGCTGGCTGCCATTGTCCGGCAGGCGGTCGTATAGGTTGCTGATCACCGCCGGGGTGCTGACGGTGCTGTCGGCAAGCGACTGGAAGGTGAGGATCGGCGGCAGGCGCGCAAGGCTGCCGCTGCGGCTGGCGCTCTCCAGGCTGCCCTGCACGGCGTCGGTCAGCTCCACCGTCTGGCGCGCCGCCGCGATGGGGAAGGAGTTGTACTTGAACGGGTTGAACTCCGGCAGCACGCTCAACCAGGCCGCCTTGGCGAAGGCCGGCAGCAGCGCCGGCAAGCCCGCCAATCCGGCGAACTGTGCATAGCGGGTGACGCCGATCATCGGCGAGATCAGTACCACCTGCTTCGGCATCTTCAGGCTCGGGTCATCCAGCGCATCCAGGCTGTACTTCATCGCCAGCGCGCCGCCGTTGGAAAAGCCCACCATCAGCAGAGGCGCGCCCTTGGGCAGCTGCGCGGAAGCTTCGCGCACGGCCAGCCGGGTGGCGGCCATCCAGTCTTCCCAGTCCGCGTCGGTGAGCCCGGCCGGTACGGTGCCGTGGCCCGGCATGCGGATCGCGATGACCACGAAACCCTGCTGCCGCAGGTGCTCGCCCAGGTGGCGCAGGCTGTAGGGCGAATCGGTCAGCCCGTGCAGCAGCACCGCCGCGCCGCGCACTTCGCCAGCAGGGCGCATCTCATAGGAGCGATTCCAGTCGGTGGCGAAGTGGCCGGGGTAGACCTGGCTCTGGTCGAAGTAGCGGTTGTAGGCGACGCGCTCGAAGGGTTGCAGGCTGGCCGCCATCTCCTTGCGCATGGCCTGCATCAGCTTGTCCTCGGCGGCCAGGTAGCCGGCCCAGTCGGTGCGGTCGATGGCGTCGCTGTGCAGGTCCTCGGGCACCCAGGTGTGCCAGGGCTCCAGCGGCGGAATGTTGCGCAGCGCGGCGACCCGCAGTCCCAGCGCCAGCACGGCGAGGGCGAGGATGAGGATGACCAGCCAGAGCAGCGCCCTGGTGAGTTTCGCGTTCAGCATGGAGTTCCCTTGTCAGCGTGCAGGACAAGCATAGAGCCCCTGGCGCTACAAAGTCCGCTCACGGGTCAAAGGGCCGAGACCGCCTCGACGTAACCGGGGTTGCCGATACCGACCTGAGCCCAGACCGGGCGTGTCTCATTGCCCTGGCGGTCATACTGCTCGTCCGCGTCCCACAGCGTGATGATCTGCCCCGGAAACAGGTACTCGCAGTCGTTGAATTCGTGCGCGCCGGAGTCGTCCGCCGCAGCGATCAGCGAGAACAGCTCGCCAGCCGCCAGCGCAAACACATCCATGCCCTGGTAGCGCGCGAGGTACTGCTCGCTCTGGGACAGGCCGATGAACCAGATGAACCCCTGCTCGTCGCACTCGGTCTGGATCGCCGCCTGGCAGAAGTAATCCGTCTGCCCGTTGGACGATTCCAGCGGGAAACCCACGGCGGCCAGTGCGTCCCGCGCCATGGCCCGCGTGTCGCCAAGGCAGACCGGGCCAATGCCCAGGCGTGGGGAAATATCGAGGATGGGTAGAGTGGGCTTCATGCCGTGGAGCTCCCTGGGTACTGCTAGCGAGGGTAGAGCACGGGCAGCCAGTTCGCTGCCTTTTTCTGGCCAATAAGTGGCCTTTTGATGTTGATTGGCCAGAATGTCATTACCGGGTTCCGTGGGGGGTTATCGGACGACCGGGTGCCGACTGCGGCATGTGGACAATAAGTCTGTCCTCTTTTCGCATACGTGGCTAAACACCTCACGCATGCTTGGGTTCGCTAGATGCCCCGCCAGGGGCAGCAATCGGCCAAAAGCGGTCATTGCACCACAATGGTATCGTCCACTTCTTTTCTAAGGCTCCTGAGAAACTATGAATAGAGCTGAGTCCTCAATCTGGGCCGTTGCTCCTGCACCTGGTATCCCTGAATCACCAGCTCTTTTGGTTGAGTCGGGCAACCTTTGGCTCGCTTACTTCGAGCCTGGGAACGAATGCCTCGCGGTTGTGCGATTTACCGGGCTCATTGATCATCGTCTTGTACCTATAGGGGACGAGGGATTAGGACGCCATCCCTATGTTCTCTCGGGCCTTCAGCCCTACTCGTTCAACGAACTTATTGGCTCAGAAGAAACCATTGGCCGCCCATATTCAGGTGCTAGGCATTGGGTTGTTACGTTTAAAGACGAGACTCTTGATGTGATTGCGCGAACTGGTGAGGTCATTGCCTCGGGATTAACCCTGACATCGCCACTTGAGGCCTTGCTTTCGTTTCAACTCCCACGAGTTACAAACGTTTATCTAAACGATTGACGTCCGCCATGGGTCGATAGCTGCCCGAGGTTGCGGTCCACTTAGGATTGGTGTTGACCTTCCAGGCAGATAGAGTCGAACCCTTGATACTATTTTTTCGGAGCGTCGCGATGTGCTCGTATGAGCGGCTTTCGCGGAAAGAAAGCTAGTGTCATTCCTGTCTGGATCTTCGCTTTCTACAGGTAAAGACGCTACGTCGAAGGTGGGTGTTCAGGAGAGCACTCGGCCCCTCACGGGATGTATTTGCGTGCGGCATTACTGATGCGCGTCGTCCGGCAACAATTCTTCGCGCAGAACTCTGATGCAGGGTGGTGCGGTGATGACGAGTCGCACTTGCTGGTCCTGCACTCTGCCGATTCGGATCACCAGCTTTTGGCTGCGCAGCTGGCGGATGAGTTCTTCGTCGGAGCATTCCGGGTCGACGAAGAGGTGAATGGCTTCGAAGATGTTGCGGCTCAACAGCAGGTTTCCCATGAGGACTCGCTTGCTCGGTGGCGGGTGGGGCTGGGTGATGGATTGGCTGCTGCGGCATCGCTGCGCTGGCATCGGTCATGGCAATGATGGCAACATCCGGGCTCCCGCTTTCGCCGCTGCCTTCGTGCAGCCGGCTTCTGACCAGGGAAGGCAATCACGCCCGGTGGCGTGGCCGGGCTTCAAACCCGGTGGGGGACGGCAGCCGTTCCTGGGTGAGTTCGACTCTCACTGCCTTCCGCCAATTTCCTTTGCTTCGGTCCGCGCGGTTTGTCGCGCTCGTACTCGATTGCGGAGCGATTCAAAGTACTTTTTGTCTGCGGGTGCCGCAGGCGCCGATGTTACGCCCGCGATCAAAAGGTCTCTGGCAGGCCGCTTCAGCACATCATGATCCCGTCCTGGGGAATCAGGTCTTTGCAGGCTTCGACCTCTTCCGGTTCGAGCACCTTCAGCGACTGGATGTTGTGCCAGAACATCTCCTGCGGGTAGGGGCGGCGGAGCGTTTGGTCCATCACCAGGAAGTAGGGGCGGCTGATGATCTGATCCAGCGGAGGTACCACGCCGACGATCTGGATGCAGTGCAGTTCCGGGGTGGGGTCAGCATCGCAGGTGGTGGATACCAAGGCGTACTGGCCGAGCAGGGAGACGGGGTTCGCTGTGCCATAGCGGGTCATGGGGATACTCCTGAGGGCAAACCGCTGTTCTTCCACGCTTGTACTTCCACAGAATCCAATACTTGAAGAGACCTGATCTCTTCCCAGAACAGCTCTTCTGGCAGGTCGGACTCGAACGGAATGTCTCGTACCAAGAAATAGGGGTGGGCAAAAACCTCTGCCAATGGCGGTACAACTCCCAAGATTTGCACGCAGTACCAGCCAGGTGCGGAGCCTTCGCCGTGGGCCGTTTCTACCAGGGCGAATTTCCCTATCAGTGCTATTGCGGTGGAAAAGTCGTAGTCAGCCATGCACGGCTCCTAGGAAGGCCCTTGATTGGCACTTTTCGCCCGGTCTAATCGAGCCGCCTGCACGAGACTTCCAGTTCTATATCCGTTGATTCACTATGCGCATCGATGGACCACGGTGGTTCCTTGCGTGCTTTGGATGGCAGCTAAAAGCGGCCAAGCCAAGGTAGGCGGTTGGGCCAGACCCTGAGTCGGTCGAGCAACGCTTCAAGCCGGACCATCCAAACGGCAAGCATGAATGACGAATATTTCGTCATTTAAATTGAGGCTATAGACGAATTATTCGTCAGTCAAATATTTCGTCAGTTTCTGCGAGCGCTTTTATGATCGACGAACGCCTTAGGGTTCTTGTCCGCCACTTGGGGGCTGCGCGTTTGGCAGCTGAATCTGCCAACAGCAACCGTCGCCGCTGGCAGACGGTCGCCACGGACCTGAAGACCAAAACGCGAGTGGAAGACCTCGAGCAAGTGATCGCCGCGTTTCCGGAATACGAGCTTTGGCTGTGGAAGGGCGAAACGGACGCTGCGCGTGGGCAAATAGCCCCGGACGTGGATAGCTAGGGCCCTAGTAAACACGCTGTCCTGAGGTCGCGGCAGGCATTTCCGCAAGGATGAGGCGAGCCATGGTCAGACTGGACCAATTCACCGAAGACCATCTGGAACTGAGCGACCTGTGGCGCTGGCAGGACGGCGTTCGCGAGGATGCGTTCCTGGTGCCGCTGGCGACGGCGGCGGAGGTGGCGCCCGGTGTTTCGTTGCTGCTGGTGCGGGCGCTGTTCCGGTTGCCGGCGGGCATCGAGTTGCAGGGGCTGCTGGTCTACGATCCGGTTGGGCAGGACGTGTACGCGGTGCAGGTGCTGATTGGCCGCGACAGCTATTCCTTCAACAAGTACCTGCCGGAGGCTTCCTTCGAGGAGGTACTGGCATTGGCTGACCGTTTGAAGGTCAGCACCGGCGGTGTGCTGCCGCTGCGCTACGGCGTGGTGCGGCAGGCGATGCCGATTCGCGATGGCAGCTTCACGCTATGGCTGGGGGCTGGAGTCAACGCTGGCGGCTATTGAGGTCAGGCGCGCCTCGTCCAATAGATTGCCTCCGTAGTAGTTCAGAAAGTCACGCATGGCAGAAGTCAGTGTTTCCTCGGAGGCAATCCGCCAGAACGTCTTCTCTCCCAGGACAGGAGTCGCCCGCTGGATAAGCGCCTGTGCTGCATTGTGATGGCCCGAGCGAAGCCAATGCCGCACCAGTTGCCTGTTCTCATTGGCGGGAAGCTGAGCGGCCTGGAAGAGATCGAGCGCGTACCGGTAGTTCAGCAGCCAGAGCTGCCTGAGGAATTCTGTCCTGTCGGCAAGCGGAATACCGACGAGCCATTGGCGCACAAGTTTGTCTTGCTTGCCGAGGCCACTGCGATGGCATACCTCCTCGGGCGTGAATGTCGGTTGGTGCATTCAGCACTTCCCTTGCTTCCGGCGGCGCCACTCATCCACCACTGCGCCCATGTCCGCTGGCGCGCCGCTGCGTATCCAGGCCATGAAGGCGCGGTCGAAATGGAAGCCGTCGCCGCAGTGCTGGGTCATGAAGCGGCGGACGTTCTGGGTGTTGCGGTAGTGGGCGTCGAGCGGGGTCTGGCGGGTGATCGGGTCGCTGTGCCAGTCGAAGGCCATGGTGTCCGTTCCTGTGCCTTGGGGGAGCACCCGTTATAGCGCAATCGGCAGCCGCTGGCGCGGTCTGCCGAGGTGTTGCGGCGTCACTGGCCCCACATCATCCGCTGTTGCTGCGCCGAGTAATCGTCGCTTTGCAGGCGCACGCGGGTGGGCTGGCGTTCGAGGTTGTCTTCGCCGAAGGATTCGCGCACCGGCGATTCGATGGCGCTGAAGTGGCTGAAGTGCGGGGAGTCGGCGCAGCCGACCAGGGTGAAGCAGGCGAAGGTGACCACGGAGAGCTTGAGCATGGGACTTCCTCCTGAGGGGAGCCCCGAGCTTCGGCCGGCTGGATTAACGGCGGATTAACGCGCAGCGTTCTTCAGCGGCGGTCCGGCCCCTGGATTTCGCCGCCGTGGGCTGCTTCGCCGTCGCGGTGGTGCTCGGGCGGGTTGAGCGCGCGGCCGAGTATCTGCGCGACGACTTCGTCCTTGCCTTCGGTGTAGGCATCGCGGTCGGTGGGGAAGCGCTTCGCCAGTTCGTGCTTCACCTGGGCGTAGCGCTGTGCGTCGTCGGGGTGGGTGCGCAGCCAGTCGCGGAACAGCAGGCGGCGCGAGGCGTCGCTCAGGTCCATGACGTGGACGTGGTGGCTGCGCCCGCTGCCCAGCGGCGGCATGCCTTTGACGAAGAACATCCGCGAGGTGTCGGGGTTTTCGGCCCAGTACTGGTAGCCCAGCTCTTGCAGCGGTTCGATCAGTTGGTGCGGGTCGCTGCCCGGTGGCGGCAGCAGGAGGATGTCGATGATCGGCTTGGCGTCCAGCCCCGGCACGGCGGTGCTGCCGATGTGCTCGATGCCGAGGCCGGGAAGGTCGGCGGCACGGGCGATGGCGTCGGCTTCTTCGGCGAAGCGCTGGGGCCAGCGGGGATCGGCGGGCACGAGTTCGATGCGGTCTTGTTCGGCGTTGCTCCAGCGCTGGCCGTCGAATTCGGGGGCTTGCGGGGTCATGCGGTAACTCCAGCGGTGGGGCGGTGGGGGCGAGGGTTGGAGGTTGATCCGGTGGGCGGAGTTCCGAGTAATCCTGTAGGAGCGTCCCATGGGCGCGATCGCGGGCATGGCCCGCTCCTGCAACAGCTCCATGCCTCGCTATCCCATGTAGGGCGCATAACGCCTATGGCGTTATCCGCCGCCCTGGCGGATAACCCGTTCCGGGTTATTCGCCCTACGGGTGCCAGCGGTCAAGCACCGAGAAAAGACAGTTGCTCCTACAGGGGAGGCAGCGTCAATCCAGCACGTTCTGCAGCACTTCGTAGATGACGCCGGTGGCGATGGTCACCAGCAGCAGGTCGGTGCCGGCCTGCTGCCATTCGTAGCCGTCGTAGTGGGGCAGACGGCCGACCAGGCGGCCGTCGAGCTTCTTGGCGATGCCCGGCGGCAGCGGCTTGCCGCGGGCCAGGTTCTTCTGGATGCCGGGCGGCAGCGCCGCGCCGGGGCTCCAGTAGTTGCGGTTGTCGTTGAGGATGACCTGCACGCCGCCGATGTCGATGCTCGGGCCGCCTTGCCAGTTGTTGCCCTGATTGCCGTGCTGGCCGCCTTTGTCGTGTCCTTTGTTCTTGCCCGGATCGGCCATCAGCAGGGGGCTGGTGCCCAGCAGGGTGACGCCGATGGCTGCCGCCAGAAGAGTGTTGATTCTGGACATGTCCGTGTTGCCTCCATGGTGAGACTCCTGTGCCGGTGAGCGTAGCCGTTGCCGCAACACTCCGGTGGCGGCCAAGTTGGCACATGCGTGCTGGCACTTCGTCGGCAGGCCGCGAACGGCGGGGCCTGCGCCAGGGTCATAGAGGTATCCCAAGACCCGCCCATGGAGGCGATAACAAGATGAAAATGTCCCTGGTTGTTGCAGTAGCCTGTGCAGTCGCACTCGGCACGACAGCCTTGCTGCCTGCCGACTTTTCGCCCATCGGTTCGGCCTATGCCAAGGGCGATGGTGGCGGTCACGGTGGTGGCAATGGCGGCGGAAACGGTGGTGGTAATGGCGGTGGCCACGGTGGTGGCAAGGGCGATGCTGGCGGTAACCACGGCAGCAACAGCAATGGCGCGAACGACGGTGGCGAGCACGCCGGCAAGGCCACCCGCGACCATGGCCTGAGCGGCAATCACTACGGCAGCGAGAAGAACGACAGCAAGGGCCATGGGCAGGCGACGTCCGCCGTGGCGCACTCCAGGGATACCCAGGGCAAGACCAAGGCTACGGCGATCTCCGCCACCAAGCCGGCCCACAAGAACACCCAGCACGACAATTGATCCACCACGGCCAGGGACGGCCGCTGTCCTTCACTGCACCGGGAAGTCGAAGTAGGTCTGCGGGTAAGGCTCGGCCTTCAGGGTGTAGTGCCACCATTCGGCGCTGTAGGGCTCGAAGCCGTGCCGCAGCATGGCCTGGCGCAGCGTCTCGCGGTTGCGCGTCTGCTGCACGCTGACCAGCGCAGTGCCGTGATGGGAGATGGGCCCGAAGAAGTCGAACGGGCTGCCCATGTCCAACTCCTCCCCGGTTTTCGAATCCACCAGCGTGAGGTCGACGGTACTGCCGCGCGAGTGCCCGGAGTGCTTGGCGATGTAGCCGTCGCGGAACAGCGCGGGCTTGTCCATGTGCGGGTAGTAGCGGGCCTTCTGGCGGATGTCGTGCGGGTCGGCGGCCCAGCGGCGGAAGTCTTCCACTGCGCGCTGCGGGCGATAGCCATCGAAGATCTTCAGCGCCAGGCCGCTCAGGGCAACGTCCTTTTCCACGGCAGCCAAGGCGGTGGCGGCTTCGCGGGTGAGGATGATCCGCGCCTTCTGGTAACCGTCGATGGGCTCGCCGACGAAGTTGTCGGTGCCGGCGTAGCGCACGTCATAGCGCGCGGTTTTCAGCACCTGGTCGAGATAGACGAAGCCGTCCTGGGTGGGCTGGTCGGCGCGTAGCGGCGGGCTGATGAGCAGGCAGAGCAGCAGCGTGAACTGCGCGCCTGCCCGGCTCATGGGCGCAGGGCCTGGACCCCGTCGTCGTCGGGGTCGAAGTTGTCCAGGTGCATGCGCTGGGCGAAGGCCTCCAGTGCGGCTTCGCCCTGGAGGAAGCGAGCGCGGGCGGCGCTCCAGTCGTCGGGCTTCAGGCGCACCATCCAGCCTTCGCCATAGCAGTCCTGGTTGATCAGCCCTGGCCTGCGCACCACGGCTTCGTTGCTGGCGAGGACGGTGCCGTCCAGCGGGCTGCGCGCCGACGAGGCGGCCTTGGCGAATTCCACCACGCCGAAGCTGCGGTCGCAGTCGATGTGCCAGCCGTCGCGCTTGGGGGTGAAGGCGAATATCTGCCCGTAGACCGCGCAGCCGTAGGCGGTGAGCCCGAGGGTGACGGCGCCGCCTTCCTCCTCGCGCAGCCAGAGGTTGTAGTCGGGCGCGTAGAGCAGGTCGTCCGGGAACTCCAGGCCGTGCAGCTTCACAGCGTCAGCACCCGGTCGTATTCGAGGATCATGCGCGCCAGCTCGCCGCCGCTGGCGATCTCGTCGACTTCCTCGATCAGCCGGCTTTCGTCGATGGCCACGCCCGGTGCGCGGCACATCAGCAGGCGGGCGCCGGCTTCCTTGGCCTGCTGGATGAAGTGGCTGATGGGCTCTCCGTCTTCGGCGGCATAGAGCGTGTCGGCGATGTCCTGGAAGGCCAGGCGTGTGCCTTCGCCGCTGAGGAAGAGGGTGACCTTGGCATCCATGCACGCCAGCAGGGTGGCGGTGTAGAAGGGCGCGGCGCAGCGCGCCGGGGTGCTCGGGCCGCTGCTGACGATGATCAGCACACGCTGGGGCTCAGGCGTGGACAAGGGCTTTCTCCAGTTGGACCAGGGCGATGCGCCGGCCCTGCGGGTCGGCGCGCTCGACGATGCCCTGCGGCTTGTAGCCCAGGCGTGCATAAAGCAGCAGGCCGGCGGCGTTGGCGTTGAAGCAGGACACCTTCATGACCTGCGCCTTGTACTGGTCGCGGGCGAGATTCTCCATGACCTCGATCAGGTACTGCGCGACGCCGTGCCGCCGCGCCCAGGGCGCGACCATCATGTTGCCCAGCGCGCAGAATTCGTGGGGTTGCCACTGGTAGAAGTTGGCGAAGCCGGCGACCCGGCCACCCTGCAGCGCCACGGTGCTGCCGCGCCGCTCGGCGATGGCGGCGGCGAGCTGGCCGATGGTCAGCGGCCAGCTCGCCTTGGGGTAGCAGTAGAAGAGTTCGTCGGCGTCCTGGGGAAAGCCGACCACCTCGCCGAGGTCGTCGGCGAGGGCGGGGCGGTGTTGCAGGGCGGGCTGGTTCACGCGGTCTCCCGTGTCATGGTCGGGCCGATCAGTGCGGCGGGTACTGGGCGATGATCTTCTGCACCGTCTCGCGGATCGCCGCTTCGCGCTCGGCGGGCGTCGGCGGGCTGCTGCGCATGATCTGCTCGCCGCTGCCGCGCCAGACCAGCTTGCCGTCCTTGCCGTCGAACATATCGACCTGGATGGTGGCGACCTTGTAGGTCACGGTGCGGCTCTCGGCCATGGGTGGCGGGCCCCAGTAGCCTCCCCAGTAACCGCCCCAGTAGCCGCCGCTGTAGGTGGTGACCTGGTCCTGGCGCTGGTCGACGATCAGGTAGGCGCGCAGTTTCACGTCGCCGGGGTTGCCGCCCTGTGCCTGGCGCAGGCCGCGCTGGTCGAACTCGCCGGCAATCGCATCGCTGATGCGCTGCTCGGTGAGGTCGCTTTTGATGCGCGGATCATCCGGGCGGTACTCGAAGGCCGGCTGCGCCCAGCTCCAGGTCAGGTAGCGGGAAAAGTCGCGGGTGGTGTCGTAGTCGCGGCTGACGCTGGTGGTTTCGCAGGCGGCGAGGCCGAGCATCAGGCTCAGCAGCAGTGAACGGGACAGCAAACGGCGGATCATGATCGCAATACTCCTGTCAGAGAATTCCATCCAAGCGCAAGGCAGAAGGATTGGCAAGCGGGGAATGTTCCGCGTCTAGCGCGGCGCTTCCGGTTGCTAGAGTCGTCGCTCGTTCAAGGAATGGAGAAGGACATGAAGCATGGGCTGCCCGTGACGACACTGGGGATGCTGCTGCTTGCGGGATGCAGCTTCGACAGCGTGCGGCCGGCGCTGCCACAACCCGAGGTGGTGGCGCATCGAGCCGGCACGGCGGATGCGCCTGAGAACACGGCGCTGGCGATAGGCAAGGCGCTGGCCAACCACAGCGATGTGCTCTGGCTGTCGGTGCAGGTGTCCGCCGATGGTGTTGCGATGCTGTACCGGCCGGCGGACCTCGCGGCATTGACCGATGCCCAGGGCGCCGTGGGTTCGAAGTCGCTGGAACAGCTGCGCCGGGTGAATGCGGGTTATCAGTTCAAGGATGCGGCGGGCAATTACCCGTACCGCGCGCAGCCGCAGGCGATCCCGACACTGGCCGAGGCACTGCAGGCCATTGCACCGACAGTGCCGGTGTTCCTCGATATCAAGGCGCAACCGGTGGGCGAGGTCATCGACGCGGTGGCCCGCACGCTGGATCAGCAACAGGCGTGGTCGCGGGTGCGTTTCTACTCCACCGAGCGTGATGCCAGCGATTACCTGGCACAGCACTACGGCGACCGCGCGCGGCGCTTCGAGAGCCGCGACGCCACGCGTAACCGGCTGGTCGATCTGGCGCTGGCCGGCCGTTGTTCGCCACCGGCCGATGGCGCCTGGATGGGCATCGAGCTGGAGCGCGATCTGACGGTGACGGAGCAGTTCACCCTCGGCTCGTCGTCCTACCCGGTGAAGCCCGCGAAGCTGTGGACGCCGCAGGCGATGGCCTGCGTGCGCCGCGCCAAGGGGACGAAGGTGGTGATGTTCGGCATCAATTCCGCAGCCGCCTATGGCGCGGCGCGCGAATTGGGAGCGGATGCGGTGATGGTGGACTCGCCGGCGAGCGTGCCTGCCTACCGGCGCGCCGGGCTTCAGCCCGGCGGGTAACCGTCCATGGCCTTGCGCGCGGCTTCGCGCAGGGCGCGGGCCTGGTCGGTCTGGCTGCTGGCGTTTTCGTATTCGGCGCTGCCACTCCAGATTTCCTGGTGGTTATGGGCGTCGTACAGGGCGATGCGCACCACGCTGACGGTGACCACGTAGGTGCGGGTGACGGGGTAGGAAGCGCCGCCGTACCAGGGGTCGTTCCAGCCGCCGTAGTAGCCGCCGCCGTAATAGTCGGTGGTCTGCCGGGTGCGTTGCTCGCTGGACAGGTGCGCGCTGACGCTCAGGTCCGCCGGGGTATTCGAGCGTGCCGGGCGCAGGCCGCGCTGGTCGAGGGCTTCGCTGACGGCGTCCTGCAGCGGGCCGCCGAATCCGCTGCCGTCCATCCAGCTCCACGAGCGGTAGCGCCCGTAGTCCAGCGGCGGGGCCGGGTAGCTGCCGGGGTCGAGGCCGGGGTTGGCGGCCTGCGCGGGGGCGGGCGGGATCGGCAGCGAGGTGTTGCTGTAGGGGTTCTGGCCCTGGCAGGCAGCCAGGGCGCTGAGCAGCGGCAGGATCAACAGGTAACGCGGCATGACGGACTCCGGCACACCGGTTTGGTAAGGCGTGCGCAGTGGCAACTATGCACCTAATCCTGCGGCCGGCACAGCCAGTGCAGGTAGCGGCCGAGGCCGGCGAAGGCAGGGTGTCGACGGTATTGCAGTTCCATCTCCACCAGGTCCAATGGCTCGGCCTTGTGCTGGAACTCCACCGGCATGTAGTCGTGGAACACCCGCACGCCGCTACGCGCCTCGATGGCCCAGTGCCCGGCCATGGCGGCTTCGAGTACGCGCGGGTCGAGCGGTTCCTGCGGGGTCAGGCTCTGGCCCTCGCCGGAAAAACGGTTCTTGCGCAGCTTGCGGAAGTGGCCCTTGAGCAGGTTGCGGTAGATCAGCGCGTCGCGGTTGTAGAAGGCCAGGGACAGCCAGCCATCGGCACGGGTCAGCTGGTGCAGCACCGGCAGGATCGCCAGCGGTTCGGCCAGCCATTCCAGCACGGCGTGGCAGATCACCAGGTCATAGGGTTCATTGAGCTGGCCGAGCAGGTCCTGCCAGGGCGCGGCGATGAAGGTGGCCTGCAGGCCGGCTTCGTCGAAGCGCTGGCGTGCGCCTTCGAGCATCGGCGCGGCGGGCTCGGCGAGGGTGACGTCGTGGCCGCGTCCGGCCAGCCACAGCGACATGTGGCCCAGCCCTGCGCCGATATCCAGCACGCGCAGCGGGCGGTCGGGCAGCGCCTCGGCGAGGTCGGCCTGCAGCACGGCAAGGCGAATGGCACCCTTGGCGCCGCCGTAGATCTTCTCGGCGAAGCGCGTGGCCAGTTCGTCGAAATGGCGGTCGCCGGTCTTCGGGGAATCGCTCACTTGGCGCCCCCCTCGATGAAGCGCCGCTCGCTGTCGGCCAGCTTGGCGAGCACGGCCTGGTCCATGTCGATGCCCAGTTCCGCGCACATCAGCAGGAGGTAAAGGACGATGTCACCGACTTCCTGCCCGGCGTGGGCGAGTTTCTCCGGCGGCAGCTGGCGCGATTCGTCCTCGCGCAGCCACTGGAAGATTTCCACCAGCTCGGCCATTTCCACGCTGGCCGCCATGGCCAGGTTCTTCGGGCTGTGGAAGCGACTCCAGTCGTTGTGGTCGCGGATGGCGTGCAGGCGCGCGGTGATGGCTTCGAGGTTCATGCAGATGGGGCTCCAACGTGAGCCCCATAGCTTCAAGCCTGGCGCGTCAAACGTCCAGCGGGCTCCAGCTGCCGGCCATGTGCGGCAGGCCGTCCTTGCCGCGCAGGCTGAACTGCCCGGAAGGCGCCGGCTCGCTGGCCAGCAGGTTGACCTGGGACGGCAGCAGCACCGGCTTCTGGAAGCGTACGTCGACCCGATAGCCGGCCATCGGCAGGCGCTCGCCCAGGGCGGCCAGGCTGCGCGCCTTGTTCCACAGACCATGGGCGATGGCGCGGGGGAAGCCGAACAGCTTGGCGCTGGCGGCGGACAGGTGGATCGGGTTGTAGTCGCCGGCCACGCGGGCGTAGCGCCGGCCGATGTCCGCCGGGCAGTTCCAGGCGTCGATCTGCTCCAGCGGAAGCTCGGCCACCTCTTCGCGGGCCGGCGGCGTGCCGTCCAGGCGCATGCCGCGGAACAGAATGCGGCTGTCACCCTCCCAGAGCAGCCCGAGCTGGTCGTGCAGTTGGGTGATGATGCTGAAGGTCACGCCTTTCTCGTGGGGCTGCAGGTCATCCACCCGCACGCTGACGTTGAACGGCCCCAGGCCGCCGAGCGGACGCAACACGCTGATACGGTTTTCCAGGTGCACCAGGCCCAGCAGCGGGAAGGGGAAGCGTGCGTCCGTCAGCAGGCCCATCTGCAGGCCGAAGGCGAGGATGTGCGGGTAGGTGGGCGGCAGCAGGTGGTTGTCGGCGAAGCCACAGACCTTGCGATAACGCTCCAGGTGCTTCGGGTCGACCGTGACCGGGCAGCGCAAGCCGCGGGTCGGCAGGCTGCGGCCACGCACGCCGCGGCGCACGGCGGCGCGGGCGAACAGGCCGGTGAGGGCGGGTGGGGCGGACAGGTCAAGCCAATCGCGGGGCATCGGGTATCTCCTGACGAATATTCACTCAGCTTAGCCGCCGGTCACCGGCGGGCATTGGCCGTGGCAACGCGGCGCGCGGCAGGCAAGTCAATGTGACCGTCCGATTGCCCGGATATTTCCCGCACGCTTGTTCCTGATTCTCTTGAGGGGCGATAGGAAAGCTGCCTAAGATGGGCCCGCCTCATGGATAACTAGAAAAAACACCATGCGTGATCTGACCGACGATGTGGCGCTGATGCGCCCGGTGATCGACGCCCTGCGCGCCAGCGGTACCGACCCCGACCGTGTGCTGGCTCGCGTCGGCCTGCCGGCCGGCAGCCTGCCTGCCGGACGATTCCCCCACAGCGCACAGAACCTGTTCTGGAAGGCGGCCGCCGAAGAGTGCGGCGAAGAGCACGTCGGCCTCTATCTGGCCGGCCACCTGCCCGCGTTCCATGGCCTGCTGCTGGAGTACCTGTTCCTGTCCAGCGCCACCTTCGGCGAAGGCCTGCGTCATGCCCTGCGTTACGTGCGCCTGCTCTCCGACACCCTCAACGCCCGCCTGGAAGTAGAGGGCGAGAAGGCCGTGCTGCTGCTCGGCCACACCGCCGGGACCAACCGCCACTTCCCCGAAATGCTCGCCGGTGCGGTGGTTCGCCTGTTCCACGCGCTCACCGAGGGCGACTTCAAGCCCCAGCAAGTGCAACTGATGCACGAGGAAGGCGCGCCCGCCGAGCGTTACCGCGAGGTCTACGGCTGCCCGGCGGTGCTGGGCGCTGATCGCTATGCGCTGGTGTTCGACGCCGAAGTGCTGGAGAAGCCCTCACGCCATGCCGCGCCGGAACTGCTGCGCATGCACGAGTCCCTGGCGCGCCGGCAACTGGCGGAAGTGGAGCGGCTGGACCTGGTGCGCAAGGTGCGCGAACTGATCGGCGTGCTGCTGGTGGATGGCGGCGCGACGCTGGAGCAGGTCGCCGCCCGTCTCGACATGCCCGCCCGCCGTCTGCGCGAGCGCCTGGCCATGGCCGGGGTGCGCTTCAACGACCTGGTCACCGACTACCGCTGCCGCCTGGCCAAGGAGCTGCTGCTCAAGACCGACGAGCGCATCGAGGTGATCGTCGAACGCACCGGCTTCTCCGAGCCGAGCACCTTCTACCGCGCCTTCAAGCGCTGGGTCGGCGAGACCCCGGTGGAGTTCCGCCGCCGTGGTCGCCCGCAACCGCCGGCGGAGTGATCGAACCGTTTCGAGTCCGCCTCTGGCTAGGCTTTGCCGGTCAACTCCCGCCAAGGTACGCCCGATGCAAAGCCGAATCCGCCAGACCCTGCTGCTGTCCACCGTCCTGCTGCTGAGCGCTGAGCACGCCATGGCGGGGGAAATGGAGCAGACGGCGTTCGCCCGCCTGGACCGCGACGGTAGCGGCTTCATCGAGGCCGATGACCTGTCCGCCATGCGCGTGCGCATGTTCCACCGGCTGGATCGCAACCAGGACGGACTGCTCACCCGCGAGGAAGTGACCCCGCCCAACCCCAGCGTGAACGTCTCCCCCAACGCCATTGCCTGGCCGGACCGGGATGGCGACGGCAAGGTCAGCCAGGCGGAGTTCATGACCCAGGAGCCGGCGCTGATCGTGCGCGCGGACCGCGATGGCGATCACCGGGTGAGTGCGGAGGAGTTTCGCGAACTGGTGGCGGCGCGGGGGTGATTGAGCGCTGGCACCCGTAGGGCGAATAACCCGGAACGGGTTATCCGCCAAGACGGCGGATAACGCCGTAGGCGCTATGCGCCCTACACCGAAGATCGAGGTACGGAGCTGTTGTACAAGCTGGCCATGCCGGATCAGGCGCCCAACAGGCTCTGCCCACAAACCCGCAGCACTTGCCCGCTTACCGCGCCTGAACCCGGCTGGGCAAACCACGCCACGGCTTCGGCAACGTCCTGCGGCAGGCCGCCCTGGCCCATGGAGTTCATGCGTCGGCCGGCCTCGCGGATGGTCAGCGGGATGGCGGCGGTCATCTGGGTTTCGATGAACCCCGGCGCCACCGCGTTGATGCTGATGCCCTTCTTGCCCAGCGCCGGCGCCCAGGCCTGCGCCAGGCCGATTAGGCCGGCCTTGCTCACCGCATAGTTGGTCTGGCCCATGTTGCCGGCGATGCCGCTGATGGAGGCGAGCAGCACCACGCGGCCGTCGTCGTGCAGCTTGCCGGCGTCCAGCAGCGCCTGGGTCAGCACCTGCGGGGCCTTGAGGTTCACGTCGATCACCGAATTCCAGAAGGCTTCGCTCATCTTGGCGACGGTCTTGTCACGGGTTATGCCGGCGTTGTGCACCACGATGTCCACGCCATCGGGCAGTGCTGCCACCAGCTGAGCACCGGCGTCGGCGGCGCAGATGTCCAGTGCCACGCCTCGCCCGCCCAGGCGCGCGGCCAGCGCGTCGAGGGCATCCTTGGCCGGCGGTACGTCCAGCAGCACCACGTCGGCGCCATCACGGGCGAGGGTCTCGGCGATGGCTGCGCCGATGCCACGGGCGGCGCCGGTTACCAGCGCGCGCTTGCCCACCAGCGGGCGGCTCCAGTCCTGTACCTGCTTGTCGTAGGCGGACAGGCGCACGACCTGCCCCGACACGTAGGCGCTTTTGGGCGAGAGGAAGAAGCGCAGCGCGCCTTCGAGCTGGTCCTCGGCGCCCTTGCCGACGTACACCAGTTGGACGTTGCCGCCGCGGCGGATTTCCTTGCCCAGCGAGCGGCTGAAGCCTTCCAGGCTGCGCTGCACGCTGGCGGCGATGGGGTCTTTGACCGATTCCGGCGCGCGGCCGAGGATCACCACATGCGGGCATTTGTCCAGGCCCTTGAGGGCGCCCTGGAAGAAGGTGCGCAGCTCGAGAGTCTGCTCGAAACGGGTCAGGCCGCTGGCGTCGAAGACGATGGCCTTGAGCTTCGGCCCATGCTCGGCAGTCCAGCGTGGCAGGCCGTACTGGCCGTCGCTGAAGGAGAACACCGCATCGGTCAGGCGCTCGGCGAAGGGCAGCACCGCCTCGTTCAGGTTGCCCTCGCCGCCGAGCAGCAGCGCCCCGTCCACCGGCCGCGTGCGCCCGGCGCTCCAGCGCTCCAGGCGGACCGGCGCAGGCAGGCCGAGGGCTCCGACCAGGCGGCGGCCGACGTTGGAGTTGGCGAAGGCGATGTAGCGATCGGTCATGGAACGGGCTCCTGCACAGGGTCTCTAAAGTGCTGACCACTCTACGCAGCGGCGGGTTCGGCGCAATTGACCGCGCTGACCTGCGCAACGGCGGGGCGGCCAATGCGACACAAGCGGCTAAGGTTAGCCTTGACCGCACTTCAACGCTCATTCTCAGGAGCCCTGCATGACCCAACTGCGCCGGGTCGCCATCGTCGGCGGCAACCGTATTCCCTTCGCCCGCTCCAACACCGTGTATGCCACGGCGAGCAACCAGGAGATGCTGACCTCCGCGCTGGACGGGCTGATCGAGCGCTACAAGCTGCACGGCGAGCGCCTGGGCGAGGTCGTCGCCGGCGCGGTGCTCAAGCATTCGCGCGACTTCAACCTGACGCGCGAGTGCGTGCTGGGCACGCGTCTGGCGCCGGAAACCCCGGCCTATGACATCCAGCAGGCCTGCGGCACCGGCCTGGAAGCGGCGATCCTGGTGGCCAACAAGATCGCCCTCGGGCAGATCGACTGCGGCATTGCCGGCGGCGTGGACACCACCTCCGATGCGCCCATCGGCGTCAACGAAGGGCTGCGCAAGATCCTGCTGGAAGCCAACCGCGGCAAGTCCAACGGCGAGAAGATCAGGAGCCTACTGAAGATTCGCCCGCGCCACCTGATGCCGCACATCCCGAAAAACGGTGAGCCGCGTACCGGGCTGTCGATGGGCGAGCACTGCGAACTGATGGCGCAGACCTGGGCCATCCCGCGCGACGAGCAGGACAAGCTGGCCTTCGAGAGTCATCACAAGCTGGCTGCTGCCTACGACGAAGGCTGGCAGAACGACCTGATGACGCCCTTCCGTGGCCTGGTGCGCGACCAGAATCTGCGCCCGGACATCAACCTGGAGAAGATCGGCACCTTGAAGCCGGTGTTCGAGCGCGGCTCGCGCGGTACCCTGACGGCGGCCAACTCCACGCCGCTGACCGATGGCGCCTCGGTAGTGCTGCTGGCCAGCGAGGAGTGGGCGAAGGAGCGCGGCCTGCCGATCCTGGCGTACTTCAAGGATGGCGAAGCGGCGGCGGTGGATTTCGTCGGCGGCCACGAGGGCCTGCTGATGGCGCCGGTCTACGCGGTGCCGCGCCTGCTGGCGCGCAACGGCCTGACCCTGCAGGACTTCGACTTCTACGAAATCCACGAAGCCTTTGCCGCGCAGGTGCTGTGCACGCTCAAGGCCTGGGAGGACACGGACTACTGCAAGACCCGCCTCGGCCTCGACGCACCATTGGGCTCGATCGATCGAAGCAAGCTCAACGTGAAGGGCAGCTCGCTGGCCGCCGGCCACCCGTTCGCGGCCACCGGTGGGCGGATCGTCGCCAACCTCGCCAAGCTGCTGGATGGCGCTGGCAAGGGGCGCGGGCTGATCTCCATCTGTGCGGCAGGCGGTCAAGGTGTGACCGCGATCATCGAACGGTAATCCAATACAGCGGGACCGATGTTTTTCGGTCCCGCGATGTAGCAACTCCGTGACTTCAGGCGGCACCGCGCGAGCGGCGCCGCCTTTTTTTATCCGTGATTGCGGGCGTTACCTGTAGGAGCGGGCCATGCCCGCGATCGCGGACAAAGTCCGCCCCGGCAAGGGGACGTCGTCGTTTGGGGGCGGGCGCAATTTTCTTCTAGATGCGCACCTCAGCCGCCCTGCAACATTCCCGGATGGATTCGCCGTGAGAACGGGGTGGAAAGCACCAGCGAGGTCTTGCTGGTGCCGAACTGGGCGAGGCGGTCGATCAGCTCTTCCAGCTCCTGGGTGCAACTGACCGCCACCTTGAGCATCACGCAGGCCTCGCCGGTGATGCGGTAGCAGTCGATGATCTGCGGGATCTCCAGCAGCGGGTCGAGCATGCTCTTGCTGCGGTGGTCGTTCAGGCGCATCTCGATCAGGCACTGGATCGAGCGGCCCATCTTCGACAGGTCTACGCTGGCGTGGTACCCGGTAATCACTCCTTCGGCCTCCAGGCGCGCCACGCGATCGGCCATGGCGGGCGGGGAGAGGTTGATCCGCCGGGCCAGTTCGGCGAAGGACAGGCGGCCGTCTTCCAGCAGGGCGGCGAGCAGGGCGCGGTCGTACTTGTCCATGCGAAGACTCCGGTTTTGATTCGACGGCAAGGCTCGCGAAAATCCATCGAATGAAAAGTGTTATGCCCGTAATGGCGTTGTCTGTGCCTTATCCGGGGCGGTTGACCTGCATAAAATGAAGCGCTCCGCCTGCCTTGTCGAGCCCCACCCATGACCACGATGCCCATGCCTAGAGCCCGCGTCTCACTGACCCTGATTGCTGCCTTCTTCGCCCTCTACTTCATCTGGGGCTCGACCTACCTGGTGATCCGCATCGGCGTGGAATCCTGGCCGCCGATGCTGATGGCCGGCTGCCGCTTCATCATCGCCGGGGCGATCCTGTTCGTCTGGATGCTCACCCGCGGCGCACCCTTGCCGACGCTCAGGCAGTGCCTGTCGGCGGGCGCCATTGGCATCCTCCTGCTCAGCTGCGGCAATGGTGGGGTGACGGTGGCCGAGCACTGGGGCGTGGCCTCGGGCGTGGCGGCGCTGGCGGTGGCGACCGTGCCGCTGTTCACCCTGGTGTTCGGGCGTTTCTTCGGCAACCGCACCAACGCGCTGGAATGGGCCGGCATCGCTCTGGGCCTGTTCGGTATCGTGCTGCTCAACCTCGGCTCGAACCTGCAGGGCAGCCCGGCGGGCGCGGCGCTGATCCTCTTCGCGGCGGCGACCTGGGCCTTCGGTTCGGTGTGGAGCCGGCGCCTGGACCTGCCCGGCGGCGCCATGGCCAGCGCGGTGGAAATGCTGGTGGGCGGCGGCGTGCTGCTGCTGGGCAGCTTCCTCACTGGCGAGCGCATGGAGCAGATGCCCACCGCTGCCGGCTGGGGCGCGCTGGCTTACCTGGTGGTGTTCGGCTCGATCATTGCCTTCAGCGCCTACATGTACCTGCTGGCCAACGTGCGCCCGGCGGCTGCCACCAGCTACGCCTACGTCAATCCGGCGGTGGCAGTGATGCTCGGCGTGGTATTCGCCGGCGAGCACATCGGCCTGGCGGAATCCCTGGCAATGGCGGTGATCATCAGCGCGGTGGTGCTGATCGGCCTGCCGCAGTGGCGGCGCAAGGAAGCCGTCTGACTCGCGGCATGAGCTAAGCCCGAAAGGTTATTTCGCGCGTCTCGCGCGATTCGCTAGGGTATGCAACGGCCTCCATTCGGGGGCCGTTCTTTTCTTCTCTTTCAGTACACCCGCGCGCCATACGCCCAGGCCACTGATCCACCCTTCGATCCGAGGTGTGCATGAGCCTGGTGGTGCCGTTTTCCACGCTTTCCGAATTGCCTCCCACCCAGCGCTGGAGCGATGCCCTGCGCGCGTCCAGCCTGCTGGCCCTGTCCGTGCCGCGCGAGTACGGCGGCCGTGGTGCCGGCTGGGACGAGGTGCTGCAGACCCTGCGTGATCTTTCCGAGCGCGACGGCACCCTGGCGCGGCTGTTCGCCCTGCATCACCTGCAACTGGCCAGCGTGTTGCTGCTGGGCAGCGCCGAGCAGCGCGAGCGCCTGCTGCCGCTCAGCGTGGAGCGCGAATGGCTGTGGGGCGAGGCGGTGGATCACCAGGAAAGCCGCTTGCTGGCGCGCGAGCATCGGCGCGGTGGTTTCCTGTTGCAGGGCGGGCGCCATGACTGCTTCGGCGCCGAGGCGGTGGACTGGCTGCTGATCTCGGCGCGCCATGCGCCCAGCGAGGGTTTGCTGATCGCCGCTCTGCCAGCGGATCGCAGCGGGCTGGATCGTTTCGAACCCAGCGGCGGCGGACTGCTGCATTGCCACGAGGTGCGCCTGCATCCCGAGGACATCCTGCTGCCGCCCGGCCTGCCGTGGACGCCCCGTGCGCAACTGCGCGGCAGCCTCTCCGCATTGTTGCAGGCGAACATTGCCCTGGGCCTTGCCGTGCAGGCCTTCGAGAACCTGCCGGCGCGGGCGGCGGCGGGGGGATTGCAGCGGCTGCTGGCGCTGGGGCTGCGGCTGTCCGAGCAGTCGGCAGTGGCCTTCGAGTCCGCCCAGGCGGCGGGCAACGGCCTGAGCTTCAGCCGCAGCGCGGCGCTCGCGACCCTGGTCGCGGAAACCGCAGCAGTGGCGCAGCACGCGGTGCAGGTCGGCTTGCGCCAGGAGGGCACTCGCGCCCGTGTGCTCGCCGGCGCTACCTGAGGCGCCGTAGCACGGGGCCTGTAGCCGAATCGAGACAAGCGCTGGTGCTCATAAGTTAAGAACTAAAAAGTATTTATTCGAAGTTTTTTATATCGGTAATCTAGCTCCACCGGACCGCCGGACACCTGTTTCATCCATCGAATCCCGTCCCGTGGTCCGTCCCCTCTGTGAGGCCGGCACCGCCGTTACCTTCAGAGGAAACACCATGAACAAACCTCGTTTCGTACGCCGTGCCGTGGCCGGCGTCGCTGTTGCGGCTGCCTTGTCCTTCCAGAGCGCCGCGTTCGCCGACATCGTCCTGGGCTACCAGACCGGCATCGACCCGACCAAGGTTCCGCAAGCCGATGGCACCTATGAAAAGGTCATCGGCGAGAAGCTCGACTGGCGCCGTTTCAACAGCGGCCCGGAAGTGGTCGCCGCCATCGCCTCGGGCGATGTGCAACTGGGCAATCTCGGTTCCAGCCCGCTGGCCGCCGCCACTTCGCGCGGCCTGCCGATCGTGGCCTTCATCGTCTCCGCGCAGATCAACGCCGCCGAGGCCTTGGTGGTGCGCAACGGCAGCAAGATCGAGAAGCCCGAAGACCTGATCGGCAAGACCATCGCCACGCCCTTCGTCTCCACTTCGCACTACAGCCTGCTGGGCGCGCTCAAGCACTGGCAGATCGACCCGACCAAGGTGAAGATCGTCAACCTCAACCCCACCGAGATCGCTGCCGCCTGGCGCCGTGGCGACATCGATGGCGCCTTCGTCTGGTCACCCGCCCTGGGCGAGATCAAGAAGTCCGGCAAGGTGTTGACCGACGCCGCCGAAGTCGGCCAGTGGGGTGCACCGACCTTCGAGGTCTGGGTGGCCCGCAAGGACTTCGCCGAGAAGCACCCGGAAGTCATCGCCAAGTTCGCCCGTGTGAGCCTGGACTCCTTCGCTGACTACAACGCGCACAAGGCGCAGTGGACCGCCGATTCCGAGCAGGTGAAGAAGATCGCCCGGCTGACCGGCGCCGATCCGAAGGACGTGCCCGAGCTGCTGGCCGGTTCTGCCTTCCCCGAATCCCAGGCGCAGCTGTCGTCCGCCCTGCTGGGGGGCGGTACAGCCAAGGACATCGCCGGCACCGCCGCCTTCCTGAAAGAGCAGAAGCGCGTGCCCTCGGTGCTCAAGGACTACTCGCCCTACGTCAGCGCCGATTACGTGCGCCAGGCGGAGAGCGTGCAGGTGGGGCAGCGCTGATCAGCTTGCAACTCCATTCGCGGGGGAACCCTCTCCCCCCGCCCTCTCCCTGAAGGGAGAGGGAGCTGTCCGTGCAGGCTGACGCCGAGGTTTCAACCCGCACCGAACGGTCCCCTCTCCCTTCAGGGAGAGGGTTAGGGAGAGGGCAGACACCGCACCGAAACATCCCTTTCTCACCCTACGGAGGGCAGAACATGAGCCGTCTGACGGCCGAGGCAGTCAGCCTCACTTTCCAGCAGCGCGGGCGCGAGCGCGTCGTGCTGCAGGACCTCACTCTCAGCCTGGCCAAGGGCGAATCCCTGGTGGTGCTCGGCCCGTCCGGCTGCGGCAAGTCCAGCCTGCTCAACGTGCTGGCGGGCTTCCAGGCGCCGGACAGCGGCCGCGTGCAGATCGACGGCCGCACCCTCAGCGGCCCCGGCGGCGAGCGCGGCGTGGTGTTCCAGGACGACGCGCTGATGCCCTGGCTGAGCGCGCTGGATAATGTCGCGCTGGGGCTGCGTATCCGTGGCGTTGGCGCTGCCGAGCGCAACGCCCGCGCCCATGAAGTCCTCAAGCTGGTGGGCCTGGGCGAGCACGCGGACTACCGCATCTCGCAGCTTTCCGGTGGCCAGCGGCAACGCCTGGGTTTGGCCCGCGCGCTGGCGGTGGAGCCGGATTTCCTGCTGCTCGACGAACCCTTCGGCGCCCTCGACGCACTGACCCGCGAGCGCATGCAGGTGCTGACCCTCGACCTGTGGCGCAAGACCGGCAAGGGCCTGTTCCTGATTACCCACAGCGTCGACGAAGCGCTGTTCCTCGCCACCGACCTGGTGGTGATGGACGGCCCGCCGGCGCGCATCGTCAAGCGCCTGCCGCTGGACTTCGCCCGCCGCTACGCCGCTGGCGAGCCGGTGCGCTCGATCAAGTCCGACCCGGAATTCGCGCGCCTGCGCCAACTCCTTCTGGATCTTTTTTTGGAAGAGACGCTTGAGGAACCGGAGGCCGAACATGCCCACTGATACCCTCGCCGGCAAACTCCCCGCCGCCGTGCCTAATGCCCGCAGCGTGCCGCGCGACTACCGCCGCTGGGCCGCCGCCGGCAGCGTCGGTTCGATCTTCGTGCTCTGGTGGCTGGCCACGCACCTGGGCTGGGTCGACACGCTGTTCCTGCCTGCGCCGGAGCAACTGGTGGAAGCCTTCCAGCGCCTGCTCGCCGAGGGCTACGTCGATGCGTCGCTGTGGCAGCACATCGGCACCAGCCTGCTGCGCGTACTGCTGGCGCTGGGCGCGGCGGTGCTGACGGCCATTCCGCTGGGCATCCTGATGGGCCTCAACCCGCTGGTGGGTGCGGCGTTCGATCCGCTGGTGGAGTTCTACCGCCCGGTGCCGCCGCTGGCCTACCTGCCGCTGATCGTCATCTGGTTCGGCATCGGCGAGCTGTCCAAGGTGCTGCTGATCTACCTCGCGCTGTTCGCACCGTTGCTGATCGCCACCGCCGCTGGCGTGCGCCGCGTGGACAAGTCGCGCATCCAGGCCGTGCGCTGCCTGGGCGCCAGCCGCCTGCAGGTGGTGCGCCACGTAATCCTGCCGAGCGCGCTGCCGGACGTCCTCACCGGCCTGCGCATCGCCCTGGGCGTGGGCTGGTCGACCCTGGTCGCCGCCGAGCTGATCGCTGCCAATCGCGGCCTGGGCTTCATGGTGCAGTCCGCCGCGCAGTTCCTCGCCACCGATGTGGTGGTGCTGGGAATCCTGCTGATCGCTGCCATCGCGCTGAGCTTCGAACTGGGCCTGCGCTGGCTGCAGAAGCGCTTCGCTTCCTGGGAATAACAAACCGATTCGACGCCCTCGCCATGCCGGCGAGGGGCAGGGGAGAGCGTGGCTCTTCCCGTGAACCTCACGAGAGAACACGAACATGACCACCCTGAGTATCGAACCCATCAGCCCGGCCCTGGGCGCCATCGTTTCCGGCGTACGCCTGGCCGACCCGCTGGGGGACGCGGCGCAGCGCCAGATCGAGCAGGCCCTGCTCGATCATCACGTGCTGTTCTTCCGCGACCAGCCGCTGACGCCGACCCAGCAGGCGAACTTCGCCGCGCGCTTCGGCGACCTGCACATCCACCCGATCTACCCCAGTTCGCCCGAACAGCGCGAAGTCATCGTCCTCGACACCGCCGTCACCGACGTGCGCGACAACGCCATCTGGCACACCGACGTGACCTTCCTGGAGACCCCGGCGCTGGGCGCCGTACTGGCCGCCAAGCAGCTGCCGCCCTACGGTGGCGACACCCTGTGGGCCAGCGGCATCGCGGCGTTCGAAGCGCTGTCCAAGCCGCTGCAGCAGTTGCTCGACGGCCTCACCGCGACTCACGACATCAGCAAGTCCTTCCCCCAGGAGCGCTTCGGCGCCACCGACGCGGACCTGGCTCGCCTGGAAGAAGCGCGCAAGAAGAACCCGCCGCGCAGCCATCCGGTGATCCGCACGCATCCGGTCACCGGGCGCAAGGCGCTGTTCGTCAGCGATGGCTTCACCACCCGCATCAACGAGCTGGAGCCGGCGGAAAGCCGCGCCATTCTCGACCTGCTGTTCGCCCACTTCGCCCGCCCGGAGTTCACCGTGCGCTGGCGCTGGAAGGAGAACGACGTGGCCTTCTGGGACAACCGCGTGACTCAGCATTACGCGGTGGACGACTACCGCCCGCAGCGCCGGGTGATGCACCGCGCGACGATTCTCGGCGACAAGCCGTTCTGACGGACTTTGTTCCGGTAGGGCGAATAACCCGGAACGGGTTATCCGCCGCAATGGCGGATAACGCTGTAGGCGTTATGCGCCCTACGGGCTCGGTGTCGGCTCGGAATTTCCTACGATCCCCGTGACTTGCGGCAACAAAGCCGCACCGCAGACCGCATTCGTCGCCATTCTGGGTCGCGGTGGATGGCGCACTGTCCTACGCTTTGGCGGTCGTGTTTATGTATGAGACTGCCTACATGCAAGAAAGGATTCCGGACGAGTCCAACCTCGCCGAGCTGACGGTTCGAGGCCTGATCCTCGGCGCGCTGATTACCGTGGTGTTCACCGCTTCCAATGTGTACCTCGGCCTCAAGGTCGGCCTGACCTTCGCCTCGTCGATCCCCGCGGCGGTCATTTCCATGGCCGTGCTGCGCTACTTCTCCGGCTCCAACATTCTCGAGAACAACATGGTGCAGACCCAGGCCTCGGCGGCCGGCACCCTGTCCTCGATCATCTTCATCCTTCCCGGCCTCCTGATGATCGGCTACTGGAGCGGCTTCCCGTTCTGGCAGACCGCCGCCATCTGCTCCATCGGCGGCATCCTCGGCGTGCTCTACACCATCCCGCTGCGTCGGGTGATGGTGGTGCAGAGCAACCTGCCGTACCCCGAGGGCGTGGCGGCGGCGGAGATCCTGCGCGTCGGCAGCCAGGACGAGGAAGAGGAAAAGGCTGGCAAGCCCGCGAAAGCCGGTGGCCCGGGCCTGCGTGACATCCTCGCCGGTGGCGTGGTCGCTGCCGCGTTCAGCCTGCTCAGCAGCGGTTTCAAGGTGCTCGCCGAAGGCTTCAGCTTCTGGCTCACCGCCGGGCAGGCGGCGTTCCGCCTGTCCACCGGCTTCTCCCTGGCGCTGGTGGGCGCCGGCTACCTGATGGGCATTACCGCTGGTATCGCCATCCTGATCGGCGTGGTCATCGCCTGGGGGGTGGCCGTGCCGCTGCTCTCGGTGAACAGCGTGCTGGCCGCCGGGCAGAGCCTGCCGGAGCTGGCCACCAAACTGTGGAGCAGCCAGGTGCGCTTCCTCGGCGCCGGCACCATCGGTATTGCCGCGCTGTGGACCCTGGCCACGCTGTTCAAGCCCATGGTGCAGGGCGTCTGGTCGTCGCTCAGTGCCGTGCGCGGGCGTGGTGAGGTGAGCGACCTGCGCACCGAGCAGGACCTGTCGGCGAAGTGGATCGTTACCATCGCCGGTGTGCTGTTGCTGGCGCTGTTCGTGGTGTTCTCCTACTTCCTCGGCGAGGCCGCGCCGGACCTGCACGGCTTCGGCTTCTGGGGCCTGGTGGCGGTCTGCGTGATCTTCGCCTTCTTCTTCGGCTTCCTGATTGCCGCTGCCTGCGGCTACATGGCCGGCCTGGTGGGCTCGTCGAGCAGCCCGATCTCCGGTATCGGCATCATCGCGGTGATCCTGGTGTCGTTGCTGATCCTCGGCGTTGGCTCGCTGGAAACCGGCTTCCTCGACCAGCAGGGCGGCAAGCTGGCCATCGCCCTGGCGCTGTTCACCACCTCGGTGGTGATCGCCATCGCGGCGATTTCCAACGACAACCTGCAGGACCTGAAGACCGGTTACCTGGTCGGCGCGACCCCGTGGCGCCAGCAGGTGGCGCTGATCGTCGGCTGTCTGGTCGGCGCCCTGGTGATCCCGCCGGTGCTGGAGCTGCTGTTCAACGCCTACGGCTTCACCGGCGCCCTGCCGCGCGAGGGCATGGACCCGAACGCCGCGCTGGCCGCGCCGCAGGCGACGCTGATGACGGCGATTGCCAGCGGGATTTTCCACAATGCGCTGAACTGGAACATGATCCTCATCGGCGTGGCGCTGGGCATCGCGCTGATCCTGGTGGACGTGCTGCTGCGCCGCACCGGCAAGGCCAGCCTGCCGGTGCTCGCCGTCGGCCTGGGCATCTACCTGCCGCCGACCATCGGCATGACCCTGGTGGTCGGCGCCGTGATCGGCTGGTTGCTGGAAACTGCCCTGGCCAAGCGCGCGGTAGCCGCCGGCAAGGATGTGGAGAAGTTCTCCGACGAGCCCAAGCGTCGGGGTGTACTGCTGGCTTCGGGCCTGATCGTCGGCGAGAGCCTGATGGGCATCCTGCTCGCCGCCATCATCGGCACCACCGGCTCGGCCACGCCGCTGGCGCTGGTCGGCGACGGCTTCGAGGACACTGCGCAGTGGCTGGGCCTGGTGGTGTTCGTGGCGATCTGCGTGCTGTTCTACCGCAAGGTGTTGACCGGCACCCGCGGCTGATCCTTCGCCATGATGCGAAAAAGGCGCCTGCGGGCGCCTTTTTCGTTGTCGGAGCTTTCGCTTGTTCGTCGCCGGACGGCATCTCGTTTGGTCGGATGATATATGATGCCGATATCAGATTTAGGAGGCTCTCATGCGCACCCTGGTGGATATCCCCGTTGAATACCTGGAACGTCTGAATGACATCAGCGAACGCCAGCAGCAATCCCGTGCCTCGGTCATTCGCGAGGCCATCGCCGAATACCTGGTCAACCACGCGCAGGCGGACGCTGACGCGGCTTTCGGCCTGTGGCAGGAGAATCAGGTGGACGGCCTGGCGTATCAGGAGAAGGTGCGCGAGGAATGGTGAAGGTCCTGTTCGACACCAACATCCTTATCGACTATCTCAACGGCCATGTGCAGGCCCGCGATGAGCTGGCGCTCTACAGCGACCGCGCCATCAGCATCATCACCTGGATGGAAGTACTGATCGGCGCCACGCCGCAGACCGAAGCGGCCACCCGCGCCTTTCTCTCCAGCTTCACGCTGCTGGCGCTGGACGAGCGCATCGCCCAGCGGGCGGTGGAGGTGCGCCAGCGTCTGCGGGTGAAGCTGCCGGACGCGGTCATCAAGGCCTCGGCGGAAGTCGAAGGCCGGCTGCTGGTGACGCGCAACGTGAAGGATTTCGACGAGCGTGAGCCGGGAGTGCGGTTGCCTTATCAGTTGTAACGAGCCCCCCTGTAGGAGCGCCCCATGGGCGCGATCGCGGGCATCGCCCGCTACCGGATAGCTCTGTGCGCGGATCGGCCCTCACCCTAACCCTGGCTGCGCGCCCCGCTCAGAGGGAGAGGGGACCGTTCGGTGCCGGATGAAACCACAGCGTCAGCCGGCACGATTTGCTCCCTCTCCCTGAGGGAGAGGGCTGGGGTGAGGGGGAAAGCACAAACACCGAACTACCAGGGAAAGACAGTTGCTCGTACAAGGGGCTCCGAGTTCAGCGCACCAGGTGCAGGAACTGCAGGTGCCGCTCGTACTGGTCGAGCATGTCGTTGATGATCTGCTCCTTGCTGTAGCCCATCAGGTCGTAGTCCTGGCTGCCTTCGGAAAGGTGCACTTCGGCGCGGAAATAGCGGCGGTTCTTCAGGTGCAGGCCGCCCATGCCGGCGCGGGCGAAGGACGGGGTGAAGTAGCCGCGCATCGAGACCTGGTAGAGGAACGGATGCTGCGCGCCGTGGCCGATCTCCAGGCCGATTTCCAGGTTGCTCAGGTCCAGGTCGGAATCGACCTGCAGGCCCTTCTCGCGGAACACTTCGGAAACTTCGGCGATCGCCGGGCTGACCACGTCGACCATATAACGGTACACCTCGTCGCGGGTAGGGAAGTGCACCGCCTGGGAAATGCGCCGCTTCCAGCCGCCGGGCTTGGCCGAGGGCGGCGGCGCCAGCGAGTGGGTGCGTGCGCGCTGACGCTGGGACTCCAGGTAGAACGCCTTGTGCAGGCCCCACATCATCAGCAGCAGGATCAGCGAGAAGGGCAGCGAAGTCAGCACCACCGCTGACTTGAGCGCATCGATGCTGCCGGCGAACAGCAGGCCGCCGGTCACCAGCGCGGTGGCTACGCCCCAGAACACCCGCAGCCACTTCGGGCCGTCGTCGTCGGCGCTGCCGCCGTGGGCGGAGAGGGTGGAGAGCACCACGGTGCCGGAGTCCGCCGAGGTGACGAAGAAGACGAAGCTGACCAGCACCGTCACCGCGATCACCACGCGGCTGGCCGGATAATTCTGCAGCATCTGGTAGAGCGCCATGGACGGATCGCTGATGGCAACGCGGCCCAGCTCGCTGAAGCCATGGTTGAGCACCTGGTCCAGGGCGCTGTTGCCGAAGATCGACATCCACGCCAGGGTGAAGCCCAGCGGAATGAACAGCACGCCGAAGACGAACTCGCGAATCGTCCGCCCACGCGAGATGCGCGCGATGAACAGGCCGACGAAGGGCGCCCAGGCGATCCACCAGGCCCAGTAGAACACCGTCCAGCCACCCAGCCAGTCGCTGCCATCCTTGCCGTAGGCGTAGAGGTCGAAGCTCTTGGTCGGCAGGGCGCCGAGGTAGTCGCCGATGTTCTGCACCAGGGTGTTGAGCAGGTGTTGCGTAGGGCCGGCGAACAGCACGAAGAGCAGCAGCGCGCAGGCCAGCAGCATGTTGATGTCCGACAGCAGGCGGATGCCCTTGTCGACGCCCGACACGGCGACCAGGATGGCTGCGCCCATCATCAGCGCGATCAGGGTCATCTGCACCGGGTGGCTGTGGGCGATGCCGAACAGGAAGTCGAGGCCGGCGTTGAGCTGCAGCACGCCGAAGCCCATGTCTGCGCCCAGGCCGAAAACCGTGGCGATGATGCCGAAGCAATCCACGGTGTAGCCGATGGGGCCATTGATGCGCTTGCCGATCAGCGGGTAGAGCGCGGAACGCAGCGCCAGCGGCAGGTTGTGACGGTAGGCGAAGTAGGCCAGCGCCATCGCTACCAGGGCGAACACGCCCCAGCCGTGCAGGCCCCAGTGCAGGAACAGCAGCTGCATGGCCTGGCGCGCCGCTTCGGGCGTGCCGGCCTCGCCCTGGGGCGGCTGGGCGAAGTGGGTCAGCGGCTCGGACACGCAGAAGAAGAACAGGGTGATGCTGATGCCGGCGGCGAACAGCATGCCGGCCCAGGACAGGTAGCTGAATTCCGGCTCGTCGTGGTCGGCACCGAGCTTGATCTTTCCGTAGCCGGAAAGCGCGGTGACCACCACGAAGATCAGGTACAGCGTCATCGCCAGCAGGTAGTACCAGCCGACGCTGTCGGCGGCCCAGGACTGCGCGGCGAGCAGCCATTCACCGGCCCGTTGCGGCTGGGCGATGACGGTGAGGGCGAAGATGAGGATCAGCGCGGCCGCACCGTAGAAGACCGGTGGGTTCATGCGCATGGCGGGGGAGGGCGTTACGGACGGGGAGGATTGTGCAACGGACAAAACGGGCGGGGTCCCTCGAAATTTTCCTTGAACAAGCATTCAATGAAAACACGATTGAGCCCTGAAAGGCCAATCAGCGGGACCGGTGGTCCCGCCGCCGGCCCTGGTCGAGGGCCGAGCGGAGCGGGTACTGCTTTACTTGCGGCGGTTCTTTTTCGCCTCACGGATCTCACGGCGTTCCGGGTCGGCCTTCGCGGGCGCGGTCAGGAAAGCGGTGGCGGCGAAGAAGTTAGCAAGAGCGGCAAAGCTGGTCACGATAGTCTCCAATGGCGCCGGGGAAAATGGGTCCCGACCGCCTGATAGCCATTTTCCCTGAAGATTGTGACGAAAAGAAGTGAATGGTCTTGATGAGGGGTATTGATCTGGTCGATGGGACTGCTTTTTTCGATATTTGCGGGGAATCGACCTTATTTTGACTCTTTGCTCAGGATTCCCTCCTGCCGACCTGCAACTCGGCAAAGCCTTTCACTGCGACCGTTCGTCGCGAAAGGTGAAACGGTTCAGCGCCACTCGTGGCTTTGCCACGTTTACCGGCTGTCAGGCCGGTGAAACAGTTCTCCGCATAGCACAGTTACCGGAATAGAGCGGGTTCCAGTCCGGAAACTTGAACGGGTGTGCAATTTTTCGTGAAAAACATGTGAAACGGCTATGGCGATTGACTTGCTGATTCCGTTAGTCTCCCCCGGCAGGACAAAAAACCACCAACAGGGAGCATCTCGAGATGGACTTCAAACGCATCGCCATTGCCACTGCACTCTTCGCTTCGCTGGCCGGTTGCCAGACCATGACCACCAACCAGGCCATCGTTCCGCTGCAAGCCGCTACCGCCCAGATGATCGGTCTGGCTTCCTCCGACGAGCTGGTTGTCAGCGACGTCAAAGCCGGTCAGCCGGACGCTCTGGGTGGCCAGGAACTCTCCTACGTCGCCACCACCACCAAAGGCCGCGTGTTCAACTGCACCTCGCGCATGATGCCGGGCCTGCTGACCGATCCGGCCAAGCTGACCAACCCGTCGTGCACCCCGGTGGTCGCTCACTCGAACACCGCTACCAAGTAACACCCCAGTTGCATGCAGTCGCCCGTGCGCGGCCCTTCGGGTCGCGCTGGCGACTACAGCGCGGTGACTCAGCCGCGCTCGTGCTCCAGGCGTTGCAATAGCGCACGCAGCTGCGCTTCGACGCCGGGCTGGCGCAGCAGACGCCCCAGCGCCTCTTCGCTTACCTGCGTTTCCCCGCCAGTTCCGGCCGCGCCGCCTGACCCTGCTACGCCGCCTGACCCCGCTACGCCGCCTGAAAAGTTCAGGTGCTCCGGGCGTATCTCCTCGTCCGGGCTGACCAGCAGGGCGAAGTGGATGACGTTCTCCAGTTCGCGGATATTCCCCGGCCACGAATAGCCTTCCAGTGCCCGCTGCGTATCCGTGGCGATCTGCGGCACCGGCAGTTCCAGGCGTTGCGCATGCACGCCGAGGAAGTACTCGGCCAGCGGCTGGATATCGCCGATGCGTTCGCGCAGCGGCGGCAGTGTGAGGTTGCCGTCGTGCAGGTACTGCTGCAGCCCTTCGAGGAATTTCCCCGCTTTCACCGCCTGCCCCAGGTCGATACTGGTGGCGGCGACCAGGCGCACGTCCACTGGCACCGGCTCGCGCGCGCCGACGCGCAGCACTTCGCGCTCCTGCAGCACGCGCAGCAGTTTCTGTTGCAGCGACAGCGGCAGGTCGGCGATCTCGTCCAGGTACAGCGTGCCGCCGTTGGCCGAGCCGAACCAGCCGGCGCGGCTGCCCACCGGACCGTTGTGCGCGCCCGGCGCGTAACCGAACAGCTCGGCGTCGGCGTAGTTGCGGCTCAGGGCGCTGCAACTTACCGCGACGAACAGGCCGGGCCGTTCGCTGGCGCGGTGGATGTGGCGGGCCAGCAGCTCCTTGCCGGTGCCGGTCTCGCCGTGGATCAGCACCGGTTGCGGCAACGGCGCCAGGCGCTCCACCTCGTCGCGCACTTCATGGGAGCGCGGGTCGAAGAACACCAGCGCCTTGGCGCGGATGCTCAGCGGGCTCTTGTCGGCGTCGGGGAAGGTCAGCAGCGGCAGCGGCGCGTGGGGTGCATTCATGGGGTATCTCCTTCTGCTCTTACAGCGCGTCCAGCGCCTGCAGGAAGTCACGGACGATGTCCTCGCTGTCCTCGATGCCCACCGACACACGGATGGTGCCGTCGTGGATGTCCAGCGCGGTCAGGGTCTCGGCGGACAGTGCGCGGTGCGAAGTCTTGCCGGGGTGGGTGATGCTGCTGGCGACGCCGGCCAGCGACGGCGCGAAAGCGGCCAGTTGCAGCTCGCCGATCAATGTGTCGACCTGGTCGAGACCGCCCTTCAGGGTGAAGCTCAACATGCCCGAGTGGCCCTTGTGGAACAGCCTCTGCGCCAGCTCGAAGTCCGGATGCGAGGGCAGGCCGGGATAGAACACGCGGGCCACCTGCGGGTGCGCTTCGAGGGCTTCGGCCAGCGCCTGGGCGTTCTGCGAGTGGGCCTTCATGCGCAGGGCCAGGGTCTTGGCGCCGCGAAAATTCAGCCAGCTCTCGAAGGGGCTGGCGCTGCCGCCGGCGTTGATCTGGAAGCGTCGCGCGGCGGCGATCCACTGCGCATCGCCGACCAGTGCGCCGCCCATGGCGTCGCTGTGGCCATTGAGGTACTTGGTGGTGCTGTGGATCACCAGGTCGGCGCCATCGCGCAGCGGCTGGTAGAGCACTGGCGAGAGGAAGGTGTTGTCCACCAGCAGCTTGAGACCGTGGCGGTGGGCAAGCTCGGCCAGCGCCGGGATGTTGCTGACGCGTACCAGCGGGTTGGAGGCGGTTTCGGTGTAGATCAGCTTCGTGGTCGGGGTGATCGCCGCTTCCACTGCCGCCAGGTCATTGAGCTCGAGCAGGCTGGAGGCGATGCCGAAGCGCGTCAGCTCCTTCTCGATCAGGCTCTGGGTGGTGCCGTACAGCTCGCGGCTGGCGATCAGGTGATCGCCGGCGCCGAGCACGCCCAGCAGCGCGGCGGAAATGGCCGCCATGCCGGAAGCGGAGAACAGCGCGTCCTCGCCGCCTTCCAGTTCGCGCAGCAGCTCTTCCACGGCGCTGTGGTTGGGGTTGCCGATGCGCGTGTACATGTAGTTGTCGGGGTTGCCGGCGAGGAAGTCGTCGACCTGTTCCAGCGAGTCGTAGACGAACACCGAGCTCTGGTAGATCGGCTGGCTCTTGGCGCGGGTGACCATGCGCCGGTCGGCATCGTGGCCGGCATGCACGGCGCGGGTGGAGGGGCCTTTGGCGTGGTCGCTCATGGCAAGTCCTGGGATAAGAAAAACGCCGGTGGAACCTGCCCACCGGCGTCGAAGCGGGTGCGCTCAAGGCGCGCCCAGCGTGGGAGTCGTTGCGCCCGGCCAGCGGCCGGGCGACGGATCAGAAGGCCGGCACCACGGCGCCGTTGTACTTCTTCTCGATGAAGGCTTTGACTTCCGGGCTGGTCAGGGCGGCGGAGAGTTTCTTCAGGGCATCGCTGTCCTTGTTGTCCGGACGCGCCACCAGGTAGTTCACGTAGGGCGAGTTGCGGTCTTCGAGGATCAGGGCGTCCTTCACCGGGTTGAGCTTGGCTTCCAGCGCGTAGTTGGTGTTGATCAGGTCCAGGTCGACCTGGTCCAGCACGCGCGGCAGCAGGGCCGATTCCAGTTCCTTGAACTTCAGGTGCTTGGGGTTCTCGGCGATGTCTTTCGGGGTGGCCAGGGCGTTGCTCGGGTCCTTGAGCTTGATCACGCCGGCCTTCTGCAGCAGGAGCAGGGCGCGGCCGCTGTTGCTGCCTTCGTTGGGGATGGCGACGGTGGCGCCGTCAGGCAGCTGGTCGATGGACTTGTACTTCTTCGAGTAGCCGCCGAAGGGCTCGACGTGCACGCCGGTCACGGTGACCAGGTTGGTGCCCTTGCCGGAGTTGAAGTTGTCCAGGTACGGCTTGGTCTGGAAGTAGTTGGCGTCCAGGCGCTTCTCGGCAACCTGCACGTTGGGCTGCACGTAGTCGGTGAAGACCTTGATCTCCAGGTCCACGCCTTCCTTGGCCAGGGTCGGCTTGATCAGCTCGAGGATCTCGGCGTGGGGGATCGGCGTGGCAGCGACAACCAGCTTTTCGTTGGCGAAGGCAGTGGTGCTGAAGGCAGCGGCGAGGGCGGTCAGAAGCAGCAGCTTTTTCATTGCGATGTCCTTGTGGGGCAGATGACCGCTGGCGTCCGGGCCGGCCGGGATGGGGCCTTCGTACGGGCGGTGGATTCTTTTTCCGCGGCTCACTCGGCAGCGGTTGCAGCGAAAGTTACCCGGTCTTGTTATTCCAATAAAATATTAATTTTTCATTTTCATATTCGATTTTGTTCATACGGCTTGTGCGGGTGAGACCTGAGACAAGCTGTCGCGCGACACCCCGTCGCGCGGCAACCCACCACTCCAGCCACCGTCCGCCGGGCGCGTAAGATCGATGCAGTTTCTTGAGCGGCGTCAATGCAGATGGTGGTCCATTCTGATTGAGCGGCAAAAAGAACCCGAACCGACGCCAGATCGGTGGCTCGAAACTGAGTCATTGGAAACACAGACATCACGCAAGAACGCCCTGCGCATGCGCAAGGTACGGTGCCCGACCCTTCCGTGGGGTTGGCGTCAGCCTGAAGAGGAATCGTCATGTTCGGATTAGAGGCGCTCGACCTGGCCCGGATCCAGTTCGCCTTTACCGTGTCCTTCCACATCATCTTCCCCGCCATCACCATCGGCCTCGCCAGCTACCTGGCGGTACTCGAAGGCCTGTGGCTGAAGACCAATGAGGAGGTCTACCGCGACCTCTATCACTTCTGGTCGAAGATCTTCGCCGTCAACTTCGGCATGGGCGTGGTCTCCGGCCTCGTCATGGCCTACCAGTTCGGCACCAACTGGAGCGCCTTCTCGGCCTTCGCCGGGAGCGTCACCGGCCCGCTGCTGACCTATGAGGTGCTCACGGCGTTCTTCCTCGAAGCCGGCTTCCTCGGCGTCATGCTCTTCGGCTGGCACCGCGTCGGCCCGGGCCTGCACTTCTTCGCCACGGTGATGGTGGCGATCGGCACGCTGATCTCCACCTTCTGGATTCTCGCCTCCAACAGCTGGATGCAGACCCCGCAGGGCCACGAGATCGTCAACGGCATCGTGGTGCCGGTGGACTGGCTGGCGATCATCTTCAACCCGTCGTTCCCCTATCGCCTGCTGCACATGGCGATCGCCTCGTTCGTCGCCACCGCCTTCTTCGTCGGCGCCTCGGCGGCCTGGCACCTGCTGCGCGGCCGCGACAACCCGGCGATCCGCAAGATGCTTTCGATGGCCATGTGGATGGCGCTGATCGTCGCGCCGATCCAGGCCATGGTGGGTGACGCCCACGGTCTGAACACCCTCAAGCACCAGCCGGCGAAGATCGCCGCCATCGAAGGCCACTGGGACAACAGCGAAGGCGGCCCGACGCCGCTGATACTGGTCGGCTGGCCAGACATGGAGCGCGAGGAAACCCGCTTCAAGATCGAAATCCCGGTCCTCGGCAGCCTGATCCTGAACCACAGCCTGACCGAGCCGATCCCGGCGCTGAAGGACTTCCCGAAAGCCGACCGGCCCAACTCCACCATCATCTTCTGGTCGTTCCGCATCATGGTCGGCCTGGGGCTGCTGATGATCCTGGTGGGCCTGTGGAGCGTCTGGCTGCGCTGGCGCAAGCGGCTGTTCGAGAACCGCGCGTTCCTCCATCTGGTGTTGTGGATGGGACCGTCCGGCCTGATCGCGATCCTCGCCGGCTGGTTCACCACCGAGATTGGTCGTCAGCCTTGGGTCGTCTACGGGCTGATGCGTACCTCGGACGCGGTGTCCAACCACAGCGTCGCGCAGATGAGCCTGACCCTGGTGATGTTCGTGCTGGTGTACTTCAGCCTGTTCGGCGTGGGCATCGGCTACATGATGCGCCTGGTGCGCAAGGGCCCGGTCACCCACGAAGGCCGCGAGACCAGCCATGGCGGCGCCGGCCAGAAACGTACCGCTGCGCGGCCGCTGTCGGCCACCGAAGAGGGTTTTGACGACGATGACAGCACTGACGCGGGGAGGAACTGAGCCATGGGAATCGATCTTCCGCTGATCTGGGCGATCATCATCATCTTCGGCGTGATGATGTACGTGGTGATGGACGGGTTCGACCTGGGGATAGGCATGCTCTACCCGTTCTTCAAGGACGAGGGCGACCGCGACGTGATGATGAACACCGTCGCGCCGGTCTGGGACGGCAACGAGACCTGGCTGGTGCTGGGCGGCGCGGCGTTGTTCGGCGCCTTCCCGGTGGCCTATTCGGCCGTGCTCTCGGCGCTGTACCTGCCGCTGATCCTGATGCTCGTCGGGCTGATCTTCCGCGGCGTGGCCTTCGAGTTCCGCTTCAAGGCGCGGGCGAACAAGCGTCACCTGTGGGACAAGTCGTTCATCATCGGCTCGCTGGTGGCGACTTTCTTCCAGGGCGTGGCGCTGGGTGCCTTCATCGAAGGTATCCCGGTGGAAAACCGTGCCTTCGCCGGCGGCTCGCTGGACTGGCTGGCGCCGTTCCCGCTGTTCTGTGGCCTCGGCCTGGTGGTCGCCTACAGCCTGCTGGGCTGCACCTGGCTGATCATGAAGACCGAAGGCCGCCTGCAGGAACGCATGCATGACCTGGCCAGGCCACTGGCGCTGGTGCTGCTGGCAGTGATCGGCATCGTCAGCCTGTGGACCCCGCTGGCCCACGAAGACATCGCCCATCGCTGGTTCAGCCTGCCGAACCTGTTCTGGTTCCTGCCGGTGCCGCTGCTGGTGCTGCTGACCTTCTACGGCCTGCTGCGCTCGGTGGCGCGCAATGACCACGTGAAGCCGTTCCTGCTCACCCTGGCGCTGATCTTCCTCGGCTACAGCGGGCTGGGCATCAGCCTGTGGCCGAACATCATCCCGCCGTCGATGTCGATCTGGGACGCCGCGGCGCCGCCGCAGAGCCTGGGCTTCATGCTGGTGGGCGCGCTGTTCATCATCCCCTTCATCCTCGTCTACACCGCGTGGAGCTACTACGTGTTCCGCGGCAAGGTGAAGCACGGCGACGGCTACCACTAGAGGTGCGCAGCATGACTCACGAGGAACAGCAGAAGGCGCCGCTGCGCAAGCGGCTGGGCTGGCTGGTGCTGATCTGGGCGCTGAGCGTCGCCGGCCTGGGTATCGCGGCCTGGCTGATGCGCCTGTTCATGAGCGCGGCGGGGCTGGGCACACCGCACTAGTTCGCGCAATCGATCCCATCCGGGCGCTGTTCGCAGCGCCCGTTCCCACATCCCTCGCCGGTGCTTCCTGCGGGGGATTTTTTTGGCATTTGCGTGTTGCGTTCTCAGTCGCTCTGGTGATGTCTATTTGACTGGTTTAGCGTAATATTGATATTTGAAAACGTTATTCGAAGTTGGTGCCAATATGAAGTTTTCGGTGGGAGAATGAGTCTCCCAATGTGTCGGAAAAAGCGTTGATTTCTGGGTGTATGAAGTGTGCAAGAAAAAACACGGAAGTTATTAATGAAAAAATTCCGATTGCGCAGAGTGCGATGATTTTTGTGTATTTTTTTAATTTTATACGGCAGGTGGATTTTTCAAGGAAAACCAAGAGTACGAAGCTAATTGAAAGGTAAAATAGAGTGCTCAATATAAGGCCTGGAATGTACACGACCCTGGCCAGAGAGCTACTGCCGTTACCATGCCATAGAATAGGAAAGCCATATGCTTTCCCGTAAATTTCGCCAGAAAAATAACTATCTGCTTCCATGCTTAAAGTTGAGAATAGAGTCAGGAATATAAATAGTAGGCCTAAAAATCTTTTCATTTGATTTTCGCTTTGTTTTCAGGCTCTCTTTGGCTGGGTTCTGAATGCCAATAGAATGCCGCTCCTGCAATGCAGGTCTGATCTTTCGCGTCTGCTTGGGAAACTAAAAATCCAGATTCTGGGGTATACAGAAGCGAGGAGTCACTGCCGTCGAAGAAAACAGCATGCTTGCACCCTAATGCCATCATCTCATCTCTTACGGCTTCTATCGACATTCCCGAATCTCCGTGCTTCTGAACATATACACACACATCCAGGCTTCTAATGCCTAAGCAGGTTTTACCTAGTCTCGCACTATAGTTGCTATCGTTTTTTGAAAATGAAGTGAATTTCGCAGAGCTTCGTTGAGTTAGGAATTTTTTTGCTTCGGTCGAGGGCTCTCCGATAATTGGTCGTAAACTCTCCGGTAGTGAGTCTGCCTCGGATGAATATTTGTTGATTGATCCGTAAGGAAGTCCGTTTATTATTAATGGTCCCAGTCCTCCAAATCCGCATGAGCAGTCCCCTGGTGGATTCCCTTGGCCCGTAGAGAATGTAGTTGTTAAATCTATATTGGCTTTATGTCTATCTTTATAGTGCGCGATGTAGAAATTCAAAGGCTCAGGTTTTCCGCCCACAATTTTTCCTTCAGACACGATTTCCCCCAGAAAAGTGGTTTCTGAGGCAGGGGTCGGATTGTGACCTTTGAGAGCGGAAATGTATCCAGATGCGCTTATGTCATAGAAGTTGGTGTTTATGGTGGCGGAGCTCCTCCTCTTAGCGTTCTCCTTGAGTACCGTGGTGCTAAAGAATTCAGTTTCAGTTCTGATTATTGGGTTTATTTCGAGTTTTCCGGAGTTGTGTATGAATCTTTTGAAGATGGGCATCTGATGAGTTCTCTATTTATATGTTGGATAGCCAGTTGGAGAGCGTTAAGGAATCTTTCGAATCAAGCGACATGCTTTCGATTTCCCTAATTATCTGCTCAAGCTGATAGTAGCCTTCCGCATATACTTGGTCTCGCCAGTAGCGCCCAAACTCGGCGCTTGAAAATTTTTCGTCAGCGGCTTTGCGTAGGACTTCCTGTTGTGTCGTCAGAGATTCTGTTATGTCCGCTATTTTGCACGAGATCTTCACGGCGGTTTCCAATTCGTATCGAGTGCTTCCGATATGTGCAAATTCCACACCGTTCATTGACAATTCTGACGGCGGGATAAAATATGCGCGGCCGCTTGCTGATATCCAGTAATCCGTTATTTCGGCGGAGCCAATTCGTATCGAGAGACCTTTCTCGAAGGGTTTTCCGCGCAAGTTCTCAATATATGCGGACATATTTCGGGTTTTTGATAGCGTACTCGGAACCAGTCTGGCTAGGCCGCTCTCCTTTATATCGCCTTCGTTAGTATGAGTCGTTGCTATTGAGTTGACTGAAGGCGTAATTTGGCCAAGTCCGCTCGGAGCTGAAGTAGTGAACTGAGTTGCGGAGCCATACACCACATGGTTTGGGCAGCGGCAGAGTACCCTGTCGCCAGTGGCAACATAGGGCTGTTCCTCGAACCAATCATCGGCAGTGCCATTGATAGGAAAGGAATTGCTACATCTACTACACCAAGCGAGATCGCCTCGTTGTGCGATCGGTTTATTGCCTTCGAGCCAGGTGGAAGTGGCGGAGATGATTTTCCCATATGTGGTTAGATCGCCTAGACAGGCAAGAGCTCGCATTGTTATCTCCCTGTTTTTCGTTCTATTCCAGTTGTGTCATACAGGGTCTGGAGGCTAACAGTGGAGACGGTGCTTATGGGCGCTAGTAAAGAATTTGCGATTTTTCTGGCGGTGTTTACGGCCACCTGGATCAGGTAGATGGGAAGTATCAACGGTCAATCTCGGAAGCGCTGGTCTTGTCATTTCCGAATAGAAAGTCCCCTCCGCTCCGACGCTCACATTCTTCTGCGGCCGTAAGGGCCGCAGTTGATTGCCCCCTTCCGCGTATAGGAAAAATAGAGCGTGCGCTATTTGTCATTTCAACTGACGGGGCGGCTATCAGTGCAACTTGTCGCGCTTGGCCAGGGTGGGGAACAGCTTTATCCACGCGCCAGTAACGACCAGCGTGCCGACGCCGCCGAGCACCACCGCCGGCACGGTGCCGAGCCAGTGGGCGGTGAGGCCGGACTCGAACTCGCCCAGCTGGTTCGAGGCGCCGATGAACAGGCCGTTTACCGCGCTGACCCGGCCGCGCATCTCGTCCGGGGTTTCCAGCTGCACGAAGGCGCCCCGGATGACCATGCTGATCATGTCCGCCGCGCCCAGCACCACCAGCACCGCCAGGGAAAGCCAGAAGGAGGTCGACAGGCCGAAGGCGATGGTGGCGACGCCGAAGATACCGACGGCGAGGAACATGATCCGCCCGACATTACGCTCGATGGGGAAGCGCGCCAGCCAGAACGACATCAGCAGCGCGCCCACCGCCGGGGCCGAACGCAACAGGCCCAGGCCCCAAGGACCGGTGAGCAGGATGTCCTTGGCAAACACCGGTAGCAGCGCGGTGGCGCCGCCCAGCAGCACGGCGAACAGGTCCAGGGAGATGGCACCGAAGATGTCCGGGCGGCTGCGGATGAAGCGAATGCCGGCCAGCAGCGATTCCAGGGTCGCCTTGCCCTGCGCTGCCGGCGCCTGGCGCTTGGGCAGGGTGAGCACCAGGGCGCAGGCGATGAAGTACAGCACCGCGGTGGGCGTGTAGACCCAGAAGGCGCCGAAGGCATAAAGGAAACCGCCGAAGGCCGGCGCCGCAATGGTCGCCGCCTGCATCGCCGAAGCGGACGCCGCCACGGCGCGGGGGAACAGCGCGGTGGGCACGATGTTCGGCAGCAGCGCCTGGGTGGTCGGCATCTCGAAGGCCCGTGCGGTGCCCAGCAGGAAGGCCATCACGAAGATCATCTCGCGGGTCACGTTGTCGGTGCTGGCGCCAATCACCAGCGCGACAGCGATCAGGCCCTGGCCGATCTGGCACAGCGAGGCGATGCGCCGGCGGTCGTAGCGGTCGGCGACGTGGCCGGTGTGCAGCATGAACAGCACGCGCGGGGTGAACTCCACCAAGCCCACCAGGCCCAGGTCGAGCACGTTGTGGGTCAGCTCGTAGATGTGCCAGCCGATGGCCACGGTGATCATCTGGAAGGCGCTGGCGGTGCAGACGCGCGCGAGCCAGAAGGCGAGGAAGGGGCGGTGACGCAGCAGGGACGTGGCTTCGGCGGTCATGGAAAGTGCTTTCGTTAGGGGGCTAAGCAAGGGCTGCGCAGCGTAGCACGCTGTAACACTTTTGCGCCTGTCGTCGGCGAAACCCGCAATTGGCGAATAGTCTCGACCGGTCGACTAAAATTTTCATCGCCGCGACAAGCCGCCCGATTGACTTTGCTTCGCACTATTGAGGTGCGTTAAAGTTGACAGAAGAGTCAGGTTTTCCTGCAGGATCTTTCCTTCGGCGCCATCCCCGAGGCGCCCGCGATTCCGCGCCCTCCGAACTCTCTCCAGCACAGAAAAAACGACATGGGCGGGCCTTCACCGTCCAGAGGATGAACCATGTCCAACCGTGATATTTCCCGGCGCGCCTTCCTCCAAGGCGGGCTGATTGCCGGTGTCAGCGTGACCATGGCGCCGCTCGGCAGCCGGGCTTTCGCTGCCCTGATGGAAAACTCCGTCACCGTCTCCCCCCAGCAGTGGATGGGCCACGACGGCAAGGCGCGTTTCCGTAACGACGCGCTGTCCAAGGTCTGCGGAAACAAGGTGTTCGCCCGCGACATCCGTTCCAAGGACATGCCCGGCTGGCCGCAGCAGCAGGGCCACGCCATGCTGCTCAAGACCATCAAGGCCGACCGCATCTTCGACGGCATCGACCTTGCCTGGCTGGGCGCCGAGCTGCAGCCCGACCGCATCGTCACCGCCGAGGACCTGGACAAGGACGGCATCGTCTTCCCCGAAGCCCACGCCCCGGACCCGCTGCTGCCGCGCGGCAAGGTGCCGATGTTCATCGGCCACCCGGTGGCCATCCTGATCTGGAATGACTTCGAGCGCTTCCGTCAGGCCAAGCTGAAGATGAAGTTCAACGACAAGGCGATCCGCTACGGCGCGCAGGCCCCGCTGTACCAGGGCGATCCCTACGGCAGCTTCCGCTATGTGCGCGTCGGCGGCGCAACCTCGGCCGATCCGGACGAGTTCTCCAGCCTCAAGGACTCGATCCTCTTCCCGATGATCCGCGAGCGCAAACCGGTGTGGAACCAGCAGCCCAACCAGCACGGTGATCTCACCGAGCAGGGCCTGTTCTACGCGCAGAAGATCAAGGAGCAGATCGACAACCCGCCGGAGAACTGGCTGGTCTTCGACGAACGCTACAAGACCCCCTCCATCGAGCCGGCCGCCATGGAGCCGGACAACGGCAACGGCTGGTACGACCCGGCGAGCAAAACGCTGCACTTCGTGGTCGCCACCCAGTGCCCGTTCGAAGCCGCCTTCGAGACGGCGCACATGATCGCCCCGTCGCGCTTCGGCCTGGCCAAGCTGAACATGCACCCCGGCTACACCGTGGGTTATGGCTCCAAGGACCACAACATCTTCGTCTACTACGCGGCCCTGGCTGCGCTGTACGGCAACGGTGTGCCGGTGCGCCTGGCCAATGACCGCTACGAGCAGTTCCAGAGCGGCATCAAGCGTCACCCGTTCGACATTCGCTACCAGCTGGCGGTGGACAAGAAGGACATGACCTTCAAGATCTTCCGCACCGAGATGAGCGTGGACGGCGGCGGCCGCATCAACTACAGCCCGTCCGTGGCCGCCGTAGGCGCCACCGCTGCGCAGTCGATCTACTACATGCCGCAGAACGACCTGCAGGTGACCGCCTACCATTCCCGCGCCGTCGAGGCCGGTTCCATGCGTGGCTACGGCACCCTGCAGAGCATGGCCGCCACCGAGATGATGGTGGACGAGATCGCCGGTCGCCTGGGCGTAGACGCCATCGAGCTGCGCCGCGTCAACGCGCTCAAGTCCGGCATGAAGAACACCCAGGGCGCGATTCCTGCCGGCGCCCTGCGCCTGCACGAGATCCTCGACAAGGCTGCCGCCCACGAGTGGTGGAAGACTCGCGACGCGCGCAAGAAAGAGATGGACGCCAAGGACCCGGATCACTGGTACGGCGTTGGCTTCGCCATCTGCCAGAAGGACTTCGGCACCGGCTCCGAAGCGCCCATGGCGAGCATCGAGTTCGATGCCCAGGGCAAGGTGCACATGCGCCATATCGGCATCGAGATCGGCACCGGCATGTCCACCTCCCAGGCGCTGGTGGTGGCCGACTTCCTCGGCAAACCGGCGGACGAGATGAAGACCGCCGAGACCGAGTGGCCGGAACTTCAGCTGCTCAGCGGCGAAGATCCCTACACCATGAGCCAGCCCACCCAGGACGAGAAGCTGCGCAACCCGCGCTGGGTCGGCAAGTACGCCTCGGCGTCGTCGGCGACGAACTCGGCCTACTACTTCAGCCACGCCACCCGTGAAGCGGCGCGCGTGCTGTTCAACCACGGCCTGTGGCCGGCGGCCCTGGAAATCTGGCGTCGCGGCCCGTTCAACGGCGCGGCCAACCCGCTGGTGGTGCGCCGCGAAGACGCCCACTGGGTCGACGGCAAGCTCACCGCCAACGGCCTGCAGCCGCTGTCGTTCGCCGAACTGGCCCAGGTGGCCCACGACAAGGGCCTGGTCACCGGTGCCACCGTCCACGGCTTCAACCGCTGGAGCTGGGCGGAGTGCGATTACGTCATCGACGGCGTGCGCGACCGCCTGCCGCTGGACGCCCTGGCCGTGAAATACGGCGACGGCGCTCCCGGCGTGAAGAAGGCGCAGATGAACAGCGCCGGCTTCCACCTGCTGGACCGCCAGAACGTAGCCTATCCGCCGGTGCAGTTGAACAACGCCGCGGTGACCTACTACAGCCCGGTGGCGACCATCGTCGAACTGAAGGTGAACAAGGGCAACGGCGAAGTCAGCGTGCTCAACCACCACAGCTGGATCGAGTGCGGCCGCGTACTGGTGCCGGAACTGGTGAAAGGGCAGATCGAAGGCGGCACCGCCATGGGCATCGGCCATGCGCTGCTCGAAGACATGCCGCTGTACGAAGGTGGCCCGGGCGAGGGCGACTGGAACTTCAACCGCTACCGTCTCCCGAAAGCGAAGGACGTGGCCGTCTGGCAGCAGAGCTCGGAAATCCTTCCGCCGCTCTCGCCCAGTGACCCGTCCAAGGGCATCGCCGAAGTGGTGATGATCCCGGTGGTCGGCTCCATCAGTAACGCCGTGGCCCACGCCATCGGCAAGCGCGTCCGCGACCTGCCCATCACCCCCGCTCGCATCAAGGAGGCCCTCCATGGCTAACCGTCCGCTCAACCTGACCTTGAATGGTCAAACCGTCGGTCCGGTCGAGGTTCCCGAGGACCTGCCGATGATCGACTACCTGCACGAATACCAGAACCTCACCGGCTCGCGCCTGGGCTGCGGCCAGGGCATCTGCCACGCCTGCGTGGTGATCGTCGACAACCCCGACGGCACCAGCGAGGAAGTGCGCACCTGCATCACCGGCGCGCACTACTTCGAAGGCAAGAAGGTGCGCACTATCGAGGGCCACGCCAAGCGTGAGGAAGACGGTTCGGTGAAGGAACTGAACCCTATCCAGCAGAAGTTCGTTGACCGCTTCGCTTTCCAGTGCAGCTACTGCGCACCGGGCTTCGTCAACGCCGCCACCGTGCTGGTGGAAAAGGCCCAGCGCCAGCCACTGAAGAAGAGCGAACTGGAATCGACCATCGAGGCGAGCCTCGGCCACCACATCTGTCGCTGCACCGGGTACGTGCGTTACTACGACGCTACCCGTGAAGTGCTGACCGATCTCGGCCTGGTCAAGGAGGGCTAAGCATGCAGCGCATTCTTTCCGGCCTCACGCTGGCTGCCGGCCTCGGCCTTGCGGTCGCTGCCCAGGCGGCCGACCAGGACCTGATCAAGCGCGGCGAGTACGTCTCCCGCGCCGCCGACTGCATGGCCTGCCACACCGCCGAGGGCGGCGCGCCGTTCGCCGGCGGCCTGCCGATCCATTCACCGTTCGGCACCATCTACGGCAGCAACATCACCCCGGACAAAGAGTTCGGCATCGGCAACTACAGCGCCGACGACTTCTTCGCCGCCGTCACCCAAGGCAAGCGCAAGGATGGGGCCAATCTCTACCCGGCCATGCCCTACACCTCGTACCACCTCATCAAGCGCGAGGACAGCGATGCCCTCTATGCCTACCTGATGAGCCAGACGCCAGTGCACCGCGCCGCGCCCGAAACCAGCCTGAGCTTCCCGTTCAACGTGCGCATGGGGCTGTCGGGCTGGAACATGCTCTACGGCAAGAGCGTCCAGCTGGAGAATGCCGAGGGCAAGAGCGCGGCGTACCAGCGCGGGCAGTACCTGGTGGAAGTGCTCGGCCACTGTGGCGAGTGCCACACCCCGCGTAACCAGATCGGCGCCCTGCAGCAGGACAAGCGCCTCACCGGCGGCCTGCTCAACGGCTACAGCGCCCCGAGCCTGCTGGCCCAGGACCTGGCCGAGCGCGGCTGGACCAGTGCCGACCTCACCGGCTTCCTCAAGCACGGCATGAGCCCGCAGGGCAGCATGTTCAACGAGATGTTCCCGGTGATGCACCTGAGCACCCAGCACCTGGCTGACGAGGACCTGGCTGCCATGTCCACCTACCTGCTCGGCGAACAGCCGCCGCAGGCCAAGGTGGTCCAGGCCGTGACCGAGGACAAGCTCAGCGACAGCGCCAAGCGCGGCCGCCAGCAGTACCTCAACGTCTGCGCCGGCTGTCACGGCAACGACGGCGAGGGCAAGCCGCACATCGCCGTGGCCATGCAGGGCAACACCACCCTGCGCCTGGCCGATTCGCGCAACCTGGCCAAGGTCATTGTCGAGGGCATCCGCGAGCAGCAGTTCACCGGCTTCGAGCGCATGCAACCGATGCCGGGCTTCGCTGACAAGCTCAATGACGAGCAGCTCACCGACCTGATCAACTACCTGCGTCAGGCCTGGGGTGGCTTGCCGGGTGACATGGGCGTACAACAGGTCGCTCAACTCAAGGCGGAGTGAGTCGTGCAGCATCTCGATCTGCAAGTAGTCCGGCAGGCGCTCCAGTGGTCCAACGCCGGGCAGCGCGTGTGGCTGTGCAGCGTGCTCTTCACCTACGGCTCGGCGCCCCGCGCGCCGGGCTCGCTGCTGGCGGTCAACGCCAGCGGCCAGTGGGTGGGTTCGCTCTCCGGGGGCTGCGTCGAGGATGACTTCCTCGAACGCGTCGCCGAGGGCGAGTTCAGCGAGCCGGTAGTCGTCGTGCGCTACGGCGACGGCACCGACACCCGCACGAACATCCGCCTGCCCTGCGGCGGCATTCTCGACGTACTGGTGGAGAACCTCGCGCCCGATTGCGACGTGCAGGCCCACCTGCGCGAACTGGAATCGGCGCTGCTCGGCCAGCGCCGCCTGCTGCGCGAAGTGAACCTGCAGGACGGCAGTCGCCGCTTGAGCGACGACCACGAGCACGGCCCGCGGGTCGAACGCGACGAAGCCCGCGTGCGCCTGCGCGTCGGTGCTGCGCAGCGCTTGCTGCTGGCGGGTTACTCCAGCGTCGCGCACTTCTGCGCGGAATTCGGCAAGGGCCTGGGCTTCGAGGTGATTCTCTGTGATCCCCGCGAAGAGGCGCTGGATGGCGTGGTGCTGGACGGCATCGAAATCCGCCGCGAGCTGCCGTCGATCTTCATCGCCAACGGCGGCTGCCACGCGGACACCGCCGTGGTCGCCCTGACCCATGACCCGAAGATCGACGACCTGGCGATGCTCGAAGCCGTGCGCACCGAGGCCTTCTACATCGGCGTAATGGGCTCGCGCACCACGTCCGACAAGCGCCGCGAGCGCCTGCACCGCATCGGTGGCCTGAACGACGCTGACCTGGCGCGCGTGCATGCCCCCATCGGCCTCAACCTCGGCAGCAAGACCCCGGCGGAAATCGCCCTGGCCGTGCTCGCCGACATCCTGCGCACCCGCAGCGGCATCGCCCGCGAGGCGCTGTGACGGTCGTGGCGCTGGTCCTGGCCGCCGGCCAGGGCTCGCGCTTCGGCGCGGACAAGCGCCGCGCGACCTTGCCCGACGGGCGCAGCCTGCTGGCGCATAGCGTCGAACGCGCGCAGGTGGTGTTCGATGAAGTACGGGTGGTGCTGCGTGACGGCGAGCGGGCGGACGATTTCGGCCTGCCCGCCGGCTGCCGGGTTATCCACAGCCCGGACGCAGCGTTGGGCATGGGGCACAGTCTGGCGGCTGGGGCGGCATCGCTGAGTGACTCTCGGGCTGAGGCCGTGGCCATCCTGCTCGGCGATATGCCGTGGATTGCCGCGCAAACGTTGCGGGCGTTGTCCGACGCGGCGAGCGCCTCGAGCATTCTCTTCCCGCTTCACGAAGGCCAGCGTGGTCACCCCGTGCTTTTCGGCCGCGAGTTCTGGCCGGCGCTGACACAGCTCACCGGCGACGAAGGCGCCCGCACGGTGGTGCAGGCGCACCGTGATTGCTGTATCACCCTGGAAGTCGCCGATGCCGGCGTGCTGCGCGACGTCGATACCCCCGCCGCCCTGCGTTCCTGATCGGGTTTACAGCCAAGCGTCGGCGCTCCCCTTGTAGCAGCGAGGGGGACGCCATCGTCATTGCTCGCGAACCTCGGCGGCACCAAGGCGCAAGGATTCAGCCGCGCAGGGCGAATAACGCGCAGCGTTAACCGCCGCATAGGCCAACGGCGGATAACCTGTTCCAGGTTATGCGCCCTACAAGGATCAATGCTGCGCCAGCCACTGGGTAATGCGCGGCCAGCCTTCCAGGCTGGCATTGCGCGAGAGCAGCAGGCGGTTGTGGTTGTAGTCCTCCCGCGCCCCCGTCGCCAGCCCGAACAGCTCCAGCTTCGCCTGCGCTCCGCCAAAGGCCTTCACCAGCGCCTCGCACCCGGCGACCGGCGCGATAAAGGTATCGCCGCTGCCCGCCACGCCCAGCACCGGTAGCTCGACAGCGCCCAGCCCGGCCAGATAGTCGAAGCCTTCCAGCGAGTCGAAGCGCCGGCGGAAATTCCACTGGCACCACTGACGCATCAGCCGGGCGCTCTCCGCCTCGGGGCCGACGCTCTTCGCCCGGCTGGGTGCGATGCGCCGCCAGCGCAGCATCCAGTCGAAAGCCTGGAGCGCCAGCCAATGCCGCGGGCTGGCGCCGGCCGCCGTGGCCTGGGAACCGATCAGCACCAGTGAGCGCAGGCGGCGCTGCGCCAGCTCAGGATGGCGTGCCGCCCACATCGAGACGATCAGCCCGCCGCCGGAGTGGCCGACCCAGTGTAGCGCCGCCTGCCCGGTGCGCTGGCTCACGGCATCGAGAATTGCCGGCACGTCCTGCTCGGCCACGTCGTCGAAGCTGTGCAGGAAGTCATTGCGCCCGCTATCGCCATGGCCGCGCCAGTCGAACAGCCAGCAGGCGAAGCCCTGGCTGCCCAGGTAATTGGCGAGCCCCAGGCAGCTGCGGTGGTTGGAGAAGGTGCCGTGGGTGAGCACCACCGGCACGCCGTCCGCGGGGCCTACGCGGCGCAGGGCGAGATCGACGCCGTCGGCGGTACGGATCAATTCAGGGAGGGCGGCTTCTTGTGCGGTCATGGCGCGCGTCCGGGTTGGGGGCGATCCATGCTGCTACCGGAAGCGGTGCAAGGCAATCCGCTTCGATGGGTCAGTTGGCCCAGTCTTCCAGCATCAGGCCTTCGATACGCTCGAACTCGCGAGTGTTGTGCGTTACCAATGTTGCACCCAGAGCCAGGGCGTGACAGGCGATCCACAGGTCGTTGGCGCCAATCGGCGTACCGGCCAGTTTCAGCCGCGTGAAGTGCGCGGCGTAGTGTTCGCAAAGGCTGGGAGTGCCGTCGTAGATCACCGGTACCTGGCGTGTCAGGCGCTCCAGCCGGCGCAGGACTTCGGCCTTGCGCGAACTGCGCTCCGCACCCTTGAGCAGCTCGGCATAGGTGAAGAACGACATGCCCAGAGAGGCTTCGGCGGGCAGTGCATTGACGCGCTGCGCCACCGATTCCGGCCGGTTCTTCAGCAGGTAGATGAGGATGTTGGTGTCGAGCAGGTACTTCACAGCTCGTCCCGGTCCTGCGCAGCCGGCTGGTCGCTCTGCTCGTCCTCCAGCGCTTCGATGAAGTCGTCATCGAACCCTTGCAGCGCCACCATCAGCGCGGCGCCGCGATCCTGCGTAATGGGGTGGATGACCAGGTCGCCGTTGTCCTTGCGGGTGATCTCCACGCTGCTGACATCCAGGCGGAATTCCTGAGGAATCCGCACGGCCTGGCTGTTGCCGTTCATGAACACGCGGGTGGTTAGGGTGGAAGTCGGCATGGGTACGCGCCTCCGCTGTGTGTACGTATGCGTGTGTATTGTGCCGTCTGCTCAAGATTTGAGCAAATGCCCCTGGCTATTTGGTCGCTTTCAGCACCACGAATTTCGGATTTGCCGCCACCTGCTCGACGCCGCGGAACAGGCGCTTGAGCTTGGCGTGGTAGCCCAGGTGGCGGTTGCCGACGATCCACAGCTCGCCGCCGGTGACCAGCGCGGCGCGGGCCTGCTGGAACATGCGCCAGGCGAGGAAGTCGCCGACCACCTGCTGCTGGTGGAAGGGCGGGTTGCACAGGATCAGGTCCAGGGAGTCGGCGGCCTGGCTGGCGAGGCCATCGTCGGGGTGGATGTCCACCGAGCGGTCACCCAGGGCGGCCTGCCAGTTCTCCCGCGCGGACTGCACGGCCATGTACGACTCGTCCACCAGCGTCAGCTCGGCCTGCGGATTGAGCAGCGCGAAGGCGATGCCCAGCACGCCGTTGCCGCAGCCCAGGTCCGCCGCGCGCACGGCGTGGTGCACTTGCGGCAGGTGCGGGAGGAAGGCGCGGGTGCCGATGTCCAGGCCTTCACGGCAGAACACGTTGGCGTGGTTCAGCAGCGTCAGCGCCGGTTTGTCCAGGCGGTAGCGACTCGGGTAGGGCGAGGAGGGCGTGGGGCGCGCTTCGGCCGTCGCCACCAGCAGGCGGGCTTTCTTCACGGCGAGCGAAGCCTGCATCGGGCCGATGTACTTTTCCAGCAGGTCGCCGGCGGCACGCGGCAGGTGCTTGATCATGCCGGCAGCGACGACTTTGGCGCCCGGCGCGAGCTGGTCGTGCAGACGGATCAGCTGTTCCTCCAGCAGCGCGAGGGTCTTGGGCACGCGGATCAGTACGTGATCGAACGGGCCTTGCGGCGTCTCGCTGGCGGGCACGAAGCTCAGCGGCGCGTCGGTGAGGCCGTTGCGTTCGAGGTTGCGCTCGAGGGCGATAAAGCCCAGGTGCGAGTCGCCGCTGCTGGTCAGGCGCACATGGGGCGCGAGGCTGGCGGCGAGGGCGCCGAAGCTGTCGTTGAGCACCAGCACGCGGCTGTCCGCGCCGACGCCTTGCTCGTGGAGATGCGCGAGCAGGTACTCGTCGGCCGCATCGAAGGCCTGCAGCGGGTCTTCGCGCTGTTCGGGGTGGCGGACCAGGTCGAGCTGGGCGAAGGGGCTGGCGAGGACGGGCATGGGACTCTCGAAACGACGGAAATGGCTGAGATAGAGGTGCTGCTTCGTTGGCAATGAGTAGTGGCCTATTGCAACGATTTTGTCATTAAATTGAGACGTGGTTGACTCGCAATGGCTTGTGCGGGCCAGCGTTATACCGAAAAATTATGACCTATCCGCCCCGCCTTCGTCTGCGCGGCGGCTTCCCAATAATAACCGGGCGGTCCATGCGACCCGGTAGGGCCCGATCCCGGAGCTGCGCTCCGCCGACCGACGGCCACTCTTCCAAGTCTTCACGAATCCTCGACACGCGACAGTCGTTCGCGCGCCGGGCTATTGCCATTGCATAAGGATATCGATGTACCAGTCGTTGCTCGGGGTGGCCTTGTCCGCCCTTTTCCTCGTGGCTCAACCGGCCTTCGCCGAAGAGCCCATCGTCATCAAGTTCTCCCACGTCGTCGCCGATGAAACGCCCAAGGGCCGTGGCGCGCTGCTGTTCAAGAAACTGGTGGAAGAGCGCCTGGCCGGCCAGGTGAAGGTCGAGGTGTTCCCCAACTCCACGCTGTTCGGCGATGCCGACGAACTGCAGGCGCTGCAGGACGGCAAGGTGCAGATGCTGGCGCCGTCGCTGTCGAAGTTCGAGGGCTACACCAAGCAGCTGGAAGTCTTCGACCTGCCGTTCCTGTTCGACGACCTGGAAGCGGTGAAGCGCTTCCAGAAGCGCGACAAGAGCCGCGAACTGCTGCACTCCATGGCGCGCTCGGGCATCTATGGCCTGGCCTACTGGAACAATGGCATGAAGCAGCTCTCGGCCAACCGCGAACTGCGCGCGCCGGCCGATGCCAAGGGCCTGGCCTTCCGCATCCAGCCGTCTTCGGTGATCAACGCCCAGTTCGGCCTGCTCGATGCCACGGCGGTGAAGATGCCCTTCGCCGAGACCCTCAAGGCGCTGCAGGATGGCAAGGTGCAGGGCACCGAGAACACCTGGTCGAACATCGGCAGCCAGAAGCTCGACAGCGCCCAGCCGTTCATCACCGAGACCAACCACGGTGTGCTCAGCTACATGGTGATCAGCAACCAGAAGTTCTGGAACAGCATGCCCTACCCGGTGCGCACCCAGCTGGAAAGCATCATCGAAGAAGTCACCGTCGAGGTGAACAAGGACGCCGAAGCGCTGAACCAGAAGGAGCGCGAGCACGTCGTCGCCAACGGCAAGGCGCGCATCGTCGCCCTGACCCCGGCCGAGCGCGAAGCCTGGCGCACCGCCATGCAGCCGCTGTGGAAGCAGTTCGAGGGTGAGATCGGCTCCGACGTGCTGCGCGCCGCCCAGGTGGTGAACCGCAAGCATTGATCCACAGGGACTGATCCAGAGCAGGCTTGTGGCGATCTCACCGGATAGCCACAAGCCTTGCGGGTGTTTCTCGCGCCGGGAATACGGGAAAATGGGTCGTTGCCTGCAAAGGAGCGGACGATGACCGCCAGCGAAGAGAAGTTCACCCGCCAGACCCTGGTGGAGGTGCAGACGCTCACCCCGAGCCTGTTCACCCTGCGCACCACCCGCGACAGCGGCTACCGCTTCCGCGCCGGGCAGTTCGCCCGCCTGGGCGTGTACAAGCCCAGCGGCAGCATCGTCTGGCGCGCCTACTCGATGGTTTCGGCGCCCCACGACGACTTCCTCGAGTTCTTCTCCATCGTCGTTCCCGGCGGTGAATTCACCAGCGAGCTCAGCCGCCTGCGCGTCGGCGACCAGTTGCTGGTGGATCGCCAGGCCTTCGGCTTCCTCACCCTCGGCCGTTTCCCCGATGGCCGCGACCTCTGGCTGCTCTCCACCGGCACCGGCCTGGCGCCGTTCCTGTCGATCCTGCAGGACTTCGAGGTGTGGGAACGCTTTGAGACCATCAAGCTGGTCTACAGCGCCCGCGAGGAAAAGGAACTGGCCTACCGCGAGCTGATTGCCAGCTTCGGCGCGATGGAGCATCTGGCCGAACATATCCACAAGCTGCAGTTCATCCCGGTGGTCACCCGCGAACAGGTGCCCGGTTGCCTGAACGCGCGGATCACCACGCTGATCGAGAACGGCGAGCTGGAACGCGCCGCCGGTCTGGAGCTCACCCCGGAACATTCGCGGGTGATGCTCTGCGGCAACCCGCAGATGATCGAGGACACCCGTGCCGTGCTGAAGGCACGTGGCATGAGCCTGGCGCTGACGCGCAAGCCCGGCCAGATCGCCGTGGAAAACTATTGGTAAGTTCGGCCCGATAGATTTTGAAAAGATTGTCCCCTTAGGGCCGCAGGGCTTTGCCCTTAGGATAAGCGTCCGTTTCCCTTTTTTCGGACCTTATGGACAGTCAAAGTACAACGCCGGCCCCGGTCGCTACCCCTGTAGAGCCGGCGTTCGGCGAACCTCCCCCGGCACCCGCGTTCGCGGATAAGCCTTCCCAGCCTGCCATGGCGCGCGCCCAGCGAGGTCGTTCGACATGGAATGGTTGATGGACCCCACGGCCTGGCTCGGCCTGCTCACCCTGATCCTGCTCGAGCTGGTGCTCGGCATCGATAACCTGGTCTTCATCGCGATCCTCGCGGACAAGCTGCCGCCGCACCTGCGCGACCGCGCGCGGCTGATCGGTCTGTCGCTGGCGCTGCTGATGCGCCTGGGCCTGCTGGCGAGCATTTCCTGGCTGGTCACGCTCACCGAGCCGCTGATCGAGGTGTTTGGCAAGTCCTTCTCCGGCCGCGACCTGATCATGCTGTTCGGTGGTCTGTTCCTGTTGTTCAAGGCGACGCTGGAGCTGCATGAACGCCTCGAAGGCCGCGTGCACACCTCCAACGGCAAGCGTGTCTACGCCGCCTTCTGGCCGGTGGTTGCGCAGATCGTGGTGCTGGACGCGGTGTTCTCCCTCGACGCGGTGATCACCGCCGTGGGCATGGTCGAGCAACTGGAAGTGATGATGATCGCGGTCATCTTCTCCATCGGCCTGATGATGGTGGCCAGCAAGCCGCTGACCCGCTTCGTCAACGAACACCCGACGGTGATCATGCTGTGCCTGGGCTTCCTGTTGATGATCGGTTTCAGCCTGACGGCCGAAGGCCTGGGCTTCCACATTCCGAAAGGCTACCTGTATGCCGCCATCGGCTTCAGCCTGCTGATCGAGATGGCCAACCAACTGGTGCGCTGGAAGCGCCAGAAGAGCCAGCGCGGCCAGCGTGGCCTGCGCCAGCGGACCGCCCACGCCGTGCTGCGCCTGATGGGCGGCAAGGTTGATGCCGACGAAGTGGGCGAAGACATCGCCGACCTGGTGGGCCCGGACGATGGCGGCGACGCGCCGTTCCACCGCCGTGAGCGGGTGATGATCAGCGGTGTGCTGGGCCTGGCCGAGCGTCCGGTCAAGGCCGTGATGATCGACCGCCAGCGCGTACACCGCGTGGACGTGGCCGACAGCCCGGAGAACATCCGCCGCGCGCTGCTGGAGTCGCCTTACTCGCGCCTGCTGGTGATCCGCGAAGGCAACATCGACGAGCCGCTGGGCTATGTGCACAAGAAGGAGCTGTTCTCTGCCCTGTTGCAGGGCCGTGAGCTGGACATCCTGCCGCTGCTGCGCGAGCCGCTGAGCCTGCCGGACAGCAGTACGGTGCTGGGCGCGCTGGAGCTGATGCGCGAGGCCTCGACCCACCTGGCCTTCGTGGTCAACGAGTTCGGTGGCTTCGAGGGCATGCTGAGCATGACCGACGTGCTGGAGGCGATTGCCGGTGAACTGCCGGACGCCAGCGAGGTGTCCGGTACGGACATCGAGGCGGAGGAGGGCGCTTATCGGGTGGACGGTGCCGTAACGCTGTCGGCGCTGGCCGAGCGGGTCGGCTTCCACGCCCGCCCGACGGCGGAGTACCAGACCCTCGGCGGGCTGGCGCTCAAGCACCTTGGCCGCTTGCCGGCCAAGGGTGACACGCTGGAGCTGGGCGGCTGGCGCCTGGAAGTGACGGACGTCAGCGAGCGGCGCATTGGCCGCGTGCTGCTGACGCCTCCGGACTGACGTCAGGGGCCGCCCCCGGCCCGGTCAGCGATCTGCTCAAGGAGCGCGGTTGTTCTGCTGCTTGAGCAGGTCGCGGATCTCGGTCAGCAGGGTTTCTTCAGCGCTCGGCACCGGCGGGGCGCTGGGCTCCACGGCCTCTTCACGCTTGAGTTTGTTGATGGCCTTCACGCCCATGAAGATGGCGAAGGCCACGATGATGAAGTCCAGGCAGGTCTGAATGAATTTGCCGTAGGCCAGCATCACCGCCGGCGTCTGGCCCTCGGCGGCCTTGAGCGTGATCGCCAGGTCGGAGAAGTCCATGCCACCGATCAGCAGGCCAATGGGCGGCATGATCACGTCACCGACGAAGGACGAGACGATCTTGCCGAACGCCGCGCCGATGATGATACCGACGGCCATGTCGACCACGTTGCCCTTGACCGCGAAGGCCTTGAATTCGTTGAGCAGACTCATGCACAGACTCCTTGTTACGCAAAAAGAGGGGACAGGCGCAGTTTAGCGGCCCGTCGCCGTCTGAACACCCCGTGCGCGGTCAATTCCAACGGTATGACCGGCGGCGGTGGGCGGCATCGCGCCGTGGTCTAGGCTTATCGGGCAAGCCATCCACTCCAACGCATCCAACAAGGAGGCCCGCCATGCCGCTCGAGCATCATCCCCTGTCCCGCGAATTCCCCGACCAGAAGGCCCTGATGACCCGCTTGCACGGGAAGGACGCGAACTTCACCCGCATGGCCGCCAGCTACGAGGAGCTGGACAAGAAGATCTACGACATCGAGGACGGCCGCCAGGCGATGGACGACCTCGCCCTCAACTCCCTCAAGCTGCAGCGCGTGGCGCTGAAGGACGAGATTTCCGACCTGCTCAAGCGATCCGGTTGAGCTTGACCAGAGTCAAGGGTGGCTGCCTGCGCGAGGCGTAGGCTCCCGTCATCTCTTTCCAACCGGTGCCACCGCCATGCGTAAAGCCCTTTCGTCCTCTGGCAAGTCCGTCACCAAGCTCCCCAAACGCAACGCCGAAGCCCTGCGCGCCCAGGAGCGCCTGGTCCGCCTGAAGCTGCAGTACGAGCTGCTGGACCAGCGCATCGGTCGTGTGGAAGAGGGCATCGAACGCCCCGACTGCACCCTGGCCTCGCTGCTGATGCGCCGCGAAAGCCTCAAGCACGATATGGAAAGTCAGTATCGCCGCCTGGCGAGCTAAGAACCTGTCTACGGTCTGCTGCGCGTCGGCAGAACCGCGCTGAAATCGGCCTCGGGGTGCTCATTTGCTGCGTGTAAACTCCGCTCCCTCAACCGATTTCAGCGCACTTCTGCTCTAGCTCGCGAGACCGTAAATAGGTTCTGAACCGCTCCACCCGATTGGCTTATGATGGGGACTTTGCATTCGACGGAAGTCCCCCCATGGCCAAGGCCAAGCGCATGTACGGCTGCACCGAGTGCGGCGCCACCTACCCCAAATGGGCCGGTCAATGCCCTGATTGCGGCGCCTGGAACACCCTGGTCGAAACCGTCATCGACACCACCCCCACCGGCGGCTCGGCCAGCAGCTCCTCCGGCCGTGGCGGCTGGGCCGGCCAGCAGGCCAACATCAAGACCCTCGCCGAAGTCAGCGTCGAGGAAATGCCGCGCTTCTCCACCGCCTCGGCGGAGCTGGACCGCGCCCTGGGCGGCGGCCTGGTCGACGGCTCGGTGGTGCTGATCGGCGGCGACCCCGGCATCGGCAAGTCCACCATCCTCCTGCAGACCCTCTGCAACATCGCCACGCGCCTGCCGGCGCTCTATGTCACGGGTGAGGAATCCCAGCAGCAGGTCGCCATGCGCGCCCGCCGCCTGGGCCTGCCCGAGGACAAGCTCAAGGTCATGACCGAGACCTGCATCGAGACCATCATCGCCACGGCGCGCCAGGAGCAGCCCAAGGTAATGGTGATCGACTCGATCCAGACCATCTTCACCGAACAGCTGCAATCCGCACCCGGCGGCGTCGCTCAGGTGCGCGAAAGTGCGGCGCTGCTGGTGCGTTTCGCCAAGCAGAGCGGCACGGCAATCTTCCTGGTCGGCCACGTCACCAAGGAAGGCTCCCTGGCCGGCCCGCGTGTGCTGGAGCACATGGTCGACACCGTGCTGTATTTCGAGGGTGAATCCGACGGCCGCCTGCGCCTGCTGCGGGCGGTGAAGAACCGCTTCGGCGCGGTGAACGAGCTGGGCGTGTTCGCCATGACCGACCGTGGTCTGAAGGAGGTTTCCAACCCGTCGGCCATCTTCCTCACCCGCGCCCAGGAATCGGTGCCGGGCAGTGTGGTCATGGCCACCTGGGAAGGCTCGCGGCCGATGCTGGTGGAGGTGCAGGCGCTGGTGGACACCAGCCACCTGGCCAACCCGCGCCGCGTGACCCTGGGCCTGGACCAGAATCGGCTGGCCATGCTGCTGGCGGTGCTGCACCGCCACGGCGGCATCCCGACCTACGACCAGGATGTGTTCCTCAACGTGGTCGGCGGTGTGAAGGTTCTGGAGACGGCGTCGGACCTGGCGCTGATGGCGGCGGTGATGTCCAGCCTGCGCAACCGCCCGCTGGATCACCAGTTGCTGGTGTTCGGCGAGGTCGGCCTGTCCGGCGAGGTGCGGCCGGTGCCCAGCGGCCAGGAACGTCTGAAGGAAGCGGCCAAGCACGGCTTCAAACGCGCCATCGTGCCCAAGGGCAATGCGCCGAAGGAGTCGCCGCCCGGCCTGCAGGTGATCGCCGTGACGCGCCTGGAGCAGGCGCTGGATGCGTTGTTCGAATAGGTTGATTTCAGCGTTGCGGGTGAGCGATCGCGGACGGAGTCCGCTCCTACGAAAATGCCAACCTGGGCGTAGGAGCGGACTCCGTCCGCGATTGGCCCGCGTCGAGACGTGATCTCAATGCTCGCTGAGCAGCGTCAGCTCCCGCTCCAGCAGTGACTCATCACCCAGGTTCAGCTCCACCAGGCGCCGCAGGTGGCTGATGGAATCCAGGTCGATGTGCCGGCAGTTGAAGCCCAGCAGGCCTTCGCGCTCCCAGGCGAGGTCGGCCTCCATATAGACGTTGACGTCGAAGCCCAGGTAGATGCGCACCTGCACCGGTTCCTGCGCGACGATGCCCCAGTGTTCCGGCCGCTGCACCAGCAGGCCCTGCAGGGACAGGTCGAGCAGCGTCACCTTCCAGCGCTGGTCACCCTGGCTGATCTCGGTGCCGGCGTCGAAGGCGATGCGCTGGAAGCGCCGGCGCTCGTCGTGATCGTCAGTCATGTCGTGGCTCTCCGGCCGTTTCTGCTTCGCCTCACTATAGACGCAAGCCATTGCCGACGCGTCGTACACCGATTGCTGATGTTTCGTCCGTCAGACACAGCCCACACGGGTTTGACAGCCTGCAGACCCTCGCCAAAGCTCCATGTGCGTTTAACCACTACAACTGCGGAGTGCAGAGCATGGACAATAAAGTGATCAAGGGTCTGATTTTTGGGGTTATCAGCGTTGCCAGTCTGGCGGCGCACGCAGATGAAGCCGGGCAGAGCGGCAAGGGCTGCGGTTGGGGCAACATGGTCTTCGACGGTCAGCGCGGCCTGTTCCCGCACCTGCTGGCCACCACCACCAACGGCACCTCGGGCAACGCCACCTTCGGCCTGACCTCCGGCACCAACGGCTGTGACGCCAGCCAGCGCATTTCCTATGGCGGCCGCTCGATCTTCGCCATGAACGGTATGCTCGACAATATCGCCGAGAACATGGCCCAGGGCCACGGCGAGGCGCTGGACGCCTACGCCGTCCTGCTCGGCATCCCGACCCAGGACCGCGCGCACTTCGCCCAGGTCACCCAGCAGCACTTCGGTGAGATCTTCACGTCCAAGGACGCCACCGGCGAGCAGGTGCTCAACAACACCCTGGCGGTGATGAGCCGTGACCAGACCCTGGCACAGTACGCCAAGCAGCCGGCCTGACGACCGCTACGCCGCAAAAGGCCCGCCCCAGGCGGGCCTTTTCATTTCCTGACCCTGCGGTCGAGCGCGTGACCTCCGGCAATAAGCGCGTAACCGCCCTAGACTAAGGTCGTATGAATGGGTCGCCGGAAAAGACTAGAATTTTTCTGCGAATTCTCGCCTTCAAACTGTCGGAAGCCTCGCTATGAACAATAACAACAGCCTGCTACGTCACCTCGCCTGGCTGGCGGTGGCGATAGTCGGTGCATTTGCCTTGGGAGTCGTGGCACTACGTCGCGGCGAAGCCATCAACGCACTGTGGATCGTCGTCGCGGCGGTTGCCATCTACCTGGTCGCCTACCGCTACTACAGCCTGTTCATCGCCACCAGGGTGATGCAACTGGACGCCAACCGAGCGACCCCTGCGGTCCTCAACAACGACGGTCTGGACTACGTCCCGACCAACAAGCACATCCTCTTCGGTCACCACTTCGCTGCCATCGCCGGCGCCGGCCCGCTGGTCGGCCCCGTACTGGCCGCGCAGATGGGTTACCTGCCCGGCACGCTCTGGCTGATCGCCGGCGTGGTGCTGGCCGGTGCCGTGCAGGATTTCATGGTCCTGTTCATCTCCAGCCGCCGCAACGGGCGTTCGCTGGGTGAACTGGTACGCGAGGAAATGGGGCAGGTGGCGGGGACCATCGCTCTGTTCGGCGCGTTCCTGATCATGATCATCATCCTCGCGGTGCTCGCGCTCATCGTGGTGAAGGCCCTGGCCGAAAGCCCTTGGGGCATGTTCACCGTGCTGGCGACGATCCCGATCGCGCTGTTCATGGGCGTGTACATGCGCTACATCCGCCCGGGCCGCATCGGCGAGATTTCCGTGGTCGGCATCATCCTGCTGCTGGGCAGCATCTGGCTCGGTGGCCAGATCGCCGCCAGCCCCGAGTGGGCCCCGGTGTTCACCTTCCATGGCGTGCAGATCGTCTGGATGCTGATCGCCTACGGCGCGATCGCCTCGGTCCTGCCGGTGTGGCTGCTGCTGGCGCCGCGTGACTACCTGTCGACCTTCCTCAAGATCGGCACCATCATCGCCCTGGCCATCGGCATCGTGATCGTTTCGCCGGAGCTGAAGATGCCGGCCCTGACCCAGTTCACCGACGGCACCGGCCCGGTGTGGAAGGGCGGCCTGTTCCCGTTCCTGTTCATCACCATCGCCTGTGGCGCCGTCTCCGGCTTCCACGCGCTGATCTCCTCGGGCACCACGCCCAAGCTGCTCAACCGCGAGCCCGACGCCCGCTACATCGGCTACGGCGGCATGCTGATGGAGTCCTTCGTGGCCATCATGGCGATGGTCGCCGCCTCGGTCATCGAACCGGGCATCTACTTCGCCATGAACAGCCCGCCGGCCGTGGTCGGCACCGACGTTACCGCGGTGGCCGCGACCGTCAGCAGCTGGGGCTTCACCATCACCCCGGAAATTCTGACCCAGACTGCCAAGGACATCGGCGAGACCACCATCCTGGCCCGTGCCGGTGGTGCGCCGACCCTCGCCGTGGGCATCGCGCACATCCTTCACCAGGTGCTGCCGGGTGAGAACACCATGGCCTTCTGGTACCACTTCGCGATTCTCTTCGAGGCGCTGTTCATCCTCACCGCGGTGGACGCCGGCACCCGTGCCGGGCGCTTCATGCTGCAGGACCTGCTGGGCAACTTCGTCCCGGCGCTGAAGAAGACCGAATCCTGGACCGCCAACATCATCGGCACCGGCGGCTGCGTCGCGCTGTGGGGCTGGCTGCTGTACCAGGGCGTGGTCGATCCGCTGGGTGGCATCAACACGCTGTGGCCGCTGTTCGGCATCTCCAACCAGATGCTCGCCGGCATCGCGCTGATGCTCTCCACCGTCGTGCTGATCAAGATGAAGCGCCAGCAGTACGTCTGGGTGACCGCCCTGCCGGCCGCCTGGCTGCTGATCTGCACCACCACCGCCGGCCTGATCAAGCTGTTCGACAGCAACCCGGCCGTGGGCTTCATTGCCCTGGGCAAGAAATACTCCGCCGGCCTGGACGCCGGTCAGATCATCGCTCCGGCCAAGGACATCGGCCAGATGCAGCATGTGATGATGAACGCTTACATCAACGCCGGCCTCACCGTGCTGTTCCTGCTGGTGGTGTTCAGCGTGCTGGTGTACGCGATCAAGGTAGGCGCCAGCGCCTGGACCAAGAAGGAGCGCACCGACAAGGAAGCTCCGTTCCAGCCGATTCCGGACGCCTGACGGAGGAGCATCATGTTCAACGACCTCAGCCGCATGGGTAAGTATCTCGGGCAGGCCGCACGCATGCTGGTCGGCATGCCCGATTACGACACCTACGTTCAGCACATGCAGAACAAGCACCCGGACAAGACTCCGATGACCTACGAGGAGTTCTTCCGCGAGCGCCAGGAGGCGCGCTACGGTGGCGGCAAGGGAAGGCCGATCCGCTGCTGTTGAGTCCGCGGATGGGTGTATAACGGACGGGCCGCGAGCGATCGCGGCCCGTTTTCATTTCCGCCCGTTTTTCATTCTGATTGCCTGGAAGTTTCCATGACCGATTCCGCAAGCGCGCCGCAGATTCCGGTGACCGTCCTCACCGGCTTCCTCGGGGCCGGCAAGACCACCCTGCTCAAGCACATCCTCAAGGCAGAGCACGGCCTGAAGATCGCCGTGATCGAGAACGAATTCAGCGAGACGCCGATTGACGCTCAGTTGCTCGGCGACGACGCGGTTCAGGTGACGACGCTGTCCAACGGCTGCGTCTGCTGCACCATCAATAGCGACCTGGAGCGCGCGCTCTACGTCCTGCTGGAGCGCCGCGACAACGGCGAGCTGGCCTTCGACCGCGTGGTGATCGAGTGCACCGGCCTGGCCGACCCGGCCCCGGTCGCGCAGACCTTCTTCGTCGACGAGACCCTGCGCGAGCGCTACCTGCTCGACGGCATCATCACCCTGGTGGACGCCGCCAACGCCGAGCGCCACCTGCAGGAAGCCATCGCCCAGGCCCAGGTCGGCTTTGGCGACCGCATCCTGGTGAGCAAGAGTGACCTCGTTTCTCCTGCGCAGTACGAGGCCCTGGTCGAGCGCCTGCAGCGCATCAACCGCCGCGCCGAGATCCATGCCGTGGAGCACGGCGCCATCGAACTGGAGCGCCTGCTCGACGTACGCGGCTTCAACCTCAACGCCGACCTCGGCCTGCGCCCGCTGCTGCGCCCCGTGCGCCCGGCGGCGGATACGACCGACCGCATCACCACCCTGGTGCTGCGCAGCGACAACCCGCTGGATATCGAGCGCCTCAGCGAATTCATGGACGACCTGCTGCAGTGGCACGGCAACTCGCTGCTGCGCTACAAGGGCGTGCTGAACATCGCCGGCGAGGAGCGTCGCCTGGTGTTCCAGGGCGTGCTGCGGTTGTATGGCTTCGACTGGGATACGCCGTGGAAGGGCAACGAGCAGCGCGAGAGCGTGATCGTCTTCATCGGCGACAACCTGCCCGAAGAAGAGATTCGTCGTGGCTTCGATCGCATCACGGGCGGCCCGACCGCCTGAATGAAGAACGCCCGGCTAATGCCGGGCGTTCTTCTTTACGCGCTTTGCGTAGGGCGCATAACGCGCCAGCGTTATCCGCCGCAGGTGTGCTGGCGGATAACCTGTTCCAGGTTATGCGCCCTACGTTCATGTGCGACGGGGGCTCAGCCGCCGATCAGATGCTTGAGCGGGTGGTAATCCGCCTTCAGGTTCCCCGCCGCCTTGAGGATGGCCTGCTCGATCGCATTCAGGTGCATGCAGGTCAGCTCGATGGCCGCCGCCTGGTTGCCGGACTCGATGTACTCGATCAGCCGCTGGTGTTCGTTGCCGCGGCAGGTCTCGTGCTGGTCGTCGTCCAGGGTGGTGGCGTAGAGCGAGGCGCGCTCGATCAGCTTGCGGAAGAAGTCCAGCAGCACCGGGTTGTTCAGCGCCGCTGCCAGCTTCAGGTGGAACTCGCCCAGCAGGTGGACGAACCGCGCGTGGTCGTGGTCGTGGGTCGCCTCTTCCAGCGCCACGTGGTCGCGCAGGTCCTGGATGATCGCGCTGTCCGCGCGGCGACAGAGTTCACTGACGATGCCGATCTCGATCAACCGCCGCGTTTCGAACAGCGAGCGGATCTCCTCGTCGCTGGGTAAAGACACCCACGCACCCTTGTTGAGCGCGCTGGAAACCAGTCCATCCGCTTCCAGATGTTTCAGCGCCGCGCGTACCGAAGTGCGGCTGACCTTGAACAATTCCGCCAATGCCGCCTCGCCCAGCTTCATGCCGGGGCGCAGGGTGCGCTTGCTGATTGCCTCGTAAACCCCTTGGTAGACGCGTTCCACCGTGGACTCGGGGTGATTCTCCGCCATGAGCGACTCCGCCTCTTGCTTGACCCTTCAAAGGATGCCGCAAAACCGTCCGTGCAAAACCAGTTGCAGAAGAAAAATACATCAGCTATTTCTAGATTGCATTCAAATATTGCATACAAAAACAAGAGGAATGCACCAAAATGAATCACTCGTCGTCAGTCGAGGTGCGTCGGGTCAGCAAGCGCTACACCGATGATCCCAACGTCGCTCCCGCCCTCAACGAAGTGTCGGTCGACATTGCCCATAATGAGTTCTTCACCTTGCTGGGGCCTTCCGGCTGCGGCAAGACCACGCTGCTGCGCAGCATCGCCGGTTTCGAGAACGTCACCTCCGGCGACATCCTCGTCGGCGGCGAGCGGGTCAACGACCTGCCGCCCTACCGTCGCCGCATCAACACCGTGTTCCAGAGCTACGCCCTGTTCCCGCACATGTCGGTGAGCGAGAACATCGCCTTCGGCCTGGAGATGCAGGGCCTGGCGCGCGGCGAAATTCCCGGCCGGGTGAAGGAAATGCTGGCGCTGGTGCAGATGGAACACCTGGCGCGCCGCAAGCCGGCCGAGCTGTCCGGCGGCCAGCAGCAACGTGTGGCCCTGGCCCGCGCGCTGGCGCCCAAGCCGTCGGTGCTGCTGCTCGACGAGCCGCTGTCGGCGCTGGACCTGAAGCTGCGCAAGGAGATGCAGGTCGAACTCAAGCGCGTGCAGGAAGAGGCGGGCATCACCTTCATCTTCGTCACCCACGACCAGGAAGAAGCGCTGACACTGTCCGACCGCATCGCCGTGATGTCCCACGGCAACATCATGCAGATCGGCACGCCCAACGAAATCTACGAACGCCCGACGCACCGCTTCGTCGCGCAGTTCATCGGCGACATCAACTTCCTCCCCGGGCAGATGCGCCAGGGCGGGTTCCACCCCAACGCCATGGCCTCGGAGATCCCCTGCGAACTGCCGGCGGGCCTGAGCAGCGCCAGTGTCCAACTCGCCTTTCGCCCGGAGCGCTCGAAGCTGGTCGACCCGTCGCAGCCGCACCACCTGCGCGCGGTGATCGAGACGGTGATGTACGTCGGCACCGCCACGCTGTACCGCTGCCGCTTGCCGGATGCTTCGCAGATCACCCTGCGCGAGAGCAACGAGGGCGGTCGCGCCCGCGACGTCGGCGAGGCCGTGGCGGTGCACCTGCCGCCCCAGGCCTGCCTGCTGATGGAGGCCTGAAATGAACGAGTCGCCCACCACTCGCCGCCTGTTGCTGCTCAGCCCGGTGGCGCTGACGCTGCTCGGGCTGATCGCCATCCCGCTGGCGATCATGGGTTACATCAGCCTGCTGCCGCGCAACCTCTACGGCGGCGTCGACTGGCACGCCGACTGGCAGATCCAGAGCTACGTGCAGCTGTTCTTCCAGGAAGACTTCGACGGCAACCTCGAGCTGAACTGGGTCTATGCCCAGGCGCTGCTGCGCTCGCTGTTCCAGGCCGGCGGCACCACGCTGTTGTGCTTCCTCTTCGGCTTCCCGGTGGCGCTGTGGATGACCAGTCTCAGCGAGCGTTCGCGCAACCTGATGGTGCTGCTGATCACCATCCCGTTCTGGACCAACCTGCTGATCCGCAACTACGCCTGGCTGATCATCCTGCGCGAGCACGGCTGGGTCGCCCAGTCGGTCAACGCGCTGTTCCCCCAGGCCGGCGGCATCACCCTGCTGTACAACGACTTCGCGGTCTGCGTCGGCCTGGTCTACAGCTTCCTGCCGTTCATGATCCTGCCGATCTACTCGACCCTGGAGAAGCTCGACTGGCGCCTGGTCGAGGCCGCCTATGACCTGGGTGCGAACCGCTGGAAGGCTTTGCAGCGGGTCATCCTGCCGCTGTCCATGCCCGGTGTGATCGCCGGCTCCCTGCTGGTGTTCGTCCCGAGCCTGGGCGCCTTCATCACCCCGGCGATCCTCGGCGGCGGCAAGACCCTGATGATCGGCAACCTGATCCAGCAGCAGTTCGGCACCGCGCGCAACTGGCCGCTGGGCGGTTCGCTGTCGTTCCTGCTGCTGGCGATCATGCTGCTCGCCCTGATCGCGTTCGCCCTGTATAGCCGCCGCGCCGCCAAGGCCGTCCACCTGGGAGGAGCCAACGCATGATCGCCCAGCACCTGAAGAAACTGCCCGGCACCCGCGAAACCAGCCTGCTGGTCCTGGCCTACCTGTACCTGCCGATCTTCGTGCTGATCGGCTACAGCTTCAACGCCAACCGCTCGGCCACGGTGTGGACCGAATTCTCCTTCGCCTGGTACGGCAAGATAGTCGCCAACCCCTCGATCCAGGCGGCGGCGTTCAACTCGCTGGTGGTTGCCGGCTTTGCCACCGTGCTGTCCACGGCGATCGCCCTGGCGGCGGCGCTGGCGACCTCGCGGCCGTTCTACGGGCGGCGCCTGGTGGAGGGCGGCATCAACCTGCCGCTGATCCTGCCGGAGATCGTCATTGCGGTGGCCACGCTGCTGCTGTTCATGTCGCTGGGCATCAAGCTGGGCCTGATGACGGTGATAGTCGCCCACGTCGGCTTCTGCATTCCCTTCGCCTACCTGCCGATCCGTGCACGCCTGAACGACCTGGACAAGAGCCTGCTGGAAGCCGCCGGCGACCTCTACGCCAGCCCCTACCAGGTGTTCCGCCGGGTGACTTTGCCGCTGCTGTGGCCGGCGGTGCTGTCCGGCGCGGTGCTGGCGTTCGTGGTCAGCCTCGACGACTTCATCATGACCTTCTTCGTCGCCGGCCCCGGCTCGACGACGCTGCCGGTCTACATCTTCTCGGCCATCAAGGCCGGGGTGACCCCCGAGATCAACGCAATCTCGACCCTCATGCTGGTGATTTCCATCGTCCTCGTGGTGCTGTCGTACTGGCTCGGCCAGCGCGGCAAACCGGACGCCTGATCAAGACTGCCAACCTTTCGTTTTCTGACCTTACGTTTCGGAGAGCAACATGAAGTTGAATGCCCTGCGTCACGGCCTTGCCGGTTTGTCCCTCGCCCTGCTGGCTGCGGGCGTCGCCCAGGCCGAGGAGCCCAAGCAACTGTTCTTCTACAACTGGACCGACTACTACCCGGTGGAACTGCTGGCCAAGTTCGAGAAGGAGACCGGCATCAAGGTCACCATGGACGGCTACGACAGCAACGAGACCCTGCTGGCCAAGCTGCAGGCCGGCGGCGCGGCGTACGACGTGATCGTGCCGTCGCACTCGATCATGCAGACGCTGATCAACCAGGACCTGCTGCTGGAAATCGACACGCCCAAGCTGGCCAACTTCCAGTTCGTCAAGCCAGCGTTCCGCGACCCGGGCTTCGACCCCGGCCGCAAGTACTCGGCGCCCTACCTGTGGGGCACCACCGGTTTCTCCTACGACAGCGCACGGGTGCCGGGCGGCAAGCTGGATGACTCCTGGAAGGAGTTCTTCGAGCCGCGTCCGGAACTGCAGGGCCAGGTCGCCGCGCTGGATACTCCGAGCAGCCTGATCAACGCCGCCGCGCACTACCTCAACGTCGACGAGTGCACCGAGAACCCGCAGGACGCCAAGAAAATTCTCGAGTTGCTGCAGAAGCAGAAGCCCTTCCTGAAGATGTACAGCTCCGACAACACCGTGGACCGCATGGCCTCCGGCGAAGTCGTGCTGATGCAGAACTGGAACGGCTCCACCGCCCGCGCCACGCTGCAGAAGAGCACCATCAAGTACGTCTACCCGCGCGAAGGCGTGGCCTCCTTCCAGGACAACTTCGCCGTGCCGAAAAGCGCGCCGCACCCGGAGAACGCCAAGGTCTTCATCAACTGGATGATGAAGCCGGAGAACGCCGCCGCGGTGACCAACGCCATTGCCTATTCCAACGGCATCCAGACCGACCACCTGCTGGACGCCAAGTGGAAGGTCATGGACGCCATCAACATGCCCGAGGAGTACGCCTCGCGCCTGCGTCTGGAAAAGGAATGCAGCAACAAGTCCCGCGAGCTGCAGGATCGCATCTGGTCCAAGCTCAAGGGCTGATGGATTGGCCCGACCACGTGCCGGGCCTGCTCGCTCCTACAGTTGTCGCTCCGGTCTACCCCGTAGGGCGCATAAAGCGGAACGCTTTATCCGCCGTCGAGCTCCTCGGCGGATAACCGCGAGCGGTTATTCGCCCTACGTCATTTATCCGATTTCTGTTCGAGGTCCCCATGACCGACAGCTACTGGCTGCGCAACATCCGTCCGCTGGGCAATGCAGCGGAAGACTTCCTCATCCGTGACGGCCGCATCGCCGAACGCCGTCCGGCCGACAACACCGCGCCGCAGGCCGGCGACATCGACGGCGGCGGCCAGCTCCTGCTGCCGCCGCTGGTGGAAAGCCACTGCCACCTGGACAAGACCCTCTGGGGTCAACCCTGGCGCCCCAACAGCGCCGGGCCCACGCTCAAGGACTACATCGCCAACGAGCGCCGCGTACTGCGTGAGATCGAGGCGCCCATCGCCGCACGCGCCGGCGCGCTGCTGGAGCAGTGCATCGCCCGTGGCTCACTGACCTTCCGCTGCCACGTGGATATCGATCCCGAACTGGGCCTGCGCCACGTGGTAGCGATGCAGGCGCTGCGCGAGCGCTATGCGGACCTGATCGACATGGAGTTCGTGGTCTTCCCGCAGACCGGCCTCGTCAGTCGTCCCGGCACCGCCGAACTGATGCGCGAAGCGCTGGCGCTGGGTGTGGAAAATGTCGGCGGCCTCGACCCCTGCGGTATCGACGACGACCCCATTGCCCAGCTCGATATCGTCTTCGGCCTGGCCGTGGAATTTGGCCGTGGCGTGGATATCCACCTGCACGACAAGGGCGAACTGGGCCTCTGGCAGATCGCTCGCATCGCCGACTACACCGAGCGCCACGGCCTGCAGGGCAAGGTGATGATCAGCCACGCCTACTGCCTGGGCATGGCGCCCTGGGAGCAGGTCGAGCCGCTGGCCGAGCGACTCTCCGAACTGGGCATTTCCCTGATGAGCTCCGCGCCGGCCGACACCCCGGTGCCGCCGTTCCTCGCCCTGCGCGAGGCCGGCGTGAACCTGTGCCTGGGCAGCGACGGCATCCGCGATGCCTGGTCGCCCATGGGCAACGGCGACATGCTCGAACGCGCCATGTTCCTCGCCTTCCGCTTCGACCTGTGCAAGGACGACGACCTCGCCGCCGCCTTCGCCGCTGCTACCGACAACGGCGCTCGTGCACTGGGGCGCGAGCCAGCGCGTCTTGAAGTTGGTGCGCCGGCGGACTTCCTCCTGCTGCCGGTGGAAACCCTCGGCGAAGCCGTGGTCGCGCGCCCGGCGCAGCGCCGGGTATTCAAGGCCGGCAAGCTGATCGCCGAGCACGGTCGCCTGGTGGAGTCGCGTCTGTGAGCACGCCACGCATCGGCCTGAAAGCCAGCTTCGTGGTCGGCTTCGACGGCGCGCAGCACGTGCTGTGGCGCCACGGCGAAGTAGTGTTCGAGAGCGGCAGGATCGTCTTCGTTGGCCGTGGCTTTCCCGGCGACGTCAGCCAGTGGATCGACTACGGTCACGCGCTGATCGGCCCCGGCTTCATCGACCTCGATGCCCTCGGCGACCTCGACTCCACCGTGCTCACCCTGGACAACGGCGCCGAGTGGAACATGGGCCGCGTCTGGTCCGAAGACTACCTGCGTGCCGGGCCGAGCGAGTGCTACAGCCCGGACGAGGAACTGTTCAAGTACCGCTACGCCTTCACCCAGTTGATCCGCAACGGCATCACCACCGCCATGCCGATCACCTCGATGTACTACCGGCGCTGGGCCGAGCACTACGACGAGTTCGCCGGGGTCGCCGCGCTTTCCCGCGAGCTCGGCCTGCGCACTTACCTCGGCCCCTGCTACATGAGCGGCATGACCTATGCCCGCGCCGACAGCAGCCCTGCGCAGCACTGGGACGAAGCTGCCGGCCTCGCCGGACTGAAGGAAGCCGAGCGCTTCTTCCATGACTTCGACGGCGCCCACCACGGCCTGGTGCGCGGTGCGCTGCTGCCGGACCGCATCGAAACCTGTACGCCTGCGCTGCTGGAGCGCACCGCCGCTGTACAGCGCGAACTGAGCGCGCCGCTGCGCCTGCACTGCTGCCAGTCGCGCTACGAGGTGGAGCTGGTGCGTCGCCTGCGCGACACGTCCTCGCTGCAGTGGCTCGACGGCTACGGCCTGCTCAACCCGCGCAGCGTGCTGCCCCACGGTATTCTGCACAGCGGCGAGCATGAGTTGCAGCGCCTCGCGGATACCGGCGCGAGCCTGGTGCATTGCCCGGTGGTGTTCGCCCGCGAAGGCGACGCGCTGGATTCCTTCGGCGCTTACCGCGCACGCGGTATCAACCTCGCCATGGGCACCGACACCTTCCCGGCGGACATGCTCGACAACCTGCGCCAGGGCCTGAACATCGCGCGGGTGAAGGAGGGCGACGCCGAACACACGCGCATGCTCGATCTCTATAACGCCGCCACCCTCGGCGGCGCCCAGGCGCTGGGCCGCGACGACCTCGGCCGTCTCGCCGTCGGCGCCCGGGCAGACATCACGGTGTTCCGCCTTGGCGACTTCCATCAGGGCCCATTCTTCGATCCGCTGAAGAACCTGTTCACCGCCGGCCGCGGCGATGACTGCATCGCCAGTTTCATCGACGGTCGCAGCGTGATGCAGGGCGGCCAGGTGATCGGTGTCGATTACGCCGACCTGCAACGCCGCGCCGACGCGCTGTTCCAGAAACAGATGCAGCACCACGCCGACCGCGCTTTCGGCAACCCGCCATGGCGCACGCTGTTCCGTTCCGCGATTCCCTTTGCCGAATCGTACAGCGCCGCCGCACCGCTACTCGACGCGCACGCACCAACGGCCCCGTGAAGGATCACCCCATGCTCAGCTTCGACTTCCAGCAGCTCTCCGCCCGCGAGAAATACAAGATCCTCATTGGCAGTGTGGTACCCCGGCCCATCGCCCTGGTCACCACCATCGACGCCGAGGGGCGCGTGAACGCGGCGCCCTTCAGCTTCTTCAACGCCCTCTCTGCCGACCCGCCGATCCTCGCCCTGGGCGTGGAGAACTACAGCGATCTGAGTCCCAAGGACACCACGCTGAACATCCGGCAGAACCAGGAATTCACCGTGAATATCGTCTCCGACGCGCTGGTGGAAGCCATGAACGTCTGCGCCGTGCCCTTCGAGCCGGGCTTCGACGAGTTGGTCGCCGCCGGACTCACCGCCATCCCCGGCACCCGTGTCGGTTGCCCGCGCATCGGCGAGGCGCCGGTGGCGCTGGAGTGTCGGCGGATGATGGCACTGTCCATCGGCCAGTCACGGGAAATCATCCTCGGCGAAGTGCTGATGGCCCACGTGCGGGACGACCTGATCGATCCGGCGACGCTCTACATCGACCAGCTCGGCCTCGACGCCATTGGGCGCATGGGCGGACATGGTTATGCACGCACGAGGGAGTACTTCGACCTGCCGACGCGGTCGTTGAAGCAGTGGATGGAATCGCCCGGCGCAGGGGGGCGCCTCTGGGGGGGAGCAGAGGAGTTGGCCTGACTCTGCCAGCAGGGCTCAGGGCACAATAGCCGGCTGAGTGCGGACCCTGTTCTGCTGGTCGTGTATGCCGGGTGAATTCCCGCACAGAGAGTATCCGCCGCCCGTTACCCCGCCTTCGAATCGGCTACCCGTTCCGGCTTCATTCCGCACCTCTCCGGGGCAGGCCGGTGCGTTAGTGCGCGCAGCAGAGCGCGACGAATTGATGCCACAGAACCCGGCGTAGATCGAGCTCGTCGGCTTGACCTCGTCGGGAAGCTCTGTCTCTGCCGCGCTGGCCGATCTTATGGGCGTTTTGGCGATTCAGTCTCTGCCCACGTTCGGTTTGAGCGCGGTACGTGCTGATGGCCATAGGCCTTCAATTACGTGCCCAGGGGTGGGGTAGCGCTCGGATGCATTGTCACAGGATATGACCGCTAAGCATCGTTCCGGGAAAATCGGATGGGTGATTATAGGCGGTCTAGTTTTTGATGTTATTTGTAAATGGCAGATTTTAGTGATTTTTTTGTAATTATCGACGATTTTCAATGGAAAATTTGAGTGCTCGCGCTCAGGGCTAGAGCGGATTAATTTTCTGTTTTCACGATTCCTTAACGAATTCTTAAGAATTTTCTGAAGCCGTGATACCCTACCCACGTTTTTTGTAATGGCTTTTTGATGGTGCATCTTTAAGGCCGCCTCGCAGTGGCGAGGGTTATTCAGGGACGAAGATTCAGTGGCGTTGCTTCTCCAGCCTCCTGGCGTCGACATGCTGTGCAACCAGGCGTTTTCCCGAGACTTCAGTCTCCCGGGTACTCCCTTTGTTGCCATCCTCATGTGCGCCCATAACGGTGCTGAGTTCTTCGCCCGGCAATTCGATTCATTCGAACAGCTGGTCTACCGGAGCTGGTCGCTGCATGTTTCCGACGATGGTCCGGAAGACGGCACGCACGAGGTGCTCCAGGCTTATGCCGAGCGGTGGGGCGCGCGCAGGCTGAGAGTGGTTGGCGGTCCGCGGGCAGGCTTGGCCCGTAACTTCCTATCCCTGACGTGTCGAGCCGATATCGAGGCCGACTACTTCACCTGGTCCGATCAGGACGATATCTGGAGCGCCGAAAAGCTGCAGGTCGCCGTCGACTGGCTACGCGGCATTCCTGCCGAAGTCCCTGCGGTTTACTGCGGGCGCACCCAGATCATCGGTGAAGCGGAAACCCCTCTGGGGGTGTCGGCGAATTTCTCGTTGCCGCCGCATTTCAAGAATCCCCTGGTGCAGAGCATCGGGGGTGGCAACGCCATGGTGTTCAACCGGGCTGCGTGGGCGCTGATTGCGCAGGCCGGTGCCGAGTTGAAGGTGCCGTCCCACGACTGGTGGTGCTACCAACTGATCACCGGTGCGGGAGGGGTCGTTCATTACGATCCGCAACCGCACGTGTTCTACCGCCAGCGCGATGGGAGCGTGATAGGTGCCAACTCCGATTGGTGCGCTCGCCTCCGGCGTCTGGCCGTTGTTCTCCAGGGGCGCTTCTACGAGTGGAGTGCCCAGAACATTCGTGCTCTCGAGTCGCTGAGTCATCGCTTGAGCACGGACCATCACAAGACCCTCAAGCTTTTCAAGGCGGCACGCAAGCGACGACTGCCCGGCCGGGTTGCTTGCATCCTCAAGGCTGGACTGCACCGGCAGACCCTCTCAGGGAATCTTGGACTGGCTCTCGCGACACTACTGAAAAAGATCTGATCACATGACAATTCTGGTAACTGGTGGCGCCGGTTTCATCGGCGCCAACTTCGTGCTCGACTGGGTTGCCCAGTCGGATGAAACCGTCATCAATCTGGACAAGCTGACTTACGCCGGCAATCTGGAAAACCTTGCCAGCCTGGACGGTGATGACAGGCACGTTTTCGTGCGCGGCGACATTGCCGACGGCGAGCTGCTGCAGGCATTGCTGGGCAAGTATCGTCCGCGGGCGGTCGTCAATTTCGCGGCTGAGTCGCATGTCGATCGTTCCATCCATGGCCCGGAAGATTTCATCCAGACCAACATTGTTGGGACATTCCGCCTGCTCGAGGCGATACGTGCCTATTGGAATGGGTTGGAAGGCAGTGAGAAGGAAAAGTTCCGCTTCCTGCATGTTTCGACCGATGAAGTGTACGGATCGTTGACCAGCGACGCCCCGGCCTTCACTGAAGAACACCAGTACGAGCCGAACAGCCCGTACTCGGCGAGCAAGGCAGCGAGCGATCATCTGGTCCGGGCCTATCACCACACGTACGGCCTGCCGGTGCTCACCACCAATTGCTCGAACAACTACGGCCCCTATCACTTCCCGGAAAAACTCATCCCGCTGATGATCGTCAATGCCCTGGCAGGCAAGGCACTGCCGGTGTATGGCGATGGTCAGCAGATTCGTGACTGGCTGTACGTGAAGGACCATTGCAGCGCCATCCGCCGAGTGCTCGAGGCGGGCACTCTGGGCGAGGTCTACAACGTTGGCGGCTGGAATGAAAAGCCCAACCTGGAGATCGTCAACCGCGTCTGCGCCCTGCTCGATGAGCTGCGCCCGCGAGCCGATGGCAAGGGCTATGGCGAGCAGATCAGCTATGTCGCCGACCGCCCCGGCCATGACCGTCGCTACGCAATCGACGCTCGCAAGCTTGAGCGTGAACTGGGCTGGAAACCGGCCGAAACCTTTGAAACCGGTATTCGCAAGACGGTCGAGTGGTATCTGGCGAACCAGGGCTGGGTCGAAAGCGTACAGTCCGGCAACTACCGCGAATGGCTGGAGAGGAACTACGCGGGGCGCAGTTCGTGAAGATTCTCCTGCTGGGTAGGAACGGCCAGGTGGGTTGGGAGCTGCAGCGCAGCCTGGCCCCCTTGGGCGAGTTGCTGGCGCTGGATTCCCGCAGTACCGACTATTGTGGCGATCTGGCTGACCTCGACGGGCTGGCCGCGACGCTGGAGCGCTTTGCGCCGGACGTGATCGTCAATGCCGCGGCGTACACCGCGGTGGACAAGGCCGAGTCGGAGCCGGAACAGGCACGGCGAGTGAATGCCCAGGCGCTGGGCGTGATGGCCGAGGCCGCGGCACGCCACGGTGCGCTGCTGGTGCATTACTCGACCGACTACGTGTTCCCCGGCCACGGCCAGACGCCCTGGCGTGAGGTCGACGATGTCGGCCCCCTGAACGTCTACGGCCAGAGCAAGTTGGCCGGCGAGCAGGCGATCCAGGCCTCTGGCTGTCGGCACCTGATCTTTCGCACCTGCTGGGTCTATGCCGCGCGCGGCAACAATTTCGCCAGGACCATGCTGCGCCTGGCGCGAGAGCGCGACAGTCTGGGCGTGATCGATGATCAGTTCGGAGCACCCACCGGTGCGGACCTGATCGCCGATGTCACCGCTCACGCCATCACGGCGGCCGTGCGTTCGCCCGAGCTGTGCGGCCTCTACCACCTGGCAGCTGGCGGCGAAACCAGTTGGTGTGGGTATGCCCGTTTTGTCCTTGAGCAGGCCACCGCGGCCGGCGTCGAGTTGAGCGTGTCGGCCCAGGCCATCGGAGCGCTGACGACGGATGCCTACCCGTTGCCCGCCAAGCGCCCTGCGAATTCCCGCCTGAATACCGAAAAGCTGCAGAAGGCCTTCCTGCTGAATCTCCCCCATTGGCAACACGGGGTAGCACGGATGCTGACGGAAATTATCGAGAAGTAATGATGAGCAAACGTAAAGGAATCATCCTGGCCGGCGGGTCAGGCACTCGACTTCATCCGGCAACGCTGTCGATCTCCAAGCAGCTGCTGCCGGTGTACGACAAACCGATGATCTACTACCCGCTCACCACCCTGATGCTGGCGGGTATCCGCGACATCCTGATCATTTCCACGCCGCAGGACACTCCGCGCTTCGAACAGCTTCTGGGCGATGGCCACCGCTGGGGGGTGAACATCTCCTACGCAGTGCAGGCCTCGCCGGACGGCCTGGCCCAGGCGTTTCTGATTGGCGAGCAGTTCATCGGCAACGACCTCTCGGCACTGGTGCTCGGCGACAACATCTTCTACGGCCACCAGTTCAGCGAGCTGCTCGACAGCGCATCCGAGCGTGAGCAGGGCGCCTCCGTGTTCGCCTACCACGTGAACGATCCCGAGCGTTACGGCGTGGTTGAGTTCGATGCTCAGGGCAAGGCCATCAGCCTGGAAGAAAAGCCGCTGCAGCCAAAGTCCAATTACGCCGTTACCGGCTTGTACTTCTACGACCAGCAGGTTGTGGACATCGCCAAGAGCATCAAGCCCTCCGCCCGCGGCGAGCTGGAGATCACTGACGTCAACCGGATCTACCTGGAGCAGGGGAACCTGTCGGTGGAAATCATGGGGCGCGGTTATGCCTGGCTGGACACCGGTACCCATGACTCGCTGCTCGAAGCAAGCCACTACATCGCGACTATCGAGCACCGCCAGGGCCTGAAAGTGGCCTGCCCCGAGGAAGTGGCCTTCCGTCAGCAGTGGATCACGTCCCAGCAACTGGAAGAGCTTGCCGCGCCGATGCTGAAGAACGGTTACGGCCAGTACCTCAAGCGCCTGCTCCAAGAGACGATCTACGGATGAAAGCGAGCAAGATGGCCATCCCGGACGTGGTGCTGTTCGAGCCCCGGGTGTTTGGCGACGAGCGCGGCTTCTTCTTCGAGAGCTTCAACCAGAAGGTCTTCGACGAGGTGGTCGGACGCCCTGTGACTTTCGTTCAGGACAATCACTCGCGGTCGATCAAAGGCGTGCTCCGCGGCCTCCATTATCAGGTGCAGCAGTCCCAGGGCAAGCTGGTACGAGTGGTCCTGGGCGAGGTATTCGACGTGGCCGTGGATATCCGCCGCGGCTCGCCGACTTTCGGCCAGTGGGTCGGTGTGCACCTGTCTGCCGAGAACAAGCATCAGCTGTGGGTGCCGGAAGGTTTCGCCCATGGATTCGTTGTTCTCTCCGAGACCGCGGAGTTCCTTTACAAGACCACCGACTACTACGCCCCCGCGCATGAGCGCTGCATTGCCTGGAACGACCCGCAGATTGGTATCGAGTGGCCGTTAGAGGGGGAGCCGCAGTTGTCGGTTAAGGACAGTGCCGGTGCCAGTCTGGCACATGCCGAAGTTTTCAAATGACCACCAGCACTTTATCCGGCATCGAGCCCCTTGCCGCCGCTGATGCCTTCGAGCTGGCGCTCAAGCCCATGCGAGAAAAGCGCTGGGCTGACGCCTCTGCTCTCTGGAAAGTATTCCGCGAACAGTACCGAGGACATCCGGCGCCCTGGATACAAGGTGCGATCAGCCTGATGCGCCAAGGCGACATCGGCGCCGCTGGCGACTTGCTGGCGTTCGCGCGCGAGCATTTCCCCAAGCATTCCAGTACCTGGCTGAGCAGTGCGGAATGCGCCCGCCTGCAGAAGAATCCGACTCTGGAGCGGGAGCTGCTGGCGCAAGGTTGCGAGCAATGTCCTGAACACTGGGAGCTGCTCGGCAAATCTGCTGATCTTGAACTGCGTACCGGCAACACTCGAGAGGCCGAGAACTTCAATAGTCGGGCTCGCGAGCATGCCCAGGGTCGCATCGAGCCCTTGTTGCAGCATGCAGAAATTGCAGAACACTCTGAAGACTGGGAGCAGGCCGAGTCTCGCTGGCGCCGGGTCGTAGAGGCCAAACCTGAATACTCGCGGGGTTATACGCAGCTTTCGAATGCCTGCAAGCAGCAGGGAAAACTGGCGGAGGCGAAGAAATATCGCCTGGCCGCTCTGTACGGTGTCGATAGCGTGAGCTCTCCCGCGACCGTGCAGACGATGGAACGCAAGAGCCAGACGTCGCAGGGTGGAGAGCACTTCATTCAGCTTGTCCTGATCAAAGCGCTGCTCAACCTGAAGTCCGAGTCATCACGAAATCATCTGAACTATGCATGGGTAATCATTGAGCCACTGCTGCACCTGATCATCTATTACCTGTTGTTCTCTCAGGTTCTCAACAGCGGTGGTGACAACTACGGGCTGTTTTTACTGTGTGGCCTGGTGCCCTGGATGTGGTTCTCCAAGGCCATTTCCATGAGTGCGAACAGCATCATTTCCGGCCAGGGTCTGATGTTGAATACCGGAATCATGCCCTCGTTCTTTCCGCTGGTCGCGATAGTACAAGCGACAATGAAACAATTGCCGGCGTTGCTCTTCCTCCTGGCGTTGGGGCTTGTTGTTGATGAAAAAAGTCTGAGCCTGAATATTCTGTGGCTGCCCGGAATTTTACTTGTTCAGTTTCTTCTGACTCTTGCCTTGGGATTGTTGCTGGCGGCGATTATCCCGTTTTTACGGGACTTGGCCAATCTGGTCGCAACAGGCCTGACGCTGCTGATGTTCTTGTCTGGGGTTATTTACGATTACCGGCATATACCTGGGGGCGTCGCCAAGATACTCGAGTACAACCCCATGGCTGTGCTGATCGCCTGTTATCGCGAAGTGGTGCTGGAAGGTCGGCCCCCGGAGTGGACTGGTTTGATTTATGTGGGGTTTGTAGCGTTGATCGTGATGGTTTTTGATTATGTGCTGTATCGCCATCATCGGCGGACGTTCGTGCGTCGGTGCATGCGCTGATGGCTAACAGATTTCTTTCGTTACGTAACGTCGGTGTGCGTTTTGCGCTCAGTGGGAAAATTAATCGAAATGGTTTTGTCGAGCCATTGAAAGACATAACGCTGGATGTTTACCGCGGAGAGACACTGGGCATATTGGGCGGGAATGGTGCCGGCAAGTCGACCTTGCTCAAGGTGATGTCGGGAGCTCTTCGTCCTGATCGAGGAGAAGTGATTAACCATGGTGCCACGGTTTCGCTGCTCGCATTGCAGGCTGGTTTCGACCTGAACCTGAGTGGACGTGACAACGCGCTGTTCGGCGGCATGTTGCTGGGTTACAAGCGGCAGGAAGTACTGACCCGCCTCGAGGAGGTCAAGGCCTATTCGGAGTTGGGGGACTTTTTCGATGAGCCATTGCGAAAGTATTCCAGCGGTATGGCGTCAAGGCTGGGATTTGCAATCAGCACCATCATAAGCCCTGAAGTCCTGCTGGTGGATGAGGTCCTTAGTGTTGGTGACGCACATTTCAAGAAGAAGGCTGAGCGAACCATGATGCAGAAGATCGCAGCTGGCCAGACCGTGGTTTTGGTCTCTCACTCCAGAACCCAGGTAGCCAATCTCTGTGACCGTTGTGTGATCTTGCATCAAGGGACATTGATTGAATGTGCCTCGGTCGACGAAACATTGAAGAAATACGACCAGATGATGCAAATGCAATAGTCAAGGAGCAGTTGGATGTTCGGCAAGAGGGTAGGTTTTCTGATTTCTTTGTTTGTTTTGACGATCCTCGCGGGGTGTGGTCAGGACGTTGATCGCAAGGCTGCTGTGTTGATTAGCAGTAAGTGCGCGGTCGATGTTATTGCGGGTGAAAAACGAGACGTCGTCTGGATGAAACCGGGTGTTATCAGCTTCAGCGGATGGGCGGCGGACAGTAATAGCAGTACTGTCCCTGCGGCGCTGGATATTCTGATCACTGATTTGAACAGCAACGTCCGCACCTCCTACAAGGTATCCGGCCGCTTGGATCGCCCGGATGTCGTCAAGTACTTCAATCAGCCAACGCTTCTCAAGTCCGGCTTCAAGGCCAACATAGACCTGAGTGGGTTGGCAAAAGGTACATACGGAGTTTCGCTGCAGATGCCTGTGAAACATGGGGCGATCATCTGCTCTACCAAGAAGGCAGTGCGCATCATTTAACGATTTTCGCTTTTGGACGGGGGCGTGTTTCCGCCAGTTTGTGGCGGGGGCGGAGAGGACGCCTCGTTCAAGTAAGAGCCATTTGATACACGCAGGGCGCGCGGAGCTGTCTGAATGCCCGGCTTGCAGGATCGATTATCTGGCTGAGCGCTACATATTTTGTAATTTCAGGTTGAGTTAGACCAGCATGAAAAAGAGTGCAAGGAAAAAGCAAGTCAGGCCGTCGGAGCTAAATGGCCTCGCTGTATTACGGAACCGAGATGCCGTGGCCGACAGCGACCCGATAGTCAGCCTGAATATGCTGCTGCACGACGAACTTGCAGAGCGGAGGAAGGAAAATGCTCTGCTGGAAGCCCAGGTGCTCGAATCCGAGGAGAGTATCAAGGCTGAGCGCGAGAAGATGCGCCTGCAGAAAAAGCAGGTAGATGATGAAGTCATTCGACTGCGTCAGCAGATCGCTGCTCGCGAGCGAAAGTATTCAGCGTTGCGCAAGGAATTCCAGGAGTCCACCAGTTGGAGGCTCACCCGACCTGTTCGCAAATTTGGTGTGCTGACCCGGCGCGCCCGTTTGCTGAAGGCCACGATCACCTCTCTGTTTACCCGCGGTGGTGGGTTGAAGCAGAGCGTGCGCAAGGCTCTGGAAGTTTACCGGCGGGAAGGTTGGAGCGGCATCCGCTCGCGATTACGTCGCCACGCCTCCGATCAGTCGGTTCTTGCCACTCATAAACTCAGCGGTGTAGCGCTCAAGCCTGCCCAGCGGGCAGCCAACCTGCCTTTGGAACGGCGTGCTTTCCTTGCCCAATCGATTTCGCCGGAAGTCCAGGTGGCCAGCGAGCTGTTCACGCAGGCCGACGCCCAGATGCGCATCGCGGTCGTCATTCACGTGTTCCATCTGGATGTTCTACCTGAGTTGCTTGGACGCCTGGATAACATCAAGGTCGAGCACGATGTGTTCATGACTGTGGCGCCTGACAAGCACGAGGCCCTCCGCGCGTGGATGGCTGAATCGTCTCTTGATCGGCGCAGCGTTGAGATCGTACAGGTCGATAATGGCGGCTACGACATACTGCCCTTCATCAAGATGCTGCCTCGCGTTATCGAAGGCAAGTATGACTTGGTGTGCAAGCTGCACACGAAGAAGGGACTGGCCAATCTCGAAAAACTGTATCCGGAAGCGGGCAATGCCTGGTTGGACTTGCTGCTCAATCCTCTCATGGGCAGTGAGGAAGCTGTTCGTCAGGTGTTACATGCCTTCGCCACCCAGCCGGACTTGGGGATGTTGGGATCGGCCGATTTCTACAAATCTGTACGCCATCTGATGTATGGCAACGAAGTGGAGGTTTCCCGCTTCGTTCAACTGCTGCAGCCGTCGGCAGACCCGGGACAGCGCTGGGGCTTTTTTGCTGGCAGCATATTCTGGTCCCGACCGGCGTTGCTCAAGGGGCTGGTTGACCTGATTCCGGCGCTCGAACAACAGGTCGTTGCAACCAAGGAGCAGACCGGGAGTATCAGTTCTGCCTGGCATGCTCTGGAGCGAGTGATGGGCCTGCTCCCTTCGCTGAATGGCCAGCACACTGCACTCGTCTACAGTGCGGACGATACGGGGGAGACGACCCGAGTCATGCTGGCGCACAAAAGCTCTCTCGAAAGCGGCAGCCCTTACTCTGTTGGTGCATCTCTAGCCGGCTATATCAACCTGAAGAAAAACGTCGAGTTTCTTCGGGAGCGCGCTGAGTTCAGCCAGCAGTTTTATCTGGATGCCTATCCGCACGTGCGTACGCTGGCTATGGATGCCGTTGTCCATTACCTGCGATATGGGGTGTATGAGCGTTGCAACCCTAACCCGAATTTTGATTCGGCATGGTACTGGGACGAAAATAAGGACACGCTGAATAACCGTTGCAACCCCTTGATTCACTATCTGCAACACGGTGTCAAAGAGGGGCGTAGCTGTTTCCCTGCCGCTGAAAACATCACGGCGCTCATGGCCCTGGTCAGCGCGACAGGTCATTTCGATGGTAAGGCCTATCTGCAGGCCAATCCTGATGTTGCGCGGGCCAAGATTGAGCCGCTGAGGCATTACAGCCAGTTCGGTTGGCGGGAACTGCGGCAGCCTGCAGTCGGCAGCGGCTTCGATGCCATCTGGTACGCCTCCGAGTACCTTGAGCAGTGGCGCAGCCCGATCAACCCGTTGGTGCACTATGCAATATGCCAACAGCGCCAGAGTCTGCTGCGTCGCCCTGCGCGAAAGATGCTGGATATGTCGTCCGGGCATCGACTGCCGACAGAGCGCAAAGCCAGGCGTGTATGCCTGTTCGCGGGTTACGACCCCGATGGTTTGATTGACCAGTATGTTCTGGACTTCATCGAAGAGCTGCAGAAGTACGCCGACGTTTATTACCTTGCGGATGGCGATTTGCAGCCCGGCGAGTTGCAGAAGCTGGCGCCAATAACCAAAGGTGCCTGGGCTTTCCGTCATGGTGAATATGACTTCGGCTCATACTCTCGTTTGGCCCGGGACCTGGTCGGCTGGGAGGTGATTCGGACTTACGACGAAATGCTTCTGGTTAATGACAGTAGCTACCTACTCAGCAGCCTTAAGCCAGTCTTCGACAAGATGGATGCGAAGAGTTGCGACTGGTGGGGGCTTCAGGCAACCAAGGGGCTAACCGCTACCCGGGATGTAGCGAGCAACCGTTTTGATGAAAAGATTGCCATGGAGACCGTGCTTCGTCGCCTCGTGCCAAGTTACGAAAAGGACGAATGCTACGACTTCCATATCGGTTCGTACTTCCTCGCTTTCCGTGCGCCTGTACTGGAAGAGAAGGGTGTTTTGCAGCAGTTGCTGGATAGCGTTCGAAAGGAGCGGAGTAAGAAGAACATTGTCCTGCGCTATGAAATTGGCATGACTCGAAGGTTGCTGTTGGCTGGTCACAAGCCCGCAACCTTTATCGACCATCTGTACCCGTTCCATCCGATCTATACGAAGTATCACTACGATCTGATTGCTGAAGGCTTCCCACTGTTCAAGCGGTTCTTCCTTACCGAGAATCACTACTATGTGCCAGAACTGTGGCGCTGGAAACAATGGGTCAATGAAGTTTTGCCCGGCGCCGACCTGCGTGCGGCAGAAAGAAACTTGTTGCGTATCGGGAATGCCGACAAACTCTACCGCAGCCTGAATATTCCGGCAGATGGCAGGCAGTGGCCCGAACCCTTGTTGAGCGACTCGCAGTTTGTCAAGGAAGATGCTGTAACGGTCAAGGATGATCGCTGCTGGGCATTCCCCGTGTGTGCCTATGATCACTTGCTGGGTGGTAACGATCGAATGGTGTTCGAGTCAGTGAAAAATGACCCGAATATACGCAAGGTAATTTTGACTCGCAGCAAGTGCGTACAGGCGGAAGGCGTTAATGTCGATATCGTTCCGCTTAAGAGTTTGGCCGGCCAGCGTCTACTGATGCAATCACGCTACATATTCGTGAAGCACGCGCCACGCATCAATACGATATTCCCGTTGGATGCCAAGCAGCATCGATTCATTAACCTCTGGCACGGCATTCCATTAAAACGTATCGGTTACGCATCGCTCGATCTGCAGGACAAACTGCAGTCCATTTCCGCGGAGCATGCTCGCTGTCATTCGGTCATCGCTTCTTCGAAAATCGATCGAATGGCCATGGCATCAGCGTTCTATCCACTGAACTTCCACAATATCTGGTTGACCGGTTTGCCGCGCAATGATGTCATTTTGCGTGAAGAAACATTGCTGCCTGTCGACTTTCAGGAGCAATTGGTGCGCCTTCGCCAGACGTTGGGTGGTCGCCGACTGGTACTGTTCGCACCCACTTTCCGCAATGCGCAGGCCGAAGGCTATTACGTGTTCAGCGAATCAGAGCGTGAGGCACTGGCCGAATGCCTGCGCAAGCACAATGCGGTATTGGGCGTTCGTGAGCATATGGCGGACAAGGCTAATAGCTATTCGCAGGCGTTGAGTGGCGTCGACATGCCTGTCATCAGTCTTGATCGGCGTTACTTTGCGGATATCGAACTTCTTTATCGAGAGTCAGATCTGCTGATCACCGACTACTCAAGTTGTTTTATTGACTTCATGCTGACGGGCAAGCCGGAGATTTGCTTTGCCTATGATTACGAGTCCTACGCAGGCTCAGAACGGGGATTATTCTACGAATTGACGGATGTTTTCCCTGGTCCGGTTTGCCATGACTTCCGTGCATTGCTGCAGTCGCTGGATGAAATTTTGGCCGGGCAGCAACTTGAAAGCAAAATTTCGTACGAGTTTAAACGCAAGATTTTCTTTGACCATGTTGATGATGGCAATACTCAGCGTGTGCTCGAGCATGTTGCAAGAGAAATGGAGAGGGGGAGCGTATGAAAACTGTTATTACCTACGGAACTTTCGATGTCCTTCATGCTGGACATATTCGATTGCTGCAACGCGCTCGGGCGCTGGGCGACCGCCTGATCGTAGCGTTATCCAATGATGAGTTTAATGCAGGCAAGCACAAAAGCGCATTGCTGGACTATAGCAACCGTAAAGCTGTGCTGGAGTCGATTCGCTATGTTGACCTGGTCGTGGAAGAGGCGGACTGGGAGCAGAAAGTTCATGATGTCAGCAAATACTCGGTAGATGTTTTCGTCATTGGCGATGATTGGAAGGGTCACTTTGATTTTCTAAAGCCTCATTGCGAGGTCGTTTATTTGGCGCGTACCAGCGGTATCTCCTCGACGGAAATTCGTGAGCATTTAAGTGAAGCCGTCGTGTAATTCACAGGCAAGATGACGTGAGCCCGGACAGCCTCTGTAGGTTGTCCGGGCGCGTGCCGGTTCGTTGAGCGGCCAAGTCGACCCCGACAGGCCATTCACGCCAGATTCCGGGCCCCGCCCATCGGTCCCTACGAAAAAACGCCCGGCATCCTTGCCGGGCGTTTTCGTTTCACACTGCCGATTACTGCTGATGCAGCTTCCACGCATCCCCGTGGGGAGCGGTGCCCTTGTCGTACGGGCGGAACAGGGTCATGTAGGCCAGGCCCAGCAGGATCACGATGCCACCTACCAGGATGATCCCGTAGTTCAGGTACCAGGGCGCGTCCGGCGTGCGCGGCCAGGACATGTTGATGATCGCCAGCACACCGTAGGTCAGCGCCAGGATGTTCACGATCCAGCCCCAGTTGCCCAGGGTGAAGGCGCCGCTCGGTTTCCAGCCGCGCAGGCGGGCGAACAGGGCGCCGCCGACGATCATCTGGAACGACAGGTAGATACCGATGGCGGCGAAGCTCACCACCATGGCGATGGCGTTCTGCAGGTAGAAGCCGGCGCAGACGATCACGGACGGGATCACCCCGCAGGCGATCAGCGCGGCCACCGGCACGTGGGTGTTGGGCGACAGGCGCTTGAGCAGGCCGCTGCCCATCACCATCTCGTCGCGGGCGTAGGAGTACAGCAGGCGGCTGGCGGCGGCCTGCAGGCTGAGCACGCAGGAGACAAACGAGACGATGATCACCGCCATCACCAGGCGCGCGCCGGTCACGCCGAAGGCGTTGTCGAGGATGGTGGTCATCGGGTCCTTGTCGGCGCCGGAGATCACCGCGGCCATGTCCGGTACCGCGAGGATCAGCGCCAGGGCAGCGAAGATGGCCGCGCCGCCGCCGATCCAGATGGTCATGCGCATGGCCTTGGGAATGCGGCGGCTGGGGTTCGGGGTTTCCTCGGCGACGTCACCGCAGGCCTCGAAGCCGTAGTAGAGGAACATGCCGGCCAGCGAGGCGGTGAGGAACGCTGGCCAGTAGCTGCCGTCGATGCGGATGTCGAAGGTGTTGAACAGCACCGAGAACGGCTGGTGGCGTTCGAAGATCAGCAGGTAGGTGCCGATTACCAGCGCGCCGAGCAGCTCGCAGATGAAGCCGAACATCGCCACGCGCGCCAGCAGCTTGGTGCCGGACAGGTTGAGCAGGGTGGCGATCACCGTCAGCGCGAGGGCGACGAAGGTGTTGGTCACCGGTGTCGACTCGAAGCCGAGCAAGGTCGCGATGTACGGGCCGGCGCCCAGGGCCACGGCGGCGATGGTCACGCACAGCGACACCGAGTAGATCCAGCCGACCATCCAGGCCCAGCGCTTGCCGACCAGGCGCCGGGCCCAGGGATAGACGCCGCCGGAAATGGGGAACTGCGAGACGACCTCGCAGAAGATCAGGCACACCAGCATCTGCCCGATACCCACCAGCAGGTAGGACCAGAACATTGGCGGGCCGCCGGCGGCCAGGCACAGGCCGAACAGGGTGTACACGCCGACCACCGGCGAGAGGTAGGTGAAGCCCAGGGCGAAGTTCTGCCAGAGGGTCATGCTGCGTTCGAAATTGGAGGTGTAGCCCAGCGCGCGGAGTTGCTCCGCGTCGCGGTCCAGGGCGGCGCCTGGCTGGATCGAGCTGTTCATCGTGGGTGTCCTGTCTGAGGTTTTCGCGTCGGCAGCCAATCGGGTGCAACGGAAAGCGTTGTTGTTATTGTTCGGCGCGCGGCTTGAGCCACGCGCCGTCTTGCTCCAAACCTCTCGTTTTCCGGATCGCGTTACAGCTTGATCCAGGTCGCCTTCAGCTCGGTGTACTTGTCGAAGGCGTGCAGCGACTTGTCACGGCCGTTGCCCGACTGCTTGAAGCCGCCGAAGGGCGCGGTCATGTCGCCGCCGTCGTACATGTTCACCCACACGCTGCCGGCGCGCAGGGCGCGGGCAGTGAGGTGGGCCTTGGAGATGTCGCGGGTCCAGACCGCCGCCGCCAGCCCGTAGGGGGTGTCGTTGGCGATGCGGATGGCTTCCTCGGCGTCTTCGAACTCGATGACCGAGAGCACCGGGCCGAAGATTTCCTCGCGGGCGATCTTCATCGCGTTGCTCACGCCGTCGAACAGGGTCGGCTCGACATAGGTGCCGCCGGTTTCCTCCAGTACGCGCTTGCCGCCGGCGAGGATCTTCGCGCCTTCGTCCTGGCCGGCCTGGATATAGCCCAGTACCTGCTCCAGCTGGCGGCCGTCGACCAGTGCGCCGACGTTGGTTTCCGGGTCCAGCGGGTGGCCGGCTTTCCAGCCCTTGAGGGCCTCGACCACCAGCGGCAGGAACTTCGCCTTGATCGATTTCTGCACCAGCAGGCGCGAGCCGGCGGTGCACACTTCGCCCTGGTTGAAGGCGATGGCGGCGGCGGCGGACTCAGCGGCGGCCTGCAGGTCCGGTGCGTCCTCGAAGACGATGTTCGGGCTCTTGCCGCCGGCCTCCAGCCAGACACGCTTCATGTTCGATTCGCCGGCGTAGACCATCAGTTGCTTGGCAATTTTTGTAGAGCCTGTGAACACCGCGGTGTCCACGTCCATGTGCAGCGCCAGGGCCTTGCCGACGGTGTGGCCGTAGCCCGGCAGCACGTTCAGCACGCCGGCGGGAATGCCCGCTTCGATGGCCAGCTGGGCGATGCGGATGGCGGTCAGCGGCGAGCGCTCGGAGGGCTTGAGTATCACCGAGTTGCCGGTGGCCAGTGCGGGGCCGAGTTTCCAGGCGGCCATCATCAGCGGGAAGTTCCACGGCACGATGGCGGCGACCACGCCCACCGGCTCGCGGGTGACCAGGCCGAGCTGATCGTGGGAGGTGGCGGCCACTTCGTCGTAGACCTTGTCGATGGCCTCGCCGCTCCAGCGCAGGGAGTCGGCGGCGCCCGGCAGGTCGACGTTCAGCGAATCGCCGATGGGCTTGCCCATGTCCAGGGTTTCCAGCAGCGCCAGCTCCTCGGCGTGCTCTTCCAGCAGGGCGGCGAAGCGGATCATCACAGCCTTGCGGGTGGCCGGCGCTTCACGCGACCAGACGCCGGAGTCGAAGGTGTTGCGGGCGCTCTGCACGGCGCGCTCGGCATCGGCGGCGTCGCAGCTGGCGACCTTGGCCAGCAGGCGGCCGTCCACCGGGCTGATGCAATCGAAGGTTTCGCCGGAGGCGGCGGCAAGGTACTCGCCCTGGATGAAGGCGCGGCCCTCGATCTTCAGGGCCTTGGCGCGGGCTTCCCATTCGGCGCGGGTTGGCTGGCTCATGCGTATCGCTCCTCGTTCTTCCTGGTGTTGGCGGAGACGGCCTGCGGACCGTCGCTGGCAAATACATTTGAAACCATATCTTATGTTTTGTCGGTTGCCAATACAGGTCGAAAAATGAGCACTTGAAAGGGGTTTTTGTGGCAAAAGACCTTGCTGAAAGTCCGGAAAGCGATTTAAAAATATGGAGACATAGTTTTGCGCGGAGCCGCAGCCGGGCTTACCGGTAGACTTCTCCCTCGACGCCAGAACAGAACGCCAGAACAGGAATATTCCGCGCCCATCGCGCTGCTGCCTATGAACGAATTCAGGAAAGTCCGCCCCGCCAGTTTCATGCGCCTGCGCCAGGAAGGGCGCACCGAGGAGGTTGCGCGCCGGCTGGTGGAAATGGTCGACCTCGGCCTCTACGCCGAAGGCGAGCAGCTGCCCAGTGAAAGCGAGCTGGCGATGCAGTTCGGCGTTGCCACCGTGACCCTGCGCGATGCGCTGGCGGAGCTGCGCGAACGCGGCGTGATCGAGACCCGGCGCGGGCGCAACGGTGGCAGTTTCGTCTGCTCGCCGCAGCACACCTCCGAGGACGCCCTACTGGGGCAACTGCGCCAGATGAGTGCACTGGAACTGCGCGATCTGGGCGACGAACACGTCGCCATCGCCGGCGCTGCCGCGCGCCTCGCCGCGCAGCGCTCCACGTCCGATGAGCAGGCGCGCATCGCCCAGTACCTCGATGCGCTGGCGAGCGCCACCACCCGGCAGGAACAGCGCCGCGCCGATGCGCGCTTCCATATCGAGATCGCCGTCGCCGCCCAGTCCGTGCGCCTGACCCACGCGGAGACGCGCCTGCAGGCGGAGATCGGCGAATGGCTGTGGCTGCCGGTAGAAGGCTTCCCGGGCGCCGCAGCCATCGAGCAGGAGCACCGCGCGATCCTCGAAGCGATCAGTGCCGGTGATTCGAACCTGGCCGGTGCGCTGGCCGAGGCCCACGTCACCCGTGGCATCAAGCGCCTGATCAACCTGCGCCTGAGCCTGCTGGCCGAAGACGGCTGACTGGCACAGCGCTTGCTGCTTTCCCGACGCGTCCGGAAGGGCGCAGGCAACGACTCACCGCAGGCCTCTCTGGCCTGCGCGATAACAAGAACAGCGAGGCCCCGGTCATGTCCAGCGAACAACCCTCGGATGAACTCCAGCGCTGCGCCCAGCGCATCGACGCTTCCATCCGTAACGTTTTCCAGCGTCTCGACGAGCTGGCCGGCGAGGTCGTGGCGATCTGGCGCACGTTGGCGGAAGAGGGCAAGCGCCCGTCCTCGAAGGACCTCAGTGCGCTGCGCCCGCGCATCCAGCATGACCTCACCGATGACGGCACGCGCCTGCACGGCACCGGCGTGGTGATCGAGCCAGGCGAGCTGGCCGACCAGGAGATGTACCTGGAGTGGTGGTATCACGGCCGCGGCGACAAGGTCGTGCCCATGAGCCTGAACTTCAACCGGCGCAGCGAGAGCTTCTACAACTACCTCAACATGCCGTGGTTCTCCCGCCCGCGCGCCAGCGGCCAGCCCTCGGTGGTCGGGCCCTTCGTCGACCTTTACGGCACCGACCTGTACATCCTCGCCTTCTCCGTGCCGATCCAGGTGGACGGCCGCTTCATCGGCGTCGCCGCCGCTGATATCGCCCTGCACGAGTTCGAGAGCGTGCTGCTGGGCAGCCTGATGCAGATGGGCCACGAAGCCCTGGTGGTGAATGGCGAAGGGCGCGTTGTCGCAGCCAATACCGCCAACTGGTTCACCGGCGACCTCGCCCGGCGTACGCTGGGACGTGATGCGCAGGGGCGCGAGCAGGAGCTGGCGGCGTCCTTCTCGCACTGGGCAGTCATCGAGCGGCCGTTGAACCGCCGTCTCGCCGGCGCCGCCTGAGGCTGCCAAACGCTGCGTAAACGGCTAGGCTAGGGCGGTTTCCTCATCGACGGATACCGCCATGAGCCAGTCGCTCGACACCCTCTCCGACTTCGAACCCCTGAGTGCAACGGATGCCCGCGTTCTCGGGTGCCTGATCGAAAAGCAGCTCACCACCCCCGAAGCCTACCCGCTGACCCTCAACGCGCTGGTCACCGCGTGCAACCAGAAGACCAGCCGCGACCCGGTGATGAACCTCACTCCTGGCCAGGTCGGCCAGTCCCTGCGGCACCTGGAAGGACGCGAAATGACCCGCCTGGTCATGGGCAGCCGCGCCGACCGCTGGGAGCAGCGGCTGGACAAGGCGCTGGAACTGGTCAAGCCGCAGGTCATCCTGCTCGGCCTGCTGTTCCTGCGCGGCCCGCAGACGCTCAACGAACTGCTCACCCGCAGCCAGCGGATGCACGACTTCGACGATACCGAGGAAGTCCGCCACCAGCTCGAGCGCCTCGCTGGCCGTGGCATGGCCCTTCAGCTGGAGCGCCTGAGCGGCCAGCGTGAAGACCGCTACATGCACCTGCTGGGCACCGAGGAAGACCGCGAGGCCGCCATCGCCGCCAGCGGCAGCCGCACCTCCAGCGAGCGCAGCGACGGCGGTGGTCATGACGAGGGCCGTCTGGTCGAACTGGAAGGCCGTATTGCGGCCCTCGAAGAGCGCCTCGCGCTACTGGAAATGGGCATCTCCCGAGACTGAGGCGGAAGATTCCTACGACAGGCCGACCAAGGTCGGCCTGCTCGCTTGCTAATACAGCGTTAACATTTGTCCCCGATAGTCATGCTTGCCCCCGCTCTACCCCGGAGTACCCCATGAGTCGCAAACCCTCCCAGGCCCAGTTGAGCGCCGTGCTCAGCCAGCTCACGGAAACCGACTTCAAATCCATCGGCGATCTTGCCGGCCCCCGCGAAGCCAATCTCTTCGCCATCCGCGAATTGTTCCGCCAGGGGCTGATCAAGGGCGTGTTGATCGACGATCCCTTTGGCGCTGCAGACGAGGACGGCCCGCTGCTGTGCAACGCCGAACGCCTGCGCCTGCGCAAACCTTGTGTGGAAAGGGTGGTGAATGAGCAGGCCGAACCTCTAATGCCGCGGCTGGGATTCCTGACGCTCTAGGCAAATCGCGGGCAAGAAAAAGGCGCTGGGCTTGAGGCTCCGCGCCTTTTTCTTTGAGGATACAGCGGGGGCGCGGCAACCTGTCATGCCCAAGCTTCTGACTCAAGATACTCCGGCTGCGAAGCGTAAATGGAGGCGGCACCTTGGGCAGGATTAGAGGCGCCTTAAGGGAACCAAAATGTAGGGCTGATATCATTTGGCTATTAATTAGCCGCCAGGTATCGCTATGAACGCCGCAGCGAAGGTATTCGCGCTGACACTCTGCACTGTCCCCTTGATGATTGGTGCGCTCACTGAAAGCTTGCAAGTGGCGGGGGTTTTGCTCAGCAGCTTGATGATCGTCGGCTTGAACCGCATCCCTCGCTCATCGGCCGACGTGTGAGCGCAAGCGGGTGGGGTCGACGACGAGCAAGTAGGGTTGTTGGCGGTAGTCCAGTCTACGCGTTGGCTCGGGCATGCGCGGCCCGGCAGTTTTTTCTTCGCGCACCGGTCAATGTGGCAAATACAGGAGCGACAGCGATCGCGAAGTCCTCGCTGCTCGACATCTTCCGCGCCATAACGAAAAAGCCCCTGAAATTCACTAGGAAAATCAGGGGCTTATCGTTTGCGTTTGGTGGAGCCGGGGGGATTTGAACCCCCGTCCGCCAGTTCTCCGCTGTCGGTTCTACATGCTTAGCCATCTCTATTAGGTTAACTCCTTGCGGCCCGAGTGGCAGGGCGCTTGGAGCGAGCTGTATGAGTTTTAGCCGTTACGTCTACAGCGAACTTGGCGGCGATCCTGTTCTATATGACAGACCTAATCTTCGGGTTTACAGGCATCCCCTAGGGTCTGCTAGCGGCACTTAGGCTGCTAGGGCGTAGTTGTCGTCGTTGGCAACTATAAAGTTGTGGCAGCTGATTTACGAGAACTGTCACCTACTCGGCATGCCCCTCGAGTTTTGTTACCGGCGTCGAATCCTAATCGGCCCCAAAACCTTGAAAGGTCGTTGGCGATTGTACGGGAAAGCCGCCCCGATAGCCACCCGGGGCGGCGCAAGGTGTTGTCAGCTCAGGAATTTCAGTACAGCTTCGGCCACGGCCTCGGAGGATGCGGGGTTCTGCCCGGTGATCAGGCCGCGGTCCACTTCGACGTGGCTCTGCCAGTCCGGGCCCTTGCTGTAGCGGGCGCCGTTGGCCTTGAGCATGTCCTGGACGAGGAAGGGCACCACGTCGGTGAGGCCGACAGCGTCCTCTTCGCTGTTGGAGAAGCCGGTGACGTGCCGGCCCTGTACCAGCGGCCGGCCGTCGAGCCCGCGCGGGTGACGGAACACGGCCGGGGCGTGGCAGACCGCGGAGACGGTCTTGCCGCTGGAGTGGAAGGCTTCGATCAGCGCCACCGAGGTGCGGTCCTCGGCCAGGTCCCAGAGCGGGCCGTGGCCGCCAGGGTAGAACACGGCGTCGTAATCGTCGGCCTTCACTTCGCTGAGCTTCACGGTGCTGGCCAGCGCGGCCTGGGCGTCGCTGTCCTGGCGGAAGCGCAGGGTGGCCGGGGTCTGGGCGCCTTCCTCGTCGCTCTTGGGGTCGAGCGGCGGCTGGCCGCCCTTGGGCGAGGCCAGGGTCAGGCTGGCGCCGGCATCCTTGAACACGTAGTAGGGCGCGGCGAACTCCTCGAGCCAGAAGCCGGTTTTCTTGCCGGTGCTGCCGAGCTGGTCGTGGGAGGTCAGGACTACCAGGATTTTCATGCTCACTCCTTCGGCGTATCGCTAGTCGTGCGGCTGCCGCCGAAACGGCAGCCCGGACTGTCAGTGTAGGCAATGAGCCGTCTGCGTCAGCGCGACAGGGTGATACCCAGATAGGCGGCGTACAGCACGCCGTTGAGCATCAGTACCCAGATCGGCAGGCCGCCGCCGCGCTGGGCGTTGATTCGCAGCCAGAGCGCAGCGCCGAGGGTCACCAGTACTCCGGTGAGCACTTCGATACGCGGCTGCCAGGGTGTGAGCAGGATGCCGATGGCGGGCAACAGGGTGCCCTGGAAGACCATGGCGCCGCTGATGTTGCCGAAGGCCAGGGTGTCCTTGCCGCGGCGTACCCAGAGGATGCTGTTGATCTTCTCCGGCAGCTCGGTGGCGATGGGGATGATCAGCAGCGACAGCAGCAGCGCGGAAATGCCCAGGATGTGCGACAGGCCTTCCACACCATGGATGAAGCCCTTGGCGCCCAGCACCAGCAGCGCCAGGCCCAGCAGCAGTTGCAGCAGGATGGTGGCGAGGTTGGTCGGCAGGCCGATGCGCGACAGGTACATGCGGTGGTCGGCCTCGGTGCCGTGGCCGTCTTCCACCAGGCTTTGCGAGGCGCGGATGGTCAGCGTGATGTAGCCGATGTAGGTGAGCACCAGCAGTACGCTGAGGGCGACGCGCACGGAGTGCAGTTCAGCCGGGACGAACATGGCGATGGTGGCGAAGCTGAAGGCGACCAGGAAGAAGTTCAGGTCGCGCTGCATGCCCGTGCGCTCGGGACGGATGCGCCCGAACAGGCCGCGCGCACGCCAGGCGGCGAGCGCCATGAGGCAGGTGGACAAGGTGGAGAGCATCAGCGGTGCGCCGAGGATCGCGCCGACGCCGACTTCCTCATTGAGGTTGACGTTGCTGGTACCGGCGAACAGGGCCAGGAGAGGAATCAGGGTTTCCGGCAGGGCGGTGCCGATGGCGGCGAATAGCGAACCGGTAACGCCTTCGGAGATGCCCAGGCGCTCGCCGAAGTGTTCCAGCGCGTTGGTGAAGAGTTCGGCGGCGATCAGGATCACCAGCAGCATGCCGAGCAGTTCGAGGATGAAGGTCAGCATGCGCGCAGCTCCAGAGGGATGGAGCGAAGGGTGGGGTGGTGCATCACGGTGAAGCTCCCGGCCGGTGTAAGTACCCATGACCACGCATCTCCCCGGCCGTTGCGGAGATCACGTGGTCAAAGGTCTTGCCAGGCAAAACTGCTGACGACGCCATGGCCTGCGGGCCAAGTGTGTTGACGTCGCCCCCGTTCGTCGAACGGTCGGCTACTCCCCAATGACGCCGCGCATTCTAGCGGATCGGGCGAGCAGCTCAACCCATGGGTTACCAGGTATCGATCAGTGGACGCTTTTTCCCCTGGCGCGGTACGGGCTTCGGCGTCGATGCCAGGCCGCGCAACAACCAGCGACGGGTATCGGCCGGGTCGATGACGTCGTCGATTTCCAGGTAGCTCGCCATGTTCAGCCCCTTGCCGTTGCGGTAAGCGGCGGCGACCAGTTTGTCGAACAGCTTCTGCCGCTCCTGCGGGTCTTCAATCGCGGCAAGCTCTTTGGCGTAGCCGAGGCGGATCGCTCCCTCCAGCCCCATCGCGCCGAACTCGCCGCTGGGCCATGCGACCGTGAACAGCGCGGCGTGGAAGCTGCCGGCGGCCATGGCCTGCGCGCCGAGTCCATAACCCTTGCGCAGGACCACGGTGAAGAACGGCACGCTGAGGCTGGCGGCGGTGACGAACATGCGCGAGACGTGGCGCACGGTGCCGGTCTTCTCCGCTTCCGGGCCGACCATGAAGCCGGGGGTGTCGCACAGCGAAATGATCGGCAGGTCGAAGGCGTCGCACAGCTGCATGAAGCGTGCGGCCTTGTCGCCGGCCTCGGCGTCGATGGCGCCCCCCAGGTGCATGGGGTTGTTGGCGATCAGGCCGAACGGCTTGCCTTCAATGCGCACCAGCGCGGTGACCATCCCGGCTGCGAAGTGCCGGCGCAGTTCCAGCACCGAGCCGCTGTCGGCCAGTTGCTCGATGACCTGGCGGATGTCGTAGACCCGCAGGCGATTCTCCGGCACAGCATGGCGCAACAGGCGCTGGTCGGCGCACTGCCAGTCGGTGCTGTCGCCCTGGAAGTAGGCGAGGTACTGGCGGGCGATGCGGGTGGCTTCGGCCTCGTCTTCCACCAGTACGTCGATCACGCCATTGGCGCTCTGCACGTCGCTGGGGCCGACTTCCTCGGGGGCGAATCTGCCCAGGCCGCCGCCCTCGATCATTGCCGGGCCGGCCATCCCCAGGCTGGTATCGCGGGTGGCGATGATCACGTCGCAGCAACCCAGCAGCGCGGCGTTTCCGGCGAAGCAGCGGCCGGAGACCACGCCCACCAGCGGCACCAGCCCGGAGAGCCGCGCCAGGCCGACGAAGCTCATGTTGTCCAGCCCGGCCACGCCGACGAAATCGGTGTCGCCCGGACGCCCGCCGCCGCCTTCCGCGTAGAGCACCATCGGGATGCGCCATTGCTCGGCGAGGTGCAGCATGCGGTCGGTCTTCTTGTGGTTCATCACGCCCTGGGTGCCGGCGAACACCGTGTAGTCGTAGGCCAGCACCAGGCAGCGTGCCTTCTCGTCGCCGAACTGCGCAGCGTTGATGCTGCCCAGCCCGCTGACCAGGCCGTCGGCAGGGCTGCTGGCGATCAGTTCCTCGACGCTGCGGCGACGGCGCTGGGCCGCGATGGCCAGTGCGCCGTACTCGATGAAGCTGCCGTCATCGAGCAGATCGGCGAGGTTCTCGCGGGTGGTGCGCTTGCCGATCCTGTGGCGCTTGGCGACGGCGTCCGGGCGGCGCTCGTCGAGGCCGATGGCGTGGCGTTCGAGCACTTCGGCGAGGTCGGCGCGAATGGCGTCGAGATCGATGGCGGCGCTGCTTTCATGGTGCTGCGCTTCGATGTCCGCCGGCTCGACGAACAGCAATGCGTCGCCCTCGCCGAGGCTGTCGCCGGGGGTGGCGGCGAGACTGTGGACGATGCCACTGGCGCTGGCTTTTACCTCGAATTCCATCTTCATCGCCTCGACCACGGCGATGGTCTGGCCCTGGGCAACGGTATCGCCCATGGCCACGTTCAGGCTGACCAGCACACCCGCGCTGGGCGTGGCAAGAGGGATGCAGCCGGCCGGCGCTTCGCTGCTGCGCTGGGCTTGTGCGGTGGCACCAGCATGGCTGAAGAAGCGATGCGGGTGCGCGTGATCCTGTGCGCCCAGCAGCGTGGGCAGGTGTTCTTCGATGTAGCGGGTGGTGACCTGGTTGTCCGCCACCGCGCTCTGGCGCAGCAGATTGAGCAGCAGCGGAATGTTGCTCGCCACGCCTTCGAGACGGAATTCGCAGAGCGCGCGATAGGCGCGCTGCACCAGCTGTGGATAACTGCCGATGCCGTGGACGATCAGCTTGGCCAGCAGCGAGTCGTAGCCGGCACTGTTGCGGTAACCGGCGTAGCCGTAGCCATCCACGCGCAGGCCGGGGCCGCTGGGCGGCTCGTAGGCGCTGAGGGTGCCGCAGGCGAGGTGGGGCGTGCCGTCGCTGGCGAGGCTTTCCAGGTTGATCCGCAGTTGCAGGGCGTGGCCGCGTGGCGCGGGGATCTCCGCCTGGGTCAGGTTCAGCTCGGCGAGGCTGGCGCCGGCGGCAATGCGCAGTTGCGCCTGGACGAGGTCGACGCCGGTCACTGCTTCGGTGATGGTGTGTTCCACCTGCAGGCGCGGGTTGGCTTCCATGAACACGAAGTCGCCGCTGTCCTCGTCGAGCAGGAACTCGAAGGTGCCCAGGCCGCGATAGTTCACGGCTTCGGCCAGCCGCACGGCGGCGGCGAGAATGGCACCACGCAGCCGAGGATGCAGGTTGGGGCTGGGGGCGATCTCCAGCAGCTTCTGGTTGCGCCGCTGCAGGGTGCAGTCGCGCTCGCCCAGGTGGCTGACGACGCGGCCGTCGCCGATCACCTGCACTTCGATGTGGCGGGCGCGCTGGATCAGGCGTTCGACGTAGAGCCGGTCATCGCCGAAGGCCGCGCGGGCCTCTGCCTGGCAGCGGGCGTAGGCGTCGGCGATCTCCTCGACGCTGCGCACCGCGCGCATGCCGCGCCCACCGCCGCCAGCGAGGGCCTTGATCATCATGCCGGCGCCGGCGGGCAGTTCGCGGAAGAAGCTTTCGGCATCTTCCAGTGAGGTCGCGCGGTTGCTGCCGGCGGCCAGCGCCACGCCGTGATCGCGGGCGAGGTCGCGGGCGCGGGCCTTGTCACCGAAGACGTCGAGCACCTCCGCCGAGGGGCCGACGAAGGTGAGCCCGGCGCTTTCGCAGCGGCGGGCGAAGCCGGCGTTCTCGGAAAGGAAGCCATAGCCCGGATGCACCGCGTCGCAGCCCTGGGCCAGGGCGATGTCGATGATCTGCTGCTGGTCGAGGTAGGCGCTGGCGCCACGCCCTTTCAGGGCCGTGGCCTGGTCGGCCTGGCGAGTGTGCAGCGAGGCGGCGTCGTCCTCGGCGAAGATCGCCAGCGTCTGGATACCCAGCTCGGCGGCGGCGCGGGCAATGCGGATGGCGATCTCGCCACGGTTGGCGATGAGCAGGCGGGTGACGGGCATGGCGATTCCGGTTGTGGTTCTTGTGGTCGGCAATCGCACCATCTTAGGCGGGTGAGGAGGGTGGGGAATCAAGTACGGCGTCGCGAATGGCGCAGGCTTAGTGGGCCTTATGAGCGGTGACCGGCCTGGAGCCGGCCACCGCGTGCGGAATCACCCGTTGGCTCCGCCGTCGCCGGCGTTCTTCTTCAGCAGCTGCAGGGCTTTTTCGGTCTGCGCAATGCAGGCCTTGGTGTCACCCGCGGCCTGGGCCTGGGCGGCCTTTTCCTGCAGGCGCATGGCCTGTTCCTGGGCCTGGGTGTTGTTGGTGACGGTTTTCACCGCGTCATCGACTTTCTGCAGATTGTCGCTGCACAGGTCGGCGGCAAAAGCCGGCGACGCCAGCAGGGCGGCTGTAATGAGCAGGGCGGCACGTTTCATGGCAGTACTCCTGTCAACTTGACCGTTGTCGCGGACCGAACGAGCGGGCCGTACAGGGTGGACTGCCACGATTCACGCGGGGTTCAGAGAATCGGCCCGGCGGTTGTCGGGAGTTCGACGCAGACGCCCAGGCCGGCGCCGTCCAGCCCTTCGTGCAGGGAAATGCGCCCGTGGTGGATTTCCACGATGCGCTTGACGATGGGCAGGCCCAGCCCGCTGCCGTGGCTGCTGGCGACGCTTGGGCTGCGGTAGAAGCGGGTGAAGATCGCTGCCTGTTCGGCCGCCGCCACGCCGGGACCGTTGTCGCGCACCCAGAGGCTCAGTCGGTCGCTCGCGCTTTCCAGGCTGACGGCCACGCGGCCGCCTTCGGGGGTGTAGCGCAGGGCGTTGCCGACCAGGTTGGTCAGCATCAGCTCCAGCCAGGGCGCGACGCCCTGCAGGCTCCCTCCCTGGCTATCGAAGGTCAGGTCGATGCCCTTGTCGATGGCCTGCGGCGCCAGCTCGGCGATGGTGTCTTCGGCCAGCAGGCCGAGGTTCACCGGGCGGAATATTTCGTGCAGCTCCTCGGCATCCAGGCGCGCCAGCAGCAGGATCTGCTCCATCAGTGCACTGATGCGCTCGACACTGCGGCTGACCTGCTGCAGTCCATGGGCATGGGCGGCCGGGTCGGAGGAGCGCAGCGCGACCTGGGCATGGGTGCGCAGGCTGGCCAGCGGCGTGCGGATTTCATGGGCGGCGTCGCTGGTCAGGCGGCGCTCGGCCTCCATCGCGGTATTCAGGCGCTCCAGCAGCAGGTTCAGTTCGCTCACCAGGCTGTGCACTTCCACGGGGGCCCGGTTCAACGCCAGCGGATGCAGGCTGTGGGCGCTGCGGTGGTGCACCTGCTCGATCAGGCTGCGCAGCGGCGCGAGGCCCTGGCGTACGCCGAACCAGACCAGCACGGCGAACAGCGGCAGCGCCAGCAGCAGGGGGAAGAGCGCGCTGAACAGCAGCAGGCGCAGGGTTTTGGAGCGGAAGTGCAGGTCCTCGTAGACCCAGATGCGGATCTGGTCGGCGCCGGAGGATTCGATCTGCAGCACCCGGTAGTTCACGCCGCCCTGTTGCAGGTCGGAGAAGCCCAGAGGCTGGTCGTCCAGGCCCGCGGGCGGGCGTTCGGTAGTCAGCAGCGGTTCGCCCAGGTACCAGATTGAATAACCCAGGGTCGCTTCGCGGTGGATCAGCGGCAGGCCTTCGATGGCCTTGCGGCTGCGCGAGAGGATTTCCCCCGGCGGCGTAGGGTCGGCATCGATGGAGTCGGCGATGTCGACCAGGCTCAGGGCCGCCTGGCCGAAATCGATCATGTCCTGGTCGTAGAGGTGGTTCACCTGTTGGCGGGTCAGGTGGTAGGTGAACAGGCCGGCGACGAGCCACAGCAAGGAAACACCGCCGATCAGTGTCAGCAGCAGGCGCCGGCTGATGGAGCCGGCGCGACGGGGCGCGCTGCTCAAGCTCGCGCGGCGCCTTCAGGGCGGTCGATGCCGTAGCCGATGCCGCGCACGGTGCGGATCAGGCTATTGCCCAGCTTGCGCCGCAGGTGGTGGATGTGGACTTCGATGGCGTTGCTTTCCAGGTCGCCGTCCCAGCCGTAGAGGGCTTCCACCAGTCGGGCGCGGGACAGCACCTTGCCGCGCTGTTCCAGCAGCAGGCGCAGCAGGGCGTATTCGCGCGGTGCCAGGTCCACCGGTGAGCCGGCCAGGCTGACCTGGTGGGTGGCCGGGTCCAGTGCCAGTTCGCCGTGTTGCAGCAGCGGCGCGGCGCGGCCGGTGTGGCGGCGGGTCAGGGCGCGGACGCGGGCGAGCAGTTCGTCGAGGTCGAAGGGTTTGGTCAGGTAGTCGTCGGCGCCTGCGTCCAGGCCGGCGACGCGGTCGGCCACCTTGTCGCGGGCGGTGAGGATCAGCACGGGCGTCAGGTCACCGCGGCGGCGCAGGCCGCGCAGCACTTCCAGGCCGTCCTTGCGCGGCAGCCCGAGATCGAGGACCAGCAGGTCGAACTCATCGGTGGCCAGCGCCTGGTCGGCGGCCACGCCATCGCTCACCCAGTCCACGGTGTCGCCTTCCAGACCGAGCCCCGCGCGAATGCCATCGCCCAGCAGCTGGTCGTCTTCTGCCAACAGGATTCTCATCTTGGTCCCCTCTACCGGCCTGTGCAGCAGGATAGCTGGCGTGATCCGGTTAGGGCAGAGGGTGACAGCGCTCGCTTAACGAGGTGTTAAGGCTTTCTGCGCCGTTGACGGAGAAAGCAGGGCGAAGAATCCGGACCGATTATCCGCCGCCCGTGGGGACGGCGGATAACGCTGGAGACGTTGTGCGCCCTACGCCTGGACAGTGGACGAACGCGCGCGAGTCACGCGATCCACCAGATAGACCACGCCGCGATAGTCGATACCGCCATGGGCGGACAGACCGATCTCGCAGGTGCGGCTGGTGGAGACGCCTTCCTCGCAATACTGCACCGCGTCCTTGAGCGTGCGCAGCGAATGCGCGTTCAGCTCGGGCGTGGTGAAGCCCTTGTCGCCGGCGAAACCACAGCAGTGGATGCCCTCGGGGATCACCACTTCGCGGGTGCAGCGCTTGACCAGGTCGATCAGCGCCTGGCTTTCGCCCAGGTGCTGGGTGCTGCAGGTGACGTGCACGGCCACCGGCTTGTCCTGCGGCTGGAAGTCCAGACGCTCGACCAGATGGGTGCGGATGAACTTCACCGGGTCGTAGATCTTCAGCCGGTCGTCCGCCAGTTCCTGCACCAGGCGCAGGGTGCAGGGGCTGGTGTCGCAGTAGATCGGGTCGAGACCACCCCGACTGGCGCGCAGCAATTCGGCGAGCAGTTCGTCGCGCTTGGCGTCGGCTTGGCTCTTGTAGCCCTTGGAGGCGAACGGCTGGCCGCAGCAGAGGTTGTCGGCGTTGTCCGGGAAGACCACCTGGTAGCCGGCTTTCTCCAGCAACTGGCGGGTCTTGTCGATCAGCGGCATCTGCTCTTCGTCCGCCGCCGCCGGGCCCATGGCGCGGGAGACGCAGGCGGTGAGGTAGACGACGCGCGGCTTGCCGTTATCCACAGGCTGCGAAGCGGCAGCCAGGCGCACGGGCTGCGGCATGGCCGGCGTCCACTGCGGTACGCGGCCCTTGCTGGCATGGCTGATGGAAGCGCTGAGGCGGGCCAGGCGCGGCGCGCCGAGCACCATACGCGCACCGTTGGCAGCGTGCAGCATGAACTTCGCACCCTTGAGTGCGGTGGCGAAGTTGCGTGCCAGCCAGGTGGCGGTGCCGGCGTGGTGCGCTTCTTCACCGCGCAGCTTGCGGACCAGCTCGCCGGTGTTGATGTTCACCGGGCAGCGCTGGGCGCACAGGCCGGTGGCGGCGCAGGTGTCGATGCCCTGGTACTGGTAGTCGCGCTCAAGCTCGGTGGTGTCGACGCCGGCGCGGCGCTTGGCCTGGATGTCGCGCCACATGACGATGCGCTGGCGTGGGCTGAGGGTCAGCCCCTTGGACGGGCAGACCGGCTCGCAGAAGCCGCACTCGATGCACTTGTCGACGATCTCGTCGGCGGCCGGCAGCGGTTTGAGGTTCTTCAGGTGCAGCTGCGGGTCGTCGGTCAGCACCACGCCGGGGTTGAGGATGCCGGTGGGGTCGAGCAGGCGCTTCAGCTGCCACATCAGTTGGTAGGCGTCGTGGCCCCATTCCAGCTCGACGAAGGGCGCCATGTTGCGCCCGGTGCCGTGCTCGGCCTTGAGCGAGCCGCCGTATTCCACGGCGACCAGCTGCGCGACGTCGTCCATGAAGGCCGAGTAGCGCGCGATCTGCTCAGGCGATTCGAAACCCTGGGTGAAGACGAAGTGCAGGTTCCCTTCCAGCGCGTGGCCGAACAGGATGGCTTCGTCGTAGCCGTGCTTGTCGAACAGCTCGATCAGGCGGTTCACGCCCTCGGCCAGCTGTTCGACGGGGAAGGTGACGTCCTCGATGATCACCGTGGTGCCAGTCTCGCGCACTGCGCCGACGGCCGGGAAGGTGTCCTTGCGGATGCGCCAGAGCTGGTTGTAGACCGCCGGGTCTTCGCTGAAGTCGACCTGTTTCTCCACCGGGTAACCGGCGATGGAGGCGCTGATCTGCGCGAGTTGTTCATGCAGCAGCGACTGGGTCGCTGCGCGGGATTCGATGAGCAGCGCGCAGGCGCCTTCGGAGAGGCTCTTCACCCACGTCGGCATGCCCTGCATGTTCTCCACCGAGCGCAGGCTGCGGCGGTCCAGCAGTTCCACGGCGGAGACCGGTTGCTGCTTGAGCACGGTCACGGCCTTGCAGCAGGTCTCCACGTCGGGGAAGACGATCAGCGCGCTGGCCTTGTTCGGGTGGTCGGGCACGGTGTCGTAGGTGACCGCGCTGATGAAGCCCAGGGTGCCTTCGGAGCCGACCATCAGGTGGGTGAGGATATCCAGCGGCTCGTCGTAGTCGACCAGCGCATTCAGCGACAGGCCGGTGGTGTTCTTCAGGCGGTACTTGTGGCGAATCTTCGCGGCCAGCTCGGTGTTGGCACGGGTCTGCCGGCCCAGCTCGGCGAGCTGGTCGAGCAGTGTGCCGTGGCTTTCGCGGAAGGCCGCGAGGCTGTCGGGCAACTCGCTGTCCAGCAGCGTACCGTCGGCCAGCAGCAGGCGCATGCCGGCCAGGGTGTGGTAGCTGTTCTGCGCAGTGCCGCAGCACATGCCGCTGGCGTTGTTGGCGACGATGCCGCCGATCTTGCAGGCGTTGATCGACGCCGGGTCCGGTCCGATCTTGCGGCCGAATGGAGCCAGCCAGGCGTTGGCCTGGGCGCCGATGACGCCAGGCTGCAGGCGAATCTGCGTGCCGCCGTCGCGGATGTCGCGGCCGTTCCAGTTGTCACCCAGCACCAGCAGCACCGAGTCGCTCACGGCCTGGCCGGAGAGGCTGGTACCGGCGGCGCGGAAGGTCACCGCGACCTTGTTGGTGTGGGCGGACTTGAGCAGGCTGGCGACTTCGTCTTCGCTCTCGACGCGGATCACCAGCTTGGGGATCAGCCGGTAGAAGCTGGCGTCGGTGCCGAAGGCCAGGGTCGAGAGCGCGTCGTCGAAGCGGCGCTCGCGGGGGATCAGGTGTTCTACCGTGTCGAGGAACGCGGCGGGCAGGCTCATGCAATCTCCTCGCGGGGCCGTGGCGTCTGGCGCGCCACGTACCCCGGTCAATCAGGCTGTATTTCGTGTGGGCGTATGGATCACGCGCCCAGTTCGCGCACCAGCGAATCGCGAGTGATCTCGCCGATGGTCTTGGCGCCGGTGAGCACCATGGCCACGCGCATTTCCTTCTCGAACAGGTCCAGCAGGTTCTTCACGCCGGCTTCGCCGTGGGTCGCCAGGGCGTAGAGGAAGGCGCGGCCGATGAGCACGGTGTCCGCGCCCAGGGCGATCATGCGCACCACGTCCAGGCCGTTGCGGATGCCGGAGTCGGCGAGGATCTTCAGGTCGCCTTTCACCGCATCGGCGATGGCCGGCAGGGCGCGGGCGCTGGAGAGCACGCCGTCGAGCTGGCGGCCGCCGTGGTTGGAGACGACGATGCCGTCGGCACCGAATTTCACTGCATCCTTTGCGTCTTCCGGGTCGAGGATACCCTTGATGATCATCGGGCCATCCCAGAACTCGCGGATCCACTCCAGGTCCTTCCAGGAGATCGACGGGTCGAAGTTGGCGCCCAGCCAGCCGATGTAATCGGCAAGGCCGGTCGGGTTGCCGCGGTACTTGGAGATGTTGCCCAGGTCGTGGGGCTTGCCCAGCAGGCCGACGTCGAGGGCCCAGGACGGGTGGGTCATGGCCTGCCAGACGCGGCGCAGCGGTGCGTTCGGGCCGCTCATGCCGGAGTGGGCGTCTCGGTAGCGGGCGCCGGGCACCGGCATGTCGACGGTGAACACCAGGGTCTTCACGCCGGCGGCCTTGGCACGCTCCAGGGCGTTGCGCATGAAGCCGCGATCTTTGAGCACATAGAGCTGGAACCACATGGGTCGGTCGATGGCCGGGGCGACTTCCTCGATGGGGCAGACCGAGACCGTGGACATCGTGAAGGGGATGCCTTTCGCGGCGGCCGCGCGGGCTGCCTGTACTTCTCCGCGCCGGGCGTACATGCCGGTCAGGCCGACGGGGGCCAGGGCGATGGGCATGCTCAACGTCTCGTCGAACAGCTTCGTCTCCAGGCTCAGCTCGGACATGTTCTTCAGCACGCGCTGGCGCAGGGCGATGTTGGCCAGGTCGTCGACGTTGTTGCGCAGGGTGCGCTCGGCGTAGGCGCCGCCGTCGGCGTAGTGGAAGAGGAACGGCGGCAGCTTGCGTTGGGCCGCGGCGCGGTAGTCGGTAGAGGCAGAGATGATCATGGGCGTCTCATCGTTGTGGGGCTTGTCGAGGCCACCGCGCTGGCGCGGGTGACCTCGAAAGACCTTAGCTGCTTTGGACGGATCTCCGCGCGCAGGCGCGGAGTCGGGTCTTGCCTTAGTGAACCAGCATGCCGGTGAAGATGTAGGCCTGGGCCAGGGTGATCAGACCCACAATGGCGGCGAACATCAGGCTGTGCTTGAGGGTGAAGCGGAACAGATCGGATTCCTTGCCGACCATGCCGGTGGCGGCGCAGGCCACGGCGATGGATTGCGGCGAGATCATCTTGCCGGTCACGCCGCCGCTGGTGTTGGCGGCCACCAGCAGGGTGTCATTGACCCCGATCTGGTGTGCGGTGGTGGACTGCAGCGAGCTGAACAGGGCGTTGGAGGAGGTATCCGAACCGGTCAGGAACACGCCCAGCCAGCCGAGGAACGGCGAGAAGAACGGGAACGCCGCACCGGTGCCGGCCAGGACCAGCGCCAGGGTGGTGGACATGCCCGAGTAGTTGGTGACGAAGGCGAAGGCCAGGACCATGCCGATGGAGAGGATCGGCCACTTCAGCTCGACCAGGGTCTCCTTGAAGGTGGTCAGACCAGTTTTCGCGCTGATGCGCAGGACGAACATCGAGATCACGGCGGAGAGGAAGATCGCGGTGCCGGTGGCCGAGACCGGGTCCAGTTTGAACACGGCGGCGATCGGCGTCGGGTTGGCGACGATGGGCGCGGTCTTCACCACCATCTGGTCGAGGTGCGGGATGGCGAAGTTGAACACCAGGTTGTACAGCGCGCCGCCCGGAGCGAAGAGCGCCTTGAACGGCTTCAGCGTCCAGATGGTGACCATGACGGTCAGCACCAGGAAGGGCGACCAGGCCTTGAGGATTTCGCCGAAGCTGTAGGGGGTGGGCTCGGCGCTGCGCGGGCCGTTGCCGCCCATGACGGCGGCGCCGCCGGCGGTGGCGACCACTTCGCGCTCGCTGGCGGGTTGCCAGACTTTCAGGAACAGGGTCAGGGAAATCAGGCTGACCAGGGCGGAGGTGATGTCCGGCAGTTCCGGGCCGATGAAGTTGGAGGTGAAGTACTGGGTGATGGCGAAGCTGCCGCCAGCGACCAGGGCGGCCGGCCAGGTTTCCTTCACGCCCTTGAGGCCGTCCATCATGAACACCAGCCAGAACGGCACGAGGATCGACAGGAACGGCAGCTGGCGGCCGGTCATTGCGCCGATCTTGAACGCGTCGATGCCGGTGACCTGGCCCGCCACGATGATCGGGATGCCCAGGGCGCCGAAGGCGACCGGCGCAGTGTTGGCGATCAGGCACAGGCCCGCGGCATACAGCGGATTGAAGCCCAGGCCGACCAGCAGGGCGGCGGTGATCGCCACCGGCGCGCCGAAGCCCGCCGCACCTTCGAGGAAGGCGCCGAAGGAGAAGCCGATCAGCAGCACCTGCAGGCGCTGGTCGCCGGTGATCGACAGCACCGAGCTGCGGATCACCTCGAACTGGCCGCTCTTGACCGTGAGTTTGTAGAGGAACACCGCCGCGACGATGATCCAGGCGATTGGCCACAGGCCGTAGGCGAAGCCATAACCGGCGGCGGCGATGGCCATGTCGGCGGGCATGCCGAAGGCGGCGATGGCGATGATGATCGAGAGGGCGAGGGTAATGCTGCCGGCGACGTGGCCCTTGAGGCGGAACACGGCGAGGGCGAGGAAGAAGAACACGATCGGAATGACGGCGACCAGCGCGGACAGGCCGAGGCTGCCGAGCGGGGTGTAGATCTGCTGCCAGGTTTGCATCTGGTTGGCTCCCTAATTGTTTTTGGGTGGAGGGCCTGGTTGCCGGTCGGGCGATTCCGATGCGCTTGTGGCGCGTTGGGCAGACGGTCGACTGATCGCGGCTTGTTGTTTTTCGTGCATGTGTTGTCGTGCAATCCGACTTTCGGTAAATTGGTATGACCAATTTACAAAGCCGAGCGCTCAGGGTAAAAGCCCTGCTGGCGGCGTGTCAATTTGCTGCCCTGCGACTTTTGTCGAGCGTGGTCGGAAAGTTGCGCTGGTCTTGTTGCCGGCGGCGGCACTGGTTAGGCTGCCGCGCGCCGCGCAGGTCGCGGCCCAGAGTGAGAGAGCGAAGGAGTTCACCCGCATGAGTTTTGGTCAGGTCAAGCAGCGCCGTCTGTCGGACGATATCGTCGAGCGGCTGGAGGCGATGATCCTCGAGGGCACTCTCAAGGCTGGCGCGCGACTGCCTGCCGAGCGCGTGCTGGCCGAACAGTTCGGCGTCTCGCGGCCGTCACTGCGCGAGGCGATCCAGAAGCTCGGCGCCAAGGGTCTGCTGGTCAGTCGTCAGGGCGGTGGCAACTACGTCAGCGAGGGGTTGGGCTCGATGTTCAGCGATCCGCTGCTGCACCTGCTGGAGAGCAACCCGGAGGCCCAGCGCGACCTGCTGGAATTTCGCCATACCCTGGAAGGCTCCTGCGCCTTCTACGCGGCGCAACGCGCGACCGAGGTGGATCACCAGCGCCTGAAACAGGCGTTCGATGCGTTGCAGGATTGCTATCAGCGGGTGGGGAAGGTCAGTCGTGCGGAAGAGGGCGCGGCGGATGCGGCCTTCCACCTGGCCATCGCCGAGGCCAGCCACAATGCCGTGTTGCTGCACACCATTCGCGGCCTGTTCGACCTGCTCAAGCGCAACGTGGTGACCAACATTGGCGGGATGTACGCGCAGCGTGACGAGACCCGCGAGCAGCTGATGCGTCAGCACCGCGAGTTGTACGAGGCGATTATCGGCGGGCACGCGGAAGCGGCGCGGGAGATTTCCCAGCGGCATATCGACTACGTGCAGGAAGTGCTGGCCGAGGTGCAGGCGAAGGAATTGCGCCTGCAACGGGCACAGCGACGCCAGGGCGCGGTGGACGCCTGACCGGCAACGCGCCCTCGCAGGAGGGCGCGAACGGGCTCAGTCGTCCTTGCCGTGACGAATGGCGCGCTGGATTTCCCGGTCGGAGTCGCGCTCCTTCTCGGTGCCGCGCTTGTCGTACTCTTTCTTGCCCTTGGCCAGTGCGATCTCGCACTTGATCAGGTGCTTCTTCCAGTACATCGACAGCGCGACGCAGGCGTAGCCTTTCTGCTGCACGGCACCGAACAGCTTGCCCAGCTCGCGCTTGTGCAGCAGCAGCTTGCGCGTGCGCACCGGGTCGGCGATGACGTGGGTGCTGGCAGTGGTCAGCGGCGTGATGTGGCTGCCCAGCAGCCAGGCTTCGCCATCCTTGAGCAGCACGTAGCTGTCCACCAGCTGCGCCTTGCCGGCGCGCAGGCTTTTCACTTCCCAGCCGGCCAGGGCGACGCCCGCCTCGAAGCGCTGCTCGATGAAGTAGTCGTGCAGAGCCTTCTTGTTCTGCGCGATGGTCCCCGAAGGGTGTTTCTTCTGTTTAGCCATAGGCCGCGCATTATAGGGAGTCGCTCGCCGCGCCGCTATCGGGACAACGTGCGACGGCATGCAAGCTTGAGGGTGTGTGGCTAATCTCGGACAATGCGCGCTGTTTTTTTGAGCAGCGGGCGTATGAAACGCCCCACAACCAAGCGAGACGTCTATGAGCACGCATATCCAGCGTTCGGCGCTGCTGCCCTATCCGGCGAAGGCGCTGTACGACCTGGTCAACGATGTGGCGCGCTACCCGGAGTTCCTGCCCTGGTGTTCCGCCTCCACCGTGCTGGAGGCCAGCGATACGGCCATGCGCGCTGAGCTGACCGTGGCCAAGGGCAGCATCACCCAGCGCTTCACCACGCGTAATGCGCTGGTGCCGGGGCAGAGCATCGAGATGAATCTCGAGGAAGGCCCGTTTTCCCAGCTGCACGGCGTGTGGACCTTCAAGGCGCTGGGCGACAAGGCCTGCAAGATTTCCCTCGACCTGACCTTCGACTACGCCGGCGCCCTGGTGAAAGCCACCCTCGGCCCGCTGTTCACCCAGGCGGCGAACACCATGGTCGACGCCTTCTGCCAGCGCGCCAAGCAGCTGCATGGCTGAATCCGCGAGCATCGCCATCGAGGTCGTCTACGCGTTGCCGGAGAAGCAGGCGCTGCTGCGCCTGAGTGTTCCGCGCGGCACGCGGATGCGCGAAGCGGTGTTGTTGTCGGGCATCGCTGCGCAATTTCCTGGCCTGGATGTACAGGATTGCCCGCTGGGTATCTTCGGCAAGGCGGTGGCCCGGCCCGAGGAACGTGTGCTGGAGGAGGGCGAACGAGTGGAAATCTACCGCCCGCTGATCGTCGATCCCAAGGAAGTACGCAAGCAGCGGGCTGCGCGGGCCAAGGCAGCGCGCGGCTGAATCTTCTGCGCTGCTGATTCTTGTGTGCTGAAAGCGCAGGCAACAAAAAGCCCGGCATTGGCCGGGCTTTTTCGTTGGCGCGAATCCCTTACTGCGGATTCTTGTCCAGCGGTTCCGGAGTCGGGACCGGCACGGTTTCCACCTGGTCGACTTCCTTCTGGATCTGCTCTTCCACGGAGCCGGGCTTGGCCGGTTCTTCCTTGGGCTGTTCGGGCTGCTGCTGGGTCGGCTGCGACGGCGAAGTTGCCGGGGTGCCTTCCTTGCCGAGGATCGACTCGTCGCGGCTGACGCCGGGCATGAAGTCGCCATTCAGACCGACCAGCTGGTCGTTCTCGCCGAAGTACAGGCTCATGCGCTCCTGCTGGCGCTGACCGCCGCCGGGCTGGATGCTGTAGAGGTAGTCCCAGCGATTGGGGTGGAAGGTATCCACGATCAGGGGGTTGCCCATGATAAACCGCACTTGGCGCCGGGTCATTCCGGGCTTCAACTGGTCTATCATATCCTGCGTTACAACGTTGCCCTGCTGGATGTCGATCTTGTAGACCCCCGGGAACGAGCAACCGGCGAGTGCGGCGAGTCCCAGCCCGAAAGCGAGACTGGTCAGCATGAGCTTGGCGTTTTGCATCAAGGGGTGACTTCCACTATCTTGGCTGAGCGACGAAATCCCGATCATACCTGTATTGAGAGATGCTGCGAAGCATTCCGCGCCGAGAAAGCACACATGGTTGAAAATAGCGAACTGCGCAAAGCCGGACTTAAGGTCACACTGCCGCGCGTCAAGATCCTCCAGATGCTCGATTCCGCCGAGCAGCGCCACATGAGCGCAGAGGATGTTTACAAAGCGCTGATGGAGGCGGGTGAAGACGTCGGTCTGGCCACCGTCTACCGCGTCCTGACCCAGTTCGAAGCCGCCGGCCTGGTGGTGCGCCACAACTTCGATGGCGGCCATGCCGTCTTCGAACTGGCCGACAGCGGTCACCATGACCACATGGTCTGCGTCGATACCGGCGAAGTCATCGAGTTCATGGACTCGGAAATCGAGAAACGCCAGAAGGAGATCGTCAAGGAGCGCGGCTTCGAGCTCGTCGATCACAACCTGGTGCTCTACGTACGCAAGAAGAAGTAAGCGTACGTGGATGCAGAAACGGCGACCCTCGGGTCGCCGTTTTCGTTTGTGCGGCTTTCAAGGGGGCATGCCTCAGCCTTGTACGGCCGAATCCACCATCTTGCGGGCGTGGGCCAGGGATTCCTTGGTCAGATCGACGCCGCCGAGCATGCGGGCGATTTCCTCGATGCGCTCGGCCTTCTTAAGGTTGGCCACGGCGGTGCGGGTTTCGCTGGTGTCGCGGTCCTTGTGCACGAACAGGTGCTGATGGCCCTGGGCAGCAACCTGCGGCAGGTGGGTGACGGTCAGCACCTGGCCGCGATCGCCGAGGCGGCGCAGCAACTGGCCGACCACTTCGGCGGTGGGGCCGCCGATGCCGACGTCCACTTCGTCGAAGACCAGCGTGGGAATGCGCGAGGTCTGCGCGGTGATCACCTGGATCGCCAGGCTGATGCGTGACAATTCGCCGCCCGAAGCGACCTTGGCCAAGCCCTTCATCGGCTGGCCGGGGTTGGCGCTGACCAGGAACTCCAACTGCTCCAGGCCGCTGGCCTGCGGCTCATCCGAGCTGGACTGGCGCAGTTCGATGGCGAAGCGCCCGCCGGGCATGCCCAGGCGCTGCATCTCCACTTCCACGGCCTTGGCCAGCTTCGGTGCGGCATCCTGGCGGATACGGCTGAGTTCGTCGGCTTTCTCCTGATAGTGGCGGGCGTAGGCGGCCAGTTCGTCGCCCAGGCGCTCCACGGCTTCGTCGTCGGCGTTCAGCGCTTCCAGTTCGTCCAGCAGGCGCTGCTGCAGGTCCTGCAGCTCGTGGGGCTGCACGCGGTGTTTGCGCGCGAGGCTATAGATGGCGTCCATGCGTTCTTCGAGTTGCTGCAGGCGCATCGGGTCGGCGTCGAAGTGGTCGACGAAGCGGTTCAGCTCGCCGATGGCTTCTTCCACCTGGATCTGCGCGCTGGACAGCAGGTTCACCGCTTCGCCCAGTGCGGTCGGCTGGCTCGGGAAAGCGGTGAGGCGGTTGAGGCTGGAGGTCAGCGCCGACAGCACGTTGCCGGCATCGCTTTCGCTGCACAACTCGACGACCTGGCGGCAGGCGGCGATCAGGCTGCCGGCGTTGCTCTGGGTCTTGTGTTCGGCTTCCAGCGACTCCAGTTCGTTGTCGCCCAGGCCGAGGTTTTCCAGCTCTTCCAGCTGGTAGCTGAGCAATTGGTGGCGGGCGCGTTGCTCGTCGCCATTGCGCGACAGGCGGTCCAGCTCCTGGCGGGTCTGCTTCCAGCGCTGGGCGGCGAGGTGCACCTGGCGCGCCAGGTCCTGGCTGCCGGCGAATTCATCGAGCAGGCGGCGGTGGGTGTCGGCCTTGAGCAGTGACTGGTGCTCGTGCTGGCTGTGGATGTCGATCAGCAGCTCGCCCAGGTGCTTGAGGTCGCCCAGCGGGCAGGGCGTGCCGTTGATGTAGGCGCGGGAGCGGCCTTCGGCGGTGATCACCCGGCGCAGGATGCACGGGCCGTCCTGCTCCAGATCGCGCTCGGCGAGCCAGTCACGGGCTTCGGCAATCGCGCTGACATCGAAGCTGGCGAGAATGTCGGCCTTGTCCGAGCCTGGGCGGACTACGCCGCTGTCGGCGCGGTCGCCCAGGGCGAGGCCGAGAGCGTCGAGCATGATCGACTTGCCGGCGCCGGTTTCGCCGGTGATCACGGTCATGCCGGCGGCGAGCTCGAGATCGAGGTGCTCGACGATGGCGTAGTTGTGCACGGACAGATGAACCAGCATGGCGGCGGCTCCGCAGAAAGGTCTGGTTATTTATACAGTATTTTCAGGCGCTGGCAATTTTCTCTCGTCGCCCGGAGGAGCTCCTGAAGTGGGTGCCCTTGAACTCGGGGATTTCCGCCCCATATACACGGCAGAGCCGCGGACCATAGGGTTCGCCTTGTTTTCAAAGGCTTATTTTCTTTTTTAGGAGAGTGGCATGTCTGACGAACAACAGACTCAGGATTCCCAGTTCAACGAGCAGCCGGACACCGGCGCTACCGGGGATCTGAACGCCCGCGTGCTGGAACTGGAAGAACAGGTAGCCGCGGCGAAGGACCAGAGCCTGCGCGCCGTCGCCGAACTGCAGAACGTCCGCCGCCGTGCCGAGCAGGACGTGGAGAAGGCGCACAAGTTCGCCCTGGAGAAATTCGCCGGCGACCTGCTGCCGATCGTCGATACCCTCGAGCGCGCGCTGGAGATGTCGAACCCGGAAGACGAAGTGATCAAGCCGATGCGTGAAGGCATCGAACTGACGCTGAAGATGTTCCACGACACGCTGAAGCGCTACAACCTCGAGCCGGTCGACCCGCACGGCGAGCCGTTCAACCCCGAACACCACCAGGCCATGGCCATGGAAGAGAGCATTCGTCTCGAGCCGGGCAGCGTGGTCAAGGTGTTCCAGAAGGGCTACCTGCTCAACGGTCGCCTGCTGCGTCCGGCCATGGTCGTGGTCAGCAAGGCACCGGAACAAACTCCGCCTTCGATCGACGAGAAGGCTTGAAATCCACCACCCGGTCCCCATCTGGGTAATCAACCGAGCCAAAGACCCGCAACAGGGTCAGCGCGGAATCTAATTTCTGGAGAGTGAAATATGGGCAAAATCATTGGTATCGACCTGGGGACCACCAACTCCTGTGTGTCCATCCTGGAGAACGGTAACGTCAAGGTCATCGAGAACGCCGAAGGCGCTCGTACCACCCCGTCGATCATCGGCTACGCCAACGACGGCGAAATCCTGGTAGGTCAGCCGGCGAAGCGCCAGGCCGTGACCAACCCGACCAACACCCTGTACGCCGTAAAGCGCCTGATCGGCCGTCGCTTCGAAGAAGACGTCGTGCAGAAAGACATCAAGATGGTGCCTTACAAGATCGTCAAGGCTGACAACGGCGACGCGTGGGTCGAGGCCAAGGGCCAGAAGATGGCTCCGCCGCAGGTCTCCGCCGAAGTCCTGAAGAAGATGAAGAAGACCGCCGAGGACTACCTGGGCGAGCCGGTCACCGAAGCGGTCATCACCGTTCCGGCCTACTTCAACGACAGCCAGCGTCAGGCCACCAAGGACGCCGGTCGCATCGCCGGTCTGGACGTCAAGCGCATCATCAACGAGCCGACCGCGGCGGCGCTGGCCTATGGCCTGGACAAGGCCAAGGGCGACCACACCATCATCGTCTACGACCTGGGCGGCGGCACCTTCGACGTTTCCGTGATCGAAATCGCCGAAGTCGATGGCGAGCACCAGTTCGAAGTGCTGGCCACCAACGGTGACACCTTCCTGGGTGGTGAAGACTTCGACCTGCGCCTGATCGACTACCTCGTCGAAGAATTCAAGAAAGAATCCGGCATGGACCTCAAGGGCGACCCGCTGGCCATGCAGCGCCTGAAGGAAGCTGCCGAGAAGGCCAAGATCGAGCTGTCCTCGACCCAGCAGACCGACGTCAACCTGCCGTACGTCACCGCTGACGCTTCCGGCCCGAAACACCTGAACGTCAAGGTTTCCCGCGCCAAGCTGGAGTCCCTGGTGGAAGACCTGGTCACCCGTACCATCGAGCCGTGCCGCGTTGCGCTGAAGGACGCAGGCCTGGACGTGTCGAAGATCGACGAAGTGATCCTGGTCGGCGGCCAGACCCGCATGCCGCTGGTGCAGAAGACCGTTGCCGAGTTCTTCGGCAAGGAAGCGCGCAAGGACGTCAACCCGGACGAAGCCGTTGCCATGGGTGCTGCGATCCAGGGCGCCGTTCTGGCCGGTGACGTGAAGGACGTGCTGCTGCTCGACGTCACCCCGCTGACCCTGGGTATCGAAACCCTCGGTGGCGTGATGACCGCGCTGATCGACAAGAACACCACCATCCCGACCAAGAAGTCGCAGGTGTTCTCCACTGCCGATGACAACCAGGGCGCTGTGACCATCCATGTGCTGCAAGGCGAGCGCAAGCAAGCCGGCCAGAACAAGTCGCTGGGCAAGTTCGACCTGGCCGACATCCCGCCGGCTCCGCGCGGTGTGCCGCAGATCGAAGTGACCTTCGATATCGACGCCAACGGCATCCTGCACGTTGGTGCGAAAGACAAGGCCACCGGCAAGCAGCAGTCCATCGTGATCAAGGCTTCTTCGGGTCTGTCCGAAGACGAGATCCAGCAGATGGTCCGCGACGCCGAGGCGAATGCCGAGGAAGACCGCAAGTTCGAGGAACTGGCCGCTGCCCGCAACCAGGGTGATGCGCTGGTCCACGCGACTCGCAAGATGGTCACCGAGGCTGGCGACAAGGCCACTGCCGAAGAGAAGGCTGCCATCGACAAGGCGCTGGGCGAGCTGGAAGTTGCCGTGAAGGGCGACGACAAGGCCGAGATCGAAGCGAAGATGAATGCGCTGTCCCAGGCATCCACTCCGCTGGCGCAGAAGATGTACGCCGAACAGCCGCAGCCGGGTGCTGCCGCTCAGGGCGAAACCGCTGACGACAAGGCTGGCGACGATGTCGTCGACGCCGAGTTCGAAGAGGTCAAGGAGAACAAGTAAGCCGCGTGCTTACTTCCGCCCCGGCGCACCGACCAGCGTGTCGGTGCGCATGAAACGTCACGCGGGGGCTTGCTCCCGCGTTGGCGTGTCTGGGGGAAAGGTTTTCAAGGTGCAAAGAATTTATGGCCAAACGTGATTTTTACGAGGTACTGGGTGTCGAACGCGGCGCCAGCGAAGCGGACCTGAAGAAGGCCTATCGCCGGCTCGCCATGAAGTTCCACCCGGACCGCAATCCCGGCGACAAGGAAGCCGAGGACAAATTCAAGGAGGCCAACGAGGCTTACGAGGTCCTGTCCGACGCCAGCAAGCGCGCGGCTTACGATCAGTACGGCCATGCCGGCGTCGACCCGCAGATGGGTGGCGGCGGTGCGGGCTTCGGTGGCGCGAGCTTCTCGGACATCTTCGGTGATGTCTTCAGCGACTTCTTCGGTGGCAGCGGCGGACGCGGCGGCTCCCGTGGCGGCCCGGCGCGCGGCGCCGACCTGCGCTACACCCTCGACCTGGACCTGGAAGACGCGGTTCGCGGTACCACCGTGACCATCCGCGTTCCCACCCTGGTCGGTTGCAAGACCTGCAGCGGCAGCGGCGCCAAGCCCGGCACCACGCCGGTCACCTGTACTACCTGTGGCGGTATCGGTCAGGTGCGCATGCAGCAGGGCTTCTTCTCGGTGCAGCAGACCTGCCCGCGTTGCCATGGCAGCGGCAAGATGATCACTGACCCCTGTGGCTCGTGCCACGGCCAGGGGCGTGTGGAAGAGCACAAGACCCTGTCGGTGAAAGTGCCGGCCGGCGTCGATACCGGTGACCGCATTCGCCTGACTGGCGAAGGCGAAGCCGGCGCCCATGGTGGCCCGGCGGGTGACCTGTATGTGGTGGTGAACGTGCGCGAGCACGACATCTTCCAGCGCGACGGCAAGCACCTGTACTGCGAAGTGCCGATCAGCTTCGCTGACGCGGCCCTGGGTGGCGAGCTGGAAGTGCCGACCCTGGACGGCCGCGTGAAGCTGAAGATCCCCGAGGGTACCCAGACCGGCAAGCTGTTCCGCCTGCGCGGCAAGGGCGTTGCCCCGGTGCGCGGCGGTGGTGCTGGCGATCTGATGTGCCGCGTCGTCGTCGAGACTCCGGTCAACCTGGACAAGCGCCAGCGCGAGCTGCTCGAAGAGTTCCGCAATACCCTGCAGGGCAACTCTTCCCACTCGCCGAAGGCCAGTGGCTGGTTCGAAGGCATGAAGCGCTTCTTCGACGATCTATGATGCAAGGCCCCGGCGGTGCGAATCGTCCGGGGCTTTTTAAGCTTTGGAGCTGTTTTATATGCGACGTATAGCCGTAATGGGCGCCGCCGGGCGCATGGGCAAGACCCTGATCGAAGCGGTCCAGCAGACCAATGGCAGTGCCGGCCTGACTGCGGCGGTCGACCGTCCGGACAGCACCCTGGTGGGCGCCGATGCGGGTGAGCTGGCCGGCCTGGGTCGTATCGGCGTTCCGCTGTCGGGCGACCTGGCGAAGGTGGTCGACGAGTTCGACGTGCTGATCGACTTCACCCACCCGACCGTGACCCTGAAGAACCTGGAAGTCTGCCGCAAGGCCGGCAAGGCCATGGTCATCGGCACCACCGGGCTCTCCACCGCAGAGAAGGAACTGCTCAGCGAAGCAGCGAAGGAAATCCCGATCGTCTTCGCGGCCAACTACAGCGTCGGCGTGAACCTCTGCCTGAAGCTGCTCGACACCGCCGCCCGTGTTCTGGGCGACGACGTGGATATCGAGATCCTCGAAGCGCACCACCGCCACAAGGTCGACGCGCCGTCCGGTACCGCGCTGCGCATGGGCGAAGTAGTTGCCAATGCGCTGGGTCGTGATCTGGAGAAAGTGGCCGTGTACGGTCGCGAAGGCCAGACCGGTGCGCGTCCGCGCGAGACCATCGGCTTCGCCACCGTGCGTGCCGGCGACGTGGTGGGCGATCACACCGTGCTGTTCGCCGCCGATGGCGAGCGCGTGGAAATCACCCACAAGGCTTCGAGCCGCATGACCTTTGCTCGCGGTGCCGTGCGTGCTGCGCAGTGGCTGGATGGGCAGGCCAACGGCCTGTACGACATGCAGGATGTTCTCGGCCTGCGCTGAGTGGCATGGCCGTACGTCGTGCAAAAGGTGGACCATGATGTCGCATTTCTGTAAACTACAGCTTTAGTGTGTCCACTAAAAGTAGCGCAGCATGATCACATAAAAAGCGGGATGACTTCTTCTGATGTCATCCCGCTTTTTTACAATCTGCGCACGCCCAGCCAGGCTTGAACTACGGGAGGTCTTCTTGACTAAGCCAGCCATACTTGCACTTGCCGACGGCAGCGTTTTTCGCGGTGAAGCCATCGGCGCCGACGGCCAGACCGTCGGAGAGGTGGTGTTCAACACCGCCATGACCGGCTACCAGGAAATCCTCACCGATCCTTCCTACGCCCAACAGATCGTCACCCTGACCTACCCGCACATCGGCAACACCGGCACTACGCCTGAAGACGCCGAGTCGAACAAGGTCTGGGCTGCCGGCCTGATCATCCGTGACCTGCCGCTGCTCTCCAGCAGCTGGCGCGACAAGCAGTCCCTGCCGGACTACCTGAAAGAGAACGGCACCGTTGCCATCGCCGGCATCGATACCCGCCGCCTGACCCGTATCCTGCGCGAGAAAGGTTCGCAGAACGGCTGCATCCTGGCTGGCGACGACGCCACCGAGGAAAAAGCCCTCGAACTGGCGCGCGGCTTCCCGGGACTGAAAGGCATGGACCTGGCCAAGGTCGTTTCCTCCACCGAGCGTTACGAGTGGCGTTCCAGCGTGTGGAACCTGGAAACCGACAGCCATCCGGAAATCGCCGCCGCCGACTTGCCGTACCATGTGGTCGCCTACGATTTCGGCGTCAAGCTGAACATCCTGCGCATGCTGGTTGCCCGTGGCTGCCGCCTGACCGTGGTACCGGCACAGACTCCGGCCAGCGAAGTGCTCGCCCTGAACCCGGACGGCATCTTCCTCTCCAACGGCCCTGGCGACCCCGAGCCGTGCGACTACGCCATCCAGGCCATTCGCGAGTTCCTTGATACCGAGATCCCGGTCTTCGGCATCTGCCTCGGTCACCAACTGCTGGCCCTGGCCTCCGGCGCCAAGACCCTGAAGATGGGGCACGGCCACCACGGTGCCAACCACCCGGTGCAGGACCTGGATTCGGGCGTGGTGATGATCACCAGCCAGAACCACGGTTTCGCCGTCGATGAAGGCAGCATGCCGGCCAACCTGCGCGCCACCCACAAGTCGCTGTTCGATGGCACCCTGCAGGGTATCGAGCGCACCGACAAGGTGGCCTTCAGCTTCCAGGGCCACCCGGAAGCCAGCCCAGGCCCGCACGACGTGGCTCCGCTGTTCGACCGCTTCATCGCGGCGATGGCCGAGCGCCGCTGAGTACGAGCTCGAAGAGGTAGAAGAAGATGATGCCGACCCTGGGAATCACCGATCTCTGGACCTATGTCCTGGGTACGTTGTTCATCGTCCTGCTGCCGGGGCCGAACTCGCTGTTTGTCCTCGCCACCGCCGCCCAGCGCGGCGTGGCTTCGGGCTACCGGGCGGCGAGTGCGGTGTTCCTCGGTGATGCGATCCTGATGTTCCTGTCGGCGCTGGGTATTGCCTCGGTCCTCAAGGCCGAGCCGATGCTGTTCCTGGGCCTGAAGTACGTCGGCGCCGCGTACCTGTTCTATCTGGGGATCGGCATGCTCCGCGGTGGTTGGCAGAAGCTGCGCCACCCGCTGGAGGCAGCCGCCGCGCCGGCGAAGGAAGTGGACGTCAACCAGCCGTTCCGCAAGGCGCTGCTGCTGAGCCTGTCCAACCCCAAGGCGATCCTCTTCTTCATTTCCTTCTTCATCCAGTTCGTCGACCCGGGTTACGCCTACCCCGGCCTGTCGTTCCTGGTGCTGGGTACGATCCTCGAGATCATCAGCGCCCTGTACCTGAGTTTCCTGATTTTCTCCGGTGTGCGTCTGGCGGCCTGGTTCCGTCGGCGGCAACGGCTGGCTGCCGGCGCCTCGAGTGGCGTCGGCGCCCTGTTCGTCGGCTTTGGCGTGAAGCTGGCCAGCGCAACCCTTTCCTGAATATTGCAACGAGAGTCCCATGCCCAAGCGTACAGACATCAAGAGCATCCTGATCCTCGGCGCCGGCCCGATCGTCATCGGCCAGGCCTGCGAGTTCGACTACTCCGGCGCACAGGCCTGCAAGGCCCTGAAGGAAGAAGGCTTCCGTGTCATCCTGGTGAACTCCAACCCGGCCACCATCATGACCGACCCGGCCATGGCCGACGCCACCTACATCGAGCCGATCAAGTGGCAGACCGTCGCCAAGATCATCGAGAAGGAGCGCCCTGACGCGCTGCTGCCGACCATGGGCGGCCAGACCGCTCTGAACTGCGCCCTGGACCTGGAGCGCCACGGCGTGCTCGAGCAGTTCGGCGTGGAAATGATCGGCGCCAACGCCGACACCATCGACAAGGCCGAAGACCGTTCGCGCTTCGACAAGGCGATGCGTGACATCGGCCTGGCCTGCCCGCGCTCGGGCATCGCCCACACCATGGAAGAAGCCTACGGCGTGCTGGAGAAGGTCAACTTCCCGTGCATCATCCGTCCGTCCTTCACCATGGGCGGTACCGGCGGCGGCATCGCCTACAACCGCGAAGAATTCGAGGAAATCTGCACCCGTGGTCTGGACCTGTCGCCGACCAACGAGCTGCTGATCGACGAATCGCTGATCGGCTGGAAGGAATACGAGATGGAGGTTGTCCGTGACAAGAAGGACAACTGCATCATCGTCTGCGCCATCGAGAACTTCGACCCGATGGGCGTGCACACCGGTGACTCGATCACCGTGGCGCCGGCACAGACCCTGACCGACAAGGAATACCAGATCATGCGCAACGCCTCCCTGGCGGTGCTGCGTGAGATCGGCGTGGAAACCGGCGGTTCGAACGTGCAGTTCGGCATCTGCCCGAACACCGGCCGCATGGTCGTGATCGAGATGAACCCGCGTGTATCTCGTTCCTCGGCGCTGGCCTCCAAGGCCACCGGCTTCCCGATCGCCAAGATCGCCGCCAAGCTGGCGGTCGGCTACACCCTCGACGAACTGCAGAACGACATCACCGGCGGCCGCACCCCGGCGTCCTTCGAGCCGGCGATCGACTACGTCGTCACCAAGATCCCGCGTTTCGCCTTCGAGAAATTCCCGAAAGCCGACGCCCGCCTGACCACCCAGATGAAATCCGTGGGCGAAGTCATGGCCATCGGTCGTACCTTCCAGGAGTCCGTGCAGAAAGCCCTGCGCGGCCTGGAAGTCGGCGCCACCGGTTTCGATCCGAAGCTCGACCTGAGCAACCCGGAAGCCGAGAGCATCCTCAAGCGCGAGCTGACCGTGCCCAATGCCGACCGCATCTGGTACGTCGCCGACGCCTTCCGTGCTGGCAAGAGCATCGCCGAAGTCTTCGACCTGACCCGCATCGACGAGTGGTTCCTGGTGCAGATCGAAGACCTGGTCAAGGATGAAGAGCGCGTCAAGACCCTGGGTCTGTCCGCCATCGACCGCGAGCTGATGTACAAGCTCAAGCGCAAGGGCTTCTCTGACGCCCGCCTGGCCACCCTGCTGGGTGTGACCGAGAAGAACCTGCGCAACCATCGCCACAAGCTCAAGGTGCTGCCGGTGTACAAGCGCGTGGACACCTGCGCCGCCGAATTCGCCACCGACACCGCCTACATGTACTCGACCTACGAGGAAGAGTGCGAAGCCAATCCGTCGACTCGCGACAAGATCATGATCCTGGGCGGCGGTCCGAACCGTATCGGCCAGGGCATCGAGTTCGACTACTGCTGCGTACATGCCGCACTGGCCATGCGTGAAGACGGTTACGAGACCATCATGGTCAACTGCAACCCGGAGACCGTCTCCACCGACTACGACACGTCCGATCGCCTTTACTTCGAGCCGGTGACCCTGGAAGACGTGCTGGAAATCGTCCGCGTCGAGCAGCCCAAGGGTGTGATCGTGCAGTACGGCGGCCAGACCCCGCTGAAACTCTGCCGCGCCCTGGAAGAAGCCGGCGTGCCGATCATTGGCACCAGCCCGGACGCCATCGATCGCGCCGAAGACCGTGAGCGCTTCCAGCACATGGTGCAGCGCCTGAACCTGCGCCAGCCGGCCAACGCCACCGCGCGCAGCGAAGACCAGGCCCTGGAGCTGTCGAAGAACATCGGCTACCCGATGGTGGTGCGCCCGTCCTACGTACTGGGCGGCCGCGCGATGGAAATCGTCTACCAGGAAGAAGAGCTCAAGCGCTACATGCGCGAGGCCGTGAAGGTTTCCAACGACAGCCCGGTGCTGCTGGACCGCTTCCTCAACTGCGCCATCGAGGTCGACATCGATGCGGTGTGCGACGGCGAGACCGTGGTGATCGGCGCGATCATGCAGCACATCGAACAGGCCGGCGTGCACTCCGGTGACTCCGCCTGCTCGCTGCCGCCGTACTCGCTGCCGCAGCACATCCAGGACGAGATCCGCGAGCAGGTCAAGAAGATGGCCCTGGAGCTCGGCGTGGTCGGCCTGATGAACGTGCAGATGGCCGTGCAGGGCGAAGACATCTACGTGATCGAGGTGAACCCGCGCGCGTCCCGTACCGTACCGTTCGTCTCCAAGTGCATCGGCGAATCGCTGGCCAAGGTTGCGGCCCGCGTCATGGCTGGCAAGTCCCTGGCCGAAGTCGGCTTCACCCAGGAGGTGATCCCGCCGTACTATAGCGTCAAGGAAGCGGTGTTCCCGTTCGCCAAGTTCCCCGGCGTCGACCCGATCCTCGGCCCAGAGATGAAATCCACTGGCGAGGTGATGGGTGTCGGCGACAGCTTCGGTGAGGCATTCGCCAAGGCCCAGTTGGGCGCCAGCGAAATCCTGCCGAATGCCGGTTGCGCCTTCATCAGCGTCCGCGAGGACGACAAGCCGCAAGCCGTTCAGGTCGCCCGCGACCTGGTCGCGCTGGGCTTCGAGGTGGTTGCCACTGCTGGTACCGCCAAGGTGATCGAGGCTGCCGGTCTGCCGGTACGTCGCGTGAACAAGGTGACCGAGGGCCGTCCTCACGTGGTCGACATGATCAAGAATGACGAAGTCACCCTGATCATCAACACCACCGAAGGCCGCCAGTCCATCGCTGACTCCTATTCCATCCGTCGTAACGCCCTGCAGCACAAGATCTACTGCACCACCACCATTGCGGCGGGGCAGGCGATCTGTGAGGCGCTCAAGTTCGGTCCCGAGAAGACCGTTCGCCGTCTGCAGGATCTCCATGCAGGAATCAACGCATGAGCAAATTTCCAATGACCGTCCAGGGCTCTCGCGCCCTGGAAGAAGAACTGAAGTACCTGAAGACCGTTCTGCGCCCGCAGATCACCCAGGCCATCGCCGAAGCGCGTGAACTGGGCGACCTCAAGGAAAACGCCGAATACCATGCGGCCCGTGAACAGCAGGGCATGTCCGAAGCTCGCATCCGCGACATCGAGGCCAAGCTGTCCAACGCGCAGATCATCGACGTGACCACCATTCCGCACAGCGGCAAGGTGATCTTCGGCACCACCGTCGATATCGCCAACGTCGAGACCGACGAGACGGTGACCTACCAGATCGTCGGCGACGACGAGGCGGACATCAAGAACAGCAAGATCTCGGTCAACTCGCCGATCGCCCGTGCGCTGATCGGCAAGACTGAAGGCGACGCTGTTCTGGTCAAGACTCCGGGCGGCGACGTCGAGTACGAGATCGTTGAAGTCCGCCACGCCTGATCGGCAATCCCTGAGCGCAGGCACCATCAGTTGGCTGCTGGCCCAGACATTCTGGGTCGGCGGCCTCTGGCTGCTTCAGTTCGTGGTGTTGCCGGCACTGGACAAGATCGGCCTGGCGCCACTGCTGGTGGAAGCCGTCGCCGACGCGCTGAAGCCATTGCTGCTGGGCTTCGCGGGTTTCTGCGTGCTGCTCCAGGCTCTGGTGCTCTGGCAGGCGCGCGGGTTCGCTGCCTTCACCCGTGAAACCCGGGGGCAGTTGCTGCTGACCGTGCTGGTGATGGCGGCGGCTTATTTCGTGGTGCGCCAGGTAGCGCCGGATGCTCAGCGCTGGCTGCTGTTCAACTACCTGGTGGTGGCGCTGTGTGGCTTGCTGCTGGTGTTGCAGCCGGCGCCCGGGCGGGACGAGCGGAACTGACGCGGCGGAGCCTTGCCGGCTCCGCGTTGCCGGTCTTGACTGTCAGAGGCCGCTGAAGCGGCTGATGTTCGACAGGTTCTTGTTCGGCTTGGGATTGCGACGATAGATCAGCGCCATCTTGCCAATGGACTGAACCAGTTCGCAGCTGCCGTTCTGGCAGAGTTCGTCGATCAGCGCACGACGATCGTCGCGTTCGGTGATGCGGAACTGCACCTTGATCAGTTCATGATCGTTGAGCGCACGCTCAAGCTCGGCCATCACACCTTCCGAAAGACCGTTTTCAGCAACGGTCAATACGGGTTTCAGGTGATGCCCGATAGATTTGAACTGCTTTTTCTGCTCCTGAGAGAGCGCCATAATCTGACCCCTGGGAAAAAAGGCGGATATTCTACCCGAGTTTCGGTTATACCGGGATGCCGCTCAGACGAGGTAATACGTGGCCCGTTCCAAGACTAGCCATCGCTGGCTGAAAGAACATTTCGACGATCCTTACGTGAAGATGGCACAGCGCGACGGCTATCGCTCGCGTGCCAGCTACAAACTGCTGGAAATCCAGGAGAAGGATCGCATCCTGCGCCCCGGCATGACCGTGGTCGACCTCGGCGCGGCGCCGGGCGGCTGGTCGCAGGTCACCAGCCGGGTAATTGGCGACAAGGGCACCCTGATCGCGTCGGACATCCTGCCGATGGACAGTATCCCGGACGTCACCTTCATCCAGGGTGACTTCACCGAGGACGAGGTCTTTGCCCAGTTGCTCGAGGCCATCGGAGAAAATCCGGTAGACCTTGTGATTTCCGATATGGCCCCCAATATGAGTGGACTGCCCGCCGTGGACATGCCTCGTGCGATGTTCCTCTGCGAGCTGGCCCTGGACCTGTGCACCCGTGTACTGCGTCCGGGCGGTGATTTCCTGATCAAGATTTTCCAGGGTGAGGGTTTCGACGCTTACCACAAGATGGTTCGCGAGAACTTCGAGAAGGTGCAGATGCGCAAACCGCTGTCGTCCCGCGACCGTTCGCGGGAGCAGTATCTGCTCGCACGGGGCTTTCGCGGCGCCTAGACTGGAATGATTGGGCAGGCTTCTGGTCTATGCCTTGCAGGTTTTGCTTGTACCGGTGAAAGCCGGGGTTCATAAAGGGTTACAGACGGCGCCTGCCTGGCGGCGGGCGTTGTGTAGTAATTTTGGCCGGAAGGAGTCTGGCCGTCGTGAGAAGCGGTTTCCAGGGCGGAGCCGGCTTCAGAGGGTAGTCAATTGAACGACATGGCAAAGAACCTGATTCTGTGGCTGATCATCGCGGCGGTACTCGTCACCGTGATGAACAACTTCTCCAGCCCGAGCGAGCCGCAGACGCTCAACTATTCCGACTTCATCCAGCAGGTGAAGGACGGCAAGGTCGAGCGCGTAACCGTCGACGGCGCGGTCATCACCGGCAAGCGCCAGGATGGTGACACCTTCAAGACCATCCGCCCGGCCATCGCTGACAATGGCTTGATCGGTGATCTGGTCAACAACAACGTGGTTATCGAAGGCAAGCAACCCGAGCAGCAGAGCATCTGGACCCAGCTGCTGGTGGCGAGCTTCCCGATCCTGGTGATCATTGCGGTCTTCATGTTCTTCATGCGCCAGATGCAGGGCGGCGGCGGTGGACGCGGCGGCCCGATGAGCTTCGGCAAGAGCAAGGCCCGCCTGTTGTCGGAAGACCAGGTGAAGACCACCTTCGCCGACGTCGCCGGTTGCGACGAGGCCAAGGAAGAGGTCAGCGAGCTGGTGGAATTCCTCCGCGATCCGGGCAAGTTCCAGCGCCTGGGCGGTCGTATCCCGCGCGGCGTGCTGATGGTCGGCCCGCCCGGTACCGGTAAGACCCTGCTCGCCAAGGCGATCGCCGGCGAAGCCAAGGTGCCGTTCTTCACCATTTCCGGTTCGGACTTCGTGGAAATGTTCGTCGGCGTAGGCGCCTCGCGCGTTCGCGACATGTTCGACCAGGCCAAGAAGCACGCACCCTGCATCATCTTCATCGACGAGATCGACGCCGTCGGTCGCCATCGTGGCGCCGGCCTCGGTGGCGGTCACGACGAGCGCGAACAGACCCTCAACCAGTTGCTGGTGGAGATGGATGGCTTCGAGATGAATGATGGCATCATCGTCATCGCCGCGACCAACCGTCCGGACGTGCTCGACCCCGCGCTGCTGCGTCCCGGTCGCTTCGACCGCCAGGTGGTGGTCGGTCTGCCGGACATCCGTGGTCGCGAGCAGATTCTGAAAGTGCACATGCGCAAGGTCCCGCTGGGCGACAACGTTGATCCCGCCGTGATCGCGCGCGGTACCCCCGGCTTCTCCGGTGCCGACCTGGCCAACCTGGTCAACGAGGCTTCGCTGTTCGCCGCCCGCTCCAACAAGCGCATCGTCGACATGCGTGAGTTCGAGCTGGCCAAGGACAAGATCATGATGGGCGCCGAGCGCAAGACCATGGTCATGTCCGAGAAGGAGAAGAAGAACACCGCGTTCCACGAAGCAGGCCACGCCATCGTTGGTCGCCTGGTTCCGGAGCACGACCCGGTCTACAAGGTTTCCATCATTCCGCGCGGTCGCGCCCTGGGCGTGACCATGTTCCTGCCGGAAGAGGACCGCTACAGCCTGTCCAAGCGTGCCCTGGAAAGCCAGATCTGCTCGCTGTTCGGCGGCCGTATCGCCGAAGAGATGACCCTGGGCTTCGAGGGTGTCACCACCGGTGCCTCCAACGACATCATGCGCGCCACCCAGCTGGCGCGGAACATGGTGACCAAGTGGGGCCTGTCGGAGAAGCTCGGTCCGCTGATGTACGCGGAGGAGGAGGGCGAGGTCTTCCTCGGCCGCAGCGCTGGTGGCCAGCACTCGAATATCTCGGGTGAGACCGCCAAGCTGATCGACCAGGAAGTGCGTCGCATCATCGACGACTGCTACGGCATCGCCAAGCGCCTGCTGGAAGAGAACCGCGACAAGCTCGACATGATGGCCGACGCGCTGATGAAGTACGAAACCATCGATGCCGATCAGATCGACGACATCATGGCTGGTCGTACTCCGCGCGAACCGCGTGACTGGCAGGGTGGCAACTCCGGTTCCTCCGGCAATGCTGCCTCGCCGCGCGACGAAGGTCGCCAGGAAAACCCGATTGGCGGGCCCGCCGGCGAACACTGAGAGCACTGAATGAGTTCGTTGTACCACCCGACCCGGTTGCCTTGCGGCAACCGGGTTCTTGATTTAAGCCGCCCGCACGTCATGGGCATCCTCAACGTCACCCCTGATTCCTTCTCCGACGGCGGGCGCTTCAACCAGCACGATGCTGCGTTGCGCCACGCAGCGGAGATGGTCGCGGCCGGCGCCACGCTGATCGATATCGGCGGCGAGTCGACGCGTCCGGGCGCTCGCGTGGTTTCGCCCACCGAGGAGCTGGAACGTGTCGCTCCGGTGGTCGAGGCCATTGCCCGCGAGCTGGACGTGGTGATTTCGGTGGATACCTCCACTCCGGCCGTCATGCGCGAGACCGCGCGCCTTGGTGCCGGGCTGATCAACGACGTACGCTCACTGCAGCGCGACGGCGCCCTGGATGCTGCCGTCGATACCGGGCTCCCGGTGTGCCTGATGCACATGCGCGGTGAGCCGGGAAACATGCAGGACGACCCGCGTTACCCGGATATCCTTCAGGAAGTCCGTGCCTTCCTTGAGGAACGCATCGCGCTGTGCGAAGCCGTGGGCATTGCTCGCGAGCGGATCGTCATCGATCCTGGCTTCGGTTTCGCCAAGACCCAGAGCCACAACCTGAATCTGTTCCGACAGATGGACAGGTTGATGGACCTGGGGTGCCCGCTGCTGGTCGGTGTCTCGCGCAAGAGCATGGTCGGGCGCGCGCTTGGTCGTGAGGTGGGCGAGCGTCTCTATGGCAGCCTGGCGCTGGCCGCCCTTGCGGTCACCAGGGGAGCCAGCATTATCCGCGTCCACGATGTCGCCGAGACCGTGGATGTGGTTCGAATGATTCACGCAGTGGAAAGTGCAACGGAAGAGGGGATGCCCGCATGAGCAGGAAGTATTTTGGCACCGATGGAATTCGCGGGCGCGTAGGCACTCCGCCGATCACGCCGGACTTCGTGCTCAAATTGGGCTGGGCGGTGGGCATGGCCTTCCGTCAGCAGGGTAAATGCCGCGTGCTCGTCGGCAAGGACACGCGGATTTCCGGGTACATGTTCGAATCCGCGCTGGAGGCTGGCTTGTCTGCCGCCGGCGCCGACGTGATGCTGCTGGGTCCTATGCCGACGCCCGGCATCGCCTATCTGACCCGCACTTTCCATGCTGAAGCCGGCATCGTCATCAGTGCCTCGCACAATCCCCATGACGACAACGGCATCAAGTTCTTCTCCGGCCAGGGCACCAAGCTGCCCGACGAGGTCGAGCTGATCATCGAGGAGCTCCTCGACGCGCCGATGACCGTGGTCGAGTCTGCCCGTCTGGGCAAGGTCTCGCGCATCAATGACGCGGCCGGCCGCTACATCGAGTTCTGCAAGAGCAGCGTGCCTTCGAACACCAGTTTTGCCGGCCTGCGCATCGCGCTGGATTGCGCCCATGGCGCGACCTACAAGATCGCACCCAACGTATTTCGTGAGCTGGGTGCCGAGGTATTTGTCATCGGCGCCGAGCCCAACGGCCTGAACATCAACCACAATTGCGGTTCCACCCACATGGGGGCGCTGCAGGAAGCTGTTCTGGCTAATCATGCGGATATCGGTATCGCCTTCGACGGCGACGGCGACCGGGTGATGATGGTCGACCATACCGGCACCATCGTCGACGGCGACGAGATTCTCTACCTGATCGCCCGTGACATGCTCGATCGCGGCAAGCTGCATGGCGGCGTGGTCGGGACCCTGATGAGCAACCTGGGGCTCGAATTGGCTCTGCAGGAACTGCATATTCCCTTCGCCCGCGCCAAGGTGGGCGACCGTTACGTGATGTCCGAGCTGCAGTCGCGCAACTGGCAACTGGGTGGCGAGAATTCCGGCCATGTCGTGTGCTACCAGCACACCACCACGGGCGATGCGATCATTGCGGCGCTGCAGGTGCTGATGGCGCTCAAGACCCGCGGGCAGAACCTGGCCGAGGCGCGCATGGGCATTCGCAAGTGCCCGCAGGTGCTGATCAACGTGCGTTTCGCTGGCGGTGGCGTCGATCCTCTGGAACATCCGGCGGTCAAGGAAGCTTGCGCCAAGGTGACCGAGGAAATGGCCGGGCGCGGCCGCGTTCTGCTGCGCAAGTCCGGTACCGAGCCGCTGGTTCGGGTGATGGTCGAGGGTGACGAAGAGGCTCGCGTTCGCGGCTATGCCGAGCAACTGGCAAAAGTCGTTACAGAGGTATGTGCTTGATTTCTCTTGTCAGTTCCCAAAGCGTCGAGTAATATCTGCGCCCACTTTGCTCAGCGAGGTACAGCATGCGTCGACCCTTGGTGGCCGGTAATTGGAAAATGCACGGTACCCGCTCCAGCGTAACGGAGCTGATCAAAGGCCTGCGTCAACTGGCTCTTCCCACGGGTGTCGATGTGGCGGTGTTTCCGCCCTGTCTGTACATCAATCAGGTCGTACAAGGCCTGGATGGAAAGGCGGTTGCCGTCGGTGCGCAGAATTGCGCGGTTGAGCCGATGCAGGGCGCCTTGACGGGCGAGATCGCAGCCAGCCAGTTGGCGGATGCGAGTTGCTCGCTGGTGCTGGTCGGTCACTCCGAGCGTCGCCTGATCCTGGGTGAGAGCGATGGCGTGATCAGTCGCAAGTTTGCGGCGGTTCAGTCGTGTGGCCTGATTCCGATCCTGTGCGTGGGTGAGACCCGCGAGCAGCGTGAGGCGGGCAAGACTCTTGAGGTTGTCGGGCGCCAGTTGGGCTCGGTGATCGAAGATCTCGGTGTCGGGGCTTTCTCCCGCGCCGTTGTGGCTTACGAGCCGGTGTGGGCAATTGGGACGGGGCTGACCGCTTCTCCCGAGCAAGCCCAGGAAGTACATGCGGCGATTCGCGCGCAGATCTCGGCGGAGAACGCAGAGGTGGCTCGCGGCCTTCGTCTCCTGTACGGCGGTAGTGTCAAGGCCGCCAACGCTGTCGAGCTTTTCGGCATGCCGGATATCGATGGGGGGCTCATTGGTGGAGCTTCCCTGAATGCAGATGAGTTCGGTGCGATCTGTCGCGCCGCAGGAAACTGAAGATGCTGGAAACAGTTGTAATCGTGATTCACCTGCTGATGGCGCTGGGTCTGGTTGTGCTGGTCCTGCTTCAGCAAGGCAAGGGTGCCGACGCAGGTGCGTCGTTTGGTGCTGGCGCTTCGGGTACTGTTTTCGGTAGCCAGGGTTCTGCTACCTTCCTGAGTCGCTTCACCGCTGTGCTGGCCGCAGTTTTTTTTATTACCAGCTTGGGTTTAGCGTATTTTGCTAAAGAAAAAGCTGATATGATTCGTCACGCTGGGCTTCCTGATCCGGCAGTGATGGAGCAGAAGCAGGAACAAGCTCCGGCAGCTAGCGATGTGCCGGGCGCGCAAGGGCAACCTCAAGCCCCTGCAGGCGGTAACGGCGACGTTCCGGCGGCTCCTGAGCAGAAGTAAGCAGGCAAGAGTTTTTGCCGAGGTGGTGGAATTGGTAGACACGCTACCTTGAGGTGGTAGTGGCCATAGGCTGTAGGGGTTCGAGTCCCCTCCTCGGTACCATATTACGAAAAGGCCCGCAGTGCGGGCCTTGTCGTTCCGGAGTTTCGGTTGACCTTCAAGGGGCTCGACCGTATAATTTCGCACCAGCTTTGACGCGGGATGGAGCAGTCTGGTAGCTCGTCGGGCTCATAACCCGAAGGTCGTAGGTTCAAATCCTGCTCCCGCAACCAGTTTGGCAGAGCCCCTTTTCAGGGGCTTTTTGCTAGCTGGACAGTCCGCGCCGCCAGATCAGGGCGGTCCTTAAGGGATGGGCGTTTCGCCCATTTTTTGTTTCTACAGCATACGCGAGGCGATCAGGTGTCGAGCAAGCTAGAACAGTTGCAGGCCTTGTTGGCCCCTGTAGTAGAAGCGCTCGGCTATGAGTGCTGGGGCCTGGAGTACATTTCCCAAGGTCGCCATTCCCTGCTCCGGGTTTATATCGATCGTGCCGAAGGCATCCTGGTCGATGACTGCGAAATTGTCAGTCGTCAGATCAGTGGCATCCTCGACGTGGAAGACCCGATCAGTGGCGAGTACACCCTGGAGGTGTCTTCGCCCGGTATGGATCGGCCGCTCTTCACACTCGAACAGTTCGCCCGTTACGTCGGCGAGCAGGTGAAGATCAAGCTGCGCACGCCTTTCGAAAGGCGTCGCAATTTCCAGGGCATTCTCCGTGGTGTGGAGGAGCAGGATGTGGTGGTCCTGGTGGATGACCATGAATACCTGCTGCCGGTCGACTCGATCGACAAGGCCAACATCATTCCCCGATTTGAGTGAGCCGCCAGAGCGCGGATTCCAATGGATTGAAAGGCGAGGCGTACGATGAGCAAAGAAGTACTGCTGGTTGTTGAGTCGGTATCCAACGAGAAGGGTGTACCGCCTGGCGTGATTTTCGAAGCGCTGGAGCTCGCTCTGGCGACCGCGACCAAAAAGCGTTTCGAGGACGAGGTTGACCTGCGCGTGGAAATCAACCGCGCCAACGGCAACTACGAAACCTTCCGTCGCTGGACCATCGTCGAAGACGAGGACTACTCCAATCCGGCATCGGAACTGACCGTCGAAGACGTGCAGGAAGAGCACCCCGGCATGAAAGCCGGCGAGGTCATTGAAGAGAAGATCGAGTCCATCGAGTTCGGCCGTATCGCCGCACAGACCGCCAAGCAGGTCATCGTGCAGAAGGTTCGCGAAGCCGAGCGCGCCCAGGTGGTCGACGCCTACCGCGAGAAGGTCAACGAGATCATCTCCGGCACCGTCAAGAAGGTCACCCGCGACAATGTGATCGTCGATCTGGGCAACAACGCCGAAGCGCTGTTGGCCCGCGACCAGATCATCCCGCGTGAAACCTTCCGCGTCGGCACCCGCGTGCGTGCCCTGCTGAAGGAAATCCGCAGCGAGAACCGTGGACCTCAGCTGATCCTGTCGCGTACCGCGCCGGAAATGCTGATCGAACTGTTCCGCATCGAAGTACCGGAAATCGCCGAGCAACTGATCGACGTGATGGCTGCTGCCCGTGACCCGGGTTCGCGCGCCAAGATCGCCGTTCGCTCCAAGGACAAGCGTATCGACCCGCAGGGCGCCTGCATCGGTATGCGTGGTTCCCGCGTCCAGGCCGTCTCCGGCGAACTGGGCGGCGAGCGTGTGGACATCGTCCTCTGGGACGACAACCCTGCGCAGTTCGTGATCAACGCCATGGCCCCGGCCGAAGTGGCAGCGATCATCGTCGACGAAGATACCCACACCATGGATATCGCCGTCGCCGAGGACAACCTGGCACAGGCCATCGGCCGCAGTGGCCAGAACGTCCGTCTGGCCAGCCAGCTCACCGGCTGGACCCTGAACGTGATGACCGAGGCCGATATCCAGGCCAAACAGCAGGCTGAAACTGGCGACATCCTGCAGCGCTTTGTCGACGAGCTGGATGTCGATGAAGAACTCGCCCAGGTTCTGGTTGAAGAAGGTTTCACCACCCTGGAAGAGATTGCCTACGTACCGATGGAAGAGATGCTCAGCATCGACGGCTTCGACGAAGACATCGTCAACGAGCTGCGCTCGCGTGCCAAGGACCGCCTGCTGACCAAAGCCATCGCCACTGAAGAGAAACTCGCCGACGCACAACCTGCCGAAGACCTGCTCAGCCTCGATGGTATGACCAAAGAGCTGGCCGTGGACCTGGCGCTGCGTGGCGTAACCACCCGTGAAGATCTTGCCGAGCAGTCTATTGACGACCTGCTCGACATCGACGGCATGGACGAAGAGCGTGCCGGCAAGTTGATCATGGCCGCCCGGGCCCATTGGTTCGAGTAAGCATTCGCGGCCTGAGGAGAGAAGTGCATGACGCAAGTCACGGTGAAAGAACTGGCCAAGACGGTCGATACGCCGGTAGAGCGCCTGCTACAGCAGATGCGCGAAGCGGGTCTGCCGCATAACAACGCCGAGCAGGTGGTGACCGACAGCGAGAAACAGGCGCTGCTGGCCCACTTGAAAGGCAGCCATGGTGATCGCGCGGATGAGCCGCGCAAGATCACCCTGCAACGCAAGACCACCTCGACCATTCGGGTCGCTGGCAGCAAGACCGTCAGCGTCGAGGTTCGCAAGAAGAAGACCTACGTCAAGCGCGATCCTGAAGAGCTTGAGGCCGAGCGCCAGCGCGAGCTGGAAGAGCAGCGTGCCGCTGAAGAAGCCGTACGTGTGAAGGCCGAGGAAGAGGCCCGCCAGCGCGCCGCTGCGGAAGAGGCTCGCCGTCAGGCGGACGCCGCTCGGCAGACCGCTGATGTCGCTCCTGCTGCTACCGCTCCGGCCGCTGCCGAGGCGCCGCGCGCCGCAGCTCCGGCTGTCGCTCCTGCTGCCCCGGCCGCTGCCGCTCCTGCTGCGGACGACCGCAAGAAGGACGAAGTGCGCCGCGCGCCCAAGCGCGACGAAGAGGACGAGCGCCGTGATCGCAAGCATGCCCAGCATCGCCCGTCGATCAAGGAAAAGGAAAAGACCACTGCCCCGCGCGTTGTACGCAGCGGTGGTGGCGACGACGACGACAGCTTTGGCCGTCGCGGCGGTGGCCGTGGCAAAGGCAAGCTGAAGAAGCGTAACCAGCACGGGTTCCAGAGCCCGACAGGACCGATTGTGCGTGAAGTGAATATCGGCGAGACCATCACCGTGGGCGATCTCGCTGCCCAGATGTCGGTGAAGGGTGCCGAGGTCGTCAAGTTCATGTTCAAGATGGGCACCCCGGTGACCATCAACCAGGTCCTCGACCAGGAAACCGCCCAGCTGATCGCCGAAGAACTCGGCCACAAGGTCAAGCTGGTCAGCGAGAACGCCCTGGAAGAGCAACTGGCCGAATCCCTGAAGTTCGAAGGTGAAGCGGTTTCCCGCGCGCCGGTCGTGACCGTCATGGGCCACGTCGACCACGGCAAGACCTCGCTGCTCGACTACATCCGTCGTGCGAAGGTTGCAGCTGGCGAAGCCGGCGGCATCACCCAGCACATCGGTGCCTACCACGTGGAAACCGACCGCGGCATGGTCACCTTCCTCGACACCCCTGGCCACGCCGCGTTCACCGCGATGCGTGCCCGTGGTGCCCAGGCGACCGACATCGTCATCCTGGTGGTGGCAGCGGATGACGGCGTGATGCCGCAGACCCAGGAAGCCGTACAGCACGCGAAAGCGGCTGGCGTGCCGATCGTGGTCGCGGTGAACAAGATCGACAAGCCCGACGCCAACCCGGACAACATCAAGAACGGCCTGGCCGCTCTGGACGTGATCCCGGAAGAGTGGGGCGGCGATGCTCCGTACGTTCACGTTTCCGCCAAGCTGGGTACCGGTGTCGACGAGCTGCTCGAAGCCGTGCTGCTGCAGGCTGAAGTACTCGAACTCAAAGCCACTCCGTCGGCCCCGGGCCGTGGCGTGGTGGTCGAGTCCCGTCTGGACAAGGGCCGTGGCCCGGTAGCCACCGTGCTGGTCCAGGACGGTACCCTGCGTCAGGGCGACATGGTCCTGGTCGGCGTCAACTACGGCCGCGTCCGTGCGATGCTCGACGAGAACGGCAAGCCGATCAAGGAAGCGGGCCCGTCCATTCCGGTCGAGATCCTCGGCCTCGATGGTACCCCGGACGCCGGCGACGAGATGACCGTGGTTGCCGACGAGAAGAAGGCCCGCGAAGTTGCTCTGTTCCGCCAGGGCAAGTTCCGCGAAGTGAAACTGGCTCGTGCCCATGCCGGCAAGCTGGAAAACATCTTCGAGAACATGGGCCAGGAAGAGAAGAAGACCCTCAACATCGTGCTCAAGTCCGATGTCCGTGGTTCGCTGGAAGCCCTGCAGGGCTCGCTCAGTGGCCTGGGCAACGACGAAGTGCAGGTTCGCGTGGTCGGTGGCGGCGTCGGTGGTATCACCGAATCCGATGCCAACCTGGCGCTGGCCTCCAACGCGGTGCTGTTCGGCTTCAACGTCCGTGCCGACGCCGGTGCGCGCAAGATCGTCGAGTCCGAAGGCCTCGACATGCGTTACTACAACGTGATCTACGACATCATCGAAGACGTCAAGAAAGCCCTGACCGGCATGCTCGGCAGCGATGTTCGCGAGAACATCCTGGGTATCGCCGAAGTGCGTGACGTGTTCCGTTCGCCGAAGTTCGGCGCGGTCGCCGGCTGCATGGTCACCGAGGGTCTGGTGCACCGCAACCGTCCGATCCGCGTACTGCGCGACGACGTGGTCATCTTCGAAGGCGAGCTGGAATCCCTGCGTCGCTTCAAGGATGACGTCTCCGAAGTCCGTGCCGGCATGGAATGCGGTATCGGCGTGAAGAGCTACAACGACGTCCGCGTCGGCGACAAGATCGAAGTGTTCGAGAAGGTCGAAGTCGCTCGTACTCTGTAAGGGTATTCGAGCGTGAACGCAGCGCCCGGGCCAGCTGAATTGCTGCCCCGGGCGTTTGCCGCTTTCAGACCCGGAGCCTCGCGGCTCGGGTAAGCAGGTTAGAAAAATGGCTAAAGAGTACAGCCGTACCCAGCGTATCGGCGACCAGATGCAGCGCGAACTGGCGCTGCTGATCCAGCGTGAAATCAAGGACCCGCGTCTCGGCCTGGTGACCATCACCGGCGTCGACGTGGCCCGTGACCTGTCCCATGCCAAGGTGTACGTCACCGTGATGGGGCAGGATGACAACGCCGAAGTGGTGAAACAGAACACCAGCATCCTCAACGATGCCGCAGGCTTCCTGCGCATGCAGCTGGGCAAGGCGATGAAGCTGCGCACCGTGCCGCAACTGCACTTCAGCTACGACGCCAGCATCCGTCGCGGTGCCGAACTGTCGGCGTTGATCGAGCGCGCGGTGGCCGCCGATCGTCGCGGCGGCGATTCCGAGGAGTAACGCGTGGCCCAGGTGAAACGCATTCGCCGTGCGGTCAACGGTGTGCTGATTCTCGACAAGCCGCTGGGCATGAGCTCCAACCAGGCGCTGCAGAAGGTGCGCTGGCTGCTCAATGCCGAGAAGGCCGGGCACACCGGCAGCCTCGATCCGCTGGCCACCGGCGTGCTGCCGCTGTGTTTCGGCGAGGCGACCAAGTTCTCCCAGTACCTGCTCGACGCCGACAAGGCCTACGAGACGATTGCCAAGCTCGGCGTCACTACCACCACCGCCGATGCCGAGGGTGAGGTGGTCGAGCAGCGCGAAGTGACCGCTGGTCGGGAAGCCATCGAGGCCTTGCTGCCACGCTTCCGTGGCGACATAGAGCAGGTGCCGCCGATGTACTCGGCGCTGAAGAAGGACGGCCAGCCGTTGTACAAGCTGGCCCGTGCCGGAGAGGTAGTGGAGCGCGAGGCGCGTTCTGTTACTATTGCGCGCCTGGAAATGCTCGCGTTCGAGTCGCCCTGTGCGACCCTGGCGGTTTCCTGCAGCAAGGGCACCTACATTCGCACCCTGGTCGAAGACCTCGGCCGCGAACTTGGTTGTGGCGCACACGTCGCCGCCCTGCGCCGGACACAGGCAGGTCCGTTCCAGCTGAACCAGTCGGTGACGCTGGAGGAGCTCGAGAAAGTCCATGCCGAGGGTGGCAACGAAGCCCTCGACCGCTTCCTGCTGCCGGTGGATGCCGGCCTGGAACACTGGCCGCTGCTGCAGTTGTCGGAGCACAGCGCCTATTACTGGCTGCATGGTCAGCCGGTACGCGCCCCCGATATGCCGAAGTTCGGCATGCTGCGGGTGCAGGATCATGAAGGCCGCTTCATCGGTATCGGTGAAGTGGTCGAAGACGGGCGCCTGGCGCCGCGTCGACTGATTCGGTCTTAAGACCGAAACCGAGGGTGGCTGTCAGCAGGCACGGTCACTCCTCTTACTATGAACACAGGGATAAGTCCCTGGCCTGTTACCTCAGAGGAAGCCCCATCATGGCACTGAGCGTCCAAGAAAAAGCCCAGATCGTTAACGAGTACAAGCAAGCTGAAGGCGACACCGGTTCCCCGGAAGTGCAGGTTGCACTGCTGTCCGCCAACATCAACAAGCTGCAGGACCACTTCAAGGCCAACGGCAAAGACCACCACTCCCGTCGTGGCCTGATCCGTATGGTTAACCAGCGTCGTAAGCTGCTGGACTACCTGAAGAGCAAGGACACCTCTCGTTACAGCGCCCTGATCGGTCGCCTGGGCCTGCGTCGCTAAGACGGCAAGCCTGAAGTGGGAAGCTGGGAGTCCGGGGTCGATGGGCGGTGTAAACCGCCCATCGGCTCTGGCTCCCGGCTTTCTCGCTTTTACAGGGAATGAAATCGGGTCCGACTCCCGGCATTTCCACAATTTCCCCCAAGGCAACTAAAGCGAAGGTAGAAAAACCGTGAACCCGGTAACCAAGAAATTCCAGTTCGGTCAGTCGACCGTAACCCTCGAGACTGGCCGCATCGCCCGCCAGGCCACCGGTGCCGTCCTGGTCACCATGGACGACGTCACCGTGCTCTGCACCGTCGTCGGCGCCAAGCAGGCCGACCCGAGCAAGAGCTTCTTCCCGCTCTCCGTGCACTACCAGGAGAAGACCTACGCAGCCGGCCGCATCCCCGGTGGTTTCTTCAAGCGTGAAGGCCGTCCTTCCGAGAAGGAAACCCTGACCTCGCGCCTGATCGACCGTCCGATCCGTCCGCTGTTCCCGGAAGGTTTCATGAACGAAGTGCAGGTTGTCTGCACCGTCGTTTCCACCAACAAGAAGTCCGATCCGGACATCGCTGCCATGATCGGCACCTCCGCCGCCCTGGCGATCTCCGGCATTCCGTTCGCCGGCCCGATCGGCGCTGCCCGTGTTGGCTTCCACCCGGAAATCGGCTACATCCTCAACCCGACCTATGAGCAGCAGCAGAGCTCCAGCCTCGACATGGTCGTGGCCGGTACCTCCGACGCCGTGCTGATGGTTGAGTCCGAAGCCGACGAGCTGACCGAAGACCAGATGCTGGGCGCCGTTCTGTTCGCCCACGAAGAATTCCAGGCGGTCATCCGCGCCGTTGCCGAACTGGCAACCGAAGCTGGCAAGCCGACCTGGAACTGGTCCGCTCCGGTCGAGAACACCACCCTGGTCAACACCATCAAGGCCGAGTTCGGTGCCGCCATCTCCGAGGCCTACACCGTTACCGTCAAGCAGGACCGTTACGCGGCCCTGGACGCCCTGCGCGAGCAGATCGTCGCCAAGTTCGCCGGCGAAGGCGAAGGCCAGTTCTCCGCAGGTGAAGTCAAAGAAGTCTTCGGCCTGCTGGAATACCGCACCGTTCGCGAAAACATCGTCAACGGCAAACCGCGTATCGACGGCCGCGACACCCGCACCGTTCGCCCGCTGCGTATCGAAGTCGGCGTACTGGGCAAGACCCACGGCTCGGCGCTGTTCACCCGTGGCGAAACCCAGGCCCTGGTCGTTGCCACCCTCGGCACCGCCCGCGACGCGCAACTGCTCGACACCCTCGAAGGCGAGCGCAAAGACCCCTTCATGCTGCACTACAACTTCCCGCCGTTCTCGGTAGGCGAGTGTGGCCGTATGGGCAGCGCGGGCCGTCGTGAAATCGGCCACGGCCGTCTGGCACGCCGCAGCGTTGCTGCCATGCTGCCGACCCAGGACGAGTTCCCCTACACCATCCGCGTCGTTTCCGAGATCACCGAATCCAACGGTTCCAGCTCCATGGCTTCCGTTTGCGGTGCTTCCCTGGCTCTGATGGACGCCGGTGTTCCGGTCAAGGCGCCGGTTGCCGGTATCGCCATGGGCCTGGTGAAGGAAGGTGACAAGTTCGCCATCCTGACCGACATCCTGGGTGACGAAGACCACCTGGGCGACATGGACTTCAAGGTCGCCGGTACCGACAAGGGCGTTACCGCCCTGCAGATGGACATCAAGATCAACGGCATCACCGAAGAGATCATGGAGATCGCCCTGGGCCAGGCCCTGGAAGCTCGCCTGAACATCCTCGGCCAGATGAACCAGATCATCGCCGCTCCGCGCGCCGAGCTGTCGGAAAACGCTCCGACCATGATCCAGATGAAGATCGACACCGACAAGATCCGCGACGTCATCGGCAAGGGCGGCGCCACCATTCGCAGCATCTGCGAAGAGACCAAGGCCTCGATCGACATCGAGGACGACGGCAGCGTGAAGATCTACGGCGAAACCAAGGAAGCTGCCGAGGCCGCCAAGCAGCGCGTCCTGGGTATCACCGCGGAAGCCGAGATCGGCAAGATCTACGTCGGCAAGGTCGAGCGCATCGTGGACTTCGGTGCCTTCGTCAACATCCTGCCGGGCAAGGATGGTCTGGTGCACATCTCGCAGATCAGCGACAAGCGCATCGACAAGGTCACCGACGTTCTGCAGGAAGGCCAGGAAGTCAAAGTCCTGGTTCTCGACGTGGACAACCGCGGCCGCATCAAGCTGTCCATCAAGGACGTAGCCGCTGCTGAAGCCTCTGGCGTTTAAGCAATCGGCGAAATGAAAGAGGGCCCCTTGCGGGCCCTCTTTTTTTGCCTTGAAAATGCGCTATTCGCCGATCTCGCTCCAAGGATGCCCCGAGATGGACAAGCGTTACTGTCACTACCACAGTGCCCAGCCCGCGACCTGGCATTGCCAGCCCTGCGAGCGTCATTACGGCGACTGCTGCATTCCCCTCAATGCCGACGCTCCGGAGTACGCACCGGCGTGCCCGCTGTGCCGCGGCCACCTGCGCTTCCTCGGCGCGGCCAATACCGCGCAACCCTTCTGGGAGCGACTGCCGAAATTCTTCGCCTACGGCTTCCAGGCCGGGCCGCTGGCCTTCTGCGCCTTGCTGGCACTGGCCTGCGTGTTCATGCCGGCGATGATCGTGCTCTGGGTCGCCTTGCTCAGCGTGGCAACCAAGTACCTGCACAGCGTGATCGAGGCGGCGAGCTTTGGCGGCCAGGACGCCCCAGGCTTGATCGAGGCCTTCAGCGCCGACAGCCTGCGGACCTTTTTCCAGCAACTGGCGGTGTTCCTGATAGCCCTCGTCCTGCTCTGGCTGGCGGCTGACTTCCACAGTGAGGCCGTCTACTGGGCCGCCAACATCGGCCTCATGCTGGTGCTGCCGGCGAGCATCATCCGGTTGTCCCTTGACAAGAGCCTGGGCGCCGCGCTCAGCCCCAGTGAAGTGGGGCAGGTCATTGCAGCCATGGGCTGGCGTTACCTGATTCTCTGCGTGTTCCTGTTCATTCTCTGGCAATCCCCCACCTATGTCGGCTGGCTGCTCTCCAACGGCTTGCCTCGAGTGGTGATGGTCCCGGTGGTAGCGGGGCTGACGGGTTATTTCGCCGTGGTGATGTGCGCCATGATGGGTTACGCCGTGTTCCAGTATCAGGGTGAGCTGGGCTACGTTTCCGCCGGTGAAGACGCCCCAGCCGGCTTTGCCGCGCCGGAATGGCACCGCCGCAAGGCGCTGGCCGAGGCGGAGGTGCGGGTCAAGGAGGGGCAGACCGGCGCCGCCCTGGAGATACTGGTCGCGGCCCTGCGCGAAGGCCGCCAGGACCTCAAGCTGAACGAGCGTTATCACCAGCTGCTCTTCGCCCTGAACGAGCGCGCCGAGTGCCTGAATCACCTGCCGCACTATCTGGGTCTGGCCACCCGGCTCAATCCGCAGCTGGCTGCCAGTGCCTTCCTCAATGCCCGGCAGTTGCAGGCGGATTACCTGCCGGAAGACCCGAGCGTGTGCGAGCGCATTGCCGAGGTCCTGATCGAGCGCCACAAGGCCCGCGAGGGGCTGAGCCTGCTGCGAAACTTGCACAAGCGTTTCCCGGAGTACCCTGGGATTCCTCGCGCCTACCTGATGGCGGCGCGGGCGTTCTCCGAACAGCTGGGGCAGGTGGAGCCCGCGCAGCAACTGCTGGCCTTTATTCGCCAGCGCTATCCGGCGTTCGAGCAGATGGGCGAGGTGGTGCAACTCGAGGCCGTGCTCGCGAAGCTGGGGCGAAGCTCCGGAACCTGATCGTGCAACCTGCATGAAGCGCAGCGGCGGATTTTGCAAACTGCAAGTGAAGGGTGTTTGTGTTTTTTGTATAACGTTTTGATTTTTAAGGGTTTTACTGAATAGGAAAAACTGGCACAGGGCTTGCGATAGTACTTGTGCAACTGCTGCCAGGCACGGGCCGCAGTTTTCCAATAATTCAGGAGAAACCGCCATGAAACGTTTCAATAAACTGGCTCTCGCCGCTGCCACTGCAACCGCCCTGAGCTTCTCGTTCGCCAACTCGGTGTTCGCCCAGCCGACGACTCTGGCCGCCAACGAGACAGTTCAGAAAACCGAAGAGGCGGTTTCCGATACTTGGATCACCAGCAAGGTGAAGTCTTCGCTGATCGCCAACAAGGACATCAGCGGCACCAACATCAAGGTCGAAACCAACAAGGGCGTGGTTTCCCTCTCGGGTAACGTCAAGACCGACGCCGAGAAGGAACTGGCCATTCAGACCACCAAAGGCATCAAGGGCGTGACCGCTGTCTCCGCCGATGGCCTGAAATCGGTCGAGTAAGAACCACAGCTTCTCACCCCATCCAACCTCGAATAGGAGGATCGCCATGAACACTGACGTGATCAAAGGCAAGTGGAAGCAGTTGTCCGGCACTATGAAGGAAAAGTGGGGCAAGCTGACCGACGACGATGTACAAGCGGCAGACGGACACGCCGAGTACCTGGTAGGCAAACTGCAGGAACGCTACGGCTGGACCAAAGAGAAAGCGGAAGAGGAAGTTCGCGACTTCAGCAGCCGTCTGTAGCACCCAGCAAAGGGATGACCCAAGCCCCGCCGGTTCGCCGGCGGGGCTTTTTCATGGGCAGATCAGGGGGCGAGGTGTTGCTGGTAGATCGTCAGCTGCCGGGTTGGATCAGCTTCCGGGTAGTGCTGGCGGAGGAAGCGCGAGAGTTCGCGCACGGCCTGCAGGTCGCCTTTTTGCCCCATCTGCTTGGCCAGTTGCAGGGTCAGGCCGGGTAGCGGTTCGGGCAGTTGGCCCGAGCGTGACAGGCGACGCCAGCATTGCAATGCCTGTGCGGACTCATTGCGCTGGAGCAGTTTGCGCAACAGGTGCAACTGAATCGCCGGGTGGGCCAGCAGTCCGGCGTCGGCGGCGGCACTTTCCTCGGTGAGGCGGCGCAGTAGCGCATCGGCTGACGCGGAAGGTGGCAGGGCGAACAATTGCTTGAGGGTTTCATTCATCAGGGCGCGGTCCTGCCGCCCCTTGGCGACGCCGTACAGGCGTTCGACCAGTACCGGCTGGCCGGGAAACTGCCGCAGCAGCTCCGGGCCGCGTGCAGCAGCCTGGTCGAGGGCAAAGCGGCCGATCTGTTCGTCCAGCGACGCCAGGGCGCGCTTGAAGGGGGCGTCCGGGTCTTCTTTGCTCAGGTAAGCCTCGTCCACCGGCATCCGCCCCAGCTTGCGCGGTAGCCAGACGGCGAGAAAACCTGACACCAGACCGCCAATGTGTGCGTAGTAGTTCACGTGGTCGGCGGCGCGTACCAGCCCGAAGAGCTCCTTGCCCAGCCACAGCGGCAGGATCCACAGCGCCGGCGCCTTGAGGTAGCCCATCAGGGGGCCGAGCCAGTAGAAGAACTGGATGCGCCTCAGGCCGTACACGCCGATGTACATGCCCATCAAGCCGGAGATCGCGCCGGAGGCGCCGATGCCAGGAACCCAGGAAGGATCGAGCGCCCACCACAGCAGGCCGGAGCACAGACCGCTGAACAGGTAGAGGCCCAGATAAAGGGCCCATCCCAGCGCCGCTTCGAGGGCGAAGCCGAAGATGAACAGGAACACCATGTTGCCGGCCAGGTGCCAGAAGCTGCCATGCAGGAACATCGAGCCGAACAGGCCCTGCACGGTGAAGCGCTCGGGGATGAAGCCGAAGCGCAGGCTGCTGGTCTGGTCGCGCGCTGTTTCGGCCCTGAGACGCGAGGCCTGCCAGGCGGCGTCCTGCTGGAAGGCAGGCAGGGCGCGCAGTTCGTGGCCGAACTCCAGGTCCGAGAGTACCAGCCAGGCCAATCGCTGGCGGGGAAGGGCTTCGAGGGCGCGCTGCTGGTCGGCTTCCAGTCGGTCGCGGCGTTCCAGCGAGGCGCTGAACAACGGCCGCTCATGGCTGAGCAGGTCCTGTTCGAGGTAGATGCGCACGGCTTCTTCGCGCCGGGTGCTGTCACCGCCCTGGTAGCCGAAGTAGATCAGGACGTTGATGACGATCAGCAGCAGCGTGATGACGGGAGGTTTCTTCCAGTCCAGCGGGTGCTCGGCGGGGACGATAACCATGGCGACCGGTCCTTGGCCCGAATGGCGTAAGTGCTTGAGTGGCGGCGAGACTAGCATCCCGCCAGCACGGCTGTCAGTTGCCGCTGCGCTTGCTCTGGATGTCGCTCAGGCGGTTGCCCTCGAAGCGGACGAAATACAGCATGCCGCTCCAGGGGCCGTAGATCCATTCCTCTACGGCTACTTCCATCGACTCGCCGTAACGCGGGCCGGGTACCTGCTTGTAGCCGAGGAACGAGCGGCTGACAGGCTCGCCGCACCGGCTCAGTACGTCGCTGGTGACATCGCCGGTGCTGATCAGCTTGCTGCTGCAGCGCAGGCTGGCGGCCTGTGCCTCAAGGGGCGTGAAGGCGAGGGGCAGCAGCAGGGCCGCCAGGCGCAGTACGAGGGGCGTCTTCAATTGCGTTTGAACTCGATGCTTTTGAGCTTGTTGGCTTCGAAGGTGAGGATGTAGCTGGTGCCATTGCGCGGGCCGTAGACCCACTCCTCCACCCGGTACTCGCGGCGATCGTAACCACCGAGGGTGTAACCGACTTCGTCACGGTGATCCGGCGCACCGCACTTCTGCTCGACTTCCCAGGCGCGGTCGCCGGCGTTGATCAGGGCGCTTCCGCAACGCATGCTTTCCGCCTGGGCGCCCGCCGCGCAAAGCAGCAGGGCGCAGGACATCCAGGTCAGGGCTTTCATCGAACGACTCCTTATTCGCTATCAAGGTGAAGCTGGGTGGCCACACTGCCACCATTCTCCGCTTCGCCGAAGCTGACGTCGATGAGGTAGATGCGGTCGTCACCCAGGCCACCCTTGGCGACCAGGTAGTCCTTGATCTGGGTTGCGCGCTCCTGACCGAGCTTGCGCAGCAGCAACTGGCTGTCGCTCCAGGAATCAAGCACGGCCTGGCGCATCTTCGCCGAACGCTCGTCCTTGCTCAGGTCCTGCCATTCCGCTGGCGGCTGCTTCTTCAGGCGCGCGCGGTAAACGCCTTCGAGCAGGACCGGCTGCAGGTCTTCCGGCACTTCCAACTGGCTCGCGTCGCTGGGCACCTTGTCGCCACGGCGCTGCAACATGCTGTAGTAGTTCTTCTGGTATTCCTGCTTCAGGCGCTTGTCGGCCAGCAGTGGGCCGTCACTCGAGGCGGCGGCGACGCCTTCGACTTCCAGCTTCAGCGCCGGACGCTGCTTGAGGGCTTCGGCCAGCTTGTCGAGATTGCTCTGGGCGCTGGCGTCCAGCTCGCTGGAGCCGGGGGCGAACACCACGTTGCTCAGGTCAGGCCCACCACCGCCACCGGCCAGGCCGGCGATGAAGTTGAACGGCGCCTGCACGGCGCGCACGACCAGATTGCGCAGGGTCTGCCAGACGATGGGCATGACGCTGAACTGCGGGTTGTTCAGGTCGCCTTCCACCGGTAGCTGGATGTCGATGTTGCCGTTGGCGTCCTTGAGCAGGGCGATCGCCAGTTTCACCGGCAGGTCCACGGCGTCCGGGCTGTCGACCTTCTCGCCCAGTTGCAGATGTTCCACCAGTACCTTGTTGTCGGCTTTGAGCTTGCCCTGGGTGATCTGGTAGTGCAGGTCCAGGTTCAGCCGGCCCTTGCGGATGCGGTAACCGGCGAACTTGCCGGAGTAGGGCGTCAGGGTGGTCAGCTCGACGCGTTTGAAGCTGGTGGCGATGTCCAGCTTCTCCAGCGGCGAGAACGGGTTGAGGCTGCCCTTGATGGTGACCGGCGCGTACTTGTCGACCTTGCCCTTGACGTCCACCGAGGCCGGCGCCGGATTGCGGTTGTCGATGGTGCCGATCTCACCGCCCAGTTGCTGGATGGCCGTGGCGAAGTCGGGGCGCAGCGTCAGGTCGGCGAAGTTGGCCGAACCGTTGTTGATCTTCACGCCGCCGATACGGATGCCCAGCGGCTTGCTGTTACTGCCCGAGGCGCTGCCCTTGCTCGCCGTGGACGAGGCGGACTCCGGTTGCGCAATGATCAGCTCGCTGACGTTGGTGCTGCGGTCTTCGTTGATGATGAAGCGCGCGTAGGGCTCTTCCAGCGAAACGGTCTGGATCACCAGGCTATCGCCATGCTTGTAGGTCAGGCCGTCGAGGGTCAGCTTGGTCCATTTGACGAAGTCGCGGCTCTTGAGGGTGTCCAGGGTGTGCAGCTGGGTCACCTGGGCGCTGCCGGTGACGCTGAAGGCCAGCGGGTCGGTGCCCTTGAGGTCGACGTCCAGGTCGCTGGACAGCAGGCCGCTGCGCAGCTCCAGGCGAATGAACGGATCGATGTAGGCCTGGGCGACGCGCAGGTCGATGTCGCGGGTCGAAACCTTCAGCTTGGCGCTGACCGGGCTGGGGATGACCTGGCCGCTGGCTTCGATCTGCCCGCGCGGGCCGAGGCCGGTCTTGAGCTTGAGCTGCAGTGGCGAGGTCAGGCCGCTGTCGACGTTTTGCAGGTCCAGGTCCAGCGGGCCGATTTCCAGGGCCACCGGTTTTCCCGGTGCGCGATCGGCCAGGTGCGCCTTGTAGCCGCGCAGCTGGGTGTCGCGCAAAACGACATGCCATGGCTTCTGCGGCTCGGCCGGTTTGCTCTGCTCGGCCGTCTGGGCAGGCTTGTCAGCCTCGGCGGGCTTGGCTTCCAGCTTGGTTGCCGGCTGGGACGGAGCGGCCGGTTTGGCTGGCTCGGCCTGGGCTGTTGTGGCGGGGGCGCTGGGCTGGGCTTCCGGTTGGTCAGTCGGGGCCTTCTGCTCCTTGCCGGCTGCAGCTGCCGTCTCGGTGGCCGGCGCTGGCTCGGAAGTGGCCTGCGCTTGCGGCGTGGGCTCCTCGGGGCGCTTGTAGGGTTTGAAGTTGGCGAAGAGTTTCTGCCAGTCCAGCTGGCCGTCCTTCTCCCGCGCCGCCCAGGCCTCCAGGCCCTGGCTGCGGATCTGGCCGACCACCACTTCCTGCTTGACGAGGTCGAGGGTGGTTTCGGCGACATCCAGGGTGGCGAGCTTGGCCAGTGGTTTGCCTTCGGGGGAGCTGAGGTCCAGGTCGCGGAGCTTGATGGCGGCCTTGTCCAGCAGGAGTTGCGTCCCCTTCGAGAGGTCCAGATGATAGTCGGAGGCCACGCTGAGGATGCCGTTGTTCAGGTTCAGCGGTGCGTTGTCACGCACATAGGGCCACCAGGCCTTCAGCGGCACGCCGTCAAGGGTGAAGCTGCCCTTGGAGGTGAAGGGTACGATGCTCAGGTCGCCCTTCCAGTCGAGCTTGCCGCCGTGGGGGCCGGTGGCGACCAGGGTCATTTCGGCGCCATCCTCAGGCAGGGTGCTGAGGTTGTGCAGCTCGAAGCCCATCGGGTCGAAGACGAATTCCACCGGCTCGCTGGGGCGGCGGTCGAGGAAGTGCAGGCTGCCTTCGGCCAGGCGGATGCGGTCGATGCGCAGCGGGAAGGGATCGCTGGGTTCTTCCTGTGCGGGGGCCGGCTCACTGGGCGGTACCTTGAACAGTTGGCTCAGGTTCAGCGTGCCGTTCTCGGCGAACAGCAGTTCGGTGTGCGGTGCGTCCAGTTCAACGTCGGCGAGGTGCAGCCTGCGTTTCCACAGGCTGTCGAGTTCGAGGTTGGCATAGAGTCGACGGAAGCGGACCTGTTCCTGCCCGTCGTCACCCAGATGCAGGCCCCAGAGGGTGAGTTCGAGACTGAACGGGTTGAACTCGATGCGTTCCAGGCGTGCCGGAACGGTCGAATAGTGAGCCAGTTGCTGGTTGGCTATCCGCAGTCCAACGCCGGGCAGGATGAGAAAACCCAGCAGGCAATAGAAGAGGACTAACAGCACTACCGCGCCGATGGCGCGTTTCAATCCTTTGGGCATGGCGAGAGTCGTTTCCGTCGTGACGTGCCACAGGAGTATGGCACGGCTGTGATTCTTCGATTCGATAGTCGCCTTCGGACGAGGTTTTCAGTGATGTCTGTCAGTCATTCAGGCGATGGGTGCGGGCGAATTCGACCAGGTCCACGAGGCTTTCCAGGTTCAGCTTCTCAAGAATGCGCGTCTTGTAGGTACTGACGGTCTTCTGGCTGAGGAACAGCTCCTCGGCGATGTCCTTGTTGCTCATGCCTCTCACCAGGCTGCGCAACACGACCAGTTCCCGTGGCGTGAGGCTGGCCACCGGGTCGGTATTCTTGTCGATGCTCAGGGCCTTTTCCGGGAAGCAGCGATAGCCCGAAACCAGCATGCGCGCGGCGTTGAGAATGGCGCTGGTGTCCTTGTTCTTGCTGACGAATCCATGCGCACCCGCCGCTTCGACCTTGCTCGAGTACAGGCGTTCATCCTGCGAGCTCAACACCAGCAGGCGGATGTTCTCGTCGAAGATATGGATGCGCGCCAGCAGGTCGAGGCCATCCATGCCGGGCAGGTTGAGATCGAGTATCACCAGGTCGGGGCGCTCCTTGCGTACGGCATCCAGCCCGCCATGGCCATCGGCGGCTTCACGGACCACTTCGAACTGCGAGTCCTGCTCGAGCAATGAGCGGATCGCCAGACGCATCGCGGGGTGATCTTCGATCAGCACCACACGCTTTTTCATAGTCAACTCCCTGAGTCCAAATGATTTGCGCGCATTGATCTTGAAGATAGACCAGTTGTTCAAGCACCTACGGAATATTCCTATGCGTAGGACCGAAAGCATGCGGGGAGTCAAGTTGAGAGGGGATTTCTTGCCAGCGTGCACAGAGACTTGCTGCGCAGAGTGAATTCTGCGCAGCAAGTCAGTGGCTATCAGCGCGCCAGAGCGAGCGCCACGCCTTGCCCTCCCCCGATGCAGAGCGTCGCGAGGCCTTTTTTCGCGTCGCGGCGGAGCATCTCGTGCAACAGGGTGACCAGGACGCGGCAGCCCGATGCGCCGATGGGGTGGCCAAGGGCGATGGCGCCGCCGTTCACATTCACCTTCGAAGCATCCCAGCCCAGCTCCTTGCCCACGGACAGCGCCTGGGCGGCGAACGCCTCGTTGGCTTCGATGAGGTCCAGGTCGGCGAGTTGCCAGCCGGCCTTCTCCAGGCAGCGGCGGGTGGCCGAGACCGGGCCAATACCCATGATGGCCGGGTCGACACCCGCGTTGGCGTAGGCGGCAATGCGGGCCAGGATCGGCAGGCCCAGTTCGGCGGCCTTGGCAGCGCTCATCAGCAGGACGGCGGCGGCGCCGTCATTGAGGGTCGAAGCGTTGCCGGCGGTCACGCTGCCGTCCTTCCTGAACGCCGGCTTGAGCTTGGCTAGGGACTCGGCGGTGGTGCCGGCGCGCGGCTGCTCGTCGGTGTCGAAGCGCAGCGGTTCGCCCTTGCGCTGGGGAATCTCGATGGCGGTGATCTCGGCCTTGAAACGGCCTGCTTCGATGGCCGCGGTCGCCTTGCGCTGCGAGTCGGCGGCGAAGGCGTCCTGTTCCTCGCGGCTGATACCGTACTTCTCCACCAGGTTCTCGGCGGTGATGCCCATGTGGTAGTCGTTGAAGGCGTCCCAAAGACCATCCTGGATCATGCTGTCGATCAGCTTCGCGTGGCCCATGCGCAGGCCGGTGCGGGCTCCGGGCATGACGTAGGGGGCGAGGCTCATGCTTTCCTGGCCGCCGGCAATGATGATGTCGGCGTCCCCGCAGCGAATCGCCTGGGTCGCCAGATGCAGTGCCTTGAGGCCCGAGCCGCAGACCTTGTTCACCGTCATCGCCGGTACGCTGTTGGGCAGGCCGGCGGCGATGGAGGCCTGGCGTGCCGGGTTCTGGCCAGCGCCGGCGGTCAGGGTCTGGCCGAGGATCACCTCGTCGACCCGTGCAGGGTCCAGGCCGGTCTGTTGCAGCAGGCTGCGAATGACTGCAGCGCCCAGTTCATGGGCCGGCAGTGCGGAAAGCGAACCCTGGAAGCTGCCGATGGCGGTACGGGTGGCAGCGACGATGACGACTTCTTGCATGACACGAATCCTCTGTCGGAAGCGGCGAAGCCGCAGCGAACGGTCATGGTTGCATGCCCGCCGCCGGCTCACCACCCTCCGAACCGGGTGGTCACGCTTCAGCGCAGAGGTGGTAAACCCATGCGGCGGCGTGCGCGGTGCAACGAGCCGTTGCGGACCGCCCAGCGCAGCAGTGGCACGCTGCGCCTCACACTGGAGCGGATCAGTTGCCGTTGCAGGCTGCCCAGGCTGAGGCCGAGCTGATCCGTGGCCCAGTCCGGCAGCAGGTCGATGCCGGCGCGCATCATCAGCATGCCGAAGGGCTTGGCGAGGAAGCTCGGGGCGGGGGCGTTGAACAGTACGCTGACCACCTCGCGGGTGCGTTCATCGTAGCGAAGCTGCGGTCGCATGCGTTGCAGGTAGGCGGCTACTTCCGCGCGTGAGCGTGGCACATCCCGCGCGCCGAGTCGTTCGGCGATCAGGGCGATCTCGTCGTAGTAACGGTCCTGATCTTCGCCGGAAAGGTCCGGGTTCAGGTAGCGCAGGTGCGAGGCGAGGAAGCAGCTGACTTCGGCGACGTGCACCCAGGTCAGCAGGTCCGGGTCGCTGGCCGCATAGCCTGTGCCGTCCGGCAGCGTGCCGTGCACGTTGTCGTGAATGCGCCGTACACGTTCGATCAGCTTCTCGGCGTCACCGCGCGAGCCATAGGTGGTGGCGGAGATGAACTGCCCGGTGCGGCGCAGGCGGCCGAGCATGTCGGCGCGGAAGTTGGAGTGGTCCCAGACGCCGCCGAGGGCGGCCGGATGCAGCATCTGCAGGAGCAGGGCGCTGATGCCGCCAATGAGCATCGAGCTGAAGTCACCGTGGACTTTCCAGCTCACGGAGTCCGGCCCGAACAGGCCGGGGTCGCCCTTGGGCGACTCGAAATCGACCCCGCCCAGGGCGAGGCCGGTCAGGCTGAGTACCTGGCTTTCGATATGACGGCGGACGGTTTCCATTGTGGCGGACAGGCCTCGGGGCAAGGACGACAGGTCTGTTCTCTAAACCTAGCATCTTTGCACCCTTGGCCTGTAGCGCACATCAATGGTTGAGGCGGTTGTCGATCAGTCCCTGGACCACACTGGGATCGGCCAGGGTCGAGGTATCGCCGAGGTTTTCCAGCTCGTTGCAGGCGATCTTGCGCAGGATGCGTCGCATGATCTTGCCCGAACGGGTCTTGGGCAGGCCCGGTGCCCACTGCAGCATTTCCGGCTTGGCGAAGCTGCCGATCTCCTTGCTCACCAGGGCCAGCAGTTCCTGCTTGAGCGCATCACTGGGCTCGATGCCGTTCATGGTGGTGACGAAGGCATAGATGCCCTGGCCCTTGAGGTCGTGCGGGTAGCCGACGACGGCGGCCTCGGCGACGGAGTCGTGCAGTACCAGCGCACTCTCCACCTCGGCGGTGCCAATGCGGTGGCCGGAGACGTTGATCACGTCGTCCACGCGGCCGGTGATCCAGTAGTAGCCATCCTCGTCGCGGCGCGCGCCGTCGCCGGTGAAGTAGTAGCCGGGGTAGGGCTTGAAGTAGGTGTCGATCATCCGCTGGTGGTCGCCGTAGACGCTGCGGATCTGGCTCGGCCAGCTGGCCTTGACCGCCAGGACGCCTGAGCCGGGGCCGTCGATTTCCTTGCCCTGCTCATCCAGCAGCACCGGTTGCACACCGAAGAAGGGGCGGGTGGCGGAGCCGGGCTTGAGGTCGGTGGCGCCGGGCAGCGGGGTGATCAGGATGCTGCCGGTTTCGGTCTGCCACCAGGTGTCGACGATGGGGCAGCGCTTTTCGCCTACCACGTTGTAGTACCACTCCCAGGCTTCCGGGTTGATCGGCTCGCCAACCGAGCCGAGCAGGCGCAGGCTGCTGCGGTCGGTCTTCTGCACCGGGGCTTCGCCCTCGCGCATCAGGGCGCGGATCGCGGTCGGCGCGGTGTAGAAGATGTTCACCTGGTGCTTGTCGATCACCTGCCAGAAGCGCGAGGCGTCGGGGTAGTTCGGCACGCCCTCGAACATCAGGGTGGTGGCGCCGTTGGCCAGCGGGCCGTAGACGATGTAGCTGTGGCCGGTGACCCAGCCCACGTCCGCGGTGCACCAGTAGATGTCGCCGTCGTGGTAGTCGAACACGTACTTGTGGGTCATTGCCGCGCCCAGCAGGTAGCCACCGGTGGTGTGCAGTACGCCCTTGGGTTTGCCGGTGGAGCCGGAGGTGTAGAGGATGAACAACGGGTCCTCGGAGTCCATCGGCTCGGGGGCGCAGTCTTCGCTGACCTCGCCCAGCGCCTCGTGATACCAGATGTCACGGCCTTCGACCCATGGGATCTCGCCCTGGGTGCGCTCGACCACCACCACGGTGGAGACGTTCGGGCAGTCGGCCAGGGCCTTTTCCACATTCTTCTTCAGCGGGACGTACTTGCCGCCGCGCACGCCTTCGTCGGCGGTGATCACGGTCCGGCAGTCGGCATCGTTGATACGGTCACGCAGGGCGTCCGGGGAGAAGCCGCCGAACACCACCGAGTGGATCGCGCCGATCCGCGCGCAGGCGAGCATGGCGTAGGCCGCCTCGGGGATCATCGGCATGTAGATGCAGACCCGGTCGCCCTTCCCTACGCCGCGGCTCTTGAGCACGTTGGCCAGGCGGCAGACATGGCTGTGCAGCTTGCGGTAGGTGATGTTGGCGGATTCGCTGGGGTTGTCGCCTTCCCAGATGATCGCGACCTGCTCGGCACGCTGTTCCAGGTGGCGGTCGATGCAGTTGTAGGTGACGTTGAGCTGGCCGCCCTTGAACCAGGTGGCCTGGCCCTTCGCCAGGTCGCCGTGGTGTACCGAGTGCCAGGGCTTGAACCAGTCGAGGAAGGCCTTGGCCTGCTCGCCCCAGAAGGCTTCCGGGTCGTCTACCGACTGCTTGTAGAGGCGCTGGTACGCGTCGTTGTCGAGGTAGGCACGCTTGCGTACGGCCTCCGGCACGGGGTGAAGGCTGATCTCGTACATGGGAAGTCCTTGTTGTTGTTGAGCCGAGATGCCCCCAAGGGTGCATCCAAGGCCAGGCGGGTTCAAGGGTTGTCCATGTTGTTTCGACGCGCCAGGCGGTCGGATCGTTCAGGTGGGGCGTATTCCAGCTGGGCGGTGACCAGGCGCCGGGTCGATTCGCCGTAGCGCCGGGCTATCGCATCGAGTGCGTTGTCGAGTGTCGCGATCGCCGTGGTGCCGGCCCCCGGCAATGCTGGGTGGTCATCGGGCGAGTCCGGCAGGAACAACAGGCCGCCGGCACTGCTGACGGGGTGTGCGGCATTGCCCTGTACTTCTGTTTTGAAGGTCCGCGCCCAGGCGTCCACGGCCAGCGCCAGGCTGACTTCATCGAAACCCTGCTTCAGCGGGACGCTGAAGACCTCGTGGTTCCAGAGGGCGAGGTAGTTGCCGGCGGCGGTCAGGTAGCCACTGGCGCCGAGGCGGAAGCGCTGGCTGTCGTGCCGCGGCGACCAGTCCTGCACGCCGAACTCCCGAGCGAGCGTGGCGGCCCTGGGCTTTCCGGCGATGGTCTCCACCAGTGCAAGCGACAGCGGTAGCGCAGCGGTAACACCGGAGGTGGTGATCACCCTGCCATCCGCCACATAGCGACGATTCTCCTCCCAGTGCGCATCGGGGTACTCCTCCAGGCGCTGCTTGCGCGAGTACCAATGGCCGGTGGCGCGTCGACCGTGCAACAGCCCCGCGTTGCCCAGCACCAGGACGCCATCGCAGACGCCGACGACAGTCGCGCCCCGCGCCGCCTGAGCCTGGACGAAAGCCAGCAGGGCGGGGTCCTGGCTGTCATGCACGGCGGGCACGATCAGGTAGTCGGCGCCCTGTGGATAACGTTGCGTGAACTCCTCCAGCGTGGCCTGCGGCTGAAGTCGCAGGGCTGGCATCAGTTGCACCGGTCCAGGCTCCGACGCAAGCGCGAGCACTTCCGCTGCGCCCGAGCGGCGCAGCACGCCGAGCGGGACGACGTAGTCCGCGAGTTCGGTCATGCGATTCTGTGCGACGACGGCGATGACCGGGCGCTCGCGGCCGAAGCGCGGTTGATAGGGCGCAAGCGCGTCGTCGTCTGCCTGGGCGGCGTGGGTGCAGAGCAGCAGGATGAGGAACAGCAGGAAAGCGTGCATGGCCGTCTCCGGGTGGGGATTTCGATCCTGGCGCGGATTCGTCTGTCGCTTCTGACGCCGATGAGTGAATATCTGCCAATCGCCGCCAGGGATTCGCCCCGATGAATGCTACTCACCGCGTTCTGTTGCTGGTCTTCCCGGATTTCCAGTTGCTCGATGCCAGCGGGCCGGCCGATGTATTCGCGGCAGTGGACGAGCACCTGCCGGTCGCTGCCCGCCCCGCCTACCAGCTTGAGGCGATATCGCCCGGTGGCGGCCTGGTTCGCTCCAGCACCGGGCTGGAGCTGGCGACTAGAGCCTTGCCGGAGCCGCAGCAGGTGGCCGGCTGTACCTTGCTGGTCGCGGGCGGCCATGGGGTGCAAGCGGCCCTGCAGAAAGGCGAGGTAGCGCGTTGGGTGGCGCAGGCTGAACCCCACGCCGCGCGCTGCGGGTCGGTCTGTACCGGGGCCTTTCTGCTGGCGCAGGCTGGGCTTCTGGAGGGGCGCCCGGTCGTTACCCACTGGCGTTACGCCGAACTGCTACAGCGGCTGTTTCCTGGCTTGCGGGTGATGCACGATGCCCTGTTCGTGCGCGACGCGAAGTTCTACAGCTCCGCCGGTGTGTCGGCCGGGATGGACCTGTGCCTGAGCCTGGTGGAGGAGGACCATGGCCGCGACCTGTCGCTGCGGGTTGCTCGCGGGCTGGTGATGTACCTGCGTCGACCTGGCGGCCAGCGTCAGTTCAGCGCCGAGCTGCTGGCGCAGCAGGCGCCGCCGGACGGGCAGATGGAGCGTCTGGTGGCGTGGCTGCGGGAACGGCTGGCTGAGGCCCTGGATGTCGAGGAAATGGCGACGCAGATGGCCATGTCAGCGCGCACCCTGCATCGGCATTGCCAGGCGGAGATGGGCATGACGCCGGCGAAGCTGCTGTTGGAGTTGCGTCTGGAGAAAGCGAGCCAACTGCTGGAGGCGGGAGAATCGTCGCTCAAGCGCGTGGCACAGCACGCAGGATTTGGCAACGAGTACAACTTGCGGCGCGCCTTCGTGCAGGCGCTGGGCGTGACGCCCGGGGAGTATCGACAGCGCTTCTGCCGCCAGGAGCGGGACGGATGCGCAGGCGCGCATCCGTCCGTTCGCCATCAGCCGCGGTGACGGCCGCGGAAGAAGTCGATCAGGCCCTGGGTGGAACCGTCTTCGGCGGCGCTTTCCTCGCTGCCGACCAGGCGGCCGTAGACGGCCTTGCCCAGCTCCTTGCCCAGCTCCACGCCCCACTGGTCGAAGGCGTTGATGCCCCAGAGGATGCTCTGCACGTAGACCTTGTGCTCGTACATGGCAATCAGCGCGCCCAGGCGGCGGGCGCTGATGCGCTCCATCACCAGAGTGTTGCTCGGGCGGTTGCCCGGGATCACCTTGTGCGGCGCCAGGCGCTGCACTTCAGCTTCGTCGACGCCCTTGGCGCGCAGCTCGGCCTCGGCCTCGGCGCGGCTCTTGCCGACCATCAGGGCCTGGCTCTGCGACAGGCAGTTGGCGTACAGCCACTGGTGGTGATCGGCCACCGGGTTGTAGCTGGACACCGGGACGATGAAGTCGGCCGGGATCAGGTGGGTGCCCTGGTGCAGCAACTGGTGGTACGCGTGCTGGCCGTTGCAGCCCACGCCGCCCCAGATCACCGGGCCGGTGCCGGCGGACACCGGGGTGCCGTCCTGGCGCACGCTCTTGCCGTTGGACTCCATGTCCAGCTGCTGCAGGTGGTCGGTGATGTTCCGCAGGTAGTAGTCGTAGGGCAGGATCGCGTGGCTGCGTGCGCCCCAGAAGTCGCCGTACCAGACGCCGAGCAGGCCCAGCAGCACCGGGATGTTCTTCTCGAACGGCGAAGTGAGGAAGTGCTGGTCCATGTTGTAGGCGCCGGACAGCAGTTCCTTGAAGTTGTTGATACCCACCGACATGGCGATCGGCAGGCCGATAGCCGACCACAGCGAGTAACGACCGCCGACCCAGTCCCACATCGGGAAGACGTTTTCCGGACGGATGCCGAAGGCCGATGCCGCTTCCTTGTTGCTGGAAACGGCGATGAAGTGGCGGTACAGCTCCGCCTCGCTGCCGCCCTGGGCCAGGTACCAGGCGCGGGCGGCCTGAGCGTTCTTCAGGGTTTCCAGGGTGCCGAAGGACTTCGACGAGACGATGAACAGCGTGGTCTCGGCGTTGAGCTTGGCGGTCATCTCGCGGAATTCGCTGCCGTCGATGTTCGCCAGGTAGTGGCAACGCACGCCTTTCTGGGCGAAAGGCAGCAGCGCTTCGGAGACCAGCTGCGGGCCAAGGAAGGAACCACCGATGCCGATGTTCACCACGTCGGTGATCGGCTTCTCGGTGTAGCCGCGCCACAGGCCGTTGTGCACGGCGGCGACCAGTTCGGTCATCTGATGCAGTACGCGGTGCACCTCGGGCATCACGTCGACGCCGTCGACCAGCACCTTGTCGCCGATGGGGCGGCGCAGCGCGGTATGCAGCACCGGGCGGCGTTCGGAGGCGTTGATCACCTCGCCACGGAACATCGACCCGATTGCCTCTCCCAGCTTGGCTTCCTCGGCGAGCTTCACCAGCAGATCGAGGGTGTCCTGGCGGATCAGGTTCTTCGAGAAGTCGAGGAACAGGCCGCAGGCGGCGAGGGAGAAACGCTTGAAGCGCTCCGGGTCCTCGGCGAACGCCTCGCGCATGGTGAAGTTCTGCAGATCCTGGCGGTGTGCGGCCAATGCCTGCCAGCTTGCCAGTTTGGTGGCATCCAGCGGGTTGAGGTGGTGTTCCATGACGTACCTTCGGGTAAGACGGGCGTGTTTGAACGAGGCTTTGGAACCTGGGAAGGCCCGGTGGTTCCGGGCCCTTCCGTGGCTCAGGCGAGCTGAACCGGGATGGCGTTGCTGGTGTGGCTGAGTTCGTTGCCGGGCGCCATGTACAGCATGCGCGGCTGGTAGCCTTCCAGCTCGGCGTCGCTGAACTGAGCGTACGCGCAGATGATCACCCGGTCACCCACCTTGGCCTTGTGGGCGGCGGCGCCGTTGACGGAAATCATCCGCGAACCTTCCTCGCCACGGATGGCGTAGGTGGTGAAGCGTTCGCCATTGTCGACGTTGTAGATCTGGATCTGTTCGTACTCGCGGATGCCGGCGAGATCGAGCCATTCGCCGTCGATGGCGCAGGAGCCTTCATAGTCGAGCACGGCGTGGGTGACTTCGGCGCGGTGCAGTTTGGCTTTGAGCATGATGCTCTGCATGGCGTGGCTCCTGTTTTTCTTCTGGTCGAGGAGAGCGGGGCGAGTATGCCCGAGCACCCGAAGTCGCTCAAGGCCGCGAGTGGCGCGGCTTCGAGGCGAAAATTCGGGTATCGGACGGGGAATCAGTCGATGTGGAACGCGAGGTTGTCGATCAGCCGGGTGGTGCCCAGGAAGGCGGCGACCAGGATCACCAGCTGATGGTCTTGCGCCGTGGCCGTGCGCAGGCCGGCGGACTCGCGGGCCTCGAGGTAGTCGATGCGCAGGCCGGCCGCTTCGATCTGCTGGCGGCCTTCGGACAGCAGCGCGGGGAAGTCGCGCTCGCCCTGGCGGATACGCTCGGCCAGTTGCTTCAGGGTGCGCTGCAGAACCGGTGCGAGGGCGCGCTGCTCCTCGGTGAGGTAACCGTTGCGCGATGACAGCGCCAGGCCGTCCTCGGCGCGCACAGTGGGCTCGCCGAAGATCTGGATCGGCAGGTTCAGGTCGCGCACCAGCTTGCGGATGACCGCCAGCTGCTGGAAATCCTTCTCGCCGAACAGCGCCATATCGGGCTGGACCATGTTGAACAGCTTGCAGACCACCGTGGCGACGCCATCGAAGTGACCCGGACGGCTGCCGCCGCACAGGCCCTCGGAGACTCCGGTGACATGCAGTTTGGTCTGGCCTTCCATGCCGTCGGGATACATCTCCTCGACGGTGGGTGCGAACAGCAGATGGCAGCCGGCATCGAGCAGTTTCTCCTGGTCCGCCGCCAGGGTGCGCGGGTACTTGTCCAGGTCTTCGCTGGGGCCGAACTGCAACGGGTTGACGAAGATGCTCGCCACCACGAAGTCGGCGCGCTGGCTGGCCTTGGTCACCAGCGCGGCGTGGCCGGCGTGCAGGTTGCCCATGGTCGGGACCAGCGCAATGCGCTTGCCTTCGCTACGGGCGCGCGCCACGGCGGCGCGCAGCTCGCGGACTGTCTTGACTGTATTCATCAGGCGAAACCGTGTTCCGGGCCGGGGAAGGTGCCGTCCTTCACTGCCTTCACGTAGGCGGCGAAGGCGGACTGGATGTCGGGCTGGCCTTCGAGGAAGTTCTTCACGAACTTCGGCGAACGGCCGGACAGCGACAGGCCGAGCATGTCGTGCATCACCAGCACCTGGCCGTCGGTACCGGCGCCAGCGCCGATGCCGATGACCGGGATCTTCACGGCTTCGGTGATTTCCTTCGCCAGCGCGGACGGCACGCACTCCAGCAGCAGCACGGCAGCGCCGGCCTGCTCCAGGGCGATGGCGTCGGCGCGCAGCTGGCGCGCCTGGTTTTCCTGGCGGCCCTGGACCTTGAAACCGCCGAACAGGTTGACGGCCTGCGGGGTGAGGCCCAGGTGTGCGCACACCGGGATGCCCATCTGGGCCAGGCGAATGATCGGCTCGGCGAGCCAGGCGCCGCCTTCGAGCTTGACCATGTGGGCGCCGGCCTGCATGACCTTCACCGAGTCGCGCAGCAGCTGGTCCAGCGAGGTGCCGGATTCGAACGGCAGATCGGTGACGATCAGCGCGCCCTTGTTGCCGCGTTTCACGGCAGCGGTGTGGTAGGCCATGTCCTCTACGGTCACCGGCAGCGTGCTGTCGTGACCTTGCAGCACCATACCCAGGGAGTCACCGATCAGCAGCATTTCGGCACCGGCCAGACTGGCCGTATGGGCGAAAGTGGCATCGTAGGAGGTCAGCATCGCGATCTTTTCGCCGCTTTGCTTGAGACCTTGCAGGGTGGTCAGGGTGACATCAGGCATGAAAGTGTCCTCGGTTCTGCGCCGGGCAGGGGCAAACGGGGCCCTATAGTCCGGATCGAAAAAGGCTAAGTCAATTGCAGGTGTTACCGGACTGTTACGGCGTTACTGCCAGTGCGCCCCACGCCTGGGGCGCAGCATGCATCAGGACAGGCGCTCGAGGCCGCTGAACGGACAGGCGGCGAGCAGCTCGGCCAGGGTGCGCCCGTCGGGGAAACGCAGTTGCGGAGCGAGGTCCGCCAGCGGGTAGAGCACGAAGGCGCGGGCGTGCATGTGGTAGTGCGGTACGGTCAGGCGCGGCTCGTCGATCAGGCGCTCGCCGAACAGCAGGATATCGAGGTCGAGGGTACGCGGTCCCCAGCGCTCGTCCTTGCGTACGCGGCCCTGTTCCAGCTCGATGGTCTGCAGGGCGTCGAGCAGCGCGAGCGGCTCCAGGTCGGTATCCAGGGCGGCCACGGCGTTGACGTAGCGCGGCTGGTCCGGCGGGCCCAGCGGATCGCTGGCGTAGAGCGGGGAGACCACCGCCACCTTGGTGGCGGGGACCTGCGACAGCGCCTTCAGCGCGGCTTCCAGCTGCTGGCGCGGCTCGGCGAGATTGCTGCCGAGCCCGATGTACACGCGCTCGCTCATTCGCTGCTGGCGCCTTCGGTGCGAGGGCCGCGACGACGACGATTGCTGCCGCCACGGCGGCGTTTGCGCGGTGCGGCGGCGCCGCCTTCTTCCTGCTGGCTGGCGAGGTTGCGGATCATGCCGCGGCGTTCACCGTCACTGGCTTCCTGGTAGTCGGTCCACCAGTCGCCGAGGCCACCGGTTTCCTCGCCGGCGCTCTCGCGCAGAAGGAGGAAGTCGTAGCCGGCGCGGAAGCGCGGGTTCTCCAGCAGCAGGTCGGCCTTCTTGCCCTGGCGGCGCGGCAGGCGCTCCTGCATGTCCCAGATCTCGCGGATCGGGATGGTGAAGCGCTTGGGCACCGCGGTGCGGCGGCACTGCTCGAGGATCAGCTCGTGGGCGGCTTCCTGCATCGCCGGAATCGGCGGCATGCCGCGGTCCTGCAGTTTCAGCACGCGGGCGGGCAGGGCCGGCCAGAGCAGCGCGGCGAACAGGAAGGCCGGAGTGACCGGCTTGCCCATGCGGATGCGCTCGTCGGTGTTGGCCAGGGCCTGGCGCATCAGCTTGCCGGCGTACTCCGGGTCGTCCTTCAGCGCCTTGGCGCTCGCCGGGAACAGCGGGGCGAACAACTCGTACTCGTTGAGCAGTTCGAAGGTGCGTTCGGCCTTGCCGCTGAGGAACAGCTTGAGGATTTCGTCGAACAGGCGCGCCGAAGGAATCTCGTTGAGCAGCGGCGCCAGTCGGCGAATCGGCGCGGCGCTGTGCTTCTCGATCTCGAAGTCCAGCTTGGCGGCGAAGCGCACGGCGCGCAGCATCCGGACCGGGTCTTCGAGGTAGCGCTGCTCCGGGTCGCCGATCAGGCGGATCAGGCGGTTGCGGATGTCGCGCACGCCGTGGGCGTAGTCGAGGATGCGCTCGCCGGTGACGTCGAAGTACAGGGCGTTGATGGTGAAGTCGCGGCGCTGGGCGTCGTCTTCCAGGGTGCCGTAGACGTTGTCACGCAGGATGCGGCCGGCCTCGTTGCGGGAGGCGTGGGCGTTGTTGCTGTCGTCGTCTTCGCTGACCGGATGGTTCGCGCGGAAGGTGGCGACCTCGATGATCTCGCGGCCGAAATGGACATGAACCAGCTTGAAGCGGCGACCGATCACCCGCGCATTGCGGAATTCGGCGCGCACCTGCTCGGGGGTGGCGCTGGTGGCCACGTCGAAGTCCTTGGGCGGAATGCCCAGCAGCGGGTCACGTACGCCACCGCCGACGATGTACGCCTGGTAGCCGGCCTTGGTCAGGCGCTCCACGACGTTCACCGCGTTCCTGCTGAACTGTTCCCGCCGCAGCGAGTGCTGATGATTGCCAACGACTTCCGGAGTAGTGCGGACAGCGCGCGGACGGCGCAGTGGGGATCGGATGGACTGGATCAGCTTTTTCAGCATGTGTGCACTATCGGGAATAGGTGTATGGATGGCATACGCAGGTCTCGGCAAGCCGCCTGATTACGGCGTTTCCTGGAGGATAGCGGGTGTCTGCCGCTGCCTTGAAACAAATGGCAGCAAATCGAATGCCGTCTGCGCCGCGGCGATTCTAGCATCGTGGGGTGGGATGATGAAGAAAACTGAAGAAAGGGACTTGCGGGGAGAGAGCGGGAGGGTGTAGCGAAAGCTACTGGGGGAGCCGAGGCTCCCCCCCAAATAGGTGCGTGCTTTGTTTTTATTATGATTACCGGGCTTGTTGTTTTTGTTTGTAGACCCGACCCTCGAAGCTACCTGCTTCGGGGAACCTTCCACACTTGGAAGGTGTTCAATAGCAAACGGATTGCTTTGGTCGCTGAGTGAGCAATGATCTTTCGATCCAACCAGTTTTGCGTGCTGTCTCAAGACAGTTTTATTCTTCTTGACTGGTTGCGGGACTGGTCCCGACGGCTACCCTTCTCCAAAAGAATCAGTTAGCTGCGCCTCCGCGATCTTGTTTTTGTTGTGCTGGAGTCGTTTCGTCTTGTTCTTATTGTGAGTGGTCGTGCTTGTTATTGTTGTTGTACCAATAACAAAGCAGATGCCGTGCCAACTTTTGCGAATCCTTATTTTTCAAGGGTTTGCGAGGATTCACCCCCGGGCGGCAGGCACAAAAAAGCCGGGTTCCCGTTACCGATGAACCCGGCTTTTGTTACGGAGCTTGTCTCCGGTAACAGTGTGAAACGTCTTACGAGTCAGCCGATGCGCCGGATTTGCGGCGCGGGATACCCAGGCGCTGGCGGCGTTCCCACAGGCATTTGCGGCTGATACCCAGCTTGCGGGCCAGCTCGGTCTCGGTCATGTGGTCCTGGTGCTCGAGGACGAAGTGCTGGAAGTAGTCCTCCAGCGACAGGTCCTCTGTGGGCTCGTGGTTGCTGGCGCTGCCGTTGGTCGGGCGCAGGTCGCCGTCATCGCCGAAGTCGTCTTCCAGATCATCCAGCTCGATGTCGATGCCCAGCAGGTCGGCAGGGATTTCCTGGCTTTCGCTGAGGATCACCGCGCGCTCGATGGCGTTCTCCAGCTCGCGCACGTTACCCGGCCACGGATAGTGACGAATGGCCTGCTCGGCCTCGTGGGAGAAGGTCAGCGACGGACGCCCCATCTGGGAGCACTGGCGCGCCAGGAAGGAGCGGGCGATCTCCATCACGTCAGGGCCGCGCTCGCGCAGGGGCGGCAGTTTCAGCGAGATGACGTGGAGGCGGTAGTAGAGGTCTTCGCGGAACTGGCCGGTCTTGGCCAGCATCTTCAGGTCGCGGTGGGTGGCGGCGATCAGGCGCACGTCGACCTTCTGCGACTGTACCGAGCCGACGCGGCGGATCTCGCCTTCCTGCAGCACGCGCAGCAGGCGTGCCTGGGCCTCGAGCGGCAGCTCGCCGATCTCGTCGAGGAACAGGGTGCCGCCGTCGGCCGCTTCTACCAGGCCCGCACGGCCGGCGCTGGCACCGGTGAACGCACCTTTCTCATGGCCGAACAGTTCGGATTCGATCAGGGTTTCCGGGATCGCGGCGCAGTTCACCGAGATCAGCGGCGCCTTGGTGCGCTTGGACAGGTTGTGCAGCGCGCGGGCGACCAGTTCCTTGCCGGTACCCGACTCTCCCTGGATCAGCACATTGGAGTCGGTGGGCGCCACCTTGCGGATCTTGGTGTAGAGCTCCTGCATGGGGGCGCAGGAGCCGATGATGCCGATCTCGCCGTCCGCGGGGGCGGTGTTACCGCTGCTACGGTCGGCGGCCTTGGCGTTACCGCGGGCTTCGGCGGGAGCGTTACGGTTCTCCTGGCGATCCTTGAGGATACGCGCCACGGCCTGGAGCATCTCGTCGTGGTCGAATGGCTTGGCGATGTAGTCCACCGCGCCCATCTTCATCGAGTCCACTGCCGAGCGCAGGCTGGCATAGCTGGTCATGATCAGCACCGGAGTGCCCTGGGCCAGCTTTATCAGTTCGGTGCCGGGTGCGCCGGGCAGGCGCAGGTCGCTGACGATCATGTCGAACGACGGGATGCTGTAGCGCTCCTGCGCCTCCTGCACCGAGCCAGCTTCGCTGACCTGGTACTGGTTGCGCTCGAGCAATCGTCGCAGGGCGGAACGGATGATGGTTTCGTCTTCGACGATGAGGATATGTGCCATGTATTCAGCTCTCTCGACGTGCTCGTTTACTGCTCGGCCGTCGGGCCAGGATGCCGCGGCAAGGTGACGCTGATGCGGGTTCCGCATTCGCGTTCGGGGTCAGCCGGGCTGTCTATGGTGATTTGCCCATAATGCTCTTCCACGATCGAATAGACCAGAGCGAGCCCCAGGCCGGTCCCTTTGCCAGGGTCCTTGGTGGTGAAGAAGGGCTCGAACAGGCGGTCGATGATCGACTTGGGTATTCCGCTGCCTTCGTCCTCGACGATCAGGTCGATGGTCTGCTCGGAAGCTTCGCTGCGCACGCGGATCGCGCCGTTGGGTGGGGAGGCGTCGCGGGCGTTGGACAGCAGGTTTATCAGCACCTGGGCCAGACGCTGGGAGTCGCCTTCCACCCAGTGTTCCGGATCGCACAGGTTGAAGAACTGCACGTCGATGCTGCGCTTGTTCAGCGACAGCAGGCCGATGGCTTCCTGGGCGACGTCCGCCAGGCACACCGGCTCGGCCGCGACCTGCTTGCCGCCCGCGTGGGCGAAGCTCATCAGCGATTGCACGATGCGCGAGACGCGCTTGGTCTGTTCGAGGATCTGCCCGCTGATCTCGGTCAGCTCGCCGTCGCCTTCACGCTCTTCGCGCAGGTTCTGCGCCAGGCAGGCGATGCCGGTGATCGGGTTGCCGATCTCGTGGGCCACGCCGGCGGCGAGGCGGCCGATGGAGGCCAGGCGCTCGGAGTGGATCAGCTTGTCTTCCAGCGACTGGGTTTCGGTGAGGTCTTCGACCAGCAGCACCAGGCCACTGTTACCGGGCGCAAGGGGTTCCTCGATCGCCGCCTTGTGCAGGTTCAGCCAGCGGGTCTGGCCCTCGATGGTCAGGCGCTGCTTGTGCAGGTGCTCGTCGGGGGCGTCGATGAAGCCTTCCAGCAGGCCGCGCCATGGATCGGGCAGGGCGGCCAGGCGCGAGCCGACCACGCGCTGCGCGCTGACCCCGGTGAGGTCTTCGATGGCGCGGTTCCACATGAGGATTTCCTGGTCCTTGGCCAGCGAGCACACGCCCATCGGCAGATCCTGCAGGGTCTGGCGGTGGTAGCGGCGCAGGGTGTCGAGTTCGGCGGCCAGGCCAGTTAGCCGGGAGTGGTAGTCCTCCAGGCGGCTCTCGATGAAGTGGATGTCTTCGGTGACGTAGGCTTCGCTGCTGGCCTTGTAGGGCAGGAAGGTCTCCACCATGTCCTGCGCCACGCTCGGGCCCATCAGGCCGGAGAGGTTCGCCTCGATGCGGTCGCGCAGGCGGCGCAGGGCATAGGGGCGGCGTTCGTCGAAGGGCAGGTGCAGGTCGCGCAGGGCCTGTTCCACCTCGCGCTGGGCGGTCTTCGCGCCCAGCGGCTTGGCCAGCTGGCTAGCGAATTCCTGCGGGGAGACGGCGATCAGCTCGCGGCGCTGCGGGCGGCGTACGTTGTCCACGGCGCAGGCTTCGGCGGCGCCTTTCTCTTCATCGCTGGCTTCGGTGAACAGCGAGACCAGGGTGAACACCAGCACGTTGGCGGCCAGCGAAGCGAGCGCTGCGAGGTGCCAGGTGGTGTCGTCGAGTACATAGAGCGAGTTGAACAGCGGCAGATAGATGCTCTGCATGTTCGCCACCAGCGGGGTGAGCATGGTCGCGCCCCACACCAGCATCCCCGCCACGAGACCTGCGATGAAGCCGCGGCGGTTGGCGGTCGGCCAGTAGAGCACGGCCAGCGCGCCGGGGAGGAACTGCAGGGTGGCGACGAAGGAGACAATGCCCAGGTTGGACAGGTCCTGCTCCGCGCCCAGCAGCAGGTAGAAGGCATAGCCGGCCATGATGATCGCGGCGATCAGCGCGCGGCGGGTCCATTTCAGCCAGCGGTAGATGTTGCCTTCGGCCGGCGGCTGGTAGAGCGGCAGCACCAGGTGGTTGAGCACCATGCCCGAGAGCGCCAGGGTCATCACGATGATCAGGCCGCTGGCGGCGGAGATGCCGCCGACGAACGCGGTCAGCGCCAGGGCCGGGCTGTCCACCGAGATGCCCAGGCCGAGGGTGAAGTATTCCGGGTTGGTCGAGGCGCCCAGGTGCAGGCCGGCCCAGAGGATCGGTGGTACTGCGAGGCTCATCGGCAGCAGGAACAACGGCAGGCCCCAGCTGGCGCTCAGCAGCGAGCGCGGGTTGAGGTTCTCGGTGAAGGTCATGTGGAACATGTGCGGCATCACGATGGCCGCGGCGAAGAACACCAGCAGCAGCGTGCGCCACGGCCCTTCGGCCAGCGGCGTGTGCAGGGTGCTCAGGGCTTCCTGGTTCTGCAGCAGCCACACTTCCAGGCCGTCCGGCCCGCCGAACACGCCATAGAGGGCGAACAGGCCGATGGAGCAGAGCGCCACCAGCTTCACCAGCGACTCGAAGGCGATGGCCATCACCAGCCCTTCATGACGCTCGCGGGTCGCAATGTGGCGCGCGCCGAAGAGGATGGCGAACAGCGTGATCAGCGCGCAGAACGCCAGCGCCGCGCGGTTGGGTTCGGATTCGCGGGTGAGGATGCTGATCGAGTCGGTCACCGCCTGGATCTGCAAGGCCAGCATCGGCAGCACGCCGATCAGCATGAACAGCGTGGTCAGCGCGCCGGCCCAGGTGCTACGGAAGCGGAAGGCGAACAGGTCGGCCAGCGACGACAGCTGGTAGGCCCGGGTGATCCGCAGGATCGGGTAGAGCAGTACCGGCGCGAGCAGGAAGGCGCCGGAGACGCCCAGGTAGATCGCCAGGAAGCCGTAGCCGTACTGGTAGGCCAGCCCGACCGTGCCATAGAAAGCCCAGGCGCTGGCGTACACGCCCAGCGACAGGGTGTAGATCAGCGGATGGCGCACCAGCCGGCGCGGAATGAAGCCGCGCTCGGTGATCCAGGCGACACCGAAGAGGACCATCAGGTAGGAGGCGCTGATCAGGATCAGCTGGGTGAGGCTAAAGCTCGTCAGCATCGCGCTGGCTCTGCAGGATGAAGGTGACGACGATCAGGATCAGCCACAGCAGATACGGGCGGTACCAGGCGCCGTGGGGATCGATCCACCAGTCCATGATGGCCGGTGAGAACAGGTAGATGCCCACGACCAGGAGCAACACCAGTCGGTAGATGTACATGTCGTCTCTCTCTTGGTTCGGCGGGCAGGCTACCTGTGCGCACAGTCGCCGGCAAGCCGGCCGCCGGTGGGGACGGGTACAAGTCTAGAGCCGCGCATCTTCCAGCGTCAGGCTGTGGGGGATCGCTTCGGCATCCCAGTGCGCGATGCCCCAGGCGAGCACCTCGTGGGGCGTGGCCTGCAGCAGCTCGGTGGGCGGCTTCTGTCCCAGTGCCTTCAAGGCGCGCACCAGCAGCGGGGCGGCCTGGTCGGCTTCCAGTGGCGGCGAGCGGTAGGACTTGCCGAGCTTGTGGCCGTCGGGCTGGATGATCAGCGGCACATGCAGGTAGCGCGGGGCGGCGATGCCCAGCAGTTCCTGCAGGTAGAGCTGGCGCGGGGTGTTGTCCAGCAGGTCGGCGCCGCGAACGATGTCGGTAATACCCTGCCAGGCATCGTCCAGCACTACCGCCAGCTGATAGGCGAACAGCCCGTCGCGGCGGCGGATGACAAAGTCGCCCACTTCGCGGCCCAGGTGCTGGTGGAATTCGCCCTGCAGCCGATCGGTGAAGCGGTAGTCCAGCTCCGGCACGCGGATGCGGATGGCGACGTCGCCGTGCCAGTCATGCTGCGCGTCGCGGCAGGTGCCGGGATAGATGCCGTGGCTGCCTTCGAGCTGCTTGCGCGAACAGGTGCAGGCGTAGGCCAGGCCGCTGCGCAGCCATTGCTCGACCTGAGCGGCATAGGCTTTGCCGCGCTCGCTCTGGCGCTCGATCGGGCCGTCCCACTCGAAGCCATAGCGCTCGAGGGTCTCCAGGATGGCGGTCTGGGCGCCGGGCATTTCGCGCGGTGGGTCGAGGTCTTCCATGCGCACCAGCCACTTTCCCCCCACGGCGCGCGCGTCCAGGTAGGAGGCCACTGCCGCCACCAGCGAACCGAAGTGCAGGTAGCCGCTGGGCGTGGGGGCAAAGCGTCCGACGTAGCGGGAGGCGGGCATGGGAACTCTCTGCTGCTGGAAGACCATCTATAAAACGCAGAAACGAAACGGGGCGCCGCAGCGCCCCGTCCGGGATCAACCAGGCTCAGGAGCCCAGCTGCTTTTCCTTGATTTCCGCCAGGGTCTTGCAGTCGATGCAAAGGGTGGCGGTGGGGCGGGCTTCCAGACGGCGAATGCCGATCTCGACGCCGCAGGAGTCGCACCAGCCGTAATCGTTGTCTTCGATCAGCTGCAGGGTCTCGTCGATCTTCTTGATCAGCTTGCGCTCGCGGTCGCGGGCGCGCAGCTCGAGGCTGAACTCTTCTTCCTGGCTGGCACGGTCGGCCGGGTCGGGGAAGTTGGCCGCTTCGTCCTGCATGTGGTGCACGGTGCGGTCCACTTCTTCCATCAGCTCAACTTTCCACTTGTTGAGGATGGAGGTGAAGTGCGCGCGCATGCGCTCACTCATGTACTCCTCGCCCTTGGTTTCCTGGTAGGGCTCGAAGCCACGAATCAGTTGGCTGCTCTGTTGCTTTGCTTTGGTGGGCATGGATGACCGCCTCTCACTCTCGCTAATCCTCTCGCGGATGGTCCCTCTCCGGCACCGCCGGCCCCGCGCTCGCAGCGGGCGAACTTACCAGAACGATAACCGCGATGCTACTCCCGGTTATCGAGCCTGCCAGTGCCCGCACATGACCTGATCGCCAGGTCGGCGACCCACCGGTCATCGCCAGTGGGTTTTTCTGCAAACCTGAGCAGAATCGTCGGCGTTCGCCAGACGAAGCCTGCAAGTTCCCGGAAGCCGCACATCACAGGCGCGGCCGCCCAGAATTCATCAGTGGCCTGTTAGAATCCCGGCTCTGTCGCAAAGTTCGGAATATTCCATGGCCACCACCTTCAGTGCGCGCAGCCGCGCCATCGAACCCTTCCACGTCATGGCGCTGCTGGCGCGGGCCAACGAGCTGCAGGCCGCGGGTCACGACGTCATCCACCTGGAAATCGGCGAGCCGGACTTCACCACCGCCGCGCCCGTCGTCGAGGCCGGGCAGAAGGCCCTGGCAAATGGTCACACGCGCTATACCGCCGCACGTGGCCTGCCGGCCCTGCGCGAAGCCATCGCCGGCTTCTACGCCCAGCGCTACGGGCTGTCGATCGACCCGCAACGCATTCTCGTCACGCCTGGCGGCTCCGGTGCCCTGCTGCTCGCCAGCAGCCTGCTGGTGGATCCGGGCAAGCACTGGCTGCTGGCCGATCCGGGCTACCCGTGCAACCGCCACTTCCTGCGCCTGGTGGAAGGCGCCGCGCAACTGGTGCCGGTGGGGCCGGAGAGCCGTTACCAGCTCACCCCGGAACTCATCGAACGGCACTGGGATCAGGACAGTGTAGGCGCTCTGGCCGCATCGCCGGCGAATCCTACGGGCACCCTGTTGCACAAGGACGAACTCGCCGCGCTGTCTGGCGCCCTGAAGGCGCGCGGCGGGCATCTGGTGGTGGACGAGATCTACCACGGCCTGACGTACGGCCTGGATGCGCCCAGCGTCCTGGAAGTGGATGACGACGCCTTCGTCCTCAACAGTTTCTCCAAATATTTCGGCATGACCGGCTGGCGCCTGGGTTGGCTGGTGGCGCCGTCCGAAGCGGTGGGCGAACTGGAGAAGCTCGCGCAGAACCTCTACATCAGTGCGCCGAGCATGGCTCAGCACGCGGCGTTGGCCTGTTTCGAGCCAGCGACCCTGGCGATCCTCGAAGAGCGCCGCGAAGAATTCCGCCGCCGCCGCGACTACCTGTTGCCGGCGCTGCGCGAACTGGGCTTCGGTATCGCCGTGGAGCCGGAGGGTGCCTTTTATCTGTATGCGGATATCAGCGCCTTCGGTGGCGACGCCTACGCCTTCTGCCAGCACTTCATCGAGACCGAACACGTGGCCTTCACGCCCGGCATCGACTTCGGGCGTTACCAGGCTTCGCACCACGTGCGTTTCGCCTACACCCAGAGCGTCGAACGCTTGCAGCAGGCGGTGGAGCGCATCGCGCGCGGCCTGAAGACCTGGCGTCCCTGATGCGCTTCGAACCGGCGCTGGAAGAGGCGCGCCTGATCAAACGCTACAAGCGCTTCCTGGCGGACATCGAGACCGCCAGTGGTGAGCGGCTCACCATCCACTGCCCGAACACCGGTTCGATGCTCAACTGCATGAGCGAAGGTTGCCGTCTCTGGTTCAGCCGCTCCGATGACCCCAAGCGCAAGCTGCCGGGGACCTGGGAGCTGGTGGAAACCCCGCAGGGCCGGTTGGCCTGCGTGAACACCGGGCGGGCCAACCGTCTGGTGGAAGAGGCGCTGCTGGCCGGTACGGTGACGGAGCTGGCCGGCTTCGACGAACTGCGCCGCGAGGTGGCCTACGGGCAGGAGAACAGCCGCGCGGACTTTCGCCTGATGTACGCCGGCAAGCCGGTGTACGTGGAAGTGAAGAGCGTAACCCTGGGCTTCGACGACACCACGGTCGCCGCCTTCCCCGATGCCGTTACCCAGCGTGGTGCCAAGCACCTGCGCGAGCTGGCGGTGCTGGCGCGCGAGGATATGCGTGCGGTGCTGCTGTATGCGGTGAACCTGTCGGGTATCGAGGCGGTTCGCCCGGCGGTGGAAATCGACCCGGCCTACGCCGCGGCGCTGGCGGAGGCGCGCAACGCCGGCGTGGAGGTGCTGGCGTATGGGGCGCAGATTGATACGCAGGAGATTCGGCTCGAGCGGCCGTTGCAGGTGTTGTTGTAGGAGCGGCCCGTGGGCGCGATCGCCGGCCTGGCCCGCTCCTACATTTCCAGCCAGATGCCCTGCTCATCCTCCCGGCAGGGCAGCGCTTCCAGCACGTCCCCCAGGCACGGCCCCTGGATGCATTCGCCGGTCTCGATCAGGAACAGCGCACCATGGTGGCCGCACTGCAGCAGGCGGCCGCTGGCATCGAGGTACTGCCCGGCGTCGTAGCCCAGCGGAATCTCCCGGTGCGGGCAACTGTTGCGGTAGGCGTAGACGCGGCCCTGGCGACGCACGGCAAAGAGGTTCAGGCCAGCGGCCTTGAAGCCCCGGCTCTGGCCTTCAGCCAGGTCATGCGGGGCGCAGAGCAGGATCATCCGGGGCTTCCATCCAGGTACGGCATCACGAGGCGGGCATTATCCGCGCCCGCAGGGCGATACCGGAAGAGGGTGCACTTCCGTGTGCTGAAGAAGGGCTGAGCTGGCGCCTTGCCAGCGAAAGCGGCGCCGACCTTAAGCCTCCCTGATATTTAATGCAAATAATTATCAAATAGATTTCCTAATTTTCCTGTGGCAAGGTTCGTCCATGCTGCCGCGCCGCGGCAGGCCACCTTTCGAACGAGGAATTCTGCGATGACGACCCTGACTGCGCCGGCCTCCGAGCTGTACCGCGCCTGGCAAGCCCTGCGCGCCGAGAAACCGCGCCTGCGCGCCCGCGATGCCGCGCAACACCTGGCCGTGAGCGAAGCCGAGCTGACTGCCAGTCGCCTGGGTGTGGACGCCGTGCGCCTGCGCAGCGATTGGGCCGAGCTGCTGCCGGCGCTGGGGGAGCTGGGCCAGATCATGGCGCTGACCCGCAACGAGCATTGCGTGCATGAGCGCAAGGGGCCGTACCGTGACGTCACCGTCTCCGCCAATGGCCAGATGGGCCTGGTGGTGTCTCCGGACATCGACCTGCGCCTGTTCCTCGGCGGCTGGACCAGCGCCTTCGCCATCAGCGAGGAGACCGCCCACGGCACCCAGCGCAGCATCCAGGTATTCGACCGCCAGGGCACCGCCGTGCACAAGGTCTTCCTCACCGAGCAGAGCGACCTCGCGGCCTGGGACCCGCTGGTGCGCAGCTTCACCGCCGCCGAGCAGAGCGCAGCGCTTGACCTGGCCCCGCTGGAGCCCAAGGCCGCGCCGCTGGCCGACGGCGAAATCGATGTCGCCGCCCTGCGCGAAGGCTGGTCGGCATTGAAGGACACTCACCACTTCTTCGCCCTGCTGAAGAAGCACAAGGTCCAGCGCACCCAGGCGCTGCGCCTCGCCGGCCGCGAGTGGGCCGAGCCGCTGGCTACCGTCGAACTGCCGCGCCTGCTGGAAGCAGCGGGGGCCAAGCAGTTGCCGATCATGATCTTCGTCGGCAACGCCCACTGCATCCAGATTCACACCGGCACCGTGCAGAATCTCAAGTGGATGGACGACTGGTTCAACGTCCTCGACCCGCTGTTCAACCTGCACCTGAAGACCCCGGGCGTGGTTGAACTGTGGCGCGTGCGCAAGCCCAGCAGCGATGGCGTGGTCACCAGCTGGGAAGCCTTCGATGCCCATGGCGAGCTGGTGCTGCAGGTGTTCGGGGCGCGCAAGCCCGGCGTTCCGGAACTGCAGAGCTGGCGCGAACTCGCCGAATCCTTCCCGGCACTCTGAGGGGCGACACATGAAGATTTCCATGACTGCACGCGCGCTGTTCGCCGGGCTTTGCCTGACTGCCACCAGCGCGTTGGCCGACGCGTTGCCCCAGCGCTGGGTGAGCGCTGGTGGTTCGCTGAGCGAATGGGTCGTCGCCCTGGGCGGCGAGGCCAAGCTGGTGGGCGTCGACACCACCAGCCTGCACCCCGCATCGCTTCACGCGCTGCCGAAGATCGGCTATCAGCGGCAGCTCGCCGCCGAAGGCATCCTCGCGCTGAAACCGGACATCCTGCTGGGCAGCGAAGAGATGGGCCCGCCGCCGGTACTGCAGCAACTGCGTGCCGCTGGTGTGCGGATCGAGACGCTCTCGGCCAAGGCTGACGAGAAGACCGTGCGCGACACCATTCAGCGTCTGGGCGAACTGCTTGGTGCGCCGGACAAGGCCAGGCATGCCGTGGCGGACTTCGATGCGCGTCTCGCCGCGCAGAACGCGTGGGTAAAGAAAGCCCAGTCCGCGCAAGCCGCGCCCGGTGTCGTCCTGCTGGTCGGGCACGCTGGCGGCAACCTGCTGGTGGCCGGGCAGGACACTTCCGGCGACTGGCTGATCCAGCACGCCGGTGGCCGCAACCTGGCGACCCATACCGGCTACAAGACGCTGTCGACCGAAGCCCTCACTGCGCTGAATCCGCAGGTGGTGGTGCTCAGCGATCGCTCCCTGGATGGCGACAAGGCCCGCGCCGCACTGACCCAGCAGAACCCCGGACTCGCCGCGACCAGCGCGCTGCGTGAAGGTCGTGTTTTGGTGCTCGATCCGACCCTGCTGGTGGGCGGTCTCGGCCCGCGCATCCCGGACGGGCTGGCTAGCCTCTCCCAGGCCTTTTATCCTTCCGCGCAGGCCCTGAACACGGAAAGTCGTCCTTGACCCGGATCGTTACCGCTCGACCGCTGTTCCTGCTCCTCGGTTTTCTCCTGTTGCTGGTCGTCTGGCTCTCACTGGCTCTCGGGCCGGTGAGCCTGCCGCTGGGTGATACCCTGCGCGCGCTGGCGCACATGCTCGGGCTGCCGGTGTCCGCCGATGGCCTCGGTCAGGCCGAACTGATCGTCGGGCAGATTCGCCTGCCGCGGACCTTGCTGGGCATTGCGACCGGCGGCGTGCTGGCGCTGGCCGGCGTGGCCATGCAGGGGCTGTTCCGCAACCCGCTGGCCGATCCCGGCCTGATCGGTGTTTCCAGCGGTGCTGCGCTGGGGGCGGCCATTGCCATCGTTTTTGGTGCGTCCATCGGTGGGTTGCCCGAGGCCTTCGCTCCTTATCTGCTGTCCGCCTGCGCTTTTGCCGGCGGCCTGTTGGTGACGGCGCTGGTCTACCGGCTGGGGCGCCACAACGGCCAGACCAGCGTGTCGACTATGCTGCTCGCCGGTATCGCGCTGACCGCGCTGGCGGGCGCGCTGATCGGCCTGTTCACCTACCTCGCCGATGACGCCACGCTGCGCACCCTGACGTTCTGGAACCTCGGCAGCCTCAACGGCGCGAGCTATCCGCGCCTGTGGCCGCTGCTGCTGATCACCCTGCTGGTGGCCTGCTGGCTGCCGCGCCGGGTGAATGCCTTGAATGCGCTGCTGCTGGGCGAATCCGAAGCGCGTCACCTGGGCTTCGATGTGGAGCGGCTGAAACTCGAACTGATCCTCTGCACCGCGCTGGGCGTCGGCGCGGCTGTGGCTGCCGCCGGGATGATCGGTTTCATCGGCCTGGTGGTGCCGCACCTGCTGCGCCTGATCGTCGGCCCGGATCACCGCGTGCTGCTGCCCGCCTCAATGTTCGGCGGCGCGATCCTGCTTCTGCTCGCCGACCTGATCGCGCGGCTGGCGCTGGCGCCGGCGGAACTGCCGATCGGCATCGTTACCGCGCTGATCGGTGCGCCGTTCTTCCTTTATCTGCTGATCCGGGGGCGTTCCTGATGCTGTGCGCAGACAAGCTGCTGGTGAAGCGCGGCGCCCTGACCGTTCTGCAGGAGGTGAGCGTGGCGCTGCAGTCGGGCGAAGTGCTCGGTGTTCTCGGCCCCAACGGTGCGGGCAAGAGCACCCTGCTTGGCGCCATGAACGGGGAACTGCCGCTGGCCGGTGGATCAGTGAGTCTCGACGGCCGCCCGCTGGACTCCTGGCAAGGTACCGAGCGCGCACGCCGGTTGGCGGTGCTGCCGCAATCGTCTTCGCTGAACTTCGCATTCCCCGTCGAGGCGGTGGTTGGCTTCGGACGCTTGCCCCACGACAGTGGCCGCCAGCGCGACGAGGAGATCATCCGCGAAGCCATGGCCGCCGCCGATGCCTCGCACCTGGCCGGGCGCAGCTACCTGGCGCTCTCCGGCGGCGAGCGCCAGCGGGTGCACCTTGCCCGAGTGCTGGCGCAGTTGTGGCCGGGCGGGGCGGAACAGGTGCTGCTGCTGGATGAACCGACCTCGGCGCTCGACCCACTGCACCAGCACACCACGCTGCAAGCCGTGCGCGATTTCGCCGGGCGCGGAGCGGCGGTGCTGGTGATCCTGCACGACCTGAATCTCGCGGCGCGTTACTGTGATCGCCTTTTGCTGCTGCACGAGGCGCGCACGCATCTGCTCGGCACACCTCGCGAAGTGCTGCAGGCCGAGCCGCTGCGCACTGTCTTCGGCATCGATGTGCTGGTGCAGGAGCACCCGGAACGCGGCCATCCGCTGATCATCGCGCGCTGAAGGGAGTCGCCATGAAGAAAGTCCTGCTCGTCCCGCTGCTGGCGATGCTCACCGCCTGCCAGGCTCAGGTGAGCGTGCCGCCGCTGCCGGTCTGGCAGAGCCCGGAAGGGCGCGACAGCACCGAACTGGGCGTGATCCGCGATCTGCGTAGCGGTGAAGAGCTGTCGCCAGCGCAACTGCTCGACCGACTGGCTGCCGCACCGCGGGTGATAGTCGGCGAGCAGCACGACAACCCCGATCACCATGCACTCGAGCTCTGGCTGGCGCGCGCTCTGGCCGAGCGCCGCCCGACTGGCAGCGTGCTGCTGGAGATGCTCAACCCCGATCAGCAGAGCGCCGTGAGCGCTGCCCAGTCCACGGCAGCGAAGGGTGATACGCCGGAAGACCTGATCGGTGCGCTGCGCTGGCAACCAGGCTGGGACTGGTCACAGTACGGCCCGCTGGTGACCTGGCTGGTGAAACAGCCGGCGCCGCTGCTGGCGGCCAACCTGGATCGCAGCGAGATCATGGCCATCTACCGGAACAAGCCCGAATTGCAGGGTCCAGCCTCCACGGCGACCTCGGTGCGCGATGCGCTGCTGCAGGACATCCGCGAGTCCCACTGTGGCCTGCTGCCGGAGAGTCAGCTGCCGGCGATGCTGGCGGTGCAGCAGCAGCGCGATCGGCGCATGGCCGAACGTTTCAAGGCGGCGCCCGAACCTTCCCTGCTGATTGCCGGTGGTTTCCATGCGCGCCGTGACCTGGGCGTTCCGCTGCACCTGCAGGACCTGGACGCCGCTCAAGGGTTGAAGGTGGTGATGCTGGCGGAAGTTGGCAGGGTGGTGGAGCCGGCTCAGGCGGACTTCGCCTGGTACACACCGGCACAGCCGCCGACGGATTACTGCGCGCAGATGCGCGGCAATATGTGAAGGGGCCGAAAAGGCCCTTTTTCATGAGTGGATGAAGGACGGTCGTGGCAGAAATCGCGGGCAAAAAAAGACCCGGCAAAGTGCCGGGTCCAAACCGTGATTAGCCTGATGAGGAGATAATCTGAAGAGTCCGACTGCGTGGTCTCTCGAGCTTATCCAACTGGCCTCGCAGCCAGTGGTTGTAATAATAACCATTATCATTTGAGAGTCAACACCTTTTCTTCGACCGATCCGAAGATTTTCTGGTGGACGTGAATGCGCCGCGCGAAGGAAAAAATCGAGGCAAAAAAAAGACCCGGCAAAGTGCCGGGTCGAAACCGTGATTAGCCTGATGAGGAGATAATCTGAAGAGTCCGACTGCGTGGTCTCTTGAGGTTATCGATCTGGCCTCGCGACCAGATGACTCAATAATAATCATTATCATTTGAGAGTCAACCTCTTTTCTGCAGATTTTTTCTCGCCCGCGAAATTCCGCCGGCGCAAACGAAAAAGCCCGGCGCTGGGCCGGGCTTTCTCAGGTGGAAGCGGATCAGTCGGCCTGGCGTTGCAGACGCAGCTGGGTGACTTCCTTGTTCAGCAGGTCAATGCGCCGCGCCATGCCTTCGATGAGGCTGTGGGCGATGCGCGGGTTGCTCTGCATCAGGCTGAGGAACTGGTCCTTGGGGATCACCATCACGGTGCACGGCTCGCTGGCGATCACCGAGGCGCTGCGTTTCTCGCGGGTGAACACGGCCATGGCGCCGAAGATCTCGTCTTTCTGCACATCACCGACCTTCTGCCCGTCGACGAAGGCTTCGGCGTGGCCCTCGATGATGATGAACACGTGCTCGGCGTCGTCACCCTGCTGGATCAGCTGGGCGCCGGCGGCGAAGTGCTGGAAGCCGGTGGCCGGGCGAATCTCCGGCTGCTTGAGGTGCGCCAGGGCATCCGACAGCAGTGCGGTATGGCCGATCAGGTAGTGCAGGAACTGTTCCTGCCGCTGCTCGTGGCTGTGGATATGGCGGAACACTTCGCTGCGCGAATAGGGAATCAGGCACAGCGGCTCTTCGCTGACATAGCGGCAGGGTGGCAGCTCGATGCCCTGGCGCAGGCCGACCAGGTCGCCTTCCTGCAGGTAGAACAGCGGGCGTTCATCCACCAGGGCATGGACCAGGCCGTTCTCGATGAGGAACAGATGCTTGCCGGGCAGCTCGCCTTCCAGATCGTCGGAGCGCTCCAGGCGAATGGCTTCGCCTGCGGGCTCAAGGCCGGCGAGCAATTGCGCCGGAATGCCCTGCAGCCGATTGATCAGTCGATCGGCATAGGCGGGTTGTTCACCGAGTAGGTACATGGCCGTAATTCCTTGATATGGCGACGGTCGAGGGCGCACGAAGGGCCCTGAAACCATAAGCGGACAGGTACCTTGCGTAAACATTTTCACACAGAGCTTGTGAGCTAGCTCTTGTTACGTGCGGGAAATGTCTCAAGCTCGCCAAGAAGAGCAGCCTTGTGCGCGGGTGGCAGGTCATTCCAGTGCACATCCAGCAGGGCGCCCTCGATGGCATAGAGCAGCACTTTCGAGGCGCGGAAGCCCCTTGCGCGCACGGCCCGATAGGCGCCGACCGCCCCCAGACGGCGCAGGTCGCTGGCGCTGTGAATGCCCACGGCATGCAGCCATTGGGCGGAGGTCTTGCCTAGGTTCTTCAGGTGCAGCAGTTCGTCGTTCATCGTCTGTCCTTGCGATGGGCGCGATGGGTGTCAGGTCTTGAAGGGGCCGAGAACTGCTCGTAGCGGCCGGACACTCAGAAGGAAGTGTAGCGGTGACTGGGAAAAACGTGGCTTTGTGACATCGCCATGAATGCGGGGCAGGGCGTTGTCGTCGTCGAAGGCTGGTCGTGCGGCGTCGCCGCTAGCCGGAGAACGCCACTCGGGGCGTTCTCCGGCCGACAGGCGGTGGATCAGAGGCCGGGCAGGCGCTGGCGGATGCTGGCGACCAGGGCGTCGAGGCTGGCGGCTTCCGGGGTGTTGACGCGCTTGCTGTGCTGCTGCTCCTCGGCGCTGAGGTCGTCGCGGCTGGCCAGTTGCGCCTGGACGACTTCCAGGGTGGCGTCGGACGGATCGTTGCCGTCGTTCTGGCGCTGGGCCAACCAGCCGGCGATCACGGCCTCCGGTGCGTGACAGTCGAGGATCAGGAAGGGCACGCCGGTTTCCTCGGCGATTTCCCACGCGGCGGCGCGCTGCTCGCGTTTGAGGAAGGTGGCGTCCAGCACGACCGGGTAGCCGGCGCGGAGAATGTCCACGGCCAGTTCGTTGAGGCGCTGGTAGGTCGCGGCGGTGGAGTCGGCGTCATAGATGCCGCTCTTGAGCTGGCCCTGCTGATCGGTCTTCTGTTCACCGAACAGGCGCTTGCGCTCCACGTCCGAGCGCAGGCGAACGGCGCCCAGCGCTTCCACCAGGCGCAGGGCAACCTGGCTCTTGCCGACCGCGGAAACGCCGACGGTGACGGCCAGGAAACGCGAGGGGATGGCGCTGTAGCTTTCCGCCAGGTTGGCGTAGTTGCGGTACTGGCGCAGGGTCGCGGCCTTCTGCACGGCGTCGGTCTGGTGCGCCAGGCTGAACAGCGCGATCTTGGCGCGGACCAGGGCGCGGTAGGCCTTGTAGAAGTTCAGCAGGGCCAGGGACTGGTAGTCGCCGGTGTATTCCAAGTACTGGCTGACGAAGCGCCGCGACAGGCATTTCAGGCCACGGTCTTCCAGGTCCATGGCGAGGAAGGCGTAGTCGGCAGTGACGTCGGTGAAACGGAACGGCTCGTTGAACTCGATGCAGTCGAACAGCACGGCCTTGCCGTCGATGATCGCGGCGTTACCCAGGTGAATGTCGCCATGGCATTCGCGGATGAAGCCGTTCGCCTTGCGCTGCTCGAACACGCTGTGCAGGCGTTCGAAGCTGGATTCTGCCCAGGCTTCCAGGGCGTCGAGCTGTTGCAGGTCGACCTTGTCGGAGAGCATCGGGCGAATCTGCTCGAAGTTCTGCCGCACGGGCGCCATGCAGGCTTGCGGGGTACCCAGCGGGTGCTCGGTAGGCACGATGGGGGTGCGCAGGTGGAAGTCGGCGATCTGCCTGGCCAGGCCGTCGATGTGCTCTGCGCCCAGTTCGCCGCGGGCCTGCACTTCGCTGAGCAGTTGGGTTTGCGGGAATTCGCGGCACTGGAGCATGTACTCGATGGCCGGGCCTTCACCGTTCAACTGCGGTGCGGTCTCGCTGCCGGTGATGGCAATCACGTCGAGGTACAGGCCTTCGGTCAGGCGCTGGTTCAGGCGCAGTTCCTCCTCGCAGAAGTGCTTGCGCTGGGCGAGGTCGGTGAAGTCGAGGAAACCGAAGTTCACCGGTTTCTTGATCTTGTAGACATAGGAGCCAGTGAGCAGCACCCAGGAAATGTGGGTTTCGATGACCCGGAACCCGTCGACCGGATGAGGGAAGAGGGTGGGGTTCTGCAGGGCTGCGAGTAAGGTCTGGCTCACGTGATGTCCTTTCCGGTCGAATATCTGAAGGCAGGCATTATGGCGGCTGGGTCGGTAGCTGCAAACTCTGCGGCCGACCGGCAACCAAATGGCCATCGTGGGGTCATAGCTCGGCGACTGCCGTAAACGCGAGATGCGCGGCAGTTCGCATCAAGCCCGGACGCCCGCTGGAGCGGCGTCTGTCTCCTGTGGATAAAGTACGTATAATGCGCCGCCATGACGCGTCCCCGATCTTCCAAACCTCGTAAAAAAAGCGGCAAATCGTCGCCTGCCATGCGCAAGTGGCTGGGCTGGGCTCTCAAGCTCGGTCTGGTTGGCGTGGTGGTGCTGGCCGGTTTTGCCGTGTACCTCGATGCGGTTGTCCAGGAGAAGTTCTCCGGCAAACGCTGGACCATTCCCGCCAAGGTCTATGCCCGGCCGCTGGAACTGTTCGTCGGCCTGAAACTGGGCAAGGACGACTTCCTGCGCGAGCTGGATGCCCTGGGCTATCGGCGCGAGACTTCGGTCGCAGGGCCGGGCGCGGTGTCGGTGGCCGGCAATGCCGTCGACCTGAACACACGCGGCTTCCAGTTCTATGAAGGTGCCGAGCCGGCGCAGCGCATTCGCGTGCGCTTCTCCGGCGACTATGTGGCCGGCCTGAGTCGCGCCAACGGTGGCGACCTTGCTGTCGCGCGAATGGAGCCGCTGCTGATCGGCGGCCTGTACCCGGCGCACAATGAAGACCGCATCCTGATCAAGCTCGACCAGGTGCCGCCGTACCTGATCGATACCCTGGTCGCCGTGGAAGACCGTGACTTCTGGACCCACCACGGGGTTTCGATCAAGTCCATCGCCCGCGCCGTCTGGGTTAACGCCAGCGCCGGCCAGTTGCGCCAGGGTGGCAGTACGCTGACTCAGCAGTTGGTGAAGAACTTCTTCCTGACCAACGAACGCAGCCTGTCGCGCAAGCTCACCGAAGCCATGATGGCGGTGCTGCTTGAGTTGCATTACGACAAGCGTGAAATCCTCGAAGGCTACCTCAACGAGGTATTCCTCGGTCAGGACGGCCAGCGCTCGGTGAACGGCTTCGGCCTCGCCAGCCAGTACTTCTTCAGCCAGCCGCTGTCGGAGCTCAAGCTGCCGCAGGTGGCTCTGCTGGTCGGCATGGTGAAAGGGCCCTCCTATTACAACCCGCGCCGCAACCCCGAGCGTGCGCTGGAGCGCCGCAACGTGGTGCTCGACGTGCTCGCCGAGCAGGGTGTGATCACTGCCGACGAAGCCGCTGCCGCCAAGCAGACGCCGCTGGGCGTGACTCGCCAGGGCAGCATGGCCAACAGCTCTTATCCGGCGTTCCTTGACCTGGTGAAACGCCAGCTGCGCGAGGACTACCGCGACGAGGACCTCACCGAAGAAGGTCTGCGCATCTTCACCAGCTTCGACCCCATCCTGCAGATGAAGGCCGAGTCCGCCGTCAGCGAAACCTTCAAGCGTCTCGAAGGCCGCAAGGGCGTTGCCGAAACTGAAACCGCGATGGTCGTGACCAACCCGGAAACCGGTGAGATCCAGGCGTTGCTCGGCAGCCGTGACCCGCGCTTCGCCGGCTTCAACCGCGCCGTCGATGCGGTGCGGCCGATCGGTTCGCTGGTCAAGCCGGCGGTCTATCTGACCGCGCTGGAAAAGCCGAGCCAGTACACCCTGACCAGCTACATCCAGGACCAGCCGTTCCAGGTGAAGGGCAAGGATGGCCAGGTCTGGACGCCGAAGAACTATGAAGGCACCGCCAACGGCACGATTTTCCTCTACCAGGGGCTGGCTCGTTCGCTGAACCTGTCCACCGCCAGGCTGGGTCTTGACCTGGGCGTGCCGAACGTTCTGAAGACGCTGGAGCGCCTGGGCGTTTCGCCGAACTGGCCGGCCTATCCGTCGATGCTGCTGGGCGCCGGTGCGCTGAGCCCGATGCAGGTGGCGACCATGTACCAGACCATCGCCAGCGGCGGCTTCAACACGCCGCTGCGCAGTATTCGCAGCGTGCTGGCGGCCGACGGGCAGCCGCTCAAGCGTTATCCGTTCCAGGTCCAGCAGCGCTTCGATCCGGGCGCCATCTACCTGCTGCAGAGCGCCATGCAGCGCGTGATGCGCGAGGGCACCGGCCGCTCCGTCTACAACCAGCTGCCGGCGTCCCTGACCCTGGCGGGCAAGACCGGCACCACCAACGACTCCCGCGATAGCTGGTTCTCCGGCTTCGGTCAGGATCTGCTGGCGGTGGTGTGGATCGGTCGCGATGACAACGGCAAGACGCCGCTCACCGGTGCCACCGGTGCGTTGCAGATCTGGACCAGCTTCATGCGCAAGGCCAATCCGGCGCCGCTGGACATGCCGATGCCGGACAATGTGGTGCAGGCCTGGGTCGATCCGCATACCGGGCAGGGCACTGACGCCAACTGCCCCGGTGCAGTACAGATGCCTTATATTCGAGGAAGCGAGCCTGCGCTGGGCGCAGGTTGCGGAAACCAGACGCCGGCCGGCGAAGTCATGGACTGGGTGCGCGGCTGGTTGAACTGATGCAAGAGGATTGGAAGTGAGAAAAGCTTGGTTTGCAGCGTCGGCGACTCTGGCGCTTCTGTCCGGTTGTGCGTCCCCGCAGCACGGCGCAATTCCCGTGCAGGACTCCGGTACCTCCGTCTCCAACTCGGAGCGCGTCGGCCGCAGCGGTGGCAACACCCAGCAGGCACCGGTGCGCGCTGGTGCCGGTCAGAGCATCCCGCAGGGTGACTCCGGCGTTACCGTGATGGTCCCGCAGGATGCCGGCATGGCGCCGATCCAGACCTTCCCGGCACAGACCGGCGCCGCGCCGATCAGCACCGCGCCGATGACCACGTCTCCGGGTGCTGCCGGCTCGACCTATTCTTCGCAGCAGCCGATTTCCACCAGTGGTGGTATCACCTCCAATGGTGGTTTCCAGTCGCAGACCTACCAGCAGCCGGCGTACCAGACCCAGCAGGCCGCGCCGTCGAGCCAGGGCAGCACCTACCAGGGTCCGTCGGGGATTCCGCGGAGCAACTCCGGCCTGTCGGCGGACGAGCAACTGGATGGTCCGGTGCTGGCGCTGCTGACCTCCGCTTCGCAGCAGCAGGGTGGTGGTGATCTGAACGGCGCTGCCGCGAGCCTGGAGCGTGCCCAGCGCATCGCGCCGCGCGAGCCGCAGGTGCTCTACAAGCTGGCCCAGGTTCGCCTGGCCCAGGGCGATGCCGCGCAAGCTGAACAGGTCGCGTTGCGCGGCCTGTCGCTGGCCAATGGTCGCCCGACCATGCAGGCCAGCCTGTGGGATTTGATCGCCAAGTGCCGTGACCAGCAGGGCAACGCTGCCGGCGCTGCCGAAGCGCGTCAGAAAGCCAAGGTGACCCTGTAATGGACGCCCGCGTGCTGGCCGTTGCCGATCAGTTGCTGCTGATCGAGCGGGAGCTGCGTGCGATCGGGATGTGGGGAGTCGAGAGCCCGTCGACGGACAGGCTTACCAGCATCGAGCCCTTCTGCGTGGACACATTGGCGCTGGAGGAGTGGCTGCAGTGGATTTTCCTGCCGCGGATGAAACTGATCATCGAGAGCGGCGCGGATCTGCCCAGTGCTTCTGGCATCCGCGCCATCGCGGAAATGGCTTATGCCAATGAAGGCGCGCGCGTTGCGGCGCTGCTGGATGCGCTCGGCGCCTTCGATCAGCTGATCAGCCCGACGCCCTGAGCGGGCGTCAGTTGCAGTTCTCGCGAATGCTCTTTTCGCTGGCCGCGATGCGTCCCTGACGTTCCTCTTCGGTGATCCGGCGCAGGTCACCATTGCCGTCGTCCACGCGGACGCGCGGGTTGTTCTTCAGTTGGGCCACATCGGCGCGCAGCCTCTCGCATTGCTGGACTCGCTCGGCTTCCTGCTGCGCCACTTCCTGACGCACCTTCTCGTCGGCGGCCTTCTGCTTTTCGTCTGCGCTGGGCGGCAGCACCGGCTTGGCGGCGGCAGGCGGCGGGAAATTGCTGCTGGCCTTGGGCGGCGCCGTATTGGTGTTCACCGTGGCGGCATCGGTGCCTTCCGGCGGCTGAGCGCCGAAATGGGTGATGCCCTGGGCATCGACCCACTTGTAGACCTGCGCGGCCATCACGGTCGGGGCCAGTGCGAGCAGCAGGCTGCCCAGGAAAATCGTCCGTCGCATGCTTTGTCGATCCTTGGGATGCGGAGTCTGTCGGTAACTATAACCAAATCGTGCGCTTATTCACTCTGAGAAAGTTCACATCCCCGCTTCATTCAAAGCCATATATGGCTTGACTTGGCCGCTTCGTTTCAGAAGAATCCAAGGTTCGCTGCAGTGGGCCGGCCGCAAGCTGGTTTTACTCGGCAGACAAGAGGTGCTACCCGCGCCGCAAAGTTTCACCCTGTTTCGCGTTACCTCGCGCTGGGTGGAGGCTCTCCGTAACACAAACAGGAGCGTCTCCAGGTTCTGCTCAATCGGCAGTCGACGTAGCCGGCGATTACATTCGCCCATGTCTGCCGGGCAGCCATCCAAGTCGGTCCCCCACGTTGGGGGTTTCCGTATATAGCGTTCTAGAGGTGACAACGTGGAACTTTTATCCGGCGCTGAAATGGTCGTCCGCTCCCTGCGTGACGAAGGCGTTAAGTACATCTACGGGTACCCGGGCGGTGCCCTCCTGCATATCTACGACGCTCTCTTCAAAGAGAACGAAGTAACCCACATCCTGGTTCGCCACGAGCAGGCCGCTACCCACATGGCCGACGGCTATGCGCGCGCCACCGGCAAGCCGGGCGTGGTGCTGGTGACCTCCGGTCCCGGCGCGACCAACGCCGTCACCGGCATCGCTACCGCCTACATGGACTCCATCCCGATGGTGGTGATCTCCGGCCAGGTGGCGAGCAACATGGTCGGTACCGACGCGTTCCAGGAAACCGACATGGTCGGTATCTCCCGCCCGATCGTGAAGCACAGCTTCATCATCAAGCACCCGTCGGAAATCCCCGAGGTCATCAAGAAGGCCTTCTATATCGCCCAGTCCGGCCGTCCCGGCCCGGTGGTGATCGATATTCCGAAGGACATGGGCGATCCGACCCAGAAGTTCGAATACAACTACCCGAAGAAGGTCAAGCTGCGCTCCTACAGCCCGGCAGTCCGTGGCCACTCCGGCCAGATCCGCAAGGCTGCCGAGATGATGCTGGCTGCCAAGCGCCCGATCATCTACGCCGGTGGTGGCGTGATCATGGGCAATGCCGCCGAGCCGCTGACCGAAGTTGCGCGCATGCTCAATGTGCCGGTCACCAACACCCTGATGGGTCTGGGTGGCTATCCGGGTACCGATCGCCAGTTCGTCGGCATGCTCGGCATGCACGGCAGCTACACCGCGAACCTCGCGATGCACCACGCTGACGTGATCTTCGCTGTCGGCGCACGCTTCGACGACCGCGTGATCAACGGCGAGACCGCTGCCAAGTTCTGCCCGAACGCCAAGATCATCCACGTCGACATCGACCCGGCCTCGATCTCCAAGACGGTCAAGGCCGACATCCCGATCGTCGGCCCGGTGGACAGCGTCCTGACCGAAATGGTCGCGATCCTCAAGGAAATCGGCGAGACCCCGAACAAGGAAGCCCAGGCTGCCTGGTGGAAGCAGATCGAGGAATGGCGCGGCACCCGCGGCCTGTTCCCGTACAACATGGGCGACGGCAGCATCATCAAGCCGCAGACCGTGATCGAGACCCTCTGCGAAGTCACCAACGGTGATGCCTTCGTCGCTTCCGACGTGGGCCAGCACCAGATGTTCGCGGCGCAGTACTACCGCTTCAACAAACCCAATCGCTGGATCAACTCCGGTGGCCTGGGCACCATGGGCTTCGGCTTCCCGGCCGCCATGGGCGTGAAGCTGAACTTCCCCGAAGCCGACGTCGCCTGCGTGACCGGTGAGGGCAGCATCCAGATGAACATCCAGGAGCTGTCCACCTGCCTGCAGTACGACCTGCCGGTGAAGATCGTCAACCTGAACAACGGTGCGCTGGGCATGGTCCGCCAATGGCAGGACATGCAGTACAACAGCCGTTATTCGCACTCCTACATGGAATCGCTGCCGGACTTCGTCAAGCTGGCTGAAGCGTATGGCCACGTCGGCATGCGCATCACCGACCTGAAGGACCTGAAACCGATGATGGAAGAAGCCTTCGCGATGAAGAATCGCCTGGTCTTCCTCGACATTCAGGTCGATACCAGCGAGCACGTCTACCCGATGCAGATCCGCGGTGGTGCGATGCGCGACATGTGGCTGAGCAAGACGGAGCGTACCTGATCATGCGACACATCATTTCCCTGCTGCTGGAAAACGAACCCGGCGCGCTCTCCCGCGTGGTTGGCCTCTTCTCCCAGCGCAACTACAACATCGAAAGCCTGACCGTCGCCCCGACCGAGGACCCGACGCTGTCGCGCCTGACCCTGACCACCGCCGGTCAGGATGAGGTCATCGAGCAGATCACCAAGAACCTCAACAAGCTCATCGAGGTGGTAAAACTGGTGAACCTCTCGGAGAGCGCGCACATCGAGCGCGAGCTGATGCTGGTGAAAGTGAAGGCCACCGGCGCCCAGCGCGCCGAGGTCAAGCGCACCACCGACATTTTCCGCGGCCAGATCGTCGACGTCACCAGCAGCGTCTACACCGTGCAGCTGGCCGGTACCAGCGACAAGCTGGACAGCTTCATCCAGGCAGTCGGCACCGCGTCGATCCTCGAAGTTGTCCGCAGTGGCGTCACCGGCATTGCCCGTGGCGACAAGACTCTCAGCATCTGATTTGAAATACGGCCCACGAGGCCAACTGACAGGGGATTACCCAAATGCGCGTTTTCTACGATAAAGACTGTGACCTCTCCATCGTTCAGGGCAAGAAAGTTGCCATCATCGGTTACGGATCCCAAGGCCACGCCCACGCCTGCAACCTGAAAGACTCCGGCGTCGACGTCACCGTCGGCCTGCGTGCGGGTTCTTCCTCCGTTGCCAAGGCCCAGAACCATGGCCTGAAAGTCGCCGAAGTGGCCGAAGCCGTTGCCGCTGCCGACCTGGTCATGATCCTGACTCCGGACGAGTTCCAGGGCCGCCTGTACAAGGACGAGATCGAGCCGAACCTGAAGAAGGGCGCTACCCTGGCCTTCGCTCACGGCTTCTCCATCCACTACAACCAGGTTGTACCGCGCGCTGACCTCGACGTGATCATGATCGCGCCGAAAGCCCCGGGCCACACCGTGCGCTCCGAGTTCGTCAAGGGCGGCGGCATCCCTGACCTGATCGCCATCTACCAGGACGCTTCGGGCAATGCCAAGAACGTCGCTCTGTCCTACGCCTGCGGCGTCGGCGGCGGCCGTACCGGCATCATCGAAACCACCTTCAAGGACGAGACCGAAACCGACCTGTTCGGCGAGCAGGCTGTTCTGTGCGGCGGTTGCGTCGAGCTGGTGAAAGCCGGTTTCGAAACCCTGGTCGAAGCTGGTTACGCTCCGGAAATGGCCTACTTCGAGTGCCTGCACGAACTGAAGCTGATCGTTGACCTCATGTACGAAGGCGGCATCGCCAACATGAACTACTCGATCTCGAACAACGCCGAATACGGCGAGTACGTGACCGGTCCGGAAGTCATCAACGCCGAATCCCGCCAGGCCATGCGCAACGCTCTGAAGCGCATCCAGGACGGCGAATACGCCAAGATGTTCATCTCCGAAGGCGCCACCAACTACCCGTCGATGACCGCCAAGCGCCGTAACAACGCCGCTCACGGCATCGAAGTCATCGGCGAGCAGCTGCGCGCCATGATGCCGTGGATCGCTGCCAACAAGATCGTCGACAAGACCAAGAACTAAGGTCCATTCGACGAACGAAGAAACGCGGCGCTTGCCGCGTTTTTTCGTTTAAGGGCGGTGATCTGGTATAAAGCGGGGCGTCGGGTGAGTCTGCGCGGTAGCGTGCCCCGGCGAATCTCAGCCTCAACGAGTTCTCAAGGAATCGTCCATGAGTGAAGGTCACGAGGAGCCGAACAAGGCTTCCGACACCGAAGAAAGTCTGCTGCCCATCGATGAACACATCGAAGAGGGGCATGACGCCGAAGGTCGCAAGGTTCGTCATCGCGGCATCTACCTGCTGCCCAACCTGTTCACCACCGCGGCACTGTTCACCGGCCTCTACGCCATCATCAATGCCATGAACGGCGACTTCTCCAATGCCGCCATCGCCATCTTCGTCGCCATGGTCCTTGACGGCCTCGACGGTCGCGTGGCCCGCCTGACCAATACCCAGAGTGCCTTCGGCGCCGAGTACGACTCGCTGTCCGACATGGTCGCCTTTGGTGTCGCGCCGGCACTGGTCGCTTTCGAGTGGGCGCTGAGCAGCCTGGGCAAGGTCGGCTGGATGGTTGCCTTCATCTATGTCGCGGGTGCGGCGCTGCGCCTGGCACGCTTCAACACTCAGGTGGGCAAGGCCGACAAGCGCTACTTCATCGGTCTGGCCAGCCCGGCTGCCGCGGCGCTGGTTGCCGGTACGGTGTGGGCGTTCGCCGACTTCGACGTGCAGGGTGCCAAGGTTTCCCTGCTGGTTGCCCTGATGGTCGCTGCCGCCGGCATGCTGATGGTCAGCAACATCAAGTACTACAGCTTCAAGGACCTCGACCTGCGTGGCCGCGTGCCGTTCATGGCGATCCTGGTGGTGGTGCTGGCATTCGCCGTGGTCTTCACCGACCCGCCGCGCATCCTGCTCCTGCTGTTCCTTGCTTACGCCACCTCCGGCCCGGTGCAATACTTGTTGCAATTGCGCCGTCGCAAGCAGCCGCCTGCCGTGTAATTTCCAGCGGGCTCCGCAGTCTACTGGCGCATACAGCCAGTCGTTGCGGAGCCCGTCATGCTGATCAAGTCGTCCCGTCTTTCCGATTGCCACGAATCGGAAGTCACTCCTGAATCCCTCTATCTTTCCCGTCGTCACTTTCTCGGTGGTGCGATGGCGGCTGCCGCACTGTCCGGACTGCCCCGTCTGAGCCTTGCCGATGGCGGTCGCTATGCCGATGTGGCTGAAGCGGCTGCTCCTTCCTGGTTGGCGGAGAAGCTGTCGGCTACCCGCTGGGATGCCGTGACGGTGAAAGATGAAGCCATCACGCCATTCAAGGACGCGACCACCTACAACAACTTCTACGAGTTCGGTCCCGACAAGGGCGATCCTGCCGCCAATGCCGGCGCGCTGAAGACCGAGCCGTGGTCAGTGGTGATTGATGGGGAGGTGGGCAAGCCGGGCAAGTATGGGCTCGAAGACTTCATCAAGCCCTATCAGTTGGAGGAGCGAATCTACCGGCTGCGCTGTGTCGAAGCCTGGTCAATGGTCATTCCCTGGATTGGCTTCCCGATATCCGACCTGATCAAGCGAGTGGAGCCGACCAGCAAGGCGAAATACGTACGCTTCGAAACGCTGGTGGATCGCAAGGACATGCCGGGTGTGCAGTCCAACTTCGCCCTGATCGACTGGCCCTATGTGGAAGGGTTGCGTATGGACGAAGCCATGCATCCGTTGGCGATATTGGCAGTCGGCATGTATGGCCGGGTGTTGGCGAACCAGAACGGAGCGCCGCTTCGCCTGGTGGTGCCGTGGAAGTACGGGTTCAAGGGGGCCAAGTCCATCGTGCGGATCAGCTTCGTGGAAGAGCAGCCCAAGACCACCTGGCAAAGCCTGGCGGCTGATGAGTACGGTTTCTATGCCAACGTCAATCCGACCGTGGACCATCCTCGCTGGAGTCAGGCGCGCGAGCGGCGCCTGCCCAGTGGACTATTCAGCCCCAATGTTCGTCCTACCCTCATGTTCAACGGCTACGCCGATGAGGTCGCTTCGCTTTATGCAGGCATGGACCTGAGGAAGGATTACTGATGCGCTATCCGTTCTGGCGGGCCGGGGTGTTTCTGGCTGCGATGCTGCCGCCGCTTTATTGGCTGTACCAGGCGTGGATCTTCGATCTTGGCCCGGACCCGGGCAAGGCATTGGTAGACCGGCTGGGGCAGGGCGGTCTGATCCTATTGCTCATAACTCTGACCATGACTCCCCTGCAGAAGATCACCCGCTGGGGAGGCTGGGTGCAGGTCCGTCGACAACTGGGGCTGTGGTGCTTCACCTATATAGTGCTGCACCTGGGCGCCTATGCCGTCTTCATTCTGGGGCTGGACTGGGCGCAGTTGGGCGTCGAACTGCGCAAACGTCCCTATATCATCGTCGGGGTCGTTGCCTTCCTCGGCTTGCTCTCCCTGGCGATCACTTCCAACCGCTACAGCATGCGGAGGCTGGGGGTGGGCTGGAAGAAACTGCATCGCCTGATATATGTCATCCTCGGTCTGGGATTACTGCATATGCTGTGGGTCGTACGCTCCGATCTGGAGCGCTGGGCGATCTATGCAGCCATAGGCTTGGTCCTGCTGCTCTTGCGGATGCCGCCAGTGGCCCGGCGTCTACCGTTGCTGCGGGGCCGCCTGGCGGCTAACTGAAGAAAGTTTAAATTAGTCGTTGACGGCCGATTTAAACTCCCTATAATGCGCACCACTCCCAGCGACGAAGCGCTGAAAGAACTTGAAAATCAAGTACTTACAGAGATTCGAAGATGGGGGTGGTGGTCAGGCAGGTGATTCACTTGCCACTCTTCATTAGCTGCTCCGGCAGCGAGCTGAAAAGAAGATCGCCGAGGTGGTTGACAGCGAGTTTGATCGCTGTAGAATGCGCCTCCCGCTGATGAGAAGGTTTCCTTCGCTGAAGCACAAGCGATTGAGTAGAAAAGAAATTTTCGAAAAATAAAGCTTGACGGAAGATGAGGTTAGCGTAGAATGCGCGCCTCGGTTGAGACGAAAGCCTCAGCCAAACGCTCTTTAACAAGTTGAATCAAGCAATTCGTGTGGGTGCTTGTGATGTAAGACTGATGATCGACTGATTATCAGCAACGCAAGTAACACTCGTGAATTCGAGAGTTTTAGCTCTTTAAATAGAGCATGCGATTGCTGAGCCAAGTTTAGGGTTTTCTCAAAACCCAAGCAGTATTGAACTGAAGAGTTTGATCATGGCTCAGATTGAACGCTGGCGGCAGGCCTAACACATGCAAGTCGAGCGGATGATGGGAGCTTGCTCCCGGATTCAGCGGCGGACGGGTGAGTAATGCCTAGGAATCTGCCTGGTAGTGGGGGACAACGTTTCGAAAGGAACGCTAATACCGCATACGTCCTACGGGAGAAAGCAGGGGACCTTCGGGCCTTGCGCTATCAGATGAGCCTAGGTCGGATTAGCTAGTTGGTGGGGTAAAGGCCTACCAAGGCGACGATCCGTAACTGGTCTGAGAGGATGATCAGTCACACTGGAACTGAGACACGGTCCAGACTCCTACGGGAGGCAGCAGTGGGGAATATTGGACAATGGGCGAAAGCCTGATCCAGCCATGCCGCGTGTGTGAAGAAGGTCTTCGGATTGTAAAGCACTTTAAGTTGGGAGGAAGGGCAGTAAGTTAATACCTTGCTGTTTTGACGTTACCAACAGAATAAGCACCGGCTAACTTCGTGCCAGCAGCCGCGGTAATACGAAGGGTGCAAGCGTTAATCGGAATTACTGGGCGTAAAGCGCGCGTAGGTGGTTTGGTAAGATGGATGTGAAATCCCCGGGCTCAACCTGGGAACTGCATCCATAACTGCCTGACTAGAGTACGGTAGAGGGTGGTGGAATTTCCTGTGTAGCGGTGAAATGCGTAGATATAGGAAGGAACACCAGTGGCGAAGGCGACCACCTGGACTGATACTGACACTGAGGTGCGAAAGCGTGGGGAGCAAACAGGATTAGATACCCTGGTAGTCCACGCCGTAAACGATGTCGACTAGCCGTTGGGATCCTTGAGATCTTAGTGGCGCAGCTAACGCGATAAGTCGACCGCCTGGGGAGTACGGCCGCAAGGTTAAAACTCAAATGAATTGACGGGGGCCCGCACAAGCGGTGGAGCATGTGGTTTAATTCGAAGCAACGCGAAGAACCTTACCTGGCCTTGACATGTCCGGAACCTTGCAGAGATGCGAGGGTGCCTTCGGGAATCGGAACACAGGTGCTGCATGGCTGTCGTCAGCTCGTGTCGTGAGATGTTGGGTTAAGTCCCGTAACGAGCGCAACCCTTGTCCTTAGTTACCAGCACGTTATGGTGGGCACTCTAAGGAGACTGCCGGTGACAAACCGGAGGAAGGTGGGGATGACGTCAAGTCATCATGGCCCTTACGGCCAGGGCTACACACGTGCTACAATGGTCGGTACAGAGGGTTGCCAAGCCGCGAGGTGGAGCTAATCCCATAAAACCGATCGTAGTCCGGATCGCAGTCTGCAACTCGACTGCGTGAAGTCGGAATCGCTAGTAATCGTGAATCAGAATGTCACGGTGAATACGTTCCCGGGCCTTGTACACACCGCCCGTCACACCATGGGAGTGGGTTGCTCCAGAAGTAGCTAGTCTAACCGCAAGGGGGACGGTTACCACGGAGTGATTCATGACTGGGGTGAAGTCGTAACAAGGTAGCCGTAGGGGAACCTGCGGCTGGATCACCTCCTTAATCGAAGATCTCAGCTTCTTCATAAGCTCCCACACGAATTGCTTGATTCACTGGTTAGACGATAGGTTTGCTGCTCGGTTGGTTTGAGCGCGCCCCCGGCTCTTGGATAGAGAGCGGGTGAGGTCGACAAGCTGCCAAAGCCCGAACGATTGGGTCTGTAGCTCAGTTGGTTAGAGCGCACCCCTGATAAGGGTGAGGTCGGCAGTTCGAATCTGCCCAGACCCACCAATTGTTGTGGTGTGCTGCTGATCCGATGGGGCCATAGCTCAGCTGGGAGAGCGCCTGCTTTGCACGCAGGAGGTCAGGAGTTCGATCCTCCTTGGCTCCACCATTAATCGTCGAAAGCTCAGACATGAATGTTCAGGTTGAACGAACATTGATGTCTGGTCTTTGTGCCAGAACCGTTCTTTAAAAATTTGGGTATGTGATAGAAGTAGACTGAATAATCTCTTTCACTGGTGATTATTCAAGTCAAGGTAAAATTTGCGAGTTCAAGCGCGAATTTTCGGCGAATGTCGTCTTCACGTTCGAGACAATAACCAGATTGCTTGGGGTTATATGGTCAAGTGAAGAAGCGCATACGGTGGATGCCTTGGCAGTCAGAGGCGATGAAAGACGTGGTAGCCTGCGATAAGCTTCGGGGAGTCGGCAAACAGACTTTGATCCGGAGATCTCTGAATGGGGAAACCCACCTAGCATAAGCTGGGTATCTTGCACTGAATACATAGGTGTAAGAGGCGAACCAGGGGAACTGAAACATCTAAGTACCCTGAGGAAAAGAAATCAACCGAGATTCCCTTAGTAGTGGCGAGCGAACGGGGATTAGCCCTTAAGCTTCTTTGAATCTAACAGAACGCTCTGGAAAGTGCGGCCATAGTGGGTGATAGCCCCGTATGTGAAAGGTTCTTTGAAGTGAAATCGAGTAGGACGGAGCACGAGAAACTTTGTCTGAATATGGGGGGACCATCCTCCAAGGCTAAATACTACTGACTGACCGATAGTGAACCAGTACCGTGAGGGAAAGGCGAAAAGAACCCCGGAGAGGGGAGTGAAATAGAACCTGAAACCGTATGCGTACAAGCAGTGGGAGCCTACTTTGTTAGGTGACTGCGTACCTTTTGTATAATGGGTCAGCGACTTATATTCAGTGGCGAGCTTAACCGTATAGGGAAGGCGTAGCGAAAGCGAGTCTTAATAGGGCGTTTTAGTCGCTGGGTATAGACCCGAAACCGGGCGATCTATCCATGAGCAGGTTGAAGGTTAGGTAACACTGACTGGAGGACCGAACCCACTCCCGTTGAAAAGGTAGGGGATGACTTGTGGATCGGAGTGAAAGGCTAATCAAGCTCGGAGATAGCTGGTTCTCCTCGAAAGCTATTTAGGTAGCGCCTCACGTATCACTCCAGGGGGTAGAGCACTGTTTCGGCTAGGGGGTCATCCCGACTTACCAAACCGATGCAAACTCCGAATACCTGGAAGTGTCAGCGTGGGAGACACACGGCGGGTGCTAACGTCCGTCGTGAAAAGGGAAACAACCCAGACCGTCAGCTAAGGTCCCAAAGTTATGGTTAAGTGGTAAACGATGTGGGAAGGCTTAGACAGCTAGGAGGTTGGCTTAGAAGCAGCCACCCTTTAAAGAAAGCGTAATAGCTCACTAGTCGAGTCGGCCTGCGCGGAAGATGTAACGGGGCTCAAACCATACACCGAAGCTACGGGTGCATCGCAAGATGCGCGGTAGAGGAGCGTTCTGTAAGCCTGTGAAGGTGAGTTGAGAAGCTTGCTGGAGGTATCAGAAGTGCGAATGCTGACATGAGTAACGACAATGGGAGTGAAAAACTCCCACGCCGAAAGACCAAGGGTTCCTGCGCAACGTTAATCGACGCAGGGTTAGTCGGTCCCTAAGGCGAGGCTGAAGAGCGTAGTCGATGGGAAACAGGTTAATATTCCTGTACTTCTAGTTACTGCGATGGAGGGACGGAGAAGGCTAGGCCAGCTTGGCGTTGGTTGTCCAAGTTTAAGGTGGTAGGCAGAGATCTTAGGTAAATCCGGGGTCTTAATGCCGAGAGCTGATGACGAGTCATCTTTTAGATGATGAAGTGGTTGATGCCATGCTTCCAGGAAAAGCTTCTAAGCTTCAGGTAACTAGGAACCGTACCCCAAACCGACACAGGTGGTTGGGTAGAGAATACCAAGGCGCTTGAGAGAACTCGGGTGAAGGAACTAGGCAAAATGGCACCGTAACTTCGGGAGAAGGTGCGCCGGCGAGGGTTAAGGATTTACTCCGTAAGCCCATGCCGGTCGAAGATACCAGGCCGCTGCGACTGTTTATTAAAAACACAGCACTCTGCAAACACGAAAGTGGACGTATAGGGTGTGACGCCTGCCCGGTGCCGGAAGGTTAATTGATGGGGTTAGCGAAAGCGAAGCTCTTGATCGAAGCCCCGGTAAACGGCGGCCGTAACTATAACGGTCCTAAGGTAGCGAAATTCCTTGTCGGGTAAGTTCCGACCTGCACGAATGGCGTAACGATGGCGGCGCTGTCTCCACCCGAGACTCAGTGAAATTGAAATCGCTGTGAAGATGCAGTGTATCCGCGGCTAGACGGAAAGACCCCGTGAACCTTTACTGTAGCTTTGCACTGGACTTTGAGCCTGCTTGTGTAGGATAGGTGGGAGGCTTTGAAGCGTGGACGCCAGTCTGCGTGGAGCCATCCTTGAAATACCACCCTGGCATGCTTGAGGTTCTAACTCTGGTCCGTTATCCGGATCGAGGACAGTGTATGGTGGGCAGTTTGACTGGGGCGGTCTCCTCCTAAAGAGTAACGGAGGAGTACGAAGGTGCGCTCAGACCGGTCGGAAATCGGTCGTAGAGTATAAAGGCAAAAGCGCGCTTGACTGCGAGACAGACACGTCGAGCAGGTACGAAAGTAGGTCTTAGTGATCCGGTGGTTCTGTATGGAAGGGCCATCGCTCAACGGATAAAAGGTACTCCGGGGATAACAGGCTGATACCGCCCAAGAGTTCATATCGACGGCGGTGTTTGGCACCTCGATGTCGGCTCATCACATCCTGGGGCTGAAGCCGGTCCCAAGGGTATGGCTGTTCGCCATTTAAAGTGGTACGCGAGCTGGGTTTAGAACGTCGTGAGACAGTTCGGTCCCTATCTGCCGTGGACGTTTGAGATTTGAGAGGGGCTGCTCCTAGTACGAGAGGACCGGAGTGGACGAACCTCTGGTGTTCCGGTTGTCACGCCAGTGGCATTGCCGGGTAGCTATGTTCGGAATAGATAACCGCTGAAAGCATCTAAGCGGGAAACTAGCCTCAAGATGAGATCTCACTGGGAACTTGATTCCCCTAAAGGGCCGTCGAAGACTACGACGTTGATAGGTCGGGTGTGTAAGCGCTGTGAGGCGTTGAGCTAACCGATACTAATTGCCCGTGAGGCTTGACCATATAACACCCAAACAATTTGCGTGTTGTACGGTGAAGACGTAACGAACCGAAAGTTCGTGTGAACCGCAAATTACCTGTCACATACCCGAATCTGGATGAGCGTGTGCACTTGCCACGAGCGTCCATAAAGAATTGCTTGACGACCATAGAGCGTTGGAACCACCTGATCCCATCCCGAACTCAGTAGTGAAACGACGCATCGCCGATGGTAGTGTGGAGTTTCTCCATGTGAGAGTAGGTCATCGTCAAGCTCCTATCCCAAAGCCCCGGTCAGCTTCGCTGTCCGGGGCTTTGCCTATTAGTGTAAGCACATAGTTTGTGCTTGCTGCTGACGAGAGCTTAGGCTCCCCGAAGCCAGGCGATTGAGTAGAAAAGAAATTTTCGAAAAATAAAGCTTGACGGAAGAAGAGGTTAGCGTAGAATGCGCGCCTCGGTTGAGACGAAAGCCTCAGCCAAACGCTCTTTAACAAGTTGAATCAAGCAATTCGTGTGGGTGCTTGTGATGTAAGACTGATGATCGACTGATTATCAGCAACGCAAGTAACACTCGTGAATTCGAGAGTTTTAGCTCATTAAATTGAGCATGCGATTGCTGAGCCAAGTTTAGGGTTTTCTCAAAACCCAAGCAGTATTGAACTGAAGAGTTTGATCATGGCTCAGATTGAACGCTGGCGGCAGGCCTAACACATGCAAGTCGAGCGGATGATGGGAGCTTGCTCCCGGATTCAGCGGCGGACGGGTGAGTAATGCCTAGGAATCTGCCTGGTAGTGGGGGACAACGTTTCGAAAGGAACGCTAATACCGCATACGTCCTACGGGAGAAAGCAGGGGACCTTCGGGCCTTGCGCTATCAGATGAGCCTAGGTCGGATTAGCTAGTTGGTGGGGTAAAGGCCTACCAAGGCGACGATCCGTAACTGGTCTGAGAGGATGATCAGTCACACTGGAACTGAGACACGGTCCAGACTCCTACGGGAGGCAGCAGTGGGGAATATTGGACAATGGGCGAAAGCCTGATCCAGCCATGCCGCGTGTGTGAAGAAGGTCTTCGGATTGTAAAGCACTTTAAGTTGGGAGGAAGGGCAGTAAGTTAATACCTTGCTGTTTTGACGTTACCAACAGAATAAGCACCGGCTAACTTCGTGCCAGCAGCCGCGGTAATACGAAGGGTGCAAGCGTTAATCGGAATTACTGGGCGTAAAGCGCGCGTAGGTGGTTTGGTAAGATGGATGTGAAATCCCCGGGCTCAACCTGGGAACTGCATCCATAACTGCCTGACTAGAGTACGGTAGAGGGTGGTGGAATTTCCTGTGTAGCGGTGAAATGCGTAGATATAGGAAGGAACACCAGTGGCGAAGGCGACCACCTGGACTGATACTGACACTGAGGTGCGAAAGCGTGGGGAGCAAACAGGATTAGATACCCTGGTAGTCCACGCCGTAAACGATGTCGACTAGCCGTTGGGATCCTTGAGATCTTAGTGGCGCAGCTAACGCGATAAGTCGACCGCCTGGGGAGTACGGCCGCAAGGTTAAAACTCAAATGAATTGACGGGGGCCCGCACAAGCGGTGGAGCATGTGGTTTAATTCGAAGCAACGCGAAGAACCTTACCTGGCCTTGACATGTCCGGAATCTTGCAGAGATGCGAGAGTGCCTTCGGGAATCGGAACACAGGTGCTGCATGGCTGTCGTCAGCTCGTGTCGTGAGATGTTGGGTTAAGTCCCGTAACGAGCGCAACCCTTGTCCTTAGTTACCAGCACGTTATGGTGGGCACTCTAAGGAGACTGCCGGTGACAAACCGGAGGAAGGTGGGGATGACGTCAAGTCATCATGGCCCTTACGGCCAGGGCTACACACGTGCTACAATGGTCGGTACAGAGGGTTGCCAAGCCGCGAGGTGGAGCTAATCCCATAAAACCGATCGTAGTCCGGATCGCAGTCTGCAACTCGACTGCGTGAAGTCGGAATCGCTAGTAATCGTGAATCAGAATGTCACGGTGAATACGTTCCCGGGCCTTGTACACACCGCCCGTCACACCATGGGAGTGGGTTGCTCCAGAAGTAGCTAGTCTAACCGCAAGGGGGACGGTTACCACGGAGTGATTCATGACTGGGGTGAAGTCGTAACAAGGTAGCCGTAGGGGAACCTGCGGCTGGATCACCTCCTTAATCGAAGATCTCAGCTTCTTCATAAGCTCCCACACGAATTGCTTGATTCACTGGTTAGACGATTGGGTCTGTAGCTCAGTTGGTTAGAGCGCACCCCTGATAAGGGTGAGGTCGGCAGTTCGAATCTGCCCAGACCCACCAATTGTTGTGGTGTGCTGCTGATCCGATGGGGCCATAGCTCAGCTGGGAGAGCGCCTGCTTTGCACGCAGGAGGTCAGGAGTTCGATCCTCCTTGGCTCCACCATTAATCGTCGAAAGCTCAGACATGAATGTTCAGGTTGAACGAACATTGATGTCTGGTCTTTGTGCCAGAACTGTTCTTTAAAAATTTGGGTATGTGATAGAAGTAGACTGAATAATCTCTTTCACTGGTGATTATTCAAGTCAAGGTAAAATTTGCGAGTTCAAGCGCGAATTTTCGGCGAATGTCGTCTTCACGTTCGAGACAATAACCAGATTGCTTGGGGTTATATGGTCAAGTGAAGAAGCGCATACGGTGGATGCCTTGGCAGTCAGAGGCGATGAAAGACGTGGTAGCCTGCGATAAGCTTCGGGGAGTCGGCAAACAGACTTTGATCCGGAGATCTCTGAATGGGGAAACCCACCTAGCATAAGTTAGGTATCTTGCACTGAATACATAGGTGTAAGAGGCGAACCAGGGGAACTGAAACATCTAAGTACCCTGAGGAAAAGAAATCAACCGAGATTCCCTTAGTAGTGGCGAGCGAACGGGGATTAGCCCTTAAGCTTCTTTGAATCTAACAGAACGCTCTGGAAAGTGCGGCCATAGTGGGTGATAGCCCCGTATGTGAAAGGTTCTTTGAAGTGAAATCGAGTAGGACGGAGCACGAGAAACTTTGTCTGAATATGGGGGGACCATCCTCCAAGGCTAAATACTACTGACTGACCGATAGTGAACCAGTACCGTGAGGGAAAGGCGAAAAGAACCCCGGAGAGGGGAGTGAAATAGAACCTGAAACCGTATGCGTACAAGCAGTGGGAGCCTACTTTGTTAGGTGACTGCGTACCTTTTGTATAATGGGTCAGCGACTTATATTCAGTGGCGAGCTTAACCGTATAGGGAAGGCGTAGCGAAAGCGAGTCTTAATAGGGCGTTTTAGTCGCTGGGTATAGACCCGAAACCGGGCGATCTATCCATGAGCAGGTTGAAGGTTAGGTAACACTGACTGGAGGACCGAACCCACTCCCGTTGAAAAGGTAGGGGATGACTTGTGGATCGGAGTGAAAGGCTAATCAAGCTCGGAGATAGCTGGTTCTCCTCGAAAGCTATTTAGGTAGCGCCTCACGTATCACTCCAGGGGGTAGAGCACTGTTTCGGCTAGGGGGTCATCCCGACTTACCAAACCGATGCAAACTCCGAATACCTGGAAGTGTCAGCGTGGGAGACACACGGCGGGTGCTAACGTCCGTCGTGAAAAGGGAAACAACCCAGACCGTCAGCTAAGGTCCCAAAGTTATGGTTAAGTGGTAAACGATGTGGGAAGGCTTAGACAGCTAGGAGGTTGGCTTAGAAGCAGCCACCCTTTAAAGAAAGCGTAATAGCTCACTAGTCGAGTCGGCCTGCGCGGAAGATGTAACGGGGCTCAAACCATACACCGAAGCTACGGGTGCATCGCAAGATGCGCGGTAGAGGAGCGTTCTGTAAGCCTGTGAAGGTGAGTTGAGAAGCTTGCTGGAGGTATCAGAAGTGCGAATGCTGACATGAGTAACGACAATGGGAGTGAAAAACTCCCACGCCGAAAGACCAAGGGTTCCTGCGCAACGTTAATCGACGCAGGGTTAGTCGGTCCCTAAGGCGAGGCTGAAGAGCGTAGTCGATGGGAAACAGGTTAATATTCCTGTACTTCTAGTTACTGCGATGGAGGGACGGAGAAGGCTAGGCCAGCTTGGCGTTGGTTGTCCAAGTTTAAGGTGGTAGGCAGAGATCTTAGGTAAATCCGGGGTGTTAATGCCGAGAGCTGATGACGAGTCATCTTTCAGATGATGAAGTGGTTGATGCCATGCTTCCAGGAAAAGCTTCTAAGCTTCAGGTAACTAGGAACCGTACCCCAAACCGACACAGGTGGTTGGGTAGAGAATACCAAGGCGCTTGAGAGAACTCGGGTGAAGGAACTAGGCAAAATGGCACCGTAACTTCGGGAGAAGGTGCGCCGGCGAGGGTGAAGTATTTACTGCGTAAGCCCATGCCGGTCGAAGATACCAGGCCGCTGCGACTGTTTATTAAAAACACAGCACTCTGCAAACACGAAAGTGGACGTATAGGGTGTGACGCCTGCCCGGTGCCGGAAGGTTAATTGATGGGGTTAGCGAAAGCGAAGCTCTTGATCGAAGCCCCGGTAAACGGCGGCCGTAACTATAACGGTCCTAAGGTAGCGAAATTCCTTGTCGGGTAAGTTCCGACCTGCACGAATGGCGTAACGATGGCGGCGCTGTCTCCACCCGAGACTCAGTGAAATTGAAATCGCTGTGAAGATGCAGTGTATCCGCGGCTAGACGGAAAGACCCCGTGAACCTTTACTGTAGCTTTGCACTGGACTTTGAGCCTGCTTGTGTAGGATAGGTGGGAGGCTTTGAAGCGTGGACGCCAGTCTGCGTGGAGCCATCCTTGAAATACCACCCTGGCATGCTTGAGGTTCTAACTCTGGTCCGTTATCCGGATCGAGGACAGTGTATGGTGGGCAGTTTGACTGGGGCGGTCTCCTCCTAAAGAGTAACGGAGGAGTACGAAGGTGCGCTCAGACCGGTCGGAAATCGGTCGTAGAGTATAAAGGCAAAAGCGCGCTTGACTGCGAGACAGACACGTCGAGCAGGTACGAAAGTAGGTCTTAGTGATCCGGTGGTTCTGTATGGAAGGGCCATCGCTCAACGGATAAAAGGTACTCCGGGGATAACAGGCTGATACCGCCCAAGAGTTCATATCGACGGCGGTGTTTGGCACCTCGATGTCGGCTCATCACATCCTGGGGCTGAAGCCGGTCCCAAGGGTATGGCTGTTCGCCATTTAAAGTGGTACGCGAGCTGGGTTTAGAACGTCGTGAGACAGTTCGGTCCCTATCTGCCGTGGACGTTTGAGATTTGAGAGGGGCTGCTCCTAGTACGAGAGGACCGGAGTGGACGAACCTCTGGTGTTCCGGTTGTCACGCCAGTGGCATTGCCGGGTAGCTATGTTCGGAATAGATAACCGCTGAAAGCATCTAAGCGGGAAACTAGCCTCAAGATGAGATCTCACTGGGAACTTGATTCCCCTGAAGGGCCGTCGAAGACTACGACGTTGATAGGTCGGGTGTGTAAGCGCTGTGAGGCGTTGAGCTAACCGATACTAATTGCCCGTGAGGCTTGACCATATAACACCCAAACAATTTGCGTGTTGTACGGTGAAGACGTAACGAACCGAAAGTTCGTGTGAACCGCAAATACCTGTCACATACCCGGATCTGGATGAGCGTGTGCACTTGCCACGAGCGTCCATAAAGAATTGCTTGACGACCATAGAGCGTTGGAACCACCTGATCCCATCCCGAACTCAGTAGTGAAACGACGCATCGCCGATGGTAGTGTGGAGTTTCTCCATGTGAGAGTAGGTCATCGTCAAGCTCCTATCCCAAGACCCCTGGTCAGCATCGCTGGCCGGGGGTTTTGCTTTTGCGCGGGAAAAAATGGCAAGGGCGACGAAGGCTGCGCGCAAGTTCCGCGCATGCTGGGCATCGCGGAGAGCTGCATCCCTGGCAGGTTTCTCCAGAAATTTTGAGGCATGCTACGGGCACCGGAGACGCAGTTGCGTCGTCTACAATAGCTTTCAAATTTTCCCTGAGTTCCTACATGCCCGACATCGAAGGACATGCCTTGCAGGACCTGCCTCTGGATGAGCTGATGGCTTGCCACGAGTGCGACCTGCTGATGCGTCGCGAGCCCGTTCCCCTAGGGCATCGATCAGTCTGTCCGCGTTGCGGATACGAACTGGAAATCCACCGTCCCCATATGGTTCGCCGCGCCCTGGCGTTGGTACTGACGGCGCTGTTTCTGTACATCCCGGCGAACTTTCTGCCGATCATGCATATCACCATCCTGGGCCAGACCAGCATGGATACCGTGTGGAGCGGCGTCGTAGGCCTGTATCACTCGAATATGGCCGGCGTCGCCTTCCTGGTGTTCCTGTGCAGCATGGTAATTCCACTGCTGAAGCTGCTCTGCCAGTTGTTCGTGCTGGTGTCCATTCGCTACAAGGCGCTGCGCGAGCACGGCATGTTGCTGCTGCGCGGCTACCAGCATCTGCGGGAGTGGGGGATGCTCGAGGTATACCTGATGGGCATCCTCGTCTCGATCGTCAAGCTGATAGGGATGGCGGAGCTGCACGTCAGCGTTGGCCTGGCCTGCTTCGTGGGCTTGCTGCTCACCCAGGTCTGGCTCGAAGTCACGATGTCTCACCACCAGGTCTGGGGCGAGCTGTGCGGGGAGTTCGACGATGCGAGCCATTGATGCGGGGATCGTGGTGTGCGGCGAATGCCACCAGCTGAACCGCCGCGAGAAAGATGACGAGACTCACTGCAGCCGCTGTGGTGCCGTGGTGCATGAGCGTACGCCCAACAGCATCATCCGGACCTGGGCGCTGCTGATTACGGCGGCGATCCTCTACATCCCCGCGAACCTGCTGCCGATCATGACAGTGAACTTCCTCGGTAATGGGATGCCAGCGACGATCATGGAAGGCGTGGTCGAGCTTATCAATGCGGACATGATACCCATCGCTGCGGTGGTCTTCGTCGCCAGTATCCTGGTGCCCACCTTCAAGCTCGTTGGCATTGCGCTGCTACTGTATTCGGTGCAGCGGCGACAGCCGCTTTCCGCTCTGCAACGGAATGTGATGTACCGCTTCATTGAATGGATCGGTCGCTGGTCGATGCTCGACATCTTCGTCATCGCGATCCTGGTGACGCTGGTGAACTTCGGTAACCTGGCCAGCATCGAGGCGAACCTCGGTGCAGCCGCATTTGCCAGCGTGGTGGTGCTCACCATGCTGGCTGCAGTGACTTTCGATCCCCGGCTGATCTGGGATAACACGGACGCGGAAGAAAACGATGAGTGACCTCCCAACACCCAAGATGCGCAAGACCACCAATTGGTCGGCTATCTGGATCCTTCCGCTGATTGCCCTTGCGATCGGGGCCTGGCTGGCATGGCGTGCCTACGACCAGGCGGGGATCATGATCCAGATCCAGTTCGAAAGCGGCGAGGGTATCCAGGCCAACAAGACCGAGGTGATCTTCAAGGGGATCGGCGTCGGCAAGGTCGTCGACCTGCACGTTAACAAACCGACGCTGGGCGTGATCGCCATGGTGGAGATGCGTAAGGAGGCCGCCGAGTACCTGAGCAAGAGCACGCGCTTCTGGCTGGTCAAGCCGCGGGTTTCCATCGCCGGCGTCACCGGTCTGGAGACACTGGTCTCGGGCAACTACATCGCGATCGACCCGGTGAAAGGCGAGCAGCAGAAGGAGTTCGTCGCCCTGAAGGAGCCGCCGCCGCTCTCCGACAGCCTGCCAGGCCTGCATCTCACGTTGAAGGCTGATCGCCTGGGCTCGCTGGAGCAGGGCAGTCCGATCTATTACCGGCAGATCCAGGTCGGCCAGGTGAAGAGCTACCGGCTGGCGGAAGACCAGAAGACCATCGAGGTGAAGGTCCACATCGAGCCGGCCTACGCCAACCTGGTGCGTAAACACACGCGTTTCTGGAATGCCAGCGGCATCACCCTTTCTGGCAGCCTGAGCGGCTTGAAGCTGCGTACTGAGTCTCTGGCAAGCATCGCTGCCGGCGGTATCGCCTTCGCCACGCCGGAGAACTATGCCGACAGCCCGCCCACCGACCCGACCAAGCCCTTCCGTCTGTACGAGGATTACGATGCTGCGCAAGCGGGGCTCAGCGTCAAGGTGAAGGTCAGCGATGTCAGCGGCCTGACTCCGGGCAGTACACCGGTGATGTACAACGGTGTTGAAGTCGGTACGGTCAAGAGCATCGACATGGACAAGGACTTCAACGGCGCCACCGCCACCCTGTCCATGGATCCGCGCACCGAAGAGTTCCTCAACAGCAAGACCGAGTTCTGGATGGTCAAGCCGAGCATCTCGCTGGCCGGCATCACCGGCCTCGAGGCCCTGGTGAAGGGCAACTACCTCAATGTGCGCTTTGCCAGCGACGGGGAACCGACCCGTGATTTCGTCATCCGGCCCAAGGCGCCACCGCTGAATCTCGACTCACCGGGTCTGCACCTGGTGCTGACCACGGATCAGCTGGGTTCGCTGGAAGTCGGTACACCCATTCTCTATCGCCAGATGAAGGTCGGCAGCGTGCAGAGCTACCAGCTCTCCCGCCGTGACCCGTCGCGTCTGGTCATCGGTGTCCACATCGAGCCGGAGTACGCCAAGCTGGTGAATACTTCGTCGCGCTTCTGGAATATCAGCGGCGTCACCATCAGTGGCGGCCTGGATGGCATCAAGCTCAAGAGCGAGTCGCTGCAGACCCTGCTCGCCGGCGGTATTGCCTTTGATACGCCCGATCCCAAGGCGGCGCCGATCACCAAGGTGCGTCGCTTCGCCCTGTTCGACAGCGAAGACGATGCTCACCTGAAGGGCCAGATGATCGAGCTGCGTGCCGATACCGCCGACGGTCTGAAGGAAGGTACCGTCCTGCGTTACAAGGGCCTGGAAGTAGGCCGCGTGGAGCAGGTGGAGCTGAGCAAGGACCTGCAGAGCGTACAGTTGAAAGCGCGTCTGACCCGCGGGGCGGATCGTATCGCTCGCCAGGGCACCCGATTCTGGGTAGTGGGACCGCAGGTCGGTCTGTCCGGTGTCAGCAACCTGGGCACCATCGTCAGCGGTCAGTACATCGAAGTTCTCCCCGCGTCCAAGCCCAGCCAGGCGCAGACCAGCTTCAGCCTGTTGGGGGGCGAGCCGAACCGCCTGCTCGATGCCGACGGCCTGCGCCTGACCCTGAGTGCGGCCCGTCGAGGCTCGCTCAAGACCGGCGTCCCGGTGACCTACCGCGAGGTACAGGTCGGCAAGGTGACATCCTTCGAGCTGGGCGAGACGGCTGACCGCGTGCTGATCCACATCCTCATCGAACCGCGCTATGCGGCGCTGGTGCGGACCGGCAGCCGCTTCTGGAACACCAGCGGTGTCGGCGTGGATGCCGGACTGTTCAAGGGCGTGAAAGTGCGCACCGAGTCGATGGAGACCATCCTCGCTGGCGGCGTGGCCTTCGCTACCCCGAACAACGCCGAGATGGGCTCGGTGGCCAAGCCGGGGCAGACCTTCGCGTTGTTCGACGAGGCCAATGACGAATGGCTGGACTGGGCGCCGAAGATCCCGCTGGGCAAAGCGAACTGAGGTTCAGCCGAACAGGAAAAGGGCTGCGATTGCGGCCTTTTTCATTGCTCAACTCGCTCCTACGAAAAGCGCAAAGAAAAAGCCCCGCAATGCGGGGCTTTTTTCAACGCTGAAGAAGCATCACGCCGGTTCGGCGCTGGCCTCCACGTCGTTATGCGCTGCCTTCTCGGTATCTCGGCGGCGGATGTACTTCCAGTCCGCCTCGTCGATGTAGATGCCGTTGGGGCCGCTGCCGCCTTCCAGGTCGATGGCCACCTGGGCCGAGACCTGCGGCTTCACGCTCGCCAGGATGGGCACGAAGCCCAGCTGCAGGCTGGTTTCCAGCAGCGCCGACTGATTGCGTTCGTCGATGTCCGCCGCCTCGTCGAGGTAGTAGGGCAGGCGGATGCGGCCGGCCTGCTCGCGGTCCATCAGGTGCAGCAACAGGTACATGTTGGTCAGCGCCTTGATGGTCATGGTGGTGCCGTTGGATGCCGCGCCGTCGATGTCGGTGTGCATGATCGGCTGGCCGCCCATCTTGGTGATCTCGAACGCCAGCTCGAACAGGTCCTTCAGGCCGAGCTGGTTGTTGTTCGCCGCCACCAGGCGCGACAGGTAGTCCTTGGCTTCCTCGTTCTTGGCATCCTGCTCGGCGCTCTGGGTCAGGTCGAAGACCGAGAGGTTCTCGCCTTCTTCGTACTGGCCGGCGCTGTGGATGATCTGGTCGATGTGCTTGAGCGCGTCCTTGTTCGGCGCCAGCACGATGCGGAAGCTCTGCAGGTTCGACACCTGGCGCTTGTTGATCTCGCGGTTGAACAGCGCCAGCTGGTGTTCCAGGTTGTCGTAGTCGCTGCGGATGTTGCGCAGGGTACGGGCGATGTCGGTGACCGCCGCGCGGCGCGCCTTGGCCAGGGTCATGGCTTCGTCGGTACGGTGCGCATAGGCGTTGATCAGCAGTTGCAGGCGACGCTCCGGATCATCCTCGCTGTCGAACTTGGCCACGCCCTTCAGGCGCACCTGGGCATACAGCGCCTCGATCTGGCCGTCCACGCGCTGCAGTGACTGCCAGGTGTCCTGGTAGTCGTTGAGCAGCGGCAGCAGGTTGTCCATGGAGTCGTCGACCGGGTCCATGAACGGGATGCCGAAGGGCAGGTTGGCCGGCAGCAGCTGGCGGCGGCGCAGGGCGTCGTCGAGGGTGCGTTGCTTGGCTTCCATGTCGGCCAGCTGGCGGCCGATCAGCTGCAGCTTGGCGGAGAGCTGCTGGACGCGTTCGGTGAAGGCGTCGGAGGAGCGCTTGAGTTCGTCCTGGGTGGCTTCCAGCTGGGCGAGCTGCTCCAGCTTGCCCGGCTCTTCAGCGCTCAGGGTCTGGCTGCGGCGGAAGTCTTCCAGCGCCTTCTGCGCGTCGAGCACGTCCTGGTACAGCTTGTCCGCCTGTGCCTTGCTGGCGTTGCGGTCGGCGGCCACGGCCTGCTGGGTCTTGAGCTGCTTGAGCTCCTTCTCCAGGCGCTCCTTCTGGTCGCGCAGGGCGGCGCGGTCGGCCAGGGCCTGCAGGGCCGGCGGCTCGATGGTGGAGAGGTCGATGGTCAGGCCGGGCACTTCGAAGCGCTCGCCCTTGAAGGCATCGAGGATCTTCTCGACGCTGCCGACCCACTGGCCGGCCTCGTCCAGGTCCACGCCTTTCTCGCCCAGCGGCAGGCTGAACAGTGCACCGTTGAACAGGCGCATCAGGCGCTCGACGTCCTGCTGGGAGAACTCCTCGCGCAGCCGGGCATAGCTGTTGTTGTCGGCATGCTCGAGCTGCTGGCGGACGCCTTTGAGGCGCTTCTCCAGGTCGCGCATGCGCTCTTCCAGGTCTTCGCTGGAGAACTGCCGGGAGTGCGCCAGGGCGCCGGCCAGTTCGTCGTGGGCGTCCTTGGCGGCGAGCAGCTGCTGCTCCAGCACCTTGACGTCGTCGACCAGCGCGAAGCGGTTCTTCAGTACGGCCAGTTCGCCCATCCAGCGCTGGATTTCGCTGATCTCGCGCTCCAGGCGCATCAGTTCGGCGGTGCTGCCGCGCTGCTCGTTCTGTAGCCCGTCCTGCTCGCGGCGGTAATGCTCGGATTGGATGACCAGCTCTTCCTTGCGCGCGCCGGAATAGTCTTCCCAGGTGCCCAGCAGGTTATCCAGCAGCGGCGAGAGACGGTGCATCTTGCCGCGCAGCAGTTCGCGCTGCTGCACGCCATTGGCCAGGGCCTCGACCAGTGGGCCGGCGGCGACCAGGGCCTGGTAGTCGCCCTCCATGCGGCGCACGTCGCGGAAGGCTTCCTCGCAGGCGGCGATGTAGTCGACGCTGCCCGAGCGCAGGCTGTGCTCGAAGGCATCGAGGAACAGCTGCTTGAGCTTGGCCGCGGTGATCTCGCGCATGTGCAGCAGGTTGATGAACAGCGAGCGGAAGGTCTTCAGGCTCTGTTCACTGGTGGAACGCAGCGGGATCAGGGTCAAGTCCAGCGGGATCGAGGTGTGGCCGCCAACCAACAGGCGGCGCAGCTCGTCGGGCTTGAGCTCGTAGGACTTGATGCCCTCGCGCTCGAGGTTCGCGTACAGCTCGCGCAGGCGCAGGCAGGTGCCGTTCTTCTGGTAGTGCTCCAGGTCCAGCTCGCCCTGGTAGGCGAAGAACTGGTGGCCGAAGCCGCCGCCCGGACCGCGACCGCCGACGCCGATCACATGGCGGCCGTTGGGCAGGTCCAGTTCGACCAGGATGTAGCTGGTGTCAGTGGCGAAGTAGAACTTGCGCGAGGCTTCCAGGCTGTACTTGCCGAAGCTCATGTCAGACATGCGCGCGAGGATCGGGAACTGCAGCGCGTTGATCGATGCCGACTTGCCGAGGTTGTTCGCGCCGTACACCGACAGCGGCTGCTCCAGCGGGAAAATGCCGAGGCTGTAGCCGGCGGTATTGAGCAGGGCGAAGCGGCGGATGCCGTAGCGTTCCTGGGTCATGCCTGGGCCTCCATGTCGGCTTGTTCTTCGGCAATGGCGCGGGCGAGGGCGTCTTCTTCGCTCTCGTCTTCAATGGCGGCGTCGGCGGCAGCTTCAACGGCAGCGGCCTCGACGGGTTCGCTGATGGCAACAATCTCTTCGTCGGCATCGGCGGTATAGCTTTCGAGGATCACCACCGGCTCGTCGTCTTCTTCCATCAGCACCGGAGCGCTGAACTGCATTTCACTGGCGTGCAGGTTGGCGGCCAGGTCGCGGTCCTGCTGGACCGACAGGCAGACGTCGAGGAAGCGGTGGATCGGCGGCAGGAAGCGGTACACGCCGTTGTCCTCGGCGGCGAAGCCGAGCTGGGTGAGGCGGCGCATGACCTTCTCTTCCAGTTCTTCCTGGGTGGTCACCTCGGCCTGCAGGAACAGGTCGCGGTATTTCTCCAGCAGCGGCGGCAGCTCGTCGCGGCCGATGCTGCCGCCGTCGAGGACGGCCAGCGGGTCGCGGCCCTGGTCGGCCAGGTGCTCGACGAGGATGAAGGTGAACAGCGCCAGGCGCTGGGCGGTCTTGTTCACCTGGGCGCCGACCTGCTCGGGGACGAAGTAGTAGAAGCCGCGGGTATCGCAGACCAGTTCGTAGCCCAGGCTGCGGAACAGCGCGCGGTAGGCGTCCTGCTGGTTCGACAGCTGGCTGTACAGTTCCGGGTCGCGGCGGCTGACGTGGAAGCCCTTGAACAGCTCGCGGAAGATCGGCGCGAGCTGGGTCATTTCGGTGAGATTAATCTGCATGCGATTCGCTCTTGCTGTCCTTGCCAGCGGTCGAGCCGGCGATCAGGGCGAAGGAGCACAGGCTGACGCTGTGCTGGAGAGTGTCGTATTGGCGGCGATCAAGGCGGTCGCGCTGGAAGCGGGCATCGCGCGACAGACGCGAGAACCAGTAGAGCAGTTCGTCGGTCGCGCCTTCGGGCTCCTGTTCCAGCAGCCACTGCATGAGGTCCGGCAGCGGCAGCGCGGCCTGGCAGCGGTCGAGCATTTCCCGGGCAGTGCGCGGCGAGCGCTGCGGGCCGTCGCTCTTGCGATTGCCGCTGGCCTTGGGGAAGTGCGCCGGCTTTGGCTGGAAGCTGGCGAGGGCGAAGACGTAGCTCTCGACCTGCGAGGCGGTACCGAGGAAGTTGCTCTGCGGCCGGGTGAACATCGGCAGGGCAGCCTGCGGCACTGCGTCGATGCCCTTGCGGCGGATGACCGACAGGGCCAGCGCGGCGCCACGGGTGATCGCGTTGTGCCGGCGCGCTTCCTCGCGCAGCGGCAGCAGCAGTTCGCGGGCGCGGCGCAGGGTGAGCTGGGCGGTGGTTTGCATTTCCAGGATGCGCGCGTGGGTGCGCAGCAGCTGGTCGTCGTCAACCAGCTGACCGAGGCGCGCCTGTTCGCTGAGCAGGCGCAGCAGCACCTGCTCCACGCGATGCACGCCCTGTTCGAAGGCGCCGTCGGCGGAGACCAGCTGGATCATCGGCTCGACGTACTCGTCCCAGGTCGCCAGGACTTCCGCGTAGCGCTGGCGCAGCGGAATCTGCCGGTCCTGGGTCTTGGCGCGTTCGGCCACGGCGACCAGCGCCTGTTCATCGTTGGCGAGCTTCTTCAGCACGTCGCGCACGCGCATGTCGAGCAGGCGCAGCTGGCGGGCCAGGTCGTTGCCGTCGCGTGCTTCGAAAGCTTCGCGGATGTAGCCGGCCAGACGCTCGAGGTGGCGCAGGTAGGCTTCGATCTCCAGGCACAGACCCAGACGGTGTTCCTGGCGCAGGTAGGCGAGGAAGTCGTGGATCTGTGCGTTCAGCTCGAAGCGGTTGGGGCTCTTGGCCACCGGGACGAGGATGTCCAGGCGGACCCACTGGTCGAGCAGGGCGGTGATGTCCACCGGGGTGCTGTCGGGCAACTGGCTGGTGAGCTGGATGCGCAGCTCCACCAGGCTCAGGGTGCCGGCGTCGAAGCGCTCGCACAGCGGTTCGAGCAGCACCCAGTGTTCGGCGAGGGCGCGTAGTACGCGTCGTGGGTCGATCATCGGCTTGGTTGGGCCCGGAATGAACAAAGGGAGCGATTGTACTGCAAAGGCTTACCCCTGGCGGACAGGGTGACGAAACGCGTCAGTTTGCGACTGCACCATCAGCGCCCGTGTGACGTATCTCACGGAAAATGGGGCCTAAATGGCTGAATTTTCTGGCAAGTTTTTTGCCAAAGTCCTTACCAGAGACCTAGATATCAGAGTCTGATTTACGCAGATGACTTACGACGCCGCACTCGCCAAAGCCCGTTGGGCCGAACTGGAACGCCAGAACGATCTCGACTGGGACCTGGATGCGATCACCGATCGCAACGAAGCCATCGCCTTCCTGCAGCGCTTCGAGAATCGCTTGTGCATCTACTCGTCGTACGTCGAGAAGCTCTACAGCAATTACAGCTTCGTGATCCCGGAGAGCCAGGAAGGCGGCATCACCATTCTCCCGGACGAACAGGCCTGGTTCGACACCTTCCACGACATCCCCGGTGATGCGGTGGAGCCCACCGGCATCCACATCCTGCCCGGCGAGACCATGGGCTACAGCGGCCTGTACCTGAAGATTCCCGGCGAGCACCGGCTGGTGGCCTCGCGCGAGCTGCCCTTCCAGGACGGCCTGAAGCTGCTGATCAACCGTTACCGCATGCGTGGGGAAATCTTCCTGCCGGTACTGGTGAAGGGCGACCTGCGCGAGTACGAGGCGCGCATGCCCTCGCTGCACCTGCACCGCTTGAATACGGCCAAGCTGCAGGCCCATTCGCGGCTGAACCTCGACGCCATCAAGGGCGCGATCGCCGAGCACCTGATCGGCCTGTTCCGCCACCAGTGAGCCGCCGATTGCCCGAAGCTGTCACCCCGGTGTGACGATGGGTAACAACCCGGCCCGGACTTTCCTTTCCTCGTCTATCGTTCGGAGCGATTTACTCGACTATGGGTCGGCCCGCCGTGGCGGGTGAATTCCTATAGTGGCATCACGGTGCCGAGTCTCGACCTGTTCGCTGACCCGATACGCCCGACGAATAACAACAGGCGCCCGCGAACAGGGAGCCAGGAAAGGAGAGTGCCATGCGTCAGTCCTCCGGTCCGCTCATGCGTGCCCTAGCCTTGCTCTGCGGCGGCCTGCTGGCCTTTTCCGCCCAGGCGCGCATGCAGTCGATGGACGATGAAGAGCTGTCCGCCATCTCCGGCCAGGGCGCGATGCTCACCGTCGACGCTTCCACCTACCAGAACTACCAGTACACCCGGCTCAACTTCGGCGCCGACGTCAGCCTGCTGACCAACATCGACCAGTTGAGCCTGGGCAACTACAGCCGCACCGGCTCGACCACCGTCTCCGGCCAGCCGGCGGACATCCTGATCAACAACTTCGCCCTGGGCCGGGTGGACAACGCCAACTCCCCGGATGCCAAGGTGGTGCCGTTCCAGATCCGCGATCCCTACGTCGAGTTCGCCTTCCAGACCAACAACGGCGTACGCCAATTGGTAGGCGCGCGGGTCGGCTTCGGCAAGGCGCAGGGCGATCTCTCCGGCGACATCCTGTCGATCACCGGCAACCTGCAGGGGCAGATCTACGGCCCGGCCTCCATCGCCTACGACTACTACACCCGCAACGGTTGCCCGAACATCATCAACTGCCTGGCGCTGGCCGTGGCCGGCGATACCCCGGTGTACGCTGACGTGGTGCTGCTCAAGGGCGGCACTGGCGAGGCCACGATCAACGGCCAGCCGATCAACCGCGCCGAGCAGATCGGTATCGCCAAGGGTGACTCGCTGCATTCCGACGCCGGCGGCCTGATCGCCTCGCTGATCCCGACCCTGTCCACCACCAGCAACTGCCAGGCGCTGGGCCTGACGACCTGCTTCGATCTGACCAACTACAAGACCATCTACATCGGCAAGCCGGGCTCCACCGACATCAACACCGGCGCCCAGGGCATCTTCTTCTCCCTGCAGAACCAGAACGTGCCCTGGCAGGACCTCGCCAACGCCGGCAACTTCGTCAACACCCAGTCCGGTGCCTTCGCCAACTTCCCGAAGGTGGGCAGCGGTGCGGACGCCGTATACCCGATCCTGATCAACCTCTACGACGCCCTGCGCGGCCTGCCCCGGCAGTCCACCTGCATGGGTTCGCAGGCGGCGGGCTGCTGACATGAGCTGGCGCGCAGCGGTAGCTGCCTGTCTCGCCGGTTGCCTGGTCAGCCTGCCGGCGCTGGGCATGAAGGCCCTGGATGATGATCAACTGGAAGAGGTCAGCGGCGCCGGCCTGGGCTTCTTCATCGATGGCTTCAGCTACGACCAGGCTACGGCCACCTCGAAGATCACCGGGGTGAAGAACAGCGCCAACCAGGATGTGCAGGTGGATATCACCGGCGCCTATATAAAAGGCGCCGGCAGCCAGCGCGGCACCCTCGACACCAAGGCCTACGTCGGCACGCCCATGCACCCCTTCACCCTCGGCCCGGTGAAGTACAAGGCGGGGCTGAACATCCCGGCCAACCAGGAAGCGCTGCAACTGATGACGCCGACCTGGACCGACCCGATCAACGACACCCACAAGTTCGGCCTCTGGTCCTATTACCAGGGCTGCCTGTATGGCGACGCCGGTTGCACCAACCCGGCCCAGGCGACCAACAAGATCAACGCCGAGCTGGACGCCCTGAAGACCCAGCGCAACACGCTGCTGACCACCTATTCGAACAACATGGTGACGCTCAAGAGCGGCATCGACGCCGACATGGTGGTGGTCAACCAGCGCAAGGCGACGGTGGATGCCGCGCAGGTGGTGCAGAAGAACAACTACAGCACCATGCAGAGCACCTTCAACGTAGCTCCGGCCAGGGTCTGCGATACCGTCCTGGGCATCGCCTGTACCAACAAGCCGGACTTCGGCGAGAAGTACAGTTGCGGCGGCATCGTCGGTTGCAGCAGCAACTCGGGGGTGAAGGCTTACAACGACTCGGTGGACAAGTACGCCAGCAGCACCTCCGACCTCACCAAGGCGCAGCAGGACCTCAGCGCCTCCTGGTCGGTCAGCCGCAACGGCGTCACCCTGAGCCAGCGCGCCAGCGACTACGACAAGTTCGTCCAGCTCTGCGGCGCGCAAGGTGGCAGCGCCACCACCTGCGTCAGCGGCACCATCAGCCGTACCGAGAAGAACGTCTCCACGGTGCAACTGGTGGCCAACGCCATGCAGAACTCCTCCGGCACCCGTATCCAGGGGCTGGATATCGGTATCGCCACCAAGTTCACCCTGCCCAGCACCGCCTACAACAGCAACGGCAGCGCGGGCGCCACCACCACCCGTACCGACTTCTTCTCCATCGCCCTGGAAAACTTCACCCTCAACGGCTCCTACCTCAACCTGTGGGGCGACGCCGCTGGCCTGAAGGCCTCCATGAGCCTGCAGATGTACGCCGACAAGCTGATCATTGCCGGCTGCGAGAATTGTGCCGACACCAACAAGGTGGTGGCCAAGAACGTCTACTTCGACCTCAACCTGGGCGACGCCAACTACCAGCCGGCGACGCTCTCGGTGGCCAGCAACGGCGACCTGATGCTCAGCGCGCCGGGCGTCACCTGGGCCAACCACGAGGCCTTCTACCAGAACGTGCAGAAGAGCAATATCAGCATCGGCAACCTGAACATCAGCGGCACCGACGTCGGTTCCCAGGCCATTCGCGGCCTCCGCATCGACTACCTGAACGTCCGTACCGTGAACCTGCCGCGCTAGCGCATGAGGAGACTCGCCGTGAAAACCGCACGCCTTTCGAGCCGACTCCTGGCCCCCCTGTTGCTGCTCGCTGCCGCCACCGCCCACGGCGAGATGCGCGGCCTGGATGACAGCGAAATGGCCGACGTCAGTGGCCAGGACGGTGTCAGCCTGAGCGTCAATTTCAACCTTGCCGCCAACACCGCCGATACCCGCTGCACCGGCGGCTGCGGTGCGCGACTGGCGATCCAGCCGCTCAACAGCACCGGCTACATCGTGCTGGACAACATCAAGGGCACCTTCAGCTTCGACGGCATGTCCATCGACATGGTGACCATCAACAACGGCTTCAATGGTGACGGCGCGCTGTTCAACCGCCAGGCCATGAAAGTTGGCCTGACCAACGCCAGCGCCAGCAACCTGCAATTCACCCTGGGCGGCTCCAACCAGGGCAAGGTATCCGGCAGCGGCCTGCAGCAGACCAACCTGCTGACCTACCAGGCCACTGGCGCGGTCAAGCTCACCGGCAACGTCTACGTCTTCGGCACCCCGTAAGCGAAACGCACAGGCTCTCCGCCCACCGGCCTTTCCCCCCGGCGCGTTTCACGCGACAATCCCGCCTCGTCGTGTCGGCCTGCCCCTGCAGGCACCACCCACAGGTAAACGCCCCTTGATCGAAGAAGCCCGTCGCCGCGCCTACCTTGGCGCCATGCAGGTCGCCAGCTGGCTGCCGCGCGTGGTGCTGCCGTTCGCCGCCCCGTCGCGCCCGGAGCTGCTGGAACCCCCCGCGCCCATCGTCGCCGAGCCCATGGCTGCTGCGCCCGCCGCGGCTGCACGCGAGGCCGCCGCTCCGGTTGCTGCACCCGCGCCCGCGCCGGTCACGGCCGGCGAGCCCGGCTCGATCGCCGCGCGCCTGCTGCCCAAGGTCGGTGCCCAGGCCAAGCCGGCCGCGCCGGTCAAAGTTGAGGAATCGACCGAAGCGGAAGCCGAGCCGGCCGTCCGCGCGCCCGTCGCCCCGCCGCCGCGTTTCGCCCTGCAATTGCTGCGCGCCGGCGAATGCATCCTGCTGGTCGAACTGCCCACCGGCGAGCCGCTGGCCAGCCGTGACCCGGCCTACCTGCTGCTGAAGGACCTGCTGCGCGCCGCCGGCCTGCCGGACAGCCCGCAACTGATGGGCGAGCCCGTCCGCTGGCCGCTGTTCTCCCGCGGCAACATGGACCAGGGCCCGCAAGCCGCCCGCGAATTCGTCCAGGGTTTCGTCGCCGCACGGCTGGAGGAGGGTGCCCCGTGCTCCTGCCTGTGGCTGGTCGGTATGCCCGCCGTGCGCTTCGCTGGCGAAGGCGATGAAGAATCCCTGCTGCGCGAGCTGCAGGTCGAAGGCCTGGGCGTCGCCTGGGCGCTGCCGGGCCTCGAGCGCCTGGCCGAAGAACCCACTTTGAAAGCCGACCTCTGGCGCGCCATGCGCCGGGTGCGGCAACGCTGGATGAGTCAGACCCCTGCATGAGCGACGCTGTTTCCTTCCGCCCGATGACCGAGGCGGACCTCGATGCCGTACTCAAGATCGAATACGCCGCCTTCAGCCACCCCTGGACGCGCGGTACCTTCGCCGACGGCCTGAAGAGCTACGAATGCTGGGTGATGTTCGAAGGCAGCCAGCAGGTCGGCCACGGCGTGATCCAGCTGATCCTCGATGAGGCGCACCTGCTCAACATCACGGTGAAGCCGGAAAGCCAGGGGCGTGGCCTTGGGCTGGCGCTGCTGGAGCACCTGATGAAGCGTGCCCACGAGAAGGGCGGGGTGGAATGCTTCCTCGAAGTCCGCGCCTCCAACGGCCCGGCCTACCGCCTCTACGAGCGCTACGGTTTCAACGAAATCGGCCGCCGCCGCGATTACTACCCGGCAGTCGGCGGTCGTGAAGACGCGCTGGTGATGGCCTGCACGCTGGTCGATTGATCTCTCTACGATTCCAGATCGGCGCGCTCCTACAGGTCCGCGCCGCAGCATCGACCGTTTGAACGAATTCCCCGCCGCGATCCATCCACAATTATTGAGAAATTTCCTGCCGATCGGGTTTTTCCGAGGGCGATTCCTGGCTTAACCTTAAGACCAATAACAACAAGAACATAAGGTCGCAAACATGAATCGCAGTGATGTGATCGTGGTGGGCGCCGGTATTTCGGGGCTGACTGCGGCCTGGCGTCTGGCGCAAGTCGGGCGGCGGGTGAAAGTGATCGAGGCCAACAAGCGCGTCGGTGGGCGCACCCTCAACCATCGCTTCGCCAGCGGCGAAGTGGTCGAAGTGGGCGGGCAGTGGGTCGGCCCGACCCAGGAGCGTATCCTTTCCCTGCTGGCCGAACTCGGCCTGTCGACCTTTCCGCAATGGAACCAGGGCGACAACCTCACGCTTTTCGGCGGCCGACTCAGGCCGTATCGCGGCACCATCCCGAAGTTTCCTCCCCACGTTCTGCTCGATGTCCTTCAGGCCCATGTCCGCCTGGACCGCATGGCGCGGGATATTCCGCTGGGCGACCCCAGCCTGCATCCCAAGGCGCCCCAGTGGGACAGCCTCACCTTCGCCGAGTGGCTGCGGCGAAACGTGCGGACTTCCACCGGGCGCAAGGTCTTCGAGCTGATGTGCGGCGCCGTGTTTGCAGCGAGTCCCCATGACCTCTCGTTTCTCCATGTCCTCTTTTATATCCACGGCGGCACCAACCTCGACACCGTGCTCGGCGTCGAAGGCGGCGCCCAGCAGGACCGCATCCTGGGCGGCTCCCAGCGGATCAGTGAGACCCTGGCCGAGCGCATCGGCGACGTCCATACCGGCGAACCCGTGCGCGCCGTGCGCCAGGACGGCAGCCGCGTCGAGTTGGTGACCGACCGCGGCACGCACCAGGCCAGCCATGTCATCTTCGCCATCCCGCCAACGCAACTGCTGCGCATCACCCAGGAACCGCTGTTGCCCAGCTGGCGCGACCAGCTCCTGCAACGGCTGCCGCAAGGCGCGGTGATCAAGTGCATGGCGCTCTACGACAAACCCTTCTGGCGCGACAAGGGCCTCTCCGGCCAGGCCACCAGCGAAACCGGCCCGGTGCGCCTGACTTTCGACAACAGCGTCCCCGATTCCGGACGCGGCGTGCTGCTGGGCTTCATCGAAGGCGACGAGGCGCGGCAATGGAACGCCCGGCCCGCCGGTGACCGCCGTGGCCAGGTGCTGGACTGCTTCGCCCGCTACTTCGGCGAGCAGGCACTGCAGCCGGTGGATTACGTGGACAAATCCTGGGCCGAGGAGCCCTTCGCCCGCGGCTGCTATGCCGCCCTGTTCCCGCCGGGACTATGGAGCAGCGGCGCGGCGCGCCTACGCGAACCCTATGGGCGTTTGCACTTCGCCGGCACAGAAACGGCGACGCGCTGGATGGGCTATTTCGACGGGGCCGTGGAGGCCGGGGAGCGCGCCGCGCGGGAAGTGCTCGGCGCGCGGGAAGATCACGGGGAGGAAGATTATGTGCGACACCTTGGTATTGCGTAGCGGCGGGGCCACCTGGTTCGCCAAGAACAGCGACCGTGAACCCGCCGAAGCGCAACGCCTGATCCGCCTGCCCGCCGTCAGCGGCGACAGCGCGGGCACGGTGCGCACCAGCTACCTGCAGATCCCCCAGGCCGCCAACCGCCACGGTGTCATCCTCAGCCAGCCTGCGTGGCTGTGGGGCGCCGAAATGGGCGTCAATGACAAGGGCGTGGCCATCGGCAACGAAGCCGTGTTCACCCGATTGACCCAGCGCGACGGTGAGGCCCTGCTCGGCATGGACCTGCTGCGTCTGGGCCTGGAGCGCGGCGGCAGCGCTCGCGAGGCTTTGTCAGTCATCACCGAACTGCTGGAGCGCCACGGCCAGGGCGGCCCGGCCGGCTATCGCAACAAGCGTATGCGCTACGACAACAGCTACCTGATCGCCGACCGTGACGAAGCCTGGGTTCTGGAAACCGCCGGGCGACTGTGGGCGGCGAAGAAGGTCGAGCGCTGGGCCATCTCCAACGCCCTGAGCCTCGGCCACGAGTACGACCTCGCCAGCCCCAACCTGGAAATCCAGGCGCGCCGCTTCGGCTGCTGGAACGGCCGCGGCGACTTCCACTTTGCCCGTGCCTTCGATGGCCGCGTACTGCCCTGGGTGGCTGGCGCCCACCAGCGCCGCCAACTCAACGAAGACTTCCTCGCTCACTGCCCGGCTCAGGTCGACTGGCTGGCGCTGGTGGTTGCCCTGCGCAGCCACGGCCATCGTGGGCACCGCTTCAATCTGCACGACAACCGGCAGATCTGCCTGCACGCCGGCAGCTTCTGGCGCCCCTCGCAGACCACCGCCAGCCTCATCGCCCGGCTCGACGGCGACTCTCCGCGCCTGGCCGCGACCGCGACCTCCGCACCCTGCCTGTCGATGTTCCAGCCGCTGGGCTTCGACGAGCGCGCCGGGGAAGGTCTGCTCAGCCGCGAGACCGACGCCGTTGAGGATTCGCTCTGGTGGCGCTTCGAAACCGTGCACCAGCGTGCCCTGGCCGACCCCGGCTTCGCCGACGCCCTGCGCGCCGGTCACGGCTGGCTGGAAACCGAGTTGCTCGGCGCCCTGGATCGGCGCACGCTGGATTGGCCGCGCCTCGCCGCCGAAGGCCAGGCCTGGCACGATGCCTGGCACCAGCTGGCGCTGCAGCAGGCGCCTCGCCCGTCGCGCTGGTGGCGGATGAACGCTGTGCGCTGATGCGGCTTGTCAGCCACGCCTGTGCTGCGTAAGGTGCCGCCAGCCAAATGATGAGGAGCCGGACATGAGCGATCTGCAGGAACTGTTCGACAACAACGCCCGCTGGGCCGAAGCCATCAAGCAGGAAGACCCCGACTTCTTCGCCAAACTGGCTCGCCAGCAGACCCCCGAATACCTGTGGATCGGCTGCTCCGATGCACGCGTACCGTCCAACCAGATCGTCGGCCTGCTGCCCGGCGACCTGTTCGTCCACCGCAACGTCGCCAACGTCGTGCTGCACACCGACCTCAACTGCCTGTCGGTCATCCAGTTCGCCGTCGACGTACTCAAGGTCAAGCACATCCTGGTCACCGGCCACTATGGCTGCGGTGGCGTGCGCGCTGCGCTGCACCACAGCCAGCTCGGCCTGATCGACGGCTGGCTGCGCACCATCCGCGACCTCGCCTACGAATACCGCGACCACCTGGCGCAGTTCGAGAAGGAAGAAGAGCGCGTCGACCGCCTCTGCGAGCTCAACGTCATCCAGCAGGTCGCCAACGTCAGCCACACCAGCATCGTCCAGAACGCCTGGCATCGTGGCCAGAAGATCTCCGTGCACGGTTGCATCTACGGCATCAAGGACGGCATCTGGAAGGACCTCAACGTCACTGTCAGCGGCCTCGACCAGTTGCCGCCGCAGTACCGCCTGCGCCCGCTCGGCCAGTCTTGAGCCAACGCCTGTGCGTCATCCCCGGTGACGGCATCGGCCGCGAGGTCGTGCCCGTCGCCGTGGAGGTGCTGCAGCGCCTGCTGCCCGATCTGCAGGTAGAAGAAGCCGAAGCCGGCTGGGACTGCTTCCAACGCCACGGCACCTCGGTTCCCGAAATTACCTATGAACGCCTTCGAGCCTGCGGCGCCGGGCTGTTCGGCGCGGTTTCCTCGCCCAGTCACAAGGTCGAGGGCTACCGCAGCGCCATCCTCAGTTTGCGCCAGACGCTGGCGCTGAACCTCAACCTGCGCCCCGTGCGTTCTCGCCCGGTCGTCTCACCACGCGCTGGCATCGACCTGCTGGTCCTGCGGGAAAACAGCGAAGGCCTCTACAGCGGCCGCGAGCATTGGGAAGCCGAAGGCGTCGCCATCGCTGAGCGGGTCATCAGCCACGCCGTCTGCGAACGCCTTGCCACGGGCGCCGCCGAACTCGCCCGCCTGCGCCACGCCCGGCGCATTACCCTCGTGCACAAGGCCAACGTCCTGCCGCTTACCTGCGGCCTGTTCCGCGACACCTGCCGCGACCTGCTCGCCGAAGACGGCTGGAGCGACGTGCTCGACGAACGCCTGGTCGACGTCGCCGCCCTGCAACTGGTCGAGTGCCCGGAGGCCTTCGACCTGATCGTTACCACCAACCTCTTCGGCGACATCCTCTCCGACCTTGCCAGCCACTGGGGCGGCGGCCTCGGCATGGCCCCGTCGCTCAACCTCGGCCAGGGCATCGCCCTGGCCGAACCCGTCCACGGCAGCGCCCCCGACATCGCCGGCACCGGCCGCGCCAACCCGCTGGCCGCGATACTCAGCGCCGGCATGCTGCTGCGGCATTACTGGCTGTTGCCTGAGCTGGCGGAGCGGATCGATGGGGCGGTGGATGCATTCCTGCGGGAGGAGGGCAGGGTGGACTTCGGGGGCGAGACGACGCGGGTGATCGGAAAGGGTGTGCTGGAGCGCCTGGGCTAAACGGACGCCCGTCGCCCTGTCTGGACAGCCCGCGATTCGACACCCAAGGTGAACGTAACCTTTTCCCCAAGGTAGCCGGCATGTGCGGACGCTACGTCAGCCCCGAAGAGGCAGCCATCGAACGCTACTGGCACATCGGCGCGCGCACGCCACCGCGCTGGCTGCCGGCCTGCTACAACGTCGCCCCGACCATGACCGTGCCCATCCTGCGCCACGACGAAAACGGCCAGCTCGAACTGTTGCCCGCCCGCTGGGGCCTGATTCCCACCTGGTGGAAGCAGTCCACCCCGCCACGCTTCTCCTTCAACGCCCGCAGCGAAGACGCTGCCGGCAAACCCCTCTGGCGCCAAGCCCTGCGCAGCACCCGCTGCCTCATGCCTGCGCTGGGCTGGTACGAATGGAACGAGAAGGAAACCGTACGCAACCCTGCCGGCCGCCAGGTGCACCAGCCGTATTTCATCCACAGTCCCACCGACCCCATCATCGCCATCGCCGGCCTCTGGTCCCGGTGGACAAATCCCAACGGCGAGCCCGTCCTGTCCTGCGCGCTGCTGACCAAATCCGCCGCTCCGAGCATTGAGGACATCCACCACCGCATGCCCGTGGTGCTGGCGCCGGAGAACTTCGAGGAGTGGCTGTCTGCTACCACGCGCAGTGAAGCGCTGGGCGAGTTGGTTCTCTATTCGCGTGAGGACTTCGCGGGGAATCAGGTGTCGTTGCGGGTAAACGATGCGAGGAATGATTCGGTTGAGCTGATCGCTGCCGTCACGCGCTTGCATTGAACGGTGATGGCGGAACTCTTGACGGCCTGCTTCAAATACTCAGGTCGCTGCTTTGCGTGCTGGCAAACCAATGGCTACTTTGTCAGAACCACTCAAATCCAAGGACGGCACTATGAATACCAGCACTCTGCTGCCTGATGCGTCTGAGCCGCGGAAAATTCAACTAAATGATTCCCTGCCCCTTAATGCAGACCGTGATGGAGTCACGGAGGCGGAGTTGTATAACCTGATAAAGGTTGTGCTGCTGGATTCGTCACTCAGCGCTGAAGAAAAGCGTGTACTGATTGATGAGGTTCGAAAAAGCACCCCTGCGAGTGATCGCTGGACCTATCGCTACGCAATATACGGGTTGCTGCTGATTGTGCTGGTAGCTGTCGTCGGTTCGCTCGTGCTGTCAGCTAAGGCCGTGGAAGTTCCCGAAAGTGTGGTAGCCATTGGTGCGACGGCAGTCGGCGGCCTTGCCGGCCTTCTGAGTCCAACTCGGAAGCGATAGTGCCTACTTTCCCACAGGCAAAAGAAAAGGGGTTTAGCTTTCGCTAAACCCCTTTCGAGATATGGTGGCTACACCGGGACTTGAACCTGGGACATCAGCATTATGAATGCTGCGCTCTAACCGACTGAGCTATGTAGCCGAGTGGCGCGCATTTTCCGCAGATCGGGGGGGGGTGTCAACCCCTTTTCTTGAATATTGTTCTGATCTATCAATCATTTAGCCGGTGGCGCCGGATTTTCGCGATGAGCGGCGTGGCAGGGCGCGCATATGAAAAAGCCCCGGCGGGTGGCCGGGGCTTTTTCGGGTCTGGCTGGCGCTTATACGTTGAAGCGGAAGTGCATCACGTCGCCATCCTTGACGATGTATTCCTTGCCTTCCAGGCGCCATTTGCCGGCTTCCTTCGCACCCTGTTCGCCCTTGAACTGGATGAAGTCGTCGTAGGCGACGACTTCGGCGCGGATGAAGCCTTTTTCGAAGTCGGTGTGGATCACGGCGGCGGCCTGCGGGGCGGTGGCGCCGACGCGGACGGTCCAGGCGCGGACTTCCTTCACACCGGCGGTGAAGTAGGTCTGCAGGTGCAGCAGCTCGTAGCCGGCGCGGATCACGCGGTTCAGGCCGGGCTCTTCGAGGCCGAGGGACTCGAGGAACATGTCCTTCTCTTCGCCATCGTCCAGCTCGGCGATCTCGGCTTCGATCTTGTTGCACACCGGTACGACCATGGCGCCTTCTTCTTCGGCGATGGCGCGCACGACGTCCAGGTGCGGGTTGTTCTCGAAGCCGTCTTCGGCGACGTTGGCGATGTACATCACCGGCTTGCTGGTCAGCAGGTGGAAGCTGCGGACGAGGCGCTTCTCGTCATCGCCCATGTTCTTCATCAGCGAGCGGGCGGGTTTGCCTTCGCTGAAGTGGGGGATGAGCTTTTCCAGCAGGGCTTTCTGCACCAGGGCGTCCTTGTCACCGCCCTTGGCGTTGCGCGCGACTTTCTGCAGTTGCTTCTCGCAGCTGTCGAGGTCGGCGAAGATCAGTTCGAGGTCGATGATCTCGATGTCGCGCTTGGGGTCGACACTGTTGGAGACGTGGATGACGTTCTCGTCTTCGAAGCAGCGCACGACGTGGGCGATGGCGTCGGTCTCGCGGATGTTGGCGAGGAACTTGTTGCCCAGGCCTTCACCCTTGGAGGCGCCCGCTACCAGGCCGGCGATGTCGACGAATTCCATGGTGGTCGGGATCACGCGCTCGGGCTTGACGATCTCGGCCAGCGCATCGAGGCGGGCGTCGGGCATCGGTACGATGCCGCTGTTCGGCTCGATGGTGCAGAAGGGGAAGTTTTCCGCCGCGATGCCGGATTTGGTCAGGGCGTTGAACAGGGTGGACTTGCCGACGTTGGGCAGGCCGACGATGCCGCAGTTGAATCCCATGCTAGGTTCCTCGCGCCACGTGGCGGAAATAGAGGTGTGTCAGGCCTTCTGGCTGTGCAGCTTCTGCATCGCGCGGGTCCAGTCCCCGTCGAGCATTTCCGGCAGCACGCCGAGGGCGGAGTCGATGCTGGTGTCGAGCAGTTCCTGCTCGGAGCGCGGGGCGCGGCCGAGGACGAAGCCGGAGACCAGGCTGCTGTGCCCCGGATGGCCGATGCCAAGCCGCAGGCGATGGAAACCGTTCTGGTTGCCGAGTTGGGCGATGATGTCGCGCAGCCCGTTGTGCCCGCCGTGTCCGCCGCCCTTCTTGAGCTTGGCGACGCCGGGAGGCATGTCGAGTTCGTCGTGGGCCACCAGGATGGCTTCGACCGGAATGCGGAAGAATCCGGCGAGCGCCGCCACGGCCTGGCCGCTGCGGTTCATGTAGGTGGTGGGGATGAGCAGACGAACGTCGCGGCCCTTGTGGCTGAACTTGCCGACCAGGCCGAAGTACTTCTTGTCCAGCGACAGGTTCGCGCGTTGCGCGTCCGCCAGTCGCTCAACGAAAAGGGCCCCCGCGTTATGCCGGGTCTGGTCGTATTCGGGGCCTGGATTTCCCAGGCCAACGATCAGTTGTACGGCAGTCACGACGGGGGCCCCTTCCTTAAAGGCAATGGTGCGCGCGATTACTCGGCAGCAGCTTCGCCTTCACCTTCTTCTTTCACTACGCGGGAAGCGTGGATGTTGGCGACTGCCAGGTCGTTACCGTGGGCCAGCTGCACCAGCTCTACGCCTTTCGGCAGTTTCAGGTCGGACAGGTGAACGATCTGGCCCAGTTCTACTTTGGCCAGGTCGACTTCGATGAATTCCGGCAGGTTGGTCGGCAGGCAGGAAACTTCGACTTCGGCGATCACGTGGGAGATCTCGCCGCCACCAACCTTGACGCCAACAGCAGTGGCTTCGTTGATGAAGTGCAGCGGAACGTGAGCGGTCAGTTTCTGGCCGGCAACGACGCGCTGGAAGTCAGCGTGCATGACGAAACCCTTGGACGGGTGACGCTGCAGGGCCTTGATCAGTACGGTTTCCTTGGCGGAACCGACGTTCAGGGTGATCACGTGGCTGAAGGCAGCCTCGTTTTCCAGCAGCTTGGACACTTCGCGCAGTTCCAGGGTCAGGGATTGCGGGGCTTTCTCGCCACCGTAAACCACAGCCGGGATCAGGCCTTCGTTACGACGCAGGCGGCGGCTCGCACCTTTCCCCAGGTCGGAACGCTCTTGTGCATTCAGTACAAAATCAACCATTTCACACTCTCCAAAATGACAAGATCGCCCGGACGCTTGCGACCAGCGTTCGGGCGATTTTGCTAATGCCCCATCGACGCGACGGGGCGCTTTACGTCAGCGCTGTCCCGCCTTAGCGGAACATGGCGCTGATCGATTCTTCATTGCTGATGCGGCGCATGGCTTCAGCGACAACCGGAGCGATGTCCAGCTGGCGGATGCGGCCACAGGCTTGCGCAGCAGCGGACAGCGGGATGGTGTTGGTCACCACCAGCTCGTCCAGTACGGAATTCTCGATGTTCTCGATGGCGCGGCCGGACAGCACCGGGTGGGTGCAGTAGGCGATGACCTTGGCGGCGCCGTGCTCTTTCAGAGCCTTGGCGGCGTGGCCGAGGGTGCCAGCGGTATCGACCATGTCGTCGACCAGTACGCAGGTACGGCCTTCGACATCACCGATGATGTGCATGACTTCGGACTGGTTGGCCTTCGGACGACGCTTGTCGATGATGGCGAGGTCCACACCCAGGGACTTGGCGACGGCGCGAGCACGCACCACACCACCGATGTCCGGGGAGACGATCATCAGGTTCTCGAAGCGCTGGTCTTCGATGTCGTCGACCAGTACGGGCGAGCCGTAGATGTTGTCGACGGGGATATCGAAGAAGCCCTGGATCTGGTCGGCGTGCAGGTCAACGGTGAGAACGCGGTTGACGCCTACAACGGTCAGCATGTCGGCAACGACTTTGGCGCTGATGGCCACGCGGGCGGAACGCGGGCGGCGATCCTGGCGGGCGTAACCGAAGTAGGGGATGACTGCCGTGATACGAGTCGCCGAGGAGCGGCGGAAGGCATCGGCCATCACTACCAGTTCCATCAGGTTGTCGTTGGTCGGTGCGCAGGTCGGTTGGATCAGGAAGACGTCCTTGCCACGAACGTTTTCGTTGATCTCAACGCTGATCTCGCCGTCGGAGAATTTACCGACAGAAACGTCACCGAGGGGGATGTGCAGCTGCCGTACGACACGGCGTGCCAGATCGGGGTTGGCGTTCCCCGTGAAAACCATCATTTTGGACACGCTGCGGTACCTGTGTCGGCTTGAGGGTAGGCCCGGTTGAGCCAGAAGAAAATGGCAGGGGCGGCTGGATTCGAACCAACGCATGGCAGGATCAAAACCTGCTGCCTTACCGCTTGGCGACGCCCCTGTAGCTTACAACTTGCGGAGCAATGTGTTCGTTGACGCTGTACGTGTAACCCTGTGGGTTAATGGCAGGGGCGGCTGGATTCGAACCAACGCATGGCAGGATCAAAACCTGCTGCCTTACCGCTTGGCGACGCCCCTGTATCGTACAACCGATTACATTGCTTTCTTCTCAGACCTCGTTTTGCAGCTTGCGGTGCAACATCGAGATGTTACGCCCCTGGGCAACAAAACTCGGCAGAGTGGCCGGAAGTTGGCGGCGAACTTTATCAGCATCGCCCTTGTTTGGGAAGCTCCCAAACACACAAGCTCCGGTGCCGGTCAATCTAGCCTGGGTAAATTTACCTAGCTGGATCAGTGCGTTACGTACATCCGGGTAACGCTTCTCGACGACCGGCTGGCAGTCGTTATGACCGTCCACCCCGAGAAGGCTGCGAACTTTAATGGGCGGAGTATCCCGTGTCAACTCGGGATCGGAGAAAACTTCTGCTGTGCTGACAAAGACTTGCGGCACGGCGACGAGGAACCAGGGTTCGTCGAGTTCCACCGGCGTGAGCTGTTCGCCGACGCCTTCGGCAAATGCCGCGCGGCCGCGCACGAAGACTGGAACGTCTGCGCCCAGGCTCAGGCCCAGCGCGGCGAGGCGGTCCTCGCTCCAGTTCAGCTGCCACAGGTGATTCAGCGCGAGCAGGGTGGTGGCAGCGTCGGAACTGCCGCCGCCGATGCCGCCGCCCATGGGCAGGCGCTTGTCCAGCCAGATGTCGGCGCCCAGCTGGCAGCCCGATTGCTCCTGCAGCCGGCGAGCGGCCTTGACGATCAGGTTGCTGTCGTGGGGAACGCCCTCGATCTCGGTGTTCAGGCGGATTTCGCCGTCATTGCGCACCGCGAATTGCAGCTCGTCGCCGTGGTCGAGGAACTGAAACAGGGTCTGCAGCTCGTGGTAACCATCGGCGCGGCGGCCGGTGATGTGCAGGAACAGGTTGAGCTTGGCCGGCGCCGGCAGGGTCAGGCGGTCCTGCATGTCACTGCGGGTCCGCTTTGTTCGACTGGCCTGCGCCCAATTGACGCGGCTGCCAGGTCTTCACCACCAGGGTGACGTCGAGGTCCTGGCCGTGCAGCTTGAGGCGCTCGGGCAGCCAGTAGCCGTTCTGCTCGCCGTAGCGGGTGTACTCCACGTCCCAGCCGTCCTGCTGCAGCTTGGCCAGTCGGCTGTCGCCGTCCAGGGTCAGGCGGCTCTTGCTGTCCGGCGCGGGCAGGCCGCGAATCCACCAGAGCAGGTGGGAAACCGGCAGGCGCCAGCCCATCTGCTGTTCCAGCAGTTCTTCGGGGGAGGTGGCCTCAAAGCGGCCCTGGCCGGCGACCTCGAGGGTCACCGCACCCTCGCGCCCGGTCAGGCGTGCGGCGCCGCGGCCCAGCGGGCCCGACAGGCGGATGTCGTAGTAGTCCTGGCGTTGCAGCCAGAACAGGGTGCCGCTGCCGGAGTCCTTGGGTGCGCGGATGCCGACCTTGCCATCGATCTGCCAGCCGTCGAGGGTGGCGATGCGCGCCTTGTGGGCGTTCCAGGCGGTGGCGTTGCCCTGGCCTTCCAGGGCTTCGTGGGTGCCGAAGCTGGAGCAGCCGGCGAGCAAGGCAAGCGCGGCGGCGCCGATCAGGTGACGTAGACGCATGAATCAGAGGGTTCCGGAGCCGGTCAGGCGCAACATGGTGTCGCGCAGGACGGCGCTGTCAGGCTGGCTTTGCAGGGCGGTGGCCCAGACCTTGCGGGCTTCGCTCTGCTTGCCCTGGGCCCAGAGCACTTCGCCCAGGTGCGCAGCCACTTCGTGGTCGGGGAAGCGTTCCAGCGCCTTGCGCAGGTAGGTTTCCGCTTCGCTGAGGTTGCCCAGGCGATAATTCACCCAGCCCAGGCTGTCGAGGATCGCGGGGTCGTCCGGGTTCAGCGAATGGGCCTTCTGGATCAGGTCGCGGGCTTCGCTGTAGCGGGTGGTGCGGTCGGCCAGGGTGTAGCCCAGCGCGTTGAGCGCCATGGCGTTGTCCGGCTCGCGCTGGATGATCAGCCGCAGGTCCTGCTCCATCTGCGCCAGGTCGTTGCGCTTCTCGGCGAGCATGGAGCGGGTGTAGAGCAGGTTGAGGTCATCCGGGAACTGCTTGAGGCCCTGCTGGATGACGTTCCAGGCGCGATCCACCTGGTCGCGATTGGACAGGCCTTCGGCTTCGATCAGGTACAGCTGGATGGCGTAGTCGGGCTGGCGGTCGCGAGTCTCGGCCAGGCGGCGCGAGGCGTCGTCATAGCGCTTCTGGTCCAGCAGGATCTCGGTCGAGCGCAGCTGGGCCGGGAGGAAGTCGTTGCCCGGGCCGACCAGGGCGTATTCCTTGAGCGCGGTTTCCGGGTCCTTCTGCTCCTCGGCCAGGCGGCCCAGGTTGAAGTGGGCGGAGTCGACGTGGCTGTCGCGCTCGACCAGTTCCTGCAGGTAGACCTTGGCCTCGTCCCAGGCCTGGGCTTCGAGGCAGACCAGCGCGAGGGAGAAACGCAGGTCGTCGTCGTCGGGGAATTGCTCGACCAGCGCGGAGAACTCGGCCTTGGCGTCTTCCAGGCGGTTCTGCTCCACCAGCAGGCGGGCGTAGGCGAGGTGGACGCGCTTGTCGTCCGGGTGTTCCTTGATGCCGGCCTTGAGCAGCGGCAGCGCTTCGTCGCTGCGCTTCATGCTCTGCAGCAGGCGCGCGCGCAGCAGCAGCGGGGCGACGTCATGCTTGCTGGCGGAGTTGTCTTCGAGCAGGTGCAGGGCTTCCTGCGGGCGGCCGTCCTGCTGCAGCAGCAGGGCCTTGCCGAACAGCAGCTGGCCGTTGTCGGGGTACTTCTTCAGCAGGCGGTCGAAGCTCTGCAAGAGGCCGGCGCGGGTATCCGGGTCAGTCTCGGCGGCGGACAGCGCAAGGAAGTCGAAGTGAGTGTCACCCTGGCCGTTGAGGACTTTCTCCATGTACACCATGGATTCATCGTACTGGCCGGTGCGCGCCAGCTGGATGGCGGCGGCGCGCTGGGCATCGAGGTTGTCCGGCGCGGCCTTGGCCCAGATCAGCGAGGTGTCCAGGGCTTCCTGGTCGGCGCCCAGGTACTCGGCGATGCGGAAGGCGCGCTCGGCGACGCCAGGGTCGCGGGTTTCCCTGGCCTGCTCGACGTAGTTGGCGAGGGCGATGTCGAAGCGGTTGCGCTGGCCGGCGAGCTCGGCGGTGAGCAGCGAGAACAGGGTGTCTTCGCTGAAGGAGCCGTACTTCTGATCCTTCTGAGCAGCCGCAGCTTTGTCCTTCTCCGCGGAAGCACTGTCGGAATTTTTCTGTGTAAGAGACTGGCAGCCGCCGAGCAGCAGCAGAGCAGTCAGCAGCGCAAGAGACTTGTTCATAGAGGAAGGACGAGGGCCTGACCTGCGAAATGGGACCATCATGACATAAGGAAAGTGCCAATCCCATGGGCAAGCGCCGCTGACGGGCCTGTATACGATTTGCAGTGTGCGATACGTCGCGGGTGGTTGTCCTTCACAAGGCTAAGTAGGACAATTGCGGGCTTTCCGATCAGCTCAGCGATTCTGCATGGCCTTCATTGCCCTCGGCATCAACCACAAGACCGCGTCCGTGGCCGTCCGCGAGCGCGTGGCTTTTACTCCCGAGCAGATGGTCGAGGCCCTGCAGCTGCTGTGCAGGCTGACTTCCAGCCGGGAAGCCGCGATCCTCTCCACCTGCAACCGCAGCGAACTCTACCTGGAGATCGAGCATCCGGACGCCGGCGACGTGCTGGCTTGGCTGGCCGATTACCACAACCTGGGGATCGACGACCTGCGCGCCTGCGCCTACGTCCACCAGGACGAGGAAGCCGTGCGCCACATGATGCGCGTCGCCGCGGGCCTGGATTCCATGGTGCTGGGCGAGCCGCAGATCCTCGGGCAGATGAAGTCCGCGTACGCCGTAGCCCGCGAGGCCGGCACCGTCGGGCCGATGCTGGGGCGCCTGTTCCAGGCCACCTTCAGCACCGCGAAGACCGTGCGCACCGATACCGCCATCGGCGAGAACCCGGTGTCCGTGGCTTTCGCCGCGGTCAGCCTGGCCCGGCAGATATTCAGCGACCTGAGCCGCAGCCAGGCGTTGCTGATCGGCGCCGGCGAGACCATCACCCTGGTCGCCCGCCACCTGCACGAGCAGGGCGTGAAGCGCATCGTGGTCGCCAACCGTACCCTGGAGCGCGCCAGCCTGCTGGCCGAGCAGTTCGGCGCCCGCGCCATCCTGCTGGCGGACATGCCGGACGAACTGGTCAACAGCGACATCGTCATCAGTTCCACCGCCAGCCAGTTGCCGATCCTCGGCAAGGGTGCGGTGGAGCGCGCGTTGAAACAGCGCCGCCACAAGCCGATGTTCATGGTCGATATCGCCGTGCCGCGCGACATCGAGCCGGAAGTCGGCGAGCTGGAAGACGTCTACCTCTATAGCGTCGACGACCTCCATGAAGTGGTCGCGGAAAACCTCAAGAGCCGCCAGGGCGCTGCCCAGGCCGCCGAGGAGCTGGTGGGGGATGGCGTGCACGAATTCATGCTGCGCCTGCGCGAGCTGGCCGCGGTCGATGTGCTGCGCGCCTATCGCCAGCAGGCCGAGCGCCTGCGCGACGAGGAAACCCAGAAGGCCCAGCGCCTGCTGGCCAACGGCGCCGATCCGATGGAAGTCATCGCCCAGCTCAGCCGTGGCCTGACCAACAAATTGCTGCACGCCCCCAGCGTGCAGATGAAGAAACTCTCCGCCGAGGGCCGCATCGATGCGCTGGCCGTCGCGCAGGAACTGTTCGCCCTCGAGGAGGGCACTGACAAGCGATGAAAGCTTCCCTCCTGAAAAAGCTGGATATCCTGAGCGACCGCTATGAAGAGCTGACGGCTCTCTTGGGCGACGCCGAGGTGATCAGCGACCAGACCAAGTTCCGCGCCTACTCCCGTGAATACGCGGAAGTGGAGCCGGTCATCCTCGCCTTCCGCGAGTTCCGCAAGGTGCAGTCCGACCTCGAAGGCGCCCAGGCGCTGCTCAAGGACAACGACCCGGACCTGCGCGAGATGGCCGAGGAGGAAGTCGCCGAGGCGAAGTCCGCCCTGGTCGGCCTGGAGGATCGTCTGCAGCGCATGCTGCTGCCCAAGGACCCCAACGACGGCCGCAACGTCTTTCTGGAAATCCGCGCCGGCACCGGCGGCGACGAAGCCGCGATCTTTTCCGGCGACCTGTTCCGCATGTACTCGCGCTACGCCGAGAAGCAGGGCTGGCGCGTGGAGATCATGTCCGAGAACGAGGGCGAGCACGGCGGCTATAAAGAAGTCATTGCCCGCGTGGAAGGCGAGAGCGTCTACGCCAAGCTCAAGTTCGAATCCGGTGCCCACCGCGTGCAGCGCGTGCCGGCCACCGAATCCCAGGGGCGCATCCATACCTCGGCGTGCACCGTGGCGGTGCTGCCCGAGCCGGACGAACAGGCGGCCATCGAGATCAACCCGGCCGACCTGCGCGTGGACACCTACCGTTCCTCCGGCGCCGGCGGCCAGCACGTGAACAAGACCGACTCGGCGGTGCGCATCACGCACATCCCGTCGGGCATCGTGGTCGAGTGCCAGGAAGAGCGCTCGCAACACAAGAACCGCGCCAAGGCCATGGCCTGGCTCGCGGCCAAGCTCAACGACCAGCAGCAGTCCGCGGCCCAGCAGGCGATCGCCAGCACGCGCAAGCTGCTGGTCGGTTCGGGTGATCGCTCCGAGCGCATCCGCACCTACAATTTCCCCCAGGGCCGGGTGACCGACCACCGCATCAACCTCACCCTGTATTCCCTGGGTGAAGTCATGGAAGGCGCGGTGGAGCAGGTCATCGAGCCGCTGCTGCAAGAGTTCCAGGCCGACCAGTTGGCCGCGCTCGGCGACTGAGAGAGCGATAGACCATGGCAACCATCATGACCCTGCTCAACGAGGCGCAACTGCCGGACTCGCCCAGTGCGCGTCTGGATGCCGAGCTGCTGCTCGCCGCCGCGCTGGGCAAACCGCGCAGCTTCCTGCGGACCTGGCCCGAGCGCGTGGTCACCCGCGAGGCCCACGACCTCTATGACCGCTACCTGGCCCGCCGGGTGGCTGGCGAGCCTGTGGCCTACATCCTCGGCCGCCAGGGTTTCTGGAGCCTGGACCTGGAAGTTGCGCCGCACACCCTGATTCCGCGTCCGGACACCGAGTTGCTGGTGGAGACCGCGCTGGCGCTGCTGCCGGCCTCGCCAGCGCGCGTGCTCGACCTGGGCACCGGCACTGGGGCCATCGCCCTCGCGCTGGCGTGCGAACGCCTGAGCTGGCAGGTGCTGGGCGTCGACCGCATTCCCGAGGCCGTGGCCCTGGCCGAGCGCAACCGTGAGCGCCTGCGCCTGGCCAACGTCGCCTTCCGCGCCAGCCACTGGTTCTCCGCGGTAGAGGGCGAACGCTTCTCGCTGATCGTCAGCAACCCGCCCTACATTCCCAGCACCGACCCGCACCTCAAGCAGGGCGATGTGCGCTTCGAGCCCTCGAGCGCGCTGGTTTCCGGGCAGGACGGGCTGGACGATATCCGCCTGATCATCGACCAGGCGCCGAACCACCTGGAAAACGGAGGCTGGCTGATGCTCGAGCATGGCTTCGACCAGCCGAACGCCGTGCGCGACCTGCTGCTCAGTCGTGGCTTCAGCGCCGTGGAAAGCCGTCGCGACCTGGGCGGCCACGAGCGCATCAGCCTGGGGCGCTGGACATGCTGACCGACAACGAACTGCTGCGTTACAGCCGGCAGATCCTCCTGCCGCAGATCGATGTGGACGGCCAACTGCGCCTGAAGGACAGCCGCGTGCTGATCGTCGGCCTCGGCGGCCTTGGCGCCCCGGTGGCGCTGTACCTCGCTGCGGCTGGCGTCGGCGAGCTGCACCTGGCGGACTTCGACACCGTCGACCTGACCAACCTGCAGCGGCAGATCATCCACGGCACCGACAGCGTCGGCATGGGCAAGGTGGACTCCGCCATCGCCCGCCTGACGGCGCTGAATCCGGATGTGAAGCTGGTCGCCCATCGACAGGCGCTGGACGCCGACTCCCTCGATGCCGCCGTGGCGGGCGTGGACCTGGTGCTGGATTGCTGCGACAACTTCGGCACCCGCGAAGCAGTGAACGCCGCCTGCGTCGCCGCGAAGAAACCGCTGGTGAGCGGCGCTGCCATTCGCCTGGAAGGGCAGCTTTCGGTGTTCGATCCGCGCCGCGAGGAAAGCCCGTGCTACCACTGCCTCTATGGCCACGGCAGCGAAGCCGAACTGACCTGCAGCGAGGCCGGCGTGGTCGGCCCATTGGTGGGGCTGGTGGGCAGCCTGCAGGCGCTGGAAGCGTTGAAGCTGCTGGCTGGCTTCGGCGAGCCGCTGGTAGGTCGCCTGCTGCTGATCGATGCCCTTGGCACGCGCTTCCGCGAACTTCGGGTCAAGCGCGATCCGCAGTGCGCCGTGTGCGGAGCCGCGCATGGCTGATGCCGCGCCGATCGGCGTGTTCGATTCCGGTGTGGGCGGCCTCAGTGTCCTCCACGAAATCCGGGCGCGGCTTCCCCACGAATCCCTGATCTACCTCGCCGATTGCGGCCACGTGCCCTACGGCGAGAAGACTCCCGAATACATCCGCGCGCGTTGCCGTGCCATCGCCGACTTCCTCCTGGCCCGTGGCGCCAAGGCGCTGGTGCTGGCCTGCAACACGGCCACCGCCGCCGCCGCCGCTGACCTGCGCGAGCTGTACCCGCAACTGCCCATCGTCGCCATGGAACCGGCCGTGAAGCCGGCGGCCGAAGCGACCCGCAGTGGCGTGGTCGGCGTGCTCGCCACCACCGGCACCCTGAAGAGCGCACGCTTCGCCGCGCTGCTGGACCGGTTCGCCAGCGACGTGCGCGTCATCACCCAGCCCTGCCCGGGGCTGGTGGAGCGCATCGAACTGGGCGACCTGAGCGGTCCGCAGACCCGCGAGCTGTTGCAAGGTTACGTCGCGCCGTTGTTGGCCGAAGGTTGTGACACGCTGATCCTGGGCTGCACGCATTACCCTTTCCTGCGCCCGCTGTTGCGTGAACTGGTGCCAGCGGACGTCTCGCTGATCGATACCGGGGCTGCGGTGGCCCGCCAGCTTGAGCGCCTGCTGCAGGTGCGGGGGATGCTGGCAAAAGGCGATGCAAAAAAAACTGAGCTATGGACCAGCGGTGCAGTCGAAGGATTTGAACGCGTACTGCCGGTGCTCTGGGGCACCGAAGAGTCCGTCAGTTTCTTCCCTGGCTGAGAGAAAAATAGCTAGCTACCCACTTTGGTCTGTCAGCAGATGGTGACAAATGGCCTTATAATCGCCAGCTATTCGCGGGGATTTTTCATTCAGCTTTCTAATAAAGGATGTTTCGATGAAGAAACTACTCTCGCTTGCCGCCGTGGCAGCTTTGACTCTGGGGCATCTGGTCTCCGCACAGGCCGCTGGCCTGACTGGCGCCGTGGGTTTCACCGGGCAGAACACCATGACCTATCGCCTGGGGTTGGGGTTCGATTGGGACAAGAGCTGGTGGGAAAGCTCCACCGGGCGCCTGACCGGGTACTGGGACGCCGGCTACACCTACTGGGAAGGTGGTGACGAGGCCAGCGGCCGTCATTCGCTGTCCTTCAGTCCCGTGTTCGTCTATGAGTTCTCTGGCGAGAAGGTCAAGCCCTTCGTCGAAGCCGGTATCGGCGTGGCCGTATTCAGTGGCTCCCGTGTTGGCGACCAGAACCTGGGTGGCGCTTTCAACTTCGAGGATCGCCTGGGCGTCGGCCTGCGCTTCGGTGAGGGCCAGGCACTGGGTGTGCGCGCCATGCACTATTCCAACGCCGGTATCAGCCAGCCGAACGATGGCATCGAATCCTACAGCCTCTATTACACGCATCCGCTGTAACAGCGCGCTGACAAAGAAAGCCGGACCCTGGGTCCGGCTTTTTTGTGCGCGACATGAACAGCTGAGGGCGGCTCCTGCGCCCCAAAAGGCACTGGCGTTAATCGGTAACTCCGTAGGGCGCATAACGCACCAGCGTTATCCGCCGCGGGGCATGCGGCGGATAACCCGCTCCGGGTTATTCGCCCTACGGGCGGAGTCCCCCCGCGATCGTGCGCATGGCGCGCTCAGCTTCAGCGGCCGGCGGAGAGGCTCTTGAACGCTTCCAGCGCGCGTTCCCGAGTGGCCGACAGGTCGCACATCGGCTGTGGATAACGTTCCGCGCCGAACAGCCCCAGTTTCGATGGATCGTGCATCGCCCGACCCTGCAGCCCGGCCAGCTCCGGCACCCAGCGGCGGATGAAACGCCCGTCCGGGTCGAAGCGCTCGGACTGCGAGATCGGGTTGAAGATGCGGAAGTAGGGCGCCGCGTCGGTGCCGGTGGAGGCGCTCCATTGCCAGCCGCCGTTGTTCGCCGCCAGGTCGCCGTCGATCAGGTGACGCATGAACCAGCGTTCACCCTCGCGCCAGTCGATCAGCAGGTTCTTGGTGAGGAACATCGCCACCACCATGCGCAGGCGATTATGCATCCAGCCGGTGGCGAGCAACTGGCGCATGGCGGCGTCGATGATGGGGAAGCCGGTGCGGCCCTGCTGCCAGTCCTCCAGGTCCTTCTGGTCGTAACGCCACTTCAGCTTCTCGGTGTCCTCGCGGAAGGCCTGGTGCCGGCTCACGCGCGGGAAGCCAACCAGGATGTGCTTGTAGAACTCGCGCCAGAGCAGCTCGTTGATCCAGCTGACCGCGCCACTGTTGCCGGTCTCGAACTCGCCGTGGTTGTTCGCCAGCGCCGCGTGCAGGCATTGCCGGGGCGACAGCACGCCGGCGGCCAGGTACGGCGAAAGACGGCTGGTGCCGTCGCGGGCGGGGAGGTCGCGGGTGTCCTGGTAGGTCTTGAGGATTTCGTCGGTGAACAGCTCAACGCGCTCATGGGCGGCTTCCTCTCCGGCGGGCCATTGCTCGCTCAGTTCGGCTGGTGGCGGCTCGAAGCCTGCGACCTGCGCGGGCACCTCGTCGCTGGCGATATCCAGCTCCTGCTGCGCGCGGGGCGCCGGTACGAGACTGGGCACGCCGAGGTTCAGGCGTTCGTAGCAGACCTTGCGGAACTGGCTGTAGACCTGGAAGTAGGTGCCACCCTTGGTGAGGATGGTGCCGGGGGTGAAGAACAGCTGGTCGAGGTGGCTGCGCAGGCGGATGCCGTCGTGCTCCAGCGCCTTCTCCACGGCGGCGTCGCGGGCGGCTTCGTTGACGCCGTACTCCTCGTTGACGTGCAGCGTCTCGATGTCCAGCTCGCGGCAGAGCTGCGCGATGACTTGTGGTGCCTCATCCCAGTGATCCGCCGTGCGAACCAGCAGCGGGATGCGCAACTTGTTGAGGCCGGTGCGCAGGTCGCGCAGGTTGCGCAGCCAGAAGTCGACCTTGCACGGGGCGTCGTCGTGGCGCTGCCACTGGCCGGGGCTGAGCAGGTAGAGAGCGATCACCGGGCCGCGCTCGGCGGCGGCGTGCAGGGCGCTGTTGTCGCGCAGGCGCAGATCGGTGCGCAGCCAGACGAGTTGGCGTTTCATGCGGCCTCCCCGTTGAGCAGGTGCAGTTCGCGCAGCAGGTCGAAAGCGGCGACCGGATCGCTGGCCAGGTGCAGCGGTGGTTCGGCGATGGCCAGTTCCTGCAGCGCGTCGGGGTGGATGGCGGTGGCGGGGCCGGCCAGCAGGCGCGGGCAGTCGACGCCGGCCAGCAGCCGGGGCAACTGCAACAGGTTCAGCGTGCGGCTGGAGTAGAGCAGCACGGCGCGCGGCTGCAGGCGCTCCACCGCCAGCGCCAGTTCACCGGGCGGCAAGGGCCAGTCGAAGATTTCCAGCGGGCAACCGGCGCTGCTGGCCAGCCAGGCGGTGAGCCACAGGCCCGGTTCCAGCGGCAGTCCGGACTGGTTCACCAGCAGCAGCGGTGCGCCGCGCTGCTGGCGGTTGTGGTGGTAGAGGCGGGTGCCGAACTTGGTGCGCAGCCAGGTGTGGAAGAACACCCGTTCCAGCTGCGCGCCGAACTGGCCCTGCCAGCGCCGTTCCAGCTCGTCCAGCAGCGGCAGCATCAGTTGCTCGCAGAGGGTTTGCGCGGGATAGATTGCCAGCGCGCCGTTGAACAGCTCGTCCAGCTGGCGCTCATTGATCCGGCTGATCGCGGCGATGCACTGCTGGCGCAGGTCGTCCCAGGGCGAGGCGGTGGTTTCCGGCGGAGGCGGCGCGTCTTCGTCGAGCAGCGCGCGGATCTTGCTCACCGCCACGCCTCTGCCTAGCCAGGTGAGAATGGCCTGGATGCGCGCGATCTGCGCTTCGGAGTAGAGGCGGTGGCCCTTGGGCGTGCGTTGCGGCACGACCAGGCCGTAGCGGCGCTCCCAGGCGCGCAGGGTGACCGGGTTGACGCCGGTGCGCCGGGAGACTTCGCGGATCGGCAGCCAGCCTTCGGCCAGGGCCTGACGGTAGTCGTCGTCCGATTCGCGGTGAGGGTGGTCGGGGTTCATGGACATCCTTTCAGTACGTCTGATGGCTACGTCAGATGGCATTGCGCAGGCTCAGGTCTTCGGGGTGCGGTTGCAGGTAGGCCTGGGCATCGATGTAGGGGTGCGGGTGCAGGCGGAAGTGGTGCTTGAGCAGCGTCAGCGGCACCACCAGCGGGATCACGCCTTCGCGGTACTGGTCGATCAGCCGCTGCATCTCTGCCTTCTCGGTGGAGGGCAGGTCGTGCTTGAGGTAGCCGGCCAGGTGCTGCAGTACGTTGCTGTGGGTACCGCGGGTGGCACAGGTGCCCAGCGCCTGCATGAAGTCACGGAAGTAGTCCGGGGCGAAATCCTCCAGCGGCTGCTCGCCGATCTTCGCCAGACGCTGGCCGAGCACGCTGTACTGGCGCGGGTTGTGGGCCATCAGCTGGTACTTGTAGCGGGAGTGGAAGCCGATCACCGCGTGGCGTGTCAGGCCCTGCGCGCAGAGCTTCTGCCAGGCGGCGTAGGCAAACACGCGGGTGAGGAAGTTCTCGCGGATCACCGGGTCGTTGAGCCGGCCCTCTTCTTCCACCGGCAGTTCCGGTCGCGCGGCGCAGAAGGTTTCCGCATAGAGCCCGCGCACGCCTGGCGGACGCAGCTGGCCGTCGAAGCGATAGAGCTTTACCCGCTGCAGGCCGCAGGAGGGCGACTGCTGCATGAAGATGTAGCCGCAGATGTCCTGCAGCAGCCCGGCTTGCTTGCGGCCGAAATCGCGCAGGGCTTCGCTGACATCGCGGCCGCCTTCTCGCTGGATCAGGGCCCGCGGGTCATCTCGGTCGCCGACCAGGCGCAGGGTCGGCCGCGGCACGCCGAGGCCGATGGCGACTTCCGGGCACACCGGGACGAAGTCGAAGTAGCGGCTGAGCACGTCCAGGCACAGGCGCGAGGCCTTGTGTCCACCGTTGTAGCGCACCGGCTCGCCCAGCAGGCAGGCGCTGATGGCGAGCTGGGGGCGTGAGGGGCTGCTGGGCTTGGCGATGGGCATGGCGGTAACCGATTTCTTGTACAGGTTGGCTATCTTGTACAACTATCGGTAAGGATAGGCGCAGGCTTGTACAAGTGCAAAGACTTGTACAAGGATGGGGTGGGTGCGCAGATTCGACGGCCACCTCCGCAGGGAGATGGCCGTGGTCGGTCAGAGGTGTTCGAGCAGGCGGCGAGCGGCTTCCAGGCCGCTCAGCCAGGCGCCTTCGACGCGGCCTGAGAGGCACCAGTCGCCGCAGGCGTAGATGCCCAGGTCAGCGTCGGCGAGGGCGCCGAACTGGTGCGCTTCCATGGGGCGGGCGTAGAGCCAGCGGTGGGCGAGGGCGAAGTCAGGGGCGTGGACGGCGCAGCCGATCAGCTCGGCGAAGGCGCCGCGCAGGTGCTCGATCACGCTGTCCTTGGGCAGGTCGATGTGCTGCTTGCTCCAGCCGCTGGCAGCGTGCAGCACCCAGGTGTCGAGTTGTTCGTCACGGCCCGGCTTGGAGTGGTTGCTGGCCAGCCAGGACAGCGGCCCCTCGTGCACGAAACAGCCCTGCACGGGCGTATCCAGTGGCTCGCGGAAGGCCAGGGCAACGGCCCAGGTCGGTTCCATGGGAATGCTTGCGGCGGCGGCGGCCAGCTTCGGCGCACTGGCCAGCAGGGCAGCGGCCTGGGGCGCGGGGGTGGCGACCAGCACGCGGCTGAAGGGGCCGTGGGTCTGGCCCTCGGAGTCCTGCAGGTGCCAGTGCTCCTCGCCGCGGAATACTTCGGTGATGCGGCAGGTGAAGGTGACGACCTGGTCCTGCAGCAGTGCCCGGGTGATCGCGCTCATGCGCGGAGTGCCGACCCAGCGCGGCTGCTCGTCGGGGGAGGGGCTCAGTTCACCGTCGCGGTACTGGTAGAGGGCCGGGTCCCATTCGGCGACCCAGCCGTGCTCGCGCCACTTCTGCACGGCGTCGAGAAAGCGCCGGTCGCGGGCGGTGAAGTACTGCGCACCGAGATCCAGGGCGCCGGCTTCGCTGCGCTTGCTGGCCATCCGGCCGCCGCTGCCGTGGCCCTTGTCGAACAGCTGGACGACTTGTCCGGCGTCGCGCAGGGCGTGGGCGGCCGAGAGTCCGGCGATACCGGTGCCAATGATGGCAATGGGGGCGCTCATGACATGCCTCGTAGTCTGTGTCTTTCAGCGTAACGAGCGGAGTGTTCTTGTACAAACGAAACTATCTGTACAATTGGTTTCCAGCTGCCCGCGCTCGTCAACGATAGGAGTCCGATCATCGGAACCTTCGGCGCCGCATCGGTTCATTCAGGAATGAGCCCGGCTTTGGTTCCGGCACTTACAGCGTAGACCTCGCCGTAGAGGGAGTGTCAATGCAATCGCCTCCCTCTCGTCCAGACTGATGGAAGGTGGAACAGCCAAACAAGGAGTTCGCCATGCATATTCTCTTGACCGGCGGCACCGGCCTGATCGGCCGCCGCCTCTGCCGCCGGTGGAGCGCCGAAGGGCACCAGCTCACCGTGCTGAGCCGCCAGCCGCAGCGCGTCGCCTCGCTGTGCGGCGAGACGGTGCGCGGTATCGCCGACTTCGAGGCCTATGGAGACGGGCCGCTGGATGCGGTGGTCAACCTGGCCGGCGAGCCCATCGCCGACAAGCCGTGGAGCGCCCGGCGCAAGGCCCTGCTGTGGGACAGCCGGGTGCGCCTGACCGAGCGCCTGGTGAGCTGGCTGGAGGGGCGCAGCCAGCGCCCGGCGGTACTGATCAACGGCTCGGCGGTCGGTTGGTACGGCGATGCCGGCGAGCGTCCGCTGGAGGAGAACAGCGCGGCTGCCGGCGAGGATTTTGCCAGCGAGCTGTGCCTGGCCTGGGAGCAGATCGCCCGCGAGGCCGAGGCACTGGGTATCCGCGTGGTCCTGGTGCGCACCGGGCTGGTGCTGGCCCCCGAAGGTGGTTTCCTCAAGCGCCTGCTGCCGCCGTTCCGCCTGGGCGCCGGTGGGCGGCTGGGCGATGGTCGGCAGTGGATGTCGTGGATCCATATCGAAGACCAGATCGCCCTGATCGATTTTCTTTTGCGCAAGGCGGATGCGGCCGGTCCTTATAATGCGTGCGCGCCGCAGCCGGTGCGCAACCGCGACTTCACCCAGGAACTGGGCCAGGCGCTGCACCGGCCGACGCTGATGCCGGTGCCGGGCTTTGCCCTGCGCCTGTTGCTGGGTGAAATGTCGACCCTGTTGCTGGGCGGTCAGCGCATCGTGCCGCGCCGCCTGCTGGACGCCGGCTTCGAGTTCCGCTTCCCGGAATTCAAGGAAGCGCTGGCCGATGTGCTGCAGGAAAAGCGCTGAGTCCCTGCGACATCGGCAACAGCCCTGGAACATCTGGATAGCGCGGGCGGCGTGTAAACTGCGCAGCCCGCACGACGACCTCCTACCGTACCGGTTTAAGGACACTGCATGACCCAAAACGCCCTCCTGCTGGTCAACCTGGGATCCCCGGCCTCCACCCAGGTCGAGGACGTGCGCCGCTACCTCGATCAGTTCCTCATGGACCCTTACGTGATCGACCTGCCCTGGCCGATCCGCCGGCTGCTGGTATCGCTGGTGCTGCGCAAGCGCCCGGAGGAATCCGCCCACGCCTACGCGTCGATCTGGTGGGACGAGGGCTCGCCGCTGGTCGTGCTGAGCCGCCGCCTGCAGGAGGCCGTGAAGCCGTTCTGGCCGCACGGCCCGGTGGAGCTGGGCATGCGCTATGGCGAACCGTCCATTGAAAAGGCGCTGTTGCGTCTGAGCCAGCAGGGCATCACCCAGGTGACCTTCGCGCCGCTGTACCCGCAGTTCGCCGACAGCACCACCACCACTGCCATCGAGGAAGCCCGCCGGGTGATGCGCGAGCACAACCTCAAGCTGGAGCTGAAGGTGCTGCCGCCGTTCTACGCCGAACCGGAGTACCGCCAGGCGCTGGTGGACAGCGTGAAGCCGTACCTGGAGCAACCCTATGACCATCTGCTGCTGAGCTTCCACGGCCTGCCCGAGTCGCACATCCGCAAGCTGGTGAAGGACAAGCGCCACGACCTCACCGCCAGCTCCAGCCGGGGTGTGCACGAGGATGTCATGGCCGTCTGTTATCGCAGCCAGTGCCTGCGCACGGCGGAGGATTTCGCCGCTGGCGCCGGTCTGCAGGACGGGCGCTGGTCGGTGTCCTTCCAGTCGCGCCTGGGCCGCAACAAGTGGATCGAGCCCTACACCGAGGCGCAGCTGGACAAGCTCGGCAAGCAGGGCGTGAAGCGCCTGCTGGTGATGTGCCCGGCCTTCGTCGCCGACTGCATCGAGACGCTGGAAGAGATCGGTCAGCGTGGCCAGGAGCAATTCCGCGCGGCGGGTGGCGAGGAGCTGGTGCTGGTGCCTTGCCTGAACGACCAGGAACTGTGGGCGCGGGCGCTGGCGAAGCTTTGTGAGCGAATGCCTGCTGCGATCTGAGCCAGTCATGTCGGGTGAATAACGCCTCGAGCGTTATCCGCCACTGCGGATAAAGCGTTCCGCTTTATGCGCCCTACAGGGATGATCTGCTCTTCGTGGGAGCGAGCTTGCTCGCTCCCACAGGGGGAGACGGCGAAACCCTCCATCCAATCCCTGACCACCCATTCATCAGCCAACGGCCGACGCGCGCATTCAGAGATTTGATAGTGCGCGCGCGACGCGTTCGCAATGCCTACTCTGCGGGTTCTCCCCTTCGCCTTCGCCGCGATTGGCGGCGTTTCAGGAGCCCGGCATGAACAACAACAATAACGGCTACCCCTCCAGTGCCGTGGCCTGGTCCACGGTTGCGATCCTCATGGTCGCCTACGTGCTTTCCTTCATCGACCGACAGATTCTCAACCTGCTGGTCGGCCCCATCCGTCGCGATCTGGAGATCAGCGACACGCAGATGAGCCTGCTGATGGGCCTGTCCTTCGCGCTGTTCTACACGCTGTGCGGTATCCCTCTCGGGCGCATGGCCGACAGCCGCAGCCGTCGCGGTCTGATCACCGTCGGCGTGCTGATCTGGAGTGCCATGACCGCCGCCTGCGGCCTGGCGCGTCAGTACTGGCACTTCCTGCTGTTCCGTGTCGGTGTTGGCGTGGGCGAGGCGGCCTTGTCGCCGGCCGCCTACTCGCTGATCGCCGACAGCTTCCCGGCCCAGCGTCGCGCCACCGCCATCAGCGTCTACTCCATGGGCATCTACCTCGGCTCGGGGCTGGCCTTCCTGCTCGGCGGGCTGGTGATCAAGTTCGCTTCCGCCCAGGGCGACGTACACCTGCCGATCCTCGGTGAAGTGCGCCCCTGGCAGCTGATCTTCCTGATCCTCGGCGCTGCCGGCGTGCTCTTCACCCTGCTGATGCTCGCGGTGAAGGAACCGACCCGCCGTGGCGTCGGTGCCGGCGTGGTGGTGCCGATGAGTGAAGTGGGCGCCTACCTGCGCGCCAACCGCAAGACCGTGCTCTGCCACAACTTCGGCTTCGCCTGCATCTCCTTCGCCAGCTACGGCAGCGGCGCCTGGGTGCCGACCTTCTTCGTCCGCACCTACGGCTGGGACGCCGGCCATGTGGGCGTGGTGTACGGCAGCATTGTCGCCGTGTTCGGTTGCCTGGGCATCGTCTGCGGCGGCCGTCTGGCCGACTACTGGGCCAAGCGCGGGCGCACCGATGCCAACATGCGCGTGGGGCTGCTGGCTGCCTGCCTGGCGATCCCGCTGAGCCTGGTCTATCCGCTGCTGGACAGCGGCAACGCGGCGGCGGCGATGATGGCGCCCATCGTGTTCTTCCTCAGCATGCCCTTCGGCGTCGCCCCCGCGGCGATCCAGGAAATCATGCCCAACTCCATGCGCGGCCAGGCCTCGGCCATCTACCTGTTCGTGGTCACGCTGCTGGGCCTGGGCATCGGCCCGACCGCCATCGCCCTGGTGACCGACTACGTGTTCGGCGACGACATGGCGCTGCGCTACTCGCTGCTGATCGTCAGCGTCGTGGCCCTGGTCGCGGGGGCATTGCTGCTGGCCAGCGGCCTGAAGCCCTACCGCGCGAGCCTGGAGCACCTGAAGAGCTGGAGCCTGAAAGGCGAGAGCGACAGCGGCGCGATGCAACGCCAGCCGGCCTGATCGTTCTTCCGCGAGATCGAGCCTCCGCGCAGTGATGCACGGGGGCTTTTCTTTGCCCGTGGCACAATGCGGCGCAACACGGACTTGAGGCGAGGTTTCCGGCATGGACGGAAAGGGCATTGGTGCTGGGCTGGCAGGCCTCGTGGCGCTGGCGCTGAGCACTTGCGCAGCGGCGGACGGCCCCTGGTTGGCCTTCACGCAGAATGACCTCATCGGCTTCAAGGATGCGCAAGGTGTGGTGAAGGTCGCGCCGACGCTCAGCCCGATGTTGACCCTGGCCCGGCGCTTCGAGCACGTCATCGCCGCCGGTGAGGAAACTGCCGACGGTTACCGCAGCTACTACCTGTTGCGCGACGGCCGACAGGTGGCGCCGGATTCGCTGTACTTCTTCGATAACGCACCGGTCTGCGAGAGCGAAAACAGCATCCGCTTCCGTGACCGCCAGCGTGACAAGGTCGGTTTCCTCGACGGCAATGGCCAGGTGCTGATCCCGGCCGAGCTGAGTGACGCGACGGCCATGCGCAACGGCATGGTGGTGGCGCTGAAGGGCGCCACGCGCAGCTGTGCCGATCCGGACGTGAGCCTGGAGCAGTGCGAGCACAAGGGCTGGAGCGGTGGCACTGAACTGCTGCTGGATCGCCACGGCAGGACGCTGGTGCAAGGCTTCGACGCTTCCCGCGCCGAAGCGCTGGACTGGTTTTCGAAGCAGGTGAGCGGGCAAGCTTCCAGCGACCCGCGCCGTGTGTCCTTCAAGGGAGTCGACGGCCGCTACATCAGCTTCGTCGATATCGAGAAGGACTTCGCCGTCTGGTTCCACGATGAGTTCCTCGCGCACCTCGATGACGCCTCGCTGAAGGCCCACAGCTACTCCCGAATCCGGATTGGGCAGGGCGGTGAGCCGCTGGATGACTGGCAGGCTGCCACGCCGGACGAGGTGCTGAAAAAGTACGGCGCAGAGTTGCGCCAGCGACTGGAGGCCTTGCGAAGCTCCGTCGGCTACGGCGTGCGCCAGGGCGATATGGGCTGGCCCTTCGACCCCGAGCGCGACCCGCAGTACTTCGACGGTTGCGGCGAGTTCGCCCAGTGGCAGACGCCCAGGGTGTCTGCCATGGAGCATTGGCAGCAGGGCTCGTTCGAGCCGGGCAAGCACGCCAGCTTCGAATTCATCCGTACCGCCGAGGGGTATCGGCTGGTGGCGTTGTCTATCCCCGGGCAGTGACGGCTACCTGTAGGAGCGGGCCATGCCCGCGACCGTATCCGGTGCGTGTCCATCCGGTGAGCCCAGTGCCGATCTGGCGCCGGCCTTGCCGGCGGATCGCGCGCATGGCCCGCTCCTACGGTGGAGCCCGAGCTGTCTGCGATTGACTCAGCGCCGCTCCGCTCGATCAGGCGGCTGGTCGCGCCTCACCGCCAGCAATCGCTCACACTGCCGGTGCCGCTGCTGCCCTTCTGGCCCTGGGCGGTCAGGGTCAGGTGCGTGCACTTGCTATCGGTGAAGGTCGGGTTGGCCGTCAGCGTGTAGCCGCCGTCGCTGCTGCCTCCTCCCACCGTCAGGGTATACAGGCCGGTGGGGGAGGTGACGGTGCTGCCACTGGTGCCAGCCAGCTTCAGGTTGGCCACCGAAGCCTGGTCGGTGACGTAGCCGGATACCGAGTTGAGCGCATACCAGCGCTCTTCCTGCGACGCGGCCTGGTTGAGCAGGGCCTGGCCTTCCGCGCGTTTGCCGCGCAGCACGTATTCCTGGTAGCTGGGGTAGGCTACGGCGGCGAGGATCGCCACGATCGCCACCACCACCATGAGCTCCATCAGGGTGAAGCCTTTTTGCCGGTAGTGCCTGTTCATTCCTGTTCCTTGATGTTCAGCCAGTTCTGCCGCCCGGAGCTGGCGCCGCTGGTTGCCACGCTGACGCAGCCGTCGCTGCCGCAGGCGTTGACGTTGCTGCTGCTGGCGCTGGTGCTGCCGACCGTGAAGCCGCCCTTGAGGCCGGACATCTGCAAGGCGGAGACGACGCTGCCGTTGTACAGATCGTTGTCGTCCACCACGCCGTCGTTGTTCAGGTCCAGGGTGGCGAAATCGGTGGCGCCGCCGGTATACGGGTCGAGCGACATCAGCCAGGTGGTGACGCCGTCGGTGCAGGGGTCTTCATTGGGCGTCAGGGTGCTGGCGAGCAGCACGCCCGAGGTGGCGTAGGGGTTGTTGACCACCATTTCGCCGGTGGCGGGCAGGTCCAGGTACCAGCCGTACTGCGAGACGTTGCCGCTGCTGTCGTACCAGGTGACGGCGTTGTCGCTGACGGTGCGGATGGTCTGGGTCACCGCCGTGCCGTTGTTGTCGAAGGACGTGGTCACTTCGCTCTGGGTGATGGTCTGCTGCTGCAGCTTGCTGCGGCTGAGCGTGGGCGTACTGGTGGCGGCCTCGCCGGCGGTCTGCCGGTCCCAGATGCCATAGAGGCCCATGATCTGGGTGGTGTTGGGGTCGGCGTCGTCGGACTCGATGTACTTGCCGGTGCCGAAGATCACCAGGTAGCCGGTGCCGGAGCTGTGCTTGACCAGGTAGGGCGCGCTGGTGATGGGTTGCACCTGCCCGGCCGTAGTCGTCGCGCTGTACAGCGGCGAGCCGCCGAAGCCGACGCGGAAGCTGCTGGCGGTGGTGCTGGCGGTGAGGCTGCCGGAGCTGGTCAGGTCGAAGCGCCAGAGGTTGCCGTGCAGGTCACCGGCATAGACGTAGTCGGTGATCAGGTCACCGTTGATATCGGCGGCGCGCGGGGTGGCCAGGCCATTGGCGGTGGTCTTGCCGTCGCTGACGGTAAGGGCCTTGATCAGGCTGCCGTCCTTGACGTCCATCAGGTAGAGCACGGCCTTGTCGTTGGCACCGTTGTACCCGTTGCCCAGGATCACCGCCCAGGTGCCGTTGTGCAGCAGGCTGATGGTCGGCCGCGAATAGGTGAAGCCCAGCTCGCTGTAGTCGCTGTCGCTGTAGCTCTTCTCCCAGAGCAGCTTGATGTTGGCCGGGTCGGTGATGTCCAGGGCGAACAGCGCGCGGCCGCCGCCGCGCAGGGTGCCGACCAGCACGGTGTGCCAGGCGTTGTCGTAATACACGTCGGCGGTGACCGGCGAGCCGTCCACGTAATACTGGTGGGTGGCGCTGGTGTAGTCGCTGTCGGTGAGCTTGTAGAGGTTGCTGATCACCGCGCTGGGTACGTAGGCGAAGACTTCCTTACCGTCGGCATCGAAGGCATGCAGCATGCCGTCGTTGGCGCCGACATAGAGGCGCGTGGGGCGCGCGCTCCAGGTGCTCTTGAAGGTGGTGTAGGAGGTGTCGGTGCTGCTGACGGTGGCGTTCATCAGCGAGGCCAGGCGGTTGGGTGGGCCCACCAGTACCGGCGAAGAATCGATGATGTCGCCCAGCACGGTGCTGCGAGTACGCAGCAGCGTACCTTCATTGCTGCGGTCGCCACGCAGGTAGGCCACGCGCTTCTCGCCATTGCTGTCGGTGACGCTGGCGAGGGTCTTGTTGAGGGTGGTCTGCTGGGCGCTGCTGAGGTTGCTCCAGGTGAAGTCCTTGAGCGTCCCGGCGGTGCTGCCGGCCATCTTCACCGTACGCGTGGACCAGGCGCTGTTGCCGCTGCCGTAGGTGCTGTCCATCACGTCCTGGGCGCTCCAGACCGAGGTCTGGCTGCCGTTGGCGGTGTTCTGCAGGTACTTGATCAGGTCGCCGCTCCAGTCGGTGCTGGCGAACTTCGGGGTATAGCTGTACAGCTCGCTGTCGGCGGTGCTGCTGTCGGCGTTGAGCAGCGGCGAACTCACCAGCGCCGGCGCGGCGCCGGAGTCCTCGCGCTGGGAGATGCGGTTGACCACGTTCTGCAGGGCGGAGACCAGGTCATCCGGCGAGTCGACGCTGAAGAACTCGCCACGGGAGTCGACCGCCGCGTGCCACAGGTCGTAGACGTTGTTGGCGCTGCCTGACGAAGCCGCGGGCCAGCTCAGGGTGCCGGCGGCCAGTTTGCTGTAGTCGCCGGAGTAGGTGTCGCCGCCCCAGGCCGGGTTGGTCAGGCTGGTGGTCAGGCCCAGGCCGACGAAGTAGCTGACCATGTGCTGCCAGGTCGCCGGATCGTTCTTCGGGTTCCAGTACTGGGTGGTGGCGTTGCTGCTGCTCTCGGCGATGTAGGTGCTGACGTTGTTGGCGATGTTCGGCTGGGCGTCGGTGGCCCAGTACTTGAACGCCAGGTCGGCGAGGGTGTTGGAGGCGCTGTCCTTGTACGGTGCGCGTGCACTGTAGGTCTGGCCGTCGGGCAGGGTGCGGCCGGTGCTGTCCCAGTCGCCGTGGCTGCCGGCGGTGTTCCAGATGCCGTCGGTGAGGGTGATGCTGTAGCTCGCCCGGCAGCTGTACAGCGGTGTTTCGCTGCTGCCGATGGAGTAGGCATAGGGGCTGTACTTGCCGGTGACGCTGAGCAGCGAGCCGACGCGGTCGACGGCATCCAGCAGCGGGGTGCCCTGGTTGAAGTAGATGTCGCCGAGCCACTCGAAGAACTTGGCCCGGTGCGCGCCGGAGAAGGTGCCCAGGCGGTTGTCGTAGTAACTGCTGCTGGTGTTGCTCAGCCCGCGGCAGTTGTAGCTCGACAGGTACGAGCTGCTGGTGATGCAGGTGTCGCTGGTGCCCAGGGCCTGCCAGCTGAGGCGGGTGTTCTCCGGCAGCGAGACGAAGGCGAGGTTGGCGCCGGACTGGGTCGCCAGCTCACGGTTGCGGTAGAAGCTGTACCAGTTGGCGAAGTTCTGCCGCTCGTCACTGCCGTTGGTGCCGGAGGTGGAGGACACGGTCACCAGCTTGTAGCAGTTGTCGTCGTTGACATTGCTGCTGCAGCCGCTGAGCGCAGTGTTGTAGACGTAGTAGTACGCCGGCACTGCGGTCTTGGTGCGGTCCGGGTAGGTGATGGTGCTCGTCTGGGTGGTGGTCGCGGTCGATGTCACCGTGTAGGTGGTTTTGCCGCCGCTGGTGACGTAGGAGCAGCTGGCAGTCGAGTAGCTGACGGCGGTGGTGGTGCTGGTGGTGCTGCCGTCGCTGTTGGTGGTCGAGGTGCTGCTGGATTTCGGGTTGGTGACCGTGGCCGTGCAGCTGTTGCTCTTGGTGGTGACGGTGTAGGTGCCGCCGCCGGTGAGCGAGCCCGATTTGCTGGTGCTGGAGGAGGTGGCGGACGAGCTGCTGGTGGTGCTGGCGAGTTGGGTACTGCTCGAACTGAAGTCCGACGACGGGTTCGCCGCCAGGTAGTAGACCTTGTCCGGGCTGTTGTAGGACGTGTAGCCGGTGTAGGTCCAGTAGGTGCTGTCGGTGGTCGCGCGAGCGGTGTCGTACTCCCAGGAGACCTTGTACGCCGAGCTCAGGTCGAAGCTGCCCTTGGCGCTCTTGAAGCCGTTCACGTAGGCCGTGGTGAAGCTGGTGGTCAGCGGCGTGTAGGTGGTGCTGGCATTGCTGTAGCTGACGCTGTAGGGCGCCTGGTAGGTGACGTTGGGGTTGTAGTACAGCGGGTTGAAGGTCGACGACTTGGCGCGTCGGCTGGTACGCACCTGGTCGGCGGTATAGCCGTTGTAGGTGCTGCCGGTTGTGGGGTTCATGCCGTCGGGGGCGAAGCTCCAGCGCATGCTGTTGGAGTTGTCGATGGTCACCATGATGTTCGGCGCCACGCCCTCGGTGAGGAACAGCGGCTGCTGGCTCAGCGTCAGGGTCGCGGCATCGGTGGGCAGCGCGGTGGCCAGCAGCAGGCCGCCGAACAGGTACGGCAGGAAGGGCTGGGCGGGACGTCGGCTCACGTCGGGCTCCTCAGTAGTAACGACGGATGGTGACGGTCTGCAGCACGCTCATCAGGCGCTGTCCGTCGGCGCGGGCGGCAGCGCTCACCCGGTAGTAATGCGGCCCGCGCCCCTGGGAGCGTTCGTCGGGGTCGGTGATCTGCACGTTGCCGTTGGAGTCGGCCGGGTCGAAGGCGATGTAGGCGGCGTTCCAGCGCGGCACCGGGTCGAAGGTGGAGCTGCCGTCCATGCCCAGGTAGGCGATGGAGGTGGCGTCGCTGCTCCACCAGTCGGCGCTGGCCTTGGCGTTGGAGGAGTACTTGTCGCTGACCAGGATGCACAGGTTGGCGTGTTGCGCGACGCTGGAGGCGCAGTTCGCCGACCCCTGGTCCAGGCTGGTCTGCGCGGCCAGGCGGCGCTCACCCTCGCGCAGCGCCGACTCGGCGGCCGCCCGCGAATGCTGCTGCTCGCTGAGGTTGCCGATGATGCGGGTCTCGGTGGTGGTGCCGCGCATGCTGCTCAGGGCGATCAGGGTGCCGAGCAGCAGCATCACCAGGGCGATGACCAGGGTGGCGCCGCGTTGCGCGCGCAGGGTGTGTCGTGGGCTCATGGCATCAGGTTCCGCAGCATCACGCTGCCTTGGGCGATCTGGTAGACGTAGGCGGTGTTCTCGCTGAGGGTCGCGCCGCTGAGGGTTTTCCAGCGGCTGGCGATATCGCTGCTCATGCCGCCACGGGTCGACGCGCCGGTGGCGAGCAGAGCGGCGTAGCTGACCGCCTGGCTGTCATCGCTGCTGGCGGGCAGGGCGAACAGCGCAAAGCCCGCCACGCCCTTGATCAGCGCCTGCTCGGTGGCACCCTGGGCCGTGCAGGTAAGGGTGCCGTCCGCCGGCGTGCTGCCGGCTACATAGCCGATGCGCGTGAGCACGCGTGTACCGCGTGGGATGAACGTGCCCAGGCAGTCGTACTGGTTGCCATTGGAGCCGGCGACTTCCGTGGTGCTATCGCTGGCGCCCTGGTAGCGCAGGCAGACGCCCTTGCCATCGCTGCTGGCCTGGTAGGTCTGGCCGGCCTTGAAGGACGGGCAGCCGTTGCTGCTGGCCAGCGCGGGGAAGGCCACTTCCAGGCTGTCCTGGGGGAGGTAGCGGTAGCCGGTGCGGGCCAATTGCTGGTCCAGCAGCAGGAGCGTGTAGCGGGCGTTTTCCTGATTGCCCAACTGCCCCTGCTGGAACTGGAAGTGCGCCTTGTTGTTGATGTACAGCTCGGTGGCGCCGAGGATCAGCAGGCTGCCGATGGCCAGGGCGACCATCAGCTCGACCAGCGACAGGCCGGCCTGGCGTGCTTGTGCGGGAAATGTTCTTGCGGACATGGCGGACCTCAGAGTTCGCCGCGCAGGCGGTAGATGCACAGGTTGTTGTCGCACTGGCCGCTGGGGTCGTTCCAGGCCAGCTGGATCAGCACGGCGGAGCTGGCGTCGTTGCTGCACGCGCCATCGGACTGGCTGGGGCAGATGGTGAAGCTGGCGCTGAGGATCGAGCTGGTCACCGGCAGCGTCGCCTGCACCGCTTGTAGCCAGCAGGCGAGATCGGCTTTCGCCACGTCGGAGCCGCCATTGCCGCGCTCGCGAGTGGCGCAATCGCTGCGCGAAGTGGTGGCGAAGGCCGTGCCGGCGACCTTGTAGTAGGCCGAGCTGCTGCTGAATTGGTGGGTGGCGCTCAAGGCATCCTTGGGATTGCTGCGCATCTGCTCGAGCAACTGCTGGGCGAGCATGATCGCTTCGTTGCGCTGCACCGCATCCTGCGTGTAACGCAGGCTCTTGCCTTGCAGTGCCGCCATGCCCAGGGCGCCGACGCTGACGAGCAGCAGGCTGATCAGCACTTCCAGCAGGCTGAAACCTCGGTGGGCGCGTCTCATGACGAGCACTCCGTGGTGGTGCTGGTGATCTGCCCGCTGCTGGAGATGCTCAGCAGACGGCCGCTGCTGCTGCCGCTGCTGGGGCACAGACGGATGCTCTGTGCAGCGCCATTGAGCGTGCCGGCGGCGCGGAAGGTCAGGCTGCTGGCGCTGCCAGTGGCGGTCACCGCACTGCCGCCGTTGATGCCCTCGCTGCCGTATTGGCGCAGGGTTTCGCTACTGGTGGCGACACTCAGCGCACCGACCCAGTTGCCGCTGCTGGCGGTGACCGTCACCGCGCTGGCGCGGGTGATGGCCTCGCTGCGGGCGTATTGCAGCAGGTGAGCCAGTTCGCCGCTGGCGGCGTCGACCTTGTTGCGCTGGATCAGGTCGCCGAACATCGGCGCGGCCAGGGTTGAGAGGATGGCCAGGACGGCCAGGGTGACCATCAGTTCGACCAGGGTGAAGCCTGGGCTTGGGGCGTTTGCCGGCATGGCGGGTTCCGACGTTGAGCCGGAGATTCCCGGCGAATGGCGCGCAGGGATACGTGATGCGTGTATGGGGAATTTAGAGGTTGTGTATCAGCGCTGAGATAAAGGCGTGGGCGGTCGAAATATGCGTATGAATGGTCTGTCAGAAGACCACTCAGATGACGAACTGGCGTGCCGATCCTGCAGGCGGGCCCCGACGTAGGATGGCGTGGAGCGAAGCGATACCCATCGATCTCGTCCACCGGCAGCATGGGTATCGCTGCGCTCCACCCATCCTGCACGGCAGATCCGGATGTACCGGTGGCGGAGCTGCTCAACGAAAAAGCCCCGCATCAGCGGGGCTTTTTTTCAGTGCGCCGGAGCCGGCGCGGTGGCTTCGCCGGGTTTCTTGTCCGGCTTGGCCAGCAGCGTGTACACGCAGGGCAGCACGAACAGGGTGAACAGCGTACCCACGCTCATGCCGGTGGCGATCACCACGCCAATGTCGAAACGGCTCACCGCGCCGGCGCCGGTGGCGAGCAGCAGCGGGATCACCCCGAGCACCATGGCCGCAGTGGTCATCAGCACCGGGCGCAGGCGAATCGCCGCGGCTTCCTCCACGGCCTCGCGCACCGACAGCCCGCGCTCATGGCGTAACTGGTTGGCGAACTCGACGATGAGGATGCCGTGCTTGCTGATCAGCCCGATCAGCGTCACCAGCCCGACCTGGGTATAGATGTTCAGGCTCGACAGGCCAAGGAACAGCGGGATCAGCGCACCGCAGATCGACAGCGGCACGGTGACCATGATCACCAGCGGATCGCGGAAGCTCTCGAACTGCGCCGCCAGCACCAGGAAGATCACCGCCAGTGCCAGGGCGAAGGTGATCATCAGCGCACTGCCTTCCTGCACGAACTGCCGCGAGGCGCCGGCGTAGTCGAAGGAGAAGCCGCGCGGCGACTCCTGCTCGGCGATGCCGCGCACCGTGTCGATGGCCTCGCCCATGCTGACCATCGGCACACCGGAGATGATTGCCGAGTTGAGCTGCTGGAACTGGTTGAGCTGGCGCGGGCGCGCGCGCTCGTGGAAGGTCACCAGGGTGGACAGCGAGATCAGCTGGCCGCTCTGGCTCTTCACGTAGTAGTTGTTCAGCCAGCCCGGGTTGTCGCGGTAGGCGCGCTCGACCTGGGCGATCACCTTGTAGCTGCGCCCGTCGATGGTGAAGCGGTTGATCTCGCCCTCACCCAGCAGGGCGCCCAGAGCGACGCCCAGGTCCTGCATGGACACGCCCATCTGCGCAGCCTTGGCGCGGTCGATATCGACGACCAGTTCCGGCTTGTCGAAGGCCAGGTCGAGGTCGAGGAAGGCGAACTTGCCCGACTCCTCCGCGCGCTTCTTCACCCGCTCGGCCACTTGCAGCAGCGACTGGTAGTCGCTGGCGGTGTTGATCACGAACTGGAACGGCAGGCCCTCGCCGGTGCCCGGCAGCGACGGCAGGTTGAAGCCGAAGATCTGCAGGCCGGGGATCTTGTCCAGCTCGCCCTGCACCGCGTGCAGCAGCTCCATCTGGCTGCGGTCGCGCTCGTCCCAGGGCTTGAGCAGCATGCCGCCGATGCCGGTCTGCACGCCGTTGTAGCCGTTGATCTGGAACGCCGAATAGTACTCGGGGAACTTGCGGAAGATGCCTTCGAACTCGGCGGTGTACTTCGACAGGTAGTCGAGGTTCGCCGTCTGCGGCGCGTTGGCCATGATGAAGACGATGCCCTGGTCCTCCTCCGGCGCCAGTTCCTTGTGGGTGAACATCATCAGCAGCGGGATGATCGCCAGCACCAGCAGGGCGAAGACGACGACCACCGGGCGGCTGTTCAGCGTGCCGTGCAGGGCACGCTGGTAGCGCACCTTCAGGCCCTCGAAGATCAGGTCCAGGCGATGGGCCAGGCCGCTGGGGTTCTCGTCGTGGCGCAGCAGGCGCGAGCACATCATCGGCGACAGCGTCAGCGCGACGATGCCGGAGATGATCACCGCGCCGGCCAGGGTGAAGGCGAACTCCTTGAACAGCGCGCCGGTCAGGCCGCTGAGGAAACCGATGGGGGCGTACACCGCGGCCAGGGTGATGGTCATGGTCACCACCGGCACGGCGATTTCCCGCGCGCCTTCGATGGCGCCCTGGAACGGCGACTTGCCCTCTTCGATGTGGCGGTGGATGTTCTCCACCACCACGATGGCGTCGTCCACCACCAGGCCGATGGCGAGCACCATGGCCAGCAGCGTCAGCAGGTTGATCGAGTAGCCCATCACCTGCATGAAGAACAGCACGCCGATCATCGACAGCGGGATGGTCACCACCGGGATGATCACCGAGCGGAACGCGCCGAGGAACAGGAACACCACCACGATTACGATCAGGATCGCTTCGCCCAGGGTCTTCACCACCTCGTCGATGGACGCCTGGATGAAGCGCGTGGCGTCGTAGGCGATGGACACCTGCAGGCCCGGCGGCAGCTGCTCTTCCAGCTCCGGCATCTTGGCGCGGACTTCCTTGATCACGTCCAGCGGGTTGGAGCTGGGCGTGCCCTTGATGCCGATGTACACCGACGGGATGCCGTTGAACGAGCTGACCGCGTCGTAGCTCGCCGCACCCAGTTCGATGCGCGCCACGTCGCCCATCAGCACGCGGCGGTCGCCAGCGGTCTTCAGCGGAATGGCGGCAAAGGCTTCCGGGGATTTCAGGTCGGTGGAGGCGTTCACCGAGGTGACCACCATTTCGCCCTTCACCTCGCCGGCGGCGGAGAGGAAGTTGTACTGGCGCACCGCGTCGGCCACGTCACCGGCGGTGATGCCGTAGGCGGCCATCTTCACCGGGTCCAGCCACAGGCGCATGGCGAACACCTGGTTGCCGAGGATTTCGGCTTCGGAAATACCCGGCAGGGTGGCGAGCTTGGGCTGGATCACCCGCGACAGGTAGTCGGTGATCTGCGGGTTGTTCATCTGCTCGCTGAAGAAGCTGATGTACATCAGCGCCGAGGCGTCGGCGGCTTCCTTGTCCAGCACCGGGTCTTCCGCGTCGGGCGGCAGTTGGGTCTTCACCTCGCCGATCTTCGACAACAGCTCGGTGACCAGGCGATCGGAGTTGGCGCCGATGTGCGCGTAGATCGAGATCACCGAGTAGTTCTGCCGGCTCACCGAGGTCATGTAGTCGATGCCTTCGGCGCTGGCGAGGCTCTGCTGCAGCGGCTGGGTGATGTAGCCCTGGATGGTTTCGGCGTTGGCGCCGGCATAGAAGGTGGTGACGGTGATCAGCGCGTTTTCCATCTGCGGATATTCGCGGATCACCAGCTTGCTGAAGGCCTGCATGCCGAGCAGGACGATCAGCAGGCTGACCACGGTCGCCAGCACGGGGCGACGGATGAACGGATCGGTAAACATGCTCTCAATCCCTTGTTGCGGGCGCCGGCCGATGTACGGCGGGGCCTGTGGGCGCGCGCTGATTCAGCGGCGCGCCGCCTGTGCGATTACTGCGGGTCCTTGACGATGGCCACGGCGGTGCCGTTGTCCAGCTTGAGCTGGCCGGAGGTCACCACTTCTTCGCCGGCCTTCAGGCCCTCGAGGATCACCACGCTGCCTTCGCGGCGTTCGCCGGTCTTCACGAAGCGGCGCTCGACATCCAGCTTCGGCGCGTCGGCCTTGGCGTCTTCCGCCTTTTCGCCGTCCTTGGGCTTGTGCGGCACCACCACGTACACCGAGTTGCCGTACAGGGTGAAGGCCACCGCGGTTTCGGGCACCACGATGCGCGGCGCGCTGTCCGGCAGCTGCACTTCCAGGTTGGCGAACATGCCCGGCAGCAGCTTGCCGTCGGGGTTGGCCATGCTGGCGCGGACCAGCAGGTTGCGCGTCTGGTTGTCCACGCGCGGGCTGATGGCGTCGATCTGCGCGTCGAAGCTCTGGCCCGGATAGGCCGCCACGCGCACCACGACTTTCTGCCCGCGCTTGAGCAGCGGGAAGTCCTGTTCGGGCAGGAAGAAGTCTACCTGCAGGGTCGTCAGGTCCTGCAGGGTGACGATCTCGGTGCCCGGGGAAACGTAGTCGCCGACGTCCACCTGGCGGATGCCGATGGTGCCGGAGAAGGGCGCGAGGATGCGCTTCTTCGCCAGCGCCGCGCGCAGTTGCGCGACGGTGGCGGTGGAGCGGTTCAGCTGGGCGGCGAGGCGATCGTACTCGCTCTTGGAAATGGCCTGGCGGCCCACCAGGCTCTTGCCGCGCTCGTACTCGACCTGGGCCAGCCCGAGGTCCGCTTCGGCGGTGCGCAGGGTGGCCTGCTCGACATCGGATTCGAGTTGCACCACCGGCTGACCCACCTTGACCTTGTCGCCGGAGACGAACTGCACCGCGCTGACCGTACCGGAAACCTCGGCGGTCAGGGTCACGCCCTGGATCGCGCGCAAGGTGCCGATGGCCTGCAGGCGGCTCTGCCAGTCGCGCTCTTCGGCGTTGGCTGCGTTCACGCTCACCGGCGGACGCGGCGCCGAGAACATGGCGATCTGTTTCTTGATGGAGAGGTATTTCGAGCCGGCGAGCACCGCAACGATGACGGCAACTACGCCCAGCATGATCAGCATGCGGCGCAACATCTTCCTGTTCCTTGGTACGTGCCTGGCAGCAATCGGGCGCGATCGCTCGCCCACAAGTTGCCGGGCGGCCTTCCGTTCGCGCAGATATCGATCAGGCTTTGAAGCCGATACGGGGGACGCCCCATTGCGGGGCGGAATTGCGCACCTTATGCCTGAATGCGCGGCGAGTCAAAGGCCTGCGATTACAAGAGGTTTCCCACGAAAAGTAAGGTTGTTTGCCGCAGATACGCGCTGAATCGGTGCAGCAGACGGGTCCGGGAAGGGTGCCACATCCCTGTGGCACAAGTGGATCAGGCGCTGAGCTTGCGGGTGACGTCCGCCAGTTCACCGGAGAGGCCGTGCAAATGCCGGCTTGCACCCTGGGTACGCACCACGTTTTCCTCGTTGGTGGCGCCGATGGCGGTGATCTCGGTGAGGTTGCGCGAGATGTCCTCGGCGACCGAAGTCTGCTCCTCGGCGGCGGTGGCAATCTGGCGGTTCATGTCGCGGATCGCTTCCACCGCATGGGTGATGCTGCGCAACACTTCGCCGGCCTGGGTGACGCGCTCCACGCCCTGTTCGCTGCGGGTCTGGCCGCTCTCGATGGCGCGCAGGGCGTTCACCGAGCCGGTCTGCACGGTATCGATGATCTGGTGGATCTCGGCGGTGGACTCGGCGGTGCGCTGGGCCAGGGTGCGGACCTCGTCGGCGACCACGGCGAAACCACGGCCGGCTTCACCGGCGCGGGCGGCCTCGATGGCGGCGTTGAGGGCCAGCAGGTTGGTCTGGTCGGCGATGCCGCGGATCACTTCGAGCACCTTGCCGATGCGTCCGCTGTCGCTTTCCAGGCGGCGGATGACTTCGGCGGTGTTGGCGATCTCATTGCTCATCTCGGTGATGGTGACGATGGTGGTCTTCATCACTTCGCCGCCTTCCTGGGCGTGCTGGTCGGCATCGTCGGCGGCGCGCGCGGCGTCGGAGGCGTGGCGGGCGACTTCCTGGGCGGTGGCGGACATCTCGTGCATCGCCGTGGCCACCTGGTCGGTGCGCGAGAACTGCTCGCGGGTGCCTTCGGCCATCAGGGTGGCGATGGCGTTCAGCTCGCCGCTGGCGGTGTCCAGTTCGGTGGTGCTGTGTTTCAGGCGGGTGAAGGTCTCGGCCAGGAAGTCGCGCAGGGTATTGGCGGCGCGGGCCAGGCGGCCCAGTTCATCGCGGCGGCTGGCGTCGACGCGCTCGCCGAAGTTGCCTTCGCTGAGCTGGGCGATGTGTTCGATCAGGCGGGCGATCGGGCCGATCAGGTTGCGGTTGACCAGCCACAGACTCAGCAGGCCCAGCGCGATGCCGGAGATCAGCAGGATCAGGCTGCCGCTGATGACGGTGCTGTGGGCGCTGGCGGAGATGTTCCCGGCTTCTTCCTGGGCATCGCGGTGCAGGCTGTCCACCAGGGCGGCCATCTGCTCGCTGGCGGCGCGGTCGATGCCTTTCACCGCGGCGTCACCGGCGCGTGGGTCGCTGCCGGCGGCGAGGTAGGCGTCGCGGCCCTTGCGGTAGGCCTGGCCGAGCTGGCGGTGTTCGTCGCGCAGGCGGCTGACCTGGGCCTTGAGCTGCGGCTCGGCGGCGGCGTTCTGCTCCAGGCGACCGAGCACGTCCTGCACGGCGCGTTCCTGGTCCTCGAACTGGCCCCAGTACTTGGTCAGATCAGCCGGCTGCTGGCCGCGCAGCAGGACGTTCTTCCATTCCTGCACCTGGACCTTGAAGGCCAGGTTCGCCTGGTCGACCAGTTGCGAGGACTGCAGCGGACCGTCCAGCAGGCGCTGGTACGCGCCGACGCTGCCGGAGAGGAAGTGGAAGCAGGCGAGGGCGATCAGCAGCACGAGCAGCAGGCTGCCGCCCAGCAGCGAAAGGATCTGGGTACGCAGGGAAGTGTTGGGGGACATCTTGGTTTACGCCTCTAAGACGCAGGGTGGGAATCGGTCAGCCTTTGCATCGGCCGCATGGGTGTCTTCCTGAGTCCAGGGAGACGAGTGGTAGAGGTTTCAGATGCTCTGGGACGGGCGTTCTGGCGAATGTCGAGTGAGCGACTGAGCACACCCGTAGGAGCGCGCCATGCGCGCGATCGCGGGCGTGGCCCGCTCCTGCAAGGGAATGCCGGTGCTCAACCAGCGTTCACCGATCCTGTTCAGGCCAGGTGCAGGTGGTTGTCCCAGAAGGCCGGGGGCAGGTCCAGCGGGGTGCCGGCGATGCGCTCGCTGCGGCAGTCGTAGAAGCGGCAGCGGCCCTGGCCTGAGGTGACGACGAAGCCGTCCTTCACCGCGCCGACACCGGCGCAGTCGGGCAGCGGCGCGTCCAGGCGCACGGCTCCGGAGTCCAGGTCCCAGATGAAGAAGCGGTTGCCGCGCGGGGCGGTCAGGGCGACCAGGCGCAGGTCGTTGTGCACGGCGACGCTGGCGGTGTACTGGGTCATCGCCAGGCGCTGCTCGTCGGCCAGCGGGAAGGCCTGGAAGGCCTCGCCGGGGCGCTTGATGGCGAGCAGGTCGGCGCGGTCATGGGAGTCGCCCATGTATTGCTGGCCGGCGACTATGGTTCCGTCCGCGGCGATGGCCAGGTGGCGCACGCTGTTCATCTGCTGCGGCAGGGTTTCCCTGGAGATCAGCGCGCCGTCGCGCTGCATCAGCACCAGGCTCGGCTCCATGGCGTCGAGGTTCATCTCAACGCGGCTTTCGGCTTCGGTACGGATGCCGCCGTTGGCCACCACCAGGGTTTCGCCATCGGGCATCCAGGACACCTGGTGCGGACCGAGGCCGTGGGTGGAAACCTCGCCGGTGTGGTTCAGGCGCTCGCCATCGAAGCGGTACACGCCGAGCAGGCCGCGACCCGGATCGGTGGTGTCGTTTTCGGTGGCGTAGAGCCACTCGCCGTCCTTGTGCCAAACGCCGTGGCCGTAGAAGTGGCGGTCGGCCTGCGAATCGACGGTCTGCAGCAGGCGGCCGTCATTCAGGTCGATCAGGTAGCTTTGCCGGCCGGGGCGGCGGGCGACGAACAGCGCCAGCGGCAGGCTGGGGTGCTGCACCACGTCGTGGCAGCGCAGGCCGACTTCGGTGGCGAAGGCGCAGCTGCCGTCCAGGCGATAGCCCACGGCATAGTGCTTGCCATCCGCGTCGTCACGGGCGGACAGCACCAGGGGCTCCTTGCCCTTGCGTGACAGCGTCCAGCCGCCGAAGGTCAGGGCGCCGAGCAGCAGGCTGCCCAGGCCGATCACGTGACGTCGCAACATGGCTTTCACCTCTATCACTTCCTGCATCCCATCGATCTTGCGAGCTAGAGCCAGGCTAGGCGGGATGGTGCGGCGGATGCGGAGTTGGCTCCAGCCAATGAGCAATCCGACGCACCGTCCCAACGACGCATGGCCGACGCGCAGTAGATCGAATCAATCCCCGTCGTTGGCGTTGAACCCCAGCTGCACTCCCAGGGCCTTGGCCAGGTCGCCTTCGTGCAGGCGGTGGACGACGTTGAGGCTGTCGTACAGGTCGTTCAGCTGCTTGAGGCCGGCTTCGTTCTTGAGCAGCTCGCTGAGCGGCTGGTTGATCGCCTTCAGCTTGCCGTGGACGTCGGCGTAGGCGGCGTCGATCTTGCCGGCCAGCTCTTTCTGTTCGGCCGGCAGCAGGGCGCGCAGGCCCTTCTTGTCGGTGCCGTCCCACAGCGCCTGGGCGCCGGTCAGGCTGGAGTCCAGGCTCGCCAGCGACATGTCGCTGCGCCAACCTTCAGCCTGGAACGGCTGCGGGATGCCCTTGCTCTGGCGGCCCAGCGGGGTGCCGAGCTTCTTCTTCAGCATGTCCAGCGCGGTGACCTGTACCCGCAGCAGCTCGGCGATGGCCTCGTGGGCATCGGCGTAGCGCTCGTTGGGGAACTTGGAGAGCTGGGCGAGCATGCCGCCGTCCTGCTTCCACTGCGCCAGGATGCTCTCCGCCAGCGCCTGCTGGTGGCTGCCGATGGCTTCCAGCAGCGGGCAGTAGCGCGCCTTGGTCTCGGCGTTGGCGAGGTCGATCTTGGCGTCGTAGAGGATGTATTCGTAGGCGGTCAGGCCCTGCACCACGACGCTGGATTTATCCAGGGTCGCCGGGGAGATCGCGTTACCGCTGTTGAGCAGTTGCTCGACCTGGCGCGCCACGAGGTTCTTCTTGTCCGGCCAGAACTGTACCTGCCAGGAGCGGTTGCCCTCGGCCAGCGGGCCGACCAGCAGCGGCTGCAGCTCGGCCCAGGCCTTCTGCGCAGCCATGAAGTCGGCGCGGGCCTTGGTCAGGTCTTCCTTGCCCTGGCAGTAGGCCAGGGCGCTGGCGGCCAGCGCGCGGTCGGCGTCGACCCAGCGGCTGTAGGTCGGCAGGATCACCTGCTGGGCCAGCGTGGCGCTGGTGGTGGCCTGCGGGTCGGTGGGCGAGCAGGCGCCCAGGGCGATGGCAAGGCTGGTGATCAACAGTCGGGGGCGGAACATGGTGGGCTCGGCTCCTTAGAGTGAGTTCAGGAACGCCAGCAGGGCATCGCGCTGCCCGGCGTCGAAATTCAGTACGCGTTGCTTGGCCGCTTCGGCTTCGCCGCCGTGCCAGAGCACGGCTTCGAGCAGGTTGCGGGCGCGGCCGTCATGCAGGAACTGGGTGTGGCCGTTGACCGTCTCGGTCAGGCCGATGCCCCACAGCGGCGCCGTGCGCCAGTCGCGGCCGCTGGCAAGAAATTCCGGGCGATTGTCCGCTAGTCCCTCGCCCATGTCATGCAGCAACAGGTCGCTGTAGGGGCGGATGACCTGGTTGGCCAGTTCCGGCTCGGCGGCATTGGCGCCGGTGGTGAACTTGGGCGTGTGGCAGCTGGCGCAGCCGGAATCGAAGAACAGGCCCTTGCCGGTGAGCACCTGCGGGTCGTCGACCTTGCGCCGCGCCGGCACCGCGAGGTTGCGGGCGTAGAAGGCGACCTGGTTGAAGATGTGCTGGCTGACTTCCGGCTTGCCGCCGTCGATGGCGTTCCGGCAGTCGACCTGGGCTTTGGTGCAGTCATCGCTGGGCAGCAGGTCGCTGGTCAGGCCCATGTCGCCGGAGAAGGCGTGGGCGTTCTGCTGGGCGACGTTGGGTTGCCCGGCCTTCCAGCCGAAGCGGCCGAGGACTGTGGCCTGTTTCTCGTCGTCCCAGACCCGGTTCGGCCGGCCGTGGATGCCGTCGCTGCCCTTGGCCTGGAGCTCGGCGTTGGCGAGGATGTCCGCCTCGCTGATGGACTCCAGCAGGCCCAGGCCGATCATCGGCGGGGCGATGCGGGCGGAGAACAGGGTGTCCTGGTGCATCGGGCCGTAGCCCAGGTCGCTGATGAGCAGCTTGGGCTTGCGCAGTTCGACCAAGGTGCCGTCCTTGAAGCTCACCTTCACCGGCTCGTAGTCCACCCGCACCTTGCCCTCGGGCGCGACGCCGGGGATGGCCGAGTCCTGGAACTGGCCGCCGTACACCGGCTCGGGCACCACGCCCAGGCGCTTGATGGTTTCGACGTCGGCGGCGCCGGCGGGGATCGACAGGCGCACCAGCATCGACACGGCGTTGACGTCGTTGATCTCCGGCGGATGGCCGCGACCGTCCTTGATGTGGCAGTTCTGGCAGGCGTTGGTGTTGAACAGTGGGCCGAGGCCGTCGCGCGCGGTGGTGGTGGTCGGCGCGATCACCCAGGGATTGCGGAAGAAGCTGTTGCCCACGGCGAAGTCCAGGCGGCGACTCGGCGTGAGGTTGCCCGAGGGCATGGAATAGGCGTTGCGATCGCTCTGTTTCACCGTGGTGGCGCCGCCGGAGAGTGCTTCGCCAGGCTCGGCCACGGCATGCTGGGAGGTCTCCGGCTTGCACGCGGCAAGGGCGAGGGCAGACAGCAGCGGCACAAGGCACAGGGCGGTACGGCGGTGGAGCATTGGCGGGGTTCCAGAGCGGTAGATGGCAGCGCGCCATGGTAGCAGGGGCGTCAAATGCAAATATGAAAAATTTGTATTTGAGAACGACATCGTTTGCCGCCCGGAAATGACAAAGCCCCGCAGTGCGGGGCTTTGCAGAGGCTTGCAGGTGGCTGCGGCGTGGAGCCGCAGCACTTTCAGCCGTCAGGACAGGCGGATCAGAACTGGTGATCGGCGTTGTCCGGCTTCAGGTCCTGCACGCCGACCGCGGTGGCGGCCTTCTCGATGGCGCCGGTCTGCTTGACCAGCGAGGCGATGGCGTCGCGGATCTTCTGCTGATCGTCCTTGTCTTCCGGAGCGATCATCTGGTCGAAGTGCACACCGTCCTTCTCGGCACGGTCGACGATGACCTGCATCTTGGCTTCGGTGTTGGCCAGGTCGGCCTTCAGGTCGGTGTCGGCCTGGGCGTCAGCCTTGGCGACCAGGTCGGACAGGCTCGGGCCCTTCACGACGCTGCCGTCGGTACGCTTGTATTCGCCGGTGTAGATGTTGCGAATGCTCTTGGCGTTGAAGAACAGGGTGTTGTGGGTGTTGTCGCTGAAGCAGTCGTGCTCGTCTTCGGTGGAGTTGGCTTCCAGCGCGACCTTCATGCGCTCGCCGGCCAGCTCGCCCAGGGACAGGGAACCCATGCCGAAGAACATCTTGCGCAGGTTGTTTTCGGCGGTGTCGGCCTCGACCTTGGCGCGGTAGTTGTCGGCGACGCCGGCCTTGAAGTTGCCGTGCATTTCTTCCAGGTCGGAAACCAGCAGGTCGGTGACGGCCTTCAGGTAGGCGGCGCGACGGTCGCAATGACCGTTGGTGCAGTCCTTGCCCTGAGCGTAGTCGGTGTACTTGCGGTCGCCCGCGCCCGGCTTGGTGCCGTTCAGGTCCTGGCCCCACAGGAGGAATTCGATGGCGTGGTAGCCGGTGGCGACGTTGGCTTCGGAACCGCCCAGCTCGTTCAGGCCCTTGAGCTTCTCGCCGGTGATTTCCTTGACGTCGATCTTGTCTTCGCCGACCTGGATCTCGGTGTTGGCGACGATGTTGGCGCTGGCGCCGGCGTTGCCTTCGGCGTGCTGGTAGTCCTTGGCGACGTAGTCGATCAGGCCTTCGTCCAGCGGCCAGGCGTTAACCGCGCCTTCCCAGTCGTCGATGATCGAGTTGCCGAAGCGGAAGGCTTCGCTCTGCGAGTAGGACGGGCGGGAGGCGATCCAGGCTTCGCGGGCGGCCTTCAGGGTTTCTTCGCTGGGCTTGGCGATCAGCGCATCGACGGCGGTCTGCAGGGCCTTGGCGGTGGTCAGGGCGTCGCCGTAGGTGGCTTCTGCGATGTCCAGGTAGTTCTTCACCACGGCCTTGACCGCGGCCTCGTCGACCTTGGCAGCCGCTGCCGGGGCAGTGCTCTGGGTGCTGGCAGCCGGAGCGGCGGCGGCGGGGGCTTCGGCTTTCTTGTCATCGCCGCAGCCGGCGAGGGAGATAGCGATGGCGAGCAGGCTGGCAGTGGCCCAGGGCATACGAGTCATGACGGGTTCCTTTGCATGGAGAGGAGGCGCACGTAAAAAGGACTGCGCAAGAAAATCCGCAACATAATGCGAAAGATTTGCATTTTTGAAAAGAGAGATCGATGGCGCCGCTCGATCAAGGGGCCAGCAAGTCGCCAGCAGAAGGGAATTGGCGTGCAGGAGCGGGCCTTGCCTGCGATCGCGCGCAGGGCGCGGTATCAGGGAATCAATGGCGCTCGACGGAGCCGTTGGGATTGCCGCCGGCCGCTTCGGCCAGGCGCCGCGCCTGCTTGAGGTAGAGCGTCAGTTCGCGCGCCGGCAGCGGCTTGCTGTAGAGGTAGCCCTGACCTTCGTGGCAGCCCTGGGCGATGATGTAGGCCTCCTGCTCGACCGTCTCCACGCCCTCGGCGATCACCTGCATGCCCAGGCTCTTGCCCAGCTGGATGATGGCGCGAACGATGGTGGCGTCATCGTCGTCCAGCAGCAGGTCCTGAACGAAGCTCTTGTCGATCTTGATCTTGTCCAGCGGCAGGCTCTTCAGGTAGCTCAGCGAGGAGTAGCCGGTGCCGAAGTCGTCGATGGCGATCAAGGCGCCTGCGCGGCGCAGGCTGAGCAGGTGCTGGGCGGCGGTGGAGATGTCCTCCATCAGGCCCGTCTCGGTGACTTCCAGTTCCAGCGAGCGCGGCGGCAAGCGGTGCATCTGCAGCAGGTTGCTGACCACTCGCGGCAGGGCGTTGTGGCGCAGCTGCACGGTGGACAGGTTGACCGCCAGGCGCAGGTCGTCGAAGCCCTGGTCGTGCCATTCGCGCAGTTGGCGGCAGGACTGGTCGAGCACCCATTCGCCGATACTGAAGATGCTGCCGTTCTGTTCCGCCAGCGGAATGAACAGGTCCGGCGCGACCCAGCCCTGGGTCGGGTGCTGCCAGCGCAATAGTGCTTCCACGCCGACCACGCGGTGATCGCGGTAATCCACCTGCGGCTGATACACCAGGTGCAGTTCGTTGCGTGCCAGTGCCTCGCGCAGGTCCTTCTCCAGCTCGCGGCGTCGACGCATCTCGCTGTCGACGCTGGCGATGTAGAACTGGTAGCGATTGCGCGAACGGCTCTTGGCCAGGGTCATGGTCTGCTCGGCTTTCTGCAGCAGCTTCTCGGTGGTCTCGCCGTCCTCGGGGAACAGCGTGATGCCGATGGTGGCGCGCAGGTGCACCAGGTGCTGGTCGAGCTCGAAGGGGGCTTCCAGGTCGTCGAGGATCTGCTGGGCCAGTTCCGCCGCTTCGTAGGGCTGTTCGATGTCGGCCTGGACCAGGGCGAACTGGTCGCCGCCCAGCCGTGCCAGGGCGCCGAGGTGCGCGCTGCGGGTACGCAGGCGGTCGGCGAGGGCGATCAGCAACTGGTCGCCGAACTGGTAGCTGTATTGCTCGTTGATGCCCTTGAAGTCATCCAGGCCCAGGCAGAGCACGGCGACGCGGCGTTGCAGGCGCGAAGCGCCCTCGAGGATCTGGTCCAGGCGCTGTTGCAGCAGCTTGCGGTTGGGCAGGCCGGTGAGGAAGTCGTACTGGGAGATGCGTAGCAGGCTGTCTTCGGCCTCCCGGCGCAGGTGGCCATTGCGCTCGATGGAGGCCAGCAGCTGGTTGGCGGTATTCACCCATAGACCCAGCTCGTCCTTCTCGTGGCCGTCGGGCATCGGCAGCTTGTGCTGGCTGGGGCGGTCCGGGTTGATGGAGGCGAGGTGCTCGATGATCTTCGACAGCGGCTTGGTCAGCAGCCAGTGGTAGACCATGAACAGCACCAGGCTCAGGGCCATGGCGCGGAGGATGCCGGAGATGAAGATGATCACCGAGGTGGCGACGAAGTCGTCGCCGTAGGGCGCGGTGTCGAGGGTGATCTTCAGGTCGCCGTAGTACTCGTTGGAGCCGCCGCGGCCGGCGAGGCGGATGGAGTAGTTCTGCTCGGCGCCGAGGATCGGGTCGGTCATCCAGCGGGTGCTGGAGTCCAGCAGCGGTCGGGATTTCTCCGCCAGCATGGGTTCGTCGGGGTGGCCGATGGCGGCGTAGCGCACGGCTTCGTGCTGGAACAGGCCTTCGAGGACCTGCATCGCCATATCGCGGTCGAGGCTGTAGACGGCCTGGGTAGAGGGATCGCGGACCATCGCCAGGATGCGCTGGGCATCGTTGTGTACGGCCTGGCGCGCCTTGTGGGCGTCATAGACGATCTGGGCACAGCTGAGTACCACCCCGACCACGAGGGCCGCGAGCAATACCATTCGCAGCAGCTTGAGGGAGAGGCTGTGCCGGGGATCCAGTTTCAAGGGCGTTCCTTGTTTCTCGCCAGGGGCGAACGACTGGGGCTGAGTATTGGCAATTGGCGCAATGACGTCAAAGGGCCATCGTTGTGTTTCGTGACTGTACCGGCCTTTCAGGTTAGCTGACACGAAGGTGTTACGCGCCCATTACGAAAAAACCCGGCGCGAGGCCGGGTTTTCGTATCAGACAGGGTACATTCAGGCAGCGAACTGCTCGGCCACGAAGTCCCAGTTGACCAGGTTCCAGAACGCCTCGACGTACTTCGGACGCAGGTTGCGGTAGTCGATGTAGTAGGCGTGTTCCCAGACGTCGCAGGTCAGCAGCGGGGTGTCGCCGCTGGTCAGCGGGCAGCCGGCACCGATGGTGCTGGCCAGGGCCAGGGAGCCGTCGGCTTTCTTCACCAGCCAGCCCCAGCCGGAGCCGAAGGTGCCGATGGAGGTCTTGCTGAACTCTTCCTTGAACTTGTCGAAGGAACCGAAGGCAGCGTTGATGGCGTCAGCCAGGGCGCCGGTGGGCTGGCCACCGCCGTTGGGGCTCAGGCAGTTCCAGTAGAAGGTGTGGTTCCACACCTGGGCGGCGTTGTTGAAGATGCCGCCGGAAGAGGTCTTGACGATGTCTTCCAGGCTCTTGCCTTCGAACTCGGTACCCGGAACCAGGTTGTTCAGGTTCACGACGTAGGTGTTGTGGTGCTTGTCGTGGTGGAATTCCAGGGTTTCCGCGGAAATGTGCGGCTCAAGGGCGTTCTTCGCGTAAGGCAGCGGCGGCAATTCGAAAGCCATGGTCTCTCTCCTATCTCACTCAGTCTGGGCTAGCGCGACGTGCGCGCGACCGGTACACGGGGCCGGTTCGATGTTTGTCGCGGCATCCGGGCGTAGCTGCAATGCGCCCCATCAAGGGGCAGGCAGCGCGCCAGTTGCGTCCGGAAGGCTCAGAGCCCGCCGGCGCCACGAAGGTCCGATCATAGCACCCGACCTGCGGCATATCCACGCAGCAACTGTAGGGGCAAAGGCCCTGCATAGCGGCTTGCGTCGGAGCGCGACGCTCACTATGCACAGACCGGGATGACGGAACGTCGTTCGAAAAGCTTCCTTCGGCGGGCCGGAGATCAGCTGGCGAACACCAGTTGCGCGGCCATGCCCAGCATCATCACCGCGACCATCAGGTCCACCAGGCGCCAGGTGGCCGGCCGCGCCAGCCATGGCGCAAGCCACGCGGCGCCGAAGGCCAGGGTGAAGAACCACAGCAGCGAGGCGCTGGCGGCGCCCATGGCGTAGGCGCCGGGCGCTGCCTGCTGGGCGCCGAGTGAGCCGATCAGCAGCACGGTGTCGAGGTACACGTGGGGGTTGAGCAGGGTCACCGCCAGCGCTGCCATGAGCACGGTGCGGCGCGAGCGCGGGCCGGTTTCCTGGGCGTCGGCCATGGCTTCGGGTGCGACTGCACGACGCAGTGCCTTGAGGCCGTACCAGACCAGGAAGGTGACGCCGCCCCAGCGCGCGATGGCCAGCAGCGTCGGGTTCTCGGCGAGGACCTTGGCCAGGCCGAACACCCCGGCGCTGACCAGGATGGCGTCGCACAGCACGCACAGCGCGGCCACTGACAGGTGATGTTCGCGGCGCAGGCTCTGGGCGAGGACGAAGGCGTTCTGCGCGCCGATGGCGATGATCAGGCCGGCGGCGACCAGTACACCGTTGAGGTAGCTCTGCCACATGATTCAGGCTCCTTCCGGGTTGCGGGCGAGGGCGCGCAGCACGTCCAGCGCTCGCGGGCCGTCGGCGTAGGCGACGAACAGGTGGTCGTGATACCAGGCGGCGATCACGTTGCAGCTGATTCCGGCCCTGGCAAGGGCGCCGGCCACGGCGGCGGTGAGACCGACCGCCTGCAGCGCCGAGTGCACTTCCAGGGTCAGCCAGGCGGCGACGTAGTCGAAGGCCAGCCCGGCTTGTTCGGCTTCGGCGCGCGACAGGATCAGCGTCAGCCCCTCGCTTTCGCGAAAGCTGCCCAGCGGTTGCAGTCCGGCTGGCAATTGGCCGTCGGGCAGGGTGCAGAAGACGTACTCGCCGTCGTTGAGCACCGGGGTCATGTCGCGCAGCAGCGCGGCCAGGGAGGTTTCGCCAGCCATGGTGGGCAATCCATAAAGAGTGGGAATGCTGGCGATTGTCCGGCTTTGACCTGTATAAGAAAAACCAATACTGCTGATATCTCATTAGGGAAACTGATTATGTTCGACTACAAGCTGCTTGCCGCCCTGGCCGCCGTGGTGGAGCAGGGCGGTTTCGAGCGCGGCGCCCAGGTGCTGGGGCTATCGCAGTCGGCCATTTCCCAGCGCATCAAGCTGCTTGAAGCGCGGGTCGGCCAGCCGGTGCTGGTGCGCGCGGCGCGGCCGCAACCGACCGATCTCGGTCAACGCCTGCTCAACCATGTGCAGCAGGTGCGGCTGCTGGAGGGCGATCTGCAGCAATGGGTTCCCGCCCTGGACGACGGCGCGGCACCCGAGCGCCTGCGCCTGGCACTGAACGCCGACAGCCTGGCCACCTGGTGGGCCCATGCGGTCGGCGATTTCTGCGGCGAGCGCCACGTGCTGCTGGACCTGGTGGTCGAGGATCAGGAGGTCGGCCTCAAGCGCATGCGCGCGGGCGAGGTGGCCGGCTGCGTTTGCGCCAGTCCGCGCCCGGTGGCAGGCGGGCGCTGCGAGCCGCTGGGCGCCATGCGCTATCGCGGGCTGGCCAGCCCGGAATTCATCGCCCGGCACTTCCCGAGGGGCGTGACGCCTGCCGGATTGGTCCGCGCCCCGGCCATCGTCTACGGCCCGGACGATCAACTGCAGCACCGCTACCTGAAGGACCTCGGCGTCGACGGCCACTTCAGCTACCACCTGTGTCCGTCTTCCGAAGGCTTCGTGCGCATGACCAGCGGCGGCCTCGGCTGGGGTCTGGTGCCGGAGCAACAGGTGCGCGGCGAACTGGAGCGCGGCGAGCTGGTGGACATGCTGCCGGGGCAGGTGATCGACGTGCCGCTTTACTGGCACCACTGGCGCAACGGCGGCGAATTGCTCGCCGCGCTGACCCGGCACCTGCTGGCGAAGGCGCCGGGGCTCATGGTGCCGATCAGCCGCGAATGACGATGCTGCCGCTGCCCGGCAACTGCTCGATGCAGCGCGCGCCGAAGAGTTTCGACGGAGTGAAGTAGCCGACCGTGTTGGGGTTGGCCAGCAGGTGGCGCACCGCGAAGAGCACGCCGTGGATGGTCACGTCGTAGCCGTTGGCCGTTTCCAGCCGTGCGGTGCGGCGTTCGCCACGGGCGTTGCGCACTTCGCCCCAGACCCAGGTGCGCAGCTTGCTGCGGGCCAGTTCGTTGGGGCCATCGACGCGCTTGTCCACTTGCTGCTTGAGCCAGTCCTGCACGCGGTCGCGGCCCAGCAGCGGGCGCAGGCTGTCCATCACCCGCATGCCGATGGCGGCGGCCGGCGGCACCGGCAGGTAGACCTCGATATCGCCGATGCCGGTGGAGTAGTAGGCCGTTGCCACGTCGCCCCAGGGGATGGTTACCGCATGCTTGAGGCCTCGGCCGAAGTCGATGTCGCGGCGCTTGTAGCCCAGCGGCACGTCGCGCAGGCGCCCGGCCTCGCGCACCTTGCCGCCCAGCTTGAGGCCTTCCACGGTGGTCTTGGCGGTGCCCGGCGAGAGGCCGCTTCCGCTGTCGAAGCCCAATGCCAGGTGCGCGGCGTCGGGCATGGCTTCCTTCAGGCAGGCGGCGACGCAGTCGGTGGGGATCACGTCGAAGCCGACGCCGGGGCAGATCACCACGCCCGCCGTGCGCGCCACTTCGTCGAGGCCGTGGGCGTATTCGAAGACGGAAATCTCCCCGGTGATGTCCACGTAATGCGCGCCGCTGGCGACGCACGCCTCGATCATCGGCGCGGCGGTGGCGGAGAAGGGCCCTGCGCAGTTGGCGACCACGCCGACATCTTCCAGCGCGGCCAGGGCGGCGGCGCTGTCGTTCAGGTCGAACACCCGGCATTCCAGGCCCAGTGAACTGCCCAGCGCATGCAGGCTGGCCGGGTTGCGGCCGCCGAGGACCGGCTTCAGGCCTTCGCGCTGCGCCTGCTCGGCCACCAGCCGGCCGGTGTAGCCGTTGGCGCCGTAGATCATCCAGTGGGGCTTGCTCATGGTGTGGCCTCTTGAGAAAACTGCGTGCCTCAAAGGGTAGTCGCAACCACCCGGCGCATGTCGCCGATCGCAAGTCGTGCAACCCTGGCGCAGCGGCGCGGTCTGCAAGGATTCGTTTCTGGCGTGCAAGGCCAGAGTAGTACGGTACGGCGCCTGCTAGAGTCGCCGGACTATAAGAACGGGAGTGGCGTGCATGAAGATTCTGGTCACCGGAGCCAGCGGGTTCATTGGCGGGCGTTTTGCCCGTTTTGCCCTGGAACAGGGGCTGGCGGTTCGGGTGAACGGACGCCGCGAAGAGGCGCTGCAGCCGCTGGTGGCACGCGGGGCCGAGTTCATGGCGGGCGACCTGTCGGACCCGGCACTGGTCCGCGCGCTGTGCAGCGGCGTCGATGCCGTGGTGCATTGCGCCGGTGCGGTGGGTGTGTGGGGCAGCCAGGCGTACTTCCACCAGGCCAACGTGACCATGACCGAGTCGGTGGTCGAGGCCTGTCTCAAGCAGAAGGTGCGCCGGCTGGTGCACCTGTCCTCGCCGTCGATCTACTTCGATGGCCAGTCCCATGTCGGCATCACCGAGCAGCAGGTGCCCAAGCGCTTCGCCAACCACTACGGATCGACCAAGTACCAGTCCGAGCTGGTCGCCCTCGGCGCCCAGGAATTCGGCCTGGAAGTGCTGGCGCTGCGCCCGCGCTTCGTCACCGGCGCCGGCGACACCAGCATCTTCCCGCGGATGATCGCCGCGCACCGCAAGGGCCGCCTGCGCATCATCGGCCAGGGCCTGAACAAGGTCGATTTCACCAGTATCCAGAACCTCAACGACGCGCTGTTCGCCAGCCTGATGGCGGGCGAAGAAGCGCTCGGCCAAGCCTACAACATCAGCAACGGCCAGCCGCTGCCGCTGTGGGACGTGGTGAACTATGTGCTGCGCCGGCTGGACATGCAGCCGGTGGAGCGCCACATGCCCTACGGGCTGGCTTATAACCTGGCGCTGCTCAACGAGGGCGTGTGCAAGGTCCTGCCCGGCCGCCCGGAACCGACCCTGCATCGCCTGGGGATGGCGGTGATGGCCAAGGACTTCTCCCTGGACATCTCCCGCGCCCGCCAGTACCTCGACTACGACCCGCAGGCGAGCCTGTGGGATGCGCTGGATGAGTTCTGCGACTGGTGGCGGTTGCGCGGCGTCTGACGGTTGGCTCTACCTGTAGGAGCGGGCCATGCCCGCGATCGCGCATGGCACGCTCCTGCAGGATCAACTCCGCAGCGTGCAGGACGAAAAACGCGCCAGCGTTATCCGCCCTACGCTTTCGAGGCTCGGTCAGCGTCGAGCGCCGCCCCGCAGCGGCCCGGAGTACTGCTGGTCGCCACTGCCCTGCACTGGCAGGAAGCTCGGTTCCTGCACCACGCGGGGCAGCTTTACGCCGCTCAGCTCGCTCAGGCGCTCGCCCAGCTGGCGCGTTTCTTCCCGCGTTGAGTCGGCGCAGGCGCGGAGCATCCGCTCGATGGCGTCGCTCTGCTGGTACTGGATCTCCAGTGCCTGTTCTTCACGCAGACGGCGGCGCAGTTCGCGCATGCAATCCAGGATGGCCTTGTTGAGTTCGATCACCCGACTTCCTCCCCGCGAAGGGCGCCAAAGCGGCGCCAAGTACCTGGAGCGGGAGCAAGGGGCGTGCCACGATGTCGCAAAGCCACTATTGGCGGGTCGCCTGGGGAACTGCGACCTCCGTCACGGGTCTTCTGTGCGCCGACGAGGTGCGTGACGCCCTGTGATGGCACGCTGCTCTGAGCGTCACGCGAACGGATATACTGCGCCCTGCGCAGGCAACACGCCGCTTTATCCCCACAGGTTCATTCCATGCGTAACGACACGTTCGACGAATTCGATGATGTGCCCCACCTTTCCACCGACGCCGCCGACCGCGACGAGTTCGGTCATCACCCGCGCCGCGTGGTCGAGCCCAACGGTCGCCCCGTGCCCCAGGCGGTGAAACGCGGTGGCGGTACCGGTGCGCTGTGGGCGCTGGTCGCGGCCATGGCCATCGCCCTGGCCGGCGTGGGCTGGTGGAGCCATCAGCAACTGCTGCTGATGGAACAGCAACTGATCGCCACCCAGGAAAGCTTCGCCAAGATCAGCGAGGAAGCCGCCGGTCGCCTGGACGACATCCGCGGCAAGTTCGTCGCCAACGAATCCAACGGCATGACCGACCGCGAGGCGCTGAAGCTGCAGGTCAAGCAGCTGCAGGGCCGCCTGGCCGAGCAGGCCAAGGCGCAGCAGACGTCCCTGTCGGAATTCGACGGCGCCCAGGGCAAGCGCCTGGCGCAGGTCAGCGCCGACCTCAAGGCCCAGCAGGAAAGCGCCGCGCTGCTGATGCAGCAGCTCGACGTCAAGCTCAAGTCCATCACTGATGAACAGGCCAAGTTCAAGAACGTGCAGGCTGATCTGACCGCCGCCAACCAGCAGATCCAGGCGCTGAACACCGAGATCGCCAACCTGAAGAAGCAGGGCAATCAGAGCCAGGCGATCAAGAGCCTTCAGGACGACCTGATGCTGCTGCGCGCCGAGGTCGATGGCCGTCAGGGCCAGGCCAGCAGCGATACCAAGGAGTTCGACGTGTTCCGCATCCAGGTCATGCGCAACATCAACACCCTGCAGCAGCAGATGCAGAACCTCCAGCAGCAGATCAGCACCCGCTGATTGTCCTGCCGAAGAAAAGCCCCCGCACCGACAGGTCCGGGGGCTTTTTTCTGGCCATCCCTCTTTGGGGGTAGTAACGGCAATTCTTGTCTTGAATCAGTTTCAGGGCCGGCTTCGAGGCGAATAATCGCTAACAAATGAGAGTCATTCCGATTCTCTCCTTGTTCGATCATTCGCCCCGGAGGCTCCCCATGCACGATCTTCAAGCGCAACGCCGGTACCGCATCGCCGGCTACCGGCCCGGGATCGGCGCCGCCTTCCGCCAGCGACTGTTCTCCATGGGCCTGCTGCCCGGCGCTGAATTGCAGGTGCGCCGCGTAGCGCCGCTGGGCGATCCGGTGCAGGTGGATACCCGCCAGTGCAGCCTGGTGCTGCGCCGCCGCGACCTGGCGTTCCTCCAGCTAGAAGTGCAGGACTGAGCCGCCATGACTGAGCTGCGCATCGGCCTGATCGGCAACCCCAACGCGGGCAAGACCACCCTGTTCAACCAGCTCACCGGCTCGCGCCAGCGCGTTGGCAACTGGGCTGGCGTCACCGTGGAGCGCAAGGAAGGCAGCTTCCGCACCGCGCGCCACAGCGTGCGCCTGGTGGATCTGCCCGGTACCTATTCGCTGACCACATTGTCGACCCAGGCCTCGCTGGACGAGCAGATCGCCCGGCGCTGCATTGTCGATGGCGAAGTCGACGTGCTGGTCAACGTGGTGGACGCCACCAACCTGGAACGCAACCTCTACCTCACTGTTCAGCTGCGCGAGATGGGCCTGCCCTGCGTGGTGGCGCTGAACATGCTCGACATCGCCCGCACCCAGGGCCTGAACATCGACCGCGAGGCGCTGGCGCAGGCACTGGGTTGCCCGGTGGTGCCGCTGGTGTCGACCCGTGGCGAAGGCATCGACGCACTGAAGGACGCCATCGATGGCGTGACGGCACAGCCGCCGCTGCACGTGCCGTATCCCGCCGCGCTGCGCAACGCCGTCACCCAGCTGCTGCCCGCTGACGCACCGCCGACCCAGGCCTGGATGGCCCTGCTGGCGCTGGAAGGCGACCTGCACAGCGCCCGCCAGCTCAAGCTCGACCCGGCGAGCCTGCTGGCCGCCCGCGACGCGATCCGCTGTGCCTGCGGCGAAGACCCGGAACTGCTGCTGGTGGATGCGCGCTACCGGCTGATCGGCGAACTCTGCGAGCGCGCCAGCAACCACCGCCAGGCCGCGCCGCATCGCCTGACCCAATTGCTGGATAGCGTCGCGCTGAACCGCTGGCTGGGTATCCCGGTGTTCCTCCTCGTCATGTACCTGATGTTCTTCTTCGCGATTACCCTGGGCGGTGCGCTGCAGCCGATCTTCGACCAGGGCTCCTCGGCACTCTTCATCGACGGCATCCAGTGGCTGGGTGCGCGGACGGGTGCGCCGGACTGGCTGACCGCGCTGCTGGCCCAGGGCCTGGGCGGCGGCATCAACGCGGTGCTGCCGCTGATTCCGCAGATCGGCCTGATGTACCTGTTTCTCGCCCTGCTTGAAGACTCCGGCTACATGGCCCGCGCGGCCTTCGTCATGGACCGCCTGATGCAGGCCCTCGGCCTGCCGGGTAAGTCCTTCGTGCCGCTGATCGTCGGTTTCGGCTGCAACGTGCCGTCGATCATGGGCACCCGCACCCTGGACAACCCGCGCGAGCGCCTGATGACTTCGATGATGGCGCCGTTCATGTCCTGCGGTGCGCGGCTGGCGATCTTCGCCGTGTTCGCCGCGGCTTTCTTCGGCCAGAACGGCGCGCTGGCGATCTTCTCGCTGTACCTGCTGGGCATAGTCGTCGCGGTGCTCACCGGCCTGCTGCTCAAGCACACGCTGATGCGCGGCGAGGCCTCGCCCTTCGTCATGGAACTGCCGCTGTACCACGTGCCGCACCTGCGCAGCCTGCTGCTGCAGACCTGGATGCGCCTGCGTGCCTTCGTGGTCCGCGCGGGGACGGTGATCATCCTGGTCAGCCTGGTGATCGGCGGCCTCAACAGCGTCACCCTCGACGGCCGCCCGGTGCAAGGCGACATCGCCGACTCGGCGCTGGCCAGCCTCAGCCACAAGGTCACCCCGCTGCTCAAACCCATGGGCGTACACGAGGACAACTGGCAGGCCACGGTTGGCCTGGTCACCGGCGCATTGGCCAAGGAAGTGGTGGTCGGCACGTTGAACACCCTGTACACCGCCGAACACATCCAAGGCGAAGCCTTCGATGCCGACGGCTACGACCTCTGGGGCCAGCTGAAACAGGCCGGCGCGGATACCCTGGATGGCCTGCGCGACTCGTTCAGCCTCAGCGTGCTGGCCAACCCGGTGGCCGCGAGCATGGCCGACGGCGAGATGGAGGAGGGCTCCATGGGCACGTTCGCCGCCAAGTTCGGCAGCCCGTTGGCCGCTTACAGCTACCTGGTATTCGTGCTGCTCTACGTACCCTGCGTGGCGACCCTCGGCGCGCTGACCCGCGAGAGCGGTCGCGGCTGGATGACCTTTGCGGTGTTCTGGGGCCTCAACGTCGCCTACTCGCTGGCGACCCTCTGCTACCAGGTCTTCAGCTTCGCCCAGCATCCGCAGTACAGCGCGGTGGCCATCGGCCTGGTGCTGGCGTTCAACCTGGTGCTGTTCCTGATCCTGCGCTGGATCGGCCGGCGTGGTCTTGAGCTGGAGGGCGAGCGTGACCTGCGCCCGGCCCCGGCGGGGAGTTGCCACTGATGGCCACGGCAATCGCGGTGCGCAACCTGCTCGGCGAGATGGGCGAGGCGGACGTGCCGACCCTGGCCCAGCGCCTCGGTGCCTCGAAGGCTTTACTCGAGGCATTGCTGGAGCGACTGCTGGCGATGGGCGTGGTGGAAAAGATCGCCCCCGAGCCGGCCGCCTGCGGGAGTTGCAAGGGCTGCGCGGAGGCAACGCGGTGTTCGACGACGGGGTATCGGTTGGCTGGTCGCAACGAGGCCACGCCCCTGCGCTGGATTACCACCTGAACCCGGCTCGTAGGATGGGTGGAGCCTAAGCGATACCCATGCTGTCGGTGCCACGGATCGAAGGGTATCGCTGCGCTCCACGCCATCCTACAGGTACCGGTAACTCTGGGTGCCCATTGCAGGAGCGGCTGCGAATATTAGGACAACAAAAAAGGGCGCCTTCGCATGAAGGCGCCCTTTTCATTGGCGCAGGAACCCGCCGTTACAGGCGCGGGTAGTCCAGGTAGCCGACCGGGCCCTTGCCGTAGAAGGTTTCCGGGTGCGGCTCGTTCCAGGCGGCGCCTTTTTCCAGGCGGGTCACCAGGTCCGGGTTGGCGATGAACGGGATGCCGAAGGCCACAGCGTCGGCCTTGCCGCTTGCCAGCCACTCGTTGGCGCTGTCCTTGGTGAAGCGCTCGTTGGCGATGTATACGCCACCGAAGATCTCCTTCAGTTTCGGGCCGATGCTGTCGTCGCCGGCCTTCTCGCGGGTGCAGATGAACGCCACGCCGCGCTTGCCCAGCTCGCGGGCTACGTAGCCGAAGGTGGCCAGCGGATCGGCGTCGCCCATGTCGTGGGAGTCCATGCGCGGAGCCAGGTGCACGCCGACGCGGCCGGCACCCCAGACGCCGATCACGGCATCGGTGACTTCCAGCAGCAGGCGGGCACGGTTCTCCACCGAGCCGCCGTACTGGTCGGTGCGCTGGTTGGTGCTGCTCTGCAGGAACTGGTCGAGCAGGTAGCCGTTGGCGCCGTGGACTTCCACGCCATCGAAACCGGCAGCCTTGGCGTTCTTGGCACCGACGCGGTAGGCCTCGACGATGTCGGCGATCTCTTCGGTTTCCAGGGCGCGCGGGGTGACGAACTCCTTGATCGGGCGCACCAGGCTGACGTGGCCGGCCGGCTTGAGGGCGCTCGGCGCTACCGGCAGTTCACCGTTCAGGTACAGCGGGTCGGAGACGCGGCCCACGTGCCACAGCTGCAGCATGATGCGACCGCCGTTGGCGTGTACGGCCTTGGTGATGTTGGTCCAGCCGCGGACCTGGTCGTCGGACCAGATGCCGGGGGTGTCCGGGTAGCCCACGCCCATCGGGGTCACCGAGGTGGCCTCGCTGAGGATCAGGCCGGCGTCGGCGCGCTGGACGTAGTACTCGGCCATCAGTGCGTTGGGCACGCGGCCTTCGTCGGCGCGGCAGCGGGTCAGCGGGGCCATGACGATGCGGTTGGGCAGTTCCAGGTCACCGATGAGGATGGGGTCGAAAAGCGTGGTCATTGCGTTACTCCGGGGCGTGAGGGTGGAGGATCAGTCGAGGACGGGTTGGGTCTGGTTGGGCTTGCCGCTGAAGGCGATCATCACCGCGATCAGCGCGAGTACGGAGAGCACGGCGCCGGCCAGGGGCACGCGGGTCAGGCCCAGGCCGTGGTCGATGACGCTGCCGCCGACCCAGGCGCCGATGGCGTTGCCGACGTTGAAGGCGCCGATGTTCAGGGTGGCGACGAGGTTCGGTGCGGCGCCGCCGACGCGCACCACGTTGACCTGCAGGGCGGGCACCGCGGCGAAGGCGGCGGCGGCCCAGATGAACAGGGTGATCTCGGCCGGGATCAGCGAGGCGCTGGTCCAGCTCAGGACGGTGGAAACCACTGCCATGGTGGCGAACACGCCGGCCAGGGTGGTGCCCAGGCGCCAGTCGGCGAGGCGGCCGCCGAGGATGTTGCCCAGGGTCAGGCCGAGGCCGATCAGCACCAGGCTCCAGGTGATGCCGCGCGGCGAGACCTGGGTGACTTCGCCCAGCAGCGGCGCGACGTAGGTGAACAGCGCGAAGACGGCAGCGGAGAACAGAACGGTGGTGCCCAGCGCCAGCCACAGCGGGCCGTTGCGCAGCGCGGCGACTTCCTTGCGCATGTCCACCGCTTCTTCATCGTGTTTCTTCGGCAGCACGCTCCACAGGCCGATCAGCGCGAACACCCCGATCAGGGTCACCGCCCAGAAGGGCGAGCGCCAGCCGGCGATCTGGCCCAGCGCGGTGCCAGCCGGTACGCCGAGCACGTTGGCCAGGGTCAGGCCGGTGAACATCAGGGCCACGGCGGACGCCTTGCGGTTGGCCGGCACCAGGCTGGCGGCGACCACCGAAGCGATGCCGAAGAAGGCGCCGTGACACAGGGCGGTGATGATCCGCGCCAGCATCAGCAGGCCGTAGCTGGCGGCCACCGCGCAGAGCAGGTTGCCGAGGATGAAGATGCCCATGAGCATCAGCAGCGCGGTCTTGCGCGGCAGACGGGCGGTGAGCAGGGCCATGATCGGCGCGCCGATGGCGACGCTGAAGGCGTAGCCGCTGACCAGCCAGCCGGCGGCGGGAATGGTCACCGAGAGGTCGCCCGCAACCTCGGGCAGCAGGCCCATGATCACGAATTCCGTGGTGCCGATGGCAAACGCGGACAAAGCGAGGACGAGAAGCGAAGTGGGCATTTGCCTGCTCCTGGAGAGTGGGATTGTCTTGGCTGGCAGTAGCCGGGTTACAGCGCTTCGCTCAGGTGGCGAACAAAGGCCTGGATGGTTTCCTCATTACGTTTGAAGAAATTCCACTGGCCGACTTTTCGACTGGTCACCAGGCCCGCGCGCTGGAGGGTGGCCAGATGCGCGGAAACGGTGGATTGCGACAGACCGGTGCGCTGGTCGAACTTGCCGGCGCAGACGCCGATCTCGAAGGATTGGTGCTCCTGCTCGACGAAGAACTGCTCAGGGTCCTTGAGCCAGTGCAGCATGTCGCGCCGCACCGGGTGGGCCAGGGCCTTGAAGATTTCTTCGAGGTCGATGTCAGGATCGAGATGGGTTTGTTCAGTCATGGGGCACATCGGTATATCGCGTTGGGACGAACTATATATCGGTCAAAAGCGATATGAATTCGTTTGGGGCGATAGTAATGATCGACACCCGTGATAGTAGCCGCTGACCACCCGCGCTACTCTCTGCCCATGAACTACCTCGCGCACCTTCATCTGGGCGGCGACCGACCCGCCCAACTGCTCGGCAGCCTCTATGGCGACTTCGTCAAGGGACCGCTGGCCGGCCAGTGGCCCGCCGAGATCGAGGCAGGCATCCGCCTGCACCGGCGCATCGACGCCTTCACCGACAGTCACGCCTTGATACACAGTGCCAAGACGCGCTTCCCCAGCGAGCGTCGGCGCATGGCCGGCGTACTTCTGGACGTGTTCTTCGACCATTGCCTGGCCCGCGACTGGGGGCGTTTCTCCGGCGAGCCGCTGGAGCACTTCACCCAACGGGTCTACGGTGTACTGGGCCGCACGCCCGGCCTGCCGGAGCGTCTGGCGCGCATTGCACCGCGCATGGCCGCGCAGGACTGGCTGGGCAGCTATCGGGAGTTCGAGGTGCTGAAGGACGTGGTCGCCGGGATGTCCCGGCGGCTGTCCAGGCCGTCCCTGCTGGATGGCGCCTGGGATGAACTGGATCGCCTGTACGAGCCATTGAGCAGCGATTTTCGTGAGTTCTATCCCCAATTGCAGACCTTCGTCAGAAATCTGCCGAATACGATGGACGGTCCGGCCTGACTTGATATGCGTCAACCGCCCGACGGCCCATAGCGTGTGCAATAGACACATCTGAAGGACGACGAGAGGAGCAGCATGATGAAGTCGTTAATGGTCGCAACGGATCTGTCCGGCCGTTCCGAAAAGGCTTTGCACCGTGCGGCAGCGCTGGCCAAGCGCTACGCCTGTCCCTGGACCGTGCTCTACGTAGTCGATGAAGACCAGCCTTCGGCGCTGGTCGAGCAGGAAGTCACCCAGGTGCGCCTGATGCTTGAAGCGCGGCTGGTGGAGCTCACCGAGCTGGGCGGCTCATGCCCGAAACTGCTGGTGGAACGTGGTGATCCGAATCAGCAGATCCTCGCCGCGGCGAAGCAGCAGGACTGCGAGATGCTGGTGATGGGTGCGCACCGCAAGAGCGTGCTGCGCGACATCTTCGTCGGCACCACGGTCGAGCGAGTGCTGCGCGCCGGGCAACTGCCGGTGCTGGTGGTCAACCAGCCGGCCGGCGGCCAGTACCGCGACCTGCTGATCGCCCTCGATACTTCGCCGGCCTCGGCTCACGCAGTGGAAGTGGCCGATGAGCTGGGCTTGCTTGAAGGCGCCGTGCGCCGGGGCGTCTACGCCTTCAGCCCGCTGGCCAAGGGCATGATGCAGTACTCCGGAGTGAGCGAGGAGCGCATCGACGAATTCGTCGGCAGCGAATCCCGCCAGGCGGTGGACGAGCTGAAGAAGTTCCTCCACGAGCGCCATCTGGAAGAACGCATCGACGAACAACTGGTGGCCGTCGGGCTGCCGGGCAACGTGTTGCAGCGGATGGTCGACAAGCATCGGCCCGATCTGCTGGTCATGGGTACTCGGGGTATGGGTGGGATCAAGCGTGCCCTGATCGGCAGTGTTGCCGACTACGCTCTGCGCGAACTGGATTGTGACATCCTGGTCGTGCCGCCGGAGGCTTGAGCCTCCGGCGCCTGGAGACTGTTTTCAGGTTGCGTCGGGTGGCTCGAGGGTGCCGCCCGGCGCAGTTTGAAAGCCGTTTCGTCAGAGTGGGAACCCGTCGGCCGTAGGTTACGGCGGGCTCCAAACCCACTTCGTCTTTCCTGTCGCTTTCCTGGCAGGCCTCAGGCCGCGATGGCCGATTCTTCCTGAACCTCACACACCACTGCCTGAATCGCGGCGTGCGCCTGCTTCGCCAGCAGGTTGCGGTCCTGGTGGGCGCTGGACAGCGCCGGCAGCAGGTGAATCTCCACGACGCCCCGATCATGGTCGAACAGGCGCTTCAGGTGGCTGACCAGATCGTCGTCACCGATGAAGGGCGCCAGTTCGCACGCCTGGTCGTTGCGGCGGTAGCGCAGCGCTACCGGCTGCACCGGCACGCCGGCTTCGATGGCGCTGGCCATCAGGCGGCCGTGGAAGGTGCGCAGGCCCGTGCCGTCGGTGGTGGTGCCTTCGGGGAAGACCAGCAGCGAACGGCCGCGCGACAGGTGCGTGGCCAACTGCGCATTGATCATCCGTGCATCGCCCGAGCCACGGCGAATGAACAGCGTGCCGGCCTTCTCCGCCAGCCAGCCGGCCAGCGGCCACTGGCGCACTTCGGCCTTGGACAGGAAGGTCAGCGGCAGCAACCCGCCCAGCAGCGGGATATCGACCCACGACACATGGTTGGAGACCCACAGCATCGGCTGCCGTGGCAGCTCGCCGTGAACCTGCAATTGGAAGGGCAGGGCACCGGACAGGCGCGCCAGGAACCAGCGCGTCAGGCGCTGGCGCAGGGGCATGCGGTCTCCGGGCAGGCGCTCCAGCAGGCTGACGAAGCTGGCCAGCGCGAGGCCCACCAGCAGCAATGACAGCAGGCGGGCGACGCGCAGCCAGGCGCGCAGGCTGCGCATCAGACCGCGGCCTTGAAGTGACGGGCGTAGCGCGGGCAGAGCTCGTCGCGCTTGAGCAGGATGAACACGTCGGCAACGCCGAAGTCCGGGTCCCAGCAGGGCTCGCCGCAGATCTTCGCGCCCAGGCGCATGTAGGCCTTGAGTAGCGGCGGCAGTTCGGCGGTGAGGTTGTCCGGCACGTCCATCGGCGGCAGCGGGGTCTTCGGTTCGGCGCGCAGGTTCTGCTGGCACAGGTAGCGGTCGCGCAGGCGTTGCATGACCGCGCGGGCCTGGATGCCGCCGTCGCGCATGGGAATGCTGGCGCAGCCCATCAGGTAGCGGTAGCCGCCTTCGTTGAGCACTTCGGCCAGTTCGCTCCAGAGCACGGCGATGGTGCCGCCGTTGCGGTAGTTCGGGTCGACGCAGGTACGGCCGATTTCCAGCACCGGGCCCTGCAGGTTGTCCAGGCCGTCGAGGGCGAATTCCTCTTCGCTGTAGAAGCGGCCCAGGCGCTGCGCGGCGCGGTGGTCGAGCAGGCGGGTGGTGGCCACCAGCGCGCCAGTGTTGAGGTCGCGCACGCCGATGTGGGCGCAGTGACGGTCGTAGTCGTCCATGTCCAGCCCCAGGTCCGCGCCCTTGAGCTGGGCATCGAACTCGCTGCTGAACACGCGGTAACGCAGGGCCTGGGCTTCGCGCAGGGCGCGGGCGCCGCGCAGACGCACGGCCTTGAGACGGCGCTGTGCCGGGGTGTCACAGGAGAGGGCGATCTGACTCATGCGAGTGCCTCCGTGAACCGGCCATGCGGGTTGCGGCCGGTCGGCTTTGTTGTGCAAGCTCAGGCTAGGAATGACCGGTGTCACGCCCATGACGGTGCGGTGATGCTTGTATGACAAGAACAACGACCTCGAAGGAAGGAGCGCCGCGATGCCCTGGAAATGCCTGCTCGGCCCGCAGGACCGGTTACCGTCCGGCCTGGCCCTGGACGACTGGTACGCCGAATTGCTCTCCCGCGCAGAGTGCGCCGGCAGCTTCGAACTGGCGGTGCTCGGCGGTCGTCTGGCGACTTCGCCAGGGCTGGCTTTTCTCGCTGGCTACCAGGCGGCGCTGCGCGCACTCTGGCCGGCTGCCCCGCGCAGCCTCGGCGCGCTGTGCGTGACCGAGAAGAAGAGCGTGCGCCCCGCCGACCTGCAGACCCGCCTCGAGGGCCTGGTGCTGCACGGTCGCAAGGACTTCGCCACCGCAGCCGACAGCGCCGCCTGGTGGCTGGTCGCCGCGCGTGACGAGGAGGAGGGCGAGCCGCCGCGCATCGCCATGACCGTGGTGCAGGCCGGCGCCCCTGGCGCGAAGCTCGAAGCGCTGCCGGCCCTGCCGCTGATGCCCGACATCCCCCACGCCCGCCTGCTGCTCGATGGCGCCCATTGCGAGCGCCTGCCCGGCGATGGCTGGGAGGCCTACAGCAAACCTTTCCGTACCCTGGAAGACACCCATGTGCTGGCCGCGGTCTGCGCCTGGCTCTATGGCCTGGCCGTGGAACACCAATGGCCGGCGGAGCTGAGCCTGCGCCTGACCGGCGTACTCGCCGGTTGCGCCGAAGTCAGCCGGCAGCCCGCCTCGCAGCCGGAAACCCACCTGCTGCTGGCCGGCGTGTTCAGCCAGTTCGAAAGCCTCGCTTCGGCACTGGATGCCGCATTTGCCTCAGGCGCTGCGGAGCAGGCTGCGGTGTGGAAGCGGGACAAGGGCGTGCTGGCCATCGCCGGCTCCGCACGGGCCAAACGCCTGGAGAAAGCGAGGGTGGCAATAGGCCTTGACCCACGTCAGTGAGGGCTTGGGGAGGGGACGTTAGCCTTACAGAAGTTTCTGAGATACCTAGAAATTTCCGTAGGGCTACCCACTGTTTTCCCTCCCACTGCTTTAGGAAATCCCCTCATGCGACGCGAACCCATCGTGCTGTTCGACGACGGTAAACACCAATGCCTGTGTTTCGACGATCTGGTCAGCGGCGACGGTGTGCAATCCAACCAGTTCCTCATCGTCGATCACGACAAGCGCCTGCTGCTCGATCCGGGCGGCGACCTGACCTACACCCCGTTGTCGCTGGAACTCTCCAAGCTGTTCCCGCTGCAGGACCTGGACTACATCTTCGCCTCGCACCAGGACCCGGACATCATCGCCGCGCTGGACAAGTGGCTGCTGCACACCCGCGCCAAGGTCATCTGCTCGAAACTCTGGGCACGCTTCCTGCCGCACCTCACGGCCAGCTACCTGGCGGTCAGCCATGGCATCTCCACCTATGACCGCGTGATCCCGCTGCCGGACCGTGGCGAATCGGTGCAGCTGGGCCGCTGCCAGCTGAAGATGATCCCCGCGCACTTCCTCCACTCGGTGGGCAACTTCCAGGTCTACGACCCGATCAGCAAGATCCTCTTCTCCGGCGACATGGGCGCATCCCTGGTGGACGACGCCAGCCCGGTACAGGACTTCGCGGCCCACGTGCCGCACATGGAAGGATTCCACCGCCGCTACATGGCCTCGAACAAGGTCGGCCGGCTGTGGGCCAACATGGTTCGCGGCCTGGACATCGAGATGATCGTCCCGCAGCACGGCCGGCCCTTCGTGGGCAAACCGATGATCACGGCATTCCTCGACTGGATCGCCGACCTGCAATGCGGCATGGACCTCATGGGGCCGGACGACTACCAGGTTCCGCGCTAGCGCGCTCGTGCTGTAACAAGCACAGCGCTGACCGATTGCGCCAATCGTCCTTGATTACGGCACGATCGGCGCTTAATCCGTCATCTTCACCGTGCTAGGGTGCGGGCCGACCTGATAACAAGAGGCCCGCCGATGCCCTTTGCCCCCTTCCGCCCAGCGCTGCGCGCGCTGGCGCTGGCCACCTGCCTGCTGAGCAGCCACGCCCACGGTAGCGAAACCTGGCCCGAGGCCGACTGGCCCCACGGTGCCACGCCCAGCGGCACCGCCGTGCAGGCGTTCGAAAACTACACCTTCCCCACACGCGACGACGGCACCCGCAAGGGCGTGCGCACTGACGCCGTGGTCGTCATTCGCGATGGCAAACTGATCTACGAGCGCTACGCCGGCCCGACACGCGCCGAGACTCCGCACCTCGCCTGGTCGATGAGCAAGAGCGTGATGGCCAGCGTCCTCGGCGTGGCCTTCGGCGAGGGGAAATTCCAGCTCGACGACCCGGTCGCCAAGTATTACCCGGCCTTCGCCGAGCACCCCGACATCAAGATGCGCGACCTGCTGCACTGGGCCTCGGGCCTGGCCTGGCAGGAAGAGTACGAATACGCGCCGGTACGCTCCTCGGTGGTGGCGATGCTCTACACCCGTGGCCGCGACGACATGGCGAAGTTCACCGCCGGCTTCCCCGCGGATGCCGAGCCGGGCAAGCGCTTCCGTTACTCCAGCGGCGACAGCAACGTGCTCTCCGCCACGCTCAAGCAGATGGTCGGCAAGGACTACGCCAACTACCCCTGGACCGCGCTGTTCGAGCCGCTGGGCATCCAGTCCGCGGTCTGGGAGCGTGACGCCAGCGGCACCTTCGTCGGTTCGTCCTACGCCTACATGACCGCCCGCGACCTGGCGCGCATCGGCCTGCTGATGGAGCGCGACGGGCGCTGGAAGGATCGCCAGTTGCTGCCACAGGACTGGCTGAAATTCGTCCTCGCGCCATTCCCCGAGTACCAGCCCGATCCGAAGAAGCCCAATGAGGCGGTGCCCGGCGGCCAGTGGTGGCTCAACCGCCCGGTGGCCGGTGCGCCCGCGCCCTGGCCGGATGCGCCCGAGGACACCTTCGCCGCCCTCGGCCACTGGGGCCAGGCGCTGTACGTGATTCCCGAACAGAAGCTGGTGATCGTTCGCTACGCCGACGACCGCGACGGCAGCTACCAGCACGACACCTTCCTCAAGCTTGCCCAGGCGGCCTTCGCCCACGGGGAGGTGCAGCCATGATCCGCCGCCATCCGATCCTCACCGCCCTGGTCCTTCTGTTGCTCGCGTTGGTGACCACGGCCTGGCAGAACCGCATCCATCTCGCCGCCTTCCCCGGCATCATCGGCGCCTATACCGCCAAGGAGTACTGCTCCTGCCGCTACGTTATGGGGAACTCGGCGGACTATTGCCGGGCCTATACCAAACAGTACGTGCCGACCAGCGCCTTCCTCGACGACGAAGCGCGCAAGCGGGTGACCGCCCGCGGCCTGGGCAGTACGCAGACAGCCGCCTGGCTCAGTGCGCGCGAGGGATGCCAACTGATGCCCCAGGCGGACGATTTGCCCGAATCGGGCAGCCACTGACGGGCGCGCTCCACGGAGCGGGGCGACCCGCTTCGGAGGATCAATGCATTCTTTTGTAACAGGAGCTGTATGCGCGTTGCTGGTGCTGGCCAGCCCCCTGGCCCTGGCCGAATGGCAACTGGACGGCGACACCTCGCGGATCAGCTTCGTCTCGGTCAAGCGCGGCAAGATGGCAGAAGTGCAGCGTTTCGACCGCCTCTCCGGGCAGATCGACGACAAGGGCGCGGTGCGTGTGGTGGTGCCGCTGGAGTCCATCGACAGCGGCCTGGCACTGCGCGACGAGCGTATGCGCAATGCCTTCTTCGAGATCGAGCGCTTCCCTGAGGCGATCGTCAGCAGCCAGCTGGACCTCAGCCGTTACGAGGACCTGCAGGTCGGCCAGTCGCGCCAGGAAACCGTGGATTTCAACCTCGACCTGCACGGCCAGCAGCGCCGGCTCAAGTCCGAGGTGCTGGTCAGTCGTCCCAGCGAGAGCCGCATCGAAGTGACGACCATGGAGCCGCTGGTGCTCAAGCTGATCGACTTCGACCTGGAAGAGAAGCTGGAGCCGCTCAAGGAAGTCGCCAACGTCCCTTCGATTACCCCTGAGGTGCCGGTGTTTGCGGTGCTGGGGTTCAGTCAGGTGATCAAGCAGGCGCCGTGATGGGGCGTATTACGGTGTCGTTTCCCAGTAAGAGCGTCTGTGCTCTTGTGAAGCATCCGTGCCTGTCTGTGCCCTCACCCCAACCCTCTCCCATGGGGAGAGGGGGCAGATCGTGCCGGCTGACACCGTGGTTTCGTCCTGCACCGAACGGTACCCTCTCCCGCTTGCGGGAGAGGGTTAGGGTGAGGGGCCTTTGACCTTGTAGGAGCGAGCTTGCTCGCGAACCGCACGGAACAACCTCAATCGCGAAAACAGCCAGCCTTAAGCTCGCACCGCAACCGCCGGCACATCGGGCTGGAAGCGAAAGCCAGAGCCCACGCTGCAACTGGAAGCGCCGATGATCACGAAGGTGAGCAGCAGGATGGTTTTCATGGTGATGCTCCTGTCATTCAGGATTGGACAGCCTCCAGTCTAGGCCGCGCCGCCCGATGCGCGCCGAAGGTCAGGAAACTCCCCGCCGCGAACAGCCAGGCAGCGATCCCTCCGTAGCCGAGCACCCAGCCGAATCCCTGCACCAGTGCCGCACGGGCGCCGTCCGGATCGTCCGCACCCAGCCGGCCGCTGGCGATGCTGGCCGCCAGTTGCAGCTTCTCGCCACTCTCTACGTCGTGCAGGGCTGCGGCGACGCCGGAAAGCAGGATCAGCCCCATCACCGCGATATTGATCGCCAGGGAGATCATCCGCGCGCTCATGTCGATGCCTGAGGCCATGCCGGCGCGGGTGGCGGGCACGGCGGCGGTGGAGGTGTTGGTCACCGTGGTGTTGGTCAGCCCCAGGCCGGTGCCGGCCAGCACGCAGCCGGGCAGCAGGGTCAGCCAGCTGGCATGGTCCACGCTGCTGCCCCAGAGCATCAGGAAGAAGCCGGCGCCAATCACGAACATTCCGCCGGGAATCACCCAGCCGGGGTGGAAGCGATGCGCCAGGCGCTCGGCGATCGGCGGTACCACCAGCGTCGGCAGGGTGTAGGCGAGCAGCGACCAGCCGGCCTTCACGTCGTCGTAGCCGAGCACGCCGTGGTAGTAGACCGGCAGGTAGATCATCAGCGGCCAGAAGCTCACGTTCATCCCAGCCGAGGCAAACATCGCGCCGGAGAATGCGCGGATGCGCAGCACCGCGAAGTCAAACATCGGGTGGGCGACGCGGCGCTCGATCAGGACGAAGGCCGCCAGGCTCGCGAGGCTGAGCAGCAGGATGGCCAGCGCCGCCGGGCTGGCGTAGCCCATGTCGGCGCCCTGGGTGATGTAGAACACCATGCCGAGCACTGCCAGCGACAGCGTGAGCATGCCACCGACATCCAGCCGCTCGGCATCCGGATCGCGCGACTCCACCGCGCCGTATTGCGCCAGCGCCAGGGTGAGCAGGGCGAGCGGCCCGTGGACCAGGAACACCCATTGCCAGCTGGCCAGGGCGACGATGGCGCTGCCGACGATCGGCCCGAAGCCCAGGCCGATGCCGAACACCACACCCCAGGCGGCGAAGGCGCGCACGCGCTCGGCCGGGTCGCTGAACTGACTGGTCAGCACGGCCACCTGGCAGATCAGCATGACCCCGCCGGCGGCGCCCTGCAGGAAGCGCCCGGCGATCATGGTCGGCATGTCGCCCGCCAGCCCGCAGAGCAGCGAGGTCAGGCCGAACAGCGCCAGGCTGATGACGAACAGGCGCTTGCGGCCGAAGCGGTCGGCCAGGGTGCCGGCGGCCATCAGCACGCTGGTGACGGCAATGGTGTAGGCGTTCATCACCCATTGCAGGTCCTGGAAGTCGCCGTGCAGCACGCGCTCCAGGGCCGGCAGGCTGGCCGGCACGCTGGAGATTTCCAGGCCGAACATCATCGAGGACAGGCACACCGCCGCCAGGGCGATGAGGTTTCTTGGGTTGCGGTGGGCAGTCATGGGAGTGGGCTCCATAGGGCGAGCCACCATTGTCGAAAAGAACAGGGTTCCCCATTGGCTCCATTTGGTCCCATCATTGAGTCTTTTCAGGATTCAAAGGGGAAGGGTGATGGATGACCGTCTCGATGGCATCGCTACCTTCGTTCAGGTGGTCGACGCCGGCAGCTTCGCCCTCGCGGCGGAGCGCCTGAGCCTTACTCGTTCGGCGGTGGGCAAGGCCATCGCCCGGCTGGAGGCGCGCCTGGGCGTGCGCCTGCTGCAACGCACCACGCGCAGCCAGAACCTCACCGACGACGGCCAGGTGTTCTACGACAGCTGCGTGCGCGCGCTGGCCGAGCTGGACGCCGCGCATACCGCGCTGGAGGGCGGGCGGATGGAGCCGCGCGGGCGCCTGCGGGTCAGCGTGCCGATCTCCTTCGGCCACCTCTGCGTGGCGCCGCTGATGCTGGCGCTGGCGCGGCAATATCCGTCATTGAAGATCGACCTGTCGTTCACCGATCGCCGCGTCGACCTGGTGGAAGAGGGCATCGACCTGGCCGTGCGCATCGGCCCGCTCAGCGACAGCGCCACACTCGCCGCCCGCAAGCTGGGCGTGCAGTACACCGGCATCGGCGCGGCGCCGTCGTACATCGCCGAACATGGCATGCCCGACCACCTCGACGATCTGGTCGGCCACGCTTCCATCAGCTATTCCGTGGCTGGCGTCACCTCGCCCTGGGACATGCGCGATGACGACGGCTACGCCAGGCGCATCGAGATGGACCCGCAGCTGAGCATGGACGACCTGCAAGCCATCACCGCCGCCGCCGTGGCCGGTTTCGGCCTGGCACGCCTGCCGACCTGGCTGTTGGCGCGGCACGTGAAGCGTGGCGAGCTGGTGGTGGTGAAGGGACGCTGCAGGTTGCCGCCGCTGGAGATCCATGCGGTGTGGCCGAAGACGCGCTACATGCCGTCGAAGATTCGTTGCGCCATCGATGCGCTGGTGGCCGGTGTTCCCGGGTTGCTGGCCGACTGAACCATTGGCGCTCACGCCTGCCCAATGGGCTCGCCGGTCGGCCGGTTTGCAAGCCGACGGCGGGCCGCTATCGTTGGCCGTTGATCCATCCGTTTTCCATGTAAGGGATTCCATGCGCTCGCTGTTCGCCTTTCTCTTCGCGGCCTGCTTCGCCGCTTCTGCCCAGGCTGCCTGGTACCTCGACTACGAGTCCTCGCGGCTGACCTTCGTCACCACCAAGAACGCCGATATCGCCGAGGTGAACCGCTTCCTGGTGATGCACGGCAAGGTGGAGGAGCAGGGCCGGGTGGAACTGCGTATCGAGATGGATTCGCTGAGCACCGGCATCCCGCTGCGCGATGAACGTGTGCGCGATCAGCTGTTCGATACCGAGAAGTTCCCCGAGGCGCGCATCACCTCGACCATCGACCTGCGCCCCATCACCGATCTCGCCAACGGCGTGCAGCTGGAAACGCGCCTGCCGCTGCGCCTGGAGCTGAACGGTCAGGCGAAGGACTACCGCACCGACGTGCTGATCACCCGCCTGGACGAGCATCGCTTCCAGGTGGTGACGCTCTCGCCGCTGGTGATCAACGCCGCTGACTTCGGCCTCGCGCCGGGCGTGGCGCAGCTGCGCAAACTGGCCGGGCTCAAGAGCATCGGCCTGTCGGTGCCGGTGGGCGCCGTGCTGATCTTCGCCTCGCGGTGAGCGGGCCGATCTTCCCCTGGCGGACGGGCAACCGTTTCGCCCTGCTCTGCGATGGCGAGCGCTTTTTCCCGCGCATGTTCCAAGCCATCGACAGCGCCGAGCGGCAGATCGAACTGGAGCTGTACCTGGTGGAAAGCGGCAGCTGCGCCGAGGCGCTGCTGGATCGCCTGTTGGCTGCGCGCTCGCGCGGCGTGAAGGTGCGTTGCCTGTTCGACGCCTTTGGCAGCCTCAAGCTCTCCAGCGCCTGGACGCGCCAACTGCTGGAGGCGGGCGGCGAGCTGCGCCACTACAACCCGCTGAACTGGAAGGCCGGCATTCGCAACCTGTACCGCGATCACCGCAAGCTGTTGCTGGTGGACGAGCGCATCGCCTATGTCGGCGGTACCGGCGCCACCGACGAGTTCTGGTCCGCGCGGGAGAACCGCAGCGACTGGCACGAAGTGATGGTGGAGATGACCGGCCACATCGTCGCCGACTGGCAGCGGCTGTTCGAGCGGCAGTGGAATGCCTGTCTCGGCGTGCGCGCCTGGAAGCCCCGCGAGGAAGTCCTGCTGACCCGCCTGCCGCCGATCCCCAACTACGGCGAAGGCCTGGCGCGGGTCGCCTATGCCGACGCCGGCCAGCACAGGGACATCCTCCAGGCGCTGGTGCGTTCGCTGCGTGGCGCGCACCAGCGTGTGTGGCTGGCGACGCCTTACTTCCTGCCGACCTGGAAAGTCCGCCGCGCCCTGCGCAAGGCCGCCCAGCGCGGTGTCGACGTGCGCCTGCTGCTCACCGGGCGCCTCACCGACCATGCTCCCGTGCGCTACGCGGGTCAGCGCTATTACCCCGGCCTGCTGCGTGCCGGGGTGAAGATCTTCGAATACCAGCCGCGCTTCCTTCATCTGAAGATGGTACTGGTCGATGACTGGGTCAGCGTCGGCTCGTGCAACTTCGATCATTGGAACCTTCGGTTCAATCTGGAGGCCAATGTAGAAGCGTTCGATCCGTCGTTCACCGCGGCGGTGGCCGATTGCCTGGCCGCCGACTTCGCACAGAGCCGCGAGATCGACCTGGGCTTCTGGCGCGCGCGTCCCTGGTGGAAGCGCCTGCGCGAGCGCCTGTGGGGCTCGCTGGACCGACTGGTGGTGAACTTCCTCGATCGCCGCCGCTGATGTCGTCGTGGTTCGTCCAGCTGTCGTTCGCCTACCTGGAAGGAGAGAAGCGTGGAGAACAGACAAAAAAAGGAGCGTTTCATCGGGCTGGAGTGGCTGCGCTTCCTGATGGGCCTCTACGTGGTGATCTATCACACGCTGCACAGCTACCCGGCGGAGCAGAAGTTCGCCGGCCTCGATGACCTCACCGCATTGGGCTTCTTCGCCACCAGCACCTTCTTCGTGCTCTCCGGCTTCCTGCTCTGCCACGTCTACGTCACCGACGGGCAGCTGCGCGAGAGCCCGCGCAGCTTCTTCACCAAGCGCCTGTCCAACCTCTACCCGCTGCACATCTTCTCGATCCTGCTGACCATCACCGTGCTGCTGGTGGTGAGCGGGCTGGGCATCGGCCCGGACCTCGATCAGGCGACACCGCGCTTCGTCATCTACGACACCAACGAGGCCATCGGTCGGCTGCAGCCGGAGCTGTTCCACCACTGGATGAGCGATCGCGAGCTGCTGTTCAACAGCATTCTCCAGCTCACCATGCTGCAGGCCTGGAATCCGTATTACCTGACCTTCAACGCGCCGCTCTGGTCGCTGTCGACGCTGTTCTTCTTCTACCTCTGCTTCCCCTTCGTCGCACCGCGCCTGGCGCGCCTGCAGAACAAGTGGCGCTGGTTGCTGGCGCTGTGGGTGCTCTACCTGATCCCGCCGATCCTGGTGGTCGCCAGCGAGCAGTACGGCATGCCCTGGACCGGCCTGCTGCACCGCAACCCGCTGCTGCGTTTGCCGGAGTTCCTCAGCGGCATCCTCGCCTACGGGCTGTTCCGCGAGTACAAGGACGCCGGCCGCCTGCCGGGGCGCGGGATGCTGGTGGCGATGGGCGCTTTCGTGCTGGCCAATTTCCTCGTCGCCGATTACCTCTACACCCACGGTGCCAAGTACTGGTACTTCCTCCTGCATAACGGCCTGCTGCTGCCGGCGCAGTTGGTGCTGGTCTACATGAGTGCCCTGCCGCGCGATCCGCAGAGCAGCTTGATCCGCCACTGGTCGCCGAGACTGGGGGCTGCATCGTTGTCGCTGTTCGCCCTGCATGTGCCGCTGTTCACCCTGTTCTCGCGCACCGAGAAGCTGATCCGCGCGCCGGGCGACTGCCTGGCCGACTGGGCCTTCTGCGTCGAGGCGGCGACCCACCAGCAGCTGTCGCTGTGGCTGTATCCGCTGTTCCTGCTGTTCATGGTCACCAGTTGCGTGCTGGTGCAGGAACGCTGCGTAGTGCCGGTGCGCAAATGGCTGGTGCGCCACCTGTTGCCGGCGCCGCCCGCACCGCCCGCCACGCGGCGACGGGTGGTGACCGAGTCCTGAGGCGCGTCCGTTGGTCACACCCGCGAACTGCCTTGAAGGCTGGCGCGCACGGATACGCTTCTGTCGCGGTTGGAACTTCGGCTGGCTTCACGGCCCATGCTAGGTTTCAACATTGCTGCCGCCTTGCCGGCGGCGGCACCTGCGGACTCCCGCCATGCCCCTGGATATCCGTCTGCTCAGCGGCGATGCCCTTCGCCCGTTCATCGATGATCTGGCTCGACTGCGTATTACCGTATTCCGCGAGTATCCGTACCTCTACGACGGCAGCCCGGAGTACGAAGCCGGATACCTCGACAGCCACGTGCGCTCCGCCTGGAGCCTGTGCGTGCTGGTGATCGATGAGGGCAGGGTGGTGGGGGCCTCGACCGGGCTGCCGTTGCTGGACGAGTCCGAGGCTTTGCAGCAGCCGTTCCTGGTGCAGGGCTGGAACCCGGAACGAATCTTCTATTTTGGCGAGTCGGTGGTTCTGCCGGAGTACCGCAGCGCCGATCTCGACCTGCGCTTCTTCGAGGAGCGCGAGCGCTTTGCGCGTAGCCTGGATCGCTTCGACTGGTGTGCCTTCTGCGCCCCTCGGCGGCCGCCGGAGCATTGCGCGCGACCTGCCAGCTACCGCTCGCCGGACGCCTTCTGGCTGCAGCGGGGCTTCACTCCGCAACCCTCCCTGCAGACCGAATACCACTGGCGGGATATCGGCGAGCAACGGGAGACGGCCAAGTCGATGATGTTCTGGCTCAAGGACCTGAGCTGACGCACGTCAGTGTTCGGGACGCTGGATCGGGGACAGGTCTGCGCCGGTGGCCCAGGTGTGGCCGAGAAGAGATCGACCCGGACTTTCGACGGGTGGCAAGGCGCGAAGCGCTGGTTATGCTCCGGGTATAACCATAAGAGGGACTTTCCATGCTCCGAGTGGCCCTGTGCGCCTTTCTCCTGATGCTCGCCGGTTGCAGCTCGCCCGGTGCGTTCTTCGGCGCGGTCGACGGGCCGCCGTTCGGCGCGCTGCCTGCGAATGCGCAGCAGGCCACGGTGTACATCTACCGGCCGCAGAACCAGTGGTCCGACGAGGAGCTGGAAGCGCCCGGCCTGTTCATCAACAACGAGCTGATCGGCAGCCTGCCGAGCAATGGCTACTTCGCCCTGAGCTTCGCCCCGGGCAGTTATCCGCTGCAGATGCGGCGCCCACTGCTGGGCAGCTTCTGGACCTTCTTCGCCGGCGGCAGCCTGGACTTCACCCTGATCGCCGGCTTCACCCTGGAAGCCCGCGCTGGCGAGGTCTACTACCTGCGCTACGACGAAACCCACACGCCGCCCAAGTACGAGCACACCGCCGGCCAGGGCGCCGGCCCGCTGCAACTGGTGGGCAAGGAGCTGGGCTCGCGGGAAATCCCCGCCACGCGGCAGGTCCAGGAACCGGTGAGCATCGCCGCCAGCGGCAAGGAAGTCGAAGGACCGGGCTTCTTCGAACGCATCGGCCTCTGAGGTTGCCAAGCCACACGCGAAGACCGGAATAGACAGCTGCAGCTCTTGACCCGGTAGGGGAAAATTCGACCTCCGCTTTAGGAATCCAAGCGATTTCGGCGGCTTGCGTCGTGGCAGAAAAATCGTGACTCCACATTCAGGGAGTCACGCTATGGAACAGGCCGACAGCAACAAGATCGGGGTGGTGGCGGCCACCCTGATGGTGGCAGGCAACATGATGGGTTCGGGCGTATTCATGCTCCCGGCCAACCTCGCCACCACCGGCGGCATTGCCCTCTACGGGTGGTTCATCACCATCGTCGGCGCCGTGTCGCTGGCATTGGTCTTCGCCAAACTGTCGGCGATCGACCCGGCGGCGGGCGGCCCCTACGCCTACACCAAGAAGTCCTTCGGCAACTACATGGGCTACCAGACCAACCTGATCTACTGGTTGGCCAACGTGGTAGGCAACGTCGGCCTGGCGGTGGCCGGCCTGGGTTACCTGTCGCACTTCTTCCCCAGCCTGAAGGACCCGCTGGTCTCCGCCATGGCGCAGATCGCGGTGATCTGGTTCTTCACCTACGCCAACATCCTCGGCCCGTCGGTGGTCGGCAAGCTGCAGTCCTTCACCACCGTGTTCGCCCTGTTCCCGATCATCGGCATGGCGCTGCTGGGCTGGTTCTGGTTCAGCGGCGACATCTACAAGGCCGGCTGGAACGTCTCCGGCAAGAGCGGTTTCGAGGCGGTCGGCTCGACGCTGAACTACACGCTGTGGGCCTTCATCGGTGTCGAGAGCGCCTCGGTGTCGGCAGGTGTGGTGCGTGACCCGGCGCGCAACGTGCCGATCGCCACCGTGGGCGGGGTGCTGATCGCGGCGGTCTGCTACGTCCTCAGCTCCACCGCGATCATGGGCATGATTCCGAACAAGGACCTGCTCGCCTCCAGCGCCCCCTTCGCGGATGCCGCGCGCCTGGCGCTGGGTGATACCGCCGCCAACGTCGTGGCCCTCTGCGCGGCGATCGGCTGCCTCGGCTCGCTGGCCGGCTGGACGCTGCTCGTTGGGCAGACCGCCAAGGCGGCGGCGGACGACGGCCTGTTCGGCAAGATATTCGCCAAGGTCAATGCCAAGGGCGTGCCCTCGGCGGGGCTGGCCATCGTCGCGGCGATCATGAGCATCCAGGTGCTGGCGACCATGTCGCCCACCGCCAGCCAGCAGTTCGGCAAGATCGCCTCCATCGCGGTGATCATGACGTTGCTGCCGTACATCTACTCGGCCATTGCCATCAAGGTGATGGGCTACCAGAAGATGCCGGCGCGGCAGTATGGCTTCTACACCTTCGTCGGCATCATCGCCGCGATCTACAGCCTCTGGGCGATGGTCGGCTCCGATGGCGAGCAGACGCGCTGGTCGCTGATCTTCGTGGTCTCCACGATCATCTTCTACGAGCTGTCGATCAACAGCATGCGCACCTTTGAGGAAACCGGCGTGCATCCGGGCGGCGTCTCGCCGGGCTGGATCCGCTTTGGCACCGTGGCACTGACCATCATCGCGCTGGTGGCGATGTTCTGGGTCTCGGTCGGCCGCCACGACAACCTCAACCTGCGGCCGCGGGTACCGCAACCCGCTGCCGCCGCAGTGACTGTGCCGGCTGCCCCCGCAGCCGTCGTCCCTGCCCCCAACTGATCCCTCCGCCTGCACGCGCCTTCTCCGATGGCGCTGAAGGCGGGGCAGGCGCCTGCCTGGCTGACGGCTTGAGAGCCGCCAGTCGTATCAAGGAGTTCCCATGTCTGAGTCCGCTACCAAGAACACGCTGGATGTCGTGGTGCTGATGGTCCACGAGGGGCTGGAGCAGCCCACGTCTGCAGGTCGAGCCGCGCGTGCGCTGGTCCAGGATCTGCAGCGTCGCGGTGTGACTGTGCTGCTCGCTGCGAGCGCCAACGACGCCTGCGCGGTGATCGAGTCCAACCCCGCTCTGCAATGCCTGCTGCTGAACTGGGAGTTGCCCGGCGGTGCGCTGTCGGTTCTGCAGACGCTTCGCCAGCGCCATGCGCAACTGCCAGCCTTCCTCATGGCGTCGCGCGGTGATGCGGCGTCCATCGATCTGCAGGCACTGCGCCTGTCGGACGATTTCATCTGGCTGCTGGAGGACACCACCGACTTCATCGGCGGTCGCATCATCGCGGCCGTCGAGCGTTATCGCGACGCGGTGCTGCCGCCGATGTTCAAGGCGCTGATGAAGTTCTCCCGTGTCTACGAATATTCCTGGCATACGCCGGGCCATACTGGCGGCACGGGCTTCCTCAAGTCGCCGGCCGGGCGAGCCTTCTTCGACTTCTTCGGCGAGGAGCTGCTGCGCTCGGACCTGTCGATCTCCGTCGGCGACCTGGGTTCGCTGCTCGATCACAGCGGTCCCATCGGTGACAGCGAGCGCTATGCTGCGCGGGTGTTCGGTGCCCATCGCAGCTACCACGTCACCAACGGCTCCTCGACGTCCAACCGGGTCATCCTGATGGCCAGCGTCACCCGCGACCAGATCGCCCTGTGCGACCGCAACTGCCACAAGTCCGCGGAACATGCGATGACCATGTCGGGAGCGATTCCCACCTACCTGGTGCCCTCACGCAACCACCTTGGCCTGATCGGCCCGATACTGCCCGAACGGCTGACGCCCGTGGCGGTGAAGCGCCATATTGCCGAAAACGCGCTGGCACATCCGGGGATCGATCCCACGCCACGCCACGCGATCATCACCAACTCCACCTACGACGGCCTCTGCTACAACGTGGCAAGGGTCGAAGAGCTGCTCGGGCAGAGTGTCGACCGCCTGCACTTCGACGAGGCCTGGTACGGCTACGCGCGCTTCAACCCCATCTACCGCCAGCGCCACGCCATGCACGGCGACCCGGCCGAGCACACGGCGGACCGCCCCACCGTGTTCGCCACCCAATCCACCCACAAGCTGTTGGCGGCCTTGTCCCAGGCCTCGTTCATTCACGTGCGCGATGGGCGCAATCCGGTGGAGCACGCGCGCTTCAACGAGTCCTTCATGATGCATGCGTCCACCTCGCCGCAGTACGCGATCATCGCCTCCAACGATGTCTCGGCGGCCATGATGGACGGGCAGGGCGGGGTGGCGCTGACCACCGACGCCATCCGCGAGGCGGTGGCCTTCCGCCGCCTGCTGGCGCGCCTGAACAATGAGTTCGCCGAGCAGGGCGACTGGTTCTTCGATGCCTGGCAGCCCGACGAGGTGCGCGACCCGAGAACCGGCCGCAAGGTGTCGTTCTTCGAGGCGGACGAGGAGCTTCTGGTCAGCGACCCGCAATGCTGGACCCTGGCGCCGGGAGCGCAGTGGCACGGCTTCGGCGAGATCGAGGACGGCTACTGCATGCTCGATCCGATCAAGGTCTCGGTGGTGACGCCCGGTGTCGCGCCCAATGGCGGGTTGATGCCGGTCGGCATCCCGGCGGCGGTCCTCACCACCTACCTGGCGCAACAGGGCATAGTGGTGGAGAAGACCACCGACTTCACCCTGCTGTTCCTCTTCTCCATCGGTGTGACCAAGGGCAAGTGGGGCACGCTGGTGAACGCGCTGCTGGGCTTCAAGCGCGATTACGACTGCAACCTCCTGCTGTCGCGCGCGCTGCCGCAGCTGGTCGCGAGCTGGCCGGAGCGCTACGGCGACATCGGGCTCAAGGACCTCTGCGACCGGATGTTCGAAAGCATGGCCGAACTGCAGACCACCACCCTCATGGGCCAGGCCTTCTCGTTGCTGCCCGAGCCGCGACTGACGCCAACTGCCGCCTACGAGCAACTGGTGAAGAACAACATCGAACAGCTGACGCTGGAGGAGATGAGTGATCGCACCGTGGCGACTGGCGTGGTGCCCTATCCGCCGGGCATTCCGCTGTTGATGCCGGGTGAGAATGCCGGTCCGGGCAACGGTCCTGTACTGGGTTACCTGAAGGCACTGGAAGCCTTCGACCGGCGTTTCCCAGGCTTCACCCACGATACCCACGGCGTCGAGGTAGAGGACGGTTTCTATCGTATCGCCTGCCTCAAGAACTGACGGCCAAGGGTTACCCACCGACGGCGGAACTTGCTTCGCCGTCGGCTTTTTCCGGCTTGGCTGTCTGTTTTTTGGGGTATGAGATGAACTCATAGCTCCTTGAGTTTTTATGGTTACCGGGTCGATTTGGCCCGGTGCTAAAAATCGTCGCACCAGCTCATCGACAACAACAAAGAGCGACGCGACATGATCACCTCCCTGCTTTCCCTGCCCTCGATCCGTCCTCCGCGTTCCGGTCTGTCCGGTGCTTCTGCGCACCCGTCCGACTCGCCTGTCGATTCCTGATCCCACTCCGATTTCCTCCGGCGCCCTGCGCCGGCTTTGCCACGGGCCGCGCAAGCAGGCCCGGGCTTTCCTGCACCCCCACGATTCCATGAGGTACCCCATGAAAAAGCTCGACCTGTATATCGGTGAAGGTTTCGAAGGCCCCGGCGTCAACGCCGCGCACATCAATATCCTGCTCGGTCCGCGCAGCGGCCCCGCCGGCCAGGCCTTCTCCAACAGCCTGGCTTCGCCCAGCCAGGGCCACTGCCCGTTCATGGTGATCGCCCAGCCGAACATTCCGGTCAAGCCGATGACCCTTTACGTGAACAAGGCCGAGATCGATGGTGACCTGCACGCCAACGCCACCTGGGGGGCTTCCCAGGCGGGCATCGCCAAGGCCGTCACCGAGGCGCTGCTGGACGGCACCCTGCCTCCGGAAGCCGAGGACGAATGGGCCATCGTCACCGCCAACTGGGTCAATCCGGGCTGCGACGACCTGGATGCCGTCTACCGCAACAACTACAACGCCTGCCGCACCGCGATCCGCGCGGCGCTGACCTGCAAGCCCGAGCGTGCGCAGCTGGCCGACGTGGTCAACGCCATCGCCAACCCCTTCTACACCCCCAAGGCCTGAGGTCCGCACCATGCAATACATCCGTCTCGGCAACTCCGGCCTGCAGGTTTCCAAGCTGTGCCTGGGCACCATGAACATGGGCACCCCGGACTGGAAACCGTGGATCTTCGATGAGGCCAAAAGCGAGCCGATCGTGAAGCACGCGCTGGATGCCGGCGTGAACTTCATCGACCTCGCCGACTTCTATTCGGCCGGTGTCGGCGAGGAAGTGGTCTGCCGCATCCTCAAGCGTCTGGTGCGTCGCGAGGACGTGGTGATCACCACCAAGGTCGGCTACGGCACCCGTCCCGGCATCAACGCCAGCGGGCATTCGCGCAAGCACATCATGGATGGCATCGACGCCTCCCTGAAGCGCATGGGCATGGATTACGTCGACATCTACATGCTGCACTTCTACGACGTGAACACCCCGGTGGAAGAGGTGATGGGCGCGCTCAACGACATCGTCCGCGCCGGCAAGGCCCGCTACATCGGCGTGTCCACCATGCTCACCGGCCAGCTGGCGAAGATCCTCATGGCCTGCGAGCGCAACGGCTGGGTCAAGCCGATCAACATGCAGCTGCAGCTCAACTGCGCCTACCGCGAGGAAGAACGCGAGATGATCCCGTTCTGCCGCGACCAGGGCCTCGGCGTCTCGGTGTTCAGCCCGCTGGCTCGGGGACTGCTGACCGGCGACGTGAGCTCCACGCGTAACCAGACCGACTTCTTCACCCAGCAGATGTATGCCGACGACGCCTCCTTCGAGATCGCCCGTTCGGTGCAGCGCGTTGCCCAGCGGCGCGGAGTGTCCAATGCGCAGATCGCCCAGGCCTGGGTCCTGCAGCATTCGGGCGTGGATTGCATGCTGGTCGGCGCTGATACCACCGCGCAGTTCGACAGCGCGCTGGCTGCATTGGAGACGCGCCTGGATGATGAGGAAATCTTCGAGCTGGAGCGCAACTACACGCCCTGCGACGTGATCAACGACTACAGCGCCGGCAAGCGCATCCTGCGGGTCGCCCGCCCCATGCGCGAAGCCTTCGCGCTGACGGAGGCGGTGGCATGAGCGAGTTGCTGAAGACCGGCCATTACATCGACGGCCAATGGGTGAAGGGTGGCGCGACCTACCCGGTGCGCAACCCGGCCACCGGCGCGCTGATCGCAGACGTTGCCCGCGGTGGCGCAGAAGAAACCAATGCAGCCATCGCCGCCGCCGAACGTGCATTGCCGGCCTGGCGCGCGTTGACTGCCAAGGAACGCAGCGCGCGCATCCGCCGCTGGGGTGAGCTGATGCTGCAGCGCCAGGACGACCTGGCGCGTCTGCTCAGCACCGAGCAGGGCAAGCCGCTGGCCGAGGCCAAGGGCGAAGTAGCCTATGCGGCGAGCTTCCTCGAGTGGTTCGCCGAGGAAGCCAAACGTGTCTACGGCGACGTGATCCCTTCGCACAAGGGGGATGCGCGCATCGTGGTCATCAAGCAGGCGATCGGCGTGGTTGCGGCGATCACTCCGTGGAACTTCCCGCTGGCGATGGTCACCCGCAAGGTCGGTCCGGCGTTGGCCGCCGGCTGCACGATGATTCTCAAGCCTTCGGAAGAAACCCCGCTGTCGGCCTTCGCCCTCGCGGTGCTGGCGGAACAAGCGGGCATCCCGCCGGGCGTGTTCAACATCGTTTCTGGCGACGCCCCGGCCATCGGCGGCGCGCTGCAGGCATCGGGGGCGGTGCGCAAACTGTCGTTCACCGGCTCGACCCGCACTGGCAAGCTGCTGATGCGCCAGGCGGCGGAGACACTGAAGAAGGTCTCGCTGGAGCTGGGCGGCAACGCCCCCTTCATCGTCTTCGATGACGCCGATATCGAGGCCGCCGTGCGCGGCGCCATGGCCTCGAAGTTCCGCAACACCGGGCAGACCTGCGTGTGCGTGAACCGCTTCTACATCCAGGATGGCGTGTACGACGCTTTCGTTTCGCGCCTTACCCAAGCGGTGCTCGCCATGCGCGTGGGCAATGCACTGGAGGGCGAAACCGAGCAGGGCCCGCTGATCAACGAAGCAGCGCTGGCCAAGGTCGAGCAGCACGTCGGCGATGCGTTGGAGAAGGGCGCGAAGCTGCTCTGCGGTGGCCGTCGCCATGCGCTGGGCGGCACCTTCTTCGAGCCGACGGTGCTGGCCGAAGCGAGCCCGCAGATGCTGATCGCCAGCGAGGAAACTTTCGGACCGGTTGCAGCCTGCTTCCGCTTCCGTGACGAGTCCGAAGTCCTGAATCTGGCGAACGATACGCCCTACGGACTTTCCGCCTATTTCTACAGCCGCGACATCGGCCGCGTCTGGCGCATGGCCGAGGGCCTGGAGGCCGGCATGGTCGGCATCAACGAAGGAATCATCTCCACCGAAGTGGCGCCTTTTGGCGGCATCAAGGAATCGGGCCTGGGCCGCGAAGGTTCCAGGTACGGCATCGAGGACTATGTGGAGATCAAGTACCTGCTCATGGGCGGCCTGTCCGCCTGACGCTTCGCCAAGGCGTTCTGCCTCATCCGCCGCGCCCTCCGTGGCTCGGCGGCTCAACCTCGCTGTGTTTCCAATAACAAAAAGTCGGAGACGATCATGTCGGGTCAACCAGTCAAAATCGATGACCTGCCCATCGGCAGGTTCCACATCAAGATCGCCGGCCTCACCTTCGGCGCCCACTTCACCGACGGCTACATCCTCGGCCTCATCGGCATCGCCTTCACCCTGATCAACCCGCAGATGGCGCTGACGCCATTCTGGCAGGGGCTGATCGGCAGCTCCGCGCTGCTCGGGCTGTTCTTCGGCAGCCTGTTCTTCGGCTGGATTTCCGACCACCTCGGCCGCCAGAAAATCTTCCTCATCAGCTTTGTGCTGATCACCATCGCCTCGGTGATGCAGTTCTACGTCGAAACCGCGATGCAGCTGTTCCTCTGCCGCGTGCTGATCGGCATCGGCCTGGGCGGTGACTTCAGCGTCGGCCACGCCATGCTCGCCGAGTTTTCCCCCCGCAAGCACCGTGGTGTGTTGCTGGGCTCGTTCAGCGTGATCTGGACCTTCGGTTATGTCGCCGCCACCTTCGTCGGCACCGCTCTGCTGGCGCTGGGCGACGATGCGTGGCGCTGGATGCTGGCGTCCTCGGCGATCCCCGCGGCGATGATCCTGATCGCCCGCATCGGCACACCCGAATCGCCGCGCTGGCTGATCCACAAGGGCCGTGTCGAGGAAGCCCGCGCCATCGTGCACAAGCACCTGGGCGCCAACGTGGAGATCGACGAAGAAGTCATCACCCGCAAGCACGCCGGCTACAGCGCGTTGTTCAGCCGCGAGTACCGCAAGCGCACGGCGTTCAACTGCCTGTTCTTCATCTGCATCGTCATGCCGTACTTCGCCATCTACACCTTCCTGCCCTCAATCCTGCAGAAGATGGGGCTGTCCGAAGGCTTCGGCACCGAGATGATGCTCAACGCGCTGCTGGTGGTCGGGGCGCTGCTGGGTATCTGGTGCACCATCAGGTTCACCCGCCGTGGCTTCCTCATCAACTCCTTCCTGATCCTCGCCGCTTCGCTGTTCCTGCTGGTGTTGCTGCCGGGCAGCATGGCCTGGCTGATGGTGGCGTGCTTCGGTCTGTTCACCCTGGTGCTGTCGGCGGTGAGCAACCTGGTCGGCGTCTACCCGGCGGAAAGCTTCCCCACTGAAGTGCGCGCCGGCGGTATCGGCCTGGCCACGGCGGCCAGCCGCCTGGGCTCGGCGCTGAGTACCTTCCTGCTGCCGGTCAGCGTGGCGGGTATCGGGCTCAATCCGACCATGGCGATCCTCGCAGGCATTCTGTTGCTCGGAGCGATCATTTCCATCGCCTGGGCGCCGGAGACCAAGGACCTGACCCTGACCCACGCCTGTCGCGCCGAGTCAGAGCCGGTGCCGGATGATGTAGCCGAAAAGACCGCGCAACTGGTCTGACTTCTCCCCTCGGCTTGTACAAAAGGGCGCACCGGGAAACCGGTGCGCCCTTTTGTCTGTAGGCTCTAGTTCGGTGTTTTGCGGGACGGTTCCTCGGATATTTGTGTTGCGCTTGTAGGAATTTGGCGCAACTGGCGGGGGGACCATCCGTATCTATTTCTACCCCGATTCAGCGCTCCGGATGGCGATTAAGGTAACGACTCCTGCCTCGGACTGCCGTCTTCGCACGCTTGTACAACGGTGCAAAGGTCCCAGGCGATCACTCTTCCGCAAGGAGTCGCCATGCACCTGCGTCCCGCCGTTGCCGCCATCTTTCCGAATGGCCTGTCGTCGCTCCCCGCCGTCGCCCTGCTGGCCTGCGCTTCCCTGAGCGGCTGCATGACCGACCAGCAGTTCATTGCGCAGAACCAGAGCGCAGCCATCAACACCGCCTTGTCCCGCGCGCGGTTCGAACTCGATTGCCCTGGCGCCACCGCCACCGTGCTGTCGAGCAAGGTCACCCAGTTCGCCTACGCCAACAACCGCACCGAATACACCATCGGCGCACGCGGCTGTGGTCGGCAGGCGGTGTACATCGCCTTCTGCCTGACGCCCGACAGCTGCACTGCAGTCAGCGATACCGCACGCCTCGCCCAGTGACGCAGTCGCTTCGCGTACCTGTTCCGCTCACAAGAAGCCGAGCCCAAGGAGGGTTCCCCATGCAAGTACTCAAGACCATGCCCCTGATCGCTGCGCTGGCCCTGGCGGCCGCGGCCCCGGCGATGGCCGCCGATATTCCGCTGGGTACCGCGGTCGTGTCCGATGAGGTGGTGACCAAGGTCGTTTCCGTCGATGCGAAGGATCGCCGCATCGTTGTCGAGGACGAGGCCGGCAAGCCGCTGACCGTGCAACTGACCGACGCCGCGCAGGACCTGGGGCATCTCAAGGCGGGCGACTACATCGCCGCGCTGGTCGTTCACTCCGCGGCCTTCGACCTCGATACCCAGGTCCAGACGCAGGCTCCCGGCGGCCTTGAGGTCGATGGCGCGGTCATGGCCACTCCGACCAATCCGCATCCCGGTGGCGATGCGTTCCGCATGGCCCGCGTCCAGTTGAAGATCGTCGGTATCAATCTCAGGAAACATGAGCTGACCTTCGAAGGACCGAACGGCGCAACCAAGGTGGTGCAGGTCGATGACGCCAAGCTGCGCAGTCGCATGAACGAGCTGAAGACGGGCCAGATTCTGACAGTGACCTACGAGGACACCCTGCAGATCGTCACCGCCCACCCGGTTGCCCAGCCGGCGGCGTCGGCCAAGTCCGCCAACTGATGCCATCGCGGAGCTCCCGCCATGGCGGGAGCTCCCTTTCCCGTTCCCACGCCTTCGGGCAATCGCTGTGGATTGACTATGCGCCTGACTCCTTTGGGCTGCCCCTGCGCAGTGCTACTCGCGACCGTATTCCTGACCGCCTGTGATCGGGTGGAAACAAGGCCCGTCGGGGCCGCTCCAGTCGCTGTCACGACCGTCGTGGCGAAGCCGGCCAGCCTGCCGGCGAGCATGACCTTCGTCGGGCAGACCCAGAGTCCGCAGGCGGTGGACATCCATGCGCGGGTCGATGGTTTCCTGCTCAGGCGCAACTACAACGAAGGCAGTGTAGTGAAGGCCGGCGACCTGCTTTTCGAGATTGACCATGCACCGTTCCAGGCCCAGCTCGATTCGGCCAGGGCGCAGTACGCCGCGCAGAAGGCCAGCTACGATCGCGCCAAGGCCAACCTGGACCGCGTGCTGCCGCTGGCAGCGGAAAAGGCCCTGAGCCCGAAGGACCGCGACGATGCCATCGGCACGGCCAAATCCGCCGAGGCCTCCATGGAGGCGGCGCTGGCCCAGGTCAGGACCCAGGAGCTGAACCTCTCCTACACCTACGTGCGCTCCCCGGTCGATGGCATCAGCGACTACGCCCACGTCAACGACGGGACCTACGTCAACGCCAGCAACAGCCTGCTGACCTCGGTGTCCACGCTGGACCCGATGCGCGTGGTGATGAGCGTGAGCGAAGAGCAGTTCCTCGCCATCCGCGATCTGCGCGACAGCGGCCGCCTGGTGTTGCCGGCCGACGGGCGTCTCGAGGCTGACCTGCAGATGTCGGACGGCTCGCGCTATCCGGCAACCGGCGTGGTGACCTTCGCCTCATCCACCTTCAACCAGCAGACCGGCACCTTCATGGTCCGTGCCGACTTCGCCAATCCCAAGGGCAATCTGCGCCCCGGCCAGTTCGTGCGTATCACCCTGAAGGGCGCGAACTATGCCAATGCCATCCAACTGCCGCAGCGTGCGGTCATGCACGGCCCCAAGGGCGACTTTGTCTACGTGGTCAACGGCGACAAGGCCGAGGAGCGCCCCGTGCAGATGGCCGAGCCATCCGGGGAGTTCTGGCGGGTCGAGAAGGGGCTCAAGGGCGACGAACAGGTGGTGGTCGACGGCGCCGGGAAACTCATGCCCGGCGCCCCCCTGAAGATCACCGGCGACGCGCCGGCCGGAAGTTTCGGCCCAGCGTCCCCGAAGGCAGAGTGAGGCGACCGTCATGCTTTCCCGTTTCTGTATTGACCGTCCCATCTTCGCGATGGTGTTGTCGCTGATCATCATCATCGCCGGCGGCGTTTCCATCTTCGCCCTGCCGGTAGCGCAGTACCCGGACATCACGCCCATCCAGATCACCGTGACGGCGACCTATCCGGGCGCCGACTCGCAGACCATTGCTTCCACCGTGGCTGCGCCCATCGAGACACAGGTCAACGGTGTCGACAACATGCTGTACATGCAGTCGGTCAGTTCGCCCACCGGGCAGATGACGCTGAACGTGTACTTCGACATCGGCACCGACCCGGACATCGCCCAGGTCCAGGTACAGAACCGCGTCAGTCAAGCGCTGGCGCAGCTTCCGCAGTCCGTTCAGCAGAATGGCGTGAACGTGCAGAAGCGCTCATCCAGCTTCCTCATGCTGCTGGCGATCTACTCGCCGGACGGCAGCTTCGACCAGCAGTACGTGGGCAACTACGCCAACCTCTACGTGCTGGACGCGATCAAGCGCATCCAGGGCGCCAACCAGGCGCAGATCATGGGCGACGCCGACCTCGCGTTGCGTATCTGGCTCAAGCCGGACCGCATGGCTGAATTGGGCATCACCGCGACCGACGTGCAGAACGCGGTCAGCCAGCAGAACCAGCAGTTCGGCGCCGGCAACATCGGCCAGGCGCCGTCCCAGGGGATGATGGAACTGACCTATCCGCTGGTTACGCCAGGGCGCATGAAGACTGCCAAGGAGTTCGAGCAGATCATCCTGCGCGCCGACGCCAATGGCACCGCCATCGTTCGCCTGGGCGACGTGGCCAGTGCCGAGATCGGCCTCAACCAGTACAGCATGCGCTCCGCGCTCAACGGCAAGACGGCGACCATGATCGCGGTCTACCAGCAGGCTGGCTCCAATGCCCTGGAAGTGTCGAAGAACGTGCGCGCGGCGCTGGCGGAAATGTCTACCACCTTCCCCCAGGGCATCGGCTATGCCGTCTCCCTGGATACCACCGAGTTCGTGCGCTCCTCGATCCACGAGGTGGTGGTCACGCTGCTGATCGCCATCGCCCTGGTGGTGCTGGTGGTGTTCATCTTCCTGCAGAGCGTGCGCAGCACCCTGATTCCGGTGGCCGCGGTGGTCGTGGCGGTGATCGGCACCTTCGGCGCGCTGCTGGCGCTGGGCTTTTCGATCAACCTGCTGACCCTCTTTGCCCTGGTGCTCGCCATCGGCATCGTGGTCGACGACGCCATCGTGGTGGTGGAGAACGTCGAGCGGAACATGGAGACGTTCCACCTGAACGCCCACGACGCCACGGTCAAGGCGATGGAGGAGGTGACCGGCCCGGTGATCGCCATCGTGCTGGTGCTCTGCGCGGTGTTCATTCCCGTGGCCTTCGTCAGCGGCACCACCGGCCTGCTGTATCGCCAGTTCGCCTTGACCATCGCCTGCTCGGTGGTCATCTCGGGCTTCGTCGCCCTGTCATTGTCGCCGGCGCTCGCCTCGCTGATCCTCAAGCCGGGCCAGCATGCTCGCTGGAAGGGCTTCCAGTGGTTCAACCGGGCTTTCGACAGGATGACCCATGGCTTCGTCGGTCTGGTTGCCCTGGTCGTGCGGCGCATGGTGCTGGCGCTGGTGCTGTTCGCGGCCATGCTGCTGGGCATCGCTACACTGTTCTCGAAGATTCCCACCAGCTTCGTCCCTGAAGAAGACCAGGGCTATTTGCTGGTCGCGGTGATGATGCCGGACTCGGCCAGCCTGGATCGCACCGAAGCGACTACCGAGCAGGTCGCGGCGATGTTCCGCGAGCATCCTGCCGTGCAGGACGCTTCGGCGATCTCCGGCTACAGCTTCATCGATGGCCAGAACCAGACCAACATGGGCACGGTATTCCTCAATCTGAAGCCTTCGGAGCAGCGCAAGGGGGACGCGATGTCGGCCAATGGCATCATCCGCGCCCTCTACCCCAAGCTGGCGACCATTCCCCAGGCCCGCATCATCCCCATCAACCCGCCGTCGATTCCCGGCCTGGGCACCCAGGGTGGCTTCGAATTCTGGGTGGAGAACCGTGGCAACGGTGATGCGAAGGAACTCCAGGCGGCCACCTGGAAACTCATCGGCGCCGCCGCGAAGCGCCCGGAGCTGTCCGGCCTGATCAGCACCTTCCAGGCCTCGACCCGGCAGATGCGCGTCTCGGTGGACAACGCCAAGGCAGAGACCCTAGGCGTGCCGATGGCCGACGTGTATGGCGCGCTGCAGACCCAGTTCGGTTCGGTCTATATCAGCCAGTACGTGCTGGGCAGTCGGGTATGGCAGGTGATCGTGCAGGGCGATGCGCAATACCGCAGTTCACCGACCGACCTGGGCTACCTCTACGTGCGGCAGAAGGACGGCAAGATGATCCCGCTGTCGGCCCTGGTGAAGACCGAGTTCACCTCCGGGCCGAGCCTGGTGACACGTTTCAACAACTTCCCCGCGGCCAAGATCACCGGCAACGCAGGCCCAGGCTACAGCTCCGGCGATGCCATCAAGGCCATGCAGGAACTGGCCATGCAGGAGTTGCCGCCGGGTTACAGCTTTGCCTGGAGCGGCGAGGCTTTCGAGGAGAACAAGGCGGGCAATACCACGGTGCTGGTGTTCGTCTTCGGCATCATCATGGTCTTCCTGATCCTGGCGGCCCAATACGAGTCCTGGTCGCTGCCGTTGACCGTGCTCAGCGCGGTGCCCTTCGGCATCTTCGGCGCCCTGGTGTCGATCTGGCTGCGCGGTATCTCCAACGACGTGTACTTCCAGATCGGTCTGGTCACGTTGGTGGGGCTGGCGGCGAAGAACGCGATCCTGATCGTCGAGTTCGTCATCCTGCAGCGACAGGCCGGGTTGTCGCCGCTGGATGCGGTGCTCAAGGCGGTCGAGCTGCGCCTGCGGCCGATCATCATGACGTCCCTGGCCTTCATCTTCGGCGCCGTGCCGCTGGCCATCGCCAGCGGAGCCGGGGCCAACTCCCGCCACTCCATCGGCACCGGCATCATCGGCGGCATGATCGCGGCCACCAGCCTGGCGCTGGTATTCGTGCCGCTGTTCTCCTACATCGTCGAACGCTTCAGTGAGCGGCGGGAAAAGTCCAAAGCTTCCGTGACCACGGCAGCGACGCCCAGTGGCGACACTACCCAGGAGGCACACTGATGACTGCCAGAAAACTCTTGTTGGGACTGGCCGTCTCGACCCTGGCCGGCTGCGTGGTCGGCCCCGACTATCAACGCCCCGAGGTCGCCATGCCGGCGGCCTACAGGGCGCACCTGAACTCCACCACGTCCCAGGTCGACGGCCCGTGGTGGGGCCAATTCGGCTCTCCCACCCTGTCGTCGCTGGTCAAGGAAGGGCTGGCGAACAACCTCGATCTGCAGCGCGCTACCGCGCGCATCGAGCAGTTCCGAGGTCAATTGCGCACGGTACGGGCGGGGCTGTTCCCGCAGTTGGGGGTGGGCGCAGGGGCCAAGCGGGCACGGACTGATCAGTTCGTCGGTACGCCGCTGGCTGGGTTCGATGGAGTGGGCAACCAGTACCAGGCGGGCCTCGATGCCAGCTGGGAGATCGACCTCTGGGGCAAGCTGCGTCGCCAGAGCGAAGCGGCAAGCGCGCAATTGCTCGGTGCGCAATACGCCCAGCGCGGCGTGGCGCTGAGCCTGGCCAGTTCGATCAGCGAGGGCTACCTCAACCTGCTGGCACTGGACGAGCAGCTCGTCATCGCCGAGCAGACCGCGCAGGCGCGCAAGGACGCCCTGGACATCTTCCAGAAACGCTATGACCGAGGCGTGATCCGCCAGATCGAACTCAGCCAGGCACAGAACGACTACTGGGCGACCCAGGCGGCGATTCCTCCCCTGAGAGCGAAGATCAGCGCAGCTGAGAACTCGCTGTCGGTGCTGCTCGGTCGAAACCCCGGCCCTATCGTGCGCAATGAACGCCTGTCTTCCCTGCGCGCGCCGAAGGTGCCTGACGTCCTGCCAGCCACCTTGCTGTCGCGACGCCCTGACCTGCTGCAGGCCGAGCAGGCTGTGGTCGCCAGCAACGCGATGGTCGGTGCGGCGCAGGCGCTATACCTGCCGGACCTGAACCTGTCGGGGATGATCGGCTTCAGCCGGGGCGAGAGCGGGCAGTTGTTCGAGAGTGCATCCAGGGTCTGGAACCTGGCCCTGGGGCTCAACCAGACCGTGTTCGATGCCGGGGCAATCTCCGGACAGGTGCTCCAGGCGAAATCCGAGTACCAACAGTCGGTACTCGCCTACAAGCAGGCGGTGCAATCGTCGTTGGCCGATGTGAATGATGCGCTGGTGAGCACGCGGGAGACGGCGGCGCAGCTGACTGCGGTCGAGCAGCAGGTCGGCGCATTGCAGACCTACTCGCTGCAGGCGCGTCGCCTGTACGAGGGGGGATATTCGACGTACCTGGATGTCACCACGGCGGAAGAAAAACTCTTCGACGGGCAGTTGCAGGAGGTAAGCAGCCGCCTGGCTTCGCTGAATGCGTTCAACACGCTGTATCTCTCCGTGGGCGGCGAGGTGGGCGCGGATGCCGCGCTGCTGTTCAAGCCTGTCGCGCTGAAGGGGGGCTAGTTCGATGGCACTGGCAGCTTCCCGCCGCCGCGGGGAGAAAATCCGCATCTTCCGTGGCGATGATGCAGGCGATGCAGAAATCCTCGCGGCGCTACGGGGCGAGGAATTGGCGGTGCGCGGCGATGGCGTTTGCACGTCGCTGTCTCGGCCGCCGATGAAAGGCGTGATGGTGCGTCTTTCTATTCGTGCTCCCCGCTCCATCGAGGTGTTGCGCGACGAGTCGATCGGCAAGTCGAAACTCCCCCGCATCTGACAATCCACCTGCGTAGGCGCCTCTCGGGCGAGAGGCGCCTACGGTAATCAGCTTTGGGGAACGACACGCGCCCCGTTGCCACTCCCCTCGATGTACACCGCCATGCCTTGGCCGAGGTTGGGGTTCACCGGCTGGGTCACCGAGACCAGCACGCCGCTGCGCATGCGCACGATGACCTGCTGGGCTTCCTTGGGTTGGTCGTAAAGTTTCTTTTCCTCGTAGTCGCCACCCAGCGCTCCGCCCATTGCGCCAGCCACCATGGCTACGTCACTGCCCGTTCCGCCGCCAATCAGGCCGCCCAGTACTGCACCACCGATGCCTCCAAGCACGGCACCGACGCCGCTGTCCTGGTTGCTCTGCATTTGCGTCAAGGTGATCTGCTCGATGCGCCCGCTGCGGATTGCTATCTCGCCCGGTCCGCCGTTTCCGGCGTCGACCGTTGCGCAAGCGCTGAGGGAAAGGGCGAGCAGGGCGCTGACGAGCCAGGATGTTGCTGGTTTCATGTCTCTGTACCTCGAGAATTGCAGGCGCGCCCTCATTGGCATGCCTGTTTCCTGAGGTTAAGGGGATGCTTCCGGCGATGCTGCGGGGGTAGGTGAGTACAGGAAATGTCGCGGCAGACTCTAGGATGCTTCCGGCAGAACTGAGACGGGCGCAGTGTCAAGAATGGGCGTGCACGCCGGTCGAGGCATGCGGCAGAGGCTTCACGAGGGGCTCCGTTACTCCCGTCTCTGTCTTGGGCCAGGTCCTGGTGTTTCGTGAGTCAGGGCCTGGCTTTTTTTACGCTCGCGAAGGCCGCTTCACGGATTCCGCTCCACATTCAGCCAATGCTGGAAGCGCTCCACTTTCGACAGGCCCAGCTTGTCGCTGGCGATATCCAGCCAATAGCCGTAGGGGCCGATCACCTCGACCGGGGTGATCGGCAACAGGCTGCCGCTGGCCAGCTCCCTTTCGATCATCTGCCGGTCGATCACCGCCAGCCCACCCCCGGCGAGGGCCGTGTGGATGACCTGGTCCAGGGTGCTGAATTCGATGCCGCTGGCGGCATCGACGTCGCTGCGGCCGACCGCTTCCAGCCAGTTTTCCCAGACCCGCAGACGCTTGCCTTCGTGCAGGATGTGCAGCAGCGGGTGGTCGTGCAGTTCCGGCGGTTGTTCGCCGTCGAACAGCTCCGGGCTTGCCACGGCTATGTGGCGCTCCATCACCAGCAACTCGCTGTGGCAGTGGGGGGCCTGCTCCAGGCCGAAGCGGATGCGGCAATCCAGTTCGCCAGCACTGTCGTCGCCCTGCTGGTTGGTGATGCTCAGGCTGATGTCCGGATAGCGCTTGAGAAAGCTGCGCAGGCGCGGCGACAGCCAGCGTGTCCCCCAGGTCGGTGGCGCGAGGATGCGCAGGCGCTGGCGCAGGTTGGGCACGCGTACGGCCTGCAGGGCGCGCTCCATCTGGTCGAAGGCTTCACCCAGGTGCGGGGCGAGGGCGCTGCCGGCTTCGGTCAGGGTCAGGCCGCGTGGCGTGCGTAGGAAAAGGCTGATTCCGAGGTATTCCTCCAGTTGCTTGATCTGCCGGCTGACGGCTCCCTGGGTGACGTTCAGTGCATCGGCCGCCCGATTGAAACTGCGGTGGCGGGCCACTTCTTCGAAAACGCGGAGCATGGTCAGGGGCGGCAGGTTGCGCATGGCTGGGCCATCCGAAAGTACGCTCAGGGCGCGGGCTTTTTTCGCCGATTCTAACGGTGGCGATGCCTTCGGAATATGCGTTTTTCTCGGGTTTGGACTGCGATTTAGTCGTTTGTGTGGCGGTTCGGCCAAGGGCTAGTTTCGGCCGCGCTCACGCACCGGGGAGCACCGGGCGCGGGCGATTCCAATAACGACAAGAAACCAGCCGAGGCACCTTCAACGTGGCCAGACTCCACCTGCCGTTCCTGCTTCCTGCACTCTTCGCCCTGAGCTCCACTGCCATCGCCGCGCCGGTGACCGACAACCTGGACATCGGCGGCGCCGTGCGCGCGCGCTGGGATCATGACCCGGACCGCGATATCGAGAAGTTCGGCATCGACACCGCGATGCTGCGCGTCACCTACACCTCCGACACCTGGATCGGCGCCGCGCGCTACCGCTGGTACGGCAAGGACTATCCCTACCAGTACACCCAGCACTTCGGTGACGTGAACTTCGCCGAGTACGCCTGGATCGGTTACAAGTTCGATCCGGATCGGCAGATCCAGGTCGGCCTCAACCAGATCCCCTTCGGTCTGCAACCCTTCTTCGGCAGCACCTTCTACGAGACCCTCGGCAACGTCATCGGCCTGGAAGACGTCAACGACGTGGGCGTGAAGTACATCCAGCAGCAGGGCGACTGGAACCTGCAGGTCGGCGCGTATAGCCGCCCCGCCTGGGAGGGCAACGGCACCAGCAACGGCACCACCTATTCCACCGTGGTGACTTCGGCGGATGGCTATGTCGGCGATGGTTCGCGCAACAAGGAGCGGCAGATCCTGGTCGGCCGCCTGGCGCGCTCGCTGCAACTGGGCGATTGGAAATCCGAAGTGGGCTTCTCGGCGCTGACCTCGCGCCTGGAGAACCAGGACACCGACGACAACGGCCGGCGCAACGCCTACGCCATTCACTATGCCGGGCAGAATGGCCCCTGGGGCGTGCAACTGCAGGCAGCGCGCCAGCAGATGTCGCCGCGCAATCCGGGGAGCGACGAAGTAGTCACATTCGGTGGGTACGACGGTACGTTCAACGTCGCCAGTCGCGGTAACCTGTATGTCGGAGACCTGAGCTACAGCATTCCGGGAAGTTTCCTCGATGGTTGGGTCAGCGGCGTGAAGGTCTATGGCAACTACAGCGCCTTCGACAAGTCCGCTGACGACTTCAAGACTTCGCAGCGCTTCATCCTCGGCACCTCCTTCTCGGTGAAGGCGGTGTACATCGCCGTGGAGTGGCTCAACGGTCGCAACGATCCGTACATCGGCGGCAGCAACTACACCCAGAGCCTGGCCGAAGGTGGCACCAGCCACTGGGAGAACCAGCTGTACGCGAATGTCGGCTATTACTTCTGATATTGCGCTGACAAGGCCCGCGCGGCAGAGGCCGCGGGGCAGGGAAGGGTGGGTGAAACGCAAGATTCCGGCGCTCAATGCGCTGAAAGCCTTCGAAGTGGCCGGCAGCACGGGGAGCTTTACCCGTGCGGCCGAGCTGCTCAACGTGACCCAGAGCGCGGTCAGCCGCCAGGTGCGTCAACTGGAGGAACAGCTGGGCGAGAGCCTGCTGGTGCGCCGGCATCATCACCTGGAGCTGACCGAGGCCGGGCGTGTACTGCTGCGTGCGCTGCAACTCTCGTTCGACCGCATCGAGCTGACAGTGCGCGGTATCCAGCAGCGCCACCACCTCAATCGTCTGCGGGTCAACGCGCCGCCCACCTTCGCCCTGCGCTGGCTGTTGCCGCGCCTGTCGCGCCTGCGCGAAGCGCACCCTGACCTGGAAGTGAGCCTGACCACCAACCTGCAGGACAGCCTTGCGCAGAGCAGCACGCTGGATTGCGCGATTCGCTTCGGCAATGGCGAATGGGACGGCCTGGATAGCTCGCTGCTGATGCACGAACGGCACATCGCAGTGTGCGCGCCCAGCCTGCTGGCGCAGCGCGAGGAGCAGGACATCGATCTGCGCAGCATGACTTTGCTGCATGTGCTGGCCCGCGACGACCAGCGCTTCCTGACCTGGCGACACTGGCTGGACGCGGCGAAGATCCAGGGCGTCGACCTGCAGGGTGGCTACGAATTCGACCTGTTGGACATGGCCATCCGCGCGGCCATCGACGGGCTGGGCATCACCATCGCCGACCGGCAGATGGTCGCCCGTGAGCTGGCGGCGGGGCAGTTGGTGCAGATGCTCGACGTCGAGGTGCAGGGGCACCAGTCCTACTGGTGGGTGAGCCGGCCGGAGCAGGAGTTGCCGTCCCACGTCCAGCGTTTCCATGAGTGGTTGCAGCAGGAGGTTTGGATGACCGAGCGCAACCTGGCGGGATCGGGCTCCGTCATCAGTCTTTCCTGAAAGAATCCGTCGTCATTTCCTGTAGGAAGTGGCGACTTTCCTGCGCGCACTAACCTGCGTTTTTTGCATGTTATGGCGGTTTATTAATCGCTTGTCGCGACTCGGGCGCCTGTCGAAACTTCGGCCAACCGATAACGACAAGAGTCACCTCCCTGCCTGCGCCGCGCCGCCTTGCCCGTCGCCTGCATGAGCCAGCCTGCACCTTGTCGTTGCGTGGGGCCGCCACCGGCCCGAAGCCTTGCTTGAACGACAGGACATGACCATGCGTACAGATCGAAACTTCATCGACGGCCGCTTCGCCGACGCCTCCTCCGCCCATATCGCCGTGTTCGACCCGGCGACCGAGCAGCAGGTCGCCCAGGTGCCGGCCGCGACCGAGGCCGATGTGCGCAACGCCGTCGAAGCCGCCGCCCGTGCCCAGCGCAGCTGGGCCCGCCTGCCGGCCATCGAGCGCGGCGAACACCTGCGCCGCTTCGCCGAAGCCCTGGAACGCAACGCCGATCGTATCGGCGCCGCCCTGGCCGCCGAGTCCGGCAAGAGCCTGGCCGACGCCAGCAGCGAAGCCTTCTACGCCGGCCAGATCACCCGCTACCACGCCGAATGGGCGCGTCGCATCGAAGGCGAAGTCATACCCAGCGACTCCACCGACGAAACCATCCTGCTGCAGCGCGAACCGATCGGCGTGGTCGCGGCGCTGATCCCGTTCAACTACCCGGTCTATACCTTCCTGCGCAAGGTCGCGCCGGCGCTGATCACCGGCAACACCGTGGTGGTGCGCCCGAGCAACAACACCCCGACTTCCGCCTTCGAGATCGCCCGTTGCGCCGAGGAAGCCGGCCTGCCCGCAGGCGTGCTGAATGTGCTGACCATGAATCACGACGTCGCCGCCGTGCTCTGCCAGCAGCCGCAGATCGGCCTGATCACCCTGACCGGCAGCGTCGGCGCCGGCCGTATCGTGCTCGACTACTGCAAGGCCAACATTGCCAAGCCGTCCCTGGAACTGGGCGGCAAGACCCCGGCGATCATCGAGGCGGACGCCGACCTGGAGAAGGCCGCCACCGCCATCGTCGCTTCCAAGACCACCCACTGCGGCCAGCTTTGCACTGCCATCGAGCGCGTCTACGTGCAGGCCAGCGTGCATGACCGTTTCCTCGCCCTGCTGCGCGAGAAGATGGCCACCGTGCGCATCGGCAACCGTGCCGAGGACGCCAGCCTGATGGGCCCGCTGCAATACGGCCGCGCCCGTACCGACGTGCACGCCAAGGTCCAGCGCGCGCTGGCCGAAGGCGCCGTGCTGGAGTGCGGCGGCGTGCTGCCCGAGGGCGCCGGCCACTTCTACCCGGCGACCCTGCTCAGCGGCTGCCGCCAGGACATGGAGATTGTCCAGGAGGAAATCTTCGGCCCGGTGCTGCCGGTGCTGTCCTACGAGACCCTTGACGACGCTCTGGCCATGGCCAACGACCACCAGTTCGGCCTGTCCTCGGTGCTGTTCACCGAGAACTACCGCAACGCCATGAAGGTCGCCAACCACATCGAGGCTGGCGAGATCTACATCAACCGCACGCCCGCCGACCCCTACCAGGGCTTCCACGCCGGCTGGAAGCGCTCGGGCCTGGGCGGCGACGACGGCAAGCACGGGATGCTCGAGTTCACCCAGACGCGCCTCGTCGTCCTCAAGTTCTGATTCGCTGATCTGCTGATCCAACCCACGGGGCCCACTGCCTGGGCCCCGATACTCCCACCGCTGTTCCGACCAGTTGCCGGCGACCGAGCCGGCTGCGAGATGCATGATGAAAAAAACAATAAGTGCAGATGCCATGACCATGGCCGTGCCGGCTAACGCCAACCTCACCCGTTACATCCAGCTTGCCCTGCTCGTGCTTGCGGCGGGGGCGATCTATCCCATGCTGTATCTGCGCCAGGTGTACCAGAGCACCATGCTCGAGGCGCTGGCGATCAACAACAGCGAACTGGGCTACCTCTACTCGATCCTCGGCACCGCCTTCCTGCTCAGCTACCTGCCCAGCGGTTGGCTGGCCGACCGGTTGTCGCCGCGCTTCCTGATCAGCTTCTCGCTGATCGGTACCGGCCTGCTGGGCATGTGGTACGCGATGCTGCCGGGCTTCGACACGCTGCTGGTGATCTTCTGCGGCTTCGGCATCACCACCGGCCTGACCTTCTGGGCCGCGCTGATCAAGCGGGTGAAGATGCTCGCCGGCGAAGACGAGCAGGGCCGCTTCTTCGGCGTGCTCGACGGCGGCCGCGGGCTGGTCGAGGCGCTGCTGGCGACCATCGCCATCGCGCTGTTCGCCTACGTCACCGAGACCCGTGGCGAGAAGAACGCCCAGGGCCTGCAACTGGTCATCCATATGTACGCGATCTTCTGCATCGTGCTGGGCGCCGCACTGATGCTGGTGCGTGATCCGCAGAAGAACGGCAAGCAGTCCCGCGCCGAGAAGGGCAACCTGCTGGAAGACTTCCGCACCCTGCTGCGCATCCCCGAACTCTGGCTGGTCACCGCCATCGTCTTCTGCGGCTACCACTTCTTCTGGGCCACCTACAGCTTCTCGGCGTACCTGCAGGAAGGCGGCTTCGGCCTCTCCGCCACCGCTGCCGGCCTGATCACCACCATCAAGCTGTGGATGCGCCCGCTGGGCGGCATCGGCGGCGGCTGGCTGGGTGACCGCTTTACCCGTACCGGCGTGCTGACCTGGGCCATGCTCCTGGCCGCCCTGGGGATGATCGGCCTGATCGTGCTGCCGAGCCTGCATGTGCTCGGCGTGCTGATCTTCCTGGTGATCTTCATCGGCCTGATGACCTACGCCATCCGCGGCCTGTACTGGGCGATCCTCGATGACTGCCACATCCCGCTGCGTGTCACCGGTCTGGCCATCGGCATCATCTCGGTGCTGGGTTACGCCCCGGACGCCTACCTGCCCCTGCTCAACGGCTACATCACCGACCGCTTCCCCGGCTTCGTCGGCTACCAGATCTACTTCTCCTATGTCGTGGTGATGGGCCTGCTGGGCGTGATAGCCACCCTGATCCTGAACAAGCGCATCCAGAAGAGAGCGAAACAAGCATGAAGATCGTCTCCCTCGAAACCCATGTGGTCGCCGTCCCACCGCCCCACGTCGGCGGCATGTACTGGCTGTTCGTCAAGCTGAAGACCGATTGCGGCATCGAAGGCGTCGGCGAGATCTACGCCGCCACCTTCCATCCCCGGGTGATGGTGCCGGCCATCGAGGACGTGTTCGGCCGCTACCTGGAGAACCAGGACCCGCACCACATCGAGCGCTTCTTCCGTCGCGCCTATTCGAGCGGTTTCACCCAGCGCCCCGACCTGACCATGATGGGCATCGTCAGCGGCCTGGAAATGGCCTGCTGGGACATCATCGGCAAGGCCGCGAACAAGCCGGTGTACGAGTTGCTCGGCGGCAAGGTCCACGAGCGCTTGCGCTCCTACACCTACCTGTACCCGAAGAACGCCCAGGGCGAATACGACTACTCCGACCCGGACCTGGCGGCCGAGTGCGCCATCGAGAACATGAAGCTCGGCTTCACCGCGCTGAAGTTCGACCCGGCCGGCCCCTACACCGCGTTCTCCGGCCACCAGGTGTCGCTGGAAGTGCTGGATCGCTGCGAGACGTTCTGCCGCAAGATCCGCGAAGCGGTGGGCAACCAATGCGACCTGCTGTTCGGCACCCACGGGCAGATGGTGCCGTCCTCGGCCATCCGCCTGGCGAAGCGCCTGGAGAAGTACGACCCGCTGTGGTTCGAGGAGCCGATCCCGCCGGGCCAGGAAGATGCCATGGGCCAGGTCGCTGCCAAGACCAGCATCCCGATCGCCACCGGCGAGCGCCTGACCACCAAGTACGAGTTCTTCAAGCTGCTGCAGGCCGGCGGCGCGTCGATCCTGCAGATGAACGTCGGCCGCTGCGGCGGCCTGCTCGAAGGCAAGAAGATCGCCTCCATGGCCGAAGCCTTCTATGCCCAGATCGCCCCGCACCTCTACAACGGCCCCATCGGCGCGGCAGCGAGTTTCCAGCTGGCGGCCTGCACGCCGAACTTCCTGATCCAGGAAAGCATCGGCACCTGGGACGGCTTCCACGCGCAGGTGCTGAAGAAGCCGCTGCAGTGGGAAGACGGCTACATCATCCCGTCCAGCGAGCCCGGCCTTGGCGTCGAGCTGAACATGGACGTGGTCCGCGCCCACAGCCCCTACACCGGCGAGCGCCTGCACCTGCAGATGGGCCCGGACCCCGTCGACGTGAAAGACAACGCACCGGCCAAAGGCTGATGCCGGACCCGTCCTCGTCCTTTTCTTCAAAGAAAGGAGAGGGCGGGGTTCTACCCAATACCGCGGTACGCATTCCATGAAATACGACTACATCATCGTCGGCGCCGGTTCCGCCGGCTGCATCCTCGCCGCCCGCCTGAGCGAATCGGGCGAACACAGCGTCCTGCTGCTGGAGGCCGGCGGCAAGGACAGCTCGCACTGGTTCAGGATCCCGGTGGGCTTCGCCAAGCTCTACTACAACCCGACCTTCAACTGGATGTACTACAGCCAGCCGCAGAAGCAGCTCGCCAACCGCGAACTCTATGCGCCGCGCGGCAAGGTGCAGGGTGGCTCGGGCTCGATCAACGCGATGATCTACGTGCGCGGCCAGGCCCATGACTTCGATGACTGGGCGGCCAACGGCAACGAAGGCTGGTCGTTCAAGGACGTGCTGCCGTACTTCCGCAAGCTGGAATCGCACCCGCTGGGCAACACCGAGTACCACGGCGCCAACGGTCCGATCCGGATCACGCCCATGAAGGGGCACACCCACCCGATCTGCGACCGCTTCCTCGAAGGCTGCCAGGAGCTGGGCTACCCGCTGAGCGAGGACTTCAACGGCAAGGACTTCGAAGGCGCCGGTCTCTACGACGTCAACACGAAGAATGGCCAGCGCTGTTCCAGCAGCTTCGCCTACCTGCACCCGGCGCAGAACCGAACCAGCCTCACCATCGAGCGCAACGCGCTGGTGGAGCGCGTGCTGTTCGACGAGAACAAGCGCGCCATCGGCGTGAGCGTGAAGCAGAGCGGCGTGCAGCGGGAATTCCATGCCCAGCGCGAAGTCATCCTCGCCGCCGGCGCGGTGGATTCGCCCAAGCTGCTGCAGCTGTCCGGCGTCGCCGACCGCGAGCTGCTGGACGAGCACAAGATTGCGCAGGTCCACGAGCTGTCGGCAGTGGGCAAGAACCTGCAGGACCACCTCTGCGTCAGTTACTACTACAAGGCTAATATCCGCACCCTGAACGACGACTTCGGCTCGCTGTTCGGCCAGGCCAGGCTGGGCCTTGAATACCTGCTGACCCGCAAGGGCCCGCTGTCGATGAGCGTGAACCAGAGCGGCGGCTTCTTCCGCAGCGACGACGCGCTGGAACACCCGAACCTGCAGCTGTACTTCAATCCGCTGTCTTACCAGATTCCCAAGAGCAACAAGGCCAGCCTGAAACCCGAGCCGTATTCGGGCTTCCTGCTCTGCTTCAACCCGTGCCGGCCGACCAGCCGCGGGGAAATCCGCATTGCCTCGAAGAACCCGGCCGATGCCGCACTGATCGACCCGAACTACCTGAGCACGCAGAAGGACATCGACGAGGCCATCCAGGGCAGCCACCTGATCCGCAAGATCATGAACGCGCCGGCGCTGAAGAAAATCACCGTCGAGGAAGTGTTGCCGGGCCCGGCCACCCAGTCCGACGAGCAGATGCTGCAGTATTTCCGCGAGAACTGCGGCTCGATCTACCACCTGTGCGGCAGCTGCGCCATGGGCAGCGACCCGCAGACCTCGGTGGTGGACAACCGCCTGCGCGTGCATGGCCTCAAGGGGCTGCGCGTGGTCGATGCGTCGATCTTCCCCAACGTCACCTCCGGCAACACCAACGCCGCGGTGATGATGGTGGCGGAGAAGGGCGCCGACCTGATCCTCGAGGACGCCCGTCAGGTCGCCGAGCAGCGCCCGAGCACCAGGCCCGCGCAGCGCGTGGCGGTGTAGTAGCGGCGTATTACCCGCTGCCTGCGTGACTGACTAAGCTCTCCCGCATGCCCGGCCACCATGGCCGGGCCCTGCCGGGAGGATGCCCCAGATGGCCGCGAAGAAGATCCTGATGCTGGTCGGCGACTACGCCGAAGACTACGAAACCATGGTGCCGTTCCAGGCCCTGCTGATGGTCGGGCACACCGTCCATGCCGTCTGCCCGGACAAGAAGGCCGGCCAGAGCATCCGTACCGCCATCCACGATTTCGAAGGCGACCAGACCTACAGCGAGAAGCCCGGTCACAACTTCGCCCTTAATGCCAACTTCGCCGATGTGCGCGCCGAAGACTATGACGCGCTGCTGATCCCCGGCGGCCGCGCCCCCGAGTACCTGCGCCTGAACGCGAAAGTGATCGAACTGGTGAAAGCCTTCGACGCCGCGAAAAAGCCCATCGCCGCTGTCTGCCACGGTGCCCAGCTGCTGGCCGCTGCCGGTGTGCTCAAGGGCCGCGCCTGCAGCGCCTACCCGGCCTGCGGCCCGGAAGTGACGCTGGCCGGTGGCGAGTACGTGGACATCCCAGTGGACGCGGCCCATGTCGACGGCAACCTGGTCACCGCCCCGGCCTGGCCGGCGCACCCCGCCTGGCTGGCGAAATTCCTCGACGTGCTGGGCACGAAGATCAGCCTGTAAACTGGCCCGACATCGAAGCTGGAGCAGCCGTCCATGTGCGAACTCTACGTAAAGGCCGACCCGATTCTCTACGAGTCGCGTTCGCGCTCGCTGCGCATCCGTGGCGTGGTCACCACGCTGCGCCTGGAGAACCAGTTCTGGGACATCCTGCGCGAGATTGCCGAAGCGGACGGCATGACCACCAACCAGCTGATCACCAAGCTCTACGACGAGGTGATGGACTACCGCGGGGAGGTGGTGAACTTCGCCTCCTTCCTGCGCGTGAGCTGCACGCGCTTCCTCGCCCAGCGCCGCGACAAGGTGACGGAACTGAGCCTGGTAGCGCGCAGCGCGTCCTGATTCGGCCTTTGCTCACGGCCTTTGCCGAATAGTCCGATCCCGGAGGTCGGTGCGGTCTTTCTAGACTGCGCCGTTGCCAGATTCCGGGAGTGTCCCATGCCATCCAGTACCCGCTCGCTTTTCCTCTGCGCCTTGCTGGCGGGAGGCATGGTCGGCCTGTCGATCGCAGAGCCCAGCTCCGCGGAGCGCGAAGCCATCACGGCCTATCAGCAGAATGCCTTCGTCGAGCAACTGCGCGACATCCAGGAGTCCGCCGGCTTTGCCGTGCCCGTCGAAGTGGACTGGGAGAGCATCGCCCTGCCGGGGCAGGCCGCTCACTATGGGGCCGAGGATTATTGGACCAACGTGTACTTCGTGCCGCTGGCCGAGGCGCTGGAGATGCTGACCTCCTACGACCAGGGCAAGCAGGCGGTACAAGGCAAGCTGAAACGTGTCGTGGTGCGCTACGACGCCAGTCGCGCCCCAGCGGACGGCTACCGCGACAAGGTAGCCCTGGACGCGGGAGTGCTCCGCATCAATTTCAAGCCTGCTTCGGCGGCCGAGGAAATCGAGGAGCGCACCGAGGCCATCCAGTCCGCTCTGGAAACCGCCCTCTGACAGCGAGCGGCCAGACATGAAAAAGCCCGGCACTTGGCCGGGCTTTTTCATGGAGCGGTCATGCAGTGATCACTGCACTTCCACTGCCAGGCTCTCGGCGATCTTCTTCTGCCAGATGGCCGGGCCGGTGATGTGCACCGACTCGCCATTGGTGTCGACCGCAACGGTCACCGGCATGTCTTTGACTTCGAACTCGTAGATCGCTTCCATGCCCAGTTCGGCGAAGGCGAGGACCTTGGACTTCTTGATCGCCTGGGCGACCAGATAGGCGGCGCCGCCCACGGCCATCAGGTAGACGGCCTTGTTGTCCTTGATTGCCTCGATGGCGATCGGGCCGCGCTCGGACTTGCCGATCATGCCCAGCAGGCCAGTGGTCTCGAGGATCTGGCGGGTGAACTTGTCCATCCGGGTCGCGGTGGTCGGGCCGGCTGGGCCAACCACTTCGTCACCGACCGGATCGACCGGGCCGACGTAATAGATGAAGCGGCCCTTGAGGTCCACCGGCAGCTCTTCGCCCTTGTTCAGCATGTCGACCATGCGCTTGTGCGCGGCGTCGCGGCCGGTGAGCATCTTGCCGTTGAGCAGGATGGTCTCGCCCGGCTTCCAGCTCTGCACTTCTTCCGGGGTGATGCTGTCGAGGTTGACGCGGCGCGCGGACGGGCCGGCTTCCCAGACGATTTCCGGGTACGCGTCCAGGGACGGCGCTTCCAGTTCGGCCGGGCCCGAGCCGTCGAGCACGAAGTGTGCGTGACGGGTGGCGGCGCAGTTGGGGATCATGCAGACCGGCAGCGAGGCGGCGTGGGTCGGGTAGTCCATGATCTTCACGTCGAGCACGGTGGTCAGGCCGCCCAGGCCCTGGGCGCCGATGCCCAGCTGGTTGACCTTCTCGAACAGCTCGAGGCGCATTTCCTCGATCTTGTTCTGCGGACCGCGAGCCTTCAGTTCATGGATGTCGATCTCGTCCATCAGGACTTCCTTCGCCATCACCGCGGCCTTCTCGGCGGTACCGCCGATGCCGATGCCGAGCATGCCCGGCGGGCACCAGCCGGCGCCCATGGTCGGAACGGTCTTCAGGACCCAGTCGACGATCGAGTCGGACGGGTTGAGCATGGCCATCTTCGACTTGTTCTCGGAGCCGCCGCCCTTGGCTGCGACGTCCACTTCCACGGTGTTGCCGGGGACGATGGAGTAGTGGATCACCGCCGGGGTGTTGTCCTTGGTGTTCTTACGCGCGCCGGCCGGGTCGGCCAGGATGGAGGCGCGCAGGACGTTCTCCGGCAGGTTGTAGGCGCGACGCACGCCTTCGTTGATCATGTCGTCAACGCTCATGGTGGCGCCGGCCCAGCTCACTTCCATGCCGACGCGGACGAACACGGTGACGATACCGGTGTCCTGGCAGATCGGGCGATGACCAGTGGCGCACATGCGCGAGTTGATCAGGATCTGCGCCATCGAGTCCCGGGCAGCCGGCGATTCTTCGCGCAGGTAGGCCTCATGCATGGCCTGGATGAAGTCAACCGGGTGGTAGTAGGAGATGAACTGCAGGGCATCGGCGACGCTCTGGATCAGGTCGTCTTGCTTGATCACGGCCATGGAGCACGGTCCTCTTCAGGCAGGAAAGTCAGGCGGGTAAGACAGGCTCTCGCCTGTTACATCGGGGTTTCGCCGACACGGCTGCGGCGAAAAAAGGCGCCATAGTATAGCGCTGCGGCCGCTTGCCGCGCACTCGCCAGTGATCCGACCTTGGTCCCAGATAGCCCGCTGCTGTTCTGAAAGAGATCGCTGACCGCCCACATTCCGATCGGCTAGGCACTGGGGCGCTTTGATAGTAGAGTGAAGGCCAGGTGCCATTACGGGACGGAGCCCCATGAGCACGCTGAAACCACCTCTGAAGCAGCACGCCTTACAAAAACTACTCATCAGGCGATTCGGCATGGCCCTCGGGACCTATGCGCTGGCGCTTCTGTTGTTGTGGTTGGCCGTTTTCGGCGAGTTCTACCGCGCCCCCGTCAGCTTCGCCCTGACCTGCACGCTGCTGGTCGCCGGCAGCCAGCTGGTGTTCGCCTGGCTGTTCTTCAGCGGGCGCAACCAGCGTTTCACCGACCCGAGCATGACCGAGCCGCAGGTGCTGGTGGCGCTGGTCTGGAACACCCTGTTCCTGGCCAACGTCGATACTGCGCGCGGCACGCTGATGGTGCTCTATGTGCTGATCCTGCTGTTCGGCGTGTTCCAGTTGCAGCCAAGGGTATTCGCCCGCTGCGCCGCGCTGGCCTTCATTGCCTTCGCTGGCCTGAACCTCCACGAAGCCTTCCAGCAGCGCCTGCAACTGCCGGCCCAGGCGGTCCTGCAACTGCTGGTGCTGTTCATCGTGCTTACCTGGCTGAGCCTGTTCGCCGGTTACGTGCAGTCGTTGCGCCAGCGCATGCGCCAGCGCCGCTATGCACTGCAGGCGCACCAGGACACCCTGCGCGGCATGATGCGCCAGCTCGAAGACCTGGTGGCCACCGACGAGCTCACCGGGCTGTTCAACCGCCGGCACTTCATCCGCCTGGCCGGTCGTGCGCTGGAAGAAATGCACCCCGGCCAGCGCCACGGCCTGGCGCTGATCGACCTGGACCACTTCAAGCGCATCAACGATGTCCACGGCCATGCCGCCGGTGACCGCGTGCTGCAGACCTTCGCCGCCGTGGCGCGGGCCTGCCTGCGCGAAGGTGACGTGCTGGCGCGCTACGGCGGCGAAGAGTTCGTCCTGCTGCTGCCCAACGCCGACGCCGATCGCCTGACCACCTGCTGCGAACGCCTGCGGATGGCCTATTCGGCGGCGGAACCGGTGGGCGTGAACATCGAATCCCTGAGCCTGTCGGCGGGGATGACCCTGCTCGACGCCAACGACGATCTCGACGAGGCCTTGCAACGGGCCGACCAGGCGCTCTACCGTGCGAAACGCAGCGGACGCAACCGCTGCGATGCCGCATGGGAGTGGACGCGTGCCTGAGATACAGGCCGGATCGCAACGCTTTTCGGTCAGCCCCGGAGTCAACCTGCTCGATGCCCTGCGCGGCGCCGGCATCGCCGTGCCTTACAGCTGCCGGGCCGGCAGTTGCCACGCCTGCCTGGTGCGCTGCACCCGTGGCGACGTGCTGGATGCCTTGCCCGAGGCGCTGGATGCCGTGCGCCGCGCGGAGGGCTGGCGACTGTCCTGCCAGTGCCGGGTGATCGAGGACCTCTCGGTGGAAACCTTCGACCCGCAGCGCGATGGCCTGCCCGCCACGGTCACTGAACTGGACTGGCCGGCGCCGGACGTGCTGCGCTTGCGCCTCACCCCGCAACGCCCGCTGCGCTACAGCGCCGGTCAGCACCTGATACTCTGGAGCGCCGAAGGCGTCGCGCGGCCCTATTCCCTGGCCAGCGTGCCGGGCCTCGACCCCTGGCTCGAATTCCACATCGACTGCCGCGAGCGTGGCGCCTTCGCCGATTTCGCCCGTGGCCTGAAGGTCGGCGACAGCCTGCGCCTGGGCGAGCTGCGCGGCGGCGCACTGCACTACGACCCGGAATGGCATGAGCGACCGCTGCTGCTGATGGCTTCGGGCACCGGCCTGGCGCCGCTCTGGGGCGTCCTGCGCGAAGCGCTGCGGCAGCATCACAGCGGGCCGATCCGCGTCATTCACCAGGCTCATGACCACGCCGGCCATTATCTGGCCGAGCCCCTGCAATCCCTGGCTGCCAGCCACCCTGAGCTGGACGTGACGCTGATGACCACGGCCGAGTCGGCCGAGGTTTTGGCGCAACTCCGGCTTGTTTCGCGGCGAACCCTCGCCTTACTCTGCGGCCATCCTGCCAGCGTCGATGCCTTCGCCCGCCGCCTTTACCTCTGCGGCGTGCCCCGTGGCCAGACGCTGGCCGACCTGTACCTGCCCCACGCCTGAGAGCCATTTGAACACCTGCTGCGCGTCGGCATGACTGCGTTGGAACCAGGCTCGTGCGCGAGTCCGATGAAAATGCTTATTTACGCGATGTAAACTCCGCTTTTTCAGCCTGGTTCCACCTTGTTCTGCTCTAGCTCGCGAGGTGTTGAAAAGGCTCTGAAGCGGTCCCACCCTTCAATAAGAACAAGGAATTGCCATGAGCGAACAGATTCTCGTCGAGCGCGAAGAGGGCCTGCTGACCCTGCGCCTGAACCGTCCGGACAAGATGAACGCGCTGACCCGCAGTATGTATGCCGGTCTCGCCGATGCCCTGGAAGCGGCGCAGGAGGATCGTTCGGTGCGCGTGGTGCTGATCACCGGCAACGCCGAGTGCTTCACCAGCGGCAACGACATCGTCGACTTCCTCCAGGAGCCGCCGAGCGGCCCGGACAGCGCGGTGTTCCGCTTCATGCGCGCGCTGATGGAATTCACCAAGCCGGTGGTCGCCGCCGTCGCCGGCCCGGCCGTGGGCATCGGCACCACGCTGCTGCTGCACTGCGACCAGGTGTTCATCGCCAGGAGCGCCAAGCTGAAGATGCCCTTCGTCAACCTGGGCCTGTGCCCGGAGTTCGGTTCCAGCTTCCTGGTGCCGCGACTGGTCGGCCCGGTGAAGGCTTCCAGCCTGCTGTTGCGCGGCGAAGGTTTCACCGGCGAGCAGGCCGTGGCCTACGGCATCGCCAATGAGTCGCTGGCAGACGGCGCGGCTGCGCTGGAGCGTGCCCGCGAGGTTTGCCAGGCCTTCCAGCAACTGCCGCCGGCCGCGGTGGCGCTGAGCAAGCGCCTGCTGAAAGCGCCCTTCATTGAGGAACTGCGTCGCGTGGTGGCGGAGGAAGGCCAGCACTTCGTGCAGCGCCTGCATTCGCCGGAAGCCCACGAAGCGCTGAGCGCCTTCACCCAGCGCCGCCAGCCGGATTTCTCCAAGTTCCTCTGAGCGGCTCGCTCACGGCGTACAACCGCGAGCGGTTGTACGCCCCGCTTATGTAGGATGGGTATCGCTGCGCTCCACGCCATCCTGCGTCGTGCCCTGGGTCACTCTGGTAGGGCGAATAACGCGCCAGCGTTATCCGCCGTGGGATGGCCGGGTTGCCCACACAATCTGTGGAACGCGCTGTGGATAAGCTCTGGGGCAACCAAGCTAGCCCACGCCAGCCGTGGCCTGCAGGGGATTGAGCGGTATTTGAGCGATACCCGGCAGGTTGCCCACATAAGGTGTGGAAGGTGCTGTGGATAAGCTTGGGGCCAAGGTGCCGAAGCCGCATGGCGCCGGGCTTTCAGCCGATTGGTTGCCCTTTGAGCAACCGCAAAAGAAAAGGCCGCCCGAGGGCGGCCTTTTCTTTTTCAGCTACAGCAGGATCAGACCAGCAGGTCGCCCACGTGCAGCACCTTCATGGTGTTGGTGCCGCCCTGGGCGGTGTAGCTGTCGCCCTTGGTCAGGATCACCCAGTCACCCTTGGTCACCACGCCACGCTGCAGCAGCGCGTCGACGGCTTCCTGGCTGACACGTTCTGGCGGCAGGGCGGCCGGGTCGAACGGGATGGTCTCCACGCCACGGAACAGCGCCACGCGGGCCTGGGTTTCGCGGTGCGGGGAGTAGGCGAAGATCGGTACCGAGGAGCGGATGCGCGACATGATCAGCGGGGTGTAACCGCTTTCGGTCAGGCAGATGATCGCCTTGATGCCCGGGAAGTGGTTGGCGGTGTACATGGCCGCCAGGGCGATGCTCTCGTCGCAGCGCTCGAAGGTCTGGCCCAGGCGGTGGCTGGACTTCTTGGTGGTCGGGTGCTTCTCGGCGCCGGCGCAGATGCGCGCCATGGCCTTGACCGCTTCCACCGGGTATTCGCCAGCGGCGGATTCGGCCGAGAGCATCACGGCGTCGGTGTAGTCGAGCACGGCGTTGGCCACGTCGGAGACTTCCGCGCGGGTCGGCATCGGGTTCTGGATCATCGACTCCATCATCTGGGTCGCGGTGATCACCGCCTTGTTGTAGCGGCGCGCGTGCAGAATGATTTTCTTCTGGATACCCACCAGTTCGGCGTCGCCGATTTCCACGCCGAGGTCACCACGGGCGACCATCACGGCGTCGCTGGCGCGGATCAGGCCATCCAGCGCTTCGTCATCGGCCACGGCTTCGGCGCGCTCGATCTTGGCCACCAGCCAGGCGGTGCCGCCGGCTTCGGTGAGCAGGCTGCGGGCGTATTCCATGTCCTTGGCGTCACGCGGGAAGGACACGGCGACGTAGTCCAGGTCCATGCTCGCGGCCAGCTTGATATCGGCCTTGTCCTTCTCGGTCAGGGCCGGCGCGGTGAGGCCGCCGCCACGGCGGTTGATGCCCTTGTGGTCGGACAGCGGGCCGCCGATCAGCACTTCGCAGACCAGTTCGTCCGCCTTCACTTCCTTGACCGCCATGACCACGCGGCCGTCGTCCAGCAGCAGCTCGTCACCGATGCCGCAGTCCTTGACCAGGTCTGGGTAGTCGATGCCCACGACCTGCTGGTTGCCTTCGGTACGCGGGTGGCTGGTGGAGAAGCGGAAGGTGTCGCCGACGGCCAGTTCGATGCGCTTGTTGGCAAACTTGGCGATACGGATCTTGGGACCCTGCAGGTCGCCCAGCAGCGCCACGAAGCGACCGTGCTTGGCGGCGATGTCGCGCACCAGCTGGGCGCGCGCGCGGTGTTCGTCGGGAGTGCCGTGGGAGAAGTTCAGACGGGCGACGTCGATCCCGGCGAGGATCAGCTGTTCCAGGACTTCGGGGGAATTGCTGGCTGGGCCGAGGGTGGCGACGATCTTGGTGCGGCGAAGGGACATGCGGGACTCCTAGGGGAAAGCAGCGGTCAGGCCGCCGCCGGAGCAGGTCCGGAGCGGCCAGGGCGCCATCTTACTCTCTTCAGGTGACTCTTTCAGGTAGCTCTCTCAGGTGCGGGGCCGGATCACCAGCAGATCACATTCGACTTCCTCGAAGACCCGCTCGGCGGTCTGGCCGATCAGCGCGTTGTCGAGCTGCCCACGGGCGACGGCGCCCATCAGCAGCAGGTCGATGGCGTGGTCCTTTACGTAGGCCGGGATCACTTCCTCGGCGAAGCCCTGGCCCAGCAACGTGCGCTGGCGATCGATCTGCGGGTAGTGCGCGAGCAGGGCGTCGAAGGCTTCGCGGTGGTGGGCTTCGGTGCGCAGCACGTAGTTATCGTAGTCGGCCAGCAGCTCGGCGTTGAACGCCAGGGTGCGCGGCACGGCCATGTAAGCGTGCAGGTAGTGGGCGTCGAGCTGCAGGCGCTGCTCCAGTTCGCGGGCTACCGTGATCAGCCGATGATCCAGCGTGGCCGGGGTATCGCCGGCGTGCAGCGGGTCGACGGCGGCGCACAGGTTCTTCCCCGACCATTCGCCGTGCTGCACCAGCCACAGCGGCTGCAGGCAATGGCGGATCAGTTGCCAGTCGTTGTTGGTGAGGAACAGGCGCTTGAGCAGGTTGTGGTGATGCGCGGACTTGAGTACCAGATCGGGCGTGGTCTGCTCGCAGTGGAGAACCACCTGGTGGTGCAGGGACTTGCCCCAGCGCACCTGGCAGTGCACGTCGAGACCTGCCTCGCGCAGTGGCGCGGCCAGTTGCTGCAACCAGGCCAGGCGTTCGTCCAGCAGGTTGCGCTGGGCGGCATCGAGGTCGCCGCGGTCCAGTAACAGGGCGTTGTCCAGCGCCGGGTTGTACTCGCAGGCCAGCAGTTCCAGGCGTGCGCCGCAGCGCTGGGCGATCCAGCGGGCGCGGGTGAGGGCAGGCTGATCCGTGCGGGTCGGGTCGATGATGACGAGCAGGTGCTGCAGCTTCATGGCGGAGTCCTCGCTTGCTCTGCGCTTATTGCAGAGCAAGCGTAGACACTGCCGCCCGCCGCGCGTCTTGACGTGGCTCAGCGGTGCGCGGGCTTTGCCGTCAGCTGCGGGGCGAGGTCTGGTTCAGCGCGCGGTCCAGATGCCGGGCGCCCTTGTCGGCCAGTTCGCCGCTGGGGAATTCGGCGAGCTGGCGGCGCAGGTAGGCGATGGCCTTCTCGCGGTCCGGGTGCGGGTTGTCCGGCGCCATGTACATCAGTCCCAACTGGTACAGCGCCTTCTCGCGGATGTCCGCCGGGATGGCCGGATCATTGGCGCCCAGCAGGTAGAGTTGTGCGGCTTCGTCGACGCGGCCCTTGAGCACGGCACGGCGCGACAGCAGGGTCATGTCCGGGTCGAGGGTCGGCTTGTTCAGGTCGAGGTTGTACTGCGGTTGCCAGTCGGCCAGCAATTGCTTGGCGGTCTTCTGCACCGGGTCCTTGGCCCGCTGGCGGATGATCAGCTCGCGGGCATCGGCATGTTCGGCAGCCTTGGTGCCGGGGAATTCGCGATCGATGCGCTGGAAGTAATCCATGGCTTTCTGATCGTCGCGCTGGTCGTTGTAGCGGCTCATGTAGATCAGGCCGATCTGGTACAGCGCGATGGCGCGCACCTCGGGGCCGTAGCGGGTGTTGTCGTAGCCGGTGAGGTAGAGCTGCTCGGCTTCGCTGCTCTTGCCGTCGCGGATGGCCTGGGCGCTGTAGGTGAGGAGGTCGCCTTCCTCTTCCACGGCAGCGGTCATGCGCTTGTTCTTGAGCTGCTTGTATTCGGCCACTTCGCCGGTGGTGATCTGGGCAACGAACAACGGCGTGGTCGGGGCACAGGCGGCGAGCCAGGGCAGCAGCACGGCGAACGGGAGGGCAATTGAAATCGGGTGTGCGAAACGCATGGCAGATCCTTTGCGCTGAGGCGAAGTCCACGTGAGTCTAGTGGCGGGCTACAGTACGGCCAAGACGGGCCGATACACTTCCCAACGGAGGATATGCCCATGCGAACCCTTTTCCTCGCGCTGCTGGCGCTGAGTGTTACCGGCTGCACCAGCTGGTCGATGAACTATCACCTGAACAATGCCTACCGCGCGTACAAGAGTGGTGACTGCCAGCGCGTGCAGCTGGAACTGTCGGAGACCGAGCGCAAGGCGCGCGCGCGGCCGTGGATCCAGCCGGAAATCTCCATGCTGCGCGGCCAGTGCCTGGAGCGTGAGAAGTTCTACGTCGATGCGGCGCAGACCTACCAGTTCATCGTCGCCCGTTACCCCACCAGTGAGTATGCTTACCGGGCCAAGGCGCGACTGGAAACGCTGCGCTTGAATGGCCGTCTGCCCAACGATCTGCGCCTCGACACGCCCACGCCCTGACCGGCGGTCGCGGGCCGACTTGAGTGCAGCCCATAGCTGGCTAATCTCTTGAGTGCATCACGCAAGGAGGTACGAATGCGCGCCCTGTGGCTCTGCGCCTGGTGTTTCCCCCTGCTGGCTTCGGCGGATATCTACCGCTGGACCGACGCTCAGGGAAAGGTGCATTTCAGCGAAACCCCACCGCCGGGGGCGCAACGCGTCGAGGTCAAGCCGCAGGTCATCGAACGGGATGCGGCGACCCGCGAGCGGGAGGAACGCACCCGCCGTTTCTACGACGCGCGTCGAGATGAAAGCGCCGCCGCCCAGAACCAGGCGACGGAGCAGCAGGCCAAGCTGGACCAGCAGTGCGCGAGTTGGCGCCGTGACCTGGAGTCGCTCAGTCATGGCGGGCGGTACTTCACGCAGACCAGCAGTGGTGAACGGACTTACTACAGCGATGCACAGCTCGACGCCGCTCGTCAGGCGCTTAGCGCACGGCTGGCGGAAGGTTGTCGTTAGGACTGGCCCTGCCTGGGCGGCATCGTCATACTGGACGATATTTCATAGCGAAACGCCATTATGCGTCATCAACGACATATCGAGCGCCATCAGCTGCCCTACTACCTGAAGGTGTTCAACAGCATCACCGACAAACCGATGGGTTACCTGGGCAACGTGTCGCTGGATGGGCTGCTCCTGATCAGCCAGCTGCCGATGCTGGTGGGTGGCCGCTTCGAGATGCGCCTGAAGATCCCCGGTCATGACGGCAAGCTGCAGCTGATCGAATTCGCCGCCACCTGCCAGTGGTGCCGCGAGGACGTCAATCCGGGCAACTACGATTCGGGCTTCAGCCTGACGGCGCCGCCGATGGAGTACGTCGAGCTGGTCGACGCGCTGCGCCGTTATTTCAGTTTTCGCCGGCAGGTGGAGTCGGTCTGAAGCGCAGGACGCGCTGACCGATCTGCACGGTGTGGGACGCCACGGAGTCGGCGTCCGGTTGTGGCGCACGGTTACAGCGCGCCAGCCTTCTTCCAGCCTAGATAACGGCTGATCAGTTCCGGCCCCAGCTGGCTCGGCCGCGTGTCGAGTACCGGCACGCCATGGGCCGCCAGCTTCTCGTGCAGCCCCGCGCGGGCGTTCAGGTAATCCACCGCGCCGCAGTAGCCCAGGGCTTGCTCGAAACTCTCCACCGGCGCCTGGCGCAGGCGGTCCAGTACTTCCTCGCGCAGGCTCGCGACCAGCACGCGGTGCTGGCGCCCGAGGCGTTTCACCGCGGCCACCAGTTCCTCGTCATCCTCGTCGCGCAGGTTGGTCACTATCACCACCAGCGCGCGCCGGCGCTGGCGCGTGAGTACGGCCTGCACGGCGGCGGGGAAGTCCGCTGGGCGCTGGCTGCTGCGCAGGTCGTAGACGCTGTTGAGCAGGGCGGTGAGCTGGGCGCTGCCCTTGGCCGGTGGCAGATGGCGCGGCTGGTCGCCGGCAAAGGTCATCAGGCCCACCGCGTCGCCCTGGCGTAGCGCGACGTAGGCCAGCAGCAGGCTGGCGTTGAGCGAATGGTCGAAGTGCGAAAGGTCGCCGTCGTGGCTGCGCATGCGCCGGCCACAGTCGAGCAGGAAGAGAATCTGCTGGTCGCGTTCGTCCTGGTACTCGCGGGCGATGGGCGTGCGTTTGCGCGCGGTGGCCTTCCAGTCGATCTGCCGCAGGGTGTCGCCATCGCGGAATTCGCGCAGCTGGTGGAAATCCAGGCCCAGCCCGCGGCGCTGCCCGGCGCGCACGCCGATGCGGTTGAGCCAGTGGTCCACGGCCATCAGCTCGGCGCCGTAGAGACGGGCAAAGTCCGGGTAGACGCGGGTTTCGTCGCGCTGTTCCAGGTAGCGCCGGCCCTTCCACAGACGCAGCGGGCTGGACAGTTCGATCTCGCAGCGCTGGAAGACGAAATGCCCACGGGACAGCGGACGCACGCGGTAACCCAGTTCGGTCTGTTCGCCGGGGTGCAGCTCCACGGTCTGCGGCAGGTATTCGAAGTCCATGCCGGCGGGCAGGTGGTCGAACACCGTGATGCGTTGTGGCTGTGCGTAGCGATGATGAAATTGCAGGCGTACCTCGCTCCAGCGGCCCAGCGGCAGGTTGCCGCTCAGTTGGCGGCGCAGCTCGGGCGATGGCGTGCGGCGTAGCCAGAGGGCATCGGCCAGCGCCAGCAGGGCCAGCGCGCAGAGCGCACCCCACCAGAGACGACCGAGCAGCGCCGAGCCCGAGTCCAGAGCCTCGGCCGCGCCCAGGGCGACCGCGATCGCCAGCAGGACGCCGAGCAACGCGAGGAGCGCGCGCGATGGCTTCATACGCGCGGCGCCGGTACCTGGTCGAGCAGCTGTTGCAGCACCTGGTCGACCGACAGGCCTTCGATCTCCAGTTCCGGCGACAGGCGCACGCGATGGCGCAGCACGGCCAGGGCACTGCCCTTGACGTCGTCCGGAATCACGAAATCGCCACTGCGCAGCAGGGCGCGGGCGCGGGCGCAACGGACCAGGGCGATGGATGCGCGCGGCCCGGCGCCCAGCGCCAGGCCCGGCCAGTTGCGGGTGGTACGGGCGATGCGCACGGCGTAGTCGAGCACCTGGTCGTCGATGGGCAGGTCGGCGGCGATCTTCTGCAGGGCCAGCACGTCCTTGTCCTTGAGCAGGGCGCGCATCGGTGCCACGTCGAGCATGTCGCTGCGCGCGGAACGGGTGACCTGGCGCACCAGGGTCTGCTCCTCGGCTTCCAGCGGATAGTCGATGCGCAGCTTGAGCATGAAGCGGTCGAGCTCGGCTTCGGGCAACGGGTAGGTGCCTTCCTGCTCGATGGGGTTCTGCGTCGCCAGCACCATGAACGGCTGCGGCACGGCCAGGGCGCGGCCCTCGAGGGTGACCTGGCGCTCCTGCATCACTTCCAGCAGCGCGGCCTGGGTCTTGGCCGGGGCGCGGTTGATCTCGTCCGCCAGCAGCAGGTGGGTGAACACCGGGCCCTTGCGCAGCTTGAACTGCTCGGTGGCCAAGTCGTACACGGCGTGGCCGGTGACGTCGCTGGGCATCAGGTCGGGAGTGAATTGGATGCGCGCGAAGCCGCCGTCGAAGCAGCGGGCGAGGGCGCGCACCAGCAGGGTCTTGCCCAGGCCGGGAACGCCTTCGATGAGCACGTGGCCACCGGCGAGCAGGGCGGTGAGTACGTCGTCGATCACCTCCTGCTGGCCGATCAGGGCCTTCTGCAGTTCGTGGCGCAGCGCCTGGGCCAGCTGGCTGGCGCGCTGGCGCTGGGCGCCCGGGTTGGGGGCGGTGCCGGCGGTGGTGCCGGGCTGTTCGGGCGTCTGTTCGCTCATAGGGCATTCCTGAGGCTTTGCAGGTGCGCGACCTGGCGGGTGAATTCGGCGACGGCCATGCGCTTTGGCGGATAGGGGCGCATGGCCTGGCTGATGGCGCTGACCGACATGCGCGTCATGCGGCCCAGAGCTTGCCATTGTTCGGCGACCGGCAGGCGGTCGAAGCCGGGCTGGCGCTGCCGCGCCCGGCGCATCACGTCACGTTGCAGGCCCTGCAGCAGGGCGAGCTGGCCACGCTGGCGGAGGATGAAATCGGCGCCGGCGCGCAGGTGTTCTTCCAGTTGCCGGCGGCTGCGATCCGGGTTGGGCTGCAGCGGGCCCTGACGCAGGCCGTTGCGCCAGAGCACCAGGACCAGCAGCAGGACGGCGGCCAGCAGTGCCTGCGGGAAGTAGCGCATCAGCAGGGTCATCAGGCTGGTGCCGTCGGCGCGGTAGACCAGCGTGACGGCGCTGTCCTGGGTCAGGTACCAGAGCAGCCAGGCGTTGTCGTAGGCGTCGAGTGCGCCGTTCTGCCAGATCCAGTTGTCGGTGAGCACGGTGATCAGCCCCTGGCCCTGCTGCAGTTGCAGCAGGTGGGTGGAGTCGGCGCTGTTGGCCCAGGCGTAGGCGAGGTTCTTCGAGTCGAACAGGTGGTAGTCGGTGTCGAAGTCGAAGTAGGCCGGGGCCTTCTCGTTCTCCAGGTAGAGCTTGGTCAGGTTCGGGTAAGGGTCCGTTTCCGTCGCCTCGTTGTCGTGGGCGCTGGAGGCCTGGTCCGGATGTTCTTCTTCCACTTCCGGCTTGGCGGCTTCGTCCTGCTTCTGGTCTTCGGACGCCTCTGCGGACTTCCCGTCGGTCGGAGTGGATTTCTCCTCCTCCTTGTCCTTCAGGTCGGAGGTGAGGAATTGTTGCACGCCCAGCTGATCCAGCAGCGCGTCGCCGCTCTTGCCTTCATCTTCGTCCCACAGGCTTTCGGCGGTGACGATGAGGTGGCCGCCGCGATTGGCCCAGTCGAGCAGCCGCGCGTTCTGCGTCGGCGTGACGTTCTCGCGGGTGCCCAGCAGGATCAGGGTCTGGCCTTTGCTCGGCAACTGGTCCAGCACTTCCATGCCGCGCGCGGTGGTGACTTGGATGCCGCGACCGCGCAGGTACATTTCGGCGGCGAGATAGGGGTTGGCGCGGGCCTCCGGAGAGGCGCCGTGCTCGATGGTCTCGGTGTAGGGCTCGAGGTTGCGGTACAGGTAGTAGCCGACGCCTCCGAGCACGAGCAGGACGAGCAGCACCAGCAGGGCGAGGTTGCCGCGCTTCATGCCCGCACCTCGCTGCCGAACAGGTGGCGCCATTCGCCGCACAGCTGCTGCTTGAGTTCAGCCTGTGGTGCGCGGTGACCGTAGGCGAGCGCCTGCCACTGCTGGGTCAGGCTGCGGGCAAAGTTGTCCAGCGGCGGGTCGTTGAGGTCAGCCACGCGGACCAGGACTTCGCCTTCGGTGGTCGACTCGCGCAGCGGCACGCGGAAGTCGTGCAGCAGGCGGCTGAGCAGCGCGCGGTAGAGCAGGCCGAGCGCGGCGCGGGGCTGTTCGTCCCACAGGCGTTCGGCTTCGCTGGCGACGTCGCTGGGCAGGGTTTCCGGCGCGAGGTCCAGCCCGAACAGCACGCTGGGCGCTTCGCGGCGCGGCTTCTGCGGCAGGCCGATGCGCCCGACGAACAGCCGCAGCCATTCGCGGTAGCGCCAGATGACCAGGGCGACGACGGTGAACAGAATGCCCCAGAGCAGCACTTCGATGCCTTGCGCGGCGAACTTGAAGGCCTTCCAGTTACCCAGCGCCTCGAAGAAGCTCTTCAGCCGCTTGGCCTCGTCCGGATCGGTGGGCTTCGGGTCTTTCTTGTCTTCGTGCAGGCGCCAGCTGGTGATCTTCTCGTTGTTCTTGAAGGGCGGCGCGGTGAGGATCTTTTCCGCAGCGCCGCGCGAATCCTCGCTGTTGAGTTTCTGCTGGGTCAGCCGCGCACCCTGCGGGCCGTCGGGATTCTGGTCGGGCAGCGGGCAACTCTGGCTGGCCTTGCTGCCGGTCTCCGAGCCGGCAGCAAGCGCGTCGTGGGCCGGCAGCAGGGCGAAGGCGCCGGCGGCGACCAGCAGCAGGGCGTAGGCGCTGCCGATCAGGCGCTGGCGCAGACGGCGGAACACCAGCTCGATGTCCCAGGCCTCCAGCTCGGTGCGGCGATTGAGGTAGAGGGTGAAGCCGCAGGCGACGTACACCGGTTCCCAGACGATCAGCAGCAGCGCGTAGATCAGGTTGCTGACATGTTCCAGCCACGCCCAGTCGCCTTGCGCTACGCTGATCAGCGACTGCCATTTCCAGTCGTCCACCCACTGCTGCGGCAGCATCAGGTACATCAGTGCGGAAAGGCCCAGCCACAACGCCAGTTCGAAATGCATGCCGACAATGGTCAGCCAGGTGGCGCCGCCGGCATTGCGCTGGCCGAGCACGACCAGACGCTGGCTGCGCGCCTGGCCCTTGAGGCCTTCGAGTTGCAGCACCGGCAGGTCGAAGCTGCGCGTCGGGCTCAGCCGGCGCCAGAGCAGGCTGGGCAGCAGTTGCGACTTGAGCAGGCCGGGGAAGGCCCGCAGCGCTTCCTTGAGCGTCGGCGTATCGCCGAACAGCGAGCGCGACAGGATGTACAACGGCAGGCGCTCGAAGGCGGGCTTGAGCCACCAGAAGATCAGCACTGCCCAGCTGGAGTAGTTCCACAGCAGCACGGAAAGCAGCACGAACACCGGCAGGGTGACGATCGCCCAGCTGGCCATCAGCAGGCCAGCGTGACGGCGCGCCAGCAGGATGCCGAGGTCCAGCGCCTCCCAGGCGCTGCGCGGACGGATGGCGACGCTGGCGTCAGTCAGGCGCATGGCGACCCCGTCCGGCCAGGAGGAAATAGCTGCCCACCAGCAGCCACAGGCAAGCGCCGACGATGTACTTCACGGTCGCCGAGAAGTGCGTGACGGAGGACCAGTAGCCCTCGACGAACGCGGCGATCAGCAACATCAGGATCACTCCGCCGATCAGTTGCACGGCGCGGGCGGCGGCCTGGCGCAAGGCTTCAAGGCGGCTCAGACGGCCGGGAGACAGCAGTGCCCAGCCAAGCTTGAGGCCGGCGGCACCGGCGAAGGTGATCGCAGTCAGTTCGAAGGCTCCGTGGCCGATGACGAAGGACCAGAAGGTCTCGATGTAGCCGATCTGGGTCAGGTGGCCGGCTACCGTGCCGATCACCACGCCGTTGAACAGCAGGAAGAACAGGGTGCCGACGCAGAACAGCAGGCCACTGGCGAAGGTCTGAAAGGCGATGCCGATGTTGTTCATTATGTAGTGGCCGAACATCTTCCAGTCATCGCCGGCGTCGCGCGTGCTCATCGGCCCAAGGCGCGTGGTGTCCGGCGAGTACATCGACTCCATCTCGGACACCCGCTCCGGTGCCATGACGCTGTAGACCAGGTCGGGGAAGTGATAGACCAGCGCACCCATCAGCAACAGGCTGCCGTAGAACAGCAGGCTGGCGATGGCGATGCAGCGCCATTCCTCACGCACCAGACGCGGGAAGCCGGCGACCAGGAAGCCGAGGATGCGTGCGCCCAGGTGGCTGCGGTGGCGGTAGAACTGCTGGTGCCCGCGCATGGCGAGCTGCTGCAACTGGTCGATCAGGTGGCTGCTGTAGCCGCGCTCCTGGGCGAGAGCGAGCTGCTGGCAGATGCGTCGGTAGTCGGCGGCGAACTCCTCGGGCTTCTCGCTCGATTCCTGGCGCTTGCCGGTTTCCAGTTGCTCAAGGCGCTTGGCGAAGCGCTTCCAGCTGCCCTGGTGGCGTTGTTCGAAGAAGGCCTGCTTCATGGGTGGCCCGTCCCGTTGCCCAGCAGGCCGCTGGCGATGCGGTTCAGGCGTGCTTCCGCCTGCTCGGGCGCAATGCCCAGCGGTTGCGCGAGGATGGCGGCCAGCTCTTCGCGGCGCGCCGCCGAAAGCTGTGTGCCACGTTCGGCGAAGCTCATCAGGGCGCGTTGCTCTTCCAGGTTCAGGGGCCAGGGTGCAAGTTCGGGCGTGGTCTGCGGCACCTGCGGGCGGTTCGGCGGCGGATCACGGTAGATCACCAGGGTGCCGGCGGCGAGGTCGCCCAGGCGCTTGAATGCGGAGTTGGACAGGCAGCTGAGCAGCCCGAGCGTGTAGGCGAACGGCAGGATGTCGGCGAAGCGCAGCAGGTTGCGCAGCAGCGAGGCGGACCAGCCGATCGGTGTGCCGTCGTCATGCACTACGCGCAGGCCCATCATCTGTTTGCCGGGCGAGCGGCCCTGGTTGAGCACTTCGAAGAGCACCATGTACCACCAGGTCATGATGAAGGTGAGGATCAGCCCCAGCCCGGTGCCCAGCTCGCCGAGGAAGGCCAGCAGCATGAACAGCGCGACCATCAGCAGGACGCGGATGCCCAGGTCGATCAGGTAGGCGAGGGCGCGGGGGACGACACCGGCGGGACGCAGCAGCAGGTCGATGCCTTCCGGGGTCTCCACGTGGTAGCGGGTATCCAGGACGGGCGCGTGGGGAGACGCGTTGGAGGAAGGGGCTGCTGGGCTCAAGGGAAACCGCTGTCGATGACGTAGGTGCCAGATGCTAGCCAGCGCGGTGCGGCGAGGCAACCGCGCTGGCAGGCTCAGGCCGATTTGATCACTTGGCCGGCGGCAGTACGCCGAAGATGGTGCGGTAGAGCACGCCGATGGCGACGATCAGCCACGGCAGCACCCAGATCAGCGCAATGCCCAGGGTCAGGGTGCTGAGCATGAACAGCAGGCCGAACACCAGCAGCAGGCCGAAGACCTTGAACCAGTGCTGGGTAATGGCCTTGCGCGAGACTTCCATCGCCGCCCAGGGCGACAGGCCGCGCTCGACCACCAGCGGGATGGCGAGCATGTAGGCGATGCTCAGGTAGATACCCGGCAGCACGAAGAGGAAGTAGCCGATGAAGATCATGATGGTGCTCAGCAGCACGCAGACCACCACCTGGAAGGTGCGGCCGAAGTGGCTGAAGACTTCGTTGAAGCGCAGCGGCTGATCGGCCGCGCGACGGATGCCGAGCATGTTCACGCCGGCCAGCAGCGGGTAGCAGACGGCGGTGGCGATGAAACTCAGGACGATGGAGCCGATGAAGAACGCGACCAGCGCGCCGACCGCCATGCCCCCGGCGGCTTCGCTGTCGCCGAGCAGGCCCATGCCGGCGATCCCGGCGACGCCGACCACGGTAAGGAACAGGCTGAGCACGTTGACCAGGGCGAAGATCGCCGCATAGAAGACCACGAAGCCGCCGATGATCAGGCCCTTGGCGCCCTTGGTGCGGCGCCAGGATTCGCCCAGCAGGTCGCCAATGCCGAAGTTGTAGCCGCGGGTCAGGGCCTCGACGATGGAGGGTACCGCGCCCTGGGCGGCGCCCGGTTCGAGGTTGCTCAGCGGAGCGCTGTAGGGATTTTGTGCAGCGATGTCTTGCATGAGGAAAGTCCTTTCCAGTGGGTGTGTCCTTGCGACGCCCATCATAAAGGCGGGGGCTGGCTAGGTGCCAGTCAGGCGTTTTGGAAGTGTGGTCGGCCGCACTGTTAGACTGCGACGCACTCGCTTGCAGGCAAGGAAAAACGATGAACGCCAGCATCTTCTGGTACGACTACGAAACCACCGGTATCGACCCGCGCCGCGACCGCCCGTTGCAGGTGGCCGGCATCCGCACGGACGAGGACCTCAACGAGATTGGCGAATCGCTGAACCTCTATTGCCGGCCCAGCGACGACATCCTCCCGCACCCGGCCGCCTGCCTGGTCACCGGCATCACGCTGGATCGGCTGGAAGAGCGCGGTCTGGGCGAGGCCGAATTCATGACCCGCCTGCACGCCGAGCTGGCGCAGCCGGGTACCTGCGTGGCGGGCTACAACAGCCTGCGCTTCGACGATGAGGTGACGCGCTACAGCCTGTACCGCAACTTCTTCGATCCTTACGCCCGTGAGTGGCAGGGCGGCAACAGCCGTTGGGACCTGATCGACATGGTGCGGACCGCCTACGCCCTGCGCCCCGAAGGCATCGTCTGGCCAGAGCAGGACGGCGTCGTCAGCCTCAAGCTGGAGCGCCTCACCGCAGCCAACGGCATCGATCACGGGCAGGCGCACGACGCGCTGTCCGACGTGCGCGCCACCATCGCCCTGGCGCGGCTGGTGCGTGACCGCCAGCCCAAGCTCTACGACTATCTCTATCGCCTGCGCGGCAAGCAGGGCGTGCTGGACCAGGTGCGCGTACTGCAGCCGATGGTGCATATCTCCGGCATGTTCTCCGGGGCGCGGCATTACCTGTCCGTGGTGCTGCCGCTGGGCTGGCATCCGCGCAACCGCAACGCATTGATCGTCTGCGACCTGGCTGCCGATGTTTCGCCCTTGCTGGAGCTGGATGCGGAAACCCTGCGCAAGCGCCTCTACACGCGTCGTGACGAGCTGGCCGAGGGCGAACTGCCGGTGCCGCTGAAGCTGCTGCACATCAACAAATGCCCGGTGGTGGCGCCGCTGTCCGTATTGCGCCCGCAGGATCGTGAGCGCATCGGCCTGGACCTCGAGGCTTGTCTCGCGGCGGGGCGGACGCTGACCGATGCGAAGGCAATCTGGCAGGACAAACTCGCGCCCTTGTATGCCGAGGAAAGTTTCGCCGGCAGTGAAGATCCCGAGCAGCAGTTGTATGACGGATTTATCGGCGACCGTGATCGCCGATTGTGCGAGCAGGTGCGCCAGGCCGATCCCGCGAGGTTGGCGAAAGAACAATGGCCGTTCGATGATGCGCGACTTCCCGAACTGCTCTTCCGTTATCGCGCGCGCAATTTCCCGGAAACTTTGAGTGCCACGGAACAGCAACAATGGCAGGACTTCTGCCGTGCACGCCTGAGTCATGCCGAGTGGGGCGCGCCGAATACTCTGGATAACTTTGCCGCGGCGATGAGCGAGCAACTGGTCAATGCCACGCCGGCCGGCCGTCTGGTGCTGCAAGAGTGGGACAAGTATGCGCAGGTGCTGCGCGCGCGCTATAGCCTGTAGCGCCGCGCACTTTTCTGCGGGTAATAAAAAACGCCAGCGCAAGGCTGGCGTTTTTCATGTCGGAAAGGCTTAGCCCAGCAGTGTGGCCCAGCCTTCTACGGCCTCGGCGCCCCACTTGGCTTTCCATTCCTTGAGGGTCTTGTGGTTGCCGCCCTTGGTTTCGATCACTTCACCGTTGTGCGGGTTCTTGTACTGCTTGACCTTGCGAGCACGCTTGCTCACGGTGGCTTTTGCGGCACGCGGCGATTTGCTCAGCTTCGCGTCCGGATCGAGCAGGGCAATGACATCACGCAGGGACTTGCCGTAGCTGGCCATGAGCGCGCGAAGTTTCTCTTCGAACTCAAGCTCTTTCTTCAGCTTGTCGTCCTGTTCCAGGGATTTCAGGCGCTCCTGAAGTTCCTTGATGGCTTCTTCGGTAGCGCGGTACTCGTTGATCAGCGACATGTTGGGTACCTTGTTCTGGGTCCAGCGGTGGCGGAAAGTTTGTAGCAGACATAATAGTCAGCGAAGTTGTTCAAGTAAATGCTTGGGAAAAGTTTTGTCGGTAATTGTCGACTTGTTTAACTAGTTCATTCGCCGGTAATTAATCGCAGCACTCGCAATGCATCGAACTGGCTCTCGTCGGCGCATCGTGGCAATGGCTGATCTTTTCCCCTCGAGCCGCTAGAATGGCGGCCTTCGCGATGTATCTGGAGTACACCCATGCGCACTTTCCGACTGGTGATCGCCTGCCCCGACGGGGTCGGCATCGTCGCCAAGGTGAGTAATTTCCTGGCCACTTACAACGGCTGGATCACCGAGGCCAGTCACCATTCCGACAACGACAACGGCTGGTTCTTCATGCGGCATGAGATTCGTGCCGACTCCCTGCCGTTCGATATCGACGGTTTCCGCCAGGCCTTCGCCCCGATTGCCCGCGAGTTCTCCATGGAGTGGCGCATCACCGACTCCTCGGTGAAGAAACGCGTCGTGCTGATGGCCAGCCGCGAATCGCACTGCCTGGCCGACCTGCTGCACCGCTGGCACAGCGGCGAGCTGGATTGCGAGATTCCCTGCGTGATCGCCAACCACGATGACCTGCGCAGCATGGTGGAGTGGCACGGCATTCCGTACTTCCACGTCCCGGTGGACCCGAAGAACAAGCAGCCGGCCTTCGAACAGGTGTCGCGCCTGATCGACGAGCACCAGGCCGACAACGTGGTGCTGGCGCGCTACATGCAGATCCTGCCGCCGGACCTGTGCCAGAAGTACCGCCACCAGGTGATCAACATCCACCACAGCTTCCTGCCGTCCTTCGTTGGTGCCAAGCCGTACCACCAGGCGTCGCTGCGTGGCGTGAAGCTGATCGGTGCGACCTGCCACTACGTGACCGAGGAACTGGACGCCGGCCCGATCATCGAGCAGGACGTGGTGCGCATCAGCCACCGCGACAACATCGAAGACCTGGTGCGCCTGGGCAAGGATGTGGAGAAGCTGGTGCTGGCCCGCGGCCTGCGCTACCACCTCGAAGACCGCGTGCTGGTGCACGACAACAAGACCGTGGTATTCGACTGATCGACCCGGTTTCGTTCTAGACTGGGTACTCCGCATGCTCCCGCCGTCGCCTGACGGCGGGCGCTGCGCTCAACGGAGATGGTCAGCATGAGTGACCCGAAAAACCCAGGCACCGCCACCCCGCCGCCCACCCTGGGCGAAGGCTGTACCAGCCGCTACGATCCCGAAGCCTTGAGCGACGAGGACGGCACCGAGTTTCCCGGCGCCGCTGAACTCTGGGATTCACTCAAACCCAAGGCACCGTCCGAAGACGACAAGCCTTCCGGCGACTGATCCTCAGGCGCTTTCCCGCAGCCCCATCAGCTTGCGCAACAACGGCCGGCCCGCCATCAGGGCGAATACCGGCGCGCCCATCACCAGGTAGAAGTAGTAGGTCACCACGCGCCAGATCAGGATGGCTGCGGCGGCCGTGGACTTGCCCACCAGCGGGGCGAGCAGCGCGGCGCTGGTCAGCTCCGTGCCTCCTGCGCCACCCGGCAGCAGCGTGGCGAGACCCGCGGCCAGCGACAGCAGCTGGATCAGGAAGGCCCAGGCCCAGTGCAGGTCCACGCCCAGCGCCTTGAGGGTGATGTAGAGCACCGAGAAGCGCAGCACCCAGTGGCAGCAGGTGAAGAAGAAGATCAGCAGCAGCCGGCGCTTGGGCTGGCGCAGGCAGCTCACCAGGGTATCGCGGAAGTGCAGGCATTTGCGCGCCCAGTGCAGGCGCGTGCGCGGCTTCATCCCCAGGCGTTCGAACAGCCGGCCGTTGGCCTTGATCACCCGGCGCTGGAAGCGCGCGAGCAGTACCACGCCGAAGAAGATCCCGCCCAGCAGCACACCGCTGGTGATCAGCGACGTCTCCAGGTTCGGACTGACGCTGTGCGACAGTGCCCACACCAGCACCGCCGCGAGTGCGCAGAGGAAGAACAGCAGGTCGCTCAACTGGTCCACGGCGAAGATCGCGCTGCTGTGCGCCGGGCGCATGCCGTGGCGGGCGAGCAGGGCCATCAGGGTGAGCGGGCCGCCGGTGCCGCCGGGGGTGGCGTAGAAGGCGAACTCCGAGGCCATGATGATGCCCACCGAGCGCACCTTGCCGATCTCGCCGGCGCGGCCATTGAGCAGCACCCGCAGCTTCTGCGCGTTGATCAGCCAGCACAGGCAGATCATGCCGAACATGATCAGCAACTGGTCGAGGGGGAAGGCCAGGACATGCTCGAGCATCTCCCGGCCGCCGATGGCGAGGGGGATCAGCGAGGCGCCGATCAGGCCGAGCAGCAGCCACGCGGCACGGCTCACGGGCGCACCTGCGACGGAGAAAACGGGACGAGCGAGGCGAAGCGGATGGGCAGTGCCTCCTGTCGGAATCGAACTGTCATGCTGAATGGACCGTGTTCGGCATGTGGCGTTCGCCCAACTTTACGTGGGCTTCGGCGCCGCCTTCCGGCGGCGCCGCTGCCTCACTCGGCGGGCTTGTCAGCGGAGGAGTCGCCGGCGCCTTGTTCCAGCGCCTTGTTCTCCCAGCCTTCTTCGCCGGGCAGGATCAGGTTGAGCAAAATGGCGACGATCGCGCACAGGGCGATGCCCTTCAGGCCGAAGTCGTCCGGGCCGGTGCCGGTGCCGATCAGCACGCCGCCAATGCCGAACACCAGGGTGACCGAGACGATGCACAGGTTGCGCGCCTGGGACAGGTCCACCTTGTGGCGGATCAGGGTGTTCATGCCCACCGAGGCGATGGTGCCGAACAGCAGGCAGAGGATGCCGCCCATCACCGGGACCGGGATGCTCTGCAGGATGGCGCCGAACTTGCCGACGAAGGCCAGGCTGATGGCGAACACCGCCGCCCAGGTCATGATCTTCGGGTTGTAGTTCTTGGTCAGCATCACCGCGCCGGTGACTTCGGCATAGGTGGTGTTCGGCGGGCCGCCGAATAGGCCGGCGGCGGAGGTGGCGATGCCGTCGCCCAGCAGGGTGCGGTGCAGGCCCGGGGTCTTCAGGTAGTTCTTGCCGGTCACACCGCCCACCGCGATGACGCCGCCGATGTGCTCGATGGCCGGGGCCAGCGCCACCGGAACGATGAACAGGATGGCCTGCCAGTTGAATTCCGGCGCAGTGAACTTCGGCAGCTCCAGCCAGGGCGCAGCGACGATCTTCGCCACGTCGACCACGCCGAAGGCGAAGGACAGGCCATAGCCCACCAGCACGCCGGCGATGATCGGTACCAGGCGCAGCATGCCCTTGCCGAACACGGCGACGATCAGGGTGGTCAGCAGCGCCGGCATGGAGATGAACATGGCGGTCTTGTAGGGGATCAGCTCGGTGCCGTCACCGGCCTTGCCCATCGCCATGTTGGCGGCGATCGGCGCCATGGCCAGGCCGATGGAAATGATCACCGGGCCGATGACCACCGGCGGCAGCAGGCGGTCGATGAAGCCGGTGCCCTTGACCTTCACCGCCAGGCCCAGGAAGGTGTAGACGAAGCCCGCCGCCACCACGCCGCCCATGGTCGCCGCCAGGCCGAACTGGCCCTTGGCGAGGATGATCGGGGTGATGAAGGCGAAGCTCGAGGCCAGGAACACCGGCACCTGGCGGCCGGTGACGATCTGGAACATCAGGGTGCCGAAGCCGGCGGTGAACAGCGCGACGTTCGGGTCCAGGCCGGTGATCAGCGGCATCAGTACCAGCGCGCCGAAGGCCACGAAGAGCATCTGTGCGCCAGAAATGATCTGGCGCCACAGCGGTTCGTTGAATTCATCGGCCATCTATCAGGTTTCCTTCTGCTTGGTGCCGAAGATCTTGTCACCGGCGTCGCCCAGGCCCGGCATGATGTACCCGTTCTCGTTCAGGCACTGGTCGATGGAAGCGGTCAGGATGAGCACGTCCGGATGCGCATCGTTGACTGCCTTGATCCCTTCGGGAGCGGCCACCAGCACCATGGCGCGGATGTCCTTGCTGCCGGCTTTCTTGAGCAGGTCGATGGTGGCGACCATCGAGCCGCCGGTGGCCAGCATCGGGTCGATGATCAGCGAGCGGCGCTCGGCGATGTCCGGCGCGAGCTTTTCCAGGTAGGTGTGCGCTTCGAGGGTTTCCTCGTTGCGCGCCACGCCCACGGCGCTGACCTTGGCACCCGGAATCAGGCTGAGCACGCCGTCGAGCATGCCGATGCCGGCGCGCAGGATCGGCACCACGGTGATCTTCTTGCCGGCGATCTTCTCGACCTGTACCGGGCCGGCCCAGCCTTCGATCTCGTAGTTTTCCAGCGGCAGGTCCTTGGTCGCCTCATAGGTCAGCAGGGCGCCCACTTCCTGGGCCAGCTCGCGGAAATTCTTGGTACTGATATCGTGACGGCGCATCAGTCCGATCTTGTGGCGGATCAGGGGATGGCGGATCTCGAGGACGGGCATGGACGGGTTCTCCGGACGGGCTGGCAAAAAAATTGCGGTAGCGTAATGCATCCTAGCTACCTTGGGCCACGATTGTCGGCGACATTCGTCCGCTGACCCTTGCTCCGTGGCACGCCGATAGGTACCTTTGCGCACTTTTTCACGGGAGAACCCCCATGTCCGTCGATCTCGCGCACATCCGCCAAGTCATGGCCGAAGCCGACTGCCTGTACACCAACGCCGAGGTAGAGGCCGCCATCGCCCGTGTGGCCGAGGCCATCAACGGCTCGCTGGCCGACACCAACCCGGTGGTGTTCTGCGTGATGAACGGTGGCCTGATCTTCTCCGGCAAGCTGCTTCCGCTGCTGAATTTCCCGCTGGAAGCCTCCTACCTGCATGCGACCCGTTACCGCAACGAGACCACCGGCGGCGAGCTGTTCTGGAAGGCCAAGCCGGAAATCTCCTTCATCGACCGCGAAGTGCTGATCATCGACGACATCCTCGACGAAGGGCACACCCTCTCGGCGATCATGGACTTCTGCAAGCATGCCGGCGCCAAGCGCGTGCACACCGCCGTGCTGATCGACAAGGACCACGACCGCAAGGCCCGTCCGGACCTGAAGGCCGACTACGTGGGCCTGTCCTGCATCGACCGTTACATCTTCGGCTACGGCATGGACTACAAGGGTTACTGGCGCAACGCCGCCGGCATCTTCGCCGTCAAAGGCCTCTGACGATGGGCGGGCCGCGTTTTCTCGACAGTGCGCTGTTCGACGAGGTCGCGGCCCGTGCCGCCGCCAGCCCCCGGCGCCGGCAGAACCACAACTTCCATGAGCAGACCGAGCCCTGCCATCGCCTGCTCAATGCGCTGCAACCCGACAGCTACATCCCGCCGCATTGCCACCGTCACCCGGACAAGGCCGAGAGCCTGCTGGTCGTGAAAGGCGCGCTGGGCCTGCTGATCTTTTCCGATAACGGCGAGTTGCTGACCACCCGCGTGCTGCGTGCCGGTGGCGACTGCGTCGGTGTGGACCTGCCGCCGGGCACCTTCCACGCCATCGTGGCGCTGGAGCCGGACAGCATCATGTTCGAAGCCAAGGCCGGCCCCTTCGTGCCGCTGGGCGAGGACGAGCGCGGGCAATGGGCACCGCGCGAGGGTGGGGCGGGCGCTGCCGATTACCTGGACTGGATGCGTTCGCAGTTCCCAGCCTGATTCGAGAGCGCGCCCGATGGGCGCGATTCGCGGGAATGGCCCGCGCCTACACATCGAATCCTGTCGATGCATGCATGGGCTGACTCGCATTTTTGGCGATGCATGGCACACCTATCCTGCGACCCTCACCAGACAACCGTCCGAGGTTCGCATGTCCCGTCTCCTTTATATCGATGGCCAATGGCTGCCCGCCGACAGCGGTGCCGTCCTGCGCCCGATCGCTCCCGCTACCCGTGAAGCGCTGCCGGAAGTCGCCTGCGCCGGTGTGTCCGACGTGGAGCGCGCCGTGGCTGCCGCCAAGCGCGCCTTCACTGACTGGAAGCTGACCAGCGCCGCCCAGCGCGCGGGCTACCTGCGCGCCTTCGCCGAACAGCTCGAAGCCCGCAGCGAAGCGCTGATCGCCCTGCAGATGCAGGCCAGCGGCAAGCCGCGCCTGGAAGCGGAAATCGATATCGGCGACGCCATCGCCACCTTCGCCTACTACGCCGAACTGGCCGACCAGCTGGACGCCCGACAGAACGCCGAAGTGGCCCTGCCGGACGCCGGCTACCGCTCCCAGACCCGCTTCGAGCCCATCGGCGTGGTCGGCCTGATCGTGCCGTGGAACTTCCCCTTGGTGACCAGCGCCTGGAAAGTCGCGCCGGCCCTGGCAGCGGGTTGCACCGTGGTGCTCAAGCCCTCGGAGATCACCCCGCTGATCGAGCTGGTGCTGGGCGAGATCGCCGACGTCATCGGCCTGCCGGCCGGCGTGCTGAACCTGGTGCCGGGCCTGGCCGATGCCGGCGCAGCGCTGTGCAGCCATCCGGGCATCGCCAAGCTGTCCTTCACCGGCAGCAACGTCGTCGGCCGGAAGGTCATGGAAGCCGCCGCCGCGCGCACCCTGCCGGTGGGCCTGGAGCTGGGCGGCAAGTCGCCGATCCTGGTGTTCGAGGACTGCGACCTGGACGAAGCCGTGCAGTGGATCATCGCCGGCGTCTACTGGAACGCCGGGCAGATGTGTTCCGCCACCTCGCGCCTGCTGGTGCAGGAATCCATCGCCGAGCCGCTGCTGGCGAAGCTGAAGGTCGCGGTGGAAGGCCTGCGCGTCGGTGACTCGCTGCTCGGCGAGACCGACATGGGCCCGATGACCAGCCAAGCGCAGTGCCGCAAGGTGCTCGACTACTTCGCGGTGGCTCGCGACGAAGGCCTGGCCTGCCTGACCGGCGGCGCAGCGGCCGAGGGCTGGTTCATCCAGCCGACCGTGTACACCGACGTACCGGCTGACAGCCGCCTGTGGCGCGAGGAAATCTTCGGCCCGGTGCTGTGCGTGCGCACCTTCAGTGATGAAGCGGACGCCCTGGGGCAGGCCAACGACAGCGATTTCGCCCTGGCCGCCACCGTGTGCAGCGCCGATCTCGAGCGCGCCCAGCGCGTCGCCGAGCATCTGGAGGCTGGCAACGTCTGGCTGAACTCGCCGCAAGTGGTATTCCCGCAGACTTCCTGGGGCGGCGGCAAGCGCAGTGGCATCGGCCGCGAGCTGGGGCCGTGGGGCCTGTCGGCGTTCTTCGACATCAAGCACATCACCGCGCCGCGCTGATCGGCGTCACCCCGTGCTCCAGGCGCAGGTCCTCGACCAGCGCCTGGAGCGCTTCGTTGTGCCCCGGCTCGTCGCGCACCACCAGGCTGTGGGTGATGCCGTAGCCGAGGCTGTCTGGCAGCAGCGCGCGCATCTCGCCCTGTTCCACCCAGCGCTCGGCGTAGTGCGTGGGCAGGTAGCCCAGATGCGTGCCGGCGCGTACGGCGTGGAGTACCGCCTCCATGTGCTGAGCGAAGGCCGTGCTGCGTTGCGGATCGGCGGGCAACTGCACGTCGGCCACCGCATAGCCGTGCTGGATCCAGTCGCAGCTTTCCAGCTCTGCGGCGTCCTTCACTGACTTGTCGAACAACGGATGCTCGCGCCCGCAGAACACGGCTACCCGCTCGTGGTACAGCGGCTCGTAGCGCAGGTTCGGCAGGCGCCGGCTGAAGCAGGCGATGGCCAGATGCAGGCGGCCGTTGAGCACCAGACGCTCCAGTTCGCTGGAGGATTCGATGAGGAAATGCAGGCGCACGTCCTGATCGCGGCGGTTGAAGCGCGCCAGCGTCTGGTGGATGCGTGCCTCGGGCAGGGTGGCGATGTTGTCGGCCAGGCCCAGGTGCAGCTCGCCGACCAGGCGTCCGGCGAGGGACTGCACCTGATCGCGGAAGTCGCCCAGCGCGGCGAACAGGCTCTGCGCATAGTCCAGTACCCGCTCGCCTTTCTCGGTCAGGCGGAAGCCGCTCTTGCCGCGTTCGCACAGGCGATAGCCCAGGCGCGTCTCCAGGCTGGCGATGTGCGTGCTGATGGTCGACTGGCCCATGCCCAGTTCGCCCTGCGCGGCGGAGAACCCGCCGCAGCGCACCACGCAGGCGAAGATGCGCAGCAGGCGCAGGTCGAGGTCGGAGACGTTGTGCAGCATCGAGGATGGGCCTGTGTCGATGTGAGATATGCCTGACTTCGAAGGCTATCAATGTATCGACAGGCTTGCCATGTGCGCCTGTCGTGGCGCTTCGGGCGCATGCTAGAGTGCTCGGCCCTGTCCCGCGGAGGTGATGATGTCCGTTCGCATGTCGGGCGCCGTGCTGGCGCTGTTGTTCTGCCTTCCGCTTGGCTTTGCGGGGATGACCGTTGCCGCGCCGATGCACAGCCAGTTCCTGCCCCCGGACGACGCCAGCCTGCGCCAGGGCGAGCCGGAGCAGCAGCAACTGCTGCAGGTCACCGAATACAGCGTGGTGCTGGGCAACCAGCGCCAGTCCAACCAGCAGCCGATCCCGATCACCACGCCGTCGCTGCTGCGCCTGAAGGGCAAGCCGCTGAACAAGGGGGCGCAGATCAGCCAGGTGGTCATCAGCTTCGACGCCGAGGGCAAGAGCCTGAAGAAGCCCGCCTACGACGAGAAGACTCGCGTGCTTAGCCTGTATTACCCGCAGGCGGCTTATCCACAGCTGCTCGACCTGCTGCGCAACGGCACCGTCTACGTGCAGTTCCTCACCTACGGCAACGGCCATATCTGGGCCGACCTGCACACCGGCGCCATTCGCGCGCGTTGAGCCGCGCCCGGCGCAGGGTTAAACTGCCCGACCCGTGGTGCCCGGCCTGAGCCGTTGCCGGCCGCGATCCCCGAGACAGCCGTAGAGAGAAGCGAGCGATGCGTAAAGACAAGAAGCAGGTGATTGGCGAAGAGATCAACGACGACGCCATCAAGCTGTTCCTCGACGTGGAACCGGCCGACGACACCCCGGCGTCCCTGCACAAGCTGGTCAAGGCCTACCGCGGCCTGCGCATCGACGACTTCGAGCGCTTCGTCGGCTTCTTCGTCGAGGCCGGCTACGACCTGTCCGCCAAGGATGCCCAGGGCCAGGACTTCATCGCCCTGATCCAGGACCAGCGCCAGGCCGAGCCCTACATCGAAGTGATCAAGGCTGCTCGCGGCTGATCGCTGCGAACTGCTGAAAAGCCCGCCCTGTGCGGGCTTTTTTATGCGCGAGCTCAGCAGGAAAACTCGAAGTAGGATGGCGTGGAGCGTAGCGATACCCATCACTTCCGAGCTGCGGACCGCATGGGTATCGCTGCGCTCCACCCATCCTACGAACAGACTCGCCGGACATCTCCGCGAATCCCCGCCTAGACTTTCCCTCAGAACGATAACGACAAGGCGAGGACGAAGCCGTGCAAGTACAGCCCTATCTGTTTTTCCATGGTCGCGCCGATGAGGCCATTGCCTTCTACCAACGCGCGGTGGGCGCCCAGCTCGGAGGCCTGATGCGCTTCGAGGAGGCGCCGGGACCGTCGCCGGTGCCCGATGGCTGGCTGGACAAGGTGATGCACGCCAGCCTGCAGATCGGCGAGACGGAAGTCTTCCTGTCCGATGGTCGCGGCGAGCACAACGCGGCTTTCAATGGCTTTTCCCTGCACCTGACGCTGCGCAGCGTGGTGGCGGCGGAGCAGGCATTCGCCGCCCTGGCGGAGGAGGGGCGGGTGGAGATGCCGCTGGAGAAGACCTTCTGGGCGCAGCGCTTCGGCATGCTCACCGACCGGTTCGGCGTCGGCTGGATGGTCAGCTGCCACTGAACCGCGCTGACCACGGACACGAAAAAGCCCGCCGGATGGCGGGCTTTTTCATGAGTGCGGCACTCAGGACGCGGCGACGATCTGCAGACGGTCGGCGGTCATCTGGTTGACTTCGCGGTACACCGCGGCGTCGGTTTCCAGCTGCTTCTCGCGGGCCGGGAAGATCTCCTTGAGCTTCGCGGTCCACTCGGCCGACTTGTAGCGCTCGGGGAAGCAGCGCTCCAGCAGGCCCAGCATGATCGAAACGGTGACCGAAGCACCCGGCGAGGCGCCGAGGAGGGCGGCGATGCTGCCGTCCTGGGCCGCTACCAGTTCGGTACCGAACTGCAGGATGCCGCCTTTCTTCGGGTCCTTCTTGATGATCTGCACGCGCTGGCCAGCGGTTTCGAGGCGCCAGTCGGCCGGGTTCAGTTCCGGGTAGAACTTGCGCAGGGCTTCGATACGCTGGTCCATGGACTGCATGACTTCCTTCACCAGGTAGCGGGTGAGGTCCATGTTGTCGCGGGCCACGGCGAGCATCGGCAGCAGGTTGCTGGTGCGCACCGAGAGCGGCAGGTCGAGGAACGAACCGTGGCGCAGGAACTTGGTGGAGAAGCCGGCGTACGGGCCGAACAGCAGGGAGGTCTTGCCCTCGACCACGCGGGTGTCCAGGTGCGGCACGGACATCGGCGGGGCGCCCACTTCAGCCTGGCTGTAGACCTTGGCCTGGTGGTGCTTGACCACTTCCGGGTTGTCACAACGCAGCCACTGGCCGCTCACCGGGAAGCCGCCGAAGCCTTTGCTTTCCGGGATGCCGGACATCTGCAGCAGCGGCAGCGCGCCGCCGCCGGCGCCGAGGAAGACGAACTTCGCCTTGACCTTGCGGGCATCGCCGGTCTGGGTGTTCTTGATGTCCACCAGCCAGCCGTCGCCGGAGCGCTCGAGACCCACGACCTTCTGGAAGTAGCGGACTTCGCTGCCTTCGCGGCTGGAGAGGTAGCTCAGCAGCTGGTTGGTCAGGGCGCCGAAGTTGACGTCGGTGCCGCTTTCCACGCGGGTCATCGCGACCTGCTCGTCGGCCGGGCGGCCGGGAATGGTCAGCGGGGCCCAGTCGGCGATCTTCGCGCGGTCCTCGGTGTATTCCATCGAGGAGAAGGCATGGTGCTGGGCAAGCATCTCATGGCGCTTCTTCAGGAACGGAATGTCCTTGCCACGCACGAAGCTCATGTGCGGAACGGGGTTGATGAAGTTGCGCGGTGCGCCGAAGGCGTCCTTCCCGGTCAGGTAGGTCCAGAACTGCTTGGACACCTCGAACTGGGCGTTGATGTTCACCGCCTTCTTGATGTCGATCGAGCCGTCAGCCGCCTGCGGGGTGTAGTTCAGCTCGCAGAGGCCGGCGTGACCGGTACCGGCGTTGTTCCACGGGTTGGAACTCTCGATGGCTCCGGATTCCTGCAGTTCGACGATCTCGAGCTTGACGCCCGGATCGACTTCCTTGAGCAGGACAGCCAGGGTTGCGCTCATGATGCCGGCGCCGACCAGCAGCACGTCCATCGATTCGATTTCGTTCTGCGCCATTAACGCGTCTCCAAAACTATCAGCAGCCAGTTGTGACAGGGGCCTTGCGCTCGTTGCGCGAAAGCCGCATGTCCGAATTCTTCTCAGGTCGCAAAGGACCTTTCGCGGAATGTCTCGGGCCGGGATCGGAGGAGGGGAAATGCGCACCTTCTCGGCAATCCACGGACAGACGAATTCATCCGCAAGTGCATCCGAAAGTGGCGCTTATGCGCGGCTTCCGGTGCCGAAAAAGCGATTCAGTGCTGCGGGGTCAGACGTCAATGGTGCTACCAACGCAAAACTCTTCATTGCTCGCCACACTCTCGTGAAGTAGTGAAAAACCTTCGATCACGCTCTTTTGGAGGCGTGAAGCTCAAAGGGGATCGTCGTCGCGGGCCGGTCCGGTCTCCGTGCGGAGGGGGCGGCTGCATCCTTGCCAAGTTCTGCGCAACGAACGTACAAAGCGCGACGGCCAGTGACCGAGGCGAGTGGCGACTCTCTTTGAGGGGTGGCAGAGGCGAGACACGGTGTGTCGGCATCGTGCGGGGCCCGACCAGGAGGCGTCCTTATAATCGGGGGGCGATTATAACGGCGAAACACAAAAAAAAGCTCTGCACCTTAGACTTTTTTCCTAGTGTCTACCCCTTGATTGACCATTTGTGCTCCCTCCCGGTGCGTCTTGCCTGCAGGTGGGTCAAGGCGGCCTATCGACGCGCGGCCAGGGAACCCTGAGAACGGGTTCCGCGTCCAATGGCCAAGCGCTATCTGACCGCGCTGCCCGCCGGTATACTGCCGGCCATCGCTTACCCCATGGAGAGATGAGCATGCTGCCTCGCCTGTTGCTCGGCTTTATCGCTGCCGCCAGCCTGACCTTGACCGGCTGCGCCCTCAGCCCGCAACAACTCAACCCGACGCCCGAGTTCAAGGGCCCGGTCGCCGCCGTTGGCCAGGGCCAGCCGGTGGTGGTGAAAGTCGTCGACGGTCGCCCGAGCACCGCGCTGGGTACCCGTGGTGGCCTGTATTCGGAAACCAGCCAGCTGACCGTGCGCAGCGAAGACGTGATCCCCAAGCTGCAGTTGCAGGCTGAAACCGCCGTGCGCCTGCTGGGCTTCACCCCGTCGGCCAACGCCTACAATGCGCCGCAACTGACCCTGACCCTGGCCGAGCTGAAGTACCAGTCGCCCAAGGAAGGCATGTACGTCACCGAGGCCGACATCGGCGCCACCTTCCGCGCCGACGTGCAGAGCGGCACCCGTCGCTACAGCGGCCGCTACGGCGCCTCGACCAACCAGCGTTTCGGCATGGCGCCCAACCAGGCGACCAATACCAAGCTGGTGAGCGACGTGCTCAGCGACGCGCTGACCCGCGTGTTCAAGGACCCGACCATCGGCCAGACGCTGAACCAGCGCTGATCGATCGGACATGAAAAAGCCCGCCGAATGGCGGGCTTTTTCATGGGCGCAGATCGGGGCGATCAGGCGGCCTGGCGGTACGGGTCGACCTCGAACGAACGCATGCGCTCGTCGGTTTCCGGCAGGTCCAGGTGTTCGTGGCCGCAGGCCTGGGTGTAGACCAGCCAGTGGTCGTCCTGGACGTTGAACGAGAGTTCGACGACCACGGCTTCGATTTCTTCCAGGTGTTCGATCAGGTAGGCGTTTTCGTGGGGGACGATGTCGAGCATGGCGAATCTCCTTGGCGAAAGACCGGGTTTGCAGAATTCGTTGAAGCCAGCAACGTGCCAGGACGCGGGAGAGGTCTTAGACCCTTTCTCGATAACTCTTACGCTCGTCGTAAATAAGCGTTGCGTGCTGGCTGCGATGGCGGCCCAGCGGATAAAATGCGCGTCGATTGTTTCTCATCCATGACGGGCCAAGCCCGTTCGTCCAGACTGACCCCGCTTTGCTTCGAAGTCGTTGGCGTGCAGTTCTGAAGCGGAGGTTGTGATGTCGCTGCAGGCGCTCTGGAGTCTTTTCCAGGCCCATCCCGGTCGTATCGTGAATGACCTGGCCTTGTTCTTCGCCCTGGCCGGAGGCTGGCTGTTGCTGGCGACCCGCCGCCGCGAGCGCCTCGCCCTGGCGCGCCTGGCCGCCGAGAGCGAAATCGCGCCGGTGCCGCTGGACAGCGTCGAGCCGACCGCGCGGATGAACCGCTTCTTCTACCGTTTCGGTTTCGCCTGCATGGCCCTGGCCGTGACGGTGAGCTGGTACAGCACCCGGCTCTGAGTCATCAGTGAATTGAAAAAGGCGCCCGAGGGCGCCTTTTTTCATGCCTGCTGCTTGAGCCGGTACTGGTTCAGCACCGGGTTGGCGTACTGCAGGATCAGGTGGCCGCGCTGCTCCGCGGGGCATTCGCCCAGGCGGCGCTCCCATTCGGTGCGCGCACGCTGCAGTTCCTCGGCCTTGAACAGGGTCTCGGCGCGCGGCACGTTCAGCGCGGCGTCGCGCAGGTCGGAGGCCTCGTAGGCGAGGTAGTGCACCGGGAACAACCGGTAGTTGCCGAGGATCTGCCGGTCCAGCTCGGCGGCGAGCTGCTTGGCGTCGGCGAAGTCGCCGGTGATCTCCTCGCCGAAGTTGATGTGCACCCGGCCCTTGTAGCCGGTGATGCCCTGCACGATGCTGCGGTCGTCCTCGCCCGGCGCCTTCGTGTACTCGCCGGTGGTCGCGCGGGTGAACAGCTCGCGGGCCTTGGCGGCATCGCAGGGGTCGTATTCGTAGCTGATGGACACCGGGATCAGGTGCAGCTGGCGAACTACCTCGGCAAATGGCTCGTCCTTGCGGCTCATGTGGAACATCTTGAGGATCGCCGAATCGGTGCGGTCGTCACCATCCTTGGCGCGGCCCTCGGCCTGGGCGATCCAGATCGACTGGCCGTCCTGGCAGATCGAGTGATTGATGTAGGCCGAGAGGTTCTGGTACGCCGCCAGTTTCTCGCGCCGACCGCTGATCGAGCGGTGCACGATGAAGCTCTTGTTCAGGCGCATCAGGTCGCTGACGAAGGACTTCTGCAGCAGGTTGTCGCCGATGGCGATGCGCGGCGTCGGCAGCTTGGCGTGGTAGATCGCGTAGTTGCAGAAGGCCGGGTCGACCACGATATCGCGGTGGTTGGCGATGAACAGGTAGGCACGGCCGGATTGCAGGCGCTCGACGCCGGAATAGGTGACGCCGTCGGTGGCGTGCTCGATGGTCCGGTCGACGTAGGGCTCGACTTTGTGCTGCAGCTCGCTGACGCTGCGGATGCCGGTGACTTCGCGGGCCAGCCGATGGGCTATAAGAGGTCTGAGCAGCCAGCCGAACGGACCGGACAGACGCGGGAAACGGTAACGCGCCAGCGCGCCGAGGAAGGCGTCATCGCTCAGCAGGCGCTGCAGGACAGCCGGGACTTCGGCGTCGTTGTACGGTCGGATGGCTTCGAACTCGCCCATCATGCTCTCTATGAATTCTCGGGGTATCACGGGACAGGCCGCGAAATAGACGGCCCGGATGGGTATGCCGCCGACTCACCGGCCAGGCGGGCACCCAAAAAGACCGCGCGATTATAAACGGAAGTCACGGGGGAACCAGCGATGCTCGAAAGTCAGGACTATTCCTGTCCCTATTGCGGTGAGCCGGCCGAGGCCGTGCTTGACCTCTCCGGGGGCGACCAGAGCTACTATGAAGATTGTCCGGTGTGTTGCCGGCCGATCCTGTTCCAGCTCCACACCGACGGCGTGGACTGGACCCTGGAAGTCCAGCGCGAGGACGATTGATGCAGCGAATCTACGAACCCGCCGACCTGATCGAAGCCGAGCTGCTGGGCGGCATGCTGGCCAACGAGGGCATTTCGTCGCACCTGGGCGGACGCCATCTGGTCGGCGGCATCGGCGAGCTGCCGGGCCTGGGCCTGCTGCACCTGTGGGTGGAGGACGACGTGGCCGAGCAGGCGCGCGAACTGATCGCCGCGTACAATGCCGCGCAACCCTTGCCGGGCTGCGCCGACGATCACGAGGGCGGTCCCGGCGTCCTGCTTTGCTGACCTTCTCCCCCGACGAGTCCCAATGACCAGCCGCTACGCCCTGTTCCGCTGGAACCGCGAGCTTGCCGAAAACGCCGGCTTCCCTGCCGACCTGCAGCCGCAGTGGAACGTCGCGCCCGGCGCCCGCGTGCTCATGCTGCGCGAGGAGAACGGCGCCCGCCATGCCGACCTCGCGCGCTGGGGACTGACGCCGGCCTGGCTGAAGGACCTGTCGCGAACCCCCGCCCATGCCCGTACGGAAACCATCGTTGAACAGCCGATGTTCCGCGATGCCTTCGCCCAGCGTCGCTGCCTGCTGCCGGCCAATGGCTTCTATGAGTGGCTCGGCGTGCGCAAGCGGCCGCACTGGGTTTCCGGAGGCGGGTTGATCTGTTTTGCGGGGGTGTGGGAGGCGTATCCGGTGGAAGGCCACACCTATTACAGCGTGGCGATGCTCACCCAGGCGGCGGGCGATATGCGCCGGCCGCTGATTCTCGATGTGCAGGAGCAGGCGCAATGGCTATCGAACGAGACGCCCGCCGCGCGCTTGCTGGAACTGCTGCAGTTGCCCCAGGCGCGGCTGCGCGTGCAGGCGCTGGCGAATTTCATCAATGACCCGACCTGCAATGGGCCGGAGTGCCTGACGCCGGCCTGAGAACTCCGGGGCAGTAGGATGGTGTGGAGCGCAGCGATACCCATCGCCCCCTGCACCGGCAGCATGGGTATCGCATAGGCTCCACCCATCCTGCCAATGCGTGCGCTGTCGACGGCAGCGCACGCCCGGCAGCCTGTCTTACACCTTGAACTGATTCACCAGCCGGCGCTGCTGCTCGGCCAGCTTGGTCAGCTCGGCGCTGGCCTGGGAGGCCTCGTCGGCGCCGCCGGCCACCTGATTGGCGACCATGCCGATGTTGCTGACGTTGCGGTTGATGTCCTCGGCTACCGCGCTCTGCTCCTCGGCGGCGCTGGCGATCTGGGTGTTCATGTCGTTGATCACCGACACCGCCTGGGTGATCGACTCCAGCGCCTGGGCCGCCTCGCCGGCGTGGCGCACGCTGTCCTCGGTCTTGTCCTGGCTCTGCTGCATCACGTGCACCACTTCGCGGGTGCCGTTCTGCAGCTGCTGGATCATCGACTGGATTTCCTCGGTGGCCTGCTGGGTCTTCTGCGCCAGGTTGCGCACCTCGTCGGCGACCACCGCAAAGCCGCGGCCCTGTTCACCGGCGCGGGCAGCCTCGATGGCGGCGTTGAGCGCCAGCAGGTTGGTCTGTTCGGCGATACCGCGGATGGCCACCAGGATCGCGTTGATGTTCTCGCTGTCGCGGGCCAGCGACTGCACCACGCCCACGGCGCGGCCGATCTCGCTGGCCAGCGCCTGGATCGCTGTGGAGCTGCTCTCGACGATGCGCTTGCCGTGATGCGCGGCCTGGTCGGCATGGTTGGCCGCTTCGGCTGCATGGGTGGCGTTGCGCGCCACGTCCTGGGCGGTGGCGGTCATCTCGTGGACGGCGGTGGCCACCAGCTCGATCTCCGCCAGCTGCTTCTGCACGCCCTGGTTGGTGCGGATGGCGATGTCAGCGGTGTGCTCGGAGGAATCGCTGACGTGCTGCACCGAGGTCACCACCTGGCCGATCATCCCCTGCAGCTTGCCGAGGAAGGTATTGAAGCCCTTGGCGATGGAGCCCAGTTCGTCGGCGCGGTCGCTGGTCAGGCGGCGGGTCAGGTCGCCCTCGCCCTGGGCGATATCGTCGAGCATGCCGACCAGCTGGCGCAACGGGCGGGCGATGCCATGGCCGACCAGCCAGATCACGGCCAGGCCGATGGCGGCGATCAGCAGGCCGACCAGGGTCATGCCCAGGGTGTCGCTGTCGCGCTGGGATTTCAGGTCGCTCTGCAGCTGGTTCAGGTCACCCAGCACGGCTTCCTGCGGCAGTTGCAGCATCAGGGTCCAGCGCGCGCCGGAGTCGGCGATGGTGAAGGGCAGGAACAGCTCGATGTGGCCGTGTTCCTTGTCCACCGAGGTCAGCGGCTGGTCGAGGGTGAGCTTGGCCAGGTTGGCCACTTCGCTGGCGTCCAGCACGCTGCTGGCGGGTTCGCCGAGCTTGGCCGGGTCCTTGGTGTAGGCGACCAGGCGGCCGTTGGTGGAGATCAGCGCCATCTCGCCGGCGCCGTCATAGAGCTGGCTGTCGGCGGTCTTGAGCAGGTCCTGGATGAAGTCCAGCGACAGGTCCACGCCGACGGTGCCCTTGAACTGGCCCTTGACCATGATCGGCGCGTTGAACGAGGACATCAGCACCATCTTGCCGGCCATCTCGTAGGGCGCCGGGTCGATGATGCAGGGCTGGTGCTTCTCTTTCGGACACAGGTAGTACTCGCCTTCGCGCACGCCAGTAGGCTGCATTTTCTGGCTTTCCAGGGTGTCGCCCATGGCTTCCACGGTCAGGCCGCCGTCCTTGCGGTACCACCAGGGCATGAAGCGGCCGCTGGCGTCGTAGCCGGGCAGGCCGGAGTACTGGCTGTCGTTGCCGGCGAAGGCGTTGGGTTCCCAGCCGGCGAAGGCGTCGAGCAGCTTGGGGTTCTGCGCCACGGTCTGGCGCAGCAGGTTGGACATGCCGGCGCGGCCTATGCCCAGCAGCGGCTGGCCGTTGGCGTCGGTTTCGTCGAGCAGGGCGTTGGTGTTGGCGAGGTCGCGGGCAACGGTGAGCGGGTATTCCAGTTCGCGCTGGATTTGCGCGACCTGGCCGCGCGCGATCGCCACCAGGCGATCGTTGATCACCTGCTCGAGCAGCGCCTGGGTACGCTCCTGCACCAGCGCCTGAGTCCGCGAGCCGGCGAACAGCGCGTAAAGCACCAGCGCCGCGACCACTGCCAGAACGCTGGCACCTGCCAACGCCACCACGGAAAACTGGATCGACTTGAATTTCATACGGGTACCCGGAATGCGCCAGAGGTCTGCGTGTCTATCTGTATCGGCAGGTCCGGGGATTTTCCTTAGGCGGCCGTTGTAATGGGTTGTAACGCGGCTGTTCGCCGCCTGTCGCAGGATTGTCGGCGCTGACCGGGAGGTCTAGCATGTGATGTCAAAATGAAATTATCTGGCCGTGGCGAGCGCCTCGACATCCTGGTTTCCAGGGTGAGATCAGACGCTGGCCGCGGCTAGCTCGCGGGTGTGGATCGCAGGCGCGATGCCGCGCACCGCGTACGCCACGACAGGCGCCCCCGGCACCTTCCGATGCGTCGGTGCGGTTTCCTAAGTCACTGCTGCGCCGGCTGTTTCCTGCCAGTTGCCGGGCATCGGGGGTGGGCCTACCATGCGCGCTGTCCGTGGGAGATTGCATTGTTTCGGGAGAGCAACATGCCCAGAGTTTTTCGTGTCGCAGGCCTGGCCGCAGCCCTGCTGCTCACCGCTTGCCAGCAGGTGAACACCACCAGCAGCGGTGTCGTCGGCGTCGATCGCAAGCAGAACATGTTCAGCATGCTGTCCAGCGCCCAGGTCGACCAGATGTATGCGCAGTCCTACCAGCAGACCCTCGGTGAGGCCTCCAAGGCCGGCAAGCTGGATGCCAGCAGCAATGACGCCAAGCGCGTGAAGGCCATCGCCGCGCGGTTGATCCCGCAGACCGGCGCCTTCCGTTCCGACGCGCCGTCCTGGCAGTGGGAAGTCAACGTGATCAAGAGCGACGAGCTCAACGCCAACTGCGGTCCGGGCGGCAAGATCATCGTCTACACCGGGCTGATCGATCAGCTCAAGCTCACCGACGACGAACTGGCCGCGGTGATGGGCCACGAGATCGCCCACGCCCTGCGTGAGCACGGCCGTGAAGCCATGTCCCGCGCCTATGCGGAGCAGATGGGGCTGGGCATTGGCGGCGCGCTGCTGGGGCTGGGGCAGAGCAGCGTGGACATGGCCCACCAGGTGGTCGAATACAGCCTGACGTTGCCCAATAGCCGGCAGAATGAGAACGAAGCTGACCTGATCGGCCTGGAATTGGCGGCGCGAGCCGGTTATAACCCCAACGCCGCGATGACCCTGTGGCAGAAGATGGGGCAGGCGTCGAACGGTGAAGCTCCGCCGGAAATCCTCAGCACGCACCCGGCGGACAGTACGCGGATGGCCAACCTGCAGGCCGCCATCCCGAAGGTCATGCCGCTCTACGAGCAGGCCAAGACCCGCTGAACAGTGTTTTTGCAGCAGGGGTTCGTGATTCTCTCGAACGGCCAGGAGCGGCGTAAGGTTGCGCCGCTTTATCCAGTGAACAGGGAGCACCCGTGAAAATCGCTGTACTCGGAGCCACCGGGCTCCTGGGCCACCACGCCGCCCGCGCGATCAAGGCGGCCGGCCACCAGCTGGTGCTGATCCACCGACCCTCGTCGCAGATCCAGCGCCTGGCCTACCTCGAGCCTGAGTGCCGGGTAGCCGAACTCTTCGATCACCAGGGCATGGCCCGCGCGCTCAGCGGGCTCGACGCGGTGATCTTCAGCGCCGGTTACTACCCGGTGCGCCCGCGTCGCTGGCAGGAGGAAGTGGCCAGCGCACTGGACCTGACCAATCATTTCTACGCCGCCTGCCTGCAGGCGAAAGTACCGCGTATCCTCTACGTCGGTTCGGCCTTCGCCATGCCTTCGCACCCTCAGGGGCTGCCGGGCCATGAGGGGCTGTTCTACGAAGGCCTGCCCACCGGCAAGAGCGCCTACGTGATGTGCAAGTGGGCGCTGGACGAACAGGCCCGCGAACAGGCCCGTGGCGGCCTGCCGGTGGTGATCGGGATTCCCGGCATGGTGCTGGGCGAACTGGACATCGGCCCGACCACCGGGCGCCTGATCACCGCCATCGGCCGCGACGAGATGCTGCACTACGTGCCGGGCCGGCGGAACGTCATCGATGCCTCCGAGGCCGGGCGTGGTCTGCTCAAGGCGCTCGAGCGAGGCCGGGTGGGGGAGCGTTACCTGCTCACCGGGCACAATATCGAGATGGGCGAGCTGACCAGCACCATCGCCAAGCTGCTGGGCAAGCCGGCGCCGACCCCGATGCCGCTGCACCGCGCCCGCGCGCTGGCGACCCTGGGCCGCTGGCGCTACCGCCTGACCGGCAAGATGCCGCTGCTGGACGACACCGCCATCGAGGTGATGGCCGGCGGGCAGTTCCTCGACGGCCGCAAGGCCCGCGAGGAGCTGGGCTTCGAGTCGCATGTGCCGCTGGAAGACACGCTGGAACGGGCCATTTCCTGGTTCCACGCCAACGACTACCTCTGACTTTGGCTGTCTTTGTAGGAGCGAGCTGTTACGGAGCTTCCCGCGAGAGCCGTATGTGCCGCATAGAGCGTGGAAGTGAATGAAAAAAGCCCGGCTCATGGCCGGGCTTTTTCATTGTCAGGGCAGCGCCTTCTCCGCAAAGGGCCGGTTGGGCAGCCCCATCTGCGCGCGGAAGCTTTCCATGTCGAACAGCGTGCACAGCTCCTGTACCTGGTTCTGGCTGTTGAAGGTCCAGAAGCCCATGGCCGAGATACTGACGATGCGGTCGCTGGCCGGGTAGCCCAGCACCGGGCGGGCGATGCTGCCCATCAGGGTGCTCCAGGTGAAGACCTTGTTGCCCTCGCGGATGCATTCCTCCACGGCCACTTCCAGGTCCTCCATGCCACTGCGGATCTCCTCCACCAACGCCCGGTAGCCGGCGTTGTCCAGCGGCTGGGCGGTGAAGGCGCTCTTGTAGATGAAGTCCGGGCTGTGCAGCTGCTCCACCAGCGCCAGGTGTCCCTTGTTCCAGGCAAGGTCGATGTGGTGGCGGGCGACTTTCTTCAGGTCTTTTTCCGGCATGGCGACATCCTTTGTCGTGGGAGGCTTCAGGCGCCACTGTGTATCGCGGGCGATACACAGGCATTGGCCGGCGCGCCAGCCTCCCGACGAAAGCGGCCGGTCAGAACGCTCCGGAGAGCTTGAGCGCGTGGTACACGGCAGCCAGGCCGAGGATGGCGAAGGCGGCGGCGGCCAGGCGGCGGATCAGGTTCAGCGGCAGGCGCTCGGCGGCGAAGTTGCCCGCCAGAACCACCGGTACGTTGGCGATCAGCATGCCCAGCGTGGTGCCGATGACCACCAGCCAGAAGTGCGGGTACTGCGCGGCCAGCATCACGGTGGCGACCTGGGTCTTGTCGCCCATCTCGGCGAGGAAGAAGGCGATCAGGGTGGTGAGGAACGGACCGAATTTCTTCAGCGAACCTTCTTCGTCGTCATCCAGCTTGTCCGGAATCAGGGTCCAGCCAGCGACCGCCAGGAAGCACACGGCCAGCACCCAGCTCAGCGTGCTTTCCGAGAAGAACGAGGCGACCCAGCTACCGACGGCACCGGCGGCGAAGTGGTTGGCCAGGGTGGCGGCGATGATCCCGGCGATGATCGGCCAGGGCTTGCGGAAGCGCGCGGCGAGGACGAGCGCGAGCAATTGCGTCTTGTCGCCGATTTCCGCGAGGGCAACGATCAGGGTGGGGACGAAGAGGGATTCCATCAGACTTCCTAAGGGGGCGGGTCGACTAATCACCATGACACGCGCCACCTGCCCGCCCCGGGTCAGGTTGCTCGTGTCATAGGTCTTGTCAAACCCCGGCCTGAACGCTGCAGGCCTGGATCGTACGCGCCATGGTCTGTGGACCAAGTGTGTTGACGCGTACCGGGCGAGCAGGGCGCTCGCGGGAGACTACTCCCCTAGGACGGGGCGCATTCTGCCCAAGTCCCGGGACTTGGGCAAGCCTGCGCGTCGGATCAGTCGCGGGTGGGGCGGATGTCCATGTCCTCGTAGCGGATGAAGCGGGTACCGTTCTTGAAGCGGTAGCCCAGCCAGATCGCCAGGAACAGCGGGATGGTGATGTAGGTGGCAACCAGCCCGGCCCAGTCCACATGCTCGCCGACGAAGGCCTGGTAGTTCTGCCCCAGGGTGATGATCAGGCACAGGGTGAAGGCGAACAGCGGGCCGAGGGGGAACCACTTGGCGCGGTAGGGCAGGTCGTTGAGGTTGCCGCCCTGCAGGACGAAGCCCTTGCGGAAGCGGTAGTGCGAAACGGCGATGCCCAGCCAGACGATGAAGCCGCACATGCCCGAGGCGTTGAGCAGCCAGGTGTAGACGGTCTTGTCGCCGATGAAGCTGGTGAGGAAGCACAGGGCTCCGATCAGCGTGGTGGCGTAGAGGGCGTAGCGCGGCACGCCGCTCGCGGACACCTGGGTGAACAGGCGCGGTGCCTTGCCCTGGGTGGCCATGGTGTAGAGCATCCGGGTCGAGGCGTACATGCCCGAGTTGCCCGCCGAAAGGATCGCCGAGAGGATCACCGCGTTCATCACGCCCGCCGCGGCGGCGAGGCCCGCGCGCTCGAACAGCAGGGTGAAGGGTGAGGTGCTGATGTCGCTGCTGTCGGTCTTGAGCAGGTTCGGATCGGTGTAGGGGATCAGCATGCCGATGACGAAGATCGACAGGATGTAGAACATCAGGATTCGCCAGAACACCTGGCGAATGGCGATGGGAATGGACTTCTGCGGGTTCTCCGACTCGCCCGCGGCGACGCCGATCAGCTCGGTGCCCTGGAAGGAGAAGCCGGCGATCATCGCCACCCCGATCATCGCCTGCAGGCCGCCGACGAAGGGTGCGTCACCGCTGGTGAAGTTGCTGAAACCGGGGCTGTCGATGCCATGCATGATGCCGATGATGCTGGCCAGGCCGATGCCGATGAAGATCACCACGGCCACCACCTTGATCAGCGCGAACCAGAACTCGCTCTCGCCGAAGCCCTTCACCGAGAAGAAGTTGAGCATGAACATGATGGCCAGGAAGCCAGCGCTCCAGTACATGCCCGAGACCTCCGGGAACCAGAACTTCATCACCAGCTGCGCCGCCACCAGCTCGGCGGCGATGGTCACCGCCCAGTTGTACCAGTAGTTCCAGCCCATGGCGAAACCGAAGCCATCATCGATGAAACGGCTGCCATAAGTGCAGAACGAGCCGGAATCAGGAATGTACGCCGCCAGCTCGCCGAGGCTGGTCATGAGGAAGAACACCATCAGGCCGATCAGCGCGTAGGCCAGCAGCGCACCGCCGGGGCCGGCAGTGGCGATGGTACTGCCGGAGGCGACGAACAGGCCGGTGCCGATGGAGCCGCCGATGGCGATCATGTTCAGGTGGCGCGGCTTGAGGGAGCGCTTCAGATGATGCGGCTTCTCCTTCGGCCCCATGGCGAAAGTCAGTTCGACGTCATCTCTAATTCTTCGGTTCACAGGTGTCCTCGATAGTTCAGGGCGAGCGGCGATGCGCCGATCCAGCGGGCTCGGTGGAGTGTAGTGCGAGCCTTGGATCAGCGCCGGGCGCTGTAGATACGGAAGCCGTCGGCCTCGGCCAGGGTGCGGCAGGGGCCCAGGTGCTGTTCGATCAGCGGCGGGTATTTCAGGAAGCTGTTGGCCACCAGGCGCAGCTCGCCGCCCGACGCTAGGTGGTGTGCCGACTGGCGCAGCAGGTGTTCGGTGGCGGCGTAGCTGGTGTGCACGCCCTGGTGGAAGGGCGGGTTGCTGACGATGGCAGCGAGGCCTTCCGGTGCGGCGTCGATGCCGTCGCCGGCGATCACTTCACCCTCCAGGCCATTGGCGGCCAGGGTCAGGCGGCTGCTCTCGACGGCGAAGGCGTCGACGTCCAGCAAGGTCAGGCGGCTCTGTGGATAACGTCGCTTGAGCGTGGCGCCGAGCACCCCGGCGCCGCAGCCGAAGTCCAGCACATGGCCGGCTGGCAACTTGTCCAGGTGTTCCAGCAGCAGCGCGCTGCCGCGGTCCAGGCGACCATGGCTGAACACGCCGGGCAGGGTGATGACCTGCAGCGGGCCATCGGCCAGTGGCAGTTCGTAGCGTTGCGCGAGGGCATGCAGGTCCGGCGCGGTCGGCGCGCCGTCGATGTGCGTGTGCCACAGCTGGCAGTGGCGGGCGCTGTCCAGCTTGCTGGCGCGGCCGAACTCACCGAGCTGTTTGCTGGCGCGTTCGACGCCGGCGCGTTTCTCGCCGACCAGATACAGCTCGCCGTCCGGCACGCAACTGGCCAGCGCGGCGAGCAGGTAGTCGGTCAGTTCGCGGGACTTGGGCAGGAACAGCACGGCGGCAGCGAACTGGCCCGTCGGCGGCGTGGCGCCGAAGTGGCAGCGACCGGCGTAGCGGCTTTCCAACTGCCGAGCATCGCCGGCATGCCAGCTCCAGCCCTGGGCCTGCGGCAGGTCGCCGAGCAGGGCGTCGGCGGGCAGGCCGGCGAGCAGGACGCGGTCCTGGAAGCGCTCGATCTGGCGCAGCAGCACTTCACTGGTGGGGGCGTTGGACATGCGGCCTCCTGGCGAAAAAGGGCGCGAGTTTAGCAGGGCTGCCGCGGCCGAGCCTAGGCGAGGCGCACCTCGGCGTTCTTCCAGAAGTCGTCGCCGCGCAGTTCCAGCGCCCCGGCCGCGACTTGTTCGCGCAGGCGCCAGGCGGCCAGCAGGTCGCTGACGAACAGGCCGTCGACGTAGGCCATGGTCGGGCCGATCAGCGACTGCACCGGGCGCCAGGACTCGCTGGCGCTGTCCAGCAGGATGCGGTCGATGTGGGCGTAGCCGGTGCCGCTCAACTGGCCATCCAGCCACAGGCGCAGCTCGGCGTTTTCCGCCAGGGCGCGCTGCCAGTCCGCCGCCAGGACTTGGCGCTCGGCGGCGTCCAGTTCGTGGCTGGCGGCCAGGGCGTTGGCCAGTTCGACGGGTTTCAGCATGGCAATGGCGTGGCGGTCCTCGCTGCGGCACTGGCCGCTGCCGGCGCCGACACTGCGCAGGATGATGTTCGCTGGCAGCAAAGCGCAGACGCGGCGCAGCAGGAGTTGCTCGCTGGCGCTGTCGCCGTGCCAGAGGGTGACGGAGGCGACGTCCGGGCTGTGCAGCCAGTTCACCTCGGTGGCCATCTCGCTGGCGATTTCCCGCTCGCGCAGGACTTCGCCGCCCAGCGCATGCCAGAACGCAGCGCGCTGCTGGCAGGGCGGGTTATCCACATCGCTCAGTGGGCCGACCGCCAGGTCGTCCGGCATCACGCGGATTTTCTTTTCGGTCAGCACGCCTGCCTCGACGGCCCGATGCAGGGCTTCGGCGGCGCCGTCGCCGCAGACCAGATGCAGGCTCATGGCGCCACCACCCGGCGCGGCTCGCCAGTGAAGAAGCCGGCGGCGTTCTCGCTCAACTGGCCGACGATGCGCTGCCGGGCCTCGCGGCTGCCCCAGGCGCTGTGCGGGGTGAGGATGAAGCGCGGGATGTCGCCGGCCAGCAGAGGGTTGCCGTCCCGCGGGGGCTCGACGCTGAGCACGTCGAAGGCCGCGCCGCCGAGATGGCCGCGGCGCAGGGTGTCGGCCAGCGCCTGCTCGTCGACCAGCCCGCCGCGGGCGGTGTTGATCAGGTAGGCGCCGGGTTTCATCAGGTCCAGCTCGCGCTGGCCGATCAGGTTGCGCGTGGCGTCGGTCAGCGGGCAGTGCAGGGTGAGGGCGTCTACCTGCGGCAGCAGGTCGTCCAGCGCCAGGCGATCGGCGCGCGCCGGGCGGCCGGGCAGGGCGCCGAGCAGTACGCGCATGCCGAAGGCTTCGGCCAGTTTCGCCACCGCGCCACCCAGTTCGCCGTGGCCGAGCAGGCCGAGGGTCTTGCCTTCCAGTTCGACGATGGGGAAGTCCAGCAGGCAGAACTGCGGCGCCTTCTGCCAGCGCCCCGCGCGGATCGCCGCCTGGTAGTCCGGCAGGCGCGTGGCCAGGGCGAGCAGCAGCATCAGGGTGTGCTGAGCCACCGATGGGGTGCCGTAGCCCTGGCAGTTGCTCACGGTCACGCCGTGCTGGCGGGCGGCTTCGAGGTCGACGTTGTTGGTGCCGGTGGCGGCCACCAGGATCAGCTTGAGCTCCGGGCACTGCCCGAACACCTCGGCGCCGATGCGCACCTTGTTGCTGATCGCTACCTGCGCGCCCTGTAGTCGCTCGGCCACCTGCTGCGTGTCGCTGCGCCCGTGCAGGACCAGTTCGCCGAACGGCGCGCGCAGCGGCGCGAGGTCGAGGTCGCCGAGGTCGAGGGAGGCGTGGTCGAGGAAGACGGCGCGAGGAGGATTCATGAGCGATGACACCTTGATCGGAAGGGCGGGGTGAAGGGGATTCTCGGCGCAACCTCGCCGGCTAACAACCCAGGCTGCCCGCGTCGCGAGGGGCGGAGCGAACTGCACTGAGGTTAGACGTTTGAGTGAAAAGTCTGACAGACGATTCAGTTTCTCCTCATCTGCGGCGAGGCGTTGCCTTCGTAGATTGAGCCCATCTAAACCTCGAGGTGACTCGCGATGATGGGTTGGCTGATCTCCGGCCTCACGGCCATCCGTGCGCTCGGCGTGCGTGTCGGGCTGCGCACTGGTGCGACGACTGGGTATCTCCGCTCCCGGCGGAGAAAATCGCCCCGCGCCGCCGGCCCCGAACCCTTGCTGTGCTTCGGTGCGCTGCTGTCACACTGCGATGCGAGCGCAGGCGTGGTACAGGCCGAAGATCGGGTCGAGTTGTGGGGCATCACCGATGCGGCAACGGCGCGCCGGACACTGCAGGAGCTGATGCTCGAAGCCCAGAGTCAGACGCTGGACGAGGAGTTTCGCCGGCTGCAGCGCAACGAACCTTGCGTCTTCGAGGGGGAGCAGCGGCTGCGCTTCAAGCAGGCGAAGCGAGCCTGGAGCAAGGCGGGCCTGGCGTTGCCTGTGGATATCTGCATGGCCGCACACGATCTCGAAACCCTCGCCTGGCTGGCGCGGCAATGCCATGCCTGTGGCTATCTCGGCGAGTCGGAAACCTGGCTGTGCCTGGCCTGGGTAGCCGAGAGCGCCATCCGCAGCTTTTCCGACTGGCAGGGGTATGCCGCGTCTTTCGTGCTGGGGCGGGCGATCCTGTTGCGCGACGGGACGTCCGGCTCGATGGCGATCAGGGCGTTCAAGGAACTGATCGGCGGCCGCGCCGACAACGGCTCGTTGGCCGGCCTGTGGCGAGCCCATCCGCTGGCAGGCATCCGCGTGAGCGAGGTTGTGTTGCAGGAAGAGCACGTCCATGAGCCGGCGGCGCATCCACCCCGCAGTGCCCTGCTCGCGTTGGGTTGTGTGATTGCCCACAGCGCGGGCGTGCGCGCCGACGATCTGGCAATTGCCCCGCAGGAGAAGGAGTTTCACCGGCTCTGGCTGGCCGAACATTGGCGGGCTGCCGATGCCGGGCAGGTGCGTGCGCGGCTGGACTGGTTGCTGGGCAGCGGCAGTCGCGAAAAGCTCGATCCGCTGCTGGACTGGGTGGCCGATGCTCCGGTGTCTGTCGGTGGAACGCCGATGGCGCGTTTCGCGCAGGCGCGTCGAGCGCTGCTGAGGGAAGGTCACGATCCGGCAATGGTCGATGAGTGCCGTACCGTGCTGGCCTACGACCTGGAGCGCGCCGCCTTCGGTGCGCGCCTGGCGTTCAGAGTCGGCCTGCTCGACGAGGAGAGCCTGTGGAATGCCTTGCGCCACATGGCCAGGCAGGCCCGAGGAGCATTCGATTGCTGGGAGCAGTACCTGGTCTCGCTGATGCTCGGTCACGCCCTGGCCAATCAGGATTGGCAGGCGGGCAAGCGGTTGCTGCACAGCGGCATGGCGTTGCTCGACGGCATCACTCCGTTCGCCCAGTACCCTTCGCCGTGGCAGGTCTGCCCGCTGGAAATGCTGCCTGTGCTGCATCGAGTGGCGCCTGTCGCTTGTCGGGGGGCCGGCGCTTCGTATAGAACCTAGGGTTTTCCTGGCGGCTGTTCGGAGGCGCGATGTACTGGGCGGAATTTCTCACGGTGGCGTTCATTCACCTGCTGGCGGTGGCCAGCCCCGGTCCGGACTTCGCCGTGGTGGTGCGCGAGAGCGTGACCCACGGCCGTCGCGCCGGCACCTGGACGGCGCTGGGCGTGGGCAGCGCGATCTTCCTGCACGTCACCTACTCGCTGCTGGGCATCGGCCTGATCGTGTCGCAGTCCATCGTGCTGTTCAACGCCCTGAAATGGCTGGCGGCGGCGTACCTGCTGTACATCGGCTTCAAGGCGCTGCGGGCGCGCCCGGCTGACCCGTCGGCGGTAGAAGCAGTTGCCGCGCCGGTCGCCCGCAGCGCACGCGGTGCCTATGTCGCCGGCTTCGTTACCAATGGCCTGAACCCCAAGGCCACGCTGTTCTTCCTCTCGCTGTTCACCGTGGTGATCAACCCGCACACGCCGCTGCTGGTGCAGGCCGGTTATGGCGTGTACCTGGCCTGCGCGACCGCCGCCTGGTTCTGCCTGGTGGCGCTGCTGTTCAGCCAGCAACGGGTGCGCGCCGGTTTTGCCCGCATGGGCCACTGGTTCGATCGGATGATGGGCGTGGTGCTGGTGGGGCTGGGGATCAAGCTGGCGTTCACCGAACTGCGCTGAGCCGCGGCCGGAGCGAAATGAAAAGGGGCGCCGAGGCGCCCCTTTTTCATGCCGGTTCGAGGGTCAGACCAGCTCGATCGCCACCGCAGTGGCTTCGCCGCCGCCGATGCACAGCGAGGCCACGCCACGCTTGCCGCCCTTCTTCTGCAGGGCGTTGATCAGGGTGACGATGATGCGCGAGCCGGTGGAGCCGACCGGGTGACCCTGGGCGCAGGCGCCGCCGTAGACGTTGACCTTGGCGTGGTCCAGGCCGTGTTCGCGCATGGCGAGCATGGTGACCATGGCGAAGGCTTCGTTGATCTCGAACAGGTCAACGTCGTCCTTGCTCCAGCCGGCCTTCTTGAACAGGTTGGTCATGGCGCCGATCGGGGCCAGGGTGAACTCGGCCGGGTCCTGGCTCTGGGTGGCGTGGGCGACGATCTTCGCCAGTGGCTTCAGGCCACGGCGCGCGGCTTCTTCAGCGGTCATCAGGACCAGCGCGGAAGCGCCGTCGGAGATGGAGCTGGCGTTGGCCGCAGTGATGGTGCCGTCCTTGCGGAAGGCCGGGCGCAGGCCGGGAATCTTGTCCAGGTTGGCGGTGAGCGGCTGCTCGTCGTCCTTCACCACGGTCTCGCCCTTGCGGGTAGTGACGGTGACCGGGACGATTTCCGAATCCAGCGAGCCGTCCTTGATGGCGGCCTGGGCGCGCTGCAGGGATTCGATGGCGTAGGCGTCCATCTCTTCGCGGGTGACGTTGTACTTGTCGGCGGTTTCCTGGGCGAAGGAGCCCATCAGGCGGCCGGTGCGGGCGTCTTCCAGGCCGTCGAGGAACATGTGGTCCTTGATCTCGCCGTGGCCCATGCGCAGGCCGGTGCGGGCCTTCTCGATGACGTAGGGGGCGTTGGACATGCTTTCCATGCCGCCAGCAACCATCACGCTGTTGGTGCCGGCCTTGAGCAGGTCGTGGGCCAGCATCACGGCTTTCATGCCCGAGCCGCAGAGCTTGTTGATGGTGGTGCAGCCGGTGGCGGCGGGCAGGCCGGCGTTCAGTGCTGCCTGGCGGGCCGGGCCCTGTTTCAGACCGGCGGGCAGTACGTTGCCCATGATCACTTCCTGCACGTCCTCGGGCTGGATGCCGGCACGGGAAATGGCTTCGCGGATGGCGATGGCGCCCAGGTCGACGGCGGAAACGCCGGCCAGGCTGCCCTGGAAGCCGCCCATGGGAGTACGGGCGCCGCTGACGATGACGATCTCGGACATGACTAACCTCTTCTTCGCTCTTGTTGTGATGCGCTATCTGGGTACCGGGCGTGAACGACCGGGCGTCAGGATTCTACCGCGTGACCGGATGTGGCCATAGAGTCATCGGCAAATCACTCTTTTGACTGATGAATGGACACACGGGGCGCTCTAGAGTCGGTCTCATCCTGATGAGATCCAGCCTTGAGAGTGCGTACGCCATGCTGAAAACCCGCGTCATCCCCGCTGCACAGAACGCCTACCAGTACCCGCTGTTGATCAAGAGCCTGCTGCTGTCGGGCAGCCGTTACGAGAAAGGCCGGGAAATCGTCTACCGCGACACCGTGCGTTACAGCTATGCCACCTTCAACGAGCGCGTCGCGCGCCTGGCCAACGTGCTGACCGAGGCCGGCGTGAAGGCCGGTGACACCGTGGCGGTGATGGACTGGGACAGCCACCGTTACCTGGAGTGCATGTTCGCCATCCCGATGATCGGCGCGGTGCTGCACACCATCAACATCCGCCTCTCGCCGGAGCAGATCCTCTACACCATGAACCACGCCGATGACCGCTTCGTGCTGGTCAACAGCGAGTTCGCCGCGCTCTACCAGGGCATTGCCGGGCAACTGACCACGGTGGAAAAGACCCTGCTGATCACCGACGGCACCGACAAGAGCAGCACGCTGCCCAACTGCGTCGGTGAGTACGAGACCCTGCTGGCTGCCGCCAGCCCACGCTACGCCTTCCCCGACTTCGACGAGAACTCGGTGGCGACCACCTTCTACACCACCGGCACCACCGGTAACCCCAAGGGTGTGTACTTCACCCACCGCCAGCTGGTGCTGCACACCCTGGCGATGGCCGCGACCATCGGCAGCCTGGACAGCATCCGCCTGATGGGCACCGACGACGTGTACATGCCGATCACCCCGATGTTCCACGTCCACGCCTGGGGCGTGCCCTACGTGGCGACCATGCTGGGGGTGAAGCAGGTGTATCCGGGCCGTTACGAGCCGGAGCTGCTGTGCAAGCTGATCCGCGAGGAGAAGGTGACCTTCTCCCACTGCGTGCCGACCATCCTGCAGATGATGCTCAACGCCGCCGGCGCCAAGGACCACGACTTCGGCGGGCTGAAGATCATCATCGGCGGCAGCGCCCTCAACCACGCGCTGTACGACGCCGCCAAGGCCCGCGGCATCCAGCTCACGGCGGCCTACGGCATGTCCGAGACCTGCCCGCTGATTTCCTGTGGCTACCTCAACCAGGAACTCTGCGCCGGCAGCGAGGATGAACGCACCACCTACCGCATCAAGGCCGGCGTGCCGGTGCCGCTGGTGGAGGCGGCGATCATGGACGAGCACGGCCAGTTCCACCCAGCCGACGGCGAATCCCAGGGGGAGCTGGTGCTGCGCGCGCCCTGGCTGACCCAGGGGTATTTCCGCGAGCCGGAGAAGGGCGAAGAACTCTGGGCCGGCGGCTGGATGCACACCGGCGACGTGGCGACCCTCGATGGCATGGGCTTCATCGATATCCGCGACCGCATCAAGGATGTGATCAAGACCGGCGGCGAGTGGCTGTCGTCCCTGGAGCTGGAAGACCTCATCAGCCGTCACCCGGCGGTGCGCGAGGTGGCCGTGGTCGGCGTACCCGACCCGCAGTGGGGCGAGCGCCCGTTCGCCCTGCTGGTGCTGCGCGACGGCCAGGCGCTGGACGCCAAGGCGCTGCGCGAACACCTCAAGCCTTTCGTCGAGCAGGGCCACATCAACAAGTGGGCCATTCCCTCGCAGATCGCCGTTGTTACTGAAGTTCCCAAGACCAGTGTCGGCAAGCTCGACAAGAAGCGTATCCGGGTAGACATCGCCCAATGGCAGGAGGCTGGCAGCGCTTTCCTCTCCACGGTGTGACCGACGACCGGCAAGTCACGGTTTTCGGGCGTCGTGCCAAGCAAGCGCTTGGCACGGCGCAGCCCAGTGATCACGCCACCTCGGGGCCTGCGCAAGCGTCTAGTCAGGGCCTTTGTAAGACAAATCACACTTTAGAGCGATCAAGTGCCTTAGGACGCTGGATATAGTCGCCGCTACTCATAACAAAAAACACATGGAGTAGCGTCGATGAAAACCATGCAACATATCTGGCGCCTGGCACGGTTGCCGCTGGCAGTGAGCCTGGCATCCACGCTGGCGACGCCGGCTTCCGCCGTCAGCTTCAACATCGGGGAAATCGAAGGTTCGTTCGACTCGACGCTGTCCGTGGGGGCCAGCTGGTCGACGCAGAATCCGAACAGCAACCTCATCGGCGTGAACAACGGCGGCAAGGGGCTGTCCCAGACCTCCGACGATGGCCACCTGAACTACAAGGCCGGCAAGACCTTCTCGAAGATCTTCAAGGGCATCCACGACCTTGAACTGAAATACCAGGACACCGGCGTCTTCGTCCGCGGCAAGTACTGGTACGACTTCGAGCAGAAGGACGAGAACACCGAGTTCAAGCCGCTCTCCGACCACAACCGCAAGGAAGCCGCCCAGGCCTCCGGCGCGGAAATCCTCGACGCCTTCATCTACCACAACTACAACATCGCCGACCTGCCGGGCACCGTGCGCCTGGGCAAGCAGGTGGTGAACTGGGGCGAGAGCACCTTCATCCAGAACGGCATCAGCGTGATCAACCCGTTCGACGTCACCGCCTTCCGCCGCCCGGGTTCCGAGATCAAGGAAGCCCTGGTGCCGGTGAACATGTTCTACCTGTCGCAGAACCTCACCGAGAACCTCTCCGCCGAAGGCTTCTACCAGCTGGAGTGGGACCAGACGGTGGTCGACAACTGCGGCACCTTCTTCTCCCAGCCGGACGTCGTGGCTGACGGTTGCACCCAGAACCTGGCGGTGCTGACCAACAACCAGGCCTCGATCAATACCCTGAACTCCCTGCTCGGCCCGAGCCTGGCGCTGACTCCGTCGCCCTGGAATGAAGGTATCGTGGTGCGACGTGGCCCGGACCGCGACGCCCGTGACAGTGGCCAGTACGGCTTCTCCCTGAAGTACTTCGCCGACAGCCTGAACACCGAGTTCGGCGGCTACTACATGAACTACCACAGCCGCCTGCCGATCTTCTCCGGCCGTGGCGCCGATGCCTCCAAGGTTGCGCAGATCAACCAGCTGATCACCAACATCGCGGCGATCAGCCCGTCCCTGGCGGCCCAGGCCGGCGCGGCGGCGATGGCGGGCAACTCCAGCTACTTCATCGAGTACCCCGAAGACATCCGCCTGTACGGCCTGAGCTTCTCCACCACGCTGCCCACCGGTACCGCCTGGCAGGGCGAGATCAGCTACCGTCCGAACGCCCCGGTGCAGCTGAACACCACCGACATCCTGTACTCCGGCCTGGACCCGGTCTCTATCGGCGGCAACCATGTCTATGACAACGCCTCCGTGCTGACCGGCACCGCGGGTGAAGACCTGCACGGCTACCGCCGCAAGGAAGTCACCCAGCTGCAGACCACCTTCACCCACTTCTTCGACCAGGTCATGGGCGCCGAGCGTCTGACCCTGGTGGGCGAGGTCGGTTGGACCCACGTCGGCGGCCTGGAAAGCCAGAACAAGGCGCGCTATGGCCGCGACCCGATCTTCGGCCCCGGCCCGCTGAACGGCAGCCTCAACGGCCGCTCGACCTGCGAAGCGCTCAACGTGTCGACCCTGGGCACCGCCAACGCCAACAACGTCAGCCGCAACTGCGAAAGCGATGGCTTCACCACCGCTGACTCCTGGGGTTACCGCGCCCGTGCGATCTGGGACTACAACGACGTGTTCGCCGGCGTGAACCTCAAGCCCAACGTGGCCTGGTCCCACGACGTGGACGGTTACTCCCCCGGCCCCGGCGGCAACTTCGAGGAAGGACGCAAGGCGGTCAGCCTGGGCGTCGATGCCGACTACCTGAACACCTACACCGCAAGCCTGGCCTACACCAACTACTTCGACGGCAAGTACTCCACCGTCGATGACCGTGACTTCGTCAGCTTGAGCTTCGGGGTGACTTTCTAAGCCGGCCGTTCAACCGGCAAGCGGCCCGCCCTCGCGGCGGGCCATCCGCACGGCCGGGTAACCCGGCCGCGCGGGGCAGCAGACAAAACCGTGCCCCGTCTTGGCGAAAGCATCCGGCAAGGGCGGCCAGCGCGGTGGGCAAAGACTCAACGAGGACGATAAACGAATGAGAACAACAAAGATCCTGCTGCACACGGGCGCCCTGGCGCTCAGCCTCATCGCCTCCCAGGTGATGGCGGCCGTCTCTGCCGATGAAGCGGCGAAGCTGGGCTCCACCCTGACTCCCATGGGCGCGGAAAAGGCCGGCAACGCCGACGGCAGCATTCCGGCCTGGACCGGTGGCCTGGCGAAGAATGCCGGCACCGCTGACAGCAAGGGCTTCCTCAGCGATCCGTTCGCCAGCGAGAAGCCGCTGTTCACCATCACCGCGCAGAACATGGACCAGTACAAGGACAAGCTGACCCCTGGCCAGCAGGCCATGTTCAAGCGCTACCCCGACACCTACAAGATGCCGGTCTACACCACGCACCGTACCGCCACCGTGCCGGACAACGTGCTGGAAGCGACCAGGAAGAACGCCACCACGACCAAGCTGCTGCAGGGCGGCAACGGCCTGGAGAACTTCCAGGTAGCCAACCCCTTCCCGATTCCGAAGGACGGCCTGGAAGTCATCTGGAACCACATCACCCGCTACCGCGGCGGCCACGTGCGCCGTCTGGTGACCCAGGCGACCCCGCAGGTCAACGGCTCCTACTCGCTGGTGTACTTCCAGGACGAGTTCGTCTTCCGTACCGACCTGAAGGACTACGACGCCAGCAAGCCGAGCAACGTGCTCTTCTACTTCAAGCAGCGTGTAACCGCTCCGGCGCGTCTGGCCGGTAACGTGCTGCTGGTGCACGAGACCCTCGACCAGGTGAAGGAACCGCGCCTGGCGTGGCTCTACAACGCCGGCCAGCGCCGCGTTCGCCGCGCTCCGCAGGTTTCCTACGACGGCCCGGGTACCGCCGCCGACGGCCTGCGTACCTCCGACAACCTGGACATGTACAACGGTGCGCCGGACCGCTACGACTGGAAACTGGTGGGCAAGCAGGAGCTGTACATCCCGTACAACAACTACAAGATGGATGATCCGAAGCTGAAGTATTCGGACATCATCAAGCCCGGCCACCTGAACCAGGACCTGGCCCGCTACGAGCTGCACCGCGTGTGGCACGTGACCGCCACCCTGAAGCCGGGCGAGCGTCACATCTACGCCAAGCGTGACTTCTTCATCGACGAGGACACCTGGCAGGCCGTGGAGATCGACCACTACGACGGTCGTGGCACCCTGTGGCGCGTCGCCGAGGCGTTCAACCAGTACTACTACAACTACCAGGTACCGTGGTACACCGCGGAAACCCTGTATGACCTGCTGTCCGGCCGCTACCTGGTGCTGGGTCTGAAGAACGAGGAGAAATCCGCCTACGACTTCAACTACAGCGCTTCGGAAAGCGACTTCACCCCGGCAGCGCTTCGCCAGGAAGGCGTGCGCTGATCCCCCGATCCCCACGGGTGGTTCCGCGGTGAGAAAAGACCGGCCTTCGGGCCGGTTTTTTTATGGGAGATCATCTGTCAGATGAATGGAAGCCTGAATGTAGGACGCCTTCTGGTCATGTTGTGAGCAAAGGTAACAAAATCGACTTCTATTCCCGACCGCGAGCGGCTAGGCTCGGACGGCAGTGTGACCTTCGTTGACCGCTATAAGAGCTAGAGCAAGAGCCAGGCCGATGACCGACTTCTCGACTCTGCCAAGTCTGACCGATGTTCCCCCCAGCACGGCCGGCAGCCGCTTCTTCCGACCGCCGCTGCCGCATGGCCACGTCGCCCGTTCGCGGCTGTGCCAGCGCATGGCCGCGGGGCTGCAGGGACGGCTGATACTGGTATCCGCCCCGGCCGGGTTCGGCAAGAGCTCGCTGGCCATCGAATTCTGTCAGACGCTGGAAGATCACTGGCGCAGCCTGTGGCTGGGGCTCAGTGCCAGGGACAGCGACCCCGGACGTTTCCTCGAACGCCTGCTCGAAGGCCTGCGCCTGCATTTTCCCACCCTCGGCGAGGAAGCCCTGGCCCTGCTGAAGATGCGCCAGCGCCACCAGCCGTTCGCCTTCGAAGCCTGGCTCGACGACCTGCTCGATGAGCTGGTGGACAGCCTGTCGGTGGACCGCCCGCTGCTGCTGGTGCTCGACGACTACCACCTGGCCCAGGGCGCGGTGCTCGACCGTTGCCTGCAATTCCTGCTCAATCACCAGCCCGCCGGCCTGGTCGTGCTGGTCACCAGTCGCCAGCGCCCGGACTGGCACCTGGCGCGCCTGCGCCTGTCGCGGCAGCTGCTGGAGTTCACCGAACAGGACCTGCGCCTGACCGTCGAGGAAACCGCGCAACTGGTCAGCGCCAACGGCGCGCAACTCGACGACAACGCCCTCGATAACCTGGTCGAGCGCAGCGAAGGCTGGATCGCCGGGCTGCGCCTGTGGTTGCTGGCCCACGGCGACGAGCTGGCGGCCAATGTGCCCGATCTGTCGGTGCATGGCGCCGAAGAGCTGATTCGCGACTACCTGCTGGAGGAGGTGATCGACAAGCAGTCGCCGGAGGTCCAGATGTTCCTGGCCCAGACCGCGCGCTTTGAACGCTTCTCCGCCGAACTGTGCGACGCGTTGCGCGATGCCCACGACAGCGCCTCGATCCTGCGCCACCTGCAGCAGCACCAGGTATTCCTCGTGCCGCTGGACGAGCAGGGCCAATGGTTCCGTTATCACCACCTGTTTTCCGACCTGCTGCTGGCGCGCCCGCTGCCCGGCTCCGGGCCTTCGGCAGCGGCGCTGCACCTGCGCGCCTGTCGCTGGTTCAGCGCCCAGGGGCTGTTCGACGACGCGGTGGAGCAGGCCCTGCGCGCCGGCCACCCGGAGGTCGCGGCGAGCCTGGTACAGAGCCTGTCCGAGGAACAACTGCTGGCCGAGCAGAACGTCGCCACGCTGCTGCGCTGGAAGATGGACCTGCCTGACAGCCTGCTGGCCAGCACGCCGCGCCTGATCGTGCTGTACAGCTGGGCGCTGGCGCTGGCCTGCCAGCTGGATGCAGCCGAAGAACTGGCGGCGCAGCTGTCGCGTTTCCTCCCCGCCGCCGATGCCACGGCCCAGCGCGACCTGCTCGCGCAATGGCAGGCGCTGGCGGGCGTGGTCGCCCGTGGCCGCGGCGAGATCGAAGCGGCCGAGCGGCACTGCGAGGAGGCCATGCACGGCCTCGGCCCGGAGCGCTTCGGTCCGCGCCTGCTGTGCCTGTCGACCCTGAGCAACCTGGCCATCGTGCGCGACGACCTGTGGCGCGCCCGCGGGCTCAACCGGGAAGCGCTGGAACTGGCGCAGCGCTTCGGCAATCCGCTGTTCGAAGCCATGGTGCATTACGACCGGGCCCGCGTTCTGCAGGCACGCGGCGAGGTTTTGCGCGCCGAGGAAGAAGTGCGCCAGGGGCTGGCGCGGCTGTCCGGCCTGTCCTCCCAGCGACGCTATGCGGTGCGTGGCCGCTTGATGCTTTACCAGGGCTACCTGCGCAGCCTGGCGCTGCAGCCGGACGAGGCGCGCAAATGCCTCAAGGCCGGCATCGAGGAAGCCCGCGCCTGCCGCGACATCAGCCTGGTGATCGGCTTCTGCGTGCTGGCCAGCCTGGAAGGGCGGCTGGGCAATTACACCCGCGCCTTCGCCCACCTCGCCGAGGTCGAGCGGATGATGCATGTGTGGGACGTCCCGCCGGTCTACTACCTGTCGGCGATTACCCTGATCAAGTGCGAACTCTGGCTCGGCCAGGGCCAGGTCGAACTGGCCACTGCGTGGCTGGAGCGTCTGCGTGACACTTACACCGGCGATGAACCGGCCACTCCGCCGGAATGCTCGCCGCAGCTGCCGCGCAATGTGGAGATGCTGCAAGCCCAGCTGGAACGCCGCGAAGGCCGCATGACCGATGCCGAGGTGCGGCTGCGCGCCGTGGCCAGCGGTGCCCTGCAAGGCGGCGCGCAGTTGCAGGCGCGTTTCGCCCAGGGCCAGCTGGTCGCCCTGCTGCTGCAGGACGGTCGCGATCGCGAAGCTTCCTTCGAACTGGGCGAGTGCCTGAACGGTCTGGCAGTCGGCCTGCTGATCCCGTTGCATGAAGTGCTGCTGCAGCATCCGCAATGGTTGCGCGAGCAGTTGGCCGTGCGGGCATCATCGCCGGCCATCGACGCCCTGCGTGAGCGCCTGCCGGCCCCGCCGGAGCGCGGTGCGGTGCTCAATGATTGCCTGAGCGGGCGCGAACTGGCGGTGCTGGAACTGATCGCCCAGGGCTGCTCGAACCAGGAAATCAGCGAGCGGCTGTTCATCTCCCTGCACACCGTGAAGAGCCACGCCCGCCACATCAACGACAAGCTCGGCGTCGAACGCCGCACCCAGGCAGTGGCGCGGGCGAAGGAGCTGGGGTTGTTGCGCTAGGGGGACCCCGCTCCGAAGATCGTAGGGCGGATAACGCGCCAGCGTTATCCGCCGCGAGGCAATCGGCGGATAACCCGTTCCGGGTTATGCGCCCGGTCCCAGGGCGATTCCTCTGCGTGGGCTTGCCCTCACCCCAGCCCTCTCCCAGAGGGAGAGGGAGCCGTGTGTGCCGGCTGACGCTATGGTTTCATCCTGTGCCGATCAGTCCCCTCTCCCTTTGGGAGAGGGTTAGGGTGAGGGCCAGCGATGCCAGGATGCAGCAAGGAACTTATCCCCACTCACATCCCCTTCTTCTTCTCCGCCTCCGGCGGCGCGCTCAGGTCCAGCCCCTTGGGCACAGGCTGCCCCTTGGCCGGGGCGGCCAGCTGCTTCTGCACGTCCGCCTGGATCGCCTGCAGCACCGGCAGCAGGTCGCGCATGTTCTCGCGCACTTCCGGGTAGGCGTGCTTCTGCGACAGTTCATCCACGCGCATCAGCAGTTGCACGCGCACTTCCGGCGGCAGGTGGATGAAGAGTTCGGGCAACTGCTTGGCCAGCTCGGCGCTGTAGAGCACCAGGTCCTGGCGGTCGAACTGCGCGGTGAGACCGAGGTAGTCCAGCGCGCTGCTGGTCAGCATCGAGGCGGCGGCCTTGGCTTCCTGCATGCCTTGCAGGCGCACCGGGTTGCGCTGCTCGCTCTGCGCCAGGGTCATCCAGAATTCCACCGTCAGGTTGAACAGGATCGCCTGTTCGCGCAGCGAGTAGCTCATCAGGCCCAGCGCCTCGGCGCCATAGGGCTGCTTGGCGGCGCGGAAGTTGAAGTACAGGCGCATCAGCTCCTTGAGCTTGAACAGCACCTCGCGCGCCTCGTTCTGCCGCAGCTCCAGCGGGGCGTAGATGTTCAGCTGCGGGCGGAAGTTCTCCTCGCTGACCATGCGCTGGTAGATCGGCCCGGTGAACTCGCCGCTGCGCCGGGGCAGGCCGTTGACCTGGGTCTCGTCGATCTTCTTCAGCGCGTCGATCAGCACCTGGTAGTCGGCGCTGGTCCAGTTGCGCTGGATGTCGGGAATCTTCTGGCCCAGGTAATAGAGGTCGGCGGACAGGGCAGGGCGGCACAGGAGCAGCAACAGCACGGCCAGCGGCCACAGCGAACGGCGAGTGAAGATCGGCACGAACGGGCTTTCCTTGCGCGAGGGCGGGTCGGGCTAGGTTAGCGGGGCGCGCGGCCTGCGTCATCCCGTGGCAGGCCATCACACTACCTAGGTTGGGCGCGGCGGCGCGGGCGCTGTGGTGTGATTCAGCCTTTAGAACAACAAGCACGGGAGTCACTCGTCCATGACCGCCACATTGTCTGTGCAACCGCCGCTGGCCGAGGGCCTGGCCCGCTATGGTTTCGGCCCCCTGCCACTGGCCGCGCTGAAGGCACGCTACGCTTCGCCCGAATCCGGTTCGAAGTTCATCCACGTCGACGGTTTCGATATCCACTACCGCGACGAAGGCAGCCCGGACAAGCCGGTGCTGGTGATGGTCCACGGCGTGATGGCCTCGCTGCACACCTGGGATGGCTGGGTTGCCGAGCTTTCCGAGCATTTCCGCATCATCCGCCTCGACGTGCCCGGCTTCGGCCTCACCGGCGGCGGCCAGGACCGCGAGTACGACGGCGAGCGCCTGGTGAAGGTGTTCGGCCTGTTCCTCGACCGCCTGGACCTCAAGCACGTGTCCATCGCCGGCAACTCCCTGGGCGGCTACATCGCCTGGAACTACGCACTGGCCAACGCCCACCGCGTCGAGCGGCTGATCCTCATCGACCCGGCCGGCTACTACATGCAGAAGGTGCCGCTGATGATCGCCAGCGCGGTGCTGCCCGGCGCCGGCATCATGATGCCGATGTGGATGCCGCGCGCCCTGGTGGCCCAGGGCATCAAGGAAGTCTACGGCGATGCGCGCAACATCAAGCCGGGCGTGATTGACCGCTACTACGACATCAGCCGCCGGCCGGGCAACCGCCGCGCGATGATCGACATCTTTCGCGTGCTGGTGAAAGCCAACCGCGAGGAACTGCCCACCACGCCCAACCGCGTCGCCGCGCTGAAGGTGCCGACGATGCTGATGTGGGGCGAGCGCGACCGCTGGATTTCGCCGCGCCATGTGCCGATGTGGCAGCGTGACGTGCCGGGCATCGAGGTGAAGGTCTATCCGGGCGTGGGGCATATTCCGATGGAAGAAATCCCCGAGGAGTCGGCGGCGGATGCGTTGCGCTTCCTGCATGCTTGATTGCTCATCGCGCCACAAAAAAGCCCGGCCAAGCGCCGGGCTTTTTCATGGGCGTAGGAGCGGACTCCGTCCGCGATGGTTTTCCGTCGGCACGTCCTCCATCTGGGCGATGCCTATCGCGGATGAATCCGCTCCTACGTGAAGTCCCGCGCGGAGGCCTGCCCTCTCCCTAACCCTCTCCCTGAAGGGAGAGGGGACCGTTCGGTGCAGGATGAAACCATGGCGTCAGCTGGCACGATCGGCTCCCTCTCCCTTCAGGGAGAGGGCGGGGAGAGGGAAAGTCCAGGCACGGATTTTCAGAAGAAGACAGTTGCTCGCTCCTACAGGGGGACGGAAACGAAGCCGCCCCGACAGAGCGGGGCGGTGTTCGAAGCGCAGGGCGAGTCAGCCAGCGTGTGCCATCGGCTGCGCGTCGTACTCCTTGCGTACCTCGTAGAGCACATCGAGGTTGTTGTGCTGCCAGGGGTGGAAGTCGGACTTGAAGAAGTCCATGTACTCGCGCAGCAGTGGGCGGAACACGCCGTGCTTGCCCCAGGTCCACTTGATGCCGTCGCGCCAGACGCGCCAGTTCCACAGCAGGCCGTCGACCTTGAGCATGTGCACCAGCCCACGGAAGGTATCCAGCACGAAGAAGAAGGTCGCCATGCGCATCGCCCGGCGCAGCAGCTTGCGGCTGCCGCAGACCTGGTTGTAGACGTCGAAGGCCACCGCCTTGTGCTCGGTCTCCTCCAGCGCGTGCCAGCGCCACAGGCGCTGCATCACCGGGTCGGCGCCTTCCATGGTGCGCGGGTCGGTCAGCAGCCCGTTGGCCATGATCGCGGTGATGTGCTCCAGCGCAGCGGTCGCGGCCAGCTGGCGCTTGGCCGGGAATTTCTTCTGGGTGAAGCGGATGCGCGCCTGGGCGCGCTTCTCGATGGCGGTGATGTCGTAGCCCTGGTCGCGCAGGCGCTGGCTGTAGGTCAGGTGCTCGCGGCTGTGGTGGCCTTCCTGACCGATGAAACCACGGATCTGTTCCTTGAGCACCGGGTCGCTGATCTGGTCGCGGAACTGCCGCACCGAGTCGATGAAGAAGCGCTCGCCGTCGGGGAACAGCACCGACATGGCGTCGAACAGATGGGACTTGAAGGCGTCTCCACTGTGCCAGTGACGCGGCAGCGGATCGGGCAGATCGAAGTCCATGTGCCGGGGCTTGATCTCCAGTCCTGCGGGGGTGGTGCTGGCCATGGCGGCTCCATTGTTGTGGTTGTCCATGGTCATTACTCTGGGCTTGTAGGGAAAGCGTCACAAGGTTATTGTCTGCCAACTTTCCGGTCATATCCGGCCAGCGGTCACTATAAGAAGAATGATGAAACAACCGCTCAATTTCACCGCCGAACTGGTGCCCGTCGCCTATGCGCAGGCACTCCTGGACCTCGCCGAAGAGCTGGGCGTGCCGCGTGTGCGCCTGTTCGAACTGGCCCGCGTGCGCCCCGAGGTGCTGCAGAGCCCCAACGGCCGCCTGTCCTTCATCGACTTCCATCAGCTCTCCAGCACCGCCCTGGCGCACTGCAACGAGCCGGCCTTCGGCCTGTTGCTGGGGCAGCGGCTGAACGTCTCCACCCATGGCATCCTCGGCTACGCGGTGCTGTCCAGCGCCAACCTCGGGCGCGCCATCGGCTTCGCCCTGAAGTACTACCGCGTGCTCGGCCTGGCCTATGACCTGGAGATGGTGGAAGACGGCGGGGTGTCCTACCTGCGCGCCAGCGAGTCGATTCCCCTGGGCCCCACCAGCCGCTTCGCCGCCGAAGGCCTGATGACCAGCCTGCACACCATTGCCCGCTTCCTGGTGGGCGAACCCCTGCAGGGTGTCAGCGTCGGCTTCGCCCATGCCGAGCCGGATTACGTCGAACGCTACGCCGAGGTGTTTGGCTGCGAGGTATTGTTCGACCAGCCGTTCCACTTCATCGGCCTGCCCAGCGAGTACCTGGCGCGGCCCATGGCACTGGCCAACCCGGCCACGGTGCAGATGTGCGAGCAGCAGTGCGAGGCGCTGCTGGCCACGCTGGATGTGCAGGAAGGCCTGCTGACCCGCATCCGCCGCCTGCTGCTGGCGCGCCCCGGCGAGTTCCCCGACCTGGAGAGCGTGGCCGCCGACCTGCACACCAGCGGGCGCAGCCTGCGCCGGCATCTCTCGAACCTCGGCACCACCTACCAGGAAGTGCTCGACGACGTGCGCAAGCGCCTGGCCCTGCAATACCTGACCACGACCCACCTGCCGCTCTACGAGATCGCGCTGCTGCTGGGCTTCAACGACCCGTCGAACTTCCGCCGGGCGTTCCGCAAATGGACCGGCAAGCTGCCCACCGACTACCGCGAGGATTGACCCCAGGACCGGCGCAGCTGCCGCCCGGCAGCTGCGCTGATCACTGGGGCGGCGTCGGATTCAGAAGCGATAGCCGACGTACAGTTGCAGGGCATCGAAGGTGTCGTTGCCGAACACTTCGCGAGCGGCGGCCTTGGGTTTCACCCAGTTGTACGAGAGTGTCGCGAACAGCTGGCTGCTCGCCGCCCAGTCCAGGTACACCGCCGCCTCGTCGGCGAAGCGCCGGTCGCTGACCGGCTGGCCGTAGTAGTTCTCCTCATCCAGCGAGAACTGGTAGTAGACCGTGCCCGCGCTCAGGCCGGGCGCGACCTGCCCGGCCAGTCGCCACATGTGTACACGCTCGTTGCTGTCGTTGAGCAGGTAGTTGCCGACCACATCACCGATCACCCAGGAGCCACGCTCGGTGTAGGCCTTGCTCAGCGGGTCCCAGCTCTTGCGGCGGTTGTCACTCGGGTCGTCGTCACCGGAGAACAGCGCATAGCGGTAGGTCAGCTTCGGCTGCAGGGGCAGGTCGGCGAAGCCGTAGTCCAGGCGCACATACCAGGCGTGGCCGGAAAAGCTCACCTGTTCGCCCTCGCCGGTCTGCAGGCCGTACTCGGCGCTGATCGACAGCTCCGGCAGGGCTTCGAAGCCGCCGTCCAGCCAGCGCAGGTTGTACACCTGCATGCCATTGCGCGGCGCTATCTGGTTGGCCTGGCTACCGACGTCGCTGACTTTCAGCGCCATCAGGCCGAGCTGGCCGCGCAGGAAGGGATAGTCGAGGTTGGCACCACTGAAGCGGGCACCGCCAAGGTCGTCGTCGTTGCGCACGCTGAACGCCTGGCCAGACAGTGCGCCGCCGCGATAGGCAAGGATGGCTCCATCGCGGAAGGCGGTGCGTGGGCCGGACCAGTACGCCCCTTCGCCGAGCAGGTCGAGGTTGCCGTCGGCGAGGATGAAGCCCGTGCCGACGCGGAAGTTCTGGTTGCCCAGGGTCAGCCGCCAGGGGCCGCGCTCGATGCCGGCATAGAGTTCTTCCAGTGAGGTCTTGCCGTCCGAGTTGCGCGTGTAACCGCCGGCGTCGCCGTCGCCGAAGGTATGCGCGGCGACCAGCGAGGCGCCGCCGACCAGGCGCAGGTCCTGGTCCAGGGTGTAGCGGAAGCTGGTTTCCGGTTTGAGGAAGGCTTCCTGCCAGACGGCCCGCTCGCCCTTCACCTCGCCGCTGCGATAGTCGCGCTGGCCGGCGCCGAAGTTGACGTTGTGGCTGTCGATGAAGGTGGCGCCGCTGCTCAGGCTGAAGTCCGCCTGCAGGTCGCCGTTCTCGTAGTGACTGTCGGCGTGGGCGAGGCTCGTCAGGGAGGCGAGCAGGAGCGTGGATAACGAACCCAGGTTCTGGTTGTTCATGTGGGAGCTCTGCGTTGTTGTTATTGGGATGGCAGGAGTTCAGGGCGCAACCGCTCGCGGCGTGCCCGAAAGCACGCCGGAGGGAAGCGCGAGGTAGTGGTGGAGCGGGTCAGGCGCGGCGGCGGGCCAGCGGCAGGATCGCCAGGAACGACAGCGCGCAGATGACCGCGGAGACCTGCAGCAGCAGGCTGAAGTTCTCCGTCTCGCCGAGCAGCCAGGCCGCCAGCGAAGGACCCACGGCGAGCCCGCCGCAGATCGCCAGGTTGGCCAGCACCACCAGCTTGCCGCCCTGGCGGTCGTAGTCGCTGATTGCCGCGAGGAGGAACGGCAGGGCGAAGGTCCAGGCGAACTTGAAGGCGCAGGCCGCCAGTACGTAGCGCAGCAGCGAGACGTCTCCCAGCAGGCCGATCAGGCTCGACGCCATGGCCAGGTAGCCCAGCGCGAGCAGCCACTCACGCCGGCCACGGATGCCGATCCAGCTGGCCAGCGAAGCGCCGACCACGCCCAGCAGGGAGGCGCTGGCCAGGGCGCTGGAGCTGTCCGTGGCGCTGATGCCCTGGGTCCGCGCCAGCTCGCCGACGAAGGTCCAGATGCCGGCGAGGCTGAGGTAGAACAGGAAGATCGCGCTCATGCCCAGGGCGATCTTCCCCAGCGCGGCGCGTGCCTGGCTGGGCGGCAGGGCTTCGGCCTGATTGTCGCTGCCCGCAGGCAGGGAGCGGATCAACGGCAGGCAGGCGGCGGTGAACACGGCGATCAGCAGGAAGAAGCTGGCGACGCGCCAATGGCTGAACAGCCACGGCATGAACTGCAGGCTCAGGGCTGCCAGCACCAGCTGGCCGGTGACCCACAGGCCGAATGCCCGCGCCGCGTTCGGCAAGGTGCCGGCGGTGCCCAGGCACACCAGCACCAGCGCCGCCTCGGAGAACGCGGTGAGGAAGCGCAGCGCCACCAGCAAGGGATAGGACGGTGCCGCCGTGCTCATCAGCACGGCGCTGAGCAGGTTGCCGAGAAGGAACACGGCAGCGGCGATCGCGGCGATCCGGCGCCAGTTGTAGCGGCGCATCCAGAAGTAGGTGGGAATGGTGGAGATCGCCATGGCCCCCAGCTCCATGCTGAACAGGAAGCCGACCTGGCGGTTGTCCAGGCCCAGTTCGGCGATGTAGCGGCTGGCCAGCGCCGGTGCGGTGAGCAGCACCAGCGGGCCGATGGCGGAGAACAGCACCACTGCCAGCAGGCGCAGGCGTTGCTGCACCGGATTGAGCACCAGGGGAGCGGTCAGGGTGTTCATGCTTCCACCTTTTGCCGGCTGGCCGGGAGCAAGGGGCTGTCGTAGCGGGCGCGCAGGTTGGCGATCCACTGCCGCTGGTGCGCGGCCAGGGGCTGCCCGGAGAGGGCGCGCATCGCCTCCAGGTGCGGGTCCTGGATGTCAGTGGCGATGCCACTGAGCGTCTCGATCACGGCCAGGCCGAAGTAGGGCACCGAGTTGGGCTCGTAGCCGCCTTCGTGGCACAGCACCAGGCGGCCATCGCAGAGCTGGTCGGCCAGCGCCATCAGCCTGGCGGTCAGCGCGCGGTAGGCGTCGCCGTGGAGCATCATCCGCCCGAGCGGGTCGTGGGCGCCGGCGTCGAAGCCGCAGGGCACCAGGATCAGTTGCGGACGATGGGCGCGCAGGGCCGGCAGCACGATCTCGTCGAAGGCATGCAGGTAGGCGCCTTCGCCACAGCCGGGCGGCAGCGGCACGTTGAGGTTGAAGCCGCGGCCGGCGCCAGCGCCCTGTTCGTCGACGAAGCCCGAGTCCTGGGGATAGTTGCCTTCCTGGTGCAGGGAGAGGGTCAGCACGCGCGGGTCTTCCCAGAAAATGCTCTGCGAGCCGTTGCCGTGGTGCACGTCCCAGTCGACCACCGCGATGCGTTCCAGACCGTGTTCGGCCATCGCCACATGGGCGGCCAGGGCGGCGTTGGCCAGCAGGCAGAAGCCGCGGCCGCGGTCCGCTTCGGCGTGATGGCCCGGCGGCCGCACCAGGGCATAGGCGTTTCGCGCGTCGCCGCGCAGCACGTGCTTGACCGCCTGGATCACGCCGCCAGCGGACAGCCGGGCGATGTCATAGCTGCCGTGGCCGAAGGGCGTGTTGTCGCCGGCGTCACCGCCACGCCCGGCGCTGAGTTCCTGCAGGTGCGCGAGGTAGCCGGGGGTGTGTACCCGCAGCAGTTGCTCCTCGGTCGCCGCCAGCGGCTTGACCGCCAGCAGGCGTTCGCCGAGGCCGCTGACGTCCAGCAGGTTCTTAAGCCGGCGCTTGGTTTCGGCGTTCTCGAAATGCAGGCCGGGCTGGACCCCCAGGCCGGGAGTGAACAGACCGGCGTAGTTGCCGGTGTCATGCCACATGTAGTGTTCGTGCCAGACGAATGCCGTGGTCATTGGCTTGATCCTTGTTGTTGTTCGGGATGTTGCAGCGTGCGCAGCGGGACTGGGCAAGGCACGGCGAGAGTAGGAAGGGGCCGGAAGAGGGTAAATACACCCGTGGGGGTAGGGGCCCCGGCGGGCAACAGGCAGCCGTGTTCCCGGCGGGAACAGTGCCGATACGGGGTGGGTAGGCGCGGATCAGCGCGGCAGGGGCAGCAGGCCGTTGGCGGAGTGGCGGAGGAACAGGTCGCAGAGTTGCAGCTCGGAGCGCACGCCGAGCCGCGTATAGAGGTTGCGCCGATGCACCTTGACGGTGGCCTGGCTGATGTTCAGCTGGCGGGCGATCAGTTTGCTGGAGTTGCCCTGCAGCATCAGCCGGGCGATTTCCTGCTCGCGCGGCGTCAGCAGGCCACCTGCGAAGGAGGCCAGGGCCCGCGCGAGGCTGCCTTCCTCTTCCGGCTGGACGAGGGTTTCGCGGCTCTGTGCGAAGCCGCCCAGCAGGTACCGCAACAGCGGGTATAGGTTGCGCAGGGCGCGCAGTTCGGCGGTGCTGGCGAGGTGGCGCTGGCGTCGGCCAATGGACATCACCAGCACGGTGTCGTCGCAATCGTCGAAGAGAATGTCGATCTCGTCGTCCAGGCGCAGTTCGCGGTAGTAGTGCTTGTAGTAATCGCTGCCGTGCAACTGGCTGGTGCGCTGGTTGATGCGCAGGATGCCGCTGCTCATGCCCTCGCGAATCGAGTTCGACACCGGGTCCAGGCGATACATGCCGTCGAGGTAGCGCTCGATGTACTCGGCGTGGAGCTGGTCCGGGTAATCCTCGTAGAGAATGCGCGGGCAACCGTCGCCGCGGTACGTCTTGATGATCACGTTGTCATGGGCCAGGACCGGTTGCAGGCTGTGCGACAGCAGCACCGGGAAGTCCGGGTGGCCCTTGTGCTCCAGTAGCCGAGCCAGGTTCTGGTTCCAGTCGGCACTGGCCTGGGTCGCCAGCAGGTTGCTCAGTTGCATCGGCGTGCTCTCTGCATTCGATCTTGTTCTTTTCCGGGTGAGTTGCTGCAATATGGGTGCCATTCGGCCGCCGACTGCCATGCCGGCTTCGCTGGCCGCTCACCGCTCCGGAGTAACCGATGACCGATCAGCCTACCCTCATCCGCGAAACCTTCCCCGTCGGCCCCCTGCAATGCAACTGCACCATCATCGGCGACCCGCTGACGAAGAAGGCCATCGTCGTCGATCCGGGCGGCGACCACGAGCTCATCCTGCAGCGTCTCGACGCGCTGGGGCTGAAGGTGGTCAGTATCATCCACACCCACGCGCACCTGGACCACTTCCTCGCTTCCGGGCAGATGAAGGAGAAGACCGGCGCGACTCTGCACCTGCACAAGGACGACCAGTTCCTCTGGGATAACTTGGAGATGCAATGCCGCATGTTCGGCGTCCCCTATACTCCGGTGCCTTCGCCGGACCAGTGGCTGGCCGATGACGAGGAGCTGGCCTGCGGCTGCGGCGTGGCGCTGCACACGCCGGGTCATACGCCGGGCTCGATGAGCTTCTGGTTCCCCAGGGACAAGCTGCTGATCGCCGGCGACACGCTGTTCCGTCGCAGCATCGGCCGCACCGACCTGTGGGGCGGCGACTACGCCACCATCGAGCGCTCGATCCGCGACCGCCTGTACTCGCTGGACGAAGACGCGACCGTGGTCACCGGCCACGGCCCGGATACCAACCTGGGCGACGAGATGAGGGAGAATCCCTTCATCCGCGCTTAAGGTTGCTACGGAATTATTTGCACGACCTAAGCTCTAACCTGCCGCCCGCTAATGGGTGTTTCGCTATTTCGAGGAGTCATCCGACATGTTCACCGCACGTAGTCTGTCCATGGTTGCGGCTGCCACCGCCTTTGCCCTCATGGCCGGTTGCGCCTCCCAGAACCCCTATGACCCCAACACCCAGGCCCCGCCGGCCGAAGGCGGCATGAGCAAGACTGCCAAATACGGTGCGCTGGGCGCGCTGGCCGGTGCCGTCGCCGGTGCCGCGATCAACCATGACAACCGTGGCAAGGGCGCGATGATCGGCGCCGCCGCCATCGGTGCCGCCGCCGCCGGCTACGGCTACTACGCCGACAAGCAGGAAGCCAAGCTGCGCCAGCAGATGCAGGGCACCGGCGTGCAGGTCGAGCGCCAGGGTGACGACATCAAGCTGATCATGCCGGGCAACATCACCTTCGCCACCGATTCGGCGAACATCGCGCCGTCCTTCTACACCCCGCTGAACAACCTGGCCAACTCCTTCAAGGAGTTCAACCAGAACAGCGTCGAGATCGTCGGCTACACCGACAGCACCGGCAGCCGCCAGCACAACATGGACCTGTCCCAGCGCCGTGCGCAGTCCGTGGCCGCCTACCTGACCTCCCAGGGCGTCGACGCTTCCCGCGTCAGCACCCGTGGCATGGGCCCGGACCAGCCGATCGCGTCCAACGCCGACGTCAACGGTCGCGCGCAGAACCGTCGCGTGGAAGTGAACCTGAAGGCCCTGCCCAACGCGCAGACCCAGCAGTACCAGCAGTAAGCACTGCCCATGAAAAAGCCCGCCGATTGGCGGGCTTTTTCGTTCTTGCTGTTCTGCAAAAGCGGTCAGGCCTTGGCGGGGAATTCCCGGTGCAGCTGGGTCAGCAACTGGTCCTTGCGTTCCCACAGCTGGTTCACCCACAGCTGGAACTCGGCGCGGTAGCCCTCGTCCTGGTCGTAGCTCTTGCCGATGAACTGGCGCGGGATTTCCAGCTCCTCGAAGCGCACCACCACCGAGCGCAGGCGGCCGGACAGCAGGCACCAGAAGGTCGGGCGGCCGTCGGGGTAATGGATGGTCACGTTGACCAGGGTACGCAACTGCTCGCCCATGGCGTCGAGGACGAAGGCGATGCCGCCGGCCTTGGGCTTTAGCAGGTGCTGGAACTGCGAGTTCTGCTCGTCATGCTTGGCGGGGGTGAAGCGGGTGCCTTCGAGGAAGTTGAAGATCGCCACCGGAATGCGGCTGAACTTGGCGCACGCCTTGCGGGTGGTTTCCAGGTCCTTGCCTTTCTTCTCCGGGTGCTTGGCGAGGTAGGCCTTGGTGTAGCGCTTCATGAACGGGAAATCGAGCGCCCACCAGCACAGGCCGATCACCGGCACCCAGATCAGTTCCTGCTTGAGGAAGAAGCGCAGCAGCGGAATGCGGCGGTTGAGCTGGTACTGCAGGACGAGGATGTCCACCCAGCTCTGGTGGTTGCTGGTGACCAGGTAGGAATGGTCGTAGTGCAGCCCCTGCAGGCCCTGCACGTTCCAGCCGGTGTTGCGGACCAGGTTCATCCAGCCCTTGTTGCAGGTGATCCAGCTTTCGGCGATCACGCTCATGATCTTGCTGAGCGCCAGCTGGGCGGCCTTGAAGGGCAGCAGCAGCTTGATGATCGACATGCCCAGCAGCGGAATGCACCAGCACAGCGTGCTCGTCACCAGGATCAGGGTGGCGAGGATGCCGCGCAGGGTGTGCGGGAGTAAACTCAACATCGAGGAATGGTCCTTGTACGTAGGCGCCCGGTCGGCCGGGCGCGTGATGCGTTCTTGGGCACATCCCTCGTGCCTTGGGTTTCAGCCGTCCTTGCCGCTGTCCGCCTGGATCGCCGTCAGCGCGATGGTATAGACGATGTCGTCCACCAGCGCCCCGCGCGACAGGTCGTTCACCGGTTTGCGCAAGCCCTGCAGCATTGGCCCGATGCTGACGCAGTCGGCACTGCGCTGGACCGCCTTGTAGGTGGTGTTCCCGGTGTTCAGGTCGGGGAACACATACACGTTGGCGCGTCCGGCCACCGGGCTGTCGGGCGCCTTCTGGCGGCCCACGCTGGCGATGGCGGCGGCATCATACTGCAAGGGGCCGTCAATCAACAGATCGGGGCGTTTTTCCTGCGCGATGCGCGTAGCTTCGCGGACTTTCTCGACATCTGCGCCGGTTCCGGAGTCGCCTGTGGAGTAGCTGATCATCGCCACCCGCGGGGTGATGCCGAAGGCCTGCGCCGAGGCGGCACTCTGCAGGGCGATCTCCGCCAGGTCACTGGCCGAAGGATCGGGATTCACCGCGCAGTCGCCATAGACCACCACCTGGTCGGGCAGCAGCATGAAGAACACCGAGGACACCAGGTTGTAGCCGGGCGCCGTCTTGATCAGCTGCAGGGCCGGGCGGATGGTGTTGGCGGTGGTGTGGATGGCGCCGGAAACCAGCCCGTCCACTTCGTCCAGGGCGAGCATCATGGTGCCCAGCACCACGTTGTCTTCCAGCTGCTGCTCGGCCATCGGCGCGTTCAGGCTCTTGCCCTTGCGCAGCTCGACCATGGGCTCGACGTAGCGGCTGCGCACCAGGTCCGGGTCGACCACTTCCAGGTCCTCGGGCAGCACGATGCCCAGCATCTGCGCCACGGCCTGCACGTCGTCGGGCTTGGCCAGCAGCACGCAGCGGGCGATGCCGCGGGCGTGGCAGATGGCGGCGGCCTGCACGGTGCGCGGCTCGCTGCCTTCGGGCAGGACGATGCGCTTGTCGGCGCGGTTGGCGCGCTGGGTCAGCTGGTAGCGGAATACCGGCGGCGACAGGCGCAGCTCATGGGGGGAGCCGCAGCGGTCCTTGAGCCACTCGAAGTCGATGTGTTCGGCGACGAACTCGGTGACGCGCTCGGCGCGCTCGCGGTCGTCCACCGGGATTTCCTTGTTCATCCGCGACAGGTCGCCGGCGGTGTCGAAGGAGCCGGTCTTCACCGTCAGTACCGGCAGGCCGCTCTGCAGCGCGCTGCGGCACAGCTCCATGATCCGCGCGTCCGGCATCAGGCCCGAGCACAGCAGCAGGCCAGCCAGCGGCACGCCGTTCATGGCGGCCAGGCAGGCGGCGAGGATGATGTCGTCGCGGTCGCCCGGCACCACCACCAGCACGCCGGGTTTGAGCAGGTGCACGGTGTTGGGCGCCGAGGGCGCGCAGAGGATGATCTTCTGCACGCGGCGTTGTTCGTAGTCGCCGGCGTTGAGCACGCTGGCGTCCAGCAGGTCGGCCACGTCGCGGGTGCGCGGGGCGTTCATCTCGTCCTGCCAGGGAATGCAGCCGAGCAGGCGCACGTCGCCATCACGCAGCAGCGGGGAATGTTCCTTCAGGCGTTCGCCGAACAGCCTTGCGGCTTCTTCGGCGTCACGCGGCAGGTCGTCGCTTTCGCCACCGCGCACCTTGTTCACGATCAGGCCGGCCAGGTGCGGGTCGCGCGGGCCGCCGAACAGCTGGGCAAGGATTTCGATGCGGTCGGACAGCTCGCTCACCGTCTCGTTGTCCGGCGCGGAGACGAGGATCACCTCGGCGTCCACGCTGCGCGCCAGATGGCCGTTGATACGCGCGGCGTAGCTGGCGTGCTTGGTCGGCACCATGCCCTCGACGATCATCACGTCCTTGTCCACGGCGGCGCGGTTGTACATCCCGACGATGTCCTCGAGCAGTTCGTCGAGCAGGCCGTCGCCGAGCATGCGCTCGACCTTGGACAGCGACAGCGGGGTAGGCGCGTTGAGCCCGTGGGTGCGCGCGACCAGTTCGCTGGAGCGCTCCGGGCCGTCGTCCCCGGCATGGGGCTGGGCGATGGGCTTGAAGAAGCCGACTTTCAGGCCGGCGCGTTGCAGGGCGCGGATCAGGCCCAGGCTGGTAGACGTCAGGCCGACACCGAAACCGGTCGGCGCGAGGAAGAAGGTGTGCATCCGGGCTCCTTAAGCCGTGCGGGGGTGGGAGTTGCCCTTGTGGGGCACAACCGATGAATCTTCAGTCGAGCACTGCCAGGGTGTCGAGTGCGATCTGCTTTTCCTCGTTGGTGGGGATCACCAGCACGCGGGGGTGGCCGGGCAGGTGGATCGGCCCGCCGACGCCGCGCACGCAGCGGGCGTTGGCTTCGCCGTCGAGTTCGAGATTGAGCACGTGCAGGTGCTTGACCGTGAGGTTGCGCACCAGCGCGGAGTTCTCGCCGATGCCACCGGTGAAGATGATGCCGTCCAGGCGCGGCAGCGCACAGGTCAGCGAGGCCAGGGACTTGGCCAATCGGTAACAGAATACTTCGATGGCCAGCGCCGCATTGGCGTGGCCCTGCTCGCGGGCGTTCTCCAGGGTGCGCATGTCGTTGGACAGCCCCGACAGTCCGAGCAGGCCGCTGTCGTGGTTGAGCATGTGGTCGATCTTCTCCAGGCTCCAGCCCAGGGTGCGCGCCAGGTGGCTGTGCAGGTTCGGGTCGACGTCACCGGAGCGGGTGCCCATCATCAGCCCTTCCAGCGGGGTCAGGCCCATGCTGGTGTCGCGGCTCTGGCCGTTGGCGATGGCGCAGGTGGAGCTGCCGTTGCCCAGGTGCGCGGACAGCCAGTAGCTGTCGCCCACGGCCAGCCCGCTCATTTCCGCGGCCTTGTGGCTGACGTAGCGGTGGCTGGTTCCGTGGAAGCCGTAGCGGCGTACGTGCTGCTCGCGGTACAGCGGTTCGGGGATGGCGTAGCGGTAGGCGCGCTCGGGCAGGCTCTGGTGGAAGGCGGTGTCGAACACCGCGATGTGCGGCAGGTCCGGGTACAGCGCCATGGCGGCGTCGATGCCCACCAGGTTCGCCGGGTTGTGCAGCGGCGCCAGGGGCGAGGTCTCGCGGATGGCGCTGAGCACTTCTTCGGTCAGGCGCGAGGCCTGGGTGAAGCGCTCGCCGCCGTGCACCACGCGGTGGCCGATGGCGTGCAGCTCGCCCTGGGCGGCCTGGGCCACCAGCGGCAGCAGGCGGGCGAGGGCGGCCTTGTGGTCGGCGCCGGGCAGCTCCAGGGTCTGCGGCTGCTCGTCGGTCTCGCCTTGCCAGCGCAGGCTGGCGCCGTTGGCGCCGAGGCGTTCGGCCAGGCCGTGGAGGATGAAATCGTCGCGTCCCTCTCGAACCAGAGCGAACTTGATCGACGAACTACCGCAGTTGATCACCAGGATATTGCGAGCCGGCATGCCTACTCCTTGTTGCTGTCGGAATCCTTGGCGCACCAGCCGCAGGGGAACCAGCGGCCGATCTGCGCCATGCGCTGCTGCGGGTCCAACACCCAGGGCCGCGACTGCCAGGGTGGCTGGTGGCGCAGGTGCTGGGTGTGACCGCAGGACAAGACTGCCACCCAGTGGCCGTCTTCGTCCTGATGAAAGTCAAGCAGGCGCGGCGGGGCCGCGTGATCCCGTCCGTCCGTCTTCGGGTCGCATTCGGGGGCGTCGCCGCGTAAACTTACGCGCTCAACTTCTATATCAGATAGGTTTCGAACCATGCAGATCGCGGCCAACAAGGCGGTTTCCATCGACTATACCCTGACCAACGACGCGGGTGAGGTCATCGACAGCTCCGCCGGCGGCGCTCCGCTGGTCTACCTGCACGGTGCCCACAACATCATCGGCGGCCTGGAAAAGGCCCTGGAAGGCAAGCAGGTCGGTGACGAGCTGGACGTGACCGTCGAGCCGGCCGATGCCTACGGCGAGTACAGCGCCGAGCTGGTTGCCACCCTGACCCGCGAAATGTTCGAAGGCGTGGACGAGCTGGAAGTCGGCATGCAGTTCCACGCTTCCGCTCCGGACGGCGGCATGCAGATCGTCACCATCCGCGACATCGAAGGCGATGACGTGATCGTCGACGGCAACCACCCGCTGGCTGGCCAGCGCCTGAACTTCAAGGTGAAAGTGGTCGACATCCGCGACGCTTCCGCCGAAGAAGTTGCCCATGGCCACGTCCATGGCGAAGGTGGTCACCACCACTGATTGCTGTCACCCGGTCGGCCCCGACCGGGTGAAGCCATCATTGAGCTGCTACGCTCAATCGTGAAAGGCGCCTTCGGGCGCCTTTCTCATGCAAGTCGCTGTAACTGCAAAGAATGCCAGGGCATTTTTCCCGTATCGACTGGGATTGCGCAGCACGACGGACGCGTTGTCCGCTCCCTGCGCGGGCACTTTGTGCCTACCTCTTCAAGGAGCAAGCAATGAGCGCTTTTCACGATCTGACGCTGCATGGTCTCGACGGCCAGGATCTGCCGCTGGCCCCGCTCAAGGGCAAGGTCGTGCTGGTGGTCAACGTCGCCTCGAAATGCGGCCTGACTCCGCAGTACACCGGTCTGGAGCAGCTCTACCAGCAATACAAGGATCAGGGTTTCGTGGTACTGGGTCTGCCGTGCAACCAGTTCGCCGGGCAGGAGCCGGGCAGCGAATCCGAGATCCAGTCGTTCTGCTCGCTGAACTACGGGGTGAGCTTCCCGATGTCGGGCAAGCTCGAGGTCAACGGCTCAGAGCGCCACCCGCTGTACCGCCTGCTGGCGGGCGAGGGCGCCGAGTTCCCCGGCGACATCACCTGGAACTTCGAGAAGTTCCTCCTCGGCCCGGATGGCCGCGTGCTGGCCCGCTTCAGCCCGCGCACCACGCCGGATGATCCGGCGCTGATCCAGGCCATCGAGAAGGCGCTGGGCGCCTGATCCTCCCGGCGGGAGAGGGCGCAAGCGCCAATCCCGCCGGCATTTCTCCCTTTCGTCTTGCTCCACGCCAGGGGTGACGGCTTAATCGGGCGACCTGCTTCCGGAGCCCGCCATGAGCCGTTTCGCCGCTGAGTCCGCCTGTCTGCCCGCCACCCCCGATGCCTTGCGCGCCCTGATCGAACGGCGCCGCGCGGTGCGGCGATTCCTCGATGAGCCGGTGCCGGATGCCGTGCTGCGCGACTGTCTGGAACAGGCAGTGCTGGCGCCCAATGCCTGCAACCTGCAGCCGTGGAGCTTCCAGGTGATCCGCGATGCCGAACTGCGCCGCCAGCTGGCGCCGGTGTGCCTGGGGCAGAATGCGGCGCGCACGGCGCCGGTGCTGATTGCCGTGCTGGCGCGGCCGGATACCTGGCGCGAGTCCTGCGCGGCCGTCCTCGACCAGTGGCCCGAGCCGCAGGTGCCGGAGAAGGTGCGCGACTTCTACCAGCGCACCGCGCCCTTCCAGTACAACCAGGGTGCGTTCGGCCTGCGCGGGCTGTTCAAGCGCGCGCTGTACGCGGTGGTCGGCCGCCGCCGTGCGCTGATGCGTCAGCCCAACAGCCACGCCGAGATGCGCCTGTGGGCAGTGAAGTCCACCGCGTTGGCGGCGCAGAACCTGATGCTCGCCCTGCAGAGCCACGGCTACGCCACCTGCCCCATGGAAGGCTTCGACGAGGTGCGGCTGCGCAAGGTACTGCAGATTCCCCGTGGCGCGGTGCCGATCATGCTGCTGGCCGCCGGGCGGGCTGCCGACAACGGTGTCTACAACCCGCGCCTGCGTTTTCCGCTGGAGCAGCGCGTCAGCTGGCACTGACTGCATCGGGACGCGTCAGCACACCCATGCGCCCGCCGCCGAAGGACCAGTCGTCCGCGTCGCTGTTGGTGATCTGCACCATCACGTCCTCGCTGGCTATGCCCAGTCGTTCGCCCAGCAACGCGTTCAGCCGCCGGTAGAACGCCTGCCGGGTCTGCGAGTCCCGTGGCCGGCCGATGGTGATGGCGATCAGCACGAAGTCGTCGCTGCGCGGCCCGCCCAGGTAGTGGCGGTTGAAGACGAATTCTTCCGCCTCGTGCTGGTGGATCATCACGAACTGGTCGCCTTCCGGTACGTTGAAGGCCTCGTGCATGGCGTCGTAGACGGTGTCGGCGAGTTCGCGCAGGTAGTCGGGCTGCTTGCCCTTGAGCAGGGAGATGCGGACGGTAGGCATGGCGCCGTTCCTCGGTGAGTGATTGACGAGTTCAGGCTAGCCCGGCAAGTTGATTCGGAAAATCGGGAAATATTTGATCGATAGTTCGAATAATCAGGATGGTTGCCATGGCGCGCATCAACTTCGACCTCGACGTGCTGCGCACCTTCGTCACCGGCATCGAGCTGGGCAGCTTCGCCCGCGCGGCGGATCGCCTGGGGCGTTCCACTTCCGCCGTCAGCGCGCAGCTGAAGAAGCTGGAAGAGCAGGCCGGCACTCCGGTGCTGCGCCGTGAGGGGCGTGGCATGGCGCTGACCGAGGCGGGCGAGACGCTGCTGGCCTATGCCCGCCGGCTGCTGGAGTTGAACGACGAAGCCGCCGGCGCCTTGCGCGGTGGCTCGCTGGAAGGCCGGGTGCGCCTTGGTCTGCAGGAAGACTTCGGCGAAACCCTGCTGCCCGCCGTGCTGGCACGCTTCGCCCGCGCCCACCCCAAGGTGCGCATCGAGGTACGCACGGCACGCAATCAGCAACTCATCGAAGGTGTGCGCAACGGTGAACTGGACCTGGCGCTGGCCTGGGAAACCGGCGAACGCACGCCGCACATGGAGCGCATCGGCGCCGTGACGCAATGCTGGATCGGTGCGCCGGACGCACTCCCATCTCCCGGCGCGGAACCCTTGCCACTGGTGATGCTGGAGGCGCCGTGCCTGCTGCGCAGCGCGGCAACGGCGGCGCTGGATCGCGCCGGTATCCCCTGGCGCGTGGCGTTCACCAGTGCCGGGTTGTCCGGCATCTGGGCGGGAGTCGGCGCCGGGCTGGGCGTCGGCCTGCGCACACCGATCGGTCTGCCGGCCAGCGTCGAACGGCTGGACGCCGAGCGCGCCGGCCTGCCGTTGATGGCGCCGCTGGGCCTGTGCCTGCATCGCAGCGAAGCCGAGCCGGAAGCAGTGGTGGAGCGCCTGCGCGAACTGTTGCAGGAAGGCTTGGCAGAGCTGCTGGAAAGCCCGGCGATTCGCTGATTCGTTTCTGGAGGAAAATCACTGCGATCAATGGTGCTGGAAAAAGCGAGACGACCGGTCATATTCTTGCGCCCATGAACAGCATCCGACTCGACAAACGCGACCTGATCCTCGCCAAGGGCTCCCTGGCGATGACCCGCAGCGGCTACCACGGCACCGGCGTACAGGACATCGTCCAGGCCGCCGGCATCCCCAAGGGCTCCTTCTATCACTACTTCGAGAGCAAGGAAGACTTTGCCCTGCAGGCCCTGGAGCACCTGTACGCACCGCGCCTGGCGCGCTACGCCGAGGCGCTGGGCAACCCGGCACTGGGCCCGCGTGCGCGCATCCTCACCTATTACCGCGAACTGCTGGCGCATTTCGCCCGCCAGGAGAAGCTCGAATACCACTGCTTCATCGGCAGCCTGAGCTTCGAGATGGCCGAGCTGTCGCCGGCCATCGCCGAGCGGGTCGACGGCATCCTCCAGCAGTCCATCGATACCTTGCGTGGCTGCCTGATCGACGCCCAGCGCGCTGGTGAGCTGCCGGCAGCGGAAAACGCCGAATCCCTCGCCGAGTTCATCGGCAACGCCTGGCAGGGCGTGCTGGCACGGATGAAAGTCAGTGCCTCGCTCAAACCGGTGGAGCGCTTTATCGAACGCCTGGAGCACCTGCTTCAGGCCTGATCTGCCTGAGTCATCATTTTCCTTTCCAAAAACGAGACGACCGGTCGCCTGGTCGTCATGGAGACCTCAATGACCGCATCCGTAGACACCCTGTTCTCGCCCTTCCGCCTGGGCGGCCTGGAACTGCCCACGCGCATCGTGATGGCGCCGATGACCCGCAACTTCACCCCGGGCGGCGTACCCCATGCCCAGGTGGTCGAGTACTACCGTCGCCGCGCCGCTGCCGGCGTCGGCCTGATCGTCACCGAAGGCACCACGGTCAACCACAAGGCCGCCAACGGTTACCCGAACGTACCGCGCTTCTACGGTGAAGACGCCCTGGCCGGCTGGAAGCAGGTGGTCGACGCCGTGCATGCCGAAGGCGGCAAGATCGTCCCGCAACTGTGGCACGTCGGCGCCGTGCGCCGCCTGGGTACCGAGCCGGACGCCAGCGTTCCGGGTTACGGCCCCAGCGGCAAGGAAAAGGACGGCACCGTGCTGGTCCATGAGATGACCAGGCAGGACATCCAGGACGTCATCGCCGCCTTCGCCCAGGCCGCCGTCGACGCGAAGGCCATCGGCATGGACGGCGTGGAAATCCACGGCGCCCACGGCTACCTGATCGACCAGTTCTTCTGGGACGGCAGCAACAAGCGCACCGACGAATACGGTGGCAGCCTGGCCAACCGTTCGCGCTTCGCCATCGAGCTGATCCAGGCCGTGCGCGCGGCCGTCGGCCCCGACTACCCGATCATCTTCCGCTTCTCCCAGTGGAAGCAGCAGGACTACAGCGCCCGCCTGGTGCAGACCGCCGAAGAGCTGGAAGCCTTCCTCAAGCCGCTGTCGGATGCCGGCGTGGACATCTTCCACTGCTCCACCCGCCGCTTCTGGATTCCGGAATTCGAAGGCTCCGACCTCAACCTGGCCGGCTGGACCCGCCAGCTCACCGGCAAACCGACCATCACAGTCGGCAACGTCGGCCTGGATGGCAGCGAGTTCCTCGCCTTCTTCGGCAACACCGAGGAAGTCGCGCAGCCGTCGGGTATCGACGGGCTGCTGGAGCGCCTGAACAAGGAAGAGTTCGACCTGGTAGCCGTCGGCCGCGCCCTGCTGGTCGATCCGGACTGGGCAGTGAAAGTGCGTGACGGCCGCCTGGAGGACATCAAGCCCTTCAGCCGCGATGCGCTGATGTCGCTGGCCTGATCGGCGCTTCGTTGAAATGAAAAGCCCCTGGCGCCTTCGGTGCCAGGGGCTTTTTGCTTTTCGCAGGAGCGTCTCGGTTATGGCGTGGTATTGATGGCCTGAATGGTCTGAAAGCACCGTCCTAGGCGTTTACAAATCTTTTCCGAGACCCACCTTTCCGCATGCTGACTTCCCAGTCCGAAACGGGCAGAGTATGACGGCGTTCACACAAAAATAGGCCGGGATACGGCCATAGGAGTAAGACATGCGGATCGGCTTGGTGGTCGATGCAACCTGTGACCTTCCCCCGGAATTCCTTGCTGCCAACAACATTCGCGTACTGCCCATCGGTATCCGTGTGGGCGAGCGGCGCATCGTCGATGACCGCGATCCCGACACCACCCTCAAATTCTATTCCCAGGACCTGCCCAAGGTTGGCCCGGAGGACGGCAGCGAACCGCTGACGCCGGCGCAGACCCACGACTGGTTCCTGGAGCAGTTGGTCACCGACTTCGACTACGTGATCTGCCTGACCGTGACCAGCCAGCGCAGCCCGATCTTCGAGCACGCCACCCAGGCCTCCTTCAGCCTGCTGCAGAGCTACAAGGAGCGCCGCGCCGCCGCCGGCATCGCCGGGCCGTTCGCGTTGCGGGTGATCGACAGCCAGACCGTATTCGCCGGCCTTGCCGTGCTGGCCGCCGAAGGCGTGCGCCTGCTCAGCGAAGACCAGCATCCCAACGCCGTACGCACCCGCCTGGAACAGCTCAGCCAGCAGATGAACACCTTCCTGGTCGCCAGCGACCTGGGGCACATCCGCCGCCGGGGCTTCCAGAAGGGCGACCGCAGCAGCATCGGCGACCGCCTGCGCGGTGCCTTCCTCGGCCTGGGCTCGATGCTCGACATGAAACCGGTGCTGAGCCTGGTACAGGGCGAGGACAAGCCGGTATCGGTGTCGCCGAACTACGAGAAGTCCGCCGAGCGCCTGCTCAACTTCGCCCGTGCGCGGGTCGAGGCGGGCGAGCTGCTGGCGCCGCAGATGTGCCTGAGCTACGCCGGCGATCCTTCCGCCCTGCGCGACCTGCCCGGATTCGCGGCGCTGGAGGATGCCTGCGAGGCAAAAGGCATCCAGGTACACCTGGCGATGCTCAGCCCCACGGGTGGCATCAACCTCGGCGCGGGCGCCATGAGCCTGTCCTTCGCCGCCGAGCCCAAGCCCTTCACCTGATCCTATTTGTGGATTTCAGGGTGCCCCAGGCCGCCGGGGTTCTTCCCCGGCAAGGCTGTGCGGCAGGCTGCCTGCAGATAGCCCTCGAAACGCTCGACCACCGTGTCCCACGCCTGATGGATGGCGTGGTGGCGCGCGTTGAGGCGCACCCGGCGCAGGCGCTCCGGGTCGCCCAGCAACCAGCTCGCGGCTTCGAAGAAGCTCTGCTCTTCCCCCGGCACGCCGAGCACGCCGTTGTGCCCGTGGCGAATGTGCTGGCCGGCGGCTGCCTGGTCGAAAGCCACCACGCCCAGCCCTGAAGCCAAGGCTTCCAGGACCACGTTGCCGAAGGTTTCCGACAGGCTGGGAAACAGGAACAGGTCGCCACTGGCGTAGTGCCGGGCCAGTTCCTCGCCGCGTTGCAGGCCGCAGAACACCGCTTCGGGCAACTCCTTCTGCAGCTGTGTGCGCTGCGGGCCGTCGCCGACTATGACCAGGCGCAGCTTGAGCTGCGGGTGCGCCGCGCACAGCGCGCGGAAGCTGCTGCCCAGCAGCGACAGATTCTTCTCCGCCGCCAGCCGGCCGACGTGCAGCACGGCGACGTCGCGCTCGCCCAGGCCCCATTCGCGGCGCAGCGCTTCGTCGCGCCGCGCGGGGTTGAACAGTTTGCTGTCGACGCCGCGCGAGAGCTGCGCCAGGCGCTCGAAACCGCGCCGTTGCAACTCCACCGACTGGCTGGCGCTGGGCACCAGGGTCTGCTGGGTGCGATTGTGGAACCAGCGCAGGTACAGCGTCACCAGGCGCATCAGCGGGCCAAAGCCGTAGTGCGCGCTGTACTGCTGGAAATTGGTGTGGAAGCCGCTGATCACCGGAATCCGCAGGCGCCGCGCGGCGCGCAGGGCGGCGAGGCCGAGCGGGCCTTCGGTGGCGATGTAGAGCACGTCCGGGCGGGTACTGTTCCAGTGGCGCAGCAGCTTGTGCAGGCACGACTGGCCCCATTGCAGGCCGGGGTAGCCGGGCAGCGGCCAGCCACGGGTGAGCACGAGTTCGCCATCGCTGTGACGGCCTTCGTCGCCCTGCTGGCGCGGGCGCACGACCTGGATCTGGTGTCCGAGGCGCAACAGCCCCGAGGCCAACCGGCCAAGGGTGTTGGCAACGCCGTTGATTTCCGGCGGAAAGGTTTCGCTGATCAGCGCGATGCGCAGGGGAGTCGTGGTCATGCTTGCAGTGTCCCGGCGCGCGGTGGCGCGCCGATGACAGAGCGATGATCGATAGGTGACAGCGGCTCGGGCGGCGTCGGTGATTACTTCACCAGCGCCTTGTCCCCGCCCTCGCGCACCCAGAACAGCACCGCGCCGGCCACGGCGGCGGGCATGGCAACCAGGTTGACCACCGGGATCAGCAGCGCCAGGTAGGTGATGCCGCCAAAGCCCATGCATGCCCAGCGCTTGCTGCGCAGCCAGGCGAGCATCTCGTTCCAACCCAGCTTGTGGTTGTCCGCCGGGTAGTCGATGTACTGCACGGCCATCATCCATACGCCGAAAATCAGCCACAGCGGCGCGGCAATCAGGTTCAGGCCGGGGATCAGGCTGAGGATGAACAGCGCGATGGCGCGCGGCAGAAAGTAGCCGAGCTTGCGCAGCTCGCGGCCGATGGTGCGCGGCACCATGGCCATCAGCTCGCCCCAGCTGAATTCGGGGAAGTCATCGGTGCCACGCACCACCACCTCGACCTTCTCCGCGAGGAAGCCATTGAACGGCGCGGCGATGATGTTGGCGATCATGGTGAAGGTGAAGAACACGATCAGCAGCACCAGCGCCACGAACAGCGGCCAGAGGATGAACTGCAGGAAGCTGAGCCAGTCCGGCAGGCTGGGCATCAGCCAATCGACCCAGTGGCTGAACTGGTTGATGGCGAAGCCGATCAGGCCGACGAACAGCAGGATGTTGATGCTCAGGGGCAGCAGGACGAACAGTCGCAGGCCGGGGCGCATCATCAGTTTCAGGCCTTCGCTGAGGTATTGCGGGCCGCTCAGGGTGGACATCGGATTCTCCAGGGTTGAACCGTAGGCGACCTTAGCAGACCCGGCGAACGGCCGGCGAGCCGTCTGTTTTGCCGGGTATGTGTTCGCGGGCCGGCGCTCAGGCTGCCGTGTAGCGATAGCAGCGGTTGCGTTCCTGCTTGGCCTGGTACATGGCGATGTCGGCGGCGCGGGTGAGGGCGTCGGCGTCGCCGGCATCCTGTGGGTAGAAGGCGATGCCGATGCTGGGGGTGACGAAGTCGATCACCTGGCCGCCCAGGTGGTATTCGGCGCCGAGCACCGCCAGCAGGCGCAAGCCCAGGGCTTCGGCCTGATCCGGCTCGGCGTTCTCCAGCAGCACGGCGAATTCGTCGCCGCCCAGGCGGAAGGCCTGGTCCGGCTGGCGCAGGCTGCCGCGCATGCGCTCACCGACCGTGCTGAGCAGGGCATCGCCGAGGGCGTGGCCGAAGCGGTCGTTGACCTGCTTGAAACGGTCCAGGTCGATGTACAGCAGCGCGACCCGGTTGCTGTGCACGACGGCCTGCTGCAACTGTTCGTTGAACGCCTTGCGGTTGCCCAGCTCGGTGAGGGTGTCGCGGTAGGCCAGGTCGATGAGTTGCTTCTGGTAGGCCACCTGGTCGCTGATGTCGCGCAGGATGCCGCGGAATCCCTGGAATTCGCCCTGGCCGTCACGGATCGCCGAGAGCCGCGTCTCGCAGCTGACCAGGCGGCCGTCGCGGCGCTTGAAGGGCGCGGAGAAGGTGGTTTCCTGCTCGTCGTCGCGGGCCTGCTGGTAGAGGCTGCGAGCGCGGAGCAGGTCCTGCTCCTGCAGCAGGATGCTGAAGTGCTGGCCGCTCAGTTGCTCGGCGTTGTAGCCGAGCATTCGGCACAGCGCCGGGTTGAGGGTGCGGATGATGCCTTTGGTGTCCATCTCGAAGTAGCCGTCGCGGATCGCGTCGAGGATCGCCCGGTCGCGCGCCTCACTCTGTTCCAGGCGGTCGAGGGTGCGGTTCATCTCGTTCGCCAGTTGGCCCAGTTCGTCCGTGCCCTGGGGGCTCAGGCGCGAGGGCGTGTCGTCCTGGCCGATGACCGCGACCTCGCGGTTCATGCTGGTGACGCGGCGGATGATGCGGAATTCCAGCGCCACGTAGGCCAGCAGGATGGCGCCGCCGAGCAGTGCCAGCGTCAGGTAGAGGAACAGCCGCACGGACTGTTGGCCCTGCTGGTAAAGCGGCCGCGGGCTGGTGAGCTCCAGGCGCAGTTGCGGCTTGCCGTGGGAGTCGAGGTAGAGCAGTGACATCTGCTGGCTGTTCTCGTCCAGCAGGCGCCGCGGGCTGAGCAGGGTGGCGCCGCGCCCGGTAGGGATGTTCAGGGTACGCCAGTCGTTGCCTTTCACCTCGTCCTGCACCAGGCGCAGGGTCGCGCCCATCTGGGTCTGCAGGTTGGACATGCGCGCATTGTCGAGCAGCACGCCGGCGATGACCGCGCCCGCCGGCTCGGCGGTGCCGGAGGTATTGCTGATCGGGTAGCTGAGCAACAGCTGCGGGATGCCCTCGACCTGCAGCAACTGGTCGAGGCTGTGACGTGGGTCGCCGTCGATGTCCAGCGCGCCCAGGCGCAGCGCGGTGCTGAGAATGCCCTGGCGCAACTGGGCGGGGGCCGGCACCTGCTGGCCGGGGAAGCGCTGGGCCAGTTCGTCGAGCTTCCACTGCTGGGCGAGAATGCGCCCGTCGCGGTCGACGTAGAGCACGTAGTCGAAGCCGAGTATGCCGAGCAGGTCCTGGTCCAGGTTGTCCTCGACGAAGCGCGTCTGTGGCAGGCGCATGAACTGGTAGCTGGCGTCCCACCAGGCATAGCTGTGGACGATATCGAGGTTGCGCTGCTTCTCGTAGGCGATGCGGTTGTGGACGATGCGCACCTCGTCGGCCAGGCGCTGGCGGTCCCCGCGGTCGAAGCGGTCGAGCAGGATCATGTCCGACAGCAGCCAGACCCCGGCAAGGCTCGCGATGAACAGGGGCAGGCACAGCCATAGCAGGCGGGCGCGAAGGTTCATGGTGATACGGGTGACCTTTGATTTCTTGAGTCTAGCCATCCAGGCAATGGGTGCCCGCTGCATAGGGGCAGCCTATGGAGGGCATTGATATTGGACATTTCAGCAGGACGCAGCGGCGGCGGTAAGCTGCGCGCCATCTGCTATCGAACAAGTTCGAGGGTCGTTCCGCAGCTCCCTGACTTATCTCAAGGAGTCCGGCGCGACTGCGGAAATCCCTGACTTATCTCAAGGGATTCCCAGCGTTCTGCAGGACAATGCGAATTGTGACTTGGGTCACACCGCATTGCCCACGGTCTCCGGGCCATGCGGTTCGCGCAAGAAACTTTTACGTGGAGCTGCCGCCCTCCCAACCTTCCCCCTGGTGCTTTGGCAGCTCCCTTTTCTTTGCCCGACTCATTCACCTGTGCACTGGAGGCTGTCATGTCCGATCGTCATGCGCGCGTCATCATTCTGGGTTCCGGGCCCGCCGGCTACAGCGCCGCGGTCTATGCCGCCCGTGCCAACCTCAAGCCGCTGCTGATCACCGGCATGCAGGCCGGCGGCCAGCTGACCACCACCACCGAGGTCGACAACTGGCCGGGCGACCCCCATGGCCTGACCGGTCCGGCGTTGATGCAGCGCATGCAGGAGCACGCCGAGCGCTTCGAGACCGAGATCGTCTTCGATCACATCCACGGCGTGGACCTGGCCGGCAAGCCGTTCGTGCTCAAGGGCGACAGCGGTACCTACACCGCCGATGCACTGATCATCGCCACCGGCGCCAGCGCGCGTTATCTGGGGCTGCCGTCGGAAGAGAGCTTCATGGGCAAGGGGGTGTCCGCCTGCGCCACCTGCGACGGTTTCTTCTACCGCAACCGCGAAGTGGCGGTGGTCGGCGGCGGCAACACTGCCGTGGAAGAGGCGCTGTACCTGGCCAACATCGCCAGCAAGGTGACCCTGGTGCACCGCCGCGAAAGCTTCCGCGCCGAGAAGATCCTGCAGGACAAGCTGCGTGCGCGCATCGCCGAAGGCAAGATCGAACTGCGCCTGAATGCCCAGGTGGAGGAAGTGCTGGGCGACGCCATGGGCGTTACCGGTGTGCGCCTGCGCCACAACGACGGCGAGGTTTCCGAACTGAAGGTGGATGGCCTGTTCGTCGCCATCGGCCACACGCCCAATACCTCGCTGTTCGAAGGCCAGCTTGCGCTGAAGGATGGCTACCTGGTGGTGAGCGGCAGCCGCGATGGCAATGCCACCGCGACCAGTATTCCCGGTGTCTTTGCCGCCGGCGACGTGGCCGACCACGTCTACCGCCAGGCGATCACCTCCGCCGGCGCCGGCTGCATGGCGGCGCTGGATGTGGAGCGTTACCTGGATTCCCTGTAACGGCCCGAAGAGCCGGCGTGCAGGAAGGGGCCCCGCTTGCGGGGCCTTTTTCTTGTCCGCTCGGCAAGGCGTCTTCGTAGGGCGCATAACGCGTCAGCGTTATCCGCCGTCGTGGTATCGGCGGATAACCCGTGCCGGGTTATGCGCCCTACGTTATTGCTTGTCCGCTTTGATCTCGGTGTTCCAGCGCCGCTTCGGCGTGCGCGCGGGCTTCCTGTTTCGCCCCCTCGGGCGAGTCCCTTTTGGCAAACGCCCCAAAAGGAACCAAAAGGTCTTGCCCCGGACATCCGGTTTTTCGCTTGGGGCGAAAAATTCCCTCGTTGAATTGAAGTTTCAGGGGCACGCGTCGAAGGGCCATCCCTGGCCCATCGCCGCTCTCGCGACATCCATGTCGCTCAACCCCTGAAACTCCAATTCAACGAGGCCTCCTGAACGGGGCGTTCGGAGTGCACGGATATTCCTCTGGAAGCCTTCAGGGCCAAGTCAAAAGCCCAAGAAATCGGCGCGGATGCTCTTCGTAGGAGCGAGCTTGCTCGCGAACCGCTTGGCACCGTGCCTTGCGGGTTCGCGAGCAAGCTCGCTCCTACAGATACCGGGAAGCGCTTGGAAGGGCTTCTGCTGGCGTCCGATTCGCATTCCTATGAACTGATGCCGCAATCTTGTGTGTGATGTTTCCGTATCATCGCAAACCGCCTCGGGAGGGCTAACGGCGGCCAAGTCGACTCAGTACCTTTGCGTTCGGTGCTGAACACACTGAACTTGGCGGCGCGCCGCTCCCGACAGATTTGCGGTCTTTGCTGATCCATAGCTTTGCTATGGTCGGGTAACGCGCAGTCATACAAGACCCGAAAGGGGAAAGCTGCGGGCCGTTCCAAGTACGGTGTTCAGGTACCCGATCGCCCTTACTGAACAGAGGGCACAAATGAACAGTTACTTGGAGACTCACCATGCTTCAAATGGCCTTTTTCGCTATCGAGTCAGACCTCTGCTATTCGGAGGTCCGCCATGGATAACGAAATCCTTATCCCCACCACCTTCATCCGTCACCGCCGCCAGTTGCGCGCCTTCCTGCTCGACAACGAGCCCTGGTTCTGCGTCAGCGATCTGGGGCGGCTGATCAACCGCCCGCTGGACGAGCGCCTGCACAACAGCCTGGATGCCGATCAGTTGCAGACCTGCTGGATACGCGACAGCTGTGGCGACTACGAAAAGGCCCTGCTGGTCAGCGAGTCCGGTGCCTATGCCGCGCTGATCTTTCACTTCCATCCGGAGAACCGCAGCATCCGCCACTGGCTCAATCGTCAGGTGGTGCCGGCGTTGCGTAGCGCAGAGCATCCGGCGTTGCTACCGAGGGAACGGCAGCTGAGCTGGGCCGACCAGCACCTGGGTGTGCTGGAGTGGCATGGGCGGTTGTGGGTGCCGTTCGATGATCTGCCGGCGATAGGCCGGCTGGAACACCCTGAGGGTCCGGGCAGCGTGTAGGGCGCATAACGCCGCAGGCGTTATCCGCCAAGTCGGCGGATAACCCGTTCCGGGTTATGCGCCCTACGGCGAGGTTTGCGGCTCGTGGTAGGAGCGCGGCGCGCGAAATGAAAAAGCCCCGCATCAGCGGGGCTTTTTCATCGAACCGGCCAGCCTCAGCCGCGGCGCGACAGCGGCTGGCGCTCGAAGTTGACGCCGGCCAGGCCAGTGGTCTGCAGCGCACGGATGTTGGCGTGGTCGGTGCCTTCGGGGTGCTCGCGCACGGCGCGGTAGTGCTCGCCGAATGCCAGCAGCGACTCTTCCTGGCTCAGGCCTTCGAGGATCGCGAAACCCAGGGTCTTGCAGGAGCCTTCGTTCTGCCCGGCGGGGTTTTCCACGCTGCCGTTGGTGAAGGCGCTGGGGGTGTAGCTGTAGTGCTCGGCGATGTACGCCAGGGTATCGGTGAACAGGTGCTGTTCGCTGCGCAGGCGCGAGCGGAAATCAGTGAGGGTCATCAAGGCAAACTCTTAGTGTTTCTTCGCGTGGTCGAAGGCCGCCTGTTGCTCGGGCGAGGCTTCCGTCTGGTACTTGGCCTTCCATTCGGCGTAAGGCATGCCGTAGATCTCTTCGCGGGCCTGATCCGGGCTGACCGGCAGGCCCATGTCGTCCGCCGCCGCCTTGTACCACTTGGACAGGCAGTTGCGGCAGAACCCGGCAAGATTCATCAGATCGATGTTCTGCACGTCCTTGCGGGTACGCAGGTGCTGCACCAGGGTGCGGAACGCGGCGGCTTCGAGTTCGGTGCGCTGCTCGTCGGTCAGGTTCATCGGCTCGGTCATGGCAGGTCTCTCAACTAAGGCGCATCGGAGGCGCATGGCGGGGCTGGCGAGATTCTAAGAGGCGGGCGATCTGCCAGCAACGCCCGTTGGCCGACTGGCACGCGCGTGCAAGTGCAGAGCGCGGCTCAGCGCTGGGCGGCCAGGGCGATCGATACCGACTCGGCGAAGCGCAGCGCGTGGGGCTTGTCCACTTCCACCTCGGCGTAGTGCACCGCCGGGTTGGCCATCACCAGGTCGAGCAGTTCCTGGGTCAGGCGCTCGAGCAGGGCGAAGCGGTTTTCCTCGACGTGGGCAATGATCGCCTTGGTGATGGTGCGGTAGTTCAGCGCGTGGTCGATGTCGTTGACCTGCACCGCATCACCGGCGGGGTAGAGGATGGTGAGGTTGATCAGCACATCCTGCTTGTTGAGGATTTCCTCTTCCTTGATGCCGATGTAGGTGCGCACGCGCAGGTCCTTGACCCGGATTCGCGCCATGCCCGGCTGCAGTTGCGTCATTTCACTTGCTCCGTCCGATCAGTTGCAGGAATTCCTGGCGGGTATTGGTGGACGCGCGGAAGGCGCCAAGCATCACCGAGGTGTTCATCACCGAGTTCTGCTTCTCCACCCCGCGCATCATCATGCACATGTGCTGCGCCTCGATCACTACCGCCACGCCGGCGGCGCTGGTGACCTGCTGGACCGCCTCGGCGATCTGCCGGGTCAGGCTTTCCTGGATCTGCAGGCGCCGCGCGAACATGTCGACGATGCGCGCGACCTTCGACAGGCCCAGCACCTTGCCGGTGGGAATGTACGCCACATGGGCCTTGCCGATGAAGGGCAGCAGGTGATGTTCGCACAGCGAGTAGAGCTCGATGTCCTTCACGATCACCATTTCGTCATTGTCCGAGGCGAACAGCGCGCCGTTGACGATCTCGTCCAGCGTCTGCCCGTAGCCGTGGCAGAGGTACTGCATGGCCTTGGCCGCGCGCCTGGGGGTGTCCAGCAGGCCTTCGCGGGTCGGGTCTTCGCCGATCCCCTGGAGAATCTCACGGTAGTGGTGAGACAGGTCTTCGATCATGGTGGGAGTTCCTCGCGCCCGCGCCGGGCGGGTCATTTGAGGTGCCGGCCGCCGTTGACGGTCAGGGTAGTGCCGGTCACGTAAGGGCTGTCGAGCAGGTAGCGCACGCTCTGGTAGATCACGTCCGGGCCGGGCTCGATGCCCATGGCGGATTTCGCCAGGGTGCGGGCGCGGTAGGCGTCGTCGTCGCCTTCGTTGAACAGGATCAGTGCCGGCGCGATGCCGTTGACCTTGATGCGCGGCGCGAGGCTCGCGGCGAAGGACAGGGTGAGGTTGTCCAGGCCGGCCTTGCTGGCGCAGTAGGCGATGCGGTTGGCGCTGCCCTTGCGGGCGACGTCGTCGGAGAGGTGGATGATATCCGCCGGGGCGCCGCGCTCGGTGGCGTCGCGCTCGAGCAGGGGCGCGCAGCGCAGGTTGATCAGGTAGGGCGCGAGCATGTGCAGGCGGAACAGCGATTCGAAGGCCTGGGCTTCCTCGCCGGGGGTGTCGCCAATCCACGCCGAGGCGTTGTGGATGATCGCGCGCAGCCGGTCGGTGCGGGACTTCAACTCGTCGATGAAGGCGAGGATGCCGGCTTCATCGGCCAGTTCGGCGTGCAGGCAGGTGGCGCCCAGTTCGCGCAGTTCGGCGATGCCGGGCTTGTCCTGGCGATAGGTCACGATGACCGGCTGGCCTTCGAGCAGCAGGCGTTTCGCGCAATGCAGGCCGATGCGCTGGCTGGCGCCGGTGATCAGGATGGGGGCTGGGGTCTGGCCCATGCGCGCCTCGCGAAATCCACTTCAGGGAGCGCCGCGGCGGACAATGTCCTAGCGGCCGGGTAGGGCAAAACTATACCAGCCCCGGCGCGGTGCGGCACGGATGGGGCATAATGGGCGGCCTTGTCTTGCCTTGTGGGAGTGAACATGAAAGTCGCCATCGTGTCCGGTTCGGTCTACGGCACCGCCGAAGAAGTCGCGCGCCACGCCAAGCGCCTGCTCGAAGCCGCCGGCTTCGAGGCCTGGTATGACCCGCGCGCCACCCTGGACGCCATGCTCGAGTTCGCTCCCGAGGCCTTCCTGGTGGTGACCGCCACCACCGGCATGGGCGACCTGCCGGACAGCTTCCAGCCGCTGTTCCACGCCATCCGCGACCGCCTGCCGGGCGAGTGGCGCGGTCGTCCGGGCGCCGTGCTGGCGCTGGGCGATTCCAGCTACGGCGATACCTACTGCGGCGGCGGCGAGCAGGTGCGCGAGCTGTACGCCGAGCTGGGCGTGCAGGAAGTGGTGCCGATGCTGCGCCTGGACGGCAGCGAGACGGTGGACCAGGAGACCGACTCCGAACCGTGGCTGGCCGATTTCATCGCCGCGCTGAAGGCCTGATGCATCCCCGCGCCCGCTACCTGATCGACACCCTGCAGCTCGCCCCGCATCCCGAGGGCGGCTTCTACCGGCGGGTGTTCGAATCGAGCCTGGCGGGCGCCGATGGCCGGCCACAGTCGTCGGCCATCCTCTTCCTCCTGCCCGCCGGCACCGTCAGCCGCTGGCACCGCGTGGACGCCGACGAGCTCTGGCACTTTCACGAGGGCAGCGCGCTGGAGTTGCTGGTCGCCGAACGGCCGGATGCCGAGGTGCGCCGCGAGACCCTCGGCCCGGTGGGCGAGGGTAGCCTGCCGCAACGCGCCGTGCCCGCCCATGCCTGGCAGGCCGCGCGTTGCCTGGGGGATTACGTGCTGGTGGGCTGCACCGTGTCGCCGGCTTTCGAATTCGCCGGCTTCCGGCTGCTGGCGGATGACCGTGAAGCGCAGCGGGACTGGCCGTGCCTTATGGGTGATTTCGCTGATTTGATCTGAGGAGCTCCAGATGATCCCGGTGCCGCTGTTTTCCATGACGCTCCTGATACTACTGGCGGTCTCCGGACTGGCGCTATTGGCGCTGCTGGGCGGGTTGCTGGTGTTCGGGGCGTCGGCATCCGCGCGCGCCTGGGTTCGCCGGCACCGCGTCAGATCGGGCGTGCTGTTGCTTGTACTCTGTATGCTCAGCTTTCCTAGTGCCTACCTCGCGCGCTCCTGGCTCATGGTGAGGTGGGAAATACGTCAGGAACAGGCGGCCCGCCATCCGACTCTGGCAGCGGCAACGCGTATCCATGGCCTGGACATGCCGGCCGGCACGCGGCTGTCGCTGCCGCGCGGTGGCGATCTGCAGGCCGCCGAGGAAGCTGATTTCCCCAGCCCCGTGCCGATCCATGGCGTTGCCACGCTGTCCGTGCGCTTTTCGTCTGACTGGGATGATGAAGCGCCGCCGGGCCAACTGGTGCATTTGCCGATTGTCGAGCTGAGTCCGTCCGAGGTGTCGACGGTAGAGGGTTGGCATTGTGCCGCGAAGGCGCCCCTGAGGTTGGCGATACGCTCCGGCACGGTGGTATCGCTGGAGGGCTGTGTGCTGGCCGAGGGCAACCAGGTTGACGGCATCGACATCTCCGCGGGTAGTCAACTGATGCGCTACACGACGCATTACGGCGATGGCCTGAAGGACGATGACCGCTGGAAGATCAAGGTGAACACCTCCGCTCGGGTCGCCCAGATACCGTTGGAACATCCCAGCTTGCGCTTTGATGCCCAACGCAAGTTGGTCGCGCTCAATAGTGCGGCCTTGTCGTTGAAGATGACACTGGGCCCCATGACCTACCCTGCCGGTACCCATGTACAGTCGGCGGGCCGTGGCTTGCGCGAGCGCTATCCGGGGGCTTGGCTGTTCTCGCCGGTGAACGGCCAGGAGGTTCAGGAAAAGGGTGACAAGCCGATTGGCGAAGGCATGACGATCGTCCAGTACCCTGATGGCCGTGTCGAAGGCCAACTGCCCAACGACCAGGCTGGCGTGATCATCTTCCAGGAGATCACCAGCGCACCCGACGAGCAATGAACATGGTCTTTAGCGTAGGGATGTGCTCGGGTGTTCATCGATGTTCAGCCGTCTGGCGCGCTGAGATCGTCCAACGTCGTGCCTCGTTTCTTTCCGGGATGTACTCAAGCAGGGTGTCCATGTCGCTGCCGAAGGCCCAGCGGGACCTGGAGAAGGCGAAGAGATCTTGGCTCAGGTCGGTGCGCAACCAGGTCCATTCGTTGCGCCCGTGGTCGAGCAGAAATAGCCAATTTTCGCTGCGTACCAGCATGCGCTGCCGGTCCGCGCTGAGCGCAAGGGCAAACATCTGGGCTTTCACCTCGTCGAGGATTGGCAAACCCTCGGTCCAAGCGTTGATATCCACCCCGGCCCAGATCGGATCGTGAACCTTGGGTACCACGACCCTGACCAACTGCCCTGATCCCGGTGGCTGCTCCACCGCCGTATAGTGGGGGGAATCATCGAGCTCCAGTGGCGTGGCGAAATATGTCGGGGCCAGGATCACTTCCGCGAGCTCGGTGTCGGAAAGCCACTCGCGTGTCATGTCCCGCATCGCCAGGTGCTCCAGCGCCTCATTGCAGTCCCTGAAGTCGTCGTACCACAACCAGCCGTATCGCCCTACATGCTCCTGCACACACAGATGGCTGACAGTGCCGTTTCTGGTCAGACTGGCCGGGACGTCGTAGGTGACCGACGGTTGCAGTCGATCGAGGATCAGCATATGAGGGAAATACCCCGTGCCGCCTCTGGCCTGCCTGTAGCTCTCGGAGTAGCTGTAGACGAGCGTGCTGCGCGCGGACACGGCCAGGCTGTCACGGCTGTTCAGCCAGGCTAGAAAGTGACCGGCGCTGGCGACTACCACGAAGCAGAAGCTGGCTCCCAGCGTACCGACCAGGGCGCTGATCCACTGCCGCTCGGGTTCCTGATGCCGGCTATAGCGCCAGCAGAGCCAGATGCCCGGCGCGACATAGAGCAGCCCGCACAGGCTGGCGACGATCCAGACGGATGTATCCAATGAATACAGGGTCGGTGGAGCATCCAATGACATCAGCGGCATCATGCAGGCGAAGGGAAGTAACATCCACAGCAGAGCGGCCAATCGATCAATCCAGGCGCGCCCGGTGGAGGATGGAGTGGGCGGGACCGGACTGGCAGGCGAGGGGGATTTTCTCATTCGAGCGGCAGTGTGTTTGTTCCGGGTGCTGGAGATTACGCGGTTCGTGGCGTCAGTACCGTTGATCAGCCCGGGTGCAACGGCATTTCGATCATCAATGCCAACCACGCCTTCGCGGCATTCGACAGGTAGGCGTCGCGCCGCCAGATGAAGCTGATGTCCCAGCGCAGGTCCGGCTGACTCAGCAGCACGCGCACCAGCCCCGGCCGTTCCAGGTCCTTCGCCACCACCCGCGGTAACAGCACCGCGCCTTGCCCGGCGGCGACCAGCGCGCCGAGGAAGTCCGCCTGGCCGCTGCGGCCGCCTTCCTTCGGTTCGAAACCGGCCTCGCGGCAGGCGCGCAGCAGGCGGTCGTTGAGGGTGAAACTCTGCTGGTAGAGCAGGAACGGTGTGTCCGAGAGTTCCGCCAGCTCCAGGCTGCCGCGCCCGGCCAGCGGGTGGGCGGCGGGCAGCAGTACGTCCAGCGGCTCGTTGCAGAAGGGCTGCCAGTCGAAGCCGGGGGCGTCCGGCGTGAGGCCGCCGCCCAGCTCCAGCTCGCCGCTGTGGACCATCTCTTCCATGGTCTTGCTGCCGCCCTCGATCAGGTGCACGTCGATGTTCGGGTAGCGCCGCCGGTATTCGGCGAAGCGCCCGGCGAACAGCGCATCCGCGCCCAGCAGCGGTAGGCCCAGGCGCAGTTCGCCGCGGTGCAGCTGGGTAAGGTCGTCCAGTTCGGTATGCAGCTCGCGGCGCAGGCGCAGCATGTCCTCGGCGCGGCGCAGCACCACTTCGCCTGCTGCGGTCAGGCGGATGTGCGGGCCGCTGCGCTCCAGTAGTTGCACGCGCAGGCTCTGCTCCAGCTGTGCGACCTGCTTGCTCACCGCCGACTGACTGGCGTTCAGGTACACCGCCGCCTGGGTGAAACTACCGTGGCGCACGACTTCGGCGAAGGTGCGCAGTTGCTTGAATTCCATTCTGGAATGGCTCCAATTCGATCTATTCGCTTTGGGGATGATAGGCGCGGGAGTAGGCTTTGCGCCATTCCCAACCGATTTCTCCACCCGCCTAACGCATCGAGATCGCCGCCATGTTCCGCCGCGCCGCCCGCCTGATTTTCGAACTCGCCGTACTCGCCGCCTTCTGGTGGGTGGGCGGCTGGATCGCCACGCTCACCGGCCTGCCACTGCCGGGCGGGGTGATCGGCCTGGCACTGCTGCTGGTGCTGTTCGCCTGTGGGGCCATCCGCCCGGCCCTGCTGCAGGGCGGCGCCGGCCTGCTGCTGGCGGAGATGCTGCTGTTCTTCATCCCCGCGCTGATGAGCCTGCTCGACTATGGCCCGCTGCTGCGCAGTGAAGGCTGGAAGATTCTGCTGGTGATCACTGCCAGCACTGTGATGGTGATGCTCTCCACCGCCCTGGCGGTGGAATGGATGTGCAACAGGAGTTCGCGCCATGAGCCTCGATAAGCAAGCCCTGTTCTGGTTGGCCGTGACCCTGGGCGGTTACCTGCTCAGCCGTACCCTCTACCGCCGTTTCCAGCAGTACTGGCTGTCGCCCATCGTCTTCGTGCCGGTGCTGCTGTTCGCCCTGGCGATTCCGCTGCAGGCCCGTTACGTCGACTACGCCCGTGACACCAGCTGGCTGGTGGCGCTGCTCGGCCCGGCCACCGTGGCCTTCGCCATCCCGATCTGGCAGCAGCGTGCCTTGCTCGCCCGCCACTGGCCGGCGTTGCTGACCGGCATGCTGGCTGGCTCGACCATGGCCATCGGCAGCTCCTGGGCGCTCGCCCACGCGCTGGCGCTGGACGGCCAGGTGACCCTGTCGCTGATCCCGCGCTCGATCACCACGCCCTTCGCCATGGAAATGTCCCACGACCTGGGCGGTGTACCGGCGCTGACTGCGGCCTTCGTCATGATCACCGGGGTGTTCGGCGCGCTGATCGGTGGCGTGCTGATGAAGATGCTGCACCTGCGCTCTGCCCTGGCCCGTGGCGCGCTGCTGGGCGTCGGCGCCCATGGCGCGGGCACCAGCCGGGCCTACGAGTTCGGCGGTGAAGAGGGTTCGGCGGCCGGCCTGCTGATGGTCCTGACCGGGCTGTTCAACCTGCTGCTGGCGCCGGTTCTGGTCTGGTGCCTGTAAAGGGCATTCAGCTCAGTTCGTAGGCATCGAGCATCTGTGAGGTTTCGGTGGGGGAGTTGAACATCATCACGTCGATGATCGACAAGCCCGCCTCGAAGGTCGGGCGCTTCTGTTCATAGGGCGTGAGCTTCGGCTCCTGGAAGCGCAGGGTCAGCCCGGCGGCCTCGTACTTGCCACGGTCGAAGAAGCTCTGCCCGCCCGGCGGGTTCCAGTACTCCTCCACGCCGCCCAGCGCCTTGCAGATGTTCAGCGCCCACTCGTCCGGCGCTGTCGGTTGCTCCATCGGCAGCTCCATGTGCGACAGCACCGGCATCTTCCGGGGGAAGCCGAGGTAGGCGCAGGTGGCCTCCAGGGTGGTCTTGTTCAGCGAGACGATGTCCTCGAACGGATGGTCCAGGGATGCGGCGATCATTTCCCGCACGTCGCGGTAATAGGGCGCGACCTTGCGGTACACGTCCAGCTGGGAGAACAGGCTGCGCCGCCAGTCCTGGCGGTTGTCCAGGCGCACGTCCTTGATCAGCGTCTGGCGGTGGTGCTTGATCCGCGGCACGCGGATGTACGACCAGCCGGCCTGGTGATTGAGGATGCGGTTGCGCTCGATCCAGCCGTGGTGGATGTACTGCACGGTATCGAACAGGACGAACAGGTCGGTGTGCTTGATCAGGCTGAAGTAGCCCAGGTACGGGAAGAAGTAGGGCTGCATGATGGCGGTTCGTTTCACGTCGGCTGCCTCGTTGGCCGAACTGGAGTCTCCTCCCGACTCCCGGGTACTACTGAGGAATGTTGCGAAAGATATTGCGAAATGTTTCCAGATGACTCGGAGACGCCGCAAAGGACGCCGGGGCAGGGATGGAAATCGGGCACGCTTCCGCCAGCCCTGACCTGCGAGCTGGCTGCCGCACTGTCTGGATGGCGCTTTTGGAGGGAGTTGCCGGACGCCGGGTGGATCGGGCGCCGCTGGCAGCGACTACCGCCACTATAGGTGGGGAAACCGCTGGCGCAAGCCGGGCTATCGGCCTGCGCTTATAGGGGAACATTCGCCAGACGCTGCCAGATGAAACTGTCAGTTCCGTGACAGTCGCCAGGTTGCCGCGCTGACTAGACTGCGCCATCGAACAACAACGAAGAGGCTACCGACCATGCACGCCGCTCATCCGCTGCCCACCGTGAACGTCAAGGACCAGGTCTCCGCCGCCGAATGGCAGACCCGCGTCGACCTCGCCGCCTGTTACCGGCTGATCGCCCTGCAGGGTTGGGACGACCTGATCTTCACCCACATCTCGGCCAAGGTTCCCGGCACCGAGGACTTCCTGATCAACCCCTACGGCATGATGTTCCACGAGATCACCGCGTCGAGCCTGGTGAAAGTGGATGCCTCGGGCAAGAAGCTGATGGACAGCCCCTACGACATCAACCCGGCGGGCTACACCATCCACAGCGCGATCCACGACGTGCGCCACGATGTCGAGTGCGTGCTGCACACCCACACCGCCGCCGGCATCGCCGTCTCCGCACAGAAGCAGGGCCTGCTGCCGATTTCCCAGCAGTCGCTGTTCGTCCTCTCCAGCCTGGCCTATCACGGCTATGAGGGCGTGGCGCTGAACCATGACGAGAAGGCGCGCCTGCAGGCGGACCTGGGCGCAGCCAACTTCATGATCCTGCCCAACCACGGCCTGCTGACCTGCTCGGGCACCATCGCCGATACCTTCCTGATGATGTTCACCCTGCAGCGCGCCTGCGAAATCCAGGTGCTGGCCCAGGGTGGCGGCGCCGAGCTGATCATGATCCCGCAGCCGATCCTCGATGGCGCCCGCGCCATGGCCGCCGCCGTGACCAAGAGCAAACAGGGCATGGGTGGCGCGCTGGCGTGGCCGGCACTGCTGCGCAAGCTGGACCTGCAGAACCCCGGCTACCGCGACTGATGGCGCTGGCCGGCATCGCCCTGCGCGACTGGCGCGCGCAGGGCAGTGACTTCACCTTCCGTGGGCAGCAGATACGTTACTGGAGCGCCGGCAGCGGCGCTCCGCTGCTGCTGGTCCACGGTTTCCCCACCGCTTCCTGGGACTGGCACTACCTCTGGCAACCGCTGGCCGAGCGCTACCGGCTGATCGCCTGCGACATGCTCGGCTTCGGCGATTCCGCCAAACCCCGGGGCCACGACTACCGCATCCTCGAACAGGCCGACTTGCAACAGGCGCTGCTGGAGCACCTGGGCGTGCGCGAGCCGGTGCACCTGCTGGTGCACGACTACGGCAACAGCGTCGGCCAGGAGCTGCTCGCGCGGCACGAGGACGGCGGGTTCGCCCTGGCCTCGCTGGCCTTCCTCAACGGCGGGCTGTTCCCGGAGACCCACCGCGCGGTGCTCTCGCAGAAGCTGCTGCTCGGCCCTTTCGGCGCCCTGTTCGGCCGGCTGTTCGACCGCAAGCGCCTGGCGCAGAACTTCGCCAAGGTGTTCGGTCCGCAGACCCAGCCGTCCGAAGCAGAGCTGGATGCGTTCTGGGAGCTGATACGCCACAACGACGGGCCGCGGGTCATGCACCGGCTGATCCACTACATCCTCGACCGTCGCCAGCATCGCGAACGCTGGGTCGGCGCGATGCAGCGCACGTCGGTGCCGCTGCGCCTGATCGACGGTCCGGAGGACCCGATCTCCGGCGCGCACATGGTGGTTCGCTACCGGGAGTTGATCCCGCGGCCGGACACCGTCGAACTGCCCGGCATCGGCCACTACCCGCAGGTCGAGGCGCCGGAACTGGTGCTACAGCACTATCTGTCGTTCCGACAGGAAAGGGCGCCGTAGCTACGGACCGATCCACCTGTAGATTCGGAACTGACTGATAGATCGGCCCTGCGTGGCAGCGGTAGCTTCCCCGGCTTTGTCCAGCCGGAGGTCGCTGCCATGCCACTCAGATCCGTCATTCCCGTCCGCCAGCCGCAGGGTTCGTTGCTGTACCGGGCGCTGCTGCACCTGCGCCGTGACTTCGTCTTCGTCGCCATTCCGGTGCTGCTGGTGCTGGTCGGAATCTGCGCGGCCGGTGGCTACTACGCCTGGCTCACCCGGGACTGGGTGCCCGCCGCCTTCGGCGCGCTGGCGCTGCTGCCGGCCTTCGGCCTGCTGCTGTTCTGGAGCGAGTACGACTGGTGGCTGTTCAAGCTCGGCCCGCGCTCGGAGCTGAACCTGCCGATGCGCTGACGGATCATCCCTCGGCCTTATCGGGCACCATTCAGCCTGGGTCGTCTTGGTTGTGACCGGATCGTGACTACCGGACACTCCAGAAAAAACCATCCTGCCTGGAGCCCCAATCATGAGTGATGCCCTGCGTTTCGACGGAAAAGTCGTGATCGTTACCGGAGCCGGTGGCGGTATCGGCCGCGCCCACGCCCTGCTGTTTGCCAAGCACGGCGCCAAGGTGGTGGTGAACGACCTGGGCGGCAGCACCCATGGCGAAGGCGCCAATGCCTCGGCTGCCGACCGCGTGGTCGCGGAAATCCGCGAAGCCGGCGGCACTGCCATCGCCAACCATGACTCGGTGACCGATGGCGAGAAGATCGTCCGCCAGGCTGTCGAGGAGTTCGGCCGCATCGACGTGGTGGTGAACAACGCCGGCATCCTGCGCGACAAGACCTTCCACAAGATGGAAGACGCCGACTGGGACCTGGTCTACAAGGTCCACGTCGAAGGCGCCTACAAGGTGACCCGCGCCGCGTGGCCGTTCATGCGCGAGCAGGGCTACGGCCGGGTGATCTTCACCTCGTCCACCTCCGGCATCTACGGCAACTTCGGCCAGAGCAACTACGGCATGGCCAAGCTGGGTCTCTACGGCCTGACCCGCAACCTCGCCATCGAAGGCCGCAAGAACAACATCTTCGTCAACGCCATCGCCCCCACCGGCGGCACCCGCATGACCGAAGGCCTGATTCCGCCGCAGGTGTTCGAGGCGCTCAAGCCCGAACTGGTCAGCCCGCTGGTGGTGTACCTGGGCAGCGAAGCCTGCCAGGAAACCTCCGGCCTGTTCGAAGTCGGCGGCGGCTGGATCGGCAAGGTGCGCTGGGAGCGCAGCCTGGGCGTGGGCTTTGACCCGCGCGAAGGCTTCAGCGTCGAGGACGTGGCGGCCAACTTCGCGCAGATCTGCGACTTCGAGAACGCTGCACATCCCAAGGACAACGTCGAAGCGCTGCGCGAGATGATGGCCAACCTGCAGAAATACGCCGGTTGATCCGGCCAGCCTGACCGGTGGAACGGCCAGCGGGGCTGTTCCACGGCGGCGAACGCAGTAAGGTGAAAGGGCCGGCTCAATGCCGGCCCTTTTGCTTTTCCGCTTCCAGGCCCGAGGAGTTCGCCATGAGCGTGATAATCCAGAAGAACGGACCGGTGACCACCCTGGTCATCGCCCGCCCTGCGGTGCGCAACGCCGTGGACCTGCCGACCGCCCAGGCGCTGGCCGATGCCCTGCGCGACTTCGAGCAGGACGAGGAAGCCCGTGTCGCCGTGCTCACCGGCGCCGGCGGGACCTTCTGCGCGGGCGCCGATCTGGCGGCGGTGGCCGAGGATGGCGAGCGGCGCAACCGCCTGGAAATGGAAGGCGATGGGCCCATGGGGCCGAGCCGTATGCAGCTGTCCAAACCACTGATCGCCGCCATCGAGGGCTACGCCGTGGCCGGCGGGCTGGAATTGGCGCTGCTGGCGGATTTGCGAGTGATGGCCGAGGACGCGGTGTGTGGGGTGTTCTGCCGTCGCTTCGGCGTGCCGCTGATTGACGGCGGCACCGTGCGCTTGCCGCGCATCGTCGGTCAGGGACGGGCGCTGGACCTGATCCTCACCGGTCGCCCGGTGGGCGCGCAGGAGGCATTGGCCATGGGCCTGGCCAATCGCGTGGTGCCCAGCGGGCAGGCGCTGGAGTCAGCCGAGGAGCTGGCGCGGGAGATCGCCGAGTTTCCGCAGTTGTGCATGCTGGCCGACCGGGCGAGCGTGTTCGCGCAATGGGAGCTGTCGTTCGACGTGGCGCTGGCCAATGAATTCCAGGGCGGGATGGCGGTGATCGAAAGCGGCGAGACGGTGGACGGGGCGAAGCGTTTCGCTGGCGGGGAAGGGCGGCACGGCCGCTTCTAGAAAGAGAAAAGCGGAGGCCTTGCGCCTCCGCTTTGCTTTGATCAGTCGCGCTCGATGATCACATAGGTCTTGCGCGTGGTTTCCTGGATGTCCCAGATGCCCAGGCTGTTCTGTGGCAGCAGGAAGGCGTCGCCTGCCTGGAAGGCGATCGGCTCGCCGCCGTCCGGAGTGAAGGTGCCGCGACCGGCGATGAAGTGGCAGAACTCCTGCTCGACGATCTGGCGGCGCCAGCGGCCGGGGGTGCATTCCCAGATGCCGGTTTCCACGCGGTCGGTGCGCTCGATGGATTCCACGCGGGTTTCCGAAATCGGCTCGCCCAGGGGCACGGCAACCGGGTTGGCTTCACCGAGTTCGGCGTGCAGGGTGTTCTTCAGGTGGGTCAGTTTCATACGGGGGGCTCCAGTGGGCTTTCTATTCGGGGCTGACTGTTCGCAAGCAGGCCAGCGTGTCAGCCGACCTTCCAGGTCATCAGGTTTTCCATGCTGGCGGCGACTTTCTCGGCCAGCCGGCGGCGCCAGGGCGCGCTGTGGGGGTTGGCCAGCACATCGTCCTCGTGCACGAAGCTGCGGATGATGGCGTTGTAGCCCAGCCAGCGGCAGGGTTCGGGTTCCCAGCCGCGCAGGCCGTCCTGCACGCTGCGATCATTGATGACCCAGGGCTGGCGGGTGAGGGCGCTGTCCTGGCCGAGGATCAGGTCGGCGAGGGTGCGGCCGCCCAGGTTGGTGGCGCCGACGCCTTCGCCACCGTAGCCGCCGGCGAGGGCGATGCCGTTGCGGCGGTCGATCAGCATGTGCGGGTGGAAGCGCCGCGACATGCCCAGGTTGCCGCCCCAGGTGTGGGTGATGCGCACGTCCTTGAGTTGCGGGAACAGTTCGCTGAACAGGTAGCGGCGCAGGCCGACTTCATCCTCGGTCAGGCTGAAGTCGTTGCGCAGCTTGCCGCCGAAGCGGTAGCCGCCGCGAGCGCCGAAGGCCAGTCGGTTGTCCGGGGTGCGCTGGCCGTAGGTGACCTGGCGGCTGAATTCGCTGAAGGCCTGGCCCTTGTCGAGGCCGATTTCGGCCCATACCGATTCGGGTAGCGGCTCGGTGGCCACCAGCAGGCTCTGTACCGGCAGTTGGTAATTGCCCAGCGGCGGCAGGTCGGCGGCGTAGCCTTCGATGGCCGGCACCACCCAGTGAGCCTTCAGCTCTCCCCGGTCGGTGCGCAGCAGGCCGGGCGCCCAGTGGGTGACGCGGCTCTTCTCGAAAATCTGCGTACCCTGGCGTTCCACCGCGCGGGCCAGGCCACGGACCAGCTTGGCCGGGTCGATGGTGGCGCAGTGCGGGGTGTGGATGGCGCCCAGCGAGCTGGGAATGCGCAGCTGCTCGTCCAGCTCGCTCTTGCTCAGCCAGCGGTAGTCGTCCTCGGTCAGGCCTTCGGCGTGCAGGTGGGCGAGGTATTCGCGCAGGCGGGTTTCCTGCTCCGGGTAGCGCGCGGCGGTGTAGAGCACGCCGGCCTTGCGGTAGTCGCAGTCGATGCCTTCGCGGTCGAGCACGCGGGCCACTTCATCGGGGATGTCGTGCAGCAGGTCGTAGGACGCGCGGCGCTGCTCGGGCGACAGGCCGGCGAGCAGGCGATCCTCGCCGAGTATGTTGCCCATCAGCCAGCCGCCGTTGCGGCCCGAAGCGCCGAAGCCGGAGGTCTCGGCCTCGACAATGGCGATCTTCAGCTGCGGTGCGCGCAGCTTCAGGTAGTAGGCGGTCCACAGGCCGGTATAACCGGCGCCGGCGATGGCCACATCGACGTCCAGGGTGCCCTGCAGGGACGGCCGCGGGACGAGATCATCGTCCAGCTGGTTCATCCACAGACTGATATGACGCCATGCCGACATAGACGACTCCGAAAGGAAGAAGGGGGAATGTCGGCAAGCCTAGATTTGGCGCGGGGTTCTGTCGTGCGCGCGGGTACGCGAGGATTGCTCGCGTACCCGCCGGCAGGGGCGCATCAGGCCTCCTGCTGTTCCTCGCGCAGGCGCTTGAGGTACTCGCGGGGGGACTGGCCGGTCTGCTGGCGGAAGCAGCGATAGAAGGCCGACAGCGAGTTGAAGCCGGCGGAGAAGGCCAGTTCGTCGATGCGCGAAGGCAGCGGCGGGCGCAGCTGGCTGAGCAGGTGGGTCAGGCGCGTCTGGTTGACGTACTGGTAGAAGCTCAGCCCCATCACCTGGTTGAGCAGGTAGGAAATCTGGTTGCGCGTGTAGCCGGTGGCGGTGGCCACCTGGGTCAGGTCCAGGTCCGGCGCAAGGTAGGGCTGGCTCTTGCTGAAATAGTCTTCCAGGTCGCTGGCCAACTGGCTGAGCTGGCGCGGCGAGAGGCCCAGGCGGCTGGTGGCCGGACGCGGGTCGATGGCCTGCGGACGGCTTTCGCCGCCTTCGCGCACCACCGAGGCGTATTCGTTGATGCGCCAGATCAGGCCTTCGCGCACGGTGATCGCCTCGCTGGAATGGAAGGTCGCCAGGCGGCCGCTCAGGGTGACTGCGATGCGGTACTGGATGAAGGCGGTGTCGCCGTCCACGCGGATGCGGTCGATGTGGTCGAGGAACTCTTCCGGGCGGCTGGGCATGGTGCCCTGCACGTAGTCGCGCAGGTCGGTGTAGCCCAGCGTGCGGTTCTGGAAGAAGTCGTTGTACTGCACCTGCGGGTGATACAGCGCGAGCACCGCTTCGAGGTCGCGATGCTTCCAGCACTGGTGGTAGCGCAGCACCACCTCGCGGGTCTGCTCGGTCAGGTGACTGTCGGTCGGGCGTTGGTCGATGGCTTGCATAGGAAGCTAAGGATGCCCCAGACAGCGCTTCTCGGGTAGTGGCAAAGCACCTGTCGGGTGCAAGGCACTATCCATCGTCTCGATGATCCGTCATCGCCTGCGCCAATATCGCCCGCCGGAGCCCGTCCCAGAGGGGGGATTCACTCTTTCGGGCGACACGCCAAATACCACCTTGGAGCGCTTACTCCCTGTCAGGTCGCTCAGTAGGGTAAGGCCACCTAGACACCGTCAGGAGAGCCGCATGACAACAAAAACAAGGCGCGGATTCTTCCAACCGCAACTTCTCGCCACTGCTGTCGCCCTGGGATGCGCCACCCAGGCTCAGGCAATCAACTTCAACATCGGGGAGATCGAAGGACAGTTCGATTCCAGCCTGTCCGTGGGGGCCAGCTGGAGTACCCAGAGTCCGAAGCAGGATCTGATCGGTGCCGCCAACGGCGGCCACGGCATGACCCAGACCAACGACGACGGCCGGCAGAACTTCCGCAAGGGCCACACCTTCTCGAAGATATTCAAGGGTATCCACGACCTGGAGCTGAAGTACGGGGACTTCGGCGTCTTCACCCGTGGCAAGTACTGGTATGACTTCCGCCTGAAGGACGAAGGCGTAGCCTTCAAGGATCTTTCCGACGACGGCCGCAAGGAAGGCGCCAAGTCTTCCGGGGCGCAGCTGCTCGACGCCTTCGGCTACTACAACTACGCCATCGCCGACATGCCGGGCACCGTGCGCCTGGGCAAGCAGGTGGTGAGCTGGGGTGAAAGCACCTTCATCGGCAACAGCATCAACAGCATCAACCCGATCGACGTCTCCGCCTTCCGCCGTCCCGGTTCGGAAATCAAGGAAGGCCTGATCCCGGTGAACATGCTGTACATGTCGCAGAGCGTGACCGACGCGCTGTCCGTGGAAGGCTTCTACCAGCTGGAGTGGGACCAGACGGTGCTCGACAACTGCGGCACCTTCTTCTCCACCACCGACGTCGCCGCCGACGGCTGCAACACCAACTACAACATCCTCGACCCGGCCACCGTCAACTCGCTGAACGCGCCGGCGACCAAGGCCCTGCTCAACTCCCTGGGTGTCACCGTGACCCCCGAGGGCCTGATGGTGCCGCGCGGCGCCGATCGTGACGCACGTGACTCCGGTCAGTGGGGCCTGGCCCTGCGCTGGCTGGGTGACGACGTGGAGTACGGCGCCTATGCCATGAACTACCACAGCCGTACGCCGATCGTGAGCATGAAGAACGCCGGCACCGCCGACATCGGCAACGTCCTGCGAGCGCTCTCCGTGCCCGGTGGCGCTGCGCTGGCCCAGCCGCTGCTGCTGGGGCGTGGCAACTACTTCCTGGAGTACCCGGAAGACATTCGCCTGTACGGCCTGAGCTTCTCCACCACCCTGCCCACCGGCACCGCGTGGAACGGCGAGCTCAGCTACCGGCCGAACATGCCGCTGCAGCTCAATACCACCGACATGACGCCGCTGCTCGCCACCACCGTGGTCGGCGGATTCACCAGCGGTGGCGCGGCCGGCGCACTGGCCCAGGCCAACCGGATCAGCCACGGCTACATCCGCAAGGAAGTGACCCAGGCGCAGACCACCTTTACCCACTTCTTCGACCAGACCATGGGCGCGGACCGCGTCACCCTGGTGGGCGAAGTCGGCATGACCTATGTCGGCGGCATGACCAACGAAGTCGGCGAGCGCTACGGTCGCGACTCGGTCTACGGCGTCCCGGAGAATGCCACCGCGCGTAACGAGTACGGCAGCGGCGGCTTCTACACCTCGTCTTCCTGGGGGTACCGCGCCCGGGCCATCTGGGACTACAACAACGTCTTCGCCGGGGTGAACCTCAAGCCGAACCTCGCCTGGTCCCACGACGTGCACGGCTACGGCCCGGTCTTCAACGAGGGCAGCAAGGCCGCCAGCGTTGGTCTGGATGCGGACTACCAGAACACCTACACCGCGAGCCTGAACTACACGAACTTCTTCGGCGGCGATTACAACACCATCGTCGACCGTGACTTCGTTTCGCTCAGCTTCGGCGTGAACTTCTGACCTGCCTGCTCAAGGAATCGACATGAGAACGACAAGAATCCTCCAATGCGGCGCGCTGGCCCTGAGCCTGCTGTCCTGCGGCGTAATGGCGGCGGTGTCCGCCGACGAAGTGGCCAAGCTGGGCACCAGCCTGACGCCCATGGGCTCGCAGAAGGAAGGCAACGCCGACGGCAGCATCCCGGCCTGGACCGGCGGCATCTCCCGCACCGCCGGCAAGCTGGACGCCAAGGGCTTCCTCTCCAACCCGTTCGCCGACGAGAAGCCGCTGTTCACCATCACCGCGCAGAACGTCGACCAGTACAAGGACAAGCTCTCCGCCGGCCAATTGGCGATGTTCAAGCGCTACCCGGATACCTACAAGATTCCGGTGTACAAGACCCACCGCACCTTCGCGCTGCCCGACGACATCTACGCCGCCATCAAGCGCAGCGCCGAGTTCGTCCAGCCGATCAACGACGGCAACGGCCTGGAGAACTTCGAGAAGAGCCGCTACTACGCCTTCCCGCTGCCCCAGAACGGTGTGCAGGCGCTGTGGAACCACCTGACCCGTTACCACGGCGGCAACATCTCCCGCTCGGTGGTGCAGGTCGTGCCGCAGACCAACGGCAGCTACACGCCGATCCGCTTCGAGGAATCGATCGCGGTGCCGCAGAACATGGGGGACCAGGATGTCAGCAAGACCGGCAATATCCTGACCTACTTCAAGCAGCAGGTAACGGCTCCGGCGCGTCTGGCCGGTAACGTCCTGCTGGTGCACGAGACCCTGGACCAGGTGAAGGAACCGCGCCTGGCGTGGATCTACAACGCCGGCCAGCGCCGCGTGCGCCGCGCCCCGCAGGTAGCGTACGACGGCCCGGGCACCGCCTCGGACGGCCTGCGCACCTCGGACAACTACGACATGTTCTCCGGCGCCCCGGACCGTTACGACTGGAAACTGGTGGGCAAGCGCGAGATGTACATCCCGTACAACAGCTACCACCTGAACTCGCCGGAGCTCAAGTACGACGACATCGTCAAGCCGGGCCACATCAACCAGGACCTGACCCGTTACGAACTGCACCGTGTGTGGGAAGTCGTGGGCACCCTGAAGTCCGGCGAGCGCAACATCTACGGCCAGCGCCACTTCTACCTCGACGAGGACAGCTGGCAGATCGCGGTGTCCGAGTTGTATGACGGTCGCGGCCAACTGTGGCGCGTCGGCGAAGGCCACGAGATGACCTTCTACACCGAACTCGCCACCGGCTACGCCGCCGAGTCGCTGTACGACATCCTCGCCGGCCGCTACGTGACCTTCGGCCTGAACAACGAAGAGAAGCGCGGCTACCAGTTCGGCAACAAGGCCAGCATGGCCGACTTCACCCCGGCGGCACTGCGCAACACTGGCGTGCGCTGAAGTAACACTCCGCTCCTTGGCCCCGGCATCCCACGTGGATGCCGGGTTTCTTTTTTTGTCGTCGGCAAGGCGCGCGGCCTCTGTTCCGGCCCGGGGGCGGCCTGCGCTATACCGTCCCATGAATCTGGCTGATGGTCCTTTGCCCGCTTCGCCCGGCGGCATAGTCTGGCCTGCAAATGGCCGGAAGAAGCCCATGTCGACAATCGCCCTGCACAGTCTTGCACAGCACGGTGCGGCGCTGCCTCGCCTGCCCCGCCAGCACCTGCCCCGCGAACGGCTGCATGCCAGCCTGAGCGCCACCGAGTGCCGCCTGCGCTTGCTGGTGGCGCCGCCTGGTTGCGGCAAGACGGTGCTGATGAGCGAGTGCGCGCGCCTGGCACCAGCCGGCACTCGCGTGGTCTGGCTGGGCCTGGGCGGTCGAGCGCTCGAGCCCGAACAGTTCTGCGAACGCCTGGGCGAGGCGCTGGGCGTGCCCTGGTCGGGCGAAGCGGCCCTGGCGGCCTGGCTGGAAAACGCCAGCGAGCCGGTCTGGCTGATGCTCGACGACTATCCGCGCGCCCCCGATTCCGCCCTCGACGACTGCTTCGACCGCCTGCTCGCCGTGGCCTCGCCGCAGATCGGCTGGTGGCTGGCCAGCCGCCGTCGCCCAGCCTGCAACCTCACCCGCCTGCTGCTCGAAGGCGAGCTGCTGGAGCTGGCCGCCAGCACCCTGGCGCTGACCCAGTGCGAGCTTGATGCCTACCTGCAGACCGCCGGCCTGGAATGGCCACAGGCCCAGCGCCAGGCCCTGCAGGACGCCACCCATGGCTGGTTCGCCGGTGTGCGCCTGCGCCTGCTCAGCCTGGGGGCCGAACCTATCGCGCCCTGCGCCACCCAGGTGGCCGAGACCGGCAACGGCCTGCTGCAGGACTACCTGCAGCGCGAAGTCCTCGCGAGCCTGCCGGCCGAGCTGGCGGAAACCCTTTGCGGCCTGGCGCAGATCGCCCGCTTCAACCGCGAACTCTGTGATTACCTGTTCGATGAGCCCGGTCTCGGCCTGGACGGCCTGCAAGCCTGGGGCGTGCTGATCGAGGCGGTGGACAACACCCAGCACTGGTTCCAGGTGGCGCCCATGGTGGCGTCGGCGCTGGCGAGCCTGTCGCGCTGGCCGGCGGCGACCCTGCACCGGCGCGCCTGCCAGTGGTTCACCCAGGGCGGGGAAATCCACTCGGCATTCGAGCATTCCCTGTACGCCGAGCAGCCGGACGTTTCCGCCAGCCTGCTGCAACGCCTCACCGAAGAGCAACTGCTGCATGGGCGCAACGTCGAGCGTGTGCTGCAACTGCGCGAGTCGCTGCCCGAGGAACTGCTGTGCAGCACGCCACGCCTGCTCATCCTCAACGCCTGGACGCTGTTGTTCGTCGGCCGCCTGGATGACGTGGAGGCGCTGCTGACGGGCTTCGACCGCTTCCTGCCGATGCCTGGCGAACACCGCCAGCGCGCGCTGGTCGCCCAGTGGCAAGGGCTGAACGGCATGCTCACCCACGCGCGCGGCCTGCCCGGCTCCCGCGAGCAACTGCGCGAGGCCTTGCAGCACCTGCCGGAGGAAGCCTGGTCGCAGACGCTGATCTGCCTGTCCGCTCTGACCCAGCAGGCCCAGGCCGAAGGGCGTCTGGCCGAGGCCCGGCTGATCAACCGCGAAGCGCTGCGGCGCGCTCGCCTGCAAGGCAGCACCACCTTCGAAGCGCTGCTGGAGCTGGACCGCGCCCAGTGGCTGGAGCAGCGCGGCGAGCTGCAGCGCGCCGATGCGCTGCTGGCGCGGGTGCAGGAATACCTCGACGAGATGCGCATCACCTGCAATGCCATGGCCGGCCGCGTCGCGCTGCGTCGTGGCTGGCTATGCCTGCGCCAGGGGCGTGACGAAGAGGCCCGCGAGCTGTTCATCGCCGGCCTCAACGAAACTCGCCGCAGCCACGATCCGAGCTCGATCTACGGTTTTACCGGCATGGCCTGGCTCGATGCGCTGGACGGCGACACCGATGGCGCTTTCAGCCGCCTGCTGGAAGTCGAGCGGCTGATGCAACTGCAACATGTCCCCGAGCCCATATATCGCGGCCCGCTGCTGCTCGCCAGCGGCGCGCTGAACCTGCGCCAGAACCGGGCGGGGCCGGCGCGGGAAGTCCTGCAGCGCGTGGCCTCGCGCTATCGCGCCGACCGCCTCAGCCCGCCCGCGGCGGCGCCTGACCAGATACTGCGGGTCGAACATCACCTGGCCCTGGCCGAACTCTATGACGGCGACGTTGACGCCGCCCTGCAGCGCCTGCTGGCGATGCTGCCGGACCTGCTGCGCCAGGGCCGCAACACCCTGGCCTGCGACGTCTGGCTGGCGCTGGCCGAAGCGCACTTCATCGCCGGCAGCCTGGACGAAGCGCGCAGCGCGCTGGATCAGGGGGTATCCCTGGCCCAGCGCTTCGGGCTGCTCTCGACGCTGCGCGACACCCAGCGCCGCCAGCCCGGCCTGTTCGGCCTGCGCCCGCATGCTGGCGAGATGGCACCGCACAACCTGCTGAGCCTGCGCGAACTCTCGGTGCTGGAGCTGATCGCCCGCGGCTGTTCCAACCTGGAAATCGGCGAGCGGCTGTACATTTCCCTGCACACGGTGAAGACCCACGCACGCCGGATCAACGGCAAGCTCGGCGTGGAGCGCCGCACCCAGGCGGTCGCGCGGGCAAAAGAGCTGGGCCTGCTGAAGGTCTGACCCGTGAGTCTCAGTGCAGCGCCTTGGGCGGCACGCTGATCTCGGCCAGACGCTGGGCCAGGCGCATCTGCTCGGCGGCGTCGTCGCTGAGCAACATGGCGCGCTCCAGGTCGTAGCGCTCCGCCTGCGGGCAATCCAGCACGTGGTAGAGGTCGGCGCGGGCGAGGTGATCGCTGGCGCTGGGCGGCCCCAATTCCAAAACGCGCTGGGCATCCTTGAGTGCCCCCAGCGGTTCCCCGGCGGCCAGGTGCAGCTGGCGCAGATTGCGCGACAGGCGCTGCAGCATGTCGGCGGCGCTGGCTGTGCGCAGGTGCTCGGCGGATAGCTCGGTGTTGATGCCCATCTGGCGCGCCAGCAGATCACGGCAGTCGCGGGTGTAGAGACGGCGGCCGGTGGCGGGGTCGAGCAGGTGGTCGGCACCGGGCACGCGCAGCAGGAAACGTCCGGGGAAGTTCACCCCGACCAGCGTGATGCCGTTGCGCCGAGCCATCTCCAGCGCGATCAGCGCCAGCGACAGTGGCTGACCATGGCGGCGCTGCAGTACCTGGGGGAGCAGGGCGGCACGCGGGTGCAGCGGGTACTCGTCGTCCTCGGCGAAGCCCAGCTCGCTCAGCCGGCGCAGCAGGAACTGCGCGCGCTCGGCATCGCCGGTGCCCTGCGGCAGGGCCACCGCGACCTGGTGCGCGAGCGAGTCGAACCAACGCAGCGCCTGGTTTGGCGGCAGGTGCGGTTCGTGCTCGGCGGCGATCCACAGGGCCGCCTCGAACAGGGCGGGCGGGTCCTGGGCAAGACAGGCAAGGCAGGCTTGACGCGGGTCCATGGCGTTCTCCGGCTGACCCTGCGGTTGTAACCGGAGCGCCGGGCACTCGTCCAGTGGTGCAGTCGTCGCCCGTGAAGGTGTTGTGACAGGCGCTGCCTATACTGAAGAGGGTCCGCCTTCGGACCGCCGTCCACCCCCAGCAAGGGAGCGCCGCCATGTTCGACATGATGGAAGCCACCCGGCTCGAGTCGCTGCATCTCTTCCAGGACCCGGCCACGGGACTCAAGGCCATCATCGCCATCCACAACTCCCGCCTCGGCCCTGCGCTGGGTGGTTGCCGCTATCTGCCCTACCCCAGCGACGATGCCGCACTGCGCGATGCCGCACGCCTGGCCCAGGGCATGAGCTACAAGGCGGCGCTGGCCGGCCTGCGCCAGGGCGGCGGCAAGGCGGTGATCCTGCGCGCCCCGCACGTCAACAACCGTGGCGAGCTGTTCGAGGCCTTCGGCCGCGCGATCGATTCCCTGGGTGGCGCGTACATCACGGCGGTGGACAGCGGTACTTCCAGTGCCGACATGGACTGCATCGCCCAGTTCACCCGCCACGTCACCAGCACCACCAGTGGCGGCGATCCCTCACCGCACACCGCCCTCGGCGTATTCGCCGGCATCCGCGCCAGTGCCCAGGCACGACTGGGTAGCGATGACCTGGACAGCCTGCGCGTCGCGATCCAGGGCCTGGGCAATGTGGGCTACGCGCTGGCCGAACACCTGTCGGCCGCGGGGGCTGAATTGCTGGTCAGCGATATCGACGCCGGCAAGGTACAGCTTGCCGTTGAGCAACTGGGCGCCCGGCCGGTGCCCAACGAAGCACTGCTCACGACGCCGTGCGACATCCTCGCTCCGTGCGGGCTGGGCGGTGTGCTGACATCGCATGTGGTCGGCCACCTGCGCTGTGCTGCCGTGGCCGGGGCGGCCAATAACCAGCTGTCGCACCCGGAGGTCGCTGACGAGTTGGAGGGAAGGGGCATCCTTTACGCGCCGGACTATGTAATCAACTCCGGCGGGCTGATCTACGTCGCGCTGCAACACCAGGGCGAGTCCCTGCCGACCATTACCGCGCACCTGTCACGCATCGCCGAACGCCTGACCGAGGTATACGCCCACGCCCAGGCCGATCACCGTTCACCGGCGCGCATCGCCGATATGCTGGCCGAACGGATTCTCTACGGCGAGCATTCGGGGCACTGAAGCTGCGAGGAGCGGGATGTCATTCCTCGGCGGCAGGCTCGCTGAAGATATCGCTCAACGCATCGGGCTGGTTCTTGAAGGCGCGGGCGAAGGCGTCGCGGTTCCTGGCCATGAAGATACCGATCTCCTCGACCTGATCCTCCTTCAGCGAAGGCACCGCCTTCTGCAGCACGTCGGCCAGCGTTTCCGCCAGCTCCAGCATCTTGTCGTGCCGGTCGGCCTCTGCCTTATCCATGAACAGGCGCTCCGGATCGCGGCTGCTGCGGTACACCACTTCGACGGCCATTCATCACCTCTGTGCCTTCTCTTTGATTGGGGGGTTCGAAATCACTGTCTATTTATACAGTAAAATGATCTCGCGATGCTACTGCGGCTGTGCGAATCGTTGCCAGCAGCGTAGACGCAGGAAAGGGATGTGCTTGTAGAAGGCCAGTATTGGCGGCGGCCCAAAGCAGTGCGCGCGCCCCGTAGGCGCGCGCAACGCCGCCGCGTGACTGGCGCAATGAATCGTCAGTTAGATGGCTCTGTAGGAAGGAATTCTTGCAGAGGGTGCCGTCAGGACGCGATCGGCAGGCCGTTGTCGCCGCGCGTCATGGCAGCCAGCAGCTGCGGCGCCGTGCCGCCTTGCTCGATGGCGATGCCGAAGCGGATGCTCTGGATGAAGCGCTGCAGCTGTTCCGGGTCCTGCAGCTGGGTGTTGCGGATCAGCCTGCGCGCGGCGACTCCAGCCTCGGTGGAGAGGGTCAGGACAATGCTGCCGTCGGGCCGTTCTAGGCTGAAATTGACGCGGTACTGGTCCTGGAAGGCGTCGGTCAGCGTCTGAAAGGGACTTTCCATCACTCGTTCCTGCCTGTTTTGTGGCATGCCCCTGAATGGACTCGGGGCGGGCCGAAAAAGTTCGCAGTCATATTCGCGCAGCCCATCTGTGCCATGACTGCGCAAGATCAATGGCGTAGCACTTGCAGGCTTCACGCCAACAAAGCCTTGTATTGCGGAGAACCGACGAATGAAACAGAACTGGGCCGAGCGCCTGAGCGAGCGGATGCACGGCTGTGCCGAATCCCTGGGTAACCTGCTGGTGGAGGGTTTCCACTACCTGGCGCTGTTCGCCATCGGCGGCACGGTGTTCTGGTCGGCGGCGGTGGCCTTCGGCGAGATGGTCGGCAAGGGGCACGCAAGCATCGACGACATCCTGCTGCTGTTCATCTACCTCGAGCTGGGCGCCATGGTCGGTATCTACTTCAAGACCAACCACATGCCGGTGCGCTTCCTGATCTATGTGGCGATGACCGCGCTGACCCGCCTGATGATCGCCGACATCCAGCACAACCACGTGCCCGACGACGGCATCATCCTGGTCTCGGTGGCCCTGTTGCTGCTGGCGCTGGCGATCCTGGTGGTGCGTTATGCCTCCTCGCGCTTCCCTTCGCCCAGCGGCAAGCTGCGCGGTGGCGAGCACGACCTGATCAGCGACGACGAGCGCTGATCGCCCGGCGGCTTTGATCCAGAGCCGCCGCTCGGCCGGCGGATGCACTACCATCGGTGCATCCGCTGCCTGAGAAGACCACTCCATGAAGGGATGGAAGCTGTTCGCACCCCTGCTGATCCTGGTGATCATCGCCGTTACCCTTTACCTGCGCCTGCACACCCAGCCGCTGCTGCTGCAGGGCGAGGCGGACGCCACCAACGTCATCGTCGCGTCCAAGGCCAAGGGCCGGGTCGAAGTGCTGCATGTGCGGCGCGGCGATGACGTGAAGCAGGGCCAGGTGCTTATATCCCTCAGCAGCCCGGAGCTGCAGGCCCAGCTGGACTCCTTGCGCGCCGCGCGCAACCAGGTGCAGGCGAACCTCGACGAATCCCTGCATGGCACCCGTGAGGAAACCCTGCGGGCCCTGCAGGCCAGTCTGTCCCAGGCGCAGGCCGAGCTGCGCAACGCCGACCTGGAGTACCAGCGCAACGAGGAACTGGCCGGCCGCGGTTTCGTTTCCCAGGCTCAACTGGACCTGTCCCGCCGTGGGCGCGACGTGGCGCGCAACCGCGTCGCCGAGGCCCAGGCCAATCTCGACCAGGGCAACCAGGGCGACCGCGAAGAGCGCCGCCGTGCTCTGGAAGCCGCCGTGCGCAGGGCCGACGCGCAGATACTCGAGCTGCAGGCGCAGACCGATGATCTCAACGTGGTCGCGCCGGTGGACGGCGAGGTCGGGCCGATCCCGGCGGAGCAGGGCGAACTGGTCAATGCCTACAGCCCGTTGCTGACGCTGGTGCGGCTATCCGACAGCTACTTCGTGTTCAACCTGCGCGAAGACATCCTCGCCGATGTGAAGAAGGGCGACGAAGTCTCCATCCGGGTGCCGGCGCTCAAGGGCGCTGAAGTGAAATCCCGGGTCGCGTACATCGCGCCGCTCGGTGACTTCGCCACCAAGCGCGCCACCCGCGCCACCGGTGATTTCGACCTGAAGACCTTCGAGGTACGCCTGTATCCGGACCAGCCGGTACAAGGCCTGCGCCCCGGCATGAGCGCGCTGTGGCAGTGGAAGCAGTAAGGCGCAACCTGCTGCGTTTCGCCCAGGCCTTCGGCAGCGAAACGCGGGTCGCCCTGCGCAGCTGGACCATCCACTGGCTCGGCTGGCTCTGGCCGTTGCTGCTGTTCGTGGTGATCAGCGGCGTGTACCAGGCGGGGACGCTGCTGGACATGCCGGTGGCCGTGGTCGATGCCGACCACAGCAGCCTGTCGCGGCGCATCGTCCGCGAGCTGGACGCCGGCTCCCACGCCAAGGTCGAGGTGCTCGGCGGTGGCCTGCAGGAGGGCCTGCGCCGCCTGCGCATGGCCGATGACTATGCGTTGCTCTACATCCCGCGCGACTTCGAGGCGGACGCGCTGTCCGGCCGCCAGCCGGTCGCCGAGCTGTACTACAACTCGCTGTTCTATTCCGCCGGCTTCTACTCGACCCAGGATTTCAGCGGCCTGATGAGTTCGGTCAACGCCGAGCTGCGCCCGCGCCTGGCCACCGGCATGGACCGCGCCGTGCCGGCGCTGGCCAGCATCAGCGTGTCCTATGAAAGCCTGTTCAATGCCAGCGGCAACTACATCTACTTCCAGCAGTTCGCCGCCATCGTGCACCTGCTGCAACTGTTCGTGATCGTCGCCACCGTGCATGTGCTGGCGCGCGAAGCGCCGGAGCTGCGCGCGTCCTCGCCGCACATATTGCGTGCCCAGGCCCTTGGCGCGCGGCTGCTGGGCAAGCTGGCGCCCTACACGTTGCTGTTCAGCACGCTGCTGATGGTCGAGCTGTTCCTGCTGGTGGAGCTCAATGGCGCGCGGATCAACGGCAACCCCTGGTGGATGCTGGCGATCACCGTCTGCTACGTGGCGGCAGCGCAGAGTGTCGGGCTGATGCTGTTCATCTTCACCGCCAACCGCTACAGCGCGTATTCCCTGATCGGCCTGCTGATCGGCGTGGCGCAGACCTATTCCGGCGTGCTGCTGCCGGAACTGGCGATGCCGCAGATCGCCCGTGTCATTTCCGAGGCTGAGCCGCTGACCCACACCCTGCACGGCCTGTTCGACCAGTTCCTGCGCAGGGCGCCGGCCGAGTCCGGGCTCTACACCTGCTGCAAGCTGCTGCTCTACCCGCTGATCGCCTACATGATCGCCAAGATGCGCCTGCGCCGGCGCCTCGACCTGAGCCCGGCGTAAGGAGCTGTCATGGAGAACTTCTGGAAGGTCTTCCGCGAATCCCTGAGCGGCATGCTCGGCAAGCCGCTGTGGCTGCTGATGGTGCTGTCCGTGGCGCTGACGACCTTGCCCTACGCCCACCGCACCATGGACGACCTGCCGGTGGCCGTGATCGACATGGACCACAGCGCGGTGTCTCGCGAACTGGTGCGTCAGCTGGATGCCGCGCCGAAGATCGCCACGGTCGGCTACGACCAATTGCCCGAGGCCCAGCACGACCTGGCCTGGCGCAAGCTGTTCGCCATCGTGGTGATCCCGCTGGACTTCGAGAAGCGCGTGCTGCGCGGCGAGGCGGTGACCGTGCCGATCTTCGGCGACGCCACCAACCGCATGGCCAACGGGCAGATCCAGCAGGACATCAGCGCCACCTACACCGAGCTGTCGCTGCGCTATAACCGCGAACGGCTGATGCGCGGCGGCTTCTCCGAGGTGCAGGCGAATGTACTGCTGCAGCCGGCCATCGGCCAGCTGACCGATCTGTTCAACCCCGGCACCAGCTTCGCCGCCATCGTCCTGCCGGGGCTGGTGACGCTGATCCTGCAGCACAGCCTGCTGCTCTCCTGCACACGGGTGAACCTCAACCTGCGCGGCGGCACCCCGCGCTCGCTGCGCCAGCCGACCTCGACGCGCTTTGGCCGCTACGCCGCGCAATTGCTGATCTGGACGGTGCTGGCGATGCTCTTCTATGTGATCTGGCCGTGGATCATGGGATACCGGCAGACGGCCTCGTTCTTCATGCTGATGGGCCTGGTGCTGCCCTTCCTGCTGGCGGTGATCGCCATGAGCGAGTTCATCGCCGAACTGCTGCCCTCGGAAGAGGCGGTGTACCTGACGATGACCTTCATCACCCTGCCGCTGTTCTACATGGCCGGCTTCACCTGGCCGCCCCAGGCCATGCCGCAGTGGGTACAGCTGCTGGCCGACGCGATCCCGTCCACCTGGGCGATCCGCGCCGTGGTGGAAATGAACCAGATGAACCTGCCACTTTCCGCCGTGGCCGACCGCATCCTCATCCTTTTCGCCATGGCGGCGGCCTATGGACTCTTGGGTACACTGATCTACCAGTACCGCAACTGGCGCTGGGACCAGCTCAAGGGCTGGTAAGCTGTCGTTTCGCTATCGAGAAGGAGTTTCGATATGACGATGTTCCGTTCCTGGTTGCTGCTCGGCGCCGCGTTGCTCAGCGGATGCGGCTCCTACCACACCCTGCGCAGCGACGACGTGGCGAAGGCCAGCGACTTGCAATTGAAGGGGACCTATTGCGGAGCCATCCCGCGGGTCTACGGTGGTGTGGTCTGGGATGCCTGTCAGTTGTACGGCGAGCCCCCGGCCCAGAATGGCTACACACCGGCGGCCACACCAGCCAACTACACCTTCGGCCCACCGATCCTGCCGGTGCTGGACATGGCCTTCTCCGGCGTCGTCGATACCCTGGCCTTGCCCTATACCCTGTATCGGCAGAACCGCGATGGCAGCATCGAGCTGCGTCGTGACTGAGCGGAATCCGAACGTCAAGGGAATTGAATGATGCTGACTCGCCTGCTGGTAATCCTTGTGACGTTTGCCGGTATTGCCGGTTGTGGATCGACACGAACACTTTCCAGCGACAACGTTGCTCGCGTGGACGATCTGCAGCTCAAGGGAACGGGCTGTGGCGACACACTTCCACGCGTATACGGGGGAGTGGTCTACAACCTTTGCGTGATGAGCGGAGACTCCCATCCCCGTGGAGGACCGCTATACGCCATCGCTCCCATGAACGTGCCGATGGCGTTTCTCGACATGGGCGTTTCCGCAGTGGCCGATACCCTGACGCTTCCTTACACCCTGTACCGCCAGAACCAGGACGGCGACATTCAGCTGCTTCGCGATTAGGGCCGTCTAGAGTGAGAGTTCCAACTTCTCGGGAGCTCTCTGATGAACGCATTGAACGGCAAGGTCGCGGTTGTCACCGGCGCGGCGAGCGGCATCGGCAAACAGATCGCCCTGACCCTGGCGCAGGCCGGTGCCGCAGTGGCGATCGCCGACCTGCAGCAGGACGCCGCCCGGCGCGTGGTCGCCGAGATCGAAGCCGCCGGTGGCAAGGCACTGGCGGTGGCCATGGACGTGACCGACGAGCAGGCTGTGGACCGCGGCATCGAGCGGGTAGTCGCCACCTTCGGCGGGCTCGACATCCTCGTCTCCAACGCTGGCATCCAGATCGTCAATCCGTTGCAGGACTACGCCTTCGCCGACTGGAAGAAGATGCTCGCCATCCACCTCGACGGCGCCTTCCTCACCACCCGCGCAGCGCTGCGCCACCTGTATCCGGCCGGGCGCGGCGGTGTGGTGATCTACATGGGCTCGGTGCACTCCCACGAAGCCTCGCCGCTCAAATCCGCCTACGTCACTGCCAAGCACGGCTTGCTCGGCTTGGCCCGTACCCTGGCCAAGGAAGGCGGGCCACACGGCGTGCGCTCCCATGTGGTATGCCCCGGTTTCGTGCGCACACCGCTGGTGGAGAAGCAGATTCCCGAACAGGCGAAGGAGCTGGGCATCAGCGAGGAAGCGGTGGTGAAACAGGTGATGCTCGGCGGGACGGTGGATGGCGAGTTCACCAGCGTGGAGGACGTGGCGCAGACGGTACTGTTCCTGGCCAGTTTCCCCTCGGCGGCGCTCACCGGACAGTCGGTTCTGGTCAGCCATGGTTGGGGAATGCGCTGAGCTGGAGGCGCAAGGACAATGACCCCGTCTCGTAAGGGGACGAGCGGGGTCATTGGGTCGACTTGCTTGCGCCGGCAAGAGCTCTGGTTCACCCGGGGCGTCTGCCTCTGCCGGGTCCGGGCTCGTTGCGTCGGAGCAGGTGTAGATTCCTACATGCCGGTGCTTGGCGATGTAGTGGATTTCCCCTTCGTGGTGTCAGGAGGTTCTTCACTGTAGGAGCTTTCCCGGAACGGTAATCGTGGGATTGGCCGGCATCTACGACCGAAGCGGGTTATGGGAGCGCGCCATGCGCGCGATCGCGGGCATGGCCTGCTCCTACAGCACTCGTGCAGGATCAGACCGCCTTGGGCAGCGGCGCGAACAGCGCGTCGATGTCCGCGTCGTCCAGCTGCCAGTCGCTGCCCGAGCCGTCGAGGATGCCGGCGGCCAGTGCGGCCTTGTCGCGCTGCAGCAGCTGGATCTTCTCTTCCACCGTGCCACGGGCGATCAGCTTGTAGACGAATACCGGTTTGTCCTGGCCGATGCGGTACGCGCGGTCGCTGGCCTGGTTCTCGGCGGCCGGGTTCCACCAGGGGTCGTAGTGGATCACGGTGTCGGCGGCGGTGAGGTTCAGGCCTACGCCACCTGCCTTCAGGCTGATCAGGAACAGCGGCACGCGGCCTTCCTGGAAATCCTTCACCGGCGCGCGGCGGTCGCGGGTATCACCGGTGAGCAGGGCGTACTCCAGGTTGCGCTCGGCCAGCGCCTCGCCGATCAGTGCGAGCATCGAGGTGAACTGCGAGAACACCAGCACCCGGCGGCCTTCGGCGAGCAGTTCTTCGAGCATGTCGAGCAGGTAGACCAGCTTGCCCGAGGTCACCGCGCGCGCGGATTTGCCGGTGGGCGGCGGGGCTTCCTTGTTCACCAGGCGGATGTCGCAGCAGACCTGGCGCAGCTTGAGCAGCGCCTCGAGGATGATGATCCGGCTGCGCGCCAGGCCACGGCGGGCGATCTCGTCGCGCACCTTGCGGTCCAGCGCCAGGCGCACGGTCTCGTAGAGATCGCGCTGTGCCTCGCTGAGCTCGATGTGCTGGATGAACTCGCTCTTGGGTGGCAGTTCCGAGGCCACCTGCTCCTTGGTGCGACGCAGCAGGAACGGGCGGATGCGCGCGGCCAGGTGTGCCAGACGGCCCTGGTCGCCGTGGCGCTCGATGGGGGTGCGGTAGTCCACGGCGAACTGCCGCGCATCACCCAGCCAGCCCGGCAGCAGGAAGTGGAACAGCGACCACAGCTCGCCCAGGTGATTCTCCAGCGGCGTGCCGGTCAGGCACAGCCGATGGCGCGCCCGCAGGTGGCGTGCGGCCTGGGCGGCCTTGGTGGTGGCGTTCTTGATGTTCTGTGCCTCGTCGAGGATCAGCAGGTGATACTCGTGCTGCGCCAGTTTCTCGGCATCGCGCGGTAACAGGGCGTAGGTGGTGAGGATCAGGTCGTGCTCGGCGATCTTCGCAAATGCCTTGCGCCGCCCGGCGCCATGCAGGGCGAGCACCCGCAGGTCGGGCGTGAAGCGCTCGGCCTCGTCCAGCCAGTTGGGAATGAGGCTGGTGGGCATGATCACCAGCGCCGGGCTGGTCAGGCGCCCGGCCTGCTTTTCCAGCAGCACGTGGGCGAGGGACTGCAGCGTCTTGCCCAGCCCCATGTCGTCGGCGAGGATGCCGCTGGCGTCGACTTCGCGCAGGGTCTGCATCCAGCTCAGGCCTTCGTGCTGGTAGCCGCGCAACTCGGCGTTGAGGCCGGCGGGAATCTGCGCCGGCTGGGCGCGGTAGTCGCGCAGGCGATGGGCGATTTCGCGCAGTTGCTCGCCGCCCTGCCAGGTCAGCGGCAGTTCTTCCAGCTCGGTCAGGCGCGCGGCGTCCGGCGCGCCCATGCGCAGGCGGCGCACCGGTGGCTGTTCACCGATGTAGAACTCGGACAATGTGCCCAGCATCGGCTTGAGCTTGCCGAACGGCAGCGAGACGCGCAGCGGCCGGTCGGAGGCGGTCTGCCAGGTGTGCACAGGGTTGCGCCCGGCATCCAGGCGCAGCACCAGTTGTTCATCGTCGGAGTGGCGGGCAAGGGCGACCGGGTCGAGCAGCGCCGGCATGCGCCGGATCAGTTCGATCAGCGCCGGCAGCAGGCTGATGCGCCGACCTTCCACTTCGATGCCCAGCTCCAGGTCGAACCACTGGCGGTCGTCGGTTTCCTCGATCTCGGCGTACCAGTTTTCCACCGGCGTGAGGTCGAAGACGAATTCGGGGCGGATATCGATTTCCCAGCCCTGTTCGCGCAGGTGCGGCAGGCCTTCGCGCATGAACTCCTGCCAGGCGCTGTCGTCGGGCAGTTCGAACATTTCCCCGGCACTGTCTTCCAGCGCATCGCTGCGGCGCATCGCCGGTTTGAAGCCCAGCTCGCGAAGGTCCAGGCGCCAGGCGTGTTCCAGTTCCAGCTCGCGGCTGACGCGGACGATCTGGTCATCGCGGAACACCCGGATTTCGCGACCGGAACGCGGCGTGACGCTGCCCGAGACCGGCATATCGCCATACAGGAACGCCAGCGCGGCGCGGTGCCGGGAGATGTTCTGCATGCGTCCGCTGCGCAGGTCGAAGCCGCTGTGCACGTGGCTGCCCAGGGTCAGCCGTGGCCGGGGCGCGAGTTCGTCGCGCTCCACGGCAGGCAGTGGAGATTCGGCGGGTGGCTTCATCCGAGTGTCCTTCCGGCAGTCCAGCCGAGTACGCAAACGCCCGATGATACCGCGATTTTTCTCGGGCGGGACGCGGAAGGAAACCGGCGGTCAGCGGGCGAAGCGTTTTGCCCCCGCAACGCACAGCACAACCGCGACGGTCGCGCCGGCCATCAGCGGGCTGATCTGCTCGTGCAGCAGCAGGCCGGCCAGCGCCAGGCCGAAGAACGGTTGCAGCAGCTGCAGCTGGCCGACCGCGGCGATGCCGCCGGTGGCCAGGCCGTGATACCAGAAGAAGAAGCCGATGAGCATGCTGAACAGCGAGACGTAGCCGAGGCTGATCCAGGCCGGCCAGCTGGCGCCGGTGAAGGTTTCCGGCTGGGTGTACCAGGCCAGCGGCAGCATCAGCGGCAGGGACAGCACCAGCACCCAGCAGATCACCTGCCAGCTGCCCAGGTGGCGCGCGATGCGCCCGCCTTCGGCGTAGCCCAGGCCGCAGACCGCCACGGCGGCGAGCATCAGCAGGTCGCCGGTGAAGTTGCCCGCGCCGCTCTGCGACAGGGCGAAGCCGGCGACGACGGCGCTGCCCAGCAGCGAACAGATCCAGAACGCCGGCCGCGGCTGTTCACCGGCGCGCACCACGCCGAACAGCGCGGTGGCCAGCGGCAGCAGGCCGACGAAGACGATGGCGTGGGCCGAGTTGACGTGCTTGAGCGCCAGCGCGGTGAGCAGCGGAAAGCCCACCACCACGCCGCCGGCGACCACCAGCAGGGGGACCAGGTCCTTGCGCGCCGGCAGTTTCTGCCGCAGCACGATGAGGATCGCCGCCGCCAGCAGGCCAGCGATGCTGGCGCGGGCGAGGGTGAGAAAGGTCGGGTCGAAGTCGGCCACTGCTACCCGCGTCGCCGGCAGTGATCCGCTGAAGATGAGGACGCCGAGGAAGCCACTGAGCCAGCCGCCGAGGTGGCTGTTCGTGGCGAGAGTCTGGGTGTTGTTCATGGTGGGTCTTCCGGCAGGAGAGCGAGCCTGGAGGATGCGCGCGGAGCCGCCGGGCGGCCAGTGACAGAAGGGTACAATTTGCGCAAACTGTCCGTAAATTATCTCGGTACACCTTATCCGGGGGCAAGCGAGGGCGGCATGGGCAGACCAAAGAGCACGCGGGTCGATTCGGTGATGCAGCACGTGCGTGAACGCCTGGCCGCACGGGCGCTGGTGCCCGGTGAGCGGCTACCGTCGATTCGTCAGTTGGCCGAACAGCTGGAAGTGTCCAAGACCACCGTCGTGGAAGCCTATGACCGGCTGGCCGCCGACGGTGTGATCGCCGCGCGCCGGGGTTCCGGCTTCTATGTCGCCGGCCATGCGCCGCCGCTGTCCCTGGCGGATGTCGGTCCGGCGCTGGACCGCAGCATCGATCCGCTGTGGATTTCGAGACAGTCGCTGGAGGCCGCGGATACCTCGCTCAAGCCCGGCTGCGGCTGGCTGCCGCCGTCCTGGCTGCCGGAGGAGGAATTGCGCCGGGCGCTGCGGCAGATTGCCCGCGCGCCGCAATCGAGCCTGCTGGAATACGGCCGCCCCTACGGGCATTCCGGCCTGCGCGAGCAGCTCGCGCGCCGGCTGGCGGACTACGGCGTGCCGGTCGGACCGCAACAGGTAGTGCTCACCGACAACGGCACCCAGGCTATCGACCTGGTTTGTCGCTTCCTGCTGGAACCGGGCGACTGCGTGCTGGTGGACGACCCCGGCTACTTCAACTTCCAGGCCCTGCTGCGCGCGCATCGCGTGCAGGTGGTGGGCGTGCCCTACACGCCGACCGGGGCTGACGTTGCTGCCATGGCGACCCTGCTGGAGCAGCACCGCCCGCGTCTGTACATCACCAACTCGGCCTTCCATAACCCTACCGGCGCGGTGCTTTCGCCACTGGTTGCCCATCGGCTGCTGAAGCTCGCCGAGGCCCATGACCTGCTGATCGTCGAGGACGACATCTTCGGCGACTTCGAACATGAGAGTGCGCCGCGCCTGTCGGCCTTCGACGGGCTGGAGCGGGTGATCCAGGTCGGCAGCTTCTCCAAGACACTGTCGGCTTCGGTGCGCTGCGGCTACATCGCCACCCAGCCGGAATGGTGCGAGCGCCTGGTGGACCTGAAGCTGGCGACCAGCTTCGGCAACAGCCCGTTCAGCGCGGAGATGCTCTACGAACTGCTGCGCAAGGGCAGCTATCGCCGCCACCTGGACAGCCTGCGCGGGCGCCTGGCCGATGCCATGGGCGAGACGCTGCTGCGCCTTCGCGCGCTGGATATCCAGCCCTGGCTGGAACCGCGTGGCGGGGTGTTCGTCTGGGCCTGTCTGCCGGATGGGCTGGATGCCGCCGAAGTCTCGCGGGCGGCGCTGGCGGACAATCTGGTGCTGGCGCCCGGCAATGTCTTCAGCCTGAGCCAGAGTGCCGCCGGCCACCTGCGCTTCAACGTCGCCCAGTGCCTGTCGCCCCGCGTCTTCGAGGGGCTGGAGCGGGCCATGGGGCAAGCGCGCAGGCGCTGACAGAAATCGAGCTCAGAACTGGACGGGCATTCCTTTTCTGCCCGCGAATCCAGAGCGTTTCCCTCTCCGGAAGCCGGCAGAAAAGGCCGCGGGGCAGGGCAATAAGCCCTGGGCCGACTGAAAAGCCTGCGGAAAGCTGAACAGCTGTACAGCAGGATCTGAAAAATACCACCTCACGGTCGAAAAGGTACGGCGAACCACGAACAGGCCAAACCTCTAGGATTATCGATTCAGCACCTCAGGCTCGCGACAGGTGATTCGAGGTGAATCGTTGGATCAGAAGAAGAGGACGCTCTATGGCCGAACCGTGCCAGCTGTACCTGAATGTCGCCATCAGCCGCGCCAGGCTGGAAGATTTCCTGCGTCAGGAGACAGGATCCGCTGCGCGTTTCGAGGACCTGGATGAATGGCTGGATCGCAATCCCCAGCACCGCGGCGGTTTGACCTGGAGGGAACTGTGCGAACTGGGGCAGGGAACGACGGCGGCGGGCTGGGTGGCTGGCTGGAGCCGGCACCTGCGCTCGCCGGCCTGGAATCATTACGATGACTGGACCCAGACCTGGAGCCTGGGCGTGCTGGAGTTCCGCGACAGCCGGGACTGGATAGTCGGCGTGCTCAACGTGCTGCGACGTGTAGCGGAGCACAAGGACCTGCCAGGCACGGACTACCTGCTGATCTATGAATACCTCTTTGGCAAGGGCTCGGTAGTGGCCGCTGTCGAACTGACCCCTGGCGCATCCCGAATCCTCCTCGAGCAACCGCCGCCTCGTGTCATGGCCGAAGCCGACATAGTGATGAGCAGGCTTATACGCGCCATGGATGTGACTGCAACCTATGCCGTTCAGCGAATTTCCGACACAGATACTCACAAAAGGCGTTGCTGAGTTCTTTTAATTGAGAATTAGTATCATATAATTCCGCTTTTCAATCGCGTGCCTGGGAACAGCCCGGGCCGCCTTGCCCGTATCCCGTCGAGACTTGCCGTATGACCGGAACCCAGGCTGGCGCCGTTGTCGCCCGCATCCTCAGCGCCGTGGTCGGCGGCTATGCCCTGGCCTATACCGCGACTGCCTTCCTCAGCGTCTACCTGCCGATGTCGAGGCCGGACCGCGTTTCGCTGTCGAGCCTCGCCTGCTTCATCGTCTGGGTCGCGGCGATCCTCTACGCCTTCGGCGCGAAGAGCCCGTGGCGTGCGGTCTGGCTCCCGGTGGCAGTGAGTGTCGTGCTTGGCGTCGCGGCCTTCCTGCCGAGTGGCTACGGAGTGCGTCCATGAGCCTGCGTCAATCGATGTCCGGCCTGCACACCTGGGCCGGGCTGCTGGTCAGCTGGATTCTCTTCGTCGTGCTGTTCTCCGGCACCGTCGCAGTGTTCGACAAGGAGCTCACCCGCTGGATGACCCCGCAGCTGCACAAGCTGGAGCAGGTCAAGGTGGGCGCCGACCAGGTGCGCGAGCTGATCGCCCTGCGCGCGCCCAAGGCCCATGGCTACTGGATGCACCCGCCCACTGAGCGCATGCCGTACTGGACGGCGGGCTGGGAGCCGGCGGACTTCAGTGAGTTCCAGTCCTTCCTGGTGGATGCCCAGAGTGGCGAGGTGCTGCCCAGGACGGTCGGTGGCAACTTCTTCCTCGAACTGCATTACGAACTGCACGGCGGAATCCTCGGCCTCTACGTGGTCGGCGTGGCCGGTGTATTCATGCTGGTGGCACTGGTCAGCGGGGTGATCGTCCACCGGCGCATCTTCAAGGACTTCTTTACCCTGCGCCCGAAAGCTGCCCGGCAGCGCGCGTGGCTGGATGCGCACAACGTGCTGGGCGTGCTCGGCCTGCCGTTCCATCTGCTGATGGCCTACACAGGCCTGGCGATCTTCATCACCTTCTATATGACCGCCGGCATCAAGGTGGCCTACAAGAACGACATGGAGCACTTCTTCCATGACGTGCAGGGCGCCTTCGATCGCGAGGCGCTGGGCAAGCCGGCCAAGGCGACCAAGTCCATCGACAACATGATCCTCAAGGCCCGCGAGGCCTGGGGCGATGACAGCCAGGTCGGCTGGATCAACATCGAGAACCCGGGCGATGCGGCGGCGATGGTGCAGATCCGCAAGGCGATCGACAAGAGCATGGTCAACGACCAGCGTACCGTGTCCTTCGACTCCGGCAGCGGCGCGCTGCTGCACGTGCAGAAGCCCTACAAGCCGGGCTACAAGACCTACGCCTGGCTGACCGGCCTGCACATGGCGCAGTTCGGCAACGAGCTGCTGCGGGTGATGTATTTCGTCCTCGGCCTGGTGGGCTGCGTAATGGTGTTCGGCGGCCTGCAGGTCTGGGTCAGCAAGCGTGAGGGGCGCGGCCACCGTGGCGTTGCGCTGGTGCGTACGCTCAACGGCGCGGTTTGCGGCGGTCTGCCGATCGCCTCCCTCGGCCTGCTGGCGGCATCGCGCCTGCTGCCGGCCGACCTGCTCCAGCGCACCCGCTGGGAAGCCACCGCCTTCGTGGTCATCTGGCTGCTGGCGCTGGCCCACGCGTTGCTGCGCCGTGGCAGTCGCTCCATGGCTCGCGAGCAGTTCGCCGCGCTGGCGGCGCTGGCGTTGCTGCTGCCGGTGCTGAGCCTGTTCGGCCCCGAGCCAGGGCGGGTCACGACGCATGTCGCCAACGGCGACTGGATGATGGTCGGTATCGATCTCGGCCTGCTGCTGATCGGCGGTCTCTGCGCTTTCCTCGGCTGGCGACTGGGACAGGAGCGTGTTGAGCCGACTCGCGCACGGCGCGTCCGTAACGAGGAGTACGCCTGATGCTGCTGGTGTTCGGTCTCAACCTGCTGGCGCTGGCGGCGGCCTGCCTGTCGCTGTCCCGCCATCATCGCGATCTGTTCGGCAGTGCTCCATCGCCGTCCCGCGTGCGCCTGCTGCGGATCGTGGCGTTGGTGGATGGCGTGCTGGCGCTGGCCTATTCGATTCACCGTATGGGCATCGAACTGGGCATCGTCTACTGGGCATGCCTGCTGATGATCGCCTGTGCTGCGCTGGTCCTGCTGCTGGCCTGGCGTCCGCGCTGGGCTTTGCCGACGGCGGCGGCTATGCCGGTGATCGGTGGCGTGCTGGCGGTGCTGGGCTGACGCCGGACTTGCCGGCGTATTCGCTGATGAGTAGTGCAGGACTCAACCTGTAGGAGCGGGCCATGCCCGCGAACCCTGTACCGGCCGGTACACGACCGAATGCCTACTCCTCGAACGCCTGCCGGTATTCCCCCGGTGTCCCGCCTACCACCGATCTGAAACGGTTGGCGAAGTGGCTGGCGCTGGAGAACCCGCAGGCCAGGGCAACCTGGCTCAGCGGCTGGCGGGTGTCGCGCAGCAGGCGCTGCGCCAGGGCCACGCGGCGGGCCAGGACGTACTGGTGCGGTGGCATGCCGAAGCTTTCGCGGAACATCCGCGCGAAGTGGTATTCCGACAGCGCCGTCTGCATCGCCAGCTCGCCGAGGGACAGCGGCTGGTCCAGGCGCTGCTCGATGTAGTCGGCCACGCGCCGGCGCATGGTCGGCGCCAGCCCGCCCTTGAGTTTCAAGCCTTCGCGCATGCCGACCTGGTTCAGCAGCAGGTGATCGATCAGGTCATGGGCCAGCGTACTGGTGCGAATGCGTTCGCCCGGCTCGTGCCAGTCGAGCTTCACCAGCTGGCGGAAGCGCGCGGCCTGCTGCGGGTCGTCGAGGAAGGTGCGTTCGTGCAGTTGCAGTTCACGCGGCTCGCGGTCGAGCAGGCGGATGCAGCCGAGCGAGAACTGTTCCTGGCCGATATAGAGGTGGGCCAGGCGGATGTCGCCGTTGACGATCCAGGCCGACTCGGCGCCGGCCGGCATCACGCAGAGCTTGTCGGGCGCCCCAGTGGTGCCGGGGGCACCACGACGGAAGGTGCCGGTGCCGTCGTTCAGGTAGCAGGACAGTGTGTGGTGGCTCGGCGCGTGGTAGTCGCGGGCGTCGTGGCTGTTGCTCCAGATCGCCGCGGACAGCCCGTCGCCCAGCTCCGCGCAACGCTCCAGGCGGGCGTTGGGCGAGGCGTTCATCGACTGGAAGACTTCGAGCTGCGAAATGGCTGACATGGATGTTCCTCTGTTGCCTTCACTCTACCCGCGCGGGCGCGCCTTGCCAGCCCGGTTGTCGCAATAAGCGCAAGAATCTGCAAGCCGGCGCCGGGGGCGGGCGGGAGACTGTTTCCGTAGGATTTTCGGAGACCGCCATGAACCTCTCGCTCTACCTGCTCACCGTGCTCATCTGGGGCACGACCTGGATCGCCATCAAGTTGCAGGTCGGCGTGGTCGCCATTCCTTTGTCCATCGCCTATCGCTTCAGCCTGGCGGCGCTGGTGCTGTTCGCCCTGCTGCTGGTTTCGCGCCGGTTGCAGCCGTTGGGACGGCGTGGGCAGGCAATCTGCTTCGCCCAGGGATTGTGCCTGTTCTGCGTGAATTTTCTGTGCTTCTACACCGCCAGCCAGTGGATTCCCAGCGGGCTGGTCGCCGTGGTGTTCTCCACCGCGACGCTGTGGAACGCGCTGAATGCCCGGGTTTTCTTCGGCCAGCGGATTGCGCCCAACGTCCTGGGCGGCGGCGCATTCGGTCTGGCAGGGTTGGCGCTGCTGTTCTGGCCGGAGCTGTCCGGGCATCAGGCCTCGCGGGAGACCTTCTACGGCCTGGGGTTGGCGCTGCTCGGCACGCTGTGTTTCTCGGCGGGTAACCTGCTGTCGAGCCTGCAGCAGAAAGCCGGGCTGCGGCCGCTGTCGACCAACGCCTGGGGCATGCTCTATGGCTCGCTGATCCTGCTGGTGATCTGTCTGGTGCAGGGTGTGCCACTGACTTTCGACAGCAGCCCGCAGTACGTCTGGTCGCTGCTGTACCTGGCGATCCCCGGCTCGGTGATCGGCTTCACCGCCTACCTGACGCTGGTCGGGCGCATGGGACCGGAGCGTGCGGCCTACTGCACCGTGCTGTTCCCGGTGGTGGCGCTGAACGTCTCGGCCTTCGCCGAGGGCTACCAGTGGAGCCTGCCGGCGCTGGCCGGGCTGGGGCTGGTGATGGTGGGTAACGTGCTGGTGTTCCGCAAGCCCAGGCCGGTGTTGCAGCCGGTGCGGGCGTGATGTTCCTCGTAGCTTCGTAGGGCGAACAACGCGCCAGCGTTATCCGCCGCCGAGGTGCCGGCGGATAACCTGTCCCAGGTTATGCGCCCTACGAAAAGCGCATCAGGCTTTCCAGGCCTGCGGATTGACCAGGTTCTTCGGCCGCTCACCGCGCAGGGCGGCTTCGAAGTTGTCCAGCGCGCACTCGGCCATGGCCTGGCGGGTTTCGTGGGTGGCCGAGCCGATATGCGGCAGGGTCACGGCGTTGGGCAAGGCGAACAGCGGCGACTCGGCCAGCGGTTCCTTCTCGTAGACATCCAGGCCGGCGGCGAGGATACGCTTCTCCTGCAGCGCTTCCACCAGCGCGGCTTCGTCGATCACCTGGCCGCGGGCGATATTCACCAGGATGCCGGTGGGCTTCATCAGCTCCAGCTCACGCTTGCCGATCAGCTTGCGGGTCTTGTCCGACAGCGGTACCACCACACAGACGAAATCCGCCTCGCCCAGCAGTTCCTCGAAACCGCAGAAGCGCGCGCCGAACGCCTGTTCCAGCTCCGGCTTGCGGCTGTTGCCGTGGTAGAGGATGTCCATGTTGAAGCCGAAGTGGCCGCGACGGGCGATGGCCGCGCCGATGCGGCCCAGGCCGAGGATGCCGAGCTTCTTGCCGTGCACGTCAACGCCGAAGTGCTGGGCGTCCACGGTGCGCTTCCACTGCCCGGCCTTGGTCCAGGCATCCAGCTCGGCGGTGCGCCGGGCGGCGGCCATGATCAGGGCGAAGCCCAGGTCGGCGGTGGTTTCGGTCAGCACGTCCGGGGTGTTGGTCAGCGGGATGCCGCGCTGGTTCAGGTAGTTCAGGTCGTAGTTGTCGTAGCCCACCGAGACGCTGGAAATGACTTCCAGCTGGGCGGCCTGGGCCAGTTGCTTCTCGCCCAGCGGGCGGCCGACGCCGATCATGCCGTGGGTGGTCGGCAGGGCGGCGGCCAACTGCGCGTCGACATCGCCCTGCTTGGGGTCGAGCACGGTGACGTTGAACTGGCTGCGCAGGCGGTCGAGGTGTTCCGCGGCAAGGCGGCTGAAGACGAACACATTCTTTTTCATGGCTCTCGGACGGCAGGGAAACGGAGGGGGCTTAACCCTACCATTGCCGAGCCAGAGCGGCGCAAGGCCTGCGTGCGCGCCGGGCGATTATCGAACGTGGGGTGGTGTGCGGCGGGGAAGAAGATGGGTTCGCGGGCAAGCTCACTGAACACCGGGGTAAGGAGTTACACAGTGAGCTTGCCCGCGAAACACGACGAAAAGGGTGGTCAGGGTCCCACATCGGCGAGCCCGGCGCCATCGGCCTGGAGCACACCGGGGAGATTTTCTCGCAGGTACGCGACCCAGGTCTTGATCTTTGCGTCCAGATACTGTCGCGACGGGTACAGCGCATAGACGTTGAGTATCTGCAGTTTGTAGTGCGGCAGCACGCGCACCAGCGAGCCGTCGCGCAGGCCGTCGATGGCCGAGTAGACGGGCAGGGCGCTGATGCCCATGCCCGAGCCGATGGCCTCGGTCATGGCATCGCCGACGTTCACCTGGAAGGGCGAGGGGCCGAGGGTGATCATTTCCTGGCCGTTGGGGCCGTCGAACAGCCACTTGTCCAGCGGCAGCACCGGGCTGATCAGGCGCAGGCAATCGTGGTCCATCAGCTCCGTCGGGGTTTTCGGCGTGCCGCGCCGGGCCAGGTAGTCGGGCGAGGCGCAGAGGATGCTGTAGGTCTCGCCGATACGCTGGGATACCAGGCCCGAGTCGGGCAGTTCGGAGGCAACCACGATGGCCACGTCAAACCCCTCGTCGAGCAGGTCCGGCACGCGGTTGGCCATGGTCAGCTCGAAGGTCACGTCCGGGTGCAACTGGCGGTAGTTGGCGATGGCGCGGATTACGTAGTGCTGGCCGATGCCGGTCATCGAGTGTACGCGCAGGCGGCCGGCGGGGCGGGCATGGGCGTCGCTGGCCTCGGCTTCGGCTTCCTCGACGTAGGCGAGAATCTGCTCGCAGCGCAGCAGGTAGCGCTGGCCAGCCTCGGTGAGGGCGATCCGCCGGGTGGTGCGGTTGAGCAGGCGGGTCCGCAGGTGGGACTCCAGATTGGCGACCGCGCGGGATACGTAGGCGGTGGTGGTGTTCAGCTGCTGTGCGGCGGCGGTGAAACTGCCGGTTTCCGCGACACAGGCGAACGCACGCATGGTCTGCAGTGTGTCCATTGGGGCCTCGTCAGTGGGGCGTCTGTCCCGGGTGGCGACGCAGTGAAGCGATACGTCGTCGCCGGCAGCATGTCCTTGATGGGTGGCAATGCGCGGAGCAGAGCGGGGGCGGCCTATTGTCACATGGATGGCGACACACATTGTTTCATTATCGGTAATAAACAATCACAAATCAGCCGGCTTATCCGTTCCCTTCCCCATCCCTAGAATTCAATCGCCGCCATTGGCTTTGCCGGCATCTCCACGCTTAAAAGCCCCACGCTGAAAAGCTAGACCACTTCCAGGACCTCCACCGTGTCGCGTCACCTCATGAAAGGACTGACGTTCGTCGGCTCCTTTGTCATTTTTTCAACAATCGCCGGATGTATCAGCACCAACGGCATCGCCCCGCAGGAACAACGCCTGGGCGACACCGAGCTGGCCACCGACGCCGCCATCGCGCACGCCAACCAGGAAGCTGGCTGGCCGGCCGAGCAGTGGTGGCGCGCCTATGGCGATCCGCAGTTGAATGCCTGGGTGCAGACCGCGCTGGAGGGCAGCCCGACCCTGGCCCAGGCCGAGGCGCGGGTGCGCATGGCCATGGCCATGGCCGGCATCGCCGAGTCCGCCGAGTCGCCGCAGATCGGCGTGGACGCTTCGCTGACCCGCCACCGCTGGCCGACCGACTATTTCTACGGCCCGGGCGATCTGGCCGACAGCACCACGTTCAACAACAACGCCGCCCTGGGCTTCAATTATTCGCTGGACCTCTGGGGCCGCGAGCGCAGCAACACCGAGCGCTACGTGAACATCGCCAAGATGACTGCCGCCGAGGCGCGCATGGCCCAGCTGGAGCTGGAGGGCAATATCGTCCGCGCCTACATCCAGCTGTCGCTGCAGTACGCCAAGCTGGACATCGGCAAGGCCATGCTGGCGCAGCAGCAGGGCATCCTGGCCCTGGCCCAGCGCCGCCTCGACGGTGGCATCGGCACGCACTTCGAAGTCAGCCAGGCGGAAGTCCCGCTGCCGGAAACCGAACGCAAGATCGAGGCGGTGGACGAGGAAATCCAGCTCACCCGCAACCAGATCGCTGCCCTGGCCGGCAAGGGCCCCGGCGCCGGTACCTCGATCCAGCGGCCGAGCCTGAAGCTCGCCGAAGGGCCGGGGCTGCCGAGCAAGCTGCCGATGGAATTGCTCGGCCACCGCCCGGACGTGGTCGCCAGCCGCTGGAAAGTCGCTGCGCAAGCCAAGGGTGTGGATGTCGCCCGCGCCGAGTTCTACCCCAACGTCGACCTGGTCGCGAGCATCGGCTACAGCGCCGTCGGTGGCGGCGTGCTGGAGTTCCTCAACGCCGAGAAATTCACCTACGGCGTCGGCCCGGCCATCTCCCTGCCGATCTTCGACGGCGGGCGTCGCCGTTCGCAGCTGAGCCAGGAATCCGCCGGCTATGACGCCGCCGTGGCGCAGTACAACCAGACCCTGGTCAACGCCCTCAAGGGCATCTCCGACCAGTTGATCCGCATGCACTCCATGGAGCTGCAGGAAGGCTTCGCCGCCAAGTCCGTGGCCTCGGCCCAGCGCACCTACGACATCGCCACCAAGGCGTACCGTGGCGGCCTGACCGACTACCTCAACGTGCTCAACGCGCAGACCCGGCTGTTCCAGCAGCAGTTGGTGGAGCAGCAGGTGCGCGCCGCGCGCCTGGCTACCCATGCCGGCCTCGTCGTCGCCCTGGGCGGCGGCCTGATGGACAAGCAGGAAGGCCCGAAAGAGGCGAAGATGGTCCCCGAGACCGTCGACGTCCGCGCGGCCAGCGAGCGCTGAGATGGCCGGCGATTCCTTCAACGGCAGCACCGCCACCCGCCAGCTGGCGCCGCTGGACGCCCTGCGTCGGGCGCTGCTGGAGTGGGGCCGCAGTGACGGCGTCACCTGGGTGTACATCGCCAAGGTGCTGCTCGCCGCGCTGCTGACCCTGTGGCTGGCGATGCGCCTGGAACTGCCGCAGCCGAGCACGGCGACCATCACCGTGTTCATCGTCATGCAGCCGCAGAGCGGCCAGGTGTTCGCCAAGAGCTTCTACCGGATTCTCGGCAGCCTGGTCGGGCTGACCGTGATGGTCGCGCTGATCGCCATCTTCGCCCAGCAGCGCGAGCTGTTCCTGCTCGTCTCGGCGCTGTGGATCGGCCTGTGCACCGTTGGCGCTGCGCGCTACCGCGACTTCCGCTCCTACGCCTGTGTCCTCGCCGGCTACACCGCCACGCTGATCGGCCTGCCTGCCACCCTGCATCCGGAAGCCGCGTTCATGTCGGCCATCTGGCGTGTGCTGGAAATCAGCCTCGGCATCCTCTGTTCCATGGTGGTCAGCGCCACGCTGTTCCCGCAGACCTCCAGTACCGCCATGCGCAGTGCGCTGTACCAGCGTTTCGGCGCCTTCGCCGGCTTCGTCCTGGACAACCTCGGCGGCGGCGAGCGGCCGAAGTTCGAGGCCGCCAACGTGGCCTTCGCCTCCCAGGCCGTGGGCCTGGAAGCGCTGCGCAGCGTTACCCGTTTCGAAGACCCGCACATGCGTCTGCGTTCCGGCCGCCTGTCGCGCCTGAACAACGAGTTCATGGTCCTCACCACCCGCTACCATGCGCTGCACCAGTTGCTCTCGCGCCTGCGTGCGCAGGAAGCCGAGGCCGTGCTGCGTGCGCTGCAGCCGTGCCTGGACGAACTGGCCCAGGTGCTCGCCCCGTGGCGCGGCCAGTCGGTCACCGACCGCGACGCCGAGCGCCTCGCCGCCCAGCTGGAAAGCCACCGCACGCGGATGATGCAACGCATCCGCTCCGGTCGCGCGCAACTGCTGGATGAGCAGGACGATCCGTCCGCGCTGCTGGACTACAACACCGCCGGCGAGCTGCTCTACCGCCTGGCCGACGACCTCTACAACTACGCCCTGACCCACGCCTCCCTGGCCGCGCACAAGCACGAAAGGGAGAACTGGAAACACGGCTTCTCGCCCAAGGCCAACCTGGTTGCCTCGCTGGTGGCCGGCGGGCGCACCGCGCTGATGGTGCTGGTGTTCGGCATCTTCTGGATCGAGACCGCCTGGCCCAGCGGCAGCACCTTCGTGCTCAACGCCGCCGCCGTCGCCGCGCTGGTGTCGGCCGCGCCGGACCCGGCGAAGATGGCCATGCAGATGGCCGTGGGCACCTTCTTCGCGGCCATCCTCGGCTTCTCGGAAACCTTCTTCGTGTTCCCGCACCTGGACGGCTTCCCGCTGCTGGCCTTCGCCCTGGCGCCGGTGTTCGCGGTGGGCGCGTTCTTCTCGATCAAGCCCAAGTACGCCGGCTACGGCCTGGGCCTGCTGGTGTTCTTCAGCTTCGGGGCAATTCCGGCAAATCTCACCGTCTACGATCCGGGCCGCATGCTCAACGAGTACATCGCCCTGGTGATCTCGCAGAGCCTGGCGGCCGTGGTCGCCGCGGTGATCATGCCGCCGACCAGCGCCTGGCTGTGGCGCCGCCTGGAGAAGGACCTGCGCCTGCGCGTGGTGGAAGCCATCAGTGGCAAGCTCGACGGCCTCGTCTCGTCCTTCGAGAGCGGCACCCGCGACCTGCTCAACCAGGCTTACGGCGTCGCCGCGCGCAGCCCGCTGATGCAACGCCGCCTGCTGCGCTGGACCTTCGTGGTGCTGGAGATCGGCCATTCGATCATCGAGTTGCGCGTCGAGCAGGAGAACCTGCCAGACGAGGCCTGCTACGCGCAATCGTCGCCCTGGCGGCAGTCGATTCGCGCCATGGGCCGCGCGCTGATCCGCCTGTTCGTCAAACCCGGGCAGGCCAATCGCGAGCGCGCCCTGGCCGCCGTCGAGCAGGCCATCGACTGCGTCAGGACCACCGACGAGCCTCGCGCCCCGGACTTCGAAAGCTCGCCGCTGCGCCGCGTGCTCAGCTATCTGCACTTCATCCGCAGCAGCCTGCTCGACCCGCAGTCGCCGCTGCGCGATGGCGAAACCTCTTCTGGAAGATCGACCCATGTTGCCTGACCTGCCCCGCGAGATCGCGTTCCACGGGGTCTACATGCCGACCCTGACCCTGATGTTCCTCGTTGCCGCGGTGATCTGCTGGGGCATCGACCGCATCTTCGCCTCCATCGGCCTGTACCGCTTCACCTGGCACCCGGCGCTGTTCCGCGTGTGCCTGTTCGCCTGCCTGTTCGGCGGCCTGTCTCTCACTATCTATAAGTAACGAGCGTGCACCCATGACTCTCAAATCCATCATCAGCCTGCTGGCGACCCTGATCATCCTGGCGGTCGCCGCGTTGATCGGCCGCGCCCTCTGGGTGAACTACATGGATACGCCCTGGACCCGCGACGGCCGGGTGCGCGCCGACATCATCAACGTCGCCGCCGACGTCTCCGGCGTGGTGGTCGACGTGCCGGTGCGCGACAACCAGCAGGTGAAGAAGGGCGACCTGCTGATGCAGATCGATCCGGACCACTACCAGATCGCCGTGAAGCAGGCCCAGGCCCTGGTCGACTCGCGCAAGGCCACCCTGCAGATGCGCCTGCTCAACGCCAAGCGCCGCCGCGCCATGGACGAGGAAGTCGTCTCCCGCGAGAGCCTGGACGATGCCAGCAACACCGCCGCCGCTTCCGAGGCCGACTACCAGCAGGCCCTGGCCGCGCTGGACGCCGCCAAGCTGAACCTGGAACGCACCCTGGTGCGGGCCTCGGTAGACGGCTACGTGACCAACCTCAACGTGCACCGTGGCGACTACGCCCGCGTGGGCGAGGCGAAGATGGCCGTGGTCGACGAGAACTCCTACTGGATCTACGGCTACTTCGAAGAGACCAAGCTGCCGCACATCCGCGTCGGTGACCCGGCCGAGCTGCAACTGATGAGCGGCGAGCGCCTGAAAGGCCATGTCGAGAGCATCGCCCGCGCCATCTACGACCGCGACAACCCGGAAAGCCGCGAGCTGGTGGCCGACGTCAATCCGACCTTCAACTGGGTGCGCCTGGCCCAGCGCGTGCCGGTGCGCATCCACATCGACGACGTGCCCGAAGGCGTCCTGCTGGCAGCGGGCATCACCGCCACGGTGATCGTCAACCCGCAGAGCCGCAACGCGGAACACTCCGACGGCGCGGCTGCGCAGTGATCTGAGCGGATGAATGAAAACGGGAGCCTCGGCTCCCGTTTTCGTTTCTTGGTGCCGCCTTTACACCACACCGGCCACGGCGCCCTGTTCCGAGACCCCGGCGACGGCCAGTGCCCGATGCAGGGTGGGCAGGATGTTCCGGTGGCCGATGATGCGCGCCACGTTGTGGCGCTTCATGTCGGCCCGCAGGAAGCGGTTGGCGCGGCCGAACACCAGGGTCACACCCTGTTTGCGCAGGCGCTCGCAGAGATCGGCCAGCGAACGTGCGGCGGAGTAGTCCAGCCCGGTGATGGCGCCGGCATCCACCACGAACCAGCGCAATCCGGCGGGTGCCCGCTCCACCAGGGCGATGACCTGCTGGGTGAAGAAGCTGTCGTTGGCGTAGAACAGGTCGGCGCCGAAGCGATAGACGATCAGCCCAGGCGCCGTCTGCTTGCCGATCTGTACCGGCACCGGTAGCCAGCGTCCGTCGGCGTCCGGTTCCAGCATCAGGGTGTGCGGGCGGTAGCTACGGCGTACGTGATGCGCCAGCGATAGGGCCATGGCCAGCAGGATGCCCTGCTCGACTCCCACCAACAGCACGGTGGCGGCCGTGAGCAGGGCCATGCGGAATTCCAGCGGGCTTTCCGTGCGCATGGCCAGCAGGGTCTTCAGGTCGATCAGGCCGATCGCGATGGTGAACACCACGGCGGCCAGCACGCAGTGCGGCAGGTACTGCAGCCACTGGCAGAGAAACAGCGCCACCAGGGCCACGATCAGGGCGAAGCTGAGTTGCGCCACCTGGCTGCGCGAGCCGCCCTGTTCGGCCATGGCTGTCTGGGTCGGGCTGCCGTTGACCACGAAGGTGCCGCTGAAGGCAGCTGCCGTGTTGGCGGCCGCCAGTCCGAGGATGTTGGCGTTCTCGTCGTCGCATTCGCTGTGGCGGTCGGCGTAGACGCGGGCGGCTGCTGAACTCTGGGCGATGATCATGATGAAGCAGGCGCCGGCGATCGGCAGCAGCTCCCGAACATCACGCCAGCCCAGCGCGGGCAGCGACAGGCTTGGCAGGCCTCCGGCAATCGGGCCGAGCACGCTGATACCGTGCCCGGCAAAGTCGAAGGCGGCGCTGGCGACAATGCAGCCGACCATGGCCAGCAAGGGGAGCGGCCAGTTGGGCAGCCATTGCCTGGCCGCCAGCAGGAGCGCTACCAGTGAGACTGCGATGGCGGCGGTGGGGAGATGCGCCTGGCCGATATGGCCGGCAAGGAACACGGCTTTCTCGCCGGCCGTCGAAGCGGGCACGACGATACCCAGCATGTCACCGCCCATCGACAGCGCTACCTGTGCACCGACCCCGACCAGAAAGCCGGTCAGTGCCGTGCGCGACAGGAAGTCGGCGAGAAAGCCCAGCCTGAGCAGCCGGGCGATCAGCAGCATGCCGGCGGTCAGCAGCGCGACAGTGCCGGCCAGGGCGATGTACTGCGGGCTGCCAACGGGGGCCAGGCTGGCGAGATGGCCGGAAAAGATAGTCGCGGTGGCCGAGTCCGCCGCGACCACCAGATGCCGCGAGGAGCCTACGAAGGCGAAGGCCAGCAGCGGCAGCAGCGCGGTGTACAGCCCGGTGACTGCCGGCATCCCGGCGATGCGTGCGTATCCGAGCAGCTGGGGGATGTCCATCGCCGCCAGCGAGATGCCGGCCAGCGCGTCGCGCAGCGCGCCTTTGCGGGTAATGGGGCGAATGCCCTGGAGGAGTTTCACGGGAGACGCCATGGTGCTCTACCTGGAGTTTGGTAGGGCATTCGAGCAATGGCGCCGGCCGGCGAACAGCGGGCGACTTCCCAAGGGCCTATCGGAGTCTTCGCGGCATTCCGTCAGGCGTCACCGCGCTGGCGGTTCTTGTAGCTGCCGCGAATGTTCATCGCCGCCAGGCACAGCTGCAGCAGCACCAGCGCATAGGCCTTGGCCGGAATTCCCCAGACGATCCACAGCGCGTTGCTGGCGAGGAACACCCAGAAACCGATCTTTCGCCGTTTGCGCTCGCGGGAGCCGACCAGCCAGGCGGCGAGGACGGTGACCAGCATGGCTGGCCATTGCAGCAGGTCGATCAGTGGCATTCGGGCACTCCCACAGGGCTGTGCTGCTTGAGACCTGTGGGACCGAACAAAGGTGCGAACAACCGGCCGGCTTTCCGGGACTGTTCGAATTGCGGTGCAGTAGTTCGTTCGAGCGATTGTCGACCCGATCTGGATCATTAGGCTGGACCGCGCGGTCTCGCTGTGCAGCTCGATACGGCAGTTGAAAATGACATAAGAACAAAGACTAAGGAGAGGCAAGGTCATGAGTGAGCAAACGCCACAAATCCGTCCCAAGGTTTTCTTCGATGCCGCCGTCCTGGTGGCCTGGGTGGTCGGTGTCGCGATCGTCGGGGTGATCCTGGGCTTCAAGGCGATCTGGGCGCCGTTCTTCTGCGCCATCCTGTTCAGCGTCTATAACAAGGACACCCAACGCATACCCGGCATTCTCTGCGGGGCGGTGACCGGCGTCTGGCTGGCCTGGGGCATCGTCGTTGCCATCGGCCTGCTCAAGACGCTCATGGACCCGATCCTGGCGACGGGCATCGTCCTGTTCGTCGGTGTCTACATCATTTTCTGCGGCGGCCTGTTCGCGCCGTTGTTCATCAATCACAGCGCTTTTGTCTTCCTCACCGTCGCCCTGGCGACCCACCTGGCCGAGCCGCCACTGGCAATCAGCGGGCTGATCGTGATCGGCGGCGGCATCCTGCTGGCGGGTGAGGTGGCGCTGCTCACTTTGCTTGCGCGACTCGGCGCCAAGCCCAAGGTCTCCGCGCTGCCCACCTCGGCCATCGACTGACTTCCCACCTCGGCCGGTTCCGCCTGAGTCCAACGGGCGGAATCGGTCACGAGCAATTTCGGTGGCAGGGGGTGGTGGGGCCCGCAGTCGATGTTCGTGCCCCGGTCAGGGCAGGCCGTCAGACCAGCCCCGGCGCAGCAAAGTGCGGACGAACCGGGTAGCCATCGAGCAGCGCGTTGGTTTTCTCCGGGTCCAGTTCGCCGTTGAAGGGCACGCCCAGCGCCTGGCGATGGATGCCGGTGGACGCCAGCCACAGCGTATCGATGCGTGCGGCCAGCGCGCCGGGCACGTCGGTCACCAGCGAATCGCCGACGAACAGGATGTGCTTCGCGCCGCGCGCTTCCAGCTGCCGCTGGGCGATGCGGAAGGCTGACGGATCGGGTTTGCCGTACCAGTGGACGCTGCCACCTTCCTCGGCGAAGGCTTCGGCCAGGCGACCGGCGCCGAACACCGTCTGGCCGCCGGACACCACCACGCGGTCCGGGTTGGCGCAAAGGAAGGGTTTGTCGGTGGCGCCGCGCAACGGGGCGAAGCGCTCCTCCAGTTCGTGCTGCGGGAAGCTGCCGACGCCGAGGATCAGCGAGGCGGCGTGGATGTCGTCGCAGAAGCGCTCGCGGATCTCCGCCGGCCAGGTGGTCAGCGCGTCGCCGACGCCAACGGTGTAGATGCCGCCGCGCTGGAATTCCCGCTCATGGGTGAAGGCGTCGATGGCCAACTGGCCGGAGGTGGTGATGCCGGCGAACAGCTCGCGGGAGACGCCCAGCCGCACCAGGGTGTCGGCCATTTCCGGGACGCTGCGCGAGGCGTTGCTGAGGAACCACACCGGTTTGCCTTCGGCGGCGCGGCGGGCGAGCCAGTCGAGGGCGCCGGGGAAAACGTCGACGCCGTCGATCAGCACGCCCCAGAGGTCGAGCAGGAAGCCGTCGTAGTCGGCGCAGAAGGCATCCAGGCCGGCGTGGTCGATGTAGCGGGTGTGGGTGACGGCACTGAAGCGGGAGGTGGTCATGGCTTGCCTGTAAAACGGTGGGAGTGCGCCCACGTTAGCGCACTCTCGCCATGACGGTGTGACAGATAAGCCGATCAGTGCGCCGGGTGCGGCGGGCGTTCCTCGCCGAAGGTGTCCGCCAGCCAGCCCTTGAGCTGGCAGCCGGCGAAGGCCGAGGTGCTGCACTCGCCGCTGGCCAGGGCCTGTTGCAGCTTGCCGATGTCGGCCTTCTGTACGTAGGCGATGGCGTCGGTCATGTCGTCTTCGGCGCCGTAGCCGCCCTGGACCATCTCCTTGAGCGCGTCTTCCTTGCTCCAGCCTTGGATCACCGTGCGGTACATGGCGGCGAACAGGCCGGTGCGGTCACGTCCGTGCTTGCAGTGCATCAGCACCGGGCCGTTCTGTTCGGCCTGTTGCAGGATACGCAGGACCTCCAGCACGTCGGCGTCGTCGACGCGGTCAGCGTGGGTCGGGAAGCTGACTGCCTGCATGTCGTGCTGGCCGATCCATTCGCGATCATCGTCCTTGATGAAGCTCACCACGGTCTTCACCTGCAGGCGCTGCAGCTCGGGCAGGTCGGCGCTGCTGGGCAGGGCGCTGCGGTAGAGGGTTGGCGACATCTGGTAGAGGTTGAACGACTTGTCCACCGGCCGGGCCCAGTCGGCCTGCGTCTCGCCGGCGGCCAGGGCAAGCGGGCTGATGCCCAGCATTGCAGTGCTCAGCAGGGCGGCGGCGATGGCGCCACGGAAAATCGAAGGCAGGGACATGGGGACTCCTCTAAGGTCCGCGTCACCTTAGGGAGGGGCCGGTTGTGCCCGGATGAAAAGCAGGTGAAGAAAGCGTGAAGCCTGCTCAGCGTCGTTCGGCGGGCAGGAAGCGCACCAGCACGCCGGGGCGGAAGAACCACCAGACGCACAGCGGATAGCACAGGTAGTTCAGCGCGTAGATCAGCAGCGCCGCCGGGCTGGGTGTGTTCTTCCACGCCGCCATGCCGACGAGGATGGCGTAGAGCACTGCCAACCCACCGCCGTACAGCGCGGTCAGCCGCCAGCGCTCGCCGGTCTGCGCCAGCCGCTTGTGCCGGCGGGCGAACCAGAAGGCCATGGCGGCAGCGATCACCGCAGCCACCAGCAAGGTCGCCGGCACACCACCAACCCGCAGCAGCCCGCGCGCCACGACGTTGAGGAAGAAGGCGGCGAGGATGCCGGCGAGGGCGAGGTAGCGAATCGGGTAAGTCATCAGAACCCCTTCAGCCAGTAGGCACCGGCGAATAGAAGCGCGCTGCTGGCCATCAGCGCGATGGCGAAGGCGCGGCCATCGGCGAGATCCGCCATCAGGCCCTGCCACAGGCGACTCGAGGTGGCGGCGGCGCTCATCACCTCGCGATTGCGCAGCAGGCCGGCACCGTCGTTGGCGCCCTTGAACATCAGCGCGGCCAGCGCGCAACAGGCGAAGCCAACGTAGATCGTGGTTTCACATAGGGCCCCTGTGCTCAGTTCGCCCCGGTAGGCCGTCACGCCAATGGCCACGGCCAGTTGCAGCACAAGGAACGGCAGGAGGATGCGGGCGATGCGGAAGAGGAAGTGCTTCATAGCGAGCCGTCGAGGCCGAAGCGCTTCTTCAGCACCTTGTCCAGCAGGCCGGTGGGCAGCCAGCGCGAGAGCAGCGGCAGGGCCCGGCTGCCGTTGCCGATGCGCAGCAGGCGCGGGCGCGGGGACTTCTGCGCGGCGGCCAGCAGCTCGCGGGCGAAGTCGCTGGCCGGCGTGGGTTTGTCCTGGGAGGCCGCGGCGCGCGCCTGGATGAATTGGCGCAACGGCCACCAGGCGGAGTTTTCGCTGACCACCGCGGCCATCTCGCGGCTGGCGTTGGCCCCGAAGTTGGAGGCGATGGCGCCGGGCTGCACTTCCATCACCTCGATGCCGAAGGGCGCCAGCTCCAGGCGCAGAGCGTCGTTGAGCGCGTGCACCGCCGCCTTCGATGCGCAGTAGGCACCGGCGAAGGGCGTGACCAGCACACCGGACACACTGCCGATATTCACCACCAGCCCGCGCCGCGCCCGCAGCGCCGGGAACAGTGCGCGGGTGACGCCGACCACGGCGAACACGTTGGTTTCGAACTGCCGGCGGATCGCCTGGCTGCCGCCGTCCAGCAGCGGGCCCATGGCGCCGTAGCCGGCGTTGTTGATCAGCACATCGAGGCCGCCGGTTTCGCGCTGCAGCAGCGCGGCGAGTCGCTCGACGGCGGGCTCGTCGTTGACGTCCAGCAGCACGCCACGCAATCCCGCCTGGCCGAGTGCGGCGACGTCTTCATCGCGGCGGGCGGTAGCCCAGACCTGGTAGCCGGCGGCCTGGAAAGCATCGGCGAGGGCGCGGCCGATACCGCTGGAGCATCCGGTGATGAGGGCGACGGGTTGGGGCATGGTCTGGCAGTCCTTGTCTGTGGGCGGGACTACCGTACCGGAATGTGCGGGGCAGGTGAATCAGTTACCGAAGCGGCCGCTCACCCGCTCGGCGCGGAACTCCAGCGTGCTGGCGCGGTAGCCGGGGCGCAGCGGCGGCAGCGGCAGGCAGTCGCTCCAGCTGTCGCCGGCGAGCAGCGCGCCGGGGCCACGGTAGCGCGGGGCTTCGTAGAGGTTTTCGGCAAGGTCGGTGGTGTCGCCGGGGCGGTAGGCGGCGACTTTCCAGCGCAGTTCCAGCAGTGGGCGCGAGGCGCCGTTCTTCAGGCTGACGGCCAGCGGGCGGCCGGGCTGGCACTGCTCGGGCTGGTAGGCGATGCGCAGTTCCAGGTGCTGGAGTTGGCGGGTGTCGCTGTTGTCCTGCCAGATGGCGATGGCGATCACCGAGGCCAGCCCGACCAGCCCGGCGCCGGAGATCGGCAGGGCGCGTGAGGGGTAGCGGATCAGCAGGATGATCCAGGTGACGATCAGCAGGATGCCGTACAGCATGGAGCGCTCCGCGCGGGGTATCGAGCATTACCTTAGCAGGCGGCGGGGTGGGGCGGGTTGATGTAGTGCGGCTCTAGTAGGAGCGAGCTTGCTCGCGAACCTGCCCAGCCGTCGAGGTATCGGCGGATAACCCGTTCCGGGTTATGCGCCCTACGCAGGTACCTCGGCAGGCGCCCATAAAAAAGCCCCCGCACCGAAAGGTGCGGGGGCATTGGCGCTGATGGGGGAAGCGCCGGATCCTCGCGTGGAATCAGCGCACGACGGCGCGCAGCTCCACGTTCTCGGTGGTACGGCCGTAGACGTCTTCCAGACGCTCGATGTCGTCTTCGCCCAGGTAGCTGCCCGATTGCACTTCGATGATCTCCAGCGGGATCTTGCCGGGGTTGGCCAGGCGGTGGACCGAGGCGATCGGGATGTAGGTGGACTGGTTCTCGGTGAGCAGGAAGGTGTTGTCGTCACAGGTCACCTGGGCGGTGCCGGAGACGACGATCCAGTGCTCGGCGCGGTGGTGGTGCATCTGCAGCGACAGGCGCGCGCCCGGCTTGACGGTGATGTGCTTGACCTGGAAGCGGCCGCCCATGTCCACCGAGTCGTAGGAGCCCCACGGACGGTAGACCTGGCAGTGGTTCTGGGTCTCGCTGCGGCCGGCGGCGTCGAGCTGGTTGACCACCTTCTTGACGTCCTGCACGCGGTCCTTGTGGGCGATCATCATGGCGTCCTTGGTTTCGACCACCACGATGTCTTCCAGGCCGACCACCGAGACCAGCTTGCCGTTGCCGTGCACCAGGCAGTTGTGGCTGTCGTGCACCACCACGTCGCCCATGGTGACGTTGCCGTCGGCGTCCTTGTCGTGGACTTCCCAGATCGACGACCAGCTGCCCACGTCGTTCCATCCGGCGGCCAGGGGCACCACGCAGGCGCGGCGGGTCTTTTCCATCACGGCGTAGTCGATGGAGTTGTCCGGGCAGCATTCGAAGGTGGCGGCGTCGATGTTGATCAGGTCGCCGTCGTGCTGGCTGCGCTCGAGGGCGAGCAGGCAGGTGTCGTAGATGTCGGCGTCGTGTTTCTTCAGTTCTTCCAGGAAGCGGCTGGCGCGGAACAGGAACATGCCGCTGTTCCAGAAGTAGCCGCCTTCCTCGACGAACTGCTGGGCACGGGCCTCATCGGGTTTCTCGACGAAGCGCTCGACGCGGATGACGCCGTCCGGCAGGCCGCGCTCGTCGCCGGACTTGATGTAGCCGTAGCCGGTTTCCGGACGATCGGCGGGGACGCCGAAGAGCACCATCTCGCCTTTTTCGGCGGCGTTGGTGGCCAGTGCAAGGGCGCGCTGGAAGGCGCGCTGGTCTTCGATCACATGGTCGGCCGGGAGGATCAGCAGCAGTTCGTCACGGCCTTCGGCCATGAGCTTCATGGCGGCGATGGCGACCGCCGGGGCGGTGTTGCGGCCGAAGGGTTCGAGCAGGATGGACTGGGTCTTCAGGTCCAGCGCTTCGAGCTGCTCCTGGACGATGAAACGGTGTTCCTGGTTGCTCACCACCACCGGCGGCTCCATGCCTTCGAACACCAGGCGTTCCAGGGTCTGCTGGAACAGGGTGTGCTCGCCGGTCAGGGCGAGGAACTGCTTGGGATACTGTTTGCGCGAAAGAGGCCAGAGTCGCGAGCCGCTACCACCGGAAAGGATTACTGGGATCATCGGGTTTCTCCTAAAGCGTTTGCGTTCTGTTGGCCGGACCACGTCATGCGGGCCGGCGTGCGGTTTGGGTGACCTCTCCTGTGCTTGCCGTCGTTGCGGCGCACGGGTTCTTCTGCCGGTGCTGGACCGGTCTTGTTGTTCTGGGTGGAGCGGGGCGCGTCAGTTGCCGGTGCGCCCCAGGACCCTCCCCGAGGGAAGGGCAGGCAGTTCGTGCCGGCGGGAGGTGTGGCGCCTCGTCCGCACTCCGGATGGGAGTGGCAGTGCAGCATCCGCCGGCGCATGGATCAGTCCGCCTTGACCGGGCGCTTGACCCACACCGGGTTCAGCTTGCCGCTGTCGCCGGTGACGTAGAGGCAGACCACTTCGCCGCGCTCGAGGGTGACGGGCTTGAGGTCGCTGACCTTCTTCGCGCCGTCGAACAGCGCCAGGTTCACTTTCACCGGGTTGATCTCGCGGTCGCCGTGGCTTTGCGGGGCGACGTTGCTGACCACTTCGGTCTTGCCGTCGGCGGTCTTCAGGGTGAGGGCCTTGCCGCTGAGGTTCTGTACGCGGACGAGGGCCTTCTGCTTGTTCTTGAACGGCGGCTCGGGCACCAGGCGCGGCTGGCCGCCGGGCTGGCTGACGAGGGTGTAGTAGGCGTCCGGGTCGAGCTTCACCGGCAGGCTCTGGGAGCCGACCTTGGCGGTGTAGTTGCCCGGCGGGAGGAACTTGAAGTCGCTGGAGCCCAGCGGCGAGATGTCGTTGAGGGTGGCGTTGCCGACGCTGACGGACAGCTCGCCGCTGCCGGCGTTGTAGGCCCGCACGAAGGTGGAGCCCTTGGGAGCCTGCGGGCCGTACAGCGCGCCTTCACCGCCGGCGAAGGCGCCGAAGGATGCGGCGCCCAGGGCCAGTGCGAGGGCGGACGACTTCAGGGTGCGAATGCTCAGTCGGTTCATGCTCAGTCGGTTCATGGGGTGTACCTCCGTCTACTTTCTCTTGTGGGCACGGGTGGTGCCCCGTTCAGCGCTCGGTGCGCCGTGGGTTCGTTGGATCAGTGTGCTGCGGCCTGGTTGGAAGCCAGGCGTTCGTCGCGGCTGCCCGCTGCCCGCAATTGCGCCACCCAGTCCGGGTTGAACTGGCTCAGGTCGCTGTGCATCGGCAGGTAGCGTTCGGGGAATTCCCAGACCAGCAGTTGCGCCGGCTTCTGCTTGAAGCCTTCGTCCTGCAGGAGTTCGAGCATCGGTTCCAGGGGGCCCTTGCCCTCCTTGGCGTAGTTGATGACATCCGCCGAGAGCGCCTGCTTGAGGGCGCCGGCGAAGTTCCAGCGCGCATTGGCGCTGTAGCTGGTGCCGACCAGGGCGACCTGCGGCTGGGCGCTGTCGCCGAAGAGGTCGCCGCCGCCGCCGCCGCTGTCGCTGGAGTCGGCAGAGCCGGCGGTTTCCTCGGCCGGGTGGGTCTGGCGCTGCTGCAACTGGTCTTCTTCAGGAAGCAGGTTGGTGAACAGCGGGTCCAGGGGCAGGAAGGTCAGCAGGTCGCCCTTGTGCGCTCCGCTCTTGCCGGCCTCGGTGACGAAGCTCTGGGTCGGCAGGTCGGCACCCTGGCCGGCGCGGATGCTTTCGCCCAGGCGCTGGGCCACGGCTTCGGCGCCCAGCGGGGTCCAGTGGGTGTCGGTGCGCAGGAAGACCTGACCGTTGTCCTTGGCCTTTTCCATCGTCTCCAGCAGCTCGGGCGCGGCCATGCCGGCCTGGCGGGCGCGCTGCAGGAAGTCGGTGTAGAGCGAGGCGTGCAGGGCAGCCGGCTGTTCCTTGCCGACGTACTCGGGATACAGACGGGTCTTGGCCGGGATGATCGCCAGCACCAGCTTCACGCCACGGCGCTCCAGCTCCTGCTGCACGCCGCGCACCAGCGCCCAGTTGTCTTCCAGTTGCTGCTGGGTGGGCGCGGGCTTGAACTCTTCATCGGTGAACAGCCAGCCGTCCTTGCCGATCACCACGCCGGGGCGGCCTTCGTCGAAGACGGTGTAGTCCAGTGCGGCCCAGAGGTTGGTGCCCAGGCGCTTGATGGGGAATTCGTCGTCGTAGTGGCCTTCGAAGGCGTGGGCCAGCTTGCCGTTGAGTACCGTGGTGCCCTCGGCGGCGGAGAAGCTGGGGAAGGCCTTCAGCGACCAGCCGGCGAGGCCCAGCAGCATCCCGCCGAAGGCGGCGATGTAGGCGTACTGGAGGGGCCTGGCGATTTTCTTGGTTTCTACTGACATGATTGCCTCGCTCAGAACTGGAAGTAGAGGAACGGCGAGTAGCTCTGCGCCGAGAGCTTGAGCACCGAGGCGGCGAACAGCAGGAGCAGGGCGATGCGGGTGGCCAGTACCGGCAGCTGGGTCATCCAGTGCTGCTGGTAGACGGCGGCGCCGCTGGGCGAGTAGGCGATCGCCGCCGGGTCCTGCTGGGCCATGGCTGGAGTGCGCGGCTGGGCGCTGGCCGGGCCGTCGGCGTCGACCTGTTCGGTCTTAGCGGCGGCCTTGGGCGCCTTGCTCTGCATCGGCTGGTTGTAGAACTGGCGCAGGCCGAAGAAGGCGAGCACGAGGTAGGCGATCACCAGGGTGCCGACCTGCAGGCCGGTGAGGCTGGCGCGGTTGAGCTCGGAGAGCTTCCAGTCGCCGAAGCTGAACATGGCTTCGTACATGCGCCAGGCCACGTGCAGGTTCTCGGCGCGGAAGATCACCCAGCCGACGATCACCAGCAGGAAGGTGAACACCCACTTCAGCGGATTGAGCACGCGCGGCGCGGCGTTCACGCCCAGGGCGCGCTCGATGGCCAGCCACACGCCATGCCAGGCGCCCCAGATGATGTAGGTGACGTTGGCGCCATGCCACAGGCCGCCCAGCAGCATGGTGAGAATCAGGTTGCGGTAGGTCTGGAAGGTGGTGCCGCGGTTACCGCCCAGGCTGATGTACAGGTAGTCGCGCAGCCAGGTGGACAGGCTGATGTGCCAGCGCCGCCAGAACTCGGTGATGGACTGGCTGATGTAGGGCTGGTTGAAGTTCTCCATGAAGCGGAAGCCCATCATCAGGCCGAGGCCGATGGCCATGTCGCTGTAGCCGGAGAAGTCGAAGTACAGCTGCGCGGTGTAGGCCAGCGCGCCGAGCCAGGCATCGCCGGTGGTCGGGTCCTGCAGGGCGAAGCAGTGGTCGGCCACCGCGGCCAGGGTGTCGGCGATGAACACCTTCTTGACGAAGCCCTGCATGAAGCGGGTACAGCCTTCGGCGAACTTGTCGACGGTGTGGGTGCGGTGGTTGAACTGGTCGACCAGGTCCTTGAAGCGCAGCACGGGGCCGGCGATCAGGTGCGGGAAGATCGCCACGAACGCCGCGAAGTCGATCAGGTTGTGCGTGGCCGGGGTGTCGCCGCGGTACACGTCGATGATGTAGCTGATCGATTCGAAGGTGTAGAAGCTGATGCCGATGGGCAGCAGGATGTGGGTCAGCACGAAGGGCTGCATGCCGAACGAGGTGATGATCTCGTTGAGGCTTTCCACGCCGAAGTTGGCGTACTTGAAGTAGCCCAGCACACACAGGTCGACCACCACGCCGAGCAGCAGCCAGCGCTGGGCAGCCTTGGTCCGGACACCGGCGGCGCCGATGCGCAGGCCGATCCAGTAGTTGAAGACGGTCACGCCGGCGAACAGCAGGAGGAAGTCCACCCGCCACCAGGCGTAGAAGATGTAGCTGGCGACCAGCAACAGGAGGTTCCGGTAGCGGTTCCCGCTCAGGTAGTACAGGCCGAGGAAGACCGGCAGGAACAGGAACAGGAACACGTTGGAAGAAAAGACCATTCCGCGTCTCTCTCTGGAGCTTCAAACCTTGAGTGGCTCCGGACCTTCCGGCGTCTTCGCGACGCCCTGAGGAAAGGCCGGGGCAACCCGCCAATTCCTCCCCATGTGGTGCTCAATCTGTTACGCCCGCCCGCGTCTTTATTGCGTGGGTCGGGTGGTGTTGCCGTTGCTTCGGAGCGAGGGCTTGCCCTCACCCCAGCCCTCTCCCAGTGGGAGAGGGGGCCGTCCGGTGTTGTCGGATGGCTCGGTGTTGCCGCTCTGCTCTGGTAGGGCGAATAACGCGAAGCGTTATCCGCCGTGGTTTCGTGCCAGATCCTTCGGCGGATAACCGCAAGCGGTTATGCGCCCTGCGGGAGTTCCGCTTTCAAGGAGACGGGCGCTGCTTCAGCTCCCCGCCCCCTGACGGTTGAAAACCTTGGTCACTTCACCCCCCAGGCGGAAGCTGTTGAACGGCTCCATCTTCTTCTTCCAGTCCTGGGTCTTCGGCGCGCAGCTGTAGAGCGCGCAGTAGGGTTCCAGCCAGGCGAACTTGCTGTTCTCCTTCAGGTCGCCCATGTCCTGGTCGTTGCCGGTCTTCTCGTCGAATGCGTCCTGGTCGTCCACGCCTTGCATCACGCGGTTGGCCAGGCGCTGCAGGGCGCCGTTGTTTTCCTGGCGCAGGTCGACGCCGTTCACCTGGGCGAAGGCGGCGATCATGGTCAGCGGCGGTAGCGAGTAGTTGTGGTACGACAGGGCGCGCTGGCGGCGCTTGAGTTCGTTGGGCAGGTAGCCGTCGTTGTCCACCTGGTTGGCGGCGACCTTGAACTCCTGCACGGACCAGTCGAACAGGTCGCGGCGGTTGGTCACCACGGCGGTGGACATCACCGACCAGGCGGCCCAGTAGGAGTGGTTGTTGATCTTCTTCAGCGGCAGGTCGCTCCAGTCGCGCACCACCTGGCTGCCCAGGGTGCTGAACCAGTTCTCGATCTCCTTCGACTGCTCGGAGTAGGAGGCCAGTGGGCGGCTGCTGGAGAACTTCAGGCGCATGTAGGAGGACGACAGGCTGCCCAGTGCCCATTTGCGCATGGACTTGCCGGTGTGGTTGTAGTCGCTGCTTTCCAATGCATTCGCCCGTGCCCAAGAGCCCAGCCAGCTCATGGCGCAGTCCAGGTCGCCCTTGTTGCCGCTGCGCATGTACTGGGTGATGAGCTTGGTGGCGCCGCGCTCCATGTCGGTGATGTCCTTGATCTGGCTGCGGAACTCTTTCTCCGCATCCGCATTCAGGGTGGAGCGTGCCGAGTCCGAGCCCTTGTACTTGCTGGTGAACTGCAGGCTGCCGGTGTACGGCGTCGGCGCGGTGGGGCAGCGGTCGGCGTCCTTCTTGCTGCCCTTGTCGCCGACGGCGGAGAAGTAGCCCGGTGGCGGCATCAGGTCGGCCGCGTAGGTGGCGCTCTCGCCACCGAACAGGGCGCCGAGCACGGCGATGGTCAGGCCGATGCGGGCGACCACGGGGGTCTTGATCTTGCGTAGGCTGGGCATGGAATTCACTCCCTCGCGTCAGTTGGCGGCCACGTCGGCCGACTTGGCTTTGGGCGTCTGACAGAGCTTGGCCTCGACTTCCAGGCCCGCCGGCATGTCGTCCGGCGCCTCGATCTCCAGGGAGAGGAACTGCTGGTTCGACCAGTCCTCGTCGTTGCGCAGTTCGAAGACGTAGCGTCCGCCGGTATCCACGGCCTTGGACTGCTCGATCTTCAGCTGCTCGCGACGACCGTTCATGTACCAGATGGTGTTCTTGAGTTCGTGCACGCCGGGGTCGGAGTAGGTGACGTCGGCGGTGTAGCTGCCCGAGCGGATCGGCAGGGCGCCGCTGTTGAGCAGCACCTCGTTGCTGCCCGCGTGCAGCTTGACCTTGCGGCTGATCGCCGGCTTGCCGTCGGCGCAGCCGTTGTCCACCAGCGGCATGGCCTGGCGGTAGAAACTCTTCTGCGCCATGTCGTAGTGGGTGGCGAATTCCCAGATGAGGATCTTCGGCGGCTTGTCGTGGAATTCCTTGCTGGTCATGTAGGCCAGCAGGGAGCTGTCGAAGCCGCCGCCGGACACGGCGTTGTTGAGGATGTCGACCTTGCCGTACTGCTCCAGGAAGCCGGCGAAGTTGTACGCCGGGCCGCTGTTGGAGGTGCCCACCAGCGCGACCTGGGCATCGCCGCCTTCACCGAACAGGTCGCCGCCGCCGGAGTCGCCCACCGGCTCGGTCTCGAAGCGGTCGACGTACTGCGGCGCGTAGCTGCTGCCGCACAGTTGCGCGGCGGCCTTGTGGAAGGTGCCCAGCTTGGACAGCAGGCCGACGCGCTTGCTCTCGAATTCCTTCTTGGGAATGTCGTTGTAGGCGGGGATTTCCTTCAGGGTCTCGGCCACGATCTTCGCGCTGCGCATGGCGCCGTAGGGCGTCCAGTGGTGGTCGCCCTTGAAGTAGTACGGGTGCTCTTCCTTCTCGTCGAACAGCGGCGAAAAGTCCGGGGTGTAGATGCCGGCCTTGCGGAACTGGGCGATGGTCGCCTGGTAGTTCTGCTTGGCCAGCTCAAAGTTGAAGCTGGCCTTCTCCTGCGGGTTGAGCTTCTCGCGGTTCACCAGGCCACGGGTGGGCTGGTAGACCACGACGAGATCGATGCCCTTGCGCTTGAGTTCGTCGCGCAGTTGCTTGAGCTCGCGCCAGCCTTCGGCGCTGGTGCCGAAGTCGGTGCGCAGGTCGTAGGTGGTACGGAACAGCCAGTCTTCCTGGGCCGGCACCAGGTGGGTGAAGAAGCCCAGGTACTTGGTGTTGTAGGCCGCATCGTTGGCGGCGGTGGGGCACAGCCCGGCGGCCGGCTGCGCGGAGTAGCTCGGCGCGTCGGCGGCAGTGGCCTGGTGGGCGAGCAGCAGGGCGGCAGTGAGGCCCGACAGGCGCAGCAGGTTGGTGGTGAATTTATTCATGGTCGGTCCTCAGTTCTGCAGTTCGGCCTGGCTTTCGACGGGGTCGATCAGCACCGCGCGTTGCTGGCGCACCAGCAGGTCCAGGATCTGGTCCTGCTTCTCGCCGAGCACGCCGTTGAAGGAGATGCCGGAAGATTTGGTCGGGCCGAGCATGGCCACCTTGTAGAGCTCCAGCGACAGCGGCGAATCCACCGACAGCGGGCCCGAGCCGTTGCCGGCCAGCTTGCCGCCGACCACGATCAGCGAGACCTTGGTGTCGAAGGGGTCGAGGTCGATGTTGCGGTCGGTATCGGAGAGGTCCTTGATGTGGCCGTAGACGCCGATCAGCTTGTTGCCGGCCGCGAGGTTCTCGTACAGGCGGATGTTCACGCTGTTACGGATGCGGATGCCGTGGCGCAGGTTGGCCAGCACCTGGTTGCCGTAGATGAGGTTGTCGCCCGACTCGTAGAGGGTGATGCCGTCGGAGTGGTTGCGGTACACCTCGTTGTAGGCCACCAGGTTGCGCTCGGAATTACGGTCGAGGACGATCCCGGAGAGGTGGTTGTCGTAGGTCTTGTTGTGGATGATCCAGCTGTCGTTGACCTCACGGGAAACGATGATGCCGTGCTTCTTCTTGGTCCCGTAGACGGTGTTCTCGGCAATGATCAGGCGATGCGAACGGTCATGCGGGTCGATGCCGTAGACGATGTTGTTCTTGTAGGTGTTGCCGCGTACCACCAGGTCGTCGGCCTCGTAGCAGTAGAAGCCGTACCAGGCGTCCTCGAAGGTCGAGCCGATCACCCAGCCTTTGGGGCGCGGGCGCTTCATGGTCTTGTCCATGCCCGGGCTGTACTGCGAGATGGAGATGCCGTAGGCCTTGGAGGCGTTGTAACCGAAGCTGGTGAAGTGGCTGTTCACCAGGTAGGCCTCGGCGCCGCCCCAGGAGATCAGGAAGGGGCGGAACTCGTTGGGTGTCTTGTACCAGGCCGGTTCCTTCTTCGCCTCGTTCCACGCGGTGACCTTGGTGTCACGCACGAACAGCTTGCCGTCGTTGACCAGGAACGCGCCGCGGTCCTGGGACAGGCGCAGTTCCTTGACCTTGCCGTCGATCTCCAGGGTCGCGCCCTGGCTGACGACGATGGGCAGGCGGGCGATGTAGACGCCCGGTTCGACCTGCTCCAGCGCGGTCTTGGGCAGCTTGCCGGCCAGCTCCGCGAGATTGACGTAGCCGCCGTCGATGAAGATTGCCTGGGGCATCTGGCGCTGGCGCTTCACCCACTCGGCGAGACGGTTCTTGCCGCCGGTGAATTCCTTCAGCGGCTGCTGCTGGACCATGCGCTGGACCTGCGCCTTGCCGCGCTTGTTGCGCTCGATCTTCTTCTCCACCGCCTCGGCGGTGTAGCCGGTGAGGTCGGGCAGCTTGGGCGGCTCCAGGTGCAGCGGCTCGCTGGGAGCGGCTGTCACGGTGTAGTTGCCGGATTCCTTCAGCGTCTGGGTATGGCCGGGCTCGCTGCCTGCCTGTTCTTCCGGGGCCTTCTCACCCTCGGTGGTCTTGCCGGCTTCGGCTTTCTTCGCGTGGGCGGCGCTGGCTTGGGCCTTGGCCGCGGGCTGCGCCGCCCAGGCCGGTGCGCCGGCGCTGAGCAGGCCGCCGAGCAGCAATGCGGTCAGCGGCAGGGCGTGTATCGGGTGGCGGTTCATGGCCGTGTCTCCTTGCGCGCGGACCTCCACCGGATACCCGGCCGCGCCGCGGGGGCGGTGCAGGGCAAGTCTGGGAATCGGGTGGAGGGTCATCGCTACAGTCCTCAGAAGCGCCAGATCACGTCGACGAAGGCGTGGTGCATGGTCGAGTCGACGTGGCTGCCGTAGGCGTCGCCGGGCTTGAATACGCCGCCGCGGAAGCGGATCAGCGCCGACGGCTCGTCGATCGCCTGGCTCATGGAAGCCGGCAGCAGGCCCTGCTTGAAGTACTTGGTGACGACCAGATCGACTTCCTGGCCGACGTCCTTGGAGTTGTTGACCATCGGCGCGCTGATGCCGCTGTTGCCGATGTCCGAGTCGCCATCCACGCGCCAGAACTTGTGGTACACGAGGCTGGCGTCGTAGTCGTCGCGCAGCTGCCAGGCGCCGAACAGGGTGGCGTCCTGGAGGTTGGAGAGCTCGCCGCGGAAGGCCTCACCGAAGCGGTGCACGCGCGAGCGGGTGCCGGTGAAGTTGGAGCGGTTGCTCTCAAGGCCGGTCTGCTGGAACTGGTCTTCGCCATCCTTGCCGCCGCCGCTGCCACGGGCGTAGCCGATACCGGTCTTCCACTGCTCGTCGATGTTCCAGCGCAGGCCGAGGTCGACGCCGTAGGCGTTGACGTCGCCGCTCTGCTTGCCGGTGGCGATGCGGTCGTCACCCACGGTGGTGCTGGTCAGGCGGTCGCGGTTGCCGGTCAGCCAGGTGGCGCTCGCCCAGTAGTTGAGGGGCATCTGCGAGCGGTAGTTGTAGCCGTCGCCGTTGGCCTCGATGCCGACCCAGGTGAGGTCGCCGGTGTAGGTCTTGTCGAGGGAATCGACTTCTTCGCCCGGGTCCTTCAGGTGGCCGCTGTCGTCGGCGTGGTGCAGGCGCAGGCCGACCCAGTGGTTGGGCAGCCATTGCGTGGAGATGTCGCCGAAGAAGTGGGTGCGGTCCTTGTCTTCGGGGGCCAGCTCGGTGAGGTCGGTGCGGTATTCGGAGAAGCGCTGGGCGACGCCGGCGTGGGCGCGCAGCAGGGTGGTGTCGAAGGTCCAGTTCAGCGCTTCGATGTTGGTGTCCTGCCACATGCCGCTGTCATCGCGCAGGCGCTGGCGGCCGAAGCGCAGGTGCTCGCCCGGATACTGGGTGAGGCCGGCGTAGTCGACCCAGAACTCGCGCAGGGCCAGGTAGCTGTCGTCGCGCTCGCGGCCATCGTCCTGGTTGTCGGAGTCGTTGGAGGCGCTGTTGTCCTCCTGCAGGGTGTCGGTCTGGATGGTGTCGGTGGCGGTCACCGCCTGGCCCATGATGTAGGCGCTCCAGTCGCCCCACTGGCCGAAGGCCCAGGGGCGCACGTCCAGGCCGAGGCCATTGAGGTCGCCGCCGTGGGCGGTGCCCAGGTCACGGTCGTCCTCGGATTCGGCGGTCACCTTGATGTCGATGCCGAAGTTCTTCGGTGGCTCTTCTGCCGCATGGGCGAGGCTGCCGAACAGGGTGCCGGCGAGGCTCAGGCCGACGCCGAGCATGGCGGGGAACAGGCGGGCGCGGCGGACAGCGGAAGCCAGAGCGCGCGGCTGAACTCCATCGACGAGAGCAAACAGCGGGGTGGTCATCGGGTCGGTGCGCTTCATAGATTTTCTTGTTCCTGGTTGTTCTGCAGAAGGCTGACGGTGGCTTGCCAGTTGGCGCCGCGAGCCTGTTCTTCACGCTTGAGCAACTGCTGGGCCGCACTGCGGTCGGCCGGCTGGATCTGCGGTTCGATCTGCGCCATCAGGTCGCTGGCGGTGGGCACCTGCTGGCGCTGCGCGAGCTCGCCGAAGACGTAGGCGTTGACCAGGTTCGGGCGAATTCCGCGACCCTGCGAATAGAGCTGGGCGAGGGCCATGTCGGCGCTGGCCTGGCCGGCGCGGGCGGCGATGATGAGGTGGTCCACGGCCTTCTGCGGGTAGACCTGGCCGAGGAAGCCACGGCGGTAGATCTGGCCCAGGTAGTAGTGCGCCTGGGGTTCGGTGGCGGCGGCCTTGAGCAGGTGCTGCTCGGCCTTCTGCGGCTCCTGCGGGGCCCACTTGCCGTCGTAGTAGAGGCGTCCGAGCAGCAGCTCGGCGCGCGGCTGGGCGGCGTCCTGGGCTTTCTTCAGGTAGTCGAGCATCTGGTCGAGGTCGCCCAGGTCGGGGTTGTCGTACTGCAGCTTGGCGAGGCTGACCCAGGCGGCCGGGTAGGTCGGCGCGATCTCGGTGAGCAATGCCTGCGCGGCCTGCGGGTCGGCGGTGCCGATATTCGGATCGGCCAGCACGCCAGCCACCGATTCGACGCGCTCGGACGGTACGCGGCCGGCCTTCCAGCCTGCCTTGAGCGCTTCGAGGTGGGCCTTCTGCTTATCCGCATTGCCCTGCTTCTGGTACACGGTGGCCAGTTCCATCCAGCACACGTCCATGCGGTTCAGCCAGCGCTGGCAGACCTGCTCGACTTCGGTGAGGTGCTGGTCGTAGGTGCCCTGGGTGCGGTACAGGATGATCTGCGCCAGGTCCGCCTGCGGCAGACCCTGGGCGCGCCACTGGTCGATGCGCTGCTGCGGGTTCACGTTCGGCCAGGCCTGCGGGTACTGCAGGTAGAGGACGATCAGCGGAACCAGCGCGCTGTCCTCGCCTTCGTCGAAGGCGCGGGTCAGCAGCTGCTCGGCTTCGCGGTGCTCGGCGTCGGTGCCGCCGGGCTTGGCCGCCAGCCATTTGCCCAGGCGGGCGCGGGCGCGCGGGGAGCTCTCGGCTGCTTCGCGGTAGAGCTTCTCGGCGCGGGCCTGTTCATCGGGGTCGCCGGTGGCGGCCTGCATGTCGGCCAGTCCGACCTGTGCGTCGGCGTAACCCATGGTGGCCAGAGCCTGGAAGTTGGCCTGGGCGGTGGCGATGTCACCGCGGTCCAGGGCCTCCTGGGCCAGGCGCTGGTCAGGCAGGCCGGCGCAACCGGCCGCTGCAGCGATGGCCAGCGCCAGTGCCAGGTGCGGGGCGTGTCGGAAGACAGGTCGATTCATGCGGGCGGTCCTCTTAGCGGGCGGTGGCCAGGGCCATCGCCTTGTTCAGCAGGGTGCGGCCCGGCAGGCCGCCGATGCTGACTTCAGTCGGGCGGCCAGCCATCTGGCTGTCGAGCGGCTGGTCGGGAGTGATCTGCACACGGATTTCCGAGGACAGGTCTCCGTCCACCGGCGCGGTGCGCAGGATGCGGCCGCCGCGCACTTCGCTGTCGCCGGCGACCTGGAAGTTCACGTGGGTGCCGGGCGAGAGCTCGGCGGCGTTGCGGTAGGGGAAGCGCGCCTCGACGGTGGCCAGGCTGTCGCGCGGGGTCAGGGTGAAGATCACGTCGCCCTTGTTGGCGAACTGGCCGTTGGCGACGCGCTGCTCGACCACGCGGCAGTCGCACGGGCTGGTCAGGGTGCCCTTCATCTGGTGGCCGAAGAGCTTCTCGATGTTGCTCGGGTTGAGCTGTTCTTCGGTCAGGTTGCCCTTGAGCAGGTCCAGCAGGTTGGCGGAGAAGGAAGCGATCGGCGCGCCCTTGGCGACTTCCGCGCCCGGCTCCACCAGGCTTTCCACGGTGCCCTCGCGGGGCATGGTGATCTGCTGGTTGGCCACGCTGACCACGCCCGAGTCGGCATGGGTGACGAAGTACAGGTTGTAGATCTGGTTGAGGATCACCGCGAAGGCGCCGACGCCGACCACGAAGATCGCGGTGCTCACGGTGACGGCGCGGAAGCGGCCGAAGAAGCCCATGCCGCCCGAGCCTGCACCGTGCTTGCGGGCCTTGGTGAAGTTCTCGCGCTGCAGGGTGTTGAGCATGTCGCCGACGCTCACCACTTCACCGGCCAGGTAGGAGGTGATCAGGTAGCGCAGGGCGGCGATCTCGCGCGGCTTCAGGTGCTGGAATTCGCAACCGACGCGGGCGCTTTCGCGGTCATAGGAGCGCACCTGGAATTCCACTTCCAGGGAGAAGCTGATGCTGTCGATCTGGAACAGCAGCTTGCCCTTGTGCAGGTCGCCGACCTGCACCGGGGTGTTGTTCGCGGAAGTGAACGCGAAGCCGCCGGCGGACAGGTCCAGCAGGCGGGCGTCGACGCCCTCGCGGTGGGATCCGATGTAGCGGATGCGGGCGGGCAGCTTGACCCGGGCGTGCTGGCGCTGGGCTTCGGATTCATGCACGACATTGACGTTGACGGCGGTATTCATGAGGTCGAGTCCTGTTCGTAAATAGAAGTCGGGTCAGACGATGGTCAGCAGTACGGCGACGAAAACGCTGGCCGCGGAAAAGGTCATGGCTCGTGAGGACCAGGTGTTGAACCAGCGCTGGAAGCTGGCCAGGCCGCGGTCGAGCTTGGTGTTCTGGCGGGTCCACGACTGCTGGTCGAGGCGGAAGAACACGTAGATCTTCACCAGGGCACCGACGATCTGGTTGTAATAGAGGATCGCGGGGTAGGCCGGCCCGATGTGGTGGCCCGACAGCGACAGCAGCAGGGTCAGCACGAAGCGGGTGATGCCGATCCACAGCAGGTAGATGAGCAGGAAGGCAATGCTGTACTTGATGCTGGCGATGATCGCGGCCACCAGGCCGAGCAGGCAGGTCCACATCGACAGGCGCTGGTCGAACAGCACCACGCTGGTGAACCAGCCCAGGCGTTGCGGGCCCAGGGCCAGGGCGCGGGAGTTCTGTCGCAGGTTGTTGCCGTACCAGCGGAACATCAGCTTGCGGCTGGCCTTGATGAAGCTCTTCTCCGGCGGGTGCTCGACCGTGTTGATCGCCGCGTCGGGCACGTAGAAGGTGTCGTAGCCCAGGCGCATCAGGCTGTACCAGCTGGACTTGTCGTCACCGGTGAGGAACTGGAAGCGGCCCAGGCGCCAGTGGTCCAGGTGATCGCTTTCCACGTCGGTGATGAAGTCCGGGTCGGTGACCACGGCGGCGCGGAACACCGACATCCGCCCGGTCATGGTCAGCACGCGCTTGGACAGGGCCATGGAGCACATGTTGATGTGGCGCTGGGCGAAGCGCAGCTTGTGCCATTCGCTCATCACGTAGCTGCCCTGCACTTCGCAGAATTCGTTGGTGGTCAGGCCGCCGACGTTGGGGAAGAGCTTGAACCAGGGCACGGTCTTTCTCACCACGCCCGGTTCGAGCACGGTATCGCCATCGATCACCGCGACCACGGCGTCTTCGTCCGGCAGGTGGCGGGAGATGGCGCGGAAGCCGTGGGCCAGGCCGTCGCGCTTGCCGGTGCCGGGGATGCGCACGAAGTCGAGTTCGACGTGCTCCGGCGGGTTGAGCTTCTGCCACTGCTGCTTGATCAGCACCTCATCGGACATCTCGACGATGGAGCACACCACGGTGGTGGGGTAGCCGCAGGCAATGGCTTCTTCGATGACCGAGCGATAGACCATCGAGGTGGTCAGCGCATCGATACGGAAACTGGTGACCATCAGGTACACGTGGGACGGGTCTGCCGCTTCGCCGAGCTTGCGCATCCTGCGGCGGTAGTGCGGGTAGACCACGTAGAGGAACAGCATGCCGCGCAGGAAGTGCAGGCCGCCCATGGAATAGCGCCAGATGCCGACCGCGCCGATGAGCAGCAGGAAGTCCTTGGATTCGGCGTCGAATACGGTCGGCGGCACGAGCAGCGCCAGCAGCATCAGCAGGCCGAGGAAGACCAGCCAGCCGGTGGCTTCACCGATGATTCGTTTGTAGGTTTCCATCGTCGTCTATCCGTCTGGTTGGGCTTGGTCATCGGCCCGCCTGGGCGGGCCGGTGACCGGCGCTTTTAGGGTCTGAAGGCATGGACTCGATTGAGCGAGCTAGAGTCCGGTTAGGCGGAGAGGGACGAGGAAGCGGAGTTCACTGAAGTGAATGAGCATTTCCGAGTTCCTCTCCAACGACACCGGGCCGACGCGCAGCCAATCGAAACCCAATTACCAGCAGATGCCTTCGGCGCGCTCGTCTGTGACGCTCGGCATGAAGCCGATCAGGTCGACGACCTTCTTGCCTTCGGGCGCCTGCTTCACCACGTCGACGAACAGCTCGTCACCGTTGCCCAGGACCAGGACATCGGAGGACTTCACGACGGCGTCGAGGTCCGAGACCAGCAACGAGGAGACGTGCGGAATCTTCGATTCGATGTACTCCTTGTTCGCGCCATGGACGCGGGCGTACTCGACGTTGCGGTCGAAGATCTGCAGCTCGTAGCCCTTGCCGATGAGCATCTCGGCCAGTTCCACCAGCGGGCTTTCGCGCAGGTCGTCGGTGCCGGACTTGAACGACAGGCCGAGCAGGCCGACCTTGCGGCTGCCGTGGGCGGCGATGATGTCGAAGGCCTTCTGCACCTGGTGCTGGTTGCTGCGCATGATCGAGCCGAGCATCGGGTGCTCGATGTCCAGCTGGCTGGCGCGGTAGGTGAGGGCGCGCACGTCCTTGGGCAGGCAGGAGCCGCCGAAGGCGAAGCCGGGCTTCATGTAGTAGCGCGACAGGTTCAGCTTGCGGTCCTGGCAGATCACGTCCATCACTTCGCGGCCGTCGACGCCGACGGCCTTGGCGATGTTGCCGATCTCGTTGGCGAAGGTGACCTTGGCAGCGTGCCAGACGTTGCAGGTGTACTTGATCATCTCGGCGACCTCGATGGTCTTGCGGATGATCGGCGCGTCCAGCTCGCGGTAGATCTCTTCCAGCAGGTCGCCGGTCTGGGCGTCCAGCTCACCGATGACGGTCATCGGCGGGAAGTCGTAGTCCTTGATCGCGGTGGATTCGCGCAGGAACTCGGGGTTGGTGCCCACGCCGAAGTCGGCGCCGGCTTTCTTGCCCGAGCAGTCTTCGATGATCGGGATCACCACGTTGTTCACGGTGCCCGGCAGCACGGTGCTGCGCACGACCACGGTGTGGCGCTCTTTCTTCTCGCGGATGGCGTAGCCGATCTCGCGGCAGACGGACTCGATGTAGCCCAGGTCCAGGTCGCCGTTCTTCTTGCTCGGGGTGCCGACGCAGATGAACGACACGTCGGTGTCCAGTACGGCCTTCTTGAAGTCGGTGGTGCCCGACAGGCGACCGGTGCGGATGCCCTGCTGCAGCAGAGGCTCCAGGCCCGGCTCGACGATGGGCGATTTCCCGTTGTTGATCAGATCGATCTTGGTGGTGGACACATCCACCCCAACGACTTCATGGCCCCGTGCGGACAGGCAGCCGGCACATACTGCGCCAACATACCCAAGACCAAAGATGCTGATACGCATCGCATTCACCTCTTCAATGGTCGAACTGTTTAAAGTTGCCCGGCAGGGCGATTTATTCAGGATGAGTGAATCCCCGGAGTTCACTGTTGAAGTGTTCTCCGTACTTCCTTCCAGGCAGGCATGGGAATCGAGTGCTAAACTTTCGAGCACAGTATTGGAGCAAACTTTGAATGTTTGCCCTGTTATGTTTAAGACAGATTGCAAAGTTGGTGCAGTGTCTGCCTGGCGTGCTCCAGTCTGGTTAGATGATTGCCTCGTCATCTGAAAAGTTCAGTTATTTCATTGGGTTGCGTTTCAAGGATGAATCGACAAGAGCTGATCGAAATAACCTTGGAAGCAAAACTCCAATTTCCATCGGGGCATTTCTGTTTCGCCAACGATGGTCGTTGCGCAAATAGGATTTATCCGAAATGCGGTTAGTTCCTTCCGCCCATCCCGTCCCTGAAAGAATGTGAAATATCCAATTGATATCACCTGATGCTGCGCTAATGGCAAAACACAGGTCATTTTCGTCAATGCAAAGTGCAAGGTCGGGGAAAGTTCCATTGAAATTTTCGTTAAAAACGACCGTGTATCGTCGTCAAGACATTCGTTCAGCTGCCGTTCAGCTTTCTCTATTGCAAAGTGCAATCGTGAAATGCATGTCATGGCCAAAGGCTGTTAATGGCCAATGGATTACAACGGAGAGGGCGAATCAGGACGATTTCCATCCTTCCGACCGGTCCGGGCGGTCGAAAAATTTTCTCACGATTAATCCTGAAGCAGACGAACGGTCATTTTGACCATTTTCCCTGTGTGGTCTTCAGGGGGTGTTTTGGGCAGTAAACGTACAGATCGGCCACCCGTGACCGGCCGGTTCCATGGTCAATGGCTTACAGGCCACTTGGAATCAGCGGTAATTTTGGGGCGAAACAGAGGCGAAGCGCCGCGGGCAATCGCCCCCCCCTGTAGGAGCGGGCCATGCCCGCGATCCGTCGGCAGGGCCGGCGGTTGCACCAGCTTCGGTAGTGCAGGTTGGGGGATATGGGCGTTTTCGCAGGAGCGAGCTTGCTCGCGAACAGTACGTAGGGCGCATAACCCGGAACGGGTTATCCGCCGATGCCACGACGGCGGATAACGCTGGCGCGTTATGCGCCCTACGAATGATCAAACTCCGGAGCGGGGTGTGATCCTGTAGGAGCGAGCTTGCTCGCGAACAGCACGGCACGGCATTCCCTTGTAGGAGCGGGCCATGCCCGCGATCGCGCCCAGCGTTCCCGCAGGTTCTGCGCCCAAACGAAAACGGGAGCCCTCAGGGCTCCCGTTTGGTGCAGCAGAAAAGGTGCTTCAGTCTTCGGCGTGGTCGCGCAGGAACACCAGCTGGTCGGCCTTGGAGTGCTCGGCGCTGTAGGCGTAGCCCGCGTAGTTGAAGTCCTTCAGGCCTTCGGGGTTGGTCAGGCGCTCCTTGATCACGTAGCGCGCCATCATCCCGCGGGCCTTCTTGGCGTAGAAGCTGATGATCTTGTACTGGCCGTTCTTCAGGTCCTTGAACTCGGTGTCGATCACCCGTGCGTTCAGGGCCTTGCGTTTCACCGCGCCGAAGTACTCGTTCGAGGCCAGGTTCAGCAGTACGTCGTCGCCCTGCTCGGCCAGGGATTCGTTCAGCCAGGCGCTGATGCGCTCGCCCCAGAAGGCATAGAGGTCCTTGCCACGGGCGTTGGCCAGCTTGGTGCCCATTTCCAGGCGGTAGGGCTGCATCAGGTCCAGCGGACGCAGCACGCCATACAGGCCGGAGAGCATGCGCAGGTGGCGCTGGGCGAAATCGAAGTCGTCTTCGCCAAAATCTTCGGCCTGCATGCCGGTATACACGTCACCCTTGAAGGCCAGCAGCGCCTGCTTGGCGTTGGCGGGGGTAAAGTCCGGGTGCCAGCTGCCGAAGCGCGCGGCGTTGAGGCCGGCCAGCTTGTCCGACAGGTGCATCAGCTCGGCGATCTGCGCCGGGGCCAGTTCCCGCAGGATGCCGATCAGCTCCTGGGCGTCGTCCAGGTGCTCGGGCAGGGTAAAGCGCTGCGTCACCGGCGCGGTGTCGTAGTCCAGGGTCTTGGCGGGGGAAATCACCATCAGCATCGTGCGGTCTCCTACAAGCGCGCTCCTGCAATCGAGGCGCGATTGTAAGGAGTTGCGGCGCCTGGCTCCACCTATGGGGACGATAGGAGCCGCTGCTCGACCGGTACCTGTTCCATGCGCTTGAGCAATTCGCCGAGGAAGCAGCGCTCGGCCTGGGTGTGCTTCTGCTCGCGGTTCCACAGCAGGTGGATGTCCACGTCGGCCACGCCCTCTACCGGCGGCAGCGCCCAGAGCCGGCCCTGGGCGAGGTCGTCGGCGACTATGTGTTGCGGCAGGCAGCCGATGCCGAAACCGCAGCTGACCAGCCGGCGGATTTCCTCGAGGCTCGGGGAGGAGGCCACCAGCTTGCCGGTGAAGCCCTGCTGGTCGCGGAAGATGGTCAGCGGCGAGAGCACTTCGCCGATCTGGTCGCTGGTGAAGGTGACGTAGTCCTCGCCCTGCAGGTCGGCCAGGCGCAGGTCACGGCGGCCATAGAGGGCATGATGGCGGCCGCAGAGGAATACGTAGCGCTGGCGCAGGAAAGCGCGCTGCTCCAGGCGCGGCGAAGGCTGGCGGCACAGGGCCAGGCCGAGGGTGGCGGTCTTCTGTTGCAGCGAGCTGAGCACGTCGGCGCTGCGCATCACTTCTATATCCAGCTCGACGCCGGGGTGGGCGCGGTGGAAGTCGGTGAGGAAGTCGTCATAGAAGTCCGACTGGATGCGGCTGATGCTCAGCAGGCGGACCTTGCCTACTACCTGATCGGCCGGCTGCTCCAGGGCGGCGGCCAGGCGCGAGACGTTGCCATTGATGTCGCCGGCGATGCGCAGGATTTCCTCGCCCAGCGCGGTGATCTCGAAGCGCGGCCCGCGACGTTGCACCAGGGCGGCGCCCAGTTGCTCCTCAAGCCGGCGCAGGGCCTGGCTGACCGCCGGCTGGGTCAGGTGCAGGCGCGCAGCGGCGCGGCTGATGCTGCGTTCCTGGCCGATCACCAGCCAGGTGCGCAGCAGGTTCCAGTCCAGGCGGTCATTGAGGAAGCGGCCAAGCTCCATGGCGGGGCTCCGTTGGGGGAATCCTCCGATTATAAGCAGTAATTATTCTTTGAATAACGATTAGAAAATTGACTGATTATCCAGCCGGGGGCGATAACGTCCGCAGGCGCCGGAGAGCGCCGCGTCTTTTTCGCTAGCTGCCCAAAAACAATCGACAAGATCCGGGAGCCTGAGATGTCACAGCCCGCACCGCAGCCGGTTCGCGCCGCCACGGCCGCGTTCATCGGTACCATGATCGAGTGGTACGACTTCTATATCTACGCCACTGCTGCTGCCTTGGTATTCGGCACGCTGTTCTTCCCTTCTGACAGCCAGTTTCTCAGCACCATGGCCGCCTTCGGCACCTTTGCCGTGGGCTTCTTCGCGCGGCCACTGGGTGGGCTGATCTTCGGCCACCTGGGCGACCGTATCGGGCGCAAGAAGGCGCTGCTGGTCACGCTGGTGATGATGGGGGTGGCCACGGTATGCATCGGCCTGCTGCCTACTTACGGACAGATCGGCCTGCTCGCCCCGGTGCTGCTGGTGCTGCTGCGCATCGTCCAGGGCATAGCCGTCGGCGGCGAGTGGGGCGGCGCTGTGCTGATGGCCGGTGAGCATGCGCCCAGCGGCCGGCGCACCTTCTTCGCTTCTTTCGCCCAGCTGGGCAGCCCGGCCGGGCTGATCCTCTCGCTGCTGGCGTTCAAGGCCGTGACCAGCATGGACAGCCAGACTTTCCTCGACTGGGGCTGGCGCCTGCCCTTCCTCGCCAGCGCGGCGCTGTTGATCGTCGGTCTGGCGATTCGCCTGGGGGTGAACGAATCCCCCGAGTTCGCCCGCGTGAAACAGCAGGCCCGCCAGCACAAGCTGCCGGCGCTGGAGGTTGTGCGCACGGCCTGGCGGCCGCTGCTGCTGTGCATCGGCGCCAATACCATCGGCATCGCCGGGGTCTATTTCACCAATACCTTCATGATCTCTTACACCACGCAGAATCTGGCCATCGACCGCAAGCTGATCCTCGATTGCCTGTTCTATGTGGCGCTCATCCAGTTCTGTGTGCAGCCGCTGGCCGCGCGGCTGGCCGAGGTCATCGGCTCGGCGCGCTTCCTCAAGCTGGCGGCGCTGCTGGCGGTGGCCTCGCCCTACCCGATGTTCCTGCTGGTCAGCCAGGGCCACGCATTGGCCATCGTGCTGGGTATCGCCACCGCCGTGGTGTGCATGTCCAGCTTCTATTCGGTGATCGCCGGCTATGTCAGCGAGGTGTTCGACACCCGTGTGCGTTACTCGGCGATCTCCATCGCCTACCAGGTCTGCGGCGCTATCGCCGGCGGTCTTACGCCTCTGATCGGTACTTGGCTGGCGCACCGCTTCGATGGCCAATGGCTACCGCTGGCGCTTTTCTATTCCCTTCTGGCCAGCCTCTCGCTGCTGTGCATCATCGGTCTCGACCGCCGATTGCGTGTGCGCGTAGCGTCGGCCGCCACGTGATTTCCAGGAGACTGCAATGCTGAAGATCGACGGCGCTCGCCTGTGGGCGAGCCTGATGGAGATGGCCCGGATTGGTGCCACCGCCCGTGGCGGCTCGCGCCGTCTGGCGCTCTCGGAAGAGGATCGCGCCGGCCGCGAGCTGTTCGAAGGCTGGTGCCGCGACGCAGGTCTCAGCCTGCGCCGGGATTGCGTGGGGAACCTGTTCGCCCGCCGCGCCGGGGAGGATGACAGTCTCGACCCGGTCGTGATGGGCAGCCATCTGGATACCCAGCCCGAGGGCGGCCGCTTCGACGGCGTGTACGGTGTGCTGGCGGGGTTGGAAGTGCTGCGCAGCCTGAACGATCACGACATCGGCACCCGCCGCCCGCTGGAAGTGGCGGTCTGGACCAACGAAGAGGGCGCGCGCTTCACCCCGGCCATGCTCGGCTCGGCGGCTTTTACCGGCGCCATGCCGCTGGAGGCCGCGCTGGCCTCGCGGGATGCCGAAGGCGTGAGTGTGGGCGATGCGCTGCAAGCGCTCGGCTGGCAGGGCGACCTGCCGCTGGGCCGGCGCCTGGACTCCTATTTCGAGGCGCACATCGAGCAGGGTCCGATCCTGGAGGACAACGCCATCGACGTCGGTGTGGTTACCGGCGGCCAGGCGATCCGCTGGCTGGATGTGTGCGTGGGCGGCCAGGCCGCCCACGCTGGCACCACGCCGATGCCGCTGCGCCACGATGCGCTGTTCGGCGCTGCTGAGATGATCCAGGCCCTCGAAGCGCTGGCGCAGCGCTTCTCGCCCCACGGATTGGTGACTGTCGGACAGCTGGACATCGCCAAGTCCTCGCGTAACACCATTGCCGGCGTGGTGGACTTCACCATCGACCTGCGCCACCACCGCGACGATGTGATCGCCGCCATGGAGCAGGATGCCCGCGCGTTGCTCGAAGCTATCGCCGTGCGCCGCGAGCTGACCCTGCAGATCGGCGTGCACTGGATCAGCCCGGCCACGCCCTTCGATGCCGACTGTGTGGGCCATGTGCGCGAGGCCGTGAAGGCGCTGGGCTACTCGTACCAGGATATTGTCAGCGGTGCCGGTCACGACGCTATCCACCTGGCGCGCAGGTGTCCGACTGCCATGGTGTTCATTCCCTGTATCGGCGGCCTGAGCCACAACGAGGCCGAAGACGTGATCCCCGAACAGGCGACCCAGGGCGCCGACGTACTGCTCAACGCTGTGCTGGCCCGAGCCGGCCGGATCGACTGAAGGAGACACCGATGCAGACCTTCTTCCACCCCGACCAGTTGCTGCACGTCCCGCGCAGCTACTTCTCCCGTGGCCAGATGCGTACCCCACAGGAAGTGCCACAGCGCGCCGAGCACCTGCTGGACGCCGTGCGCGCATTGGGCTTCCCGCTCGCCGAACCGCAGGACTTCGGTCGTGAGCCGCTGTTGGGCGCGCACAGCGCGGCGTACCTGGAGTTTCTCGAGCACGCCTACGAGCGCTGGCACGAAGTGCCGGAAGACTGGGGCGACGAGGTGATGTCCAACGTCTTCATCCGCGAGGGCAACCCGCTGCGAGGCATCCTCGCCCAGGCGGCGCGCTACCTCGCTGACGGCAGCTGCCCGTTGGGCGAGCATACCTGGCGCGCGGCGTACTGGTCGGCGCAGAGCGCGGTGGCGGCGGCGCGGGTGGTGCGCGACGGTGCCCCATCGGCTTACGCCTTGTGTCGCCCGCCAGGCCACCACGCACGGGAGGAGGGGGCCGGTGGCTTCTGCTACCTGAACAATGCCGCTATTGCCGCCGCGGAGCTGCGTGCGCGCTTCGGTAAGGTCGCCATCCTCGACACCGACATGCACCACGGCCAGGGCATCCAGGAAATCTTCTATGGCCGCGACGACGTGCTCTATGTCTCGGTGCATGGCGACCCGACCAACTTCTACCCGGTGGTCGCCGGTTTCGACGACGAGCGCGGAGCGGGGCGGGGCGAAGGCTTCAACCTCAACCTGCCGATGGTACATGGCGCCAGCGAGGAGGACTTCTTCGCGCAGGTCGAGACAGCGCTGCGGGCGGTTCGCGAATTCGGTGCGCAGGCGTTGGTGCTGTCCTTGGGCTTCGACATCTACAAGGATGACCCACAGTCGAAAGTGGCAGTGACCACCGAGGGCTTCGCGCGGCTCGGACGCGAGGTAGCGTCGCTGGGGCTGCCGCAGGTCATCGTGCAGGAAGGCGGCTATCACCTGCAGACGCTGGAGGCCAATGCGCAGGCGTTTTTCGGCGGGCTAAGGGACTGATCCTGCGAAAAAAGCGGAGGGCGTTACGAGGGGTAGGACTCCTAAAACTAGCGCTGTCCGGAGCCCCCGCCAAGGTATTTCGTCGTACGACGAAAAAAACTTTCGTAGGAAGGAAAAAGACTTTTTATCGTCATGTTTTTTCCTGTATTTGTTGAGTCGTAGACCGCCGAACCCTGCAGACAGGTGGCGGCCCCGGCCCGGCCAGTCCCTTGTATGCAGTGCTCTCGAATCCTGCCGATCCCAGGAACCCGAGAGCCGGTGGCTCACCGCACGGCGGAGCGCTGTAAAGGCATTCCGTCGTAACGCTCCTACAAGAGGTGACCTGCGTATGGATGACCACGGACGCTCCCGCCCCACCCAGCCCACCCTGTACGTCCTCGACACCAACGTCCTGATCCACGATCCCAACGCCTTGCTGAACTTCCAGGAGCACCACGTCGCGATTCCGATGACGGTGCTGGAGGAACTGGACAAGCTCAAGACCGGAAAACACACCGTGGCCGCGGAATGCCGCCAGGCAATCCGCCTGATCGATTCGGTGCTGGGCGAGGCCTCGCCCGAGCAGGTAGAGGATGGTGTGCCCATCCAGCGCGGCAAGAGCGGGCCGTGCGGCAGCCTGTCGATCCTCATGAGCAAGCGCGCCGAGCCGATCACCTGGCTGCCCGAGCACCTCAACGACAACAAGATCATCAACCAGCTGGTGGAGCTGAAGAGTCGCCATAGCAGCAAGCGTGTGGTGCTGGTCACCAAAGACATCAACATGCGCCTGAAGGCGCGTGCCTGCGGGGTATTTGCCGAGGATTACCACACCGACCAGCTGGTCGATGACATCAACCTGCTGTCGCGTGGTTATCACTCGCTGAGCGGATCGTTCTGGGACCGCGTCAGCAAGGTGGAGACCCGCCAGGACCGCGGTCGCACCTGGCACCGCGTGCAACTTACCGACAACCTGCCGGCGGTGCACATCAACGAGTTCATCGTCGATGAGCAGGGTTTCGTCGGCTGGATCAAGGGCATCGACCAGGACGAGCTGACCATCCTCGACCTGCACCAGGAACCGCTGCTGCACCAGGAAGCCTGGGGCCTGCGTCCGCGTGACGTGTACCAGTCCCTGGCGCTGTACGCGCTGCTGGACCCGGACATCCACCTGGTCAACCTGTCCGGCGCCGCCGGCTCGGGCAAGACCATCCTCGCCCTGGCTGCCGCCATCGAACAGACCATGGTCACCAAACGCTACAAGCGCATCATCGCCACCCGCAGCGTACAGGGCCTGGACGAGGACATCGGCTTCCTGCCCGGCACCGAGGCGGAGAAGATGGAGCCCTGGCTCGGCGCGATCACCGACAACCTCGAAGCGCTGCATTCGGATGATGAGTGCACCCATGGCAGCGTCGACTACATCCTCAGCAAGGTACCGCTGCAGTTCAAATCGCTGAACTACATCCGTGGCCGCAGCTTCCAGCAGAGCCTGATCCTGATCGACGAGTGCCAGAACCTCACCCCGCACCAGATGAAGACCATCATCACCCGCGCGGGCAACGGTTCGAAGGTGGTCTGCCTGGGCAACCTGGCGCAGATCGATACCCCCTACCTGTCGGCCACCAGCTCCGGCCTGACCTACCTGACCGAACGCTTCAAGGACTTCCCCCACGGCGTGCACGTAACCCTGCAAGGGGTGCCGCGCTCGGTGCTGGCGGAATTCGCCGAAGCCCACATGTAAGGCAACCAAGGCCCGCCGTCCGGCGGGCCTTTTCTTTCTGTTCGAGGCTGTTCGCGAGCGAGGACTGGGCGTTCCCCTCGGTTCTACAGGTCCGGACGCTTGCGCTCCTCGCAGGAGCGAGCCTGGTGGCGAACCCGCCCAGCGCTGGTGCCGGCGACCATCCCGCTCATACCTCTTCTTGTATACAATCCTCCCCCCAACGCGCCGCCCTCCGCTCCGCAGGCCGCGTCCACCGGGAGTACACTGTTCCCCTGATTCACCGGAGAGTTCCCACCGTGCTGACCCATCTCGATTCCCAGGGCCGCGCCAACATGGTCGATGTCACCGAAAAAGCGGTGACGTCCCGTGAGGCCGTGGCCGAAGCCCGGGTGCGCATGCTCCCGTCCACCCTGCAGCTGATCCAGGACGGCGGCCATCCCAAGGGCGACGTGTTCGCCGTGGCGCGCATTGCCGGTATCCAGGCGGCGAAGAAGACCCATGACCTGATCCCGCTTTGCCACCCATTGCTGCTGACCAGCGTGAAGGTCGAGCTGGCCGCCGAGGGTGAAGACACCGTGCACATCGTCGCCCGTTGCAAACTGGCCGGGCAGACCGGTGTGGAGATGGAAGCGCTGACCGCCGCCAGCGTCGCCGCGCTGACCATCTACGACATGTGCAAGGCCGTGGACCGTGGCATGACCATCGACAGCGTGCGCGTGCTGGAGAAGCTCGGCGGCAAGAGCGGTCATTACGTTGCTACAGAAAGCGTTGCGGGAGACACCCCATGATCCGCGTGCAGTACTTCGCCCGCTACCGTGAAGCCCTCGGCCTGGATGGCGAGCAGCTGAACTGGAGCCAGTCCCTGGCCAGCCTGGACGACCTGCGGCGCCTGCTGCTGGAGCGCGGTGGCGCCTGGGATGTGCTCGGCGAGCAGAACCTGATGTGCGCGCGCAACCAGGAGCTGTGCTCCCTGGACGAGCCCCTCGCCGATGGCGACGAGGTGGCGTTCTTCCCCACCGTTACCGGAGGCTGAGCCCATGGCGATCCGCGTCCAGCCGGCGGCGTTCGATCCGGGCGCTGAACTCAATGCGATGCACGCCGCCAACGTCGGCGTCGGCGCGGTGGTCGGCTTCGTCGGCTACGTGCGTGATTTCAACGACGGCCGCGAGGTGGGCGGCATGTTCCTCGAGCACTACGCCGGCATGACCGAAAAGGCGCTGGCGAAGATCGAAGTCGAGGCCAATGAGCGCTGGCCGCTGCTGCGCCTGGAAATCCTCCACCGCATCGGCCGCCTGGAACCGGGCGAGCCTATCGTCTTCGTCGGCGCCGCCAGTGCGCACCGCCAGGCCGCGTTCGACGCCTGCAATTTCGTCATGGACTACCTGAAGACCCGCGCGCCGTTCTGGAAGAAGGAAGACACCACCGACGGCCCGCGCTGGGTCGAAGGGCGCTGCAGCGACAAGGCCGCTGCCGAGCGCTGGAAGGGCTGAGTCCTTTCGTCGAGCCTGCGTCCCTGCGGGGGCGCATTCGCGGAGCTTGTCTATGCTCAGGGGCGATGCCAGGGAGGTGTCGTTGCGCTACGCCAAGGACGCGTTCCTCGCCATGTTGTACATCTCCTGGCTCCGCCGCCGTGCCTGCCTTGGCCGCGCGGCGAATCGCAAGCCGAGGAGATTTCCATGACCAAGCCCAACTTTGCGCTCAAGACCCTCGCCGCCGCCCTGCTGGCGGGCGGCTTCTGCCAGGGCGCGCTGGCCTGCACCACCATCATCGCCGGGCGCAACGCCACCGCCGACGGCTCCGTGCTGGTCGCGCGGCTGGAGGACTACACCTACAACAACCACGCCAAGCGCTTCGTCGTGGTGCCGCCGCAGACCTACAAGGACGGCGACAAACTCAGCTTCGACAACGGTGTCAGCGTGCCCGCGCCCAAGGCAGGCCTGCGCTACACCGCCATGCGCGACTGGAACGGCGATCAGCGTGGCGCCCTTGGCCCGTGGAGTGAGTTCGGCACCAACGAGGCAGGCGTGATCCTCTCCGCCACCAACAGCACCGAGCCCAATGACAAGGCTGCCAAGGCCGACCCGCTGGTGGCGGACGAGGGCGGGGTGATCGAGGCCATTCTGCCGGACCTGATCCTGCCCCAGGCGAAGACCGCCCGCGAAGGCGTGGAGCTGTTGGGCAAGTACGTCGAGACCCTCGGCGCCGGGGAAACCAACGGTATCCAGATCGCCGACGACAAGGAGGCCTGGCTGTTCGAGATCGGCTCCGGGCACCACTGGATCGCCGTGCGCGTGCCGGACGACGGGTACGTGGTCATGGCCAACGGCATGCGTGTGCACGACGCCGACCTCAACGACAAGGCCAATGTCCTGAGCAGTGCAGGCATCGCCGAGTTCGCCGAGAAGCACCAGTTGCTGGACAAGGTCGACCCGGCGAAATTCAACTTCGCCAAGGCCTTCGGCATCGTCGGCGACGCCTACAACGTCGACCGTGAATGGCTGGTGCAGAGCAAGCTGGAGCCGGGCCGCAAGCAGGACATCCGCCAGCAGCAGTATCCCTTCTATACCAAGCCGGAGAAGCCCATCAGCGTCGAGCAGGTGGCGGCCATCCTGCGTATCGACAACTACGCCGGCACCCCGCTGGACGGCAAGAAGCCGGCCGGTGACCAGAAGCAGCGGCCAATCGCCATGGAGCGCAACGTCGAGGCGCACATCCTGCAGGTCCGTCCGCAGATGCCCAAGGGCTTGCAGGTGCTGTCCTGGCAGTCCCTGGGCAACGTGCGCGACGGCCTGCTGCTGCCGTATTACCTGGAAAGCCTGCGCAACACGCCGCGGGTGTTCCAGCAGGGCAGCGACGACTTCGACGAACACTCGGCCTGGTGGACCTTCCGCAGCCTGACCTCCCTGGCCCATGCCAACGACAAGCAGTACATGCCACTGCTGCACGGCTGGCGCGATCGTCTGGAAGGCAGCCTGCGCGCTGCGCAACCGGCGCAGGACGACATGCTCAAGACCCTTGCGCAGAAGGACGGTGAAGTCGCCCGCGCCGCCGCCGAACGCTTCAGCAACGGCACCGCGCTGTGGGCCCTGGACCAGGCCGGCGTGCTGCGCGCCAACATCCTCACCGACCTGACCAAGTCCACCGAGCAGAATTACAGCGCCGAGGAGCTGGAGAAGATCAAGCACCTCTAGTGCGCTGACGGCAGGTACTGCCCCGCTCGCGCCGGGGCAGTACCTCCTAGGAGGAATGGGCGGTAGAAGGGAAGGGGCGCAGGCTGGCGCCAGCCCTTTTTGCTCCGAATCGGAGAGCCCCTCATGAGCCATCTCAGCACCCCGGAATTCCTGCCGCTGGAGATCGCTGTCCTCACCGTCAGCGATACCCGCAGCCTGCACAACGACACTTCCGGCCAGGCCCTGGTGACCTCGCTGCAACGCGCCGGCCATGCCCTCGCCGAACGCCAGCTGGTGATCGACGACATCTACCAGATCCGCGCCGTGGTTTCGGCCTGGATCGCCGACCCCAAGGTCCAGGTCGGCCTGATCACCGGCGGCACGGGCTTCACCGCCCGCGACAACACCCCGCAAGCCGTCGCTCCGTTGCTCGAGCGCACCGTGGATGGCTTCGGTGAGCTGTTCCGACAGATTTCCCGCGAGGAAATCGGCACCTCCACCATCCAGTCCCGCGCCATCGCCGGCATCACCAACGGCACGCTGATCTGCTGCCTGCCCGGTTCCACCGGCGCCTGCCTCACCGCCTGGGAGAAGATCCTCCTGCAACAGCTCGACAGCCGCACCAAACCCTGCAATTTCGTCCCTCATCTCAAGCGCCTGCCCGAGCGCCCGGTGCTGGCCTGCGGTACACGCTCGTGAGCGCCTGCGGCTGTTCCGGCACCGGCCTGCGTCCGGTGGACGAGGCCATCGCCGCGCTGATGGATTTCGTTCCGCTGGCGCCGCCGACCGTGCGCGTCGATCTGGAAAGCGCCCTGGGCCGCATCCTCGCCGAGGACATCCACTCACCTATCGACCTGCCCCTGTGGGACAACAGCGCGATGGACGGCTACGCCCTGCGCAGCGCCGACATGGGGCCGGCAGGCGCACGGCTGAAGATCGCCGGCTACATCGCCGCCGGCGATGCCGCCCAGGTCGAACTGCAACCTGGCCAGGCCATGCGCATCTTCACCGGCGCGCCGTTGCCGCCGGGGGCGGACAGCGTGATCGCCCAGGAAGACTGCGAGGTCGATGGTGACTGGCTGCAGGTGCCCGTGGTCGGGCATGGCAGCCATGTGCGTCGCCGCGGTGAAGAGCTGTGCGAAGGCGATGCCTTGCTCAGTGCCGGGAAGAAACTGCGCGCCCAGGACCTCGGCCTGCTCGCCAGTGTCGGCCTGGACCGCGTCAGCGTCTATCGCCCGCTGCGTGTCTGTCTGCTGAGCAGCGGCGACGAGCTGCGCGAGCCCGGTGAGCCCCTGGCTCCGGGGCAGATTTACAACGCCAACCGCTTCAGCGTCGGCGCGTTGCTGCGCGGTTGGGGCATCGAAGTCCACGACTACGGCGTGCTCGCCGACACCCTGGCGGCCAGCCGCGATGCGCTGAGCCTCGCCGCGTCCGAATGGGACGTGCTGATTACCAGTGGCGGCGTGTCGGTGGGCGACCGCGACTACCTCAAGCAGGCGATTCGCGAACTGGGCGAGCTGCACCTGTGGAAGCTGAAGATGCAGCCGGGCAAGCCGCTGGCGTTCGGCAGCATCGCCGGCAAGCCGTGGATCGGCCTGCCGGGCAACCCGGCCGCCGCGCTGGTGACTGCACTGGTGGTGGCGCGGCCGTTCCTCTGGCGTGCCCAGGGGCGCAGCTCGGCCGATACCTTGCCGGTGACGCTGCCGGCGGGGTTCGACTGGCCCACGGCCAACTCGCGCCGCCAGTACCTGCGTGCGCGTCTGGAACTGGACAGCAGCGGCGTCGCTCGCATCTGCCTGCATCCGCAGCAGGGCTCGGCCATGCTGCGCGCGGCGAGCTGGGCCGATGGCCTGGCGGTGGTGGAGGCCGGGCGCACCCTGCACGCCGGCGAGCCGCTGCCCTTCCTGTCTTTCAGCGAACTCGGCGCCTGACGCCGTTCCCGGCTGCCGGCGGGGGCCGGCGGCCACCGCAATGCCCGGGGGAAGCATGCAACTGGTCTGTCCGGCGGGGAGTCTGCCCGCCCTGAAATCGGCCCTGCGCGAGGGCGCCGACGCGATCTACGTCGGCTTTCGCGATGACACCAACGCCCGGCACTTTGCCGGCCTCAACCTCGATGACCGCCAGCTGCGCCAGGGTGTGGAGCTTATCCACAGCGCCGGCAAGCAGATGTATGTGGCGGTCAACACCTATCCCGGCGCGGCCGGCTGGGCCCGCTGGCGACGCGCGGTGGACCACGCCGCCGATCTCGGCGTGGATGCACTGATCGCCGCCGATTGCGCGGTGCTCGGCTACGCCGCCAGGCGCCATCCGAAGCTCGCGCTGCACCTCTCGGTGCAGGGCTCGGCCACCAACGTGGCGGCGCTGGCGTTCTATCACGAGCGCTACGGTATCCGCCGCGCCGTGCTGCCGCGCGTGCTTTCGCTGGCGCAGGTGCGCCAGGTGGCGGCGAACAGCCCGGTGCCCATCGAAGTCTTCGCCTTCGGCAGCCTGTGCATCATGGCCGAGGGGCGCTGCCACCTGTCGTCCTATGTCACCGGCGAGTCGCCCAACCTCTGTGGCGTCTGTTCGCCGGCCAAGGCGGTGCGCTGGAGCGAGGAGCCCGAGGGCCTGACCTCGCGCCTCAATGACGTGCTGATCGACCGTTACGCGCCGGATGAGCCGGCAGGCTACCCGACCCTGTGCAAGGGCCGCTTCGTGGTCAATGGCGAGCGCTTTCATGCCCTGGAAGAACCCACCAGCCTGAACACCATCGACCTGATCCCGCAGCTGGCGGAAATCGGCGTGGCGGCAGTGAAGATCGAAGGCCGGCAACGCAGCCCGGCCTATGTCGAGCAGGTCACCCGCGTCTGGCGCCAGGCGCTGGATGCGTGGCAGCGCGCACCCGAGAACTACCGCGCGCTGACGCAGTGGCAGGACGCCCTGGACAAGCTTTCCGAAGGCCACCAGACGACCCTGGGCGCCTACCATCGCTCCTGGCAGTGAGGACCTCGTGATGAAACTCAGCCTGGGACCGGTGCTGTTCTACTGGGACCGCCGGACACTCCTGGATTTTTATGCGCAGATGGCCGAACAGCCGCTGGACGCCATCTACATCGGCGAGACCGTCTGCTCCAAGCGCCGCGCCATGTCGCTGGACAACTGGCTAGGCCTGGGGCGCGAGCTGCAGCAGCAGAGCGGGGCGCAGATACTCATCTCGGGCCTCGCGCTGATCGAGGCGGCCTCCGAGCTGTCGTCGTTGCGTCGCCTCTGCGCCAATGGCGAGCTGCAGGTCGAAGCCAGTGACATGGGCGCGGTGCAGATTCTCGGCACTCTGGGCGTCGAATTCGTCGGCGGCCCGGCGCTCAACGTCTACAACGGCCACACGCTGGCTGAGCTGCACGCCGCCGGCTTGCGCCGCTGGGTGCCGCCGGTGGAATGCTCCGGCGAGCAGATCCACGCGGTGATCGAGCAGGCGCGCGAGCTGGGCATCAACGACGTGGAGACCGAGGTGTTCGCCTACGGCCATCTGCCGCTGGCCTACTCGGCACGTTGCTTCACCGCCCGGGCGGAGAACCGGCCCAAGGACGACTGCCAGTTCTGCTGCATGAACTACCCCGAAGGCATGTCGATGCTCAGTCAGGAAGGCATGCCGTTGTTCACCCTCAACGGCATCCAGACCATGTCCGGCGAGGCCAGCAACCTGCTGGCGGACTACGCCTCGCTGCGTGATTGCGGCGCCGACCTGCTGCGCCTGAGCCCGCGTGCGGAAGGCATGGTGGAGGTCGTGCAGGCCTTCGACCGCGTGCGCAAGGGCGCGACGCCGCCCCTGGCGGTGGAGGGTTGCAACGGATACTGGCATGGCCGTCCGGGCATGCTGCGCAGCGATGAGGTGAACCTGTGCTGACACTCGAAACAGGTGCCCTGCGCGCCGCCGACCGCCTGCTGCCACTGGCCGCGCGCGTCCCTTCGGGGCTGCAGCGCGCGGTGCTGCAGCGTGCCGCCAATCGCCTGTTCGCCGAGCCGCTGGCGGACGGTGCTTTCGACATCCTCGACGGCCACTGGCTGCGCCTGGAAGTGAGCGATCTCGGTCTGGCCTGGAGCTTCACCCACGACCGTAACGGCCTGCGCTTCGCCGATGCCTGCTCGCCCAGCGTGACCATCCGTGGCAGCTGGCGCGATTTCCTGCTGCTGGCGGGGCGGCAGGAGGACCCGGACACGCTGTTCTTCCGCCGCCGTCTGGTGATCGAGGGCGATACGGAACTGGGTCTGGCGGTGAAGAACCTGATCGACAGCCTCGATCCGGACAGCCTGCCGGCGTGGCTGTGGAGCGCCATGCGCCGCGCCAGCCGGGTGGTGCAGGAGAACGCCTGAGGCGCTCACCCTCTGCGATACCCATGCTGTTTTGGTGCGCCAATCGATGGGTATCGCTTCGCTCCACGCCATCCTACGCTGGAGCCGTCCTTCGGTTTTGAGCCGGGTCTGGGCGACTGCCTAAGGCTCAGGCCGGGACGCGCACGAGGAACTGCAGTTCCTCGTAGAGCATCTCGAAGTCCTGCACCGGTGCGTCCTGGCCATAGCGCTTCTTCAGGCCGTACTCGGTCAGGGTGATCTCGTGCTCGGCCTTCACCCCGTGGCGCGCCAGGCAGTTCTGCACGCAGTGCAGGTGGCAGCCATCCACGGCGATGATCGGCCGGCCGGAGCAGGCCTTCTTCACCAGTGCCGGCACGTCGCCGCCGACTCCCGCGATGCAGGACATCTCCGCCAGGCCGTCACGGTCCAGGCGCAGGGCGAGGTCGTTGGCCAGCTGCGCGAGGTTCGAGCAGCCGGAACAGGAATAGACGAGGGGCAGGTGCGGCGAGGGCGGCATGGGGACCTCCAGGGTGAGTCCCGCAGTGTCCTGCCGCGACGCCTTGTCGCGACATGATCTGAATCAAGTCGGCGAGTGGACTACTACCTGGTAGGTAGGGCAAATAAAGCGGAACGCTTTATTCGCCGTCGCAGGCAGTTGGCGGATAACGCCTGGGGCGTTATCCGCCCTACGTACGGGATCAGCTTTGCGTAGGGGGGGAGTGCGGTCAGACGAGGTGGTTCTCCACCGCCCACACCGCCGCCTCGACGCGCGAGCGCATGCCCAGCTTGTGCAGCACACGCTTGACGTGGACCTTCACCGTGCCTTCGGTGATGTCGAGCTTTCGCGCGATCATCTTGTTGCTGTAGCCGTGGGCGAGCTGGCGGAGGATCTGCCGCTCGCGATCGGTGAGCTCCTCGATACCCTTGGGGCGGTCGTCGCCGCGCAGGGCCTGGGCCAGTACCTGGGTCAGCTGCGGGCTGATGGTGAGCTGGCCGGTGGCGGCCTGGCGGATGTGCTCGAGCAGGCGCTCGGGCTCCATGTCCTTGAGCAGGTAGCCGTCGGCGCCGGCGCGCAACACGTTGATCACGTCGTTGCGGTCGTCGGAGACGGTGAACACCACGATGCGCGCATCTTCGCCGTTCTCGCGCATGGCGCGCAGGGTATCCAGGCCGGTCATGCCCTTCATGTTGAGATCGAGCAGGATCATGTCCGGTTCCAGCTCCGCGGCCATGCGCAGCGCTTCCTCACCGCTGCCGGCTTCGCCCACCACCTGCAGGTCCTCTTCGAACTCCAGCAACTGGACGACGCCCTTGCGCATCATCGGGTGGTCGTCGACGAGCAGGATGCGTGCGCGGTCATCGGTGGGGGTGGCCGTCATGGGTGGGTCTCCGGGTATTGCGACAGGGGTTTGTGGGCGAAGCGCACGCTGACGCGGGTGCCCTGAGGCTCGCGCGGGGCGATGTTGAAGGTGGCTTCCAGGGTCTGACTGCGCTCCCGCATGATGCTAAGCCCATAGTGCCCATTGCGGCTCTGCGCTGGGTCAAAGCCCACGCCATCATCGTCCACGGTAATGCATACCTGGTCCTCGGCATCCTCGAAGAGGGTGACCTTCGCCTGCTTCGCCTGGGCGTGACGCACCACGTTGGACAGCGCCTCGCGGACGATCTGCAGGATGTGGATTTCCTCGTTGGGGTTGAGCGGAATGTGCGCCAGGCGGTTGTCCAGTTCGATGGCCAGGCCTCCGCGTTCGCCGAACTCCTCCACGGTCTTCACCAGCGCCGCCTCCAGGCTGGACTGCTCCAGGCTCAGGCGGAAGGTGGTGAGCAGCTCGCGCAGCTGGCGGTAGGCGCTGTTGAGGCCCTCGCGCAGTTCGTCGAGGGTCTCGTCGATCTTCTCCACCGGCACGTCGCGCTTGAGCAGGGTGGCCAGGCGGCTGACCTGGATCTTCAGGTAGGACAGCGACTGCGCCAGCGAGTCGTGCAGTTCGCGGGCGATGGTGCTGCGCTCGGCAAACAGCGCAAGGCGGTTCTCCTGTTCCTGCTGCAGCGACAGGGCGAAGGTGCGCGCGATGTTGTCGCAGAAGCCTTCGACGAACTGCTGTTGCCAGTCTTCCAGGTGGCCGTCGGGGGTTTCGATGAACAGCTCGCCGAAGCGGTGCTCGCCGATGGACAGCGGCTGCATCAGCAGCGGATTGATGCCGCGGATCGGGTTGTTGCAGTGGTCGGCCTGGGCGCGGCACTCGCCGCAGTTGCCCTGCAGGCAGAAACTGCCAGTGATGCCGTCGGTGGTCAGCGAGGAGTAGGCGCGTTCGACGCCGTCCTTGTTCAGGCACAGCGTCACCTTGCCGGCCTGCAGCACGCGTTCGAGCTGGTTCAGCAGCGGCTGCAGCGAGCGCTCGTCGTACGGGTCCTGGCCCAGGCGGCGGGCGCTGTCGTAGAGCAGCTCCAGGCGCTGGTGGCTGTTGGACAGGTCGCGGGTCTTGTCCTCCACTCGCGCTTCCAGTTCGCGGTAGCTGGCCTGCAGTTCCGCGGCCATCTGGTTGAAGCGTTCGCCAAGCTGGCTCAGCTCGTCTTCGCCGCTGCTGCTGACGCGCGCGTCGAGGTCGCCTTCGCCCAGGCGGCGCGCGGTGGTGGTCAGTTCGCGCAGCGGGCCGACCACGTGGTAGCTCAGGTCGTAGAGGCTGATGAACACCACCAGCAGGCTGAGGAACAGGCACAGGCCCTGCACCGTACTGAGCATCTGCGAGCGGTACTCGGCATTGCGCTGCAGGGTGCCGACGAAGCCGTCGATGTGCCCGACGAAGGTGTCCAGCGTGGCCAGGGCCGGGGCTTCGGAGAGGTCGAGGTTCTGCAGTTCTTCGCGCAACCGGTCGTGCTGCTGGCGGATCGGCGCGTCGGCATCGGAGCGGCGCAACAGGCGGGTGATCTCGTCGTTGTTCAGGCGCGCGGCGAGGGTCGACTGCAGGGCCTGGCGGTTGATCGGCGACGGGTCCAGCGCCAGGCGGTAGGTGAGCATCCGCAGCGAGCCGGCCTGGTTGATCACCGCCGCGTCCTGGTGCGAATAGTCGGCGAACAGCAGGGCGCTGAACATCCCGGCCAGGGCCAGTGATACCAGCAGCGTGAGGTAGCAGCCGAAGCGCACGACGATGGATTTGCGCAGGGAAGGGCGCCCGGCGGGGGGACTACCCACAAAGAGTCGGTCGTGGCCGGCAGGGTCGGCAGTGCGTGCCGTATTCATAAGAAATGCCTTTTAAAACAATGAGTTAAGCATTCATTTCAGTGATACCCACAAGGAGGTAGCGGCGCGCATCTGCTCACGAATCGCCGTTTGGCTCATTGATGGCGATCAAGAGAAGGCGGCTAGTCCTTACCTAACGTGCGGGCAAAGGCTGTCAGGAAGTGAGCTTAGCCATGTTGTCCCACCGTCAGAAACAGTACTCCGTGCTCGGCATGAGCACACTGGCGTTCGCCGTGAACTTCGCGGTCTGGACGATGTTTTCGATCATCGGTATCCGCATCAAGGAAGAGCTGGGCCTGTCCGAGGCACAGTTCGGCCTGATGGTGGCGCTGCCGATTCTTACCGGTTCGCTGGTGCGCCTGCCGCTGGGCTTGATCACCGACCGCTTCGGCGGGCGCATCGTATTCTTCATCCACATGCTGCTGGTGGCCATCCCGATCTACGGCCTGGCCTTCGCCACCCTCTACTGGCACTACCTGGTGCTGGGCCTGTTCGTCGGCCTGGCCGGTGGCTCCTTCGCCGTGGGCATCGCCTACACCTCCTCGTGGTTCGAGAAGGAACGCCAGGGCACCGCCATGGGCATCTTCGGCGCCGGCAACGCCGGTGCGGCGATCACCAACCTGGTGGCGCCGATGATCGTGGTCGCCTTCGGCTGGCGCATGGTCCCGCAGATCTACTCGGTGGCCATGCTGGTGACCGCGCTGCTGTTCTGGTTCTGCACCTGGACCGACCCCGCCCACACCAAGGGCGGCGACGCGGACCCGAGCCGTCCGCGCCCGACCCTGGCCAAGCAACTGGCACCGCTGGGCGAGCTGCGCGTGTGGCGCTTCGGCCTGTACTACTTCTTCGTCTTCGGCGGCTTCGTCGCCCTGGCCCTGTGGCTGCCCAAGTACTACATCGCCGAATACGGCCTGGACCTGCGCACCGCTTCCTTCATCACCATGCTGTTCACCCTGCCGTCGGGCCTGATCCGCGCCCTGGGCGGCTGGTTCAGCGACAACTACGGCGCCCGTGCGGTGAACTGGGGCGTGTTCTGGATCTGCCTGGTCTGCCTGTTCTTCCTCTCGTACCCGCCGACCACCATGACCATTCACGGCATCAAGGGCGACGTCAGCCTCGGCATCGGCCTGAACGTCTGGCTGTTCACCTTCCTGGTGTTCGTCGTGGGCATCGCCCAGGGCTTCGGCAAGGCCAGCGTGTACCGGATCATCCACGACTACTACCCGCAGAACATGGGCACCGTCGGCGGCATGGTCGGGGTCATCGGCGGCCTCGGCGGATTCTGCCTGCCCATCCTGTTCGGCTACGCCGCCGACCACATCGGCGTGCGCTCCTCCTGCTTCATGTTGCTGTTCGGCCTGACCGTGATCTGCATGGTCTGGATGCACTACGCGATCAAACAGCAGCAACGCCTCGATGGCCAGGCTCACGCGGCCGACGTCGACGCCACTCCCATTCCTTCTCGTCAATCCTGAGGTAGTGCCGTCATGGGCATGATCAACTCCCAACTCAAAGCCGCCAGCGGTCCGCTGCTGATCGACTGGCGCCCCGAGGACTCCGAGTTCTGGGCGCGCAGCGGCAAGCGCATCGCCGCGCGCAACCTGTGGATCTCGATCCCCGCGCTGCTGCTTGCCTTCGCCGTCTGGATGATCTGGAGCACCGTCACCGTGCGCCTGAACGCCGCCGGTTTCAGCTTCAGCAACGACCAGCTGTTCATGCTCGCCGCGCTGCCATCGATCTCCGGCGCCACCCTGCGGGTGTTCTACTCCTTCATGGTGCCGGTGTTCGGCGGCCGCCGCTGGACTGCGCTGTCCACCGCCTCGCTGCTGATCCCATGCCTGTGGCTGGGCTTCGCCGTGCAGGACCCGACCACCCCGTACTGGGTGTTCGCGACCATTGCCCTGCTGTGCGGTTTCGGCGGCGGCAACTTCGCCTCGAGCATGTCCAACATCAGTTTCTTCTACCCGAAGAACTCCCAGGGCACTGCCCTGGGCCTGAACGCCGGCCTGGGCAACCTGGGCGTCTCGGTGATGCAGTTCGCCGTACCGCTGGCCGTGGCCGGTGGCCTGTTCGGTGCCTTCGGTGGTGAGCCGCAGGAGCTGTCCGACGGTGGTCGTCTGTTCCTGCAGAACGCTGGCTGGATCTGGGTGCCCTTCATCGCCGTGGTGGCCGTGGCCGCCTGGTTCGGCATGAACGACATCGCTGATGCCAAGGCGTCCGTCCGCGACCAGGCGGTGATCTTCAAGCGCAAGCACAACTGGCTGATGTGCTGGCTGTACGTGGCCACCTTCGGCTCGTTCATCGGCTTCTCCGCCGGCTTCGCCATGCTCAGCAAGACCCAGTTCCCGGACATCAACCCGCTGCAGTACGCCTTCCTAGGCCCGCTGGTCGGCGCCCTGAGCCGGCCGCTGGGCGGCTGGCTGGCGGACAAGTTCGGTGGCGCGCGCATCACCCTGTGGAACTACGTGGCAATGGTCGCCGGGGTGTTCGCGGTGATCAGCTTCCTGCCGGGGGCCAACGGTGCGGGCAGCTTCTTTGGCTTCCTCGGCTCCTTCATCGGGCTGTTCTTCTTCGCCGGCATCGGCAACGGCAGCACCTTCCGCATGATCCCGGTGATCTTCCGCAACGAGTGGGCCGCGCGCCTGAAGCAGGGCAGCTGCACCGAGGCTCAGGCAGCCAAGAGCGCCAGCATGGAATCAGCGGCGGTGATCGGTTTCTCCGCTGCCATCGGCGCCTTCGGCGGCTTCTTCATTCCCAAGGCTTTCGGCACTTCGCTGGCCATGACCGGCAGCGCCGAGGGCGCCCTCTATGTGTTCGTCGCGTACTACGTGAGCTGCATCGTCGCCACCTGGTGGTGGTATGCGCGCAAGGGGGCCGAGAGTCCCTGCTGATTGCCGTGGCGGGCGCGCCTGCGCCCGCCGCCAAACCGTTCCGCGAGCTTGATTAGCGTTTGAACGCCCGGCGCAGACCGGGTGAGGAGATACAGATGAGTTACCTACTCGACCGCCTGCAATTCTTCAAGAAGAAGCAGGGTGAATTCGCCGATGGTCATGGCGAGGTCACCAACGAAAGCCGTGCCTGGGAAAACAGCTACCGGCAGCGTTGGCAGCACGACAAGATCGTTCGCTCTACCCACGGGGTGAACTGCACCGGCTCGTGCTCCTGGAAGATCTACGTGAAGAATGGCCTGATCACCTGGGAAACCCAGCAGACCGACTACCCGCGTACCCGCCCGGACCTGCCCAACCACGAGCCGCGCGGTTGCCCCCGTGGCGCCAGCTACTCCTGGTACATGTACAGCGCCAACCGCCTGAAGTACCCCAAGGTGCGCAAGCCGCTGCTCAAGCTCTGGCGTGAAGCCCGCGCCACCCACAACGACCCGGTGGACGCCTGGGCCAGCATCGTCGAGGACAAGGCCAAGGCCAAGAGCTACAAGAGCGAGCGCGGTCTGGGCGGTTTCATCCGTTCGAGCTGGAGCGAAGTCACCGAGATCATCGCTGCGGCCAACGTCTACACCGCCAAGGTCTACGGCCCGGACCGCGTGGTCGGCTTCTCGCCGATCCCGGCCATGTCCATGGTCAGCTACGCCGCCGGCGCCCGTTACCTGTCGCTGATCGGCGGCGTGTGCCTGTCCTTCTACGACTGGTACTGCGACCTGCCGCCGGCCAGCCCGCAAATCTGGGGCGAGCAGACCGACGTGCCGGAGTCGGCCGACTGGTACAACTCCAGCTACATCATCGCCTGGGGCTCCAACGTCCCGCAGACCCGCACCCCCGACGCGCACTTCTTCACCGAAGTCCGCTACAAGGGCACCAAGACCGTGGCCGTCACCCCGGACTACTCCGAAGTGGCCAAGCTCACCGACCTCTGGCTCAACCCCAAGCAGGGTACCGACGCTGCACTGGGTATGGCTTTTGGTCACGTCATCCTCAAGGAATTCCACCTCGAGAAACCCAGCGCCTACTTCGTCGACTACTGCCGCCAGTACACCGACATGCCGATGCTGGTGCTGCTCGAACCGCACACCGACGGCGTACTCAAGCCGACCCGCTACCTGCGCGCGGCGGACCTGGCGAACAACCTCGGCCAGGACAACAACCCCGAGTGGAAGACCATCGGCCTGGACGAAATCTCCGGCGAGCTGGTTTCGCCCACCGGCGCCATCGGCTATCGCTGGGGCGAGTCGGGCAAGTGGAACATCGAGGAAACCGAAGGCGGCGAGAAGCGTGAAACCCGTCTGGCCCTGACCCTCATCGACGGCCCGGAAAAAGCCTGCGACGTGGGTTTCCCGTACTTCGCCGGCCAGGAACACCCGCACTTCAAGGGCGTGGAAAACGACGAGGTGCTGGTGCGCCGCGTACCCTTCCGCGAAGTGACCGGTGCCGAGGGCCAGACCCTGCGCGTCGCCACCGTGTATGACCTGCAGATGGCCAACTACAGCGTCGACCGTGGCCTGGGCGGCCGCAACGTGGCTGCCTCCTACACTGACGCCGACGTGCCCTACACCCCGGCCTGGCAGGCCCGCATCACCGGCGTACCGGCTGCCCGCGCCATCCAGGTGGCGCGCGAGTTCGCCGACAGCGCCGACAAGACCCACGGCAAGGCCATGGTCATCATCGGTGCGGCGATGAACCACTGGTACCACATGGACATGAACTACCGCGCGGTCATCAACATGCTGATGATGTGCGGCTGCATCGGCCAGAGCGGCGGCGGCTGGGCGCACTACGTGGGTCAGGAGAAGCTCCGCCCGCAGACCGGCTGGGTCCCGCTGGCCTTCGGTACCGACTGGAGCCGCCCGCCGCGCCAGATGAACGGCACCAGCTTCTTCTACCTGCACAGCTCGCAGTGGCGCCACGAGAAGATCTCGATGCACGAGGTGCTCTCGCCGCTGGCCGACACCAAGCAGTTCCCCGAGCACGCGCTGGACTACAACATCCGCGCCGAGCGCATGGGCTGGTTGCCGTCCGCCCCGCAACTCAACCGCAACCCGCTGCACATCGCCGCTGACGCCGAACGCGCCGGCATCCCGGTGCAGGACTACGTCGTCCGCGAACTCAAGGCCGGCAACCTGCGCGTGGCCAGCGAACAGCCGGACGATCCGCAGAACTTCCCGCGCAACATGTTCATCTGGCGCTCCAACCTGCTCGGCTCCTCGGGCAAGGGCCACGAGTACATGCTCAAGTACCTGCTGGGCGCGAAGAACGGCGTGATGAACGCCGACCTCGGCAAGGACGGCGGTCCCTGCCCGGGCGAAGTCGACTGGGTCGACGAAGGCGCCGAAGGCAAGCTGGACCTGGTCACCACCCTGGACTTCCGCATGTCCTCCACCTGCATGTACTCGGACATCGTCCTGCCGACCGCGACCTGGTACGAGAAGGACGACCTCAACACCTCCGACATGCACCCCTTCATCCACCCGCTGTCGGCCGCCACCGACCCGGCCTGGGAAGCCAAGAGCGACTGGGAGATCTACAAGGCGATTGCCAAGAAGTTCTCCGAGGTTTCCGTCGGCCACCTGGGCGTGGAGAAGGACCTGGTGACCGTGCCGCTGCTGCACGACACCGCCAACGAACTCGCGCAGCCGTTCGGCGGCAGCGACTGGAAGAAGGGCGAGTGCGAACCGGTTCCCGGCCGCACCATGCCGACCCTGCACGTGGTCGAGCGTGACTACCCCAACACCTACAAGAAGTTCACCTCCCTCGGCCCGCTGCTGGACAAGCTCGGCAACGGCGGCAAGGGCATCGGCTGGAACACCGACAAGGAAATCCAGCTGCTTGGCGAGCTGAACCACAAGGTCACCGAGACCGGCATCAGCGAAGGCCGTCCGCGCATCGAGAGCGCCATCGACGCCGCCGAGGTGATCCTCGCCCTGGCGCCGGAAACCAACGGCCAGGTCGCGGTGAAGGCCTGGGAAGCCCTGTCGGTCTTCACCGGCCGCGAGCACGCCCACCTGGCGCTGCCCAAGGAAGAAGAGAAGATCCGCTTCCGCGATGTCCAGGCGCAGCCGCGCAAGATCATCTCCAGCCCCACCTGGTCGGGCCTGGAAGATGAGCACGTGAGCTACAACGCCGGCTACACCAACGTCCACGAGATGATCCCGTGGCGCACCATCACCGGTCGCCAGCAGTTCTACCAGGATCACCCCTGGATGCAGGCCTTCGGCGAAGGCTTCGTCAGCTACCGGCCGCCGGTCAACACCCGCAGCACCGACAAGCTCTTCAACAAGAAGCCCAACGGCCACGCCGAGATCACCCTGAACTGGATCACCCCGCACCAGAAGTGGGGCATCCACTCCACCTACAGCGACAACCTGCTGATGCTCACCCTGTCGCGTGGTGGCCCGATCATCTGGATGAGCGAGCACGACGCGAAAAGCGTAGGCATCGAGGACAACGACTGGGTCGAGGTCTTCAACGCCAACGGTGCCGCGACCTGCCGCGCCGTGGTCAGCCAGCGCGTGAAGGACGGCATGGTGATGATGTACCACGCCCAGGAACGCATCGTGAACCTGCCGGGCAGCGAAACCACCGGCACCCGCGGCGGCCACCACAACTCGGTGACCCGCGTGGTCCTCAAGCCCACCCACATGATCGGCGGCTACGCCCAGCAGGCGTGGGGCTTCAACTACTACGGCACCGTCGGCTGCAACCGCGACGAGTTCGTCGTGGTGCGCAAGATGAACAAGGTCGACTGGCTCGACGAGCCGGAGCAGGGCGGACTGGGCGGTGACGCTCTGCCGCAACCGCTGCCCCAGGACATTTGAGGATTACTGCCATGAAAATTCGTTCGCAAGTCGGCATGGTGCTGAACCTCGACAAATGCATCGGTTGCCACACCTGCTCCATCACCTGCAAGAACGTCTGGACCAGCCGCGAAGGCGTCGAGTACGCCTGGTTCAACAACGTCGAAACCAAGCCCGGCATCGGTTACCCGAAAGAGTGGGAGAACCAGGAGAAGTGGAAGGGCGGCTGGAAGCGTAACGCCGACGGCTCCATCGTTCCGCGCATCGGCGGCAAGTTCCGCGTGCTGGCGAACATCTTCGCCAACCCGGACCTGCCGGAGATCGATGACTACTACGAGCCCTTCGACTTCGACTACCAGCACCTGCACACCGCGCCCAAGGCCCAGCACCAGCCGGTCGCCCGTCCGCGCTCGCTGGTTTCCGGCCAGCGCATGCAGAAGATCGAGTGGGGCCCCAACTGGGAGGAAATCCTCGGCACCGAGTTCGCCAAGCGCCGCAAGGACAAGAACTTCGACCAGGTCCAGGCGGACATCTACGGTGAGTACGAAAACACCTTCATGATGTACCTGCCGCGCCTTTGCGAGCACTGCCTGAACCCGGCGTGCGTGGCCTCTTGCCCGAGCGGTGCGATCTACAAGCGCGAGGAAGACGGCATCGTCCTGATCGACCAGGACAAGTGCCGCGGCTGGCGCATGTGCATCAGCGGCTGCCCGTACAAGAAGATCTACTTCAACTGGAAGAGCGGCAAATCCGAGAAGTGCATCTTCTGCTACCCGCGCATCGAGGCCGGCCAGCCGACCGTCTGCTCGGAAACCTGCGTGGGCCGCATCCGCTACCTCGGCGTGCTGCTGTATGACGCCGACCGCATCCACGAAGTGGCCACCTGCGAGAACGAGCGCGAGCTGTACCAGAAGCAGCTGGAGATCTTCCTCGATCCGTTCGACCCGAAAGTGATCGAGCAGGCCCGCAAGGACGGCGTACCGGACAGCGTCATCGAGTCCGCACAGAAATCGCCGGTGTACAAGCTGGCCATGGACTGGAAGCTGGCCCTGCCGCTGCACCCGGAATACCGCACGCTGCCGATGGTCTGGTACGTGCCGCCGCTGTCGCCGATCCAGAACGCCGCCTCCGAAGGCCACATCGGCAACGATGGCGTGATCCCGGACGTCGAGTCCCTGCGCATTCCCGTGCAGTACCTGGCCAACCTGCTGACCGCTGGCGACACCGCCCCGGTGCTGCTGGCCCTCAAGCGCCTGCTGGCCATGCGTGCCTACAAGCGCTCCGAGCACGTGGAAGGCAAGCAGGACCTGGAAGTGCTGAAGAAGGTCGGCCTGACCGTGAACCAGGTGGAAGAGATGTATCGCTACCTGGCGATCGCCAACTACGAAGACCGCTTCGTCATCCCCACTGCGCACCGTGAAGAGGCGCTGTCGGATGCCTTCGCCGAGCGTTCGGGTTGTGGCTTCAGCTTCGGCAACGGTTGCTCCAGCAACTCCGGCGTGAACCTGTTCGGCGGCAAGGCCGTGGACAAGCGCAACGTCATCCAGACCGTGCAGATACAGGAGTGATCGATATGGACACTCATAGCCAACTGCTCAAGCTCAGCGCGCTGATGCTGGATTACCCGCGCGTCGAACTGCGCGAGGAAAGCCTGGCGCTGCATGCCCTGATCCGCACCTGCGACCTCTCGGAAAAGCAGCGCGACGGCCTCGCCGCGCTGCTCAACGAGCTGTGCAAGGGCGACATCCTCGACGTCCAGGCCCGTTACGACGGGCTGTTCGAGCGCGGTCGCTCGGTCTCCCTGCTGCTGTTCGAACACGTGCACGGCGAAAGCCGTGACCGTGGCCAGGCGATGGTCGACCTGATGGACCGCTACACCCAGGCGGGCCTGGTCATCGACGTCAACGAGCTGCCGGACTACCTGCCGCTGTACCTGGAGTTCCTCGCCCTGCAGGACGCCGAGTCGGCCCGTGTGGGCCTCGCCGAAGTCGCCCACATCCTCGCGCTGATCGCCCTGCGCCTGGAAGAGCGCGGCAGCAGCTACGCGGCGATCTTCAACAGCCTGCTGGAGCTGTCCGGCGAGCAGCCCGACCTCGGCGCGCTCAAGCGCGACCGTGAGCAGGAAGTGCGCGACGACAGCCTGGAAGCCATCGACAAGGCCTGGGAGGAAACCCCGGTGAGCTTTACCGAGCCCGCCGTCGGTTGCCCGTCCACCAGCGCCCGGCGGATTTCCTCCGCCGCAGAACAACCCATGCAGTGGGTCGCCCAGCCGGTGCCGCAGATGCAGTACCGGGCGGCCAGAGAAGGAGTCTGAACATGTCCCTCGATCTTCTAGCGTTCGGGATCTATCCCTACGTCGCGCTCGCCATCTGCCTGATCGGCAGCTGGGCGCGCTTCGACCTCTCGCAATACACCTGGAAAGCCGGCTCCAGCCAGATGCTGAGCAAGAAGGGCATGCGCGTTTACAGCAACCTGTTCCACGTCGGTGTGCTGTTCATCCTCGCCGGTCACTTCGTTGGCCTGCTGACCCCGCACTCGGTCTACGAGCACCTGATCAGCACCGAGCAGAAGCAACTGCTGGCGATGGTATCCGGCGGCTTTTTCGGCATCCTCTGCTTCATCGGCCTGACCGGCCTGATCCTGCGCCGCCTGACCAATGACCGTGTACGCGCCACAGGCAACGCGTCGGACCTGATGATCCTGCTGGTGCTCTATGTCCAGCTGATCCTCGGCCTGTCCACCATCGTCGCCTCCACCCATCACCTGGATGGTTCGGTGATGGTCATGCTGGCCAACTGGGCACAGTCCATCGTCACCTTCCAGCCGCTGGCCGCCGCCGAAGCGATCGCGCCGGTCTCGCTGGTCTACAAGCTGCACGTGACCCTCGGCCTGACCCTGTTCGTACTGTTCCCCTTCACCCGTCTGGTGCACATCGTCAGCGCCCCGGTGTGGTACTTCGGCCGCCGCTACCAGGTGGTCCGCACCAAGCGTCGCGCAGCGTGATGAAGCGGCGGATGACGCTGGCGCGCCGTTCGCCCCACCTGAAGCTCTTCCCCCTCTCCCTTCAGGGAGAGGGCAGGGGAGAGGGTTACCGGAGGTAAGCGAAATGAGTTGCTCCCACTACGAAGCCAAGGTCGAACACGTCGACCTGCCTGCCATCTCCGTCAACGGCGTCGCCATCGCCGAGGACGAACTGGCCCGCGAGCTGCAGTACCATCCCGCGTCCAGCCACGCCGAGGCGCTGTACTCCGCCTGCCGTGCGCTGGTGGTTCGCCAGCTGCTGGTGCAGCGCGCCGACGCGCTGGGTCTGGCGGCCGACGCGGAAGAGGGCGAGGCCCCGGAAGAAGCGCGCATCCGCGCCCTGATCGACCGTGAAGTCGGCGTGCCCGAAGCCGACGAGGCCAGCTGCCGCCAATGGTACGAAGCCAACCCCACCCGCCTGACCGCGCCCTGGCGCATGCGCCTGCGCCATGTGCTGCTGGGCTGCGCGCCGGACGACCTGGAAGGCCGCGCCAAGGCCCGCGAACAGGCCGAGGAACTGCTGGCCGAACTGCGTGAACACCCCGAGCGTTTCGCCGAGAAGGCGATGCGCTTCTCCGACTGCCCGTCCAAGGACGACGGCGGTGACCTGGGCTGGATCGAGCCGGGACAGACCGTCCCCGAGTTCGAGAAACGCCTGCTGCAACAGCAACCCGGCCTGCTCGGCCATCCGCTGGAAAGTCGCTACGGCCTGCATGTGGTCGAGCTGATCGAGCGCGATGGTGGCGAGCCGCTGGACTTCACCGAAGCGCGCCCGCGCATCGCCGCCTACCTGCGCGCCCAGGTTCTGCAGCGTGCGGTCAGCCAGTACATCAGCGTGCTGGCCGGCGAAGCGCAGATCGACGGCTTCGTCTTCGACGGAGCGGAGTCGCCGCTGGTGCAGTGAACCGGTTCCGGGCCCCTCTCTCCCAATTCCTCCCCCAGAGGAGAGAGGGGCTTCGGAAACGGCCATGAATTTCGGCTTTCACCGTGGATAGTGAAGGCCGGCCGGAGTGAAACACCATGTCCGAATGGATCGACGGCCAGGGTCGCAAGATCGACTACCTGCGCCTGTCCGTAACCGACCGCTGCGACTTTCGCTGCGTCTACTGCATGTCGGAGAACATGCGCTTCCTGCCGCGTCAGCAGGTGCTCACCCTGGAAGAGATCGAACGGGTAGCGCGCCTCTTCGTCGAGCGCGGCGTGAAGAAGCTGCGCCTCACCGGCGGCGAACCGCTGGTGCGCCCCGGCATCGTCCATCTCTGTGAACGCCTCGCGGCGCTGCCCGGCCTGCGCGAACTGTGCATGACCAGCAACGGCTCGCAGCTCAGCAAACTGGCCGGTGATCTGCATGCTGCCGGCCTGACCCGCCTGAACATCAGTCTCGATACCCTCGATGCGCAACGCTTCGCCGCCATCACCCGCACCGGGCGCCTGGAGCAGGTGCTGCGTGGCATAGACGCCGCCCAGCAAGCCGGGTTCGAGCACATCAAGCTGAACTGCGTGGTGATGAAGGGGCGCAACGCCGACGAAGTGCCGGCACTGGTGGATTACGCCATCGCCCACGGACTGGACATCAGCTTCATCGAGGAGATGCCGCTGGGCCAGGTCGGCCGCGAGCGCGAGGAGAGCTTCTGCTCCAGCGACGAGGTCCGCGCGTTGATCGCCGAGCAGCACGAGCTGCTGGATAGCGCCGAACACAGTGGCGGTCCGGCGCGCTACGTGCGCCTGGCGCAGCATCCGGGCACGCGCATCGGCTTCATTTCGCCGCACTCGCACAACTTCTGCTCCACCTGCAATCGCCTGCGCCTGACTGCCGAAGGCCGGCTGCTGCTGTGCCTGGGCCACGAGAACTCCCTGGACCTGCGCGGGCTGCTGCGCCGCCATCCGCTGCACGACGAACCCATCCTCGAAGCCCTGCGCGGCGCCCTGCAGCGCAAGCCGGCGCGCCACGAATTCACCGTCGGCGATGTGCAGGTGCTGCGCTTCATGAACCTCAGCGGCGGCTGAAACCGACCTCCCTCGGCGGGCCTCGCGCCCGCCTCTTGCCTTGCCTGCCTCCTTCACCGGCTGACGCCGATCAGCCCCCTCTCCCTCTGGGAGAGGGTTGGGGTGAGGGTATCCCTTGCTCCAGTCCTCCAAGCCCAACGCTTCTGCCAGGCAAAAGAAAAGCCCCTGCGACATGAGCGTATCGCGGGGGCTTCGGGCATCTGCCAAATGTATAACCGTGGAAGCTACGGTAAATCATGCGAAAGAATCGTTTCGAATCCTCCTCGGATCGCTTCGGAACGCTTCCAGACTAAGGCTGCAGTGCGCTGCGCCACATCCCTCCGAAGGAGTAGCGGCCCGGCCGCAAAGGAGAGTGCGCCGCCCTGCCGCAGTAGACCTCCGCACACCCGCAGGGCGGATAAAGCGGAACGCTGTATCCGCCGTCCCGGCGCCGATGGCCAAACGCGGCGGATAACGCTTGGGGCGTTATGCGCCCTACTGTCGCGACCGCGGCAGGGGCGATTGACGTTGTGTACTTTTTAGTCCAGATTGGATTTTAAGTTTACGCGCGCCCGCGCGTGGACGGACCAGAACAAGCCAGAACAAGAAGTCGTTCGCCTGGGTCAGGGCAAGGCAATGCCGCCGCAACCTCCCGCGTTGCGCCCCTGGACGAACCCAGACATGCCGTACTCACTGCCAGGACGTACCGGCCGGCGCTCGCCCCGGCGACCACACAACGGAGTTCATCGATGAATCGCAAAGCCCTGCTGGGCGGCCTGATGCTGGCCGCCTTCGCCACCTTCTCCCACGCCGACGACAAGCCGCTGCGCATCGGCATCGAAGCCGCCTACCCGCCCTTCGCCTACAAGACCCCGGAAGGCGGCATCGCCGGCTTCGACTACGACATCGGCAATGCGCTGTGCGAAGAGATGAAGCGCAAGTGCCAGTGGGTCGAGCAGGAATACGACGGCCTGATCCCCTCGTTGAAAGTGCGCAAGATCGACGCCGCACTGTCCTCCATCACCATCACCGAAGAGCGCAAGCACTCGGTGGACTTCACCCACAAGTACTACTTCACCCCGGGCCGCCTGGTGATGAAGGAAGGCTCGCAGCTGGACGAGCAGTTCAGCCAGCTCAAGGGCAAGAACATCGGCGTGCAGCGCGGCTCCACGGCTGACCGCTTCGCCACCGAGGTACTGGGCAAGGCCGGCGCCAACGTGGTGCGCTACACCAGCCAGGACGAGATCTACCTGGACCTGCTGGCGGGCCGCCTGGACGGTACCTTTGCCGACTCCATCCCGCTGGAGATCGGTTTCCTGGAAACCCCGCGCGGCAAGGGCTTCGCCTTCATCGGGCCGGAGTTCAAGGACCCGAAATACTTCGGCGAGGGCGCTGGTATTGCAGTGCGCAAGGGCAACACCGAGCTGGTCGGCCAGCTCAACGCCGCCATCGACGCGCTGCGCGCCAATGGCAAGTACAAGGCCATCGAGGGCAAGTACTTCAAGAGCGATATCTACGGCGATTGATCCTCCGCCGAGTCATGGAAAAGGCCGCCTTCGGGCGGCCTTTTACTTTGCGTAGGATCGAGGGGGATGCCCAGTCCTTGCTCGCAATCCGCCTGACACGGTATTTCCCCGTGGGAGCGGACTTCCCATCTCCACCGAAATCGCGGCGGAGCACGAACGTAGGATGGGGTGGAGCGAAGCGATACCCATCAATTCCCGTGCACCGTCAGCATGGGTATCGCTGCGCTCCACCCATCCTACGCAAGTGTTCGCCGGGGAAGTCGGAGTCAGGGCTTACTGCTCAGACCTCCTCCTTCAACTCCTTCAGGTGCTTGTACACCGTCGCGCGGCCCATGTTCAGGACGTTGGCCACGTAGTTCGCCGCGCTCTTGCCCTTGAACGCGCCCTCGGCATGCAGCGCCAGGACCAGTTCGCGCTTGTGGTCGCGGCTGAGGGTGGAGAGGCTCAGCTGGCGCTGCTGCAGCCAGCCGTGCAGGAAGGTGTTGATGCGCTCCTGCCAGTCGTCGCGGAACAGCGCGTCCGGTTGCGGGATGACCTTGCTGGAGGAGAGGAACAGGTCGAGCGCCGCCTTGGCGGTCTCGAACAGGGTGATGTTGAGGTTGATGCACAACACCGCCAGGGGTTCGCCCTTGCCGTCGCGCAGCACGGTGCTGATGGAGCGGATCTTCTGGCCGTCCCAGTTGAGTTTCTCGTAGGGACCGATGTTGCGCTCCTCGCTGCCGCCTTCGAGCATGTCTTCCAGCGCCGAGTCGTCGCCGATCTCGCGTTTGGAGATGTTATTCGCCAGGTAGGCCACGCGCTGGTTGCGCAGGTCGTGGATGACCACTTCGGCGTGGGGGAAGAACAGCGCGGCGATGGCGTCGGCGATGGCCTTGTAGTTGTCCAGCGGATCAGCGGCGGTCATGGGCAAGGCTCTCGGGGCGATTAGGCGGGCGATGGCACGGGCGCTGGCGAGTGTGCCGCAAGCGCCCGCAGGCTGTCACGAACGACGGCTCACTCGGCCAGCAGGCGCGCCGGGGACAGCATTTCGGCGGTGAGGCCATGGCGGGTGAGGTGCTCGGGCAGGGCCTCGCGGCGGATCAGCGCGGCGCTGGCCTCGCCCATCGCCGCCGAGGTCTGGATGCCATAGCCGCCTTGCCCTGCGACCCAGTACAGGCCGGGTGTGGCCGGGTCATAGCCGGACACCAGGTCGCCATCGGCGAAGAACGAACGCAGGCCCGCCCAGGTGTGGCTCGGGCGGCGGATGCTGAGGGTGGTGTGCTCCTCGATCTGGTAGATGCCCAGGGCGATGTCCAGCTCTTCGGGCTGCACGTCGTGGGGCTCCACCGGGTCGGCGTTGGCCGGCGAGCCGAGCAGCATGCCGGCATCGGGCTTGAAGTAGAAGGATTCATCCAGGCTCACCAGCACCGGCCAGGCGTGGCTGTCGACACCCTCCGGCGGGCTGAACAGGAAGGCGGCGCGACGCTTGGGCGTGAGGCCCAGGGGAGTGGCGCCGGCCAGTTCGGCGATCTTGTCGGACCAGCTGCCAGCGGCGTTGACCAGCACCGGCGCTCGGTAGGTCTGCTGTGCGCAGCGTACTTCCCAGGCGTCGTCGATGCGACTGATCTCCAGGGCTTCGCTGTCCAGCTGCACGCTGCCGCCGTTGCGTCGGATGCCGCGCAGATAGCCCTGCAGCAGGCCGTCGGTGTCGATATCGGCGGCGCTGGGGTCGAGCATCGCACCGTGGACTTTCTCGCGGCGCAGCACCGGGACGATGGCGCAGGCTTCGTCGGCATCCAGCAGGCGCATTTCCGGCACGCTGTCGCGGGCGCTGGCGAACTGGCGCTGGAGCTCTTCCGCGTTGCCTTCGAAGTCCACGGTCATCTCCCCGCGCGGGGTGAGGATCGGGTGTTCGGCGAAGCCCTCGGGCGGGTTGTCGAAGAAGGCGCGGCTGGCGGCGGTGAGGGCGCGCACCTGCGGCGTGCCATAGGCGACGGTGTAGAGCGCTGCCGAGCGGCCGGTGGAGTGGTAGCCGGCGTGGGACTCGCGCTCCAGCACGGCGACCTTGCCGTGGCGGGAGAGGAAATAGCCGGTGGAGGCGCCGGCGATGCCGCCGCCAATGATGAGGAAGTCGACTTCGATCATGTTCGTCTCCGGCTCAGGCGTTCTTGTGTTGCAGATGGTAGAGCGCATTGGCCAGGGCGACGTCTTCCAGGCCCAGGCCGATGGAGCGGAAGAAGGCGTGGCGCTGGTAGTCCGGTTTGCCGGCCTGGCCGCTGACCAGTTCCGGCAGGTCGCCACGGATGGCACCGTCCCAGCCGTGCTCGTCGCGTGCCAGGCGCATCTCGCCGGCGGACGCCGGGGTGGTGGCGCGGTAGTCGCAGTACACGTCCATCTGCGCCAGCGACTGCGGAGGCACTTCGTGGGCGCGGGCGACGTTGGTGCTGATGGAGGTGATCAGCGCCGGCTTGGTCAGGATCGCCGGATCGAGCACCGGGGTGCCGGAGGAGGTGCACAGCAGCACCACGTCGGCGTCGGCCACGGCGGCTTCGACACTGGTGGCCGGTTCGGCGCGGGAATCGATGGCGCCGAACTGGGCCAGTACGCCGGCGCTCAGGTTCGGCGAGTAGACGCGGATGCTCTGCCAGTCACGCAGGCCGGCCGCGTAGCGCAGGTGTGCACGGGCGACCGGGCCGCTGCCGACGATGGCCAGTCGCCTGGCGTCCGGGCGGGCGAGCTCCTGCACCGCCAGGGCGGTGGTGGCGGCGGTGCGCGCGGTGGTCAGGCTGCCGGCGTCGCACAGCAGCAGCGGCTGGCCGCTGTCCATGGACATCAGCAGGCTCCACGCGGTGACCAGCGACTTGGGCTGGCGCACGATGTACGGCGATGTCTTCACGCCGTAGACCTTCTGCGAGGCCAGCACGCCCAGGTAGTTGATGAAGTCGCCACCGCCGTTGGGGAACTCCACCAGTTGCTGTGCCGGCTGCACGGCGCTGCCAGCGGCCAGCTCGACGAACATGTCGCGCATCGCCTGGAGCACGTCGACCTGTGCCAGCAGGCGTTCGGCGTCAGCCTGGTTGAGGGTGAAGGGCGTGGCGGCGGACATGGTGAGACTCCAGGTGTGGATTTATTTTTCCATTCTGGACTCGATTGTCTTGATCGGCAAGGGTAGGTGGTCGGGTGGTGTATGCGTTTTCGCGGGGCTCAAGCCGGTAGTGCTGGCCTGTAGGAGCGCCCCATGGGCCCGCTCCTACAGGGAATGACGCAACTTACAGCTTGAACTGCGCCACCAGTTCTTCCTGGCTGCCGGCCACGCGGCGCAGGTGCTCGCCGCAGTCGCGGGTGTGCGCGGCGGTCTTGCGGTTTTCCACGGTCATGTCGCTCAGGCGGTGCATGTGCTGGTTCACTTCCTGGGTCGTGGCGGCCTGCTGTTCGGCGGCGGCGGCGATCTGGAAGGCCATGGCATGCACGCCCTGCAGCGAATCATCCAGCGCGCCGAGGGCTTCCAGCACGGCCTGGGTGTCCTGCTCCAGGGTATGGGCCTGTTCGCTGGCGCCAGTCATGCTCGACTGCGCCTGGACGGAGGAGTCGCCCAGGCTGCCGACGATGGCGACGATCTCGTCGGTGGCGCTGCGGGTGCGCTGGGCCAGGCTGCGCACCTCGTCGGCGACCACGGCGAACCCCCGACCCGCCTCACCGGCGCGGGCGGCTTCGATGGCGGCGTTGAGGGCGAGCAGGTTGGTCTGTTCGGCGATGGAGCGGATCACGTCCAGCACCGAGCCGATCTGCTGGCTCTCGCCGGCCAGGGTCTGCACCACGCCATCGGCCTGGCGCAGGCCGACCAGCAGTTGGTCCTGGCGGCCGATCATGTGTTGCAGGGTGCCCTGCATGGCGACGAAGGCTTGTCGCGCGGCGGCGCTGCCGTCTGCACTGCGGCTGGCGCTGCCGGCGATTTCCTGCACGGTGGCGGCCATCTGGTCGACGGCACTGACCACCATTTCCAGCGCTTCCTGCTGCTGGTCGAGGTGATGGCTGGTGCGCCCGGCGGCGTCGAGGATGTCGCCGCTGGCGTCACCCACGGCCTCGCTGGCCTGGCGCAGACGCTCGACCACCTGGCGCCAGGCCGTGGTCATCTCGCGCAGGGCCTGCATCAGGCCGCTGCTGGCGCTGGCGTCGTCGCTCAGGCGCAGCTCGCCGCTGGCCAGGCGCTGGGCCAGGGCGGCCATGCTGGCCGGCTCGCCACCCAGCGGGCGCATCACGCTGCGGCTGACCAGCCAGGTGCCGGCGGCGACGCCGAGCAGGGTCAGCACGCCGAGCACGAGGATCTGCCACATCAGCTTGCGCACCGGGGCGAAGGCCTGGTCCTGGTCCATTTCCGCCACCAGCGCCCAGTGCAGGCCGTCCAGGTTCAGCGGGACGAAGGACTTGAGCGCCGGCTCGTTGCTCAGGCCCGTCTCGGAAAGACGACCCTGCTCGCCGGCCAGGGCTTTCTCGATGGCCTGGCCGGGCAGGGCGGTGGGGCTTTCCTTGTCGCGGCGTACGTGGTGATCGGCAAAGCGCACCGAGTCCGAGCGCAGGCTGCCGTCGCCGCCGACCAGGTAGGTCTCGCCGTCGTCGCCCAGGCCCTGGCGGTTCTGCATCACTTCGTTGATCGAGGCGAGCGGCAGTTCCAGCACCAGCAGCAGTTGCAGCTTGCCATTGTCCTTGATCGGCGCGGCCAGCCATTGCACCGGCTGCTGGTCGTTGGGCGCCTGCTCCAGGTCGCTGATGCTGGCCTTGCCGCTGTCCAGCGCCTTGCGGATGAACTGGCCGAACGGCGTGTCGCGCCACTGCGGATCGCCGATGTTCTGCTGGTAGTCGACGCCACGGCCGAGGCTGAACACCACCTTGCCGTCGCCGGCCACCAGACGCAGTTCGCGGTAGCCGAAGGTCTTGATGAAGTTCTCGAACACCGGGCGGTCGTAGTTGGCGGTGGTCACCAGGGACTCGCTGTCCAGGCCCGCGTAGTTACTGCCCAGGTTGGTGGCGAGGCTGCTGAGCTGGTCGTTACGGGCCTTCCAGGCGTCCATCAACTGCCGCTGCTTGATGCTGGCGACCGCCTCCAGGGCGTTCAGGCTTTGTTCTTCGAGGGCACGGCTGGCCTGGAGATAGACCACGATGGCCATCACCAGCACGGGGATCAGGCCGACCGAGAGGAAACTCAGAGCAAGTTTGGCGCGCAAGGGCATGGGAGGATTCCGACGAGTTCTTGGAATTGTTCTCGCGTGCTTTGCAAGAAGCGTGCGAATTTTTTTACGTCTGTAAATAAAACTGAGCAGAAACGGCCGGGGGCAGGCCTATTGCGCGGGTAATGGCGCGTGGCCATTGTTTGCGGGGGGATGCCGTACGGTCGTCCCAGCGGGTCCGGCAGGAGGAATGGCAGGCTCTAGGAAGGGGAATTCGTCACCCGCGGTAACGCCGGTGGAAACAAAAAAGGCGAAGCCATGTGGCTTCGCCTTCTTCTGGTGCAACAAGCGATCAGTGCTTGCGCGGTACCGGCTTGAGCAGCTCGGTGGGCGGCATTTCGCAGTTGATCTTGCGGCCCAGCAGTTCCTCGATCGGCGGCAGGGCGAAGGCATCGTCCTCGCCAGCGAAGCTGATGGAGGTGCCGGTGCTGCCGGCGCGGCCGGTACGGCCGATGCGGTGCACGTAGTCGTCCGGGTCTTCGGGCAGGGTGAAGTTGATCACGTGGCTGATGCCGTCGACGTGGATGCCGCGGCCGGCGACGTCGGTGGCGACCAGGACGCGGATCTTGCCTTCACGGAAGCCTTCCAGGACCTTGATGCGCTTGTGCTGCGGCACGTCGCCGGACATCTGGGCGGCGCTGATGCCGTCCTTGGTCAGGCGTTCCTCGATGCGACGCACCTCGTCCTTGCGGTTGGCGAAGACCATCACGCGGGTCCAGTCGTTCTGCGCGATCAGGTTGTACAGCAGCTTGTACTTGTCGCTGCCGGCAACGGCATAGACGTGCTGCTCGACGGTATCGCTGGCGACGTTTTCCGGCTCGATCTCGACGATGGCCGGGTCGACGGTCCACTGCTTGGCCAGGTTCATCACGTCGTCGGTGAAGGTGGCGGAGAACAGCAGGGTCTGGCGCTCGCCCTTGTACGGGGTCTGGCGGATGATCTGGCGGACCTGCGGGATGAAGCCCATGTCGAGCATGCGGTCGGCTTCGTCCAGCACCATCACCTCGACCATGTCCAGGTGCACCTCGCCGCGCTGGTTGAAGTCCAGCAGGCGGCCGGGGGTGGCGACCAGGATGTCGCAGAAGCGCGATTCCAGGGTCTTGAGCTGCTTGTCGAAGTCCATGCCGCCGACGAAGCTCATGACATTCAGGCCGGTGTACTTGGCCAGGCCGAGGGCGTCGTTGGCGATCTGCACCACCAGCTCGCGGGTCGGCGCGATGATCAGCGCACGCGGCTCGCCCATGTAGCGCTCTTTGGGCGGCGGGGTCTGCAGCAGCTGGGTGATGATCGAGATGAGGAACGCGGCGGTCTTGCCGGTGCCGGTCTGGGCGCGGCCGATGGCGTCCTGGCCACGCAGGGTGAAGCCCAGTACCTGTGCCTGGATCGGCGTGCAGTATGGGAAGCCCAGGTCATGGATGGCGTGCATCAGGCGCGGGTCGAGGTTGAAGTCGTGGAAGCGCGTCTTGCCTTCGGCCGGCTCGACCACGAAGTCTTCCAGCTTCCAGTTGTCCACCACCGGCGGGCGCGGCTTGCGCTCGCGGCGCGGTTTCGGCTCGCGGGGCTTGTCGGCACCCTCGGCCTTGGCATGCTCGTGCTTCGGCGCGTGCTCGCGTTTTTCGCCGCGTTCGCCTTTGTCGGAACGCTCGGCGCGGGGTTTGTCGCTCTTCGGACCGCGGGCCGGCTTCTCGCCGTTGTCGCCTTCGGGGCGCGGATTGCGCGGTTTGCGCGGACGCTTTTCGCCGCTCGGGGCGGGCTGGGAGGCAGCGGGTGCGGGGGCTGCCGGCGTGGTGACGGGCTGCTCGCCATCACCCTTGCTGAAGATTTTCTTGAGTGCTTTGAGCACGTTGGTCTCGTACTGGTTAAGGAATGAACGGCCGCCAGTGTAATGCAAGATGCCCGCAGGGCGAAGTGCCACGGGCATTCTGCCTATTGACTTGGGCTACGGAAGGTTCTCCAGCAGCAGCCGGCGGACGTTTCCGCCCATGATGGCGGCGATGTCCCGGTCGCTGAAGCCGGCTTTCGCCAGGCCTTGCGTCAGTTGCGCGAGGCCGGTGGTGTCGAAGGGTGCATTCACCGCGCCGTCGAAGTCCGAACCCAGCGCCACGTGCTCGACGCCTACCTTGTCGGCGGCGTAGCGCATGGCCTTGACGATGGCCTCCACCGAGGTTTCGCAGACCGCGCCGTCCCAGTAACCGATGCCGATCACCCCACCCGTGTTGGCGATGCCGCGCAGGTGGGCGTCGGTCAGGTTGCGCGGGCCGGGGCAGGTACCGGCGACGCCGGTGTGGGAAACGATCACCGGGCGCCTGGCAATGGCCAGCACGTCGTCGATCAATGGACGCGAGGCGTGGGCCAGGTCGATCAGCATTTTCCTGTCTTCCAGGCGCGGAATGACTTCGCGGCCGAAAGCGGTCAGGCCGCCTTTCTTCAGGCCGTGGGCGGAGCCGCCGACTTCGTTGTCGAAGAAATGGGTCAGCCCCATGATGCGGAAGCCCGCGTCGTACATGCGGTCGATGTTCCCGAGCTTGCCTTCGAGCGGGTGCAGGCCTTCGGTGGCGAGCACGGCGGCGAGCTGCTTCGGGTCTTTCTGCCAGGCCGCGAGGTAGCGGGTGAGGTCGTCGCGGCTGCGCACCAGGGTGAGCTTGCCCTGGCTGTCGGCGGCGGCCTTGTCCAGCAGTTCGCCCTGGTAGAGCGCGCGTTCGAGCAGGCTGTTCCAGGTGCGTGCCGGCCAGCGCTGGGCAATGACCAGCGGGGTGATGTTGTCGCTGTCGGCGCTGTTGCTTTCGTAGTTCAGGCCGCGCGGGGTCTTGGTGACGGTGGAGAACACTTGCAGGCCGACATGACCTTCGAGCAGACGCGGCAGGTCGGTGTGGCCGTGGTCGTGGCGGTCCAGCAGGTTGCGGTCCCAGAGCAGGGCGTCGTCGTGCAGGTCGGCGACGAACAGGGTCTGGTGCAGCGCCTGGGCCTGCGGCGAGGCGGGGTAGGGCGGCGGGCTGGCCACGGTGTTCATCTTGCGGTCCATGTAGCCCGGCAGGTTGAAGAAGATCCCCAGGCCAACGGCCAGCAGGACGAGCAGGATGATCAGCAGTTTGCGCATGTCAGCTTCCCAGCTTTGTTATTGGTTTTCTTGCTGGGGCGCAATCTAACAGAAGGGCAGGTGAAGGGAAGCGGCCTCAGCCGCAGAGGCAGTTGCGGCCCTTCTGCTTGGCCTGGTAGAGGGCGCCGTCTGCCCGCAGGATCAGGCTCGGCAGGTTTTCCTGGATGTCCATCTCGGCCAGCCCCAGGGACACGGTGACGCCGGGCAGCACGCCCACCGGCGAGTAGAAGGAGGCGACCTGCTCCAGGCTCTGACGCAGGCGATTGCCGATCCGCCGGGCTTCATCGATGGCGATTTCCGGCAGCAGGATGACGAACTCCTCGCCGCCATAGCGCGCCATGCTGTCCTTGGGCCGCAGCTGGCTGCGCAGTGTATGGGCGACCAGGCACAGCGCGTAGTCGCCGGCCAGGTGGCCGTGCTCGTCGTTGTAGTTCTTGAAGTGGTCGACATCGAGCATGAGCATGCACATGGGTTGCTCGTTGAAGGCACAGCGCGTGCTCTCGCGGTCGTAGATGTGCTCCAGCCAGCGCCGGTTGAACAGCCCGGTGAGGGTGTCGATGTTGGCGTTCTGCTCGGTGTCGAGAATGATCCGGTTGCCTTCGCGCACCCGCTCGCAAAGCACCGAGAGAAGGTTCTGCATCACCTGCGGGGAGTGCTCGAACAGGCCGATCAGCGCTTCGCGGTGCAGACGCAGGACGGTGGTCGGTTCGCTGGCTACGACATAGGCCGAAGGATGGTCGCTGTCGATGAAACTGATCTCGCCGGCGCAGTCACCCGGATGCAGGGTGCTCACCGGCTGGTTGTCCAGCGACCCCAGGTACACCGTCAGGTGCCCGGAGAGGACCATATAAAGGAAGTGATTGCGGTTGAAGGGCGACAGCAGGATTTCGCCGCGCTCCAGTTCGCAGGCGCGGAAATCCTTGAGCAGCTGCTGCAGGTTGGCCGCGGCCACGTTCTGGAACAGGCGCAAGTGCTGGAGTTGGCGGATGTCCTCTTTCCACTGCGCGGCTTTCATGGCGCGGCGGACGTCGGGTAGCGGCTGATGATGTGCACGACTGACTCTCCCTGTAGTCCTCTTCGCACATTGAGCCATCAGTATTAGTCAGATTTGACTACTGGCAATTCGCATCCAGACCCGGCCGACCGGCGGTCGGCCGGGTGTTTCATCAGTGTTCCAGCAGCTCCACGTGCACCGCGTAACCGCCCAGACGGTCGGCCAGGGCGGCGCGTGAGTCTAGGTCGAGGTCGCCAACGAAAAGACGCGCTTTCTGACCAAAGCGGTCATCGGCAATCACCTCGATGCGCGGTGCCGGGGACAGGTGCCGGGTCTCGTCCTCGAGCACGCGACGAATGGCATCCAGGCGCAGCGCCGGCTTGAAGGTCTTGCCCACCGCGGTGACCGGGATGGCGTCCAGCAGCCAGACGTCCTTGGGCACCGCGGCGCGCTCGGGCACATGCTGCGCGGCGTGCTCCAGCAGTTCCGCTTCGCTCGCCTGCATGCCCGGCTTGAGCTGGATGTACACCACCGGCAGCTCGCCGGCCTTCAGGCACGGCTTGCCCACGGCGGCGGCCATGGCCACGGCGGGGTGGCGGTGCAGGGCTTCCTCGATCATCTGCGGGTCGATGTTGTGCCCGCCCCGGATGATCAGGTCCTTGCTGCGGCCGGTGAGCCAGATGTAGCCGTCGGCGTCGATGCGGCCCAGGTCGCCGGTGTTGAACCAGTCGCCGTCGACCCAGATGTCCTTGTTCTTGCTGGCCTGCAGGTAGCCCTTGAAGACGGTGGGGCCGCGCAGGCAGATGTTGCCGATCTCGTCCACGGCCGCGTCGCGCAGGTACTGGCCGTCGCCGTCGAGGACCACCGATTTCAGCTCGCAGTAGGGCAGGCGCAGGCCGATGGAGCCGGGCCGACGCTCGCCGCCGCGCGGGTTGCAGCTGGTACCGCAGGTGCCTTCGGTCATGCCGTAGCCTTCGATGACCTTCAGGCCGGTCTTCGCCTCGAACTGGCGGATCAGCTCTACCGGCATGGGCGCCGCGCCGCACAGGGCGAAGCGCAGGCTGGAGAGGTCGCGACCCTCGCTGGGCACCTGCAGCAGGGCGGCGTAGATGGTCGGCACGCCGCTGAAGCTGGTGACCTTGTAGCGCTCCACCAGTTTCCAGAAGTCCTGGATCAGCGTCGGGTTGCGATAGCCCTGGGTACCGGCGAGCAGTACCTCGCCGCCGCGCATGAAGGGCGCAAGGCCGGTGACCATCACGCCGTTGACGTGGAACAGCGGCAGGCCGCAGAGCAGCACGTCGTTGCCGTCGTAGTCGGAGTTCAGGCCCATGATCTCGGCCATCGCCACTTCGTTGAAATGGCTGTGCGGCGCAAGCTTGGGCGTGCCGGTGGTGCCGCCGGTGTGGAAGTAGGAAGCGACTTCGTCCGGGCCGATCACCCGGCCGCTTTCCAGGTGGTCCGCCGGGCACTGGGCGAGCAGTTCGTCGAAGTCCAGCACGCCTTCGGGCAGCGCGTCGCGAGCGGCCTTGATCGCCGAGCGCTGTGGCTCGGGCAGCAGGTTGGCGATGTCGACGGTGACGATGGCGTTCAATTCCGGCAGGTGCTCGCGCAGGCCGGCGACCTTGTTCCAGAGATCGGTGCCCGGGAAGGGCGCCAGGGTCACCAGCACGCGCGAATCGGCGGCGCGCACCAGTTCGGCGATGTGCTCGGGATCGAGCAGCGGGTTGATCGCGTTGACGATCCCCGCCGCTTCGCCGCCCCAGATCACGTAGTGGGTCTGCGGCAGGTTGGGAAGCAGGAACGACACCGCGGTGCCCGGCCGCACGCCAAGGCGGTGGAAGGCATTCGCCGCCTGGGTGACGCGGGCGAACAGCTGCTCGTAGCTGACCTTGACCGGTTCCTCCGCCGCCGAACCCTGCAGCAGGAAGCTCAGGGCGGTGGACGGGCCATACTGCTGCGCCGAACGGCGTAGCAGTTCATAGGTGTTGGGCGGCAGGTCGCGGTCTTGCAGGGGGACCTGTTCCAGGGCTTCGACGTCACGCAGGCTGCTGATCGGGGCGTTCATGCTTCTTCTTGTTCTCCGCAGGGTCAGGGGATCACAGGCGTTCCCGCAGCCAGGCGCCGATATCGCCAAGTTCCTCGTTGCTCACTTCGTGGCTCATCGGGTAGGTGCGCCACTGGGCGGGCACCTCGTTGGCCTGCAGGAAGTCGTAGGCGGCGCGGCCCATGGCCGGCGTCACCACGTCATCGAAAGTGCCATGCAGGCAGAGGGCGGACAGTTGTCTTTTTGTAGCGGGCAGCTTTATGTCGTCACTGAATGTCGGGCCATAGGTGGAGAGGGCCATGACCCCGCCCAGTTCGCCGTCCCAGCGCAGGTAGCCGGTGTGCAGCACCACCGCGCCGCCCTGGGAGAAGCCGGCAAGGATGATGCGTCCGGGCGCGATGCCCTGGTCGATCTGCCCCTGGATCAGCGCGATCACGCTGTCGGCCGAGGCTTCCAGCTGCGCGTCGTCGATGGCGCGGGCCGGGGCCATGGCGAGGATGTCGTACCAGCTGGGCGCGGGCATGCCGTTGAACACGGTGACCGGGCGGGTCGGCGCCTGGGGCAGGATGAAGCGTGTCGAGGTGAAGCTGCGCTGCAGCATCTGTGCTACCGGCTCGAAGTCGTAACGGTCGGCGCCCAGGCCGTGCAACCAAATGACGCAGGAGTCGGCGCTCTGGCCGGGTTCGAGGATCAGGGGCTGGGTCATGGAGGCTCCAGGATGGGGCAGGCGCTCTAGGAAGGGGCGCTGCGTGGGAAAAAGGGAGGAAGGGCGATGCAAGAAGATGTCGCATGGCCATAACTTGTGGGACTTGACTGCACGAATTTGCACGAACGTTCCTAGGCTGGTACGCCCCTTGCTATCGCTACTGGCAGGCTGTGCGGCCCCACTTCCGGTAACACTCTACCGACCCCATCCGGAAAGCTGTACCGGAAGTGGTGCCGCGACAACCTTGGGCTGCTTCAGGGCCCGCCGCGCCGGCTGCGGTCAACAGCCGGCGCGGCGGGCCTTCGCCTTCACGCAATGATCCCTTGATGACCCGTTCCAGCGTGCAAGACCTGCGCGCTCGAAGGTGTGTTCGCGGCCTGGCGAAGGAAATTTCGCAAGCCGTCTAGACTCACTTTCAGGTCTCCATCCCGTTTGTTGTCTTGCTGGTGCCTCACGAGGGTACGGCGGTGGAACCGGGACTCCAAAACACTAAAAAAGCAACGGAGAAGATCGATGAAGATGGTGAAATCCACCCTGGCAGTGCTGACCACCGCCGCCGTGTTCGGCATCAGCGGCCTCGCGCATGCCGGCGCCACCCTGGATGCAGTGAAGAAGAAAGGCTACGTGCAGTGCGGTATCAGTGACGGTCTTCCCGGCTTCTCGTATGCCGACGCCAAGGGCCAGTACAAGGGCATCGACGTGGATGTCTGCCGCGCCGTGGCGGCGGCCGTGTTCGGCGACTCGACCAAGGTCAAGTACAGCCCGCTGACGGCCAAGGAGCGCTTCACCGCGCTGCAGTCCGGCGAGATCGACATCCTCTCGCGCAACACCACCTGGACCAGCTCCCGCGACAGCGCGATGGGCCTGAACTTCGTCGGCGTGACCTACTACGACGGCCAGGGCTTCCTGGTGAACAAGAAGCTCGGCGTCTCCAGCGCCAAGGAACTCGACGGCGCCACCGTGTGCATCCAGGCCGGCACCACCACCGAGCTCAACCTGTCCGACTATTTCCGCTCCAACAACCTCAAGTACACCCCCATCACCTACGACACCTCCGACGAGAGCGCCAAGTCGCTGGAGTCCGGCCGTTGCGACGTGCTGACCTCCGACCAGTCGCAGCTCTATGCCCAGCGCATCAAGCTGGCGGCGCCGGATGACTACGTGGTGCTGCCCGAAGTGATCTCCAAGGAGCCCCTCGGCCCGGCCGTGCGCCAGGGTGACGAGGAGTGGTTCGACATCGCCCGCTGGACGCTCTTCGCGATGCTCAACGCCGAGGAACTGGGTATCAACTCGAAGAACGTCGAGGAACAGGCCAAGAGCACCAAGAACCCGGACGTCGCGCGCCTGCTCGGCGCCGAGGGTGATTACGGCAAGGACCTCAAGCTGCCCAAGGACTGGGCGGTACAGATCGTCAAGCAAGTGGGTAACTACGGCGAGATCTTCGACCGCAACGTCGGTGACGGCAGCGACCTGAAGATCAAGCGTGGCCTCAACGCCCAGTGGAACAAGGGTGGTCTGCAGTACGCACCGCCGGTGCGCTGACCTGACCCGCTCCGGCGCCCGGAGTGTGGGCGCCGGACTGTTTCGAACGACGTGAAGCCTCCGGGTGGTCACGGGCTTGGCCCGTGGTCGCCCGGCGCGCTTCCGAGAGGGCTTACATGCAGAATTCCGTCAAGGCCCAGCGTCCGCGGGGGGTATCGCTCAACGATCCCGTCGTGCGCGGCTGGGCATTCCAGGTCATCGCCGTCATCTTCGTCGTGGCGGTTGGCTGGTTCCTCTTCGACAACACCCAGACCAACCTCGCCCACCGTGGCATCCAGTCCGGTTTCGGCTTCCTCGACCACAGCGCCGGCTTCGGCATCTCCCAGCACCTGATCGACTACAGCGAAAGCGACACCTACGGACGGGTGTTCATGGTCGGCCTGCTGAACACGCTGCTGGTCACGGTGATCGGCATCGTCTTCGCCACCATCCTTGGCTTCATCCTCGGCGTGGCGCGGTTGTCGCCCAACTGGCTGATCCGCAAGCTGGCGACCCTGTACATCGAGACCTTCCGCAACATCCCGCCGCTGCTGCAGATATTCTTCTGGTACTTCGCCGTGCTCGGCCCGCTGCCGAACCCGCGGCAGAGCATCAGCTTCGGCGACCTGTTCTTCATCAACAACCGCGGCCTGCAGATGCCCGCGCCGATCGCCGCCGACGGCCTCGGCCCGTTCATCGTCGCGGTGATCCTGGCCATCGTCGGCTGGGCGGTGATCTGGAAGTGGGCCAAGGCCCGTCGCCATGCCACTGGCAAGGCCTTCCCGGTGTTCCTCAGTGGACTGGCGTTGCTGGTCGTGCTGCCGGGGCTGGTGTCGCTGGTGGCCGGCGCGCCGTTCCACTGGGACATGCCGGTGCTGCAGGGCTTCAACTTCCGTGGCGGCTGGGTGGTGATCCCGGAGCTGGTGTCCATCGTGCTCGCGCTGTCGGTCTACACCGCCGCCTTCATCGGCGAGACGGTGCGCGCCGGCATCCAGGCGGTGAGCCACGGCCAGACCGAGGCCGCCGGCTCCCTGGGCCTGCGCCCGGGGCAGACGCTGCGCCTGGTAGTCATCCCGCAGGCGCTGCGGGTGATCATTCCGCCGCTGACCAGCCAGTACCTGAACCTGGCGAAGAACTCCTCGCTGGCCGCCGCCATCGGCTACCCGGACATGGTCTCGCTGTTCGCCGGCACGGTGCTCAACCAGACCGGCCAGGCTATCGAGACCATGGCCATCACCATGAGCGTGTACCTGGCCATCAGCATCAGCATTTCGCTGCTGATGAACTGGTACAACAAGCACATCGCGCTGGTCGAGCGGTAAGGGGATATCCATGACAACTCATACCTTCAAGCCCGACCTGCCGCCCCCCGCGCGCAGCGTCGGCGTGCTCGCCTGGCTGCGCGGCAACCTGTTCTCCAGCTGGTTCAACACCCTGCTGACGCTGGTCGGCCTCTACCTGGTCTGGCTGATCCTGCCGCCGCTGCTGGAGTGGGCGATCATCAAGGCCGACTGGACCGGCGCCACCCGTGCCGACTGCTCCCGCGAGGGCGCTTGCTGGGTGTTCATCGGCTCGCGCTTCGGCCAGTTCATGTATGGCTTCTACCCCGAGGAACTGCGCTGGCGGGTGGACCTCACCGTGCTGTTCGTGGTGTTCGGCGCGGCGCCGCTGTTCCTCAAGCGCTTTGCGTACAAGGTGAAGTACGGCCTGGGCTTCCTTGTGGCGCTGCCGATCGTGGCCTACTGGCTGCTGCACGGCGGCTTCCTCGGCCTGGAAAGCGTGCCGACCAGCGCCTGGGGCGGGCTGATGCTCACCGTGGTGATCGCTGCGGTCGGCATCTGCGGGGCGATGCCGCTGGGCATCCTGCTGGCGCTCGGGCGGCGTTCGAAGATGCCGGCGATCAAGGTCATCTGTGTCACCACCATCGAGTTCTGGCGCGGCGTGCCGCTGATCACCGTGCTGTTCATGTCCTCGGTGATGCTGCCGCTGTTCCTGCCCGAGGGGATGAACCTGGACAAGCTGCTGCGCGCGATGGTGATGGTGGTGCTGTTCGAGGCCGCGTACATCGCCGAGGTGGTGCGCGGCGGCATGCAGGCCATTCCGAAAGGTCAGTACGAAGCCGCGGCCGCCATGGGCCTGGGCTACTGGCGGACCATGGGCCTGGTGATCCTGCCGCAGGCGCTCAAGCTGGTGATCCCCGGCATCGTCAACACCTTTATCGCGCTGTTCAAGGACACGAGCCTGGTGATCATCATCGGCCTGTTCGACTTCCTCAATAGCATCAAGCGCGCCACCGCGGACCCGGCCTGGCTGGGCATGGCCACCGAAGGCTATGTGTTCGCCGCGGTCGTCTACTGGATTTTCTGTTTCGGCATGTCCCGCTACTCCATGCACCTGGAGCACAAGCTGGACACGGGCCACAAGCGTTAGGAGCGATTCATCATGTCTGAAGCCACCAACAAGACCGCACAGCCGGCCATCGGCGATCACGTGATGATCACCATGAAGGGTGTGAACAAGTGGTACGGCCAGTTCCATGTGCTCAAGGACATCAACCTGGAGGTCAAGCAAGGCGAGCGCATCGTGCTCTGCGGGCCGTCCGGCTCGGGCAAGTCCACCACCATCCGCTGCATCAACCGCCTGGAGGAACACCAACAGGGCAGCATCGTGGTCGATGGCACCGAGCTGACCAACGACCTCAAGCAGATCGAGGCGATCCGCAGCGAAGTCGGCATGGTGTTCCAGCACTTCAACCTGTTCCCGCACCTGACCGTGCTGCAGAACTGCATCCTGGCGCCCATGTGGGTGCGCAAGATGCCCAAGCGCCAGGCTGAGGAAGTCGCCATGCATTACCTGGAGCGCGTGCGCATCCCGGAGCAGGCCAACAAGTTCCCCGGCCAGCTCTCCGGCGGTCAGCAGCAGCGGGTGGCGATCGCCCGCGCGCTGTGCATGAAGCCGAAGATCATGCTGTTCGACGAACCCACCTCGGCTCTCGATCCGGAAATGGTCAAGGAGGTGCTCGACACCATGATCGGCCTGGCGCAGAGCGGCATGACCATGCTCTGCGTGACCCACGAGATGGGCTTTGCACGCACCGTGGCGAACCGGGTGATCTTCATGGACAAGGGCGAGATCGTCGAGCAGGCGCCGCCGGACCAGTTCTTCGACAACCCGCAGTCGGACCGCACCAAGCTGTTCCTCAGCCAGATCCTGCACTGATATCCGAACCTGCCCCTCTCCTTGGGGAGAGGGGCAGGTGATTGCTTGCAACGCTCGTCTCCCCCGATGGCAAGCCAGCGCCGCAACGGCGTATGCTGCCGATTCCACCGCAACAAGGTGCGCATCGGGAAAACCGGCTGAACTCGGCCGCCCCATCGGTGTTCCCATGTGCAGTGGTTTGCCAGGGATGGGCTACCGTTTCAGGTAGCTCCCCTGCATCCGCCGTCCAAAGGAAGAGAGCCGACGTGAACCTGATCCTATCGCCATTGAACCTCAGCAAAGCCAAGGCCTGGGGCGCCCACGCGGTGACCTCCAGCGGTGTCATCCTAGCGCTGCTCGCGCTTCTCGCGCTGGTCGACAACAAGCCGCAGGCCTGCCTGCTGTGGCTGGGTGCGGCCTTGCTGGTGGACGGCCTGGACGGCACCCTGGCGCGCAAGTTCGACGTCAAGGCGGTGCTGCCGCACTTCGATGGCTCCACCCTGGACCTGGTGATCGACTACCTCACCTACGTCTTCATCCCCGCGATCTTCATCTACCGCTACGTGCCGCTGCCGGTGCACACCGAACTGCTGGCGGTGGGGGTGATCCTGGTGTCCTCGCTGTTCTGCTTCTGCAACGTCAACATGAAGAGCAAGGACAACTACTTCGTCGGCTTCCCGGCCGCCTGGAACGTGGTGGCGGTGTACTTCTTCGTGCTCGACCTGAACCCCTGGGTGAGCTTCGTCACCGTGCTGGTGCTGGCCGCGCTGACCCTGACCCGCATGAAGTTCCTGCACCCCTTCCGCGTACGCCAGTTCATGCCGCTGAACATCGCCGTGACCTTCGTCTGGATGCTCAGCAGCGCGCTGCTGATCCTCCAGCACCCGGTGGACCAGCCCTGGCTGCTCGGCCTTTGGTTCGTGGCTTCGGCCTACTTCGTCGGCGTCTGTGTGTGGCGCACGGCCATGGAGTGGTTCAACTGACCGAGCCGGAATCGCGGTTTGCTTCCACGTAGGATGGTGTGGAGCGAAGCGATACCCATCGATACCCATGCATCCAGCAGCATGGGTATCGCAAGCTCCACCCTTCCTACGTTCCTGCACCTCTCAGACGTCTTACGCCTGCCGCCCCATCAGCCGCTGCCGGAAAGCCCCCGGCGTCTCCCCGCACACCTGCTTGAACAAGCGCGCGAAGCTTGCCCGGTCTGCATAGCCGACATCGCTGGCGATGCGCTCCAGCGAACGCCCCGGATCACCCAGTGCCTCCTGCGCCGAGGCGATGCGCAGGCGTTGCACGTAATCGTTCGGCGACATCCCGACCTGCTCGCGGAAGCGCCTCAACAGCGTGCGTGTGGAGCAGTGCACGCGCTGCGCCAGGCTGGCGAGGTCGAAGGGCTGCGCGTAGTTGTCTTCCAGCCAGGCCAGCAGCGGCTCCAGTGGCGAGCCGGCGGGCAGCGGGTCGGGCAGCAGCGGGGTGAAGCGCCGCTGGCGGCCGCGCCCGTGCTCGAACACCAGGGTCGCCGCCGCGCGCCGCGCCAGTGCGGCGCCGGCATGACGCTCGATCAGGTACAGGCACAGGTCCAGCCCGGCCTGGGCGCCGCCGGAGCAGAGCCGGCCGTGGTCGTCGGTGCACAGGGCGTCGATGTCCAGCCGCACCTGGGGATAGCGTTCGCGGAAGGCCGCTTCCAGCGCCCAGTGCGTGGTGGCGCGGCGCTCGTCGAGCACGCCGGCTTCAGCCAGCAGGAAGGCGCTGCTGCACAGGCTGCCCAGCTGCACGCTGGCGGGGGCGCGGCGTAACCAGGCGAGCAGCGGCTGATTGGCAGCGAAGGTGGTGTCGATATCCGCGCCGGTGGCGGGAATCAGCAGCAGGTCGCAGCGCGCGGCGAGGTCGAGCCCGCCTTCCACTTCCACACGGCCGAAGGGCAGCGCCACTGGGCTGCCGTCGGCGCTGACCCGCAGCACCTCGAAGCGTCGTTCGCCGGCCAGACGGTTGGCGAGGTGAAAACTGTCCATGGCCAGGCCAAGGCTGGAACACAGGGTTTGCGGGCAGACGAACAGGGCTATCCTGAACATGGCGTCTCGCTTTGCTCTGTCGATGGAAGTGGCGCTATTGATCATAATGTTGTCGATATTGCCAATCGTGTCCAGTCGATCCACCGCCGATACTGCGTCATCTCTCCTGACACGAGCCCCACCATGGCCCACCCCAACGCCCAGCTGATCGAACGTTTCTACCAGGCCTTCCAGCGTCGTGACGGCGAGGCCATGGCCGCCTGCTACAGCGCCGACGTGCAGTTCAGCGACCCGGTCTTCACCGACCTGCGCGGCACCGAGGCCGGTGACATGTGGCGCATGCTCACCGCCCGCGCCCAGGATTTCTCGCTGACCTACGAGGGCGTCGAGGCCGATGAGACGCGCGGTTCGGCACGCTGGGTGGCGTCCTACACCTTTACCCAGACTGGTCGGAAAGTGATCAATCACATCCGGGCACATTTCCACTTCCGCGACGGATTGATCTGTCAGCACGTGGACAGCTTCGATCTGTGGAAATGGTCCCGCCAGGCCCTCGGCGCCAAGGGTGCCCTGCTGGGTTGGGCGCCGCCGGTGCAGGGGGCGATCCGTGCCCAGGCCGCCAAAGGCCTGGCGGCGTACCGCGCACAACGGGTGGGGAAGGCCTGATCGCGGGCTTTCGGGCTCGCCCGTGGCGGCGGGATAGGCTTAAATGACAGGCGACTGAGAGCCGGACGCCGCCATGATCACACTTTTCCAGTTCCCGCCCGCCTTCAACGTACCCAACGTCAGCCCCTTCTGCCTGAAGCTGGAGACCTTCCTGCGCCTCGCCGGGCTGGAGTACCAGATCAAGCATGTGATGGACCCGCGCAAGGGGCCCAAGGGCAAGCTGCCGTTCATTACGCTGGACGGCAAGGCCGTCGCCGATACGGCGATCATCATGCGCACGCTGCAGCAGTACTACGAATTCGACCTCGACGCCGGCCTCGATGCCCGTGGCCGTGGCTGGGCGGTGTCGATCACCCGTCTGTGCGACGAGCACCTGGTGCCGTTGCTGGTGTACTTCCGCTGGCTCGACGAGCAGGGCTTCCGCCAGGTGAAGGACGTGATGTTCCGCGGCGTGCCCGGGCCGCTGCGACCGGTGGTAGGCGCGATGCTGCAGCGCAAGATTCGCGGCGACCTCAAGGGCCGCGGCCTGCTGCGCCACAGCCGCGAGGAGCTGCTGGGCTTCGCCCGTGACGACCTCGAAGCCCTGGACGGCATGCTTGGCGACCTGCCGTTCTTCGGCGGCGCCCAGCCGTGCAGCGCCGATGCGGCGACCTACGGCGTGCTGGCCAACCTGATCCTCAGCACCCTGGAAACCCCGCTCAACGACATGGCGCGCAGCTACGAGCGCCTGGTCGCCTACTGCGACCGCATGCAGGCGCGGGTCTGGGCGTCGTGACCGCCGCCGAACCCAAACCCTGGTTCGTCTACCTGGTGCGCGCCGAGAACGGCGCGCTGTACTGCGGCATCAGCGACGACGCGCAACGGCGCTTCGAAACCCATCGTACCGGCAAGGGCGCGCGCTTCTTCCATTCCAGCCCGGCCCAGGCGCTGGTCTATGTCGAGGCCTGCGCCGGCAAGGGCGACGCCCTGCGCCGCGAGCGCGCGATCAAGGCGCTGACCAAGAAGGCCAAGGAGCGCCTGGTGCTGGCCAATCCCTTCACCATCAGCGCCGTGGATGTCGTCCTATCCGAGGGATGAGGTAGGAGTCGTCCTACGTAAGGGTTAAGCTGCCGGACCACCTTCCGGCCGCTGGAGCCCCCCATGTCCGAGCTGATCCTGCACCACTACCCGACTTCGCCCTTCGCCGAAAAGGCGCGTCTGATGCTGGGCTTCAAGCAGCTGTCCTGGCGCTCGGTGACCATCCCGCCGCTGATGCCCAAGCCGGACCTCATGGCCCTCACCGGTGGCTACCGCAAGACCCCGGTGCTGCAGGTCGGCGCCGACATCTACTGCGACACCGCGCTGATCGCCCGCCGCCTGGAGCAGGAAAAGGCCGTGCCGGCGCTGTTCCCCGAAGGCCACGAATTCACCTCGGCCAGCTTCGCCCTGTGGGCCGATTCGGTGATCTTCCAGCATGCCGTCAGCCTGGTGTTCCAGCCCGAATCCATCGCCATGCGCTTCGGCAAGCTGCCGCCGCAGTTCCTCCAGGCCTTCGTCGCCGACCGCAGCCAGCTGTTCAGCGGCGGCACCGCCAGCAAGCTGCCGGCCGAGCAGGCCAAGCACCAGTGGCCGGCCTTCATGGCCCGCGTCGAGGAGCAACTGGCCCGCGAGGAGGGCGACTTCCTGTTCGGCGAGCCCTCCATCGCCGATTTCGCCCTGGCGCACTGCCTGTGGTTCCTCAAAGGCACGCCGGTCACCGCGCCGCTGGTGGACGATTACCCGTCGGTCGCTGCCTGGCTCGGCCGCGTCCTGGGCTTCGGCCACGGTGCCGCCAGCGAGATGAGCGCCGAGCAAGCCATCGCCGTGGCTCGAGACAGCCAGCCAGCGGCACTGCCGGAAGAGGCCTTCGTCGATCCCAACGGCTTCAAGGCCGGCCAGCGCGTGGTAATCGCTGCCACCGACTACGGCTGCGACCCGGTGGAAGGCGAGCTGCTGCACGCCGGGCTGGAAAGCCTGATCCTGCGCCGCGAAGACCCGCGCGCCGGGACCGTCCACGTGCACTTCCCGCGTATCGGCTTCAGCATCCGCCCGGCCTGAGTCCTGCCGGGCCGGGGCACTGCCGCGTCACCGGCGTACGCAGGCGCGGCAGGTTTTCGGCCATTTCGCGGAAGTGCTGCAGGCGCTCGTAGCAGAGCGCCATTTCCCCGCTGTTGCTGTTGTACCAGGCGTCCGGTGCGCCGCAGCTGACCAGCCGCAGGTTCAGCGGGCGCGGCGGGTGAAACAGGCGGAAGACCTCGTTGACCATCAACTGCAGGTGATCGCCGTCGCGCAGCAGGGCGATCAGCGGCCCGGCTTGCTCCGGGTTCATCGAAGGCGGGTCCCAGCTCAGGCGCCAGGCCGCGTGGTGCTGGATCGAGGACGTACGCCGGGTGTGCCGGATCCATTCGAACGCCTTGCTCGCCTGGCGGAACTCCCGGTCGCAGTAGACCGCCCGCTCATAGGGCAGACCGGTGAGCGGCGGCAGCCAGTCCAGCCGCGCCATGTCGCTGCCGTAGAGCAGGCAGGCGATGTTGTAGTAGCGCTGCTCGTCCAGCGGGTGACTGTCCCAGGCCAGCACCTGGTCCGGCGGCGGCTTGGGCGTCTGCCACTCCAGTCGCCAGTAATCGGCGATGTCCAGCAGGCGTGCGTCCACCTCGTCGCGCGGCAACCGGGCGTAGAGGTGGAACAGCAGGATGAAGCCGAGCTGGTCGGCCGCATCTTCCTCACGCCCGAGCACCGGCAGGTCGTACTCGGCAATCAGTACATGCCCCATCTCGTGCATCACGCTGAACTCGGCGTTGGCCAGCACGAAGCGTGCGACGTTGGGCGTCAGTGACGGGGGCGTCGGGTCGGCGAACAGGAGACGGGTGCAGAGCAGCAACAGCAGTGTCCAGTACGAGCAGTGCAACCGGGGATGCCCGGAGAGCGGAGACGCAGCGGCAGTGAAAGCAGGCAAGGCGGACATGGCGACCACCGCGAGCGAGAGGCGCCTGATCTGACTCTAGCAGCCATACTGCGCGGGCTGCGGGGCGCTTTGTCGGAAGACTGTGCGATGGTCGCTTGAGGCGTCTGGCGCGGGCGTCTATCGTCCAACCCTCCTTGCACGACACCCATGAACAACACCCAATGCACGAGAAAGGACGCCGCGCATGCACGCCTACGATATCGAACTGCTGAAATATTCCACGCCCGCCGCCGGGGAGGAGCTCCAGGGCTGGTGCTTCGGCCTGCCGCCGGGCATCACGCCCGCGCAATGGCCGCTGGACCCGGATACCGGCTACCCGCTGATGCACGGCTTCACCCTGCGCCTGCCCGAGGATTATCGGGTGCACGGGCCGGAGATCGTCGCGCTGAGCTTCTTCTCGCTGTCGCCGGACCAGAACGACGGCGGCCCGAGCACGGTGGACGGCATCGCCGAGCAGGTCGTCTCGCCGGGCGAGCAGCCGCCGGCCGATCCGCACCTGCTGCCGTTCTGGCAAGCCGGCCGCGCCAGCCACCCGCGCCTGCACCGCATGGAGGACATCCTCGGCGGCGGCTACGCCGTGATCCTGCTGACCGAAGCCGAATTCAACGGCGCCGCGTGCCTGCCGCCGCAACTGCCCACGGGCAATCCACTGCTGGCGCAGACGGCCGCGCCACAATGGCTGGTGTCGGGTTCGGCGAGCACCTTCGACACCACCATGAAGGAAGGCGACTACCTGTTCGGCCTGTTCGGCGGCATTCCCCAGCCGGGGCTGGAGACGCGGTACCTGCTGCGCTGGACCCCGCGCGCCAGCGACCCCAATGCCGGGATCAAGCCCGACGAGTACGGCGAGACGGACTACCAGCAGTTCTACTACTGGGAGAACGACGACATCCATCGCGACAACTACCGCGAGCACGCCTGGAGCCTGGGCCACCAGCCCAACCACATCGGCGGCACCATGCGCTCGGTGCAGGGCATGCCGGACATCAGCGCCTACTACATCGGTTTCGAGGAATACCTGGGTGGCTACAACTTCGGCACCGGCAACGCGCAGCTGGATTTCCGCGACATGAAGATCGACTGGGCCTGCTGAGGGGGCCCGCTCCTACAGGAAAGAACATTTGCCGTGGCTACAAAAAAGCCCATCGCGAGATGGGCTTTTTCGTCAGCGCACGGACCTCAGTCCTTGCGGCGCTTGAGCTGGTCCTGCAACTGGGTTGGCAGGCCGCGGATGATCAGCATGTCGCGGGCCTCGTCGTACTCCACCTTGCTGCCCAGCAGGTGCGCCTCGAAGCTGATCGACAGCCCCTCGGCGCGGCCGGTGAAGCGGCGGAACTGGTTGAGGGTGCGCTTGTCCGCCGGGATCTCCGGCGACAGGCCGTAGTCCTTGTTGCGGATGTAGTCGTAGAAGGCGCGCGGCGCCTGGTCGTCCATCAGCTCGGAGAGCGCGTCCAGGGCCATCGGCTCGCCGATCTTGGCCTGGCTGGTGGCGTAGTCCACCAGCACGTCGGTCTTCTCGCGGGCCTGTTCTTCGGGCAGGTCTTCGCTCTCCACGAAGTCGCTGAAGGCCTTGAGCAGGGTGCGGGTTTCGCTCGGGCCGTCGACGCCCTCGGTGCAACCGATGAAGTCGCGGAAGTAGTCTGAGACCTTCTTGCCGCCCTTGCCCTTGATGAACGAGATGTACTGCTTGGACGTCTTGTTGTTCTGCCACTCCGAGATATTGATCCGCGCGGCCATATGCAGCTGGCCCAGGTCCAGGTGGCGCGACGGGGTCACTTCCAGAGCGTCGGTCACCGCCACGCCTTCGCTGTGGTGCAGCAGGGCGATGGACAGGTAGTCGGTCATGCCCTGCTGGTAATGGCAGAACAGCACGTGGCCGCCGGTGGAGAGGTTGGATTCTTCCATCAGCGTCTTCAGGTGTTCCACCGCCTGCTTGGAGAAGGCGACGAAGTCCTTGCCGTTGTCCAGGTACTCGCTCAGCCAGCCGCTGAACGGGTAGGCGCCGGACTCGCCCTGGAACAGGCCCCAGGCCTTGTTCGGCTTGGCGTTGTAGCTCTCGTTGAGGTCGGCCATCAAGTTCTCGATGGCCTGGGAGTCGCCCAGCTCGGCGTCGCGCGCGTGCAGCGTCGCGGGGTTGCCGTCGGGCTTCTTGTCGATCAGGTGGACGATGGCGTGACGAATCGGCATGGCGGACCCGGATGTTCAGTGCCGGCGGCGCCGCACGCATCGAAGCGGCGGCGGGGCGGGCGGATTGGAAAACGCCAGAGTTTACCCGACCCGGCGCCGGGATGCGCGACGCTTACCAGCGGACCGGTGGCAGGCGGCGGGTATGAAAGATGCGCAGCACCTGCAAGCGGCCTCCGCGAATACGGTAGGGGATCAGGTAGGGATGGCTGCTCATCGCCCATTCGCGCGTGCCAGGCACGCGGCCCTCCCGGCCGGCGGCAGGATTGGCGGCGAGCAAAGCGACGTCGGTCAGCACGGCGCTGGCGAAGGCCCGCGCCGCTGCGGGGTTGTCCTGGGCGATATAGCTGGCTTCGGTATCGAGGTTGCGCAGGGCATTGCGCAGCCACTCAATCCGCATCGCGCGCCCATTTGTTGAGGATGGCCTTCACCTCGGCGTCGCTGGCGAAGTCACCGGCATCCGCCTCCGCTATCGCCTGCTGGATTTCGCCGATCTGCCAGGATTCGCGGTTCAGGTATTCCTCCAGCGCCTGGGCGGCGAGGAAGTTCTTGCTGCGGCCAGTGGCCTCGGCCAGCTTGGCGAGGGTTTCGGACTGATCGTCCGACAGGCGCAGGGACATGATGGGCATGGAGCACCTCATGTGTAGTGGCTTTGGGTGTAGTGGCTTGCACTACAAGATACTACAACCTACTACAGGTGCTGCGTGCGTCCGTCGGCTGCAGTGGATTCCGAAATCGCCATCGGCTCAATCCGCCGGCACCAAGCCTTCGTCGCGCTCACGGCGATTGCGGCGCAGCTGGCGCAGGCGGCGGATTACATAGTTCAGGTGCAGGTGCAGCTCGTACAGCTCGTTGTAGTAGGACAGCGGCACCTCGACCTTGGCCAGTTCGGCCTCCAACTGCTCCAGGCGCTCGATCTCGGTGCTCAGCTCGGCGCTGCCGGTGCGCTCGTCCAGGCGCCGGTCGATCTCGCGCAGGTAGCGGTACCACCGGTAGATGCGCGCACGGATGCGCCAGCGATACAGCGGGCCGATGGACTTGAGCAACGGGATGAGGATGGCGATGAAGGGGATCAGCAGGATGATGTAGCGGTCCGCCAGCGAGGCGATGCGGAACGGCAGGAAGCGCTGCAGCAGCGGCGGGCCGCTCTTGTAGTAGCGCTCGGCGTCTTCCTGCAGGGCCAGTGTGCGCGGCTCGGCGCTGGGGAAGGCGCCGGCTGCGTCGAGCAGGGTGCCGCTCTTCATCACCGCACGCGCGGCTTCGAGGATCAGCGGGGTGAGCGCCGGGTGGAAGTCGCCGTTGACCACCAGGGTGGCGACCGGCGAGAGGGTCGCAAGGTCCTCGTCCGGCACGTTCTGCGCCAGGTTCAGCAGGCCCTCGCTGACTTCCACGCGCTTGAGGAAGGGAATCCGCGCCTCGTAGGCATGGGCGCGGCGAAACCCGGTGAGCTTGAGCTCGGAGCTCGCCGCCAGGCGCTGGATCAGCGGGTTCTCCGCCGGACCGACGAAGAAGGCGGCGTCCAGTTCGCCGGCCAGCAACTGGTTGGCCACCGCGTTGCCGCCGTGCGCTTGCCAGCCGGCAGGCAGGGGATCGGTGGGAATCTCGTTGGCCTTGAGGATGGCCTCGGTCACCGCCTCGGTGCCGCTGCCTGAACCACCGATGGCGACGCGCAGGGCGAGCAGGTCGGCCAGGCGGTCGATCTTCGCCTCGCGGCGCTGGAACAGCCACAGCGGCTCCTGGAACATCGCGCCGAGGGTTTGCAGGTGCGCGCGCTGCTTGGGTTCGAGCTGTTGCTCCTGGCCACTTTGCACCAGCGTCAGGTCCACGCCGCTCTTGCCGTCCAGCAGCTTGCCGAGGTTGTCGCGGGAACCTGCGGTGCGTACCAGCTGCAGGTCGAAGCCCTGCTTGGCGAGTTCCTCCTTCAGCCGTTGGCCGAACACCGCGTAGCCGCCACCCGGCGCGCCGGTGGCCAGGGTGGCGCTCATCGGTGGCGGCGGCGCGACGAAGTAGAAGACCGCGGCGACCAGTGCGGCCAGCACCGGCACCAGCCAGAGGTTGGCGCGGACCAGGATGGCAAGGTCCTTGAGCATGTTCAGAAGGCGTTGCATGGGGAGTCCTTGTGACGACGTGCTGTCCTGAAAAGATAGCCAGCCTGGACGCTGGTGAATGACGGGTGACGAATCAGGTGTTTCCGAACCGCCTGCACGGCGGCTCCGTGGCGCATGAGTTTCCCTGTAGGAGCGGGCCATGCCCGCGATCCGCCGGCAAGGCCGGCGAATCCGCCATCGGCAGGGCGCAAACCGCTATCATCGCAAGCCTCGAAACACGGCTGCGGACTTCACGGCATGCGCATTCTCCACACCTCCGACTGGCACCTGGGCCAGCATTTCATGGGCAAGAGCCGCGAGGCCGAGCACCAGGCGTTCTGCGCCTGGCTGGTCGAACAGGTGCGCGAGCAGGCCGTGGACGCGGTAATCATCGCTGGCGACGTGTTCGATACCGGCGCGCCGCCCAGCTATGCCCGTGAGCAGTACAACCGCTTCATCGTCGAGCTGCGCGATACCGGCGCGCGTCTGGTGGTGCTGGGTGGCAACCACGACTCGGTGGCGATGCTGGAGGAGTCCCGCGACCTGCTGGCCTGCCTGGATACCCAGGTGATTGCCGCCGTCGGCACTGACCTCGATCGCCAGTTGCTGGTGCTGCCGCAACGTGACGGCCAGCCCGGCGCCATCCTCTGCGCGATTCCCTTCATCCGTCCGCGCGACGTGCTCACCAGTCAGGCCGGGCAGAGCGCGCAGGACAAGCAACTGGCCCTGCAGCAGGCGATCCAGACGCATTACCGCAAGCTGTTCGAGCGCGCAGAGGCGCAGCGCGAACAGCTTGGCCGGCACCTGCCGATCATCGCCACCGGCCACCTCACCACCGTTGGCGCCAGCGCCAGCGAGTCGGTGCGGGAAATCTACGTCGGCACCCTGGAGGCTTTCCCCACCAGCGCCTTCCCGGCGGCGGACTACATCGCTCTCGGCCATATCCACCGGCCGCAGAAGGTCGGCGGCCTGGAGCACATCCGCTATTGCGGCTCGCCCATCGCGCTGAGCTTCGACGAGGCGACCCAGGGCAAGGAAGTGCTGCTGGTGGACCTGGATGACAGCGGCCTGCAAAGCGTCACCGCACTGCCGGTGCCGCGCTTCCAGCCGCTGAAGTCGGTGTCCGGCAGCCTCGCCGAGCTGCCCGCCGAACTGGCCCGCGTCGCCCGCGAAGGCAGCGCGGAGCAGCCGGTCTGGCTGGAAGTCATGGTGCACACCGACGACTACCTGACCGACATCCAGCTGCGCGTCGAGAAGCTCTGCGAGGAGCTGCCGGTGATCGTCCTGCGCACCCGTCGCGAGCGCGGCACCACGCAGGCGGCGCTGTTCAGCGAAGCCAGGGAAACCCTCGACGAACTCAGCCCCGAAGACGTGTTTCGCCAGCGCCTGGACGCCGAGGACCTGGAGGCGCCGCTGCGCGAGCGCCTGACCGGGCTCTACCGACAGGTCGTGGCCGATCTGCAGGAGGAGCACCCGTGAGAATCCTCAGCCTGCGCCTGAAGAACCTCAACTCGCTCAAGGGCGAATGGAAGATCGACTTCACCGCCGAGCCCTTCGCCGGCAACGGCCTGTTCGCCATCACCGGGCCGACCGGGGCGGGCAAGACCACGCTGCTCGATGCCATCTGCCTCGCCCTGTACCACCGCACGCCGCGCATGAGCGTGCTGTCGCAGAGCGGCAACGAACTGATGACCCGGCACACCGCCGACTGCCTTGCCGAAGTGGAATTCGAGGTGAAGGGCCAGCCTTACCGCGCCTTCTGGAGCCAGCGCCGCGCCCGCGACAAGGCCGAAGGTGCATTGCAGGCGCCAAAGGTGGAGCTGGTGCGCATCGACCGCGCCACCGGTGAAGGGCAGATTCTCACCGACAAGATCAACGACAAGCTCAAGCAGACCGAAACGCTCACCGGCCTCGACTTCGAGCGCTTCACCAAGTCCATGCTGCTGGCCCAGGGCGGTTTCGCCGCCTTCCTCGAGGCCAACGCCAACCAGCGCGCGGAGCTGCTGGAGGAGCTCACCGGTACCGAAATCTACGGGCTGATTTCCCAGCGTGTATTCGAGCGCACTCGTGAAGTACGCGGCGCGCTGGACCAGTTGCGCGCCCGCGCCGAAGGCTTCGAGCTGCTCAGCGCCGAACAACGCGGCGAACTGGAACAGCAAGGCCGCGACGCCGCCGTGCAGGAAACCGCCTTGCAGGCCCAGCATGCAGCACTCCAGGCACAACGCCGCTGGCGCGAAGACCTGACCCGCGCGCAGCAGCAGGTCGAGCAGGCCGGTGCGAAAGAGGCAGGCGCGCGCCAGGCGCTGGAGCAGGCGCAACCCGATCTGCAACGCCTGGCGGACAGCGAGCCCGCCGCACGACTGCAACCGCTTTACCAGGCCTGGCGCAGCACCCACGAGAGCGCTGAACTGGGCCGTGCGGCGCTGGAGGACAATCGCACACAGCAGGCGTCCAACCGTGAAGCAGTCGCCCAGGCTCTGTGGGCGTCCAGTCAGTACGCGCAGCAGATGCTGGCTGCGCGCGAGGGCGAGCACAAGGCTGTCAGCGAACAACACCAGGAGCTGCAGGCGCGTCTGGCGCAGCATCCGCAGCGCGCGAAACTGGGAGAACTGCTCGGCGGCTGGCGCGCGCAATTCGCCCAGCGCTCGCGTCTGGCTCAGGCCATTGCCGATCTGCAGCGGCAGACGCAGGCAGCCGACCAGGCATTGCAGAACGCGACCGCGCAGCGGCAGACGCTGCAGGGCACCGTCGCCTTCATGCAGCAGCAGATCGACACGGCCGGCACGCAGGAGCGTCAGCACCAGCAGCAGCTCGATGCCTTGCTGGGCGGCGCAACTGAAACGGACCTGCGTGAACGCCTGCAACAGGCGCAACTGCATAGCCGTGGGCTGGACCGTCTGGAGCAACTGGCCCAGGCCCGCGCCCAGGCTGCTGCGCAGCTGGCACGCTGGCAGCCCGAACTGGATGCGCTGCGCCAGAAAAGAACCGAGCGCGACACAGCCATCGTCGCGCTGCGCGAGCGTTATCAGGCGACCAAGCAGCAGGTCGCCGACAAGGAAAAACTCCTGCAGCAGGAGCAGCGCATCCACCAGCTGGAGCATCTGCGCGCGCAGTTGCAGCCCGGCGAGGCCTGCCCGTTGTGCGGCTCGCCGGAGCACCCGGCGGTGGCGGCCTACCAGGCGCTGGATGTTTCCTCCACGCAGTCAGCGCTGGAGCACGCACGTCAGCAGCTGGCCGAGCTGGAAAGCCAGGGCATCGCCCTGCGGGGCGAGCTGGCCGGACTGGATGCGCAAGTGCAGCAGGGACAGCGCCAGCTGGACGAAGCCCAGGCCGCGTTGGCGCAGCACCAGCAGGGTTGGCAGCAACAGTGTGAAGCACAGGGCATTGCGCTGAAGGACGATCAGCAGCTCAGCGCCGAGCGTGAGCGCCATGAAGCTTTGCAGGCTGCCTTGCAGCAGCAACTGAAGGCGCTGGAAGCGCTTCGGGTTCAGCTCCAGCAGGCGCAGCAGCAACGCCAGCGCGCCGAGCGCGATCACGCCGAAGCCGCACAGCAGCTGGCACTCTTCGAGCAGCAACAAACCCACGAACGCCAGCGCCAGGAAGAGCGCGCGCAGCAACTCGCGGTGCAGCGTACTGACCTGCAACAGCAGGACCAGACACTGGCCACCACGCTGGGCGAACTGGGCTACAGCGTGCCGGACGACGGAGAGCAATGGCTTGCCGAGCGCACCGCGCAATGGCAGCAATGGCAGCAGGACCAGCAGCGTGGCCAGGAACTGGCTGCGGCCGAGCGCGACGCCGAACAGGCTGCCCGCGCGGTGCAACAGATCGCCGCGCAATGGCAGCAGCGTTGGCAGGCGGCTGGCTTCGATGCGCGCCAGCCGCTGGCGATTCACGCAACTCCACAACAGGCATTGGTACAGGCCGAGGAGCAGCTGGCTGCCGCCCAGCGTCAGGCCGATGCCTTGCAAGGGCGCGAGCAGTCGCTGGCGGAACGGCTGGAGCAGGAGCAGGCGCGCCTTGCCGAGCGCCTGGCGAGTTGGCAGCAGGCACTGGCGGTGAGCCCCTTCGCCGATGAGGCGACCTACCTCGCCGCGCTGCTGGATGATGTGCGGCGCAGCGAACTCAGTGAACTGCGCCAGCGTCTGGAAACGGCCATCACCGAAGCCGTTACCCTGCGCGCGGCCGCGAATCAGGACGTCGAGCGCCTGCAGGCCGAGCCCCATGGCGAACACGCGCTGGAGGAACTCGACGAGCAGCTGCAAGCGCTCGCCACTCAGCTGCGCGAACTCGGCCAGCGCCAGGGCGAGATTCGTGCCCAGCTGCAAGGCGACGACAATCGCCGCGCCAGCCAGCAGAGCCTGTTTGCGGAAATCGCCCGGCAGGAAGAGGAACATGATCTCTGGCAGCGCCTCAACAGCCTGATCGGCGCCTCCGACGGTGCGCGCTACCGGCGTTTCGCCCAGGGCCTGACCCTCGACCACCTGGTGCACCTCGCCAACCGCCAGCTGCAGCGCCTGCACGGTCGCTACCAGCTGGCCCGACGCAGCGACGGCGAGCTGGAACTGGAAGTGGTGGACACCTGGCAGGGCGACACCGCGCGTGACTGCAAGACGCTGTCGGGCGGCGAGAGCTTTCTGGTCAGCCTGGCCTTGGCGCTGGCGCTGTCCGACCTGGTCAGCCACAAGACCAGCATCGATTCGCTGTTCCTCGACGAAGGCTTCGGCACCCTCGACGGCGAGACCCTGGAGGTGGCGCTGGATGCCCTCGACAGCCTCAACGCCACGGGCAAGACCATCGGCGTGATCAGTCACGTCGAGGCGTTGAAGGAACGTATTCCGGTGCAACTCAAGGTACACAAGGGCGTCGGCATGGGTTACAGCCAGCTCGACGCACGCTTCCGTTTCAACCCCGAGCGATCCGCGCCGGAGAAAGCCTGATGGACACGCCCGTGCGCCACTGCGAAGAGAACGATCTACCCGACTGGATCGACCTGCGCCTGCAACTCTGGCCGGGCGATCACGCGGAAGAGTTCGTCGAGGAGGCACGCGACATCCTCGTGCAGCCGCAGCGCTATGGCGCGTGGCTGGCCCGCGATGAAACGGGCAGGGCGCTCGGATTGGCGGAAGCCTCGGTGCGCAGCGATTACGTGAATGGCACGGACGGCTCGCCCGTGCTGTTTCTCGAAGGCATCTACGTGCGTGAGGACGCTCGCCGGCAAGGCGTGGCGCGGGCTCTGGTGCGCGCGGTACAGGCCTGGGGCCTTGCGCGCGGCTGTGTGGATTTCGCCTCCGATGCGGCGCTGGACAACAGCGTCAGTCATGCCTTGCATCGTGCCCTGGGCTTCGTCGAAACCGAGCGGGTCGTGTACTTCCGCAAGCCCCTCCACGATTGATCCACATCAGTCGGAACGCGAGCGCGGCACTGCGGTCAACTTGCAATCGACGTCAGGCGAGATAGGCTCAAGACCGCGTAAGTCAGCCGTTCCCGCCCGGGTCGGCATCCACAGGTATCGTGATCTTTCGTAGAGGTGATTTGTGATGAAGCAATCCGCATCGGCTCCGAAGAAACCCGCAGCGGCCAAACCCGCCGCGAAGCCGGCTGCGAAAGCGGCCAACAAACCTGCCGCAAAACCCGCTGCTGCCAAGCCGGCCGCCAAGCCTGCTGCCAGCAAACCTGCCGCCAAGACTGCCGCGGCCAAGCCCGCCACCAAGGCCTCCGCTGCCAAGCCAGCCGCTGCCAAACCGGCTGCTGCCAAGGCCGCTCCGCGCCGCGCCCCTGCGCTGGCCACGCCGTCGGACCTGAGCAAGAACGCCACCCGCGATCTGTCGGCGGCGCTCAACCGCCTGCTGGCGGATGTCTTCGCGCTGTACCTGAAGACCAAGAACTTCCACTGGCATGTGAGCGGTCCGCACTTCCGCGACTACCACCTGCTGCTGGATGACCACGCCACCGAAATCTTCGCGATGACCGACGCCATCGCCGAGCGCAACCGCAAGATCGGCGGCAACACCATCCGCTCCATCGGCCATATCTCGCGGCTGAAGCGCATCCTCGACAACGATGCCGAGTTCGTCCAGCCGCTGGACATGCTGGCCGAGCTGCAGGAGGACAACAAATCGCTGACTTCATACATGCGTGAAGTGCACGATTTGTGCGATGAGTACCATGACATCGCCACCGCCAGCCTGATCGAGAACTGGATCGACGAGACCGAGCAGCGCACCTGGTTCCTCTTCGAGACCAGCCGCCGGGGTGACAACACCGGCCACTGATCCTGGTGCCGGCAATGGAAAAAGGCCCCGCGAGGGGCCTTTTTCGTTACTGCGCCGCCGTGGGCGGGCTCTGCCAGAAGGTGGAGAACTCCTCGAACGGATAGCGCGTTCCGTCGTAGCTGACGGTGGTGCGCACGGTCTTCGGTGCGCCAACGTCGTCGCCTTCGTGCTCGCGCTGCACCTTCGACGTCACGATCAGGTCGGCGTAGCCGTGGTGACTGTCCTTGCCCATGGCCAGGGTGAGTTGCGAGCGCTCGATGACCAGCTTGTCGGCTCCACCGCAGACCACGCCTTCGAGCGTCGTCCACTGCCGCAGGTAGGTGCGGAACACCTCCTTGAGCTGGTCACCTTGCGGCGCGTAGAGGCTGAAGTCGTCATAGGACCAGGCGTCCGGGCAGCTTGCGCCGCGCGCCACGCTGCCGATGATCAGGCCGAAGCCGCGCACCTCCGGCGCCAGGCGATAGCGTGCGGTGTCGAGCCACAGGCTGGAGCTGTCGATCTCCACCATGGCGTCCTCGCCGATGCTGTCGTCGCTGCGCGTCACCAGTTTGCCGCTTTGTGTGTCGAGCTGGCCGACCAGCAGGTTCAGGTTGCGCTCGCCCGGTTCGGCCTTGTCGCCCGCCGCGCTGTAGGCGACTGCAATCACCTTCAGCTTCGGGTCGTCCGGCCAGGGCTTGCACGCAGCGGCTACTACGGGTGTTGCCGCTCCGGTCTCCGGTGCCTGCCAGCCCTGCTGGCCGAGCAGCCCGGCCAGGGTCTGCAGGGTGGCTGCGTCGCAAGGCTGCGCGGTGCGCTCCGCTGCGCCGGCGCTGGCGGCGAGGGTCAGCAGCGCGGCGCAGGTCCATTTCCCTATGGGGTACATCGGGTGCTCCTTGGGTTGATCGAGGAAGATCAGCGACCTTCGCTGTCCTTCCACTTGGTCATCAGGGTGTTCGATTCCAGGCTTTCGTCGAGCAGCTTCTTCGCCGTCTCCACGCCGGCCACCGGCAGCCCGGCGGGGTCGAGCAGGCCGATCTGCACCAGCACGCTGGCCTGGTCCCAGTAGATGTGCTCGTGGCACAGCTTGTCGCCACGGAAGCGGATCACGCCGAGCATGGGAATCTCCACGTACTTGCCGGTGGGCGGCACGCCGGGAAGCATCCAGTCGATCTCGCTGGTGTGGGTGAAGCACATGACGAATTCGTCCACTACCTGCAGCGCGCCGACGGTGCGGGAGATCGGCACCAGCTTCATGTCCGGCGGGTTGCCGTGGACGAAGTGGTTGCTGTAGAAGCGCGCCAGTTCGTCCTGGCCGACGCCGCCGGTCATGGTCGGGATGTGGTTGACGTAGGGCTGGGCGACCATGGTCGCCATGGTGGCAGGCACGTCGCGGGCGGCGAACTCGTGGTGGATGTGGTCTTCCCACAGCTGCGACAGGTCGAAGTCCGGGCCGATCTCGCGCTTGAGCGCGCCGATGCTGCGCTCGTGGGCCATCAGCGCAGCGGGTTTGTCGAAGTGCATGCCGTTGGGGCGGGCGAAGGCGTGGTCGACGCCGGGGTAGCTGTAGATTTCCGCCTTCGGCAGCTTGCCGAGGACTTCGCCGATGGCCGCGCGGGCGCTGGCGTCGCAGTACACGTCCTGCTCGGCGAAGTGCAGCACCAGGCGACCTTTGATGTTCTGCGCCTCGTCGAGCATCTGCTCGATGCCCATGCCGTAGTAGCCCACCGAGCAGGCCGCGTCGGTACGCGCGGCGGTCAGGTAGGCAAGCTTGCCGCCCAGGCAGAAGCCGACGTAGCCGATGCCGCGTTCCTCGACCTCCGGCAGGGCGCGCAGGGCGTCCATGGCAGCGGCGATGTCGTCCACGCCCTTGTCTACGTCGAAGCGCTGGAACAGGCCGATGGCCTGGCCGAACTCGGCTTCGCTGTAGCCCAGTTCCAGGTTCGGCTCTAGGCGCCAGAACAGGTCGGGCACCAGGGCGACATAGCCTTCCTCGGCATAACTGTCGGCGATGCTGCGCATGTTGGCGTTGACGCCGAAGATCTCCTGGCCGATCACCACGCCAGGGCCGTGCCCGCTGGCCGGTACCGCGAGATAACCGCTGAAGCTGCCGCTGCCGTCACGCGCGGCGATGCTGATGCTCTTGCCCATGTTCCCGTCTCTCCCAGGCTCGTTGTTGTGTTGTTCTGGCGCGCATAGGGTGCGTGCTGGAGCGGCGCCTGCCAAGGGGGCCTGATGCTTGTGAGGGAAAGTGGCGCAGCGCTACCATCGCGCCCCTCATGAACAGGGAGCTTCGGGATTGCATCGCATGGAGAGGACAACGGGTATCGCGCGTATCGGCCTGCTGCTGGCGGTAACGGCAATGACGGCCTGCAGCAGCGTACCGAAGGACGAGACGCCACGACTGGTGCCGCGCGACATGGCGTCGCCGGAGTATCCGCAGCAGTTCCGGCCGCGGGGTATCGATGGCAGGGTGAAGACCTCCTTCGATATCGAGGCCAGCGGCGAGGTTGCCAACGTGCAGATCGTCGAGTCGAGCAACCCTGCGCTGGCCGAAGCCGTGCGCGAGCGTGTATCCCAGTGGCGCTTCGAGCCCTGGCAGCCCACCGCCAAGTACCCCGCGCCACGGCAGGTGGTGAAGACCTTCGAGTTCAAGCAGGCCGAAGCCGGCACCCCGATGCTGCCCTCGGACAAGGCGGCGGGTAACTCCGAGGAGAGTCTGGCGAACACCGTGCGCGAACTCCTCGCCCAGCCCTGCAGCGCGATCAGCAGCCAGTACGCAGAGTTCCATCAGGCCTACCCGGACCGACCGCTGGATCAACTGGCGACCTTCCGCATGACCAGTGGCGCGCTGTTCCTTGCCCAGCTCGGTGGCAAGCTGGATGTGGAGAAGAACCGGCTGATCGGCAAGCGCTTCGATGCCGCTCTGCCTCGCGTGCTGGAGCGCTGCCAGCAGCAGCCTGACGCCGTTTATTCCGATGTGCTCGCCGAGGAGATGCGCCGCGCACAGGTTGACAGCACCAGCTCCTGAGCCGAAAAACACAGCTTGGACCTGCGAGGAACCTAGCCATGCTGATACGCGCGCAAACCGCCTGCCTGCTGCTCATCGACATCCAGGAACGTCTGTTCCCGGCCATCCACGACAACGAGGCGGTGCTCGAGCACAGCGCCTGGCTGCTGGCCATCGCGCGGCGGCTGGGTGTGCCGGTACTGGCCACCGAGCAGTACCCCAAGGGCCTCGGCCCGACGCTACCGGCGCTGCGCGCCGAGCTGGTCGAAGGCGAGGTGCTGGAGAAGATCGCCTTCTCGGCCGTCACCGATCCCGGCCTGTCGCAGTTGCCCGGTGGCGATCGCCGACAGTTCGTGGTGTGCGGCACCGAGGCCCATGTGTGCGTGCTGCAGACGGTGCTGGGGCTGTTGGCGGAGGACCGCGAGGTGTTTGTGGTGGCGGAGGCCGTCGGCTCGCGCCGCCCGCAGGACAAGGCGCTGGCGCTGGAGCGGATGCGCCAGGCCGGCGCGGTGATCGTCTCGCGGGAGATGGTCGCCTTCGAGTGGCTGGAGCGCGCCGGGACGGAAGTCTTCCGCGAGATCAGCAAGCAGTTCATCCGCTGAACTGCCCGTGAGTCCCCCTCAACGGGTGACGAACAGGCGGTCGCCGAGGAAGTCGAGGAACACCCGCAGCTTCATCGGCATGCGCCGGCCCGCCGGCCACAGCGCGTGGAAGCTGCCCTGGTGCGTGGTGTGTTCGCTCAGCACCTGCACCAGCCGGCCGTCGTTCAGTGCGCTGCGCACTGCGAAATCCGGCAGGCAGGCGATGCCCATGCCCTGGCTGGCGACGTTGATCAGCATGTCGGCGGTGTTGCAGATCAGCCCGCCGTCCAGACGCGGCTCCGTTTCTCCGGGGGCGAGCTCGAGCGGCCAGCGCTGCACCAGCCCGCTGCTCGGGTAGCGGTAGTGCAGGCACAGGTGCTGGTTGAGGTCCGCCGGCCGCCGCGGCGTGCCGTACTGCCGCAGGTAACCGGGCGAGGCCACCAGCAGCAGGCTGAAGTCGCCCAGCTTGCGCGCCTTCAACCGTGAGTCGCGCAGCTCGCCACCGCGCACCACGAGGTCGAAACCCTCTTCGATGACGTCCACCAGGCGGTCGGTGAAGTCGATGTCCAGCTGGATGCGCGGGTAGCAGCGGAGGAATTCCGGCAGTACCTGCGGCAACAGCCCGGCCACCAGCGGCATGCTGATCTTCAGGCGGCCGCGAGCCTGCTGGGTCGATAGCGCCAGTTCCTGCTCCGCCGCTTCCAGCTCGTCGAGGATGCGCCGGCAGCGTTCGAGGAACAGCTGGCCTTCGTTGGACAGGCTCAGGCTGCGCGTGCTGCGGTGGAACAGGCGCACGCCCAGGCGCTCCTCGAGACGAGCGATGCTCTTGCCCACCGCCGAGGCAGAGAGGCCGAGCAGGCGCGCGGCCTGGGCAAAGCTCAGGGAGTCGGCAACCTGGAGGAAGACGCGCAGGCCGTTGAGGCTGTCCATGGAAAGGTGTCCGTGCGGGCGGGCCGCCATTGTGCCGCGCGATGGGGGTTCGATTGCGGACAAAGATGTCCGTTTTGTTCGGAATCCTAGCCTGTTTTTCCGCAATGTCGGGTTGATTAGCTTTGGGCCGGTCTTCCTCGATTCCTTGCGGACCCACCATGAAGCCCTCCCACGACACCCCTGAAAACCGATCCGAAGCCTCGCGCTGGCTGTTGTTGCTCGCCGCCAGCCTGACGGCGGTGCTGATTCCCCTGTGCTTCACCGGCCCGGCCGTGGTGCTGCCGGCCATTGCCCATGAGCTGGGCGGCTCGGCGGTGGCGCTGAACTGGATCGTCAACGGCTACGTGCTGGCCTACGGCGCGGCGATGATGGCGGCTGGCAGCCTGGCGGACGTTTACGGGCGCAAGCGCGTCTGGCTGGTCGGCCTGGCGCTGTTCTGCGTGACCACCCTGGCGATCCCGCTGGCCGGTTCGGTGGCGGCCATTGACGTGTTGCGCCTGGTCCAGGGCGCGGGTGGCTCGGCCGCCTTCGCCGCCGCCATGGCAGCGCTGGCGCAGGAGTTCGACGGGCCGATCCGCACACGGGTGTTCAGCCTGCTGGGCACTACTTTCGGCGTCGGCCTGGCGTTCGGCCCGCTGCTCGCCGGCTGGCTCACCGACGGGCCGGGTTGGCGCTGGGTGTTCCTGGTCCCGGCGGTGTGCGCGCTGGCCTCGGTTCCGGTGGTGGTGCGCTTCTGCCGCGAGACCCGTGATCCGCAGGCGCGCGGCCTGGACTGGCCCGGCGCGCTGAGCTTCACCGCCGCGCTCAGCCTGTTCACCTACGGCCTGCTGCTGGCGCCGGAACAGGGCTGGGCTAGCGTCCCGGTAATCGCGACGCTGGTGCTGAGCGGCGTGTTGCTGGTCGTGTTCATTGCCGTCGAACGCCGCATGGAGCGACCGTTGCTGGACCTGTCGCTGTTCAGCCAATGGCGTTTCGTTGGCGTGCAACTGCTGGGCGCGTCGCCAGCGTTCGCCTATGTGGTGCTGATCGTGCTGTTGCCGGGGCGCTTCATCGGCATCGAGGGGCAGGGCGCGCTGCAGGCCGGCTGGACCATGCTGGCGCTGTCGGCGCCGCTGCTGGTGGTGCCCTTCCTGGCGGCGCTGCTGGCGAAGCACTTCAGCGCTGGCAGCCTGTCGGCGATCGGTCTGCTGATCGTCGCGGGTGGGCTGCTGTGGCTGGCGCGCAACCTGGAGGTTGGTATTGCGCCGGATATGCCGCTGCTGGTGATTGGCATCGGCATTGGCCTGCCGTGGGGGCTGATGGATGGCCTGGCAGTGAGCGTGGTCGAGCGCGAACGTGCTGGCATGGCGACGGGCATCTTCAACACGGTGCGGGTGTCCGCCGACGCGGTGGCCATCGCCGTGGTCGGCGCCTTGCTGGCGACCCTGCTCGCGGCGCAACTGCAGCCGCTGGGCCTGGCCGCGGCGGAGCGCCTGATGAGTGCGAACCAGCTGGCCATCGGCAACTTGGCGGCGGTGGTCGAGCAACTGCCGCAGCTGGCGCCCGAGCAACTGCGCAGCGACTACGTGGCGGTGTTCAGTCGGGTGCTGGAGCTGCTGGCGGGCGTGACCTTCGTGGTCGCCGGGCTGGTGTTTCTGTTGCTGGGCCGGGAACGCGCGCCGGTGCTGGCTGCCGAGGTGTAGGGCGAATAACCGCTTGCGGTTATCCGCCGACCTCTGCACGGCGGTAGACGGCGGATAACGCGTGCCGCGTTATGCGCCCTACGGTTGTACTCGGTGGTGTTCCGGTTCGAGGTTGTAGGGCGAATAACCGCTTGCGGTTATCCGCCGGCCCTTGCGTGGCGGTGGACGGCGGATAACGCGTGCCGCGTTATGCGCCCTACGGTCGTCCTCGGCGGTGTTCCGGTTCGAGGAAGGTCCAGGCGACGAAGCGGCTCTGCTTCTGCCCCTGGGCCATGTCCACGGTGCGGATGGAAATGGCGCCGGCCTTTTTCAGCGCGCGGCGGAAGTCGTCCAGGTTGCCGGCCTTGGACACCAGCGAGCTGAACCAGCGGACCTGCTGGCCGACCTCGGCGCTTTCCATCGCCAGCTTGCGCAGGAAGGCGATCTCGCCGCCTTCGCACCACAGCTCGTTGCTCTGCCCGCCGAAGTTCAGCTTGGGCAACTGGCGTGACGGGTCGAGCTTGCCGAGGTTCTTCCATTTGCGCCGGCTGCCACTGCTGGCTTCCTCGGGCGAGGAGTGGAAGGGCGGGTTGCACAGGGTCGCGTCGAAGCGCTCGTCGGCGTCGAGCAGGCCGCGGAAGATGTGTTTCGGATCGTGCTGCTGGCGCAGTTCGATGGCATCGCTCAGGCCCGGATTGTCGTTGACGATGGCGTGGGCGGAGGCCAGGGCAGCGGGTTCGATGTCCGAGCCGAGGAAGCGCCAGCCGTAGTCGCGGTGGCCGATCAACGGGTAGATGCAGTTGGCGCCGACGCCGATGTCCAGCATGCGCACGTCCGGCCCGCGCGGTACGCTGCCGCCGTTTTCCTCGGCGAGCAGGTCGGCGAGGTAGTGCACGTAGTCCGCCCGGCCGGGGATCGGCGGGCAGAGGAAGCCGGCGGGAATGTCCCACTGGCCGATGCCGTACTGCGCTTTCAGCAGCGCGCGGTTGAACACGCGCACCGCCTCGGGGCTGGCGAAATCGATGCTCGGCTTGCCGTAGGGGTTGGTGATGACGAAACGACCCAGCTCCGGGCAGCCCTCGATCAGCGCCGGGAAGTCGTAGTGCCCCTGGTGGCGGTTGCGCGGGTGCAGCAGGTTCGGCCGCTTGGCGGCGGGGTCGCGCAGGGGCTGGGCAGGCTTTGCCGGGCCGGCGGGGCGTTTGGGCGATCTGGGTGCTTTCGACATGAGGGCGCGCGGGGCTGGGAGGCGGTGGGCGATTTTCCCACAGTTGGGCGCTTCAGCCGAGCAGCACGTTGCCCAGGCGGTCGAACAGCAGGCAGCAGAGCAGCAGCGGAATCGGCAGGCCGAGCAGGGTGCCGAGCATGTAGGGCCAGAAACCGATGCCCGACAGCGCGAGGCTGTAGTTCAGCGTCGGCGAGGTGATGAAGGCGTGGCGCAGCAGGAACACGCTGCTCGCCGGGCGCTGGTCGAGGTGGCTGAACACCGCGCGGGTCAGCTTGTTGTTCAGCAGGCGCAGGCCATTGCCGCCGACGGCGCGCACGATCAGGAAGGTGAAGCCGCAGGAGAACACCGCCGCGCAGTAGGTGATCAGCCCGCCCCACAGCTTGCCCATGGCCAGCACGGCGGCGGCGAGGAACAGCAGGCCGGGGATGTGCAGCAGGTTGCCCAGGGCGAACAGGCCGACGAACAGCAGCAGGCCGCGCAGGCGGTTGTCAGTCAGCTCGTTGCGCAGGTATTCGAGGCTGAACTCCTCATGCAGCCCGCTGGCGCGATAGAGCAGCACCAGCACCACGGCGAAGGCTAGCAGCAGGATCAGTCGGCGAAAGCGCCAGAGGGTGGGTGGGACGGCAAGCATGCGGGCGGGCTCAGGGGTACTGCAGGATGTCCTTGATCTTCGGCAGGTGCGCGGCGATCCAGCGCGGATCGATGGCGCCCCAGTCGCGGATGCGGTAGTGGCCGGCGTTGTTGCGCTCGCCGTCGTGCTGCTCGAAGGCGCAGTCGATGTCCAGGTCGGCCAGCGCGGCCAGGGTGTCCTGGGCGGTGCGCCGGGGCATGCCGGTGGCTTCCATCAGCGCCGGGACACTGGTGGCGGTGCCGCTGTCGATCAGCCAGGCCACGTAGAGGCGGCGGTAGAAACTGCTTTTGGTCTTGCTCACTTCCATCGAGACGATTCCTTGGCGATCTTGTAATGGGCGGCTACAGCGGCAGCAGCCAGGGTACCAGCACAACGCTGACGATCATCACCAGAATCGTGAAGGGTACGCCAACCTTGACGAAATCGGCGAAACGATAGCGCCCCGGCCCCAGCACCAGGGTGTTCACCGGTGAGGAAATCGGCGTCATGAAGGCGGCCGACGCGGCCAGCGCGACGATCATCGCGAAGGCTTCCGGGGAGGCGCCCAGGGCCTTGGCCGTGGCGATGGCGACCGGTGCCATGAGCACGGCGGTGGCGGTGTTGGAGATGAACAGGCCGATCACCGCGGTCAGCACGAACAGGCTGGCGAGGATGGCATAGGGCCCGGCCCCGCCGAGTGCACCGACCAGGCCGTTGACCGCCAGGGTGATACCGCCGGTCTTCTGCAGCGCCAGGGCGAAGGGCAGCATGCCGACGATCAGCAGCAGGCTCTGCCAGTGGATGGCGCGGTAGGCGCTGTCCATGTCGATGCAGCGGAACGAACCCATCAGCAGGCAGGCGATCAGTGCGGCCATGACGTTGGGCACCAGCCCGCTGACCATCAGGACCACCATTACCGCCAGGCTGAACAGTGCGTGGGGAGCCTGACTGGCGGCGGGGGCGGCTTCGTCCACCTCGGCGGGCAGGCTGAGCACCAGGAAGTCGCGGGCGCGCGCCTGCAGCTGGCGGATTTCCTTCCAGCCGCCGATCACCAGCAGGGTGTCGCCGACCTTCAGCTTGGCGTCCAGCAGGCCTTCCACCAGGGCTTCGCGGTTGCGCCGCAGGCCGACCACGTTGAGGCCGAACTGGCTGCGGAACTCCAGGTCCAGCACGCTCTTGCCGAGCAGGACGGACTCCGGCGGCATCGTCACCTCGGCCATGCCCACTTCGTGGGCGCGTTCGGTGAAGTAGTCACCCTGGAGGCTCAATGGCTCGAGGCCGAACTCGTGGTACATGCCCAGCAGGTCGCTGCGCTCGCCGTAGATATCCACCAGCAGCACGTCGCCGGCGTGCAGCACGATGTTGGCACCGGGGCTCAGTATCTTCAGGCGGAAGTGCACCATGCGCTCGATGGCCACCACGTTGGTGCCGGCGCGGGCGCGCAGCTCGATGTCGCCCAGACTCTTGCCCACCAATTGCGAATCGGGGCGGATGCGCAGGCGGCGCTCGCGGCCGGCGAGCTGGTAGTCGCGGATCAGGTCTCCCAGGGTGCGGCGCTTGACGCGCTGCCCGTCGTCGTCGCCGTCATCGCCCAGCCAGCGCCGCGCCACCAGCATGTAGCCGACGCCGAGCACCAGCACCACCAGGCCGAACGGCGTGAAGCTGAAGAAACCGAAACCCTTCGAACCTTCGCGCACCAGCTCGCTGTGGATCACCACGTTGGGCGCGGTGGCGACCAGGGTGAGCATGCCGCTGATCAGCCCGGCGAAGCTCAGTGGCATCATCAGCCGGCGCGGCGAAACGTGCAGGCGCGCGGCGATGCTCAGCACCACGGGAATGAAGATGGCGACCACGCCGGTAGAACTCATCACCGAGCCGAGCCCGGCCACGGCGAGCATCAGCAGCACCAGCAGGCGCGTCTCGCTGGCGCCGGCGCGGCGGGTCAGCCATTCGCCGATGCGATAGGCTACGCCGGTGCGCACCAGGCCTTCGCCGATGACGAACAGCGCGGCGATCAGGATGACGTTGGGATCGGCGAAGCCGGCCAGTGATTCCTGCACGCTGAGGATACCCGACAGCGGCAGAGCGACCATCACCAGCAGGGCGACCACGTCCATGCGCGGACGGTTGATGACGAACAGCCCGACGGCGGTGGCGAGCAGGGCGAGGACCCAGATCAGTTGCAGACTCATGCGCTTCCCTAGCGATTTCCCGGCGCCATTGTGCCCGCAGGAGCGGGCGCAATGCCTTGACCCGGTGCAGCTTAGCGAAGCCTGCGCTGCTGCGGGGGATGCTGGAGGTCCTCAGGGCAGCCGTGCGACCGGGGTGATCTGCTGTGGATCGGTGCGCAGTTCGATCAGCGCCGGCTTGCCGCTGGCCTGGGCGCGCTCGAAGGCGGCGGCGAAGTCCTCGGTTCTCTCCACCAGCTCGCCATGGGCACCGAAGGCGCGGGCGAGGGCGACGAAGTCGGGGTTGCGCAGCTCGGTCGCGCTGATGCGGCCGGGGTACTCGCGCTCCTGGTGCATGCGGATGGTGCCGAGCATGCCGTTGTTGACCACGATGACGGTCAGCGCCGCGCTGTACTGCACGGCGGTAGCCAGCTCCTGCGGGTACATCATGAAGCAGCCGTCGCCGGCGAAGCACACCACGCTGCGCTGCGGGTCCCGCAGCTTGGCGGCGATGGCGGCGGGAAAGCCGTAGCCCATGGCGCCGTTGGTGGGGGCGAGCTGGCTGCGCGGCGAGCGATAACGGTAGAAGCGGTGCACCCAGACGGCGTAGTTGCCGGCGCCGTTGCTGATCACCGCGTCGTCCGGCAGGGTTTCGTTCAGGTACTGGACGACCTGGGTGAGGTCCACACCCTTCGGCGATTCTGCGTTCTGCGGCGGGGTGATATAGCTGAGGTAATCGGCGCGTGCCGCGGCGGTCCAGTCGGCCCAGGGCGTCTCGGCAAGGGGAGCGAGGTCGGCGAGGGCGGCGGCGATCTCCGGCATGCCGGCCTGGATGCTCTGGTCCGCCTGGTAGACGCGGCCCAGCTCGCTGGCGTCGGGGTAGACGTGGATCATGCCCTGCAGCGGGCGTGGGCTCTGGATCAGGCTGTAGCCGGCGCTGGGCGTTTCACTCAGGCGCGAGCCAAGCACCAGCAGCAGGTCGGCTTCCTGCACGCGGGCGGTGAGCTTGGGCGAGGCGCCGAAGCCGAGCTGGCCGGCGTACTGCTCGTCGCGGTTGTCGATCAGGTCCTGGCGACGGAACGAAGCCACCAGCGGCAGGCGGTTGGCGTGGGCAAAGGCGCGAACCTGCGCGCAGGCCTGCGGCGTCCAGCCGGTGCCGCCGACGATCAGCAGCGGGCGCCGGGCCTGGCTCAGGCGCTCGCGCAGTTCGGCCAGCGAACCGGCGCTTGGCGCTGCTCGGGTGATCGGCGTCGGCGCTACGTCGGCGACCTGTGCAGAGCCGAACAGTACTTCCTCCGGCAGGCCGATCACCACCGGACCGGGGCGCCCGGACTGGGCGACGCGGAAGGCGCGGGCGACGATCTCGGGGAGGCGACGGATGTCGTCGACCTCGGTGGCCCACTTGGCCAGGCCGCCGAACATCTGCCGATAGTCCACTTCCTGGAAGGCTTCGCGGCCCTTGAACGCGCTTTCCACCTGGCCGATGAAGAGGATCATCGGCGTCGAGTCCTGCATTGCCGTGTGCACGCCGTTGGCTGCGTGGGTCGCGCCCGGCCCGCGGGTGACGAAGCAGATGCCGGGGCGGCCGGTGAGCTTGCCGTAGGCATCGGCCATGTTCGAGGCGGCGCCTTCGTGGCGGGTGACGATGGTCTGGATGGCGGCCGCGTCGTGCAGCGCATCGAGCACCGGCAGGTAGCTTTCGCCGGGGATGCAGTAGACGGTATCCACCGCGTGGCGCAGCAGGGCATCGACGAGGATCTGGCCGCCGTTGCGGGCCGGAGTATCGGACATGGGCGTGGGGTTCCTTGGCAGGGGAGCAGGGCGCAGCTGTGCGCTGATCTTCGGCGAACCGGCGCGGTGATCCAAGCGAGCATTCTTCGCAAGGTCATTCCTTCGGGGAATGAACGGCGTCTCGAGGGAGGTGCATGCCAGAGCGGGCGCGACGACGAACCGCGCGGGCATTTCCCGATGTTTGTCTATGGTTGATGCACGGACGCAGACGCGTCCGCAGGACGATATTGCTGCAAAAGGAGAACCTCCCATGTACCACCTCTCGTCCCGAGCACTGCTCGCCGGCTTCTTCGCCACCTCCAGCCTGCCCCTGTATGCCGCCCTGCCTTCGGCGCCGGGGTACGTCGATGACAGCGGCTACAGCGCCGCCGCGAAAACCCGCATCCTCCCGGCGATGTTCGAGCAGAAGCTCACCAGCACGAAGTACATCGCCAAGGCCGACAACCCGCTGATCACCCTGGCCGAATCCACCGGCTTCAAGCAGACCTCCGATTACCACCAGACCCGCGCGTGGCTGCAGAAGCTGGCCGATGCCTCCGGCGGCGCCATCACCCTCAGCGACCTGCCGGAGAACAGCGCCACCGGCGAGCCGATGCTGCTGGTGACCGCCAGCCGCGAGGCGGACAAGTCGGCAGCGGGGCTGAACAAGTCCGGCAAGCCGACGATCTTCGTCGAAGCGGAAATCCACCCCGGCGAGGCCAACGGCAAGGACGCCATGTTCATGCTGCTGCGCGACATGACCGCCGGCGACAAGCCGCTGGCCGCTCTGCTGGACAAGGTCAACATCCTCTTCATCCCCACCGTGAACATCGACGGCGACCTGCGCCGCAGCCCCTACGGGCGGATCAACCAGAACGGCCCTGACGTCACCGGCTGGCGGGTCAACGGCCTGAACTACAACCTCAACCGCGACTTCACCAAGCTCGACAGTGCGGAGATCCGCAACGTCGCCTCGGTGTTCAACCAGTACGACCTGAGCTTCTTCGCCGACACCCATTCCACCGACGGCGCCATGTATCCCTACGACAGCTCCTACTGCCACAACGGCAACGGCTGGTCGCCGGCTTCCAGCGATTGGATGGACAAGGTGATGCGCGGCCCGGTGTACAAGGAGCTGGAGGGCGACGGGCATGTGGTCCATGAGTGCATCAGCTTCAACGACAACCAGGACCCGACCCAGGGTTACTACCCGTACCGCACCGACCTGGCGCGCTTCTCGAATCAGTACGGCGATATTCGCAACGTGCCGTCGATCCTCATCGAGCAGCATGCCCTGCACCCCTACGAAACCCAGGTGCTGGGCAACTACGTGATGCTCAAGGCGATGTTCCAGGTGATCGGCGACAACGCCGACTCGCTGAAGCAGGCCATTGGCAAGGACCGCGAACGGCTGGCGGCGCAGAAGGAGGTGATCCTCACCTGGAAGCCGGGCGAGCCGCAGCACACGCCGTTCACCGTGGGTGATTACCGCTATGAGGTGTCACCGATCACCGGCAAGAAGACCATCGTCTGGAGCAACAAGCCCAAGCAGCTGAACGTGCCGGTCACCGACAACTCGGTGCCGGACCTGGTGGTGAAGCGGCCGAAGCAGTATGTGGTGCCGGTGCAGTGGAGCGAGGTGATCGCGCGCCTGAAGTCCCATGGCATCCAGATGAAGACTCTGGACAAGGCGACGCCCATCGAGGTGACCCTGTACCGCATGGACAACATCAAGCTGGCCGGCGGTTTCGAGCCAGACCGCGCCGCCACCAACGAGATTCCCGGTTATGAGGGGCACCTGCTGGTCAGCGGCGTCGGCAAGCCGTTCCAGCGCCTGCAGACCTACCCGGCAGGCTCGGTGGTGATCGACACCGACCAGCCATTGGGCGTGCTGGCGGTCAACCTGCTGACGGCGGAAAGTCCGGACTCGTTCTGGTCCTGGGGCTTCTTCAACTCGACCCTGGTGGTGGCCGAGGAGCCGGAGGAATACGTGATGGAGCCGATGGCGCGCAAGATGCTCGCCGAGGACCCGAAGCTCAAGACCGAGTTCGAGAAGAAGCTGAAAGACGACAAGGCTTTCGCCAAGGACGCCCAGGCGCGCCTGCAGTGGTTCTTCGAGCGCACGCCGTTCCATGACGTGAATGCCTACGTGTACCCGGTGGGGGCGGTGTATTGAGAGGAAGGTGATTGATGGGGAGCGTGCTCTGCCGGCAATTCCGTGCCTGGACTGGCCCTCTCCCCAACCCTGGCTGCGCGCCCCGCTCCGAAGGGAGAGGGAGCTGTCTCTGCCGGCTGATGCCTTGGTTTCGTCCTGCACCGAACGATCCCCTCTCCCGCTTGCGGGAGAGGGTTAGGGAGAGGGGCTTTTGAAGTCACCGGGCCGCGATGACCAGGGTGGGCGTCGCTGTTGCCTAGCGAATGTGGTCATTTCTACGGGGCAATTTGTCTCAATGTCGAATTTGAGTTGAAGCTGGGTCAGACATTGTGCGGAATAATTTGGCGCATCTGGACATCCCTGACATTCACTGCCTCCGCCTCGATGAAGGGGCGGAGCTCCGGGCGAAGCGCCTTTTCGGTCACCAGATCGACACTGCTGCCCAGCAGGTCTTCCAGGTAGAACTGCACACCGAAGTAGCGCTCCGAGGTCGCGGGGCCGTCGAAACTGACCAGAATATCCACATCGCTGTCCGGTCCTGCGTCGTCACGTGCGGTCGAGCCGAACAGAGCCAGCCTTACTACACCGAAGCGGTTGGCCAGTTCTGGCTTGCAGCTTTCCAGCAGGGTCAGGGTGTGGCGGCGGTCCATGTTGGTTACCGGATCAGGGAATACGCCTGAAGGTAGCACAAGCGAAAAGCACAAGGCCCGCATTGGCGGGCCTTGTGTTGGGGCTTACAGGCTGGCGATCTTCTCGCGCTGCTGGATCAGGTTGGTCACGGCCTGCTCGGCTTCAGCCAGCTTGGCGCGTTCCTTCTCGATCACTTCCGGCGGTGCCTTGGCGACGAAGCCTTCGTTGGACAGCTTGCCGCCCACGCGTTTGACTTCGCCTTCCAGACGCTGGATTTCCTTGTCCAGGCGCGCCATCTCGGCAGCCTTGTCGATCAGGCCGGCCATCGGCACCAATACCTGCAGGTCGCCGACCAGCGCGGTGGCGGACATCGGCGGCTCTTCGCCTTCGTCCAGCACGCGGATGGTCTCCAGCTTGGCCAGCTTCATCAGCAGCGGCTCGTTGTCGGCCAGGCGACGGTGATCCTCGGGGGAGGCGTTGTTCAGCACCAAGTCGATGCGCTTGGCCATGGAGATGTTCATCTCGCCGCGGATCTGGCGGATGCCCAGCATCAGGGCCTTGACCCACTCGATGTCGCCTTCGGCGGCGGCGTCGATCTTCGCCTCGTCGGCGATCGGCCAGGGTTGCAGCATCAGGGTGTCACCGGACTTGCCAGCGGCGGTCTTGATGCGCTGCCAGATTTCCTCGGTGATGAATGGCATGAACGGGTGCGCCAGGCGCAGTGCGGTTTCCAGCACGCGCGCCAGGGTGCGGCGGGTGCCGCGCTGACGCTCGATCGGCGCGTTCTCGTCCCACAGTACCGGCTTGACCAGTTCCAGGTACCAGGCGCAGTACTCGTCCCAGATGAACTCGTAGAGGGCCTGGGTGGCGAGGTCGAAGCGGAAGGCGTCCAGTTGGCGCGCGACTTCGATCTCGGTGCGCTGCAGGGCGGAGATGATCCAGCGGTCCACCGAGGACAGCTCGACCGGCTCGCCATTGACGCCGGTGTCCTTGCCATCGGTGTTCTCGATGACGAAGTTGGCGGCGTTCCACAGCTTGTTGCAGAAGTTGCGGTAGCCCTCGACGCGGCCCATGTCGAACTTGATGTCGCGACCGGTGGAAGCCAGCGAGCAGAAAGTGAAGCGCAGGGCGTCGGTGCCGTAGCTGGCGATGCCTTCGGGGAACTCGGCTTTCGTCTGCTTGGCGATCTTCTCGGCGAGCTTGGGCTGCATCATGCCGCTGGTGCGTTTCTCCAGCAGCTCATCCAAGGTAATGCCATCGACGATGTCCAGCGGGTCGAGCACGTTGCCCTTGGACTTGGACATCTTCTGGCCCTGGCCGTCGCGCACCAGACCGTGGACGTAGACGGTCTTGAACGGGATCTGCGCGCTGCCATCGCCATTCTTGATCAGGTGCATGGTCAGCATGATCATGCGCGCAACCCAGAAGAAGATGATGTCGAAGCCGGTCACCAGCACGTCGGTGGGGTGGAAGGTCTTCAGGTAGTCGGTCTGCTCCGGCCAGCCGAGGGTGGAGAAGGTCCACAGGCCCGAGCTGAACCAGGTGTCGAGGACGTCTTCGTCCTGGCGCAGGTTGGCGTCGCCCAGGTTGTGCTTGGCGCGCACTTCGGCCTCATTGCGGCCGACGTAGACGTTGCCGGCATCGTCGTACCAGGCCGGGATGCGGTGGCCCCACCACAGCTGACGGCTGATGCACCAGTCCTGGATGTCACGCATCCAGCTGAAGTACATGTTCTCGTACTGCTTGGGCACGAACTGGATGCTGCCGTCTTCCACGGCGGCGATGGCGGGTTCGGCCAGCGGCTTGGTGGAGACGTACCACTGGTCGGTCAGCCACGGCTCGATGACGGTGCCGGAGCGGTCGCCCTTGGGCACTTTCAGCGCGTGGTCGTCGATCTTCTCGAGCAGGCCGGCGGCTTCGAAGTCGGCGACGATCTGCTTGCGTGCGACGAAGCGGTCGAGACCGGCGTAGGCGGCCGGCAGGCTGGCGTCCAGCTCTGCGTTGACGCTGCCGTCGAGCTTGAACACCTGGGCGACGGCGAGGACGGCGGCGTCCTTGTCGAAGATGTTGATCAGCGGCAGATCGTGGCGCTTGCCGACTTCGTAGTCGTTGAAGTCGTGGGCCGGGGTGATCTTCACGCAGCCGGTGCCGAACTCGCGGTCGACGTAGTCGTCGGCGATGATCGGGATGCGCCGGCCCACCAGCGGCAGGTCGATGAAGGTGCCGATCAGCGCGGCGTAGCGCTCGTCTTCCGGGTGCACGGCGACGGCGCTGTCACCCAGCACGGTTTCCGGGCGGGTGGTGGCGACGACCAGGTGGTCCTTGCCGTCGGCGGTCTTGTTGCCGTCGGCCAGCGGGTAGCGCAGGTGCCAGAGGTGGCCCTTCTCGTCGTGGTTCTCCACTTCGAGGTCGGAAATGGCGGTGTGGAACTTGGTATCCCAGTTGACCAGGCGCTTGCCGCGGTAGATCAGGCCGTCCTCGTGCAGGCGCACGAAGGCTTCCTTCACGGCGTTGGACAGGCCTTCGTCCATGGTGAAGCGCTCGCGCGACCAGTCCACGGAGGAACCCAGGCGGCGAATCTGGCGGGTGATGGTGCCGCCGGACTGATCCTTCCACTCCCAGACCTTCTCCAGGAACTTCTCGCGGCCCAGATCATGACGGGCGATGCCCTGGGCGGCCAGCTGGCGCTCCACCACCATCTGGGTGGCGATGCCGGCGTGGTCGGTGCCCGGCTGCCACAGGGTGTTGCGGCCCTGCATGCGGCGGTAGCGGATCAGCGCGTCCATGATGGCGTTGTTGAAGCCGTGGCCCATATGCAGGCTGCCGGTGACGTTCGGCGGCGGGATCATGATGGTGTACGGCTCGCCGGAACCTTGCGGGGCGAAGTAGTTCTCTTTCTCCCACAGGGGGTACCAGTGGGATTCGATGGCGTGGGGCTGGTAGGTCTTGTCCATGAGCGCGGCGGGACCCTGATAAGGCTAGACGGAAAACCGCTGAGTATAACGGGAGGCGGGGAGTTCAGGCCACCGGGGGCTTATCGGCGGCTTTCGGGGTGCAGGCGTGGGCGGTCTGGCGCCGACGCCCGTTGTAGGAGCGGGCCATGCCCGTGATCGCGCCCATGGGGCGCTTCTATAGGCTGGCTCTGGTGTTTCCCTGGGCGGAGAGTCAAGTCTTGCGCTGGGCCAGCAGGCGCTGCATGCGCGCTTCGAGCCGGCGTTGGAGTTCGGCTTCGATCTGCGGGGCGAAGTCGTCGAGGACGTCCTGCAGGATCAGTTGGGCCGCGGCGCGCAGTTCCAGGTCCAGGCGGTTCAGCTCGCTGGCGGCGGGAGTGGCCTGCGGCGCGGCGGGCTGGGTGGCTGCAGGCTCCGGCGCCTGGGGCGCGGGCGTGACGACGTCGGAGAGCAGCGGGATGTTGTCCGGCTCGAAGGATTCGGTGAGCAGGGGCGGCTCGGCGCCCGACTCGTCCAGCAGGTCCTGGATCTTCTTCAGGTCTTCCAGCAGGTGGTCGGGGTCGTGCGGGGGCTTGTGGTTGTCCATGGTGTCTTGGCTGAGACGCTCTCAAGGGCGCGGCAGGCGGTGGTCCTGCAAAGGATAGCCCTGCTCGCGGTAGCGACGGAAATTCTCCCGCGCAGCCTGACGAATCGCCGGCTCCTCGATCACCAGTTCGGCGACCCGGTTGAAGCGGTCGACGAAGGCAGGGATGGCCAGGGTCAGGTTGATCAGCAGGTCCCGGTGGCTTTCCGGCGGCTCGCCGAGGGCGAGAACTATCGGCGAGTCGGCATCTTCTTCCACCGCGTTGTGTGGGATGAAGGTTTCGCCCCGGAAGTTCCACAGCCGGGCATCCAGCGCATCGCGCTGGGCCTCGTCGCTGCACAGCACGAAGATGCGCATGCCTTGCCGCCAGGCTTTTTCAGCCAGGCGGCAGGCGATGGTCAGGCGTGCGTCGGGATCGGCGCTGGGAATGACGTAGAAATCCACACGCGTCATGCGTTCGATCCCATCGGCAGGTTGCACTGTGCCATTACTTGGCGCGGTCCAGCAGGTACTGGGTCAGCAGCGGCACCGGGCGGCCCGTGGCGCCCTTGTCCTTGCCGCCGCTGATCCAGGCGGTGCCGGCGATGTCCAGGTGCGCCCAGTGGAACTTCTTCGCAAAGCGCGACAGGAAGCAGCCGGCGGTGATGGTGCCGGCCTTCGGGCCGCCGATGTTGGCGATGTCGGCGAACGGGCTGTCGAGCTGTTCCTGGTACTCGTCGAACAGCGGCAGCTGCCAGGCGCGATCGTCGGCGACTTCACCGGCCTTGAGCAGTTGCTTGATCAGCGCGTCGTTGTTGCCCATCAGGCCCGAGGTGTTGGAGCCCAGGGCGACGATGCAGGCGCCGGTGAGGGTGGCGATGTCCACCACCGACTGCGGCTTGAAGCGTTCGACGTAGGTCAGCGCGTCGCACAGCACCAGGCGGCCTTCGGCGTCGGTGTTGAGGATTTCGACGGTCTGGCCGCTCATGGTGGTGACGATGTCGCCCGGACGGGTGGCGCCGCCGCTGGGCATGTTCTCGGCGCAGGCCATCACGCCCACCAGGTTGATCGGCAGCTGCAGCTCCAGCACGGCGCGGAAGGTGCCGAACACGGAGGCGGCGCCGCACATGTCGAACTTCATCTCGTCCATGCCCAGGCCGGGCTTGAGGCTGATGCCACCGGTGTCGAAGGTGATGCCCTTGCCGACCAGTACGTGCGGGGCCTCGTCCTTCTTCTTCGCGCCGTTGTACTGCAGCACGATCAGGCGCGGCGGCTGGTCGCTGCCCTGGGCGACGGCGAGGAAGGAGCCCATGCCCAGCTCGCGCAGTTTCTTCTCGTCGAGGACTTCGACCTTCAGGCCCTTGTATTCCTTGCCCAGCGCCTTGGCCTGTTCGCCGAGGAAGGTCGGGTGGCAGAGGTTCGGCGGCAGGTTGCCCAGGTCACGGGTCAGGGCCATACCGTTGGCGATGGCCTGGGCTTCTTTGGCGCCTTGTTCGACAGCGGCGGCGTCGGCCTTGTCGGCGAGCAGGGTGATTTTCTTCAGCTTCGGCGCTTCGGCCTTCTGGCTCTTGAAGCGATCGAAGACGTAGGTGCCGTCGGCCAGGGTTTCCACCTGCAGGCGGGCCTTGCCGTGGGCATTGCGGCCTTTGACGGCCAGGTCGCCCAGGGCCAGGACTGCGTCGGCGCCACCCAGGTTCTTCAGATTGCCCAGGACGGCGGAAACCAGTTTGCGGTAGGCGCGGTCGGAGAGTTCGCGCTCTTTGCCGGCGCCGACCAGCAGGACGCGCTCAGCCTTAATGTTGGGTAAATCTTGCAGCAGTAGAGTCTGGCCCACCTTGCCTGCCAGATCGCCACGCTTGAGCAGGTTGGCGATGGCACCGCCGGTGGCTTCGTCGACGGCCTTGGCGGTGGCGCCAAGCTTGCGGCCTTCGCCCACGGCGATGACCAGGGTGGCGGTCTTGAGAGTTTCCGGACGTACGCTTTTTACAAGGAATTCCATGGCTGAGTGTCCCCGGGACAAAGAGCAGAAGGGTCTGCGAATGAAGGTGGACTGCGCAGTGACAGGCCTGGCGAATCGCAGGATAATGCCGGTTATTTGCGCTGGGTCGCGTCCGCGCGCACCCGGCAATGCTTCACGGCGGCTAGTTTGAGCGTAGCCGCCTGAGCGTGACAACCCTGGAGTGTCCGGTTTGATTGTCTTCCGTTACCTGTCCCGTGAAGTGCTGATCACCATGAGTGCGGTGAGCGCCGTGCTGCTGGTCATCATCATGAGCGGCCGTTTCATCAAGTACCTGGCGCAGGCGGCCCAAGGCCTGCTCGATCCGGGTTCGCTGTTCATGATCATGGGCGTGCGCCTGCCGGGCTTCCTGCAGCTGATCCTGCCGCTGGGCCTGTTCCTCGGCATTCTGCTGGCCTATGGCCGCCTGTACCTGGACAGCGAGATGACCGTGCTCACCGCCACTGGCATGAGCCAGCAGCGCCTGCTGGCCATTACCCTGGCGCCGGCGCTGTTCATCGCCCTGCTGGTGGCCTGGCTGAGCCTGTGGCTGGCGCCCCAGGGCATTACCCAGATGCAGTTGCTGCTGAACAAGCAGGATGCGATGACCGAGTTCGACACCCTGGCGCCGGGGCGCTTCCAGTCGATGCGCGATGGCACGCGGGTGACCTATACCGAGACCCTGGCCAACGAGCGCACCGAACTGGGTGGTGTGTTCATTTCGGACAAGAACCGCCCGCGCAATGGCAAGGACGGCGGCACTTCGGTGCTGGTCGGCACCACCGGCGTGCAGGAAATCCATGCTGACGGCAGTCGCTACCTGATCCTCAAGGACGGCTATCGCTACGACGGTACGCCCGGACAGGCCGATTACCGCGAGATCAAGTACGACACCTACGCTGCCCTGCTGCCCAAGCCGGAAGTGAGCAGCGAGATCGACGACCGCGACGCCATTCCCACCTCCGACCTGCTGGGCAGCGACGATCCTCGCATGAAGTCGGAGTTGCAGTGGCGCCTGTCCATCCCGCTGCTTGTCTTCGTGGTGACCGTGCTGGCCGTGCCGCTGTCGCGCGTCAACCCGCGCCAGGGCCGCTTCCTCAAGCTGCTGCCGGCCGTGCTGCTGTACATGGCCTACCTGGCGCTGCTGATCGCCGGGCGCGGCATGCTCGACAAGGGCAAGATTCCCATGGCCCTGGGCCTGTGGTGGATCCACGGGATATTCCTGGCCATCGGCCTGTTGTTGTTGTACTGGGAGCCGCTGCGTCTGAAGCTGGCCGCCAAGCGAGCGAAGTCGGGCGGAGTGCTGAAGCATGCGTAAGCTGGATCGTTACATCGGCACCACTGTCTTCGTTTCCATTCTCGCGGTACTCGGGGTGATCCTCGGGTTGGCCGAACTGTTCGCCTTCGTCGACCAGCTGGGGCAGATCAGCGACACCTACACCCTTGGCGAGGCGCTCAAGTTCGTCCTGCTGACCGCGCCGAGCCGTGGCTACGACATGCTCCCCATGGCCGCGCTGATTGGCTGCCTGGTGGGCCTGGGTACCCTGGCCAGCAACAGCGAGCTGACCATCATGCGCGCCGCTGGCGTGTCGCTGCAGCGCATCGTCTGGGCGGTGATGAAACCGATGCTGGTGCTGATGTTCGCCGGCATCCTGGTGGGTGAGTACGTGATTCCCTACACCGAAACCGCTGCCCAGAGCGGTCGCGCCCTGGCGCAGAGCGGCAATGGTTCGCAAAGCTCGAAGTCGGGCCTGTGGCACCGCCAGGGGCATGAATTCATCCATATCAACGTGGTGCGCCCGGATGGCGTGCTGCTGGGCGTGACCCGCTACAACTTCGACGACAACCGTCGCCTGCAGAGCGCGAGCTTCGCCCGTCAGGCGGTGTTCGAGAACGACCAGTGGCAGTTGCAGGACGTGACCACCTCGGTGCTGCACGCGGCTGAAAAGCGCAGCGAGGTCGTAAGCAAGCCCAGCGAGACCTGGAACATCCAGCTCAGCCCGCAACTGCTCAACACCGTGGTGATGGAGCCGGAGGCGCTGTCCATCACCGGCCTGTGGAACTACATCCATTACCTGCAGGACCAGGGCCTGAGCTCCAACCGCTACTGGCTGGCGTTCTGGACCAAGATCCTGCAGCCGCTGGTGACCGCTGCCCTGGTGCTGATGGCGATCTCGTTCATCTTCGGCCCGCTGCGCAGCGTGACCCTCGGCCAGCGCGTGTTCACCGGGGTGCTGGTGGGCTTCACCTTCCGCATCGCCCAGGACCTGCTCGGCCCGTCCAGCCAGGTGTTCAACTTCCCGCCGCTGCTGGCGGTGCTGGTGCCGGCGGCGATCTGTGCTTTCCTCGGCACGCTGCTGTTGAAGCGGGCGGGCTGAGTCCCATCGCGGGGTAGAACCCGCGCCCGCAAAAAAGCCGGCAATCGCCGGCTTTTTTATTGCCCGGGGTTTCAGCCCCGCCCCTGCGATGCCTTGCGCACCGCCTTGGGGATCTGGATCACCACGCTTTCCGAGTAGCGGTCCTGCCAGGTGCGCTGGTCCTTGTCCCAGAGCATCCAGAGGAAGCCCAGGCCGGCGCAGCCCCAGGACGCGATGGCGATGACGAAGCGCAGCAGCGCCTGCATCAGGGTGATGCGCGTGCCGTTGGCGTTCTGCACACGAACGCCCCAGACCTGCATGCCCAGGGTCTGGCCGCTGTGGGTCCAGAACTTCGCGAAGAAGGCGAACACGCTGATGAACAGCAGGCTGGACAGCAGCGGGTCGCCGGTCAGCGCCCCCTGGTCGGCCAGCATCCGGAGCTTCTCGCTGCCATAGATCAGGCGCAGGAAGCCCTGCTGATAGGCCAGCGTCACCACCATCAGCAAGGCCACGCAGAGCAGGAAGTCATAGAACATCGCGGCAAAGCGACGGAGGAGCGTGGCGGGCGGGAAGTTCCCCGCGGGCTGGAGCTGCTGCGGCTTGGACATGGGCGTCTTCAGTGGCGATCAGGATGGATGGGGCGGGGATTATACGGATTCCGCCGCGCGGCGCCCGGCGGCGGTGGCTGTTCTAAGCTCAAACCACGTCGCTGCCCATGGGGGAGTGGCAATGCGTCGCAGGTCGCGGCGCCGTCAAGCAAGGAACAAGGATGCCGCTTCGCAACTACACCCGGCGCCGGCTGCTGCCTCGCCTGGTCTTCTCCCTCTCCATGGCCCTGCTGCCGTTGCTGCTGGGCAGCGCCATCATCTATTGGCAGGCCTTGCGCACCCTGAGCGTCGAGGCGCGTACTGCTTCGAACGAGGCCGTTCGGCTGTTCGACGTGATGCTGAGCAATGCGGCAGGGGCCGCCCAGGTGGCTCTGCTGCATGTGGACGAGGGCTGCGACGAGGCGACGCTCGTCCTGCGCGAACAGGTGGCGGTGGTGCCGTTCGTCCGGTCGGTCAATCTGACTCGCGATGACCAAATCTATTGCACCTCGCTGTTCGGCGATTTCGAGGCGCCGCTGGATTCGAGCCTGTATGTCGCCGGCCGGCTGCGGATGATGGCCGGTAACGAGATCACGCCGAACTACGCGCTGTTGATCCTGCGGCGTGTCGAAGGACGCCACGCCGCGCTGGCGACGGTGGATGGACGTTACCTGAGCAACACGCTGCAACTGGTCGATCAACGCAGCGACCTGCAATTGCAGGTCGGCGGGCAGTGGATGGACGAGGAGGGCAGGGTGTTCGACGGCAAGCCTGTCCGCCTGCCGCTGGGGCATGTCGAACTGACCTCCGAGCGATTCCCCTACAAGGTCATCGGCGGCTTCCCCGAAGGGGCGCAATGGCGGCACATCCACGAAGACGCGTTGCCGCTGGTGGCGTTGATGCTGATGCTGGGTGGTGCATCGGGCGTGGCCTGCTACTGGCTCTGGGGGCGTTCGGCGACGCCAAGCCTGGAGCTTGAGCGTGCCTTGCTCGCCGGGGAGTTCGTGCCGTACCTGCAGCCGCTGGTCGATGCCCGGGACGGCCGCTGGGTCGGTGCGGAAGTGCTGATGCGCTGGGTGCATCCGCGCGAAGGCATGGTCGGCCCCGACCTGTTCATCCCCATGGCCGAACGCTCCGGACTGATCGTGGCGATGACCCGCGAGCTGTTCCACCAGGTCGCCGATGGGCTGGCACCGCACGGGCACCTGCTGGGCGAGGGCTTCCATCTGAGCTTCAACATCAGCGCCCGGCATTGCACGGAGCCGGGGTTGTTCGGTGATTGCCGCGACTTCCAGGCGCGCTTCCTGCCCCATCGGCCGGAGTTGACCCTGGAGCTGACCGAGCGCGAGCTGATCGTTTCCAGTGAGGTAACCGACGAACTCTTCGACAACCTTCATGGCCTGGGCGTCAAGCTGGCCATCGACGACTTCGGCACCGGCAATTCCAGTCTCGCCTACCTGCATCGCTTCAAGGTGGACGCGCTGAAGATCGACAAGAGTTTCGTGGCGATGATTGGCGTGGATGCCCTGTCTTCGCACGTTCTGGACAGCATCGTCGAGCTGTGCGGCAAGCTGGACCTGATGATCATCGCCGAGGGTGTGGAAACCGAGGAGCAGCAGGACTACCTGGCCCTGCGTGGGGTGGAGGTACTGCAAGGGTACCTCTTCGATCGACCGATGCCGCTGGCGGCATTTGTCCAGGCCCTTCAGGGCCGGTCGCTCGGGGGCTGATGCCGGCTTGCCGTCCCTGTTGCGGTGAAGGGGCGGCGCGCTGGGGAAATTTTCCAGCTTGTGGAGCGGATGTGAACAGCCGGCTGTTCCTGTCTGGGAGCTGATTGACTCGATAGTTAGCTGATGAATAGTCGGATAAGCATAGTTTTAAAGATGTAATGGTTTCTCGTTCGTTATTGCGAGATGGCTGCTTTTTAATAGGTTATCAGTGCTGATGTTATTAACTTGAAATGCACTATGGAGAGTTTGATTTTACGTTTTTTTCACAACTTCTTCATGTGTATTTCATGAATGGTACGGTTGTTCTTTATATTGCTTTTCTGGCTGGCTGTCGGGTGTTTGTTTTGATGCGGAAGTGCCTGATTTACAAGCCTTGCTGCCCTCGCGATGTTTCGTTCTAATGCCCGGATTCAGAGGGTGTTGGTATTTTGGCGCTCCGGAATTGGCCCTCTTTTCGTTAGCTATTTTTATATATGGCGATACGTCGGCGACGACTGGTATTGAATTACTGTGTCGGCGGGGTGGCGATTCGCCATTTAACTAATAGAGTCTTTGAAAAAGGCCCCGGCAAAGAGAGTCTCGATAATGCCTGTTAGTTCCCGTGGTTTTACCCTGATCGAGTTGATGGTGGTGGCGGCGATAGTAGCGATCCTGTCTGCAATCGCTTACCCCAGCTATCAGCAGTACGTCATCCGGGGCAAGCGGTCCGCGGCCCAGGCGCAGATGATGGATATCGCCAACCGCCAGCAGCAGTACCTGCTGGCCAACCGCGCCTACGCCAGCAAGTTGGCGCTGGAAAGCGGCGGCTATGCGCTGCCCAGTGAGGTGTCGGGCAACTACAGCTACGACATCACCGTGGGCAGCGGCACACCGCCGACTTTCACCATCACCTTCACCCCGAGCGGCGGGCAGGCCAGCGACGGCAACCTGACCCTGGCCAGCGACGGCACTCGGACGCCATCGGCGAAGTGGTGATCAACATGATGACCTCCCGGCACCGCGGCTTCACCCTGATCGAGCTGCTTGTCAGCATCCTCATCATCTCGCTGGGCCTGCTCGGCCTGGCCAAGCTGCAGATGCGCATGCAGCTGTCGGACATGGAGTCCTACCAGCGCGCCCAGGCGCTGCTGCTGCTCAATGACATGTCCAGCCGGATGAACGCCAACGCGAAGAACTCCTCCAGCTATGTCACCGGCAGCAGCTCGCCGGTGGGAGCGGGCATGTCCTGTCCGACCAGCAGCGGGACCCGTCAGCAGGCGGACCTCGCTGACTGGTGCAACAGCCTGCAGGGCGCGGCGGAAGTGGGCGGCGGCAGCGTGAAGGCCGGCGCCATGCTCGGCGGGCGAGGCTGCATCGAGTCGCTGGGCAGCAATCAGTACCTGATCACCGTGGCCTGGCAGGGCATGTCGCCGATCTCGGCGCCGCCTTCGAGCGTGGCGTGTGGCAGTAACAGCTACAACGGCAGCTCCGGATGCAGCAGCGACCTGTGCCGGCGCGTGGTCACCACGGTTGTGCGGGTGGCCTCGCTATGAGGGGCGTATCCCGCCACAGGGGCTTCACCCTGGTAGAGATGATGATCGCAGTGACCATCAGCCTGCTGATCATGGTCGCGGTGCTGACGCTCTACCTGAACCTGCGCCGGACCAGTGACGACATGGCCCAGACCAACTCGCTGATCGAGAATGGGCGCTTCGCCGTGGGCCTGCTGCAGGAAGACCTCGCCCACGCCGGGTTCTGGAATGGCTATGTACCGCAGTTCGATGACCTGACCGCGACCGATCCGCCGGCCGATTACCCGACGGCGTTGCCGCCGGTGTGCTCGGCCTTCTCGACCTGGACGCAGCAGGACAGGATCAACTCCGTCGGCATCGCGGCACAGACCTTCTCCGCGGTGCCCCCCGGTTGTTCGGCGATAGTCACCAACCTGGCGAGCAACTCCGATGTGCTGGTGGTGCGGCATGTCGATACCTGCTCACCGGGCGTTGGCAATTGCGATGCACTGGCAGCCGGCAAGGTGTATTTCCAGTCGTCCTTCTGCAAGAACGAGACCCTCGGGGCCTTTGTGCTGGACACCACCGGGTTCACCCTGACGAGCCTCAATTGCCTGACCATCGCCGAGCGTCGCAAGTTCGTCATCGATCTGTATTACGTGCGCGATTACGCGGTGAGCGCAGGCGATGGCATACCGACCCTGATGCGCTCCACCTTCGATCTTTCCGGTGGGGCCACGCCGGCCAACGCGCTGCAGGCAGCAGTACCGCTGATCGAGGGGGTCGAGGCCTTCCGCGTCGAGCTGGGCCTGGACAGCCTCAGCAAGTCGAACGATCCGACCGATTACCTCGCGGCGCCGCATTGGGATGACCCCAATACCCGGGTCACCGTGACCAACCGTGGCGATGGCTCGCCCGACGGCAGCTTCGTCCATTGCGGGGCCGGTTCCTGCACGGTGGCCCAGCTGGCGAATGTGGTGGAAGCCCGGCTCTACGTCCTGGCTCGCGCCCGCACGCAAACCGCGGGCTACACCTCGGACAAGACCTACGCCCTGGGTAGCTCCACCCTGGGCCCGTTCACCGATGGCTACAAACGGCATCTGTTCACCTCCAGCGCCACGCTGGTGAACGTATCCCGTCGGAGGCAGACGCCATGACGACGCAGCGCAATTCGAGAGCCCAGCAGGGCGCGACCCTGGTGGTCGCCCTGGTGATGTTGCTGATGCTGATGCTGATGGTCGGCAGCGCCTACACCCTCAGCGGCACCAATCTGAAGGCAGTGGGCAACATGCAGTTCCGCAACGAGGCCATTGCCGCGGCTGATGTCGGTATCCAGCGGGTCATCGGCTCGGCCTTCACCGCCGCGCCGGCGGCCGAGCAGCTCAATGTCGACATCAATAACGACGGTACCACCGATTACCAGGTTTCCATGGCGTCGCCGGTGTGCATGAGCGCCAGGCCGAGTCCCTCCAATCTGGCTTGTGGTGGTGGCCAGGCAGCCATGTGTTCCACGGGATGGGACACCGTCTGGGGGCTCAACGCCGATGTCACCGATGCCGTGACCGGCACCTCGGTAAGAGTGCGTTCCGGGGTGCGGGTGCACCTGACCGATTCGCAGAAAGTCGCCGCGTGCGGAGCATGAACATGAACAAGAGCTGCCAGGCCGGAATGCTCCGGCGGATTTTCGCCCTCTGCCTCCTGTGCGTCGCCCAGTCGGCCGTTCGTGCCGAGGACATCGACCTGTTCGTCGGCACGCCCACCGGTGCCACGGACGCGCCCAACGTCCTGATCATCCTGGACAACACCGCCAACTGGACCACGCCGTTCAGCAACGAGATGACTGCGCTGGCCTCTGTGGTCAACGGGCTGCAGGTGAACAAGTTCCGCGTCAGCCTGATGCTGTTCAGCGAGACCGGCAGTGGCAACAAGGGTGACGACGGCGCCTATGTGCGTGCCGCCATGCGTCTGCTCGACAGTTCGACCAAGCCCAAGTACCAGGCGCTGGTCAGCAGCCTGGACGTGGGGAGCGACAAGTCCAATGGCGGCAAGATCAGCAAGGCCATGGAGGAGGCCTGGCTGTATTACTCGGCGGGCACGCCCAATTCCGGCAACCAGAAGGTCAAGACCGACTTCGCCGGCAACGCCAGCGGCACCACCGCATCCAACGCGATCTATGCCCTGAGCGGCAACGCCCTGGCGTCGAAGGACGCCACCACCTACAACAACCCGATCGTCGCTGGCTGCGCGAAAAACTTCATCATCTACATCAGTAACGGCGCGGCGCAGGACAACACCAACGATATCAAGCAGGCGACCAGTGCATTGACTGCTGCCGGGGGCAATACCACGGCGATCCCCATTTCCCCCAGCGGCTCGCAGGACAACATGGCCGACGAATGGGCGCGCTTCATGAAGAAGAGCACCCAGGCCATCACCACCTACACCGTGGATATCAACAAGGAAACCACCGGCCAGGGCCCGGGTTGGACCGCCCTGTTGAAGAGCATGGCCAACGTCAGCAGTGGCAAATATTTCGACGTGACGGCCAGTGGCACGCAGATATCCGATGCGCTGAATGCCATCTTCTCTGAGATCCAGGCCACCAACAGCGTGTTCGCCTCCGTCACCCTGCCGATCAGCGTCAGCTCCCAGAGCACCTACCTGAACCAGGTGTTCGTCGGCATGTTCCGCCCCGACTCCGATTCCTTCCCGCGCTGGCCCGGCAACCTCAAGCAATACAAGGTGGGCGTGGTCAGCAGCCAGCTCACCACGGTGGACGCCAACGGCAACAGCGCAATCAACAGCGGCACCGGTTTCATCACCGAATGCGCCCGCAGCTTCTGGACGCCCACCTCGCTGGACAACTACTGGGCGTTCAAGCCCCAGGGCAACTGCCTGACCGTGACCGGCTCCGACGTGTCCAACTATCCCGACGGCAACATCGTCGAGAAGGGCGCCCAGGCCTATGTATTGCGCCAGGCCAGCTCGCGGACCATGAAGACTTGCGACCCCACGACCTGCACGACGCTGACCAACTTCAACACCGCCAACACGGCCGTCACCCAGGCCCTGCTGGGGGCGGCAGACGCCACCGAGCGGACCAACCTGATCGGTTGGGCCATCGGCGCCGACAATCAGGACGAGAACCTCAACGCCAACGTCACCGAGATGCGCTCCTCGGTTCACGGCGACGTCGTGCACTCGCGCCCCGCGGCGGTCAACTACGGAACCACGTCTTCACCCCTGGTGGTGGTCTACTACGGCGCCAACGACGGGCTGTTGCACGCCATCAACGGCAACCGCAGCGGAACCGTCGCGGGCGTCTCGGCCGGCAGTGAAATCTGGTCGTTCATGCCGCCGGAGTTCTACCCGCGGATCAAGCGCCTGCGGGACAACACCACCACCATCAGCTTCCCCGGCCATACCACGGGCACGCCCACGCCGCAGCCCAAGGACTACGGCATGGACGGCTCGGTTTCCGTGGTGCAGCAGGGCACCAGCACCTGGATCTATTCCGCCATGCGCCGCGGCGGCCGCTCGATCTATGCCTTTGACGTCACCACCCCGGCCAGCCCGACCCTGAAGTGGAAGATCGGTTGTCCCAACATGGCCAATGACACCGGCTGCGGTACTGGCCTCAGCGGCATTGGGCAGACCTGGGCGACGCCGGTTCCCGTCCTGGCGCAAGGCTACGGCAGCGGTGCGTCGACGATCCTGGCCATGGGCGGTGGCTACGACAAGTGCGAGGACGCCGATCCCAATACCTGCACGGCGACCTCCAAGGGCAATCACATCTATCTGCTGGATGCGGATACCGGCGCCTTGCTGAAAACCTTCGACACCGATCGCGGGGTCGTCGGCAGTGTCGCCCTGGTCACCAACAGCAGCGGCCTGATCGCCTACGGCTATGCCTCCGACATGGGCGGCAACGTCTACCGGATCTCCGGCGTCGATGCCTTCAGTGCCATCGGCAGTACCCCGCCGGCCAACTGGACCATGACCAAGATCGCTTCCCTGGGGTGCGCGACGGCGACTTCCTGTACAGCCAACCGCAAGTTCCTCTACGGCCCGGAGGTGGCCTCCGTCAACGGCGAGTACGTGATCCTGCTGGGCTCCGGCGACCGTGAGAAGCCACTGCTGACCTACACCTCCGCCGCCAGCGTGGCGAACCGCTTCTATGCCCTGCGCGACAAGCCCAGCGACGTCAACTGGCTGACCCTGGAGAACGCCACCTGCGCCGCCAACCTGATCTGCAACAGCTCGCTGCTGCCCATTACCTCCACGGCAACGCCCACCAATACGCAGGTCGCGGCCTACCCCAAAGGCTGGTACCTGGGCTTGCAGTCGACCGAGCAGGTAGTGACCTCGGCGCTGCTGCTTTACAACAACATCACCTTCAGCACCCACCAGCCTGCCGTGGCCAGCCCCACCAGCTGCTCCAGCCTGGGCACCGCGCGCGTCTACAACATCAGCTACCTGAACGCCGCAGGCACCGGCGACCAGCGCTTCGGCGTCATCTCCGGCGGCGGCCTGCCTCCGTCACCCGTGGCGGGGCGCGTACAACTCGACGACGGCAGCCTGAGGGACTTCATCATCGGCGGTTCGTCCGATTCGCCACTGAAGGTCTCCGAGCCGACCGCGCCGGGCACCAGTCCGCAGCCCAAGTCCTGGGTGTTCTGGGATATCGAGCGATAGGAGGGCGGGCCATGAACGCGATCAACAGACGCCCGGCCAATGGTTTCACCTTGCTGGAACTGATGGTGACACTCGCGGTGCTGGCCATCCTGGTCGGCATAGCCGTGCCTTCGCTCAGCGATGCGACCCTTACCGGCAAGCTTGCCTCCAGTGCCAACGATCTGGTGGCGGGCGTCGCCATGGGGCGCAGCGAGGCGATCAAGCGCAACACGGTGACCAGCCTGTGCGTATCCAGCAATGGCACCAGTTGCGGCTCCGGGGGCTGGGAGCAGGGCTGGATCGTGATTTCCGGCTCCACCGTGATCCAGAAACATCCCGCCGCGCCGACGGGGTTCAAGGTCACTTCCAGTGTCGCCAAGATCGATTTCCAGCCCAGCGGCGTGGGCAATACCCAGGCGAGCGTCACCGTCTGCCGCTCGGCGCCGTCTGCCGGCGCCCAGGAGCGAGTGGTCAACGTCAGCGCCACGGGGCGTGCCTACGTCAGCAAGACGACGACAGGTTCCTGTTCCTGATGCGATGAAACTGCTCCTGCCAGCACCCGGCAGGGAAATCGCAGACAACAAAAAACCGGCCCGAGGGCCGGTTTTTCGTGGGTTTCGACAGTTCATCGGAACTGCCGGAACGATGTGGTGGTGCCCCGGGAGAGACTCGAACTCTCACTCTGTCGCCAGAAACGGATTTTGAATCCGCCGCGTCTACCATTCCGCCACCGAGGCAATGGCGCGGCAGTATAGGGAGGCGCTCTGCGCCGGTCAATCGGCTCGCATGGTCAGAAATCGGCATATCCAGTAAGATGTGCGCCCCTTCGAGAAAGCTCCCCCATGCGCGTCGCTGACTTTCATTTCGACCTGCCCGAGGCGCTGATCGCCCGCCATCCGCTACCTGAACGCCGCTCCAGCCGTCTGCTGGTGCTGGACGGTCCGAGCGGCGAGCTCAGCCACCGGCAATTCGCTGACATCCTCGGCTTCCTCAAGCCGGGTGACCTGATGGTGTTCAACAACACCCGGGTAATCCCTGCCCGCCTGTTCGGCCAGAAGGCTTCCGGCGGCAAGCTGGAAATCCTCGTGGAGCGCGTGCTGGACAGCCACCGCGTGCTGGCCCACGTGCGTTCCAGCAAATCCCCCAAGCCGGGTTCAAAGATCCTCATCGACGGCGGTGGCGAGGCCGCGATGCTGCAGCGCCACGACGCGCTGTTCGAACTGGGCTTCAGCGAGGACGTGCTGCCCTTGCTGGAGCGCGTCGGCCACATGCCGCTGCCGCCTTATATAGACCGTCCGGATGAAGACGCCGACCGCGAGCGTTACCAGACCGTCTATGCCGAGCGCGCGGGCGCCGTGGCCGCACCGACCGCCGGCCTGCATTTCGACGAGGCGCTGCTGGAATCGATCCGCGCCAAGGGCGTGGATACTGCCTTCGTCACCCTGCACGTCGGCGCCGGCACCTTCCAGCCGGTGCGCGTGGAGCGCATCGAAGATCACCACATGCACAACGAATGGCTGGAAGTCAGCCAGGACGTGGTCGATGCCGTGGCCGCCTGCAAGGCGCGCGGTGGCCGCGTGGTCGCCGTCGGCACCACCAGCGTGCGTTCGCTGGAAAGCGCGGCCCGTGACGGCGTGCTCAAACCGTTCAGTGGCGACACCGACATCTTCATCTTCCCCGGGCGGCCGTTCCACGTGGTCGACGCCCTGGTCACCAACTTCCACCTGCCCGAATCCACCCTGCTGATGCTGGTCTCCGCCTTCGCCGGCTACCCCGAGACCATGGCCGCCTATGCGGCGGCAGTGCAGCAGGGCTATCGCTTCTTCAGCTACGGCGATGCCATGTTCATCACCCGCAACCCGGCACCGCGCGGCCCCGAGGACTGATCCATGAGCTTCATGAAATTCGAACTGCTGGCCACCGAGGGCAAGGCCCGTCGAGGCCGCCTGACCTTCCCCCGTGGTGTGGTGGAAACCCCGGCGTTCATGCCGGTGGGCACTTACGGCACCGTGAAGGGCATGCTCCCGCACGACATCGAGGGCATCGGCGCGCAGATCATCCTCGGCAACACCTTCCACCTGTGGCTGCGCCCGGGTACCGAAGTGATCCAGAAGCACGGCGACCTGCATGACTTCATGCAGTGGAAGGGGCCGATCCTCACCGACTCGGGCGGCTTCCAGGTGTTCAGCCTGGGCGCGCTGCGCAAGATCAAGGAGGAGGGCGTGTACTTCGCCTCGCCGGTGGATGGCGCCAAGGTCTTCATGGGCCCGGAAGAGTCCATGGCCGTGCAGCGTGCGCTGGGCTCGGACATCGTGATGATCTTCGACGAGTGCACCCCGTACCCGGCCGAGTTCGACGTCGCCAAGCGCTCCATGGAGCTGTCGCTGCGCTGGGCCAAGCGTTCGAAGACCGCCCACGGCGATAGCCCGTCGGCGCTGTTCGGTATCGTCCAGGGTGGCATGCACGAAGAGCTGCGCATGCGCTCGCTCGAAGGCCTGCAGGAAATCGGCTTCGACGGCCTGGCCATCGGCGGCCTGTCGGTGGGCGAGCCCAAGGAAGAGATGATCCGCGTACTGGACTTCCTCCCGCGGCACATGCCGGCTGACAAACCTCGTTACCTGATGGGTGTGGGCAAACCCGAAGACCTCGTGGAAGGTGTGCGCCGGGGCGTCGACATGTTCGACTGCGTCATGCCCACCCGCAATGCGCGCAATGGCCACCTTTTCGTTGACACCGGGGTGATCAAGATCCGCAACGCGGTGCACAAGCACGATGAGTCTCCGCTGGACCCGACCTGCGATTGCTACACCTGCAAGCACTTCTCCCGCGCCTACCTCTACCACCTGGACAAGTGCGGCGAAATGCTCGGCAGCATGCTCAATACCATCCACAACTTGCGGCATTATCAGCGGCTTATGGCTGGTTTGCGCGAGGCAATCCAACAGGGTACATTGGCGAACTTTGTCGACGCCTTCTACGCCAAGCGCGGCCTTCCCGTGCCGCCGCTGGCGGACTGACCTTATTCATCGAAAAAGCTTTGAGACAGGAGTTTCCAATGAGTTTTCTGATTCCCGCTGCCTACGCTGACGCCGCAGCTCCCGCCGCTGCTGCAGGCCCGGCCGGCACTGGCTTCGAGTGGATTTTCCTGGTCGGTTTCCTGGTCATCTTCTACCTGATGATCTGGCGTCCCCAGGCCAAGCGCTCGAAAGAGCACAAGAACCTGCTGTCCGGCCTGCAGAAGGGCGATGAAGTCGTCACTTCCGCCGGTATCGCCGGCAAGGTGACCAAGGTCGCCGAGGACTTCGTCGTCGTCGAGGTTTCCGACAACGTCGAGCTGAAGTTCCAGAAGGCCGCGATCGCCGCGACCCTGCCGAAAGGCACCCTGAAGGCGATCTGATCCTCCACCTAGAAACCCAACCGACGGGGCGCAAGATGCGCCCCGCGTCATAACGGGCGGTGTCATGCTCAACAAGTATCCCCTGTGGAAGTATCTGCTGATCCTGGCGGTCCTGGCCGTCGGTTTCATCTATTCCGCACCCAACCTCTATCCTGACGATCCGGCCGTCCAGATCAGTGGCGCGAGCACCGCGCTGCAGGTCACCCAGGCCGACGTCGACAAGGCCAGCAAGGCGCTCGCCGATGCCGGTATCGCCGTCAAGGCTGGCTCGCTGGGCAAGAACAGCGGCCTGATCCGTCTGGTCAAGCAGGAAGATCAGTTGCCGGCCAAGGACATCGTCCGCCGCGCGCTGGGTGACGACTACGTGGTCGCCCTGAACCTGGCCCAGACCACGCCGAACTGGCTGCGCAATATCGCCGCCCACCCGATGAAGCTGGGTCTCGACCTGTCCGGTGGTGTGCACTTCCTGCTGGAAGTGGATATGGAGAAAGCCGTCGACGCTCGTATGAAGGTGTACGAGAACGAGGTCAAGAGCGCCCTGCGTAAGGAGCGCGTGCGCTACCGCAGCCTGCCTGTGCAGGACGGCGGCATCCAGCTGGGCTTCACCGAAGAAGCCGACCTGGACAAGGCCAAGTCGATCATCGCCAAGGATTTCCGCGATTTCGAAACCGCCCAGAGCGAGCGTAATGGCATGCAGGTCCTGCGCCTGGCCATGACCGCCACCAAGCTGGCCGAAATCCGCGAATACTCGATCAAGCAGAACCTCACCACCGTCCGCAACCGCGTGAACGAGCTGGGCGTGTCCGAGCCGCTGGTGCAGCGCCAGGGCGCCAACCGCATCGTCGTCGAGCTGCCGGGCGTACAGGACACCGCTGAAGCCAAGCGCATCCTCGGCAAGACCGCCAACCTGGAGTTCCGCCTGGCCGCCGAGCCGGATGCGATCAAGTCCTCCACCGAGACCTTCGATTTCCGCGAGCCGCGTCGCCCGCCGGCGAGCCTGGAGCGGGGCGTGATCATCACCGGTGACCAGGTCACCGACGCCAGCGCCAGCTTCGACGAGAACGGCCGTCCGCAGGTGAACATCCGTCTGGATGGCCACGGCGGCGAGCTGATGAACCGCGCGACCCGCAACAACGTCGGCCGCAGCATGGCTGTGGTGTTCATCGAGCAGAAGCCGATCACCCGCTACACCAAGCAGGTCGTCGACGGCGTCGAGCAGGAAGTCGCTGTTCCGGCGTTCAAGGAAGAGAAACAGATCATCAGCCTGGCGACCATCCAGTCGCCGCTGGGCAACCAGTTCCGCATCACCGGCCTGGACGCCCCGGGCGAGTCCTCGGAACTGGCCCTGTTGCTGCGCGCCGGTGGCCTGGCTGCGCCGATGTACTTCGCTGAAGAACGCACCATCGGCCCGAGCCTGGGTGCTGACAACATCGCCAAGGGTATCGACGCTTCCCTGTGGGGCATGGTCTTCGTTTCCCTGTTCATCATCGTCATCTACCGCTTCTTCGGCGTGATCGCCACCGTCGCCCTGGCCTTCAACATGGTCATGCTGGTGGCGCTGATGTCGATCCTCGGCGCGACCCTGACCCTGCCGGGTATCGCGGGTATCGTGCTGACCATGGGTATGGCGGTGGACGCCAACGTGCTGATCTTCTCGCGGATACGAGAAGAGCTGGCGGCGGGCATGTCGACACAGCGGGCGATCCATGAAGGCTTCAACCGCGCCTTCACCGCGATCATCGACGCCAACCTGACCTCGCTGCTGGTCGGCGGCATCCTCTACGCCATGGGCACCGGCCCGGTGAAGGGCTTCGCCGTGACCATGTCCCTGGGTATTCTCACCTCGATGTTCACTGCCATCATGGTCACCCGCGCAATGGTGAACCTGATCTACGGCGGCCGCGACGTTAAGAAGCTGTGGATCTAAGGGGCCAGAGATGAATATCAAGATCGGTACTATCAACTTCATGGGCGTGCGCAACATTGCGTTCGCCGCGACCCTGCTCCTGACCCTGATCGCCCTCGGCAGCTGGGTCTTCAAAGGCATCAACTTCGGCCTGGATTTCACTGGCGGTACGTCGATCAAGCTGACCTACGAGCAGCCTGCCGACCTCTCCAAGGTGCGTGAGCAACTGGTCGCCGCCGGTTACAGCGAAGCCGTGGTGCAGAGCTTCGGTGATACCCGCGACGTCCTGGTGCGCATGCCCAGCGAAGACCCGGAACTGGGCAAGAAGGTCGCCACTGCGCTGCAGAAGGCCGATGCTTCCAACCCGGCCAAGGTCAATGGCGTCGAGTACGTCGGTCCGCAGGTCGGTGAAGAGCTGCGCGACCAGGGTGGCCTCGGCATGCTCCTGGCGCTGGGCGGCATCCTCCTGTACGTGGGCTTCCGCTTCCAGTGGAAGTTCGCCCTGGGTGCGATCCTCTCGCTGATCCACGACGCCATCATCGTGATGGGCGTGCTGTCGTTCTTCCAGATCACCTTCGACCTGACCGTGCTCGCCGCGGTACTGGCGGTGGTGGGCTACTCGCTGAACGACACCATCGTGATCTTCGACCGGGTGCGCGAGAACTTCCGCGTACTGCGCAAGGCCAGCCTGATTGACAACATCAACATCTCGACCAGCCAGACCCTGCTGCGGACCATCGCTACCTCGGTGTCGACCCTGCTGGCGATCGCCGCTCTGCTGTTCTTCGGCGGCGACAACCTGTTCGGTTTCTCCATTGCCCTGTTCGTCGGTGTGATGGCGGGTACCTACTCGTCGATCTACATCGCCAACGTGGTGCTGATCTGGCTGAACCTGTCCACCGAGGACCTGATTCCGCCGCCGAGCAAGGAAGTCGACGAGCGCCCGTAATAGAGCGTTCCCGGCCTTCCAGAGAAAACTCCCGCTTCGGCGGGAGTTTTCATTTGTAGGTGCTGTGTCACGAAACGGCCGGAACTTTCTTACAAATCGATTGCTCCAAGGCAAGGTAAAGGGCGAGGCCCGAATGAGAAGAAAGACCAGGAGAACCCTATGAACAAGTCGTTGCTAATCGGTACCGTGCTGGGCGCTGTAGGCGTGACTGCCGGTGGCGCTGTGGCTACCTACAGTCTGGTGGACCGCGCGCCGCAATACGCCGAGGTGCTCGCCGTTCAGCCGGTCAAGGAAACCATCAAGAATCCGCGCCAGGTCTGCAAGGACGTGGCAGTGACCCATCAGCGTCCGGTCAAGGACACCCACCAGATTGCCGGTACGGCGATCGGCGCCATCGCTGGCGGCCTGCTGGGCAACCAGATCGGCGGCGGCAACGGCAAGAAGATCGCCACCGTGGCGGGCGCCATCGGCGGCGGCTACGCGGGCAACAAGGTGCAGGAAGGCATGCAGGAGCGTGACACCTACACCACCACCGAAACCCGCTGCAATACCGTCAACGACACCAGCGAGAAGGTTGTCGGCTACGACGTGAAGTACCTGCTCGATGGCAAGGCCGGTCAGGTCCGCATGGACCGCGATCCGGGCTCGCAGATTCCGGTCGACAAGAGCGGCCGACTGATCCTGGGTCAGCAATAAGCAGTCGCCAGGTGTGGAACGAAGAGGGCGCCCGATGGGCGCCTTTTTCTTTGGCTCTTTGTAGGGGCGAGCCTGCTCGCAAATCGCGCAAGGCTATGGCTTCAGGATGGAAAAGCTTCGCGGGCAAGCTCGCTCTGCAGGATTTGCCGTCTCGCAGGCACAAAAAAGCCCGGCAATGCCGGGCTTTTTCTGTCGTGGCTCAGGCTCAGCGCTTGAGCGACGCCGGCAGGTGCGGCTGGATGCTGGTCAGCAGCGCCTTGAAGCACTTGGTGTTGCCAGCGACGATCTGGCCTTTCTCGAGGAACTCGTGACCGCCGGTGAAATCGCTCACCAGGCCGCCCGCTTCCTGGATCAGCAGGGCGCCAGCGGCCATGTCCCACTCGGACAGGCCGAACTCCCAGAAGGCGTCGTAGCGACCGGCGGCGACATAGGCCAGGTCGAGGCTGGCGGCGCCGGCGCGGCGGATGCCGGCGGTCTGGCCGACCAGGCTGCGGAACATGCCCAGGTAGGCGTCCAGGTTGTCCATCTGGCTGTCGCGGAACGGGAAGCCGGTGCCGAGCAGGGCGCCTTCCAGGCTCTTGCGGTTGCTGACGCGCAGGCGACGGCCGTTCAGTGCGGCGCCACGGCCACGGCTGGCGGTGAATTCTTCCTGGCGGACCGGGTCGAGGACCACGGCGTGCTCGAGGCGGCCGCGGTATTTGCAGGCAATGCTGACCGCGTAGTGCGGAACACCGTGGATGAAGTTGGTGGTGCCATCCAGCGGATCGATGATCCACAGGTAGTCGGCGCCTTCGCCGCTGCCTTCGAGCATGCCGCCTTCTTCGCCCATGATCCCGTGGTTCGGGTAGGCCTTGCGCAGGGCGGTGACGATGGAAAGCTCGGCCGCGCGATCGACTTCGGTGACGTAGTCGTTGGCTTCTTTCTCGTTGACCGACAGGGTGTCCAGGCGTTCGATGGAGCGGAAGATCAGTTCACCGGCGCTGCGAGCGGCGCGCAGGGCGATATTCAGCATAGGCTGCATGGAGAGGTCACCTGGGTCGTTAAAGAAAGCCGGACATTCTAGCAGAAAGCCATGGAGTTAATAGAGCGACCTGTCGCCTGCGTGGCGCAAGCCCCACTGCTGCGGTAGGATTCCCTCCCTTTTTCGCTTTTGTGTGGAGTCGCGCGTTGCTCGACAAAATTCGCGTGGTGCTGGTCAACACCAGCCATCCCGGCAATATCGGCGGTACGGCCCGTGCGATGAAGAACATGGGCCTGTCGCGCCTGGTCCTGGTCGATCCGATGGATTTCCCCAGTGGCGAGGCCCGCGCCCGCGCCTCCGGCGCCGATGACATCCTCGATGCGGCCGTGGTCGTTCCCACCCTGGAAGATGCCCTGGCGGGCTGCAGCCTGGTGCTCGGCACCAGTGCGCGAGATCGTCGCATCCCCTGGCCGCTGCTCGATCCTCGCGAGTGCGCCACCACCAGCCTGGAGCATGTCCAGCAGGGTGGCGAGGTTGCGCTGGTGTTCGGTCGCGAATACGCCGGCCTGACCAATGAGGAGCTGCAGCGATGTCAGTTCCATGTGCACATCCCGGCCAATCCCGAGTTCAGCTCGCTGAACCTGGCGACGGCGGTGCAGGTGCTGGTCTACGAGGTGCGCATGGCCTGGCTGGCCGTTCAGGGGCAGCCGACCAAGCAGGAGAAGGTCGAGTCCACTGCCATGCTCAACAGCGTCCCGGTGACGTCGGACGAGCTGGAGCGCTTCTACGCGCACCTGGAGTCGACCCTGGTGGATATCCAGTTCCTTGACCCGCAGAAGCCGCGCCACCTGATGTCGCGCCTGCGCCGCCTGTATGGCCGTGCCGGTGTCAGCAAGCTGGAGATGAATATCCTGCGGGGTATTCTCACCGAGACACAGAAAGCTGCCCGCGGGGAGCTTTCCAAGCGGAGTGATGAAGATGTTTGAGCGTGTACGCGAAGATATCCAGAGCGTATTCCATCGTGACCCGGCGGCGCGCAACGCCTTCGAGGTGCTCACCTGCTACCCGGGTCTGCATGCCGTCTGGCTGCATCGCCTGGCCCATGGCCTGTGGACGTCCGGCTGGAAGTGGCTGGCACGCATGGTGTCCAACTTCGGTCGCTGGATGACCGGTATCGAGATTCATCCAGGTGCGAAGATCGGTCGCCGCTTCTTCATCGATCACGGCTTGGGCATCGTCATCGGCGAAACCGCCGAGATCGGCGACGACGTGACCATCTATCAGGGCGTGACGCTGGGCGGTACCAGCTGGAACAAGGGCAAGCGTCACCCGACCCTGGCAGACGGCGTGGTGGTGGGGGCGGGCGCCAAGGTGCTCGGTCCGTTCACCGTTGGTGCTGGTGCCAAGGTCGGTTCCAATGCTGTGGTCACCAAAGAGGTGCCGCCTGGTGCCACTGTGGTGGGTATTCCCGGCCGCATCATCGTCAAGGATGACGCGGATCAGGCCGCCAAGCGTCAGGCCATGGCAGAAAAGCTCGGGTTCGATGCTTATGGCGTCAGCCAGGACATGCCCGACCCGGTGGCTCGTGCCATCGGCCAGTTGCTCGACCACCTGCAGGCCGTCGATGGTCGGTTGGAAGGCATGTGCAAGGCTCTGACAGCTCTGGGTAGCGACTACTGTGCGAAAGATCTTCCGGTTCTGCGGGAAGAGGACTTCGCGGGAGTCAAGGACGAGGAGAGCAGCAAGTCGGCGCAGTGATGCGCCGGCCCTTGCATTGCTGCTACAATATGCCGCCGTTCGCTGGCTAATTCCGACTAAAGTAATAGGTCTTATAGTTGACTTAAATAGTCGGAAAAGAGCATACTTCCGCCATACCAGCGATTCTTCCGGATTTCCCCATGCGATTGACCACCAAAGGCCGCTATGCCGTCACCGCCATGCTCGATCTGGCGTTGCACGCCCAGCGTGGCCCGGTTTCTCTCGCCGATATCTCCGAGCGCCAGGGTATCTCCCTGTCCTACCTGGAACAGCTGTTCGCCAAGTTGCGCCGTGGCAACCTGGTGGTCAGCGTGCGTGGTCCGGGCGGCGGCTACCAGCTGTCCCGTGACATGACCGGCATCCACGTCGCCCAGGTGATCGATGCGGTCAACGAGTCGGTCGACGCCACCCGCTGCCAGGGTCAGGGCGACTGCCACTCCGGCGATACCTGCCTGACCCACCACCTGTGGTGCGACCTCAGTCAGCAGATTCACGAGTTCCTCAGCGGCATCAGCCTGGCCGACCTGGTCGAGCGCCGCGAAGTTCAAGAGGTCGCCCAGCGCCAGGACGAGCGTCGCTGCTCGGGCACCAAGCCGCTGCGCCTCGACAAGATTGAAGCGTCCGCCATCGATTGAGCGAACGCCCGCCTGTAGGAGTTACCTGATGAGATTGCCGATTTACCTCGACTACTCCGCCACCACCCCGGTGGATCCGCGTGTCGCTCAGAAAATGGCCGACTGCCTGCTGGTTGACGGCAATTTCGGCAACCCGGCTTCGCGCTCCCACCTCTTCGGCTGGAAGGCCGAGGAAGCGGCTGAGAATGCCCGTCGCCAGGTCGCCGAGCTGGTCAATGCCGACCCCCGCGAGATCGTCTGGACTTCCGGTGCCACCGAGTCCGACAACCTTGCCGTGAAGGGCGTCGCGCACTTCTACGCGACCAAGGGCAAGCACATCATCACCTCGAAGATCGAGCACAAGGCGGTCCTGGATACCTGCCGCCAGCTGGAGCGCGAAGGCTTCGAAGTGACCTACCTGGAGCCGACCCCCGAGGGCATCATCACCCCCGCGATGGTCGAGGCCGCCCTGCGTGACGACACCATCCTGGTCTCGGTCATGCACGTGAACAACGAAGTCGGCAGCATCAACGACATCGCCGCCATCGGCGAGCTGACCCGCTCGCGCGGCATCCTGCTGCACGTCGACGCTGCACAGTCGGCCGGCAAGGTGGACATCGACCTGGAGAAACTCAAGGTCGACCTGATGTCCTTCTCCGCCCACAAGGTCTACGGCCCCAAAGGCATGGGCGCGCTGTACGTGCGCCGCAAGCCGCGCGTGCGCCTGGAAGCCCAGATGCACGGTGGCGGCCACGAGCGCGGCATGCGTTCGGGCACCCTGGCGACCCACCAGATCGTCGGCATGGGCGAAGCCTTCCGCATCGCCAAGGAAGAAATGCACCAGGAAATGGCCCGCATCGAAGGCCTGCGCAAGCGCTTCTTCGATCAGGTGCAGGACCTGGAAGAGCTGTACCTCAACGGCAGCCCGACTTCCTATGCGCCGAACATCCTCAACGTCAGCTTCAACTACGTCGAAGGCGAGTCGCTGATGATGTCGCTCAAGGACCTGGCCGTCTCGTCCGGTTCCGCCTGTACCTCGGCCTCGCTGGAGCCGTCCTACGTGCTTCGCGCCCTGGGTCGCAACGACGAACTGGCGCACAGCTCCATCCGTTTCAGCTTCGGCCGCTTCACCACCGAAGAAGAGGTCGATTACGCCGCCAAGAAGGTGGTGGAAGCCGTTTCCAAGCTGCGTGAACTCTCGCCGCTGTGGGATATGTTCAAAGAGGGTGTCGACCTGTCCAAGGTCGAATGGCAGGCCCACTGACCCGCCCCATAGAAGTGAGGATTAGCCATGGCTTACAGTGACAAGGTCATCGACCACTACGAAAACCCGCGCAACGTCGGCAAGCTCAACGCCGAAGACCCGGACGTCGGCACCGGCATGGTCGGTGCGCCGGCCTGCGGCGACGTGATGCGCCTGCAGATCAAGGTCAACGAGCAGGGCGTCATCGAAGACGCCAAGTTCAAGACCTACGGCTGCGGTTCGGCCATTGCCTCCAGCTCCCTCGCCACCGAGTGGATGAAGGGCAAGACCCTGGACGAAGCCGAATCCATCAAGAACACCACCATCGCCGAAGAACTGGCCCTGCCGCCGGTGAAGATCCACTGCTCGGTACTCGCCGAGGACGCCATCAAGGCGGCCGTGCGCGACTACAAGCAGAAGAAAGGTCTGCTCTGAAGCGATTCGGAAGTTAAGGAGTTCCCATGGCCATCAGCATGACCGAATCCGCCGCCAACCACGTTCGCCGCTCCCTTGAAGGGCGCGGCAAGGGCGAGGGCATTCGTCTTGGCGTGCGCACCACCGGGTGTTCCGGTCTGGCCTACGTGCTGGAGTTCGTCGACGAGCTGGCAGCCGAGGATCAGGTCTTCGAGAGCCACGGCGTGAAGGTCATCATCGACCCGAAAAGCCTGGTCTACCTCGACGGCACCGAGTTGGACTTCACCAAGGAAGGCCTCAACGAGGGCTTCAAGTTCAACAACCCGAACGTGCGCGGTGAGTGTGGCTGCGGCGAAAGCTTCAACGTCTGAGGCTGGGTGTGGGTAGTCCCTGTCACTTCGCGCTGTTCGACCTGCAGCCGGGCTTCCGGATCGATCTGGAAGCCCTCGGCAATCGCTATCGTGAGCTGGTGCGAACCGTCCATCCGGACCGTTTCGCCGATGCTTCCGAGCGCGAGCAGCGACTGGCGCAGGCCAAGGCCGCTGAACTCAACGATGCCTACCAGACGCTGAAGAGCGTTCCGCGTCGTGCCCTGTACCTGCTGGCCCTGCGCGGCGACTCGCTGCCGCTGGAAGCCACGGTGCAGGACCCGGAGTTCCTTCTGCAGCAGATGCAGCTGCGCGAGGACCTGGAAGACCTGCAGGAAAGCGCCGATCTCGACGGCGTGGCGCAGTTCAAGCGTCAGCTGAAGTCCGCCCAGCACCGGCTGGAAGAGGATTTCGCCGATTGCTGGGATGACGCCGCCCGCCGCGACCTGGCCGAACGCCTGGTGCGTCGCATGCAGTTCCTCGACAAGCTGGCGCAGGAAGTGCGGCAGCTGGAAGAGCGACTCGACGATTAATCCGCGCGGCCCGCGCCGCGCCCGATAGCCTGATTAGAAACCGCATGGCCCTACTGCAGATCGCCGAGCCCGGACAAACCCCCCAGCCACACCAGCGTCGCCTGGCCGTGGGGATCGACCTGGGCACCACGAATTCCCTGGTCGCTGCCGTGCGCAGCGGCGTCGCGGCTCCGTTGCCGGACGACCGCGGCGAAGTGATCCTGCCTTCGGCGGTGCGTTACCTCGCCGATCGCATCGAGGTGGGTGAGAGCGTTCGCGCCACCGCCTCGCAAGACCCGCTGAACTCCATCATCTCGGTCAAGCGCTTCATGGGCCGCGGCCTGGAAGATGTGAAGCAGCTCGGCGGCCAGTTGCCGTACCGCTTCACCCAGGGCGAATCGCACATGCCCTTCATCGAGACTGTCCAGGGCGCCAAGAGCCCGGTGGAAGTCTCCGCCGAAATCCTCCGTGTCCTGCGTCAGCGCGCCGAGTCCACCCTGGGTGGCGAGCTGGTGGGCGCGGTGATCACGGTACCCGCCTACTTCGACGACGCCCAGCGTCAGGCCACCAAGGACGCTGCGCGTCTGGCCGGCCTGCACGTGCTGCGTCTGCTCAACGAGCCGACCGCAGCCGCCGTTGCCTACGGCCTGGACAAGAACGCCGAAGGCCTGGTCGCCATCTACGATCTGGGCGGCGGTACCTTCGATATCTCCATCCTGCGCCTGACCCGTGGCGTCTTCGAAGTCCTGGCTACCGGCGGCGACACCGCCCTGGGTGGCGATGACTTCGATCATGCCATCGCTGGCTGGATCATCGAGCAGGCCGGCATCTCGGCCGACCTCGATCCGGGCGCCCAGCGCCGTCTGCTGCAGACCGCCTGTGCCGCCAAGGAAGCCCTGACCGATAGCGCCAGCGTTACCGTCGCCTACGACAGCTGGACCGGCGAGCTGACCCGCGCCCAGATGGATTCCCTGATCGACCCGATGATCCAGCGCAGCCTCAAGTCCTGCCGCCGTGCGGTGCGTGATTCCGGCATCGAGCTGGAAGAGGTCAGCGCCGTGGTCATGGTCGGTGGTTCCACCCGCGTGCCGCGCGTTCGCGAGCTGGTGGGCGAGCTGTTCGGTCGCGAGCCGCTGACCGATATCGACCCGGATCAGGTGGTCGCCATCGGCGCCGCCATCCAGGCCGATGCCCTGGCCGGCAACAAGCGTGGCGAAGAGCTGCTGCTGCTGGATGTGATCCCTCTGTCGCTCGGCCTGGAAACCATGGGCGGGCTGATGGAGAAGGTGATTCCGCGCAACACCACCATCCCGGTGGCGCGTGCCCAGGAGTTCACCACCTACAAGGATGGCCAGACGGCCATGATGATTCATGTGCTGCAAGGCGAGCGTGAGCTGGTCAAGGACTGCCGGTCCCTGGCGCGCTTCGAGCTGCGCGGCATTCCGCCGATGGTGGCGGGCGCGGCAAAGATCCGCGTCAGCTTCCAGGTCGACGCCGACGGCCTGCTGGGTGTTTCAGCCCGCGAGCTGTCCTCCGGCGTCGAGGCGAGCATCCAGGTCAAGCCGTCCTACGGCCTGACCGACGGCGAGATCGCCCGCATGCTGCAGGATTCCTTCCAGTACGCCGGCGACGACATGGCTGCCCGTACGCTGCGTGAGCAGCAGGTCGAGGCCCAGCGTCTGCTGGAAGCCGTGCAGTCCGCGCTGGATGCCGATGGCGAGCGCCTGCTCGATGCGGACGAGCGCCTGGTCATCGATGCCGGCATGGACTCGCTGCGCGAGCTGGCTACCGGCGGCGATGCCACTGCCATCGAACTACAGATCAAGCGTCTGTCCCAGCTGACCGACGCCTTTGCCGCGCGCCGTATGGACGCCACCGTCAAAGCCGCACTGGCCGGTCGCCGGCTCAATGAACTCGAGGAATAAGCGAAGATGCCGCAGATTGTCTTTCTGCCCCACGCCGAACACTGCCCCGAAGGCGCCGTGATCGAAGCCCAGCCGGGCGAAACCATCATGAAGGCGGCGCTGCGCAACGGCATTGAGATCGAGCACGCCTGCGAGATGTCCTGTGCCTGCACCACCTGCCACGTGGTCGTGCGCGAAGGCTTCAACTCCATGGAAGCCTCCGACGAGCTGGAAGACGACATGCTGGACAAGGCCTGGGGCCTGGAGCCGGATTCGCGCCTGTCCTGCCAGGCCGTGGTCGGCGAGACCGATCTGGTGGTGGAAATCCCGAAATACACCATCAACCAGGTGTCCGAAGGTCACTGAGGCGGAGCGCTCACATGAGTCTGAAATGGGTTGATGTGCTCGAAATCGCCATCCAGCTGGCCGAATCCAAGCCGGACGTCGATCCGCGCTACGTGAATTTCGTCGATCTGCACCGTTGGGTGCTGGCATTGCCGGAGTTCAGCGACGATCCTTCCCGCGGTGGGGAAAAGGTCCTGGAGGCCATCCAGGCCGCCTGGATCGAAGAAGCCGACTGAGGGCGCGGCTCACTAGAGCCGCGTACCCATTTGTCATGAACCCGCGTATAATTCGCGGGTTTTATCTTTAGGTGAGCTGTCGAAAATTTCCCCGGGGGAATTTTCCAGTCGCCGGCCCTGTCGCAGTCGGGCCGGTTTCGCGGCTTCCGCCCCACGGGCGCAGCGCGCGGCAAACCCTAGAATCGCAGGAGCTCCTGGCCACGCCAGGGGCTTCTTGGCATTACCAACCTTGCTTTTCGGAGTTATTTCCATGGCCCTGCAACGTACCTTCTCCATCATCAAGCCCGACGCCGTTTCCAAGAACGTCATCGGCGAAATCCTGACCCGCTTCGAGAAAGCCGGCCTGCGCGTTGTCGCTTCCAAGATGGTTCAGCTGTCCGAGCGCGAAGCTGGCGGTTTCTACGCCGAGCACAAAGAGCGTCCCTTCTTCAAGGACCTGGTTTCCTTCATGACCTCCGGCCCGGTCGTTGTTCAGGTTCTGGAAGGCGAAGACGCCATCCTGCGCAACCGTGAACTGATGGGCGCCACCGATCCGAAGAAAGCCGACGCCGGCACCATCCGCGCCGACTTCGCCGTTTCCATCGACGAGAACGCCGTACACGGTTCCGACTCGGAAGCTTCGGCTGCCCGCGAAATCGCTTACTTCTTCTCCAGCACCGAGGTGTGCGAGCGCATTCGCTGATCCAGGCGAATGAGCGAGGGTGAATCCATGACTGATACCGCTGTAAAGGCCAACCTGCTGGGCATGACCAAGCCCCAGCTCGAGGAATTCTTCGAGTCCATCGGTGAAAAGCGCTTCCGCGCCGGCCAGGTGATGCAATGGATTCACCACTTTGGCGCCCTGGAATTCGGCGCCATGACGAACGTCGGCAAGGCCTTGCGCGAAAAGCTCGAGGCCGTTGCCGAAATTCGTCCTCCGGAGATCGTCAGCCAGGACATTTCTGCTGACGGTACCCGCAAGTGGGTGGTGCGCGTGGCCTCGGGCAGTTGCGTCGAGACCGTGTACATCCCGCAAGGCGGCCGCGGCACCCTGTGCGTGTCGTCGCAGGCCGGTTGCGCGCTGGACTGCAGCTTCTGCTCCACCGGCAAGCAAGGCTTCAACAGCGACCTGACCTCCGCCGAGATCATCGGCCAGGTGTGGATCGCCAACCAGTCGTTCGGGACCATCCCGGGCAAGATCGACCGTGCCATCACCAACGTGGTGATGATGGGCATGGGCGAGCCGCTGCTGAACTTCGACAACGTCGTGACCGCCATGAGCATCATGATGGAAGACCTCGGCTACGGTATTTCCAAGCGCAAGGTGACCCTGTCCACCTCTGGCGTGGTGCCGATGATCGACAAGCTCGCCGAGGTCACCGACGTGTCCCTGGCCCTGTCGCTGCACGCACCCAACGACGAACTGCGCAACAAGCTGGTGCCGATCAACAAGAAGTACCCGCTCGAGATGCTGCTCGATTCCTGCTACCGCTACATCACGCGCCTGGGCAAGGAGCGCGTGCTGACGATCGAGTACACCCTGCTGGCCGGCATCAACGACCAGCCCGAGCATGCTGAGCAGCTGATCGCACTGCTCAAGGATTTCCCTTGCAAGATCAACCTGATTCCGTTTAATCCGTTCCCGCATTCCGGTTACGAGCGTCCGAGCAACAATGCCATTCGCCGTTTCCAGGACATGCTGCACAAGAGCGGCTTCAACGTGACCGTTCGTACTACCCGTGGCGACGATATCGATGCCGCCTGTGGTCAGCTGGTAGGCCAGGTGATGGACCGCACCCGCCGCAGCGAACGCTATATTGCCGTACGTCAGCTGGCGGCCGATGCCGACCAGACCGCGCCAGCTACCAACCGAAACTGAACTAGGGAGGATTCCGATGACCCTGCGCGCCGCGCTGTGCTTACTGTTGGCAACCGTGCTGACGGGTTGCGTGACGACTGGTAAACAGGATCCTCTGAAAACCGAGAAGGGCCGGGACGAGGCGCGTGACGCCTATATCCAGCTCGGTATCGGTTACCTGCAGATGGGCAACACCGAGCAGGCCAAGGTGCCGCTCCGCCAGGCCCTGGATCTCGACTCCTCCAGCGCCGATGCCCACGCTGCCCTGGCCGTGGTCTATCAGGTCGAGAAAGAGCCCAAGCTCGCCGAGAGCGAGTTTCGCAAGGCGTTGTCCTCGCGCTCGGGCGATGCGCGCATCCTGAACAACTACGCGGGCTTCCTGTTCGAGCAGAAGCGTTATCAGGAAGCCTACGACACCTACATGAAGGCCACCGAAGACGGCCTCTATTCCGAGCGTTCGCGCATCTTCGAGAATCTCGGCCTGGTGAGCATGAAGCTCAACAACCGCGCTCAGGCCAAGGAGTACTTCGAGAAGGCCATTCGCCTGAACCGCAATTCGACGGGTGCGCTGCTCGAACTGGCTGACCTGACCTACCAGGACCGCGAGTACGTGCCGGCTCGCAGCTACTACGAGGAATACCTCAAGCGGGGCCCGCAGACTGCGCGCAGCCTGCTGCTGGGGATTCGACTGGCAAAGATCTACGACGACCGGGATACCGCTGCCAGCTACGGGCTGCAACTCAAGCGCCTGTATCCCGCTTCTCCTGAATACCAGGCATACCAGGCGGATAAATGATGAATACGTCGCAGTCCGATGTCATCGGCACGACCCGCGCCAACCCTGGCGAAACCCTGCGCCAGGCGCGCGAGAACAAGGGCTGGAGCACCGCTCAGGTCGCCGGCCAGCTGAACCTGACCGAGAACGCCCTGCGTTCGCTGGAGCAGGGCTCGTTCGAGCAGTTGCCGGGCCACACCTTCGCCCGTGGTTACATCCGTGCCTACGCCAAGCTGCTGGGCATGGACCAGGCCCAGATGGTCACCGCCTTCGACCAGTACACCGGCACCGACGCCACCGGCAGCAACGTCCAGGCACTCGGTCGCGTGGTCGAGCCGGTACGCCTGTCGCGCAACCTGCTGCGCCTGTTCAGTCTGGCGCTGCTGGCCGTGCTCATCGGGTTCGGCTACTTCTGGTGGCAGGAGCGTTCTGCGCGCCCGGCCGAGACCGGCAGCCTGAACATGGAGCACGTCGAGGTCGAGAGCGCCGACGGCACCACCGAAATCCATACCCTCGACGAGCCGGAAGACCAGGCTGTTGCCGAGGACCAGGCCAATACTCCGGCGCTTCCCAGCGAGCCTGCCGGCGACAACGGCAGCGCCGAGGCTCCGGCCGAAGGCACTCCACCGGTCGCTGCCAACCCGTCAGAACCGGGCGCCCCGGCCGTTGCCGAAACCGCTCCGGCCCAGGCTCCTGCAGTTCCGGCTCAGCAACCGGCTGCACAGCAGCCCGTCGCTCCGGCCAGCCCTGTTGCTCCGGTTGTCCCTGTGGCTCCGACCGAGGCGCCTGCCGCTCCGGTGGTCGCTTCTGCAGGGCAGGGCGTGGTCAAGGTTCAATTCAGCGCCGATTGCTGGACCCAGGTGACCGATGCCGACGGCAAGGTCGTCCTCGAGGGTCTCAAGCGCAAGGGTGATTCGCTGGAAGTCGCCGCCAAGGCGCCGGTCCAGCTGCGCCTGGGCTTCGCCCAGGGCGCCCAGGTCAGCTACAACGGCCAGCCGGTCGAAGTCACGCCGGCGCGCGGTGGCACCGCTCGCCTGAAGTTGGGTGGACAGTAAGATGCATTGCGAGTCTCCGATCAAACGTCGCCTTTCCCGCAAGATCTGGGTAGGTAACGTGCCGGTGGGTGGGGATGCCCCCATCGCCGTGCAGAGCATGACCAACACCGATACCCTCGATGTGGCCGCCACCGTCGCCCAGATTCGTCGTCTGGAAGACGCAGGCGCGGACATTGTCCGTGTCTCCGTGCCGGACATGGACGCCGCCGAGGCGTTCGGCAAGATCAAGCAGCAGGTCAAGGTGCCGCTGGTTGCCGACATCCACTTCGACTACAAGATCGCCCTGCGCGTGGCCGAACTGGGCGTCGACTGCCTGCGCATCAACCCGGGCAACATCGGTCGTGAAGACCGCGTGAAGGCCGTGGTGGATGCCGCCCGCGAGCGCAATATCCCGATCCGCATCGGCGTCAACGCCGGTTCGCTGGAGAAGGACCTGCAGAAGAAGTACGGCGAGCCGACCCCTGAGGCGCTGCTGGAATCGGCCATGCGTCACGTCGATCACCTCGACCGCCTGGACTTCCAGAACTTCAAGGTCAGCGTGAAGGCCTCCGACGTGTTCATGGCCGTCGCCGCCTACCGCCTGCTGGCCAAGCAGATCGAACAACCCTTGCACCTGGGCATCACCGAAGCCGGTGGCCTGCGTTCGGGCACCGTGAAGTCGGCCGTCGGCCTGGGCATGCTGCTCGCCGAGGGCATCGGCGACACCATTCGCATCTCGCTGGCCGCCGACCCGGTGGAAGAGATCAAGGTCGGCTTCGACATCCTCAAGTCGCTGCGCCTGCGCTCCCGTGGCATCAACTTCATCGCCTGCCCGAGCTGCTCGCGGCAGAACTTCGATGTGGTCAAGACCATGAACGAGCTGGAAGGCCGCCTGGAGGACCTGCTGGTGCCGCTGGACGTTGCCGTGATCGGCTGCGTGGTCAACGGCCCGGGCGAAGCCAAGGAGGCCCACATCGGCCTCACCGGCGGCACGCCGAGCAACCTGATCTACATCGACGGCAAGCCGGCGCAGAAGCTGCAGAACGATAACCTGGTGGATGAGCTGGAACGGCTGATCCGCGAAAAAGCGGCCGAGAAGGCCGAGGCCGACGCCGCACTCATCGTGCGCGGCTGACCGCAACAAGGATCTTAAGTGAGCAAGTCCCTGCAAGCCATCCGTGGCATGAACGACATCCTGCCGGACCAGACCCCGGCCTGGCGCTATCTGGAACGCACCTTCGCCGGCCTGCTGGACCGCTACGGCTACAGCGAGATCCGCCTGCCGATCCTCGAGTTCACCGAGCTTTTCGCCCGCGGCATCGGCGAAGGCACCGACGTGGTCGACAAGGAGATGTACACCTTCCTCGACCGCAACGGCGAATCCCTGACCATGCGTCCGGAAGGCACTGCGGGCTGCGTGCGCGCCGTGCTGGAGCATGGCCTGTCGGGCGGTGGCCAGGTACAGAAGCTGTGGTACACCGGCCCGATGTTCCGCTACGAGAAGCCGCAGAAAGGCCGCTACCGCCAGTTCCACCAGATTGGCGTTGAAGTCTTCAACTTGCCCGGCCCGGATATCGACGCCGAGCTGATCATCCTTACCTGGCGCCTGTGGCAGAAACTGGGCATGGCCGACGCCGTGACCCTGCAGCTGAACACCCTGGGTTCCAGTGAAGCTCGCGCGCGCTATCGCGACGACCTGGTGGCCTACCTGCAGGAACGCTTCGAGCAACTGGACGAAGACAGCCAGCGTCGCATGACCACCAACCCGCTGCGCATTCTCGACAGCAAGGTCGCGAGCACCCAGGCCCTGCTGGTCGGCGCGCCGAGCCTGCACGACTACCTGGACGAAGAGTCGATCGCCCACTTCGAGGGCCTGAAGGCCCGCCTGGATGCGGTCGGTCTGCGCTACGAGATCAACCAGAAGCTGGTGCGTGGCCTGGACTACTACTGCCGCACTGCTTTCGAGTGGGTCACCGACAAGCTCGGCGCCCAGGGCACCGTCTGCGGTGGGGGCCGCTACGACGGCCTGGTCAGCCAGTTCGGCGGCAAGCCGACTCCGGGCGTGGGCTTCGCCATGGGCGTGGAACGCCTGGTGCTGCTGCTGGAAACCCTGGGTGTGGTGCCTGCCGAGCTTAACCGCCCGGCCGACCTCTACGTCTGCGCCTTCGGCGAGCCGGCAGAGCTGGCTGCGCTGACCCTGGCCGAGCAGCTGCGCGAGGCCATTCCGGGCCTGCGCCTGCTGGTCAACGCCGGTGCCGGCAGTTTCAAGAGCCAGTTCAAGAAGGCCGACAAGAGCGGCGCACAGTTCGCAATGATTCTGGGTGACGACGAACTGGCCAACCGCGTGGTAGGTTTCAAGCCCCTGCGTGGCGAGGGCGAACAACAGAATATCGCCTGGGATGCTCTGCCCGAGCACCTGGCTGCCTGCCTCAAGCAGGCCTGAATCGAGCGGATAGGAGTATTGGGGTGAGTAACCGTACCGAAGAAGAACAGATCGCTGACATCAAGGACTGGTGGCAGCGTAACGGCATGCCCCTGCTGACCGGCGCCGCTCTGGCGCTGATCGTGGTGTTTGGCTGGCAGGCCTGGAAAAAGTACCAGAACAACCAGTCTCAGGGCGCCTCGATCATTTACCAGGCCCTGCTGGAAACCGCGCTGAACCCGGCCGGCAAGCCCGACACCGCCAAGGTCGCCGAGCTCGCTGGCAAGCTGAACACCGACTTCGCCGGCACTCCGTACGCCCAGTACGGCCGCCTGTTCGTCGCCAAGGTTGCGGTGGACAGCGGCAAGCTGGATGACGCCGTCCTCGAGCTCAAGGCCGTGGTCGACAAGCCGGTTGACGCCACCCTCGGCGAGCTGGCGCGCCAGCGCCTGGCACGTGTCCTGGCTGCCCAGGGCAAGGCCGAAGACGGTCTGAAGCTGCTCGACGGCAACGTCGACAAGGCCTACGTCGCCACTCGCGAAGAACTGCGCGGCGACCTGCTGCTGCAGCTCAAGCGCAACGACGACGCCCGTGTCGCCTACGAAAAGGCCAAGGCTGCCCTGCCGGAAGACGCTGCCGTTGGCGCCCTGCAGATGAAACTCGACGACCTGGCCAAGGGAGACGCCTGAGATGTTGCGTTGGAAACACGTTGCACTGCTGGCACTGACCCTGATGGCTGTGGGTTGCAGCAGCAATAGCAAGAAAGAACTGCCACCGGCCGAGCTGACCGACTTCAAGGAAGAGGTCCGCCTGGAGAAACAGTGGAGCCGTTCGGTCGGTGACGGCCAGGGCGACCTGTACAACCTGCTCGAGCCCGCCGTGGATGGCCAGACCATCTACGCCGCGTCTGCCGAAGGCCGCGTCATGGCCATGCAGCGCGAAACCGGCGAAGTGCTGTGGAAGAAAGACCTCGATCTGCCGATCTCCGGCGCCGTCGGTGTGGGCAGCGGCATGGTCCTGCTGGGTACCCTGCGTGGCGACGTGATCGCCCTGGATTCCGGTTCGGGCGAGCAGAAATGGCGCGCCAAGGTCACCAGCGAAGTGCTGGCTGCCCCGGCCACCAACGGTGATGTGGTGGTGGTGCAGACCCAGGACGACAAGCTGATCGGCTTCGACGCCTCCACCGGCAACCAGCGCTGGATCTACGAAGGTACCGTACCGGTGCTGACCCTGCGCGGCACTGGCGCTCCGCTGATCGCGGGCCGTCTGGCCCTGGCCGGTCTGGCCAGCGGCAAGGTCGTTGCGGTGGACGTGGAGCGTGGTCTGCCGGTCTGGGAAGCGCGCGTTGCGATTCCTCAGGGCCGTTCCGAGCTGGACCGCGTCGTGGATATCGACGGCGGCCTGCTGCTGGTCGACAACGTTCTCTATGTCGCCAGCTACCAGGGCCGCGCTGCGGCGCTGGACGTAGGCACCGGCCGCGTACTCTGGCAGCGTGAAGCTTCCAGCTACGTCGGCGTCGCCGAAGGTACCGGCAGCGTGTTCATCAGCCAGTCCAGCGGCACCGTCGAAAGCCTCGATTCCCGTGGTTCGTCCTCGCTGTGGAGCAACGACGCCTTGGCTCGCCGCCAGCTGTCCGCTCCGGCCGTGCTGTCGAGCAACGTGGTCGTTGGTGACCTGGAAGGTTACGTGCACCTGCTGAGCCAGGTGGACGGTCGTTTCGTTGGCCGCGAGAAGGTCGACGGTGACGGCGTGCGGGTTCGCCCGCTGGTAGTCGGCAGCTGGATGTACGTGTTCGGCAACAGCGGTAAGCTGGCCGCCTACACGATTCGCTAAGCTGAGTGTTACTGCCGGCCGCTGCCGTGAAAAACGGCAGCGGCCGTCGTGTTTTCTGAAAATCAAATTTCCTGGAGAGCCGCATGGTTCCCGTAATAGCCCTGGTGGGCCGCCCGAACGTCGGCAAGTCCACCCTGTTCAACCGCCTGACCCGCACCCGCGACGCCATCGTCGCCGAGTACGCAGGTCTGACCCGAGACCGCCAGTATGGCGAGGCCAAGTGGCAGGGCAAGAAGTTCATCGTCATCGATACCGGTGGTATTTCCGGTGACGAAGAGGGTATCGACGCCAAGATGGCCGAGCAGTCGCTGCAGGCCATCGAAGAGGCCGATGCCGTCCTGTTCATGGTCGACTCCCGCGCCGGCCTCACCGCCGCAGACGAGATGATCGGCGAGCACCTGCGCAAGAAGAACAAGCGCACCTACCTGGTGGCCAACAAGGTCGACACCGTCGATCCGGACATCGCCCGCGCCGAGTTCAGCCCGCTGGCCTTGGGGCATGCGATCCCGATCGCCGCCGCCCACGGCCGCGGCATCACCCAGATGCTCCAGGAAGCCTTGGGCGAGATGTTCGCTCCCGAGCCGGAAGCGCCGGAAGACAACGACCTGCCCGGCGAGATGGAAGAAGTCGCTGAAGGCGAGGAAGCCAAGCGCATCCCCGGCCCGAGCGAGAAGGATGGCATCAAGATCGCCATCATCGGTCGCCCCAACGTCGGCAAGTCCACGCTGGTGAACCGCATGCTCGGTGAAGAGCGAGTGATCGTCTACGACCAGGCCGGCACCACCCGCGACAGCATCTACATCCCCTTCGAGCGCAACGAAGAGAAGTACACCCTGATCGACACCGCCGGCGTGCGCCGCCGCGGCAAGATCTTCGAAGCGGTGGAAAAGTTCTCCGTGGTGAAGACCCTGCAGGCGATCCAGGACGCCAACGTGGTCATCTTCGTCATGGACGCCCGCGAAGGCGTGGTCGAGCACGACCTCAACCTGCTCGGCTTCGTGCTGGAGACCGGCCGTGCGCTGGTCATCGCGCTGAACAAGTGGGACGGCATGGAATCGGCCGAGCGCGACTACGTGAAGACCGAGCTCGAGCGCCGGCTGATGTTCGCCGACTTCGCCGACATCCACTTCATTTCCGCGCTGCACGGCACCGGCGTCGGCCACCTGTACAAGTCGGTGCAGGACTCCTTCCGTTCCGCCGTGACCCGCTGGCCCACCAGCAAGCTCACGCAGATCCTCGAGGACGCCATCCAGGTCCACCAGCCGCCGATGGTCAACGGCCGCCGCATCAAGCTGCGCTACGCGCACCTGGGGGGCGCCAACCCACCGCTGATCGTGATCCACGGCAACCAGGTGGACGCGGTGCCCAAGGCCTATACCCGCTACCTGGAGAAGACCTTCCGCCGCGTGCTGAAGCTGGTCGGTACGCCGATCCGCATCGAGTACAAGGGCGGTGACAACCCGTTCGAGGGCAAGAAGACCCAGCTCACCGATCGCCAGGTCAACAAGAAGCGCCGCCTGATGTCGCACCACAAGAAGGCGGAGAAGAAGAAGAAGGACAAACGTAAATAACGTCTGTCAGGCTTTAGACCGCAAGCCGCAGGCGATAGAGTAGGGACTTCCCACTCATCGCCTGCAGCCTGTAGTCACGCCATGCTTACCAGCAAACTGCCGAATGTCGGCACCACCATCTTCACCCGCATGTCCCAGCTCGCCGCGCAAAGCGGAGCGCTGAATCTCTCCCAGGGCTTCCCGGACTTCCCCGGCCCCGCACCGCTGCTCGAAGCGGTCGCCCGCCATGTCATGGACGGGCATAACCAGTACAGCCCGATGACCGGCCTGCCGGCGCTGCGCGAACAGGTCGCGATCAAGGTCGCGAGCCTCTATGGCCGCAATGTCAGCGCCGACGCCGAAGTGACCATCGTCCCCGGTGCGACCGAAGGGATCTTCTGTGCGGTACAGGCGCTGATTCGCGCCGGCGACGAAGCCATCGTCATCGACCCCTGCTACGACAGCTACGAGCCTTCCGTCGAACTGGCAGGCGGCCGTTGCGTGCATGTTGCGCTGAGCCAGCCGGACTTCCGTATCGACTGGCAGCGCCTGGCCGATGCCATCACCCCGCGCACGCGCCTGATCTTCCTCAACAGTCCGCACAACCCCAGCGGCGCACTGATCGACCGTGCCGACCTGGATCGCCTCGCCGAGCTGATCCGCGATCGCGAGATCTACGTGATCAGCGACGAGGTCTACGAGCACCTGATCTACGACGGTGTGCAGCACGCCAGCGTGCTGGCCCATGACGAGCTGTATCCGCGCGCTTTCGTCATCAGCTCCTTCGGCAAGACCTACCACGTCACTGGCTGGAAGACCGGCTACGTGGTGGCGCCACCGGCGCTGTCGGCGGAGATGCGCAAGATCCACCAGTACGTGAACTTCTGCGGCGTGACGCCCCTACAATGGGCGCTGGCCGACTTCATGGCTGCTCATCCCGAGCACCTGCGCGAGCTGCCGGGTTTCTACCAAGCCAAGCGCGACCTGTTCTGCAATCTGCTGGAAGGCTCGCGTTTCACCTTCCAGCGTGCCGCCGGAACCTACTTTCAGGTGGTCGATTACTCGGCGATTCGCCCGGACCTCGATGATATCGCCATGTCCGAATGGCTGACCACCGAACACGGCGTGGCTGCCATTCCGGTCTCGGTGTTCTACCAGCAGGCTCCGGCGGACGCGCGTCTGGTGCGCTTCTGCTTCGCCAAGAAAGAGGAGACGCTGCGCCAGGCAGCGGAACGACTATGCGCGATCTGACTCAACTGGCCGACCTCAAGCTCGCCCTCGTGCAGACCACCCTGGTCTGGCACGACGCCAAGGCCAACCGCGAGCGCTTCGAGGCGTTGCTGGAAAGCGCCCGTGGCGCAGACGTGGTGATCCTCCCGGAGATGTTCACCACCGGCTTTTCCATGGATTCCGAGGCGCTGGCCGAGGCGGAGGAGGGCGCGACCTACGCCTGGCTGCGCGAGCAGGCGGCCCGGCTCGATGCCGTGGTCTGTGGCAGCGTAATTATCCGCACCGCTGACGGAAGTCATCGCAACCGTTTGCTCTGGGCACGCCCGGAGGGCGAGATGCAGCATTACGACAAGCGCCACCTGTTCCGCATGGCTGGCGAGCACAAGCACTACACGCCGGGCGACCAGCAGGTACTGCTGGAATGGAAGGGCTGGCGGATTCGCCCGCTGGTCTGCTACGACCTGCGCTTCCCGGTCTGGAGCCGCGACGCGAAGGACACCGACCTGCTGCTCTATACCGCCAACTGGCCGGCTGCGCGCCGCCAGCATTGGAATCGCCTGCTGCCGGCCCGGGCTATCGAGAACCTCTGTTATGTCGCGGCGGTCAATCGTGTCGGTGAAGATGGCAAGGGCCACGCCTATTCCGGCGATAGCCAGGTGCTCGATTTCCAGGGAGACAACCTGCTGGCCGCCGGCAATGCCGACGGGGTCTTCCAGATTGCCCTGAGCGCAGCGGAGCTTGCGGCTTACCGCGAGCGCTTTCCGGCGAACCTCGACGCCGACGAGTTCGATATCCGGGCGTAACGGATTTCCCTGGAGGGCGGGCTTTGGCGCGCTCCTGCAGGGAGTCTCCAAGTAGGATGGTGTGGAGCGAAGCGATACCCATCAATTGCAGCGCTGACAGCATGGGTATCGCTGCGCTCCACCCATCCTACGGTCAGTTTTCCCGTGACTTCTTCAGTAGGCGCTGGCGGAATTCAACCGCTGGATCGCCTCGTCACTGAGCTTCAGCTCCACCGCCGCGATCAGGTCGGGCAACTGCTCCAGCTTCGACGCACTGGCAATCGGCGCGGTGATGCTCGGGCGGGCCATCAGCCAGGCGAGTGCGACCTGGGTTGGCGTGGCATTCAGTTCGCCGGCCACTTCCTCCAGTGCATCGAGGATCGCGAAGCCGCGCTCGTTCATGAAGTTCTTCACCTTGTAGCCGCGCACGCTGCTCTTGCCCAGGTCGTCCTCGCGGCGGTACTTGCCGGTGAGGAAGCCGGCGGCCAGGGAGTAGAAATTGATCACGCCCAGGCCCAGTTGCTGCACCGTCGGCTCCAGCTGCGTCTCGTAGTTGGCACGGTCGTAGAGGTTATAATTGGGCTGCAGGCTCTGGTACTGCGGCAGCTTCAAGCGGGTGCAGAGCTCGTGGGCTTCGCGCAGGCGCTTGGCGTCGAAGTTGGAGGCGCCGATCACCCGTACCTTGCCGCGCTCCACCGCCTCGGCGAAGGCACCCATGGTTTCCTCCAGCGAAGTGTGCGGGTCGTCGCAGTGGGACTGGTAGAGGTCGATGTAGTCGGTCTGCAGGCGCTTGAGCGAGCGCTCCAGTGCCTGCTCGATGTACACCGCCGACAGTCCCTTGTGGCCGTTGCCCATGTCCATGCCGACCTTGGTCGCGATGATCACCTGGTTGCGCTTGCCGGTCTTCTTCAGCCACTTGCCGATCAGGGTTTCCGACTCGCCGCCCTCGTGGCCCGGCACCCAGCGCGAGTAAACGTCGGCGGTGTCGATGCAGTTCAGCCCGGCGTCGAGCAGCGCGTCCAGCAAGCGAAACGAGGTCGCCTCGTCGGAGGACCAGCCGAACACATTGCCGCCGAAGACCAGCGCAGGAATCTTCAGGCCCGATTGTCCGAGTTCGCGTGTACGCATCTGCTTTGACTCCTCAGCGGGTGTGCGGGAACCCTCAGTGTAGACGTGCTGCCCGCCGCCGCGGGGCGGATTGGCCGGCAGCGGTACGCCAGCTGGTCTATCATGGCGGCCAGCCCAATTGCCGAGTGCCCGTCATGACCACGACTCCCTATCTGCTGGACCAGCTGGAAACCGCCGACATGCTGTTGATCGACGGTCTGCACGCCTGGCAGTTCGAGCTCAACGAGGCATTGCTGGACCAGGCCGACGCCGCTGCCCACGCCGACCAGCCCTTCGCCAGCGAAGACGTGGTGCTGCAGATCGAGTCCATCGATGGCCGCGACCGCCGCGAGTGGCGCTTCAGCTACAACCAGGTGATGGAGGCCAGCTATCAGGCCGAAGACGAGACCTGGCTGCTGCAGGCCGGCGACCAGCAGCACCGACTGTGCTGCCTTGGCGCAGTCGCCGCCAGCGGCGACGATGAGTAAGCGTCTCCTGACAACGAAGAAGGCCCCGTGAGGGGCCTTTTTCATTTCGGGTTTCAGAACGCCAGCGGGTAGCTGGTGATGAAGCGCACTTCGTCGTAGTCGCTGGCGTAGCTGCTGCGGACCGTGGAGGTGCGCACAAGGAACGACAGCGTCTTCAGCGGGCCGCTCTGAATGGTGTAGCCCACATCGGTATCGCGCTCGTATTCGTGACCGTCGCTCTGGCCCGGTCGCGAGATGTCGGTGCCCTTGGTGTAGCGCGTCATCAGGGTCAGGCCCGGCACGCCGAGGCTGGCGAAGTCATAGTCGTAGCGCAGCTGGTAGGAGCGCTCCTGCGCCCAGAAGAAACCGCCATTGGTGACCCAGTTGACCAGGTACGGCTGTGGTGTGTTGCCCAGCAGCATGGGGAACATGTCTTCGCCAAGCATGCGCTGGTAGGTGGCCGAAAGCATGTGGCCGCCGTGCTTCACGCCGAGTCGCGCGCCATAGGCGCGGTTGTCGATGCGCCCGGCCAGCGCCTGCCCGGATTCCTCGTTGTGGAAGTAGCTCAGGGTGCCGAGCAGCGCAGTATTTTCGCCCACCGGCTGCTTGAAGTTGGCGCCGACGTAGTGCTGGTCGTAGATATCCTCGAGCTGGGCGAAGTAGTAACTGGTAGACAGGCCGGGCGTCCACTGCGCATCGACGCCGCCCAGATTCAGCTTGTTGCTGTCCTGGCTGGCGGGGCGGGTGGCCAGGTAGAACGACTCGCGGTCACTGGAGGCGCGGGTGCTGGTGTTCCAGAGTTGCGCGGCGGTGAACTTGAAGCGATCCGACTCCTTCGACTCCAGCATCACGCCCTGGAACGTCTGCGGCAGCACGCGCACGTCATCCTGGAAGATCACCGGCAGGCGCGGCTCCAGCAGGCCGACCTTCAGCGTGGTCTTCGAATAGCGCAGCTTGAGCGTGGCGCCGCCACGGCTGAAGTCATCCACCGGCTCACCCGTCGTGCGGTCGTAGGGCAGGTTGCTGTCGTTGCTGGTGCCGGCGCCGCCGTCGAGCTTCAAGGCGTAGAAACCGGTGAAGTCCACGCCGACACCGATGGTGCCTTCGCTGAAGCCTGAGCTGAAGCGCGCCAGCACGGCCTGGGACCAACTGCCGGCCTGGGATTGCGGAGCGTTGTCCTGGCGATAGTCGCGCAGCATGTAGAAGTTGCGCAGGGTGGTGTCCAGGCGGCTGTCGTCGATCAGGTCGGCCTGCGCGCAGAGGGGCATCAGCGCGCTGCAGAGCAGCGCGCCGGCAAAGCGATTACGGAACATCGTCATCTCCTGGGCGCCGTTCACCGGGGCGCTGGGCGCCACGCCGGCGAACGGGCGTACGTCTTGTCGAGGCGGGCGCGATCAGTTCGCGGTGGCGGCGCTGTCCAGCGGCACGGTTTCAGGCTGGGCCGTCTGCTCCTGGCCCAGGCTGCGACGGAAGTGCTTGCGCCCGTTGCCGAACAGCCACAGGCAGAGCAGGCCAGCGAGGGTGACGATGATGCCGATGGACGAGCCGACGGCCTTCGGGTCCTTGAAGTAGTGGTCGGTAAGCAGCGCCACCAGGGTGGTGCCGACACCCAGGCCGATCAGGTTGGAGACCAGCAGGAACAGCGCCGACACCTGCGCGCGCAGGCGGTTGGGCGTGAGCACCTGCATGGCGGCCGCCGAGGTGGAGATGCAGAAGGCGCAGAAGAACATCGCCGGGCCCATCAGCAGCACCGACAGCTGCAGGCTGCTCGCTGTCACCGAACCGATGACGAAGGGAATGGTGCAGGCCACGCCGAGCATGCCGCTGATCATCGCCGCGTCGCTGCGCCCGCGCTTCTGCAGCACATCCACCAGCCAGCCGGCGCAGAACACCCCGGCGGTGTTGAGCACCAGCAGGATGCCCCCGAGGATGTAGCCCACCTCCAGCGGCGTCAGGCCGTACTGGCGGATGTACATGGCCGGCGCCCAGCCCATCAGCGCGTACTGGCACATGGCGAAGAACGAGAAGCCGAGGTAGTGGCAGGTGAAGGTTGCGCGGTGGCGGCGCAGGAAGCGCAGGCCGTCGCCGATGGTCGCCTTGTGCTGCGGGTTCACCTCCTTGCGCGCCGGGTCGCGGATGGTCAGCGCGATCAGCAGCGCCACCAGCACGCCGGGCAGGCCGACGATGAAGAAGGCGATCTGCCAGGAGCGCACCTGGCCCAGCCAGCCCAGGTCGATGGCCGGCACGTCGCGCAGCGCCTCGATCACATAGCCGCCGACCAGGAAGGCCAGGCCGCCGCCGAGGAACGCCCCCATGGAGTACAGCCCCAGCGCGCGGCCGAGTTTCTCCCTGGGGAACAGGTCGGCGAGCATCGAGTAGGTTGCCGGCGTCAGCGCCGCTTCACCGACGCCGACGCTCATGCGCGCCAGGAACATCTGCAGGAAGTTCTTCGATAGCCCGCACGCGGCGGTGGCGATGCTCCAGAAGGCCACGCCGATGGCGATGATCTTCACCCGCGAGGAGCGGTCGGCGAGATAGGCGATGGGCAGGCCCATGAAGGCGTAGAACAGCGAGAAGGCCAGCCCGCTGAGCAGGCTGAACTGGGTATCGCTGATCTGCAGGTCGGCCTTGATCGGCTCGATCATCAGCGAAAGGATCTGCCGGTCAACGAAGGAAAAGATGTACGCCACCATGCAGAGCACGACGACATACCAGGAATAACGCGAATTACGGGCGGATTTCGGGTGGGATTGCGGGTTCACGGTTACTGGCTCCTGAAGCGGGTGAAGGCAGATGGCCAAGCACGTCGAGCTCGTTGTTGTTGTAGGTAACCAGGCGCCTCTGTACGCAAGGCAGGGGCAGCCGAATGTGTCTGATTGCGTGACACGGTTTTTTGTTTGCCTGCCGTTTTCACGGCAGTGCACGCAAGACTAGGGAAGGGGCGAGGCAGGGGTAATCGGGGCGAGTACCAGCATTGCGGAGACTACCCCCTAGGGGACTAGGGGGAATCTTTAGGCGGGAATCAGAGCTCTACGCCCAGGACGTAGACCAGGAAGAACGAGACGACGAGGATCACCGCGACGACGGCAAGCAGGAACAGCAGGCTGATGCCGAATGCGCGCCAGTTCGAGCGCCACTGGCCGCCAGCAGCGAGGTGGCGCTCCACGGCGACGCCGAAGGTCTGCTTGGCGAGGTAGTACATGCCGACGACGCTGCCGACAGCGATGGGCGTACCGGATGTGTTTTCCGGCAGGAAGTAGCCGATGACGAAGATGGCGAGGGTCAAGCCGATGCCCATCAGCCAGATGTTGCGGGATTCGTGGCTGCGGCCGAGCGCCTTGAGGTTCTGCACAATGACCCAGGCGCCGGCCAGGGGCGTGCCAAAGAAGGTGGCGATGCCGACGGCGGCCAGGCGGTAGAGCGGCTCGCCCGTGGCGGTAGTTGCCGCGTCCTGGAGAACGGCAGCGGGAGTCTGGAAGGGGTTTTCCTGCGGCATGTCGCTCATGTTTTCGCTCCTTGAAAGAAACTGCCCCGGACGCGTGAGCGGCCGGGGCAGCGAGAGTTGCAGCTTAGCAGTGCGATCGCGGCTTACGCGGCTTTCGCGTGGCCCAGCGTCACGGCGCGGTTCAGGGCGCTGAACAGCGCACGGAAGCTCGCGGTGGTGATGTTTTCATCGATGCCGATGCCGTGCAGCGAACGACCACCCTCGACGCGCAGTTCGATATAGGCGGCCGCGCGGGCATTGGTGCCGGCGCCGATGGCGTGCTCGTTGTAGTCCATGATCTCGACGTCCACCGGCAGCGAGGCGACCAGGGCTTCCAGGGTGCCCTTGCCCTTGCCGTGCCAGCGGTGCTGTTCGCCCTTGTGAGTCACGTCGATGTCGATGGCGCAGACGCCGTTCTCTTCCTGCAGGCGGTAGTTCTTCAGGCCGAACGGGGAAACGGCCTGCAGGTACTCGGTCTGCAGCAGGGTGTAGATCTGCTCGGCGGTCATTTCCAGGCCGAGACGGTCGGTCTCGTTCTGCACCACCTGGCTGAACTCGATCTGCATGCGGCGCGGCAGGCTGATGCCGTATTCCTGCTCGAGCAGGAAGGTGATGCCGCCCTTGCCGGACTGGCTGTTCACACGGATCACCGCTTCGTAGCTGCGGCCGATGTCCGCCGGGTCGATCGGCAGGTACGGTACTTCCCACACGGCGTCTTCCTTCTGCTGGGCGAAGCCCTTGCGGATGGCGTCCTGGTGGGAGCCGGAGAAGGCGGTGTGGACCAGGTCGCCGACGTACGGGTGACGCGGGTGCACCGGGATCTGGTTGCACTCTTCCACCACCTTGCGCACGGCGTCGATGTCGGAGAAGTCCAGCTCGGGGTCGATGCCCTGGGTGTACATGTTCAGCGCCATGGTCACCAGGCAGAGGTTGCCGGTGCGCTCGCCGTTGCCGAACAGGCAGCCTTCGACGCGGTCGGCGCCGGCCATCAGGGCCAGTTCCGAAGCGGCCACGCCGGTGCCACGGTCGTTGTGGGTGTGCAGGCTCAGCAGCACGCTGTCGCGCTTGTTGATCTGGCGGCCGAACCACTCGATCTGGTCGGCGTAGTTGTTCGGGGTGGCGCACTCGACGGTGGCGGGCAGGTTGAGGATCAGACGGTTGGCCGGGGTCGGCTGGAACACGTCGATCACTGCGTTGCACACCTCGACGGCGAAATCGGTCTCGGTGGAGCTGAACACTTCCGGCGAGTACTCGAAGCCCCACTGGGTTTCCGGCGCGGCTTCGGCCAGGCGCTTGATGGTCTGGCCGGCGGCCACGGCGATGGCTTTTACGCCGGCCTTGTCCTGGTTGAAGACGATCTTGCGGAAGCTCGGTGCGCAGGCGTTGTAGTAGTGGACGATGGCCTTCTTCGCGCCCTTCAGGGACTCGAAGGTGCGCTCGATGAGGTCGTCGCGGGCCTGCGTCAGCACCTGGATGGTGACGTCATCGGGAATGTGGTCGTTCTCGATCAGCTCACGGACGAAGTCGAAGTCGGTCTGCGAGGCGGACGGGAAACCCACTTCGATTTCCTTCAGGCCGACCTGAACCAGGCACTTGAAGAAGCGCATCTTCTTCTCGGCGTCCATCGGCTCGATCAGGGACTGGTTGCCGTCGCGCAGGTCGGTGGACAGCCAGATCGGCGCCTTGTCGATGATCTTGTCCGGCCAGGTGCGGTCGGGCAGGGTGATCTGGGTGAAGGCGCGGTATTTCTTCGACGGGTCTTTCAACATGCTCATGAGCGGAATCCTTGTTCTCTGCGGCCTGCGGGGCCTGCGCATAAAAATCTGAATGAGGCGGAACCGGGGGAGGGGGGCTCAGCCACGCAGTCGCGGGCTGACCAGGCGCAGGCAGGCGTGTTGGCGAAGCAGAATGAGGGTGTGTGCGGTTTTCATGAGTGCCAAGCTAAAGGCCTGGGAGACCAATGGCAAGCATTTGGAAAAATTTGGTAGGAATAGTCTTTCAAGTCTTTTTATCGATAATTAATTGTCGAGAATTGGCATTTTCAGCAATTTATCCTGAAGCTTATCGCTGTGCTTAACTGATTCTGCGTCTTCGTGCCGCAGCGAAGCTTTATCACTCCGTGCGATCATTGCGGACCCGCCCCAGGTGGGAACTCTCCATCCGCAAGGACATTTCGTGACCCGTCGTACACGACAAGGCGTAGGCACCTGGCTGGCGTTGTTCGCCATGCTGATGATCTATGTCGGCCCACTGGTCTCCCAGTCGATGCCGATGGATCACGCCATGCCCATGGATCACGTCGTGTCCATGAGTGCTATGCCGATGGAGCATGGGAAGGCCATGTCCCACGACATGTCCGGCATGGAGGACATGCACTGCTCCGACAGCCAGCGTGCTGCGGACCATCATGCCGCCCCGGTTTCCCACGGCGAGCAGCCGCTCACCGCCGACGCCTTCATGGAGAAGTGCGGCTACTGCAGCCTGCTGATCCACAGCCCGCCGCTGACGCCGCCGCCGGTCGTGATCGACCACGGCCTGCCCGCCATCGGCGCGCCCGCCGCCCAGTTCGTCTCGTCCCGCATTCCCGCCTCGCCGGTCTTCCCCGGCGCCCGCTCCCGCGCACCCCCGTTCCTGATCGGCTGACCCGCAATCCCGATTCCCCGACCCCGGCGCGGATGCCTGCATTCGCTTGCGCGCCGTGCGAGTACGCGTGGAGCGGGCGTCATCACCGATCATGGAATTCATGGAATGACCCGCATGCCCCTGCGCCGTCGGCAAACTGCCGTCGGCCTGCGCGCCCTGTGCGCGCTGACCGCCCTTGGCGGTTTCACTGCCGTCCCTGTGCTGGCCGAGGAAGAAGATCACTCGGCGCACGCCACCAATGCGTCGGTTACCGAACTGGCCCCCAGCGTCATCACCGCCGTGGCGCAGAGTTCGCCGCTGACCGTGGTCACCGACCCCAAGCAGCCACGCCAGCCGATCCCCGCCAGCGACGGCGCCGATTACCTCAAGACCATCCCTGGCTTCTCCGCCATCCGTAACGGCGGCACCAACGGCGACCCGGTGCTGCGCGGCATGTTCGGCTCGCGCCTGAACATCCTCACCAACGGCAGCACCATGCTCGGTGCCTGCCCGGCACGGATGGACGCGCCCACCTCCTATATCTCCCCGGAAACCTACGACAAGCTCACCGTGGTCAAGGGCCCGGAGACCGTGATCTGGGGCCCCGGTGCCTCGGCCGGGACCATCCGTTTCGACCGTGAGCCGGAGCGCTTCGGCGAGCTGGGCATGCGCGTCAACGGTAGCCTCACCGCCGGCTCCAACGGCCGCTTCGACCGCGTGCTGGACGCCGCCGCCGGTGGCCCCGAGGGCTACCTGCGTTTCACCGGCAACAAGTCGCAGTCCGATGACTACGAAGACGGCAGCGGCAACACCGTGCCCTCGCGCTGGAACAAGTGGAACGGCGACGTGGCCGTGGGCTGGACGCCGGACGCCGACACCCTGGTCGAACTCACCGCCGGCAAGGGCGATGGCGAGGCGCGCTACGCCGGGCGCGGCATGGACGGCTCGCAATTCAAGCGCGAAAGCCTCGGCCTGCGCTTCGAGAAGTCCAACATCGGCGGCGTGCTCGACAAGCTGGAGGCGCAGGTCTACTACAACTACGCCGACCACGTGATGGACAACTACAGCCTGCGCACGCCCTCGGGCACCGGCATGATGGCCGGCCCCATGGCCTCCAACGTCGACCGCCGCACCCTCGGCGGGCGCCTGGCCGCCACCTGGCGCTGGGACGATTTCAAGCTGATCACCGGCGTCGATGCACAGACCAACGAACACCGCGAACGCAGTGGCATGGGCATCAACACCTATGACGAGCAGCCGTGGGACAAGGACGCCGTGTTCCATAACTACGGCGCCTTCGGCGAGCTGACCTGGTACGCCGCCGACCGCGACCGGGTGATCACCGGCGCACGCCTGGACCGCGCCTCGGTCAAGGATTACCGGCAGAGCACCGGCTCTGGGATGATGGCGATGCCCAATCCCACCGCCGACGACACCCGCGCCGATACCCTGCCCAGCGGCTTCGCCCGCTACGAGCACGACCTGGCCGACACGCCGACCACTCTCTACGTCGGCCTCGGCCACGTGCAGCGCTTCCCCGACTACTGGGAGCTGTTCTCCCCGGACAAGGGCCCGACCGGCTCGGTCAACGCCTTCGACAGCATCAAGCCGGAGAAGACCACCCAGCTGGACTTTGGCGCGCAGTACGAGGACGAGAAGCTCAAGGCCTGGGCCTCGGGCTACGTCGGTGTGATCCGCGACTACATCCTGTTCGACTACATGCCCGGCGGCATGATGGGCCGCACCTCCCAGGCGCGGAACGTCGATGCCCGCATCATGGGAGGCGAACTGGGCGCGGCCTACGCGCTGACCAGCAACTGGACCGCCGACGGCACCCTGGCCTACGCCTGGGGCAAGAACACCACCGACGACACTGCGCTGCCGCAGATGCCGCCGCTGGAAGCGCGTTTCGGCCTGACCTACGAGGAAGGCGACTGGAGCGCCGGCGGACTCTGGCGCGTGGTCGCGCACCAGGGCCGGATCGCCGAGAACCAGGGCAATGTGGTCGGTTACGACTTCGATGAAAGCCCCGGCTTCGCCGTTTTCTCGCTCAATGGCGCATACAAGCTGAGCAAGAACCTCAAGGTCAGCACCGGCGTCGACAACCTGTTCGACAAGGACTACGCCGAGCACCTGAACCTGGCGGGCAACGCCGGCTTCGGTTACCCGGCCAACGATCCCGAATTGATCCACGAACCGGGACGTACGTTCTGGACCAAAGTGGACTTCTCGTTCTGAAGCCCGACCGGCCCCCGCCAGTCGGGGGCCTCCTTGCGTGAGGAGATCAACGAATGCAGAAGAAGACATTCGATTTCTACAACCTGGCCTGGCGCTGGCACTTCTATGCCGGGCTGTTCGTCGCGCCGTTCATGATCCTGCTGTCGATCACCGGGATCATCTACCTGTTCAAGCCGCAGCTCGACCCGCTGATGTACAGCGACCTGTTGCAGGTGAAGCCGGGTGAGGTGCGGCTGTCTGCCGACGAGCAACTGATGCACCTGCATCACCAGAACCCGCAGTTGCAGGTCAGCCAGTACCTGCCGGCGCCGGCCGCCGACCGCAGCGCGCAGTTCGTCGCGCAGCTGGATGGACGCGAGGTGAACGCCTTCGTCGATCCCTATAGCGGCAAGCTGCTCGGCGTGCAGGACGGCAAGTCCAACCTGCAGGCGATGGCCCGCGCGCTGCACGGCGAGCTGATGATCGGCACCGTCGGTGACCGGTTGATCGAGCTGGCTGCCGGCTGGGGCATCGTGCTGGTGGTGTCCGGCCTGTACCTGTGGTGGCCGCGCCAGCGTTCGCTGCGGGTGCTGCTGTGGCCGGACCTGTCGCGTCGCGGCCGCGCGCTGTGGCGCGAGGTGCACGTGGTGGTCGGCTTCTGGGGTTCGCTGCTGATGCTCTTCATGCTGCTCACCGGGATGACCTGGACCGGCTTCTGGGGCAAGACCTTCGCCGACGTGTGGAACCGCTTCCCGGCACCCATGTGGAACGAGGTGCCGAAGTCGGACCTGGAGGCGCGCACGCTCAATGACGCGCATCGCCAGACCATCCCCTGGGCCATGGAAAACACCCCGATGCCGATGTCCGGCGGCGCCCACGCCGAGCACATGGCTCACGGCTCCGGCGGTATGGCGATGCCGCAGATCAGCCTGCAGCAGGTGGTCGATACCGCCAACCAGGCTGGTGTGACGCCGGGCTACGCCATCGCCCTGCCCAAGGGCGAGCAGGGCGTGTTCACCGTTTCGGTGTTCGCTGACGACTCGCGCAACGACGCCACCCTGCACATCGACCAGTACACCGGCAAGGTACTCGCCGACGTGCGCTGGAAGGACTACGGGCTGGTGGCCAAGGGTGTCGAGTCCGGCGTGATGCTGCACGAAGGCAAGATGTTCGGTCTGTTCAACCAGCTGCTCATGCTCGCTGTCTGCCTGATGATCCTGCTCAGCGCCGTCAGCGGCCTGTGGATCTGGTGGAAGCGCCGCCCGCAGGGGCGCCTTGGTGTGCCGCCGATGCCCCATGCGTTACCGGTTTGGAAGGGCGGGGTGGCGATCATGGTCATCCTCGGCGTCGCCTTCCCGCTGGTGGGTGCGTCGCTGTTGCTGGTTTGGGCGCTGGACTGGGCGGTGCTGTCGCGGATCAAGCCGCGCAGCCCGGCCTTGAGTTGAGAGTTGCGGGTGGAACGTGCTTCCACCCTGACGCCTGCCGCGAGGCAGGCTATGCTGCGGCGCGATCATTGCGCCCGCGGCCCGATGGATTCCCGCCGCTGCGGCGGACCTGATCACAAGCCAACTGGAGTCTCGAACATGCGTAAAACCCTGCTTGCTTTCGCTGTCCTGCTGGGCTTCTCCGGCGCCGCCATGGCCCACGAATACGAGGCCGGCAACCTGCACATCGACCACCCCTGGTCGCTGCTGCTGCCGGCCAACTCGGTGAACGGCGCCGCCTACTTCATCGTGCAGAACCACGGCAAGGAGGCGGACCGCCTGCTCGGTGCCGACACCGACCGTGCTGCCAGCGCCGAGGTGCACCAGCACGTGGAGAAGGACGGCATGATGAAGATGGTGAAGGTCGAGGGCGTGGATATCCCCGCCGGCGGCAAGATCGTCTTCGCGCCCGGCCAGTACCACCTGATGCTGTTCGGCCTGAAGAAGCCGCTGGCCGACGGCGAGCGCTTCCCGCTGACCCTGCATTTCCAGAAGGCCGGCGATGTGAAGGTCGAGGTCGCGGTGCAGAAGGAAGCTCCACTCTCTAAAGGAGCAGAGGGGGGCACCGACATGGGCCACGACATGCACGGCATGCAGATGAACTGATGAGCGACCGGCTCCTGCGCCCGCTGGTGTGGGCGCAAGACGGCGAGTGGCTGCTGGGTTTCGACGGCAGCTACTCGAGCGACTCGATCCTGCGGATCGAGAGCGCCGCCGATGGTTTCATCCTGCGCGAGGAGCGTCTGGCCGAGACGCAGACCAAGCGCTATCCCTTCGCCGACCTGAAGGACGACGTCACGGCGGCCGACTGGACCGCCGTGGTCGTCGACGAGGAAGGCGAGCGGCTGGGCTTTGCCATCGCCCGCTACGAAATCTGGAATCGCCGCGCGGTGCTGGACGACCTGTTCGTCCTCGCCGATGCGCGCGGCCAGGGCGTCGGCCGGCAATTGCTGGAAGGCTGCCTTGACTGGGCGCGCAGCACCGAGGCGCGCCACCTGTGGCTGGAAACCCAGAACCTCAACCTGCCGGCGGTGGGCTTCTACCGCTCCCGCGGCTTCGCCCTCAGCGGGCTGTCCACCGATCTCTACGATCCCGCGCAGGTGCTGCCCGGGGAGATGGCGCTGTTCTTCAGCTACCCGCTGGCCTGAGGGCCAGGCGCGTCTGCCGTGCCGCGAGGATCAGCACGAAGCCGATGCAGTAGGCCAGCACGTCCAGCCAGTCCGGCGTGGCGCCGAGCACGATGCGCAGCGCGCGGTTGCCTATCTGCCAGTGGAAGGTCGCGGCGAGGTACTGGCCGAGCTCGATGATCAATCCACAGCCCAGCGCCGCAGCGGCCAGCCAGTGGGCAGGAGCATCGATAGCTGTGCGCAGCAGGCAGTACAGCCAGATCACCGCCAGCACGTCGCCGCCGAAGCCGCGCAACCAGCCGAGGTGCGCCCCGGCCGTGGCCAGCCAGACCAGTACGGCGAACCAGAGCAGCGCGAAGAGGGCGCTGCGTCCATCGAAGCGAAGCCGCATCAGGGCTTGAACGCGCCGATGAAGATCGCCGGGTCGACGCGGGCGTCGTTCAGGCTGACGTTCCAGTGCATGTGCGGCCCGGTGGCGCGGCCGGTGGCGCCGACGCGGCCGACCACGCCGCCGCGCGGAACCGCATCGCCGACTTTCACGTCGATCTTCGACATATGGCAGAACATGCTGATGAAGCCCTGGCCGTGGTCGACGAACACGGTGTTGCCGTTGAAGAAGTAGTTGCCGATCAGGATCACCTTGCCGGCGGCCGGTGACTTGATCGGGGTGCCGGCGGGCACGGCGAAGTCCAGCCCGGAGTGCGGATTGCGCTCCTCGCCGTTGAAGAAGCGGCGCAGGCCGAAGGGGCTGGAGAGCGGGCCGTTGACCGGTTTGTCCAGCACCAGGTTGCTCGGTGTACCGGGGCTGAAGCTGCGGTAGGCGGCGGTCTGCTCGGCCAGCTCGCGGTTGATGCGCTTGAGGTCTTCGGGCAGCGGGTTCACCTGGCGGGTATTCTTCAAGGTGATGCGCTGCTCCTTATAGTGCTTGTTGCCCACGCTGAAGCCGAGGTTGCGGCTGGCGCCGGCCTGCTTCACGGCGATCTGCTGGCTGCCGGCCTTGGTGGTCAGCGGGATGCCGACGATGGCGATCCAGTCGCGGCCTTCTTCGCGTACCACCAGCACCGGTTTGCCCTGGTAGGTGGCGGTCGGCACGGCGGCGTCCTGGCCCAGCTGGACGACGGCGACGCCGCCGGGCACCGGCTTGTTCAGCGTGCGGCTGATGAAGCCTTCGGCGTGGGCGGTCAGGGTGAACAGGGCGGCGAGGAGCAGGCAGGAAATTCGAAGCATGGCGCTATCCGTGGACGTGTCGGCGGATGAAGCGGGCAGTCTACACGGGCCTTTCGGCCGGGCGGGGCGATTTTGTCGAAAGCGGAATCCAGTTGTGCAGCAGACCAATCCAGGAGCACGAACGTAGGACGGGTGGAGCGCAGCGATACCCATCGATAACCCAGCTGCGCCATTGATGGGTATCGCTGCGCTCCACACCATCCTACAAAAGCAGCTGCTAGCGACGCAGGCCTTCGAGCTGCTGGCGCCACAGTTGTTCCAGCGACGGCACCTGCGCCGGGCCGTAGATGGCGTGGGGCTTGCCCAGGTGCGCGGCCCACAGTTGGTCACCGTAGTCGTAGTGCCACCACTCGCTGGAGAGGTTGCTGAAGCCCGCCGCCAGCATGGCGTTGAACAGCATCCGGCGGTTGTCGCGCACACGGCGCTGGGCTCCGTCGGGCTGGGCGATCTCTTCGTAATGGCGGGTATAGGAGCGCGGCGTCGCCTCGTCGAACAGGCTGCCCATGTCCAGCCAGCGACCTTCGCTGTCGCACAGGGTCAGATCGATGGCGCCGCCCGTGAGGTGCGGGCTGGGCGACTCGGCGCGGGTGCTGGGCGGCGCGACGAACTCACGGGTGCGCCGGGTCAGCTCGCGGGGATCGGCGTCCGGCTCGTGCTGGCGGAGGATCTCGTAGAGCGTGTCGTACAGGTGCTGCTGCACCGCGAAGGGCCGCCAGGCATCGAGGATCACCAGACGGATGCCATCGGGCAGCAGGCTCGCGGCGTGCAGCAGGCGCTCGAAGACTTCGGTACGCGCATAGCATTCCGGCTGCGCGTTCGGCACGCCGAGGCGGTGGTAGGCCGGCCACACCGCGAAGCCGGTGGCGATGCCCAGCGCCTGCAGCGGCTGGTCGCATTCGACGATGGGCACGCGGAAGGCCTCGGCCCAGTCCGGATCGGGTTGCGGCAGGATCGGCGCGAGCAGGTCGGTCATCGGCTATCAGTCCAGCAGGGAAAGGGTGACGGGGGCCTGGTGGTTGTCCTCCACCCGCACTTCCAGTTCACCGTCGCCCAGCTTGGCCTTGAGGCGCTGGCCGTTCTTCGTCTGCGCGGCGCTGCGGATGGCCTGGCCCTTGTCGTCCAGCAGGATGCTGTAGCCACGGCCGAGGGTCGCCAGCGGGCTGACGATGTGCAGCGTCTGCATCAGGCTGTCGAGGCGCTGGCGCTGTTCGCGCAGGATGGCGTTGGTGGCGCGCGGCAGACGGGCGCTGAGGTTGTCCAGGCGCTGGCGCAGCAGGGCCAGGTTGCGGCCGGGGTGCTGCGCGGCGAGGCGGGTGTCCAGTCGTGCGACGCGCTCGTGGCGAATCTGCAATTGGCGCTCGAAGGCGCGGCGCAGGCGCATGTCCAGGTCATCCAGGCGCTGGGATTGCTGGCGCAGGCGTTCGCCGGGGTGGCGCAGGCGCCGGGCGGTGCCTTCCAGGCGCAGGCGCTCGCGGGTCAGGCGGTCCTGGATGCGCAGGATCAGCCGGCGGCGCAGGCTGTCCAGGCGCTGCTGCAGATCGCCGCTGTGGGGCGCCAGCAACTCGGCGGCGGCCGAGGGCGTGGGCGCGCGCACGTCGGCGACGAAATCGCTGATGGAGACGTCGGTCTCATGGCCCACGGCGCTGACGATGGGCGTCACGCAATCGGCGATGGCGCGGGCCACCGGTTCCTCGTTGAAGCACCAGAGGTCTTCCAGCGAGCCGCCGCCACGGGCCAGGATCAGCGCATCGAAGCCCTGTGCGTCGGCCAGCTTCAAGGCTCGGACGATCTGCCCGATGGCCTCGCGGCCCTGCACGGCGGTGGGGATCAGGGTCAGCTCGACCTGTGGCGCGCGGCGGCGGAATACGCTGATGATGTCGCGGATCACCGCGCCAGTGGGCGAGCTGACGATGCCGATGCGCCGCGGGTGCGCGGGCAGTTCCTGCTTGCGCTCGGCGGCGAACAGGCCCTCGGCGGCGAGCTTTTCCTTCAGCGCCTCGAAGGCCAGGCGCAGCGCACCATCACCGGCCGGCTCGACGGCATCGGCGATCAGCTGGTAGTCGCCACGCCCTTCGAACAGCGAAACCTTGCCGCGCACCCGCACCGCGAGACCGTCGCGCAGGGCCTGGCGCACGCGCAGGGCGTTCTGCCGGAACAGCGCGCAGCGCACCTGGGCGTTGCTGTCCTTGAGGGTGAAGTACATGTGGCCGGACGCCGGGCGGGCGAGGTTGGAGATTTCGCCCTCGACCCAGACCTGCGGGAACACGTCCTCCAGCAAGTGGCGGGCGCGCTGGTTGAGCTGGCTGACGGTCAGAACCTCGCGGTCGAGGCCCAACCGTTGGAAGGGATCTTTCTGCATGGCGAAGGATGATAAGCGGGCCTGCGGACAGGGGCCAGCGCGCGAGGTTCATAAAGGCTTCATTCAGATCGTCCGGTTGCGTTGAGCCCGACCCCCTGACTGAGATATAATGCCGCGCTTCCATTTTTCCCGATCGGGAGCCCCCGCCATGCTGCGCATCAGCCAAGAAGCCCTCACTTTCGACGACGTCCTCCTGATTCCAGGTTATTCGGAAGTCCTGCCCAAGGACGTGAGTCTCAAGACTCGCCTGACCCGTGGCATCGAACTGAACATCCCGCTGGTGTCCGCCGCGATGGATACCGTGACCGAAGCCCGCCTGGCCATCGCCATGGCCCAGGAAGGCGGCATCGGCATCATCCACAAGAACATGAGCATCGAGCAGCAGGCCGCCGAGGTCCGCAAGGTCAAGAAGCACGAGACCGCCATCGTTCGCGACCCGGTCACCGTGACCCCGTCGACCAAGATCATCGAGCTGCTGCAGATCGCCCGCGAATACGGCTTCTCCGGCTTCCCGGTGGTGGAAGAGGGTGAGCTGGTCGGTATCGTCACCGGTCGCGACCTGCGCGTGAAGCCGAACGTCGGCGACAGCGTGTCCGCGATCATGACCCCGAAGGAAAAGCTGGTCACCGCCCGCGAAGGCACGGCCCTGGAAGAGATCAAGGCCGCTCTCTACGAGAACCGCATCGAGAAGATGCTGGTGGTCGACGAGAAGTTCCGCCTGACCGGCCTGGTGACCTTCCGTGACATCGAGAAGGCCAAGACCTACCCGCTGGCTTCTAAGGACGACGAAGGCCGCTTGCGCGTCGGCGCAGCCGTCGGCACCGGCGCCGACACTGGCGAGCGCGTTTCCGCCCTGGTTGCCGCCGGCGTTGACGTCGTTGTCGTCGACACCGCCCACGGCCACTCCAAAGGCGTGATCGACCGCGTGCGCTGGGTGAAGGAAACCTTCCCGCAGGTACAGGTCATCGGCGGCAACATCGCCACCGGCGAAGCCGCCAAGGCACTGGCTGACGCCGGCGCCGACGCCGTGAAAGTCGGTATCGGCCCAGGCTCCATCTGCACCACCCGTATCGTCGCTGGCGTCGGCGTGCCGCAGATCTCCGCCATCGCCAACGTCGCCGCAGCCCTTGAAGGCACCGGCGTTCCGCTGATCGCCGACGGCGGCATCCGCTTCTCCGGCGACCTGGCCAAGGCCATGGTGGCTGGCGCCTACTGCGTGATGATGGGTTCGATGTTCGCCGGTACCGAAGAGGCTCCGGGCGAGATCGAGCTGTTCCAGGGTCGCTCCTACAAGTCCTACCGTGGCATGGGCTCGCTGGGCGCCATGGCCGGCTCCACCGGTTCCTCCGACCGCTACTTCCAGGACGCCTCCGCTGGCGCCGAGAAGCTGGTGCCCGAAGGCATCGAAGGCCGCGTGCCCTACAAAGGCCAGTTGACCGCCATCGTCCACCAGCTGATGGGTGGCCTGCGCGCCGCCATGGGCTACACCGGCAGCGCCGATATCCAGGACATGCGCACCAAGCCGCAGTTCGTGCGCATCACCGGCGCCGGCATGGCCGAGTCCCACGTCCACGATGTACAGATCACCAAGGAAGCCCCGAACTACCGCGTAGGTTGAGGGTTCTTCGGTAAATGAGTCGGACACGGGGCTGGTTGATACAGCCCCGTGTCGTTTGAGAATTTCGCTACGAGAGATGGCCATGGCCCAAGACATTCACGCTCACCGGATCCTGATCCTCGACTTCGGCTCCCAGTACACCCAGCTGATCGCCCGCCGCGTTCGCGAGATCGGCGTGTACTGCGAAATCCATCCGTTCGACATGAGCGACGACGACGTTCGCGCCTTCGCCCCGCGCGGCATCATCCTGGCCGGCGGCCCGGAGTCGGTGCACGAAGCCAACAGCCCGCGCGCGCCGCAGGCCGTGTTCGACCTGAAGGTGCCGCTGTTCGGCATCTGCTACGGCATGCAGACCATGGCCGAGCAGATGGGCGGCAAGGTACTGGGCTCTGACCTGCGCGAGTTCGGCTACGCCCGCGTCGACGTGGTCGGCAAGGCCCGCCTGCTGGACGGTATCGAAGATTGCGTCAGTGAAGACGGCGTATTCGGCCTCGACGTGTGGATGAGCCACGGTGACAAGGTCACCGAAATCCCGGCCGGCTTCCACATCCTCGCCAGCACCCCGAGCTGCCCGATCGCCGCCATGGCCGACGATGCCCGCGGCTACTACGGCGTGCAGTTCCACCCGGAAGTGACCCACACCAAGCAGGGCGGCCGCATCCTCTCCCGCTTCGTGCTGGACATCTGCGGCTGCGAAGCCCTGTGGACCCCGTCCAACATCGTCAACGACGCCATCGCCACCGTTCGCGCCCAGGTCGGCAACTCCAAGGTGCTGCTCGGCCTGTCCGGCGGTGTCGACTCCTCGGTGGTCGCGGCCCTGCTGCACAAGGCCATCGGCGACCAGCTGACCTGCGTCTTCGTCGACAACGGCCTGCTGCGCCTGCACGAAGGTGACCAGGTGATGGCCATGTTCGCCGAGAACATGGGCGTCAAGGTGATCCGCGCCAACGCCGAAGAGCTGTTCCTCGGCCGCCTGACTGGTGTCAGCGATCCGGAGCAGAAGCGCAAGATCATTGGTGGCAGCTTCATCGAAGTCTTCGATCAGGAAGCCACCAAGCTGCAGGACGTGAAGTTCCTCGCCCAGGGCACCATCTACCCCGACGTGATCGAGTCGGCCGGCGCCAAGACTGGCAAGGCCCACGTGATCAAGTCGCACCACAACGTCGGCGGCCTGCCCGAAGACATGCAGTTCGAACTGGTCGAGCCGCTGCGCGAGCTGTTCAAGGACGAAGTCCGCAAGATCGGCCTGGAGCTGGGCCTGCCCTACGACATGGTCTATCGCCACCCGTTCCCGGGCCCGGGCCTGGGCGTGCGCATCCTCGGCGAAGTGAAGAAGGAATACGCCGACCTGCTGCGTCGCGCGGACCACATCTTCATCGAAGAGCTGCGCAACTTCGACTGGTACCACAAGACCAGCCAGGCCTTCGTGGTGTTCCAGCCGGTGAAATCCGTCGGCGTGGTCGGTGATGGCCGTCGCTACGCCTGGGTCGTGGCCCTGCGCGCGGTGGAAACCATCGACTTCATGACCGCTCGCTGGGCGCACCTGCCTTACGAGCTGCTGGAGAAGGTCTCGAACCGCATCATCAACGAGATCGAAGGCATCTCCCGCGTCACCTACGACGTATCGAGCAAGCCGCCAGCCACCATCGAGTGGGAATGATCGGAGACGTTTAACGTTTCCTTAACGCAGAAGGCGGCAATCTCGCCGCTTTCTTCGGCAGGCGAGGGCGGGAATGCCCGCCCTTGACCTGGCGCATGAGAGGCGTTTGCCTCTTCATGCAGAGTTGCTTCCTGCTTGCGTTTCAGCCGGCAGGACCGTGCAGCCGGCCGCAAGAGCCTGGCGCCAGGCGCGAAACGCGCCAACCTCCGTGATAGCCGATGGGGTCGCAAGTCCCTTGTTCTAGGAGTCTGGACCCATGTCGTTTACCCGTAGACAAGTACTCGGCGGCATCGCCGGCCTGGCCGTGCTCGGCCTGGGCGCCGGTGGCGCGCGCATCTGGCTGGCGCGCCCGGAAGTCGCCGCCGAGCACGATTACGAACTGATCGCCGCGCCGCTCGACCTGGAGCTGGTGCCCGGCCACAAGACCCCCGGCCTTGGCTATGGCGGCCAGGCTCCCGGCGTGGAAATCCGCGCGCGCCAGGGCGACTGGCTGCGGGTGCGCTTCACCAACAAGCTGGACGAGCCGACCACCATCCACTGGCACGGCATCCGCCTGCCCATCGAGATGGACGGCGTGCCCTACATCTCGCAGCCGCCGGTGCAGCCGGGCGAGAGCTTCGTCTACCAGTTCAAGACGCCGGACGCCGGCAGCTACTGGTATCACCCGCACCTGATGAGCAGCGAGCAGCTGGGCCGTGGCCTGGTCGGGCCGCTGATCATCGACGAGCGCGAGCCGAGCGAGTTCACCAGCGAGAAGATCCTCAACCTGAAGACCTGGCACGTGGACGAAGAGGGCAACTTCACCGCCTTCAGCGTTCCCCGCGAGGCCGCGCGCGAGGGCACCCGCGGGCGCCTGTCGACCATCAATGGCGAACGCACGCCGGTGATCGAGCTGCCGGCCGGCGAGATCGTCCGGGTGCGCATCCTCAACGTCGACAACACCGTGACCTACCGCCTCAACCTGCCGGACGCCGAGGCGAAGATCTACGCCATCGATGGCCATCCGGTGGAGCCGCGCGACTTCGGCAGGGGCCCCAACGACCAGTACTGGATCGGTCCGGGCATGCGCCTGGAGCTGGGCATCCGTGGCCCGGCGGAAGGCACGGAGCTCTCGCTGCGCAATGGTCCGGTACGCCTGGCGACCATCCGTGGCGTGGCCAACCCGAAAGCGCCGACCGCCAAGTGGCCGGCCCCGCTGCCGCGCAACCCGGTGGCCGAGCCGGACCTGAAGAACGCCGAGACCATCAACTTCAAGTTCGAGTGGGTCGGCGCCATGTCCGATTACTCCAAGGGCCAGTCGGCGCCTTCGCTGTGGCAGATCAACGGCGTGGCCTGGCAGGGTGGCGAGGAGCACAAGCACAACTCGCCGCCGCTGGCGAAGCTCAAGGAAGGCAACAGCTATATCTTCGTGCTGCGCAACATGACCCAGTACCAGCACCCGATCCACCTGCATGGCATGGCTTTCAAGGTGCTGGACTCCGATCGTCGGGAGATCATCCCGTATTTCACCGATACCTACCTGCTGGGCAAGAATGAGACGGCACGCGTGGCGCTGGTGGCGGATAACCCCGGCCTGTGGATGTTCCACTGCCACGTGATCGATCACATGGAGACCGGGCTGATGGGAACCATCGCGGTGGGCGAGGCATGGTGCGGCTGACCAACAGCAAGGGGCACCCGACGGTGAAGGGGCTGGCGCCGGTCATCGACCGCAGCCGGGACATCCCCTTCATGCGCGAGGCCCTGGCGCTGGCCGAGCAGGGCGCGGCGCTGGGCGAAGTGCCGGTGGGCGCCGTGCTGGTGCTGGACGGGCAGGTCATCGGTCGCGGCTTCAACCAACCGATCACTTCCCACGATCCCAGTGCCCATGCCGAGATGGTCGCCATCCGCGAAGCTGCCGCTGCCGCGCAGAACTACCGCCTGCCCGGCAGTACGCTCTACGTGACCCTCGAACCCTGCAGCATGTGCGCCGGCCTGCTGGTGCACTCGCGCATTCAGCGCGTGGTGTTCGGTGCCACCGAGCCGAAGTCCGGCGTGGTGGTCAGTCGGGGTAACTTCTTCGAGCAGGACTTCCTGAACCACCGGGTGCTGGTGGAAGGCGGAGTGCTGGGGGAGGAGTGCAGCGCGATGCTCTCGGCGTTCTTCAAGGCGCGGCGTAGCAAAAGCTGAAGGTCGTAGGGGCGAGCTTGCTCGCGAACATCTCCGTGTCGCGGTACGAATGGCCAAGCGCCGGAGCTGACCTGTAGGAGCGAGCCATGCTCGCGATCGCGGGCAAGGCCCGCTTCTACAATGGAAATACCGATTTCAATCCGCGCTGGGCTCAGAGCTTCTGATCCCGCCCATCGTCATCGTCGTTGGGCTTGGTCTTGTTCACGCCCGGCAGGTGCAGGCCGCTTTCGGCGAGCTGGCCGCCTTCCATCTGTGGCTGGGTCACCCAGGTGAGAATGTCGTAGTAGCGGCGCACGTTCTGCACGAAGTGCACGGTCTCCCCGCCGCGCGCGTAGCCGTAGCGCGTCTTGCGGTAGTACTGCTTCTGCGCCAGGCGCGGCAGCATCTTCTTTACGTCGAGCCACTTGTTCGGGTTCAGGCCTTCCTGCTCGGCCATCTTGCGAGCGTCGTCCAGGTGGGCGCCGCCGATGTTGTAGGCAGCCAGGGCGAACCACATGCGGTCCGGGTCCTTGATGCTGTCGGGCAGTTCGTCCTTGATCTGCACGTAGTACTTGCTGCCGCCCTGGATGCTCTGCTTCGGGTCCAGGCGGTTGGCCACACCCATGGCCTGGGCGGTGCGGTTGGTCAGCATCATCAGGCCGCGCACGCCGGTCTTGGAGGTCGCGTCGGGCTGCCACATGGATTCCTGGTAGCCGATGGCGGCCAGCAGGCGCCAGTCGGCCTCGAGCTTGGTGCCGCTCTGGCGGAAGTGCGGTTCGTACTTGGGCAGGCGCTGCTGCAGGTGCTGGGCGAAGGTGTAGGCACCGACATAGCCCAGGACGTCCACGTGGCCGTAGTAACGGTCCTTCAGGCGTTGCAGCAGGCCGTCCTGCTTGGCCTTGTCGAGGAAGGCGTTGACCTTCTCGATCAGGCTGTTGTCATCGCCGGCCGGCAGCGCCCAGGCCAGGCCCTTGGCATCGCCGAGGTCGAAGGCGACGCGCACATTGGGGAAGTACACCTGGTTCATCGCCAGTTCGTTGGAATCCACCAGCGTCAGGTCGATCTCGCCGACGTCAACCATGCGCAGCAGGTCGACCATCTCGTCGGCGTCGGATTCGCGGTATTCCAGCTTGGGGTACTGCTTCTTCAGTTCGGCCAGCTGCGAGGCATGGCTGCTGCCTTTCAACACGACGATGCGCTTGCCTACCAGGTCGTCGGGGCGGGTAGGACGCTGCGCGCCGTTGCGGTAGACGACCTGTGGGGTGACGTCGAGGTAGGAGTGCGAGTAGCGCACCTGGGTATCGCGCTCGCCGCCCGGCGTCAGGCCGGCGGCCGCCAGGTTCGGTCCGCCGTCGCGGCCGATGCGGTCATAGAGGTCGTCGATGTTGTCGGCGGTTTCGATCTGCAGCTGCACGCCCAGGCTGTCGGCGAAGCGCTTGGCCAGCTCGTACTCGAAGCCGGTATCGCCGTTGCGGTCCTGGAAGTAGGTGGCCGGACTGTTGCGGGTGATCACGCGCAGCACGCCGTCCTTCTGCACGCGCTCAAGGGCCGTCGGGGCTTTCGCCTCGCTACAGCCGGAAAGCAGCAGAAAGATACAGGTCGCCAAGATCCAGGCGGTGCAGCGCACACGGGACACAGTCAGGGCAAGCATCAGGGCAGTATACGCAAAGGCCGTTGTGCGCCATATCTCGACAGCTCGAAGCTTCTCTGCTAGCTGGGGCACCGTTCGTCGGCATTTTTCAAGCTGAAGGCCGCAGGGCCGGGATTTTTCCTAGGCCGCTCGAAGGCCTTCGAAGATGAATGGCGATTTCCGCCGGAGCAGCGGCAAGGAAGGTACTTGAAAGCTGCCGCCGGGCTGCGCTTTACGGTAGAATGCACGGCCTCTGTGGGCCGGCCCGTCCGGCCCCACACACTTCCCCGTCTCCAGAGGCTGTTCCGACAATGCTGATCCTGCGCGGTGCTCCCGCCCTTTCCGCTTTCCGCCACGGCAAACTGCTCGACCTGCTGACCCAGCATGTGCCCGCCGTCACCGGGCTGTATGCCGAGTTTGCGCACTTCGCCGAGGTCACCGGAGCCCTCAACGCCGAGGAAGAACAAGTCCTGGCGCGCCTGCTGAAATACGGTCCGAGCGTTCCCGTGCAGGAGCCCGCCGGCCGCCTGTTCCTGGTTCTCCCGCGCTTCGGCACCATCTCGCCCTGGTCGAGCAAGGCCTCTGACATCGCCCGCAACTGCGGCCTGGCGAAGATCGAGCGCCTTGAGCGCGGCATCGCCTACTACGTCACCGGCGAGCTGAGCGAGGCCGACGCGCAAGCCGTCGCCGCCCGCCTGCACGACCGCATGACCCAGCTGGTGCTGAACCAACTGGAAGAGGCTTCGGCCCTGTTCAGCCACGCCCAGCCCAAGCCGCTGACCGTGATCGACATCCTCGCCGGCGGTCGCGCCGCGCTGGAGAAGGCCAACCTCGAGCTGGGCCTGGCCCTGGCCGACGACGAGATCGACTACCTGGTGAAGAGCTTCGTCGAGATGGGCCGCAACCCGCACGACGTCGAGCTGATGATGTTCGCCCAGGCCAACTCTGAACATTGCCGCCACAAGATCTTCAACGCCAGTTGGGACATCGACGGCCAGTCTCAGGACAAGAGCCTGTTCGGCATGATCAAGAACACCTATGAAATGCACCGCGAAGGCGTGCTGTCCGCTTACAAGGACAACGCCGCGGTCATGAAGGGCTATGTCGCCGGCCGCTTCTACCCGAACGCCGAGACCCGCCAGTACGGCGCCAGCGAAGAGCCGGTGCACATCCTGATGAAGGTGGAGACCCACAACCACCCGACCGCCATCGCTCCCTTCCCCGGCGCCTCCACCGGCTCCGGCGGCGAGATCCGCGACGAAGGCGCAACCGGTCGTGGCGCCAAGCCCAAGGCCGGCCTGGTCGGCTTCACCGTCTCCAACCTGAACATCCCCGGTTTCGAGCAGCCCTGGGAAGTGCCCTACGGCAAGCCCGAGCGCATCGTCACCCCGCTGGACATCATGATCGAAGGCCCGCTGGGCGGCGCCGCGTTCAACAACGAATTCGGCCGCCCGAACCTGGCCGGCTACTTCCGTACCTTCGAGCAGGCCATCGCCACCCCGCGTGGTGAGGAAGTCCGCGGTTACCACAAGCCGATCATGATCGCCGGCGGCCTGGGCAACATCCGCGAAGACCACGTGCAGAAGGGCGAGATCTCGGTCGGCGCCAAGCTGATCGTGCTCGGCGGCCCGGCCATGCTGATCGGCCTGGGCGGCGGCGCCGCTTCCTCCATGGCCACCGGCGCTTCCGCCGCTGACCTGGACTTCGCTTCGGTGCAGCGCGAGAACCCGGAAATGGAGCGCCGTTGCCAGGAGGTCATCGACCGCTGCTGGCAGATGGGCGAGAACAACCCGATCAAGTTCATCCACGACGTGGGCGCGGGCGGCATCTCCAACGCCCTGCCGGAACTGATCAACGACGGCGGCCGTGGCGGCCGCTTCGAACTGCGCAACGTGCCCAATGACGAGCCGGGCATGAGCCCGCTGGAAATCTGGTGCAACGAGTCGCAGGAACGCTACGTGATGTCGGTGGATGCCGCCGACTTCGAGACCTTCAAGGCCATCTGCGAGCGCGAGCGCTGCCCGTTCGCCGTGGTCGGCGAAGCCACCGAAGAGCTGCAGCTGACCGTCGCTGACAGCCACTTCGGCAACAAGCCGGTGGACATGCCGCTCGAAGTGCTGCTCGGCAAGCCGCCGCGCATGCACCGTTCGGTCACCCGCGAAGCCGAGCTGGGCGATGACTTCGCCGCCGCCGGCCTGGACTTCACCGAGTCCACCGAGCGCGTGCTGCGTCACCCGGCCGTGGCCAGCAAGAACTTCCTGATCACCATCGGCGACCGCACCATCACCGGCCTGGTTGCCCGCGACCAACTGGTCGGCCCGTGGCAGGTCCCGGTGGCCGATTGCGCCGTCACCGCCACCAGCTTCGACGTCTACACCGGCGAAGCCATGGCCATGGGCGAGCGTACCCCGCTGGCCGTGATCGACGCCCCGGCCTCCGGCCGCATGGCGATCGGCGAGACCATCACCAACCTGGCCGCCGCGAGCATCGACAAGATTTCCGAGATCAAGCTCTCCGCCAACTGGATGGCCGCTGCCGGCCACCCGGGCGAGGACGCGCGCCTGTACGACACCGTCAAGGCGGTCGGCATGGAGCTGTGCCCGGCGCTGGGCATCACCATCCCGGTGGGCAAGGACTCCATGTCCATGAAGACCCGCTGGCAGGATGGCGACGCCGAGAAGAGCGTCACCTCGCCGATGTCGCTGATCATCTCCGGCTTCGCCCCGGTCAATGACGTGCGCAAGACCCTGACCCCGCAGCTGCGTCTGGACAAGGGCGAGAGCGACCTGATCGTCATCGACCTCGGCCGCGGCAAGAACCGCATGGGTGGCTCTATCCTCGCCCAGGTCAACGGCCAGATCGGCCGCGCCGCTCCGGACGTCGACGACGCCGAAGACCTGAAAGCCTTCTTCGCCGTGATCCAGGGCCTGAACGCCGACGGCCACCTGCTGGCCTACCACGACCGTTCCGATGGCGGCCTGATGGCCACCGTGGTCGAAATGGCCTTCGCCGGTCACTGCGGCCTGGACCTGAACCTCGACGCGCTGGCCGACAGCCGTGACGAGCTGACTGCCGCCCTGTTCAACGAAGAGCTGGGCGCGGTGATTCAGGTGCGCTCCGCCGCCACCCCGGAAGTGCTGGCCCAGTTCAGCGCCGCCGGCCTGGAAGACTGCGTCGCGGTCATCGGCCAGCCGGCCAGTGGCGCCGACATCGAGCTGTCCTTCAATGGCGAGCGCGTCTTCAATGCCCAGCGCCGCAACCTGCAGCGCATCTGGAGCGAAACCAGCTACCGCATCCAGCGCATGCGTGACAACGCCGACTGCGCCGACCAGGAATTCGACGGCCTGCTGGAAGAAGACAATCCCGGCCTGTCGGTGAAACTGAGCTTCGACGTCAACGACAACATCGCTGCGCCCTACATCAAGAAAGGCGTGCGTCCGCAGATCGCCATCCTGCGCGAGCAGGGCGTCAACGGTCAGGTGGAAATGGCCGCGGCCTTCGACCGCGCCGGCTTTGCCGCCGTCGACGTGCACATGAGCGACATCCTCTCCGGTCGCGTCAGCCTGGAGCAGTTCAAGGGCCTGGTGGCCTGCGGCGGCTTCTCCTACGGCGACGTACTGGGCGCCGGCGAAGGCTGGGCCAAGTCGATCCTGTTCAACGCCCGTGCCCGCGATGGCTTCCAGGCCTTCTTCGAGCGCAAGGACAGCTTCGCCCTCGGCGTGTGCAACGGTTGCCAGATGATGTCCAACCTGCACGAGCTGATCCCCGGCACCGAGTTCTGGCCGCACTTCGTGCGCAACCGTTCCGAGCAGTTCGAAGCGCGCGTGGCGATGGTCCAGGTACAGGAATCGCAGTCGATCTTCCTGCAGGGCATGGCCGGTTCGCGCATGCCGATCGCCATCGCCCACGGCGAAGGCCATGCGGAGTTCGAGAGCGAGGAGGCGCTGCTGGAGTCCGATCTGTCCGGCACCGTGGCCCTGCGTTTCGTCGACAACCTGGGCAAGGTCACCGAGAGCTATCCGGCCAACCCGAACGGCTCGCCGCGTGGCATCACCGGCCTGACCAGCCGTGACGGCCGTGTCACCATCATGATGCCGCACCCTGAGCGTGTGTTCCGCGCGGTGCAGAACTCCTGGCGTCCGGACGAGTGGGAAGAGGACGGCGGCTGGATGCGCATGTTCCGCAACGCCCGCGTCTGGGTCGGCTGAGTCCGGTCTGATGCGACACGGGAAAGGGGAAAGCTTCGGCTTTCCCCTTTTTCTTTGTCCGGCCATCGAGGAGGGGCGCGTTGACTGACGACGAGAGGCTTCCTGAGGTTCGCGCAGTCACGCCGGGACAGATCCTGCACCTGTGCCGCTGCGGGCAGTGCGCCAGCCTGCCGGATGCCGCGGCGAGTTGTACCGACTCGCTGGAACTGACGGTCGGGCGCGAGCGGCATCTGCTGCTGTGCTGTTGCGGACTGTCGGCGAAGTTGCCGTTCTGCGACGGCTCCCACGCCCCGGCGGCGCCAGGTCTGAAAGAGCGCTGGCGGCGCTTCACCGGTCGGTGAGCTCGAAGTCCGTCACAGATTTCGTACAAAGTCGTTCCCTGGCGAACAAGCCCGGAACCGGACGGTCGAACTACCACGATGACCTGCAAGTCATAAGAGGCAAAGTGCCACTATTTGTGGCAGGATTTGTCACCCGTGGCGCTCTTTGTCACGGCTGTGTCCCTGTTTCGATCGGAGCCTCCGATGTACAAACTGTGTTTCTACGTTCCGGAAAGCCATCTGGAACCGGTCAAGAAAGCGGTGTTCGCCGCCGGTGCAGGACGCATCGGTGCCTATGACAGCTGTTGCTGGCAGGCGCTCGGACAGGGACAGTTTCGCCCCTTGCAGGGCAGCAACCCCTACATCGGCCAGGCCGGCAGCGTCGAGCAGGTCGCCGAATGGAAGGTGGAGATGGTGGTGGCCGACGAGTTGATCCATGACTCGGTAAAGGCCCTCAAGCAGGCCCACCCGTACGAGACGCCGGCCTTCGAGGTCTGGCGGCTATCGGACATGGTCTTCTGACCCAAAAAAGGCGCCCGCAGGCGCCTTTTTTCATGCTCAGCCATCAGCCGCGCAGGCGGTCGAAAGACTGCCCCAGCGCCCCCGCACGAACCCCGACCAACAGGTGATAGACGCCTTCGGCGACCTGGCTGACGCCCTGGCAACCCAGTTCGGCGAGACGACCTCGCTGCAACTGCTCGGCGTTCTTCACCGCCACCCGCAAGCGTGTCAGCGCGACGGTCTCCACACTGCGCAGGTTGTCCTGGCCGCCCAGCGCCTGCAGCCATTCGCCAGCTTCCCGGGACGAGACGAGCTCCGCCGGCGGCGGGGCCGAATCCTCGCTGATGGATGGGGCTGCACTCTCCTGCAGGACGCCTGCCGGCAGTGCGCGACGGATCTCGTCGGCGATGCTGTCGGCTTCCGGGCCCACCACCACCTGCAGGCTGCCGGCTTTGCCGGGGCGCACCACGGCCATGGCGCCCAACGCCTTGAGCTGTGCGTCCGAGGCCTTGTTGCGGTCCGTCAGCTTCAGGCGCAGGCGGGTGGTGCAGGCATCCACCACTTCCAGGTTGGCGGCACCGCCCAGCGCTTTGATGAAGGCAGGGGCGCGCTGTTCGGAGGGGCTGGAAACCGTCTCGCCGTCGGTGTTCTCGTCGATCTCCTCGCGGCCGGGCGTCTTCAGCTGGAAGCGCCGGATGCAGAAGTCGAACACGAAGTAGTAGGCGGCGGCGTAGCACAGGCCCAGCGGCCAGAGCATCCAGCCGTTGGTGGACTTGCCCCAGCCCAGCGCCAGGTCGATGGCGCCGCCGGAGAAGGTGAAGCCCAGGCGGATGTTCAGCAGGTCGGTGATGGCCATCGACAGCCCGGTCAGCAGCGCGTGCAACAGGTACAGCAGCGGAGCCAGGAACATGAAGGCGAACTCGATGGGCTCGGTCACGCCGGTGAGGAAGGCGGTCAGCGCCATCGACAGCAGCAGGCCGCCGACCAGCTTGCGTCGCTCCGGGCGGGCGTTGCGGTACATCGCCAGGCACGCCGCCGGCAGGCCGAACATCATCACCGGGAACATGCCGGCCATGAACTGGCCGCCCTTCGGATCGCCGGCGAAGTAGCGGGCGAGGTCGCCGGTGATCTGCCGGCCGGTATCAGGGTCGGTGAAGGCGCCGAAGACGAACCACATCAGGTTGTTGAGGATGTGGTGCAGGCCGGTGACGATCAGCAGGCGGTTGAGCACGCCGAAGGCGAAGGCGCCGAGGCTGCCGCTGCCCACCAGCAGGTTGCCGAGGTCGTCGATGACCTGCTGGATGGGCGGCCAGATCAGCCCGAACAGCACGCCCAGGCCCAGTGCGGCGAGGCCGGTGACGATGGGCACGAAGCGCCGGCCGCCGAAGAACGCCAGGTACTGCGGCAGGGCGATGTCCTTGAAGCGGTTGTACAGCGCGCCGGCCACCAGGCCGCTGATGATCCCCGAGAGCACGCCCATGTTGATGCCGGGATCGATGGCGTTGAGCGTCGACATCATCACCAGGTAGCCCACGGCGCCCGCCAGGCCGGCGGTGCCGTTGTTGTCGCGGGCGAAGCCGACGGAGATGCCGATCGCGAAGATCAGCGCCAGGTTGGCGAAGATCGCATTGCCGGCATCGTGGATCAGCAGGATGTTCAGCAGGTCCGTGTCGCCCAGGCGCAGCAGCAGGCCGGCGATCGGCAGGATGGCGATCGGCAGCATCAGGGCGCGGCCCAGGCGCTGCAGGGTTTCGATGAAGCCGCCGTACAACTGCGCGAGCAGCTGGCGCGGGCCTTGTGCGGTCTGGATCAGCTCAGTGGTCATGGTGGGACTCCGATTCTTGTTCTGGGCGTCAGGGCTGCGGCCACAGGCGTGTGCAGGCTTCCCGCACGGCGCGGGCGCTGCCCAGGGCCAGCAGTTCCTGGCTGCGCTGGCGGCAGTCCTCGGCGTCGAGTTCGCGGACCCGCGCCTTGATCTCGCCGACCAGGCCGGGGCTCACCGAGAGCTCCTGCACGCCCAGGCCGATCAACACCGGCGTGGCCAGCACTTCGCTGGCGAGCGCGCCGCAGACGCCGACCCAGCGGCCATGGCGGGCGGCGCCGGCGCAGGTCTGGGCGATCAGCCGCAGCAGGGCCGGATGCAGTGCATCGATGCGCGCGGCGAGCCCGGCATGGCAGCGGTCCATGGCCAGGGTGTACTGCGAAAGGTCGTTGGTGCCGATGGAGAGGAAATCGGCGTGTTCGGCCAGTTGGTCGGCCAAAAGGGCGGCGGAGGGTACCTCGATCATCACGCCCAGTTCGGGGCGTTGCTCGATGCCCAGTTCCTGCGCCAACTGGTCCAGGCGCTGGCGGATGGCGATCAGCTCCTCCACTTCGCTGACCATGGGCAGCAGCACGCGGCAGCGGTGCAGCGGTGAGACCTGCAACAGTGCGCGCAACTGCTGGTCGAGCAGTTGCGGCAGTGCCTGGCCGAGGCGGATACCGCGCAGGCCCAGGGCCGGATTTTCCTCGGCGGGCAGCGGCAGGTAGGCGAGGTGCTTGTCGCCGCCGACGTCGATGGTGCGGATGATCACCCGCCGCTCGCCCATGGCGTCCAGCACGTCCTGGTAGGCGCGCTGCTGTTCCTGCTCGTTCGGCGCCTGCTGACGGTCGAGAAAGAGGAACTCGGTACGCAGCAGGCCGACGCCGTCTGCTCCGGCGACGAAGGCTTCGGCCGCTTCTTCCGGGTTGGCGACGTTGGCGCCGACCTCGATGGACTTGCCGTCGCGGGTCACGGCCGGTTGCTGGGCCTGCACGCGCTGGCGTTCGCGGGTCTGCTCGCGTTGTTCACGCTGGGCGGCGACCTGGGCGATCCGTTCGGCGCTGGGGCTGTATTCCAGTCGGCCATGATCGGCATCCAGCACCAGCGTTCGGCCTTCTTCCAGTTCCAGCAGTTGCGGGCCTAGGGCGACTACGCAGGGCAGACCCTTGGCGCGGGCAAGGATGGCGACATGGGAGGTGGCGCCGCCTTCGGCCATGCACAGGCCGGCAGCGCCGGCACGCACCAGCGGGCCGAGGTCGGACGGGGTGATTTCATGGGCGGCTACCAGGCTGCCGGCCGGGACCGGCTGTTCGCCCTCTTTGCCGAGGAGGACGAGCAGCACGCGCTTCTCCAGGTCACGCAGGTCGTTGGCGCGCTCGGCCAGCAGCGGGTTGCCCAGCGCCAGCAGAATGCCGCATTGCGTCTGCACGGCGCGGCTCCAGGCGTGGGCGGCGCTGATGCGCTGGTCGATCAGCAGGTCGGCGGCATCCAGCAGGCCGGGGTCTTCGAGCAGGGCGAGGTGGGCGGAGAAGATCGCTTCCTCGTCTGCGTGACCTTGTTTCCCGGCCTGTTGCAGCGTGGTGCGGACGTCATCGCGAACATGCTCCAGTGCCTGATCCAGTGCGCGGTGCTGTTCGTCCGGTCGGGAATCTCCGGTGTCCTGCGGGAGCTGGATGGTGCCCAGGCGCACCAGGGGGCCGCTGGCCAAGCCAGGGGCAGCGCAGACGCCGCCCAGCACGCCGGGTTCGTCCGCGCCCCGCGGTGCAGATACCGGGATGGCGGCGGTGGGAAGGGGATGGGGTTCGCCATCGGCGGTGCCCAGGGTTTTCAGCAGGGCGTGGAGCGCCGCTTCGCTGTCCTGGCCGCGGCAGATCACTTCCACTTCGTCCTGCTCGGCGACGCCCAGGCCCATGACCCCGACCAGGCTGTCGATGCTGGCGCTGCGCCCGCCGACATGCAGTTCGGCGCGGCAGGAGAACTCCTGGGCGGTCTTGCGCAGCAGGGCGGCGGGGCGGGCGTGGAGACCGCCGCGCAGCGCCACGCGGACGCGGCCACGGGTTTCACTGCCGCCAGCGTGTTGTTCGTTGGCCACGGGTGCCGTAGCGGTCCGGCTGAGTTGCAGCAGCGGCGCGCCGACGTCCACCGAAGTGGTGGTCAGCGGGCGCAGCTCGTAGCCTTCGCCATTGGTGACGATCAGTACGGTAATCAGGCTCCTGCTGCCGCGCGCTACCTTGTCCAGGTCGAAGCGCAGCAGCGGTTGACCTTCGCTGACCCGCTCACCTTCCCGCACCAGCGCTTCGAAACCCTCGCCCTGCAGCTGGACGGTGTCCAGGCCCAGGTGCAACAGCAGCTCGGCACCGTTGTCGGCCTTCAGGGTCACGGCATGGCGGGTACGGGCGAGGTGCATGACCACACCGGCGCAGGGCGCGTGCAGGCAGTCGTTCAGCGGGTCGATGGCGATCCCATCACCCATGGCACCGCTGGAAAACACCGGATCGGGGACCCGGCTGAGCGGCATCACGGGCCCGCTCAGGGGGGCTTTGAGGGCCAGATTGTTGTTGTTCATGGTGGCTGCGCTCAGTGGGTGCGGGTGACCTTGCTCAGGTGCCGCGGCTGGTCCGGGTTCATGCCGCGTGCTTCGGACAAGCTGGCGGCCATGACGTAGAAGCTCTGGATCGCCAGGATCGGGTCCAGCGCCGGGTGGGCGGCGGTGGCGAGCGGCAGGTCACGCCCGGCGACATCGTCCGGGGCGGCCAGCAGGACGCGCGCGCCACGCTGGCGCATGTCCTCGGCGAGGGCCAGCAGGCCGGCCTGCTCGGGACCGCGCGGGGCGAGGATGAGCAGCGGGTAGTGCTCGTCCACCAGGGCCATCGGGCCGTGGCGGACTTCGGCGCTGCTGAACGCCTCGGCCTGGATCGCCGAGGTTTCCTTGAATTTCAGCGCGGCCTCCTGGGCCACGGCGAAGCCGGTACCGCGACCGATCACCATCAGCCGCTCGCCGTCGCGCAGGGCTTCGACGGCTGGCGTCCAGTCGAGCGCCGCGGCGCGCTGGAGGTCGGCGGCAAGCCCGGCTCCCGCTTCGAGCAGCGCCTGGTCGCGCTGCCAATGGGCCAGCAGACGGGTGGACGCGCTGAGGGTGGCGATGAAGCTCTTGGTGGCGGCGACACTGCGTTCGGGGCCGGCACACAGCGGCACGGTGAACTCGGCGGCAGCTTGCAGCGGGGAGTTCTCGGCGTTCACCAGGGCAACGCTGAGGGCGCCGCGCTCGCGCAGGCGGCTCAGGGTGTCGACCAGGTCGGGGCTCTGGCCGGACTGGGAGAAGGCGAAGGCGACCTGGCCGTCCACCTGCAGCGGCGCCTGACGCAAAGTCACCACCGACATCGGCAGCGAGGCCACCGGCAGGCCGGCATGCTGCATGGTCAGGTAGGCGAAGTAGCTGGCGGCATGGTCGGAGCTGCCACGGGCGACCGTCATCGCCAGCTTCGGTGCGACAGCGCGCAGGCGCTCGCCGAGCTCCGGCAGGCTGCGGTCCAGTACGGTGAGCTGGCGCGCAACCACGTCGGCGGCGGACAGTGCTTCTTCAAGCATCAGCGAGGTCAAACTGGTCTCCTTCGACCCAGACGGTCTCAAGGGTCAGGGAACGGTCCAGGCGCACGATGTCGGCCCAGGCTCCGGGGGTGAGGCGACCACGCTCGGTCAGCCCCAGGTAATCGGCGGGGAACTGCGAGAGACGCTGGGAGGCCTCGGCGATGGGCAGGCCGATCTTCACCAGGTTGCGCAGCGCCTGATCCATGGTCAGCGTGCTGCCGGCCAGGGTGCCGTCGGGCAGGCGTACGCCGCCCAGGCACTTGGTGACGGTGTGGCTGCCCAGCTTGTATTCGCCGTCGGGCATGCCGGCGGCGGCGGTGGAGTCGGTCACGCAGTACAGGCACGGGATCGAGCGCAGGGCGACCTTGATCGCGCCGGGGTGCACGTGCAGCAGGTCGGGAATCAGCTCGGCGAACCGCGCGTGGGCCAATGCGGCGCCAACCATGCCGGGTTCGCGGTGGTGCAGGCCGGTCATGGCGTTGTACAGGTGAGTGAAGCTGGTGGCGCCAGCCTCCATGGCGGCCACGCCATCCTCGTAGCTGCCCAGCGTGTGGCCGATCTGCAGGCGCACGCCGCGCTCGACCAGTGCGCTGATCAGCGGCAGGTGGCCGGCGATTTCCGGGGCGATGGTGATGACCCGGATAGGCGCCAGGCGCAGGAACTCATCCACTTCGTCGAGCACGGCGGCATGGGCGAAGTTGGGCTGCGCACCGAGCTTGCCGGAGTTGATGAACGGGCCTTCCAGGTGCACGCCCAGCACGCGTGCGGCTTTGCCGCGCGGAGCCTGGCAGTAGTCGCCCAGCGCGCCGAGCACGCCGGCGATCTCGTCCCGCGGCGCCGTCATGGTGGTGGCGAGCAGCGAAGTGGTACCGAAGCGCAGGTGCGTGCGGGCAATGGCGGCAAAGGCGCTGGCGCCTTCCATGATGTCGTGGCCGCCGCCGCCGTGGACATGCAGGTCGATGAAGCCGGGCAGCAGGTAGGGCAGGTCGTTGTGCGAGGGATCGCCGAGCGAGCCTTCGATACGCTGGATGCGGCCTTCCTGCAGGTGCAGGTGGCCCACGATCCAGCCCTGGGGGGTGAGGATGTTGCCTTCGAGCATCGGAGTCTTCCCGGGTCAGCGCCGCAGTTCGGCGACGAAGTCGTAGTAGTCGTTGCGGCAGTAGGTGTCGGTCAGCTCGATGGCGGTGTTGTCTTCGAGGTAGCCGATACGGGTCATCAGCAGCATCGCGGTACCGGGCCGGATGCCCACCAGCGCGGCTTCCTCGGCGGATGCGTTGACCGCCTGCACGTGTTGCAGGGCGCGGACCACCGGGCGGCCGATGGCGTCCAGGTGGGCATAGAGGGAGTCGCCGACCGTCGCCGGGTCGCCGAGCAGGCGCGCCGGCAGGCTGCTCTGTTCGATGGCCATGACCACGCCGTCGGCCTTGCGCAGGCGCTTCATGCGCACGACCTTCTCGGTCGGCGACAGGCCCAGGCGGAGCACTTCTTCGTGTGTCGGCAGGCTGATCTCGCGTTCCAGCCAGGTGGAACTGGGGGTGAAGCCCTTGAGGCGGAGCATTTCGCTGAAGCTGGAGAGGCGCGACAGCGGCTGCTCAAGGCGCGGCGTGATGAAGGTGCCGGAGCCCTGGATGCGGTGCACCAGCCCCTGCTCCAGCAGGACCTCCAGCGCCTTGCGCGCGGTGACCCGTGACAGACCCAGGTATTCGCTGAGGTGGCGCTCGGAAGGCAGGGCCTCCTCGGCGCGCCAGTGGCCGGCGTGGATGGCGGTCTCCAGGCTGCGGGCCAGCTGCAGGTAGAGCGGGGTGGACAGGGTCTCGTCCGGCCGCAGTGCCTGCAGGCGTTGCTCGGCGCTGATCTGGGTGGGCTGGCGGGTCATGATCGGCTCGTTGGCGAGGTAGTGGAATTTACGCTAATACCACTTAGATACCACGTCAACGCCACCTCGCCGATCACCAGGCGTCAGCCGACGAACTGTAGCCCCCGTCGCAATCGGCGAAAAGTCTGCAGAGTGGATGGAGAAAGGCTTGCGCAGGTCGGAAGCAGTGCCGGCCGCACAACGAAAAACGCCGCCAGGGCAGGGCCGTGGCGGCGTTTCAGACGAGCACTGGTATCAGTGTGGTCGCGTCAGGGGCGGATCTCGATCAGCGTGCCGTCCTTGACCAGGCTCCAGACCTCGCGCATGTCGGCGTTGGTCATGGCGATGCAGCCATTGGTCCAGTCCAGGGTCGAGAAGTACCACTCCGGGTAGTCGTCATCCATCGGCGTGCCATGGATCATGATCATGCCGCCGGGCGACAGGCTCTTTTCCCGCGCCTTGGCCACGTCGCGGGCATTGGGGTAGGAGATGTGCATGGAGAGGTTGTACTTGTCGCTGGTCTTGCGCCAGTCGACCCAGTAGAAGCCTTCCGGCGTGCGGTTGTCGCCCTCGGCCAGCTTCGGGCCCTGCGGGCGCTTGCCCAGGGACACGCGATAGCTCTTGAGAACCTTGCCGTTGCTGATGAGGTTCAGTTTGCGCTCGGACTTGAGCACGAGAATCTTGTCGATACGACCGTCGAGCGTGGGCATCGCGTTGGCATGCGAGAACGCTGCGAAGGTCAGACAAAGTACGGCAATCAACCAGCGCATCGAGTGGTGTTCCCCGGTAGTTCCTAAAGCCTTAGAGGCGGTATATGAGCTTATTAGTTCTTTTTCTGTGCAAGCATTGGGAGAATCCCTTCATTGCGTATCGGGAAGTTCTGAACGATCCGATCCGTCAGGAAATATTCTAAGGTACGGCCCACGGTGGGGAAAGCCAGCTCGTCCCACGGAATGTCGGATTCTTCGAAGAGTTGTACCTCCAGGCTTTCCTCGCCCGCGGAGAAGTCCAGGTCGGCCAGCTCCGCGCGGAAGAAGATATAAACCTGGCTGATATGCGGCAGATCAAAGACCGTATAAAGCTGCAGGCCGTGGACGCGGGCATTGGCCTCTTCGAGGGTCTCGCGGGCGGCGGCCTGTTCCAGGGTCTCGCCGTTCTCCATGAAGCCCGCCGGCAGCGTCCAGAAGCCCTGGCGCGGCTGAATGGCGCGGCGGCAGAGGAGGATCCTGCCTTCCCAGACCGGCAGGCAGCCGGCGACGATGCGCGGGTTCTGGTAATGCACGGTCTGGCACTGGTCGCAGACGAAGCGCGGGCGGTTGTCGCCGCTGGGGATGCGCAGGCTCACGCTGGCGCCGCACTGGCTGCAGAATTTCATGCCGCTTCCTTGTTATTGAATGGAACAATCTTGCGCGCTGCGCGGTGCGCCCAGCAAGGGGCGGGGGTTGGGCAGGGGCGTCTTTCGTGCCATGATCCTTCAATTAGAAGAATCGGCCCCCGCAGGATGTTCGGCATGCTGGACCAGCTGCGCCAACGCATACAGACGCACACGCCAAGCGACCTTGAAACGGACCACAGCTTCCCGGAAGCGGCGGTCCTGCTCCCCATCACTCCCCAGGAAGAGCTCGTGCTCACCCTGCGCGCGACCGGGCTTTCGACCCATAGCGGCGAAGTCGCCTTCCCCGGTGGACGTCGCGACCCGGAGGACGTGGACCTGATCCACACCGCCCTGCGCGAGGCCCACGAGGAAATCGCCCTGCCACCGGGACTGGTGGAGGTCGTCGGGCCGTTGAGCACCCTGGTGTCGCGGCACGGTATCCTGGTCAAGCCATTCGTCGGCTTCGTCCCCGATTTCGTGGAGTACCGCCCCAACGACGGCGAGATCGACGCCGTGTTCAAGGTGCCGCTGGAGTTCTTCCGCGGCGACCCGCGGGAAACCACCCACCGCATCGATTATTTCGGCCGCAGCTGGTACGTCCCGAGCTATCTGTTCGAGGGGTACAAGATCTGGGGCCTGTCCGCGATCATGCTGGTCGAGCTGCTGAACCTGCTGTACGACGCTCGCATCGACCTGCACCAGCCGCCGTCGAAGTTCATCAAGCTGAGCTGAGAACCGATAATCAAGAGCGGCCCCCGCCTGAGGAGAAACCCATGAAGTACCGCCTGGGCTCGTCCCGAGTCGAAACCCATCCGGAAAGCTGGATCGCCCCCAACGCCATGGTGGTCGGCAAGGTGCGTCTCGATGCCGGCGCCAGCGTGTGGTTCAACGCCGTGCTGCGCGGCGACAACGAGCTGATCCACATCGGCGAGCACAGCAACGTGCAGGACGGCACCGTCATGCACACTGACATGGGCTTCCCGCTGACCCTGGGCAAAGGCGTGACCATCGGCCACAACGCCATGCTGCACGGCTGCACCGTGGGCGATTACAGCCTCATCGGCATCAACGCGGTGATCCTCAACGGCGCGAAGATCGGCAAGTACTGCATCATCGGCGCCAACGCGCTGATCCCCGAGGGCAAGGAAATTCCCGACGGCTCCCTGGTCATGGGTTCCCCCGGCAAGGTGGTGCGCGAGCTGACCGAGCCGCAAAAGAAGATGCTCGAAGCCAGCGCCGCCCATTACGTCCACAACGCGCAGCGCTACGCCCGCGACCTGGCCGAGCAGGAAGATGACTGAAGAACGCCCCGTCGCCTCGCCCTGCGTGCACGTCTGCGCGCTGGACGACGCCGACATCTGTCTGGGCTGCCAGCGCAGCGCCGCCGAAATCACCCGCTGGGGCCTGATGGACAACGCCGAGCGCCGCGAGGTGCTGAAGCGTTGCGACCAGCGCGCCCGCGAGCAGGGCGTACTGGTCTAGAACCGCCACGCCCGAACGTTTTCCCGTTTCGAACTTTCCCTTCCCGAGGTTTCCCGCAATGCCCCGTATTGGAACTCCCCTGTCGCCGAGCGCGACCCGCGTACTGCTCTGTGGCTCCGGCGAGCTGGGCAAGGAAGTGGCGATCGAGCTGCAGCGCCTGGGCTGTGAAGTGATCGCCGTCGACCGCTACGAGAACGCGCCGGCGATGCAGGTCGCGCACCGCAGCCACGTGATCAGCATGCTCGACGGTGTCGCCCTGCGCGCGGTGATCGAGCAGGAAAAGCCGCACTACATCGTGCCGGAGATCGAAGCCATCGCCACTGCGACCCTGGTCGAGCTGGAGAACGAAGGCTACACCGTCATCCCCACCGCCCGTGCCGCTCAGATGACCATGAACCGCGAGGGCATCCGCCGCCTGGCCGCCGAAGAGCTGGGTCTGCCGACCTCGCCCTACCACTTCGCCGACACCTACGAGGACTACGCCGCTGGTGTCGCCGCCGTGGGCTATCCGTGCGTGGTGAAGCCGATCATGAGCTCCTCGGGCAAGGGCCAGAGCGTGCTCAAGTCCGACGCCGACCTGAAGACCGCCTGGGATTACGCCCAGGAAGGCGGCCGCGCCGGCAAGGGCCGCGTCATCGTCGAAGGCTTCATCGACTTCGACTACGAAATCACCCTGCTGACCGTCCGCCACATCGGCGGCACCACCTTCTGCGCACCCATCGGCCACCGCCAGGTGAAGGGCGACTACCACGAGTCCTGGCAGCCCCAGGCGATGAGCCCGAAGGCGCTCGCCGAGTCCGAGCGCGTGGCCAGGTCGGTCACCGAAGCCCTCGGCGGTCGTGGCCTGTTCGGCGTCGAGCTGTTCGTGAAAGGCGATGAAGTGTGGTTCAGCGAGGTCTCGCCGCGCCCGCACGACACCGGCCTGGTCACTCTTATTTCCCAGGACCTCTCCGAGTTCGCCCTGCACGCCCGCGCCATCCTCGGCCTGCCGATCCCGGTGATCCGCCAGCTGGGCGACTCCGCCTCGGCGGTGATCCTGGTGGAAGGCAAGTCGCAGCAGGTGTCCTTCGGCAACCTCGGCGCCGCGCTGAGCGAGCCGGACACTGCGCTGCGCCTGTTCGGCAAGCCGGAAGTGGACGGCCAGCGCCGCATGGGCGTCGCCCTGGCGCGCGACGAATCGATCGACGCCGCGCGCGCCAAGGCCACTCGTTCGGCCCAGGCGGTCAAAGTCGAGCTGTGAGCCGCTGGGCGGGGCTGATGTGGTGGGCAGCGGCGTTGCCGCTGCTGCCGCTGGCCCTGCCCATGGCCGTGCGCACGCGGCGCACGGCCTTGCGCCTGGCACCCGCCGCCGGCGTCTGCGAAGGCATCGCAGGGGCGGAACTTGCCGGCGACCCCTTTCGTCTGTTGCTGCTGGGAGAATCCACCGTCGCCGGTGTTGGCGCGTCCTGCCTGGATTTCGCGTTGGCCGGCCGGCTGGCCCTGGCGCTCTCCGCTCGTCTCCAGCGGCCCGTCGCCTGGCGTGCGGTGGGGGAGAACGGCATCACCGCCGGCGAAGCCTGCGAACGCCTGCTGCCGCTGGTAGTCGCAGAGGATTACGACCTCGTGGCACTGGTCTTTGGCGTCAACGACACCACGCACTTCAGCTCCCGCCGGCGTTGGCTGGCCTCCCTCGGGCAATTGATCGAGCACTTCCGTCGCCGCGGCGCGCGGGTGGTGTGCACGGCGGTGCCGCCATTGCAGCACTTTACGGCGCTGCCCTGGTTACTGCGGCAGTTGCTGGGGTGGCGCGCGATGCTGCTGGATCGCCAGCTCAGTGCTCTGGCGCTGGCGCAGGGGGCGGGCTATTGCGGGGTGAGCCTGGAGATGCAGCCGCAGTTCCTCGCCATCGATGGCTATCACCCGTCGGCGCTGGGCTACCAGGTCTGGGGCGAGCATCTGGCGGAGTGGCTGGTTGCCCAACGCTGACCCTGTAGGAGCGGGCCACGCCCGCGAACCGCTGGCAGGGCCAGCGTTGGCGCCAGGTTCCATCATCACCGGGAACAACGGATTCCGCTGCCTTGGCAGCCGAATCCGTTTCCGGTTATCCGCTGGCTACCGGCTCAGCGGATATCGTTCAGGTCAGCCTCGCGGGTCTCGCGCAGGCACAGCACGGCCAGCAGGCTGAGTGCTGCCGCGACTGACACGTAACCGCCCACCCAGCTCAATCCACCCATGCCCACCAGTTTCTGCGCGATGTACGGCGCCACCGAGGCACCGAGGATGCCACCCAGGTTGTAGGCCGCGGAAGCGCCGGTGTAGCGCACGTGGGTCGGGAAGAGTTCCGGTAGGAGTGCGCCCATGGGGGCGAATGTCACGCCCATGAGGAACAGTTCCAGCGACAGGAACACTGCCACTTCCACCGACGAACCCTGGCTCAGCAGCGGCTCCATGGCGAAGCCCGAGGCGATGGCGGCGAGGGTGCCGACGATCAGCACCGGCTTGCGCCCGAAGCGGTCGCTCAGCCAGGCCGAGACCGGCGTGGCGGCGGCCATGAAGAGCACGGCAATGCACAGCAGGCCGAGGAAGTCCTCGCGGCTGTAGCCCAGGGTACTGACGCCGTAGCTCAGCGAGAACACCGTGGAGATGTAGAAGAGGGCGTAACACACCACCATCGCCAAGGCGCCCAGCAGGGTCGGCCGCCAGTGTTTGCTCAGCAGTTCGGCGATCGGCAGGCTGGAGCGCTCGTGGCGTTCCATGGCCTTGGCGAACACTGGCGTTTCTACCAGCTTCAGGCGCACGTACAGGCCGACCAAGACCAGCACGGCACTGAGCACGAACGGGATGCGCCAGCCCCAGGAACGGAACTGTTCTTCGCTGAGGAACATGGCCAGGCAGAGGAACAGGCCGTTGGCGGCGAGAAAGCCGATCGACGGGCCCATCTGCGGGAACATGCCGAACCAGGCGCGGCGGCACTTGGGCGCGTTTTCCGTGGCCAGCAGCGCCGCGCCGCCCCATTCGCCACCCAGCCCGAGGCCCTGGCCGAAGCGCAGCACGCAGAGCAGGATCGGCGCCCAGGCGCCAATGCTGTCGTAGCCCGGCAGCAGGCCGATCAGGGTGGTAGAGATGCCCATCAGCAGCAGCGAGGCCACCAGGGTCGATTTGCGCCCGATGCGATCGCCGAAGTGGCCGAACAGCGCCGAGCCCAGCGGGCGGGCAAGGAAGGCGATACCGAAAGTGATAAAGGCGCTGAGCGCCTGGGCGGTGCCGGAGGTCTGCGGGAAGAACACCGGGCCGATCACCAGCGCGGCGGCGGTGGCGTAGACGTAGAAGTCGTAGAACTCGATGGCGGTGCCGATGAAGCTGGCGACCGCGACGCGGGTGGTGGAATTGGTCTGTTCGGCCGGTTGTGCGGCTTCGAGGGTGGCGCTGGTCATACGGGGATTATCCCTGGCAGTCACGGCTGGCGACGACTCTCTGGTCGTGTCCAGCGTCATAGGAGGCATCGCCATGGCGCGAGTGCGAGCGCGGCCCGGGATCGGGGCAGGGTGGGCGCGGCTCGCGGCGGGTCAGGGCGAGGCCGGCTGCTTCGCAAGGCAACGACGCGGGTCGAGGCTCGGCGGGGCGTGCGATTGACTGGCCGGCGCGGCGTCGCGGGTAACGGCGGGCGCAGGCGGGAGGCTGGGTAAGCCGTCCGGATTATAGGGGCGGGCGGGGCGGCTCAGGCAAGCTCGTCGGTGTAGGGAGCTTCCCTGGGCGGCGCGCCGGGCAACCAGGCGCGCACGCTTTTCACCCGGTTTTCGCCGGACTGGAGGATTTCCAGGCGGTAGCGGCCGATCTTCAGGCACACCGCGCAGTCGGGTATCTGCTCCAGTGCTTCGGTGACCAGGCCGTTGAGGGTCTTGGGGCCGTCGCTGGGCAGTTGCCAGCCCAGGGCGCGGTTGACGTCGCGCAGGTTGGCCGAGCCGTCGATGACGTAGGTGCCGTCAGCCTGGGGATGGATGTCCGGGTTGCGCAGGGTGTTCTGGTTGCTGAACTCGCCGACGATTTCTTCGAGGATGTCTTCCAGGGTGATGATGCCGATCACCTCGCCGTACTCGTCGACGACGATGCCGATGCGCCGCTTCTGCTTCTGGAAATTGATCAGCTGGGTCGACAGCGGCGTGCTCTCGGGCACGAAGTAGGGCTCCAGGCACGCGGCCTTGAGGCTTTCCTTGGTCAACTGGTTGTGGGTCAGCAGGCGGGCGATCTGGCGCATGTGCACCACGCCCTCGACCTGGTTGATGTCGTTGCGGAACACAGGCAGGCGGGTGTGGGTGGTGTTGCGCAGCTGGCCGATGATGGTTTCCAGCTCGTCGTCCAGGTCGATGCCCTGGACTTCGTTGCGCGGCACCATCAGGTCGTTCACCGTGATCTTTTCCAGATCGAGGATGCTCAGCAGCATGTCCTGGCGGTTGTTGGTGAGCTTCTCGCTGGAGTCGGTGACCACGCTGCGCAGCTCGTCATTGCTCAGCGGCTTGTTGCCGCGCTGGGTCGGGTCGAGGCCGCCCAGGCGCAGCAGGAGGTTGCTGATGCCGGTCATCAGCCAGAGCAGCGGGCTGAACAGCTTCTGCATCCAGATCAGCGGCAGGCTGGCAGGGAAGGCGACGCGCTCGGGGCGCAGGGCGGCGTAGGTCTTGGGGGTGATCTCGCCGAAGATCAGCAGGATCAGCGTCAGTGCCAGGGTGGCAATGGCCACGCCGGCCTCGCCCCACAGGCGCAGGGCCAGCAGGGTCGCCAGGGACGAGGCGATGATGTTGACGAAGTTGTTGCCGATCAGGATGGTGCCCAGCAGCCGGTCGGTGCGCAGCAGCAGCCAACTGGTGCGTCGTGCGCCGCGGTTGCCCTTCTTGGACAGGTGGCGCAGGCGGTAGCGATCGAGGCTGAGCATGCCGGTCTCGACGCTGGAGAAGAACGCCGAGCAGAAGATCAGGAAGACCAGCAGGCCGATCAGGTAGCCGGGGTGGATCTCTTCCATGCGCGCAGGTCCTTCAGCGGCGCTCGGGCGCCGCCGTTAGCGTCAGATGTGCAGGATGAATTCCTTGACCAGCTTGCTGCCGAAGTAGGCCAGCATCAGCAGGCAGAAACCCGCGAGGGTCCAGCGGATCGCCTTGTGGCCGCGCCAGCCGAGCTGGTGGCGGCCCCACAGCAGTACGCCGAATACCACCCAGGCGAAGCAGGAGAGGATGGTCTTGTGCGCCAGGTGCTGGGCGAACAGGTTGTCGACGAACAGCCAGCCGGAAATCAGCGACAGCGAGAGCAGCGACCAGCCGCCCCAGAGGAAGCCGAAGAGCAGGCTTTCCATGGTCTGCAGCGGCGGGAAGTTGCGGATCAGGCCCGACGGGTGCTTGTGCTTGAGCTGATGGTCCTGAACCAGCAGGAGCAGCGCCTGGACCACGGCGATGGTCAGCAGGCCATAGGCCAGGATCGACAGCAGGATGTGGGCGAGGATGCCGGGCTGCTCGTTGATCGGCTCGATGGTGCCGTGGGGCATCAGCACGGCCAGCAGGGTGGTCAGCGCGCCGAGCGGATAAAGGAAGATCAGCAGGTTGTGCACCGGGATGCGCAGGCACGCCAGCAGGGTCAGTGCGGTAACCGCGGCGGAGATCAGGCTGGCGGCGTTGAAGAAGTCCAGCGCCAGGCCCGCGGGCGTCAGCAGCTCCTGGCTCAGGCTGTACGCCTGGCAGAGCAGGGCGACCAGGCCCAGCAGGAGGAGCAGCGGTTTCTGCGGCGGGTTGCGGCGGGCCAGGCTTGCACCCTGGTAGGCGGTGGTGCCGATATAAAGGACGGCGGCGATCAGGCTGGGCAGCAGAGGTTGCATAAGTCCTTGGAACAGTCCTTCGAAAGGGGACCCGAAAGGTCGTGAGTTTGGCACAGATCGCCCGCGCCTAGAAAGCGGCTGAGAACAGTTCGCTTCTGGCCTGCGAAGCGGTCCGTCACATCGGGATCATCGGCGGTGTTGGCGTTGGCCGCACTTGGTTATAATCGGCGGCTTGCTGACAAGCCAAACCCTGGTCCGACCGGGCCTGATTAGGAACGCGCATGTTCGAAAACCTTACAGATCGCCTCTCGCAAACGCTGCGCCACGTCACCGGCAAGGCCAAGCTGACCGAGGACAACATCAAGGACACGCTCCGCGAAGTGCGGATGGCCCTGCTGGAAGCCGACGTGGCCCTGCCGGTGGTCAAGGACTTCGTCGCCAAGATCAAGGATCGCGCGGTCGGCACCGAGGTTTCCAAGAGCCTGACCCCGGGTCAGGCCTTCGTGAAGATCGTCCAGGCCGAGCTGGTCGAGCTGATGGGCGCGGCCAACGAGGACCTCGACCTTGCTGCCGCTCCGCCGGCGGTCATCCTGATGGCCGGCCTGCAGGGAGCGGGCAAGACCACCACCGCCGGCAAGCTGGCGCGCTTCCTTAAAGAGCGCAAGAAGAAGTCCGTGCTGCTGGTATCCGCCGACGTCTATCGCCCGGCGGCGATCAAGCAGCTGGAAACCCTGGCCAACGACCTGGACGTGACCTTCTTCCCGTCCGACACCAGCCAGAAGCCGGTCGCCATCGCCGAAGCGGCGATCCGCGAAGCCAAGCTGAAGTTCATCGACGTGGTGATCGTCGACACCGCCGGCCGTCTGCACATCGACGCCGACATGATGGACGAGATCAAGCAGGTCCACGCGGCGATCAAACCGGTGGAAACCCTGTTCGTGGTCGACGCCATGACCGGCCAGGACGCCGCCAACACCGCCAAGGCCTTCAATGATGCGCTGCCGCTGACCGGCGTGGTGCTGACCAAGGTCGATGGCGACGCCCGCGGCGGTGCCGCGCTGTCCGTGCGCGCCATCACTGGCAAGCCGATCAAGTTCCTCGGCATGGGCGAGAAGAGCGAAGCGCTCGATCCGTTCCACCCCGATCGCGTGGCCTCGCGCATCCTTGGCATGGGTGACGTGCTCAGCCTGATCGAGCAGGCCGAGCAGAGCATGGACCGCGAGAAGGCCGAGAAACTCGCGAAGAAGATCAAGAAGGGCAAGGGCTTCGACCTGGAAGACTTCCGCGATCAGCTGCAACAGATGAAGAACATGGGCGGCCTGGGCAGCCTCATGGACAAGCTGCCGATGCTCGGCGGCGTCAACCTGTCGCAGATGGGCAACGCGCAGAACGCGGCGGAGAAGCAGTTCAAGCAGATGGAGGCGATCATCAACTCCATGACTCCTGCCGAGCGCCGTGATCCGGAAGTGATCAGCGGCTCGCGCAAGCGCCGCATCGCCATGGGTTCGGGTACCCAGGTGCAGGACGTTGGTCGCCTCATCAAGCAGCACAAGCAGATGCAGAAGATGATGAAGAAGGTCACCGCCAAGGGCGGCATGGCCAAGATGATGCGCGGCATGGGGAGCATGTTCCCCGGCGGCATGCCCAAGATGTGAGGCCAGACGGCTCGCCGCCTGGCGGGCCGGACGCGCTGCGGCTTGCGGCGCGTGGCTTTAGCTCATAGAATATGCGGCCTTTCGGGCTATGTGCCCGAGGGCTGCATTTCTTTTTTGCAAGCAAACCATAGGAACAACGTACGCATGGTAACCATTCGTCTGGCTCGTGGCGGCTCCAAGAAGCGCCCGTTCTATCACCTGACCGTGACCAACAGCCGCAACGCTCGTGACGGCCGTTTCGTCGAGCGCGTCGGCTTCTTCAACCCCGTCGCCACTGGCGCTGAGCTCAAGTTCTCGGTCAACCAGGAGCGTCTGAACTACTGGCTGAGCCAAGGCGCTCAACCGTCTGAGCGTGTTGCTCAGCTGATCAAGGAAGCCGCCAAGGCTGCCTGAGATCGATGAACACGAATACTGCTCCCGCCGAGGAGATGGTTGTTCTCGGCAAGATCGTATCGGTGCACGGTATTCGTGGTGAGGTGAAGGTGTATTCCTTTACCGATCCGTTGGACAACCTGCTGGACTATCGCCGCTGGACGCTCAAGCGTGGCAACGAGGTTCGACAGGCTGAGCTGGTTCAAGGTCGCGTGCAGGGCAATGTCCTGGTCGCGAAGCTGAAGGGACTGGATGATCGCGAGATCGCCCGCACCTTCGCTGAATTCGAAATCCTGGTTCCGCGCAGCGAGCTGCCGGTGCTGGACGATGGCGAGTTCTACTGGAGCCAGTTGGAAGGTCTCAAGGTGATCGACCAGAACGGGCAACTGTTCGGGATTCTCGACCACATGCTGGAGACCGGCGCCAACGATGTGATGGTAGTCAAGCCCTGCGCAGGCAGCCTGGACGACCGTGAACGCCTGCTCCCGTATACGGATCAGTGCGTGCAATCGGTGGACCTGGAAGCCGGCGAGATGCGGGTGGACTGGGACGCGGACTTCTAACCCATGTGGATGAGAGCCCTCAGCCGATGTGGATAGGAGTGATCAGCATCTTTCCGGAGATGTTTCGCGCCATCAGCGACTATGGCATCACGAGTCGCGCGGTCAAGCAGGAGCTGATTCAGCTTCAGTGCTTCAACCCGCGAAGCAACACCGAGGACCGTCACCAGACGGTGGACGACAGGCCTTTCGGCGGTGGTCCCGGCATGGTGATGAAAATCAAGCCGCTCGAAGGCGCACTGGGCGATGCCCGGCAAGCCGCAGGTGGACCGGTGAAGGTGATCTACCTCTCGCCGCAAGGTCGCAAGCTCACGCAGGCGGCCGTGAAAGAACTGGCGAACGAGGAACGACTGATCCTGATCGCCGGGCGTTACGAAGGCATCGACGAGCGCTTCATTGAAGAGCATGTCGATGAGGAATGGTCAGTTGGCGATTATGTCCTGTCCGGGGGTGAGCTTCCGGCCATGGTGCTGATTGACGCGGTCACGCGGTTGTTGCCCGGTGCACTGGGCCACGTGGACTCCGCCGAGGAGGACTCCTTCACGGATGGCCTGCTCGACTGTCCGCACTACACCCGACCTGAGGTGTACGCAGACAAACGTGTTCCTGAGGTGCTGCTCAGCGGCAACCACGAACACATCCGGCGCTGGCGTTTGCAGCAGTCCTTAGGCAGGACCTGGGAACGACGTGCCGATCTTCTGGATTGCCGCTCGCTTTCTGGAGAAGAGAAAAAGCTGCTGGAGGAATACATCCGCCAGCGGAACGATAGTTAACGTATCGATGGCCCGCGCCGAGCGCAGGTCTTAGGAGCACGAAATGACCAACAAGATCATTCAGCAGATCGAAGCTGAACAGATGAGCAAAGAGATTCCGGCGTTCGCCCCCGGCGACACCGTAATCGTCCAGGTTAAAGTGAAGGAAGGCGACCGTCAGCGTCTGCAGGCCTTCGAAGGCGTTGTCATCGGCAAGCGTAACCGCGGCCTGAACAGTGCTTTCACCGTTCGCAAGATCTCCAACGGCGTAGGCGTAGAGCGTACCTTCCAGACCTACAGCCCGCTGGTTGACAGCATCTCCGTCAAGCGTCGCGGCGACGTGCGCAAGGCCAAGCTGTACTACCTCCGCGAACTGTCCGGCAAGGCAGCTCGTATCAAGGAAAAACTGGCCTAATTCGCCGGTTGTTCCCGAAAAAAGCAGCCCACGGGCTGCTTTTTTCTTGCCCGTGTATTTCTTCTCTCCTTAATTGGATGCCTTAACTGCCCCCGCAGCGCATTACAAACACAACACCCGCAGCACCGGCAGCCACCCTCATTGCATCAGGTAGCAGTGGCATGAGCCCCAGAGAACAGGAAATCCTCCGTCGTACGGAGCTTTCCGAAACCCGCGTGACCAAGGCGATCTTCCCGCCCACCACCAACCACCACAACACCCTGTTCGGCGGCACCGCCCTGGCCTGGATGGACGAAGTCTCGTTCATCGCCGCGACGCGCTTCTGCCGTCTGCCGCTGGTGACCGTGTCCACCGACCGCATCGACTTCAAGCACCCGATTCCCGCCGGCTCCATCGTCGAGCTGATCGGCCGGGTAGTGAAGGTCGGCAACACCAGCCTGAAGGTCGAGGTGGAAGTGTTCGTCGAGAGCATGTCCGCCGACGGCCGCGAGAAGGCCATCCACGGGCTCTTCAGCTTCGTCGCCATCGACGACGAGAAGCGTCCGGTGCCGGTCCTGCCCGGTTTCGAGGCCTGAAATGCAAGAAGGCGCCCGCGGGCGCCTTCTTGCATGATGGCTCGCCTTCAGTGACGCAGGCTGATCTTCAGCGAAGCCTGGGACAGGTCGATGTTCTGCAGGCTCAGGCTGCCCATGCTCTGGGTCTTGGGTGCGCCGGCGACGCGGATGTTGTCGAAGCGTACCTCGCCGATGGAGCTGGGCAGGCGCACGTTGATCGAGCCATCCGGGTTCAGGGACGAGGAAGCGTGCGCGGTGTCGTACTGCACGTCATGCAGCGAGGTCTCGGCATCGAGGCTGTCGACCACCGGCATCACCAGGCGCGACAGCTGCTTGATGGCACCGACGCCATCGCCGCTCTCGGCGCTGACCAGCAGGCTCTGCAGGGTGTCGTCGAAGCCCTGGGCGCTGACGTCGCTCATCTCGCGGTCGCTCAGCGGCTTGAGGCCCTTGGGTGCTTCGTGGCGGGTGATGCTTGTCGGCGCCTGGCGCTGCACGTCGGCGCTGGCCAGCTGGAACGGGCTGAGCAGGGCGGCGACCAATGTCGCCGCCAGGCGCAGGTTGTTCTGCTTCTTCAGCGCGCGGCCGAGCTGGCGCTCGCTGATCCAGCCCTGCTGGATCAGGGTTTCGCCCAGGCGCAGTCCGTTGGTGAGCTGGAGCTGGATGGCCTTATCCAGCTGATGGGAGGTGATCAGGCCCTTGGTGACAAGGATCTGGCCGAGACGGGAGTTCTGTTGGCTAGGCATGGCATGGGCTTCGTGGGGCGCTATGATGGCTAGGTGCAATCATTGTCTTTCGGACACATTCTGTCACCAGCCTAAAGATAGGCTGACATGGCCGGTCGTCAGGTTGTCAGAGCCTGCACGGTGTCGTTCTTACTCACGGCGGTCTCCGCCTCTTCTTCGATCAGCGCGATCACCGTCCAGCCACTGGCAGGGGCGAGCGGTTGCTCGGGGCTGGCAATGTGCAGCCGGCCACTCGGGTCGCGGGCGAACAGCAGCAGGGCACGCTGGCCATGTTGCGCCTGGTATTCGTCCCAGCCGAAGTTGTCGCTGAGCAGCGTCGAGCGGACTTCCGCGCCGCGGGCGATCAGCCCGGCCATCTGCGGGTAGGTGACGAGGCTCTGGCCCAGCGGATGACCGCGATGGCGGTCGCTGACCCGGTGCTTCTCGCTGCGACGGCTGTCCTGGCTGGAGGGCAGAATGAAGCGGTGGCGGGGGCTGAACTCGTGGCGGAAGCTCATGCACATCAGCGCGTTCAGTTCGGCGTTGGGCGACAGCGCCAGCAGGTGGCCCAGGCCGATCAGGTCGAGATGGGCCTCCGCGTGCTGCGAGGCGGGGTTGCCGAAGTAGGTCGGCAGGTGCTCCATGCGTGCCGCGCGGGTGTTCTCCCAGCTGGAGTCGGTGAGCAGCACCTTCACCCCGGCATTCTGCAGGCCGGTACCGACTGCGCGGGCCACGGGGTTGGCGCCGATGATGAGGAACCCGGTAGGCACCGGCTCGGCCACCTTCAGCAGGCGCGCCAGGGGGCGGGCGGTGGCGCTTTGCAGGATCACCGTGCCGATGATCACCAGGAAGGTCAGCGGCACCAGCACGCCGGCCTGGGCGTGGCCGGCTTCCTGCAGGCGAATCGCGAAGATCGCCGAGACTGCCGCTGCGACGATGCCGCGCGGGGCTATCCAACTGAGCAGTGCGCGCTCGCGCCAGTTGAGTGATGAGCCTGCGGTGGAAACCAGTACGTTCAGCGGTCGGGCGACGAACTGGATCAGCGCCAGTACCAGCAGGGCGATCGGACCCAGCCCCAGCAGTGCCGAGAGGTCCAGTCGCGCGGCGAGCAGCACGAAGAGGCCGGAGATCAGCAGCACGCTGAGGTTCTCCTTGAAGTGCAGGATCTGCCGGACGTCGACGCCCTTCATGTTGGCCAGGCGCAGGCCCATGACGGTCACCGCCAGCAGCCCGGATTCGGACATCAGCGTGTTGGAGAGCACGAACAGGCCCAGCACCACGGACAGCGACGCCAGGTTGTGCAGGTAATCCGGCAGCCAGTGGCGGCGCAGCGCCACGCCCAGTGTCTGGCCGCCCAGCAGGCCGGCAACGATGCCGGTGCCGATCACGCTGAAGAAGGTCAGCAGGCTGTCGGTCCAGCCCGAGCCACTGTCACTGGCGGCGATGAAGGTGTAGACCACCACCGCGAGCAGGGCGCCGATGGGGTCGATGACGATGCCTTCCCAGCGCAGGATGTTGGCAATGGTGGCGTTGGGACGCACCACGCGCAGCATGGGTACGATCACTGTCGGACCTGTGACCAGGGTGAGGGTGCCGAACAGCAGCGCCATCTCCCAGGTGAAGTCCAGCAGATAGTGGGTCGCCAGGGCGATCACGCCCCAGGTGAGCAGGGCGCCGACGGTGACCATGCGCCGCACCACCGTGCCGATTTCCTTCCACTCGTCCAGGTGCAGAGTCAGGCTGCCCTCGAACAGCACGAGGGCGACCGCCAGCGACACCAGCGGAAACAGCAGTGGGCCGAACAGCATCTCCGGCGATAGCAGGTGAAGGACTGGCCCCACCAGGATGCCGGTCAGCAGCAGGAACAGGATCGCCGGCAGGCGAAGTCGCCAGGCCAGCCACTGGCTGGCGAGGGAGGCGGCGCCGATGCCGGCGAGGGCGTAGTAGGTGCTGTGTTCATCCATGGAGCGACGACATCCTGCGCAAGAGTGGTGAGGACAATACGGGATATGAAAGACTACCCGCGCCACATTTTCCTTTGCTATGGCCTGAAATGACCCCGGTTTCACATTTGCTGATCGATCGCTTCCTCGATGCCCTCTGGCTGGAGAAGGGCCTGTCCGACAACACCCGCAGTGCCTATGGCAGCGACCTTGCGCTTTTCAATGGCTGGCTCGGCGAGCACGGCGTTGCACTGGAGTCCGCTGGGCGCGACGTGATCCTCGATCACCTGGCCTGGCGTCTGGGCGAGGGCTACAAGGCCCGTTCCACGGCGCGTTTCCTGTCCGGGCTGCGCGGTTTCTACCGCTATTGCCTGCGCGAGGGCCTGATCGCCGAAGACCCGACGCTGCTGGTGGAGTTGCCGCAACTGGGCAAGCCGCTACCCAAGTCGCTGTCGGAATCGGATGTGGAAGCCTTGCTCGCGGCGCCCGAGACCGACGATCCGCTCGGCCTGCGTGACCGCACCATGCTGGAGGTGCTCTACGCCTGCGGCCTGCGCGTGAGCGAGCTGGTCGGCCTGACCCTGGAGCAGGTGAACCTGCGTCAGGGCGTGGTACGCGTGCTCGGCAAGGGCAGCAAGGAGCGCCTGGTGCCGCTGGGCGAGGAGGCGATCCGCTGGATCGAACGCTACGTGCGCGAGGCCCGTGGCGACCTGCTGGCCGGGCGGCCGAGCGACGTGCTGTTCCCCAGCCTGCGCGGCGAGCAGATGACCCGCCAGACTTTCTGGCACCGCATCAAGCTCCACGCGAAGGTGGCCGGTATCGGCAAGAGCCTGTCGCCGCACACCCTGCGCCACGCCTTCGCCACCCATCTGCTCAATCACGGCGCCGACCTGCGTGTGGTGCAGATGCTGCTGGGGCACAGCGACCTCTCCACCACGCAGATCTACACGCACATTGCCCGTGCCCGTCTGCAGGACCTGCATGCCCAGCACCACCCGCGTGGGTGAGTGGGGCGCTGGCAACGCATGCGTTGCCCCGCGAACGCCCGGCTACGGATGGCCGGGCTGGGGCTGAACCTGGGCAGGTCGTCTCGACAGGGATGTCTACATCTTGTTCGATCTTTGCGGACCAGGCCTTAACCGCTACTCCCGCCGAAGCTTCCCGCTACAGCCTTTGGCTCGGTCTTGTCGGTCCGGTGTGATAGTCTTCGCCGACTGACATCAGGAGCTTTCCATGCGTTTGTCCCGACTTCTGACTGCCGCGGCTTTTGGCCTCGTCAGCACCCTCGCTCTGGCGGCCGAGCCGGACCAGGCGATCCGCACCACCCTGCAGTCCCTGCAGCCTGACCTGCCCATCGAGAACATCTCCAAGGGCCCCCTGGAAGGCATCTACCAGGTGCAGCTCAAGGGCGGTCGCATTCTCTATGCCAGCGCCGACGGCCAGTTCGTCGTACAGGGCAACATCTACCAGGTGAAGGACGGCAAGCCGACCAACCTGACCGAGAAGGCCGAGAGCGCGGGTGTGGCCAAGACCATCAACGCCATCGCCGCCAAGGACATGGTGGTGTTCCCGGCCAAGGGCGAAACCAAGGCGCACATCACCGTCTTCACCGACACCACCTGCCCGTACTGCCAGAAGCTGCACGCCGAAGTGCCGGAGCTGCAGAAGCGCGGCATCGAAGTGCGCTACCTGGCCTTCCCGCGCCAGGGCCCGAACTCGCCGGGTGATGCCCAGCTCCAGGCCGTGTGGTGCTCCAAGGACCGCCAGGCGGCCATGAGCGACATGTTCCACGAGAAGGAAGTGAAGGCCGCCAAGTGCGAAAACCCGGTGGACGCGCAGTTCGCCCTGGGTCAGATGGTCGGTGTGCAGGGCACCCCGGCGATCATCCTCGCCGACGGCACCCTGCTGCCGGGCTACCAGCCGGCCGGCCAGATCGCCAAGCTGGCTCTGGAAGCCAAGTAAGCCGCGGCTTGCGCACTGATTGACTAATGCGGAACCGCTTCGTAATGTTCGGTTCCTTTTGACTAGGGAACAGGCAGTCCGCCTGTTCTGACATGGTGCCTGCTCCCATGCCCGCCTCGTTGCGGGCATCGGCGTCTCAGGCGCCCCGATGCTGTAATCATGGGGAGTTTCAGCGTGAAACCGGTGAAAGTGGGAATCTGTGGGTTGGGGACCGTCGGTGGCGGTACCTTCAATGTACTCAAACGCAACGCCGAGGAGATTGCCCGCCGTGCCGGGCGTGGTATCGAGGTTGCGCAGATTGCCGCCCGTCGCCCCAATCCGAAGTGTGAAACCGGCAGTACCCCCATTACTGCCGACATCTTCGACGTGGCGAACAACCCGGAAATCGACGTGGTCATCGAGCTGATCGGTGGCTACACCCTGGCCCATGAGCTGGTGCTCAAGGCCATCGAGAACGGCAAGCACGTGGTCACCGCCAACAAGGCGCTGATCGCCGTGCACGGCAACGAAATCTTCGCCAAGGCCCGCGAAAAGGGCGTCATCGTCGCCTTCGAGGCCGCGGTGGCCGGCGGTATCCCGGTGATCAAGGCGATCCGCGAGGGCCTGGCCGCCAACCGCATCAACTGGCTGGCCGGCATCATCAACGGCACCGGCAACTTCATCCTCACCGAAATGCGTGAGAAGGGCCGCGCCTTCGCCGACGTGCTCAAGGAAGCCCAGGCGCTGGGCTACGCCGAAGCCGACCCGACCTTCGACGTCGAAGGCATCGATGCCGCGCACAAGCTGACCATCCTGGCGTCCATCGCCTTCGGCATTCCGCTGCAGTTCGACAAGGCCTACACCGAAGGCATCACTCAGCTGACCACCGCCGACGTGAACTACGCCGAGGCCCTGGGCTATCGCATCAAGCACCTGGGCGTCGCCCGCCGTACCGACAAGGGTATCGAGCTGCGCGTACACCCGACCCTGATTCCGGCCGACCGCCTGATCGCCAACGTGAACGGCGTGATGAACGCGGTCATGGTCAACGGCGATGCCGCGGGTTCCACGCTGTTCTACGGCGCTGGCGCCGGCATGGAGCCCACCGCTTCCTCGGTGGTCGCCGACCTGGTGGACGTGGTTCGCGCCATGACCGCCGACCCGGAGAACCGCGTGCCGCACCTGGCCTTCCAGCCGGACTCGCTCTCCGACCACCCGATCCTGCCGATCGACGCCTGCGAAAGCGCCTATTACCTGCGCATCCAGGCCAAGGACCATCCGGGCGTACTGGCCCAGGTGGCGACCATCCTCTCCGAGCGCGGCATCAACATCGAATCGATCATGCAGATGGAAGTCGAAGAGCATGACGGTCTGGTGCCGATGATCCTGGTTACCCACCGCGTGCTCGAGTCCCGCATCATCGAAGCCATCGCCGCGCTGGAAGCGCTGGATGACGTCGTCGGCAATGTCGTACGCATCCGCGTCGAACAACTGAATTAATCGGGCTGCAGGCCATGGGCGGCAGGCGGCAGGCGAAACAGCCAGAAGCCTGAGGCCCGAGGCCTGAAGCCAAAACCGAAGGTTTTGAACATGCGCTACATCAGTACCCGCGGCCAGGCGCCCGCGCTGAACTTCGAAGACGTCCTGCTCGCCGGCCTCGCCAGCGATGGCGGCCTCTACGTGCCGGAAAACCTGCCGCGCTTCACCGTCGAAGAGATCGCCTCCTGGGCCGGCCTGCCGTACCACGAACTGGCCTTCCGCGTGATGCGCCCGTTCGTTGCCGGCAGCATCTCCGACGCCGACTTCAAGAAGATCCTCGAAGAGACCTATGGTGTCTTCGCCCACAACGCCGTGGCGCCGCTGCGCCAGCTCAACGGCAATGAGTGGGTGCTGGAGCTGTTCCACGGCCCGACCCTGGCCTTCAAGGACTTCGCCCTGCAACTGCTCGGCCGCCTGCTCGACCACGTGCTGACCAAGCGCGGCGAGCGCGTGGTGATCATGGGCGCCACCTCCGGCGACACCGGCTCGGCGGCCATCGAAGGCTGCAAGGCCTGCGAGAACGTCGACATCTTCATCATGCACCCGCACAACCGTGTGTCCGAGGTGCAGCGCCGTCAGATGACCACCATCCTCGGCGAGAACATCCACAACATCGCCATCGAAGGCAACTTCGACGACTGCCAGGAGATGGTCAAGGCCAGCTTCGCCGACCAGGGCTTCCTGAAAGGCACCCGTCTGGTGGCGGTGAACTCGATCAACTGGGCGCGGATCATGGCCCAGATCGTCTACTACTTCCACGCCGCCCTGCAGCTCGGCGCACCGGCCCGCTCCGTGGCCTTCTCGGTGCCCACCGGCAACTTCGGTGACATCTTCGCCGGCTACCTGGCGCGCAACATGGGCCTGCCGGTCAGCCAACTGATCGTCGCGACCAACCGCAACGACATCCTGCACCGCTTCATGTCCGGCAACCGCTACGACAAGGACACCCTGCACGCGTCGCTGTCGCCGTCCATGGACATCATGGTCTCGTCCAACTTCGAGCGCCTGCTGTTCGACCTGCACGGCCGCAACGGCAAGGCTGTCGCCGAGCTGATGGACAACTTCAAGGCCACCGGCAAGCTGGCCGTCGAGGATGACCGCTGGACCGAAGCGCGCCGCCTGTTCGATTCGCTGGCGGTGAGCGACGAGGAAACCTGCGAGACCATCGCCCAGGTCTTCGCGGAGTCCAGCGAGCTGCTGGACCCGCACACCGCCATCGGCGTACGTGCCGCTCGCGAGTGCCGTCGCAGCCTGGCCGTGCCCATGGTCACCCTGGGTACCGCGCATCCGGTCAAGTTCCCGGAAGCCGTGGAGCAGGCCGGCATCGAGGCTGTTCCGGCACTGCCGGCGCACCTGACCGACCTGTTCCAGCGTGAAGAGCGTTGCACCGTGCTGCCGAACGAACTGGCCAAGGTCCAGGCCTTCGTCAGCGCCCACGGCAACCGCGGAAAACCGCTCTAAAGCGCGGATCGCCGTTCGAAGAAGCCCGCCTCCTGGCGGGCTTTTTCATGGCCGCGAATCGGCCTTTGGAGCATTCGCGAAACATGCCGTCATGACCAACGGTACTGACAACGGCGAACTTTATCGCCGATCGTGCGGTCTTTTTCTGCGTGTTTTTCATTTCGCAACAAGGAGATACGACATGGACCGGCTGAGCGCCCTGCTGACCGAGACCTTCGCTCCCTACGCTCCCTCCCTGGGCCCGGCACGCCCCGATGGCGGCCGCATTCTGACCCTCACCAACAACGATGGAGACGTTATTCTGCGACGCGTCATCGAAGGCCAGCACCTGGCGGACCATGAGCAGAGCGAAGAGGCGGTGCAGACCATTCGCCGCGACCTGCTGATCTCTGAAGGCCGCATGGAGGACGATGTCGTTTCCCAGTTGCGCCAGCGTGCGCAGGTGCTGAGCTACGGCACCTGATCGACCTTGCAACGAAAGCGCCGCCCAATGGGCGGCGTTTTCGTTTCCGGGCCTATAACTTGCCCAGGTACTTCAGGCGTGAGCGGATGCCGCCCGTGGTGCGGCCATGTTCACGGGCGATGGCGGCCACGGTCTCCCCGGCCTCGAAGCGCTGCAGCAGCACTGTTTCCTCTTCCGCCTGCCAGGGTTTGCCGGCCTGCTGGGGCAGGGCGCGTGGCTTCGGGGCAGGCATTTCCAGTGCGTGGATGGCGTGGAACAGGGCGCGGATCACTTCCGGTGTCTGGCAGGGATCGTCGACGGCCAGGGGGGAGTTGTGGCGCGGGTCGATGCCCTGGGCGAGCTTGCGCAGCACAGCGAGGGTGTCGGCGAGATGGTCAGCGTTCATGGCAGCTCTCCTGGTTGTATCCGCAGATGCTTGGTGAGCCCTGATCGATTGTCTGTCGGATGCAGCGGGAGATGCGGCAGAAATGGCGGAGTCGCTGTAGGAGCAAGCTCGCTCCTACAAGAACGGTGCGGACCGCTCGCCAATAAAAAACGGCCCCGAAGGGCCGTTTCTCATCGCAGCGGGAAGGATCAGCCGCCGAGGTACGCGTCGCGCACCTTGGGGTTCACCAGCAGGTTGGCGCCGGTGTCCTGCATGACGATGCGACCGTTCTCCAGCACATAGCCGCGGTCGGCGAGCTTGAGCGCCTGGTTGGCGTTCTGCTCGACGAGGAAGACGGTCACGCCTTCCTGGCGCAGCTGTTCGACGATGTCGAAGATCTGCTGGATGATGATCGGCGCCAGGCCCAGCGACGGCTCGTCGAGCAGCAGCAGCTTGGGCTTGCTCATCAGCGCACGGCCGATGGCGAGCATCTGCTGTTCGCCGCCGGACATGGTGCCGCCACGCTGGTTGAAGCGTTCCTTCAGGCGCGGGAAGAGCCCCAGGACCTTGTCCATCTGCTCCTGGTAGTCACCCTTGCTGGTGAAGAAGCCGCCCATGGCGAGGTTCTCTTCCACGGTCAGGCGGGCGAACACGCGACGGCCTTCGGGCACGACGGCGATGCTCTTGCGCATGATCACGGAGGATTCCTTGCCGACCAGCTCTTCGCCCATGTAGGTGATGCTGCCGGAGGAGGCGCGCGGCGAGCCGCACAGGGTCATCAGCAGGGTCGACTTGCCGGCGCCGTTGGCGCCGATCAGGGTGACGATCTCACCCTGCTGGACTTCCATGCTGACGTCGTGCAGCGCCTGGATCTTGCCGTAGAAGGTGGAAACCTTGTCGAACTTCAGCATGACTCAGGACTCCCCCAGATAGGCTTTGATCACATCCGGGTTGCCGCGGATTTCCTCCGGGGTGCCGTCCGCCAGCGGGGTACCCTGGTTGATCACGTAGATGTGGTCGGAAATGCTCATCACCAGCTTCATGTCGTGCTCGATGAGCAGGACAGTGACGCCGTGCTCGGAGCGCAGCATCGCGATCAGCGCCTTGAGGTCCTCGGTTTCCCGCGGGTTCAGGCCGGCCGCCGGCTCGTCCAGCATCAGCAGCTGCGGACGGGTCATCATGCAGCGGGCGATCTCCAGGCGGCGCTGCTGGCCGTAGGCGAGGGTGCCCGCCGGACGGTTGGCGATGTCCTTGAGGTTGACGATTTCCAGCCAGTGGGAGGCGTAGTCCAGGGCCTCGGCTTCCGCGCGACGAAAGGCCGGGGTCTTGAGCAGGCCGGCGAGGAAGTTGGTGTTGATGTGCCGGTGTTGCGCCACCAGCAGGTTCTCCACCGCGGTCATCTCCTTGAACAGACGTACGTTCTGGAAGGTCCGCACCACGCCCTTGTGGGCGATCTTGTGGCCCGGCAGGCCCTGGATGGGCTCGCCGCGCAGCAGGATTTCGCCGCCGGTGGGCGCGTAGAAGCCGGTCAGGCAGTTGAACACGGTGGTCTTGCCGGCGCCGTTGGGGCCGATCATCGAGATCACCTGTTTCTCCTGGACCTTCAGGGCGACGTTGTTGACGGCCAGCAGCCCGCCGAAGCGCATGGTGAGGCCGGCTACTTCAAGAATCGGTCGGCTCATTTTCGCAACTCCAGGTGCGGGCGCTGCATGGGCAGAAGCCCCTGCGGACGCCAGATCATCATCAGCACCATGAGGGCGCCGAACATCAGCATGCGGTACTCGCTGAACTCACGCATCAGTTCGGGCAGCAGGATCATCACCACGGCGGCCAGGATGACGCCGAGCTGGGAACCCATGCCACCCAGCACCACGATGGCGAGGATGATGGCCGATTCGATGAAGGTGAACGACTCCGGTGTGACCAAACCCTGGCGCGCGGCGAAGAAGCTGCCGGCGAAACCGGCGAAGCAGGCGCCGAGGGTGAAGGCGGAGAGCTTGATCAGCGTCGGGTTCAAACCCAGCGCGCGGCAGGCGATCTCGTCTTCGCGCAGGGCTTCCCAGGCGCGGCCCAGGGGCATGCGCAGCAGACGGTTGATCACGAACAGCACCAGCAGTACCAGCAGTAGCGCGACCAGGTAGAGGAACACGACCTTGTAGTTCGAGTTGTAGGCGATGCCGAAGAACTCGTGGAAGGTCTGCATTCCCTCGGGGGCGCGGCGCTCGAAAGTGAGGCCGAACAGCGTCGGCTTCTCGATGTTGCTGATGCCGTTGGGGCCGCCGGTGAGCCAGGTCATGTTGCGCAGCAGGATGCGGATGATCTCGCCGAAGCCCAGGGTCACGATCGCGAGGTAGTCACCGCGCAACCTCAACACCGGGAAGCCGAGGATGAAGCCGAAGAACGCGGCCATCAGGCCGGCGATCGGCAGGCACACCCAGAAGCCCAGGCCGTAGTAGTGCGACAGCAGCGCATAGCTGTAGGCGCCCACGGCGTAGAAGCCGACGTAGCCGAGGTCGAGCAGGCCGGCCAGGCCCACGACGATGTTCAGGCCCAGGCCCAGCAGCACGTAGATCAGGATCAGGGTGGCGATGTCCACCGCGCCGCGCGAGCCGAAGAACGGCCAGGCGAGGGCGACGAGAATCAGCACCATGATGATCTTGCGTTGCACGGAGGCGTGGGTCAGACGTTCGGCCAGCTTGGTGTGCGGGTGCGACAGCGCCTGTTTCACGCTGCCGCCGAAGGCGAAGCGATCACGCACCAGTTGCCAGACGAACATCAGCACGGCGCAGGCGGCGATGGTCCACAGGCGGGCAGGGCTGACGTTCTCCAGCTGCAGGCCGATGCCGATCACGCTGAGCTTGATGCCCAGCACCGGATAGGCGACGGCCATCACCAGCAGGGCGCTGAAGAAGGCGGTCTTGAGTTTCTGGCTCATACCTTTTCCACCTCCGGGCGACCGAGCAGGCCAGTGGGGCGGAAGAGCAGCACGAGCACCAACAGGGTGAACGCCACCACGTCCTTGTACTGGTCACCGAACACGTCGGCGCCAAAGGCTTCGGCAACGCCCAGCACCAGGCCGCCGAGCATGGCGCCCGGAATGCTGCCAATGCCACCCAGCACCGCGGCGGTGAACGCCTTGATGCCGGCGAGGAAGCCGATATGCGGGTTGATCACGCCATACTGCAGGCCCAGCAGCACCGCGGCCACGGCGGCCAGGGTGGCGCCGATGACGAAGGTCAGGGCGATGATGTTGTTGGTGTTGATGCCCAGCAGGTTGGCCATCTTCAGGTCTTCCGCGCAGGCACGACAGGCGCGCCCCAGGCGGGAGCGGGAAATGAACATGGACAGGCCGTACATGGTCAGCAGGGTGACGATGAAGATCAGCACCTGCATGTACGAGATGGTCACGCCGGTCATCTCGTCCGCGCCGATGATGAAGTTGCCCGGCAGCAGGTTGGGGATTGCCTTGTCCTTGGAATCCTGGGCCAGCAGAACCTCGTTCTGCAGGAAGATCGACATGCCGATCGCGGAGATCAGCGGAATCAGCCGGTTGCTTCCACGCAGGGGCCGATAGGCGATCCGTTCGATGGTGTAGCCGTAGGCGCTGGTGACGATGATCGCCGCGGCAAAGGTGCAGATGATAACGACAGGGAGACTAACGATCCCCATCATGGCCAGCCCCGTGATCACGATGAAGGCTACGTACGAGCCAATCATGTACACCTCGCCATGGGCGAAGTTGATCATGCCGATGATGCCGTAGACCATGGTGTAGCCGATGGCGATCAGGGCATAGGTGCTGCCGACGGTGAGGCCGTTGATCAGCTGTTGCAGGTAGTGATAGAGCTCAGGCATTACCTAACTCCTCGGGCGTCGCGTGAAGCGGCGCTTGTGGCGCGACGGACCCCCGGAATACTCGGATAAACAAAGCCCACTGCGTGGGCAGTGGGCTTTGTGTGGTGGCGGGTGGCTTACTTGGCTTCGGTCTTGGTGCCGTCCTTGTGCCACTGGTAGACCACGAAGTTGAAGTTCTTCAGGTCGCCCTTCTCGTCGAAGCCCAGGTCACCGGTCGGCGTCGCGAAGGTGTTGGCGCGCAGCGCGGCTGCCACCTTGTCGGTGTCTTCGCTGCCGGCTTTCTTGATGCCTTCGGCGATAACCTGGACGGCGGCGTAGGCCGGGAACACGAACGGACCGCTCGGGTCTTCGTTCTTGGCCTTGAAGGCGTCAACCAGGGCCTGGTTCTTCGGATCCTGGTCGAAGGACTTCGGCAGGGTCACGTAGAGGCCTTCGGAAGCCGGGCCGGCGATGGCGGAGATCTCTTTGTTACCCACGCCTTCCGGACCCATGAAGCCGACTTTCAGGCCTTTCTCGGAAGCCTGGCGCAGGATCAGGCCCAGCTCCGGGTGGTAGCCGCCGTAGTAGACGAAGTCGACCTTGGCCTGCTTGAGCTTGGCGATCATCGCGGAGAAGTCCTTGTCGCCGGCGTTGATGCCTTCGAACAGGGCGACCTTGATGCCAGCGTCTTCCAGGGTCTTCTTCACGGCAGTGGCGATGCCTTCGCCGTACTGCTGCTTGTCGTGGATCACGGCCACGGTCTTGGGCTTGATGTGCTCGGCGATGAACTTGCCGGCGGTCGGGCCCTGCAGGCTGTCCAGACCGATGGTGCGGAAGATCAGCTTGTAGCCACGGGAAGTGATGTCCGGGCTGGTGGAAGCGGCGGTGATCATCATCACGCCTTCGTCTTCGTAGATGTCCGAAGCCGGTTGAGTGGAGCTGGAGCACAGGTGGCCAACGACGAACTTGACGCCATCGTTGACGATCTTGTTGGCAACGGCCACGGCTTGTTTCGGATCGCAAGCGTCGTCGTAGACCACGCCTTCGAGTTGCTTGCCGTCGACGCCGCCGGCCTTGTTGATCTGCTCAATGGCCATCTTCGCGCCAATGAACTGCATCTCCCCATACTGGGCGACTGCGCCGGTCACCGGGCCGGCCAGAGCAATCTTGATGGTGTCGGCGGCCATGGAGAAGCTGGCAACGCCGGCCAGGGCCATGGCGGTGAACAGCTGGGAAAGACGCTGAGTACCCTTTTTCATAATGCTCCACTCTTCTTGTGTTTTCGTTTTTGTAGTCCTGGTCGCCAGCGGCTCACCGGACCGGGATTGCCCCGGACAGACCCACCGGCAACTGTACCGGTACAGTGTAGAGTGCCGCCGGACCGCTTGAAAAGCGGGTGGCGGGCAGCCGATTGTGGGCATGTCGCAAGATTGAAACAAACGTACAGAAAAACGGCGCTGTATGACTTTTCCTTGTGGGTTTCCGTCACCAGCGAAAACGCCGTCCGAACCTTGCCTGGCGCGGTCCCGGCGCTATCATGGCGCCGTTCGTTTACCAGGTGAGATTCATGACTGAACAAGCTAGCACCCTCTATGCCAAGTTGCTTGGCGAAACCGCGAAGATTTCCTGGCAGGAGCTCGCGCCCTTCTTCGCCCGCGGCAACCTGCTCAAGGTCGCGGCTTGCGCCGATCTGGTGGAGGTCGCGATGGGCGTGGCCGAGGACGACCGGACCAAGGTTGCCGCCTGGCTGGCCAGTGGTGATCTGAGCAAGGTCGACGAAAAGCTGGCGCAGGACTTCCACGACCGTGACCCGGAACTCTGGGCGGTGGTGATTGCGCCCTGGGTGTTGGTTCAAGAAAGAGTTCGAAAAGAGTCCGTGCACTGACGCAGGGCGATTTCCAATTCGAAAAGGCCGGCTAGACTGTCGGGATTCCATAGAAGGAGATTCGCCATGTTCGAACCGGGCCATCTGCATCTCCAGTCCCTGCCGGGGCTGGGGCAGCAGGAGATTGACGCTCACATCAACTATGAAGTCCGCAAGGATGTGGAAAAGGGCACCATCGTCCACTTCACCATGAAGGGCGAAATCGACGGTAATTCCTTTACCGAAGAGTGGGACATGCCCAAGGAGCAGGCCTTCAACTTTGCCAGCGATGCTACCCGCATCGCGCAGAAGCATGGCCTGCATCCACGGTTCGGCTCGATGGTGCGCAACCACAAGGAGTACGACGCGATGTTCGAGGACATCCGCCAGAAACTCGGCACCAACCCTGGCGACCCGATCGACCTGGACAAGGTCATCCACGGCGATTCGTAAGCGACGCATTCAAAGAAAAGCCCGGCCATGTGCCGGGCTTTTTGTTGTGCGTCATCTGCCACAGAACTCAGTGGCTCACCCAGCGCTGCCGCGCCCAGGCGCTGAGGCTGTCGACGCACAGCACCAGCAGCAGCATGGCGATGATCACTGTGGCCGCCTGGGCCTGCTGGAACAGGCTGAGGCTGAAATACAGCATCTGCCCCAGGCCGCCTGCACCGACGAAGCCGAGCACGCTGGCCATGCGGATGTTGTTCTCCCAGCGATAGAGCATGTACGCCACCAACTGCGGCCAGACCGCCGGAAGGGTGCCGTAGGCGAAGGCGGCGACGCGTCCGCCGCCGGCCAGGCGCACGGCTTCCGCCGGGGCGGTCGGGGTATTTTCCAGCGCCTCGGCGAACAGCCGGCCGAGCACGCCGCCGGTGTGCAGTGCCAGCGCGAGCGTGCCGGCGTTCGGGCCGAGCCCGGCGGCCAGCACCATCAGCGCGCCCCAGACCAGCTCCGGCACCGCGCGCAGGGCATTCAGGAACAGCCGCGAAAGACTTTGGGCGATACGCCCGAAACGCCCGGCCGCCGGTAGCGCGAGCAACATGCCCAGCAGCGCCGCAAGCAGGGTGCCGATGGCGGACATCGCCAGGGTTTCCAGGGCGCCGCGACCGACTGCCGTGAGGTGCGTGGCGCTCAGGTCCGGCGCGAGGAAGTCGCGGCCGTAGTCGAGCATCTGGCCGAGGCCGCGCGCGTCGAACAGTCCGCCGGTGTCCATTTCCAGGTAGGCAAAGGACGCGCCGATGGCGAGCAGGATCAGCAGCAGCCAGCCCAGGCTGCGCAGCAGGCCGGTCATTCGAGCCTCCCGCGCAGGAAGCGGCTGAGCAGGTCGGCGCCCAGCACCAGCACCAGGAACATCAGCAGGATGCTTGCCACCTCGCCCCCGGCGAACATGCGCAGCGACAGGTCGATCTGCTGGCCGAGACCGCCGGCGCCGACGAAGCCCATCACCACCGAGGCGCGGATCGCGCATTCCCAGCGGTAGACGGTGTAGGAGATGAGTTCCGGCGCGGCCGAGGGCAGTACGCCATAGGCGAAGGCCTGCAGCCGGGAACCGCCGCCCAGCAACAGGGCGCGGGTCGGGCGCGGGTCCACCGATTCGAAGATTTCCGCGTAGACCTTGCCGAGCATGCCGCCGTAAGTGATGGCGATGGCCAGCACCCCGGCGGTGGGGCCCAGACCCACGGCGCGGACGAACAGCAGCGCCCAGACGATTTCTGGCACGCTGCGCAGCACGATGAGCAACCCGCGCACTGGCCAGCGCAGCGCCCGCGCCCACCAGGCCGGTAGGCCACCGCGGGGCAGGGCGGAGATCGAGAGCGCGCGGGTCGCCAGCAGTGCGGCAGGGAAGGCGATCAGCCAGGCCAGCGCCATGCCGGCAGTGGCGATGGCCAGGGTTTCCAGGGTGGCGCGGCCGAGCAGGGCGAGGAATTCCTCGTCATGGGCCGGCGGCCAGAAGCCGCCGAGGAAGTTGGCCATGGTCCGCGCGTTGTCGCCGCTGAACAGGCCGGCGATATCCAGCTCGGACAGGTGCAGGCCCGGCCACAGCAAGGCCAGGGCAAGCAGGGTGAGCAGCAGGCGCGGCAACGCCGCCGGGTCGCGCGGCGGGCTCCTGGAAAGTGCGGGGTTCAGCATCGCGGAATCTGCACCACCAGCGGTTTGCCCACCGGCGAGGAAGCGTCCTGCTGGCCGAGTTGCTCGTTGGCGTAGAGGGCGCGCAGGTCCTCGGGAGTGACGTTCTCCGCCGCCTTGTCGAAGGCGATGCGTCCGTCGCGTACGCCGACGATACGCGGGAAGTGCTCCAGCGCCAGGTCCACCGCATGCAGGCTGGCCAGCAGCGTCACGCCACGGTTCTGCGCTTCACGGGTGAGTACGCCGAGGGTATGGCCGGCGAGCACCGGGTCCATGGCCGAGACGGGTTCATCGGCCAGCAGCACTTCGGCCTGCTGGTACAGCGCACGGGCGATGCCGACCCGTTGCAACTGGCCGCCCGAGAGCTGGTCGCAGCGCTCGAAGAGCTTGTCGCCCAGGTCCAGGCGCTGCAGTTCGCTGCGGGCGCCGGCGCTGTCGACGGGGTAGAGCAGGCTGGCCAGGCTTTTCCACAGCGGCCACTGGCCGAGGCGGCCGGCGAGCACGGCGGTGACCACCCGCTGGCGCGGTGGCAGCGGAGGAGCCTGGTGCACCAGGGCAATGCGCGAGCGCAGGCGCTGGCGCGCAGGACCACTCAGCGCCCAGGGCTGGGTGCCGAGCAGGTCGAAACTGCCGGCAGCGGGCTTCAGTGCAGTGGCGAGGATACGCAGCAGGGTGGTCTTGCCCGCACCCGACGGGCCGATGATCGCCACCCGTTCACCGGCAGCGACGCTGAGGTCGATACCGGCGAGCGAGCGCTGGCCGTTGGCGTGGATGTGCTCCACGCCGGTCAGTTTCAGGGTCACTTCAGCAGGCCGGCGGCGCGCGCCGATTCCTCGATGCCCTTGTAGTTTTCCGGCTTGGTGTCGATGAAACGGCTGGCCGCCTGCAGGTCGAGGATTTCCTTGTCGCGCGGCTTGCTCGGGTCGAGGGCGAGGAAGGCCTTCCTGATCTTCTCGGCCAGGGCCGGGTCGAGGTTGCCGCGCACGGTCCAGTTGTAGTCGTAGTAGGTCGGGGTGGTGGCGAAGACCTTCACCTTGTTGGTGTCGACCTTGCCGCTGTCCACCAGCTTCTGCCAGACGGAGGCGTTCAGCACGCCGGCGTCGACCTTGCCGGCCTGGACCCAGGCGACGGTGGCGTCGTGGGCGCCGGAGTAGGCTACGCGGGAGAAGAACTGCTCGGGCACCACGCCGTCCTTCTGCATGAAGTAGCGCGGCATCAGGCTGCCGGAGGTGGACGACACGGAACCGAAGGCGAAGGTCTTGCCCTTGAGGTCCTGGATCGATTTCACGTTCGGGTCGGCAGTGATGAATTTGCTGGTGAACTGCTGGTCCTGCTCGCGCTGTACCAGCGGGATAGCGTTGCCGGTCTTCAGGCGCGCCTGGACGAAGGTGAAGCCGCCCAGCCAGGCCATGTCGAGGCGATCCGAAGCCAGGGCTTCGACCACGCCGGCATAGTCGGACACCGGGATGAACTTCACCGGCATGCCCAGTTGCTCTTCCAGATAGGCACCCAGCGGCTTGAACTTGCGCAGCAGTTCGGTGGGGGCTTCATCGGGAATGGCCGAGACTTTCAGTTCTTTCGGGGTGTCGGCGTGGGCGAAAACGGCGGACAGGGACAGGGCAAAACCGGCGGCGAGCGCCAGGGAGCGTTTCAGCATGGGGAGAGTTCTCCGGTTCAATGGCGGAAAAAACTCCGGGAGTATAGTGGCGGCGCGCCTGTTTGGCAGCTGGCACGTCGTCCGCCGGGTCAACTTCGCGCCTGTTAGAATGCCGCCTCCCCGTGCCCGTCCTGCTGTCGAACTGGAGATCACCCCATGTCGTCCCCTTTGCCATCCCTCGCTTTTGCCGGTCTCGGCCTGATGGGGGTACCCATGACGCGCCGCCTGCTCGCCGCGGGCTACCCGCTGGCCGTGTGGAACCGCTCCGCCGGCAAGCGCGAGCTGCTGGCCGCCGAAGGCGCCACGGCCGTTGAAACGCCCGCGCAGCTTTGCGCCGACGCCGAAGTGGTGATGCTCTGCCTGGCCGATACCGCCGCCGTGCGCGAAGTGGTGTTCGGCGCCGGTGGCATCGTGGAAGGCGCCCGCGCCGGCCAGGTGCTGGTGGACTTCTCCAGTCTCGAACCGGCCGCCACCCGCGAGATGGCCGCCGAGCTTGCAGCACGCACCGGCATGCGCTGGGTCGATGCGCCGGTTTCCGGCGGCACGCCGGGTGCCGAGGCCGGCACCCTGGCGATCATGGCCGGCGGCCGCGTCGAGGATATCGAGCGCGTACGGCCGATCCTCGCCCACCTCGGCCAGCGCCTGACGCGCATGGGCGATGTCGGCGCAGGCCAGGTGACCAAGGTGTGCAACCAGATGATCGTCGCCTGCAACGCCTTGGTGATCGCCGAAGTGGTGGCGCTGGCGGAGCAGTCCGGCGTCGATGCCAGGCTGATCGCCCCGGCCCTGGCCGGCGGTTTCGCCGATTCCAAGCCCTTGCAGATTCTTGCCCCGCAGATGGCCGAGAGCCGCTTCGAGCCGGTGAAGTGGCACGTGCGCACACTGCTCAAGGACCTGGATACCGCCGTCAGGCTGTCCCGCGAGGAAGGCTCGGCCACGCCCATGAGCGGCCTTGCCGCGCAGCTGATGCGCCTGCATGGCAGCCAGGGCAATCTCGAACGCGACCCGGCTACCCTGGTCGAGCAATACCGTCAGTCAAAGGAATTCCCCGCATGAAACTCTGCGCCAACCTGTCCCTGCTGTTCACCGAAGTCCCGCTGCTGCAGCGTATCGACGCCGCCGCCAAGGCCGGTTTCGAGGGCGTGGAGATCCAGTTTCCCTACGACGTCCCCGCGCAGGACCTGAAAGCCGCACTGGACGAAGCCGGCCTGCCGCTGGTGCTGATCAACCTGCCGGCCGGTGACCTGATGCAGGGCGGTCCCGGCATCGCCGCCGTACCGGAGCGTGCGGCGGAGTTCGAAGCGGCGCTGGCCAAGGCGCTGGACTATGTGAGCATCGTCAAGCCGCAGCACATCAACGTGCTGGCCGGCCGGCTGGTCGAAGGGCTGGAGCGCGAGGTCGCGCTGCAGACCCTCGCCGAGCGTCTGCGCGCCACCTGCGATGCCTTCGCCGGCAGCGGCACCGACGTGCTGATGGAAGCCATCAACTGCCACGACATGAAGGACTTCCTGCTCAACACCCCCGAGCACCTGCAGGACATGCTCGAGCGCGTGGCTCGGGAGAACCTGCGCGCGCAGCTGGACCTCTACCACATGGCGCGCATGGGCCTGGAACTGGTGGATTGCATCTACGCCCTGATGGGCCAGATCGGCCACGTGCAGTTCGCCGACTACCCCGAACGCGGCGAACCGGGCTCGGGCGAGATGGAGTTCGAAGTGCCGCTGCAGGTGCTCGACGACGTCGGCTACGACGGCTGGCTGGGCGCCGAGTACCGCCCCACCGGCACCACCGCCGACTCCCTGCGCTGGCTGCCGCGCTGGCGCGCCGGCAGGTTCGACTTCTGAGCCTGGATCACGGGCCTCAGGCCTGGCTGCGCAGCAGCGCCGAGTCGCTGTCCTCGCGGTAGGCGTCGAGGAACTCCACCAGCGCGGAGAGGGGCAGGGGCCGGCTGAACAGGTAGCCCTGGGCCAGCTCGCAATGGTTGTCGCGCAGGAACGCCAGTTGCTGCGCGTGCTCCACGCCCTCGGCGATCACCTTAAGGTGCAGCTTCTGCGCCATGGCGATGATGGCCTGGGCGATCTCGCTGTCACGCCGTGATTGCGGCACGTCGCGGATGAAGGAACGGTCCACCTTCAGCGCATCCAGCGGCAGCTGGCGCAGGTAGGACAGGGACGAATAGCCGGTGCCGAAGTCGTCGATGGACAGGCTCACGCCCAGGTCGCGCAGGCGATTGAGCAGCGGGATGGCCTGGCTGATGTTGGACATCACGGCGTTCTCGGTGACTTCCATCTCCAGGTAGCGGGCGGCGAGGCCGGTGTCGGCGAGAGTCTGCTGGACCTCATCGACCAGCCCTTCGCGGCCCAGGTTGCTGGCGCAGCAGTTCACCGCCACCCGCAGGTCCTTGTAGCCGAGGTCGTGCAGGCGGCGCAGGTCCTCGCAGGCGCGGCGCAGCACCCAGGCATCCAGCGCGCCGATCAGCCCGTTGGCGGTCGCCAGCCCGATGAAGCGATCCGGTGCCAGCAGGCCGTGGGTCGGGTGCTTCCAGCGCACCAGGGCTTCGAGCTGCTCCACTTCGCCGTGGTCGATGCGCAGGATAGGTTGGTAGTAGAGCACCAGTTCGTCGTCCCACAGTGCCTTGCGCAACTCCTCTTCCAGCTGCAGTTCCTGGGTCGCCTTGGTTTTCAGGTGCGGACTGAAAAAATGCGTGGCATTGCGGCCGTTGCCCTTGGACTGGTACAGCGCGAGGTCGGCGTGCTTGAGCAGTTCTTCAGGTTGCTCGCTGTCGTTGGGGAACAGGCTGATACCGACGCTCATGGTCATCACCAGGCTGCGCCCGGCAATGCTGATCGGTTCCTTCATGCGTTGCATCAGACGCTGGGCGAGGATGCGCGCTTCGTGATCTTCGCCAAGGTCCGCGAGGATGCAGAACTCGTCGCCACCAAAGCGCGCCAGCAGGTCGGTGCTGCGCAGCGCGCTGCGGATGCGCTCGGAGACGATGCACAGCAGTTCATCGCCAGCGGCGTGGCCGAGGGAGTCGTTGACCCGCTTGAAGTGGTCCAGGTCCAGCAGGATGACTGCCATCCCCTGGGCCTTCTGCCGGTTGCGTTGCAGGCGGGCCTCGAACTCGTCATTGAGTGCATTGCGGTTATGCAGGCCGGTGAGGCCGTCGAAGCGCGCCAGTTTCTGCAGGGAGGCGTTGGCACTGTCCAACTGGTTGAGCAGTGCGTTGACCCGGCTCAGCTCGCTCACCTTGCTTTCCAGGCTGTCCTCGATCCAGGCCGCCCAGAGCCCGGCCAGCACCACGGCCAGCGCCAGCAGGCCGACCATCAGGCCGAGCTGGATGGCGTTGTTGCGCCCCAGGTCCGCCACCGGCGCTACCCAACTGGGCAGGGTCAGGGTCAGTGCGGCCATGCCGGTGAAGTGCATGCTGGAAATGGCGCCGCCCAGCAGCAGGCTGGCGAGGGTCTGGTAGATCCACTGGCGGCCTGCCGGCTGGCGATTGAGCACCGGTGCCAGCACCAGGGCGACGAAGGCCACCAGCACGGCCATCAGCACCGAGAGGGTGACCAGCAGCGGATCGTAGTGCTGCATCGGTGGTGACTCGATGGCGGCCATGCCGGTGTAGTGCATGCCGGCGATGCTGGCGCCGATGCAGCAGGCGGCCAGCAGGTACTGCAGCGGGCTCAGCCCGGCGTGGGCGAGCAGGCGCATGGCGATCACGCAGATGGCGATGGCGATGAGCAGCGAAAGCAGCGTCAGGCCGCCGGTGAAGTGCAGCGGCACCGAAGCGTGGAAGGCCAGCATGGAAACGAAGTGCATCGACCAGATGCCGCTGCCCAGGCAGATGCCGCCGACCCACTGCCAGCGGTGTGCGTGTTGCGGAGCCCGGACCATCCTCGCTGTGATGTTCAGCGCGACGAAGCTGGCGACGCAGGCGATCAGGATGGCCAGCAGGACCAGTCCGGGGTTGTGAGAACACTCCAGCAGCACAGCATCGGGTAAGGCGTCCTGGTGCCAGTCCATGGGCGGGATGCTCCGGATGTCGGGGGAGGAGGCAGATTGATATCACTTTGCTTCAAGTCTAGGAAGCCCGGGTGACGCTGCAAGGAACTCGTTGAATTTTCGGCGCAATGCCGGGAGGCGCGCGACGTACGGTAGTACCAAGTGTCCAGCCGATCTCGGTTCCGACCGCCGACCGGAAGCTTGTAGCCAACTTGACACTTTTTTGACTAACTGCCCGCTAGAGTTGCGCCGCCGGCCGGCAGGGTCGGCCATCCCATTTCCTATCCGACTCTCGATGTAAGGAGTGCGCTCGATGTCCGAGGGCAAGCGCCGCCTCTTCCCCCAGGTCAGTTCCGCGCGGCTGGTCCTGGTGTTCTCGCTGGCACTGGTGCTGTTCTACAACTTCGCCACCTGGCGGGCGCTGAACAGCCTGGTGCCCATGGAGGGCCTGTGGGGCGTGGCGTTCTTCGCCTCGTTCGGCTTCTTCCTGTGGGCGGCCTTCACCCTGCTGCTGACCCTGGTGTCGTTCCGCCCGCTGCTCAAGCCGGCATTGACCCTGGTGGCGCTGGTGTCCGCGGCCGCGGCGTACTTCATGAACTCCTACGGTGTCGTGATCGATACCGTGATGGTGCAGAACGTCGTCGAGACCAATCCCGGCGAAGCCGCCGCGTTGTTCAGTGCACGCATGTTCGGCTACCTGCTGGTGCTCGGCGTGCTCCCGGCAGCGATCATCTGGCTGACACCGGTGCGCTACAGCCCGTTCTTCCGTGGCCTGCTGAACAAGGTGCTGGTGATCTTCGGCTGCCTGGTGATGGTCGCCGTCTGCGTGGGGGCGTTCTATTCCACCTACGCCCCGGTGTTCCGCCAGGAAGAGAAGCTGACCCACTTCATCAACCCGACCAACTACATCTACGCGGTGAGCAAGTTCACCAAGCAGCGCCTGGGCATCAAGGAAAACCTGGTGGTGCAGCCCATCGGCGAGGACGCAGTGATGCCGCGCAAGGTGAGTGCCGATGGCCGCAAGTCGCTGATGATCTTCGTGGTTGGCGAAACCGCCCGCGCGGACCACTTCTCCCTCAACGGCTACGCCCGCGACACCAATCCGGAACTGAAGAAACTCGACATCCTCAACTTCACCAACGTCAGCTCCTGCGGCACTTCCACCGCGGTGTCGGTGCCCTGCATGTTCTCCAGGTTCCCCCGCGAGGACTACAGCGACAAGAAGGGCAAGACCAACCAGGGGCTGCTGGACATCCTCCAGCGCGTCGGCGTGTCGGTGCTCTGGCTGGACAACAACAGCGACTGCAAGGGCACCTGCCTGCGCGTGCCCAATCGCGATATTCCGAAGGATCAGCCGGGCCCGTTCTGCGACGGCAAGAACTGCCTGGACGAAGCCCTGCTGCAGAACCTGCAGGCCTACATCGATGGCCTGAAGGACAACGCCATCATTGTCCTGCACGCCGACGGCAGCCACGGCCCGGAATACTACGAGCGCTATCCCAAGTCGCTGGAGCGCTTCACCCCGGTGTGCCGCACCAACCAGCTGGGCAGTTGCAGCAGCGAGGAACTGGTGAACGTCTACGACAACACCATCCTCTACACCGATTTCTTCCTGTCCAGGGTGGTCGAGTTGCTCAAGCAGAACCAGGAGCGCTTCGACACCTCGATGGTCTATGTCTCGGACCACGGTGAGTCGCTGGGCGAGAATGGCGTCTACCTGCATGCCGCGCCCTATGCTATCGCCCCGAAGGCGCAGACCCACGTGCCCATGGTGATGTGGTTCGGCAGCGGTGCACTGGGCGGCATGGGCGTGGATCGCGGTTGCCTGGAGAAGAAGGCCGACGGCGCCGAGCTGAGCCACGACAACCTGTTCCACTCGGTGCTCGGTCTTTACGGCGTGCACACCAGCCTGTACCAGCCGGACCTGGATATCTTCCACTCCTGCAGGCGCGACATGACTGCCGCGCAATGACTTGAGGGCCGGCCTGAACGGCGGCCATGAAAAAGGCCCTGCGGCGAGAGCCGCAGGGCCTTTTGTCTTTGCGCGGGCTGTTACTTCTCGCGAACCAGCAGCACCGGGCGGTTGCTGACGCGCAGCAGGCCTTCGGCCACGCTGCCCAGCATCAGCCGGCGCACGCCACGGCGGCCATGGGTGCCCATGACGATGATGTCGGCCTTGGAAGCTTCGGCCTCGACCTCGATGCGCTCGGCGATCTCTTCGCTGGCGCGTTCCTGGCAGACCCGCTCGAAGCTGGTTTTCACCGGGAACTCGGCGACCTTGTCCTTCGCCTTGGCGAGGATGTCATCGGCAGCCTTCAGCGCGGCTTCGCGCAGCGGCTCCGGGTTGTAGTACACGGCGTAGTCGGGCAGATGGCGCAGCGGGCTGTCGACGATGGTGATGACCCGCAGCTCGCCGCCGCTCAGCTGGGCCAGCTTGGCCGCTTCGACCAGGGCACGGTCGGAAACCGGGCTGCCGTCCACCGCTACCAGAATGCGCTCGTACATGATGTGTTCCCTCAATGAGTGGCTTGGTAAGGAAACTCTATCCCCCCATGGGCGAGATTCCCTTGCGCAGCGTCAATGGTAGTCGGTGTGTCCGATCGTGCCGGGAATAGAGCGGCGTAACGGGGTGTTTCGAAGTCGGCCGGTGCTCCGGCCAGGCATGAAAAAAGCCGCCACCGGTTGCCCGGTGGCGGCTTCTTCATGACGCGATGGCGGGGATCAGCCGGCGACCAGTACGCGGATCGCTTCCAGGCGCAGGGAGGCCTTTTCCAGCAGCGCCAGGCTGTCGTCGCGCTGCTTGCGCAGGGCGTCCAGCTCGCTGTCGCGCACGCTGGGGTTGACGGCCTTGAGCGCGGTCAGGCGCGCCAGTTCCTCGTCCAGGGTCGCGGTCAGTTGCTGGCGGGCGGCTTCGACGCGCTCGGCATGGCGCGGGGTGATCTTGGTCTCGGCCTGGGCGAACTGCTTGGCCAGTACATCACGCTGCGCCTGCACGAACTTGTTGGCGCTGGCGCGCGGCACGCTTTCCAGCTGGTCGTTCAGGGTCTCGAAGGACACACGCGAGGACAGGTCGTTGCCGTTGGCGTCCATCAGGCAGCGCAGCGCCACCGGCGGCAGGAAGCGGCCCAGCTGCAGCTTGCGCGGCGCCACGGCTTCGCTGACGAACAGGAGCTCCAGCAGCACGGTGCCGGGCTTGAGCGCCTTGTTCTTGATCAGCGCCACCGAGGTGTTGCCCAGCGAGCCGGACAGCACCAGGTCCATGCCGCCCTGCACCATGGGGTGTTCCCAGGTGAGGAACTGCATGTCTTCGCGGGCCAGGGCCTGGGCGCGGTCGTAGGTGACGGTCACGCCTTCGTCGTCGCCCAGCGGGAAGCTGGCGTCGAGCATCTTCTCGCTCGGGCGCAGGATCAGCGCGTTCTCGGAGTGATCCTCGCTGTCGATACCGTAGGTGTCGAACAGGCGTTCCATGTAGATCGGCAGGGCGAACTGGTCGTCCTGCTCCTCGATCTCTTCCACCAGCGCCTCGCCCTCGCCGGCGCCACCGGAGTTCAGCTCCAGCAGGCGGTCGCGGCCGTTGTGCATCTCGGCTTCCAGCGCTTCGCGGGCGGCGGTGCCTTCGGCCAGCAGGGCCTCGAAGGCGTCGTCGTCGCCGCCGTCCAGCAGTTCCACCAGGCGCGGGCCGAAGCGATGCTGCAGGGCGTTGCCGGTGGGGCAGGTGTTGAGGAAGGCGTTGAGCGCCTGGTGGTACCACTGGAACAGGCGTTCCTGCGGGCTGTTCTCCAGGTGCGGCACGTGGATCTGGATGGTGTGCTTCTGGCCGATCCGGTCGAGGCGGCCGATGCGCTGCTCCAGCTGGTCCGGGTGGGCCGGCAGGTCGAACAGCACCAGGTGATGGGCGAACTGGAAGTTGCGGCCTTCGCTGCCGATTTCCGAACAGATCAGCACCTGCGCGCCGAATTCTTCATCGGCGAAGTAGGCGGCGGAGCGGTCGCGCTCGAGGATGCTCATGCCCTCGTGGAACGCGCTGGCCGGGATGCCGGACTTCACGCGCAGCGCGTCGCCCAGGTCCAGGGCGGTCTCGGCGTGGGCGCAGATCACCAGCACCTTGTACTGCTTGAGCATCTTCAGGGTGTCGATCAGCCAGTCGACGCGCGGGTCGAAGCGCCACCAGCGGGCGTTCTCGTCGCCGTCCTCGGCCTGGGCCTGGAAGCTGACTTCCGGGTAGAGGTCCGGGTGCTCGCCCAGCGGCAGTTCCATGTACTCGATCGGGTTGGTCAGCACATAGGGATGCAGCTGGCGCTCCGGGAAGCCCTGCACGGCGGCGCGGGTGTTGCGGAACAGCACGCGGCCGGTGCCGTGGCGGTCGAGCAGTTCGCGTACCAGGCGGGCGCGGGCATCTTCATTGCCGGCCTCGACGCTGGCCAGCAGCTCGTCGCCCGCGCTGCCGAGGAAGCCATGGATAGCCTGGCGAGCGGTGGGGGAGAGGCTGCCCTGGTCCACCAGTTCCTGCACCGCTTCGGCGACCGGGCGGTACTGGGTGCTTTCGGTGCGGAAGGCCTCCAGATCGTGGAAGCGGTCCGGGTCGAGCAGGCGCAGACGGGCGAAGTGGCTGTCCAGGCCGAGCTGTTCCGGGGTCGCGGTGAGCAGCAGCACGCCGGGGATGACCTGAGAGAGTTGCTCAACCAGCTGGTATTCGGCGCTGGCCTGTTCCGGGTGCCACACGAGGTGGTGGGCTTCGTCGACCACCAGCAGGTCCCACTCGGCGGCGAACAGCGCGTCCTGGGCCTTCTCGTCCTCGCGCAGCCACTCCAGTGCCACCAGGGCCAGCTGGGTGTCTTCGAAGGGGTTGCTGGCATCGCTCTCGACGAAACGCTCGCGGTCGAACAGGGCGACTTCCAGGTTGAAGCGCCGGCGCATTTCCACCAGCCACTGGTGCTGCAGGTTTTCCGGCACCAGGATCAGTACGCGACTGGCGCGGCCGGAGAGCAGCTGGCGATGGATCACCAGGCCCGCTTCGATGGTCTTGCCCAGGCCCACTTCGTCGGCCAGCAGGACGCGCGGCGCCATGCGGTCGGCGACTTCGCGGGCGATGTGCAGCTGGTGCGCGATGGGTTGCGCGCGTGCGCCGCCCAGGCCCCAGAGCGAGGACTGCAGCAGGCGGGTGCGGTGTTCCAGGGTGTGGTAGCGCAGGCCGAACCAGGACATCGGGTCGATCTGCCCGGCGAACAGGCGGTCGCTGGCCAGGCGGAACTGGATGAAGTTCGACAGCTGGGTTTCCGGGACGGTGTGCTGCTCGTTCTGCGCGGTGATGCCGTGGTAGATCAGCAGGCCGTCGATCTCGTCCACTTCGCGGACGGTCATCTTCCAGCCTTCGAAATGGGTGATCTGATCGCCCGGGGCGAAGCGCACACGGGTCAGCGGCGCATTGCGCTCGGCGTACTGGCGGGTATCACCGGTGGCGGGATAGAGCACCGTGAGCATGCGGCCGTCCAGCGCCAGGATGGTCCCCAGGCCGAGTTCCGCTTCACTGTCGCTGATCCAGCGTTGACCGGGTTGATACTGCGCCATGGACACCTCCCAAAAAAAGCCGGCTATGGTACCGGAACGCGCAGCGTTCAGCGATGGCCGTCGGCACCTCCGGTCGCCCGAATCATCGGCAAGAGCAGTTGGAGGCACGCACTCATCGCGAATCGTGGAAAGTGTAGCGAGGCGCACTCAAGTCTGTAGTGCTCCGGCCGATAGCCTGACCAGAGGACTTGTCAGCGCACTTCTCCACAGGGCTTGCCCCCAGGAACACTCGATGCTGCCGCCCATTCCCCATAGTCTGGCACCCGTCACTGCCCAGCAGGACGTGCCCAAGCCGCGACCGGATGTCGCCCCGGTGACTCCGCCTGCCCCCAGCGCGGGCAATGCCGGCGTGGAACTGGAGCGTCGCCCTGACGAACAGGCGCTGCGCGAGGAATACCAGCGCCGGCGCAAGCGTCGCCAGCTCGCCGATGGCACGCCCGAGGGCGAGGCGCTGGAGGAACTGGAGGAAGTCGAGGAACTGGGCGAAGACGTACAGGCCGCCCAGCGCAAGGGACTGTGGATCGATGTCGAGGTCTGACCCGGCGGCGGAGTAGACTGGCCCATCGCTGAGTACCCGAGCTTTCCATGCTGTTCGACGACGCCCCGATCCTTCTCCCCGATGCCGAACTGCGCCTGGTCCCCGACTGGTGCCCGCCGTCGCGCGCGGCCCAGTGGCTGGAGCAATTGCTCGAACAGACGCCCTGGGAACAGACCGTCGTGCACCTGCACGGGCGCGATTACCCGGTGCCGCGCCTGGTCAACTGGTACGGCGATTCCGAGGCTTTCTATACCTATTCCGGCCAGACCCACGCGCCGCTGCCCTGGACACCGCTGCTGGCGGAAATCCGCTCGGCGGTGGAACAGGCCGCCGGCCAGCGTTTCAACGGCGTGCTGCTCAACTACTACCGCGACGGCCAGGACTCCATGGGCTGGCACAGCGACGACGAGCCGGAACTGGGGCGCAACCCGGTGGTGGCCTCGCTGAACCTTGGCGGTACGCGGCGCTTCGATCTGCGGCGCAAGGGGCGAAACACAATCGAACACTCCATCGAGTTGTCCGGCGGATCGCTGCTGGTCATGTCCGGCGCGACACAGCATTATTGGCAACATCAGGTTGCCAAGACGCGCCGTCCGGTTGCTCCGCGCCTGAATCTGACTTTCCGCCTGGTGCATGCCCTGCCATGAGCAACGACGACAAGCTGATCGACTTCACCGCCGAGCGCGACAAGCGCATCCACGACGTGCACGAAAAGCGTCTGCAGGACGTGCGCAAGGCCTTCGAGCAGGCGCTGCCGCTGGGCAAGCCGCGCAAGAAGGGCAAGAGCAAGCCGAAGAAACGCTGATTTACCCCCTCCCAGGGCCGCAAGGCCCCGCTCTGCGCGGCTTCCCGCCGCACCCGACACCCTCCGGAACTTGACCTGCGTCAGTGCTCCGGCCCTCCCCGCAAAGCGCCCTGTCGACCATTGATCCAGGTCAATTGGTCCCGCCCGGCCGCCGGTAATCTGCACACATCCCCAGACGATGTAGGCAACAGGAGGCCAGCATCATGTTCATCGACGAAGTGGTTCTCGCAGGCGTCCTTACCGTTGGCCTCATGGTTCTGTTCTTCGGTGGGGTCGGAATTTTCATCTGGAAGGACAGCCACAAGAAGGGCTGATCCTTACGGATACACAGAGCACGCAAGGCACTTCGGGCGACTTAGGTCGCCCGTTTTTTTTGCCTCGACGAAAGTCGGGATGACATATTGTTAGCTTGCTAATAATATTATCGACAACGATCCCGTCATCCCCGTTGCCGACTATCTTTAAGCGATAGATCCGGACCCTTTCGAGAGACCGCGTGCGACCTACGCTACAGGCATTCCTCGCGCCGGATACGCTGGCGCTGAAATTCGCGATCAAGACCCTCCTGGCCGGCGGCCTGGCGCTCTGGTGCGCCTTCCGTTTCGACCTGGAGCAGCCGCAGTGGGCGCTGATGACGGTGTTCATCGTGTCCCAGCCGTTGTCGGGCATGGTCGTGGCCAAGGGCATCTTCCGCCTGATCGGGACCCTGATCGGCACGGTCATGTCGGTGGTGATGCTCGCGCTGTTCGCCCAGACGCCCTGGCTGTTCCTGCTGGCCATTTCGCTCTGGCTCGGCCTCTGTACCGCTGCCTCCACCTCCCTGCGCAACCACGTTTCCTACGCCTTCGTACTATCGGGCTACACCGTGGCGATCATCGGCCTGCCTGCAATCAGCCACCCGCTGGACGTCTTCGACCAGGCCGTGGCGCGCAGTACGGAAATCTGCCTGGGGATTCTCTGCGCCTCGGCAGTCAGTGCCATCCTCTGGCCGCGACGCGTCGAGGCCAACCTGGACAAGCAGGCCTACGCTACCTGGCTCACCGGCATGCAGGCCGCGCGCAGCGAGATCGATGCCGACGCGAGGCAGATCAAGGGCCTGTTGCAGGCGCTGGGCAAGATCGTCGAAGTCGATGTGCAGCGTGACCACGCCTGGTTCGAGGGTTACCGCGGGCGGATGCGTTCGCGTGCGCTGCGGATTCTTTCCCGCGACCTGCTCAGCCTGCTGCGCACTGCGCGTGGAGTGGCCCGCCAGCGCAGCGTGCTGGATGCCGAGGACCGCGCGCGCCTGCAACCCTGGTTCGAGGAACTGCGCGCCACCCTGGAGGACCCGCAGGTCGACGCCATGCGCTCGCTGCAGGAGCGGTTGCAGGATGCCGGCCTGGACGAAAGCTACTCCAACGACCTGCGCTACTGCCTGACCCGTTGCGCGCTGCTGCTGCTCAAGGCGCTGAATTCGGAGAAGACCATGCGCGCGGTGGCAGACGGGCGGGTGGACGATGTCGCCACCGGCACCTTGTCCTGGCACCGCGACTGGCTCATGGCGCTGTTCTATGGCCTGCGCAGCGCGCTGGCGCTGCTGGGCATGTCGGCCTTCTGGATGGCCACCGCCTGGCCGGCGGCTACCGGCGGCATGCTGCTGGCGGCGGTGATCTGCAGCCTGTTCGCCAACCGCGACAACGCCGTCACCATCGGCCTGGGCTTCCTGCGCGGCATCCTCTACGCGATTCCGGCGGCCGCCATCGTCAGCCAATGGCTGCTGCCACAGTGGAACGGCTTTCCGCTGCTCTGCCTGGCGCTGGGCGTGCCGCTGTTCTTTGCGCTGCTGGGCATGGCCACGCCGGCGCTGGCGGGTACGGCGACGTCCTTTTCGATCCACTTCATCACCCTGGTGGCGCCGAGCAACGTGATGAAGTACGACCTGGCCAACCTGCTCAATTCGGCGCAGGGCATCGTCATCGGCGTGGGTTTCGCCGTACTGGTGTTCCGTCTGCTCACCCTGCCGGCGGACTGGCTCAACCGGCGGTTGATCCAGGCCACCTGCGAAGACCTCGGGCGCCTGACCCGGCGGCCGCTGGCCGAAGCCGAGAGCTGGTTCGGTGGGCGCATGGCGGACCGCCTGATCCGCCTGGCGCGGCACTACACCCTGTTGCCGAAGGAGGAGCAGCGGCGCTGGCAGGATGGTCTGCTGGCGCTCGATCTGGGCAATGAACTGATCCACCTGCGCTCCTGCCTCAGCGGCGCCCAGGGGCAGTTGCGCAAGCGCCGTGACCAGTTCCTCGGCGCGCTGGGCAGCGTACTCGAGAAAGGGCCCGGAGACGGGCGTGAGCAGCGCCTGGAGAGCCTCTGCCCGCCGCTGGAGGAAGCCCTTGCGCATGACCTGCAGGGCGACAACGAACCCAACCGCCTGGCCCGTGCCGCGCTGGCGCAATTGCGCCATACCTGGCGCCAGTGGTGCCGTCTGGAGGACGCCGATGGGACTGCATGAGTTCGGCTGGGGCGGGGTGTTCCTCAGCCCGCTGTTCATCTATGCGGTGCTTGCGCTGGGCCTGACGGTCGTATTGCGCCTGCTGCTGCAGGCCACCCCCTTCGGGCGCTGGATCTGGCACGAGGCGCTGTTCGACTGCGCGTTGTTCGTGCTGATTCTCTGCGCCATCACCTGGGCGCTCAGCGCAGCGCCTTGAGAGGAGAAGCTGTATGCGCGGATACCTTCGCGTAATCGTCACCATCGTCCTGGTCATTGCCGCCGTCCTGGCCGGCACCTGGCTGTGGCGTTACTACATGCTGTCGCCGTGGACCCGCGATGCGCGCGTGCGTGCCGACGTCGTGGTGATTGCACCGGACGTCTCCGGCTGGGTCACCGACCTCGCCGTGCAGGACAACCAGCAGGTCAAGGCCGGCGACCTGATCATGCGCATCGACCACGAGCGCTACGCGGCGAACCTCGAGCAGGCCAAGGCCCTGGCCGAGACCCGGCACCAGCAGTACCTGCTGCGCGTGAGCGAGGCTTCGCGGCGCAGCAAGCTGGGCATCGCGGCGATCAGCGCGGAGGACAAGGAGACCGCGCAGATCAACGCTTCCATCGCCAAGAGCGAGTACGACGAGGCACAGGCCCAGGTGCGCCTGGCGCAACTGAACCTGACCCGCAGCGAGATGCGCGCCCCGCGCGACGGGCAGATCACCAACCTGCGGCTGGCCCAGGGCAACTATGTGCAGGCCGGCCAGGCAATGATGGCGCTGGTGGACCAGAAGTCCTTCTATGTCACCGCCTACTTCGAGGAAACCAAGCTGCCCGGCATTCGCATCGGCCAGCCGGCGCGGGTGGTGCTGATGAGTGGCGACATCGCCATCGACGGCACCGTGGAAAGCATCAGCAGCGGCATTACCGACCGCAACGCGATTCCCGACAGCCAGTTGCTGGCCAACGTCGAACCGACCTTCAACTGGGTGCGCCTGGCCCAGCGCATCCCGGTGCGTATCCACCTCGACAAGGTGCCCGAGGGCGTACACCTGAGCGCCGGCATGACCGCCAGCGTCACCGTAAAACCGTGAGCGGGGCGCTTGCCCGCTCGCGCTGGAGCCAGCAGGACAAGGCCGCGCAGAAGATCGACGCAGTGACCAGCGAGACGCCCACCCAGGGCGTCCAGGCGATGCCGGCCAGGCTGATCACCGCACCGCCCAGCGCCGCGCCGAGGGCCACGCCCAGGTGCATCGCCGAAGTGTTCAGTGCCACCCCGGCACTGCCGCTGGCCGGGTCGCTGGCCAGCAGGTAGCTCTGCACCGCCGGCGAGATCATCCAGCTGATGGTGCTCCAGACCATCAGTGCGCTAAGCAGCAGCCACGGGCGGCCGAGGCTCAGCGGGATCGCCAGCATCGCCAGGCCGAACAGCACCGGTACCAGCAGCAGCGCGCGGCGATGGCCGAGGCGATCGCTCAGCCAACCGCCCAGATAGCCGCCACCGATGGCCGCCAGGCCGATCAGCAGCAGCGTGAGCGCGATGCCCTGGCTGTCGGTGATCCCGGCAACCTGCTGGAACCACGGGGTGATGTAGGCGAACAGGGTGAAGTGCCCGCCCAGCAGCAGGATCGATACCAGTTGTGCCAGGTTCAGCGCCGGATTGCGCAACTGGCGCCGGTAGGCCGCGCCATTGGCCGGGCTACCCAGTGTGCGGCGGGGCAGGGCGATCCGCAGCAGCGCGGCCAGCGGCAGCGAGTAGAAGGCGATGGCGGCGAAGATCCAGCGCCAGCCGAACCAGTCATTGACCAGCACGCCGGCCGGCACGCCGAACACCAGCGAACCGCTGATGCCCATGAAGATCAGGCCGATGGCGCGCCCGCGCTGGGCCGGCGGCGCCAGCTCCACCGCCAGCAGGCTGGCCTGCATGATCAGCAGCCCGCAGCAGGCGGCCATGCCGATGCGCATCAGCAGCAGCGAAACATAGCCGGGACTCAGCGCAGCGCCCGCGTTGAACGCGGCGAATACCAGCAGGGTGATGACCAGCAGCCGACGGCAGTCGGCGCCACGGGTGAGCCAGCCGAGCAACGGCGCGGCGATGGCGAAGCTCAGGGAGAACAGGCTGGTGAGCTGCCCGGCGAGGCTGAGGGAGACGTGCAGGTCGGCGGCGAGCGAGGGCAGGATGCCGGTGAGGATGGCCTCGGCGAGGCCCGCGGCGAAGGTGCAGAGGGACAGCAACAGCAGTCGAAGGTCCATGGCGGCTCCGATTCCCGGTGAGGGGTTTCGGGCACGAAGCCTTCGGTTATCCCAAGTGGATGTGGTGTGACGGGGGCAGGGTAGTCGAGCAGGAAACTGTATACAAGTTTCCGGGGCCGGATGGCCGGCCCCGGAACGCGCCTCAGCCGATGGTGATCGGCGGCAGGGCGGGCAGTTCGATGTTGAGCTTCTCGGTCGGCGCCATGACTTCGGCCTCGCCTTTGACCACCGCCTTGCCGTCCTGGTTGACCACGGTAGTGCTGATGCGCACGCGGTTCTTCGGCAGCTTTTCCAGCACTTCAAGTTCTACTGTCAGTTCGTCGCCGAGCTTCACCGGGCGGGTGAAGCTCAGGTTCTGGCCGAGGTAGATGGTGCCCGGGCCGGGCAGGGTGGTGGCGATCGCCGCGCTGATCAGTGCCCCGGTGAGCATGCCGTGGGCGATGCGCTCCTTGAACTGGGTGGTGGCGGCGTACTCGGCGTCCAGGTGTACCGGGTTGCGGTCGCCGGAGACCTCGGCGAACAGCTGGATGTCACGCTCGGTGACGCTGCGCTGGAAGTTGGCCTTCTGGCCGACTTCGAGTTCTTCGTAAGGGACGTTCTGTACGGAAGTCATAGGGGCTCCTCGGTTCTCTCGACCTGCGGGACGGGGCAGTGCGCCGCCAGCCAGTCGATCAGGTTGCGGGTGACCTCGTCGCGGTTGCTCTCGTTGAACAACTCGTGGCGAGCGTCGGGATAAATCTTCAGTTGGACGTCACGAACCCCGGCCCGGGTCATCGCCTGGGCGAGATCGTTCAGGCGCTTGCCCTGGCTCACGGGGTCGCACTCGCCGCCGATCACCATCACCGGCAGGTCGCTGCGGATGCGCGACAGGTGCTCGACGGGCGTTATATCCGCCAGACCGCCGAGCAGGTCCACCCATAGCTGGTTGCTGCAGCGGAAGCCGCAGAGCGGATCGGCGACGTATTTGTCGACTTCAACGGGGTCGCGGCTGAGCCAGTCAAAGGCCGTGCGGTTGGGTTTGAAGGCCTTGTTGAACGAGCCGAAGGACAGGAAGTCGATCAGCGCGCTGCGCCCCAGCGGGCCCTGGCGCCAGCGCTCGAAGCGGGCGATCACGCGGGCGCTGTTGTACAGCGCCACTGGCTGGTAGTTGGAGCCGGACAGCACCGCCGCCTTCACGCTGGCGCTGTGCTGCATCAGATAGGCGCTGCCGATGTAGCTGCCCATGCTGTGGCCGAGCAGGATGATCGGCAGGTCCGGGTGTTCCTCGCGCACATGCTGGTTCAGCGTGTGCAAGTCGCCGATCACCTTGCCCCAGCCGCCGCGGTCGGCGTAGTGGCCCAATTCGCCGTTCTCGGCGGTGCGGCCATGGCCGCGCTGGTCGATGGCGTAGAGGTGGTAGCCGGCTGCGTTCAGCGCAAGCCCCAGGCGCTCGTAGCGGCCGGCGTGCTCGGCCATGCCGTGGGACAGCATCAGGGCGCCGCGGGACGGGCCTTCCGGCGCCCAGTGGCGGGTGTAGAGCGGGGTCTCGTCGCTGGCGGCAAGCCAGTAGGCGGCGTAGGGCATGGGGTCCATCCTGTTTCTTGTTCGTCGATTCTTATTGGAATGGGGCCATGGAGCGGGCCAGACGGGGCGATTCTGCCACGCCGGGACATCTTCTGTATGGATTGCCGACAGCACCCGGCTATTGTCGTGTAAGTCCCGTCCTAGGCGGCCGTCGGCTCTATCCCGCGCCATGCCGGGATGGTGGCGCAAGATTCACGCAGTCTATGACGCCGCCTGGAGTCTTTGCGATGACCAAAGGAACTGCTAGCTTCCGTCGAATGACCGCAATGACGGTTCGGTTTCGCTCAGGTATGAGGACAAGAATAAATGCAACCTGATTTCTGGAACGACAAACGCCCGGCCGGCGTGCCCAGCGACATTGACCTGACCGCCTACAAATCGGTGGTGGAAGTCTTCGAGCGCTCCTGCAAGAAATTCGCCGACCGTCCGGCCTTCAGCAACATGGGCGTGACCCTGACCTACGCCGAGCTGGACCGCCTGTCCGCCGCCTTCGGCGCCTACCTGCAGAAGCACACCGACCTCAAGCCCGGCGACCGCATCGCCGTGCAGATGCCGAACATCCTGCAATACCCCATCGCCGTGTTCGGCGCCCTGCGCGCCGGCCTCATCGTGGTCAACACCAACCCGCTCTACACCGCCCGCGAAATGCGCCACCAGTTCAAGGATTCCGGCGCCCGTGCGCTGGTCTACGTGAACCTGTTCGGCAAGCTGGTGCAGGAAGTGCTGCCCGATACCGGCATCGAATACCTGATCGAGGCGCAGATGGGCGACCTGCAGCCCGCGCTCAAGGGCCTGCTGGTCAACACCGTGGTCAAGCACGTGAAGAAGATGGTGCCGGAGTACAACCTGCCCCAGGCCGTCTCCTTCAAGGCCGCCCTGCGCCAGGGCCGCGGCCATGGCCTGCAGCCGGTCAAGGTCGGCCTGGAAGACATCGCGGTGCTGCAGTACACCGGCGGCACCACCGGCGTGGCCAAGGGCGCCATGCTCACCCACGGCAACCTGGTGGCGAACATGCAGCAGGTGCACGCCTGCCTGCAGCAGCACGGCCCGGACGGCAAGCCGCTGATGCAGGTCGGCAACGAGGTGATGATCGCGCCGCTGCCGCTGTACCACATCTATGCCTTCACCGCGAACTGCATGTGCATGATGGTCAACGGCAACCACAACGTGCTGATCAGCAACCCGCGCGACATTCCCGGCTTCATCAAGGAGCTGAAGAAGTGGCGCTTCTCCGCGCTGCTGGGCCTGAACACCCTGTTCGTCGCGCTGATGGATCGCCCGGAGTTCAAGGAACTGGACTTCTCCAACCTGAAGGTCACCAACTCCGGCGGCACCGCGCTGGTCACCGCCACCGCCGAGCGCTGGAAAGCCACTACCGGTTGCACCGTGGTGGAAGGCTACGGCCTCACCGAAACTTCCCCGGTGGTCAGCACCAACCCCTACGGTGATGCCGCGCGCCTGGGCACCGTCGGCCTGCCGGTGCCGGGCACCGCGCTGAAAGTCATCGACGACGACGGCAACGACGTCGGTCTGGGCGAGCGCGGCGAGCTGTGCGTGAAGGGCCCGCAGGTCATGAAAGGCTACTGGCAGCGCCCGGACGCCACCGCCGAGGTGCTGGACGCCGAAGGCTGGCTGCGCACCGGCGACATCGCGGTGATCGATCCGGACGGTTTCACCCGCATCGTCGACCGCAAGAAGGACCTGATCATCGTCTCCGGCTTCAACGTCTATCCCAACGAGATCGAGGACGTGGTCATGGCCCACCCGAAAGTCGCCAACTGCGCGGCCGTCGGCGTGCCGGACGAGAAGTCCGGCGAGGCGGTGAAGCTGTTCGTGGTGGCCCGCGAGGGCGGTGTGACCGTCGAGGAGCTCAAGGCCTACTGCAAGGAAAACTTCACCGGCTACAAGGTGCCCAAGCACATCGTGCTCAAGGACGCCCTGCCGATGACCCCGGTGGGCAAGATCCTGCGCCGCGAGCTGCGCGAAACCGCCTGAAGCGAGCGTGAATGAAAAAGGGGGCTGATCCTGAATCAGCCCCCTTTTTTATTGCCGGTTGTCAGCCTGGGCTGGTCAACCGCCGCAGCCGCCACAGCAACCTTCCTTCTTGCGGAGGATCTCGTAGAGGTCGTCCTTGAGCTGCAGCTTCTGCTTCTTCAGCGCCTCGATGGTGTCGTGGGAGGCAGGGGTGATGCCGGCTTCCATGTTCTTGATCTCCTGGTCGAGATCGTTGTGGCTATGGAAGAGCTTGGCGAAATGCGGGTCTTCGGCTTTCAGGCGGGTAATCTTTTCGCGGTATTCGGGAAACATGAGGGTTCTCCAGGAGAGTGCACCAGCACTTTGCGAGATCCCGACCCGGAGAGTGTTGAGGCAGATCATTGAAGACGCCGCGTGGAGCTGTGCGAAATCGCCTGATCGAACTCCGACGATATACCCTGTCGCGGCAACTGGTCCGAGGAGCACTTTCCGTTCTTTTTTCCGGTTTCATTTCTCTGAAATCCACTTTGTCGGACAATCCAACAAGGCTGCGAGCCTTCTGGCACGGGCTTTTCCGACGAGTGGAACGTTGGTGACCGGAAAGCCTGTCTCTGGTCATTTTTCTTACTGGCAAGGCTGTGTTTGGTGCTGGTCGCTGTTTCTCAAAGCTGCTAATCTCGGCCCGCTTTTCGCTCCCCGAGCAGGGGAAAGCGACATAAACACAACAAAGAACCGCGAACGCGGTAAAGATGAGCTGTTGCTTAGGAGTGGGCTTCCATGACCGACAATTTCTGGAAGGACAAATACCCAGTGGGGATCGCTGCCGAGATCAACGCTGACCAGTACCCGAACATCCTCGCGGTACTCAAAGAATCCTGCCAACGTTTTGCAGACAAGCCTGCCTTCAGCAACCTGGGCAAGACCCTGACCTACGGTGAGATGTACAAGCTCTCCGGGGACTTCGCCGCCTACCTGCAACAGAACACCGATCTCAAGCCCGGCGACCGCATCGCCGTGCAGCTGCCCAACGTGCTCCAGTACCCGGTCGTGGTCTTCGGCGCCATGCGCGCCGGCCTGGTCGTGGTCAACACCAACCCGCTGTACACCGCGCGGGAAATGGAGCACCAGTTCAACGACTCCGGCGCCAAGGCGCTGGTGTGCCTGGCGAACATGGCGCACCTGGCCGAGGAAGTGCTGCCCAAGACCGGCATCCGCAACGTCATCGTCACCGAAGTGGGTGACATGCTGCCGCCGCTCAAGCGCTTCATCGTCAATTTCGTGGTCAGGAACATCAAGAAGATGGTTCCGGCCTACAACATCCCCAATGCGCAGAAACTCACCGATGTCCTGGCCAAGGGCCGTGGCAAGGCGGTGAAGGAAGTCTCGCCGCACAACGACGACGTCGCCGTGCTGCAGTACACCGGTGGCACCACCGGCGTGGCCAAGGGCGCGATGCTGACCCACCGCAACCTGGTCGCCAACATGCTGCAGTGCAAGGCACTGATGGGCGCCAACCTCAACGAAGGTTGCGAGATCCTCATCACCCCGCTGCCGCTGTACCACATCTACGCCTTCACCTTCCATTGCATGGCGATGATGCTCACCGGCAACCACAACATCCTGGTGACCAACCCGCGCGACCTGGCCAGCATGGTCAAGGAACTCTCGCAGTGGAAGTTCACCGGCTTCGTCGGCCTGAACACCCTGTTCGTCGGCCTGTGCAACAACGAAGGCTTCCGCAAGCTGGACTTCTCCGCACTGAAGCTGACCCTCTCCGGCGGCATGGCCCTGCAACAGGCCGCTGCCGAGCGCTGGAAGGACGTTACCGGCTGCGCCATCTGTGAAGGTTACGGCATGACCGAAACCAGCCCGGTGGTGTCGGTGAACCCGTTCCAGAACATCCAGATCGGCACCATCGGCATCCCGGTTCCGTCGACCCTGTGCAAGGTCATCAGCGATGACGGCCAGGACCTGCCGCTGGGCGAGCGTGGCGAGCTGTGCGTCAAGGGCCCGCAGGTGATGAAGGGCTACTGGCAGCGCCAGGAGGCCACCGACGAGATCCTCGACAAGGACGGCTGGCTGCGTACCGGCGATATCGCGATCATCCAGGAAGACGGCTACATGCGTATCGTCGACCGCAAGAAGGACATGATCCTGGTGTCGGGCTTCAACGTGTACCCCAACGAGCTGGAAGACGTGCTCGCCACCCTGCCGGGCGTGCTGCAGTGCGCCGCCATCGGCATCCCGGACGAGAAGTCCGGCGAGGCGATCAAGGTCTTCGTGGTGTCCAAGCCGGGCGTCACCCTGACCAAGGAGCAAGTCATGCAGCACATGCACGACAACCTCACCGGTTACAAGCGTCCCAAGTCCGTGGAGTTCCGCGACAGCCTGCCGACCACCAACGTCGGCAAGATCCTGCGCCGCGAATTGCGCGACGAAGAGCTCAAGAAGATCAGGGCTTAAGCCGATATACAAGAAACCCGCCGCAAGGCGGGTTTTTTGATGGGGCAAGGAAGCCATGTCCCTTATCTGCCTGAGGTGAACGCCTTGAACACTGCCCTCCGTTTGCGCGCCAAGGTCCTGCTCCTGGCCATCGTGCCGATCCTCCTCCTGACCCTGCTGTTGTGCGCCATTTCCACTGTTGCCCTGAAGCAGCTGGCGAGCCAGCAGGAAGCGCAGATCCGCGAGAACCTCACCCAGGACCGCGAAGCCCAGTTGAAGAACTTCGTCGACGTGGCGCTGGCCGCCGTCGGCCCGGTCTACCAGGCCGCCACTCAGGGTGATGCCCAGGCGCGCGAACAGGGCATCGCGATCCTCAAGCGCCTCGAGTACGGCAAGGGCGGCTACTTCTGGGGCTACGACACCCGCTCCGTGCGCGTCTTCCAGGGCACCAGCGACGAGCGTCTGGGCGAGGACTTCAGCACCTATCGCGATCCCAATGGCGTCTACGCCATCCGCGAGCTGGTGGCGGCGGGTCAGAGTGGCCAGCATTACGTGCGCTACAGCTTCACGCTGCCGGGCGGCAACGCCATCGTGCCGAAGATCGGCTATGCCCACTTCCTGCCCAAGTGGAATTTGGTGTTCGGCACCTCGCTGAACCTCGACGACGTCGAGCGTGAAGTGAAGGAGGCCGGCGCCGCCTTCGACGCCAAGATCGACAACCTGCTGCTGCTCATGGGCGGCGCGGCGCTGGCGCTGCTGGTGGTGATCGGCGTGCTCGCCGGGCTGTTCAGCCGCACCATCGTCCAGCCTATCGTGCAGGTGCGCAACAACCTCGACGACATGGCCGCCGGAGACGGCAACCTGACTCACCGCCTGAACCTCGGTCGCCATGACGAGCTGGGCGAGCTGGCCGGCTCGTTCAACCGTTTCGTCGAGAAGATCCATGTACTGGTCCAGCAGGTCGCCGGTACCACACAGCAGTTGTCCGGGCTGGTGGGCGACGTGGCCCAGCAGGCGCAGCGCTCCGAACGCGCGATGGATGGCCAGCGCCACGAGACCGACCAGGTCGCCACCGCCATCAACGAGATGACCGCCGCCGCCCAGGAAGTGGCGCGCAGCGCGCAGCAGGCGGCCGACGCGGCACAGCAGACCGACCGTGAAGGCCAGGCGGCCAAGCGAGAAGTGGACCTGTGCGTCGCGCAGATCAACGACCTGGCGGGCGAGGTGCGCAGCAGCAGCGACTCCCTCGACACCCTGCGCCAGGACGTTCAGGGCATTGTCGGCGTGCTGGAAGTGATCCGCTCCATTGCCGAGCAGACCAACCTGCTGGCACTCAACGCCGCCATCGAAGCGGCCCGTGCCGGCGAGGCCGGACGTGGTTTCGCCGTGGTCGCCGACGAAGTCCGCGCCCTGGCCAGCCGCACCCAGCAGAGCACCGGGGAAATCCAGCAGATGATCGACCGCCTGCGCGGCACCACGGAAGGCTCGGTGAGTGCCATGCAGCGCGCCAGCGACATGGCCGAGCGCACCCGTGGCCAGGCCAACCAGGCCGGCCAGTCGCTGGACGCCATCGCCCAGCTGATCGGCACCATCAACTCGATGAACGCGCAGATCGCCAGCGCCGCCGAGGAGCAGACTGCGGTGGCCGAGGAGATCAACCGCAGCGTGCACCAGATCGCCGGCGGCGTGGACAGCGTGGCGGACGACGCCGCCAAGGGCGCGCGTACCGCGACCGAGCTGAACGGCCTCGGCGAGCGCCTGCGCCAACTGGTAGGCCAGTTCCGCATCTGATCCGGCGGGGCGCAATGCCCCGTCAATCCGGGTCGCCAAGCAATCGGATTGGCGGCCCGTGCCGGTCTTTTGCGACAATTCCCGAATTGTCGCCATGACAGCCCATTCCAGGGACCGGCTCCGCACCTGCTCGCGCCGCTCCCGCCTGATGCCCGCGAAGCCGATGACCACAGACAGTACGCCGACCCCCGAACAGCTCCTGCAGCGCATGGATCACGCGATGATCCGCGACCGCCATCGCCTGCGCCGGCAGCTCCACGAACTGCGCAAGCACCCCGACGAGGCCAAGCTCGCCCAGTGGGCCGAGCGCTTCCAGGCCTCCTGCGCCAAGGCCGAGGCACGTCGTGCGAGCATCCCGAAGATCCGCTACGACGACAGCCTGCCCATCGCCGCCAAGCGCGACGAGATCAAGGCCGCGCTGGAAAAGAGCCAGGTGGTGGTGATCGCCGGCGAGACCGGCTCGGGCAAGACCACCCAGCTGCCGAAGATCTGCCTGGAGCTGGGCCGTGGCACCCATGGCCTGATCGGCCACACCCAGCCGCGCCGGCTCGCCGCGCGCAGCGTGGCGACCCGCGTTGCCGAGGAGATCGGTACGCCGCTGGGTTCGCTGGTCGGCTACCAGGTGCGTTTCGAGGACCAGAGCGACGACAGCACGCTGATCAAGCTGATGACCGACGGCATCCTGCTGGCCGAGACCCAGCATGACCGTTACCTCGAGCGCTACGACACGATCATTGTCGACGAAGCCCACGAACGCAGCCTGAACATCGACTTCCTGCTCGGCTTCCTGAAGACCCTGCTGCACCGCCGGCCGGACCTGAAGCTGATCATCACGTCGGCGACCATCGACCTGGAACGCTTCTCCAAACACTTTGGCGATGCGCCCATCGTCGAGGTCTCGGGGCGCACCTACCCGGTGGACACCTGGTACCGCCCGCTGGCGGCGGAAGTAGACGAGGACGGCGAAGCGCTGTTCGACGACCTCTCCGTGGACCAGGGCATCCTCCGCGCGCTGGACGAGATCGCCGCCCACGAGCGCGAAATCGGCAAGCGCCCCGGCGACGTGCTGGTGTTCCTCCCCGGTGAGCGCGAGATTCGCGACGCCGCCGACATGCTGCGCAAGGCCAACCTGCGCCACACCGAAGTGCTGCCGCTCTATGCGCGGCTGACACCGGCCGAGCAGCAGAAGATCTTCGCGCCCATGCCGGGGCGCAAGATCGTGCTCGCCACCAACGTCGCGGAAACCTCGCTGACGGTACCGGGCATCCGCTATGTGATCGACAGCGGCACCGCGCGGATCAGCCGCTACAGCTACCGCGCCAAGGTCCAGCGCCTGCCCATCGAAGCCGTCTCGCAGGCCAGCGCCAACCAGCGCAAGGGCCGTTGCGGCCGGGTCGAGCCGGGCATCTGCGTGCGCCTGTACAGCGAGGAAGATTTCAACGGCCGCCCGGCCTTCACCGATCCGGAAATCCTGCGCACCAACCTCGCGGCGGTGATCCTGCAGATGCTCCACCTGCGCCTGGGCGACATCGAGGCCTTCCCCTTCATCGAGCCGCCGGATGGCAAGGCGATCAACGACGGCTTCACCCTGCTGCAGGAACTCTCGGCAGTGAACCGCGAGGGCCAGCTGACGCCGCTGGGCCGCCAGCTGGCGCGCCTGCCCATCGACCCACGGCTGGGGCGCATGCTGCTGGAAGCGGCGCAACTGGGCAGCCTGCCCGAAGTGCTCACCGTGGCCAGCGCGCTGTCCGTGCAGGACCCGCGCGAGCGGCCGATGGACCGCCAGCAGGCCGCCGACCAGGCCCACGCGCAGTGGAAGGACCCGGACTCGGACTTCGCGGCGCTGATCAACCTCTGGCGCGGCTTCGAGGAGCAGCGCCAGGCGCTGGGCTCCAACCCGCTGCGCAACTGGTGCCGGAAGAACTTCCTGAATTACCTGCGCCTTCGCGAATGGCGCGATGCGCACCGCCAGCTGACGCTGATCTGCCGCGAACTGCAGCTGCCCTTCGGCTCCAAATCTGACGGCGCCCAGCGCAAGAGCGAGCCCGCTCGCGCGCAGGCCACGCAGCACGACAACCGTGGCCGTCAGCCGGTCGCCAAGGCGGACGAGCCGAAGGCCCGTGACATCGACTACGCCGCCGTGCACAAGGCGATCCTCTCCGGCCTGCTCAGCCAGATCGGCCAGAAGGCGGAGGAGGGCGACTACCTCGGCGCGCGCCAGCGGCGCTTCTGGATTCACCCCTCCAGCGTGATCGGTCGCAAGAAGCCGCAATGGATCATGGCCGCCGAGCTGGTGGAAACCACCAAGCTGTTCGCCCGCATGGTGGCGAAGATCGAGCCGGACTGGCTGGAGCCGCTGGCCGGGCACCTGGTGAAGAAGAACTACCTGGAGCCGCACTGGGAAAAACGCCGTGGCCAGGTGGTGGCCTACGAGCAGGTCACCCTCTACGGCCTGATCATCATCGGTCGCCGCCCGGTGAACTACGGCCCGATCGATGCGCCGGTGTCCCGCGAGATGTTCATCCGCGAGGCGCTGGTACGCGGCGAGATCAACAGCCGCGCCAAGTGCCTGTCGGCCAACCGCCAGTTGCTGGAGAAGCTCGACGAGCTGGAGGCCAAGGCGCGCCGGCGCGACATCCTGGCCGACGAGGAAACCCTGTTCGCCTACTACGACGAGCGCTTGCCGGCGGACATCTACCAGTCCGCCAGCTTCGAGAAGTGGTACGAACGCGAGCACAAGCAGCAGCCGGACCTGCTGATCATGCGCGAGGAGGACGTCCTCGCCCGTGACGCCAGCGAAGTCACCGCCGGCCTCTACCCGGACCGCCTGCGCCTGGGCGACCTGCAGCTGCCGCTCACCTATCACTTCGAGCCGGGCCACGTGCGTGACGGCGTGACCGTGCGCGTGCCGGCGCCGCTGCTGCCGCAGTTGCCCGCCGAACGCCTGGAGTGGCTGGTGCCGGGGCTGCTGGAGGCCAAGTGCATCGAGCTGGTGCGCAGCCTGCCGAAGGCGATCCGCAAGAACTTCGTGCCGGTGCCGGACTTCGTCCGCGCCGCGCTGGGCAAGATGGTCTTCGCCGAGGGCGGGTTGTCCGAATCCCTGGGCCGCGAGCTGCAGCGCATGACCGGCAGCCGCGTACCGGAAGAAGCCTGGGCGGAGGCCGAGACCCAGGTGGAAAGCCACCTGCGGATGAACATCGAAGTGGTCGACGCCCGTGGCAAGTTCCTCGGCGAAGGCCGCGACCTCGTTGAACTCACCGCGCGCTTCGCCGAGGCCAGCCAGGCTGCGCTGGCGATCCCGCAGGCGGACAAGCCGCAGAAGCCGGTGGAGGCCAAGGGCTTTGGCGAAGTCGCGGAGAAGCTCCAGCAGAAGGTTGCCGGGCTGTCGATGACGGTCTACCCGGCGCTGGTGGAAGAGGCCGGCGTGGTGAAGGAAAACCGTTTCCCGACCCAGGCCGAGGCCGACTACCAGCACCGCCGCGCCCTGCAGCGCCTGCTCCTGCAGCAGCTCGCGGAGCCGGCCAAGTTCCTGCGTAGCAAGCTGCCGGGGCAGACCGACATGGGCCTGCTCTACCGCGAGCTGGGCCGCGTCGAGTCACTGGTGGAGGACATCCTGCTGGCCAGCCTGGACAGCGCCATTCTCGACGGCGAAAGCAACCTGCCGCGCGATGGCGCCGGGCTTGCGTCGCTGGCCGAGAAGAAGCGAGGCGCCTGGACCGAGCACGCCGAGCGCATCGCCCGCTTGACCCTGGAAATCCTCAAGCTCTGGCATGGCCTGCAGAAGCGCTTCAAGGGCAAGGTCGACCTCGCCATGACGGTGCCGCTGAACGATGTGAAGGGGCAGTTGGCCAAGCTGGTCTACCCCGGCTTCGTCCGCGACACGCCGCTGGAATGGCTGAAGGAATACCCGCGCTACCTGAAAGCGATCGAGCAACGTCTGGACAAGGTCGCCGGTCAGGTCCAGCGCGACCGCGTGTGGAGTGGCGAGATGGCCGGTTACTGGGAGCAGTACTCGGCGCGCGTGGCCAAGCATGCCCAGGAAGGCAAGCGCGACCCGGAACTGGTGATGTACCGCTGGATGCTGGAGGAATACCGCGTCTCGCTGTTCGCCCAGCAACTGGGGACGAAGGTGCCGGTGTCGGACAAGCGCCTGTCGAAGCAGTGGAGCCAGGTCGAGGCTTGAGCTGCGGAGTCGCCTGTAGGAGCGGGCCATGCCCGCGATTCGCGCGCATGGCCCGCTCCTGCAGGAAATATTCCGAGGTCAGTCGCGCTTGGGGATGTTCAGCCCGCGCTGTACCGCCGGCCGTGCGAGGAATTTCTCCAGCACACGCTTCACGTTCTGGAAGTGGTCGAAGCCCACCAGGTCGCCTGCTTCATAGAAGCCGACCAGGTTGCGAATCCACGGGAACGTGGCGATGTCGGCGATGGTGTAGCGTTCGCCCATGATCCAGTCGCGGCCTTCGAGGTGGCGGTCGAGTACGGCCAGCAGGCGCTTGGACTCGTCCACGTAGCGCTGCAGCGGGCGCTTGTCCTCGTAGTCCTTGCCGGCGAATTTGTTGAAGAAGCCGATCTGGCCGAACATCGGGCCGATCCCGCCCATCTGGAACATCAGCCATTGCAGGGTTTCATAGCGGCCGCTGGCGCCGGGGGCGATCAGCGAGTCGGTCTTGTCGGCGAGGTAGACCAGGATCGCGCCGGACTCGAACAGCGCCAGGGGTTTTCCGTCCGGGCCGTTGGGGTCGAGGATCGCCGGGATCTTGTTGTTCGGGTTCAGCGAGAGAAATTCCGGGGACATCTGGTCGTTGCGCTCGAAGCTGACCAGGTGCGGCTCGTAGGGCAGGCCAAGCTCTTCCAGCATGATCGATACCTTCACGCCGTTGGGCGTGGGCAGCGAGTACAGCTGCAGGTGGTCAGGGTGTTCGGCGGGCCATTTGCGGGTGATGGGGAACGCGGAAAGGTCTGACATGCATACTCCGGTCAGGTGAGCGGGATCTTGAGTCGGCCCTCAGGATAGCCCTCTGCGTGGCCACGGTCATGACCCGCGCGCGACAAACCGGTATGGTGCGGGCCCATAGACAAGCAACCGGCCCCCGATGCGGTCACCAGACAAGGAACCCAGCATGAGCCTGCAAGGCACTTACGATCCGCAGAACATCTTCGCCCAGATCATTCGCGGCGAGGCTCCCTGCTTCAAGCTGTACGAGGACGACGACGTGCTTGCCTTCCTCGATCTGTTCCCGCAGTCCTACGGCCACGCCCTGGTGATTCCGAAGCATTCTCCGGCGCGCAACATCCTCGAAGTCGACCCCGATGCGTTGGCCAAGGTAATGCGCGTGGTGCAGCGCCTGACCGGTGTGATCGTCGAAGAGCTCAACCCCGATGGCGTGCAGGTCGCCCAGTTCAACGGCGCGCCGGCCGGGCAGACGGTGTTCCACATCCACGTGCACATCGTCCCCCGCTATGCCGGCGAGGGCCTGGGGATCCACGCGGCGAACAAGGCCGATACGGCGGAGCTGGAGAAGCTGCAGGCGCGCCTCGTTGCCCGCCTGAACGGCTGAGGCGCACCTGTGCCGGCGGTTACTCGACTGCCGGCTTGATGTCGAAACCGGTGCGGTTGTCGCTGACGATGCGGAAGGCGTTGTTGCCGCCCGGCTCGAGCGGCACCAGCAGTTCACGGCGCAGCATGGCCTTGCTGCACAGGCCGTCGCCGTCCTTGTCGCCGATGATGCCGACCACGTGCTTGCCCACCGGTACGTGGAAGCTGGCCGACTCACCCTTGCCGATGCGCGCGGCGATTTCATGGTCGATGGTGAGGGCGACGAAGCAGCCGCCGCCGATGTAGCCCACGTCGCGGGTGACATCGACCTTGACGCTGTCCTTGCCCGGTTGCTGGTAGGCCAGCAGGCGGTCAGTGGGGACGGGTTGGACTTCATCGCTCTGGTACGAAGCACAGCCGGAAAGCGCGAGCAGGGACAGGACGGCAAGGATCGAACGCATAGACTTCCTCCATGGACAATGCAGCCTAGGCTAGCCCATCCGACCGGTTTCCGTCGGCTGGGCTACGCACCGTAGGAAATTGGAGTAGTCTTCAGCACATGTGATTCGGGCTGGAGTGCCCGATTGCCGCCATTCAGGCCGATCCGCCGGGCGGTCGAGCCAAGGAGCAGGGCTGATGCACCGCAACAGCGATCCCGACCATCTGTTCGACTCCAGTGCCGGACCTACCGGGCTGGAGGAGGCAGACCATCGCCTGCTGATGCGGCTGATCTTCGGTTGCACCGGGGCGACCCTGGGGTTGTTCTCGATCCTGCAGTACCTCGCCGGCAATCTCTGGCTGGCTGGCGCCGAACTGGTCACCTGCGGGCTGCTGCTGTGGGCGGCGCACCGGCTGCAGCGTGTGCGTCGGCTGGTGCCGTGGATCATCGCCTACCTGTTGCCGACCTTCTGTTTCATCCTCTACATCATCGTCATGCCCAACGCCTCGGCCTCGGCCTTCGTCTGGGTCTATCTGATGCCGGTGATGGCCTACCTGCTGCTGGGCAAGTGGCGTGGCTTCCTGCTCGCCGTGCCGTTCATGCTGATCGCCACGCTGATGTACCTGCATGCGAACCACCTGCGCCTGGATGCACCGGGGCTGATCGATATCGGCAACGGCATCTTCTGTGGCGTGCTGGTGATTGCCTTCATGCACGTCTATGAAGAGCGCCGCGCTGCCGCCTACAAGCAACTGCGGCACCTGGCGCTGACCGATGCGCTGACCGGCGTGGCCAGCCGCGAGAGCTTCCAGCGTGCGCTGAGGCGATGCATCCAGGAGGCGGCCCGCTACGAGACGCGGCTGGTGCTGGTAGTGCTGGATGTCGATCACTTCAAGAACATCAACGACCAGTGGGGTCACGATGCCGGCGACAAGGCCTTGCAGCACCTGTGCAACCGCCTGCGCCACCGCCTGCGCGCCACCGACCTGATCGGCCGGCTGGGCGGCGAGGAGTTCGGCCTGCTGCTGCCCTTCACCGATCGCTTCGACGCCAAGCCGCTGGTGGAATCCCTGCGCCGCGACATCGACGAGGCGCCGCTGATGTACCACGGGGAGCGCATCGAGATTTCCGCCACCTTCGGCCTCGCCGAGTGGCCGGGCGACGGTCTGGATGCCGATGAACTCTACCGCTGCACCGACCGCCGCTTGTATCGCGGCAAGGCCGAGGGGCGCAATCGGCTGGTCTACAGCGACCCGGCCTGAGTCCGCTTCGCCGCCAGCGGCTCGGTGAGGCGCGCATAGGCCGTGCGCACCTGGCGCGCCATCTTCCGTTCCACCCATTCGTAGCTCAGCCAGGACAGCAGCAGGATCGCCGGTACGGCGACGCTCAGCGTCTGATAGGGCGTCAGGCCCAGCCGCTCATGCAGCCAGTAGGCGGCCAGCCAGAGCACGATCACGTGCAGCAGGTACACCGAATAGGACCAGTCGCCCAGCGCATGCAGCACTTTGCTGCGCTCGAACAGCGGCTCCAGTGCCACACACGCGGCCAGCAGCGTGGCGGCAGGCAGGCCCCAGGTCAGCAGGCGCCAGGGATGATCGGCGGGGAACGCCGCGATGGTCGTCACCGCCACGGCAGCCATCAGCAGGGCCAGCGGCCGGGGCAGGTTCAGCCAGCCGCGCCGGTACAGCGCCGCCAGGCCCAGGCCGAGGAGAAACTCGAAGATGATCGGATTTCGGTAGAAGTTGCTGAGCCAGGGTTCGCGCGCCAGCACTTGCGCCACCAGCAGCACCAGCGCGGTCACCAGCCAGGGGCGCCAGCGCTCGGCGACCAGGAAGGAGAGGGCGAACAGGCCGTAGAAAAGCATCTCGAAATTCAGCGTCCAGCCCACCGGCAGCACCGGGTACAGACCGAAACCACCGGGGTTTTCGCTGGGGATGAACAGCAGCGAGAGCAGCAGCGATTTGCCGCCGACGCCGTAGATCGGCATCACGTCGGCGAAGGCATAGATGATCAGGGCGGTGATCGCCGTGTACAGCCAGTAGGCCGGGGCGACACGGGCCAGGCGCTGGACCAGGAAGGTCACTGGCGACATCGGCCGGCCGGCGCTGGAGAGGTGGATCACGAAGCCGCTGAGGACGAAGAAGATGTCCACCCCGACCTGGCCGCGGGTGGAGAGGAGCTTGCCGCCGAGGCTGTCGGCGCGGAAGTCGAAGAACACTTGCATGAAGTGATGGAACACCACCAGCCAGGCGGCCAGTGCCCGCAGTGCCTGAAGCGAAACCAGCATGGGTGGGCGAGTCCTCCGTCGGTGGATAAAAGAAAGGGGCGCGACTTTGCGCGCCCCTTTCCTCGACAGTCAGGTGTCGCCGATCGTTCACCGGGCCTGCTGGACGGTCGCGGCCGGCATCGCCGGTTCACGTTCCAGACGCAGGCACAGCAACGCCGTGATGATGGCTGCCACCGGCAGCATGGCGCCGACCCAGGGCAGCGCGGCGAGGCCGGGGCCGTGGTCGATGGTCATGCCGCCAAGCCAGGCACCCAGGGCGTTACCCAGGTTGAAGGCGGCGATGTTGAAGCTGGCCGCGACGCTCTGGCCGGCGCCGTGGGCCTTCTCCAGCACCCACATCTGCAGTGGCGGCACGGTGGCGAAACCGGCGGCGCCGAGCAGCGCGATGAAGAGGACCACGGCGACCTGGTTCTGCAACGCGAAGCTCATCAGGCCCATGACCACCGCCAGTGCCACCAGGCTGCCCAGCAGGGCCGGAACCAGTTTGCGATCAGCGAGCTTGCCGCCGAGCAGGTTGCCCAGCACCAGGCCGCCGCCGAACACCAGCAGCACGGGCGACACGGCGCTTTCGGAGAAACCGGAGAGACGGGTCAACAGCGGCGACACATAGCTGAACACGGTGAACACCCCGCCGAAGCCGAGCACGGTGGTCAGCAGGCCGAGCAGCACGGCCGGGCGCTTCAATACTCGGAAGTCGTCGCGCAGGTTGCCGGCGGCGGGCGGTGCGCCGTGGCGTGGCAAGTAGATCGCCAGGATCGCCAGGGCAAGCAGGCCGATGCCGGTCACCACCCAGAAGGCTGCGCGCCAGCCGTAGAGTTGGCCGAGCCAGGTGCCCAGCGGCACGCCGAGGATGGTGGCGACGGTGAGGCCGGTGAACATCAGGGCGATGGCCGAGGCGCGGCGTTCGGCCGGTACCAGGCTGGTGGCGACCACCGAGCCGACGCCGAAGAAGGTGCCGTGGGCGAAGGAGGTCAGCACCCGGGCCGCCATCAGCGTGGTGTAGTCCGGAGCCACGGCACAGGCCAGGTTGCCGAGGGTGAAGATCACCATCAGCCCGAGCAGGGTACGGCGCTGCGGCCAGCGCGCGGTGAGGGCAGTGAGCAGCGGCGCTCCGAGCACCACGCCCAGCGCGTAGCCGGAGATCAGCAGGCCGGCGGCGGAGATGGAAACGCCGAAGTCATGACCGACTTCCAGCAGTAATCCCATGATCACGAATTCGGTAACGCCGATGCCAAAGGCACCGGCGGTCAAGGCATACAAGGCAATGGGCACGTGGGCTCTCCCGGACGATTCGAAGAATGCTCGCCACCTTATCCCCGTGCGTATTGCTGATATAGACTGCCTATAAGCAAATCACCTGTGAATTGAATTCAAGATGGCCCGCCCCGACGTCAATCGCTTCGGCGAAATGGAAGTCTTCATCCGTGTGGTGGAAACCGGTGGCTTCACTGCCGCTGCGCAGCAGTGCGGGATGACGCCCTCGGCGGTGAGCAAGCTGGTGGCGCGCCTGGAGGATCGTCTCGGCGCGCGGCTGTTCAACCGCTCCACCCGACGTCAGCAGCTCACGGCTGAAGGCTCGGCGTTCTACGAGCGCAGCCTGCGCATCCTTGCCGATCTGGATGAAGCCGAGCGCGAGGCTTCGGTCAGTGCCGAGCCGCAGGGCAGGGTGCGCATCAGTTGCAACCTGCCGGTGGGCCGGCAGTTCCTCATCCCGGCGCTGCCGCTGTTCTTCGAGCGCTATCCGGGCGTCAGTCTCGACCTGCAACTGACCGATGAAGTGGTGGACCTGCTGGAAGTGCGTGCTGATGTCGCCGTGCGCAGCGGCCCACTGCGGGACTCGCGGTTGGTGGCGCGTTCGCTGGGGGAGTCCGGACACAAGATAGTCGCCGCGCCCGAGTATCTGGCGCGGCACCCTGCGCCGCAGCATCCGCGCGAGCTGGGCGAGCACAACTGCGTGGGTTTCAGCTACCGGCGTGTCGAGCCGGACTGGCCATTCCTGGACAAGCCGGCGGATGCCCCCGAGCCCAGCGGCAACCTGCTGGCCAGCGACGGCGACAGCGTGCGTCATCTGGCGCTGGCCGGGCTGGGGCTGGCGCGGCTGGCAGAATTCCAGGTACGCGAGGATATCGCTGCCGGACGGCTGGTGGCGGTGCTGGAGGACTTCAATCCTGGCGACCGCAAACCCATGCACGCGCTCTACCTGGGCAAGCCGGGCCACCTGCCGGCGCGGGTGCGCGCGGTGCTCGACTTCCTCGCCGAGCACGTGCGCATCGACTGACTCAGGCGGCTTCGAGCAATGCCAGGGTATCGGCCGCGCCCATCATCTTCGCCGCGGCCAGCGCCGTCAGGCCGCTGGCGTCGCGGGCCTCGCGGTCGGCGCCGTGTTCCAGCAGGCAGCGCACGATCTCCGGGCGATTGAACATCGCCGCCATCATCAATGCGGTCTTGCCATCGGGGGAGACGCCTTCCACCTGCGCGCCCCGGCTGAGCAGCAGGCGCACCATCTCCAGATCGCCCTTGAAGGCGGCCCCGGCCAGCGGCGTCTGCCCGGCGTTGTTGCGCAGGTCCGGGTCGGCGCCGTGATCGAGCAGCACGCCAACGGTGTCGTGGTGGCCGTAATAGCTGGCCAGCATCAGCAAGCTGTCGCCCTTGTGGTTGCGCAGGTTGGCCGGCAGGCCCTGCTGCAGCAGTTCGGTCAGGCGCGGGGTATCACCCTGGCGGGCCAGGTCGATCACCTGATTGGCGAATTCCAGGGTCTGTTCGTCCATTTCCGGGCGGTTCGCGGCACTCATCCTGAAGTCTCCTTGGCAAAGTCGGGAATGCACTGAAGGATAAGGACTGGCGCGCCTGGGCGCGCCAACACTGTGCCTATGGTGCCGGTGGAAAATTTCAATCCGTTGCTCCAGGGCAGGCGTGGCGTGATTTATGTCCATGATCTTGCGCAAATGCCGCCCTCGCACGGCGACTTTTCGGCGAAAATTGCAGCATAATCAGCGATCAGCGGTTGCACCTGGGGTGAAACCGCAAACCGCCGGGCGGGCAAAGGTGCCCACCGTCGGTGGGAGTGGCACACTGCCCTGTTGCGGGGATCGCCATCCCGAAGCCTTCGCGCCAGGACGCGGAGCGACGAATATCCAGTGCCGGCCAATGGGCGGGCACCTTGATGCCTAACCTTGCCGCCCGGCCCGGCGGCGCAGATTGAGAAGAGGATTGACCGTGCATAAAGTCGTGATCAGCGGAACCGGCCTGTATACCCCGCCGTTCAGCATCTCCAACGATGAACTGGTGGAATCCTTCAACAGCTACGTCCGCAGTCACAACGAGCAGAATGCCGAAGCCATCGCCAGGGGCGAAGTCGAAGCACTGTCCGAGTCCAGCTCGGCGTTCATCGAAAAGGCTTCCGGTATCAAGAGCCGCTTCGTGGTGAACAAGGAAGGCATCCTCGATCCGCAGCGCATGGCGCCGCGCATTCCGGAGCGCTCCAACGAAGACTGGGGCATCCTCTGCGAGATGGCGACTGCCGCCGCCAAGCAGGCCCTGCAGCGTGCCGGCCGCACCCCCGAAGACATCGACGGGGTGATCGTCGCCTGCTCCAACCTGCAGCGGGCCTACCCGGCCGTGGCCATCGAAGTGCAGGCTGCCCTCGGCATCCAGGGCTTCGGCTACGACATGAACGTCGCCTGCTCCTCGGCCACCTTCGGCATCCAGGCCGCCGTGAACAGCGTGCAACTGGGCCAGGCCCGCGCGATCCTCATGGTCAACCCGGAAATCTGCACCGGCCACCTGAACTTCCGCGACCGCGACAGCCACTTCATCTTCGGCGACGCGGCCACCGCCGTGGTCATCGAGCGTGCCGACCAGGCCACCAGCGAGCACCAGTTCGACGTGGTCAGCACCAAGCTGCTGACCCAGTTCTCCAACAACATCCGCAACAACTTCGGCTTCCTCAACCGCGCGGCGGAAGAGGGCATCGGCAGCCGTGACAAGCTGTTCGTGCAGGAAGGCCGCAAGGTGTTCAAGGACGTCTGCCCGATGGTGGCCGAGCTGATCGGCGAACACCTGGCGCAGAACGACATCCCGGTCAGCGACGTGAAGCGCTACTGGCTGCACCAGGCCAACCTGAACATGAACCTGCTGATCACCCGCAAGCTGATCGGCCGTGACGCCGAGGCCCACGAAGCGCCGGTGATCCTCGATACCTACGCCAACACCAGCTCCGCCGGTTCGGTCATCGCCTTCCACAAGTACCAGGACGACCTGCCCGCCGGCTCCATCGGCGTGCTGAGCTCCTTCGGCGCCGGCTACTCCATCGGCAGCGTGATCCTGCGCAAGCGCTGATCGTGCCCGCCGACGACAGCGAGCTGTTGTCGCGCCTGCTGGCCGGTGACCAGCAGGCCTTCCGCACTCTGGTAGCCAACTACCAGGGTGCGATGCGCGCCGTGGCCATCGCCATCGTCGGCGCCGCTCATGCCGATGAAGTGGTGCAGGACGCTTGGCTCGCTGCGGTGCGCAACCTCGATGGCTTCCAGGGTCGCTCCAGCCTGAAGACCTGGCTGCTGACCATCACTGCCAATACCGCCAAATCGCGCCTGCGCAAGGTCCGCCGCGACGTTTCGCTGGACGACCTGCCTGCGCCCCACGGCAGCCTCGACGAAACCCGCTTCGCCGCCGACGGCCACTGGAGCCCGGCGCCGCTGGCCTGGCACGAGGACTCGCCCGAAGCCCTGCTGGCCGAGGACGAACTGCGCCTGTGCCTGGAAAAGACCCTGCTCAGCCTCTCCGAACTGCAGCGCAGCGTATTGCTGCTGCGCGAACGCCAGGGGCTGGAGTTGGAGGAGATCTGTAATCTGCTGGAGGTTTCGCTCTCCAATGTCCGGGTGCTGCTGCACCGTGCGCGACTGAAGGTGTTTGCCACCGTGGAGCACTTCGAGGAGACCGGGGAATGCTGACCTGCAAGGAACTGGTGGCACGCTCCAGCGACCTGCTGGACGAACAGCTGGGCTGGCGCGAGAAACTTGCGCTGCGCCGGCATCTCCTGCTGTGCCGCAACTGCCGGCGCTATCTGCGACAGATGCGTCTGGCCCAGGCCACCCTGCGCCTGCTGCCGGACCCGCCGCGACCCGACTCGGAACGCCTGGCCGACCACCTCGCCGAACTGCGCCGCGACAGCGCGCGGCGCTGAATCATTCGGACCTGTGCAGTCGGCGCGGGATGAACACCTCGTAGCGCTTGCCGGATACGTCCGTGCGATGACGGTCCTGCAGCCGAATCCTCAGCCCAGACTTTGCGCTCGCCACGCATCCAACCCGCCCGACAGTGCCCACGTCCGCGGGTGTCCGAACGCCTGCAGCCGCTCCGCCAGCATCGCCGCGGAAAGCTCGTGGGGACAGGCACAATAGATCACCACGTCCTTGTCCTCCAGGCTGCCACGCAGTTCGTCCAGCGCCCCGTCCAGGCGGAAGGCGATGGAGCCGGGAATCGCCTCGTCATCGAACTGCGCACGCACATCGAGAATCAGCGGAGGCTCGCCAGCGTCCAGGCGCGCCCGCAGCTCGTCGACGCTGATGCGCGGTATCCGCGAGGTGCGCTTGAGCAGGCTGAAGCGCTGCCAGAGCTTCCAGACGATGAACAGCGCGAAGGCGCCGAGTAACGCCGCGACGCCGACGCTGGCGTACTCGGTGAGCAGGTCGAGGATGCGGTCCACCGCGCTGCTGAAAATACTCCCTAGCAGCAGCGCGGAGCCGGCCCAGAGCGCCGCTCCGGCGCAGTCGTAGGCGAGGAAGCGCGGTAGCGGCGTGCGCGTCATGCCGGCCATGGTGGTGGTCAGCGCGCTGGCCCCGGGGAGGAAGCGCGAGATCAGCAGCGCGCGCGGGCCGACGCGCAGATAGAAGCTCTGGCTCTGACGAATGCAGCTGTCCGGCGACAGCGAAACCTTGCACACGCTGCGCAGCATGAAGCCGCCATAGTGCCGCCCGGCGCAGAACCAGATCAGGTCGGCGATCAGGCAGGCGCAGACGGCCACTGCCAGTGCCTGGCCCAGCGGCACGCCGCTGCCTTGCAGCGCCAGGGCGCCGGCGACGATCAGCGCCGGGTAGGCCGGGATCGGCAGGCCCAACTGCTCGAGCAGGACGTTGAAGAACAGCAAGGTGAGGCCGTGCTGCTGGATCAGGGGTTGCAGTTCGTGCATGGGAAAGCCTGGGCGGGAACGGTCTTCCTGGGGAAGGCGACAGCATACCGGTAAAGCGGCCTTCAGAAATGCCTGAAGGCCTAGTGGGACATGGCTTAGGACCTTTATGCCATAAGGAAATCAAAAGTTCCTTTGTAATAAAAGTTTTATCTACGAGCAACTGATCTGAAATAACCCCTCGCCAAGATTCCCAGCAACACAAACGGGGGCCGCCAGAACGGCCTGTGCGAGTCCTTGGGGGGCGCGCAGCAGCCAGGCACTCGGCGTGTTCAACGCAAATACCATTAAGGGGAATCTTCGATGATCCGTAAGCACTTCGCCGGTTACGCCGCCACTGCCCTGGCACTGGCCGTTTCCGCCCAGGCTTTCGCAGGCACAGTCACCACCGATGGCGCCGATATCGTAATCAAGACCAAAGGCGGTCTTGAAGTCGGCACCACCGACAAGGAATTCAGCTTCAAGCTCGGTGGCCGTCTGCAAGCGGATTACAGCCGCTTCGATGGTTTCTACACCAAGAACGGCAACAACGGTGACGGCGCCTACTTCCGCCGCGCCTACCTGGAACTGGGCGGCACTGTCTACAAAGACTGGAAATACCAGATCAACTACGACATGTCCCACAACTCCGGTAACGCTGACAACGGTTACTTCGACGAAGCCTCCTTCAGCTACACCGGCTTCAGCCCGGTCACCCTGAAGTTCGGCCGCTTCGACCCGGACTTCGGTCTGGAAAAAGCCACCAGCTCCAAGTGGGTCACCGCTACCGAGCGTACCTCCGCGTACGAACTGGCTGACTGGATCAACACCCACCAGGACGGCATGGGTGCCCAGGTTGGCGGCGTCGTCGCCAACATGGCTTACCTGGACGCCGGCGTTTACGCCAAGGACGCCGACGACACCGACGGCGACAGCGTCAAGCAGTTCAACTTCCGCGGCGTGTTCGCTCCGCTGAACACCGACGGCAACGTCCTGCACGTTGGCGTGGACTACGCCTACCGTGACCTGGATGACACCGCCTTCGACTCCCGCATCCGTCCGCGTCTGGGCATGCGTGGCATCGCCACCAACGGCGGTAACGACGCTGGCGACAACGGCAACCGCGCTACCTTCGGCGGCGCCACCCTGAGCCCGGCCGGTTCCTACAAGGACGACTCCACCTGGGGTGCTGAATTCGCCTACGCCATCGGCCCGTTCTCCGCTCAGGCCGAATACCTGAAGCGCAAGCTGAAGGCTGATGCCGACGCTTACGAAGACATCAAGGCTGACGGTTACTACGGCCAGCTGGCCTACACCATCACTGGTGAATCCCGCGTGTACAAGCTCGATGGCGCCAAGTTCGACACCATCAAGCCGTCCAACAAGGAAATCGGTGCCTGGGAAGTCTTCTACCGTTACGACCACATCAAGGTTGATGACCCGAACGTGGTCGTGGCTACCGCCACCCGCGACGTGGGCGACACCAAGGCCAGCACCAACACCATCGGTGTGAACTGGTACGCCAACGAAGCCGTGAAGGTCTCCCTGGACTATGTTCACGTCAGCACCGACGGCATCCGCAATGCCAACGGCGACGACGACGGCAACGGTGTCGTGACCCGTCTGCAGTACGTGTTCTAAGAACGACCGCTCTACCGTTTGACTCCTTTGTGTAAACCCCGCCTCGGCGGGGTTTTTTTATGGGAGTTGGACCGTCTTTCTGTAGGAGTGAGCTTGCTCCTGCAGGGTTTGCCTCAACGGAAACCAGGCCCCGCTGGCCGTCGGCGGAATTCGAACTCCAGCAGTTCATCGAACGGATTGCCCATTTCCAGCCGCGTCCAGCCCAGCTTGATGAGGAAAGCCAGTGCCGTCGGGTTGTCCGGCCTCACGCTGGCCCGCCACAAGGGGCTGCTCTGCAGTTCCGGCCGGCTCATCACCAGCGTCATCACCGCGCGCCCGACACCCGAGCCGCGTAACTCCGGGCGCACGGCAAGATCGGTGACGAAGTAGTACGGATGCGCCGCGGTGGGCAGGCAAACCCCCACCACCGCGATCAGTTGGCCGCCACGCAGAATGCTGTACTGGGCCTTGTCCGCATCCTTCAGCACCTGTTCCAGCCAATAGCGATCCATCGGGCCCAGTTGTGCATCGAGCAGAGGATCCTCGAACCAGCTTTCGTACGGCGGGATGTCACCCAGCTGGAAAGGGCGAATCTGCATGCGGGCGCTCTCCGGTGCAGCTTTGGGAAGTTTCACACTCGCATCTGCTGGGCGATTGCGTCAATCGACCCTGAGCGCTCGCGTCATTGAGGCCGCGCGCAGCCAGCACCTACCCTGCGGGCACTCAACCCACCGGGAGTCGACCATGCTGCGCAATCACTTCGAGACCGAGCACAACCTGTTCCGCGATGCCTTCCGATCCTTCCTCAACAAGGAAGTGGTGCCTCACCAGGAGGAATGGGAGGAAGCCGGCGTGGTGGACCGCAGTGTCTGGCGCAAGGCGGGGGAGAAGGGCTTCCTGCTGCCCTGGGCGGAAGAGGAGTACGGCGGAACCGCTCTGAAGGATTTCCGCTACGAACAGATCATGTGTGAGGAACTGGCCGCCATCAACGAGCCGGGTTTCATGATCCCGCTGCACTCGGCGCTGTGCGGCCCCTACATCGCCGAGTACGGCAACGCCGAGCAGAAGGCCCGCTGGCTGCCGGGGATCATCCGTGGCGAGAGTATCCTGGCGGTCGCGATGACCGAGCCGTCCGCCGGCTCCGACCTGGCCGGCATGCGCACCACGGCGGTGGACAAGGGCGACCACTTCGTCCTCAACGGTTCCAAGGTGTTCATCTCCAACGGCCTGCTGGCGGACCTGGTGATAGTCGCGGCCAAGACCGACCCGGCGAACAAGCACGCCATGGGGCTGTTCGTGGTCGAGCGTGGCATGGAAGGCTTCGAGCGAGGGCGCAACCTGAAGAAGCTGGGCATGAAGAGCCAGGACACCGCCGAGCTGTTCTTCAACAACGTGAAAGTGCCGAAGGAGAACCTGCTGGGCGATGCCAAGGGCGGCTTCTTCTACCTGATGAACATGCTGGCCCAGGAGCGCCTGACCAACGCCTGCGGCGCGGTGGCCGGCGCCGAGGCGGCGCTGAACGCGACCGTCGATTACGTGAAGGAGCGCAAGGCCTTCGACCGCCCGGTGGCGCACTTCCAGAACACCCGTTTCAAGCTCGCCGAGATGCGCACGCAGATCGACGTGGCACAGGTCTTCACCGATCGCTGCGTGATGGATCACAACCAGAAGAAGCTCACCCCCGAAGTGGCCGCCGAGGCCAAGCTGTTCACCACCGAGCTGCTGTGCAAGGTGGTCGATGAAGGCGTGCAACTGCACGGCGGCTGGGGTTACATGTGGGAGTATCCGATCTGCAAGATGTACGCGAACGCGCGCATCCAGCGCATCTTCGCCGGTACGTCGGAGATCATGAAAGAGATCATCAGCCGCGGCATGAAGCTCTGAGGCGCGGCGCCCACGCATCGATTGAGCGAAACAGGAGTGCCCATGAACGGCCCGCTCGCCTCACTGAAGATCCTCGATTTTTCCACCCTGCTGCCGGGGCCGTTCGCCTCGCTGCTGCTGGCCGACATGGGCGCCCAGGTGCTGCGCGTGGAATCCCCCACGCGCATGGACCTGGTGCGCGTACTGCCGCCGCACGTGGACGGTACCTCCGCCAGTCACGCCTACCTAAACCGCAACAAGCGCTGTATCGCGCTGGACCTGAAACAGGCCGAGGCGGTGGAAGTGGTGAAGCAACTGGTGCAGGAGTACGACATCGTGCTGGAGCAGTTCCGCCCCGGCGTGATGGACAAGCTAGGCGTGGGCTACGAGGCGCTCAAAGCGATCAACCCGAAGCTGATCTACGTGTCGATCACCGGCTACGGCCAGACCGGGCCGCTGCGCGACCGCGCCGGGCATGACATCAACTACCTGGCCCTGGCCGGCGTTGCCAGCTACACCGGCCGCCGCGAGAGCGGCCCGCTGCCGCTGGGCGTGCAACTGGCGGACATCGGCGGCGGTTCGCTGCACGGCGTGATGGGCCTGCTGGCGGCGGTCATCCACCGGCAGCAGACGGGGGAGGGGCAGCAGGTCGACGTGAGCATGACCGACTGCGCCTTCAGCCTGCATGGCATGGCTGGCGCAGGCTATCTCGCGGCGGGCGTGGAGCCGGAGATGGAAGGCCTGGCGCTCAATGGCGGCAGCTTCTACGACTATTACCGCACCCGCGATGGCCGCTGGTTCTCGGTGGGTAGCCTGGAGCCGCAATTCATGCAGCAGTTCTGTGCCGCCATCGGCCGTCCGGAGCTGGCGGCGCGGGGGTTGTCGCCCAGTCCGGAAGAGCAGCAGGCGCTCAAGCGCGAGATTGCCATCGAGTTCGAGAAACAGGATTTCGCCCAGTGGCAGGAGCGCTTCGCTGCGCTGGACGCCTGCGTCGAGCCGATGCTGTCGCTGGCCGAGGCGGTGGAGCATCCGCAATTGGCAGAGCGCGGCCTAGTCACCCGGGTGCCCAACGGCAAGGGCGGCGAGCAACGGCAGATGGCCTGCCCGATCCGTTTCTCCGCCGGCCTGCCCGAGCCACGGCATATCGGTGCTGCGCTGGGGGCGCATACGGCAGAAGTGATGGCGGAACTGGGTTACACCGACGAGCAGGTTGCGGCGCTCAAGGCAGCCAAGGCTATCGCCTGAGCGGTGTCACTCGCGGCGGGTTTCACCGGTGAAGATCAGCGTCGCACGGCAGCGCCGACAGTAGTAGCGGCGGCCCTGGGCGACCAGGTTGTGGCGCTGGGACGAGAAGGGGAATTCATTGCCCTCGCCGCAGTGGCATCGATACAGGTAGCGGGTGGAGCGGCGGCGCTTGATCTCGTAGGTATGGCAGCGATCGGGCGGCAGACCGTAGATGCCGCGCATGATCAGCTGCCACTCCTCGCCATGCGGGCGAATGCGCGGGCCGAACATCTGGTGGGCAATCAGGTGCGCCACTTCATGGGCCACGGTTTGCTGCAGGAAGTGTTCGTGGTTTTCCTGGTACAGCTGCGGGTTGAAGCGCAGCAGGTTTTCATCCAGGTGGGCGACGCCGGCCTTCTGGCCGCGTAGCCGGAAGCTGACTTCCGGGCGGGGAAAGCGCCGCTGGAAGAAGGCTTCGGCCTGCTGGTAGCAGGCTTCGACGCGAGCGTTGAGCTGTTCAGGCATACAGTGGTTCTCCGACGGGGGCAGATTATGCCGCAGTCGGAGCGCGGGTGGAGGATTTCTCGCGGCCGCTCGTCCGGGGTGCAGGTTCAGGCAAGCCGGGCGAGTTTCAGGCAAGCACGCAAAAGAAAACCGGGCCGCTGGGGCCCGGTTTTCCGTTCGTGTCGTGCAATCAGGTGTATTCCGGGCCGACGCCGCTGCCCCAGAGGATGACCGACAGGGCCATCATCGCCACCAGCACCACCAGTCCTACCGCCAGCACCGAGCTGGAGAACAGGAAACCTTCATCCTTGGGAATGTTCATGAAGGTTGGGATGCCGACATAGAGCAGGTAGACGGTGTAGCAGATCGCGGCGGTGCCGATGATCATGCCCAGCCACAGGTGCGGATAGAGCGCCGCCAGGCCGCCGATGAACAGCGGAGTAGCGGTGTACGCGGCGAACACTATGCATTGGGTCAGCGATGGCGACGCGTCGTAGGTACGGGCCATCCAGTGGATGAAGGCGCCCATCACGGCGACGCCGGCGAGCATGGCGATGTAAGTCATGATGGTCAGCTGGATCGCACTGGCGGCCGTCAGCTTGACCGGTCCCGCATTGCCCAATACCCAGCCGACCTGCGTGGTGCCGATGTAGGCGGAAATGACCGGGATGGCAGCGAGGATCAGGACGTGCGTCAGATACATGTGGCTGATGGATTCTTCTTCGCCACGGATGTCCTGCCATTCCTGATCGGGATGGGTGAAGAGCCCCCACACATGATGGATCATGTCAGCATTCTCCTCTTCTTATAGAAGGTCGCCCCCCAGCGAGGCGCCGAATACGCGTAGCCAGCGTCATCCGGTGCCCGGCCGACCTATGCGACCTTAAGTCGCAGTATAGGAATGGCTGCAGGCCACGTCGTCCGTGGGGTTAGAGCAAATGGAAGTTTCACGGGCGGCTGTAATAGCGCTCCAGAATTTCCATGGCCTTGTTGATCGACTGCAAGCGCGTCGTACTGCCGCCCCGGTCGGGGTGGTGCTGGTTGACCAACTGGCGGTAGCGCAGCTTGATCAGCGCGTAGTCCACCGGGCCGTCTTCCAGCTCGAACAGGGCCAGCGCCGCGGCCTTTTCCTCGTTGCCCTGCATGCGCGTCCAGAAGCTTTCCAGCAGTTTCTCCACGTCGCGCTCGGTGGTTTCCTTCAGGTGTTTCTCATCGAGGTAGTAGGCGCGCAGGGCATCCTGCTCGCCGAGCGCCTGGACACCGCTCATATAAGGAGAGAGACGAATCTGCAGCGGGCCGATCTCCAGGTGCGCGGCGTTCTCCTCCCAGAGCCGGTCGCGCAGGCGATAGAGCGCGTTGAACACCAGGAAATGGGTGCGGAACAGCACCAGCTTGTCGGTCAGCGGCAGGTTGGGCACGTGGGTGGAATGCCGAGCCTTCAAGTGCTGGATCAGCTGGAATTCGGAGATTCCTTCAGGCGCTTCCCGCAACAGCTGCAGGAGCTGGTCCGTCAGGTCGAGGGAAGGTTCGAGATCAGGCGTCATGCGGTCAGATTAGCAGTAGGCCGATAGAGGGGCTGGGGTACGCGTCGCTTTGCGCGTAAAATGACCGGCTTTTCGTCTTGCCCTTCGGATTCCAGAGCACCATGGCCAGCACCCTTTCGGTCAACCAGAACAAACTGCAGAAACGCCTGCGCCGCCAGGTTGGCGAAGCGGTCACCGACTTCAACATGATCGAGGACGGCGACAAGGTGATGGTCTGCCTGTCCGGCGGCAAGGACAGCTACACCCTGCTGGACATCCTGCTGTACCTGCAGAAGGTGGCGCCGATCCAGTTCGAGATCGTTGCGGTGAACATGGACCAGAAGCAGCCTGGCTTCCCCGAGCACGTGCTGCCGGCGTACCTGGAGTCCGTCGGCGTGCAGTACCACATCATCGAGAAGGACACCTACTCGGTGGTGAAGGAGAAAATCCCGGAGGGCAAGACCACCTGCTCGCTGTGCTCGCGCCTGCGCCGTGGCACCCTCTATACCTATGCCGACGAGATTGGCGCGACCAAGATGGCGCTGGGGCACCACCGTGACGACATCCTGGAAACCTTCTTCCTTAATATGTTCTACGGCGGCACCCTCAAGGCCATGCCGCCCAAGCTGCTGTCCGACGATGGCCGCAACGTGGTAATCCGTCCGCTGGCGTACTGCAACGAGAAGGACATCGAGGCCTACTCGGTGCTCAAGGAGTTCCCGATCATCCCGTGCAACCTGTGCGGCTCGCAGGAAAACCTGCAGCGGCAGGTGGTCAAGGAAATGTTGCTGGAATGGGAGCGCAAGTCGCCGGGCCGCACCGAGATCATGTTCCGCGCCCTGCAGAACGTGGTGCCGTCGCAACTGGCCGACCGCAACCTGTTCGACTTCAACAGCCTGCGCATCGACGAGACCGCCACTCCGCGCTTCCTCGACGTGATGAACCTGTAAGACCTCGCAAGGACGCCCGATGCGCGATTACCCGTGGCTGTACGAATACTGCCTGAACCGCTTCGGCTCGGTCGAAGCGCTGGAAGCCCGTCTGCCGCAGGCCAGGTCTCCGGCCCAACTGGCGGCGGTCAGTGATGATCGCTACCTGTCGCTGATCAGCCTGCGCATCTTCCGCGCGGGGCTCAAGCACAGTCTGGTGGACGCCAAGTGGCCGGCCTTCGAGGAGGTCTTCTTCGGCTTCGATCCGGAGAAGGTCGTGCTGATGGGCGGCGAGCGCCTGGAAAACCTGATGCAGGACACTCGGCTGATCCGTCACCTCGGCAAGCTCAAGAGCGTGCCGCGCAACGCCCAGTTCGTCCTCGACATCGCTCGGGAATACGGCAGCTTCGGCAAACTGCTGGCCGACTGGCCGTCCAGCGATATCGTCAGCCTTTGGAAGCTGCTGGCCAAGCGGGGCAATCAGCTGGGCGGCATGTCCGCGCCGCGCTTCCTGCGCATGGCCGGGACGGACACCTTCGTTCTCAGCGATGATGTGGTCGCGGCGCTCAAAGCCCAGGAAATCGTCGACAAGACGCCGACCAGCCTGAAGGACCTGGCGCTGGTTCAAACTGCGTTCAACACCTGGCAGGAACAAAGTGGCCGTCCGCTGTGCCATATCTCGATGATGCTGTCGTACACGGTCAATCACTGACGCGCGGCCCGGCCGCGAGGGAGGGGCGCATGGCTTCGGCCGTCGAACGCACCGGCGCGGCACTGGCCCGCGCCGAACGCATCCTGGTGATCACTGGCGCCGGGCTGTCCGCGGACTCGGGCATGCCGACCTATCGCGGCCTGGGCGGTCTTTACAACGGACGCACGGCGGAAGGGATACCCATCGAGGTGGCGATCTCCGGCCCGATGCTGCAGAAGGACCCGGCGTTGTGCTGGAAATACCTGGCTGAACTGGGCAAGGCCTGTCTCAATGCGCAGCCCAACGCCGGCCACGATGCCATTGCGGAACTGCAACGGCTCAAGCCGGAGTGCTGGGTGCTGACGCAGAACATCGATGGCTTCCATCGTCGTGCTGGTTCGCCGTCGGAGCGGCTGATCGAGATTCATGGCGAGCTGGCGCCGCTGTACTGCCAGTCGTGCGGTCTGGAAAGCAGCGAACTGGCCGGGCATCTCGATGGCCCGCTGCCGCCGAAATGCGCGCGCTGTGCAGGCGTATTGCGCCCGCCAGTGGTGCTGTTCGAGGAGATGCTGCCGGAGGAGGCGATCGACACGCTCTATGCGCAATTGCGCAAGGGATTCGATGCCGTTCTGCTGGTGGGGACCACTGCGAGCTTCCCCTATATCATCGAGCCGGTGCTGCGCACGCGGGACGCGGGAGGCTTTACCGCCGAGGTAAATCCGGGTCTGACCGACCTCAGTTCGGTGGTCGAAGAAAGAATGGTTGGTCGAGCCTTAGACATTATGCCGCGCCTGCTAAGTCACATTCCTCGATAAAAAACTTGCATTGGCCCCATTGAGCGGGCAAATTAGCCCGCTAATAAATGGAGCTAATGAGACACGGTCGTGCCCATGCTTAAACGCTTAGCACCCCTCGTGCCCATGAGTTTCGTTCTGCTGCTGGCAGCTTGCGCCAGCCATTCGCCGGAATCGCAGCCGAACCAGGTCGCTTCAGTGCCTGCCACTCGAGCAGCGTTCCAGGTCAATCAGCACAACATAGCGCTGATGAATGAGTCGCAGGACGAGGGGGCCAAAAACGATAACGGCAGTTCGACTGCCCATGTATCCGACATTCTGGATCGCGCGTTCTCGCTGATCGGTACGCCGTACCGTTTTGGCGGAAAATCCGAGCGGACCGGCTTCGATTGCAGCGGTTTCGTGGGCTATCTGTTCCGCGAAGAAGCAGGCATCAGCCTGCCGCGCTCCACGCGTGAGATGATCAACATGGATGTCCCGCTGGTCTCGAAAGAAGACCTACAGCCGGGCGACCTGATCTTCTTCAACAACCGTGGTCGCGGTCGGGTCAGCCATGCCGGCATCTACATCGGTGACGGACAGTTCATCCACTCCGCCAGCCGCCGTGGCGGTGGTGTGCGAGTGGACAGCCTGGACGAGAGCTACTGGCGCCTGAGCTATATGGAAGCCAAGCGCGTACTCGAGCCCGGCTTCGAGCCGAAGACAGTGACTCGCTAAACTTAAAGTTTTACTTTAAGTATTGCGCTCAACTCACTGTTGGTACAAAGTGATGGCACTCCTTGACGGGATGCCATCACATGCTCGTTCCTCAGCGCATCATTCTCCTCGCTGCTCTCGCCTCGCTGGCCGCCTGTGCCAGTCGTACCCCGCCGTCGCCGCCCCCCGTGGTGAATGCGCCCACTGCTCCCGTCTACAACACCCAGGCTGCTGACGATGTCCTGATCCGTGCCATTGGCCTGGTCGGTACTCCCTATCGCTGGGGCGGCAACACGCCCGACGGCGGATTCGATTGCAGTGGCCTGATTGGCTATGTCTACCGCGATGCCACCGGCCTGATGCTGCCGCGCTCCACCCGCGAGATGATTACCCTGCGCGCGCCCACCGTTGGCCGTGAGTCCCTGCAAAGCGGCGATCTTGTGTTCTTCGCCACCAGCGGTGGACGTGGCGTCAGCCATGCAGGTATCTATGTCGGGGAAGGGCGCTTCGTTCATGCGCCCAGAACGGGCGGGACCGTACGCCTGGACAGCCTTGACAGCGCCTATTGGCAGAAAGCCTTCCTGGAAGCCAAGCGTGTCCTTGCCGTGCAGAGTCTCGCCCTCCACCCCTGATCTTCAGGAGGGCCCATGACCACCCGCACGCTGAACCTGGACGACTCTCTCTACCAGTACCTTCTCGACGTTTCCCTGCGCGACTCCCCCGTCAAGGCACGCCTGCGCGCCGAGACGGCCAACCTGCCGATGTCCCGCTGGCAGGTCGCTCCGGAACAGGGGCAGTTCCTTGCCCTGCTGGTCAGGCTGACTGGCGCCAAACGCATCCTCGAGATCGGCACGTTCACCGGCTACAGCGCCCTGTGCATGGCCGAAGCTTTGCCAGAAGGCGGCCACATCCTCTGCTGTGATCTTCCCGGTGAGTACAACGAAATCGCTCGAGGCTACTGGCGTGACGCTGGCGTCGATTCGCGCATCGAACTGCGCCTCGGCCCCGCTCTGGCCACATTGGAGGCCCTGGTGGCTGGCGATCAGCAAGGCAGCTTCGACCTGGTCTTCATCGACGCGGACAAGGCGAACTATCCCGCCTATCTGGAGCACGCCCTCACCCTGCTGCGCGAGGGCGGCCTGGTGATCTTCGACAACGTGCTGTGGAGCGGACGGGTGCTGGAGACTAATCCGGAAAGTGCGGACACGCGGGCGATCCAGCAGCTCAACCTGGCGCTGAAGACGGATGAGCGCGTGGATTACTCGCTGGTGCCGATCGGCGATGGCATGAGCCTCTGCCGCAAGCGCTGAAATCCAGGCAGAAAAAAGGCACGCCAGTTGGCGTGCCTTTTTTGTTTCCTGCGCCTGAATCAGGCTACGTCGACCAGGATCACTTCGCTGTCTTCCAGCGCCGTGACCTTCGCCACCGTCTCGTCGGCGATGGCGGCACCGTCGCGGGCCTGCAGTTCGACACCGTTGACCTCGACCTTGCCGGTTGCCGGCACCAGGTAGGCGCGGCGACCGTTGCCCAGTTCGTACTCGGCGGTCTGGCCAGCCTTCAGAGTGGCGGCGACCAGGCGGCCTTCGGCGCGGATGCGCAGGGCGTCGGTGTCGTTCTCGTAGCCGCTGGCCAGGGTCACGAAGCGCCCCGCTCGGTCGCCTTTCGGGAAGGGTTTGGCGCCCCAGGACGGCGTGCCGCCGCGTACCGAAGGGATGATCCAGATCTGGAAGATCTTGGTGACATCCTTCTCCAGGTTGTACTCGGAGTGCACGATGCCCGAGCCTGCGCTCATCACCTGCACATCGCCCGCTTCAGTACGGCCCTTGTTGCCCAGGCTGTCCTGGTGGGTGATCGCACCCTGGCGGACGTAGGTGATGATTTCCATCTCGCGGTGCGGGTGCGGCGGGAAGCCGGTGCCGGCGGCGATTTCGTCATCGTTCCAGACGCGGAGGTTGCCCCAGTCCATACGCTCGGCGTCGTAGTATTCGGCGAAGGAGAAGTGGTGCTTGGCGTTGAGCCAGCCGTGGTTGGCGCCGCCGAGTTGCTGGAAGGGTCTGCGTTCGATCATGACTTAGTCCTCGTGGGGCGCGGCTGGCCGGTGGGCCAGTCCGCGCGGTTCATGGGACTATCTTCTCTCGCACTTGATCGATAAAAAAGCGCAAATATCGGCGTATATTGATCGAATAATTAGATTTTATTCGGCTGCGCGCTTCTCACCCTGGTCGAGGAACTTGCTGAGGAACTGGCGAGTGCGCTCTTCCCGGGGATGGGCGAACAGCGCCTTGGCGTCTCCCTGTTCGACGATCACGCCTTTGTCGATGAAGATCGCCCGGTTCGCGACGTCGCGGGCAAAGCTCATCTCGTGGGTGACGATGACCATGGTGCGCTTTTCCTGGGCCAGGCCGCGGATGGTCGACAGGACCTCCCCGACCAGCTCCGGGTCCAGTGCCGAGGTGGGCTCGTCGAACAGGATCACGTCCGGCTGCATGGCCAGGGCGCGGGCGATGGCGACGCGCTGCTGCTGGCCGCCGGAGAGGCGCTTGGGGTACGAGTCTTCCTTGCCCGCCAACCCGACCTTCGCCAGCAACTGGCGCGCGCGCTCGATGGCCTGGGCGCGGGGCTCCTTCTTCACGATGATCGGGCCTTCCACCACGTTCTCCAGCGCGGTGCGGTGGGGGAACAGGTTGAAGTTCTGGAAGACGAAGCCCACGTGCTGGCGCAGCTTGCGGATCAGCCCCTGCTGGCCGCTGAGCGGCCTGGATGCGTCGATGAGTATGGCACCGACCTTGATGGTTCCGCCGTTGGGCGCCTCCAGCAGGTTCAGGCAGCGCAGCAGGGTGGTCTTGCCCGAGCCGCTGGGGCCGATGATCGCGACCACTTCGCCGGCCTCGACGGTCAGGTCGATGCCCTTGAGCACCTCCTGGCCGCGGAACTGCTTGGTCAGCTGGCGTACTTCGATCATGCGTCGTGCTCCTGGTCATGGCGGTTGACCCGGTCTTCCAGGCGGTTCTGCAGGTGCGACAGGATGCTTGCGAGGATCCAGTAGATAAGCGCCGCAGCGAGGTACATGGTGAAGACCTCGAAGGTGCGTGCGGTGATCAGCTGGGCCTGGCGGAACAGTTCCGGGACCTGGATGGTGGCGGCCAGGGCGGTGTCCTTGACCAGCGAGATGAAGCTGTTGCCCAGCGGCGGCAGGGCAGTGCGCGCGGCCTGCGGCAGGATCACCCGGCGCAGGGTCTCGGCACGGGTCATGCCGATGCTGGCGGCGGCTTCCCACTGGCCTTTGTCGATGGAGCCGATGGCGGCGCGGAGAATTTCGCAGACGTAGGCGGCCATGTTCAGCGAGAAGCCGATCAGCGCCGCCGGCAGCGGGTCGAGTTCGATGCCGGCCTGGGGCAGGCCGTAATAGATCATGAAGAGCTGGACCAGCAACGGCGTGCCGCGGAAGAACGACACGTAGATGCGCGCGATCCAGCGCACGGGGGTGAAACCGTACAGGCGCATCAGCGCCAGAACGAATCCGAGCAGCAGTCCGAAGAACATGCCGCCTACGCTGAGGACTACCGTGAAGACCGCGCCCTTCAACAGGAAGGGCGCGGAATCCAGCGCAAGCTGCAGGCTTTCTTCGATCATTGGGTGACGTCAGCCTGGAACCACTTCTCCGACAGTTTTTTCAGCGTGCCGTCGGCCCTGAACTTCTCGATGGCCTTGTTCAGCGCCGCGAGCAATTCGGGGTTGCCCTTGCGCAGGGCGATGCCGGCTTCCTGGCGGGCGAAGGGGGCGCCGGTCAGCGCCATGGCGCCCTTGGTCTTGTTGACCATGTCGAAGGCCGCCAGACGGTCCACCAGGATCACGTCGATGCGGCCACTGCGCAGGTCCTGGAACTTGGTCGGGTCGTCTTCGTAGGTCCGCACGTCAGCCTGCGGCACGTGTTCGCGCAGCCACTGTTCGTAGTTGGTGCCCAGGCCCACGCCGACTTTCACGCCCGCCAGTTTCTCCGGCGCGTCGTACTTGCCTTCGTCACCCTTGCGCACCAGCGCCTGGATGCCGGAAACGGTATAGGCGTCAGAGAAGTCGTACTTCTTCTTGCGCTCCTCGGAGATGGTTACCTGGTTGATCACCAGGTCCAGTCGCTTGGACTCCAGCGCGGCGAGGATGCCGTCCCACTTGGTTGGCTGGAGCTTGGCGGTGACGCCCAGTTCCTTGGCGATCAGGTGGGAGAAGTCCACTTCGAAGCCGGCGAGTTTGCCGTTCTCGTCCTGGAAGCTGAAGGGTGGGTAGGTGCCCTCGAGGCCGACGCGGACTTCGCCTTTCGACTTGATCTGGGCGAGCAGGTCGTCGGCGGCCTGGGCCTGGCCGAAGAGGCTGGCTCCGAGGGAGAGGGTCAGGCTGGCAAGCAGGAAGTGACGTCGTAGTGCGGAGAAGGTCATGGTGGTCCCCGTTTTTGGTGTTTTAAGCAGGTTAGTCAACGCGTGGCGACTATATGGGCAGAATCGTTATGCAATAAAATAATAAAAAATTACATACCTAGTTCTGATTATTAGGTAGGTCAATTCGCCGAATGGTAGGCGAACAGCGCCGGCGAACCTCCGGTGTGCAGGAACAGGATAGGCCCGGGTTTCACGAAGCGATCACGGCGGATGCCGTCGAGCAATCCGGCCATGGCCTTGCCGGTGTACACCGGGTCCAGCAACAGGCCTTCCTGGCTTGCCAGCAGGCGCACCGCCTCCAGCGTGCCGGCATTGGGTTCGCCGTAGCGCGGTCCGAAGTATTCGTCCCACAGTTGCACCTTCGGCAGGGCCGGCGCGTCGTGGCCGAGCAGTTCCAGCGTGCGTTCAACCAGCCCTTCGACTTTCGGTCGTTGTGCTGCGTCGGTACGCGAGACGGTCACGCCGATGACATCCAGTTCCGGCAGGGAATCGGCCAGGGCGATTGCCAGGCCGGCATGGGTTCCGGCGCTGCCGGAGGCGAGCACCACGGCGGAGAATTCCTGGCCACTGCCATGAATCTGCTCCGCCAGTTCCAGCCCGGCGCGCACGTAACCCAGGGCGCCCAACGCATTGGAACCGCCAATGGGCACGAGGTAGGGCTTGCGGCCTTCGCGGCGCAGGCGCTCGCCGGTTTGCGCCAGCATCTCGTCCGCGGTATCGAGGTTGGGTACGAGTTCGACTTCGGTGCCGAACAGGTCCAGCAGCAGGCGGTTGCCGTTACTCAGGTAGTTGTGGTCATCGGTGCCGATGGGGTTTTCCAGCAACGCCACGCAGCGCAGGCCCAGCTTCGCCGCGACAGCGGCAGTCTGGCGCACATGGTTGGACTGGATAGCCCCGGCAGTAACCAGCGTGTCGGCGCCGGCCTTCAGGGCATCGGCGGTGAGAAACTCCAGCTTGCGTACCTTATTGCCGCCCAGGGCGAAGGGCGTCGTGTCATCGCGCTTCACGTACAGCTCGCGGCCCAGCTGTGCGGACAGCCGCTCCAGCTTGTCCAGTGGCGTCGGGCCGCCGGCCAGGTCGAGTCGGGAAAAGCCGGCGAGGGCTTCGCGCAGGGAGCTCATGGCGGGTTCTCGGAGTGACGGCGGGATGCGTCACGATAGAGCGCGCGCGGGGCGGCCGCAATGTGGCCGGCGGCCGCGTGACGCCGACCTGCACGGGAATGTCGCGCGACGATCCGCGAACTTGCCGTGGGAATCTCCGGAGGCTGTGAATCAATGTGCGGACAGCGGCGCAGCGAACCGCTACGCTCCACGCTCAGATCCGGAAGCCATAACCGGGCGATAACGAAAACAGGAAAACCAGGGCGGGAAATCCGATGATATCAGCAGTACTTTCACGCGCTTCGTTGCAACGCTGGACGCTTCAGCTACTCGGCGCACTGGCCCTGATGCTGGGGCTGAGCAGCCCGGCGCTGGCCGACCGGGTGATTCCCTCGGGGATGATGGTGGGTTTCGTCGATAGCGCGGTGTACCCGGTGATCACCCTCAAGCGGCCGAAGCCGAGCCTGTTGCGCCAGGTGATCACCATCGGGCTGTACAAGAAGACCATCAGCTACCCGCTGTCGGTCACCATCCGCATCCGCGACGAGAATAACCGCTTCATGGTCTACGGCATGCTGCCGAAGATCACCGGCAAGTTCGTCGGCATCAAGATGGGCCTGGATAGCCGGATCAGCCAGATCTGGGTGATGACCGAAGCGGAAGCGACCGAGTACGTGACCCGTCCGGACACGCTGTTCCCGCCGACGAGTTGATGGCTTTGCTTGCGGGTTGAAGGTCTGCCCACGCCGCTCGTGCGGGCGGGCAGCCGGAAGAGGGCGACTTCGGCTATCATGTGCACCGTTTCAAACCTTTCAGAACCGGTCTACCCATGACGTCCTCTCAGCAGCCGCCCCGCGACGAAAGCGCCGACAACGCGCAGGAACAACCCAAACTCTCCCTGGCCGAGCTGGCCAAGGCCGCCCTTGCTGCGCAGCAGCAGGCGAAAACCGCCTACCAGCATCGCAAGCCTCATGACCAGGCCGAGTACCGCCCGCCGCATCCGCGCGGCTCGCGTCGCTCGATGGGCAAGCGCTGAGGCAACCTCTCGTCTGAAACACCGTCAGCCGGCGCTCTTGCGGGGGGGGCTGGCTGAACTGCGGCGACCGGCATCGGTCGTATCCGCATCGGCCTTGCCATGCTGGCTGGCCATTCCCGCTCTCGCGAACCCGTCACGGATAGACACCTGCGCCCTATGCCCCGGCAGAAGGGGCGCCTCGCGTCCAAGGAGAATCCATGAAAGTCCTCGTTCCCGTCCTTTCCCTGCTGGCGCTCGCCGGCTGCATCACCATGACCGGCAATTACGAAGTCAGCGCCCGTGACGAATCCGGCAAGGCCCTGAGCAACGGCAAGTTCCTCGCCCACGGCAGCGGCATCTATACGGTGCGCAACTCACTCTGCTCGGTCTATCCGAAGGCCATCGTCACCATCAAGGACGTGGAAACGGACCAGGAGCTGGAGGGCGAAAGCCCCTACCACTGTCGCTGAGCCCTCTTACGGGGCAGGTGGCGTGAGCTTCTGCATCTGCCCCTGCTGCAACGTCCACTCCACCACCTGCGCGGAAAGTTGGTCGGCCGCCTTGCCGAAGGCGCTGACCACTTCGGGTACCTGCTTGCCGTCCACCGGCTGGCGGACTTCGAAGGTGCGCGAGGCGACGATGCGCTGGCCGAGGGTGCGCACCAGGCGCGCGTCGTAGCGGATGTGGATCACCGGCTGGCCGTTCTGGTACTCGCTCTGGAAGGCGCGCAGCTCGCCGGTCAGGTCGAGGTCGGCCTGCAGGCTGGCTTCGTCGCTGCTCAGGGCGCGCACGCTGCCGTTGGCGGTGAAGGCGTCGAGCAGGCGGTCACGCAGCAGGCCCGGTGCGCGGTTGCTCCAGCGCGCGCCCTGGTAGCTGCTCAGCTGGTTGCCCTGCGGGACTACGGCGATGCGGTTGCTGTCCAGCGCCAGGCTGGCGTTGGGGGCGCTGACGCGCAGCGACCAGTTGACCGCCGCATTGCTGCGCGCGGGTTGCTGGGTGGCGGGCAGCAGGTAGAAGTCCGGGCTCTCCGCTTCCGGGAGAATCGAGCAGGCGCCCAGCAGGCTGACCAGGGCGGCGACACCGAGCAGGCGGGGAAGGGCGGTCATGGCTGGAACTCCTTGTTGCGCTCGCGGCCGAGCAGGTAGCCGGTGGGATTCTCCTGCAGGCGGCGGGTGACGCCGCGCAGGTCTTCCAGGGTGGAGCGCAGTTCGCGGATCGCCGGGCCGATCTCGCCCAGGCCATTGAGGCCGCCATTCACCGAGTCGTAGTTGCTGCCCAGCAGTTGTTCCACGCGTTCGCTGCTGGTGCGCAGGGAGGCGAGGGTCTTCTGGGTGTCGTCGAGGATGTCCTGGCCCTTGCCGCCCAGAGTCTGGTTGGCCCGTTCGAGCAGCTGGCTGGCGTTGGCCAGGGTGATGCGCGCCTGCTCGCTGGCGGCGGCCAGTTCCTTGAAGGTCTGGCGGATGTCGTCGCGCTGCTCGGCGACCACGCCGGTGGCCTGGTCGATGTGGTCCAGGGTACGGCTGATGCGGTCGACGTTCTCCTGGGAGAACATGCGGTTCACGTTGTTGATCAGGTTGTTGATGTTGGTGGCGATGTCTTCGCCGTTGGCCAGCAGCTTGGCGAAGGGCGAGGGGATGGTCTTGATCACCGGCACCTCGCCGTCCTTGCTGGCCAGCGGTGGGCTGTCCTGGGCGGCGCTGGAGAGCTGGATGATGGCCTGGCCGGTGACGCCGGTGAGGGCCAGCTTGGCGCGCGTGTCTTCGCGGATCGGCGTGCTGTCGTAGACGCGGATGCGTGCGCGGACCTTGCGCGGGTCGTTCGGGTCCAGGCGCAGGGACACCACGTCACCCACGCGGATGCCGCTGTACTGCACGGTGCCGCCCTCGGACAGGCCGGTCACCGCCTCGTTGAAGATCACGTCGTAGATCTTGTACTTCTGGTCGTTGCTCGACTGCGCCAGCCACAGGGCGAAGAGCAGCGCGCCGATCGACACGACCAGGGTGAACAGGCCGATCAGCACGTGATGGGCACGGGTTTCCATTCAGCTTTCCTCCCGCAGGTGTTCGGTGGCCTGCAGCGCAGCACGGCCGCGCGGGCCGTGGAAGTAGTCCTGCACCCAGGCGTCATCGGTCTGGGCGACCTGGTCCAGTGGCCCCACCACCAGCACGCGTTTCTGCGACAACACGGCGACGCGGTCGCAGATGGTGTAGAGGGTGTCCAGGTCGTGGGTGACCAGGAACACGGTGAGGCCGAAGGCGTCGCGCAGGGTCAGGATGAGTTGGTCGAAAGCCGCCGCGCCGATGGGGTCGAGGCCGGCGGTGGGTTCGTCGAGGAACAGGATGTCCGGGTCCAGCGCCAGGGCGCGGGCCAGGGCGGCGCGCTTGACCATGCCGCCGGAAAGCTCGGCCGGGTATTTGCCGCCGGCATCCGGCGGCAGGCCGGCGAGGGAAATCTTCACCTTGGCCATGAACTGCGCATCGGCGCGGGACAGCCCGGCATGCTCGATCAGCGGCAGGCAGATGTTCTCGCTCACGGTCAGCGAGGAGAACAGCGCGCCGTTCTGGAACAGCACGCCGAAGCGCCTTTCCAGCTTCGAGCGTTCCAGCGGCGGCAGCGCCGGCAGGTTCTGCCCGAAGACATGCACGCTGCCTTCGCTGGGCTGGCGCAGGCCGATGATGCTGCGCAGCAGCACCGATTTGCCGGTGCCCGAGCCGCCGACCACGCCGAGGATCTCGCCCTTCATCACGTCGAGGTCCAGGTGCTCGTGCACGGCGTGGGTGCCGAAGCGGTTGGCGAGGTCGCGGACGACGATGATCGGTTCGCTCACCAGCCCATCTCCATGAAGAACAGCGCGAAGACCGCATCCAGCAGGATCACCACGAAGATCGACTGGACCACGCTGGAGGTGGTGTGCTCGCCCACCGACTGCGCGCTGCCGCTGACGCGGAAGCCTTCCAGGCAGCCGATCACGGCGATGATGAAGGCGAACACCGGGGCTTTGACGATGCCGACCAGGAAGTGCTGCACGGCAATGTCGTTCTGCAGCATGTAGAGAAACATGCGCGGCGAGATATCCAGGGCGAGGGCACAGACCACGCCGCCGCCGAAGATGCCGGAGATCATCGCCAGGAAGGTCAGCATCGGCAGGGTCAGCAGCAGCGCCAGCACCCGCGGCAACACCAGCAGTTCCACAGGGTCCAGGCCCAGGGCCTGGATGGCGTCGATTTCCTGGTTGGCCTTCATCGAGCCGATCTGCGCGGTGAAGGCACTGGCGGTGCGGCCGGCGAGCAGGATCGCGGTGAGCAGCACGCCGAATTCGCGCAGGAAGGAGAAGCCCACCAGGTCGACGGTATAGATCTGTGCGCCGAATTTCTGCAGCACCGTGGCGCCAAGGAAGGCCACCACCGCGCCGACCATGAAGGTCAGCAGGGCGACGATGGGCACGGCGTCCAGCCCGGTTTCCTCCATGTGCGCGGCCAGCGAGGTGAGCCGCCAGCGTCGCGGGCGCAGCAGGTTGTGCAGCAGCGTCTGCAGGGTCAGGCCGATGAAGCCGAGCAGGCCGACCAGGTGCTCGCGGAAGGTCAGGGTGGCGATGCCGATGCGTTCCAGCACGTCGACCAGCGCGTTGCCGGGCTCTGGCGCCTTTTCGTCCAGGCGGCACTGGGTGATGGCGCTGCCGACGGCGCGCAGCAATGCCTGGCGCTCGGCGGGGAGGTTGCGGGCGATCTGTTCCAGCTGGCTCATGCGCGCGCCGCCGATGATCTCGGCGAGCAGTGCGGCGCCGGCGGTGTCCAGCGCGCCGAGGCCGGCGAAGTCCAGCGCGGCGGGGGACTCGGCGTGACGCTGGGCGGCTACCTGGGCTTCCAGCGCGGAGAAATGCGCGAGCGTCCAGTCGCCGCTGACATGCATCAGCGGTGGGCTGGCGGAGGTGTCGAGCTGAAGCTGGCCGGGCTGGGCGGTCATCGTCATGGTTCGCATTCTAGCGGAGTTACACAGTGCCATGATTGGACAGGTGTGTCGCATTGTAGAGCGGCCGCCTGCTGCTGGGACAAGCCCGGCGACATCCTGTTCAATTGACGCCCCAGGCCGCCAGCCACTAAGCTGCGCGCCTGCTTCAGGTGCTCTCGGCGCAAGCCGCGAGTGAAACAGGGAAGCCGGTGAAATCGATGCGCAATCGACCATTCCGGCGCTGCCCCCGCAACGGTAAGCGAGCTTCGAACCGCAGACAGCCACTGTGCCACGGCATGGGAAGGCGCGGTTCATCGACAGCCTCACGGCGTCACTCGCAAGCCCGGAGACCGGCCTGCTGCATCGCATGGCATCGCGGGAGGCGCTGCCGACGTCGGCGCTGCGCGCCGCGCGTTGCCGTCCTCCGCCTGCCCCGACTGGTCAGTGCCGCGCGGGTGAGAGCGGCGGAGAATCCTTCAGGTGAAATCCCTATTCCCCAGGTCGACAGCCTCTGTGCTGGGCGACCTCTGCCGCATGGCGCTTCTGCGCGCCTGTGGTTCATCCCTGCCTGTTCCATTCCTCGTTCGCTGCCACCCGGCCGGCAGCCTGACGCCTGCGCAATTCGTTTCAGGAGCAACCACCCATGACTGAATCCCCGGAAAAGGACGAGCGCCATCGCTCGCGCATGCAGCGCAAGAAGGCAGTGATCGACGAGAAGATCGCCCAGGCCCAGGGGGAGCGCGGCGTGTTCCTGGTCAACAGCGGCAACGGCAAGGGCAAGAGCAGCTCGGCCTTCGGCATGGTCGCCCGCGCACTGGGCCACGGCATGAAGGTGGGCGTGGTGCAGTTCATCAAGGGTGCCGCGACCACGGGCGAGGAGGCGTTCTTCCGCCGCTTCCCCGAGGAAGTCAGCTTCCATGTGATGGGCGAAGGCTTTACCTGGGAAACCCAGGACCGCCAGCGCGACATCGCCAAGGCGCAGTTCGCCTGGGACGTGGCGCGCCAGCTGCTGGCCGACCCCGAAGTCGGCCTGGTGGTGCTGGACGAGGTGAACATCGCCCTCAAGCACGGCTACCTGGAGCTGGACACCGTGCTGGCCGACATCGCCGCCCGTCCGCCCATGCAGCATGTGGTCGCCACCGGCCGTGGCGCGCAGCCGGCGATGCTCGAGGCCGCCGACACCGTGACCGAGATGGGCCTGGTGAAACACGCCTTCAAGGCCGGCATCAAGGCACAGAAGGGGGTGGAGTTCTGATGCTCGTGGCTGGCCCTCACCCCAGCCCTCTCCCAGGGGGAGAGGGGGCCGTTCGGCGTGTACCGGGAGATCGGCACTCGCCGGCCGGCCCTCTCAGCGGACGATTGGGTCGCGCGAGGGCCGATCGATCCATGCCAGCGTTGCATGGAGCACCTGACTGCCCCCTCTCTCTCCGAGCGGGGCACGCAGCCAGGGCTGGGGTGAGGGGGCTCTCTGCCCAACATTGGGAGCGCGCCCGATGACCTCGCGCCAATGCCCCGCATTGCTGATCGCCGCCCCCGCTTCCGGGCAGGGCAAGACCACCGTGACCGCCGCCCTGGCACGCCTGCACACACGCCTCGGGCGCAAGGTGCGGGTGTTCAAGTGCGGCCCGGACTTCCTCGACCCGATGATCCTCGCCCGCGCCAGTGACGCGCCGGTCTACCAGCTGGACTTGTGGATGGTCGGCGAGGAAGAGAGCCGTCGGCTGCTGTGGGAGGCCGCCGGCGAGGCCGACCTGATCCTCATCGAAGGCGTGATGGGCCTGTTCGACGGCTCGCCGTCTGCGGCCGACCTGGCGCGGCGCTTCAATGTGCCGGTGATGGCGGTGATCAACGGCCAGTCCATGGCGCAGACCTTCGGCGCCATGGCCGTTGGCATGGCGACCTACCAGAGCGACCTGCCGTTCTCCGGGGTGCTTGCCAACCGTATCGGCAGCCAGCGTCACCGCGACCTGGTGCGCGACAGCCTGCCGGAGTGGATTCGCTGGTATGGCGCGCTGCCGCGCGATACTGAAGTGGAGCTGCCCAGCCGACACCTCGGCCTGGTGCAGGCCGACGAGCTGGCTGACCTCGACGCCCGCCTGGACGCCGCCGCCGATGCCCTGGCGGCCAGCGCCAGTACCGAGCTGCCGCTGCCGGTGAGCTTTGCCGCACCCGAGCCGCGCCGCGAATCGTCCCGCCTCGATGACGTGCGCATCGGCGTGGCGCGGGACAACGCCTTTGCGTTCCTCTACCAGGCCAATCTCGACCTGCTGCGTGCGCTGGGTGCCGAGCTGGTGTTCTTCTCGCCGCTGCGTGATGACGCGTTGCCGGAAGTGGACAGCCTCTACCTGCCCGGCGGCTACCCGGAACTGCACCTGCAGGCGCTGGCCGGGAACCGCGCCATGGCCCAGGCCATCCACGCGCATCACGAGATGGGCAAGCCGATCCTCGCCGAGTGCGGCGGCATGCTCTATCTGCTCGATGCGCTGACCGATGTGGCTGGTGAACGCGCCGCACTGCTCGGCCTGCTGCCGGGCGAAGGGCGCATGCAGAAGCGCCTCGCCGCGCTGGCGCTGCAAGCGGTGACGTTGCCCGAAGGCACCCTGCGCGGGCACACCTTCCACCATTCGTTGCTGGACAGCAGCGAGGAGCCGCTGGCCCGTGGCGTCTGCCCCAACGACAAACCGGTGGCCGAAGCGGTGTTTCGCTGTGGCCGGCTCACCGCCTCCTACATCCATTTCTACCTGCCGTCCGACCCGGACGCCGCAGCCGCCCTGCTGAGACCATGACCGAGCACGCCTACAGCCTTGAGGAGCGCGCCGCGCTCTACCGCGCCATTGCCGAGCGCCGCGACATGCGTCATTTCAGCGGCGGCGAGGTGGCGCCCGAACTGCTCGCGCGCCTGCTCGAAGCGGCGCACCAGGCACCCAGCGTCGGGCTGATGCAGCCGTGGCGGTTCATCCGCGTCACCTCGCGGGAGCTGCGCGAAGCGATCCATGGGCTGGTGGAGGCGGAGCGCGTGCGCACCGCCGAGGCACTGGGCGAGCGTTCCGACGAGTTCATGCAGCTGAAGGTCGAGGGCGTGCTCGACTGCGCCGAAGTACTGGTGGCCGCGCTGATGGAGGGCCGCGAGGCACATGTATTCGGCCGTCGCACGTTGCCGCACATGGACCTGGCCTCGCTGTCCTGCGCCATCCAGAACCTCTGGCTGGCCTCGCGCGCCGAAGGCCTGGGCATGGGCTGGGTATCGCTGTTCGACCCCGCCGCGCTGGGCGAACTGCTCGGCCTGCCAGTGGGCGCCGAGGCGGTGGCGGTGATCTGCCTTGGCCCGGTCAGCGAGTTCTACCCGGCGCCGATGCTGGCCCTGGAAGGCTGGCGCCAACCGCGCGCGCTCAGCGAGCTGCTGTACGAGAACCACTGGGGAGAACAGCCATGAGCCTGGCCCTGCTGAGCGTCCTCGGCGTGGTGCTGGATGCCCTGTTCGGCGAACCGAGACGCTGGCACCCGCTGGTGGCCTTCGGGCGTCTGGCGGATCGGCTGGAGCGGCGTTTCAATCGCTCCCGCGCCGACGCCGGCAAGGACACCCCCGGCCTCGGCTGGCGCAGCCACGGCGTCACTGCCTGGATCATCGCCGTCATCCCGCTGACCCTGCTCGCGCTGCTGCTCAGCTTGCTGCCCTATGTCGGCTGGGTCGTGCAGGCGCTCGCGCTGTACGCCGCGCTGGGCCTGCGCAGCCTGGGCGAACATGCCGAGCCGGTGGCACTGGCCCTGCGCGCCGGAGACCTGAACGAAGCGCGCCTGCGCGTGGGCTACATGGTCAGCCGCGAAACCGCCGAACTGGACGACACCGCCGTGGCCCGCGCCGCCACCGAGTCGGTGCTGGAGAACGGCAGTGACGCGGTGTACGCCGCCTTGTTCTGGTTTGCCGTGGCCGGTGCACCAGGCGTGGTGCTCTATCGCCTGAGCAACACTCTCGATGCCATGTGGGGCTACCGCAATGCGCGCTTCGAGCGCTTCGGCTGGGCCGCGGCGAAGATCGACGATGTGCTCAACTACATCCCGGCACGCCTGGTGGCCTTCACCTACGCTCTGCTCGGTCATACCCGGCTTGCCCTGCGTTGCTGGCGCGCACAGGCGCCGCAGTGGGACAGCCCCAACGCCGGCCCGGTGATGGCGACCGGTGCGGGCGCCCTGGGGGTATCGCTCGGTGGTTCCGCCCGCTACCACGGCGAACTCCACGAACGCCCGCAGCTGGGCGAAGGCCCGGCGCCGACCGCCGCGGACATCTGGCGCGCGCTGGCCCTGGTACGCCAGGGCGTGCTGCTGTGGCTGGTGGTCATCTTCATCCTGGGAGTGCTCTGATGCTCGAACATGGCGGCCGGTTGCGCAAAGCGGCGCAGCAATACGGTATTCCGCTCTCCGAGTGGCTCGACCTGTCCACCGGTATTTCGCCCTGGCCCTGGGCGCTGCCCAGCGTGCCGACAGCCGCCTGGATGCGCCTGCCCGAAGACGGCGACGGCCTGGAAGCCGCTGCGCGCCGCTACTACGGCGCCGAGAAGCTGCTGCCGCTGCCCGGCAGCCAGGCGGCGATCCAGTTGCTGCCACGCCTGCGCCGGCCGGGCAAGGTCGGCGTGATCTCACCCTGTTATGCCGAGCACGCCGAGTCCTGGCGCGCCGCCGGACACATCCTGCGCGAGGTCAGCGACCAGGAGGTCCCTCATCACCTGGAGCGCTTCGACGTGCTGGTGGTGGTCAACCCGAACAACCCTACCGGTCGGCGCATCGAGGCCGGCGTGCTGCTGGAGTGGCACGCGCGCCTGCAGGAACGCGGCGGTTGGCTGGTGGTGGACGAAGCCTTCATGGACTGCACGCCCGAGCACAGCCTGGCGCCCAGCTGTGCGAGCCGTCCGGGACTGATCGTGCTGCGTTCCTTCGGCAAGTTCTTCGGCCTCGCCGGGGCCCGGCTGGGCTTCGCCTTCGCCGAACCGCGCCTGCTGGATAGCCTGGCGAAACTGCTCGGCCCCTGGGCGGTGAGCGGCCCGACGCGGTGGATCGCGCAGGCCGTGCTGGGCGAGTTCCAGGAACAGATCCAGCGCCGCCGCGACCTGCATGAGGCGAGCCGGCATCTGGCCGGGCTGCTCGGCGAACACGGGTTCGCCCCGCAGGGCGGCACGGCGCTGTTCCAGTGGGTGGTCTCCATGCGCGCCCACGCGCTGCGCGATCACCTGGCGCGCCAGGGCATCCTCGTGCGCCTGTTCGAGACGCCCGGCAGCCTGCGCTTCGGCCTGCCGCCGGACGAGAAGGGCTGGGAGCGCCTGGAGCACGGCCTGCGCACCTTCAACCAGATGGAGAGCCTGCGTTGAGCACGCTGATGGTGCAGGGCACGACCTCGGATGCCGGCAAGAGCACGCTGGTGACGGCGCTGTGCCGCTGGCTGCGCCGACAGGGCGTGGCCGTGGTGCCGTTCAAGCCGCAGAACATGGCCCTGAACAGCGCGGTGACCGCCGACGGCGGCGAGATCGGCCGCGCCCAGGCGGTTCAGGCGCAGGCCTGCCATCTGGCGCCGCACACCGACATGAACCCGGTGCTGCTCAAGCCCAACAGCGACACCGGCGCCCAGGTGATCATCCACGGCCGCGCGGTGACCAGCATGAATGCCGTGGCCTACCACGACTACAAGCGCGTGGCGATGCAGGCGGTGCTCGAATCCCACCAGCGCCTCAGCGCGCAGTACGCGGTGGTGATGGTGGAGGGCGCGGGGTCGCCGGCGGAGATCAACCTGCGCGCCAACGACATCGCCAACATGGGCTTCGCCGAGGCGGTGGATTGCCCGGTGATCCTGATTGCCGATATCGATCGTGGCGGCGTGTTCGCCCATCTGGTCGGCACCCTGGAGCTTCTTTCCGAGAGCGAACGGGCACGGGTGAAGGGCTTCGTCATCAACCGTTTCCGCGGTGACATCGCGTTGCTGCAGAACGGCCTCGACTGGCTGGAAGAGCGTACCGGCGTGCCGGTGCTTGGCGTGCTGCCCTACCTGATGGACTTCCATCTGGAAGCCGAGGACGCCATCGATACCCGCCAGACCGCCAAGACCGGCGAGCGCCTGCGCGTGGTCGTGCCGGTGCTGCCGCGCATCAGCAATCACACCGACTTCGATCCGCTGCGCCTGCACCCGCAGGTCGAACTGAGCTTCGTCGGCCCCGGCCAGCCGATCCCGCCGGCGGACCTGATCATCCTGCCTGGCTCCAAGAGCGTGCGGCCGGACCTGGCCTTCCTCCGCGCCCAGGGTTGGGAAGAGGCAATCCGCCGTCACCTGCGCTACGGCGGCAAACTGCTGGGCATCTGCGGCGGCTTGCAGATGCTCGGCCGCACCCTGGCCGACCCGTACGGGCTGGAAGGTGCGGCGGGGGAGAGCGACGGCCTCGGCCTGCTGGATTTCCGCACCGTCCTCGAACCGGAGAAACAGCTGCGCAATGTCAGCGGCCAGCTGGCGCTGGAGGACGCGCCGGTGAGTGGTTACGAGATTCATGCCGGCGTCAGCGAAGGCCCGGCGCTGGCGAACCCGGCCGTGCGCCTGAGCGATGGCCGCAGTGACGGTGCGCTGAGCGCCGACGGGCAGGTGATGGGGACTTATCTGCACGGGCTGTTCGAGTCCAGCGCATCCAGCTCGGCGCTGCTGCGCTGGGCCGGGCTGCGCGAGGTGCAGAGCATCGATTACCACGCCCTGCGCGAACGCGACATCGAGCGCCTGGCCGATCAGGTCGAGGCGCATCTGGATACGGAAAAATTGAGTCGGCTGTGCGGACTGTAGGGCGGATGACCGTTCGCGGTTATCCGCGGTTTCTGCTTGCCAGGGTTTCGGCGGATAACGCCTGCGGCGTTATGCGCCCTACGGCGGAGGTGCGCGATCCGAACGCCACCATCGCACAGCGTAGGATGGGTGGAGCGGAGCGATACCCATCAATTCCCTGCTGCGATGCGATGGGTATCGCAGGCTCCACCCATCCTACAGGGACGTCGTCATTGCGGAGAGTCCATGCTTGAACTGATCCTCGGCGGCGCCCGTTCGGGCAAGAGCCGCCTGGCCGAACGCCTGGCGGCGGAAAGCGGCCTGCCGGTCACCTACGTCGCCACGGCCCAGGCCGGCGACGGCGAGATGTCCACGCGCATTCTCCAGCACCGCGAGCGTCGTCCCGAACACTGGGGCCTGGTGGAAGAGCCGCTGGCCCTGGCCGACGCGCTGGAGCGCCTGGCGGCGCCGCAGCAGTGCGTGCTGGTGGACTGCCTGACCCTGTGGGTCACCAATCTGCTGATCCATGAAGACGGCTGGCGCCTGCGCGGCGAGATCGACGCGCTGCTGGAAACGCTGCCGCAACTGCCCGGACGCATCATTCTGGTCAGCAACGAAACCGGGCTGGGCGTGGTGCCGATGGGCGAGCTCAGCCGCCGATATGTCGACGAGGCCGGCTGGCTGCACCAGTCCCTGGCCGAGGTCAGCGAGCGCGTGGTGTTCACCGTCGCCGGCCTGCCCATGGTGTTGAAGGGGGAAGCGTTATGAGTCTGCAATGGTGGCTGCAAGGCACCCAGCCGATCGACCGCGTGGCGCAGGACAAGGCCGCCGCGCGCCAGGACCAGTTGACCAAGCCGCGCGGCGCGCTGGGCCGGCTGGAAGAGGAAACCATCCGCCTGGCCGGGCTGCAGGGCCGTGAGCGGCCGACTCTGGAACACATCTGGATCGCCCTGTTCGCCGGGGACCACGGTGTGGTCGCCGAAGGCGTGTCGGCCTATCCGCAGGCGGTGACCGTCGAGATGCTGCGCAACTTCGTGCGCGGCGGGGCGGCGATCAGCGTGCTGGCCCGCGACCTCGACGCGCGCCTGGAGGTGATCGACCTGGGTACTGCCACACCACTGGAGCCGCTTCCGGGTGTGCTGCATGTGATGGTCGGCGCCGGTACCGCGAACTTCACCCAGGAGCCGGCGATGAACGCGGCCCAGTGCCTGATCGCACTGGAAGCCGGCCGCGAATCCGTGCGCCGCGCGCAGCAGGCCGGTGCGGAGCTGTTCATCGGTGGCGAAATGGGCATCGGCAATACCAGCTCGGCGGCGGCTCTCGCCTGCGCCTTGCTGGACGAACCGGCACAGGCGCTGGTCGGCCCGGGCACCGGGCTGGATTCGCAGGGCGTCGCACGCAAGGTCGACGTGATCGACCGCGCACTGGCGCTGCACCGCGCCCACTGCGACGAGCCCTTCGAGGCCCTGTGCCGTCTCGGCGGTTTCGAGATCGCCGCGCTGGTGGGCGCCTATCTCGCCTGCGCGCAGAAGGGTATTCCGGTGCTGGTGGACGGTTTCATCTGCACCACCGCCGCGCTGTGCGCCACGCACCTGAACCCCGGCTGCCGCGACTGGCTGTTGTTCGCCCACGCTGGTGCCGAGCCGGGACACAACCGCGTGCTGGCCGCGCTCGACGCGCAGCCACTGCTCGACCTCGGCCTGCGCCTGGGCGAGGGCAGCGGCGCGGCGCTGGCAGTGCCGCTGCTGCGTCAGGCATGTCGGTTGCACAGCGGCATGGCGACCTTCGCCGAGGCTGCGGTGTCGGATCGCCCTGCATGACACTGCGCCTGGAATTGCTGCGTCACGGTGAGACCGAACTCGGCGGTGGCTTTCGCGGCCGCCTGGACGATGCGCTGACCGAAACCGGCTGGGCGCAGATGCGCGACGCGCTGGGCGATGAGTGCCGCTGGTCGGCACTGGTCAGCTCGCCTTTGCAGCGTTGCGCGGCTTTCGCCGAGGAGCTGGCGGCGCGCCATGGCTTGCCGCTGGGCTTCGAGCCGGGCCTGCAGGAGCTGGATTTCGGTCAGTGGGAAGGCATTTCGCCAGCTAAGCTGATGGAGAGCGATGCCGCGGCGCTGGAGCGGTTCTGGAACGATCCATACGCCTTCCCGCCACCCGGTGGCGAGGCCATGGGTGACTTCGAATCCCGCGTCTTCGCGGCGCTGCAGCGTCTCTACCAAGCCCACGCCGGATCGTCCGTGCTGGTCGTCACCCACGGCGGTGTGATGCGCCTGCTCGGCGCGCTGGCCAGCGGCCTGCCGGCCAGGCGCCTGTTGGAAGTGATGGTGGCCCACGGCGAATGCATGGCGCTGGACGTGACCCGCGACGGCGACGGCTGGCGCATCCACAAGGCAAGCAATTGATGAACGACCCGCACCGGGACCGCGAGCAAGAGGCACCCGAGCCCGCCGAGCAGAGCGGGGCGGACGCGCACGCCGCCCACCTCAGCGACTGGCTGCTGCCGCTGGTGGCATTGCAGTTCCTCACCCGCCTGCCGGTGCGGCTGGGGCATATGCCGACGCCCGAACAGTTTGGCCGTGCCACCCTGTATTACCCGCTGGTGGGTCTGCTGATCGGTGCCGTGCTGTTCGCCATGGGCGAGTTGCTCAGTGGCGTGCACCTGCTGTTGCAGGCGGCGCTGATCCTGCTGGTGTGGGTGGCTTTCACTGGCGCCCTGCACCTGGACGGCCTGGCCGATTCGGCCGACGCCTGGATCGGCGGCCTGGGTGATCGCGAACGTACCCTGGCGATCATGAAGGACCCGCGCTGCGGTCCGGCGGCGGTGGTCGCGCTGGTGCTGTTGCTGCTGCTGAAGTTCGCGGCGATCACCGCGATCCTTGGCAATCACCAGCACTGGGGTTTGCTGCTGGCGCCCTGGCTGGGACGTTGTGCGCTGCCGCTGCTGTTCTACACCACCGACTATGCGCGCAAGGGCGGGCTGGGCCAGGCGCTGGCCGATCATCTGCCGCGCGGCGCGATGCCGTGGATGCTGGCGGCCAACGCGGCGCTGATGGTGCTGGTGGGCCTCACCGGTCTGCTGGCGCTGGTGGTCGCGCTGGTGGTGTTCGTCTGGCTGCGCAGCCGCTTCATCGCCCGCCTGGGCGGTACCACCGGGGATACCTCCGGGGCGATGCTGGAGATGATCGAGTGCGCCGTGCTGGTGGCCTTGGCGCTCTGATCTCGCCTTGCCACGAGCCTGGCCTGGACATCCTTGTAGGATGGCGTGGAGCGCAGCGATACCCATCACTGCTCATGCACCGACCGCATGGGTATCGCAAGCTCCACCCATCCTACGTTCTCGATACCCTGCGCCGCCGGAGCAACCCTGTAGGAGCGAGCTTGCTCGCTCCTACAAAAAGCGCATGCGTCAGTCGAAGGCGAAATGCTCCGTCTTCAGCCCCATGATCGACCGCACCGGCTTCGCCATCGCTGCCGCATGTCCCTTGGCGCGGGGCAGCAGGCGGGCGAAGTAGAAGTCGCTGGTGGCGATCTTGGCCTTGTAGAAGTCGCTCGACTCGCTGCCGCCCTGGCGCAGGCGCTTGCGCGCGGCAGCTTCCTGCAGTGCCCAGGAGTACGCCAGCGCGGCGTAGCCGGAGAACATCAGGTAGTCGTGGCTGGCGGTGCTCACCAGGTCGCGCTGCTTGCGGGCGGTGAGGGCGATGCGCAGGGTCAGCAGGTTCCATTGCGCGCAGAGCCTGAGCAGCGTGAGCGCACGACCGCGCATGGCCGGTTCCTGCTTGAGCAGCTCGACGGCGAACTTCGCCACCTGCCGGGTGAAGTCGCGCACGGCCTTGCCCTGGGTCATCAGCAGCACCTTGCGGCCGAGCAGGTCCAGCGCCTGGATGCCGGTGGTGCCCTCATAGAGCGTGGCGATCCGCGCGTCGCGGACGATCTGCTCCATGCCGTGTTCCTTGATGTAGCCATGGCCGCCGAACACCTGCATGCCGAGGTTGGCGCTCTCCAGGCCCAGCTCGGTCAGGCAGCCCTTGAGGATCGGGGTGAGGAAGCCGAGTTTGTCGTCCCAGCGGTCGTACTCGGCGTTGTCGTTGGTCAGCAGGCCCTGGATCATCTTGTCGGCGTACTGGGTGGCCAGGTAGATCAGCGCGCGGCCGCCCTCGGCCACGGCCTTCTGGGTCAGCAGCATGCGGCGCACGTCGCCGTGGTGCATCAGGCTGTCGGCGATCTCGCCCGGCTCCTTGGTGCCGGAGAGGGCGCGCATCGAGCGGCGCTCACGGGCATAGGCGAGCGCGCCCTGGTAGGCCAGTTCGGCAGTGGCGACGCCCTGGATGGCGGTGCCGATGCGCGCGCTGTTCATGAAGGTGAACATGCACTCCAGGCCCTTGTTCGGCTCGCCGATCAGGTAGCCGGTGGCGCCGTCGAAGTTCATCACGCAGGTCGCCGAGGCCTTGATGCCCATCTTCTTTTCCAGTGCGCCGCAGGTCACGCCGTTGCGCGGGCCGAGGCTGCCGGCTTCACCTGGCAGGAACTTCGGCACGATGAACAGCGAGATGCCGCGTGTGCCCTTGGGCGCATCGGGCAGTCGCGCGAGGACGATGTGCACGATGTTCTCGGTGAGGTCGTGCTCGCCGGAGGAGATGAAGATCTTGGTACCGGTGATCGCGTAGCTGCCGTCGGCGTTGGTTTCCGCGCGGGTCTTCACCTGGCCCAGGTCTGTGCCGCACTGTGGCTCGGTCAGGCACATGGTGCCGCCCCAGCGACCCTCGGTGAGCGGGGTGAGGTAAGTGTGTTTCTGTTCCTCGGTGCCGTGCTGCATGACGGTGTTCATCGCGCCCAGCGACAGGCCCGGGTACATCGAAAACGGCCAGTTGGCGGTGCCCAGCATCTCCTGCTTGAGCGCGCCCAGGCTCATCGGCAGGCCCTGGCCGCCGTACTCCACCGGGTGCGACAGGCCCTGCCAGCCGCCGGCGACGTAGGCGTCGTAGGCTTCCTTGAAGCCCGCGGGCGTGCGTACTTCGCCGTTCTCCAGGTGGCAGCCTTCCTCGTCGCCGCTGTGATAGAGCGGGGCGATCACTTCCTCGCAGAGCTTGGCGCATTCGCCGAGGATGGCGTCGACCATGTCCGGCGTGGCTTCGCCGCCGTTGAGCAGGTTCTGGTAGTGGCTGGGGAAATCGAAGACTTCGTTGAGCAGGAAGCGGGTGTCGCGCAGCGGAGCTTTGTAGACGGGCATCGGGGACCTCGGACCGTGATGCGCCCCGTCGAAAGCGCGGGGCTGGCTGATCGCAGTTATACGGCCGTCTCCGCACGATGCCCTTGGCTGCGCCAACGTCACACACTGGCAGTTGGGACAATAGGCCAGATGGGGCAATCGATCAGAAGGGGCAATCGATCAGAAGGGACAATTGGTCGCGCCGGCCATTGACCGAGCAAGAGTTGCGGGTATATACACGTATCCATGCTGACGACCCAATGCCTTTGCACCAAACTGCGCCGCTCGGCTCGCGCCGTGACTCGCGTCTACGACGATGCCCTGAAGGGCGTCGGGCTGACCACTGCGCAATTCTCCCTGCTGCGGCACCTGTCGCGGCTGGAGCAGCCGAGCATCTCCGAGCTGGCCGATGCCATGGGCCTTGACCGCAGTACGCTGGGGCGCAACCTCAAGCCGCTGGAGGCCGATGGCCTGGTGAAGCTGGAAGAGGGCGAGGATCAGCGCAACCGCATCGTGGCGCTGACGCCGGCCGGGCTCGAGCGCATCGTGCGCGGGCGCGACGCCTGGGACGTGGCGCAGCAGGATGTGGCTGCACACCTGGGCGATGACAAGCGCCGTCAGCTGGAAGCCTTGCTGGATGAACTGGCCGCGCTGGAGAGCTAGCGGCGGCCTGCGTGCTGTTTAGAAGAACGAACAAAAGCGGGTATATACCCGTGTAGGAGCAACTGATGTCGAAGCTGTCGCGCACAGGGTTCTGGATACTGCTATCCGGCGCCCTGATCCTCGCCCTGTCCCTGGGCATCCGCCATGGCTTCGGCCTGTTCCTCGCGCCGATGAGCGCCGAATTCGGCTGGGGGCGCGAGACCTTCGCCTTCGCCATCGCCCTGCAGAACCTGATCTGGGGGATCGCCCAGCCGTTCACCGGGGCCATCGCCGACCGTTTCGGCGCCATGCGCACCGTGCTGGTGGGTGGCATTCTCTACGCAGTCGGCCTGGTGCTGATGGGCTATTCCGACTCGGCCTTCAGCCTTTCCATGAGCGCCGGCCTGCTGATCGGCATCGGCCTGTCGGGCACGTCGTTCTCGGTGATCCTCGGCGCAGTCGGCCGCGCGGTGCCGCTGGAGCGCCGCAGCATGGCCATGGGCATCTCGGCCGCCGCCGGTTCCTTCGGTCAGTTCATCATGCTGCCGGGCACTCTCGGGCTGATCGGCTGGCTGGGCTGGTCCGCCGCGCTTCTGGCGCTGGGTCTGCTGGTGGCCTTCATCGTGCCGCTGGCGGCGCTGATGCGCGACAAGCCGTTGCCCATGCAGGGCCACGAGCAGACTCTTGGCGAGGCGCTGCGCGAGGCGGCCGGGCATTCCGGGTTCTGGCTGCTGTCCCTGGGCTTCTTCGTCTGCGGCTTCCAGGTCGTGTTCATCGGCGTGCACCTGCCGGCCTACCTGGTGGACCGCCACCTGCCCGCCACCGTCGGCACCACGGTGCTGGCGCTGGTCGGGCTGTTCAACGTCTTCGGCACCTACCTCGCCGGCTGGCTCGGCGGACGCATGAGCAAGCCGCGGCTGCTCACCGGCCTGTACCTGCTGCGCGCGGTGGTGATCGTCGCCTTCATCTGGGCGCCGCTGAGCGTCTGGACGGCCTACGCCTTCGGCATCGCCATGGGGCTGCTGTGGCTTTCCACCGTGCCGCTCACCAACGGCACGGTCGCCACGCTGTTCGGCGTGCGCAACCTGTCGATGCTCGGCGGCATCACCTTCCTGTTCCACCAGATCGGCGCCTTCCTCGGCGGCTGGCTGGGTGGCTACGTGTATGACCACACCGGCAACTACGACCTGGTCTGGCAGGTTTCCATCCTCCTCAGCCTGCTGGCCGGCCTGCTCAACTGGCCGGTACGTGAGCGCCCGGTCGAGCGCGCGGCACTGGGGGCCGCGTGAAGCGCCCGGTGGTGATCGCACTGGTGCTGGGCCTTGGCCTGGCGCTGGCCGGTCTTGCCTGGTGGGGCTGGCAGCGGGGCGGGCTGGCGCTGATGCAGCTCGGAATGGGCAGTTGCTGATGACCGGCGCGCGGGGTAGCGTGGCCTGATCACCGGAGGATTCCCACGATGCGCCCACGTCTTTCCCTGCTCGCCCTGACCCTGCTGCTGCCGATGGCCGCACAGGCCGCCGACTGCCCGGCGCTGCTCAAGACCCAGGGCGAATTGCCCAAGCTGCGCTCCAAGGACAGCCTCGATCTCTGCGAACTGTACGCCGGCAAGCCGCTGCTGGTGGTGAACACCGCCAGCCACTGCGGCTTCACTCCGCAGTTCAAGGGCCTCGAGACGGTCTACCAGCAGTACAAGGGGCAGGGCCTGGAAGTGCTTGGCGTGCCCTCCGACGACTTCAAGCAGGAAGACGCCGATGCCGCCGAGACCGCCAAGGTCTGCTACGGCAACTACGGCGTCACCTTCAACATGACCTCGGTGCAGCACGTCAGCGGCGACGAGGCGATCCCGCTGTTCAAGGACCTCGCCCAGCAGGCCGACCAGGTGCCGCGCTGGAACTTCTTCAAGTACGTGGTGGACCGCCAGGGCAAGGTGGTGGCGCAGTTTTCCAGCCTGACCAAACCGGACGATCCGCAGCTGCAGGCGGCGATCGAGAAGGCTATCGCCAGCCAGCCCTGAGGTGTAGCCCGGGCCCATGCCCGGCTTTTCCTTGCGCCAGAGCGGCGGAAGTGAAATTTCCTGTTACAGGTTCGACGCTGGAGTGCGACAATTCGGGCCCGGCGGCACTGCATTTGGCCGTCGATGTCATGGATACGATTCAGGAGATTCACCCTATGGATGGCAAAGCCCTCTTCCTGGCTGCCTTACTCGCACAGGCTGTCGCCGCCCCGGCGTTCGCCGCTCCCGCCACTTCCAACCAGAGCGAAGCCCCCGCGGCTGCCGCTGCTCCCGCTCCCGCCGCCGAGTCGGACGAGGAGATGTCGCCCGAGACCTTCGTCGCCAGCCTGCATTTCCAGAAGGGCAAGGTGGTGGTCGGCGATAACCTCGCGACCTTCGACCTGCCGGACAATTTCGTCTTCCTCGACGGCAAGGATGCCGAGCGCGTCCTCGAGGCCTGGGGCAACCCGCCCAACGACGCGCCGCCGCTGGGCATGCTGATGCCGGCCGGCGTGTCGCCCTTCGACGCCGAGTCCTGGGCGGTGACCGTGCAGTACGAGGAGAGTGGCTACGTTTCCGACGAGGATGCGGCGAAGATCGACTACGCCGAGATGCTCAAGGACATGCAGGACGACCTCAAGGAAGCCAACCCGCAGCGCGAGCAGCAGGGCTTCGAGGCAATCCAGCTGATCGGCTGGGCCGCGCCGCCGCGCTATGACGCCGCGGAGAAGAAGCTGTACTGGGCCAAGGAGCTGCAGTTCGGCGACGCCAAGGAACACACGCTGAACTACAACATCCGTGCACTGGGCCGCAAAGGCGTGCTGGTGCTGAACTTCGTCGCGGGCATGGAGCAGCTGCCGGAAATCGAGAAGAACGTCAGCAAGGTGCTGGCGATGACCGAGTTCAACCCGGGCAGCCGCTATGTCGACTTCAACCCCAGCGTCGACAAGGTTGCTGCCTATGGCCTGGGCGCGCTGATTGCCGGCAAGGTCGCCGCCAAGGTCGGCCTGTTCGCCACCCTGCTGGTCCTGCTGAAGAAGTTGTGGATCGTTCCGGCCCTGGCCATCGGCTGGATCGCCCGCCGCTTCAAGCGCAAGCCGTCAAACGAGGGCTGATTCGCCGACCTGAGTTTCGCGGCACAAAAAAGCCGGGCATCTGCCCGGCTTTTTCTTTTGCGCTGAAGGATCAGCCTTTCTCGCCCTGGACGGCCTTGCCGCCCACGGTGCCTTCCTTGAGCATGATCTGGTATTCCTTGCCGTCGGACTCCTGCTGGTACAGGCGCACGAGGAGGAAGTCCCAATCCTTGGCGAACCAGAGGATGGTCTTGCGGTTGCTCTTGGTGGGGTCGCGCACGCGCTCCACCTTGATCGCGGTGATCAGGCCGGCCTGGGTGCGGACCTTTTCTTCGCCGAGCACGCGGAAGTCGTAGGTATCGGTATCGGTACCCTCGATCACCTGGTAGCTCATGGCCTTCTTGCCGACAGCCACGTCATGCTGCAGCGCGAGCTGGTAGGTGGACTTGTCCAGCTGGCCCTTGTTCAGCGGCTGGCGCACCTGGTCGCCACGGTCGCTGCCCAGCACCTGCTTCTCGGCCCAGTCGAAATCGAGCTCGGTCTGCTTGTTCTTGCCCAGGCCTTCGCGGGCCCAGCGGTAGGTCAGCGGCAGGTAGGTGTCGTTCTCGACCTTGAACGTGCTGGTCTCGGTGAGGCTGGCGAGCAGCATGGACGCCTTGAAGTCCAGTTCCCAGCGGCCGCCGTCGCCTTGCTTGAGGCTGCGGGAAGCGGTCCCGCTGATCGGCATCTGTTTCCAGTCGGCGGTGTAGCTGGCCTCGAACGGCTTCAGCTCGAAAGCCTGGGCCGGCAGGGTCAGTACAGCCATCAGGAACAGCAGGGCTCTACGCATCACGAATCTCCTAGGTTCGGTACGAATGGCCGGATGCGGGCAGAAGCTCCCCATCCAGCGTGGCGCCATGTTCACCCAGCCTGACTCGGCCTTCGGCGAACCAGCGCATGGCCAGCGGATAGATCACATGTTCCTGCACGTGAACGCGCTGTGCCAGCGTTTCCGGCGTGTCGTCAGACTCTACCGGGATTGCCGCCTGTACGACCAGCGGACCGCCATCAAGTTCCTCGGTGACGAAGTGCACGCTGCAGCCGTGCTCGGCGTCGCCAGCCTCCAGCGCACGCTGGTGGGTGTGCAGGCCCTTGTACTTGGGCAGCAGGGACGGATGGATGTTCAGCAGGCGGCCCTGGTAGTGACGCACGAAGTCCGCGCTCAAGATGCGCATGAAGCCGGCGAGCAGCACCAGATCGGCGTCGAAGCCGTCGATGGCCTGGATCAGCGCGGCGTCGAAGCTTTCGCGGTCGGCGTAGGACTTGTGGTCGAGGAAGCGAGTCTCGATGTTGGCCTTTCGCGCACGCTCCAGGCCATAGGCGTCCGCGCGGTTGGAGATCACCGCGCGGATCACCGCCGGCGTGTCAGCGCCGGCGAGACTGTCGATCAGGGCTTGCAGGTTGCTGCCGGAGCCGGAAATCAGCACCACGACATTGCAAGGTGTGGACATCAGTGGCCTTTCAGGTTGTTCAGGACCACGCGCTCGGCGTCGGCGGCGCAAGCGTCGATGCGGCCGATGACCCACGGCTGCTCGCCGGCTTCACGCAGGGCCTTCAGGGAAGCCTCGACCTGATCCTGTGCAACGCAGATGACCATGCCCACGCCGCAGTTCAGCACGCGGTGCATTTCGGTCTCGTCGACGTTGCCTTTTTCCTGCAGCCAGTCGAAGACCGCCGGGCGCTGCCAGCTGGCCACGTCAACCACGGCCTGGGCGTTGTCCGGCAGAACGCGCGGGATGTTGTCCAGCAGGCCGCCGCCGGTGATGTGGGCCATGGCCTTGACCGCGCCGGTCTGCTTGATCAGCTGCAGCAGCGGCTTCACGTAGATGCGGGTCGGGGCCATCAGCAGATCGGCCAGGGGCTGGCCGTTCAGCTGGGTGGCTTCGATGTCGGCACCGGAGACTTCGATGATCTTGCGGATCAGCGAGTAGCCGTTGGAGTGCGGGCCGGAGGAGGGCAGGGCGATCAGGGCGTCGCCGGCGACCACTTTCGAGCCGTCGATGATCTCGGACTTTTCCACCACGCCGACGCAGAAGCCGGCCAGGTCGTAGTCTTCGCCTTCGTACATGCCCGGCATCTCGGCGGTTTCACCACCGACCAGGGAGCAGCCAGCCAGCTCGCAGCCGGCACCGATGCCGGTGACCACGGTGGCGGCCACGTCGACATTGAGCTTGCCGGTGGCGTAGTAGTCGAGGAAGAACAGCGGCTCGGCGCCGCACACGACCAGGTCGTTCACGCACATGGCGACCAGGTCCTGGCCGATGCTGTCGTGCTTGTTCAGGTTCAGCGCCAGGCGCAGCTTGGTGCCGACGCCGTCGGTACCGGAGACCAGTACGGGCTGCTTGTAACCGGCCGGGATTTCGCAAAGAGCGCCAAAGCCACCCAGGCCGCCCATGACTTCCGGACGCGCGGTGCGCTTGGCGACGCCTTTGATGCGTTCGACCAGGGCTTCGCCGGCGTCGATGTCCACACCGGCGTCCTTGTAGCTCAACGAGGGTTGCTTGTTGCTCATAAATCCAGGCCTATAGAAGGGATGATTCGTCTTGCCGCCGGGTGCGCCGTTCGCGCTTCCCGGCCTGCGCGGGAGGCGCGGGATTTTATCAGGCTTGCCCGGCAGCGGCCATCTCGCGCTGTTGCCGCTGGCCGGACGGCTGTTTAAGGTATAGGCCTTCCTTGCCAGCTCGTTGCACGCTGGCATCTTCGTTTTTGCCGCGAGAGCCCGCCATGCGCCTGACCGTCCGCCTGTTGATCCTCTGCCTGTCGCTGTTCAGCCTGCCGTCCTTCGCTGAAACGCTGGGCAACCTGTACCAGGTGCACGAACCGGTCGCTTCCCAGCAGCCGGACGAGCGCAATGCCGGCCTGACCCGTGCCCTGCAGACCCTGGTGCTGCGCCTGACCGGCAACGCCAGCGCCGCACAGAGCCCGGCGCTGGCCGGCTACTTCAAGGACCCGCAGCAACTGATCAGCCAGTACGGCTTCGAGAACGGCCCGCCCATGGCGCTGGTCGTGGACTTCGATCCGACCGCCACCGACAACGCCCTGCGCCAGGCCGGACTGCCGGTGTGGGGTGCCAGCCGCCCGAGCGTGCTGGCCTGGTGGCTGAACGAAAGCGCCAACGGCAGCAGCCTGGTGGGCGACAGTCAGGAAGCCTCCGCCCCGCTGAACCGTGCGGCCCAGCGCCGCGGACTGCCGCTGCGCCTGCCGATGGCCGACCTCAGCGAGCAGCAGGTCGGCACCCCCGAGAACCTCAACGCGGCCCAGCCGGACGCGCTGCAGGCCGCCTCCGAGCGCTACGGCGCCGATGCCCTGCTGGCGGTGGACGCCAAGGAAGCCGACGGCAAGTGGACCGCCACCTGGCGCGTGTGGATGGGCGACAGCCGTGAACAGGGCCAGGCCCAGGGCGATACCCCGGACGCGCTGGCCGATGCGGTGATGCTCGGTGTGTCGCAGCGTCTGTCGCAGCGTTTCGTCGGTTCGGCAGGCTCGGCTTCGGCCCAGGTCCTGCAGATCGAGGGCGCCGACCTGGCCCGTTACGCCGAAGTCTCGCGTCTGCTGGAGCCGATGGGCGCCAAGCTGGTGGAAGTCCAGGGTAACAAGCTCGTCTACCGCGTGACTGCCAGCACCGAGCAACTGCGTGCGCAACTGGCGCTGGCCCGCCTGCAGGAAGCCCCGGCCGAGCCGGCGCAACCCGCGGTCGACGCCAATGGCCAGCCGGTGCCGAACGCAGCCGTTCCGGCTCAGAACACCCTGCGTTTCCACTGGTGACGAGCGCTCCGGAAGCGGGCAAAGTCCCGCTTCCCGGCGCCGATGGCTCTGAGTCGCACGTGGTAGCTGCGTTATCCTTCTGATTTGGATAAACTTTCAGTCACCAAGGCCCACCCCAAGCGATTGAAGAAACGCCCGGCCCGGCATGACTCCTATGCAGCTCCCACTCAGCGTACGTCTGCGCGATGACGCAACGTTCGCCAACTACTACCCCGGTGCCAACGCCGCGGCGCTCGGCTATGTCGAGCGTCTGTGCGAGCCCGAGGCGGGGTGGACGGAAAGCCTGATCTATCTCTGGGGCGCCGAGGGCGTGGGCCGCAGCCACCTGCTGCAGGCTGCCTGCATTCGCTCCGAGCAGCTGGGGGAGCCGTCGGTCTACCTGCCGATGGCAGACCTCGTGGCCTACGGTCCGGAAATCTTCGACAACCTGGAGCAGCGCGAGCTGGTGTGCCTGGACGATCTTGACGCCCTGGCCGGCAAGCGTGAGTGGGAAGAGGCGCTGTTCCACCTGTTCAACCGCCTGCGCGATTCCGGTCGCAAGCTGCTGCTGTCGGCCTCGGTATCGCCGCGCGAGCTGGGGGTGAAGCTGCCGGACCTGAAATCCCGCCTGACCCTCTCGCTGATCTTCCAGCTGCACCCGCTGACCGACGACGAGAAGCTGCGCGCCCTTCAGCTGCGCGCTTCGCGCCGGGGCCTGCACCTGACCGACGAAGTGGGACGCTTCATCCTCACTCGCGGCGCGCGCAGCATGCAGTTCCTCTTCGACCTGCTGGATGAACTGGACAAGGCCTCGCTGCAGGCCCAGCGCAAGCTGACCATTCCCTTCCTCAAGGAAACCATGGGCTGGTAAGCCCCGGTTTCCTCGATTCGCGGTTTCCGATCAGGCGCTCGTCGCTTCCTGTTGTGGCTCCTGGCCTTCGCCCGCCAGTTTGCGGTCGTACTGGAAGCGCCAGCGCGTGTACATCAGCGCCGAACAGAACATCGACACGCTGAGGATGATCTCCGCCCAGCCGAAGATGGCGTGGTTGGGATCGAAGGCGTTGAGTACGCCGAGGATGAAGTACAGGTTGATCACGTAGCACGCCCAGGCGTGGCCACGCGCGCTGCCGATCAGGATTCCCGGCGCCACCACCAGCAGCGGTAGCAGCTTGAAGCCGAGGAAGGCCCACGGCACCCAGTGCGCGCCACCGTGGGCGTCGGCAAACAGCACGTCCCAGATGACGATGAGCAGGATCAGCCCGATGAAGCTGCCGAGGGCGACCGCGCGGCTGGCGGCCAGCCGGGGTTTTAGCCATTCCATGGGCGGCAGCGGTTTGTTCTTGCGGGCCATTCAGCTCTCCAGTTTGCGGGCGACTTCGGCCAGGCGCTTGCCCAGCGCGCGGCACAGGGTGATTTCTTGTTCGTCCAGGCTGCGCTTGCCGTCGGCCGTAGCGAAGTGGCTGGCGCCATAAGGCGTGCCGCCGCCGCGGGTTTCCAGGAGGGCGGGCTCGCTGTAGGGGATGCCGGTGATGAGCATGCCGTGGTGCAGCAGCGGCAGCATCATCGACAGCTGGGTGGTTTCCTGGCCGCCGTGCAGGCTGGCGGTGGAGGTGAACACAGCCGCCGGCTTGCCCACCAGGCCACCGGTCAGCCACAGGCTGCTGGTGCCGTCGAGGAAGTACTTGAGCGGCGCGGCCATGTTGCCGAAGCGGGTCGGGCTGCCGAGGACGAGGCCCGAGCAATCCTTCAGGTCATCCAGGGTGGCATAGAGCGCGCCTTCGGCCGGGATATCCGGGGCAACGGCTTCGCACTCGGTGGAAACCGCCGGCACCGTGCGCACGCGCGCTTCCAGCCCGCCCTGCTCGACGCCACGGGCGATCTGCCGCGCCATTTCGGCGGTGGCGCCGTGGCGGCTGTAGTACAGGACCAGGATATAGGGCGCGCTCAAGGCAGGATCTCCAGCACTTTCTCCGGCGGACGGCCGATCACTGCCTTGTCGCCGACGATAACGATCGGGCGCTCGATCAGCTTCGGATGGCTGACCATCGCCTGGATCAGCTGGTCATCGCCCAGCGCCGGGTTGGCCAGGTCCAGTTCCTTGTATTCGTCTTCGCCGGTACGCAGCAGCTGACGTGCGCCAATGCCCAGCTTGCCGAGCAGCGCCTTGAGTTCGGCGGCGCTGGGCGGGGTTTCCAGGTAGCGCACGATGGTCGGCTGGATACCGCGCTCTTCGAGCAATTCGAGGGCGCCACGGGATTTGGAGCAGCGCGGATTGTGGAAAATTGAAATCTGGCTCATGTGCCGGGACTCGCAAGGCCGATGAAGTGGCGGCTATTCTAACCGCCTCCTCGGACTGGACTGAACCGCTGTCGTTCGCCGCGATCTACGAGGACGGTTTTTTCAGTGCAGCCAAAGGACACTTCATGCACGAACGCTTGCAGGGCCTGGTCGAATTCGGCCGCTATCTGGTCCAGCGCTTCCTGGCCGACAAGGCGCCCAACAGCGCCGCGGCCCTGACCTACACCACGCTGTTCGCGGTCGTCCCGATGATGACCGTGACCTTCGCCATGCTCTCGGCCGTTCCGGCCTTCGAGGGCATGGGGGAGCGCATCCAGCTGTTCGTGTTCCGCAACTTCGTGCCGTCCACCGGCGAGGCGGTCGAGGCCTACCTGCGCAATTTCACCGTGCAGGCGCGGCACCTGACGTGGCTGGGCGTGGCTTTCCTGGCGGTCACGGCCTTCACCATGCTGGTGACCATCGAGAAGGCCTTCAATGCCATCTGGCGCGTGCGTCAGCCGCGCCGGGGCGTGACTCGCTTCCTGCTGTACTGGGCGATTCTCAGCCTGGGTCCGTTGCTGCTGGGCACCGGCTTCGCCGTGTCCACCTACATTACGTCGCTGTCGTTGCTCTCAGGCCCCCATGCGTTGCCGGGGGCGGCAATGTTGCTGAAGTTCATGCCGCTGCTGGCCAGCGTGGCAGCTTTCACCCTGATCTACGCGGCGGTGCCTAACGCGCGGGTGCCGTTCCTGCACGCGTTGGCGGGTGGTGTCTTCACCTCGATCCTGTTCGAGGCGGCCAAGTCGCTGTTCGGCTTCTATGTGAGCTTCTTCCCTGGTTACAAGCTGATCTACGGCGCCTTCGCCACCGTGCCGCTGTTCCTGCTCTGGGTCTACCTGTCGTGGCTGATCGTGCTGTTCGGCGCGGAACTGGTCTGCAACCTGTCCTCGACCCGTCTCTGGCGCCGTCGTGCCTTGCCGCGCCTGCTGGTGATCCTCGGTGTGCTGCGGGTGTTCTTCGACCGCCAGCGCCACGGCCTGCCGACGCGCCTGGTGCATCTGCACCGCGCCGGTTGGTTGCTGCCCGAAGACGAGTGGGAAGAGGTGCTGGATTTCCTCGAGGGCGAGCAACTGGTCTGCCGTGCCGGCTCGACCACCGCGGCCTGGGTGCTGTGCCGCGACCTGGGCAGCTACAGCCTGCATCACCTGCTCAACCGCAGCCCGTGGCCGCTGCCTTGCCTGGAGGCGCTGCCGGCGGAGCTGGACGAGCCCTGGTACCCGGAATTACGGGAAACGCTGGCGCGCTACCAGGCGGATCGTCAGGCGCTTTTCGGTGACAGTCTGGCGAAATGGTTGAAGCCGTCACATTCCGAGTGACGCAAAACGTCAGTTTGCGGCGAATCTGATGCTTTGACAGCTTTGTACCACTTCAGAAATGCGCCATTTCTGGCTATTTCAGAATTGGCACAGTTCTGGCTTTGGAGGATTCAGGACACAGGAGTCCTTCAGAAGTTCCTCCAAGGCCAGCGAATCCATGAAAAAAGACCAGAACAACGTAGTGCACCTGCATCAGCGCGATCTGACGAGCGCCCTGGAGCGGTTGAATAGAATCACTGGTCTGCAGTTCAGCAGCTGGCCCGAATCGCTCCTGCCGTCCGTCTCGCAAGAGGCCGCCGAACCCGCTGCAGCCGAGTCGTCGGACGACGACACGCTGGTACGTCAGTTGGGCTGAATCTTCACAGGCTGGTGGCTACCGGACGTGTTGCTCCGGCCTGCTGTTCCACCGCCTGCATGAAGACTTCCTCGGCGATTACCCGCGACAGGGGAATGGCCGCGCGCAGCTTGATCTGCGCGTCCTCGATCCGCTGGGAGAACACCAGGCGCGCCACGCCAGACAGCAGGATGCGGCTCTGCTTGTTGATCGTGCCATGGTCGATCACCACTTCCCGGCTGCGCTCGCCATCGCGGTAGCTGAGCAGCAGCGTCACCGGCAGGTCCGCCACGCCGGGCAAATGCAGCCAGACCGCGACATTGAAGTCGGCCAGGCGTCCCCCGTTGGCCGCATTGGCCGGCCGTGCGCTGGCGACAATATGGCTGGGAACCTTGCTGACAAGCTGGTCTGTAGGCTGCATCGGGCTGTCCTGTCGATGGAGGCTGGCGTACTTGGCGCCAGTCGCATTCTGAAGGCCGCTGAATAGTCGGCGAGCGAGAGTCGTCCCGGAAGTCAGGACGAACGTTCGAATTATAGGGAGGAGGTCTCCTGGCATTCCGGGCTTACTGCCGATCTTGCCTGTGACATCTCTCCCAAAATCGACAATCAGGCCAGGCGCAGCGGGTGGCGAGCTACCAATGGCGTGCTGAGGTTGGCGACGGGCAGCGGCAGGATGGTCTGGTTGTCGAAGCTGGCCAGTTGCAGCCACAGGTTCTCGCCTTCGACGAACTGCCCCTGGGCTACCCAGAGCCCGTGATACCAGCCGTTGCCCGGTTCCGGCGTACTCTGCAGGACGCCGGGGTGACGCTGTGCGTCAGGTGCGCGGCGCAGCCAGACCGGACGGGGCAGTCCCTTCAGGTAGCGCAGGCCGAGGTGCAGTCCATCGTTGTTGAGGTGCCGCCAGCGCACCACCGCAAGGGTTGGCGTGCCGCCGTTGCCGGGAATCAGCAGCAACTGGCCGACCGGCAGCTGCCCGGCCTGCTGGCCGGCGCAGAGGATGCGGGCACCGCCCGCGCTGGCGTCCATCAGCGTCGCTTCCCGGCAGGGGCTCGTCGAGCTGTCCAGCAGGTGCTGCTGAATAGCCGGAAGGCCGACGACTACCCGACAGGTACCCTTCTGTTCGGCACGCTCATGGCGGCGCGTCTGGTGTCCAAGCCAATGGTGGCGGACGCGCTCCAGCAGCACGCCCTGGTCCAGGCGGCGTAGCGGCGCCGGGTCGTGCAGGGCGATCAGCAGGGCGCCCAGTTCCAGTCGGCGCAGTTGATCGGGCGGCGCGTCAGCGGCCTGTTCGACTGCAAGGCAAGGCTCGTCCGAGCCGAGGTCGACGACGAAGCCTTCCTGTTCCTCGTCGTCCCAGGGCAGCAGGCGGCCCAGTGCGGCCAGCGGCGCCAGGGCCGAAAACAGCTGGGGGGCTTCGCCCTCGGTCAGGTGGAAAGGGTTACTCAAGGCCAGTAGCAGTATCTGCTGGTACAGCCCGCGCAGGGTGCCGGCCGGGATCGGGTCGAATGCCGCCGCCACCGGTTCGTCCAGGCACTCCTGGTGCTCGCCGATCCAGTACAGCAGGTGGCTGTCGCGCCACAGGCTGCCCGGTGGCTGCTGGTATTGCTGGTAGTGCCGCAGCAGGGCCTGGGCGAGGAAGTGCTGGGCCATGTACAGGCACCAGGCCATGTGCGGCCGCGACGGCTTGCGGCCGTGCAGGATCTGCAGCAGCAGGCGCTTGAAGCCAGCGGCGAGTTCGCTGCAGAAGTGCACGAAGAGCGCTGGCGGCACCTTTTCCTGGCGAATCAACCGTTCGTAATGCCGGTATTCTTCGCTGAGGCTTTGCAGGGCGCGTTGTCTTTCCAGTAAGGTCAGCGCGCATCGGTTGAGGCGGAACAGCGTGCCCAGCGCCCTCTGCAGACCTTCCTGCAGGGGCTGTTGCCGCGATTCCTGGAGCCTGACCGCCAGGTTGCTCATTGCCTCGGCGTCTTCTTCGAGGATGTCCGGCACCTCCAAGCGCAGGGCATCGAGCATCATGACCACCCCGCATACACGAGGATTGAAGGCATGGGAGTGCGGCTCCGTATTGTGATTGGCTTGATGGCCGGCCTGATCCTGGCCGGCTGCTCGGCGGACTATGGCACCGATCAGCATGGACAGAAAGTACCCGCTGCGAGTGTAGATGGCCAGTGGCTAGTTATTAATTACTGGGCGGAGTGGTGTGCGCCGTGTCGCAAGGAGATTCCCGAACTGAATCATCTGGCGCAAGAGGGCAAGGCTAAGGGCTTCCGGGTGCTGGGGGTGAACTTCGACGGGCTGCGCGACGCGGACCTGGCGAAGGCCTCGCAGGACCTGGGCGTGCAGTACACCGTGCTGGCCGACGACCCCGCGCCGCGCTACAGCCTGCCGCGCAGCGAAGCGCTGCCTGTAACCTACATCATCGACCCTGAGGGCAAGATGCGCGAGCAGTTGCTCGGCGAGCAGACCGCCGCCGGCCTGCAGGCGCGACTGAGCGCATTGCGCGAGGAGAAGCAGTGATGGCGAGGATCTGTCTGCACGGCTACATCAGCGGCAAGGTGCAGGGCGTCTATTACCGCCAGAGCACCCAGGAACAGGCAGATCGACTGGAGATCGATGGCTGGGTGCGCAACCTCGAGGACGGGCGCGTCGAGTTGTTGGTCGAAGGTGAGGAAGAGGCGGTGCGCGAGCTGGAGAAGTGGCTGGCGCGCGGCCCGGTGAAAGCCAAGGTGACTGCGGTGGAGTTGCAGCCGATGACACCCCAGGGCATCACCGGCTTCATCGTTCGCCGCTAGGCGTCAGTTGCTGACGCCGGGGTCCGCTGCCAGGCGACCGGCGTCGGTCATCAGGCTGTGGAGGAATTCCTTCTGCAGTTCCGGATCGTTGCGGGTCAGCTCGATCAGGCTCTGTTCCAGTTCGCTCGCTTCCTCTTCCAGGCCGAGGTCGGAGAGGCGCTTCACCCGGTGTACCCAGTGGTGCACATCGTCACCTTCCAGGTCGTCGTAGATCAGTGCGTGGGCTTCCTGCAACTTGCCGCGCAGGGAGCGGCTGACCAGCAGGCTGGCATCGGCGCGGGTGTCGTCCGAAGGGTCCTGGACGCTGAACTGCAGGCGGCCGATGCGGCTGACTTCGTCGTCGCTGAAGGGGCCTTCCAGCAGGTTCAGGCGCAGCACGCCGTGGCGGTCGGTGAGCAGTTCCTGGGAGTTCTTCCCGGCAGTAACGGTCACCGGGCGCTCTGACCAGGGCAGGCTGGAGTACTCGGTGCGCTTTTCGCGCTGCTTCTCGTCGATCGATGCCAGGTTCTGCTCGGCGCGGCCGTTGGACTCGACGTTCATGAACGGGTTCATGCCGTCTATGCCGTAGCGAATCCAGCCGCGAGTGACGCTCTCGGGCAGGTTGCCGAGTGCGAACACGTTGACCACATTGGCGCCGATGCCGCCGACGAAGGCGACGATGCCCAGCGGCATTTCGTAGACCTTGCGCCAGCCCTGATACGGCGTGTAGCGGTCGTAGCGCCGGGTGACCTCGAACTCTGTGACTTCGAAGGTCTTCTGTTCCTGCACGCGGATACGACGCTGCGGCAGTTCCAGGGTGCCCGGCGTGCCCACGTCGATCTGCAGGCTGTGGTCGAGCAACTTGCGCTCGACTCGCTCTTCATGCTCGCTGCGTTGCGACAACTGGTTGGCGCAGCCGCTCAGCAGGAGGCTGCCGCACAGGGCGGCAGCCGCGAGGCTTGTGGTACTTCCGGTGGACATCGCTCTGCTCAGTTGCGGATCTTGGCCGTGATGAAGGCTTGCAGGTCGGACAGGGCGACAGGCTGCGACTCGGCGTCACGGCGGCCCTTGTACTCCAGGGTGCCTTCGTCCAGGCCGCGCTCGCTGACGACGATGCGGTGCGGGATACCGATCAGCTCCATGTCGGCGAACTTCACGCCGGGGCTGGTCTTCTTGTCGCGGTCGTCCAGCAGCACTTCGAAGCCGGCGGCGGTGAGGTCCGCGTAGAGCTTGTCGGTGGCGGCGCGCACAGCTTCGTTCTCGTACTTCATCGGCACGATGGCGATCTGGAAGGGCGCCAGGGCGGCCGGCCAGAGGATGCCGCGGTCGTCGTAGTTCTGCTCGATGGCGGCGGCGACCACGCGGGATACGCCGATGCCGTAGCAGCCCATGATCAGGGTGACCGGCTTGCCGCTCTCGCCCAGTACGGAGAGCTTCATGGCTTCGCTGTACTTGGTGCCGAGCTGGAAGATGTGGCCGACTTCGATGCCGCGACGGATGACCAGCGTGCCCTTGCCGTCCGGGCTCGGGTCGCCTTCGACGACGTTGCGCAGGTCGGCGACTTCCGGTACGGGCAGGTCGCGTTCCCAGTTCACGCCGAAGTAGTGCTTGTCGTCGACGTTGGCGCCGGCGGAGAAGTCGCTCATCAGCGCCACGGAGCGGTCGATGATGCAGGGCAGCGGCAGGTTCAGCGGGCCGAGGGAGCCGGGGGCGGCGCCAATGGCAGCCTTGATCTCCGCTTCGCTGGCCATCTGCAGGGGGCTGGCCACCAGCGGGTGGTTGCCGGCCTTGATTTCATTGAGCTCGTGGTCGCCACGGACGATCAGGGCGATCAGCTTGCCTTCCTCGGCGGCGTGCACCACCAGGGTCTTGATGGTCTTCTCGATCGGCAGGCCGAACTTCTCCACCAGGGCGGCAATGGTCTTGGTCTCGGGGGTGTCGACCAGGCGCAGCTCTTCGCTGGCGGCGCCGCGAGCGGTTTCGCGCGGCAGGGCCTCGGCCTTCTCGATGTTGGCGGCGTAGTCGGTGGATTCGCCGAAGACGATGTCGTCCTCGCCGGAGCCGGCCAGTACGTGGAATTCATGGGAGCCGCTGCCGCCGATGGAGCCGTTGTCGGCCTGCACGGCGCGGAAGTCCAGGCCCAGGCGGGTGAAGATCTTGCTGTACGCGCCGTACATGACGTCGTAGGTCGCCTGCAGCGAGTCCTGGCTGGCGTGGAAGGAGTAGGCGTCCTTCATGATGAACTCGCGGCCGCGCATCAGGCCGAAGCGCGGACGGATCTCGTCACGGAACTTGGTCTGGATCTGGTACATGTTGATCGGCAGCTGCTTGTAGCTGTTCAGCTCGTTGCGCGCGAGGTCGGTGATCACTTCCTCGTGGGTCGGGCCGACGCAGAAGTCGCGGTCATGGCGATCCTTCAGGCGCAGCAACTCGGGACCGTACTGCTGCCAGCGGCCGGATTCCTGCCACAGCTCGGCAGGCTGGATGGCGGGCATCAGCACTTCCAGGGCGCCGGCGGCGTTCATCTCTTCGCGAACGATGGTCTCCACCTTGCGCAGTACCCGCAGACCCATTGGCAGCCAGGTGTAGAGACCGGACGCCAGCTTGCGGATCATGCCGGCGCGCAGCATCAGCTGATGGCTGATGACGACCGCATCGGAAGGGGTTTCTTTCAGGGTGGACAGCAGGTACTGACTGGTACGCATCTTTGGCCGTTTTGTCGGTTGCGAAGGGGAATATAGGCTGGGCATTGTACGGTGCAGGTCTGGCTGCGTACAGCGCGCGGCGGGTGGAGGCGGAGGAGTGGTGTGAGTCGATTGAATGCAGCGCAGGTACAGGCGTTCATCCGCGCGGGGTTGCCCATGGCGGACGAGATGGATTTCCGCATCGATGCCCTGGAAGGGCGCAGCGCCTTCGCGCGGATCCCCTTCCATGGAAAGCTGGTGAGGCCGGGCGGAACCGTGTCCGGGCCGACCATCATGGCGCTGGCGGACGCGGCGATGTACGCGGTGATCCTGGCGCAACTGGATAACGTCGAGATGGCTGTTACTTCCAACCTGAATATCAACTTTCTCAGCAAGCCCAAGCCGGAAGACCTGCTGGCCGAGGCGAAGATATTGAAGCTGGGGCGCCGGCAGGTCGTTTGCGAAGTAGCTGTCTACTCGGTCAGCAATCCGCAGGAACTGGTCGCCCATGTAACCGGCACATATGTATTGCCGATGTAACAGCAGTAATGGATACGTTCGAAGTTGTAGGTAAGTTGCAATAAAAAAGCCCGGCAGAAGCCGGGCTTTTTAGTTACCTGCAGTTCGCTCTGGATTACAGAACGGACAGCGGGTAGTCGATGATCAGGCGGAATTCATCAACGTTGCCTTCAGCCTGGTCGGAGTTGGCGCGGTGCCAAGCCTGACGAGCACGGAAGGACAGGTCTTTCGCCGGGCCGCTCTGGATGACGTATTTGGCTTCCAGGTTGGTCTCGCGGTGTTTGCCGTCCGGACCATAGCCATAGTTGGCGTAGGGGCTGGTCGGATCGATCTTGTCGCCGTCGATGTCCTTACCGTAGATGTAGCGGCCCATGAAGGTCAGGCCCGGAACACCGTACTCGGACATGTTCAGGTCGTAACGGCCTTGGATGGATTTTTCACCCGGGCCGTTGAAGTCGGAGTACTGAACGGAGTTGGCGAGGAAGATCGAGTCGCCGCCGGCGTTGTTGTCGCCGATACCGATGTAGTCGAACGGAGTGTTGCCGTTCACTTTCTGGAAGGCGAGGGTCAGGGTGTGCGCGCTGATGGTGTAAGCGGCGGCCAGCGAGTAGGTGTTGTTGCTGATGTCGCCGAGCTTGGAGGAACCTTCGTCGCGGGTGTTGTAGTAGTTGAAGTCCAGGCCGAGGGACTGATTGTCAGCGATCGGCAGGGTGTAGTTCAGGTTCACGTAGTACTGGTCCCACAGGTCTTCGACCTTGGCGCCGTACAGCGAAGCGGAGAACTGGTCGTTGATGGCGTACTTGCCACCCAGGAAGTCAGCGCTGTTGGCGGTAACGCCACCGTACTGGGACCAGATCTCACCGTCACGGTTGGTGGTGTCCTGGCCAGTACCGGAGTAGAAGTGACCGCCTTCCAGATCCAGGCCGTCGATTTCGCTGCTCATCAGGCTGAAGCCGCTGGCGGTTTGCGGCAGCAGGCGGGTGCCGCCTACAGCGAACACCGGAGCGGTGGGCTGCATGTCGCCGAATTTCAGCTCGGTCTTGGAGATGCGGATCTTGACAGCTGCGCCGGCCTTGCCGAAGTCGTCAGCCTTGTCGCCGTCATCGTGAACCGGCAGGTTGCCAGTGCCGCCGTAGCCGCTGCCACCGTCGAGTTTCAGACCCAGGTAGCCGAAGGCGTCAACACCGAAACCAACGGTGCCTTGGGTGAAGCCGGAGTTGTAATTGGCCCAGAAACCCTGGGTCCAGTCACGGGCATCGGTGGCGCCGTCTTTCTTGTTGCGATTGAAGTAGTAGTTACGAACCAGGAAGTTCAGGCTGCTGTCTTCGACAAAGCCTTTAGCGTCAGCCTGATTGCCTACGAAGGGCTCGGCCATTGCCAGTTGTGTGCTGCCTGCAGAAACGGCCAGGGCGATGGCGCTCCACTTCATCACTTTCATTGTGATTGCTCCTTTGGTTTTGAAATTATTCGCCATCACTAATGCCGCGGTGACGGCTCTTTCTTTTTTTGTCGGCGCTAACTTATAGCACGCGTGTTCAGTTGGCGATAGTTGCCCAAATGAACACACAAAATCTTTACGGGGCTGTCGCAAAGCTGCATGACGCATGTCGCATTCAAGCAGTTCTCATGTTGCAAAAAGAGATTGCCCCCTGATTGCTTCATTGATGCTTCAGTCCTTGTGGTTCTCTATTCCATTGACCACTTCTTAAGTTCTCTCGCCTCCGCGTCCACTTCTCCCAAAGGGGTGGCCGTCGGTGCGCTGTCCTTGCCTCTAGCAACAACCGTGCACAAATGCCCGGAGCCGCCTTCACAGTGTTCGTCTTGCGACGCGTTGACGCATTTCACGGCTTCCGTTGGGGATTTGCAACATCCACGAGCACGCATGTCGTTTTCTGGCATCCCGTAGTTGTAGCTGTTTAAACGATTTTTCGCTGCTGATTGCCGTGATTGCCGTGCAGATTCCTGCACGCGCCTGTTGTCGGGATATGCCAATCCGCGTCATGCACGATCCTGGTGCGACGCTGCAAAGGGCGTGCTCCGGCACGATGCGTCGGTCGGGCATGTTCGCCGGAAGGGCTCTCTAGTATTCTTCGCGCCCTTCGGCTCCCCTGTGGGGCTAGGCTTAAACAAGGCTCGTCGAACAGGAGAGGTCTTATGTTCGCTCTGGATTCCCGTCTCCAGCAGGACACCGTTGCGCTGGGTGATTTCCCGCTGAGCAGCCTGCTGTTGATGAATGACTCGCAGTACCCGTGGTTCATCCTGGTTCCGCGTCGCGAAGACGTCAGTGAAATCTTCCAGCTGGATTCCGCCGATCAGCAACAGTTGTGGCGCGAAGCGACTCAACTGGCGGAAATGCTCAAGGACACTTTCGATGCGGACAAGATGAACGTGGCCAATCTCGGCAACGTCGTCAGCCAACTGCATGTGCATGTGATTGTGCGCAAGCAGGATGATGTCGCCTGGCCGGGGCCGGTCTGGGGCAAGCACCCGGCGGTTCCCTATAAAGAAGAAGAACTGGCGCGGGTGCGCGAGAAACTGCGCATGGCGCTGGGCGATGGCTTTCGCTTCAGCCAGGAGTGAATGATGGATCTGGAGACTCGAGTGATGGACCTGGAGAGCCGGCTGGCCTTTCAGGATGACGCACTGCAGACCCTGAGCGACGTGGTCTACGAGCAGGAGCGGGTGATCGAGCGCACCCGTCTGCAGATGCAAGCGCTGCTCAAGCGCCTGGAAGACCTGCAGGGCCAGGTTGGCGTCGCGGAAGATGACGCTCCGCCGCCGCACTATTGAGCCGCACTGGTTAATCAGTGCAGAAATGACAAAGCCCGCCGATTGGCGGGCTTTGTCATGGGGCTGTGGATCAGCGGCGGTTGGGCAGGGCGGCGATCACGTCCTCCGCCTGCAGGCCCTTGTCGCGCTGGACTACCGAGAACTCCACGCGCTGCCCTTCGATCAGGATGCGGTGACCCTCGCCGCGAATGGCGCGGAAGTGGACGAAGATGTCTTCGCCCGAGTCGCGGGAGATGAAGCCGAAGCCCTTGGAGGTGTTGAACCACTTCACGGTGCCGGTTTCGCGGTTCTCGCCGAGGAAGGTTTCGATGGGCGCGTGGGGGCGAGCCGGGTTCAGGTTGGCGGCCCACTGCAGCACGACTGCGCCAGCCAGGCTCAGCAGCGGCAGCACGATGGCCGGTTGTTCGCCGATGAAGGGCAGTGGGGCGAGCAGGATCAGCACCTGCAGCACCACGGCCAGAACCACCAGGGCAGTGGCCAGGCCTTGCAGGGCCGAAGGCTGTTTCAGGTTGCTGCCCGGGGCGAGCAGGAGGCTGGTAAGGCCGAGCAGAGCCAGGTAAATGGCATCGCTCTGTTGCAGGTAGGGCAGGGCATCATTGCGCAGACTCGGGATAAGGGACAGCACGAGTGCGGCAACGCCCGTCACGAGATGGACGATCTTGAGCATGGCTACGGATTCACCTTGAGCGGGTAACGAAAAAAAGAAGCAGCCGTCCCCAGGTGCAACGCTGGAAAGGAAAATGAAAGCGTGCTGGGCGGCCTATGCGCGAAGCGCACGGCGGTTATTTAACCGCAAACCACTTGCCTTCTCAAATCAACCGCTTAGGCCATTCGTAGGGGAAGGAAGGCCCGCCGACTGGCGGGCTTCCTTATATAAGGAGGGATCACTCGGCAAGCAGGCTGCGCAGCATCCAGGCGGTCTTCTCGTGTACCTGCATGCGCTGGGTCAGCAGGTCGGCGGTCGGCTCGTCCGCCACCTTGTCGGCCAGCGGGAAGATGCTGCGTGCGGTGCGCACTACGGCTTCCTGGCCCTGCACCAGCAGGTGGATCATCTCCTGGGCGTCCGGCACGCCTTCTTCTTCCTTGATCGAGGACAGGCGCGCGTAAGCGGCATAGGTGCCTGGCGCCGGGAAGCCCAGGGCGCGGATGCGTTCGGCGATGCTGTCCACGGCCAGTGCCAGTTCGGTGTACTGCCCTTCGAACATCAGGTGCAGGGTGTTGAACATCGGCCCGGTGACGTTCCAGTGGAAGTTGTGGGTCTTCAGGTACAGCGTGTAGGTGTCGGCCAGCAGACGGGACAGGCCGTCGGCGATGGCAGCGCGATCCTGTTTGGCGATTCCGATATCGATGTCCATGGCGATCTCCTCATCGTGACATGGGTGATTCAAGGTGTTGGGTTCGAGGCTATCACCGGTGCAGGTGCGAAGCTCTTGGTCTATATCAAGGCAATCGATTGAGCTTTTCTATTAAAAGGTTGTGCGTCCGGCTGGCTTTTCCGCCACCGGAGTCCGGCTGCAACCCGTGGATTTTTCAGGCTATAATCGGCCTCTTTGCCGCGGGACGCGGACCCGTGGCGTTACACAGCCAAGGTGTTCCATGCCGATTTACGAGTACCAGTGCCAGTCCTGCGCGCATCAGCTGGAATCGCTGCAGAAGATCAGCGATGCGCCGTTGGTCGATTGTCCGGCCTGCATGGCTCCCGAATTGAAGAAGATGTTGTCGGCTCCGGGCTTCCGCCTGGGCGGCAGCGGTTGGTACGAGACCGACTTCAAGACCGGAGCGAAGAAGAACCTGGCCTCCGGCGATGCTCCAGCGGTCTGTCCGGCCACCGGTTGCGGTGCCGGCGCCTGCTCCGCCAGCGAATGAGCGGTTCCCTAGAATTCAAGACTTTCGAGAAGCGAAACACACCATGATGCGCAGCCACTATTGCGGCCAGTTGAACGAGAGCCTGGACGGCCAGGTAGTCACTCTTTGCGGTTGGGTACACCGTCGCCGCGACCACGGCGGGGTGATCTTCCTCGACGTGCGTGATCGTGAAGGTCTGGCCCAGGTGGTGTTCGACCCGGATCGCGTCGAGACCTTCGCCAAGGCCGACCGTGTGCGCAGCGAGTACGTGGTGAAGATCACCGGCAAGGTGCGTCTGCGCCCTGAAGGCGCGCGCAACTCGAACATGGCTTCGGGCGCCATCGAAGTGCTGGGCCATGAACTGGAAGTGCTGAACCAGGCCGAAACCCCGCCGTTCCCGCTGGATGAATACTCCGACGTGGGCGAGGAAACCCGCCTGCGCTACCGCTTCATCGACCTGCGTCGCCCGGAGATGGCCGCCAAGCTGAAGCTGCGTGCGCGCATCACCAGCAGCATCCGCCGCTATCTGGACGACAACGGTTTCCTCGACGTGGAAACCCCGATCCTCGGTCGCCCGACTCCGGAAGGCGCGCGTGACTACCTGGTGCCGAGCCGCACCTACCCGGGTCACTTCTTCGCCCTGCCGCAGTCGCCCCAGCTGTTCAAGCAGCTGCTGATGGTGGCCGGCTTCGACCGCTACTACCAGATCGCCAAGTGCTTCCGCGATGAAGACCTGCGTGCCGACCGTCAGCCGGAATTCACCCAGATCGACATCGAAACCAGCTTCCTCGAAGAAAGCGACATCATCGAGATCACCGAGAAGATGGTTCGCCAACTGTTCAAGGAAGTGCTGAACGTCGAGTTCGACGAATTCCCGCACATGCCGTTCGAAGAGGCCATGCGCCGCTACGGTTCGGACAAGCCTGACCTGCGTATCCCGCTGGAACTGGTCGACGTGGCCGATCAGTTGAAGGACGTCGAGTTCAAGGTCTTCTCCGGCCCGGCCAACGATTCGAAGGGCCGCGTTGCCGCCCTGCGCGTTCCGGGCGGTGCGAGCATGCCGCGCAAGCAGATCGACGACTACACCAAGTTCGTCGGCATCTACGGCGCCAAGGGTCTGGCCTACATCAAGGTCAACGAACGCGCCAAGGGCGTGGAAGGCCTGCAGTCGCCGATCGTGAAGAACATCGCCGAGCCGAACCTGAACGAGATCCTTGATCGCGTTGGCGCGGTCGATGGCGACATCGTGTTCTTCGGCGCCGACAAGGCCAAGATCGTCTGCGACGCCCTGGGCGCGCTGCGCATCAAGGTCGGCCATGACCTCAACCTGCTCACCAAGGAGTGGGCGCCGATGTGGGTCGTGGACTTCCCGATGTTCGAAGAGAACGACGACGGCAGCCTGACTTCCCTGCACCACCCGTTCACCGCGCCCAAGTGCACCCCGGAAGAGCTCGAGGCCAACCCGGCCGGCAAGCTGTCCCGTGCCTACGACATGGTGCTCAACGGTACCGAGCTGGGCGGTGGTTCCATCCGTATCCACGACAAGTCCATGCAGCAGGCGGTGTTCCGCGTGCTCGGCATCGATGATGCGGAGCAGGAAGAGAAGTTCGGCTTCCTCCTCGACGCCCTCAAGTACGGCGCACCGCCGCACGGTGGCCTGGCCTTCGGCCTGGACCGTCTGGTGATGCTGATGACCGGCGCGGCCTCGATCCGCGAAGTCATCGCCTTCCCGAAAACCCAGAGCGCCGGCGACGTCATGACCCAGGCTCCGGGCACTGTGGATGCCAAGGCTCTGCGCGAGCTGAACATCCGCCTCCGCGAGCAGCAGAAGGCCGCCGAGTAAGTCGATCCAGATTGCCGCGGCGCCCGCAAACCGGGCGCCGCGTGCGAAGCAAACAAGCGATACGGAGTGAGTTATGGCTGGTCATTCCAAATGGGCCAACATCAAGCACCGCAAGGAACGTCAGGACGCCAAGAAGGGCAAGATCTTCACCAAGCTCATCCGTGAGCTGACCGTCGCTGCCAAGCAGGGCGGGGGGATCCCGGCGGACAACCCGCGTCTGCGCCTGGCCGTGGACAAGGCGCTGACCGCCAACATGACCCGCGATACCATCGATCGCGCCATCCAGCGCGGCGTGGGCTCCAGCGAAGCGGATAACATGGCCGAGCTGACCTACGAAGGTTACGCGCCCAGCGGCGTGGCGATCATCGTCGAAGCGATGACCGACAACCGCAACCGCACCGCGGCCGAAGTGCGTCATGCCTTCAGCAAGTGCGGCGGCAACCTGGGTACCGACGGTTCGGTGGCCTACATGTTCGAGCGCAAGGGTCAGATCAGCTATGCGCCGGGCGTGAACGAAGAAGCCCTGATGGATGCCGCGCTGGAAGCCGGCGCCGACGACGTGGTGGTCAACGACGATGGTTCCATCGACGTCTTCACCACCTTCGCCGATTTCATCTCGGTCAACGAAGCGCTGACCGAAGCCGGTTTCAAGGGCGAAGACGCCGAGATCACCATGATCCCGTCGACCACTGCGGCCCTGGACCTGGACACCGCGCAGAAGGTCCTCAAGCTGATCGACATGCTCGAAGACCTGGACGACGTGCAGAACGTCTACTCCAATGCGGAAATCCCGGACGAGGTGATGGCCCAGCTGGGCTGATCCCACCACCGGCGCTGGTCTGAAGCCGGAAGCGGGAGTGGTCGTCAGCGGCGCCTCCCGCTTCCGGTTTTTGTTATCTGAAGTACAGGTTACGGACAAGGTTTGATCGGACGGACATGACCCTGATTCTCGGTATCGACCCAGGTTCACGGATAACCGGCTTCGGCGTGGTGCGCGACACCGGCCGTGGCTGCGAGTACGTGGCATCGGGCTGCATCCGTACCGGCAACGGCGAACTGTTCGAGCGCCTGCAGATCGTCTTCCGTGGCGTGCGCGAGGTCATCCAGACCTACCAGCCGACCATGATGGGCATCGAGCAGGTGTTCATGGCGCGTAACGCCGACTCGGCGTTGAAGCTGGGGCAGGCGCGCGGCGCGGCGATAGTCGCGGCAGCGGAAGAAGGCTTGCAGATCGCCGAGTACACGGCGAGCCAGGTCAAGCAGGCGATTGCCGGCACCGGAGGTGCGGACAAGCAGCAGGTCCAGATGATGGTCATGCACTTGCTCAAGCTTGTGCAGAAGCCGCAGATCGACGCCTCCGACGCCCTGGCCATCGCCCTGTGCCACGCGCACACCCGGCAGAGCCTGGTGCCACACGGCCTGGTAGGCGCCCGCCGACGTGGCGGACGCTTGCGCCTGTGATATCCGGAAAAACATTGAGCAAGGACAAACTCCCGTGATTGGACGCCTGCGTGGCACCCTGGCGGAAAAACAACCGCCGCACCTGATCGTCGATGTGAATGGCGTGGGCTACGAGCTCGAAGTGCCGATGACCACCCTGTATCGCTTGCCGAGCCTGGGCGAGCCGGTGACCCTGCACACCCACCTCGTGGTGCGCGAGGATGCCCACCTGCTCTACGGCTTTGCCGAGAAGCGCGAGCGCGAGCTGTTCCGCGAGCTGATCCGCCTCAATGGCGTGGGCCCGAAGCTGGCGCTGGCGCTGATGTCGGGGCTGGAAGTCGATGAGCTGGTGCGTTGCGTGCAGGCGCAGGATACTTCCACCCTGGTGAAGATTCCGGGCGTGGGCAAGAAGACTGCCGAACGCCTGCTGGTGGAGCTGAAAGATCGCTTCAAGGCGTGGGAAAATATTCCTTCCATCGCGCCGTTGGTGGTGGAACCCCGACTGGTTGCCGCAGTCTCAAGCGCCGAGTCCGATGCGGTCAGTGCGCTGATCGCACTGGGCTTCAAACCCCAGGAGGCGAGCCGCGCCGTGGCCGCCGTGCAGGAGGAAGGCTTGTCCAGCGAAGAACTCATCCGTCGTGCCCTCAAGGGCATGGTCTAGGTAGCCATCGATGATCGAAGCCGATCGCCTGATCTCCTCTGTAACCGGTCGTGACCGCGAAGAGCAGCTCGACCGCGCCATCCGCCCGCTGAAGCTGGCCGACTACGTCGGTCAGCCGGTGGTGCGTGAACAGATGGAGTTGTTCATCCAGGCGGCCCGTGGGCGCCAGGAGGCGCTGGATCACACGCTGATCTTCGGCCCGCCCGGCCTGGGCAAGACCACCCTGGCGAACATCATCGCCCAGGAAATGGGGGTTTCGATCAAGAGCACTTCCGGCCCGGTGCTGGAGCGGCCTGGCGATCTGGCGGCGCTGCTGACCAACCTCGAACCCAACGACGTGCTGTTCGTGGACGAGATTCACCGCCTCTCGCCCATCGTCGAGGAAGTGCTGTATCCGGCCATGGAAGACTTCCAGCTGGACATCATGATCGGCGAGGGCCCGGCTGCGCGTTCGATCAAGCTCGATCTGCCGCCCTTCACTCTGGTGGGGGCGACCACTCGCGCCGGCATGCTGACCAACCCGCTGCGTGACCGCTTCGGTATCGTGCAGCGCCTGGAGTTCTACGGTGTGGACGACCTGTCCAGCATCGTCGCCCGTTCGGCGGGCATTCTCGGTCTGGAGATCGAGCCGGCGGGCGCCTACGAGATCGCTCGGCGCGCACGCGGTACGCCGCGGATCGCCAACCGCCTGCTGCGGCGGGTGCGGGATTTCGCCGAGGTGCGCGGCACCGGCCACATCAGCAGCGACATCGCCGACAAGGCGCTGAACCTGCTGGACGTGGATGAAAGAGGCTTCGATCACCAGGATCGCCGCCTGCTGCTGACCATGATCGACAAGTTCGACGGTGGCCCGGTGGGGATCGACAACCTCGCGGCGGCCATCAGCGAAGAAAGACACACGATTGAAGACGTGCTGGAGCCCTATCTGATCCAGCAAGGCTATATCATGCGCACACCTCGGGGGCGTGTAGTGACCCGGCATGCGTACCTGCATTTCGGCTTGAATGTGCCGAAGCGGATGGGGGAGGGGACGACATCGGATCTGTTCGTCCCTGAAGATGGTAATTAATTGCATTTGTAGACGATTGCCGATTGGCAAAGTCTTTACTTGGTTCTAGAGTATGCGCGCGCAACACGGGGGTCAGCCGTTCCAGCAGCGGTATCGGGTCTATTACGAGGACACCGATGCCGGCGGCATCGTCTACTACGTCAACTACCTCAAGTTCATGGAGCGGGCTCGTACCGAGCGGCTGCGTGATCTGGGCTTCGCCCAGTCACAGCTGGCGGGGGAGAACCTGCTTTTCGTCGTTCATTCGGCTGAGGCGCGCTATCACGCGCCGGCCCGCCTGGATGACGAGCTGCTTGTCAGCGTCGAGGTGGAGGAGTTGAACCGTGCGAGCCTGAAGTTTCGTCAACAGGTTCGACGGGCGTCGGATTCGACCTTGCTCTGCGAGGGGCGATTCCTGGTGGCGTGCGTGCGGGCGGACAACCTGAAACCCCGCGCTATCCCAGATGTGTTGCGTGCGGCATTTGCCGGCAGTCCGGACACCCTTTCAGCAGGAGATTAACGTGGAACCGAACGTCGTCGACCATACTTCCATGTGGAGCTTGATCAGTAACGCCAGCGTCGTGGTACAGCTGGTGATGCTGACCCTGGTGGCCGCATCGGTCACTTCCTGGATCATGATTTTCCAGCGCAGCAACATGATGCGCTCGGCGAAGAAGGCCCTGGAAACTTTCGAAGAGCGCTTCTGGTCGGGCATTGACCTGTCCAAGCTCTATCGTCAGGCGGGCAGCAACCCCGATCCGGATTCGGGGGTCGAGCAGATCTTCCGTGCCGGCTTCAAGGAATTCTCCCGTCTGCGCCAGCAGGCCGGCGTTGACCCGGATGCGGTGATGGAAGGCGTTTCCCGCGCGATGCGCGTCGCCATTTCCCGCGAGGAAGAGAAGCTGGAAACCAGCCTGCCGTTCCTCGCCACCGTCGGTTCCACCAGCCCGTACATCGGTCTGTTCGGCACCGTGTGGGGGATCATGAACTCCTTCCGTGGCCTGGCCACCGTGCAGCAGGCCACCCTCGCCACCGTGGCGCCGGGTATTGCCGAAGCGCTGATCGCCACCGCCATCGGCCTGTTCGCGGCCATCCCCGCGGTCATCGCCTACAACCGTTTCGCCGCCCGCTCGGAAATGCTCATCGGTCGCTACTACACCTTCGCCGACGAGTTCCAGGCGATCCTGCACCGCAAAGTGCACACCAGCGACGATTGATCGACGACCAAGAGGTAAGCCGTCATGGCAAGAGTTCGTCACAAGCGCAAGCCGGTCGCGGAAATGAACGTGGTGCCCTACATCGACGTGATGTTGGTACTGCTGGTCATTTTCATGGTGACCGCGCCCATGCTCAACCAGGGCGTCAAGGTTGATCTGCCCAAGGTTTCCAGCGAAGCGCTGCCGCAGGATAACGATTCCCGCGTGCTCACCATCTCCATCAAGGCCGACAAGACCTACTACTGGAACATGGGCTCCGAAGTGGACCCGGATCAGGGCAAGGCCAGCCAGACTGCCGTTGACCTCGATCAGCTGGTGACCGCGGCTACCGCGATCATGGCGCAAAACAGCAGTCAGGGTAAGAAAGTCCAGGTCTTCGTCCGTGGGGACAAGGCAGTCGACTATGGCTCTGTCATGGCCGTCATGGGCGGTCTGCAGAAAGCCGGAGTCGGCAACGTCGGTCTGATTACCGAGGCACCAGGTAGTTGATGCACCAGCTCGAGCGCTCTCAATCGGAAGGCTACTTCTGGCCAACGGTCCTGGCCGTGGCTCTGCACGTCCTGATCTTCGCCATGCTGTTCGTCAGCTGGGCCAGTACGCCTGAACTGCCGCCTTCGCGGCCGATCGTCCAGGCTACGCTGTACCAGCTGAAGTCCAAGAGCCAGGCGACCCAGCAGACCAACCAGAAGATAGCCGGCGAGGCGAAGAAGACTTCGGCCAAGCAATACGAGCAGGAGCAGCTCGAGCAGAAGAAGGCTGAGCAGCAGGCATTGGCTGCTGCGAAAGCCGAGGAACAAAAGAAGGCCGATGCGGCTCAAAAGGCTGCAGATGCCGCCGAGAAAGCCGCTGAAGCCAAGAAGGCAGACGACGCCAAGAAGGTGGCCGATGCTGCCGCAGCCGCCAAGAAAGCGGCTGAGGCCAAGGCTGCCGAGCAGAAACAGCAGGCGGATATCGCCAAGAAGAAAGCCGAGGAAGAGGCCAAGAAAGAGGCCGCTGAAGAGGCGAAGAAGAAAGCTGCCGAGGAGGCCAAGAAGAAGGCCGCCGAGGACGCGAAGAAAAAAGCCGCCGCGGATGATGCCAAGAAGAAGGCTGCCGCGGTCGAGGCTGCGAAGAAGAAGGCTGCTGCTGCAGCCGCTGCCGCAGCCCGCAAGGCCACGGAAGACAAGAAGGCCCAGGCGCTGGCCGACCTGCTGTCCAACGACACGCAACGGCAACAGGCCCTGGCCGACGAGCAAGGTGACGAGGTGGCGGGCAACTTCGACGATCTGATCGTCAGCCTGGTGAGCCAGCAGTGGAGCCGTCCTCCTTCAGCTCGTAACGGAATGAGCGTAGAAGTGCTGATTCAGATGCTGCCGAGCGGGGCGATCACCGGCGTAAGCGTAACCCGCTCCAGTGGTGACAAGCCGTTCGACGATTCGGCGGTGGCAGCGGTCAAAAACGTGGGCCGTGTTCCCGAACTGCAAAAACTGGATCGTGCCACTTTCGATAGCCTGTATCGTCAGCGCCGAATGGTCTTCAAACCGGAGGATTTAGATCTGTGAGTACCCTGATTCGCTTCGCGCTCTTCGCCCTGGCCCTGGTGGCCGGCGCAGCGCAGGCCGCCGACCCGCTGGTGATCTCCAGCGGTCGTGACTCGGCCGTCCCGATTGCCGTGGTTCCGTTCGGCTGGCAGGGCGGCAACGTCCTGCCCGAAGACATGTCGAACATCATCGGCAGCGACCTGCGCAACTCCGGTTATTTCGAGCCGATCCCGCGCCAGAACATGATCAGCCAGCCGGCCCAGGCCAGCGAGGTGATCTACCGCGACTGGCAGGCCCTCGGTGCGCAGTACGTCCTGGTCGGCAGCATCGTCCCTAATGGCGGCCGCCTGCAGATCCAGTACGCCCTGCTCAACGTGTCGACCCAGGAGCAGGTCCTCACCGGCAGCGTGGGCGGCACCACCGACCAGCTGCGCGACATGTCGCACTACATCGCCGATCAGTCGTTCGAGAAGCTCACCGGCATCAAGGGGGCGTTCTCCACCAAGATGCTCTACGTGACCGCAGAGCGCTTCTCGGTGGACAACACCCGCTACACCCTGCAGCGCTCCGACTATGATGGCGCCCGCCCGGTGACCCTGCTGCAGTCGCGCGAGCCGATCCTCTCGCCGCGTTTCTCGCCCGATGGCCGTCGCATCGCCTACGTGTCCTTCGAGCAGAAGCGTCCGCGCATCTTCATGCAGTACGTCGACACCGGTCGCCGCGAGCAGATTTCCAACTTCGAAGGCCTCAATGGCGCCCCGGCCTTCTCGCCGGACGGCAACCGCCTGGCCTTCGTGCTGTCGCGTGACGGCAATCCGGAGATCTACGTGATGGACCTGGGCAGCCGCCAGCTGCGTCGCCTGACCAACAACTCGGCGATCGACACCGAACCCTTCTGGGGCGCGGACGGCTCGACCCTGTACTTCACCTCGGATCGTGGCGGCAAGCCGCAGATCTACAAGATGAACGTGAACTCGGGCGCTACCGACCGTGTGACCTTCATCGGCAACTACAACGCCAACCCGAAACTGTCGGCGGACGAGAAGACCCTGGTCATGGTTCACCGCCAGGACGGTTTCACCAACTTCCAGATCGCGGCGCAGGACCTTCAGCGCGGTAATCTCCGGGTACTTTCCAACACCAACCTGGATGATTCGCCCACTGTTGCGCCAAATGGCACGATGCTAATATATGCCACCCGCCAGCAGGACCGGGGCGTGTTGATGCTCGTGAGCATCAACGGACGTGTTCGGTTACCGCTACCCACCGCTCAAGGCGACGTGCGCGAGCCTTCCTGGTCCCCTTACCTGAACTGACGGTTGCCAACTGTTTCAAATTTATACACTGGGGTTCATTAGGAGTTACATGATGGAAATGCTGAAATTCGGCAAATTTGCCGTTATCGCCCTCGCCATGGCTGTTGCCGTCGGCTGTTCGTCCAAGAAAGGCGATGCTACTGGCGAAGGCGCCAATGGCGGCGTTGATCCGAACGCTGGCTACGGCGCAAACAGCGGTGCCGTTGACGGCTCCCTGAGCGACGAAGCCGCTCTGCGCGCTATCACCACCTTCTACTTCGAGTACGACAGCTCCGACCTGAAGCCGGAAGCCATGCGTGCCCTGGACGTACACGCCAAGGACCTGAAAGGTTCCGGCCAGCGCGTAGTCCTGGAAGGTCACACTGACGAGCGCGGCACCCGCGAGTACAACATGGCTCTGGGCGAGCGTCGTGCCAAGGCCGTTCAGCGCTACCTGGTACTGCAGGGCGTTTCCCCGGCTCAGCTGGAACTGGTTTCCTACGGCAAAGAGCGTCCGGTTGCCACTGGCCACGACGAGCAGTCCTGGGCCCAGAACCGTCGCGTTGAGCTGAAGAAGTAAGACCTGATGCCGATGCGCCTGCGTTTTCTGACCTTGATCGCATGCGGACTGCCCCTCATGGCGGCAGCCGCGGTTCCGGTACAGGACGGTAATGGTGGCTATGCCAGCACACCGCCCTCGGGTTATGGCACCGCAGGCGCCGATGGCGCCTACGCCGGAGGCGGGATGACTACTCCCGTCTCCGGTCAGGCTCAGCTGTTCATGCAGCTGCAGCAGATGCAGGACGAGATGTCCCGTCTGCGCGGCATGCTCGAAGAGCAGCAGAACCAGATCCAGCAAATGAAGCAGGAAAACCAGGAACGCTTCCAGGACATCGACAGCCGCCTTTCCAGCGGTGCAGGTGCAGGAGCGGCCGGTGCTGCTGTTCAACAGGATTCCTCCGCTGCCGGCGCCAGTGCCGGAGCTGCCGCCGGGGCAGGCGTAGCCGCCGCCCAGCAACAGCAGCCCGCTGCCAGCAGCGAGCCGGGTGACCCGGCAAAAGAAAAGCTTTACTACGACGCCTCCTTTGACCTGATCAAGGCCAAGGATTTCGACAAGGCCAGCCAGGCCTTCGGCGCCTTCCTGCGCAAGTATCCAAACAGCCAGTATGCTGGCAACGCACAGTACTGGCTTGGCGAAGTAAATCTCGCCAAGGGTGACCTGCAGGGCGCCGGCCAGGCCTTCGCTCGCGTCAGCCAGGCCTACCCGAGCAGCGCCAAGGTGCCGGACTCGCTGTACAAGCTCGCTGATGTCGAGCGCCGCCTGGGCAATACCGACAAGGCCCGTGGCATCCTGCAGCAGGTCGTGGCCCAGTATCCGGGCTCTTCCGCCGCCCAGCTGTCCCAGCGTGACCTGAAGAACCTCAAGTAAGGCACCGCACCGCACTGTCCGAAAACCCGCGCCCGTCGCGGGTTTTTTCGTTAGAATTCCCGCCCCCGGAAAGCACCAGTGGTTTCAGCTCGGCTGATGTCTGCTGTGTTCCGGGCTTGCCGGGCGCCCAGTGAGCGCGCCCACGACTCCAACGCAACGGAGGCGGATGGTCTGTGTAGCCGTCACGCCCGTGGCTGATATGCAACAGACCCTGCGCATTACCGAGATTTTCTACTCGTTGCAGGGGGAAACGCGCACCGCCGGCTTGCCGACCGTGTTCGTACGCCTGACGGGCTGCCCCCTGCGCTGCAATTACTGCGATACCGCCTATGCGTTCAGTGGTGGCGAGATCCAGTCCCTCGACGCCATCCTTGACCAGGTTGCCCAGTACCGCCCGCGCTACGTCTGCGTGACCGGCGGCGAGCCTTTGGCTCAGCCCAATTGCATCCCGCTGCTCGAGCGCCTGTGCGATGCCGGCTATGAGGTTTCGCTGGAAACCAGTGGTGCGCTGGATATCTCCGCCACCGACCGCCGCGTCAGCCGCATCCTCGACCTGAAAACTCCGGGCTCCGGGGAGGTGGTGCGCAATCGCTACGAGAACATCGGCGAGCTGACGTCCAACGATCAGGTGAAGTTCGTCATCTGCTCCCGCGAGGACTATGACTGGGCGGTGTCCAAGCTGATCGAGTACCGCCTGGAGCAACGAGCCGGCGAGGTGCTGTTCTCGCCCAGCCACCGCGAAGTGCACGCGCGTGAGCTGGCCGACTGGATCGTCAGCGACAACTTGCCAGTGCGCCTGCAACTGCAGTTGCACAAGATTCTCTGGAACGACGAGCCGGGCCATTGAGCGCGGAGGAGACCTACTCATGTCCATCAAGCCATCCATGAACGACAAGAAAGCCGTAATCCTGCTCTCCGGCGGCCTGGACTCCGCGACCGTGGTCGCCATGGCCAAGGCAGAAGGCTACGACTGCTACACCATGAGTTTCGATTACGGACAGCGTCACCGTGCCGAGTTGCAGGCAGCCGAGCGGGTCGCTCGCCAGCAGGGCGTGATCGAGCACAAGGTGATCGGCCTGAACCTGAACGGCATCGGCGGCTCCGCCCTGACCGATAGCCGCATCGATGTGCCCGAGGCACCCGGCGAAGGTATCCCGGTCACCTACGTGCCGGCGCGCAATACCGTTTTCCTTTCGCTCGCGCTGGGGTGGGCGGAGGTGCTCGGTGCGCGGGATATCTTCATCGGCGTGAACGCCGTGGATTATTCCGGCTACCCGGATTGTCGTCCCGAGTTCGTCGAGGCTTTCGAGCGCATGGCCAACCTGGCTACCAAGGCCGGTGTGGAGGGCGACGGCTTCCGCATTCAGGCGCCGCTGCAGTTCCTTTCCAAGGCGCAGATCATCGAGGCGGGCATCGCCCAGGGCGTGGATTACAGCCTGACGGTTTCCTGCTATCAGGCCGATGATGACGGGCGTGCGTGCGGTAAATGCGACAGCTGCCGACTGCGTTCCGAGGGCTTTTTGGCCGCGGGAATTTCCGACCCGACGCGATATTTCTGAAAAAAGTTTTCGAAGGGTGTTGTTTTTGCGTTAGAAATCAGTATTATACGCCCCACGTTGGGTCGTTAGCTCAGTCGGTAGAGCAGTTGGCTTTTAACCAATTGGTCGTAGGTTCGAATCCCACACGACCCACCAACATGTAAGACAAAAGCCCCGTGATCGAAAGATCACGGGGCTTTTGCCATGTGCCGGAAAAAGTCTGCCGTATGGCCATCCACGGTGCACCGCGTCGTAAGGCGGTGGTGATAAAATCGCCGGCATAATCAGACCGTGCCTGTTGAGGTTTTCACACGATGTCCCAGATTTCCGAACGCCTGCTGGTCCAGGCCCATCTGGCGGCGAAGCAGCCGCGGGTGCTGAGCGTGCAGGAAGAGGCCGACTACCGTGCGGCCATCGCCGCCGAGCTGAAGGCGCAGAACGCCGTGCTCGTCGCGCACTACTACTGCGACCCGGTGATCCAGGCGCTGGCCGAAGAGACCGGCGGCTGCGTTTCCGACTCGCTGGAAATGGCCCGTTTTGGCAACCAGCATTCGGCGCAGACCGTGGTGGTCGCCGGTGTTCGCTTCATGGGCGAGACCGCGAAAATCCTCAACCCGGAAAAGCGCGTACTGATGCCGACCCTGGAGGCGACCTGCTCGCTGGACCTGGGCTGCCCGGTGGAAGAGTTCTCCGCTTTCTGCGACCAGCATCCCGAGCGCACCGTGGTGGTCTACGCGAACACCTCGGCAGCCGTGAAGGCGCGCGCCGACTGGGTAGTGACCTCCAGTTGCGCCGTGGAGATCGTCGAGCACCTGATGGACAACGGCGAGCCGATCCTCTGGGCGCCGGACCAGCACCTGGGCCGCTATATCCAGCGCGAGACTGGCGCCGACATGCTGCTCTGGGACGGTGCCTGCATCGTTCACGAGGAGTTCAAGGCCAAGCAGCTGGAAGACCTCAAGGCGATCTACCCGGACGCCGCGATCCTGGTGCACCCGGAGTCGCCGGAGGCGGTGGTGGACCTGGCCGATGCCGTGGGCTCCACCAGCCAGCTGATCAAGGCCGCGCAAACGCTGGCGAACAAACGCTTCATCGTCGCCACCGACCGCGGCATCTTCTACAAGATGCAGCAGCTGTGCCCGGACAAGGAATTCATCGAGGCGCCCACCGCCGGCAACGGTGCGGCCTGCCGCAGCTGTGCGCACTGCCCGTGGATGGCCATGAACACCCTGGAGCGCACCCTGGCGTGCCTGAAGGACGGCTCGGGCGAAATCTTCGTCGACCCGGCGCTGATTCCCAAGGCAATCAAGCCGCTCAAGCGCATGCTCGACTTTACCCAGGCGGCGAAGTTGAAGCTGGCGGGCAATGCCTGATCAGCATGCGTGAATGAAAAAGCCCGGCAGATGCCGGGCTTTTTTGTGGGCGGGAGAAGGGCTCAGCGTCCCATCATTTCCTTGAGGATGCGCTCCTGCTCGCGGAACTCCTGCTGGCGGGCATCCAGGCGCGCGGCCAGGGTGAAGTTGCCGCCGGCGCGGCGCTTGGCGAAGTCCAGCTGCTCGATCGCCTGCTTGTAGTCGCCGGTGAGTGCGTAGTACTCCGCGCGGGCCTGGTACACGCCAATGGCGTTGCCACTCAGGGTGCAGGCGTCGGCCAGGCGGTTCCACACGTCCGGGTCCAGCGGGCGGCGCTGGGACAGCTTGAACAGCGTTTTCTCGGCATCGGCCGCGCGGTTGGTCTTCATCATCAGGTCGGCATTGGCCTGGATCAGCGGGTAGCTGTCCGGGTACTGGCCGAGCATCTTCTGCACCCGCGCCTGGGCGTCGGGCAGCTTGTTGGCGGTGATGTCGAGATCGGACATGGCCAGGTTGTAGCTGATGTCGTTGGGCGCCTTGGCCAGCAGCTGCTGCAGGTTGCTGCGGGCGTCGTTGAGCTGGCCGATCTTGGTCTGCGACAGCGCAAGGCCGTAGCGCGCAGCGTCGTTCTTCGGGTCTTCGTCGAGTTGCGCGCGGAACTGCTTGCTGGCCATGCCCGGCGTGTCTTCGAACATCTGCTGGACGCGGGCGCGCATCAGCTCGTAGCGCAGCGAGTCTTCCTTGCCGCCCTTGGGGTACTGCTCGGCGCGGTTGCGGGTGTCGGCGATACGCGATTCGGTGACTGGGTGAGTCAGCAGGAATTCCGGCGGTTTGCCCTCGTAACGGTACTGGCGGGCCAGGCGCTCGAACATGTTGGGCATGGAGCGCGGGTCGTAGCCGGCGCGGACCATGGTGGCAACGCCGACGCGGTCGGCTTCCTGTTCGTTCTGCCGGGAGAAGCGCAGTTGGTTCTGGATGGCCGCGGCCTGGGTGCCGGCGATGGCAGCGATACCCGCATCACCGGCGCCGGCGGCGGCGGCGATGATGCCGGCCAGCATGGCGGCCATCACCGGTACCTGCATGCGCTGTTGTGCTTCGATGCCGCGGGCGAAGTGGCGTTGGCTGAGGTGGCCGAGTTCGTGCGCCAGTACTGCGATGTACTCGCCTTCGGTCTGGGCATAGATGAACAGGCCGCCGTTGACGCCGACCACGCCGCCAGGGGCGGCGAAGGCGTTGATCTGTTTGTCTCGGATCAGGATGAACGCCAGGCGGTGGTCCTGCAGTTCGCTGGACTCCGCCAGGCGGTAGACGCTGGACTCGACATAGTCCTTGAGTTGCGGATCGTTGAGCGTGTCGACCTGGTTGCGCAGCATGCTCAGCCAGGCGCGGCCGAGCTGGAACTCCTGCTCCGGGGAGACGATGGACGAGCTGGCGTCCCCCAGGGAAGGCAGGTCGTCCGCCAGGGCCGGCATGGCGAAGGCGACAGCGAGCGACAGCAGGGCAGGGCGGAGTACTTTCATGTACACAAGGCTCGTTCCGAGAAAGGCTCTACTTTAGCCGCACGCTTACGCCTATGCCTAGTTTGCAGGGCGGAAGTGCGGCGCAATTCGAATCGGGTATTTCCGCTCCGTGGCCCTTTCAACCCCGAGTCTGACGGCTTCATTAATGAACAGCGTCTCTGCAGGGCCTGGTTACTTTTCCAACGCTTTCGGTATTCTTGGGCGCCCTGACTGGAGTTCGTTTCGATGTCCGATTCCACGCCGTCCGTCCCCGCCTGTGACGCGGAGCTGGACGCCAGCGGTCTCAATTGTCCGTTGCCGCTGCTCAAGGCCAAGCTGGAGCTGAACCGGCTTCCCAGTGGAGCGGTGCTCAAGGTGATCGCCACCGATGCGGGCTCGCAGCGCGACTTCCGCGTTTTCGCCGATCTTGCCGGGCACTCGCTGCTGCATGAAGAGGTCGAAGCCGGCGTCTATCGCTACTGGCTGCGCAAGAAGTAGCCCCTGATCGCGGGTAACCGCGACGTTACCCCATTCGTTTCGCAGGTTTCGTTGATGCTCAAGGTTTTGCAGGACTGGATGCAGCGCTATTTCTCCGACGAGGAGGCGATAGTGCTGGCGGTCATTCTCGGACTGGGATTTACCGTCATCCTGACCTTTGGCGGGATGCTCGCGCCGGTGCTGGCGGCGATGGTCATCGCCTTCCTCATCCAGGGCATGGTCGGCGTGCTGGAGCGCCTGCGTGTGCCACATCTGTTCGCGGTGTGGCTGGTCTATTCGCTGTTCCTCGGGCTGCTCGCAGTGTTCCTGCTGGTGCTGGTGCCGCTGCTGTGGAAGCAGCTGTTCACTCTGTTCAACGAACTGCCCGGCATGCTCGGCGAGTGGCAGGCGACCCTGTTGATGCTGCCTGAACGCTATCCGGACATGGTCACCGAGGAGCAGGTGCTGCACACCGTCGAGGCGGCGCGCAGCGAACTGGGTCAGCTCGGCCAGTGGGCGCTGACCTTCTCCCTGTCGGGCCTGCCGGTGGTGGTCAACATCATGATCTACCTGGTGCTGGTGCCGATCCTGGTGTTCTTCTTCCTCAAGGACCGCCGCCGCTTCTACCACTGGTTCCGCCGCTACCTGCCCCGTGAGCGCGGGCTGATGAAGCAGGTGTGGAACGAGATGAACCAGCAGATTGCCAACTACATCCGTGGCAAGGTCATCGAGATCTTCATCACCGGCGTGGCGACCTACATCGCCTTCGTGGTGCTGGGGCTCAACTACGCGGCGCTGCTTGCGCTGCTGGTCGGCCTGTCGGTGGTGGTGCCTTATATCGGCGCAGTAGTGGTCACCGTGCCGGTGGCGATGATCGCGCTGTTCCAGTGGGGCTGGAGCGACCAGTTCATCTACCTGATGGCCGCTCACGCGATCATCCAGGCGCTGGATGGCAACGTGCTGGTGCCGCTGCTGTTCTCCGAGGCGGTGAACCTGCACCCGGTGGCAATCATCTGCGCGGTGCTGCTGTTCGGCGGACTGTGGGGCTTCTGGGGTGTGTTCTTTGCCATCCCGCTGGCGACCCTGGTGAAGGCGGTGCTGGATGCCTGGCCGCGGCAGCCGCCATTGGAGCCGCAAGTCAGCCCGATGATGTAAACGAAAAAGGCCGCTGATCAGCGGCCTTTTTCATTGGCGCCGGCTCAGCGGCTTACTGGTTCAGCGCTTGAGCGGCAGCGAGCACGGCGTCCACATGCCCGGGTACTTTCACGCCGCGCCATTCCTGGCGCAGCACGCCCTTGGCGTCGATCAGGAAGGTGCTGCGGTCCACGCCCATGTATTCCTTGCCGTAGAGCTTCTTCAGCTTGATCACGTCGAACAGCTGGCAGACGGCCTCATCCTTGTCGCTGATAAGCTCGAAGGGGAAGCACTGCTTGGCCTTGAAGTTCTCGTGGGACTTGATGCCATCGCGGGAGACGCCGAACACCAGTGTGTTGGCCTTGGCGAAGTCCTCGATCCTGTCGCGGAAGCCCTGGCCTTCGGTGGTGCAGCCAGGGGTGCTGTCCTTGGGGTAGAAGTACAGGACGACCTGTTTGCCCTTGAGTTCGGACAGGCGGAATTCGACGCCGCTGGTGGCCGGGGCCTGGAAATCGGCGACGGGTTTGTTCAGTTCGACTGCCATGGGAATTTTCTCCTTGGGAGCATCCTTACGGATGCTGCGGACGCCAGGGTTCGATCAGCGCGTCCAGGTTCAGCGCATCGGCGAAGTCGAGGAACTGATCGCGCAGCCAACTGATCTGGGTGCCGGCCGGCAGCGTCACGGTGATGGTGGCGTTGAGCATGCTGGTGTTGGTGTGCGGCGCCTGGTAGGTGTCGCAGGTGAGGTTTTCCAGCTCGATGTTGTGATCGATGAAGAACTGGCACAGCTCGTTGAGGATGTCCGGACGATAGACGGCGCTGACATAGGCCACATAGGGCAGGGCCTGGGCGCGGGTGACGTGGACATTGCTGCGCGTGACGCTGAGGGTGAAGCCGTGACGCTTGGCCAGGGGCGGCAGGCCGCCTTCCAGGCGGGCCAGGGCATCCCAGCTGCCGGAGATCTGCAGGATCAGCGCACTGAACTCGCCGTGACGGGTCAGGCGGCTGCTGACCACCGAGCAGCGGTTGTCGACGCAGGTGCGGCACAGCACGCTGGTCAACTCCATCGGGTTCGGGCCCAGAGCACTGATCAGAAGGAATTGTTCACGAGGGTGAGAGGTGGACATGCAGCTTTCCTGGGAGTGGCGGCCAAGCGGGCCGCATCGACAAAGGAGAAAGGGTAGCGAAAAGCGCCGATGAGGGGAATGTCTGACCGCTCGCGGGTCGCTGCGTCACCTTGTGCGTGGCCGGTGGCGACAGTACCATTACGGCTTTCTTTTTCCGGCAGGAGCGGTTGCATGATTGCGGGCAGTATGGTGGCGCTGGTCACCCCCTTCGATGCTCAGGGTCGACTGGATTGGGACAGCCTCGCCAAGCTGGTGGACTTCCACCTGCAGGAAGGCACCAATGCCATCGTAGCGGTCGGCACCACGGGTGAATCGGCCACTCTGGACGTGAACGAACACCTGGACGTCATCCGTCGCGTCGTCGACCAGGTCAACGGCCGTATCCCGGTCATCGCCGGCACCGGCGCCAACTCCACCCGCGAAGCCGTCGAGCTGACCGAGGCCGCCAAGTCCGGCGGTGCCGACGCCTGCCTGCTGGTGACCCCGTACTACAACAAGCCGACCCAGGAAGGCCTGTACCAGCACTTCCGCCACATCGCCGAAGCCGTGGCCATCCCGCAGATCCTCTACAACGTGCCGGGCCGTACCGCCTGCGACATGCTGCCCGAGACTGTCGAGCGCCTGTCCAAGGTGCCGAACATCGTCGGCATCAAGGAAGCCACCGGCGACCTGCAGCGCGGCAAGGAAGTACTGGATCGCGTCGGCAAGGACTTCCTCGTCTACTCCGGTGACGACGCCACCGCCGTCGAGCTGATGCTGATGGGCGGCAAGGGCAACATCTCGGTGACCGCCAACGTCGCCCCGCGCGCCATGAGCGACCTCTGCGCCGCCGCCATGCGTGGCGATGCCGCCGCTGCCCGCGCCATCAACGATCGCCTGATGCCGCTACACAAGTCGCTGTTCATCGAATCCAACCCCATCCCGGTCAAGTTCGCCCTGCACGAAATGGGGCTGATTCCAGAGGGCATCCGCCTGCCTCTGACCTGGCTCAGCCCGCGCTGCCACGAACCGCTGCGTCAGGCCATGCGCCAGACCGGCGTCCTGGCTTAAGGAGCTCCCTCGCATGAAGCGACTGGCAGGACTGACTGCGCTCGCCCTGGTTATCGGCAACACCTCCGGCTGCGGCTGGCTGTGGGGCCCGGAAGGCTACTTCCGCGACCGTGGCGACGATTACCTCAACGCCCGCGAAACCGCACCGATGAAGGTGCCCGAGGGCATGCAGAGCAAGCAGCTCGACCCGCTGCTGCCGATTCCGATGAACGTCGCCACCAGCACCGAGAAGGAAGGCGAGTTCGAAGTGCCGCGTCCGCAGCCGCTGTCCGGCGCCGGCGAAGTCAGCGACTTCAGCCTGCAGAAGAGCGGCGACTCGCGCTGGCTGGTTGCCCAGCGTCCGCCGGCCGAAGTCTGGCCGGTCGCTCACCAGTTCTTCCAGGACAACGGCTTCTCCATCGCCAACGAACGTCCGCAGACTGGCGAATTCAGCACCAACTGGCAGCCGCTGTCGCAGCTCTCCGCGCCCCTGGCGCGTCGTCTGAGCAGCCGTGTGTCGGGCGTCGAGCCAGACAGCGAAGCGCGCGTTCGTGTGCGCATCGAGCCCGGCGTGCAGACCAACACCAGTGAAGTCTACGTGCTGAGCGAAACCCGCCCGGCCGGCAGCACCGCCACTGGCGATTGGCCGGCCAAGCCGGCCGTGCCGAGCCTGGACGCCGCGCTGCTCGACGAAATGATCGCCAGCATGGCCACCAGCGCCGAGAAGGGCGGCTCCGTCTCCCTGCTCGCCGCGCACTCGGACTACGACACCCCCGGTGCCGTCCAGCTGAGCAAGGACGGCAGCGGCAACCCGGTGCTGACCGTCGACTCCGATTTCGATCGTGCCTGGGTCAGCGTCGGCCGTGCGCTGGATCGTGCCGACATCCGTGTCGACGACCTCAACCGCAGCCTGGGCGTGTACTACGTCAACATCGCCGAAGGCGCGAAGAAGAAGGACGAAGACAAGCCTGGCTTCTTCAGCCGCCTGTTCGGCGGTGGCGAGAAGACCAAGGAAGAAGAGGACGCCAAGGCCCAGCGCTACCAGGTTCGCCTGACCAGCGTGAGCAACACCGTCCAGATCACCGTCGACAAAGACATCAACACCTCCGCACCGGCTGACGTGGCGCAGGGTGTGTTGGAAAAACTCCAGGAGAGTATGCGGAATGCACTTCGCGGTCCTGGGGAGCGGAAGCCGGGGCAATTCGGCCTTGGTGAGCAGTTCTGACACCCGGATACTGATCGATTGCGGCTTCCCGCTGCGTGAAACCATCCGCCGTCTGGCACGCCTGGGCGTAGAGCCCGGGCAGCTGGACGCGGTACTGGTCACGCACGAGCACTCCGATCACATCAACGGCGTCGAACTGCTGGCCCGGCACCATCGAATACCCGTGTACCTCAGCGCCGGCACCCTGCAGGGAATGCGCAAGCCGGTGACACCGGCGGGGCTGCTCAAATGCGGCGACCGCCTGGTACTGAAAGACCTGGAAGTCACTGCGGTGAGCGTCTCCCACGATGCGCGAGAGCCCCTGCAGTACGTGTTTTCCGATGGCCGGAAGCGCTTTGGCCAGCTCACCGATCTGGGAGCCGCCACGGCGCAGGTGCTGGAATGCTATCGTGGCCTCGATGCGTTGATCATCGAAGCGAATCACGATACCGACATGCTGGCCCGCGGTCCGTATCCCTACCCACTCAAGGTCCGTGTAGGCGGCCAGTGGGGACATTTGAACAACCGGCAGGCCGCCGAACTCGTGGCCCAGCTGGGCTGGGAAAGCTTGCAGCACCTGGTGCTGGCGCATCTCAGCGAAAAGAACAACTCGCCGCAGCTGGCCCGGCAAAGCTTCGTCGACACCCTTGGGTGCGACCCGGACTGGCTGCAGGTGGCCGATCAGCATTCTGGACTCGACTGGCGCACCATCGCCTGAGCCCACCCCTTAAGCAAGCGGAGCCCATCATGGAAAAACGCGAAGAACTCTATCGCGGCAAGGCCAAGTCGGTTTACACCACCGATGACGCCGACCGCCTCGTCCTGCTGTTCCGCAACGACACCTCGGCGTTCGACGGCAAGCGCATCGAGCAGCTTGATCGCAAGGGCATGGTGAACAACAAGTTCAACGCCTTCATCATGCAGAAGCTCGAAGCCGCCGGCATCCCGACCCAGTTCGACGCCCTGCTGTCGGACAACGAAGTGCTGGTCAAGAAGCTCGCCATGATTCCGGTCGAGTGCGTCGTGCGCAACTACGCCGCCGGCAGTCTGGTGCGCCGCCTGGGCGTCGAAGAGGGCCTGCAGCTCACTCCGCCGACCTTCGAGCTGTTCCTGAAGAACGACGCCCTGGGCGACCCGTTCATCAACGAATCCCACGTCCAGGCCTTCGGCTGGGCGACCCTGGAGCAACTGGCCGAAATGAAGGCCTACTCCTTCAAGGTCAACGAAGTGCTGAACAAGCTGTTCGACGACGCCGGCCTGCTGCTGGTGGACTTCAAGCTCGAGTTCGGCCTGTTCCACGGCAAGATCGTCCTCGGCGACGAGTTCAGCCCGGACGGCTGCCGTCTGTGGGACAAAGAGACCCGCAAGAAGATGGACAAGGACCGCTTCCGCCAGGGTCTGGGCGACGTCATCGAGGCCTACGAAGAAGTGGCCCACCGCCTCGGCGTACCGCTCTGATCTGACCAGTGCACGCAAGCGTCTGATACCACGCGAAAAAATCCTGAATAAGGGCTTCGCCTTCGGGCTTCAAGCTGGTATCATGCGCGCCGCACGGAGAGATGCCGGAGTGGCCGAACGGGACGGATTCGAAATCCGTTGAACTGGCAACAGTTCCTAGGGTTCAAATCCCTATCTCTCCGCCACTATACAAAAAGCCCTGTAAATCAATGGTTTACAGGGTTTTTTCTTTTCTGGTTTCACTACTTTATTTCACTACTCTTCCGCAGACGTTATGTGAGGCCTACCAGCCGCTGAGTCGCGGCTAGAGGCTTGCAAATTGCCATCACTGCATTAGCCTAGCCGGACGAGCAATACCGCTCAGGGCTGATGACAGGGACGACACATGCGTAAGCTGAGTGCGATTTCCGCAGTAGTTGCACTGACTCTTTCCTCCGCAGCCAGCGCAGGCTGGTTGACCTCCACTCAAGATGACATTTTCTCTGGCGGCCAGAAGGCAATGCTTATCGGTGAGATGGACCCGTTTCACGCGCTTGTTTTTGATTGTGACTCTGAGCGGCTCGGCATGGCCCTCATTGAAAAGTCAAAGTGGCAGGAGGGAATGGAGCGCGCGAGTTACCAATTATTGGTAAAGGTTGGCCAAGGGACGATTCATGACTTTGCGGCTAAAGGATCGCAGAGAAACGAAGAGTACGTTCAGATTGCCACTTCGGAAAGGGAGCCGCTTCTGCTCTTGCTTGATGAAATACGCAATGCAAAGGGAAGGATTCAGGTTGGCTTGCAGAACACAGATACAGATAGCAAATGGTCTGGCATTGCTTCGTCAGCAGGATCGACCCGAGAGACTGATCGTTTCCTTCAAGCTTGTAAGCTGGAGTAGGGGCAATGGCCGGGGACTACTTCGCGGTAGACGACCGTCTTAGTACTCTTCGTAGCGAAGCCGTTGCACCAAGGACCAAAATCCAAAATATCTAGCCACCTGGGCCAGGGCAGTGCCCGTCGGGTGTGTGATGTTGTACCTTACCCCTTCAAGAGCAAATCCACGAAGTGCTCTTTCATGCGATAGATGGGAGTATTAGCGTGCTCCCTGACATCGATGATGTAACCAAGCTCAGTAAAATGTTGGATGGCTACCTGCAAGTTTGGGTGTTCATCAGGTTCATAAATGAAGCTTGGCTCTGACAAGAAGCCGAGCAGTCTCTTGGGTAGCGGAATGAACGTACGGACAGTGCAACCGCTCTCGGAAGATAGGTCTGCTCTCATCTCAGCAATCAATGCGGGGTAGCGGCGCTTAATGTCGGCCCACTGCTGGGCCTGGGCTTTCTTGACCTGCTTACCTCTTCGGATGTCAGTGTACTTGTCACCTAGATAGGTGCTAACAGCACCAGTGAAGCCACCAACGACAAAGCCTACAGCAGTTGAAAGCCAATCAAGCTCCATCCAGAGTCTCCTGAGATTTGTTCCACAAGCGCTTTATAGTGGACAGGCTTACATCGAGTTCATCAGCCGCCTGTGACTGGCTCTTACCTTCAGCCTTTTTAGCTTGAACCTCATCCGCAGAAATAGCGGCAGGGCGACCAAGAGATTTTCCCTGAGCCTTTGCTCGTTGTAGGCCTGACTGGGTACGCTCAATCAGAAGGTCGCGTTCAAATTCGGCAACGGCTCCGAGTACCTGCATTGTCATCTTACCTGCTGCACTGGTGAGGTCTACTCCGCCCAGGGCTAGGCAGTGAACACGGATACCCTTGGAGTCCAACAGCTCAACCGTAGAGCGCACATCCATCGCATTCCGGCCTAGACGGTCCAATTTGGTGACGACCAGCACATCTCCTTCTTCAAGGCGTTCTAGGAGCTTCTGGAAGCCTTTACGTTCACCAGCAGGGACGCTACCTGAAACCTGCTCCTCAACGATGCGAGCGGGTTTAATCTCAAATCCAGCGGACTTCACTTCGAGCAATTGGTTTGCGGTGGTCTGGTCTGAGGTGCTGACTCGTGCATAGAGGAAGACGCGGCTCATCACTTAACCCTCAAGGTGTCAAAAATGTAGTGTCATTATGAGCGATAGGGTCAAAATGTCAAGCCCTAATTTATGACACTAGGAAATGAGCCATCCCAAGACAGGCTCATAAACGACCGTTTATGACTCCACTTGTCAGGTGGTCGGAAACGCCTTGGTGAACTATTCTTGGTGGCAATCTGCCAACAGGGACTTTAGCCGTTGAGGGATCGAACATGCCAAAACTGAGCCTTTCGGATGTCGTAGATGTGATATCAAAATCAGGTACCCCAAAAGCAACCAAAGTCTCGCAAATAAAAAACCGACCAGCCTACTCCCCCCAAACAGACTTCTACAAAGCTTTGCGTGAAGGCATCGCGGATGTGCATGAAAAAGGAAAGTCGAAGGCTGCTTTGAAAGAGATTCTTTCCTTCCTCACTGATCAGAAGAAATTGTCAAATTATCCCGATGCAGTTAAAGGCTATACGAAGTGGTGGGGAAAGAAAGATTTGGTCTGGAACTCGACATTTAGCGAGGTTTACGGCTTTCAGGGTATTGATGTCGGCATAAATCCAGAGCTTGGGCTTCTAGTCGACGGCGTCCCTCATCTCATAAAAATGTATTTCAAAGATGAGTCACTTCAAAAACTAAGGGTAGATGTGGTAACTGCGCTCATGGAGACAGCGCTTAGTCCACATGCGGAGCCGAATTGCGTTATGGGCGTGCTAGATGTGAGGAGGAGCAAGTTACACATAGGGTCTGGTGATTCTATCACTCGTCAAAAGCTCATGAAAATGGTCGACGCAGAGCTATCCTATATCGGTGTCTTGTGGGCGGCAGAGTAGCTGTAAAGGACAGGCTGGCTGCCCTATAAGGCTATTTGGTGCTTGATGATAATGCTGCTAGCGCACTTTTGGCCGCATCCATCTTTTTCTTGCGCGCATCCCTCTCTAAATGCTCATCTAGGATTAGTTCAATTGCAGTCTTAACAACCGGGAACGCAGCAAGACATTCCTGCTCTGAAAGTTCATGGACACCTTTACTGAGAACGCTGTAAATTACTTTGTTTTCGACAAGAAATTCAGGGAGATGAGCTGCCAGAGCTTGTACACGTTCTGCCATATAGCCAGAACAATAGGAAGCCTCATCCCATCCATCTTCCCTGGAAGCGTCTTGGTGTGCATCCTCAATAAGTTTCTCGAAGATTCTTCTTAGATATACGAAGCTGCCAATCCCAACCCCGTGTGTAGCTAGTCCAACAGCTTTTGCAAATTGTTGTGAGTACTCTTTTCCTAAGAGTCTAGAGTATTTTTTTAGCTCGGGAAATTGTAGATCAGCTAAAGACGGAAATTGACCGATTTTAAGTGTTATTTCATCCTGGCGTCGCAAGATAAAGTAAATTCGCTGCTGCTCACATCGCGTGCAAAGAAAGACGATTCTCCACGCGGTGCTCATCGATGTGTCAATATTAGCTCTGCGAAATACGCTACTATTTGCGCAGGCCAAGCAATAGCAATCAAAATTCTGATTGAAATATGCAACTTGCTCAGCTAGCTCGCCTGTGACTGGTTCATAAAGCGGGGCGTTAAGAAGGAATTCCTTCGCTTGGTCTATTAGTGAAGCTTCGCTCATATTCAGTCCTTATATTCTATTGCTAGACTCACATGATTTTGCAATTGCGAGACATTGGAGTTTTTGCGACATCTCCATGGCCTTCACACGCCAGCACCACTTTTGTTCCTTTGCGAAGACCTGCAACGACATATGCTTGATCTTTATCGAAGCTGAATTGAGGCTCCATGAACTGATTGGCGCTACCTTTCAGCGTAACGTAAGGCTTTCCTAGGAAATCGGTGTTGATGGAAGTGACGACACCGGAGACCCGGAACCATTTGTCCTTGAACATCTGGTCAGCGGCTACGGTGTTCTCATCATAAGCTTGTGACAATTGAGATGCTGAGATGAGAGGTAGGGCGTTCAAACGGCCCAGTTCTTCTCTGCGTGCAATTTCTTTCCTTTCGGCTTCGGAGGGACCTGTAGAGGTAGAGCTAGCTATAGAAGAGCTAGTAGAGGTGCTCTTGCTAGAGTCACTCCAGTTAGGAAGTACGAAGAAGAGGATTAGCCAACCAAATGCTAACCCACGGGCGGTATTGGAGTATCCCCTTTGCAGAAGAATCCATCCAAAAATGAAAGGGAGGAAAAATATTCCTATTGCCAGTAGAAGGCCAACACGGCGGGGTGGAACTACAGGTTTATTGATTTTAGGAGGAATGTAGCCCTCTGATACCTTCTTCTTAACTGGCGCTCCGCAATTAGGGCAAGCAGCGGCTGCATCGCTAATTTGTTTAGTGCATTCGTAGCATTCAAATAACGCCATTTTATTCATCCATGAAGACGATAAGGGGTGGATAGCATCATGCCATGACGCCATTGGTTCCTGCTAGATGCTTCAACTCCCCTCGTGGGATCGAGAGTCAAAATCATTTAGATAGGCTTGTGAGTAGGTGGGGGAGTAGACCGTCACGAACCTATTGAATCCGTCTAGGGACATCTCATAGCCGAGATTCGCAGGGTAGAACATGCACTGATTGGGCCACGAGAAGCTTTGCCAAGGGTGATTGCTGGACCATTGGGCAATGTCCGCGTGAGAGGCTTCTGTAGCGAACCTGTAGGCCCTTACGCCCGAAGAAAGCTCATCTACTACCAAATCCTTTGGGGCTAGGCTGGAAAGGTCTACAGCCCCGCCGCTGGGCTTGATTTGAAACCACACGTAGTTATTCATGTGACCTCCATGCTTCCTGACGGGCTTCGAGAACCTTTAGGTTCTGCTCCAGGGCGATCAGTCTGTCATCTACTGATATGGCGAAATTGTTCTGGCGTTGTTCGGTATAGGTGAGCAGGTTGTCGATTCGCTTAACAACCCTATCGTAGCTTTGTTGCTGGTGCTGATTTAGAAGCGAGAAGCAAAGAACTGCAAGAATTGCTGTTTGAGCTATTCCGCTTCCTGCTATTAGGATTTTTTCCATGATCTTCCTATTTTGATATAAAGTAACAGTATTTCTAATAGAAACGCACCCGTGTTTAGCTCGCTTGGCTGCTAGACCAAGAGATATGAGGGGTGCAGAGAATTAGATAGATGTAAGCAAAGTCAGTAGTGATGCTGACTTTGCTTTAAATTGAATTATTAAGGAGTTATTTGCCTGCCGGGCGGAATCCACAATGAGAGCTTTTATCGGATTTAAAGAGAATTTCAAATTTCTTCTCATCTTTTGTTTCCATCGCAGTGATGGCGGCCTTTGCTCCCTCTACGAACTGAAGGAGATCATTTAACTCTTGTTGCTTCTTATCTTGCTCCTCCTTCCATTTTTCGGGATGGTGAGCTTTTAGTAGTATTTCATCTGTCTTGGTCATCATTATTGTTCCTCTAGTGATTGGAAGTATTCTTTTGCTTCTTTCGCTGCTTTTGCTTTTAGCTTGGCTTCGTGATCATCCTTCTTGCGTTGTTCCTTTTGCAGTTCCGACTGGAAGAGCTGATTTGCGAGGAGAGCTTGTTGGCGGCCTTTTTCCTGTTCTAGCTGCGCTAAGTAATCAGTCTTAGTTTTCTTAGCTACATCCTCCAACAGATCGGAGATGTCCTCCTTTTCCAAGTAAACTGTTAGTGAGCGATCAGTGTTAACCGCATGGTATTTTGATAGGGTACGGCCTTCTTTAAATAGCTTTTCCAGCTGGGGCATGATGATAGCGGCGGGGCCGTCTAGCCTATCTACGGAGCCATATGATCGGAGGAATGCATTCTGCGCTTGTGTTACTCGTTTGTTCAGTTCTTCTTCAGAGAAAGTAAAGGAGTTGATTGATACATTATTTTTCATGTTGTTTTTCCTTTTTAATTTGCCGATTAGGGCGATTGTGGGCAAAGACTGCCCAGTTGCATTGGCTCGAAATGAGCCAAATTCTTTTTATTTAAATTTGAGTGGAGAGCCCGCAGATACTGGCTTTGGCTGTGATAAATGTACACATTTAATAACTACTACCTAGCCACTATCAAAATGGAAGAATTAGATGATCTACCGTATGAGTGGCGGGCATGGAAAATTTTGGCTCTGCCTGATAGTAGTTTTCCGGATACTTATAGAAATTCGCGTAGCGTAAGTCTTGGTGAAAGCGAGCGATAAAGTCTTTCTCTTTATCATTCTCGTGGACAGTTTGCAGGGTTTGAGGGTCTAGCAATCCGATTACACTTAGAGCCTCTTTTACTTTTTCAACGTTCTCTCTGAAAAGATCATGTTCTTCTTGAATGTAATCAAAATCCAAGATGCTTTTGTCAGCTTTAAAGGCCCCATGCTCAACCACTCTCAGAGTTTCTATCCGAAGATAGCCTCGTAGAGTGTTGATAACATGGTTTCTGTCTACCTCAGCCCCTTGCAGCGTAGAAAAGGCAAGGAAGTTGGTATAGTCTCGAAGCTTCGCAGAGTCTTTGTTTGGCTTCAGGGACAGTGGCCGAAACTCGTAGTACCAAGAGAAAGAACTAGCAATGATACTGCTTAGCCCGTGTTCAGTAGGCTTCTGCCCTAGCCATTGAGCTACTACGCGGACAGCTGCTGATACGAATTCAAAGTTTTCCTTTCTCTTTCCTTTGCTGAAGGATGCAAAACGCTCCAGCTCTTCATGATAAACAACAAGGGAACGGGCTGCGGTGAGCTTCAGTGAGAATACTTCCTTCTCCTTTAGCTGAGCTTCTAGCTTTACCAGCTCTTGTGTGCCCATGCGCTGTAAGTCTGCGAGAGCAACAGTATTGTTGGGTAGCTTGACGATCCGCTCTGCCAGTACAAATCGATGTGATTTCTTGATCGGATTGGTCTTGGCGAATGTGTAGAGCTTCTTCCCCAGATACTGTTTAACCTTGCCAAGGATAATCTTGTTGCTATCTTCTTGATTGATTAGCCATTTGGTTTTTAGAGAGCTTTTGGCAATGCACAGCCCCGCGTCAGCATAGTGTTCTACCCCATGTACCTGATTGGCGAGGCTGCTGCCAATAAAAAGGTTTTCATGATGCAGAAGTCCGATAGAGGAATCTCCAGACACCGGAGCGATATGACAGATATGGAATTTACTAGACTTCTTCTCGCTATCCCAACCGAAACACTGGTAGCGCCGGTTGTAAATGGCAAATAGCTTTTCAAGGTCTACATCTTGCAGGATTTCAACCGTCCCAGCTCGCTTACATTCTCGCGCAACCCACAGCCAAGCATCCGAAGCTGGTATCTTCTCTATGCGTTTATTAGCCGTACGGATTGAACGGGCCTTTGAGCGGCAATCAGGGCTGCAATAATGGGTTTTACTGTAACGAGAGGTGGTGTAAATAGTGTCGCAAACTGAGCAGGTATAGCTTCTTAGCAGTTTATTCTTTTTGTTTGTCTCGCTGGTGGGCATAATTGATTGCCTCCTGTGAATGTTGGAAGTAAATAAAATTGATTAATAGATTCATAAAGTGAGTGGGGTTGGATACTCCCGATTCATTGAGCAAGGAAAGGAACTGCTGTTCTGCTTTTCCGGTTAGGCCGAGGCGCATGATTAATTTTCTCCGAAAGGCTTGAAAGTGCGATGGATGCTGACGTGAAGGCACTTAAATGTACAAGATTAATAACTACATGCTTTAGACTTTTGGTGGGTAAGTCATTCTCAAATGATTGAACTGCCCGTCAAGCTCCAATGCAGAGTGTAAAGAGTTGATGATGAGATTAAGTTGGTGTCGTAGGTTTGTGTTTCCGTAGTAATCGGCGATTGCTTTAAGTCTCTCGGTGGAAGCACGGTTTAAACGAATGGTTACTTGGTTCGGATCGCTCATAATTGTTGTTTTCCTTTTGTTTTTATAAGGTAAATGGCTGAAAGCTAAACCCAATAGATGGATAGCCTTGCAGGGGTTTTGTTGATTTGGATATAAAAAGCCCAATGAAGTATTGGGTTTGTGGGTGTTTAGGAATCTTGTGGAGTAGTTTCTAGTGTTACGTTTTCTTTCTCAAGAAGTGCAAACATTTCTTGGATCGATAGCCCCAGCTTCTGCCGCTTGCGGTGGAAGTAGGCTTGGCACCTGTTGCTGCAAAGCTTCTTTGATGCTCTTTGGCACTGCATTTCTGCACGACAGAGCGCACAGTGTCTCTGGGTGATCATCTGATCTCCTGTTATGTTGTAATAATATTTTGTGAATGAAAAAAAGCACCGCCCATCTCTCGAATACCAGAGGGGAATTAGAAGGATGGGGATGCTAACGATCCGTTGAGTCAGAACAGATCAAATGCCATTGAACTGAAGAAGAGGGAAATTCAATGGAAAAATTTCTAGAGCCAGAATGAGCTTTAGAAAAGGGGAATATAGCGGGGGGAGTATTTACGAGGTAACTCTTTGAAAAAAGCTTCTACTCATTAATAGAATAACATGTTTTTTTGTAGAAAACAATAGGTAGCATATATATTGTCGCAAATATATTATTAATTGTCGCTTATGCCATGTGTTTTATTGGGGTGGAGCTATTTTGTATTTTTTTATTGAAAATGAATTTTAATTTTTCTATGGCTTTACTCTTTTGCGCCAAGCTTGGACCGCTTGAATATACATCTAAAGTGAATGCTTTTGCGGCCTCATGCCCCACTATCCAAGGAAGAACCTCAAGTGTTACGCCTGAAGTATGCAACTCTGTAATGGTGGTCTTGCGAATGCTGTGGAACACGTGTAAAGCATCGTAACCTGTCGCCGTTTTGAGCCTTCCGAATTGCTTGCTCAAGTAGTCGAGACGGTTGCCGTACTTGTTTTTCCCTCCTTTAAACAGATATCCACCATTGGTATCAGAATTCTCCAGAAGCGACTTGTAGAGGGGGAGCAATTTACTATGTATTGGAACTTCGCGGACTCCTGCCTCTGTTTTGGACTGCTCGATCTTGAAGGCCGTCGGATCTCCGCTGGAGTTAAATATCGTATTGCCTTTAGTGATTCGACCAATTTCCTCAAGCCGAGCACCTGTATAAGCTCCGAAGGCAATCAAGTCTGCAAGTTCATGGTGCTCCGCCTCGATAGCGCTCGCATAAAGGCTCTCTACCTGAGATTTGGTAAAGGGTGTGTACGATTCTTTGGCGGATTTGCCTGCCTTGGGGAGCGCATGTCCATCGAAGGGGCAAGGCTTGCCGCTGAACTGATCCCGGAACGTCGAATGATATTTGCAGGCCCAATTCCAGAAGTCACGACCTGACCACAAGTAGTTCTGTCGGGTGCTGCGAGAAGTAGAGACTGACTCTATAAAGTTATGAACGCTATCAAAATCGAGTTTTTTACCTTCTTTGGTGAGCCAGCCAGACAAGCGTTCTATGCGGCTTCGGTGTGTGTCTCTGGTTTTCTGCGTATTTATCTGTGTTTCTAAGTGCTTTGACCATTGATCAAGCATTGATTTAGTAATGGGGGAGCGTGGCCTATAACTTTTGGGATCGGCCAGAATCTCGGCAGCTTCGTCTTTTTCGCTAACTGAGAGCTGATATCTATTGGCAGTGTGCTGGAGTGCTGTTTCGCGAAGAATTGAATTTAGCTTCTGTGTCTTGATAATCGCCTCATGGCCAGTAGCAAGAAGCTTTTCTCGGACAAGAATTGGTATTGAATCTACTAATTCCGGATCGGCGCCGGCCTCTTTGAAGCTATTGACCATTTCGTTCATGAATGAGGACATCTCGCTCATTAACTTTTCGGCTTCCTCCTTTGTATAGAGCTTTCGCTTTCCACTAACTTCGCTCATTACATTCCGGGTTAGAGAGTGTTCCAGACGCTTAGCTTCACTTTGTAGCGCCTCTCGCCACACATCCGCATTTTCTAACTTGCCTTGCCGAGCCTCCTCTATCTGCTTATTCCAAGCTGCAAGGATGGGCAGGCGGACGACCATGGCTTCAGTCTTGCTGGCGGTGCCTGTGGTTTTGGTTAGGGTGACTCGATTGCCGAAATGAGGCCGCACGTCTACCGGAATTTTGATTTTGACGTACCACGTCGATTCCCCTGCCTTCTGATACAGGTAGTCCCGTTCGTGTTTTTTGGCCATTTCTTACACCTCTATTTCACCACTCTATTTCACTACTCTACGGGGCTGGATGCCAATGATTCAAGCGCTTCAAGGCTTGTATGAGGGTAATCTGAGAGTCCCTATCTCTCCGCCATTACATATGGCCGAAACCCCTGAAATGCTTAGCGTTTCAGGGGTTTTGTCTTTTCTGCGTCAGGGCCAGTGTCGAAAAAGTATCGATAGGATCAGGCACTGCTCTCGGCAGCGCAGACCCCGTGGAATACACTCGCTCAAACGAACCAGGGATGGTGGTCATGAGATTCGCAAAGGTATTCCTTTCCTTCGGCGTCATAGTCCTCTGCGTGCTCCTCATCGGTGGTACCAGCGAGGCCATTCGAAAACACGTCACAAAGTCCATCTATGACTCTTCGCCTGAAGTCAGGGCTGCAATCACGCGCGCGTCCACGCTCTTGAAAAGTAGTGACCCTGCCGAGCAGAAGCAGGCAATCGAAGAGTACCGGCCGTATCGCGAGCAGAGCGATCAGGCATACAGGGTGATCTTCTGGGGGCAAGTGGGGGCTTATCTGGTCCTTATGCTGGCCGCGACCTTCCTTTACCTTCGCTTCAACCCCAAGCGAGCCGAGTGATGGCACCCGCTGCGGCGGACCTCAAGCCCAGAGGCCCGATAGCGCACGCGTCGGATTGAGCCTCACCGCATCCTGCAAATGATCCGGGGATAGATGTGCATAGCGCATCGTCATCGTCAGCGAGCCGTGGCCCAGGATCTTCTGCAGGGTGAGGATGTTCCCGCCGTTCATCATGAAGTGGCTCGCGAAGGTGTGTCGTAGCACGTGGGAAGCTTGGCCAGCGGGGAGGGCGATACAAGTTTTGATGGTCTGATCGAAGCTGTTGCGGCAGTTAGAGAAAGTCCCGTACCTGGTGAAGTGATCCTGCAGGGCGTCCTCGAGGACGCTATCGATAGGTACTGACCGAGCCCGTTTCGACTTCGTGTTCACGAACGTCACGCACCCTCCCCGCACTCGTCCAGGAACAAGCCCCTCAGCCTCTTCCCAGCTGCTCCCGTTGCCAGGCAAACCCTCGCCACCATTTCCACGTGCGGCGTCTTACAGCGCCTCCTGATGGCTTCAAACAGCGCGTGTATCTGTTCCTCAGTCAACCAGGTCAACTCCCGCTCCTGGAGCTTGAGCAATTTCACCCGCTGTAGCGGAATCGCGTAGTCGATTTTGCCCAACTGGTGCAGCTCGTTGTACACCGCCCGCAGATAGCTCAACCGGTTGTTCAACGTCTTGCCATGCGCCCCTGAGGCCAGTTGCTGCACCCGATATTCCGTGCACTGATTGCCCGTCAGCTGTAGCGCTACCGGGTCGCTCAGGTCCTCGGCCAGCTGCAGTAACAGCCGAGTGCGATTCTCTCCATCGCTCAGCGCATCACCATGCAGAACACTCCAGCGCTCGACCAACTCTGATAGTCGCCGGCGGTCCTTGGGCTGTGGGTTCCATTCAGGGTTCTGCGCCAGGCGTTGACGCATCAGGGCTTCGAAGCGTTGCGCTTCGGCTTTGGTTTTGAAGCGCCGGCGAAATCGCTTCCCTTTTACAGGCTCAATGTCGATCAGCCATCTCCCATCTGCCAAGTGTTCTACTGCCATTGCGCAGCGGGACGGGAAGCGATCATTCCAGGAGTGAGGACTGTCAGTAGACCTTTGTGCGAGTCTGCGCAGGCGTGGTTTCCAAGACAGATGGCTCGGATGCCGCTACCTCAATACGACCACGGCGCTCGACATATCGCTTCAGCCTCATTGCTGGTTTTTCAACCAAATGCCAAGAGAAGAAAGCAATTGTCAGTGTGATAGCGGCAGATAGAGCCAACGCCGAATACACGCCGATTTTGCCGTTCAGGAAATGAACTACAAGCTGTTGGACTGGGAAGGCGTATATGTAGAAGCCATAGGAAAGATCACCAAACCTTCCAAACTTGTTGAAGAAGGGGGTAGAGGCGGTACCTACGGCGATGGTAATAAGTGGGATGCTGACTACTGCGGCAAGGTACTCTTGACCAACTTGCCATAATGCAATTCCCGAGGCTACGCATACAGCAGAAACAAGTCCGCCATGTTTTTTGATGGTTTCTGAATATACATTCAAGAGAATTCCGGAAAGGAAGAAGAATCCGAATTCAAGAAGAAAGTTTCTTTTCTCTAGTCCATTAATGATGGCTTGGTATCCCACCATGAACACCAACATAACTAAGAGGACTTTTTTGAATCGAAGAGCTCCTGCCAAGCCGAGCATGGCGGTCAAGATATACCACTTAAACTCAACTGGAATAGTCCATAGCGAAGTGTTGATGTTCGTGTAGTGCTGTCCATCAAACACACCAGGGAGCTTGTCTGGGAATTGTAGCGTGGATGTGAGTGGTATAAACCACCAGACATCCTTATTGGTGAAGTAGTCGCGGAGAGGTAGGCTTGTGGCTAAAGGGCCAACGATCAGGGCCATTAGAAGCGATGCTGCGATTAGGCCGGGGAATATCCTGAGAATTCTTTTTGTCAAAAAGCCAACTATATGAGGGTCTCGCTGCCAGCTTTGAGATACTAAATATCCGCTAATGGAAAAGAATATAAGAACACCAACGCCGCCGTAGCTGAAGTAATAGAATGGCGCGGGCTCGTATAGCCCGAAAACACCAAACATATGGCTGTAAAGTACGAGTCCGGCGGCTACGATTCTAACGAAGTCAAAGTTGTTCTTATGCATGTAAAGTTCCTGATTTTTACTCCGCCGTTCTGTCAGCTCCCTACGGCGCAGCGATGCTATCACCTTTGTACGAAAAAGTGTCTTGCTTGGTACGAAACGGTTGACAGGCGTTTGATCGAGATAACAGCAACGACCCATTTACCTACGCCAGCCATTGAGCTGGCGTTGTCATTTCTGGAGATCAGTCATGACCACTCGTGGCATCCGTAACAACAACCCCGGCAACATTGGTTACAACCCACGCAACGCTTGGGTGGGGCAGCTCGGCCTGGAACTGGGCGTGCAGAAGCCACGTTTCGCCCGGTTCGACACCCCGGAAAACGGCATCCGCGCCTTGGGCAAACTGCTGCTGGCGTATCGCGGCAAGGACGGCATGCCCGGCGTGGGCAGTCCCGGCATCGACACCGTGCGCGAAACCATCAGCCGCTGGGCGCCTGGTAACGAGAACGACACCGAGGCGTACATCGGCGCAGTGGCCAAGGCCCTGGGCGTGCAGCCCAACTAGGTGATCGACGTCCGGATGCAGGCGACGCTGCGCAGCCTGGTGGTGGCCATCTTTCGGCCGAGAACGGCGGCGTGCCGTACCAGGGCGCCGTGATTGATGAGGGTGTGCGGAGGGCGCTGGCGTGAGTGCCAGCGGCTGGAAGGGGGCGGCGATGCTGCTGGTCGTTCTGCTGTTGCTCGCCACCGGCACCGGCCTGGGCGCGTGGTTGGCCGCCGGACACTACCGGCCGCAACTTGATGCAGCCAACGACGCGCACGGGCAGTGTCTCGCCGCGCGAGGGTGCCTCGAGGAGCTAGCCAAGGAGCAGGGCGCCAAGCTTGCAGAGTTGGCCATCCAGGCAGAGCAGCGGCAGACCAAGTCCTGTCAGTACGGCGTTTGGGACTTCCACGTCGCCGCCAACTCCGAGATGTTCAAAGGTCTGCAGGCCGGTCGACACGCCGCGCTTTCTCCAGCCGAGCCAAAAGAAGGGCAGGAGGTCGAGATGTTCGCCCTCCTGACTGCGGGCGCTCCGCAGGAAGAGTGGCACCCGATTGGACGCGGGATCGCCAAGTACGAATGAGCTAGATCGGTTCGATCAGCGTCGGGCTCTGGTGCCTGACACTGCCGACGTCCGTCGAGATGCGGTAGGCCTCGGCGGGTGGTCGGTTTCAGGGCAGAACACCGATACTAGACGGGGCAACCTGGGCGAGAGCTTGAGGTTACTGTGGACGTTCTCCTCCGGTGATGGCTATAAAGGGGGGAGTAACGGTCGTTCCAACTGAGGCGGATGAATGAAAATCACAGGGAAGGCCAGCGTTGGTGGCGGAGTTTTGGGAGCTTTAGGTAAAGCGGCAAAAGGCGCCGGTAAGCTGGCGTGGACGGTTTTGGTTGAGTTGCCACATGAGGCTCGTGTTGCTCAGGAGCGACGCGAGAAAGAGCGCCGTAGAAAGTGGAGTTCAGAACCTCAGACAGTGGTCGATGCACGCCGGAACTTTGAGGAGTTCGTGGCTGCAAATGGTGACCGTCCCTTGAGCGAGTGCAAGGAGGAGATCCGCGAGCAGCTCAATAAGGTTCGCGAAGACTCCTATCAGGAAGGCGGCGAGGCATTGCGCAAAGGGGTTATCAAAGAGCTCGAGTGATCGCCTAAAGCGCCCTTCTGTCGAGCCGATACTCCCGAAAAATTTAGGACAGATTCGCGCTCCTTCTGCCTCTTTTCCGGCCCAAGTTGAAATCACAAAGCTAGGCGCGACGGGGCCTTCAGGGGTGTGCAGGTAAGCGTCATATGGTTCAAACCCCTATCTCTCCGCCATTACATATGGCCGAAGCCCCTGAAATTCCTAGAGTTTCAGGGGCTTTGTCTTTTCTGCGTCCTGAAAATCCCCGCCCTTCGCTCCATTACCCGCAATACCCATCCATCTTCTGCCGATTCCCCTCCGTGGGATTCGCCTGGTACTGCTGCCGCCAGAACTGGCACGGCGCGCTGTTGAAGCGCTTTTCCTGCTCCGATTTCTCCACTTGTCGATTCTGCTGTTCCTGCGTGGCCTGCTGGCGTTGCAGGTACTGCCGGAACATCTCTTCGTTACTGCGCGCTGGCGGGGAACTGGTCGAAGTTTCCGCAGATGGTTGCGCGAGGCGGGTGACGACGGCAGGTGGCAGGTCGGGCCAGATCAGCCAGGCGGTGGCGGCGACGGCCAGGCAGCCGAGCCAGATGCCGGCGGCGATGGCGAGGGTGAGTTTCCAGAATCCGAGGGTGGGCTGCGACATGGGCTGAGGCTTTGGCTGGCTATGTCCCACTGATAACTCATCCGAACCCCGAAGGGAAAGGGGCAAGCCCGCGGCGCTGGGGCGCCGCGGGCGGGTGCTCACTTCGGAGCGGCAGCGGACTCGTAGGCTTCCAGGGCGCGCAGGGAGTAGATGTAGGCGGCGCCGGCATTGAGGGAGATGGCGGTGGCCAGGGTCTGGGCGATCTCGGCTTCGGTGGCGCCGGCCTTGCGCGCGGCCTCGGCATGCACGCCGATGCAGCCGTCGCAACGGGTGGTGATGGCCACGGCGATGGCGATCAGTTCGCGGGTCTTGGCATCCAGAGCGTCGCCGTCAGCGGCAGCAGCTTCCAGGGCCTGGTAGGCAGCGATCATCTTCGGGTGTTTCTTGCCCAGGGCGCCGAAGGCTTTCTTCACGGCGGGGACGTACTCGGACCAGTTGAACAGCATGGTGCTTCTCCTTGAGGCCGGGAGGGATGGGGTGTGGCCTTGAAGCTTAGTCTGCGTCATCCGGCGTGCCGGGTATTGTCTGTTCCGCTCAGATTTTTCATCGATGCGCTCGACTGCTTTGCGGCAGCCCGGCACACGACCTGTCAGCGGGCGTCGAGGATTTCGTAGCGCTGGCGGGCGCTGCCGGTGCCGACTTCCACTTCGTCGCCGGGGTGGCGATGAAGCAGCGCGCTACCCAGCGGTGCGCGGGTAGTGATGACGAGGATTTCGCTGCCTTCGCATTGCACCTTGAGGCCAGCGCCATCCGGGCCGATGAAGACCCAGCGCTGCTGATCTTGCTCGTTGACCAGTTGCACCAGGGCACTGGTCTGGATGCCTTGTTCTTCATCGAAGTCGCGCAGTTGCAGGTTCTCGAACAGCGCCAGGGCGTGGCGGATCTCCTCCACGCGGCGCGACTGGCCGGCGGCAAGGTAGGCCGCTTCCAGGCCGAGGGTGTCGTACTTGTTCTCGGCGATGTTCTCCTCGTGGGTCGCGGTCTCGTGGGCCGTCTGTGCGGCGCGCACGGCGATCTCCAGGTCTTCGGCGAGGCGGGCGAGGATCAGTTGGTAGGCGCGTTTCTTGTCCATGGCGACAGGCTGGAAATAAAGGCGCCTATCCTAGGGGCTTTGCCAGGCCGTGCGAAGAAGCTTTCAAGATTTTCCTGCGGTGGCCGATAGAGCGGCTGAATTCCCGGAACAAAGGACATCCGGCATGAGCCTTTCCATCACCCCCGCCATCCAGACTTTTGCCACCCAGCTTCGCGTGGCGAGCGATGCCAGTGCATCGGCTGGAACTGCCAGTGAAAGCGCCGGCAACAATGCCGAAAGCCCGCGCCTGCAGGCCGGCGGCACGGCACCGAGCGGCAAGAGCAGCAAGAGTTCCGGCAGCTCCGGCAGCTCCAGCACGGCGGTCGAGCAATTGCAGAAGCGCCTGAAGGAATTGCAGAAGCAGTTGCAGCAGGAGCAGTGCGAGCTGGCCGAGGCGCAGCAGCGTCATTACTCCTCGGAGGCCGAGCGGACCGCGGCGCTGATGGCGCTGCAGAGCCGCATCGCCAGCACCAGCGCCGCCATGCAGCAGACTGCTGCGGCGCTGGCCGAGGCGATCCGCCGGGGAGGCGGCAGCGGCAGCGGCTCGATGGTCAGCGACAGCGCCTGAAGTGAATCAGTAACCGCTGAGGATGTTGACGATCACGCCGCTGGCGATGGCGACCAGGATGTAGTCGCCGTTGACGTAGAGCCAGCGATGGTCGCGTGGCGGTGCGTACAGGTGACGGGCGTGCCAGTCGGTGACCCAGTAGCGGTCGCCGCGATAGTTCGGCTCGACGACCACGCCGCGGCGCCAGTCGCGGTGGGGCACCGGCATGCCGGCCTGCGGACGGAAGTCCGGGTTGCGATAGCCATGGGCGTTGTTCTGGCCGGGGCGTGCCTGCTGGTTGTAGCTGCCCTGTGGCGCGCGCTGCGGCTGCTGGTGCTGCTGTTGCGGCCCGCGGTTGTCCTGCCGGTCCTGGCCGTTGTTCGGGCCATTGTCCGGACTGGGGCCGGGCTGGGCGAAACTGGCCAGCGGGCTGCCAAGCATCAGGGCAGCACAGAGCAGGGCGACGGACTTCTTCATGGTGTTCTCCTGGCGCAACCGCAACGGCGGTGCGTATTTCTGCTTTCATCGTCCCGGACGATCCGGGTATTTCATCTGACCGCAGTGCTGCGTCAATGAGTGCCAAGGCTAAGTAAATGTCTGGTAAAGAGTTTTTCCAGTTTGTCAGCTTGTGGATACAAAAGCCGGGCATGAGTCGCCAGGAGGTGGCTGCGTCCTTTTGCCTTTGTGTGTCTTCAGCATTTGATGGTATGTTTGCAGCAAATGCACTGGATGGAGTCCCGCCATGAGCGCTCTGCTGAAGGAAAACCCGGCTGCCGATGCCGTCCTGGCGAAGGCTGTGCTGACTGCCCGTGAACACCTGGCAATGACCCAGCAGGAACTGGCTGCCATCGTCGGCGTGGACCGCAGCGCGGTGAGTCGCTGGAAGCAGAACGGCCTGCGCGTGGACAGCAAGACCGGCGAACTGGCGCTGCTGCTGGTGCGCATCTACCGCGCGCTGTTCGCGCTGTTCGGCGGCAACCATGAAGACATGCGCCACTTCCTGCGCACCGAGAACCGCCACCTGGGTGGTGTGCCGTTGGAGTTGATGGAGCAGGTGCAGGGCTTGGTCGCAGTGGTCGAATACCTGGACGCCATCCGGGGCAAGGTCTGAATGTCCTTCGCAGCCGGTGCCCGTCTCTGGGCGAAGCACGAGGATTCGGTCATTGCCCCCATTCGTGGGCGCCTGGTGCGTCTGGTGGAAAGCCAGGGCCAGGTGGCGACTTTGCAACTGGTGGACACCCTGGAGGAGCAGGCGTTGCTCGAGGAGTTGCTGGAGACCAGCAAGCCGCGCATGCCACCGCCCGCCGAGTCGCTGCACTATCTATTGAAGACGCCGTTCCGCTATCCACCGCTGCGCTGGGGCTCGCGCTTCGGCCGGCGGCATGAGCCGAGCCTGTTCTATGGCGCGCTCAAGCTGGAAACGGCCATGGCGGAGTCGGCGTTCTACCGCTTCGTGCTCTGGGAAGGGATGGCGACGCCGCCGCCCAGTGGGCGAATCCTTTCCGAGCATGCTTCGTTCGAGGCGCGTTTCCAGGTGCAGAAAGGCGTGCGCCTTCACCTGCCGCCGTTCCGTGAGCACGAGGCGCTGCTCGATCCGCAGGATTACAGCGTCACCCAAGGGTTGGGTAGCGCCATGCGCGATGCGGGTGTGGAAGCGTTCGAGTATCGCTCGGCGCGTTGTCAGCAGGGCGGTATCAATGTGGCGTTGTTCGTTCCCGCGGCGTTTACCGAGAAGCGTCCGCGCAATCTGATGCCGTGGCTGTGCGAGACGACTTCCGAGTACGTCGCCTTCAAGCATGCGCAGGTGCCCGACAGCCCGCGACTCTACCGGCGCGAGCAGTATCTGGTGGATGGCAGGCTGCCGCATCCGGCTTGACCGTTCATCGTTTTGCCACTGTCGTGTCATGGTGAGCGGTGTATGTTTCGGGATGGCCAAGCAGGGAGCGCCAGACCATGGATATACGGATAGCCGTCCATCCCAGCGACGATCGTCGCTGGCGCGTGTACCTCAACCAGTTCTTCTACGACTGCAACAGCCGCAGTGCTGCCGAGCGCATTTATGCGCGGGTCAGCGCCGCCGAGCGGCAGTCGATTCAGCTTCCCGAACCACCCCGCATCGTCCGGCCGCAGCGACTGCCGCGCCGGCAGGTTCAGATCGCATGAAATTCTCCGGGTAACGGCGTCGGAAGACGGAGCTTCCGGCGCGCGCCTCGCCTGTGTTGAATGCACTGTCTGCCTGAGAATACTTCCTATCCACTGCCCTGAAACGGGGCGGTCGGCTGCTGCGTGGCGCGCACTTGTGCACAATGCTGACGCACTCTGTCAAGTCCCCGAAACATTGCAGTTGGCCACCCCGTGAATTTCCTTGCGTTTTTTAACTTGTTGAAAAATAAAGGAAATTTCTATTGGTGAAAAAATCACCAATCTGTCACACGGCCCCAGTTCACTGGGGGTATGGGCAGTTTTAAGCAAGTTCTCCACTGAGTTATCCACAGCTTCTGTGGATTGTCCCGAGCGCTTGCTCAGGAGCCTTGTTCCAGGGCCTTTACAGCGGACGAGGGCTCATCGCGCGGGTGACTGTTAGACTGGCGCGATCCATTGCCACACCCGGAGTTCTGCATGCCCCTCGATCTTTCCGCCCTGTTGCTCGGTGCGCTCGCCGGATTGCTGCCCATGGCGGCGCTTGCCTGGCGCCTGCAGGCGCGCAGGGTGGAGGTGGAGCAGGAGGCAACCCTGCTGCGCGAGCGCCTGGCCACCGCGCAACTGGCGCAGGACGGGCTGTCCGCCCAGGCCGAGGCGGATCGCGAGGCCTTCCAGCGCTTGAGCGGCCGGCATGGTGAACTCTCCGCCGAGGCAGCGGCATTGCGTCGTGAGGTCGAACTGGGCAAGGACGAGCGCGCGCGCCTGGGCAACGCCGAGCAGGACTGGCAGGCCGAGCGTGCCGACAAGGAAGTCGAGCTGCGCCGACTCTCTGCCGAGCATGCAGCGCTCTCGGCCGAGCTGCGCGAGCAGCAGGAGAATCACCAGCAGCGCCTGGGCGACCTGCAAGCGGCGAAGGATGACCTGCGTGCGCAATTCGCCGAGTTGGCCGGGAAGATCTTCGACGAGCGCGAGCAGCGCTTTGCCGAGTCCAGCCAGCAGCGCCTCGGGCAACTGCTCGACCCGCTTAAGGAGCGCATCCAGTCCTTCGAGAAGCGCGTGGAAGAGAGCTACCAGGCCGAGGCTCGTGAGCGCTTCTCGCTGACCAGGGAACTGGAGCGCCTGCAGCAGTTGAACCTGCGCCTGGGCGAGGAAGCCACCAACCTGACCCGTGCGCTGAAGGGCCAGAAGACCCAGGGCAACTGGGGCGAGCTGGTGCTCGAGCGGGTGCTGGAGCATGCCGGCCTGGAGAAGGGCCGCGAGTACGAAACCCAGGTCAGCCTGCGCGCGCCGGACGGCGAGCGCTTCCAGCCCGACGTGCTGATCCGCCTGCCTGGCGACAAGCAGGTGGTGGTGGACGCCAAGGTGAGCCTGACCGCCTACCAGCAGTTCATCGCCGCTGATGACGAGGTGATCCGCCAGCAGGCGCTGAAGGCCCATGTGCTGTCGCTGCGCAGCCATGTGAAGGGCCTGTCCGACAAGGATTACCGTCGGCTGGAGGGGCTGCACAGCCTCGACTTCGTGCTGCTGTTCATGCCCATCGAAGCGGCCTTCTCGGCGGCGCTGCAGGCCGAACCGAACCTGTTCCAGGAAGCCTTCGAGCGCAACATCGTGATCGTCAGCCCGACCACCCTGCTGGCGACGCTGCGGGTGATCGACAGCCTGTGGCGCCAGGAGCGGCAGAACCAGAACGCCCGCGAGATCGCCGAGCGTGCCGGCGCGCTGTACGACAAGTTCGTGCTCTTCGTGCAGGACCTGGACGAGATGGGCACCCGCCTGCAGCAGCTGGACAAGACCTACGCGGCGGCGCGCAACAAGCTCTGCGAGGGGCGCGGCAACCTGATCAGCCGCGCCGAGCAGGTGAAACTGCTGGGTGCGCGGGCCAGCAAGAACCTGCCGACGGATTGGCTGGAGCGGGCACTGAGCGATGATGCGCCGCTGGTGGAAGAGGGCGAGTAACGCGGGTCTGCGTTATCGCCTGAACACCTGACTCTCCTGTAGGAGCGGGCCATGCCCGCGATCGCGCGCATGGCCCGCTCCTACAGGTACGCACCTTCAGAACAGTGAGTAGGGCTTGCCGGCCGTCCCATCGGCGAAGCGCCGTAGCCTGAACGCATGCAGGTCCATCCCCGGTTCGCCCTTGTGCAGCCACTGGCTCATCAGTTGCCCGACGATGGGCCCCATCGCAAACCCATGCCCGCAGAAGCCGGTAGCGATCAGCAGGCCAGGCACTTCCGGCGGGGCGTCGAGCACCGGGATGCCGTCGGGCAGCACATCGATCAGGCCCGCCCAGCTTTCCACCACCTTCACATCGCGCAGCGCCGGGAATGCTCTGGCGAGATTTGTCTGTGCCTGGAAGACGCGCGCGGTATTCGCCTTCACCTGCGGATCACGCTCGCCGAGTACCGGGCCGTTCACGCTTCTTTCCGAGCCGGGCAGGCGCTGGCACAGATCGTGGAACAGTGCGCCGTTGAGCTTGAAGGAGAAGCCCGCGCGGTGTTCCGGCAGGTGCGGCAGGTAATGCCTGGCACCGCGCAGATAGTCGAGATTCAGGTCGATGTCGGCCTGGGTTTCGTCGGCGAGGTTGAGGCTGCCGTCGGCGCGCTGACGGAAGCCGATGCCGTGGCCGATGAAGCTCTGCGCGCCGACATCCGGCCCGGGGCTGGTGCGCGAGACGGTGCAGCGCACGGCCTGTTGCGGCAATGTCAGCCCGAGGCTCTGGACCAGGCGCCAACTGCTGGCACCGGCGCAGACCAGCAGTTGCCGGGTCTTCACATAGCCACGCTCGGTCTGTACGCCGCAGATGGCGCCGGCGGCGCGGTCGATGCCGGTGACGCCGCAGCCTTCGACGAATACGGCGCCGCGCTCCATAGCACGCAGTGCATAACCTGGAGCGACGCGGCGCGGCTCGGCCTGGCCGTCATTGGCGGTGTAGAGGGCGCCAAGCGCGGGGTCGCTCAGCGCTGGCATCAGTTGAGCGACTTCTGCGCGACCCAGCAGGCGAGTGCCGAGCCCGAAGTTGGCGGCGACCTTCAGCCAGTCCTCGTACTTGTGCTGTTGCTCCGGTGTTTCAGCGAGGTACAGGCAGCCGCCCTGACGCCATTCCAGCGGTAGTTGCAGCTCCTCTTCAAGACGCTCCCACAGCGGAATGGCGGCCATCATCAGCGGCACTTCCGCCGGGTTGCGCGCCTGCTGGCGGACAAAGCCCCAGGCGCGGGTGGACTGCTGGCTGGCGAGGCCGGCCTTGTCCAGCACCAGTACGCTCAGGCCAAGGCCGGCGAGCTGCCAGGCAGTGGCGCAACCCATGATGCCGCTGCCGGCGATGACCACGTCCACCTGCTCCGGCAGGCGCTCCAAGCGGGAGGACAGGGCGGGGTGAAGCGGGTAGGTTCCCATCGGCATACGGCGGCATCCCTGAATCGAGTAACGGATGCCGCAGTATGCGATCGGCGCGCGCCGCGCATCCACTGCGCGGGCGCGCCGGCAGGCATTACGAAGCGCGCGCGGCCCGGCTGGCAGCCGGCGAGCGGGCCAGGTAGTCCAGCGCTTCCTGGGTATTGGCCTCGTGGTCGGGGTGGTACCAGGGCTTGAAGTAGCGCAGGAAGCTGGTGGCCACCGAGCTGATCTTCGGCAGCACGCCAGTCTTCGAGCCATCGCGCCAGATCGCCGCAAAGGAGCGTGGCCGGGTGATGCTCGGGTCCTGCCGCGACAGGGTGCGAGTGCCGAAGGCGAACAGGTAGATGATCAGCGGCCAGACCACGAACATCCACAGCTGGCGGCTTATGAAGGTGCCGCCCAGGTGCACGTGCAGGTCGTGGGCGACGTTGCGGTGCTCCACCTCTTCGGCGCCGTGCCAGCGGAACAGGTCGAGCAGTACCGGGTCGGCCTTGGCGCGGTCCAGCGCGTCGGCCTCCAGGATCCACTTGCCGAGCACGCAGGTGAAGTGCTCCACCGCCGCGACGATGGCGCAGCGCTGGCCGATCCACCAGCGCTTGAGCCAGGCCGTGCGGTTGAACAGGGTGAGGCCCAGCGGTGTGTCGCTGAGCAACTGTTCGAACAGGTAGTCCATGACCTTGATATACCGCGTCGAGTCGATGCCGTGGTGGCTCAAGTATCGCTCCAGCGCGCCATTGTGGGCGCGGGCATGCATCGCCTCCTGGCGGATGAAACCCTGCACGTCGTCGCGCAGGCGGCCTTCCTTCACGAAGGGCAGGGCCTTGTTGTACAGCCGGCAGAACCACAACTCGCCGGCCGGCAACATCATGTGGATGACATTGACCACGTGCGAAGCCTCGGGCTCGCCGGGAATCCAGTGCAGGGGCGAGTCGCTGTAGTCGAACTGCACCTTGCGTTGCACCAGCTTGTGATGAGGGTTGTTCATGGGGATTCTCAGGCAGTCAGGTTGAGGCGGGCGAACAGGCGCGACAGCCAGGGCATGAAGCGCCATTGCAGGGCGCCCAGATGCACTTCGCTGCCAACCTTCACCACCGGCTGGTTGCGTTCCACCGCGCGGGTGATACGTTCGCCGACGGTGTCCGGGCTGAGCCGGCGCCGACGGTAGAAGCGCTGTACCTTCGCGCGGTGTTTCGCCTGTTGTTCGTCATCCAGTCCGGCGAAGCGCGTGGCCTGGACGATGCCGGTATCGACGAAGCCCGGGCACGCCGCGCTGACGCCGATGCCATTGCCCGCCAGCTCGGCGCGCAGGCACTCACTGAGCATCAGCACCGCCGCCTTGCTGGTGGCGTAGGCCGGGTAGTTGCGTGACGGCGCGAAAGCCACACCGGAAGCGACGTTGACCAGGTGCCCTGGCTTGCCGCTCTCGACCATCTGCTTGCCGAACAGCCGACAGCCGTCGATCACACTCCACAGGTTGATGCGCAGCAGGCGCTCCCATTCCTCCGGGGTGGTCTTGAGCATCGGCCCGGCCATGCCGATGCCGGCGTTGCTGACCACCACGTCGGGCACGCCGAGGCTGCTCTTCACCCACTGCGCGAAGCGTTCCATGGCGGCGCTGTCGCCCACGTCCACGCAGTAGCTGTAGGCGCTGGCCCCCACCGCGCGGGCCAGTTCGGCGCTGCGCTCGGCGGCGGCCGGGTCGATGTCCGCAGCCAGTACGCTGGCGCCGCGTTCGGCGAAGCTCAGCAGGGTCGACCGCCCGATGCCGCCGCCCGCGCCGGTGACCACCACCAGCTTGCCGGCGAACGGGCCGGCACCGGGTTTCAGTGCGGCGCGCTGCAGTTCCGGCGTGGCTTCGCCGCCTTCGATGTGGCTGACGAATTCGTCGATCCAGCCGCCCAGTCGGGTCGGGTCGGCGAGCAGTTGCCAGTGTCCGGCGGTGACGTCACGGCGCCATAGGCGTGGCGCCCACAGCGAGAGTTGTTGGAACAGTTGCTGGCCGACATAGCGGTCGCGGGTCGGCACGATGAGTTGCACCGGCACCTCGGTATGGCGCTTGCGCGGTTTGAAGATCGAGGTGATGAAGTTGGCCCGGTAGAGCTTCACGCCGTGCTCGCCGTCGCTGGCCTGGTGTGGGTTGCGTGCCGGGTTGCGGATGCCCTCGACCTTGCGCAGGTACTGCGGCCAGGCCTTCGCCGCGCCGAAGCGCCACGACAGCGACGGCAGCAACGGCAGATGGAAGTAGTAGATGTACCAGGAGTGCAGCAGCTGGCTGGCCATCTGCAACAGCGCGCGCGGTGTCTTGCGGCGCAGGCGGTCGCGCATCCAGAAGCCGACGTGGTCCAGGCACGGGCCGGAGACGCTGGTGTAGGAGGCGATGCGCGCGCGCAGCTGTGGATCGGTGACGCTCTCCCAGGTCTGGATCGAGCCCCAGTCATGGGCCACCAGGTGCACCGCGCGCTGCGGACTGACCGCATCGAGCACGGCCTTGAGGTCCTGGCTGAGCAGTTCCAGGCGGTAGTCGCGGGTCTTGCGCGGCTTGTCCGATTCGCCTGCGCCGCGCACATCGTAGGCAACCAGTTGGTAGCGCCCGGACAGGCGACGGATCAGCGGCAGCCAGACTTCATGGTTGTCCGGATAGCCGTGGACGAACAGCACCATCGGCAGGTGCGGTTCGCCCCAGCGCCACACGGCCAGGCGTACGTTGCCCGATTGCACGTCGAGGCGCTCCGGCGTCGGCAGTGCCTTTTCCAGCATCGCGTTCATGCCACCTCCCGCCGCGCCGGGGCGCTGATCAGGCCGCGGGCGATCCAGCGGCGCACGTGGGGCAGGTCGTCGTCCAGCCAGTAGGTGTCGTCTTCGGTGACCACCAGCAGCTCCTCGAACTTGGCGCCCACGCCGCGCAGCCCCAGGTGTGGCTCGACCGCCCAGAGGCCGGGTGTCGGGGCGTGTTGCGAGCGGTCGCTGCTCGACCACAGCGGTGACCAGCCTTCGCGGCGGCCGGTGATCAGGGCGTTCTTCATCAGCGTGGCGATGTTGCGCTCGCCGAAGCGCGCCAGCGAGGGGCCGCTGTCCCGCGCGCCGAGTTTTTCCACTCGGTGGGCCAGCACTTCGAAGGGGTAGGCCTTGTGCCGCGGCAGGGTGCCCTGGCGCTGGCAGAGGCGGTCGACCGACTGGCTGACTTCGGCCAGCGGCAGGCGCCGGCGGACCTTTTCGACGATCAGGTTGCGGTGCGCCAGCAGGTCGTCCATCAGGCGCTCCACCAGCAGGTTGTGGCCCAGCGCGCCGGAGTAGCCTACGTCGGCGGTGTAGGCACCCAGGGTCGGCGCGCAGTCGAGGATGAAGGGCATGCCTTCTTCAAGACGCTGCTTGCCGGGGTAGAAGGCCAGGTTGAAGCCGCCCAGGTGGCGCAGGCCGTCGAAGCCCTTGAACGAGGTGCGCGGGCCGAACCAGGCGAAGGGCTGGTGGAACCAGTCGCGCACGCCGTGATCGAGCAGCCAGGTCTTCATCAGGGCTGCGGTCTCGCGCTCGCTGATGCCCGGACGCAGTTCGCCGGCAATGGTTTCGCAGCAGCGGTAGGCCAGTTGCTGAGTCTCGCGGAAGTGCCGCAGGTCTTCGGGGGTGGGCCCCCAGGCGCCTTGGGACATGACTTTCTCCAGGCTGGTTGTTGTTATCGTGACATTGAGCAATGTCACGATCGATGCTGACCCATTGGCGGGCGTTGCGCCATGCCGTGCGTGCCGGGCCTTGAGTGTTACCGGGGCGCGGAGCCGCTGGCGGCGCGGGTTGTGGAGCGGCGGGGGATTTGCGGCGGGTGCAGGTCCCGCCTTTGGTTGGGCTGCAGGGCTGTGCGGCGGATCACTTTGGGACTAGTGCTTTCGATTGTTCTGAGGGCGCAACGGTGACTATCATCCGCGCCATGAGCACACCCCTGAATCTTCTCCAGCGCCTGCTGCAACGCCCGGACGACGCGCCCTCCGCGGTGGAGGACGAGCGCGAGTACACGGTGGATGAACTGGCCCGCGAGGGCGGCACCACGGTGCGCAACCTGCGCGCGTATCAGGATCGCGGCCTGCTGCCGCCGCCCGAGCGCCGCGGCCGCGCCGGGGTGTATTTCGCCAGCCACCTGCGCCGGCTGCGGCTGATCAACCGCCTGCTGGAGCGCGGCTACAACATCGCCAATATCAAGGAGCTGCTGCAGAGCTGGGAGCATGGCCACGACCTGGACCACGTGCTCGGCCTCGACGAAGCCATCGTCGGCCCGTGGAACCTGGAGTCCCCCGGCAGCATCGAGTTCAGCGACCTGCAGGCACTCTTCGGCGATGAGCTCGATGATGCAGTGATCGACCAGGCGCTGGCGCAGGGTTTGCTGGCCTTCGATGGCGAGCGCATCAGCATTCCCAGCCCGCGCCTGTTCAACGCTGGCGTCGAGCTGTACCGCGCCGGTATTCCGTTGGCGGCACTGCTGGATCATCTGGCGGTATTGCGCACCGACACCGAACACCTGGCCGCCGGCATCGTGCGGCTGGTGGTGACCCATCTGGTGGACAAGCCAGGCGCCGACCTGCTGCCCGGCGCAGCGGACCTCGAGCGTCTCGCCGAAGTCTTCCAGCGCCTGCGGCCGGTGGCCGAACAGGTGGTGCTGGTGGAGCTGGCGCGCGGCCTGAAGCGTTCGGCCAACGAGATGCTCGGCGAGCGCGTCGGGGAAATCCTCCGGCGGCTGGAAACTCCGGAGTAACGGCTCAGGACCGGCCGGCCACCTCGGCCAGTTTTCCACGTAGCCAGCGCCGCGCGGGCTCATCCTCGCTGGTTTCCGACCAGATCTGCACGAAGTCGAACGGTGCCAGTTTCAGCGGCGGCTCGAAGCTCGCCAGGCCTTGGCTTTCGAGATCATCCGGGAGCATCCGCGCGGCGATGGTCAGCACCAGGTCGGTGCCCGCCAACAGGCTGGGCGCGACGCTGAAGTGCGGTACGGTGGCGGCCACCTGACGGCGCCGGCCGAGTTTTTCCAGGTGACTGTCGATCTCTTCCGCCGGGCTCTGCTGCAGGGCGACCCGCAGGTGCGGGGCGGCGAGATAGTCGTCCAGGTCCAGGCGCTGTCTTTCGCCCAGGGTTTCCCTCGAGCACAGGCAGACGAAGCGTTCCTCGAACAACTGCTGCATCCGCAGTCCTTCGGGCAGCATCGGGAAGACCCCGAGCGCGACATCCAGCTCGCCGCTCGCCACCTGCTCGGCCATGCCCACCCGCGAGGCCTGCCTTACGTCCAGGTGAATGCCCGGCGCCTCGCGGCGCAGGAGCGGCAGCAGGGCCGGTAGCACTACCCAGGCGCCGTAGTCGGACATGCCCAGGCGCAACTCCATCTCGGCGCTGGCCGGGTCGAAATCGTCGCCCAGCACCAGCCGGCGCACACCGCCGAGGATTTCCCGCAGCGGCTCGGCCAGTTCGAAGGCGCGGCGGGTCAGTTGCATCTGGTTGCCGGCGCGCACCAGCAACGGGTCGTCGAGCAGGTCGCGCAGGCGGTTGAGCGCATGGCTCACCGCCGGCTGTGTCATCGCCAGCCGCTTGGCCGCGCGGGAGACGTGGCGCTCGTCCAGCAGCGCATCGAGGATCACCAGCAGGTTGAGGTCGATGCGGCGCAAATCATGAATCGAGTGCATCTGTGCTGTACCGATCATTCATTTCCATGCGCGGGATGGATAGCAGAAGCTGAAGGCATCGACAAGAAACGGAGGAAAGTCGATGTCGAAATTGCTTCTTCTGCTGCCTGCCATTGGTGTGGGCGCGCTGGTCGCCCTGCAGGCCGGCAGCAATTCCCTGCTCGGTCGCCAGCTGGGGCATCCACTGAGTGCCAGCCTGACGTCCCTGGGCGTGAGTCTGGCGGCGGTGATCATCGCCCTGCTGGCCTTCCGTGTGCCGTTGCCGCCGGCAGCTGGCATCGCTACCACGCCGTGGTGGGGCTGGCTGGGTGGGCTGTTCGGCGCGGCTTACCTGACGGTTGCGGTAATGCTGGCGCCGCAGCTGGGGGCGGCGACTTTCCTGGCCTGCGTGGTGGCGGGGCAGATGCTGATGTCGGCGTTGTGCGACCAGTTCGGCTGGGCCGGTTTCCCGGTGCGGCGGCTGTCAGTCGAGGGCTTGCTGGCCGTCGGGTTGATCATTGCCGGGGTGGTGTTGCTGCAGTGGCGGGGGAGGGTGGTTTGAGTTGAGTGCGGAGCTGGCCGGGAATCCCCTCTCCCTGAAGGGAGAGGGCGGAGGAGAGGGTGCCAAGCCCGCGCTGAGGACCATCACCGCAAACTCAAATGCCGACTCAACAACGCCCTTAGCGCCGCCGGTTTCACCGGCTTGGGCAGGAAGTCCAGACCGGCTGCGTGGATCTGCGCCACCAGTTCGGGACGGGCGTCCGCGCTGATCACCACGCCGGGCACGGGCTCGCCCAGACGGGTGCGCAGCCAGGCCATGAGATCGGTGCCCAGTTCGCCGTCGTCCAGGTGGTAGTCGATCAGCGCCAGTTGCGGACGCGCATCGCCTTCCAGCAGCGCCTGGCATTCCTCGCGGCTACGTGCGGTGAGCACGCGGCAGCCCCAGCGGGTCAGCAGGCTGTTCATGCCGGTGAGGATGCTGTCTTCGTTGTCGACGCAAAGCACCTGCGCGCCGTTGAGCTGTTCCGGGGTTTCCACCTTGTGGCCGTTGGGCGGCGCCGGAGCCGGCTGGCGCGCCAGCGGCACGCTGACGCTGAACACGCTGCCCTTGCCCGGCCAGGAGCGTACTTCCAGACGGTGGCCGAGCACCTTGCACAGTCGATCGGCGATCGCCAGGCCCAGGCCCAGGCCCTTTTCGGCGCGGGTCTGGTGGCTGTCCAGGCGTTTGAACTCCTCGAAGATCACCTGCAGCTTGTCCGGTGGGATGCCCGGGCCGTGGTCCCAGACTTCCAGGCGCAGGTGCCCGGCCTCGCGGCGCACGCCGAGCAGCACGTGGCCCTTGGCGTAACGGAAGGCGTTGGTGAGGAAGTTCTGCAGCACGCGGCGCAGCAGTTTGATATCGCTTTCCACGCGCAGCTTGCTGCCGCGCACATGGAAGTCGATGCCGTGCTCCTGGGCCAGCACGCGGAACTCCACGCCCAGGGTGTCGTACAGGTTGCTCAGCGGGAAGCCCGCGACGTCGGCGCTGACACGGCCGCCCTCAAGGCGCGAGATATCCAGCAGGTCGGTGATCAGGTCCTCCGCCGAGCGCAGCGACGAGTCCAGGTGGCGCACCAGTTCAGTGGCCTCCTCGGGCAGTTTTTCCTGGTGGGCGAGGGCGGCGGAGAACAGCCGCGCCGCGTTCAGCGGCTGCATCAGGTCGTGGCTGACGGCGGCGAGGAAGCGCGACTTCGACTGGTTCGCCGCCTCGGCGGTGCCCTTGGCCTCGGTGAGTGCCTGGTTGAGTTGCGACAGCTCGAAGGTGCGCTCCTGCACGCGCTGCTCCAGGCCTTCGTTGGCGTCCTTCAGGCCCTGCTCGGCGTCGCGGTAGTTGGTGATGTCGGTGAAGCTCATGACGAAGCCGCCGCCGGGCATGGGGTTGCCGATCAGCTCGATCACCCGGCCGTTGGGGAACAGCCGCTCGGAGGTGTGCGGCGTGCCCTGGCGCATCCAGTACAGGCGCTTCGCGACGTGCAGGTCCGGATCACCCGGCCCGCAGAGATTGCGCTCGGCGTTGTAGCGGATGATGTCGGCGATCGGGCGGCCGACGTAGATCAGCCCGTCCGGGTACTCGAACAGTTCGATGTAGCGGTGGTTCCAGGCCACCAGGCGCAGCGACTGATCGACCACGCTGATGCCCTGGGTGATGTTCTCGATGGCGCCCTGCAGCAGTGCGCGGTTGAACTGCAGCACCTCGGAGGCTTCGTCGGCAATCTTCACCACGTCCTCCACCTGCATCTCGCGGCCTTCGATGGCGGCCTTCACCACGGCGCGCGCGGAGGAGGCGCCGAGTACGCCGGCGAGCAGGCGCTCGGTGTGGGCGATCCACTCGTCGTTGGCGTTCTGGCTGGGAGTGAAGCCCTTGCCCTGACGGTAGGCGAAGCGGATGAAGCTCTGTCGCGCGCGTTCCTCGCCGACGAAGCGGGCGGCGAGCATCAGCAGGTCTTCCAGCTGTACCGCGAGCATCGAGCGCGAGCTGAGTTTCTGGGAGATTTCCTGGCCGATGAAGCGGCTGGCCTGCCAGTGCTCGGAGACGCGGGTGCGGGAGAACACCGAGACCAGCCCGAACAGCGCGAAGTTGCCGATCAGCGAGAGCAGCACGCCCAGGGTCAGCGGCTCGATGGACAGGCCGAACGGGCGGCCGGCGAGCCATGCCAGGCCCGGGAATGTCTGCAGCGGCCAGCCCAGGCCCTTGGCGACTACCGGCAGCACCAGCGTATAGGCCCACAGCAGCGAGCCGGCGGCCAGGCCGGCGAACACGCCGCGGCGGTTGGCCTGCTTCCAGTACAGCGCGCCGATCATCGCCGGGCCGAGCTGGGCGATGGCGGCGAAGGCGATCTGGCCGATGGTGGCCAGGCTCGCGGTGGAGCCCAGCAGGCGGTAGCTGACGTAGGCCAGCAGGAGGATCAGCGCGATGCTCACCCGGCGCACGGTCAGCAGCCAGTGGCGGAACACCTCGAACGGCTGCTCGGCTTCGCCTTTGCGGCGCAACAGCCAGGGCAGCAGCATGTCGTTGGAGACCATGGTGGACAGCGCCACGCTGGCCACGATCACCATGCCGGTGGCCGCCGAAGCGCCGCCGATGAAGGCCAGCAGGGCCAGCGCCGGATGCGCCTCGGCCAGCGGCAAGCTGATCACGAAGGAGTCGGGCATCACGCCGGCGGGCAGGTGCATCTGCCCGGCAAGGGCGATGGGCACCACGAACAGCGCGGCCAGCACCAGGTAGATCGGGAACACCCAGCGCGCCAGGTTGAGGTCGCGCGGCTCGATGTTCTCCACCACCAGCACGTGGAACTGGCGCGGCAGGCACATGATGGCTGTCATCGCCACGCCGGTCTGCAGCAGCATCGCCGGCCAGTGCACGGTCTCTTTCCAGTATTCGGTGAGCTGCGGGGCGACGCGGGCCTGGTCGACCAGGTCGCCGAAGCCGTCGTAGAGGCCGTAGGTGACGAAGATGCCGACGGCGATGAAGGCGGTGAGCTTGACCAGCGACTCGAAGGCGATCGCCAGCACCATGCCGCGGTGGTGCTCGGTGACGTCCAGGTTGCGGGTACCGAAGACGATGGTGAACAGCGCGAGGATCAGCGACACGATCAGCGCCGTGTCCTGGGCGCGGATGCCGGTGGAGTCGGGGCCGGCGCCGATCAGCAGGTTGACGCCGAGGACGATGCCCTTGAGCTGCAGGGCGATGTAGGGCAGCACGCAGACCACGCAGATCAGCGCCACCACCACCGCCAGCGCCTGCGACTTGCCGTAGCGCGCGGCGATGAAGTCGGCGATGGAGGTGATGTTCTCCTGCTTGCTGATCATGATCATCTTCTGCAGCACCCAGGGTGCGAAGAGCATCAGCAGCACGGGGCCGACATAGATCGGCAGGAAGGACCACAACTGGTCGGCGGCCTGGCCGACGGCGCCGAAGAAGGTCCAGCTGGTGCAGTAGACCGCCAGGGACAGGCTGTAGACCCAGGCGCGGACACGCGGCGAAAGAGGGGCGCGACGGCGGTCGCCATAGAACGCGATGGCGAACAGGACCGCCATGTAGAGCAGGGCGACCGTTGCGATCAACCCACTGGACAACGACATGCTGACTCCGGAAGTGAACTGGCTCCCCCGCAGGAGCACTGTGGCATCGAAGCAGTTTCGCATCAAAGTCCGGAACTGTCAGACACCTGCTACCAATGTCTCAGTGGCGCTGTGTCACGCCTCACACTTGAGAGCGGAGCGCCGGGCTGGTAGCTTGCCGGCCTTTTCGCGGTCCGTCCGTCGAGCGCCATCCGGCGCGCGGCACTTCAGCCGGCCGCTACGCTCTGATGTGAGCGAAGATTTCGCGTCGTGTTTCGAGGAGGGCGCCATGTTCAGACCGTTACCCATCACCTTGCAGCGCGGGGCCCTGCGCCTGGAGCCGATGGTGGAGGCCGACGTGCCGGACCTGGTGACGCTGGCGGAGCAGAACCGCGACGTCCTGCAGTTCATGAGCGCGCCGGGGCGCCCGGACTGGTACCGCCAGGGCCTGGCCGACCAGCGCGAGGGCCGTGCGCTGCCGCTGGTGGTGCGGCTGGGCAACCAGATCGTCGGCACCACGCGCTTCATGGACTTCCTCCCGGCGCTGCCGGCCTGCGAGATCGGCGCCACCTGGCTGGACCAGGCCCAGCACGGCAGCGGCCTCAACGCCACCATGAAGTACCTGATGCTGCGCCACGCCTTCGATAGCTGGAAGATGGTCCGCGTGCAGTTCAAGACCGCCGCCAGCAACGAGCGCTCCCAGCGTGCCATCGAGAAGCTCGGCGCGGTGCGCGAGGGAGTGCTGCGCAACCACCGGCGCCTGGCCGGCGGGCGGCTGGACGACACCATCCTCTACAGCATCACCGACCAGGAATGGCCGCAGGTGAAGGCGGCGCTGGAAGCTGGTTTCAACGGCTGAAGGGGCGGTGTAAGGTGACCGACCCGCCCGCTCGCAGGAGCGGCGGTGCGACATCGAGGCAGGACCATGGCAGAACACGACGCGAGTGGCGAACGCACCCGCTTCTGGCGCGCCCAGGAGCTGGGTGGCGTCGAGCTGCTGCACGCGCGCTATATCGAGCAGGTGTTCTCGCCCCACGTCCATGAAGGCTTCGCCTTCGTCATGATCGAGCAGGGCGCACAGCGCTTTCACCATCGCGGCGCCGAGCACTTCGCCCCGGCCGGCAGCGTGGTGTTGATCAACCCCGACGAGGTGCACACCGGTTCCAAGGCCGACGAGGCCGGCTGGCGCTACCGCGGCTTCTACCCGGAGCTGGCGCAGGTGTCCGGCGTGCTGGAGGAGCTGGAGCTGGGCGGAGGCGGTACGCCGTCGTTCGATGCCAGCGTGGTGTTCGACCCGGAGCTGGTGCAGGCGCTGTTCGCCGCCCACCGCCTGGTGGATTCCGACGCTACCGTGCTGCAGCGCCAGACCTGCTGGCGCGAGGCGCTCCTGCTGCTGTTCCAGCGTCACGCACGGATTCCCGAGGCACCGCCGGCGGGCAATGAGCCCGTGGCTGTGGCCCGCGCCCGCGAGCTGCTCGGTTCGCGGTTGATGGAGCCGCCGTCGCTGGAAGAGCTGGCCGCTGCCGTCGGGCTGTCGCCTTTCCATTTCGCCCGCGTGTTCCGCAAGGCCACCGGCCTGCCGCCACATGCCTGGCTCAAGCAGCGCCGGCTGGAGCAGGCAAGGGCGCTGCTCAAGCAGGGCTGCATGCCGGTGAATGTGGCGATGCAGCTCGGTTTCGCCGACCAGAGTCACCTCAGCCGGCAGTTCAAGCAGGCCTATGGCGTCGGCCCCGGCGAATACCGCCAGGCCTGTGCGCGATCTTTCCGCCCCGTCTGATTTTTCCGGCGTCGTTATTGGCCAGAGCCCGTCACCGAAGGGCTGCTGGCCTATTGCCGTGGCTGATGAACAGTCGTTCGAGATGCCGAAAAGAGAATCTGAGTCAACCGGAATATTTTGTCATTTGCGATACATTTGCATTTACAAAATTTACAATCAGTTCTAATTTCCCGCCCCTTCACGAAGTACCCGGGGAGGGGGAAGCATGTCGCACGTTCGTTCGTGGTCGCGCCTGGCGATCGCCGTAGCCCTGGCCACGCCGCTGCTGCCAGCGCAGGCCGAGGAAGAGACCAAGGAGCTGGAGACCGTTACCGTGGTCGGTGACTGGCTCGGCGAGGCCGACCAGCAGGTGGTACAGAACCACCCCGGCGCGCGCACCGTGGTGCGTCGCGAGCAGATGATCGAAGAAGGCGCACAGAACGTGCGCGATGTGCTGCGCGGCATTCCCGGCGTGCAGGTGCAGGACAACAATGGCACCGGCGGCAGTGATGTCTCCCTCAACGTCGGCGTGCGCGGTCTGACCTCGCGACTGTCGCCGCGCTCCACCGTGCTCATCGATGGCGTCCCGGCCGCCGTGGCGCCCTACGGCCAGCCGCAGTTGTCGATGTTCCCGCTGTCGGTGGGCAACCTCGACAGCGTCGACGTCGTGCGTGGCGCCGGCTCCGTGCGCTACGGACCGCAGAACGTCGGCGGGGTGATCAACTTCGTCACCCGCGCGATTCCCAAGGAATTCTCCGGCGACGTCGGCAGCACCGTGGAAACCGCTTCCCACGGCGGCTGGAAGAAGCTCTACAACGCCTTCCTCGGCGGCACCGCCGACAACGGCATGGGCGCTGCACTGCTGTACTCGGGCGTGAAAGGCGCGGGCTACCGCGACAGCAATGACGCCACCGATATCGACGACGTGATGTTCAAGACCCACTGGGCCCCCACAGACGCTGACGAGTTCTCCGCCAACTTCCACTACTACGATGGCAGCGCCGACATGCCCGGCGGCCTGACCCAGGCGCAGTTCGACAAGGACCCGTACCAGTCGGTGCGCGACTACGACAACTTCACCGGCCGCCGCAAGGACGTCTCGCTCAAGTACAAGCGGCAGATCGACGACCTCACGCAAGTGGAAGTGCTGACCTATTACAGCGACAGCTTCCGCGGCAGCACCATCGCCAACCGCGACCTCAAGACCCTGGCGTCGTACCCGCGCGACTACCACACCTTCGGTATCGAGCCGCGCGTGTCGAGGATCTTCATGGTCGGTCCGACCACCCAGGAAGCGAGCATTGGCTACCGCTACCTGAAGGAGGCGATGCACGAGCGCGCCAGCCAGGTCGCGCTGATCAACAACATCCCGACCACGTTGCCGACTCCCGGCGGTGACGGCCACACCTACCAGGACCGCACCGGCGGCACCGAGGCGAACGCCATCTACCTCGACGACAAGATCGACGTGGGCAACTGGACCGTCACCCCGGGCATTCGCTTCGAGCGCATCTCCACCGACTGGCACGAGCGCCCGGTGATCGACAACAAGGGCAAGCCGGTCCAGGAAAAGAACCGCAGCAAGGACTACAACGAGCCGCTGCCGGCGCTGGCGGTGATGTATCACCTGTCGGACGAGTGGAAGCTGTTCGCCAACTACGAGACCTCCTTCGGCAGCCTGCAGTACTTCCAGCTCGGCCAGGGTGGCAGCGGCAACGACACTGCCAGCGGCCTGCAGCCGGAGAAGGCGAAGACCTACGAAGTGGGCACCCGCTACGACAACGGCACCTGGGGTGGCGAAGTCACACTGTTCTACATCGACTTCGACGACGAACTGCAGTACATCAGCAACGACGTGGGCTGGACCAACCTGGGCGCCACCAAGCACCAGGGTATCGAGACCTCTGCGCACTACGATATGGCTGCGCTCGACCCGGTACTCGCCGGCCTGACCGCCTACGGCACCCTGACCTACACCCGCGCGACCTACGAAGGCGAGATCCCCGGCTTCAAGGGCCGCGACCTGCCGCTCTATTCGCGCCAGGTGGCGACCATCGGCCTGCGCTACGAGCATGACCGCTGGACCTACAACTTCGACGGCTTCGCCCAGTCGAAGCAGCGCGCGCCTGGCCCGACCACCAACGCCAACGGTAGCTTCACCGGCAACTACATCACCGAGCCGACCGCCGATGGCCAGTACGGCGACATCCCCGGCTATGTGCTGTGGAATGCCCGCGTGGGCTACGACTTCGGTCCTCAGGCGTCGAACCTGAAGCTTGCCGCCGGGGTGAAGAACCTCTTCGACCAGATGAACTACACCCGCTCCAGCGACAACAACGCCGGTATCTACCTCGGCGAGCCGCGCACCTTCTACGTGCAGGGCAGCGTCGGCTTCTGAGGTCATCCCGGTAATTGAAAAGCCCGTCCTTCGCGACGGGTTTTTTCTTGCCCGGTTTGCACGGTTCGAATGGATTTGTGCGGGAAATGTGGCTTTTCTTCACGCTGTTGCCGTCATATCCGTGCTGTCATTCCGGCTCAAGGCCGCTACGCAGGTATACAAGGACGATGTCTCAACACTCGCAATTCGCCCTGCTGGGCACCAAGCGATTCCTGCCCTTCTTCATCACCCAGCTGCTGGGTGCGTTCAACGACAACATCTTCAAGCAGTCGCTGATCCTGGCGATCCTCTACCACCTCACCGTCGGCGGTGACCGCAACCTGCTGGTCAACCTCTGCGCGTTGTTGTTCATCCTGCCGTTCTTCCTGTTCTCCGCCCTGGGCGGACAGTTCGGCGAGAAGTTCAACAAGGATGCGCTGATGCGCGCGCTGAAGCTGGCCGAGATCGTGATCATGGCAGTGGGCGCCGCGGGCTTCGTGTTCGGCAGCTTGCCGCTGCTGTTCCTCGCGCTGTTCGCCATGGGCACCCACTCGGCGCTGTTCGGCCCGGTGAAGTACTCGATCCTGCCGCAGCACCTGCGCGAGGACGAACTGGTCGGCGGCAACGCCCTGGTGGAAATGGGGACCTTCCTCGCCATCCTCTGCGGCACCATTGGCGCCGGCGTGCTGATGTCGCGGCAGGACTACGCCGCCGGCGTCGGCACAGCGGTGGTGCTGGTCGCCGTCTGCGGTTTCCTTGCCAGCCGCAATATCCCCCGGGCGGCCGCCGCACTGCCGGACCTGAAGGTCGACTGGAACATCTTCCGCCAGTCCTGGAGCATCCTCCTGCTCGGCCTGCGCCAGCGCCCGGCGGTGTCGCGCTCGCTGGTGGGCAACTCCTGGTTCTGGTTCCTCGGCGCGGTCTACCTGACGCAGATCCCGACCTATGCCAAGGAGTTGCTGCACGGCGACGAGAGCGTGGTGACGCTGATCCTCACCGTGTTCTCGGTCGGTATCGCGCTGGGCTCGATGCTGTGCGAAAAGCTCTCCGGCAAAAAGGTGGAGATCGGCCTGGTGCCCTTCGGCTCCATCGGCCTGAGCCTTTTCGGCATCCTGCTGTGGTGGCATTCGGGCGGCTTCCCGCAGGGCGAGCAGCCCTACAACTGGCTGGCGGTGCTGGAGCATTCGCAGTCCTGGGCGGTGCTGGCGGATATCCTCGGCATCGGCATCTTCGGCGGCTTCTACATCGTGCCGCTGTACGCGCTGATCCAGGCACGCACCGAGGAGGACAAGCGCGCACGGGTGATCGCCGCCAACAACATCCTCAACGCGCTGTTCATGGTGGTCGCGGCGATCGTCTCGATCCTGCTGCTGTCGGTGGCGAAGCTGTCGATCCCCGAACTGTTCCTCGTGCTCTCGCTGATGAACGTCGCGGTGAACGTGTACATCTTCAAGATCGTTCCCGAGTTCACCATGCGCTTCCTGGTCTGGCTGCTGACCCACTCGATGTACCGGGTCGACCACCGCAACCTCGAAGCCATCCCCGATGAAGGCCCGGCCGTGCTGGTGTGCAACCACGTGTCCTTCGTCGATGCGCTGCTGATCGCCGGTTCCGTGCGTCGCCCGGTGCGCTTCGTCATGTACTACAAGATCTTCCGCATCCCGGTGCTCAACTTCATCTTCCGCACCGCGGGCGCGGTGCCCATCGCCGGGCGTAACGAAGACGCCGAGACTTACGAGAAGGCTTTCGCCAAGGTCGCCGAGTACCTGCGGGAAGGGGAGTTGGTGTGCATCTTCCCCGAGGGCATGCTGACCCTGGACGGCGAGATGAACGAGTTCCGCGGTGGCGTGGAGCGCATCATCGAAGAGACCCCGGTGCCGGTGATTCCGATGGCGCTGCAGGGGCTGTGGGGCAGCTTCTTCAGCCGCGATCCGCAGAAGGGCTTCTTCCGTCGCCTGTGGTCGCGGGTCTGCCTGGTGGCCGGCCAGCCGGTGGCACCGGAGGATGCCCAGCGGCTGGCGCTGCAGGAGCAGGTCGCCGTGCTGCGGGGTGCGGCGCGCTGATCGTTCTCGCCGCAAAGAAAAAGCCCCGGCAATGCCGGGGCTTTTTCATGGGCGTGTCGCGGTTCAGATAACCTGAACTTCGTCAGCCTGCAGGCCCTTCTGGCCTTCAACCACAACGAAGGAGACCTTCTGGCCTTCCTGCAGCGATTTGAAGCCGGTGCCCTGGATGGAGCGGAAGTGCACGAAGACATCGTTGCCGCTTTCCGGAGTGATGAAGCCGAAGCCCTTGGCGTCATTGAACCACTTGACGGTGCCGGTCTGACGATTCGACATGGAAATACACCTTGAACAATTGAATATTGTTTTGCGGAAAAGTCCGCGCTCGTCCTGAGTTGCAAGGTGCAGTCGAAGCCGGTTGGCGGGGCGTGGCCCCGCCTGGTCACGAGCCACAGTGACCCAAGCAAACACAGTGGCCCGCAGCATACCGACAAATTTTCGGGAAAGCGACAGCCCGCCGGTATCGAGAACCGATACAGCGTCAGTGGCTCAATTTCAGGCCGACCAGTCCGCACAGGATCAGCGCAACGCTGAGCAGGCGTACCGGCGCCATGGACTCGCCGAACAGCACGATGCCGACGATGACGGTGCCCACCGCGCCGACGCCGGTCCAGATGGCGTAGGCGGTGCCCAGCGGCAGATTTCTCATGGCCAGGCCAAGCAGCCCCATGCTGGTGATGATCGCCAGCACGGTCAGAGCGGTCGGTATCGGACGGGTGAAACCTTCGGTGTATTTCAATCCGACGGCCCAGGCGACTTCGAACAGGCCGGCGACGAACAGAATGATCCAGGACATGGAGCTCTCCAGACGGTGGATGGTATGGAGGGCCGTCCCCGCTGGAGCACCGGAAGGTGGTGAGGTCGTCCTCACAATGTGCAGTATTTTGCACAAAACCGGTGCGCCGGGCAAGCCGGCGCCGGTTTTCTGCCCTATTGCGGGGCTTTTTCCCGGACCGATGGCTCGTCGGTCATGCGGCGGAACCAGGTGGAAAGCGTCGCGCCGGAGATGTTGTGCCAGACGCTGAACAGTGCGCTGGGCACTGCCGCCAGCGGCGAGAAGTGTGCGCTGGCCAGGGCCGCGCCAAGGCCGGAGTTCTGCATGCCGACTTCCAGCGCCAGAGACTTGCGCTGCGCCAGCGGCAGGCCGAAGACCTTGGCGGTGAAGTAGCCGAGCAGGAAGCCGAAGCCATTGTGCAGGATCACCACGGCCATGATCAGCAGGCCGGATTCGGCGATCCTCGCCTGGCTGGCGGCGACCACGGCGGCGACGATGATCACGATGGATATCACCGAAATCAGCGGTAGCACGTCCACCACGTGACGCACCCGCGCGCCGAGCAGGCGCTGGGCAGCGAGGCCTAGGACGATGGGCACCACGACGACCTGCAGGATCGACCAGAACAGTGCGCCGAAGGAGACCGGCAGCCACGCCGAGGCCAGCAGCCAGATCAGTGCCGGGGTGAGCAGCGGGGCGAGGAGGGTGGTCACGCCCGCGATGGCCACCGACAGCGCCAGGTCACCGCGTGACAGCCAGGTCATCACGTTGGACGCGGTGCCGCTGGGGCAGCAGCCGACCAGGATGACGCCGACGGCGATTTCCGGCGGCAGGTGCATCAACTGGCAGAGCAGCCAGGCCATGCCGGGCATGATGACGAAATGGGCAATCACCCCGAGGGTGACGCGCCAGGGATGTCGGGCGACTTCGGCGAAGTCCTCGACCTTGAGCGTCAGGCCCATGCCGAACATCACCACGCCGAGCATGGGCACGATGGCGACGGTGAGCGGGGTGAACAGGGAGGGAACGAAGAACGCCAGGATGGCGAAGAGCAGCACCCAGAGGGCGAAGGTGTTGCCCATGAAGCGGCTGAGCAGGATGAGAGCACGCATGGGCCGTCCTTCTTTTTATGTGGGCCTTGTTGTGTTGTCAGGCGCCGCGCGGACGCGGCGCCTGCCGGGGCATCAGATGCCTTCGGGCATCGCCTCGCCACCGAGTGCTTCGATCAGCGCCGGGATGAACTCGGCGAAGGTCAGCATCATCAGGGTGAAGCTGGCGTCGAGCTGGCCGAGGGCATCTTCGCCACCGTCCTGTTCAGCCTTCTCCTGCAGCATGTCTTCGAAGCGCAGGCGCTTGATCGCGACCTTGTCGTCGAGGACGAAGGACAGCTTGTCCGACCAGGCCAGGGACAGCTGGGTGACCAGCTTGCCGGAGGTCAGGTGCAGCTGGATTTCCTCGCTGGTCAGGTCCTGGCGCTTGCAGCGCACCACACCGCCGTCTTCGTGGGTATCACGCAGCTCGCACTCATCGAGGACGAAGAAGTCGCCGGCGGCTTCCTGGGTCTTCACCCAGTCGGTCAGGGTGGCGGTCGGCGCGGTCTTCACGGTCAGCGGGCGAACCGGCAGCGAGCCCAGGGCTTCGCGCAGGGTCGACAGCAGGTCTTCGGCCTTCTTCGCGCTGGAGGTGTCGACCAGGATCAGGCCGAGGCTCGGGGCGATGGCGGCGAAGGTCACCGAACGGCGGATGAAGGCGCGCGGCAGGAGGGTCTGGACGATCTCGTCCTTGAGCTGGTCGCGTTCCTTCTTGTAGACCTTGCGCATTTGCGCAGCTTCGATCTCGTCGACCTTCTCCTTGAGCGCGTCACGCACGACGCTGCCGGGGAGGATGCGCTCTTCCTTGCGCGCGCTGACCAGGAAGAAGCCCTCGCTGGCATGCACCAGCGGGGCGTCCGGGCCCTTGCCGAAAGGCGCGGAGAAACCGTAGGTGGTCAGTTCCTGGCTGGCGCAGGAGCGCGCCGGCTTGCTGGCCAGGGCTTTCTCCAGGGCATCGGCGTCGATCTGCAGATCCTGGGTGAGGCGGTATACGAGCAGGTTGCGGAACCACATGAGGGGCTAACTCCTGGACACAAAGGGTGCATTATTCCGTTCGGCGCGGTTCAGGCCAACCCCGTTTCGTCATTCGCACTCTTCATCTAAGCCTTTGGAACATCTGAAAATTTTTTTCATCGGGGGGCTTGCCAGGTATCAATGTCCTCCGTAGAATGCGCCCCACTTCGAGACGAAGGGTGATTAGCTCAGCCGGGAGAGCATCTGCCTTACAAGCAGAGGGTCGGCGGTTCGATCCCGTCATCACCCACCACTCGAGGTCCGACGCAGCGGTAGTTCAGTCGGTTAGAATACCGGCCTGTCACGCCGGGGGTCGCGGGTTCGAGTCCCGTCCGCTGCGCCACAATTCGAAAAGCCCTCAGGTAGCAATACCTGAGGGCTTTTTCTTTGCCTGCCTTTTTTATCTGCAATTGGCTTTCCTGCGAAGCTTCCTGTCGAAAGTTGCCCGTTTCGATCACAGTGATTCCGTGCTGGCCGTCTGACTTATCCTGTTAATTTTCTTATAAGTTTGCTGTGGGAACTTCTCCCCCGGTAGTGGTTCCTATTGCCCATAGCCACTGGCCACGAGCGCCTGATAAGCTCGCGGCTTCATTACTTCAGCCATGACGGCGCAAAGACAAGGATTCAGCATGAAACAACATCGGTTGGCGGCAGCGATCGCGCTGGTCGGCCTGGTTCTCGCGGGCTGCGACAAACAGGCCGCCGAAGTGGAACTCAAGACTCCTGCGCAGAAAGCCTCCTACGGCATCGGCCTGAACATGGGCAAGAGCCTCGCCCAGGAAGGCATGAATGACCTGGATTCGAAAGCCGTCGCCCTGGGTATCGAAGACGCCGTTGGCAAGCAGAAGCAGAAGCTGACCGACGAAGAGCTGACCGAAGCCTTCACCGCCCTGCAGAAGCGCGCTGAAGAGCAGGTCGCCAAGAAGAATTCCGAGGCCCTGGAAGCCGGCAAGAAATTCCTCGAGGAAAACGGCAAGCGTGAGGGCGTGGTCACCACCAAGTCCGGCCTGCAGTACGAAGTCGTGAAGAAAGCCGACGGCGCGCAGCCCAAGGCCACCGACGTCGTCACCGTTCACTACGAAGGCAAGCTGGTCGATGGTACGGTCTTCGACAGTTCCATCCAGCGTGGCAGCCCGATCGACCTGCCGGTTGGCGGCGTGATTCCGGGTTGGGTCGAAGCCCTGCAACTGATGCACGTCGGCGAGAAGATCAAGCTCTTCATCCCGAGCGAGCTGGCCTACGGCGCCCAGAGCCCGAGCCCGACCATCCCGGCCAACTCGGTCCTGGTGTTCGACCTGGAACTGCTGGCCATCAAGGACCCGAACCAGCCTGAAGCCGAAGCTCCTGCCCCGGCCGCGGAAGCGCCCAAGCAGTAACTGAGTACCTTCGTACCAGAGAAAACGCCCCGTTACCCTCGGGGCGTTTTCATTTGTGCTGGAAGCGCTCTGGAACGCTGCGCTGACCGCCGGGTCTGAAAGGGAGTAACCTTGGGGCCGGTGTTACCCTTATGCACATATTTGACGCAGATGAAACAATGTCCTCCCCTTGACATTGGCGGGCCCATCGCTTAGCCGCAACTGCATGATTTTTAACGCATTTACAGGGCTGAACAAAAAATCGCCGATCTGTCTGCAGGCCTCGTGGCTCGGGCGTTTTGGCGATGTGGGGGGTGGCTTTCAACAGAGTTATCCACAGGAAAGGTGGATAACCTTAACCAGCCCTGTACGAATCTTCCTATCGAGGTGAGTCGATGAAAAAGCCTCCGGGATTTGACCGTTTCCTGAAGCTCGCCAGCCGTTTCATCGCTGGTGGGAGATTGCCGGCGCTGCTGTTTGCGGTGTCGCGCAAGAGTGGCCGGGTGAAGCTGGCCAAGACCGACCTGAAGCTGCTGCAGGAGTTGCTGGTGGCCTGGGTGCGCGGCGATTACCGTGGCATCAGCTCCCAGGCGCTGGTCTCGGTAGTGGCGGCGCTGTTGTACTTCCTCTCGCCGGTGGACCTGGTGCCTGACTGGCTGCTGGGCGTCGGTTTTCTCGATGACCTTGCGGTGCTGGCCTGGGTGATTCGTCGCTGGCAATCGGAGATCGATGCCTTCAAGGTCTGGCGCGATGCGCAAGGCGTGGAAACCCGCGAAGCCCTGAAGCAACTCCCGCCGCCTGAAGCGATTCAGCGCCTCTGACCCAGCCGCGCCGTCTGTTCGCCAAGCAGGCGCTGGATCGAGCCGTCATTCACCATCGCCTGCAGCACGGCATCCAGTCGCTCGGCGGGTAGCGGCAGCGCCGGGCCGTACGAGCAGTAGATGGAGTAGCGCTGCACATTGCTGCTGTTGATCGCCACGGGCAGTTCATGGTGCTGTGCGAGGAGGAATTCCAGCGGGCGGCGCATCTCGATCAGTGCGTCCAGGCGATGGGCTTCGAGCATGTGCAGGCGGGTATCAAGGTCGCGCACGTCGGCGCGTTTCACCCGCCCTTCGGCGAAGGCCTGCATCAGCGGGGCGGGGTAGACATACCCCAGGCTGGTGCCGATGCGGATGTCGTGCAGCTGCGCGAGGTTTTCCACTGGCGGCGCGTCCGCACGCTGGGCCAGGGCATCCTCTTCCTCGAACAGACTCGGCGACCAGTGCAGCTTCTCCGGCGCCTTCATCCACTGCGGATTGTTGATGCACAGCAGATGGATCGCACCCTGGGCGAGCGCCGGTTCTGCGCGCTTGTCCGGCGTTTCCACGAAGCGAACCTCGAGCCCCAGGCGCTGTCCGACGCTTTCGCCCAGATCGCGAATGAAGCCAGGTGCCAATTCATGGTCGATACTTTCTGCGTAGGGCATGCCGTTGCTTGGCGAATAGCCCCAGCGCAGTTCCTCGGCGCCACACAGTGTGCTGGCCAGGCATAGGCAGAATGGAAGGAGGCGCTGCAAGTCGGTCCCCATGTCTGGTGGCGAGAGGCGCTGCGCAGTATAGCCGGCACAGGCGCGCATCAGGCTGTTAAGATGGCCGCCTGCAAGGAGTGTTGTCATGAACGTTCAAGTCATCATGCGTGACGGCGAAGCGGAGTACGCCGTGGTTCCCTGGGCCGAATACCAGGCCCTGCTGGCTGCCGCCGGCCGTGGTGTCGCCCAGGTCGTCAAACCCGTTGCCGCCCCGGCACTCGACGAGAAGCCGGACTGGAAAACACTGCGTGAAGCCCGAGGCTTATCCATTGAGACGCTGGCGCGTTCGGTGGGTATAAGCCCGTCCTACCTGGGACAGATCGAGAACGGCGAGCGCGAAGCCAGCGACGCCATCCAGCATGGCCTGCGTCGTGCCCTGGGCACTGGGGAGTCCGCTTCTTGAGCGTGCAGATCAGTCGCAAGCATTGGGAAGGCCTGCTCGGCGAGCTGGAAGATGCCCGCCGCCAACGCCATCTGCTCACCTACCGCGCGCTGATCGAGCGCCTGCAACTGCCGACCCCGGCGATGACCGTGCTGACCGCCGCGCTGGAACACCTGGCTGCGCTGGATGCCCGCGGTGGTCGTCCGCTGCGCAGCTCGCTGGTGATCAGCCAGGGCGCCAGCCGCCTGCCGCGTACCGGTTTCTTCGAGTATGTCGAGCGCCTGGGGCGTTTCTCCGGCGCCCCGGACGGCCCCGCTGCCGCCGGCTGGCATGCGGCGGAAGTCGCGCGCGTCTTCGAGTTCGAGTACCCCGAGGAACTCTGACGTGGCGACACCCCGCGAGCTGTTCTGGCGCCTGCGAGCGCGGTTGAGTTACGCCCTGGCGCGACGCCTGATGGGCTGGCCGTGGATGGTTCGCCAGCCGCGTTCCTGGGCCTGGATGCAGGGCCAGTTTTCGCGCATGGCCGCTCTGGGAGATGTTGGGGCGCAGAGCTTCTACGGACATCTGCTGCTGTTCCGCGGACAGGGTTTTGGCGCTCGCGAGGAAGGGTTGCGTCTGCTGCGTCTCGCTGCGGCAGAGGGCGACCACAAGGCGGCCTACCAGGTAGGTGTGCAAGCGCTCAAGGGTGATACCCGCCATGCCGCTGATGCGCAGGAAGCCGCGCGTTACTGGGGCCAGGCAGCCGAGGCGGGCCACCCGCTGGCGGCGCGCAAGCTCGGCGAGTTGTATCGCAGCGGCGGCCCCGGGCTGGAGCCCGATGATGCCCAGGCCGAGCACTACGAAACGCGCGCCCGAGAGCTGGGCCTCTGATTCACTCGGCCGTGAGGATGTGCAGGCTGTAGCCGGGCATGTTCTTCGCGTGGCGCTTGGCCTCCGAGGCCAGCCCGGCCAACTGGCTGGCATCCAGGCGCTGCCCGGCGCCGCTCTTCACGTGCACCACGCCAATCGACAGTGACAGCAAGGGATATTCCTCGCGCCGCCCCTGGCGGTTGTGCGCGACGAAGCAGCCTGCGTCCAGATGCTCGCGGCTATAGAAGCGCCGGCACTGTCCCTGGAAATCCTCCAGCAGGTGATTGAGGCGTTCGCGCCAGTCCTGCGTGCCCAGCACCAGCATGAAGTCGTCGCCGCCGATGTGGCCGACGAAGTCCCGCGTCGGGTCCACCCGCTCGCCCAGGCACTGCGCCAGGCACAGCAGGACTTCGTCGCCGCGCGCGTAGCCGTAGAGATCGTTGAAGGGCTTGAAGCTGTCGATGTCGACGTAGCACACCACGGCCTCGCGGCCCTGTTGCAGCAGGCGCGCCAGGCACTGCTGGATGGGCACGTTACCCGGCAACAGGGTCAGTGGGTTGGCATGCCGGGCCTGGCGGATCTTCTGCTCGGTAATCAGCTTTAGCACGTCGATCACCCGACCCAGGCCGAGGTAGCGGCCGTTCAGGGTGATGATGAAGTCTTCCTCGATGCGCTGCCGCGCACGACTGGTGAGCAGGCGGCTGACCTGCTGCAGCGACTGGCTACGCTCCACGGCGAGGAAGTCGTCGCTCATCAACCGGCTGATCGGTTTGCGTGCATACAGCTCCGGCGCGAAGGGCTTGAGCAGCGCGTCGGCCAGCGCGTGCCGGTGGACAATGCCCACCGGCTGGTCATCGCGGTCCAGCACGGCCAAAGAGTTCAGGTTGGCCTGGGCGCGGAAGGCTTCCAGCACATCGCCGATGGGCGTGCTGTCGCGCACGGCCGGTTGCTCCAGCAGCAGCGGTTCGAGATCGGACTGATCCTCGGCGAGCAGTGCGCCGGCGTTGTCCACTTCCGGCAGCAGGGCGCGCGCATCGCGCGGCGGAGTTTCGTTGGGGCGGCCGAGCAGGTAGCCCTGTACCAGGTCCACGCCCATCTCCGAGAGCACCGCCAGCTCTTCCGGAATCTCGATGCCTTCGGCAATCACCTGGGCGCGGGAGGCGTGGGCCATCTTCAGGATCGAGCCGACGAACTCGCGCTTCACCGCATCCAGGTGGATGCCTTCGATGAAGTGACGGTCGATCTTCACGTAGTCGGGGCGCAGCTCGGACCACAGGCGCAGGCTGGAATAGCCGGCGCCCAGGTCGTCCAGCGCAATGGAGAAGCCCATGGCGCGGTAGTGGTGCAGCGCGGTGTCGAGGAGGCTGAAGTCCTCGATGGGGGTCTGCTCGGTCAGCTCGATCACCACGTCGCTGGGCGAGATGCCGAAGGTTTGCAGCAACTGCAGCGTGCGGCCGGGCTGGTGGGTCGGTTCCAGCAGGGATTCCGGGGACACGTTGAGGAACAGCTTGCCCTCCAGCTTCAGGTCGCGGAAGCGTGCGCAGGCCTTGCGTCGGCAGAGCAGCTCCAGCTGGCTGAGGCGGCCGCTGCTGCGGGCGATGCTGAACAGCGGCAATGGCGAGTGCAGGGGGCCATTGGACGGGCCGCGGGTGAGGGCTTCATAGCCCACCAGGCGCCTTTCCGAAAGCGACAGGATGGGTTGGAACAGGCAGTGCAGGTCGCCGTGAGCGAGGATCTGGTCCAGCGCGCTCAACTGCTCGGTGACGGTCATGACGGTTCTCGGTGGCTGTAAAAAGCAAAAGGGCCGGTTTCCCGGCCCTGTGCATTTCACGACAGCGTCATGACTGTTTGATTACATCCGATCAGTGTTTGGCGACCTGGGAGTCCAGATTCAGGTAATCGATCAGGATGTGCCCGGATTCGGTGAGGTAGGCGTCGTCCTGCGGCTTGGTCTTGTCCTCTTCCGGCAGGGTGTTCTCGTCTTCCTTCTTCAGCTCCTTGAGCGGCTCCTGGCCCTTGGATTTGCGCAGGGCGTTCTCCATGGCCAGCTGGCGATTCTCGATGCTGGTCTGCTGGGCGCGACGCTTGGCTTCGTTGAGGCTGACAGTCTTCTCCTTCATCAGCTCCTGGGCCAGGGCGAGACGCTCGCGGGCATAGACGAAGTCCGCGTTGTGCTCGGTACGCGCGTCGTGGCGGGTGCGCAGCTGGTCGAGGAACGGCTTGAACGGATCGGCCTGGGCCTTCAGCGCGGGCTTGATGGTGTCCCACGGCATGGAGTCGGGCAGGGCGCTCTCGCCGATTTCCTTGTCGTCGACGATGGACGGGTAGGCGATGTCCGGGATCACGCCCTGGTGCTGGGTGCTCTGACCGGAGACGCGGTAGAACTTGGCCAGGGTCAGCTTCAGCTCGCCATGGTTGAGCGGCTGGATGGTCTGCACGGTGCCCTTGCCGAAGGTCTGGCCACCGACGATGAGCGCGCGGTGGTAGTCCTGCATGGCGCCGGCGAAGATCTCCGAAGCCGAGGCGGACAGGCGGTTGACCAGCACGGTCATCGGGCCGGTGTAGAAGGCCTTGCCCTCGTCATCGTTGAGCACGTCGACACGGCCGTCGCTGTTGCGCACCAGCACGGTCGGGCCCTGGTCGATGAACAGGCCGGTCAGCTCGGTGGCTTCCTGCAGGGAGCCGCCGCCGTTGTTGCGCAGGTCGATGACGATACCGTCGACCTTGTCCTTCTGCAGTTCGGCGATGAGCTTCTTCACGTCGCGGGTGGTGGACTTGTAGTCCGGGTCGCCAGCGCGGTAGGCCTTGAAGTCGAGGTAGAACGCGGGCACGTCGATGATGCCCAGCTTGTAGTTCTTGCCTTCGTGGTCGATGGTGATTTCCGACTTCTTCGCCGCCTGGTCTTCCAGCTTCACCGCCTCGCGGGTGATGGTGACGATCTTGCTGGTCTGGTCGTTCGGCGCGTTGGTCGACGGGATCACTTCCAGACGGACCTGCGAGCCTTTCGGGCCGCGGATCAGCTTGACCACTTCATCCAGACGCCAGCCGACCACGTCGACCATCTCGCCCTTGCCCTGGGCGACGCCGATGATCTTGTCGGAGGTGGCGATCTGCTTGCTCTTCTCGGCGGGGCCGGCCGGTACCAGGCGCACGACCTTGACGTAGTCGTTGTCGCTCTGCAGTACGGCGCCGATGCCTTCCAGCGAGAGAGACATGTTGATGTCGAAGTTTTCCGCGCTGTCCGGCGACAGGTACTGGGTGTGCGGATCGTAGGTCTGGGCGAAGGCGTTGATGTAGGCCTGGAAGATGTCTTCGCTGCGGGTCTGCTCCAGGCGCATCAGCTGGTTCTTGTAGCGCTTGGTCAGCTGCTCCTGGATGGCCTTGTTGTCCTTGCCGGCGATCTTCAGGCGCAGGACTTCGTCCTTCACCTTCTTGCGCCACAGGTCGTCGAGCGCGGTGCTGTCTTTCGCCCAGGGCGATTTCTCGCGGTCGATTTCCAGCGATTCGTCGGTGTTGAAGTCCATCTTGTCGACGCCCTTGTTCAGGGTGGCCAGGGCGAAGTCCAGGCGCTCCTTCAGGCGGTCGAGGTGACGCTTGTAGATGGTGAAGCCGGGCTCCAGTTCGCCGCTTTTCAGGAAGTCGTCGAACTGGGTGCGCCAGGGCGCGAACTGGTCGATGTCGGCGGCGGTGAAGTACATGCGCGCCGGGTCGAGTGTCTTCAGGTAGCTGTCGTAGATTTTCGCCGAGCGCTCGTCGTTCAGCGGCGGCTTGTTGTAGTGATGGCGCTTGAGTAGCTCAACGATGTTGAGGCTGGCGATCACTTGATCCCGGTCGGGCTGCAGGCCGTCCCAGACGTTCGGGCTGGTGGTCGCCGCGAACGAGGAAAAGGCGGTGGCGCCGAGGATGAACAACAGGGCGGTACGGGGCAAAAATCGCTTCATGCTGATTCGACTGATCGCGGAGTTATGACGCATATTAGGCCTTAATTGGCGGCGCCGGGTTCAATCGCAGGTGAATTCGGCGCGAAGAAAGGGCCCGACCTTACGGATCGGGCCCTGCGAAGTCACTATGGAGGCAGCGTGAACGCATTGCAAGGCATCGAAGGGCGAGTGGAGTGGGCCGAGCGCCCGAACCCGACTTGCGCACAGGGACAGATCCGCATCCAGGTCGCCGCCGCGGGACTCAACCGCGCCGACCTGTTGCAGGTGGCCGGTCTCTACCCGCCGCCGCCGGGGGCGAGCGACATCATCGGCCTGGAATGTTCCGGCGTGGTGACCGAGGTCGGCGCCGGCAGCACCTGGCAGGTGGGCGACCGCGTCTGTGCCCTGCTGGCCGGTGGCGGCATGGCCGAGGAAGTGGTGGTGGACGAGCGTCATGCGCTGCCGGTGCCTGCGGGCCTGAGCCTGGCCGAGGCCGCCGCGCTGCCGGAGGTGTACGCCACGGCGTGGCTGAACCTGTTCATGCTCGGTGCGCTGCAGCCCGGTGAGAAAGTCCTGCTGCACGCGGGCGCCAGCGGCGTCGGCTCGGCCGGCATCCAGCTGTGCAAGGCCTTCGGCAGCCCGTGCTGGGTGAGCGTCGGTTCGGCCGACCGTCTCGCCTATTGCGAAGGCCTCGGTGCCGAGGGCGGCGCCCTGCGCGGCGAGAGCCTCGAATCGCTTCGGGATTTCGCTCCCTTCGATGTGATCCTCGACCCTGTTGGCGCGAACTACGCCAAGCTGGACCTGGAAATCCTCGGCCGCGACGGTCGATGGGTGGTCATTGGCCTGATGGGCGGTCGCAAGGCCGAACTGGACCTGGCCCTGCTGCTGGGCAAGCGTGTCCAGCTGATCGGCTCGACCTTGCGTTCGCGCGACGCCGACTACAAGGCGCAGCTGATCGCCGAGCTGGGACAGAAGGTCTGGCCGCTGTTCGAATCCGGCAAGTTGAGCCCGCAACTGGAACGCACCTTCCCGGTCCGAGACGCGCAGAGCGCGTTCGATGCCCTGGCGAGCAACCAGGTGCAGGGCAAGGTGGTGGTGCTGATCGACGAAAGCCTGAGCTGATCAGGCGCAAGGCGCAGGGAGCGCAGCCATGAGCGAGACAGGGATGTCGCAAAGCAAGATCGGCAATGCTGCCGATCTCTGGTCATTGCCCGAGTGGCTCAACACGCCCCTGCGGATGCTGACGATCATCCTCGGGGGGGCGACGGGCGCGCTGGGCATGGCACTGAGCATGCTCTCGATGCCTGCCGAATCGGTGTGGATCGTCCCCGGTCTGCTGCTCGGTTTCGTGGCCATCTACCAGTCCATTTTCGTGCACGAATTCGGACATCTCCTGGGCGCCCGCCTGGGGGGCATGACGGTGATGCGCCTGCGCGTCGGCCGCTGGGATTTCCGCATGCGCCGCCGGGGCTGGACATTCAGCCGGCAGCCGAAGCACCCGCAGAAACTCGCTGGCTATGTGATGGCTTTCGCCGACCCGCGTGGTCCCTGGCGGCGGCAGCATGTCTGGTTCAATGCCGGTGGGCCGTTGGCGAACCTGCTCGTGGCAGGGCTCGCAGGACTGGTTTCGCTGGCGCTGGAGGACGGTCCTGTGCAGGGCTTCCTGCTCGCGGTGGCGGCGACCAATGCCTGCATGGGCGTTGCCAATCTGTTGCCGGTACAGGGCAGGCTCAGGCAGGTCAGCGATGGCTTGTGGATGCTGCGCTGGTGGCGCGGGATGGATGCGGCGCATCCGCAACTGGCCTTCGCGCGCCTGATGGGGCTGTCCTGCTCGGGGCTGTGTGCGGACCAGCTGCCCGAGGCGGACCTGCAGCTGCTGGAATCCCAGGAGTCACCGATGCCGCTGGTGGCACTCTACATCCGTCTGCGTGCGCTGCAGATCCAGGGCCGCTGGCAGGAGGCCGCCACGCTGGATTCATTCTTCCAGGTGCAGCGCAATGCACTTCCTGATGCGCTGCAGAAGGTGCTGTATGACATGCTCAGGTTGATCAGCGCCGAGCTGGCGTTCGCTCAGGCCGTTGCGTCTGGAAGTGCGCTCGGGCTGTTCGACGAGTTGTTGCCACAGCGCCTGCAGCGCGAGTACGCGAGCATCTGGGCGCGCTGTCTGGCAGTGCGCGCTGCGGCGGCGGGGGATCAACAGGAGTTTCGCCGCCAGCTTGAGCGAGCGGTGGCTTTTGCCCGGCTATCACCGGACCTCTCCCAGGAGACGGAAGAGCTGCGCATGCAGAAGCATCTGCTGGAGCTGTTGCCGGCCTGACGGTTCAGGCAGACCGGCGCGGCGGGTTCACTTCCAGTTCAGAACGTCCCAGCCCATCTTCTGCGCGTGCTCCAGCAGAACCGGGTCAGCGTTCACCACGTGCGGCTTGCCCACCAGCTTGAGCAGCGGCAGGTCGTTGCGCGAGTCGGAGTAGAAGTGCGCGTCAGCCAGCGCGCTGTCGTCGCCCTCCAGCAGGTCGAGCAGGCGCAGCACCTTGCCTTCGCGGTAGGTCAGCACGCCCTCGGTGCGGCCGGTGTAGTGGCCGTTGAGTACTTCCAGGTCAATGGCCAGCACTTCGTCGATGCCGATGCGTTCGGCGATGGGCTGGACCAGGTGTACGCCCGAGGCGGAGATCACCAGCGGACGGTCGCCAGCCTCGCGGTGGCGGGCGAGGCTGGCGCAGGCATCGGTGTGGATCAGGGGCTCGATCACGTCCTCGACGAAGGTTGCCACTTCCCGCTCGATCTCATCCACGCTGCGCCCGGCCATCGGTTCCAGGGCGAAGGCCATGTAGTCCTCCATGGGCAGTTTGCCCTGCGCGTACAGCGCCATCAGTTCGGCGTCGCGCTTGAGGAACGACTCCGCGTCCACCCAGCCGAGATCGGCCATGCGCTGGCTCCACAGGCTCGCGCAGTCGCCGTCGATCAGGGTGTCGTCGAGGTCGAATATCACCAGGGCCATCAGGCCACCTCCCGAATGCTTTCAAGGTCGATTTGCAGGCCGAGCTGGGTGCCGGCCGGGTACAGCCGCTCGGCGCTGCGATTGAGGACGTCCACGGTCAGCTCGACGCCACTGGCGTCGACCCGGTAGCGGATCACGTTGCCCAGCAGGCTGTGGGAGAGTACCCGAACCGGGATGCCTTCGCCCGGCTCCACGCTCAGGCGCAGGGACTCGGGGCGGATCGCCACCTGCTGGCGGAACGGGCGGTCCAGCAGCTTGGTTGCCTGGGCGGCGTCGAGCAGGTTGTAGTTGCCGATGAAACCGGCGGCAAAGGCGTTTTCCGGCGCGGTGTAGAGCGTCTCGGCGTCGCCGCTCTGGACGATGCGCCCGGCGTTCATCAGCACGATGCGATCGGACAGCGTCAGGGCTTCTTCCTGGTCGTGGGTGACGAACACCGTGGTCAGTTTCAGCTCCTGCTGGATGCGGCGGATCTGCTCGCGCAGGTGCTTGCGGATGCGCGCGTCCAGCGCTGACAGCGGCTCGTCGAGCAGCAGCAGGCGCGGGCGGGTGACCAGCGAGCGAGCCAGGGCGACGCGCTGGCACTGACCGCCGGACAGCTGGTGCGGATAGCGCGCCGCCAGCGGGCCGAGCTCGACCATTTCCAGCGCTTCGCGCACGCGCTGGGTTGACTCCGCAGCCGGCACCTTCTGCATGCGCAGGCCGAAGGCAACGTTCTGCTCCACGGTCATGTTGGGGAACAGCGCGTAGCTCTGGAACACCATGGCGATGCCGCGCTTCTGCGGGCTCCTGGGCACGATGTCCTCGCCGTCCAGCAGGATGCGCCCGCTGTCTACGGCAGTGAGACCGGCGATGCAGCGCAGCAGGGTGGATTTGCCGCAGCCGCTGGGGCCGAGCAGGGTGACGAACTCGCCGCGCTCGGCGGCAAAGTCGATGTCCTGGAATACCGTGGTGCTGCCGTAGCTCTTGTTCAGTGTCTCGACGCTGAGGAAGCTCATGTCTTGTCCTTGTTAAGTCTGTTCGCCGCCCAGGTGAGCAGCAGGACGAAGAGGAAGTAGGAGACCACCACCGCGCTGGTGTAGTGGCCGCTGCTGTTGCGCATGTTGTTGAGGAACACCTGCAGCGTCTCGTAGCGGGTGCCCACCAGCAGGTTGGCGAAGACGAACTCGCCGATGAGGAAGCTGAAGGACAGGAACAGCGCCACCATCAGGCCCTTGCGCAGGTTCGGCAGCACCACCAGCAGGGCGGCCTGCCAGGTGCTGGCGCCGAGCAGGTGGGCGGCGTCCATCAGGTCGTGCAGGTTGATCGCCTGCAGGTTGTTGCTGATCGCCCGGTACATGAAGGGCAGGGCGATGGTGAAGTAGCAGCCGATGAGGATCCACGGCGTGCCGACGATGGGCGCCGGGCCCGAGGCGTAGAGCTGCAGCAGGCCGACCGACGACACTACCGGCGGCACCGCGAAGGGCAGCAGGATCAGCACGTTCATCAGCGCGTCCAGGCGCGGGAAGTAGTAGTGGATGACGAACATCAGCGGCAGCACCAGCGCCACGCTGAGGATCAGCGCGCCGAAGCACACCAGCAGCGACTGGCCGAAGGCGACGAGGAAGCGCGGGTCGCTCCACAGCGTCAGGAACCACTTCAGGGTCAGCCCGTCCGGCAGCACGCTGGCGCTCCACGAGGTGGCCAGCGAGTAGAGCAGGGTGGCGGCCAGCGGCACCAGCAGGATCAGGAACAGCGCATAGACCACCACTCGGTGGTACAGCGGACTAGCGTTTCTCGACATGGTAGCTCCGGCGCAGCAGCCACTGGTGGGCCAGGGTAATGATGCTCATCAGGCCGACCAGCACCATCGCCAGCGCACTGGCCATGTTCGGGTCGAGGAACACGTCGCCCGAGACCAGCCCGGCGATGCGGATCGGCACCACGTTGAAGTTGCCGGTGGTCAGCGAGTAGACCGTGGCGTAGGCGCCCAGCGCGTTGGCCAGCAGGATGACGAAGGTGCCCAGCAGCGCAGGCGTCAGCACCGGGATGCCGATGTGCCGCCAGAACGCCCACTGGCTGGCGCCCAGCAGCGCGGCGGACTCGCGCCAGTCTTCGCGCAGGGCGTCGAAGGCCGGGTAGAGCAGCATCACCCCCAGGGGAATCTGGAAGTAGGTGTAGAGGATGATCAGGCCGGTCTTCGAATAGAGGTTGAAGTCCTCGATGATCCCCGCCTGTTTCAGCAGCAGCGTGATGGCACCGTTGAAGCCCAGGATGATGATGAAGGCGAAGGCCAGCGGCACACCGGCGAAATTGCTGGTCATGTTGGCGAAGGCCATCACGAAGTCGCGCAGCTTGCTGTCCACCTGGCGCAGCGAGTAGCTGCCGAGGATGGCGATGGCCAGCCCGATCAGGCTCGACCAGACAGAAATCTCCAGGCTGTAGCGGATCGCCTGCAGGTAGAACGGCGAGCCGAAGATTTCGCTGAAGTTGCCCAGGCCCCAGCCGTCGCCGGTGCGCACGCTGTTGATCATCACCCACAGCAGTGGCGCGAGCTGGAAGGCGAAGAAGAACAGCGCGAAGGGCAGCAGGCAGAGCAGGGCGAAGAGTTTTCCGGTGTTCGATCTCATGCCTTGAGCAACTCCCGGCAGACCGGTTTGTCGTGGGCGGCGCCAAGGATTTCGCACAGCGTGCCGCAGAGTTCGATCTGGCGCGGGCGTGCCTGGTCATCGAGGCTGAACGCCTCGCCGAAGACGAACAGCGGCACTTCGCGCTCCTCGGGGAGGATGCCGCCGTGGCTGCGGTCGTCGTTCATGCCGTGGTCGGCGGTGACCATCACCTGGTAGCCGGCGGCCAGCCACTGGTGCAGGTACTCGGAGAGGATGATGTCGACGTGCCGCGCGCTGTTGCGGTACTGCGGCGTGCCCAGGCCATGCTTGTGGCCGGCGTCGTCGATGTTCATGGGGTGCACCAGCAGGCAGTTCGGCACATGCCGGCGGCGCAGCGACTCGGCATCGGTGAACAGGTGCGAGTCGGGGTAGTGGTCCGTCCAGTAGAAGTGGCCGTGCTGGATCGGCAGGGATTCGTCGTCGGTATGACGGTCGCGCGCCGGGTCGAACGGCGTGCGGTTGTACAGCTCGCTGACCCAGTTGTAGGCCGCCGCCGCGGTGGTCAGGCCGGCATCGCGGGCGTAGTGGAACAGGCTGCGCTGGTTGGACAGGCGCGACACGTCGTTGTGCAGGATGCCGCTGTCGATCGGGCGCACGCCGGTGAGAATGCATTCGTACAACGGGCGCGACAGTGAAGGCAGCTCGCATTCGAGCCGGTAGAGCTGGCCGCGGCCGGCGTTGCACAGGGCCTGCAGGTGGCCCATGCAGTCGTGGGCGACGCTGTAGTTGAGGCCGTCGAGGACGACCAGGATGACGTCGTGGCGCATGGGCGGGGCCTTCGTTGGAACGCGGCCGCCCCGGTGCGAGCCGGGGCGGCTGGGCGTCATTGCATGTTGATGATGACGTTTTCCTGCCACAGGCGCGGCAGACGCTTGGAGGTCTCTTCCCAGGCCTTGGGGTCCTTGATCGGCTGGGCCTTGGCGTACTGCTCGTTGGGCAGCAGCTTGGCCTTCACGTCATCCGGCAGGGTCAGGTGCTCAGCGCGAATCGGACGGGCGTTGCCCTTGGCCAGGTTGATCTGCCCGGCGTCGCTGAAGATGTACTCGCGGGCCAGCTTCGCGGCGTTCGGGTTCTTCGCGTACTTGTTGATGATGGTGGTGTAGCCGGAGATCACCGAGCCGTCGGAGGGGATCAGTACCTCGAAGCGCGACGGGTCGATCTGGTCGCGGTAGCTCAGGCCGTTGAAGTCCCAGACGATGCCGACTTCCACTTCACCCTTCTCCAGGGTGTTGATCACCGGGTTGGTCAGCGACAGACGACCCTGCTTGGCCAGCTGGGCGAAGAACTCCAGGCCCGGCTTGATGTTCTTCTCATCGCCGCCGTTGGCGATGCTCGCGGCCAGTACGCCGTTGACGGCCTGGGCGGCAGCGCTGACGTCACCGATGGTGACCTTGTACTTGCCCTTGAGCAGGTCGGCCCAGCTGTGCGGAACGTCCTTCACCAGTTGCTTGTTGACGATGAAGGCGATGGTGCCGGTGTAGGCGAGCGCCCAGTGGCCGTCCTTGTCCTTGGCCCATTCCGGGACCTGGTCCCAGGTGCTGGGCTTGTAGGGCTGGCTGACGTCCATCTGCAAGGCGATGGGGCCGAAGGCGGCGCCGACGTCGCCGATGTCGGCGCTGGCGTTCTCTTTCTCGGCCTTGAACTTGGCCAGCTCCTGGGCCGAGCTCATGTCGGTGTCCATGTGCTTGAGGCCGTACTTGCTTTCCAGGTCCTTCCAGGTGTCCTTCCAGTTCGCCCAGCTGTCGGGCATGCCCACGCTGTTGACCTGGCCTTCCTTGCGGGCGGCGGCTTCCAGCGATTGCAGATCGGCGGTGGCCGCCATGGCGAGGCCGCTGCCCAAGGCAATGGCCGATCCCAGCAGTGAAGCAAGCAAGCGTTTCATTCGGTGCTCCTTCGGATGACGTTCAGTGTTTTCAAGCGTGGTCTAGATCAGCAAGACGCAGGCCAATCTAAGCGGGGCGGATGACAGTTTGATGTAAGCCCCAGGCGCGCCGGCCCGGCCCTGAGCGGCCGGCGGGTCGTAGGGGAAAAGCGTAGACCATCGCCAATGCCCCGATTCGCCTGGGCTACGCTGGTGTCGTTAACTGGCATGGCGACTGCTTGAAAAGGCATTGTCACGGGACGGTCATGGGGCTTTCCTAGGATGACCGCACCCCGTCGGGGGAAAGAAATGCCCCGTTCTGGGGCTGGACTAGTCCAAAAGAGGGAATCGAATGCGCGATACGGCGCTACCCACGGTCACGGCGATCTGCCGCGCACTCATCGAACAGATCGACAGCGGCCTGCTCAGCGCCGGCGGCAAGCTGCCGGCCGAACGCAAGCTGAGCGAGCTGTTCGACACCACGCGGATCACCCTGCGCGAGGCGCTGGGGCAACTGGAGGCCCAGGGGCTGATCTACCGCGAGGAGCGTCGTGGCTGGTTCGTCTCGCCGCCGCGGCTGCTGTACAACCCGCTGGTGCGCAGCCACTACCACGCCATGGTGGAAGGGCAGGGCCGGGTGCCGGAAACCGAGGTGCTGTCGGCCCGGCAGATTCCCGCCAGCGCGGCGATCTGCGAGCTGCTGGAGCTGCCGGCGTTGTCCAGCGTCTACCAGGTCCGCCGGCTGCGGCGGGTGGATGGACGGTTGGTGCTCTATGTCGAGCACTACCTCAACCCGGCATACTTCCCCGGGATTCTCGACAGCGACCTGACCTGCTCACTCACAGAGTTGTATGCCAGCCGCTATGACATCCGTTACGGCCGCGTGCGCTTCGACATGGTGCCCACGGCCCTGCACGGCGAGGCAGCCAGCGTGCTGCGCGTCGCCGAGGGCAGCCCGGCGCTGCGCATCACCCGCATCAACGGCGACCAGCATGGGCGCATCATCGATTGTGACCTGGAGTTCTGGCGGCACGATGCCATCCACGTGAGTGTGGAAGTGCCGGATTGATTGCAGGAGCGGAGTGCTGGAAGAAAAACGCCCGGCTTGTGCCGGGCGTTCGGGTCAGGGCAGGTCGGCGCTATCGTAGAAGGCGCTGAGTACCTTGGCCAGGTAGTGCAGGTCCTGGCTGCCGGCCAGCTCGCGGATGGAGTGCATGGCGAAGGTCGGCAGGCCGATGTCGACCGTGCGCACGCCGATCTGGCTGGCGGTGATCGGGCCGATGGTCGAGCCGCAACCCATGTCGCTGCGGGTCACGAAGCTCTGCACCGGCACTTCGTTTTCCAGGCACAGGTGGCGGAAGAAACCGGCGGTCTCGCTGTTGGTGGCGTAGCGCTGGTTGCTGTTGATCTTGATCACCGGGCCGCCGTTGAGCTTCGGGCCGTGGTTGCCGTCGTGCTTGTCGGCGTAGTTCGGGTGCACGCCGTGGGCGTTGTCGGCGGAAACCAGCAGCGAGCGCTGCACGGTGCGGGTGAAGGCATCGCCCTCGGGCAGCAGGCGGCGCAGCACCTGCTCCAGGAACGGGCCGTCGGCGCCGCAGGCGGAGCAGGAACCCACTTCTTCGTGATCGGTGCAGACCAGCACGCCGCTCTGCTCGTCGCTGCTGCCCAGCAGGGCCTGCAAGCCGGCGAAGCAGGACAGCAGGTTGTCCAGGCGGGCGCCGGCGATGAAGGCCTGGTCGAGGCCGATCACGGCGGCGCGCTGGGTGTCGTAGAAGCTCAGCTCGTAATCGAGGATGGCGTCGGCGGTGATGCCGTGCTCCAGCTGCAGCTGTTCACCGAGCAGGTCGCGGAAGTCACGGGTCTCGCCGGCGGCGACCTGGGCGAGGATCGGTGGCAGTTCGGTCTGCGCGTTGATCGACCAGCCCATGTTGGCTTCGCGGTTGAGGTGGATCGCCAGGTTCGGGATCACCGCGATGGGAGCCCTGAAATCGATCAGCTTGCTCTCGACCTTGCCGGCCAGGCGGAAGGTGACGCGGCCGGCCAGGGACAGGTCGCGGTCGAACCAGGGGGCGAACAGCGCGCCGCCATAGACTTCGACGCCCAACTGCCAGTAGCCGTTGCGCACCAGCTCGGGGTTCGGCTTGACGCGCAGGCAGGGGCTGTCGGTGTGCGCGCCGACCAGGCGCAGGCCGTTCTCCAGCAGGGGCGCAGTGCCGAGCTTGAAGGCGATCAGCGAAGAGTCGTTGCGGGTGACGTAATAGCGACCACCGGCTTCGGTGCGCCAGGCGTCGCGCTCGTCCAGGCGCTGGTAGCCGGCCTCTTCGAGACGAAGGGCGAGGGCCTGGGTGGCGTGGAAGGGGGTGGGGGAGGCCGCGAGGAAATCGATCAGGCCCTGGTTGAGTTCTGTACGCATGGGTAACTCCGGACAGCGAATGGCCGGAAGTTTAACGTAAATGCACGAATCTGCGGCCTGGGGAGGGGGTGTCGGGCGTACAACCGTTTACGGTTGCACGCCGATCAGAGAGCGGTCAGAACGGCGCGGGCGACTCGAAGCGCAGGCGCTCGCCGGTCTGCGGGTGGGTCAGGGCCAGCATGCTGGCGTGCAGGCACAGGCGGTCGCGCAGCTCCAGGGCTTCGCCTTCGGCATACAGGCGGTCACCCAGCAGCGGGTGGCCGATGCTCAGCATGTGCACGCGCAGTTGGTGCGAGCGGCCAGTGATCGGCGTGAGCTCGACGCGGCTCCAGTTGCCGTGGCGCTCCATGACGCGCCAGAAGGTCAGCGCATGGCGGCCCTGCTCGAAGTCCACCACGTGGCGCGGCTTGGTCGGCGGGTCGTAGCGCAGCGGCGCTTCGATGCGACCGCTGTCCAGCTCGGGTTCGCCCCAGCACAGTGCGGTATAGGCCTTCTCGGTCTCGCGGTCGTGGAACTGGCGGGACAGCTCGCGGTGGCTGTCGGCATCGCGGGCCAGCACGATCAGGCCGGAGGTTTCCCAGTCCAGGCGGTGGACGATGCGCGCTTCGGGGTAGCCGTTCTCCTGCAGGCGGGTGATCAGGCAGTCCTTGTTGTCGTCCGCGCGGCCGGGCACGGAGAGCAGCAGGGTAGGCTTGTTCACCACCAGGAGGGCGGCGTCCTCATGGACGAATTCGATCTGGGAAAGCGGCATGGAAGCTCGTACGCGAAAGTAAGTGGGACAGAAACGACTGCGGCGGCCGAAGCCGCCGCAGATTCACCCGGGCCGGATCAACGCTCCGGCAGGGTGATGTTGAGTTCCAGGATCGAACAGCTGCCCTGGTTGGCCAACTCGACCTGGACTTGTTCCTGGTCGATGGGCACGTATTTGCGGATCACTTCCAGCAGGTCTTTCTGCAACTGCGGGAGGTAGTCCGGTTGCGAACGGTTGCCGCGCTCGTGGGCGACGATGATCTGGAGTCTTTCTTTCGCGATGGATGCGCTGTTTTGCGCCTTCCGGCTGCGGAAGAAATCTAAAAGGCTCATTCACGTCCTCCGAACAGTCGTTGCAGGAATCCTTTCTTCTGCACGTCGAGGAAACGGTGGGGCATTTCTTTGCCCAGCAGTCGCTCGACGGCGTCGCTGTACGCCTGGCCGGCATCGCTTTCCTCGTCGAGGATGACCGGTACGCCCTGGTTGGATGCCTTGAGCACCGCCTGGGACTCCGGGATCACGCCGAGCAGACGGATGGCCAGGATTTCCTCGACGTCTTCGACGCCGAGCATTTCGCCCTTGGTGACGCGCTCGGGGTTGTAGCGGGTCAGCAGCAGGTGTTCCTTGATCGCGTCCTCGCCTTTCTCGGCGCGGGCGGATTTGCTGGCCAGCAGGCCGAGCATGCGGTCGGAGTCGCGGACCGAGGACACTTCCGGGTTGGTCACGACGATCGCCTCATCGGCGTAGTACATGGCCAGGTGGGCACCTTTCTCGATGCCGGCCGGGGAGTCGCAGATCACGTAGTCGAAGGACTGCTTGAGTTCTTCGATGACCTTGCCGACGCCTTCCTGGGTGAGTGCGTCCTTGTCGCGGGTCTGGCTGGCGGCCAGCACGAACAGGTTCTCGAGGCGCTTGTCCTTGATCAGGGCCTGGGTGAGGGTCGCTTCGCCGTTGATGACGTTGACGAAGTCGTAAACCACGCGGCGTTCGCAGCCCATGATCAGGTCGAGGTTACGCAGGCCTACGTCGAAGTCGACGATGACGGTCTTGTGGCCGCGCAGGGCCAGGCCGGTGCCGATGGCTGCGCTGGTGGTGGTTTTACCGACGCCACCCTTACCGGAAGTGACTACGAGGATCTTGGCCAAGGTGATTCACCCCAAAGAAAAAACGAAGAATTCTGGTCCCTGAAAGTCGCGGCAGTATCCGTTAAAGGCGGGTGATGTTCAACACGTCACCCGACAGGCTGACGTGCACCGCCTGCCCCCATTGCGGACTGCGTCGAAGGTCTTCGGCGACCTTGTAATTACCAGCGATGGACACGAGTTCCGCGGCCAGTTGCTGGCAGAAAATCCGCGCGCTGGTGTCGCCCTTGACACCGGCCAGGGCACGACCGCGCATCGGACCGTACACATGGATATTTCCGTCGGCGAGAAGTTCCGCACCGGGGCTGACGGGAGCGAGCACGATCAGGTCGCCGCCGGCGGCATAGATCTGCACGCCGCCGCGTACCGGGGTGGTCACCAGCTTGGTCGGGCGGACGACCGGCGCCGGCGGCTCGGCAGGCTTTTCCGGGGCAGCTTCTGCTGTGGCTTCCTGTGCTTCGGCGGTTGTCTCGGCAGCGGTATCGACCGGCTTCTCGGGTTTGGCCTCGGCGGGTTGCTCAACCGGCTTCTCCACGGATTTGTCAGCCTGCAAGCCAGCGCCGGCGGCCTGCTCGACGACTTTCTCGGAGAGCTTCTCGCCACGCGGGCGACGGACTGGCGCGGCGCCGGTCACCTGCGGGACGGCGTCCTTGGGCTCGACCGCGCGCTCGCGGGAGGAGCCCGACGGCGGCAGCACGGGAATGTCGAACATGGTGGCCAGGCGAATGTCTTCCTCGCGGCTGGCGCGCACTGCCAGGGTGCGCAGGCCGTGACGGCGGCAGATGTCCAGCACGCCTTGCAGGTCGAGCTGGCCTTCGCCGTCGGGCAACTTGTCCAGCGCCAGCACCAGTGGGGTGTCACGGAAGAAGTTGGGCGCCTGGGCGACCTTGTCGGCGAGCTGGCGGTCCAGGCGCGGCAGGTCATTGTGGGCCAGTTCCAGAACGGTGACGGCCAGCATGCTGCCCTTGAGCTGGAATACGGGATCGTGGTCGAGAAGGTCAGCTTGGCTCATGGTCGGACTGCGTCATCAAAATGGTTGGACTTATAGCGGACCGCCCCGGCAGCCGCAAGCGTGGCCGATTGCTAGGCCTCACGGCAGGCACAGGACGTGTCGGCAAGGTAGAATGTCGGGCTTTGATCGTGACCGGAAAGTTCCATGGACCGCCCCACCTTTCGCCGTGAGTTCCTCCATCCCCGCCATTGGCCGCTCTGGCTCGGCCTCGGCGTGCTCTGGCTGGTGGTGCAGCTGCCGTACCCGGCGCTGCTGTCTCTGGGCCGTGCGCTGGGCGCGCTGATGTATCGCGTGGTCGGCAGTCGCCGGGCAATTGCCGCGCGCAATCTGGAGCTGTGCTTCCCGGAACTCTCCGCCGCCGAGCGCAAGCGCCTGCTCAAGGCAAATTTCGCATCCACCGGCATCGCCTTCTTCGAGATGGCCATGAGCTGGTGGTGGCCGAAGGCGCGACTGGCCACGCTCGCCCATATCGAAGGCATCGAGCACCTGAAGAAGGCCGAGGCCGAAGGCAAGGGCGTGATCCTCATGGCCATGCACTTCACCACCCTGGAGATCGGCGCGGCATTGCTCGGCCAGGTGCAGACCATCGACGGCATGTACCGCGAGCACGACAACCCGGTGTTCGACTTCGTCCAGCGCACCGGCCGCGAGCGGCATAACGCCGACGCCACCGCCATCGAGCGCGAAGATGTGCGCGCCATGCTCAAGGTGCTGCGCGCCGGCCGCGCCATCTGGTACGCGCCGGACCAGGACTACGGCGCCAAGCAGAGCCTGTTCGTGCCGCTTTTCGGCATCCAGGCAGCCACCGTTACCGCCACCACCAAGTTCGCCCGCCTGGGCCGCGCGCTGGTGCTGCCGTTTACCCAGTCGCGCCTGGCCGATGGTTCCGGCTACCGCCTGACCATCCACCCGCCGCTGGAAGACTTCCCCGGCGAGAGCGAAGAGGCCGACTGCATCCGCATCAACCAGTGGGTAGAGAGCGAGATTCGTCGCCAGCCCGAGCAGTACCTCTGGGCGCACCGCCGCTTCAAGAGCCGCCCCGAGGGCGAGCCCAAGCTCTACGACAAGAAGAAGTAACGCTCCGGCGGGCTACGCTGGAAACGACGCGACAAGGACTTCTGCCGTGACCGACTCCGCCACTCCTCCCGCCACTCCCGCAAGGTCATCGGCCGTCACCGGCCTGATCCTCTCCGGCGGCGGCGCGCGGGCGGCCTACCAGGTCGGCGTGCTGGCCGCCATTGCCGAACTGTTGCCGGAGGGGGCGGAGAATCCCTTTCCGGTGATCGTCGGCACCTCCGCCGGCGCCATCAATGCCGTCGGCTTGGCCTGCGGGGCGTTGTCCTTTACCGGTGCGGTGGAGCGGCTGACCAAGGTCTGGAAGGGCTTCCGCACCGGGCAGGTGTACCGCGCCGACTGGCCCGGCGTGTTCAGCCAGGCCTTCAAGTTCCTTGGCCACAGCCTGCTGGGGCTGGGCAAGCGCGAGCCGGTGGCGCTGCTGGACAGCACGCCGCTGCGCTATCTGCTCGAACGTGAGCTGGACCTGTCCGGCATCGCCGCCGCTGTGCGTCGGCGCAATCTGCGTGCGGTGGCGGTTACTGCCTTCGGCTACGAGTCCGGCCAGGCAGTGACCTTCTACCAGGGCCGCGCCACCATCGATCCCTGGCTGCGCCACCGGCGCATCGGCGTGCCGACGCGGTTGCAGATCGAGCACCTGCTGGCCAGTTCGGCGATACCGCTGCTGTTCCGCCCGGTGAAGATTCTCCGCGAGTTCTTCGGCGACGGCGCGGTACGCCAGCAGGCGCCGATCAGCCCGGCGCTGCACCTGGGCGCGAACCGGGTGCTGGTGATCGGTGTCAGTGGCAACCCCACGGTGGGCAGCGCCAACGAGCAGGTGGCCAACTACCGCACGGGCCAGCCGCCGAGCCTGGCGCAGGTGGGTATCCACTTGTTGAACAGCACCTTCATCGACAGCCTCGAAGGCGACATCGAACTGTTGCACCGCATCAACTTCCTCAGCTCACTGGTACCCGAAGAGGCTCGTCGGGCGACGCTGGGGCTGGCGCCGGTGGATGTGCTGCTGATTTCACCGAGCCGGCCGCTGGACGAGATCGCCGCGCAGTACCGCCACGAATTACCCAGGCCGCTGCGCCTGTTCCTGCGCGGGCCGGGGGCGACCAAGGCGAGCGGGGCGGGCGTGCTCAGTTACCTGCTGTTCGAGCCGGGGTACTGCAACGCTCTGATCGAACTGGGGTATCGCGACGCCATGGAAAAGCGCGCGGAGATCGCGCGCTTTCTGGGGATGGAAGACTGGTCGCTGTAAACCGCAGACGCCTGTAACAGCGGACCTTGTCCGCTGATCGCGGGCATGGCCTGCTCCTACAGGGGGCCGGCGAGGCTTCAGACGGCAAAGACACCATCGCGGTAATCGCGCAGGGCCTGCTCGATCTCCTCGCGGCTGTTCATCACGAACGGGCCGTACTGCACGATCGGTTCATTGAGCGGCTTGCCGGCCAGCAGCAGGACGCGTGCGCCCTTGTCGCTGGACAGCTGGATCTCGTCGCCCTGGCCGAGGCGCACCAGGCGGTTGGTGGCGACGGCCTCGTCACCGCGCTCGCCCGGTACCTTGAGCGATCCTTCGTAGACGTAGAGCATCACCCGATGGCCCGCCGGAATGCGCGGTGCCACGGAGGTGCCTGCCGGCAGCACCAGGTCGTAGTAGTGTGGCTCGGTGCCCGGTCGTTGCACGGCACCCTCGGTGACGGTCTGGCCATCGTCGAAGCGCCCGGCGATCACGGTCACGCCCACGCCTTGCGCGGTGGTCACGCGGGGCACGTCCTCGGGTTCGATGTCGCGGTAGCCGGCCGGGGAAAGCTTGTCCTTCGCCGGCAGGTTCAGCCATAGCTGGAAGCCGCGCATGGCGCCTTCCACCTGCTCGGGCATCTCGCTGTGGATGATGCCGTGGGCTGCGGTCATCCACTGCACGCCGCCGGGCTTGAGCAGGCCGGTATTGCCCAGGTGGTCTTCGTGACGCATGCGCCCTTCGAGCATGTAGGTGACGGTCTCGAAGCCACGGTGCGGGTGGGCCGGGAAGCCGGCGATGTAGTCGTCGGGATTCTGCGTGTCGAACTGGTCGAGCATCAGGAACGGATCGAAGCGTTCGATGCCGGGGCCGCCGATCACGCGGGTCAGGCGCACGCCGGCGCCGTCGGAGGCCGGGTGGCCGATGTGCTGGTCGATCACGGTACGTAAACGGGTCATGGGGACCTCCTTGATCTGTGAATGGAGATCATCCTAGTCCCAATTGATGGATGAATGGTTGCGAGTTTTTTGGTCTAACTATCGATTAATTCGATTATTGCCCGGAAGAAAAACCGCCGCCCGAAGGCGGCGGTCCGGCTTACTCCTGGATCTGTAGGCGCCGGGCTTCGGTGTAGAAGTAGCGCAGCTTCTCGTACTCGAACGGCGTGTTCATCTGTCCGTAGCGGAAGCTGTTGCTGTAGCGCTTGTTGACGATCTCCAGCACCGGCAGCTCCCAGTAATCGCGGCTGAGCTCGGAGTAGTTCAGGTAATTCACTTCGCGGGCGGCGATGAAGTCGGTGACCAGGCCGCCGGTGTCGCGCAGGTTGGACGGGCCGAGGATCGGCAGCATCAGGTATGGGCCGTCCGGTACGCCCCAGTAGCCCAGGGTCTGGCCGAAGTCTTCGCTGACCTTGGGCAGGCCCATGGCTGTGGCCGGGTCCCACAGGCCGCCGATGCCGAGGATGGTGTTGAACAGCAGTCGCGCGGTGCTGTTCGCCGCGCGCTCGGGCTTGAGCTGGGCGACGCTGTTGAGCAGGGTCGGCACCTCGCCCAGGTTGCTGAAGAAGTTGCTCACCCCGGTGCGCACGAAGCGCGGGGTGACATACTCGTAGCCGTTCACCACGGGCAGGAACACCCACTCGTCGAAGCGGTAGTTGAAGTGGTAGACCCGGCGGTTCCACGACTCCCAGGGGTCATAGACGTTGAGGGCGTCGAAGGTGGCGCGCTCGAACTCGCGCTGGTCGAGGCCGGGGTTGAACTTCAGCGCGTCCAGCGGGTGCTTGAAGCCGTCCTCGTCCGGCGCCATGTCGAAGGCGGTGGAGGTCGGGGTCTTTATGGGTTGCGGCGTCTCGGCCTGGGCGAGGCCGCAGGCCAGCAGCAGGGCGAGAGTCCAGGAATGGCGAAGTGGCATGGAGTCAGTTCCCTGTCTGCGCGGTGGCGATGCCGGTGGCCGTGGCATCCTGTCCCTTGAAGAAGTCGAGCATGTCCTGAGCGTTCACGCGGTAGTTGAGGTTGCCGCAGTGGCCGCCGCGCGGGTAGAGCGTCAGGCGGTCGCCGAAGGTACGGCGCAGGAAACCGATGTCGCCCGGGCCGAGGATGACGTCGTCGGCGTTGTGCATGACGGCGATCTTCGGGCTCTCCTTCAGGTAATCCTGAACGCCGTACAGGCTGACCTGGTCAACCAGCTGCGGCAGGCTGCCGCCGTCGTACTTGGCGCGCCACAGCGGCATCAGCTGGTCGGTCATGTAGCACTCGAAGTCGCACTGCATGGCGCGCTTGAAGAAGGGCGTCAGGCTGGTGCCTTCGGTGATTGGGTACTTGGGCGGGGTGATCAGGCCGCGGCGGTTGATCAGGTCCGAGGTGAAGGCGATGTCGGCGGAGGAGAAGCGGAACACCGCGCCGATCAGCATGGCCATCTCTTCGTTGGAGAGGTGCTGCTTGGACTGTTGCAGGTCGAAGAGGAAGGCGTCGTTGAGGTCGACATAGCCCTTCTGCTCGAAGTAGCGCGTCAGCTTGGCCAGCACCACCTGGTAGAAGGTGTTGGTGTCGTTGATGCCCTTGACGTGGGTCTGCACCAGCTTGTCGAGGTTGCTCACCGAGGTGTAGAGGTTCACCGGCGGGTTGAGCAGCAGCACGCGCTTGAAGTTGAAGCTGCGGCGGGTTTCGTCGAGCTTGCTGACGAAGGCCGCGTGCAGCGCGCCGAGGCTGTAGCCGGTCAGGTAGTAGTCGCTGACGGGCAGGTCCGGATGCTGCGCGCGCACGGCCTGCATGACCCGGTACAGGTCATCGGCGTCGTCGGGCGTGTAGCCGGGCGTGGCGACGCGGGAGGCGCCGACCATGAAGTCCCAGCTGGTCGGCGAGGACAGTTGCACCACGTGGTAGCCGGCGTTGTAGAACAGGCGCTTGAGGTACTCGGGCGTGGTGCTGGAGTAGTGGGCGCCAGTGCCGGCGATGATGAACACCAGCGGTGCTTCGTGGTTCTGCCAGGCCAGGCGGTAGTGCAGCTTCTTCACCGGCCAGAAGTTGCTCGGCAGCTCATGCTCGCGCTCCGGGCGCAGCTTGAGCGCGTAGTCCGACTGGCGGATGTCGTCGTCCGTCGGCAACTGCGGGCGCAGCTCCGGCGGGGTAGTGGCGATGGTCGCCTCGAACGGGTTGAGCAACGGATAGCCGTAGCTGGCCTGATCCACATCGCGGGCGAAAGCGGGCCCGGCGAGCCCCAGTGCGAGGCCGCCGATCAGGGCGGCCACGCGGCGAAGAAATGTCATGGTTCGGAGTCCTTTCAAGAGGAGGCCAACTCTAGGGTGACCGGGCATTAAGACCAGCACATTTCCTACAAGTGCGATATGCGTTTCAGCCCTTGCGCGCCAGGTCACGCAAGGCGTCGCCGGTTAGACGATAGACGGTCCATTCGTCCTGTGGGCGCGCGCCCAGGCTGCGGTAGAAACCGATGGCGGGTTCGTTCCAGTCCAGTACCGACCATTCCAGGCGTCCGCAATCGCGTTCCACCGCCAGCCGCGCCAACTCGGTCAGCAATGCCTTGCCCAGGCCGGCACCACGGGCGGCGGGGCGCACGTAGAGGTCTTCGAGGTAGATCCCCGGCTGGCTCAGCCAGGTGGAATAGTTGTGGAAGAACAGCGCGAAGCCCTGGGGCTCGCCGTCCACTTCACCGATCAGCACTTCGGCATAGGGGCGCGGGCCGAACAGGTGGTCGTGCATGCGCTGGGCGTCGGCCTTCACTTCGTGAACCAGCTTTTCGTAGTCGGCCAGTTCGCGGATCAGCTCGAGGATCAGTGGAATGTCGTCGGGGGCGGCAGGACGCAGGGTGACGCGAGGCATGAAGGTGTCCTTGTGCTGCGAATGCTCCGGAGCATGCCCAAAGCCCCGCGTCGCTGGCAACAGGACGCTTCAGAAACGCTCCAGGCTTTCCAGCCAGATCAGCTCGCAGGCGCCGGCTCCGGTGTCCTCGCGGGTCAGCGAGCTGACCCAGCGCCAGCCGTCGTCGCCCTCCACGCGCACCAGCTTGCCGGACAGGCGCACATGCTCCCCGGCGCTGACCTGGGCCAGGGCGCGCGCCACGTCGTCATTGGCCGGGATCATGTGCATGTTGGCGGCGTGGGTTTCCAGTTCGCGGCGAGGGATCGGCAGCTTGTCGGCGTGCCAGTAGAACCAGCGGTTGCCCTGGCTGATGCGGATATCGGCGAGTACCTTCGGATCATCCATCGGTCCCCAGCCCAGCGCCAGGTCGGTGGGCGAGAGTTCAGCCTCGCGGCCCAGGCGGTAATCCTCGCGGCCGAGCACGCGGGCCTCGATGCTGAAGTCCTGTAGCGGATAGACGGAATAGCGCTCGACGCGGAAGCCGCCAGCGGGCAGGGCCTGGCTGTGCTGCTGCGGTGCGTGGGGGCGTTCGGTCGGCCACAGCCACCAGAAGCTGGAGGCCGCGCAGACCAGCAGGAACAGGGTCGATCGCTTCATCGAAGGCTCCGTGGGTGAAGGAAGTTTAAGCAGGCTTTGGCCCCACTTGCATCGGCCCCGGCGCTGGTTATGCTGGGTGTCGATTTCCCGCCTCCCGGAGTAGTGGCGCCATGTCCCGTCGTTTGCCCCTGATCCTCCTGCTGCTCGCCCTGGCGCTCTGGCTGGCCGCCAGCTATGGCTTGCGTTTCGGCCTGATGGAGGACAGTCGCTGGGTGGGCATCTGTGCCGATGAAGCCATGCGCTGGGAGTGCAGCACGCGCTCGCAACTGGGCTGGGCGATTCATTTCGGCGTGTTCGGCAAGCTGGCGCTGGGGCTTTCGCTGCTGGCCTTCTTCGTGCCGCGCCAGGCGGGCTGGTGGCTGGCGGTGCTGGCCATGCTGGTCACACTGCCGGCGCTGGTGCTCTACAACGCCGGGCTCGCCGTCTTCGCCGTGGTGCTGGCCGGGCTGCGCCTGGTGCGGGTGCGTTCGTGATCGGGCGCCGCGCACTGCTGTTGCTGGCGTTGCCGGCGCTGGCCTTGGCGCGTGATTTCCCCGCGGAGGGTGAGGACTGCATTGCAGCGAACTCTGGTGCGGACTCGGTGCAATGCCTCACGCAACTCTACTATCAGAGCAATCTCGAGCTGCATCACCTGGAAGAGCGTCTCGTCGAGCGTTCGGCCCAGCGCCTGCGGGACGATCAGATTACTCGCACCCACCACGAACAGGCCGTCTCCTCGTTGCGTGATGCCGCCCGGCGTTACGCGAAGTTCAGCGAGCGCCAGTGCGATTTCGCGGTCGGCTATGCCGGCGCCGCCGCTTCCGGTGCGCAACAGGTTTTCTACAGTTGCCTGCTGCGGCTCAATCAGCAGCGGCGCGATTACCTTCTTGCGGCTCTGAAAAGCTGAGGCTCTCCGCCAGGCGCATACCGCGCCACAGCGCGCCCAGCAGGATCAGGCTTACCGCCGCCCAGCCCAGTGCCTGAAGATTGCCCGGGCCTTCCATGGCCAGCTGTGCAGGAATCCCGACGGCGATGATCAGTGCCAGCAGCAGCGCTTCGCGGCGCGGGGCGGCAACCGGCCGGCACAGGTAGACCAGCGCCGGGAACAGCAGGGCCGCGCTGGGGAAGCTGCGGTAGCGCGCGTCGAAGACCATCCCGAGCATCAGCACCGCGCCGGCGAAACCGGCGGTCGCCAGCCACAGTCCGGCGCGGCGCTGCAGGACGTCGAACGCCTGCGAGCGCCAACCCGCGCGGGCCGACAGCGCAAGGCTGATGTGCAGAAGTACCAGCAGGTTGAGGCCGGCCAGCGCCGCCGCCCAGAGCCATTCTCCCCAGAAGCGGCTGGTGATCACCGACAGCTCCAGCCACAGGCCGATGCAGCCGGCAGCCAGCGCGCCGGCCAGCGGCAGCAGGAAAGCACTGCGGGCACAGGCCGGGCGGCCGCCAACCAGCAGGGCGCCGAGCAGGATCACGGCGGAAAGCCCCAGCCATTGCGGCCAGCCCGGTAGGTTGCTGACCGGCCCGGCGAGCACGCCTTTTTCCTCGCGGTCGGCGCTGAACAGCCCCCAGTAGCCTCCCACCGCGCCTTCGCTCTGGCGCTTCCAGGGTTGGTCGAAGGCTTCGATCAGGTTGTAGTGCCAGCCGTTCTCTTCGGCCATGTGCACGAAGCCACGGATGAACCGTGCCTCGTTGACCCGGCTGGGCAGGGCGGTCTCGCGCTGGCGGCCTTCGCTGGGCCAGCCGGTCTCGCCGATGAGGATGTCCTTGGGAGCGAACTCGCGGCCGAAGTCCTCGCGGATCTTCGCCACATGGGCGAGGGCATCGTCGATGCCGCTGGGGTTGTCTTCCCAGTAGGGCAGCAGGTGGATGGTGACGAAGTCCACCGCCGGGGCGATTTCCGGGTGCTGGTGCCAGAATTCCCAGACATCGGCGTAGGTCACCGGCTGGCGCACCTGGGCCTTCACCTTGTGGATAAGTCCGGCCAGGTAGCGCCCGGTGACTTCCTTGCGCAGCAGGGTCTCGTTGCCGACGATCACCGCCTGTACCACGTCCGGGTACTGGTTGGCGGCCTTGATCAGCGCCTCGACTTCACGCTCGGTGTCCACCGGGTTGGCGTTGACCCAGGCGCCGAGCATCAGCTTCAGGCCGTGCTTGCGGGCCAGCGCCGGGATGCCTTCCAGGCCGGTCATGGAATAGGTGCGCACGCAGTCGAAGCGCGTCGCCAGCAGGGCCAGGTCGGCGTCCATCTGCTCCGGGCGCAGCACGAAAGGCTGGTCGAAGGGCGACTGGTCCTTGGCGAACGGACTGTAGGACGCGCACTGCAGCTTGTGCGTGGGCGTGGCCGCGTCGGGCAGGACCACCGGTTTGCCCAGGCCGTACCAGAGCCCGCAGAGGGCGATCAGGGCAAGCAGCAGGGCGAGGCAATAGGGGAGGAGCGGAAAGCGCGAGGACTGTGGCATGGGAGCACGCGAACCGTGGCGAGGCGCGCATCTTAGCAACGCCGTCGGCCGCCGTCAGTGCCTGCGCGGGGCACTCACGCGTGGCGGTGAATCCAGTGGTGCGTCGGTGCCGAATCGCCTGCGGCGCTGCCCTCGATGCGCTTCCAGAACTTCTCGTGGAAGTGGAAGCCCACCGCGTTGCACAGCGGCTCGACCACCGCGACCAGCCCGCCCACGGTGATGCTGCCGGTCAGCGCGTAGGCGACGCTGAAGGCGATCACGAAGTGCATCAGGGTGAAGGTGACGGTCTTGAGCATGGTGGCGATCCTCCAGTCGAGAATGATTCTCCGTTGCTGAAAGACTACTGCGGGGGAACCCCGCCGGGTAATCGAGCCTCTGTATGGAGGCGATAGGCCGGCAGCGGGGTCGTGGTTGGAATGGCGCGGTCGTGGATGGACGGGTTCTGTCGCGGATCGGACCGTTTGGCGTCGCTCTCAGAGCAGTTCGCCATCAGGGTGCGCCGATCATGAAGGGGCGGCCAAGACCGCGAAATGTGCCGGGTTCGCCCAGGCGCGCCGATAAAATCACGGGGAGAAAACCATGCGAATGATGCGACGCCTGTTGGGCCTGGGCGCAGGGCTGGTGCTGTCGGCGGCTGCCGGGCTGGCCGGTGCGGCGGCCAAGCCGGAAATCACCATCGGTTACGTGGACGGCTGGTCGGACAGCGTGGCGACCACGCACGTCGCCGCCGAGATCATGCGCGAGAAGCTCGGCTACCAGGTCAAGCTGATGCCGGTCGCCGCCGGGATCATGTGGCAGGGCGTGGCGCGCGGCAAGCTCGACGCCATGCTCTCGGCCTGGCTGCCGGTCACCCACGGCGCCTACTACGAGAAGATGAAGGACAAGGTGGTCAACCTGGGCGTGAACTACCCGGGCGCGAAGATCGGCCTGATCGTGCCGGAGTACGTGAAAGCCAACAGCATCGAAGACCTCAATGCACAGAAGGAAGATTTCGGCGGCCGCATTGTCGGCATCGACGCCGGCGCCGGGGTGATGCTCAAGACCGACCAGGCGATCAAGGACTACGGCCTGGACTACAAGCTGGTGGCCAGTTCCGGCAGCGGCATGATCTCCGAGCTGACTCGCGCGGAGAACGACAAGAAGGCCGTGGCGGTGACCGGTTGGATTCCGCACTGGATGTTCGCCAAGTGGAAACTGAAGTTCCTCGAAGACCCGAAAAAGGTCTACGGCGACGAGGAGCACGTGGATAGCGTGGCGAACCCGGCGCTGGAGAAAAAGGCACCGGAAGTGTGGGCCTTCCTGAAGAAATTCCAGTGGAAGGACGGCCAGGAAATCGGCGAAGTCATGCTCGCCGTGCAGAACGGCGAGAAGCCGGACGTGGCCGCCAAGAAGTGGGTCGAGGCGCACCCCGATCGCGTGAAGGAATGGCTGTGATCGCCTAGGTCGCATCCTCGCGCTATACAGGACAATCCCCCGCAGCCATTGCGACTGCGGGGGATTTTCTTTGTGCGCGTCCTTCGCGGTGGCCATGCAGGGGCGGGTGACGCCCGGTTTCCACGGCTGTGGTTCCTGGGGGATAATCGACCTCTTTCATTGACTGGCTCGCGTCGAGCCTCGATCGCTGGTGCAAGTGGTCGGCATCCCGTTGGGCTGTCGGTTCGATGTTGCCCTGCGTCGCTTTCCACGGGTATTGCAGTGCGTGTGTTCTGATCGAGTGAAAATCTTCTTCCTGGGCTGGAAGGCCGAGTACGAGCGGGCGATGATCGAGTCGCTGAAGGACAACTTCGACGTCCGTATCGTCCAGGTGCCCGGCTACGTTCGGCGCATCTATCGGTTGTTCCGATCACTGGGCAAGCGCCTGCCGGTGCCGATGCCGCTGGAATGGCTGGGCCGGAGAGTCAATGCTCGGCATGGTGAACGCCCCGGAGACATCCTGGTCTGCAACGAGGGAGAGCTGCTGCACGGTATCAACGCCGGCATCGCAAGCACCTTCAATGGCCACAAGGTGTTGCTGGTTCGCGACCTGGTGGACCGCCAGTTCATCGATTCGGTGCGCGGCCTCTTCGACCGCGTCTACAGCTTCGATCCCGAGCAGTGTTCTCTGCTGGACGTCGAACGGCTTGACCAGTTCTTCCCCTTCAGTGAGGCGGCGGCGAGGCAGCTGGCAAGCAGTTCGAGCAGCACTGGCACCGGCCGTACCTGCACGTTCCTCGGCCGCGACAAGGGGCGTTCGGCCACCGTGCTGGCCATCGCCGAGGCTCTGCGCAAGCAGGGCTGCGAGCTTGATTTCCACATCGTGCGCGACAAGTCCACCCAGGTGGCTTCGCCGTATCACGTCAGCGCCATCTACCCCTACCGCGAAAGCCTGCGGATGACCCTGGGCGCCGACGTGCTGGTGGAGGTCAACCAGACCGGCCAGGCTGGCTACACCCTGCGGGTGCTGGAGACCCTGTTCTTCGGCAAGAAGCTGTTGACCACCAACGCGCGGGTGAAGCAGGAGTCGTTCTACGACCCGGGCCGTTTCTTCATCTGGGGCGTCGATTCGCCGGACGACCTGCCGCGCTTCCTTGAGGCCCGTCCCGCACCGGTGAGCGCCGAAACCCTGTACCGCTACACCCCTGCCGCGATGATGGAGCGCCTGGTGGCCGAGCGCTGACGCCAGCCCCGAATCGCCTGTTCCGATGTAGAAAAATCCCCCGCGAACCTCCGGGTTCGCGGGGGATTTTTTTATTTCACAGCGTCTATTCCGGGCTTGTCCGCGAAGTCTGGCTAAACGCTACGACTAAAGTCGTCTGGAGCCCTTGCAGCGCTCAAATAAATTAGGGATCGACGACATCCGCGTCATCCCCGCTGTGAGGACAAGAACAAAATGAACGACAGCATCTACCAGCGGATTGATACCAATCCGCGCTTCAAAGAGCTGGTGGCCAAGCGCGAGCGCTTCGCCTGGCTGCTCTCCCTGATCATGTTGAGCCTGTACGTGCTCTTCATCCTGCTCATCGCCTTCCAGCCGCAGTTGCTCGGCGCGAAGATCAGTGCCGATTCGTCCGTCACCTGGGGCATCCCCATGGGCGTCGGGCTGATCCTCTCGGCCTTCGTGCTCACCGGCATCTACGTGCGCCGCGCGAACGGCGAATTCGACCGCATGAATCAGGAAATCCTCAAGGAGGCCCAGCAATGAAAGGCCGAATTTCTGCGGCCCTCGCTCTGGCCGCGTTCGCACCTGCACTCTGGGCTGACGCCCTCACCGGCGAGGTACAGCGCCAGCCGCTGAACGTCTCCGCCATCGTCATGTTCGTCGCCTTCGTTGGCCTGACCCTGTGCATCACCTACTGGGCCTCCAAGCGCAGCAAATCCGCCGCCGACTTCTACACCGCCGGCGGCAGCATCACCGGCTTCCAGAACGGTTTGGCAATCGCCGGCGACTACATGTCCGCCGCGTCCTTCCTCGGCATTTCCGCGCTGGTGTTCACCTCCGGCTACGACGGCCTGATCTACTCCATCGGGTTCCTCGTCGGCTGGCCGATCATCCTCTTCCTGATCGCCGAGCGCCTGCGCAACCTGGGCAAGTACACCTTCGCCGACGTTGCGTCCTACCGCCTCAAGCAGAAGGACATCCGCACCCTGTCCGCCTGCGGTTCGCTGGTGGTCGTGGCCTTCTACCTGATCGCGCAGATGGTCGGCGCCGGCAAGCTGATCGAACTGCTGTTCGGCCTGAACTACCACGTCGCGGTGGTGCTGGTCGGCATCCTGATGGTGCTCTACGTGCTGTTCGGCGGCATGCTCGCCACCACCTGGGTACAGATCATCAAGGCCGTGCTGCTGCTTTCGGGCGCCACCTTCATGGCGATCATGGTGCTCAAGCACGTCAACTTCGACATCAGCACCCTGTTCTCCGAAGCCATCAAGGTCCATCCCAAAGGCGAGTCCATCATGAGCCCCGGCGGCCTGGTGAAGGACCCGATCTCCGCGTTCTCCCTGGGCTTCGCGCTGATGTTCGGCACCGCTGGCCTGCCGCACATCCTGATGCGCTTCTTCACCGTCAGTGACGCCAAGGAAGCCCGCAAGTCGGTGTTCTTCGCCACTGGCTTCATCGGCTACTTCTACATCCTGACCTTCATCATCGGCTTCGGCGCGATCCTGCTGGTCAGCACCAACCCGGACTTCAAGGACGCCACCGGTGCCCTGCTGGGTGGCAACAACATGGCGGCCGTGCACCTGGCCGATGCCGTCGGCGGCAGCCTGTTCCTGGGCTTCATCTCCGCCGTGGCCTTCGCCACCATCCTCGCTGTGGTTGCCGGCCTGACCCTGGCCGGCGCTTCGGCCGTGTCCCACGACCTGTACGCCAGCGTGCTGAAGGGCGGCAAGGCCAACGAGAAGGATGAACTGCGCGTCTCGAAGATCACCACCGTGTGCCTGGGTGTCGTCGCGATCGTGCTCGGCATCCTGTTCGAGAAGCAGAACATTGCCTTCATGGTCGGCCTGGCCTTCTCCATCGCCGCCAGCTGCAACTTCCCGGTGCTGCTGCTCTCCATGTACTGGAAGAAGCTGACCACCCGCGGTGCGAAGATCGGCGGCTGGATGGGCCTGATCACCGCGGTGGTACTGATGATCCTCGGCCCGACCATCTGGGTGCAGATCCTCGGCCACGAGAAACCCATCTACCCGTTCGAGTACCCGGCGCTGTTCTCCATGGCCGTGGCCTTCATCGGTATCTGGTTCTTCTCCATCACCGACAAGTCGACCGCTGCCGACGAAGAGCGCGCGCGCTTCTTCCCGCAGTTCATCCGTTCGCAGACCGGTCTGGGTGCCAGTGGCGCAGCCGCCCACTGATAGCCTGAGCTAACCTGCCGGGGCCGGGGGTGGAAACACCCCCGGCCCCGCTTTTTTGACAGGGATGGATGACGGATGTCCGACGATTTCAACTTCGCCTCGCCACCCTTCGACCAGCTTCGCCCGCTGGAGCGCGAGCAACTGCGCGACGCGCTGAGCGTGGGCTACTACACGGTCGACGAAGTGCTGCTCGAAGCCGGTGCGCCGGTGCCTTGCCTGTTCGTGCTGATGAAGGGCGTGATCGAGGAGCGCGGCGAAGACGGCAAGCTGTTCGCCCAGTATGGCGCCGAGGACCTGTTCGACGTGCGCGGGCTGTTCTCCGGCAGCAGCAAGCACCGCTACCAGGCGGTGGAAGAGAGCATCGTCTACGAACTGCCGGCGGCGGTGTTCCACCAGTTGTGCACGGACAACCCGCAATTCGCCCGCTTCTTCCGCGCGGACCTGGCCAGCAAGCGCCAGCTGGAGCGTCGCGACGGGCAGAACCTTGCCGAATTCATCCTGACCCGCATCGCCCCCGAACACCTGCTACCGGCCATCGAAGTCGAGCCCGGCCTGCCGTTGGGCGACGCGGCGCGCCTGCAACTCAGCCGTGGCGCGGACGCGCTGCTGGTGCGCGAGGATGGCGCGCTGGGCATCGTCACCCGCACCGACCTGATGACCGCGCACTTTCGCGACGGTTTCAGCGAGGCGCAACCCATCGGCCCACTGGCGCACCGTCCGCTGAGCCATGTCGAGCTGGGCGATTTCCTCTTCGACGCGATGATCCTCATGACTCGCCAGCGCATCGAACGCGTGGCGGTGTGCGAGGAGGGCAGGGTGGTCGGCCTGCTGCACCTGACCCAGGTGCTCAGCCTGTTCTCCACCCATTCCCACGTGCTGGCGCTGCGCATCGCCCGCGCTGAAAGCGAGGCCGAGCTGCGCGCCGCCGCCGAGACCCTGCACACCCTGATTGCGACCCTGGCGGGCAATGGCATCCGCCTGCGCTTCATCATGCAACTGGTCAGCGCGCTCAACGAACAGCTGCTTGAGCGCCTGTTCGAACTGCAGGTGCCGCCGGTGCTGCGCGGCCGTTGCTGCCTGCTGGTGATGGGCAGCGAAGGACGCGCGGAACAGCTGCTCAAGACCGACCAGGACAACGCGCTGATTCTCGATGACGGCCTGCCGGTGGAGCAGGGCCTGCTGCTGATGCAGCGCTTCTCCGCCGCGTTGCTGGCGTTCGGTTATCCACCGTGCCCCGGTGGTGTGATGGCCAGTCGGCCGGAGTGGTGCAAGCCGCTGTCGGAGTGGCAGCGCGAGTTGCGCGAGCTGCCGTTGCAAGGTCGCCCCGAACAACTGATGCGCCTGTCGATTCTCGCCGATGCCTGGCCGGTGGCAGGCAACCGGAGGCTGTTCGACAGCCTGCGCGACTGCCTGTACGAGCTGGCCGGCGACAGCAGCCGCTGGATGAGCGACCTGGCCCTCCCCGCGCTGCAATTCGATACGCCGCTGACTTTCCTCGGCCAGCTCAAGACCCAGGATGCTCACCTGGACGTCAAGCGTGGCGGCATCTTCCCCATTGTCCACGGCGCACGCGTGCTCGCCGTGCGCGAAGGGCTGGACGAGCGCGGCACCCTCGGCCGCCTCGCCGCGCTGAAGGCGCTCGGCGTGCTGGATGAGTCGCTGGTCGACAACCTGAGCGAAGCCTTCGAGCTGTTCCTCCAGCTGCGCCTGCGCCAGCAACTGGAGGGCCAGCGCGATGGCCGCGAACAAGGGCTCGATGTTTCCCGTCTCAGCCGCCACGAGCGCGACCTGCTGCGTTTCGGGCTGCACACGGTGAAGAAGTTCAAGCAGAGCCTGACCCGCCAATTTCACCTGGAGACCCGATGAACGCCTGCGTCGCTGCCCCCGATCCGCACTGGTCCGCCTGGCGCCGCCGCCTCTACTGGTGGCGGCACGATCCGGCGGAGGCGGAAGAGCTGGTATCGCTGGATCTGGAGACCACCAGTCTCGACCCGCGCAAGGCTGACATCCTCAGCATCGGCGCGGTGGTGATCCGGCGTGGCAAGCTGATCCTCGGCGAGCGCCTGGAGTTGCTGGTGGAGCCGCCGCCGTCGCTGGACGGCGAGTCGATTCGCATCCACAAACTGCGTCGTGCCGATCTCGAAGGCCAGATGCCGCTGGTGGAGGCGTTGCGCCGGGTGCAGGCCTTCATCGGCGAACGGCCGCTGCTGGGCTACTACCTGTCGTTCGACGTCGCGGTGCTGCGCCGGCACCTGCATGAACAGTTCGGCGCGCGGCTGGACAACCCCCGCGTGGAGGTCTCGGAGATCTACCATCGCAAGATGAGCCGGCGCTTTCCCGACCTGCACCTGGACCTGCGCTTCGATACCCTGGCGCGCAATCTGGATATCCCCATCGAAGGCCGCCATACCGCCATCGGCGATGCGCGCACCGCCGCGCTGATGTTCCTGCGCCTGCGCAAGGGCTCGCTGCCCCGCGACTTGAGCTGAGCTGACCTGAGCTGAGCCTGGCGCGCGCAGATTCTTTGAATCTTCCGCGCACCCTCCCGGTCGGACATTACAAGCGCTGGCCAATCGCAAACCCGCGAGCCATCGCCCCTCGTCGACTGAAAGAGGAGAGACGATATGGGACTCGGGACCATCCTGTTGATCATCCTGATCTTGATGCTGATCGGCGGCCTGCCGGTCTTCCCCCACTCGCGCAACTGGGGCTACGGTCCGTCCGGTGTGATCGGCGTGGTGCTGATCGTGCTGCTGGTGTTGTTGTTGCTCGGGCGGATCTGAGCCAGTTGCAACCCCTCACCCTGACCCTCTCCGCAAGGGAGAGGGCTGGGGCGAGGTGGGAAACCCTGGCGCCGAGGCGTGGAGAAAAACTGATTCCCTCGGCTTTCGTCACAGCGCCGATACGCCACAGGGTGATTCGTCGCACAGCCCTCGGGGGGCACCTGTACTAACATACTGGGCCTTTGCCATCAGGGAGTCGTAGGGATGCTGGGCGTTGTACTGGTTGTGCTCGGCGTGGTGTGGTTGCTCGTTCAATGCGGACTGGGCCTGCCGCCGCTGGCCGAAGCCATGACCCTGGACCCGGTGGTCAATCCGGATCGTTATTGGCAGTTCGCCTTCCTCGGCCCGGCCCTTCCCGTGGCGCTGGGTGTCTTCATGTTGCGCTACCGCATCAGCGGCTTCGCCCAGTTCAAGCGCGAGCGCATCAACTGCGCCGCCCACCTTCTTGTCTCCGCCGGCATCGCCCTGGTGCTGGGCAAGCTCTGCGTGCTCCTCCAGGCCTGATCGCGCAACCCGCGAAGCGCTAGTGCGCCGGCGGTTTGCCAGGGGCATTCAGCGCCCTGATTTCGCCGCTGATAGCCGAAAGCCTTGGTTACACTTCGGGCCACAGTCGTCGACAGAGCCTGTCGATCACCCGTCCCGAACAAGACAAGAAAAGGCAGACCTCCCCTATGCAAAATCGCATCATGATCACCGGCGCCGGTTCCGGCCTCGGACGCGAAATCGCCCTGCGCTGGGCCCGCGAGGGCTGGAAGCTGGCGCTGGCCGACGTCAACGAAGCAGGCCTGCAGGAAACCCTGAAGCTGGTGCGCGAGGCCGGCGGTGACGGCTTCACCCAGCGCTGCGACGTGCGTGACTACAGCCAGCTGACCCAGTTGGCGCAGTCCTGCGAAGAGAAATTCGGCGGCATCGACATCATCGTCAACAACGCCGGCGTCGCTTCCGGCGGCTTCTTCAGCGAACTGTCGCTGGAAGACTGGGACTGGCAGATCTCGATCAACCTGATGGGCGTGGTCAAGGGCTGCAAGGCCTTCCTGCCGCTGCTGGAGAAGAGCAAGGGGCGCATCGTCAACATCGCCTCCATGGCCGCCCTGATGCAGGGCCCGGCGATGAGCAACTACAACGTGGCCAAGGCCGGCGTGGTGGCGCTTTCGGAAAGCCTGCTGGCCGACCTCAGCCTGGTGGACGTGAAGGTCCACGTGGTCTGCCCGTCGTTCTTCCAGACCAACCTGCTGGACTCCTTCCGCGGCCCGAGCCCGGAGATGAAGACCCAGGTCGGCAAGCTGCTGGAAAGCTCGCCCATCAGCGCCGCCGACATCGCCGACTACATCCACCAGGAAGTGGCCCGCGACGTCTTCATGATCCTGCCCCACGAGCAGGGCCGCATGGCCTGGCAGATCAAGCAGCAGAACCCCCAGGCGATCTACGACGAGATGGCGAAAATGGCCGAGAAGATGCAGGCCAAGCGTCGCAGCCTGTCCTGATTTTCATCCCCGAATTGCCCCCTTTCGGTGCAATGAAAGAGAGGGCTTGCCCAGGCCGGTGCAAAGGGTTAGTTTTAGTCACCGGCCTGCCTGGCTGATGTACGTTGGACCCCGGTGAAAGCCCCGCTCATTTCGCGGGGCTTTTGCTTTTTCGGGCTACTGCGCAGCTGCGGGGATTCGCGCTTTGCGCGATGCCAGGCCTGTGTTAGAAGGCTTGCGTGTCATTGAAGGAAGAACCCGCTTGCACTGTGAATCCATCGTCTATGGCTGCATTCGCGACTGGCCCGGCGACTCGATGGAGCGCCGCCTGCGCCGCGCCGCCAACCGCAAGGTGCTCGACAGCCTGCCCATGGGCGAGGCCTGGCCGTTCCTTGGCCGCGAGATGTTCAGCCGCTGCGAGACCGAAGGCGCGGGCCTGTACCAGTCCCAGGTGATCCATTTCGGCGCCAGCTACCAGACCATCGAGTACGAGTGGAAACTCTGGGTCGAACAGTTCGAAGCCCTGCTGCGCCGCCTCTACTGGGCCAGCGCGGTGGTGCACCTGGAAACCGAAGTCAACGGCAGCCACACCTTCCGCTGGGAATCCGAGAACGGCTTCCACAGCCCGCGCGAAGGCGAGTTGAAAGTGCGCTGCGCCTGGGAACGCGAGGGCGGCCTGCGCGGCTGACCGGCGCACTTCCCGTCACGGAAAGAACCCCATGATCAACTACCTCTGGTTCGTCCTCGCCGCGTTCTGCGAGATCGCCGGCTGCTACGCCTTCTACCTCTGGCTGCGCCTGGACAAGAGCGCCCTGTGGATAATTCCCGGCCTGCTCAGCCTGACGGTCTTCGCCCTGCTGCTCACCCGCGTCGAGGCGAACTACGCCGGGCGCGCCTATGCCGCGTACGGTGGCATCTATGTCGCCGCGTCGCTGTTCTGGCTGGCCTTCGTCGAGAAGAGTCGCCCGCTGTGGAGCGACTGGGTGGGCGTGGCGCTGTGCGTGATCGGCGCCAGCGTGGTGCTGCTCGGGCCGCGTCTGGCCCCCTGAGCCGTTAAGCATCCGGCGGATAACGCCCTTGGCGTCATGCGCCCTACGTCGTGCTCCCATCTTGCCGCTGAGCTTCTTCGTAGGATGGGTGGACGTGAGGTGTTCCTGGGCGCGTGCTTCAGTCCTCCAGCCACTCCTTTGGCACTTCGCTTTTCAGCATCAGCTGGCACTGCTGGCTTTCCGGATCGAAGACGATCACCGCCTCGCCGCGTTTGAGCGCATGCCGCGCACGCTCCACGCGTACGTCCAGCGGCGTGTCGTCGCCGTTGTCGGTGCCTTCGCGGGTAACGAAGTCTTCCAGCAGGTTGTTCAGGGTGTCGGCTTCGATCAGCTCGAAGGGAATCAGCATGGCGGGCTACTCGGGAATCGTGCTCGTGAATCGCAGCGCGGGATTGTAGTCCCGCGCTGCGCTCAGCGCAGCTTCACTTCCTGCTCTTGTCCGACTCCTTGCCCTTGTCGGACGACCCATCGCCGCTGTCGATCAGGTCATCCACCGGCGGCACGTGGGTGGTGCTTTCCATGTGCACCGGATGCTCCAGCTGCTTGCTGAAGCGCTCCAGCGTGCCTTCGCTGGGTTCCGCATCGCTGTCGAACACCGGTGGGCTGAGCATGTACGCCGTCAGCAGTTTCGCCAGGGCGGCAAGGCTGTCGATGTGGGTGCGCTCGTAGCCGTGGGTGGCGTCGCAACCGAAGGCCAGCAGGGCGGTGCGGATGTCATGGCCGGCGGTGATCGCCGACTGCGCATCGCTGTGGTAGTAGCGGAACAGGTCCCGCCGTACGGCGACCTCATGGCGTTCGCCGAGGCGCAGCAGGTGGCGGGAAAGATGGAAGTCGTAGGGCCCGCCGGAGTCCTGCAGGGCCACGCTCACCGCGTGCTCGCTGGAGTTCTGTCCCTCGGCCACCGGGGCGATGTCGATGCCGACGAACTCGCTCACGTCCCAGGGCAGCGCGCCGGCCGCGCCGGAGCCGATTTCCTCGGTGATGGTGAACAGCGGGTGGCAGTCGATGGGCGGCACCTGGCCGCTTTCCACGATGGCCTTGAGCGAAGCCAGCAGCGCGGCGACGCCGGCCTTGTCGTCGAGGTGGCGGGCGCTGATGTGGCCGCTTTCGGTGAATTCCGGCAACGGGTCGAAGGCGACGAAATCACCGATGGCCACGCCCAGCGATTCGCTGTCGGCACGGCTGGCGGTGTAGGTATCCAGGCGCAGCTCGACGTGGTCCCAGCTGATCGGCAGGGTGTCCACGGCGGTATTGAAGGCGTGCCCGGAGGCCATCAGCGGCAGCACGCTGCCACGGAATACGCCGTTCTCGCAGAACACCGTGACGCGGCTGCCCTCGGCGAAGCGGCTCGACCAGCAACCCACTGGCGCCAGTGCCAGGCGGCCGTTGGGCTTGATCTCGCGGACGATCGCGCCAATGGTGTCCAGGTGCGCCGAAACCGCGCGGTCCGGGCTCTTGCGCCGGCCCAGCAGGGTGGCGCGGATGGTCCCGCGGCGGGTCATCTCGAAGGGTACGCCGATCTCCTCCAGCCGCTCGGCGACGTAGCGCACGATGGTGTCGGTGAAACCGGTAGGGCTGGGGATGGCGAGCATTTCCAGCAGCACGCGCTGCAGGTAGTTCAGGTCCGGTTGTGGCAGTTGGGTCATGCCGGGGCCTCCACGTTGGGGTGTGGCTGGTCACGGTTGTCGCGGTGCAGCAGTTCGCGGCTCAGCGGGAAGAGCAGGTCGACGAAGCGCTCGGCGACGGGTTGTGGCTCATGGTTGGCCAGGCCGGGGCGTTCGTTGGCTTCGATGATCACGTACTCCGCCTGGTCGGCCTCGGTGACCAGCAGGTCGAGGCCGGTGACCGGAATCTCCAGCGCCCGCGCCGCGCGGATGGCGGCGTCGGCGAGCGCCGGGTGCAGGCGCTCGGTGACGTCTTCCAGGGTGCCGCCGGTGTGCAGGTTGGCGGTGCGCCGCACAGCCAGGCGCTGGCCGCTGGGCAGCACGTCGTCGTAGGTGAAGCCGGCCGCGCCCAGCGTGCGCTCGGTTTCGCCGTCCAGCGGGATGCGGCTTTCACCGCCCGTGGCGGCCTGGCGACGGCGGCTCTGCGCCTCGATCAGCTTGCGGATGCTGTGCCGGCCATCGCCGATCACCTCGGCGGGACGTCGGATGGCGGCGGCCACCACTTCGTAGCCGATCACCACGATGCGCAGGTCCTGGCCGGGGTGGTAGCTCTCGAGGATGACGCGGGTGTCGAACTGCTTGGCGTGGGCGATGGCTTCCTCGACCTCTTCCGGCGTGCGCAGGTCCACGGCGACGCCCTGGCCCTGTTCGCCGTCCACCGGCTTGACCACCAGCGCGCCGTGCTCCTCGAGGAACGCGGCATTCTCCTGCACGCTGCCCGCCAGCCGCTGCTGCGGCTGGCGCAGGCCGGCGCGGTCGAGGACGCGGTGGGTGAGGGTCTTGTCCTGGCACAGGCTCATGCTCACGGCGCTGGTGAGGTCGCACAGCGACTCGCGGCAGCGAATGCGCCGGCCGCCCTGGGTGAGGGTGAAGAGGCCGGCGTCGGCGTCCTGCACCTGTACTTCGATGCCGCGCCGATGGGATTCGTCGACGATGATCCTGGCGTAGGGGTTGAGCCCTTCCTCAGGGCCGGGGCCAAGGAAAAGCGACTGGTTGATGCCGTTCTTGCACTTCACCGCGAAGGTCGGCAGCTCGCGGAAGCGCAGCTTGCGGTACAGCGACTTGGCCTGCTGGTTGCCGTGCAGCACCGACAGGTCCAGGTATGCAAGCCCCCGGCTCATGAAGTGCTCGATCAGGTGGCGCACCAGCGCTTCGCCGACGCCAGGCCGGCTGGACTGCGGGTCCACCGCCAGGCACCAGAGGCTGGAGCCGCCTTCGGGATCGCGGAAGGCCTTGGCGTGGTTGATGCCCATGACCGTGCCGATCACCGTGCCGGTCTCGGCGTCCTCCGCCAGCCAGTAGGCCGGGCCACCCTGGTGGCGCGGGGTGACGTTGGACGGATCGACCGGCAGCATGCCGCGCGACAGGTACAGGCGGTTGATCGCCGCCCAGTCGTCATCGCTGTGTACGCGGCGGATGCGGAAGCCGCGGAAGGGGCGGCGCGCCGGGCGGTAGTCGGTGAACCACAGGCGCAGCGCATCGGAAGGGTCGAGGAAGAGTTGCTGCGGGGCATGGGCCAGCACCTGCTGCGGCGCGGCCACGTAAAGGGCGATATCGCGTTCGCCGGGTTGTTCGTTGAGCAGCTCGGCGGCGAGCTTGTCGGGGCTGGAGAAGGTGTGGCCGATCAGCAGGCGACCCCAGCCGCACTGCAGGATCAGCGGGCCGTGGCTTTCCGCGTGATCACCGGCGAAACGCGCCTGCAGCCGCTCGTAGGTCGGTGTCTGGCCGCGCAGCAACCTCTGGTTGTGAGGATGGGGCAGGTTGGAATGGGGTTTCATCTTGCGCTCCCTGATAAGGCTTCTGTCCTGGGCTGAAAGAAAAGGCAACGCCGCAGGAGGCGGCGTTGCCGAGCCGAGGGACTGTTGTCGCTTTGCTGCGAGCCGCGTTGCTGCGCCAAATTGCGCCAGGCTAGACGCGGGACGCCGGCAATGGTCATTCCCTTGCCTAGTCCCGCAACGACGCATGGCGCGATTTGCCGCGCAACCCGAAGGGCCAGCCCGTCTATTGCGCAGCAAGACGTGATGCGTTGGCTGCTGGAACCACCGCACTTCCGCTTCGTGCCGGGCGCTGCGTAATGGGCGGCGCTGGCGTGGCCGCAGCGAAGCATCAACAGTCCCTCATAGGCCTTGTTCCGTCAGCCAGAGGTTGAGGGCCGCCAACTGCCACAACTTGGAACCACGCAGCGGGGTGAGGTCGCTTGCCGGGTCGCTGAGCAGGCGGTCGAACATCGCCGTCTCGAACAGCCCACGGTCCTGGCTCGGGTCCAGCAGCAACTCGCTGACCCAGGCGCGGGTATTGCCTTGCAGGTGCTTGAGGCCCGGCACCGGGAAGTACCCCTTGGGCCGGTCGATCACTTCGCTGGGGATGACCTTGCGCGCGGCCGCCTTGAGCACCTGCTTGCCGCCGTCGCCGAGCTTGAAGCGGGACGGAATGCGCGCCGACAGCTCGGCCACGCGGTAGTCGAGGAACGGCACGCGCGCCTCCAGGCCCCAGGCCATGGTCATGTTGTCCACGCGCTTGACCGGGTCGTCGACCAGCATGATGGTGCTGTCCAGGCGCAGGGCCTTGTCCACCGGATCATCCGCGCCGGCCTGGGCGAAGTGCTCGCGGACGAACTCGCTGGCCACGTCCTCCACCCGCAGGGCTTCGCGCACGGTGTCCAGGTACTCGCCGTGAGTGCGGTCGAAGAAGGCGGCGCGGTAGGCCTGCAGCGGGTCCTTGGCGCCGGCCACCTTCGGGTACCAGTGGTAGCCGGCGAACAGCTCGTCGGCGCCCTGGCCGCTCTGAACTACCTTGCAGTGCCTGGAAACTTCCCGCGAGAGCAGATAGAAGGCGATGCAGTCGTGGCTGACCATCGGCTCGCTCATGGCGCGGAAGGCTGCCGGCAATTGCGAAATCACTTCGTTCTCGTCGATGCGCAACTGGTGGTGGCGCGTGCCGTAGCGCCTGGCGATCAGGTCGGAGTACTGGAATTCGTCGCCGCGCTCGCCGCCGGCATCCTCGAAACCGATGGAGAAGGTCAGCAGGTCCTCGACGCCGGCCTCGTGCAGCAGGCCGACCAGCAGGCTGGAATCCACCCCGCCGGAGAGCAGCACGCCGACTTCGCGGGCGGCACGCTGACGCACGCTCACGGCATCGCGCAGGCTGCTCAGCAGGCGGTCTTCCCAGTCGTCCAGAGTCAGCTCGCGCTCGTCCGGCAGCGGGCCGTAGTCCAGGGTCCACCAGCGCTGGCGCTCGGTGTGGCCTTCGGCGTCGATGGTCATCCAGGTGGCCGGCGGCAGTTTCTGCACCTCGGCCAGCAGGGTACGCGGCGCGGGGACCACGGCGTGGAAGTTGAGGTAGTGGTTGAGCGCCACCGGGTCCAGCGCCGGGTCGATGTCGCCGCCCTTGAGCAGCGCCGGCAGGCTGGAGGCGAAGCGCAGGCGCTTGCCGGTCTGCGACAGGTACAGCGGCTTGATGCCGAGGCGGTCGCGGGCGATGAACAGGCGCCGTTTGTCGCGTTCCCAGATGGCGAAGGCGAACATGCCATTGAGGCGTGGCAATAGTTGTTCACCCCAGGCGTGGTATCCCTTGAGGAGTACTTCGGTGTCGCCTCCGGAAAAGAAGCGGTACCCAAGGGCTTCCAGCTCGCCGCGCAGTTCGGGGTAGTTGTAGATTGCCCCGTTGAACACCAGCGACAGGCCCAGCGAGGTGTCGATCATCGGCTGACCGGATGCTTCGGCCAGGTCCATGATCTTCAGCCGCCGGTGCCCCAGGGCCACCGGCCCTTCGCTGTGGAAGCCCCAGGCATCGGGGCCTCGCGGGGCGAGGTGATGGGTGATGCGTTCGACCGCGGCAAGGTCCGCAGCCTGTTTGTCGAAACGTAACTCTCCTGCTAGTCCGCACATTTCCTTACCGGTTCTCCGTTGGGGATCAAGTGGGTGGCGCCTCATGGACGCCTTAGGGGATGACCCGTCGATCTGGCGAGAGTTCTATCTGATTTCATTGAGAAAAAATGACGGAGCAGCAGGTGGACTGAGATGGCCGAGAGCAAGACTGCGATGCGTAACGCCCACGCACTCTCCATGTTGCAGGCTCTGAGACGGCTGCAGCAGGCGGCGGAAGTGCACTCCAAGAACCTGGGCCGCGACGGCGAACTGACGCCGCTGCAGCTGCTGATCCTGCAGGTGGTCGAACTGGAGGGGGAGATAACCGCTGGTCAGTTGGCGCGGCAGGTGGCGCTGTCGCAGTCGTCCATTTCCAGCGCGCTGACCCGCCTGGAAAGCAAGGGCCTGCTGACCCGCCGGCGCGACGACGATGACCGCCGCAAGCAGTGGCTGAGCCTGGAAGCGGTCGGGCGCCGAGCGCTCAGGAATGGGCCGACGCTGTTGCCCGAGCACGCACTGGAGCGTTTCGCCGGGCTACCGGAATGGGAGCAGCACGCGATCCTCGCCGGGCTGCTGCGCGCTGCCGAGCTGTTCGAGACGCCGGGAGCCGGCGCCGAGGAAGAAGAGTTCTAATCGCTCTTGAAGGCTGTCAGCTCATCAGTTTCTGCGCGGCCAGCGACAGGCTGACGGCCACCAGCATCAGCGCGAACAGGCGCTGCAGCGTCGCGCCACCCAGGCGCACCGCCAGGCGGTTGCCGAACAGCACGCCGAGCGCACCGCCGGCCGCCAGGCACGCCAGCAAGGGCAGCGGCGGCTGGGCGTGGGTGAGGTAGAGCAGGAAACCGCCACCGGATACCAGCGCGATCACAGCCATGGAGGTGGCTGTCGCCGCCATCATCGACAGCGGTGTGAACCACAGCAGCCCCGGCACGATCAGGAAGCCGCCGCCCACGCCCATCAGGCCGGACAACAAGCCCACCGCCAGGCCGACGCCCAGCAGCGGCCCGTTGCGCATGGGTTTGTCGCAGTTGCGTGGCTGGCTGGAGCCCTGCCACATGCGCCAGGCCGACCACAGCACCAGCAGGCAGAAGCCGACGATCAGCCAGGCGTCGGGCACGTACTTGCCCAGCCACTGGCCGACGGCGTTGCCCGGCCAGCCGGTGATCACCAGCCAGAACAGCGGCTTCCATGCCACCTGGCCCTGCCGTGCGCGCGGCACCGCACCGATGGCGGCAGACAGTGCGACAGCACCGAGGCTGACGCCGATGGCATCGTGCAGTGGCAGGTGCAGGCTGAGCAGCAGGGGCAGCGCCACCAGCGAACCGCCGGCGCCGGTCAGGCCCAGCAGCAGCCCGAGGATCAGGCCGATGGCGGAAGATTCAAGCAGCAGTGCATCCATGTCGGTGGTCCGCTCTGGAAGCTGGTCGCGGCCCTGTCGATGGACCGCGAGGTGTTCAGGAGTTCTTCTGGCCGCGCACGACGTCGCGCAGGAAGAATCGGTTCGGGTGGCAGGCCTCGGCCACGGCGCGCGGCAGGGGCAGCGGTTCGCCGTCGATCCAGGCCGCGAGCAGTTCGCCGGCCAGCGGCGCGGTAACCAGCCCGCGCGAGCCGTGGGCGCTGTTCAGGTACAGGCCGTCGAGCCAGGGGCACGGCGTTTCCGGTACCTGGCGTGCGTCCTTGCCGAGCACCGCGTAAGACTGGGCGAAGGCTTCGCGATCCGCCAGCGGGCCCACCAGCGGCAGGTAGTCCGGGGTGGTGCAGCGGAAGGCGGCGCGGCCCTGCAGCGTGGCCGGGTCGAGCTGGGTTATGTGCATCCGTTCGCTCAGGTCTGTGGATATCTCCGCCAGCAGGTCGAGGTTGCCCAGGTGTTCTTCCAATGATGGCTCAGTGTCGTCTCGCTTGAATTCGAAACTGGCGCCCAGGGTGTGCTCGCCGTGACGCGGCGGGGCAACGTAGCCTTCGGCGCAGACCACGGTACTCAGCGCGGCGCTCTCGGCGGTGGCCGGCACGCGGGTGATCTGCCCGCGAATGCGCTTCATCGGCAGCGACTCGGCGCCCGCGAAACGGCGCACTTCGGCGGCGGTGGCGAGGATGGCGATGGGCGCGCTGGCGAGTTCTTCCTCGCCGCTCCAGGCACTCCAGCCTTCGGCTTCGCGTTGCAGGCGGACTTCCTCACCGGTCAGCACGCGGATGTTCGGATGCTGCGCAAGGTGCCGGCACAGCGCGGGTGGGTGCACCCAGCCGCCTTCGGGGTAGAACAGCCCGCCGGCCGGTAGGCCGATGCCGGCGATGGATTCCGCGTCGGCCTTGTCCAGCTGGTGCAGCAGGGTCGCCGGGAAGGCCTCGGCCAGCTTGGCCTGGCGCTGTGTCTCGGCGTCATCGAAGCCCAGTTGCAGCACACCGCAATCGGACCATTCCTCGCCTTTCTGCAGACGCTGGATCAGCCGTCGCGTGTGGCCGAAGCCGCTGACGATCAACCGCGACAGCGCAGTCCCGTGGGCGGACAGCTTGAGGTAGAGCACGCCTTGCGGGTTGCCCGAGGCTTCTTCGGCGAGGCCCGCGTGACGCTCGATCAGCGTCACTTGCCAGCCCCGCGCGGCCAGGCTGGCGGCGCTGGCGCAACCGGCCATGCCGCCGCCGATCACCAGTGCTTCCCGAGGGCCTTTGGGGTGAACGGGTCGGCTGTACCAGGGCTTGCCGGCCGGCTGTTCGACACCGAGGAATTCGCCCTGGGACATCTCCCATTTCTTGCCGAAGCCCAGGGTGCGGCGGATCTTGAAGCCGGCCGCGCCCAGCCCGCGGCGGACGAAGCCGGCGCTGGTGAAGGTGGCGATGGTGGTGCCCGGCCCCGAGAGGCGGGCGAGCTGGGCGTAGAGCGCGTCGTTCCACATCTCCGGGTTCTTCGCCGGGGAGAAGCCGTCGAGGAACCAGGCGTCGATGCGTGCGTCCAGTTCGGGCAGGGTGTCCAGCACATCGCCCACCAGCAGGGTCAGCACCACGCGGCCCCCGGCGAAGACCAGGCGCTGGAAACCGGGGTTGATCGCCACGTACTGTTCCAGCAACTGCCCCGACAGGTGCGCCAGCTCCGGCCAGAGGGCGAAGGCGCGGCGCAGGTCGTCCAGCGCCACCGGGTACTTCTCGGTGCTGACGAAGTGCAGCCGCGCATCGCTCGGCGCCTGCTCTTCGAACAGCTGCCAGGCGCAGAGGAAGTTCAGCCCGGTGCCGAAGCCGGTTTCGCCGATGCACAGGCGCCCGCCAGCAGGCAGTGCGGCGAAGCGCTCGGGCAGGCGGTTGCCGTCGATGAACACGTGGTGCGTTTCGGCGATCCCGGAGACGGGAGAGAAATACACGTCGCCGTAGACGCGGGAGGTCGGCTGGCCGTTCTCGTCCCAGTCGATCTGGGCGCTGCTGATGTCTGGCATGTGGGGGCAGGGTTGTGAAACGAAGCCGGCAGTTTAGCCGATCCGCCGCGCAGACAGCCTGCGTCACTTCCGCTACCTTTTACTCACTTCGAGACAAGGAGAGGTGCATGTTCGAATCCGCCGAGATCGGTCATTCCATCGACAAGGAAACCTACGAGAAGGAAGTCGCGGTGCTGCGCGAAGCCCTGCTCGAGGCGCAGTACGAGCTCAAGCAGCAGGCGCGCTTCCCGGTGATCATCCTGATCAACGGCATCGAGGGCGCCGGCAAGGGCGAGACGGTGAAGCTGCTCAACGAGTGGATGGACCCGCGCCTGATCCGGGTGGAAAGCTTCCTCCTGCCCACCGACGAGGAACTCTCGCGGCCGCCGCAGTGGCGCTTCTGGCGCCGCCTGCCGCCCAAGGGCACGACCGGCATCTTCTTCGGCAACTGGTACAGCCAGATGCTTTATGCGCGGGTCACCGGCGAGATCAAGGACAGCCAGCTCGATGGCCTGATCAGCGATGCCGAACGCTTCGAGCGGATGTATTCCGACGAAGGCGCGCTGATCTTCAAGTTCTGGTTCCACCTTTCCAAGAAGCAGCTCAAGGAGCGCCTCAAGGCGCTGGAGAACGACCCGACCCGCAGCTGGCAATTGAGCGAGATCGACTGGAAGCAGAACGAGGTCTACGACAAGTTCGTGCGCTACGGCGAGCGCGTGCTGCGCCGCACCAGCCGCGACTATGCGCCCTGGTACGTGGTGGAGGGCTCCGATGAGCGCTACCGCAGCCTGACGGTCGGCCGCACCATCCTCGAAAGCCTGCAGGCCGCGCTCAAGCGCAAGGACCGCCCGACCCCGCAGCCCCACGCGGCGCCGCTGGTTTCCAGCCTGGACAACAAGGGGCTGCTGGATGCACTGGACCTGAGCCTTTCGCTGAACAAGGACCAGTACAAGGAACAACTGGCCAAGGAACAGGCGCGCCTGGCCACGCTGATGCGCGACAAGCGTTTCCGCAGCCACTCGCTGATCGCCGTGTTCGAAGGCAACGACGCCGCCGGCAAGGGCGGCGCGATCCGCCGCGTGACCGATGCGCTGGACCCACGCCAGTACCGCATCGTGCCCATCGCCGCGCCGACCGAGGAGGAGCGTGCGCAGCCGTATCTGTGGCGCTTCTGGCGGCATATCCCGGCACGCCGGCAGTTCACCATCTTCGATCGTTCCTGGTATGGCCGCGTGCTGGTGGAGCGGGTCGAGGGCTTCGCCTCCGATGCTGACTGGCTGCGTGCCTATGCGGAGATCAACGACTTCGAGGAGCAACTGGCGAACTACAACATCGTGCTGGTGAAGTTCTGGCTGTCCATCGACCAGGAAACCCAGCTGGAGCGCTTCAAGGAGCGGGAGTCGATCCCCTTCAAGCGTTTCAAGATCACCGAGGAAGACTGGCGCAACCGCGACAAGTGGGACCTCTACGTGGATGCGGTGGGCGACATGGTCGACCGCACCAGCACCGAGATCGCGCCCTGGACGCTGGTGGAGGCCAATGACAAGCGCTATGCGCGGGTGAAGGTGCTCAAGACCATCAACGATGCGCTGGAGGCGGCTTACGCCAGTTCGAAGAAGGGCAAGAAGGACTGAGACGTTCGGTTTTTCGCAGGAGCGAGCTTGCTCGCGAACCAGGCCTGGCGCCGGCCTTGCCGGCGGATCGCGGGCATGGCCCGCTCCTACAGGGGCGTTGTGATTCGGCTTTGGCTCTTGAGGATTTCCAGTGAGATATCCGCACGCGCCGAAGTGCCCCTTTCAGGAGGCCGAAGGTGATCGGAGTTTCAGGGGTTGAGCGACATGGATGTCGCGAGAGCCGCGATGGGCCAGGGATGGCCCTTCGCGGCGGGCCCCTGAAACTCCGAAGAACCGAGGGTACTTTTCGCGAAGCGAAAAGCCGGATGCCAGGGGCAAGACTTTTGCCTACTTTGCGTCGTTTGGCAAAGTAGGTCGCCCGAGGGGGCGAAACAAGAAGTCCGCGCGCATGCCGAAGCGGCGCTTAAACACAGAACCCCAAGCAGAAGTATCGCGGACAAAGTCCGCTCCTGCGTTAAGTGGAAACGCCGGAGCTGATCTTGTAGGAGCGGGCCATGCCCGCGATCCGCCGGCTGGGCCGGCGGTCTACCCGCCGTTCTTCTGCGAAGGCTTCGGCGCCCCGACCAGCCGCCCCATCGCGCCGGCAATCCCCATCTCCCGCAGCACCTGCAGCTCGCCCTCGGTCTCGACCATCTCCGCGATCAGCGGCAGGTCGATGCTGTTGGAGGCGCGGTACATGGCTTCGATGAACAGGCGCTTGTCGTTGTCCTGGTCGATGGCGCGGATGTAGCTGCCGTCGATCTTCAGGTACGCAAGGCCCAGGCGGGTCAGGTTGCCGATCAGGCTGAAGCGTCCGCCGAAGTGCTGCAGGCCCAGCTTGGCGCCGACGTCCTGCACCGACTGGGCGAGCTTCTCCAGCTCGGCCGGCGGCGGCAGGTAGCGTTCGTCTACTTCCAGGGTCATCAGCTGCGCTTCCTGCGGGTGGGCGCGGAGGATTTCGAACAGCTGGCGCAGGGGCTCGGCGCTGCGCACGGTTTCTGCCGACAGTGACAAGGCCAGTGGCGCCGGTTGCTGGGCGAGGTGGGCGAGGGCGTGTTCGAGCATGGCCAGGTCGAACCGCGCGGACCAGCCGAAGCGTTCGATCCACGGCAGGAACTGCCCGGCGGCGATGGCCTCGCCCTTGGGATCGAGCAGCCGCGCGAGGACTTTCTGGTGCAGCAGTTCGCCTTTCTCGGCGCAGGCGCGCACAGGCTGGAACCACAGCTGCAACTTGCCTTTCTGCAGGGCGTCGTCGAGCCACTCGCGCCAGGCGCGGGAGTCCTGCGCGGGCTGGCCGCCGGAGCTGTCCAGGCGCTGCCAGGGATGGTCCGGGGTGGCCTGTGACTGCGCCAGGGCCTGGTCCGCGCGGGACATTACGCTGGCCGCGGATTCGCCGGGGCGGAAGGCCGCGAGCCCAAGGTGCGCCACCGGCTTGCAGTCGCTGGCGCCGGTGCCGCGCAGGTTCTCCAGGGCGGCGCTGAGCTGGTCGGCCAGCAGTTCGGCGCTGGCGCTGTCGACGCCGGGGGCGAGCAGGGTGAACTCGCCGCCACGGCTGCGCGCGGCGAGCCAGTCCGGGGTGCCGTGGGTCTCGCGCTCACGCTCCAGCAACTCGGCGACGTCGCGGATCAGCGCGTCGGTGCGTTGCCCGCCCAGGCGCTGGTTGAGCCCGGCCAGGTCATTCAGGCGCAGCAGCAGCAGATAGCCGGCGGCGTTCTGTTCGCTGGGGGACAATTGCGCATCCAGCCGCGCGTCGAACAGGCGGCGGTTGGCCAGGCCAGAGAGGCTGTCCTGGTAGGCCTCTTCGCGCAGTTTCTCGCTGCGGGTGGCTTCCTCGGCGAACAGCGCCTTGAGCTTGTCGACCATCTGGTTCATCGCCTGCACCACACGCTTGAGCTCGGGAGTGCGCGGCTCCTTGGGCAGGGTGAGGAATTCGCGGCGGGTGATGGCGTGGGCCTGCTGCACCATCTGGTCCAGCGGCTTGAGCTGGGTGCGCAGCAGCCAGCCGCCAAGGATGGCGCTGACCAGCCCGCAGGCCAGCAGCCAGGCGAGGCTGCCCAGCGCGCCGTCCCACAGCTTGGCCAGGGCGAACTGCGGATGGCTGACTACCTCGACCCGCGCGGCCTGTTCCCAGCCGCGCATGATCAGCGCATCGCCGCCCTGGGCCTTGAGGTTGACCAGCGTGGCGAACCAGCCCGGCACCTGCTGGTTCTGCGTGTCGCTGTCGCGCTCGACTATCACCTTGCCCTCGGGAATGCTCACCACGCGGATGGTGGCGAAGTAGCCGGAATCGAAGATCGAGCTGACCATCAGCTCGATCATCGCCGGGTCGTCCACATGTGGGGTGAGCGACAGCCCCAGTGCGGTGGCGGCATCCTGGGCGTGGGAGCGCAACTGGCTGATCATCTGCTCGCGAGAGCTTTCCAGGCTGGCGGCGAAGCTGCCGGCGAAGGCCACTACGAGGAACAGGCAGATCGCCAGGAACAGTTGCTTGAGCAATGACATGCCGGGTTTCTCCTATCGCGTCTCGTCGAGGTCCAGGCCCTCGGCGCGCATCTTGGTCAACAGGTCCTGCCAGCGCGACAGCTTCTTGCTGTCGCCGGTGCGCTTGCCGCCGCCGGGGCCGGGCAGCCACAGCCCCTCGGCGTTGAAGGCGTAGACGGGCAGGAGGTCCTTGCGCTGGGAGGCGGGCTTGATCTGCGGGATCAGGTTGTCCAGCACGAGCGGTTCGGCAGTGGGGGAGGCGTAGTAGGTGAGCACCATGTGCGCCTGGTTCTGCTGCAGCGCCTTGACGTAGGTGATGCGCAGTTTGTCGCTGGCGACCCCGAGGCGGCGCAGGGTGACGAACTTGGCGATGGAGTAGTCCTCGCAGTCGCCGGCGCCCTTGTAGAGGGATTCCACCGGCGTCGCCCAGTAGTCCTCCTGGCGCCAGACGGTGCGGTCGTCGGTGAATACCAGGGCGCCGTTGAAGAAGGCGTTGACGGCCTTGAGCTTGGCGCTCTCGTCGAGGTTCTCGCTGTCCTGGATCAGCCGTCCCCAGGATTCGATGCGGGTCTTGGCGGTGCCGAGGTTGCCGTAGCGCTGCTCGGCGTTCTTCAGGATGGTGTCGAAGTTCCAGGCGGCGCCGGCGGTCAGCGCGAGGAGCGCGAGCAGCAGCACGCCGGCCCGCAGACGCAGCGGGCTGGCGAACAGCCAGAGGGCTCCTCGGGGTGGCTGCATCGCCAGCGCTCCATGTGGGATGTGTGGAGTCTAGGCGCTCTTCGAAAACTTGCGCTGGCGCATCGCCATTGGGCGAAAAGCCCCGTCGTACGGGCCTTGCCGGCGAATCTGACAGGATTGTCATTTAAGGGTCAGCGTGCGGTCCCGCGCTCTGGCTTATAACCCCAGGATGCGGCCGCTGTGGCCGAACCAGACGCAGGAGAGCGGGATGCAGGGGCAACGGCGGGTTTGGCTGGCGGCGGGGTTGCTGGGGGTGACGGCGCTGGGAGCGGGCATCTGGGGCTTTGCCGGCCGGCACGAGGCGCCGCAGGCAGCGGCCCAGCCTGCCGGCGTGCCGGTGACCCTGGCGCGCGTGGCCCGCGAGGACCTGACGCAGAACCTCGATGGCGTCGGTACAGTCACCTCGCTGCACAGCGTGCTGGTGCGCCCGCAGGTCGAAGGCCAGCTCACCGCGTTGCTGGTGGAAGAGGGGCAGATGGTCAAGGAAGGCGAACTGCTGGCGACCATCGACGACCGCGCCATCAACGCCGCGCTGGAGCAGGCCGAGGCGACCAGGCAAAGCAATCAGGCGCAGTTGCGCATCGTCGAGCAGGACCTGGCGCGCTACCAGACGCTGAGCCAGCGCGGCTCGATTTCCCGCCAGACCCTGGAGCAGACCGAAGCCGAGGCAGCGCGCCTGCGTGCGACCCTGCGCGGCAACCAGGCCACCATCGACGCCGAGCGCGTGCGCCTGTCCTACACCCGCATCACCTCGCCGGTCGCCGGCCGCGTCGGCATCCGCAACGTCGACGTCGGCAACCTGCTGCGTACCAATGACAGCAGCGGCCTGTTCACCGTCACCCAGATGTCGCCGATCTCGGTGGTCTTCGCCCTGCCGCAGGAAAGCCTGCCGCAGCTGCAACCGCTGATGAAGGGTGACTCCCCGGTGGTCGCGCGCAGCCGCGACGGCGGCCAGCTGCTCGGCGAGGGCCACCTGCGCAGCATCGACAACCAGGTCGCCAGCAGCACCGGGACCATCCGCGTGCGCGCGGTCTTCGACAACAAGGACGGCCAGCTCTGGCCGGGGCAGTTCGTCGCCATCGACCTGCAGTCCGGCGTGCTGCGCAACGGCCTGGTGCTGGACAGCCGTGCCGTGCGCCGTGGTCTGGACGGTGCCTTCGTGTTCCGCATCGAGGACGGCAAGGCGCAGAAGGTGCCGGTGCGCATCGTCCAGGAAGTGGATGGCCGCACCCTGGTCGAAGGCCTCGCGGCGGACGATGAAGTGGTGCTCGACGGCCACTCGCGCCTGACTCCCGGCGCCCGCGTGGACGTGCAGGGCGACGTGCAGACCCTGGCCCGCCGGAGCGAGCCGTGAGCGTGCGCGCCGGCATGTCCGGCTGGTGCGTGCGCCACCCCATTGCCACCTGCCTGCTGACCATCGCCTCGCTGCTGCTCGGCCTGCTGGCGTTCTTCCGCCTCGGCGTGGCGCCCCTGCCGCAGGTGGATTTCCCCACCATCCAGGTGCAGGCGCTGCTCCCCGGCGGCAGTCCGGAGACCATGGCGTCCTCGGTGGCGACCCCGCTGGAGGTGCAGTTCAGCGCCATCCCCGGCATCACCCAGATGCTCTCCACCAGCGCCCTGGGCTCGACCACCCTGACGCTGCAGTTCGACCTGGAAAAGAACATCGACGTCGCCGCCCAGGAGGTCACCGCCGCGATCAACGCCGCCGCCGGGCGCCTGCCGGCAGACATGCCGAACCTGCCGACCTGGCGCAAGATCAACCCGGCGGACAGCCCGATCATGATCGTCCGGGTGAATTCCGAGCTGATGCCGCTGATCGAGCTCAGTGACCTTGCCGAAGTGCTGCTGTCACGCCAGCTCAGCCAGATCAGCGGGGTCGGGCAGATCTTCGTGGTCGGTCAGCAGCGCCCGGCGATCCGCATCCAGGCGCAGCCGGAGAAGCTCGCCGCCTACCGCCTGACCCTGGCCGACCTGCGCCAATCGCTGCAGTCGGCGAGCATCAACCAGGCCAAGGGTGCGCTGTTCGGCGACGGCCGCGTGTCCACCCTGGCGGCCAATGACCAGCTGTTCAGCCCCAGCGAATACGGCGACCTCGTGGTTGCCTACCGCGCCGGCGCACCGGTGTTCCTGCGCGATCTGGCGAAGGTGGTGAAGGCGCCGGAAGACGACTACGTGCAGGCCTGGCCGGATGGCCGCCCCGGCGTGGCGCTGGTGATCCTGCGCCAGCCCGGCGCGAACATCGTCGAGACCTCCGATGCCATCCAGGCCGAGCTGCCGCGTCTGCGCGAAATGCTGCCGGCGGGCGTCGAAGTGGAAGTACTCAACGACCGCACTCGCACCATCCGCGCCTCGCTGCATGAAGTGGAGCTGACCCTGCTGCTGACCATGGGGTTAGTGGTGCTGGTGATGGGGCTGTTCCTGCGCCAGCTGTCGGCCACCCTGATCGTCGCCACCGTGCTGGCGGTGTCGCTCAGCGCCAGCTTCGCGGCCATGTACCTGCTGGGCTTCACCCTGAACAACCTGACATTGGTGGCGCTGATCATCGCCGTGGGCTTCATCGTCGACGACGCCATCGTGGTGGTGGAGAACATCCACCGCCACCTGGAGCAGGGCAAGGACCGGGTGCAGGCGGCACTGGCCGGCGCCTCGGAGATCAGCTTCACGGTGGTCTCCATCAGCTTCTCGCTGATCGCCGCGTTCATCCCGCTGCTGTTCATGGGCGGCATCGTCGGGCGGCTGTTCCGCGAGTTCGCCGTCAGCGTCACGGCGGCCATCCTGATTTCGGTGGTCGCTTCGCTGACCATCGCGCCGATGCTGGCCTCGCGTTTCATGGGCGCGCCGAAGCATGGACATGATGACGCAGGCATCGCCGGCTGGCTGCTGGCACGCTACGCCAAGGGGCTGGACTGGTCGCTGCATCACCAGCGCACGGTGCTGGCCGGCTTCGTGGTCTGCGTGGCCATCGCGGTGGGCGGCTACGTCGGCATTCCCAAGGGCTTCTTCCCGTCCCAGGACACCGCCTTCGTCTTCGGCACCACCCAGGCCGCCGAAGACATCTCCTATGCCGACATGGCCGAGAAGCACAAGCAGCTCGCCGACATCGTTGCCGCCGACCCGGCGGTACAGAGCTACAACCACGCCATCGGCATCACCGGCGGCAGCCAGAGCCTGGCCAACGGGCGTTTCTGGATCGTGCTCAAGGACCGTGGCGACCGCGACGTCTCGGTGGACGAGTTCATCAACCGCATCCGGCCCAAGCTGGCCAAGGTGCCGGGTATCGTCCTCTACCTGCGTTCGGCGCAGGACATCAACCTCGCCACCGGGCCGGTGCGCACCCAGTACCAGTACGCCCTGCGCAGCAATGACAGCGCGGCGCTGGCGCAGTGGGCGGATCGCCTGACCCAGCGGTTGAAGGAGGAGGGCGGCCTGCAGGATGTGTCCAACGACCTGCAGATGGGCGCCAGCGTCACCTCGCTTGCAATCGACCGGGTGGCGGCGGCGCGCTTCGGGCTGTCCGCCGAGGACGTCAGCCAGACCCTCTACGACGCTTTCGGCCAGCGCCAGGTCGGCGAATTCCAGACCGAGGTCAACCAGTACAAGGTGATCCTCGAACTGGATTCGCGCCAGCGCGGCCGCGCGGAAAGCCTGGCGTGGTTCCACCTGCGCTCGCCGCTGACTGGCGAGATGGTGCCGCTGGCGGCGGTGGCGCGGGTCACGCCGGCCAAGTCGGGGCCGCTGCAGATCAACCACAACGGCATGTTCCCGGCTGTCACGCTGTCCTTCAACCTGTCGCCGGGCGTGGCCCTGGGCGATGCGGTCAGCCTGGTGCAGCGGGCGCAGGCGGAGATCGGCATGCCATCCAGCATCAGCGGCGAATTCCAGGGCGCCGCGGCGGCCTTCCAGAGTTCACTGGCGAGCCAGCCGCTGCTGATCCTTGCGGCGCTGTTCGCGGTCTACGTGATCCTCGGCGTGCTCTACGAGAGCTTCGTGCACCCGCTGACCATCCTCTCCACCTTGCCTTCGGCCGGCATCGGCGCGGTGTTCCTGCTCTGGGGCTGGGGCCTGGAGTTCTCGGTGATGGCGCTGATCGGCCTGGTGCTGCTGATCGGCATCGTCAAGAAGAACGGCATCCTGATGGTCGATTTCGCCCTGGCCGCGCAACGCCAGCGTGGGCTGTCGCCTTACGACGCGATCCGCGAGGCGTGCCTGGCGCGCTTCCGGCCGATCATGATGACCACGCTGGCCGCGCTGCTGGGGGCGATCCCCCTGATGATCGGCTTCGGCACCGGCTCGGAACTGCGCCAGCCGCTGGGCGTGGCGGTGGTCGGCGGGCTGGTCTTCAGCCAGGCGCTGACCCTGTTCAGCACACCGGTGGTGTACCTGGCGCTGGACCGGCTGTTCCATCGCCAGCAACCGGCACCGGCCGCGCTGGGAGGTGCGGTATGAGGAGCGGCTGGGTAGCATGCCGGACTGCGGGCGTCACGAACGGAGGACTGGCATGCGCGTACTGATTGTCGAAGACGAGAGCAAGACCGCCGACTACCTGCAACGCGGGCTGAGCGAGCAGGGCTTCACCGTGGACGTCGCCAGCAACGGCATCGACGGCCGGTACCTGGCGCTCAATGGCGAATACGACGTCATCGTCCTCGACGTGATGCTCCCCGGCATCGACGGCTACGGCGTGCTGCGCGCCCTGCGCGAGCAGCGGCAGACGCCGGTGATCATGCTCACCGCCCGCGAGCGGGTGGAAGACCGCGTGCGCGGCCTGCGCGAGGGCGCCGACGATTACCTGATCAAGCCGTTCTCCTTCCTTGAACTGGTGGCGCGCCTGCAGGCCCTGACCCGCCGTGGCGCACACCTGGAAAGCGCGACGCAGATGCGCATTGCCGACCTCGCCATCGACCTGGTCAGCCGCCGTGTGCAGCGCGGCGGCACGCGCCTGGAGCTGACCGCCAAGGAGTATTCGCTGCTCTGCGTGCTGGCCCAGCGCAGTGGTGAAATCCTTTCCAAGACGGCCATCGCCGAGCTGGTCTGGGACATCAATTTCGACACCGACACCAACGTCGTCGAGGTCGCCATCAAGCGTCTGCGCGCCAAGCTCGACGGCCCCTTCGACACCAAGCTGCTGCATACCATCCGGGGCATGGGCTACGTGCTGGAAAGCCGCACCACCCAGGAGCGCGAGGCATGAGGGGGTTGTCGCTGTCCACGCGCCTGGCCGGCATGTTCGCCGGCGCCGCGCTGGGCATCTTCCTGCTGATCGGCTCGGCCCTCTACTGCGTGCTGGACGGGCAGATCGAGCGCCTGCAGCGCTCGGAACTGGACACCCGCTTCAACATGGTCGCGCGCATGCTCGACAAGCCCGACCTGGCCGAGCGCTGGCCGCACATGCAGCTCAAGCTCAACACCCTGAGCCAGGAGTACCAGCTGATCCGCTTCTGGATCGACAGCGACGACTCGCGCTTCCGCTACGGCCAGCCCAACGACGCGGTACGGCGGATGCTCGGGAGCGGCAACGGCTACGCCGAACTGGAACTGCCCGGCCACGATTCGCCGCTCAGCGCCCGCGTCGGCGTGCTGCCGGCCAGCGGCTCGCGCCCGGCGCTGGTGCTGCTCGCGGCGATCGACAGCGTGGCCTTCCAGCACGCCCGCCACGCCACGCTGATCACCCTGTTCGTGCTGTCCGCCCTGGGCATCGCCCTGGCGACGCTGTGCGGGCACTGGATTGCCCGGGTCGGCCTGCGGCCGGTGCGCGAACTCTCCGCCGAGGCGCGGCAGATCAGCCCGAAGCAATTGTCCCAGCGCCTGCGCCTGGAGGGTTTGCCGACGGAATTGTCTGCGCTGGCGGGCGCCTTCAACGAGGCGCTGGATCGGCTGGAGCAGGCCTACCTGCGTCTGGAGTCGTTCAACGCCGACGTTGCCCACGAACTGCGCACGCCGCTGGCCAACCTGATCGGCCAGAGCCAGGTGGCGTTGTCTCGCGAGCGCAGTGCGCAGGATTACGAAGAGGTGCTGCAGTCCAACCTGGAGGAACTGGAGCGCCTGCGCGCCATCGTCAACGACATGCTGTTCCTCGCTCGCGTCGATCAGGGCGGGCTGGCGGCCGAGCGGGTGGAAACCTCGCTGGCGGCCGAAGTGGCGACGACCGTGGATTTCCTCGAGGTGATCTTCGACGAGCAGGGCGTGCAGGTGAACCTTCGTGGCGATGCCCGTGCCTGTGTCGAGCGGGCGCTGTTCCAGCGTGCGGTGACCAACCTGCTGTATAACGCCGCGCAGCACACCGCGCCGGGCGGTCGTGTCGAGGTGCGCCTGAGTGGCGAGCGCGGCGCCGCGCTGGTGGAAGTCAGCAACCCCGGCGAGCCGATCAACGCCGAACAGCGCGCGCGCCTGTTCGAGCGCTTCTACCGCGCCGACCTGGCCCGCGCCAACAGCCAGAGCAGCCACGGGCTGGGGCTGTCCATCGTCAAGGCGGTGGCGAGCATGCATGGTGGCTCGGTGTTCGTGCGCAGCGAGGGTGGCATCAACACCTTTGGCTTTACCGTGGATGCGGTGGGGCCGGTGGTGGCGCCCGTGCAGGAAGAGGGCGGCCAGGTGCCGCAGCTGACTCCGCGATCAGTCTAGGCGCCGGGTCTTGGTGCGGATCAGGTAGATGCTCACCAGCGTCGCACTGGTCAGCATGAACGCCCAGGCCCAGGGGCGTTGCACCACGAAGCCGGAAACCAGGATGCTGCACCACATCAGGCCGATGGCGTAGACCTTGCCCTTGAGCGGGATGCCTTCACCGTCCAGGTAGTCGCGAATCCACGGGCCGAGCTTGGGGTGGTTCACCAGCCAGTCGTAGAAGCGCTGGGAGCTGCGCATGAAGCAGGCGGCGGCGAGCAGGAGGAAGGGTGTGGTGGGCAGGACCGGCAGGAAGATGCCGATCACGCCCAGGGCCACGCTGAGCCAGCCGACGCCGAGCAGGCAGTAGCGAACCCAGGCGTGGCGGCTCTGGCGGATTTCTCGAGGCATCGACTGGCGCGAAGCGAGTCCGGAGCCGCGCGGCGCAGCTCCGGTGGCGGATCAGTGAGTGCGCGGCTTCAGCAGCGCCGGCTTCTCTTCCGGCGCCTGGCACAGCAGGAACAGGTTGGTCAGCAGCTCGGGGATCTGCGCGACCATGTCGTCCACCAGCCCGCGGTCGCTGGCGATCTCGTCGAACTCGGGCTGTTCGTCGAACAGGCCGGAACCGACCATGATCGGCAGCAGCAGCTCGCTGACTTCTTCCTCGGCCTGCTCGAACCAGATGGCCTCGCGCAGGAACACGCCTTCCATGAAGCCGATGCACCAGCCGCGGATGTCGGAGTCGTCCGGCTCGTCGCCCAGGTAGGGCTCGCAGGGCAGCTCCAGTTCCTCGTCACCGGCCATCTGGCGAATGATGTGCGCCTTCAGCTGGACCAGGGTGGATTCGATCTCGCTGCGCTCTTCCTCGCTGCGGTAGTGCGGCGGCTCGGCGAACAGGGCGTCGATCCACTCGCGCTCCGGCACTTCCTCCGGGCAGATCGCCAGGGCGGTCAGGTAGCCGTGTGCCGCCACGTAGTCCAAGGCTTCCTCGTGCAGGTCATCGGCATCGAGAAAGGCTTGCAGGCGGGACAATTGGTCGGCGAAGGACATCGGGTACTACCTCGGAGGTGATCGGTCCCGAATTGTAGTCTTTCCGCAGGCCCGCGGCAAAAGCCAAATGCCCGTGCAGCCCGCGCCGACGCAGGGCTCGGACGCATGTGACGGATTTTTCCGCAGTTTCCCGGACAAGGTGCCGGCCGCAGCGGGATCGCTTGCGTATAATGCGCGGCTTCATTCGGAGTCCCCCATGCTCGATCAGGCCCTGCGCATCCTCAAAGACGTTTTCGGTTACGACGCCTTCCGCGGCAATCAGGCGCGGATCATCGAGCGCGTGGCCGGCGGCGGCGATGCCCTGGTGCTGATGCCCACCGGCGGCGGCAAGTCGCTGTGCTTCCAGGTTCCGGCGCTGCTGCGCGAGGGCCTGACGGTGGTGGTTTCGCCGCTGATCGCGCTGATGGAAGACCAGGTCGCCACGCTGGACGAGCTGGGTGTGCCGGTGGCGGCGCTGAACTCCTCGCTGAGCCCCGAGGCCCAGCGCGAGATCGCCGACCGCCTGCAGCGCGGCGAGATCAAGCTGCTCTACCTCGCCCCGGAACGCCTGGTGCAGCCGCGCATGCTGGCCTTCCTGCAGCGCCTGGAAATCGGCCTGTTCGCCATCGACGAGGCGCACTGCGTATCGCAGTGGGGCCACGACTTCCGTCCCGAATACCTGCAGCTGGGCCAGCTCGCCGAGCTGTTCCCGCATGTACCGCGCATCGCCCTGACCGCCACGGCGGACATGCGTACCCGCGAGGAGATGATCCAGCGCCTGCACCTGCAGGACGCCGAGCAGTTCCTCTCCAGCTTCGACCGGCCGAACATCTTCTACCGCATCGTGCCCAAGGAGCAGCCGCGCAAGCAGCTGCTGGGCTTCCTGAGCGAGCGGCGCGGCGACGCGGGCATCGTCTACTGCATGTCGCGCAAGAAGGTCGAGGAGGTCGCCGAGTTCCTCTCCAACCAGGGCTTCCCGGCGCTGCCTTACCACGCTGGGCTGTCCAACGACCTGCGCGCCTATCACCAGAAGCGCTTCCTCAACGAGGAAGGGCTGATCATGGTCGCCACCGTCGCCTTCGGCATGGGCATCGACAAACCCAACGTGCGCTTCGTCGCGCACCTGGACCTGCCCAAGAGCCTGGAGGCGTACTACCAGGAAACCGGCCGCGCCGGCCGCGACAGCCTGCCCGCCGACGCCTGGATGGCCTACGGCCTGCAGGACGTGTTGCTGCTGCGGCAGATGATGCAGAACTCCGAGGGCGACGAGCGCCACAAGCGCGTCGAACGGCACAAGCTCGAAGCCATGCTGGCGCTGTGCGAAGAAACCCGCTGCCGCCGCCAGGCGCTGCTGGCCTACTTCGACGAAGTGATGCCCAACCCCTGCGGCCACTGCGACATCTGCGTCGATGGCGTGGAAACCTGGGACGCCACCGAGCCCGCGCGCCAGGCCCTGTCGGCCATCTACCGCAGCGGCCAGCGCTACGGCGTCGGCCACCTGGTGGACGTGCTGCTGGGCAAGGACACCGAAAAAGTGCGCAGCGTCGGGCACCAGCACCTGGCGGTGTTCGGTATCGGTAAATCCCGTGGCGAGGACGAGTGGCGCACGCTGTTCCGCCAACTGGTCGCCCGTGGTTTCGCCGACGTGGATGTCGACGGCTTCAACGGCCTGCGCCTGACCGAGGCCTGCCGTCCGCTGCTGCGCGGCGAGGAGACGCTGGCCCTGCGCCGCGATCCGAAGCCGCAGCGCAGCAAGTCCTCCTCCTCCGGTGGCGCCAGCCCGGCCAGCCAGCTGGTGCGCCAGGAAGAACGCGAGATGTGGGAAGCCTTGCGCACCCTGCGGCGCAAGCTGGCGGAGGAGCACTCGGTGCCGCCCTACGTTATCTTCCCCGATGCGACCCTGCTGGAAATGCTCCGCAGCCAGCCCACCACGCTGTCCGCCATGGCCCAGGTCAGCGGCGTCGGCGCGCGCAAGCTGGAGCGCTACGGCCAGGCCTTCCTCGATGTCCTCACCGAGTCGGACAAGGCGCCGGATACCCCCGCACCGGTCACCGACCTGCGCCACGAACTGGTGACCCTGGCCCGCGCCGGCATGACCCCCGCGCAGATCGCCCGCCAGCTCGATTGCAGCGAGAAGAACGTCTACAGCCTGCTGGCCGAGGCCATCGGCCGCCAGCAGTTGACCCTGGAACAGGCACTGGACCTGCCCGAGGAACTGCTCGGCGAAGTCCAGGATGCCTTCCTCGACGAGGACGGCGAACTGCCGCCGGTGAGCGCCATCGCCGAGCTGTTCGAAGGCCGCGTGCCTCTAGGTGTCCTGCACTGCGTGCGTGCCGCCCTGCAGGCCGAGCTGGAAGTCTGATCGCGCCGACACACGGCGTTACAGATGAAATATCAATGTGCCAGCAACGGCGCCTTTTTCCACCAGTCCAACCTGTCAGTACGGATCACTGTCGGAGTGACAGATGGCGAGCTGGGTGCGGGTAGCGGCGGGGCTGCTGGTCGTTGGGCAACTCAGTGGATGCGCCAGTGGCGGCGGGCTGACCGAGGGCGGGAAGAACGCCTTGATCGGCGTTGCGGCAGTCGCCCTGGTGGCGGGGCTGGTCATCCTGTCCAAGGACGATGACGACGACGACCGTGATTGCCGCAAGCGCCAGGGGCATTCGGATCGCCGTTACTGCAACGACTCCTACTACGGCCACGACCGTTACCGGAACTCCCGGGACGATCGCTGGTGAGTGGGCTGCCCCGTCAGTTTCGTGACGGGGCAAAACGACAAACTTGTGACGCACGTCCCGAACGGCTATGGTGGCACTTAGACCTCCACCAGAAGAGGTGAGCGTGCCACAACAACAAAGCTGGCTGGACGACGTCCGCTCCAATGCCTATGCCGAACAGCTCTCCCGGGGCTTTCGCCGCCTGCGTTTCGAACCCGACCTCGAGACCCAGTACCGCCATTACCTGCTCGAAGACAGCTTCGATCTCAAGCGCACCGCGCTGACCATCGGTGTGCTGATCTGGCTGGCGCTGGCGGCCATCGACTTTCTCCTGATCCGGACTGCAGAACACTGGGACATGCTCGCCGTGCGCATCGGCGTGCTGGTGCTGCTGAGCGCCTGCGGCGGGCTGATCCTGCAGCGCCGGCACACCCAGCTGCTGGTGCCGCTGAGCCTGGCCTGCATCCTCAGTGTCGGCATCGGCGCGGCGGCCGTGGCCGGCATCGCTCACACCGTGGACCAGAGCTATCCCTACGAGGGCCTGTTGCTGGTCAGCATGGCGGCCTACTTCCTGATCGGCCTGCGCTTCGCCGAGGCGGTGGGCAGCGCTTCGGTGATCCTGCTGGCCTACGTGGGCTTCGAGCTCTATGCGGGGTTGCCGCTGCCCAAGCTGATCAGCAACGTGGTGTTCCTGCTGCTGGCCAACCTGGTCGGCGCAGTGGGCTGCTACCTGCTGGACTACAAGTCCCGCCAGCACTTCCTCATCAGCCGCCTGCTGAAGGTCATGGCCGAGCACGACGCCCTGACCGGCCTGCACAACCGCCGCAGTTTCAATCGCCAGCTGGAGCGCCTGTGGCGCCAGGCTCAGCGCGAGAGCGTGGGGCTGGCGCTGCTGCTCTGCGATGTCGATCATTTCAAGGCCTACAACGACCGCTATGGTCACCAGGCCGGCGACGGCGTGCTGCAGCGCATCGGCGAGGTGCTGACGGCCAGCGCACGGCGGCCGCTGGACATGGCTGTGCGCCTGGGGGGCGAGGAATTTGCCGTGCTGCTCTATGGCGCCAGCGAGCGCGAAGCCAGGGAGCGCGCCGAAGTCGTGCGCGAGTCGGTGCAGGCGCTGGGCATCGCTCACGAAGGGTCGCTGACGGCGGACGAGGTGACGCTGTCCATCGGCGTGTCCTGCCTGTGGCCGGAGACCGGCCACCCGCTGCGCAGCATCTACGAGCATGCCGACCGTGCCCTGTACGAAGCCAAGGCGTTCGGACGCAACCAGGTCGTCGCCTGATGGCCCATTCGGTCCCCCGAGCTGGCGCCGTGCGTGACTGCGGCGCGCGCAGGCGCGGTGCTAGCATGCGCCGCACCCCGTCACCGAGCCCGCGCCCATGCAGCAGCTGATCCAGCCCAACGGCCAACCGCACTACGGCATCTTTCCCGGCACCCCGGCGACCATCAATTACCGCGATTTCGACTTCCGCTCGCCGATGGGCCGGCGCCTTGGCGCATTGAGCAAGTGGCGCAGCTTCCACCAGTTCCAGTACTTCGGCCTGATCAGCCCGACGCTGATCGGCGGTTGCGCACTGGCGGATGTCAGCCTGCTCACCATCGGTTTCGTCTACCTCTACCACCCCGAGAGCGGGCGGATGATCGAGCGCCAGTTCAAGTGCCCGCTGGGCATGGGGACGAACTTCTCGCAGGCGCCCAACGACGGCGTTTGTGAACTGCGCCAGGGGCGCAACCTGCTGCGCCTGGAAAACAGCTCCGCGCCTTTCGAGAAGCGCCTGCTGGTCGAGTTGGACGACGGCACCCGCATCGACGCGCGCTTCAGCGAGGAGCAGCCGGCGTTCCAGCCCATGAGCCTCTGTACGCCAACGGCGGTGAACGGCTGGGTCTACGCGCGCAAGGTGGCCGGCGTGCAGTGCCACGGCGAGGTACGCAGCGCGCTGGGCGACTACGACCTGCGCGAGCTGGATGCCTACGCGCACCACGACTGGTCCGCCGGCTACATGCGCCGCGAGACGTTCTGGAACTGGGCCTGTCTGTCCGGCGAGACGCAAGGGCGGCGCGTCGGGCTGAACCTGTCGTGCGGGGTCAACGAGACCAGCTTCACCGAGAACTGCTACTGGCTCGACGGCCAACTGGTGAAGGTCGACACTGTGCGCTTCGAGTTCGACCGCGACCATCCGCTGCAACCCTGGACCATCCGTTCCTACGATGGCCAGGTCGAACTGCGTTTCGAGGCCCATGGGCTGCACCAGGAGCGCCTCAATCTCGGCGTGCTGGCCAGCAACTTCAAGCAGATCTTCGGGCGCTTCAGCGGCGTACTGCGACCGGCGGGACAGGCCGAGGTGCGCATCGACAACCTGTGGGGGTTCGTCGAAGACCAGTACGCGAAATGGTGAGAGAGCGATTTACACCCTGCGACAATCTGTCATTGTACGGGCTTGATTAGCTGGCTAATAATTAGTCAAATCAATTAGCCGTCCAACCTCCTACCGTACGCAGCACAATGTCAGACAACGATAAGCACTATTTCGGTACCCAACTGGCCCAGGCTTCGCGTGCATGGCGAGCCGAACTCGACCGCCGTCTCAGCCACCTCGGCCTGTCCCAGGCTCGCTGGCTGGTGTTGCTGCACCTGGCCCGTCACGCCGCCGCCCCCACCCAGCGCGAGCTGGCCCAGTCGGTCGGTGTCGAAGGTCCGACCCTGGCGCGCCTGCTCGATGGTCTCGAAGCCCAGGGGCTGGTCCGTCGCCAGGCCGTCGCCGAAGACCGCCGCGCCAAACGCATCGCCCTCACCCCCAAGGCAGACGTTCTGATCACCGATATCGAGAACATCGCCGCCGCCGTTCGCAACGAAGTGCTGGCGGGGATTTCGGAAGAAGAAATCGCGCTGTGTCAGAAAACGCTCAGTCGAATTCTCGGCAACCTCGAGCGAAACTGAGCAATTCATCACGTTATTCGGGTAAAGTAGCCATTTTTCTGGCGGTCCTTTGCAGGGCCGCTGGCCATTCGCTATCCACCCCTTAACCATTCGCCGGTTTTTCGACGATTTATCTTGACCAAACCCTGAGCACCACCTAATCCGTGATATCAGACGGCCTGTACCCTGCAAGGTACAGAGGAGTGGTGCGTTGCGGTCTGCAGTCCGGCATGGTTCCAGTGTGTGGACAGGTTCAACCTGCCGCTTTAGAGCGGTCAGGGAATGGCGTGCAGACCCGGACAATGGGATGGGGTTATGGCTCGAATAAATAGAATTCCGCTGACGCTTGCCGCACTTTCGGTTTTTGTCTCCGCTCACGCGAATGCCCTCGGGCTCGGCGATATCACGCTGCACTCCGGGCTGAACCAGCCGCTGGATGCCGAGATCGCCCTGCTCGAAACCGGCGACATGACCTCCGACGAACTCATAGCGAAGCTCGCGAGTCCCGCTGACTACGAGAACGCTGGCGTCGACCGCTTCGTGTTCCTGCAGAACCTGCGCTTCACCCCGGTGATCCGCAATGGTCGTGGCTACATCAAGGTGGTGTCCACGCAGCCGGTGCACGAGCCTTACCTGAATTTCCTGATTGCCGTGGAGCGCCCCAACGGTCGCATGCTGCGCGAGTACACCGTGCTGATCGATCCGCCGGAGTACAGCGCCAACCGCAGCGTGGCCGCCAATGTCGCGGCGCGCGACGTCGCGCCTTCGCGCTCTTCCGGTTACCGCCCGGACGCCTACCGCCCGGAGCCCGTGCGCCGCGCGCCGGCACAACCGCCGCTGCCGGCGGGTGATGGCCGCTACACCACGGTGCGCAATGACACCCTGTGGAAGATCAGTTCGCGCCTGACGGGCAGCGGCGCTTCCCGCGCGCAACTGATGGACAGCATCGTCGCGCTGAACCCGCAGGCCTTCGTCAATGGTGACCCGCACCGCCTGAAGGTGGGCCAGACGCTGATCCTGCCGCAGGGCCAGGAGCACGCCGGCAGCGCCAGCACGGCCTCGGCGCCGCAGCCTGCTTCCGCCGCCCCAGCGCCGGCTGCCGAGCAGCCCGGCGGCGCAGCCACTGCTGTGGCCAGCGCTCCGGCTCAGGCCCAGGGCAATGCTGCCGCCCCGGCAGTGCCGGCCGCTGATACCAGCGTCGCCAAGGTGGAAGCTGACCTGCTGCTGGCCAACGCCCAGCGCGACCAGATGAACCAGCGCATGGACGACCTGCAGAAGCAGCTGGTATCCCTCCAGCAGGCCCTGCAGAGCCGCGACCAGCAGGTGCAGTCGCTGCAGGCCGAACTGGATCGCCGCCAAGGCGCGGAAGCCTCCGGCAATGCCCCGGCAGCCAATGCTCCTGCAGCTGATGCACCGACCAGCAACGCCCCGACCAATGCCGTGCCCGCCGCTCCCAATGCCGTGGCGCCGGCGCAGCAGAACACCCCCGCTCCGGGCGGCGCACAGCCGGCAACCCCGGCGCAGGATGCCCAGGGCTCCGGCTTCAACTACTGGCCCTGGCTGGGTGCTGGCGCCCTTGGCGCGCTGCTGGTCGGCCTGCTGTTCGCCCGTCGCAAGCGCGAGGAAAAGCCGGTCGAGATGCCGCCCCTGCGCTCGGCTGCGCCCGAGCCGGTGAAGCCACTTCCGCAGGCCAAGCCACTGGCAGCTGCCGCGGTGGCGGCGGCTCCTGTGCCGGTGTCGCATCCGGTGGTGGTCGCCACGCCGGAACCGGGCGTCGCCCGTCTGCCTGCCGCCAGCTCGGACAGCCTGGAAGGTGCGGATATCTACATCGCCTACGGCCGCTTCACCCAGGCCCGCGACATGCTGCGCAAGGCCGTCAACGCCGAGCCGAACCGCCGCGAACTGCGCATGAAGCTGCTGCTGGTACTGGCCGAGCTGGGTGACGTGGCCGGCTTCCATGAGGAAGAGCACGCCCTGGTGGCTGCCGGTGGTGACCAGAAGCAGATCGACCAGCTCAAGTCGCGCTACCCGGCAATGCTGATTCGCCCGGAAGACACCCTGCAACCGCCCACCGGCGAGACGCTCACTGACTGGGACGACCTCGAACTGGGCGAGCCCGTAGCCACTCCCGTGGAGCAATCCAGGGCTGCGCAGGACCAACCGGACTTCGCGATGAACCTCAGCGATCTGTCGCTGGACCTGGACTGGGACAAGCTCGACAACCCCTTCGACTCCACCAAACAAGGCAAGGCTGCTGCACCCAAGGCCGCACAGGAAGTGCCGTCGGACTTCCGCAGCAATCTGCACGAGCTGCCGGAAATCACCGAGCTGGACCTGGGCGAGCACGGCGAGATGTTCGGCCATGGCAGCAAGACCATGGGCGTGGAGGAGGAACTGACCTTCGACCTGCCGGACGATATCGGCCACGAGCACGACGAGCTGCTGGCCAGCCTCGATCGCGCCCGCCAGTGCATCGACCAGGGCAACCTGGAAGAGGCCTACGGCATCCTCAAGCAGGTGATCGCCAGTGGTGACTCCAAGGCCAAGGCCGAAGCGCGCGAGCTGCTGGCGCTGATTGCCTGAGCTTAATCGCGGATGAAAAAGCCCGGCACTTGCCGGGCTTTTTCATACCTGCAGGATATCGCTCCCGCCATGCCCTGTAGGAGCGCGTCAGCATCAGGGCATAACACTGCAAACGGTTTTGCGCCGTTCCCGGCGCGGCGCCGCCTCAGAAATTACGCCCCAGGTTGATGTACACCGCGTGCTCGCTCGCATCGTTCAGGCCGTAGCTGAAGGACAGCGGCCCCAGCGGCGTCTCGAAGCCCATCAGGATGCTGCCGGCGTTGACGTAGCCGGTGTCGTAGCTGTTGTCGTTGTTCCATACCCGTCCGCGCTCCAGGCTGCCGCCCAGGTAGAAGGGGAAGTCCAGCGGCAGGAAGGAGCGCTCGGTCATGCGCCGGTAGTAGATGACCCGGCCGAGGCTGTAGTTCTGCCCGGTCAGCGCGTCCTGGCGATAGCCGGAGAGCTGCCGCGCGCCGCCGAGCAGGAAGCTCGACACCACCACGTCAGCGTCGTCGATGGTGCGCCCGTAGCCGCCGCCCAGCACCCAGGTGTTCGGGCCGCTGCTCAGCGCCTTGTCCAGGTGGAATTCCCACTGCCGGTAGCGGTCGTCGTCACCCAGGGACGGCGTGTGCTCGCGGAAGGAGGTCTGGATGTTCTCGCCCTCGCGGGGGAAGTCCACGTTGTCCATGGTGTCGAAGGAGTATTGCAGCTGGGCGTAACCCTCGGTGAAGTGGAAGTCCGGCAGGTCCTGCTCGCCCACCCGCACATCGGCCTTGCCGAAGGCCTGGGCCACGCCGAGGCGGAATTCACCGTTGTTGGCGATCTGCCGGCCCAGGTTGAGGCCGTAGCCGTAGCGCTCGAGCCGGTACTCGGCAATCGGGTCGTCGTTGTCCGTGGCCTCGACGTTCTGGGCCTCATTGAACACGTACGGAGCCACGAAGTAGCGCGAGCCCACGTCCAGCGGCTGGTAGAACTCGCTGTAGAGCTCCTGGCGGTCGCCGATCTGCAGGCGCGTCAGCCATTCCGCGCCGAGGCGGTTGATGCCGTTCATGCGGTAGCTGCCGCCGACGTTGAAGGTGCTGTCGCCGCGCAGGTCGTCGGAGAGGTTCAGGCCCAGGCGCAGGTAGTCGGTGCCGCCGCGCTTTCCGTACGCGTGGATCACCAGCACGTTGTCGGACTTGCCGTCCGCGCCCGGCTTGTTGTGCACCACGCGGTACTGCACCTGGTCGAAGTAGTCCAGGCCGTAGAGGGTGCTCATGTCACGCTGCAGGCGCTCCAGGTCCAGGTGCTCGCCCAGCGGCTGGCGGATGTAATGGAGGATGACGTCGTCGCTGACCTTGGAGTTGTTCTCCACCTCGATCCGGTCGATCACCGGTTGCCGCTCGCCCGGCGCGCGCGCTTCGGTGAGCGCAACCGCCTCGGCATCGGCGGGCTTGCGCAGTGTTGCCAGGCGCGGGGCGAGGATGCTGGTGGCGCGGTAGCCGGCGTCGATCAGTTGCGGCACGCGCCCGAAGTCGGTGGAGCTGTAGCCGCTCAGGGGCGGCTGCACGAGGATGTCGCTGGACTTCAGGGTGGCCAGCTGCGCCTCGGAGTTCTTGCGGGTCATCAGGGTGACGGACTGGTTGAGCATGTCCACCACGGTGGTCAGCTGCTTGCGGTCCAGCAGCGGGTTGCCGATGTCGACCACGATGACCACGTCGACGCCCATCTGCCGCGCCACGTCCACCGGGATGTTGTCGACCATGCCGCCGTCCACCAGCAGCTTGCCGTTGACGTCCACCGGGGCGAACACCGCCGGGATCGACATGCTGGCGCGGATCGCCTGGGGCAGGTGACCCTTGCTGAACACCACCTTCTCGCCGGTGGAGATATCGGTGGCCACCGCGCGGAAGGGGATCGCCAGCTGGTCGAAGTTGCGCGTATCGCTGGTGTGGACCAGCAGGCTCTCCAGCAGCATCGACAGGTTCTGCCCCTGGATCGCGCCCAGCGGCAGGCCGAGGGTGCCGTCGTCGCGGAAGCTGAGCTTCTGCTTCACCAGGAAGTCGCGGTCGTCCTGCTTGCGGCGGAAGGGCACGTCGACCCGTGGCGGCGAGTCGGACAGCGCCTGCTTCCAGTCCAGCCCCAGAGCCAGCTGTTCCAGCTCCCTGGGTGTATAGCCCGCGGCGTACAGGCCGCCGATGACCGCGCCCATGCTGGTGCCGGCGATGGCGTCGACGTGGATGCCCTGTTCATCCAGCGCCTTGAGCACGCCGATGTGCGCCAGACCGCGCGCGGCGCCGCCGGAGAGAACCAGGCCGATCTTCGGTGGGGTATTCGCCGCCAGGGCGCCGAGGGGAAGGAGCAGGAGGAGGGCGAACAGCAGTCGGCGCATGAAGAGAAGAGTCCGGTAGGGCGTTTCAGACCGGTATTATAGGTTCGCGTCCTACAGCAGAGTCTGATTCATGTCCGAAGCCAAAGCCGAAATCGTCATCACCTATTGCACCCAGTGCCAGTGGCTGCTGCGCGCCGCCTGGCTGGCCCAGGAACTGCTGAGCACCTTCGGCGACGACCTGGGCAAGGTCAGCCTGGCACCGGGCACCGGCGGGGTTTTCCAGATTGCCTGCGACGGCGAGCAGATCTGGGAGCGCAAGGCCGACGGCGGCTTCCCCGAGGCCAAGGTGCTCAAGCAGCGGGTGCGCGACCGCATCGATCCGCAGCGCGATCTGGGCCACAACGACCGCTCCTGAATCCGAGCTGTACCGCCCGGCAGATTAATTCGATAGCTGGCTAACTTCTTTGCTTCACATCAAAATGAGACTTGCGTCTCGCTTTTAGGCTGGTGGCATCCATTCTCCGCAAAGGATGCCCGCCATGAGCATCATCGTCACAGGCGCTGCCGGGTTCATCGGCAGCAACCTCGTCAAGGCGCTGAACCAGCGCGGCGAGACCGACATCATCGCGGTCGACGACCTGACCGAAGGCGACAAGTTCGCCAACCTCGCCGATTGCGACATCAGCGATTACCTCGACAAGCGCGACTTCATCGAGCGCTACGCGCGCGGTGACTTCGGCGTGGTGCGCGCGCTGCTGCACCAGGGCGCCTGCTCCAGCACCATGGAGCGCGACGGGCGCTACATGATGGACAACAACTACCGCTACAGCTGCGAGTTGCTGGACGCCAGCCTGTCGCTGGGCGTGCCGTTCCTCTACGCCTCGTCGGCAGCGGTATACGGCGGTGGCCATGAGTTCCGCGAGATGCGCTCCTGCGAGAAGCCGCTGAACGTCTACGGCTATTCGAAGTTCCTCTTCGACCAGCGCGTACGCAAGGTACTGCCCACTGCTCGCACCCAGGTTGCCGGCTTCCGTTACTTCAACGTCTATGGCCCGCGCGAGCAGCACAAGGGCCGCATGGCCTCGGTGGCCTTCCACTGCTTCAACCAGTTCCGCGAGACCGGCAAGGTCAGGCTGTTCGGCGAATACGGTGACTATCCGGCCGGCGGCCACCTGCGCGACTTCGTTTCGGTGGAGGACGTGGCGAAGGTCAACCTGCACTTCCTCGACAACCCCGAGCGCAGCGGCATCTTCAACCTCGGCAGCGGCCGTGCCCAGCCGTTCAACGACGTGGCCCTGGCGGTGATCAACACCCTGCGCGAACAGCAGGACCTGCAGCCGCTGACCCTGGACGCGGCTATCCGCGCCGGATTGCTGGAGTACACCGAGTTCCCGGATGAGCTGCGTGGCAAGTACCAGTGCTACACCTGCGCCGATATCGCCTTCCTCCGCGAGGCGGGCTACCGCGCGCCGATGATGGGCGTGGAAGAGGGCGTGCAGCGCTATTGCCGGTGGTTGCTGCAACAGGACTGATACCGCTTGTATCGGGCTTTTTACCCAGTCTTTACCGACTGCTGACACTGCGCGGGGGGCAGGCGCGAGACAATTCTCACCACGAACGGCGGGCGGTGGATCGCCCGTGACTGGAGGTGAAATGAAGCTGTCCTCGCGCATCGCGCTCAAATCCGTCGCCACGTTGCTGGCCCTGAGCCTCTCGGCTGCGGCCGTGGCAGGGCCCCATGGCGGCCCCGGTGGGCCGGGCGGCCCGGGACCGGGTCCGTACCATGGCTGGGGCCCGGGGCATGGCTATGGCCTGCCGGATTACGCGCGGGAAGTCTGGATCGGCAGCATGCTCTACTTCGTCGCCGCCGGGACCTACTACCTGTGGAACGCCGACCGCCGCCAGTACGTCGCGGTGGAGACGCCGCCAGCCGTGCAGGCTGCCCCGACCACCAGCTACGAAGTGATCGCCTATCCCGCCAGTGGCCAGTCGCCGGAGCAGCAGAGCCGTGACCGCTACGAGTGCCATACCTGGGCCGTCGGCCAGAGCGGTTTCGACCCGGCCGCCGCCACCCAGGCGCCGCCGGCGGGCCAATCCGACACCTACCGCCGCGCGCTGGGCGCCTGCCTGAGCGGGCGCGGCTACAGCATCAACTGATTTCCCGGCGCCTGATCCGCAGGCGCCACACCGAACAGGCCGCCACGCAGGCTGTCGTGCGATGAATCCTTGGCATTCCCTCCCCGGGGCAAGGTTCGAGTTTCGCATGCTGCGCGGCGGCCTTCTTTTTGCCCGGGACTTCCTGGGAACCATGCATCAACCTGCAGGAGCGCGCCATGCGCGCGAATCGCGGGCATGGCGCGCTCCTACAAGTGAAACCTAGTGCGATCCACGCGCGCTGAGGAAGGTCGCGAAGATGATCAGCACGCCGCCCGCCAGCATGCGCAGGCTCGGTTCTTCGCCGAACAGTACGGTGGCGAAGGCGATGCCGTAGACCGGCTCCAGGGCGAAGATCACCGCCGCCGTACGCGCCTTGATCAGCCGCAGGCTGGCGACGAAAAGGCTGTGGGCGACGCCGGTGCAGAGTACGCCCAGGGCGACCAGCCAGAGCCAGTCCATGCCGCGCACCGAGGGCAGGTCGAGCAGTACCAGCGGCAGCAGGCAGGCGATGATCGTCAGGTTCTGGCACAGCGCCGCCTGGATCGGGTCGATGCCGCGCACGCTCACCCGGTTGGCCAGCGACAGCAGGGCGAACAGCAGGCCGGAGAGGGTGCCCCAGAGCAGGCCGGCGGTGGCGCCGTCGTGCAGGTCCAGGGTCGGCGTGACCATCACCAGGCCAATGCACACCAATGCCACTACCAGGTACTCGCCCCTGCGGATGCGCTCGCGGAACAGCAGGCCCTCCAGCAGCACGGTGAAGGCCGGGAAGCTGGCGAAGCCGAGGGTGGCCACCGCCACGTTGCCCACCTTCACCGCGAGGAAGAAGGTCAGCCAGTGCGTACACAGCAACACGCCGCCGCCCAGCAGCATGGCGGCCTGTTTCAGCGTGGGGCGCTTCTGTTCACGCAGATGTCCGGCGAATACCGCCGCCAGTGACAGCGAGCCGAACAGCGCGCGGCCGAAGACGATGACCAGGGGGCCGGCGAGGATGAGTTTGCCGAAGATGCCGGACAGCCCGAACATCAGGGCGCCGATGTGCAGGCCGATCAGGGCGCCGCGGGGAGTGAGTTCAGTAACGCGCTTCATGCCTGAGCTCCCGCCGACTGTCGTGGTGGGGCCTTGTCTGGAAAGAGGAAGGCGCGCCAGGCCAGCCGGCGCGCGGTGAAACGAGGCTCAGGCGAGCCGCGCACCATTGGGCAGCGGCTTGTCGAAACCGGCCAGTACCACTTTCTCGTCGCTGTCGTAGGCGCCGGTGACCAGCACTTCCGAGCGCACGCCGGCGATGGATTTTGGCTCGAAATTGCACACGCACAGCACCTGGCGGCCAATCAGCTCGTTGGCGTCATAGTGTGCGGTGATCTGCGCGCTGGACGTCTTGATCCCCAACGGGCCGAGGTCGACCTGGAGGATGTAGGCGGGCTTGCGCGCCTTTACGTTGGGTTCGGCCTGAATGATGGTGCCCACGCGCAGTTCGACGCGCTCGAAATCCTGCCACTCGATGGTGTCTGCCGACATCGCAGCTCCTGCTGGTTTGCTTGATTGCCGGCAGTCTAGGTTGCTGGCGCGCGGTTGTCTGTCGCGCGGCTAGCGGGAATTGTCGCGCGACTGCTGACGCAGTTGGCGCGGGGTGGTGCCGAACTGGCGGACGAGGGCGGCGGTGAAGGCGCTCTGCGAGGCGTAGCCGACCTGCGCGGCGATCTCGCCGACCGACTGGTGCGAGCCGCGCAGCAGGTCGCGGCCCAGGTGCAGGCGGCGCTGGCGCACGTAGTCCATGGGCGTCTGCCCGGTTTCGGCGAGGAAGCGCGCATGGAAGCGCGCCGCGGACAATCCGGCGAGCCGCGCCAGGTCCGCCACCTGCAGCGGGTGCGCGGCATGCCGGTCGATGTAGCTGTCGAGGCTGGCCAGCGGCAGTTGCGCCGATTCGTCGAGGCGCTGCTGGCCGGCGGCGAGGCTGGCGAGCAGCAGGATGGCGCCCTGGCGCGCCAGCACCGGATCATGCAGCGAGCTGCCGGCGAGCCAGTGCACCAGCTGCGCCTGGTCGTTGCTGAGCAGGCGCTGGCCGGGGGTTTCCAGAAGGCGGCGGCCGGCATCGCTGTGCAGGCCGAGGCCGCCGAGCAGGTCTTCCTCGTCTTCCAGGTCCACCACCAGGCAGCGGCTGCCATCGGGGCTGGCGCAGGCGTGGTGCTCGTCACGCGGCACCACGGCGAAGGTCTGCCGGGTCACCAGGCTGCCGCGACCGCCCACTTCGAAATCCAGGCTGCCGGACAGCCCCAGCACCAGCTGCGCATGGCTGTGGCTGTGGGCGAGGTGGTCATGGCTGTACTGGCGCAGGGAGAGAATCTGGCTCATGCAAGGCTGCTTTCATGCTGGCGGGCAGGCTGACAGTCTAGCGCGCCGAGGGCTGTAACGGGACTGTCGCGAGTCGGTCACCTTCGCTTCACCGCGCGGGTCGACACTCGGAGAAACCCCACCGGAGGTCGCCGACGATGAGCAGCGCGCAACGCATGACGCCGACGAAGAAACAACGGGTACGCACCCTGTGGATATCCGATGTCCACCTGGGCACCCGCGATTGCCAGGCCGAGCACCTGGCCGGCTTCCTCAAGCGCTACCACGCCGACCGCATCTACCTGGTGGGCGACATCATCGATGGCTGGAAGCTGCGCGGCGGCATCTACTGGCCGCAGGCGCACACCAACGTGATCCGCCGCCTGCTGACCATGAGCAAGCGCGGCACCGAGGTGATCTACGTCACCGGCAACCACGACGAATTCCTGCGCCGCTATTCCTCGCTGCTGCTGGGCAACATCCGCCTGGTCGACGAGATCGTCCACACCACCGCTGACGGTCGTCAGTTGCTGGTGATCCACGGCGACCAGTTCGACGTGATCACCCGCTACCACAAGTGGCTGGCCTTCCTCGGCGACTCCGCCTATGAGTTCACCCTGACCCTCAACCGCTGGCTCAACCATTGGCGCAGCCGCTATGGCTACGGCTACTGGTCGCTGTCGGCGTACCTCAAGCACAAGGTGAAGACGGCGGTGAACTTCATCAGCGACTTCGAGGAAGCCATCGCCCACGAGGTGCACAAGCGCGGCCTCAACGGCGTGGTCTGCGGGCACATCCACCATGCGGAAATCCGCCAGATCGGCGAGGTGGAATACCTCAACTGCGGCGACTGGGTAGAGTCCTGCTCGGCGCTGATCGAGCACTGGGATGGCAGCATCCAGCTCTACCGACTGGCCGAGGAGCAGGCGCGCGCCGAGGAGCCCGTGGTGGTCGAGTCGGCAGCATGAGGCTGCTGATCGTCACCGATGCCTGGCTGCCGCAGGTCAACGGCGTGGTCACCAGCCTGAAGGCGCTGGTGGCCGAGCTGGAAGGGCAGGGCCACGTGGTCGGCCTGCTCTCCCCGCAGGACTTTCGCCACCGTCCGTGCCCGAGCTACCCGGAGATCCCGCTGGCGTGGGACCTGTGGAAGATCGGCGAGAAGATCGCCGGCTTCGCTCCTGACTGCGTCCACCTCGCTACCGAGGGCCCGTTGGGGTGGGCCGCGCGGCGATGGCTGGTACGCCGGGGCCTGAAATTCAGCAGCGCCATCCACACGCGCTTTCCCGAATACGTGAACACCCGTTGGCCCTGGCTGCCGCTGGGCTGGGGCTATGCCTTCCTGCGCCGCTTCCATGCACCCAGCGCAGCCGTGCTGGTCAGCAGCGAGCGCATGCGTAGCACGTTCGCCGATCACGCCTTCGACAACCTCGCGCTCTGGCGCAAGGGTGTGGATATCCAGCGTTTCCAGCCGGGGGCGGGCGCACCGCTGGACGAGCCGGTGTTCCTCTATGTCGGCCGGCTGGCGCAGGAAAAGAACCTCGAAGCCTTTCTCGCCCTCGACCTGCCGGGGCGCAAGCGCGCGGTAGGCGACGGCCCGCAGCGGGCCGCGCTGGAAGCGATTTATCCACAGGTGGAATTCCTTGGCTATCGCCACGGCGACGAACTCGCCGAGGCCTACCGCAAAGCCAGCGTGCTGGTCTTCCCCTCGCTGACTGACACCCTCGGCCTGGTGATGTATGAGGCGCTGGCGTGCGGCACGCCAGTGGCGGCGTTCCCGGTGGCGGGGCCGCTGGATGTGCTGGAACAGGGCGTCACCGGAGTGATGGACGCCGACCTGCGCAGCGCCTGCCTGCGGGCACTGGAACTGGATCGCCAGGTCTGCGCGCAGTGGGCACGGGGGCAGACCTGGCAGGCATCGGCGCAGGAGTTCCTGGCGCTTCAGGTACGCCTGTCGGAGATGCCGGTCAGTGATGAACCGGGCTATGCAGGCAACTGATCAGAACAGCTGGCGGTCGTGGTCCAGGCTCTGGTCCACCAGCCACTTACCGTGGGCGATGGACGCGTGCTGGGCCTTTTCCAGGTCCGACATGAAGGCGTATTCAACCGGCAGCGTCTTGCGCCTGGTGGTCTGCCCGTCCGGGGCGGTGATGTGGCAGCCGGCGGCCCAGGGAGTTGGCAGGCCGGGGTGTTCGACGACATCGGCGGTGATGGTGTACTTGCGGTACTCGCATTGCATCAGGCTCATGGGGCGTCCTCCTGGCTATTCACCAACGGCCCACGCAGGGCGGCTGGCGAGCGGAACGGTGCCGGCGTCATGCGCGGGCAAGCCTCGTTAACCCCCAACATAGACCACCAGGACAAGCCTTTCGCCGGATACCGACGAACGCGAATGTCATCTTCGCCGGAGATTTTCCGCCCGAATCTTCCCAATGCCGATGCACCGCGCCAGACTGTCGGCCATGCCAATCCAGACCCTTTCCCGTCTCGCCGAAGTCGATGCCCGCCAGTGGGACGCCCTGTTGCCGGACGACCAGCCGTTCCTGCGCCACGCCTTTCTCTCCGCGCTGGAGGAAAGCGGCAGCGTCGGCGGCCGTACCGGTTGGAAGCCGTCCCATCGCGTGCTGCTGGGTGACGATGGCCGCTTGCTGGCCGCTGCGCCGGCCTATCTGAAAAGCCATTCCTACGGCGAGTACGTGTTCGACTGGAGCTGGGCGGATGCCTGCCTGCGCGCCGGCATCCCCTACTACCCCAAGCTGCTGGTGGGCATTCCCTTCACGCCGGTCGGCGGCGCCCGCCTGCTGGGCGCGCCCGAGGCGGCGCTGAGCCTTGTTGGCGCGCTGGCGGGCGAAGTGGACGAGGGGCATTGCTCCGGCGTGCACGTGAACTTCACCGATACCGCCGCCGATGCATTGCTGCGCGATGCCGATGGCTGGCTGGAGCGCCTGGGCTGCCAGTACCACTGGAGCAACCGCGGCTACCGCGATTTCCAGGACTTCCTCGACGCGCTCAGCTCGCGCAAGCGCAAGCAGTTGCGCAAGGAGCGCGAGCAGGTCGCCGGGCTCGGGCTGGACTTCGTCTGGATGGAGGGGCGCGAGCTGTCCGAGGCGCACTGGGACTTCGTCTACGCCTGCTACAGCAGTACCTATGAGGTACGCGGGCAGGCGCCTTACCTGAGCCGCGCGTTCTTCAGCCTGATCGGCGAGCGCATGCCCGAGGCGATCCGCGTGGTCTTCGCCCACCAGAATGGCCGGCCCGTGGCCATGGCCTTCAGCCTGCTGGGCGGCGACACGCTGTACGGCCGCTACTGGGGCTGCCTGGCGGAGTTCGACCGGCTGCACTTCGAAACCTGCTTCTACCAGGGGCTGGACTTCGCCATCGGCCATGGCCTCAAGCGCTTCGACGCCGGAGCGCAGGGCGAGCACAAGCTGATCCGTGGCTTCGAGCCGGTGATCACGCGCTCCTGGCATCGACTGGGGCATCCGGGGCTGCGTGACGCGGTGGAGGAGTTCCTGGTGGGGGAGAGGGCGGGCATCCTGGCTTACGCCGAAGAGGCCCGCGCAGCGCTGCCGTATCGGCAGGATTGACGCCTGTAATTCCCTGTAGGAGCGGGCCATGCCCGCGACCGCGCGCATGGCGCGCTCCTACAGGTCAGTTGCGTAGCTTGCCGGCAACTGTGGATAAGGTTCGCGGTTATTCCGGCTTCGCCTCACCCTTGCCCGGCAGCATGCGCACCAGGGTGTTGTCGCGGCTGATGTAGTGGTGGAACAGCGCGGCCAGCGCGTGAATGCCGATCAGCCAGTAGCCGAGCACGGCGATGGTCTCGTGCCAGTACTTCACCTGCTTGGCCAGGTCCGGGTTCTTGGCCACCAGGTGCGGCAGCTCCAGGCCCCAGAACGGTACCGGCTTGTCGGCGGCGCTGAGGATGATCCAGCCGGCCAGCGGCAGGCCGATCATCAGGCCGTAGAGCGCCAGGTGCGCGAGCTTCGCCAGCACCATCTGCCAGGCCGGCGGCGCCGGGACGATCGGCGGGGTGGGGTAGATGAAGCGGCCGATGATACGCAGCCAGACCAGCACGAAGACGCTCAGGCCGAACATGAAGTGAAACTGGGAAAACAGCGCACGGGTGTCGCTGCCTTTGGGGAAGTTGGTGCGGTACTCCATGCAGAAGTACGTAGCGGCAATCAGCACCAGCATGATCCAGTGCAGGGCAATGGACAGGCTGCCGTAGCGTGACGGGGACTTGGAAAGGCTCATGACGGTTCCTTGTGTGGCTCTTTTTCGTGCGCCGCGTTCTGACGACGGGGCTGTCAATCTGAGCATAGAGCCTTAAGCGTGCCTGAAAAACCGTGAAGCCAAAGTGAAAGGGCCGCAATGTGCGGCCCTTTTGATGTCGGTCAGCCTTCGTCGTCGGCTGACTGGCGGGAGCGGATGGCGTTCACCAGCCGCTTGGCCAGGGCTGGATAGTCTTCGTCGAAGTGGTGGCCGCCGGGCAGTTGCAGGTTCTCACCCACCGACTGCGGCTGAGTACAGCCGCTTTCGTCCTTCTCTTCGATGCCGTACACGCAGAGCACTTTCGGCCCCGGCAGACGAGCCATTTCCGGGCCGGTGGAGGCTTCCTGGCCGGCCTTGCCGAGCCAGCCCTGCACCTCGATCTCGAAGCTGCCGCTGCGGGCGAAGGCCAGCAGGATCACCGAGCTGACGTCCTTCTTGGCGTCCGCCGGCAGGCGGTTGTAGATCGCCGGCAGCACGTCGGCGCCGAACGAGTAACCGGCCAGCACGAAGTGCTTGGCGCCCCATTTCTCGCGGTAGTGCTGCATCAGCAGGGCGAGGTCGGCGGCGCTCTGTTCCGGGGTCTTGTGCTCCCAGAAGTAGCGCAGGGCATCGACGCCCACCACCGGATAGCCCAGCTCGGCCATCTGCGCCGCGACGTCGCGGTCCAGGTCGCGCCAGCCGCCGTCGCCCGAGTAGAACAGGGTGACGGTTTCCGAGGGCTTGGCGGCCGGGACTTCCACCACCGGCACGTTGTCGCCACCGCCTTGTAGCTGCTGTCGCAGCTGGTCGGCGAGGACCTTGGGCAGCGGGGTGTCGTAGTCGGTGATCACCGTCTCGGCGTTCTTCAGGCCGCGGGCGAAGCGCGCGCTGGCGTCGTCCGGGTTGTCGTTCCAGGCGGCCAGCCAGTGGCCGTGGGCGGCAGTCGTCGGCAGCGGGGTGGCGGCGCAGTCGGGCTTCTCCAGGGAGAAACCGACCGACAGGGCCTTGGCCTTGTCGTCAGTCTGCCCGGCGAGCCAGCGGAAGGCCCAGGCGCTGCCCGGACCGATGCCGGCGACCAGGGTCGGCTGGCCGTCGAGCAGCTCGCCGGCAGCCTTGATGCGGGCCTGCTGGGTGGCGCAGTCCTTTTCCGGGAAGACGAACTGCACCACGCGGGCGCCGCTGTCGTGGGCCAGGGCCAGCAATTGGCCGTCGTCGAGTTTCTGGTCGGCCTGCACGGCCAGCAGTACACGGGCGTTCGGTTGCTTGCCGGGGATGGCCAGGGCGACGGCACTGCCGTCGGCGAGCTGGCGGTGTTCGAGGGAAGCCTGGGAAGCCGGCCGGCTCCACAGCAGCAGACCCACGGCGATGATGACCAGCAGGAGGAGGGCGAGCAGGTGTCGCCAGCGTCGTTTCAACATATCAGCGTTTTACCAATCCACTCAGGCCGCCTGCGATGAGGGCGGCCGTATCGGCCAGGGCCACCAGCGGATCCAGTCCGGCGGGCACGGCCAGGTAACGGGGTTCCCAGTCGGGCTGGAACTTGTCCTTGAAGCGCCGCAGCCCCTGGAAATTGTAGAACTGCTCACCCCGGCGGAAAACCAGCGCGCCGAGACGTTGGGTCAGCGGGGCGCCACGGCGCGGCTGCAAGCCGGCCAGGGGCACCATGCCGAGGCTGAAGCGGGTGTGCCCGCTCTCCTTGTAATGCAGGATCAGGCCGAGCATGAGGAATTCCATGGTCAGCTTGGGTGCGTCGGGGGCCACGCGCATCAGGTCGATGCTCGCCAGCTCCTTGCCGGAGGTTTCCAGCAGGTTGGCGAAGGCCACGGCGCGGCCCTGGAAGCGGACCACGACGACGCGGAAATAACGCAGGTATTCAGGGGTGAAGCGGCCGAGGGAGAAGCCCTTCTCGCGGACGTTCTTGCCACCCAGCCAGGCATCGGAGATGGCGCGCAGCTCGTTCATCGGCGCGTTGCCGGCGTCATGGAATTCCAGGCTCAGGCCGTCGCGCTGACCACGGTTCCAGGTGTAGCGCAGGTCCTTCATCTCCTTGCCCTTGCTCTCCAGGTCGAAGCGGCGCAGATCGACCCGCGCCTCCTCGCCGAGCTTGAGCGCGGTGAGACCGATGTCCATGTACAGCGGCAGGTTCTCCGCGCGCACCTGGTAGAACACCGGGCGCGCGTGGTGCAGGTCGCAGAGGTCGCGGAACTGCCAGATCAGTTCGGCGCGGGCCTGGGCCGGGCCGACCGGATCGAACAGCGCCACCAGGCTGCGGCCACGGCGGGCGTACATCAGGAAGGCGTCGTTGCCCTCGTGGAACAGCAGCGCCTTGTCGCCGGACAGGGCCAGGCCGCCGTCGGGCTGCGCGGAGCTGGCCAGGATGCCGGCGGCGGTGTCCAGGTCCTCGCGGGTCGGTGCATGGATGGCCGGCGGCGCGGTGCGCAGCAGCCAGTACAGCGCCAGCGCGGCCAGCAGCAGGCAGCTGCCCAGCGCGGCACGCAGGCCACGCGGGGCGTCGGCATCCAGGGCGAACTGCCACCAGAGTTCGTGGCTGTAGGGCACATCCTGGTAGGCGAACAGCAGCAGCCAGATAGACGCGGCGATAACGCAGGCAGCGGCGCCCAGATACAGCGGCGAGAAGGGCAGGTCCATCAGGCGGCTGCGGCGGTAGAAGGCGCTGCGGAAGATCACCAGCAGGGCGGCGGTGAAGCTGAGGATCAGCGCTTCTTCCCAGTCGAAGCCCTTGAGCAGCGACAGCGCGGCGCCGGCGATCAGCAGGCCGATGGTCAGTGCCCAGGCGGCGGAGAGGCGGCGGCGCAGGCCGTAGGCGAGCAGCAGGCAAAGTACGCCGATCAGGCTGGCGGCCAGGTGCGAGGCATCGATCAGGCGGTGCGGCACGAGGAAGCCGACTTCGTCCAGGCGGGTGTCGATGGATGGCGTGGCGCCGGAGAACAGCAGCACGATGCCGGAGATGAACACCAGCAGGGAGAGAATCTGCGCGGCGAAGCCGGAGGTGATGCGCACCGCCTGTTTGGCCACCAGCACGCGGCGGGCCTCGAGGAACAGCAGCAGCAGACAGGCGACGATCAGCGGCAGGACCACGTAGATCAGGCGATACAGCAGCAGTGCGGCAGCCAGCGGCGCGGCGCCCAGCTGGTTGGCGAAGGCCGCCAGCAGCACGGCTTCGAACACGCCGACGCCGCCCGGCACGTGGCTGAGCACGCCAGCGGCCAGGGCAATCAGGTAGACCAGCAGGAAAGCGCCGAAGGGCGGGGCTTCGGGCAGCAGCAGATAGAGCACGGTGGCGGCAGCGGCCACGTCCAGCGCGGTGATCAGCAGTTGCAGCAGCGACAGGCGCAGGCCCGGCAGGCGCAGGGTGCGGCGGCCGAAGCGGACCAGGTGGCTGTCGGGCGAAGGCTGTTCCGGCAGGCGACGGCGTTCGACGGCAACCACCAGCAACAGGCAGAGGGCGATGATGCCCAGCGCCAGCACTGCCACCAGCCATTCCGGCAGGTGCAGGGCCAGGGATGCGTCGGAAAGGTCGCTCAGCGCGGCGAGCGCGGCCAGCACCGGCAGCGCGCAGCCCAGCGACAGGCTGGCGAACAGCGTCATCAATGCGACGTCGCCAGCCCCCAGCCCCTGGCGGGCATAAAGGCGATAGCGCACCGAGCCGCCGGAGAGCATCGACAGGCCCACGGCGTTGCCGATGGCGAAGGCGGAGAAACCGCCGGTCAGCAGCGCCGGGACGGGCAGCTTCACGCCGGCGAAGCGGCTGGCCGACCATTCATAGCCGAGCAGGAAGATGAAACCGACCACGGTGGCGGCGAAGGCGCCGAGCAGCGAGGTAGTGGGTACGTCGAGCAGGGCGTCGTGCAGGGAGTAGGCGTCGATGTCGCGCAGCAGGTGATAGCAGGCGATCAGTGCGAGGCTGAACAGCACCAGGGTCACGCCCAGGCCGAGTGCCTGGCGGTTGGCGTTCACCCAGTTGAGCCAGGTCGCTCGGGCAGGAGCTTCCTCGGCGGCAGGGGTATCGGGTGTGGTGGGGTTGGCGCTCATCGGGCACCTCAATCGATTTAGCGCGACAGAGTAGGGGCACTGACGCGAATTCCCAAGTCCCCGGAAGAGTATTTTCCTGATCCGTGAGACGCCACCCGTGGGCGATCCTTTTTTGCGCACAACGAAAAAAGCCACTCCTAAGAGTGGCTTTCTTCTTGATGTCTGGTTGCGGGAGCAGGATTTGAACCTACGACCTTCGGGTTATGAGCCCGACGAGCTACCAGACTGCTCCATCCCGCGGCGGCCATTCTACGGATGTGAAAGGTCTTGTCAATCGATATTTCGCTTTCGATCAATAATTTAAATCGCGCGCAAACGAAAAAGGGCCACTCCGAAGAGTGACCCTTTTTCTGTGTCTGGTTGCGGGAGCAGGATTTGAACCTACGACCTTCGGGTTATGAGCCCGACGAGCTACCAGACTGCTCCATCCCGCGGCGGCCATTCTACGGATGTGAAAGGTCTTGTCAATCGATATTTCGCTTTCGATCAATAATTTAAATCGCGCGCAAACGAAAAAGGGCCACTCCGAAGAGTGACCCTTTTTCTGTGTCTGGTTGCGGGAGCAGGATTTGAACCTACGACCTTCGGGTTATGAGCCCGACGAGCTACCAGACTGCTCCATCCCGCGGCAGCCATTCTACGCCGATGGGCCTGTGTGTCAACGAAAAATAGGGAAAAGTGATTTTCTATCAGATATTTAGCTGCGGCGAACGGCAGCGGGGCAGTTGTCCGCCGGCGGAGTTTTCCTGGCTGTGGATAACCGAAGCGGCGACGTTTTGCATTACCATGGCCGGGTTTTCCGCCGCCTTTTGGGGCGGCTTCCGATGGTGATGCAGGCGTCTTCTTCGTGACTCGGCAACGAAAGATCATCCACATCGATTGCGACTGCTTCTATGCCGCCATCGAGATGCGCGACGACCCCAGCCTGGCGGGCAAGCCGCTGGCGGTGGGTGGGTCGCCGGACAAGCGTGGCGTGGTCGCGACCTGCAACTACGAGGCGCGCGCCTATGGGCTGCATTCGGCCATGGCCATGCGCACGGCGGTGAAGCTGTGCCCGGACCTCACCATCGTGCGGCCGCGCATGGATGTCTATCGCGAGACTTCGCGGGAAATCCACGCGATCTTTCGCGACTACACCGACCAGATCGAACCGCTCTCCCTGGACGAGGCCTATCTCGACGTCAGCGACAGCGAGCGCTGCGGCGGCAGCGCCACGCGCATTGCCCGGGAGATTCGCCAGCGGGTCTGGGAAACCCTGCACATCACGGTGTCCGCCGGGGTGGCGCCGAACAAGTTCATCGCCAAGATCGCCAGTGACTGGCGCAAGCCCAACGGGCTGTTCGTGGTCACGCCCGACGAGGTGGACGGTTTCGTCGCCGAACTGCCGGTAAAAAAGCTGCATGGCGTAGGCAAGGTTACCGCCGAGAAGCTGGCGCGCCTGGGGATTCGCACCTGCGCGGACCTGCGCGACTGGTCGCGTATCCAACTGGCCAAGGAATTCGGCAGTTTCGGTGAACGGCTCTGGGGCTTGTCGCGGGGCGTCGATGACCGTCCGGTGCAGGTGGACAGCCGCCGCCAGTCGATCAGCGTGGAGAACACCTTCGACCAGGACCTGCCGGACCTGGCGGCTTGCCAGGAGGAATTGCCGTCGTTGCTGGGTGAGCTGGAGCGGCGCATGACGCGCCTGGACACCAGCTACCGGCCGGGCAAGCCGTTCATCAAGCTGAAGTTCCACGACTTCACTCAGACCACCCTGGAACAGGCAGGCGCCGCGCGGGACCTGGAAAGCTATCGGCTATTGCTGGGGCAGGCGTTCCAACGCGGCAACAAGGCGGTGCGGCTGATCGGCGTGGGCGTGCGCCTGATCGATCTGCGCGGCGCCCACGAGCAGCTCACGCTCTTCTAGCTCGGGCGAAAAACGCCTCAGCCTTCGGGCCACATGCGCATGGCGCGGCCGGAGACCGGCCACAGGCGCAGCTCGCCTTCTTCGGTGATATCCCAGCGCTGCACTTCGCCAAGCATCTTGAGGAACTGCTGTTCCTGCTCCATCACCAGGTCGGCGCAGAGCTTGCGGGTGGCGCCGGGCTGGCCGAAGGTCAGCTGGTCGCCCTCGAGCTTGTAGCTGGCGAACCAGTGGTTGCAGCCGGCGCTGCCGTAGGCGCGGCCATTGCCGTCCAGGGTCAGGCTGATGTGCGTGTAGTCGATCAGCGGGTGCTCACCGACCCACTCCACGCGGTAGGTCTGCTCTGCTTCGGGAACCGGCTTGCTGGCGCAACCGGCCAGGGCCAGCGCGGTGCAGGCGCTGGCGATCAGGGCTTTCATGCAGTCTCCTTGCTCTGGCAATCCGGGCAGAGGTGGCGGTTGCCGACCTTGGCCCATCCCAGTTCGGCGATGCGCTGCTCGGCGGCGGGCTGCTGGGCAGTCTTGCCGAGGGTGGCATCGACGGCGAATTCGAAGTCCAGTGTAGCCTCGCAGCCGTCGCAGTTGACCTTCCACTCGTGGATACCCAGTTCACGGAACACCGGCCCCTTGGCCACGGCCATCCACTGCCCCGGCGGGTTGATCAGGTGGCGGACCTTTTCCACTTCCAGCGTCATGCTCAGGCTTTTGCTGCCCTTGAGGCTGACCAGCAGGGTGTCGCCGGCCTTGATCGAGCCACCGATGCCGGTGACCTGGTAGCGGCCCGGAGTCAGCGCGCGGCACTCGTTGAGGGTGAATTGCGGGTTGAGCAGGGTGTAGCGGAAATCGTGCTGGGCCATGGGTCCTCCGGGAAAGCGCGGCATTCTAGGGCGCGTGGCGTGCGGATGCGAGCGCCTTCTGCTCAGTTTTTCACCAGGTTGACCGGATTGCCGGCCCGCCAGGCGGCGATGTTGGCCAGCGTGGTCTGGGCGATCCCGGCCAGCGCCTCGCGGGTCAGGAAGGCCTGGTGCGCGGTGATGATCACGTTGGGGAAGGTCAGCAGGCGCGCCAGTACGTCGTCCTGCAGCGGCTGGTCGGAGCGGTCGGCGAAGAAGATGTCGGCTTCCTCTTCATAGACGTCCAGGCCCAGGTAGCCGAGCTGGCCGCTTTTCAGCGCCTCGATCAGCGCCGGTGTATCGACCAGCGCGCCGCGGCCGGTGTTGATCAGCATGGCGCCGCGCTTCATGCGTTCCAGGCTGTCGGCGTTGATCAGGTGCCGGGTGGCCTCGTTGAGCGGGCAGTGCAGGCTGATGATGTCGGACTGCGCGAGCAGCTCGTCCAGCTCGACGAAGCGGCCGCCCAGGGCCTCGATGGCGCGATTGGGATAAGGGTCGTAGGCCAGGATGTGGCAGCCGAAACCGCTCATGATGCGGGCGAAGACTTCGCCGATCTGCCCGCTGCCGATGATCCCGACAGTGCGCCCGTACAGGTCGAAGCCGGTCAGGCCGTGCAGGGAAAAATCACCTTCGCGGGTGCGGTTGTAGGCGCGGTGCAGGTGCCGGCACAGCGCCAGGACCAGCCCTGCGCCATGTTCGGCCACCGCGTGGGGCGAATAGGCCGGTACGCGGACCACGGCCAGCCCCAGCGCCTGGGCGGCAGCCAGGTCGACGTGGTTGTAGCCGGCCGAGCGCAGGGCGATCAGTTTCGTGCCGCCAGCTGCCAGGTGCTCCAGCACCGGGCGCGACAGGTCGTCGTTGACGAAGGGGCAGACCACTTCGAAGCCCATGGCCAGGGCGACCGTGTCCTCGCGCAGCTGCGCCTGCTGGAAATGCAGCTCGAAGCCGAGGCCGTGGTTGGCGGCGAGGAAGCTGTCGCGGTCGTAGGTCTGGTTGCTGAACAGGATGATGCGCATCGATTGAATTCCGTCTTCAGTGCGTCTGGCCGGCTTCGATTTCCAGGCGGCCCTCGGTCGCCTGTGCCAGCTCGGCCATGGCCTTGTCCAGCTCGTCCAGCGCGGCGGGACCGTCCGGATCGTTCTGCTTGAGCAGCGTCTCGGCGCGCTGGCAGGCCGCGCGCAGCATCGGTACGCCGCAGTAGCGGGTGGCACCGTGCAGGCGGTGGATGCGTTCGAGCAGGGTGTTGCGATCGTTGCGCTCGCGGGCCTGGCGGATCACCTGGCGGTCGGCGGACAGCGAGGCGAGCAGCATGCCGAGCATGTCGGCAGCCAGCTCCGGTTTGCCGGCGGCCAGCCGCAAGCCTTCCTCCGGGTCCAGCACGCTGAGGCCTTCCAGGGATGATTGGGCCTGGCGCGGACGCTCGTCGCGCGGCTCGCCCAGCGCCAGGCCGGTCCACTTGAGGATCACCTGGACCAGTTGGCGCTCGTCGATCGGCTTGGTCAGGTAGTCGTCCATGCCGCCCTGCAGCAGGGCGCGCTTCTCGTTGGCCAGGGCATGGGCGGTGAGGGCAATGATCGGCACCGGGCTTACCTCGCGGTCGCCTTCCCAGAGGCGGATCGCCTCGGTGGCCTGGCGGCCGTCCATGATCGGCATCTGCACGTCCATGAAGACCAGGTCGAAGCGCTCGCGCTGCACCGCTTCGACGGCGGCGAGGCCGCTGTCGACGGCTGTCACCTCGGCGCCCATGTCGGTCAGCAGGGTCTTCACCAGCAACAGGTTGGCCGGGTTGTCGTCGACGCAGAGCAGGCGTGGAATGCGCTCGAGCTTGCCGTTGACGTTCTTGTCCTTGCGGGTCGGCCGCAGGTGCAGCAGTTCATTCAGTGCCTGCTGCAGCTTGCGCGTGCAGGCGGGTTTGCTCTGCACCTGGGCGTCTGGCAGCACGTCGTTGTAGTGCGCCTGTTCGATGGTCGGGCACAGCACCAGGCTCTTGCAGCCGTGCTGTTCGAGTTCACGGATGGACTGGCGCAGCGCCTCGGGCGGGTGGTCGGCGGCGGTCACGCCGAGCAGCGCCAGGGTTATCGGCGCCTTGTCCGACGGCCCGGCCAGCAGGGTCTTCTCCAGCGTGACGAGGTCAGGGAACTCGGTGACTTCCAGGCCGCAGTCCTCCAGCTGGTGGTGCAGCGCGGTGCGCGTCAGTTCGTGGGGCTCGTACAGCGCCACGCGCAGGCCACCGGCCAGGGCGTGCGGCAGGTCGTCGCCGTCGTCGCGGGCCTTGGGCAGGTTGAGGCTGATCCAGAACTCCGAGCCATCGCCGGCGCTGCTTTCCACGCCGATCTCGCCGCCCATCTGCTCGATCAGGCGCTTGGAAATGACCAGCCCCAGGCCGGTGCCGCCGGCCTGGCGCGAGAGGGAATTGTCTGCCTGGCTGAAGGCCTGGAACAGCGCGCGCAGGTCGGCGTCGGTCAGACCCACGCCGGTGTCCTGCACGCTGATGCGCAGCTGCGCGCGGTCGTCGCTCTCGTCTTCGAGCATGGCGCGTACGGCGATGCTGCCGTCGTGGGTGAACTTGATGGCGTTGCTCACCAGGTTGGTCAGCACCTGCTTCAGCCGCTGCGGGTCGCCCACCAGTTGCAGCGGAGTGTCGCGGTAGATCAGGCTGACCAGCTCCAGGTGCTTTTCGTGGGCGGCAGGGGCGAGGATGGTCAGGGTGTCCTGGATCAGCTCGCGCAGGTTGAAGGGGATGTTCTCCAGCACCAGCTTGCCGGCTTCGATCTTCGAGAAGTCGAGGATCTCGTTGATGATCCCTAGCAGGCTTTCGGCGGACTTGTGGATGGTGCCCAGGTAGTCCTGCTGGCGGCTGGTCATCTCGCTCTTCTGCAGCAGGTTGGTGAAGCCGAGGATGCCGTTGAGCGGGGTGCGGATCTCGTGGCTCATGTTGGCGAGGAACTCGGACTTGATCCGGCTCGCCTCCAGGGCCTCCTTGCGTGCAAGGTCCAGTTCGATGTTCTGGATCTCGATGGTCTCCAGGTTCTGCCGCACGTCCTCGGTGGCCTGGTCGATGTTGTGCTGCATCTCTTCCTGGGCGCTCTGCAACGCCTCGGCCATGCGGTTGATGCCGCCGGCCAGCTCGTCCAGCTCGTGGCTGCCCAGCGCCGGCAGTCGGGTTTCCAGGCGGCCTTCCTTGAGCTGGGCGACGCCCTGGGCGATCTGCCCCAGCGGCGCGTTGATCGCGCGGCTCATGCGCAGGGCGAGGAGGGCGGTGACAGCGAGGCCCGCGCCGATCAGCAGCAGGCTGGTGAACAGGCTGCGGTAGCCGCGCAGCAGGGTGCCGTGGTGCGACAGTTCCAGTTCGACCCAGCCCAGCAGCTTCTCGGCGTCGTCGTCGGGGTCGCCGGACAGGCTGCGGTGCTTGCCCAGCACCGGCAGGAGGAAGTGGGTGGTGTCCAGGTTGCTCGCCATGCTCAGGTGCGAGCCGTCTCCACTGGGCATTGGCGTCAGTATGCTGGGGCCGGCATGGACGAGTTTTTCCCGGTCCGGGTCGAGGAAGGTCACGGCGCGCACGTCGGGTTGGTCCAGCGCTTCGTTGGCGATGCGCTCGAGCAGCTCGTTGTTGTGGTTGGCCATGGCCGGGGCGGACAGCGGCGCCAGTTGCTCGGCGATCAGTTGCCCGCGCTCGATCAACTGGGCGTGCATGTCCGACAGCTGCACCCAGGTGAAATAGCCGCCCAGCACCAGCGCCAGCAGGCTGGTGGGCAGCAGGGTGAGCAGCAGTACCCGTCCCTTGATGCCGAGATCCTTGAACACGCGCTTCCTCCGATGCGTTTATCCCCGGCAGTGTAGCGGTTCAGACCTTCGTCGGAAGCCCTTTGCCTTGCCGGGAGCGCGTGGAATCGTGAATACTTCACGCAATTGCTAATCACTCTTATTTGATATGAATGCCATAGCTTCGTCCGGCCTGCGCCTGCTGACCATCGAGGACGACCCGACCCTAGGCGCCCACCTGTCTTCCCATTTGAGCGAACGCGGCTTCGCGGTCACCTGGTGCCAGGACGGCGACGAAGGCCTGGCCCAGGCGCGTGGCGGCGACTACGACCTGGTGCTGATGGATATCATGCTGCCCGGCACCGGTGGCCTGGACATCCTCCGCACCCTGCGCCGTGAGCGCGCGGTGCCGGTCATCCTGATGTCCGCCCTGGGCGCCGAGCAGGACCGTATAGCCGGCTTCTCCCAGGGCGCCGACGATTACCTGCCCAAGCCTTTCAGCCTTGCCGAACTCAGCGTGCGCGTGGACGCCGTGCTGCGCCGCGTGGCGCTGGAGCGCGGCAGCCAGTCGCTGAACAGCACGCCTGCGCCGACCGGGCTGCAGATGGACCCGCAGAAGGACGACGTCGGCCTTGATGGCCAATGGGCCGGCCTGACCGGCACCGAGTACCGCCTGCTGGAAACCTTCCTCGGCAGCCAGGGCGAGACCCTGAGCAAGCCCTTCCTTTACCAGCACGTGCTGCATCGCGCCTTCACCGCCCACGACCGCAGCCTGGACATGCACGTCAGCCACCTGCGCCGCAAGCTACAGGCCATCGGCTATATCCGCCACACGCTGCATACCGTGTGGGGCAAGGGCTACGTCTTCGCCGAGGCCGAGGACTGACATGCCCGGCCGCCACTCGCTGTTCTGGAAGCTCGCCGTCGCCCTCGTGGTGCTGTGCCTGTCGGTGATCTGGCTGTCCTGGAACTGGGGCAAGCAGATGGAGCGCGACAGCTACTTCCTGTCCGAGGCGGCTCGGCAGGTGCTCGCCGGCTACGCCGACGAGGCCCAGCAAGCCTGGCGTACCGGCGGGGCGGCGGGCGTCGATGCGTGGCTGGCGCAGATGAAACAGCGCGAGCCGGTATGGATGGTCGTGGTCGATGCTCGTCTGCAGTCGCTGGGCACGCAGCCGCTGCCCATGGAGGACGTGGCGCACCTGACATTCCAGCGCGGGCTGGACTGGCCGGTAAGCTCGCGCTCGGTGAACCTGCCGTATATCGGTATTCCCTTCCCGGACGAACCGGGCGCTGGCCGGCTGGTGGTGCAACTGCCGCAGCGCTACCTGCCGGGCGGCCTGAGCTTCCTGCGCCAATCCATCAGTCATGCGCTGGTGCCGACGATCCTTGCCCTGATGCTCTGCGGGCTGATCTATCGCCGGCTGGTACGCCCGCTCGGGCGGCTGCGCGAACACGCCAACGCCTTGCAGGCGGATGACCTCGGTTCGGTCGCCGGCCCGGAACTGATCGCCCGCCGCGACGAACTCGGCGAACTCGGCCGCGCGCTGGATCACATGGCCGAGCGCCTGCGCGGCCACGTCGGCCTGCAGCGCCAGTTATTGCGCGACCTGTCCCACGAACTGCGCACGCCGCTCAGCCGCCTGCGGGTGGCCGGCGACAGCCCGATCAGCGAAGCTGCGCTGCGCCAGCGGGTCGAGCGGGAAGTGGAGGTGATGCAGCGCCTGGTCGCCGACACCCTGGAACTGGCCTGGCTGGACACCGAGCGCCCGCGCGTGGAACTGGAAGAAATCGACCTGCGCTCGCTGTGGGACCTGCTGGTGGACGACGCGCGCTTCGAGGCAGGCTGGAGTACCGAGCGCTTCCTTTATCAGGTACCGGCGGACTGCCGCGTGCGCGGCCATCTCAACGGCCTGGCCCAGGCGCTGGAAAACCTGCTGCGCAACGCCATCCGTCATTCGCCGGAACACGGTCGCATCCGCCTGAGCGGCCGGCGCGAGTCCGGTGGCTGGCACCTGTGGCTGGAAGACGATGGTCCCGGCGTGGCGGAAAGTGACCTGGAGCGCATCTTCCTGCCTTTCACCCGGCTCTCCGATGCGCGTACCGGCGAAGGCTTCGGCCTGGGCCTGAGTATCGCCCGCAGCTCGCTGCGCATGCAGGGCGGCGAACTCTGGGCGGACTGCGCCGAGGCGGGGCTGCGCGTGCACCTGCGCCTGCCCGACGCGGCGGCAGCCTGAGGCCGACGCCGGCCCCTGTACACGGCTTGTTAGGAAGTTTCGTATGGCGGGGCGGCTTTTGCCGGTATCATAGAGCGCCCTGTTCCAGATCCGAGTGCTTCCATGACCGTGCAGTACCCGACTATCGCCGATTGCGTCGGCCATACCCCGCTGGTGCGCCTGCAGCGCCTGGCCGGGGAAACTTCCAACACCCTGCTGGTGAAACTCGAGGGTAACAACCCCGCGGGTTCGGTGAAGGATCGCCCGGCGCTGTCGATGATCACCCGTGCCGAACTGCGCGGCGACATCAAGCCCGGCGACACGCTGATCGAAGCCACTTCCGGCAACACTGGCATCGCCCTGGCGATGGCGGCGGCGATCAAGGGTTACCGCATGATCCTGATCATGCCCGACAACTCCACCGCCGAGCGCAAGGCCGCCATGACCGCCTACGGCGCCGAGCTGATCCTGGTGACCAAGGAGCAGGGCATGGAAGGTGCCCGTGACCTCGCCGACCAGATGGCGCGCGAAGGCCTGGGCAAGGTGCTCGACCAGTTCGCCAATGGCGACAACCCGATCGCCCACTACCATTCCACCGGCCCGGAAATCTGGCAGCAGACCGGCGGTGAGATCACCCATTTCGTCAGCTCCATGGGCACCACCGGCACCATCATGGGCGTGTCGCGCTACCTCAAGGAGCAGAATCCCAACGTACAGATCGTCGGCCTGCAGCCGATGGAAGGCTCGGCCATCCCCGGCATCCGCCGCTGGCCGCAGGAATACCTGCCGAAGATCTTCGATGCCACCCGCGTCGACCGCGTCGTCGACATGCAGCAGAACGAAGCCGAGGACGTGATGCGCCGCCTGGCCCGCGAAGAGGGCATCTTCTGCGGCGTGTCTTCCGGTGGTGCGGTGGCGGCCATGCTGCGTCTGTCGCGCGAACTGGAAAACGCGACCCTGGTGGCGATCATCTGCGACCGTGGCGACCGTTACCTGTCCTCGGGCGTGTTCGACTCCAACTGACATGGCCAAGCAGAGATCCGGCCTGCGCTTCCAGCCCAGCGGCGGAGCGCGCAGCCCTGCGGTACCGGTGGGCAAGAAACAGCGCCTGAACATCGAGCGCCTGGCCCACGACGGTCGCGGCATCGCCCACATCGACGGGCGCACCTGGTTCGTCGACAACGCCCTGCCGGGCGAGTCGGTGGAAGCCCGTGTGCTGTCCGCCCGCGCTCAAATCGTCGACGCCCGTAGCGAACGTATCTTCACCGCTGCCGCCAACCGCCGCGCCGAGCCTTGCCCGGTGGCCGGCACCTGTGGCGGCTGCAGCCTGCAGCACCTGTCCCATGCCGATCAGCTGGCGCTCAAGCAGCGCACCTTGGCGGAGCAGCTGGAGCGCTTCTCCGGTCTGGTGCCGCAAGAGTGGGCCGCACCGCTGATCGGGCCGGAGTTCGGCTACCGCCGCCGCGCACGCCTCGCCGTGCGCTGGGACGTCAAGGCCAAGCGCCTGGAGGTCGGCTTCCGCGCTGCTGCCAGCCAGGCCATCGTCGCCTTCGACGACTGCCTGGTGCTGGTGCCCGAACTGCAAGGTCTCGCCCGCGAGCTGCCGGAGCTGCTGCGCGGCTTCGCCAAGCCACAGTCTCTTGGCCATGTCGAACTGTTCCACGGTACTTCCAGCGCGCTGCTGCTGCGGCATATCGAACCTTTGTCCGATAGCGACCGCGCGCGACTGCTGGAATTCTGTTCGGCACGGGATGTGCAGCTGTGGTTGCAGGGTGACGGCGAACCGACGCTTTGCTCCGATGCTGCAGAAAACAGTGGGAACCGCGACCTCGGCTTCCGGCTCGAAGCCTGGAATCTGACCCTGGCCTACCGCCCCGGCGACTTCGTTCAGGTGAACGAGCCGGTGAACGAGGCGATGGTCGCCCAGGCGCTGGACTGGCTGAAGCCGGGCAGCGACGAGCGTGTTCTGGACTTGTTCTGTGGCCTGGGAAACTTCGCCCTGCCGCTGGCGCGCCAGGTGCGCGAGGTGGTGGGCGTGGAAGGTGTGCAGACCATGGTCGAGCGCGCCGCCGCCAACGCCCGGGCCAACGGCCTGGTCAATACCCGGTTCCATCAGGCGGACCTGACGAAACCGCTTGCCGACGCCCCCTGGGCGGCGGAGGATTTCACCGCCGTGCTGCTCGACCCTCCGCGTGACGGAGCCTTCGAGCCGGCACGGCAGATGCGTTCACTGGGCGCGGAGCGGGTACTCTATGTGTCCTGCAACCCGGCGACCCTGGCGCGTGACGCTGGCGAGCTGGCCCGACAGGGCTATCGTCTGAAGCGCGCCGGCATTCTCGACATGTTCCCGCAGACGGCCCATGTCGAGGCCATGGCTTTGTTCGAGGCGAGCTAGGAAGGCTCGCGCAATCCGACCGGCTCAAGCAAGAAAGGCCGGCGCAGTGAGCGGTGTGTTGTGGCGCACCGTGGGGAAGGGTAGACACGATGGTACAGGTGAGAGCGCACCAGCCGGTCAACACCGACGGCAGCATCAATCTCGAGGCTTGGCTGGACCATGTCCAGACCCTGGTCCCGGGCCTGGATCGCAAGGTCCTGCTGGAAGCCTGCGAGTTCGCTCGCGAGGTGGAAGACAGGGCTGTCAGCACGGCTGACAACTCCTGGGCGGACGGCACCTCCAGCTTCCAGACGGGCCTGGAGATCGCCGAGATCCTGGCGGACCTCAAGCTCGACCAGGAATCGCTGGTCGCCGCGGTGATCTACCGTGGCGTGCGCGAGGGCAAGGTCAAGCTCGAGGACGTGGCGCAGCGCTTCGGCCCTGTCGTCGCCAAGCTGATCGAAGGCGTGCTGCGCATGGCGGCGATCAGCACCAGCCTCAGCCCGCGGCAGTCCCTGGTGCTCGGCACCCAGGCGCAGATCGAGAACCTGCGCAAGATGCTGGTGGCCATGGTCGACGACGTGCGCGTCGCGCTGATCAAGCTGGCCGAGCGCACCTGCGCGATCCGCGCGGTGAAGAACGCCGACGAAGAAAAGCGCATGCGTGTCGCCCGCGAGGTGTTCGACATCTACGCACCGCTCGCCCACCGTCTGGGGATCGGCCACATCAAGTGGGAGCTGGAGGACCTGTCCTTCCGCTACCTCGAACCCGACCAGTACAAGCAGATCGCCAAGCTGCTGCACGAGCGCCGGCTGGACCGCGAGCAGTACATCGCCACCGTGATGCAGCAGCTCAAGGACGCCCTGGCCGCCACCGGCATCAAGGCCGACCTCTCCGGCCGCGCGAAACACATCTATTCCATCTGGCGGAAGATGCAGCGCAAGGGCCTGGACTTCAGCCAGATCTACGACGTGCGCGCCGTGCGCGTGCTGGTGCCGGAAATGCGCGACTGCTACACCGCGCTGGGCATCGTGCACACGCTGTGGCGGCACATCCCCAAGGAATTCGACGACTACATCGCCAACCCCAAGGAAAACGGCTACCGCTCGCTGCACACCGCAGTGATCGGCCCCGAGGGCAAGGTGCTGGAAGTGCAGATCCGCACCCACGCCATGCACGAGGAAGCCGAGCTGGGCGTCTGCGCGCACTGGCGCTACAAGGGCACCGACGTCAAGGCCAGCTCCAATCACTACGAAGAGAAGATTTCCTGGCTGCGCCAGGTGCTCGAGTGGCACGAGGAGCTGGGCGACATCGGCGGCCTGGCCGAACAATTGCGGGTGGATATCGAGCCCGACCGGGTCTACGTCTTCACCCCCGACGGCCATGCCATCGACCTGCCCAAGGGCTCCACGCCGCTGGACTTCGCCTATCGCGTGCATACCGAGGTCGGGCACAACTGCCGGGGCGCCAAGATCAACGGCCGCATCGTGCCGCTGAACTACAGCCTGCAGACCGGCGAGCAGGTGGAAATCATCACCGGCAAGCAAAGCGGGCCGAGCCGTGACTGGCTGAACCAGAACCTGGGCTACGTCTCCACCTCGCGAGCGCGGGCGAAGATCGTCCACTGGTTCAAGCTGCAGGCGCGCGACCAGAACGTCGCCGCCGGCAAGGCCATGCTCGAACGCGAGCTGGGCCGCCTGGCGCTGCCGCCTGTGGACTTCGAGAAGCTCGCCGAGAAGGCCAACTACAAGACCGGCGAAGACCTGTTCGCCGCCCTGGGCGCCGGCGACCTGCGCCTGGCCCATGTGGTCAATTACGCGCAGCAGCTGGTCGAGCCCGAGCGCGGCACCGAGCAGCTTGAACTCATCCCGCGCAAGCCGAGCAAGATCGGCCACGGCAAGCGCGGCGACATCCAGATCCAGGGCGTCGGCAACCTGCTCACGCAGATGGCCGGCTGCTGCCAGCCGCTGCCGGGCGATCCGATCGTCGGCTACATCACCCTCGGCCGCGGCGTCACCATCCACCGTCAGGACTGCGCCACCGCGCTGCAACTGGCCGGGCGCGAGCCGGAGCGGATCATCCAGGTCAGCTGGGGGCCGGTGCCGGTCAGCACCTACCCGGTGGATATCGTCATCCGTGCCTACGACCGCTCCGGCCTGCTGCGCGACGTCTCGCAGATGCTGCTCAACGAGCGCATCAACGTGCTGGCGGTGAACACCCGTTCGGACAAGGAAGACAACACCGCGATCATGCGTCTGACCATCGAGATCCCCGGTCTCGATTCGCTGGGACGCCTGCTGGCGCGCATCTCGCAGCTGCCCAACATCATCGAGGCGCGGCGCGACCGCGGCGCGGGTGCCAAGGATGCATAAGCTCGACGACCTGCTGCACCTGATGGCCCGGCTGCGCGACCCGCAGCACGGCTGCCCCTGGGACCTGAAGCAGAGCTACGCGACGATCGTTCCGTACACCCTCGAGGAAGCCTACGAGGTGGCCGATGCCATCGAGCGCGGCGACTTCGACCACCTGCGCGAGGAGCTGGGCGACCTGCTCTTCCAGGTCGTCTACTACGCACAGCTGGCGCGGGAAGAGGGGCGCTTCGAGTTCGACGCGGTGGTGGATGGCATCACCACCAAGCTGATCCGCCGCCACCCCCATGTGTTCCCCGACGGCGACCTGTATGGCGAGTCCGACCCGGCGAAGCTGGCGGAAGCGGCGGTCAAGCAGCGTTGGGAGGAGCTCAAGGCCGAGGAGCGCGCCGCCAAGGCCGCCGAGCCGGTGCAACTGTCCCTGCTGGACGACGTACCCAACGCCCTGCCGGCGCTGAGTCGCGCCGCCAAGCTGCAGAAGCGCGCTTCCCAGGTCGGCTTCGACTGGGCCGACGCCTTGCCGGTGGTGGATAAGGTCCGCGAGGAACTGGACGAGGTGCTCGAGGCCATGGCTGGCGGCGATACCGAGGCCCAGGCCGAGGAAGTGGGCGACCTGCTGTTCGTGGTGGTCAACCTGGCGCGCAAGCTCAAGGTCGACCCGGAAACCGCGCTGCGCGCCGCCAACGCCAAGTTCGAACGCCGCTTCCGCTACATCGAAACCGCTCTGCGCGACCAGGGCCGCACCCTGGAAGACAGCAACCTGGAAGAGATGGACGAGCTGTGGGGCGCTGCCAAACGTGACGAGAAGAACCCGCTCAGCTGTGGGTAAGTGCTACCACCGTTGAATTGGCGCCCATGAAAAAGCCCCGCGATTGCGGGGCTTTTTGCTTTGGGTCGGAGCGAGCCGGGAATCAGCCAAACAGCCAGCGCAGCACCAGTACCAGCACCAGCACCGCCAGCACCGGGCGGCCGATGCGGTAGGCCTTGGGATAGGCACGTTTGAACACCTTCACCTTGCTGCCCACGGCATCGCCCAGGCGAATCAGCACCGAGTAGGCCTGGTTGATCCCGCCGACGCGCTCGCCCTCGACGTTCTGCGGCGCGGTGGCGCGCCCGAGGAAGGCGCTGACGCGGCGGTTGATGCGGGTCAGCAGCGGCGACTTGAGCGGCCGTTCGATATCGCAGAAGAGGATCAGGCGCGATTCATCGGTTTCGTTCTTCACCCAGTGGACGAAGGTCTCGTCGAACATCACGTCCTGGCCGTCGCGCCAGGCGTAGGGCTGGCCATCGACGAAGATGCGGCACTCGTCGGAGTTCGGCGTGGCCAGGCCGAGGTGATAGCGCAGCGAGCCGCCGTAGGGGTCGCGGTGCTTGTTCAGGTGGCTGCGCGGCGGCAGGCGGGTGAACATCGCGCCCTTGACGTTGGGGATGCTGCTCACCAGTTCCACGGTCTTGGGGCACAACTGCTGCGCCGAGGGCAGGGGGCCGTCGTACCAGGTCAGGTAGAAGCGGGTCCAGCCCTTCTTGAAGAAGGAGCCGAAGCCGGCCTCGTTGTTGTTCAGGGCGTCGCGGATGTAGCCCTCGTCGAACAGCTGCTCGGCTTCCTCGCGGATCATCTGCCAGTTGTCGCGCAGCTTGTCGAGTTCGGGGAAGCGCTCGCGGTCCAGGTAGGGCTTGGACGGCACGCTGGAGTTCAGGTACATCAGCGAGTTGTAGGGCGCGAACCAGGCGGAGTGGTTCACGACCTGGCGCAGGAAGGGCAGCCGCACCTTGCCGCGCAGGTGCACGTAGAGAATGGCGACGAGGAAGATGGCCAGTACCGCGAGAACGATGAGCTTCAGCATGGAGGTTACGAGTCCGCTCCAGATGAGTGATTTCGAGCCAGGCACTTGCGCTGCGCTGGCACAGGCCCGAGGATTATACCCCCTGAGGACGATCCCGCCGCACCTATGCGTTGGTCTGGGATTTGTCCTGCATCACTATGGGCTGTTGGAGAGCCTTGATTCATGAGCATGTCATTGCGTGATCAGTTGCTGAAAGCCGGGCTGGTCAACGAGAAGCAGGCCAAGCAGGCCGGCAAGCAGAAACAGAAGCAGCAGCGCCTGGAGCACAAGAACCAGGTTGCCAAGGACGACAGCCAGCGTCAGGCGGCCCTGCAGGCCCAGGCCGAGAAGCAGGCCCGCGACGCCGAGCTGAACCGTCAGCAGCAGGAAAAGGCCGACAAGAAGGCCAAGACCGCACAGATCAAGCAACTGATCGAAGGTACGCGCCTGCCGAAACTGGAGTCGGACGACTACTACAACTTCGTCGACAACAAGAAGGTCAAGCGCATCGCGGTCAACGACATGGTCCGCGACAAGCTCAGCCGCGGCAGCCTGGCCATCGTCAGCTACGACGGCCGCTACGAGATCGTGCCGCGCGATGCCGCGCTGCGCATCCAGGAGCGCGACGAGCGTCGCATCATCGTCCTCAGCGAACCCAGCGGCGAGCCGGACGAGGACGATCCGTACAAGGATTACGTGGTGCCCGACGACCTCATGTGGTGAGGGCGTGGCGGCTGCTCAGCCGGCCGCCTGCAGCTCCACCCTTCCGAACAGCGCCTGCGCCGACAAAGGCGTAATGGCGTGCAGACGGTCCAGCCGGAACTCCCGGCTGGCGTCGTCCACCCGCACCTCGAGAAACTCCTCCAGCACTCCGCCCGCGGTCCTTCGCGTGTGCGTGGTGAAGGCCTGGGCGTCGAACGCCAGGCCGTCACGCAGCTCGATACGCAGCCAGTAGCGGTAGAGGCAGGCGATCTCCAGATAGTCATGGAGATCGCAGTGCAACGGCTGGTAGTCGCTCATACCGCCCGGCCTTATTTCAGGTCGGCCAGGGAGGCGCCGAAGTTCAGGTGCAGCACCTGCCCATCGACCACCAGCGCCGGTACGGATTTCACCCCGGCAGCCTCGGCTTCGGCCACGCGCGGCGACTGCTCGCCCAGGTGCACCACTTCGACCTCGCGGTTCAGCAACGGCAGCAGTGCGCGCTCGGCTTCGACGCAGACGGGGCAACCGGCATGGTAGTAAACAGCTTTGCTCATGATCCTTCTCCTGATTGATTATGTATCGATTCGATACCAGTTCAGTCTGCGTGCGAAAAGAACCTTCTGTCAAACTGGTTTTTGATCGATACTATCTATCGGAGGGATCAGCCCATGACCGATACGACCCTGTACGACTACCTCGAACGCATCGCCAGCCTGATGCGTGCCTGGGCCCGCGAGCAGCCGCTGATGGCTGATCTGCAGCCGATCCAGCTGAGCGCACTGAACTACCTGGCGCGCTGTAACCGCTATTCGAATACGCCGCTGGGGGTGACGGACTTCCTTGGGCTGACCAAGGGCACGGTGTCCCAGTCGTTGAAGGCACTGGAGGCCAAGGGGCTGATCGCGAAGCGTCCGGATGCGCAGGACCGTCGCAGTGTGCACCTGGAGCTGACGCCGGAGGGCAGGGGGCTGATCGATGCGCTGGTGCCGCCTGCTTTTCTGCGCCGCGCCGAAGAGTCGCTGGGGGAGCGCAGTGAGTTGCTGGTCGAGTTGCTGCGCGAACTGCTGGCGACCGTGCAGCGCCAGGAGAACGTGCCGGGGTTCGGTCTGTGCCGTACCTGTCGCTTCCACCAGAAGCTGGATGACGGCGCGCTTTGCGGGCTGACGGGGGAAAGACTGGAAGCGCGTGAGGGCGAACTGATCTGCCGCGAGCACGCAGCGCCTGACGAGGCGGCCTGAGCGGCCTTCTCCGGAAAATTCACGGCCATGAAAAAGCCGGGCATCTGCCCGGCTTTTTCATGGCACAGAAGTTATCAGAAGCGATAGGTCATCTGCGCGGTCAGGCCGTGGGCGCTGTTGTCGTACTTGGCGCTGTAGGCCGGCTGCAGTTGCATACCTGCCAGTTCCTGACCGTCCGGCTGGTTTACGCCGGCGGTGGATTCCCACAGGTAGGCGTAGGCCACGTCGAAGGTCATGTCGGCGTTAGGCGAGTAGCCGGCGCCCAGGGTGAAGATCTTGCGATCGCCCACCGGGATACGCACGGTACGGTGCTCGTTGGTGGTCGGCGACGGATCGTAGGCGAAGCCGGTACGCAGGACCCACTGGTCGTTGAACTGGTAGGAGGTACCGATCGCGGCGGACCAGGTGTCGTGCCAGCTCAGGTCTTCGCCGATGGTGTCGAAAGCGGCCAGCGGGGCGCCGGTGTTCTGTACCTCGATGGACTTCAGACGGCTCCAGCGCGTCCAGGTGGTGCCACCGTAGACGGTCCAGCGGTCATCCAGCTTCTGGGTGATGGACAGGTCCAGGGACTCGGGCAGGGTGATGTCCAGGCTGGCGTCCATGCGCGAGTCGAACAGGCCGGCAGGCGAGTTGGACACGGTGGTGTGGCCTTCGAGCTCGTACTTCACCTTGGAGTGGTAGGTGGCGCCGATGGAGGTGCTGTCAGTCGGGGTGATCAGCAGGCCGACGTTGAAACCGGTGGCAGTGTCGTCGCCCTTGATGCTGATCTTGGTGTCGCCGCCGTTGCCACCCAGGGCGCCGTTCAGCGCGCCGGTGTTCAGGTAGTTCTCCAGCTTGCCGTCGATGCGGTTGATGGTCGGACCGAAGCCGACCGCCACCACGTCGTTGAACTTGTAGCTGATGGTCGGCTGGACGGTGATCACCTGGACCTTGCTGTAGGAACCGTGGGAACGGCCCTGGAAGCCACTTTCGTAGTCGTTGATGATGCCGTAGGGCACATAGACGCCCAGGCCGATGCTGACCTTGTCGTCCAGCGGGGTGGAGAAGTAGCCGAAGGGAACGGCAGCAACCGGGACGGAGTCACCCTTGTTGGAGCCCGAGGCAGAGCTGTGGGCGTCGCTGATGTCGTCCTTGGCGGACACCACGGCCAGACCGCCGCTGACTTCAGTTCGCTTGAGCTTGGAAATGCCGGCAGGGTTGCCGTAGATGGTGCTGGCGTCCAATGCCGAGGAAGCGCGGCCCGCGTAGGCGGTACCGGCGCCGCTGGCGCTCTGCTCGTTGATGGCGATGCCGTTGGCAAGCACCTGAGCGGAGGCAGCGCTAATGGTCAGTGCGAGGGTGGTCTTGAGCCATGTTGTTTTCATTGTAAGAGCAACTCCTGTGTTTATCGGCGCGCAAGCTACCAAGATTCCCGGGTCTTGGGTAGTGGTCGGCAGGCGCTCTACCTTGGGCTTCGGGGCTCAAACGAGCGTTCCATCTGAATGATGTCCGTTCGTCGCTGTATGTAAATAATTTCTGACCGATCGGTCACCATCTGGATGAGGGATGTTCAGGCGACCCGACTGAAATTTCCGACGTAGCTGTGCCAGGCGTCGACGAAGTCGTGGAGGCGTCCGTGAGGGTGGAAAACCTGGCGCCACACGCGTGCCAGCTCCATGGGGTCGTCCGTCAGCGGCAGGGGCAGGTGCTCCGCCTCAACCAGCATCCAGGCGATGGCGGTGCTGTAGCGCAGGTTGACCGTGAGTTCGAGGTGCGGTGCGTCGAGGAAGGCATGCTGGCTGGCCAGCCCTCGCACGCGGCTGGCCAGCTCGGGGTCCAGCGCCAGGAATCCATCCCAGAGCGTCTGGTGCCGTTGTTCACCAATGCGATACAGCCCGTGGCCATGGCTGTCATCGAGGGCGCTCCCCAGCGCCGACTGACAGGCCGCTGCCCCCAGCAGCAGCGATTCGGCCGCGACACTGTGACGCCCCAGATAATGCAGGGTGGGGCGAATCACATACTGGCAAAGATCGTTCGCGGCGATTCCCATGACATCCTCGTCATCAATGACCGGCGGGGCTGGGCGTCTTGGCAGCTTCTGATGATTATCCTCGGCCCCGCCGGAAGCGGACTTAGCCGCTCGAATTGAAGTGTAGTGCGATGAAGATGATGTAAAGGCCTGTTTTTAAACTGTTTGGTCGGCGCAGCTTTCCTTCATATTCCTTCTGGCGATTAGATGCTCGGTGGTAACTCCGGCATCGCAGAGAGCTTTTCCTCGGCCTCTTCGTGGCCCTGGTCCGCCGCCTTCTGGTACCAGGCGCGGGCCTGTGCGGGGTTCTTCGCCACGCCGCGACCCTTGGCGTAGCTTTCGCCCACCTCGTACTCGGCGTCCACGTCGCCCTGTTCGGCGGACAGCAGATAGAGGGCGAAGGCCTTCTTGTAGCTGCGGGTCACGCCGGTGCCGTTCTCGTACATGATCGCGAGGTTGTACTGGGCATCCTTGTCGCCCTGGTCGACGGCCTTCTGGTACCAGTACACCGCCTTGGTCGAGTCCTGCTCTACGCCATCGCCATTGTCGTAGGCGTTGCCGAGGTTGTACTGGGCGCAGGCGTGGCCCTGCCTGGCGGCTTTTTCGTACCAGTAGGCGGCTTTCTCGTAGTCCTGGTCGTACTCGTCACTGCCGGAGTCGTACTCCAGACCCAGGGTGTACTGGGCGCTGGCGTGGCCGGCCTTGGCCGCTTTCACCAGGTCCTCGCCGTAGAGGTCGGACCACTGGTCCTGGATGGCGCAGGGCGTTGCTTCCAGCGCGACGGCATAGAGCGGGGTGGTGCTGCACAGGCCCAACAGCAGGCTGGCGAGCAGGGTTTGGCGGATGCGCGAAGGCATGGGATCACTCCTTTGAAGAATGGGCACGAGTCTGACCGATGCCCTGACACCTATCCATAGGAACGGGAGGCGCCGGTGTGAAGCGCCTTCCGTTTTTTCCGCCAGAGCGGGGAGGTCAGTCGCCTTTTGCCACCGGGCGGCGGGCATCGGTGATCCATTCGCTCCAGGAACCGGCATACAGGCGACCCAGCGGGTAGCCTGCCAGGCTCAGGGCGAACAGGTTGTGGCAGGCGGTGACGCCGGAGCCGCAGTAGGCCACCAGGTCTTCGGCCGGGCGTCCGCGCAGCAGGCCGGCGAAGCGCTGGTGCAGATGTTCCGGGCGCAGGAAGCGGCCGTCGTTGCCAAGATTGTCGGTGAAGGCGGCGCATTGGGCGCCGGGAATGTGCCCGGCGACCGGGTCGATGGGTTCGACCTCGCCACGGAAACGCGGCAGGCCGCGGGCATCGATCAGCGGCAGTTCGGCCCCGCCGAGTTTCGCGGCCAGTTCGCCGGCGCTGATCAGCAGGCTGTTGTCCGGCTCACCCTTGAAGTCGCCGGGGCGCAGCGGTGTTTCGGCGGTCGTCAGGCGCAGGCCGGCGTTGCGCCAGGCGGTTAGGCCGCCGTCGAGCAGGTACACGCCCTCGCTCTTGCCCAGCCACAGCAGCAGCCACCAGGCGCGGGCGGCGAAGGCGCCGGGGCCGTCGTCATACAGCACCACTTCACTGTCGGCGTTCAGGCCCCAGGCACGCAGGTGTTCCTGCAGATGCTGCGGATCGGGCAGCGGATGGCGCCCCGTGACGCCCGGAATCACCGGGGAGGAAAGGTCCCGGTTGAGGTCGGCGAAGTGCGCGCCGGGGATGTGGTTCTCCAGGTAGCTGCGAGCGCCGTAGGCCGGGTCTTCGAGGGCGAAACGGCAGTCGAGCAGGACGAGATTCGGGTCATCGAGGCGGGCGGCCAGTTGCTCGGGCGTGAGCAGGCGGGCTTGGGTCATGGGCGCGTTCCTGTGTCGTGACGGGGCTTGGGCGCATCATAAGGCTTGTACGATGAAAAGTTGGTGGGAGTTGGCGAACATGCACGACCAGCAATCGGCACCGCGCAAGGCGGGCCCGCTGCGCGTCGCCCTGGTGGGACTGGCGACCGTTCTGATTACCCTGGGCTACAGCGTCCGGGTCCTGACACTGGGAGCCATCGGCCGGTTGCGCCGCGCCAAGGTCGACGGTTTTACCCGCGACTGGTCCGGTAGCCTGCTGCGCCTGACCGGCGCGCGCATGAGTCGCCATGGGGAGGTGCCGGACTTCGGCGATGGTCGTCGCTATATGATCCTCTGCACCCATTCCAGCTTCTACGACATCCCGGCGATCTTCGTGACCATGCCCGGATCGATCCGCATGCTCGCCAAGCGCGAGCTGTTCGCCGTGCCGGTCTGGGGCGCGGCGATGCGCGCGGCGGAGTTCCCGTCCATCGACCGGCACAACCGCCACCAGGCCATGGCTGACCTGGCGAAGGCGCGGGAAATGATGGAGAGCGGCATCGTCCTCTGGGCCGCGCCCGAGGGCACGCGCTCCAAGGATGGCAAGCTGCAGCCGTTCAAGAAGGGCTGCTTCCGCCTGGCTCAGCAGACCGACGCGATCATCGTCCCGGTGGCGATCCGAGGCATCCAGCAACTGCTGCCGGCGGGCGGCCTCAAGCTGAACCTCGGCATGCCGGTGGAGGTGCATGTCGGCGCGCCGATCGATTCCACCCGGTTCACCGAACACGGCGTCGATGCGCTGATGGGCGAGGTGCGCGAGCGCATGCTGGAGCTGCTGGAACCCGCTGCCGCGCCTGCACCGGCGCCTGCCCTGAAGGAGCAGACGCCGGCCTGAGCCGTTACTGAATCCGCAGCCGGCCGATGCGGTCGTTCTCCAGGCTGCCCAGGTAGAGCACGCCGTTCACCGGCTTGGCCGAAGTCACCATGCGCAGGTGCTGGCCGCTGGTGTCATGCAGGCTGCGCACGATCTGGCCTTTCTCGTTCACCTGGATCACCAGGCCGTAGGGCACCGGCTTGGGCAGCACGGCGCGCGGCAGCTTGGTGAGCTGGCGTTTCAGCCAGGGCATCTGCTGGATCATGTCGGCGTCGGCCTTGCGCGGCGAGGGCAGAGCAACCCAGAAGGTGCCGCTGCGGTCGCTGGCAAGGTTGTCCGGCAGGCCCGGCAGGTTGTCGATGAAGACCTCGTGCTGCCCGGCCTTCTCGCCCTTGAGCCAGTAACGGGTGATGCGGTAGCGGTAGGTCTCGTTGACCAGCACGAAGTCCTCGTTCTGCGACAGCGCCACGCCATTGGCGAAGTACAGGTCCTTGAGCAGCGTTTCGGTCTTGCCGGTGGCCGGGTCGTAACGCAGCAGGCGACCGTGAGGGCGGGCTTCGAGCAGGTCGAGGATGTAGTCGGGCTGGTGGAAGCGGCTGGACGCGTCGCTGAAATAGATGCGGCCATCGCTGGCGATGTCCAGGTCGTCGGTGAAGGCGAAGGGAACGCCGTCGGCCGAATCGGTCAGCACGCGGATCTTGCCCTGCGGGTCGATCTCCAGCAGTCCCTTCCAGGCGTCGGCGACGATCAGCTTGCCGCTCTTGTCGAACGCCAGGCCCAGGGGGCGGCCGCCGGTCTCGACGAAGGTCTCGGCCTTGCCGTCGGCGCCGATGCGCACGATGCGCCCGTCATCCAGCCCGGCGAAAACCCGGCCCTGGCTATCCACGGCGGTGTCCTCCGGGCCGACGATCTGGCCCTGGGCGAGCAGTTCGGCTTTCATCAGGGTGTCGTTGGGTTCCATCACGCCGGTCATCGGTGGCGCCTTGGGCGGCGTCCAGGCCAGCGGGTCGATGGGGCTGGGCGTGAGCGCCAGGTAGACCGCGACGGCTACGGCCAGCAGGACGACCAGTCCGAGAAGCTTTTTCATGCGCAAGCTGCCTTCTTGTTGTTGTGGGCGGGGCAAAGCGTAGAGATTGCCATGCAGTTGTCACAGACCGATGGCCGAGTGGAATGCTCGCACATCATGCATCTCTATATACTGCGCGCACCGAAACGAAGGAGATGTTCGTGACTGTCCTCGACATTCAGTGGATTCGCGACGATGCCACCCTGGAGCGCAAGTGCCAGGACTGGAAAGAACTGCCTTACCTCGCGCTCGATACCGAGTTCATGCGTGTCGATACCTTCTACCCGGCTGCCGGGCTGGTGCAGGTGGGCGACGGCAGCGGCGTGTGGCTGATCGACCCGCTGCTGATCCGCGACTGGTCGCCGTTCGCTGCCGTGCTGGAGTCGCCGGTGGTGGTCAAGGTGTTCCATGCCTGCGGCGAGGACCTGGAAGTCTTCCAGCGCCTGACCGGCAGCCTGCCGCAGCCGCTGTTCGACACCCAGCTGGCCGCCGCCTACCTGGGCATGCCGCATTCCATGGGGTATTCCAAGCTGGTGCTGGAAATCCTCGGCCTCGACCTGCCCAAGGACGAAACCCGCTCCGACTGGCTGCAGCGTCCGCTGACCGACATGCAGGTGCGCTATGCGGCCGAGGACGTGCAGCACCTGGCCGAGGTCTACGTGAAGCTCGCCCCGCGCCTGAGCGACGAGAAGCTGCAGTGGCTGCTGGCCGACGGCACCGACCTGACCAGCAACCAGAGCCGCGTCAGTGACCCGCAGGAGGCCTACCTCGACGTCAAGCTGGCGTGGAAGCTGGGTCGCCAGCAACTGGCCGTCCTGCGCGAGCTGTGCGTCTGGCGCGAGGAGCAGGCGCGGTTGCGCAACAAGCCGCGCAACCACATTCTGCGCGAGCACACGCTGTGGCCATTGGCGCGCTTCCAGCCGGCCGACAAGGTCGCCCTGGCGCGTATCGACGACATGCACCCGCGCACCGTGCGCCAGGACGGCGACACCCTGATCGCACTGATGGCCCACGCGGCGAAGCTGCCCGAAGCCGTCTGGCCGCAGACCCTGCCCGAGCCGCTGCCGCGGGAGATCACCCCGGTGCTGAAGAAGCTGCGCGAAGTCGGCCAGAAGGAAGCCGAGCGCCTGGAGATGGCGCCCGAGCTGATGCTGCGCAAGAAAATTCTCGAAGCCCTGCTCAAGACCGGTTGGCCCAACGGCCCCTACCAACTGCCCGATTCGCTGCAAGGCTGGCGCCGCGAGCTGATGGGGCAGGCCCTACTGGACAGCCTGGCTGCCCCTACTGCCGAATAACGCGGAAAGCACCGATATGAAACGCATCTGCTCCATCTACAAGAGTCCGCGCAAGAACGAGATGTACCTGTACGTCGACAAGCGCGAAGCCCTCAGCCGCGTGCCCGAGGCGCTGCTGGTCGCCTTCGGCGCGCCGCAGCACGCCTTCGATCTGGTGCTGAGCCCCGAGCGCCAGCTCGCCCGGGAAGACATCAACGTGGTGCTGGAAAACATCGAGAAACAAGGTTTCCACCTGCAGATGCCGCCGGCGGAGGAGGAGTACATCCAGCATCTCCCTGAGGAATTGCTGCGCCGGAACGACCCGGTCTGATCCGGACCGCATCGTCACTCCCTTCAGGCCGCGTATTCGCCCAGTGCTGGCACTGTGCAAATATGCGGCCTGAGCGCATTATGCAGGGGTAAAAAGGGTTCAACGGAGCGGAACGCTTGGTCTCTGGCTGTGTCTATAGCCGCCTGACTTCCCTAGAACTGACGACGATTTCCCCAGGGAAGCTCCCTTGAAGCGAGTCCAGATGCGCCAGCCGGAAATACTCCACCGTTCGAAGCGAAAGGCCTGACCATGCGCCTGCTCGTACTCGATCGCGAACACGCCCTCTACGCCGCCCTGCTGATGGCGGCCGAGCCCCGGTTGACGGTGATCTCCGGCAACAACCCCGACACCCTGGTGGAAGCGGCGGCCGAATGCCCCGTGTGGCTCGGCGAGCCCACCCTGGCGGCGCAACTGTTGCGCCAGGGCGTGCACCCGGTATGGATCCAGTCCAGCTGGGCGGGCATCACCCCGCTGCTGGCCGACGACCTCCCCAAGGATTACGCCCTGACCCGCGCCGTCGGCATCTTCGGCCAGGTCATGACCGAATACCTGCTCACCTACATGCTCGCCCACGAACGTCAGTTCCTCGGCCGCCTGGCCAGCCAGGTCGGTGTACAGTGGGACGACCGCGCGCCCGGCAGCCTGAGTGGCCGGCAGATCCTCATCGTCGGCACCGGCGAGATCGGCCAGGCCGTGGCGCACATGCTGGCGCCCTTCGGCGTGGAACTGGTTGGCGTGGCGAAGACCCCGCGTTCGCTGGTGCCGTTCGGGCGCATGGGCGGGCTGGATGACCTGCCGCGCCTGGCCGAGACCGCCGACTACGTGATCAACCTGCTGCCCGACACGCCGGAAACCGCGGATATCTTCAACCTCGCGCTGTTCCAGCGGATGAAGCCCACCGCGCTGTTCCTCAACGCCGGGCGTGGCACTTCGGTGGTGGACGAGGACCTGGTAGCGGCGCTGGAAGCCAACCAACTGGCCGGTGCGGTGATCGATGTCTGCCGCCAGGAGCCGCTGCCGACTTCGCACCCGTTCTGGCACACGCCGCGCCTGCTGCTGACCGGTCATACCGCTGCGCCGACGCTGCCGAGCCTGCTGATCGACCTGTTTCGCGACAACCTCACGCGCTTCTGGGCGGGGCAGGCCATGCGCGGCGAGGTGGACTTCTCCCGCGGTTACTGACCGCTGCGGACATGAAAAAGGCCCCATTCGGGGCCTTTTTCTTTGGGCTTTTCTGTTGGAGCGAGGGGGACGCCTAGTTACTGCTCGCGAACCGGGGCACTCCGCAGTCAACCTGTAGGAGCGCGCCATGCCCGCGATCGCGCGCATGGCGCGCTCCTACAAGGGGTATTGCCCGTCAGAGCGAGAAATCACCCTCGGCCACGATTTCCGCCAGCGGACGGCGTGCATTGGGCACTTCGCGGGCCTGCAGGCTCTCGGCGAGGATCGACTTGTCGCCCAGCTTGCCGATGGCGATCACCGCGTGGATTTCATGGTCCGCCGGGACCTTCAGCTCCGTGCGCGCCAGTTCGCGGTCGAAGCCGGCCATGCCGTGGGTGTGCCAGCCCGCCAGGCTCGCCTGCAGGGCGAGGAAGCCCCAGGCGGAGCCCGTGTCGAAGCTGTGCCACAGGGCGGGCTTCTCCTCGCTGGAGCCGGGCGGGGCGAAGGTGGTCTTGGACAGCACCACCACCAGCGCCGAGGCGTGCTGCGCCCAGCCGCGGTTGAACTCGCCCAGCAGGTTCAGGTAACGCTGCCAGTTCGGCGTGTCGCGCAGGGCGAAGAGGAAGCGCCAGGGCTGCGAGTTGAAGGAGGACGGCGCCCAGCGCGCGGCCTCGATGAAGCTCAGCAGGGTCGCTTCGGGAATGGCTTCGCCGCTGAAGGCGCGGGGCGACCAGCGATTGATGAACTGCGGGTCGATCGGGTGCTCGGAAACGCGAGGGTTGGCGCTCATGGTGGCTCCTTGAAGGGCGTGGAATCTGCCGATGGTGCCGTGGTCGGCCGGGCATCGCGGTGGGGTCGGGCGGTTGGCGGGTCTCGCGGCGCTGGCAGAAGGCAGGCGGAGCGGGCCCGTGGGGCGATCAAACTAACCAGCGCGGCCCGCTCTGGCAAGCGCTGCGCGGTCAATGGTCGCCTGCGCTTGGCCTGCGCGCACGACGGGCTTAGACTTTGCGCCCCGTGAAATTGCCCCTGACTAAAAAATGGCCGCCAAAGTCGAACCCTTCTGGAAACGCAAGACCCTCGACCAGCTCGATCAGGAAGAGTGGGAGTCGCTGTGCGACGGCTGCGGCCTGTGCTGTCTGCAGAAGCTGGAAGACGAGGACGACGGCACCGTCTACTACACGCGCATCGCCTGCAAGCTGCTGGACCTGAAGACCTGCCGCTGCACCGACTACGCCAACCGCCGCGCCAGCGTCCCGGACTGCATCCAGCTCACCCCGGCCCAGGCCGACGAGTTCCAGTGGCTGCCGCCGACCTGCGGCTACCGCCTGGTGTCCGAGGGCAAGGACCTGCCGCTGTGGCACCACCTCGTCTGCGGCGATCCGGACGCGGTGCACCATGAACGCATCTCCCAGTCCGGGCGCATGCTCGCCGAGGGTTCGGTGCCCGAGGACGACTGGGAAGAGCACCTGATCTTCCGCGCTGGCTGATCCTTCCGTCAGCAGCGGCCCCCGTGGCATGCTGCGCGTCTGCCGTCCCGGAGCCGCGCCATGCCCAGCCTCGAAAGCCTCAGCCTGTTCTTCATCGCCACCCTCGCGCTCAACCTCACGCCCGGGCCGGACATGCTCTATGTCGCCTCGCGTTCGGCTGCACAAGGCACGGCGGCGGGCCTGATGTCGACCCTCGGGATCGGTGCCGGCTGCGTGGTGCACATGCTGGCCGCGGCGTTCGGCCTTTCGGCGCTGCTGATGATGTCCAGCGTGGCTTTCGGTGTGCTCAAGTGGCTGGGCGCGCTCTACCTGGTCTGGCTCGGCGTGCAGCTGGTCCGTGGCGCCTGGCGCGAGCAGAAACGCACCGAGCTCGAGCCCGCGCGCCTGAGCCGGGTGTTCCTGCAGGGCATGCTGGTCAACGTGTTCAACCCCAAGGTGGCGCTGTTCTTCCTCGCCTTCCTGCCGCAGTTCGTGCCCGCTGGCAGCCCGAACTTCGTGCTGCAGATTCTCTGCCTCGGTCTGCTGTTCAACCTCGGTGGTTGCCTGGTGAACGCCGTGGTCTCGGTGGTCGCCGGACGGGTCGGTCATCGCGTGGGCAGCAACCCGACCTGGCGGCGCTGGCAGCAGACGGCTTCGGGCGGGCTGATCGTCGCCATGGGCGTCGGCCTGGCTGTCAGCAGCCGACGCTGAGGGGTATTCAGGCCGGCGTGCGTAGCCAGTAGCAGGCTTCCTCGCCGGTCAGCGGAGCTTCTTCGTCCGGTAGCTCCACGCGCTTCTCCCACAGCGGGAACCAGCGGTCGTCCTTCACGTCATCGATAGTGGCCGGGCGCACCTTGGCGCGGAAGCGCCTTTCGCAGGCGCCCCACTGCACGTAGTTGACCTGCGCCTCGATCAGGCTCACGGCGTTGGCGCCACCGCGCGCGTCGGGGAAGCAGAGCTGCAGGTGGTCGTCTTCCCAGAAGCAGATCTCGCAGATTTCGTACGACCCCGGAGGGTCGCCGAAACTGAAGTAGCCGCAGCAGGGGCAGGTGTAGAGCATCAGGCGTTGCCTTCGATGCCCAGTACCTTGAACAGGAAGGCGTATTCCAGCGCCACGTCCTTCAGGCCCTGGTAGCGGCCACTCATGCCGCCGTGGCCGGCGCCCAGGTCGGTCTTGAGCAGCAGCAGGTGCTCGTCGGTCTTGCTGACGCGCAGCTTGGCAACCCACTTGGCGGCTTCCCAGTACTGCACGCGGCTGTCGTTGTAGCCGGCGACCACCAGCAGGGCGGGGTAGTCCTGCGCGCTGACGTTCTCGTAGGGCGCATAGGCGCGGATGCGGGCGTAGACCTCCGGCTCCTGCGGGTTGCCCCACTCGTCGTACTCGGTGACGGTCAGCGGCAGGTCGGGGTTGAGCATGCTGTTGAGTACATCGACGAAGGGCACTTCGGCGATGGCCGCGGCGAACAGCTGCGGGCGCTGGTTGAGCACCGCGCCGATCAGCAGGCCGCCGGCGCTGCCGCCGCTGATCGCCAGCTGCGCCGGGGTACTGTAGCCGTGGCGGAGCAGGTGTTCGGCACAGGCGATGAAGTCGCTGAAGGTGTTCTGCTTGTGCTCCAGCTTGCCGGCGCGGTACCAGGCTTCGCCCAGTTCGCCGCCGCCACGCACGTGGGCGATGGCGAAGACGAAGCCGCGCTCCAGCAGGCTCAGGCGGGCATGGGAAAACCAGGGGTCGAGGCTCTCGCCGTAGGCGCCGTAGCCATAGAGGTAGAGCGGCGCCGGCTTGCCGCGGGCGATGTCTTCCAGCACCTCGCGGCGGCCTACCAGGCTGATCGGCACCTGCACGCCGTCGGCAGCGTCGGCCCAGAGGCGGCGGCTTTCGTAGGCGTCGGCGTCGAACGGACCTTCCACCGGGGTCTGCTTGAGGACTTTCTGTTCGCCGCTGGCGAGGTCCAGCTGGCGGATCTGCGCCGGGCGGTTGAGCGCCTCGTAGCGCAGGCGGATCACCGCGCTGTCGAACTCCAGGCTGTCCTGCACGTAGAGGTTGTAGGCGGCGTCCGGCAAATCGACGCGGTGCGCTGGCCGGCCGTGTGGGTGGACTTCGACGATCGGCAGGCCGCCTTCGCGCAGGCTCAGGGTGAGCGCGCTGGCGCTCAGGGTCAGGCCTTCGAGCATCACGTCGTCGCGGTGCGCCACCAGCTCGATCCAGTGCGCGCGGGTCGGCTGCGCTTCGCTGGCGTGGTAAAGGGCGAAGTTGATGCCGGTCTGGTTGCTGCGGATCAGCCAGGCCCAGTCATCCTCAAGACGGCCGTGGTCCGGGTAGTACTCGTGGCCTTCCTCGCGCGGCGCCAGGCAGACGAACTCGCCCTCGGGCGTACTGGCGTCCAGCACCCAGGCTTCGCTAGTGGTCTTGCTGTTCAGCAGCAGAATCAGCTGGCGCTCGGAGCTGGCGCGGTAGCAGTTGAGGAAGAAGCGCCCGTCGGGCTCCTCGAAGATCAGCTGTGCGCCGCTCTCGCCCAGGCAGTGGCGATAGAGCTTGTGCGGGCGGTGGGTATCGTCCAGCTCGCCGAAGAACAGGGTGCGGTTGTCGTTGGCCCAGGTGAGGCTGCCATCGCAGTCGTCGAAGGGCAGGGTGGTGACGCTGCCGTCAGCCAGATCCTTCACATAGAGGGTGTATATCTCGTCGCCGCTGGTATCCAGGCTGTAGGCCAGCTTCGAATGATCGGGGCTGATGCTGAAAGCGCCGACCGACAGGAAGCCGTCGCCGGCCAGCTCGTTCGGGTCGAGCAGCAACTGCTCGGCGCTCTCCTCGACGGTCAGCGAACCATCGGCCGGGCGCGGGCTGCGGTAGTGGCGCGGGTACTCGTCGCCGGCGGTGGTGCGCTGGTAGTAGAGCCAGGGGCCCCAGGGCGTGGGCAGCGACAGGTCGGTCTCGCGGATGCGGCCCTTGATCTCCTGGAACAGGGTTTCGCGCAATTTCGTCTGAGGAAGAAGTCGATCTTCCAGGTAGGCATTTTCTGCTTTCAGGTAGTCGAGGACGTCCTCGGCATCGCGGTTTTCCAGCCAGGCATAGGGATCGGCGGCGGCTTCGCGGCGGGCGATGGGGGGCTGACGGTCGGTCATGGCGGCTCCTCGGGGACGGCATGGATGACGCCCGGCTGCGCACCCATGGGGAAAAGCAGCTATCATACGCACCCCTCTGTCGACACCGCACGTACGCACGCGCATGAACGAACACGATTACACGCTTGCCTGGGGCGCTTATATTGCCGCCGGCCTTGGCCTGACCCTGGTCTGGTTCCTGATGACCGGCTGGATGTGGCGCTGGCTGCGCGAACCCCTGCGGGTGATCGTCATCGTCCTGTTGTTCACCCCGACCCCGGTGGACCCGGCGAACAACCTGTACGCCCCGGCGATCGCCATTACCGCGCTGGACGTGGTGTTCAAGGTTGGCAACAACGCCTGGCGCGCCGTCTCCGACCTCGCCCTGGTGCTGCTCGCCGCGTTCGGCCTGTACCTGCTGTTCGTGCTGATCCGCTGGCCACTGGAGCGTTCGCTGAAGAAGCGCCGCCAGGACAAGGAAGCGGAAGACGAGCCGACCCTGCGCCAGCTGATGCAGCCTGAACTGGTGGAAGGCGTGAACTCCCACCCCAGTGAGCGGCACGACAATCGTGCGCGGATCGAACCGCGCCTGTAGACCGACCTTGCGTCCTGCCCCGCACGCGTCCAGCATGAACTGAACGGCCTTTCGAGGAGTTCCCATGGACTGCGTGTTCTGCGCCATCGCGGCCGGTCGCGTGCCGGCCCGTATCCTCTACGAAGACGACCATTTCATCGTGCTGCTGGACATCTACCCGCTGCGCCCCGCGCACCTGCTGCTGGTGGCCCGCGAGCACGCGACCTTCCTGCACCAACTATCCGAAGCGGCGCAGCAGGACCTGATCCCGCTGGCCGAGCGCATGGAGCGCGTGCTGCGTCGTGCCGGCTACGGGCGGGTCGGCATCAATCTGCTGGTGAACGATGGCCCCGCGGCCAACCAGCACGTCGAACATTTTCATCTGCACCTTATCCCGCGTGAGCTGAACGACCTGCCGGCCCTGCTGCTGCGCGTGCTCACGCGGTTCCTGCCGCTGGGGCGGAAAAGGATGCAGAATCGCCTGGAACGCGAGCTGCATCAGCTGCGCGAGGCACTGATGGAGGAGAACTGATTCATGTGCGAGTTGCTCGGCATGAGCGCCAACGTCCCGACGGACATCGTCTTCAGCTTCACCGGGCTGATGCAGCGCGGCGGCGGCACCGGCCCGCACCGCGACGGCTGGGGCATCGCCTTCTATGAAGGGCGCGGTGTGCGGCTGTTCCAGGACCCGTCCGCCAGCGTCGATTCGGAAGTCGCGCGGCTGGTGCAGCGCTACCCGATCAAGAGCGAGGCGGTGATCGGCCATATCCGCCAGGCCAACGTCGGCAAGGTCTGCCTGTCCAACACCCACCCGTTCGTGCGCGAAATGGGCGGGCGCTACTGGACCTTCGCCCACAACGGCCAGCTCGCCGACTTCCATCCCGAGCCCGGTCTCTACCGCGCGGTGGGCGACACCGACAGCGAAGCAGCCTTCTGCGATCTGCTCAACCGCGTGCGCCGTGCCTTCCCCGAGCCAGTGCCGGTGGAGGTGTTGCTGCCCACCCTGGTCACCGCCTGCGCCTCCTACCGCGAGAAGGGCGTGTTCAACTGCCTGCTCAGTGACGGCGACTGGCTGTTTACCTTCTGCAGCACCAAGCTGGCCTGGATCACCCGCCGCGCGCCATTCGGGCCGGCACGCCTGCGCGATGCCGACGTCACGGTGGACTTCCAGTCGGAAACCACACCCAACGATGTGGTCACGGTGATCGCCACCGAACCGTTGACCGACAACGAAAGCTGGACCCTGATGCAGGGCGGCGAATGGATGCTCTGGTGGCGTGGCGAGATCGTCACCCAGGGCCGCATCTGATCGGGACGTGAAGCATTCCCGGAATGCCGGTGCGGCAAGCGGGAGAATCCGGCGTCGCCTTGCACATCCATAAGAACGAAGGGGGAAAGAATGCTGCGCAGCTACGTACGCATGGTGCTGTTTGCACTGGGGCTGATGGTCGCGGTCCAGGTGCCGGGCTTCATCAAGGATTACGCGCAACGCGTCGACGCCCATCGCATCGAGGCGACCCAGGCGCTGCAGGGCTTCAAGGACACATCGGGGCAGTTCTTCAAGGGTGACCTGAGTGCCCTGGTGGCGCATTACCGCGGGAGTGCCGACCCGGTCTTCCAGCGTGACGCCGACAACATCGAGCGCCTGATGCGCCGTGCCCAGCTGTTCGAGAATGAATGGCTGGCCCTGCAGGGCCCCTGGTACCAGCGCGCCCTGCACATGGTGACGGCGCCAAACCATGAATTGCTGCAGGAAACCTACGAGAACTACCGCTACCAGGTGGTGCTGGAGCCCGAGGCCATTGGCTGGGCGCTGGCCGGCGGGCTGCTGCTGGCGTGGATCGCCGAGGTGCTGATGGCTTCGCTGGCAGCCCTGGTTGGCCTGGGGGACAACCGTCGCGCCTCGCGGCGGCACTGGAACTGACGGTTTTTCATAAGGGCGCGCTCCAGCAGGAGCGCGCCTGACTTGGCCTAGCGCGCCAGCGCTTCCTCCGGCGATTCGTGGCGGCGGTAGGGGAACACGTCGATCACTTTCCCCGCGCGAATCTGCTCCTGCAGTCCCTTCCAGTAATCCGCGTCGAACAGGTTGCCGTGCAGCTTGGCGAATTGCCGGCGCAGCTTCAGGTCGACGAACAGGAAGCGCGGGAACTCTTCCGGGAACACATCCATCGGCCCCACCGAATACCAGGGCTCGGAGGACATCTCGTCTTCCTCGTAGCGCGCTGGCGGGATGTGGCGGAAATGGACTTCGGTGAGGTAGCAGATCTCGTCGTAGTCGTAGAACACCACGCGGCCATGGCGGGTGACGCCGAAGTTCTTCAGCAGCATGTCGCCGGGGAAGATGTTCGCCGCCGCCAGTTGCTTGATCGCCAGGCCGTAGTCTTTCAGCGCTTCTTCCACCTGCGCCGGCGTGGCGTGCTCCAGGTAGATGTTCAGCGGGGTCATGCGGCGCTCGGTCCAGCAGTGACGGATCAGCACCACGTCGCCTTCGAGCATCACGGTGGAGGGCGCGACGTCCAGCAGTTCGGCGAGGCAGTCGGGGTCGAACTTGCGTACCGGGAAGCGGAAGTCGGCGAACTGCTGGGTATCGGCCAGGCGCCCGACGCGGTCATGATTCTTCACCAGCTGGTACTTCTGGATCACCGTGGCGTGGTCCACGGTCTTGGCCGGGTTGAAGTTGTCCTTGATGATCTTGAACACGGTGTTGAAGCCGGGCAGGGTGAACACGCTCATCACCATGCCGCGCACGCCGGGAGCCATGACGAAGCGGTCGTCGGTGGTCGCCAGGTGGTTGATCAGTGCGCGGTAGAACTCGCTCTTGCCCTGCTTGTAGAAGCCGATGGAGGTGTACAGCTCGGCGATGTGCTTGCCCGGCAGCAGGCGCTTGAGGAAGGCGACCATCTCCGCCGGCACCGGCGCGTCGACCATGAAGTAGGAGCGGGTGAAGGAGAAGATGATCGAGACTTCCGCCTCGTCGGTGATCACCGTGTCGAACTGGATGCCGCGCCCTTCGTGGTGCACCAGCGGGAACACCAGCGGCCACTGTTCTTCCGGGGTGAACAGGCGGCCGACCAGGTAGGCGCCCTTGTTGCGGTAGAACACCGAGCCGATCAGTTCGATGGTCAGAGTCGGGTCCTTGCACACCCAGTCCGGCAGGTTGGCGTGCAGCAGGCTGTCCAGGCGCTGCAGGTCGCGTTCGCGGTCATCGTAGTCCACGGCGAAACGGTAGTCGTCGAAGATGCTTTCCAGCGCCTGGCGCAGCTGGCCGCCGGGGCGGTAGATGCGGGTGTGCGGATCACGCGAATGGGCGCGCAGCGAGGGCCGGGTCGTGTGCACGAACATCGTGCCGTCGCTGATGTTGTCGTGGCTGAACAGGCCGCAGAAGATCGAGTTGAACCAGGTTTCCGCCAACTCATCGTCCAGGCGCGGGTCGATCAGGGTGATGTAGGCACTCTTGGCGATGGGCCAGCGCTCCACGTCCACCAGGTCGATGCCGGCCATGGCGCGGGTCAGTCTGCCCACGGTCTCGGCGACCATTTCCTCGTAAAGTTCGATGCGTTCGGCGGAGGCGCGCTGGGCTTCCTGCCACTGTGCCTGCTCGAAACGCGCGGGCGCCCCGGCGGTGATCTGGTGGAACTTCGCGCGGTAGTCGTCGAAGCCTTCGAGGATCAGGGTCGCAATCTCGGTCGCCGGCCAGTGATGAGCCATGGGAGCGCCTCTGCTGGGTTCTGGTGCAGCGAGCTTAGCCATGAGGAATCGGTTGGGAAAGGGCGGATTCGTCGGCATTTGACGCCGCTTTCCTGCAGATTTCGCGCGTATGCTGGTCAGCCCGTTCCCTCGAGCAATCGTTTTCGGCAAGGAGCTGATACCCGATGAGTGAGATTCACATCGAGCGCTGTACCGAACAGCACATCGACGCGTTGACTGCCCTTTACAACGACCCCGCCGTGGCTCGCCAGGTGCTGCAGATGCCGTATCAGGCTCCCGCCCTGTGGCGCAAGCGCATGTGCCTGGATGACGAGAGTCTGGTGACACTGGCGGCTGTGCATCAGGGTGAATTGGTAGGAACTGCCACCTTGGACAAGTGTTCGCGCGTGCGTCGTGGCCATTGCGGCAGCATCGGCATGGGCGTCGCGGTGGCTTGGCAGGGACGCGGCATTGGCACGCGGCTGCTGGCCGAACTGATGGACGTCGCCGACAACTGGATGGGCCTGCGTCGCGTCGAGCTGACCGTCTACACCGACAATGCGCCGGCCATCGCGCTGTACCGCAAGTTCGGTTTCGAGGTGGAAGGAACGCTGCGCGAATTCGCCCTGCGCGACGGCGTTTACGCCGACGTGCTGAGCATGGCTCGCCTGCGTCGTATCTGACAGTGGACTTTGAAAGTCAGCTATGGATGGATGGTGTCTGCCGCCGGCGTAGGCTGATGGCTTACCTGCCCTGGAGCTTTTCGCGATGAATCCCGCTGCTCTGCTGAATATGTTCGGGCTGGCCGCCATCTGGGGCGCCAGCTTCCTGTTCATGCGCCAACTGGGTGCCTGCCATCGGCGTGATGCCGACGGCGTTCTTCCGTGTGCTGCTGTCGGCCATCGGGCTGGTGGTGATCATGCTGGCCCTGCGCACGCGCTGGGATTTCCGCGGCAAGCTGGTGCGTCTTCTGCTGATCGGCGTGATCGCCTCTGGCATCCCGGTGCTGATGTACAGCCTGGCGGCGCAGTTCCTGCCGGCGGGGTATTCGGCGATCTTCAACGCCACCACGCCGCTGATGGGCGTGCTGATCGGTTCGCTGTTCTTCGGTGAGGCGCTCACCGGCGGCAAGGCGCTCGGCGTGCTGCTGGGGTTGGCGGGCGTAGCGGTGCTGACCCGCGCCGGCCCGGTCCCCTTCGATGTCCAGGTGCTCTGGGGCGCCGCCGCCTGCCTGGTGGCGACGACCTGCTACGGCTTCGCCGGGTATTTCACCAAGCGCTGGATCAACGACCAGGGCGGCCTGGACTTCGCCGTCTCTGCCCTGGGCAGCCAGATGGGCGCAACCCTGTGCCTGCTGCCGTTCTTCCTCGGTACCAGCCTCGACATGCCGCTGGCGCCGCTGGCCGACCCGAAGATCCTGCTGGCGCTGGCCGGGCTGGGCTTCCTCTGCACGTCCTTCGCCTACGTCCTGTACTTCCGCCTGCTGGCCAGCATCGGCCCGCTGAAGACCATGACGGTGACCTTCCTGATTCCGCCGTTCGGTGTGTTCTGGGGCGTGCTGCTGCTGGATGAGTCGCTTTCCTGGGCACACCTGCAGGGTGGTGTGCTGATTGCCCTGGCGCTGTGGCTGGCACTGCGCCCGGCGCCGCAGCCGAAGGCCGAGGCAGCCAACTGAGCGAAGCGCAGGCGAGGAGCGATCCTCGCCTGCGTCTTTCGGGGCCGGCTAGCGGTTATCCACAGCCTGTGTCGACTTGGATTCACTGGCCGGGGCTGCCGGGCGGAAGACCAGCATCAAGCCCAGCACGATCAGCCCCATGCCCAGCAGGCCAAGGGCGGACAGGCGATTGCCGAACACCGCGTAATCCATCAGCGCCGTGACCGCCGGCACCAGGTAGAACAGGCTGGTGACGTTGACCAGGTTGCCCGCCGCGATCATCCGGTAGAGCAGCACGGTGGCCAGCACCGAGACCATCAGGCCCATCCACAGCGCACTGAGAATGAACGCGGCGTTCCACTCCACATGCAGCGGCTGGAAGGGCGCGACGCCAATGCACAGCGCGAGCCCGGCCATGTACTGCAGGGGCAGTGTGCCCAGCGGGTTCTCGCGGATGCTCTTCTGCAGGATCGAGCCGCCGGTGATCGACAGCAGCGCCAGCAGGCAGCAGGCCAGGCCGGCGAAGGTCAGGCCTGACAGTCCGATGCTCTGGTAGACCACCATCACCAGCCCGATCAGACCCAGCGCGAGGCCGCCCAGTCGCGGGGCCGAATGCCGGCGTTCGAGCAGAAAGCTGGTCAGCATCGGCTGCACGCCCAGAACGGTGGCGATGACGCCGGGGGTGACGTGCAGGTCCAGCGCCATCAGGTAGAAGATCGGGTAGATGCCCAGCATCACCAGGCCGGTGAGCACGGCGTGGCGCACCTGCTTGCGCTCGCGCGGCCAGCGCAGGCCGATCAGCGGCGAGAGGATCAGCAGAGCCACCAGCGCGGTGCCGAAGCGGGCGATGAGGAAGACCATCGGCGAAGCATGGGCCAGGCCCCACTTGCTGATGATGGCGGCGCTGCTCCACAGCAGCACGAACAGGGAGGTGCTGGCCAGGGCGGCCAGGGAGGAACGGTTGAGCGAAATCATGCAATGCACCTGTCGTCAGGCAGATCACGACCGGCCATCAATAGGCCGGACACAGACCGGGCGCCGCGTCAGTTGAGCGCGGAAAACCAGGCGATGGAAAACGCGTGTGGCGTCAGAAGCTCACGCCGGGTGGCGGGTAGGCCGCACCGGGAGGCGGAGGCGACGCGACAGCGACGACAGGGGGCGGGGGAGGGCAGGCCGCGCCCGCACCCGCGCCGCAGGCCGGGGAGGCTGCAACGGTGATTGCCGGATCGGGCAATGGGTATCGGGACATGGAAGGCGAACCTGTTCAGTGGGGCAGCATCTGTGCTGCGTGGGCTGACTATAGCGGCCCGGATCGCCGCTGGCGAGCCCTGTGCGAGTTGCGCGGCAAAGCGCGACTTGCGCGACGAAAACGACAACGCGCGGCCGGGGCCGCGCGTTGTCAGGCAAGGGTGACGCTTACTTGCCGGTCTTGATGGTGTTCCAGGTGCGGGTACGCACGCGGTCGATCTTCATCGGCATGGATTCGAGGGCGAACAGCTTGGCCATCTTGTCCTGCGGCGGGTAGATCGCAGGGTCTGCCTTGATCGCCTTGTCCACCAGCGGGTCGGCAGCCAGGTTGCCGTTGGCGTAGTGCACGTAGTTGCTCACGCCAGCCATTACTTCGGGGCGCAGCAGGTAGTTCATGAAGGCGTAGGCGGCCTTCTCATCCGGCGCGTCGTTGGGCATGGCGACCATGTCGAACCACAGCGGCGAGCCTTCCTTCGGCGTGGAGTACTGGATTTCCACGCCGTTCTTGGCTTCCTTGGCGCGGGTGGCGGCCTGCAGGATGTCGCCGGAGAAGCCGACGGCTACGCAGATCTCGCCGTTGGCCAGGTCGCTGACGTACTTGGAGGAGTGGAAGTAGCGGATGTACGGACGCACCTTGAGCAGCGCTTCCTCGGCCTTCTTGTAGTCATCCAGTTTCTGGCTGTGATGCGGCAGGCCCAGGTAGTTCAGGGTGATCGGCAGCAGCTCCGGGCCGTTGTCCAGCACCGCTACGCCGCACTTGGCCAGCTTCTCCATGTACTCGGGCTTGAAGAAGATGTCCCAGGAGTCGATCGGCGCGTTGTCGCCCAGCACTTCCTTGATCTTGGCCGGGTTGTAGCCGATGCCGGTGGTGCCCCACAGGTAGGGGAAGCCGTGCTCGTTGCCCGGATCGTTCACTTCCAGTGCCTTCATCAGCACCGGGTTGAGGTTCTTCCAGTTCGGCAGCTGGCTCTTGTCCAGCTTCTTCAGCGCGCCGGCCTGGATCTGCTTGGCCATGAAGTGGTTCGACGGCACCACGATGTCGTAACCGGATTTGCCGGTCATCAGCTTGCCATCGAGGGTCTCGTTGCTGTCGTAGACGTCGTAGGTCGCCTGGATGCCGGTTTCCTTGGTGAAGGTCGGCACGGTGTCCGGGGCGATGTAGTCGGACCAGTTGTAGATCTTCACGTTATCGGCCTGGGCGGCGCCGGCGGCAACGGAGAGGGAGAGTGCAAGGGTGGAGAGCAACGGGGCGGAAATTTTCATTCTTGTGTTCCTGACAACGGTGCGGAAAGCCCGGGCCATCCGCGAAAGATGGGCGACGCTTCGTCGCGGGCTGCGCAAGAATTAACCATTTTGCCGGAACATGGCGAGGGGCCATGGCTGCCTGCGGGTCCGCAGACAGCGCATGTGACCCGAGCCGCACCGATTCGGAACGGCAGGTAGGAATCCGCCCCGCAGAGGGGCGGAATAGAGCTTACTGGACCAGTTCCTGGTCCTCGAACAGGCCGTCGAAGAGCATGGTGGAGAGGTAGCGCTCGCCCGAGTCCGGCAGCACCACGACAATGGTCTTGCCCTGCATGTTCGGCTCTTCGGCGAGCTTCACCGCGGCGGCCATGGCGGCGCCACTGGAGATGCCGCAGAGGATGCCTTCTTCCTGCATCAGGCGCAGGGCCATGTTCTTGGCGTCTTCGTCGGCGATGGTGGCGACGCGGTCGACCAGCGACAGGTCGAGGTTCTTCGGCACGAAGCCGGCGCCGATGCCCTGGATCTTGTGCGGGCTGGGCTTGATCTCTTCGCCGGCCAGGGCCTGGCTGATCACCGGCGAGGTGACCGGCTCGACAGCCACCGAGAGGATCGGCTTGCCCTTGGTGTTCTTGATGAAGCGCGACACACCGGTGAGGGTGCCGCCGGTGCCGACGCCGGCCACCAGCACGTCGACCGCGCCATCGGTGTCGTTCCAGATTTCCGGGCCGGTGGTCTTTTCGTGGATCGCCGGGTTGGCCGGGTTGTCGAACTGCGCCGGCATGAAGTACTTGGCCGGGTCGCTGGCGAGGATTTCCTCGGCCTTGGCGATCGCGCCCTTCATGCCCTTGGCCGGCTCGGTCAGGACGATCTCGGCGCCCAGGGCCTTGAGCACCTTGCGGCGTTCCAGGCTCATGGAGGAGGGCATGGTGAGGATCAGCTTGTAGCCACGGGCGGCGGCGACGAAGGCGAGGCCGATGCCGGTGTTGCCGGAGGTCGGCTCGACGATGGTCATGCCCGACTTCAGGCGGCCGCCGGACTCGGCATCCCAGATCATGTTGGCGCCGATCCGGCACTTCACCGAGTAGCCCGGGTTGCGCCCTTCGATCTTGGCCAGGATGGTGACGCCGCGCGGGGCGATGCGGTTGATCTGGACCAGCGGCGTGTTGCCGATGGACTGCGCGTTGTCGGCGAAAATGCGGCTCATGATGCGTTCCTTAGGTTCGGAGCTGTGCAGACCCAGCAGCCTATGCCCGGCGGGCTTCGTAGTCCAGTCGGCGGACCCGCCTCACTCGGGCTGCGCGTCGCTGAAGATGACCTCGATGGGCAGGCCGAAGACCCGGGCTATACGAAAGGCCAGCGGCAGGCTGGGGTCGAACTTGCCACTCTCGATGGCGATCACGCTCTGCCGCGAAACCTGCAGTTGCAGGGCCAGGTCCTGCTGGCTCCAGCCGCGTTCGGCGCGCAGTGCCTTGAGGCGATTGTGCATGGTTGCTCCTTTCTCGGATCGGTCAGGCGAAGCGCCGGCGCAGCAGCACCACGGCCACGCCGTAGGCGGCCCAGAACAACGGGAAGGCGAGGATCACCGGGAAACGCGGCCAGGCGGCGTACTGCTCGAGGAAGCCCCAGGCGCTGAACAGACCGACCACCACGCCGCCGGCCAGCATGGCGGCGCGGGACAGCAGGAAACGCAGGAATTCGTCCGGCTCGCTGCGCAGGTAGCGGTCGAATACATAGAGCATCGCCAGCAGTGGCAGCGCCGGAGAAGCGGCGGCCAGGACGCGCAGGGCATAAGGCAGCTTCTGCAGGTCCAGCCCCCAGCTGATCAGTGCGACCAGGGCGGAGTAAATGAACATGAGGGCGGCGCAGGACAGGGTGTAGCGGCGCAGGGCGGGATTCATCGCGGTCTCCTTGTGATGTAAAGCGAACTTAACATCGGGGTTTCTTCGATGTAAAGTAAACTTGTCATCGACAGGCCATTTGCGATCAGTCATCCCCTGACCCGCCATTCAATGACTGAATGCCGCGTCTGCGTTCACACTCGCCTTGGCTGCGCGGTATAGTCGCAGCTTGTCCGACCATTCGCCCGGCCCGGCAGAGCGCCCGGCCCGCATCGTTCGAGGATTCACCGATGAAGTTCGAAGGCACCCAGTCCTACGTCGCCACCGACGACCTCAAGCTGGCGGTCAACGCCGCCATCACCCTGCAGCGCCCGCTGCTGGTGAAAGGCGAGCCGGGCACCGGCAAGACCATGCTCGCCGAACAGCTGGCGGAGTCCTTCGGCGCCAAGCTGATCACCTGGCACATCAAGTCCACCACCAAGGCCCACCAGGGGCTCTACGAGTACGACGCGGTCAGCCGCCTGCGCGACTCGCAGTTGGGCGTGGACAAGGTCCACGACGTGCGCAACTACATCAAGAAGGGCAAGCTCTGGGAGGCCTTCGAGGCCGAAGAGCGCGTGATCCTGCTGATCGACGAGATCGACAAGGCCGACATCGAGTTCCCCAACGACCTGTTGCAGGAACTCGACAAGATGGAGTTCTACGTTTACGAGACCAACGAGACGATCAAGGCGAAACAGCGCCCGATCATCATCATCACCTCGAACAACGAGAAGGAACTGCCGGACGCCTTCCTGCGCCGCTGCTTCTTCCACTACATCGCCTTCCCCGACCGCGAGACCCTGCAGAAGATCGTCGATGTGCACTACCCGAAGATCAGCGGCACGCTGGTCAGCGAGGCGCTGGACATCTTCTTCGACGTGCGCAAGGTGCCAGGCCTGAAGAAGAAGCCCTCCACCTCCGAACTGGTGGACTGGCTGAAGCTGCTGATGGCCGACAACATCGGCGAAGCCGTGCTGCGCGAGCGCGATCCCACCAAGGCCATCCCGCCGCTGGCTGGCGCCCTGGTGAAGAACGAGCAGGATGTGCAGCTGCTGGAACGCCTGGCGTTCATGAGCCGTCGCGCCAGTCGCTGATGTTCTGGCTTTTCCCCCTCTCCCTCTGGGAGAGGGCAGGGGTGAGGGCATGGCCACCGCGCCGTGTTTCCCCCTCACCCTGACCCTCTCCCAATGGGCGAGGGGACTGTCCGATTTTCTGTGAGGGCATATCCATGCTGCTCAACCTGTTCAACGAAATGCGCGCGGCCAAGGTGCCGGTGTCGGTACGCGAGCTGCTCGACCTGATCGACGCGCTCAAGCACCGCGTCGTGTTCGCCGACATGGACGAGTTCTACTACCTCGCCCGCACCATCATGGTGAAGGACGAGCGCCATTTCGATAAGTTCGACCGGGCCTTCGGCGCCTACTTCAAGGGCCTGGAAAAGCTCGACGACCACCTCAAGGCGCTGATCCCCGAAGAGTGGCTGCGCAAGGAGTTCGAGCGCCTGCTCACCGACGAGGAGCGCGCGCAGATCCAGTCCCTGGGTGGCCTGGACAAGCTCATCGAGGAGTTCAAGAAGCGCCTGGAAGAGCAGAAGGAACGCCATGCCGGCGGCAACAAGTGGATCGGCACCGGCGGCACCAGCCCGTTCGGTTCCGGCGGCTTCAACCCCGAGGGCATCCGCGTCGGCGACGCCGGCAAGCGCCAGGGCAAGGCCGCCAAGGTGTGGGACCAGCGCGAGTACAAGAACCTCGACGACCAGGTCGAACTGGGTACGCGCAACATCAAGATCGCCCTGCGCCGCCTGCGCAAGTTCGCCCGCGAGGGCGCGGCGGAAGAGCTGGACATCGACGGCACCATCGACCACACCGCCAAGGATGCCGGGCTGCTCAACATCCAGATGCGTCCCGAGCGCCGCAACACCGTGAAGCTCCTGCTGCTGCTGGATATCGGCGGTTCCATGGATGCCCACGTGAAGGTCTGCGAGGAGCTGTTCTCGGCCTGCAAGACCGAGTTCAAGCACCTGGAGTACTTCTACTTCCACAACTTCATCTACGAGTCGGTGTGGAAGAACAACCTGCGCCGCTCCAGCGAGCGCACCGCCACCTTCGACCTGCTGCATAAATACGGGCCGGACTACAAGGTGGTGTTCGTCGGCGACGCCGCCATGGCGCCCTATGAGATCACCCAGGCCGGCGGCAGCGTCGAGCACTGGAACGAGGAAGCCGGCTACGTGTGGATGCAGCGCTTCATGGAGAAATACAAGAAGCTCATCTGGATCAACCCGTACCCGAAGGACGCCTGGAACTACACCGCCTCCACCGGTCTGGTGCGCGATCTGGTGAAGGAACAGATGTTCCCGCTGACCCTGAGCGGTCTGGAAGAGGGCATGCGCTTCCTCTCCCGTGGTTGAGTTCCTCCACGTTTGAGCGCCAGGACGGTGCACCCGCACCGTCCCGGTGTCCGCAAAGGTAACCCTGCAGTCGGGCGGGAATTGTCCCGCCCGGCGTCGAAACCCCGCCCCGTGGGGATCGATACGGCCACGCTGGGTGGCCGGCACGCAACTTGCCTCACCCTGACCTGCGCCGGCCACGGTAACATCCGCTGGCGCGCCGTAGCGTCTACGATGGGCATCGAATGAATCCTCTGACCTTCTCCCGCTCCACCTGGCTCAACTCCCTGCACATGACCTCGCTGACCGTCGCGCTGATGGAGTCCGAGGGGCACAGCCGCGAGTCCATCCTCGAGGGCAGCGGCATCACCGGCGATGACCTGCTCGACCTGCGCCGGCTGGTCAGCCCCTGGCAGGAGCAGCAGGTCTTTGGCAATGTGCAGAGCCTCGCTGGCGAGCCGGCCCTTGGCCTGCGCCTGGGCGTGCGCACGCGGATCACCGCCTACGGTCTGCTGGGGTATGCGCTGATCTCCGCGCCGACCCTGGGCGAAGCATTGCGCATCGGCCTGAGCTACCCGGTGCTGCTGGGCACCTACTTCCACCTCGCGCTGGAAGTGGACGGCGACATGGCCTGGTTGGTCGCCACCGGCTACGGCGAAGAAGAAGAGCTGCGCCCGTTCAACACCGAGCTGTGCCTGGGCTCGCTGAAGGTGGCCTGCGCCGACCTGCTTGGCCAGCCGTTGCCGCTGGTGCGCGCTGAATTCGATTACGCCGGCCCGGCCGATCGCCGCGCGGCCTACGCCACGCTGTTCGGCTGCCAGCTGGAATTTGATTGCGCGCGCAGCGCCATCGGCTTCCCGGCAAGCTGGCTGAACATGCGCCTGCCGCTGGCCGACGCAGTGACCCACCGCGAGATGCTCGAACAGTGCCGCCGGCAGAACATCGACCTGGCGGCGCGCCGCGCCTGGCTCGACAAGGTCCGCGCGATCCTCGGCGAACGCCTGCAGGAACCGCCGGGCCTGGAAGAACTGGCGCGCCGCCTGAACTGCTCCTCGCGCAGCCTGCGTCGCCACCTGCAACAGCAGCAGACCAGCTACCAGCAATTGCTCGACGAACTGCGCTTCGCCCGCGCCAAGGAACTGCTGCAGGACGGCGACATGCCGATCTACCGCATCGCCGAGGAGCTGGGCTTCAGCGAGACCGCCAGCCTGCGCCACGCCTTCCAGCGCTGGAGCGGCCAGCCGCCTAGCCACTTCCGTGCATAAAGATGCGCATGAATTCCGCTCGAAATTGTCGCAGATCAAGGATCAGCTCGGTCAGACAGGCATAGCCTTCAGGGATCCCACAAGGAAACCCTCGAGGGCCTGATCATGGCCAAGAAATTCCCGCTCAATCCTCCACATCCCGAGCGCATCTGCTGGGGCTGCGACCGCTATTGCCCGGCGACCAACCTGGCCTGCGGCAACGGCGCGGATCGCACCATGCACCCGGCCGAGATGCTCGGCGATGACTGGTACCAGTTCGGTGACTGGGGCATAGAAGCGCCCAACACGATTCCCACTGTGCAGCTGGAGCCCGCCAGCTAGCGCGCTCCCGCGCCGTTGCGGCGCCGGAATGAAGAAAGCGCGCACTCCCTCCCCGGAGCGCGCGCTTTCGCGTCATCAGCCCTTGGCGGGAGTGATGCCGTAGATCTTCTGGAAGCGGGCGATCAGGCTGACCGGCTTCTTCTCTTCCTTCTGCATCAGGTAGACCACACGCTCGCCGTTGGGGCCGCTGGCGATTTCGGTGTGGCGGAAGATCGGTTCACCCAGGCCGTTCATGTCGACCATGTCGCCGTAGCGCTGGGCCACGTAGATCACGCCTTCCTGGCGAATTTCGCCGTAGAAGCCGGCCGCCGGCGGCAGGCTCTGCTTGTAGAACTGGTAGGAGGCGATCTTCTTCGCGTCCTTGTCCTTGTCTTCGGCACGCACGACCAGCACGACGTTCTGGCCGAACTTGTCCTTCTCGCCGATTTCCTTGGTGTAGGTGGTCTTGCCGGTCACGATGTAGTCCCGGTAGACGGTGGCGTCATCGAACAGGTAGAGGGTCTCGTCGGTGCGGACCAGGTACCAGTCGTCGTTGTTGGGGGTGGCTTCCTTGCTGGCGACCGGAGCCTGAGCGGCGCAGCCGGCGAGGGCGGCGACGAGCAGGGCGAGAGATGCAGCTTTGTTGGCAGTCTTTTTATTGAACATCTTGGGGGCTTCCCTGGGTTGAAAGCCTGCGAGTTTCAACGGGCCACATAACGGATTGATGACGGCAAAATGACGAATTGTTTCCGTGCTACAGCGCCCGTATTCCGGGCGCTGTAGCTGATCGGGGAGGTGTTACGGGCGGGCTTCGAGGATCAGGTTGAACGGCGTTTGCGCCGCGCGGCGGAAGCGGCTGAAACCGGCTTCCTCGAACACCTTGCGCAGGCGTGCTTCGCCGGCCTGAGCACCCAGCCCCAGCCCGACTTCCTGGGACAGCGAATTGGGTGTGCAGATGAAGGTCGAGGCGGCATAGAACAGCCGGCCGACCGGGTTCTGGTTGTCATCCAGGTGGTCATTGGCGAAGGGTTCCACCAGCAGCACCGTGCCGTCCGCCTTCAGCGCCTGGCGTGCGTGCTGCGCGGCGCCCACCGGGTCACCCATGTCGTGCAGGCAGTCGAAGAAGCAGATCAGGTCGTAGTCGTTGCCGGGGTAATCCTTGGCGCTGGCGCGCTGGAAACTGGTGCGTTCGGCGACTTTGGCCTGCCCGGCGCGCTGGTTGGCCACGTCGATGGAAGGCTGGTGGTAGTCGAAGCCGACGAAAGTCGACGCCGGGAAGGACTGCGCCATGACGATGGTGGAGGCGCCGTGGCCGCAACCGACGTCGGCCACCCGCGCGCCGCCTTCGAGCTTGCCGACCACTTCGTCCAGGGCCGGCAGCCACTCTGCAACAAGGTGCGCGCGGTAGCCGGGACGGAAAAACTTCTCGGTGCCGGAGAACATGCAGGGGTGGTGATCGCCCCAGGCCAGGCCGCCGTCCCCGCGCATGGCGGCGACCAGCTTGTCCTTGTCGTGGTAGAGCGCCGCAACCACGGAGGCACCACCGGCGACGTACACCGGCGAGTCCTCGATGGCCAGCGCCATGGCCTGTTCCTCGGGCAGGCGGAAGTTGCCGTCCTGGTGCTCCATGTAGCCGGAGGCGGCATGGGCGCTGAGCCATTCGCGCAGCAGGCGGGCATTGCAGCCGCTGCGTTCGGCCAGTTGTGCCGGGCTCAGCCACTGGCCGTCGGCCATGGCTTTGTAGAGGCCCAGTTCCTCGCCCAGGATGAGGTTGGCGAGCATCGCCGCGCCACCCATGTCGGTGACCAGTTTGCCCATGAATTCGTTGAGTCTGGCTTCGTCCATCGCGCGATCTCCCGTGCGTAGCCGCGGGGAGGCCCGGCGGCAACCGAGGAAGGAAGGCGGCAGGCGGCGGTGCCGGATGCCGCGACGGGCGCCGGCCAACGGCGGGCACGGGACGCTGCAGGCGCAACGACGGCTCCCGCGCGGGACTGTTGCGCAAAGGCCGGCGAGGCGGCTGCCCCGCCGGCGTAACCCCTTCATTCTACGGCGGCGGATTCGGCCCGGTATCGTCGCCGACTTGCGGTGTTGCCGCTTCGTCGGCAGGCTCCGGGCGCGCCAGTTGCGGCCGCTGCAGGATCAGGTTCTGCGGTGTGCTCAGGCTGATGCCGGCCTCGCGCAGGCCGCTGAAAATGGTGAACAGCAGGTCGCTCTTGGTCGAGTACACCGCTCGCGGGCTGCTGACGTTGCCCGAGGCAGCCAGGGTCAGGCCGGTGGCGCTCAGGTCCTTGAAAGTCACTGAAGGGGCCGGCGTCTCGACGATGTTCTCGTGTTCGCTGTAGGCCTTGAGCATCAGTTCGCGGACCTTCTGCACGTCGGTATCCAGCGGCAGGGTGAGGTTGATGCCGACCACGCCCAGCGCGCTGCCCATGGTCACGTTGCGCACGTTCTGCGAGATGAACTGGGAATTCGGCACGATCACCGTGGACTGGTCGGACATCTGGATTTCCGTGGCGCGCACGTTGATCCGCCGGATGTCGCCCTCCACGCCACCGGTCAGGCTGACCCAGTCGCCGACCTTCACCGGGCGCTCGGTGAGCAGGATCAGGCCGGAGATGAAGTTCTGCACGATGGCCTGCAGGCCGAAACCGATACCCACCGACAGGGCGCTGACCACCCAGGTCAGGCTGGTGAGGTTGATGCGCAGCGCCGAGAGCACCAGCAACACCAGGATGACCATGCCGATGTAGCCCACCAGTGTCACCAGCGAGGCGCGCATGCCTGCGTCCATGCGCGTTTCCGGCAGCAGCTCGTCGGCCAGCCAGCGCTTGAGCAGGCGCAGGCCGAATAGGCCGGCGGCCAGGGTGCCGAGGGCCAGCAGGATGTCCTGCGGGACGATGTTCAGGCGCCCCAGTGACTGGCCGCTTTCCACCAGTTGCACCAGGCCCTGGAGCAGTTCGCCGGGGCTGGTGCCGGAGGTGGAGAAGGCGATCAGCAGGGTGGACAGCACCAGCAACGTGCGCCCCGCGCCGGTCAGCAGGGTGGCGAATTGCGCCTGGTGGCGCGGATCGACGCCGAGGTTTTCCGCCAGCCGCTCGCCGATCGGCTGGCGCGGCGACAGCAGTACCTCGCAAAGGTCGACGAACAGGCTCGTCAGCAGGTAGCCGGTGGCGCACACCACGCTGGCCCAGAGCAGCTTGCCGGCAAAAAAGTACGCCAGTGACAGATAGCCGGTGGCCAGTGCCAGCACGATCAGCAGCACCGTGACCAGCATTGCGAACACCAGGATGCCGGCCAGCGGCGAGGTTTCGTGGCCTTCGGCTTCGCGGCGCGCAACGCGATAGCGATACAGCGCGCTGCCGTAGAGCAGGGCCGTCGCCAGGGCGGTGAGGCCGTTGACCGCCACGGTCAACGCGAGGCTGGCGCCGCTGGAGCTGTTGATGCGATCCAGCGTGCCCAGCACCAGCAGCATCCAGGCCATCAGCCAGGGGAAGGGCGAAAGGGCGGTGGCCACTGCGTCGGGCAGGTCGGGCAGTCGCCAGGACGGCCTCTGCACGGCCAGCAGCGCGCGGCCCAGGCCGGCGGTGAAGGTGCAGAAGATCACCAGCGAGAGCATCTGGTTGCCAAGGTTGTCCATGTTGCCGCTGAGCTGGCCGTGCCAGTTCATGCCTTCGTGGATCACCGTGGCGCCGCCACCGAGGGTGAGGATGGTGGCCAGGCCGACCGCCACCGCCAGGGCGCTGCGGCGCAGGCGGCCCACCGGAATCCAGCGGATCATCGCCTTGGTCAGCAACTGCTCCAGCAGGCGCCGGCCGGGAATCCACAGCAGCAGGGCGACGAGCAGGCTGGCGATGAAGGGGGAGCGGTGCTCGGGCCGCCAGACCGTGGCGAAGGCGTCGCCGATCTGCGCGCGCATGGATTGCAGGCGCGTCAGGTCGTCGTCGGTGGGGCGGATCAGGTTCGACCAGAAGCTGGGGCTCAGCGGCGGCGGGTAGCGCGTGGCGATCTGCGAGTTGAACTGGCTGCGGCGCAGGTTGACGATCTGCGCGGCGAGGTCCTGGGCGTTCTTGTCCAACTGGTTGGCGCGCTCCAGCTGTTTCTGCAGGTCCTTCTGGGCATCCGTCAGGTCGTTGCGCTGCCGGGTCAGGCTTTCGGCCTCGTTGGGCGTGACCGGGCCGAGCACCTTGAGCTGGTCTTCGGTGCGCGACAGCGCGGTGCCGATATCGGTGGCGTTCTGCTCCGCGCGGGCCTGAACGGCCAGAGCGGACTGCCGCAGGTTCGACAGCAGGCCATCGTCGCTGTCGGCGGAGACGCGCTGGCGGATCAGTTCGAGGCGAGCGCCCAACTGCTCGACGCCAGCATCCTCGGGCAGCTCCGGCAGCTGGATGGAATCGCCGGCCTGGACATCGGTCGGCTCGTCTGCCAGCACGGCGCCAACGCCCGCCAGCAACAAGGTCAGCATCAGCAGCGCACGGCTGCAGGCGCGTACGAAGGTTTCCCGCATCTTCCCCCATCCTGTGGTCAAAACGCTTGATGATGTTCGACCGGTTCAGCCCCCGGACAATTCCCTGAGCATAGCGCCGCTGCGGTGGGTCTTTGCCGGGCCAAAGCGGATAATCAACGCATGCAGATGGTTAAGGGTCATAAATTCTGGCCACATCGATCCCCTTTTGGCCGCTTCCGCTGTTCTGCGCGAGACGGTCGCTGGGCAGAATTCCGTCACCGGACAACAAGAATCCTTCAGAGGGTACTCCCATGCTTACCGTGTACAGCGATGATCACCGCCTGCATTTCGGCCAGTCCGAACTGGTCGACGGCAAACTCCAGCCCTGCTTCGAGATGCCCAGCCGCGCGGACACCGTGCTGGCCCGCGTGAAGTCGCAGAACCTGGGCGAAATCATCGAGCCCAAGGACTTCGGCATGGAGCCGATCCTGCGCGCGCACAACACCCGCTACGTCGAATTCCTCAAGGGCGCCTGGGCCCGCTGGGCGGCCGAAGGCCACACCGGCGACCTGGTCTCCACCACCTTCCCGGGGCGCCGCCTGCTGCGCGACGGTCCGATCCCGACTGCGCTGATGGGCGAAGTGGGCCACTACAGCTTCGACACCGAGGCACCGATCACCGCCGGCACCTGGCAGGCCGTGTACAGCTCGGCCCAGGTCGCGCTGACCGCCCAGGACCACATGCGCCAGGGCGCCAGCACCGCCTTCGCCCTGTGCCGTCCGCCGGGCCACCACGCCGGCAGCGACTTCATGGGCGGCTACTGCTTCCTGAACAACGCCGCCATCGTCAGCCAGGCGTTCCTCGACCAGGGCGCCAAGCGCGTGGCCATCCTCGACGTGGACTACCACCACGGCAACGGCACCCAGGACATCTTCTACCGCCGCAACGACGTGCTGTTCGCCTCGATCCACGGCGACCCGCTGGTGGAGTACCCGTACTTCCTCGGTCACGCCAACGAGCACGGCGAAGGCGCCGGCGAGGGCTACAACCACAACTACCCGCTGCCCCATGGCACCGGCTGGGACGGCTGGTTCGCCGCGCTGGAAGACGCTTGCCGGAAGATCGCGGACTACGCGCCTGACGCGGTGGTTGTATCGCTGGGCGTGGATACGTATAAGGACGACCCGATTTCCGAGTTCAAGCTGGACAGCCCGGACTACCTGAAGATGGGCGAACGCATCGCCGCACTGGGTATTCCGACCCTGTTCATCATGGAAGGCGGTTACGCGGTGGAGGCCATCGGCGTCAACGCGGTGAACGTGCTGCAGGGCTACGAAGGCGCTGCACGCTGATAAGACGAATCGGGCGGATGAGAATCCGCCCGTTTGCTTTTCATTGCTCGCAACCTTTTGCGCGAGCGCATCCAGCTGGGGAAGGACATGAACAAGAATACCGCGCTGCGCGGCCTGCTCGCCGCCGCCACCCTCGTCACGGCCAGCGCCGCCAGCGCTGCACCGGAAGTGCGCATCTACAACTGGTTCGACTACATCGGTCCGGACACCCTCAAGGGTTTCCAGGGCGAGACCGGCATCAAGCCGCAATACGACGTCTACGACAGCAACGAAGTGCTGGAAGCCAAGCTGCTTTCCGGGCACTCGGGCTATGACGTGGTCGTGCCCAGCGACAGCTTCCTCCCCAACTACCTCAAGGCCGGCGTGTTCCAGCCGCTGGACAAGAGCAAGCTGCCGAACTGGAAGAACCTCAATCCCGCACTGCTCAAGGTGCTGGAGAGCAAGGACCCGGGCAACCAGTACGTGATGCCCTACATGTGGGGCACCAACGGCATCGCCTACAACGTCGACAAGGTCAAGGCCGTGCTTGGCGACAACGCGCCGCTGGACTCCTGGGACCTGGTGTTCAAGCCGGAAAACCTCGCCAAGCTGAAATCCTGTGGCGTGGCCTTCCTCGACTCGCCCACCGAGGTGATCCCGCAGGTCCTGCATTACCTGGGCCTGTCGCCCAACAGCCACAACCCGGACGACTACAAGAAGGCCGAGGCACTGCTGGCGAAGCTGCGCCCGAACATCACCTACTTCAGTTCCTCGAAGTTCGTCACTGACCTCGCCAACGGCGACGTCTGCGTGGCCCTGGCCTGGTCCGGCGGCGCGATGCAGGCGGCCAACCGCGCCAAGGAAGCCGGCAACGGCATCCACATCGAGTACCGCATTCCCAAGGAAGGCGCCGCCGCCTGGTTCGACGTGCTGGCGATTCCGAAGGATTCGAAGAACGTCGAGCAGGCCCATGCCTTCCTCAACTACCTGCTGCGCCCGGAAGTGGTCGCGCCGATCTCCGATTACGTGGCCTACGCCAACCCCAATCAGGCGGCGGACGGGCTGATCTCCAGGGAGCTGCACGACAACCCCAACGTCTACCCGCCGGCGGACGTGCAGGCCAAGCTGTTCTCGGTGGAAATGCTGCCGCCGAAACTGGAGCGCATCCGCACCCGCACCTGGACCCAGGTGAAATCCGGGAAATAATGTCGCCTTCAGCTTCCTGAACAGCGGATTTCCGTTGGCGGCCGGCTGGCGCGAACTGGCATGATCGGCGGACTTTCTTCGAGGAAGTCCGCCGATCGTCCTTTTGGCTTCCCGCTTTTCTTCAATTGCCGTGCCTCTTGCTGCCGAGCCTTGCCATGAACTCCCAAGCCAATATCGTCGAACGCAAGGGCGCCGACGCCTTCGCCATCCAGGTCATGACCGGCCTGTGCGTGATCTGGGGTATCCAGGCAGTGATGGTGAAACTGGCCGCGCCGGACATCGCGCCGATCATGCAGGCCTTCGGGCGCAACCTGGTGGCTGCCGTGGCGGTGGGCCTGATCATGTGCTGGCGCGGCGGCTGGGACGGCTTCCTGCGCCAGGGCACGCTCAAGGGTGGGCTGCTGGCCGGGGTGCTGTTCGCCGCCGAGTTCTTCTTCATCGCCCAGGGGCTGGTCTATACGTCGGCCTCGCACATGGCGGTGTTCATCTACACGGCGCCGATCTTCTCGGCGCTGGCGCTGCATTTCCTGCTGCCCAGCGAGCGTCTGCGGCCGCTGCAGTGGCTGGGGATCGGCGTGTGCTTCGGCGGCATCGCGATGTGCTTCGGCGGTGGCTTCGACTTCGCCAACCTGGACAGCCGCATGCTGCTGGGCGATGCCTTCGGCGTACTTGCCGGGTTCGCCTGGGGCATGACCACGGTGGCGGTGCGCACCACGCGGCTGTCCGAGGCCAAACCGATCCTGACGCTGTTCTACCAGTTGCTGATAGCCGCACTGCTGCTGCCCTTCGCCGCACTGGCGCTGGGCAATACCCATGACGTCAGCTTCACCGCCATCGGCGTGGGTAGTGTGCTGTTCCAGGGGCTGGTGGTTTCGTTCTTCAGCTACTTCACCTGGTTCTGGCTGCTGCGCCGCTACCTGGCGTCGAACCTGGCAGTGTTTTCCTTCATGACGCCGATGTTCGGTATCGCTTTCGGCGTGCTGATTCTTGGCGAGCCGCTGACCCTGAATTTCATCGCGGGCGCCGTGCTGGTACTGGCGGGCATCACGCTGGTAAGCAGCGAGCAGTGGATTCGCCGGATGCTTCGCCGCTGAGTTGGGAAATGTCGTGCTCTTGATTCAGGTCAGGCGCTGCGGCGGGGGAAGACGATAGTCTTTGTTGCAAGGAGTGAGTGGCACGGGCGGAGAGTGGGACGCCGGGCTATTCTTCCTAGGGCGGCCCATGGTGGTAACGGGCCGCCCGACCTGAATTCGTACAAGGAGGCATTCCATGAAAGTCTGGCTGCAAAGCATTGCGTGGAAACTCGGTGTCGCGCTCGGCCTGATCGAGCCTCCACGTCTGCAACCCATCCCTGTCCGCCGCGACGAGCAACGTCGCCTGATGGAGCAGCGCCGGCGCTACTGATCGCGCCCTGCCCATCGCAAAAGGAAAACCCGCCAGCTGGCGGGTTTTTTGTTTTGGCTCTTCACGGATCGCCCGTTATTTGTGGGCGTTGAACCAGTCGTCGATCATCACCTTCAGCCGCTCCCCGGAGAAGCTGTCGAAGTGCCCGCCATGCACGGTACGCACCGGCAGCTCGCGCAGGCGCGCCAGGCTCGCGGCGTAGTCGTCGAGGTTGGAGTGGTAGGCGTCCTCGATGAGCGGGCCGTCGTAGATGATGTCGCCGGAGAACAGCGTCTGCGTCTTCTCCTCCCACAGGCTGATGCCGCCCGGCGAATGGCCGGGGGTGTGCAGCACCTGCAGGGTACGGTCACCAAGGTCGAGCACGTCGCCTTCATCGATGGTGCGGGTCGCCGGTGCGGCCTTGACGCGGTATTCGGCGTAGCACAGCGGGCAGTCCGGGTGCGCGTCGAACATCTCGTCGTCGACGAAGGCGGTGGCCAGGGTGCGTTCGCCGTCGGGGCTGGCCAGGATGTCCGCTTCGGCCGGGTGCACCAGGCGCTCGTCGAACTCGTGGTGGCCGGCGATGTGGTCGAAGTGGGTGTGGCTGGCCACGGCCAGCAGCGGGCGGTCGGTGAGCCAGGGCAGTTGTTCGCGCAGGCTGACCAGGCCGGAGCCACTGTCCACCAGCACGTCGCGCTCGCGTCCCTGGATGTGCCACATGTTGCAGCGATAGAAGGGGCGGACGTAAGGCTCGTGGATCAGGCTGACGCCGTCGTAGCAGTGACGGACCTCGAACCAGCGGTCACGGGTGACGATCTTCATGAGTCGGATTCCGGGTGGGATGCGCGACGCGTCCAGCGCGCGGATCGCGGGTGACTGTGCATTCACCCTAACCTCTCCCAGAGGGAGAGGGAACCGTTCGGAACCTGGGGGGGAGTGGCCGGCGCCGGTAGCTGCGCCAGACACCCGGCTCCGCGCGTTTCCCGCTCCCTCTGGGAGAGGGCAGGGCGGCGGGGCGGGTTGTGGATAACCCGCCCCGCCTGCGTGGACTTACGCTCAGGGCGCGAAGGGCGCCGCTTCCATCACTTCCACGATCAGCGGGCGATCGCTCGGCGCGGTGCGCAGCAGCTCCTGCAGGTGGTCGTGGTCGCGGGCGCGCTCGGCGGCGCAGCCGAAGCCCCTGGCGATGGCGAGGAAGTCCGGGGTGTAGATGTCCACGCCCAGCGGGGTGATGTCGCGGCGTTCCATGTAGCGCTTGATCTCGCCGTAGCCGTGGTTGTTCCACAGCAGCACAACGATGCCCACCTTCGCTTCCACGGCGCTGGCCAGTTCGGTCATGGTGAACTGCAGGCCACCGTCGCCCATCAGGCTGATCACCGGGCGGCCCGGCTCGCCGAGCTTGGCGCCGATGGCGGCCGGCAGGCCGTAGCCCAGGGTGCCGTAGCCGGTGGAGGCGTTGAACCAGCGGCGGCCGCCGTCCAGTTCCACCAGGTGGTTGCCGCTGTAGACGGTCTGGGTCGAGTCGCCGACGAAGCGCGCGTCGGGCAGCACTTCGAGGATCTTGTCGAACAGGGTGCGGTAGTGTGCCCAGCCGCTGAAGTCCTCGGCCAGTTGCGCGCGCACCTTGGCCGCGCGCTGGGCGCCGGGGCTGGCGGTGTCGGCCTCGCGGGCCGGCAGCAGTTCCAGCAGGGCGCGCATGGCGGTGCGGGCGTCGGCCTGGATGGCGATCTGCGGCGCGAAGTTGCGCATCAGCTGCTGCGGGTCGATGTCGATGCGGATCAGCTCGCCGCCGATCTTGAAGTTGCCGTCGAACACCACGTCGTAGTCGGTCTCGCCCAGCTCGGTGCCGATGGCCAGCACCACGTCGGCCTCCAGCGCCAGTTCACGGACCGGAATCAGCGACTGGTTGCTGCCGATCAGCAGCGGGTGGTCCGGCTGCAGCAGGCCCTTGGCGTTGATGGTCTGCGCGGTCGGCGCGTCCAGGGCTATAGCCAGCGCGCGGGCTTCGGCCTGGGCGGCGACGCAGCCGCCACCGAGCAGCAGCAGCGGCTTCTGCGCCTTGGCCAGTTTGGCGGCGGCCTCGTGCAGCGGCGAGCGTGCCGGAGCGGGGCGCGCCAGTTGCACACGCGGCAGCACCTGCATGTGGTCGGCCGGGGCGGTGATGATGTCCAGCGGCAGCTCGATGTGTACCGGGCGCGGGCGCTCGCTGTCGAATACGGCGAAGGCGCGGGCCAGCACGGCGGGCAGCTCGTCGACGCTCATCAGGGTGTGGCTGAAGGCGCTGACGCCGGCAACCATGGCGCGCTGGTTCGGCAGCTCGTGCAGGTAGCCGTTGCCGTGGGCCAGGCGCGCGCGCTCGTTGACGCTCGAGATCACCAGCATGGGGATGGAGTCGGCGTAGGCCTGGCCCATGGCGGTGAGGATGTTGGTCATGCCCGGGCCGGTGATGATGAAGCAGGTGCCCGGCTTGCCGGTGACGCGTGCGTAGCCGTCGGCCATGAAGCCGGCGCCCTGTTCGTGGCGCGGGGTGATGTGGCGGATGCCGCTATGGGGCAGGCCGCGGTACAGCTCGACGGTGTGGACGCCGGGGATACCGAAGACGGTATCGACGCCCCAGGCTTCGAGTTGCTTGACGAGGAATTCGCCGCAGGTGGTCATGGCAGTTCCTTACTATTCGTGGGTGAGGTCATCATGCAAAAGGGCGCGGAGATCAGCTCGCCGCGCCCTCTTGCCTAGCGCAAGTGCTTATCAGGCCGCGTCGGCTACCGGCGCCGGGCGGGGCGACAGCAGGCTGACGACGATGAAGCTGACCAGGCCGATGGCCAGGCTGTAGTAGATCGGGGTGTTGGCGTCGAGGCCATCCTTGAACATGAACACCAGGGCGGTGATGAAGCCCAGGGCCATGCTGGTGATGGCGCCGGCGGTGGTGGCGCGCTTCCAGTAGATCGCACCGATCAGCGGGATCAGCATGCCGCCCACCAGCAGGTTGTACGCCAGGGTCAGGGCGTTGAGCACGTCGTTCACCACCAGGGCGATGCCCAGTACCACGATACCGGTGAGCAGGGTGCAGATGCGGTTCAGGCTCAGGCGGGTGGAACGCTGGCCGGTGAAGATCGGCAGCAGGTCTTCGGTGATGGTGGTGGAAGCGGCGAGCAGGCCGGCGCTGGCGGTGGACATCATCGCGGCCAGGGCTGCGGCGATCACCAGGCCACGGATGCCGTCCGGCAGGGCGGCGCTGACGATGGCGGCGAAGGCGTTGTTGACGTTGTCCAGGTCAGGCAGCAGGACCTTGGCGCACATGCCGATCAGCGCGCCGACCAGGCCGTAGATCACGCAGTACACGCCAGCGGCGGTGCCGGCGTACTTGGTGACCTTGTCGTCGCGGGCGGTGAACACGCGCTGCCAGATGTCCTGGCCGATCAGGATGCCGAAGAAGTAGATCAGGAAGTAGGTGATGATCGTGTCGTAGCCGATGGTGTGGAAGCTGAAGGCGGTCGCCGGCAGCTTGGCCACCAGCTCGTCCCAACCGCCCACGCGGTACAGGCAGATCGGCAGCAGGATGAACATCAGGCCGACGGTCTTGATGATGAACTGCACGATGTCGGTGAGGGTCAGCGACCACATGCCGCCGATGGTGGAGTAGATCACCACGACGCCGCCGCCGAGCAGCACGGACACCCAGAACGGCAGGCCGAACAGGACCTGCATCACGGTGCCGATGGCCAGGGTGGAGACCACGCCGATCATCAGTGCGTAGGCGAACATGATCACCGCCGACGCCTGGCGAGCCATCGGGTTGTAGCGACGCTCCAGGACCTGGGTGACGGTGAAGATGCGCAGCTTGAGCAGCGGCTTGGCGAGGAACAGGTTCAGCGCGATGATGCCGGCGCCCAGGGCGGCGCACAGCCAGAAGCCGGAGATGCCATGGACGTAGCCCAGGCGCACGGTGCCCACGGTGGAGGCGCCGCCCAGTACGGTAGCGGCCATGGTGCCCATGTAGAACGCCGGGCCGAGGTTGCGGCCGGCCACGAGGTAGTCTTCGTGGGTCTTGGCGCGGCGCATGCCGTACCAGCCCAGCCACAACATGCCAGCGGCATATATCAGTACGACGATCAGATCTAACGCCATGGTCGGCTCCTCACACTTGCATTGTCATTGTTGCCGCGCGCTTGTGGCGTGCGGTAGGGCATCGGACCGGCGGCAACCGGTCCGATGGGGGCTTTCAGGTAGAGCGTTTCGCGTCAGGCCACGAAGCCTGGATCAGGCCGTCGGCTCGCTGATGCTGCGGACCGGGCGGTCATGGCTGCCGACCCAGCGCGGGCCCTTTGGGCCATAGACGCCAGCGGGTTCGGGGAAGGTGCGCAGCAGGGCGACGTAGAGCAGGGCGGCCATGCCGAGGGTCACCGGCAGGCTGATGTCGATACCGCCGGCCAGGTTGCCCAGCGGGCCGACGAACTGGCCCGGCAGGTTGACGAAGCACAGGCCCATGACCGCGCTCGGGATCCACGCACCCATGCCACGCCAGTTCCAGCCGTTGTGGAACCAGTAGGCGCCGCCTTCCTGGCCACGGGTGAACACCTGCAGGTCATCGGCGTGGTAGAAGCCACGGCGGATCACCAGGCCGAGGATCATGATCACCATCCAGGGGCTGGTACAGGTGATGATCAGCACGGCGAAGGTGGACACGCTCTGCACCAGGTTCGCGGCGAAGCGACCGATGAAGATGAAGGCGATGGACAGCAGGCCGATCAGCAGAGTGGCCTGCACGCGGTTGAGCAGGCGCGGGAACACGCTGGACATGTCCAGGCCGGTGCCATACAGCGAGGTGGTGCCGGTGGACATGCCGCCGATCACCGCGATCAGGCACACCGGCAGGAAGAACCAGCTCGGCGAAACGGCCAGCAGGCCGCCGACATAGTTGTTCTGCGCGATGTAGTCCGGCGCGTTGACCGCAACGATGGTGGCGGTGGCCAGGCCGAACAGGAACGGGATCAGGGTCGCCAGCTGGGCGCAGATCACCGCCAGCATGATGCGCTTCTGCGAAGTCTGGCGCGGGATGTAACGGGCCCAGTCACCGAGGAACGCGCCGAAGGATACCGGGTTGCTCATGGCCAGCAGGGCGGCGCCGATGAAGGCGGCCCAGAAACCTTCGCTGCCCATCTGCACGGTGCCGGCGTAGCCAGCGTCGAACGGGCCGGAGAAGGCGAACAGGCCGAGCAGGAACAGCAGGCTCGCGGCCCACACGGCGATCTTGTTGACCATCAGCATGAAGCGGAAGCCGTAGATGCAGACGATCAGCACCAGCACGGCGAACAGGCCGTAGGCCAGGCCCAGGGTCAGGTCGGTTTCCGGCAGGTCGAACAGGCGCTTGGCGCCGCCGATCAGCGCATCGCCCGAGCTCCATACGGAGAGGGAGAAGAAGGCCACGGCGGTGAGCAGCGACAGGAACGAGCCGACGATCCGCCCGTGCACGCCGAAGTGGGCGCCCGAGGAGACCGCGTTGTTGGTGCCGTTGAGCGGGCCGAACAGGCCCATGGGCGCGAGGATGATCGAACCGACCAGCACGCCGAGGACGATGGCCCAGACGCCGGCCTGGAACGACAGCCCGAAGAGCACCGGGAAGCTGCCGAGCACGGCGGTGGCGAAGGTGTTGGCGCCACCGAAGATCATGCGGAACAGGTCGGTGGGCGTGGCGTTGCGTTCGCTATCCGGGATCTGTTCGACCCCGAATGTCTCGATCGTTGTGATTGCGTGTGCTTTGTTCTTGTTATCCATGACTTCCTCCCGGGGAGCCCTGTCTTTATGGCGTCGGAGACGGTGACAGGTGCTCGTGTGTGGCCAGCCAGCGGCCCTGTTTCGGATCACGGCGGAAGACGATGGTCTCCCGTTCGTGGTTCAGGCTTTCCTCTCCCTGGATGCGCAGCCGCGTGGCGACGTCGTGGCAGAACACGGCCACGTCTTCGCCCTGCAGGCTCACAAAGGTGTTGCTCGAAAGGCAGTCAAGGACCTCGAAACCATCGTCACGCAGCCAGCTTTCCCACACCTCGCGGTAAGCCGCGCGCGAGAGCAGCGGCTGCGGCCAGGTGTGGAAGATGAAACTGGCGTCTTCGCTGAAGGCGGCGAAGTAGGCTTCGGTGTCGGTGCGCGCGAAGGCTGCCACGAGAACGCGGGCAGCCTCCAGCACCTGTGCTACGCAGGCGTCGTTATTCATGTGTGTGCTCGTGCGCTCAGCGGCGCTCTACGCCCGGGAGGATGCAGAGCATTTCGTACAGCAGGTTGGCGCCGAGCAACGAGGTGTTGCCGGTGGTGTCGTAGGGCGGGGAGACCTCGACCAGGTCGCAGCCGATGATGTCCAGGCCCTGGCAGCCACGGACGATCTCGATCGCCTGGATGGTGGTCAGGCCGCCGATTTCCGGGGTGCCGGTACCGGGCGCCCAGGCCGGGTCGATGCCGTCGATATCGAAGGACAGGTAGACCGGGCCGCCGCCGACTTTCTCGCGGACTTCGGCCATCAGCGGTTCCAGCGACTTGTGCCAGCACTCTTCGGCCTGCACCACGCGGAAGCCCTGCTTGCGGCTCCAGTTGAAGTCTTCGGCGGTGTAGCCCTGCGCACGCAGGCCGATCTGCACCACGCGGTCGCAGTCCAGCAGGCCTTCTTCCACCGCGCGGCGGAAGGTGGTGCCGTGGGCGATCCTCTCGCCGAACATGTGGTCGTTCACATCGGCGTGGGCGTCGATGTGAACCAGGCCGACCTTGCCGTGCTTCTTGTGGATGGCACGCAGGATCGGCAGGGTGATGGTGTGGTCGCCGCCCAGGGTCAGGGGCAGGATGCCGTGGTCGAGGATCTTGTCGTAGGACTCCTCGATGATGCGCACCGCTTCCATCAGGTTGAAGGTGTTGATCGCCACGTCACCGATGTCGGCGATGTTCAGCGAGTCGAACGGCGCGGCGCCGGTGGCCATGTTGTACGGACGGATCATCACCGACTCGGCGCGGATTTCGCGCGGCCCGAAACGAGTACCGGAGCGCAGGGAGGTGCCGATGTCCAGGGGTACGCCGACGAAGGCGGCGTCCAGCTCGTTGAGCTCTTCGGGGGACTGGATATGCGGCAGGCGCATCATGGTGGCGATGCCGCCGAAACGCGGCATTTCGTTACCGCCCAGGGGCTGGTGAAGTTTCTTGTCCATGGGGAGGGCCTCAGGCTGATCGCTGTCTTCGTGGAAACAGGCTTGTTGAATACGTCAGGGCCGATTCTGGTCACGGGCGGTAGTGAAAAAAATCGCTGGCTACAAATAATCACTTCAGAGTTTTCTAAACTAATGGCGGTCGCTAGACTGCGCCACCTTGCCGCAGTAGACGGCCCGCCGGGCTTGTGGCCTGCGGTTCCTGAATAGATAGCTGGCTTGCTATCATCTGTTTTTCAGGTACAGAAAGTACTGAACTAGAGCGGCCCGGCCGCGGTTTTGCGGAGTCTTCATGAGCGCGAGCGCACTGCCCGACGTCAAACTGCTGCGGATTTTCGCCTGCGTGGTGCGCAGCCAGGGCTTCGCCGCCGCCCAGCAGGAGCTGAACCTGTCGACCTCGGCAATCAGCACCTACATGAGCCAGCTGGAGAACCAGCTGGGCATCGTGCTCTGCCACCGCGGCCGGGGCGGCTTCGGGCTGACCAGCAAGGGCGAGCTGTTCCACCAGGAAACCCTGCGCATCCTCGGCGAGCTGGAAGGCTTCGAGCGCTACGCGGCGACGCTCAAGGGCGAGCTGCGCGGCACCCTGAACCTCGGCGTGCTGGATTCCACCGTGAGCGACCCGGCGCTGCCGCTGGCCGATGTGATCGGCTCCTTCAGCAGCCTGCACCCGGCGGTGCACCTGCATCTGCAGGTACAGAGCCCGTACGAGCTGCAACTGGCGGTACTGGACAACCGTCTCGACCTGGCCATCGGCTCGTTCTTCAGCCGGATGAACGGCCTGGTCTACCAGCCTTTATATAGAGAGCAGCACTGGCTGTACTGCAGCGACCGCCACCCGCTGTTCGACGGTCGGCGCATCCCCGCCGAGCTGATCACCCAGCAGCGCATGGTCGGCCGTGGCTACTGGAGCCAGGCGGAGCTGGCGCGGCATGGCTTCAAGCACAGCGCCGGCACTGTGGAGAGTATGGAGGCGCAGCTGATCCTGATCCTCTCCGGCGGCTACATCGGCTACCTGCCCGAGCACTACGCACACCCCTGGGTGGAGCAGGGGCGCCTGCGCGCGCTGCTGCCGGCGACCTTTGGCTACCAGGCTCCGTTCTCGCTGATCCTGCGCCGTGGCCGCTCCCGCGAGCCACTGATCCAGAACTTCCGCGACCTGCTGCGCACCCAGCCGAGCCAGTCATGAGCCGCGCCCGCTGCCCGCGCTGCGAGCGCCCACTGAACCACTGCCTGTGCGCGCTGATCCCGCACCTGGACAACCGCACCCGCGTGCTGCTGCTGCAGCACCCGAGCGAGGTTGGGCATGCGTTGAACACCGCGCGCATGGCGGCGCTTGGCCTGGCCAATGCAGAGCTGCGGGTCGGCGAGGATTTCAGTGGCCTCGACCTGTCCGCCTGGGATGCCTGGCTGCTGTTTCCCGGTGAGTCCGCCGTGGCGCTGGCCGAGCTGGCCGCGCAGCCTGTGGATAAACCACGCCTGCTGGTGGTGCCCGACGGCACCTGGCGCAAGGCGCGCAAGCTGCTGCACCTCAACCCGAATCTCGCGGCGCTGCCGAGAGTCGTGCTGCCGGAAGGGCTGACCTCGCGTTACCGCCTGCGCAAGGCGCCGGCCGAGGGTGCGCTGTCGACCATCGAGGCGGTAGTCCATGCACTCGATGCGCTGGATGCGCCGCAGTCCCACGCGGGCCTGCTGCGTCCGTTCGATGCACTGATCGAAGGGCAGATCGCGGCGATGGGGGAGGAAACCTTCTTGCGCAACCACGGGCCGCGTAGCTCATAGCGGATGGCGGACCTTGTCCGCCATCGCGTGCATGGCACGCTCCTACAGTCGGGTGTCGTGCAGGAGCGTGCCATGCACGCGATCCGCTGGCCGGGCCGGTGGATGCCCTGCGGTCCGCGCGCGGAATCGATGGGTATCGCTGCGCTCCACACCATCCTACGTCGTGATTGTCCTGTGGATATCTACGCTTGCGGGGACAAGGTGCGGTAGCGCTCCACCAGCAGGGGAATGGCTCGCTCGCGCCAGAAAGTGCTGCTGACCATCCCGCTGGACATGCCGCCGTGGGCATGTCGCGGCAGGTGCACGTGGCTGGGATGACCCAGGCCGATGCCGGCCAGTTGCTCGAAAAGCCGCGTGAGCAGCTGCGTCAGCTCCGTCTCGCTGGCGGGCCAGGGCGTGGCGGTGAGGTGCTCGGCCATTTCCCGCCACAGGTACGGGTCGCCGCGCAGGCCCCACTGGATGGGTTCTTCGTGGAAGAGGTCGGCCACTGAGGTGAGACGGGACATGGGGGACTTCCTTGTGGAGTGTTGCTGGGGCCGCGTTGGCGGGGAGTGCAGTGTCACCGCTCTCGAGGGAGTCTGGAAAGGTCGTCCGCGCATCGATTTCTGCCCGACGGGCATCCCCGTGCCAGCACCGCCGTTATACTGCGCCCCTCATTCCCCTTCGCGAGGTGTTCGTCCGATGCGCAATTGATGCCGCCGTGGTTTCACGGCCCGTTTCCTTCCCTGGCCCGTTCCCGGGGGATTTCCGGCATCAATCTGGTATTGCGCATGACGAGCCCGTTCACCCTGGCGCTGCAAGGCGTCTCTTTCCAATTGCCCAGCGGCGAGCCGCTGCTGAGCGACCTCAATGAAACCTTCGACGAGCGCCGCACCGCGCTGGTCGGGCGCAATGGCGTGGGCAAGTCCGTGCTGGCGCGGATCATGGCCGGCGAGCTGCCTGCCAGCGCTGGCCGCTGCCTGGCGTCCGGGCCGGTGCATTACCTGCCGCAGCGTATCGAGCCGCAGGCGTTCCGCAGCGTTGCCGAGCTGGCCGGTGTGCAACTCCTGCTGGATGCGCTGACGCGAGTCGAGGCCGGTGGAGTCGATCCCGCTGACTTCGAGCGCCTCGACGGCCACTGGGATGTCCGCGCGCGCCTGGAGGCCGAGCTGGCTGCTGCCGGGCTCGCCCATCTGCTGCCGGACACGCCCGCCTCGCGTCTCAGCGGCGGCGAATGCACGCGGGTAGCGCTGCTTGGCGCGTGGCTCAGCGGGGCGGACTGGCTGCTCCTCGACGAGCCGAGCAATCACCTCGACCGCGCCGGCCGCGAGGCTCTGCGTGAGCAGCTGCAACGCTGGCGCGGCGGCCTGATCCTGATCAGCCATGACCCTCTGCTGCTGGACGACATGCAGCGCATCGTCGAGTTGTCGCCCTCGGGCCTGCGCAGTTACTCCGGCGGCCATGCCTTCTACCGCGAGGTACGCCAGCAGGAGCAGGACATCGCCCAGCGCGAGTTGCAGCGGCGCAAGCTGGAGCGCGATCGCCAGCACCACGCCATGCAGGAACAGCGCGAGCGCCAGGAACACCGGCAGGCGAAGGGGCGCAAGGAGGCGAAGCAAGCCAACCAGGCGAAGATCCTCGTCGACCGGCAGAAGGAGCGCAGCCAGACCAGCATTGCGCGTCTGGCCACACAACAGGAAGAGCGTCGGGAGCGGCTGGCGCGGGACGTTCACGAGGCTTTCGGGCAGTTGCGCGAAGACGCCATGGTGGTCCTGAACGCACCGGACTGCGAGCTGCCCGAGTCCCGTGGCGTGTTGCTGCTGGAGGCGCTGCGCCTGCCGTTCGGCAATGCCGCGCCACTGGACTTGCAGTTGAGCGGCCCGCGCCGCGTAGCGGTCAGCGGGCGCAACGGCAGCGGCAAGTCGACCCTGCTCAAGGTGCTCGCGGGCGTGCTCGACCCTGCGGCGGGCTCGTGCGAAGTGCGGGTGCGCAGTGCCTATCTGGATCAGCATCTGGCCGCGCTGTCGCCAGAGCGCTCGGTGCTGGACCTGCTGCAGGAGCGCAATCGCGTGGCGGACCCTTCGGTGTTGCGCACCCGGCTGGCGCAACTGGGATTGCCGGCGGCACGGGTCGAGCTGCCCAGTGGCCTGCTCAGCGGCGGTGAGCGGCTGAAGGCGGCGCTGGCCTGCGAGCTCTATGCCGAGCATCCGGCGCAGCTGCTGCTCCTGGATGAGCCGGACAACCACCTCGACCTGCCATCGCGCGAAGCGCTGGAAAACCTGCTGCGGCAATACCGCGGCGCGCTGCTGGTGGTGTCGCACGACGAGGCACTGCTTGCCCGGCTGGAGCTGGAGGCGCGGCTGGAATGTGCGGAGGACGGTTGGCGCTGGCTGGTCGGCTGAGGCTTTACCGACCGGGAGGGGCTGGGTAGGATTGACCTCCCTCTCTTTCCGGCTGCCTCTGCCGTGTTCCGCCCAGGCGTTGATTCGCGAAGCGGGCATTCATGCTGCCGACGCTCCAACGGCCGTCACCTTGCGTGGCGCGCTATCCCTTTGTGATCTGCTGAATCAGGATGCATTCATGCTCATTCGCCAACGCATCGCTGCGGATAATCCGCGGCTGCTCGATATCTGGCTGGGCGCCGTGCGCGCGACCCACCACTTCCTCCAGGCGTCGGACATCGACGCACTGCTGCCCCAGGTCCGTGACCTCTACCTGCCCGCCGTCGAGGTCTGGGTGGCGGTGGACGACGATGACCGTCCGCTGGGTTTCATCGGGCTCAACGACAGCCATGTGGAAATGCTCTTCATCGACCCGGAACGACGTGGCCAGGGCATCGGCCGCGCACTGCTCGATTTCACCCGCGAGTTGCGCGGCACGCTGAGTGTCGATGTCAATGAACAGAATCCTCAGGCAGTCGGGTTCTACCTGCACTATGGCTTCGTCCAGACCGGGCGCTCGCCCCTTGATGGCGAAGGCCGGCCCTTCCCGTTGCTGCACATGAGCCTGCCGGCCGGGGCGTAAACGACCCGCTTTTGTAGGATGGCGTGGAGCGAAGCGATACCCATCACAAGGCTGTCAAGCAAAGCTGATGGGTATCGCAAGCTCCACCCATCCTACTGCCTGCTTACTGGCTGCCTGGAAAGAGCCTCGCAATGTCGCCGTACAGCCTCAGACGGTTGCGCGGCTTACGCCGTCTCGCCGCTGCCGAAGCGAATGCTCCGCGCGCCGAGCTTGAGCAGGCTGTCGGCGAACAGGTCGCTGGCGGTCTGGCGGCAATCCCAGGCGGCTTCCCAGTCTTCCTGGCGGCGCCAGTGCAGGCGGCCGACCAGGCGCTGCGGTTCGCCTTCGGCGTGCAGTTCGCTGGCGAGATAGCCGGGGCGCAGGTAGAACAGCGCCTGCAGGTGCGACAGGTAATCGCACAGGCGCGCGGCGATGTGCGGGCGTTGCTGGGGTGTTACGTCGATCTCGATCTGCAGGATGAAATGCGGATTGTCCACGCAGGCATGGGCGGTGATCGGGGCGGGTTGCGTCATGTTCCTTGGCTCCCTGGCTTGAACCGAATGCCTGGCGAGGGTAAAACCTCAACTTAAGTTGAGGTCAATAGCCCATGAAAAATACTTCTTCCTGCTCCAAGCACCGCGAGCTGAGTGTCGGCGAGCTGGCCAAACGCGCCGGCGTGGCCGTTTCCGCACTGCACTTCTACGAGGCCAGGGGCCTGATCAGCAGTTCGCGCAATGCCGGCAACCAGCGCCGCTATTCACGCGACACGCTGCGCCGGGTGGCGGTGATCAAGGTCGCGCAACGGGTGGGCATTCCCCTGGGGGAGATCGCCGAGGCGCTGGGTTCGCTACCGAGCGGGCACAACCCGACGGCGGCGGACTGGGCGCGATTGTCGGCACGCTGGCGGGATGACTTGAACGAGCGGATCGAGAAGTTGCTGCTGCTGCGCGATCAGCTCGATGGCTGCATCGGTTGCGGCTGCCTGTCGATGGAGGCCTGTCCGCTGCGCAATCCGGGGGACCGGTTGGCGGAGGAGGGGCCGGGGGCGCATTGGCAGGGGGAGCTGGAGTGAATGAGGGGGGGCTGAGAGCTGGGGAGAGGGTGGTAATCCTCAGCTCCGAAGCCCGCCGAAAAACTCACCGCTCCCGCAAAGCCTCCCACCGCGCCTTGAGCACTGGCTTCAAGATGTAGTCCAGCACGCTCTTCTCGCCGGTGATGATATCCACCGTCGCCACCATGCCGGGGATGATCAGCAGGGGCTTGGCATCGGTGCCCAGGTGGTTCTTGTCGGTGCGCACCTGGATCATGTAGAAGCTGTTGCCCTTGTCGTCGGTGATGGTGTCGGCGCTGATCACTTCCAGCTTGGCCTTGAGTCCGCCGTAGATGGTGTAGTCGTAGGCGGTGAACTTCACCGTGGCCGGTTGGCCGGGATGGAGGAAGGCGATGTCCTGCGGGCGCACCCTCGCTTCCACCAGCAGGTTGTCCTCCAGCGGAACGATTTCCACCATGTCGTTGCCCGGCTGCACCACACCGCCGATGGTGTTGACCTTGAGCTGCTTGACGATGCCGCGCAGGGGGGCGACCACCAGGGTGCGGTTGACCTTGTCGTCGATGGCGCGGCTGGTAGCGGTCAGCTTGTTGAGGTCGGTGCGGACGTCGTTGAGCTCCTTCAGCGCGTCGCTGCGAAAGCCCAGTTTCGACTCTTCCACCTTGCGCTGGATCTCGTTCACCGCCGCCTCGGCGCGGGGGATGGCGAGGTTGGTAGCGTTCAGGTCGCCGCTGATTTCCACCGCACTGCGACGCAGGCGCAGCAGTTCCACCGGGGACACCGCGCCGGCCTTCACCAGCGGCTCGGACATGTTGATCTCCTGCTGCACCAGCCCGAGGCTCGAGCGGTACTGCTGGACCTTGGCGCGGAACTCCTGCAGCTCCTGAGCCTTTTGCCGCAGCTGTTCCTGAAGGATGTTCAGCTCGCTGTTCTGCCGCTGCATGCGCGTCTGGTAAAGCGCCAGCTGGTCTTCCACCACTTGCGGTGCATCTTTCTTCAGGGCGTCGGTGAAGGCCGGTTCGCGCCCTTCGGCTTCCGCGCTCAGGCGTTCGACGCGGGCTTCGAGGGAGTTGCGGTCGGCCTCGGTCTCGCCCTTGTTGGAGGAGAAACGGGTGTCGTCCAGGCGTAGCAGCGGCTGGCCCTTGTTCACCACCTGCCCCTCGCGGACGAAGATTTCCGAGACGATGCCGCCCTCCAGGTTCTGGATGGTCTGCACCTTGGAGGAGGGGATGGCCTTGCCTTCGCCCTTGGTCACTTCCTCGATATCGGCGAAGTAGGCCCAGGTGATGGCCGCCACCAGCAGCCCGAGCGCCGCCCAGAGGGTGATGCGGGTGGCGTTGGGCGAGTCTTCCAGCAGGGTGCCCTGGACCTCGGGCATGAATTCGGTGTCGCGGGCGCCATTGCCGCCCAGGTAACCGCGGATCGATTGCGAAAAGTGCATGGCCATTACCCCGCTGCCGGGCCGACGTGGCCCTTGCGCAATGCTTCGATGACCGCGTCTTTCGGGCCGTCGGCGACTATGCGGCCGCTGTCGAGCACCAGCAGGCGGTCGACCAGGCTGAGCATCGAGGTGCGGTGGGTGACCAGCAGCAGGGTCTTGTCGCGGCAGGCCTCGTGCAGGCGCTTGCGCAGGATTTCCTCGCTGCTGTTGTCCATGGCGCTGGTGGGTTCGTCGAGCAGCAGGATCGGCGGGTCGAGCAGCATCGCGCGGGCCATCAGCACGGCCTGGCGCTGGCCGCCGGAGAGCAGCTGGCCGCGCTCACCCACCGGGCGGTCGAAGCCGGCCGGGTGTTGCCGGGCCAGTTCGCTGACGCCGGTCAGTTCGGCTACTTCGAGCATCCGCGCATCGCTGACGTAGCGCGCGCCGAGGGTCAGGTTGTCGCGCAGGCTGCCGGCCAGCAGCGGCAGGTCGTGGGCCACGTAGCCGATCTGCTGGCGCAGGTCGGAGACATCGAGCTGGCGCAGGTCCAGGCCGTCGAGCAGGATCTGCCCTTCGTCCGGGTGATAGAAGCCCATCAGCAGACGGCCGAAGGTGCTCTTGCCCGAACCGCTCTTGCCGATGATGCCGATCTTCTCGCCGGGGGCCATGCGCAGGCTGACGTGGTTCAGCGCCGGGGTGGTCTGCTCCGGGTAGCTGAAGCTCAGCTGGCGGACTTCCAGCGCGCCGTGCAGCTGGGTGCGCTCCAGCGGACGCTGGCGGGCCTGACGCTCCTGCGGCAGCTCCATCAGCGCGTCGGTGCTCTTCATGGTCAGGCGCGCCTGCTGGTAGCGGGTGATCAGCCCGGCGATCTGTCCCAGCGGGGCGAGTACGCGGCTGTTGAGCATGTAGCTGGCGACCAGTGCGCCGACGCTGAGGTTGCCGTCGAGGATGCTGTAGACCCCGGCGCAGATCATCGCAAGGCCGGCGAACTGCTGGAGGAACAGGGTGCCGTTGGTGGCCAGCGCGCTGAGGAAGCGCGCGTGATTGTCCAGCCGCGCCAGGGCGCCGTGGGTGGACTCCCAGCGGTACTGCCGCTCGCTTTCGGCGCCGCAGGCCTTGAGGGTTTCCAGGCCGCCGAGGGTCTCGATCAGCAGGGCCTGGCGTTCGGCGCCCAGGGTCAGGCTCTTCTGCACGGTATCGCGCAGGCGGCTCTGGATGATCAGGGCGAACACGATGGTGATGGGGAAGGCCAGCAGCGGCACGGCCACCAGCCAGCCGCCGAGCAGGCCGATGACCAGGATCATCAGGAGCGAGAAGGGCAGGTCGATCAGGCTGGTCAGGGTCAGCGCGGTGAGGAATTCGCGCAGGCCCTGGAAGTCATGGATGCTCTGCGCGAAGCCGCCGACGGTCTCGGGCTTGGCCTTGAGCGACATGCCGGTGATGCGTTCGAACAGGGTGGCGGAGAGGACCACGTCGGTCTTCTTGCCGGCCATGTCCAGCAGGTTGGAGCGCAGCACCCGCAGCAGCAGTTCGAACAGCGTGCCGATCAGCAGGCCGGCGGCGAGCACCCAGAGGGTCGACAGCGCCTGGTTGGGCACCACGCGGTCGTAGGTCTGCATGACGAACAACGGCACCAGCATGCCCAGCAGGTTGATCAGCAGGCTGGCGACCAGGGCGTCCGTATAGAGCCAGCGCGACAGCCGCAGGGTGTCGCGGAACCAGGCTTCGACGCGCGGTACCAGCGGTTTGCGCGCCGCTTCCAGTTCGTGACGCGGGCGGGCGAAGAGGGCCTGGCCGCTGTACTGGGTGGCCAGCTCGTCGGCGCCGACGGCCTGTTCGCCGCCTTCGGTCTCGCAGGGCAGGATCAGCGCCTGGCCGTCTTCGCGCCACTGGCGCAGCACGGCGCTGCGGCCGTCGTTGAGCAGCAGCAGGACCGGCAGGTTCAGGTTGGAGATGCTGCGCAGTTCGCGGCGCAGCAAGCGGCCCTGCAGGCCGGCACGGGCGGCGGCCCGCGGCAGCAGGGCGGCGGAGAGCCGTTGGTCGCGCAGCGGCAGGCCGGCGGACAGGCTGTTGCGGCTCACTGCGCAGCCATGCAGGCGGCAGAGGATCAGCAGTCCGTCGAGCAGGGGATCGTCATGGCTCAGGCGCGGATCGCCCGGTGCGGGTGTGCCGCGCTCCTGGATGATCATGGTCACGCTACTTCCTCCCGGGCCGGGACGACCCGCGCCGGCGGCACCCGGCGAACACTTGCAGGTGTTCGCCGGGTGTGGCCGGTCGCCGGGTTTTCCGTGCCCCTTCGTATCGCTTCACGGCCGTCGCCCCGACGCCGGGCGGCGCGGGGCAGAGTGACGAGCGCGTGCGATTTTCTTATTTCAGATCAGGCAGGCGTGCCTCGTTCTTCACATCCGACAGGGCCACGGCCTCGTGCGGCGCGACGACATGCTGCGAGCGCAGCAGGGCGCCCATGCTGCCGAGCACGCGGTACATCGAGTATTCCTCGGTGTAGCGCACGTCGACGTAACGGCGATTGGCGGTGAACAGTTCGTTCTCGCTGTCCAGCAGGTCGAGCAGGGTGCGCTGGCCAAGGGTGAACTGCTGCTGGTATGCCTCGCGCACCTTGCGGGTGTAGTCGGCGTATTCGCGGGCGGGCTGGGTCTGCTTCTTGGAGTTCTCCATCGCGTCCCAGGCCAGCGAGAGGTTTTCGTTGAGCAGCCGCAGCGCGTTGTTGCGGATGTCCTGGGCTTCGTTGATCTGGTGCGAGGTGGCGTTCAGGTGGGCCTTGTCGCGCATCCCGTTGAACAGGTTGTAGCGCATCACCACCTGGGCTTCCCAGCTGTTGTAGTGGCCTTCGTCGCCGTCGACGTTGTTGTTGGCGGCCTTGGCCAGCTCGGCGTCGAAGCGCGGGTAGAAGGGCGCCTTGGCGGCCTCGTACTGGGCTTCGGCGGCGTTGACGTCGGCCTGGGCCGATTTCAGCAGCGGGTTTTCATTGAGCATGCCCTGGCGCGCGGCGAGCAGGTCCGCCGGGACTTCCGCCTTCACGGTGGAGGGGGCTTCGAGCTGGTCCGGCATGCGGCCGGTGGCGCTATAGAAGCTGGCCTCGGCATCGGCCAGGTTCACCTCTTCGGTGTAGAGGTTGTTCTGCGCCAGGGCCAGACGGGCGATGGCCTGGTCGTTGTCGGCGGTACTGCCGACACCACGCTCGCTGCGCAGGCGGATCTGGTCGCCGATGCGTTCGTGGGCCTGCAGGTTGTTCTTGGCCAGCGTCACCATCTCGCGGCGCTTGAGCACATCGAGGTAGACCTCGACGGTGCGCAGGGCAGCGGTTTCCGAGGTGCCGAGAATACGGAAGGCCTTGGCATTGACGTTGGACTCGTTGCGCTTGACCTCGTTGGGGGTGCCGAAGCCGTCGAACAACATCTGCCGCAGACGGATTTCCGCATCGCCGCGGGTCAGGGTCTCGTCGTTGTGGTTACCCGCTGCGCGGGTGCTGGGGCTGTCGGTGTTCTCGCGGCCATAGCCCGCGACAAGATCGACGGTTGGCAGGTAGCCGCCCCTGGCGAATTTGAGCTCTTCATCCGCGGTGAGGCGGCTGTTTACGCTCTGGCTGATTTCCGGGTGGTATTGCAGCGTGCTTTGTATAGCTTCGGTCAGCGTCATGGCTTGCCCATGAGTCCCCGACACCGCCAAAAATACACCGCTCCATAGTGCCGCGTTACGACTGCGCATGGCTTTGCTCCTGGTGTTCTTGTACTTCGATGCTCTTTGGTCGCCAATTTATTGGCTTTTTTCTCTTATCAAGCGTTTCACGCCTGTAACATCAGAGCTAAGAACAACTTTTCGAAAACCTCAGAAGAATTTTTCACAAGGGTTATTCGGAAAAAATCTTATGAGTCATGTGAAAAACCGCACATTGTTTGAACGTGCAAGCCCTCGTGTTTCCTGGGTATGGGCTGGAGCAGGCGCTTGCAAAAGAAGCCAGGTACGGTTTGTAGCAGTTAGGGCGGGGACCACCGCAGAAGGACAAGAAAACGCGTGGCCAGCATGACAAAAAATTGTCGCTGGCTTTTTGATGCAAAAGCGCTAGCAGTCCTTTTCGCACCCTTCGCAACTTTCTTCGCAGCATCCGGATACAAGCGTGCCATGGCCTGTTTCGGTCAATCGTGCGTCGGTGGAACCGGCCACGGGATGTGCAGCGGAGGAAGGACTCATGGCTACTTTGATGGGTGTCGTCAGCAAGGTAATCGGCGAAGTGTTTGCGGTAGCCGCCGATGGATCGCGTCGTCCTTTGGAACAGGGAGACAAGGTTTTTGTCGGTGAGCAGCTGGTCACCGGCGCCAATGGCGCAGTTGCGCTGAAGGTCGCCGGCGGCGGCGAGATCACGTTGGGCCGCGACAGCGCCCTGCCGCTGACCTCGCAGATGCTCTCCGCCGCGCACCAGTCAGAGCAGGGTGACCAGGCGGTTGCCCAGCAGCAGCCGGCGACGCCGACCCAGCAGGACGTCACCGACGTCAAGGCCCTGCAGGCCGCAATCGCCGCGGGCGTGGACCCGACCCAGGCTGCCGAAGCCACCGCCGCCGGCCCGAGCGCCGCGGGCGCCGCCAACGGCAAACCCGGCGGCGGGCACTCCTTCGTGCTGCTGACCGAAGTGGGCGGGCATATCGACCCGACCATCGGCTTCCCGACCGGGCCCATCGGCTCCGGGCCCTTGCCCCTGCGTGAGTTCGACGGCACCCCGGATGTACGCCTCGAGGCCGAACCGCCCGTAATCCCGCCGGATGGCGTGCCGAGCGCCGGCCCCAGTGGCCCTGGTGGCGCCAATGTGTTCGAGGCCGGCCTGCCCGGCGGTATTCCCGATGGTGTGGGGGAGGGGGCGACCCACTCCGGTACCCTGGGCTACAGCTTCGGGCCAGATGGCGTTGGCAGCTTCTCCTGGGGCACCGCAGGGCTGCCCAGCCTGACCTCCGGTGGCGTCGCCATCACCTATAGCGTCAGCCCCGATGGTCATGTGCTTACCGGCAGCGCCAATGGCACGCCGGTCTTCACCGTGACCCTCACCGATATCAACACCGGTGCCTTCGAGGTCACCCTGCTGCAGCCGGTGGATCACCCGGTCAAGGGTTCCGAAGACACCCTGAACTTCGATATCCCCTACACCATCACCGACGGCAACGGCACCCCGGCCAACGGCACGCTGACCGTGGGCATCGTCGACGATGCGCCGCAGGCCAGCCTGTCCGCCGACATTGGCGTGGACGTCCTGCTGCAGACCCATGACGCCAACACCGCTGGCGCTGCGTTCGACACCTCCACCGCTGATTACAGCTCGGCCTTCCAGGTGACCGCCAACTACGGCGGCGACGGCGCCGGCACCACCCAGCTCAGCTACAACCTGAACCTGGTGAGCGGCAACGGCAGCGACTCGGGCCTGACCAGCGGCGGCGCGACCATCTACCTGTACAGCGTGGGCGGCGCCATCGTCGCTTCCACCTCCGCCAGCGCCGCTGGCATCACCGGCGAGAACACCATCTTCAGCCTGTCGGTGAACGGCGATACCGGTGTGGTCACCCTGACCCAGTTCAGCGCCGTGGACCACGGGCTGCCGGGCAGCGACGGCAACTACGCCAGCCAGAATGCCGTGCTCGATTCCGGCCTGGTGCAACTGCAGGGCAACCTGACGGTAACCGACCGTGATGGCGACAGCGTTTCCTCCAGCAGCTCGCTGGACCTCGGCGGTCGTGTCAGCTTCACCGACGACGGCCCGAGCATTGCCGTGGGCAACACCGAAGGCCTGCACCTGACGGTGGACGAGTCCGCCCTGGGGACCGACGCCACCAGCAGCGTGGCGGCAGGCGACCTGTTCAACGCGCAGTTCGGCGCGGACGGCGCCGGCTCGATCACATACAAGGTCGAGACCCAGGACAACACCGACAGCGGCCTGAAAGACACCGCCACCGGCAGCCAGATATTCCTGTTCAACACCGCCAGCGGCGTGGAAGGCCGCGTGGGCGGCGTGAACGGTGAAGTTGCGTTCCGCGTGACCCTCGGGCAGGACGGCAAGATCACCCTCGACCAGGTCCGTGCCCTGGTGCACCCGGACAACACCGACTCCAACGACCCGCTCAGCATCGGTGCCGGCAAGATCAGCCTGACCGCCACCGTGACCGACGCCGATGGCGACCATCAGAGCGCCGGGCTCGACCTGGGCAGCAAGCTGACTTTCCTCGACGACGGCCCGAGCATTTCCGTGGGTAGCACCGAAGGCCTGCACCTGACGGTGGACGAGTCCGACCTCGGTCAGAACGCCACCAGCACCGGTTCGGTGGCCGATCTGTTCAACGCCCAGTTCGGCGCGGACGGCGCCGGCTCGGTCACCTACAAGGTCGAGACCCAGGACAACACCGACAGCGGCCTGAAAGACACCGCCACTGGCAGCCAGATCTTCCTGTTCAACACCGCCACCGGTGTCGAAGGCCGCGTGGGCGGCGTGAATGGCGAAGTCGCCTTCCGCGTGACCCTCGGGCAGGACGGCAAGATCACCCTGGACCAGGTCCGTGCGCTGGTGCACCCGGACAACACCGACTCCAATGATCCGCTGAGCCTGGGTGCCGGCAAGATCAGCCTGACCGCTACCGTGACCGACGCCGATGGCGACTATCAGAGCGCCGGGCTCGACCTGGGCAGCAAGCTGACCTTCCTCGACGACGGCCCGCGCATCGCGCCCATCGAAGGCGGCGACCTGCACCTGAGCGTGGACGAAACCACCCTGGGCCAACCGGCAACCAGCACTGGCTCGGTGGCCGAGCTGTTCAACGGCCAGTTCGGCGCCGATGGCGAAGGGTCGATCACCTACAAGATCGAAGCCGCCAACAACACTGACAGCGGCCTGACCGATACCGCCAGTGGCCAGCGGGTAATCCTCTTCAACACCGCCAATGGAGTGGAAGGGCGCCTGGAAACCAGCGGCGAAACCGCCTTCCGCGTGACCCTCGGGCCGGACGGCAAGGTCACCCTGGAGCAACTGCGCGCGCTGGTGCATTCCGACACCAGTGATCCCAATGATTCGCTGAACCTGGCCGGCAAGATCGCCCTCAGCGCGATCATCACCGACAAGGACGGCGACAGCGCGACCACCTCGATCGACCTGGGCGGTAAGCTGACCTTCCTCGACGATGGTCCGAGCATCACGCCGAACACTGCTCATGACCTCCAGCTGAGCGTGGATGAATCCACCCTGAACCTGGATGCCACCAGCACCGCCAGTGTTTCCGACCTGTTCACCGCGCACTTCGGTGCCGATGGTCCGGGGCAGATCACCTACAAGATCGAGACCGAGGACAACACCGATAGCGGCCTGAAGGACACGGCCAGCGGTGACCAGATATTCCTGTTCAACACCGCCAGCGGTGTAGAAGGCCGGGTCGGCGGCGAGAACGGCGCGGTCGCCTTCCGCGTGACCCTGGGCCAGGACGGCAAGATCACCCTCGACCAGGTGCGCGCCGTCGTGCATCCGACTCCGGGTGACAACAACGAAGGGGTCAGCCTCGATGCGAACACCCTGACCCTGACCGCCACCATCACCGACAAGGACGGCGACAGCTCCTCGGCGAAAATCGACCTGGGCAGCAAGCTGACTTTCCTCGACGACGGTCCGAGCATCGCGCCGTGCGAGGACGTAGACATCAAGCTGACGGTGGATGAGACCCACCTGAACGTCGATGCCACCAGTTCTGCCACGGTGTCCGACCTGTTCACCGCGCACTTCGGCAACGACGGCGCGGGCGCGATCAGCTACAAGGTCGCGACCAACGACAACACCGACAGCGGCCTGAAGGACACGGCGACCGGCAGCAAGATATTCCTGTTCAACACCGCCAACGGTGTGGAAGGTCGCGTGGGTGGGGAAGACGGCACCGTCGCCTTCCGCGTGACCCTGGGGCAGGACGGCAAGATCACCCTCGACCAGGTGCGCGCTGTCGTGCACCCGACTCCTGGCGACAATAACGAAGGCGTCAGCCTCGCCACTGGCAGCGTGACCCTCACCGCGACCATCACCGACAAGGACGGCGACAGCGCCCAGGCTCACATCGACCTGAGCGGCAAACTGACCTTCCTCGACGATGGCCCGAGCATCGAGCCCTGCAACGATGCGGACATCAAGCTGACCGTGGACGAGACCCACCTCGGCGTGCCCGACACCAGCAGCGCTTCGGTGGCCGACCTGTTCACCACCCACTTCGGTGCCGATGGCGCCGGTACCATTACCTACAAGCTGGCCGGGGCCGACAATAGCGACAGCGGGTTCAAGGACACCGAGACCGGGCAGAAGGTCTATCTGTACAACACCGCCAACGGCATCGAAGGCCGCCTGCAGGGCACCGATACCGTGGCCTTCCGCGTATCCGTGGATGGCGACGGCAAGGTCACCCTGGAACAGCTGCGCGCGATGGTGCATCCGGATACCAGCGATGCCGATGATGCACTGAGCCTGAGCGGCCAGGTCACCCTCACCGCCACCATTACCGACAAGGATGGCGATAGCGCCAGCGCCCATATCGATCTGGGCAGCAGCCTGACCTTCCTCGACGACGGCCCCAGCATCGCCCCGTCGAGCATCTACGACATCAGCCTGGAAGTGGACGAGTCCAACCTCGACAACGACGCACGCGTCGAGTCCAGCCTGGTTTCGCTGCTGTTCGAGTCGCACTTCGGCGCCGACGGCGCTGGTGGCATCACCTACAAGGTCAGCACTGTGGATGGAACTGACAGTGGCCTGAAGACCACTCAGGGCGATGCCATTCTGCTTTACAACGTTAACGGCACCGTGGAAGGCCGCGTACAGGGCAGTGGTGCGGTCGCCTTCGTGGTCAGCGAGGACAACGGCGCGCTCATGCTCGACCAGCGCCTGGCGCTCAAGCACCCCGACACCAGCGACTCCGATGATCCGTTGCGCCTGGACAGCGGCAAGATCACCCTCACCGCCACGATCGTCGATGGCGACGGCGACAAGGCCTCGGCCCAGGTCGACCTGGGTAGCAAGATGGTGTTCTACGACGATGGCCCGCACATCGAACCGTGCACCGACGCGGATATCCGCCTGACGGTGGATGAGACGAAACTGGCGGTCGACGACAAGGCTTCGGCGAACGACGTCGCGGCGCTGTTCACCAGCCACTTCGGTAATGACGGTGCCGGCGCGATCACCTACAAGATCACCACCACCGACGGCACCGACAGCGGCCTGAAGGACACTGCTACCGGTAACAAGATCTTCCTCTTCAACACCGCCAACGGCGTCGAAGGCCGCGTGGACGGCAGCGGTCAGGTGGCGTTCAGCGTGACCGTCAACAACGGCGCAATCACCCTCGATCAGCAACGCGCGCTGGTGCATCCGGTGACCAGCGATGCCAATGATCCGCTGGGTATCGGTACCGGCAAGATCGCCCTCACTGCCACGATCGTCGATGGCGACGGCGACCACGAGTCGGCCAGCGTGGACCTGGGCAGCAAGCTGACCTTCCTCGACGACGGCCCGCACATCGAGCCGTGCACCGACGCCGATATCCGCCTGGAAGTGGACGAGTCCAACCTCGCCAGCGACGCGCGCGTCGAAGCGCCCCTGGTGGCCAACCTGTTTACCGCGGACTTCGGCGCTGACGGGGCCGGCTCGATCACCTATAAGGTCACCACCGTGGACGGTACCGACAGCGGCCTGCGCGAAACCGCCAGCGGCGCGCGCATCCTGCTGTTCAACGACGGCAATGGCGTGGTCGGCAAGGTCGAAGGCAGCGGCGCCATCGCCTTCGTGGTTCGTCCCGATGGGGGGGCGCTGACCCTCGATCAGCGCATGGCGTTCGTCCATCCTGACAGCAGCAACGACGATGAAACGCTGAGCATCGCCAGCGGCAAGATCAGCCTGACCGGCACCATCACCGACAAGGACGGTGACAGCCAGAGCGCCTCTATCGACCTGGGCAGCAAACTGGTATTCCACGACGATGCCCCGAGCATCAGCGCCAATGTCGGCAAAGCGCCGACGCTGACGGTGGATGAAACGGCGCTGGCCACCGACGTCACCGGCAACTTCAGCGGTGCCTTCACCTCCAGTACAGGCGCCGACGGCGGCAGCGTCAGCTACAAGCTCTCCGCCACCACCGGTACTGTCAGTGGGCTGCAGACCACCGGCGGGCAGAGCATCGTGCTGGTCAAGGTCAGCGACACCGTGGTCGAGGGGCGCGTGGGCAACAGTGGCGGCGCGGTCGCCTTCAGCCTGACCCTCGACAGCGCTACCGGCGAACTCAAGCTCGACCAGCAAATGGCGCTCAAGCATGCCGACACCACCAACCCCGATGACCCGGTGAGCCTGTCGGGTAACAAGATATCCCTGGTGGCGACCATCACCGATGGCGACGGCGACCCTAAGTCCGCCAGCATCGACCTGGGCGGCAAGCTGGTGTTCAAGGACGACGGCCCCGCGCTCATCGCCGGTGGCAACGTGACCGGCCAGGTCATGGAGGATGCGCTGCCCGGCGGCAACCCCGATGGCGCCAGCGACACCACGACTGCCAAGGGCTCGCTCACCAGCCTGGTGAACTTCGGTGTGGACGGCCCCGGCGCCTTCTCGCTGACCGGCGACTACTCCTCGCTGACCTCGCAGCACCTGACCTCCGGCGGCGTGGCACTGGTCTACAGCGTGGTCGGCAACCTGCTGACTGCCATGGCCGGCGCCAAGACCATCTTCACCCTGTCGGTGGATACGGCGGGCAACTACGAGTTCAAGCTCGTCGGGCCGCTGGATCATCCGCTGCACAATGGCAGTGATGCGGAGCAACTGGCGCTCAACCTCGGCGGCCTGATCAAGGCCACCGACGGTGACGGCGATCCGGTCAGCCTGGGCAGTGGCTCGCTGGTGATCAACGTGCAGGACGACCTGCCGGTGGTGCACAGCGAACCGCCGTGCCAGGACGTTTCCGAAACCCCCGGCTTCGTGCTCAACGGCACGCTCGATGTGAGCTTCGGCGGCGACGGCCGGGGTGCCTTCGACCTCATCGGCAATACCGCGCCGGATGGGCTGACCTACGTGGTCACCCAACTGCCGGGTGGCGGCTCGCAACTGACGGCCTATGACGGCTCCAACGAGGCGTTCTTCGTTCTCAAGGTCAATGCTGACGGCACCTACAGCTTCGAAGTGCTCAACTCGCGGCCGATCTCGACCGTGGAATATGACCTGACCCAGGTCTCCGCTGGTGGCCCGCGGCCTTCCGTCACCCTGTCCGCCGATGGCCTTTCGGTGGTCTTCACCAGCCCCAACGGCAACGTGAACCCCTCCGACAACGGCATGGGTGTGGGCGGCAACAACCTCATCACCCCCGGCGAGAACCTCAACATCGCCTTCAGCGAGAAGATCTACGACGTCAGCTTCGACGTGCAGAAACTCTCCACCAGCGATGTGCTCAGCTGGAAGGTGCTTGGCGAAGGTGGTGTGGTGCTGGCGACCGGCACCTACTCGCCGCCGGCCGGCAATGGTGAGAACAGCTCGGTCTCCTTCAACCTGCTGACCGATGGCCACTTCACCAGCGGTTCGGCCTTCCAGCTGTCCGAAGGCGGCTTCAACTCGGTGGTGCTGAGCAGCAGCAGCGGCGACTATCGTCTGGTCACCGTGTCTGCCGGGCAGTCGGTCCTGCCGGAGAACCTGGACCTCAACTTCCACGTCGGCCTTACCGATGGCGACGGCGACAGCACCGGGTTGAACCTGTGCCTGGACCTGAGCTCCCCGCAGTCGGTCCTGGTGGTTGGCAGCAACAGCAGCGACCTCGACGGGTCCAGCACCCAGCACACCCTGCCCAACCCGCAGGATGTGGACAAGTCCGGGACCATCAGTGGCGGTGCTGGCAACGATGTGCTGGTGGGCGATCCGGGTGGGGTGTCGGTCTATACCCAGCCGGGCAAGAACTACAACATCTCGCTGATCGTCGACACCTCCGGCAGCATGAAGGACCCCTCCGGTACCGGCAGCCTGTCGCGCATGGACCTGGCGAAGAACGCGCTGGTGAACCTGGTCAACGCCATCAAGGGCCACGACGGGGTCATCAACGTCAGCCTGGTGTCGTTCGGTGACAGCGCCACCCGCGTCAGCTACAACGGCCTGACGGCAGCCAACGTGGCCTTGCTGATCTCCGCGATCAACGCGCTCAGCGCCAACGGTGCGACCAACTATGACGATGCCATGCAGAAGGCTTCGGCATGGTTCAACACTCAGGTCGGCACCAACCACGCCGATGCGGCCCACGGCTACGTCAACCTGGCGTTCTTCCTCACCGACGGCAACCCGACCGTCTACAACGGCAACTCCGGCAGTGGGAACAGCACCAGCTACAACGACATGAACGTCGCGATCACCTCGGGCAACGACATGCTGCACCATGCCGGCACCCTCGTCGGCGACAACTCGGTGGCGGTCAATGCCATCGGCATCGGCGACGGCATCAACAGCAACTACCTGCGCTACTTCGACAATACCAACACCACCGGCACCGTGGTGACCAATGTCGATGGCACCAACCTGTCCAACACGGTCGGCCAGCCGCAGATCATCAACACCGCCGAGCAGTTGCAGGCGGCGCTGCAGGAAGGCTTCAGCACCAGCACACCGGTGAGCGTGGGCAACGACCACCTGGTCGGCGGCGCGGGCAATGACATCATGTTCGGCGATGTCATCAACACCGACCAGCTGGCCTGGGCCGGGCATGCCGCCGGCACGCACAACGGCCAGGGCTTCCAGGGACTGGTGGACTACCTGACCGCCACCAATGGCACCGCGCCGACGGCGGCCACGATCAGCAACTACATCATCCAGCACGCGGATCAGCTCAACGTCGCCGGTGACATGCGCGGTGGCGACGACACCCTCGAAGGCGGCGCCGGCAATGATCTGATGTTCGGCCAGGGCGGCAACGACAAGCTGATCGGCGGGCCCGGCGACGACATCATGTACGGCGGCACCGGCGCGGATGAGTTCATCTGGAAGTCCGGCGATACCGGCCACGATGTGATCAAGGACTTCAACATCGCCGAGCACGACGTGCTGAACTTCGCCGACCTGTTGCAAGGGGAGGCCGCCACGGCTTCGTCGCTGGCGCATTACCTGACCTTCTCGGTCAACGCCGGCACCACCACCATTGGCGTCAGCCCGATCAGCAATGGCACCGTCACCCAGACCGTCGACCTGGCCAACGTCGACCTCGCCGCCAAGTACGCGGGCCATGCCGGCAACGGCGTGCTCTCGGCGGGGGATACCCAGACCGTGCTCAACGGCCTGCTGGGCGATCACGCGATCAAGACCGACACCGTCTGACCCGTGTGAAACCCCTCGAAACCGCCGCCTCCGGGCGGCGGTTTGTTTTCCACCCCGCTCAACGAGGGTGGGGGCAGGCTTATACGGCTGGTGAATGATCGTCGCCCTGTGTCCTCACTGGCGCCTATGCTCGGGGCCACACCATCCTCCCCAACGAACAACAAGCAACGAGGTTTCCCATGCGCGAAGTGGTGATCGTCGACAGCGTCCGTACCGGCCTGGCCAAGTCCTTCCGTGGCAAATTCAACATGACCCGTCCGGACGACATGGTCGCCCATTGCATCGACGCGCTGCTGGCGCGCAACAACCTCGACCCGCTGCTGGTGGACGACTGCGTGGTCGGCGCGGGCTCCAACGAAGGCGCCCAGGGCCACAACATCGGCCGCAACGCCGCCGTACTGTCGCGCCTGGGCACCCATGTCGCCGGCATGACCCTGAACCGCTACTGCTCCTCGGGTCTGCAGGCCATCGCCATTGCTGCCAACCAGGTAGCCTCGGGCTGCAGCGACATCCTCGTGGCCGGCGGCGTCGAGTCCATCACCCTGACCATGGGCAAGCAGAACCTCGACAACTTCGTGAACCCGCGCCTGAAGGACGAGTTCCCCGGCATCTACTACCCCATGGGGCAGACCGCCGAGATCGTCGCCCGCCGCTACAACGTCACCCGCGAGCAGCAGGACCTGTACTCCCTGCAGAGCCAGCAGCGCACCGCCCGCGCGCAGGCCGAAGGCCTGTTCGACGATGAAATCGTGCCGATGAGCGTGAAGTACCTGGTGGAAGACAAGGCCACCGGCGAGAAGAAAGTGCTCGACGGCGTGGTCGACCGTGACGACTGCAACCGCCCGGAAACCACCCTCGAAGGCCTGAACTCCCTCAAGCCGGTGTTCGCCGAGGACGGTTCGGTCACCGCCGGGAACGCCTCGCAGCTCTCCGACGGCGCCTCGATGACCCTGATCATGAGCCTGGAGAAAGCCCTGGAACTGGGTCTCAAGCCCAAGGCCTTCTTCCGCGGCTTCACCGTCGCCGGCTGTGAGCCGGACGAGATGGGCATCGGCCCGGTGTTCTCGGTGCCCAAGCTGCTCAAGGCCAAGGGCCTGCAGATCGCCGACATCGACCTCTGGGAGCTCAACGAAGCCTTCGCCTCGCAGTGCCTGTACGCCCGCGATCACCTGGGCATCGACAACGAGAAGTACAACGTCAACGGCGGCTCCATCTCCATCGGTCACCCCTTCGGCATGACCGGCTCGCGCCAGGTCGGCCACCTGGTGCGCGAACTGCAGCGCCGCAACCTGCGCTACGGCATCGTCACCATGTGCGTAGGCGGCGGCATGGGCGCCACCGGCCTGTTCGAGGCCGTTCGCTGAGGCACCCGGCTCTTCCCACGCAGGAGAGCCGAACGCAAAAAGCCCCGGCAGCGATGCCGGGGCTTTTTCTTTGCCCAGTGTTGGAGCCGGGGGTATCTGCAGGCAAAAGAAAACCCCGGCTGGCAGGCCGGGGTTCGTGTGGCCAGGAGCTGAAGGAGATCAGCGTCCGACGCGGGCGAACAGGTCGGAGGCCTGCTGCATGCGGGTGATGTACAGCATCACCTCGCGCTCAGCATCGAAGCGCGTGAAGTAAGGGCCTTCCAGCGTTCCCTCGCGGGTGGAGAAGAAGTACTGACCATTGACCGCGCTGATGCGGTCGCTGCGGTAATGGGTGGCCGCCTGGCCGTCGCCGACGCGTTGTCCCAACATGAGCTGACCTCCCGAACTAAAGGATTAATTGAATCGAGTGTATGTCGCAAAGCCCCGCCGTGCCTGGGCTACGCAGGAATGGCGACGAACGGCAGGCAATCGTTTCAGCGATGAAACACTCACCGGCATGGGCTTCACGTTCCCTTGACTATGCTCAGTGTCCGGCGACGGTCGTCGTCGGGCAGGGTCGAGAAAAGTAGATTGTTTTGGTTATAAGAAAATCAAAATATATTCTTTTTAATGCGTAAAGACCTTGTGCATAGTGGTGACCAACACGAACAAGGAGAGACCCATGAGCTTGCGACTCGGCGACATCGCCCCCGACTTCGAACAGGAATCCAGCGAAGGCCGCATCCGTTTCCATGAATGGCTCGGCAACAGCTGGGGCGTGCTGTTCTCCCACCCGGCCGACTTCACCCCGGTATGCACCACCGAGCTGGGTCTGACCGCCAAGCTCAAGGACCAGTTTGCCGCCAAGGGCGTTAAGGTGATCGCCCTGTCCGTCGACCCGGTGGACTCCCACGTGAAGTGGATCGAAGACATCAACGAGACCCAGAACACCGTGGTCAACTTCCCGATCATCGCCGACGCCGACCGCAAGGTCTCCGAGCTGTACGACCTGATCCACCCGAACGCCAACGACACCCTCACCGTGCGTTCGCTGTTCGTCATCGACCCGAACAAGAAGGTGCGCCTGACCATCACCTACCCGGCGAGCACCGGGCGCAACTTCAACGAGATCCTGCGCGTCATCGACTCGCTGCAGCTCACCGACAACCACAAGGTCGCAACGCCCGGCAACTGGCAGGACGGCGACGACGTGGTGATCGTGCCCTCGCTCAAGGACGAGGAAGAGATCAAGCAGCGCTTCCCCAAGGGCTACCGCGCCATCAAGCCGTACCTGCGCCTGACGCCGCAACCGAACAAGTGATCCGAAGCGGCTGCGCGTCGGCCAGCCTGCGTCGCCAGCGACAGCGAGATGCTCATGTGCTCTGGCACACTCCGCTCTCACTGCCGCTGGTGCCTTGCCTGACTCTGGCTCGCGCGCTCCGGAGGCCGAAGTCTCAACCTCGAGCGGAAATCGGGCCGGTTCGCCGGCCCATTTTTATCCTTCATGCGCGGACCACGCCGCGCTTTTTTATTCAAGCTCTGCTTTCTGTTCGATCTATTCGATCTGACTTGCCCGCCAAACGGGAAGAAGACGCAAGCCACGCCAAGGAGAAGACCATGGGTCATTCCACCTGGCGCCGCAGCCTGGCCGTCGCTCTTCTCGCGAGCCTGCCGATCGGCGCCTACAACAGCCCCGCCCAAGCCGCCGACGCCCCGAAAGAGGTGCGCCTGGACTACGCCTACTACGCGCCCACCAGCCTGGTGCTCAAGCACTTCGGCTGGCTGGAGAAATCCCTCAAGCCGCAAGGCACCGAGGTGCGCTGGGTGTTCAGCCAGGGCAGCAACCGTTCGCTGGAGTACCTCAACGCCGGCAGCACTGACTTCGCCTCCACGGCGGGGTTGGCTGCCGTCCTCAGCCGCGCCAACGGCAGCCCGCTGAAGACCGTCTACATTGCCAGCCGTCCGGAGTGGACCGCACTGGTGGTGCCCAAGGATTCGCCGCTCAAGTCGGTGGCCGATCTCCGGGGCAAGAAGATCGCCGCCACCAAGGGCACCGACCCCTACCTGTTCCTGTTGCGCAGCCTGCAGCAGGCCGGGCTGGACAAGAGCGACGTGGAGATCGTCCACCTGCAGCACCCGGACGGCCGCGCCGCGCTGGAGCAGGGCAGGGTGGACGCCTGGGCCGGCCTCGATCCGCACATGGCCGCCAGCGAGCTGCAGGCCGGGTCACGACTGCTGTACCGCAACGTCGACTTCAACAGCTACGGCGTGCTCAGCGTCACCGAGAAATTCGAGAAGGAGCAGCCGGAGCTGATCAAGCAGGTCATCGCCGCCTATGAAGAAGCGCGTCAGTGGGCCGTGGCGCACCCGGAAGAGACCGCGAAGCTGCTCGCCGAGGAAGCCAAGCTGCCGCTGGAAGTGGCGAAGCTGCAACTCTCTCGCACCGATTTCAGCAAGCCGCTGCCGGGTGCCGAACAGGTGGCCGCGCTGAAGGCCGCCGCACCGATCCTGCTGGACGAGCAACTGGTGCGTCCGGGGACCGACGTCACTGCCGTGGTGGATCAACTGATCGCGCCGCAACTGGCCGGTGAAGTGATCGGCAAGCCCGCCGTCGCCAGGGCGGAGCAGTAAGTCATGCCGTCCCAGAGCCTGCGCCTGGCCCGCCAGCGTCGCGCACTGAAACTGCGTTGGCCGCGGCTGAGCTGGCGCGCCTGGCTGGTGCCACTGCTGCTGTGTGCGGCGCTGGAGCTGTCGGTGCGCGTCGGCTGGTTGGCCGAGCACCAGATGCCGGCGCCCAGCAGCATTGCGCTGACGCTCTGGCAACTGGCCCAGGGCGAACTCTGGAAGCATGTCGCGGCCAGCCTGGCACGGGTCGCGGCCGGTTTCTTCATCGGTGCGGCGGCGGCCGTGCTGATCGGTACCTGGGTAGGGCTTAGCCAGCGCGCCGAGGCCTACCTGGAGCCCACCTTCCAGGCGCTGCGGGCCATCCCCAGCTTGGCCTGGGTGCCCTTGCTGCTGCTCTGGCTGGGTATCGATGAAACCCCGAAGATCGTGCTGATCGCCCTCGGCGCCTTCTTCCCCGTCTATCTCTCGCTGGTGGCCGGCGTGCGCAACGTCGACCGCAAGTGGGTGGAGCTGGGCCGGCTTTATCACCTGTCGCCCTTCGCCCTGGTGCGGCGCATTCTCCTGCCGGCGGCGCTGCCGAGCCTGTTCACCGGACTGCGTGGCGCGCTGAGCCTGAGCTGGATGTTCCTCGTCGCCGCCGAACTGATTGCCGCCACCCGCGGCCTGGGCTACCTGCTCAGCGACGGCCGGGAAACCTCGCGGCCGGACATCGTCATCGCCGCCATTCTGGTGCTGGCGGTGCTCGGCAAGCTCAGTGACAGCCTGCTCAAGGCGCTGGAACAGCGTGCGCTGGCCTGGCGCGATACCTTCCTTGGCAATGGAGTGAGCGGATGAGCGCGTTGCTGGAACTGCGGGACATCCGCAAGAGCTTCTCCGGCGTGCGGGTGCTGGACGATGTCAGCCTGAGCCTGGCTCCGGGCGAAGTGGTCAGCCTGCTCGGCCCCAGCGGTTGTGGAAAAAGTACGCTGCTGCGCATCGCCGCCGGGCTGGACGACGAGTTCGCCGGCTCGCTGGTGCGCAACCCGCTGCTGGGCTTCGGCCCGGATGGCGGTAGCGGCCGTGGCGGTGGCGGCGTCGGTGTGGTGTTCCAGGAGCCGCGCCTGCTGCCCTGGCTCACGGTGGCGCAGAACATCGGCTTCGCCGACGGCTGGCTGGCCGACGCTCAGCGCATCGGGCATCTGCTGCGCGACGTGGGGCTGGAAGGCAAGGGCGAGCTGTTGCCCAAGCAGCTCTCCGGTGGCATGGCGCAGCGCGCGGCCATCGCCCGTGGCCTCTATGGCCGGCCGCAGGTGCTGCTGCTGGACGAGCCTTTCAGCGCGGTGGACGCCTTCACCCGCATCCGTCTGCAGGACCTGATCCAGCAGTTGGCGCTGGAGTACGACATCAGCATCCTGCTGGTCACCCACGACCTCGATGAGGCCTTCTACCTCAGCGACCGCGTCCTGCTGCTGGGCGGTACGCCCAGTCGCCTGCGCCGCGAATTCCCCGTGCCGCTGCCGCGTCCGCGCGATCGTCGCGCCGTGGAACTGGCCTTCCTGCGCGGCGAAGCGCTGACCGAGCTGCACCTGTCCCACGTCATCTGACGTTCCGCCCCTACGGGATGCTGCTGTGCTCGGATCGGCCCTCACCCTAGCCCTCTCCCGGAGGGAGAGGGGACCGTTCGGTGCAGGATGAAACCACAGCATCAGCCGGCACGGCCTGCCCCCTCTCCCTAAGGGAGAGGGTTGGGGTGAGGGGGAAATGCAGGCGCGGAATTATCCAGGAGAAGACAATTGCTCCTGCGTATAAATCGAAATCGCATAACTAAATGAATAAATACCATTTATTGGAATATGAGAAGGACTGTTAAGGTCTATGCACATTGGTTAGCAGGGCGGCATTTGTACCGCTCTGATCGTTATAAGGAAGCGTGCAGATGTATGTAGTCACCCTTGCCGGCAGCCCCAGCCAGCGTTCCCGATCCGGTGTCCTCCTGGACATCGCGCGGAACTGGCTGCACGCCCACGGCGCCGAGGTGCGCTCCTACAGCGTGCGCGACTTCCCGGCCGAGGACCTGCTGCATGCACGCTTCGACAGCCCACGGGTGGTCGAGCTGATCGAACAGGTGCTGCGCGCCGACGGCCTGGTTATTTCCACCCCGGTGTACAAGGCGTCCATCGCCGGTGCGCTGAAGGTGATTCTCGACCTGCTGCCGGAGCGGGCGCTGGCACACAAGGTGGTGCTGCCCCTGGCTACTGGCGGCAGCAATGCCCACATGCTGGCGGTGGACTACGCGCTCAAGCCGGTCCTCGCCGCATTGAAGGCCCAGGAAACCCTGCACGGCGTGTTCGCCGAGGAGAGCCAGGTGCAATACCCCGAGGGCAATACCCCGGCGCGCCTGGAATCGACCCTGGAACATCGACTGCTGGAATCCCTGGAACAGTTCCACGGCGCCCTGGCGCGCCGGCCGAAACCCATCGACCCGAACCTGCTCAACGAACGGCTGATCAACGCCCGCTGGAGCATCTGACCGACCCATTCAACGCAGGCGAACGCCCAGCCCCAACCCGGCAAGCGTCTCCGCGTCAAATAAGAAAAGGCCCTCACCGTCCCGACAACGGGACCGCAGGTCCGGCAAGCACACTCGATAAAGGAGCACTCCCATGCGGACCCTCACTTTGCGTAGTGGACTGGCGGCCCTGCTGATCGCAGCCCTGTCCTACAACGCCCAGGCAGACGAACAACCCGGTACCGTGCGTATCGGTTACCAGAAGTACGGCACCCTGGTGCTGCTCAAGGCCCGTGGCACGCTGGAGAAGCGCCTGGCCGAGCAGGGCGTCAAGGTGCAATGGACCGAATTCCCCGGCGGCCCGCAGCTGCTGGAAGGGCTGAACGTCGGCAGCATCGACTTCGGCGTCACCGGCGAAACCCCGCCGGTGTTCGCCCAGGCTGCTGGCGCCGATCTCGTCTACGTCGCCCATGAGCCGCCGGCGCCGACCAGCGAAGCGATCCTGCTGCCCAAGGATTCGCCGATCAAATCCGTCGCCGAGCTCAAGGGCAAGAAGGTCGCCCTGAACAAGGGCTCCAACGTGCACTACCTGCTGGTGCGCGCCCTGGAAAAGGCCGGCCTGAAGTACAGCGACATCCAGCCCGTGTACCTGCCGCCGGCAGACGCCCGCGCCGCCTTCGAGCGCGGCAGCGTGGATGCCTGGGTGATCTGGGACCCGTACCAGGCCGCCGCCGAGAAGCAGCTCTCCGCCCGCACCCTGGTGGACGGCACCGGCCTTGTGGATAACCACCAGTTCTACCTGGCGACCCGCCCCTACGCGAACAACCACCCGCAGGTCATCACCACCCTGATCGACGAAGTGCGTTCGGTCGGCGAGTGGTCGCAGCAGAACCCGCAGCAGGTCACCGACCAGGTCGCGCCGCTGCTCGGCCTGCCGGCGGACATCACCTTCACCGCGGTGAAACGCCAGGGCTACGGCGCCCAGCCGATCACCCCGGAAGTCACCGCCGCGCAACAGAAGATCGCCGACACCTTCACCCAGCTGAAGCTGATCCCGAAGGCGCTGAGCATCAAGGACGTGGTCTGGACGGCGCCGGCCAAGGTGGCCGCCGCCCAGTGACACACCTGTAGGAGCGGGCCATGCCCGCGACCGGCCTGACGCCAGGCGCGACGCGGTTTGCGGGCATGGCCCGCTCCTGCACAAAGCAACACGAAATACCCCAATCCCATCATCGCGCGGCTACGCCACGCCGGCGCGCTTATCTGGAGTTACTGCGATGAGTCTCAACATCTTCTGGTTCCTGCCGACCCACGGCGACGGCCACTACCTGGGCACCGCCGAAGGGGCCCGCGCCGTGGACCATGGTTATCTGCAACAGGTCGCCCAGGCCGCCGACCGCCTCGGTTTCGGCGGCGTGCTGATCCCCACCGGCCGCTCCTGCGAGGACTCCTGGCTGGTCGCTGCCTCGCTGATCCCGGTGACCCAGCGCCTGAAATTCCTGGTCGCCCTGCGCCCGGGCATCATTTCCCCGACCGTGGCCGCCCGCCAGGCCGCAACCCTCGACCGGCTCTCCGGCGGGCGCGCGCTGTTCAACCTGGTGACCGGCGGCGACCCGGACGAACTGGCCGGTGACGGCCTGCACCTGAGCCACGCCGAACGCTACGAAGCCTCGGTCGAGTTCACCCGCATCTGGCGCCGCGTGCTGGAAGGCGAGACTGTCGACTACGACGGCAAGCACCTGCAGGTGAAGGGCGCCAAGCTGCTCTATCCGCCGATCCAGCAGCCGCGTCCGCCGCTGTATTTCGGTGGCTCTTCCGATGCCGCCCAGGACCTCGCCGCTGAGCAGGTCGAGCTGTACCTGACCTGGGGTGAGCCGCCCGCCGCCGTCGCCGAGAAGATCGCCCAGGTGCGCGAGAAGGCCGCCAGGCAGGGCCGCAGCGTGCGCTTCGGCATCCGCCTGCACGTGATCGTCCGCGAGACCAACGAGGAAGCCTGGCAGGCCGCCGATCGCCTGATCTCCCACCTGGACGACGAGACCATCGCCCGCGCTCAGGCCTCGCTGGCGCGCTTCGATTCCGTCGGCCAGCAGCGCATGGCTGCCCTGCACGGCGGCAACAGGGACAACCTGGAAGTCAGCCCCAACCTCTGGGCCGGTGTCGGCCTGGTGCGTGGCGGCGCCGGCACCGCGCTGGTCGGCGACGGCCCGACGGTCGCGGCGCGCGTGAAGGAATACGCGGAGCTGGGCATCGACACCTTCATCTTCTCCGGCTACCCGCACCTGGAAGAGTCCTACCGGGTCGCCGAACTGCTCTTCCCGCATCTGGAACTGGCTCAGGCACAGGCACCGCAGGCGCGTGGCTACGTCAGCCCGTTCGGCGAGATGGTGGCAAACGATTCTCTACCTCCTAGAAAGCTGCCCAAGGCGGCTGCAGCGAGCTGAGCAAACGTAGGGCGAATAACGCGCAGCGTTATCCGCCGTCGATCCCGAACGGCGGATGAAGCGTTCCGCTTCATCCGCCCTACGATCGAAGAATCCGGAGAGATGAGATGAGCGTTACCAACAACCTTGCCCAGCGCCTCGCGCCCTGGGCCCTGCCGGTGGGCCTGGTGGTCATCTGGCAGCTGGCGGTGGAATTCGGCTGGCTGTCCAGCCGCATCCTCCCCGCGCCCAGCGCCGTGGCCGAGGCCGGCTACCACCTGGTGGTCAGCGGCGAGCTCTGGCAGCACCTGGCGATCAGCACCTGGCGCGCCGCCGTCGGCTTCGTCATCGGCGGCAGCATCGGTCTGGTGCTGGGGCTGATCACCGGCCTGTCGCAATGGGGCGAGCGCTTCCTCGACAGCTCGGTGCAGATGATCCGCAACGTGCCGCACCTGGCGCTGATCCCGCTGGTGATCCTGTGGTTCGGCATCGACGAGTCGGCGAAGATCTTCCTGGTCGCCCTGGGCACGCTGTTCCCGATCTACCTCAACACCTACCACGGCATCCGCAACATCGATCCGGGGCTGCTGGAAATGTCGCGCAGCTACGGGCTGTCCGGCTTCGCGCTGTTCCGCCAGGTGATCCTGCCGGGCGCGCTGCCCTCGATCCTGGTGGGTGTGCGCTTCGCCCTGGGCTTCATGTGGCTGACCCTGATCGTCGCCGAGACCATCTCCGCCAACTCCGGTATCGGCTACCTGGCGATGAACGCCCGGGAGTTCCTGCAGACCGACGTGGTGGTACTGGCGATCCTGCTCTATGCCGTGCTCGGCAAGCTCGCCGACCTCGCCGCCCGCGGCCTGGAACGCGTCTGGTTGCGCTGGCACCCGGCCTATCAGGTCAAGGGAGGTGCGGCATGAACGCAGTCAACCCTCTGTCTCAAAAGCAGCTGCCGCAGCAACTCAAGAAAGGCATCCCGCTGGCGCTGGAGAATGTGCGCAAGCGCTTCGGCGACCGCGAGGTGCTCAAGGGCATCGACCTGCGGATTCCGGCTGGCCAGTTCGTCGCCATCGTCGGCCGCAGCGGCTGCGGCAAGAGCACCCTGCTGCGCCTGCTGGCCGGGCTCGATGAGGCCAGTGACGGCCAGTTGCTGGCCGGCTCCGCGCCGCTGGAAAGCGCCCGCGAAGAGACTCGCCTGATGTTCCAGGACTCGCGCCTGCTGCCCTGGAAGCGGGTGATCGACAACGTCGGCCTGGGCCTGAAGGGCGACTGGCGTCCGAAGGCGCTGGATGCGCTGGCGGCGGTGGGGCTGTCCGACCGCGCCAACGAGTGGCCGGCGGGCTTGTCCGGCGGCCAGAAGCAGCGCGTGGCCCTGGCCCGCGCGCTGATTCACCAGCCGCGCCTGCTGCTGCTCGATGAGCCGCTGGGTGCGCTGGATGCCCTGACCCGCATCGAGATGCAGCAGCTGATCGAGAACCTCTGGCAGCAGCATGGCTTCACCGTGCTGCTGGTCACCCACGACGTCAGCGAGGCCGTGGCCATCGCCGACCGGGTGATCCTCATCGAGGACGGCGAGATCGGCCTGGACCTCAACGTCGAGCTGCACCGGCCGCGTGCCCGTGGCTCGGCGAGGCTCGCCGCGCTGGAAGCCGAAGTGCTCGAACGCGTGCTGTCGCTGCCGGCCCAGCCGCCCGAACCGGAACCCGTTTCCCCACTGCCCACGCAACTGCGCTGGGCGCTTTGAACCCACAGTGAAATCCCTATTCTCCCAAGGAGCTACGCCATGACCATCAAAGCCATCAACGTCCGCAACCAGTTCAAGGGCACCATCAAGGAAATCGTCGAAGGCGATGTGCTGTCGGAAATCGACGTGCAGACCGCTGCCGGCATCGTCACTTCGGTGATCACCACCCGTTCCGTGAAGGAGCTGGAACTGGCCATCGGCAGCGAAGTGATCGCCTTCGTGAAATCCACCGAGGTCTCCATCGCCAAGCTGTGAGTGCGGCGCTGGAAGAGGCGGGCAGTCCGGCGACGGGCTGCCCGTTTTCTTTTGTGCCGACCGACGATCTGTCCGGCGTGCGTAGGAGCGGACTCCGTCCGCGATCGATTCCCGGCAGCTCCGAGCCGGCCGGTGGCACTTGCCCTCTCCCTAACCCTCTCCCTGAAGGGAGAGGGGACCGTTCGGTGCAGGATGAAACTGCAGCTCCAGCCGGCACGATCTACCCCCTCTCCCTCAGGGAGAGGGCTGGGGTGAGGGGGAATGCACTTGCACGGATTTTCCGGCGAAACACGGTTGCTCCTGCAAGACCCTGCGCGGCGCGGCGGCAAACATATAGAGCAATTACTCTACTTCCCTTAGACTCCGCTCAAACCAACAAGAGAAAGGAGTCCCGCATGTCCCTGAGTCCCTCTGCCTTCGCGTTGCTCGGCCTGGTTGCCTGGACCGTGCTGCTGGTCCTGCTGCTGGTCAACCAGCGCGGCCTGCTGGTGATGTCCGGCCGCATGAAGGTCAACGTCTTCGCCGCCGACGGCAGCAACACCCCCGGCACCTTCGGCCAGCGCCTGGTGCGCGCACACGCCAACTGCGTGGAAAACGTGCCACTGTTCTGCGCCGTGCTGCTCTACGCCATGGTCACCCAGCAGACAGTGATCACCGACCCGCTGGCGCCGGCCCTGCTGGTGGCGCGCATCGTCCAGTCGGTGGTGCATCTGCTCAGCACCTCGGTGCTGGCGGTATGGGTGCGCTTTGCCGCGTTCCTCGTCCAGCTGATCATCCTCATCTGGTGGCTGCTGCGCCTCTCGACCCTGATCTGACCGGCGACCGGAACAGTTGCACCACGCAACTGTTCCTATGGGGCGATACCGCCATGACTTAGCATGGCGGACCGCATACGCGTCGAGGCACTCATGCACGTTTCATCCGGCCGCTGGCAGTTCGGCCTGTTCCTGGCCCTGGTCACCGCCGTCCTCTGGGGCATCCTGCCGATCAAGCTCAAGGAAGTCCTGAAGGTCATGGACCCGATCACCGTCACCTGGTTTCGCCTGGTGGTGTCCGGTGGCCTGCTGCTCATCTACCTGGGCTTCACCCGCCAGTTGCCGCGCTTCTCGCCGCTGGGCAAGCGCGGCAAGGGGCTGGTGCTGATCGCCATCCTCGGCCTGACCGGCAACTACGTCTGTTACCTGATCGGCCTGCGCCTGCTCACGCCGGGGACCACGCAGCTGGTGATCCAGATCGCGCCGATCCTCCTGCTGCTGGGCAGCCTGTTCGTCTTCAAGGAGAGCTTCAGCGTCGGCCAGGCGCTCGGTCTGGCAGTGCTGATCTTCGGCTTCGGGCTGTTCTTCAACCAGCGCCTGGCCGAGCTGTTCGGTTCGCTCGGCGAGTACACCACCGGCGTGCTGATCGTGGTCTTCGCCGCCTTCATCTGGACCTTCTATGGGCTCGCGCAGAAACAGCTGCTGACCCAGTGGACCTCGGTTCAGGTGATGATGGTGATCTACCTGGGCTGCGGCGCGCTGCTCACGCCCTGGGCGCATCCGCTGGAGGCCCTGGACCTGTCCCCGCTGCAGGGCTGGCTGCTGCTGGCCTGCTGCCTGAACACCCTGGTGGCCTACGGCGCCTTCGCCGAGGCGCTGGCGCACTGGGAAGCCTCGCGGGTCAGCGCGACCCTGGCGATCACGCCGCTGGTGACCTTCGCCTCGGTGGCGCTGGCTGCTTCGCTGTGGCCGGAGTTCGTGCGGCCCGAGGACCTCAACGGCCTGGCCTATGTCGGTGCGCTGCTGGTGGTCAGTGGCTCGGCGCTCACCGCGCTGGCGCCTTCGCTACTGCGCAGCTACCGGGCGCGAAAGGCGCGCATCGCCAACGTCTGAGTTCCCGAAGGGCCGCCGTGAGGCGGCCTTTTGCTTTCCATCGTTTTCGCCCGATCGTTCTCGTCTGGCTTCAATTCTGCAAATGATATGTATTATCATTTGTGTAATTCGATAGTTGCCGGTGGCCAAGCGCCCCGGTTCTGGGGGCGACGTGGTAGCGGGCAAGTGTGGGGCAGGGCGGCGACGCCGGGAGGCGTGCGTCGATGGATGAGCGTTTCTCCCGTTCGGTGTCCCAGGCCTATCGCTCCTTCCACGGCGAGTTGCTGCGCTTCCTGCGCAAGCAGCTGGGCAGCTCGGCGGACGCCGCCGACCTTGCCCAGGACGCCTTTGCCCAATGGCTCAAGTCTTCCTCGCGGCATCAGGTGGAGCAGCCGCGCGCCTTCCTGTTCCAGGTCGCGCGCAATCTGCTGCGCGATCACTGGCAGCGCTCCCGGCGCTTCGCCAGCGAGCCGGAAGAGGCCACGGATACTGACCAGCAACCGGCCGCCGAAGGGGGCGAACCCGTGGTGCAGTTCGAGCGACAACGATACCTGCGGCAGCTTTCCCAGGCGCTGGACAGCTTGCCGCCACGCCGCCGCGAGGCCTTCATCCTGCACAAGTTCGACGGCCTGTCGCAGCCCGAGGTGGCGCGGCGCATGGGGATCTCGCTGAGCATGGTGGAGAAGCACGTCGCCAGTGCGCTGTTGCACTGCAAGCGGCACGTTCAGGGAGAGGGCGAAGCATGACGCCGCAAGAGGAGCGCCAGCAGGTGATCGACGAACTGGCCGCCAAGTGGTTCAGCCACCAGCGCTCGGGCGCCTGTGATGCCCGCGAGCGCCAGGCCTTCGCCGACTGGCTGGCGGAAGACCCGGCCCATGCATCGGCCTACCGCGAGATCGAGCAGCTGTGGAGTGATCTCGACCAGCTTCGCAGGCCCGCCATCGCGCCGCGTCGCGGCTTCAGCCTGCCCTGGCGCGGGCTGGCCGCTGCCAGCGTGTTCTGCGCGGCGTTGCTGCTGGCCAACGACTTCAGTGGCGGCCGCCTGGCCGATCCGCAGCGGGTGCAGTCCACCGCGCCGGGCGAGCAGCGCGAGGTCACGCTGGTCGATGGCACGCGGGTGTTCCTGGCGGCGGATTCCACACTGCGGGTGGACTACTCCGAGGGCTGGCGCGATGTGCGATTGCTGCGCGGCGAAGCCTATTTCGAAGTGACCCATGACGCCGACCGGCCCTTCCGCGTGACCGCCGGCGAAAGCCGGGTGCGGGTGCTCGGCACCGGCTTCGATGTCCACCGCGAGGGCGATGGCCTGACCGTCGCCGTGCGTCACGGCAAAGTGGCGTTGCAGGCGCAGCTCGCTGCGCCGGGCGAGCAGACGCTGACCGCGGGTGATCGTGCCCGGTTGTCGAGTGGAGCAGGGGAGGCGCAGGTCGACCGCGTGCCGGTTGCCGCCATCGCTGCGTGGCGTGACGGCATGCTCGCCTTCCGCAACCAGCCGCTGGGTGCGCTGGTGGATGAGCTGTCGCAGTACCGTGCCGCGCCAATCCGTCTGGGTGACCAGCGCCTGGCGGACAAGCCCATTTCCGGCAACGTGCGCCTGGCCCGTCCGGACGATTTCCTCGCGGCCTTGCCGGTGCTGCTGGATGTGCGCGTACAGCGCAAGGCCGACGGCAGCGCGGTCATCCTGCCGCGCTGATTTCCCCGCCCCCGCGCCCGGCCTGAAGGTAGGGCGCATAACGCGCCAGCGTTATCCGCCGCAAAGGGAACGGCGAATAACCTGTTCCAGGTTAATCGCCCTACAGCGCTGGCCCATTACGTAGGAACGGACTGCGTCCGCGATCGATTTCCGGCGGCTTCCAGCTGGCCGGTTGCACATCGCGGACGGAGTCCGCTCCGACAAAAACAGCAACGACCCAGATTCGATTCTTTTTTGAGAAATATTTTTATTTGCAGGTGTGGGTTTTTCTCGAATGAGGGTCTTCCCCGTCATTCGCTGCGAAACGCGCAGCGCTTTTCGACCCTGGGGAGGGCCTTGCATGCAGTCTCGTTTCAACTTCCCGTTCGCGCGCCCGCTGGGCTGCGCCGTGCTGCTCGGCAGCCTGATGATGGCCGAGTACAGCCGCGCCGCCGACTGGCAGGTCGACCTGCCGGCACAGGCGCTGAGCGAATCCATCGGCAGCCTGTCGCAGCAGGCCGGCGTACAGGTGCTCTACGACGCCTCCCAGCTGGACGGCCTCAAGGCGCCGGCGGTAAGTGGTCGCTACAGCATGCGCGAGGCGCTCGAGCAGTTGCTCAAGGGCTCGTCGCTGGAACTGGTGGAGGCCGGCGACGGCTTCGTCGTGCGCCGCGCGGGCAAGGTCGACAAGTTCAGCGACAACGCCATCGAACTGGACTCGCAGACCATCGTCGGCAGCGGCCTGTCGGTGGACTCCAGCAGCGTCGGTCGCTCGACCCTGACCCGCAAGGACATCGAGCGCATCCAGGCCGACAACATTCCCACCCTGCTGCAGACCCTGCCCGGCGTGACCATGGGCGGCTCGCCCAAGCCGGGCGGGCAGACCGTCAATATCTGGGGCCTGGGCGATGCCGAGGACGTGCCCTTCACCCTCGACGGCGCGACCAAGAGCGGCTTCGAGCGCTACCAGCAAGGCACCGTGTTCATCGAACCGGAACTGATCAAGCGCATCGAGGTGGAGAAGGGCCCGCACTCGGTCTACAACGGCAACGGCGGCTTCGGCGGAACCGTACACATGGAGACCAAGGACGCGCCGGACATGCTGCGTGACGACCAGAACGTCGGCGCCATGCTCAAGTACGGCTACCACTCCAACGACCAGCAGAAAATCTACAGCGGCGCCGTCTATGGCCGAACCGAGGACCGCAAGGTCGATGCCCTGGCCTACCTGACCGCCCGTGACGGCCGCGACATCAAGCTCGCCGGGCACATCCCCGACCCGAACAACAACTACCCGATCAACCCCAGCCGCCTGCCCAACAGCGCCCAGGACCTGGACGCCGGGTTGTTCAAGCTGAACCTGCACCCCAACCTCGACAACGACATCAGTCTCGCCTACAGCCGCTCGCACAGCACCCGCTGGACGCCGTTCTCCTCGGCGTCCTATCCGACACCGCCGACCCAGTCGAGCATCGACCGCTACGGCTACGAGGCCGCGCTCAAGCGCCTGCTGGCGCACCGCGACACCACCGACACCACCTGGTCCGGCAAGTACGAATACCACCCCATCGACAACCCGCTGATCGACCTGATGGTGCAGTACTCCGAGTCGCACATCGACCAGACCGACGAGCGCAACCCGGACGCCTTCTTCCAGGTCTCCACCGGGGGCCGCAAGATGGACACCGACTACAAGGACAAGGTGCTTGAGCTGCGCAACACCAGCCTGTTCGCCACCGGCCCGGTGCAGCACGCGTTCACCATCGGCACGCAGTTCCACCGCCACACCCGCACCACCGACATGTACATCCCCGGCTCCACCTACGATACCGCGCGCTACAACTACGGCCACTTCCAGCCGACCTTCATGCCCAGCGGCAAGCAGAACACCAACAGCGCCTACATCCAGGACGCGCTGACCCTGGGCAGCGTGACCATCACCCCGTCGCTGCGCTTCGACCACGTGCGCAACCAGGGCAAGGACAACGACGCGCCGCTCTACAACAACGCCGCGCAGGGCCATGACTACAGCTCGCAGACCTACAGCGGCTGGTCGCCGCGCCTGTCGCTGTTCTGGACCGCCACCGAGCGCCTGGGCTTCTTCGCCGACTACAGCCGCACCTGGCGCGCGCCGGTGATCGACGAAATGTACGAGGTGCAGAACAGCAGCACGGTCAGCGCCACCAGCCGCGACCTGGACCCCGAGCGCATCCACGCGCTGCGCTTCGGTTCGCTGGTCAACCTGCCGGACCTGTTCATCAACGGCGACAACCTGCAGGTGCGCACCACGCTGTTCCAGAACAAGATCAAGGACGAGATCTTCCGCACCCGCAGCGTCGGCTGCGAGCAGCAGGCCATCGACAACGGCACCATCTCCGGCAGCTGCGGCGACTACCTGCCGCTGTCCAACTACCGCAACCTGCCGGGCGTGACCTACAAGGGCTTCGAGGTCGAGAGCTTCTACGACAGCCCCTGGCTGTTCGGCGGGCTGTCGTATTCGTGGGTGACCGGCAAGCACGACGGCGCCTACAGCAATCCCTGGGGGCCGAACGTGTGGGCGCGCGATGTGCCGCCGGCCAAGTGGGTCGCCACCCTGGGCACCAAGATTCCGTCATGGGACGCGCAGATCGGCTGGCAGGGCGAGTTCGTCCGCAAGACCGACCGCCTGCCCAGCGACAAGTATTCCGGCGGCATGGGCACCAGCGTCGGCGACATCTTCTGGGACCAGACGGTCAACGACAGCTACGACACTCACCGCGTGTTCGCCAGTTGGAAGCCGCGCCGCCTGGGCCTGGAGAACACCGAGCTGAACTTCACCGTGGACAACCTGTTCAACCGCGATTACCACCCCGCGCTGGCCGGCGACAGCGTGTACAGCCAGGGCCGCAACGCCAAGTTCAGCCTCACCCAGTACTTCTGAAGTCGCCCTCGCGGGACACCTGTAGGGCGCATAAAACGGAACGCTTACTACGCCGGCTGCGACGATGGCGGATAACGCTGGGGGGCGTTATGCGCCCTACCTGCATACCAACGAAAACGGGCACCCGAAGGCGCCCGTTTCGTAACGGCAATGCAGGGTGAATCAGGCAGAGGTCGGACGCACCACGCGATAGACCAGTGCACCGATCACACCGCCCACCAGCGGGCCGACCCAGAACAACCACAGCTGCTTCATGAACAGCGGGTCGGCGAACAGCGCCACGCCCAGGCTGCGCGCCGGGTTCACCGAGGTGTTGTCGATCGGGATGCTGATCAGGTGGATCAGGGTCAGCGTCAGGCCGATGGCGATCGGCGCGAAACCGGCCGGGGCCAGCTTGCTGTCGGTGGCGCCCATGATCACGAACAGGAAGAACGCGGTCAGCAGCACTTCGATGGCCAGCGCGGACTGCATGCTGTAGCCGGTGGGCGAGCCTTCACCGAAGCCGTTGGCGGCAAAGCCCGCCAGTGCGTCGAAGCCCGGCTTGCCGGAAGCGATGTAGAACAGCACGGCACCGGCGAGCACGCCGCCAATGACCTGGGCGACGATGTACGGCACGACGTCCAGGGTACGGACGCGGCCGCCGGCCCACAGGCCGAGGGTGACGGCAGGGTTGAGGTGGCAGCCGGAGATCGGGCCGATGGCATAGGCCATGGTCACGACCGTCAGGCCGAAGGCCAGGGCAACACCCAGCACGCCAATGGCGTGGGCCGCGAAGATGGCGCTGCCGCAACCACCGAACACCAGCCAGAAAGTGCCGATCATTTCGGCGGAAAGTTTGCGAAGCATGCTGCCTCCAGAGGCAAAGAGAAGCCCGGAATTCGGGCTTGCGCATGCTAGGGAAATGGGAGGTTGGCGCGGTGTAGGGGATTTCCCAAGGTGTAGGGAATACCTTCTGAAGGGGCAGCGGTGGGGCGGATAGCGCGCCATCCGCCCTCCGCCGGCCGTTCAGACCTGCGTGCCCAGCTGTTCCGCCCGGCGCAGCCAGCCTTGCCGCTGCTCCTCGCCGGAGCCGCGCACCGGGCTGAACTCCTCCAGGTGGTGCAGGGCGATGCCACAGGGCGCGAGGATGCAGCGGGTCATCTGCCGGTGGGCCGGGGCGCCCTGGCGCAGGCGGTAGTGCCAGTGGGTCTGGTCGTGGCTGACCAGCAGGTCGGCGCTGCGCCCGCCCAGCAGCGGCTCGAACTCGCGGGATTCCAGCGAGCGGTAGCGGAAGGCGAAGCCCGGCTGCAGCACGCGGTCGAAGAAGCCCTGCAGGAGCGCCGGCAGGCCGCCCCACCAGATCGGGTAGACGAAGGCGATGTGCTGCGCCCAGTGAATCTGCCGCTGGGCTTCGAGCACGTCCGGCTCCAGGTTCTGGCTCTGTTCGTAGCCGCCGCGCAGCACCGGGTCGAAGTTCAGCTCGCCGAGCCTGAGCGTGTGCACCACGTGGCCCTTGGCGCGGGCGCCATGGGCGTAGGCGTCGGCCACCGCGTGGCAGAAGCCGCCGGGCTTGGGCGAACCCAGCACCAGCAGCACGCGCTTGCCGTCGCCCTCGATCGGGGTGGCGCCGGAGCGGGTCGGTTCAACCATTCTGCCCGGCCTCCAGCATGGTCTCCGGGCGCACCCACTGGTCGAACTCGGCGTCGGTCAGGTAGCCCAGTTCCAGTGCGGCTTCGCGCAGGGTCTTGCCTTCTGCGTAGGCCTTCTTGGCGATCTCGGCGGCCTTGTCGTAGCCGATGTGCGGGTTCAGCGCGGTCACCAGCATCAGGCCGCGGTCGAGGTGCTCGCGCATCTTCGCCGCGTCCGGCTCCATGCCGGCGACGCAGTGGGTGTTGAAGTTGCGGCAGCCGTCGGCCAGCAGGCGCGCGGATTCGAGCAGGTTGTGGATGATCACCGGCTTGTAGACGTTGAGCTGCAGGTGGCCCTGGCTGGCGGCGAAGGTGATCGCGGCGTCGTTGCCGAACACCTGGCAGGCGAGCATCGACAGTGCCTCGCACTGGGTCGGGTTGACCTTGCCGGGCATGATCGAGGAGCCCGGCTCGTTGGCTGGCAACTTCACCTCGGCAAACCCCGCGCGCGGGCCGGAGCCGAGCAGACGCAGGTCGTTGGCGATCTTCATCAGCGCCACGGCGAGGGTCTTCATGGCGCCGGCCAGGGTCACCAGGGGTTCATGGCCGGCGAGGGCGGCGAACTTGTTCGGCGCGGAGACGAAGGGCAGGCCGGAGAGGTCGGCCAGCTCGGCGGCGATGGCGTCGGCGAACTCCTTGGGGGCGTTCAGCCCGGTGCCGACGGCGGTGCCGCCCTGGGCCAGCTCGTAGACCGCCGGCAGTGCCGCGCGCAGGGCGCGTTCGGCGTAGTCCAGCTGGGCGACGAAGGCGGAAAGCTCCTGGCCGAAGGTGACTGGTGTTGCGTCCATCAGGTGGGTGCGCCCGGTCTTCACCAGATTGGCGTGGCGCGCGGCCTGTTGGGCGAGGCCGCCACTGAGTTCGGCGATGGCCGGCAGCAGGTCGTTCTGCACCGCTTGCGCGGCGGCGATGTGCATGGCGGTGGGGAAGCTGTCGTTGGAGCTCTGTGCGCGGTTCACGTGGTCGTTGGGGTGCACCGGCTTCTTGCCGCCGCGGCCGTTGCCGGCGATCTCGTTGGCACGCCCGGCGATGACCTCGTTGACGTTCATGTTGCTCTGGGTGCCGCTACCGGTCTGCCAGACGACGAGGGGGAACTGGTCATCGTGCTCGCCCGCCAGCACTTCGTCGGCGGCTTCCTCGATCAGGCTGGTGATGTTCTCCGGCAATTCGCCCAGTTGCGCATTCACGCGGGCGGCGGCCTTCTTGATCAGCGCCAGGGCGTGCACCACGGGCAGCGGCATGCGCTGCCCGCCGATGGCGAAGTTCTGCAACGAGCGCTGGGTCTGCGCACCCCAATAGGCGTCGTCGGGGACCTCGATGGGACCGAGGCTGTCGGTTTCGGTGCGGCTCATGGTGCTTCTCCGGAAAAGGGTCTCGGCCAGTTTAGGCCGCTGTGGGGCTTCCGGGTTCCACTCCGGCTAAATGGCCGTGATAGAGCGGTTTGGCTGGCGTGCGAGACTCGGCGACAGGCAGGCGCCAGCGGGCAGTCACCAACGAGCGTGCGTGGAGCCGACCCAGCCCAGCGCGCCATTGACCGGCACCAGGTCGCCCTCGTCGCTGCGCAGCGAGCCGTCGAAGCGGCCGAACCACTGGCAGGTCTCGGCGAACAGCGGGCCCAGGCGCGGGCAGGCACGGTGCAGCTTGCGCGGGGTGAAGGTGAGGTCGACACGTTCATCGCTGCCGCGCAGCTGCCAGGGCGACAGCGGGTCGTGCGGCACCTGGCGGATATCCACAGGGCCGTCCAGCGCTTGCAGTTCGCCGCCGAACCACAGGGCGTTCTCGCTCAGGTGGCTGTTTTCCGTCCAGCCGGCGCCGAAGTTGCCGGCGATGCCGCCGGGCGCGGCGAAGGCGGCACGGGTCCATTGGGTATTGAACGGCCAGACGCCCCGGCCGAAATCCAGCGCAGCGAAGCTCTGGCCGTCAGTGCAGCGATAGGTCTTGTGGCCGAGGGTGAGGCTGCCGCTGATCGGCAGGCCCATCTGCCGGCTGCAGGCATGGAAGCACTTGCCGCCCATGGGCACCACCAGGTTGACCGACTCCAGGTGCGCCGGGCGCTGCACTTCCAGCGAGAGGTTCAGCGGCTGGCCGCCCAGGTTCGGCGCGCAGGCGGTGATGCGCAGCTGGCCGGGCTGTTCGTCGAAGCCCAGGCACAGCTGGCCGTGCTCGAAGCGATGGCTCTGGTTGGGCGTGTCCGGCAGGTGGCAGCCCAGGCCGAAGGGGCTGAACTGGGTGCGGTGCACCGACTGTCCGGTTTCCAGGTCGAGGAAGTACACGGCGCCGTAGCCCAGGTAGTCGAGGTCGGCGATGGTGATCGAGAGCATCCAGCCCGGTGCGTTGATGCACCAGTGGTTCCAGCGCTTGCGCCGGCCGGCGTTGCCGGACAGCTGGCAGAGCGTCTGTGGCCGCGACGACCAGCCCACGGCCGCGCTGTTCAGGCGGCCGCGCGCATCGCACAGGGGCGGCGCGGCGACGAGCGTCGGCGGGTGGGTGAGGGTGTTCATCGGTCACATCCATGTGGCAACGCGCCGCAGCATGCCGTTTCGGGAACTGTACGACAAGAGAAGCCGGTCACTTCCAGGGCATTTGGCACTCTCTTGAGCACATTCCGAACTTAGGCGCAGAATGGCGGGTCCCACCCGGACACCCTTCAGACTCACAGGACTGCCCCATGACCGTTCTTCGTTCCCTCTGCACCGCAGCACTTCTGGTTGGCTTCAGTTCCGTGGCACTGGCTGACGCCAACGCCGAGGCGGAGAAGTTTCTCAAGCAGGTCCATGCCGACAAGCTGACCGTGCCGGTCTACGCGCAAGTCCAGCAGATGCTCGCCCAGCGCTTCGCCCAGGCCAAGGCGCCGGACAGCAAGAAGGCGGTGCTCGACCGCTACCAGGCCAAGGCCAACGCCGAACTGGACCGCGCGGTGGGTTGGGACAAGCTCAAGCCTGAGCTGGTCAAGCTCTACACCAGCAACTTCAGCGAATCCGAGCTCAAGCAGCTGAACGATTTCTACGCCTCGCCCCTGGGCCGCAAGGTGCTGGAGAAGATGCCGCGCCTGACCGCCGAATCCGCCCAGCTGACCCAGGCCAAACTGCAGACCGCCGTAGAGCCGGTGAACAAGCTGATGGCCGACATGGACAAGGAGCTGGGCGTGAAGGCCCCGGCCGCTCCGGCCAAGAAGCCCTGATCCAGAGCCTGTATCATTGCCCCAACCGTATTGACTGCCTGATTGCCAGCGAGACCCGACATGAGCATGCGTGACCGTATCCAGACTGCCCTGAGCGCCCTCGAACCCCAGCACCTCGAGGTGCTCGACGAGAGCCACATGCACAGCCGCGGACAGGAAACGCACTACAAGGCCGTGATCGTCAGCCCGGCGTTCGCCGGGCTGAACGCGGTGAAGCGGCATCAGAAGGTCTACGCCACGCTCGGCGAGCTGATGAGCCAGTTCCACGCCCTGGCGATGCACACCTACACCCCCGAGGAGTGGGCGCAGCAGGGCGCGGCACCGGATTCGCCGACCTGCCGTGGCGGCAGCAAGCACGATCATCACTGATTGGCGAGCTGACCAAGCGCGTGCGGGCCTGGCCCCGCTCCGTGTAGAATGCGACACCCAGCGCCGGCCTTTGGCCGGCGCTGTCATTTTCAGCTGTCGATCAGCTTTAGATTCCAAAGAAGCCCGGTCCGCCCTTTACGCGGGCGACCACTGGAGTGATGCATGACCACCGAAAGAATCGTCGTCGCGGCGTTGTACAAGTTCGTCTCCCTGCCCGACTACGTCGCCCTGCGCGAACCGCTGCTGCAGACCCTGCTGGACAACGGCGTGAAGGGCACCCTGCTGCTCGCCGAGGAAGGCATCAACGGCACCGTTTCCGGCACCCGCGCCGGCATCGACGGCCTGCTCGCCTGGCTGCGCACCGATGCGCGCCTGGCCGATGTCGACCACAAGGAGTCCTACTGCGACGAGCAGCCGTTCTACCGCACCAAGGTCAAGCTGAAGAAGGAAATCGTCACCCTCGGCGTGCCCGGCGTGGACCCGAACACCAAGGTCGGCACCTACGTCGAACCCCAGGACTGGAACGCGCTGATCTCCGACCCGGAAGTGCTGCTGATCGACACCCGCAACGACTACGAAGTGGCCATCGGCACCTTCGAGGGCGCCATCGACCCGAAGACCAAGTCGTTCCGCGAATTCCCCGACTACATCCGCGAGCATTACGACCCGGCGAAACACAAGAAGGTCGCGATGTTCTGCACCGGCGGCATCCGTTGCGAGAAGGCGTCGAGTTACATGCTCAGCGAAGGTTTCGAAGAGGTGTTCCATCTCAAGGGCGGCATCCTCAAGTACCTGGAGGAAGTACCCGAGGCCGAGACCCTCTGGCGTGGTGACTGCTTCGTGTTCGACAACCGCGTGACCGTGCGCCATGACCTGACCGAAGGCGACTACGACCAGTGCCATGCCTGCCGCAACCCGATCTCGGCCCTCGATCGTGCCTCCGAGCACTACGCTCCCGGCATCAGCTGCCCGCACTGCTGGGACACGCTGTCGGAGAAAACCCGAGCCAGCGCCCGCGAGCGGCAGAAGCAGATCGAACTGGCACGCGAGCGCAACCAGCCGCACCCCATTGGCCGTGATCCCCGCGCGGAGAACTGATCCATGACCAGCCGCCTGCTCTACGTGATGGACCCGATGTGCTCCTGGTGCTGGGGCTTCGCCCCGGTGGCCGGGCAGCTGGTGGAGCAGGCGCGCGCCGCGGGCGTGCCGCTGGCGCTGGTGATGGGCGGGCTGCGCACGGGGCAGGGCGCCGCGCTGGAGCCGACCACCAAGCGCTACATCCTCGAACACTGGCACGCGGTGCATGAAGCCACCGGCCAGCCGTTCCGCTTCGAAGATGCCTTGCCCGACGGCTTCGTCTACGACACCGAGCCCGCCTGCCGCGCGGTGGTCACCGCGCGCCGCCTGGACGAGGACTGCGCCTGGGCGCTGGTCGGCGAAATCCAAAAGGCGTTCTACGCCGAAGGCCGCGATGTCACCCAGGCCGGCGTGCTCGCCGAACTGGCCGAGCAGGTCGGCCTGCCGCGCATCGAGTTCGCCGAAGCCTTCGACAGCCAGGACAACCACCTGGCCACCCTGGCCGACTTTTCCTGGGCCCGCGACCTGGGCATCGCCGGCTTCCCCACGCTGCTGGCCGAGCGCGACGGCCAGCTGGCCCTGCTGACCAACGGCTACCAGCCACTGGGCGAGCTCGCTCCGCTGCTGGAGCGCTGGCTGGAGCGCGGGCGGCATGCCTGAGTTGTCCGCTGACCGCCTGAGCTGGGCGGAGATTCGCCGGCTCGCTTTCCGTCATCGCAAGGCCCTGCTGCTGGCCAACCTGGTCGCCGTGCTGGCGACCGCCTGCAGCGTGCCGATCCCGCTGCTGTTGCCGCTGCTGGTGGACGAAGTGCTGCTGGGCAAGGGCGACGCCGCCCTGCAGGTGATGAAACACTGGCTGCCCGCGGGCTGGCACAAGCCGGTCGGCTACATCGGCCTGATGCTGCTGGTGACCCTGGTGCTGCGCAGCTGCGCGCTGGTGTTCAACGTGCTGCAGGCCAAGTTGTTCGCGCGGTTGTCCAAGGACGTGGTGTACCGCATCCGTCTGCGCCTGATCGAACGCCTGAAACGCATCGCCCTGGGCGAGTACGAGACCCTCGGCGGCGGCTCGGTCAGCGCGCACCTGGTGACCGATCTCGACACCCTCGACAAGTTCGTCGGCGACACCCTGAGCCGCTTCCTGGTTGCACTGCTGACGCTCTGCGGCACCGCCGGCATCCTGATCTGGATGCACTGGAAGCTGGCGCTGCTGATCCTGCTGTTCAACCCGCTGGTGATCTTCGCCACGGTGCAGTTGGGCAAGCGCGTTAAGCACCTGAAGAAGCTGGAGAACGACAGCACCTCGCGCTTCACCCAGGCGCTGACCGAAACCCTCGAAGCCATCCAGGAAGTGCGCGCCGGCAATCGCCAGGGCTTCTTCCTCGGACGTCTCGGCGTGCGCGCTCGAGAAGTGCGCGACTACGCCGTCGCCTCGCAGTGGAAGAGCGACGCCGCCGGGCGCGCCAGCGGGCTGCTGTTCCAGTTCGGCATCGACCTGTTCCGCGCCGCGGCTATGCTCACCGTGCTGTTCTCCGACCTGTCCATCGGCCAGATGCTCGCAGTGTTCAGCTACCTCTGGTTCATGATCGGCCCGGTGGAACAGCTGCTCAGCCTGCAATACGCCTTCTACGCCGCCGGCGGCGCGCTGACCCGCATCAACGAGCTGCTGGCGCGCTCCGATGAGCCGCATTACCAGCACCGCCGCGATCCGTTTGCCGGGCAGACCAGCGTCGGCATCCAGGTGCGCGACCTGAGCTTCGCCTACCGCGACGAACTCGTGCTGGACGGCCTCGACCTGGATATCGCTCCCGGCGAGAAAGTCGCCATCGTCGGTGCCAGTGGCGGCGGCAAGAGCACCCTGGTGCAACTGCTGCTGGGCCTCTACCAGCCGCAGTCCGGCAGCATCCGCTACGGCGGTGCCGCGCTGGAGGAGATCGGCCTGGATTGCGTGCGCGAGCATGTCGCGGTCGTGCTGCAACATCCCGCGCTGTTCAACGACACCGTGCGCGCCAACCTGACCATGGGCCGCGAACGCGGTGACGAAGCCTGCTGGCGCGCGCTGGAAGTAGCGCAGTTGGCGGACACCATCCGTGCCCTGCCGCAGGGCCTGGACAGCGTGGTCGGGCGCTCCGGCGTGCGTCTCTCCGGTGGCCAGCGGCAACGCCTGGCAATTGCCCGCATGGTGCTCGCCGAACCGAGGGTGGTGATCCTCGACGAAGCCACTTCCGCCCTGGACGCCGCCACCGAGTACGCCCTGCACCAGGCGCTGGAGCGCTTCCTCGAAGGGCGCACCACGCTGATCATCGCCCACCGCCTGTCCGCGGTGAAACAGGCCGACCGCGTGCTGGTGTTCGACGGCGGGCGCATCGCAGAAGACGGCGACCACCAGCAACTCATCGCTGAAGGCGGGCTCTATGCGCGCCTGTACGGACACCTGCAGCAGGGCTGATCAGCCGTAGCGGGTGACTTCGAGGAAGGCCACGCAGTTGCCCATGTCATGGAAGACCCGCGCGCTGCCGATGTCGTTGTAGGGAATGCCCAGCAGCAGGTCGAGCAGGCAGGCATCGCTGCGGTAGTGCGGGCGCCAGTCCAGCAGGCCTTCAAGGTAGGCGATGTCCGGCACGCCGGGGAGGAAGTTGCCCATCAGCAGGCGCCCGCCGGGGAGCAGGCGGGCGAACAGGTTGCGGGTCAGGTCGCGGGCGTCGTGGTCGTCCAGCACCTCGTAGAGGCCCGGCGAGTAGATCAGGTCGAAATGGCAGAGGTCCTGGCGCCCGTAGAACAGGTCGTCCAGGTTACATTGCTGCGTCTGCACGCCGAGCGCGGCATAGCTGGCCTCCACCGTCTGCAGGGACAGCGCCTGCGTATCCAGCGCGGTGAACTGGCGGAACTGGCCATGGCGCAGCGAGCGTGCCAACTCGGCCTCGCGCAGGTGTCCGCAGCCCACACAGAGAATGCGCGCCTGGCCGCTGAGCTGTTGGCAGCAGCGGTCGATCTCGCGTGCCAGCAACTGGCGGCGCGAGCGCAGTGCGCGGGAGGCGGGAGCGGAACTGGCGTAGCGGAACAACTCTTCGGTCGGCCCATCGGGCAGCAGTGAGCGCAGGGTGCTGTCGATGCCGTAGAGGTAGTCCATCAGCACCGCGTTGCCGGCGCCTTCACCCATCGGCCGTTCGCGGCGCCGGGGGAAGGGCACCACGCGCGGGGCCTCGGCCGGCGGCGCGCTGCCGGTGGCGAGCGCCAGCAGGTCGGTCTCGTCGTCCCTGAGGTGACGCAGCTGCTGTTCGAGTTGCTCGATGGCTTCGGTTAGCGAGTTCGGATTCTGCTGGGTGCCGTTGTCCATGCCGTCCACCTGGGATACCGCTCAGTGATGAGAAAGCGCCACCGGCCTTGCCGGTGATCCGTCCAACACCTTAGGGGGCACTTGGCCCCGGGCCATCATCTGAATGAATGACGGCCGCGAAAATTCAGCGCTGCCCGAGCCGCACCAGCAGGCTGACCAGTTCGGCCTGGCGGCTGGTGTGGGTCTTGCGGAACAACGCACGCAGTTGGCTGCGCACCGTATTGATCGAAGTGCCGAGCTGGTCGGCGCACTGTTCGGGCGCCAGCCCGCGGACCAGCAGGTCGCCCAGGCGCTGCTCGGCCGGGGTGAGGCCGAACAGTTCGCCCAGCAGGCGGCTCTGGCGGTGTGCGTCGAGCAGCGCCAACAGCACCAGGGGGCGCTGGAAGGGCTGGTTGAAGCTGGCCTCGGCGGGCACCGGGGTGACCAGCAGTTCCTGCCCGCTGCCATCGCCCAGCGGCAGCCAGCCGGCCTTGCCCTTGCCCTTGCCGGCGCGGGGCGCGGCCTGGCGTACCAGGGCCTGAAGTTTCGCGTCGTGCTGGCGGCAGTGCAGGCGGCCGAATACCTCATGGAACAGCCCGCCGCGCAGACCGAGTCGCTGCTGAGCGGCCTGGTTGGCGTACAGCACGCGGGCGTTGCCTTCGAGCAGCCAGAGCGGCGTGGGGTGCTGGTCCAGCAGCAGGTCGCGGTGGGCCAGTTGCTGGCGCATCTCGTCGATACGCCCGAACATCCGCGCGGCGCGGGTCAGGTGCTCGCTCAGGCGGGTCAGCAGGGTCTGCTCCTGCGGGGTGGGGTAGCGCGCGCCGAGGCTGGTCAGCACCGACAGGTAGACGCCGGAGTTGGCCTGCTCGTTGAGTTTCAGGCACGACACGTTGTGCATGCCGTTGGGGCGCTGGAATTCCTGGTAGTACGGGTCGCGGGCCATGCGCTGCGGGCCGTATTCCTCGCGGTCGTGGTACCACTGGCCGACCGGGCGGTGGAGCATGAAGCCCTTGGACGGATCGATGGTGCAGAACTCGCGGTTGTAGGTCTCTATGGCGCCGGGGTCGCAGAGGTTGATCTCGCTGGCCAGCGCGCCGCTCTCGGTCTGGTCCCAGAACAACAGGGCACCCTGCTGGCGGCCGCTGGCTGAGATCAGCTCGGTGAGCAGCGGCAGCCAGTTGGCTTCGTCGAGTACGCACTCGTAGGTCAGTCCCACCAGCCGGTCGTACCGCCTGTCCATATCCCGCCGTGGCATGGCCGCTCCATCCGTTGCTTGCGGATCGCACTGTTCGCCGTGCGCTTTCAACGTGCTCGCTAACCGTGCAGATTGCACTTTGCAGATTGCACGATCGAGGTATGGCACATGGCCTTGAGTGTCGCAAGGCCACTAATCGGCCGGCTTCGGATGAATCGTGGGATGGCGACGGAAGGCATTTCACACAACGAATTGGCACTTTTCCGCCGGACGGCTGGAATCCGGACCACCAAGCTCATGCAGACAGTTTGAGGATTTCCCGCGATCGGCTAGAAGTTAAGAAAAGGGGCGGCCTGACAGAAAAGTCCCGGGGTGAGCCGTCACTACCCCTGCGGCCTGCCAGGAATTGAAAGAAGGAAGTCGAAACTGGTTATGGATGCAATGGGACTGTTGCCGACCCGGCGTACGACGCGTCTGCTCAAGCTGGTCTGGCCGTTCATGGTCGTGGTCCTGCTACAGACGCTGATCGGCAGCGGCAGCTTCTTTATCCTTTCGGGGGTGCGCGCCTATGTGGGTGGCGAGAGTCTCTGGTCCAAGGGCCAGAAGGACGCCATCCATTACCTGCAACTCTACGGCCAGAGCCGTGACACGGCGGATTACGAGCGCTACCGCACCGCCATTGCGATTCCCCAGGGTGACCGGACCTTCCGCGCCGCCCTCGACCTCAGCCAACCCGACCTCGAACTGGCCCGCGCCGGCGCGCTGCAGGGCGGCATCCATCCCGACGATGTCGGCGCGCTGATCTGGCTGTACCGCTATTTCCACGAATACAGCTATTTCGACCAGGCCGTGAAGATGTGGATCATCGGCGACGCCTACCTTGACCAGCTGGAGCAGCTGTCTGACGAGATGAGCGCGAAGATCCGTGCCAATGACGTCCGCCCCGGCGACCTGAGCTACTGGAACAGCCGTATCCAGGCGATCAACGACGGCGTCACGCCGGCAGCCATGGCCTTCTCCGCCGCACTGGGGCAGGGCTCGCGGATGATCATGTGGGTGCTGCTGGGGGTCAACGGGCTGACCGGTCTGGCGCTGATCCTCCTGGCGGTCTGGCGCACCCGCAAGCTGCTGCACCAGCAGCGTGCCTTCGAAAGCGCCCTGGATACCGAGCGGGAACGCGCGCAGACCACCCTGGCGGCCATCGGCGACGGCGTGGTCAGCCTCGACGAACACGAGTGCATTGCCTACTTCAACCCGGCGGCGGAACGCCTGATCGGCTGGGACAATTCCATGGCCGTCGGCCTGCCGCTGCGTTCGCTCCTGCGGGTGCTCGACGAGAACTCCCAGGCCGAGGGACTGCCGCTGGTGGGGCAGATCCTGCGCGGCGAGGTGGACGGCGGCAGCGAGACCAGCAAGCTGATCCAGCGCCTGGACGGCACCAGTGTGGCGGTGACCCTGGTGGCCACGCCCATCCATGCGGACGGCCGGGTAGTCGGCGTGGTGCTGGTGCTGCACGACATGACCCGCGAACGCCAGTACATGGCCAGCCTGTCCTGGCAGGCGACCCACGATGCGCTGACCGGCCTGACCAACCGCCGCGAGTTCGAGTTCCGCCTCAAGCAGGCCCTGGAAAGCTCGGCGGACTCCCATGACCAGCATTCGCTCATGTACCTGGACCTGGACCAGTTCAAGCTGGTCAACGACACCTGCGGCCACGCCGCTGGCGACGAACTGCTGCGCCAGGTCTGCTCCGTGCTGCAGCAGTGCCTGCGCGATGGCGACACCCTGGCGCGCCTGGGTGGCGATGAGTTCGGTATCCTTCTGGAAAACTGCCCGCCGGACATGGCGGTGCAGATATCCGAGCGCATCCGCCTGACCGTGCAGGCGTTGCACTTCATGTGGGAAGGCCGTGGCTTCAACATCACCGTGAGCATCGGCGTGGTGCACATCTCCGCCATGCTGGTGTCGGTGGAGGAGGCGCTGCGCTGCGCCGACATGGCCTGCTACATGGCCAAGGAAAAGGGCCGCAACCGCGCCCAGGTGTTTCGCCCGGACGATACCGAACTGTCCAACCGCGTCGGCGAGATGGCCTGGGTACAGCGCATCCGCCTGGGGCTGGAGGAGGAGCGCTTCTGCCTCTATGCGCAGTCGATCTTCCCGGTCGATGACCGCGTGATGGAAGGTGCGCACGTCGAATTGCTGCTGCGCCTGAACGACGAGTGCGGCCGGCTGGTCGCGCCGATCAACTTCATCCCTGCCGCCGAACGTTACGGGCTGATGCCGGACATCGACCGCTGGGTGGTCGAGAATGCCTTCCGGACCCTGGCCGAGCGCAACGCCGAGGGCGGTTACGAACCGATCCATACCTGCGCCATCAACCTCTCCGGCGCCACCATCGGTGACGAAACCTTCCTCGATTTTCTTCGCGACGTGCAGCCGCGCTACGGCATCGAGCCTGCCAGCGTGTGCTTCGAGATCACCGAGACCAGCGCCATCGCCAACCTGGTCAACGCCACGCGTTTCATCCAGGAGCTCAAGGCCCTGGGCTACCGCTTCTCGCTGGACGACTTCTGTGCCGGGATGTCCTCCTTCGTCTACCTCAAGCACCTGCCGGTGGACTACCTGAAGATCGACGGCAGCTTCATCAAGGACATGCTCGAAGACCCCATCGACCGCGCCATGGTCCAGGTGATCAATCAGATCGGCCACGTGATGGGCAAACGCACGGTGGCGGAGTTCGTCGAAACCCAGGAAATCCTCGAGGTCCTGCGGGAAATCGGCATCGATTACGCACAGGGGTACGGGCTGGCGCGGCCGCAACCCTTCAACCGGAGCTTCCTGCGTGAGACCCATGTCGCAGCTGTAGCATCCGACACAACCTCCGGACGGTGACGTGCAGCCAGGAGAGGACTAACCTGAGGCCTGAATTACCGGTGCTTGCATGGATCGACCAGCAACGGAGCCTTGGATGAACGACACCTTTGTTCGCAGTGGGCCGCTCAAGGAGCTTTCCAGCTATCCGCACTGGGCCCAGCGCCTGGTGCAGGAATGTGAAACCAGCCGTCTGTCGGTGGTCGAGCACCCCCTCTACACGCGCATGCGTGACGGCCAGCTGAGCCGGCAGACCATGCGCGCCTTCCTGATCGGCGGCTGGCAGGTGGTGGAGCAGTTCCCCCTGTACATGTCCCACAACCTGCTCAAGACCCGATTCGGCCGTAGCCCCGGCGAAGACATGGCGCGCCGCTGGTTGATGCGCAATATCCGCGTCGAGCTGAACCACGCCGACTACTGGGTACGCTGGGCCGAGGCCTATGGCGTCACCCTGGCCGAGCTCAAGGCCCAGCTGGTACCCGCCGAACTCCACGCCCTCGGCCACTGGTGCTGGCACAGCTGCGCCACCGAGGAGCTGGCGCTGGCCATGGCCGCCACCAACTACGCCATCGAAGGCGCGACCGGCGACTGGTCGGCCCTGGTCTGCTCCACCGATACCTACGAGCGCACCCTGCCGGCCGGCACCCGCAAGGACGCCATGCGCTGGCTGAAGATGCACGCCCGCTACGATGACGATCATCCCTGGGAAGCCCTGGAGATCATCTGCACTCTCTGCGGCCCGCAGCTCGCCATGCCGCGCTGCCTGGCGCTGCGTGAAGCGATCTGCAAGAGCTACGGGTACATGCGCATGTTCCTCGACCAGTGCCTGGCGCTGGAGCAGGTGCAGGGCGATGTGCGGCGGGGGCCGATGCAGATAGCCGGCTGAGAGGCAAACCTCCCAGCCGTGTCCGGACTCAGGGCACGAGAATGATCTTCTCGCTGCTGCCTTCGTTGATCTCGTGATAACGCTGCACGCCCTCGCTCAGCGGCACTTCGCGCAGGCCGGTGGGCAGCGGCAGCCTGCCGTCGTCGAACCACTGGCCGAACTGGCGCAGCATCGCGGCGCAGGCGACCGTGTCATACAGCAGCGAATTCACCCCCACCACCGAACCTCCCCGGCGATACAGCGCCAGGGCCGGCAGCTGCACGTGGCCGTCCACCGGCGCGGCGATGATGGCGATGCGGCCGAAGGTGGCCAGGGCGGAGACCGCCGCCGGCAGCCAGAAGCCGGTGGTGTCGAAGATCACCTCGGCGCCGCCGGGGAAGTGTTCTTCCACCTGCGCCGCCAGGGTGTCCGCCGAGCCCAGCAGGATGCTCGGTACGTCCTGAGCCTTCAGCTCCACCTGCGATTCGGCGCGACGCACCGCGCCCAGTACCTGGGCGCCGCGGGCCTTGGCCAGGGAAATGGCCGCCGCGCCGACGGCGCCGGAACCGATCACCAGCAGGCGGGTGCCGGCGCCGACCTGGCTGCGCTCCAGCGCGTCCCAGGCGGTGGTGAAGGGCACGCCGCAGCTGGCGGCCTGGGCGAAGCTCATGCGCTCGGGCATCAGCGCCACGCCGCCGACCGGCACGCTCATCAGCTGGGCGTGGCTGCCGTTGCGGCTGAAGCCCAGCCCCCGGCCGGTGCCCCAGACGGATTTGCCCAGCAGCTCGTCCGGGCCTTTCACCACGGTGCCGGCGAAGTCACGGCCGGGTACGCGGGGCAGGGTGGTGTAGGGGAAGCGGCCGAGGACGTTCTTCACATCGCTGGGGTTCAGGCCGGCGGCGTGGATTTCCACCAGCACTTCAGCGGCGGCGGGAACCGGGTCGGCGATCTCGGTGAAGCTCAGGGCGGCGAGGTCGCCGGTGCGGTCGAATTGCAGGGCTTTCATGGCACGGGTCCTTGGCAATCAGGGGAGAAGGGGTCAGGGGAACCAGCGGGTCAACAGCGGCAGGGCGTTTTCGCCGATCTGCATGCCCAGCAGGCCGACCAGCGCCACCAGCGGCGGCGCCGGTGAACGGAAGTCGAGGAAGTGGTAGGCGAGGCCGACGCAGATGCCGATGGCCAGGGATATCAGGTAGTTCATCTTGTACTCCGCGGGTGCTTCCGGCGGCTGGCGGGAATGGGGCCAGTCTAGGAGCCGCGCCGAAGCACCGCCGGTCATTGGCTTCGGAATATCGGACAGATGTGGGTGGGGAGTATTGGATGGGCGTGTCGGCAGCGCCCATTGCAGGAGCGGGCCATGCCCGCGATCCGCCGGCCGGGCCGGCGATTGTCTCGACTCCAGTGGTGTAGGTTTTTTCTGCCTCGGATTGGGTGTTTCCGCGTCGCTTCGGCGTACGCGCGGATTCTGTGTTTCGCCCCCTCGGGCGAGTCCCTTTTGGCAAGCGCCCCAAAAGGAACCAAAAGGTCTTGCCCCGGACATCCGGTTTTTCGCTTAGGCGAAAAATTCCCTCGTTGAATTGAAATTTCAGGGGCCCGCCGCGAAGGGCCATCCCTGGCCCATCGCGGCTCTCGCGACATCCATGTCGCTCAACCCCTGAAACTCCAATTCAACGAGGCCTCCTGAACGGGGCCGTTCGGAGTGCGCGGGTATCTCTCTGGAAGACTTTCGAGCCAGAGCCAGAGCCAGAGCCAGAGCCAGAGCCAGAGCCAGAGCCAGATCAGGGCATTTTGCTTTTCGTGGGAGCGAGCTTGCTCGCGAACCGCCCAACGCCGAACCTCACCTGGCGCAATACTCCGACGGCACCACGCCCAACTCACGCCGGAACATCTCGCTGAAGCTCCCTGGCTGATACCCCAGCCCATGGGCGATCTGGCTCACCGCGAGGCCTTCGTTGAGCTGCGCCACTGCGGTGGCCAGTTGCACCTGCCGGCGCCACTGGGCGAAGCCCATGCCCAGGCTGCGTGTGAACAGGCGGGCAAGGGTACGCACGCTGGCGCCGGCGTCGGCGGCGTGCTGCTCGAAGGATATCTCCTGGGTCGGTTCGGCCATCACCGCCAGGCACAGGTTCAGCAGGCGACGGTCGGAGTCGTCCGGCAATGGCACGCGCAACAGCAGGCTGCGGGCGCGTTGCAGCTCCAGCACCGCCAGTTGCGACAACGCCTGGTAGTAGTCGGTATCCGGCTCGCTTTCGTGCTCCACCAGCCGGACGATCAGCTCGCGCAGCAGCCCGCCCACTTCGAATGCCTGCACCTGCTCGCCGAGGGAATCCGCCGTGCCCGGCCGCAGGTAGATGTTGCGCATCTGCAGTTCGCTGACCACGCGGATGCCGTGGGGCACCTGCGGCGGCAGCCAGACGGCACGGTTGGGCGGCACCAGCAGCGCTTCGGAAGGCGTCTCCAGCCACATCACCCCGGACATGGCGTAGAGCACCTGCCCCCAGTCGTGGGAGTGCGGCTCGATGTGCAGGCCGCGCGGGTAGCTGCGGGCCAGGGCACGCAGGGTCGCCGGCGTGGCTTCGAAATCAGGGGGAGCGGCGCGGGCCATAGTGCGGGCCAATGTCCGATTCGGGCAGGGGAGATGGGCCGCATGGTAGCCGCCGCACGGCGCCCTGACGAGAGCGCGGCACTCGCACTGGCAGGCTGGCGCACCACCTTGTCACGAATTCTTTACGGTGCGGCGGCATGCCGCACGGGACCTTGGGCGGTGTAAGGATTTCTTGCCGGGATAAGCGCACCGCCAGGGCGCAAACCGGCGGTACCCGGCTTGTTACAGAGCCCCGCGACGGTTGAGATGGAGGCATTCCAGACGCCTGGACGGCCGCGCGCCGAGCCAGCCGATAACGACAACGAGGAGGCCGGATGAACGCCGTGACCAAGATCGAACAACACAATCCCATCGGCACCGACGGCTTCGAGTTCGTCGAATTCACCGCCCCCGACGCCCAGGGCATCCAGCAGCTGCGCCAGCTGTTCACCGGCATGGGCTTCACCGAGACCGCCAAGCACCGTTCCAAGGAAGTCTTCCTGTTCCAGCAGAACGACATCAACATCGTGCTCAACGGCAGCCCCACCGGCCACGTCCACGAGTTCGCCAAAAAGCACGGGCCGAGTGCCTGCGCCATGGCCTTCCGGGTGAAGAACGCAGCGCAGGCCGCCGCCTACGTCGAATCCCAGGGCGCGAAACTGGTGGGCAGCCACGCCAACTTCGGCGAGCTGAACATCCCCTGCGTCGAGGGCATCGGCGGTTCGCTGCTGTATCTCGTCGACCGTTATGGCGACAAGAGCATCTATGACGTCGACTTCGAGTTCATCGAAGGCCGCACCGCCAACGACAACGCCGTCGGCCTGCTGTGCATCGACCACCTGACCCACAACGTCAAGCGCGGCCAGATGGACGTCTGGTCCGGCTTCTACGAGCGCATCGCCAACTTCCGCGAAATCCGCTACTTCGACATCGAAGGCAAGCTCACCGGCCTGCTGTCCCGCGCCATGACCGCGCCTTGCGGCAAGATCCGCATCCCGATCAACGAGTCGGCGGACGACAAGTCGCAGATCGAGGAATTCATCCGCGAATACCACGGCGAAGGCATCCAGCACATCGCCCTGACCACCGAGGACATCTACACCACCGTGCGCCAGCTGCGCGCCAACGGCGTGGAATTCATGAGCACCCCGGACACCTACTACGCCAAGGTCGACACCCGCGTCGACGGCCACGGCGAGCCGCTGGAGCAACTGCGCGAGCTGAGTATCCTCATCGACGGCGCGCCGGGCGACGACGGCATCCTGCTGCAGATCTTCACCAACACGGTGATCGGCCCGATCTTCTTCGAGATCATCCAGCGCAAGGGCAACCAGGGCTTCGGCGAGGGCAACTTCAAGGCCCTGTTCGAATCCATCGAGGAAGACCAGATTCGTCGTGGCGTGATCTCCGACCAGTAACTCGCTTGCCCGGCGGCCGCGCGGGTAGCGTGGCCGCCCGCGGAGAATCGCCATGCTCACCCTGTATTCCTACTGGCGCTCCAGCGCCGCCTACCGCGTGCGCATCGCCTTCGGGCTCAAGGGCCTGGCCTACCGCCAGGTCCCGGTGCACCTGGTGAAGGACGGCGGGCAACAGCACGCCGCCGACTACCAGTCGCTCAACCCGCAAGAGCTGGTGCCGCTGCTGGTGGACGGCGACGCGCGCATTGCCCAGTCCCTGGCCATCCTCGAATACCTCGACGAAACCCATCCGCAACCCGGCCTGCTGCCGCGCGATGCGCTGCAACGTGCGCAGGTCCGCGCGCTGTCCCTGCACATCGCCTGCGACATCCATCCGCTGAACAACCTGCGGGTGCTGCAGTACCTCAGCGGCCCGCTGGGTGTGGCGGACGAGGCGAAAAGCGCCTGGATTCGCCACTGGATCGAGACCGGCCTGCACGCGGTGGAAAAGGGCGTCGCCCACTGGACCGGCCCGCTGTCCCTGGGCGAGCGCCCCGGCTACTTCGAGGCCTGCCTGATTCCCCAGTTGTACAACGCCCGCCGCTTCGACTGCGACCTCTCCGGTTGCCCGCGCCTGCTCGCCATCGCCGCGCGCTGCGAATCCCTCGAAGCCTTCCAGCAGGCCGCCCCGGAGGTGCAGCCCGACGCCCAGTGAAGTTGCCAGTCGAGATCACAGCGCCACTGCCCGACTTTGAGTCGGGCCGCCCGCGATTGACCGTGCGGCCCGACCTTTCCTAGAGTGTCCGGGCCATTTTTCGTCAGAGGGATACTCATGAAAAAAGCACTTTGGCTGCTCGCGGCCGCCGTGCCGGTCCTCCTCGTCGCCTGCGGCGGTGAAGAGAAGAAAGCACCCCAGGTCGACGCGCTGGTCCTGCCCGGCGACGCCAAGCTGGATTCGCGCAGCGTTTCGTACAAGTGCGAGGACGGCCGCAAGATCAGCGTGCAGTACCTGAACAAGGGCGACAACAGCCTGGCCGTGGTGCCGGTGACCGACGCCTCCAGCCTGGTCTTCGCCAACGTCATCTCCGCCTCCGGCGCCAAGTACGCCGCCGGCCAGTACATCTGGTGGACCAAGGGTGAAGACGCCACCCTGTACAAGGACTGGAAAGGCGGCGAGCCCGCCGACGGCGTAGCCTGCAAGGAGAGCTGATTCCTCTTGTGGCGCCCGAACGGAAAAGCCCGGCAGATGCCGGGCTTTTTCATGTCAGCGCGCCATGGGCGGATGAGCTTTTGTAGGGCGAATAACGCGCCAGCGTTATCCGCCGCATGGGCAACGGCGGATAACCTGTTCCAGGTTATGCGCCCTACGACTGAACATAGGCCGAGGCGCGGATTAAACCTGTAGGAGCAACTGTCTTTCCCTGGTAGTTCCGTGTTTGTGCTTTCCCCCTCACCCCAGCCCTCTCCCTCAGGGAGAGGGAGCAAATCGTGCCGGCTGACGCTGTGGTTGCATCCGGCACCGAACGGTCCCCTCTCCCTCTGGGAGAGGGTTAGGGTGAGGGCCGATCCGAGCACAGATCTATCCGGTAGGAGCGGGCCATGCGCGCGATCGCGCGCATGGCGCGCTCCTACAATTCGCACCCTGTCAGAAGGTGAATTCGACGTTCACCGTCGGCGTCGAGGTGCGGGTGCCGCGTCCGCCGTCCACGCCGAACTTGTTGTGCCAGTACTCGTAGCCCACGCCCAGCCACAGGTTCGGCTGACGCTTGGTGCCGGGCAGGGTGGCGAACATCAGCGAGGTGCGCACCAGCGTTTCCGGTGCGGTGTCGTTGTCGTTGTAGTCCTCGCCCTTTTCCCCGGTGTAGTTCAGGAAGCCCTGGAACTTTGCCCCGTGGTCACCCAGCTGGAACGGCCGCAGCCAGGTCAGGTTGACCATGTAGGTGGTGTCGAAGGTGTGGTCCGGGTGCTTCACGTTGGGGATGCCGGAGTGGTTCTTCTCGCGGTAGTAGAACAGCGAGAGGTCCAGCACACCGGGCCCGTTGAACTTGATGGTGGGGCCGAACACCAGTGCGCGCTTTTTCGCCGAGCCGAGGTTGTTGTTGCGGCTGGCGTCGAAGCCGAAGGTGAAGGCGTGGTCCTTCACCAGACCCTTGCCCTGCGGCAGGTCGAACACCCGCGAGGCATACAGCTGGCTGCGGAACACGCCGTAGACCTCGCTGCTGCCGCTGTCGGTGCCCTTGCGCGGGTCATCGCTGTCGGACTGCAGCACGTCGAGGTGGAAGAAGTTGCTGCCGTAGCGGTAACCGTCGGCGTGGCTGAAGCTGAAGATGCGCTTGCTGATGTCGTGCGGGTTGTTCGGGTTGGTGAAGCCCTTGCCGTAGCGGAAGCCCAGCGTGTTGCTGGTCCACTCGAAGAAGCGATCATCGTCATCGGCCTGCGCCATGCCCAGCGGGGCGAGCACCAGCGCGGTACCGAGGGCGAACCGGCGGCCGGTGCTCAGGCGGCGGCTGGAACGCAGTTGGGGGCGGGCGGCGCCAAGGGCCGTCATCGCGGAAGAAACCATGCTGCACCTCTGTGTTGTTCTTATTTTTTGTGGCTTCGGGGCCGGCGTCCCGCAGGGTGAACTGCGGTCGGTGACAGGCTGGGTTCTAATGGTGAATTGATGACATTGCAAGAAAAACTTGTACACAAATACGTATACAAAAATTGACGCAGAAGTCAGGAATGGGCCTTGCGCGGCGCTGTACTGCGGCTTGGCGACAGACTGGTCGCCAGCCGTTATGCTGCTGACTTTCCGACTCTTCCGATAGCCATGCTGCAAATTTCCAACACCGTGCAGATCCCCGATGCCGAGATCGAGCTGAACGCCATCCGCGCCCAGGGCGCTGGCGGGCAGAACGTCAACAAGGTGTCCAGCGCCGTGCACCTGCGCTTCGATGTGCGCGCCTCATCCCTGCCTGAGTTCTACAAGGAACGCCTGCTGGCCCTGAGCGACCAGCGCATCACCAGCGACGGCGTGGTGGTGATCAAGGCGCAGCAGTACCGCACCCAGGAGCAGAACCGCGAAGATGCGCTGAACCGCCTGGCGGAGCTGATCCGCAGCGTGGCGAAAGTGGAGAAGAAGCGCCGCCCGACCAAGCCGACGCTGGGCTCGAAGACGCGCCGGCTGGAAGGCAAGAGCAAGCGCGGGGCGATCAAGGCGGGGCGGGGGAAGGTGGATTTCTGAGTTGTTGGTTTGGCTGAACATCGGCGTTGGGGCGCTTCCCTCTCCCCAGCCCTCTCCCTGAAGGGAGAGGGGGCCGATTGTGCCGGCTGACAGCGTGATTTCATCCTGCGCCGAACAGTCCCCTCTCCCGCTTGCGGGAGAGGGTTAGGGTGAGGGGCATTTGCTCCTACAGGAGACTTTAGTCCTGCAGGGCGGATAACCTGGCGCAGGTTATCCGCCGTCTTGCACACGGCGGATAACGCTGGCGCGTTATGCACCCTACGTAAAGCTCCTTCGGTGAATCAGTGCACCAGCATCCCCGTGAACACATAGGCCTGCGCCAGGGTGATCAGGCCGATGAACGCGGCGAAGATCAGGCTGTGCTTGACCGTGAAGCGGAACAGGTCCGACTCGCGCCCGACCATCCCGGTGGCCGCGCAGGCTACGGCGATGGACTGCGGCGAGATCATCTTGCCGGTCACCCCGCCGGTGGTGTTGGCCGCAACCAGCAGCGTGTCGCTGACCCCGAGCTGGTGTGCGGTGGTGGCCTGCAGTGAGCCGAACAGGGCGTTGGACGAAGTGTCCGAGCCGGTCAGGAACACGCCCAGCCAGCCGAGGAAAGGCGAGAAGAACGGGAAGGCCGCACCGGTGCCCGCCAGCACCAGCGCCAGGGTCGTGGACATCCCCGAGTAGTTGGTGACGAAGGCGAAGGCCAGCACCATGCCGATGGTCAGCACCGGCCACTTCAGCTCCTTCAGCGTCTCGCCGAAGGTCGCCGCGCCGCTCTTCACGCCGATGCGCAGGATCGCCATGGATATCAGCGCGGCGAGGAAGATCGCCGTGCCGCTGGCCGACACCAGGTCGAACTTGTAGATCGCCGGCATCGGCGTCGGATTGGCGACAATGGGCGCGGCCTTGAGCACCAACTGATCGAGGTAGGGCACGGCGATCACCGCCACCCAGTTCTCCAGCGCGCCGCCAGGCAGGAACATCGCCTTGAAGGGCTTCATGGTCCAGATGGTCACCAGCACGGTGAGGATCAGGAACGGCGACCAGGCCTTGAAGATCTGCCCGAAGCTGTACTGCGATTCCCGGCGCTGCAGACCGCTGCCGCCACCGACTGCGCCCAGCGTCGCCGTGCCGTCGGCATTGATGCTGGAGAACTCCGTCTCACGCACGTTCGCCGGCTGCCACACGCGCAGGAACAGGGTCAGGCAGACCATGCTCAGCAGCGCCGAGGTGATGTCCGGCAGCTCCGGGCCGATGAAGTTGGAGGTGAGGAACTGGCTGATGGCGAAGGTGCCGCCGGCCACCAGCAGCGCCGGCCAGGTCTCGCGGATGCCGCGCCAGCCGTCCATCATCGCCACCAGCCAGAAGGGCACGATCACCGACAGGATCGGCAGTTGCCGACCGGCCATGGCGCCGATCTTGAAGGCATCCACGCCCGACACCTGCCCGGCGACGATGATCGGGATGCCCAGCGCGCCGAAGGCCACCGGCGCCGTGTTGGCGATCAGGCACAGGCCGGCCGCATACAGCGGGTTGAAGCCCAGGCCGACCAGCAGCGCCGCGGTGATCGCCACCGGCGCACCGAAGCCCGCCGCGCCCTCGAGGAAGGCGCCGAAGGAGAAGCCGATCAGCACCACCTGCAGGCGCTGGTCGACCGTGATCGACAGCACCGAGCTGCGGATGATCTCGAACTGCCCGCTCTTCACCGTCAGCTTGTAGAGGAACACCGCCGCCACGATGATCCAGGCGATCGGCCAGAGTCCGTAGAAGAAACCGTAGACCGCCGAGGCCAGCGCCTTGTCCACCGGCATCTGGTAGACGGTGATGGCGATCAGCAGCGACAGCACCAGGGTGATGGCGCCGGCGACGTGGCCCTTGAGGCGGAACACCGCCAGGGCGAGGAAGAAGAAAATGATCGGCACGAGGGCCGCCAGGGCCGAGAGGCCGAGGCTGCCGAGCGGGGTATAGAGCTGCTGCCAGGTTTGCATGGGGATTGTCCCTTGTTGTTGTCGGAGGCAAAGCGTCAGCGGTGGATAACTCTTTCAGGTGGCGCCTGCCCGGGCGGCGCGCGGGCCGGCAGGCATTGAAAAAGCCCCGCAACGCGGCGCGCAGCGGGGCTTCTGAAAGCGGGTTCGGGCAAGCTTTTCGGGGTGTCGCCGCCGGTTCGCTTGAGGCCGGCGGCGACCACAACTCGGCCGGTGGCTGTCTGTCGCCAGGGCCGTGTGAGCGCTTTCAAAGCGCGGCCACTCCGGCGCTGGCGACCTGTGCGTCCTCGCCGGCCTTGACCCCGGAAACGCCCACCGCGCCGATCACCTGGCCGTCCAGCACGACCGGTACGCCGCCTTCGAGCGAAGTGATCAGCGGCGCGGTGACGAAGGCGGTTCGGCCGCTGTTGACCATGTCCTCGTAGCCCTTGGTTTCGCGCCGGCCCAGTGCCGCGCTGCGGGCCTTCTCGGTGGCGATGTAGGCGCTGGCCGGGGCACAGCCGTCGAGGCGCTCCAGCGCCAGCGGGTGGCCGCCGTCATCGACCACCACGATGGACACCGCCCAGTGGTTGCGCTGCGCTTCGGCGCGCGCGGCGGCGAGGATGCGGCCGACTTCCTGCTGGGTCAGAACGGCTTTGCTGAGCATGCTTGCACCTCGCCTTGAAGGGATTCCAATGGCGCATCGGCGAGCGCCTCTTCCACCAGTTCGATCCAGTGCCGCACCGGCGTGCGACCTGCGCCGCCCAGGTGCGTCTGGCAGCCGATGTTGGCGGTGACTATGACTTCCGGGCCGCCGCTCTCCAGCGCCTTCAGGCGGTTGTCGCGCAGGCGCCGGGACAGCTCCGGCTGGGTCAGCGAATAGGTGCCGGCCGAGCCACAGCACAGGTGGCTGTCCGGCACGCTGGTGAGGCTGAAGCCCAGGCGCGTGAGCACGCCTTCCACCGCGCCGCCGAGCTTCAGCGCGTGCTGCAGCGTGCAGGGGCAGTGGAAGGCCAGGCGACGGTCGCCGTGCAGATGCAGTGCTTCCAGCGGTTCATCGCGCAAAACCTCGGACAGGTCGCGGGTCAGTTCGCTGAGCCGCCGGGCCTTGTCCGCATACTGCGCATCGCGCTCCAGCAGATGGCCGTAGTCGCGGACGAAGGCGCCGCAGCCGCTGGCCGTCTGCACGATGGCTTCGGCGCCTGCCTGGATCGACGGCCACCAGGCGTCGATGTTCCTCCGCGCCCGATCCAGTCCCTGTTCCTGGGCATTCAGGTGATAGTCCACGGCACCGCAGCAACCGGCATCCGCCGCCGGGATCACGCTGATGCCGAGGCGATCCAGCACCCGCGCGGCAGCGGCATTGGTGTTGGGTGACAGCGCCGGTTGGACGCAGCCTTCGAGCATCAGCATGCGCCGCGTGTGGCGCGGTTTCGGGCGCTCCACGGGGGGATGCGGATGGCGCGGCAGCTTGCTTTGCAGGCCTTCCGGCAGCAGCGGGTGGAAGGTGCGTCCGGCCCTGGCCAGCGCGCCGAACAGCGCGGCATTCGGCACCACGGCACGCAGGCCCTGGCGCATCAGGCGCTCGCCGAAGGTGCGCGGCACCTGCTGCTCGACCACCGCGCGGCCGATGTCCAGCAGGTTGTGGTAGTCCACGCCGGAAGGACAGGTGGTTTCGCAGTTGCGGCAGCTCAGGCAGCGGTCCAGGTGCTCGCGGGTGCTGGCGCTGGGCGCGGCACCTTCGAGCACCTGCTTGATCAGGTAGATGCGTCCGCGCGGGCCGTCCAGTTCGTCGCCCAGCAACTGGTAGGTCGGGCAGGTAGCCGTGCAGAAGCCGCAGTGCACGCAGGAGCGCAGGATGCGCTCGGCTTCCTCGGCGCGCGGCAGATGCCTGGCCTGTTCGCTCAGGTTGGTTTGCATCAGAGCTCCCTGTACATCCGGCCGGGGTTGAAGAGGCCTTGCGGGTCGAGCTGCTGCTTGAGGCTGCGGTGGTAGCGCAGCAGCGCGGCGGGCAGCGGGTGGAAGCCATCGTCACCCGGTGTGTAGCGCAGGGCATGGCCGCCGACTTCGGCGACGCTGTGGCGGATCAGCTCGGCGTCTGCCTCGGACTTCAGCCAGCGCTGCGCGCCGCCCCAGTCGATCAGCTGTTCGCCCGGCAGGGACAGCGCCGGTGTCGCGTTGGGCAGCGACAGCCGCCAGAGCGTGCCGGGGCCGGCGAAGAACCCCAGGCGTTGTTCGCGCAGGTCCTGCCAGTAGCCGCTGTCGATCTCCTCGCCGCCCAGGCGCAGGCGCGCGGAGCACACCGAGCCTTCGCCGCCTTCAAGGCGCAGGTGCAGCGCGGTGCCGTCGTAGCAGGCGGCAGTGATCGGGATCGGTTGCGCGCCCCATTCGGCGAGCTCACCCAGCGCCTGGTGGACGCCCATTTCCAAGCGCAGGCTGGCGCACATCCGCGGCTTGGGCAGCACTTTCATCGAGACTTCGGTGATCACCCCCAGACAGCCGAAACTGCCCGCCAGCAGGCGCGACAGGTCGTAGCCGGCGACGTTCTTCATCACCTCGCCGCCGAAGCGCAGCAGCTTGCCGTGGCCGGTGATCAGCCGCGTGCCCAGCACGTAGTCGCGCACCGAACCGGACCAGGGCCGGCGCGGGCCGGAAAGCCCGGCAGCGACCATGCCGCCGAAGGTCGCGCCCGAATGATCGGGTGGCTCGCACGGCAGCATCTGCCCGGCCGCCTCCAGCGCCGCTTCGATCTCCGCCAGTGGCGTGCCGGCGCGGGCGGTCAGCACCAGTTCGGTCGGGTCGTAGCTGACGATGCCGCTGTGCGGACGAGTGTCCAGTTCCACGCCGTTCACCGGGCGGCCGAGGAAGGCCTTGCTGTCGCCGCCGCGAATGCGCAACGGCGTGCGCGCGGCGAGCGCCTGGTTCACCTGCTCGAGCAGTTCGCTGCTGGCATCGGGCATCAGAAGCGCTCCAGGTCGGGGAAGGGCAGTTGGCCGTGGTGCACGTGCATTGCACCGAACTCGGCGCAGCGGTGCAGGGTGGGGATGTTCTTGCCGGGGTTGAGCAGGCGGTCCGGGTCGAACGCCGCCTTCACCGCGTGGAACAGGGTCAGCTCGTCGCTGTTGAACTGCGCGCACATCTGGTTGATCTTCTCGCGCCCCACGCCGTGCTCGCCGGTGATGCTGCCGCCCACCGCCACGCAGAGTTCGAGGATTTTCCCGCCGATCGCCTCGGCGCGCTCGAGCTCGCCGGGCACATTGGCGTCGAAGAGGATCAGCGGGTGCATGTTGCCGTCGCCGGCATGGAACACGTTGGCCACGCGCAGGCCGAATTCCTGCGACAGCTCGGCGATGCCATGCAGCACGCGCGGCAGCTCGCGACGCGGGATGGTGCCGTCCATGCAGTAGTAGTCCGGCGAGATGCGCCCCACCGCCGGGAAGGCATTCTTGCGCCCGGCCCAGAAGCGCACGCGCTCGGCCTCGTCGCAGGCCAGGCGCACGTCGGTGGCGCCGGCTGCCCGCAGCACGCCGTCGACGCGCTCGCAGTCGTCCTGCACGTCGGCTTCCACGCCGTCCAGCTCGCACAGCAGGATGGCCGCCGCGTCCACCGGGTAGCCGGCGTGGATGAAGTCCTCGGCGGCGCGGATCGACAGGTTGTCCATCATCTCCAGCCCGCCGGGAATGATGCCGGCGGCGATGATGTCGGCCACCGCGCGGCCGGCCTTTTCCACCGAATCGAAACTGGCCAGCAGCACCCGCGCCACCTGCGGGCGGGGCAGCAGCTTGACGGTGACTTCGGTGACGATGCCGAGCATGCCCTCGGAACCGGTGAACAGCGCCAGCAGGTCGAGGCCGGGGCTGTCCAGGGCGTCGCTGCCCAGCGTCAGCTGCTCGCCCTCGACGGTGAGGATGTCCACCTTGAGCAGGTTGTGCACGGTGAGGCCGTACTTGAGGCAATGCACGCCGCCGGCGTTCTCGGCGACATTGCCGCCGATGGAGCAGGCGATCTGCGAGGACGGGTCCGGCGCGTAATACAGCCCGTGCGGCGCGGCGGCCTGGGAGATCGCCAGGTTGCGCACGCCGGGCTGTACGCGGGCGAAGCGCCCCTGTGGATTCACTTCGAGAATGCGATTGAAGCGCGCCATCACCAGCAGGATGCCTTTCTCCAGCGGCAACGCGCCGCCGGACAGCCCGGTGCCCGCGCCGCGTGCCACCACCGGCACCTTGCGCGCATGGCAGAGTTTCAGCAGCGCCTGCACCTGCTCGATGCGCTCGGGCAGCGCCACCAGCATGGGCACAGTGCGGTAGGCGGAGAGGCCGTCGCATTCGTAGGGCTTGTGGTCTTCGGCGCGGTGCAGCACTTCGAGATCGGGCAGGGCCGCGCGCAGCTCGGCCAGCAGGGCGGACTTGTCGACGGCAGGCAGCGCGCCATCGACGCGCTCGTCGTAGAGGATGTTCATAGGCTGACGGTGCTCTGATTTTGTTTTTTTGTTCGCGCCCGCCAGGCGGTCGCGTGGAGCCACGGCACGCTGAAAATGCGACCGCCGGTCAGGCGGCGTCCACCTGCATTGATACTGGTCCTACCAGTTCTTGCACGGGCGTCCACTGGAAAGGCCCTGTCCTGACAGCTAGGGTTCTTCGCAGCCATGCAGGCCAGTTTCAGCTGGTCCTACCAGTTCGGGAGAACCGCAATGACGACTTATGCACAGGGCAAGCAGCGTGTCGCCGACCAGGTGGCCGAGAAGATCGAGCGGCTGATCGTCGATGGTGTGCTCAAGGTAGGCCAGGCGCTGCCTTCGGAGCGGCGCCTGGTGGAGAAGCTCGGCTGCTCGCGCTCGGCGTTGCGTGAGGGGCTGCGCGCACTGCGCGGACGCGGCATCGTCGATACCGAACAGGGGCGCGGTTCGTTCGTTGCCGACCTGACCGGTGCCGAGGACGTGTCGCCGCTGCTGCACCTGTTCCGCTCGCAACCGCGCACGCTCTACGACCTGCTGGAAGTTCGCGCGCTGCTGGAAGGGGAGTCCGCGCGACTGGCCGCGTTGCGCGCCACCGAGGCCGACCTGGTGCTGATCGACCGGCGCTTCGAGGAGATGCACGCCGCCTACGACGAACCGCAGCCGCTGGACCCGCGCGAGCATGCGCGGCGCGATCACGCCTTCCACCAGGCGATCAGCGAGGCCTCGCACAACCCGGTGCTGGTGCACACGCTGCAGTCGCTCAACGAGCTGATGCTCAGCACCGTGTTCGCCTCGGTGAACAACCTCTACAACCGGCCGCCGCAGAAGCGCCAGATCGATCGCCAGCATGCGCGGCTGCACCGCGCCATCAACGAACGCCAGCCGGAACAGGCCCAGCGCGCCGCCCGCGAACATATCCACAGCGTGCGCGACAACCTGCGGGAGATCGAGCAGGAGGAACAGAGGCTGGTGCGGGCGACCTTGCGCCTGGAAGGCTGGAAATAGCGCTGGGGAAGGGGGCGCAACTGTAGGGCGCATAACGCGCCAGCGTTATCCGCCGTTCCAAAGGCGGGCGGCGGATAACCTACTGCAGGTTATGCGCCCTACGATCCTGCGTAGGTTGGGATTACCGGTGTAGGAGCGGGCCATGCCCGCGACCGCGTAACGGACCGGCCAGCGGCCGGAGCGCGGATTCAGGATTCCGTCGGGGCAGGGCGCTTCGTTGAAGCAGCGGACTTTGTCCGCTCGTTGCGGGCGTGGCCCGCTCCTACAGGTTTGGCCTTGCGCTCGCGCATCTCGGCCAGCATGCGCTCGGCATTGGCCTGGCAGCCCATGCCTTCGGGCTTGTTCTCGATGCCGTCGATCACCGCCAGCAGCCGCTCGCGGTTCTGCCGCAACTGCTGCTCCATCACCTCGATCTCCGCAACCTTGCGGCGCAGGCCGGCGACCAGTTCACCGTGACCGTTCTCGATGGGGTTGGAGTGCGGCAGCAGGCTGCGGATCTCCTCCAGGCTGAAGCCGGTCTGCTGGGCACTGCGGATGATTTCCAGCAGGTCGAGAGTTTCGGGCGGGTAAGCGCGATAACCATTGGCCAGGCGGCGCGCCGGGGCGATCAGCCCGCTGGCTTCGTAGAAGCGGATGCGCGAGGGGGCGAGGCCGCTGAGGTTGGCCAGTTCACCGATTTTCATGCTGGGCTCCGAAAGGGGCTTGACCTTGAAGTGAACTTTAAACTTAACCTCGCTGCAGCCACAACCACCCGAACAATCACGGAGCCCCGCCATGTCGCCCTTCCAGCCCCTGCGCCTGCCCAACGGCGGCGAAGTCCCCAACCGCATCGCCAAGGCCGCCATGGAAGAAAACATGGCCGACGCCGACCAGGCGCCCTCGGCCGCGCTGCTGCGCCTGTACCAGGCCTGGGCGGACGGCGGCGTCGGCCTGATCCTCAGCGGCAACGTGATGATCGACGGCCGCGCCATGACCGGCCCCGGCGGCGTGGTGCTGGAAAACGACCGGTATCTCGAACGCTTCCGCGAATGGGCGCGCATCGGCCGCTCCCGCGGTGCGCAGTTCTGGCTGCAGCTCAACCATCCCGGCCGCCAGGTGCAGACCAACCTCGGCCAGGGCGCCATCGCGCCGTCGGTGGTGCCGCTGGAGATGGGCAAGTTCTCCAAGCTGTTCGCCGTCGCCCGCGAGATGACCGAAGGCGATATCGCCGAGGTGATCCAGCGCTTCGTCCGCGCCGCCCAGCTTGCCGAGCAGGCCGGCTTCACCGGCGTGCAGATCCACGCGGCCCACGGCTACCTGCTCAGCCAGTTCCTCTCGCCGCTGGCCAACAAGCGCCAGGACCGCTGGGGTGGCTCGCTGGAAAACCGCGCACGGCTGTTGCTGGAAGTTGTCCGCGCGGTGCGCGCCGAGGTGTCGCCGGCGTTCTGCGTGGGGGTGAAGATCAACTCCGCCGACTTCCAGCGCGGCGGCTTCGACGCCAGCGACGCGCGGCAGGTGATCGAGTGGCTGAACGACGAGCAGGTCGATCTGGTCGAACTGTCCGGCGGCAGCTACGAGGCGCCGGCCATGCAGGGCGATGCCCGCGACGGCCGTACCCTGGCGCGTGAGGCCTACTTCCTCGAATTCGCACGCGAGATGCGCGAAGCGGCGCGCATGCCGCTGATGGTGACTGGCGGCATCCGTCGCCTGCCGGTGGCGGAACAGGTACTGGACAGCGGGCTGGAGATGGTCGGCATCGGCACCGCCCTGGCGCTGGAACCGCAGCTGGTGCTGCACTGGCAGCGCGGCAGCCAGACCCAGCCGGAGCTGCCGGCGATCCGCTGGCGTTCCAAGCCGCTGGCGGCGCTGGCCTACATGGCGCTGGTCAAGCTGCAGCTGCACCGCATCGGCGCCCGCCGCGCGCCCAATCCGCAGGCCTCGCCGTGGCGCACGCTGGTGATGGAGCAATGGCGCACGCTGCGCCGGGCCAAGCAGTACCGCCGCTGGGCGGCGCGGCAGGCGGGGTGAGCCGCTTCAATGCTCTGCGTAGGATGGCGTGGAGCGAAGCGATACCCATCGATTCCTGTCGTATTGGCAGCATGGGTATCGCCTAGGCTCCACCCATCCTGCGGTGGCGTTTTTCCTGGGAGCTCGTGCGAGAGCTCCCACAAACACCCCGAACTTCCCGTCCGTTACGCCTGCTGCCGAGTCGCCGCCAGCACGATCTCGCGGATGCACACGCCCTGCGGCTGTTCATAGGCATAGCGAATGGCGTTGGCCACGTCCTCGGCGCTGAGCACCTTGCCGCCCATCTCGCGCTTCCAGCCCTGGTAGCCGCTCTTGATCGCCTCGTCGGTGGTGTGGCTGAGCAGCTCGGTCTCCACCGCGCCGGGGGCGATGGTGACGACGCGGACATTGTGCGCCGCGACTTCCTCGCGCAGGTTCTCGGAGATCGCGTGTACCGCGAACTTGGTGCCGACGTAGGCGACGTGGTTGGGGAAAGTCTTGCGACCGGCCACCGAGCTGACGTTGATCAGCGTGCCGCGGTTGCGCTCCACCATGCCCTTGAGCACGGCGTGCACGCCGTTGAGCAGGCCCTTCACGTTGACGTCGAGCATGCGCTCCCACTCGGCCGGGTCCTGCTCGACCATGTTGCCCAGCAGCATCACGCCGGCGTTGTTCACCAGCGCGTCGGCCGGGCCGAAGCGTTTCTCGGCTTCCGCCACAGCAGCCAGCAGTGCCTCGCGGTCGGTTACGTCCACGGCGCGGCACAGCGTGTTGGGCAGTTGCAGCGCCTCCAGGCGCTCGATGCGGCGGGCGAGCAGCAGCAGCGGGTGGCCCTGCTGGGAGAAGAGGCGGGCGGTGGCTTCGCCGATACCGGAACTGGCGCCGGTGACGATGATCAGGGGCTTGCTCATGGGGATTCTCCTGCTATCGGAAATCTGGATGACTGAACGATGCAGTGAAGTATATTGAGCGGTATTCCGCCTGAAAAATGGCTTATTTCTGTGCCTGGTATCGGGTTTACCTATGGATATCCGACAGTTGGCCGCCTTTGTCGCGGTCTTCGAAGAACGCAACATCACCGCCGCCGCCCAGCGCCTGTTCGTCAGCCAGCCGACGTTGTCGGTAACCATCCGCCTGCTTGAGGAGGCGCTGGGCACCGAGCTGTTCCTGCGCCAGGCGCGCGGGGTGGAGGTCAGCGAAGCGGCGCGTGCGCTGTATCCCCGCGCCCGCGCCTTGCTGGCCGAAGCCGACGGCCTGCGCAACATGTTCCGTCAGGCCTCGGCACATCAGCCGTTGCACCTGGGCGTGGAAGGCGATGTCAGCGCCGAGCAGGTCGAACGTTTCGTCGGCCTCGCACAGCAGGCCGTGCCCAATTTGCTGCTGCACCTGGAGGAGGGTTGCGTGGGCGATGCGCGGCTGGCGGTGGAGGAATTCTGCTGCGAGGACGAACTCTTCGTGCCGGTCTGGGAAGACCCGTACGTGCTGGCGTTGCCGCCGGGTGTGGAGGATGCGCAGAGCAGTGGCTGGATCACCTGCCCGACGCATCCTTCCCATCAGCGACTGATGACGGCTTACGGCGGCGCGCCGGTGGTCGCGCAGGCCAGCACCCTGAACCTGGCGCTGCGGCTGGTCAGTGCGGGGGTGGGCGCGGCGATCCTGCCGGCATCGCTGCTGAGCGGCGCGCCGGCGGTGCGCAGTGGCTCACTGAACCTGCCGTTGCCGATCCGCCGCATCGGCCTCTGCCACTCTGCCCAGGCGCTGGAGCACCCGGCGGTGCGCGGGCTCTACGACTTCCTGCGAACGGCCTGAGTCAGGCCTGCGCCTTCTGTGCGGAGGGTGCGCGCAAGGACAGCAGCAGGACCAGCGAGGCCGCGAGAATCTGCAGGCTGGCATAGCCGTTGGTGGTGGCGATCAGGCCGTAACGCTGGATCGCCAGCCCGGCGAGGATCGCCGGCACGCTGAAGGCCAGGTAGCTGAGCACATAGAAGCTCGCCATCAGCGCCCCGCGTTCATGGGCGTGGGCCAGCGGCACCACCGAGCGCAGCGCGCCGAGGAAGGCGCCGCCGAAGCCGAGCCCGGCCACTGCGGTGCCGAGGAAGAACAGCCAGAGGTTGCCGCTGTCCACGCCGAGCAGGGTGATCAGCAGGCCGATGATCAGCGCCAGGCCGCCACGGCGCAGGATCACCGCTGCCGGCTGATTGCGCAGGGCGAAGATCGCCAGCGCACCGCACAGGCACAGCAGCGACACCAGCCCGCCACCGATCATCGGCACCTGCAGACCAGTCACCTGCCGCGCCAGCGTCGGCCCCAGCGACAGGTAGAAGCCGCCCAGCGCCCAGAGGCTGGCGTTAAGCGGCGCCACGCTCCAGAACGCGCGGCGCGCCTGCGGCGGAATACGGATGCGCGGCTTCAGCGAGGCCAGCGCGCCCGGTTGCCGGCTGATGCTTTCCGGTAGCCAGCGCAGCAGCACTATGCCCAGGGCGAACACCGCCAGCAGCCACACATACACCTCATGCAGCGGATCGGAGCCGAACTGCACCAGCGTGCTGCTGCCCAGCGCGCCCATGGCCATGCCGAGCATGGGCGCCACGCTGTTGATCAGCGGGCCGCGCTCGCGGTCGATATCCAGCATCGCCGCGCCCAGCACACTGGTGGCGATGCCGGTGGCGAAGCCCTGTAGCAGGCGCGCAACGATCAGCAGCTCCACCGAGTTGGCGTAGAGGAATACCGCCATCGCCAGCAATTCGAGGATCAGCGCGGCGCGAATCACCGGGCGCCGGCCGAGGTGGTCGGACAGCGAGCCGAACACCAGCAGCGCCAGCATCAGGCCGCCGGCGTAGATGCTGAACACCAGGGTCAGCAGCGCCGGGGAGAACTGCCAGGACTCGCGGTACAGCGCATACAGCGGCGTGGGGGCGGCAGCGGCGGCGAGGAAGGCCATGAGGATGGCGGTCAGCAGCCAGGCCGAAGGCCGGGGTGAGAAGCCGGACGCGCTTTTCGATTGAGTGTGTGCCATGATTCAGCTCGCAAAGGCTAAGATTTTGCTTTTGCGAGATGCTGGACCCGTTTTCGGATAAAAGCAAATTCTTTGCTTTAAGGTGCTTATGGCAATCAATCAGGGTGTTCGACCGGGCGGCCGCAGTGCGCGGGTGCAGGCCTCGGTGCACAAGGCCGTGACGGAGCTGCTGGAAGAGCGCGACCGCTCGGAACTGACCGTGCCGATGATCGCTGCGCGCTCCGGCGTCACGCCGTCGACCATCTACCGGCGCTGGGGTGACCTGAGCGAACTGCTCGGCGACGTCGCCCTGCAGCGCATCCGCCCCGACGCCGAGCCGGCGGACACCGGCAGCCTGCGCGGCGACCTGCTGGCCTGGGGCGAGCAGTACATGGAGGAAACCGCCTCGGTGCCCGGCCGCGCCGTGGTGCTCGACCTGCTGGCAGCCGGTGGCGGTTCTTCGGGACGCTGCATGGCGATCGCCTGCGGCCAGTTCGACATCATCCTGCTGCGCGCCAGGGAGCGTGGTGAAAAGCTGCCGGAGCTGGACCGCATCGTCGACCGGCTGATGGCGCCGCTGGTGTATCGCATCCTGTTCTCCGGCGAGGAGCTGGAAGTGGCCTATGTCGAGCGACTGGTCGATCTGACGCTGGAGGGGTTGTAGCGGATTCGCGGACAGGCTCCGTACCTGCCATGGACGTATGCGTAGGATGGCGTGGAGCGAAGCGATACCCATCACTCCCGGCACCGTCAGCATGGGTATCGCCTGGGCTCTACCCATCCTACGTTTTTGCGGCACAGTTCAGCGCCAATCTGTAGGAGCAGGCCATGCCCGCGATCGCGCGCATGGCGCGCTCTTACAACTGCGCGCTCCGCACTGCATCTGCCCACGACTGAAGGGCGTCGCAGGCCGCGAGCGCAATCTCCTGGTCCGTGCGCCCGGCAAACACCCGCTCCAGCGCATCCGCCGCGATCAGCCCGGCAACGGTCGGCGTGCCCACGGCTTCGGTGAGATCCAGCCACTCGCCGAAGCTGGCTGGCGTGGCGTACCAGCGCAGGTAACCCGAGGGCGACACCGGCCACCAGCGCTCGTCGAACTGCAGCACGACCTTTTCCAGTTGCCCCATGCCCAGGTGCGCCAGTGCGTCCTGCTGGGCCGCCGGCAGGGGCGGGGTGAAGCGGATATCGCGCAATACACCGACAGGGACGGAGCAGACGCAGAAATCGGCGCTTTCAGCACCCACCCGCACCTGCTCGCCGGACCAGTCGATGACGGTCACCGGCTGGTTCAGGCGGATATCCAGCCCTTCGGCGAGATGCGCGGCCAGCTGTGAATAACCCTGCGGCAGGAAGCGGTCGCCGGCGCCGACGCCTTCTTCGTCGAGGGCATCGACCGCCAGTGATTCGAGCGGCAGGCAGGCCTCCAGGATCAGGTTGGCGTCCAGGGCGAAACGAGTGGCGCGGCGGGTCGGCTCGTCGCGTTCTTCGAGGTAGCGCGCGACACCTTCCGCCAGTGGCAGGCTGCGGTCGATCCCGGCGCGCAGGGCTTCCCAGGCCGCATCGATGTCGGGCACCGGGCCATCCGCCGCCGCCGCCAGAGGCTGCCCGAAATCGGTGTCCCGCAACGGCAGGCCGAGATGCTGGGCGTGGGCGGCCAGCGGGTTGTCGTCGAAGTGCTGCAGCCAGGCGGCGCCTTCGTCTACCCGTACCGGCCCGAGGGAAATGCTGTGGACGCGGCCGCCGATGCGCTCGCGGGCTTCCAGCACCACGCAGTCGATCCCGGCTTCGCGCAGTCGTCGTGCGGCGGCAATGCCGGCGAAGCCAGCGCCGATCACCAGTACCCGGCGGGCGCCGCTTTCGATGGCCACTTCGGCCGCGCGCAGGCCGTCGTTCCAGGCGCCATGGGTCATGGCCGGCGCGACGGGATTGCAGGCCTCGCCGGCCAGCACCAGCTTGCCGCCCAGCACTTCGCCCAACCGGCGCCGATGCTCCGGCGTCGCACCGGGCAGCAGGGTGCTGTAGGCGCCACGGCTGAACGGATCGTCGCTCCAGTGGGTGACGTGGAAGGCGGTGGGGCGGTGGCGAAGGCTGTCCATATCGTGCTCGCTCGGTGAAAGAGCGACGACCTTAGAGGCGGGACGGGCAGCAGTACAAGACTCAGATGCAGCGCTTTTGTAGGAGCGGGCCACGCCCGCGATCGAGCGCACGGCGCGCTCCTACAGGTTCGACGTCAGGCGCGGCTCAGGCGGATCACCGTCCGTGCGACGGACACCCCGGTGAACAGCACCACGAACAGCCGCAGCGTCTGCATCGCCAGCACCAGGCCGACGTCGGAGTGGGTGTCCACCGCGATGATCGCCATGGCGTCCAGGCCACCGGGGCTGGTGGCGAGGTAGAGGGAGAGGAAATCCATCCCGGTGATGGCCGCCAGCACCCAGGCGAACAGCGCGCAGCTGGCGATCAGGGCCAGTGCGCTGACCAGCATGGCGGGCAGGTGGCGGCCGACGTAGGCGAGGCTTTCGCGGTCGAAGCGCAGGCCGATGTAGCAGCCGATCACCCCGTAGGCGCTGGCCAGCAACCAGTGCGGCAGGGTGATGTGCAGCACGCCGGTGAGCTGCAGCACGGCGCCGGCCACCAGCGGCACCAGCAGCGGGCCGGCTGGCAGCCTGGCGCCGGCGGTGGTGCAGACGAAGATCAGCAGCAGGCAGTTGATCAGGTCGGGCAGGGTGGCGGTGTCGACGATCGGCGTGCTGTGCGCTGCCGAGCCACCGCCTTCGATGCCCAGCAGGCGACCCACCAGGGCACCGGCCATGACCACGCAGACCACCCGCACGTACTGCATGGTGGCGACCACGCGCGGGTCGGCGCCGTTGGCTTCGGCCATCGACACCATGGCCGCCGCGCCGCCCGGCGCGGTGCCCCAGGCGGCGGTGCTGCCGGGGATGCCGCCGAAGCGCACCATGGCGTAGCTGACCACGGCCGAGAGCAGCAGGGTGAGCAAGGTGGCGCTGAGCATCAGCGGCCAGGAAGCGACCATCGCCTGCAGCACCGACCAGCTCATGGCGTGGGCGACCAGCAGGCCGATACAGCCCTGGCTCAGGCGGAAGGCCTGGCGCGGCAGGCGGATTTCCGCACCGCTGACGCCGAAGGCGATGGCCACCAGCATGGGGCCGAGAAACAAGGCGGCAGGGATGCCGAGCCAGGTCAGCAGTTGCCCGGCGCCTCCGGCTCCGAGCGCCAGGGCCAGCCATTGCAGACTGACGGGGATACGGGCGACGGGCAGGGCAGGGCGGCTGGACACGGACGGCTCCGGGCGGGGAAGACGTCGGAATTATCGGTAGCGGAATCGATCAAGTCTATTTTCTAATAGTCATGAATCCATTCCTGAAATTTATCGGTTGGTCGCCATGGACCTGCGTGATCTCGCGTACTTCGAAACCATTGCCGAACTCGGCCACCTGGGCCGCGCCGCCGAGCGCCTGGGGCGCAGCCAGCCGGCGCTGACCAAGAGCATCCAGCGCCTGGAAGAGTCTCTCGGCGCGCGGTTGTTCCAGCGCGATGGCCGACGCATCCGCCTGACGCCAGCCGGCGAACTCATGCTGCAACGCGCCCGGCAGTTGCGTCAGGACATCGAGGAAACCCGCCGCGAGGTGCGCGATTTCGCCAGTGGCGTGGTGGGCAATATCCGCCTCGGCTGCGCCGCGACCATGGCCGAGTACCTTTTGCCACGCTTGACCGAGGACCTGTTGGCGCGGGCGCCGGACGTCACCATGAGCCTGGTATTGGGCCAGGACGACGTGCTGCGCGAGGCGCTGCGCAGCGGGCGGCTGGACATGGCGATCTGCTCGCGGATCGTCGACGACCCGCAGCTGAGCAGCGAGCCGCTGTTGCAGGATCAGGTGGTGGTGGTCGCCAGCCGTGACCATCCGATCTTCGACGGCCCCGTCGCCATGGCCGACCTGTGTCGGTATCGCTGGGTGTTGCCGGCCACCGGCGTGTCGTCGCGGCGCTGGATGGATTCCACTTTCCAGGCCCACCAGTTGCCCATGCCGCAGGTGCAGATCGAGACCAACGCGATTCCCATGCTGCCCAACCTGATCGCCCGCACCCGCCTGCTCAGCTTCATCGCCCGCGAGGCGCTGGCCGGTGGGCACGGCATGGACCAACTGCGCGAGGTGGAACTGGCCGAGACGACGCTGACGCGGACCATCGGCCTGGCGGTGCGCGAGGGCGCCTACCTTTCTCCCGCCGCGCAATTGCTGCGCGGCATGTTGCGCGAGCATGCGCAGCGGTTTGGCGCGGAGCTGTAGCTGCCGGCTGAGCACCCTGTAGGCGTGGCTTCGTAGGGCGAGTAACGCGCCAGCGTTATCCGCCGCACCGCATCTGCCGGATAACCTGTTCCAGGTTATGCGCCCTACGATCACACTGCGTGTTCAGCGACTGGGCACTTCGCCCACCACCGTGGTGCGATACATCTCCCGGCGCATGCCGTGGTAGTCCGACACCGGGTAGTGCCAGGTGCTGCGGTTGTCCCAGATCGCCAGGGTGCCCGCGCTCCAGCGCATGCGGCAGGTGAATGCCGGCTGCGTGGCGATGCTGAACAGGTAGTCCAGCAGCGGCTGCGACTCCGCCGGGCGCATGCCCTTGATGCCGCTGGTGTAGGCCGGGTTGATGTAGAGGATCTTCTTGCCGGTCTCCGGGTGCCGGGTCACCAGCGGATGCGAGCGCACCTCGCCCTCGTGGCTGCCATAGCGCACCGCCATGTTTTCCATCAGGTCGTTGTGCTTGGCCTCGGCGCCGTAGGCACGCTCGGGGCTGTGGATGGCGTCGAGGGTTTCCAGCTGCGCGCGCAGTTTCGGCGACAGCCATTCGTAGGCCAGCGCCAGGTTGGCGTAGAGCGTGTCGCCGCCAAACGGCGGGATGTCGTGGCCGTAGAGCAGGGTGAACGCCGGCGGGCGCTCCTGGAAGGACCAGTCGCTGTGCCAGGCGCCGCCGAACACCACCGGGGTCTTCTCGTTGGCTTCCTTCACCACCCGCACCACATGCGGATGATCGTCCATGCCGACCACATAGGGCTCGCGGCCGAACTCGCCAAAGCGCAGGGTTACGGCTTCGAGGTTCTCCACGCTGAGGTTCTGCCCGCGGATGAACAGCACCTTGTGCGCCAGCAGCGCCTGGCGCAGCTCGGCGTAGCCTTCCTCGCCCAGGGTGGTGAGGTCGAGGTCGCTGACATCCGCGCCGATCGCGCCGGTGGCGGGGACGATGCGGAAGTGGCGGTAGTCGGCCGCGCGGTTCTGGCTCGGCAGCGCGTAGAAGAACTCGAACATGGGGAAGCCTCTTGTGAGTGTTATTGGCATTTCCAGCATGGCCAGCGCTGGCGCTTTCTTCCATGATGAAGTCCGCCAAAAAATGATGATTCCCGCCACGGTGTACTTTGCCGCCACAGGAGCCCGCGATGGACTGGCGCCAGACCCGCGAGATCACCGGAGTGCGTTACCTGCTCGACAGCGCCCGCGACGAGGGTCTGGGCGCGGACGATTGCCTGGTGGGCAGCGCGATCTCATCGGCTGACCTGCAGGCGCGGGCCGGACGTATCCAGGCCTGGCAGGAGCTGGCGGTGATCCGCAACCTGTTGCAGCGCGTCGGGCGGCCCGGTCTGGGGCTGGCGACCGGGCGGCGCTACCACCTCACCTCGCTGGGCCTGCTGGGCTTCACCATGCTCGCCAGCCGCACGTTGCAGGAAGCCTTCGAGACTTTCGGGCGCTTCCAGAGCCTGGCGCTGACGCTCTGCCCGGTAAGTAGCGAAGTGGAGGCGCGGGGATTGTGGCTGGTGTTCGATGACCGCGTGCTGCCCGAGGGTGCCCGTGCTTTCGTGGTGGAACGCGGCATCGCCGGTTGCTGGCAACTGTCCGGCGAACTGCTGCAGCGGCCGCTGCAACCCCTGGCGATTGAACTGCGCTGCCCGGCGCCGGGCGATGCCAGCGCGTTCCGCGAGACCTTCGGCATCGAGCCGGTGTTCGCGGCGCCACGCAACGCCATGCTCTTCGCCCTGGAGGACCTGCAGGCGCCGTTACCGCAGGCGCAGATCAGCGCGCGCGACAGCGGTGAGCAACTCTGCGAGCGCCTGTGTGGCGAACTGGCGCTGACCCTGGCCGCCACACCTACCGCGCGGCAGGTGCAGCAACTGCTGCTGCGCGACTCCGCCAGCCTGCTCGGCGCGGCGGCGGTGGCCGAACGCATGGGCCTTTCCGAACGCACGCTGCAACGGCGTCTGGCCGAGGAAGGGCAAAACCTGCAGGGGCTGAACGACGGCATCAAGCAGCGCCTCGCCGAACGCCTGCTGCGCGAATCGCGGATGGACCTGCAGGGCATCGCCCAGTGCCTGGGCTATGCCGAGGCGGCGAGTTTTTCCCGCGCCTTCCAGCGCTGGACGGGGCAGTCGCCCGGTCGTTGGAAACGTCAGTCCGGAACCCTCCCGGCGCACTGAAGTCGAACCGCCCGCGATGCCTCTGCAACGGGCGAAAGCCGCGAGATAGAGCCTTCTGTTGTGGCCGATTGCCATCGGTCGCGGGCTAATTTCGCGTGCTTCCCATCCGTTGCCCTCAAGAGGCGCATCGTCATTTTTCGTGAGGCGTCCAACAAGAAAAGGAGAATCCATGTCCTGTGCAACCTGCCTGCGCGCGTGCCTCGGAAGGCTCGGCGCGATGACCTTCAGCGCACTGCATTGGCGGGCTTGAGCCGCCATCCACTCCTTGCACCGGCACCGCGCGAGCGGCGCGGCCGCGTGCCCCTGGCCGGGCATCCGGCCGTCATCCGAGCATTGAGGGAATCAATGAGCAAGACCTTCCGACTGGCCGCCGTGGCCGGCAGCCTGCTGGCTACCGGACTGCCCGCGCTGGCCTATGGCGCCGAACTCGAGGCGCAGATCCGCTGGACCCGCTACGGCATCCCGCACATCCAGGCCAGGGACGAACTGGGACTGGGCTACGGCATCGGCTACGCCTACGCCCGCGACAACGCCTGCCTGCTCGCAGAAGAAGTGCTCACCGCGCGGGGCGAGCGTTCGCGCTACTTCGGCGAGGACGGCAAGACTTCTGCCGGCGTCGGCAACCTGCCCTCGGACTTCTTCTACACCTGGCTCAACGACAACGAATCCCTGCGCCGCCTTCGCAGCGCCCAGCCGCAGCCGATCCGCGACCTCCTCGATGGCTACGCCGCCGGCTACAACCGGTGGCTGTGGGACACCCAGGCCGCCGGCACGCAGTGCGCGGGCAAGGCCTGGCTGCGCCCGCTGGAGGCCGACGACCTGCTGCGCCTGACCCGCCGCCTGCTGGTGCAGGCCGGCGCCGGGCAGTTCGCCGAGGCGATGATGGCGGCCACGCCGCCGGGGCAGGCGAGCACATCGGTAGTCAGTGACAGCGAGGTGCTGGCGGCGATGCAGCGTCGCGAAGACTTCCACCGGGACCACGGCAGCAACGCCGTCGCCGTGGGCAGCGAGCGCTCGGCAGATGGCAACGGCCTGCTGCTGGCCAACCCGCACTTCCCCTGGTTCGGTGCGCTGCGCTTCTACCAGATGCACCTGACCATTCCCGGCCAGCTCGACGTGATGGGCGCCTCCCTGCCGGGCATGCCGCTGGTGAACATCGGCTTCAGCAGGGACGTGGCCTGGAGCCACACAGTGGACACCTCCAGCCACTTCACCCTGTACCGCCTCGACCTCGATCCGCAGGACCCGCACAGCTATCGCGTCGATGGACAGTCGCGGCCGCTGAAGGAAGTCACCCTGCGCGTTCGCGTGCTGGAGCCCAACGGCCGCGTCGGCACGCGCAGCCATACGCTGTACGAATCCGAGTACGGCCCGCTGCTCAGCGTGCCCGGCAAGTTCCCCTGGAACGCCAGCGAAGCCTTTGCCGTGCGCGACGCCAACCTGGGCAACGACCGCGTGCTGCAGCAGTGGTACGCCATCGATCACGCGCGCAGCCTGGTTGAGCTGCGTGACAGCATCGAGCACTTGCAGGGCATTCCCTGGGTCAACACCCTGGCGACCAACGCCGAGGGCAAGGTGCTCTACCTCAACCAGTCGGTGGTGCCGCACCTGAGCCAGCAGCAACTGGCCGACTGCGCCATCGCCGAGTACCAGAAGCAGGGCCTGCCGGTACTGCAGGGCGGACGTCGCGCCTGCAACTGGTCGAGCGCGCCGGGCACCCGTCATGCCGGGCTGACGCCGCCGGAGCAGATGCCGGCGCTGGAGCGCGAGGACTTCGTGCAGAACTCCAATGACAGCGCCTGGATGAGCAACCCCGCGCAGCCGCTGACCGGCTTCTCGCCGCTGGTGAGCCGCGACTCGGTCCCGGTCAGCGCCCGCGCGCGCTTCGCCCTCGACCGGCTGAAGGGCGACGGCAAGATCGGCCCGGACGACCTGCAGAAGATGGTCACCGACAACCGCGTCTATGTGGCCGACATGCTCCTCGACGACCTGCTGCAACTGTGCAAACCGGCCCCGGCGGGCACCGAGGCGGCCTGTGCCGCGCTGGGTTCGTGGGATCGCCACGTCAACCTCGACAGCAATCCGGGCTTCGCCTACTTCCAGGCCTTCGTCGCGCGCTTCCTGAAGATCGACGGCGGCTGGCGCCTGCCCTTCGATCCCAAGCTGCCGCTGGCCACGCCCTCGGGCATTGCCCTGGACAAGCCGGAGGTTCGCCAGCAGGTGCAGCAGGCGCTGGCCGCCGCCGCGCAGGAGATCGATGGCCGCCGCATCCGCGCCGACGAGAAGTGGGGCGAGCTGCAACTGACTGGCGATGTCGCCAGCCCGCTGGGCATCCCCGGTGGCACCGGCAACGAGGGCGTGTACAACGCCATCACCTCGGAGTGGCAGGGCGACCATTACCGCGTGCTCAGCGGCAGCAGCTACATCCAGCTGGTGGACTTCACCGCCGATGGCCCGAAGGCACGCGGGCTGCTGGCGTTTTCGCAGTCCAGCGAACCCGGCTCGCCGCATCACCGTGACCAGACCGAACTGTTCGCCCGGCAGCAGTGGCCGGAGTTGCCATTCACCGAGGAGCAGATCAAGGCCGATCCGGAGTTGAAGGTGATGGAGCTGCGCGAGCAGTAAGGGGAGGGCGCCCCTTGCGGGCGCTGGTCGCGGGCATGGCCTGCTCCTACAGGTAGTCGTGCTTTTGTAGGAGCGGGTCATGTCCGCGAACCCTGTGCGGCCGGGGTCGCTGTCACCAGCCTGACACCGAGCGCCCCTAGTCTGTCGGCAAAGCCCCGACGCGTAGGCCGCCGCCATGCCCCTGACCAATGAATCCGTGATCCGCCGCATCCACCGCGAACTGCTCGACCACAGCGACGAAGAGCTGGAGCTGGAGTTGCTGGAGGATGTGCGCAACCTCGACGAGCTGTTCGACGAGCACGCCGACGTCGACGAGGAAAAGCTCGCCCGCCGTCGCTACTTCAGCGAGCTGTTCCGCCTGCAGGGCGAACTGGTGAAGCTGCAGAGCTGGGTGGTGAAGACCGGCCACAAGGTGGTGATCCTCTTCGAAGGCCGTGATGCGGCGGGCAAGGGCGGCGTGATCAAGCGCATCACCCAGCGCCTCAATCCGCGCGTCTGCCGGGTCGCCGCGCTGCCCGCGCCGAACGACCGCGAGCAGACCCAGTGGTACTTCCAGCGCTACGTCTCGCACCTGCCGGCGGCGGGGGAAATCGTCCTGTTCGACCGCAGCTGGTACAACCGCGCCGGCGTCGAGCGGGTGATGGGCTTCTGCTCGGACGACCAGTACGAGGAGTTCTTCCGCAGCGTGCCGGAGTTCGAGCGCATGCTGGCGCGCTCGGGCATCCAACTGATCAAGTACTGGTTCTCGATCTCCGACGACGAACAGCACCTGCGCTTCCTCAGTCGCATCCACGACCCGCTCAAGCAGTGGAAGCTCAGCCCCATGGACCTGGAGTCACGGCGTCGCTGGGAGGCCTACACCAAGGCCAAGGAAATCATGCTCGAGCGCACCCACATCCCCGAGGCGCCCTGGTGGGTGGTGCAGGCCGACGACAAGAAGCGCGCGCGGCTCAACTGCATCAGCCACCTGCTGAAGCTGATTCCCTACGAGGACGTCGAGCACCCGGCGGTGATCCTGCCGCAGCGCCAGCGCCACGAGGACTACGCGCGCACGCCGACGCCGCAGCAGATCGTGGTGCCGGAGGTTTACTGAGCAGGAACAGGATTACGTAGGCGCAGCTGTCTTGCTCTTGAGTTCCGCGCCTGCGCTTCCCCCTCACCCCAGCCCTCTCCCTCGGGGAGAGGGGGCCGACTGTGCCGGCTGACACTACGGCTTCATCCTGCGCCATACAGTCCCCTCTCCCCGAGGGAGAGGGTTAGGGTGAGGGGAGGCCCTGGCGCAAATACGCCAGAAGAAGGCCGTTGGCCCTACGTACAGCATCCCTTCGGTGCGGACAGTCATTTCCGCAGAGACACAACCTGTAACATTTCCTGCCGATCATGACCGGGACACCCCCAAGCGGACTCCCAGCATGACCACCGATACCCTGGCCGTTCCCGTCGTCGAAGGCCGGCCCCATCTGGAACACAAGCCCGGCCGCATCACCGCCTTCATCTTCTTCGCCGTGCTCGCCGTCGGCCTGCTGTTCTCGGCCTGGAGCCTGGTGCGCGACGTCGACGAGGTCGCCACCACGGTCACCACCTGGACGCCGTTCCTGCTGCTCGGGGTCGCCCTGTTCATCGCCCTGGGCTTCGAGTTCGTCAACGGCTTCCACGACACCGCCAACGCGGTGGCCACCGTCATCTATACCCACTCGCTGCCGCCGCACTTCGCGGTGGTCTGGTCGGGCTGCTTCAACTTCCTCGGCGTGCTGCTCTCCAGCGGCGCGGTGGCCTTCGGCATCATCGCCCTGTTGCCGGTGGAGCTGATCCTGCAGGTCGGCTCCTCGGCCGGCTTCGCCATGGTCTTCGCCCTGCTGATCGCCGCCATCCTGTGGAACCTCGGCACCTGGTGGCTGGGCCTGCCGGCCTCGTCCTCGCACACGCTGATCGGCTCGATCATCGGCGTCGGCGTGGCCAACGCGCTGATGCACGGCCGCGATGGCACCAGCGGTGTGGACTGGGCGCAGGCGACCAAGGTCGGCTACTCGCTGCTGCTCTCGCCGCTGATCGGCTTCGTCTGCGCCGCGCTCCTGCTGCTGGCCCTGCGCCTGCTGGTGAGGAACCGTGCGTTGTACAAGGCGCCCAAGGGCAAGACGCCGCCGCCGTGGTGGATTCGCGGCCTGCTGATCCTCACCTGCACCGGCGTGTCCTTCGCCCACGGCTCCAACGACGGGCAGAAAGGCATGGGCCTGATCATGCTGATCCTGGTCGGCACCTTGCCGATGGCCTACGCGCTGAACCGCACCATGCCGGCGGACCAGACCGTGCAGTTCGTCGCCATCGCCGAAGTTACCCAGCAGGCGCTGGTCCGTGCCGCGCCACAGCCGGCCCCGGCCGACCCGCGCGCGGTGCTGTCGGAGTACGTGCGGACCAAGGACGCCAAGCCCGAACTCATTCCGTCCCTGGCGGCGCTGACCGGCGCCATCGGCGCGGAAGTGAAGGGTTACGGCAGCCTGGCACGCGTGCCGGCCGAAGCCATGGGCAACGTGCGTAACGACATGTACCTGACCAGCGAGGCGATCCGCCTGATGGACAAGGACAAGGTCGGCAACTTCGACGCGGACACCGCCAGCAAGCTGGCCGCGTTCAAGGGCAAGATCGACGAGTCGACGCGCTTCATCCCGCTGTGGGTGAAGGTCGCCGTGGCCATCGCCCTCGGCCTGGGCACCATGGTTGGCTGGAAGCGCATCGTGGTGACCGTCGGCGAGAAGATCGGCAAGACCCACCTGACCTACGCCCAGGGCGCCTCGGCGGAGATGGTGGCGATGCTGACCATCGGCGCGGCGGACATGTACGGGTTGCCGGTGTCGACGACCCACGTGCTGTCGTCCGGCGTCGCCGGCACCATGGCGGCCAACGGCTCGGGCCTGCAGATGCGCACCATCCGCAACCTGCTGATGGCCTGGGTGTTGACCCTGCCGGCGGCCATCGTGCTCTCGGCGTCGCTGTACTGGCTGTTCACCCACCTGTTCTGACCTTGGCTGATGCAACGAAAACGCCGCTCCTACGAGCGGCGTTTTCTTTTGGCACCGATTCCCCCTGTAGGAGCGGGCCATGCCCGCGATCCGCCGGCAGGGCCGGCGTCTGTCTCGGCACCACGGTGCAGTATTCGTAGGATGGGTATCGCTGCGCTCCACGCCATCCTACGTCGTGTTCGTCCCGCAACTTGCTGCGATAGCTTCGTTCCATGCCCGCTTGAAATATCGAACGCGTGATGCGTATTTTGTACGGGCTCGCGCGCCTCGCGCGGCGTCCTGTGACAGGGACAAAAGAACAAGGATAAGAAGTCATGAGTAACGATCCTGGAATCCCACTCGCCGAGCGTCTGGCTGGAGTGGAAGAGATCGAGTGCGTCACCCCCGACCTCAACGGGGTGCCGCGTGGCAAGGTGATGACCGGCGAGGGCTTCCTCACCGGGCGCCGGCTGCAACTGGCGCGCGGCGTCCTGCTGCAGTGCATCATGGGCGGTTACCCGGCCGCGAAGTTCTACGGCAGCGACGACGGCGACCTCGCCCTGATCGCGGAGCCGACCCAGATTCACCGCCTGCCCTGGAGCGACGAACCCCGCGCCTTCGCCATCTGCGATGCGCTGGAGCTCGACGGCAAGCCCTCCGGCCTGTCCACCCGCGGCCTGCTCAAGCAGGTCGTCGCGCGCTACGCCGAACGCGGCTGGAGCCCGGTGGTGGCGACCGAGCTGGAGTTCTTCGTGTTCGCCCCCAACCCCGATCCGCTGGAAGCCTTCCAGGCGCCGGTCGGCCTCGACGGTCGCCGCGAGATCGGTCACTCGGCCTTCAGCGTGTCCTCCAACAACGGCCTGCGCCCGTTCTTCCAGGACGTCTACCGCTGCATGGAGGCGGTGGGGCTGGAGCGCGACACCTTCATGCACGAGATGGGTACCACCCAGTTCGAGATCAACTTCCTCCACGGTGACCCGGTGCTGCTGGCCGACCAGACCTTCCTGTTCAAGCACCTGCTCAAGGAGGTCGCGCTCAAGCACGGGCTGATCGTGGTATGCATGGCCAAGCCGCTGGCGCACACGCCGGGCAGTTCGATGCACATTCACCAGAGCATCGTCGACGGCGAGGGCCGCAATATCTTCAGCGACGCCCAGGGCGAGGCCACGCCGGAGTTCCGCCACTTCATCGGTGGCCTGCAGGCGTGCCTGTCGGACTTCACCCTGCTGTTCGCGCCGAACGTGAACTCCTTCCAGCGCCTGTGCCACCCGTACGCTTCGCCGAACAACGCCTGCTGGTCCCATGACAACCGCGCCGCCGGCCTGCGCATTCCGGCCAGCGCGCCGGTGGCTCGTCGCGTGGAGAACCGTCTGCCGGGTGCCGACGCCAACCCCTACCTGGCCATCGCCGCGAGCCTGGCTGCCGGTCTGCACGGCATCGAGCGCGCTCTGGAGCCCACCGCGCCGATCCAGGGTGAGTTCGAGGTGCCGCCGGAGTTGCTGCTGCCCTGCACGATGTACGACGCACTGCAGCGCCTGCAGCGCAGCGAGCTGGCCCGCGAGGTGTTCGGCAACGAGTTCATCGATGGCTACAGCGCGACCAAGTCCATGGAGCTGACCAGCTTCTTCGACGAAATCACCCCGTGGGAACGCCGCGTTCTCGCAGCGCAAGCCTGAGGCGCATGATCTGATTTGAAGTCGCTGACACAGCTGCGCCGAAACCCGGCGCAGCTGTGATCGGCAGCCATCTTCTGGCGATCTTCAGGCCATCCTCGTTCATCCCGCCGACATCCTTCGAAACGCCTCGCATGACCGTGCGCGACACGCGCTATTCCGGGCCCGGCAGCCCTCTCGACGCGCCGATTGGCAAGCTCTAAGGTGTGAGCGCAAGTCCCGCTTTCCGCTGCCCGGACGTTGTGCCGGGGTTGTCCTGGACCAGGAGGTCCAATGCTTCGGATCGTCACTGCCTTCCGCGCTCTGTACTTCGCCGCCGTCATGCTCCTGACCGGTTCCGGTCTGCTCAGTACCTACCTCGCGCTGCGCCTGGGCGCGGAGAAGGTCGATGGGCTGTGGATCGGCGCCATGATGGCCGCCTACTACCTCGGCCTGGTGCTGGGCGGCAAGATCGGCCACCGGCTGATCGCCCGCGTCGGTCATATCCGCGCCTACGTCGCCTGTGGCGGGTTGGTGACCGCTGCTGTGCTGGGCATCGGCCTGTTGCCCTGGCTGGGCTTCTGGCTGTTGCTGCGGGTCGCCATCGGCCTGGGGATGATGTGCCAGTACATGGTCATCGAGAGCTGGCTCAACGAGCAGGCCGAAGCGCGCCAGCGCGGTGCCGTGTTCGCCGGCTACATGGTCGCGTCCTACCTGGGCCTGGTACTCGGCCAGCTGGTGCTGGTGGTGCATCCGGGGCTGGGCCCGGAGCTGCCGATGATGATCGCGCTGTGCTTTGCGCTGTCGCTGATCCCGGTGGCGATCACCCACAAGGTCCACCCCGCGCCGCTGCGCCCGGCGCCGCTGGAGCCGCGCTTCTTCATCCAGCGTGTGCCGCAGTCGTTGACCACGGTGCTGGTGTCCGGGCTGGTGGTCGGTTCGTTCTACGGCCTGGCGCCGCTCTATGCGGTGCGCCAGGGTCTGAGTAACGAGGAGATCGGACTGTTCATGGGCGGCTGCATCTTCGCCGGCCTGCTGGTGCAGTGGCCGCTGGGCTGGCTGTCGGACCGCATCGACCGCGCCGTGCTGATCCGTAATGCCGCGATCCTGCTGTTGATAGTGGCCTTGCCGCTGGCGGCGCTGCCGTTGCTGCCGGTGCCGCCGATTTCGTTGGCGTGGCTGCTGCCGATGGGCTTCATCGTCTGCCTGGTGCAGTTCACTTTGTATCCGCTGGCCGTGGCCTTCTCCAACGACCACGTCGAAGGTGAGCGCCGCGTTTCGCTGACCGCGATGCTGCTGGTGACCTTCGGTGTCGGCGCCTGTATCGGCCCGCTGGCGGCCGGTGCGCTGATGAAGCTGTTCGGCGCCAACATGCTCTACGCCTTCGTCTGTGCCTGCTCGCTGATCCTCATCTGGCGCGTGCAGCCGGAGAAGGTCAGTGGTGTACACCGGGTCGACGAGGCACCGGTCAAGCACGTTGCCACGCCGGACAGCCTGGCGTCCTCGCCGCTGTCCGCCGCCCTCGACCCGCGGGTCGACGAAGCGGCCGTGGAGGAGCAGATGAAGGGCAACGACAACAGCACGCCGGCTGCCGAGCCGGAAGTGGAGGCAGAAGCAGAAGCCGAGGAAGAAAGCCGACCCGCGTGAGGCGGCAGGGAAGGGCGGCAAGCGCTTGCCGCCCGGGACGAACTAGAACAGTTCGTCCTTCTCGAAGCGCCGGGCTTCGCGTTGCAGCTGGTAGACGAAGCGCTCGATGTTGCGCTGCGCCAGGCCGCTCATCTGGTGGAAGCGCATGCCGGCGAAGCTGTAGCCGACCTTTTCCTCGAAGTGCACGTGGCGCAGTTCGACTTCCATGGTCAGGGCGCCGAAGGGCAGGCGCGCGGTGAATTCTTCATAAACCTGACCGGGCTGCAGGCGCTCGGCGGCGTTGCCTTCCAGGCGAATCTTGCAGCCCGTGGCGGAAATGTCGATCAGGCTGCCCTTGAGCGGCGACTTCAGTTTGCTGCCGCCAATTTCCACCGGCACCGGCTGGACCTGGCTCACAGGGGCGCGGAAGGCGTTGCGGCGCTGGTGGTAGAGCATTTCGGCCGGCACCGGCAGCCAGTAGCAGCGGGCGCTGTCGATCTCGGAGAAGAAAGCGTTCTGGGTGTTTTCCCAGGCGACGCGCACGCCTTCGTGGAAGGCTTCGATGCGGAACTGCTCGCCATTCTGCAGGAAGCGCTCGCCGTCGTTGGGGATGAGTTCATCGAGGGCGACGATGTTGCGCTCGCGGTTGATCTCGACGACGAAGCTCTGGAAGCGCTGGCTGCGCCCTTCGAAGGTGATTACCAGGGGATCGTGACTGTCCATCAGCATTTTCAGGCTGGCGTGGATCTCCACCGGAGCTTTCAACACCTTCGGTGGTTGAGGGCCATTTTCCTCGGCGAACAGATTGGACACGGTCCGCAGGTCTCCATTGTGTTTGTTATGAGTCGTGCACGGGGCAGGGCCGGATAGTGGCATTCTGCCCTAGGGCGGGCCTTCAGGCCAGAGGAGTTCAGGCCTGGCTGAGCGGACGCTGGCGGTTGCTCTGGGTGGAGCCGCCGTAGCGATCATAGAGTCGCGGAGTTTCCTGGCCGCGCAGGATGTCGAGCGTGCGCTCGGTGCTGGTCTGGCCGGAACGGATGAGGCGGCCGTTGCGCTGGTTGGCTTCCTGGCAACGTTCGAGCAGGGCGCCGAGCTCCTGCGCACGCGCGGTGAGAGCGGCGTTGCCGGTAGCCTGGGCAATCTGCGCAAGCCCCTCGTTGTCAGCGCTGACCCCGGCCTGTTGCAGTGCCTGGGTGCGGATACGACCGTTCTGCTCGAGCTGATGCAGCAGCGGCAGTTTGCTGTCGAGCAGCTTCTGCAACTGGTCCAGGTCGCGGGCTTGCAGCGCCTGGAACTCGTCGTCGATCAGCTGCAGCAGGCTGCTGGCTGCTTCGATGTCGCCGTTGATCAGAGAAAGCAGGGCATCGGACATCTTGGGCTCGGCGTACTAGCGGTTGACCAGGCGCTGAGTGAACTCAGCGCTGGGATTCGAAATCGAGCAGCTTGCTGGCGACTTTCTGGCTGTCGACCTGGTAGCTGCCGTCAGCGATGGCCGCTTTGATGCGGGCCACTTTCTCGTTGTCGACCACGGGCTGGTCCTTCAGTTGATCGCTTACTTTCTGCAGTTGCTGTGCGGTGTCGCTCAGCTGTACCGACTCGCCGCTCTTGGCCGGGGCGTTGACGGAGGCATTCTCTGCGGCGGCTTCGCTGCGACCGCTCTGGGCAGCACTGCTACGGCCAGTGCTGGCTGTCGTAGAGGCCGGGTTCAGCCGGTTGAAGTCGATGACCATGGTGGAAACCTCTGGAGGTATTGGACGCTTGCCAAGCTTTTCGGCCGTCTTGAGAGAAACTTTAGGCCGAATTTTCGTGCGCCTGAGCACATTTTGCAGAGGGCTGCGTCCATCATGCCAGAAAAAGTCCTGGGTCGAGCGCTACAGGCTGACTTCCACCGTCCCCGGCTCGACCACTCGAGCCCTGACGATACGCTGGGAGCGCAGGTTGCGCACGCGGATCTGTTCGCCGGTTACCCCATCGGACAGCGCTTCGCCGGGCATGAACACGTTGATCGCACTGGTCCTGGCGCGGATCACCACCTGGTCGCCCTTGCGCACGGCCGCCGCCTGTTCGAGGAAGACCGGCGCCAGCACCTGGTCGTTGACCGTGGGGCGCTTGAGCTTCATGCCGACCACCTGGTTGGGGTCGGTCAGGTAGCCTTGGCTCAGTTGGCCGACGTCCCGTTCGACGACGCTGATATCACCGGGCTCGACGACATGATTGCGCTGCAGGGGCAGGGTGGTGACGACAACCTGGCGGAACAGCCTGACCGTCGCCGGCACGAACACCGTCCAGGGTGAACTGCCTTCGCAGAGCACCCGCACGGTGACCCGACCAACGGGCTGCGCCGGGCTTTCCAGCTTCTGTGTCAGGTCCTTGTCGCACTCCGCCAGGCGCAGGCGGGGGTCGATGCGTGCGACTTCGATCTCGTAGCGTGCGTCTATGCCCGAGGTCTGCAGATAATCTTCCACCTTGAACTCAAGAAAGCCCTGGGTGGAGCCGATAAGGATCTCAGGCGCAGTGAAGCCTTCCGCCCCTGCCGGGGAGAGGGTCAGCGCACCCGTCATGCCGAGCAGCGCAGCCATCAGGGCGCGCGCGGGTCTCAGCTGTCGGAAAAATGTCGTTGCTCGTTTCATGCAACGATCCAAGCAATGGTCATGCCGCCTTCGTGAGTCGGGCGGCGTTGCGTGCACAGGAGGCTCAATGGCCGGAGTCATGGATTCGGTCAACCAGCGTACGCAGCTGGTTGGCCAGAATCGTCTCGAACTGCTGCTGTTCCGCTTGAACGGCAGCCAGCTGTACGGGATCAACGTGTTCAAGGTGAAGGAGGTGCTGCAGTGCCCCCGCCTGACCGTGATGCCCAAATCCAGCCAGGTGGTGCGCGGGGTGGCGAACATCCGTGGCGGCACCATTCCGATCCTCGACCTGGCGCTGGCCACGGGGCGTCACGCCCTGCGGGACATCGCCAACAGCTTCGTGATCATCACCGAGTACAACACCAAGGTGCAGGGCTTCCTGGTGCATTCGGTGGAGCGCATCGTCAACATGAACTGGGAGTCGATCCATCCGCCACCCAAGGGAACCGGCCGCGACCACTACCTGACGGCGGTGACGCGGGTCGACAACCAACTGGTGGAAATCATCGACGTGGAGAAGATCCTCGCCGAAGTGGCGCCGACCTCGGAGGACATCTCCGAAGGCGTGCTGGATGCCGAGACCCAGGCCCGAGCGGTGAGCAAGCGCGTGCTGGTGGTGGACGACTCCTCCGTGGCGCGCAAGCAGCTGGTGCGTTGCCTGGAGACTGTCGGCGTGGAAGTGCTGGCGCTCAACGACGGCCGCCAGGCGCTGGATTACCTGCACCAGATGGTGGAGGCCGGCGGGCATCCGGGCAGCGATCTGCTGATGGTGATCTCGGATATCGAGATGCCGGAAATGGATGGCTACACGCTCACGGCGGAAATCCGTCACGACCCGCGCATGCAGGATCTGCACATTCTCCTGCATACTTCGTTGTCCGGGGTGTTCAACCAGGCGATGGTGAAGAAGGTCGGCGCTGACGACTTCCTCGCCAAGTTCCGTCCCGATGACCTGGCGGCCCGTGTGTCGGACCGCATCAAGGCAGTGGATGGCGCATCGACCTGATGCCGGCGTGACGAGATGCGGGTGGCGCCGGTGCCGCCCGCATCGTCTATGGTTTTTTGAGCACCGGTCAGGCAGTTGCCGTCGCATTGCCGGCAGCCGTCCACGAGCAAAGAGGCTTATCTGTGACATCCACCAATTCTGAATTCGAGCTGTTCCGGGATTTCCTGGAGAAGACCTGCGGCATCCTCCTGGGCGCCAACAAGCAGTACCTGGTCTCCAGCCGCTTGAACAAGTTGATGGAGCAGCAGGGCATCAAGTCCCTGGGCGAGCTGGTTCAGAAGATCCAGATGCGCAGCCAGCTGCGCGAGCAGGTGGTCGACGCCATGACCACCAACGAGACCCTGTGGTTTCGCGATACCTACCCCTTCGAAGTCCTGAAGAACCGCGTGCTGCCGGAGATGATCAAGGCCTCGCCCGGCCAGCGCCTGCGCATCTGGTCGGCGGCCTGTTCCTCGGGGCAGGAACCGTATTCGCTGTCGATGTCCATCGACGAGTTCGAGCGCACCAACCTTGGCCAACTGAAGGCCGGCGTGCAGATCGTCGCCACCGACCTGTCCGGCTCCATGCTCACCGCCTGCAAGGCCGGCGAGTACGACAGCCTGGCCATTGGCCGTGGCCTGTCGCAGGAGCGTCTGGCGCGCTACTTCGACCAGAAGACGCCGGGGCGCTGGACAGTGAAGCCGCCGGTCAAGAGCCGCGTGGAGTTCCGCGCGCTGAATCTGCTGGACAGCTACGCCACGCTGGGCAAGTTCGACATGGTGTTCTGCCGCAACGTGCTGATCTATTTCTCAGCCGAGGTGAAGCGCGACATCCTCCTGCGCATCCATGCCACGCTCAAGCCTGGCGGCTACCTGTTCCTCGGCGCCTCCGAAGCGCTCAACGCGCTGCCGGACCACTACCAGATGGTCCAGTGCAGCCCGGGGATCATCTACAAGGCCAAGTGATCGGCCGATGCCTCGCCTGTTCGGGCGGGGTTCTTGCTACGGCATTCACCTGATCGCGGACTTTGTCCGCGATCTGCATTTCTGCGTGCGTCGAATTCGCGGCGGAGCACGGCCGCAGGAGGGGGAGAGCTTGCGATACCCATGCTATCGGTGCCTCGGAATCGATGGGTATCGCTGTGCTCCACGCCATCCTGCGTATGCGTTCGCCGGGCAGGGTGCCGTTCGCGATCGGGTGGCAATGACTTTCCCCGTAGGAGCGGGCCATGCCCGCGATCCGTCGGCAGGGCCGACGTTTCCAATAGCTTCGCGGGCAAGTTGAACGCGGCAACGGCAACGGCAACGGCAACGGCAGAAGAGGGCGGCAAAGCGCAGCGGCAAGCTTGCCGCCTTGCCCCAGGCGGCAAGGAAAGCGGTTGCCGCTTTGCCGCTGTTTGCCGCCCCTTGCCGCTGCTCGGATTCCCTCAAGCCCTTGATTATCCAAGGAATACAAATGTGGCACGCACCTTGCTGAAGTGTTGGCAAGCCCACACCGGCAAACAGGTTCGTGACCATGAGCATCAGCTTCGACAAAGCCCTCGGCATCCACCAGCAAGCGCTGAACTTCCGCTCCCAGCGCGCTGAAGTCCTGGCCAATAACCTGGCCAACGCCGACACGCCCAACTACAAGGCGCGCGACCTGGATTTCGCCTCGGTGCTGGCAGCCCAGTCGGACAAGCTGAAGAACGGCACCTTCAGCGCGACCCTGACCAACTCGCATCACATTGCCGCCGATGGTTTCGGCATGGGTGACGAGTCGGTGAAATACCGCATCCCGAACCAGCCTTCGGTTGACCAGAACACCGTCGACGAACAGATCGAGCAAGCCAACTACGCGGAAAACTCTGTGCAGTTCCAGGCCTCGTTCACCTTCCTCAACAGCAAATTCAAAGGGCTGATGAACGCCCTGCGCGGGGAGTAATCGCCATGTCGCTCGCCAGTGTCTTCAACATCGCCGGTACCGGCATGAGTGCCCAGACCACCCGTCTGAACACCACCGCATCGAACATTGCCAACGCCGAGAGCGTCTCCTCGAGCATCGACCAGACCTACCGCGCCCGTCACCCGGTGTTCTCCACCATGCTGCAGAACGCCCAGGGCGGCGACCAGGGTTCGCTGTTCGGCGAGACCGACCAGGCCGGTTCCGGCGTGCAGGTGCTGGGCGTGGTCGAGGACCAGAGCCCGCTGGTGCCGCGCTACGAGCCGAACCATCCGGCCGCCGACAAGGACGGCTACGTCTACTACCCCAACGTCAACGTGGTGGAGGAGATGGCCGACATGATCTCCGCCAGTCGTTCTTTCCAGAGCAACGCGGAAATGATGAACACCGCCAAGCAGATGATGCAGAAGGTCCTGACCCTGGGTCAGTAAGCGCAGAGGACGCCCCATGAGCATCAATACCGATAACAGCACCACGAGTTCGATCCTGTCCTCGCTCAACTCCGGGTCGTCGAGTTCGTCGACCACCAGCGAGACCGGGACCAGCGCGCTGGGCAAGGATTCCTTCCTGCAGTTGCTGGTCACCCAGTTGAACAACCAGAACCCGCTGGACCCGCAGGACAACACCGAGTTCGTCTCCCAGCTGGCGCAGTTCAGCAGCTTGGAGAGCATGCAGAACCTGGATACCACCCTGGGCACCTTCTATTCGTCGTTCCAGTCGTCGCAGGCCCTGCAGGCTTCTTCGCTGGTCGGGCGCTCGGTGATCGTCAATTCCAGCAAGGTGCAGGTCGATGACCCGAGCGCTGGCGTCAACGGCACCCTGGTGATGCCGTCCGGCGGCGATGGTGTGACCCTGAAGATCTACGACGACTCGGGTGACCTGATCCGCACCGTCGACATGGGCAGCCAGAAGGCCGGCAACATCGACTTCAAGTGGGACGGCAAGGACGACAGCGGCGAACTGGTGGCCGCCGGCACCTACACCGTCAAGGCCAGCGCCAGCCTGGACGGTACCAGTACCGCCCTGACCACCTACCTGCCGGCCACGGTCAACAGCGTCACGCTGGGCCAGAACGGCGGGGAAATGTCCCTGAACCTGGCTGGCATCGGCGCCGTTTCCGCCTCCAGCATTCAGACCATCGGAAAATAACGCCGCGTTTCGGCACAGGAGCAACACATGTCTTTCAATACCGCCCTGAGTGGACTCAACGCCGCGTCGATGGACCTGAACGTCACCGGCAACAACATTGCCAACGTCGGCACCACCGGCTTCAAATCCTCGCGGACCGAGTTCGCCGACCTCTACGCCTCCTCGATGCTCGGCACCGGCCGCATCGCCGTGGGTAACGGCGTGGTCACCCAGGCCGTCTCGCAGCAGTTTACCCAGGGCAACCTGAGCACCACCGGTCGCAGCCTGGACCTGGCAGTGAGCGGCAACGGCTTCTTCATGACCAGCGACAACGGCAGCCGCGTCTACACCCGCAACGGCACCTTCAATACCGACGCCAGCGGCTACATCGTCGATGGTTCGGGCAATCGCCTGCAGGGTTATGGCGTCAATGGCAACGGCAACATCGTCAACGGCGTGATCACCGACCTTAAGGTCGACACCGCCAACCAGCCGCCGAGCCCGACCTCGAAGATCACTTCGACCCTGAGCCTGAACTCCAACGCCACCACGCCGACTACCACGCCGTTCGATGCCACCGACTCGGACAGCTACAACTGGTCGACCTCCGTGGACATCTATGACTCCCAGGGCAACTCGCACACCATGACGAACTACTTCGTCAAGGACAGCGCCAACAACTGGAGCATGTACACCCTGGTGGACGGGCGTAACCCGCAGACCCCGACCAGCACCACGCCGCTGAGCAGCGACATCACCTTCAACAGCGCCGGCCAGCTGACGGGCATCACTTCCACCGGCATGACCGTCAATGCCGACAACACCATGACCCTGACCGGCTGGACGCCGGCCGCCGTCACCGACTCCACCACCAACCCGGTGACCTGGGGTGCCAACGGCGCGGCAGGCACTACTGGCGGCATCAGCATCGACCTGACCAAGACCACCCAGACCAACGGCTCCTTCGCCGTGACGGCGGTGACCCAGGATGGCTACGCCACCGGCCAGATGTCCGGCCTGTCGTTCGCCGAAGACGGCCAGATGTACGCCACCTACACCAACGGCCAGTCCAAGGTGATCGGCCAGGTGATCCTGGCCAACTTCGCCAACACCCAAGGCCTGACCCCGGTGGGCAACACCGGCTGGAAGCAGTCGCTGGCCTCGGGCGAGGCGGTGATCGGCACGCCCACCTCCGGCACCCTCGGCTCGGTCGGCTCGGGAACCCTGGAAGACTCCAACGTCGACCTCACCGCGCAACTGGTGAACCTGATCGTGGCGCAGCGCAACTACCAGGCGAACGCCAAGACCGTCCAGACCGAAAGCACCATCTCCGACACCATCATCAACCTGCGTTGATGACGTCCCCTTGCCGCAGGCGGCAGTCCTTCGCCGCCTGACGGCCATCGAGGCTCCTTCGGGAGCCTTTATTTTTTGATATTCCCTTGAATATCAATATCTTGAGGTTTGTTCTGCGGTTCTGGCACAGCCTTTGCTGAAGTCACTCCAACACCGCCGGGAATCCGACTCGGCACTGGAGGAATGCCTTGGACAGAATGCTGTATGTCGCCATGAGCGGCGCGAGCCAGAACACCAAAGCCATGCAGGCTCACGCCAACAACCTGGCGAACATCTCCACGACCGGCTTCCGCCGCGACTTCGAGCAAGCTCGCGCCATGCCCGTGTTCGGTGACAGCTTTCCGGCGCGCGTCTTCGCCATGAGCGAGCGCCCGGCGACCGACTTCACCACCGGCTCCCTGCAGGAAACCGGCCGTGACCTCGACGTCGCCGCCAAGGGCGATGCCTGGATCGCCGTGCAGGCGCCGGACGGCGGCGAAGCCTACGTGCGCACCGGCAGCCTGGAAATCGACGCCCTCGGCCAGCTGCGCACCAGCGACGGTATGCCGGTGATGGGCAACGGCGGGCCGATCGCGATTCCGCCGGAAGAAAAGATCGACATCGGCGAGGACGGCACCATCACCATCCGTGGTCAGGGCAACAACCCCAATGCACTGGCTACCGTCGACCGCATCAAGCTCGTGACTCCCGACGCCAAGCAACTGGAGAAGGGCAGCGACGGCCTCATCCGCATGAAGTCGGGCCAGCCCGCTCCCCAGGTCGATGCCAATGCCAGCGTGCAGTCCGGCGTGCTGGAAGCCAGCAACGTCAATGCTGTCGACGAGATGACCTCGATCCTGGCGCTGTCTCGCCAGTTCGAGTTGCACGTGAAGATGATGAAAACCGCCGAAGAAGACTCCCAGTCGATGGCGCGTGTTTTGCAATTCAGCTGATAAGAACCTGATTAACCGTCCAAGGCGCCACGAATCCGGCGCCCGAGGAGAACGACATGCTTCCGGCACTTTGGGTCAGCAAGACCGGTCTGTCCGCCCAGGACATGAACCTGACCACCATCTCGAACAACCTGGCGAACGTGTCCACCACGGGCTTCAAGCGCGACCGCGCGGAGTTCCAGGACCTGCTCTACCAGATCAAGCGTCAGCCCGGCGCCAACTCGACCCAGGACACCCAACTGCCCTCGGGCCTGCAACTGGGTACCGGTGTGCGCATCGTCGGCACCCAGAAGAACTTCACCGCCGGCAGCCTGCAGACCACCGACAACCCGCTGGACATGGCGGTCAACGGTCGTGGCTTCTTCCAGGTGCTGACCCCGGACGGCACTGTCGCCTACACCCGTGACGGCAGCTTCCACCTGAACTCCGACGGCCAGATCGTCACCTCCAACGGCAATGCCCTGGAGCCGGCCATCGTCGTCCCGGCTGAAACCCAGACCTTCACCGTCGGCAACGACGGCACTGTCTCGGTCACCGTCGCCGGCAACGCGACGCCGCAGATCATCGGCAACATCCAGACCGCCGACTTCATCAACCCGGCCGGCTTGCAGGCCACCGGCAACAACCTGTTCCTGGAAACCGCCGCCAGCGGCGCGCCCCAGGTCGGCACCCCTGGCCTGAACGGCCTGGGCACCGTGCTGCAGAACACCCTGGAGAACTCCAACGTCAGCGTGGTGGAAGAGATGGTGAACATGATCACCACCCAGCGCGCGTACGAGATGAACTCCAAGGTGATCTCCACCGCCGACCAGATGCTCTCCTTCGTTACCCAGAATCTGTAAGCCCTGATCCCGTAGTCGCTCTCCCCGAGAGGTAGCTGTAGATGAACCGTTCCCACCTCCTTCCGCTGCTGGCCATCGCCGCGTTGGCAGGGTGCGTGAGCCCTCCGCCCAAGCCGGACGATCCCTATTACGCTCCGGTGCTGCCGCGCACGCCTGCGCCGGCTGCCCAGAACAATGGGTCGATCTACCAGGCCGGGTTCGAGAACAACCTCTACGGCGACCGCAAGGCCTTCCGCGTGGGTGACATCATCACCATCACCCTCAACGAGAAGACCCAGGCGAGCAAGAAAGCCAACTCGGACATCTCCAAGGACAGCAGCAACAAGCTCGGCCTGACCTCGATGTTCGGCAGCAGCCTGACTACCAACAACCCGGTGGGCGGCGGCGACCTGAGCCTCTCCGCCGAGTACTCGGGCAACCGCGAAACCAAGGGCGACAGCGCGGCCGGGCAGAGCAACAGCCTGACGGGCTCGATCACCGTTACCGTGGCCGACGTCATGCCCAACGGCATCCTCGCCGTGCGCGGCGAGAAGTGGATGACCCTGAACACCGGCAACGAGCTGGTGCGCATTGCCGGTCTGATCCGCGCCGACGACATCGCCACCGACAACACCGTCGCCTCCACTCGTGTGGCCGATGCGCGCATCACCTACTCGGGCACCGGCGCGTTCGCCGATGCGAGCCAGCCGGGCTGGTTCGACCGCTTCTTCCTCAGCCCGCTGTTCCCGTTCTGAGGGTGATGACGATGACTGTCGTTCGCAAGGTATCCCTCGGCCTGACCCGCGCGCTCCGCCTCGGCGGCGCGCTGCTGGCCTGCGCGCTGTTCGCCGTGCCGGCCGCCCATGCCGAACGGCTCAAGGACATCGCCACCATCCAGGGTGTGCGCAATAACCAGCTGATCGGCTACGGCCTGGTCGTCGGCCTCAATGGCACCGGCGACCAGACCACGCAGACGCCGTTCACCCTGCAGACCTTCAACAACATGCTGGCGCAGTTCGGCATCAAGGTGCCGGCAGGCTCGGGCAACGTGCAGCTGAAGAACGTCGCGGCGGTGTCCATCCATGCCGACCTTCCGCCGTTCGCCAAGCCGGGCCAGGCCATCGACATCACCGTGTCGTCCATCGGCAACGCCAAGAGCCTGCGCGGCGGCAGCCTGCTGATGACCCAGCTCAAGGGTATCGACGGCCAGACCTACGCCGTGGCCCAGGGCAACCTGGTGGTCGGCGGCTTCGACGCCGAAGGCCGCGACGGTTCCAAGATCACCGTCAACGTGCCGTCGGCCGGCCGCATTCCGGCGGGCGCTACCGTCGAGCGCGCGGTACCGAGCGGCTTCGACCAGGGCAATACCCTGACCCTGAACCTCAATCGCCCTGACTTCACCACCGCCAAGCACATCGTCGACCGCATCAACGAACTGCTCGGCCCGGGCGTCGCCCAGGCTGTGGACGGTGGCTCGGTACGCGTCAGCGCGCCGCTGGACCCGAACCAGCGCGTGGACTACATGTCCGTGCTGGAGAACCTCGATGTGCAGGCCGGCGAAGCCGTGGCCAAGGTCATCATCAACTCGCGCACCGGCACCATCGTGATCGGCCAGAACGTGCGCGTGTCGCCGGCCGCCGTGACCCACGGCAGCCTGACCGTGACCATCACCGAAGACCCCATCGTCAGCCAGCCCGGTCCGTTCTCCAACGGCCAGACTGCCGTCGTCCCGCGCTCGAACGTGAGCGCCAACCAGGAAGCCAAGCCGATGTTCAAGTTCGGCCCCGGCACCACCCTGGATGAAATCGTACGCGCCGTTAACCAGGTGGGCGCTGCGCCCGGCGACCTGATGGCGATCCTCGAAGCCCTGAAACAGGCCGGCGCGCTGCAAGCCGACCTGATCGTGATCTGAGGACGCCGCCGTGGACGCCCGACTGCTTTCTGCTGGTACCTCCACTACCGACTCCGGTTCCTACTCCGACCTCAATCGCCTGTCGGCGATGAAGACCGGCGCGAACCGCGACAGCGCGGGGAACATCCGCAAGGTCGCCCAGGAGTTCGAATCGCTGTTCATGAACGAGATGCTGAAATCCATGCGCTCGGCCAACGAGGTGTTCGCCAAGGACAACCCGATGAACAGTGAAGCGGCCAAGCAGTACCAGGACATGTACGACCATCAGCTGTCCGTGTCTCTGGCCACCCAGGGGCATGGTATCGGCCTGGCCGACGTGCTGGTCAAGCAGATGGAAAAGATGCAGGGCGTCCGCCACACCGGCAACAACCCCTTCGCCCAGACCGGCGCCCAGGCGGCCACCGACGGCACCCAGAGCGCTGCGGCCACCGCTGCTGCGTCCGACCGGCAGAAGACCCCGAGCGTGTTTGCCGCCAACGGCAAGGCCTTGCCGCAACCCGAAGCCGGCCGTGACGATCGCCAGGCGCTGAACGCCCGTCGCCTTGCCTTGCCGGGCAAGCTCGCCCAGCGTATCGCGGCAGGCCTGGTGCCGGGCGCCGACAGCTCCGTGGCTTCCACCGCCAACCAGCCGGCACAGCTGGCCAGCAACGACTGGCGCGGCAGCCAGGCCTACACCAAACAGATCGACACCACCGTGCCGGTGGCCGATATCGATACCTCGGCGATCTCCACCAGGCCGGGCAAGTCGATGTTCGCTTCGGCCGACGACTTCATCAGCACCATGCTGCCCATGGCCGAGCGCGCGGCCAAGCGCATCGGTGTCGACCCGCGTTACCTGGTGGCCCAGGCCGCGCTGGAAACCGGCTGGGGCAAGAAGATGATCGCCCAGCGCGACGGCAGCAGCAGCCACAACCTGTTCGGCATCAAGACCGGTTCCAGCTGGAAGGGCGACTCCGCCCGCGCCACCACCACCGAATTCGAGAAAGGCAAGGAAGTGAAGGAAGTGGCTTCGTTCCGTGCCTACAACTCCTTCGAGCAGAGCTTCCAGGACTACGTCAGCTTCCTGCAGAACAACGATCGCTACCAGGGCGCGCTGGATTCCGCGTCGCGTCCGGATCAGTTCATGAAGGAACTGCAGCGTGCCGGCTACGCCACCGACCCGCAGTACGCGCGCAAGGTGAACCAGATCGCCAAGCAGATGCAGGTCTACCAGACCGTCGCGATGGCCGACACCCCGACTCGCACACTGTGAAGCCCTGTACAAAGGACTGCGCTAAGGAAAGACCATGAGCCTCTTATCCATCGGACTGTCCGGCCTCAACGCCTCGCAAGCGGCGCTGAGCACCACCGGCAACAACATCACCAACGTCAACACGGCGGGCTACACGCGCCAGACGACGTCGCAGGTGACCTCCGCCGAGCAGTTCGCGGGGCAGTACTACGTTGGCACCGGTACCACGGTGCAGGACGTCCGCCGGATGTACAGCGAGTTCCTGGCCAACCAGTTGCGCGGCGCCACCTCGGTGGACAGCGATGCGCAGACCTACCTCTCCCAGGTCAACCAGATCGATTCGCTGCTGTCCGACAGCACTACCGGTCTGTCCAAGGTCATGCAGAACTTCTTCGCCTCGCTGCAGACCGCTGCGGCGACGCCGACCGACGCCGCCTCGCGTCAGCTGGTGCTGACCCAGGCCGCGAACCTGGCGCAGCGCTTCAACTCGATTTCCACCCAGCTGGGCACCCAGAACAGCTACGTCAACACCCAGATGGACAGCCTGGCCGGGCAGGTCACCGACCTGGCCAAGACCATCGCCCAGTACAACCAGGCGATCATCGCAGCCGAGGCTGGCGGCGCCAGCGCCAACGACCTGCAGGACAAGCGCGACCAGGCGGTATTGCAGCTTTCCGACATGATCGGCGTCAGCGTGGTCAAGCAGGGCAGCAGCCTCAACCTCTACCTGGGCTCCGGCCAGCCGCTGGTGGTGGGGGCCAATTCCTCCACCCTGACCGCCGGCCCGAGCGCCAACAACCCGTCGCAATTCAGCCTGAGCCTGAGCTCCGGCAGCTCGACCATGGACGTCACCTCGGTGGTCACCGGAGGCCAGATGGGCGGCCTGCTGCGCTACCGCAGCGACGTGCTGAACACGACCCAGAACGAACTGGGGCGCATGGCCATCGTCCTTGCCGACACCTTCAACAGCCAGCTCGCCCAGGGCCTGGACCTGAACGGCAACTTCGGCGCGCAGCTGTTCAAGGACATCAACGACGCCAGCGTCATCGGCAACCGCAGCCTGGCCAATACCCACAATACCGGCACCGGCAACCTCAACGTCAACATCACCGACAGCAGCGCACTGACCACCAGTGACTACGAGGTGACCTTCACCTCCGCCACCGGCTACACCATCAAGCGCTCCTCTGATGGCACGGTGCTGGGCAGCGGCGACCTGACCGACAACCCGTCGAAGGAATTCGACGGCTTCAGCATCAGCCAGCAGAGCGTCGGTACCGTGCAGGCGGGCGACCGTTTCACGGTAATCCCGACCCGCACCGCGGCCTCGGACATCTCGGTCACTATGACCGACTCCAACCGCCTGGCCTTCGCCTCGCCGGTGGTCGCCAGCACCACCACTGGCAATGAAGGCAGCGGCACCATCAGCGGCACCACCCTGACCAGCAAGCTGGATGCCAGCAACGGCACCGCGCTGGGCGCCTCGATCAAGGCCGGCCTGCCGGTGAAGCTGGTGTTCGACGCAGCCAGCGGCGGCACCCAGGGCTACACCATCTACGATTCGGCAGGCAACTCGCTGGGCACCGGCAACATCGTGCCGGGCCAGAGCAATGACATCAGCATCACCGTACCGGGCTCGCCATCGTTCAGCTTCCAGACCACCATCGCCGGTTATCCAGCGGACGGCGACAGCTTCGGCGTGGCCTTCAACAGCAATGGCGACGCCGACAATAGCAACGCCCAGAAGCTCATCGACCTGCAGACCACCAAGACCGTCGGCAGCGGCACGGGCAGCGGCAGCGGCATGAGCCTGACCGGCGCGTACAGCAGCCTGACCGAGACCGTCGGCGCCACGGCCAACCAGGCCAAGCTCGATGCCACCGCCACCGAGGCGGTGCTGACCCAGGCGCAAGGCAGTCGCGACTCGCTGTCGGCGGTCAACCTCGATGAAGAGGCGGCCAACCTGGTGAAGTTCCAGCAGTACTACACGGCCTCCGCGCAGATCATCAAGACCGCGCAGACGCTCTTCGACACCCTGATCAACAACATCTGAGGAGGCTGAAATGGTTGTGCGAATTTCCACCCCGCAGATCTTCAATTCGAACATCGACAACTACAACCGCGGCTATGCCAGCCTGGCCAAGCTGCAGGAGCAGATCTCCAGCGGCACGCGTATCCAGACTCCGGCGGACGACCCTGTCGGCGCCGCGCGTCTGTTGCAGCTGGAGCAGCAGCAGGCGCTGCTGACCCAGTACAGCGGCAACATGACGTCCGCGACCAACAGCCTGAACCAGGAACAGAGCGTCCTCGACTCCATCACCACCGCCCTGCAGCGCGCCCGCGAACTGACCCTGCGCGCCGGCGACGGCTCGATGACCGACGAGGACCGTGGCGCCATCAGCGATGAGCTGGGCGAAATCCAGAACCAGCTGCTGACCCTGATGAACAGCAAGGACGCCAGCGGCAACTACCTGTTCTCCGGCAGCAAGAGCACCGTGCAGCCCTTCGTGCAGAACGCCGACGGCAGCTTCAGCTACCAGGGCGACCAGAGCACCCTCAAACTGCAGATCTCCGACAACCTGACGCTGTCCACCAACGACAACGGCTGGAGCATCTTCGAGATGGCGGCCAACGCCAGCCGCACCATCAGCTCGGTGACCAGCAATCCGAGCGCCGACGGTGTGCAGCGTGTTTTCCTGTCCCAGGGCAATGTGACCAGCGACAGCAACTACAACGCCAGCTTCCGTGATGGCGCGCCCTACACGCTGAACGTGCTCAGCGGCACGCAGTACCAGATCCTCGACAAGGACGGCAACGACGTCACCAGCGATGCCACCACCAATGGCACCTACGACTCGACCTCCACCGACAGCAACGCCATCAACTTCCGTGGTGCGCAGTTCCAGCTGGACGTATCGCTGCCTTCCAGCGACGACGCCAGCACGGTGGACAGCCTGGTCAACGGCTACAGCTTCAGCTTCGGTACCGCGCCCGACACCCTGTCGGTCAAGCGCAGCGCCACCAACACCTCCACGGCACAGATCACCTCCACCACGGTGAGCAACAACACCGCTTACACCACGCAGTTCCCCAGCAGCGGCGTGCAGCTCAAGTTCACCAGCGCCACCGACTTCGAGGTCTACGCGCTGCCCACCAGCCAGGGCGCCACACCGCTGTCCACCGGCACGCTGGGCGCGACCTTCCCGCAAACGGTGACCGTGGCCGGCGTGGACATGACCCTCAGCGCCGCCCCGGCGACCGGTGATCAGTTCTCCGTCACTGCCAGCTCTCCGGAGCGGCAGAACATCCTCAATACCATCGGCGATCTGCGGACCGCGCTGGATACCTCTACCAGTGGGAACCCGCAGGCGCAGCTGAATATCCGCAACATGGTCGCGACTGCGCTCACCAACCTCGACAAGGCCAGCGACCAGGTGCTGGCGACCCAGTCGTCCATTGGTGCGCGGCTCAACACCATCGATGTGCTGAACCAGGAAAACCAGAGCCTGGCGCTGACCAACACCACTACGCAGTCGTCGATCCGCGATACCGACATGGCCGCGGCGACCTCGCAGCTGGTGCTGCAGCAGACCATGCTCGAAGCGGCCCAGGCGGCGTTCGCGCGGATCAGCCAGCTCAGTCTGTTCAACAAACTCTGATCATTCCGGCCCGCCCGAAAGCGGCGGGCCCCACTCGGGAAGAACCACACATGGGTGATATCAACTTCAGCGCCAAGGGCCGCCAACTGATCGAGATGTACGGGCAGATGGCGCGCGAAGGCTACGATCGCAACGACGAGCAGCACGTCGACGTTGCCTTCAGCGACTTCGAGTTACGCCCGTTCCGTCCCCAGGTCCGCGAGATACTGCAGAACCATGCTATTCGCAACGTGCTGGACTACGGTTGCGGCGGCTCCGACTGGACCCAGCCCGGCTTCGATGACAATGGCCAGTCCGCCGTGCAGTACTTCAACCTCGAAGGGGCTTACCGCTACGAGCCTGCGCGTGGCATCGACGAACGCCGGAAAGTCGACTGCGTGGTGTCCTTCGACGTACTCGAGCACATCTTCGTTGCCGACGTGCCCAAGGTCCTGCGTGACATCTACTCCTGCGCTGAGCGCCTGGTGATCCTCAACGTCGCCTGCTATCCGGCCCAGGCGTTGCTGCCCAACGGTGAGAACGCCCACATCACCGTACGCCAGCCGCTGTGGTGGAAGGGCATGCTGGACTGCATCACACCGGAGTTCCCCGGCATCACGACCTGCCTGATCTGTTCCACCGCCTGGCGTCAGGCCACCGGTTTTCCGCAGTGGAGTGGCGACATGTGGCAGGCCAGCGAGACGTTCGTCATCGCCAACTGAGCCGCTTGCGCAGTCAACAGAAAAGCCTCCCGAGTGGAGGCTTTCTTGTTCGTGCGCAATGGGCAGGAGCAGACCTGCTCGGCTAACCCAAGCGCTCCCCCTGCAGGAGCGGGCCATGCCCGCGATCGCGCGCAAGGCGCGCTCCTACAGTTCAGTTTTCGTAGATACGGACCTTGTCTGCGAAATCCTCCGAGGCATACCCGCAGACCAACGCAAATCGACAGAGCGATTCGCTCCTGCCAAGTGTCCAAGAAAAAGCCCGGCAAACGCCGGGCTTTTTCGTTGCCGCGCTCTGTCAGTCCAGGCGCTTGAACACACAGAAGCCGCGATGGTGAACCTTGTCGTCGACCAGTTGGCCCTGGTACAGCAGGAAGAAACCCTGCTCGTAGAAGTGGCGCATGTTGGCGAAGAACTTGGTGTCGTTCATCCGCAAGTCGTTGCTCTCTATGACCACGATGCCGCCGGGCTTGAGCAGGCTCTTGAGGTCGGCGACGTAGTCGGGCATCGGCTTGCCGATCCACACGTGCACGGCAAACGAGAAGATCACGTCGAACAGGCCCGGGTCGCTGGCGCGCAAGTCTTCATAGGTGCAGGTGCGGAACTCGCAGTTCTCCACCTTGTGATGCTGCGCCAGGCGGTCGGCGATGCGGATCAGCGAGTCGTTGTTGTCGAAGCCCAGGTAGCTGCCAACCTGTTGCGCCACTTCGATGCCGAAGCAGCCGATGTTGCAGCCGATGTCCAGCACGCGGTCGGTCGGCGAGAGCCATTTATCCAGCGCGTAGCGGTTCATCCGGAACAGGGTCGGGCGGGCGCCCGGAAGGTCCCAGCCCTCATGGCCCTGGTACAGCTCCTTGTTGGCGCCGAATACCTGGGACTGTGAGAAGAAGTTCTCGTGCACGTCCAGCTTGCAGTCGCGCCACTGGCTCTCTTCCGGCGCGGCGTCGGGGCTGCGCAGATAGCAGAGCACGTCGTTACCGTCGACCAGATTCAGTTGCTCGCGCAGGTTGTGCTCGGCCCAGACCTCCAGCACGTCCGGTGAGGTTGGCACGGCGGCGCGGCGGATCAGCACCGGAGCGTGGCGGCCTTCGTATTGCAGGAAGCCCTGGTAGTAGAAGTAGCCCATGCGGATATAGGGCACGTGCTCGTAGGGCGCCGCGTAGATGATGCCGTTGCCGGATTCGAAGAACAGCGGGGCGATCTTCTGCACCAGGTCTTTCGGATCGAACAGCGCCTGCAGGTTCAGGGTGCCGGCTTCGATGCGCTGCCAGCCGGTGACCGCCAGCAGGTCGTCGCGTTGGCTCGGGTTGTTCTCCATGATCGCCTTGGCGCCGGGAGGGCCGCCGACGGTCGCTGCGTGGCTGGAACGGGCGAACACTCGGGCCTTGCCGAAGAAGCTGCTGGCCTCGGCCTGGCGCATGCCCTGGAGCATCTCCAGCTGCGCCAGCAGGTCAGCGGTGTCAGCGCGCTTCTCGTAGGTGGAGAGGCTGGCCAGCCAGTGGTATGCCTCTTCCAGGTGGCCCTGGAACAGCGCCAGGGTCGCCAGGGTGTTGCGTACCTCGAAGTCTTCCGCATCCAGTTGCACCGCCAGGTGCAGGTAGGGGTGGGCCTCGTCGTAGCGACGCAGGCGCACCAGCAGGCGGCCGAGCAGGCTGTTCACCGCGGCGTTGTCAGGCACCGCCTGCTGGATATGCAGCAGGTGGTCGAGGGCTTCGTCGTTGTTCTGGCCGAGCTCGCCCAGGGCGATGGCCAGGCTCAGGCGCACCGGCAGGTCATCAGGACGTTCGCCGTGCAACTCGCGGAAGGCGGCGACGGCCGCTTCACGCTGACCGCTTTGTTGCAGTTGCTGAGCCTGGGCAATGCGGGCTTCAAAAGGTTGGGACACTGGGATTCTCCTCCAAGCGGAGTCGCTGGCGATCAGGGTTGGCAGGCGCCGCACGGGCGGGCCGGTTGAAAGGTGTTGGCGCGGACGGCGTTCATAGCACGCCACTCCCGCGCATGCGCTGCACGGCCTGGTCCAGGGCTTCGCCCCAGCGGCCCAGCTCGCGGTTGCGGATCAGTTGTACGGATGGGTACCAGTAGCTGGTCGCATCGTCGACGGCCCAGCGCCAGTTCGGATTGAGCTGGAGCAGCACGAAGGTCGGCACGCCCAGCGCCCCGGCGAGGTGGACAGTGGTGTTGTCGATGCTCAGCACGGCGTCCAGCGCGGCCAGTTGGCTGGCCTGGGCATCCATGTCCTTGAGCGGATTGACCGCGGCGTCATGGTGGATATGCAGCCCGAGGCTCTCGGCTTCGGCGCGCTCCGGCTCGGTATTGCCGTACTGCAGGTTGATCAGCTGTACGTTGTCCAGCTTTGCCAGTTGCGCCAGTTCCTGCATCTCGATGCGGCGGCTCTGCATGTCGTTGGCAGTATCGGTGCCGCCACGCCAGGAAATGCCCACCAGGCGTTTACCGGGGAACAGACGCTGGTACTCGGCTCGTTTGGCCTGGGTCTGCTGCTCGTCGGCCTTGAGGAAGGCGCGGGTACCGGCGAAGGAGGCGAGGGTAGGGCGCAGGAACTCGCCCAGGCTGCCCATGGGAATCTGGTAGTCACTGCGTGGCCAGGTCTGCCGGTGCATCATGCGCTGGCCGTTGTGGACCTGGCCGGTGCTTTCGCGCTGGATGATCGACAGGCCCGGCATGCTGCGCTGCAGCAGTGGGCAGAGACGATCGTAGGTCTCGACATGCACCTGGCCGCCCAGCTTGAGCAGGTCCGGCAGCATGCTGACGAACATGACGTGGTCGCCGATACCCTGTTCGGCCCAGACCAGCAGGGTCTTGCCTTCCAGCGGCTCACCGCGCCAGCGCGGCGTATTGAATTCCTGGTAGTGCTCCTTCAGCGAGGTCTTCCAGCGCGCCTCGTAGTGCGGCCAGCCGACATCGAACTGCTTGAGGCGCAGTTGCAGCAGCGACAGGTTGTTATGCGTGCCCGAATGCTCCGGCATCTTCTCCAGCGTCTGCATATAGAGACGGTAGGCGTCCTGGTAGCGCGCCACCTGCTCCAGGGACAGTGCCAGGTTGAAGGGGCCGAACAGGTAGTTGGGGGCCAGTTCCAGCGTCAGCTGATGGCAGGCGACGCTGTCATGGAAGCGCCCGCACTCGAAGTACAGGGTGCCCAGCAGGCCGAGCAGGATGCTCTGCTGCCATGGCTCCAGCGGCTTTTCCAGTGCCTGGGTATAGAGCGCCTCGGCTTCGTCGAAGCGTTTGCGCAGGCTCAGCGCGGCGCAGTACAGGGCCAGGCGCGGCAGGCTCGGCGAGGCCCGGTACCAGCGTTCGGCACGCTCAAGGTTCTTTATGAACAGCCGATGAGTACGCATCGTGTCCAGCAGCTCTTCATCGACCTTGGGGTCGGTGGTCATGTCGAGCGCGCGCTCGGCCCAGGCTTCCGCCGATTGCGGGTCCTGCAGCTCCAGGTGCAGGCGGGCGATCTTGGCGTGGACCATCGCGGTGTTGGGCACCAGTTTCGACAGCGCTTCATATAGACGGATCTGTTCCGCGCGGTCTTCGCGGTCTTCGGCAATCTGCAACGCCTGGCTGAGGCGCTGGATCTCGGATTGAAGCTTGTGGTTGGACATGCGGAACCTGCTGGTGACGGAGCTTTGGCGCGTGTCCGGGGGCTTTGCAAGAACGAGGCCAGCCGGGGCCTACAGAGCGGTCTGAAGAAAATTCGAAAAAAAAGTTAAAGCCCGTCCGACTTGGGACGATAACCCTAACGAAGGTTCTCCACGCCATTTCGAATCAAACGGGCAGGGAGGCCACTTAGCCCTAACACGAGGAATTCGTCATGGCTCTTACCGTCAACACCAACATCGCCTCGCTGTCGGTTCAAAAGAACCTGACCAAGGCCGCCAACAACCTGAACACTTCGATGACCCGTCTGTCCACCGGCCTGCGTATCAACAGCGCCAAGGACGACGCCGCCGGCTCGCAGATTTCCAACCGTCTGACCAGCCAGGTCAACGGCCTGAACGTAGCCGTGAAGAACGCCCAGGACGCCAACTCCATCGCCCAGGCCGCCGAAGGCGCCCTGCAGGAGTCCACCAACATCCTGCAGCGTATGCGTGAGCTGTCCCTGCAGTCCGCCAACGGCTCCAACAGCAGCGAAGACCAGACCTCGCTGAACCAGGAGTTCAAGTCGCTGACCGCTGAACTGACCCGTATCTCCAAGACCACCACCTTCGGTGGCGGCACCTCCGGTATCAAGCTGCTCGACGGCACCGCCGGCACCAACGGCACCCTGACCTTCCAGGTCGGCGCCAACGCCAACGAAACCGTCAGCTTCACCCTGAGCGACATGAGCGCCACCGCTCTGAAAGGTACCTCGCAACTGGCTTCCGGCACCCTGGACCTGTCCACCGTACTCAGCGGCTCGGGCGGCGTTGCAGCCACCGCCGGCTCGGTCACCGTCAACGGTACCCAGGTCAGCTACGCCAAGGGCGCCAGCGCCAACGACATCGTCTCGGCGATCAACACCAACATCAGCGGCGTAGCGGCAGTGGCCGGCGCGGCTGGCACCGGCGGCACCACCACCTCCATCTCGCTGACTTCCGGCAAGGACTTCACCGCAGGTGTGGGCACCGGTGCCGGCAGCGCGCACGCTGTGGTCACCTCGAACTCCACCATCCAGGCGCTGGACATCGCGACCGCCAAAGGTGCCCAATCGGCTACCCAGGTGATCGACGCCGCCCTGAAGCAGATCGACAGCCAGCGCTCCTCGCTGGGCGCCATCCAGAACCGTCTGGACAGCACCATCTCGAACCTGCAGAACGTGTCCGAGAACGCCACCGCTGCACGCAGCACCATCCAGGACGTGGACTTCGCCGCAGAAACCGCGGAGATGACCAAGCAGCAGACCCTGCAACAGGCCGCCACCGCGGTTCTGGCCCAGGCCAACCAGCTGCCTTCCGCTGTCCTGAAGCTGCTCCAGTAAGGGGTTGCCGCAAGGCATAAACGGAAAGGAAGGGCGCTCAGCGCCCTTCCTTGCTTTGCATTCGGAGGGTAATACCTGATGGATACCAGCCTCGGAATCAACACCCTGCGACCGGCCGACAACGCCGCCGCGGGTAGCAAGCCGGCCAGCGGCAACAGCTTGCCGCAGAGCGCCAAGGAATCGCCGGCGGCCAACAACCGTCGCAACCTGAACGAAGCCGTCAGCCGTTTGCGCGAGCAGGCCCAGTCGGTGCAGCGTAACCTGGAGTTCTCGGTGGACGACGCCAGCGGCGAAACCGTCGTGAAGGTCGTGGCCTCCGATACCGGCGAGGTGATTCGCCAGATTCCTTCGGAAGTTGCGCTCAAGTTGGCAGAAAGCCTGAAGGAAGCGGGTAATCTGCTGTTCAGTGAACGCGCCTGATCCCGAGCTTTGAGGGCTCTGGCGCGATTCTTGAATGAAGCGTCACAAGACGCAGGCGGCAATCAGAAAACCGTCAGAAATTTGGACAGGAGGGTAGGCAAATGGCCGGGACTTCGATCAATGGCGTAGGGTCGGGATACGACATCGACTCCATCGTGACTGCTTTGGTGAATGCGCAGAAGGCGCCCAAATCGAACCAGATCGCCACCCAGAAGACCGCGACCAATACCACGCTGTCCGGTATCGGCTCGCTGCAGAGTGCCCTGGATACCTTCCAGACGGCCATGGGCAAGCTCAACGACGCCAACTCCTTCGCTGGTTTGGCCGTGAAGTCGTCGAACGCCGATGCCCTGACTGCCACCCTGGGCACCGGCGCTGCCGCCGGTACCTATGCCATCGATGTGGAAAGTCTGGCCACCAGCTCCAAGGTCGCTACCCAGTATATCGACAAGTCCGCCAGCTTCGGTGCCGGCAAGCTGACGATCACCCAGGGCAGCAGCACCTACAACGTCACCGTCAAGGCGGGAGCGAGCCTGTCCGACATCCGCGACAGCATCAATACCCAGCTCAAGGACCAGGGCCTCACCGCCAACATCATCACTGATGCCAGCGGCCCGCGCCTGGTTCTGGGGTCCAGTGTCACCGGTGCAGGCAGCGATATCAGCGTAGCCACCAGCGGCGACTCGAGCCTCGATGTGCTCAAGATCGACGGTGCCGGCACCAAGGCGTCGGCCACCGCCGGCGGCTATGTCAGCGCGCCCGCGGCGAATGCCAAGTACACCATCGACGGCCTGGAAATGAGCAGTTCGGTGAACAAGATCTCCAGCGCCATCAGCGGCGTGGAGCTCAACCTGGTCGCCACGGGCAAGTCGACCGTCACCGTGGATACCAACACCGACGGCCTGAAGACTTCCATCCAGTCTTTCGTCTCGGCGTACAACGCGTTGATGACCAGCATCAATTCGCTGACCAAGGTCACCACCACCACGGACTCCAGCGGCAACCCGACGACCTCGGCCGCTTCGCTGGCCAGCGACTCGATGACCCGCAACCTGCTCAACACGCTGCGCACCCAGTTGGTCGGCTCCTCTACGGAGGGCGGCTCGATCAAGCTGTTGTCGCAGCTGGGCATCTCCACCAAGACCGATGGCACCCTGGACGTCGACGACACCAAGCTCGACGCCGCCCTGGAGAAGAACTTCGCCTCGGTGCAGGGCTTCTTCACCGGTGATGGCGGCCTGCTCAATCGCATGAGCAGCAGCATGGACCTCTACACCAAGAGCAACGGCCTGCTTGACCAGCGCAAGGCGTCATTGAACGACACCCTGAGCGACCTGGCCGACCAGTCGACCAAACTGGATACCCGCATGACCAAGCTGACCGAGACGCTCATGGCGAAGTACACCGCCATGGACACCCTGGTCGCCCAGCTCAACGCCACCAAGTCCAGCGTGCTGACCACGCTGAACGCGCTGAACAAGGCCAGCAGTTCCGACAGCTGACGCTTCGGTGGTCCGCCTCTCAAGGGCGGGCTGCGGGGCAGTACGCCAGTGCAGATTTTTGCCTAAAGCTTTTCCCGCCCGCGCCGATACTTTGAATATCGACGATTTGATCGTTCAGCGAATCAAGGGGAAATCAGATGAACGCTTCGGCCGCACTGCGTCAGTACCAGAACGTGAACAACCAGTCGCAGGTGCACGACGCCTCTCCCCACCGTCTGATCCAGATGCTGATGGAAGGCGGCCTGAGCCGCATCGCCCAGGCCCGCGGTTCGATGGAGCGCGAGCAGTTCGCCCAGAAAGGCATGCTGATCGGCAAGGCCACCGCCATCATCGGCGGCCTGCGCGAAGCGCTGAACTTCGAAGCCGGTGGTGAGCTGGCGGAAAACTATGCCAACCTGTACGACTACATGAGTCGTCGCCTGGGCGACGCCAACCGCAGCAACGAAGTCGAAGTTCTCGACGAAGTATCCGGCCTGCTGCGCACCATCAAGGAAGGCTGGGACGCGATTCCGCAGTGATCGCCGCTCGCCAGGAGATACCGAACATGACTCTCGCCGTCCAGCAGATCGAACAGACCCGCCTTGCTTTGGGCGCGGCGCTGGCCCAGGAAGACTGGGAAGCCGTTGCTCAACTCGACCTCCAGTGTCGCGAGCACGTCGACGCCGCCATGGTCGAACCGCTGGATGACGACAGCGATCTCAAGCGCAGCCTCGAAGGGTTGCTGGCGCTGTATCGCGAACTGGTCCAGGCTGTCACCCGGCAGCGTGAGGAAGTGGCCACCGAGATCGTCCGCGTCAACCGTTCGCACCAGGGCGCCAAGGTCTACCAGATGTTCGGCTGATCCATTCGGATCGGCTCTCTTTCGGCGGTGATCGGCCAGGTGCCGGTGGCCGCCGTCTCTGCTTCGAACTACGCTCCATTTCAGTTGCCATGACAGGGATCAACACCCTTCGTCGGGCCGCACCAAAAAAAACACGCCATAAATTTGACTCGAGCCACAATTTTGACTTAACTAGTGGCCAAATGCTGGCTAGCACGAGGAAATTGTGCTGTGGCCAGATCGTGTCAGCCGCCGTAGTACGGCCTTCAAGCCCGGGATGACAAGCTAAGATGTGGCGCGAAACGAAAATCCTCGTGATCGATGACAACCAGGACCGTTGCCGGGACCTCTCGGTGATCATCAGCTTCCTGGGTGAAGACCAACTGTCCTGCAGCAGCCGCGACTGGCGCCAGGTCGTCGACCCGCTTCCCAACGGCAGCCGTGACGTGCTCTGCGTACTGGTCGGCGCCGTGGAGAGCAAGGGCGGGGCGCTGGAGCTGCTCAAGCAGCTCGCGTCCTGGGACGAGTACCTGCCGGTCCTGCTGATGGGCGAGCCGGTGCCCAACGAGTGGCCCGAGGAGCTGCGCCGCCGCGTGCTGGCCAGCCTCGAGATGCCGCCCAGCTACAACAAGCTGCTCGATTCCCTGCACCGCGCCCAGGTCTACCGCGAGATGTACGACCAGGCCCGCGAGCGTGGCCGCCAGCGCGAGCCCAACCTGTTCCGCAGCCTGGTGGGCACCAGCCGCGCCATCCAGAACGTGCGGCAGATGATGCAGCAGGTCGCCGACACCGACGCCAGCGTGCTGATCCTCGGTGAGTCCGGCACCGGCAAGGAAGTGGTGGCGCGCAACCTGCACTACCACTCCAAGCGCCGCGACGCGCCTTTCGTGCCGGTCAACTGCGGCGCGATCCCGGCAGAGCTGCTGGAAAGCGAACTGTTCGGCCACGAGAAGGGCGCCTTCACCGGCGCCATCACCACCCGTGCCGGGCGCTTCGAACTGGCCAACGGCGGCACCCTGTTCCTCGACGAGATCGGCGACATGCCGCTGCCGATGCAGGTCAAGCTGCTGCGCGTGCTGCAGGAGCGCACCTTCGAGCGCGTGGGCAGCAACAAGACGCAGAACGTGGACGTGCGCATCATCGCCGCGACCCACAAGAACCTCGAGAAGATGATCGAGGACGGCAGCTTCCGCGAAGACCTGTACTACCGCCTCAACGTCTTCCCCATCGAGATGGCCCCGCTGCGTGAGCGCGTGGAAGACATCCCGTTGCTGATGAACGAACTGATCTCGCGCATGGAGCACGAGAAGCGCGGTTCGATCCGCTTCAACTCCGCCGCCATCATGTCGCTCTGCCGCCACGATTGGCCGGGCAACGTGCGCGAACTGGCGAACCTCGTCGAGCGCCTGGCGATCATGCACCCCTACGGCGTGATCGGCGTGGGCGAACTGCCGAAGAAATTCCGCCACGTCGACGACGAGGACGAGCAGCTGGCAACCAGCCTGCGCGAGGAGCTGGAAGAGCGCGCGGCGATCACCGCCGGCCTTCCGGGCCTCGACTCGCCGGCCATGCTGCCGGCCGAGGGCATCGACCTGAAGGATTACCTCGCCAACCTCGAGCAGGGATTGATCCAGCAGGCGCTGGACGACGCCAGCGGCGTGGTCGCCCGTGCCGCCGAACGCCTGCGCATCCGCCGTACCACCCTGGTGGAGAAAATGCGCAAGTACGGCATGAGTCGCCGCGAAGAGGAAATGGCGGAGGATTGACGCCTTCGCCTGACTCGTTTTTTCAAGTTATTGAAATATAACGAGTAAATTTTAGGCACGGGGTTTGCTAAGACTCATCCGACCGACAGATTCACGCCGTCGGACGGATGAGGAAAACCCGCATGATGCCCGCCACCAATCGCCAGACTGACCTTGCTCCGCAACTGCCGGCAGAACCGCTGCAGGTGCCGGTGGAGCAGCAGAGCCGTGCCCATCTGGAACAGACCTTCGAGCTGTTCAGCCAGATGTCCAGCCAGCTCAATCAGTCCTACAGCCTGCTGGAAGCCCGCGTCACCGAGCTGAAGGGCGAGCTGGCGCTGGTCAGCGCGCAGCGCATGCAGGAGCTGGCGGAGAAGGAGCGTCAGGCCAACCGCCTGCAGAGCCTGCTCGACGTGCTGCCCGGCGGCGTCATCATGATCGACGGTCAAGGCGTGGTGCGCGACGCCAATCCGGTGGCGGTCGCGCTGCTCGGCAAACCGCTGGTGGGCATGCTCTGGCGTGAAGTCATTGCCCGCAGCTTCGCCCCGCGTGCCGACGACGGCCACGAAGTTTCCCTGCGCGATGGACGTCGCGTGTCCATTGCCATCCGCCCGCTGAACGGCGAGCCCGGCCAGCTCATCCTGCTCAATGACCTGACGGAAACCCGTCGCCTGCAGGACCAGCTCGCCCGCCACGAGCGCTTGTCCGCCCTGGGCCGGATGGTCGCCTCCCTGGCTCATCAGATTCGTACTCCGCTGTCCGCCGCCATGCTCTATGCCGGCCACCTGAGCGAGGGCGAGCTGCCGGTCGAGCATCAGCAGCGCTTCGCCGGGCGCATCAAGGAGCGCCTGCACGAACTGGAAAGCCAGGTGCGCGACATGCTGGTGTTCGCCCGCGGCGAGCTGCCGCTGCCGGATCGCCTCGCGCCCAACCAGTTGTTTGCCAGCCTGCGCGCTGCCGCCGAGTCCCATGTCGCCGGCCTCAACCTGCGTTGGCAGTGCGACGCCCGCGTCGGCGAGTTGCTGTGCAACCGTGACACCCTGGTCGGCACCGTGCTCAACCTGGTGGAGAACGCTATCCAGGCCGCCGGCCGCGACGTGCGCCTGAAGGTGCACCTGTATCAGCGCGACAACAGCCTGCGCCTGTCGATCAGCGACAACGGCCCGGGCATGAGCGCGGAAACCCTGGCGCGCCTGGGCGAGCCTTTCTTCACCACCAAGACCACCGGCACCGGCCTCGGCCTGGCCGTGGTGAAAGCCGTCGTCAAGGCCCACCAGGGCGAGCTGCGCCTGCGCTCGCGTCCTGGTGTCGGTACCTGCGCCACCCTGATCCTGCCGCTGATCCTGGCTCAACCCGTCGTCCACGAGGAGTGATTTCCATGGCCGCCAAAGTCCTGCTGGTCGAAGACGACCGCGCCCTTCGTGAAGCCCTCTCCGACACCCTGTCGCTTGGCGGGCACGACTTCGTCGCCGTCGATTGCGCCGAGGCCGCGTTGCCTGCACTGGAGAAAGAGGTCTTCGGCCTGGTGATCAGCGACGTGAACATGCCGGGCATGGACGGGCACCAGCTGCTCGGCCTGATCCGCAAGCGCTACCCGCAACTGCCGGTGCTGCTGATGACCGCCTACGGAGCCGTTGATCGCGCCGTGGACGCCATGCGCCAGGGCGCCGCCGATTACCTGGTCAAGCCTTTCGAGCCGCGCGCGCTGCTGGAGCTGGTGGCGCGTCATGCGCTGGGTGCCGTTCCCGCCAGTATCGGCGAAGGTCCGGTGGCGCTGGAGCCGGCCAGCCAGCAATTGCTGGAGCTGGCCGCCCGTGTCGCGCGCAGCGATTCCACCGTGCTGATCTCCGGCGAGTCCGGTACCGGCAAGGAAGTCCTGGCGCAGTACATCCACCAGCAGTCGCCGCGGGTTGGTAAACCCTTCGTCGCGATCAACTGCGCGGCGATCCCGGACAACATGCTCGAGGCCACCCTGTTCGGCCACGAGAAGGGCGCCTTCACCGGCGCCATCGCCGCCCAGCCGGGCAAGTTCGAACTGGCCGACGGCGGCACCATCCTGCTCGACGAAATCTCCGAGATGCCGCTGGCCCTGCAGGCCAAGCTGCTGCGTGTACTGCAGGAGCGCGAAGTGGAGCGCGTCGGTGCGCGCAAGCCGATCAGCCTCGACATCCGCGTGCTCGCCACCACCAACCGCGACCTGCTCGGTGAAGTGGCTGCCGGACGTTTCCGCGAGGACCTCTACTATCGCCTGTCGGTCTTCCCGCTGGCCTGGCGCCCGTTGCGCGAGCGTCCCGCCGATATTCTGCCGCTGGCCGAACGGCTGCTGGCCAAGTACGCACGCAAGATGAACCACACGCCGGTGACCCTGGCCGACGACGCCCGCGCCGCTTTGCTGGCGCATCCGTGGCCGGGCAACGTGCGTGAGCTGGACAATGCCATCCAGCGCTCGCTGATCCTGCAGCAGGGCGGCCAGGTCCAGGCCGCCGACCTGTGCCTGACCGCGCCCATCGGTCTTGCTCCGCGCCCGGTGCTGGCGGCCGTTCCGGTTTCGACTGCGCCGCAGGTTCCGGTCGGCGTCGAAATTCCGTCGCCTGCCGCCGCAGAAGCCGGGCAACTGGGTGAGGACCTCAAGCGCCGCGAGTTCCAGATGATCATCGACACCTTGCGCAGCGAGCGCGGCCGCCGCAAGGAAGCCGCCGAGCGACTGGGCATCAGTCCGCGCACCCTGCGTTACAAGCTCGCGCAGATGCGCGACGCCGGCATGGATGTGGAGGCTTACCTCTACGCCAGTTGAGCCACTGACAGACACCCCTCTTGGCCCGCATTCGTGCGGGCCTTTTCTTGGTTGGGTTCGGCGTTTTCGCTGGCATGTTGACGCCGTGTCCGGCTGCACGCCTCCAGAGAATCGCTGAGCTTTCTCCCTGGTCAGTCAACAGGAGGGGAGAGCCGTGGATGAGGTGGAGTTCGCGCGGCAGTTGCGGCGGCGGCAAACCGACGCTGAGTTCAGGTTGTGGGGATATCTGCGGGATCGCAGATTCCTCGGTTTGAAGTTTCGGCGTCAGGTGCCGTGCGGTATTTACGTGTTGGATTTCTACTGCCACGAGTTGCAGTTGGCGGTGGAGCTTGATGGTGGACAGCATCTGGAGTCTGCTCGTGACGCTGAGCGTGATGCTTGGCTGGTGGGGCAGGGGGTTCGGGTGGCTCGGTTCTGGAATCATGACGTTCTGCTGCGGACTGACGTTGTGTTGGAGGCGCTGCGGTTGATGGTCGAGACCGGCGCAGGCTGATTGCCCTCACCCCAACCCTCTCCCGGAGGGAGAGGGGGCTGTCCTCTGCCTGCTGGATGTCTGGCGTTTTTTCTGTTGCGAGAGCGTGCCCGGCTGACCGCCGATCTCCTCGCTCACGCCGATCTGCCCCCTCTCCCTCTGGGAGAGGGCTGGGGTGAGGGGCTGTCGCTTGCGCCGATGTTCCAGGGCTCTAGTTCTGGAGTTCTCGGCTGATTGTCATATCTTCCGGGCACACCGATCTGCCCCCTCTCCCTCTGGGAGAGGGTTGGGGTGAGGGGCTTTGCCCCACGCAAAGGCTCAGTCAGGATCACCGGATCAGCAGCTCTGAAGTCCCCACTCCAGAGCTGTCTTGCGCATTTTTCCTGCGCCTTGAAAACCTGGCACCCAAGTTGCAATCACCTCTGCAAAGCGCCGCGCAGTGTCAAAAAACCGCGGACAGTCGGAGGGGTAAGTGATGAGTCAGGGTATCGAGTTCAATCGTCTGCTGCTGGAAATGCGCTCCATGCAAATGGAGGCCATGGCCAAGGCGAAGACGCAGGCCGCACCGGCCGAGCCGGGGGCGCCAAGCTTCTCGCAGATGCTCGGACAGGCCGTGGACAAGGTGAACGGTACCCAGCAGGCCGCCTCCGACATGGCGACCGCTTTCGAGATGGGGCAGGGCGGGGTCGATCTCACCCAGGTGATGATCGCCTCGCAGAAGGCCAGTGTTTCTTTCCAGGCGATGACCCAGGTACGCAACAAGCTCGTCCAGGCGTACCAGGACATCATGCAGATGCCGGTTTGAGCGGCGAGGATCGTAGGTAATGTCCCAAGCCTCCGTTGTTGACAGTCAGGTTCCGGCCAAGGTCGGTGCCGACGCGCCGAAGAAGCCGCTGCTCGGCCTGACTTTCCTCGAGAACCTCGCGGACATGCCGGTGCTGCGCCAGGTCGGCCTGCTGGTCGGTCTCGCCGCGAGCATCGCCATCGGTTTCGGCATGGTCCTGTGGTCGCAGCAGCCGGACTACAAGCCGCTGTACGGCAGCCTCAACGGGGTCGACGCCAACAAGGTGGTCGAGGCGCTGTCCGCCGCCGACATCGGCTACAAGATCGAGCCCAACTCCGGCGCGCTGCTGGTGAAGGCCGACGACCTGGGCCGCGCGCGCATGAAAGTCGCCGGTGCCGGCCTGGCTCCGACCGACAGCAACGTCGGCTTCGAGATCCTCGACAAGGAACAGGCGCTGGGCACCAGCCAGTTCATGGAAGCGACCAACTACCGTCGCGGCCTGGAAGGTGAACTGGCGCGCACCGTCTCCAGCCTGAACAACGTCAAGGGCGCCCGCGTGCACCTGGCGATCCCCAAGAGCTCGGTGTTCGTCCGTGACGACCGCAAGCCCAGTGCCTCGGTGCTGGTCGAGCTGTACCCGGGCCGCACCCTGGAGCCGAGCCAGGTGCTGGCCATCGTCAACCTGGTCGCCACCAGCGTGCCGGAACTGGATAAATCCCAGGTCACCGTGGTCGACCAGAAGGGCAACCTGCTCTCCGACCAGCAGGAGCTCTCCGAGCTGACCATGGCCGGCAAGCAGTTCGACTTCACCCGTCGGATGGAAACCAACTTCACCCAGCGCGTACACAGCATCCTCGCGCCGGTGCTGGGCAGCGGCCGCTACAAGGCCGAGGTGTCGGCGGACGTCGACTTCAGCGCGGTGGAATCCACCTCGGAGTCGTTCAACCCGGACCAGCCGGCCCTGCGCAGCGAGCAGAGCAACAACGAGGAACGCCAGAACAGCAACGGCCCGCAGGGCGTGCCGGGTGCGCTGTCGAACCAGCCTCCGGGCCCGGCCAGTGCGCCGCAGACCACGGCGCAGAACAAGCCGGCAGACTTCGTCGCGCCGGGCCAGCCGCTGAAGGACGCCAACGGCCAGCCGATCATCGACCCGAAGACCGGCAAGCCGGAACTGGCGCCGTATCCGACTGACAAGCGCCAGCAGAACACCCGCAACTACGAGCTGGATCGCTCGGTGAGCTACACCAAGCAGCAGCAGGGTCGCCTGCGCCGGCTTTCCGTCGCGGTGGTGCTGGATGACCGCATGATCGCCGATCCGAAGACCGGCGAAGTCAGCCACCAGCCCTGGACCGCCGATGAGCTGGGTCGCTTCACCCGCCTGGTGCAGGACGCGGTAGGCTATGACGCCAGCCGTGGCGACAGCGTCAGCGTGATCAACGCGCCGTTCGCCCCGGAACTTGGCGATGAAATTGCATCGCCGCCGTTCTACTCCCAGCCCTGGTTCTGGGACGTGGTCAAGCAGGTGCTGGGTATCGTCTTCATCCTGGTGCTGGTGCTGGGCGTGCTGCGCCCGGTGCTGAACAACCTGTCGGGCAACAAGAGCAAGGCCCTGGTGGCCGGTGGCGCAGCAGGCGAAGGTGGCCTGGGCGAGTTGGGCGGTCTGGAGGGCGAGTTGTCCGAAGACCGCGTGAGCCTCGGTGGCCCGGCCAGCATCCTGCTGCCCAGCCCGTCCGAGGGGTACGATGCACAATTGAATGCGATCAAGACACTGGTCGCCCAGGACCCGGGGCGCGTTGCCCAGGTAGTGAAGGACTGGATCAATTCCGATGAGTGAAGCGCGCATGAACGCCAAACTGAACAAGGTCGACAAGGCTGCCATCCTCCTGCTCTCCCTGGGTGAGACCGATGCCGCGCAGGTGCTGCGCCACATGGGCCCGAAGGAAGTGCAGAAGGTCGGCGTGGCCATGGCGCAGATGCGCAACGTGCACCGTGAGCAGGTCGAGCAGGTGATGGGCGAGTTCGTCGAGATCGTCGGCGACCAGACCAGCCTGGGCGTTGGCGCCGACAGCTACATCCGCAAGATGCTCACCCAGGCTCTGGGCGAGGACAAGGCGAACAACCTCATCGACCGCATCCTGCTGGGCGGCAACACCAGCGGCCTGGACAGCCTGAAGTGGATGGAGCCGCGCGCCGTGGCCGACGTGATCCGCTACGAGCACCCGCAGATCCAGGCCATCGTGGTCGCCTACCTCGACCCGGACCAGGCCGGCGAAGTGCTCAGTCACTTCGACCACAAGGTGCGCCTGGACATCATCCTGCGCGTGTCCTCGCTCAACACCGTGCAGCCGTCCGCGCTCAAGGAACTGAACCTGATCCTGGAGAAGCAGTTCGCCGGCAACGCCAACTCCACCCGCACCACCATGGGCGGTGTGAAGCGCGCGGCGGACATCATGAACTACCTCGACAGCTCGGTCGAAGGCGCGCTGATGGACGCCATCCGCGAAGTCGACGAGGACCTGTCGGGCCAGATCGAAGACCTGATGTTCGTCTTCGACAACCTCGCCGATGTCGACGACCGTGGCATCCAGGCGCTGCTGCGCGAGGTGTCCTCGGACGTGCTGGTGCTGGCCCTCAAGGGCTCGGACGAGGCGATCCGCGAGAAGATCTTCCGCAACATGTCCAAGCGTGCCGCCGAACTGCTGCGCGACGACCTGGAGGCCAAGGGCCCGGTGCGCGTCAGCGAAGTGGAAGGCGCGCAGAAGGAAATCCTCACCATCGCCCGCCGTATGGCCGAGTCCGGCGAAATCGTGCTGGGTGGCAAGGGCGGCGAGGAGATGATCTGACGTGGTACCGCCGGCCAAAGACGAAGACAAACTCAGCGAGCTGATCCGCGCGCGCGACGTGGCGGGCTTCGACCGCTGGTCGCTGCCCAGCTTCGACCCGGCGCGGCCGGCCCCGGAACCCGAGCCCGAACCCGAGCCGGTAGTCGAGGAGCCGCCGCAGATCGAAGAGGTGCCCGAGGAAGAGGTCAAGCCGCTGACGCTCGACGAGCTCGAGGCGATTCGCCAGGAGGCCTACAACGAGGGCTTCTCCACCGGCGAAAAGGACGGCTTCCACGCCGGCCAGATCAAGGCGCGTCAGGAAGCCGACGCGGCGCTGCAACCGCGCCTGCAGAATCTCGAAACCCTGATGTCGCACCTGCTCGAGCCCATTGCCAAACAGGACCAGATGCTCGAACAGGGCATGCTCAACCTGGTGACCCACGTGGTGCGCCAGGTGGTGCAGCGCGAGCTGGCCACCGATTCCAGCCAGATCCGCCTGGTGCTGCGCGAGGCGCTCAAGCTGCTGCCGATGGGCGCCAGCAACATCCGCATCCAGGTCAACCCGCAGGACTTCGAACTGGTGAAGGCCTTGCGCGATCGCCACGAGGAAAGCTGGAAGATCATCGAGGACGACGGCCTGCTGCCCGGCGGCTGCCGCATCGAGACCGAACATTCGCGCATCGACGCCACTGTCGAAACGCGCCTGGCCCAGGCCGTGAAGCAGCTCTTCGAGCAGCAGCGCGACCAGGCGACCCACGCCCTGGAGCCAGACCTGCACGTGAACCTCGAAGCCGATCAGGGCGGCGCCGATGCGTCTTGATCGCGTCAGCTTCGCCCGTCGTCTGCAGGGCTACAGCGACGCCGTGAGCCTGCCGACCCAGCCTGTGGTGGAGGGCCGCCTGCTGCGCATGGTCGGCCTGACGCTGGAGGCCGAGGGGCTGCAGGCCGCCGTCGGCAGCCGCTGCCAGGTGATCAACGACGGCGGCTATCACCCGGTGCAGGTGGAAGCCGAAGTCATGGGCTTTGCCGGCAGCAAGATCTACCTCATGCCGGTGGGCAGCCTCGTCGGCATCGCCCCTGGCGCCCGCGTGGTGCCGCTGCCGGACTCCGGCCGGCTGCCCATGGGCATGTCCATGCTCGGTCGCGTGCTCGACGGCGTCGGCCGCGCGCTGGACGGCAAGGGCGGCATGCGCGCCGAGGACTGGGTGCCGATGGACGGCCCGATCATCAACCCGCTGGCGCGCGACCCGATCCACGAGCCGATGGACGTCGGCATCCGCTCCATCAACTCTCTGCTCACCGTCGGTCGTGGCCAGCGCCTGGGGCTGTTCGCCGGTACCGGCGTGGGTAAGTCCGTGCTGCTGGGCATGATGACCCGCTTCACCAAGGCCGACATCATCGTGGTCGGGCTGATCGGCGAACGGGGCCGCGAGGTGAAGGAATTCATCGAGCACATCCTCGGCGAGGAAGGCCTCAAGCGCTCCGTGGTCGTTGCTTCGCCGGCGGACGATGCGCCGCTGATGCGCCTGCGCGCCGCGCAGTACTGCACCCGCATCGCCGAGTACTTCCGCGACAAGGGCAAGAACGTCCTGTTGCTGATGGATTCCCTGACCCGTTACGCCCAGGCCCAGCGTGAGATCGCCCTGGCCATCGGCGAGCCGCCGGCGACCAAGGGCTATCCGCCGTCGGTGTTCGCCAAGCTGCCGCGTCTGGTCGAGCGTGCCGGCAACGGCGAGAAGGGCGGCGGTTCGATCACCGCTTTCTACACCGTGCTCAGCGAGGGCGACGACCAGCAGGACCCGATCGCCGATGCCGCGCGGGGTGTGCTCGACGGCCACTTCGTGCTGTCGCGCCGGCTGGCCGAGGAAGGCCATTACCCGGCCATCGACATCGAAGCTTCGATCAGCCGGGTGATGCCCCAGGTCACTACGGCCGAGCACATGCGTGACGCCCAGCGCTTCAAGCAGCTGTGGTCGCGCTACCAGCAGAGCCGCGACCTGATCAGCGTCGGCGCCTACGTGGCCGGCGGCGATCCGGAAACCGACCTGGCCATCCAGCGCTTCCCGATCATGCGCCAGTTCCTCCGCCAAGCCCTGGACGAGAGCCAGAACCTCGACGACTCGCGCCTGCTGCTGGATGCAGTCGTCAGCGGCAAGGCCGGCTGATGAAGCGGCCAGGAACTGCTTTGCGTAGGATGGGTGGAGCTTGCGATACCCATCGTCTTTCAGCTCGTGGCGAGATGCAGCATGGGTACCGTTGCGCTCCACCCGTCCTACGGCTCGTGGTGAGCCAATGAACCGCCGCGCCGAACGCCTCGCCCCGGTGGTGGACATGGCGCTCAAGGCCGAGCGCGAGGCCGCGCGCCAGCTCGGCCAGATGCAGGGCCAGCTGCAGCAGGCGCAGCGCAAGCTCGCCGAGCTTGAGCGCTACCGCTACGACTACCAGCAGCAATGGATCACCAACGGCCAGCAGGGTGTCAGCGGCCAGTGGCTGATCAACTACCAGCGCTTCCTGTCCCAGCTCGAAGGCGCCGTCGAGCAGCAGAATCGCTCGGTGGCCTTCCACGAGACCAACGTGGGCAAGGCGCGGGTCATCTGGCAGGAGAAGTACGCGCGCCTCGAAGGGCTGCGCAAGCTGGTGGAACGCTACCGCGAGGAAGCGCGTCTGGCCGCCGACAAGTACGAGCAGAAACAGCTCGACGAATTCGCCCAGCGCCTGAAGCCTTCCGCCGAGCAATAGCGATCGGGTTCCGCGGAGCGCCGTGCTAGGCTCCAGTCAGTCTCCCCGGTTGGACTCCTTCATGCCTCTTCCCACGCCTGTGCCTGTGGATTTCCGGCACGTCTTCTCGTTATGGCGCCTGAGCGCCGAAGGCGATCCGATCATCACGCCGAGCAGCCACCTGCTGCCGGTTCGCTGGCAGGGGCGCTCAGCCATGCTCAAACGCGCCCTGGACATCGACGAACGCCTGGGCTCGAAGGTGCTCGACTGGTGGGGCGGCGACGGCGCAGCGCTGGTCTATGCCTACGACGGCGACACCATCCTCATGGAGCGCGCCGAGGGCACGCGGTCGCTGATGCGCATGGCGCTCAACGGCGAGGACGACCAGGCCAGCCGCATCGTCTGCGATGTCGTGCGCAAGCTGCATCAGCCACGGGAAAAGCCTCTGCCGGAGGTGATCGACCTGCGCGAGTGGTTCCGCGATCTCGCGCCTGCCGCCGTGCGCTATGGCGAGCTGTTCCCGCGTTGCCTGGAGACCGCCGAGGCGCTGCTGGCCAGCGAGCATGACCAGTGCGTACTGCATGGCGATATTCACCACGACAACATCCTGGATTTCGCCGAGCGCGGCTGGCGGGCCATCGACCCCAAGCGCCTGCATGGCGAGCGCCTGTTCGACTACGCCAACCTGCTGTGCAATCCGGACCTGCCGACCTCCCGCGAGCGCACGCGCTTCCTGCGCCAGCTCGACGTGATCGTCGAGCACGCACGCGTCGACCGGCGCCGCCTGCTGGAATGGGTGCTGGCTTTCGCCGGTCTCTCCGCCGCCTGGTTCCTCGACGATGGCATGGCCGCCGACAGCGACCTGAGCGTGGCGCACCTGGCCGCCGCCGAGCTGGACCGCATGGCATGCTGCGCCTGAACCGGGCCCTGTTGCAGGCGCATCCGCGGCTGATCAGCTCCGTCGTCATGGGTGTGCTGGTGGGGCTGGCGTGCTACCCGTTTGCGCCCATGACCCGTGTGTTGCTGGGCTGGAACTGCATGGCCTGGCTCTACGTGCTGCTGATCGGTTGGCTGGCGCTGCGCGCTGCGCCCGCGGAAGTGCGCCGCCTGGCCGAAATCGAGGACGAGAATGCCGAGGCGGTGCTGGTGCTGGTCATCGTTGCCGCCGTGGCCAGCCTGGTCGCCATCGTCGTCGAGCTGGCCACCGCCGGGCATGCCAACGGCAGTGAGAAGATCGTCCGCTACGCCTTTACCGCCAGCACGGTGCTGGGTTCCTGGTTCCTCATCGGTACCATCTTCACCATGCACTACGCCCGGCAGTTCTACTCGGCCGATGCGGCGGAGCCAGCGCTGCGCTTCCCCGAGGGCGAGAAGAATCCAGACTACTGGGACTTCCTCTACTTCTCCTTCACCCTCAGCGTGGCGGTGCAGACCTCCGACGTTGAGGTCGCCTCGCGTGCGATGCGCAAGGTGGTGCTGGCGCACTCGGTGATCGGCTTCCTGTTCAATACCGCGATCCTGGGGCTGGCGATCAACATGGGCGCGGGGCTGATCGGCTAGCTTGGGTGATCAGGGCTGCAGCGCCTCGACAGCCAGCCGTAGCGCCAGCACGACGAAGGCGAGAGTGAAGCTCCAGCGGATCAGCGTCATCACCGCCGGACGCCCGATCACATAATCGCGCACCCAGGATGCCAGCAGTCCGTAGCCGATGAACACGACGAAAGTCATCAGTGCGAACACCAGGCCCAGCATCAGGAACAGCCCCTGCGTGTCCTCGCTGCCGGCCGGCACGAACTGCGGCAGGAAGGCCAGGAAGAACAGCCCGAGCTTGGGGTTGAGCAGGTTCAGCCAGAGCCCGGTGCCCACCAGTTGCGGGGTGCTGCGCGGGCTGCTGGCCGAATCCAGCGCCACGGCGCCGCTGCCGCGAAACACCTGCCAGGCGATGAACAGCAGGTAAGCGGTGCCCAGCAGCCGGATGAGCTGGAAGCTGGCCGCGCTGGCCTGCAGGATCAGCGACAGGCCGAAGGTGGCGAGCAGCAGTTGCGGGAGCATGCCCAGCGTGCAGCCCAGCGCCGCGAGGGTGGCGGCGCGGGCGCCCAGGCCGAGACCGACGGCCAGGGTATAGAGCACGCCGGTGCCGGGCAGCAAAACGACGACGAACGCCGTCAGCAGGAATTCTGCGTTCATTCCCGTGGGTTTCCTGTGTGGAAGAAATGAGGCCGTGAGACCAGAGCAATCAGGGCGTTGACGGCTGCCTGAGCGAAGAGCGCCATTGCCCCGGTGTCAGCCCGAGCTGGCGGGCGAAGGCGCGGGTCATGTGCGACTGGTCGGCGAAGCCGGAGAGCAGGGCGGCGTCGGCCAGCGTGCGCCCCTCGCCGATGGCCTTGTGGGCCTGTCGCACGCGGTACTGCAGGAGGTAGGCGTGGGGCGTGGTGCCCAGTTCGCGGCGGAAGCGGCGCAGTGCCGCATAGGGCGTCAGCCCGGCAATGCCGGCCAGCTCCGCCAGCGCGGGAGCGTTGCGTGGGTCGTCGTGAATCCGTTCGAGCATGCGCGCCACGCTGCGGGAAGGGAGGGGCGCCACGCTCGTTTTGAGGCGCTGGTCGAGCAGCTCGCCGAACAGGTCGAGCACGCCTTCGCTGGCTTCATCGGCACTGGCCCCCGGCAGGTGTTGCAGCAGGCTGGCAATGCGCTGGGCGAGTGGCGGGTAGGCAAGGGCAGGGAGGGTGAACTCGCGCTGTGCCATGTTGCCGCCGGCCAGTTCCGCCAGCAGCGCCGGTTCCACGTAGAGCATCCACCAGCGCCGCGGCGCGCCGCGCAGGGGAATGCCGTCGTGGAGTTCATTGGGGCTCACGGTGATGATGTCGCAGGGCCCGGCCTCGACCTGTCCGCGGCCACTCCACGAGCGGTGCCCGCCTTCGAGCATCACGCCGATACCGTACTCGTCATGGGCATGGCGCGGGAAGCTGCGCTGCGTGAGTATCTCGACGCTGTGCAGGCCGGGCAGGGCGGTCGTGGTGCAGATCACTTGGTGGAGCATTGGGGCAGGCCTGCGGGAGCGGAGGGTGATAGGCAGAGTAGCCCCTCAGACCGGCGCCATCTTGAATGAAATTGACTTTCTTGGAGCCGGGAGCTTTCGGCGCGCGGTCTCGCCCTCACCCCAGCCCTCTCCCAGGGGGAGAGGGGGCCGTTCGGCAGGGATGCGGGCATCGGAGTCAGCTGGGAATGGAGGTGCAGGAAGGGCGCAGGAGTGGCGCCTGGCAGCGGATTGCTCCCTCTCCCTCCGGGAGAGGGCTGGGGTGAGGGGGCCAGGGTGGCAGGCGCCTCAGAAGAACGGCCGCGAAGCCTTGAACATGAACGCCGAGTCGCAATAGGCGTTGTGTCCGGAGTAGGCGCTGCAGTCTCCGCCGGTGAGGCTGCTGCCGCTGTACGAGAAGTTCAGGTCGATGCCGTTCCAGGGGCGGCTGAAGTTCACCGACCAGTCGCCGAATTCGCTGACGCTGCCACCGCTGTTCAGGCTCACGGGGGAGGCGAGGTTGTAGGTGGAATACTTGAAGGTCACGTCGAAGCCGAGGTCAGGCTGCACGCCCAGGTCGGTGAACAGCGTGGTGGTGCTGCGCCCGGCCTGGGCGCTGTAGGCCGCGCCGAGACGGCTGCCGAATACCGAGAGGCCGCCGTACAGGGCCTGGCTGTCGTAGTCGGGTTGTTCCGGCCGGGTGTAGCGCAGGGTACCCACTTCGTAGCCCAGCTTGCCGTCGCCCAGTGGGTGCTTGAAGCCGGCGTAGCTGTCGATCTCCAGCGGCTTTTCCTGCTCGATGTTCGAGGTCCAGCTGCCGACGTACCAGCCACTGTCGTGGGTGATGTCGAGGCCGCCCTGGGCGCTGTTGGCCTGGCCCGGCTGGACCAGCCCCTGGGCCATGCTGCGCGTTGGCGAGTTGGCGAACTTGAGTTCGAAATCGCCCAGTTCGCGCTGCATCACCTGGGCACCTGCGTACGGCGCCGCGCACAACACGCAGGCCGCGATGAGAATGGACTTGTACATGATCCCCCCTTCTTGCGGGTGCGACCCTTCCAAGGCCTCTTGCGAGCCTTCGCCCTGCGTCGCACGCGTAAAAGGGTAAAGGCATTCTCCGCGCCTGTGGCGACCGGCGGTCCATTAATCGACCTGCCGGGTACCGTTCGACCGGTCTGGCGAGGCGGTTTCCCATCGTTCGCCGAGGTTGCCGCTGTCACCGCTAGCTGCTACATCTTCAAGCTCGTGCGCGACCATCGATCGATAAGGAGAATCCCATGGCCATCACTTCCGTTCCCTCCGCTGACGGGCAGGAGCTCACCATCGTGGTCCAGGGACGTTTCGATTTCGGCGCACACCAGGAATTCCGCAATGCCTATGAGCGTGTCGAAACCACACCCAAACGCTACGTGGTGGACCTGAAGGGCGCGACTTACCTCGACAGCTCGGCGCTGGGCATGCTCCTGCTGCTGCGCGACCACGCCGGCGGCGAGAGCGCGCAGATCAGCCTGGCGCACTGCAATCCGGACGTGCGCAAGGTGCTGTCCATCTCCAACTTCGAGCAGCTGTTCAGGATCAGCTGACGCGACGCGCTCTGCAGTGGCAACGGCCATGTCCGAACTCCTCACCGTCCTGATCGCCGACGACAACGCTGCCGATCGCCTGTTGCTGTCGACCATCGTCAGCCGCCAGGGGCATCGCGTGATCACCGCCGGCAACGGGCTGGAAGCGCTCGCGCTGTTCGCCCAGGAGCGCCCGCAGCTGGTGCTGATGGATGCGCTGATGCCGGTGATGGACGGCTTCGAGGCGGCGCGGCGGATTCGCCGGCAGGCTGGCGAGGAGCTGGTGCCGATCATCTTCCTCACGTCGCTGAGCGAGCCCGAGGCGCTGGTGCAGAGCCTGGAGGCGGGCGGCGATGACTTCCTCTCCAAGCCCTACAACCGCGTCATCCTCGAAGCCAAGATCCGCGCCATGGGGCGCCTGCATCACCTGCAGCGGATGGTGCTGGAGCAGCGCGACCTGATCGCCCGGCACAACGAGCACCTGCTCAACGAGCAGCGGGTGGCCAAGGCGGTGTTCGACAAGGTGGCGCACTCGGGTTGCCTGAACGCGGCGAACATCCGCTACCTGCAATCCCCCTTCGCGCTGTTCAACGGCGACCTGCTGCTGGCGGCGTTCAAGCCCTCCGGCGGCATGCACGTGCTGCTCGGCGATTTCACCGGCCATGGCTTGCCGGCGGCCATCGGCGCCATGCCGCTGGCCGAGGTGTTCTACGGCATGACCGCCAAGGGCTACCCGATGGCGGACATCCTTCGCGAGATGAACGCCAAGCTCAAACGCATTCTCCCGGTGGGCGTGTTCTGCTGCGCGGCGGTGCTCAACCTGAGTTTCCAGCGCGGCCTGGTGGAGGTGTGGAACGGCGGCCTGCCCAACGGCTACCTGCACCGCCACGCCAGCGGCGAACTGCAGCCGCTGGTGTCGCGGCATCTGCCGCTGGGCATTCTCGACCCGTCGGCCTTCAGCGACCATGTCGAGGTCTACGCGATGGAGGAGGGCGACCGTGTGTTCCTCTTCTCCGATGGCGTGCTGGAAGCGCGCAATGCCACGGGCGAGGCCTTCGGCGAGGAGCGCCTGCACCAGGTGTTCGGTGAGGGCCTCGTGCCGTCGCGCCTGTTCGACGGCATCCAGGCGGCGGTGGCGCGTTTTCGCGGCGAGGCCCAGGACGACGTCAGCATGCTGGAGATCGCACTGGTCCCCGAGGACTCGCTGCAGCGCCCGCCGCTGGCGTTCTCCGACAACGGACTGAGCAGCCCGCTGGACTGGTCCGCCAGCTTCGAATTCCGCGCGCCGACGCTGCGCAACTTCAATCCGCTGCCCTTCCTGCTGCAACTGCTGATGGAAGTGCAAGACCTGCGCCCGCGCGGTGGTGCGCTCTACACCGTGCTCGCCGAGCTGTACTCCAACGCCCTGGAGCACGGCGTGATGGGCCTGGACTCCTCGCTCAAGTGCGATGCCGCCGGCTTCGCCCGCTATTACCAGGAGCGCAGCAAGCGCCTGGTCACCCTGCGCGACGGCTTCGTGCGCTTCCATCTTGATCTCTCCCCCCACGGCGATGGCGGGCGCCTGCTGGTGCGGGTGGAGGACAGCGGCGATGGTTTCGATGTGGGCGCAGTGCTGGCTTCGCAGAGGGCCGCCGGCAGCCTCTGCGGGCGCGGCCTGACGCTGGTCCGGCAGTTGTCTGACCGCTGTCAGTGGTCGGGTGACGGCAAGGCGGTCTCCGTGGAGTTCTTCTGGTCGGCTCAGGCATAATCGGAGCCTTCTTGTCCCCCGCAGGGTGGCGAGCCGTCTTTCAGGGAGTGCCCAATGTCCGAGCCGCATCTCGATGGCGCCGTGCTGAGCAATTTGCTGTCGATCATGGAAGACGAGTATCCGCTCCTGGTGGAAACCTTCCTCAGCGACTCCGAGGAGCGCCTGCGCAGCATCCGCGAGGCCTCCGCCGCCAGTGATGCGCCGGCCTTGCGCCACGCCGCGCACAGCTTCAAGGGCAGTTGCGGCAACATGGGCGCCTCGGTACTGAGCAGCCTGTGCAAGCGCCTGGAGGAGGCCGCGCGGCAGAACGACCTGGCCGGCGCGCAAGGCCTGATCGGCAAGGTCGAGCACGAATTTTCCATCGTCCGCACCCTGCTGTTGCCCGGTCGCCCCTGACCTTTTCCGAGTTGGCCCGCGCCTTGCTATCTCCGTGTTGGATATTCACATCAACGGAGAACTCCGATGGCTGTCGCCCCGGATATTTTATTGACGTCGACGCCTGACACCCGGCCCAAGGCGGCGCTCTCCAAGTCTGCGCAAAGTTCGTCGAACAGCAGCAGCGACAAGGGTTCCAGCTTCGCCGACGTCTACGCCAAGGAGCAGCGGCCAGCCGCCAGCGAGCGCGCCGACAAACCGGTGAAGGCGAAGAACGACAAGCCGCGGGAGAGTGCCGACAAGGACACCGCGAGCAAGGATTCCACCGCGCCGGCTGCCGCCGACCAGCCAAAGGTTGCCGAGGACGGCAAGGCCTTGCCGGCCGATGGCGCCAGCAAGGCGGAGGAGAAGGTGGCGGATACCGAGGCCAGCCCCGACGCGACCCTCGACCCGCTGCTGATGCTCGGTATGACCGGCCAGCTGCCGGAGCCTGAGGCGCCGCCGCTGGTGGTCAGCAGCGGTACCAGCCCGCTCACCGATGCCAGCAGCGATGGCGATCTGCAGAAGCTCAACGAGATTCCGGGGGTGAACCTGACGCTCGCCGTGGGCGCTGACGACCAGGCCCAGCAGGCGCAACAGACACAGCTCACTGGTCATCTCGGCGCCAAGGCGGGGGACAAGTCACTGGATGCCAGCGGCAAGAACGATCTGTCCGCCGCCCTGGCTGCGCTGACCTCGGACTCGACTGCCAAGGGCTCTGAAACCAAGCTCGCTGAAGGCGCGCTGAAAGATGGCGCCGACCTCATCCAGCAGCTGGCGGACGTGCAGGCCGACGCCAAGCCGGAGATGCCGCGCAACGAGGCGTTTGCCGCACGCCTGGAGTCGCTGACGCAGGCGCTGAACACGCCGCAGGCCATGACCAGTCGCCCGGTGAACCCGCTGGTGCCGGGGCAGGCTGTGTCCGTGCAGCAGAACGGCTGGACCGACCAGGTGGTGGACCGGGTGATGTGGATGTCCTCGCAGAACCTCAAGTCGGCCGAGATCCAGATGGACCCGGCCAACCTCGGCCGCCTGGAAGTGCGCATCCACATGACCGGCGACCAGACCCAGGTGAACTTCGTCAGTGCCAACGCCAACGTCCGCGAAGCGCTGGACAGCCAGCAGCACCGCCTGCGCGAGATGTTCAACCAGCAGGGCATGCAGCTGGATGTGAACGTTTCCGACCAGTCTGCCCGTGGCTGGCAGCAACAGCAGCAAGGCGACGGCCGTGGCGGCTCGCGGAGCGTGGCGGGTAGCGGTAGCGGCGACGATGAGCCGATGATCAGTGGCGTGTCCGAGATCCGCCCGCAGACGGCGGCGCAGGGCAGGGGATTGGTGGATTACTACGCGTGATCGGGTGGGAGCCTTCCGGGTGATGCTGTGCTGTCTGGAAGCGCCCCCTCCCTGACCCTCCCCCTGAAGAGAGAGGGGCCTTGTTCGGCGCGTGCTGAAAGATCGGCGCTCGCCGGATGGCACAATGCCAAGAACGGCACGGTTAGCTCCCTCTCTCTTCGGAGCGGGGCGCGTAGCCAGGGCGGGGGAGAGGGTATAGGCCCGAGCGCCAGGTTTTCCCTTGCTCGCGAACCCCCTCAACCCCCGGCCCATCCAGCTCAGTGGAAAATTCTTACTCCTCCCCGTGACATCCTCCGTCTAGCCTGTAATATCCGCGGCGTCGCCAGTAGGACTCTTCCAAACTGGCACAGCCCTTGCTGCTACCCCGGTATCAGCGCTTCGCGCCGCAAAAGTGACGGATTATTGGCATGGCCAAGAAAGAACAGACGCCTTCTCTCCCCGATGGCCAGGCGCCCGGCAAGGGCAAGCTGAAGCTCATCATCATCATCGTGCTGGCCTTCCTGCTGGCGGTGGGTGCGTCGGTGGGCGGTACCTGGTTCTTCCTGCACAAGAGCGCCAAGCCCGACGAAGCCGAAGCCAAGGCCGCGGAACACGCCGAGCCGACGAAGAAGCAGGCGGTCTACGAGATTCTCGCGCCGTCCTTCGTGGTCAACTTCAATCAGAACGGCCGCCAGCGCTATCTTCAGGTAGCCGTTGCCCTGATGGGCCGCGACCAGGCGCAGATGGATGCCCTGCGCGAGCAGATGCCGCTGGTGCGCAACCAGCTGGTGATGCTGTTCTCCAGCCAGAATTTCGACAATCTGGTGACCCCGGTCGGCAAGGAGATGCTTCGCCAGCAGGCCACGTCCAGTCTTCAGGAACTGGCGAAGAAGGCGACCGGTCAGTTGACCGTGGAGCAAGTGCTTTTCACCAATTTCGTATTGCAGTAGGTACCCGCCATGGCCATGCAGGATCTACTTTCCCAGGACGAGATCGACGCGCTGTTGCACGGTGTCGACGACGGCCTGGTGGAAACCGAGTCCGACGTCGAGCCGGGGGCGATCAAGTCCTACGACCTGACCAGTCAGGACCGCATCGTCCGGGGCCGCATGCCGACCCTGGAGATGATCAACGAGCGGTTCGCCCGCTACACCCGCATCAGCATGTTCAACCTGCTGCGTCGCTCGGCGGATGTTGCCGTGGGCGGCGTGCAGGTGATGAAGTTCGGTGAGTACGTGCACTCGCTGTACGTGCCCACCAGCCTCAATCTGGTGAAGATGAAGCCGCTGCGCGGCACCGCGCTGTTCATCCTTGACGCCAAGCTGGTGTTCAAGCTGGTGGACAACTTCTTTGGCGGTGACGGTCGTCACGCCAAGATCGAGGGGCGCGAGTTCACCCCCACCGAGCTGCGCGTGGTGCGCATGGTCATCGAGCAGGCCTTCGTCGATCTCGCCGAAGCCTGGCATGCGGTAATGCCGATCACCTTCGAGTACGTGAACTCCGAGGTGAACCCGGCGATGGCCAACATCGTCAGCCCCAGCGAAGTGGTGGTGGTTTCCACCTTCCATATCGAGCTGGATGGCGGCGGCGGCGACCTGCACATCACCCTGCCGTACGCGATGATCGAGCCGATCCGCGAGATGCTCGACGCCGGTTTCCAGTCCGACGTGGACGATCAGGACGAACGCTGGATCAACGCCCTGCGCGAGGACATCCTCGACGTCAACGTGCCGCTGGGCGCCACCGTCGTGCGTCGTCAGCTCAAGCTGCGGGACATCCTGCACATGCAGCCGGGCGACGTGATCCCGGTGGAGCTGCCCGATCACATGATCATGCGCGCCAACGGCGTGCCTTCCTTCAAGGTCAAGCTGGGTTCGCACAAGGGCAACCTGGCGCTGCAGATTCTCGATCCGCTCGTGCGCCCGCGCTGAGCGAATCCCAAGAGGACACACCATGTCAGACGAAGAAAACGTAACTCCCGAAGAGCAGGCGCTGGCCGACGAGTGGGCCGCGGCGCTCTCCGAATCGGGTGACGCCAACCAGGACGACATCGATGCGATGATGGCCAGTGCCGCGCCTCCGGCCGTGCCTGCCGCGCCGCGCGCGCCGATGGAAGAGTTCGGCATGGCGCCCAAGGCACCGACCATTGCCGGGCTCGAAGGCCCGAACCTGGACGTGATCCTGGATATCCCGGTGACCATTTCCATGGAGGTCGGCCATACCGACATCAGCATCCGCAACCTGCTGCAGCTCAACCAGGGCTCGGTGATCGAACTCGATCGCCTGGCCGGCGAGCCGCTGGACGTGCTGGTCAACGGCACCCTGATCGCTCATGGCGAAGTGGTGGTGGTGAACGAGAAGTTCGGCATCCGCCTCACCGACGTGATCAGCCCCAGCGAACGCATCAAGAAGCTGCGCTGACATGGGCCGCCTGCTCGCGAATCCCCGTCTGCTCTCCAGCGTAGGCGCCCTGCCGCTGCTGGGGCTGTCCCTCTTCGCTCTGGGCGAGGAGGCCAAGGCGCCGGCATCCAACCCGGCCATCGTCCATGCCAGCTCCACGCCGAGCCTCATCACCGGTAGTGCCGGCGCGCAGCTGATGCAGTTGCTGCTGGGCCTGGTGCTGGTGGTCGGCCTGATCTTCCTGCTGGCCTGGCTGGTGCGCCGCGTGCAACAGGTCGTGCCGCGCGGCAACCAGGCAATCCGCCTGATTTCCAGCCAGTCCCTCGGCCCGCGTGATCGGCTGGTGCTGGTGCAGGTGGGCGAGGAGCAGGTGCTGCTGGGCCTGACGCCTGGTCGCATCACCCCGCTGCACGTCATGCGCCAGCCAGTGCATGCCGCCGAATCGGAACCGGCGCAGCCGGAATTCGCCCAGCGCCTGCTGGAATTGCTGAACAAGGACAAGGGCCGCCCGCAGTGACCCGCTCGCCGAACCTCTCCGTTCTGATCGGTGCGCTCAAGGCAGTCGCGCCGCTGCTCCTGGGTCTGCTGGCGCTGATGGCGCCGCAGGCCTTCGCCGCCGATCCGACGCAGCTGACGGCGATCACCGTGACCACCAACCCGCAGGGGCAGCAGGAATACTCGGTCAGCCTGCAGATCCTGCTGATCATGACCGCGCTGAGCTTCATCCCGGCGTTCGTCATGCTGATGACCAGCTTCACCCGGATCATCATCGTCTTCTCCATCCTGCGCCAGGCGCTGGGCCTGCAGAGCACGCCGTCGAACCAGGTACTGATCGGCCTGGCGATGTTCCTCACCCTGTTCGTCATGGCGCCGGTGTTCGACAAGATCAACACGACTGCGCTGCAGCCTTACCTGAGCGAGCAGATCCCCGCGCAGGAAGCACTTACTCGCGCGGAAGTGCCGCTCAAGGCCTTCATGCTGGCGCAGACCCGGCAATCGGACCTGGAGCTGTTCGTGCGGCTGTCCAAGCGCACCGACATCGCCAGCGCCGACGCCACGCCCCTGACCATCCTGGTGCCGGCGTTCGTCACTTCGGAGTTGAAGACTGCGTTCCAGATCGGTTTCATGATCTTCATTCCGTTCCTGATCATCGACCTGGTGGTGTCCAGCGTGCTGATGGCGATGGGCATGATGATGCTGTCGCCGCTGATCATCTCGCTGCCGTTCAAGATCATGCTGTTCGTCCTGGTGGACGGCTGGGCATTGATCATCGGCACGCTCGCCGGCAGTTTCGGGACGGTCTAGCGATGAACCCCTCTGCTGAACGACAGGAGCAGCCATGACCCCCGAAGTCGCCGTCGACCTGTTCCGTGAAGCGCTCTGGCTGACCGCCGTGATGGTCGGCATCCTGGTGCTGCCCAGCCTGCTGGTGGGCCTGATCGTGGCGATGTTCCAGGCCGCCACGCAGATCAACGAGCAGACCCTGAGCTTCCTGCCGCGCCTGCTGGTGGTGCTGCTCACCCTCATCGTGCTGGGCCCCTGGCTGCTGCGGCAGTTGATGGAATACACCCAGTCACTGATCACCAGCATCCCGACGCTGATCGGCTGATGCTCGAGCTCAGCAACGCGCAGATCGGCGGCTGGATCGGAGCCTTCCTGTTCCCGTTATTCCGCATCGCCGCCATGCTGATGGTGATGCCGATCATCGGCACCCAGCTGGTGCCGACCCGCGTGCGCCTGTACCTGTCCGTGGCGATTGCCGTGGCGCTGGTGCCCAACCTGCCGCCGATGCCACAGGTGGATGCGCTGAGCCTCAAGGCGATGGTCTACATCGCCCAGGAAATCCTCGTCGGCGCCATGCTCGGCTTCGTCCTGCAGCTGATGTTCCATGCCTTCGTCATTTCCGGGCAGATCATCTCCATGCAGATGGGCCTGGGCTTCGCGTCCATGATCGATCCCACCAACGGCATCTCGGTGCCGGTACTGGGGCAGTTCTTCACCATGCTGGTGACCCTGCTGTTCCTCTCCATGAACGGCCACCTGGTGGTCTTCGAGGTACTGGCGGAAAGCTTCACCACGCTGCCGGTGGGCGAGGGGCTGTCGAGCAACCATTTCATCACGGTGGCCGGCAAGCTCGGCTGGGTGCTGGGCGCAGGTCTGATGATCGCCTTGCCGGCGATCACCGCGCTGCTGGTGGTCAACCTGGCGTTCGGCGCCATGACCCGCGCGGCACCCCAGCTGAACATCTTCTCGATCGGTTTCCCGCTCACCCTGATCATGGGCTTCGTCATTGTCTGGATTGGCAGTGCCGAGATTCTCACCCAGTACCAGGCGCTGGCCAGTGAGGGCCTGCGCCTGCTTCGCGAACTCGTGGGGGCCCACTGATGGCCGAAAACGACAGTAGTAGCGAAGACAAGACAGAGGAACCTACCGAGAAACGGCGCCGCGACGCGCGCGAGAAGGGGCAGCTCCCTCGGTCCAAGGAGCTCAATACCCTGGCCGTGCTGCTCGCTGGCGCCGGAGCCCTGCTGATGTTTGGCGCCAGCCTGGCCGATGCGCTGATGCGCCTGATGCGCGGCAGCTTCGAGCTGGACCGCGCCACGGTGATGAACAGCGAGAGCATGCTCAACCTGTTGATCGCTGGCGGCAAGATCGGCGCCGATGCGGTCTGGCCGGTCCTGGCGGTGTTGCTGGTCGCGGCGCTGGTCGGCCCGGTCGCGCTGGGTGGCTGGCTGTTCTCCGGCGAAGCGCTGGCCCCCAAGTTCAGCCGGCTCAATCCGCTGGCCGGGCTCAAGCGCATGTTCTCACTGCGCTCGCTGACCGAGCTGCTCAAGGCCCTGGCCAAGTTCGTGCTGGTGCTGATCGTGGCGATCCTGGTGCTCAAGTCCGATCAGGACGACCTGTTGGCCATCTCCCACGAGCCGCTGGAACAGGCCATGGTGCACAGCGCACGGATCGTCGGCTGGAGCGCCTTCTGGCTGGCCTGCAGCATCATCTTCATCGCCGCCGCGGACGTGCCCTTCCAGCTCTGGGACAACCGCAAGAAGCTGATGATGACCAAGCAGGAGGTCAAGGACGAGTACAAGGACTCCGAGGGCAAGCCGGAGGTCAAGGCCAAGGTCCGCCAGATGCAGCGCGAGATGGCCAACCGGCGGATGATGCAGGCGGTGCCCGAAGCCGACGTCATCATCACCAACCCGACGCACTTCGCCGTGGCCCTGAAATACGACGCGGAGAGGGGTGGGGCGCCCAGGCTGCTGGCCAAGGGCAACGACTTCATGGCGCTGAAGATTCGCGAGATCGCCCAGGAGCACAAGGTCACGGTGCTCGAATCGCCGGCGCTGGCGCGGGCGGTTTACTACTCCACCGAACTCGACCACGAGATTCCCGCCGGCCTCTACCTCGCCGTGGCCCAGGTGCTGGCCTACGTCTACCAGCTCAAGCAGTACCGCGCGGGCAAGGGCAAGCGTCCGGGACCGATGCCGAACCTGCCGATCCCGCCGGATTTGCGACGCGACGAGTGATTCGTCGGCGCTGCTGCTGCGTTAGGATGGTCGGCTCGTGCCCGGCGTCAGAGATGCCGGGCAGCCTGTTCTGCCAAGGGAAAGTGCCATGTTGCAAGGAGCCTTGTTCCAGGGGGCCGGCGCGCGTTTCGCGTTCTGGCTGCTCTTCTGCCTGCTTTGCGCCCCGTTCGCCTGGGCTGCCGAACCTGTCGACGGCGGCGTGCTGCTGCCGCCGAACGAGCGTGTGGTGGATGTCACTGGCACGCTGGATCAGCCCACCAAAACCCATCTGATCGACAAGCTCAAGGCCCTGGAGGACCGGCGTGGTGCGCAGATCGCCGTGGTGATGCTGCCGACGGTGGGCAAGATGGGCATTGAGGCCTTCTCCAACAAGCTATTCGACCTCTGGAAGCTCGGCCGCAAGGGCGTGGACGACGGTGTGCTGCTGGTGGTGGCGAAGGACGATCACCTGATGCGCATCGAGGTCGGCTATGGCCTGGAAGGCGCGATTCCCGACGTGCTGGCCGGGCGCATCATCCGCGAGCGCATGGCGCCTGCCTTCCGCCAGGACGACTATGCCGGCGGCATCGAGTCGGCGGTGGATGCGCTGATCCTGCTGGTGGATGGCGAGGCGTTGCCTGAGCCGGCCCCCGAACCTTTGACGTTCCCGCTGGAGGCCTGGCTGCTGCTGGCGTCCTTCGTGGCCGGTGGCGTGGGTGGCGTGCTGCTTGCCGCACGGCGGATCGGCTGGCGCGGCGCACTGGCGTTCTGCGCGGTGGTGGTCGTGCTGGTGGCCATATTGTCCGGCGGCAAGGATGCCCTGGGAGTGGCTGCCATCACGCCGATCTGCCTGCTGGTCGGCGGCGCCACCTTCGGCGCGCTGTGGACGGCGCGTGTGGTGTTCTACAGCGTGCTGGGGCTGATCGCCTACTGCATCCTGCTCGGCTTCCTGACGCCGCGCTTCGGCGGCCTGCTGTGGGTCTATGCGCTCGCAGCTCCGCTGGGCGTGCTGATGGTCACTGGCCTTTGGTGGCTGCTGATCTCGATGATGCGCGACGTCTGGCGCGGACCTCGCAAGGGGCGCAAAGGGCGCAAGACCGCCAAGGCGCCGGCCGGGCACAAGGCCTTCTACTGGCGCCTGGCGATATTCTTCGGCCTGTACCTGCTGATCGGTTTCTCCGCCGGTGCTCCGGCGGCTCCGTTGAACTGGCTGCTGGTGCTGCCGTTCATGTGCCTGCCGGGGCTGGTGGTGTTCGCGGCGGGGCAGGGCGGCGCGGGCGGCAGCTCGGGCTCCGGCGGTAGTTCGTCCAGCGGGTCATCCGGCGGCAGTTCGGGCGGTGGGTTCTCCGGTGGCGGTGGCTCCAGCGGCGGAGGCGGTGCCTCCGGGAGCTGGTGACCGGCCTAAAGACAGGGGAACCTTTCGCCGGGACGTGCCAGTCGAACCTTCGAGGCGAGGGCACCAGCCTTCGTGCGCCGGGACACTGCGCGGAGAAGGACGATGAGCGAAGCGGGTCACTTCAGGGTGCTGGCGATGGCGGTGGGCGTCGGTCTGTGCGGCGCGTGCGCGCCCGATACGCCGACGACGCAGTATCGCCTGCAGGTCTGCGGCACGCAGCACGAGGCGCAGGTGACGGATCGCTGGTGGGGCTCGCTCTATGTCGCCCAGCTCAGCGGCGACAACCAGTTGGTGGTTGGCGTGCCGCTGGCGGTGCAGGGCGAGGGCGGTCGCCCGGCGACGCTAACCGCGCAGTTCCACCTGACCACTGCGCAGGACCAGTTGCGCGTCGATCCTTCGAAGCTTTCCGGGCGCTACGCCATCGGTCCGCAGCGCGAGGGCCGGGCAAGGCTGGGTGAGGGCGCGGCGGTACTGTTTCAGGAGGTGCCCGAGGATGCCCTGCGCGCCAGCCATGGCGAGCTGGTGATCGACCGCGTGGAGATCGTCCGCAGCGAGGACGACACCGAGTACGGCGTGATGTCCGGGCACTACCGTTTCGAGGCGCGAAGTGACGCCAACCAGTCCACCTGCGCGGTGGCGGGCAGCTTCAAGGACGGCACTTTCAAGCTGGTGAAAGACAGTTCCTGAAGCGTTTCGAAGAAGTTGGAACGCTTCCTGCAAAACCCTGTGCGGATGCCCGGTTGGGCGTCAAAAGTTTGATCCGGTGGCCGGCTCGGTCACCAACGCGCAGGGGAAATTCGGGTGGATCGTACGCAACTGATCGGCACTGTTCGCAGCAATCTGGTAGGGCTCAGCCGGGGCAACCTCGGCGTGCCGCTGCTGTTGCTCGCCATGCTGGCGATGATGACCCTGCCCATCCCGCCGTTCCTGCTGGATGTGCTGTTCACCTTCAACATCGCCCTGTCCATCGTGGTCCTGCTGGTCAGCGTGTACGCCCTGCGCCCGCTGGACTTCGCCGTGTTCCCGACCATCCTGCTGGTCGCCACCCTGCTGCGCCTGGCGCTGAACGTCGCGTCCACCCGCGTCGTGCTGCTGCACGGCCATGACGGCCACGCGGCTGCGGGCAAGGTGATCCAGGCCTTCGGCGAGGTGGTGATCGGCGGCAACTACGTCGTCGGTATCGTGGTCTTCGCGATCCTCATGATCATCAACTTCGTGGTGGTCACCAAGGGTGCCGGGCGTATCTCCGAGGTGAGCGCGCGTTTCACCCTCGACGCCATGCCCGGCAAGCAGATGGCCATCGACGCTGACCTCAACGCCGGCCTGATCGAGCAGGCGGAAGCCAAGAAGCGCCGCGCCGAAGTGGCCCAGGAGGCTGACTTCTACGGCTCGATGGACGGTGCCAGCAAGTTCGTCCGCGGTGACGCCGTCGCCGGCCTGCTGATCCTCTTCATCAACCTCATCGGTGGCGTGGCCATCGGCATGATCCAGCACTCGATGAGCTTCGGCGACGCCGGCAAGGTCTACGCCCTGCTGACCATCGGTGACGGCCTGGTGGCGCAGCTGCCTTCGCTGCTGCTGTCCACCGCCGCCGCGATCATGGTGACCCGTGTCTCCAGCTCCGAAGACATGGGCCAGCAGGTCAACCGCCAGATGTTCGCCTCGCCCAAGGCGCTGGCGATCTCTGCCGCCATCCTGATCGCCATGGGCCTGGTCCCCGGCATGCCGCACGTCTCCTTCGTCGGCCTGGGTGGCCTGGCCGCTGCTGGCGCGTACCTGATCTGGCATCGCCAGCGCCAGGCCAGCCAGAAGGCCGAGCAGGAAGCCCAGACCCAGCAGGAACTGCTGCCCGCCCAGCGCGCCGAGCAGACCAAGGAACTGGGCTGGGACGACGTGACCCCGGTGGACATGGTCGGCCTGGAAGTGGGCTACCGCCTGATTCCGCTGGTCGATCGCAACCAGGGCGGCCAACTGCTGGCGCGGATCAAGGGCGTGCGCAAGAAGCTGTCCCAGGACCTGGGCTTCCTGATGCCGTCGGTGCACATCCGCGACAACCTCGACCTGTTGCCCAACGCCTATCGTTTGACGCTCATGGGCGTCAGCGTGGCGGAAGCCGAGATCTACCCGGACCGCGATCTGGCGATCAACCCCGGCCAGGTGTTCGGCACCCTCAACGGCATCGCTGGCAAGGACCCGGCCTTCGGCCTGGAGGCCGTGTGGATCGAGGCCTCGCAGCGTGATCAGGCGCAATCGCTGGGCTACACCGTGGTCGATGCCAGCACCGTGGTCGCCACCCACCTGAACCAGGTGCTGCACAAGCATGCCCACGAGCTGCTGGGCCACGAGGAAGTCCAGCAACTGATGCAGCTGCTGGCCAAGACTTCGCCCAAGCTCGCCGAAGAGCTGGTGCCGGGGATGATTTCCCTGTCGACGCTGCTCAAGGTCCTTCAGGCGCTGCTGCAGGAACAGGTGCCGGTACGTGACATCCGTACTATCGCGGAAGCCATCGCCAACGTCGCGGTGAAGAGTCAAGATCCCGCCGCGATGGTGGCGGCAGTTCGCGTCGCGCTGTCCCGCGCAATCGTGCAAACCATTGTGGGACTAGAGCCGGAGCTGCCTGTGATCACTCTGGAACCCAGGTTGGAACAGATATTGCTTAATAGTCTTCAGAAGGCCGGACAGGGCTCCGAAGAAGGCATGTTGCTGGAACCCGGAATGGCCGAAAAGCTGCAACGCTCGATGGTTGAAGCGGCGCAGCGTCAGGAAATGCTCGGCAAGCCGGCGATTCTGCTGGTGGCAGGTCCCATCCGCGCGATGATGTCGCGATTCGCCCGGATGGCGGTTCCCACCATGAACGTGCTGGCTTACCAGGAAATCCCCGACAACAAACAAGTCACGATCGTTGCCACCGTTGGGCAGAACTGATTGAGGTCCGAGGCCATGCAGGTAAAACGCTTCTTCGCCGCTGATATGCGTCAGGCCATGAAACTGGTCCGTGACGAGCTGGGCCCGGACGCCTCGATCATCGGCAATCGCCGTGTCGCAGGTGGCGTAGAGCTGACCGCGGCGCTGGATTACCAGGCCCCAGTGGCGGCCAGCAAGCCGAACCCGGCGCTGGAAGCCGAGCTGCGCAAGACCCAGGCGAAGATCGCCCAGGCCAAGGCTGACCTGTCGGCTCCGACCCGCGCCAGCGATAGCGTGCGCGGCGACCGTCAAATGTACGGCACCGAGAAGCCGCGTCGCAGCGCCGCCGAAACCCTGGCCGCCGCCATGGATGCACCGGTTGCCCCGGCGCCGGCCGCTGTCGGCCAGCAGGCGCTGGAAGCCATGCGCTTCGAGCTCAACGGCCTGCGCGAACTGATCGAAGTGCAGCTGGGCTCGATTGCCTGGAACCAGCTGCAGAACCAGCGCCCGAAACAGGCCGGCCTGTGGCGTCGCCTGCAGCGCATGGGACTGCCGGCCGACCTGTCGCGCAACCTGCTGGAGCGCGTGGCGTCCATCGCCGATCCGAAGCAGGCCTGGCGCATGCTGCTGGCGCACCTGGCGCGCTCGATCAACACCCCGGAAATCGACCTGCTGGAACAGGGCGGAGTTATCGCCCTGGTCGGCCCGGCCGGCATGGGCAAGACCACTACCCTGGCCAAGCTGGCCGCCCGCTACGTACTGAAGTACGGCGCGCAGAGCATCGCCCTGGTGTCCATGGACAGCTTCCGTATCGGTGCGCAGGAGCAGATCAAGACCCTCGGCCGCATCCTCAATGTGCCGGTGACCCTGGTCGATCCGGGCCAGTCGCTGATCCAGGCCATGGCGCCGCTGGCGCGCAAGCGCCTGGTGCTGATCGATACCGCCGGCCTGCCCGCCAACGATCCGGCGCTGCGCATGCAGCTCGAAGCGCTGTCGTCGCTGAGCCTGAACGTGAAGAACTACCTCGTGCTGGCCGCGACCAGCCAGAGCCAGGTACTCAAGTCCGCCTGGCAGAACTATCGTTCCTGTGGGCTGGCCGGGTGCATCCTGACCAAACTGGACGAAGCGGGAAGCCTCGGCGAAGCTCTGGCTCTGGCTATCAGCCAGCATCTACCGGTAGCCTATCTGGCTGACGGGCCGAAGATCCCGGATGACCTGCATGTGGCACGCGCGCACCAACTGGTCAGCCGCGCGGTGAGCCTGCAGTCGCCCGAAGAGCCCTGCGAAGATGCCATGGCGGACATGTTCGCCGGCCTTTACCAACAGCCGGTGCGTCGCGCCAGCTGAAGATTGTGAGCCCCGGGTGGGGCGTGGGGTGGCCGGTTGAGCCGCCCAAGCGATGCGGATGCTCTGCAAGACGATCCGCGAGCGCCGGAGGCGGTAGAGCACTGCAGCCGGATTAGCCGAAACGCCGAAGCGTGACGGTCGAACGACGAGACAAGGTATTGATATGGGTATGCATCCCGTTCAGGTAATCGCAGTCACCGGCGGCAAGGGTGGCGTGGGCAAGACCAACGTGTCGGTGAATCTGTCGCTGGCGCTGGCCGATCTCGGCCGCCGCGTCATGCTGCTGGATGCCGACCTGGGCCTGGCCAACGTCGACGTGTTGCTGGGCCTGTCGCCCAAGCGCACGCTGGCCGACGTCATCGAAGGCGAATGCGACCTGCGTGACGTGATCCTCCAGGGGCCTGGCGGCATTCGCATCGTCCCGGCGGCCTCGGGCACCCAGAGCATGGTGCACCTCACGCCGATGCAGCACGCCGGCCTGATCCAGGCGTTCAGCGACATCAGCGACAACATCGACGTGCTGGTGGTGGACACCGCCGCCGGCATCGGCGACTCGGTGGTGAGCTTCGTGCGTGCCGCCCAGGAAGTGCTGCTGGTCGTTTGTGATGAACCCACGTCCATCACCGATGCCTACGCTTTGATCAAGCTGCTCAACCGCGACTACGGCATGACCCGTTTCCGCGTGCTGGCGAACATGGCCCACAGCCCTCAGGAGGGCCGCAACCTGTTCGCCAAGCTGACCAAGGTCACCGACCGCTTCCTGGACGTGGCGCTGCAGTACGTCGGCGCCATTCCCTACGACGAGTCGGTGCGCAAGGCCGTGCAGAAGCAGCGTTCGGTGTATGAGGCGTTCCCGCGCAGCAAGGCTTCCCTGGCCTTCCGTGCGGTGGCGCAGAAGGTCGACAGCTGGCCGCTGCCGGCCAACCCACGAGGGCACCTGGAGTTCTTCGTCGAGCGCCTGGTGCAACATCCCACGGGTTCGGCCGTATGACCGCGGCCTCCGGAGCGCGTATGTACAGCAAGGCACAGGCGCACAACTCCCAGGAACTGCTGATCCAGAAACACGCCCCACTGGTGAAGCGCATCGCCTACCACCTGCTCGGCCGCCTGCCGGCCAGCGTGCAGGTGGAGGACCTGATGCAGGCCGGCATGATCGGCCTGCTGGAGGCGGCGAAGAAATACGATCAGGGCAAGGGCGCGAGCTTCGAAACCTACGCCGGCATCCGTATCCGCGGCGCCATGCTCGACGAGGTGCGCAAGGGTGACTGGGCCCCGCGTTCGGTCCACCGCAACACCCGCATGGTCAGCGACGCCATCCGCGCCGTCGAAGCGCGTACCGGACGCGACGCTAAAGATCAGGAGGTTGCTGCCGAACTCAATATGAGCCTCGAAGATTATTACGGCATCCTCAGCGACACCCAGGGCAGCCGTCTGTACAGCTTCGATGACATGTTGCAGGACGGCGACCAGGGCGGCGGCTTTGCCGAAGACGCCTCGCACCACGACAACGAGCCGTCCCACGGGCTGGAAGACGAGCGCTTCCAGGCGGCCCTGGCCGACGCCATCACCAAGTTGCCCGAGCGCGAGCGACTGGTGCTGGCGCTGTACTACGACGAGGAACTCAACCTCAAGGAGATCGGCGAAGTGCTGGGCGTCAGCGAATCCCGCGTCAGCCAGCTGCACAGCCAGTGCGCCGCGCGCCTGCGTTCGCGACTGGCGGAGTGGCGCGCTCGCTGAGCATCGGGTAGTTTCGCGTCGGCTTCTTCTGAGAGGCGGTGCTGAAGGTATTTTCCTTAGGCAAGTTATAGGCTTACGAATTTTTGGGTGACGTTCCTTTGACGCGCCCACAGCAAAGAGCGCACGGCGCTCGATGAATTGACGGCACGCCCGCCAGGGCGCGTTTGGTATCGATGGAGGCAGGTTTGGACAAGAACATGAAAATTCTCATCGTGGACGACTTTTCCACGATGAGGCGCATCATCAAGAACCTCCTGCGGGACCTGGGGTTCACCAACACCGCAGAAGCCGACGACGGCACCACTGCGCTGCCGATGCTGCACAGCGGCAACTTCGACTTCCTCGTTACCGACTGGAACATGCCCGGCATGACCGGCATCGACCTGCTGCGTGCGGTCCGCGCCGACGAGCGTCTGAAGCACCTGCCGGTACTGATGGTCACCGCCGAAGCCAAGCGCGACCAGATCATCGAAGCGGCCCAGGCCGGGGTCAACGGCTATGTGGTCAAGCCTTTCACCGCTCAGGTGCTGAAAGAAAAGATCGAGAAGATTTTCGAGCGGGTCGGCAGCTGAGGCTGACCAAGAGGGCGTCATGGATTTCAACGAATCCGCGGGTGACTTCGAGTCGACCCTGAAAAAACACGCGCGCGAATTGGTCGACTGCCTCGAGCAGGGCGACGTACAGACCGCCGTGCAGCTGATCTCCGAGCTCAATCAGGCGCGTGATCGCGGGCTCTACCAAGAGGTAGGCAAGCTGACCCGCGAACTGCACAACGCCATCGTCAACTTCCAGATCGATCCCAGCTCCCCGCGCGCCCAGGAAGTCTCGCAGATTGCCGACGCCACCGATCGCCTGTCCTACGTGGTGACGATGACCGAGAAAGCGGCCAATCGCACCATGGACCTGGTGGAAGAGTGCACCCCGGTGGTCATGCACATCGAGACCCAGGCCAAGGAGCTGCAGGAAGACTGGTCGCGTTTCATGCGCCGCGAGCTGGGCCCCGAGGCCTTCCGTGACCTGGCCAAGCGTGTCGAGCAGTTCCTCTACATCAGTGCCCAGGACAGCCGCAAACTTTCCGCGCACCTGAACGACATCCTGCTCGCGCAGGACTTCCAGGACCTCACCGGGCAAGTGATCAAGCGCGTCACCAAGCTGGTGACCGAGGTCGAGTCGAACCTGGTGAAGCTGGTCTGGATGGCGGGTCAGGTCGATCGCTACGCCGGCATCGAGCATGACCACGAGAGCATGCGCGACGCGGTGGAAAAAGAAAGATCGTCCAAGGGTGAAGGTCCGCAGATTGCTGCCGATACAAGAAAGGACGTCGTATCCGGTCAGGACGATGTCGATGACCTGTTGTCCAGCCTTGGTTTTTAAGCGTCCGCTGACGCTGTAGAGGGAGCACCGAATGAGCTTCGACGCCGATGACGAAATCCTCCAGGACTTCCTGGTGGAGGCCGGCGAGATTCTCGAGCTACTGTCCGAACAACTGGTCGAGCTGGAAAGCCGCCCGGATGACATGGACCTGCTCAATGCAATCTTCCGTGGGTTCCATACCGTCAAAGGTGGTGCCGGCTTCCTCCAGCTGAATGCGCTGGTGGAGTGCTGCCACATCGCCGAGAACGTGTTCGACATGCTGCGCAAGGGCGAACGCCGCGTGGATGCCGAACTGATGGACGTGATGCTGCAGGCGCTGGATACCGTCAACGTCATGTTCCAGCAGGTGCGTGATGCGGAGGAGCCGACGCCGGCGACTCCCGAGCTGCTGGCCGCGCTGTCGCGCCTGGCCGACCCGAACGCTGCTCCCGCCGAAGTTCCCGCTGCGGCTGTTGCCGAGCCTGTCGTGGAAGCGGCTCCGGCCGCTGCGGCCGCTTATGGCGACATCACCGACGCCGAGTTCGAACAGCTGATGGATGCCCTCGAGCCTGCCGCTGAAGCGCCCGCCGCGCCGGTTGGCAGCGGTGGCGACGACATCACCGACGACGAATTCGAAGCACTGCTCGACCAGTTGCACGGCAAGGGCCAGTTCAGCGCTGCTGCCAAGGAACCCGTCAGTGCGGCTCCGGCACCGGTTGCCGAGGCGCCCGCCGCCGGTGCTGGCGACGAGATCAGCGACGACGAGTTCGAAGCGCTGCTCGACCAGTTGCATGGCAAGGGCCAGTTCACCGGTGCGAAGGAAGAAGCTCCAGCTGCCGTTGAGGCTGTTGCCCAGACCAAGCCTGAGGAAGATCCGGCGGTCGGCGGCGACGACAACATCACCGACGACGAATTCGAGAAGTTGCTCGACGAGCTGCACGGCAAAGGCCAGTTTACCGGCGCGAAGGAAGAGCCGGTCGCGGCTGCGCCATCCAATGCACAGCCCAAAGCGGCTGCTGCGCCTGCGCCCGCACCCAAGTCTGCTGCCGCTCCGGCGCCGGCCGCTGCCGCCAAGCCTGCATCGGCCAAGCCCGCCGCTGCGGCTGCGGAGAAGCCGGCCAACGAAGCGGAAACCACCGTGCGCGTGGACACCGCCCGCCTGGACGAGATCATGAACATGGTCGGCGAACTGGTGCTGGTGCGTAACCGTCTGGTGCGCCTGGGCCTGAACAGCGGCGACGAGGCGATGGCCAAGGCCGTCTCCAACCTCGACGTGGTCACCGCCGACCTGCAGTCGTCGGTCATGAAGACCCGCATGCAGCCGATCAAGAAGGTCTTCGGCCGCTTCCCGCGCCAGGTCCGCGATCTGGCGCGCAACCTGAAGAAAGAGATCAACCTCGAGCTGATCGGCGAAGAGACCGACCTGGACAAGAACCTGGTCGAAGCCCTGGCCGACCCGCTGGTGCACCTGGTGCGCAACGCAGTGGACCACGGCATCGAAGGCCCCGACGAGCGCGAGGCCGCCGGCAAGTCGCGTTCGGGCAAGGTGGTGCTGTCCGCCGAGCAGGAAGGCGACCACATCCTGCTGTCGATCTCCGACGACGGCAAAGGCATGGACCCGGATGTGCTGCGCGCCAAGGCCGTGGAGAAGGGCCTGCTGGACAAGGATGCGGCCGATCGCCTGTCCGAGTCCGACTGCTACAACCTGATCTTCGCGCCGGGCTTCTCGACCAAGACCGAGATATCCGACGTCTCCGGCCGCGGTGTCGGCATGGACGTGGTGAAGACCAAGATTTCCCAGCTCAACGGCATCATCAACATCTACTCGACCAAGGGCCAGGGCTCGAAGATCGTCATCAAGGTCCCGCTGACCCTGGCGATCATGCCGACCCTGATGGTGATGCTGGGCAACCAGGCCTTCGCCTTCCCGCTGGTCAACGTCAACGAGATCTTCCACCTCGACCTGTCGAACACCAACGTGGTCGACGGCCAGGAAGTGGTGATCGTCCGCGACAAGGCCCTGCCGTTGTTCTACCTCAAACGCTGGCTGGTGCCGGGCGCGCAGTATGACGAGCCGGGCGAGGGCCACGTGGTGATCCTCTCCGTGGGCACCCAGCGCATCGGCTTCGTGGTCGACCAGCTGGTGGGCCAGGAAGAAGTAGTGATCAAGCCGCTGGGCAAGATGCTGCAGGGCACGCCGGGCATGGCGGGGGCGACCATTACCGGGGACGGGCGCATCGCGCTGATCCTCGACGTGCCGAGCATGCTCAAGCGCTACGCCCGTCGTATCTGACCGCCATGGGCGAGCCGCAGGGCTCGCCCATGTGATGGAAGAAGTTTTTTTCAGGAGTGTCTATGGCTGTCAAAGTCCTGGTGGTGGACGATTCGGGGTTCTTCCGCCGCCGCGTCTCGGAGATTCTTTCGGCTGACCCGCAGATCCAGGTGGTCGGCACGGCAACCAACGGCCGCGAGGCGATCGATCAGGCGCTGGCGCTCAAGCCCGACGTGATCACCATGGACTACGAGATGCCGCTGATGGATGGCATCACCGCCGTGCGGACCATCATGCAGCGCTGCCCGACGCCGGTCCTGATGTTCTCCTCGCTGACCCACGAGGGCGCGCGGGTGACCCTGGACGCGCTGGACGCCGGCGCTGTCGATTACCTGCCGAAGAATTTCGAGGACATCTCGCGCAACCCGGACAAGGTCCGCCAGTTGCTGTGCGAGAAGGTCCACACCATCGCCAAGAGCAACCGCCGCTTCGCCGCGTACTCTTCCTACTCGTCGAGCCCGGCCGCGCCGGCTTCGGCTCCCGCTGCCGGCACTGCGCGCCCGGCCGCTCCCGTTTCGTCGGGCGCCAGCCACGCGCCGGCCGCTCCGGCTCCGGCGACTTCCGCCGCCCCAAAGCGTAAGCCCTACCGGCTGGTAGCCATCGGCACTTCGACCGGTGGGCCGGTGGCGCTGCAGCGGGTCCTGACCCAGCTGCCTGCCAACTTCCCTGCACCGCTGGTGCTGATCCAGCACATGCCGGCAGCCTTCACCAAGGCCTTCGCCGAGCGCCTGGACAAGCTGTGCAAGATCACCGTCAAGGAAGCCGAGGATGGTGACATCCTGCGTCCCGGCGTGGCCCTGCTGGCTCCCGGCGGCAAGCAGATGATGGTCGACGCCCGTGGCGCGATCCGCATCCTGCCTGGTGACGAGCGCCTGAACTACAAACCCTGCGTCGACGTGACCTTCGGTTCCGCGTCCAAGGCCTACGGCGACAAGGTCCTGGCGGTGGTCCTCACCGGCATGGGCGCCGACGGCCGCGAAGGCGCACGCATGCTCAAGCAGGGCGGCGCCCAGGTGTGGGCGCAGGACGAAGCCAGCTGCGTGATCTACGGCATGCCCATGGCGATCGCCAAGGCGGGCCTGGCCGACGCGGTGTACAGCCTGGACGACATCGGCCGTCACCTGACCGAGGCCTGCGGCTGATGGATGTCCTCAGCCTGGTCGGCCTGATCCTCGCGCTGGTTGCCATCATTGGTGGCAACTTCCTCGAGGGCGGGCACGTCGGTGCCCTGGCCAATGGCCCGGCGGCACTGATCGTGGTGGGCGGCACCCTGGCCGCTGCACTGCTGCAGACCCCGGTCGCGGTGCTCAAGCGCGCCGTGACCATGCTGCGCTGGATGGTCCTGCCGCCCAAGGTGGATCTGGTCGGCGGCATCAACCACGTGGTCGGCTGGAGCATGACGGCGCGCAAGGAAGGCCTGCTGGGCCTGGAGACCGTCGCCGACGCCGAGCGTGACCCCTACGCGCGCAAGGGCCTGCAACTGCTGGTGGACGGCACCGAGCCCGAGGCCATCCGCAGCATCCTCGAAGTCGACCTGTACAACCAGGAAAGCCGCGACCTGGCGGCTGCCAAGGTATTCGAAGCCATGGGCGGCTACTCGCCGACCATCGGCATCATCGGTGCGGTGATGGGCCTGATCCACGTGATGGGCAATCTCGCCGACCCCAGCCAGCTGGGCAACGGCATTGCCGTGGCCTTCGTCGCCACCATCTACGGCGTCGGCCTGGCCAACCTGCTGTTGCTGCCCATCGGCAACAAGCTGAAAAGCATCGTGCTGCGCCAGTCCTGCTACCGCGAAATGCTCATGGAGGGCCTGCTGTCCATCGCCGAGGGTGAGAACCCGCGCTCCATCGAGCTGAAGCTGCAAGGCTTCGTCGGCTGAGGGGGGAGGGGATGCGCATGCCTCGCCGCAGACGTCATGAGGAACACGAGAATCACGAACGCTGGCTGGTGTCCTACGCGGACTTCATCACCCTGCTGTTCGCCTTCTTCGTGGTGATGTACTCGATCTCCTCGATCAACGAGGGCAAGTACAAGATCCTCTCGGAAACCCTGACCGGCGTGTTCAACCAGCCGGACCGCTCGATCCGCCCGATCCCTGTCGGTGAGGAGCGCCCGCGCACCCAGCAGCCGGACCAGTCGCTCAACGAGCCGCAGGACGACGGCCAGGCCCAGGGCAACCCCGATACCCTGCAGCAGATTACCGACAGCGTGCGCCAGGCCTTCGGTGACCTGATCTCCACCGACCAGCTGTCGGTGCGCGGCAACGAGTTCTGGATCGAGATCACCCTAAATTCCAGCCTGCTGTTCCCCAGCGGCGATGCCATTCCCAATGACGCTGCCTTCGAGATCATCGAGAAGGTCGCCAGGATTCTGGCGCCTTACCGCAACCCGGTGCACGTCGAAGGTTTCACCGACAACGTTCCGATCCATAATTCGCAGTACCCGACCAACTGGGAACTGTCCGCGGCCCGCGCCGCCAGCATCGTCCGCATGCTCGCCCAGGATGGCCTCGACGCCGGTCGGCTGGCTGCGGTGGGCTATGGCGAATTCCAGCCAGTGGCGGACAATGCCACGGCGGATGGCCGCGCACGCAACCGCCGGGTGGTGCTGGTGATCTCCCGCAACCTAGAGGTGCGCCGCAGCATCAGCGGGGTGGGCAGTGGCAAGGCGCAGCCGGACCCGGCGTTGCGGCATGCTGGCACGCAATCTGCACCAGTGATTGCCAGCGAGGCGCCCGGCAGTGGCGCCGTCAATTCTTCGTCATCGGCAGGGGACTGAGCGACCATGATGACCCTGATCCGATCCTGTGCATGCGGGGAGCCAGCACTATGAAAGTCTGGGCGGTAGCCAACCAGAAAGGTGGCGTCGGCAAGACCACATCCTCGATCGCATTGGCAGGCCTGCTGGCGGACGCCGGCAAGCGCGTGCTGATCGTCGACCTGGACCCCCATGGCTCGATGACCAGCTACTTCGGTCATGACCCGGACACCCTGGAACACAGCGTGTTCGACCTGTTCCTGCACCAGGGCAACGTGCCTGAGGGACTGCCGGAGTCGCTGCTGCTGCCCACCAGCCACGAGAACATCCGCCTGCTGCCGTCGAGCACCGCGCTGGCCACCCTGGAGCGCCAGTCGCCGGGGCAGAACGGTCTCGGCCTGGTGATCGCCAAGAGCCTGGCGCAGCTGTGGAACGAGTTCGACTACGCGATCATCGACAGCCCGCCGCTGCTGGGCGTCCTGATGGTGAACGCCATGGCGGCCAGCCAGCACCTGGTGATCCCGGTGCAGACCGAGTTCCTCGCCCTCAAGGGCCTGGAGCGCATGGTCAACACGCTGAAGATGGTCAATCGCTCACGCAAGCAGGCGCTGCCGTTCACCATCGTGCCGACCCTGTTCGACCGCCGTACCCAGGCGTCGCTGGGCACCCTGCGGGTGCTGCGCGATACCTACCCGGATACCCTCTGGCAGGCGTTCATCCCGGTGGATACCAAGCTGCGCGACGCCAGCCGCCTGGGCACGGTGCCCTCGCGCAACGACGGCAACAGCCGTGGCGTGATCGCCTACCGCGCGCTGCTCAAGCATCTGCTGGCCCATGTGCCGGCGAGCCAGGTAGCCTGAAGATGGCAGGCCTGAACAAAAGAATCCGACGGATGCGCTCAAGAGCGGCGCGTCCGCTGCCGATAGGCTGGACAGTCACCTTGCGCGGTTATCCATCATGAGTCGTTCCGCTACCGCCACTCGCCCCCAGCTCGCGCTGCAGTCCTACCTGGACGCGCTGCTGCAGGAGGCCACTTTCGAAGACTTCGCCGCGGAACCAGTGGCGCAGCCTGTTGTTGCCCCCGTGGTTCCGGCTCCGGTCGCCCTGGTGGTCAGCGAGCCGGTCGCGCCGCTGGTCGCCGAACCCCAGGCTGCGGTGCTGCAGGCGCCGGAAACCAGCGTCAGCCTCGATGAGTTCGAAGCGGCCGTGCTCGAAGAGCAGGTCCGTGATGCCCGCCTGAGCGTGGCCACCCGCGCGCCAGTTGCCCAGGCTACCGTGGCTGAGCTGCGCCTGCCCGAGCCCGTAGCACCGGTCATCGAAGCGCCCGTTGCCGACGCTCCCGCCGCGGATGAACCGCCGGCGCAACTGGCCCAGGTCATCGACCTGCACCAGCCCGGCAGCGCCGAGATGCCCGCCGCGCCGCTGAAGCTGCTCGACGACGGCCGCCCGGTGTGGGCCGCCGAGCCGTTCGAGTGCCTGCTGTTCGACGTCGCCGGGCTGACCCTGGCGGTGCCGCTGGTTTGCCTGGGCTCCATTTATCCACTGGCGGGGCACGACCTGACCCCGCTGTTCGGCCAGCCCGACTGGTTCCTCGGCATCCTGCCGGGCCAGAACGGCAACCTGAAGGTACTCGACACTGCACGCTGGGTGATGCCCGAGCGCTACCGCGATGACTACCGCGAGGGGCTGCAGTACGTGATTTCCGTGCAGGGCTACGAGTGGGGGCTGGCCGTGCATCAGGTCAGCCGCTCGGTGCGCCTGGACCCGTCCGAGGTGAAGTGGCGCAGCCAGCGCCAGCAACGCCCGTGGCTGGCTGGCACGGTGATCGACCAGATGTGCGCGCTGCTCGACGTCTCGGCCCTGGCCGAGCTGATCGCCAGTGGCGCGGCCAAGCGCCTGCAGCCCTGAGGCTGTGCGCAAGCGGATTTGAAAGACAACCTCCACGCCGCAGGCGGCGTGGAACCAGAAGAGGCGAGGGGATATGAAGAAAACGTCAGCGCAAGGTGCCGAAGATCCGATTCTGCAGTGGGTCACCTTCCGCCTGGACAACGAGACCTACGGCATCAACGTGATGCAGGTCCAGGAAGTGCTGCGCTACACCGAGATCGCGCCGGTCCCGGGTGCCCCGAGCTACGTGCTGGGCATCATCAACCTGCGCGGCAACGTGGTCACCGTGATCGACACCCGCCAGCGCTTCGGCCTGGACCCGGCGCCGGTCTCGGACAACACCCGCATCGTCATCATCGAAGCCGACAAGCAGGTAGTGGGCATCCTGGTCGACAGCGTCGCCGAGGTCGTCTACCTGCGCCAGTCCGAGATCGAGACTGCGCCGAACGTCGGTAACGAGGAATCGGCCAAGTTCATCCAGGGCGTCTGCAACAAGAACGGCGAGCTGCTGATCCTGGTAGAGCTGGACAAGATGATGACCGAGGAAGAGTGGTCGGAGCTGGAGAGCATCTGAGGTGCTGATCGCTCTGGTGGTGCTCGGTATCGCCTGCGCGGGCCTGGCGATGGCCTGCGTCTGGCTCTCCGGCCGACAGCGTGCCCAGGAAGCCCAGGCGGTGCAGCTGGCCAAGCAGCTGGCGGTGTTCGAGCAGCGCCTGAAGGAACAGGGCAAGCGCATCGAGTCGTACCAGCAGATCAATATCCGCATGGGCGAGGAGCTGCGCGAGCTGAACAAGCAGGTCGCGCCGCTGCCCGAGCGCCTGGTGCGCATCGAGCAGCGCGACCCCACCAGCCTCTCCTTCAGCCAGGCGGCACGTCTGGTTGGCATGGGCGCCAGCCCCGAAGACCTGACCCAGAGCTGCGGCCTGTCCCAGGCCGAAGCCGAACTGGTCGCCCGCCTGCATCAGGGCAAGGCGCGGGACTGAGCCCGCGCCGCCGCCTTTTTCGAGCCCCAGCCGCCTGTCGGGATTCCTGGCTTGTAGGAGTTTCACTACAGGCAATTAGGACTCGTCTGATAAGAATCGCGGCAATACGTCGCTAAATTGGCCTCGTCAAAATTTTTCCGAGGCCATCGATATGGCGACCATTTCCCGTCGGGCCATGGTGCTGTGCTCGCACCCCGGCCGGCTACTGAACTACAGCGTGCTGCTCAATCGCCTGGAGTTCTACCACCTGAGCCTCTGCCTGAACCTGGATGAAGTGCGCAAGGCGCTTTCGGGCCGCCAGCGCTACAGCCTGTTCATCCACGACGATTTCCGCCCCGGCCCCAACGAACTGATGAGCCTGAAGGCGCTGAGCCAGAGCAACACCTTCCGCCAGTTCCTGCTGGTGGGGAACTACAGCGCGGAGGAGCGGCGCGGTCTGATGCAGTGGGCCTGGACCAACCGTGTGCCGCTGCTGGATGTGCTGGACAAGCCGCTTTCCCTGGCGCAGTTGCGCGAGGTGACCAGCAGCATGGTGCTCTACCACAGCGAGGACGAGCAGCCGATCCGCAAGTCGGTGCGCGAGTTCAGTGACTTCGCCCCGGCCGGCGACCTCCCTCCTGCCCGCAGCGGCTGCGAGTGCCGCGGCTGAGCAGGCTCACCGGCGACGAGAGTCCGGCCCTTCCAGCAACAGCGGCATCGCGTCCGGCGGCGCCCCTGGCTTATCGTTAAGCGGGCTCTTGCCCTTGAGGTACCAGGCGAAGGCGATGATCTCGGCGATAGTGCGGTAGAGCGCCTCGGGAATCGCATCGCCCAGCTCCAGGCGCGCCAGCAAACGCACCAGCTCGCCGTTCTCGTAGATCGGCACCTCGTGGTGGCGGGCGATGGCGAGGATGGTCTCCGCCAGTTCATCGTCGCCCTTGGCGGTGAGCGTCGGTGCGCTCTGCCCGTCATAGTTGAGGGCAATGGCCTGGCGCGGCGCTTTCCTGGATTTCTTCATGCAGTCTCGTCCACCCAGCGTTGTTCCACCGCCGTGCGCGCGCCCTGGGGCGGCTTGCCCTGGCGGCAACTCAGCTCGCCCACACTGAGACCGGCGTCGTTCAGGCGCTGGCGCAGGGTGCCCAGTTCGCCATCGATCAGGCTGGCGGTGGCGGCGCGCTCGGCCCACAGCTGGGTGCCGATGCTGCCGTGGGCCAGGGTGGCCTGGACCTGCAGCGGGCCGAGGCTGTCCAGGTCGAAGGCCAGATCGACGCGCCAGAGCATTTCCCGCGGCTGCTGCTCGCGCTCGCTCGCCGGGCTGTCTTTTTCTTCCTGCTGGATACGCACCTGGATCGGCACCATCTGCTGTTGATGGCGCAGGGGAATCTCCAGCTGCCAGGTGTTCAATACCGTGCCGTCGGGCAGCACATCGCTCTGCGCCAGGCTGCCCAGCTGGTGGGTCTGCAGGCGGGAAACGGCAGCGGCGGCCAGTTTGAGCAGCGACTCGAGGTCGCCTTCTTCTTCCAGTTCATTGGCCAGCCGGCTGGGGAGCGGGAAGCTGACCGGTGGCGGTGTGCGTCCACTGGTCTGGCCGATCACGCCCAGCGCATTGCGGACGAACGCCGGCATGGCCTGTGCCAGATTGTTGGCACCGGCCAGGGCACTGCCCGGCAGGTTGCCGAGCACCGCGGCCGCCGTACCGCCCTGGACGGTTGGCAGTATCTGGGCAATCAGCCGCAGCAGGTTGGCCTTGAGGTCCTGGGGCAAACCCTCTACGCCGCGCAGCAGCTGTCCTTCGAGGAACGCGCCGCTCTGCTGGAAGGCCTGGGCGACGCCCTTGGCATCACTGAGCTGGCGGATGTCCGGCAGGGCGCCGAGCAGCTTGTCCACCGACTGGCGCAGCTCCGGGCTCATGTCCGGATTGCTGCCGGCACCCTGCAGCGCCTTGAACAGGTTATCCAGCGGTCCCTGGCGGTTCTGCTGGGCGCCGAGCTGCAGGCTCAGGTCGAGCTGGTCCAGGCGGGCGTTCATCGGCAGGAACTGCAGGGCCTGCTGGTCCTGCACGCGGGCGCTGAGCAGGCTGTTGAGGGGGAGCGGGTTGGGCGATTCGATGCTCAGCTGGCGCCCGGCCAGCGGCGTGTTGAGCAACGTCACCAACACCTTGTAGACCATCTGCTCGGCCTTGCCGAGGGCGATCAGCTGGCTGGCGTCCACCTTGCCCTGGATCAGCGTGCCCACCGGCAGCACGTCGAGATCGAGACTGCCCAGTGGCGCCTGGCTGGCGCCACTCATGCCGAGGGTGCTGAGGCTCGGTTGCGTCAGCAGGGTGGCGGCGAGGCTGGTCTGGTTCAGCGTCGACAGCTGCAGGGTGCTGCCCTTGGGCAGCGCCTGAGGGCTCTCCGCCACCACCAACGCCTGCTGCCCGCTGGCCATGGTCAGGCGCAGCAGCAGCTGAAAATTCACCTGTCCGTCGCGCACTGCCAGTACTTCTGCGTGGGCCTTGTCTCCCGGCGGCAGCAGATCGCCGAGACTCTGCGCGAGCTTGAGCGTCAGCTCGGCCGCGCTTTGCGTGCTGCGCAGCGGCGGGGTAGGCGGTAGCGGACGGGAAGCGCCAATTTCACTCGGCATCGGGGACCTGCAGGCGGCGTGACGGGGTTGCGCCCAGTGTATCGGCGGCCATTGCGCGCACTTTAGACCGTCCGGCGGCAGGAGGGCAGGGCGGTGGTTGCGCATGGACGCAGCTCAAGGTGCGCTGATTTGACGTTACACCCTGTCGAAAAACCTGACGTCGGGTGTAGGAACCGCTGTGTATAATGCGCCGCCCGAGGCCGTGCTTGGCGGCCCGCGTGGTATGGCCGCGTTTTTGCACTACTGACTGTTTTCTGCCCGACGGTTGCCGATGCCCTTGACCCATCCCCTCCTCGAAACCGTGGCGCTCGCCTGCGAGCGGGACTGGCGCATGCTGTTCGAGCGTCTCGATCTGCGACTCGGCGCGGGCGAAATGCTACAGATCGTCGGCCCCAACGGTAGCGGCAAGACCAGCCTGCTGCGCCTGCTCAGCGGGTTGATGCAGCCTACCGCCGGTGATGTGCTGCTCAACGGCAAGCCACTCACCGAACAACGCCATGAACTGGCCCGTCAGCTGCTGTGGATCGGCCACGCGGCTGGCATCAAGGGCCTGCTCACCGCCGAAGAGAACCTCGCCTGGCTATGTGCCCTGCACCAGCCGGCCAACCGCGATGCCATCTGGCAGGCGCTGGAAGCGGTCGGCCTGCGCGGCTTCGAGGACGTTCCCTGCCATACCCTGTCCGCCGGCCAGCAGCGTCGCGTGGCCCTGGCGCGCCTGTATCTGGACGCGCCGCCGCTGTGGATCCTCGACGAACCCTTCACCGCCCTGGACAAGCAGGGCGTGGCGCAGCTGGAAGAACACCTGGCCGGCCATTGCGAGCGCGGTGGACTGGTTGTGCTGACCACCCACCACAGCCTGGAGCGCATGCCGCAAGGCTACCGCGCCCTCGATCTGGGCCAGCACGCACGGGAGGTCGCGGCGCGATGAGCAACGTCTTCACCCTGTTGCTCGCCCGCGAAGCGCGCCTGCTGTTCCGTCGTCCGGCGGAGCTGGCTAATCCTTTGGTGTTCTTCGCCATCGTCATCGCGCTGTTCCCGCTGGCGGTCGGCCCCGAATCGGAAATGCTCAAGAACCTCTCGCCGGGGCTGGTCTGGGTCGCGGCATTGCTGGCGGTGCTGCTGTCGCTGGACGGCCTGTTCCGCAGCGATTTCGAAGATGGTTCTTTGGAACAGTGGGTCCTTTCGCCGCACCCCCTGCCACTACTGGTCCTGGCCAAAGTGCTGGCACACTGGCTGGTTTCAGGGCTGGCCCTGGTGCTGCTGTCGCCGCTGTTCGCCCTGATGCTGGGCCTGCCGGCGCGCTGCCTGCCGGACCTGCTGCTGTCGCTGCTGCTGGGGACACCGATCCTGAGCCTGCTGGGCGCCGTGGGCGCGGCGCTCACCGTCGGTCTCAAGCGCGGTGGCCTGCTGCTGGCCCTGCTGATCCTGCCGCTTTACATTCCGGTGCTGATCCTGGGCAGCGGAGCGCTGCAGGCGTCGCTGCAGGGGCTGCCCACCGCCGGGCACCTGCTGTGGCTGGCCAGCCTGACGGCGTTAGCATTGACGCTGACGCCCTTTGCCATCGCCGCCGGGCTGAAGATCAGCGTCGGCGAGTGAACGAACGATCGCCGGGCTGGGAAGCGGCACCGGCGGCAGACTAGAGCTTTGAATTACAGAGCCTGATGATGAACTGGACTTGGTTTCACAAGCTTGGCTCGCCCAAGTGGTTCTACGAGATCAGCGGACGCTGGATGCCCTGGTTCGCGGTCGCCGCGATCCTGCTGATGGTTGCCGGCACCGTCTGGGGCCTGGCCTTCGCGCCGCCGGATTACCAGCAGGGCAACAGCTTCCGCATCATCTATATCCACGTGCCGGCGGCGTTCCTCGCCCAGTCCTGCTACGTGATGCTGGCCGTGGCCGGCGCGGTCGGGCTGATCTGGAAGATGAAGATCGCCGACGTCGCCGTGCAGTGCGCCGCGCCCATCGGCGCCTGGATGACCTTCGTCGCGCTGGTCACCGGCGCCATCTGGGGCAAGCCGACCTGGGGCGCCTGGTGGGTCTGGGACGCGCGCCTGACCTCGATGCTGATCCTGCTGTTCCTCTATTTCGGCATCATCGCCCTTGGCCAGGCCATCACCAATCGCGACAGCGCGGCCAAGGCCTGCGCGGTGCTGGCCATCGTCGGTGTGGTGAACATCCCGATCATCAAGTACTCGGTGGACTGGTGGAACACCCTGCACCAGCCGGCCACCTTCACCCTGACCGAGAAGCCGCCGATGCCGCCGGAGATGTGGATTCCGCTGCTGATGATGGTCGCCGGTTTCTACTGCTTCTTCGCCGTGGTGCTGATGATGCGCATGCGCCTGGAAGTGCTCAAGCGCGAAGCCCGCGCGAGCTGGGTCAAGGCTGTGGTGGAGCGCGCTCTATGAGTTCTTTCGAGTCCTTCTCCGACTTTATCGCCATGGGACACCATGGCCCTTACGTGTGGTCCGCCTACGCCATCTGCCTGGTGGTCCTGGCGATCAACGTCGTCTCGCCGATCGTGGCGCGCCGGCGTTACCTGCAAGAAGAGGCGCGTCGTCTGCGCCGGGAGGCCAGCAAGTGAATCCGGTCCGCAAGAAGCGTCTGTACATCGTCCTCGCCATCGTTGCCGGTGTCGGCGTCGCCGTCAGCCTGGCGCTGTCGGCCCTGCAGGAAAACATCAACCTGTTCTACACCCCGACCCAGATCGCCAACGGCGAAGCTCCGCACGACACGCGCATCCGCGCCGGCGGCATGGTGGAGAAGGGCTCGCTCAAACGTTCGGCGGATTCGCTGGACGTGGAGTTCGTGGTCACCGACTTCGCCAAGGAAGTGACGGTGAAATACCGCGGCATCCTCCCGGACCTGTTCCGCGAAGGGCAGGGCATCGTCGCCCTGGGCAAGATCAACGAAGCCGGCGTGCTGACCGCCGATGAAGTGCTGGCCAAGCACGACGAGAAGTACATGCCGCCGGAAGTCACCAAGGCGCTCAAGGACAGCGGCAAGCTGGAGCACTACGAAGCCAGCCAGAGCGGCAACGCCGCGCCGCAACAGGGGAGCAACTGACATGGTTCCCGAACTCGGTCACCTCTCGCTGATCCTCGCGCTGTGCATGGCGCTGGTGATGTCGTTCTTCCCGCTGGTCGGTGCCTGGCGCGGCGATCGCCAGTGGATGAGTCTGGCGCGCCCGGCAGCCTGGGGGCAGTTCGCCTTCCTGCTGTTCTCCTTCGGCTGCCTGACCTGGGCCTTCCTCCACGATGATTTCTCGGTGGCCTACGTCGCCAGCAACTCCAACAGCGCGCTGCCCTGGTTCTACAAGTTCAGCGCCGTGTGGGGCGCCCACGAAGGCTCGCTGCTGCTCTGGGCGCTGATCCTCGGCGGCTGGACCTTCGCCGTGTCGGTGTTCTCCCGCCAGCTGCCGGAAGTGATGCTGGCCCGCGTGCTGGCCGTGATGGGCATGATCAGCACCGGCTTCCTTCTGTTCCTGATCATCACCTCCAACCCCTTCAGCCGCCTGCTGCCGCAGGTGCCGGCCGACGGCAACGACCTCAACCCGCTGCTGCAGGACCCGGGCCTGATCTTCCACCCGCCGATGCTCTACATGGGCTACGTGGGCTTCTCGGTGGCCTTCGCCTTTGCCATCGCCGCACTGCTCGGCGGCCGTCTCGACGCCGCCTGGGCGCGCTGGTCGCGGCCGTGGACCCTGGTGGCCTGGACCTTCCTCGGCGTCGGCATCGTGCTCGGCTCCTGGTGGGCCTACTACGAACTGGGCTGGGGCGGCTGGTGGTTCTGGGACCCGGTGGAAAACGCATCCTTCATGCCCTGGCTGGTGGGCACCGCGCTGATCCACTCGCTGGCGGTGACCGAGAAGCGCGGTGTGTTCAAGAGCTGGACCGTGCTGCTGGCGATCGCGGCCTTCTCGCTGAGCCTGCTGGGCACCTTCCTGGTCCGCTCCGGCGTGCTGACTTCGGTGCACGCCTTTGCCTCGGACCCAGAGCGCGGCGTGTTCATCCTGGCTTTCCTGCTGGTGGTGGTCGGCGGCTCACTGACGCTGTTCGCCCTGCGCGCGCCGGTGGTCAAGAGCCAGGTCGGCTTCGCCCTGTGGTCCCGCGAAACCCTGCTGCTGCTGAACAACCTGATCCTGGTGGTTACCGCCTCGATGATCCTGCTGGGCACCCTCTACCCGCTGGTGCTCGACGCCATCAGTGGCGCCAAGCTGTCGGTCGGCCCGCCGTACTTCAACGCGCTGTTCGTGCCGCTGATCGCCATCCTCATGCTGGCCCTGGCGGTCGGCGTACTGGTGCGCTGGAAGGACACCCCAACCCGCTGGCTGCGCAACATGCTTACTCCGGTGCTGATCGGCACCGTGGTGCTCGGCGGTGTCGGCAGCTTCCTGTATGGCGAGCTGCACTGGGAAGTACTGACCGTGTTCATGCTGGCCGCCTGGGTCGTACTGGCCGGTCTGCGCGACTTCTTCGACAAGGTCCGTCACAAGGGCGTGATCGCCGGTGCCGCGGGCCTGAACCGCAGCTACTGGGGCATGCAGCTGGCGCACTTCGGTATCGCCATCTGCGCCATCGGTGTGGTGCTCACCAGCCAGTTCAGTGCCCAGCGCGACCTGCGCATGGCGCCGGGTGAGTCGGTGGAGCTGGCCGGTTACCAGTTCCGCTTCGAGGGCACCCATCACTTCGAAGGGCCGAACTTCACCTCCGACAAGGGCACCATCCGCGTGACCCGCAAGGGCTCTGAAGTAGCCGTGCTGCACCCGGAGAAGCGCCTGTACAGTGTGCAGAACTCGATGATGACCGAGGCCGGCATCCACGGCAGCCTGACCCGCGACCTCTACGTCGCCCTGGGTGAGCCGCTGGACAACGGCGCCTGGGCCGTGCGTGTGCACATCAAACCCTTCGTGCGCTTCATCTGGCTCGGCGGCCTGCTGATGGCCCTGGGCGGCGTGCTGGCGGCGCTGGACCGTCGCTACCGCCTGAAAGTGAAAACGCGTGTACGCGAGGCCCTGGGCCTCGCCGGACAGGGAGCCTGAGTGTGAAGCGTGCGATCCTGCTGTTGCCCCTGGCGATCTTCCTGGTCGTCGCGGTATTCCTCTTCCGTGGCCTCTGGCTCGACCCCAGCGAGCTGCCCTCGGCGCTGATCGGCAAGCCGTTCCCGGCGTTCTCCCTGCCCAGCGTCACCGAGCCGGGCAAGACGTACACCGAGGCCGACCTCAAGGGCAAGCCGGCGCTGGTCAACGTCTGGGGCACCTGGTGCCCGACCTGCCGCTTCGAGCACCCGGTGCTCACCGATCTGGCCGCCAAGGGCGTGGTGATCTACGGCATCAACTACAAGGACGACGGCGCCGCGGCGCAGAAGTGGCTCAAGGAGCTGCACAATCCCTACCTGATGAACATCGCCGACGTGCAGGGCACCCTGGGTCTCGACCTGGGCGTCTACGGAGCGCCGGAGACCTACATCATCGACAAGGACGGCATCATCCGCCACAAGCTGGTCGGCGCCGTCGACGAGAAGGTCTGGCGCGAACAGCTGGCGCCGATCTACCAGGGTCTGGTCGACGAAGCGGAGGGCAAATGAAGCGACTTCTCGCCGCCGCCGCGCTCGGGCTTTGCCTGACCGGCATCGCCCACGCCGCCATCGACACCTACGAGTTCGCCAACGACGCCGAGCGTGCGCGCTTCCGCGAACTGACCACCGAGCTGCGCTGCCCCAAGTGCCAGAACCAGGACATCGCCGACTCCAACGCGCCGATCGCCGCCGATCTGCGCAAGCAGATCTACACCCAGATGGCGGCCGGCAAGAGCAACCAGCAGATCGTCGACTACATGGTCGACCGCTACGGCGAGTTCGTGCGCTACAAGCCTGAAGTCAGCGAGCGCACCTGGCTGCTCTGGTTCGGCCCCGCCGCGTTGCTGGGCCTGGGCGTGATCGTCATCGGCGCCATCGTCGCGCGCCGTCGGCGCCCGGCCGCTGCCACCTCCACCACGCTGTCCGCCGAGGAGCAGGCGCGTCTCGACCAATTGCTGGATAACCAAGACAAATGATCGATTTCTGGCTCGCCGCCGGCCTGCTGTTGCTGGTGGCCCTGGCATTTCTCCTCGTCCCTCTGCTGCGCGGCCGCAAGGCCCAGGCTGAGGAAGACCGCACCGCCCTCAACGTCGCCCTGTACCAGGAGCGTCTGGCCGAGCTGGGCTCCCAGCGTGACGCCGGCACCCTCGACGCCACGCAGTTCGAAGCCGGCCGCGCCGAAGCAGCTCGCGAGCTGCTTTCCGACACCGAAGGCGCCGGCGATGATCGCCGCTCCCGTCTCGGCCGCGCCGCGCCGCTGGTGGTAGCGCTGGTCCTGCCGTTCCTCGCGCTGGGCCTCTACCTGCACTGGGGGGCCAGTGACAAGGTCGAGCTGGCTCGCGAATTCGCTACCGCGCCCAAGTCCATGGAAGAGATGACCTCGCGTCTGGAGCGCTCGCTCAAGGCTCAGCCGGACTCCGCTGAAGGCTGGTACTTCCTCGGCCGCGCCTACATGACCCAGAATCGCGCCGCCGACGCCGCCAAGGCCTTCGAGCAGGCCGCGCGCCTCTCCGGCCGCCAGCCGGAAGTGCTCGGCCAATGGGCGCAGGCGTTGTACTTCGCCGGTGACAAGGCGCTCAGTCAGCAGGTCCGCGACCTCGCCGACGAAGCCCTGAAGAAGGACCCGCAGGAAGTCACCACCCTCGGCCTGCTCGGCATCGCCGCGTTCGAGGACGAGAAATACGCCGACGCCATCGACTACTGGGGCCGTCTGGTCACCGTGCTGCCACAGGACGATCCGTCCCGCGACGCCATCGCCGGTGGCATCGAGCGCGCCCGCCAGCGGATGGTCGAGAAGGGCCAGACTCCGCCCGAAGCCCCGGTTGCTGCCGCTACCGCTGGCGTGACCCTGAAGGTGAAGGTCGACCTGACCGACGCCGTGAAGGGCCAGGTCAAGCCGGACGACAGCGTGTTCGTCTTCGCCCGTGCCGTGAGCGGCCCGCCGATGCCGTTGGCAGTGAAGCGCCTGAAGGTCTCCGACCTGCCCAGCGAGGTGTCGCTGAGCGACGCCGACGCGATGATGCCGCAGCTCAAGCTCTCCCAGCATCCGCAGGTGCAACTGGTCGCGCGCATCTCCCGCGCGGGCAACGCTACTGCCGGGGAATGGATCGGACGAAGTGCTTCGTTGTCTACTTCCCAGGCGGGCGAGCAGAGCGTGACAATCGACAGCCCGGATCAGAAGTAATCACGACAAGAGAGGGTTGAGCGATGAAGGGCAGATTGCTGGCGCTGGGCGCCATGCTGGTACTGGGTGGTTGCGTGGTGCAACCGCAGCAGCCGGAGCAGCCGCCTTCGCAGATTCCGCCGCCCTCGCAACCGAGCAAGCCGATCCCGCCGGCCAAGACTTCCAGCTCGCCGATCACCCCGCAGCCCAGTGCTGCGCCGGCCGCCAAGCGCCCGACCCAGTTCGCCCCGCCGCCCGGCGGCAAGGGCCGCTGGGACGCCAGCCTCGGCGTCTACGTGATCCAGGGCCAGAAGGACCTCTACTACCGCCAGCGCACCTACTACCACTGGGACAGCGGCTGGTACTGGGGCGTCGGCCCGCAAGGCCCCTGGACCGAGACCGACAGCAGCGGCGTACCGCCGGGGCTGACGCGTAAATACGCCCAATAGGGCGCACCCGGATAGCAGGGAGCCTGGGCGCTCAATCGAACGTCCCCATCTCCGTCCCCAGCTCTATCACCTCCACCCGATTGCGTCCGCTCGCCTTGGCCTTGTACAGCGCCTTGTCCGCCGCCGCGTAGAGCCCCTCATAGGTGCCCGGAATGCCGGCCTCCAGGCAGGCGATGCCGAAGCTCGCGGTGAGGTAGAGCAGGCCGTCCTTCATCGGCAGCGGGGTTTCCTCCAGCAGCCGGCGCACCTTCTCGGCGATCACCCGTGCCTGCGGCTGCGAGGTGTCGGGCAGCAGCAGCAGGAATTCCTCGCCGCCCAGGCGCGCCACGCTGTCGCCGGTGCGGGTGTAGTTCCTCAGCAGGCTGGCGGTGTGGCGGATGACCTCGTCGCCCAGCGGGTGGCCGTAGCGGTCGTTGATGAACTTGAAATGATCCAGGTCCACCATGAGCAGGCTGATCGGTGCGGGCTGACGGGCAGCTCGCGAGAGCTCCATGCCCACCAGTTGGTCGAACTGGCGGCGGTTGAACAACCCGGTCAGCGGATCGTGCCCGGCGAGGTATTCCAGCTGGCGGTTCTTTTCCTCCAGTTCCAGCCTTTGCTGGCGGAGGAACTCGCGCTGGCGCAGGTTGCGCACATGGCCGTGCCAGAGGATGAACGACAGCACCAGGCCGATGCCGCAGATGGTCAGCCCGCCCATCTGGTTCGACAGGCGCAACTGCGGGCTGGCCTGCGTCAGGACCATGGTCACCTCGAAGGCGGCCAGGGCGAGGATATAGAGGACGACGGCCAGGCTCGGGCGCAGCAGGATCAGCAGGGCGGTGGCCACGGAGGACATGAGGAAGGGCGTGATGCTGCTGGTGACCTGCTGGTCGGCACCGGTGATGGCGATGCCGAACCCCAGCACCAGGATGCTGCCGAGCACGGTGAGGGTCTGCATGTAGCGCAACGATGCGCTGCGGCGCGGTGGTGCAGCCAGCCAGGCGAGCAGGCCGAGGAGGGTGAAGAGCACGGCGACCACGGCGTGGACGCGGATGATGTCCACCCGCCAGCCGTCGTACTCAGGGCTTGAACCCTGCAGATTGAGGCGGAATACCAGGATGTGGATCAAGTCGAAAGGCACCGCCAGCAGGGCGGAGAAGTACAGGCGCCGCAGGTTTTCCCGGGCGATCGGCAGCGCCAGCGCGTCGTTGACGGCAATGGCGTGGTGCAGACGCTGAAGCAACGTCCTGGACACGGGCTCTGGCCTCCTGCGCAAGTGCCGGCCACTAGCAGGATAGACGCAGCGCCGCTTCGCTGTGGTGTGGATTGAAATCGACGTGACTTGGCGCGACACCGGCGCAGTCACAGCCCGCTACGCTGAAATTTCCGAGCGTGGCAACAAATTGGCTTGGAACATTGTCGGATAAGCCCTCGGCGGGCATAGTCCGCAACCCGGTTTACCCAAGGACGCTGCCATGAACCCCCAGGACGCTGTGATGAATCCAGGTGCGCTGTCATGAATAGAGTGCAACGACTGTCGGCGCAACAGGGCCTGGATGCCGAGCGCGCACTGCTCGACGCCACCTTCGCCGGTGAGCGCGACAGCGGTCTGCTGTTCTGGAGCCCGCTGGAACAGTCCCTGGTGATGCCGCGCCGGCTGAGCCGCCTGGAAGGCTTTGCCACCGCCGAGGCCGCCTGCGCCGGGCTGGGCTGGCCGATCGCACTGCGTGATACCGGCGGCGAGCCGGTGCCGCAGTCCGCCGGGGTGCTCAACGTCGCGCTGGTCTATGCGATCCCGCCGGGCGACAACGAGCAGACGCGCATCGAGACCGCCTACCTGCGCCTGTGTCAGCCGCTGTGCGACTGGCTGGCGGCCTTGGGCCTCGATCCGGGCCTGGGGGAGGTGGAAGGCGCTTTCTGCGATGGCCGCTACAACGTCAACCTGGGTGGGCGCAAGCTGGTGGGCACCGCCCAGCGCTGGCGCCGCCGGCCCAGCGACGGGCGCTACGTGGTGCTGGCTCACGGCGCCATCCTGATGGAGAACCAGCGCGAGCCGATGGTGGCCGCGGTGAACGCCTTCTACGAGCACTGCGGGCTCGATGCCCGTGTGCGCGCCGGCAGCCATGTCGCGCTGGACGAGCGCTACGAGCAGCCCTGGGACCAGGTGGACGCCCTGGCCGGGCAGTTCCAGCGGCACCTGCTGGCCGAGGGCGTGGCGCTGGATGTATGAGATGAACGACGTGGGTGGATCTTCGCTTCGCCCCAACCCTTCCAAGGAGTCTTGATAGATGGAACATGGGACGAATTACCTGCAGTCGGCAGTGGTCTTCCTGCTCGCGGCGGTGTTCATGGTGCCGCTGGCCAAGCGCCTGCAACTGGGCGCCGTGCTCGGCTACCTGCTCGCCGGGGTGTTCATCGGCCCGTCACTGCTGGGGCTGATCGACAACCCCGAAAGCGTCGCCAGCCTGTCCGAACTGGGCGTGGTGCTGCTGCTCTTCATCATCGGCCTGGAGCTTTCGCCCAAACGCCTGTGGGTGATGCGCAAACAGGTGTTCGGCGTCGGCCTGGCGCAGGTGCTGCTCACCGCGCTGGCCATTGGCAGCGTAGCGGTGCTGGCTTTCGACATGCCGGTGAATACTTCCGTGGTGCTGGGCGGCGGCCTGGCGCTGTCGTCTACCGCCTTCGGCCTGCAGATTCTCGCGGAGCGCAAGGAGCTGAACAGCCCCTACGGCCGCCTAGGCTTTGCCATCCTGCTGTTCCAGGACATTGCCGCGATTCCGCTGATCGCCATGATCCCGCTGCTGGGCGCGCGCGCCGATTCGGCGGCGCCGGGCGGTGACCTGGCTCACGTCATGGAAGTGGTCGGCAGCATCGCCGTGGTGGTGATCGGCGGTCGCTTCCTGCTGCGCCCGGTGTTCCGCTCGGTGGCCCGCACCGGTCAGGCTGACCTGTCCACCGCTACCGCGCTGCTGGTGGTGGTCGGCACCGCCTGGCTGATGGAGTGGGCCGGTGTGTCCATGGGCCTGGGCGCCTTCCTCGCCGGCCTGCTGCTGGCGGACTCGGAGTACCGCCACGAACTGGAAGCACAGATCGAACCCTTCAAGGGCCTGCTGCTCGGCCTGTTCTTCATCAGCGTGGGCATGAGCGCGGACCTCGGCCTGCTCAAGAGCGAGCCGCTGGTGGTGCTCGGCCTGACCCTGCTGCTGGTGGGCATCAAGCTGCCGCTGCTGTTCCTCATCGGCCGTCTGGCTGGCGGGTTGGACAAGGTCTCGGCGATCCGCCTGGGCGTGCTGCTGGGCGCCGGTGGCGAGTTCGCCTTCGTGGTGTTCAAGCTGGCCCTGGCCCAGGGGCTGATGGACGGCAAGCTGCACTCGCTGCTGGTGCTGTGCATCACCCTGTCCATGGCGATGACCCCGCTGCTGGTGCTGGCCCTGGCGCGCAGCATCAAACCCAAGCCCGCCGTGCTGCGCGAGCCGCCGCCTGAATACCGCCAACTGCCGGACGATGCGCCGCGCGTGGTGATTGCCGGCATGGGCCGAATGGGCCAGGTGGTTGCCCGTATCATGCGCGCCCAGGGCGTGCCCTTCGTCGCACTGGATACCTCCGTGGACACCATCGAGCTGACCCGCAGCTACGGCAATATCCCGATCTTCTATGGCGACCCTCTGCGCCCGGAAATCCTCCGCGCGGCCCAGGTGGAGAAAGCCGAGTTCTTCGTCGTCGCCACCGACGACCCGCAGACCAACATCGAAACCGCGCGCCTGGTGCGCAAGCTCTACCCGCACCTGAAAGTTATCGGCCGGGCCCGTAACCGCCAGCACGTCTACCACCTGCTGGACGCCGATGCGACGCCGGTGCGCGAGACCTTCCACTCGAGCCTGGAGATGAGCCGCCTGCTGCTTACCGGCCTGGGCCTGACCGAGGAACAGGTCGCCGCGCGAATCCGCCGCTTCAAGCGCCACGACGAAGCGGTGCTGATGGCACAATACCGGGTCTACGACGACGAGACCGCGGTGATCCAGACCGCCCGCGAGGCGCGCAAGGAGCTGGAAACCCTGTTCGAGGCCGACCACCTGGAAGACCAGGGCATCGGCCACCACTGACCGGCCATTCCGCGCATCGATAGTGCTGGGGCGCCACGCGCGCCCCGGCGCATCCTCGGGCCTTCGCAATGGAGGCCCATCGATGAGCAACTACCGCACTTTCACCCGTGAAGACCGCGACGGCGTTGCCGTGGTGAGCTTCTGCCACCCGCCGATCAACCTGGTCGACCGCGCCATGGTCATCGACCTGCTGCACCTGGCCGATGAGCTGGAGCGAGACAGCGATACCCGCGTGGTGCTGCTGCGCAGCGCCAACCCGGATTTCTTCCTTGCCCACTACGACCTCGGCAGCCAGCTGGACGCGCCGCCGATGAAGCTGCCGGCCGGCATGGCCAGCCCGCTCAGTGCGCTGTTCAGCCGCTTCAGCCGGCTGCCGCAGGTGACCATCGGCGAACTGCGCGGCCGCGCGCGGGGCGCCGGCAGCGAATTCCTCCTGGCGCTGGACATGCGCTTCGCCTCCCGCGAGCGGGCGCTGCTCGGCCAGCCGGAAGTGGCGGTCGGTCTGCTGCCCGGTGCGGGCGGCACGGTGCGCCTTGCGCAAATGCTGGGGCGGGGCAGGGCGCTGGAGGTCTGCCTGGGCGGCGAGGATTTCGATGCGGATACAGCAGAGCGCTACGGCTGGATCAACCGGGCACTGGCGGACGCGGAGCTGGAGAGGTTCTGCGAGGCCCTGGCGCGACGCATTGCGGCCTTCCCGGCGGCGGGCATCGCCCATGTGAAGGCGCTGGTGGAGCAGGTGACGGCGGCGGATCAGACGGCGTTGGTGGAGGAGTCGCAGCGCTTCGTCGGTGATATGTCGGCGCCGGAAACGCTGGAGCGGGTGCGCTGGATGATGGACAACGGCGGCCAGCAGGACGGGGATCTCGAGCGCGACCTGGGGGCCGCACTCGGGCGCTACCCGGGCTGAATCGCTGGCGAGGACGGCTTCACGCGGTTTTCGCCAGGATCGGTTCGTTCGCTACGGCGACCAGTACGGGGCGGGCCAGCTGATGCTTCACCGCCGGACGCGGCTGGCGGCTGACCGAGGGACGGCGGTCGGGGATCATCACGGCCGAGCCCGGCGAACGCAGGGTCAGCACGGCGATGCCACCGGCCAGCAGCGTGGTAGCGAGTACGACGCTGGCCAGGGCGACGTACAGCAGCAGCTCCACCAGGGAGCCAATGAGCAGCAGGAAATCGAGAATGACTTGCATGGTGGTGTCCTCTTGACGATCCGTTTGGGGGCGTCTCGCGAGTAGCCTGTTCGCCCCTGCGGCCCGACTGCGGGGCCGGCGAATCTCCTGCCAGCGAGTTGATGGGGCAAAGATGCCGCGCGCGGACTATCAAGAGAACTGAATGCGTCGACTGGTGACTATCGACGTTATCGATAGCGGCTGTAAGCCGCGGATTAGAGGGGCACCCTGGTTATCCGCGGGCGCCCGCGACCTTGGTCGGGTAGACGGTCAGAACTTCTCGCACGGCTGCAGGAAACGCCACTGGCCGACGGGCAGCTTGCCCATGGCCACGCCGCCCAGGCGCAGGCGGCGGATCGACACGGCGTGCAGGCCGACCGCGCGGCACATGGCGGCGATCTGGCCGGGGCGGAACTGCTTGCCGGCGAAGCGCAGGCGGGTCTCACTCTGCCAGCTGACCTTCAGCGGCGGCAGTTCGCGGCCGTCGATCAGCATGCCGCGGCAGAGGCGCTTCAGGCCGTTGTCGGCGATCTGCCCGCTGACCTCGACCACGTACTCGTGCTCGATGTTGTCCGCCTCGTCCACCAGCCGGCGCTGCACGCCGCGGCTCTGGGTGTAGACCAGCAGGCCGCTGGCGTCGGTCTCCAGCACGGTGGTGTTGAACTGGTGGCCGAAGTGCTTGCGCAGCAGGCGCTGTTGCAGGTTGTCTTCGGTCCAGCGCTTGTCCGGCGTCAGCAGTTGCTGGGCGGAGTTGGCGCCGTTGCCGCTGCCCAGGCCGACCGGCTTGTGCACGAGGATGGTCACCGGCGGAATCGGGTCGGGAGAGGCGCCCGGCAGCAGTTCGATGCGCTGGGTATCGACCTTGAACTGCGGTTCCTCCACGCGCTGGCCGTCGACCGTGACCCAGCCACCCTCGATGTACAGCTCGGCGTCGCGGCGCGAACAGGGCAGCAGCTCGGCGAGACGCTTGGACAGGCGGATGGCTTCGGACATTTCGGGTAACCAGGCAGGGGAAAGCGTTCATTGTAACCGCAAGCCGGTGGAATGATCCGCGCGGTGTCCGGTCACAACCTCAGACCAAGCAACGAGGAAGCGCGATGCAGATCACCCTGATCGACGGCCTGTGCTGGGACCTGGACGAGCACGGCACCGGCGGCCTGACCAACCGGCGTGGCGAGAAGGTGCACCTGCGCCAGGGCGACATGGACGGCGCCTGCGGGCCCTACTGCCTGGTGATGGCCATGCTCGCCCGCAACCAGCTGGCGCGGCGCCAGGCCAAGGGGTTGGCGCCGGTGGATTCGCGGACCCGCTACGGGCGGCTGATGGAGGCGCTGAACCAGCACGAGACGCTGGTGCGCGTCGGCACCACGGGCGCCGACCTGCTGGAACTGCTCAAGGTCATCAGCGACAAGGAGTACCGCGTCGAGCGTGGCAACGGCACGCGGATGGTCGAGCTGACCCGGCGGCACCTGGAGGAGAACATCCCGGTGGTGCTCGGCTTCCATGGCCGCAAGGACAGTGACATCCGCCACTGGTGCCTGGCGGTGGGGATGAGCGACGACGCCTTCTTCCTCCTCGACCCGGCCCACGACCTGCAGCGCGGGCTGGCCTGGAACGCGGTGCTGACCACCCAGGCCAACGGTTCGCGCTTCGGTTATCGCTACCTGAATGCGAAGGGGACCTGGGCGGTGACGCTCAAGGAGATGGTGGCGCTGCTCTGAGCCTTTCCTGGCGAGAGTGGGCTCAGCGGGTGAAGCGGAACAGGTTGTAGCCACCGAGCTGTTCGGGCACCAGCAACACGAATCCATCGTACGAATTGCGCACTACGCCGACCACGTCGGACTCGCGTGCGGCGGCTTGCTCCAGCCCGCTGTAGCCGACCTGCGGGGCGTCGTTCACCGAAGCGCCGCCGACGAACACCAGCTGCCTGTCGTCCAGGCGCTGCAGGTAGCCGCTGATGCGCTGCGAGCCGCTGGTCTTCTCCAGGAACAGGCCCCTGGGCGTCTGCCGCACCGAGCACTTGAAGTTCGGGTAGCCGTACAGCGCTTGTGCTTCGAGCTGCACCGAGCGGCACTTCCAGTTGCCGGTGAGGGCAGTGTCGGCAAGCGGTTCCGGGTCTTCCAGCACGATGCGGTAGAGGTTCAGCGCTTCGTTGCGGGTGGTTTCGTCCTCGCTCTGCTGGAGCTGGTCGAGCAGTTGCTTGACCTGCGCGTCGAGGGTGGTCAGGCGCTGCTGGTCGGCGGCGTTGACCGCGGCCGGCCAGACGACGGCGGTCTCTTCGGCAAAGGCCAGCGGGGAGAGCAGCAGGCCGGTGGCGAGCAGGGCGGCGGTGAGGGTGCAGCGTTTGGACATCGTGTGCATTCCATTGCGGGTGAATGCCCGTAGCTCATGCCACGGGCGGGTGTCAGGTTTACGGCATCAGGGCGTCGGTTCGACCGGCGGCGCGACCGGCGCCTCGCGCTCGTGGACCCAGGACATGAACAGCTCGTAGCCCAGCGCCAGCACCACGGGGCCGACAAACAGGCCGATGATGCCGTTGCTGAGCATGCCGCCCAGGGCGCCGATCAGGATCACCGCCATCGGCACCTTGCTGCCGCGGCCGAACATCAGCGGCTTGAGCACGTTGTCGGAGAGCCCGCCGGCCACCGTCCAGACGGTGAACAGGATGGACACCAGCAGCGAGTCGTTGGTCATGAACACATAGGCCACTGCAGGCAGGGTGATCAGCACCACCGGCAGCTGGGTGATGCCCAGCAGCAGCACACCCAGAGCCAGCAGGCCGGCGCCGGGGATGCCCATGACGATGAAGCCCAGGCCGAGGATCAGCGTCTGGATGAAGGCCACGCCCACCACGCCCTGGGCCACCGCGCGGATGGTGCCGGTGCACAGCTCGGCCAGGCCCGGGCCACGGTCAGGGCCGGAAATGCGTACGGCAATGTCACAAGCGGTACGGCTGCCCAGCTTGCCGTAGGCCATGATCACCCCGGCGATGACGAAGGCGGCGAGGAACTGCATCAGCCCCATGCCGACGCCCGCCGCCTGCCCGGCGACCTTCTTCGCCACGCCCTGCAGGTGCGGCGCCAACTGGTGCGCGACGCCCATGAAGTCGGTGGCCACGCGATGCCAGAAGGGATAGACGTACTGCCCGATCACCGGCCAGTTCTGTACCGAGTCCGGCGGCAGCGGGATCTGCAGGGTGCGGTTCTGGATGGCGTGCACCAGGTCGCGCACCGAATCGGCCATGGACAACCCGATCACCACCACCGGCACCAGCAGGATTACCAGGCCCAGCACCACGATCAGGCTCGCGGCGCTGTTCGGGCGCTCGCCCAGCCAGCCGCTGAGCAACTGGTGCATGGGGTAGAGGGTAATGGCGAGGATCACCGACCAGAGCATCAGGTCGAGGAAGGGATGGAAGATGCGGAAGCAGAAAACGGCCAGCAACAGGATCAGGCCGGCGCGGATCAGCACATCGAGCAGGTTGCGCGACAGCAGCTTTTCCGGAGAGGGCAGCATGGGGTGCTCCTTGCGAGTGGCCTGGGATAGGCCAAGTCCTGACTATGGGCGGACTCTGCCCGAGTGCAAGGCGCACAGGCAACACAGGATCGACGGAATTGCGGAGGCTTTGGTGTAAAGCGGGGTATCAGGGAGGGGGAACGCAGGACGGGCGAAGCGGGGGAGGCGGGCAGCCTGCCGGGAGCCGGCAGGCTTGCCTGCGAATATTACTTCTTGCCGAGGCTGATATGGCGGCTCGGTGCGCCGTAGTTCTGACCGGTCACGCCCTTGGCGATCTGCTGGATCTCACCGCCGGAGTTCAGGAAGGCCGCGATCTGGGCTTCCAGGGCTTCGCTGGTCGCGGTAGCGGCGGGGGCCTTGGGGGCTGCTTTCTGGCGGGTGGAGGGCTTGGTAGTCATATCTGCCATACCTGTCTGCGCAAATTGGCCGCCCATTGTACATCAAACGAGCACCTTTCGGGGCGGTTATGGAACGAACGGTCCCATTGCTCTGCCTGAATCGTCCTTCACGCGGCGCGCTGCGGCGGTGCTACCCTCTGCCCATTCCGGCCGTTCAGAGCCCGCCATGTCCCTGTTGTCGTCCCGTCAGCGCAATGCCCTGCGCCTGGCTCGTTCGTTTCTCGCTCCCTACCGCTGGCGGGCCCTCGGCGCCTTGCTGGCGCTGCTGTTCACCGCCGCCATCACCCTGTCCCTGGGGCAGGGCATCCGCCTGCTGGTGGACCAGGGCTTCATCACCCAGTCCGAGCAGTTGCTGACCCGCGCCATCGGCATCTTTTTCCTGCTGGTGCTGTGTCTGGCGGTGGGCACCTTCGTGCGCTTCTATCTGGTGTCGTGGATCGGCGAGCGCTTCGTCGCCGATATCCGCCAGCGCGTGTTCGACCACCTGATCGAGCTGCATCCCTGTTTTTACGAGAACAACCGGTCCTCGGAGATCCAGTCGCGCCTGACCGCCGACACCACGCTGCTGCAGTCGGTGATCGGTTCCTCGCTGTCCATGGCGCTGCGCAACGTGCTGATGCTGCTGGGCGGGATCATCCTGATGTTCTTCACCAACGCCAAGCTGACCAGCATCGTGGTCGCTTCGCTGCCGCTGGTGATCGCGCCGATCCTGCTGTTCGGCCGCCGCGTGCGCAGCCTGTCGCGGCTCAGCCAGGACCGCGTGGCAGACGTCGGCAGCTATGTCGGCGAGTCCCTCGGCCAGATCAAGACGGTGCAGGCCTACAACCACCAGGCGCAGGACCGCGCGCGCTTTGGCCGCACAGTGGAGGACGCCTTCGACACCGCGCGCAAGCGCATCATGCAACGCTCCTGGCTGGTCAGCGTGGTGATCCTGCTGGTACTCGGCGCGGTCGGCGTGATGCTCTGGGTCGGCGGCATGGACGTGATCGCCGGGCGCATCAGCCCGGGTGACCTCGCGGCCTTCGTGTTCTACAGCCTGATCGTCGGCATGGCCTTCGGCACGTTGAGCGAAGTGATCGGCGAGCTGCAGCGCGCGGCCGGTGCCGCCGAGCGCATCGCCGAACTGCTGCGCGCGCGCAGCGAAATCCATGCCCCGACCAGCGACCTGCTGCACCTGCCGGAGCGCATCGTCGGCAGTATCGAGTTGCAGGGCGTGCACTTCGCCTATCCGTCGCGCCCGGAGCAGTGGGCCATCGATGGCATCGACCTGCGCGTCGAACCGGGCGAGACCCTGGCGCTGGTCGGACCGTCCGGCGCCGGCAAGTCCACCCTGTTCGACCTGTTGCTGCGCTTCTACGACCCGCAGCAGGGGCGCATCCTGATCGACGGCCAGCCCATCGCCCGGCTCGACCCGACGGACCTGCGTCGCAGCTTCGCGCTGGTGTCGCAGAACCCGGCGCTGTTCTTCGGCACGGTGGAAGAGAACATCCGCTACGGCCGCCCCGGCGCCAGCGACGCGGAAGTCGAGGCCGCTGCCCGCGCGGCCCATGCCCACGAGTTCATCCTGCGCCTGCCGCAGGGCTACCGGACGCACCTGGGCGAGAGCGGCCTGGGCTTGTCCGGCGGCCAGCGCCAGCGCCTGGCGATTGCCCGTGCGTTACTGGTGGACGCGCCCATCCTGTTGCTCGACGAAGCCACCAGTGCGCTGGATGCCGAGAGCGAACACCTGATCCAGCAGGCACTGCCGGGGCTGATGCGCGACCGCACCACGCTGGTGATCGCCCACCGCCTGGCCACGGTGCTCAATGCCGACCGCATTGCGGTGATCGAGCACGGTCGCCTGGTGGCGCTGGGGCGGCACGCCGAGCTGGTGCTCAGCAATCCGTTATATGCGCGGCTGGCGGAACTCCAGTTCGGCCAGGCGGAACACCTGTAGGAGCAACTGTATTTCCCTGGTAGTTCCGTGTTTGTGCTTTCCCCCCTCACCCCAGCCCTCTCCCTCAGGGAGAGGGAGCAAGTCGTGCCGGCTGACGCTGTGGTTTCATCCGGCACCGAACGGTCCCCTCTCCCCCAGGGAGAGGGTTAGGGTGAGGGCCGATCCGAGCACAGATCTATCCGGTAGGCAGCGGGCCATGCCCGCGATGCGCGTCGATGACGCGCGCCCGATCCGGCAACCGGCGGCAGCCATAACGCGCCAATGCGCGTAGAATGCCCGCCCCGTTCACGAGGTAAGCGTCATGGCAGTCATAGGTCGGTTCAATTCGTTGCAGGTGGCCAAGCACACCGATTTCGGTCTCTACCTGGATGGCGAGAGCCACGGCGAAATCCTCCTGCCCAAGCGCTATGTGCCGAAGAACGAACCTACCGAAGTGGGTGACTGGCTCAACGTGTTCATCTACCTGGACAGCGAAGACCGCCTGATCGCCACCACCCAGAAGCCCAAGGTGCAGGTCGGCGGCTTCGCCAGCCTGAAGGTGGTGGAGGTCAACCGCGTTGGCCTGTTCCTCGACTGGGGCCTGCCCAAGGACCTGCTCCTGCCGCACTCGGAAGAGAAGCGCCCGTTGCAGGTCGGCGATTACTGCGTGGTCTACGTCTACCTCGACGAGCGCAGCCGTCGCATCACCGCCACTGCGCGCCTGGACCGCTACCTGGACAATGTCCCGGCCAATTACAAGGCCGGCCAGCAGGTGGACCTGCTCGTCGTCGAGCGCACTGACCTGGGCTACAAGGCCATCATCGATGGCAAACACTGGGGCCTGATCCACAAGAACGAAGTCTTCAAGTTCATGCGCAATGGCCTGCGCGAGACCGGCTACATCAAGGAAATGCGCGCCGACGGCAAGATCAGCCTGAGCCTGCAGCCGGCTGGCGCCGGCCTGTCCGATGCGCTGAGCGAGCAGATCCTCAAGGCCCTGCGCGAGGCTGGTGGCCAGCTGGCGCTCAGCGACAAGAGCCCGCCGGACCTGATCGCGCAGCAGTTCGGCGTCAGCAAGGGCAACTTCAAGAAGGCCATCGGCGGCCTGTTCAAGCAGGGCCTGATCGTCATCCACGACGACGGTATCGAACTGGTCTGACCGGCTCAGCCGCGCCCGCGGACGATGGACTCGGCCACCGCGCAACGCGGTTCGGCCGGGGCCCGCGAGCCCATGCGCTGCAGGTCGACCGGCGTGCCGGGTTCGGCCTTCAGCCGACGACGCAGGTCGTCGAACACCCGGTCATGTTCCTTGCGAAAGCGCAGCACCGGCCCGTGGCAGACCCGCAGGCCGTGGCGGCGCAGGATGCGCGTGGCGCTGCCGGCGAAGTTGAAGGCGAGGTCGCCGGGCAGATCGAAGCCGTCCTTGAAAGGCTGGCCGTCGATCTCGCCGTCCAGCTCGAACTTCACCAGCGCATCCCGGCTGGCGGCGTTCTCCACCGTATAGCTCAGGCGGATGCGGTACTGCTGGCGGTCGAGGCCGGTGCTGGAATGGATAGTGACCTCGGTGGGTGTGCTCATTCTCTTCTCCTGAAGTCAGCCATTTCTCCTGGAAAGCAAAAGCCCGCGGCCTGAGCCGCGGGCATCGGCGCCGAACCTCAGAGGCTCAGCTGACCCGCATACAGACCGTAGCCGGCGGCCAGGGTCGCGGCCAGAAGGAGGGCGAAGATCAGCCATTCCGCCTTGCTGAACACGCGCTCGCCGCGCTCGCGCTTGGCCATGATGAACAGCACCACGCCCGGTGTGTAGAGCAGCGCCGAGAGCAGCAGGTGGTCCATGCCGCCGGCATACACCAGCCACAGGCTGTAGATGAGGGCGATGGTGCCGATTACCAGGTCCTTGCGGCGCTCGCGCAGCAGGCCTTCGTAGCCTTCCCCGCGCAGGCTCAGCAGCACGGCATAGCCGGCGGAGAACAGGTAGGGCAGCAGCGCCATGGACGCGGCCAGGTACACCAGGCTGGTGTAGGTGCTGGCGGCAAACAGGGTGACCACCAGGAACACCTGCACCGTGGCGTTGCTCATCCACAGCGCGTTCACCGGTACGTCCTTGTCGTTCTCGCGGGCGAGGAACTTCGGCAGGGTGTGGTCGTGGGCGGCGGCGTACATGATCTCCGCGCTGAGCAGGATCCACGCCAGCAGCGCGCCGAACAGCGAGACGACCAGCCCGGAGATGATCAGCACTGCGCCCCAGTGGCCCACCACGTGTTCCAGCACGTAGGCCATGGACGGGTTGGGCAGGCCAGCCAGTTGCGCCTGGCTCATCATGCCCATGGACAGCACGTTCACCAGCACCAGCAGCGCCATCACCGAGACGAAGCCGATCACCGTGGCGGTGCCGACGTCCGAGCGCTTCTTCGCGTGGCCCGAGTAGAGGTTGGCGCCCTCGATGCCGATGAACACCCAGACGGTGATCAACATCATGTTGCGCACCTGGCTCATCACGCTGTCGAAATCGACGTGGCCATGGCCCCAGAAGTCGGCGGTGAACAGGTCCATGTCGAATGCCACCAGGCCGATCAGGATGAACAGCACGATGGGCACGACCTTGGCGACCGTGGTGACCTGGTTGATGAAGGCGGCCTGCTTGATCCCGCGCAGAATCAGGAAGTGCAGGCCCCACAGCAGCAGGGAAGAGCAGGCGAAGGCGATGACCGTGTTGCCCTCGCCGAACACCGGGAAGAAGTAGCCCAGTGCGCTGAAGATCAGCACGAAGTAGCTGACGTTGCCGAGCATGGAGCTGATCCAGTAGCCCCAGGCCGAGTTGAAGCCGATGTAGTCGCCGAAGCCGGCCTTGGCGTAGGCGTAGACGCCTGCGTCCAGTTCCGGCTTGCGGTTGGACAGGCTCTGGAAGACGAAAGCGAGCATCAGCATGCCGATGCCGCTTATGGCCCAGCCGATCAGCACGGCGCCGGGGCTGGCGCTTTTCGCGACGTTCTGCGGCAGCGAGAAGATGCCGCCGCCGATCATGGAGCCGACCACCAGGGCGGTGAGCGCGGCCAGGCCGAGTTTCTGGTTGGGCGATGAAGACATGTCCCAGCCTCCTGAGTAATGGGGAACTCGAATAGTTTCGAGTTCGACCGGAGGCGCGCGGCTGACATGTATCAATAGCAAGCTAACGGTTTCTGAATGATTCCTGAACGGCAGCCATTCTCGTCCTGCCAACAGTGCTCTGCGCGGCGCACAACTGCCAGGCCGCTGGCCGCACGGGCGCGGAGGGGAGGGTCCGCATAACCACCGGCGCGCGGCCGGTGCGCATCACATCATGTGGCGGAAGCGGTTCCAGGCCTGCTCGACGGAGAGCCACCAGGCCGGCATGGCGCTGCCGAAGCCGGCGATCTCCAGGCGCGGGTGGTGGCGCACCACCATGTCCAGCACCGGTTCCTGCTCGGGCTTCACGTCGACGAAGAACACGTGACGGCCTTCATGCAGGTTGTCCTGGAAGCGGCGCACGTCGCCGCTGGGGCGCTGCAGGCCGAAGAAGCTGCTTTCCCACAGGCTGAAGCCCAGCAGCACCGCGGCGAGGAAGAGCACCGGAATCCAGCCGGCCGCCGTCTGCGTCCAGCCGCTCAGGTAGCCGACCACCAGTACCAGCACGGCCAGCGCGGCACCGATCATCAGGCCGATCTTGCCCCAGTGGACGACGTCCTTCTTCATCATCGAGGGCACTTCGTGGAGGCGGTGCTCCTGCAGTTCCGCGTCGCTGTCGCTGAGCACATGCATCTGCTCGATGCCGATGCCGCTTTCGGAGAGTTCCTGCTCGACCTGCTCCAGGTCGTCCAGGTTGTCGCTGATGTAGTAATGCCTGTTCATGACGAACCTCACGCCCCTCGGAATGAAAGTTCCCCCCAGGGTTCGACCGCCATCTGCCGTGAAATTCGGCAAATATCCGTCGTTCGATGGTTGTCGTCGCAGATCAGTCTAACACCGCGGCGCTGCGGGCTCCGGGGCGCTGCCCGGCGGTCGCGGGGTTGCCAGACCGGTTGCGGGGGCCGAGGATGCAGCTCTCATTGGAAGCATGCCGCTTTCACGCAACGGCGAACGAGGCCGAGATGATCCGCGAGATTCTCAAGATGGGCGACGAGCGCCTGCTGCGCATCGCCCCACCGGTGCCCGAGTCGATGATCGGCAGCGCCGAGCTGCAGCAACTGATCGACGACATGTTCGAGACCATGCACCACGTCGGTGGTGTAGGCCTCGCCGCGCCGCAGATCGGTGTCGACCGGCAGCTGGTGATCTTCGGCTTCGAGCGCAGCGAGCGCTATCCGGACGCGCCGGCGGTGCCGCCGACCATCCTGCTCAACCCGGTGATCACGCCCATCGGCGATGAGCTGGAGGAGGGCTGGGAAGGCTGCCTGTCGGTGCCGGGCCTGCGCGGTGCGGTGAACCGCTACCAGCGCATTCGCTATCAGGGCGTCGACCCGCAGGGCCAGCCCATCGACCGCACCGTGGACGGCTTCCACGCCCGCGTGGTGCAGCACGAGTGCGACCACCTGATCGGCCGCCTGTACCCGTCGCGCATTACCAATTTCCGCAAGTTCGGCTTTACCGAGGTGCTGTTCCCGGGGCTCGATCCGGGCGCGGATGACTGATCAGGCACGAATCGAGTCAGAGGCAGGCGCAGGATTCTAACTGCGGGAGCGGCGGCGTTCAGTCTTCCTCGTCGAGCTGGTAGCGCGTCGGCACCAGGCTCTCCTTGATCTTGCGCAGGTGCGGCTGGAAGTCCACGCCACGGCGCAGGGTCACGCCGGTGGCGAGCACGTCGAGTACGGTCAGCTGGATGATCCGCGAAGTCATCGGCATATAGATGTCGGTGTCCTCCGGCAGCGGGATATCCAGGCTCAAGGTGCTGGCGCGGGCCAGCGGCGAGTCGGCGGCGGTCAGGCCAAGCACCGAGGCGCCGTTCTGCCGCGCCAGGTGCGCCACGTCCACCAGCTCGCGGGTGCGCCCGGTGTAGGAGATCACCACGAACAGGTCGCCGGTGTGCGCCACCGAGGCGATCATCCGCTGCATCAGCACATCGCTCTGCGCCGAGACCGCGAGGTTGAAGCGGAAGAACTTGTGCTGGGCGTCCAGCGCCACGGAGCTGGAAGCGCCGAGGCCGAAGAAGTGAATCTGCCGGGCCTGGATCAGCAGGTCCACGGCGCGGTCGATCAGCTTCGGGTCGAGCACCTTGTGGGCGCTGTCCAGCGAGGCGATGGTGCTGCTGAAGATCTTGCGGGTGTAGGCCTCGGGGCCGTCGTCGGCGGCCACCGCCTGGGTCACGAAGGCCGCGCCGCTGGCCAGGCTCTGGGCCAGCTGGATCTTCAGCTCCGGGTAGCCGCTCATGCCGAAGGAACGGCAGAAGCGGTTCACCGTCGGCTCGCTGACGCTGGAGGCCTGGGCCAGCGCGGCGATGCTGAAGCGCGTGGCCTGCTGCGGATCGCGCAGGATCACTTCGGCGACCTTGCGCTCGGCCTTGTTCAGCTCTTCCAGACGGCTCTGGATCTGCTCCAGCAGGTTTTTCATCCGTGCTCCTTGGGCAATCGACGGTTGGCCGGGTAGGTGCGGCCAGCGGCGCTATCCTAACGTCAGGCCGGCAGGCGACCAACAACGGCGCGAAGCGGCAAAAATATGTTGTTTAATTACTACATATTTGTCTTAATGCCGGCGTAGAAGGCTAACTATCGTCCAAAATTTGGTTGGTAACAACAAATGCCTGAAGTCCGTGTTCTGCCCTGCACCCTCGCGTTGTTCGGCGCCCTGGGTGATCTCGCCCTGCGCAAGCTGCTGCCGGCGCTCTACCAGCTCGACCGTGAAGACCTGCTGCACCGCGACACCCGCATTCTCGCGCTGGCCCGCGACGACGGCGCCAGCGAAGCCCCCCTGGCGACCATCGAGAGCCGCCTGCGCCAGGCCGTGCCGGCGAAGGAGTGGGACGAAGCTGTCTGGGCCCGCTTCCAGGCGCGCCTGCATCACCTGAGCATGGATTTCCTCGATGCCGGTTCCTACCAGGCGCTGGCTGAGCTGGTGGGTGACGAGAAGACCCTGGTCGCCTACTTCGCTACCGCCGCCTCGGTATTCGGCGGTATCTGCGAGAACCTTGCCGCCGCCGGCCTCGCCGAGCGCACCCGGGTAGTCCTGGAAAAGCCCATCGGCCACGACCTGGAATCGTCCCGCGCGGTGAACGACGCGGTGGCGCGCTTCTTCCCCGAGAACCGCATCTACCGGATCGACCACTACCTGGGCAAGGAGACAGTGCAGAACCTCATCGCGCTGCGCTTCGCCAACAGCCTGTTCGAAACCCAGTGGAACCAGAACCATATCTCCCACGTGGAGATCACCGTAGCCGAGAAGGTTGGCATCGAAGGCCGCTGGGGTTACTTCGACAAGGCCGGCCAGCTGCGCGACATGGTGCAGAACCACCTGCTGCAACTGCTCTGCCTGATCGCCATGGACCCGCCGGCGGACCTTACCGCCGACAGCATCCGTGACGAGAAGGTGAAGGTGCTGCGCGCGCTGGAGCCCATTGCCCCCGAACAGCTGGCAACCCGTGTGGTGCGGGGCCAGTACACCGCCGGCTACATCGATGGCAAGGCAGTGCCCGGCTACCTCGCCGAGGAAAACGCCAACCCCAACAGCGATGCCGAGACCTTCGTCGCCCTGCGCGTGGACATCCGCAACTGGCGCTGGTCCGGCGTACCGTTCTACCTGCGCACCGGCAAGCGCATGCCGCAGAAGCACTCGCAGATCGTCATCCACTTCAAGGAACCGCCGCACTACATCTTCGCCCCGGAGCAGCGCTCGCTGATCAGCAACCGGCTGATCATCCGCCTGCAACCGGACGAGGGCATTTCCCTGCAGGTGATGACCAAGGACCAGGGCCTGGGCAAGGGCATGCAACTGCGCACCGGCCCGCTGCAACTGAATTTCTCCGAAACCTTCCAGACCGCCCGGACGCCGGATGCCTACGAGCGACTGTTGCTGGAAGTCACGCAAGGCAACCAGAACCTGTTCGTCCGCAAGGATGAGATCGAGGCCGCCTGGAAATGGTGCGACGGCCTGATCGACGGCTGGGGGCGCCTGGGCGAGGAGCCCAAGCCCTATCCGGCCGGAAGCTGGGGACCGCAGGCCTCGGTTGCCCTGATCGCACGCGACGGGAGGGACTGGTATGGCGATCTTTGAACCCCAACTGGCTGAAGGCATGGCCTGGAAGACCTGGAACAACGCCGCCGAGCAGGCTCGCGGCCTGGCCGAGGCGGTAGCCGATGCGCTGCGCGAGGCATTGATCGAACGCGGCCGCGCGCTGCTGGTGGTGTCCGGCGGGCGCAGCCCGGTGGCTTTTCTCGAAGCTCTGAGTGGCGCCGTACTGGACTGGTCGAAAGTGGCCGTCAGCCTTGCCGACGAGCGCTGGGTGCCCGAGTCGCATCCGGACAGCAATGCCGGCCTGCTGCGTCGTCACCTGTTCAAGGGCGCGGCAGCCAAGGCGCAATTCATCGGCATCTACCAGCCGGCAGCCAGCCTGGAAGAAGCGGCCGACAAGGCCGATCGTTACCTGCATGAACTGATGCTGCCCATCGATGTGCTGGTGCTGGGCATGGGCGACGATGGCCACACGGCTTCGCTGTTCCCCGGCAGCACCAACCTGGTGGAGGCGCTCGACCCGGCCGGCACGCGCCGTTGCCTGCCGATGTGGGCGCCGACCGTACCGCACCAGCGCCTGACCCTGACGCGCGCCGTGCTGCAGGGCGCGCGGGTGCAGATACTGGCCATCCAGGGCGAGTCCAAGCTCGCCACCCTGAGCCAGGCGCTCAGCGACAACGACGACCAGCGCATGCCCATCAATGCGTTCCTGCGTTCGCCTCTTTCGATCCACTGGTGCCCTTGAGGCACGGAGTTACCGCAATGTCTGAACAACACATCCAGCAGATCGATGCCCTCGCGCAGCGTGCTCGCATCCTGCCGGTGATCACCATCGACCGCGAGGCGGACATCCTGCCCATGGCGGATGCTCTGGCAGCCGGCGGCATCACCGTTCTGGAAGTGACCTTGCGGACGTCGCTGGGCCTCACCGCGATTCGCCAGCTGAGCGAGCAGCGCCCGGAGCTGATTGTCGGCGCCGGCACCGTGCTCGACCCGGAAACCTTCGCCCAGGCGGAAGAGGCGGGGGCGAAGTTCATCGTCACCCCCGGCTGCACCGACGAGTTGCTGCAGTACGCGGTGACCCGCCCGGTGCCGCTGTTGCCCGGCGTGGCTACCGCTTCGGAAATCATGGCGGCGTACCGTCATGGCCTGCGCCGCTTCAAGCTGTTCCCGGCGAAGGTCGCCGGCGGCGTGGAAGCGCTCAAGGCCTTCGGCGGGCCGTTCCCGGAGGTGCGTTTCTGCCCCACCGGCGGCGTCGGCCCGGACAACCTCAACGACTACTACCGGCTGGCCAACGTGATGTGCGTGGGCGGCAGCTGGATGCTGCCCAAGGCCGCCATCGACAGCGGCGACTGGGCCACGGTCGAGCGCCTGAGCCGCGAGGCACTGGCGCTGCTGGACACACACTGAGCTGTCCTGATCTGGACATGCCCGGCCTTGTGCCGGGCTTTTTTATGCGTGCTGGATAAAATGGCGCGCCCTGTAGGAACGCCCCATGGGCGCGATCGCGGGCATGGCCCGCTCCTGCAGTGTGGCTCCGGATTCAATCCACCCCGACGAACCCGCCCGTCTGGTGCCGCCACAGCCGCGCATAGAGCCCGCCGTGGGCGAGCAGCTCGGCATGGCTGCCGCTCTCGACCACGCGGCCATGTTCCAGCACCACCAGGCGGTCCATGCGCGCGATGGTCGAGAGGCGGTGGGCGATGGCGATCACGGTCTTGCCCTGCATCAGGGTCTCCAGGCTCTCCTGGATCGCTGCTTCCACTTCCGAATCCAGCGCCGAGGTGGCCTCGTCGAGGATCAGGATCGGCGCGTCCTTGAGCAGCACGCGGGTGATCGCGATGCGCTGGCGCTGGCCGCCGGAGAGCTTCACGCCGCGCTCGCCGACGTGGGCGTCCAGGCCGAAGCGGCCCTCGGCATCACTCAGCTGCGGGATGAACTCCGAGGCGCGGGCCTTCTGGATCGCGTCCTGCAACTCGGCCTCGCCGGCATCCGGGCGGCCGTAGAGCAGGTTGGAGCGGATCGAGCGGTGTAGCAGCGAGGTGTCCTGGGTGACCATGCCGATCTGCGCGCGAAGGCTTTCCTGGGTCACGTGGGCGATGTCCTGGCCGTCGATCAGGATGCGTCCGCCCTCCAGGTCATAGAGGCGCAGCAGCAGGTTCACCAGGGTCGACTTGCCGGCGCCGGAGGGGCCGACCAGGCCGATCTTCTCGCCGGGGCGCACGGTCAGGTCGAGGCCGCTGATCAGGCCGCCACCCTTGCCGTAGCTGAAGTTCACCTGATCGAAGCGCACTTCGCCGTGCTTCACCACCAGCGGCTTGGCGTCCGGCGCATCGGTCACCTGGCGGGGCAGGGCGATGGTCTGCATGCCGTCCTGCACCTGTCCGACGTTCTCGAAGATGCCGCCGACCACCCACATGATCCAGCCGGACATGTTGTTGATGCGGATGACCAGGCCGGTGGCCAGGGCGATGGCACCCACCGAGATCAGCGACTGGGTCCACAGCCACAGGGCGAGGCCCGTGGTGCCGGCGATCAGCAGACCGTTGAAGATGGTGATGGTGACGTCCATCGAGGTGACCACGCGCCCGGCGCGCTGGGCCTTGCGGGTCTGGTCGTCGATGGCTTCGCGGGCGTAGTCCTCTTCCTGGCGCGTGTGGGCAAACAGCTTGAGGGTGGTGATGTTGGTGTAGCCGTCGACGATCCGACCCATGAGTTTCGAGCGGGAATCCGAGGCGATCACCGAGCGCTGCTTCACCTGCGGAATGAAGTAGCCCAGCGCGCCGACGTAGCCGACTACCCACAGCACCAGCGGAATCATCAGGCGCCAGTCGGCCTCGGCGAACAGCACCAGGGCGCTGATGGTGTAGATCAGCACGTGCCAGATGGCGTCGACCACCTGCACGGCGGAGTCACGCAGGGAGTTGCCGGTCTGCATGATGCGCTGGGCGATGCGCCCGGCGAAGTCGTTCTGGAAGAAGCCCAGGCTCTGCTTGAGCACATAGCGGTGGTTCTGCCAGCGGATCAGGTTGGTCATGCTGGGGTTGATGCTCTGGTGCACCAGCATGTCGTGCAGGCCGTTGAACACCGGACGCAGGACCAGTGCGACCACGGCCATCCAGATCAGCTCGCGGCCGTGTACGGTGAAGAAGTCAGCGGGGGCGGTGCCCTGGGCGAGGTCGACGATGCGCCCCAGGTAGCTGAACAGCGCGACTTCGATCAGTGCGACGATCAGCCCGACGAAGAGCAGGGCGAGGAAGACCGGCCAGACCTGGCGCAGGTAGTAGACGTAGAAGCGGACGACGTCGGAAGGCGGCATGCGCTCGGGGACGTCGCGGAAGGGATCGATCAGACGCTCGAAACGACGGTAAAGCATGATGGCTCTCGGGTTGTGTTGGCGAGCCCGTCCCGGGCTCGCCTTGAATGGCCTCCGTCAGCCGTGGTTGCGCAGAATCACAGACGCTTGGCGGAGAGGATGACCACCGGGGTGGTCGGTACGTCCTGGAACATGCCCTTGTTGCCAGTCTTCACGCCGGCGATCTGGTCAACCACGCCCATGCCGCGCACGACCTTGCCGAATACCGCATAGCCGAAGTCGCGGGCGCCGTGGTTGAGGAAGTCGTTGCCGGTCAGGTTGATGAAGAACTGGCTGGTGGCGGAGTTCACGTCGCTGGTGCGGGCCATGGCCAGGGTGCCGCGCTCGTTGAGCAGGCCGTTGTCGGCCTCGTTCTTGATCGGCGCCTGGGTGTCCTTCTCCTTCATGGCTTCGGTGAAGCCGCCACCCTGGATCATGAAGTTGGGGATCACGCGGTGGAAGATGGTTCCGTTGTAGAAGCCGCTGTCGACGTAGGACAGGTAGTTCTTCACGGAAATCGGCGCCTTGTCGGCGTACAGCTCGATTTCGATTTCACCCGAGGTGGTGGACAGCAGCACGTGGGGCTTGTTGGCGTCGGCGGCGATTGCCGAGCCGGCCAGGACCAGGGAGCAGGCAGCGAGCAGGAAGCGTTTGAACAGGGTCATTTGGCGGATGTTTCCTGAAGGTTCTAGGGATGGTCGACCTGCTCGAGGAAGTCGAGCAGGGTGGTATTGAATCTTTCCGGCTGGTCCAGCGGCGTGGCGTGGCGCGAGTCCTCGATCACCACCAGGCGCGCGTTGGGCATGCGCCCGACGTAGGCCTGCTTGAGTGAGACCGGGGTGTAGTCGCGGTCGGCGCTGATCACCAGGGTTGGACAGGTTATGCGCGCCAGGCGTTCCTGCACACCCCAGCCGATGATGGCGTGCAGGCTGGAGAGGTAGGCGCGCTTGTCGTTCTGCGGCCAGCGTTGCTGGATCTTGCGGCGCAGGTCGCTCTGTTCGGGCTTGGGGAAGAGCATCCTGCCCAGCGCCTTGCCCACCGTATCCAGGCCCAGCACATGGGCGAGGAACAGCCGGCGCGCCACTTCCAGATACTCGCGCAGGCTGCGTGGCTTCACTTCCGGGGCGCTGTTGACGATGGTCAGGCTGTTCAGCCGCTCCGGCCAGCGGGTAGCCAGTTCGAAGCCGATCATGCCGCCCATGCTGATGCCCACCAGATGCACGCGGCCAAGGCCCAGGTGATCGAGCAGGGCGATCACGTCCTCGGCGAAGGCGGCGATGCTGTAACGCTGGCGCGGTTTGTCCGACTGGCCGTGGCCGCGTACGTCGAGGGCGATCACCCGATGACGTTTCTCCAGCTCCGGCACCTGGTATTCCCAGTCGCGGGTGCTGGAACCGAGCCCATGCACCAGCAGCACCGGCGTGCCGAGTCCGCTTTCCTCGTAGTGCAGGCGATGACCGGCGTGGTCGAAGAACGGCATGACGAGCTCCTTGTTCGTGCGGGCTGTGGCTTCAGGCCGGGCTTTCCGGGGCGGCGAAATGGGCGTCGAGGGGCACGTTGGCGAAGGTGGTCAGCAGTTCCACGAGGATCTGCGTGGCCGGGCCCAGGGGCTTTTCCTTGTTCGGGTAAAGATAGAAGCGGCTCTCGCGCACGCCGCCCTGTTTCATCAGCAGCGGCTTGAGCTGCCCGTCGCGCAGTTCACGCTCGATCATGTGCCGCGGCAGCCAGGCGAAGCCCAGACCGTTGCTGACAAAGGTGGCGGCGGTGGCGAGGCTGCCGACGGTCCAGCGCTGCTCGGCGCCGAGCCAGCCGACGTCGCGCGGTTGCAGGCGGCCGGAGTCGCGGATGACCACCTGCATCTGGGTTTCCAGGTCCTGGTGGGTGACCTCGCGTTGCAGGCGATGCAGTGGGTGATCGGGATGGGCGACAGCGACGAAGTCGACGATGGAGAGATCGGCGCCCAGGTGGCCGGGAATGTTCAGGCCACTGATGGCGAGGTCTGCGTGGCCCTGCACCAGCGCTTCCTCCACACCCGACAGCACCTCTTCGCGCAGCAGCACGCGGCAGCCGCGGCTCTGTGGCATGAAGGCCGACAGCGAACGCACCAGACGCACGGTGGGGTAGGCGGCGTCGACGACTAGGCGCACTTCCGGCTCCCAGCCCTGTTCCATGTGGTGGGCCAGTTCTTCCAGCTGGCCGGCGGATTTCACCAGTTGCCGCGAGCGGCGTAGCAGTACTTCACCGGCCTCGGTGAGCACGGCCTTGCGTCCGTCGATGCGCAGCAGCGGCACGCCGAGCTGCTCCTGCATACGCGCCACGGTGTAGCTGATCGACGACTGCGAACGGTGCAGGGCTTCGGCCGCCTGGGCGAAGCCGCCGTGATCGACCACGGCCTGCAGGGTTCTCCACTGATCCAGGGTAACGCGGGGCGCTTTCATCCTCGCTTCCTCTTGTCTACTCTGGCGGTCCGCAGAAGACCAACAAGAGACCGCCATGAAAAAATTCTGTTGTGCCGTTCTGGCCATGTTGCCGCTGACCGCCCTGGCCTATCCCATCGAAGTGCAGAAGAGCCTCAATGGCACCGAGATGGACATCGAGACCCAGGATATCGGCGACCAGATGGGGGCGATCCTCCTGCGCAACGGCGGCCAGCAGCCGGTGACCTGCACGGCGGTCTTTGTCAACGGTCCCGAGACGCCGCATGTGCGCAAGGCGACCATTGCACCTGGCAAGGAGGCCAATCTGACTTCCAGCTTCAGCCGCGCAGTGATCAAGCTGCGCATCAAGCTGACCTGTAACCCTTCCTGAGTTCCTCCAAGCCTAGAAGCAGTCACGCAAGAAATCAATTTATTCGATAATTAGAAGCGACTATTTGCGCTTTTTTATCGATTTGTTCATCTTTAGGATGGCCTCCATCGACACATTCAGCGACCGATGGAGGTCCAGTCCATGTCCCGCGTTCTGGTTATCGAAAGCAGTGCCCGTCAGGAAGGTTCCGTTTCCCGCCAGCTGACCCGCGATTTCATCGCCCAGTGGCAGGCCGCCCACCCGGCCGACGACATCCAGGTCCGCGACCTTGCCGTAGAACAGGTGCCGCACCTGGACGCCAACCTGCTGGGTGGCTGGATGAAGCCGGCGCAGGAGCACAGCGAGATCGAACGCGCCGCGCTGGAACGCTCCAACCAGCTGACCGCCGAGCTGCAGGCTGCCGACGTGCTGGTCCTGGCTGCGCCAATGTACAACTTCGCCATCCCCAGCACCCTGAAATCCTGGCTGGACCACGTGCTGCGCGCCGGTGTCACCTTCCAGTACACCGAGACCGGCCCGCAGGGCCTGCTCACCGGCAAGCGCGCCTTCGTCCTGACCAGTCGCGGTGGCGTCTACGCCGGCGGTGCGCTGGATCACCAGGAGCCCTACCTGCGCCAGGCGCTGGGCTTCGTCGGCATCCACGACGTGACCTTCATCCATGCCGAGGGCCTGAACATGGGCGGTGAATTCGCCGAGAAGGGCCTGGCCAAGGCCAAGGCTCAGCTCGCCGCCATCGCCTGATCTGCTTTTCTCCCTTGCGCGTCCTTCCGCTCCTGGACGCGACCGTGGCCGATCGCCTCCCGGGGATCGGCCATTTTTTATTTGCCAACTACTTGACCGGATGAAAACACATCCTTTCCGTTCGGGCTGTTCAAAGCATGACCAGCATGCTAAAAGAACCTTGAGCTGATCTAGCCGCTTGAAAAAGAAGGGAAAACCATGACCAAGTCGGAGTTGATCGAGAGAATCGTCACCCATCAGGGGCAGCTTTCCGCAAAGGATGTGGAGCTGGCGATCAAGACCATGCTTGAGCAAATGTCCCAGGCTCTGGCCACTGGGGATCGCATCGAAATCCGGGGTTTCGGTAGCTTCTCGCTGCATTACCGTGCGCCGCGTACCGGCCGCAATCCGAAGACTGGCGAGTCCGTGCGCCTGGACGGCAAGTTCGTCCCGCACTTCAAGCCCGGCAAGGAGCTGCGCGACCGCGTCAACGAACCCGAGTGACCCCGGGGTATCCGTCTTCAAGAAGGAGTGTCCATGCTTCGGGCAAAACGTTTCCTGCTGATTCTGGCGCTGGTCGTCCTGGCCGCCGTCGTCGTGGTTTTCGTCCTTGAAAACCTGCAGCCCGCGCAGCTGACCTTCCTCGGCTGGCAGTCGCCGCAGTGGCCGCTGGTGATCTTCATCTCCCTTGCCTTCATCGTCGGCGGCGTGATCGGCCTGCTGCTGAGCATTCCCTTCCGCGCGAAGACGCACGTCCGCATGACCGGGCTGCGCTCCGAGGTCACCCGTTTCCGCAAGGAGAATGACGCGCTGCGTGAAAAGTCGCTGACGGACCATGCCTAGCGTCATTGCCACGCTGTTCTTCTTCTGCGCCCTGGCCATCGGCTGGTGGATGGGGCGTCGCTCGCTTTCCCGCACCCAGCCAGCGCCCGAATCGAACCTCCGGGCGCGCGTCCACAGCATGCACAATCTGCTGGAGCGACATTCCGACGACGCGCTGGAAAGCCTTTCCCAGGGCCTGGTCGTCAGCCCGGAAACGCTCGAAAGCCACCTGCACGTTGGCAACCTGTTTCGCCGTCGCGGCGATATCGAAAAGGCCATCCACATCCACCAGGATTTGCTGGGTCGCGCTGGCGAGGATGGCTCACTGGTGGCGCAAGTACGCCTGGAACTGGCCCGTGACTACATCGCTGGCGGCTTGCTCGGCAGTGCCGAGGAGTTGCTGGACGAGCTGACCCGGCAGCGTGATGAGCCCATCTCTCTCGAGGCGCTCGACGAGCAGCGGCTGATCTGCGAACGCGAGAAGAACTGGTCGCGCGCCATCGAACTGGCCGCCCGGCTGGTACCGAGCCGCCCCGAGCTGAGCGCCGCGCTGGCCAACTATTACTGCGAGCTCGCTCAGGAGAAAGGCAAGACCGGGGATCGCAGTGCCATGCAGGAATTGCTGCGCGAGGCTCGTCGCGTCGACAAGCGCTGCGTACGCGCTCTGCTGATGCGGCTGGACTGCGAGTTGTGGCGCAAGGATCCGGCCGCTGCTGTCGCTACCATCGGCGAGCTGGCGAGCGATGCCAAGGCCTTCCTGGGCGAGATAGTGCCCCTGCTGCGTCGCCACGACGGCCTTGCCCGGCCCGAGGTGCTGGCCTGTTTGCGCGAGCTGGCAGGGGGGGAGGAAGTGCCTCCGGCGATCCTCGCGTTGTTGGCTGAAAGCGATCAGCCAGGGCGTTCTTCCAGTTGGCGCGAAAGCCTGCTGGAGCGGGTGGAGCGCCATCCCTCCTGGCAAGGCGTGGGCGAATACCTGGAAGTGGTGGGAAACGACACTGAAAAAGACTCGGCGACGGGAAAAATCGCTCCAATAATCATCGGGTTGTATAAGACAATGCCGCGCTATCGATGCGGCAAGTGCGGTTTTGCCGGTCGCGAACTGCACTGGCAATGTCCCAGTTGTCACGCTTGGAATGCTCTGCGGCCGGTCATTTCGCCGCTCTGACGCGCTCGCTCAAACATGGAAGACGCCGTAGGCGTCAGGTTCTGCAGGTACTGGATTGAAGGTTCTACTCACGGGCGCGAGCGGTTTTGTCGGCCGAGGCGTGCTGGCGCGTTTGTGCCGGGAAGACAGCGTGCAGGTTCGCGTCGCCCAGCGTGGCGGCAGCGCGCAATACCCCGAAGGTGTTGAAGTTTCGCTCATCGACGGGTTGAGCGTGGCGCAGTCCTGGACGCAGGCCCTGCAGGGGGTTGATGTGGTGATCCACTGCGCTGCCCGCGTTCATGTCATGGACGAGCAGGCAGCGGACCCGCTCGCCGAGTTTCGCGCGGTGAACGTCGAGGCCACCCGGCATCTGGCGCAACAGGCCGCCGCAGCTGGCGTGAAGCGCTTCGTCTTTGTCAGTTCGATCAAGGTCAATGGCGAGGAGACTGCGCCGGGCCATCCCTTCACTGCCGACGCCGAGCCACAACCGCAGGACCCATACGGGCAGTCCAAGCTCGAAGCTGAGCAGGCTCTGTTCGACGTTGCCCGGCAGACCGGTCTCGAAGTCGCCGTGGTGCGTCCGCCGCTGGTCTATGGCCCGGGCGTGAAGGCCAATTTCGCCAGCCTGATGCGCGCCTTGCAACGCCGACTGCCGTTGCCCTTCGGCTCCATCGACAATCGCCGCAGCCTGGTGGCGCGGGACAATCTGGTCGATCTGCTGCTGCTTTGCGCGCGTCATCCGGCGGCCGCCGGGCAGGTGTTCCTGGTGAGCGACGGTGAAGATTTGTCGACGGCAGCGCTGTGCCGTGGTCTGAGCAAGGCTCTGGGCGTTCGCCCGCGACTGCTGCCGGTTCCGGCTGCGCTGCTGCGCCTGCTGGGGCTGCTGACCGGGCGGAGCCAGCAGGTGCAGCGCTTGCTGGGATCGCTGCAGGTGGATATTTCCACGACGCGCAGTCGATTGGGCTGGAATCCGCCGGTCAGTGTCGAGCAGGCCCTGAGGGCAGCAGCGCAGGGGTGTGGTCAGGAGCAGGGGCGATGAGCATGGGTATTCTGCTGGCGGCCGTGTTCATCGCATCCTGGGTGATGACGGCCGGTGTGCGCCGCTACGCGCTGGCGCGAAGCATCATGGACATTCCCAATGCCCGCAGTTCGCACCAGATCCCCACGCCCCGGGGCGGGGGTGTAGCCATTGTGCTGGGTTTCCTGGGCTGTCTGCCGTTGGCCGGTGTTCTGGGTGCGGTGGATGGGAGCTGCCTGTTGGCCCTGTTGCCGGCCGGCGCTCTGGTTGCAGTCATTGGTTTCCTCGACGATCACCGTCATATTCCGGCGCGTTGGCGGCTGCTCGGGCATTTTGTCGCCGCATCCTGGCTGCTTGGCTGGCTGGGTGGGCTGCCTGCGCTGACTATGCCGTGGGGGCCTCTGGACCTGGGTTTGGCTGGTGACCTGCTGGGCGTGGTGTTCCTGGTCTGGCTGCTCAACCTGTACAACTTCATGGACGGCATCGACGGGATTGCCGGCCTGGAAGCTATCAGCGTCTGCCTGGGCGGAGCCCTCTGCGGGTGGTTCGTCGGCGAGTCGCAACTGGTGTGGTTGCCCTTGATCCTGGGCATGGCGGCGGCGGGGTTCCTGGTCTGGAACTTCCCCCCGGCGCGGATCTTCATGGGGGATGCGGGCAGTGGTTTCCTCGGGTTGATGCTCGGAGGATTGGCGCTGCAGGCGGGGACGGTGTTCGCGCCGCTGATCTGGAGTTGGCTGATCCTGCTCGGTGTGTTCGTGGTGGATGCCACCTTCACGCTGATCCACCGACTGATGCGTGGCGAACGTGTCTACGAAGCGCATCGCAGCCATGCCTATCAGCGCGCTTCGCGCCGATACGGCAGCCACTTGCGGGTGTCGCTGGCGGTAGCCGCCATCAACGTGCTGTGGCTCATGCCGCTGGCGTTGCTGGTGGCACTGGGGCATGTTTCGGGTTTGCTGGGGCTGATTGTGGCCTATGCTCCCTTGGTGCTTGTCGTAGCTCATCTGGGTGCAGGTCGTCCGGATGAACAGGATGTGAGCTGAACTCCGCCGGATTTGGTGGTCAATGTAGCGGGCGAGGAACTTTCCTCCGCTCGGGATTAAGGACAAGCGCTGATGCTTCGAGAACGCCTGCTGAGGCTTCCGAGACGACATAAACGGCTATTGCAGGTCACCACGGATATTCTGCTGGTGTGGTTCTCGCTGTGGCTGGCGTTCATCGTGCGCCTGGGCACCGACGATCTGGAGTATCCGTTCCGGGTCCACAGTTGGCTGTTCTTGGCGGCGCCAGTGGTTGCCGTCCCGCTGTTCATCCGCTTTGGCATGTACCGCGCGGTGATGCGCTACCTGGGCAATGACGCGCTGATCGCGATCTGGAAGGCGGTGACGATCTCGGCGCTGCTGCTCTCGCTGGTGGTCTACTGGAACCGCTCGGTGACCGAAATGGTCCCGCGCTCACTGGTGCTGAACTACTGGTGGCTGAGCCTGCTGATGATCGGTGGCCTGCGCCTGGCCATGCGCCAATATTTCATGGGCGACTGGTACAGCACGGTCCAGGCGGTGCCCTTCCTCAAGCAACAGGATGGCCTGCCCAAGGTGGCGGTGTATGGTGCCGGTTCTGCCGGCAACCAGCTGGTGGCGGCGTTGCGCCTGGGGCGTGCGATGCGCCCGGTGGCCTTCATCGATGACGATGACGAGATCGCCAACCGCGTCATTGCGGGCCTTCGGGTTTACAAGCCCAAGCATATCCAGCAGATGATCGACGAGACCGGCGTGCAGGAAGTGCTGCTGGCGATCCCTTCTGCTACCCGCGCCCGGCGCCGTGAAATCCTCGGTCTGCTCGAGCCCTACCCGGTTCACGTACGAAGCGTGCCAGGGTTCATCGAGCTGGCTAACGGCCGCGTGCGGGTGGATGACATCCAGGAAGTGGATATTGCGGACTTGCTCGGGCGCGATCCGGTCGAGCCGCGCAAGGAGTTGTTCGAGCACTGCATTCGCGGCGAAGTCGTGATGGTCACCGGTGCCGGCGGCTCCATCGGATCTGAGCTCTGCCGCCAGATCCTCGGCTCATCGCCCACCGTGCTGGTGCTGTTCGAGCACAGCGAATACAACCTCTACCGCGTGCACCAGGAGCTGGAAAACCGCATCAAGCGCGAGTCTCTCGCGGTTCAGCTGGTGCCGATCCTCGGCTCCGTACGCAGTGCCGAGCGCCTGCTGGACGTCATGCGCACCTGGAAGGTCGCCACCGTCTACCACGCCGCGGCCTACAAGCACGTGCCCATCGTCGAGCACAACATCTCCGAGGGCGTGCTGAACAATGTGATGGGCACCCTGCATACCGCGCAGGTGGCGGTACAGGCCGGTGTCGAGCACTTCGTGCTGATCTCCACCGACAAGGCGGTGCGCCCGACCAATGTCATGGGCAGCACCAAGCGCCTGGCAGAGATGATCCTGCAGGCCCTGAGCCAGGAGTCAGCTCCGGTGCTGTTCGGCGACAAGTCCGGCGTACACCAGGTCAACAAGACCCGTTTCACCATGGTCCGGTTCGGCAATGTGCTGGGCTCGTCGGGTTCAGTCATTCCTCTGTTCCGCGAGCAGATCAAGCGCGGCGGGCCGGTCACCGTGACCCATCCGGGTATCACCCGCTATTTCATGACCATCCCCGAGGCGGCTCAGTTGGTGATCCAGGCTGGCTCCATGGGGCGCGGCGGCGATGTCTTCGTGCTGGACATGGGGCAGCCGGTGAAGATCCTCGAACTGGCCGAGCGGATGATCCACCTGTCGGGCCTCAGCGTTCGCTCCGAGCGCACGCCCCACGGTGATATCTCCATCGAGTTCAGTGGTCTGCGGCCCGGCGAGAAGCTCTACGAGGAGCTGCTGATCGGCGACAACGTCAGCGCCACCGAGCATCCGATGATCATGAAGGCCAACGAGGAGCTGATGCACTGGGAGGGCTTCAAGCTCGTCCTGGCGGATCTGCTCAAGGCGGTGGATCAGGGCAACTACGCGCGGGTACGGCAACTGTTGCGGGAAACCGTCAGCGGTTATTGCCCCGAGGGCGAGATCGTCGACCTGATTCACCAGCAGCGGCGGATGGAGCCCTGATCCAGGGTTCCTAGCAGACGCGGTCGTCGTCGCGTCTGCGAGCATCGTCAGTCCTTTCCTGGCGATCTGTCGGCGGCGCCGGAAACTGCTGCCGACTCTCTAAACCAAGGTTTTTGCGAGTGTTCCTGGCGATATGGTCACTGGGCGGCGCCGTCGCGCCCGCCTAGAAGCCTCTCATTCCAAGGAATGACTCATGAAGAAGAACCTGCTCTCCATCGCCAGTCTGATTCTGTTCACCAGCCTTTCTTTTGGTGGTTTTGCCCAGGCAGCCACCAGTGCCCAGCCCGCCACCAAGACGGCGGCCGAAGCTCCGGCTCCGGCTCCCGCTGCCAAGGCGCCTGTCTCCCAGGTCGAGGCGGTGAATATCAACACGGCATCTGTCGAAGAACTGCAGAAGTCCCTGAAAGGCATCGGCAAGGTGAAGGCCCAGGCGATCGTCGACTACCGGACCAGTAACGGCCCCTTCACCACGGTCGATCAACTGCTGGAAGTGAAGGGCATCGGCAAGGGCACCCTGGACAAGAACCGGGACAGGATTTCGCTCTGAGCCTTTGCCAGTCGAAATGAAAAGGCCGGTCACTGACCGGCTTTTTCATTGGGGAGCATTCTTTGGCCCAATAAAAAAGCCCCCGGCGTTTGCCGAGGGCTTTGAATTCTGGCTCCGCGACCTGGAGTCGACGGCATCAGCCGAACGCGCTTCAGCGCGGCCCCGAAGGGGGAATCACCTGGGACGCAGTCCCTGGAGAGAGTCCAGAAGCCCAATAAAAAAGCCCCCGGCGTGTGCCGGGGGCTTTGAATTCTGGCTCCGCGACCTGGACTCGACGGCGTCAGCCGAACGCGCTTCAGCGCGGCCCCGAAGGGGGAATCACCTGGAACGCAGTCCCTGGAGAGAGTCCAGAGGCCCGATAAAAAAGCCCCCGGCGTGTGCCGAGGGCTTCGAATTTGGCTCCGCGACCTGGACTCGACGGCGTCAGCCGAACGCGCTTCAGCGCGGCCCCGAAGGGGGAATCACCTGGGACGCAGTCCCTGGAGAGAGTCCAGAAGCCCAATAAAAAAGCCCCCGGCGTGTGCCGAGGGCTTCGAATTTGGCTCCGCGACCTGGACTCGAACCAGGGACCCAATGATTAACAGTCATTTGCTCTACCGACTGAGCTATCGCGGAACAACGGGGCGTATCTTACTGATTAAAAAGGGGAAGTCAACATTGTGCCGACGACTTCCCCTGATTTTTTTACAGCACCTGGACGATGGCGCGGGTAACGGTGTCCAGGTTGCCGTTGTTCAGCGCGGCGACGCAGATGCGGCCAGTGCCGACGGCATAGATGCCGAACTCGTTCTTCAGGCGCTCGACCTGCTCGGCGGTCAGGCCGGAGTAGGAGAACATGCCGCGCTGCTCGGCAACGAAGCTGAAGTCGCGCTTGGCGCCCAGGGCGGCCAGTTGCTCGACCATCGCCACGCGCATGGCGCGGATGCGGGTGCGCATTTCGCCCAGCTCTTCTTCCCAGACGGCGCGCAATTCCGGGCTGTTCAGCACGGCGGCGACGACGCTGGCGCCGTGGGTCGGCGGGTTGGAGTAGTTGGTGCGGATCACGCGCTTGACCTGGGACAGGACGCGGGTGGATTCCTCGCGGCTGTCGGTCACGACCGACAGGGCGCCAACGCGCTCGCCGTACAGCGAGAACGACTTGGAGAAGGAGCTGGACACGAAGAAGTTCAGGCCCGACTTGGCGAACAGGCGCACGGCGGAGGCGTCTTCGTCGATGCCGTCACCGAAGCCCTGGTAGGCGATGTCGAGGAACGGCACGTGGCCCTTGGCCTTGAGCACGTCCAGGACCTGCTTCCAGTCGTCCATGGTCAGGTCGACGCCAGTCGGGTTGTGGCAGCAGGCATGCAGCACAACGATGGACTGCGAGGGCAGGGCGTTGAGGTCTTCCAGCAGGCCGGCACGGTTCACGCCGTTGGTGGCGGCGTCGTAATAGCGGTAGTTCTGCACCGGGAAGCCGGCGGCTTCGAACAGCGCGCGGTGGTTTTCCCAGCTCGGGTCGCTGATGGCGACGGTGGCGTTGGGCAGCAGGCGCTTGAGGAAGTCGGCACCGGTCTTCAGTGCGCCGGTACCGCCGACGGCCTGGGTGGTAACCACACGGCCTTCGGCCAGCAGCTCGGAATCAGCGCCGAACAGCAGCTTCTGCACACCCGAGTCGTAGGCAGCGATGCCTTCGATCGGCAGGTAGCCGCGCGGTGCGTGGGCCTCGATGCGGGCTTTCTCCGCGGCCTGCACGGCGCGCAGCAACGGGAGACGGCCTTCCTCGTTGTAATAAACGCCTACGCCCAGGTTGATCTTGCCCGGACGGGTATCGGCGTTGAAAGCTTCGTTCAGGCCCAGGATCGGGTCGCGGGGGGCCATTTCGACAGCGGAGAACAGACTCATTTTGGCAGCAGCTCTAAGGCGGGAGTGAAGTGCAATTGCAACCCACCCGCACACGGCGCTGGGGGTTGCGTCGACGGGCCGGTATTATATAGGCCTCTACAGCAGGCGGCGAGTTGTCGCGCGTGCTTTTCGACTGGTATGACGCTTTGGCGACCGAAGCGTCACACGCCAAAGCGAGGTTCCCATGTCGATTTTTCAACTGGATTCGCGATTCGAGCCCGCCGGCGATCAGCCCGAAGCCATCCGACAGATGGTGGAAGGACTGGAGGCGGGGCTGTCGCACCAGACACTGTTGGGGGTGACCGGCTCGGGCAAGACCTTCAGCATCGCCAACGTCATTTCTCAGGTGCAGCGCCCGACCATGGTGCTGGCGCCGAACAAGACGCTGGCTGCGCAGCTCTACGGCGAGTTCAAGACCTTCTTCCCGAACAACGCCGTCGAGTACTTCGTCTCCTACTACGACTACTACCAGCCCGAGGCCTACGTACCGTCCTCGGACACCTATATCGAGAAGGATTCCTCGATCAACGACCACATCGAGCAGATGCGACTGTCGGCGACCAAGGCGCTGCTGGAGCGCAAGGACGCCATCATCGTCTGCACCGTGTCGTCGATCTACGGCCTCGGTGACCCGGCGTCCTACCTGAAGATGGTCCTGCACCTGGACCGTGGCGACAAGATGGACCAGCGCGAGCTGCTGCGCCGCCTGACCAGCCTGCAGTACACCCGCAACGACTTGGATTTCGCCCGCGCGACCTTCCGTGTGCGCGGCGATGTCATCGACGTGTTCCCGGCGGAATCGGACCTGGAGGCTATCCGCATCGAGCTGTTCGACGACGAGGTGGAGAATATCGCCGCCTTCGATCCGCTGACCGGCGAGGTGCTGACCAAGCTGCCGCGCTTCACCTTCTACCCCAAGAGCCACTACGTCACCCCGCGGGAGACGCTGCTCGAGGCGGTCGAGCACATCAAGGCCGAGCTGAAGCAGCGACTGGACTACCTGCGCACCAACAACAAGCTGGTCGAAGCCCAGCGCCTGGAGCAGCGCACCCGCTTCGACCTGGAGATGATCCTCGAACTGGGCTACTGCAACGGCATCGAGAACTACTCGCGCTACCTCTCCGGGCGTGGTCCTGGCGAGCCGCCGCCGACGCTCTACGACTACCTGCCGGACAACGCCCTGCTGGTGATCGACGAATCCCACGTCAGCGTTCCCCAGGTCGGCGCCATGTACAAGGGCGACCGTTCACGCAAGGAAACCCTGGTGGAGTACGGCTTCCGTCTGCCCTCTGCGCTGGACAACCGCCCGCTGCGCTTCGAGGAGTGGGAGTCGATCAGCCCGCAGACCATCTTCGTCTCCGCGACGCCCGGCCCTTATGAAGACCAGCACGCCGGCCGCGTGGTCGAGCAGGTGGTACGCCCCACCGGCCTGGTCGACCCGGAAGTGGAAATCCGCCCGGCGACGACCCAGGTCGACGACCTGCTTTCGGAAATCGGCAAGCGCGTGGCGCTGGACCAGCGCGTGCTGGTCACCACCCTGACCAAGCGCATGGCCGAGGACCTTACCGACTACCTGGGCGACCATGACGTGCGCGTGCGCTACCTGCACTCGGACATCGATACCGTGGAGCGGGTGGAAATCATCCGTGACCTGCGCCTGGGCAAGTTCGATGTGCTGGTGGGCATCAACCTGCTGCGCGAGGGCCTGGACATGCCCGAGGTGGCATTGGTGGCCATCCTCGATGCGGACAAGGAAGGCTTCCTGCGTTCCGAGCGCTCGCTGATCCAGACCATCGGCCGTGCCGCGCGGAACCTGCACGGCAAGGCGATCCTCTATGCCGACAACATGACCGGCTCGATGCAGCGGGCGATCAACGAGACCGAGCGCCGCCGCACCAAGCAGCTGGAGTTCAACGCCAAGCACGGCATCGTGCCCAAGGGTGTGAAGAAGGACATCAAGGACATCCTCGAAGGTGCCGTGGTGCCGGGTGCCAAGGGCAAGCGACGCAGCCTGGCGAAAGTGGCGGAGGAGAGCGGGAAGTACGAAAACGAGCTGCGTACGCCCGACGAGATCGGCAAGCGCATCAAGCAACTGGAGGAGCGCATGTACCAGTTGGCCCGCGACCTGGAGTTCGAGGCCGCGGCCGGGGTGCGCGACGAGATCGGCAAGTTGCGCGACCGCATGGTGTCGATGGGGTAAGGGGAGGGCGGGGCGCTCAGTGCGCCCCGGCTCCTGCGCCAGCCCCCATGCCCGCCGGTAGCGGGCGAGTCAGCAGCACTGCCACCATGCTGATCGCCAGCACGATGCCGATGGCGTGGAAGGCATCGTTATAGGCCATGATCGCCGCCTGCTGGTGGACGATCTCGCTGATCTTGCCCAGCGCCGCCTGCTGCGTGCCCAGTTGCGCGGTCAGCTGCGCCAGTCGCTCGTCCACCGCGCCATTCACCGGCACTACCGCTTCGCGCAGGTAGTCGTAATAGACCTTGGCGCGGCTATCCAGCAGGGTCGCCAGCAGGGCGATGCCGATGGCCCCGCCGAGGTTGCGCAGGATGTTGAACAGGCTGGAAGCCGAGCCTGCGTCCTGCGGCTGCAGATAGACGGTGGCGATCAGCGAGATGGTGACCATCACCATCGGCTGGCCGAGGGCGCGCAGCAGCTGGATCTGGTTGAATTGCGGGCCGGCGAAGTCCGGGTTGAGCACGCCGGAGAAGAAGCTCGCCATGCCGAACAGGCCGAAGCCTATAGCGCAGAGCAGGCGCGGCTCGATGATCTTCATCAGCTTGGGAATCAGCGGGATGAGGAACAGCTGCGGCACGCCCATCCACATGATCACCTCGCCGATCTGCATGGCGTTGTAGCCCTGGATCTGCGCGAGATACAGCGGCAACACGTAGATCGAGCCGTACAGGCCCATCCCCAGGCCGATGCTGGATATGCTCGACAGCCCGAAGTTGCGGTTGCGCAGAATCCCCAGGTTGATCAGCGGGTTCGGTCGTGAGGTCTGCAGGATCACGAAGAGGATCAGGCTGACCAGGGCGATGCTGCCCAGGCTGACGATCAGGTTCGACTCCAGCCAGTCCTTGCGGTGGCCTTCTTCGAGGAACACCTGCAGGCAGCCCAGGCCGATGGCCATGGTGACGATGCCGGCGTAGTCGGTGCTTTTCAGCAGCTCCCAGTGCGCTTCCTTCTTCTCCAGGCCGTAGAGCAGGCCGGCGATCATCAGCAGCCCCGGCGGGATGTTGATGTAGAAGATGTATTCCCAGCCGAAGTTTTCCGTCAGCCAGCCGCCCAGGGTCGGGCCGATGGAGGGCGCGAAGGTGGCGGTGATGGCGAACAGCGCCATGCCCTTGGGGCGGTGGTGCTCCGGCAGCTTGATCAGCGCCAGGGTGAAGGCCAGGGGGATCAGCGCGCCGCCGGTGAAGCCCTGCATGGCGCGGAACACGATCATGCTCTCCAGGTTCCAGGCGAACGAGCAGAGCAGCGAAGAGAACAGGAAGCCGACGGAGATCATCCACGCCAGCCGACGCGCCGAGAGCAGCTGCACCAACCAGGCGGTGAGCGGGATCATGATGATCTCGGCCACCAGGTAGGAGGTGGAAATCCACGAGCCTTCCTCCAGGGTGGCGGCCAGCGCCCCCTGGATGTCTTTCAGCGAAGAGTTGGTGATCTGGATGTCGAGCACCGCCATGAACGCGCCGAGCATGGCGCTGAACACGGCAATCCAGTCGCGGCGGGTCGGCTCGCCGACCGGCCGGATCAGTTGATCACCGGCCACGCAGCTCGACCTCGGCCTCGACCGACATGCCCGGGCGGATCAGCCCTTGCAGCGGGGTGTCGGTGGCGAAGGTAATCTTGACCGGAATGCGCTGCACCACCTTGGTGAAGTTGCCGGTGGCGTTGTCCGGCGGCAGCAGGCTGAACTGTGCACCGGAGGCGGCGAACAGGCTCTGTACCTGGCCTTCGATGGGCTGGTCGGGGAAGGAATCGAACACCAGCCGGACGGTCTGGCCGGGGCGCATCTTGCCGATCTGGGTTTCCTTGAAGTTGGCCTGGACCCAGATACCGTCGTCCGGCACCAGCGACAGCAACTGGCTGCCGACCTGCACGTACTGGCCGACGCGGGCGCCGCGCTGGCCGACCAGGCCGCTGACCGGCGCGTGGATTTCGGTACGGGCGAGGTTGATCTCGGCCTGGGTGATATCGGCGCGGGCGCTTTCGATCTGCGCCTGCAGGCGCTGCACGTCGGTGCCCAGGGTTTCGCGCTGCACGCGCTGGGCCTGCAGGTCGGCCTGGGCCTTGGCCACCTGGGAGCGGGCGACGTTGGAATCGGCGGCCAGGGTGGTCACGCGCTCTTCCGACACGTAGCCGGGCTTGCGCAGGGCCTGGGCGCGGCCGAGGTCGACTTCTGTGCGGCCGAGGGTGGCCTGGCTGGCGTTCACGTCGGCCGCGCTGGCGGCGATCATGCTGGTCTGGCCCTTGAGCTTGCTGCGCGCCTGCTCCAGTTCCGCCTCGCGGGTGGCCAGGGTGGCCTTGGCGCGGTCCAGGGCGAGCTGGAAGTCGGCAGCCTCCAGTTTCACCAGCAACTGGCCTTTCTCGACGTGCTGGTTGTCCTGCACCAGTACCTCGTCGACGCGGGCGCCGAGCTGGCTGGCGATGCGGGTGATCTCACCCTGCACGTAGGCGTTGTCGGTACTCTCGACGAAGCGGCCGATGAAGTACCAGCGCGCCAGGAAGGCGAGGGCGACCACCACGAGGATGGCGAAGAATACGGACAGGCGGCGTTTCAATTGTGCAGGCATAGGTAAACGAGCGTTTGGTTGGCCAAAAAAATGTTTGCCAATGTAACAGTGTTCCGTGGCGGCACGTAGCCGCTACACTTCGGAAACTTTGTTGCTTATAGGGAACAATCATGGGGCTGGATGATGCGCTGATTTTCACTCGCGTCGTGGAACTGCACAGTTTCACCCAGGCGGCGCAGAGCCTGGGGATGCAGAAATCCACGGTGAGCCGGCGTATCGCGCTGCTCGAAGAGCGCCTGGGCGTGCGCCTGATCAACCGCACCACGCGCAAGCTGAGGCTGACCGAAGTGGGCCAGGCCTACTACGACCGCTGCCGGCAGATCATGCATGACTTCGCCGAGGCGGAGCAGGCGGTGATGCAGTTGCAGCAGGCGCCTTCGGGATTGTTGCGGATCAGCGCGCCCATCGAGTTCGGCCAGATGTACCTGGCCAAGGTGGTAGGCGACTTCATGAACCTTTATCCACAGATCACCGCCGAGGTCGAGCTCACCTCGCGTACCGTCGATCCGCTGGAGGAGGGTGTGGACATCGTCATCATGGTCGGCCAGCCGGAGGATTCGACCCTGATCGCCCGGCGCATGCTGACCACCAGCCGCTGCCTGTGCGCCAGTCCCGATTACCTGGAGCTGCATGGTCGCCCGGAAACCGTGGAAGAGCTGGCCGGCCACCGCGCCGTGCTGCTGCAGGCCGACTCCCAGCGCTACTGGCCGTTGCGCGGGGAAACCGTGCCGTGCCACCGGGTGCTGTCGTGCAACAACATTACTTTCGCCCGCGAAGCCGTGCTGGCTGGAGTGGGAATTGCTTCGCTGCCGGAGCTGATCGTCGACGAACAGTTGGCCAGCGGAAGCCTGGTGCGCGTGCTGCCGCAGGTACAGCTGCCGGTGGGCGAGCTGTACGCCGTTTACCCGTCGCGGCGTTTCCAGGTAATGAAGGTAAAGGCTTTCCTCGACTTCATGATCAATAACCTGCCCCTGGATCCCGGTCGCTGGCTGGAGCCGAAGGTGGCCCGCCTGATACCATCGCACCCATGAGCGCGCGCGCCGTCGCGCGCTGTCCGCTTCACACGAAGAATTGCTGCACACGAGAGCCTTCATGACCACAGTCCGCACCCGTATCGCGCCGTCTCCCACCGGCGACCCGCACGTCGGCACCGCGTATATCGCGCTGTTCAACCTCTGCTTCGCCCGCCAGCACGGCGGTCAGTTCATTCTGCGCATCGAGGACACCGACCAGGTGCGCTCGACCCGCGAATCGGAACAGCAGATCTTCGACGCGCTGCGCTGGCTGGGTATCGAGTGGGACGAGGGCCCGGACGTCGGCGGCCCGCACGGCCCGTACCGGCAGAGCGAGCGTGGCGCTATCTATAAGCAGTACAGCGACGAGCTGGTCGAGAAAGGCCACGCCTTCCCCTGCTTCTGCTCCTCCGAGCGCCTCGACGCACTGCGTGCCGAGCAGCAGGCGCGCAAGGAAACCCCGCGCTACGACGGCCACTGCATGCACCTTGCGAAAGAGGAGTCGGCCAAGCGCATCGCCGCCGGCGAATCCCACGTGGTGCGCATGAAGGTGCCGACCGAGGGCGTCTGCGTGGTGCCGGACATGCTCCGTGGCGACGTGGAAATCCCGTGGGACCGCATGGACATGCAGGTGCTGATGAAGGCCGACGGCCTGCCCACCTACTTCCTCGCCAACGTGGTCGACGACCACCTGATGGGCATCACCCACGTCCTGCGCGGCGAAGAGTGGTTGCCCTCGGCACCCAAGCTGATCAAGCTGTACGAGTACTTCGGCTGGGAACAGCCGGTGCTCTGCTACATGCCGCTGCTGCGCAACCCGGACAAGAGCAAGCTGTCCAAGCGCAAGAACCCCACCTCCATCACCTTCTACGAGCGCATGGGCCTGCTGCCCCAGGCGCTGCTGAACTACCTGGGCCGCATGGGCTGGTCCATGCCTGACGAGCGCGAGAAGTTCAGCCTGGAGGAGATGATCGAACACTTCGACCTGTCCCGCGTCTCGCTGGGCGGCCCGATCTTCGACATCGAGAAGCTCTCCTGGCTGAACGGCCAGTGGATTCGCGAGCTGTCGGTGGAGGACTTTGCGAAAGAAGTGCAGAAGTGGGCGCTCAACCCGGAGTACCTGATGAAGATCGCCCCGCACGTACAAGGCCGCGTGGAGAACTTCAGCCAGATCGCCCCGCTGGCCGGCTTCTTCTTCAGTGGTGGCGTGCAACTGGACGCCAAGCTGTTCGAGCACAAGAAGCTCGACGCCACCCAGGTGCGCCAGGTCCTGCAGCTGGTGCTGTGGAAGCTTGAAGCGCTGCGCCAGTGGGAAAAGGACCGCATCACCGCGACCATCCAGGCCGTGGCAGAGCACCTCGGCCTCAAGCTGCGTGACGTGATGCCGCTGATGTTCCCCGCCATCACCGGCCAGGCCAGTTCGGTGTCGGTGCTCGACGCCATGGAGATACTCGGCGCCGATCTGTCGCGCTATCGCCTGCGCCAGGCCCTGGAGCTGCTGGGCGGTGCGTCGAAGAAAGAAGCCAAGGAGTGGGAAAAGATTCGCGACGCCATCGGCTCCTGAGTTCTTTCCTACAGTGAAAAAGGCCGGGCGCTGCGAAGCGTCCGGCCTTTTTCATGCTGGCTCCGGTGATTGCGGATGAGCCGGAGGAGGGCAGGCGAGCCGCGGATTTCGCCGCGCGGAAACCGGGGCGGTCACATAAGTGATTGTTCTTTGGGAGAAAAAAATAAGAAATCTGAAAAAATGTTGTTGACAGGGGTTCGCCTCACCCCTAAGATGCGCCCCGTTCCAGCGACGAACTGAACTGACAGAACGAAGCGGAACGGTAGATCCAGCGGTACTTTGGGGCTATAGCTCAGCTGGGAGAGCGCTTGCATGGCATGCAAGAGGTCGACGGTTCGATCCCGTCTAGCTCCACCAAATTACCAGTAGGTCTTGCCTGGTCCGGGCAAGACTGAAATCGAAGGTTTTGCGTCCCCTTCGTCTAGTGGCCTAGGACACCGCCCTTTCACGGCGGTAACAGGGGTTCGAGTCCCCTAGGGGACGCCACTTATCCAGCGACGATGTGTTCGCGTCGTCAGCCAGAGTCATCTGGGGCTATAGCTCAGCTGGGAGAGCGCTTGCATGGCATGCAAGAGGTCGACGGTTCGATCCCGTCTAGCTCCACCAAATTCCCATACGGGATGAAGCCAGAATCCACCATCGGGTGGGTTTCTTCGAAGGATATGTCCCCTTCGTCTAGTGGCCTAGGACACCGCCCTTTCACGGCGGTAACAGGGGTTCGAGTCCCCTAGGGGACGCCATTTTTATCGCTCTGCGATGCCTATAGGGCCACTGAGACTTTCAGTGGCCCTTTTGTTTTTCTCCCTCCAGAAAATGTTCCTCCGACCAGCGGTCGCGCTTTCTGCTTGCCGATTTTTATTATGATAATAATATTCTCCCCATAATATTTGTCCGAGCGAGAGTCAGCCATGAGCGACAAGAAAGCCCAGACCCGCGAACGCATCCTGTCCGCCGCCACCAGCGCATTGCTCCAGCACGGGCCGGTCGGCCCCAGCGTGGGCGAGGTGATGTCGGCGGCGGGGCTGACGGTGGGCGGCTTCTACTCGCACTTCGAGAGCAAGGACGCGCTGATGCTGGAGGCCTTCCGCGACTTGCTCGCCAAGCGTCGCGAAGGCCTCAAGCGCTTCGATCCGCAACTGAGCTTCGCCGAGCGCCGTGCACTGACGGCGCAGTACTACCTGTCGCGCAAGCACCGCGATACCGAGGAGGAGGGCTGCCCGATCCCCAGTTCACTGAACGAGATCGCCGATCTGCCGGAAGCTTTCCGCCAGACCCTGGAAGAGCACGTGGAGTTGATGGTCGCGGCGCTGGCCGGCCGCCCCGAGGAAATCGACACCGTGCTCAGCGACATGGCCCTGATGATTGGCGGATTGGCGCTGGCTCGTGCCCTGGGCACCGGCGACCTGTCCGATCGTGTCCTGCGTGCCGCGAAGAAAGCGGTGATCTGAGGAGGTACGGCAAATGAACAGTCTGAGCTGGGTTCGAGGAATCAATGCCACCCTGGGGCGCGTCGCGCCGACATGGGCGGCGCAGCGCATGCGTCAGCTGTTCGTGACGCCCAACGAATATGCCCCGCGTGACTGGGAGCTGCCGCTGCTGGCCAGCTCCGAGCGCGTCACCCTGCGTTTCGGGTTGTCTGCCTTGCGCTGGGGGGAGGGGCCGGCTGTGCTGTTGATGCACGGTTGGGAAGGTCGGCCTACCCAGTTCGCCACGCTGATCGAGAAGCTGGTGGGCGCCGGTTATGGCGTGATCGCCCTCGACGGGCCGGGGCACGGCCGCTCGCCCGGCCGCGAAGCGGACATCGTGCTGTTCGCCCGCGCCCTGCTGGAGGCAGCCAGCGAGTTGCCGCCGCTGCGGGCCGTGATCGGTCATTCCATGGGCGGCGCCAGCGCACTGCTGGCGACCCAGATGGGCCTGCGTACCGAAACGCTGGTGACCATCGGTGCGCCGAGCAATGTCCTGGGAGTCCTGCGCGGCTTCTCCAGGATGGTCGGCCTGGCGCCGCTGGCACGCTCGCGCTTCATCCGCATGATCGAGGCGCGCGCGGGTATTGCCGCCAAGCAACTGGACGTCGCGCGTTATGAACTGGACTTCCCCGGCCTGGTGGTACACGCCGAGGACGACCGGTACGTGCGGGTCGGCGAGGCCACGGCCATCCACGAGGCCTGGCCGCGCAGTAGGCTGCTGCGCCTGAAGGATGGCGGGCATCACCGCGTACTGGCGGATGCAGTGGTCACCGAAGCCATTCTGGAGTTGCTGGAAGAGGTCGAGATGCCTTTACCCCTGGCGCTGGCTTCCTGAGCCATTCACCAGCCTGATAACGGCGGCTAAAGGCCGTCGTTATCGTTGCATGATGGCCCGGTGCGGGTCGTCAGGCCCGGCGCGCTGGCGTAGACTTTCGGGCATTTCCGGCCGCCCCGGCCTGGGCGCGAGGTCTTGCGCACGCGGGTGGTCGATTGGGGGAATGCATGAATCTGTCGCTGGACTGGGTGCTGCAGAAGGCGCGCCCGGTCATGCCGGTATTGGTGATCGATGATGTGGCGCTCGCTGGTGATCTGGCCCGCGCACTGTACGACGGTGGTGTGCGCGTGCTGGAAGTGACCCTGCGCACACCGCAGGCGCTCGATGCGATGGCCGAAATCCGCCGTGAGCTGCCGGACATGATCGTCGGCGCCGGTACGCTGATCCACACCGAGCAGTTCCAGGAAGCCCGCGATGCCGGCGCGCAGTTTGCCGTCAGCCCCGGCTGCACGCCGCGCCTGGTGGCCGCCGCCGACGACGCGAAACTGCCGTTCCTGCCCGGAGTGATGACGCCTTCCGAGGTGCTGGTGGCGTTGGAGTACGGTTACCGCTCGCTGAAACTCTTCCCGGCCGACGGCAACGCGGCGATCAAGATGCTCAAGAGCCTGAAGGCGCCTTTCTCCGGCATCCGCTTCTGCCCGACCGGCGGCATCACCCAGGAAAACCTGCTCAACGTGCTGCGCCTGCCCAACGTCGCCTGCGTCGGCGGAACCTGGATCGCGCCGCCCAGCCTGGTCCGCGCCCGCGCCTGGGACCAGATCACCCAACTGGCCGCCGAAGCGATCGCGCTGGCCGCAAGCCTGGAGCACGCTTCATGAGTTGGCAGTTGCCCGACCCGTTCGTCATCGACATCGAGGTCAAGTCCGAGGACATCGACGGCCTCGGCCATGCCAACAACGCCGTCTACGTCAGCTGGCTGGAGCGTTGCGCCTGGCGCCACTCCCAGAGCCTGGGGCTGGACCTGGCCGAGTACCGCCGGCTGGATCGCGCCATGGCCGTAGTGCGCCATGAAGTGGATTACCTGGCGGCCGCCTATGAAGGCGAGCAGCTGCAACTGGCGACCTGGATCGTCCAGTCCGACCAGCGCCTGAAAATGACCCGCCACTTCCAGCTGGTGCGCCCGGCGGACGCTTTGACCCTGCTGCGCGCACAGACCACCTTCGTCTGCATCGAGCTGTCCAGCGGCAAGCCCAAGCGCATGCCGGTGGAGTTCATCGAAGGCTACGGCCGCGCGCTGCTCGCCCCGGAGGCCGTGGCCGCCGGCGCGTGATCCGTCGTGCCGCGCTTTTCCCGGCGCGGCGCATTCCCTACAATCCGCGGCCTTCGCCATAGCCCGAGATTCCCCCGTGCAGATCGCCCTGGCCCCGATGGAGGGGCTGGTAGATGACATCCTCCGCGATGTGCTGACCCGCGTCGGCGGCATCGACTGGTGCGTCACCGAATTCATCCGCATCAATGACCGGCTGTTGCCGCCGTCGTCGTTCCTGGCGCTCGCTCCGGAGCTGGCGCATGGCAGTCGTACCCGCGCCGGCGTGCCGATGCGCGTGCAATTGCTCGGCTCCGACCCGCAACTGCTGGCGGAAAACGCCGTGCAGGCCTGCGAGCTGGGTGCTCCGGTCATCGACCTGAACTTCGGCTGCCCGGCCAAGACGGTGAACCGGTCCCGTGGCGGAGCGGTTTTGCTCAAGGAACCCGAGCTGATGTTCAGCATCATCGAGGCGGTGCGTCGCGCGGTGCCGGCCCACATTCCGGTGACCTCGAAGATGCGCTTGGGCTACGACAGCCCGGACGGCGCCATCGACTGCGCACGCGCCTTGGCCGACGCCGGCTCCGCCCATGTGGTGGTGCACGCGCGGACCAAGGCTGACGGCTACAAGCCGCCGGCACATTGGGAGTGGGTGGCGAAAGTGGCCGATGCGGTGAAAGTGCCGGTGTTCGCCAACGGCGAAGTCTGGACGCTGGAGGATTACCACCGTTGCCGCTCCATCAGCGGCGTGGCGGACATCATGCTGGGCCGCGGACTGGTTTCCCGCCCGGACCTCGCCCGGCAGATCGCCGCGTGGCGCGATGGCCGCGAGGTGGTGCCGATGCCCTGGTCGGAAGTGCGCGTGCTGCTCGACGACTTCTGGCGCCAGGCCCGGCGCAAGCTGGCGCCGCGGTATGCACCGGGGCGCCTGAAGCAGTGGCTGGGGATGCTTACCCGCAGTTATCCCGAAGCTGTGGAGCTGTTCGCCCAGGTGCGCCGCGAGCACGACTGCGAAGCGCTCGACCGGATGCTGCAGGTCGAGATCGAAGCCGCCGCCTGACGCAACGGCAGACACCTGTAGGAGCGGGCCATGCCCGCGATTGCGCGCATGGCGCGCTCCTGCAGGTTATCGCCCGCCGCTGACGTCGATGAAACCTCCGGTGCTGTAGCTGGACTCGTCCGAGGCGAGGAACAAAATCGCCCGCGCCACTTCTTCCGCCTCGCCGCCACGCCCCAGGGGGATCGCCGATTGCAGGCGCTCCACGCGCCCCGGTTCTCCGCCGCTGGCGTGGATATCCGTCCGGATCAGCCCCGGCCGCACGGCGTTCACGCGGATGCCGTCCGCCGCCACTTCCTTGGCCAGGCCGATGGTCAGGCTGTCCACCGCGCCCTTGGCGGCGGCGTAGTCGATGTACTCGTTGGGCGAACCCAGGCGTGAAGCCATGGACGACACGTTGACGATGCTTCCGCCCTTGCCGCCGTGCTGGCGCGCCATGCGCTTCACTGCCTCGCGGCAGCAGAGGAAGGTACCGGTAACGTTCACTGCAAACACCCGCTGCAGGCGCGCCACGTCCATGTCTTCCAGGCGCATCTGGCGCTCCAGGATGCCGGCGTTGTTTATCAGCGCGTCGAGGCGGCCGAAGGCTTCGTCCACTTCGCGGAACAGGCGCAGCACGTCTTCCTCGTTCGCCACGTCGGCGGCGAAGGCGCGTGCCTTGCCGCCGGCTGCGGTGATTTGCGCGACCAGCGCTTCGGCCGCTTCACGTTCGCGGCGGTAGTTGAGCGCCACGGCGAAGCCGCGCTCGGCGGCGAGCAGGGCGGTGGCGGCGCCGATGCCGCGACTGGCGCCGGTGATCAGCATGACCTTGTCCATGGAAACTCTTCCTGTTGTGAAGGGGGCTTGAAATGGATTCGCGCAGCCCAATCTATGTTCCTGCGGGAGGCCGAAGACGGGTCCCGCACCGGAGTTCTGACCTCAGGCTCCAGATCATACCTTGCTGAAAATTTCAGGAGATTCGCATGAGCAACGTCCTTTCCCTCGCCCCGCTGTTCCGCCAGTCCGTCGGCTTCGATCGCTTCAACGATCTGTTCGAGTCCGCCCTGCGCAGTGAAGGCGGCAGTTCCTACCCGCCCTACAACGTCGAGAAGCATGGTGACGACCAGTACCGCATCGTCATCGCTGCCGCCGGCCTGCAGGAGGAGGACCTGGAGCTGCAAGTGGAGCGCGGTGTGCTGACCGTCAACGGCGGCAAGCGCGAAAAGGCTTCCGAGAGCGTCACCTACCTGCACCAGGGCATCGCCCAGCGCGCCTTCAAACTGTCGTTTCGCCTCGCCGACCATATCGAGGTCCAGGGCGCATCGCTGAAGAACGGCCTGCTCAGCGTCGAGCTGGTGCGCATCGTTCCGGAAGAAGCCAAGCCCAAGCGGATCGCCATCAACGGCCAGAACCTGGCCATCGAAGGCTAAGTGGTAGCCCGGCATCAGCCGGGCCGTAGCGGCAAAGCAAAACGCCCGTCTCGCAAGAGACGGGCGTTTTCGTTGGTGCCTCGATCAGCTGCCGATCAGGCCTTCTGCTGGTCCGGCAGCGGCGCCGAGCGGTTGCGCCACCAGGCGACGACGATGGCCGCCATCAGCACGAAGCCCAGGTAACCCATGGCCGGATAGACCAGGCCCACCAGCTTGACGAAGCCGACCTGGCTGGCGATGAAGGCAAGCACCACCGCGACTACGGTCGCCACGCGGAAGGGTACGCCGTAGGCAACGCAGCGCGCGGCCAGGGTGTAGGCAAATCCGCTGGTGGTGCAGTACAGCTTCACCAGCAGCAGGGCCAGCATCACATCGCCGAACCAGGGCGCGATGTTGTTGCTCAGGAGCAGGGTGGGAATGGCGCTGCCGCCGATCACGTCGATCTGCACCAGCATCACCAGGGCCATGGCGAGGATCAGCACGCCCACGCCGATGCCGCCGAACACGCCGCCCATTGCCGCGGTGCGCAGATTGGCCACGCTGCCGCCCATCACCACCACGGCCGCTGCGGTGGCCGCGACGTTGTAGGAGACGTAGAGCAGCGCGCCGAGCAGCCAGTTGGGCGCCGGGTGCGGCACCGCCAGGGCAATCTGCTCCAGCTCCGCCAGCGGCTTCTGGATATGCGTCAACGCGTAGACGGCGATGATGGCCACGATGACCATCAGCACCGGTGTGATCAGGCTCATCAGGGTGATCACCCGCTTCAGGCCCAGGCACACGGTGATGATGGTCAGCACGCCGAGGACCATGCCGCCGATGGAGTGGCCGATGCCCAGTTGCTGCTCGAAGGAGGAGTTGGCGCCGGCGAACATCACCACCATGGTGCCGAACAGGAAGAAGGTCAGCATCAGGTCGACGACGCGGCCCAGCGGTTTGCCACAGATGTACTCCATGGCTTCCTTGTGCGACTGGGTCTGCAGACGGCTGCCGATCTGGTAGAGGTTCATCAGCAGGAAGGCGAACAGCGCCAGCGCCACCAGCGCGCCGGCCAGGCCCATGATGCCGAAGCCGCCGAAGAACTGGAGGATCTCCTGGCCCGAGGCGAAGCCGACGCCCACCACCAGGCCGATGTAGGCCCCGCCGAGCTTGAGACTGGTTTTCATGATCGAGACTCTGTTGTTGTTATGAGAGCGGCCCCGCTCGCGGCGGGGCCGGAAAGGGTCACGCCTGGCCGACGTAGGCCTGGACTTCCACCTCGACGTCCACGCCCAGCGCCAGTGCCGAAGCCACGCAGGAGCGCACTGGCAGGCCCTGTTCGAAGTAGCGCTTGTACACCTCGTTGAAGCCGGCGAAGTGCGCCATGTCGGACAGCCATACGGTGGCCTTCACCACCTGCGAGTAGTTGGCGCCGCAGGCTTCCAGGCTTTCGGCGATGCGGGTCATCACCGCTTCGGTCTGGGTCTGGATGTCGCCTTTCACCACCTGGCCGTCCGCGGTCATCGGGATCTGCCCGGACAGGAACAGGAAGCCGCCGGCCTTGACGGCGCGGGAGAAGGGGAAGGGCAGGCTGCTGGGGTAACGCTGGATATCGCTCATTCTAAGGTCTCCGGGGGAATTCAACGCAGGCGCGCCGGGCTCAGGCGCTGGGGGTCGACGCCTTCCTGGCGCAGGGATTCGGGCAGCGGCTGGCCGAGCAGCAGCGATTGGGCCAGGCGCGACACACCATCGGCGGACTGGATGCCGTAGCCGCCCTGGGCGGCCAGCCAGAAGAACGCCGGGTTCTGCGCGTCCTGGCCGATCACCAGGTCGCCGTCGGCGACGAAGGAGCGCAGGCCGGCCCAGCTGTGGTTCGGCCGACGGATCGCCAGGGTGGTGTGTTCCTCGATGTGGTAAACGCCCAGGGCGATGTCGAGTTCCTCGGGCTGCACGTCCTGCGCTTCCACTGGGTCGGCATTGGCGGGGGAACCGAGCAACTGGCCGGCGTCCGGCTTGAAGTAAAAGCTTTCGTCGATGCCGATCACCGTCGGCCAGCGGCTGATGTCCAAGCCGTCGGGCACCGGGAAGGTGAAGGCGGTGCGGCGGCAGGGTTGCAGGCCCACCGGACGGATGCCGCAGCGCTCGGCCACGTAGTCGGCCCAGGCGCCGGCGGCGTTGACCAGTTGCGCGGCCTGGACGGTTTCGCCCTGGCTGAGTTCGAGCGTCCACGCGCCATCGGCATAGTCAGCCGACAGCAGCTCGCGGTCGCAGCGCAGTTCGCCGCCGCGCTGGCGCAGCGCGCGCAGGTAGCCCTGGTGCAGCGCATGCACGTCGAGGTCGCGGGCGTCCGGCTCGTAGAGTGCGCCGATGATGGCGTCGGCGCGCAGGACGGGGAGGAATTCCAGTGCCTGTTCGGTGCTGATGCGCTTGACGCCGGGCGTGGCTTCGGCCTGCTTGAGCAGCTCGAGGTGTTCCGGGCCGCCGACGTACAGGCAGCCGCGCGGAGTGAGGATCGGGTGCTCGCTGAAGCCGGCTGGCGGGTTCTCGTAGAAGGCCCGGCTGGCGCGGGTCAGCGCCTGGATCTGCGGCGTGCCGTAGGCCTCCATGAACATGGCGGCGGAGCGCCCGGTGGAGTGGTAGCCGGGCTGCTCTTCGCGCTCCAGCACCAGCACCTTGTGCGTCTCGCTAAGGCGGTAGGCGAGGGAGGCGCCGGCAATGCCGGCACCGATGATGACGAAATCGAAATGGCTCACTGCAAGGGCCTTCTGCAGATTTTCTCGTATGTGAGAAATCTAAGATATGAGAATTTTTGCGCGAAAGGCAAGGCCCGGTAAACTTTCGTCGGCCCCCTCACGAGATGTCCCATGAGCGAAACCGCCCAGGCACTACCCAAGCCCCAGCAACTGGATCGAGACGAAGTCGGTGCGCGTCTGCGGGCGGTTCGCAAGCAGCAGAAACTGACCCTGAAACAGCTCTCCGACCTGTCTGGCGTGGCGGTTTCCACCCTGTCGAAGATGGAGCTGGCACAGGTGGCGGTGAGCTACGACAAGCTGGCCGCCGCCGCCCGCGCCTTGCAGGTGGATATCGCTCAGTTGTTCCGCCCTTTGCCGTCCGTCGGCGGGTTGATGGGGCTGAAGACTTTCGTCAAGACTGGCATCGACAACGCTGCCGGTTACGACACCGGCGGTTACGAGTACTACCCCATCGCCGGCGATTTCCCGCAGCGCAGCATGACGCCGCTGTACGCGCGCATCTTTGCCCGCGAGGTGGGTGAGTTCGATGATTACGTCCGCCACCCCGGCCAGGAGTTCGCCATGGTGGTGGCCGGTCGTGTGCGCATCCAGTTCGAGACGGGCGAGTCGGTGTGCATCGGGACGCGCGAGACGGCCTATTTCGATAGCAGCGTTGGCCACCTCTACCTCAACGACGGCGAAGCCGACGAGGCCCAGGTGATGGTGGTGATGTCGGAGTTGCGGCCCGCGCAATAGCGAGCCTCAGGTTGCCTGCTGGGTATCGTTGCGGGGCAGCAGGGCGATGAAGTCCTCCAGCGGTACCGGTCGGCCGAACAGATAGCCCTGGTACAGATGGCAACCCTGTTCCGCCAGCAGCGCCAGCTGCTCCGGGGTTTCCACCCCTTCGGCCACCAGCTCCAGCCCGAGGCTGTGCCCCATGGCGATGATGGCGCGGACGATCTCTGCGTCGTTGCTGTCGTTGGGGGCGTCACGCACGAAGCTCTGGTCGATCTTCAGGCTGTCCACCGGCAGGCGCTTGAGGTAGGTCAGCGAGGAGTAGCCGGTGCCGAAGTCATCCATGGCGAACTGCACGCCGGCTTCGCGCAGGCGCTCCATGCGCGCGATGGTGTCGTCCAGTTGCTGGATCACGATGCCCTCGGTGATCTCCAGTTTCAGCAGGCTGGGCGGCAGCCGGGTCTTGTGCAGCAGGGCCAGCAGGCGCTCGACGAATTCGCTCTGGCGGAACTGCCGGGGGCTGATGTTCACGCTCAGGCTGAAATTCTCGACGTCGATGCGGCCCTCGGCGAGCAGCCGCGCGCCGGTGCGACAGGCTTCCTCGAGTACCCACTGGCCCACTTCGACGATCAGCCCGCTGTCCTCCAGCACGCGGATGAAGCTGGCCGGCGATTGCGGGCCGCGAGTCGGGTGGCGCCAGCGCAGCAGCGCCTCGGCGCCGACGATGCGTGAATCGCGGGCGTCCACCTGCGGCTGGTAGTGCAGGTTGAACTCGCGGCGGGCGAGGGCCATGCGCAGGCCGTTCTCCAGGCGCAGGCGCTCGCTGGCGGCCTGCTGCATGGATTCGTGGAACAGCTGCACGGTGTTCCGCCCGGCGTCCTTGGCGCGGTACATGGCGATGTCGGCGCGCTTGAGCAGGTCGTCCGGGGTCGCGCCGTCGTCGGGAATCAGCGCGATGCCGATGCTCGGGGTGATCTGCAGCCGATGGCCGTCCAGCAGCATCGGCTCGGCCAGCAGGTCGCGGAGTTTCTCCGCCAATTGGCGCACCTGCTGGGCGGTTTCCAGGCGGCTGCCCTCGATGCCGGTGATCAGCACCACGAATTCGTCGCCGCCCAGGCGCGCCACGGTGTCTTCCTGGCGCACGCTGGCTTCCAGGCGCGCGGTGACCATCTGCAGGATGGAGTCACCGACCGAGTGGCCGAGCGAGTCGTTGATGTGCTTGAAGTGGTCGAGGTCGAGGAACAGCAGAGCGCCGCGCAGGCTGTGGCGTTGCAGCAGGGCGATCTGCTGCTTGAGGCGGTCCATCAGCAGGGCCCGGTTGGGCAGGTCGGTCAGGGCGTCGTGGTAGGCCAGGTGCTGGATGCGCGCCTCGGCCTCGCGCAGCTCACTGGTATCGCGGGCGGTGAGCAGCAGGCAGTCCACCCCGCCCAGTTCGATCGGTTCTACCGACACGTCCACCGTCTTGATCGTGCCGTCGCGGTGGCGGCCGCGCATTTCCAGGTGGTGGACGAAGCCGTCGCGGTTCAGCGCGGCGATCATGTTCAGGCGCTCGTCGGGATCGGCCCAGATATTGATGCCCAGGGAGGTTTGGCCGATCACCTCGTCGGTGCGGTAGCCGGTCAGGCGGTGGAAACCTTCGTTGACCTCGATGTAGCGGCCGGTCGCGCGCTCGGTGATGGTGATGGCGTCGGGGCTGGAGTGGAATGCCTTGGCGAACTTCTCCTGGCTGGCCTTGAGTGCGGCCTCGGCCTGCAGCCGGCGGGTGACGTCGCGGAAGCTGGAGAGGATGCACAGCTGGCGGTCGACCCAGATCAGCCGGCTGGCGACCATGCAGGTGATGGTCTGGCCTTCGCGGGTGAGGAACTGCACTTCGACGTTCTGCAGCGAATGGTCGCGCATCAGTTGCTCGAACAGTCGCGAGCGCTGGTGGTGATCGGCCCAGAAGGTCACCTGGTGGGACGAGCGGCCGATGATGTCCTCGGCGAGCCAGCCGAAGGTGCGGCAGAAACTCGGGTTCACTTCGACGAACTCGCCGTCGCGCACTCTCGACACACAGATCGGGTCCGGGCTGCCCTGGAACAGGCTGGCGAATTTCTCCTCCGAGGCCTGCAGGCTGCGTTCGCGCAGCACGCGTTCGGTGATGTCGAGCAGGGTGCCGGCCATGCGCAGCGGTTTGTCGCGGGCGTCGCGGTAGAGCCGCGCGCGGCTTTCCAGGTAGCGCACTTCGCCGGAGTCGAGTTGCGCGCGGTAGGTGAACTGGTAGTCGCTCTCCGGGCCGCGGGCGAGCCGGGCGTAGGCCTGGCGCATGCGCTGGCGGTCGGACTTGTCGACACAGGCGAAGAACTCGCCGAAGGGGCCGTGGAAGTCCCGGTCAGGCAATTCGTGCAGCACGGCGGCGCGGGCCGAGCCGTAGAGCAGGCCGCTGGGGATGTGCCAGTCCCAGATGCCCAGTTGCGCGGAGTCCAGCGCCAGGTCCAGGCGCTCCTGGCTGTCACGCAGGGCGCGTTCCTGGGCGCGCATGCGGGTAATGTCGCGGACCGTCAGCACCAGGCAGGGGCGGGCGTCCTGTTCGATCTGGCAGCCGTAGACGCGGGCGCTACGGACTTCGCCGGTACGGGTGATGAGGGTGACGTCGAAGCCGTCGATCTGCCGCTCGGCGGTGATCTTGTCGAGCATCCGCTGGCGTTCGTCGAGGCTGTGCCAGAGGCCGAGTTGCACCGAGGTGCGGCCGAGGGCTTCTTCGCGGCTCCAGCCGAAGTGATCGACGAAACTGGCATTGAGCTCGAGGAATTTTCCGCTGTCCCGGTCGGTGATGACCATGGCGTCGGGCGCGGTATGAAAGGCTTTGGCGAACTTGTCCTGTCCGTCGGAGGCGTGCGGGGGCGTGTGCGGATCGCGGCTCATGCGGCGCTCCCCCTGAGTCTGGCGGCGCCGGCCAAGTGGGGCCGGCTAACGCGAACGGGTGTGCGGACGGGCATTCGGGCCCCTTCTTCTAGTTCTGTCAGAACAATAGAGGTTAGGCCGCGACAGGCGCAAGCCCGGCCGCCTGGGCGTCGAGCAGGCGCATGAAGGCCCGCGCGGCGTTGGACAGCGTGCGTTCGGTATGCAGGATGTAGCCCAGCTGGCGGCTGAGCTGGATGTCCTGCAGTGGCAGGCGCACGACGCTGTCATCGAGCATGGTGCGCGGCAGGACGCTCCAGGCCAGGCCGATGGAAACCATCATCTTGATGGTCTCCATGTAGTTGGTGCTCATGCCGATGTTCGGCGTCAGGCCCTCGGCCTCGAACATGCGCCGCACGATGTGGTGGGTGAAGGTGTTTCCGCCGGGGAACACCGCCGGGTGCCGCGCCACGTCGGCGAGGAATACCGGGCCCTGCACCGACAGCGGGTGCTCGGGGGCGGCGACGAAGTCCAGCGGGTCATCCCACACCGGCACGGCGCGCACCGGTTCGGCGGTTTCCGGGGCGAGGGTGATCACGGCCAGTTCGGCGCGGCCATGGAGAATTTCTTCGTAGGCCACTTCCGAGTCGCAGAACTGGATATCCAGCGCCACCTGCGGGTGGGCCTTGGTGAAGGCGCGCAGCAGCGGCGGGAGTCGGTGCAGGCCGATGTGATGACTGGTAGCCAGGACCAGCCGACCGCTCACTTCGCCGTTCAGGTTGGTCAGGGCGCGACGGGTGTCGTCCAGCACACTGAGTATCTGGTAAGCGCGCGGCAGCAGGGCGCGGCCGGACTCGGTGAGGGTCACCTCGCGGCCGACGCGGTCGAACAGCCTTACTCCCAGCTGGTTCTCCAGGGCGGCGATGCGCTTGCTCACCGCTGGCTGGGTCAGGTGCAGGCGCTCGCCGGCTTCGGAGAAGCTGCCGGATTCGGCGATGGCGAGGAAGGTGTTGAGGCTGGTCAGGTCCATGTCGACTCCCTGCGCTCTGGAAGCGGCGCCCGACTTTTATAACGCACCGTATTCCCTGTGGGAATCCTTTGGATAAAAAATATGAATTTGAGTTATTCGGCGCCTTTCCATAGGATCATCCCCACAAGCCCAAGGGGCATAGAAAGACGCTGATGAGGACTCTCTGATGGCCGGCAAGACGCTCTACGACAAACTCTGGGAAATGCACGAGGTGAAGCGCCGTGACGATGGTTCGTCGCTCATCTACATCGACCGCCACATCCTCCATGAAGTGACCTCGCCGCAGGCCTTCGAAGGTCTGCGCCTGGCCGGCCGCAAGCCGTGGCGCATCGACGCGAACATCGCGACCCCGGACCACAACGTGCCGACCACCCAGGTCGAGCGCAAGGGTGGCCTCGCGGCCATCGCCGATGAAGTGTCGCGCATCCAGGTCCAGACCCTGGACGAGAACTGCGATGACTTCGGCATCCTCGAATTCAAGATGAACGACGTCCGCCAGGGCATCGTCCACGTCGTCGGCCCGGAGCAGGGCGCGACCCTGCCGGGCATGACCGTGGTCTGCGGCGACTCGCACACCTCGACCCACGGCGCCTTCGGTGCGCTGGCCCATGGCATCGGCACCTCCGAAGTGGAACACGTGCTCGCCACCCAGTGCCTGGTCGCCAAGAAGATGAAGAACATGCAGGTCCGCGTGGAAGGCAAATTGCCCTTCGGCGTGACTGCCAAGGACATCGTCCTCGCGGTGATCGGCAAGATCGGCACCGCGGGCGGCAACGGCCATGCCCTGGAGTTCGCCGGCAGCGCCATCCGCGACCTGTCCATGGAAGGCCGCATGACCATCTGCAACATGTCCATCGAGGCGGGCGCTCGCGTCGGCATGGTGGCGTGCGACGAGAAGACCGTCGAATACGTGAAGGGCCGTCCGTTCTCGCCGCAAGGCAGCGACTGGGCCAAGGCTGTTGAAGCCTGGAGCGACCTGGTTTCCGACGCCGACGCGCACTTCGACACCATCGTCGAGCTGCGTGCCGAGGACATCAAGCCGCAGGTCAGCTGGGGGACTTCCCCGGAGATGGTCCTCGCGGTCGACCAGAACGTGCCGGACCCGGCGGCCGAAGCCGATGCGGTCAAGCGCGATTCCATCGTCCGTGCCCTCAAGTACATGGGCCTGAACGCCAACCAGGCGATCACCGACATCCAGCTGGACCGCGTCTTCATCGGCTCCTGCACCAACTCACGCATCGAAGACCTGCGTGCCGCCGCCGCCGTGGCCAAGGGCCGCAAGGTCGCTGCCACCGTCAAGCAGGCGCTGGTCGTACCGGGCTCGGGCCTGGTGAAGGCCCAGGCGGAACAGGAAGGCCTGGACAAGATCTTCATCGAAGCCGGCTTCGAATGGCGTGAACCGGGCTGCTCCATGTGCCTGGCGATGAACCCGGACCGTCTGGAGAGTGGCGAGCATTGCGCTTCCACCTCCAACCGCAACTTCGAAGGCCGTCAGGGCGCCGGTGGTCGTACCCACCTGGTGAGTCCGGCGATGGCCGCCGCGGCTGCCGTGACCGGTCGTTTCATCGACGTACGTGAATTGATGCAGGCCTGAGGAGACCGAACATGAAAGCCTTTACCCAGCACACCGGTCTCGTTGCGCCGCTCGACCGCGCCAACGTCGACACCGACCAGATCATCCCCAAGCAATTCCTCAAGTCGATCAAGCGCACCGGCTTCGGCCCGAACCTGTTCGACGAGTGGCGCTACCTCGACGTGGGCCAGCCGAACCAGGACAACTCCAAGCGCCCGGTGAACAAGGACTTCGTCCTCAATTTCCCGCGCTTCCAGGGCGCCAGCGTGCTGCTGGCCCGTGAGAACTTCGGTTGCGGCTCCTCCCGCGAGCACGCGCCGTGGGCGCTGGACGAGTACGGCTTCCGTACCGTGATCGCGCCGAGCTTCGCCGACATCTTCTTCAACAACAGCTTCAAGAACGGCCTGCTGCCGATCATCCTGAAGGACGAGGAAGTCGACGAGCTGTTCGCCCAGTGCGAAGCCACCGAGGGTTACCAACTGACCGTCGACCTCGCCGCGCAGACCGTGACCCGTCCGGACGGCAAGCGGTACAGCTTCGACGTGGACGCGTTCCGCAAGCACTGCCTGCTCAATGGCCTGGACGACATCGGCCTGACCCTGCAGGACGCCGAGGCCATCCGCAGTTTTGAAACCGGCTACAAGCAGCAGCAGCCCTGGTTGTTCCGCGACGCCTGACCGGCGTCGCACCATCGCGTTGAGGAGATCAGCATGACCGAGAGTCGTCACGAGCAAGTGGTCCAGCGCCAGTTCGGCGCCCAGGCCAACGCTTACCTGACCAGCGCCGTACACGCCCAGGGCGAGGAATTCGCCCAGCTGCGCGAGCGACTGTCGGCGACTACCGGTGCGCGCGTGCTCGATCTGGGGTGCGGGGCAGGGCATGTGAGCTTCAACGTCGCGCCGCTGGCCGGCGAGGTGGTGGCCTACGACCTGTCCCAGCAGATGCTCGACGTGGTGGCCTCGGCCGCCGCCGAGCGCGGCCTGGGCAACATCGCCACGCGCTGTGGTGCCGCCGAGCAGCTGCCGTTCGAGGATGGTGAGTTCGACTTCGTCTTCAGCCGCTATTCCGCGCACCACTGGCGGGATGTCGGCCAGGCGCTGCGCGAAGTGCGCCGGGTGCTCAAGCCGGGCGGCGTGGTCTGCTTCATCGATGTCGCGGCGCCGGGCTTGCCTCTGCTGGACACCTATCTGCAGACTGTCGAGGTCTTGCGCGACACCAGCCATGTGCGTGACTACTCCCCGTCGGAGTGGGCGCGTTTAGTGGGTGAGGCGGGTCTTGCGGTGACTGCGCAGAAGCGCCAGCGCCTGCGCCTGGAGTTCACTTCCTGGGTCGAGCGCATGCGCACCCCCGAGGTGATGCGCCAGGCCATTCGTGCCCTGCAGCTTTCGATGGGCGACGAGGTGCGCGAGTATTTCGAGATCGACGCCGAGGGTTCCTTCAGCACCGACGTGCTGGTGCTCTGGGCGGAGCGCTGATCTCAAGGTTCTGACCGCCCCGGATGGTGCGAGCCATCCGGGGCGTTACGTTATTTGCCAAGCGGTTTTATTTGCCAAGCGACTTTCAAAAAGTGAGCAGAAAGATGAGCAAACAGATTCTGGTTCTCCCCGGCGACGGCATCGGCCCGGAAATCATGGCCGAAGCGGTCAAGGTGCTGGAGCTGGCCAACGACAAGTTCGCCCTGGGCTTCGAGCTGACCGAAGATGTGATCGGCGGCGCTGCCATCGACAAGCACGGCGTACCGCTGGCCGACGAGACCCTGGGGCGCGCGCGCAACTCCGACGCGGTGCTGCTGGGCGCCGTGGGCGGCCCGAAATGGGACAAGATCGAGCGTGACATCCGCCCCGAGCGCGGCCTGCTGAAGATCCGCTCGCAACTGGGCCTGTTCGGCAACCTGCGTCCGGCCATCCTCTATCCGCAACTGGCCGATGCCTCCAGCCTGAAGCCCGAAGTGGTCGCCGGCCTGGACATCCTCATCGTGCGCGAGCTGACCGGCGGCATCTACTTCGGCCAACCGCGCGAGCAGCGCGTGCTGGAGAACGGCGAGCGCCAGGCGTACGACACCCTGCCGTACAGCGAAAGCGAAATCCGCCGCATCGCCCGTGTCGGCTTCGACATGGCTCGCGTGCGCAACAAGAAACTGTGCTCGGTGGACAAGGCCAACGTCCTGGCGTCCAGCCAGCTGTGGCGCGAAGTGGTCGAGGAAGTCGCCAAGGACTACCCGGACATCGAGCTGTCGCACATGTACGTCGACAACGCCGCCATGCAGCTGGTCCGCGCACCCAAGCAGTTCGACGTGATGGTCACCGACAACATGTTCGGCGACATCCTGTCGGATGAGGCTTCCATGCTCACCGGCTCCATCGGCATGCTGCCTTCTGCCTCGCTGGATTCGAACAACAAGGGCATGTACGAGCCTTGCCACGGTTCCGCGCCGGACATCGCCGGCAAGGGCATCGCCAACCCGCTGGCGACCATCCTCTCGGTCTCGATGATGCTGCGTTACACCTTCAACGAAGGCGCCGCCGCCGCCGCCATCGAGAAGGCCGTGAGCCTGGTGCTCGACCAGGGCCTGCGTACCGGTGACATCTGGTCCGAAGGCTGCACCAGGGTCGGTACCCGCGAAATGGGCGACGCGGTAGTCGCAGCACTGCGGAATCTGTAATCTGTCCGGCTCGCTCGTTCCCGTGCTCTTGTACGAAGGCGGGAACGACGGCCCTCTAAATATTTGAAGGTGTAGTAGCGATGAAGCGTGTAGGTCTGATCGGTTGGCGTGGCATGGTGGGTTCGGTGCTCATGCAGCGGATGCTGGAAGAGCGGGACTTCGACCTGATCGAGCCGGTGTTCTTCACCACCTCCAACGTGGGTGGCGAAGGTCCGTCCATTGGCAAGGACATTGCCCCCCTGAAGGACGCCTACAGCATCGAGGAACTGAAAACCCTCGACGTCATCCTGACCTGCCAGGGCGGCGACTACACCAGCGAAGTCTTCCCCAAGCTGCGCGAAGCCGGCTGGCAGGGCTACTGGATCGACGCCGCTTCCAGCCTGCGCATGCAGGATGACGCGGTCATCGTCCTCGACCCGGTGAACCGCAAGGTCATCGACAACTCGCTGGATGCCGGCACCAAGAACTACATCGGCGGCAACTGCACCGTCAGCCTGATGCTGATGGCCCTGGGCGGCCTGTTCGAAGCCGGCCTGGTCGAGTGGATGAGCGCCATGACCTACCAGGCGGCCTCGGGTGCCGGCGCGCAGAACATGCGCGAGCTGATCAAGCAGATGGGCGCCATCAACGCTTCCGTCGCCGATGACCTGGCCAACCCGTCCAGCGCCATCCTCGACATCGACCGCAAGGTCGCCGAAGCCATCCGCAGCGACGCCATGCCCACCGAGAACTTCGGCGCGCCGCTGGCCGGCAGCCTGATCCCGTGGATCGACAAGGAACTGCCCAACGGCCAGAGCCGCGAAGAGTGGAAAGGCCAGGCCGAGACCAACAAGATCCTCGGCCGCTTCAAGAACCCGATCCCGGTGGACGGCATCTGCGTGCGCATCGGCGCCATGCGCTGCCACAGCCAGGCGCTGACCATCAAGCTGAACAAGGATGTGCCCATCGCGGACATCGAAGGCCTGATCAGCCAGCACAACCCCTGGGTCAAGCTGATCCCGAACCAGCGCGAGATCAGCATGCGCGAACTGACTCCTGCGGCCGTCACCGGCACCCTGAGCGTTCCGGTTGGCCGTCTGCGCAAGCTCAACATGGGCACTCAGTACCTGGGCGCCTTCACCGTGGGCGACCAGCTGCTGTGGGGCGCCGCCGAGCCGCTGCGCCGCATGCTGCGCATCCTGCTCGAGCGTTGATTCGCCTCTGAGTGACCCCCACGACGCCGGCCCTGAGCCGGCGTCGTGCTTTGTGGAGCACGAGAAGTTCCCTGTGTGTAGGTGAACCGCCGCACAAAAACGCCAGTCCGTCTGGCTGTCGGCTCTTTGGCGCCGGTTTCTGTGACGCACCCGGAAAAGCCACCGGGAACCAGTCGTTATCCTCGCAGCCCGTCCATGGGGACAGGTTTCGGCGCGCCTTTCGCGCCGGCCGACGGCAAGCAAGCAGCGGGGGAGAAAATGGCTCGGTTACACAGATTGTGGTTGGCGACGGCAGTCGCCGCGGCGTTCATGCCGGGCATGGCAGGCGCCCTGGAACTGGGTGACATCTCCTCGCGGGCAGCGCTGGGGCAGACCCTCTCGGCCAATATCGACCTGCGCGGCGTGGCTGACCTGAGCTCCGAGGAGGTGGTGGTGAGTCTTGCCTCGGCAGATGACTTCGAGCGCCTGGGTGTGGACCGCAACGTGGTCACCAGCGGGCTGAAGTTCACGCCCGACGTCGGCAAGAACGGCCGTGGCGTCATTCATGTCAGCTCGTCCAAGCCGATTCGCGAGCCCTACGTGAACTTCGTCCTGCAGGTGGTCTGGCCGCAGGGTCGTCTGGTGCGCGAATTCACCTTGCTGCTGGACCCACCGACCTATATGGCCAGTCCGGTGACGCCGCCGGCCATCGCGCCGGTGGCTGCAGTTCGCGCGCCGCAGGCGCAACCAATGGTGCCGGCGGTCGCCAATGCGCCGGCCGACAGCTATCGCATCCAGCGCAACGACGCGCTGTGGGACATCGCTTCGCGCAACCGTCCGTCCAGCAGTGTTTCGGTCATGCAGACCATGGCCGCGATCCAGCGCATGAACCCGAATGCCTTCGTCGACGGCAACGTCAATCGCATCAAGGTCGGCCAGGTGCTGCGCCTGCCTAGCGAGCAGCAGGTTCGCGAGCAGAGCCACGCCCAGGCAGTGGCCCATGTCGAAACCCAGAATTCCGAGTGGAAAGCCAGGCGCAATCCGCAACTGGCCCAGCAGGGGCGCCAGCTGGACGCCACCCACAAGGCGGAGGCGGGCAGCGCGCCGGCAAAGGCCGAAGAGCGCGACAACCTGCGCCTGATCTCCGGCCAGCCGGGCAAGGACAAGGGCAAGGTCGAGGCCGAGCAACTGGCCGTGGCCCAGGAAGGTCTGGACAGCGCCCGTCGCGAGGGCGATGAACTGCGCAGCCGGATTTCCGACCTGGAGAGCCAGACCCAGAAGCTGAACAAGCTGATCGAGCTGAAGGACTCGCAGATCGCCGGCCTGATTGCGCGTCTGGCCGAGCAGGATCGCGCCAAGACCCAGGCCGCTCCGCAGGCAGGCAATCCGCAGGCTGCAGCCGGGGGCGTCGCCCAGGTGACGGCGCCGCTGACCGCCCAGGCTACGGACGGTGCGCCGCGCCCCTGATCTGCGGCGATAGGCGGCGGAGCCCTCGATTGCTTCGCCGCCGGTGGGGGCAGTAAAGTGCTGCGCTACTTTACCCACCGATTGTGAGACACCGGATGCCTGAAACACTCGACATCGCCGTAGTAGGCGCCACAGGACTCGTTGGCGAGGCTTTGGTCGAACTGCTGGAAGAGCGCGACTTCCCCGTCGCCAACCTGTATCTGCTGGCCAGCGGCGAATCCGCCGGCAAGTCGGTTGCCTTCCGCGGGCGCAACATCCGGGTCGGCAAGCTCGATGATTTCGACTTCGCCAAGGTGCGCCTGGCCTTCCTTTCCGTAGGCGCCGAGGCTGCTGCCGATTGTGCCGCCCGTGCCAGCGCCGCCGGTTGCAGCGTGATCGATCTCAGTGGTGCATCGCTGAGCAATGCCGCCGCGCTGCTGGCCCAGGCCTGCGTGAATGCTGAGGCTGTCGAAACCCTGCAGCTGCCCGCTGTGATTGCCGCCCCGGCAGCGCCGGCGGCCGAGGTTGCCGAAGTGCTTGCCGCGCTGCGTGGCGTGCTGGAGCTTCGCCAGGTCACTGTGAGCGCCTGCCTGTCCGCTTCCGCACTGGGGCGCGAGTGTGTGCAGGAGCTGGCGCGGCAGACTGCGGAGCTGCTCAATGCTCGTCCGCTGGAGCCGCGACTGGTGGATCGCCAGTTCGCCTTCAACATGCTGGCGCAATTGGGCGACGTCGATGCGCAGGGTTATTCCGTGGTCGAGCGCCGCATTGCGGCAGAGCTCGCTGTGCTGTTCCCTGAGCTGAAGGATGGCCTGAGCGTTACCTGCAGTCTGGCGCCGGTATTCTTCGGCGATACCCTGATGCTTTCCGTCAGGACGGCAGCGCCGGTTTCCCTGGCGGCAGTCAGCGTTGCCCTGGATGCGGCCGACGGCATCGAGCTGGTGGAAGACGATTACCCGACTGTCATCGGTGATGCACAGGGGCAGGATAGTGTTTACGTCGGTCGCCTACGGACCGGTCTGACAGATTCGTGCGAACTGAATTTGTGGATTGCGTCAGATAATGTGAGAAAAGGCGCAGCCCTAAATGCTGTGAACTTGGGCGAATTGTTGATAAAACACTATCTGTAAAAGATACTTACCGAATATTTGAAGAAGTATTCTAGCTTGGCAATACTGGCCGGGAATGTCGCTGACAGGGGAGAGCACCGCCGTGAAAACGGAAGGTGTAGTGGGCAGCGGCGCCCGTTAGACGTTGTTCTAATCCAGAAAAAAGCTATTAAAACAAGGGATTAATATATGGTCCGGCTTCGCAAACTGGTGCAGGCAATCGCAGCTGCTTCGGCACTGACCTCGGGCATGGCGCATGCGTTGGGGTTGGGGGATATCCACCTGCGTTCGGCGCTGAACCAGCCGCTGGATGCCGAAATCGAGCTGGTCGAAGTTCGAGACCTGTCCGCGGCCGAGGTAATCCCGAAGCTGGCTTCGCCGGAGGATTTCAACAAGGCCGGCGTCGACCGTCAGTACTTCCTGACCGGGCTGAAGTTCACGCCCATCGTCAAGCCGAATGGCAAGAGCGTCATCCGCGTGACCTCCGACCGGCCGGTGCAGGAACCCTACCTGAACTTCCTCGTGGAAGTGCTCTGGCCCAATGGCCGTCTGCTGCGCGAGTACACCGTGCTGCTGGACCCGCCGCTGTATTCGCCGCAGACCGCCGCCGCCGTGCCGCGCGCGCCGATGGCCGTACCCGCTCCGGTAGTGCGCCCGTCCGCCACAGCCGCGCCGCGTGCGACTCCCGCGCCCAGCGCTACTCCGCCCGCGCCGGCTCGTCGCCTGGAAGGCAACGAGTACCGCACCGGCAAGAATGACACCCTCTGGGAAATCGCCGCTCGTGCGCGCCCGGATGGCAGCGTTTCCGTCCAGCAGACCATGCTGGCGATCCAGGACCTCAATCCCGATGCCTTCCTCGGCGGCAACATCAACCGCCTGAAGAGCGGCCAGGTGCTGCGTCTGCCCGATGCCGAGCAGATCAAGGCGCGCACCCAGCCGGCTGCAGTGACCGAGGTCAACCAGCAGTACACCGCCTGGCGCGAAGGCCGCAGCCTGCCCACCGGCGGCGCCCGTCAGCTGGATGCCACGCCGCGCGCCAATGCCGGTAACGCTCCGGCCCAGGCCGAAACCAAGGACAGCCTGCGCCTGCTCTCTGGTGAGAATGGCAAGGCCAAGGGTGGCGACAAGGGCAGCAAGGACGGCCAGGCCGTCGCTGACAAGCTGGCCGTCACCAAGGAAAGCCTGGACAGCACCCGTCGCGAGAACGACGAGCTGAACAGCCGCATGACCGACCTGCAGAGCCAGATGGACAAGCTGCAGAAGCTCATCGCGCTCAAGGATGCCCAGCTGGCCAAGCTGCAGAACGAACTGGGCAACGACAAGGCTGCTGCCGCCAATGGCGCCGTTCCGGTTCCCGTGCCGGGCGCCGATTCGGCTGCCCAGCCCGCGACTCCGCCGGCTCCGGCCGTCGCAGAACAACCGGCTGCGCCGGCTCCGGGTGGCGACGCAGGCACCCCGCCGGCACCTGCCGCCGAGGCGCAACCGCAACCGGCTCCGGCGCCCGCACCGGCTCCTGCCGCAGCGACCCCCGCGCCGGAAGCGGAGAAGCCGAAACCGGCTCCCGCTCCTGTTGCCGCACCAGTCGAGCAGGCCGAGACCGGCATCGTGGACGAGATTCTCGCCAATCCGATCTGGCTGGGTGCCATCGCCGGCAGCGCGCTGCTGGCCCTGCTGGTCCTGCTGATGATCATTTCCCGCCGTCGCGCCGCCAAGGAGCAGGAAAGCCTCGCTGCCTACGCCGGTGATGACGAGCCGCATCTCGATGACGACCTGACCCTTGCCGGCAGCGAGCTGGATGCCCTGGTCGTGCCGCCGGCCGCCGAGGTTGCCGCCCCGGCTCAGGCTGCGCCAGAGCGTGTGGCTGCGCAGACCAGCGATGCACTGGGCGAGGCAGACATCTACATCGCCTACGGCCGCTTCAACCAGGCTGCCGAACTGCTGCAGGGTGCCATCTACGACGAGCCGCAGCGTGCCGACCTGCGCCTGAAGCTGATGGAGGTCTATGCCGAGATCGGTGATCGCGAAGGTTTCGCCCGTCAGGAAAACGAACTGCGTGAGATCGGCGGCGCCGAGCCGCAGGTCGAGCAACTGAAATCCCGTTACCCAGGCATGGTCACCCTCGCTGCCGTGAGTGGTGGTCTGGCTGCTGCAGCAGCGTCTGCTGACGACGACCTCGATGGGTTCAGCCTGGACGACTTCGAAGTGGAGCCGACTCCGCCGGCCGCCGAGCCTGCCACTCAGTCGCACAGTGATCTGGATGACGCCTTCGACCTGGCGCTGGACGACCTCGAGCTGGGTGACGACAAGCCCGCCGCTCCGGTCGCGCAGCAGGGCGACGAACTGTCCTTCGGCAGCTTCGACCTGGACGACGACCTGAGCCTGGGCGGTTCGCCGGCCGCGGCGCCAAGCGCGAAGGCCGAGGACGACTTCGCCTTCGATCTGGATCTGCCGGAAGAGCCGGTTGCCAAGGTCGAGGCTCCGTCGCTGGTCGATGACCTGAGCGACTTCTCCCTGGACCTGGACAAGGATCTGGAGAAAGATACCCAATCCACCTTGGCTTCGGCGGAAGATGACTTCCTGCTGGGCCTGGACGACGACACCGCATCGCTGTCCGGCGTGAGCCCCGAGGAGTTCACCCTGGATATCGAGAGCAAGGCGCCGCAAGCCGACGACCTGCCGGACGATTTCGACCTGTCCCTGGCGGATGACGAGCCGGCGCCGGCCAAGGCCGACGACAGCTTTGCCGCCCAACTGGACGAGGTCAGCGCCGAGCTGGACCGTCTCTCCGGGCAGAACGAAGAGCCGCAGGCTCCGGTCGAGCCGCTGGCAGACGAAGGCTTCGCCGCCAGCGATCTGGACCTGCCGGGCGACGGTGCTGACGACGAAGACGATTTCGACTTCCTCTCCGGCGCCGACGAAGCGGCCACCAAGCTCGACCTGGCGCGTGCCTACATCGACATGGGCGACACTGAAGGCGCCCGCGACATCCTCGATGAAGTCATCACCGAGGGTAACGACAACCAGCAGCAGGAAGCTCGCGAACTGCTCGGGCGTATCGCCTGAGCCGGAAGGCTCCAGATAGATGATTGAAGCAGTACCCTCAGCGGCGGCCGAATCGGCCGCCGTTGGCGTTTCCAGGATTGCCCTGGGCGTCGAATTCAAAGGCTCGCGCTATCGCGGCTGGCAGCGCCAGGAAAATGGTGTGCCGACCGTGCAGGGCGCGCTGGAAAAAGCGCTGTCCCGGGTGGCTGACCATCCGGTATCCCTGATGTGCGCGGGTCGTACCGATGCGCTGGTGCACGCGAGCGGGCAGGTGGTGCATTTCGACACCACCGCCGAGCGCTCGCTCATCGCCTGGGTCATGGGCACCAATGCCAACCTGCCCAACGACATCAGCGTGACCTGGGCCAAGGTGATGCCGGCGCATTTCCATGCGCGCTTCACTGCCATGGCGCGGCGCTATCGCTACGTGATCTACAACGACCAGATCCGCCCGGCGCACATGGCCGAAGAGGTCACCTGGAACCACCGCCCGCTGGATGTCTCGCGCATGCGCGAGGCGGCCCGCGCGCTGGTCGGCACCCATGACTTCACCTCGTTCCGCGCGGTGCAGTGCCAGGCCAAGTCGGCCATCAAGACGGTGCACCACCTCGAGGTGATCGAGCACGGGCGCTTCATCGTGCTGGATGTCCGCGCCAATGCCTTCCTGCATCACATGGTGCGCAACTTTGCCGGGATGCTGATGACCATCGGTGCCGGCGAGCGCCCGGTGGAATGGGCGGCCGAAGCGCTGGCCGCGCGCGATCGGCGCGCCAGCGGCATCACCGCGCACCCTTACGGGCTGTACCTGGTGGGCGTGGAATATCCGGAGGAGTTCGTGCTGCCCGAGCGGTATGTGGGGCCACATTTCCTTTCAAGTTTGCCGGATATCGTCGGCTGACGATGCCGGGGTCATTTGCTACCATCGATCGATCACTTGCCTGAAGGTTGCTGCATCTTGTCCGCCGTTCGCATCAAAATCTGCGGTATTACCCGAGTCGAGGATGCCCTGGCCGCCGCCGAGGCGGGGGCCGACGCCATCGGCCTGGTGTTTTATGCCAAGAGCCCGCGCGCGGTGAGCATCCAGCAGGCGCGGGCGATAGTCGCTGCGCTGCCGCCCTTCGTCAGTACCGTCGGCCTGTTCGTCGATGCCAGTCGCTGCGAGCTGGGGGAAATCCTCGATGCGGTGCCGCTAGACGTGCTGCAGTTCCATGGTGACGAGACGCCCGAAGCCTGCTCCGGCTGGCACAAGCGCTACCTCAAGGCCCTGCGCGTGAAGCCGGGCGACGACGTGGCGGCGCAGATCGCGAAGTATCCGCAGGCCAGCGGCTTCCTCCTCGATACCTACGTGGAGGGCATTCCTGGTGGAACCGGGCTGGCTTTCGACTGGTCGCTGGTGCCGAAGGATGTGCAGCGTCCGCTGATCCTGGCCGGCGGCCTGACGGTCGCCAACGTGGCCGATGCCATTGCCCAGGTGCGTCCTTACGCCGTGGATGTGAGCGGCGGGGTGGAGGCGAGCAAGGGCATCAAGGATGCGCAGAAGATCCGCGATTTCATCGCGCAGTGTCGTTCGGTGGCGTGACGCGGAATCTTCATGTGACGACGAGCGGCCTGCCGCCGTCCACTACCCAATCGCTGCCCGTGGGTGGCGCTGGGAGTTGTCGGTGTTGGCAGTCTTGTCCATCGGCGACCCGCATCGAGTGCTGTATCCGTGGCGACGCCCCAGGCGGCGCCTTTGTTTGCGAGGGGTTCCGGCCTTGAGGTCGGAACCGCGACGATGAATTTGCTCAGGGGCACGCGCAACCCATCGCGCCGTGCCGCTGCACTGGAGACGAGAGCATGAGCAACTGGCTGGTAGACAAGCTGATCCCTTCCATCATGCGTTCCGAGGCGAAGAAGAGCTCGGTACCGGAAGGCCTGTGGCACAAGTGCCCGTCCTGCGAGGCGGTGCTGTACCGTCCGGAGCTGGAAAAGACCCTCGACGTCTGCCCCAAGTGCGATCACCACATGCGTATCGGCGCCCGCGCGCGCATCGATATCTTCCTCGATGAGGAAGGCCGCGAGGAGCTGGGCGCCGAGCTGGAGCCGGTGGATCGCCTGAAGTTCCGCGACAGCAAGAAGTACAAGGACCGCCTGACCGCCGCGCAGAAAGACACCGGCGAGAAGGACGCGCTGATCTCCATGAGCGGCAAGCTGATGGGCCTGCCGGTCGTGGTCAGCGCCTTCGAGTTCTCCTTCATGGGCGGTTCCATGGGCTCCATCGTCGGTGAGCGCTTCGTGCGTGCTGCCAACTACGCCCTGGAAAACCGTTGCCCGATGATCTGCTTCTCCGCCTCGGGTGGCGCGCGCATGCAGGAAGCGCTGATCTCCCTGATGCAGATGGCCAAGACCTCCGCCGCGCTGGCCCGCCTGCGCGAAGAGGGCATCCCGTTCATTTCCGTGCTGACCGACCCGGTGTACGGCGGTGTTTCCGCCAGCCTGGCGATGCTCGGCGACGTGATCGTCGGCGAACCGCGCGCCCTGATCGGCTTCGCCGGCCCGCGGGTGATCGAGCAGACCGTGCGCGAGAAGCTGCCTGAGGGCTTCCAGCGCAGCGAGTTCCTGCTGGAGCACGGCGCCATCGACATGATCGTCCACCGCTCGGAAATGCGTCAGCGGCTCGCCAGCCTGCTGGCCAAATTCACCCACACTCCAAGTACCGCGCTCGCAGGATGACCCCACGTACCCTTGCCGACTGGCTCAGCTATCTCGAACAACTCCACCCCACGGCAATCGACATGGGGCTGGATCGCTCCCGTGAAGTAGCTGGCCGGCTTGGCCTGGGGCGCCTCGCGCCCCGCGTGGTGACCGTCACCGGCACCAACGGCAAGGGTTCCACCTGCGCCTTCCTCGCCGCCCTGCTCGGCGAGCAGGGCCAGCGCGTCGGCGTCTACAGCTCGCCGCACCTGCTGCGCTACAACGAGCGCGTGCTCATCGATGGCGTCGAAGCCAGCGACGAGGCACTCTGCGAAGCTTTCGCCGCTGTCGAGTCGGCTCGCGGCGAAATCTCCCTGACCTACTTCGAAATGGGCACCCTCGCGGCCTTCTGGCTGTTCGAGCGCGCCAACCTGGATGCCGTGGTGCTGGAAGTCGGCCTGGGCGGTCGCCTGGATGCGGTCAACCTGATCGACTCCGACGTCGCGGCGGTCACCAGCATCGGCATCGATCACGCCGACTGGCTGGGCAACACCCGCGAAAGCGTGGCTTTCGAGAAAGCCGGTATCTTCCGCGCCGGCAAGCCTGCCGTCTGTGGTGATCTGGAGCCGCCGGCGCCGATCATGGAGCAGGCTGGCAAGCTCGGCTCGCCGCTGGTCCTGCGCGGGCGTGATTTCGACCTGGCGATGGGCGAGGGCGACTGGCACTGGCGCGGCCGTTCCGCCACCGGCGAGGCGCTGAGCCTGCACAACCTGCCGCTGCTCGACCTGCCGATGGAGAATGCGGCGCTGGCCTTGCAGGTGTATGCCTTGCTGGACCTGCCGTGGCAGTCCGAGCAACTGGTCGCCGCACTGCAGCGCACCCGCGTGACCGGGCGCCTGGATCGCCGCACCGTGCAATGGCATGGCGAAGAGCGCCACTTGCTGCTCGACGTCGGGCATAATCCGCACGCAGCGCAATACCTCGCCAGCCGCCTGCGGGCGGCGCCGCCCAAGGGCGTGCGCCACGCGGTGTTCGGCCTGCTGGCGGACAAGGACCTCGACGGCGTACTGGAACCCTTGCTCGGCTTGGTGCAGGATTGGGCCGTCGCGCCGCTGCCCACCGGGCGCAGCCGTCCGGCCGCAGAGCTGGAGGCCGCGCTGCAGGCACGCGGGGCGCAGGTCAGTGGCCATGGCGATATCGCCGCGGCGCTGGTGGCGCAGTGCGATGCGGCGGGCACCGATGACGAGATTCTGGTGTTCGGTTCGTTCTACAGCGTGGCGGATGCCCTGGAGTGGCTCGCCAAGGCTGCTCAATAAGTGGACCTAAGGGGAGTTGTGCATGGCGTTGCTCGATAAGGGGCTCAAGCAGCGGGTAGTCGGAGCGCTGGTGCTGCTGGCACTGGCCGTGATCTTCCTGCCGATGCTGTTCTCCCGCGAGGATGATGTACGCCAGGTGGTGGTCGAAGCGCCGGTGATGCCCAAGCCGCCGGCGATGCCTACCGTCGAAGTGCAACCCACCGAAGTTCCCGAGCCGCAGGCCGAAGACGCGGATAACGCCGTGCCGCCGGCCGAAGCGGCTCCGGCGCAGGCGCCTTCCGCGCCCATCGCCAGTCTGCCGACCCAGCCGACGCAGCCCAAGGCTCCGGCCCCGCAGCCGGCTGCTCCCAAACCGGCCGTGCCGGCGCAGCAGCCTGCCCAGGCCGCCGCTCCTGCCGCTCCAGCGCAACAGCCGGCCCAGCGTCTGGACAGCAACAACCTGCCGGTGAGCTGGTCGGTGCAACTGGCCAGCCTGTCCAACCGTGCTCGTGCCGATGAACTGCAGAAGTCGCTGCGCAGCCAGGGCTACAACGCCTACGTGCGCAGTTTCGACGGCATGAACCGCGTCTTTGTCGGCCCTGTGGTCGAACGCGCCGAGGCGGATCGCCTGCGCGACCAGCTTGGCAAGCAGCAGAAGCTCAATGGTTTCGTGGTGCGTTTCCAGCCTGAGCGTGGCTGAACCCGTTCGTTAGCTTCTCTCAATTAGCCCCATGTCAAACTGGGGCTCTTCTAAATCGAAGGCCTCTGCTAAAATGCGGGGCCTTTCCGTTTCTGGGCCGCAACGTGGCATTTACCTGGGTCGATTGGACGATGATCGGCATCATCGTCGTTTCCAGCCTGATCAGCTTGAGTCGTGGTTTCGTCAAGGAAGCCCTGTCGCTGGTCACCTGGATCGTAGCCGGTGCGGTCGCCTGGATGTTTGGCGGCGCCCTGGCCGAGCATCTCGCACCCTACATCCAGCTGCCCTCGGGGCGTGTCATCGCCGCCTGCGCTCTTCTTTTCGTCGTCACGCTGCTGCTGGGCGCACTCGTCAATTTTCTCATCAGCGAGCTGGTGCGGGTGACCGGCATGTCCGGCACCGATCGCGTGCTCGGCATGGTGTTCGGTGGCGCCCGTGGCGTGCTGCTGGTGGTTTTGCTGGTCGGTCTGCTGAGCCTTGCGCCGGTGCAACAGGATCCGTGGTGGCAGCAATCGGTGCTGATGCCGCATTTCCTGATGGTCGCCGACTGGTCGAAGAACTTCATCCTGACTTTTGCCGGGCAGTGGATGTCCGGCGTTACCATCACTCCGCCTTCCGGAGTGGGTGGCTTGCTGCCGGCCCAGTGACGGGCGGGCGGAGGCGACGGGTAGCCGTCGCCGCTACGGCAGGTCCGGTGGATACTGCCGAATATGGAATTGTTTTAGCCTGAACACCAACTAGGGGTTGCGTCGCATGTGTGGCATCGTCGGTATCGTGGGCAAGTCGAACGTGAATCAGGCGCTCTATGACGCGCTCACCGTTCTCCAGCATCGTGGCCAGGACGCTGCGGGGATTGTCACCTGTCAGGACGACCGTCTGTACCTGCGCAAGGACAACGGCCTGGTCCGTGACGTCTTCCAGCAGCGCCACATGCAGCGCCTGGTCGGCAAGATCGGCATCGGACACGTGCGCTACCCGACCGCGGGCAGCTCCAGCTCCGCCGAGGCGCAGCCGTTCTACGTCAACTCGCCCTACGGCATCACCCTGGCGCACAACGGCAACCTGACCAATGTCGAGCAGCTGGCCAAGGAAATCTACGAATCCGACCTGCGCCACGTGAACACCAACTCCGACTCGGAAGTGCTGCTCAACGTGTTCGCCCATGAGCTGGCGGTGCGCAACAAGCTGCAGCCCACCGAGGAAGATGTGTTCGCCGCCGTTGCTGGCGTGCACGCCCGTTGTGTGGGTGGCTACGCCGTGGTGGCGATGATTACCGGCTACGGTATCGTCGGCTTCCGCGATCCCCATGCGATCCGCCCGATCGTCTTCGGCCAGCGTCACACCGAGAACGGCGTGGAGTACATGATCGCCTCGGAAAGCGTGGCCCTGGACGTCCTCGGCTTCACCCTGATCCGCGACCTCGCGCCGGGCGAAGCGGTGTACATCACCGAAGACGGCAAGCTCTACACCCGCCAGTGTGCGGCCAACCCGCAGTACGCGCCGTGCATCTTCGAGCACGTCTACCTGGCCCGTCCGGACTCCATCATCGACGGCATCTCGGTTTACAAGGCGCGTCTGCGCATGGGCGAGAAGCTGGCCGACAAGATACTCCGCGAGCGTCCGGACCACGACATCGACGTGGTCATCCCGATCCCGGACACCAGCCGCACCGCCGCGCTGGAACTGGCCAACCGCCTGGGCGTGAAGTTCCGCGAAGGCTTCGTGAAGAACCGCTACATCGGCCGTACCTTCATCATGCCCGGCCAGGCCGCGCGCAAGAAATCGGTGCGCCAGAAGCTCAACGCCATCGAGCTGGAATTCCGCGGCAAGAACGTGATGCTGGTGGACGACTCCATCGTTCGCGGCACCACCTGCAAGCAGATCATCCAGATGGCCCGCGAGGCCGGCGCGAAGAACGTCTACTTCTGCTCCGCCGCTCCGGCGGTGCGCTACCCCAACGTCTACGGCATCGACATGCCGAGCGCCCACGAGCTGATTGCGCACAACCGCAGCACCGAGGAAGTCGGCGAGCTGATCGGTGCCGACTGGCTGGTGTATCAGGACCTGCAGGACCTGATCGAATCCACCGAGGGCGGCAAGATCAAGATCGACCACTTCGACTGCGCCGTGTTCAACGGTGAGTACGTCACCGGTGACGTCGACGAAGCCTATCTGAACAAGATCGACCAGGCGCGCAACGACTCCACCAAGACCAAGGGTGCCGCGGTCAGCGCCATCATCGATCTGTACAACGACTGATTCAGACACGAATAGGGAGAGCAGGGCATGGCTCAGGATTGGGAAGCCGGCCGGCTGGACAGCGACCTGGAGGGTGTCGGTTTCGACACCCTCGCAGTGCGCGCCGGGCAACGCCGCACCCCGGAGGCTGAACACGGCGAAGGCCTGTTCACCACCTCCAGCTATGTGTTCCGCAGTGCCGCCGATGCGGCCGCGCGTTTCGCCGGTGAAGTGCCGGGCAACGTCTACTCGCGCTACACCAACCCCACGGTGCGCACCTTCGAGGAGCGCATCGCCGCGCTGGAAGGCGCCGAGCAGGCGGTGGCCACGTCCACCGGCATGTCGGCCATCCTCTCGCTGGTGATGAGCCTGTGCAGTGCTGGCGACCACGTACTGGTCTCGCGCAGCGTGTTCGGCTCGACCATCAGCCTGTTCGAGAAGTACTTCAAGCGTTTCGGCATCGAGGTGGACTACCCGCCGCTGAGCGACCTGAAGGCCTGGGAAGCGGCCTGCAAGCCGAACACCAAGCTGTTCTTCGTCGAATCGCCGTCCAACCCGCTGGCCGAGCTGGTGGATATCGCCGCGCTGGCCGAGATCGCCCATGCCAAGGGCGCGCTGCTGGCGGTGGACAACTGCTTCTGCACCCCGGCGCTGCAGCAGCCGCTGAAGCTGGGCGCGGACGTGGTGATCCACTCCGCGACCAAGTACATCGACGGCCAGGGCCGTACCATGGGTGGCGTAGTCGCCGGTCGGCGCGCGCAGATGGAGCCCGTCGTCGGCTTCCTGCGTACCGCCGGCCCGACGCTCAGCCCGTTCAACGCCTGGATCTTCATCAAGGGCCTCGAAACCCTGCGCGTGCGCATGCAGGCCCACAGCGCCTCGGCGCAACTGGTCGCCGAGTGGCTCGAGCAGCAGCCGGGCGTGGAGCGCGTTTACTACGCTGGCCTGCCCAGTCACTCGCAGCATGAGCTGGCCAAGCGTCAGCAGAAGGGCTTCGGCGCGGTGGTGAGCTTCGAGGTGAAGGGTGACAAGGCGGCAGCCTGGCGCTGCATCGACGCCACCCGGATGATCTCCATCACCACCAACCTGGGTGACACCAAGACCACCATCGCCCACCCGGCCACCACCTCCCACGGTCGCCTGTCGCCGCTGGAGCGCGAGAACGCCGGCATCCGTGACAACCTGATCCGCGTCGCCGTGGGCCTGGAAGATGTCGATGACATCAAGGCCGACCTGGCGCGAGGCCTGGCGGCGCTGTGAGCGTGATGGACGCCCTGGGCAACGGCCAGGTGGTGCTGGTCACCGGTGCAGCACACGGCATCGGCCTGGGCATCGCCGCCTGGCTGGTCGCCGAGGGCTGGCAGGTGGTGCTGGCGGACATCGACCGCGAGTGCGGCCCGAAAGTGGCTGCGGCGCTGGGTGAGCGCGCCAGCTTCATCGCGCTGAACGTGGCCAGTGAAGGGCAGGTTGCCGCGGCCGTGGCTGAGCTGATCGGCCAGTTTGGCCGCCTCGACGCGCTGGTGAGCAATGCCGCCATCGCCCGGCCGCACAACACGGCACTGGAAAGCCTGGGTCTGAACGAGTGGAACCGCACCCTGGCGGTGAATCTCACCGGCCCGATGCTGCTGGCCAAGCACTGCGCGCCGTACCTGCGTGCGCACAGCGGCGCCATCGTCAACATCGCTTCCACTCGCGCGCACCAGTCTGAGCCGAGTTCCGAAGCCTATGCGGCGAGCAAGGGCGGGCTGCTGTCGCTGACCCACGCCCTGGCCAGCAGCCTGGGCCCGGATATCCGCGTCAACGCGATTTCCCCCGGCTGGATCGATGTCCGCGACCTGCGCGAGCGCGAGGTCGAGCCGCTGACCGAGCTGGATCATGACCAGCACCTGGTCGGCCGTGTCGGCACGGTAGAGGACATCGCCTCGGCGGTGGCCTGGCTGATCGGCGACAGTGCCGGCTTCGTCACCGGCCAGGAGCTGGTGATCGACGGCGGCATGACGCGCAAGATGATCTACCTCGACTGAGTGTCGGGTGCGGAAGAGGAGGGCGGCCTGAGGGTCGCCCTTTTTCATTTCCGGCCAGCGCCGGGGAGTGCAGGTGTCGGGCTGTTCGCGAGCAAGCTCGCTCCTGCAGGATTGGCGCCGGAGCTCTTCTGTAGGAGCGAGCTTGCTCGCGAACCTGGGGTCGCACCGAGCTCGGCACCGGCACGCCGAACTTTTTTCGCGGGAAATGAAAAAAATTTCAATCAGGGCATTGACTTAGGTTCTGCCGGCTGTAGAATGCGCCCCACTTCGAGACGAAGGGTGATTAGCTCAGCTGGGAGAGCATCTGCCTTACAAGCAGAGGGTCGGCGGTTCGATCCCGTCATCACCCACCACTCTCGCAAGTTACGCGCAGCGGTAGTTCAGTCGGTTAGAATACCGGCCTGTCACGCCGGGGGTCGCGGGTTCGAGTCCCGTCCGCTGCGCCATTTTCCCCCTCCTTGGTTCCTACCCCGAACCGGCTTGTCGAGTGATTCACTCCAGGCGCAAGGAGGTTGCTGTACCGGACGAAAGTCCAACCGACACGCAGCGGTAGTTCAGTCGGTTAGAATACCGGCCTGTCACGCCGGGGGTCGCGGGTTCGAGTCCCGTCCGCTGCGCCATATTCGAAAGCCCTCAGGTAGCAATACCTGAGGGTTTTTTCGTTTCCGCCCGAAAATTCCCACAGTCCTTCTGTAAGACGCTGTCACAGGTCCTTCACCTTTGCCGTCTAGCTTTTTTCCCATGGTCTTTGCTAAAACCGGATCGAACGGTCAGGAGAAAAGCCAATGGACGACTATCAGGAAGAACTGCTGGAGTTGCACGCGGTGGAACAGGATCTGCCGGAGCCGGCTGACGACGCCACGGAAATGTGATCAGGCGCTGTGGCGCTGAGCGCGGCGGAATTCTCCGGGGGTCTGCCCGCTCCAGCGCTTGAAGGCGCGCTGAAAGGCCTCGGCGGAGGCGAAGCCGAGCAGGTAGGCGATCTCGCCGAAGGCCAGGTCGGTGTCGCGAATGTAGATCATCGCCAGGTCCCGCCGGGTGTCGTTGAGGATGCTGCGGAACTGCGTGCCTTCCTCGGCCAGCTTGCGACGCAGTGTCCAGGTCGGCAGCTTGAGCCGCGCGGCCACTTCCTCCAGGTCCGGTTCGCGGCCGTTGAGCATCGGTCCCAGCAACTGGGCGACACGCTCGTGCAGGCTGCGCGTGCGGGTCAGTTGCTCCAGTTCCTTCTCGCAGATATCCAGCAATTGCCGCCAGGTGCTCGGGCAGTGGTCCGGGTTGGCGCGCGCCAGTGTCGCCTGGTCCAGGCGTAGCTGGTTGTGTTCGGCGCCGAACTCCACCGGGCAGCCAAGTCTCTCTTCGAAGCGTGACGCCCAGGCGGGTGCCGGGTACTCGATCTCGACCTTCTCCGGGCGCAGCGGCTGCGCACCGATGCTGCCGAGCATGCTCACCCAGCCGGCCAGAACCGAATCCACCACGAAGCGGTTGTACGCGTTGTACGGGCTGATGGAGTAGAAGCGCAGCCAGGCACCGCTGGCGTCTTCGATGAAGCTGCTCTGGCCGCGGTAGTTCTGCGCGTAGAGCGGCTCGAAGCGGATCAGCGCGCGGGCGGCGGCTCGCAGGTTGGGTGCCTGGGCGGCGGTGACGCCAGCCAGGCCGCTCTGGCTCGGTCGGCTCAACTGCCCCATGCGCAGGCCGAGGGCGGGGTCGCCGCTCTGCTGGATGGCCGCGTGGCCGAGGCGCATGTAGCGGGGGATCGACAGGCGCGCGCCGGGTTCACCCAGGCGCGCGGCATCCAGTCCGTACTGTTGAAGCAGGGGTTGCGGGGCGACGCCGCTTTCCGCCAGCGCATCGGCGAGGCTGTGGACAAAACCCACCGACAGGTCGCCGAGGCGCATGCTGGGACGGTTCATAGCCAGAGGTTGATCAGGCGCGCGCCGGAGCCGTCGGGCGCCAGGGTGTGGCTGTTGCCATTCACGACCAGGCTGCGACCGTCGCTGCCCAGGTCCCAGAGATGGCCACGGAAGAACACGGTGATGCCCGCGCGTGCGCCGCTCTCACCGAGACGGCCAGCCAGCGCCAGGCGTTCCCAGGCTTCGCCTTCGGAGAGTTCGCCGGGCTTGAGCGTCACGTCGTTCGGCGTCGCCCCGCCGTTGTAGCCCTTCCACGGTTTGCTCCAGCTGCCGTTGCCGGTAAGGAAGGCCGGTACAGCAATGATGTCAGGCTTGTTCGCGGCCAGCGCGCTGTAGCTGGCCGGGTACCAGCTGTCGGCGCAGACCAGCACGCCCAGGCGCCCGGCCGGGGTCTGCAGGACCTGCAGGTCGTCGGCGTCGCCGCCACGGGTGAAGCCTTTCTCGTCGTCGATGGGGAACAGCTTGCGCTGCGGCTTGCCCAGCGGCAGGCCGTCGCTGCCGAAGACCTGGCTGACGTTATAGAGGCGGCCGTTGCCCGTGCGAATCTGCCCTTCGACGATGCGCGGGTTGGGCAGCACGATGGAGCCGGCGACTATGGTGACGCCGAACTCCTTCGCCAGAGAGCCGAACAGCGTCTGGTAGTCGTGGGCCATGTCCACCGCCTTCATGCGGAACAGGGCGTCGGCCATGCGGTCTTCGCCCTTGGCGCCGAGCCAGCCGCGCGCCAGTTTCAGCGGGTTGCTGGCGGCCATCCATTCCATGGCCTCGGCGAGGTGCTCGGTCTGGTAGACCTCGGGCTTCTCGCCGGCGGCCACCAGCCAGGTGCCGATGTGTTCCGGGAAGACCACCACGGTGCGCGGGTTGATCAGCCCTTCGTCGCGGGCCTTGGCCAGGTAGGCATGGAACTTCAGGCGCAGGCGCTCGACGCTCTGGTAGTCCTGGGTGAACAGCTCCGGCTGCACGCCCAGCAGGTTGCCGCGTTCGGACGGCTGGCCCTGGTTGAGCGAGACTTCGCTGCGCAGGTCGGACAGGTAGTGCCCCACCGGGCGGCGCTCCGCCCAGCCGGCATAACCGGCGAAGAGGATGACCAGGACGAGGAAGATCAGCTTGCGCATAAAGGACGGGTACTCATGGGATGCACCACAGGGTAGGGGTTGAGCCGGGCCTTGCCAAGACGGGGTGTCATCTTTGGTCAGTAACTTGTCATTTACGATCATTGAGCGGCGAGGGTGCGCTCCTTAGAGTCTGCCCCATACCGACCGCGCCCCATGCCTTGCCCCCGCAGGCTGAGGGCGCGGCATCATCGTGAATGCCGGAGGAACCATGACCGCCACTTACCCGCACCTGCTCGCACCGCTGGACCTGGGCTTTACCACCCTGCGCAACCGCACCCTGATGGGTTCCATGCACACCGGCCTGGAAGAGAAACCCCAGGGCTTCGAGCGCATGGCGGCCTACTTCGCCGAGCGCGCCCGTGGCGGCGTCGGCCTGATGGTCACCGGCGGCATCGGCCCGAACGAGGAGGGCGGCGTGTATTCCGGCGCGGCCAAGCTGAGCACCGTCGAAGAAGCCGAGAAGCACAAGATCGTCACCCAGGCGGTGCACGAAGCGGGCGGCAAGATCTGCATGCAGATCCTCCACGCCGGCCGTTACGCCTACAGCCCCAAGTCCGTCGCGCCCAGCGCCATCCAGGCGCCGATCAACCCGTTCAAGCCGCGCGAGCTGGATGAAGAGGGCATCGAGAAGCAGATCGCCGACTTCGTCAATTGCTCGAGCCTGGCCCAGGTGGCCGGCTACGACGGCGTCGAGATCATGGGTTCGGAAGGCTACTTCATCAACCAGTTCCTGGTCGCCCACACCAACCACCGTACCGACCGCTGGGGCGGCAGCTACGAGAACCGCATGCGCCTGCCGGTGGAAATCGTCCGCCGCGTGCGTGAGGCCGTAGGCCCGAACTTCATCATCATCTATCGCCTGTCGATGCTCGACCTGGTGGAGGGCGGCAGCACCTGGGACGAGATCGTCCTGCTGGCCAAGGCCATCGAAAAGGCCGGCGCGACCATCATCAACACCGGCATCGGCTGGCACGAAGCGCGTATCCCGACCATCGCCACCAAGGTGCCGCGCGCGGCTTTCACCAAGGTCACCGCCAAGCTCAAGGGCGAAGTCAGCATCCCGCTTTGCACCACCAACCGTATCAACACCCCGGAAATCGCCGAGCAGGTACTGGCCGAAGGCGACGCCGACATGGTCTCCATGGCCCGTCCGTTCCTGGCTGACCCGGACTTCGTCAACAAGGCTGCCGAAGGCCGCGCCGACGAGATCAACACCTGCATCGGCTGCAACCAGGCCTGCCTGGACCACACCTTCGGCGGCAAGCTGACCAGCTGCCTGGTGAACCCGCGTGCCTGCCACGAGACCGAGCTGAACTACATCCCGACCACCCACGTGAAGAAGATCGCCGTGGTCGGCGCCGGCCCCGCCGGCCTGTCCGCCGCCACCGTGGCGGCCGAGCGTGGCCACGAGGTGACCCTGTTCGACGCCGCCGGCGAGATCGGCGGCCAGTTCAACGTCGCCAAGCGCGTGCCGGGCAAGGAAGAGTTCTACGAGACCCTGCGCTACTTCAAGCGCAAGGTGGAAACCACCGGTGTGAACCTGCAGCTGAATACCCGCGTCAGCGTCGACGACCTGGTCAAGGGCGGCTTCGACGAGATCATCCTGGCAACCGGCATCGTGCCGCGCACCCCGGCCATTCCGGGTATCGAGAATGCCAAGGTGATCAGCTACCTGGACGCCATTCTCGAGCGCAAGCCGGTCGGCAACAGCGCGGCGGTGATCGGCGCCGGCGGCATCGGCTTCGACGTCTCCGAGTTCATCACCCATGCCGGCGAATCCACCAGCCTGGATCGCCATGCCTTCTGGCAGGAGTGGGGGATCGACGAGAACCTGGATGCCCGTGGCGGTATCGCCGGCATCCAGGCGCATCCGCACGCTGCGGCGCGCCAGGTGTTCCTGCTGCAGCGCAAGAAGTCCAAGGTCGGCGACGGCCTGGGCAAGACTACCGGCTGGATCCACCGTACCGGCCTGAAGAACAAGCAGGTACAGATGCTCAACAGCGTCGAGTACCTCAAGGTCGACAATGATGGCCTGCACATCAGCATCGCCGGCGGCGAACCGCAGGTGCTGCCGGTGGACACCGTGGTTGTCTGCGCCGGCCAGGACCCGTTGCGCGAACTGCACGACGGCCTGGTCGCTGCAGGCCAGAGCGTGCACCTGATCGGCGGTGCCGATGTGGCTGCCGAGCTGGACGCCAAGCGCGCCATCAACCAGGGTTCGCGCCTCGCTGCCGAAATCTGATTCGGTTGAAGCCCGATCAGGCTGAATCCTGAGTGGGCTGAGATCCGTATCACAAAGCCGGGCCCGGAAAAGTTCCCTTCCGGGCCCGGATATCCCTCCAGAAATCCAACCGCGTCACAGAATTCTCCAACCGGTTAACCGCCCGGCCCAACCGCCGGGGCGGGTGCCAACCGAGTCACATTGCCTGCGACATTAATTCCCCTAGACTTGCTCGAATGTCGGGATTTTCCCGCTGTCTGGGTGCTGCATTTCTGACAGACCCTTTTTTCAGACTTCCTCCCGCACCAGCCCAGAGGTCAATCGATGAGCATGCAGAAGAAGCCTCAAATGGTGGAAGCCGTGGTCTTCTTCAACGACCGTGGCGTCTGCAGGGAAATGCTCTACCCCGAATTCGAGGCGCTGCTCGACAACGTCGTGCAGATGCCGGAATACGCCGATCAGCAGATGCAACTCGCCTATGTGCTGATCAACCCGCGCTTGCTGGTCAAGGCCGTGGTGTTCTTCTACCTGGACTTCGACGAGAAGGGCGAGGCCGACAGAGGCTGGAACCTGCCGCTGCGCAACCTGGCCGACCGTGCCGGCCGTGGCCCCGACATGGGTGCCGGGCCAATCCGCCTGGCCTGCCGCAGCCAGTGCCCGGTGTCCTGGCACCAGATGCACCTGTGGGACCCGACCCTCGACGCCGCCCAGAACCATCTGGTGCAGCTGCGCGAATCGATCAAGCGCAACAACCTCGGTGTGCTGGTGGAAGAAGAGCCTGCCGCCGTGGAGCTCGCGCGCCTGCAGATGGCCGACGAGCACCAGTGGTATGCGCCCGCCGAGGAGTCCCGCGAGGAGGCCGAAAAGCTCGCCCGCGCGATGCTCGAGGAGCACCAGCAGAAGACCGCCGCACTGCTCGGCCAGCATGAAACCCGCCTGTCGCAGATCAGCCAGCAGCACGAGCAGGAACTCAGTCGCCTGAAGCTCGGCGCGCAGGAGCAGGTCAAGGTGCTGCAGGCCGAGCTCGCCGCATTGCGCGAAGGCCTGAAGCGCGAGGAAGAGATCAACGCCGGCCTGCGCCGTGAGCTGGATGGCCAGGCCAATGGCTTCCAGCGCGGACGCGAGGAGCTGACCGCACAGTTGCGCCATATCGAAGAAAGCGGCCGTGACGAGCTGGAGCAACTGCGCCAGCAGATCGAGGAGGAATCCCGTACCCGCCTGGCCAGCCTGGAGGCTCGCTACAAGGAGCAGATTTCCGTCCGCGACGTCGAGCTGGGCTACCGCAACGAACTGGACCAGCAGCTGAAGCAGGAGAATCAGCAGCTGCGCCAGGAAGCCGAGCAGTTGCGCGGGGAAACCGCCCAGTTGCGCGAGCTCGCCGGGCAGCTGCAGCAGGGCGCTGAGGGCTTGCGCCTGGAGCTGGATGCGCTGGCGGCCAAGGCGGCCGACAGCTCGATGCTGGAGCGCCTGGCCGGCATGGGGGTGATCTTCGTGGTGTACCATCCCGGCGCCGGTCATCTGACCCTGTCGCTGCAGGATGTCGCCCGTTACCAGGAAAACCCCATGGCTTACGCCGCGGCCAAGTGCTTCGTCGCCGAAGACCAGTACCGCAGCTGGCTCGCCCACTACCAGCAACCCGCCTGCGAAGGACGCCTGTCCAACGGCGAACGCTGCGCCATGCCCATCGACCGCGTGGAAACCCCCGGCCGCTTCGTCGAAGGCGACAGCAACTGCTGCTCCCGGCACAAGACCGCCGGCCGACTGCGCAGCGTCACCACCGGCTGACCGGGGCGCCGTGCGGTTCCCCGACTGGCGCCCCGAAGCCCCCCTGCAACGCGTCCACCTGGAATGGCTCGACCGCGCCGGCGTCGAGCTGGCGTTGTTGCGCCTGGACTTCGTGGATGCGCAGGTCTCCGGCAACAAATGGTTCAAGCTCGCGCCTTACCTGAAACAGGCCGCCGACCTCGGCTTGAGCGGCGTGATGACCCTGGGCGGCGCCCATTCCAATCACCTGCACGCGGTTGCGGCGGCCGGTGCGCGCTTCGGCTTCGAGACCGTCGGATTGCTGCGTGGAGACGAGCAGGAAAATCCCACAGTGGCCGACCTGCGCCAGCTCGGCATGCAGCTCCACTGGCTCGGCTACGGTGGTTATCGCCGACGGCACGACAGCGATTTCTGGGCGCCCTGGCGCGAACGCTATCCGCAGTTGCTGGCGGTGGGAGAGGGCGGCGGCGGGCTTGCCGGTGCGCAGGGCTGCTCGCCGTTGATTGCGCAGATTCGTGGGCAACTCGGTACTCTCGGCTGGGAGGACTATCAGCAGCTCTGGGTGGCGTGCGGCACTGGCACGACCCTGGCCGGCCTGGTGCTCGGCGAGGGTGGAGCGCATCCGGTGGTCGGCGCCATGGCGGTGCCGCCGGGGCACGGTATCGAAACACAGGTGCCCGAGCTGTTAAGGGAAGGTGGCTCCAGCGATGCCGGATACCGTTTGCTGGATGCCAGCCGTGGGGGCTTCGCGCGGATCGACGCGACGCTGGCGCGCTTCATCCTGGCGACCGAAGCCGAGTGCGGCGTGCCGCTGGAGCCGTTGTACACCGGGAAGTTGCTGTTGGCGTTGCACGATGAAATCGCGGCGGGGCGCATCGCGCGCGGTGCCCGCATCGTTGCCATCCACAGCGGCGGTCTGCAGGGGCGCCGGGCGCTGGATGAGCAATTGAAGGCACTGGCGGCTCAGCGCGAATAGCCGCTGTGCACCCGTGGCCAGCGGTCACCCACCAGGAACAGGCGCTCCTGCTCCCGCCAGCGCCCTTCATGGAACTCCATGCGCGCCAGCATCTGCGGGAAGCCGTCTTCCGGCAATTCTGCCAGCCAGGTGGCGAAGCGCTCCGTGCTCCAGCTTTCATCTTCGGCGGCCGGGGATAGCCAGCCCTTGCGCGACAGCGCCTGCCAGCCATCCGGCTGCTGCGCCTGGTAGGCAGGCCAGGCGCGCCGATGCAGCCAGCGGCCGCGCTGGTGGTTGTCGCTGGCCCCCGCGGGTGGCGGGCAGGGTGTCGGCCAGGAATAGAACAGGTAGCCGCCGAGCCAGAGGCCAGGCCGCGGCTCGGCATCGCTGTGCTCGCGCACCACGGCAAGCCCCTCGACGGTGGCGGAGAGTGGCAGCTGGTGCTGGTAGAAGTGCTCGATCTTGCGCAGCAGATGGTCTTCGGCGCCCGGCCCGAGCCAGGAGTCGGGGCCGTCGTCGCTGGGGCCGAGGTAGAGCTTGATGGCCAGTTCCAGGTGGTGCAGGCCGTCATCGTCCTCCAGCAGCAGGTCCAGCTCGCCGAGGGTCTGGCCGTTGTCGCGCACCGGCAGGTTGGCCGCCAGCAGGCGCAGGTCCGGCGCGCGCTCCAGGGCGTATTGCCAGAGCCGTTCGTAGTAGCGGCCCAGGCGCTGGTGCGGCGCGGACTCGAGCTGCGCCAGCAGTTCGCCCGGCGAGCGCTCCTGGGCGCGCAGCCAGTCAGCCAGCAGTTCGGGCTGCGAGTACCAGCGACTGGCGCTCAACGGATGGCGCAGCGCCGGGCTGCCGGGGTGCAGCAGGGGCGGGGAGAGCAGCGTCCAGGCGAGGTCGCGAACCTGCGGCTGGCGCAGGTCGATCAGCAGCTCGTCGAGCAGGGCGGTGAAGTCGGTCATGCCCCAAGACTAGCCGCTGCGCACCCGCTCCGGCCACGCTGCGGTTTGCCGCTGCTTCCGCCTTTCGCCCATAATTCCGCCATTCGAGTAGCGCAACGCCGTCCGGAGTCCCATGGAACCCTTTCGCAATATCGGCATCATCGGCCGCCTGGGCAGCACCCAGGTTCTGGAAACCATCCGTCGGCTGAAGAAATTCCTCACCGAGCGCCACCTGCACGTGATCCTCGAGGACACCATCGCCGAGGTCCTGCCGGGCCACGGCCTGCAGACCTGCTCGCGAAAGATCATGGGCGAGATCTGCGACCTGGTGATCGTGGTCGGCGGCGACGGCAGCATGCTCGGCGCCGCGCGGGCCCTGGCGCGGCACAAGGTGCCGGTGCTGGGGATCAACCGCGGCAGCCTGGGCTTCCTCACCGACATCCGCCCTGACGAACTGGAAACCAAGGTCGCCGAAGTGCTCGGCGGCCAGTACATCGTCGAAAGCCGCTTCCTGCTCGACGCGCTGGTGCGCCGCCACGGCGAATCCATCGGCCAGGGCGACGCGCTGAATGACGTGGTGCTGCACCCCGGCAAGTCCACGCGGATGATCGAGTTCGAGCTGTACATCGATGGCCAGTTCGTCTGCAGCCAGAAGGCCGACGGCCTGATCGTCGCCACCCCGACCGGCTCCACCGCCTACGCGCTGTCCGCTGGCGGGCCGATCATGCATCCCAAGCTGGATGCCATCGTGGTCGTGCCGATGTACCCGCACATGCTGTCCAGCCGCCCCATCGTGGTCGACGGCAACAGCGAGCTGAAGATCGTCGTCTCACCGAACATGCAGATCTACCCGCAGGTGTCCTGCGACGGCCAGAACCACTTCACCTGCGCGCCGGGCGACACCGTCACGGTGAGCAAGAAGCCGCAGAAGCTGCGCCTGATCCATCCCATCGACCACAACTACTACGAGGTCTGCCGGACCAAGCTGGGTTGGGGCAGCCGCCTCGGGAGCAGCGAGTGATGGAACTCGACCCCGCACGTGGCTATGACCTGATCGGCGATATCCACGGCTGCGCGCACACCCTCGACCATCTGCTGGAGCGCCTCGGCTATCGCTCGCAGGGTGGCGTGTGGCGACATGCGCGGCGACAGGCGCTGTTCCTGGGCGACCTCATCGACCGTGGCCCGCGCATCCGTGAGGCGCTGCACCGAGTGCACGACATGGTCGCCGCCGGCGAGGCGCTGTGCATCATGGGCAACCATGAATTCAACGCGCTCGGCTGGTCCACGCCCGCCGCGCCGGGCAGTGGCCGCCAGTACGTGCGCGAGCACACGCCTCGCCATGCCCGGCTGATCCGCGAGACGCTGGAGCAGTTCGAAGGTCACCCGGCGGACTGGCGCGACTTCCTCGGCTGGTTCCAGGAGATGCCGCTGTTCCTCGATTCCGGGCGTTTCCGCATGGTCCACGCCTGCTGGGACCACGACGTGATCGACACGCTGCGCCAGCAGTTTCCTGACGGGCGCATCGACGAAGCCTTCCTCATGGCCACTGCCGAGCCGGGCAGCTTTGCCCAGCAGGCCTGCGACCGCCTGCTGCGCGGCACCGACATGCGCCTGCCCAACGGCCTGACGCTGACCGGCAGCGACGGTTTCACCCGCGCCTTCTTCCGCACCAAGTTCTGGGAAGAAGACCGCGCGCCGGAAACCTACGGCGACATCGTGTTCCAGCCCGACGCGCTGCCTGACGAAGTGGCCAGCGAGCGCCTGAGCGAGGAGCAGAAGTCCCGCCTGCTCACCTACGGCCCCGACGAGCCGCTGCTGTTCGTCGGCCACTACTGGCGGCGCGGCACCCCGGCGCCGATCCGCCCGAACCTCGCCTGCCTGGACTACAGCGCAGTGATGTACGGCAAGCTCGCGGCTTACCGGCTGGACGAGGAAACGCGGCTGGACCGCAACAAGTTCGTTTGGGTGGATGTAAAGCGTCCGGAGGGCGATGAGTGAGCGCGATTGAAGCAATGCGACTGCCTGCGGCGGTCGACCTGGGGCAGTTCGTCACCCTGCTGCAGCGCCTGAACGTGCCGTTCCGGGTCAGCGAGGAATCCGGCGAGCAGGTGCTCTGGGTGCCCAACGCGCAACTGGCTGAGCAGGTCCGCACGCTCTACGAGCGTTATCCGCAGGGCGACCCGCAATTCGCCGTGCAGGCCGAGACCCTGCGCCGCGGCCCGGGTTTCGTCCAGCAACTGAAGATGAGCCGCATGACGGCGGCGGTGCTGCTGGTGACCTTCGTGGTGGCGGCCATCACTCTGCTGGGCACCTCCCCCGAGACGTTGCGTTGGTTCACTTTCCAGAATTTCCAGATGGTCGGCGAGGATCGTGCGCTGTTCTATCCGCTGTCCGACTCGCTGGCGCAGGGGCAGTGGTGGCGCCTGTTCACGCCCATGCTGATCCACTTCGGCTGGCTGCACCTGGCGATGAACGCCATGTGGTACTGGGAGCTGGGCCGGCGCATCGAGTATCGCCAGGGCGCCTGGATGCTGCTGGGGCTGAGCCTGGGCTTCGGCCTGGTGTCGAACCTGGTGCAGTACGGCTTCAGCGGGCCGAGCCTGTTCGGCGGGCTGTCCGGCGTGCTTTACGGCCTGCTCGGCCACTGCTGGATCTTTCAGCGCATGGCGCCGACGCCGGCCTACCACCTGCCCAGGGGCGTGGTGGCGATGATGCTGATCTGGCTGCTGGTGTGCCTGTCGGGTGTGATCGATTTGCTCGGCTTCGGCTCCATCGCCAACGGCGCCCACGTCGGCGGGCTGGTGGCCGGTTGCCTGAGTGGTCTGGTCGGCGGGCTGTTGGCTCGGCGCGCGGCGCGCTGAGCCGCATTGCGGCGTCTCATCATCGGCCGATCCTTGCCGGCTGGCGACTTCGCAGGATGGGTGGAGCCTAGGCGATACCCATGCTGTCGGTGCTGGGATCGATGGGTATCGCTTCGCTCCACGCCATCCTGCGAAAGCGCCCCTGGATGAACGGGAGCCGCGCAACCGATTGACCGGCGTTCGTGCGCACAGCGCTTTCGCCCGGTAGAATGCCGGCTTCGTTTTTCCCCTGCAGGAGCCGGCCCATGTCGTCCTTCGCCGAAATGATCGAGAACATCACCCCCGAAATCTACGAGAGCCTCAAGCTGGCCGTGGAAATCGGCAAATGGCCCGACGGCCGCAAGCTGTCCCAGGAGCAGAAGGAGCTGTCGCTGCAGGCCATGATCGCCTGGGAGATGGACAACCTGCCCGAGGACCAGCGCACCGGCTACATGGGCCCGCAGGCCTGCGAATCCCACGCCGAGCCGATCCCGAACATCCTCTTCTCCTCCAATTCGCTGCACTGATGGCAGGGTTTTGATGCAAGAGATTGGACGCGGCGCCCTGGACAAGATGTCGGCGCGCCTGGAAAGCCCCGTGCAGTACGCCTTTCGCTTGGGCGATGCGCAGGTCCCGGTGAACCCGCTGATCGGCAAGACCGTGCGCCTGGAGTACCTGGGCGAGATCAACTGCTGCCACTGCGGGCGCAAGACCAAGAAGAGCTTTGCCCAGGGCTACTGCTACCCGTGCTTCACCAAGCTGGCGCAATGCGACAGCTGCATCATGAGCCCGGAGAAGTGCCACTTCGAGGACGGCTCCTGCCGCGAGCCGGAGTGGGGCGAGCGCTTCTGCATGACCGATCACGTGGTCTACCTGGCCAACTCCTCGGGAGCCAAGGTGGGCATCACCCGCGCCACCCAGGTGCCGACCCGCTGGATCGACCAGGGCGCGCGCCAGGCGCTGCCGATCATGCGCGTGGCGACTCGCCAGCAGTCCGGCTTCGTCGAGGACCTGCTGCGTAGCCAGGTCACCGACCGCACCAACTGGCGCGCATTGCTCAAGGGCGAGGCCGAGCCGCTGGACCTGGTAGCCATCCGCGAGCAGATCTTCGATGCCTGCGCCGAGGGCATCGTCGCGCTGCAGCAGCGCTTCGGCCTGCAGGCGATCCAGCCGGTGATCGACATGGACCCCATCGAGATCAGCTACCCGGTGGAGGCCTACCTGCCCAAGATCACCAGTTTCGATCTGGACAAGACGCCGGTGGTCGAGGGTACCCTGCAGGGTATCAAGGGCCAGTACCTGATCTTCGATACCGGCGTGATCAACGTGCGCAAGTTCACCGCGTACCAACTGGCCATCAGCGCCTGATCGAACCTGCATTGAATTTTCGGCACGAGGAACGCATCTAGGGATAGATGCGTTCCCGACTCGCCCGCGCCGTTCCCAATCGCTAGAGTCAGTATTCCTCCGGCCGGCCCATCCTGCCTGCCGCCTTCCAAGGGGCCAAAAGCCATGCGTACCGAGCAACCGAAAGTCATCTACCTCAAGGATTATCAGGCGCCCGAGTACCTGATCGACGAGACCAACCTGACCTTCGAGCTGTACGAGGACCACACCCTGGTCCACGCCCAGCTGGTGATGCGCCGCAATCCGGAGCGCGGCGACGGCTTGCCGCCGCTGGTGCTCGACGGCCAGCAGCTGGAGCTGCTGTCGGTGGCGGTGGACGACCAGACCCTCGAAGCCGGCCAGTACCAGCAGGACGAGAACCACCTGACCCTGCAGCCGACGGCGAAGACCTTCACCGTCGACAGCACCGTGCGCATCCACCCGGAAAGCAACACCGCGCTGGAAGGCCTGTACAAGTCCGGCAAGATGTTCTGCACCCAGTGCGAAGCTGAAGGCTTCCGCAAGATCACCTATTACCTCGACCGCCCGGACGTGATGAGCAGCTTCACCACCACGCTGTCGGCCGAGCAGCACCAGTATCCGGTGCTCCTCTCCAACGGCAACCCGGTGGCCAGCGGCTCGGAAGAGGGCGGCCGCCACTGGGCGACCTGGCAGGACCCGTTCAAGAAGCCGGCCTACCTGTTCGCCCTGGTCGCCGGTGACCTCTGGTGCGTGGAAGACCAGTTCACCACCATGAGCGAGCGCGAAGTCACCCTGCGCATCTATGTCGAGCCGGAGAACATCGACAAGGTCCAGCACGCCATGGACAGCCTGAAGAACTCGATGCGCTGGGACGAGAAGGTCTACGGCCGCGAGTACGACCTGGACATCTTCATGATCGTCGCGGTCAACGACTTCAACATGGGCGCCATGGAGAACAAGGGCCTCAACATCTTCAACTCCAGTTGCGTACTGGCCAAGGCCGAGACCGCCACCGATGCCGCGCACCAGCGCGTCGAAGGTGTCGTCGCCCACGAGTACTTCCACAACTGGTCGGGCAACCGCGTGACCTGCCGCGACTGGTTCCAGCTGTCGCTCAAGGAAGGCTTCACCGTGTTCCGCGACAGCGAGTTCTCCGCCGACATGAACTCGCGCACCGTCAAGCGCGTCGAGGACGTGGCCTTCCTGCGCACCAACCAGTTTGCCGAGGACGCCGGTCCCATGGCGCACCCGGTGCGCCCGGATTCCTTCATCGAGATTTCCAACTTCTACACCCTGACCGTCTACGAGAAGGGTTCGGAAGTGGTACGCATGATCCACACCCTGCTGGGCGCCGACGGCTTCCGCAAGGGCACCGACCTGTACTTCGAGCGCCATGACGGCCAGGCCGTGACCTGCGACGACTTCGTCAAGGCCATGGAAGACGCCAACGGAGTCGACCTGACCCAGTTCAAGCGCTGGTACAGCCAGTCCGGCACCCCGCGTCTGGCGGTGGAGGAGAGCTTCGACGCCGCCGCGCAGAGCTACACCCTGACCTTCCGCCAGAGCTGCCCGGCCACGCCGGGGCAGAGCGAGAAGCAGCCCTTCGTCATTCCGGTGCAGATGGGCCTGATCGACAAGCTGGGCAACGCCCTGTCGCTGCGCCTGCAGGGTGAAGAGCACGCCCATGGCAGCGATCGCGTGCTGCAGGTCACCGAGGCCGAACAATCGTTCACCTTCGTCGGCCTCGCCGAGAAGCCGCTGCCGTCGCTGCTGCGTGGTTTCTCCGCGCCGGTGAAACTGAGCTTCCCGTACAACCGCGACCAGCTGATGTTCCTCATGCAGTACGACGAGGACGGCTTCAACCGCTGGGAAGCCGGCCAGCAGCTGTCCGTACAAGTCCTGCAGGAGCTGATCGGCCAGCACCAGCGTGGCGAGAAGCTTGTCCTGGATGATCGCCTGATCACCGCCTTCCGAACCTTGCTGCTGGATACCGGCCTGGACCAGGCCATGGTCGCCGAGATGCTCTCGCTGCCCAGCGAGGCGTACCTCACCGAGATCAGCGAAGTGGCTGATGTCGAGGCCATCCACGCCGCCCGCGAGTTCGCCCGCCAGCAGATCGGTGCGGCGCTGCACGAGCCGTTGTGGGAGCGCTACCAGGCCAACCGCAAGCAGTCCCGCGAGACCGCCTACGTCGCCGAGGCTTCGCATATCGCCCGCCGCAGCCTGCAGAACATCGCTCTCTCCTACCTCATGCAGAGCGGCAAGGCCGAGGTGCTCGCCGCCTGCCAGGAGCAGTACAAGGATTGCGACAACATGACCGAGCGCCTGACCGCGCTGGCCGTGCTGGTCAACTCGTCCTTCGAGAGTGAAAAGGCCGAGGGGCTGGCGATGTTCGCCGACTACTTCAAGGACGACCCGCTGGTGATGGACCAGTGGTTCAGCGTCCAGGCCGGCTGCACCCTGCCGGGCGGGCTGGAGCGTGTACAGGAACTGATGAAGCATTCGGCCTTCACCCTGAAGAACCCGAACAAGATCCGCGCGCTGATCGGCGCCTTCGCCAACCAGAACGCGGTGAACTTCCACCGCGCAGACGGCGCCGGCTACCGCTTCCTGGCCGACCAGATCATCACCCTCAACGCGCTCAACCCGCAGATCGCCTCGCGCCTGCTGACCCCGCTGACCCGCTGGCGCAAGTACGCGCCGACGCGTCAGGCGCTGATGAAGGCCGAGCTGGAACGCATCCTCGCGTCCGGCGAGCTGTCCAGCGATGTATACGAAGTGGTCAGCAAGAGCCTCGCGTAACACACCCGCCGCGCCCCGTCCCAGGGGCGCAATGCACTTTCGAAAAGGTGTTACCAACTTTTGTTGGTAACACCTTTTTGTTACCTATCGAAATTAACCGATATCATTCTTATCGCTTTGTGATATTGGGCGAAAAACCCCGATGTGTCTGCGTCGCGCCTTCAGGGGCCGATTGCGCCATCAGGGGTGTCAAATGGCGCAATCAGCCACTTGATTTGATCAGTGAACGACCAGTCACAAAAAGTAGCGCGCAGATTCTTTATTTTTTGTAAGCAGAATCGGATACATCGGTGCTGTTGGCACTGGGGTTGCACCGACGGACCCCGCTTAGCCTTTGCCCGTCCGATGGGGCGGGAGGCATGTCGAGCACCTTGGGGGAGTTTCCTTCAGATCGACGACAACAAGGCCGTGGAATAACGGCTGAAAACGGTGAACCGCCCGCAGTGGCGGCACCGCCAAAGAATGATCAGTCCATGGAGTGAGTCCTAATGGAAATCCCAGTTCGCAAGCCCGTCTTGCGTTATGCGCCTGCTCGTGCGGGCTTCGCCCTGGCAGGCATCCTGCCTCTGCTGATGTCCGCCCCGGCGACCGCCGTGGAGTTCAGCTTCCTCGACAACGAGGTGACCGGCTCGCTGGACAGCACCGTTTCCTACGGCTCGCTGTGGCGCGTACAGGGTCAGGACAAGACCAATAACGACATCAACGGCAACGACGGCAACCGCAACTTCGACACCGGCCTGGTTTCCGAGGTGTACAAGATCACTTCCGACCTGGAAGCGACCTACAAGAACTACGGCCTGTTCGTACGTGGTTCGGCTTTCTATGACACCCAGATCATGGACAAGCGCAACGACTACTACGACAACAACCACCCGGCGCAGCCGAGCCAGACCTACCCCAACAGCGACCGCTTCACCAGCGAGACCCGTGACGCCGCCGGCAACCGCGCCGAGATCCTCGATGCCTACGTCTATGGCAACTGGGACGTGGCCGACCACCCGTTGACCGCGCGCCTGGGTCGCCAGGTGTTCAACTGGGGCGAGGGCATCTTCTACCGTGGTGGGGTCAACACCACCAACCCGGTGGACGCCGCCAAGTTCCGCCTGCCGGGCGCAGAGCTGAAGGAAGTGCTGATGCCGGTTGAGGCCGCGAGCTTCAACATCGGCCTGACCGACAACCTGTCGATGGACGCTTTCTACCAGTGGAACTGGAAGGAAACCCGTATCGACCCGGTCGGCACCTTCTTCTCCGAGACCGACCTGTTCGCCGATGGTGGCAACACCGCCTACACCACCGTGGGTGCGCTCTCCAACCCGCTGTTCCAGACACTCTACCCGCAGCTGTCGGCAGCCCATGTGGGCGGCCTGCAGGGCACCAGCTACCTGGACTCCAATGGGGTGTTCAAGGTCGCCAACGTCGGCAAGGACATCAACGCCAAGAACGATGGTCAGTTCGGCGTGGCCTTCCACTACGTGGCCGAAGAGCTGAACTCCACCGAGTTCGGCTTCTACTTCGTCAACTACCACTCGAAAGAGCCGACCATCTACGCCGACCTGAACAGCGATTACGCCGGCGTGAACCTCGACCAGCTGGCCGGCATTGGCGGCTTCAGCTCCTACGACCAGCTGGTAAGCGCGGCAGGAGGCGGCAACGCCCTGGCCGGCCAGGTGCTGAGCCTGGTCAACGGCGCGACCTCCGTGGACGTGGCCAACCAGGTCAACGCCCGTCGCGAGTACGTCGAGAACATCCGCATGTACGGCTTCAGCTTCAACACCACCGTGGGCGATGCCTCGGTGTTCGGTGAGCTGGCCTACCGTCCGAACCTGCCGATCGGCATCGCCACCACCAACGACCTGCTCGGCGACCTGCTGGTCCAGGCTCCGGGTCTGGCCAGCGGCAAGACCGTGAATATCGGTGGCGGCCAGGTTTCGATGAGCGACCAGATCCACAACTACGAGCGCGTCGAGGCCTTCAACACCTCGCTGGGTACCATCTACAACTTCGGTCCCTCGCTGTCCTTCGACTCGCTGATGGGCGTGGCGGAACTGGCCTCCGAGCACCTGCGCGGCAGCGACCTGAAATACACCGCGTACGACGGCACCACCCGCTACTACTCCGGCCGCAGCAACGGCGCCTACATCTCCGGCTACGACCGCGACGATCAGGTGAACAAGAACGCCTACGGCTACACCCTGCTGCTGTCGGGTACCTGGAACGACGTCTTCGCCGGCGTGAACATCTCGCCCTACGCCGTCTACAAGGACGACTTCGAAGGCAACTCCTACCAGACCGGCAACTTCATCGAAGGCCGCAAGGCCTACACCCTGGGCGTCAAGGCGACCTACCTGAACGCCCTGGAAGCCGAGCTGCAATACACCGAGTTCTACGGCGCCGGGCAGAACAACGCCGCACGCGACCGCGACAACGTGGGCTTCAACGTCAAGTACTCGTTCTAACGAAAACAGATCCTATGAAAGCCGCGCGGCGGGGTTCAGAAGTACCCGCCGCGCACACCTCACGGAGAAGCAACATGCGCAACATGCGTACCCTGGTTGGCGCCGCAGTGGCCCTGGCCCTGTCGGCCGGCAGCGCCCTGGCAGCGGTTTCCCCGCAGGACGCGGCCAAGCTGCAGTCGACCCTGACCCCGATGGGCGCGGAAAAGGCCGGCAACGCCGCCGGCACCATTCCGGCCTGGACCGGTGGCATCACCCAGGCGCCGGCCGGCTACAAGCCGGGCCAGCACCACATCGACCCGTTTGCCGCCGACAAGCCGCTGTACACCATCACCAAGGCGAACCTGGACCAGTACAAGGCCAACCTGACGCCGGGCACCCTGGCGCTGTTCGCCACCTACCCGGACACCTTCCAGATGCCGGTGTACCCGAGCCGCCGCAGTGGTTCGGCACCGCAGTGGGTGTATGACAACACCCTGAAGAACGCCACCAGCGCCAAGCTGGCCGAGGGCGGCAACGGCTTCGTCGATGCCTTCGGCGGCATTCCGTTCCCGATCCCGCAGAGCGGCGTGGAGGCGGTGTGGAACCACATCGCTCGTTACCGCGGTACCTTCATCGTGCGCCGTGCGTCCGAAGTGGCCGTGCAGCGTAATGGTGACTACTCGCTGGTGACCTCGCAGCAGGAAGCACTGTTCAAGTACTACGTCCAGGGCAAGAGCTTCGCTGACCTGAACAACCTGCTGTTCTACTACCTGTCGTTCACCAAGAGCCCGGCTCGCCTGGCCGGTGGTGCCGCGCTGGTCCACGAGACCCTGGATCAGGTGAAGGAGCCGCGTCAGGCCTGGGGCTACAACGCTGGCCAGCGCCGCGTGCGCCGTGCGCCGAACCTGGCTTACGACACCCCGATCGCTGCCGCTGACGGCCTGCGTACCGCCGACGACACCGACATGTTCAACGGCTCGCCGGATCGCTACGAGTGGAAACTGATCGGCAAGAAGGAAATGTACATCCCGTACAACAACTACAAGGTTTCCAGCCCTGAGGTTAAGTACAAGGATCTGCTGACCCCCAGCCACCTGAACCCGAAGTACACCCGCTACGAACTGCACCGCGTGTGGGTCGTCGAAGGCACCCTGAAGCCGGGCTCGCGCCACATCTACTCCAAGCGCGTGCTGTTCCTGGACGAAGACAGCTGGGGCGCCGCCGAAGTCGATCAGTACGACGGTCGCGGCGAGCTGTGGCGTGTTTCGCTGGCCTACCTGAAGAACTACTACGAGCTGCCCACCACCTGGACCGCTCTGGATACCTTCCACGACCTGCAGGCCCGTCGCTACCACGTACAGAACCTGGACAACGAAGAGCCGAGCACCATCGACTTCGGCCAGGCCGTACCGGACGACTCCTACTTCAGCCCGTCCGCACTGCGTCGCCGCGGCACCCGCTGAGTTCGTGTCATGCCTGAAAGAGCCCGCCCTTCGGTGGGCTTTTTCATTTGTGGTTGAAAAGTCGCCAGACCCTGTAGGGCGGAGACGAAAAGTGTTACCGCTCAACCCGCTGGAAGCCCCCAGCTGCGCGCCTTTCGGCTGAGATGGCAAAATGCAGTCATCCTTTCGAGTGAGGCGGCCAGGGCTTAACAAAAGATAACGTGCCGTTAATTGTCAGCCTCGGAAAAGGCTGGCTATATAGCTCCAAACTACATACCGCCTGCATAAGAAAAAGAGGTAAAGGCATATGCGTGAGCCCCTGTGGCGCACTTCGAGCGAGCAGCCCGTATCGGGAGTGCGAAGCTCCTTCCCGATGTCGCGCAAGACGGTTTCCCTGCTCGGCGCGTTTTCCTTCCTGATGATGTCCCTGGCTCCGCTGCATGCCGTTGCCGCAACGGACGCCGCCAGTGATTCCAACTCGATCGTTTCCGCCAAGGCCTCCAGCAGCCTGCTGCTGAGCATTGCCCATGCCGGCAAGCGGCTGATCGCGGTGGGTGATCACGGGCACATCCTCTATTCCGACGACGCAGGCAAGAGCTGGACCCAGGCCACCGTGCCGACCCGCCAGCTGCTGACCTCGGTGTTCTTCATCAGCGACAAGAAGGGCTGGGCCGTCGGCCATGACGCCCAGGTCCTGGCCACCACCGATGGCGGCACCACCTGGGTGCGCCAGTTCGAGGACCTCAAGCGCGAAGCGCCGCTGCTGGACATCTGGTTCCAGGACGAGAACCACGGCATGGCCGTGGGCGCCTATGGCGCGCTGCTGGAAACCACCGACGGTGGCCAGCACTGGGAAGACGTCAGCGACCGCCTGGACAACGAAGACCAGTTCCACCTCAACGCCATCACGGCGGTGAAGGATTCCGGCCTGTTCGTGGTCGGCGAGGCGGGCAGCATGTTCCGCTCCAAGGACTGGGGCGAGACCTGGGAAAAACTCCAGGGCCCGTACGAAGGCTCGCTGTTCGGCGCCACCGGCACCACCCAGGCCGGCACCGTCCTGGCCTACGGTCTGCGCGGCCACCTGTTCCGCTCCACCGATTTCGGCAGCACCTGGCAGCAGGTCAGCCTGCCCACCGCCAACGGCGGCGAGCTGGAGTTCGGCCTCTCCGAAGGCAGCCTGCTGGATGACGGCACCATCGTCGTCGTCGGCCATGGCGGCAGCGTGCTGGAGAGCAAGGACGACGGCGTGAGCTTCAGTGTCGTCAACCGTCCGGATCGCCTGTCCCTCGCGGGCGTGAGCGCGGCCGGCAATGGCAACCTGGTCCTGGTCGGCCAGGGCGGTATCCACCTGGCTTCGGCGACCGGCGCCGAGCTGACAGAACAACAATAAGCCGGGGAGCCGCAATGAACGCTCTGAACAAGCATCAACAGGACAAGGCGACTTTCCTGGAACGCATCATCTTCACCCACCGGCCGTTCGTGATCATCGCGTGCCTGCTGGTGACCGTCTTCCTCGCCTGGTCGGCCACGCAAGTGCGTCCGTCCACCAGCTTCGAGAAGATGATCCCGCTGCAGCACCCGTTCATCCAGAACATGCTGGAGCACCGCAACGACCTGGCCAACCTCGGCAACACCGTGCGCATCTCGGTGGAAGCGGTGAATGGCGACATCTTCACCAAGGAATACATGGAGACGCTGCGGCAGATCCATGACGAGGTCTTCTACATCCCCGGCGTCGACCGCTCCGGCATGAAGTCTCTGTGGAGCCCGAGCGTGCGCTGGACCGAAGTGACCGAGGAAGGCTTCGCCGGTGGCGAGGTGATCCCGCAGACCTACGACGGTTCCGCCAAGGCCCTGGACCTGCTGCGCAACAACGTGCTCAAGTCCGGCCAGATCGGCCGCCTGGTGGCCAACAACTTCAAGTCGAGCATCGTCGACGTGCCGCTGCTGGAGGTCTACCCGGACCCGAAGGACCAGGGCAAGCTGATGAAGCTGGACTACCGCCAGTTCTCCCATGAGCTGGAAGAGAAGATCCGCGACAAGTACCAGCTGCAGAACCCCAACGTGAAGATCCACATCACCGGCTTCGCCAAGAAGGTCGGTGACCTGATCGACGGCCTGCTGATGGTGGTCGGCTTCTTCGGCATCTGCTTCGTCATCACCCTGGTGCTGCTGCTGTGGTTCACCAAGTGCGTGCGCTCCACCATCGCCGTGCTGTCCACCACCCTGGTGGCGGTGATCTGGCAGCTGGGCCTGCTGCACATCATCGGCTTCGGGCTGGATCCGTACTCGATGCTGGTGCCGTTCCTGATCTTCGCCATCGGTATTTCCCATGGCGTGCAGAAGATCAACGGTATCGCCCTGCAGTCCAGTGACGCGGAAACCCCGCTGCTGGCCGCCCGCCGCACCTTCCGCCAGCTGTTCCTGCCGGGCATGATCGCGATCCTCGCGGACGCCGTCGGCTTCATCACCCTGCTGGTGATCGACATCGGCGTGATCCGCGAACTGGCCATCGGCGCGTCCATCGGCGTGGCGGTGATCGTGTTCACCAACCTGATCCTGCTGCCGGTTGCCATTTCCTACATCGGCATCAGCAAGAAGGCGGTACAGCGCAGCAAGGAAGACGCCGTGCGCGACCATCCCTTCTGGCGTGCGCTGTCCAACTTCGCCAGCCCGTCGGTGGCGCCGATTTCCGTGGTCATTGCCCTGGCGATGTTCGCCGGCGGCATGTGGCAGGGCCATCACCTGAAGATCGGCGACCTCGACCAGGGCGCGCCGGAACTGCGTCCGGATTCGCGCTACAACCTGGACAACGACTTCATCATCCGCAACTACTCGACCAGCTCCGACGTGCTGGTGGTGATGGTGGCGTCCGAGGCCGAAGGCTGCTCCACCCACAAGACCCTGTCCGCCATCGACGAGCTGTCCTGGCGCCTGGAGAACACCCAGGGCGTGCAGTCGGCCATCTCCCTGGTCACCGTCTCCAAGCAGATGATCAAGGGCATGAACGAAGGCAACCTGAAGTGGGAGTCGCTGTCGCGCAACCAGGACGTGCTGAACAACTCCATCAGCCGCGCCGAAGGCCTGTTCAACAGCAACTGCTCGCTGGCGCCCCTGCTGGTGTTCCTCAACGACCACAAGGCCGAGACCCTCGACCGCGCCGTGGCCGTCGTTCAGGACTTCGCCAAGGCCAACGAGAAGGACGACCTGAAGTTCAAGCTCGCCGCCGGTAACGCCGGTATCGAGGCCGCCACCAACGACGTGATCAAGCACTCGGAACTGACCATCCTGATCCTGGTGTACATCTGCGTTGCGCTGATGTGCCTGATCACCTTCCGCTCCTTCGCCGCGACCCTGTGCATCGTGCTGCCGCTGATCCTCACCTCGGTACTGGGCAACGCGCTGATGGCGACCCTGGGCATCGGCGTGAAGGTGGCGACCCTGCCGGTGATCGCGCTGGGCGTGGGTATCGGCGTGGACTACGGCATCTACATCTACACCCGCCTGGAGTCCTTCCTGCGCCAGGGCCTGTCCCTGCAGGAAGCCTACTACGAGACCCTGAAGTCCACGGGCAAAGCGGTACTGTTCACCGGCCTGTGCCTGGCCATCGGCGTCGCCACCTGGATCTTCTCGGCGATCAAGTTCCAGGCCGACATGGGCCTGATGTTGACCTTCATGCTCCTCTGGAACATGTTCGGCGCCCTGTGGCTGCTGCCGGCGCTGGCGCGCTTCCTGATCAACCCGGAGAAGGTGCGTCAGAAGAAGGCTTCGATCCTGGTTCACTGATCGACGCTCGAGCAATAAAGAACGCGGCCCTCGGGCCGCGTTTTTTTATATTCTTCGTAAGGGGGCCGCCTTCACGGCAGAATCGCAAACACCCGCGCCGGGAAGCCCGTACCCTGGGCAATCTTCGGGAAACTCACCACCGCCAGCGCGCCGGCTTCGGGCACCTTGTCGAGGTTGGCGAGCAGTTCGATCTGGTAGTGGTCGGTGCCCAGGATGTAGGACTCCAGCGAATAGTCGTCCTTGCTGGTGGCGATGCCCGGATCGGTGTCGGTGGTCTCGTGGCCCGATGCAGTGATCTTGCGCGTCTCGTAGAGGTACACCAGCGCCTCCTTGCTCCAGCCCGGATAGTGCGCCACGCCGTTGGCGTCCTGGTTCTGCATCTTCGCCTGGTCTGGCCAGCGCTGGGACCAGTCGGTGCGCAACGCCGCGAAGGAGCCTTCCGGTACCGCACCATGCCTGGCCTCCCAGGCCTTCACATCGGCGAGGGTGAGTACGTAGTCGGGGTTCTTCGCCACCTGTTCATGGATGTCGAACACCACCAGCGGCAGGAACTGCTCCTTCACATCGAGCTGGTCGACGCTGCGCAGGCCCTTGTGGAAGTGCACCGGCGGGTCGACGTGGGTGCCCCACTGTCCGACGTGGCTGTACAGCTCCACCTGGAAGCCATCCTTGTCCACGGTGTAGAGCGTCTTGCGGCCCATGGGTTCGAAGCCTTTCCAGTGCGGCGTGTTGCTGTCGAACGAGTGGGTCAGGTCGACGAAAGTGTGCTGCTTGAGGCTGGCGTAGGTGTCCCACAGGCCGGGCTGGGCGGCCTGGCTCGCGGCGGGCAGCAGGGCGGCGGTGAAGAGCAGGGCGGGGAGGCGTTGCATGGGTCTGATTCCTTGACAGGGATGGAAGAAAGCGCCTTATCTTTCTCCATCGTCTGATCCGCCATCCAATTCTGAATTCTGCTTTTCTTATTCCTTTCCGTTAGGAGACCCCATGTCCTTCCAGCTCATCGAGTACGCCGAAGCCAGTCCTGAAGTCCGTGCCGTCTACGACGACATCATGGCGACCCGCAAGATCGACTGGGTGAATAACTTCTGGAAGGCCCTCGCCAACCATCCGCAGACGCTCAAGCGCACCTGGGAAAGTCTCAAGGAAGTCATGGGGCCGGGGCAGCTCGATCCGCTGGTTAAGGAGCTGATCTACGTCGCCGTCAGCGTCACCAACAACTGCAATTACTGCATCGGCTCCCACGGCGCCGCGGCGCGCAAGGCCGGGATGGACGACGCCATGCTCGGCGAGCTGATGGCGGTGGTGGCCATGGCCAACGAGACCAACCGCCTTGCCATCGGCTACCAGGTGCCGCTGGACGATGTGTTCAAGGGCGCGGTGATGGAGAGCAGCGCCAACTGAGTCGACTGGGCCCTGTAGGAGCGGGCCATGCCCGCGATCCGTCGGCAGGGCCGACGTTTTTCTGGTGTTGCAGGTTTGCTGCTTCGGCTTGGGTATTTCGGCGCCGCTTCAGCATGCGCGTGGACTCCGTGTTTCGCCCCCTCGGGCGACCTTCTTTGGCAAACGACGGATGGCCGCCCCACCCAAAGAAGGCAAAGGTCTTGCCCCGGACAACCGGTTTTTCGCTTAGGCGAAAAATACCCTCGTTGAACGGGGCATTCGGCGCGTGCGGATGTTTCTCTGGAAGTCTCATCAGAGCCAGAGCGGCGTGGCTCTTCGTAAGAGCGAGCTTGCTCGCGAACCCGCCCTGCGCCCGAACCATCAGGGGCGGGATTGGGACAACCGCTGGATCGCCTTGACCGGAGTTCCATCGCTCCAGCGCCCCATGGACAGCTGCGCCGGCCCGCCGCCCAACGCGTAGTCGCGGTCCTGGCCGTAGAAGGCCGCATCGCACAGCGCATCGAACAACTTCCACGGTCCGAACCAGTCCATCGCATCGGTGGCCAGCGCGTTGTGTGCCGACGGCTGGCCCTGTTTTAGCCGTTGCTTCACGCGTTCCTGCACGCGGTTGAGCAGCCAGCTGGAAGAGTCGCTGGGCGGGTAGCGCGGATCGAAACGCGGCGCGGTCGGCGCTGCGTGATTGGCCAGCAGCGGCGGGCTGCCGTGGCGGTCGCTGCGCAGCAGGAGCAGGTCCTTGTCGCGCGGTGCGACCTGGGTGCTCTCCGCGTAGACGCGTCGCGCGTCATCGCAGGCGACGCGATCGTCCTCATCACCACAAACAGCCAGCAGCAAGGTGCCGGCGGGAATGTTTGCCAGTGGCTCCAGCGGCACCTGCCGCCAGCGCGGGCCGCTGCTCTTGCCCGGCTCAACCGCCATCAGCGCGCGCGGTTGTGGCACGCCGAGGCGTTGCCAGGAGGCTGCCAGCCCGCTGGCGATCAGGCCGCCCGCCGAATGGCCGACATAGGCGACGTGCTCCAGCTCCGGCTTCACCCCCAGTTTGCCCGCCTGCAGATCGGCGAGGGCGCGGCGCACGGAATCGGCGGCGTTGGGCAGGAATTCCGCCGCCGGCGTCTTCAGCGTGGCCTGGTAGCGCGGGTAGATGAGGATGGCACCGCGCCGGACGATGTGCTCGATCCAGGCGCGGTAGAGGTCGGGCTGCATGACGCTCCAGCCGTGGGTGAAGACCACGACGGGGGCCGTGGACGGGGCAGGACGGTCCGGGGTGAACACCCAGTACTCGTTGCCGTCGGTGGTGAAGTGCCACTGGCGCACGTCGGCGTGGGCATAGTTCGAGCCGCCGGGGCCCTGCAGTGGCTGGGTCGGTGGCAGAACCTCGGCAGCGCTCAGCGGGGCTGCCTGGAGCAGGTCGCAGATCAGCAGCAGGCCGGCGGCCAGTGCTGGAATCAGCCGGTGGGCGGGCATGGAGGCACCTCTGGCGGGGATGCCTCCAGCATAGCTGTCAGCGTGGATAGAGCGGCGGCAGGCTGCTGGCTTCCGGCGCTGGTGGCGCGTCCGGATCGGCGCCAGGGAGGGTGCGGATGGCGCGCCAGAGGTCTTCACCCTGCCAGTTGCGACCGCCTTCGCTGTCGCTATAGAGCGCGCCGTTCAGACCGTCCAGCGCATCGGACAGTGGCACGAAGCGCGCCGCCATGTCGGCCAGGGTTTCCGGCTGCTGGCGGGCCCAGGCGTCCAGCGCCTGGCGGGTGGCGTGGGAATCGTTGGCCTGGCAGGCGCGGCGCAGCTCGTCGAGCAGCGTGCGGGTACTGGGGCCAGCCTGCGCCACACGGATCACCGCCGGCTGGCTACGGGCGCGCCACCACAGGCCGAAGCCGAGCAGGGTGGTCAGGCTGAGCAGTGCGCAGGCGAGCTGCCAGGGCCACAGCAGCGTGTCGCTGACCGGCGCTTCGCTGGGCGCGGCGGGGGGCTCGGCGTGCTCTTCGAGTTGTGCGTTGGCAGCGACCTGCAGCGTGCGCGCCGGCAGGCTGGTGCGCTCGACGCGGCGCTCCCGGGTGTTCCACCAGACGATTTCCACCGGCGGCAGCTCCACCGGGCCGGCCTTGTCGGCGATCAGTGCTTCACGCTCTTCGCGACTGCCGATCATGCCCTGGTCGCTGGCCTCGTTGGCCAGCTGCGGCTGGTCCGGATAATGGCGCAGGCCCTTGGGCAGGCTGATGGGCAACGGCGGCAGCTGGGCGCTGGAGAGGCCTTCCACGCGCAGCATGATGTTGCGGGTCAGCGACTCGCCGGCCTTGGCCTCTTCCGGCTGCGGGCTCCAGGTCTCGGTCAGGCTGAGCGAGCGGGCAGGCAGCCACGGTGCGTCTTTCGGGTAATCGGCGGGCTTGGGATCGACCTGCAGCGGGATGCTCGGCGAGACCACTCGAATCTGTTTGCCCGTTGGCGGGCCGAAGGGATTGTTGTCCTCGTTGCGGCGCTGCGCGACCTGGGTTGCGTTGAAGGTCTGGCCGGGGATTTCCAGGGTGCCGCTGTTCTGCGGGAAGATCGCGTAGCGCACTTCGATCACGCCGTGGCGAACGCCGTTGATGTCCTTCTCGTAGGTGCGCGCCTCACCCAGTTGCTCGACGCGGGCGTCGTTCATGCGCAGCGGGCTGAGGCTGCTGTCGTCGTACAACGACACCGAGTGATAGATGCGCAGGGTGAGGATCACCTGGGCCTGCACCCAGCTTTCCTCGCGGTCGACGCTGGCGTCGATGAACACCGGGGCGAGCTTCTGGCCCTCGGCGCTGTCCTCGGCCTTGAGCACGTCGAGGCTGATCGGTTCGCTGGCATTGCCGCCCAGGTGGATCGGCGGGATTTCCACCTTGCCTTCGTTGCGCGGCTGCAGGGTGATGATCCAGCGCGTGGTGGCCTGGGACTTGCCGTTGAGCGTGGTCAGGCGGTTGACCTGACGGGTGCCGAGCACCACGAACTGCTCGTCCAGCGGCTTCAGGTCGGGCTTGCCGAACAGCGTGGGGTCGTCGGATTCCAGCGTCAGCTCGACGCTCTCGCCCTGGTTCAGGCGGGCACGGTCGACGCTGGCGGTGAGGCTGGCCTCGGCGCGGAAGGCGACGAGGCAGAGCAGGGTCAGGCAGATCAGCCTTTTCATGGGTTGGGTTCCTGGCGCTGCTGCTGTTGCTGGTACCAGAACTTGCGGCGCAACAGCTCGGACGGATCGTCGGGAATCTGCCGCAGCCACTGTTCCAGGGCCTGACGGCGCTCGTCACCTAGTGGACCGGCATCTTCCGGGTTGGTTTCCTGTTCTTCGCGGGCGTCCTCGCCGGGCTTGTCGCTGTGGCTGGCGGAGGGGCGGTCGGCTTCCTGCGAAGGGTTCTTCGCTGCCGGTGCCGGCTGCGAGTCGCGTTCGCTGGAATGTTCTTCCTCTTGCTGCTGGTCCTGCGGCTTGGCGGCCTGGGGATCGCTGCTCTGGGCGGGGTCCTGGTTCTGCTGCGGCGGCTGGTCGGTGCCATCGCCCGCGGGGTTGTCCTTGCGCTGGCGCAGCAGGTCTTCGAGCAGCGCCTTGTTGCGCTTGGCCGACTCCAGCTCGGGCTCGCGCTCCAGCGCCTGGTCATAGGCGTCGATGGCCGCCTCCAGCTCGTTCTGTTTCGCCAGGGCGTTGCCGCGGTTGTAGTGGTCTGCGGCCTCATCGCCCTGGGCGAAGGCCTGGGCGGCGTCGACATAGTCGCCGGCGCGGTACAGCGCCAGGCCTTTCCAGCGGAAGTCGTCGAAGCGCTCGGCGGCTTCGGCGGGGTGCCCCGCGTCGAGCAGGCGCTGGCCCTGCTGGTCGGGCCGCAGCCAGAGGTCGTTGAACTCGAAGGCGTTGGCATCCTGCGGCGGCGCCCACAGCAGCGGCAGCAACAGCGGCAGGCTGAACAGCCAGCCGCGTCGGCCGGCGCAGGCGGCGAGCAGCAGTAGCGGCAACAGCAGCCAGTAGCCCTGGTCGGCCCAGCGTTGCAGGCGCAGCAGGGCATCTTCCTCGCTCACCTGCAGGCCCTGGGTGCTGTCCAGCAGGCCGAGGGAGCGCAGGTCGCTGCTGCTGGCGCGCAGGCGCTGGAAGCGTCCGCCCATGTCGGTGGCGAAGGCACGCAGCGAGTTTTCGTCCAGCCGCGGCACGAGAATGTTGCCCTGGTCGTCCTTGAGGAAGGTGCCGTCTTCCTGGGCGATGGGCGCGCCGCCGGGGGTGCCGACGGCGAGCAGCAGCAGGTCCTTGCCCTTGCCTTTGAGGGCCTGGCGGATGCCCTGGCGTTCGCGGGCGTCCAGCGCGCTGGTGATCAGCAGGATTCGGCCGTTGCCTTCGGCGCCGTTGTCCAGCAGTCGGCGCGCCTGGGCCACGGCAAGGTCGGCGCGCTCGCCAGGTTCGGGCATGATCGACGGCTTCAGGGCGTCCAGCAGGTTGCGCGCGGTGCCCAGGTCATTGGACAGCGGCACCAGCGTGTGGGCGCTGCCGGCGTAGACGACGATGGCGGTCTGCGCGTCGCTGCGGCTCTGCAGCAGGTCGAGCAGCTTGTGCCGGGCCTGCTCCAGGCGCGTCGGCTTGAGGTCGGTGGCGAGCATCTGCGGGGTGAGTTCCAGCACCACCACCAGAGGGTCGCTGCGCTCCATGGTCGGTTGCTCCACCTGCTCCCAGCTTGGGCCGAGCAGGGCGAGCACGGCCAGCAGCCAGGCGATGCCGAGGTAGATCCATGGGCGGCGCTCATGGCGGCCGCTGCCGCCGGACAGCAGCCACGGATGGAAGGCCGGTGGCAGCAGCAATTGCCAGCGGCCGGCGCGGCGTTCGCGGTGCCAGAGTTTCCACAGCAACCAGCCGAGCGGCAGCAGCAGGATCAGCCAGAGCGGGTGCAGCAGGTGCGGCCAGACGTGGCTCATGGCCGGCGCTCCTTCTGCAGGCGCGCCGTCCAGGCCGGCCAGCGCCAGTCCTCGGGCGGCCACAACGTTCCGACGACCAGCGCCGCGCTGATCAGCAGGGCCAGCAGCAGCGGCCAGCGGTACAGCGCGATGGCCGGGCGTGCCTGGGTCGGCTTCTGTTCCACCGGTTCGAGCTGGTCGAGGCTGTCGGAGATGCGTTGCAGCTCTTCACCGTTGCGCGCACGGAAGTATTCGCCGCCGGTGCTTTCGGCGATGGCCTTGAGTGTCGGTTCGTCCAGGTCCAGCCCCGGATTGAGGCCGAACAGCCCGGCGACGCCACCCTGTTTGGGATCGGCGCCGATACCGATGGTGTAGACCTTCACCTGTTCCTCGGCAGCGAGTTTGGCGGCGGTCTGCGGGGAAATCTCGCCGGCGGTGTTCGCGCCGTCGGTGATCAGTACCAGCACGCGGCTCTCGGCCGGGCGCTGGCGCAGGCGCTTGACCGCCAGGCCGATGGCGTCGCCCAGGGCGGTGTCCTTGCCGGCGATGCCGATCAGCGCCTCGTCCAGCCAGATGCGCACGGTGTGGCGGTCGAAGGTCAGGGGCGCCTGCAGGTAGGCGCGGGTACCGAACAGAATCAATCCGACACGATCGCCCCGGCGGCCCTCGATGAAGTCGCCGAAGAGTTTCTTCACCAGGTCGAGGCGGCTGACTTGCGCGCCGTCCCAGGTCATGTCGGCGTAATCCATGGAGCCCGAGACGTCGACCGCCACCAGCAGGTCGCGGCCGGTGGCCGGGATCGGCAGCGGCTCGCCGACCCACTGCGGGCGCGCGGCGGCCAGCAGCAGGCAGAGCCAGAGCAGGGCGAAGGGCGCCTGCTGGCGCCACGCCGGCAGGCGTGCGCGGGCTCGGCGGCCGGCGAGGCCTTCGAGTTCCTTGAGGAAGCTGACCTTGATCGCCGCCTCGCCGTTGTCGGCCGGCGGCAGGATGAAGCGCATCACCCAGGGCAGCGGGACGAGCAGGAAGATCCAGGGCCAGGCGAACTCAAACATGCTTGCGCACCCAGGTTTCCACCGATGCAGCGAGGCCGTCGATGGCCTTGTCGTCCAGCTTGCACTCGGCGCGGTAGCCGCCTTCCACCAGGATCATCCAGCGGGTCAGGCCGGCGGCCGGGCAGCGCGTATCGAGGAAGGCCAGCCAGGCGCGGCCGCTCAGGGTATGGCTGTGGCTCTCCGGCCAGCGGGCGCGCGACAGGCGCTTGAGCAGGCCATTGAGCGATTGCAGCCAGGGGCCGGCCGGCGCGCGGTCGTAAGGGCGTGGCAGGCGCTTGAGTTCCTCCAGCGCGGCTTCGCGCAGCGGGTCCAGTGCCACCTCGGCAACCACCTTGGCCTTGCGCCTGGGCAGCCAGCGCTGGCGGTTGCGCCAGAGCCCCCAGAGCAGCAGCGGCACCAGCGCGGCGAGCACCCACCAGCCCGGCGCCGGCGGCCACCAGGGCACCGCAGCGGGTTCGATCAGCGGTTGCAGCTGGTCGAGGGGATTCATTTCGCGTAGCCCGGCTGGTGCTGTTCCAGCAGGTTGCGCAGTTGTTCCACCAGTTCTTCCTGGGTGGTCAGCGGCAGCAGCGGCACGCCAAGGCGCAGGGCGAGGCGCTGCCAGCGTTCGCGGCGCGCTTCGCCAAGGGCGCGGTAGGCCAGGCGTTGCTCGTCGATGTGAGTGTCCAGTTCCAGCTGCGCCTGACCCTCGGCGAACCTCAACAGGCCGGCGGCGGGCAGTGCATGATCGAGCGGGTCGGACACCGGCAACATCACCAGGTCGGTGTGGCGCGCCAGCAGGGACAGCTGTTGCTCGGCGACGTCACTGAGCGCGCGCTCGTCGCACATCACCATGATCAGGCTGCCGGGGCGCAGCACCTCGCGGGCGCGGCGCAGGGCCATGCCGAAGCCGTCGCCGCTGTGGCTGAGGTTGGAACCGGCGAGCAGGGCGTTGTTGGCGCGCACGATCAGGTTGAACAACTGCAGCAGGCTCTGCTTGCTGCGCCGTGGCTTGATCTCGTGGCATTCGCTGTCGGTGAACACCAGCCCGCCAATGCGGTCATTGTGCGCCAGCGCGGCCCAGCCGACGAAGGCGGCGGCGCGGGCGGCGAGTACGGACTTGAAGCACAGGCCGGAGCCGAAGAACAGCCGGGCGCTCTGCTCGACCAGCACGAACACCGGACGCTCGCGTTCCTCATGGAAGAGCTTGGTGTGCGGCTCCTGGGTGCGCGCGGTGACGCGCCAGTCGATGGTGCGCACGTCGTCGCCGGCCTGGTAGACGCGCACCTGGTCGAAGTCCACGCCGCGGCCGCGCAGGCGCGAGTGGTGCAGGCCGATCAACGGGCTGCGCCGCGAGGGCGTCGAGAACAGCTGGACTTCGCGCAGGCGGTGACGGATCTCGATCAGCTCGCCGAGCGAGACGGCCACGCCGGGCGCCAGGACGTTGTGCATGTCAGGCGACGGCGACCACGTCGAGGATGCGCTGGACCACACGGTCCTGGTCGATCCCGGCGGCTTCCGCCTCGAAGGTGAGGATCAGGCGATGGCGCAGCACGTCGAAGAGCATCGCCTGGATGTCCTCGGGGCTGACGAAGTCGCGTCCGGCCAGCCAGGCATGGGCGCGTGCACAGCGGTCCAGGGCGATGGAGCCGCGCGGGCTGGCACCGTAGGACAGCCACTCGGCGAGCTCGGCGTCGTACTTGGCCGGGGTGCGCGTGGCCATGATCAGCTGCACCAGGTATTCCTCCACGGCGTCGGCCATGTACAGGCCAAGGATTTCGTGGCGGGCGGCGAAGATGGCTTCCTGGGTAACCCGGCGCTCCGGCTTCGTCTCGCCATGCAGCGCTTCGCCTCGGGCCTGCTGGAGGATGCGGCGCTCCACGGAGGCTTCCGGGTAGCCGATCTTCACGTGCATGAGGAAGCGGTCGAGCTGGGCCTCGGGCAGCGGGTAGGTGCCTTCCTGCTCGATGGGGTTCTGCGTCGCCATCACCAGGAACAGCGGCGGCAGGTCATAGGTGCTGCGGCCCACGCTGACCTGGCGCTCGGCCATGGCTTCGAGCAGGGCGGACTGCACCTTGGCCGGCGCGCGGTTGATTTCGTCGGCCAGCACCAGGTGGTGGAAGATCGGCCCCTGCTGGAACACGAAGCTGCCGTTCTCCGGGCGATAGATCTCGGTGCCGGTGATATCCGCCGGGAGCAGGTCGGGGGTGAACTGGATACGGTGGAACTCGGCCTCCAGGCCCTCGGCCAGGTCCTTGATCGCCTTGGTCTTGGCCAGGCCCGGTGCGCCTTCCACCAGCAGGTGGCCGTCGGCGATCAGGGCGATGAGCAGCCGCTCGATGAGCTTTTCCTGGCCGAGGATCTGGCTGGAGAGATACTGGCGCAGTGCAAGGAGCGACTCACGATGTTCCATCGCGTGGATTTCCTAGACGAAGGGTGGGGCTGTCGGGCCGCCTACTTTACTGCATCGGCCGTCACTCTTGCAGCGCTGCGCTTCGAGCCTTGTGCGGCGCTAGTGGTTCCCGATGGACTTCGAGGCCGGGCAGTGGGGTCAGGCAGCGCAGCGAGGTATTGGGGTTGCGCTGGCGGCGCATGTCGCGCGCGCCGCCATGGACCACCGCGAAGCGGTAGACCCAGGCCACCAGGCGCGGCATGCCGGCGCGCAACAGCATGCGGTGGAACAGCTCGTCCGCCTCGGCCTTGGTCACCGGGGCAACGTTGAGGAACTGGTACAGCGCGTCATGCACCAGGCTGGCGTGGTGTGCCACTGGCCAGAACATCACGCGCTCCTTCTGCTGGCCATGGCGCAGGCACTGCACGCTTTCCAGGTGTTCCCACCAGTCCGGCGTACCGAGTGTGGCGACCCAGAAAAACGGCACCTTCGGCGAGCAGCCGTCCCAGGCGTAGGTGCGGGTGCAGCCGAAGTCGTAGCCCACGGTACCGGCAGCGAGGTCCACGCTGGCGGGGCCGGGGTTGATGATGATGCGGCCGTCGTGAACCACCAGCCACTCGCTATAGAAGAAGCGGCCGTCGAATACCGGGTCCTCGCAGACCAGCGGGAAATCGATGTAGTTGATCCACGGGCCGTTGCGGTCACGGCTGCAGAAACCCCATTCGCGCACCGAGCGCTCCCGCGCGGCTTCCACACGGCGCAGGCGCTCGTCACGGCCGACGATGCGCGGCAGCAGTACGCCGAGATAGACCGGGACTGCTCCAATCAGCAGCGGCCGCACAGCCTCGTCAAGGAACAGCCAGGCCAGCACCAGCAGCGCCACGCCCAGCAGGGTGACCAGCAGGTTGTCCAGGTGGCGCAGCAATGGGCGGTGCAGGGGCGGGTGGCGTTGCATGGAATCCATTCCGGAGGGAACTCCTATGGTAGCACGACGCCAGTATCGCTCCTCAAGTTTTCCATTGCTCCAGCAGTTGCAGGTGCTGGCGCAGAGCTCCACCGTGCTCGCAGGGGTGCAGGCGTATGGTCTGGCCGGGGGCACATTGCGCCAGACGCGCGAGAGAGTGGGGGGCGATGGCGCCCAGGCGGGGATAGCCGCCGATGGTCTGGCGGTCGTTGAGGAGGATGATCGGCTGGCCGTCGGCCGGCACCTGTACGGCGCCCAGCGGAATGCCTTCGGACACCATGGGTGGCCCGAGGTACTGCAGTTCCGGGCCAAGCAGGCGCATGCCCATGCGGTCGGCGCGCACATCCAGCTGCCAGTCGCTGTTGAAGGCGTCGAACAGGCTCTGCCCGCTGAAGTGGCCGGCCTGTGCGCCAAGCACCAGGTCGAGGACGGGGCTGTCGGTGTAGCTGGGGCGCCGCGCCTCCGGGACTGTCCGCAAGCTGCCGTGGCCGGCGGCGGCCTGCAGGAGATCACCCGCGCGCAGCGGGCTGGCCAGGCCGTCGATCCCACCCAGGCCTTCCCGGCTGACAGTGGCAGCGCTACCCAGGGTATGACGGCAGAGGAAGCCGCCGGGAACCGCCAGGTAGGCCCGGCTGCCCTGGCGGGGCTGGCGCAGCCGCAGGGTCTGGCCGGCGCGCAGCAGGGCGCTCTGCCAGGGGGCGAAAGGCTGGTCGTCGAGCTGCGCATCCAGGTCAGCGCCGGCCAGGGCGAGGGTGCCGTCACTGACGCAGCGCAGGCTCAGGCCGCCAAGGGGGATCTCCAGCGCGCAGGCGTCCAGGGCGTTGCCGAGCATCCAGTTGGCCCAGTACTGCGCAACCCAGTCGAGTGCGCCGCCCTCGGTAATGCCCAGGTGCCGCACGCCATGGCGTCCACCATCCTGCAGCTGCACCAGCGGCTGGCAGGTTTCTATCTGCAGGGTGGTCATGCGGTTGGCTCCTTGTCGTCCATCGGGCTGATGTCGCCGCCCAGGCGCAGGAACTCACCCCGGTCGACGCTCACGAAGCGCACCCGGTCGCCCGGTTGCAGCAGGCTGTAGCCTTCGCGCTGGCGATCGAACAACTGCGCCGGGGTGCGCCCGATCAGGTTCCAGCCACCGGGTGAGGTCAGCGGGTAGACCGCGGTCTGGCGTTCGGCGATGCCCACGCTGCCAGCGCTGACTCGTTGTCGGGGAGTGGCCAGGCGTGGCGAGGCGATGCGCTCGTCGACCATGCCCATGAAGGCGAAGCCCGGCGCGAAACCGAGGGCGAAGACGTCGTACTGCCCTTCGCTGTGGCGTCGGATCAGTTCCTCCGGTTCCATCCGGCACTGCCGCGCCAGCCGGTCGAGGTCCGGGCCGACGCTGCCGTGGTACCACACCGGTATCTCCACTTCGCGGCTGCTGTGGCGGTCCAGCGGGCGCAGACCATCCAGCGCCTGGCGCAACTGTGCGCGGATCTCGCCGCTCTGCAGGCGTTCGGGGGACAGTCGCAGCAGCAGGGTGGTGTAGGAAGGGACCAGTTCCAGCAGGTCATCGCCGAAACGCTCGCGCAGGCGTTGGGCGGCGGCCAGCAGCCAGGGCATGTTGGTCGCGTCGATGTGCTCGAACAGGCGCAGGGTAAAGCTGTCCAGCGAGGCAACCTCGATGCGCGGGTTCATCGCTCAGCACCCATGTCGAGGGCCTGGCGCAGTTGCTGCACGGCTTCCACCGAGGCGGCGTTGTCGCCGTGCACACACAGCGTGTCGCAGGTCAGTTGCAGTGTCTGGCCGTCCTCGGAGCGCAGGCTTTCTCCACTGGCCAGGCGCAAGGCTTGCTCGATGACCAACTGGTGGTCGTGGTGGACCGCGCCGGGAGTTCCCCTTGGCACGAGGTGGCCGTCGCCCGTGTAGCGGCGGTCGGCGAAGGCTTCGAACCAGAGCGTCAGGCCGAACTCTGCGGCCATGGCCTGGGCCGGGCGATTGTCGCGGGTGGACAGCAGCATCAGCGGCAGGCTGTTGTCGTAGCGGCTCACGGCGGCCATGACGGTGCGCAGTTGCTGAGGCTTGCGCATCATGTCGTTGTACAGCGCGCCATGGGGTTTGACGTAGCCGACCCGGGTGCCCTGGGCGCGACAGATGCCATCGAGTGCGCCGATCTGGTAATGCAGCAGGTCAGTGATCTCTTCCGGCGTGCAATCCAGGCTGCGTCGGCCGAAACCCAGCAGGTCCGGGTAGCCGGGATGGGCGCCGATGCGCACTCCATGGCGCAGTGCGAGCGCCACGGTGCGGCGCATGGTGCCGGGGTCGCCGGCGTGGAAGCCGCAGGCGATGTTGGCGCAGTCGATGTAGGGCATCACTTCGGCGTCGAGGCCCATGGTCCAGGCGCCGAAGCTTTCGCCGATGTCGCAGTTCAGTAGTGGGGTTGGCATTGCCGCGTCTCCGTTGGTGGGCAGTGGCTCGTCGTGGAAAGAATTTTTCCGAGGCGGCGGCTCGGGCGTCCAACGGTTAATTCCGAGCAGGGGTGATAAGAGAATCCGATCACTGCCACTGCGACGTGATTACACTGAGGGTCCCGCCTGCGAGTGACAGCATGAACATCAAGTTTCTCGAGACCTTCATCTGGGTTGCCCGGCTGAACAGCTTCCGCCTGACCGCCGAGCGACTGTTCACCACTCAGGCTGCGGTGTCCGGTCGAATCGCGGCGCTGGAGGCCGAGCTCGGGGTGCGTCTGTTCCTGCGCGATGCCCGTGGTGCCACGCTGACCGCCGAGGGGCGCGCCGCCCTGGCGCACGCGGAGCAGATGCTCGAGACCTACCAGGCGTTGCGCCAGAGCGCCGACCTCGGCGGCGCCGGGCGCTTGCGCCTGGGCGTGATCGACAGCGTGGTGCACAGCTGGCTGGCGCCGCTGATGGGGGAACTGCAGAAGCGCTTTCCCACCCTGGAAGTGGAGTTGCAGGTGGACACCGCGCGCCACCTGCTGGAGCAATTGCGCCGGGGCACGCTGGACCTGGCGCTGCAGACCGACCCGCTGGCCAGCGACAGCCTGCGCAGCGTGCGCCTGCTGAGGATGCGCATGGCCTGGCTGGCGCGGCGGGGTGGTGCGCAGCCTGGCAGCCTGCGCCTGGCCGATCTGGCCGCCGAACGGCTGCTGACGTTTTCGCGACACTCGCGGCCGCACCAGGATCTGCTCAGCCTGCTGCACGCCGCCGGCATCGATGCACCGCGGGTCAGCTGCATCAACTCGCTGGCCGCCATGGAGCGCCTGCTGCTCGACGGCTATGGCATTGCGCTGATGCCGCCGGCGTTGTTGAGCGCGGGCGAGGCGGAGGCTGTGCAGGCGCTGCCCCTGGACGGTGAGCCGCCCGCACTGGAGGTGGTGGCGAGCTGGCGCGTCGGCGCCGGCCTGGAGTGGCTGGAGGCCGTTGTCGGCTGCTGCCAGGAGGTTGTGCAGCGCTACTGCGCCCAGTGCCCCGAATGGGTGCAGGAAGCTTGAGTAACCGGTCTGATTCGAACGGTAACAGTAGTTGCATTCGGGCTGATCGGTGTTTCTGAGTTTCCCAGAAGGTCGGCTTAGTGCGGCGGAAAAGGCGTTCTAATCTCCGCGTAATTTTTGAGTTGGCATCATATTTGATTAAGCCATGGCTAGAGATTGTTGAACAATCAGCCACGAGCGGAGACGATCATGATGTCGCAGTTTCATTCTGTCCGGTTGCCGAAATCCCTGCGTCGCGCCCTGCTGCCCCTGGCGCTGCTGACGGCGCTTCCCGCCCTGGCGGCGGAGCCGGGTGCCACCCTCGCCGCCGGCTCCCTGAGCGTCGGCTCCGACCTGACCTACCCACCCTACGCCTACCTGGAGGGCGGGCAGCCTGCCGGCTTCGATCCCAGCTTCATGCGTGCCCTCGGTCAGCAGATGGGTGTGCAGACGCAGTTCATCGATACGCGCTTCGCCAACCTGGTGATGGGGGTCAACGCCCGCCGTTTCGACGTGGTCGCCTCGGCGCTCTATGTCACCCCGGAGCGGACGCGCCAGGTGGATTTCCTGCCCTACCTGAAGAGCGGTGCCTCGCTGATGGTGCGCGGCGACGACAGCTTCCGCCCGCTGCTCCCCGAGGACCTGTGCGGCAAACGCGTCGGCTCGATCAAGGGCGGCTCCTGGATTCCTGCCCTGCTCAAGGTGTCTCGCGAGGTCTGCCAGGCCAAGGGCCAGGCGCCGATCGAGTCGCGTGAATACCCCACCTCGCCTGAAGCGGCCCAGGCGTTGCTGTCGAAGGCCGTCGACGTGCAGTTCGAGAACGCCGCCGTGGCCAAGATCATCAGCGAGAAGCTGAGTGGCCGGGTGGTCATCAGTTCGCAGCAGATGATCTATCCGGTGGTGATCGGGCTGGCTGTGCGCAAGGGCAACGACGCATTGCTGCAGGAGTTGCGCACCGGCCTGGCGGGCCTGAAGGCCGACGGGCGCTACAGCGCGCTGCTGGAGCAGTACAACCTCGCCGAGCCTTCCGAGGCGGACGTCACCGCGGCCCTGCAGGGGCGCCTGTGAGTTTCTCGCGCTGACTTATGGCCCGCTGCTGGCGGGCCTTGCGATACGGAGTACGGATATGCAATTCGATTGGCACTACGCCCTTGGGCTGTTGTGGAACGAAGACTTCTGGCGCGCGGTGCTCACAGTAGTGGAGCTGAGCGTGGAAACCTGGTTGCTGGGCATCGTCTTCGGCTTCCTCCTGGCGCTGGGGCGGCAATCCACCCGGCGCTGGCTGCGTGACCTGTCCGGCGCCTACATCTGGTTCTTCCGCAGCCTGCCGCTGCTGGTTCTGCTGATCTTCGTCTACAACCTGCCGCAGATATTTCCCTCGACCAGCCACCTGCTTTCCAATCCCTACGGTGCCGGCCTGATCGCCATGGTGATCAGTGAAACCGCGTACATCGCGGAAATCCACCGCGGCGGCCTGCTGGCGGTGGCCAAGGGCCAACTGGAAGCGGGCAAGGCCCTGGGCATTGGTTACCGCGGCGTGCAGTGGCTGATCGTGATTCCACAGGCCCTGCGCGTGGCACTGCCGACGCTGGCCAACGAGTACATCACCATCGTCAAGCTGACCTCGCTGGTGTCCGTCATTTCCCTGTCGGAGATCCTCCTGGTCGGCCAGCAGCTCTACACCCAGAACTTCCTGGTGATGGAGACGATGCTGGCGGTGGCCTTCTACTACGTGCTGATCGTGACCGTGTTCAGCTACCTGCTGCGCCGCCTGGAGAACTACCTCGATGTCAGCCGCCGCGTGCCACGGGTGGTGGTGGTCGGCGAGCTGCCGGCGAAGCTGGAAGGCCGCCCGGTCGATTCCGGCAAGAGCACCTTCGCCCTGCAGGTGCGCGGCGCGCGCAAGCGCTATGGCGAGTTGGAAGTGCTCAAGGGCATCGACCTGGATGTGCGCTGGGGCGAGGTGGTGTCGATCATCGGCCCGTCCGGCTCGGGCAAGACCACGCTGATCCGTACTCTCAATGGCCTGGAAACCCTCGACCAGGGAGAGGTCACCTTGTGCGGCGCGCCCTTCCTGCGCGGCGCGCGCGAGCCTGATGGGCCGCTGAGCAGCAAGGTGCACATGCAGGGCATCGTGCAGGTCGGCATGGTGTTCCAGGGCTTCAACCTGTTCCCGCACAAGACCGTGTTGGAGAACGTGATGCTCGCGCCGCGCCACCACGGCCACGATGACCTGGACCTGCGCCAGTTCAGCCTGGGCCTGCTGAACAAGGTGGGCATGCTCGATCACGCCGGCAAGTACCCGCACCAGCTGTCCGGTGGTCAGCAGCAGCGCGTCGCCATCGCCCGCGCCCTGGCCATGCGTCCGGCGGTGATGCTGTTCGACGAACCGACCTCGGCGCTCGACCCGGAGCTGGTCGGCGATGTGCTGGCGGTGATAGAGGAGCTGGCGCGCGAGGGCATGACCATGGTCATCGTCACCCACGAGATGAACTTCGCCTTCCGCCTTTCCGATCGCGTGGTGTTCATGGAGAGCGGCCGCATCGTCCAGGCCGGCCCGCCGCGCGAGCTGCTGGAACAGCGCAGCGAGCGGATGGGGCGTTTCCTCAAGGATGTCCAGCTGGCCTGATACGGAGCCTCCCATGAACGACAAGAATGCCATTGGCCTGTCCCTGGCTGCGCAGGTGGCCAACGAATTGCGCGAGGACATCATCGGCGGGCGCCTGCTGCCGGGGATGGCGCTGGTGGAAAGCGAGCTGGTGCTCGCCTACAACGCTTCACGCAACACCGTTCGCGAGGCCCTGCACCAGTTGGGCCGCGAAGGACTGGCCACCTACGTGCGCAATAAAGGTGTGATGGTCCGTCGGCTTGGGCTGGCCGAGGTGCGCGACATCTTCCTGGTGCGCCGCACTCTGGAACTGCAGGCGATCCGTACCAGCAAGCCGCTGCGCGAGTACCAGTCCGACCGCATGCTCGAAGCCATCGAAGGCGCCGAGCTGGCCCAGGATCGGGAGGACTGGCAGGCCTTCGGCACCCACAGCCTGCACTTTCATCAGCACATAGTCGGGCTGATGCGCAGCCCGCTGCTCGACGAATTCTTCGCCAATATCGCGGCGCAGATGCGCCTGGTGTTCTCCCTGGCTCCCAGCGAGGAAAACTTCCAGCGTCCCTGGCTCGCCCGCGACCGCCATATCCACGACCTGTTGGTCGCCGGCCGTCCCCACGAGGCGGCGGAGGCGATGGCGGAGTACCTCGACGATTCCGAATCCGCGCTGCTTGATCTGCTCAGCGCGCCCCTGCCTCTGTGAAACAGGAGATACCCCATGTACAAGAATTATCCCGCTGCCTACCAGGTCACCAAGGGCTCGGCGCTGCAGGTGGACAAGGACTTCTATCAGCGCATCCGCGAAAGCGCCGGACAGCGCGAGCTGGTCGAGAGCTTCGAGGTGCCGATCCGCACAGGGCGCGCGTGGAAAGTCCCGGCCGGCCACGTATTCCGGGTGACCACGCCGAACGGCCCGCAGGTGGGCGATTTCAACGTGTGGAACGCCAACGATCCGCGCGAGCGCATGTGGGCCGCGCGCACCCGCCAGCTGCAGGGAGCGCACGTCACTACCTACGACCGCCTGTGGTCGAACCTGCCGTTCCTGCGCCCGCTGCTGACCATTACCGATGACAGCCTGGCCAGCTACGGCATCGACGAACACGGCGGGCGTCTGCACGATCTGCTCGGCACCCGCTGCGATCCCTACGTCAACAAGATGCTCACCGGCGAGGAGTTCCATCACCACTGCCACTCCAACCTCACCCGTGCCGTGCTGCCCCATGGTCTCACCGAGTTCGACGTGCACGATGTGCTGAACATCTTCCAGTGCACCGGCCTGAACCATGACGACATGTACTTCATGAAGGCCTGTCCGGCGCAGAAGGGTGACTACCTGGAGTTCTTCGCCGAGATCGATGTGCTCTGTGCGCTGTCCACCTGCCCGGGCGGCGATCTGTCGCTGCCGATGTGGGGGCCCGACGCGCAGGACCCGCTGAGCGTCTGCCGTCCGCTGGGGGTGGAAATCTATCGCCTGGACCCGGCGCTGCTCGAAGGCTGGAGCCAGCCGGAACGGGCGTCCTACTCCGGGCAGCACGGCCTGCTGCTGCAGACGCCGGAGTGGGAGCGCCGCTGATCCATCGGGGCCGCCGCAACGGCGGTCCCGTTTCCGCCCCGCCCCGGCCGCCGGTTTCCACCGGCCGATCTCCCCCCTGAACGCGTGCCGGTGCCAGCGGCCAAGCGCTGCCGCAGGCTGAACGAATATGTCGCAGCCCCGTAAGCGGACGGTAGCCGACTCCCGATAAGCTCGGCGGACCGGTGACCGCCCGGTCGGGACGGTCCATCGAGGGTCACGCTGCCCGCACTTCATCCGTGACCCGCACCAAGACGCACAAGCGAACTACGCTCAATCCAACAAAACGAGCCCAGCGGAGTAACAACATGGCGTTCTTCACCGCAGCCAGCAAAGCCGACTTCCAGCAACAACTGAAAGCGGCCCTGGCGCAGCACGTCGACGACAAGGGTCTGCCACAAGTGGCCCTGTTCGCCGAGCAGTTCTTCGGCTTCATCTCCCTCGACGAATTGACCCAGCGCAGGTTGTCCGACCTGGTCGGCTGCACCTTGTCTTCCTGGCGCCTGTTGGAACGCTTCGACCCCACGCAGCCTGAAGTGGCGGTGTACAACCCCGATTACGAAAAGCACGGCTGGCAGTCCACCCACACGGCCGTGCAGGTGCTGCACCCCGACCAGCCGTTCCTGGTCGACTCGGTGCGCATGGAGCTGAACCGCCGCGGCTACAGCATCCACACCCTGCAGACCAACGTGCTCAGCGTGCGTCGCAACGCCAAGGGCGAGCTGCTGGAAATCCTGCCGAAGAACAGCACCGGCAAGGACGTGCACCAGGAATCGCTGATGTACCTGGAGATCGACCGTGTCTCCCAGGCCGGCGAACTGCGCACCCTGGAGAAGGCCCTGCTGGACGTGCTCGGCGAAGTCCGCCTGGCCGTCGCCGACTTCCCGGCCATGCGCACCAAGGCTGAAGAGCTGCTGGCCTGGCTGGGCAAGTCCAAGGCGAAGGCCCGCGCGGAAGAGACCGCCGAGGTGCGCGCCTTCCTCGAATGGCTGCTGGACAACCACTTCACCTTCCTCGGCTATGAAGAATTCACCGTGCAGGAAGAGGCCGACGGCGGCCACCTGGTGTACGACGAGAAGGCCTTCCTCGGCCTGACCCGCACCCTGCGCGCCGGCCTGAACAAGGACGACCTGCACATCGAGGATTACGCGGTCGCCTACCTGCGCGAGCCGGTGCTGCTGTCCTTCGCCAAGGCCTCGCAGCCCAGTCGCGTGCACCGTCCGGCCTACCCGGACTACGTTTCGATCCGCGAAATCGACGCCAAGGGCAAGGTCGTCCGCGAGTTCCGCTTCCTCGGCCTGTACACCTCGGCGGTCTACGCCGAGAGCGTGTTCGACATCCCGTTCATCCGTGGCAAGGTCGCTGCGGTGCTGAAGAACTCCGGCTTCGACAGCAAGGCGCACCTGGGCAAGGAGCTGGCGCAGATTCTCGAGGTGCTGCCGCGCGACGACCTGTTCCAGACCCCGGTGGACGAGCTGTACAACACCGCCATGTCCATCGTGCAGATCCAGGAACGCAACAAGATCCGCCTGTTCCTGCGCAAGGACCCGTACGGCCGCTTCGCCTACTGCCTGGCCTATGTGCCGCGCGACATCTATTCCACCGAAACGCGGATGAAGATCCAGCAGGTGCTGATGGAGCGCCTGAAGGCCAGCGACTGCGAGTTCTGGACCTTCTTCTCCGAATCCACCCTGGCCCGCGTGCAGTTCATCCTGCGCGTCGATCCGAAGAACCGCATCGACGTCGACGCCGCCCAGCTTGAGCAGGAGGCGATCCAGGCCTGCCGCTCGTGGCAGGACGACTACGCCGCGCTGGTGCTGGAGAACTTCGGCGAAGGGCAGGGCAACAACCTGCTGGAAGATTTCCCGAAAGGCTTCCCGGCGGGCTACCGCGAACGCTTCGCCCCGCACTTCGCGGTGGTGGACCTGCAGCACCTGTCCAGCCTGTCCGAAAGCCGCCCGCTGGTGATGAGCTTCTACCAGCCGCTGGCCCAGGGCGAGCAGCAGCTGCACTGCAAGCTGTACCACGCCGACACGCCGCTGGCGCTGTCCGACGTCCTGCCGATCCTGGAGAACCTCGGCCTGCGCGTGCTCGGGGAGTTCCCTTACCGCCTGCGCCACACCAACGGCCGCGAATACTGGATCCATGACTTCGCCTTCACCTACGCCGAAGGCCTGGACGTCAACATCCAGGAGCTCAACGAGACCCTGCAGGACGCCTTCGTCCACATCGTCAACGGCGATGCCGAGAACGACGCCTTCAACCGCCTGGTGCTGACCGCCGGCCTGCCGTGGCGCGACGTGGCGCTGCTGCGCGCCTACGCCCGCTACCTCAAGCAGATTCGCCTGGGCTTCGACCTGGGTTATATCGCCAGCGCGCTGAACGCCCACGTGGACATCGCCCGCGAACTGGTGCGCCTGTTCAAGACCCGCTTCTACCTGGCCCGCAAGCTCACCGCCGAGGACCTGGAAGACAAGCAGCAGAAGCTGGAGCAGGCCATCCTCACCGCCCTGGACGATGTCCAGGTGCTCAACGAGGACCGCATCCTGCGGCGCTACCTCGACCTGATCAAGGCCACCCTGCGCACCAACTTCTACCAGCCGGACGCCGCCGGGCAGAACAAGAGCTACTTCAGCTTCAAGTTCAATCCCAAGGCCATCCCGGAAATCCCGCGGCCGACGCCGAAGTTCGAAATCTTCGTCTACTGCCCGCGCGTGGAGGGCGTGCACCTGCGCTTCGGCGACGTGGCCCGTGGCGGCCTGCGCTGGTCCGATCGCGAGGAAGACTTCCGCACCGAAGTGCTGGGCCTGGTGAAGGCGCAGCAGGTGAAGAACGCGGTGATCGTGCCCACCGGCGCCAAGGGCGGCTTCATCCCGCGGCGCCTGCCGGTTGGCGGCAGCCGCGATGAAATCCAGGCCGAGGCCATCGCCTGCTACCGCATCTTCATCTCCGGGCTGCTGGACATCACCGACAACATCAAGGAAGGCCAGATCGTGCCGCCGGCCAACGTGGTGCGCCACGACCCGGACGATCCCTACCTGGTGGTGGCGGCGGACAAGGGCACCGCGACCTTCTCCGACATCGCCAACGGCATCTCCGCCGACTACAACTTCTGGCTCGGCGACGCCTTCGCCTCCGGCGGCTCCGCCGGCTACGACCACAAGGGCATGGGCATCACCGCCCGTGGCGGCTGGGTCTCGGTGCAGCGCCACTTCCGCGAGCGCGGCATCGACGTGCAGAAGGACAACGTGACCGTCATCGGTATTGGCGACATGGCCGGCGACGTGTTCGGCAACGGTCTGCTGATGTCGGACAAGCTGCAGATGGTTGCTGCGTTCAACCACATGCACATCTTCCTCGACCCCAACCCGGATGCGGCGGCGAGCTTTGCCGAGCGCCAGCGCCTGTTCAACCTGCCACGCTCCAGCTGGGCCGACTACGACGCCTCGCTGATCTCCGCCGGTGGCGGCATCTTCCTGCGCAGCGCCAAGAGCATCACCCTGACCCCGGAAGTGCGCGCACGCTTCGACATCGACGCCGAGCGCCTGACCCCTACCGAGCTGATCCACGCGCTGCTCAAGGCGCCGGTGGACCTGCTGTGGAACGGCGGCATCGGCACCTACGTGAAGTCCAGCGATGAAACCCATGCCGACGTCGGCGACAAGGCCAACGACGGCCTGCGCGTGGACGGCCGCGACCTGCGCGTGAAAGTGGTGGGCGAGGGCGGCAACCTCGGCATGACGCAGCTGGCGCGGGTCGAGTTCGGCCTCAATGGCGGCGCCTGCAACACCGACTTTATCGATAACGCCGGTGGTGTGGACTGCTCCGACCACGAGGTGAACATCAAGATCCTGCTCAACGAGGTGGTGACCGCCGGCGACATGACCAGCAAGCAGCGCAACAAGCTGCTGGCGGAAATGACCGACCAGGTGTCCGACCTGGTGCTGGGCAACAACTACAAGCAGACCCAGGCGCTGTCCCTGGCCGAGCGCCGCGCCCGCGAGCGCATCGCCGAGTACAAGCGCCTGATGAGCGACCTGGAAGGCCGCGGCAAGCTGGACCGCGCGCTGGAATTCCTGCCCACCGACGAAGGCCTCGCCGAGCGTATCGCTGCCGGACAGGGTCTGACTCGCGCTGAATTGGCCGTGCTGATTTCCTACAGCAAGATCGATCTGAAGGAGCAGCTGCTGGGCTCGCTGGTGCCGGACGACGACTACCTGACCCGCGACATGGAGACGGCCTTCCCGCAGACCCTGGTCGACACCTTCGGCCCGGCCATGCGCAAGCACCGCCTGAAGCGCGAGATCGTCAGCACGCAGATCGCCAACGACCTGATCAACCACATGGGCATCACCTTCGTGCAGCGCCTGAAGGAGTCCACCGGCATGACGCCGGCGAACGTCGCAGGTGCCTACGTGATCGTGCGTGATGTCTTCCATCTGCCGCACTGGTTCCGCCAGATCGAGGCGCTGGATTATCAGGTGCCAGCGGAAGTGCAGCTGACCCTGATGGACGAACTGATGCGCCTGGGCCGCCGCGCGACCCGCTGGTTCCTGCGCAGCCGTCGCAACGAGCAGGACGCCGCCCGCGACGTCGCGCACTTCGGCCCGCGTATCGCCGCCCTGGGCCTGAAACTCAACGAATTGCTCGAAGGCCCGACCCGCGAGCTGTGGCAGGCACGCTACCAGGCTTACGTCGACGCTGGCGTGCCCGAGTTGCTGGCGCGCATGGTCGCCGGTACCAGCCACCTCTACACCCTGCTGCCGATCATCGAAGCGGCGGACGTCACCGGCCGCGACCCGGCCGACGTGGCGCGCGCCTACTTCGCCCTGGGCAGCGAGCTGGAGCTGACCTGGTACCTGCAGCAGATCAGCTCCCTGCCGGTGGAGAACAACTGGCAGGCGCTGGCCCGCGAAGCCTTCCGCGACGACCTGGACTGGCAGCAGCGGGCGATCACCGTCTCCGTGCTGCAGATGCAGGACGGCCCGGCGGAGATCGATGCGCGCGTGGCGCTCTGGCTGGACCAGCACGCCCCGATGGTGGCCCGCTGGCGCGCCATGCTCGTCGAGCTGCGGGCTTCCACCAGCACCGACTACGCCATGTACGCCGTGGCCAACCGCGAGCTGCTCGACCTGGCGCAGAGCAACCAGCAGGGCTCCTGCCCGGTCTGACACTCAACGCCTTTAAAGCCTTTTCATGCTCCAGCCCCGCCTCGTGCGGGGCTTTTTTTCGGCTATGAGGGGAATCCTGCTGGAGCGGGCCATGCCGTGCCCCGCACCAGCATCACGATGGAGCGCCACCGTAGGATGGCGTGGAGCGTAGCGATACCCATCGATCCCGGCGCACCGACAGCATGGGTATCGCCTAGGCTCCACCCATCCTACGAAAGCACCCACCGGTGGCAGCGGCAGGACGCAGCTTGCTCGCGAACATCAAGGTAAGAGCGTGCCAATCAGTAGGCACGTAGGACTTCAGAATTCCAGAGGAGGAGCGCATTCCGCCGCGATGGCTTCGCGGAGAAGCTCCGTTTCTGTAGGAACGGAGCGGATAACAGCGACAACCAGCAGGATCAGCTCCCGCTCCGCCCATCCTCGTGCGGCTCGGTCAGTGCCCGACGGTACTTGGCGTACAGCTCGTCGGACAGGTTGCTGGCACCCAGCATCTTCAGCGCGAAGGACTTCACTTGCTCATCGCTGTAGGGCTCTTGCTGCGGCGCCGGCTGGCTGGCGCAGCCCACCAGCCACAAAGGCAGGGTCATGGAGAGAAGGGCGAGGGCACGGTTCATGGTTTTCACACGCAGGCTGGTTCGGGATGGTTGTCAGGCTATCAACCGCTCGAAGCGAGCAGAAATCATCCCGTTCAATAGTGGGTATCGTTTCTGGTGACTTCGGACGCCTTTTTCTGACAGAAAGTTCCCGGCTGCGGCGTTTTACAGCGAATACGGATATCCTTTCCGGCTGTTCATCTCTCTGCAGGACCTCCCCATGAAAGCGCAACTTGCCGAACTTCTTACGCTGATCAGCTCCGGCTGCCTGGGCGAAGAGGAGATCCAGCAGATCGCCGACGAAGCTTCGCAGGCCTACGCCGATCCGGCGGCCTTCCTCGCCGCCAATCCGGACATCAACTACGACGAGGACTTCCCCATCCCGCTGGGTGAGTGGGTGGTGGTGGGCAGCCTGCCGGAAATCGTGCTGTTCATGGGCGACAGCTTTGAAGAGCTGTTCGGCGAGATCCGCGCTTCCTTCGACCCGAGCGTGAGCTTTGTGCTGCAGGCCAAGCAACTGCGCAAGACCGAGCCGCTGGCCGCGCTGAACCGCATCCAGACCCAGCTCGGCGCGCTCTACCCGGAAAAAGGCGGCTACGTGCTCGTGGACTTCAGCGAGCCGCTGGATACCGAACTGCAGTGCGTGCTGGTCTACCGCAATGACCTGGAGCGCGTCCTGGCACTCTGCGTGGACATCGGCATTCCCGCCGTACCGGCGCTGCAGGCCGCCCAGGAATCGGATCAGGCCTGATCCGGCTGGGTCATCAGCAGCAGGGCGCCCAGGTCGACGAGAACCTGGCCGCGCAGGCGGCGTGTCGGTATCGCCCCCTCATCGATCCAGCCTTGCACAATGGCGGGACGATCTTTGAGACCGACCAGCTCCGCAAAGCGCTGAGGCGTCACGTAATAGCCACCTGCGAGCAGGTCAGGGCTGAATCCGCTTTCATCGTTCATGCTGTGCCCCGCACCATCCCGTCGCTTTGATCCACGGCCTCCGCTACGGCCTGGATCGCGAATTTATCCTAATTGTTAGGGTGTTTTTCCGGGCTTTGGCAGTCTCGGAGATGGATGACGCATGATGAAGAAACGTTTCCTGTTTACTGCGGGAGAAAGACTACGGGCGCTTCGCTCGTTGACCGGACTGTCGCGCCGCGCCTTCGCCGAGACGGTCGGCATGAAGGCCAAGGATGTGGAGAACATCGAGTACGGCAACCAGCGCATGCGTGACCTGGATTTCCAGAAGGTCTGCAGCGTGTACCCGGACTTCGCCCGCTGGATCACCTATGAAGGACCGATCGATTCGGACGAGGTGGACTGGAAGGTGGAGGACTCCGCCCAGCGCGCGGCGGTCTACCTGGTGAAGAGCAATCCGCAACTGCTGGCGACCCTGGGGCTCAGCCTGGAAGAGTGGCGAGCCCGGCATCATGAGGTGCTGGAAAGCCTGGACGAGGAAGAGCGCCAGCTCGGTGAGGATGCGCTCGGGGAGTGACGCTGCGGGTCAGGCCGCCTTGCCAGCGCGGCGCAGGTAGGCGACCACATCCGGCGCGCCGGCCTCCCGCAGTCCCTGGCCGAAGGCATCGGACTGCGGATGGTCCCGAGGCAGCAGCAGGCTCTCCGGGGTTTCCGAGTTGAACAGGCCGAAACGGGCATAGGGCATGCCGGTCTCCAGCAACAGCTCCATGAACGACGCGTCGCTCCAGGCCTTGGCCGGCATGGCCAGGATGTGGAAGTCGCGCTCCAGCTCATCCAGTACCGTGACTTGCAGTTCGAAGCGCTGGATGCTCGCGGGCAGGATGATCTCCAGCCCACGGCGGCGGGCGTAGACCACCGCATTGGCCAGTTCGCAGGGGTGATTGTCGTCGTCCCAGAACAACCGCGCGCCGTGCCAGCCTGCGCTGCGCAATTGCAGAGGTGCCTTGCGCTCGAAGCCGGGCAGGGCCACGCCCAGCACCTTGGTGAAGTCGTTGTAGCTGATGATCCGCACCTTGCGGCACTGCTCGCAGTTGGAAAGCTCTTCGAGCCCCGCCAGGGGGCTGTCGAGCAGGCTGCGGCAGCAGAGACCATCGATGCTTCGAATATCGACGGCGGGATGCTCTTCGCGGTGGCAGGCCACCAGGCGCTTGAGAACGCTATGGATGCGCGCCTTGTCTTCCTGCACCGGCCCGGACAGCGCGCCACGCGGCAGGTCGATCAGCCGGTAGAGCGGCGCGCCGGAATGCCAGCCCAGGCCGGCAGGCCAGTCCGGCAGCGGTTCGAAGGGCAGGGACAGGCTCCGACTGCGTTCGGCGACGTTGCGCCCATCGGCGCTGCCGATGCCCAGGCGCTGGGCGAGGGCGGCCAGCCGGCTGGTCACGCTGCGGGGGCGAGGTGGTTGACTCATGGACGACGCAAGACTCCCGATGGCCGGCTGGTCAGTGCAGGAAGCGCCGGGCCCGATGCGCGGCGGATTGCCCTAAGCATAGAAAACCCTGGCGCTGTTGGGCGCATGCGTTGTGGCAAAATTCTTTCCTTCACTTGCTGGAGGCCTCCATGGCTTGCGTTGTGCTGGATATATCCCTGCCGGCGGACCGGCTGCAAGCGCTCTATCGCGGGCATGCCAATCGGGTCCAGGTGACCGGTCGTGATGGTCGGCGGGTCAATCTGCCGGCGCATCACCTGCGTCCATTCGTCACTCACTCCGGAGTTCACGGCAGCTTCGAGCTGGAATTCGACGATTCCGGGCGGCTGCTGGCGCTGCGTCGCCTCGCGTGAGCGAGGGCGGGCTGGCTATAATAGCGCCCCATTTTGCCGACCGATGCCCGACCATGTACAGCCTGGCCCGCGAGCTCCTGTTCAAGCTCTCCCCGGAAACCTCCCATGAATTGTCCATCGACCTGATCGGCGCGGGTGGCCGTCTGGGCCTCAACGGCCTGTTGACGCAAGCACCCAAAAGCCTGCCAGTAAAGGTCATGGGGCTGGAGTTCGCCAACCCCGTGGGGCTGGCCGCCGGCCTGGACAAGAACGGCGATGCCATCGACGGCTTCGCCCAGTTGGGCTTCGGTTTCGTCGAGATCGGCACCGTCACCCCGCGTCCGCAGCCGGGCAACCCCAAGCCGCGCATCTTCCGCCTGCCGCAAGCTACCGCGATCATCAATCGCATGGGCTTCAACAACCACGGCGTCGATCACCTGATCGAACGGGTCAAGGCGGCCAAGTACAAGGGCGTGCTGGGCATCAATATCGGCAAGAACTTCGACACCCCGGTCGAGCGCGCGGTCGATGACTACCTGATCTGCCTGGACAAGGTCTACGCCCACGCCAGCTATGTCACGGTCAACGTCAGTTCGCCGAATACCCCCGGTCTGCGCAGCCTGCAGTTCGGCGATTCGCTCAAGCAACTGCTCGAAGCGCTGCGCCTGCGCCAGGAAGACCTGGCTGTGCAGCACGGCCGCCGGGTGCCGCTGGCGATCAAGATTGCGCCGGACATGAGTGATGAGGAGACCGCGATGGTCGCCGCTGCGCTGATCGAGTCGGGTATGGACGCGGTGATCGCCACCAACACCACCCTGGGCCGCGAAGGCGTCGAGCACCTGCCGTTCGGCAACGAGGCGGGTGGCCTGTCGGGCGCTCCGGTGCGCGAGAAGAGTACCCATATCGTCAAGGTGCTGGCTGGTGAGCTGGGCGGCCGTCTGCCGATCATCGCCGCCGGCGGCATCACCGAAGGCGCGCATGCGGCGGAGAAGATCGCTGCGGGTGCGAGCCTGGTGCAGATCTATTCGGGGTTCATCTACAAGGGCCCGGCGCTGATCCGCGAGGCGGTGGACGCTATTGCGGCGGCCAAGCAGGCGTAGATACAAGGTGTGGAAATAAGTAGGGCTCCTTTCGGAGCCCTTGGGCTTGCGCCCTTTTCCGCCCGGATGGGGCGGCTTGGGGAAGTCGTGGGTGACCCTGGATTCAGCCTGTTGCGTGCTGCAATTGGTTCACTCGTTGAATACCGGCGGCGCCGGTCAAACCATCCCAGTTGTCGCCGCGGCCCTCACGCCAGCCGTTGAGCCAGGATTGCCGGGTAGTGGGATGGGTAAACGGACAGAGGTCGCGAGATTTTCCAGTAATGCCGTGCTGATAACCACGCAAAAAGGCTCTTTCCAACGGATCACGCTTAAGTCTTCTCATAGGGTGTTGCCCTCACTTGTTGACTGTTATGTCCCGTTGGCCCCCCAGGGAGGCCGGGCGGAATATTCCGCCAATGGGGCGCATTGCCGGCGTGACGCGCCCCGCCCGACACCATTGCGGTGAAGGATTACCCCGAGTTCTATCTAAAGGTTCCGGGGCTGTGAATGACCAATTTGTCATAAGGACGTAACTCTTATGGGTTTGGGCCATAAGGTTCGCCCGGTTTGCAAAATGCCAGTACGGCATAACCCGCCAGGGGCGGGAGCTTGCCGAGGATCAAGAGGAATGTGTGTCTAATTGAGACCACCTCTCGTTCCGACGAGTGGGATGACTTTCTGCGACGCGAGGCCGCAGGCCGGTAGCCGGTCCATCCCTGAAAATGACTACAGGGGTTGCCTGGGTTCACTCGAATGAACCCAAGGTGGCCGACAAGGCCATAAGCGGCTTTGATGAAAGGGCTGCGGCCCGGGAACTATTTGCATGTCGGATTTGCACGATCTCTTCCTCACCTGCCCGAAAGGGCTCGATGGCCTGTTGCTGGAGGAAGCCCAGGCGCTCGGCCTGACCGAGGCGCGCGCCCAGGTTTCGGCCATTCGCGGCAAGGGCGACCTGGAGACGGCCTACCGCCTGTGCCTCTGGTCGCGCCTGGCCAACCGTGTGCTGCTGGTGCTCTCGCGCTTCCCGGTGAGCAACGCCGAAGACCTCTATCTGGGCGTCAACGCCGTATCCTGGAGCGACCACCTGGATGCCGGCGGCAGCCTCGCGGTGGAGTTCAGCGGCAAGGGCTCGGGCATCGACAACACCCACTTCGGCGCGCTGAAGGTGAAAGACGCCATCGTCGACAACCTGCGTGCCGAGTTCGGCAAGCGGCCGACCGTGGACAAGGTCAACCCGGACATCCGCGTGCACCTGCACCTGGATCGCGGCCAGGCCGTGCTGTCGCTGGACCTTTCCGGCCACAGCCTGCACCAGCGTGGCTACCGCCTGCAGCAGGGCGCCGCGCCGCTGAAGGAAAACCTCGCCGCTGCGGTCCTTATCCGCGCCGGTTGGCCGAAGATCGCCGCTGAAGGCGGCGCATTGTCTGACCCGATGTGTGGCGTTGGCACCTTCCTCATCGAAGCCGGCCTGATTGCTGCCGACATCGCGCCAAACCTCAAGCGCGAGCGCTGGGGCTTCAGCAACTGGCTGGGCCATGTGCCGGCGATCTGGAAGAAGCTGATAGAGGAAGCCCAGCAGCGTGCCGAGGCTGGCCTTGCCAGGACGCCGCTGTGGATTCGCGGCTATGAAGCCGACCCGCGCCTGATTCAGCCGGCGCGCAATAACATCGAACGCTCCGGCCTGGCCGAGTGGGTGAAGATCTACCAGGGTGAGCTGGCCACTTTCGAGCCACGCCCGGACAAGGGCCAGAAGGGCCTGATCATCTGCAACCCGCCCTACGGCGAGCGCCTGGGTGATGAAGCGAGCCTGCTGTACCTGTACCAGCATCTGGGCGAGCGTCTGCGCCAGAGCTGCCTGGGCTGGAGCGCCGGCGTGTTCACCGGCGCGCCGGAGCTCGGCAAGCGCATGGGCATCCGCAGCCACAAGCAGTACGCCTTCTTCAACGGCGCTCTGCCGTGCAAGCTGATCATGCTCGAGGTGGAGCCGCGCCAGTTCGTGACCGGCGAGCGTGGCGAACGCAGCGATGCCGCTCCGGCTCAGGGCGCCGCCGTGATCGAACAGGCTCGCCTTAGCGAAGGCGGCCAGATGTTCGCCAACCGCCTGCAGAAGAACGTCAAGGCGCTCGGCAAGTGGGCGCGCAAGGAGAAGATCGAGTGCTACCGGGTGTATGACGCCGACATGCCCGAGTACGCCCTGGCCGTGGACCTCTACCGCGACTGGGCTCACGTGCAGGAATACGCGGCGCCCAAGTCCATCGATCCGGAGAAGGCGCAGATCCGTCTGCTCGACGCGCTCGCTGCGTTGCCGCAGGCGCTGGGCATTCCCACTGAGCGCATCGTGATCAAGCGTCGCGAGCGCCAGACCGGCAAGAAGCAGTACGAACGGCAGAACGCCGAAGGCCGCTTCATGGAAGTCGAAGAGGGCGGCGTGAAACTGCTGGTCAACCTGACCGACTACCTCGACACCGGCCTGTTCCTCGACCACCGGCCGATCCGCCTGCGCATCCAGCGCGAGTCTGCCGGCAAGCGCTTCCTCAACCTGTTCTGCTACACCGCCACGGCCACCGTACATGCCGCCAAGGGCGATGCGCGCAGCACCACCAGCGTCGACCTGTCGAAGACCTACTTGGACTGGGCGCGGCGCAACCTGTCGCTCAACGGCTTCTCCGACAAGCAACGCCTGGTGCAGAGCGACGTCATGGAGTGGCTGCGCGAGGACCGCGGCGAATACGACCTGGTGTTCATCGACCCGCCGACCTTCTCCAACTCCAAGCGCATGGAAGGCGTTTTCGATGTGCAGCGCGACCACGTTGAACTGATCGACCTGGCCATGGCGCGACTGGCCAGGGGCGGGGTGCTGTACTTCTCCAACAACTTCCGCAAGTTCGAACTGGATGAAGGGCTGGCAGCGCGTTACCAGGTCGAGGAAATCAGCGCCCAGACGCTGGACCAGGATTTCGCCCGCAACAGCAAGATCCACCGCGCCTGGCGCATCAGCGTACGTTGAGGCCCGAGCGGCGCGCGGCCTGGGCCGTGCGTCGTGCCAAAGCTGGGCAAATGGCCATCGGCTGCTATAAAAACTGAGTCACCCTGAGAGTTGGGAAAGCGCATGACTCAGTTGCCGGCCTATGAGCAGTTGCCCGCCGCTCAGGGAGTCGCCAGCCAGAAGAAGGCCCTGCGTGCCGCCGGCGTCGTGCTGGTGGCTGGCCTCTTGCTGACGGCGCTGCTCGGCTGGAATGTGTGGCGCAACGCCCGCACCTTTCTGGAACAGCAATTTTCCCTCGCCGCCAACGAGCGGATCGAGCGCGTGCGCGAGCGGCTATCGAATCAGCAGAGCGAGCTGGAGTCGATCCAGCGCTTCTTTGAGAACTCCACGAACGTTTCCCGTGAAGAGTTCGAGCACTTCGTCAGCCCACTGCTGGGCGACACGCTGGGGTACGCCTGGCTGCCGCGCGTGGATCAGCGTCAGCGCGACGCCTTTGAAGCCCGTGCCCATGATGCCGGCATGCTCGATTACATGCTTTTCGAGCTGGACCTGCAGGGTCAGCCGATTCCGGCGCAGGTGCGCGAGCGCTATTTTCCCGTCCTCTATGGTGCTTCCGAGTATCTGGAGGAGATGCCCCTGGGCCTGGATCTGAACTCGACCCTGCCGGGGCGTGAGTTGACCCAGCGTGTGATGAAGACGCGCTCGGTGGCTGCCTCGATGCCCGTGGTCCTGCCTGGTGCGCCGCCGGCGGACTCCACCGGCCTGCTGCTGGCGGCGCCACTCTATCGCAGCAGTACGACGCCCAGCCCGACAGCCGAAACCCGCGTCGGAATCCAGGGCATCCTGCTGGCGGCGATCAGCTACCGCCTGCTCATCGAACAGGGTTCGGAAGCGCGCGGTGAGCAGCTGGCGCTGACACTGCGCGATGCCGGCGACCCGCGTCCGGATGTGCCGTTGTATCGCAGCCAGGTAGCGGCTGATCAGACGGCAGGACTGGTTTCCGAGCGACACCTGCCTTTTGCCGGTCGTGACTATCTGGTGCGCGTCGAACCTTCCAGCGACTTTCTGCGGCGCAACCAGGGGCATCCGCAGCTCTGGGTGGCGTTCGCGGGCGGGCTGACTTCGCTGTTGCTGGCGGGCTATGTGCTGGCACTGCTGGGCCAGCGCCAACGGGCCTTGCAGCTGGTGGACGAGCGCACCGCCGAGTTGCGGGCCAACCAGCTGGAGCTGCAGGAGAATCAAGCGCGCCTGCACTTCGCCATGGACAGCGCCGGCCACGGTGTCTGGGACTGGAGCCTGGATACCGGCAACGTGTTCTATTCCCATGCCTGGAAGGCCATGCTCGGCTACCGCGACAGCGAGGTGGGCACGACCACCGACGAGAGCCTGAGCCGGGTCCATCCTGATGACAAGGACGTGCGCTGCGAGGCGCTGCGACGGCATCTTCGCGGCGAATCCTCGCTGTACCAGAGTGAGCACCGGCTGCGCTGCAAGAGTGGGCGCTGGCTCTGGGTGCTGGATCGCGGTCAGGTGGTGGAGCGCGACAACGATGGTTCGCCGCGACGCATGATCGGCACCCAGACCGACATCAGTTCGCGCAAGGCTGCCGAGCTGGAGCTGGGCGAGGTCAACAGTCGCCTGCACGGCCTGCTCGATGCGGCGACCCAGGTTGCCATCGTCTCGACCGATCTGCGTGGCTTCGTGCGCAGCTTCAATGTGGGCGCCGAGCGCATGTTCGGCTACAGCGCCCAGGAAGTGATCGGGCGGCCGGTGCCGGAGAATGTCTTCGTCAAGGACGAGATCCGTCGCCGCGCGCAGGACCTGTCGAGCATCCTCGGGCGCGAGATTCGCGGCTTCGACGTCGTCGGCGCCCTCGTGGGCGAGGGGCACGAGGAGCACGAGTGGACCTGCGTGCGCCGTGATGGCCGGCAACTGAAGATCAACCTGATCATTACCGGTGTACGCGATTCAGCGGGCAACACCACGGCGTATCTGGGCATCGCCACTGACATTACCCGGCGCAAGGAGGCGGAGATGGAGTTGCGGCGCCTGTCGGTCACCGACGCACTGACGGGCATCCACAATCGCCGCTATTTCAAGGAGCAACTGGATCAGGCCATGGCGCGCTGTTCCCGCAATGGCGAGCCGTTGTCGCTGGTGATGTTCGATATCGACCACTTCAAGGACATCAATGACCGCTTCGGCCACGAGGCGGGCGATATCGTGCTGGTCACCCTGTGTCAACGCATTGCGCAGCGCCTGCGCAAAGTCGATGTGTTCTGCCGGATCGGTGGCGAGGAACTGGTGGTGCTCTGCCCGGGAAGCACCACGGACCAGGCCTGGCTACTGGCGGAGGCGCTCTGGAAGGCCTTGCGCGGGCAGCCGATGGAGGGTGTCGGCGTGGTGACGGCAAGCTTCGGCGTTGCCTCCTGGAGCCCCGGCGAAAGCGCGGACGACCTGATGCGCAAGGTGGACCGCGCGGTGTATCGCGCCAAGCGGCTGGGGCGGGATCGTCTGGAGAAGGTCGAAGCCTGATGCGAAAACCCCGGCCAGTTGGCCGGGGTTCGCGTGGGAATCAGCGCTTGGTGCTGCTGTAGAGGTCCAGCAACACCTGGTCGAGGATCGACGAGGCCCCCCACGGCCGGTTGCTGTTGAGGATGGCCACTACGACCCAGGTGCGGCCGTTGGCGTCGCGGCTGAAGCCGGCGAGGGCGCGCACGGTGTTCAGGGTGCCGGTCTTCACGTGGGCTTCTCCGGCCATGGGCGTGCCACGCAGGCGTTTGCGCATGGTGCCGTCCTTCGCCACGATCGGCAGCGAGGAGATGTACTCCGCGGCGTAGGGGCTGTGCCACGCGGCCTGGAGCATGGCCGCCATTTCGCGGGCGCTGACTCGCTCATCGCGGGACAGGCCCGAACCGTTCTCCATCACCAGGTGGCTCGCGGTAATGCCCTTGCGCGCCAGCCATTGGCGGATCACCCGCTGGGCAGCCTGGGCATCGTCCGCGTCGGCACCATTGCGATACTGGCGGCCGACTGACAGGAACAGCTGGCGGGCCATGGTGTTGTTACTGAACTTGTTGATGTCGCGGATGATTTCCACGACGTCCGGCGACATGGCGCGAGCCACCAGGGTGGCGTTCTTCGGCACGGTGCCTTCGCGGTCCTTGCCGAGGATGCTGCCGCCCAGCTCCTGCCAGATGCCGCGCACGGCGCCGGCGGTGTAGGCAGGGTGCTCGAGCAGGGACATGTAGGTCTGGGCGCTGCAGCCCTGGGGAATCTGCCCGGTGGCGACCAGCGAGGTGCCGTCGAACTGGGTCACCGGGTTGAAGCGCAGTTTCGGCCAGGCGGGGCAGGCTGCGGCCTTGCTCACCTGGATCTGGTTGTCGATGCGCACGTTTGCCAGCGGTGGGTCCATCAGCACGGTGGCCTTGCTGCCTTCGGTGCGGATCACCAGTCGCACGCTCTTCAGGTTGACCATCAGCGAGTCCGGGCCGACCAGGAACGGCTTGTTGTCGTCGCCGCCGTCGTCGTTGAAGACCGGCAATTGCGGGATGTTGAAATAGCTGCGATCCAGCACCAGGTCGCCGGTGACCTTGTTCACGCCGTTGGCGCGCAGGTCGCGCATCATCAGCCAGAGCTTCTCCAGGTTCAGCTTCGGGTCGCCGCCGCCCTTGAGGTAGAGGTTGCCGTTGAGGGTACCGTCCTTGAGCTGGCCGTCGGTATAGAACTCGGTCTGCCACTGGTAGGTCGGGCCGAGCATTTCCAGGGCGGCATAGGTGGTGAACAGCTTCATGGTCGACGCCGGATTCACCGAGACGTCAGCGTTGAAATAGGTGGCGTTGCCGGGACCTTCCAGGGGAATCATCACCAGCGACAGGGCGTCGTCGGTGAGCTTGCTGGCCCTCAGCGCCTTCTGTACGCGCTCGGGCAGGGTGGAGTTGATCTGGGCAACAGCCGGCAAGGCGAATGGCAACAATGTAGCGAGAGCGAGGACACGCAGAGACTTGAACATAGAAAAGATGACATCCCAGTGGTCGGGCATTGACTTGAAAAAATGAAAAGATGAAGCGCAACACTACAGATGAAATACTCCCTGTTGGACCGGGAGCTGCGGCACATTATGCCGCAAGCCGTTCGAGGATGCGCTGGCCTTCGGATGCCAGTCGTCTCGGAGAGGTTTGTCGAGTCATTGTTCGTGCAAGTCCCGGATATGTTCCGGACACACCCGTGCATCGAGCGGCGAAAGCCCTCCTGAGGAGAGATTCAGATGGCGACCCATCGTTCCCGTCGTTTACGCAAGAAGTTGTGTGTCGATGAGTTCCAGGAACTCGGCTTCGAACTGAGTTTTCAGTACAAGGAAGGAACGAGCGAAGAGGCTATTGACGCATTCATCAAGCGTTTTGCAGGTGTCGCGGTCGAACCCAACGACCTGGTCTATAGCGGTTGCGACGAGTACGGGTTCATCTGCCTTGCTCGGCGCGGCTCGGTGAGTGCGGAGCAGCGCGAGTTGATCGACGGATGGCTCAAGCAGCAGCCGGAGCTCGCAGGTTTCAGTCTCAGCTCGCTGATCGATGCGTGGTACCCGGACCAGCCAGTCAATCTGCCCGCATCCTGAGTCTGAGGCTCTCGTCCGCTGCCAGGGACTCCATCAGCGCCCACTCATCGAGTGGTTTGGACAGGCAGGCCAGGACGGGTAGTCCCTGGTCGCGGAGGGTTCTGCGCAAGGCCTGCAATTCATCGGCATCTCGGCAACTTAGGAAGACTGCGTGGCGAATATGACCGGCTTCGGCCAGTTCGCCGAGCAGTTCTATGCCGTCAGTGTCCGGCAGGTTGATATCGCAGAGCAGCAAGTCGAAAGGTTCGTTGCGACGTGCACACTCCTCACGCGCTTCACTGGCATCGAGAGCGGGCGTCAATCGGAAGAATCCCAGTCTGTTCAATTGCATTTGCGTAGCGATCAGTTGGAAGGGATGGTCTTCGACTATCAGGATGCTGAATTTGTTTTCCTGCACGTAAGAAACTCCAGGCTGTCAGGGGGATCGACAATTGCAGTGGATAAGTTTGGTGCTTCCTATCTTAGGTGTGTCGATTGATATGCAGCTTGATTGCTGATGGGTAAGTTGATCAGCCAATGTGTCGGGCCGGTTATCTTGTTGTGTGATTTTTAAGTTTTCCGGCGAAGGGCTTTCTTGTGCTTGTTTGTTCTGGGTGATTATTTGGTTTTACGATTTGACCTTGTTCGAGCTGTTCCATGTTTATCCTGATTGCTGAGGTTTACTGAAGAGGGGCTGAATTAACTGTTCAGTGTTCGATAGCTGATCTGTCTGGCGAGGGGAAGAGGCAGGGTGCTTGTCAGACGGCGGCCGACAGAAAGTGTGATCAAGGGCAGCGTTGGAGGAGTGCGTCAATGACTGCGGTCAGGCTGGGCTATGGCGAAATAGCTGATCTAGAGCGGGTGCTGTGGTTTCAATGGCTGCCGGGAAGGCGCGCTGATTCCGCGGGCGGAGTGATGGAGGGCGGGTGGCGAGGAAGGCTCAGGCGCCTATCGAGCGTTCGGTAGATGGGATAAGCAGCGACAGGGAAGCGAATTGTCAGAAATCGTGCTCAGATTTTCGCTCGTCTCTCATCAGAAATTCCTTGCCTGTTTTAAGGTGACGTCAAAATATTTAAGGTTACTTGTAGGAATTATTTATATGTTGTGTAGGAAAGCCCTCTAATGGTCAATATTGAGGGTGGGTAATCTCGACAGCGCTCGCTCTGCATATATCTTACCGAAGGACATTTTTTAAGAAGGGTCAGAGGGAGGAAGCTGATGAGCAAAGTTCTAATTGTCGATGATCACCCAGTCATTCGCATGGCAATGCGTGTGCTGCTGGAAAAGGAAGGCCATGTCATCGTTGGTGAAACCGACAATGGCGTGGACGCGCTTTCGCTTGTCAAGGACCTGATTCCCGACCTGGTCGTTCTGGATATCGGTATTCCCCGGCTTGATGGTCTGGAGGTGATCAGCCGTATCTCTGCCTTCGAGCTGCCACTCAAGGTGCTGGTGCTGACCGGGCAGAGCGCCTCGCTGTTCGCCATGCGCTGCATGCAGGCGGGTGCCTCAGGCTTCGTCTGCAAGCAAGGCGGTTTGTCCGAACTGATCAGCGCCGTCAACGCTGTGGTCGCCGGCTACAACTACTTCCCCAGCACGGCGGTGCGCCAGACTCGTCGCAACAATGGACAGATGGACGATCAGGAGCTGATCCAGCGCCTCTCGGATCGTGAGATGGCTGTCCTCCAGTACCTCGCTAACGGTTATTCGAACAAGGAAATCTCCGAACAGATGTTCATCAGCAACAAAACGGTCAGCACCTACAAGACCCGGCTGCTGCTGAAGCTCAATGCTCATTCGCTGGTTGACCTGATCGAGTTCGCCAAGCGGAACGCGCTGGTCTGAGGTGTTTGATGTGCCGCTTCCGCTTCATCGTCAGTGTGTTGCTACTCGTCTGTTGCGGATGGGTGATGGCGGAGCAGCACGATTGGACCTCGATCAACCTGCTGGCTCGTTCGGGCGACGAGCCAGTCAAGGTGCAACTCAGCGACTCCGACTGGCACTGGCTCAGGGACAAACGTACGCTGCGTCTGGGCGTGACGGCACCCGATTACGCCCCGTTCGATATCACCAGCAGCGGTACGGACCTTGAGGGCATCACGGCCGACGTCGCGGGAATCATTGCCGACTCGCTCAATGTTCGAATTGAAGTACGACGTTATTCTGACAGGGATGCCGCCGTGGCCGCGCTGTCTCGCGGAGATATCGACCTGTTGAGCCGTGCCACGGGGTATGAGGCTGCGCGACCGGACGTTGTGCTGTCCGTACCCTACTTTTCCAACCAGCCTGTCATCATCGGGCCGGAAGGCACGCGCCTGGAAAGTAGTGAGCAACTCGCCGGCAAACGCATTGCGGTGGTCGCCGACTACTTCCCGGCAAATGATCGGGACAGGTTCCTGGCCGGCGCCACCGTACAGAGCTATCAGTCGGTGCGCCGTGCACTGGAAGCGGTCGCTTTCGGCCAGGCGGACCTGTTCGTCGGCGATGCCTTCAGTGCGCAGTACTTGATCAGCCAGGCATACCTGGCCAATCTCAAACTGCTCAACTTTGCCAGCTTCAACGGCCAGGGTTTCAGCTTTGCACTGAATGCATCCGATCGGACGTTGCTGGACATCATCGACCATACCCTGAATGCGATTCCGCGACAGGGCGAGACGGCCATTCAGCGTCGCTGGAGTCCGGGCGGAAGCAGCCCCATTGCCGGCCAGCGCCTTATCCTGACGCCTCAGGAGCAACGCTGGGTGGACCGTCACCCGCGACCGAAAGTCGTGATCGATCAGGCGTTGGCTCCTGTTTCGTTCTTCGATGCCCAGGGCCAGTTCCGCGGAATCGCTGCCGATTTGCTGGAGCTGGTCCAGAGCCGAACCGGGATCGAGTTCGATGTACGCCCGCAGGCCAGCGTCACGGCGATGCTGGAGCAGGTGCGTACGGGCAAGGCTGACGTGATTGCGGCGCTGACTCCAACGGCGCAGCGCGAGGAATGGCTGAGTTTCACACGTCCCTACATGACCGCATCCTTCGTTGTCTTGGTGCCAGAGGGGAGCGACTGGCTGCACAGTCTGGGGGATCTCGATGGCCACACTGTCGCCGTCCCCAGGGGCTCGGTCATCGCGGACTTCATGCGTGCCCGCCACCCTCGGGTGAAACTGCTGGAGGTCGAGAACAATGTCGACGACCTGTCCATGGTCAGTGAAGGCAAGGTGGACGCCGGCATTCACCTGTTGTCGTCGGCCAACTACCTGATCTCCCGCTATTACCCGGACCTCAAGATCGCCCTGGCCCTGGACCGCGAGCCCGGACAGTTCTCGCTGGCGGTGTCACAGTCGGACCCGGAGCTGCTCAGTATCCTGAACAAGGCGTTACTGGCCATCGCGCCCGAAGACCTGAGCAATATCACTACCCGCTGGTCTGCCAGCGTGGACAGGCCGGACAGCGTCTGGCAGGGCTACCGCAAGCAGTTCATCCAGCTTGCCTGGGCGGCAGCGCTGGCATTGCTCATCGTGTTGCTGTGGAACGGGTGGCTCTGGCGCAAGGTGCGCCGGCGCCGGGATTCGGAGAAAGAGCTCAGTTACCGCCTCGAATTCAAGCGTGCATTGATCGATGGTATTCCTCAGCCGGTGGCGGTACGTGATCGTGAAGGGCGGCTGGTTACCTGCAATATCGGCTTCCTGAAGGAAACCGGAATGCCGCGCGAGTCGGTGGAAGGTTCCCGCGTCGTCGATTACCCCTGGCTGCAGGCGCCTGACGCGCTAGCGTTGCAGTTGATTCATCAGCAGGCCATGGAGCAGGACGGGAAAGTGGCCTCCGATCTGGTCCTGCAGATTCACAACGAAGTTCGGGAAATACATTACTGGGCGACTCCCTACCGTGGGTCGGGTGGTGATATCTCCGGGGTAGTCACGGGCTGGATCGATGTCACCGAGCGCGAGCGGCTGCACCACCAGCTGGAAGCGGCGAAGGAGCTGGCCGAGGAAGCCAACCGCGCGAAGAGTACCTTCCTCGCTACCATGAGCCATGAAATTCGCACGCCGATGAACGCGGTGATCGGCATGCTCGAGTTGGCGCTCACCCGTGCCGATCAGGGGCATTGGGAGCGGGAGCCAGTCGAGGTGGCTTACGACTCGGCGCGTTCTCTGCTGACGCTGATCGGCGACATCCTCGATGTGGCCAAGATCGAATCCGGGCGTCTGACGCTGATGCCGGAGCGCGCCCACCTGCGCGAGTTGGTGGAGTCCGTTGCGCGCGTGTTCGATGGGCTGGCGCGGCAGAAAGCGTTGGAGCTCAGGATGGAAATCGAGGCGGAAGCCGCCTGTGACGTGCTGATCGATCCCTTGCGGTTCAAGCAGATTCTGTCGAACCTGGTCAGTAACGCCATCAAGTTCACCGACTTCGGGCATGTGAAGATTCGCGTCTACGGCGAGCGTGTCGCCGGCGAGCGCCTGGCCCTCGAGGTCAGCGTGCAGGACAGTGGGATCGGCATTTCCGAGGATGAACAGCGCCAGTTGTTCGAGCCTTTCAGCCAGGTGACCCGCAGTGGCGATGCCAGTCGAGGTGGTACGGGGCTGGGGCTCACCATCTGCCGCAAGCTGGCGGAGATGATGGGCGGCACCGTACGCATGGAAAGCCGTCCCGGCGAGGGCACCACGGTCACGGTGCGCCTGTTGCTGCAGACCCTGGAAAGCCTGCCCGAATGCGAAGTTGGGCCGGCCGTGATGGTCCCGAGGACCGCCCAGTCGCTGAAGGTTCTGGTGGTCGACGACCATGTGGCCAACCGGATGCTGCTGACCCAGCAACTGGAGCATCTGGGGCATCAGGTCGAGGTCGCCTCCGACGGCTCCCAGGCACTGCAGCTGTGGCATCCGGGTGACTTCGATCTGCTGATCACCGACTGCAATATGCCGGTGCTCAATGGCTATGGTCTGGCCCGGCGGGTTCGCGAGCTTGAAGCGGAGATGGAAGCCGAACCCTGTGTGATCTTCGGGTTCACCGCCAACGCCCAGCCCGACGAGATCGAGAACTGTCGGCGGGCCGGCATGGATGACTGCCTGTTCAAGCCCATAGGCCTGGATAACCTGCGTGTGCGGCTGGATGCAGTGCCGAAGCTGTCAGCGGCTCACGACGATCAGGCATCTGTGGAGAAGCAGGTCGATGGCTTCGACCTGAAGCCCCTACGGGAGATGACCGGCGGAAATCCTGGCCTGATCCGCCGTTTGCTGGAGGAGTTGTACAGCAGCAACCGGATCGATATCGACCAGGTCCGGCCGCTCTGGGAAGCCGGCGACTGGAAGCAACTGGCCGATCTGGCCCACCGCATGAAGGGCGCCGCGCGATTGGTCAATGCGGACACGCTCCAGGACCTCTGCAGCAAGCTTGAAGGTGGCTGCAAGGATGGTCTCGACAGCCGGGAGCTGGGCAACCGGGCACTGGCGGTGGAGCAGGCGATGGCGACCTTGCAGGACGATTTGCTGCAGCAATTGCGCAAGCTGGCCGCCTAGCCCGCGCGGCCGCTTCAGCTCGGGCTGGAGCGGCCGGTCATCTCGCGCGCCATCTCGGTGGCATAGCTGTCGGTCATCCCGGCGATGAAATCCGTTACACGCAAGAAGGAGCGATAGAGCGACCAGCTCGGGTCCGGCGCGTAGTGGCTCAGCAGGTCGAGGATGCGCTGGTTCTTGAACGACGGCGTGCTCTGGCGGTGTTGTTCCAGCACGGCGCCGCAGAAGGAATTCAGCAGGATTTCCAGGGTGGTGTAGGCGCCGATCTCATGCAGCGTCTTGCGCTTGTCCTGGAATATCTTCTCTCGCGCCATCGCCTTCGCGCGTTGCACGCAGCGCTTGGCCGGGCCATGCATGTGTTCTACCAGGTCGCCTTGCAGGCTTCCCGCGAGCAGGGTCTTTTCCTGTTCGACGAACGCGCGGGCGGCGGCATTGGTCAGGTGTTCGATGGCCTTGCCGCGCAGGATCGCCATCTTGCGCCGGCGCGAGTCCTTCGGGCCGAGCTGGCGGTAGGTTTCCGGCAGATCGTCACCGACCAGGTCGAGCAGCAGCGCTTCCACTTCGCTGTAGTCGAGCAGCTCCATTTCCACACCGTCTTCCAGGTCGATCAGGCCGTAGCAGATGTCGTCCGCGGCCTCCATCAGGTAGACCAGCGGATGGCGCGCCCAGCGTTCATCTTCCAGCTGCGGCATGCCCAGCTTCTGGGTGATCTGCTCCAGCAGTGGCAGCTCGCTGCGGTAGCAGCCGAACTTGTGCTTCTTGTAGCCGTGAGAGTCGGCGTGTCGTGCCGTCCAGGGGTACTTCAGGTAGGTGCCGAGGGTGGCGTAGGTCAGGCGTGTGCCGCCGTCGAACTGGTGGTATTCGAGTTGGGTGAGGACACGGAAGCCCTGGGCGTTGCCCTCGAAGTGCAGGAAATCCGAGCGTTCCCCGTCGCTCATGCCATCCAGCCAGCCACGACCGGCAGCCTGCTGGAACCAGTGGCGGATGGCGTCTTCGCCGGAGTGGCCGAAGGGCGGGTTGCCGATATCGTGGGCGAGGCAGGCGGACTGGACGATCACGCCCATGTCCCCGGGGTCGCACCATTCCGGCAGGCGGTCACGAATGATCTCGCCAACGCGCATGCCCAGTGAGCGGCCGACGCAACCGACCTCCAGTGAATGGGTCAGGCGGGTGTGAATGTGGTCGTTGCTCGATACCGGGTGCACCTGGGTCTTGCGCCCCAGGCGGCGGAAGGCACCGGAGAAGATGATGCGGTCGTGGTCCTTGTGGAAGGCGCTGCGGCCGAGTTCGGCGCTGCTGTGCACCGGTTTGCCGAGGCGCTCCCGGGGGAGCAGGGTGTGCCAATCCATTCTTCTTTCCGCAATCCAGAGAGTTACCGGCAACGCTAGCCGTTCGCGCCGGCAATCTCAATCGCGGCGCTAGAGGCCTTCGGCGTCGATATCGATGAGCAGAAGGCGTCGACCCTGGTCGATGAACTGGCCGGCGGTCATGCAGTACTGGTTGGTGGTGGCATCGCGATAAGTGTTGGAGAGTGTCAGGCGACGCTCTTCCCAGCCCTCGGCGAGCAACTGGTAGAAGTAGGGGCGCCAGGACCAGTTGTGGCCCAGGTAGCGGCGGTTCTCCTTCCAGAACAGGCCGTTCCATTCCAGGTTCGGCGAAGTCTGGGTGCCGTGGCGGTCGCACTGGTAAATGCGTAGCAGACGGCCGAAGGAATCCGGCGCCGGCGGCAGGCTGCTGAGCATGGCGCCGCCTTCGGCCCAGGGGCGCAGCATGTTCATCAGTTCGGAGAGTTGCTGGCGCAGCTGGATGAGGTTGGAGCGCTCCTGCAGCTTGCGATGCACATAGTGGTCGCGGCGCTGGGCGAAGGCTTCGCGGAAGGCGTCGCTGGCAGGGAACTCCAGAGCCGGTTTGGCGAACAGGAAGCCTTGCACGTAGCGTGCGCCGCACTCCAGGGCGAAGTCCATTTCCTCTTCGGTTTCCACGCCCTCGGCGATGATCCAGCAGCCGGTCTTCTCCGCCATCTGCGCCAGCGCCTTCACCACTTCGCCACTGGGGCCGCCGCGGGCGGCTTCCTGGAACAGACGCATGTCCAGCTTGAGGATGTCCGGCTGCAACGCCAGTACGCGGTCCAGCTGCGAGTAGCCGGCACCGAAGTCGTCGATGGCGATGCGCGCGCCGGCATCACGGTAGCGAGCCACTACTTCCGGCAGGCGCTGGTGGGCACCGCCCAGTTCAGTGATCTCGAAGACTACGCGCTCCGGTGGTACGCCCTGTTGTTGCAGTTGCTTGAGGCTGGGCAGCGGCTGGTTCGGGCGCAGGCGGCTGATCCAGCGCGGCGAGATATTCAGGCTGAGGAACCAGTCCTTGGGCGCTTCGTGGATGCGGGCGAGGGCGGCGTCGCGGATCTGCCGGTCGAGACGGCGCAGTTCGGCCAGGCCGACTCGCGGGTTGAAGAACAGCGGGCCGACCGATTGCAGATCACCGTTGTCCTGGCGCAACCGGCCCAGTGCTTCGACACCGGCGATCAGGCCGGTCGCGGTGTCGATGAAGGGCTGGAAGCAGGCGATGGGTTGCCCGTCGATCAAGGGACACATCCTTAGTGGCGTGACAGGGAAGCGCTCGCGCGCAGCTCACTGTCACTTAGCAAGAATGTGGCCAGTCTAGACGTCAGAGGTGCGTCGAGGGGGCGGGCGGGTCCTTGGGCTCGGGCTTGCTGCGCATCTGCAGGAGGATCGGCAGCAGGGCGATCCCTACGCGCAGCAGCCGCACCCAGCGGCGTTTGCGGCCGAACAGCAGGGCAAGGGCTGCGGCGCCGCCAGCGCCCCACAGCGGCGTGCTGCCGCCCAGGCCGCTGCGCAGGTTCTGGCCGAGATTGCGTGCCTGTTTCAGGGGTTGCAGCAGCAGTTCGCCTTCCTGGCGGATCTGCTGGCGCTGCATTTCCAGGCGCAGGCGGACGATCGCCTTGCGCAGTTCGGCGCGGGTCAGGTTGCGGGCGTCGGGCATTTCGCTCATGGCAACAGTCGCTCCCGGTCACGGGCCAGTTCTTCGAGGGTGGCGCTGAACGGCGAGCTTTCGTCGTTGACCAGCATATGCAGACGCCAGGCGCAGAACAGGCTGCCGCCGACATAGAAGAGGCACAGTCCGATGGCGGCCTGCAAACGGTAGCTGTCCCAGAACAGGATGAGCACCAGCACCGACAGGGCGACCAGCAGGAGCAGAGCGAAAACCAGCGCCAGGCCGGCCATCAGCAGCATCTGCACGGTGCGGGTCTTCTGCTCCTGCAGCTCGATGCCGAGCAGTTCGACGTGCCCGTGCAGCAGGCCGAGGACCGCGGCGCCGAAGCGCCGCGGGGAAGGGGAGTTGGCCGAGGACTTCGGCCCGGCGTCCATTCCGTCGCTCATCGATCAGCGCCGGCTGACCAGCAGGCCGAGGAGGAAGCCGACACCGGCGGCGATACCCACGGCCTGCCACGGGTGATCACCGACATAGTCTTCGGTGGCGTCCACGGCGGCTTTGCCCTGGTCGCGCACGGAGTCCTTGGTGGAATAGATGGCATCGCGGGCGCGCTTGAGGCTCTCATGGATCTGCGCGCGCATCTGGTCGGCTTCGGCGCCAGCCAGGTCAGCCGAGCTCTGCAGGAGTTTCTCGGTGTCGCTGACGAGGGCCTGGAATTCGGCCAGGAGTTCATCCTTGGCGGCGTTCACTGCGGTCTTGCGAGGCATGTGATGCTCCTTGTGCGGGTTGAGGTTCCTAGTTTTCGAGCCCCAGGGTCGCTGGAAAGTTTCTCATAAATTCATCATGGGGCCGCTCTCGCGTGCGAGTTGAAGCCTAGCCGCTGAATGCTGCTCCGGTGGTATGCCGCTTGCATTTCTCTGGTGCGCATGGAGAGCCGAGCGCCCCATGGCGGGGCGTTCCCGGTGTCTGAAACGGCCGGGAATATGAGCTCAAACCACTGAAAAACATAAGGAAGTACAAGAAATTGCGAAGCTGGTCGGATGGCTTGTGAGCCATGCTGGTTCAGCGCTCGGCTCCTCTGTGGTGCGCCGCTGCTTCAGTGTGGTGCGACGCAGGGTCGCCGCGAGCCGTTTTGGTGCTTTCCCCTTGACCTCCGGGGCTGCCTGTAGCGATGGAAAACCTCAATAGTGCCGTAGAGACGCTGGTCCACGGTTCCAACACGCTGTTCCTCCTGATGGGCGCGGTCATGGTGCTGGCCATGCACGCGGGCTTTGCCTTCCTGGAAGTGGGCACGGTGCGCCTGAAGAACCAGGTGAACGCCCTGTCGAAGATCCTCTCGGACTTCGCCATCTCGACCCTGGCCTATTTCTTCATCGGCTACTGGATCGCCTATGGCGTCACTTTTCTGCAGCCGGCGGCGACGCTGGCGCACGAAAACGGCTACGCGCTGGTGAAGTTCTTCTTCCTGCTGACCTTCGCCGCGGCGATCCCCGCGATCATTTCCGGCGGCATCGCCGAACGTGCCCGGTTCGGCCCGCAGTTGTGCGCTACGGCGCTGATCGTGGCCTTCGTCTATCCGTTCTTCGAGGGCTTGATCTGGAACGGCAATTTCGGCTTCCAGGCCTGGCTGAAGGCCGAATTCGGCGCTGCCTTCCATGATTTCGCCGGCTCCGTCGTGGTGCATGCCTTCGGCGGCTGGCTGGCGCTGGCGGCGGTGGTTCTGCTGGGGCAGCGCAATGGCCGGTACCGCGAGGGGCGATTGGTCGCTTTCGCGCCGTCGAACATTCCGTTCCTGGCGGCGGGTTCGTGGATTCTCATTGTCGGCTGGTTCGGCTTCAACGTCATGAGTGCGCAGTCGCTGGCGGGCGCGAGTGGATTGGTGGCAGTGAACTCTTTGCTGGCGATGGTCGGCGGCACCGTGGCGTCGCTGCTGGTCGGTCGCAATGACCCGGGCTTCCTGCACAACGGCCCTCTGGCCGGACTGGTGGCGGTCTGCGCTGGTTCCGACCTGATGCACCCCATCGGCGCCCTGGCCACCGGCATGCTGGCCGGCGCGCTGTTCGTCTGGGCGTTCACCGCGACCCAGGTGCGCTGGAAGATCGACGACGTGTTGGGCGTCTGGCCGCTGCACGGCCTGTGCGGCGCCTGGGGCGGCATTGCCTGCGGCATCTTTGGTCAGCAGGCGCTGGGCGGACTGGGTGGGGTCAGTCTGGCCAGCCAGGCGATCGGCACGCTGCTCGGTGTGGCGGTGGCTTTCGCCGGAGGCCTGCTGGTGTACGGCCTGGTGAAGGCGGCTGTGGGTATCCGCCTGACGAAGGAAGAGGAGTACTACGGCGCCGACCTGTCGATCCATAAGATCGGAGCGCTCAGCCAGGACTGATTGCTCCATGGTGAGGCAAAGAAAAAGCCCGGCAGATGCCGGGCTTTTTCGTCACGCCGCGGGAGTTACCAGAGCGGCATGGTGTAGCTGACGATCAGACGGTTCTCGTCGTAATCGTTGGTGTAGTTGGTGCGCATGGTCGCGTTGCGCCACTTCACGCCGAGGTTCTTCAGCGGGCCGTCCTGGAAGACGTAGGCGATGTCGGTGTCGCGTTCCCATTCCTTGCCTTCGCCGTCGGTGGTGATCAGGTCGATGTTGTCGCCTTTCACGTAGCGGGTCATGAAGGTCAGGCCGGGGATGCCGAGGCCGGCGAAGTTGTAGTCGTAGCGCGCCTGCCAGGACTTCTCGTCCTTGTTGGCGAAGTCGCCGATCTGGATGTAGTTCACCAGGTAGGGGTCGGTGCCGTTGATGTAGGCGAAGCCGGTGTCGCCGCTCATCTTCTGGTAGCCGAGGCCGAAGGCGTGGTAGCCCAGGGCATAGGTGAACATGGCGTTGAGCGCCTTGTTGTCGACGTTGCTGCCGCCATCGTCATCGGACTTGGCCCAGCGGATGTCGGACTTCAGCGATTGCTTGTCGGCGATCGGCAGCACATGGATCAGGCCCAGGTAGTGCTGTTTGTAGATGTCTTCCAGGCCGCCGTAGTGGTAGCTGGTGCTCAGGCTGTCGGTCCACTTGTAGGTGAGGCCGCCAAACAGGAACTTGTTGGAGGTGAGGCTATCGCCAAGCTTGATGTTGCGCTTGCCGCCGCCGGTGATGGTCATGTCCTCGTAGTCCGAGGAATCGCGCTGGTTGACCTGGTACAGGCGACCGCCGTCGACGGTCAGGCCGTCAAGCTCAGCGGAGTTCAGGGCGAAGCCGCTGAAGGTCTGCGGCAGCAGGCGGGTGTCGTTGAACTGCACCACCGGCATCTTCGGCATCAGGGTGCCGCCCTTCAGGGTCGTCTTGGACGCACGCAGCTTGGCGGTAACGCCCAGGTCGCCGTAGCTGTCCTCGGCGCGCTTGTCGCTGGAGGAGCGCTGCAGCAGGCCGGTGCCGCTGCGGTCAGGTGACGAATCGAGTTTCAGGCCCAGGGTGCCCAGGGCGTCGACGCCGACACCGATGGTGCCGTCGGTGTAACCCGACTCATATTTGAGGATGAAACCCTGGGCCCATTCCTCGGCCTTGTTCTGGGCAGGGGCCGGGCTGTCCTGGCGGAAGTCGCGGTTGAAGTAGAAGTTACGCAGTTCGACGGTGGCCTTGCTGTCCTTGATGAAGTCAGCGTGGGCGAGTGTCGGAAGGATAAAGCTGGTACCCAGCGCGGCCAAAGCCACGGCACGGGCGATCGGGGTCTTGCTCATTGTTATTGTCTCCTCGAGCGCTTGGGGCAGTTTGATGATGCCGACTGGATCAGGGTCGGCATGTCAATCTGTTACAGCCTATCTACTAAATCATTACCGAATGTTGACGACTCTTAGACCTTAGTCGCTGATTAGTAAGCTGGCTATTGAAGCGCTGGGCGGCGGCGGGCGTGGCTTTCACTGAATCCAGTGGGGGTAGTAGCCGAGTTTGTCCTGCACCTGGGCATCGTGGGCGGGGACGATGGTGAGCTTTGGATAGGCAAGCATCAGTTCGTGGACGCGGGCCACTTCGGCCAGCGTCTGGTCGCGGTTGCTGTCCACCAGTTTGCGGCTGACCCAGAACTTCTCGCGGGGGCCGGTGAAGCCGGACAGGCGCCAGGTGGTGTCGCCGCTGAAGAAGTAGCGCCGGCCGTCGTCGAGGGTGATGAACAGCCCCACCGCGCCCGGCGTATGACCGCTCATGGGCACCAGGACCAGGCTGCCGTCGCCGAACAGGTCGAGGCTGCGGTCGTAGCTCAGGAAGGGGCCGGAATCGAACTGGAAGGGCACCCATTTCACCGGATGGCGGAACTGGCTGGGGAACACTGCCGGCGGTTGGGCGATATGGGCGTAGTTGATTTCGTCATAGGTTGCCCAGACCGGGACTTCCGGGAAGTCCGACAGCGCCGAGGCGTGGTCCCAGTGCGCATGGGACAGGATGATCCGATCGATGGAAATACCACTGCCCTGCAATTGCTCGTGTGCCGGTTTCAGACCTTCGTACTGGAACAGAGGCTTGTCCCACCAGGGCATGTCCTGCTTGAACTGTGCGTCCGCCTGGCTGCCCAGGCCGGTGTCGAACAACAAGGTGGCCGCGTGGTGCTGGATCAGCACAGCGGTGTGGTTCATCGGGACTTTCTCGGTCCAGTTGCCGCCGGCCACGGTGAACGCATCCAGGGTGGTGACGCCGGAGGTGCGGATCAACGAGAAGCGCAGGTCGGCGGCCTGGACGCTCAGGCAGGAGAGGGCGAACAGTCCGGCCAGCAGCAGGGATGGCAGACGCATCGGAGTTTCCTTTTCGGTGAGCGGAGGGGCGCGCCGCCGTGCAAGCGGCGGCGTGGCCAGTCAGAAGAAAATCAGAAGGCGGGTTGCGCGACGTAACCGGGCAGGGCGCGCACGCGGGCCAGCCAGTCCTGCACATAGGGATAGCCGGATGGCTCCAGACCACCTTCCGTCGCCAGGGTGACGTAGGGGTAGACGGCAATGTCGGCGATGCTCGGCTTGTCCGTCTGCGCCAGCCAGCGGTGGTCGGCCAAAGTTGCGTCCAGCAGCTCCAGCGCGTGGCGGCCCTTGGCCTGCGCGGCGGCCAGGTCGCCGGGGCGCTTGAACAGCTGGATCACCCGCGCCATCGCCAGGCCGTGCTGCACCTCGTTGGCCGAGAAGCTCAGCCAGTTGGCAATGCGCCCCTGGGTGACGGCGTCCTGCGGGTACCAGTGCGGCTCGGCGTACTGCCGGGCGAGGTAGGCGAGGATGGCATGGGAATCGCCCAGGCGCAGTTCGCCATCCTCCAGCGCCGGCACCTGGCCGCGCGGGTTGATCGCCAGGAAGGCCGGGCGCTTGTGCGCGCCGGCCATCAGGTCCACCGGCAGCAGCTCGGCCTTCTGGCCAATAAGACCGAGGAACAGGCGAACCTTGTAGCAGTTTCCGGAAAGCGCGACGTCGTGGAGTTTCATGGCGGGAGTCCTTTGCGATGTTGTTGTGGGACGGCTGAGGTAGGGTGGTGGAATAGATATTAGACAGACAGGTCTGTATAGTTCAAGCGAAATGACCGTCCGCTAATCGACCTGGCGCTGCCGCTCTCGCTCCCCACGGGCGCCGAGCCTCGCGCATAATGTCCGGTCAGGAGGTAATGCCATGGCATCCAGCAAACGCGAGCTACTGCTCGCCACCGCCCAGGATCTGTTCTACCGCGAGGGCTATCACGCCACCGGTATCGACCGCATCCTCGCCGAGTCGGGCGTCGCGAAGATGACGCTGTACAAGCACTTCAAGTCCAAGGACGAGCTGATCATGGCGGCGCTGGAAGAGCGCCACGCCCGCATGGTCGAGCGCATGGAAGTCGCCGAACGCATCCTCGCGCCACGCGAGGCGATCCTGGCGGTCTTCGACGGCCTGCAGGAAGTGCTCAACGGCTCGGACTTCTGCGGCTGTGCCTTCATCCATGCCGCCGGCGAATTCCACGACCGCGAACACCCCATCCACCAGCAGGCCGCCGAGCACAAGGCCTTCCTTGGCCGCTTCTTCGCGGCCCAGCTGTTGCACCTGGGGGCGCCGGAGCCGGAAGCCCTGGCGCGTCAGCTGCAGTACCTGCTCGAAGGCGTACTGGTGATGGCGCACATGCAGGGCCCGGCGCAGCAGGGGCGAGAAGCCCGCGCCGTGGCCGACACGCTGCTCAAACATGCCGGAGTCTGAACCCATGTCGCCAACCCAGGAGCCCACCATGCCCCCGGAATGCCAGCTCTTCGGCACCCTTGGCTGCCATCTCTGCGAAGTGGCCGAGGCGGTGCTGATGCCCTTCGTCGAACACGGCCTGCTGGTCGAACTGGTGGATATCGCCGACCGCGAGGAATGGGTCGAGCAATACGGCCTGAGCATTCCCGTGCTGCGTCGCTGCGATTCCGGCGCAGAGCTCAACTGGCCCTTCGACGCCGCACAGGTCGCCGCTTTCCTCGGCTGCTGAAGATTTCGGCGGCTTTCCCTCTCCTCAATCAACCGATGCGAGGCGCATTGCAATGAAGATCGGATTTCTCGGACTGGGCGGCATGGGTGCTGCCATGGCTGCCAACCTCATCCAGGCCGGCCACCATGTCGTCGTGTGGAACCGCTCGCCCGGCGCCGCCGAGCCGCTGGTGGAACTGGGCGCGATCGCCGCTGCCACCCCTGTGCAGGCGTTCGATGTCGAGCTGGTGATCTCCATGCTGGCCGACGATGCCTCCACCCGCGCCGTGCTGCTCGACAGCGGTGCCCTGGCATCGGCCAGGGCCGGCCTGGTGCACTTGAGCATGGCCACGCTGTCCACCGCCTTCGTCGGTGAGCTGATCGAGCTGCACCGCGAGCAGGGCGTTGAGTTCGTCGCCGCGCCGGTATTCGGGCGCACGGATGTCGCCGCCGCCGGCAAGCTGAACATCCTGGTGGCCGGCCCCGAGGCTGCCATCGCCAAGGCGCAGCCGGTGCTCGACGTGCTGGGGCAGAAGACCTGGCCGCTGGGCGACGACCCGCTGCGCGCGGTCGCGGTGAAGATCGCCGGCAACTTCATGATCGCCAGCGCCATCGAGGCGATGGGGGAGAGTGCGGCGCTGGTGAAGACCTACGGCGTCGCGCCGGGCGAGTTCATGGAAATCATGGGCAACACGCTGTTCAACGCGCCGGTCTACCGCAACTACGGCGCGCAGATCGCCGAGCAGCGTTTCGATCCGGCCGGCTTCCGCCTGGTGCTGGGGCTCAAGGATGTTGGCCTGGCGCTGTCGGCCGGGCATGAGCAGCGCGTGCCGCTGCCACTCGCCAGCCTTCTGCGTGACAATCTGCTCGAAGCCATCGCACACGGTGATGGCGAGCGGGACTGGAGCGCCCTGTCGCAGGTCGCGCTGCGCAAGTCCGGTCAGCTCTGATTCGCCCATGAAAAAGCCCGTCCTGGTGGACGGGCTTTTTTGTGCCTGTGACTACTTCTGGGGAAAAATCGCAGGCAATAAAAAACCCGCCGTTAGGCGGGTTTTTCGGGATTTGGTCGGAGCGACTGGATTCGAACCAGCGACCTTCTCGTCCCGAACGAGACGCGCTACCAAGCTGCGCTACGCTCCGTTTGATGGCGCGCATTCTACCGAAAAACTTTTGATGCACAAGGGGTTAGCGAAAAATATTTGAAAAATCTTTTCGCCCCCGTGAAAACGCCAACGCCCCGCAGACCGCTCAGGGCCTACGGGGCGTTTTCACCGCCGGGCGAATCAGAGGTCCTTGACGGTCCGTACCTGATCCTTGTTCACGCGGGCGGTTTTGCCATCCAGCTGTTCGAACTCATAGAAGCCGGATTCTTCGTCGTACTTGGGTTTGTCGACCGACTGAATCTCGCGTCCATCGTTCAGGGTGATGACGGACGGAGTGGAGCAACCAGCGAGCACGCTAAAGCCCAGGGCGAGCAGGAAGGCGGGAAGCATCCGTTTGTTCATGGGTGAATCTCCTGATGAGCGAACAAAAAAGTACGAAAAGTCTGACCGGGTGCCTTGCAGCATAGTTCCCGGAAAATTTTCGACTCTGTCGCTATCGGGCGCGATAGAGCAGCTCCGGGGTGTTCAGATTGGCCAGTCGCGGGTCGTCGGCCGGGCAATCCACCGCCTGCAGGCCGAGGTTCGAGAAAACATGGCGCGGGCTGCGGTCGCCCTGGTCCCAGGCTTCCTCTATCTGGGCGCGCAGCGCCACCGGGATGATGCTGAACAGCGGTTCCCACTGCGTGCCGCAGCGCAGCATGTGCACGACGTCCGGCGCTGCGGCCGATGCGCGCAGCAGGCGCTCAAGCAGGTCGGCGTCCAGCAGTGGCGCATCGCAGGGCAGTACCAACAGGTGGGTATGGTGCGCGCTGACCAGGCCCGCGCGGATGCCGGCGAGCGGGCCGGGGAAGTCCGTGCTGTCGTCCTGCACCAGGCGGTCGGCGAAGCCGGCGTAGACATCCGCGTTGCGGTTGCAGGAGATGATCAGGTCGTCGCTGAAAGGGCGGGCGAGGGCGGCGGCGTAGCTCACCAGCGGGCGGCCCTGCCACTCCAGCAGGCCCTTGTCCTGGCCGCCCATGCGCTGGCCGCGTCCTCCGGCGAGAATCAGGACGGAACAGAGGGGCAGCGGGGCTTGTGGCATGTCAGGGTCTCCGGGGCGGGCCTGTGATATAACACCGCGCATTCCAACCTCACAAGCAAGGGCCCTCATCATGAGCCACAAGGCCGAGCAGCCATTCGTCCCGCTGAACATCGCCGTCCTCACCGTCAGCGACACCCGCACCCTGGAAACCGACACCTCCGGCCAGCTGTTCGTCGACCGCCTGAAGGCCGCCGGCCATAACCTGGCCGCCCGCGTCCTGCTCAAGGATGACCTCTACCGCATCCGCGCCCAGGTCGCGACCTGGATCGCCGAGGACGAAGTGCAGGTCGTGCTGGTGACCGGCGGCACCGGCTTCACCGGCCGCGACAGCACCCCGGAGGCCGTGACCTGCCTGCTGGACAAGGTGGTGGACGGTTTCGGCGAGCTGTTCCGGCAGATTTCCGTGGCCGATATCGGCACCTCCACCGTACAGTCCCGCGCGCTGGCCGGCCTGTCCAACGGTACGCTGGTCTGCTGCCTGCCGGGCTCCACCAACGCCTGCCGCACCGCCTGGGACGGCATCCTCGGCGAGCAACTGGACGCCAGCCACCGCCCGTGCAACTTCGTGCCGCACCTGAAGAAGGCGGCGCCCTGCGAGAGCCGCGGATGAGCTGCTGCGACAAACCCGGCCTGCTCCCGGTCGAGGACGCCCTGGCGCGCCTGCTGAGCCTGGCGGAACAGTCGCCGATCCTCGATACCGAAGACCTGCCGCTGAGCGAAGCGGACGGCCGCGTGCTCGCCGGGCCGCTGCTCGCCGGGCTGGACCTGCCGCCGTGGCCGAACAGCGCCATGGACGGCTATGCACTGCGCCAGGCCGACTGGCAGGGCGAGCCGCTGTCGGTCAGCCAGAAAATCTTCGCCGGGCAGGCGGGCGAGCCGCTGCTGCCGGGCACCTGCGTGCGCATCTTTACCGGCGCACCGGTGCCTGACGGCGCCGATTGCGTCGAGATGCAGGAAAACGTCGAGGTGCTGGAAGATGGCCGCGTGCGTTTCCTCGAAGCGCTCAAGGTAGGTCAGCACGTACGCCCGCAAGGCCAGGAAACCCGCAAGGGCGACTGTGTGCTGCCGGCCGGCACGCGCCTGGGCCCGATCGAGATCGGCCTGGCCGCATCGCTCGGCCAGGCCGAGCTGACTGTGCGTCGTCGTCCGCGCGTGGCGCTGCTGTCGACCGGCGATGAACTGGTGGAACCGGGCAAGCCGCTGGCGCTCGGGCAGATCTACAACAGCAACCGTCACCTGCTGCGCACCTGGCTGCAGCGCTTCGGTTGTGAGGTGGTGGACGCCGGTATCCTCCCGGACGACCTGGAGCGCACCCGTGCGGCCCTGTCCGGCCTGTCCAACGTGGACCTGATCCTTTCCACCGGCGGCGTCTCCGTCGGCGAGGCGGACTTCCTCGGTGCGGCCCTGCGTGAAGCCGGCGAGCTGGCGCTGTGGAAGCTGGCGATCAAGCCGGGCAAGCCGCTGACCGTCGGCCATTACCAGCAGGTGCCGGTGATCGGCCTGCCGGGCAATCCTGCCTCCACCCTGGTGACCTTCGCGCTGCTGGCGCGGCCGTACCTGATGCGTCGCCTCGGCATGCAGAAGGTCGAGCCGCTGCGCCTGCAGGTGCCGGCTGGGTTCAACTGGACCAAGCCGGGCAACCGCCGCGAGTACCTGCGCGCGCGCCTGGAGAATGGCCGTGCGGTGCCTTACGCCAACCAGAGCTCCGGTGTGCTGCGCAGCGCCGCCTGGGCCGAGGGGCTGGCGGAAGTGCGCGAGGGGATGACGCTGGCCGAAGGCGATTGGCTGACCTTCATTCCGTTCAGCGAACTGCTGGACTGAGCGCCAGGAACGCAATGAAAAACGCCGGTCTCAGACCGGCGTTTTTTTATGCTGCTGGCGATACTCGCCGGGCGTCTGGTCGGTCCAGCCCTTGAAGCTGCGGTGGAACGAGCGCGACTCGGTGAAGCCCAGGTACTGGGCGATGTCCTGGATCGGCAGGTCGCTGTGCACCAGGTAATGCTCGGCCAGTTCCTGGCGCAGTTCATCGAGGATCTGCTGGTAGCTGGTGCCGGCCTGCTGCAGGTGGCGCTGCAGGGTGCGCACGGTCATCTCGAAGCGCTCGGCGACGCGCTCCTTGCGCGGCAGGCCGTCCTTGAGCAGCAGCCGCAGGGCGTTCTTCACCCGCAGCGGCAGCGGCTCGTCGTCGTCCAGTTCGGCCATCAGCGCCAGGGCGTGCTCTTCCAGGGTGCGCAGCAGATTGGCGTCGGCCTGGCGCAGCGGGTAGCTGAGCAACTGCAAGGGCACCAGCAGGGCGCTGAAGGGTTGTTCGAAGCGCACCGGGCAGCCGAACAGCTGCTCGTATTCGGCGACGTCGGCGCCCTCGGGCTGCGCGTGTTCGAACCAGACTTCCTGCGGCGAGCCGTTGGTGTCGGCGATCCAGCGCGCATAAAGCAGCCAGGAAGCCAGTACGTTTTCCACCATGTGCCGGCGGATCTGCGCGGCCTCGTGGCGGCAGTTCCAGATCAGCTTGATGTGGTCTTCGCCTGGCTCCAGGCGGCTGACGCCCATGTCGCCGACCAGCTTCTCGTAGGGAATGATGCGGCCCATGGCCTCGCCCAGATTGGCGCAGTTCATGGTGATGTAGCCCAGCACGCTCCACGAGCCCGGCTGCACGAAGCGCGCCGAGTGCAGGCCGAACAATGGATCGCCCGAGTGCGCGCACAGGTGCTGCAGCAGGCGCTCGTGGGCCTCGCTGGGCAGGCGCTGGCTGTTGTCGCTCAGTTGCGAGCGTTCCAGGCCCGCCGCCTGGAGGGCGATGTCCAGGTCCATGCCGATAGACTCGGCGTGGCGCAGGTATTTCAGCAGTGCGGGGACGGATGTGTAGCCGAGGGAATGCATGGCGTGAGTTCTTGTTCTTTGGTGTCTCGATCGGCAACTGCGCCTGTCTTGATCCGACAGTGACAGGGCAGGGCGGCTGGCTAGTATAGGCAGCCATCAAGCGGCACCGAAATAGCAATCGAATTAGCGGGTTCAGACCCTGAACAAGAAGGAGCGGGCATGCGACGCTGGAACGGCTGGGGTGAAGAAACGACGGTGGTGGAATTGCCCGGCAACGGGCGTGATTTTCTCGCCGAACTGGTTGGCCCCGGCCTGACGCTGCCGGACGCGACGCTGGAACAGGTGCTGGCCAAGGTGCCGGCCTCGCGCCTGCCCGAGCATCCGCTGGTGGTGCGCGAGGCCCGCGACCGTCTGCTGCACGCCCGTGGCCAGAGCCTGCCGGACTGGCTGGCGATGCGCGAAGGCGAGTTCGGCGTGTTCCCCGATGGCGTGGCCTACCCGCAGACCGCCGAGCAGATCCGCGAGCTGCTGAAGTTCGCCGAGCTCTGGGACTGCCTGGTGATCCCCTACGGTGGCGGCACCTCGGTGGCCGGCCACATCAACCCGCCAACCTCCGACAAGGCGGTGCTCACCGTTTCCCTGGAGCACATGAACCGCCTGCTGGAGCTGGACGAGCAGAGCCTGATCGCCACCTTCGGCCCCGGCGCCAACGGCCCGCAGGTGGAAAGCCAGCTGCGCGCCCGTGGCTATACCCTGGGCCACTTCCCGCAGTCCTGGGAGCTCTCCACCCTCGGTGGCTGGGTCGCCAGCCGCTCCAGCGGTCAGCAGTCGCTGCGCTACGGGCGCATCGAGCAACTGTTCGCTGGCGGCACCCTGGAAACCTTCGCCGGCAGCCTGGACATCCCGACCTTCCCGGCATCCTCCGCCGGCCCCGACCTGCGCGAAGTGGTGATGGGCTCCGAAGGCCGCTTCGGCATTCTGTCGTCGGTGAAGGTGCGAGTCACGCGCATCGCCGAGGACGAGCGCTTCTACGCGGTGTTCCTGCCGTCGTGGGAGCAGGCGCTGGAAGGCATCCGTACCCTGGTGCAGGCGCGTGTACCGCTGTCCATGCTGCGTCTGTCCAACGCCGTGGAAACCACCACCCAGCTCGCGCTGGCCGGTCATCCGGGGCAGATCGCCTGGCTGGAGCGCTACCTGAAGCTGCGCGGTGCGGCCGAGGGCAAGTGCATGCTGACCTTTGGCGTCACCGGCGACCGTGCCCAGAACGCGACTTCGCTGCGAGCCGCGCGGCGAATTCTCAAGGCCTTCGGCGGCGTGTTCACCGGCACCCTGCTGGGCAGGAAGTGGGCGCAGAACCGCTTCCGCTTCCCCTACCTGCGCGAGGCGCTATGGGAGAACGGCTACGTAGTCGACACCCTGGAAACCGCCACCGACTGGTCCAACGTCGACAACCTGCTGAACCGCATCGAAGCCAGCCTGCGCGATGGCCTGGCCGCGGAGGGCGAGCGCGTGCACGTGTTCACCCACCTGTCCCACGTCTACGGCGAGGGCTCGAGCATCTACACCACCTATGTGTTCCGCCCGGCGGCCAGCTACGCGGAAACCCACGAGCGCTGGCGCAAGCTCAAGCACGCCGCCAGCCAGACCATCGCCAACAATCGCGGCACCATCAGCCACCAGCACGGCGTGGGCAAGGACCACGCTCCCTATCTGCCGGTGGAGAAGGGCCCGCTGGGCATGGCCGCGATCAAGGCGCTGGCCGGGCATTTCGACCCGTCCGGCCGGTTGAACCCCGGCACTCTGCTGCAGGACTGAGCCCATGGGCTGGAATGCGACGTGGCGCGCCAAGGCGCTGCCGGATCTGGCGGAGCGCGACTGGGACCTGATTGTGGTCGGCGGTGGCATCACCGGTGCCGGCATCCTCCGTGAAGCCGCACGGCGCGGCTGGCGTTGCCTGCTGGTCGAGCAGCGCGACTTCGCCTGGGGCACCTCCAGTCGCTCGTCGAAGATGGTCCATGGCGGCCTGCGCTACATCGCCAAGGGCCAGTTCGGCCTGACCCGCGACTCGGTTCGCGAGCGCCAGCGTCTGCTGGGCGAGGCGCCGGGGCTGGTCGATCCGCTGAGCTTCATCATGCCGCACTATCAGGGCGGCTTCCCCGGCCCGCGCGTGTTCGGCACGCTGCTGTCGCTTTACGACGCGTTGGCGGGGCGGCGCAATCATCTGTTCTATCGCCTGGAAGAGCTGCGTTACCTGGCGCCGGGCTTGAGGGAAGATCGCCTGCTCGGCGGCACGCGCTTCCAGGACGCAGTTACCGACGACGCACGCCTGGTGATGCGCGTGCTCGGAGAAGCTCGCGCTGAAGGCGGCGAAGCGCTGAACGGCCTGAAAGTGATCGAGCTGGATCGCGGCGACGGTCGAGTGGAGGGGTTGGTCGCCGAGGACAGCGAGAGTGGCGAACGCTTCACTTTCCGTGCGCGCACCGTTGCCCTGGCCACCGGCGCCTGGGCCGATGCCTTGCGGCAGAAACACAGTAGCGAGCACATCCGCCCGCTGCGCGGCAGTCACCTGTTGCTGCCGGCCTGGCGCCTGCCGGTTGCCCACGCCTTCAGCTTCATGCACGGGCAGGACAAACGCCCGGTGTTCGTCTTCCCCTGGGAAGGCGCGACCGTGGTCGGCACCACCGACCTCGATCACCGCGACACGCTGGACGACGACGCGGCCATCAGCCGCGAGGAAGTGGATTACCTGCTGGCGGCCTGCGCGCAGCAGTTTCCGTCGGCACAGATCAGCGCGGCGGACGTGCGCTCCACCTGGGCCGGCGTGCGCCCGGTGGTCAGCGATGGCGCACCGTCGCTCAAGCCCTCGGATGAAAAGCGCGAACATGCGCTGTGGGTCGAGCCCGGCTGCGTAACCCTGGCCGGCGGCAAGCTCACGACCTTCCGCCTGCTGGCGCTGGAAGTGCTCGCCGCCTGCGCACCGATGCTGGAGCGCTCGCTGGAGGCGGTGGGAGAACAGGTCTTCGAACCTGTCGACGCAGTGGATCTACCCGGGCTGACTCCGCCGCAACAGACCCGTCTGCGCGGTCGTCATGGCCGCGCATTGCCGGAGCTGGCGCGGGTACTGAAAACCGTGGGCAGCGAGTGCATCGGCCATACCGATTCACTCTGGGCCGAACTGGCCTGGGCGGCGGAAGGCGAGTTGGTGCTGCATCTGGACGACCTGCTGCTGCGCCGTACCCGCGTTGGCCTGCTGCTGGCCGACGGCGGCGCCCACGAGCTGCCGAGAATTCGCGCGCTGTGCCAGCCACGCCTGGGCTGGGACGACCCGCGCTGGAAACGTGAAGAACAGGACTATCTGGCGCTGTGGCGTCGCTGCTACAGCCTTCCAATCTGACCGACGTCTCATTGACCAAGAGCCCCATGGATAACAAGAACTACCTGCTGGCCATCGACAACGGCACCCAGAGCGTGCGCGCGCTGCTCTTCGATCTCCAGGGCAACCTGGTGGGCAAGGGCAAGGTCGAGCTGGAAGCCTATTTTTCCTCGCAGCCCGGCTGGGCCGAACAGCACCCGGACTACTACTGGGAACAGTTGGGCGAAGCCTGCAAGCGGCTGTGGGCCAGCGTGGACATTGACCGCAGCCGCATCTGTGGCGTCTCGCTGACGACCCAGCGCGGCACGGTGATCCACGTCGACCAGGCCGGCCAGGCACTGCGCCCGGCGATCATCTGGCTGGACCAGCGCCGCGCCGAACTGGAAGGGTCGATCAAGGGGCCCTGGGGCTGGCTGTTCAAGCTGGTGGGCGCGCAGGGCGCAGTGGATTACTTCCGCACCCAGGCCGAAGTGAACTGGGTCGCCCAGCAGCAACCGGACATCCACCAGCGCACGCACAAGGTGCTGCTGCTCTCGGGCTTCCTCACCCAGCGCCTGTGCGGACGCTACGTGGACTCGGTCGCCTGCAGCGTTGCCTACCTGCCGTTCGACTACAAGAAGCTGCAATGGGCGGCGCCGCGTGACTGGAAGTGGCAGGTGCTGGACGTGCGCCGCGAGCAGCTTCCGGAGCTGTTCAAGCCGGGTGAGAAGCTCGGTGAGATCACCGCCGAGGCCAGCCGCCTGACCGGGATTCCCGAAGGCCTGCCACTGATCGCCGCCGGCGCCGACAAGGCCTGCGAGGTGCTCGGCGCGGGCGCCATCGACCCGACTGTGGCCTGTCTGTCCTACGGCACCACCGCGACCATCAACACCACCCGCTCGCGCTACCTGGAAACGATCCCGCTGATCCCGCCGTACCCGGCGGCGATTCCCGATCACTTCAACACCGAGGTGATGATCTACCGCGGCTTCTGGATGGTCAGCTGGTTCAAGCGCGAGTTCGGCCTGCGCGAGATGCAGCGTGCGCAGGAGCTGGGCGTCGAGCCGGAGAAGCTGTTCGACGAACTGGTCAACAGCGTGCCCGCCGGCTCCATGGGCCTGATGCTGCAACCCTACTGGACGCCGGGCATCCGCGAGCCGGGGCTGGAAGCCAAGGGCTCGATCATCGGATTCGGCGACGTGCATACCCGCGCGCACATCTACCGCGCCATCCTCGAAGGCCTCGCCTACGCGCTGCGTCAGGGCAAGGAGCGCATCGAGAAGCGCTCCGGCACCCGCATCCAGCGCCTGCGCGTGGCCGGGGGCGGATCGCAGAGTGACGCAGCGATGCAGCTCACCGCCGACATCTTCGGCCTGCCGGCGGAGCGCCCGCACGTCTACGAGGCATCCGGCCTGGGCGCGGCCATCGATTGCGCGGTGGGGCTGGGGCTCTATCCGGACTTCACCAGCGCCATCGCCGCCATGACCCGCGTCGGCGATGTCTTCCACCCGAACCCGGAGGCGCAGCGCACCTACGAGCGGCTGTACAGCGAGGTCTACCAGCACATGTACAAGCAGCTAAAGCCGTTGTACCAGAGCATCCGGGAGATTACCGGCTACCCCAGGTGAGGGAGGGAGTTACGAGGTTTGTGTGTTGCCGACCAGTTTCATCAGCCACTTCAGACAGAGCAGGGCGGCGATCATGATGAGCAGGAAGAGCCCGATGGAGACCATTGCCGTTTGGTTGATCCCGCCGGCATCGACAATCGCAAAGTACGAGAGGGCGGCATTGAGCAGCACCAGCGTCACCGTGTAAGCGATAGCCAGTTTCTTGAGGATATTGTGGCTGAGCGACTCGTGATCGGTGCCTAAGTTCAGCAGAAGCGTCAGCGCTGCGCCTATGCCGGCCAGGATGTAGGTACCCAGGCTGGGAATACCGAGTTTGACCTGCATCGGCTCGGCGAACGCAGCGGCCATGAGGAGGCTGAAGGCGGACAGGATACTGAATGCCGTGGCGCGCCGGCCGCGGGATTTGTTGAGACGCGCATCGTCTGAATCATACTGGCTCATAACTTTTCCTACATTCTCTGAGGGATAAATCAAACCGGAAGGTTATCCAAGCGGTCGAACTCCTAGGGCTCGGATTCATCTGTTTTCCTTGTAGGTGTTGTCCATTCGGTGATGTTTCCGTTGAGAGGTTGGTACGAGTGGGCCGTTGATTGATGGCAACTGGGCGGTGAAATGATGATGAATGGCTCGAAATACCTGCTGATCCTGCATGGCAAGCAAGCCGCCAACGACGAGGTGCGCGCCGCCGTGCTGGCCACGCGCGAGGCGGGTCGGGCGCTGGATGTCAGGGTGACCTGGGAGGGCGGCGACGCCCGGCGGCTGGTGGAGGAGGGGCTGGCGGCGGGCTACACGACGCTGATCGCCGGCGGCGGCGACGGCACCGTGCGCGATGTCGCCGAGGCGCTGGCCCAGGCCGGCGGCAAGGCCAGCCTGGCAATCCTGCCGCTGGGTACCGCCAATGATTTCGCCCGCGCCGCCGGCGTGCCGCTGGAGCCGGCTGCAGCGCTGGCGCTGCTGGACGTGCCGGCACGGCCCATCGACCTGGGCGAAGTGGATGGGCAGATGTTCCTCAACATGGCTACCGGTGGCTTTGGCTCGAAGGTCACGGCCAATACCCCGGAAGACCTGAAGAAGCTGCTCGGCGGCGCGGCCTATCTGCTCACCGGGCTGACGCGTTTCTCCGAGGTGCACGCGGCGCAGGGGCGATTCACCGGGCCGGACTTCAGCTGGGGAGGCGAGTTCCTTGCCCTTGGCATCGGCAACGGGCGGCAGGCAGGTGGCGGGCACGTGCTCTGCCCGCAGGCGACGGCGGACGATGGGCTGCTGGACGTGAGCATCCTGCCGACCCCGCAGGATATGGTTGGCACGCTGGGTGCCTTGCTCGGCAGTGGCTTCGGCACTCAGGATGTATTCATCCGCGCGCGGGTGCCCTGGGTCGAGGTGGAGGCCCGCGAGGGGCTGGACGTCAACCTCGACGGAGAACCCCTGGAGGGCCGCAAGCTGCGCTTCGAGGTACGCCCGGCGGCACTCTCCATGCACCTGCCGGCGGATTCGCCGCTGCTCTCCGCCACTGGGCTGCTCGGCGCGCCGAAGGGCTGATCGGTCTGGCCCGGATCGGGCAAGTCGTGCATGATGGCGCACGGCCAGTATCTTGTTCCGCAAGATGCGGCCGATAGCGTTCCCGCACGACTCATTCCGAATCTGGAGCAGGTATGGCCGGTATTCTCGACACTGTCGATCAACGCACCCAACTGGTAGGCGAGAACCGCCTGGAAATCCTGGTCTTCCGCCTGGCCGGGCGGCAGCAGTTCGCGATCAACGTGTTCAAGGTGCAGGAAGTGCTGCAGCTGCCGCGCCTGACCCTGATCCCGCAGCGCCACCCGATGATCTGCGGGGTGATCAACCTGCGCGGCCAGACCCTACCGGTGATCGACCTGTCGCGCGCCATCGGCATGCGCGCGCTGACTCCGGATGCCAACAGCACCATCATCGTCACCGAGTACAACCGCTCGGTGCAGGCCTTCCTGGTGGGCGGGGTGGAGCGCATCCTCAACCTCAACTGGGAGTCGATCCAGCCGCCGCCCGGTGGCGCCGGCCGCCAGCATTACCTGACGGCGATCACCAAGGTGGAAGACCGCCTGGTGGAGATCATCGACGTGGAAAAGGTGCTGGCCGAGATCGTGCCGATGAACACCCGCGTCTCCAGTGACCGCCTGGACGACAAGCTGCTCAGCCAGACCCGTGGTCGCGAAGTGCTGGTGGTGGATGACTCCAGCGTCGCCATTTCCCAGCTGCGCGACACGCTCGGCCAGCTCGGCCTGCGCCTGCATGTGGCCACTGACGGCCTGCGTGCGCTGCAGCAGCTCAAGCGCTGGGCCGACGAAGGCCACGACATGGAAGACAAGCTGCTGATGGTCTTCACCGACGCCGAGATGCCGGAGATGGATGGCTACCGGCTGACTACCGAGATCCGCAACGACCCGCGCCTGCGTGACCTCTACGTGGTGCTGCACACCTCGCTGTCGGGCAGCTTCAACGATGCCATGGTGAAGAAGGTCGGCTGCGACGACTTCCTCTCCAAATTCCAGCCGGACCAGTTGGTGGAAGTGGTGCGTCGTCGGCTGCAGAAAGTCCCCGCCTGATCGCAATGCCTGACCGTCGGCCTTGCCGACGGTCCGCGGGCATGGCCCGCTCCTGCAGGGTGAGCCCCGCGTCGCTTTCGTAGGATCGGGCCATGCCCGCGACAAATGCGCCCCCATTGCTAGACGCCCGTCCCTCGCCGTATAAGGTCGCTTCCGCCTGCATGAAAGGAAGCTTCCGATGTACAGCCTGAGCGAGCTCTACCGCTACCCGGTCAAGTCCACCGGCTACGAGCCCCTGGAGTCCGTCCGCCTGGACGCCCTGGGCCTGGAAGGGGATCGACGCTGGATGGTGGTGGAGGCGTCCAATGGCCGCTTCCTGACCCAGCGCCTGCTGCCGCAGATGGGCCGCATCGAGGCGCGCTGGCAGGATGACTTCCATGGTCTGCGCCTGCGTGCGCCGGGAATGCAAGATATCTTCGTGTCAGTGCCTGAAAGCGACGCCAACCTGCGCGGCGTGCTGATCTGGCGCGACATGCTGCAAGTGCCGGACGCCGGCGATGAGGCGGCACAGTGGCTGAGCAGCTTCCTCGGCCGCGACGTGCGCCTGGTGCAGATGCCCGAGCAGCGCGCGCGCCAGGTGGATACCGCCTACGCCGAACCCGGTGAGCACGTGCATTTCGCCGATGGCTTCCCGCTGCTGCTGATCGGCCAGGGTTCGCTGGATGATCTGTCGGCCAAGGTCGGTCGCCCGCTGGAGATGCTGCGCTTCCGCCCGAATCTGGTGGTCACCGGCGCCGAACCCTTCGCCGAAGACGGCTGGAAACGCATCCGCATCGGCGACGTCACCTTCAAGGTGGCCAAGCCCTGCTCGCGCTGCATCCTTACCACCATCGACCCGCACACCGGCGAGCGCGATGCCGCCCGCGAGCCGCTGGCGACCCTGCTGGGCTATCGCAACGTCAATGGCGAGGCTCTGTTCGGCCAGAATCTGCTGGCGGAGAACCGTGGCGAGCTGAAACTGGGCATGCCGGTGGAAGTGCTGGAATAACGCTGGAATGACGCTGAGGCGGCGCGCCCGGACGGGCGCGCCGGATGACGCGGGATTTACAGCTTGCTGTCGACGCAACCGGTGCTCTGGCACTCGCGCTCACGCTCGCGCAGCACGACCAGGCGCTCGTTGGTCTTGTCCACGGCACACTGCAGGTTGACGAAATAGCCGCCGTCGCGCTCGTAGCTGCACTGGGCGTCGCGGTCCTTGATCCAGGCGATCTGGCTCTTCTTCAGTGCGGCCTTCTGGCCGTCGTTGAGCATCTTGCGCAGGGTGCCGAATTCATTGTTCAGCTCGCGGTCCACCTGGGCGTATTCGGTGCTCAGGCAGTACACGCTGTCGAAGGCGTTGCGCGGTTTCTCGCAGGCGGCGAGGGCCAGATCGGCACTGAGCAGGCCGGCGGCCAGGACGGTGAGGGAGAGGAGCGACTGGCGCATGGAATTTCCTTTTCCTTGAGGGGATGAAGACCGCCCGGCGGTGCCGGGCGGGGGAGGGATCAGAGCTCGTCGAAGAAGCGTTCGTGCCAGTCGACGATGGGTTGCGGCGCGTTGAGCTTCTGCCCGTAGATCACCGCGTAGGACAGCACGTTCTGCACGTAGGAGCGGGTCTCGTCGAACGGAATGGTCTCGACCCAGACGTCGAAGGCCAGGTGACGCGCATCCTTCAGCCACTGGCGCACACGGCCGGGGCCGGCGTTGTAGGCGGCGGTGGCGAGCACACGGTTGCCGTTGAACTGGCCGTGCACCTGGCTCAGGTAGGCGGCGCCGAGCTGGATGTTCACGTCCGGCACGATCAGTTGCTGCTGCGAAGCCAGCGGGATGCCGAACTTGCGCGAGGTTTCCTTGGCGGTGGCCGGCATCAGCTGCATCAGCCCGGTGGCACCGACGCCGGAGCGCGCATCGGACATGAAGGCGCTTTCCTGGCGGGTGATGGCGAACACCCAGCTGGAGTGCAGGCCGCGATTGCGCGCCTCGCGCACCAGGGTGTTGCGGTAGGCCATGGGGAAGCGGATATCGAGGTCATCCCAGTACTTCGCCTGGCTGATCGCGCGGATCGCCGGGAAGTACCACTGCATGTCGTAGGCGATCTTCGCCTGGGCCAGCAGCTCGTCGTGGCTCAGGTGGCGGGCCGCGTGGTACCACTCGCGACGGGCGTTGATGATCTCGCCGCGGGCGTAGAACTCCAGGGCGCGGCGGGTGCTCGGTGCGTTGCGCACGCGCTGCATCGTCCCGGCATCGGGCGAAACAGGTCGATTGTTCAACTGGTAGGGGGCGTTGATCCGGTCGGCGGCGAGAAAACCGTAGAAATCACGCTCGCCGGCAACCGGCTGGTACAGGCTGATGGCCTGCTTGTTCTGCGGTTGCGCCAGTTGCAGCGAGCGAGCCTGCCAGTATTTCCAGCGATTGGTCTCGGCCAGCGACGGCGGCAGGGCGCGGGTCAGTTCGTAGGCTTCTTCCCAGCGGCCCAGGCGCAGCAGCAGACGCAGGCGCCATTCGGTGACGGTGTCGTCGCGCAGTTGCGGGTCGTACTTGACCATCATCGGCAGCGCGCGCGGGTCATAGCGGCGCGCCAGGCTCAGGCCGATCTCGCGGGCGATGGAGACTTTCTCGTCGCTGGAGAAGGGCAGCACCGAGCTGTAGTAGTCGAGCAGGCTGATGGCTTTTTCCGGGTCCTGCTTGGCCAGGCGGCGCAGGCCCAGGCCGACGACGTCGGCGGTGGCGTGGTCACGGGCGCCGAAGCGGGTGGTCTGGCTCAACTGCGCAGGATTCTGCGCCACATTGACCATCAGCGCGCCCTGGCTGCCGAGGGTCGGCAGGCGCTTGGAGAGCACCGTGGCGAGGCTGTAGTTACCTTTCTCGGCGGCCAGCTTCAGGCGTTTCCAGACCTTCTCCTCGGTGAGCTGGCCGTCGGCCTGCCACAGGGCGAAGGTCGTGTCGCAGGCATCGGGCTGCGGCTTGCCGACCAGCCAGAGCTTCTCGGCGGTGGCGTAGCCGTCGGCCTTGTTGCCGTGGCCCAACTGGTACTGGCCGTAGAGGCAGTCCAGCTCGGTGAAGTTCATCTTCGGGTCGTAATAACGGACGAAGGTGTTCCAGTCGCCGCGATCGGCCAGCTGGCGCATCCAGCGCAGCTTCAGCCAGTTGATCTGCGGCAGGTCGCCGTGCTGTTCGATGAAGCGCTCGATCTCGGCGTTGCTGGCGCTTTTCAGGCGGTTGGTCAGCTCGTCGTAGGCCAGGTACGGCTGCAGCGGATAATCGGCCAGTGCCGATTGGTAGCTGAAGTACGGGCCGCTGTCGCCGCGCGCCAGGGCCTTCTGCGCCTCGTCGTACATCTGGCGCTGCTGGGGCAGGGACGCTGCGTTGGCTGTCGAAGCGGACAGGCTGAGGATCAGGCAGGAAAACAGTGAGAAAAGGCGACCGCGCATGGCTCTTCCGGGAAGATGATCGGTGGGCGCTGGATGGCGCGCGCCCGCTGCCGGGTAGCTTAGCCTGTTGCGCGCGGGGGGTGAAAGCGCCACCAGGGCTGCCTGGCTCAAAGGCGGACGAATGTCTCGCCCCGGCACTTTGTCCGCACCCCTCTGACTTTTCCGCGCTTTCCCTTAAACTGCGCGCCCTGTTTTACGGAAGATGCCCTCATGACCCTGCTCAAGTTAACCGACGTGTCCCTCGCCTTCGGCACCACTCCGCTGCTGGATAAGGTGTCCTGGCAGATCGCTCGCGGTGAGCGGGTCTGCATCATCGGCCGCAACGGCACCGGCAAGTCGAGCATGCTCAAGCTGGTCAAGGGCGAGCAGAAGCCCGATGACGGCGACATCTGGCGCGCCCCCTCGCTGAAGATCGGCGAGCTGCCGCAGGAGCTGCCGCGGGCCGACGATCGCACCGTCTACGACGTGGTCGCCGAAGGCCTGGCCGAAGTCGGTGAGCTGCTGGCGCAGTACCACCACCTGAGCATGCACATCGAAAACGAAGAGGACCTGAACAAGCTGGCGCGCGTCCAGCAGGACCTCGAAGCCCGCGATGGCTGGCGCCTGGGGCAACTGGTGGACACCACGCTGAGCCGCCTGCAGCTGCCGGCCGACAAGACCCTCGCCGAGCTCTCCGGTGGTTGGCGCCGTCGTGTGCTGCTGGCCCAGGCGCTGGTCGCCGAGCCCGACCTGCTGCTGCTGGACGAGCCGACCAACCACCTGGACATCGGCGCCATCGCCTGGCTGGAAAACGCCCTGGCGGACTTCCCCGGCGCCGTGCTGTTCATCACCCACGACCGCTCCTTCCTGCAGGCCGTGGCGACCCGTATCCTCGAGCTGGACCGCGGCCACCTGATCGACTGGAACGGCGACTACGCGAGCTTCCTCGTCCATAAAGAGCAGGAACTGGCGGCGGAAGAGGCGGCCAACGCGCTGTTCGACAAGCGCCTGGCCCAGGAGGAAGTGTGGATTCGCCAGGGCATCAAGGCCCGCCGCACCCGTAACGAAGGCCGCGTGCGCGCGCTGAAGGCGATGCGCAACGAACGCGCCGAACGCCGCGAGCGCCAGGGCAAGGCCAGCTTCCAGATGGAGACGGCCGAGAAGTCCGGCAAGCAGGTGATCGTCGTCGAAAAGGCCGGCTTTGCCCATCCGGGCGGCCCGGCGCTGATCCGTGATTTCTCCCTGGTGCTGCAGCGCGGCGACCGTATCGGCCTGCTGGGCGCCAACGGCACCGGCAAGACCACGCTGCTCAAGCTGCTGCTGGGCGACCTGCAGCCGACTTCGGGCAGCGTCAAGGAAGGCACCCGACTGGAAGTGGCTTATTTCGACCAGCTGCGTCACCAGCTGGAGCCGGAAAAGACCGTCATCGACAACATTTCCGAAGGTCGCGAATTCATCACGATCAACGGGCAGAATCGCCACGTCCTCAGCTACCTTGGCGACTTCCTGTTCTCCCCGCAGCGCGCCCGGACCCCGGTGAAAGCGCTCTCCGGTGGCGAGCGGGCACGCCTGTTGCTGGCGAAGTTGTTCAGCAAGCCGGCCAACCTGCTGGTGCTGGACGAACCGACCAACGACCTGGACGTGGAAACCCTGGAACTGCTGGAAGAAGTGCTGCTGACCTTCGACGGCACCGTATTGATGGTCAGCCACGACCGGGCCTTCCTCGACAACGTGGTGACCAGCACCCTGGTGTTCGAAGGCGAAGGGCGCGTGCGCGAATTCGTCGGTGGCTACCAGGACTGGCTGCGCCAGGGCGGCTCGCCCAAGTTGCTCGGCGTGGGTGAGGAGAAGGGCGACAAGCCCGCCGCCGCACCTGTCGCCGAAGTGCCTGTGGCGGCACCTGCTGCGGTGGAAGCGGCGGCGCCGAAGAAGAAGCTGAGCTACAAGCTGCAGCGCGAGCTGGAGGCCATTCCCGGGCAGATTGACGCTCTGGAGGCAGAAATGGCTGCGCTGCAAGCAGAAACCGCAGCGCCGAATTTCTACCAGCGTCCGCCCACCGAGGCGCAGGCTGTTCTGGATCGCCTGGGGTCGCTGCAAGGGGAGCTGGACCAACTGATCGAGCGCTGGGCCGAACTGGAAGAGTGATCCGTTCGGTCCGGTGATGTGCCCGTGCGTATCGCTGATCAAAGACTGTTAGGGATGGCCGAATGGCAATCGAGTACCGCATCACCCTGGATGATGAGCACGAGTTCAGTTACCGCATCGAGCTGGAGCGCCAGTACGACGCCCAGATAGCCGCCCAGACCCCGCGCTGGACGCGTCTGGAGAACAACCGTTGCAGCAACTGCCCGCTGAACCCGGCGCAGTACAGCCACTGCCCGGCGGCGGTGGACCTGCACCGGGTGATCGAGGATTTTCGTGGTTTGCCGGCCTTCAAGAAGGTCTCGGTGCAGGTACGCACGCCGGAGCGCGAGTACATCAAGCACGCGGGGCTGGAAGAGGGCCTGCGCGCGCTGCTCGGGGTGATCATGGCCACCAGTGCCTGCCCGCTGCTGGGCAAGCTCAAGCCGATGGCGCAACAGCACCTGCCGTTCGCCAGCAACCAGGAGTTCATCCTGCGCGCCGTGTCGCTGTACCTGATGCGCCAGTACTTCAACTTCCGTGAAGGGCGGCATGCGGATTGGGAGCTGAAGGGGCTGGTGAAGCAGTTCCAGCAGTTGCAGCTGGTGAACCAGGCGTTCTGGCAGCGGATTCACGAGACCTGCGACGGCGACTCGAACCTGAAGGCTTTCCTCAGCTTCTTCTCCATGGCGTCGAGCATGAGCTATTCGCTGGAGGCGCAACTGCAGAAGGTGCGGCCGCTGCTGATGAGCGGGGACATGCTCGGGGCCTGAAACGCAGCGGGCCCCGCAGGGCCCGCCGTCTACCCAGGTTGGCTCAGCTAGTTTTCTGCAGGCGCACGGCGAGGACATCGCAGGGCGCACCGTGCAGCACGTCGTTGGCGGTGGAGCCCAGCAGCAGGGCGAGGCCGTGGCGGCCGTGGCTACCGACGACGATCAGGTCGCAGTCCTGCTCATCGGCAAGGCGGTGGATTTCCTGGCGCGGCTGGCCGTAGACCAGGTGGCACTGGGAGCTGGTGATTTCGGCGTAGGTGAGGGTGAACTGGTGCAGGCGTTCCTTGGCCTGGTCGAATTGCTGCTGCTGCAGCATCGACAGGTCCATCGGCACGTCGCCGCCGAAGGCCATGGCCATGGGCTCGACCACATGCACCGCCGAGAGCCGGGCATCGTTGGCCTTGGCCAGTGCGACCGCCCGCTTCATCACCGGATCGCATTCTTCGGTAAGGTCGACGGCGACCAGAATGTGTTGGTAGGGCATGAGCGTCTCCTCCGGGGGACTCGTTATTAATCAGTATGGCCCCAATGGCCGTGCTTGACCTGTTTGACCGGTATAACCGATATGACCACGTGGATGGTAATCCTGCTCATTGCATTGGTGCTCAGCCCGCTGACCTGGCTGATCCCTTCGCGCGGCCAGCGCGGGCAGATGGACCTGCGCCTGCAGGCGCGACGCCTGGGCCTGGCCATGCAGATGGCGCAGCAGGAATGGCCCCACTGGCTGGAGCGGCAGCCGCCGCGCCAGTGCGCGCAGTACCACCGCGCCCGCGGGAAGAACCGCGATGTCTGGTGCTACTGGCAGAGCGAGCCGGGCGTCTGGCTGGATCGCTGGCGCGAGGCGAGCGCCCCTGCCGAGCTGGCCCAGGCGCTGGCCAGCCTGCCGAAGGACGTCTACAAGGTCGAGGCGACACCCCAGTTCCTCGCGCTGTACTGGGGGGAGCGGGGCGACAGCAGCGACCTCGAGCGGGTCGCCAGCTTCCTTAAACAGCATGCCTGAGGCGATCAGCTCTGCTGCGCGGCATAGAGACCGGAGACTTTCTCCAGGTCTTCGATGATGCGGTCGGAGTACTTGTTGATCAGGAAGGGCACGCTGTTCTGGTTGTAGTTCTGCAGCGATTTCTCGATGTAGCGCCACTTGATCGCCACGCCGCGTAGCTCCTGGCCGATCTCCGGCGTGGTCTGCGGCGCCTGCTGCAGCTTCACCAGGTTGATCGCGAAGCGGTTGGCCAGGTCGTCCAGCGGGCGCTCCTCGCCGCCGCCGAAGAAGCTGGCGCCCACCGAGGCGTTGCGCGAGGCGTAGTCCACCGCGATGTCCTGCATCAGCAGGCTCTGCTCGCGGGTCTGCTGGGTCAGCGGCGGGACCTTGCTGCCGCTTTCCTCCTGGATTTTCGCGTAGAGCTGCTCTGCGGTGTCCAGCAGCTTGCGGTTCTGTGCCGCGAGGTCAGCCACCGGTTGCAGGTCGGTGTAGCCGCTCTTGTCCAGCGCGCCGGTGAGGACGTGCAACTGAGCCGCGTAGGCCTTCCATTCGTCCTGCAGTTCGGTCTTGAGCTTCTTCGATTCGGTGCCGGGCATTTCCCCGAGCTTGCCCAGGGCGTCGGTGGCGCTCTGCGACGAGGTCTCGACCATCCTGGCGTACTTCTGGTCGCCCTCCATCGCATTGAACATGAAGAAGTCGCCGAGGCTGCGTTGGGCGGCGAGGCGCGTCTGGTGGACATTGAGCAGGTCGCTGGCGGCGTCGGCGGCAGCGATGAGGGGCAGGGCGGTGAGCGCGAGCGCAGACAGCAGACGCACTAGCGGACGGCTGGGCATCGTTCCAACTCCTTGGAGCCATGGGCTTCTTGTTGTTTTGTATTCCACAGGTTCCAGGCGTCTGCCGGCGTTGGCAGAAGGCAGATCGCCATTGCGCCCGACTCTAGCGCGGGCCATGGGGTTTGAACAGTGGCTGTCGGGACGTTGGTGCCAGGTAACAATTGTCACGATAGGCGTGGTGAATAGCTCATCAGGGTTGCGCTGAATGCTCCGGCCCAGACGCCCCGGCCGCTTTGCGACTGTTACGTCTCGCCGATTGACAAGCATTGGCTTTTGCTAGAAGGTGGGCGCACCCAAATCAAACGGGCGTATGAATCGATCGTTTGCCACGTGCGAAGGATCCAACATAACGCCCCGGCTATCGCGTCGGCGGGTGTGCCGCAAGCTTTGGGACTAACCTCGGCACTGCCGAGCGGTCCCGATACACGGTGTCCGACGTGTGATTTCAAGCTTCCCTAGCGTGGAGATCAGTTGATGATTTACCAAGGTAAAGCCATCACGGTTAAGGCTCTTGAGAGCGGCATCGTCGAACTGAATTTCGACCTCAAGGGCGAGTCCGTCAACAAGTTCAACCGACTCACCCTGAATGAACTGCGTCAAGCAGTCGATACCATCAAGGCCGATGCGTCCGTCAAAGGCGTGATCGTGACCAGCGGCAAGGGCGTGTTCATCGTCGGCGCCGACATCACCGAGTTCGTCGACAACTTCAAGCTGCCTGACGAAGAGCTGCTGGCCGGCAACCTCGAAGCCAACAAGATCTTCAGCGACTTCGAAGACCTGAACGTTCCGACCGTAGCCGCGATCAACGGCATCGCCCTGGGCGGCGGTCTGGAAATGTGCCTGGCTGCCGACTTCCGTGTCATGAGCGCCACCGCCAAGGTCGGCCTGCCGGAAGTGAAGCTGGGCATCTACCCGGGCTTCGGCGGCACCGTTCGCCTGCCGCGCATCATCGGTTGCGACAACGCAGTCGAGTGGATCGCCTCGGGCAAGGAAAACCGTGCTGAAGACGCGCTGAAAGTCGGCGCCGTCGACGCCGTTGTGGCTCCGGAGCAGCTGCAAGCCGCCGCCCTGGACCTGGTCAAGCGCGCCATCGCCGGCGAGCTGGACCACAAGGCCCGCCGTCAGCCGAAGCTGGAAAAGCTCAAGCTGAACGCCATCGAGCAGATGATGGCCTTCGAAACAGCCAAGGGCTTCGTCGCAGGCCAGGCCGGCCCGAACTACCCGGCTCCGGTCGAAGCGATCAAGTCGATCCAGAAAGCCGCCAACTTCGGTCGTGACAAGGCGCTGGAAATCGAAGCCCAGGGCTTCGTGAAGCTGGCCAAGACCTCGGTTGCGCAGAGCCTGATCGGCCTGTTCCTCAACGACCAGGACCTGAAGAAGAAGGCCAAGCAGTACGACGAGATCGCCAAGGACGTGAAACTGGCCGCCGTACTGGGCGCCGGCATCATGGGTGGCGGCATCGCCTACCAGTCCGCTTCCAAGGGCACTCCGATCCTGATGAAGGATATCCGCGAAGAGGGTATCCAGATGGGGCTGAACGAGGCCTCGAAGCTGCTGGGCAAGCGCGTCGAAAAAGGCCGCATGACCCCGGCCAAGATGGCCGAGGCCCTGAACGCCATTCGCCCGACCATGTCCTACGGCGACTTCGGCAACGTCGACATCGTCGTCGAAGCCGTGGTCGAGAATCCGAAGGTCAAGCAGATCGTTCTGGCCGAAGTTGAAGGCGTAGTGAAGGAAGATGCGGTCCTCGCGTCGAATACCTCCACCATCTCCATCAACCTGCTGGCCAAGGCGCTCAAGCGTCCGGAAAACTTCGTCGGCATGCACTTCTTCAACCCGGTGCACATGATGCCCCTGGTCGAAGTTATCCGCGGCGAGAAGTCCAGTGACGTCGCTGTCGCCACCACCGTGGCCTACGCCAAGAAGATGGGCAAGAACCCCATCGTGGTGAATGACTGCCCCGGCTTCCTGGTCAACCGCGTGCTGTTCCCGTACTTCGGCGGCTTCTCCAAGCTGCTGGGCTTCGGTGTGGACTTCGTGCGCATCGACAAGATCATGGAGAAGTTCGGCTGGCCCATGGGCCCGGCCTATCTGTCCGACGTGGTCGGCATCGACACCGGCCACCACGGCCGTGACGTGATGGCTGAAGGCTTCCCGGACCGCATGGCCGTGGAAGGCAAGACTGCCGTCGACGTAATGTACGATGCCAACCGCCTGGGTCAGAAGAACGGCAAGGGCTTCTACGCCTACGAGACCGACAAGCGCGGCAAGCCGAAGAAAGTCACCGATCCGCAGGCCTATGAACTGCTGAAGTCCATCGTCACCGAGCAGCGCGAGCTGACCGACGAGGACATCATCAACTTCATGATGATCCCGCTGTGCCTGGAAACCGTGCGCTGCCTGGAAGATGGCATCGTCGAAACCGCTGCCGAGGCCGACATGGGCCTGATCTACGGCATCGGCTTCCCTCCCTTCCGTGGCGGTGCCCTGCGTTACATCGACTCCATCGGTGTGGCCGAATTCGTCGCACTGGCCGACCAGTACGCCGACCTGGGTGCGCTGTACCACCCGACCGCGAAGCTGCGTGAAATGGCCAAGAACGGCCAGAAGTTCTTCGGTTGAGTGCGCAACGAATAGAGCGAGAGTGAATTTATGAGCCTGAATCCGAGAGACGCCGTCATTGTCGACTTCGGCCGCACCCCGATGGGCCGTTCGAAGGGTGGCATGCACCGCAACACCCGCGCGGAGAACATGTCCGCGCACCTGATCAGCAAGCTCCTGGAGCGCAACCCGAAGATCGACCCGGCGGAAGTCGAGGACGTGATCTGGGGCTGCGTGAACCAGACCCTGGAGCAGGGCTGGAACATCGCACGCATGGCGTCGCTGATGACCCAGATCCCGCACACCAGCGCCGGCCAGACCGTCAGCCGCCTGTGCGGCTCGTCCATGAGCGCCCTGCACACTGCCGTGCAGGCGATCCAGACCGGTAACGGTGACGTCTTCGTCATCGGCGGCGTGGAGCACATGGGCCACGTCGGCATGATGCACGGCGTCGATCCGAACCCGCACATGTCCCTGTACGCCGCCAAGGCGTCGGGCATGATGGGCCTGACCGCCGAAATGCTGGGCAAGATGCACGGCATCACCCGCGAGGCGCAGGACAAGTTCGGCGTGCGTTCGCACCAGCTGGCCTGGAAAGCGACTCAGGAAGGCAAGTTCAAAGACGAAATCATCCCGATGGAAGGTTACGACGAGAACGGCTTCCTGAAGGTCTTCGACTTCGACGAAACCATCCGTCCGGAAACCACCCTGGAAAGCCTGGCGGCCCTGAAGCCGGCCTTCAACCCGAAGGGCGGCACCGTGACGGCGGGTACTTCCTCGCAGATCACTGACGGCGCTTCCTGCATGATCGTCATGAGCGCCCAGCGCGCCCAGGACCTCGGCGTGCAGCCGATGGCCGTGGTTCGCGCCATGGCTGTGGCGGGCGTTGATCCGGCGATCATGGGCTACGGCCCGGTTCCGTCGACCAACAAGGCGCTCAAGCGTGCCGGCCTGACCATCAACGACATCGACTTCTTCGAGCTCAACGAAGCCTTCGCCGCACAGGCCCTGCCGGTGCTGAAGGACCTCAAGATCCTCGACAAGATGGAAGAGAAGGTCAACCTGCACGGCGGCGCCATCGCCCTGGGTCACCCGTTCGGCTGCTCCGGTGCGCGTATCTCCGGCACCCTGCTGAACGTGATGAAGCAGAACAGTGGCACCCTGGGCGTGTCCACCATGTGCGTGGGCCTCGGTCAGGGCATCACCACCGTCTTCGAACGCGTCTAAGCTTTCGTCGATGGGAGAGCCGGGGCCTTGTGCCCCGGCTTTCGTTTTTGTCGGGCGGGGATTGCCCGACGGCCGCGCAATGAGCACAATCGCCGCCTTTTGGCCGGCCGAGGGAGAACCGACATGCACTTGCAGCCCGGACTGTATCGACATTACAAGGGACAGCAGTACCGCGTTCTCGGCGTCGCCCAGCATTCCGAGACCGAGGAAGAGCTGGTGATCTACCAGGCGCTGTACGGCGAATTCGGCCTCTGGGTACGCCCGCTGAGCATGTTCACCGAGGCGGTGGAAGTGAATGGCGAGAACGTTCCGCGCTTCGCTCTGGTGAGCGCCGAAAACGATCCGCTGGGTCTTCAGACCGGCCCGTCCGGCGAAACCCAAGCTTGACCTTGGCGCGACCGCCACTATATATAGCGGTGCCGCTCCTAGCTCCTCCCTCCTTATAAATTCATCTTTTCGACGCAGGAATATTCCGATCCATGGGTAAATCGCTGGTCATCGTGGAATCACCGGCCAAGGCCAAGACCATCAACAAGTACCTGGGCAACCAGTACGTGGTGAAGTCGAGCATCGGCCACATCCGCGACCTGCCCACCAGCGGCTCGTCCGCGTCGAAGGAGCCTGCGGCAAAAACGCGCAAGACCGCTGCCGAGGCGCCGGCCCTGTCGCCGAAGGAGAAGGCCAAGCGCCAGCTCGTCACCCGCATGGGCGTCGATCCGGAGCACGGCTGGAAGGCCAAGTACGAGATCCTGCCCGGCAAGGAAAAGGTGATCGAGGAGCTGCGCCGCCTGGCCAAGGATGCCGACACCATCTATCTCGCAACCGACTTGGACCGCGAAGGGGAGGCCATTGCCTGGCACCTGCGCGAGGCCATCGGCGGCGACGACTCGCGCTACAAGCGCGTGGTCTTCAACGAAATCACCAAGAAGGCCATCCAGGAAGCCTTCTCCCAGCCCGGCGAGCTGGATATCAACCGTGTGAATGCCCAGCAGGCACGCCGCTTCCTCGATCGCGTGGTGGGCTACATGGTCTCGCCGCTGCTGTGGGCCAAGATCGCCCGTGGCCTGTCCGCCGGCCGCGTGCAGTCGGTGGCGGTGAAGCTGGTGGTCGAGCGTGAGCGCGAGATCCGTGCCTTCGTTCCCGAAGAGTACTGGGAAGTGCACGCCGACCTCGGCACGCCGAAGAACGACAAGGTCCGCTTCGAAGTGGTGCGCGAGAAGGGCGAAGCCTTCAAGCCGCTGAACGAAGCCCAGGCCACCACTGCCCTGGAGAAGCTCAAGGCCTCCAGCTACAGCATCGCCAAGCGCGAAGACAAGCCGACATCCAGCAAGCCCTCGGCGCCGTTCATCACCTCCACCCTGCAGCAGGCCGCGAGCAACCGCCTGGGCTTCGGGGTGAAGAAGACCATGATGATGGCCCAGCGTCTCTACGAAGCCGGCTACATCACCTATATGCGTACCGACTCGACCAACCTGTCGGCCGACGCCATCGACATGGTGCGCGGCTTCATCGACAGCGAGTTCGGCAAGAAATACCTGCCGGCCAAGCCGAACTTCTACTCCAGCAAGGAAGGCGCCCAGGAAGCTCACGAAGCGATTCGTCCTTCCGACGTCAACCTGCGTCCGACCCAGCTGTCGGGCATGGAACGCGACGCCGAGCGCCTCTACGACCTGATCTGGCGCCAGTTCGTGGCCTGCCAGATGCCGCCGGCCGAGTACCTGTCCACCACCGTCAGCGCGGCTGCCGGTGACTTCGAGCTGCGCGCCAAGGGCCGCATTCTCAAGTTCGACGGCTACACCAAGGTGCTGCCGCAGCAGAGCAAGCCGGGCGAGGATGACGTCCTGCCGGAAATGAACCAGGGCGACGCGATGAAGCTGCTCAAGCTCGATCCGAGCCAGCACTTCACCAAGCCGCCGGCGCGCTTCTCCGAAGCCAGCCTGGTCAAGGAACTGGAAAAACGCGGCATCGGCCGGCCGTCCACCTACGCGGCGATCATCTCCACCATCCAGGAGCGCGGCTACGTCACCACCCACAATCGCCGCTTCTACGCGGAAAAGATGGGCGACATCGTCACCGACCGCCTCAACGAGAGCTTCTCCAACCTGATGGACTACGGCTTCACCGCCGGCATGGAAGAGAACCTCGATGACGTGGCCCAGGGCGAGCGCGACTGGAAAAACGTGCTGGACGAGTTCTACGGCGACTTCCGCAAGAAGCTCGACCTGGCCGAAGCCTCCAACGACGGCATGCGCGCCAACCAGCCGACCCTGACCGACATCCCCTGCCGCGAGTGCGGCCGGCCGATGATGATCCGTACCGCCTCCACCGGCGTGTTCCTCGGCTGCTCGGGCTACAGCCTGCCGCCGAAAGAGCGCTGCAAGGCGACCGTCAACCTGATTCCGGGCGACGAAATCGCCGCGGATGACGAGGGCGAATCCGAGTCCCGCGTACTGCGTGGCAAGCACCGCTGCCCGATCTGCAGCACCGCGATGGACGCCTACCTGGTCGACGAGAAGCGCAAGCTGCACATCTGCGGCAACAACCCGGATTGCGCCGGCTACGAGATCGAGGAAGGCCAGTACCGCATCAAGGGCTACGAAGGCCCGAGCCTGGAATGCGACAAGTGCGGCAGCGAGATGCAACTCAAGACCGGCCGCTTCGGCAAGTTCTTCGGCTGCACCAACCCGACCTGCAAGAACACCCGCAAGTTGCTGAAGAGCGGCGAGCCCGCGCCGCCGAAGATGGATGCCATCCGCATGCCGGAACTCAAGTGCGAGAAGGTGGACGACATTTACGTACTGCGTGACGGCGCTTCCGGCCTATTCCTGGCCGCCAGCCAGTTCCCGAAAAACCGCGAGACCCGTGCTCCGCTGGTTGCCGAGCTGGTGCCGCACAAGGAAGAGCTGGATCCGAAGTACCACTTCCTGCTCGCAGCTCCCGCGAAAGACCCGGATGGCCGCCCGGCGGTAATCCGTTTCAGCCGCAAGACCAAGGAGCAGTACGTACAGTCCGAGGTTGATGGCAAGCCCACCGGCTGGCGCGCGTTCTTCGACGGTGGCAAGTGGAAGGTCGAAGACAAGCGCTGATGGAAGGCGCGCCCCGCTGAGGCGGGGCGTGCTTATACTGCCGAAGTCGACTGCAGAGGGCCCGGTCATGGCGAACGAACTCTATACCCGTACCAACCAGAAGCTGTTCTTCGCCGGCCTTGCCCTGGAAGCCTGGCGCAGCGCCGAAGCGGCGCGTGCGATGAATGCCCAGGCGCGCATCCAGGCTGAACGCGAAGCGGCGCTGTTCCATCTCTACGGAGCGGTGCTGGGCGTAGCCCATGAGATCGCTGGCTACTACCGCCTGCCCCAGGCCGGCGCGCCGCGCGTCGATATGCTGCTGAATGCCGAGGTACTGGCTGCCGCGCCAAGCCCGGAGCTGGCGGAGATGGTCGAGCTGGCGCAATCGCCGGAAGCCTGGCTGGGTCGCCTGCTGGCCGCCTATGCCGCGTTGTTCCAGCCGCCGAGCGAGCCGAGGAAAGCCAAGGTCGATCCGACCCAGCCTCTGATCCAGGCGGTGAATGTCGACGACGAGGCGCCGGCCGAGTTGGGCAATGACGAGCTGGAAACCTGGCGCAAATCCCTGAAGGACCTGGTGCTGCGCTTCCGCGCATCGCTTACCGAGCTCTGATCCCTGCATCACAACCCGCCGGCCTTCCGGTCGGTCCGCGCAAGCTTTGGCTAGGGTGTGGCGGGCGTGGCTGTTACACTACGCGTTCTGCTGTGGAGAACGTCGCTATGCCAACCTCATTTCTGGAAATTGTCGAGCTGCCTGACGGGCGTATCGTGCTGCGTCGTGCGGACGAGGAGGAGGCGCTGGTGACCCTGGAGTTCTCCGCCGATGCCAAGGGCTTCCTGCAGGGCCAGCACATCGAGATCGCCAAGGCGATGTTCAATGTGGGTGTACAGATGGCCGGCCGTCTCGCCGAAGGCGGTGACATGAGCATGGACGACGAAGGTCCGCGCGTCCTGCATTGAGTTCTTCCGCTTCGCCGCGTTCGCGGCGGAGCTTCCCGATCAGATCAACCCAGACGAATATTCAGGCTCTGCGCCTGGCCGGCAACGGCGGCGCGGGACAGTTGCGCGCGCGCTTTCGCGCTGAGATTGAGCCAGCTCACCACGGTGTGGCTGTTGCCCAGGCGCAGCGCTTCGCAGGCCAGGGCCTGGGCGGCGGCCTGATCGCGGGCCGGAAGCAGCAGGATGCCCTGGCGGTTCAGGCCGGCCTTGCGCAGCCAGTCCGGAGTCAGGCTGGACGGCGGAGCGATCAGGGTCAGCCAGCGCGAATCGCTTTCCTCGCTCAGCTCGCGGAGCATCGGCGCCAGCAACATCAGGCACTGGCCGGGGAGGCCGCGCAGGGCGATCTCGCTGAAGGCGCTTTCGTCGGCGACGGGCTCTTCTTCCATCAGCTCCGGAAGCAGGGGAGCAGTACCGCTTGCCCAGAGTGCTTCCTGGAACAGCGGGAGTTGCGGCAGGTTCTGCGGCTGCGGGTACTGCATGGGTGTCTCCTGTTCAGCGACGGATCACGCCGACGCTCAAGCCTTCGATGACCAGTTCCTGTTCCTTGAGATCGACCTCGATGGGGGCGAACTCCGGGTTCTCGGCGAGCAGCCAGACCTTGCTGCCTTCGCGCTTGAATCGCTTCACCGTGACCTCTTCACCCAGGCGGGCGACGACGATCTGGCCGTTGCGCGCCTCGCGGGTGACATGCACGGCGAGCAGGTCGCCATCCATGATGCCAACGTCCTTCATGCTCTGGCCGCGCACGCGCAGCAGGTAGTCGGCCGGCGGGTTGAAGAAGGTGGGGTTGATCCGGCAGGTGTCATCGACATTCTGCTCGGCGAGGATCGGTGCGCCGGCGGCGACGCGGCCGATGATCGGCAATTCGTCGTCATTGGCGGCGGCCTTGGGTTCGAAGCCGGGGATGCGGATGCCACGGGAGGCGCCCGGGGTCATCTCGATGGCGCCTTTGCGGGCGAGGGCCTTCAGGTGCTCCTCGGCGGCGTTGGGCGACTTGAAGCCGAGCTCCTGGGCGATTTCCGCGCGGGTGGGCGGGTAGCCGTTGGCTTCCAGGCAGCGTTTGATGAAGGCGAGGATCTCGGCTTGGCGCGGCGTGAGCTTCAGCATGTCCATACTCTGGCTTTTTATACAGTGCCTGGAATTATATACAGTGATGGCGGGCTGGCAATGCTTTTATTGGGTGCGGCTGTCGGTGGAACGTTCGTGCATGTAACCTTTGGGCGTTGGCAGGCGTCTTGCTGTAGATCCTCATCGATTCAGGCGTCTCGTCGCATTGCCATGATATTGGTAACAATCCATCGCACTTTGCTTGACAATACAAGACGCTGAAACGTATGTTTCAAACAAGTGTTTGTCAGGCGGAGTAGCCATGGCCCAGTCGGAAACCGTCGAACGCATCCTGGATGCTGCGGAACAGCTGTTCGCGGAGAAAGGCTTCGCCGAAACCTCCCTGCGTCTGATCACCAGCAAGGCGGGGGTGAATCTCGCGGCGGTGAACTATCACTTCGGCTCGAAGAAGGCGCTGATCCAGGCGGTCTTCTCGCGCTTCCTCGGCCCGTTCTGCGCCAGCCTCGAGAAGGAGCTGGATCGCCGTCAGGCCAAGCCCGATGCGCCGCGCGCCACCCTGGAGGAGCTGCTCGAACTGCTCGTGGTCCAGGCCATGGCGGTGAAGCCGCGCAGCGGCAACGACCTGTCGATCTTCATGCGCCTGCTGGGCCTGGCGTTCAGCCAGAGCCAGGGCCACCTGCGCAAGTACCTCGAAGAGGTCTACGGCAAGGTATTCCGCCGCTACATGCTGCTGGTGCATGAGTCCGCGCCGCGCCTGCCGCCGCTGGAACTGTTCTGGCGCGTGCACTTCATGCTGGGTACCGCGGTGTTCAGCATGTCCGGCATCAAGGCGCTGCGCGCCATGGCCGAGAACGATTTTGGCGTGAACACTTCCATCGAGCAGGTGATGCGCCTGATGGTGCCGTTCCTTGCTGCCGGCATGCGTGCCGACAGCGGCGTCAGTGATCCCTCGCTGGCGGGTGCGCAGCTCAAGCCGCGCACCAAGTCGAGTGCCGCCCAGGCGCCCGCCAAGGTCTGATCCGGGCCCGGCTTCACGCTGGGCTGCGTCGGCCCGATCGGCTACAGTAGCCGGCCATGGCTGATCTCGATCTTCTCCATATCTCCCTTGCTGACCAGATGCTCTACGGCTTCGCCGCAGGGCGCCTTGTCGTGCGCGTTCCGGTATCCAGCGCCGCCAACGGCGCGGGGGAGCGCAACGGCTCCGGCTGCACGCCACGCGGCTTGCACCAGGTCCGTGCACGCATCGGCGATGGCTTGCCCAAAGGCGCGGTACTGAAGGGGCGACGCTGGACTGGCGAGACCTGGACGGCCGTGCTTCACGAGGCATTTCCCGGCCGCGACTGGATCCTCTCGCGCATCCTCTGGCTCAGCGGCTGCGAGCCGGGGCGCAATCGGATGGGCGAGGTCGATACCTTCCGCCGCTACATCTATCTGCACGGCACGCCGGACTGCGAGCCCATGGGCACGCCGCTGTCCCACGGCTGTATCCGCCTGCGCAATGATGACCTGCTGGAACTCTTCCCGCAGGTGCCGCTCCATTGCCGGGTCCGAATCGAAGAACCCGCCTGTCCCGAGTGGCAGGTGGCGCAACTGAATTGAAAGGAATGCACATGCAAGGCTCCCTGATGCTCGACATCGGCGGCACCTGGCTTACCGCCGAGGACCGCCAGATCCTGCGCCACCCGGAAGTCGGTGGCCTGATCATCTTTGCCCGCAACATCGAATCGCCGCGCCAGGTGCGTGAGCTGATGGCTGCCATCCGCGCCGTACGCCCCGACCTGCTGCTGGCAGTGGACCAGGAGGGCGGTCGCGTGCAGCGCCTGCGCCAGGGCTTCCTGCGCCTGCCGGCGATGCGCGCCATCGCCGATAACGCCAATGCCGAACGACTGGCCGAGCAGTGCGGCTGGCTGATGGCGACCGAGGTGCTGGCGGTAGGGCTGGACCTGAGCTTCGCCCCGGTACTGGACCTGGATCACCAGCGTAGCGCCGTGGTCGGCAGCCGGGCCTTCGAAGGCGATCCGCAGCTCGCCGTTGCGCTGGCTGGCGCCTTTATCCGTGGCATGCGCGCCGCCGGCATGGCTTCCACCGGCAAGCACTTCCCTGGCCACGGCTGGGCGGAAGTGGATTCCCATGTGGGGATTCCCGAGGACGAGCGCACACTTGAACAGATCCGCGCCGTGGACCTGGTGCCGTTCCAGCGCCTGTCCGGCGAGCTGGATGCGCTGATGCCGGCCCACGTGATCTACCCGCAGGTCGACCCTAACCCCGCCGGCTTCTCCCGCCGCTGGCTGCAGGACATCCTGCGTGGCGAGCTGGGCTTCGACGGGGTGATCTTCAGTGATGACCTGTCCATGGCCGGCGCCCATGTGGTCGGCGATGCTGCCAATCGCATCGAGGCTGCGCTGAGCGCTGGCTGCGACATGGGCCTGGTGTGCAATGACCGCGCCTCCGCCGAACTGGCCCTGAGCGCCCTGCAGCGCCTCAAGGTCAGCGCGCCGCAACGTCTGCAACGCATGCGCGCCAAGGCCTGGCCGGGTGTCGAATACAAGCAGCAACCGCGCTGGCAACAAGCCGTCGGCGAACTGCGCGCCGCACAACTGATTGATTAAGGATTTGCCATGACTGTCTACGCCATCATCGGCGGCACCGGCCTGACCCAGCTGGAAGGGTTGACCCTGAAGGACGCCATCGAGCTGGATACGCCCTACGGCGCGCCTTCGGCGGCCATCCAGCGCGGCGAGTTCGCCGGTCGCGAGGTGCTCTTCCTCGCCCGCCATGGCCACCCGCATCGCTTCCCGCCGCACCAGGTGAACTACCGCGCCAACCTCTGGGCGCTGAAGCAGGCTGGCGCCGAAGCCATCCTTGCGGTGAACGCTGTGGGAGGCATCCACGCCGCCATGGGCAGCGGCCATCTCTGCGTGCCGCATCAGATCGTCGACTACACCTGGGGCCGCGAGCACACCTATTTCGCCGGTGATATCGAGCACGTTACCCACATCGACTTCAGCCTCCCCTATGACGAGCCGCTGCGGCTCAAGCTGATCGCCGCCCTGCAGGCGCTAGGTTATGCCTACAGCAGCCATGGCGTGTATGCCGCTACCCAGGGCCCGCGCCTGGAGACCGTGGCGGAAGTCGCCAAGCTGGAGCGTGACGGTTGCGACATCATCGGCATGACCGGCATGCCCGAGGCTGCGCTGGCCCGCGAACTGGACCTGCCCTACGCCTGCCTGTCGCTGGTGGTGAACCCGGCGGCCGGCAAGTCCAGCGGCATCATCACCATGGCCGAGATCGAGCAGGCGCTGCACGAAGGCATCGGCAAGGTGCGCGAGGTGCTGGGGCGTGTGCTCATAAGCTGACGCTCTCTGCAAGAGCGGGCCATGCCCGCGAATCGCTTGGCTCCGTGCCTTGCAGGTTCGCGAGCAAGCCCGCTTCTTTGAAGAGCAAGAAAAAAGCCCGGCGAATGCCGGGCTTTTTGTTCATTGCGCGGGCTGTGCCGGCGGTGGGGCTTCGAAGCCGCCGTCTGCCGGTGCGGCCGGAGCCTGTTGCTGTTGCGGCGCATCCGGGCCGGTCGGCGCTTCGTCTTCCATGCCGGGCGGCGGGGCGGAGGCGGGCTTGGCGTTGAGCGGGGTCACCTTGATCAGCATGCCCAGGCTCGGGTGGTCGAGGTAGGTCAGCACGCTGTTCTTCAGGCTGGCTTCCTGAACCATGTGCTGGCTGGCGGCGAGCAGGCCGTCCTGGCCGAACTGATTGATCCAGAAGTCGGTCTGGGTGTTCACGAAGCGCTGCTGGCTGAGGGTGACGGTGCCTTCCACCGGGAAGTGGCCGTCACGCTGGGCGCCTTCGCTCAGGGAAATCTTCACCGGGTTGGCATCGATTTCCTGGCGCCAGGCCTTGTGCATCAGCACCTGGAAGCCTTCGTTCTGCTTGAGCTTGGCCACCTGGGCGTCCATTGCGGTGGGGCGCGAGCTGTCCGGGCCCGGCGGTTGCGCGCCCTTGGCCCAGTCGTCGGGTGCGGGGCGGCTGGCGAACACGGCGTCGCCAGATTGCTGGAAGAGGATCAGCTCCACCTGGTAGGGCTCGGCGAAGGCGGCTGGCGACAGAAGAGCCAGCGACAGCAGCAAGGGTTGGAACAGGCGCATGCACAGGGTCCTTAATGAGTCTGTGGCGTGAGGCGCTCGAGCAGCGCTTCCAGCGTGTTGAACCGTTCTTCCGGGCGCTCCATGGGCACCTGGAACTTGAAGAGGGTGGCCCCTTCGAATTTGTACCGATTGGGCTGGCTCTGGATCATCTTGATCAGCACCAGCGGGTCGACGCAGGTATCGGCGGCGAATTCTACCCGTCCGCCCTGTGGGCCGGCATCTACCTTCACGATCCCGAGCTTTTCTGCCTGCAGTTTCAGCAAAGTCAGACGGATCAGGTTCTTCGCCGGGTCAGGCAGCAGGCCGAAGCGGTCGATCATCTCCACCTGCAGCTCGCGCAGGCCGTCCTCGTCGGCGGCGTTGGCGATGCGCTTGTAGAGGATCAGGCGGGCGTGAACGTCCGGCAAGTAATCCTCGGGGATCAGCGCCGGTACGCGCAGGTTGATGTCCGGACCGCCGCCCAGTGGTTGTTCGAGATTCGGCTGCTCGCCCTTGCGGATGGCCTTCACCGCGCGTTCGAGCATTTCCATGTAGAGGGTGAAACCCACCGCCTGGATCTGTCCGCTCTGGCCGTCGCCGAGCAACTCGCCGGCGCCACGGATTTCCAGGTCGTGGGTCGCCAGCACGAAACCTGCGCCCAGGTCCTGGGCGTTGGCGATGGCTTCCAGGCGCTTCTCGGCGTCCGGCGTCATCTGCTTGCGCGGCGGGGTGAGCAGGTAGGCGTAGGCCTGGTGGTGGCTGCGGCCGACGCGCCCGCGCAACTGGTGCAGCTGGGCCAGGCCGAACTTGTCGGCGCGCTCGATGAGGATGGTGTTGGCGCTCGGCACATCGATGCCGGTCTCGATGATGGTCGAGGCCACCAGCACGTTGAAGCGCTTGTGGTAGAAGTCGCTCATCACCCGTTCCAGGTCGCGCTCGTTCATCTGCCCGTGGCCGATACCGATGCGCGCCTCGGGAACCAGCTCCGCCAGGTCGCGGGCGCACTTCTCGATGGTCTTCACTTCGTTGTGCAGGAAGTACACCTGACCCCCGCGCAGCAGTTCGCGCAGCAGGGCTTCCTTGATCACCGACTTCTGCTCCTCCATGACGAAGGTACGCACGGACAGGCGGCGCGCCGGCGGCGTGGCGATGATCGACAGGTCACGCATGCCGGCCACCGCCATGTTGAGCGTGCGCGGGATCGGCGTGGCGGTGAGGGTAAGGATGTCCACCTCGCTGCGCAGGGCCTTGAGCTGCTCCTTCTGGCGTACGCCGAAACGGTGCTCCTCGTCGATGATGACCAGGCCGAGGTTCTTGAACTTCACATCGTCCTGCAGCAGCTTGTGGGTGCCGATTACGATGTCGACCTTGCCTTCGGCCAGCTGCGCCACGGCGCCTTCGACTTCCTTGGCGGACTTGAAGCGGCTCATGACCTCCACGCTCACCGGCCAGTCGGCGAAGCGGTCGCGGAAGCTGTTGTAGTGCTGCTGGGCGAGGAGGGTGGTCGGCACCAGCACGGCGACCTGCTTGCCGCTGTGCACCGCGACGAAGGCGGCGCGCATGGCCACCTCGGTCTTGCCGAAGCCCACGTCGCCGCAGACCAGGCGGTCCATCGGCTTGTCGGCGAGCATGTCGGCCACCACGGCTTCGATGGCGGTCTGCTGGTCCGGGGTTTCCTCGAAGGGGAAGCCGGCGGAGAAGGTGGCGTAGTCGACCTGCGGGTCCTTGAACGCATAGCCCTTGCGCGCGGCGCGGCGGGCGTAGATGTCCAGCAGTTCGGCGGCGACGTCACGGACTTGCTCGGCGGCCTTGCGCTTGGCCTTCTGCCAGGTTTCCGAGCCCAGCTTGTGCAGCGGCGCCAGGGCGTCGTCGCTGCCGGTGTAGCGGGCTATCAGGTGCAGGTTGGCCACCGGCACGTAGAGCTTGGCTTCGTCGGCGTACTGCAGGGCGAGGAATTCGGCGTTCTGGCCGTCGATCTCCAGGGTGATGAGGCCCATGTAGCGGCCGACACCGTGGTCGATGTGTACCACCGGCGCGCCTTCGCGCAGCTCGGTGAGGTTCTTGATGACGTTCTCGCCGCCGTCGCGGGTTTTCTCGCGGCGCCGGCGCTGCATGACGCGCTGGCCGAACAGCGGGCTTTCGGCCACCAGGGCAATGCCCGGCTGGCCCTTGTCGGGGTCCAGCAGCAGGCCTTCGTCCATCGGTGCGATGGTGATCGCCAGGCGGTCCTTGTGCGCCAGGAAGCCCGGCCAGCCCTCGACTTCGAGCGGGCGCAGCTTCAGTCGCGCCAGCAGTTCCAGCAGCACCTCGCGGCGGCCGGCGGACTCGGCGGTAAAGAGGATGCGGCCGTCGAACTGCTCGATGAACTGGCGCAGGCGCGCCAGTGGCTCGCTGGCCTTGGCCTCGATGGCCAGTTCCGGCAGCGCTTGCGCGGGGAAGCGCTCGCGGCCGACGCCGCTCTCGATCGGCTCGGGGCTGACCACCACGCGCGGCCAGTTCTTCAGGCGGGCGAAGCAGTCTTCCACCGGCAGGAAGACTTCGGCCGGCGGCAGCAGCGGGCGTTCCGGGTCGTAGCGGCGGTCTTCGTAGCGGTTGCGCACGTCGGTCCAGAACTGTTCCGCGGCGCTCTCGATGCCCGGCAGGGAGAACACCTGGGTGTCCTGCGGCAGGTAGTCGAACAGCGTCGAAGTCTCGCCATCTTCGAAGAACAGCGGGATGTAGTACTCGATGCCGGCGGGTGTCAGGCCGCTGGCGAGGTCCTGATAGATCGGGCAGCGGCGGTAGTCGACGTCGAAACGCTCGCGGAAGCGGCCACGGAAGCCGGTCACCGCTTCCTTGCGCAGCGGGAACTCGCGCGCCGGCAGCAGGCGGATGCTCTCCACCTTGTCGATGGAGCGCTGGGTTTCCGGGTCGAAGGTGCGCAGCGTCTCGATTTCGTCATCGAACAGGTCGATGCGGTAGGGCAGTTCGCTGCCCATCGGGAACAGGTCGATCAGCGCGCCGCGCACGGCGAACTCGCCGTGTTCGTAGACAGTGTCCACGCAGCGGTAGCCGGCAGCCTCGAAGCGGCTGCGCATCTGCTCGACGTCGAGTTTCTGGCCGACATCCAGCACCAGGCTGCTGCCGAGCAGGAACTTGGCCGGCGCCAGGCGGTGCAGGGCGGTGGTGATCGGCACCACGAGCACGCCGCGGCGCAGTTCGGGCAACTGATAGAGCGTGGCGACGCGCTGGGAAATGATGTCCTGGTGCGGCGAGAACACGTCGTAGGGCAGGGTTTCCCAGTCCGGCAGCTGCAGCACTGGCAAATCCGGCGCGAAGAAGCGCAGCTCCTGCTCCAGGCGCTCGGCGCTCTGGCTGTCGGCGGTCAGCAACAGGGTGAAACGTTTCGCCGGCCCGGCCGCTTCAGCGATGGCCAGGCTCAGGGCGGCCCCGGGGAGGTTGCCCCAGGATTGTTTGCCGGCTGCGGTCGGCAATGTAGGGATACGCAATACGGACACGGGCAGTCTTGGCTCCGGTCGAGGAATTTGACCGGTCGGATTGTAACTATCCCGATTGACGGATGTCAGTCATACGACCGCTGCGGATTGCCGGCGATTGTTCGCGCCGTCATAATGTAGCCCCTTTTTTCTTCTCCTACATGTGGAAGGTATTGCCCGTGACCCAGAAGCCCGACCAGTGTCTCGGTGAGTGGATCGATCGTGAAGCCCTCGCGGAAGCCATGATTCCGCTGATCGGTCAGCTGTACCGTAACAACAACGTGGTGACCTCGATCTACGGCCGTGGCCTGATCAACCGTTCGGTGATCGCGATCCTCAAAGCGCACCGTTTCGCCCGTCACCGCCTGGCCGAAGAAGGCGGGCTGTCGGTTCACGACACTTTCCCGATCCTCAAGGCGATGAGCGAGCTCAAGCTGGGCGCAGCTTCGGTAGACCTGGGCAAGATGGTTGCCAAGTTCAAGACCGAAGGTAACGGCCGCAGCATCGAGCAGTTCACCAAGGACGAGCTGGCCGACGTGGTCGGCAAGCAGAACGGCGGCGCCCGCGAAGGCACCGACGTGGTCCTGTACGGCTTCGGTCGTATCGGCCGCCTGCTGGCCCGAATCCTCATCGAGAAGACCGGTGGTGGCGACGGCCTGCGCCTGCGCGCCATCGTCGTCCGCAAGGGCGCCGAGAACGATCTGGTCAAGCGCGCCAGCCTGCTGCGTCGTGACTCCGTGCATGGTCCGTTCGACGGCACCATCACCATCGATGAAGAAAACAACACCATCACCGCCAACGGCAACCTGATCCAGGTGATCTACTCCAACGACCCGGCGTCGATCGACTACACCCAGTACGGCATCAAGAAAGCCCTGCTGGTCGACAACACCGGCAAGTGGCGCGATGCCGAAGGCCTGGGCCAGCACCTGAAGTGCCCGGGTATCGACCGCGTGATCCTGACCGCTCCGGGCAAGGGTGCGCTGAAGAACGTCGTTCACGGCATCAACCATGGCGACATCACCGCTGACGACAAGATCGTTTCCGCCGCTTCCTGCACCACCAACGCCATCGTGCCGGTGCTCAAGGCTGTGAACGACCAGTACGGCATCGTCAACGGCCACGTCGAAACCGTTCACTCGTTCACCAACGACCAGAACCTGATCGACAACTTCCACAAGGGCAGCCGTCGTGGCCGCGCCGCGCCGCTGAACATGGTGATCACCGAGACTGGCGCCGCTACCGCTGCCGCCAAGGCTCTGCCGGTCCTGAAGGGCAAGCTGACCGGCAACGCCATCCGCGTTCCGACGCCGAACGTCTCCATGGCCATCCTCAACCTGAACCTGGAAAAGGCCACCAACCGCGAAGAGATCAACGAGTACCTGCGCCAGATGGCCATGCACTCGGACCTGCAGAAGCAGATCGACTTCGTGTCGTCTCAGGAAGTGGTTTCCACCGACTTCGTCGGTTCCCGCCATGCGGGCGTCGTCGATGCCGAGGCGACCATCGCCAACGACAACCGCGTCGTCCTGTACGTGTGGTACGACAACGAGTTCGGCTACAGCTGCCAGGTCGTCCGCGTGATGGAAGACATGGCTGGCGTGAACCCGCCGGCTTTCCCGCGCTGATTCAGGCGGTCTAGATAAACGGGAGCTCTCGGGCTCCCGTTTTTCGTTAGTGGCACCCCCATAACCATCAATAAAATCTGCCAATTCCCGAACCTGGAAAGACTTCAAATGGATGGACAACATCTGCATGAAGGCGAGCTGAAGCGCGGTCTGAAGAACCGCCACATCCAGCTGATCGCCCTCGGCGGCGCCATCGGTACCGGCCTGTTCCTGGGCTCTGCCGGCGTGCTGCAATCCGCCGGCCCGTCGATGATCCTCGGCTACGCCATCGGCGGCTTCATCGCCTTCCTGATCATGCGCCAACTCGGCGAGATGATCGTCGAGGAGCCCGTTGCCGGCTCCTTCAGCCACTTCGCGCACAAGTACTGGGGCGGTTTCGCCGGCTTCATGTCCGGCTGGAACTACTGGGTGCTGTATATCCTGGTGGGCATGTCGGAGCTGACCGCGGTCGGCAAGTACATCCAGTTCTGGTGGCCGGACTTCCCGACCTGGGCGACGGCTGCGGTGTTCTTCGTCCTGATCAACGCCATCAACCTGTTCAACGTGAAGGCCTTCGGCGAGACCGAGTTCTGGTTCGCGATCATCAAGGTCGTCGCCATCATCGGCATGATCCTGCTCGGCGTCTGGCTGCTGGCCAGCGGCAACGGTGGTCCGCAGGCCTCGGTGAGCAACCTGTGGGCCCACGGCGGCTTCTTCCCCAATGGCTGGAAGGGCCTGGTGATGGTCCTGGCGATTATCATGTTCTCCTTCGGTGGACTGGAGCTGGTCGGTATCACCGCCGCCGAAGCCTCCGAGCCGAAGAAGGTCATCCCCAAGGCGATCAACCAGGTCATCTACCGGATCCTGATCTTCTACATCGGCGCCCTGGCCGTGCTGCTCTCGCTGTACCCCTGGGATGCCCTGCTGCAGAGCATCAACAGCGCCGGCGATCCCTACAGCGGCAGCCCGTTCGTCAAGGTCTTCTCGCTGCTGGGCAGCGAGTACGCGGCGCACATCCTGAACTTCGTGGTGCTTACCGCCGCGTTGTCGGTCTACAACAGCTGCGTGTACTGCAACAGCCGCATGCTCTTCGGCCTGGCCGAGCAGGGCGATGCCCCGCGTGCCTTCGCCAAGGTCGATGATCGCGGCGTACCGCTGCTGGCCATCGGCGTCTCGGCGTTCATCACCCTGGCCTGTGTCGTGGTCAACTACGTGATCCCGCACCAGGCGCTGGAGTTGCTGATGTCGCTGGTGGTCGCCGCGCTGGTGATCAACTGGGCGATGATCAGCCTGGCCCACATGAAGTTCCGCAAGGCCATGGTGGCCAAGGGTGTGCAGCCGTTCTTCCGAGCGCTGTGGTACCCCTACGGCAACTGGCTGTGCCTGGCCTTCGTGGTGTTCATCCTCGGCATCATGCTGCAGATCCCGGGCATCGACGTGTCGGTGTACGCGATCCCGGTGTGGATCGTGCTGATGGGTGTGTGCTACCTGTTCAAGCGCAAGTCCCCGGCCAAGGCCAACGCCTGAACCGGTTGAGAAACGGGAGCTTCGGCTCCCGTTTTCTTTTGGTAATGCACCTTTGCCAGAGCGGAAACAGTGGCTCGGGGTGCTTGCGGTAGAATGCCCGGCGCTGGGCGGGTGATGGACGGCAGGAGGTGCCGAGTGTTGCGTGGAGGCTGGCTGTTGATGGGGCTGGTGCTGGCTGTTCTGGTTGCTGCCCTGGCGGGATGCGGGGAGTCGGTCGAACGCTTTGGTGGCCCGACCATGGGCAGCAGCTACACGGTGCAATACGTGACCACGGGCAAGGCGCCTGACACTGCAAAGCTCAAGGCTGAAGTCGACGCGATCCTGGCGAGCCTGGACGAGCAGTTCTCCACCTACCGCGACGACTCGATGATTTCGCGCTTCAACGCTCGCCCAGCCGGTAGCTGCATGGCTATGCCGGCGGACATGCTGGCGCTCTGGCGCTACGGCGAACAGCTTTCCCAGCAGAGTGGCGGCGCCTTCGACCTCACCGTCGAGCCGCTGATGAACCTCTGGGGCTTCGGCCCGCAGTCGCGCGGTGAGAAGGTTCCGGATGCCGTTGCCCTGCAGCGTGAGCGCGCCCGGGTCGGCCACCAGCATCTGCGACTGAACGGCGATCAGCTGTGCAAGGACGTCGATGCGCAGCTGGATTTCGACAGTATCGTCGCCGGCTACGCGGTGGATCAGGTCAGCGCGCGCCTGGCCGAGCTGGGCCTGACCGATTACCTGGTGGAGATCACCGGCGAGCTCAAGGCCGTGGGCCACAAGTCCGATGGTGCGCCGTGGCGCATCGCCCTTGAAGTGCCCAGCGGCGAGCGCGAGCGGCAGGTGGAGCGCTCGGTGGCGCTGGATGGCATCGGCCTGTCCACCTCCGGCGACTACCGCAACTATTTCGAGGAGGGTGGGCAGCGTTACTCGCACACCTTCGACCCGCGCACCGGTACGCCGGTCCGCCACGCGCTGGCGGCGGTCACCGTGGCGGAAGCCCAGGCCCTGCGCGCCGACGGCCTGTCGACCCTGCTGATGGTGCTGGGACCGGAGGAGGGCTATACCTTTGCCGAGCGCAATGGGCTGGCAGCCTTCTTCATCGTGCGCCAGGGCGAGGGCTTCGTGACCCGCGCGACGACGCGCTTCGAAGCGCTGTTTCCGTCGTCTGAATGAAAGCTTCGGCGGGCATGATGGCGGCCCGCAGGCTGGCAACGGCATGTAGTGGCGGCAAAATTCGCCTACCTGCCGACCAACCGCTAATGTGCAGCCTTTTGCCGCAGGGCTAAGCTGCGCCAATGATTTCGATCCGCCTCGGCGCATGTGGTGCCGAGGTTTTGCCGGGAGCGCCAAGCGAGCGCCCCGGCCTGTTCTGAAGGAGTACGCATGGCTGTCTACAACTACGACGTGGTGATTCTCGGCACGGGCCCGGCAGGCGAGGGGGCGGCGATGAACGCCTCCAAGTACGGGCGCAAGCTGGCGGTGGTGGACAGCCGTCGCGTGGTCGGCGGCAACTGCACGCACCTGGGCACCATCCCGTCCAAGGCGCTGCGTCACTCGGTGAAGCAGATCATCGAGTTCAACACCAACCCGATGTTCCGCCAGATCGGCGAGCCGCGCTGGTTCTCCTTCCCGGACGTGCTGAAGAGCGCCGAGCGGGTGATCTCCAAGCAGGTCTCCTCGCGCACCGGCTACTACGCCCGCAACCGCATCGACATGTTCAACGGCACCGCCAGTTTCGTCGATGAACGCACCGTCGAAGTCGTCACCCCCAGCGGCGCCGTGGAGCGCCTGGTGGCCGACCAGTTCGTCATCGCCACCGGCTCGCGCCCGTATCGTCCGTCGGACATCAACTTCAACCACCCGCGCGTCTACGACAGCGACACCATCCTGTCCCTGAGCCACACCCCGCGTCGCCTGATCATCTACGGAGCCGGGGTGATCGGCTGCGAGTACGCTTCGATCTTCAGCGGCCTGGGTGTGCTGGTGGACCTGATCGACACCCGCGACCAGTTGCTGAGCTTCCTCGACGACGAAATCTCCGATGCGCTGAGCTACCACCTGCGCAACAACAACGTGCTGATCCGTCACAACGAGGAATACGAGCGCGTGGAAGGCTTGGACAACGGGGTGATCCTGCACCTGAAGTCGGGCAAGAAGATCAAGGCCGACGCCCTGCTGTGGTGCAATGGCCGTACCGGCAACACCGACCGCCTGGGCCTCGAGAACATCGGCATCAAGGTCAACAGCCGCGGCCAGATCGAGACCGACGAGAACTACCGCACCTCGGTATCGAACATCTATGCCGCCGGTGACGTGATCGGCTGGCCGAGCCTGGCCAGCGCCGCCTACGACCAGGGGCGTTCGGCTGCCGGCAACATCGTCGAGCACGATGGCTGGCGCTTCGTGAACGACGTGCCGACCGGCATCTACACCATTCCGGAGATCAGCTCGATCGGCAAGAACGAGCAGGAACTGACCGTGGCGAAGATTCCCTATGAGGTGGGCAAGGCCTTCTTCAAGGGCATGGCCCGCGCGCAGATTTCCAACGAGCCGGTGGGCATGCTGAAGATCCTGTTCCACCGCGACACCCTGGAAATCCTCGGTGTGCACTGCTTCGGCGACCAGGCTTCGGAGATCGTCCACATCGGCCAGGCGATCATGAACCAGCCGGGCGAACTGAACACCCTGAAGTACTTCGTCAACACCACGTTCAACTATCCGACCATGGCCGAAGCCTACCGCGTAGCGGCGTTCGACGGCCTGAACCGGATTTTTTGAAGTACCCCGACCGGCGGCCTGAGCCGGTCGGGGGGAACCTGCTCAGCGATTCCCGATCGTGGCAGTGGCCAAACCGGGAAAGTCTGTGATCAGGCTATCCACGCCAAAATCAGCGAGCCGGCGCATCAGCGCCGGCTCGTTGACCGTCCACACCGACACATGCAGCCCCTGCTTCTGCGCTTTCAGCAAGCGCTCCGGGGTGCACAGCATCCAGTTCAGCGCCAGCAGATCACAGCCGTAGTGCGCGGCGACCTTAAGCGGATCGAGCCAGGCGTACTCGGCCACCAGCCCGCGTGACAGCTCCGGCGCCAGTTCCTCCAGCGCGCGCAGCACCGTGCGCGAACTCGAGGTCACGGTGATCCGGTCGCGCAGGCCGAAACGGCCTACCAGCTGGTGGATCGCCTGCACCGTACGGCCAGCACGATCCTTCGATGCGCTTTTCACCTCCAGCTGCCAGTGCTCGAACTCGCAGCGCTCGAACAGCTCCGCCAGGCGCGGGATGGGGCAGGGGCGCACCCAGCCCGGACCGCCGTCGCGGGCGTCCATGCTCACCAGATCCTCCGCCAGTTGCTCGGAGACCTTGCCGCGTCGGCCGGTGGTGCGTTTGAGCGTCGGGTCGTGGATCACCATCAGCTCGCCGTCGCGGGACAGGTGCAGGTCCAGTTCGCAGCGCTTCACGCCATGTTCCAGGCAGCGCTGGAAGCTGTTCAGGGTGTTTTCCGGTGCTTCGCCTTTGGCGCCGCGATGGCCATAGATCAGAGTCACTGGGGCTCCTTGGGAGTCGGTGAAAGGTCCTTGAGATAGGGCGAACGGTGCTGGCGGACGGCATCGACCACCACCCCGCTCTCGAAATAGACACTGAATTCGCGGTAGTCCCAGCGCGAGATGGGCGGCTTGCCCACCGCCGGGTGCTCTTCGTCCGGCAGGCCGAAGCGTTCCAGCACGGCCTTCTGGCTTTCACCGCGGGCCGGCAGCACGATGTGCGGATCGCCCTGGCTGCCCACGGGTATCTCGATGGTATCCGCCAGCAGTGGCAGCGGGGTGACAAGGCTCAACAGGAGCAGCAGATGGCGCATGGATATCCCTGGGTTCATTCTTCGCGGGCCTTGGCCTGCCGGCGTTCCAACGCCTGGCGCTGGAGGATGTGGCGGGCCAGCAACTGGCGCTGGGCGTCGCCGAGCATCTCGAATTCGGTGCCGATCTCGTAGTCGCCCTCGGGCTGCTGCTGGCAATGGGTGACCTTGGCGCGCAGCAGCAGGCCCAGGCCGTGGGGGAGCAGGACGATCTTCAGCGCCAGGTCCTGGTCGACCGGCAGTGGCTGGGTATCGCGGAAATTGATGCCGCCTTCGGACAGCGAGACCTTGCGCGCCGGGCCGATCTCGCTGAGCAGGCTCTGGGTCAGGGCCTGGGCGATCAGGTCGATGCGCTTGTTCATCACCTTCAGGTAGCTGGCCAGCGGGCGGTCGCGCTCGTTGATATGGCGCAGCAGGTGCTGCGACTCGAAGTCGGTCAGGTGCAGGTCGCTGAGCAGGTTGAACAGCGCGGAATCATCCTGAAGCACTTCTTGCGACTGGATTTCGTCCTCGCGCAGCGGGCGAAATTCCAATGCGAGCGTGTCTTCAATACGATAGTATTCGCGGCGGTCATCCGCGTCTGGAGTGGACATGGCGAACCCACGGCAGCAGTGATGGTCTGAGTGTAAAGCCGCCTGCCTGGCCTCGCCACACGGAAGTCGCACGCCAGATGGAACTGACGCCCGACGCACTCTTCACCTTCTCATTCGGCCCCACATGTTCAGACCCCTTTCCGTCTACATCGGAACGCGCTACACACGCGCCAAACGCCGCAGCCACTTCGTTTCCTTCATCTCGCTCACTTCCATGATCGGCCTTGCGCTGGGCGTGGTGGTGATGATCGTGGTGCTCTCGGTGATGAACGGCTTCGACCACGAGATGCGCACCCGCGTGCTGGGCATGGTGCCCCACGCCACGGTGGAGTCCTACCAGCCGATCTCCGACTGGCAGGGCATCGCCGGGCAGATCAAGACCCAGCACCCCAACGTGCTGGAAGTCGCGCCCTTCATCCAGATGCAGGGCCTGCTCAGCGCAGGCGGCACGGTGCAGAAGGTGCTGATCAATGCCGTGGACCCGAACGAGGAGAGCAAGGTCTCGATCATCGACCAGTTCTTCCAGCAGGGTTCGCTCAGCAGCCTCAAGCCTGGCGAGTTCGGCATCATCATCGGCGACAAGGCGGCGAAGAACCTCGGCGTGAAGCTGGGCGACAAGGTCACCTTCATCGCCCCGGAGGTCTCGGTCACCCCGGCCGGCATGTTCCCGCGCATGAAGCGCTTCACCGTGGTCGGTACCTTCCATGTCGGCGCCGGCGAGCTGGACGGCTACGTCGCCATGGTCCACATCGACGACGCCGCGCGCATGCGCCGCCTCAAGCAAGGCCAGGTCGAAGGCCTGCGCCTGAAGCTCGACGACCTGTTCCAGGCGCCGCGCACCGCCTGGGAAATCGCCCGCACCCTGAAGGGCAACGACTACTTCGCCCGCGACTGGACTCGCAGCCACGGCAACCTGTACCAGGCGATCCGCATGGAGAAATCCATGATCGGCCTGTTGCTGCTGCTGATCGTCGCGGTCGCCGCGTTCAACATCATTTCCACCCTGGTCATGGTCGTCACCGACAAGAAGGCCGACATCGCCATCCTGCGCACCCTGGGCGCCACGCCGGGGCAGATCATGGCGACCTTCATGGTCCAGGGCACGGTGATCGGCGTGATCGGCACCTTCATCGGCGGCGTGCTGGGCATCCTTGCAGCGCTCAACGTCAGCTCCGCCATCGCCCTGCTGGAGCGCCTGCTGGGCCACAAGTTCCTCAACGCGGACGTCTACTTCATCGATTACCTGCCTTCGCAACTGATGAGCGAGGACGTGATCCTGGTGTGCAGCGCCGCGCTGATCCTGAGTTTCTTCGCCACCCTGTATCCGGCCTGGCGTGCGGCACGCACCCAGCCCGCGGAGGCCCTGCGTTATGAGTAAGCCGACCCCCAACGACCAGGCCGTCCTGAGCTGCCGCGACCTCGGCAAGCGCTACGAGGAAGGTCCGCAGTCGGTCGAAGTGCTCTCCGGCGTGCAACTGGAGCTGCTGCCCGGCGAGCGCGTGGCCATCGTCGGCAGCTCCGGCTCGGGCAAGAGCACCCTGCTGAACATGCTCGGCGGCCTCGACACGCCCAGCACCGGCAGCGTCTGGCTGGCCGGCGAACAGCTGTCGGCGCTGAACGAGAAACAACGCGGCCTGCTGCGCAACCGTGCGCTGGGCTTCGTCTACCAGTTCCACCACCTGCTGCCCGAGTTCACCGCCCTGGAGAACGTCTGCATGCCGCTGCTGATCGGCAAGACGCCGATCCCGGAAGCGCGCCAGCGTGCCACTGCGCTGCTGGAGCGGGTGGGCCTGGGCCATCGCCTGAGCCACAAGCCGTCCGAGCTGTCCGGCGGTGAGCGCCAGCGCGTGGCCATCGCCCGTGCCCTGGTCAACACGCCGAAGCTGGTACTCCTCGATGAGCCCACCGGCAACCTCGACCAGCACACCGCCCACGGTATCCAGGAGCTGATGCTGGAACTGTCGCAGTCCCTGCGCACTGCCTTCCTGGTGGTGACCCACGACACTCACCTCGCCCAGCAGATGGATCGTGTGCTGCGCCTGGAGGAGGGCCGGCTGGTCGCCGCCTGAGGGATAACGGAATGTTCAGACCCCTGTCCGTCTTCATCGGCACCCGCTACACCCGTGCCAAGCGACGCAACCACTACATCTCGTTCATCTCCCTGACCTCGATGATCGGCCTCGCCCTGGGCGTGCTGGCCATGATCGTGGTGCTTTCGGTGATGAACGGCTTCCAGAAGGAAATGCGCTCGCGCATCCTCGGCATGGTCCCGCATGCCGTGCTGCAGCAGGCCAGCGGCCCGCTGGACAACTGGCAGCACGTCGCCGAAGTGGCCAAGCAGAACCCGAAGATCGTCGGCGCGGTGCCCTACACCGAAGTCGACGGCATGCTCTCCTACAAGGGCATGATGCAACCCATCGAGGTCGATGGCGTAGATCCGGCGCTGGAAACCCAGGTGTCGATCATCGGCCAGCACATGGTCCGCGGCAGCCTCGAAGACCTCAAGGCCACCGAGTTCGGCGTGGTCATCGGCGAGATCACCGCGCGGCGCTTCCACGTCAACGTCGGTGACAGCCTGCTGCTGATCGTCCCCGAGCCGAGCACCGCGCCTGGCGGCATCACCCCGCGCATGCAGCGCCTGAACGTGGTCGGCATCTTCAAGGTCGGCGCCGAGCTGGACAGCACCCTGGCGCTGATCCATGTGGACGACGCCGCCAGTCTGATGCGCTGGCAGCCCGGCCAGGTGCAGAGCGTGCGCATTGCCCTGAAGGACCTGTTCCAGGCACCGGAAGTCGGCGCGGCCATCGCCAAGCAGCTGGGCGATGGCTATCGCTCGGTGGACTGGACTCACACCCAGGGCAGCCTGTTCAGCGCGATGAAGATGGAAAAGACCATGATCGGCCTGCTGCTGTTGCTGATCGTCGCGGTCGCCGCCTTCAACATCATCGCCACCCTGATCATGGTGGTGGCCGACAAGCGCGCGGACATCGCTATCCTGCGAACCCTGGGCGCTACACCGAAGCAGATCATGGCGATCTTCATGGTGCAGGGCACGGTGATCGGCCTGATCGGCACCGTCATCGGCTGCGTGCTGGGCGTGCTGGCGGCGTACAACGTCACCGCCATCGTCTCGACCCTGGAGCGCGTCGCCGGCACCCACGTGTTCAACTCGGACATCTATTTCATCAACTACCTGCCGTCCGACCCGCAGATCAGCGACATCGTGCTGATCTGCGTCGCGGCGCTGTCGATGAGCTTCCTCGCCACGCTCTACCCGGCCTGGCGCGCGGCCTCGACCCAGCCGGCGGAGTCGCTGCGGTACGAGTGATCACCGGCCCATGAAAAAGCCGCCCTTCGGGGCGGCTTTTTTGTACCTGTAGGAGCAAGCTCGTTTCTACGAAAAAACGTAATTGCCGAGGCGGCGATTGCGTCTACAGGCCGTTCTGCAGGTTGCGCAGCGCCCGACGCCGCCGCCAGCTGCGGCCAATCCACCAGCGCCAGTAGCTCTCGGTGAGCAGGTAGCCGAGGATGCCCACCAGGATGCCGCAGATCACTGAACCCAGCAGGAACGGCTGCCAGAGCATCGCCAGCTCGCCGCTGATCCATTCCCAGGTCAGGTGGTCGGGCAGGGCGCGCGCGGGAATGCCCATGATCCAGGCGCCCATCTTGTAGGTGCAGTAGAACACCGGCGGCATGGTGATCGGGTTGGTCAGCCAGACCAGCCCCACCGAGATCGGCAGGTTGGCCCTCACCCATACCGCCAGCGAGGCGGCCAGCAGCATCTGCAGTGGGATCGGGATGAACGCGGCGAACAGCCCCATGCCCATGGCTCGGGACACGGAGCGGCGATTCAGGTGCCAGAGGTTGGGCGACTGGATCAGCGGTCCGAGAAAGCGCAGGCCCTTGTGGTTCCTGATGCTCTCCGGATCGGGCATGTAGCGCTTGAAGATTCGGCGCGGCATGGAGGAAATCTCTGGCAGACGGACGACGGCTCATTATGCCTAGCTAGGTGACAGTCATTCGTTGCCAACTATGTCCGTGTGTAACCGCCGCAGACCAATCGGATCGGCGGTTGCGCCGGGGTCAGGGAGTCGCTCCGTTGCCTCGTACAGGGATGTTCGCGCTGGCCCTGGGGTTGCTGGCGCTGCGCTGGATGCCGGCGCTGCCATCCGGCTGGGTTCTGCTGCTTCTCGCGCTGGTCGCGCTGCCGTTGTTGTTCACTCGCGGCTATTTAGTCGGCCTGTTCCTGCTCGGTTTCGCCTGGGCCTGCCAGTCGGCGCAGTGGGCGCTGGATGATCGTCTGGCGCCGGAGCTGGATGGCCGTACGCTGTGGCTGGAGGGCAGGGTAGAGGGCCTGCCGGATCGCTCCGGGCCATCGGTGCGCTTCCAGCTCGCCGAGGTCTCCAGCCCTCGCGCGAAGGTCCCGGCCACACTGCGCCTGTCCTGGTTCGGCGGTCCCCCGGTGGAGGGCGGCGAGCGCTGGCGGCTGGCGGTGAAGCTCAAGCGTCCCCACGGCATGACCAATGGCGCGGGGTTCGATTATGAAGCCTGGCTCACCGCCCAGCGCATCGGCGCTACCGGCAGCGTGAAGGACGGGCAGTGCCTGGAGGCTTCCAGCGGCCCGCGCGCTTGGCGCGAAGCCTGGCGGCAACGACTGCTGGCGGTGGATGCCCATGGGCGCTCCGGGGCGCTCGCCGCGCTGGTGCTGGGCGATGCGTCCGGGCTGACCACGGCGGACTGGCAAGTCCTGCAGGACACCGGAACCCTGCACCTGATGGTGATCTCCGGCTCGCACATCTCGCTGCTGGCCGGCCTGCTCTATGCACTGGTCGCCGGGCTGGCGCGCTTCGGTTGCTGGCCGGCGCGAGTCCCGTGGCTGCCCTCTGCCTGCCTGCTGGCCGCAAGCGGTGCCTGGGCTTACAGCCTGATGGCGGGATTCGAGGTGCCATTGCAGCGCGCCTGCGTGATGGTCTCCATTGTCCTGTTGTGGCGCCTGCGCTACCGCCATCGTGGGCTATGGACGCCCTTGCTCGGTGCCTTGCTCGCGGTGCTGCTGGTCGAGCCGCTGGTGGTGCTGTTGCCGGGCTTCTGGCTGTCCTATGCAGCGGTGGCGTTGCTGATCTTCGGCTTCTCGGGGCGTCTGGGGAGATGGACCACCTGGCGTACCTGGCTGCGTGCGCAATGGCTGATGGCGGTCGGTCTGCTGCCGGCGTCCATCGCCCTGGGATTGCCGCTGAGTGTTTCCGGCGTGGTTGCCAACCTGATCGCCGTGCCCTGGGTCGAATTGGTCGTCGTGCCGTTGGCGTTGCTGGGGAGCCTGGCGCTTGGCGTTCCCTGGCTGGGCGAGACGCTGCTTTGGGTGTCGGGCGGCCTGCTGGAACTGCTGTTCCGGCTGTTGGGCTGGATGGCCGAGCTGGCGCCCGCCTGGCAGCCGGTAGCTGCGCCGATCTGGGCGCTGGTGCTGGCGATGCTGGGCGCACTCCTGCTGCTTGCGCCCGCTGGTGTCCCATTGCGTGCGCTGGGGTTGGCGATGTTCCTGCCGGTGTTCTGGCCGACAGTCCCGTTGCCCGCACCGGGCATGGCCGAGATCCGCGTGCTGGATGTGGGGCAGGGGCTGTCGGTGCTGATCCGTACGCGTAGCCAGGTCTGGCTCTATGACACCGGGGCGCGCAATGGCGATTTCGATATCGGCGAGCGCGTCGTGGTGCCGACGCTGCGCAGCCTGGGTATCGGGCGCCTGGACGTGCTGATGCTCAGTCACGCGGACAACGATCACGCCGGCGGCGCCATGGCGGTGAAGCGTTCGCTGCGGCCGGACCAGGTCATCAGTGGCGAGCCCGAGCGCTTGCCGGAGCAGTTGCAGGGCCGGCCTTGTGGCATCGAGGGTTGGATAATCGATGGCGTTCGCCTCTCCAGCTGGGCCTGGGCAGGCGCCAGCGAGAGCAACGACCGCTCCTGCGCGCTGGAAGTCGAGGCCAACGGCGAGCGCATCCTGCTCACCGGCGACCTGCCGCAACCGGCCGAGCTCGCCTGGCTGGCGGCGCATCCGGGTGAGCGCGTCGACTGGCTGCTGGCCGGCCACCACGGCAGCCGCAGCTCTTCCGGGCTTGCCTTCCTGCGAGCGATCCGGCCCTCCACCGCGATCATCTCCCGTGGCGCCAACAACCCCTATGGCCATCCGCACCCGTCGGTCGTCGAGCGCTTCCGCACGCTGGGCATCCGGATTCAGGATACGGCGGAGCAGGGCGCGCTGACCCTGACGCTCGGTGCCCATGGCGAGGTCCGGGGAGTGCGGGAAGGCGCACATTTCTGGCAGGAAAATTGAGCCTCGGGCGGTCGGTTCGCCACGGCCCCTGTGCTAGAGTGGCGCCACTTTTTTTCAGGGGATTCACCACTGTGTGGGAACTGGTCAAAGCTGGCGGCTGGATGATGCTGCCGATCTTGCTGAGCTCCGTCGCTGCCATGGCGATCGTCGCCGAACGTCTCTGGACCCTGCGCTTGAGTCGTGTGGCCCCGCCGCAGCTGCTCGGCCAGGTGTGGAAGCAGATCAAGGACAAGAAGATGAACAGCCAGGCCCTGAAGGACCTGCGCGCGTCTTCCCCGCTGGGTGAAATCCTTGCCGCTGGCCTGGCCAACTCCAAGCACGGTCGCGAGATCATGAAGGAGTGCATCGAGGAGGCCGCGTCCCGCGTCATCCACGAGCTGGAGCGCTACCTCAACGCCCTGGGCACCATCGCCGCCATGGCGCCGCTGCTCGGCCTGCTGGGTACCGTGTTCGGCATGATCCAGATCTTCAGCGCCTTCATGGGCGACGGCATGGCCAATGCGCCGATGCTCGCCGGGGGTATCTCCAAGGCCCTGATCACCACCGCGGCCGGCCTGATCGTGGCGATCCCGGCAGTGTTCTTCCACCGTTACCTGCTGCGCCGCGTCGATGAACTGGTCATCGCAATGGAGCAGGAAGCCATCAAGCTGGTGGAAGTGACCCAGGGCGATCGCGAAGTCGATTTCGTCGAGGAAGGCAAAGCGTGAAATTCCGCCGCAGAGCGGGCGGAGCGGCTCGCGAGGACGTCTTCATCAACCTGGCGTCGCTGATCGACGTGATCTTCGTGCTGCTGCTGTTCTTCGTGGTCGCCACCTCGTTCACCAAGCCGTCGCAGCTCAAGGTCGAACTGCCCGAAGCGGTCAGCGGTACGCCGCCCGAAGCCACCGAGATCAAGCAGCTGGAAATCTCCATCAGCCTCGAAGGTCACTACGCGCTCAACGGCCAGAGCCTGGCGCGCGATGACCTGGAAAACCTGATGAACGCCATGCAGCGTGAGTCCGCCGGTGACAACAGCCTGCCAGTGGTGATCACCGCCGACGGCAAGGTGGACTACCAGTCCGTGGTCACCGCGATGGATGCCGCCGGCAAGCTGGGCTTCACCCACCTGCGCATCACCACCATCGAGTCCCGGGCGGACAAGAAGACCCCCTGATGGCGCTCTCCGACCGCCTGCTCGACGCCTGGTACAAGGGCCACCCGGCCCTTGCCCTGCTCAGGCCGCTCGAGCTGCTCTACCGGCGCGTCGCCCAGGGCCGCCGGCAGGATTTCCTTTCCGGCGCCAAGCCGGCCTACCGCGCTCCCGTACCGATCATCGTGGTCGGCAATGTCACGGTGGGCGGCACCGGCAAGACGCCGATGATCCTCTGGCTGATCGAGCACTGCCGCGCCCGCGGGCTGAAGGTCGGTGTGGTCAGTCGTGGCTATGGCGCCAAGCCGCCACGGACGCCCTGGCGCGTGCGCGCCGAGCAGTCGGCGGCAGAGGCGGGCGACGAGCCGCTGATGATCGTGCGTCGCAGTGGCGTGCCGCTGATGATCGACCCGGACCGCTCCAGCGCCGTGCGTGCGCTGCTGGCCGAAGAGCCGCTGGACCTGATCCTCTGCGACGACGGGCTGCAGCATTACCGCCTGGCCCGCGACCTGGAGCTGGTGCTGATCGACGCCGCCCGTGGCCTGGGCAACGGCCGCTGCCTGCCTGCCGGGCCGCTGCGCGAACCGGCCGAGCGACTGGCCGAAGTCGATGCCGTGCTGCACAACGGCGCACCGTCCGACCCGCCTGGCGCCTTCTCCTTCGTCCTGCGACCTTCTGCCCTGGTCAACCTGGCCAGTGGTGAGCGGCGTGGCATCGAGCATTTTCCCGACGGGCAATCGCTGCATGCACTGGCCGGAATCGGCAACCCGCAGCGTTTCTTCGCAACGCTCGAGGCGCTAAACTGGCGGCCGATTCCGCATCCCTTCCCCGACCATGCGGCTTATACCGCCGAGCAGCTGCGCTTTACGCCGGAACTGCCGCTGGTCATGACCGAGAAGGACGCGGTGAAATGCCGGTCCTTCGCCGCGCCCGACTGGTGGTACCTCGCCGTCGAAGCGCAGCCCTCGCCGGCCTTCGTCGCCTGGTTCGACGTTCAGCTCGAGCGCCTGCTCGCCCGCTGATCCGCCGTCGTAATCCGGCGTCGCCCGCATTCAAATTGTTCGCTGTTCAAGCTCAAGGAACGCACCATGGACCCGAAACTCCTCGATATCCTCGCCTGTCCGCTGTGCAAGGGCCCGCTCAAGCTCACCGACGACAAGTCCGAGCTGATCTGCAAGACCGACGGCCTGGCCTACCCGGTGCGCGACGGCATTCCGGTGATGCTCGAAGGCGAGGCGCGCACCCTGAACGTCGACGAGCGTCTGGACAAGTAACGCCATGACCCAGGCCTATACCGTCGTCATTCCCGCCCGCTTCGCCTCCACCCGCCTGCCCGGCAAACCGCTGCAGGACATCGCCGGCAAGCCGATGATCCAGCACGTCTGGGCGCAGGCCGGCAAAAGCTCCGCCACCCAGGTGGTGGTCGCCACTGACGATCAACGTATCTTCGACGCCTGCCAGGGTTTCGGTGCCCAAGTGGTGCTGACCCGTGCCGACCACAACTCCGGCACCGACCGCCTGGCGGAAGTCGCCGACGCGCTGGGCCTGGCCGACGACGCCATCGTGGTCAACGTGCAGGGCGACGAGCCTCTGGTGCCGCCGTCGATCATCGACCAGGTGGCCGCCAACCTCGCGGCTCACCCGGAAGCGGGCATTGCCACCCTGTGCGAAGAAATCCATGACCCGGCCGCGCTGTTCAACCCGAACATCGTCAAGGTGGTCAGCGACAAGAACGGCCTGGCCCTGACCTTCAGCCGCGCCACGCTGCCCTGGGCGCGCGACGCCTTCGCGGTGGACCGCGAAAGCCTGCCGGCCAACGTGCCGTACCGCCGCCACATCGGCATCTACGCCTACCGCGCGCGCTTCCTGCGCGACTTCGTGGCCTGGGGCCCGTGCTGGCTGGAAGATACCGAGTGCCTGGAGCAGCTGCGCGCGCTCTGGCATGGCGTGCGTATCCACGTGGCTGACGCCCTGGAGGCGCCGCAGGCCGGCGTCGATACCCCGGAAGACCTGGAGCGCGTCCGGCGCATCCTGGGGGCCTGATGAAGGTCCTGTTCGTCTGCCTGGGCAACATCTGCCGCTCGCCGACCGCCGAAGACGTGTTCCGCCAGAAGGTCCGCGGAGCAGGCCTCGAGGATCGCATCGAGATCGATTCGGCTGGCACCGGTGACTGGCACGTCGGCAAGGCGCCGGATGCGCGTACCCGCGCCGCTGCGCTGCGCCGTGGCTATGACCTGTCGGGCTTGCGGGCGCGACAGGTCAACGTCGCCGACTTCTCCCGCTATGACCTGGTCCTGGCGATGGACAACGCCAACTTGCGCGACCTCAAGCATCTTCGCGGCAGCAGCGGCAAGGCGGAGCTGGACCTGTTCCTGCGCCGCTACGAGCTGGAAGTCGATGAAGTCCCCGACCCGTATTACGGCGGCGAAGACGGTTTCGAGCAGGTGCTGGACCTGGTGGAAAGGGCCTGCGACGGCCTGCTGACGGAAGTGAAGGGGCGCCTGTGACGCTGCAACTGCAAGAACGCGTTTCCCTCAAGCCCTACAACACCTTCGGTGTCGAAGTCGCGGCGCGCTGGTTCGCCCAGGCCCATGATGATGCCGAGGTGCACGCCGGTATCGCCGCCGCTGCCGAGAAGGGCCTGGCGCTGATGGTGATCGGTGGCGGCAGCAACCTGTTGCTGACCCGTGACGTCGAGGCGCTGGTGCTGCGCATGGCTTCCCGTGGTGTGCGTGTCGTCAGTGACGACGGCGAGCGTGTGGTGGTCGAGGCGGAAGCTGGCGAGGTATGGGATGACTTCGTGCGCTGGACCCTCTCTCAGGGCTTTGGCGGGTTGGAAAACCTCAGCCTGATCCCTGGCACTGTCGGCGCTGCGCCGATGCAGAACATCGGCGCGTATGGGGTCGAAATCAAGGACGTGTTCGCCGGCTTGACCGCGCTGGATCGCGAGGGGGGCGAGCTGCGCGAGTTCGGCCTGGAAGACTGCGCCTTTGCCTACCGCGAAAGTCGCTTCAAGCGTGAGCCGGGCCGCTGGCTGATCCTGCGGGTGCGCTTCGCCCTGAGCCGCGTCGCGAAACTGCATCTGGACTACGGTCCGGTGCGCCAGCGTCTGGCGGAGGAGGGCGTGACTGCGCCGACGCCGGCCGATGTCTCGCGAGTGATCTGCGCAATCCGCCGCGAGAAGCTTCCGGACCCGGCGGTGCTGGGCAATGCCGGCAGTTTCTTCAAGAATCCGGTGGTTTCGGTGGACCAGACCGACGTGCTGCGCCAGCGCTACAGCGACCTGGTGGCCTATCCGCAGGGTGATGGGCAGATGAAGCTGGCCGCCGGCTGGCTGATCGACAAGGCCGGCTGGAAAGGCTTCCGCGACGGTTCGGTGGGTGTGCACGCCCAGCAGGCGCTGGTGTTGGTGAACTACGGCGGCGCCACAGGGGCGCAGCTGCATGTACTGGCTCAGCGTATCCGTGACGATGTCCAGCAGCGCTTCGGTGTGGAGCTGGAGATGGAGCCGAATCTCTACTGAATTCGCTTCGGATGCGAAAAGGGGATGCCAAGGCATCCCCTTTTTTGTGTCTGCTTCCTCGGAGCGGGGCTTTTGTAGGATCGTTCCGAAGCCACGAATTGCAGGCAATAAAAAAGGGGATGCAGCTGCATCCCCTTTTTCGGATCAGGAAGCTATCAGCTGTGGTGTTTTTCCACCACGGTGCCTTGTTCTTCCTCGGTCTTCTCGGCTTTGTCGCCTTCAGCCTGTTCGGCAGCCGGTTGCTCGGTGGCTTCAGCGGCTTGGTTCACGACTTCGGCTTCCACGACAGCGGCTTCTTCAACCACGGCTTCGACGACCGGCGCCTGCTCTGCCTGCGGAGCGGCGGCTGCGGCAGCAGCGGCTTCGCGGGCGGCACGTTCCTGGCGACGACGCTCGCGCGGGTCGTTGGAGGCGCGGCCGGTGGCGTTGGCCGGAACGGCTGGAGCTTCTTCGGCAGCAGTTGCAGTGGTAGCCGGAGCTTCCTCGGCAACCACCGGAGCTTCCACCTGAGGCTCTTCGACCAGCTGGGCGACGGCTTCGATCACGGTTTCAGCAGCCGGAGCCGACGCTTCTTCCGCAACCACCGGCTCGGCGACAGCCACTTCAACGGTCTCGCTGGCAGCTTCTACCGGCTCGGCAGCCTGTTCGGCGGGCTTGGCCAGGAACTCGATGGTCTGTTCCAGGGCGCTTTCGGTGCGTACGGCTTCAACCACGCCGGACTCCAGTGGCTGGGCCTCGGCCTGAGCCTGGGCAGCGGGCTGCTCCTGCTCGGCGGCGGCTTCAGCAACGGCTACAGCGGTAGCGGCGGCAGCGACCATGGCAGCAGGCGACGGGGTGTCCGAAGCAGCCTGTTCAGCAGTGCCTTCGGCATTTACTTCGCCTTCGGCGCCTTCAACGCCATCCACGCCGGCTTCGCGCTGGCGCTCGCGGCGGTTGCTACGGCGACGCTGGCCACGGGAGCGGCGACGCGGACGCTCGTCGTCCGAACCTTCGTCGTCCTGTTGATCCAGCAGCTCCTCGTTCGGCAGCTCTTCGGCTTCCAGGGCGGCGGCATCGCGAGCCGGACGGTCTTCGCGCGGCTGACGCTCTTCACGGGGCTGACGCTCGGCGCGTTCGCCACGCTCACCGCGGGGCTGACGCTCTTCGCGTGGCTGGCGTTCTTCACGCGGTTGGCGTTCGGCGCGCTCACCACGCTCTTCGCGGGGCTGACGCTCCTCACGCGGCTGGCGCTCGGCGCGTTCTTCACGCGGCTGACGCTCTTCACGCGGTTGACGTTCGGCGCGCTCTTCACGCGGCTGGCGTTCCTCGCGCGGTTGACGCTCGGCGCGCTCTTCGCGCGGCTGGCGCTCCTCGCGGGGCTGACGCTCGGCGCGTTCTTCGCGCGGCTGACGCTCTTCGCGAGCCGGGCGCTCAGTGCGCTCACCGCGCTCGTCGCGGCGACCACGCTCTTTACGCTCGTCATCACGACGACCGCCATCGCGACCGTCGCGGCGACGGTTCTGCTGACGGCCATTGCGACGCTCGCCCTGACCTTCGCTGCGCTCGGTTGCGGGCTTCTCGGCGGCAACCGGGGTCGGCTCCGGCTTGCTGCCGGCGAACAGGCCTACCAGCGACTTCACCAGGCCCTGGAACAGGCTCGGCTCAGGCATGGGCTTGGTGGCTTCGACAGCGACCGGTGCTTCGGTGGCAGCCTGCTGCGGGGCAGGGCTCTGCGGGGAAACGGTCTTCACGGCGGCTTCCTGGCGAACCAGGGTGCGGGTGGCGCTGACCGGCTGGACTTCCTCGTGCTCTTCCGGGGCCATCTCGTAGCTGGCGTGGCCGGACAGGAGTTCGGGGTTGTCGTCACGCAGGCGCTGAACTTCGAAGTGCGGAGTTTCCAGGTGGTCGTCCGGCAGGATGAAGATGCGCGCGCGGGTGCGCAGTTCGATCTTGGTGATGGCGTTGCGCTTCTCGTTGAGCAGGAAGGCGGCAACCTGGAACGGCACGCGCGCACGAACTTCGGCGGTGCGGTCCTTCAGGGCTTCTTCCTCGATCAGGCGCAGGATGGCCAGCGACAGGGATTCGACGTCGCGGATGATGCCTTGGCCGTTGCAGCGCGGGCAGACGATGCCGCTGGTCTCGCCCAGGGACGGACGCAGGCGCTGGCGGGACATTTCCAGCAGGCCGAAGCGCGAGATGCGGCCAACCTGCACGCGGGCGCGGTCGGCTTCCAGGGCTTCGCGGACGCGTTCTTCCACGGCGCGCTGGTTCTTCGCCGGGGTCATGTCGATGAAGTCGATGACGATCAGGCCGCCGATATCACGCAGGCGCAGCTGGCGGGCGATTTCCTCGGCCGCTTCCAGGTTGGTCTGCAGGGCGGTTTCTTCGATGTCGCCGCCTTTGGTGGCGCGCGCCGAGTTGATGTCGATGGACACCAGGGCTTCGGTCGGATCGATGACGATGGAGCCGCCCGACGGCAGCTTCACTTCGCGCTGGAAGGCGGTTTCGATCTGGCTCTCGATCTGGAAGCGGTTGAACAGCGGAACGCTGTCTTGGTACAGCTTCACCTTGCTCGCGTACTGCGGCATGACCTGCTGGATGAAGTTCAGGGCTTCTTCCTGGGCGTCGATGCTGTCGATCAGCACTTCGCCGATGTCCTGGCGCAGGTAGTCGCGGATGGCGCGGATGATGACGTTGCTTTCCTGATAGATCAGGAACGGGCCGCTGCGCTCGCCGGAGGCTTCCTTGATGGCGCCCCACAGTTGCAGCAGGTAGTCCAGGTCCCATTGCAGCTCTTCGGAGCTGCGGCCCAGGCCCGCGGTGCGGACGATCAGGCCCATGTCGCCGGGAACGGTCAGGCCGTTCAGGGCTTCGCGCAGTTCGTTGCGCTCTTCACCCTCGATGCGGCGGGAGATGCCACCGGCGCGCGGGTTGTTGGGCATGAGCACCAGGTAGCGGCCGGCGAGGCTGATGAAGGTGGTCAGGGCGGCGCCCTTGTTGCCACGTTCTTCTTTCTCGACCTGGACGATGACTTCCTGGCCTTCGCTCAGGACGTCCTTGATGTTGATGCGGCCTTCAGGATTCTTCTTGAAGTACTCGCGAGAGATTTCCTTGAGGGGGAGGAAGCCGTGGCGTTCGGCGCCGAAGTCGACGAATGCGGCCTCGAGGCTCGGCTCGATGCGGGTGATACGGCCTTTGTAGATGTTGGCCTTCTTCTGTTCGCGCGCGCCGGACTCGATGTCCAGGTCGAACAGGCGTTGGCCGTCTACCAGCGCTACACGCAACTCTTCGGGTTGAGTTGCGTTGATCAGCATTCTTTTCATGTAGTACCAATGGTTTCCGGGGCCACCGGAAACGGCGATCGGCACACACGACTCTCACGGTCGGTGCTAAGGCACGTACTCAGGAACGGCGGACCATTCCAGTGTCCAGCGGCAGCAGGATAAATCTGCTGTGCCGCGACTACGTTTCCTGCTTGTCGAGTAAGAACAAGCACTCATCAGGAGGAGGAATTAGCTGTCAGATGCGGACGATAAGTGCGTCTACGTTCAAGGCATGCGTTCAAGGCATGAACGCAACGCAATCCGACAGTTGTGCATCTCCGCCCTGCACATTTCCCTAAGAGCCGGGTGCCACTCGCTGAATCCGGGAGCGGGGTTGGCTTTTATCACGGCTACCTTGGTGGCCGTGGTCATGTCTCAAGGCCTGGGTTTCGAGGCGCTGTCGGCGCGAGAATCGCTCGGGCCGTTGCAACGCTTCCGGGGACTGCCTCGTGTCCGTTCAATGTGTTTGCAGGCGGTTGGGGATGGCGATTACGCGATCATCCGCAGGCCTGGCCACTTTTGGCGGCCTCCCGAATATAGCAGCAATGATTAAGTGCTTCAATTGAATGAAAAATTGTTATTATATCCGGATGACGAATCCCGCCCCTCCGACTTCCGGCGTTCAGCTGCTTGAAGTCGCGCCGGAGTATGCCGGCCAACGAATCGACAATTTCCTCCGTACCCAGCTCAAGGGCGTGCCCAAGACCCTGATCTACCGCATCCTTCGCAAGGGTGAGGTGCGGGTCAACAAGGGCCGGATCAAGCCCGAGTACAAGCTGCAGGCCGGCGACGTGATACGTGTTCCGCCGCTGCGCCTGGCCGAGCGCGACGAGCCGGTGCCGCTGGCCCAGGGCCTGCTGGAGCGTCTGGAAGCCGCCATCGTCTACGAAGACAAGGCGCTGATCGTGGTGAACAAGCCCACCGGTATTGCCGTGCATGGCGGCAGCGGTCTGAACTACGGGGTCATCGAGGCCTTCCGCCAGTTGCGTCCGGAGTGCAAGGACCTGGAGCTGGTGCACCGCCTGGATCGCGATACTTCCGGTCTGCTGATGATCGCCAAGAAGCGCAGCATGCTGCGCCATCTGCACGACGCCCTGCGTGGCGAGCGCATCGTGGACAAGCGCTACCACGCCTTGGTGCGCGGTAACTGGCCGGCGGCGAAGAAGCAGATCGCCGTGCCGCTGCTGAAGAACAACCTGCGCTCGGGTGAGCGTGTGGTCGAGGTGAATCCCGAAGGCAAGGAAGCGCTGACCGAGTTCAAGGTGCTGCGCCGCTTCGGTGACTTCGCCACTCTGGTCGAGGCGCGTCCGATCACCGGGCGTACCCACCAGATCCGTGTGCATGCCAAGCACGCCGGCCACTCCATTGCCGGTGATCCCAAGTACGGCGACGAAGATTTCTCCCGTGAAATCCGCGAGCTGGGCGGCAAGCGCCTGTTCCTGCACTCGGCCTATCTGCGCGTACCGCTGCCTGATGGTGGTGTGCTGGAGCTGGAAGCGCCGGTGGACGAAGTCTGGCTGCGCACCGTGGAGCGCCTGGATGCGTGAGTATTCCCTGCTGATCTTCGATTGGGATGGCACGCTGGTGGATTCCATTGGTCGTATCGTCGAGGCGATGCGGGTGGCGGCAGTTGGTTCCGGCCTTCCGGAACGCAGCGATGAGGCTATCAAGGGCATCATCGGCCTGGGCCTGCCGGAAGCTATCCAGACGCTGTACCCGGAGGTAGAGGATGGCGAGCCGCTGGATCGCTTCCGGCTTGATTACGGTAACCACTACCTGAGCCTGGAAGTGCAGCCTTCGCCGCTGTTCCCGGGCGTGGCTGAGGCGATGGCGGAATTTCGCAGCGCCGGTTACCAGTTGGCGGTCGCTACCGGCAAGAATCGCCGCGGGCTGGATCGCGTGCTGGCGGGGCAGGGCTGGACGGATTTCTTCGATATCACCCGCGCCGCCGATGAATCGGCGAGCAAGCCGGACCCGCGCATGCTGCACGAGATTCTCGAGCATTGCCGGGCCGACGCGCGTGATGCGCTGATGGTGGGTGATTCGCCTTTCGATCTGGAAATGGCGCGCCGCGCCGGCATGGATTCGGTGGCGGTGGGCTATGGTGCTCAGTCGCTGGAGATCCTTCGGGAGTATGCTCCGGCGCTGGAAGTGAATCATTTCAATGAATTGCGCGCCTGGCTCGCCGGGCGCTCGGTCAAACCGCTGCTCGAGGTAGGCAACTGATGTCGGATGAATGGAAGGCGGACGATAGCAAGGCTGCGCAAGCCACGGCAGGTGATGACAAGAGCTGGAAGTTGCTGGAGAAGGCTGTGCTGGCCGGTGTCCAGGAGCAGCGCCGGTCGCGTCGCTGGGGTATCTTCTTCAAGTTGCTGACTTTCGTTTATCTGTTCGGTGCGTTGGCGCTGTTCAGCCCTTTCAGTGGCTTGTCCAAGTCTGCCTCACGCAGTGCCAGCCATACGGCGCTGATCGAGGTGAAAGGCATGATTGCCGACAACGAGCCTGCCAGTGCCGACAATATCGTTGGCGCGCTGCGTTCCGCGTTCGAGGATGCCGGCACCAAGGGTATCGTTCTGCGTATCAATAGTCCGGGCGGCAGTCCGGTGCAGTCCGGCTATATCTACGATGAAATCAAGCGCCTGCGCGGTGAGCATCCGGATATCAAGGTCTACGCGGTCATCAGCGATCTGGGGGCTTCCGGTGCCTATTACATCGCCAGTGCGGCCGATGAGATCTACGCCGACAAGGCCAGTCTGGTCGGTTCCATCGGTGTGACGGCGGCGACTTTCGGCTTCGTCGGCACCATGGAGAAGCTGGGCGTGGATCGTCGTATCTATACCTCGGGTGAGCACAAGGCCTTCCTTGATCCGTTCCAGCCGCAGAAGGCGGATGAAACCGCTTTCTGGCAGCAGGTGCTGGATACCACTCACAAGCAGTTCATCGATGTGGTGAAGAAGGGGCGCGGCGATCGCCTGAAGGACAAGGATCATCCCGAGCTGTTTTCCGGCCTGATCTGGTCTGGCGAGCAGGCGCTGCAACTGGGCCTGATCGATGGTCTGGGCAGTTCCAGCTACGTGGCGCGGGAGATCATCAAGGAGAAGGAGATCGTCGACTACACCGTCCAGGAAACGGCCTTCGACCGCTTCACCAAGAAGCTGGGCGCGAGCGTCGCCGAGCGCATGGCGATGTGGATGGGCTGGCAGGGTCCGGTCCTGCGCTGAGTGCGCTTCCTTATATAAGGAAGGAAAAGGCTCGGCGATTGCCGGGCCTTTTCGTTTCAGGCTTTCCAGGTCAGGGGATTTTTACCTGTTCGGCAAGCAGCATATCCACCAGGCGAATAAGCGGCAGGCCGATCAGGCTGGTGGCGTCTTCGCCTTCGGTGGCGCGGAACAGGCTGACGCCCAGGCCTTCGGCCTTGAAGCTGCCGGCGCAATCGAAGGGTTGTTCGGCCTCCAGGTAGCGGCGAATGCGTGCTTCGTCGAGGTCGCGGAAGTGCACGGTGAAGGGAATGCAGTCGATTCGGGCTTCACCGCTCTGGCTGTTGAGCAGGCAGAGTCCGGTGAGGAAGCTGACGCTCTTGCCGCTGGCGTCCTTCAGTTGCTCCGTCGCGCGCGCGATGTCGTGCGGTTTACCGAGAATCCGGCTGCCGTTAACTGCGGCCTGGTCTGAGCCGATGATCAGGTGGGCGGGGTAGCGCTGGGCCAGGGCGCGAGCCTTGCATTCCGCCAGTCGACGCACCAGTTGTTCGGCGCTCTCGCCGGGCAGTGGGGTTTCATCGATGTCGGGGCTGGCGCATTCGAACGGCAGGCGCAGGCGCTGCAGCAATTCGCGGCGGTAGGGCGAGCTGGAAGCGAGGATCAGGGGTAACATGGGGAATTCCTTCGGAGCGTCACTGCGATTCTAGCGAAAAGGGCTGTCCATACAGCGGTTTATGGCTAATTTCCTTTGACAGCTTCGGGTGCATCCCTATAATGGCGCGCTTATGTTGAATGGACCGATACCACCTCACGTTGATCCGCGCAAATTGGTAGAGCGCGCCGCCACTCTCGAGGGTGTGCTGCCGATCGCCAAGATGGCACGTCTCAGCGAGCAACTGACCAGCAGTGATGGCGATGTTCACGCGAAGTTTTCCTTCTTCCGTGATCAGCAGAAGCTGGCGGTCATGCACGTCGAGCTCAATGGCGAGGTGAGCATGGTATGCCAGCGCTGTCTCGAGCCGGCCAAATTCCATGTGGGTGGTGAGTACGATTACGTCATCATCCCGGAAGGCAAGTCGATCGATGATCTGCCCAGTGGCTACGATGCGTTGGAAGTGGGGGATGACCCCATCGACCTGACCTCGCTGGCTGAGGACGAGTTGCTGCTCGCCTTGCCCATCGTGCCGGTCCATGACCCTGAGGATTGCCAGCAGCCGGTGGGATACGCTACAGCGCCCGAACCGAGCGAGAACGTCGAAGAACGGCCCAATCCGTTCAGCGTACTGGCGCAGTTGAAGCGTGACCCAAACGTTTAGGAGTTAATCAATCATGGCTGTTCAGCAGAACAAAAAATCCCGTTCCGCTCGTGACATGCGTCGTTCGCACGATGCCCTGGACGCGAACGCTCTGTCCGTGGAAAAGAGCACCGGTGAAGTTCACCTGCGCCACCACGTCTCCCCGGACGGTTTCTATCGCGGCCGCAAGGTCGTAGACAAAGGCTCTGACGAGTAATCTTTGTCCGCACCAATCATCGCGATTGATGCAATGGGTGGGGACTACGGTCCCCACTGCATTGTTCCGGCCTGCATTTCCTTTCTGGCCGAATATGCTTCCCTCCAGCTGGTCCTCGTCGGCCAAGCTCCTCTGATAGAAGAACACCTGCGCGGCCTTTCTCCGGTCGAGCGCCAGCGTCTTCATATCCATCACGCCAGCGAAATCGTCACGATGGACGAGCGTCCGTCCCAGGCGTTGCGTGGCAAGCCCGATTCCTCCATGCGTGTTGCCCTCGAACTGGTTCGTGATGGCAAGGCTCATGCCTGCGTCAGTGCCGGTAATACCGGTGCGTTGATGGCGCTATCCCGTTACCTGCTCAAGACGTTGCCCGGCATCGACCGCCCGGCGATGGTGACAGCCGTGCCGACGCAGACCGGCCACTGCCATCTGCTCGACCTGGGCGCCAATGTCGATTGCAGTGCCGAGCACCTTTATCAGTTCGCCGTCATGGGGGCTGTGGCTGCGGAAGCGCTGGGCAAGAGCAATCCGCGTGTAGCGTTGTTGAATGTCGGCACCGAAGACATCAAGGGTAACCAGCAGGTGAAACTGGCGGCCAGTCTGCTGCAGCAGGCGCAGGGTTTGAACTACATCGGCTATATCGAAGGCGACGGCCTGTATCGCGGGCTGGCAGATGTAGTGGTGTGCGACGGTTTCGTCGGCAATATCCTGCTCAAATCCAGCGAGGGTTTGGCGGCTATGGTCGCGGCGCGCCTGGAAGAATTGTTCAGCTCCAGCCTGCCGGCCAAGGCGGTCGGCCTGATGGCGATGCCTTTCCTGCGCCGGCTGCGTGGCGACCTCACGCCGTCACAGCACAATGGCGCGAGTTTCCTCGGTTTGCAGGGCATCGTGGTGAAGAGTCACGGCAGTGCGAAGGAGGAGGGCATCCAGAGCGCATTGCGGCGCGCGCTGCTGGAAGTTCGCGAGAATCTGCCCCAGCGGCTGCATGGCCGTCTGGAACATCTGCTCTAATGTGTGACCGCGGTCGTCAGACCGTCATCCAACTGTCAGTTCAATGCGCCAGGCTCTCGCCGGCGTTATCCATTTGACGACACAGACAAAAGGGACCTGTTGCAATGTCCGCATCCCTCGCCTTCGTATTCCCCGGTCAAGGCTCGCAGTCGCTCGGCATGCTTGCCGAGCTGGGCGCTCAACACGCCATCGTGCGCGATACCTTCGCCGAAGCCTCCTCCGCGCTGGGTTATGACCTCTGGGCTCTCGTGCAGGACGGCCCGGAAGAGCGCCTGAACCAGACCGACAAGACCCAGCCTGCCATCCTCACTGTCTCCATCGCCCTGTGGCGCCTGTGGCAGTCCGAAGGTGGCGTGCAGCCGGCTTACGTCGCCGGCCACAGCCTGGGTGAGTACTCCGCGCTGGTCGCTGCTGGCAGCCTGGCCTTCGCCGATGCGGTGAAGCTGGTCGAGCGCCGTGGCCAGCTGATGCAGGAAGCTGTTCCTGCCGGCACTGGTGGCATGGCCGCCATTCTCGGTCTCGAAGACGCTGACGTGCTCGCCGCCTGCGCTGAAGCGGCTCAGGGCGAAGTGGTCAGTGCCGTGAACTTCAACGCGCCCGGCCAGGTGGTGATCGCTGGTGCGGCCAAGGCCGTAGAGCGCGCCATTGAGGCGTGCAAGGCTCGTGGCGCCAAGCGTGCTGTCGCGCTGCCGGTCAGCGTGCCGTCGCACTGCGAGCTGATGCGCCCGGCTGCCGAGCGTTTTGCCGAGGCTGTCGAAGCCGTCCAGTGGCAGATGCCACAAATCGCCCTGGTGCAGAACGTTACCGCCCAGGTCCCGGTCGATCTTGTCGCGCTCAAGCGCGACCTGCTGGCACAGCTCTACAGCCCGGTCCGCTGGGTCGAAAGCGTGCAGCTGCTGGCCGAGAAAGGCGTCACCGACCTGGTCGAGTGCGGCCCTGGCAAGGTGCTGGCTGGTTTGAACAAGCGTTGCGCCAAGGGCGTGACGACCCACAACCTGGATTCCGCGGACGCCTTCGGCGCAGCCCGCGCGGCTCTGGCTTGAACAGGAGATAAGGCATGAGTCTGCAAGGTAAGGTTGCCCTGGTTACTGGCGCGAGCCGTGGTATTGGCCAGGCCATCGCACTGGAACTGGGTCGTATGGGCGCTACCGTGGTGGGCACTGCCACCAGCGAGTCCGGCGCGCAGAAAATTTCCGAGTACCTCAAGGAAAACGGCATCCAGGGTTCGGGCATGGTCCTGGACGTCTCCAACGACGAGTCCGTGACCGCCGTTGTCGAAGCCATCCAGAAAGAATCCGGCGCGCCGGCTATCGTCGTCAATAACGCAGGCATCACCCGCGATAACCTGCTGATGCGCATGAAAGACGATGAGTGGTTCGATGTGGTCAACACCAACCTCAACAGCCTGTACCGTCTGTCGAAAGCCGTCCTGCGCGGCATGACCAAGGCACGCTGGGGTCGCATCATCAATATCGGCTCCGTCGTCGGTGCCATGGGCAACGCCGGGCAGACCAACTACGCCGCCGCCAAGGCCGGCCTGGAAGGCTTCACCCGCGCCCTGGCGCGCGAAGTCGGTTCCCGTGCTATCACTGTCAACGCGGTTGCTCCGGGCTTCATCGACACCGACATGACTCGCGAACTGCCGGAGGCCCAGCGTGAAGCGCTGCTCGGCCAGATTCCGCTGGGTCGACTGGGGCAAGCCGAAGAGATCGCCAAAGTGGTAGCATTCCTCGCTTCCGAGGGCGCAGCTTATGTTACGGGTGCCACGGTACCGGTGAATGGCGGAATGTACATGAGCTGATGTGACGAGTTGCTTCGTGGCGATGTCATATGCGCTGTCTAAAATCATCCAAGCGTCGTAACGCTGGAATAGACAGAGCATCTGGGTTGCCGCGAAGGGGCGTCAGCGTTCAGCTTGAAATGCAGAAAACCCTTTCTATACACTTACCCGCAGCCCAGCTGTACGGATTGTCCATAGGAGTGAAAACAAGGTATGAGCACCATCGAAGAACGCGTCAAGAAGATCGTTGCTGAGCAACTCGGCGTTAAGGAAGAAGAAGTCACCAACAGCGCTTCCTTCGTCGAAGACCTGGGCGCCGACTCCCTTGACACCGTTGAGCTGGTGATGGCTCTGGAAGAGGAATTCGAGACCGAAATCCCCGACGAGCAAGCCGAAAAGATCACCACCGTTCAGGAAGCCATCGACTACATCGTTGCCCACCAGGCATAAGACGTAGTCGTCGGTTCCCCGACGAAAGAAGCCGCACGGCCTGCAAAGGCGTGCGGCTTTTCTTTAACGCCGGCATCAGCCGGCGTTATTGCCGTGAAACACATGAGAGGAAGTCACAGTGTCGCGTAGACGCGTAGTCATCACTGGCATGGGTATGTTGTCGCCCCTGGGTGTGGATGTGCCGAGCAGTTGGGAAGGCATTCTCGCCGGGCGCAGCGGTATCGCCCCGATCGAACACATGGACCTGTCCGCCTTTGCCACCCGTTTCGGCGGCTCGGTGAAAGGGTTCGACGTCGAGCAATACATGTCCGCCAAGGAAGCTCGCAAACTCGACCTGTTCATCCAGTACGGTCTGGCCGCCAGCTATCAGGCGGTGCGTGATTCCGGCCTGGAAGTCACCGACGCCAACCGGGAGCGCATCGGCGTTGCCATCGGTTCTGGCATCGGCGGTCTGACCAACATCGAAAACACCTGTCGTTCTCTGTTCGAGCAGGGCCCGCGGCGCATCTCGCCGTTCTTCGTGCCCGGCTCGGTCATCAACATGGTTTCCGGGTTCCTGTCGATCAACCTCGGTCTGCAGGGCCCCAATTACGCCATTACCACCGCCTGCACCACCGGCACCCACAATATCGGCATGGCCGCGCGCAACATCGCCTACGGTGACGCTGACGTGATGGTGGCCGGCGGGTCCGAGATGGCGGCCTGTGGTCTTGGTCTGGGTGGCTTCGGCGCCGCTCGCGCGCTGTCCACCCGCAACGACGAGCCGACCAGGGCCAGCCGTCCGTGGGACCAGGACCGTGACGGCTTCGTGCTCTCCGACGGCGCCGGCGCACTGGTGCTGGAAGAGCTGGAGCACGCCAAGGCTCGTGGTGCGCGCATTTACGCTGAAGTCGTTGGCTTCGGCATGAGCGGCGACGCCTTCCACATGACCGCTCCGCCGGAAGACGGCGCCGGCGCTGCCCGGTGCATGAAAGCCGCGCTGCGTGATGCCGGGCTGAACCCCGAGCAGGTCGACTACATCAACGCCCATGGCACCTCGACGCCGGCCGGCGACATCGCGGAAATTGCCGCGGTGAAGTCGATCTTCGGCGACCACGCCTACCAGTTGTCGATGAGCTCCACCAAGTCCATGACCGGTCACCTGCTGGGTGCTGCCGGCGCGGTCGAGGCGATCTTCTGCGTGCTCGCGCTGCGTGATCAGGTGGCTCCGCCAACTATCAACCTGGACAACCCCAGCGAAGGCTGCGACCTCGACCTGGTCGCCCATCAGGCCAAGGAGCGTCCGATCGACGTCGCCCTGTCCAACTCCTTCGGCTTCGGTGGCACCAACGGCTCCCTGGTATTCCGCCGGTTCCACGGCTGATGCTGAGCTGGATCGACGGCCAGAGCGCCGAGGCCCTGTCCGTGCGTGATCGCGGGCTGGCCTACGGTGACGGGCTGTTCGAGACCATTCGCGTGTCCGCAGGCCGTCCGCGCCTGCTGGTACGCCATCGGGCGAGGCTGGAGGAAGGCGTTCGACGCCTGTCCCTTCCAGTCTCTCTCGATCTCGTCGAAGACGAACTCCTGCGTTTTTCCGCCTTGCTCGGCGATGGCGTTGCCAAGCTGATGCTGACCCGTGGCGAAGGCGCGCGCGGCTATGCGCCGCAGGCCGATGCCCAGGTGCGCCGTTTGCTGCTGGCCTCGCCCGCGCCGACCTACCCGGCGAAGAACCGTGAGCAGGGCGTCACGCTCTTCCCCTGCGCCACTCGACTGGCTGAGCAACCACTGCTCGCCGGCCTCAAGCACCTCAATCGCCTGGAGCAGGTCCTGGCTCGCGCCGAGTGGAGCGACCCGGCCTTCGCAGAAGGATTGATGTGCGATGTTTCCGGGCGGATCGTCGAGGGCGTGTTCAGCAACCTGTTCCTGGTGAAGCAGGGCGCACTGATCACCGCCGAGCTCTGCCGCTGCGGCGTCGCTGGTGTGATGCGTGCCGAAATCATCGAGCGCGCCAGCGATCTGGGGTTGCCGGTCATCGTCCGTGATGTAGAGCACGGCGAACTGGCGCAGGCCGATGAGGTCTTTCTCTGCAACAGTCTCTACGGTATCTGGCCGGTGCGCGGCATGGCCGAGCACGCTTGGCCGGTCGGGCCGCTGACCCGTAAACTGCAGGGCCAACTCCGCGAACTTCTGGATTCCTGATACGTGATGCGCAAATTGCTGGTGCTGCTGGAAGGCGGCCTGCTGCTGGCCGGGCTCGTGCTGGGCCTGGCGGCCTGGGAGCAGCACCGTGCGCTGCAGCAGCCGCTCCAGCTCACCGAAGAGCGTCTGCTTGATGCTCCCAGCGGCGCCACCCCTGGCCGCCTGCTGACCCGCCTGGAGGACGAAGACGTCCTGCACGGCGGCTTCTGGCTGCGTCTGTACTGGCGCTTCAACCTGGCCGGTGAGGCGCTGCACAGCGGCGAATACCGCCTGACGCCCGGCATGACCGCCGCCCAGTTGCTCGATCTGTGGCGCGAAGGCGATGTGGTGCAGTACGGCCTGACCCTGGTCGAGGGCTGGAACTTCCGCCAGGTGCGCGAGCTACTTGCCCGTCAGCCCAAGCTGGAACAGACCCTGAATGGCCTCAGCGATGCCGAGGTCATGGCGAAGCTGGGCAAGTCCGGTGTCTTCCCGGAAGGCCGCTTCTTCCCCGATACCTACCGCTTCGTCCGCGGCACCAAGGACGTCGACATCCTCAAGCACGCCTACCAGCGCATGGACAGCATCCTGGCGGAGGAGTGGGACAAGCGCGCGCAGGAGCTGCCCTACAAGGATTCCTACCAGGCGCTGATCATGGCTTCGCTGGTGGAGAAGGAAACCGGCGTGCCTCAGGAGCGCGGCCAGATTGCCGGCGTCTTCGTGCGCCGCCTGCAGAAGAACATGCTGCTGCAGACCGACCCGACTGTCATCTATGGCATGGGCGAGCGCTACGCCGGCAGGATCACCCGCGCCGACCTGCGCACGCCGACGCCTTACAACACCTACGTGGTCGCCGGTCTGCCGCCGACGCCCATCGCGCTGCCCGGCCGCGAGGCCATTCATGCCGCACTCAACCCGGTAGCGGGGCAGAGCCTGTACTTCGTCGCCCGCGGCGACGGCAGCCATACCTTCTCCGACAACCTGGACGACCACAACAAGGCCGTCCAGGAGTTCCAGATCAAGCGTCGCGCCGACTACCGTTCCAGTCCGGCGCCCGTCCCGCTGCCGGCGCAGACGCCGGATGCAGACGCTCCCGCTGCAGATTCTCCTGCAGCGCAGTAGCCCGATAACACAAGGAGTGAGCCGAGTGACCGGCCTGTTCATCACCCTGGAAGGCCCCGAAGGCGCGGGCAAGAGCACCAACCGCGAGTACCTGGCCGAGCGCCTGCGCGAGCGCGGCATCGAGGTCCAGCTGACCCGCGAGCCCGGCGGCACGCCGCTGGCCGAGCGCATCCGCGAGCTGCTGCTGGACCCCAGCGATGAACAGATGGCGGTGGATACCGAGCTGTTGCTGGTCTTCGCTGCCCGTGCGCAGCACATAGCCCAGGTGATCCGCCCGGCACTCGAGCGCGGCGCCGTGGTGCTCTGCGATCGCTTCACCGACGCCACCTATGCCTACCAGGGCGGCGGTCGCGGCCTGCCAGTAGAACGCATCGCGCAACTGGAAAGCTTCGTCCAGGGCGGCCTGCGCCCGGACCTGACTCTGGTCTTCGACCTGCCGGTGGAAATCGGCCTGTCCCGCGCCGCCGCCCGGGGGCGCCTGGATCGCTTCGAGCAGGAAGGCCGCGCCTTCTTCGAGGCGGTGCGCAACACCTATCTGGGGCGCGCCCACGCCGAACCGGGGCGCTATCACATCCTCGATGCCGCGCAGTCGCTGGCCGAGGTACAGCGCGACCTGGACAAGCTGCTGCCGGCCTTGCTGGAGCGCCTCAATGGCTGACATCTACCCCTGGCAGCAGGGCCTCTGGCAGCAGCTCAGCAGCCGTCCGCAACATGCCCATGCCTATCTGCTGCATGGCCCGGCCGGCATCGGCAAGCGTGTGCTGGCGGAAAACTTCGTGCATTTCCTGCTCTGCCAGCGCCCTGAAGGCGGCAAGGCCTGTGGTCAATGCAAGGCCTGCCAGTTGCTGGCGGCCGGCACCCATCCGGATTATTTCCTGCTGGAGCCGGAAGAGGCGGAGAAGCCGATCCGCGTCGACCAGGTCCGCGAACTGGTGAACTTCGTGGTGCAGACCGCGCAGCTCGGCGGTCGCAAAGTGGTACTGCTGGAGCCGGCCGAGGCGATGAACCTCAACGCCGCCAACGCGCTGCTCAAGAGCCTGGAAGAGCCCTCGGGCAATACCGTGCTGCTGCTGATCAGTCACCAGCCCAGCCGTCTGCTGCCGACCATCAAGAGCCGCTGCGTGCAGCAGGCCTGCCCGCAGCCGACGGCCGTGCAGGCGCGTGCCTGGCTGGCCAGTGCGTTGCCGGACGAGTCGCCGGAGGCGCTGGACGAGCTCCTGGTGCTGGCCGGTGGCTCGCCGCTGACCGCTCAGCGCCTGCAGGGCCAGGGTGTGCGCGAGCAGCGCGCTCAGGTGGTGGAGGGCGTGAAGAAGCTGCTCAAGCAGCAGGTTGCGCCCAGTCAACTGGCGGAAAGCCTGAATGGCGTACCCTTGCCGCTGCTGTTCGACTGGTTCTGCGACTGGGCGCTGCTGATGCTGCGCTACCAGTTGGCCCGCGACGAAGAGGGTCTCGGGCTCGCGGACATGCGCAAGGTCGTGCAGTATCTCGCCGAGAAATCGACACAGCCCAAGGTGCTGGCGATGCAGGACTGGCTGCTGCTGCAACGGCAGAAAGTCCTCAATAAAGCCAACCTCAACCGTGCCTTGCTTCTCGAAGCCTTGCTCGTACAGTGGGCAAGTCTGCCCGGGCCGGGCTAGAATCCGGCCATCGGAAAAATCTGCCAGGACAGCTGAATGAGCTTGCCACCAAATCTGGGTCCGCGTAACGGAATCCTGTCCCTGACCATCAAGGACAAATCCGTGCTGTATGCCGCCTACATGCCGTTCATCCGCAATGGTGGGCTGTTCATTCCGACCAACAAGACCTACAAGCTGGGCGATGAGGTCTTCATGCTGCTCAACCTGATGGATGAGCCGGAGAAGATCCCGGTCGCCGGCAAGGTGGTCTGGATCACTCCGAAGGGCGCCCAGGGCAACCGCGCCGCCGGTATTGGCGTGCAGTTCAACGATGGCGACAATACTGCGCGCAACAAGATCGAGACCTACCTCGCCGGTGCGCTGAAGTCGGACCGCCCGACCCATACCATGTAGAATTTGCAAGCTTTACAGGCTGCAACCACGAAGCGCCCGCATGGGCGCTTCGTCATTTCTCGGAGAGTGTTTTCATGCTGGTCGATTCCCACTGCCACCTCGATCGCCTCGATCTCGCCGCCCACGATGGGTCGCTGGATGCCGCGCTGGACGCCGCCCGCGCGCGTGGCGTCAGCCAGTTCCTGTGCATCGGCGTGAGCGCGGACAATGCCCGGGCAGTGAAGGACCTGGCCGATCGCTATGCCGACGTGCACTGCTCGGTAGGCGTCCACCCGCTGGACCTGGAGCCCGGCGCCGCGCCGGCGCTGGACTGGCTGCTGGGCGAGCTGAACCACCCGCGCGTGGTGGCCATCGGCGAGACCGGCCTGGATTATCACTACGAGCCCGAAGCCGCCGAGCTGCAGCAGGAAGCCTTCCGCCTGCACCTGGAGGCCGCCAAGGTCACCGGCAAGCCGGTCATCGTGCATACCCGCGAAGCCCGCGCCGACACCCTGGCGCTGCTGCGCGAGGCAGCGCTGCCGCAGGCCGGCGTGCTGCACTGCTTCACCGAAGACTGGGAGATGGCCAAGGCGGCGCTGGATATCGGCTTCTACATCTCGCTGTCGGGCATCGTCACCTTCCGCAATGCCGAGCAGCTGCGCGAAGTGGCCCGCCAGGTGCCGGTGGATCGCCTGCTGGTGGAAACCGATTCGCCCTATCTCGCGCCGGTGCCTCACCGCGGCAAGCCGAACCTGCCCGAGTATGTGCGCGAGGTCGCCGAGTACCTGGCCGTACTGCGTGGGGTGAGCTTCGAGACCCTGGCCGAGCAGACCACCGCCAACTTCCGCCGGTTGTTCCCGCTCGCTACCTGATCGTCTTGACGTCGAATTGTCCTGGCGCGGATACATTTCCTGCGCGCAAAAAAAACCCGGGTTCTGGGGGATGAATCCGGGTCAAGACCATTAGGAGTGTAACAATAAGGTACGCGATCCTCGGTACCTTCACCGGCGGGGCACTTGGGGGGAGATGCCGCGCACCGGTATCTACAAGTATTGGCCAAGATGCGGCGACTGCCACAGGGTGCCCGGTGTTTTTTAAACGGATTTGGAATACATCACACCGGGCTGAGCAGTTTTCTCGGTCGCGCCTGCGTCATTGTGCCGCCAGAGCCCCGATCAGCCCCAGGGTTTCCTCGATGATCGCCTCGCTGGTGTAGAAGTGTGGCGAGAAGCGGATACCGGCGCCACGCTGGATGCACACCACCTGTTCGGCGCGCAGGCGCTCCAGCAGGCGGGTGTTGTCCCAGCCAGCGAGGCTGAAGGTCAGGATGCCGGCGCGACGAACCGGGTGCAGCGGGCTGTGCAGCGAGGCGCCGTCGATGCGGCCCAGGCCGTCGTGCAGTTGCTGGACGCGCGCCTGCACCAACTCACCCACCGTTGGCATGCCGACTTCCTCTAGCAGGCTCAGGCTGGCCTCCAGCGCCACCGCGCCGAGCATGTTCGGGCTGCCGCACTCGAAGCGCCGCGCGCTGCGGGCCGGCTGCCAGTCGGCGAGGTCGTAGTTGCCGGCGTTTTCCAGCATGTGCCAGCCGTATTCCTGCAGCGCCAGTTGCTCGCGCTCGGCGGCGCGGCAATAGAACACACCCAGGCCTTCCGGGCCGAGCATCCACTTGTGGCCGTCGGCCATGGCGAAGGCGCAGTCATAGGCCTGGACGTCGAAGGGCAGGGCACCAAGCTGCTGGATGGCATCGATGCAATACAGTACGCCGCGCTGGCGGCAGCCGGCGCCGAGGCGCTCCAGGTCCATGCGCAGGCCACTGGCGTATTGCACCGCGCTGATCGAGAGCAGGCGTGTGCGTGGGGTGCAGGCGGCGAGCAAGTCGCCTTCCGGGTCATCGCCGTCCAGGCTTACCTGGATGACTTCCACGCCGCGCGGCTTCAGCGCTTCCCAGACGATACGGTTGGAGGGGAATTCCTGGTCGCTGATCACCACCTGGTCGCCGGCACGCCAGTCCAGGCCGAAGGCGACGAACGACAGCGCCTCGGAGGTGTTCTTCACCAGTGCGATGTCGCCGGTGGTCTGGGCGTTCACCAGGCGCATCAGGCGCTCGCGCAGGCGCTTCTCGATGGTCAGCCACTGCGGGTAGTCGCGGGCGCCCTGCAGGATGTTCTCCCGGGCGAAGGCGGCAACGGCGTCTGCGGCCCGTTTGGGCCAGGGGGCGACCGCCGCGTGGTTCAGGTAGCGCAGGCCGGTTTGATGGGGAAACTCGGAAGAAAAGCTAATCATGTCGGATGATCCGTGCAATTTGGCGCTGAATAGGCATAATACGCGGCTTCGAATTTTGACTATTTTTGACCGAACAGTCTTTTTATGCAGAAAGAGCCACGCAAGGTTCGCGAATTCCGTCGTCGCGAACAGGAAATCCTCGACACCGCCCTCAAGCTGTTCCTTGAGCAGGGCGAAGACAGTGTCACGGTCGAAATGATCGCCGATGCCGTGGGTATCGGCAAAGGCACCATCTACAAGCACTTCAAGTCCAAGGCGGAGATCTACCTGCGCCTGATGCTGGACTACGAGCGCGATCTGGCCGACCTGTTCCACTCCGAAGACGTCGCCCGCGACAAGGAGCGCCTGTCGCGCGCCTACTTCGAGTTCCGCATGCGTGACCCGCAGCGCTACCGCCTGTTCGACCGCCTCGAAGAAAAGGTGGTGAAGACCAGCCAGGTCCCGGAGATGGTCGAGGAGCTGCACAAGATCCGCGAATCCAACTTCGAGCGCCTGAGCCAGCTGATCAAGGAACGCATCGCGGCGGGCAAGCTGGAAGACGTGCCGGCCTACTTCCACTACTGCGCGGCCTGGGCGCTGGTGCATGGCGCCGTGGCGCTGTACCACTCGCCGTTCTGGCGCGAAGTGCTGGAGGACCAGGAGGGCTTCTTCCAGTTCCTCATGGACATCGGCGTGCGCATGGGCAACAAGCGCAAGCGCGACGGCGATACGCCGGCCGCCTGAGTCGCCATTCAGATGGCCCATCGTCGCAGTTGCGACAGGGCTTGTGGTGAGGGTGGGGATATACTTGCATGAGTGATTCCCACCGGAGCCGAGCATGATCGTCGACCGCCAGGGCAGGCGCTTCCGCAACTTGCGGGTCAGCTTGACCGCCGCATGCAACTACGCCTGCACCTACTGTGTGCCGGACGGCAAGCGTCTGGTCGCCGCGCAGGATGAACTCTCCGCCGAATCGCTGGTGCGGGGCGTCGCTTACCTGATCGAGGCCGCCGGCATCGAGCGGCTGCGGGTCACCGGCGGCGAACCGCTGGTCAGCCCGAAACTGGATGCCTTCCTGCACGGCGTCAGCCGCCTCGGCCTGCGGGATATCGCCCTCACCACCAACGGCCAGCTGCTGTCGAAGAAGCTGCCGCTGTTGCTCGATTGCGGCATCCGCCGCCTCAATGTGTCCCTCGATACCCTGGATGCCGACGCCTTCCGGCGCATCGCCCGTGGCGGTGATCTTGCCACCGTGCTCAAGGGGCTCGACGAGGCTCGCGCTGCGGGCCTGAAGATCAAGCTCAACATGGTGCCCCTGCGCGGGCAGAACCTCGACCAGGTGGTGCCGCTGCTGGACTACTGCCTGGAGCATGGCTTCGAGCTGCGCTTCATCGAGCTGATGCGCATGGGTCACCTGGCTCGCGATCCGAACGGCTTCAACCAGCAGTTCATCGGCATGGCCGAGCTGCTCGAGCTGATTGGCGAGCGTCACCCCTACATCCAGGCAGATGCGCCGGTGGATGCCACTGCGCTGCGCTATGAGGTGCCGGGGCAGGGCTTCTTCGGCGTGATCGCCAACGAGAGCGTGCCGTTCTGCCGGACCTGTTCGCGCCTGCGCCTGTCCTCCACCGGCTGGCTGCATGGCTGCCTGTCGTCGAGCAATCGTCATTACGTCGGCGACCTGCTGGACAAGCCGCGCCACCAGGCGCTGCCGGCCCTGCAGCGGCTGCTGGTGCGCGCCCTGGCGGACAAGCAGGAAGTCGCCTTCTCCGGCGGCGTCACCATCATGAAGATCATCGGCGGCTGAGACCGCCCCCAGACCTGATTAGCCCATGCCCAACGAATTCCCCATTTCCTATATCGAGCCGGTCTTCCGGCCGCCGAGCGAGGCGAACTCGCTCATTCTTCCGGTCACCAACGGTTGTTCGTGGAACCAGTGTGGTTTCTGCGAGATGTACACCCAGCCGCAGAAGAAATTCCGCGCCCGTGACGAGGCCGAAGTGCTGGAGGAGATTCGCCGCTGTGGCGAGCGCCTGATCGTGCAGCGGGTGTTCCTCGCCGATGGCGATGCGCTGGTGCTGCCGACGCGGCGCCTGCTCAACATCCTCCGCGCGATCCGTGAGCACATGCCCGAGGTGGACCGCGTCTCCAGCTACTGCCTGCCGCGCAACCTGCGCAAGAAGTCGGTGGAGGAGCTGAAGGAACTGGCCGACGCCGGCCTGCGCATGGCCTATGTGGGCGCCGAGTCCGGCGACGACGAAGTGCTGGCGTGGGTGAACAAGGGCGAGACCTATGCCTCCACGCTCGATGCCCTGCGGAAGCTGGGCGAGGCGGGGATCACCCGCTCGGTGATGATCCTCAACGGCCTGGGCGGCAGCACGCTGAGTGCCCAGCACGCCGACAACTCGGCGCGCCTGATGAACGAAGCGCAACCGGAGTTCCTCTCAACTTTGGTTGTCAGCTTTCCCACTGGCGAAGAGCGCTACCGCGCCGGCTTCCCGGACTTCCAGCCATTGTCGCAGGCCGAGCTGTTCGTCGAGATCGAGCGCCTGCTGAGCGCGCTGGAGCTGCGCGACACGGTGTTCCGCAGCGACCACGCGTCCAACTACCTGGTGCTCAAGGGCACGCTGGGGGCGGACAAGGCAAGATTGCTTGCCCAGGTTCGGGAGGCCATCGAGCAGCCCCAGCGTGCGCGTCTGCGCCAGGAATGGCAGCGCGGCCTGTGATGGCGCGGAAGCTGCATTGCCTTTCCGAATGCCGGTTTTTCGTCGCCGGCTCCGGAGACCTTGCATGCGCCAACTGATACTGATCCTTGCCTTCGCCGCCCTGGGCGGCTGCATGAGCCCCAACGACCTGGCCGACGGCACCGATTACTACCTGCGCGACGCGGGCTTCCTCGATCACAGCCAGACCCGCCGCACCTCGAACTGGCGCCTGCAGCAGGACTCCTTCATCTATATCGCCCAGGGCCCGTTCGTGCCGCCCGGCCATCCCTACGCGCGGCCCAACGTGGTGGCGGAGGAGGCGTTCCAGGGCTTCGTCCAGTACTTCCCGCTGGTACGCCGGGCCAAGAGCCCGCTGGGGCTCGAGGGCGCCATGCAGGAGGCGCGCGCGGCAGGCGCCAATTATCTGCTGTATACGCGCTTCGCCCGTGGGGAGGACAATGCCGGAACCTACGAGCAGTACGAAGACACCGATAACGCCGTGGGCCGCGACCGCAGCGTGATCCAGGTGATGCTGATCGAGACCGACAACCGCTACCTGGTAGACAGTGCGACTATCCGCAGCCGCGGCGGTTTTCTGACATTCTATGACGCCAGCCCCGAGGACCTGATCGGGCGACCGCTGGAAGACTATGCCCGCAGCCTGCTGGGGGTGAAGACGCGAGAGGAGTACCAATGACTGATCCACAGACTCAATCGGACCGGGCCGGCAACCTGCTGGCGCAGATTCCCGCCAGCAAGGACAAGGGGCTGCCGCCGGTGCATCTGTGGAACCCCGATTGCTGCGGCGATATCGACATGCGCATCGCCCGCGACGGCACCTGGTACTACCTGGGCACGCCGATCGGCCGCAAGCCGATGGTGCGGCTGTTCTCCACCATCATCCGCCGCGATGGCGACGACTATTTCCTGGTTACTCCGGTGGAGAAGTGCGGGATCACCGTCGATGACGCGCCTTTCGTCGCGGTCACCCTGGCGGTCGAAGGGGAGGGGGAGCAGCAGGTGCTGCGCTTCACCACCAACGTCGAGGACGAAGTGGTGGCCGACGCCGAGCACCCGATCCGGGTCGAGCTGGACCCGCAGACTCAGGAACCGTCGCCCTATGTGCTGGTGCGGGTGAACCTGGAAGCGCTGATCCACCGCAACGTGTTCTACCAGCTGGTGGAACTGGCGGTTCCCCGCGAGATCGACGGTGTTGACTGGCTAGGTGTCTGGAGTTCGGGGGAATTCTTCCCTATTGCGCCGCAGCCGTGACCTGGCGGTCTGAACGCGGCCGGTAGTTCGATTTCGGCTTCGCTACAACTTTTTCGAACTTGCAAAAAAGGCTCCCGAGGGAGCCTTTTTCGTTACCGCCAACTCAATTACATGTTGGGGTAGTTCGGACCGCCGGTGCCCTCGGGGGCCACCCAGGTGATGTTCTGGGCCGGGTCCTTGATGTCGCAGGTCTTGCAGTGCACGCAGTTCTGGGCGTTGATCTGGAAGCGCTTGCTGCCGTCGTCGTTGCTCACCACTTCGTACACGCCAGCCGGGCAGTAACGCTGCGCGGGCTCGTCGTAGAGCGGCAGGTTCTTCGCGATCGGGGTGTTCGGGTCGGTCAGCTTCAGGTGGATCGGCTGGTCTTCCTCGTGGTTGGTGTTGGACAGGAACACCGAGGACAGCTTGTCGAAGCTGAGTTTGCCGTCCGGCTTCGGATAGTCGATCTTCGGCGCTTCGCTGGCCTTCTTCAGGGTCGCGTAGTCCGGCGTCGTATCGTGCAGGGTGAACGGAAGCTTGCCGCCAAAGATGTTCTGGTCGATGAAGTTGAACGCACCACCACCGATGGCGCCGAACTTGTGCATCGCCGCGCCGAAGTTACGGCTGCGGAACAGTTCGTCGTACAGCCAGCTGCCCTTGAAGGCATCGACGTAGTTGTTCAGCACGTCGCCGCCTTCGCGGCCGGCGAACAGGGCTTCGGCCACGGAATCGGCGGCCAGCATGCCGGACTTCATGGCGGTGTGGCTGCCCTTGATCTTGGCGAAGTTCAGGGTGCCGAGGTCGCAACCGATCAGCGCGCCGCCGGGGAAGACCATCTTCGGCAGCGAGTTCAGGCCGCCCTTGCAGATGGCGCGAGCGCCGTAGGCCACGCGCTTGCCGCCTTCCAGGTACTGCTTGATCACCGGATGGTGCTTGTAGCGCTGGAATTCGTCGAACGGCGACAGGTGCGGGTTAGTGTAGGACAGGTCGATGATCAGGCCGACCACCACCTGGTTGTTTTCCAGGTGATAAAGGAAGGAGCCGCCCGGGTTGTCGTCGTTCAGCGGCCAGCCGGCGGTGTGCACCACCAGGCCCTGCTCGTGCTTGGACGGGTCGATGTCCCAGATTTCCTTGATGCCGATGCCGTAGTGCTGGGCGTCGGCTTCGCTGTCGAGCTTGTACTTCTTGATCAGCTGTTTACCGATGTGGCCCCGGCAGCCTTCGGCGAACAGGGTGTACTTGGCGCGCAGTTCCATGCCCGGGGTGTAGTAACCCTCTTTCGGATTGCCTTCGCGGTCGACGCCCAGGTCACCGGTGACAATGCCGCGCACCACGCCATTCTCGTCGATCAGCGCTTCCTGGGCGGCGAAGCCCGGGTAGATCTCGACGCCCAGGCCTTCGGCCTGCTGGGCCAGCCAGCGGCACAGGTTGCCCAGGGAGATGATGTAGTTGCCTTCGTTGTGCATGGTCTTGGGCACGAAGAAGTTCGGCACCTTGGCCGCTGCTTCCGGGCTCTTGAGCACATAGATGTCGTCGCGCTTGACGGGGGTGTTGAGCGGCGCTTCGAGCTCCTTCCAGTTGGGGAACAGCTCGTTCAGCGCGCGGGGCTCGAACACGGCGCCCGAGAGGATGTGGGCGCCCACTTCGGAACCCTTCTCGACCACACAGACGCTGATTTCCTGACCCGCGTCGGCGGCCTTCTGTTTCAGTCGGCATGCGGCGGACAGACCGGCAGGGCCGGCGCCGACGATGACGACGTCGAATTCCATAAATTCGCGTTCCACTATCGATCTCTCCTGAATCAAGGCTCTGGGTATTTTGTAGGTATTGGGATGGGCGTGCCCCCACCCAGTAAGAGCGGGGCGCATTATAGCTAGACCTGTTGCTATATCTAAACCCTTTATCGAACGCAATACAAACGTTTGTTTGAATCGCGTGTAACCCTGATAGAATCGGGGTCCGCGGCTTATGAAGGGGTATTTTCGTGTATTGACCCGCCCGGTCGATGCAGTCAAGATACCTGCGGTTTTGCGGTCGCGTTGCGCTGGATGTAGTCGCAGATGGCGTGCACTACCGGCCAGGCCTGTCTGGCGACATTCCTATTCACCGGAGAAAAACGAGGAATCCATGAAGGTTCTTGTAGCTGTCAAACGAGTGGTTGACTATAACGTCAAGGTCCGCGTCAAGGCGGACAACTCCGGCGTCGATCTCGCCAACGTCAAGATGTCCATGAACCCCTTCTGCGAAATCGCCGTGGAAGAGGCCGTACGCCTGAAAGAGAAAGGCGTCGTCACCGAGATCGTTGCGGTCTCCGTCGGCCCGACCGCTGCCCAGGAGCAACTGCGTACCGCGCTGGCTCTGGGTGCTGATCGCGCCATCCTCGTTGAAACCAACGAAGAACTGAGCTCCCTGGCCATCGCCAAGTCGCTGAAAGCCCTCGTCGACAAAGAGCAGCCGCAGCTGGTCATCCTCGGCAAGCAGGCCATCGACAGCGACAACAACCAGACCGGCCAGATGCTGGCTGCGCTGACCGGCTACGCCCAGGGCACCTTCGCCTCCAAGGTCGAAGTTGCTGGCGACAAGGTCAACGTCACCCGTGAAATCGACGGCGGCCTGCAGACCGTTGCCCTGAACCTGCCGGCAATCGTCACCACCGACCTGCGCCTGAACGAGCCGCGCTACGCGTCGCTGCCGAACATCATGAAGGCGAAGAAGAAGCCGCTGGACGTGGTGACCCCGGACGCCCTGGGCGTTTCCACCGCTTCCACCGTGAAGACCGTGAAAGTCGAAGCTCCGGCTGCCCGTAGCGCTGGCATCAAGGTCAAGTCCGTTGCCGAACTGGTCGAGAAACTGAAGAACGAGGCGAAAGTAATCTGATGGCTATCCTGGTAATCGCTGAGCACAACAACGGCGCACTGGGCGCTGCCACTCTGAACACTGTCGCTGCCGCGCAGAAGATCGGTGGTGACATCGCTGTCCTGGTCGCTGGCCAGAACGTCGGTGGCGTGGCTGAAGCCGCTGCCAAGATCGCCGGTGTTTCCAAGGTGCTGGTCGCCGACAACGCTGCCTACGCTCACCAGCTGCCGGAGAACGTCGCTCCGCTGATCGCTGAGCTCGGCAAGGGTTACAGCCACGTGCTGGCCGCCGCCACCACCAACGGCAAGAACTTCCTGCCGCGCGTCGCCGCTCTGCTGGACGTCGACCAGATCTCCGAGATCATCGAAGTGGTCAGCGCCGACACCTTCAAGCGTCCGATCTATGCCGGTAACGCCATCGCTACCGTGCAATCCTCGGCCGCCGTCAAGGTCATCACCGTGCGTGGCACCGGCTTCGACGCCGTTGCTGCCGAAGGTGGCTCCGCCGCTGTTGAAGCCGTTTCCGGCCCGGCCGATGCCGGCAAGTCCGCCTTCGTGGGCGAAGAACTGGCCAAGTCCGACCGTCCGGAACTGACCGCTGCCAAGATCGTCGTTTCCGGCGGCCGTGGCATGGGCAATGGCGACAACTTCAGCATCCTCTACTCCCTGGCTGACAAGCTGGGCGCTGCCGTCGGCGCTTCCCGCGCTGCCGTTGACGCCGGCTTCGTGCCGAACGACATGCAGGTCGGCCAGACCGGCAAGATCGTCGCTCCGCAGCTGTACGTGGCCGTCGGTATCTCCGGCGCCATCCAGCACCTGGCGGGTATGAAGGACTCGAAAGTGATCGTTGCGATCAACAAGGACGAAGAGGCGCCGATCTTCCAGGTTGCCGACTACGGCCTGGTCGCCGACCTGTTCGAAGCCGTACCGGAGCTGGAAAAGGCCATCTGAGCCCGATCCGCTTGTTGAAGGAACCCGCCCTCCGTGGCGGGTTCTTTCATTTCAGGTCCCTGATTTTTCTCGGGAAATGAGCGTTCTGCTGCGCCGATGACCCATTGGTCACGAATCTTTGCCGAGAAGTCCACCGGCGAAGGTGTCTCATCTACAATGCGCGACGTCTCCAGTTCCTGAATGTGTTCAATCGACACCTGGCTACCGAGGTTTTCATGATCATCAAACCGCGCGTGCGTGGCTTCATCTGCGTCACTACCCACCCGACCGGCTGTGAAGCCAACGTCAAGGAACAGATCGAGTACGTCGAGGCGCACGGCCCCATCGCCAACGGTCCGAAGAAGGTCCTGGTCATCGGTTCCTCCACCGGCTACGGCCTGGCCGCGCGCATCAGCGCCGCCTTTGGCGCCGGCGCCGACACCCTGGGCGTGTTCTTCGAGCGTCCCGGCAGCGAGACCAAGGCGGGCACTGCCGGCTGGTACAACTCCGCTGCCTTCGAGAAGTTCGCCAAGGCCAAGGGCCTGTATGCGCGCAGCATCAACGGCGACGCCTTCTCCGATGAAGTGAAGAAAGTCACCATCGACACCATCAAGCAGGACCTGGGCAAGGTCGACCTGGTCGTCTATAGCCTGGCCGCTCCGCGCCGTACCCACCCGAAGACCGGCGAGGTATTCAACTCCGTGCTCAAGCCGGTGGGCAAGGCCGTCAACTTCCGTGGTCTGGACACCGACAAGGAAGTGATCAAGGAAAGCGTGATGGAGCCGGCGACGCCTGAGGAAATCGCCAACACCGTGGCGGTAATGGGGGGTGAGGACTGGCAGATGTGGATCGACGCCCTGCAGGAGGCCGGTGTGCTGGCCGACGGCGCCAAGACCACCGCTTTCACCTACCTGGGCGAAGAGATCACCCACGACCTGTATTGGAACGGCTCCATCGGCGCCGCCAAGAAGGACCTGGACCAGAAGGTCCTGGGCATTCGCGAGAAGCTGGCCGTCACCGGTGGCGACGCCCGTGTTTCGGTGCTGAAGGCCGTGGTCACCCAGGCCAGTTCGGCCATCCCGATGATGCCGCTGTACCTGTCGCTGCTGTTCAAGGTGATGAAGGAGAAGGGCACCCACGAAGGTTGCATCGAGCAGGTCGACGGCCTGTTCCGTGAGAGCCTGTACGGTGCTGAACCGCACCTGGACGCCGATGGTCGCCTGCGCGCCGACTACAAGGAACTGCAGCCGGATGTGCAGGACACCGTGAAGGACCTGTGGAACAAGGTGACCAACGAGAACCTGTACCAGCTGACCGACTTCACCGGCTACAAGTCCGAGTTCCTGCGACTCTTCGGCTTCGAGATCGCTGGCGTGGACTACGAGCAGGACGTCAATCCGGACGTGCAGATTCCGAATCTGATCCAGCTCTGAGTTTGCCCCAGTAGAAACGGCGCCTTCGGGCGCCGTTTCTGTTTTCCAGCCTGCTTCAGTTCGATGCGGTCACGGGCGTGTGATTGCGCTGGAGGAAGTCCAGGTAGAGGCGGGCGGTTTCCTCCGGGCGCTCGATCATCGGCACGTGGCCGCAATCGCGCAGGATGGCCACGCTGGGTTTCTTCAGCAGCGGCTTCATCACATCGATGCTGGAAACGTCCAGTACGCGGTCGCGGTCGCCCCACAGCAGCAGGGTCGGCGCAGTAATCTTCGGCAACTCGGGTTCCAGCGGGATATAGCGCTCACGTAGCTGCTGGAAGACCATGCCGTTGAACGCGCTGCGCTCCAGCGAGCGTTCCGCCAGATAGTCCTGCAGCCGCGACGGCAGCGGCGGCTTCTGCACGAAGACGAAGTCGAGCAGGGCTGGGAAGTCGTCTACCGAGCGCAGCACCAGCGGGTTTTCGCCGTTCTTGAGGCGCTCGAACAGCTCGCTCGGGTGCGGTGCGATGACGCCGGAATTGTCGAACAGGCCGACCGACAGCACTTCCTGCGGATGCCGCGCGGCCAGCAGTGCGGCGATATGCCCGCCCATGGAGTTGCCGACCACGTGGAAGCGGCCGATGCCCTGTTCGCGCATGAAATCCGCCAGGCGCTCGGCCTGGGTGCCGACGTCGTAGCTGATGTTCGCAGGTTTGCTGCTGTCGCCGAAGCCTGGCAGGTCGACCGCGATGACGTGATAGTCCTTGGTGAGGAAGCGAGCGAAACGCGGCCAGTTGCTCTTGTCGGCGCCGAAGCCGTGGATCAGCAGGATGGTCTGGGCCTTATCCGGGCCGCCCTCGTAGTAGGTGATGTCGAGGTCGTCGACCTGCAGGCTGTTGGTGGACAGCCGGGCGCGGGCGCTTTCGACGTACTGCGCGGTCGCCAGCAGGGTAGAGGGGAAGGCGTACAGCACGCCAGCGGTGACGGCTATCGCCAGGAGAAGGGCCAGAAGGGCTTTCTTCATGAGAAGTCCTTATTACCAAATCGGGTCGGTGTGCTTTACGCTAGCATTTTGCGGCTCTAAGCATGGCCGTTCTTTCTTCTGGCGAGCGAGACTACCGATGCCTGATTGCTCCACGCTGATCCGTGCGGCGCTGTTGCTGGTGACTTTCTCCATTCCCCTGGCCGGTTCCGCGGCTGGCAAGTGCGAACGCCTGGTGGCCACCGGCAATCCGGAATACCCGCCTTATCTGTGGCGCGACCCGGCGCAGCCGGAGCGCCTGATCGGCGCCAACGCCGACCTGCTGGAGCAGATCGGCAAGGCGGTCGGGGTGAATATCCGGGTGATCTACACCGGTTCCTGGGCGCGTGCTCAGGAAGAGGCGCGGCTGGGTCGGGTCGACCTGATTGCCGGTGCCTTCCTCACGCCGCCGCGCCTGGAGACCATGGACTACATCCATCCGGCCTTCCTCACCACCGACAACGTGGTGTGGATGCGCAAGGACGCCACCACGCCCTATACCGGTCGTGACGACCTGCGCGGCCTGAAGGGCGGCACCCTGGTGAACAACAGCTTCGGCCCGGACTTCGACAGCTTCGCCAAGCAGGAGCTGACCCTGGAAGAGGTGCCCAGCCTGACCCAGGCCTTCCAGAAGCTGCTGCTCAAGCGCTCGGATTATGTGATCTACGAGCACTACCCCGGCCTGGCAGTCGCCGATACCCTCGGCATGGCCGACGACCTGCAGCCGCTGGAACCGCCGATCTCCAGCGAAGGTCTGTACCTGACCGTAGCGCACAACTCGGCCTGCAATGACCCGTGGCTGCGCGGACAACTGGCAAAAAAAATGACAGAATTGACGGCCGCCGGAGTCCCGCAGCGCCTGCTGCAGGACAACCTGGCCCGCTGGAAGGCCCAGCAGCTTCAGCCTGCCAGCACTCCCACCGAGTAGGACAATAGATTTCGTGATCAATCGACGGATGATGGTCGCCGGCCTGGCTTTGTTTGCATTGGCCGGCTGTGCGACGAACGACCCGGCACCCAACGAACAGATGCGCCTCACCGAGCAGGCGCTGGAACAGGCCAAGGCCGTGGGTGCGACCGATGACGTGGCCGAGCTCAAGCTCGCCGAGGACAAGTACCAGGCCGCCAGGGGCGCCCTGGCAGTCGGCTCGAACAAGAAGGCCCGGCAGCTCGCCGAGCAGGCCGAGCTCGACGCCCGCCTGGCCGAGGCCAAGGAGCTGACGCGCAAGAGCGCCGAGCAACTGGCCGAGCAGAGCAAGAGCATCAACCGCCTGCGCAAACAGTTGGGAGAAGTGCAATGACTTCCGCACAACTGTTGCGCCGTAGCTCCTCGTGGCTGGGGGCTCTTTCCGCCGTCGCGCTGCTGGCCGGCTGCGCCAACAGCCAGCTCAGCGAGAAGTCCCTGGAGCAGGCCCGCCTGCAGTTCCAGGCCGTGAAGGAAGACTCCTCGGTGTTGCGTAGTGCGCCCAAGGATGTGATCCGCGCCGGCGAGTCGCTGGCCCGTGCCGAGCGTCTGTCCAACTACTGGGGCAGCAGTGACGACGTACTGCAGTACTCCTACCTCAGCCAGCGCTACAGCGAGATCGCTCGCGAGCATAGCAACCTGGCGCTGAACCAGGAGCGCCTGGGCAAGCAGCAGATGGAGCGCGAGCGCCTGCAGCTGGCGATGCGCGAAGCACGCCTGCTCAACGTGCAGGAACAGAGCAAGTGGCTGGAGCAGCAGATGGTCAGCCTCGCCACCAACGAAACCGAGCGAGGCCTGGTGCTGACCCTCGGCGACGTGCTGTTCGACAGCGGCGAAGCGGACCTCAAGCCCGCCGCCAATCGCACCGTGCTCAAGCTGGTGCAGTTCCTCCAGCTCAACCCGCGCCGGGTGATCCGCATCGAGGGCTACACCGACGGCGAAGGCGACCGCGAGCAGAATCTGCAGCTGTCCAAGGATCGCGCGCAGGCCGTGGCTGACGCGCTGACCGACCTGGGTGTGGACGAGAAACGCGTGCAGGTGCAGGGCTATGGCGAGGCCTATCCGATCTCGGACAACGCCTCGTCGCTGGGGCGCGCGCAGAATCGCCGGGTGGAGATCGTCTTCTCCGATGAGAAGGGCCAGCTCGGCGCCGAACGCTGATCCCTTCGCAATATCCCGTCACAGGAAAACCCCGGAAGCCTCGGCTCCGGGGTTTTTTGTCAGGGGGATCTCGAAATCTTTCGAGTGGCAGCTTGGCGAAAATAGCCAAGTGCGACTAATCCCCTCAGGGGAGCTGTAGACGAGAGAACGAGATGTCATCGGAAAAGAAGCTTTTCAATGTAATCGTGGCGGACCCGCAACCGATGATCGGTTGGGGTCTGGAACGCTATCTGCTGGAGCGCGAACTGGCGCAGGTGAAAGCCTTCGTCAGCGACACCGACAGCCTGCTGGATGTGCTCACTGCCCATCCCGAGGTCGACCTGGCCATTGTCGAGCTGGCGCTGCCCGGCGCCCGCGGGCGTGACGGCGTGCACCTGATCGAATGGCTGCAGCGCCACCATCCGGAAGTGCCTGTACTGGTCTACTCGGTCATGGGCGCGCCACTGTTGGCGACCGCAGCGGTCAAGTGCGGCGCCGTGGGCTATGTCTGCAAGCGCAACCCGCTGAGCCTGCTGGACGACGCCATCGCCCGCATCCGCAAGGGCGAGACCTACATCGATCCGATGCTGCGACCGCCGCGCCATACCGGCAAGCCGCTGAGCCCGACCGAGATCGATATCATCCGCCGCCTGGCCCATGGCGCCACGGTTGGGGAAATCGCCGAGCGGACCAACCGCAGTGTCTCCACCATCAGCACCCACAAGCGCAACGCCATGCAGAAGCTCGGCCTGACCACCGACGCGCAACTGGTGGTGGCGGGGCTGCTGGACTGGCTCGGGGAGATCTGAGCGGGCAGGGCGGCGTAACTGTATCGGACGGAATGCCTCCGACTGTTCTGGAACAGTTTGCACTTTTTGGCTACTGTTTCGGTTCAATGACCGAGGGATGGCCGTCATGTCCAATCTGCTGCTGTACCAGCGCATCGCCCAGCAACTGGCGGAAGACATCCGTCGTGGTGTCTACCAGCCGGGCGAGCGCGTGCCGTCCGTGCGCAAGCTGAGCACCCAGCTCAACGTCAGCCATGCCACGGTGCTCCAGGCCTATGCCACCCTCGAAGACCAGGGGCTGATCCGCGCGCGCCCGCAGTCCGGTTTCTACGTACACCGCACGCCGGCGCTGACAGCTTCGACCCCGGACATCGCCCGAGTCGAGCGGCCCGGCCTGGTCACGCGCAGCAGCATCATCAACCAGGTGCTCGCCGAAGCGCGCCGCGAAGGCGTGTTTCCGCTGGGGGCTGCCGTGCCGCACGTGGATTACCTCCCGGTTCGCGCGCTGCACCAGCAACTGGCCAAGGTCACGCGATTCTCCAGTCCGCGCGCCTTCAGCTACATGTTCAGCCCCGGCTACGAGCCGCTGCGTCGCCAGGTGGCGATCCGCATGCGTGATGCCGGCGTGGTGGTCGACCCGACCCAGGTGACCATCACCCATGGCTGCGTGGACGCCATCCACATGGCCTTGCGCGTGATGACCCGTCCGGGCGACCTGATCGCCACCGAGTCGCCGAGTTACTACGGCTTGCTGCAGTTGGCCGACATCCTCGGCCTCAAGGTTATCGAGATCCCCAGCGACCCGCTGACCGGCATCAGCCTGGAGGCCCTGCAACTGGCCGCCAACCAGTGGCCCATCAAGGCGCTGGTGCTGACCGCGCGCCTGAGCAACCCGCTGGGCGGCACCATTCCTGAGGACCGCCAGAAAGCGCTGCTCAAGCTCACCGCCGAGCACAACATCGGGGTGATCGAGGACGATATCTACGGCGAACTGATGTTCGACCAGGGCCAGACCAAGGCGCTCAAGGCCCACGACCGTGACGGCCGTGTGGTGTATTGCTCGAGTTTCTCCAAGACCATTTCCCCCGGCGTGCGCATCGGCTGGATCATCACCGAGCGCTACCAGGAGGAAATCCGCCGCCTGCAGACCTTCACCACGCATTCGGCGTGCACCGTCACCCAGATGGGCGTGGCGGCGTACCTGGAGAATGGCGGCTACGACCGGCACCTGCGCTACATCCGCCAGGAGTACCGCAAGAACATGACCGCCTACCAGCTGGCAGTGCAGCAGTACTTCCCCGAAGGCACGCAGATGACCCGGCCCAAGGGCGGCTTCATCCTCTGGGTCAGCCTGCCGGCCAAGGTGAACACCAAGGAGCTGCACGTACGCGCGCTGGAGCAGGGCATCAGCATCGCGCCGGGGCTGATCTTCAGTAATACCGAGCAGTTCAACAACTGCCTGCGCCTGACCTGTGGCATCCCCTGGGACCGCGAGGCGGAGCGGGCGATCATGACCCTTGGCATGCTGGCCTGCCAGCTCTGCCAGGAGGAGCTGATCGCCGCGTAAGTGTCCGGCTTGCGCAGTGGCGGGTTCTGTCCGCGACAGGTCCGCAGCGGGCCGGATACCGTCGCGGTCGGAGCCCTCTCCTGGGTCAATGCTTGTCGACGGTTAACCCGACTACCGGCGCCGTCTCGTCCAAGGAAGATGATCCTTCGACGAGGCCGCCACCGTGCCGCTTGCCACGCCAATCCTTCTGCCTGATAGCCACGGCGCTATCCCGGCGCCCGCGCCATCGGCACTACTCGGCCGCTGGCGAGAAGCCAGTCGAAACCTGCCCCGTTACGGATCGAGAGAGTTGAAGATATCCCCCAAGGACGAAAGCGACGCGGCATTGCTGCGACGCTACCGACAAGGCGATGCCGAGGCCTTCGCTGAGCTCTATGCTCGCCATCGCCTCGGCCTGTTCCGTTTCCTCTGTGGCCTGTGTGGCGACCACGCCCAGGCCGAGGAAGTGTTCCAGGAAACCTGGATGAGCCTGATTCGCAGCGACAGCCAGCCGATGGGGGCGGCCAGCTTCAAGACCTGGCTGTACCAGATCGGCCGCAACCGCCTGATCGACCACTGGCGCAAACTGGGCCGACACCAGAGCCGTCAGGAGAGCTTCGACGAGCAGTTGCATGGCGAGGCCCTGGTTGGCGAAAGCGTCGACCCAGAGCGCGAGCTGAGCCTGAGTCGCGACCAGCAGCGCCTGCAGGGCGCGCTGGAGTCACTGCCGGAAGAGCAGCGCGAAGTGTTCCTGCTGCGCACCCACGGCGACCTGGAGCTGAACGAAATTGCCGAACTGACGAAGACTCCGGCCGAAACGGTGAAGAGCCGGCTTCGCTATGCCATGCAAAAACTGCGTCGGTTGTTGTCCGACCCGTCGGTGACCGAGGAGGTGAATCCATGAATCGCGATCCGCACGAGCAGGACATGCTCGAGCACTACCGCCGGCACAGCGATGAGCAGCCGTCGGCGCAGCTGGACGCGCGCATCCTGGCCGCCGCCCGTGCTGCCGTGCAGGAGAAGAAGCCCGGCCTCGCCCAGCGCCTGCACCACTGGCTGCTGGGTTCTGGCAGCCGGCAGCGTTGGGGTGTCGCCGTGGCGGGCCTGGCGACGCTGGGCGTCGGCCTGAGCCTGACCCTGCGCACCTACGAAGAGGCGCCGGATCGCTTCGATGCACCAGTGGCTCCGGCGATGATGCGCGCGCCGGCTCCGGCTCCGGCCATGGCGCCGCCAGCGGCTCCGGCTGCCGCGCCCTATGCGGCGGAGCCAAGCATGGCCACACCGCAGAGGGATAGCGCGGCTGCCGGCGTCTCTATGGAAGAGCTCGCCAAGTCTGCGCCGATGAGCAAGAAAATGGCCATGGAGAGTGCGAAGGCCAAGGCTCAGGCAGAGACTCGCGAGCTTTCTGATGCCCAGGAGCAGCCAGACAGACAGGCACAGGGAAAGGTGCAGGCGTTGGCGGCGGAGGCCGACGAGCCGCGCACCAGCCTGTTGCATCTGCGCGACTTGCAGAACAAGGGGCAGAAGGAGGACGCTGAACGGGTGCGCGAGAGCTTGCGGCAGCGCTTCCCGGACCTGGATATCGATCAGGCCCTGAGGGATTTGCCTGACAACCCTTGATCAATGACAGGCCGGGTTCAGTGCGCGCCTGTCAGACTGATCGCCGTAATGGTTTGTCATGGCAAGGCTCTTGCTCTGCCTCGCATCTCGCGCCAGCATTGCGCGGTTTTTCTGACGGTTCGCTCCATGACGAAGTCCCGAATTCTCATTGTCGCCAGTTTGTCCCTGCTGCTCGCCGCCTGTGGTGATGAGCACAAGGACAAGGCTGCCGCTCCGGCTCCAGCGCCCGCTGCAGTGCCGGCTCCAGCGCCCGCTGCAGTGCCGGCGCCAGCGGCCAGCGCGCCCGCGCCTGAGCCGGCCGCCGAGCAACCGCGCGAATCGGAAGCCAAGCCCGCTGCGGCCAAGGCCGTGGCCTCGCCCAAGGCGCCGGCGGTCGAAGCGGCCATCAAGCCCGAGGCCAAGGCGCCGTCGAAGACCCCGGCACAGGTGAAGAAGGCGGTCGATCCCGTGGTCAAGCAGCCGCTGCCGCCGGTGAAGCTCGACCTGCGTCTGCCCAAGGACATGCTCCACCAGCTCGACCCTGAAAAGCCGCTGGCCGAGCTGGAAGACAAGCCGCTGCTGCCGCAGATGTTCGGTGAAAAGACCGGGCAAAGCCCGTTCCAGGTGGGTGGCCGGTTGATCTCGCGCGAGCCGAATGAGCGCGAAACCAACGACGACAGCTGGCACTCGGATATCCGCGGCGCCGAATTGCAGTTTCAGTTCCGCAACTGATTTCTCAGTGCAGGTGAGGGCCGCGCACAACCGCGAAAGTTGTGCGCGCCATGGGGTAGTTCAGAAGCGGTGCACACCGCCGCGAATTGCCTCGAACAGTTCCCCGTCCAGCGCCCGGTAGTCCGCCTCGCCGGGCAGTCGCACGAACAGCGCCTCGGTCACGGCTGAGGGATCGTAGGCGTTGCGCTTGAGGTCGGTCTTCTTGTACTTGAAGGTCCCGGTGGTCTCCACCTGGACCAGCAGGCGCAGGAACAGCGGCACCGCGTAGGCCGGCAGCTCGCGGTCCAGGTGCGCCGCCAGCAGCGCGGCGTCCAGGCTGGCGCCGTCGGCCAGGCGCAGCGCGGCCATGCCGCAGCGGCCGTTGGTGCCCGGAATCTCCACGCCATAGACCACCGCATCCTCCACGCCGGGGAAGGCGCCCAGGGCGTTTTCCACTTCGGTGGTGGAGACGTTCTCGCCTTTCCAGCGGAAGGTGTCGCCCAGGCGGTCGACGAACTGCGTGTGCTTGAAGCCGATGTCGCGCATCAGGTCGCCGGTGTTGAACCAGGTATCGCCTTCCTTGAACACGTTGCGGTAGATCACCGCTTCGCTCTTGGCCGGGTCGGTGTAGCCGTCGAACGGCCACTTGTCGCTGATCTCGCTGATCAGCAGCCCCGCCTCACCCTTGTCGACCTTTTCCATGAAGCCCCTGGTGCCGCGCACTGGCTGGTCGTTTTCCAGGTCATAGCGCACGATCGCGTAGGTTGCCGGCGAGAAGCCCACGGTATTGTCGAAGTTGAATACGTTGGTGAAGCCGATGTTGCCCTCGCTTGAGGCATAGAACTCCGTTATGCGCTCGATGCCGAAGCGTTCCTTGAACTCGTTCCAGATCGACGGGCGCAGGCCGTTGCCGATCATGCAGGTCAGGGTGTTGCCGCGCTCTTCTTCGCATTGCGGCTGGTTGAGCAGGTACCGGCAGAGCTCGCCGATGTAGCCGAAGCAGGTCGCCTGGTAGGCCTGCACGTCCTTCCAGAACGCGCTGGCGGAGAACTTGCGGCGCAGGGCGATGGCCGCGCCACCGGCGAGCACGGCGCTCCAGCAGACGGTCACGGCGTTGTTGTGGTAGCAGGGCAGGGTCAGGTAGAGCACGTCGCTGTTGGTCAGCCCGAGCCCTGAGTGGCCGAAGCCGCCGTAGGCCTTGATCCACTTGCCGTGGCTCATGATCGAGGCTTTCGGCAGGCCGGTGGTGCCGGAGGTGTAGATGTAGAAGCAGGCGTCTTTCAGACGTACCCGCGCTGTCTCGGCGAGGTTGTTCGAATCCTGTTCCTGCGCCAGGCGCATCAGGCTCTGCCAGCCGGCCGGGGCCTGTGCCGAGTCTTCACCGTCGGCGATCCAGTAGCAGCGCCCGCCGCTGTTCTCCAGGGCCGGGCGGACGTCCTCGAAAGCCTCGCGCAGTTCCTCGCCGACCACGAAGTGGCTGGGCTTGACCAGGTTCAGGCTATGGCTGAGCACCTGGCCGCGCTGGGTGGTGTTGACCAGCGCGCCGATGGCGCCGAGCTTGGCCAGGGCGGCAAGCACCACCATGAGTTCGGCGCGGTTCTCCAGCATCACCGCAACCACGCTGGCGTGGCCTACGCCTTCGGCCTGGAAGGCCCGCGCCAGGCGGTTGGCCCAGCCGTTGAAGAGCGCGTAGGACAGGCGCCGCCGTTCGTCGATCAACGCCGGGCTGTCCGGGTAGAGGCGCGCGGCGCGCTCCAGCGCCCAGCCCAGGGAGAGATTCTTCTCGCGGTTGCGGATGCCGGTGTAGTACAGCCCGCGCAGCATGCGTGGCACGCGACCGAGGGTGGCCGGCAGGTGGGCGAGGAAGCGGGTCGGGGTGATGATATCGGCGTGGCTCATTGACGCGTGCCCTTATTGTCATTGTTGTCCGTGGCGTGCAGACAGGTCTGCGCGACTCTAGGTCGCTCCCTGACGCTCGGCTATGGCCCTGATGCGCCTGGCGCAAGTCAGATCGGCAAACCGGCCGATGAGCATTCATCGCAGTCTAGGAGCGGATGGCCGGGCGGCCAGGGCGGGATTGTGTCGATTGGTAAATGCCGCGGGGCGGGGCATTGGCGGCCTTTCGGCGCATAACGCGTGCCGCGTTATGCGCCCTACGGGGAGCTGGTGCCTGGAAGGGACCTAGGGCGAATAACCGCTCGCGGTTATCCGCCGTTGGCCGTGGTGCGATGGGTGGCAGCGGTCAGTCGAGGAACAGGTCGGGTACCAGACTGCCGCCGTTCGGGTCGAAGCGGTACTGCTCGAAGTCGTTCTGGCCCTGTTCGCGGAGGATGTCCTCGTCGATCAGCAGGCGGCCGCTGATGGCGCGTTCGCTGCTGGAGAGGATGGCATAGGCGGCGTCGGCCATGATTGCCGGCGTGCGGGCGCGCTTGAAGGCGTCGCGGCTGCCCAGTTCGAACTCGATGGCGGCAGTGGCGATCATGGTCTTCGGCCACAGGGCGTTGACGCTGATGCCGTACTTCTTGAACTCCTCGTGCATCCCCAGGGTGAGCATGCTCATGCCGTATTTGGTGACGGTGTAGGGGCCGTGCTGCGCGAACCACTTGCCGGCCAGGTTGATCGGCGGCGACAGGCTGAGGATGTGGCCCTTGCTCTGCTTCAGGTAGGGCAGCGCGGCCTGGCTGCAGACCATCACGGCGCGGGTGTTGATCTGGTACATGAGATCGAAGCGCTTGGGCTCCAGGCGCTCCACGCCGACCAGCTTGATGGCGCCGGCGTTATTGACCACCGCGTCGATCCCGCCGAAGTGCTCGGCGGCCTTGGCCATGGCGTCGCGCACGGCGTTCTCGTCGCGCACGTCCAGTTGCAGGGCCAGCGCCTTGCCGCCGGCAGCCTCGACTTCCTCGGCGACGCTGAAGATGGTGCCTTCGAGTTTCGGGTGGGGCTCGGCGCTCTTGGCGGCGATGACGATGTTGGCGCCGTCGCGGGCGGCGCGCAGCGCGATCTCGCGGCCGATGCCACGGCTGGCGCCGGTGATGAAGAGAGTCTTGCCTTTGAGGGACATGGTTGGGGCTCCGTGTTCTTGTGGTCTTGTTCTGACGGAATGGTTTCGGTGTCATTTCTGTAGGAGCGGGCCATGTCCGCGATCGCGCGCATGGCGTGCTCCTACAGGGAGTGCGGGATCAGGCTTCCTCGGCCTCGACCTCCACCAGCAGCTGCCGGGATTTCACCTGCTCGCCCTTGCTCACCTGCACGCGGCGGATCACGCCGTCGACGCCGGCCTTGAGCGGGTGCTCCATCTTCATCGCTTCCAGCACCAGCAGCAGCTGGCCCTTGCTGACCCGCGCGCCCTCGGCCACCAGCACGTCGACGATGGCGCCATCCATCGGCGCCTTTACCGTGCCGGAGCCCGCGCCTGCTGCAGCACCGGCCGGTTCATGGGTGACGTCCTGCAGTTCCAGGTTGCCGTCCGCGCCATACAGCCACAGGCGCGCGCCTTCGCGATGGAAGGGCAGTCTGCGGCGGATGCCGTCGGCTTCGAGGACGGCGTCGCCGTTCTCTTCTCCGAGCAGGCGCAGGTTGATCTCGCTGTCACCGATGTGCGCCAGCAGCGTCGGCTGGGGGCCGTGCTCGCGGACTTGCAGTTCGACGACGAATTTCTCCTCGCCATGCTTGAGCGAGAAGCGCCACGGTGCGCTGCCGGCGCTGCGCCAGCCGGAAAGGCCGGGCTGGTGCGCGCGGTCGCTGGCCGAGGCCTGGTAGAGCAGGGCGGCGGCACAGGCCAGTTCCAGCGCCTGCGGCTGGCGCGGGGCCAGGCTCGGGTCGCCGGCGAACTGCTCACCGATGAACGCGGTGGTGGCCTTGCCGGCGGCGAATTCCGGGTGCTTGAGCAGGTTGGCGAGGAAGCGCTGGTTGCCGGTCACGCCCAGCAGCACGCAGTCCTCGACGGCTCGTATCAGCTTGCGCCGCGCCTCGTCGCGGGTGGCGCCATAGGCGATGACCTTGGCCAGCATCGGGTCGTAGAACGGCGTCACCGGCTGGCCCTCGCGCAGGCCGTGGTCGATGCGGATGCCGTCCAGCTGCGGCGGTGTCCAGCGCAACACCTGGCCGGTCTGCGGGAGGAAGCCGCCACCTGCGTCCTCGGCGTACAGGCGCACTTCGATGGCGTGGCCCTTGAGCTGGATCTGTTCCTGAGTGAGCGGCAGCGGGTGGCCTTCGGCGACGCGGATCTGCCAGGCCACCAGGTCCTGGCCGGTCACCAGCTCGGTGACCGGGTGCTCCACCTGCAGGCGGGTGTTCATTTCCAGGAAGTAGAAGGCGCCGCTGGCGTCCAGCAGGAACTCCACGGTGCCGGCGCCCACATAGTTCACCGAAGCGGCGGCCTTTACCGCGGCCTCGCCCATGGCCGCGCGCAGTTCCTCGCTGAGTACGGGGCAGGGCGCTTCCTCGATGACTTTCTGGTGGCGGCGCTGCACCGAGCAGTCGCGCTCGCCCAGATAAACGATATGGCCGTGGCTGTCGCCGAACACCTGGATTTCCACGTGGCGTGGCTGCACCACGGCTTTTTCCAGGATCAGCTCGCCGCTGCCGAAGGCGTTCTGCGCTTCCGAGCGTGCGGTGCGCAACTGTTCGGCGAGGTCTTCGCTGCGGGTCACCAGGCGCATGCCGCGCCCGCCACCGCCGGCGCTGGCCTTGATCATCAGCGGGTAGCCGATGCGCTGTGCTTCGCGGGTGAGGGTGGCGTCATCCTGCTCGGCGCCTTCGTATCCGGGGATGCAGGGCACGCCGGCTTCGAGCATGGAGATCTTCGACAGGCGCTTGCTGCCCATCAGGTGGATGGCTTCCACGCCGGGGCCGATGAAGACGATGCCGGCGGCCTCGCAGGCGCGGGCGAAGTCGGCGTTCTCCGAGAGGAAGCCGTAGCCGGGGTGGACGGCGCCTGCTCCCGTGCGTTTCGCCGCATCGAGGATGGCCTCGGGTTTCAGGTAGGACTGGCCCACCGGTGCCGGGCCGATGCACACCGCCTCGTCGGCCAGTTGTACATGGCGGGCATTGGCGTCGGCCTCGCTGTACACGGCCACGGTGCGGTAGCCCAGGTCGTGGGCGGTGCGGATCACCCGGCAGGCGATCTCGCCACGGTTGGCGATGAGGATCTTGTCGAAACTGGGCATGACGGTTTCCTCGGGGCTACTGCGCCCAGTTCGGTTTGCGTTTCTGCACGAAGGCCAGGGTGCCTTCGGCGCCTTCCGCGCCGGTCACTGCGGCGGCGAACTGACGGGCAGCGTCGTCCAGCAGCGGGCCGAGGGCTTCGCTCTCGGTGGCCAGCAGCAGCGCTTTGGTGGCGGCGTTGGCACCGGGGGCGCAGCGGCGGATCTGCTCGAGTGTCTGGGCAAGCTGTTCGCCGAGGTTTTCGGCGCTGTCCGCGCAGGCATGCACCAGGCCCAGGCGCAGCGCCTCGCGGCCGTCGAAACGGGCGGCGGTGAGCGCCAGGCGGCGCGCCTGGGTCAGGCCGATGCGCTTCACCACGAAGGGCGCGATCTGCGCTGGCAGGATGCCGAGGCTGGTTTCCGGCAGGCCGAACTGCGCGTCCATCGCCGCCAGGGCGATGTCCGAAACGCAGGCAAGGCCGAAGCCGCCGCCGAGCACCGCGCCTTCCAGCACGGCGACCAGCACCTGGGGTTGCGCCTGTGCTTCTTCCAGCAGGCCACCGAAAGCACGGTTCAGCGCGGCGTAGGCGTCCGGGCCGGCGGCGCGGGCGCCGGCCATGTCCTTGATGTCGCCACCGGCGCAGAAGTGCCCGCCGGCGCCGCGCAGGACGATGGCGCGCACGCCGCGGTCGTCGCGCACGGCGGCTAGCACCGCGCGCAGTTCGCCGACCATCGCCAGGCTCATGGCGTTGCGGCTGTCCGGGCGGTTCAGGGTGACGTGCAGCACGCCGCCGTCACGCTCCAGCAGCAGGGTTTCGCAGTTCGGCAGGGTCATGGCATCAGCCCTTCTTCTTGCCCGGCAGGGTGCCCATCATCTTGCAGATGATGCCCAGCATGATTTCGTCGGCGCCGCCGCCGATGGAAACCAGGCGGGTGTCGCGGTAGGCGCGCGAGACCGGGTTTTCCCACATGAAGCCCTGGCCACCCCAGTACTGCAGGCAGGCGTCGGTGACTTCACGGGCCAGGCGGCCGACCTTGAGCTTGGCCATGGAGGCCAGGCGGGTCACGTCCTTGCCGCGGATGTACTGCTCGGTGGCCTGGTAGGTGAGGGCGCGCAGGCACTCGATCTCGGTCATCAGCTCGGCCATGCGGAAGTGGATGACCTGGTTGTCGATCAGCGACTGGCCAAAGGTCTTGCGCTCCTTGCAGTACTCGATCGTGGCGTTGACGCAGTATTCCAGCCCCTTGATCCCGCTGGCGGCGCCGAACAGGCGTTCTTCCTGGAACTGCAGCATCTGCATCATGAAGCCCGCGCCCTCGGCGCCGATGCGGTTGCGCTGCGGGACGCGCACGTCGTCGAAGAATACCTGGGCGGTCTCCGAGCTGCGCATGCCGAGCTTGTCCAGGTGCGGGCTGACGCTGATGCCCTTGGACTTCATCGGCACCATGATCAGCGACTTGTTGACGTGGGGCTTGTCGTCGGAGGTGTTGGCCAGCAGGCAGATGAAGTCGGCCGACGGCGAGTTGGTGATCCACATCTTGCTGCCGTTGATGACGTAGTCGTCGCCATCCTTACGCGCGGTGGTCTTCAGGCCTGCCACATCGGAACCGGCGCCGACTTCCGAGACGCCGATGCAGCCGACCATTTCGCCGGCGATCGCCGGGCGCAGGAACTCCTCGCGCAGCTCGTCGGAGCCGAACCGCGCCAGGGCCGGGGTGCACATGTCGGTCTGCACGCCCAGGGCCATCGGCACGCCGCCGCAATGGATGGTGCCGAACTCCTCGGCGGCGACCACCGAGTAGCTGTAGTCCAGGCCCATGCCGCCGAATTTCTCCGGCTTGGAGATACCCAGCAGGCCCAGGTCGCCGGCCTTCTTGAAGACTTCATGGATCGGGAAGCGTCCGGCCTTTTCCCACTCGTCGACGTACGGGTTGATCTCGCGCTCGACGAAGTTGCGGACGGTGCGGCGGAGTTCTTCGTGTTCCTGGGTGAAGATCATTTCTTGTTCTCCGTGGGATCTTTCAAGTCAGGTAGGGCGAATAAAGCGGAACGCTTTATCCGCCGGCTTGGCGGATGACGCCGGCGGCGTCATGCGCCCTACGGTCAAAATCGTGCGACGCCGAAACGGTTGTTCTTCAGCGGCCGTACTGCCGCCTCCGCGCAGATGTCCAGCAGGTAGCCGAGCAGCGCGCGGGTGTCGCGCGGGTCGATCAGCCCGTCGTCCCACAGGCTCGCCGTGCCGTAGAGCGCGGTGGACTGGGCGTCGAGCTTCTGCGCGGTCATCTGTTCGAGCATGTCGAGCATCTTCGGGTCGGGCTCCTTGCCCTCCTTGGCGTGTTTTTCCTCGGTGACGATGCGCAGCACCTTGCCGGCCTGGGCGCCGCCCATCACGGCGGTGCGGCTGTTGGGCCAGGCGAAGATGAAGCGCGGGTCCAGCCCGCGGCCGCACATGGCGTAGTTGCCTGCCCCGTACGAGCCGCCGACGACCAGTGTGAGCTTGGGCACCGTGGCGTTGGCCACCGCCTGGATCATCTTCGAGCCGTGCTTGATCACGCCCAGGCGCTCGGACTCGGTGCCGACCATGAAGCCGGTGGTGTTGTGCAGGAACAGGATCGGCGTGTTGCTCTGCTCGCACAGCTGGATGAACTGCGCCGCCTTGGCCGCGCCCTGCGGGGTGATCGGGCCGTTGTTGCCGATCAGTCCGCAGGCGTGGCCTTCGATGTGCAGGTGGCCGCAGACGGTCTGGCTGTCGAACTCGTTCTTGAAGTCGAGGAAGCGCGAGCCGTCGGCGATGCGCGCAATGATCTCGCGCACGTCATAGGGCTTCTTGGCGTCCGCCGGGACCACGCCGAGCAGTTCCTCGGCGGGGTGCAGCGGGGCATCCCATTCCTGCTGCGGGCGCGCCGGCAGCTGCGCATTCCACGGCAGCGCAGCGAGGATTTCGCGGGCCAGGCGCACGCCGTCGGCGTCGTTCTCTGCCAGGTACTCGGCGGTGCCGGCGACTTGGGCGTGCAGTTCGGCGCCGCCGAGGTCTTCGTCGGTGGCGATTTCACCGGTGGCGGCCTTGAGCAGCGGCGGGCCGGCGAGGAACATCTTGGCCTTGCCGCGCACCACCACCACGTAGTCCGACAGCCCCGGCTGGTAGGCGCCGCCGGCAGTGGAGGAACCGTGCACCACGGTGACCTGCGGAATACCCGCAGCCGACATGCGTGCCTGGTTGGCGAAGCCGCGCGCGCCCTCGACGAAGATGTCCGCCGCGTAGTTCAGGTTGGCGCCGCCGCTCTCGGTCAGCGCCACCACCGGCAGCTTGTTCTCGAAGGCGATCTGCTGCAGGCGCAGGGTCTTCTTCAGCCCGGTGGGGGAGATGGTGCCGCCCTTGATCGCGCTGTTGCTGGCGGTCACCAGGCAGCGCACCCCGGCGATGTAGCCGATGCCGGAGATGATGCCGCCGCCGGCCTGGGTGCCGTCCTTGTCGTCATGCAGCTTGTAGCCGGCCAGCGAGGAGATTTCGAGGAACGGCGCGCCGGGGTCCAGCAGCAGGTTCAGGCGTTCGCGCGGCAGCAACTGGCCGCGCTTGTCAAACTTGGGCTTGGCCTCGGCGGCCTTGTCCAGCACCTTCTGCTCGACCTCGCGGAAGCTCGCCACGGCGGCCAGCATGGCCTCGCGGTTGCGGGCGAATTCTTCGCCCTGGGGATCGACTTCGGATTGGATGACGGGCATCGCTTACTCCTGATCCTTGAGGACGTCCGGCAGGTAGGCACGGTGGAAGCCGTTGTAGGAACGGCTCTGCCCCGGCTTGCCCTTCACCAGAGGGAAGGCGCGGCTGCCCTGGCTGGCGGCGCCGTCGATACGGATGGTGTTGCCGCTGATGAAGGCGGCGCCGGGGGAGAGCAGGAAGACGATGGCGGCGGAGACTTCCGACTCGGTGCCGATGCGCTTGAGCGGTACGTGCTCGCGCAGGGTCGGGATCACGGCCTTGAACGCGCCTTCGTAGGTGTCCATGCCGCTGGAAGCGACCCAGCCGGGCGCCACGGCGTTGACCCGCACCCCGGCGTGACCCCACTCGATGGCGGCGGTCTTGGTGAAGTTCTCCATGCCGGCGCGGGCGGCGCCGGAATGGCCCATGCCGGGCATGCCGCCCCACATGTCGGCGAGCATGTTGACGATGCTGCCGCCAGTCTTGCTCAGGCTCTGGTTGAACACTTCGCGGGCCATCAGGAAGCCGCCCACCAGGTTGGTGCGCACCACCGCCTCGAAGCCCTTCAGGTTGATCGAGGCCAGCGGTGCGGGGTACTGGCCGCCGGCGTTGTTGACCAGGTGGTGGATCGGCCCGCGCTCGGCGATGACCTGCGCCACCAGCGCCTTCACCGCTTCTTCGTCGCGGATGTCGCAGCTGTGCCAGCTGGCGCTGCCGCCGTCCTCGATGATTTCGCCAGCGGTTTTCTCCAGCTTTTCCGCCTTGCGCCCGACCAGCACCACGTGGGCGCCGAGGGCCGCCAGCTCGTGGGCGGTGCAGCGGCCGATGCCGCTGCCGCCGCCGGTGACGATGATGGTCTGGCCGTCGAACAGGCCGGCTTTGAAGATCGAGTCGTAGCTCATTGTTGTTTTCGTCCTGCTCAATCGTTCGTCGTGCGTTTCTCGGAAGTCCTGCGCTCGTGTTTGCCCTCACCCCAGCCCTCTCCCTGAGGGAGAGGGAGCCGATTGTGCCGGCTGATGACACTGCGTCATCCTGCGCCGGACAGTCCCCTCTCCCTTTGGGAGAGGGTTAGGGTGAGGGTTTGCTCTTACATCACTTCATCGGCGATGTGTTGCGGCACCGCCACCGGGAATTCCAGCAACTGCTGGGCGAAGGCCTTGCCCTGCGGGTCGATGCGCAGGCTGGCAACGCCGCCGCCGCCCAGGGCGTTTTCCAGCAGGAAGTTCAGGCTGTGGCTGCCCGGCAGGTGCCAGCGGCTGACGCGACCCAGCTGCGGGTCGAGCACGTGCTGCATCCATTCGGCCACGGCGCCTTCGCTCAGCGCCTCGGCGATCCACGGCAGGTATTCGGCCTTGCGGGCCATGACGCCGATGTTGCTGTGGTTGCCCTTGTCGCCGGAGCGCGCCACGGCCAGCTTCACCAGCGGCACGCTGGCCTGGGCCGGGCCCTTGGCGGCCGGTACCGGAATGTCGTCGGCCAGCGCGGTCGGGTCGAAGGTGTCGAGGGCGGGCAGGGCGGCACCGTGGCGCTCATCGTCGATGTCCACGGCCAGCTCGCAGCTGTCCTTGTCGATCAGGAAGGAGAACAGGCGGATCACCGGGTACACGGTCGGGCGGCCGCCGACGATGCCGGTCAGGCCCGGCGCCATGCCGGTGGCGGCCTGGGCGATCTCGCGGGAGAACAGCACCAGGGCTTCCTTGCGGCTGTGGCGCACGGCGAGCTTCACCACGATCTCGCGGTTGTCGCTGCGGCGCCCGTGCGGGCCGTAGGTGGCCTCGCTGCCGAGCAACTCCACGCTGACCTCACGGTACGGACCCCAGCCGCGTTCCATGAGGATTTCCTCGGTCTTGGCGATGATCGCCTGGCTGACCCGTTCGGCCTTCTTCACCGCGTCGATGCCAGCGATCAGGCAACTGGCGGTGCAGCGGAAACCGTCCGGATAGGTGGCGCTGACCTTGTATTGCCCGGTCGGCGGCAGGCCGCGTGCGCCGCTGACGGCCACGCGGTTGTCGCCCACCTGGGCGAGTTCGACCTGGGTGAAATCGCAGACCACATCAGGCAGCAGGTAGGCGCGCGGGTCGCCGATCTCGTAGAGCATCTGCTCGCCCACCGACAGCGGCGTCACCAGCCCGCCGGTGCCCTGCGGCTTGGTCACCACGAAGTCGCCGCTGGCCTGCACTTCGACGAGCGGGAAGCCGATGTGCTCGTAGTCCGGCACGCTTTCCCAGTCGGTGAAGTTGCCACCGGTGCACTGCGCGCCGCACTCGATGATGTGCCCGGCCAGCGCGGCCTGGGCCAGTTTGTCGTAGTCGCTCCAGGCCCAGCCGAATTCGTGCACCAGGGCGGCGCTGACCACCGCGCTGTCCACCACGCGGCCGGTGATGACGATATCGGCGCCGGCCTTCAGCGCTTCGACGATGCCGGGGGCGCCGAGGTAGGCGTTGACCGAGACGCACATCGGCGGCATCGGCGCGCCCGAGAACATCTCGCGGATGCCGGCCTTGGCCAGCTCGCCCAGGCGCGGCTGCAGGTTGTCGCCGTGCACCACGGCGATCTTCAGCGCCACGCCAGCCTTCTCGCAGGCGGTGGCGAGGGCGCTGGCGCAGGCCGAGGGATTTACCCCGCCAGCGTTGCTGATCACGCGCACCTGCTTCGCCGCGATGTCACCCAGCAGGGGTGTCATCACTTCGACGAAGTCGGTGGCGTAGCCTGCCTCGGGATTCTTCAGGCGGGCGCCGGCCATGATCGACATGGTGATTTCGGCGAGGTAGTCGAATACCAGGTAATCCATTTCCGCGCCGCGCACCAATTGTGCAGCGGCAGTGGAGGTGTCGCCCCAGAAGGCGGAGGCGCAGCCGATACGTACGGTTCTAGTCATTGTTCTGCCCGTGACGCTGAGTGATGGATCGACATTACCAAGCAAGCGCTTGGTTGAAAAGCCCCGAAAGTACGACAACCCCAACCAATGGATGGCCAAGCGCTTGCTTGGTTGGGCTTCGGGGGCTTACATTTCGTCAGACAACACAAGCACTTGCAGGGCGTTTCGATGAATCGCCCTGAGCAGATCGGCCGATGGGCCTCATGGGGAGAGAACAGCGTGGATGACCGCAAAGCCCGCGAAGTCATGCTGGAGCTGGTCAAGACCGGGCAGATCACCGACCCGGAGAGCGCCCGCGGCAAGCTGTTGCACACCGCCGCGCACCTGTTCCGCAGCAAGGGCTACGAACGCACCACGGTGCGCGACCTGGCCGGCGCCGTGGGCATCCAGTCCGGCAGCATCTTCCATCACTTCAAGAGCAAGGACGAAATCCTCCGCTCGGTGATGGAGGAAACCATCCTCTACAACACCGCCCTGATGCGTGCCGCCCTGGCCGACGCCACGACCCTGCGCGAACGCCTGCTGGCGCTGATCCGCTGCGAGCTGCAGTCGATCACCGGCGGCACCGGCGAGGCGATGGCGGTGCTGGTCTATGAATGGCGCTCGCTATCGGAAGAGGGCCAGGCCTACATCCTCAGCCTGCGCGACATCTACGAGCAGATGTGGCTGGAGGTGCTGGAAGAGGCCCGCGCGGCCGGCTTCAGCCAGGGCGACCCGTTCATCCTGCGGCGCTTCCTGACCGGGGCGCTGTCCTGGTCCATCACCTGGTTCCGCCCCGAAGGCAGCCTGACCCTCGACGAGCTGGCCGAGCAGGCGTTGTTATTGGTGATTCGGGATTAGCTACAAGCGGCAGGCTACAGGCTGCAGGCAAGAGCGCATTGACGCCGCCTGTGGCCTAAAGCCTGAAGCCTGCCGCTGCCCCTCTCAGATAATCCGCAACGGATAGCTGAACAGCAGCAGATGCAGGCAGTTCACCGCCGCATGCAGCAGCACCGGCACCGCCAGGCGGCCGCTGAAGTGGAAGGCCAGGCCGTAGCCCAGGCCGGCGACGCCGGCGACCACCGCGAACAGCGGGTTGATCGGCCAGTGCACCATGCCGAACAGCACGCTGGCGACTGCCACCCCGGCGAAGGCGCCGAAGCGGCGCACCAGCTCAGTCTGCAGCAGGCCGCGGAAGAAGGCTTCCTCGGTCAGCGAGATCACGCAGACGTTGACCAGCATCCATAGCCAGAAGCCGGGCGGCCATTTCGGATTCCACACCACCAGGCCACCGGCGACGGCCACCAGCGGCACGGCGAACAGCGTGGTGACGATGACGATGGCGGCGAAGTCCGGCGAGCGCTTCTCCGTCGGCACCGGGTCGCGGCGCAGCCACCAGGCGAGCAGGGTGGCGCCCACCAGCGCCTTGTCCCAGGACAGGTGCAGGGCGTAGACGGGAGCGTCCGGGCTGAGCTGGCGCACCGGCCAGAGGGTCCAGGAGGTAGTGCCCGGCAGCAGGTGCGCGGCCAGGGCGATACTGAGCACGAGGCACACCAGCCACCAGAGCAGGCGCGGCAGGCGATGCTCGCCGTAGAGGGTCCAGGCGACGTAAACGGCGCCGATCAGCAACCCCACCGGCTGGACGAAACTCAGCGCGAATCCGCAGAGCAACAACACGATTGGCAGCAGCGGCAGGAGTTTCCTGAGCATTCTTTCCTCCAACAAGGAGGCGCAGTCTAGGCAATTTCGACTGCCGCTGGCCATGGCTATGGCCAGTTTTTGACTGAAGCGTCAGTCAGTTAGGCGATTTTCATCGCTTGTCGTCGGCTTCCTTGGCATCCATCTCGGCGTTGCGCTCGTGGATGCGCTTGAGCTGTTCCTCGGTGAGCGGGAGCTTCTTCGCGGTGTCGCGCAGCATCATCAGCGCGCCGACGATGGAGCCCAGGGCTAGGGCGATGATCAACCAGGCATACCAGGGCATGGTCCCGTCTCCGACAGTGGCAGTAGAGCGTCACGATACGCTGTGATTCAGACCTTGTCAGGCGCGGGCCGGTTCCGATCGATTGCTTCGGGCAGGTCGCTGTCGTCCTTGAGCCGCACGCCACTCACCCGCAGGCGCAGCGCCTGTTGCAGCAGGTGGGCGATCTTGTGCGCCGCCAGCTCATAGGGCAGACCCTGTGGGCGCACGTTGGAGATGCAGTTGCGCTCGCTGTCCATGCGCCCCACGCGTGGCTGCCAGGTGAGGTACAGGCCGAGGCTGTCCGGCGAGCTGAGACCGGGGCGTTCGCCGATCAGCACCAGCGCGAGCCTCGCTCCCAGCGCCTCGCCGATGCCGTCGCCGATGGCCACGCGACCCTGTTCGGCGAGCACCACCGGCGTGTGCTGCCAATCGGTGGCGAAGCGCTCGCGCAGCGCGCTCAGCAGCGGCAGCGCGTGGTGCCGGACGGCGAAGGAGGAGAGGCCGTCGGCGATCACGATGACCAGCTCCGCCGCGAGCTTCTCGCCCTTGAGCTGCCACTGGCTGTCCGGGTGCAGCGCGCGGCCCAGGTCCGGGCGCAGCAGGTAGGTCTGGCGGTCCGGCGCCTCGCTGCGCGCGCGCAGGACGCGGAAGCCCTCGTGGGCCAGAGCCTGCTGCAGCGCCTCGAAGTCCAGCGGGTGGTGTACCGCGTCACGGGCCTGGGCGTGGGCCAGGCCGAACTTCAGCACCTCGCGGGTCGGCAGGCTGGAGCCGACGCGGCCCAGCGCGATGCGCGCGCAAGTGTGCGCACGCAGCTCGTCCCACGGGTCGTTCTGGATCAGGTCCATGTTTCCAGCTCCTCAGAAGGCCCGCAGCAGAGCGTGGCCGCGGCTGATCGGGCGCAACTGGCCCGAGGCTTCGGTGATCGCCATCTTCGCCAGCCAGGCGTCGAATTCCGGTGCGCGCTTCAGGCCCAGGGTGCTGCGCAGGTAGAGGGCGTCGTGGAAGGAGGTGCTCTGGTAGTTGAGCATGATGTCGTCGGCGCCGGGGATGCCCATGATGAAGGTGATGCCCGCCGCGCCCAGCAGGGTCAGCAGGTTGTCCATGTCATCCTGGTCGGCTTCGGCGTGGTTGGTGTAGCAGGCGTCGCAACCCATGGGCACGCCCAGCAGCTTGGCGCAGAAGTGGTCTTCCAGCCCGGCGCGGATGATCTGCTTGCCGTCGTAGAGATACTCCGGGCCGATGAAGCCGACCACGGTGTTGGTCAGCAACGGGCGGAACTCGCGGGCCACGGCGTAGGCGCGGGCTTCACAGGTCTGCTGGTCGACGCCGTGGTGGCCGCCAGCGGAGAGGGCGCTGCCCTGGCCTGTCTCGAAGTACATGACGTTGTCGCCCAGCGTGCCGCGCCCCAGCGATAGCGCGGCCGCGTGTGCCTCGCGCAGCAGGGCGAGGTCGATGCCGAAGCTCTCGTTGGTCTTCTGCGTGCCAGCGATGGACTGGAACACCAGGTCGATCGGCGCGCCTGCCTCGATGGCCTGGATCTGCGAGGTGACGTGGGTGAGCACGCAGCTTTGCAGGGGAATCTCGAAGCGCTGGCGCAGTTCATCCATCATCCGCCACAGCTGCATCAGCGTGGCTGGCGAATCGCTTGCCGGGTTGATGCCCACCACTGCATCGCCAGCGCCGTAGAGCAGGCCATCGAGCAGGCTCGCGGCAATGCCGCGCAGGTCGTCCGTGGGGTGGTTGGGCTGCAGGCGTACCGAGAGGTGGCCGGGCAGGCCGATGGTGTTGCGAAAGCGCGTGACCACGCGGCACGTCTTAGCCACCAGGATCAGGTCCTGGTTACGCATCAGCTTGCTCACCGCGGCGGCCATCTCCGGGGTGATACCTCTGGCGGCGGCAGTCAGCGTGGCGCTGTCGGTGCTGTCCAGCAGCAGCCAGTCGCGGAAGTCGCCGACGCTGAGATGGCGGATCGGTGCAAAAGCGGCGGGGTCGTGGCTATCGATGATCAGCCGGGTGACTTCATCGGCTTCGTAGGGGATCAGCGCCTCGTCGAGGAAGCGCTGGAGCGGCACATCGGCGAGGGCGATCTTCGCCGCCATGCGTTCTTCGTAGCTGTCGGCGGCCAGGCCCGCGAGGGCATCGCCGGAGCGCGCCGGGCTGGCCTTGGCGAGCAGGGTCTTCAAGTCGGCAAAGCGGTAGGTCAGGCTACCGACGGTGGTCTGGTACGGCATGCGAACGTCCCGGTGGCTGCGCGCCGGCCGCGAAAGCCGGCGCACAGTGGGTGGCTGTCAGGCTCCCGTCAGCATAGCGTCCGCCGGGGCGCTGGCGCGATGGGCGGCGGTGAGCTGGAAGTAGACGAAGCCGGCAGCCATGAAGGCCAGGAATATCCCGGCGATCTGCAGGTTGAACCAGATCATCGCCACCAGGCACAGCACGGCCAACGCCAGGGCGATGCCCGGCACCACGGGGAAGCCCGGCGCCCGGAAGCTGCGTTCGAGGTCCGGTTCGCTGCGGCGCAGCTTGAACAGGCTGAGCATGCTCATGATGTACACGACGATGGCGCCGAATACGCTCATGGTGATCATCGCTGCGGTCAGGCTCATGCCCTGCAGGGCGATCAGGCCATCGCTATAGATCGCCGCGATGCCCACCAGGCCGCCGGCGATGATCGCCCGGTGCGGCGTCTGGAAGCGCGACAGCCTGGCCAGGCCGCGCGGCAGGTAGCCGGCGCGGGCCAGCGCGAAGAACTGCCGCGAGTAGCCCAGGATGATGCCGTGGAAGCTGGCGACCAGGCCGAACAGGCCGATCCACACCAGCATGTGCAGCCAGCCGGAGTTCTCGCCGACCACCATCTTCATGGCTTGCGGCAGCGGGTCGTTGATCCCCGAGAGGGCCTTCCAGTCGCCTGCGCCGCCGGCGAACAGCATCACCCCGAGGGCCAGCACCACCAGGGTCAGGATGCCGCTGACGTAGGCCTTGGGAATGGTGCGTTTCGGGTCCTTGGCTTCCTCGGCGGCCATCGCCGCGCCCTCGATGGCGAGGAAGAACCAGATGGCGAAGGGGATCGCCGCGAAGATCCCGCCGATGGCCGCGCCGCCGAAGCTGTCGGAGCCGGCCCAGCCATTGAGCACGAAGTTGCTGAAGCTGAAGCCCGGCGCCACCACGCCCATGAACACCAGCAACTCGGCCACTGCGAGGATCGTGACGATCAGCTCGAAGGTGGCGGCGATGCTGACACCGAGGATGTTCAGGGTCATGAAGATCAGGTACGCGCCGACCGCCGCGTGCTTCGGATCGAGGGACGGGAACTGCACGTTGAGGTAGGCGCCGATGGCCATGGCGATGGCCGGCGGGGCGAAGACGAACTCGATCAGCGTGGCCAGTCCGGCCACCAGGCCGCCTTTCTCGCCGAAGGCGCGGCGGCTGTAGGCGAAGGGGCCGCCGGCATGGGGAATGGCGGTGGTAAGCTCGGTGAAGCTGAAGATGAAGCAGGTGTACATGGTCGCCACCAGCAGGGTGGTGACCAGGAAGCCGAGGGTGCCGGCCACGCCCCAGCCATAGCTCCAGCCGAAATATTCACCGGAAATCACCAGGCCCACGGCGATGCCCCACAGGTGCAGGGTGCCCAGGGTGGGTTTGAGTTGCGTGCTCATGCGAGGTCTCCAGGACAGAGGATGAAAGACACGACCCCTGTCGGCGTGCAGTGGCCGTGCCATTCCACGGAGCCCGGTCGCAAACTGCCTGATCGCGTCGTTTCGTGAACATTCGCCACCTGTTCGCCTGCTTCGAAGCGGTGCGAGGGTGTTTCGCGCGTCCCGTTCGGGTGCGCCGCAGCGGCGCTTGTTGCAGTGCGATGACCGCGCCGTGAAGCTTCCCGAGCGCGCGACGGCTGTCACAGGATGGCAATCTGCCGCTGGTCTACTGGCGCCCATCCCAGCGACCGGAGATTCGCCGATGACCACCCGCGCCCTGCACGAGCTGTTGCGCCAGGTAGCGCCCTTGGCCCCGGAACTGAGCATCAGCGACGTGGCTGAGCGCTTCCTCGACGCCGAGCACCGTTCCTTCCTTTCGCTGCCGGTGGTGGATGCCGCCGGAATGCCGCTGGGGCTGGTCAGCCGTAACGGCTTGCAGGACATCTTCATGCAGCGCTTCGGCCGCGACCTCTGGGGGCGCCGTCCGGCCAGCGACGTGATGAACGCGCAGCCGCTGAAGGTGCGCGCCGACCTGAGCCTCGAAGAGGCCTCGCAGCAGGTCACCGCGCAACTGAGCTACCCGATCACCGAGGACTTCGTGCTGATCGACGAGCAGGGCCGCTACCTCGGCCTCGGCACGGTGCTTGACCTGCTCAAGGCCATGGAGCAGCGCGTCGCCCAGCGCAATCGTGTGCTCAACAAGACCCTGCAGGACCTGCGCGAATCCCAGGCGCAACTGGTGCAGTCGGAGAAGATGGCCTCCCTCGGGCAGATGGTCGCCGGCGTCGCCCATGAGCTGAACACCCCGCTGGGCTACGTGAAGAACAACGTCGCGCTGCTGCGCGAGCTGCTGATCCCGCTGCTCGGCCTGACCGAGGCGCAAACCCTGCTCAACGAGTGCCTGGACGATACGACCTGCGCTCCCGAGCAACTGGCCCGCGCCCGTGCCGCCTTCGAACAGGCCCGTGACGACGCGGCGCTGGAACAGTTGGTGGGTGATCTCGACCAGCTGTTCGGCGACACCGATTTCGGCCTTGCGCAGATCGGCGAGCTGGTCGGCGGCCTGAAGGATTTCGCTCGCCTGGACCGCGCCCGCAGCGAGGAAGTCGACCTCAACGACTGCGTGCGCAGCGCGCTGCTGATCGCGCGCAACAGCATCAAGGAAAAGGCCGAGGTCGCCACCCAGCTGGGCGCGCTGCCCAAGGTCGCCTGCGCCGCCAGCCAGATCAACCAGGTGTTGCTCAACCTGCTGACCAACGCCGCCCAGGCCATGGAGAAGTTCGGCCTGATCCAGGTGAAGTCCTGGGCGGACGAAACCCATGTGCACCTCTCGGTGCAGGACAACGGCAAGGGCATGAACGAGGAGGTGCGCGCGCGCATCTTCGATCCCTTCTTCACCACCAAGCCGGTGGGGCAGGGCACGGGCCTGGGCCTGTCGATCAGCTACAAGATCGTCCAGGACCATGGCGGCCGCATCCGCGTGGCGTCCGAACCCGGACGCGGCACGCGATTCCTCATCAGCCTGCCGATCCAGCAGGCCAGCGAACTGAAACGGAGCGCCTGAACATGAGCCAGCAGCCTGTCCGCATCCTCTTCGTCGACGACGAGGAGCGCATCCTGCGCAGCCTCGCGATGCAGTTCCGCCGGCACTACGACGTGCAGGTGGAGACTGACCCGCACAAAGCCCTGCAGCGCCTGCGCGAGGAGCGCATCGACATCCTCGTCAGCGACCAGCGGATGCCGCAGATGACCGGCGCCGAACTGCTGGCCCAGGCCCAGGAAATCGCCCCGGATACCCTGCGCATCCTGCTGACCGGTTACTCCGACCTCGACGCGGCGGTGGATGCACTCAACAGCGGCGGCATCTTCCGCTACCTGACCAAGCCCTGGGACCCGCAGGAAATGGCCTTCACCCTGCGCCAGGCGGCCGAGATCGCCCTGCGCCAGGCGCCGGCCGAACCCATCGACACCAAGGCCATCAGCCGTGTGGTCGCGCCGCTCAACGTGCTGCTGCTGGACGAGGACCCCGAAACCCTGGCCTGCGTCGGTGAGTTCTGCAGCGCCGGCACCCACCGGCTGCACCGCGCGCGCAACCTGGCCGAGGCCATCGTGCGGCTGAACAGCGAGCCGATCGATATCCTCGTCAGCGACCTGAAGCTCGCTGGCGAAGACACCGCGCCGCTGCTCAAGTCCCTGGCCCAGGCCCACCCGCGCCTGCTGAGCATTGTCGTCACGCCGTTCCGCGACACCCAGGACCTGCTGGCGCTGATCAACCAGGCGCAGATCTTCCGCTACCTGCCCAAGCCTATCCGCCGCGGGCTGTTCGAGAAGGGCCTGAAGGCCGCCGCCGAGCAGGCGTTGCTGTGGCGCGCGCAGCCCGAGCAAAAGGTCGCGCGCATCGCCGAGGTGCCGCGCGAGGAGCGCGAGCGGGAGAAGGTCGGCAGCCTGCTGGGCATGCTCGGCCGCCTGCGCGAGCGGCTGAGTGCCTGATCGCCGTCGGCGACGCAGCATTCCTGCCGGGCGGGCTACGGAAGTCGGCGCGTTTCTGCGACAATGCGCGCCGATTTTTTCGATACCCGCGAGAGAGCCCATGTCCGCCTGCCAGACCCCGATCATCGTCGCCCTGGATTTCCCCACCCGCGAAGCCGCGCTGGCGCTGGCCGACCAGTTGGACCCAAAGCTGTGCCGGGTGAAGGTGGGCAAGGAGCTGTTCACCAGCTGCGCCGCCGGTATCGTCGAGACCCTGAACAGCCGCGGTTTCGAAGTCTTCCTTGACCTGAAATTCCACGATATCCCCAACACCACCGCGATGGCCGTGCGCGCCGCCGCCGAGATGGGCGTATGGATGGTCAACGTGCACTGCTCCGGCGGCCTGCGCATGATGAGCGCCTGCCGCGAGACCCTGGACGCCTTCAATGGCCCGTCGCCGCTGCTGATCGGTGTGACCGTGCTGACCAGCATGGAGCGCGAGGACCTGGCCGGCATCGGCCTGGACGTCGAGCCCCAGGAGCAGGTGCTGCGCCTGGCTGCGTTGGCGCAGAAGGCCGGCATGGACGGCCTGGTGTGCTCCGCTCAGGAAGCACCCGCGCTGAAGGCCGCGCACCCGGCGCTGCAACTGGTCACCCCCGGCATCCGCCCGGCCGGCAGCGCCCAGGACGACCAGCGTCGCATCCTCACCCCGCGCCAGGCGCTGGACAACGGCTCCGACTACCTGGTGATCGGCCGCCCCATCAGCCAGGCCGCCGACCCGGCCAAGGCCCTGGCCGAGATCGCTGCCAGCCTGGCCTGAAGCTTTCTTCGGACATGAAAAAGCCCGCAGTGATGCGGGCTTTTCTGTTTCGGCTTTTCGTTCAGCCGTGGGCCTGGGCGGTTGACTGCGCCCGTCCGACCCAGCGCTCGCGCAGTACGTCGTACACCCAGTTGAACACCAGCGCGTAGGGCAGGAAGAACAGCACCAGGCCGATGTCGAGGATGAACGCCTGCAGCAGGCTCACCGACAGCCACCAGGCGGCCAGCGGCACCAGCAGGATGATCAGGCCCAGTTCGAACAGCGAGGCATGCAGAATGCGCACCGACAGGGTACGGCTGAAGCCCATGCGGTTCTGCGCGCGGTCGAAGGCGGCGTTGAACAGCATGTTCCACACGGTGGCGATGGCCGAGAACATCAGGGTCATGGCGCCCATGTGGCCCAGCGGTTTGTCCATCAGCCAGGCCAGGGTCGGCGCGCAGATGACGACCGCCAGCAATTCGAAAAGGCCGGCGTGGAACATCCGCTCTTTCAGGGTTTTAGTGGGAGTCATGGGGTATCTCCAGGCATCAAGCTCTCAATTCACGAGAAGGCCGACTCCGTCGGTCCGGCGCCATTATCATCGGTCGACCGGCTGGATCTAAGTTGGATACCATCGGCTTAACCGATGGAAGAGGCTGCCACCATGCAATATTCCCCCGAATCCCTGCAGGCCTTCGCCGAGGCCGCCTGCCTGGGCTCGTTCAGCGCCGCCGCGCGCAAGCTGGGCAAGAGCCAGTCCACCGTCAGCGAGGCCATCGCCCGCCTGGAGATCGACCTCGGCCTGACCCTGTTCGACCGCAGCAGTCGCCAGCCGCAGCTGACCGAGGCCGGCCACGCGCTGCTCGGGCGGGTGGAGGAAGTGCTGATGGCCAACGACCGCCTCGGCCAGCTCGCCCATCAGCTCGTCGGAGGGCTGGAGTCGCGGGTGACCCTGGCGATGTCGGACACCTACCAGTCGGCCGAATTCGAAGCCCGGCTGGCGGAGATCGATGCGCGTTATCCGGACCTGGAGTTCGAATGGCTGATCGCCGAGGACAGCGACGTGCTCGACCTGGTCGTCCAGGGCCGCGCCAGCCTTGGTTTGCTGGCGGCACAGAAGGATTACCCACCGGACGTCAGCTCGGCGACGCTGAGCGAACAGGCCGAGTTCGGCCTCTTCGTCAGCCGCGACCATCCGCTGGCCGGCCGCGCCCAGGTAGAGCGCGAGGACCTGCTGGCGTACCGGGCGCTGCGCCTGAACACCTACCTGGATGACGCTGCACCGATGCTCGGCGGCCGCTGCTGGAGCGCGCCAAACTACCTGCTGTTGCTGGACATGGCTGTATTGGGCTTTGGCTGGATCGAATTGCCCAGCTGGATGGTAGGACGCTTCGCCAGCGGGCGTATGAAGGAGTTGAAGGTCGCCGGCTGGCCGCGCCGGGTGGCGGTGGACGTGATCTGGTCGCGGCAGCGTCGGCTGGGCCCTGCCGCGAGTTGGCTGGCGGAGCGCCTGCTGGGGCGCTAGGCGCTCTGGATCACAGCTCTGCATCACAGATTGCGGACTAAATGTGTCGAAACCTTTGATGCTCCGTTCCGGACCAGTAGGATCGGAGTTTTCCGGGGAAGAGAGGGTCAGGATGCACGCCAAGCTGGAGAATTGTCTGAAGGCAGTCGATCAGGTACTGCTCGGCAAGGAAGTGCAAGTGAGGTTGGCACTGACCTGCCTGCTGGCCCGCGGTCACCTGCTCATCGAAGACCTGCCCGGCATGGGCAAGACCACCCTGAGCCATGCGCTGGCGCGGGTGCTGGGGCTGAGCTTCCAGCGCATCCAGTTCACCTCCGACCTGTTGCCCGGCGACGTGCTGGGCACCTCGGTGTTCGACAAGGACACCGGGCAGTTCGTCTTCCACGCCGGGCCGATCTTCTCCGAGCTGGTGCTGGCCGACGAGATCAACCGCGCCACGCCCAAGAGCCAGAGCGCGCTGCTCGAGGCCATGGAGGAGGGCCAGGTGACCATCGAGGGCGCGACCCGTCCGCTGCCCGAACCCTTCTTCGTCATCGCCACGCAGAACCCGGTGACCCAGGGCGGTACCTTCGCGCTGCCCGAGTCCCAGCTTGACCGTTTCCTCATGCGCCTGTCCCTGGGCTACCCCGGCCGCGCCGCCGAGAAGGCGCTGCTGCTGGGCGAGGCGCGCCGCGACCTGCTGCCGCGCCTGGAGCCGATGCTCGACCCGCAGGAACTGCAGGCGCTGCAGGGTGAAGTGCTGGAGGTGCGTGCCAGCGATGCCCTGGTGGATTACGTGCTGCGCCTGGTGGAAGCCACGCGTACCCAGCCCGCCTTCGCCCTCGGCCTGTCGCCGCGCGGCAGCCTCGCGTTGCTGGCGGCCGCTCGTGCCTGGGCACTGCTGGCCGGGCGCGACTACGTGATTCCCGAGGATGTGCAGGCCGTGCTGCCTTCGGTGGCCGGGCACCGCCTGCGTGACCAGGCCGACCCGGCCGGCCATGGCGGCGGCGCGCTGGTGCAGTGGTTGCTGCGCGAAGTTCCGGCTCTCTGAGGGACATGCCATGCTCGTCAGGGTCAGGCCGCTGTGGCAGAGCTGGATAGCCCGGCGCATACCGCCATCGCCATCGCTGCAGCTCAACCAGCGGCGTATCTTCATTATCCCGACCCGGCAGGGGATGGCGTTCGGCGTCGCGCTGCTGCTGATGCTGCTCACCGCCATCAACTACCAGAACAGCCTGGCCTACGGCCTGACCTTCCTGCTGCTGTCGCTGTTCATCGTCGCCATCCTGCACACCTATCGGAACCTGGGCGGCCTGCGCCTGACGGCGCTCGGCGCGCAGCCGGTATTCGTCGGCGAACAGGCAGCTTTTCGCGTGCGCCTGGAAGGCGAAGGGCGCGCCCGACAGGCCATCGGCCTGGGCTGGGAAACCGAGCGCATGCAGTTTGCCGATGTCACGGCAGAGCATGCCGAAGAAGTGCTGCTGACGATGACGGCGCAGCGACGCGGCTGGCTGCGCCCCGGTCGCCTGCGCGTGGAAAGCCGTTTCCCGCTGGGGCTGCTGGTGGCCTGGAGCTGGGTGGACCTGGACCAGTCGGTGCTGGTCTACCCGCATCCGCAGCCCGGCGATCTGCCGCTCGAAGGCGGGCCAGCAGAGAATGACGAAGAGGGTGTGCGTCCCAGCGGCCGCGGAGTCGACGATTACCAGGGGCTGCGGCCCTACCAGCCGGGCGACTCGCGCCGGCGTCTGCACTGGAAGGCCTATTCGCGCGGCCAGGGCCTGCTGGTGAAGGACTTCTCGGCGCTGGCGGGGCGCAACGTCTGGCTGGAGTTCAACAGCCTGGGCGGCGACACCGAGGGACGCCTTTCACGCCTGTGTTTCTGGGTTCTGCAGCTGTCGCTGCGCCAGCAACCCTTCGGTCTGCGCTTGCCGGATGCGCAACTGGCGGTCGGCCTGGACGATACCCATCGCGATGCCTGCCTTCGCGCCCTGGCGCTGCACGGGACGAAGCGATGAGCAGCGCTGCCGCCGCTTCCACCCAACCGATTCCACGGGTCGCGCTCACCTGGCTGCTGGTAGCCCAGGCGGTGGTGATCATCCCGCACCTGGAGCACCTGCCACTGTGGATCGTCGCGCTTTGGCTGGGCTGTGCGGCCTGGCGCATCCAGGTGTTCCGCATGCGCACCAACTACCCCAGCGGCGTCGCCAAGCTGGCGCTGGTGGCGGCGGCCGGGGTAGGAGTGTGGTTCTCCCGTGGCTCGGTGATCGGGCTGGATGCTGGCGTGGTGCTGCTGATCGCCGCCTTCGTGGTCAAGCTGGTGGAGCTCAAGACCCGCCGCGACGCCTGGGTGCTGATCCTGCTGGGATTCTTCGCCGTGACCACCAGCTACCTGTTCCAGGACGACATCATCGCTGCCGCATTCAGCCTGCTGCCGGTGCTGGCCCTGTTGGCGGCGGCCATCGGCCTGCAGCAGAGCAGCTTCGCCGCGCGCCCGATGCCGACCCTGCGCCTGGCCGGCGGCCTGCTGTTGCAGGCGCTGCCGCTGATGCTGCTGATGTTCCTGCTGTTCCCGCGGATGGGGCCGCTGTGGTCGCTGCCGATGCCGGGCGACAAGGCCATGACCGGGCTGAGCGACAGCATGGCGCCAGGGGACATGGTCGAGTTGAGCCAGTCACCCGCGTTGGCTTTCCGGGTGAGTTTTGACGGTCAGCCGCCGACGCGTTCGCAGCTGTACTGGCGGGCGCTGACCCTGGAGCGCTTCGACGGTGTGCGCTGGAGTACCGCGTTCCAGCGTGGCGATCGTCCGCCGCAATGGCAGCAGCGGGGCCAGCCGTTGCAGTACCAGGTGATCATGGAGCCCAACGGCCGGCCCTGGCTGTTCGCCCTCGACGTGGCGCAGACCAGCCTGGGCGATGCGCGAATGATGAGCGACTTCCACCTGGAGCGACGCCTGCCGGTGCGCCAGGGGCTGATGTACCGTGCCACCTCCTGGCCGGACGCACAGTTGGAGCCGGATGACGCCGCCCGCGCGCAACGGATCAACCTTGCCTTGCCACAGAGCGGCAACCCACGGGCCCGCGCCTGGGCGCAGCAACTGCGCGAACGCTACCCGCAGCCGGCAGCGCTGGTGCAGGCGATGCTCCAGCATCTGCGCGAGCAGCCGTTCCGCTACACACTCCGGCCGCCGGATGCCGGCCCGGAACGCATCGACGGCTTTCTCTTCGACACCCGCGCCGGCTTCTGCGAGCACTACGCCGGCGCCATGACCTTCGTCCTGCGCGCTGCCGGTATTCCGGCCCGCGTGGTCACCGGCTACCAGGGCGGCGAGGCGAGTACCTCGGGCAACTACCTGGCGATCCGCCAGTTCGACGCCCATGCCTGGGTCGAGTACTGGCAGGCGGGGCGGGGCTGGACGCGGGTCGACCCGACGGGCGCCGTGGCGCCCGAACGCATCGAGCAGGGACTGGAGGCGGCGCTGAGCCAGGAAGGCAGCTTCCTGGAGTCCGATCCGTTTTCGCCCCTGCGCTACCGCCATTTCGCGCTGCTCAACCAGCTGCGCATGGCGTGGGACGACGCCAACTACGGCTGGCAGCGCTGGGTGCTGGGCTACCAGGCCGAGCAGCAGGGCGACATGCTGAAAAACTGGTTCGGCGGGCTCGACCGGCAATGGGGCGGCGCCCTGCTGGTTGGCGGCGGCGCTCTGTTGCTGGGCTTGCTGGCACTGGTGTTGTTCAAGCCCTGGCGACGCAGCGCCGATGTTCAGTTGCGCAGCTTCCAGCGCTTCGAGCGGATGCTCGCGCCGCTGGGCGTACGCCGGGAGCCGGGGGAGGGCGGCAGGGACTTCTGCCGGCGTGCCATTAAAGTGTTGCCGGCCCATGCACAGGCGATCCGCAGCTACCTGGATGCCTTCGAAAAGCAGCGTTACGGCGGCGCGGCTGCGTCGCCAGCCGAGCTGCGCGGGCACCTGGCACGCCTGCGCCGCGAGCTGCCCTGGCGCCTGCGGCTGTCGCGCGGAAAAGGAACGTGACATTGCGCCCCTTGTTGCTGCGTCGACAGGGGCTAACCTGATATTTCATTCTCTGAGTGGAGCCTGCCGTGACCTCCTTCTGCGATTACCTGGTAAGCCATCTGATCGAGCAGGAGGTTGCGCTGTTCTCCGCGTCTTCCCGCCTGAAGGCCGCGTCCGACCCGGAAGCGCTGCATGACCTGCGCATCGCCGTGCGCCGGTTGCGCAGCCTGCTGCACCCGGTGCGCGGCATGCCCGGTATCGACGAACTGGAACAGGCGCTGGGCGACATGGGCCGGCTCAGCGGCCCGCTGCGCGACCTCGAAGTGCTGCTGCCGGTGCTGGAGGCCGAAGGCTACGAACGTGCCGCCGCGCTGCGCCGGCCGGCGTTGATCTCCGGCTACGCCACGCTGCTTGCCAGCCCGCAGTGGGAGCGCCTGATGATGCGCCTGGACGGCTGGCCGCAGCTGTGGCGCACGTCCGAGCGCCACGGTGTGCTCAAGGGCCTGCACCGCAAGGTGGAAAAGCGCCTGGCCCGGGAGTGGCAGAAGCTGCGTGACGCCCTGAAGGACCCGGCCCACGACCGTCATCGCCTGCGCCTGCTGATCAAGCGGGTGCGCTATTCGCTGGAGGCCTATCCCGAGGAGTCCGCCGTGCCGCAACGCCTGCTGGCGCCGTTGAAGGACGCGCAATCGGCCTTGGGCGACTGGCATGACTATGAACAGTGGCTGATCCGCAGCGAGCGCGAGCTGGACCTGATGCCGCTGCAACCGCACTGGAATGCCCGCCACGACCTCGCCGAGCGCCTCGCCGACGAGAGCCTGGAGGCCCTGGAAAAGGCTCTGCATAGAGGCCATTGATGACCGGGCATTTCCTGCAAGTGACAAGGCTTTGGATGGTTTGCCGGGGCTGCCGCTGCCCCTAAGATCGCAGCCAGTTGCCATTCTCCAGAAGCCTCAGGGAAGTCCGATCATGTCCTTCAGCGAAATGCTCCGGGCGGTGCGTACTGCGCCGTTGTCCATTGTCATTCCCGCCGCCTGGGCCCAGGGCCGCGCCAGTTTTGGCGGCCTGGTGGCGGCGCTGGCCTACGAGGCCATGGCGTCGGTGGCCGAGGCGGGGCGGCCGGTGCGCTCGCTGGCGATCACCTTCGTCGGCCCCATCGAGGTGGAAGTGCCGGTGAGCTTCGAGGCCGAAGTCCTGCGCGAGGGCAAGTCGGTCAGTCAGGTGTTCTGCCGCGCCGTGCAGAACGGCCAGGTGGTCCTGCTGGCCCAGGGCAGCTTCGGCGTGGCGCGCGAATCCAGCGTGCAGATGGAGGGCCTGCCGCCGCCGGCGTTCAAGGCTATCGAGGACTGCCAGGAGCTGCCCTACATCCGCAAGATCATGCCGGCCTTCACCCAGAATATCGCCATGCGCTGGGCCGTCGGACACATGCCGTTCTCGGCCAGTCGCGAGCGCGAGATGGGTGGCTGGATGCGTTTCCGTGGTGATGACGTGGGCGACGAACCGATGGAGATCAGCCACCTGCTGGCGCTGATCGATGCCTGGCCGCCGGCCAACCTGCCGCACCTGAAATCGCCGGCGCCCTCCAGTTCGCTGACCTGGACCGTGGAGTTCGTCCAGCCGCTGCCGTCGATGCCGGCCAATGGCTGGTGCCAGTACCTGGCAACCATCGAACATGCCCGCGATGGCTACGGCCACATCGCCGCGCAGACCTGGTCGGCGGACGGCCAGCTCCTGGCAATCGGCCGGCAGACGGTGACCATCTTCGGCTAGAAGCCTTTTAGCTAGAGACCGGCCGCGGTCTCCGTACGATTGCGCCCGCCGGCCTTGGCTCGGTACAGGGCGCGGTCGGCGCGGGCCAGCAAGTCTTCCAGGCGCAGTTCACCTTCGCGTCGCTCGGCCACGCCGATGCTCAGGGTCAGGCGCACGCGGTTTCCGTCCGCGCTGGTGAAGGACAGCGCCTGCACGCTGTTGCGTACCCGTTCGGCGACTTGCAGCGCCTGCTGCAGGTCGGTTTCCGGGAGGATCGCGGCGAACTCCTCGCCACCCAGGCGGCCGAGCAGGTCGACTTCGCGCAACCCTTGCGTCAGCTCCTTGGCTACGGCCTGCAGCACCGCATCACCGAAGGCGTGGCCGTGGCTGTCGTTGATCGGCTTGAAGAAGTCGATGTCCAGCATCAGCGCCGCGCACTGGCGGTCATAGCGCTGCGCGCTCTTGAGCAGGGCGACGCCGCGTTTGACGAAGGCGTGGCGGTTCTGCAGGCCGGTCAGCGGGTCGGTGGTGGCCAGCAGGCGCAGCTCCTGTTCCATGGCCTTGCGCTGGTTGATGTCGAAGCTCCACACCAGCGAGGCGGGGCGGCCCTCTACTTCCATCCTGCGCGCCCAGACGATCGCCCAGTAGGCGGGGTTGCCCGCCAGCCGGGTTTCCCAGCTGTCCAACTGGCCATTGTCGGCCAGCGACTGGCGGAAGCGTGCTTCCTCGTCCGGGTCATCGAACAGGCGGTGCAGGGTGAAGGGCTCGTGCGGACGGATGCCGGTGCGCTGCAACAGGCGCGGGCTGACGTAATGGGCACGGGAGTCTTCGTCACTGAGCAGCGCCACGTCGCTGGGGCTGGTGTCGAGGATGTAGCGCAGCAGTGCCTTGCGTTCGCTCAGCTCCTGGGTGCGTTGTTCGACGCGTTGCTCGAGCGACTGGTTGAGGTCGTGCAGGCGCTGGGTGAGCTGCAGCTTGCGCCGCGAGTTGGCGATCACTCGCAGAGCCAGCAGCACGCTGCACAGGCCGAGGCCGAAGAGCACCCAGGCCAGCAGGTTGAAGGCGCGCTGCAGATCAAGGCGTTCGGCGTCCATGTAGTTGGTCAGGGCGATGTTGGTGACCACCACCAGTTCATGGGTGGGTTCGAGCAGCGGGGGCAGTTCGCGCAGCATCTCGCCGGCCAGCACCTTCGCCGCCGCCGGCTGGCCCCAGGGGGCACGCTGGAGCCAGGCGTCGCTCAGCTGCTGGATCGTCTCCAGCGTCGCCTGCACTTCCGGACGCGGCTCCACCAGGTAGCGGTAGACAGGCGTGGTGCGCAGGGGCGGCAGGAGGCTGGCTAGCACCTCGATGCGGGTCGCCAGGGCATCGCTGTCGCTCTTGCCAGCGAGCACCTGGCGGGCAGTGTTCAGCGAGCGTTCCAGCTCGGCGCGCAACTGGTAGGCCTGCCACAGCTCGCTGTGGGCGTCGGGATGGGCCAGCTGGCGGACATGCTGGTGCACCATCAGCAGCGCCGCACCGGCGCCGGCGGTCAGCGCGGCGATCAGGCCGCTGAGAATGATGACGGTCAGGCGGCGATAGCGCCGCCTGGGAGGCTGCGGGGGCACGGCGATCACTCCAGGGTAATGCGGCTTACCTGCCAGACGGTGCGGTTGAAGTAGACCTGGGTCCGCAACTCCGGGTGATCGAGCATCGGGTAGATGACGAACAGCGGGCCGCGCTCGGCGATGCCGATGGCCTGGCCATCGCGGCGGTAGGCGAGGATGGGGTCGAAGGCGTCGAGGTCGCTTAGCGGAATCAGCGCGGAATAGTCGTTCAGCGCCTCGACCCGCAGGCGCTGGGAATCGGTGCGGTCGAAACCGGCGAGCAGGGTGCTCAGGCGCACGCCCTGCCAGCCATAGACGTGGGATTCATCAGGGAGCATGGAGCGCCGCTCGGTCTGCGGCAGCGCTTCGAGGTCGCGCAGGCTGTAATGGCGCAGGAGCTGCGGCTGGTCCTTCACTGCGATGGTCAGCACGGTGCGCTCGGCCGCCGGATCCGGGGCTGAGTGCGCGGGCATGACAATAAACAGGCAGAGCAGAATGCCAATAAAATGACGAAAAGCCGACATCTCAACAGCTCGTGACGAAATCTCGACGATTATATCGGCGAACCTGCCAGGGACTTGAATGGCCGAAATGCCGCGCCCTGCCGTGATGGCCGGCTCAGCTGTTGCGATTGCGCCAGGCGCGCCACCATTTGCCGCTCAGGACGAAGCGCGGGAAGGTGACGAATTGCTCGACCAGCAGCCGACCGACGGCGTCCTTGCGGTCGCTGAAGGGCTCGGGCGCCTGCTCCTCGAGCTTGTGACCGCGGCCCTGGATGGCCAGGGAGGCGACCATGCCGATCACCCCCAGCAGGATCGCCGACAGGCTCAGGCCGAACAGCCCGCTGAGCAGCGTCAGGGCGCCGAGGATGAACAGCGGCACGGCGATGATGTGCAGCGCCAGGTTGGTCGGGTTGCGGTGGTTGGCGGCGTAGCCCTGCCACTGCCAGGCGAGGAGGTTGGGGTGACGTTTGCCCATGGTGCTGCTCCCGAGACTGAAAAGCCCGCCTGAGCGCAGGTGGGCGGAATGTCAGCAGTCTAGGTGCTGCCCGGGAGCCCGCGCCAATGGGCGCAGGCTATGTGGGCGATAGGGATTACAGGCGCAGCTGGCGGATGGCACGGCTGAGCTCGCCGGCGAGGTCCGCCAGCTGGTGGCTGGTGCCGGCCGAATCGACGGTCTGCTGCACGGTGTGTTCGGTGACGTCGCGGATGCCCACGACCGAACGGGTCATTTCCTCGGCCACCTGGCTCTGTTGCTCGGCGGCCACGGCGATCTGCGTGTTGCTCTCGCGCATCAGCGCCACGGCCGAGGCGATGGCCGCCAGCGCTTCGCCGGCCTCACGAGCTTCCTCGACGCAGCCGTCGGCCTTGATCGAGCTTTCCTGCATGAACTCCACGGCGTCGCGGGTACCGGACTGCAGCGCGTTGATCATCTGGGTGATCTCGTCGGTGGAGTCCTGCACACGCTTGGCAAGGTTGCGCACTTCATCGGCGACCACGGCGAAGCCGCGGCCCATCTCGCCGGCGCGGGCGGCCTCGATGGCGGCGTTGAGGGCGAGCAGGTTGGTCTGCTCGGCGATGCCGTGGATGACGCTGACCACGCTGCTGATCTTGTGGCTGTCCTGGGCCAGTTGCTGGATCATCTCGGCGGTCTGCTGCACGCCCTGGGACAAACCGGCAATGGACTGGCCGACGCGGCCGACAACCTGCTGGCCGTTGCCGGCGAGGCGGTCGGCTTCCTGCGACTGGTCGCGGGTGTCGGCGGCGTGCTGGGCGATATGGTGGACGGTGGTGGACATCTCGTTGATGGCGGTGGCGGCCTGGTCGGTCTCGCTCTGCTGGCCGAGCATGCCCTGGCGCACCTGGCCCATGCTGCTGGCGAGGCTGCGCGCGCCTTCGTCGAGGCGTCCGGCGGCCTGGGCGACGGTGCCGACCACGCGCTGGTAGCCGGCCTGCATGGCGTTGAAGGCGGTTGCCATCTGGCCGACTTCGTCGCGGCTTTCCAGCGGCACGCGGGCGGCCAGGTCGCCGCTCTTCTCCACATGGAGCATCACGTCGCGCAGGGTCAGCAGGTGGGTGAGGATGAAGCGGATCAGCAACTGCGAGGCGGCCAGCAGGGCCAGCATCAGCACCAGCACGGCGCCGGCGAAGGGCAGGGCGCGGTCCTCGAAGACGCTCCAGAAATCGGCGCCGGGGGCGAGCACGGCGACGCGCTGGCCGTTGCCGATGTCCTGCACGTAGGCGCCTGCCAGGGCGCCATTGCGGGTCTGCACACCCTGCAGGTCGACCCAGCCGCTGGCGCGGGCGAGGGCGGAACCGTCGACACCGCTGATCTGCGGCGCGCTGCCGCTGGCGAAGCTGACGAGGTTCGGCGAGGTTGGCAGTGCCGAGCCTGCCGGCCAGTTCTTCAGTAACTGGGCCTGGGCTTCGGCACCCTGGCGTGCCTGCTGGTTGCGCCCGTCGAGTTCCTGGTGCATGGCGAACACGACCAGCAGCAAGGTGGTGACGAAGGCGACCGCGTTGACGGCCCAGAATTTGTACTTGAGGGAAATATCGCGGATCCAGGCGGCCATAAATCTCTTCTTGTCGGTCAAATAATGGCAAGGCGCCATTATTGTCGTGAAAAGGGGGAAGGTTGGCCATTGATACCGATCAAGCCACCTTCTGCCCCCGACTTATCGGCCGACGAGCCGCGATCTTGAGAGTTGGTTCAAATTTCCGGCAGGTTGAAAAACGCTCGCGCGCAGGCCGTGGTGTGGGCCGCGACTGCTTCGGTGCTTTCGCCGCGATGTTTGGCGATGCAGGCCAGAACCTCCGGCAGATAAGCTGGCTGGTTGCGGCCATTCCTGGGCTTCGGCCGCAGGGTGCGCGGCAATAGATAAGGTGCGTCGCTCTCCAGCATCAGCCGGCCTTCGGGAATCTCCCGCACCAGTTCCTGCAGATGGGTGCCCCGGCGCTCGTCGCAGATCCAGCCGGTGATGCCGATGTGCAGGTCGAGGTCGAGGTACGAATAAAGCGTGCGGCGCTCGCCGGTGAAGCAATGCACCACGGCGGCCGGCAGCTTGTCGCGGAAGTCCTTGAGGATCGCCAGCAGGCGCTCGCCCGCATCGCGCTCGTGGATGAACACCGGCAACTGCAACTCCACGGCAAGGCCCAGCTGTTCTTCGAAAGCCTTCTCCTGCTGCGGGCGCGGCGAAAAGTCGCGGTTGAAGTCCAGGCCGCATTCGCCGACCGCCTTCACCCGGTCTTCGGCCAGCAGGCCGCGAAGAACCTTGGCGCTGCCGCTGTTCCAGTGGCTGGCTTCGTGCGGATGGACGCCGGCAGTGCAGTAAAGACGCTGTTCTTCGTCCAGTTGCCGGCACAGCTCCAGGGCCTGTTCGCTGTCGTCCAGGCTGGTCCCGGTCAGCACCATCTGCACGACGCCGGCCTCGATGGCGCGAGCGAGGACCGCTTCACGTTCCGGGACGAAGCTGGGGTGGGTGAGGTTGACGCCGATGTCGATCAGTTGCATTTTTGTTCCCTTTGTTCGGAAGCGGAGCATAGCAAAAGCCGCTTTTTTGACGAAAATTCTTCAAAAACAACAGGTTGAGGAATATTCCGAAGATCTATCGGAAGTTTCGGGTTGGTGTTTATCCCCTCCTGTGAGAGTCTTGCGCGCCCTTGGCGGCCGGGAACTACCGGTCGAAACCGCACTCTAATCGGCCCACCGCCGAGTGCGAGCCCCCGGAGAGCTGGATGACCCGACTGTTGCTGCTACTGCTGTGCCTCGTGGCCCTGACGCCACTGCCGGCGGCCGCGCGCCTGACGGCCCAGCCGGAAAACTGGGAGCAGGAAAGCAGCGACGCCCGCGACCTGGCCACCATCCGTTCCGGCGGCACCCTGCGGGTTCTGGTCAACCAGAGCCGCAACAGCTCCGGCGAAATCAAGGGCGAACCCATCGGCGTCGAGTACCGCCGCCTGCGCGCCTTCGAGCAGTACCTCAACGACAGCGCCCCGGGGCGCAAGCCGCTCACCATCAAATTCATTCCCAAGGCCAAGGATCAATTGCTCGGCGCGCTGCAACGCGGCGAAGGCGATCTGGTCGCGCCCGGGGAAGTCCTGCTGGCCCGCGACGGCCAGAACGTCAGCCCCAGCCTGCCGTGGAAGGCCGACGTGCCGTTGGTGCTGGTGACCAAGCAGGGCAACCGCAAGTTCGTGCGCCTGGAGCAGCTCGCCGGGCGCACCATCACCCTGCCGGCCGGCAGCGCCGCTGGCGAGGCCGTGCGCAAGGTCAACGAGCGTCTGGCGCAGAAGCGCATGGCGCCCCTGGTGCTGGAGTGGACCGATTCTTCCCTGGCCGTGGAAGACGTGCTGGAGATGGTCCAGGCCGGCATCTTCAACTACACCGTGGTCGAGCAACCCATCGCCGAACGCTGGAGCAAGGTCTTCACCAAGCTGCGCGTCGACCGTCATCTGGTGCTGGACAACAGCGAGCCGATGGCCTGGTACGTGCGCCGCGACGCGCCAATGCTGCGTGCCAGCGTCAACCGCTTCCTCAAGGACTACCGCGCGCCGGCGGACCAGGACGTGGCCTTCCAGCGCCTTTATCGCCGCGCCTACCAGGTGCGCAATCCGCTGGTCGTGCCTGACCGCAAGCGCCTGGAAGCCGTGCGCCCGACCCTGCAGCGCTACGCCGAGCAGAACAAGGTCGACTGGCTGGCGCTGGCCGCCGTGGCCTTCAAGGAATCCAATCTCAATGCCAGCGCGCGCGGCGCTGGCGGCGCTACCGGGCTGATGCAGATCACCCCGGCGGCGGCCCGCGCCGTGGGCGTGGATACCGTGCACCAGAAGGACAGCAATGTGCAGGCCGCCAGCCGTTACATGGCGATGCTGCGCAAGCGCTTCTTCTCCAGCCCGCGCATCAATGAGCGTGACCGCATGGCCTTCGTTCTTGCTGCCTACAACGCCGGTCCCGAGCGGGTGCAAAGCCTGCGCGCGGAGGCCAAGCGCCAGGGCCTGAACCCCAACCAGTGGTTCTTCCAGGTCGAGCGCGTGGCGGCCGAGCAACTGGGCATGGGCGTGGTGAACTACGTCAGCAGCGTCAACAAGTACTATCTTGCATATCAGCGCGAACGTGATGGCCTCGAGCCACGTGAAAGCGTGGCGGCAATCAAGAAGTAATCGATTTTTTCGATAGTTATTAGCGCGATTTTGCGCTTTTGATATCGGAAAAACTGGATATAGTGGTCGCCAAGCAACCACGGTTGTCACCCACTTCCTACGCAACCCTTCGCTCCCACTCGAGCTTCCATAAGGACGCACCATGAACTCGCTGATCAAATCCATCCTGACCACCAACGCTGGCGCCGGCATCGCTGTACTGCGTATCACCACCGGCCTGACCTTCATGGCACACGGCTCGCAGAAACTCTTCGGCGCCTTCGGTGGCCCGGGTCTGCAAGGCATGGCGGGCTGGCTGGAATCCCTCGGCGTGACCCCCGGCTACCTGATGGCCGCTCTGGCCGGCAGCGCCGAATTCTTCGGCGGCCTGGCCCTGGTCCTCGGCCTGCTGGTGCGCCTGGCGAGCATCCCGCTGATCGTCGCCATGCTGGTGGCCGTGTTCAGCGTGCACCTGGCCAACGGCTTCTTCATCACCGCCAACGGCTTCGAATACGCCTTTACCCTGATCATGATCAGCGTTGCGCTGCTGATCAGCGGTGCCGGCCCGTTCTCCCTGGACCGCAAGCTGTCCAGCTGATCGCCAAGGCATCAGCAGAAGGCGGTAACGAAAAAGGGCGGACACCTCAGGTGTCCGCCCTTTTTGTTTGCCGGCCGGAATCAGTGGAAGAGATATTGCACGCCGCCATTGATCAGGCCGCCGCCTACCAGCAGGAAGACGAACAGTCCGGCGCCCAGTAGCAGCGGCTTCGGGCCTTCCTTGCGCAGGTCGCCCAGGCGGGTGGCCAGGCCCAGGGCGGCCATCGCCATGCCGAGCATCACATCATCCAGCTGCTGCAGCGGCGCCAGCCAGCTTTCCGGGACCCAGCCCAGCGAGCGCAGGCCGGTCACCAGCAGGAAGAACACGGCGAAGCCCGGAATGTGCAGCTTGCGACGCGCACCCGGCTCGGCGGCTTCGGCGCAACCCACACGGCCGAGGATCAGCAGGGCCGGGGCCAGCAGCAGGACGCGCAGCATCTTGCTGATCAGCGCAGCGTCGGCAGCGGCGGGGTCCATGGCGCGGCCGGCGGCAACCACCTGGGCGACTTCGTGGATGGTCGAGCCGGTGAACACGCCGAAGGCCTGCTCACTGCCGAACAGGTTGGGCAGCGCAGCGTAGATCAATGGGTGCAGCAGCATCGCCAGGGTGCCGAACAGGACAACGGTAGCCACCGCGACGGCCGTGTGTTCGGCGCGCGCCTTGAGCACCGGGCTGCTCGCCATCACCGCTGCGGCGCCGCAGATGGCGCTGCCGGCGCCGATCAGCAGGGCGCTTTCACGCGGCAGCTTGAGCCAGCGCTCGCCGATCCACCAGGCGACGGTCAGGGTGCTGGCGACCATCAGCACGTCGATGATCAGCGCGGCTGGGCCGAGGGCAGCGATGTCCTGGAAGGTCAGGCGCAGGCCGTAGAGCACCACGCCCAGGCGCAGCAGTTGCTGGCGCGACAGGTCGATGCCGGGGCGGATGCTGCCGAAGCGGGCGAGGCCGAGGTTGCCGGCCAGCAGGCCGATGAGGATCGCCAGGGTCAGGCTGCCGAGTCCCAGGTGCTGCAGCGCGGGGATTTCCATGAGCTGGCGGGAGCCGAAGGCGATGCCCAGGCAGAGCAGGGCGCCAGGGACGTAGTAGGGCAGGCGGCGAAGGGCGTTCATTACAGGCTCCTTGTGTAAGGTGAAGCCATGGTGCCGCCGCGTTGCTTAGTGTAAAAACGGATTGTTCTTATTAGGTTGACCGGTTTTATCGATATGGGCCCGCGCATTACTCTTCGCCAACTGGCGACCTTCACCGCCATCGCCGAGCTGGGCAATGTGACCCAGGCGGCAGCGCGCATCGCGCTGTCGCAGTCCGCCGCCAGCCAGGCGTTGCAGGAACTGGAGCGCGCGCTCGGTACGCGCCTGTTCGACCGCAGCGGCAAGCGCCTGGCGCTGAACGACAACGGCCGCGCCTTTTACCCCAAGGCCAGTGCTTTGCTGGCGCAGAGCGCGGAGCTGGAGAGCCTGTTCGAATCGGCTCCGGTACAGCTGAGCCTCGGTGCCAGCCGCAGCATTGGCGGCTACCTGCTGCCGCAGGTAATGGCCGGTTTTCTCGGCGAGCTGCCCGAAAGCCGTCTGGAGTTGCAGGTCGCCAACAGCGGCGGGGTGATCGAGGCGCTGGCCGAGTTCAGGTTGGACGTGGCCTTCATCGAGGCGCCGATCCAGCATCCGCAGATCCAGCTCACGCCCTGGATGGCCGATGAACTCTTGCTGGTAGTGGCGCCGGAACATCCCCTGGCGCTGGCCGAGCGCATCAGCCTGAAGGATCTGGCGGCGGCGCGCTGGGTGCTGCGCGAAGCCGGTTCCGGTACCCGCGTGACATTCGAGCAGCAGGTATTGCCACGCCTGGGCAGCGTCAACGCGCCTCTGGAGGTGAGTAACGCCGAGGCGATCAAGCATCTGGTGGGCAGCGGTTTCGGCATCGGCTGTCTGTCGCAACGCGTCGTGCAGGCGGAGCTTGCGCGCGGCGAACTGGTGCGTCTGGATAACCCGCTGGCGCCGCTGCGGCGGACCTTCTTCCGTGCGCTGCATATCGACAAGTACCCCACGGCGGGCCTGCGTCGTTTCCTCGATTACGCCCAGGACTGGGCGGCGCGCTCAGACGCTGTCTAGCGGCCACTCGCCGATGGCGCGGTAGCGCACCCCGGTGGGGCTGTTCTCCGAGCTGAACAGCGTCACCGCCTGGGCTGGCAGCAGGAAGGCGGCTTGGGCCGTCGGCGTATGGTGGGCATGGCGAGCGAGCGTGATATGCGGATGGAACGGGCGATGCTCGACTTCGAATCCACCGGCATGCAGCTCTTCGCGCAGGGCGTGCACCAGTTCGTGCAGGGCGGCCGGCGCGTTGCTGGGCGCCAGGTGCAGGATGCCGTTGTTCCAGCGCGCAATGTGGTCCAGTTCAAGGTTGAAGCCCTGGCGTGGCAGGCGTTCGCCGATGGCGCGCAATTCGGCCTTGCGCCCGCGCGGCACGGAGCCGAGAAAGGCCAGTGTCAGGTGCAGGTTGGCCTGGGCTACAGGCTGGCCGTCGTGGTGCAGGCTGTCGCGCCAGGTGCAGATGCGCGCCGCCAGTTCAGCCGGGCAGGGCAGGGCGAAGAACAGCCGCATGGGGGGTGTGGTCATCGACTGAAGTCTCCTTGACAGCTTTGCCGGGGCTTCTCTAGGATGCCGCACAGCGCCGATTTAAGTAGCAACTTGCGGGGCGCGGATGCAAGCGACAGCTGACATCGAAATACCGCTAAAGCGCTGGTTCGGTGTGCCTCTCGCCGCGTCCAGCAGGACCCCTGAGGCGGAGACGTGACACCATGACCTGTCCCAACCCGCATGTGCGCCTGGCCCCGATCACCACTGGCCTGGTGCGGCGCAATCCGAAGATTCTCCTGGGCGGCAATCACCAGCCCACCCTCGTCCGTTACCTCGATGGCTGGCCCAAGCGCTGGAACGGCTCGCGCACCTTCCTGATCCAGTTCGCCGAAACCTTTGCTGATCTCGCGCGCTTTCCGTCCGACAGTTTCGACTTCGCCGTCGTCCAGTCGCCGGTGGCCGAGCAGTTGGAGTCAGCCGTTCACGAACTCACCCGTGTCGCCCGGCAAGGGCTGATTACCCGGCGTCCGCCGTCGTTCTGAACGCCTGAGCCCCTGCAGGAGCGCCCCTGCATTTCTAGTAAGCGGCCCGCTCCTGCAGGGAGTTTGATCCGCGATCCTTGGCGCAGCCTCAGGGATAGTCGATTTCCACCACGAACCACATCTTCTCGCCGGACGGGCTGCGCACCATCACCTCGGCGTCCAGCTCCTTGCCCACCAGGGCGCGGGCCAGTGGCGAGTCGATGCTGATGTGGTTGTTGCGCAGGTCCAGCTCATCCGGGCCGACGATACGGTAGCGGGCCTGTTCGCCGTCCTCGTCTTCCAGGGTGACCCAGGCGCCGAAGTAGACCTTGTTCGGATCCGCCGGGCGCTCGCTGACCACCTTGCAGTTTTCCAGGCGCTTGCGCAGGAAGCGCACGCGGCTGTCGATCTCGCGCAGCATCTTCTTGCCGTAGGTGTACTCGGCGTTCTCCGAGCGGTCGCCTTGCGCGGCGGCCTCGCTGACCGACTGGGTCACCTGTGGCCGACGCACGTTCCACAGTTCATGCAGTTCTGCGCGCAGGCGCGCTTCGCCTTCGGGAGTGATCAGCGGGGTACCGGCAGGGCGGGGCGGACGATAGCGGCTCATGGCATCCAGTGCGGCGAGAGTGATCGGGGCAGTCTACCCGATCAGCTCTCGCGCAGCAGGCGCAATGGGCTCACGTTGAGCGCGCGTCGAGTGCCGAGCAGGCCGGCGCCGCCCACCAGCAGCGCACCCAGCACCGGCAGCCCCAGCAGCCAGGGATGCGGGCTCCACGGCAGGTCGAACACCAGCCGGTAGAGCAGGTAGCTGATCAGCTCGCAGCCCAGCGCCGCCAGCAGGCCGCTAACCGCGCCGAGCAGGGCGAACTCGCTGCGCCGCGTGCGCATCAGCAGGCCGCGCTCGGCGCCCAGCGCGCGCAGCAGTGCGCCCTGGCGCAGGCGCTCGTCGAGGGTCGCCTGCAGGCCGGCGAACAACACCACGAAGCCGGCGGCGAGGACGAACACCAGCACGTACTCCACCGCCAGCGTCACCTGGTCGAGGATGCTGCGCAGCTGCGCCAGCAGCGCGTCCACTGGCAGCAGGGTGACGGTGGGGTAGGCGCGGGCGAGTTCGATCAGTTGGCGCTCCTGGCTCACCGGCAGGTAGAAGCTGGTCAGGTAGGTCACCGGCAGGTCGGTCAGGGTGCCGGGCTCGAAGACCATGAAGAAATTGGGCTGGAAGTTGTCCCATTTCACCGAGCGCAGGCTTCGGATCTGCGCTTCGCGAGTCTGCCCGGCGACGGTGAAGCTCAGGTGATCGCCGACTTTCAGGCCGAGGTTGCCGGCGAGCTTCTCTTCCACCGAGACGCCCGGCAGTTCGCTGTTCTCGTCGGCCTGCCACCAATCACCGGCGACTATCTGATTGCCCGAAGGCAGGCGCTCCGACCAGGTCAGGCCGAGGTCCCGGTGCAGGGCGCGCTCGCTGCGCACGTCTTCCTTCAATGTCTGGACGGGCTTGCCGTTCACCGCCACCAGCCGGCCCGGCACCATCGGATAGAGGTCTTCGGCGTTGGGCGACAGTGCCTTCACCCGTTGCTCGAAACCGTCTTTCTCGGCCGGCAGGATGTTCAGCGCGAAGTGGTTCGGCGCATTGGGCGGCAACTGGGAATGCCAGGTGTCCAGCAATTCACCGCGCAGCAGGGCGATCAGCGCCATGGCCAGCAGGATCAGGCCGAAGGCGAGGCTCTGTCCGGCGGCGGCCAGCGGGTAGCGCAGCAGCTGGCCCAGGCCCAGGCGCCACGGCAGGCTGGCACCCTGGAGGGCGCGGCGCAGGCCACGCAGGGCCAGCAGCAGGATGAAGCCAAGGATCACCGCGGCGATGGCGCCGCCGCCGAGCAGGGCGAGGGTGAGTTTCAGGTCCAGGCTCAGGCGCCACATGATCAGGCCGAGGGCGAGCAGCGCACAGCCATAGGCGGCCCAGGTGCGCATCGGCACCGGCAGCAGGTCGCTGCGCAGCACGCGCAGCGGCGGTACGCGGCCCAGCGCGGCGAGCGGTGGCAAGGCAAAGCCGGCCAACGCGACCAGCCCGGTCGCCATGCCGGCGAGCGCGGGGACTATGCCGGCTTCGGGAATTTCCGGCGGCAGCAGGTTGCCCAGCAGGTGCATCAGGCCCAGCTGCGCGAGCCAGCCGAGGAAGGCGCCGCAGACGCTGGCAACCAGTCCCAGCGCGAACAGTTGGCTGCCATACAGCAGAAGGGCTTCGCGGCGCGACAGACCCAAGCAGCGCAGCAGTGCGCTGGCGTCGAAGCGGCGGGTGGCGAAGCGGTTGGCCGACAGCGCCACGGCCACGCCGGCGAGCAGCACGGCGGCAAGGCTTGCGAGGTTCAGGTAGCGTTCGGCGCGGCCCAGGGCGTCGCCGATCTGACGGTTGCCGTGGTGCGCGTCCTGCAGTTCCTGGTTGGCGGCCAGGTTGCCTTGGGTAGCTTGCCGGTAAGTTTGCAGCGCATCGTGCGCGCCGCCCCAGAGGTCGCGATAGCGCACCCGGCTGCCGGGCTGCACCACGCCGGTGGCGTCCAGGTCGTGCAGGCTCATCATTACGCGCGGGGTGAGGCTATAGAAGTCGCCAGCGCGATCCGGTTCGTAGGTCAGCACGCGAGCGATGCGCAGGGACTTGCGGCCGATGTCGACGCTGTCGCCGATCTTCAGGTCGAGGCTGGCGAGCAGGCGCGATTCGACCCAGATGTCACCCGGCGCCGGGCGGCCGCCTTCGACTTCCGGCTGCAAGGGGGCTGGCGCGCTCTTCAGTTCGCCACGCAGGGGATAACTGTCGCCGACGGCCTTCACGCTGCTCAGTTGAATGCCGTTGTCGGTGGCCACCACGCTGGAGAATTCCACGCTCTGCGCGTGCTGCAGGCCGAGCTTGAGGCCGCGGTCGATCTGTTCCGGCTGCGCCGGCTGGGTGCCGGTGAGTACCAGGTCCGCGCCGAGGAATTCGGCGGCGCGCACCAGCATGGCGCCGTTCAGACGCGCGCTGAAATAACCGATGGCGGAGCTCGCCGCCACCGCCACCAGCAGGGCGAAGAACAGCACGCGCAGTTCGCCGCTGCGCCCCTCGCGCCACAGCTGGCGGAGGGACAGGCGGAACAGGTTGGGCAGCGACAGTGGCTTCATCGGCTCTCGTCCGTCAGGGTTCGACGTGGTCGATCAGGTGGCCGCTTTCCAGGCGGATATGGCGCTGGCAGCGGTGGGCGAGGCGTTCGTCGTGGGTCACCAGGACAAGGGTGGTGCCGCGCTCGCGGTTCAGTTCGAAGAGCAGGTCGCTGATGCGCTCGCCGGTGTGGGTGTCGAGGTTGCCGGTCGGTTCGTCGGCGAACAGCACGTCCGGTTCGGCGGCGAAGGCACGGGCGATGGCGACCCGCTGTTGTTCGCCACCGGAGAGCTGGCGCGGGTAGTGGGTCAGGCGCTGGCCGAGGCCGACGCGTTCCAGCAATTCGCGGGCGCGCTGCTCGGCGTCCTTCCGGCCGTCCAGTTCCAGCGGCAGCATGACGTTCTCCAGCGCATTGAGGCTGTCGAGCAACTGGAAGGACTGGAAGACGAAGCCGACGTGGGCGGCGCGTACTCGCGCGCGCTGGTCTTCATCGAGGCTGCCCAGGGTGTGGCCGAGCAGGACGATCTCGCCGCCGCTGGGCAGGTCCAGGCCGGCGAGCAGGCCGAGGAGGGTGGATTTGCCCGAGCCGGAGCTGCCGACGATGGCGAGACTGTCACCGCGGGCGAGGTCGAGGGAGAGGTCGTGGAGGATGGTCAGCTTGCCTTCCGCGCTGGAAACAACCTTGCTAAGGTTCCGCGCGGTGAGAATGCTTTCGCTCATGGAGAATCCGATGCGTGCATGGCTAATGGGCGGCTGCCTGGCGTTGCTTCTGATCACGCAGCAGGCCGCGGCGCAGACGCTGTTGGTCGTCGGCGATAGTATCAGCGCCGGTTTGGGGCTGGATACCAGCCTGGGGTGGGTCAACCTGCTGGACAAGCGTCTTCAGGAGCAGGGTTTTGACTACAAGGTGGTAAACGCGTCGATCTCCGGCGACACCACTGCAGGAGGCCTCGCGCGGCTGCCGGCGCTGCTTTCGGAGCAGAAGCCGAAGCTGGTGGTGATCGAGCTGGGCGGCAACGACGGCCTGCGCGGAATGGCGCCGGCGCAATTGCAACAGAATCTTAGCGGCATGGTTGAGCAGTCGCAGAAGTCGGGCGCCAAGGTGATCCTGCTCGGCATGCGCCTGCCGCCCAATTACGGGCAGCGCTACACCGACGCGTTCGCCAAGGTCTTCGACAGCGTGGCCAGCGAACAGAAGATTCCACTGGTGCCGTTCTTCCTTGAAGGGGTAGGGGGCGTGCAGGACATGATGCAGGCTGACGGCATCCATCCGGCGGTGGCGGCTCAGCCTAAACTGCTCGACAACGTGTGGCCGACGCTCAAGCCCCTGCTGTAATGAATGGCAGCACGGATAAACCACGGAATCGAGGCTTCCCCGCGCCCGGCCTTTCGGCTATGTTTGCGCACCCTTCTGGAACCCCCTATGTCGCGCCCCGCCTGGACCCTCTTCGCCTACCAGCTGATCGAACCCGATGAACAGCTGGACCTGTTCGCCTGCCGCGAGGTCCGGGTGCATCTGGTCGCGCGCCAGCTGGAGCTGGGAACCCCGGCTGACCGCACGTTGTGTGGCAGCCTGCTGCCGGCACAGCCGATGTGGCGCGGTGCCGAGAAACCGCTGCTGCGCGATCGGCGCATCTGCGCGGCCTGCCTGAAACAACTCGAAGAGGAAAAGCGCGGCGCGCGCAGTTCCTGGCTCATCTGATATCTCCCGTTGACGGGGCTTGCGGTGGTAAACTGATCACCCTTTGCTCATTGCCCACGTCAAGGATCCTCGGATGTTGTCGCGCGTCATTGCCGCCTGCTCGCTGTCCCTCGCCGCGCTGCTCTCGGCCGGCCCCGTTTCCGCCATTGAATTGCCGCTGCCGGCGCCGGGCGACGATATCGTCGGCCAGGTCCAGGTCATCAAGGCCAAGTACGAAGACACCTTCGCCGACCTGGGCGAGAAGTACGGCCTCGGCTACTCCGAGATGATCGCTGCCAACCCGGGCGTCGATGCCTGGCTGCCGGGCGTGGGCACCGAGGTCATCATTCCGACCCGTTTCGTCCTGCCGGCAGGTCCGCGCGAAGGCGTGGTGATCAACCTCGCCGAATACCGCCTGTACTACTTCCCCAAGGACAAGAACGTTGTCTACACCTACGCCCTGGGGATCGGTCGTGAGGGCTGGGGTTCGCCGGTGGGCAGCACCAGCGTGATCGCCAAGACCAAGGATCCGGCCTGGTACCCACCGGCCTCGATCCGCGCCGAGCACGCCGCCGACGGCGATCCGCTGCCGACCGTAGTGCCGCCGGGTCCGGACAACCCGCTGGGTCCGTACAAGATGAGCCTGGGTTTCCATGGCTACCTGATCCATGGTTCGAACAAGAAGTTCGGCATCGGCACCCGTACCAGCCACGGTTGCTTCCGCATGTACAACTGGGACGTGACCCAGCTCTTCTCGATGATTCCGGTGGGCACCAAGGTGCGCATCATCAACGAGCCGTACAAGTTCGGTCGCAGCGAAGGCAAGATCTACCTCGAAGCCCACGCGCCCATCGATGACAACGGCGACCCGTCCGTGGTCGACAAGCACACTGCGGTGATCAACGCCCTGCTCAAGCGCGAAGACATCGCCAGCCAGATGCAGATGGACTGGAACGTGGTGCGTGAAGTGGTTGCCGCCGAAGACGGCCTGCCGGTAGCCATTGCCCAGCCGCAGCAAGTGCAGCAGGGTGGTTCGGTTGCCGCTACTGTTGACCAGGACGCCGTGCCGCTGCAGTAACTCGCAGTGCGCACTAAGAAGCCCGCCGACCGTTACCGGTCGAGCGGGCTTTTTGTTGCCTGCCTGTTTGTCGAGGGGACAAAACAGGCAGGCATAAAAAAACCGACCCCGAGGGGTCGGTTTTTTCGAACAGATCCGAAGATCTATTACTTGCGGCTGGCTTTGTCCAGCATACGCAGGGCGCGCTCGTTAGCCTCGTCAGCGGTCTGCTGGGCTTTCTGAGCGGCGGCCAGAGCTTCGTCAGCCTTGCGATAGGCTTCATCGGCACGGGCTTGAGCGCGAGCAGCGGCGTCTTCAGTAGCGGTCAGACGTGCTTCGGTTTCTTTCGAGTGGCTGCTGCAACCGGTGGCCAGAACAGCAGCCAGAGCCAGAGCAGAGAATTTCAGAACGTTGTTCATCGTGTTCCCCTTAAGGTGGACATTTCCATTAAAAGCAATCTCCCATGACTGGGAAATTAGCCGGACTACATAGTACCCATTACTTGTAGTAAGTAAACTGACCAAGCGCAAGTACGGCACTTTTTTTTCATGTTACGGGTGCTGTTAGCAGTTGTGCGAGGCCGATTTGGGCAAAAACTGTCCAATCTGGCAAAGGAGTGTTGCCAACAGGTGTCAGGCGGGGTCTGAGGCGGGTTTCCGGCCTGTGGAACCAAGCTGTCAGATGACTGTCGACAATGGTCGAACAACTGTTTAATCGCCGTTGTGCATTTGTCCAACTGACAACTTGCAACTAGGCCGCAACAGGTGAAGAAAGTGTGAAGGGGAAAACGAAAAAGCCCGGCTAATTGCTTAGCCGGGCTTTTTCTTGAATCTGGCGGTGAGGGAGGGATTCGAACCCTCGATACGATTTCTCGTATACACACTTTCCAGGCGTGCTCCTTCAACCGCTCGGACACCTCACCAGATTTCTCGACAGCGCTGTGTCTGTCGAGGCGCGCACTTTACTCAAAGGTTTCCTCCTTGGCAAATCTTTTTTGAAAATTTTTTCCAAGGGATTCATCGGCTTAAGGAGCATGGCCGGGATCGCGGGTACACTGGAGCCTTCTGAGACACGCTCTGGTACGTAGGAATGCGCATGGCCAGCTGGGACATCTTCTGCAGCGTAGTCGACAACTATGGCGATATTGGTGTCACCTGGCGGCTGGCCCGCCAGCTGGCCGGGGAGCATCGGCAACAGGTGCGGCTATGGGTCGATGACCTGGCGGCCTTCGCGCGCATCTGCCCGGCGGCCAACGGCTCGGTCGCGGTGCAGCAGCAATCGGGCGTGGAAGTGCGGCTGTGGCCCAAGCCCTGGCAGGACACTCCTGCGGCGGACGTGGTGATCGAAGCCTTCGCCTGCGAAATGCCGGCTGCCTATATAGAGGCGATGCGCGAGCGGCAGACGCGTTCGCTGTGGCTGAACCTGGAATACCTCAGCGCCGAATCCTGGGTGGAGTCCTGCCACGGTTTACCATCGATGCAGGCCAGCGGGCTGCAGAAGTACTTCTATTTCCCCGGCTTCACTGCCGCTACCGGCGGGCTGCTGCGCGAGGGCGATCTGATTGCCCGGCGCGATGCCTTCCAGGGCGATCCGGCGGCCAGCCTTGGTTTTCTGGAAAGCCTTGGGGTGCGCCCGCAGGCCCATGAACGGCGTATTTCCCTGTTCGCTTATGAGAATGCCGCGCTGGGCGGCTGGCTGGATGCATTGGCTGGAAGCAGCACTGCCACCTTGCTGCTGGTGCCAGAGGGCAGGGTGCTTGCCGATGTCGAGCGCTGGGCGGGGCAGGCCCTGGGAGTCGGGGAGCAGTACCAGAAGCAGGCCCTGCGTGTGCAGGTGCTGCCTTTCGTGCGCCAGGAAGACTACGACCCGCTCTTGTGGAGTTGCGATTTCAACGCGGTACGCGGCGAGGATTCGTTCGTGCGGGCGCAATGGGCGGGAAGGCCCTTCGTCTGGCACATCTACCAGCAGGATGAGGACATCCACCTGGAGAAGCTGGAAGCTTTCCTGGCGCTGTTCTGCGAAGGAATGGACGACTCGCTGCGGGCGGAGTTGCAGTCGTTCTGGATGGCCTGGAATGGCCTGGGTGACGTCGGCGATGCCTGGCAAAAGCTGGAAATCCGGCTGCCGGAGTGGGCTGCGTGGATTGGCAATTGGCAGCGGCGCCTGAGCGAACAAACCGATCTTGCCGCGGGGCTGGTGCGTTTTTATACAAATTGGCTATGATATGGCCCCTGATTTTTGTCTCCAATCCAATCGGATAATCGTATGAAAACCGCACAAGAGTTCCGCGCTGGCCAGGTTGCCAACATCAATGGCGCCCCCTGGGTCATCCAGAAGGCCGAGTTCAACAAGTCCGGCCGTAACTCCGCGGTCGTCAAGATGAAGCTGAAGAACCTGCTGACCGGTGCTGGCACCGAGACCGTGTTCAAGGCCGACGACAAGCTGGAGCCGATCATCCTCGATCGCAAGGAAGTAACCTACTCCTACTTCGCGGACCCGCTGTATGTCTTCATGGACACCGAGTTCAACCAGTACGAGATCGAGAAAGGCGACCTGGAAGGCGTGCTGACCTTCATCGAAGACGGCATGACCGACGTCTGCGAAGCCGTCTTCTACAACGAGAAAGTCATCTCCGTTGAACTGCCGACCACCATCGTCCGCGAAATCGTCTACACCGAGCCGGCTGTCCGTGGCGACACCTCCGGTAAAGTGATGAAGACCGCTCGCCTGAAGAACGGTGCTGAAGTCCAGGTTTCCGCCTTCTGCGAAATCGGCGACTCGATCGAAATCGATACCCGCACTGGCGAGTACAAGTCCCGCGTCAAGGCCTGAGCCTGATCCGAGACAGAAAAAAGCCCGGCTGATGCCGGGCTTTTTCGTTTCTGCCGTTCGTGGAATCACACGCTGACGTTCAGGCGCACGTCGATGTTGCCGCGGGTGGCGTTGGAGTAGGGGCAGACCTGGTGGGCCTTGGCGACCAGCTCTTCGGCTTCGGCCTGGCCCAGGCCCGGCAGGTTGATGTTCAGTTCCACTTCCAGGCCGAAACCGCCGGGGATCTGGCCGATGCCGACCTTGCCGGTGATCGAGGCGTCTGCCGGGATCTGCTTCTTGCTCTGGCTGGCGACGAACTTGATGGCGCCGATGAAGCAGGCCGAGTAGCCAGCGGCGAACAGCTGTTCCGGGTTGGTGGCTTCGCCGCCCGCGCCGCCCAGTTCACGCGGAGTGGACAGTTTCACGTCGAGGATGCCGTCCGAGGAGATGGCGCGGCCATCACGGCCTCCGGTGGCGGTAGCGGTGGCGGTGTAGAGGGCTTTGATGGTTTGCATGATGGTCTCCGATTGGCTGTCAGGTAGGTCGGGTTGAGAGTGTCTTGCTGCTTGATATCTTGTGCGCTAAGCAGTTCGTGAGATGAAAGTTAGTTCGATTTAATTTAGTGCGCAAGATAATTGTTGGAAGATTTCTGACTAAAGAACCTGCAACTTTGGCATAAGCCCCGGACTACGGGGCTTGCAAGTGACCGCGCAGGTCCACGAGCTCCTCCTGGAGGCGCTTCAGACTGTCCAACGTTAGACCGCTGCTGGCCAGGATGCAGGCCGGAATGCTCTCCGCCTGTCGGCGCAGCTCGCGGCCCTTGTCGGTCAGGCGCAGCTGTACCACACGTTCGTCCGCCTGACTGCGGGTGCGGGTGATCAGGCCCTCGGCCTCGAGGCGCTTGAGCAGGGGCGTGAGGGAGCCAGGGTCGGTGAGCATGCGCGAGCTGATCTCGCCCACGGTGATGCCGTCTTCTTCCCACAGCACCAGCATGGCGATGTACTGCGGGTAGGTGAGGCCCAGCTCCTGCAGCAGAGGCTTGTAGACCTTGGTCATCTGCAGGGAGGTGGAGTAGAGGGCGAAGCACAGCTGGTTATCCAGCTTGAGGGCTTCGCAGGTCGGGTCTTGCTGGGTCATGGCGTGCTCCTGGCCGGGGCGCTCGAAGCGAAGAGGTGATTGCGCATTAATTTAGCGCGATGGTTAATTCTTGAACAGCGCTTCTGCAAGTGCCGCATCCCAGGGCGGCGGGAAACCGAAACGCTCCAGCAGGAAGCCCAGCAGGCGCTCACTGCGTGGGTGGGTGCCGCGCTCCAGGCGCAACGCGTGGATAACGCCGGGCTCTGGTTCGGGAAGGCCGTTCTCGCAGAACAGCGGCAGCAATTGGCCGCTGATCAGGTACTCGCTGCACAGCCAGGTGGGCAGGTGAGCGAGGCCGATGCCTTGCAGTGCACCTTCCACCAGCGTCTCGGCATTGTTCGCGGTCATGCGCAGCCGGCGCGGCCGCAGGTGTTGCAACTTGCCGTCGATGAGGAAGCGCCAGGCCAGCGGCGGCGCCAGGCCTTCCCAGTCGAGGCCGATGTGCTCCGGCAACTCCAGTGGCGAGGCAGGTGTGCCGTGCTGCTGCAGGTAGGCGGGGCTCACGCAGACGATCCGCCGCATGGGCGCGAGACGGGTAGCGACCAGGCGACTGTCGGGCAGGGTGCCGATGCGCAGCACCAGGTCGACCTGGCCGAGGTTTTCCCCGCGGGTGTCGGTGAAGCTGTCGATCAGCCGCAGCTGCACGTCCAGGCCGGGGTTGGCGGTAAGGAAGTCCGCCAGCGCCGGTGCCAGGTGACGGCGACCGAAGGGCACCGGGGCGTCGATCCGGATCAGGCCTTCCGGCGCGGTGCTCAGGGACACCGCTTCCGCTCGCGCCTGGCGCAACTCGATGACTATCCGTCGCGCCCGCTCGGCGAACGCCAGGCCTGCCGGTGTGGCGCGCACGTTGTGCGTGCTGCGCACCAGCAGGGTCGATCCCAATCCCTGCTCCAGCGCGTCCATGCGTCGTGCCACGGCGGAAGGGGTGAGCTGGCGTAGGCGGGCGGCGGCGGAGAAGCTGCCGTTGTCGAGCACGTCCAGGTAGAGGTCGAGCTGGTCTTCGAGGCTGGAAGGATTCATGGCGTGTGGCGGCTTTGCAGGATGGGCAAAGCCATTGTGCTGCGCTTTGCGTTTCCCATCCAGCCGGGGTTTTCTAGCATGGACGCCTTGTTGTGGAGGTGCGTCATGTGGGACCTGGTCTTGGACTTTCTGCTCGGCGTCGTGCTGGGCAGCCTGGGTGGGCTGTTCGGTATTGGCGGCGGGCTGCTGGCGATTCCGGCACTGGGCGTGCTGTTCGGGCTGGATCAGCAATTGGCGCAGGGCACCGCGCTGGTGATGGTGGTGCCGAATGTGCTGCTGGCGATCTGGCGTTACCACCAGCGCAACCGTATAGATTTCGCCCAGGCCGGCGTCCTGGCGCTGACCGGGCTGGTCTGCGCGTTCTTCGCTTCCAGCATCGCGGTGAACCTGGATGCCCGCAGCATGCGCACCGCCTTCGTGGTCTTCCTGGTGCTGTTGGCCCTGTATCTGCTGGTGCGCCTGTTCCAGCGCGTGCCCCAGGGCAGCAGCACGCCGCGCTACGGCCTGCCGTGGATGGGCGTGCTGGGACTGGGTGCCGGTTCACTTGGTGGGCTGTTCGGGGTGGGCGGCGGTGTGCTGGCGACACCGGTTCTGACGTCCGTCTTCGGCCTGACCCAGGTGATCGCCCAGGGGCTTGCGCTGGCTCTGGCGGCGCCCAGCACGGGCGTGGCGCTGGCGACCTATGCTGCGCATGGCCACGTGGACTGGCGCATGGGCAGCGCGCTGGCGCTGGGTGGGCTGGTCAGCATTTCCTGGGGCGTGCGCCTGGCCCATGCGCTGCCCGAGCGTCAGCTGCGTCTGGCCTTCAGCGCTTTCCTGATCGTCTGCGCAGTGCTGCTGGCAGTTCGTTGAGCCGTGTTACGAACGGAAGCCTTCGACGATGTACTCGGCCAGCTTGTCGGTCACCGGGGTCATCTTCTGCCCGCGTAGCAGCACGATGCTGGCGTTGGGGAGCATTGGCAGGCCCTCGTCCTCGCCGATGATGCGCAGATTGCCAGTGAGCAAGCTCTGCAGTTGCGCTGTGACCGCCAGCCCCGCACTGGCCACGGCGAACAGCGCCGACAGGCTCGGGCTGCTGTAGGCGATGCGGTAGTCCACTTCCATCGCCTCCAGCGCATTGCAGGCCCAGGCGCGGCAGAAGCAGGCGGTGTTGAACATCGCCAGCGGCAGTGGGCGCTGCTCCTGCGGGCAGAAGCTCTCGGCCGCCATCCAGACGAAGGACTCCTGGCGCAGCAACTGGCCGATCTCGGTACCCGGCTCGCGGGTGACGATGGAAAGGTCCAGGTCGTTACGCATCAGCAACTGCGCGGACGAGTCACAGTGCACTTCCACCTGCACCAGCGGATAGGCCTCGGCGAAGCGCGAAAGGATGCTGGGCAGGAAGCGCATCACATAGTCATCCGGCGTGCCGATCTTCACCGAGCCGACCATGTGTGGCTGGCGGAAGGTGTTGAACACCTCACCCTGCAACCGCAGGATGCGCCGCGCGTAGCCCAGCAGGATCTGCCCCTCGGGCGTCAGGCGCACCTGGCGGCCGTCGCGCTCGAACAGGCTGCGCTCCAGCACGTCCTCCTCCAGGCGTTTCATCTGCATGCTCACTGCCGACTGGGTGCGGTTGACCATCTCGGCCGCGCGGGTGAACCCGCCGTGGTCGGCGATGGCGACGAAGGTGCGCAGCAGTTCGCTGTCGATGCTGGGGAAGCTGCTCATTCATCAATCTCCGAGATGGGTTGCATAAGAATGATTCGTTGGATTGATCTTAGCGTGAGCCTGAAACTGCATCCAACCCCACAGGGAGGGAAGCATGATGAAAGGTCAACTCGGTTTCGTAGCAGCGTCCTACCATGTCCACAAAGTCTCCCCCGTTCCGCTTTGGAAACGCGCCATGCAACGTGTCCTGCACTGGCACGAACTGGCCCGCCAGCGTCGTGAGCTGGCGACCATGAGCGATGAGGCGCTCAAGGATATCGGCCTGAGCCGTGCCGACATCCAGCAGGAAGTCGAGCGCCCGTTCTGGATGGATTATGTCCGTCGTTGAAATTGCCGGGCGGCGCGGACCCTCGTCGTGCCGCCCGCTCCCAAAAGCCTGATCAGCCTCATGACCCGCTGGATGACAAGCAAGCCCATGTCCACCCGTTACCGCCTTGCCCAGGTCAACATCGCCAGGGCCCGCGCACCGCTGGATCACCCCCTGATGAAGGGCTTCGTCGACCAGCTCGATCACATCAATGCCCTCGCCGAGCGCAGCCCCGGTTTCGTCTGGCGCCTGCAGACGGAGGAGGGCGATGCCACCTCGATTCGCGTCTTCGACGACCCGCTGATCATCGTCAACCTGTCGCTGTGGGAGTCGGTCGAGGCGCTCAAGGATTACGTCTATGCCGGCGAGCATCTGCAGGTGCTGCGCAGCAAGCGCGACTGGATGGAGCGCCTGCCTTCGCCGAGCCTCGCGCTGTGGTGGCTGCCCGAAGGCGAGCTGCCGGATGTGGCGATGGCCCGCGACCGCCTGGAGCGTCTGCGGCTGGAGGGCCCCTCGGCGGAGGTCTTCACCTTCGCACGTCCCTTCCCGGTACCCACGTCGCTCGGGGAACCCGCCTGATGCAGCCAGGCGCTGCGATTGGCGTTAGGCTCTAGGGCTCGCCCAGCTCCGGAGTCCACGATGCCGACCGTCGAATCCCTGTCCCTCAAGCAGGCCCGCCGCCTGGCCCTGGCCGCCCAGGGCTTCACCCTGCGCAAGCCCGGCGGCGAGGTGCAGCGCCGACATGTGCGCAGCCTGCTGGAACGACTGGGCGTGCTGCAGATCGACTCGGTGAACGCGTTGGTGCGCTCGCACTACCTGCCGCTGTTTTCACGGCTGGGCAACTATTCGCCGACGCTGCTGGAAGAGGCCGCCTGGAGCGGCGGGCGGCATCGTCGGCTGTTCGAATACTGGGGGCATGAAGCTTCATTGCTGCCGCTGGAGCTCTATCCGCTGATGCGCTGGCGCATGCGCCGCGCGGCCGAGGGACGTGGCATCTACCAGCAACTGGCGCGCTTTGGGCGCGAGCAGCAACCGGTGATCCAGCGGGTGCTCGGCGCTGTGCGCGAGCAAGGGGCGCTGGGTGCCGGCAGCCTGACCACCCGCGAAGAACGCGCCGGCCCCTGGTGGGACTGGAGTGACGAGAAACATGCGCTGGAGTGGCTGTTCGCCGCGGGCGAGGTGACGGTCGCCGGGCGTCGCGGTTTCGAGCGGCTGTACGACTTGCCGGAGCGCGTCCTGCCCGCCGATCTGCTGCAGCGGCCCGACGTGGACGAAGATGAGGCGCAGCGCCAGTTGCTGCTGCATTCGGCACAGGCGTTGGGTGTGGCTACCGAGAGAGACCTGCGCGATTACTTCCGCCTCGACCCTGCCGACAGCAAGGCGCGGCTGGCCGAGTTGCTGGAGGCCGGCGAGCTTTTGCCTGTGCAGGTCCAGGGTTGGCAGGCGCCGGCCTACTGCCTGGCGGACCCGGTGATCCCGCGCAAGGTGCGCGCCAGTGCCTTGCTCTCGCCGTTCGATTCGCTGGTCTGGGAACGCGCCCGTACCGAGCGGCTGTTCGACTTCCGCTACCGCCTGGAGATCTACACGCCGCAGCACAAGCGGGTTTACGGCTACTACGTGTTGCCGTTCCTGTTCGACGAGCGCCTGGCCGCGCGGGTCGATCTGCGCTCCGATCGCCCTGCCGGCAGGCTGGTGGTGCATGCCGTCCACGAAGAGGAAAAGGGGCTGGGGGAAGAGGGGCACGCCGCGCTGGCGCAGCAACTGGGCGAGATGGCGAACTGGCTCGGGCTGGAGCGGGTGGCGGTGAACTGTCGGCGTTCGTCCGGCGAGCGCCTGCAAGGGCTGCTGGCGAGGTCCTGAAAACAAACGGGCCTCCGCAGAGGCCCGTCCGGGATCACTTGCCGCTGGCGATGCGCTGGCGGATGTGGTCCGCGCGCTGCTGCGAGCCGGGGTGCGAGTCGAACATGCTGCTCTCCTGGCCGCCGCTCAGCTTGGCCAGCTTGTCGAAGGCGGTGGCCAGGCCTTCCAGCTGGATGCCGCGCTTCTTCAGCAGGTCGAAGGAGTAGTCGTCGGCGGCCGACTCCTGGGACTGGGAGAACTGTGCGTTGACCAGCGCTTCGCCGATCTCGCCCAGCTGCGACTGCGACAGTGCGGCCACGGTGGCATTGCCCGAGGCGGCCGCGGCGTTGCGTGCGGCTGCGGCTGCGTAGGCGGTCTGGGTGGCCTTCTTGATATGGCCCAGGGCGACGTGGCCGATCTCGTGGCCGAGCACGCCTTCCACTTCGTTGTCGTTCATCAGGTCCATCAGGCCGGAGTAAACGCGCACGCAGCCGTTGGCCATGGCGAAGGCGTTGACGTCGTCGGTGAGGTAGACCTTGTAGTTGACCGCGGTGCCGTCGAGCGGGTTGCCCAGGGCGGCGGCGATCTTGTCCAGACGCTTGGTGTAGGAGCTGGAGGCCGGCGCGATCTGCGCTTCAGCGTCCTGCTTGGCGCAGGCTTCGTCGGCGACCTGCTTGATCTCGGCGTCGCTCAGGGTGGCGGCCTTCATGGCCATCATGCCGGACTGCACGAGGCTGTCGGTGTTCATGTTCTGGCAGCCGGTGAGGGCGGCGCTGGCGCCGATCAGCAGGGCGAGCAGGGAGCGGTGCAGTTGCATCGGAATCTTCCTTGGTTGACGGTTTCCATGGCGCGGCGGTTGCCGTGCGGGGCGCCACTTTAGGTAGCGACCCCGTTGTCGTCAAATGAAGGAAGTGGCTTTCGGAAAATGCCGGGGCCAGCGTCGGATTCAGCGTCGGACTTGCTTCAGGGTTTCCGCAATGAGGAAGGCCAGCTCCAGCGACTGGTCCGCGTTCAGGCGCGGATCACAGTGGGTGTGGTAGCGGTCGCTCAGGCCATCCTCGGTGATCGGCCGTGCGCCGCCGATGCACTCGGTGACGTTCTGCCCGGTCATCTCGATGTGGATGCCGCCGGCATAGCTGCCCTCGGCCTGGTGCACTTCGAAGAACTGCCGGACCTCGGTGAGGATGCGCGCGAAGTCGCGGGTCTTGTAGCCGCTGGAGGCCTTGATGGTGTTGCCGTGCATGGGGTCGGAACTCCACAGCACCTGCTTGCCCTCGCGCTGCACGGTCTGGATCAGCCGCGGCAGGCCGTCGCCGACCTTGTCCGCGCCCATGCGCACGATGAGGTTGAGGCGGCCGGGGTCGTTGTCCGGGTTGAGGATGTCGATCAGGCGGATCAGTTCCTCGCTGTCCATGCTCGGGCCGACCTTCACGCCGATGGGGTTGCCGACGCCGCGCAGCATCTCAACATGGGCGCCGTCGAGCTGGCGGGTGCGGTCGCCGATCCACAGCATGTGCGCCGAGCAGTCGTACCAGCCGCCGGTGAGGCTGTCGCGGCGGATGAAGGCTTCTTCGTAGTTCAGCAGCAGCGCTTCGTGGGCGGTGAAGAAACTGGTCTCGCGCAGTTGCGGCGCGGTATCGAGGCCGCAAGCGCGCATGAAGGCGAGGGTCTCGTCGATGCGGTCGGCCAGCTGCTGGTAGCGCTCGGACAGCGCCGAGTTGGCGATGAAGTCCAGGTTCCACTGGTGCACCTGGTGCAGGTCGGCGAAGCCGCCGCCGGCGAAGGCGCGCAACAGGTTCAGCGAGGCAGTGGACTGGTGGTAGGCCTGCAGCAGGCGCTCCGGATCCGGTACGCGGCTCTTCTCGTCGAAGCCGATGCCGTTGACGATGTCGCCGCGGTAGGCGGGCAGGGTCACGCCGCCGATGGTTTCATCGCCGGAGGAGCGCGGCTTGGCGAACTGCCCGGCCATGCGCCCGACCTTCACCACCGGGCAGCCGGCAGCGAAGGTCATCACCACGGCCATCTGCAGCAGCACCTTGAAGGTGTCGCGGATCTTCGCCGCGGAGAACTCGGCGAAGCTTTCGGCACAGTCACCGCCTTGCAGCAGGAAGGCGCGGCCGGCGGTGACCTCGGCGAACTGCCGGCGCAGCTCGCGCGCCTCGCCGGCGAACACCAGTGGCGGGAAGCTGGCCAGGGTGCGCTCGACTTCGCTCACGCGGTTGGCGTCGGGGTAGGCGGGCTGTTGCTGGATCGGCTTGCTTCTCCAGCTATCGGGGCTCCAGGGCAGGCTCATCGGCGGGGTCTTCGCGGCTGTGGACGGTATCCGCCCATGGTATCAGCTCGGCTTTTGCCCCGCGCGTGGTCGCTGGCGTATGAAGAGGGGGGACATCCTTGTCCAGGGGAACACGGGTCTTCGGGACTCGCTGGCGCGATCAGCCGTCTGCGCGGTGCGCGCGAGCGTGCCGTGTCTGGAGTCCGGGCGGGGAAGGGTGGTGTGCGAAGGGAGCGTTGATGGTGTTGCGCTGGCGCATGACCGGTTGTGCCTCTTGGGCTGTTATTCTTGCGGCCTTGCTGACGTGTCGGTCGTGGTTGGCCGTCTTGATTCGAAGGATTATTGCGTGCGCGAGCCCCTGTATTTCAATGGCAATCCGTGCCGTTCGCCGTTCCCGGCGGATCGCATTGTCACGACCGTTTCTGCCCGGAGCCGGTCATGAGCGAGGAGCTGCTGAGCGAAGAATTGCTGATCGTCGAGGAGCGCGATGACTTCGGCGTGATCCGTGTCGTGGAGAGCGGCGCCTTCCGCTACCTGGAGTTCGGCGACGAGGTCGAGCAGAGCTGCGTGCTGATGGGCGACCCGAGCTGGCTGGAGTACGACTACTCGCGCGCCATGCTGGTCGGCGCGCTGTGCCATCCGCGCCCGCGCCGCGCACTGTTCCTCGGCTTCGGCGCGGGCAGCCTGACCCAGGCCTGTCTGAAGTACCTGCCGCTGGAAGAGGTGGAAGCCATCGAGCTGCGCCCGTCCATCCCGCGCCTGGCTCGCGAGCACCTCGGACTGGTGGACGACCAGCGCTTGAACCTGCGCATCGGCGACGCCGTGCAGGAGCTGGCCGAGTGCGAGCCGGCGGACCTGATCTTCCTCGATCTCTACACCGATACCGGGCCGGCGCCGGCGCACATTGGCTGGGACTTTCTCGGTGCCTGCCGCGAGCGCCTGAAGCCGGGCGGCTGGCTGGTGATCAACCAGTGGAGCACCGACGATGGCCGGCCGCTGGGCGCCGCGCTGCTGCGCGGACGCTTCAACCGGCATTACTGGGAGTGCCCGGTGCCCGAGGGCAATGTGATCGTCTTCGTTCCTGCCGAACTGGACCAGGAGCTGAACCTGCGCGGCCTGAAGAAGCGCGTCGGCCAGCTCGAACCCAAACTGGGCTATTCGCTGCGCACCTACATCGAGTCACTGCGCCCGGCGCAGTGACTCTCCGCATCCCTCAGGGGATCTGGTAGCTGAAGGCGAAGTTCAGCCGTGGGCTGCGCTCGTTGTTGTCCAGTGCGCGGTCGCCGAACGGCTTGGCGACTTCCATCGACACCAGGTAGTGCTTGCGGTTGGAGAAACGCACGCCCAGTGCTGCCGAGCCGAGCTTGCCTTCGTTCAGGCCGTCCTGGTTGTAGCGGGTGCGTGCGGTGTCGACGACGAAGTAGGGCTGGATCTGGTTGAGCACCACGCTCTGCCGCAGGAAGGAATAGTTCACCTCGTAGGAGGCGCCCCAGCCCTTGTCGCCGCTGGCCTGGTCGTCCGGATAGCCGCGGCCGAAGTTGCCGCCGCCATAGGTGACCTGCTCGGAGTCGGGCAGCACGTCGTCGCTCCACTGGAAGGCAGCACTCACCACGCCCTGCCAGTGGGAGCCGAACTGGTCCTGCTGCGCGCCAAAGCCGAGCAGGCGGGTGAAGTTCTTCTTGATCGGCTCCGGCGCTTCCGCGCCCATGCCGTTCAGCCCCTGGTAAACCGCCACGCTGCCGGCGCGTACACGCTTCTCGGCGAACTGCTGGACGACGGTTTCGATACCCACCACGCGCAGCTTGCTCTTCTGTTCGATGCGGAAGGGGATGGCCGGGTAGACCAGGTCGTAGGTGCTGGTGTCGTTGACTGTGTAGCCACGCAGGTTGAGGTCCCAGGTCAGGTCGCGGCGCAGCATCAGCGGGATGCCCAGGCCGGCGCTGACCCGCTCGTTCTGCCGCTTGCGTTCGAACTCCAGGCCGCTGGCCAGGCGCAGGTTCTCGCCGGGGCGCGAGTTGTACTTGCTGTAGCCGGCCAGCAGCTGCACGCCGTTGTCGCCCAGCAGCTGACTGTAGTTCCAGGCGCGGTAGTACTCGTGGTCGTCGCCCGGCGGGTAGAGATAGCTGAACTGCAACTGCTCGCCCCAGCCAAGCATCGACATCACTTCGGCGTTGAACAGCCCGCGTTGCTCGCCGCGCCGCGAGTCGAGGTTCATCCCGGTATCGAAGCGCTTTTGCTTGCCAGCCAGTTCCAGTACCGCGCCACCGTCGCTGGTGGTGGGTGGGTTGAGCGCCATGGCCATCTGCATGCCGGGCACCCGGCTCATCAGCACGCTGAAGCGCTCGAAGCTCTCGCGGGTCAGGGGTTTTTCCGCCTTGAGCTTCTCGATCCAGCGGTCCACGCGCTGCTGGTGGACGCCCAGGTCGCCCGCGGCGCGGACCTGGCTGATATGGCCCTCGACCAGCACGATGCGCGCGACGCCGCTGCGGAAGTCCTGGTTGGGCACGTAGGCGAAGGAGATGAAGTAGCCATCGTCCTGATAGCGCTGGGTGATGGCCTTGGCCGCCGCCACCAGTTCGCTGACCTGGATGGTGCGCTGGGTCAGGGGCTCCAGCAGGGGTTTCCAGGTGGTGACGGGATAGTGCTTGCCGCCGGCCAGCTCGATGCGCTTGATGCGGATGCGCTGCTGGAGGATCTGCGCGGGCTGGGTGGCCGAAGGTTCCGGCGCGGTGACCTTGGGGGCTTTGGGGCGGATGTCGCCACCAGGGAGGTTGGGGCGGGGCAGGGTCTGTTCGATATCGGAGCCGGGAAGCTGGATCGGGCGCTCGGCCCAGGCGAAAGGTGCAGCCAACAACAGGGGCAGGACAGCAAGTTTGCGCATCTGGCTCCTCCATGAGACCGACTTCGATAAAGGACCAGGAGCCGTGGGCGGCTCCTGGTAACCACAGTATGGGTGTAATTCGGATTATTGCTTGGGCGTACCGATCGCCAATCCACCACCCAGTCCGCCGGTCACACCACCCAGCGCGCCACCCACGGCGCCCAGCGTATTGCCCAGCAGGCCTCCCTGACCGCTGGTACCGCCAGTCGTACCGGCGCCTGCGCCGACTGCCACGCCCGAACCCTGGGTGTTGCTGCCGATGCCCACGCCTGCCCCGGCGACCAGGCCGCCACCGCCGGTGAGACTGCTGGTCACGCCGCCGACGGTGCCGGCCACGCCGTTGACCAGGCCGCCTACCGGGTTGCTGCCGCCGGTGGCGCCGCCCAGAGAACCGGTGAGGCCGCCTACTGCGCCGGTCACACCGCTGACCAGGCCGCCTACCGGGTTGCTGCCGCCGGTGGCACCGCCCAGAGAACCGGTGATACCGCCCACTGCACCGGTCACGCCGCTGACCACGCCGCCCACCGGATTACTGCCGCCGGTGGCGCCAGCCAGTGCGCCGGTGACGTTGCCGAGCAGACCACCGCCCGGATTGCTGCCATTGACCAAGCCGCCGGCCGCGCTGACTGCCTGACCCGCATCGCTGACGATTCCGCCGACCGGTGCCAGCGCCGGATTCGCACTGGCTACCTGGTTGCCTGTCTGGGTCACAACACCGCCGACGGTGGTCAACAGGTTGTTCACCGGCGTTCCCAGTCCGGTGGCGGCGCCGACGCCGCGAGTGGTTCCTTCGACCTTGCCGACCAGTCCGGCGGTGGTGCCGCTGAGCTGGGTGGTCAGTTGGCTCAGCGGGCCGGTGGTGACTGCGCCGCTGAGAGAGTCGCCGAGCATGGTGATCTTCCCGCCGACGCCGTCCACCAGGCCGCCGACCTGGCCGGTCAGGCCATTGAGCGGGGTGTTGGCCAGCACCGGGGCATCACCGATGGCCGCCACGGTGTCGCCCAGGCTGCTGACTGCGCCACCGGTGTGGCTGACCAGGCCGGTGGCGCCGGCGACGGTGGTGCCAAGGGCGTTGGGGTTGTTGCCCAGTTGGCCGAGACCGTTGGTGACGCCGGTGCCGACGCTGTCCACACCGGCGCCGACTTCCTGGACCAGGGTGCCGGCATTCTGCGTGACGCCATTGCCCAGCACCGGCAGGTCGACTGTCTTCACCACGGCGCCGACGGTGCTCACGGTGTCGCCGACATTGGAAACCGCTTCGCCGGTATTGGTCAGGATATTGCCGGTGGTACTGGCTGGCGGAGTGGTGGTGCCGCCGCCTGTGCCGTCGCCGCCGCCCGTTCCTCCGGTACCGCCAGTGCCTCCGGTTCCGCCTGTTCCGCCGGTGCCACCGGTTCCGTCGGTGCCGCCCGTCCCGCCGGTACCGCCAGTTCCATCGGTCCCGCCGGTGCCGCCGGTTCCATCAGTCCCACCGGTACCGCCAGTACCGCCGCTGCCATCGCCGCCGGAGCCGGAGCCATCGTCGGTGCTGCTGCTATCGGAAGCGCGGTGGTGACTGCTGCCGCCGTGGCTGCTGCAGCCTTGCAGCGAGAGGGCAACGACGAGAAGGGAAAGTGCGAAAACACGAATCGGACCTGACATAGCGAATTCCTCCATGAGAACGTCAGTCAGCTGGCTGCCCGGTTCGGTATCCCGGCGAGTCGCTGCGCTGCTCTGGAGTCAGTTCTAGAGGTTTGTTTTCAGGCGCGAAATTGGAACTTGTATATAGCCGTTTTGTGTTTGGCAGGTCTTTGAATTTAAAGGAAAAACTAAAGGATTATGGCGACTTGCCAGGCGTTTTTAATACCTTGGATATAGCGCTTTTCGCACGATGGTTCCGTTTGGCGTTTTCCCTGTGCGTTCATTTGCCCTGGAAGCGGCCTTCGCGGCGCTCGAGCATGGCGTTCAAACCTTCCTGCGCATCCTCGGTTGACAGCAGTTCGCTGGCCATCGCCGGCAACAGTCGCGCCGCCGCTTCCTCACCTTCATCGAGGCTGCGGCGCGCGGAAGCCAGGGTGGCGCGAATGCCCAGCGGCGCCTGGGCGGCAACCCGCTGGGCGAGCCAGAGCGCACGCGGCATCAGTTCTTCCGGCGCGGTGACTTCCTGCACCAGGCCGATGCGATACGCCTCGTGGGCATCGAAGGGATCACCGGTGAGCAGCCAGCGCATCGCATTGCCCCAGCCGGCCACCTGGTGCATGCGCAGGGTGGCGCCGCCGAAGGGGAAGATGCCGCGCTGCACTTCGAGCTGGGCGAAGCGCGCATTGCTGGCGCACAGGTTGATGTCGGCGGCGAGCATCAGTTCGATGCCCAGGGTGAAGCAGTAGCCCTGCGCGGCCACCAGCAGCGGCTTGGTCAGGCGCCGGCCGCCGAAGGTGCCCCATGGATCGGCGGAGCCTTCGGGCATGGTCCAGCCGGTGCGGAAGGTCTCGCCGATGTTGGCCAGGTCCAGGCCGGCGGTGAAGTGATCACCGTGGGCAAACACCAGGGCGCAGCGCAGCTCGTCGTCGCGCTCGTATTCGCCGAAGGCCAGCACCAACTGGGTGAGCATCTCCAGGTCGAAGGCGTTACGCTTGTCGACCCGGTTCAGGCCGAGGAGCAGGACGTGGTCATGACGTTCGACGGTGATGCGCGGTTCGCTGCTGGCGGTCATTGGCGGGCTCCGGTCGGGTGGCTTGCACGGTATAGCCGGCAGGGACGGGGTTGTCCACGGAATGACCGTTCGCCGGGCATGTTCCGAAAAGAAACACATTGGTCAGGTTTTTCCGGTATGATACGCGCCGGCCAAACGCTGGCCTCGTTTCGGATCCCGCATTCTCCCGCAGTTTCACACTCGGGCTATGTGTCCGCAGTGCGGACTTCCTTGACGCATTCTTCCAATCTTCATTTCGCAAATCCCCGCTTCCAGCTGCCTGGGTGACTTCACTGTCGTACAGGGCATGCGCAGCTCGGCTATTGGGTCTTTGCGGATGTACTTAGAGGCAAAACCCATGACCCAGGAAACCGCCGGCTTCGCCGCGCTCGGTCTTCACCCCAATGTTCTCGCTGCCATTGCCGCTGTCGGTTATGAAGAGCCGTCGCCGATCCAGGCCCAGTCGATCCCGGTGATCCTCGAAGGCCACGACATGATCGGCCAGGCCCAGACCGGTACCGGCAAGACCGCTGCCTTTGCGCTGCCGATGCTGTCGCAGATCGAGCCGAGCCGTCGCGTTCCGCAGGTGCTGGTACTGGTTCCGACCCGCGAGCTGGCCCTGCAGGTTGCTACCGCTTTCGAAACCTATTCCAAGCAGATGCCGGGCGTCGGCGTGATTGCCGTCTACGGCGGCGCGCCCATGGGCCCGCAGCTGAAGGCCCTGCGCCAGGGCGCCCAGGTCGTGGTCGCCACTCCGGGCCGTCTGTGCGACCACCTGCGTCGCGACGAAAACCTGCTGTCCACCGTCAAGAGCCTGGTGCTCGACGAAGCGGACGAGATGCTCAAGCTCGGCTTCATGGACGACCTCGAAGTGATCTTCGAAGCCATGCCGTCCAGCCGCCAGAGCGTGCTGTTCTCCGCGACCCTGCCGGCCTCGATCCGCAGCATCGCCGAACGCCACCTGAAAGAACCCAAGCACGTCCGCATCGCTGCCAAGACTCAGACTGTCGCCCGCATCGAGCAGGCGCACCTGATGGTTCACGCCGACCAGAAGCCGGCCTCGATCCTGCGTCTGCTGGAAGTCGAGCAGTTCGACGCGCTGATCGGTTTCGTCCGCACCAAGCAGGCCACCCTGGACATCGCCGAGCTGCTCGAGCGCCAGGGTTACCGTGCCGCCGCGCTGAACGGCGACATGCCGCAGGCCCAGCGTGAGCGCGTGATCGAGTCCCTGAAGGATGGCTCGCTGGACATCGTCATCGCCACCGACGTCGCCGCCCGCGGCCTCGACGTGGCGCGCATCACCCACGTACTGAACGTGGACATGCCCTACGATCCGGAATCCTACGTACACCGTATCGGCCGTACCGGCCGCGCCGGTCGTGAAGGCCGCGCCCTGCTGCTGGTGACTCCGCGTGAGCGCCGCATGCTGCAGGTGATCGAGCGCGTGACCGGGCAGAAGGTTGGCGAAGTTCGCCTGCCGGACGCCGAAACCGTCCTCGAAGCCCGTCTGAACCGCCTGGCCACCGGCCTGCAACCGTTGCTGGCCAACGCCGTTGCCAGCCGTGGCGCCGTGCGTGACGAGCTGTGCCGTCGCCTGGGTACCGACATGGACACCCTGGCCGCCGTACTGCTGGCCAAGCTGACCGAAGGCAAGGCGCTGGACCTGGAATCGGTCCGCCGCGAACAGCCTCTGACCCCGGCCGCCCCGCGTGAGCGCAGCGACCGTTACGAGCGCAGCGAGCGTGGCGATCGCCCCGAGCGCGGCGACCGTCCGGAGCGCAGTGGCGCACCCCGCACCATGGCTCCGCCGTCGGAAGGCAAGGCCCGTTGCCGTACTGCCCTGGGCGCCCGTGACGGCGTGCAGGCGAAGAACCTGCTGGGCGCCATCCTCAACGAGGGCGGCCTGTCCCGCGAGGCCATCGGCCGCATCCAGATCCGCGAGACCTTCAGCCTGATCGAGCTGCCGGAAGAGAACCTCGACCGTCTGCTGACCAAGCTCAAGGACACCCGCGTCGCTGGCAAGGCCCTGCGTCTGCGTCGTTATCGCGAAGACTGATTCGTCAGTCCCCGCGCATGAAAAAGCCCCGCCATTGGCGGGGCTTTTTCGTTTCCGGTCCTGGATGGCTTTCCCGGCAGGGGTGGCTGCTTCAGCCGAAGCGATAGATATCCATTCCCAGCGCGCCGAGGGTGAAGCCGGCGTGCTCCACCGTCATCGCCGAGCCGCCGGCGCCACGGGCGAAGTACAGCGGCAACAGGTGCTCGTCGCGCGGGTGGTTGCGCGCTGCGTGCGGCGCCTGCTGGCGGTAGTCGAACAGGGCGGCTTCGTCATCGGCTTCCAGGTGCTGCACCATCCAGTCGCGGAAGACCTTGGCCCAGGGCGTGATGACTTCCGGTCCGGCGTGCCAGTACAGTTCTCCCAGATTGTGGGTGATGCTGCCCGAACCGATCAGCAGGATGCCTTCCTCGCGCAGCGCACGCAGGGCTGCGCCGATGCGGTGCTGCATGGTTGCGCCGAGACGGCTGGGCAGGGAAAGCTGGACGACGGGGATATCGGCGGCCGGGTACATCAGGCTCAGCGGCACCCAGGTGCCGTGGTCCAGCGGGCGCTCGGCATCGAGGGTGGCCGGCAGGCCGTCCTCGGCCAGCAACTCGACGACGCGCTGGGCCAACTCCGGCGAGCCGGCGGCCGGGTACTGCACGGCATAGAGCTCGGGCGGGAAGCCGTAGAAGTCGTGCCAGGTGTCCGGCCTGGCGGATGCGGTCACGCGCAGGTCGGGGGTTTCCCAGTGGGCGGAGACCACCAGGATGGCTTTCGGGCGTGGCAGCTCGCGGGCCAGGCGCTTCAGGGGCGCATCGCTGGCGCCGGGGTCCAGGGCCAGCATGGGGGAGCCGTGGGAGATGAACAGGGCAGGGAGCATGGCGAACCTCGCTACTTGAATGGCTCTATGTTCACGCGGGTAAAGATCGAAATCCAGTATAGGTTTTTGACAGTAATGATCGGTATGTCCGATTGTTCTGCTCGTGCTCATTCCCTTGAAATGCATCGCTGTGGAAGTGCCAACTCGGTTGCAGAGTCAGGGGGGGAATCGCCACAGAGCGCTTTGGCAGGATGTCAGTCGGACGATGCGTTAGAGTTTGCGGAAATTTCCGAAGCGAATGGCGAATTCGGCTATGCAGCAAGTTGAGCAAGTCCTGGAGCTCGAGATCGGCGACTGCCTCCGCCTGGAGGACGGCACTGAGATATGTGTGCAGCGGGTCCGTGGTGGCCAGGTGCGGCTGAAGATCCTCGAAGCCGGGGAGAGACAGCGCGAGCGGCGCGGCGCCTGGTGGCGCTGGCTGCTGCCGCGCTCGATGCGCAGTGTTTGAACAGGTGACCTATGCAGCATGAATTCTGGCAGTCGCGCTGGGCGCGCAATGAAATCGGCTTCCACCAGCAATCGGTGAACCCCGGTCTGCAACGGCACTGGCCGAACCTGGAGTTGCCCGAGGAGTCGCAGGTACTGGTGCCGCTGTGTGGCAAGAGCCTGGACATGCTCTGGCTGGCGCAATGGGGTTACCGCGTGCTGGGTGTCGAGTTGGCTGAGCGGGCTGCCGTCGACTTCTTCGCCGAGTTGGGCGTCACGCCGCAGATCACCGGGGAAGGCGCGCTACGCCGTTACAGCTACGAGCGCCTGGAGATTCTCCAGGGTGACTTCTTCGACGTCACGGCCGAGCAGGTGGCCGGCTGCAGCGCCCTTTACGACCGCGCGGCGTTGATCGCTCTGCCGCCGGATCTGCGTGCCGATTATGCGGCGCACCTGCAGCGCATCCTGCCGCAACAGGCGCGCGGGCTGGTGGTCAGCCTGGAGTACCCCCAGACCGAGATGGACGGCCCGCCGTTCGCCGTGCTGGCAGATGAAGTGCGCGGGCTCTTCGTTGAGGGCTGGGAAGTGGAGGAGGTGGAACGCCTGGACGTGCTGGCGGAAAACCCGAAGTTCCTCAAGCGCGGCGTCAGCCACCTGGACGAAGTGGTGTTCGCGCTGCGTCGTGGCTGAATCGACGACATGAAAAAGGCGACCCTAGGGTCGCCTTTTTTATCGCTCCGAAACTCAGCGGCCAGCGGCGCGCAGGGCTTCGATGCGGTCTTCCAGCGGCGGGTGGCTCATGAACAGGCCGGCGAGGCCGTGCTTGAGGTTGCCGTTGATGCCGAAGGCCTGCAGCGTGTCGGGCATCTGCACCGGCACACCCTGTTCGGCGCGCAGGCGTTGCAGGGCGGCGATCATCGCGCCGGTGCTGGCCAGGCGGGCGCCGGCCTCGTCCGCGCGGTATTCGCGTTTGCGCGAGAACCACATGACGATGATGCTGGCGAGGATGCCCAGGACCAGCTCGGCGAAGATGGTCGCGACGAAGTAGCCGATGCCCGGGCCGTCTTCGTTCTTCAGGATCGCCTTGTCGACGAAGTTGCCGAAGATGCGTGCGAAGAACATCACGAAGGTGTTCACCACACCCTGGATCAACGCCAGGGTGACCATGTCGCCGTTGGCCACGTGGCCGATCTCGTGGGCCAGCACGGCTTTCACTTCTTCGGGGGAGAAGCGCTCGAGCAGGCCCTGGCTGACCGCGACCAGTGCGTCGTTACGGTTCCAGCCGGTGGCGAAGGCGTTGGCCTCGTAGGCGGGGAAGATGCCGACTTCCGGCATCTTGATGCCGGCCTCGCGGGACAGTTCTTCCACGGTCTGCAGCAGCCACTGTTCGTGGCGGGTGCGCGGCTGGCTGATGATCTCGGTGCCGGTGCTCATCTTCGCCATCCACTTGGAGATGAACAGCGAAACCAGGGAGCCGGCGAAGCCGAAGACGGCGCAGAAAATCAGAAGGCTACCGTAATTCTGGCCGGTGAAACGGTCCACGCCGAGCAGTTTCAGGGTGATGCTGGCGATCACCAGAACAGCCAGGTTGGTGGCCAGGAACAACAGGATGCGCATCATGGCGTAAAGCTTCTCCTCACGGTGACATTGGCGAAAACCGCAGTGGGGCGCGGCTTTCCGGATCGCCGGGCACAGGCAGGCACGGGATCGCTGAATAGTATGCGGGGTATATACGGTTGGCCCCCAGGCGATTCAACTCGGGGACTATTTCAACTTGTGTCGCCTGCCCGTATTACGGGCGCCCCGGGTCGCTCTCGAAGAGTAGTCGGGTCAGCCGCGCGATGCGTTCTCCGTGCCGGGCGGCCAGTGCTTCGCGCAACTGGTTGGCTAGCGTGGCCTGGTCGCGGCGCACGCTGGGCGGCAGTTCCTCGCCGTCGCGCACGGCGTGGGGGACGATGCGGGTCAGGCGCATGAAGGCCTTTTCGCTGAGCACTGCCTGGTCTAGAGCCTCGTAACGAATGGTGGCTTCGAAGCGCAGATAGCCTTCATCGGCCAGCCACAGCAGCGCACCCAGGCAACTCTGGTGGCGGGTGCTGGGCAGGCCGAACTCGTCGGGCTCTTCCCGGCCGATCAGGTCCTCGACATAGAGGGCGATCTTGCGCGGGAAGGCCTGGTAGAGGGTCAGCAGGCCGGAAGCGGCATCCTTGTAGAAGTCGTCGATCTGCAGGTCCATTTATGCGCTGGGCTTCACTGGCGATGAGTTATTGGCGATAGGTTTTCAGGAAGTTGCCGATGCGTCCGATGGCCTGTTCCAGGTCATCGACACGCGGCAGGGTAACCACCCTGAAGTGATCCGGCCAGGGCCAGTTGAAAGCGGTGCCTTGAACGATGAGCAACTTCTCGGAAAGCAGCAGGTCGAGGACGAATTTCTCGTCGTTGTGGATCGGGCAGACCTTCGGGTCGATGCGCGGGAAGGCATAGAGCGCGCCCATGGGCTTCACGCAGCTGACGCCGGGAATGTCGTTGAGCAGTTCCCAGGCGCGGTTGCGCTGTTCCAGCAGGCGCCCACCCGGCAGCACCAGGTCGTTGATGCTCTGGTAGCCGCCCAGGGCGGTCTGGATGGCGTGCTGGCTCGGCACGTTGGCGCACAGGCGCATGTTGGCCAGGATATCCAGGCCTTCGATGTAGCTCTGCGCCTTGTGTTTCGGGCCGGAAATGGCGATCCAGCCGGAGCGGAAGCCGGCCACGCGGTAGGACTTGGACAGGCCGTTGAAGGTCAGGCAGAGCACGTCCGGTGCCAGGGAGGCGGTGGAGATGTGCTGGGCCTCGTCGTAGAGGATCTTGTCGTAGATCTCGTCGGAGAAGATCACCAGGTTGTGCTGGCGCGCCAGTTCGACGATGTCCAGCAGCACTTCCCTGGAGTAGACCGCGCCGGTGGGGTTGTTCGGGTTGATCAGCACCAGGGCCTTGGTGTTGCTGGTGATCTTCGCCTTCATGTCGGCGACGTCGGGGAACCAGCCGGCCTGCTCGTCGCACAGGTAGTGCACCGGCTTGCCGCCGGAGAGGGCGACGGAGGCGGTCCACAGCGGGTAGTCGGGCGCCGGGATCAGCACCTCGTCACCGTTGTTGAGCAGCGCCTGCAGGGCCATGACGATCAGCTCGGACACACCGTTGCCCAGGTAGATGTCCTCGATGCCGACGCCTTCCACCTGCTTCTGCTGGTAGTACTGCATCACCGCCTTGCGCGCGCTGAACAGGCCCTTGGAGTCGCTGTAGCCCTGGGCGGTGGGCAGGTTGCGGATGACGTCCTGGAGGATTTCGTCCGGCGCCTCGAAACCGAACGGCGCCGGGTTGCCGATGTTCAGCTTGAGGATGCGGTGGCCTTCCTCTTCCAGGCGTTTGGCGTGCTTGAGCACGGGCCCGCGAATGTCGTAGCAGACGTTGGCGAGCTTGTTCGATTTGGTGACCTGCATGATCTGGGATTCCGAAATAGTCCGCGGCCGGCGACTTGGCAGGCTGTAACGCGGGTGACAGACTGGCGTCAAATGATCGGTTCGGAAGTGCTTTTCCCTGGTATCGACCCTGAAAATCGATAGGAAAACAGTGGAATTCTCGAAAAATTAGAGTTTTTAAGGCTTTTATATCGCGAGAATGTCTCTGTGCGGCAGATTCTGAACCTGACGTTAACCACGCGCATCATACGTGCGGCCCGATTCCCGGAAAAGGAGGCATCGGGCATTTTTTCCATTAATGGAGGCAGATCGATGGAAAAGCTGGAAAAGCCCCTGGATTCCTGGCGTGACGAACTCACCGACGAGCAGTTCCATGTCTGCCGCCTGGGCGGCACCGAACGCGCCTTCACCGGTGAGTACCACGACACCAAGACGCCCGGTATCTACCACTGCGTGTGCTGCGGCACCGCGCTGTTCGACTCCGACGCCAAATATGATTCGGGCAGCGGCTGGCCGAGCTACTTCCAGCCGGTGAACGGCGAGGTGGTCAAGGAACTGGAAGACTTCAGCCACGGCATGCACCGCATCGAAGTGCGCTGCGGCAAGTGCGATGCGCACCTGGGCCATGTCTTCCCTGATGGACCGCGGCCGACCGGGCTGCGCTACTGCATCAACTCGGCATCCTTGAAGCTGGTGCCCAAGGAATGACCCCAAGGCCCGCCACCGAGCGGGCCTTTTCTTTTGGGCGTTCGCCTGTAGGAAGCATGATTCCTCGCTATTTCATTGGGTGATTCGTGATCAATTGAATTGCGCGCAATTTAATTGAACACTATTCTTGGGGTTCCCACTTTCCCCCGGAGCCAGGCCCGATGAGCGATGCATTGCTGAACATTCCCGTGACCACCATCAAGGGCGAACAGAAGACCCTCGCCGACTTCGGCGGCAAGGCCCTGCTGGTGGTGAACACCGCCAGCCAGTGCGGCTTCACCCCGCAGTACAAGGGGCTGGAAAAGCTCTGGAAGCAGTACAAGGACAAGGGCCTGGTAGTGCTCGGCTTCCCCTGCAACCAGTTCGGCAAGCAGGAGCCGGGCAACGAAGGGGAGATCACCCAGTTCTGCGAGCTGAACTTCGGCGTGAGCTTCCCGCTGTTCAAGAAGATCGACGTCAACGGCGCCGAGGCCCACCCGCTCTATGTACAACTGAAGAAGCGCGCTCCCGGCCTGCTGGGTAGCCAGGGCATCAAGTGGAACTTCACCAAGTTCCTGATCGGCCAGGACGGCCAGTTGGTCAAGCGTTTCGCCCCGACCACCAAGCCCGAGCAACTGTCCGCCGAGATCGAAGCGCTGCTGTGATGAAAGACGCTGTATCCCTGCCGGCCGAACTGCAGCTGGACAACCAGCTGTGCTTCCGACTGTACGCCGTGTCCCGCGCGGTGATCCGTGGCTACCGGCCGATGCTCGAGGCGCTCGGCCTGACCTATCCGCAGTACCTGGCCATGCTGGTGCTCTGGGAGTGGCAGGCCGAACCCCCGCAGCAGCCGTCGGTAAAGGCGCTCGGCGAGCGCCTGACGCTCGACTCCGGCACCCTCACGCCGCTGCTGAAGCGCCTCGAGCAGTTGGGCCTGGTGCTGCGCCGCCGTGCGCAGCATGACGAGCGCGAAGTGCACCTGGGGCTGACGGCAGAAGGGGTGGCATTACGCGAGAAGGTGCTGCCGCTGCGAGAGGAGTTGCTCTGCCGCAGCGGCATCGACCTGAGCGTCACCGACGGCCTGCGCGAGCAGCTGGACAGCCTGCTGCTGCAGTTGTCGAAGCTGGACGCCTGACTCAGCCGCGCGGCTGTGGCCCGGCCCAGCGTTCGAGAATGGCCGCCAGCTCGTCGCGGTGGAAGGGCTTGGCCAGGTAGTCGTCCATGCCGGCAGCGCGGCAGCGTTCGCGCTCCTCCGGCAGGGCGTTGGCGGTCAGGGCAACTACCGGCAAGTCCGGCCAGCGGCCACTCTCGCGGATTTCGCGGGTGGCCTGGTAGCCGTCCATCACCGGCATGTTGCAATCCATCAGCACCAGGTCGAACTCGGCACCCTCGAGCTGCTTCAGCGCCTCCTCGCCGTTGATCGCGATGCCCACCTGGCAGCCCAGCTTCTGCAGCAGGCCGCGTGCGACCAACTGGTTGACGGGGTTGTCTTCCACCAGCAGCACGCGGGCGGAGAACTGCTCCTGTGAGGTGGCGCCAGTCGCCTTCGATGAGGGTGGCGGCTGGTGCTCGAAGGCCTGTTTCAGCGCCTGATAGAGCACCGCGCGTGACATTGGTCGCGCCAACTGCCGCAGCGGGGCGAGGCGCTGTGCCAGTTCGGGTTCGAGGAAGTTGCCGTAGGCCGTGACCAACAGCACCGGCTTGGTGACGTTCTGGCGCAGCACGACCAGGCAGTCCGGACAGTCCGAGAGCAGTGCGTCCAGCTCCACGCCGGCGAGGCTTTCGTCAATGTCCAGGCGCTGGTAGTCCACGCCCCATTCCGCCAGCCAGTTCTGCAGCAGCGCGGCGAGCCCGCTGCTGGCGGCACATTGCACGATGAGCTTGCCGCTAAGCTTCGCCAGCGGTTGCGCCGGCTCCAAAGTCTGCAGGGGCAGGGTGACGATGAATTCGCTGCCCAGGCCCGGCTCGGAAGTGACGCTAAGCTCGCCCTTCATTGCCTCGCAGAGCTTGCGTGTCAGCGCCAGGCCCAGCCCGGTGCCGCCGTACTGGCGGGCGATGCCGGCGTCAGCCTGGGTGAAGGGCTGGAAGATCTTCTGCAAGGCCTCGGGCGCCACGCCGATGCCGGTGTCGCGCACGCTGATGCGGACGCCTTGCTGCAGGGATTCGGCTCCCAGCGGCTCGACGCGCACGTCGACGCGGCCGAAGCGGGTGAACTTGAGGGCGTTGGACAGCAGGTTGCTGACCACCTGGCGCACCCGCGTCGGGTCGCCGGAGTGCTGTGCCGGCAGTTGCGGGCTGATCAGGCAGGTGAGCTCCACGGCAGGGCCGGCGTTCTGCGACAGCAGGCTGGCGGTGTCTTCCACCAGGGTGCCGAGATCGAAGGGAATCTGCTCCAGCTGCAGTTGGCCGGCCTCGAACTTGGAGAGGTCGAGCACGTCGTTGAGCAGCTCCACCAGCACCTTGCCCGAGTCGTGGGCAATGGACAGCTGCTGGTGCTGTTCGGCGGTCAGCGGCCCGTCCAGCGCCAGGCCGAGCATGCCCAGCAGGCCGTTGAGAGGGGTGCGGATCTCGTGGCTCATGTTGGCCAGGAAGTTGCCGCGCGCCTGGGCCATGGCCAGGGCGGTCTGCCGCGCCTGTTCCAGTTCCTGGTTGGACAGCGTCAGGCGTGCGTTGGCCGCCTTCAGTTCAGCGGTACGCGCGGCGACGATGCTTTCCAGTTCTTCCAGGTACTGGGTCAGGCGGTCTTCGGCTTCGCGGCGCTGTTCCATCTCCACCGAGATGCGATTGAGCTGGCGGTTGGTGACTTCCACCAGCACGCCGATCTCGTCGCGCTCGTGCCCGCGCGGGCAAGGCAGACGCAGGCGCGAGGGTGAGCGCGGGTCGTGGCGGGAGAGGGCGTCGATCAGGCTCACCAGCGGCTTGGTCAGCAGCGCATAGAAGAGCACCAGCAGGATCAGCGAGAGCATCAGGCTGCGCACGAAGCCGGAGAGGAAGGTCATCCCGGCGCGGCGCAGGAAGTCGTTGCCGAAGACGAAGGTGTCGATCTCCAGGCGCAGCACGCCGAGGGATTCTGCCGGGGCGTGCTCGACGAACAGCGGTTCCTCGTAGGAGCGCTGCTCGCCGAAGAGGAAGTCGCTGAGGCCGCGCAGGTGGCTTTGGGCCGGCGGCCGGTCGGCGCTGGCCAGGGGCACGTTGGCGTTGTCGATGATCTCGGCGCGGATCACCGCGGGCGAACGCAGCAGGCCCACGACCAGTTCCTGGGCCAGCTCGGCGTCGATGTTATAGGCAATGCGCGCGGCGGGGTTGTGGCTGACGTCCAGCAGGGCGCGCACTTCGCGGTTGATGGAGGCGTCCTGGCTGGCATAATCGACGCCTACCTGGATAAGGCTGAGCAAGGTGCCCAGGATGAACGCCACCAGCACCGTCAGGCTGGCCTGCTTGAACGAGAGGCGATGTGTGAGCGCAATATCCATGGTTGCGGAGCGTCGCCTCGCAGAAGCTTTCCTGCGGCGTAGCATAGCCCATCGGAACCGTCTGTCGGGATAGCCCGAAAGCGAAGAAATTCCCGAGCATGCGCCCGGAGATTTTCCCCTGTAGAGCCTGGAGACTCACGTGGATTCCCGTCTGAACGATTTTCTCGCCCGCGCCGAAACGCTGATGGCGCGCCTGGAACCGTTGCTGCCCGCGGTCCGCGAAACAGTGGATTGGCAGCACAGCCTGGCGGCGCGCTGGCACCGTGACGGCCGCAGCGGCTACCTGCAGCCGCTGAAGGTCAGCCTCGACCTGCGCCTGGCCGACCTTCTGGGTGTCGACCGGCAGCGCGAGCAACTGGCGCGCAACACGCGGCAATTCGTGGCCGGCCAGCCGGCCAACCACGCGTTGCTGTGGGGCGCACGCGGCACCGGCAAATCCTCGCTGGTGCGCGCGTTGCTGGCGGAACTGGCCGGCGAGGGGCTGCGCCTGATCGAGATCGAGCGCGACCACCTGGCCGACCTGCCGCGCGTGGTCGAGCTGATCCAGGGGCTGCCGCAGCGCTTCGTGCTGTTCTGCGACGACCTGTCGTTCGATGCGGGCGAGGGCGATTTCCGTGTCCTCAAGAGCGTACTCGACGGCTCGCTGGAGCAGGCCCCGGACAACGTGCTGCTCTACGCCACTTCGAACCGGCGCCATCTGGTATCGGAAAAACAGAGCGACAACGAGAACTGGAAGATGGTCGACGGCGAGTTGCACCCCAACGAAGCCGTCGAAGACAAGATCGCCCTGTCCGACCGCTTCGGCCTGTGGTTGTCCTTCTATCCCTTCACCCAGGAGCACTTCCTCAGTGTGGTGCGCCACTGGATCGAGGTGCTCGCGCAGAAGTCCGGGCTCGCCGCCTGGGCCTGGGACGAGGAACTGGAGAAGGAAGCCATCCGCTGGGCGCTCGGACGCGGCAACCGTAATGGCCGCTGTGCCTATCAATTCGCCCGCTACTGGGTGGGCCGACAATTGCTGGAAGGAGACACCCCATGATCGATCTGCAACAGGCCGGCGCCGGCCTTGGCGGCTACGCGCTGCTGGCCGCCCAGGCGGAGTCGCTGTTCGCCGATGAGCGCGACTTCATTGCCAACGCCTCGCAGTTTTCCGCGTTCCTGTTCAATGAGTTGCCGGACCTGAACTGGGCCGGCTTCTACCTGAACCGCAACGAAGAGCTGGTGCTTGGCCCGTTCCAGGGCAAGGTCGCCTGCGTGCGCATTCCGTTCAGCAAGGGTGTGTGCGGCGCTGCGGCACGTACCCGTGAAACCCAGCGTGTGGAAGACGTGCATGCCTTCCCCGGCCACATCGCCTGCGACAGCGCCTCCAACAGCGAGCTCGTGGTGCCGCTGGTGAAGGACGGTCGCCTTATCGGCGTGCTGGACCTGGACAGCCCGTCGGTCGGCCGTTTCAGTGCAGAAGATCAGGCCGGTATCGAGCGCCTGGTGGAGATTTTCCTGCGCCTTTCTGACTGCTGATGGTTCGCCGATAACAAAAAGCCCCGCCTAGGCGGGGCTTTTTCATGGCCGGCGCCGCTTCAGCGCTTGGCCATGATCTTGGCGATGATCTGCAGCTCGCCCTGGACGATCTCGGCCAGGGCAGGGCGGGCCAGGGTGCGCTCGAAGTGCGCGGCCAGCTTTGGCCAGTGCTGGGCGTCCAGCTCTTCCTCGCCGTGACGCAGGTTCACCAGCTGGCAGGCGATAGCGATGTCGGCGAGGCTGAAGCGGTCATCGACGAACCACTGCTGTTCGCCCAGGCACTTCTCCAGGTAATCGAAGTGCTCCGGGAGCTTCTCCTGCATGGCGCCTTTCACCGCCACTTCATCGCAGACCTTGCCCATCAGCGGCTTGAGCAGACGGTTGCGGAACACGGTGAAGGTGGTCAGCGGGGCCAGCTCGTAGTCGGCGTATTTTTCCAGCCAGTTGATCCGCGCGCGGGATTCGGCGCTTGTGCCGCACAGCGGGGTGCGCTGCGGGTCGCGGTCTTCCAGGTAGTGGCAGATGACGCTGGAGTCGGCGAGGGTGAAGTCACCGTCGCGGATCGCCGGCACGCGGCGCAGCGGGTTCAGTTCGCGGTACCAGTCCGGCTGGTTGAACGGGTTGACGTTCTCCAACTGGTAGTCGAAGCCTTTTTCGGCGGCGAACAGGCGGACTTTGCGGACGAAGGGGGACAGCGGGGCGCCGAAGACGACGAGGCTCATGCAAGGCTCCTGGGGCGAAGGTTGCCGGGGTTCTGATTCGACGATGGATCAGTCGTAAAGGTTCTTCTTCTTCCAGATATCGTCTTCGTCCAGCGCCTTGAGGCCGTCGCCCAGCTCGCTCGGTTCATCCGGGGCGGGCTGGGAGGTTTCCAGCACCAGGGCGTTGGCGTGGGCCAGCTGGGCTTCCATCTGCTTGAGCTGCGCCTGGTAGCGGCCGATCTCCGGCTGCTTCTGCAGGTACTGCGCGCCGCGCTCGAAGGCCAGGCGTGCCTGGCGCGGTTGGCCCTGCTGCAGCGCCTGCTGGCCGAGGTTACCGAAGAACTCTATATGGAGGAGGGTGAGCAGGTGGCGGATTTCCTTCACCCACTTCTGTGCCTCGGCGCGCGGCAGCATGTTGTCCTGGGCGCAACGGGTGAGCTGGGCATGCAGTGCTTCGAAGAGGAAGCGCACGTCCTTGGCCTTGGCCTCGGTGAGGATCGGCTGCGGCGCGTTCTTCACCGGGATGGCTTCGCCCTTGGCGACCAGGCCGCGCAGCTCGTCCATGCGCTGTTTCAGCGCGGCGTTCTGTTTATCCACGGCCAGCAGGCGTTCGCTGAGGTTCAGCTCGAAGCCGCTGAGCAGCAGCTTCAATGCCGGCGACATGAACTGGCCGGGCAGGGACTCGGAAACATCGGCGCAGCGCCGGCAGCGGTCGGACAGATCAGCCTTCAGGCGCGCCTGCTCCAGCTTGCGGTTTTCCACCAGGTGATTGATGTAGCCGATGGCGACCAGCAGGGCGATACCGACGAGAACCAGGACCGTAATGACGATTGGCGACACCGTGGAGTGCTCCGGATGTTTTTCCGCGAGTGTAATGTCTTAGTGATACTGCTGATAGCGGCAGCTCAGTTTTTACTCAGAAGTCTTTGATTTAAAAAATATTTCTCTGGAGGGTTGACGACCTAACAAAGCGTCCCTAGAATGCGCGCCACTTCGACGCGAAACGCAGAACTGCCAGAACGGCGAAGTCGGAAAGATGTTAAGTTCCGGGCCGCGTCCCCTTCGTCTAGTGGCCTAGGACACCGCCCTTTCACGGCGGTAACAGGGGTTCGAGTCCCCTAGGGGACGCCATTGCGGGAATAGCTCAGTTGGTAGAGCACGACCTTGCCAAGGTCGGGGTCGCGAGTTCGAGTCTCGTTTCCCGCTCCAGATTCTCGATCATCGCCACGGCGGTGACCGAAAGATGAAATGGCGTTACCCTTCGGCGAAAGCTGAAGGTTGCAACAAGTTGCTGCGGGAATAGCTCAGTTGGTAGAGCACGACCTTGCCAAGGTCGGGGTCGCGAGTTCGAGTCTCGTTTCCCGCTCCAAAATCGAAACGCCGTCCATCAGGACGGCGTTTTCGTTAACCTCCGGCGAAAGCTGAAGGTTACAGCAGGTTGATGCGGGAATAGCTCAGTTGGTAGAGCACGACCTTGCCAAGGTCGGGGTCGCGAGTTCGAGTCTCGTTTCCCGCTCCAGAATCGAAACGCCGCCCATCAGGGCGGCGTTTTCGTTTGTGCGCTGAAAAAGCGTCCCGCCGCCATGATCGGGACGCTCCAGCTCGCACTCCCCGGCGTCCGTCCGGCACGCTCCCTTCGCGATACTCGCTGTTGAGCCTCGAACCGGCTGCGCCTTATCCGCGCGAAACCCATCGCGCGCCTGCATTAAAGAAGATTCCGACGCACCCCTGAGGGAAATCCCGTTTGTCGGCCCGGAGGGGCGCCCGAGAATGCCTGCGCTCGATCGCCCCGCGATGGAGCGGGCCCCGTTCGTGCCGCCTGGCGGCGATATGAGCGGGAATTCCTGGTCGCCCTGGTGAGGTTGCTGAGCGAATGGTGGAGTTGCTGAATCGCCTGGAATCAGGCCGCCGCGAGTGTCCGCCGAGCGCGGGCAGTGTCCTGTCGGTTTTCGATTTCGACGGCACGCTGACCCGCCATGACAGCTTTCTGCCGTTCCTCTGGTTCGCTTTCGGCACGCTCGGATGCCTGCGGCGCCTGCCCGCCCTGTTGCTGCCAAGCCTGGCATTCCTTGTTCGGCGAGTCAGTCGCGATGAACTCAAGGCCCGCCTGATTGCGGTGTTCCTGCGGGGCATCGAGGCGAAATGGCTGTCGGATCGCGCGCAAGCGTACTGCCGCTTCATCTGGGGCTATCTGCTGCGTCCGGAAGGGTTGCGCGGTGTGGCCACCGAGCTTGAGTCAGGGGCGCAAGTGACCCTTTGCTCGGCGTCACCGGCACTGGTGCTGGGGCCCTTCGCCGAGCGCCTGGGCGTCCGGCTGATCGGCACTGAGCTGGAAGTCGTCGATGGCCGCCTCACCGGCCGCATCGTTGGCGGCAACTGCCGGGCCGAGAACAAGGTGCTGCGCCTGCAGGCAAAGTACGGCCCCCTCACGGATTACCGGCTACGCGCCTGGGGCGATACCCAGGGTGACCACGCCCTGCTGCGAGCCGCCCAGGACCCGCATTGGCGGGCCTTCCATCCCCGCTGGCGGCGCACATCCGGCCCGACGCGCTCGGCCGCCTGATCCGATCGACATTCCTTTTTCGAGAGCTGCAATCGTGGAACAGACACATATAGGTTTTCCCCCACTGACAATGGCGGTTTTCATCGGGCTGGCCCTGGTTGCCCTCCTGCTGGACATGGCGACCCACCGCGACAACAAGCCCATCTCCCTGGCTGGAGCCGTGGGCTGGTCGATCTTCTGGGTCGCGATTTCCCTGGGCTTCGCCGGCTTCCTCTATATCCAGCACGGGGCCCAGGTGGCCAGCCTGTTCCTCACCGGTTACGCGCTGGAGAAGGTGCTGAGCGTCGACAACCTGTTCGTGTTCATCGCCATCTTCGCCTGGTTCAAGATGCCGGACGGTCTGCGCCACCGGGTGCTGTACTGGGGCATCATCGGCGCCATCGTGTTCCGCGCCATCTTCGTGGCCATCGGCACCGGTCTGCTGGCCTTCGGCCCCTGGGTGGAAGTCCTGTTCGCCGTCATCGTCGCCTGGACCGGCGTGATGATGCTCAAGGGCGGCAACGATGAGGACGAGGAGGAGGACTATTCCCAGCACCTGGCCTACCGCTTCGCCAGCAAGTTGTTCCCGGTCTGGCCGAAGCTGCTGGGTGGCCGCTTCTTCGTGGGGCGCAAGCAGCTCGAAAGCGAAGTGCTAAAGCCGGAGAACAAGGGCATCAGCTTGGCCGCCAAGGGCGCGCTGTTCGCCACGCCGATGTTCCTCTGCCTGGTGGTAGTCGAGGTGTCGGACGTGCTGTTCGCCTTCGACTCGGTACCGGCGGTGATCGCCGTCAGCCGCGAGCCGCTGATCGTCTACTCGGCCATGCTGTTCGCCATCCTCGGCCTGCGCACGCTGTACTTCGTGCTGGAAGCGCTCAAGCGCTACCTGGTGCACCTGGAGAAGGCCGTGGTGGTTCTGCTGTTCTTCATCGCCGCCAAGCTGGGCCTGAATGCCACTGACCATCTGTTCCACCACGGCATCAGCATCGATGCCAATACCAGCCTGATCGTGGTGCTGGTGGTCCTGGCGCTGGGCATACTTGCCAGCCTGCTGTTCCCGGGCAAGGAGGACGCTCAGGCCGAGGCTTCCGAGCGCTGATCCGGACAAACTACCGCTACGCAGAAAGCCCGCCTCACCGCGGGCCTTTTTTTGTTTGCTCAAGCCGGTGATCGGATTTTTCAGGGTTTCGGCGGAACCAGTCTCATTTGGTGCCAGGGGCCGCCGTAGAGCGGTTCGAATGAGCTGCCACGGATCGCTCGAACGCGCTGGGTGCGCAGATTTTTCACGAGTTTTTCACGGACTTCGCTCCGTGCCGCAGGTGGCATGGCCATTGGCCGCACAGCGGCAATTGGCCTGATCTAAGCTCCACTCAGGTTGGCCTCTCGAGCAGAGGTTTCCATGCGAAGTACTCCTGAAGAAAGCCTTCGAAGCGCGCTGCAGGCCTGCCGCGAGAGTTTCCTGTTCGTGGGATTCTTCAGCCTGTTCATCAACGCGCTGATGCTCGTCCCGACCTTCTACATGCTGCAGGTCTACGGACGGGTGATCACCAGTGGCAGCCTGACCACGCTGACCATGCTGACGCTGATCATGACCTTGCTGGTGATCACCCTCGGCTCCCTGGAATGGGTCCGTTCGCGCATTCTGGTGCGGGTCAGCACCAGGCTCGATGTGCTGCTCAGCCGCCAGGTCTACAAGGCCAGCTTCAAGCGTGCGCTGCATAGCGGCGGGATGGACACCTCAGCGCAGCCACTCAACGACCTGACCGGCCTGCGCCAGTTCCTTGCCGGCAGTGGTCTGTTCGCCTTCTTCGATGCCCCCTGGCTGCCCATCTACATCGCCGTGATGTTTCTCTTCCACCCCTGGCTGGGCTGGGTGGCGGTGGGCAGCGCGGTGTTGCTGCTGGTGCTCGCCATCATCAATGAGAAGCTCACCGCGCCAGCCCTGGCGCAGGCCAACAAGGAGCACATCGCGGCGACGCTGCACACCACCAAGAACCTGCGCAACGCCGAAGTCATCGAGTCCATGGGCATGCTGGAAACCCTGATGGACCGCTGGGGCGCGCGGCAGCGCGGCGTGCTGTTGCTGCAGTCCCTGGCCAGCGACAAGGGCGCGATCATCAGCACCATTTCCCGCACCTTCCGCCTGCTGGTGCAGTCGCTGGTGCTGGGGCTGGGCGCCTACCTGGCCGTGGATCACCAGGTGGGACCGGGCATGGTGTTCGCCGGTGCCGTTCTGCTCGGCCGGGCGCTGGCGCCGCTGGACCTGATCATCGGCAGCTGGAAGGGCTTCATCTCGGCCCGCTCGCAGTACAACCGGCTCAACGACATCCTCGAAAAACTGCAGGCGCAACCCGAGCGCATGCCGCTGCCGGCACCGCAAGGACATATCCAGGTGGAGAATCTGGTCGTCGCGGCGCCCGGCTCGATGACGCCGATCATCAAGAACATCAGCTTCAGCGTGCCCGCCGGTTGCGTGGTGGGCATCATCGGCCCGAGTGCGGCGGGGAAGTCGACCCTGGTGCGGGCGCTGATGGGCGTCTGGCCGCCGCTGCATGGCGTCGTCCGCCTGGACGGCGCGGACATCAGTACCTGGAACAAGCACGACCTCGGCCCGCACATCGGCTACCTGCCCCAGGACATCGAGCTGTTCGAGGGTACCGTGGGCGAGAACATCGCCCGCTTCACCGAGCTGGATTCGGAGAAGGTCATCCAGGCGGCGAAGATCGCCGGCGTCCACGAGATGATCCTGCTGCTGCCCGATGGCTACGACACCGTCATCGGCAGCGAAGGGCTGATGCTCTCGGGCGGACAGCGCCAGCGCATCGGTCTGGCCCGCGCGCTGTATGGCAGCCCGCGGCTGATCGTGCTCGACGAACCCAACTCCAATCTCGACGACGTCGGTGATCGCGCCCTGGCGGCCGCCATCCACCAGCTCAAACTGAGCGGCGCGACCGTGTTCGTCATCACCCATCGCACCAACCTCGTTTCCCAGCTGGACCGGTTGATGCTGATGAACGACGGCACCGTCACGCTCTACGGCCCCCGCGATCAGGTGCTGGCTGAACTCACCGCCAGGCAGCAGCCACAGGTGCAGCAACGGCCCATACCGGCGGGCGCGAGCATCGCTCCGGTGGATACCCACAAGGATGACGCCGATGCCCAGTCACCCCATTGAGAGCTTTGCCGACCTGCCTGTGTCGGACCTCAAGGTCCGCCGCGTGGGGCTGGCCATCGTCGCGGTGACATTCGGGCTGTTCGGCACCTGGGCAGCATTCGCACCGCTGGACGGCGCGGTCTACGCGCCGGGGGTGGTGACCGTGCAGGCTTACCGCAAGACGGTGCAGCACCCTGAAGGCGGCATCGTCAAGGAGGTGCTGGTGCACGACGGTGACATCGTCAAACGCGATGCCCCGCTGATCGTGCTCGACGACGCGCAGCTGCGTTTCGAGTTCGACATGACGCGCAGCCAGCTGATCGCCGCCGAGGCCATGGAGGCGCGGCTGAAGGCCGAACGCGATGCGCAGACCGCGATCGATTTCGACGGAGTTGGCGATCTGGCCAGCCCCCGCGGTGTAGAGGCGCGGCAGAGCGAGACGCAGGTATTCAACGCCCGCCAGGGCTCGCGGCAGGGCCAGATTTCCGTGCTGCGCGAGCGCATCGGCCAGCTGAACCAGCAGATCGACGGGCTGCAATCGATGATCGGCGCCAAGGCCCAGCTGGCGAATTCCTACAGCGGCGAGATCGGCGAGCTGTCCGACCTGCTCAAGCAGGGTTACGTCGACAAGCAGCGCCTGCTCGAGCAGCAGCGCAAGCTGGAGATGATCCGTGCGGAAGTCGCCGATCACCGCTCCACCATCAACCGCACGCGCCTGCAGATCAACGAAACGCAGCTGCAGATCCTGCAGATCGACAAGGACTTCAGCGCCGAGGTCGCCAAGCAACTGGCCGAGGTGCAGACGCGCATCTACGACTTGCAGGAGAAGAGCTCGTCCCTGCAGGACCGCCTGGGCCGCATCGTCATTCGCGCGCCTGACGCGGGCATGGTGATCGGCATGACGGTGCACACCGTGGGCGGCGTGGTGCGACCGGCTACGCCGCTGCTGGACATCGTGCCCTCGGTGTCCGAGCTGGTGATCGAGGCCCAGGTGCCGCCGGTGGACATCGACCGCGTGGCCATCGGCAAGCGCGCGGACATTCGCTTCAGCGCCTTCAACAGCGCGACCACTCCGGTCATCGAGGGCGAGGTGATCAACGTCTCGGCGGATCGTCTGGTCAGTGAGAAGACCAACGCCGCCTACTACCTGACGCGGGTGCGGGTCACCGAGAAAGGTGCCCGTGCGCTGGGCGAACGCAAGTTGCTGCCGGGCATGCCGGCGGACGTGCTGATCATCACCGGGCAACGCACCCTGTTGCAGTACCTGATGCAGCCGGCGCGCAACGCCCTTTCCCAATCGATGATCGAGGAATGACCATGGCTGCATCTTCCTTTGTGCTGGCGGGGGCGTTGATGCTGGCGGCGGGAGCCGCTCTGGCGCAGACCTCTACGGTGGCGCCCGCTGGAGTCAGTGTCGCCGATGACGCCACCGACCTGCTGCACCTGTACCACGAGGCGCGGCTGGAGGACCCGCAGATACTGGCTTCCTACGCCCATGCGCAGGCGGGCAAGGAGTACCAGCGCGAGGCCATGGGCGTGCTGCTGCCGCAGCTGTCGGTCAACGCCGGGACCAACCAGATCCACCAGCGCAATGACCTGATCGACGAGAGCTACGACAGCGAGAACTACAGCCTGGTGCTGCGCCAGTACCTCTACAACAAGGCGGCCTGGGAGAACTACCAGAAGTTCAAGAGCATGGCCCTGCAGTCCGAATCCGAGGCGCTGGATGCCCAGGCCGAGGCCACGGTGGAACTGGCGCGGCGCTACTTCACTGCACTGGCCGCCGAGGACGAGCTGGAGCTGGTGATTGCCGAGCGCCGCACCACCCAGGAAAGCCTCGACCGGGTCAATGCGCTGTACGCCAAGCAACTGGCCCTGGTGACCGACCAGCTCGACCTGCAGGCGCGGGTGGACCTGCTCGCGGCGCAGGAACTGGAGGCGCGCAACCAGGCGATCATCAGTCGCGAAGCACTCACCGAGATCGTCGGCCGGCCGGTGAAGGAGCGGCTCAGCCGGGTCCGTGATGACGTGCGCCTGCAGGCCTCGGAGCAGAGTCTGGAGAACTGGGTGCGCGACGGCATTGCCCTCAACCCGGCGCTCAAGGCACGGGAGAGTGGCGTCGCGGCAGCGGAGGCGGCACTGCGTAGCGGCAAGGGCGGGCACTACCCGACCCTGAGCCTGAACCTCAGCGCGCAGCAGACCAACGAGGGCTACAACAACTCCCTGGCGCCGCGCACTGACAGCTATGTCGCCGGCGTCGGCCTGCAGGTGCCGATCTACAGCGGCGGCTCCACGTCGGCGCGGGTGCGCGGGCTGTACCAGGACCAGCTGGTGGCCGAGGAGCAACTGGAGGAAATCCGCCGGCGGGTGGTCAAGGAGATCACCAGCGCCTACCTCACGGCCAATTCCAACGGCGAGAAGATCCAGGCCAATCGCCTGGCCCTGGTCTCGGCGCACAAGTCGCGGGAGTCGGCGGAGAAGGCGCTCGGCTACGGCATGGTCAATGCGGTGGATGTACTGGCCGCGGTGCGCAACGAATTCCGCGCCCGGCGCGACCTGCTCAAGACCCAGTACGAGTTCCTCAGCAATGTCTTCACCCTCAACCGCTGGGCGGGCAAGCCGCCGATCGAGAGTGTGCAGAGTGTGAATAGCTGGCTCAGTGCCGGCGGCGGCAGCCAGGATTTCCCGCGTCCCTGATCTCCTCTTGGAGGGCGCGCGAGCGCCCTCGCAACTCCGGCGTCTGCCCGTGCGCGGCCAGCAGAATCCCCGCTGCCGGTCGTCGTCTTTGCGTGTGTATGGCTCCCGCAAAGTGCCGGATTGACGAGATTTTGACGAGATTGTGCTTATCGTGATTTCTCCCAAGCCACTCGTCGTTTAATTGACGAGTCGGGCCGTGATCGGCAGCTGCGTAGCGAGTGTCGCGGGCGTTTCCAAGCTTTTGATTTTCCGGGTGTGGAGCGTGTCGCCAGGGACGAGCGGCACGACCGTTCGCCGCGAAATCGAACCGCTGGTCGACGGGTGGCAAGACGGGTAGCGAAGCGGCCTGACCTAGACTCAGGTGACCGGACGAGGGAGCACAGCATCATGTGCAACTGGTTGGTAGATATTCGTATTCATGCCGCCGCGAAGGCATTTCCCGGCTCGGGAAAGCCGCCTTTGGCCGGGTGCGCGGAGGTAATGCCCGCGCCAAAGAAGTCCCTGTCCGCCAGCTCCGGGGCTGGCACCGCGAGAACCTTTCGCCGCTTGCGTCTTGCTTCCAATCGCTGTGGCCCGGTGAGAGCAACACCGATGGGCTGGAGCGCGCGAATCCTTTTGCAGAGGGGGTCAGCCAGCCATGTCTGACCACAGAAAGCCGATACGGGTGATGCTGATCGATTGCCGCCCGCTCGTTCTGATCGGTCTTCACGACCTGATCAATGCCAGGAAGCCACGCATGGAGGTCAGCGGCCAGGCCACGACCTACACCTATGCCCTGGACCTGGCCGACCAGCAACGTCCCGACGTGATCTTCTTCAGCTTCTTTCCCGATGCCCTGAACCCGCTGGAGGTGGTCGGCGAACTGACCCGCAGCGCGCAGATGAAAGTGCTGGTGCTCAAGGGGCTGTACGAGGCAGTCCCGGTCGCCCAGGCGATAGAGGCGGGGGCGCGGGGCATCGTGCTGGCGGAAGACCCGACCGAGTCGATCATCCAGGCCATCGTCAATGTCCACCATCGCGATATCGGCCTGGACCGCGCCTGGGCGGGTGGGCTTTCCGGCTACGCCGCCAGTGGGCATGTACCGCTCAAGTGCAACCACGAGCAGGCCAAGCAGGCGCGGCTGACGCTGCGCGAGCGCGAGCTGATCAGCGCCATCGTCGAGGACCCGTCAGCCAAGTACATGAGCATCGCCGAGCGCCTGGGCATCAGCGAACACACGGTGCATAACCACCTGAGCAACATCTACCAGAAGCTCAATCTGATCAACCGCATGGACCTGCTGATGTACGCGCTAAAACACGGACTGGCGGGCAGCGAGGAGCCGCCGGAGTCCGCCTGGGTGGAGCTGGACCGGACGCAGCCGCCGGGCAATGGCTCTTCGCTCAGAGGCACTTGAAGCGACACCTGCCGGCACGAATGCCTGCTCTGTTCTCCCCGTCCTGAAAAAACGATGCGGGGGTGGTTTCCACTCCACCCCCGCACCTTTCCCGCGTGCGAACTACGTGGCGCTGCCGTGCACGATATCGGTGTTGAGGATATCGACCCCGACCAGGGTGATGGTCGTCAGCTGCCCGCCGGTCTCGTGGATCGTCACGATACTGTTGGCGCCACTGTTGTCGATGCTCTGCACGGTCGACGTGGCGTCGCCATTGAGGACCAGCTTGTCACGCTGGCCCGTGGTGTCGAAGCCGGTGACCTGGTACTTGTTCTCGGTGCGCGCCAGGTCGATGTTGAACGCCTCTTTCGCTCCGGTCACGCCCGCCAGCACGTAGTCGAAGGCCCCGCCGGCAGCCTTGTTGGCGAACAGGTTGGCGGAGAAGGCGCTGGTCGCCGCATCGCCGTCCTTGTCGGTCACCGTGGCGTTGAACGACAGCTTGACGTCACTGGCCAGGTTCTCGACCTGCTTGATGAACTGGATGGTCGGGACCTTGATCATGCCCTCGGCCATGGTCAGCTGGATGGCGTCGATCAGCTTGCCGGCGACGGTCTGCACGGTGAAGGATTTCTGCCCGCCGGACTCGTTCTGCAGGTTCGCCGCCAGCACCTTGATCGGTGCGCCGGAGGTCGTGCCGTCGTCGTAGTAGGCGACGTAGTACAGCGACTCCGACGTCGGGTCGTAGCCGCCCACCGAGTTGTCGATGAAGACCTTCACCGAGGTCAGCAGCGTCTGCGGGTTGGCGACGAAGCTGTCGTCACCGGCGGTAATGCCGGCACCACTGCCCTGCAGGACGTTGTTCTTCACGCCGATGCCGGAGGTACTGACGTTGAGGGCCTTCTGGTCGTCGATGTAGGACGGCAGCGGATTGGTCTGCAACTGCGCCTCGGTGGGGTCGGTCAAGCCCAGGCCGATACCGGTGAGGATGCTGTTCGAGCCGGTCTGTGGTGCCAGCGCCTTGGCCGCGAAGAACACCACGGCGTCGGTGCCGATGGTCAGGGTCTGCACCGGGTCCGGGCCGCCGGCGCCGAGCTGGCCATTGGCGGTGCTCAGTACCAGTGTCGAACTGAAGCCCTGTACCAGGTCCAGGGTGTAGGTACCGTCGGCCAGGGCCGTCAGCGTGTAGTCGACGCTGGTGTTGGCGGTGCTGGCGTTGTTGTCGAAGTCACCGGTGAGGGTGCCGGCGAAGTGGAAGGCGCCATTGGCATCCGGCGACGGTGACGTTTCGCTGAGTGTGCCGGTCCCGGTGGTAGTGGTGCCGTTGGGTCGAACCAGGGTGAACTGCCCGTTCGCCAGGACGATATCCAGGCCTGCCGCGCTGCTGCCGTCGGCACCGAAGGCATGGTCCCAGTAGCCGGTCTGGGCAATGGTGCTGCCGGTGCCGACGATGTTGCCGAAAGCCAGGGCTGGCCCGTCGTCGCGGAAGATCAGGTTCTGCCCGATGTTCAGGGTGGCCTGGGCGCTGTCGCCGTCCTTGTCGGTGATGGTCGCGGTGAGTTTCACCAGGCTGTCCGAGGTGAGCGTCCTGGTGTCATCCGGATCGCTGGCATTGGCGTGGACCACGGCGCGCATCTGGTCGAGGGTGACGTCGCCGTTGGTGGCTGCGCTGACGGTGAAGACCAGCACATTGCTGACGGCGGTGCGGCCTTCCACCACGCCGTTGTTGACCGACAGGTTGACTGCCTGCCCGGTGGCGGTGTCGACCAGTCCGGACGCTCCGGCGACCACGCTCAGGGCGTAAGTGAGGGTGCCGGCTCCGTCGGCGCCGAAGCCCGAACTGAAGTTGGCGGCAAAGTTCGCCGTGGCGTTGGTGGCCAGCACGGTTTCGTCCACCGTCAGGGTCGGCTCGCTGCCATTGGTGCTGATGGTCGGCCCGTCGTCCTTGAAGATCAGGTTCTGGCCGATGTTGATCGTGGTCTGGGCGCTGTCGCCGTCGCCGTCAGTCTTGGTCGCGGTCAGGGTCACCAGGTTGTCCGAGGTGAGAGTCCGCGAGTCATCCGGGTCGCTGGTGTTGGCGTGGACGATGGCGCGTTGCTGGTCGAGGGTGACATCACCGTTGGCATTGACGCTGACGGTGAACACCAGGTCATTGCTGATGGCGCAGCGGCCTTCCACCACGGTGCCATTGAGCGAGAGCACCACCGACTGCCCGGTAGCGGTATCGGTGAGCCCGGAAGCTCCCGAGACGCAACCCAGGGTGTAGGTCAGGGTGCCGGCCCCGTCGGCGCCGAACGACGAGAGGAAGTTGGCGGAGAAGGCCTGCAGGGCGTTGGTGGTCAGGTCCGAGTCATCCACTGTCAGTACCGGTTCGGTGCCGGTGGGGCTGATGCTCGGGCCGGCATCCTTGAACACCAGGTTCTGGCCGATGTTGAGGGTGGCCTGGACGCTGTCGCCATCCTTGTCGGTCTTGGTTGCGGTGAGCTTCACCAGGTCGTCCGAGGTGAGGGTTCTGGAGTCGTCCGGATTGCTGGTGTCGGCGTGGACGATGGCGCGCTGCTGGTCGAGGGTGACGTCACCATTGGCGGCAACGCTCACCTTGAACACCAGCAGGTTGGTGGTGACCGTGCGGCCCTCCACCACGGCGCCGTTCATGGACAGGTTCACTGCCTCACCGGTGGCCGTGTCGGTCAGCCCGGAGCCTCCAGCGATCACGCTCAGCGCATAGGCCAGGGTGCCGGCTCCATCGGCGCCGAAGCCCGAGCTGAAGTTGCCGGCGAAGCTCTGGGTCGCGTCGACGGTCAGGTCGGACTCGTCCACCGTCAGGGTCGGCTCGGTGCCGGTGGTGCTGATGTTCGGACCGTCGTCCTTGAACACCAGGTTCTGCCCGATGTTCAGCGTGGCCTGGACACTGTCACCGTCGCCGTCGGTCTTGGTCGCGGTGAGTTTCACCAGGTCGTCGGAGGTCAGGGTCCTGGAGTCATCCGGGTCGCTGCTGTTGGCGTGGACGATGGCCCGTTGCTGGTCGAGGGTGACGTCGCCATTGGCGGCCACGCTGACGGTGAACACCAGCTGGTTGGTGGTAGCGGTGCGGCCTTCGACCACGGCGCCGTTCATCGACAGATTCACCGCTTCGCCGGTAGCCGTGTCGGTCAGCCCCGAAGCACCGGCGATCACGCTCAGTGCATAGGTCAGGGTACCGGCCCCGTCGGCTCCGAAGCCCGAGGTGAAGTTGGCGGCGAAGTTCTGCGTGGAGTTGGTCGCCAGCACCGATTCGTCCACCGTCATCACCGGCTCGACGCCGGTGGTGCTGATGTTCGGTCCGTCGTCCTTGAACACCAGGTTCTGCCCGATGTTCAGCGTGGCCTGGGTGCTGTCGCCGTCGCCGTCGGTCTTGGTCGCGGTCAGTTTCACCAGGTTGTCGGAGGTCAGGGTCCTGGAATCATCCGGATCGCTGGTGTTGGCGTGGACGATGGCGCGCTGCTGGTCGAGGGTAACGTCTCCATTGGCGGCGACGCTGACGGTAAACACCAGGTCGTTGCTGATGGCCGTGCGGCCTTCCACCACGGCGCCATTCATGGCCAGGTTCACGGCTTGTCCGGTGGCCGTATCGGTCAGCCCGGAGGCACCGGCAATCACGCTCAGCGCATAAGTCAGCGTGCCCGCGCCGTCGGCGCCGAAGCCCGAGGTGAAGTTGCCGGCGAAGTTAGCCGTGGCGTTGGTGGCCAGCACGGTTTCGTCCACCGTCATCACTGGCTCGACGCCGGTGGTGCTGATGTTCGGTCCGTCGTCCTTGAACACCAGGTTCTGCCCGATGTTCAGCGTGGCCTGGGCGCTGTCGCCGTCGCCGTCGGTCTTGGTCGCGGTAAGTTTCACCAGGTCGTCCGAGGTGAGGCTTCTGGAGTCGTCCGGGTTGCTGGTGTCGGCGTGGACGATGGCGCGCTGCTGGTCGAGGGTAACATCACCATTGGCGGCGACGCTGACGGTGAACACCAACTGGTTGGTGGTGGCGGTGCGTCCTTCGACCACGGCGCCATTCATCGACAGGTTCACCGCTTCGCCGGTAGCCGTGTCGGTCAGCCCCGACGCCCCTGCGATCACGCTCAGCGCGTAGGTGAGGGTGCCGGCCCCGTCGGCACCGAAGGCCGAGGTGAAGTTGGCGGCGAAGTTCTGCGTGGAGTCGGTCGCCAGCACCGACTCGTCCACCGTCATCACCGGCTCGACGCCAGTGGTGCTGACGTTCGGGCCGTCGTCCTTGAACACCAGGTTCTGGCCGATGTTCAGCGTGGCCTGGGCGCTATCGCCGTCACCGTCGGTCTTGGTCGCGGTCAGTTTCACCAGGTCGTCGGAGGTCAGGGTCTTCGAGTCATCCGGATTGCTGGTGTTGGCGTGCACGATGGCGCGCTGCTGGTCCAGCGTCACGGTGCCGTTGGCGGCCACGCTGACGGTGAACACCAGGTCGTTGCTGATGGCCGTGCGGCCTTCCACCACGGCGCCGTTCATGGCCAGGTTCACGGCTTGTCCGGTGGCTGTGTCGACCAGCCCGGAGGCGCCGGCGATCACGCTCAGCGCATAAGTCAGCGTGCCCGCGCCGTCGGCGCCGAAGGCCGAGGTGAAGTTCGCGGCGAAGCTCTGCGAGGCATCGGTGGTGAGGACGGACTCGTCCACCGTCAGCGTGGGTTCGGTGCCGGTGGTGCTGATGCTCGGGCCGTCGTCCTCGAAGATCATCTTCGAGCCGATTTCCGCCGTGGCGGTGGACACCTGCAGCAGCTTGAAGCCGCCGATGTCGAAGGCGGCGTGGTCATTTCCCTTGGCGCCGACCGCAGAGCCGTTCTCGACCAGCACGCGGTTGTGATCGGCTGTGGTGGTGTACTCGATCTTGTAGCCGGCCAGCACACCGGTGATGGTCGCCACGCCACCGGTGATGGTGATGGTGATGCCCGGATCGTTCACCGAGCCGTTGGAGTTCTCCAGCACCGCACCGGTGGTGCTGTTGAGAACGCGGACGTTGGTGATGGCGACCGTCGCGTCGCCGGCATAGCCGTCGATGAAGGCGTTACCCGCTTCGACCGCGGTGCTGAAGGCGCTGAGTTTGACGATGGCGCTCTTGCCGCTCTGCAGCTGCACGACGTCGAAGCTGGCGGTCTTGGCATTGAACATCTGGGTGAAGTCGATGTTGGCTTCAACGTCCGCTTCGTTCTGGTCCAGGTTGGGGATGGTCACGTTCTGCCGGGCGCCGGTGACGAAGGTGAACCTTATGCCTTCCTGCTCGGTGATCATCTGGTTGTTGGTGCCGAAGGTGGTCGGGCCGCCGGCCTGGCTGGTGTTGATGGTGTCGCCGGTGGTGATGTTGGCGCCGGTGGTGATGTTGGCGCCGGTGGACTGGTTGGCCGGGTCCCTGCCGGTGGCGATGATGGTCGGGTCGGTGATGCGGATCACCCCGTTGTCATTGACCGTCGTGGGCGTTGCCGTGGTGAACATCAGGAACAGGTTCTGCCCGGACGGCGCGTCGGCCAGGCTGAAGGTCAGGTCCTGGCTGGTACCGATGAAGACCTTGTTCAGCAGGTCGAGAGCGTCGTCGGGATTGCTGGTGACCGGGTGTTTGAGTGGCTGGTACTCCACGGTCCAGATCTTGCCGCCGCTGACCGGCGAGCCGGTTTCCTCGATGTAGGCGGCGAACACGATGGCGCCCGCGGGACCGCCGGCACGCCCGACCAGCACGTTGTTGTTGGTGGCGTCGGTGTAGAGAAGGATGTCCTGCCCGGCGAGGGTATCCAGGCCGCTGTCCAGGCCGTTGAGCGGCGCGCCGTTGCTGCCGGTGAAGAGAATGTCGGTGATGGCTCCGCCGGGGGCGGCGCTGATGGTGAAGGCGTTGCTGCCGGTGTTGCCGGCCGCGCCGGTATAGCCGCTCAGGGCGGCGCCCGAGGCGGTGCCGGCGCCCAGGGCCGTCAGGCGGGCGGTGAACGCGGCAGGCAGGGACGCGAGGAGGATATCGTTGTCATTGGCGTCGCCCGCCGGGCTCGGGGTGGCCGTGGCGTTCTGCAGGCCGGCGGTTTCGTCCAGCGAGACGGTCACGCCGGTTGCCGACACGACAGGGCCGGCATCGGTAAAGGTGGCGGTCGCCGTGGCGCCGTCACTGGAAGCGGAGAGCAGGAATCTTGCCCCTGCCGAGTCGTCCGGGTCGACATACCAGGAAGTGGTGATGCTGCCGTTGACCTGGCCGTCCAGGTCGCCGGCGCCGCCGTCGGTCACATACCAGGGATCGTGGCCGGCACCGGCACTGGTGTTGAGCACGTCATCCGGGGTACCCCACGCGCCGTCGGCGCCGGGGCTGGTGGCGTGGTCCACCTCGATCTTCACGGTGCTGCCGGCGGTGAAGCCGCTGGCGGTGATGATGGCGGTGCTGCCGGGGGCATAGTCGTTCTGGTCGGTGGTAACGGAAGGGCTGTTGGTGTCATCTGCGGTGGGGCGCGTTGGCGACGCAATCTTCTTATGGAGGGTCATGATGTTCTCCCGGGCATTTCCATGCGTGGCGGCCAGACCTCGACTGCTGGCCTTTTACTGCTACATGCCACGACTATGGGGACGCCCCGGGGAATGCGCATCGGCCGATACTCCCAGGCGGGCTGGGAGTTTCGGACTAGGCGGGCAGGGCAGCGCAGGTGCTGCGCGGGTTGCAGGGCAGCGCTTGCCGACGAGAGGTAGAAGCGTCGAATTGATGCGGGAGACAGCGGCGAACAGCTGGTGATCGCCCATGAAAAAGCCCGCATCATGCGGGCTTCTCTGGTTCTGCTAGGTGCTTAGTGCTTGGGCGTGTCTTCCGGCAGCGCGAGCAACTGCTTCTCGCGGTTCCAGTCGAAGGGTTCGCCGTTTTCTTCGGCTTCGAAGCGACGCTCGTCGAGCTGCTGGTACATCTGCAGTTCCTCGTCGGGCATGTAGTGCAGGCAGTCGCCACCGAAGAACCACAGCAGGTCACGCGGGATCAGGTGGGCGATCTGCGGGTAGCGGTGGAAGATCTGGCTGATCAGGTCCTGGCCCAGGTACTGGGCGCCTTCCGGATCGCGCGGCAGTTCCACCAGCAGCTCGTCGAAGCGCTCGAGGAACAGGCCGTGGTTGTCCTCGGGAACCTGCTCGGCTTCGCCCAGGGCGCCAAGGATCATGCGCAGGTGGTTGAGCAGGGCGATGTGGTGGTCGAGATAGGCGCTGGCCATGGGATTCCTCTGGAGCTGTGTGCAAACGGCCGGGGAGTATATCGGGTTTCGCCGCCGCTGCCGCCGGAGCGATCAGCGGAGCGGGCGCATCTGGATCTGCCGACGCTGGTTGTCGATCTGCTGGCGCTGCTGGTCGAGCATGCGCTGTTGCTGGCGCAGCTGGTCCTGCTGCAATTCGTTCTTCTGCCGCTGGATCATCTGGTCGCTCTGCCGGCGCTGTTCGTTCCAGCGCTGCTGGTTGTCCTGCTGGCGCTGCAAATCCTGCTGCTGGCGCTGCAGGCGCTGGTCCTCGTAGTTCAGGCGCTGGCTGTCGAGCTGGTTCTGCCGCAGTTGCTGCTGGCGGCGCAGGCTGTCCTGCTGTTGCTGGATCGGGTCGATGACCGGGCTGGGCGCGGGCGCCGGACGCGGGCGGCTGGGGTAGAGCCAAGGGTCAGCGTAAGCGCTGCCGGCCAGCAGTATGAGCAGCAGGAAGATGGATCGACGCATGTGCGGTTCTCCATGGGTTGATGCCTTCAGTGTGCACCCGATAGCACGGGCCGGCATTGCTGTGCGTCGGAGAAAAAAGAGGCGCCCGAAGGCGCCCCGTGCGTGAAAGTCGCAACTCAGTCGGCCTTGCCGGCCAGTTCTTCTTTAGAGAAGTCATCCACGTCGATCACGGCGCGACGGGCGCGTTCGGCGGCGTGCAGGGTCTCCGCTTCCGCAGCTTCCAGCACTCCGGCGTCGCAGGCCGCATCGATGGGCGACTGGCCCGGCTTGGGACTGACGCCGTGTTCCTTGAGCGCCTTGTGCAGCTTCTTCTGCAGGGGCGCGGCGGCGGCGAGCTGGTCGTAGGCGAAGGTGAGCTTGGCTACCGGATCATCTTCGCCAGTGGGCAGGTGCGCGCCGGCGAGGATCGCCTGTAGCGCCGGGTCGCTCAGCGGGCGGCCGAGGATGTGGGCGATCTCCGCATCCAGCGTGTCGCTCGGGCCACGGTGGCGACGGCCCAGCGGCAGCACCAGCACGCGCAGCAGGCAGGCGAAGGCGCGGTTGGGGAAGTTGTCGATCAGGTCGGCCAGCGCGGCTTCGGCCTTCTCCAGGTTTTCCTCCATGGCCCAGTGCAGCAGCGGGTGCAGGTAGTCCGGGTTGTCCAGGTCGTGGTAGCGCTTGAGCGCGGCAGAGCCCAGGTAGAGGTGGCTCAGCGCATCGCCCAGCCGCGCGGACAGGCGTTCGCGGCGCTTCAGCTCGCCGCCGAGCAGCATCATGCTGAAGTCCGCGAGCAGGGCGAAGGAGGCGGCCAGACGGTTCAGCGCACGGTAGTACGGGCGGCTGATACGGTCGCCCGGTACCTGGTCGAAGCTGCCGAAGCCCAGGCCCAGCAGCAGGCTGCTGGCGGCGTTGCTGACGGCGAAGCCGATGTGGTTGAGCAGCAGCTCGTCGAACTCGCGCTCGGCCTGGTCCTGGTCCTCGCGGCGGGCCAGTTCCATTTCCTTGAGCACGTACGGATGGCAGCGGATGGCGCCCTGGCCGAAGATCATCAGGTTGCGCGAGAGGATGTTGGCGCCCTCGACGGTGATGAAGATCGGCGCGGCTTGCCAGGAGCGGCCCAGGTAGTTGTTGGGGCCCATGATGATGCCCTTGCCGCCGTGGATGTCCATGGCGTGCGCGATGCACTCGCGGCCGCGTTCGGTGAGGTGGTACTTGAGGATGGCCGAGAGCACCGAGGGTTTCTCGCCCAGGTCCACCGCGTTGGCGGTGAGGATGCGTGCGCTGTCCATCATCCAGGCGTTGCCGCCGATGCGGGCGAGGGCTTCCTGGATGCCTTCGAAGGCCGACAGTGGCACGTTGAACTGCTCGCGCACCTGGGCATAGCGGCCGCTGACGTAGCTGCCGGCCTTGGCGGCGCTGGTGCCCACCGCCGGCAGGGAGATCGAGCGGCCCACCGACAGGCAGTTCATCAGCATCATCCAGCCTTTGCCGATCATTTCCTGGCCGCCGATGATGTACTCCAGCGGCACGAACACGTCCTTGCCGGAGTTGGGGCCGTTCATGAAGGCGGCGCCCAGCGGTACATGGCGGCGGCCGATCTGCACGCCGTCGGTGTCGGTGGGAATCAGCGCCAGGGTGATGCCCAGGTCTTCTTCCTCGCCCAGCAGGTGGTCCGGGTCATGGCACTTGAAGGCCAGGCCGAGGAGGGTGGCCACCGGGCCGAGGGTGATGTAGCGCTTCTCCCAGGTCAGGCGCAGGCCGATGACTTCCTCGCCTTCCCACTGGCCCTTGCAGACCACGCCGACGTCGGTCATGCCGCCGGCATCGGAGCCGGCCTGCGGGCTGGTCAGGGCGAAGCAGGGAATCTCGTCGCCAGTCGCCAGGCGCGGCAGGTAGCGCTGGCGCTGGGCGTCGGTGCCATAGTGCAGCAGCAGTTCGGCCGGGCCGAGGGAGTTGGGCACCATCACGGTGGAGGCGAGGTCGCCGCTGCGGGTGGCGAGCTTCATCACCACCTGGGAATGGGCGAAGGCGGAGAAACCCTTGCCGCCGTATTCCTTGGGAATGATCAGGCCGAAGAAGCCCTGGCTCTTGATGTAGGCCCAGGCTTCGGGCGGCAGGTCCATGGCCTTGCCGACCTCGTAGTCGTCGATCATCGCGCAGAGCTGCTCGGTGGGGCCGTCGACGAAGGCCTGTTCCTCTTCGGTCAATTGCGCCCTGGGATAGCCCAGCAGGGTGTGCCAGTCCGGGCGGCCGCTGAACAGCTGGCCATCCCACCAGACGGTGCCGGCCTCGATGGCCTCGCGTTCGGTCTCGGACATCGGCGGCAGGGTCTTCTTGAACCAGGCGAACAGCCGCGAGGTGAACAGGCTGCGGCGCAGGTCGGTGGCCAGGATGGTCACCGCGACCACGGCCCAGAGCAGCCACAACAGCACCATCCAGCCATGGGCGTGGCTGAACAGGCTCATCAGTGCGAGGTACACGGCGACGATGCCGAGTGCCTTCAGGGGCGCAGCGCGGCGGTGCGCGAGCCAGGCGACGCCGAGGATCAGGACGAGTAACCAGACGAGCAGCATGCGGATTCCTCCATGACAGCCAACCCGGCGACCGCAGGCCGTAGTGGGCTTGGTGACGAGAGTGCGCGAGCACAGCGGCAGGTATTCCCGGTGGGAGCCCCTCCACCATGCACCGGAAGCTTAGCTGGGCGAATCGGACCGATGGCCGCATGGCCGGACAGCTTGGCCGGATCGCCTTGTCGGTCAGGAGCCTGCGCTGGTTAGACTGGGGCCGACATCAAGGATGAAATGCCCGGAGACAGCGCCATGCAGCAATACCTCAAGCCCAGCCGCTTCGTTGATAGTGACCACCCCGGGGTAATCGAGTTCGCTCTAAATCACCGGGGCGACGGCGGTACTCCGCTGGAGCAGGCGGTGGCCCTGTATTACGCGGTGCGCGACCAGATTCGCTACAACCCCTACGTGTTCAGCCGCGACCCGCAGACGCTCAAGGCCAGCCATGCGCTTGGGGCCGGGCAGTCCTACTGCGTGCCCAAGGCTACGTTGCTGGCGGCCTGTGCCCGGCATTGCGGCATCCCCGCCCGCATCGGCCTGGCTGACGTGAAGAACCACCTGGCCACGCCGCGCCTGCTGGAACTGCTGCGCAGCGAAGTGTTCGCCATGCACGGCTACACCGAGCTGTTCCTCGAGGGCCGCTGGGTCAAGGCCACGCCGGCCTTCGACATCGGCCTGTGCGAAGCCTTCGGCGTGCTGCCGCTGGAGTTCGACGGGCGCAACGACAGCGTCTTCCACCCGTTCAACCGCGAAGGTGAACGGCACATGGAGTACCTGCGCGATCACGGCCAGTTCCCCGATGTGCCCGAGGAGTTCTTCTTCGGCTACCTCAGGCAGTGCTACCCGCACCTGTTCACCGGTGAGGATGCGCCGCTGGCCGGCGACATGCGCAGCGAGGCGGCAAGGCAGTAAAGCAATCGCCATGAACGTAATCGCCATGAACGTAATCGATAGTAACCATCAGTACGTGTGTCTTTTTTCCTCGCGCCTTAGCCGGTAGGGTGCCGTCATCCGAAATCGCGTCCGTCGGGCGCGCGACCATCGAATGACGACAACAAGAGAGGCGCAGCATGCTCAAGATCTGGGGCCGGAAGAATTCCTCCAACGTGCGCAAGGCGCTCTGGTGCGCGGAAGAGGCCGGGCTGGCCTATGAACGGATCGACGCTGGCGGCGCTTTCGGCCTGGTCAACGACGAGCCCTACCGCTCGCTGAACCCCAACGGCGTGGTACCGACTCTGGACGACGATGGCTTCGTGCTCTGGGAGTCCAACACCATCGTCCGCTACCTTGCGGCGCGCTACGCCCCGGACCTGTACCCGCAGGACCTGCAGCAACGCGCCAGCGCCGAAAAGTGGATGGACTGGACCACCTCATCCTTCGCCGCGCCGTTCCGCACCGTGTTCTGGGGTACCCTGCGCACCCCGCCGGAGCAGCGCGACGCCGTTGCCATCCAGGCCGCTATCGAAACCTGCGTGGGCCTGCTGGCGGTCCCCGAGGCGACGCTGGCGAAACAGCCGTACCTCACCGGCGAACAATTCGGCATGGGTGACATTCCGCTGGGCAGCTTCATCTATGCTTGGTTCGAAATGCCCATCGAGCGCCCGGCACAGCCGCATCTCGAAGCCTGGTACGCGCGCCTGAAGGCCCGCCCGGCCTACCGTGCGGCAGTGATGACCGACCTGACCTGAATGCCTGCGCGTGCCCCGGAGGTTGCAATCCTCGCGGCGTACCCTTATCAAGCAGGCCTTTTTCCAAAGACATGCGTCTTTCCACCGACTTGCAACGGGAAAACCCATGAGTTCCGCGCTGTCCATCCGTCAACTGACGAAGACCTACGGCAACGGCTTCCAGGCCCTCAAGGGCATCGATCTGGACGTCGCCGAGGGCGATTTCTTTGCCTTGCTGGGCCCCAACGGCGCCGGCAAATCGACCACCATCGGCATCCTCTCCACCCTGGTGAACAAGACCAGCGGCACGGTCAACGTGTTCGGCCATGACCTGGACAAGGACCCGTACGGCCTCAAGCGCTGCCTGGGCGTGGTGCCCCAGGAATTCAACTTCAACCAGTTCGAGAAGGTGTTCGACATCGTCGTCACCCAGGCCGGCTACTACGGCATCCCGATGAGCGTGGCCAAGGGCCGCGCTGAGAAGTACCTGACCCAACTGGGCCTGTGGGACAAGCGTAATTCCGCTTCCCGCGAGCTCTCCGGCGGCATGAAGCGCCGCCTGATGATCGCCCGCGCGCTGGTGCATGAGCCGCGCCTGCTGATCCTCGACGAACCCACCGCGGGCGTGGATATCGAGCTGCGCCGCTCGATGTGGAACTTCCTCACCGAACTCAACCAGGAAGGCATCAGCATCATCCTCACCACGCACTACCTGGAGGAGGCCGAGCAGCTGTGCCGCAACATCGCGATCATCGACCACGGCACCATCGTGGAGAACACCAGCATGCGCAAGCTGCTGAACAAGCTGCATGTGGAGACCTTCTACCTCGACCTGCAAGGCACCCTGAGCGAGGCGCCGAAGCTGGACGGCTACCCGGTGCGGCTGGTGGATGACCACACGCTGGAGGTGCAGGTGGACAAGTCGCTGGGCATCAACGGGCTGTTCGTCCAGCTCAATGCCCAGGGCCTGCAGGTGCTGAGCCTGCGCAACAAGAGCAACCGCCTGGAGGAACTGTTCGTGTCGCTGGTGGAGAAGAATCTGTCGAAGGTGGCGGTATGAGTCACGAACTGCGCGCCAACTGGGTCGCCCTCAACACCATCGTCTACCGCGAAGTCCGCCGCTTCCTGCGCATCTGGCCGCAGACCCTGCTGCCGCCGGCGATCACCATGGTTCTGTACTTCGTCATCTTCGGCAACCTGATCGGCCGGCAGATCGGCGACATGGGTGGCTTCACCTACATGCAGTACATCGTGCCGGGGCTGATCATGATGTCGGTGATCACCAACTCCTACGGCAACGTGGTGTCGAGCTTCTTCGGCAGCAAGTTCCAGCGCAACATCGAGGAGCTGCTGGTCTCGCCGGTGTCGCCGCACACCATCCTCCTGGGCTTCGTCTGCGGCGGCGTGCTGCGCGGGCTGGCGGTGGGCGTGATCGTCACGATCCTGTCGCTGTTCTTCACCGACCTGCAGATCCACCACCTGGGCATCACCGTGCTGGTCGTGGTGCTGACCGCCGGAATCTTCTCCATGGGCGGCTTCGTCAACGCCGTGTTCGCGCGCAACTTCGACGACATCTCCATCGTCCCGACCTTCGTGCTGACACCGCTGACCTACCTGGGCGGGGTGTTCTACTCGATCACGCTGCTGCCGCCGTTCTGGCAGACCGTGTCGCTGGCCAACCCGATCCTGCACATGGTCAACGCCTTCCGCTACGGCATCCTCGGCGTGTCCGACATCCGCATCGGCACGGCGGTGGTCTTCATGCTGGTGGCGACCGTGCTGCTCTACATCTTCTGCGTGCGCCTGCTGGTGAGTGGGCGCGGCATGCGGCAGTGAGCAGCGTGTTGCGCTGATGAAAAAGGCCCCGGTTGGGGCCTTTTTCTTTTCTGTTTTTCGTAGGGCGGACCTGCCAACGCCGGAGTTATGTTCGCGAGCAAGAACTGGGCGTCCCCCTCGCTCCTACGAAAAGCGTTATTGCGGGAATTCGATGACGAAGCGTGTCCACCCCTGCGCCGACTCGCAGCGAATCTCCCCGCCATGGGCGCGGACGATGGAGCGGCAGATCGCCAGCCCCAACCCCGCATGTTCGCCCTGGCCTTCGCGGCGGGCCGGGTCGGCGCGGTAGAAACGGTCGAACAGGCGTGGCAGGCGCTCGGCAGGAATCTCCCGTCCCGGGTTCTCCACGCTCAGGCGGCCCGGCTCCAGGCGCACGCGAATCTGCCCGCCGCCCGGGGTGAAGCGCAGGGCGTTGTCCAGCAGGTTGGCCAGCACCCGGCGCAGCAGCGCACGGTCGCCCTGTACCGACAGCTCGCCGTCGCGCTCCAGGCGGATGGACTTCTCCTCGGCCAGCGGCCCGTAGAACTCCAGCAGTTCGTCTACCTCACCGGCCAGCGCCAGTGGCTGGCTGCTGGGGGCAAGCAGGCCGTGGTCGGCCTTGGCCAGGAACAGCATGTCGTTGACCATCGCGGTGAGCCGTTCCAGCTCCTCCAGGTTGCCATGCAGCGCCTCGCGATAGTCCTCCAGGCTGCGCGTGCGCGACAGCACCACCTGGGTCTGGGTCAGTAGCCCGGTCAGCGGCGTGCGCAGCTCGTGGGCGATGTCGGCGGAGAACGCCGACAGGCGTTGGAAGGCCTCTTCCAGACGCGCCAGCATGGCGTTCAGCTCGCCCGCCAGGCCGCGCAGTTCCTGCGGCATCTGCCCGGCGTCCAGGCGGGTGGTCAGCGAGTGCGCGCTGACCTGCGCCGCCACCTCGCTCATGCGTCGCAACGGGCGCAGGCTGGCACGGGCGGCCCAGGCGCCGAGCAGGGCGGTCGCCAGAGCGGAGAGGCCCATGGTCATCCAGATCAGCCGTTGCATGCGCTGCAGGAAGTGCTGGTGGTGGGTGATGTCGAGGATCAGCGTCAGCTGCGCGCCGTCGCGCTGCTCGGCGTCCAGCGGGGCCTGCAGTTCGCGGAAGGACTGCTCCTCGCCGGTGGCCATGTTCATCGCCGGGCGTTGCTCGAACCAGATGGCGCCGTCCGCGCCCTGCAGGCGCAGGCCGAGGTCGGGATGGCGACGCAGCTCGCGGCGCAGTTCGGCGGTGTGCGGTGCCAGCTGCTGCGGGCCGCCAACATCGCCCAGCACGTCGCGGAAGATCGCCAGCTTGCCGGCCATCAGCTGGTGGTCCAGTTCGATGAAGTGCGCCTCGCTGGCACGGCTGAAGATGATCCCGGCCAGCAGCGACACGGCGGCGGTGCAGGCGGCGAACAGCAGGCTCAGGCGCAGGCCGAGGGACAGGCGCGCGCTCATGCTTCGCGTTCTTCCAGCACGTAGCCCATGCCGCGCACGGTGTGGATCAGGCGCTGCGGGAATTCGTCGTCGACCTTGGCGCGCAGGCGGCGGATGGCGACTTCGATGACGTTGGTGTCGCTGTCGAAATTCATGTCCCACACCAGGGAGGCGATCAGCGACTTGGGCAGCACCTCGCCGCTGCGGCGCAGCAGCAACTCCAGCAGGGCAAACTCCTTGGCGGTCAGGTCGATGCGCTTGCCGGCGCGCTGCACGCGGCGGCGCAGCAGGTCCAGTTCGAGGTCCGCCAGTTGCAGGGTGGTTTCCTGGATCTGCTGGCCGCCACGGCGCAGCAGCGTGCGCACGCGGGCGAGCAGCTCGACGAAGGCGAAGGGTTTCACCAGGTAGTCGTCGGCGCCCAGTTCCAGGCCGCGCACGCGGTCTTCCACGGCATCGCGGGCGGTGAGGAACAGCACCGGCACGGCGCTGCCGGTCTGGCGCAGCGCCTGGAGAATCTGCCAACCGTCGCGGCCGGGCAGCATCACATCGAGGATCAGCAGGTCATGCTCGCCAGCCAGGGCCAGTTGCAGGCCTTCGTCGCCGTCGGCGGTCAGGTCGACGGCGAAGCCGGCCTCGCTCAGGCCCTGCTGCAGGTACTGGCCGATGCGCGGTTCGTCTTCGACGATGAGAAGTTTCATCCGGGTATCCCTTGTGGCGCTCGGGGCGCAGCTGTCATCAGGGTAATGGGGCGGTCAGCGAACTGACAGTGTCGGCGTTGCAGACTGGCACTGTGTTCATTTTCCAGCGCCATCGAGGAGCCCGCCATGCACCTGATCATCTCCACGCTGTTTGCCGTGCTGTTCTTCCCCGCCACGCCAGCCTGGGCTGACGGGGGCGGGGATATCACCTTCCAGCGTATGCAGGAGCAGGCCGCGACAGTGCGCCAGGCCTGCTGAATCCGATTCATCGTGCTGCCCCTTGCCCGCCCTCTGGCGGGCTTTTTTTCGCCCTCTTTATACCTCGCGCCAGGCAGGCGAGCGCCAAGCTGACAGAGTTGTAATCTTCCCGACAGCTAGTCCTCAGCCGCAGACAGCGAGCATGGCCACAGACCCTGAAGGAGAGTCGCCATGTCCCTGCGTCATCTGCTCCAAGCTTCCATCCTCGGCCTCGCCGCCGCCATCAGCCTGCCGGTCCTGGCCGATGCCGGGCACACCTACGACTTCGGCCAGCCGGCCAAGGCCACCCAGGCCACCCGCACCGTGCAGATCAAGCTGGGCGAGATGTTCTTCGAGCCCGAAAGCATCGACGTGAAGCCGGGCGAGACTGTGCGCTTCGTCATCCACAACACCGGCAGCCTGCTGCACGAATTCAACCTGGGCAGCGCCGCCATGCACGCCGGCCACCAGAAGGAAATGCAGCAGATGATGGATTCCGGGATGCTCACCCCCACCGGCATGCAGCACGACATGAGCCGGATGGACCACAGCAAGATGGGCCATGGCGATAAGCCGATGGGCCAGATGATGAAGCACGACGACCCCAACAGCGTGCTGGTGGAGCCGGGCAAGACCGCCGAGCTGACCTGGACCTTCAGCAAGGCCACCAGCCTGGAGTTTGCCTGCAACATTCCGGGGCACTACCAGGCCGGCATGGTCGGCAAACTGACCGTCAGGCCCTGAGCGGGAGCGCCGTGATGATCCGCGCACGGGAATGGGCTCTGGGGGCGCTGCTGCTGGCACCGTTGGCGGTGCAGGCGGGCGTGTATGACCTGACGATTGGCAAGGGCGAGCTGAAACTGTCCGACGGTACCCGCGAGGCGCTCACGGTGAATGGCCGCACGCCTGCGCCGGAGCTGCGCTTCAAGGAGGGCGAGGACGTCGAGCTGCGCGTCACCAACACCCTCGACCGCGACACCTCGCTGCACTGGCACGGGCTGATCCTGCCCTACACCCAGGATGGCGTGCCGGGCATCAGCTTCCCCGGCATCAAGCCTGGCGAGACCTTCACCTACCGCTTCACGGTGAAGCAGTCCGGCACCTACTGGTACCACGCCCACAGCGACTTCCAGGAGATCGAGGGACTCTACGGCCCGCTGGTGATCGAGCCGAAGGCGCGCGAGCCGTACCGCTACGACCGCGAGTACACCCTGCTGCTGGCCGACTGGCACGACACTCGCCCGGAAACCGTGTTCGCCAACCTGAAGAAACAGAGCGACTACTACAACCGCAACCAGCGCACCCTCGGCGACTTCATCGCCGACTCCAGCGCCAAGGGCTTCATGGCGACCCTGCGCGACCGCCTGGACTGGGGCGGCATGCGCATGACGCCGACGGACATCGCCGACATCGCCGGCTTCCGCTTCCTGGTCAATGGCCAGGACAGCGAGCAGAACTGGACCGGCCTGTTCAAGCCCGGCGAACGGGTGCGGCTGCGCATCATCAACGGCTCGGGCATGAGCTACTTCGACCTGCGCATTCCCGGCCTGAAGATGACCGTGGTGCAGGCCGACGGCAACGACGTGCAGCCGGTGACGGTGGACGAACTGCGCATCGCCGTGGCCGAGACCTACGATGTGATAGTCCAGCCGCAGGAGGATCGCGCCTACACCTTCTTCGCCGAGGCCATGGACCGCAGCGGCTACGCCCGCGCCACCCTGACCCCGCGCGCCGGGTTGCAGGCCGAGGTGCCGGCGCTGCGCGAGCGGCCACTGCTGACCATGGCCGACATGGGCATGAGCCACGAGGGCATGGACCATGGCGGGATGGCGATGGCTGGCCCTGAGGCCGCGGATATGTCCGGCATGGATCATTCCAGCATGGCCGGCATGGACCACTCGCAGATGACGGGCATGGATCACTCGGCGATGGCCGCACCGAAGTCCGACTACGCACCGGGCAGCGGGCTGACGCCGCAGCCGGCCGAGCCGGGCAATCGCCTGCTGGTCTACGCGGACTTGAAAGCCATGCGCCCCTACGCCGACTACCGCGCGCCGGACCGCACCATCGAGTTCCGCCTGACCGGCAACATGGAGCGCTACTTCTGGTCCATCGACGGCAAGAAGTACTCCGAGGCCGAGCCGATCCGCCTGACCTACGGCGAGCGGGTGCGCATCCGCTTCGTCAACGACACCATGATGACCCACCCCATGCACCTGCACGGCATGTGGATGCAGCTGGACAAGGGCAACGGTCGCTTCAACCCGCTCAAGCACGTGGTCAGCGTGGCGCCGGGCAGCACCCTGGACGTCGACGTGCCCGCCGATGCGCTGGGCGAATGGGCCTTCCACTGCCACCTGATCTACCACATGGCCGCCGGCATGATGCGCAAGGTCATAGTCGAGCCGGCTCCCGCCAGCGCCAGCCTCTGAGGAACCGCCATGAAACGCATAGCAACGGTGGCCTGCGCGGCGACCCTGGGCCTGGCCTTGCCCGCTGAAAGTGCCGAGATGGACGACATGCCCATGGGCTCGCTGCTGATCCAGCGCCTGGAAAGCCGCTTCCACGGCAACGACCAGGCGCTGGGCTGGGAAGCCCAGGGCTGGTACGGCACCGACTACCAGAAGCTGCGCCTGAAACTGGAAGGCGAGCGCGACGCCGGCGGCCCGACCACCGACAACGAAGTGCAGCTGCTCTACCAGCGCATGGTCGCGGACTTCTGGGACTGGCAGGTGGGCGTGCGCCACGACGACCAGCCGGGACCGTCGCGCAGTTATGCGGTACTGGGTATCCAGGGCCTGGCGCCGCAGTGGTTCGAGGTGGACGCCAACCTGTTCGTCAGCGAGCGCGGCGATCCATCCCTGCGCCTGGAAACCGAGTACGAACTGCTGCTGACCCAGCGGCTGATCCTCGAACCCTCGCTGGAATACAACCTGGCGCTGGCCGATGACCGCGACATCGGCGTGGGCGCCGGTGGCAGCGAACTGGAGGCTGGCCTGCGCCTGCGCTACGAAGTGCGCCGGGAGTTCGCGCCGTACTTCGGCTACGTCTGGAGCAAGACCTACGGCCGCAGCGGCGACCTCGCCCGCGCGGAGGGCGAGGACGACGAGGAGGGGTACTGGGTCGCCGGTGTGCGCATGTGGTTCTGATTGGCTCTACGCCATCCTACAAAGGCATACGCCTTACACGCCTAAGTGCCCGGTTTGTCCGCCGCCTACTGAAAGGGCCGGCGGATTTGTATACACTCGCCGCCTCGCGCCACCACCCGCATCGCCGATCCAGCAGGTCATCCCCATGCAGCATCCCGCCGAACACTCGCCCCTGGGCAAATCCAGCGAATACGTCTCCACCTACGCGCCGGAGCTGCTGTTCCCGATCTCCCGCACCACCAAGTGGGCGGAGCTGGGCCTGACCGCTCAGACCCTGCCGTACCAGGGCGTGGACCTGTGGAATTGCTACGAGTTGTCCTGGCTCACCGCATCGGGCAAGCCGGTGGTGGCCATCGGCGAATTCGCGATTCCGGCGCAGTCGCCGAACATCATCGAGTCCAAGTCCTTCAAGCTTTACCTCAACTCGCTGAACCAGACCGCCTTCGACAACGCCGAGGCCGTGCGGGCGGTGATGGAGCGCGACCTGTCCGCTGCTGCTGGCGCACCGGTGGGCGTGCGTGTGCGTGGGTTGGACGAAGTGGCGGGCGAGGGCGTGGCCGTCATCGAGGGCACCTGTGTCGACGACCTGGACATCGCGGTGGCGAGCTATGACCACCCGCGCCCGGAGCTGCTGCGCTGCGATGACACCCGCCGTGTCGACGAAGTGCTCTACAGCCACCTGCTCAAATCCAACTGCCCGGTCACCGGTCAGCCGGACTGGGGCACGTTGGTCGTGGAATACAGCGGTCCGGTGCTGGATGCCGCGAGCCTGCTGGCCTATGTCGTGTCCTTCCGCCAGCACCAGGACTTCCACGAGCAGTGCGTCGAGCGCATCTACCTCGACCTGCAGCGCCTGCTGCAACCGACCCGCCTGACCGTCTATGCGCGCTACGTGCGTCGTGGCGGGCTGGACATCAACCCCTATCGCAGCAGCGAAGCGGTGCAGCCGGACAATCGCCGGCTGGTGCGCCAGTAACGCTCGGCGCGCCTGTAAAACGCGGATACGAAAAACCCGGCCTTGGCCGGGTTTTTCACGTCGGGAGCGTCTGTCAGGGGCAATCAGATCCCCATGTTCGCCAGGCTCTGCACGATGGAGCGCAGCGTGCCGGCCAGCGTCGGATGGCTCGCCTCGAAGCGCTCCACGGCCAGGTTGACGTTGTCCATCAGGGTCTCGTCGGCCAGCGCCTCTTCGTTGGCCAGCTGCATCTCGATGTCCTTGATCAGGGCTTGCAGTGATTCGCGCTCTTCCGCGTTCAGCGGCGGCTGACGTTCCAGCTGGTCGCGCAGGGCCTGGAGTTCTTCCTGGAGGCGTTGTGTCGGCATGGTGGTGTCCTTCTGCGGTACGTACCCAAAGATGGACCTCGCCCGGCGGGGAAAAGGTCCATCGCCATGCCTTTGAGCTTAACTCGCCGCGCGCACCCTTGCCTGATGCCGATCAATTCGCAGGAGTCGTTCGAGCAATGGGAAGAAGTGCTCCAGCTCCGGTGTGCGCATGGCCGGGTCCTTGCCCAGGTCATCCAGCCGGCGCAGGGTCAGCGCGTCCTGGGAGAAAGGCGCGTTGAGGAAGGCGCTGGAGCCGCGTTCATCGAACGGTCCACCCTGCAGCGCCAGGCTCTGCCGCGAAGCCCAGGACAGGCCGGCGTGGTAGGCCGGGTCGACCGCGCAGAGGTAGCGCTTGGCGGCCACGTGCAGGCGGATCGGCTGCCAGACGGATTCGGGCAGCAGCTCGCGCAGCAGTTGGGCGCCGAACTCCTCGTGGCGCTGGTCCTGTTCGTCGATCAACTGCGGGTCTTCATAGAGGTGGCCGATGTCGTGGAGCAGGGCGGCGATCACCAGGCTGTCGGAGCAACCGGCGCGCTCGGCCAGGGTGGCGCACTGGAGTGCGTGCTCGGCCTGGCTGACAGCTTCGCCATAAGGCTCGGCGCCGTGGCTGGCGAAGCGCTCGGCCAATTCGTCGAGGAAACGGTGGCGTTCGTGCTTCATGGCTTTTCTCCTTTCAGGCGGCGGCCGGCGATGTCCTGCAGGCAGGAGTCCAGCTCGCCCAGGTGATCGATGACCGAATGCACACCGAGGCGGTACAGGCCTAGCGTTGCCTGCGCGCGCAGGCGGTCGCGGTCGAGGTTGCCGAGGGCGTCCCAGTCCCCCGGTGCGTGGCCGCAAAGAGGCCCGCTGGCGGCCAGGCCTATGGTCCACAGGCCGGCGTTGAGGCCCGCCTGGAGCAGGCGCGGCTGGCCGCTGACCAGCACGCAGCCGTCCAGGTGCGGGCTGTCCAGCTGCATCAGCGCCTGCCAGCAGGAGTCCGGTGCGGGCCATTGGCGCCCGGCGATGTCCAGGCCGGTGGCGAGGCGATCGTCCAGGGCAGCGGCCAGGTGCAGCGTGGTGGCGTTGGGCAGCTCATCGAGCCAGGCGCAGGGCACGCCGCGCTGGTGCAACGTCTGCAGGGCGTCCAGGGCGCCGGGAGTGGTCTCGGCGTGGGCCTGGGCGGCGTCGTCCAGGGCGGCCTGGAAGCGGTTGCGCTCCTGCGGCTCGGCGCAGCGGCCCAGGGCAAGGTCCAGCGCATCCTGCGGGGGCAGGGCGAGGGCACTGGTCAGGCGCTCCGGCGGACAATCGGGGCAGGTGCGTTGCAGGGCAACCGGCAGCGTCCTTGCGCCGAAGTCCACCAGGTCGCCCGACAGTCCGAACAGCAGGGAGGTGAAGCGCGGAAGGTCGGCGGTCGCAGGCATGGTGGGCTTTTCTGATAATTGGTCTAGGCCAGACTAGCGGGCCAATGTGACGGTCCGATGAAGTCCGCCGCCATGTCGCTATAATCGCCGCGCCTTTTTGCGGAAGACGCCCATGCCGGTCGAACCCACGCCTCATTACCTGCGCATCCGTGACCAGCTGGCGCAGGACATCGCCAATGCCACCCTGAGCCAGCGCCTGCCTGCCGAGCGCGAGTTGGCCGAGCGCTTCGGCTGCACCCGCGTGACCCTGCGCGAGGCGCTGCAGCAACTGGAGACCGAGGGCGTGCTGTACCGCGAGAACCGCCGCGGCTGGTTCGTCTCGCCGCCGCGCATCCGCTACAACCCGACTCGCACCACGGGCTTCATGGATTACGTCGAGGCCCAGGGCCGCGTACCGCGCACCGAGGTCCTGGCCGCCGAGCGCCGCGCCGCCGGGCCGGCCCTGGCGCGCCGCATGGGGCTGGACGAAGAGGCCGAGGTATTCCACATACTGCGCCGCCGCTGGGTTGACGAGCGGCCGGTGATGCTCGAGGAAATCACCCTGGACGCCAGCTGGTGCCCCGGCCTGCTCGATCACGGGCTGGATACCTCGCTCACCCGCGTGCTGCGCGAGGAGCTGGGGTTGAGCCTGTCGCGCTCCGAGCTGGCCATGCACTCCACGGCGCTGGTGGAGGCGCGGGCGACGCCGCTGCAATTGACGCCGGGCTCGCCGGGGCTCTACGTGGAGCGCGCCAGCTATGTCGAGGGCGGCCGGCTGGTGGAGTGGGACCAGGAGTTCTGGCGTTCCGATGCGCTGGAAATTGTCATCGACGCACGGTATCCCGACTGAAGTGGCACTATGCTTTCAACTGCAAGCAAGCGAAACGGCAGCCCACGCCCCTGAATCGAAATCCTGCGAGTTCGGTCCGGGTCTGCAAAACCGTTGCGCCTCTATATAATCTGCCCGCATAGCGGGGCCGCCATGGCTGGCCCGATTCACATTCACTGGAGAATTCCCGATGCGCCCACTAGGCGTCCAATGGACGAAACGCTGCTTCAGCCTGCTCGCCGCCGCCGGCCTGGCCACCATTCCCTTCCTGGCGCAGGCCGCCAGCGAAGACGACCCGTGGGAAAGCATCAACCGTCCGATCTTCACCTTCAACGACACCCTGGACACCTACGCCCTCAAGCCGCTGGCCCAGGGTTACCAGTACGTCACCCCGAACGTCGTGCAGGATGGCGTGCACAACTTCTTCGGCAACATCGGTGATGTGAAGAACCTGGTCAACGACCTGCTGCAGTTGAAGTTCCGCGATGCCGGCGTCGACACCAGCCGCCTGCTGTTCAACACCACCTTCGGCCTGGCCGGCTTCATCGACGTGGCCACCCACATGGGCCTGCGCCGCAACGACGAAGACTTCGGCCAGACCCTCGGCCATTACGGCGTGGGCAGCGGCCCCTACGTGATGCTGCCGCTGCTCGGCCCGAGCACGCTGCGCGATGCGCCTTCGCTGATCCCGGACTCCTACACCGGACCTTATCCGTACATCGACAACGTGCCGGTTCGTAACAGCATGCGTGCCGTGGACGTGGTCGATACCCGTGCCGACCTGCTCAAGTCCGAGAAGCTGATCAGCGGCGACAAGTACACCTTCATCCGCAACGCCTACCTGCAGAACCGCGAGTTCAAGGTCAAGGACGGCGAGGTCGAAGACGACTTCTGATCGGCCTTGCACGCAGGTCCCTCCTGTCCTCCAGCCCGCGCCATTCGTGGTGCGGGCGGCGCCTGCTTGAACCCTTGAGCGGATGGGAGTAGTGTCTGCGCCTTGTCGCGACCGACCCGCGCCGCTGTTCCCTAGAATGAGCGCCAAACCACAACCCCGGCGCCGTTTGCCTGGATGACCCATGCACAAAGCCAGTGCCTCGCTGCTGATTATCGATGACGACGACGTCGTCCGCGAAAGCCTCGCCGCCTACCTGGAAGACAGCGGATTCAAGGTCACACAGGCCACCAACGGCCTGGAAGGCCTGAAAGTCTTCGAACACGAACTCCCCGATCTGGTGATCTGCGATCTGCGCATGCCGCAGATGGACGGCCTCGAGCTGATCCGTCGCGTCAGCGAGATGGCGGTGGAAACCCCGGTGATCGTGCTGTCCGGTGCCGGCGTCATGAGCGACGCCGTCGAGGCCCTGCGCCTGGGCGCCGCCGACTACCTGATCAAGCCGCTGGAAGACCTCGCCGTCCTGGAGCACTCGGTTCGCCGTGCCCTGGATCGCGCCTACCTTCGCTCGGAAAACCGCCGCTACCGCGAAAAGCTGGAAACAGCCAACCGTGAGCTGCAGGCCAGCCTGAACCTGCTCCAGGAAGACCAGAACGCCGGTCGCCAGGTGCAGATGAACATGCTGCCGGAGACGCCGTGGGAATCCGAGGGCCTGGCCTTCTCCCACCAGATCATCCCGTCGCTGTATCTGTCGGGCGATTTCGTCGACTACTTCCGCGTGGACGCCCGTCGCATCGGCTTCTACCTGGCCGACGTTTCCGGCCATGGTGCTTCGTCGGCCTTCGTCACCGTGCTGCTGAAGTTCATGACCACGCGGCTGCTGTACGAGTCCAAGCGCAACGACATGTTGCCGGAGTTCAAGCCGTCGGACGTTCTCGGCCATATCAACCGCGGGTTGATCAACTGCAACCTGGGCAAGCACGTGACCATGCTGGGTGGCGTGATCGACCTGGATACCGACCGTCTGACCTACAGCATCGGCGGTCACCTGCCGCTGCCTGTGCTTTATGTCGACGGCGAAGCCCGCTACCTGGAAGGCCGTGGCCTGCCGGTGGGGCTGTTCGACGAAGCGACTTACGAGGATCATGTCCTCGATCTACCCAAGTCCTTCAGCCTTTCCCTGTTCTCGGACGGCATTCTCGACGTCCTTCCGGGAGCTACGCTGAAGGAAAAGGAGACGGCCCTGCCCGAGCAGGTCGTCGCCGCCGGCGGAACCCTCGATGGCCTGCGTCAAGTCTTCGGACTGGCCAAGTTGTCCGAGATGCCGGATGATATTGCCTTGCTGGTGTTGAGCAGGAACCTTGCATGAGTACCGGTAAAATCCAGTTCGCCGAGCAGGATGGCTCATTTGTCCTGAAGTTTGTGGGCGAAGTCCGACTGACCCTGTGTTCGGCGCTGGATGCCACCATTGAAAAAATTTTCGCCGCGTTGAATTTCTCGGCGATCATCATCGATCTCACGGAAACCCAGAGCATCGACAGCACCACGCTGGGCCTCCTGGCGAAGCTGTCCATTCTCTCGCGGCAGAAGGTCGGTCTGTTGCCCACGCTGGTCACCACCAACGCGGACATTACCCGGCTGCTGCAATCGATGGGCTTCGATCAGGTGTTCAACATCGTCGATCGCCCGATCCCGTGCTCGGATTGCCTGACCGATCTGCCTCCCCAGGACCAGTCCGAGGAGGTGGTGCGCGGCAAGGTGCTCGAAGCCCACCGTATCCTGATGGGCCTGAACGAGACCAACCGCGAGGCCTTCCATGATCTGGTGAGCGCACTCGAGCGCCACTGATTCGATGAGCTCCAATGCAAACCGGCGCCTTGGGGCGCCGGTTTGCTTTTGCTCGTCTACAGCATTTGCCGCGATCAGCGGCCGGCGAGCAGCGCCTCGAGCTTCTCCTGGTCGCGGGCGAACAGGCGGATGCCTTCGGCGAGCTTCTCGGTGCCCATGGCGTCTTCGTTCATCTGCCAGCGGAAGGCACTCTCGTCCAGCACCTGGCGGGCTTCGCCGCCGCCCGGCTGCAGAGCGCGCGGCAGTTCGCCTTCGGCGTCGGCCAACTGTTGCAGCAGGTCCGGGCTGATGGTCAGGCGGTCGCAGCCGGCGAGCTGCTCGATCTGTCCGAGGTTGCGGAAGCTGGCGCCCATCACCACGGTCTCGTAACCGTTGGCCTTGTAGTAGCGATAGATGCGCGAGACCGACTGCACGCCTGGATCTTCCGCGCCCACGTAGTCGCGGTTGTTGGCCTTCTTGTACCAGTCATAGATGCGCCCGACGAAGGGCGAGATCAGGAATACGCCGGCGTCGGCGCAGGCCGCAGCCTGGGCGAAGGAGAACAGCAGGGTCAGGTTGGTCTGGATGCCTTCGCGCTCCAGCTGCTCGGCGGCGCGGATGCCTTCCCAGGTGGAGGCGATCTTGATCAGCACGCGGTCGCGGCCGATGCCCTGCTGGTCGTACAGCTCGATCAGGCGATGGGCGCGCTGCAGCGTGGCTTCGGTATCGAAGGACAGGCGGGCGTCCACTTCGGTGGAGATGCGCCCCGGAATCACGCCCAGGATGTCCTTGCCCACGGCGACGGCGAAGCGGTCGCAGGCCAGGCCAGCGTCACCCTGCGCGCCTTCGGTGGCGCGAGCCAGGTGCTCGGTGTAGCGGGGCAGGGCGGCGGCCTTCAGCAGTAGCGACGGGTTAGTGGTGGCATCCACCGGCTTCAGGCGGGCAATGGCGTCGAAATCGCCGGTATCGGCGACAACCGTGGTGTACTGTTTGAGTTGTTCCAGCTTGGAGGTCATGGCGCGTCTTCCGTAGAGAGTGCATCGACCTTACCCGAGGCCGATGCGCCACTCAACGGGACTCAGTGACCGGCGAGAAGTTCTCCTGCCTGATCGAGCAGTCCGAGGGAATCCTTGGTCTTGTGAACGTCCACCGAGAGCAGCTGGCGGAAGCGTCGCGCCCCTGGGAACCCCTGGGCCAGGCCGAGCACGTGGCGGGTTACGTGGTGCATGGCGCCACCCTCGGCGATGTGCCGCTCGATGTACGGACGCATCCGCGCCAAGGCCTCGGCGCGGGTGATGGCCGGTTCCTGGGACCCGTACAGCGCGGCGTCCACCTGGGCCAGCAGGTAGGGGTTGTGGTACGCCTCGCGGCCGAGCATCACGCCGTCGAACACCTGCAGGTGCTCGCGGCATTCCTCCAGGGTCTTGATGCCGCCGTTGAGGACGATCTCCAACGCTGCGAAGTCGCGCTTGAGCTGCGCGGCGATGTCGTAGCGCAGCGGCGGGATTTCGCGGTTTTCCTTGGGCGACAGGCCTTCGAGGATGGCGATGCGCGCATGCACGGTGAAGCTGCGGCAGCCGGCGTCGCGCACCTGGCCGACGAAGTCGCAGAGCTCTTCATAGCTGTCGCGCCCGTTGATGCCGATGCGGTGCTTGACCGTCACCGGGATCGACACCGCGTCACGCATGGCCTTCACGCAATCCGCTACCAGGGCCGGATGGCCCATCAGGCAGGCCCCGATCATGTTGTTCTGCACGCGGTCGCTGGGGCAGCCGACGTTCAGGTTCACCTCGTCGTAGCCCGCTTCCTCGGCCAGTTTCGCCGCGGCCGCCAGGTCCGCCGGGTTGCTGCCGCCCAGTTGCAGCGCCAGCGGGTGCTCGCATTCGTCGTGGCGCAGGAAGCGCGCGGCATCACCGTGCAGCACGGCGCCGGTGGTGACCATCTCCGTGTAGAGCAGCGCGTGGCTGGAAAGCTGGCGCAGGAAGTACCGGCAGTGTCGGTCAGTCCAATCCATCATGGGTGCAACGCTGAACCGGCGGGAAGGCTCGGGGCGGGAGGTGGCGGTCGGTGCGGCAATGGTCATGGTTACGTCGAATCTGGCTTCGCAAGGGGCGCGAAATCGCTCGCGCCGACGGAAAGGGCAAAGATTTTACCGGGGTTGCCGGCGCTGCGCACGGAAACCGGCAGGCGGTCTGCCGTCGGCTTGACCTGGCCGGGCGGACCGCATCGATGCAACTGCTACCCTCTGGGTTCCTGACAGAAGGATCTCACTCGATGAAACCCCTATTGTTGACGCTGCCGCTGATCCTGCTGGCCGCCTGTTCCTCGCCGGGCAAGCTGAAGGAGGAGGCGCCGGCATTGCGGCTCGAGAGCGGCAAGTCGCCCTCGGTCTACATGACCTGCCTGCTGCCAAAATGGCAGGCTATACGCCCTTCGGCGGCGGTGAAGGAAATCCGTTTCGGCTATCGGCTGCTGGCGCCGGCCGCCTCGGGTGATACCGCCGAAGTGCTGCTGGAGACGACGGCGGCGGACAAGGGCAGTGATGTCGTGCTCTATCGACGCAGTGCGCCGAGCCCGGACGATGCGATCACCCTGGCAGCGCGCAGCTGCCTGTAGCGACTCAAGCAGCGCCTCGTCTACCACTAAGGAACGATAGCCGCCGGGTGCAGCAGGCGGCCTAATGGCTCTGACAAGAATAATCGGGTTCCCCGGCAGCGTGCCCGCGCTGCGCAGCGGCAGGGCCCGCCAGAAGAGAGCTGTTGCCATGGATATCGCGCGTCCGCGTATCGTCCTCATCCTTACCCTGCAGACTTGCGGCCTGGTGCTGCTGTTCATCGCCCAGGCGCTGGGCGGCTGGCCGTTGTCTGTGTGCCTGCTGCTTGCCGCGATACTGCTCTGGGGGCCGTGGTTCGTCCCCGAGCGGGCGGCACCTGCTGGCGCGCTGGCGGTGCTGCCGGACGTCGCCGAGTTGACCCGCGAGCTGTCCCAGGGCACCAGTCGCAATGCTTTGTCCGCCGCCGGCGTGTCCTTCTCGGTGCAGCGGCTGGTGGAAAAGCTGGAATCCCAGGTGGTGGCCGCCGAGCAGATCGTCGGTAGCGCCGAAGTGATGATCCACACCGAGCGGGCTACCTCGAATCTCGCGCGCCAGGCGAAGGAGGCCGCCACGCTCGCTCGTGCTGGCAGTGATAGCGGGCGCAGCGAACTGCAGGCGGCCATCGATTGCATGCGCCAACTGAGCCAGCGCGCCAGTGCCAGCCGTGCGCTGATCGAGACCCTGAATGCGCGCAGCGAGGATATCCAGCGCGTCACCCAGGTGATCCAGTCCATCGCCAGCCAGACCAACCTGCTGGCCCTCAACGCGGCCATCGAGGCGGCGCGGGCAGGGGAGCACGGCCGTGGCTTCGCCGTGGTGGCCGAGGAAGTTCGCGGGCTCGCCGGGCGCACCGCCGAGGCTACCGACGAGGTGGGGCAGATGATCGAGGATATCCAGCGCCAGACCGGCGAGGTGGTGGAGCAGATTCGCCAGCTCACCGATGACCTGGGCCTGGGCGTCAGTCAGGTGGAGAGCACCGGCCGCCAGTTGCAGGATATCGCCGGGCTGGCCGCCACCGTGGAAACCCAGATCACCGAGATCGCCGAGGGTGCGGAGATCAACCGCAACCAGCTGGACAGCCTGTTCGCCGCCGTCGAGCAGGTGCGCGGCGACCTGCGCGCCAGCGACGAGCAGACCCACCGTCTGGCCGATGCCGCGATGCAGCTGGAAAGCCAGGCAGAGACCATCAGCGAGCGTCTCGCCGAGGTGGCACTGGACGACTATCACCAGCGCGCCTACGACCTCGCCCGTGCCGGCGCCCAGGCCATCGGCGCGAAGTTCGAGACGGATATGGAGAACGGCCGGATCGGCTTGGACGACCTGTTCGACCGTGACTACCAGCCGATGCCCGGCACCCGTCCGCAGAAGTTCCGCACGCGCTTCGACCGCTACACCGACGAGGTGCTGCCGCGCATCCAGGAAGACCTGCTGCAACGCCACGAAGGGCTGGTGTTCGCCATCGCCTGTACCGCCGAGGGTTATGTACCTACGCACAACCAGGCGTTCAGCCATCCGCCGAGCGGCGACCTGCAGGTGGACATGCTCAAGAGCCGCAGCAAGCGCCTGTTCAACGACCGTACCGGCGTGCGCTGCGGCAGCCACAACCAACCGATGCTGCTACAGACCTACTGCCGCGATACCGGCGAGTTGATGCATGACCTGTCTGTGCCGATTTACGTGCGCGGGCGCCAATGGGGTGGGTTGCGTCTGGGTTACCGGCCGGAGGCCTGAGACCCAAAGCCGAATCGCAGGCGAAAAAAAGCCGCGAAGGAGTTGGACGCGGCTTGGTGCGGGCGTCCGGGAGACGCCCGCGAAAGGGACTCAGTGATGCCCGCAGAGGGCGTCGCGGCCTTGTTCGCCGAGGATGTTGAAGAGGATGTTCAGCACCACGGCCCAGATCGCGGTCATCGCGATGCCGCTGTGGGTGATCGGCTCCATCCACTGGGGCAGGGCGGCGAAGAAGTCCGGGCGCACCACCGGCACCATTCCCATGCCAATGCTCACCGCCACCAGCAGCTGGTTGCGGCGGTCGACGATGTCCGCTTCGTGGAGGATGCGAATGCCGCTGGCGGCGACCATGCCGAACATGGCGATACCGGCACCACCCAGCACCGCCGGCGGGATCGAGGCGACCAGGAAGGCGGCCTTGGGCAGCAGCGACAGGGCGATCAGGAACAGCGCGGCGGCGGCGGTGACATAGCGGCTGCGCACGCCGGTCATCTGCACCAGGCCGATGTTCTGGGCGAACGAGGAATGGGTGAAGGTGTTCATGAAGCCGGCGATGAACGATGCGCCGGCGTCGCACAGCAGGCCGCGGCGCAGGCGGTTGGGGCAGATTTCGGTCTCGGTGATCTTGCCCAGCGCGAGGAACATGCCGGTGGACTCGACGAAGATAATCACCACCACCAGGCACATGGACAGCACCGGGGCGAGGTGGAACTCCGGCGTGCCGAAATGCAGCGGAGTGACCACGTCGAACCACGGGCGCTGCTCGATGCCGTCCAGGCTGACCATGCCCATGCTGGCGCCGATGATGTAGCCCAGCAGCATGCCGATCAGCACAGAGACGTTGACCCAGAAGCCCTTCATGAAGCGGTTGATCAGCAGGATCACCGCCAGCACGAAGGACGACAGGGCGAGGTATTCGATGGCGCCGAAATTGGCGGCTGCCTTGCCGCCACCGGCCCAGTTGATCGCCACCGGGAACAGGCACATGCCGATGGAGGTGATCACGGTGCCGGTCACCAGGGGCGGGAAGAAGCGCACGATGCGGCTCATGAACGGCGCGATGACCATGCCGAAGAACCCCGCGGCGATGGTGGCGCCGAAGATGCCGGTCATGCCCACGCCGGGCATCCCGGCCATGGCCACCATGCTGCCGACGGCGGCGAAGCTGGCGCCCATCATCACCGGCATGCGGATGCCCACCGGGCCGATGCCGAGCGATTGCACGAGCGTGGCGATGCCGGCGACCAGCAGGTCGGCGTTGATCAGGAAGGCGATTTCTTCGCGGGAGAGACCGGCGGCCTGGCCGACGATCAGCGGGACGGCGACGGCGCCGCCATACATCAGGAGAACGTGCTGGAAGCCGACCAGCAGCAGTTGCAGCAAGGGCAAACGCTGGTCGACGGGCGAGCCGGTATGGGAGCGCTCAGTTACCACGGACATGCAACACCTCGGTTTTTATTGTTGTCAGTCGCTGGTTGCCGGACGGGCACGACAACCGGGAAGTACTGGCCGATCTCACCCCCGGGGCCGAGCGGGTGAAGCGGTGCGGGACTTTATAAACGCGATGTGTATTACGTTCAATCGATTTTTGTATACAACTCGTCGGTCACGTTTTGTCTCCATGGTGCTGCATGGCTCTAGGCCGCATGTTTCCTGGCTTCGGTAATTCTGTAGCCATTGGTCGAGTGGACTACATTTTTTGTTTCAGCATTCGGCCCAACCTGTAGGAGCGCCATGCGGGCGATCGCAGGCATGGCCCGCTCCTGCAGGGAAATACCGATCTGCGGGCATAAAAAAACCGCACCCGAAGGTGCGGTTTCTCTGGCCGTGCCGCAGGCTCAATTAACCTGGGCGCCCCTGGAGATCCAGTCTCCGACGAGCTTGCGCTCTTCCGGGGTCATCTGGGTGATGTTACCCAGCGGCATCACCTGCGAGGCCACGGCCTGCGCCTGGATGCGCGGGGCGAGCTGCTGGATCTGCTGCGGGGTGTCGAACATCACGCCAGCCGGCGCGGTGCTGAACAGGTTGCTGGTCGGCTTGGCCGAGTGGCACACGGCGCAGCGTTCCTGGATGACGTGGTGAACCTTGTCGAAGCCTTCGGTCGAGCCGGCAGTGGACGCCTGGGCTGGAGCAGCCTGGGCCTGCTGGGCAGCGGCAGCCTTGGCGGCTTCCTCGTCCTTGGCGCGCTCGGCCGGGGTCTTGCCGCCGATGGCGGTTTCCGGCAGCGGCTGGTACTCCACTTTCGCCGGCTGGGCGCTGGCAGTGTTATCGCTGCTGGGGAGGTTCGGGCCGGTGACGAAGGCCAGGGCGATCATGCCGACGGCGCCGGCGGGCAGGGCCCAGGCCATGCCGTTGCCATTGTGGCGGGTGTTGAAGTAGTGACGCACGATCACCGCCAGCGCCGCGATGCAGGTCAGGATCAGCCAGTTGTAGTGGCTGCCGTAAGTGCTCGGGAAGTGGTTGCTGATCATGATGAACAGCACCGGCAGGGTGAAGTAGTTGTTGTGGCGCGAACGCAGCAGGCCTTTGGCCGGCAGTACCGGGTCGGGCTCGCGGCCTTCCTCGATGGCCTTAACCAGCGCGCGCTGGGCCGGCATGATCACGCGGAACACGTTGCCCACCATGATGGTGCCGATGATGGCGCCCACGTGCAGGTACGCACCGCGACCGCTGAACACCTGGCTGAGCAGGTAGGCGGCGAGGACCAGCAGGCCGAACAGGATGGCGCCGAGCAGGGCGGGTTTCTTGCCCAGCGGGGAGTCGCACAGGGTGCTGTAGACGAACCAGCCGGCGATCAGCGAGCCGATGCCGATGGCCACGGCGGCGGCCGGAGCGAGGTCGCTGCCCGGAGCGATCAGGTACAGGGTCGGGTTCAGGTAGAACACGATGGTCAGCAGGCAGACACCCGACATCCAGGTGGAGTAGGCCTCCCATTTGAACCAGTGCAGGTTGTCCGGCATTTTCGGCGGGGCGAGCTTGTACTTCTCCAGGTGGTAGATGCCGCCACCATGGATCGCCCATAGGTCACCGGAAAGCCCCTCGCGCGGGTTGGCGCGGTTGAGGTTGTTTTCCAGCCAGACGAAGTAGAACGAGGCGCCGATCCACGCGATACCCACGATCATGTGGATCCAGCGGACCAGCAGGTTCAGCCATTCGATGAGATGTGCTTCCACAGTTTTTTACCTCTTGCCCGGGCATCGCCGTCGCGCTGCGCGGGCCTCTCTTATTAGTTCGCTTGGGGGTCGAGGAGGAGCTGTTCGTCCTCGGTGAAGAAATGCTCGTCGCAGTTGTTGCCAGAACCGCTGCGATCGACCACCAGGAAGTCATCCCGCTTTTCGATCGTCAGCACCGGGTGGTGCCAGACGCCGCGGTGGTAATTGACGCCCTGCTTGCCGTTGGACAGGAAAGCGCGGACGAGACCCGATACAGGTACATCGCCAACTGGCGCGACCACGATCAGAAATGGGTTGCCGAGCAGCGGAATGAACGCCTGGCTGCCCTGCGGGTGACGTTCCAGCATGCGGATGCGCAAGGGCATCTCCAGGGATTCGGCGCTGAAGATGCTGATGATCGCCTTGTCATCGGGCTGCGCCGTTTCGACGGTGGCGAGCTTGTGATAACGGCGGGTGGAACCGTTGTTGATCATGAAGAAGTCACTGCCTTCGGTTTCGATGACATCACCGAACGGTGCGAAGGCTTCCTTGGTCAACGGCTCGATCTTCAGGGTACGCATGGCTGGTCTTCTTTTTCGTTGTTCGCATTGGCCCCGTCGCTGGGACAGGGAGTGAAGGTCCGCTCGCTCAGAGCTGCTGCAGGCGGAACATCGCGATCTTGTTGATCTCCGCCAGGGCGGTCTGGAACTCCTGCTCCGGCGTGTTGTGGATGCGCTCTTCGAACGCGGCCAGGATCTGGTGGCGGTTGCTGCCCTTCACCGCCTTGATGAAGGGGAAGCCGAACTTGGCCTTGTAGGCGTCGTTGAGTTCGGTGAAGCGGGCGAACTCCTCGGCGGTGCAGTCCTGGATGCCGGCGCCGGCCTGTTCGGCGGTGCTCGAGGCGGTCAGTTCGCCACGTACGGCGGCCTTGCCGGCGAGGTCCGGGTGCGCGTTGATAAGCGCCAGTTGGGCATCGTGGCTGGCGGACAGGAGGATGTCGGCCATGCGCTGCTGCAGCAGTTCGATGTCGTTCAGGCTTTCGTCGACGCCCAGGTCATAGGCTTTCTCGGCGACCCACGGGGAGTGCTCGTAGATGTCGGCGAAGGTGGCGACGAAGGCGGCGCGGTCGAGGCTGGCCGGGGTCAGGGTCTGGAAGCGGCTCATGCCTGGTTCTCCTGCGCTTTGTACGGGTGGTTCTCGTGCCAGTGCTTGGCGATGTCGACGCGACGGGTGATCCACACCTTCTCGTGACCCTTAACGTACTGGATGAAACGCTCCAGCGAGGCCATACGCGCCGGACGGCCCAGCAGGCGGCAGTGCATGCCGATGGAGAGCATCTTCGGCGCGCCCTCGGCACCCTCGGCGTAGAGCACGTCGAAGGCGTCCTTGAGGTACTCGAAGAAGTCGTCGCCCTTGTTGAAGCCCTGCACCTGGGTGAAGCGCATGTCGTTGGTGTCCAGGGTGTAGGGGATCACCAGGTGCGGTTTCTCGGCGGTGCTCGCCGGGTCCCAGTAGGGCAGGTCGTCGTCGTAGGTGTCGGAGTCGTAGAGGAAGTTGCCGTCTTCGCGGACGATGCGCCGGGTGTTCGGGCCCAGGCGGCCGGTGTACCAGCCCTGCGGCCGCTGGCCGGTCAGCTCGGTGAGGATGCGCACGGCCTCGAACATGTGCTCGCGCTCCTGCTCCGGGTCCATGTACTGGTAGTCGATCCAGCGGTAGCCGTGGCTGCAGATCTCGTGGCCGTCGGCGACCATCTGGCGGATCGCCTCGGGGTGGCGCTGGGCGGCCATGGCCACGGCGAACACGGTCAGCGGCAGGTCATACTTGCGGAACAGCTTGAGCAGGCGCCACACGCCAGCACGGCTGCCGTATTCGTACAGCGATTCCATGCACATGTTGCGCTCGCCCTTGAGCGGCTGGGCAGCAACCATTTCGGAGAGGAAGGCTTCGGATTCGGCGTCGCCATGGAGGATGTTGCGTTCGCCGCCTTCTTCATAGTTGAGGACGAAGGACAGGGCGATGCGCGCATCGTTCGGCCAGTGCGGATGGGGGATGTTGTTGCCGTAACCGATCAGGTCGCGTGGGTAGTCAGCGCTCACTGCAGTGTTCCTTCTTGTGGTTGGCGGTCGGCGCCGGGTCGGTGGACTGTGCGCTGCCGTTGATGGGTGCATTGTATACAAAATGTGGAGCGGTCTGTAAATACAATCTGTGCAACGGTCGTTTCATTCCTTTCGCCAGCGTTCGACAGGGCGTAGATGCCGGGTGTGCTCTGTTCTGGCGCGCCCTGAGGCGGGTTTACCAGCTGTCTGGCACCAGGGTGTCGGTTGGCGCTGCAGGGGCTTTTTGCAGGATTGAATCAGTTTTTTGTATACAATCAATTGTGCCGCTGGGTATATTCGCTTCACCAAACGCACCCGCGGGCCGCTTCGATGGCGACCCGCTCATTCGCATCAACAAGACAGAGGAGGAAGGTGTCGGCCGGCTCCGCCGCAGGACACCGTTAAGCCCATGGGACGCCTGACCACTCACGTACTGGATTCCGCCCACGGCTGCCCCGGCCATGGCATCAAGATCGAGCTGTTCCGCGTCGAAGGCCAGCAGCTGGAACTGATCGCCACCCGCGTGACCAACGACGATGGCCGCTGCGACGAGCCGCTGCTGCAGGGCGACGACTTCCGCGCCGGCGTTTACCAGCTGCTGTTCAACGCTGGCGACTATTACCGCGCCCGTGGCGTCGAGCTGCCCCAGCCGGCATTCCTCGACCAGGTCGTGCTGCGCTTTGGCATCGCCTCGGAAAGCGACCACTACCATGTGCCGCTGCTGATTTCCCCCTACAGCTATTCCACCTATCGCGGCAGCTAGTCCCCGCCCGTAGGTCTTCCCCCGGACTCTTCGTGGAGTCTTCCTCAGCCCGCCCACACTGCGGGCTTTTTTTTGCCTGTCGTACGCACTATTGCTGAGAACGTACGGGCGGGATGGGCACATTTGGACTAGAAGAAAGGAGGGAAAAATCCGTTTCGAGGAGTGGTATGAGCAGGATTCTGATCGTCGATGAACAACCGGTGACCCGTCACGCGCTGCGGCTGATGATGGAAGCGGATCGGCACGAGGTCGTCGGCGAGGCGGACAACGGGCCCGATGCACTGCACCAGGTGCGGGTATGCAAGCCGGACCTGATGATCCTCGAACTGTCGATTCCACGCCTGGGTGGGCTGGAGGTCCTGCAGCGCCTGGTGGCACAGGAATCCCCCGTCAAGGTGCTGGTGCTCACTTCACAGGACTCCGAGTACTTCGCCGGGCGCTGCCTGACTGCCGGCGCCGCCGGTTTCGTCAGCAAGCAGGAGAACCCCCAGGCAGTGCGCGAAGCGGTGCGGGCCATCGCCCAGGGGCACAGTTATTTCCCCAGCCACGCGCTGGGCAGTGTCAGCGCGGCAGAAGAGGCCGGGCATGGCGAACTGATCAAGGGGCTGTCGGTCCGCGAACTCAGCGTCCTGCAGCTACTGGCGCGAGGCTTGAGCAACATCGCCATCGCCGACCAGCTGGCCATCAGCGACAAGACCGTGAGCACCTACAAGGTGCGGCTGATGCAGAAGCTGCACGCCAAGTCTCTGGTCGAGCTGATCGATATCGGTCGCCGACATGGATTGGTGGAGGGCGGTGCCAGGGAAGAGCCCGGTAGCGCAATGCCCGAGCTGGACGAGGCACAGCATCGCGAGCTGGGCCTGTTGCGCAAGTTCATGGAATCCATTCCGTATCCGATCAGCCTGCGCGGGCTGGACGGTCGCATCCAGTACTGCAGTGATGCTTCGCTGGAAGCCTTGGGTAGAACACGCGAAGAGGTTATCGGCAGCACCTGGTCGGAGTTGGGCGTATTCGCCAGCACTGACGAGGCGCGGCTGCTGCAGGAGCGCTTCCTCGCAGCGGTCGGCAAGGGTGAGAGCCTGGACTGGGATGTCGAATTCCAGGGCGCTCAGAATCGCCAGGTGATTCACGTCTGGGCAAGGCCCTACCGGGACGAGCAGGACGCCCTGCTGGGTGTGTTGAGCGGTGTCGTCGATATCACCCACCAGGACAATGTGATTCGCGGACTGCGCAATGCCAACGCTCGGATTGGCACCATCAGTCGGGGCAAGGGGTTGTTCCTCGCGAGCATGGGCAGCGAGTTGCAGGGGCCGCTGCAGAATATCCTGGCGATGATCGGCATGGCGCTGAACCAGGATGATCCTGCGCGGCGTGTCGAGCCGTTACAGGTGGCGCGCAGCATGGCGGAGAACATGCTGCACATGCTGGACGACCTGAATCTGCTCAGCCGCGCAGACCTGGGGCGGCTCCAGCTGGCGCCGGAAGAGGTGGACCTGAAAGCGCTCGCGCAGCGTCAGTTGGATATGCTGGCTGAGCCGGCGATGGCGAAAGGACTGTCGCTGGACGCGGATTTCAGTCTGGCCTTGCAGCCCCGGGTCTGGTGCGATCCGATGCGCCTGCGGCAGGTGCTGAACAACCTGCTCAGCAATGCGCTGAAATTCACCGATCATGGGGCCATCATTTTGCGGCTGCGCGCGCGCGGTAGCGGGGAGGGCATGGTGGAGGTCCAGCTGGATGTCATTGACACCGGCGTGGGCATTCCGCTGGAAGAACAGGAAACCCTGTTCGAGCCCTTTACCACGCCGTTGAAGGGCGAGCGGGTGCGCCGTGGTGGCACTGGCCTGGGGCTGGCCCTGTCGCGCAGCCTGGTCGAGCTGATGGGAGGTGAACTGACCATGAGCAGCCGCCCTGGAGTCGGCACCGAGTTCAGCATCAGGCTGCTGTTGCCTGCTGTGGAAGGCTGAGCCAATACCGCCTCGCTCCGATCGGGATGGCCACGGCCCCGCACGGCGAAACAAAAAGGCCCCGGCAATCGCCGGGGCCTTTTTTATCGTGCGTAGCAGAGACTCAGAGGAAGATGAACTTGGCCACGAAGATTGCGCACAGCGCATACAGGCTGATGGTCACGTCCTTGTGGCGGCCGGTGAAGACCTTCATCGCCACGTAGGTCACGAAGCCCAGCGCGATGCCGTCGGCGACCGAGAAGGTCAGCGGCATCATGATCACGGTGACGATGGCCGGGATGGTCTCGGTGTGCTCGTTCCAGTCGATGTGGGCCATGCCGCCCATCATCAGCATGGCGACGTAGATCAGCGCGCCGGCGGTGGCGTAGGCGGGGATCATGCCGGCCAGCGGGGCGAAGAACATCGCGGCGACGAACAATACACCCACCACCACAGCGGTCAGGCCGGTGCGGCCACCGGCGGCGACGCCCGCAGCGCTTTCCACGTAGCTGGTCACCGGCGGCACGCCGAGCACCGCGCCGAAGGCGCTGGAGGTGCTGTCGGCTTTCATGGCTTTCGACAGGTTCTCGATGCGACCGTCTTCACGCACCAGATGCGCACGCTGGGCAACGCCCATCAGGGTGCCGGCGGTGTCGAACATGTGCACGAAGAGGAAGGCCAGGATCACGCTGATCATGGTGACGTTGAACGCGCCGGAAATGTCCATCGCCATGAAGGTCGGCGCCAGGCTCGGAGGCATGGAGAACACGCCGCCGAACTGGACGATGCCCAGCGCGATGCCGGCCACGGTGACGGTGAGGATGCTGATCAGGATGCCGCCGAACACACGGCGGTATTCCAGCACGGCGATCATCAGGAAGCAGATCGCGGCGAGCAGCGGGCCGGGGCTGGTCAGGTCACCCAGGTGAACCAGGGTGGCGGGGCTGGCGACCACGATGCCGGCGGTCTTCAGGCCGATCAGCCCGAGGAACAGGCCGACGCCGGCGCCCATGGCGAAGCGCAGGCTGACCGGGATGCTGTTGAGCAGCCATTCGCGGATGCGCGAGAAGGTCAGGATCATGAAGGCGATGCCGGAGATGAACACCGCGCCCAGCGCGATCTCCCAGCTGTAGTTCATGGTCTTGACCACGGTGTAGGTGAAGAAGGCGTTGAGGCCCATGCCCGGCGCCAGGCCCACCGGCCAGTTGGCGTACAGGCCCATCAGGAAGCAACCGAGCGCCGCGGCAAGGCAAGTCGCGACGAAGGCGGCGCCGTGGTCGATGCCGGCGTCGGCCATGATGTTGGGGTTGACGAAGATGATGTACGCCATGGTGATGAAGGTCGTGAGACCTGCGGCGAGTTCGGTCTTCACGGTGGTGCCGTGCTGGCTGAGCTTGAACAGGCGTTCGAGCAGGCCGGTAGCAGGCGGGCTGGTTGCAAAGGCTTGTTGTTCTTGTTTGGTGCTTTCCACAGCGGTACTCCTCAACGCTCTTGTTGTTGGTCCCTTGCCGTCGGCTGGTTCACCTGCGTCCCTTGCGCTAACGGAAAGAGTTGTGAGGGTGTGAATGTTGACCTTTGGGTCAGGAAGTCACGCCGCGATTATGCAGTTGTGTACAAAAAGTTCAAATAATGTTTAGTGTCTTGCTGAAAGATTTTTACAAGCAAAGCGTCGGAATGGTCGCACGCTGACCTTCGCCAGGCTCCTGTGCCGCGCGGCCTTGGGGTTGATGGGGAGTCGCTCGTGACGGCTGCACGATAGTGGCCACTTTGTGTACACTGTGCCCCATGCCTGGCCCGCGGCCAGCTCCACTCATGCCCCCACGGATTTCGCGCCGGTTCAACCCGGCTGAGCAGGGTTCGACTCCGATGACCGACCAGTTGCAACAGATCAGGAAGCAGCCGCGCAATGGCAAGGCGCGCAGCGGCACTCAGGACGAGATCGTCTATGCGCACATCTTCGACGCCATCCTCGAACAGCGCCTGGCGCCCGGCACCAAGCTGAGCGAAGAGGCCCTCGGTGAAATCTTCGGCGTCAGCCGCACCATCATCCGTCGCGCCCTGTCGCGCCTGGCCCACGAACAGGTCGTGCTGCTGCGTCCGAACCGTGGCGCCGTGGTGGCCAGCCCGAGCATCGACGAAGCCCGGCAGATCCTCTTCGCCCGCCGCACCGTCGAGCGCGCGATCACCGAACTGGCCGTGGACAACGCCAGCAGCGATACCCTCGCCGAGCTGCGCGACATGGTGAAACAGGAGCAATCCAGCTTTGCCCGCGGCGACCGCGGCGCCGGCATCCGCCTCTCCGGCGAATTCCACCTGAAGCTCGCCGAGATGGCGAAGAATGCCCCGCTGGTGGTCTTCCAGCGCAGCCTGGTGTCGCAGACCTCGCTGATCATCGCCCAGTACGAAAGCGGCGGCCGCTCGCACTGCTCGTTCGACGAGCACAACGAGATCCTCGACGCCATCGAGAAGGGCGACAAGGAAAAGGCCGTGACCCTGATGATGCACCACATGGCGCACATCGACGACAAGCTGAACCTGGACGTGGACGGCGCCTCCGGCGACCTGCACGCGGTGTTCTCGCACCTGCTGGCCGGCAAGAAGAAGCCGCGCCGCAGCAAGGCCGACGCCGACTCGGCGGCCTGATCACCGAGCCAGAAAAAAGCCCCGCAGATGCGGGGCTTTTTCGTTTCCTGGGGGCTCCCCGCAGGAACGCCCGATGGGCGCAATCGCGGGCATGCCCGCTCCTACAGATTCCGCGCGCTTTCCTCCGACTGCTGCCAGCCACCGCCGAGGGACTTGTAGAGCAGCACCAGGGTGGTCGCCACCGCTTCGCGGCTGCGCACCTGTTGTTCCTCGGTGGCCAGCAGTTCGCGCTGGGCGTTGAGCACGTTGAGGAAGTCCACCGCGCCGGCCTTGTATTGCTCACGGGCATTGGTCAGTGCGGTGCGGCCATGCTCGGCGGCCGTATCCAGGCTCGCCAGGCGACGCTGGTCGGCGGCGTAGTCGGTCAGTGCGTCGTCCACTTCCCGCCAGGCGTTGAGCACGGTGCGGCGGTAGGCGATGGCCGATTCCTGCTGCTGCGCCTCGCGCAGGGCGAGCATGCCCTTCAGGCGACCGCCCTCGAAGACCGGCAGCGACAGGCTCGGGCCGATGCCGAAGGTGCGGCTGTTCCAGTCGCCGAAATTCGACAGTTGCAGCGCCTGGAAGCCGAAGCTGCCGTTGAGGCTGATGCGCGGGTAGAAGTCCGCCTTGGCCACGCCGATGCTGGCGGTGGCGGCATGCAGCGCGGCTTCGGCGCGGCGGATGTCCGGGCGTCGTTGGGCCAGTTCCGACGGCAGGCCGACCGGCACTCCACGCGGCGGTTGCGGCACCGGTTTGGCCTGGGCGAGTTCCGCCTGTAGCGCACCGGGCGCTTCGCCGAGCAGGTAGCCCAGGGCGTTGATCAGTCGCGCCTGGCGCTTCTGGCTATCGGGCAGGCGCGCTTCGATGCTGGAGACCTGGGTCAACGCTTCTGCCACGTCGAGTTCGGTGGCGACGCCATCGGCGCGGCGCAGGCGGGTCAGCTCCAGGCTGCGCTGGGCAATCTCCAGGTTGCCGCGGATGATCGCTTCCAGGTCCTGTTCGGCGCGCAGTTGCAGGTAGTTGCGTGCGGTCTCGGCAAGCACCGAGACCAGCACGTCGCGACGGCTTTCCTCGGTGGCCTGGACGTTGGCGTCGGCGGCTTCCAGCTCGCGGCGCACACGGCCCCAGAAGTCCAGCTCCCAGGACAGGTCGAAGCCACCGTCGAGTTGGTTGAAGTTGTCCTTGCCGGCTTTGCCGGACGGGTCGCTCAGGCCGGCCTCGCTGTTGCGCTTGCGCTGGTAGCCCAGGTCCGCGCCGACGTTGGGCACGGCATCGCCGCCCAGTGCCTGGCGGATCGCCCGGCTCTGCTGCAGGCGCGCGTCGGCTTCGCGCAGGTCGAGGTTGGCATCCGCCACGCGGTGTTGCAGGTCGTTGAGCTGCGGGTCGCCCAGCAGCGTCCACCACTGCGCTTCCAGCGGCGCATCGAGAGTCTGGCTCGGTGCGTCGCCGCGCCGGGCGGACCAGTCCACCGCGTCGGCATCGTCCGGGCGCTGGAAGTCCGGGCCGACGCTGCAGGCGCCGAGCGCGAGCAGGGCGATGCTCCCTAGCACCAAGAGCGGGGACGTGCGCACGGCGGTCATTGTACGGCTACCTTCTGCTCGGCCTTGGTGTGCTTGCCGGTGTCGATGCGCGCGATCACCGACATGCCCACGCGCAGCCGGTCGCGCAGTGGCTGGTCGGCGTCGAGGACGATCTTCACCGGGATGCGCTGGACGATCTTGGTGAAGTTGCCGGTGGCGTTGTCCGGGGCGATGGGCGCAAAGCTCAGGCCGGTGGCCGGGGCGATGCTGTCGACGTGGCCGCGCAGCTTCTCGCCGGGGAAGGTGTCGATGCTGATCTCGACACGCTGTCCGGGCTGCACTTCGGTCAGCTGGGTTTCCTGGAAGTTGCCGACCACGTAGGCGTTCTGCAGCGGCACCACCGCAAGCAGCGCATTGCCCGGCGTGGTGTAGGCGCCGACGCGCACGGCGCGGCGGCCGACCATGCCGTCGAAGGGCGCGCGGATCTCGGTGTACGACAGGTTGAGTTGCGCCTGCTGCAGTTGCGCCTGGCCACGCTTCAGTGCGCCGAGGGCCTCGGCCTGCTGGGCGAGCAGCACGTCGAGCTGCTTGCGGGCGGCGAGGGCGGCAGCCTTGTCCTTGTCCAGCACGGCCTTCGCCGAGTCGACGCGCGAGCGTGCCTGCTGGGCGTTCTGCAGCGTGCCGGCGCCCTGGGTCGCGAGGTGCTGGTAGCGGTTCAGCTCCTGCGCGGCAAAGGTCAGTGCGGCCTGATCGGCCTGCACCTGGGCGGCGCTCTGGGCGATCACCGCCTGCTGGCGTTCGAGGTCGGCGGCGACGTGGTGATGACGCGCCTCGGCGGCCAGCACGTCGGCCTCGGCGGCTTCCAGCGCGGCGCGGTAGTCGCGTGCATCGATGCGTGCCAGGACCTGCCCGGCCTTCACCGACTGGTTGTCTTCCACCAGCACTTGCTCGATGAAGCCGGCGACTTTCGGCGCGACCAGGGTGAAGTCGGCATGGATGTAAGCGTCGTCGGTGCTCTGCTCGCGGCTGGGGCCCAGCAGGCGCAGCAGCAGGTAGACGACGAGGGCGAGAAGCAGCACGGCAACCAGGGCCAGACTGCCGCGACGGGAGCTCAGTTGCGACATGGGCAGACCTTTCATTGATTAGGAATGACAGGGCGCGGCGGGTAGACCCGCAGCGGCATCAGGGGAATCAGGACGAGCAGGGCGGCGGCCAGCCAGGACATCGCCAGCAGCGTGTCGGAGGCGGCGAGCACGCCGGCCTGGCCGCGCACCTGGCCGGCCAGGCGGCCGATGTTCTCGGCGCCGCCCAGTTGTTCCAGGCGCAGGCCGAGGGCTTGCGAGGCATTGCCCAGATGGTCGACCAGGCGGTTGGAGTGGTAGTGCTCGCGCCAGGTCATCAGGATCGACACCACGGCGCTGCCAAGCACCGCCGAGAAGCCGCGCACGCTGTTGAACCAGGCCGAGGCGAAGGGCCCTTCGATGGGCGCGACGACGCTGGTGGCGGACATCAGCAGCGGCACGATGGCCATCGGCTGGCCGATGATCTGCAGCGCCAGCAGCCAGTAGAAATTCTCCCGCGTCCACTCGCTGGTCAGCTGGCTCATGCCGAAGGCCGACAGCCCACACAGGCTGATGCCGATCGCCAGCACCCAGCGGCAGTCGACTCGTGGGATGTTGCACAGCGCGGCCACCAGCGGCAGCGAGATCAGCTGCGGCAACGCCACCAGCAGTGCCATGGGTGCCGATTGCAGCGGGCGATAACCGTGGGCCGAGGCGAGGTAGGACGCCGGTACGCCAGCGCACGCACCGAGCACCACCAGCACGCCGGCCAGGGTGATCAGCGAGTGGGTGAAGTTGCGCCGCTTGAGGATGTCCAGGCGGTAGAAGGGCAGCGGGTGCGTCCACTCGTTGATGAAGAAGGCCACCAGCAGCCCGGCGCCGCCGATCACCAGCAGGCTGATCAGGTCGGATTCGAACCAGTCCAGGCGCTCGCCCTGCAGCAGGCCCATCACCAGCATCAGGATGCCCGGCAGGCCGAGGGCCAGGCCGAGGTAATCGAACTGACGCAGGCGCTCCAGACGCAACGGATCCTGCGGGATGCCCCAGGCGACCGCGACCAGCGCCACTGCGCAGAGCGGGATGACCTGCCAGAACACCCACTGCCAGCCGACGAACTCGGTCCACAGCGCCGCCAGCGGCATGCCGAGGTTCGGCGCAAAGGTCGCGGTCAGCGCGTAGGCGCCCAGGCCGTAGAGCTTGATCCCAGGCGGCAGGAAGCGCAGTGCCACGGTCATCAGCATCGGCGGCATGCAACCGCCGGCGAAGCCCTGCAGCAGGCGCAGCAGGTAGAGCGTCTCGACATTCGGCGCGAAGGGGCAGAGCAACGCGAGCAGGGCGAAGCAGGCGATGGCGCCTAGGGTGAAGCGTCGCAGCGACACGGTGACCGAGAACCAGGGCGCGAAGGCCATGGCGGCGACCTGCGCCGCCGAGTACAGGGCGATCAGCCACGTGCCTTCGTCGTGGCCGATGGACAGCGCGCCACGCACGTCGGTCATGGCCAGGTCGGTGACTTTTTCGTTGAGGCCGGCGCTTAGGGAGGCGATCAGTACGCCGATCATGCCGACCACGATGCGCAGGCCGAATGGCTGGGCAACCGGTGCGGCAGGCTTCGCTGGTTGTGGGCTGGCGGCGGAAATCGGGGCGAGCGCGGTCATGGCCGGCCTCCATGGGGATGGCCGATGCCGCCGCCCTTGGGCGGTGATGTGCAAGGCATAGGAATCAACTCGGGTATTTGCGACCGAGTCTAGGGAAGGGTGATAGCTGTGGAAATTGAAATGATTGCAGCTAATTAGTGCGTTCAGTGCACTTTATGCGCATTCAGCTCAGCAGACCGGAGCTCTCGCGCAATTCGATGCAGACGCGCTTCACTGTTTGCCGCAGCCAACTGTGCGCCGGGTCATTGTCGAAGCGCGGGTGCCAGGCCTGGATGATCACCACCGATTTGAGCGGCAGCGGAATGTCGAACTGGCGCAGGGCGAAGCCCAGGCGGTCCAGGCGCCATAGCGAGTGCTCCGGAATGGGCAGCACCAGGTCGGACTCCAGCAGCGCGAAGATCGAAGAGTGAAAGGTCGGCGCGGTGAGGCGGATTTCCCGCTGCAGGCCCAGGTTGGCGAGTTCCTCGTCGATCGGCCCACGGGATTTGCCGCGCCGCGACACACTGATCTGAGGAAACGAGGCGAAGCGCTCGGCGGTGATCTCGTCGTCGAAGATCGGATGGTCGCGCCGCGCCAGGCCGACGAAATTGGTGGTGAACAGGGTCTGCGTGCGGATTTCCGGTTCCAGCGTGGAAGCGCTGCCGATGTACAGGTCGATGCGGTTCTGCCGCAGGGCTTCGTCGTCGAAGTCGGCCTCCGGGGCGATGCGCAGGCTGCAGCGCGGCGCTTCTTCCTTCATCACCGCCAGCATGCGCGAGGCGAAACCGCCCACCAGCACGTTGTTGGAGCGCAGCACGAAGCAGCGTTCGAGCTGGTCCATGCGCAGGTTTTCCTTGGCGTTGAACAGGCGCATGGCGTGTTCCACCAGGTCGCTGACTTCCTCGCGCAGTTGCAGCGCACGGGGCGTCGGCACCAGGTTGCGCCCGGCGCGAACCATGATCGGGTCGCCCACCGCCTCGCGGATGCGCGACAGGGTGCGGCTCATTGCTGGCGGGCTGAGGTGCATGCGCCGCGCGGCGCCGACCACGCTGCCTTCTTCCAGCAGGATATTGAGGGCGACCAGCAGGTTGAGATCGGGCAAGGCCATGGCGACTCCGGAGGGTTGGCGCGGTGCCATTCATGTTCCATTGCGACGGGCCCGATGGGCAAGCGTGCGTTTCATGCAATGGTCCATTACGTTTTGCGTGCCTTTACGCTCCGCGCCGTGGCCCGAAGAATGGCGGCGGATTTCGTTTCACGAAGGAGAAAGGCATGTTCAAACGGATTCTGCTGGCTATCGACGGCGCGGCGCAGTCGCCACGCATCATCGCGACCGCCGGCGAGCTGGCGCGCTGCAACGGGGCCCAGGTGCATGTGGTCTGCGCCGTGGATCGCGCCTTTGCCATGCCGCGAGAGGACGCCCTGGAGTACCCGCCGGCCGAGCAGGAACAGCACGAGGCACAGACGCTGGTGGACGAGGCGGTGGCGCAGTTGCAGTCCGGCGATGCTTCGGGCGCTGTGGTGGCAGGTGATCCGGCGCGGGCGATCCTGCGCGAGGCGGAACGGTTGGCGTGCGACCTGATCGTGATCGGCCACCGGCACCTGGGGCGTATCGAACGGCTGCTGGACCCCTCGGTGGGGCAGCGGGTGATCGAGCGGGCGCCATGTCCGGTGCTGGTCGAGGTGCGGGAGTAGGAGCGCCTGTTGGCTCCGTACCGGATTCCGATATTGCCGGCTAACGCCGAGGCTCTTTGTAGGAGCGGGCCATGCCCGCGATCGCGCGCATGGCGCGCTCCTACCAGGGTGGATTTACGCGGGGTTGCCGCGCAAGGGTGCCGGAAAGAAAAGCGGCCCCGGCGCCGGGTTGGTCCTGAGCGAGGACCCGGCGCCGGAGCCGTAAGGGGTCAGCCGCGGCGATGCACGTTGCGGCCGTGCGCGAAGGTTTCCTTCACGGTACGGTCGTCGCCGAGGATGACCAGTGCGAAGAGTTTCTCCTCCAGGGTTTTCGCCTGCTGCAGGCGGTAGTCCAGCAGCGGGGTGGCCTTGTAGTCGAGGACCACGAAGTCGGCCTCGTTGCCCTGCGCAAAGCTGCCGACCTTGTCCTCCAGCTCCAGCGCGCGGGCGCCGCCAAGGGTGGCCAGGTACAGCGACTTGAACGGGTCGAGCTTGATGCCCTGCAGCTGCATCACCTTGTAGGCCTCGTTCAGCGACTGCAGCTGGGAGAAGCTGGTGCCGGCACCGACGTCGGTGCCCAGGCCGACCTTGACCTTGTGCTTCTCAAGCTTGGCCAGGTCGAACAGGCCGCTACCCAGGAACAGGTTGGAGGTCGGGCAGAAGGCCACAGCCGAGCCGGTTTCGGACAGGCGCTGGCACTCGCCGTCGCACAGGTGCACGCCGTGGGCGAACACCGAGCGCGGGCCCAGCAGGCCGTGGTGGTCATAGACATCCAGGTAGCCCTTGCGCTCCGGGAACAGTTCCTTGACCCACTCGATTTCCTTGAGGTTTTCCGACAGGTGCGTGTGCATATAGACGCCCGGGTGCTCCTTGAGCAGGCGGCCAGCGGCGTCCAGTTGTTCCGGGGTACTGGTAGGAGCGAAGCGCGGGGTCACTGCGTAGAGCAGGCGGCCCTTGCCGTGCCAGCGCTCGATCAGCGCCTTGCTGTCGGTGTAGCTGCTTTCGGCGGTGTCGGTCAGGTAATCCGGCGCGTTGCGGTCCATCATCACCTTGCCGGCGATCAGGCGCAGGTCGAGCTTCTGCGCAGCGCCGAACAGCGCGTCCACCGACTGCGGGTGCACGGTGCCGAACACCAGCGCGGTGGTGGTGCCGGCGCGCAGCAGTTCCTTGAGGAAGATGCCGGCGACATCGGCGGCGTGGGCCGGGTCGGCGAACTGCTTTTCTGTGGGGAAGGTGTAGGTGTTCAGCCAGTCCAGCAGTTGCTCGCCGTAGGAGGCGATCATGCCGGTCTGCGGGTAGTGGATGTGGGTGTCGATGAAGCCGGGGGTGATCAGCGCGTCGCGGTATTCCACCACTTCGACGCCAGCCAGTTGCGGCAGCAGGTCGGCAGCGTGGCCGAGGCGGGCGACCTTGCCGTCTTCCACCAGCAGGATGCCGTCCTCGAAGTACTGGTAGGACTTCTCCACGCCGACTTCGGCCGGGTCGGCGACGCTGTGCAGGATGCTGGCGCGGTAGGCTTTGGCTTGAGTGCTCATCGATCTCTCTTCAGTCGTGTTTCGGGGCCGGGGCGCGCGCAGGCGCCGGGGCGGGATGGGCATGCGCCCATGCTACGGAAATTTCAGGCGCCGCTTTCGGCGGTGCGGGCGCGGCGGCTCGTGGGTAACAGTTTGGCCACGGTGTTCTCGCCCTTGCCGGTCTCCTGACCGAAGGTGGCGTTGTAGGTGGCGATCACCTCGCCGGCGATGGACACGGCGATCTCCACCGGGAGCTTGCCCTTCACCTCGCTGATGCCCATGGGGCAACGCATGCGCTGCACGGTGTCGGCGGCGAAACCGCGGTCGCGCAGGCGGTGCTCGAACTTGGCGCGCTTGGTGTCGGAGCCGATCAGGCCGAAGTAGGTGAAGTCGTTGCGCTCGAGGATCTTCGCGGTCAGCTCCAGGTCCAGCGCGTGGTTGTGGGTCATGACGATGAAGTAGCTGCCAGCGGGCATCTCGTCGATCTCGTCGATCACTTCCTCGTTGATCACGCGGGTCACGCCCTCGGGGATGTAGCCGGGGAACTCGGCCTCCCGCGAGTCGATCCAGCGCACCTTGCACGGCAGGCTGGCGAGCAGCGGTACCAGCGCGCGGCCGACGTGGCCGGCGCCGAACACGGCGATGTGCGCCTGGGGCTGGCCCATGGGTTCGAACAGCAGTACGGTGGCGCCGCCGCAGCACTGGCCGAGGCTGGCGCCGAGGCTGAAGCGCTCAAGCTTTGGCTCGCGCTCGCGGGCCAGCAGCATGTCACGGGCGATCTGCATGGCCTTGAATTCGAGGTGGCCGCCGCCGATGGTGTCGTAGGCTTTGCCTGCGCTGACGACCATCTTCGAGCCGGCGTTGCGCGGGGTCGAGCCGCGCTCTTCGATGATGGTCACCAGCACGCTGGCTTCGGCGCGCTGTTGCAGGTCGGCGAGGGCACTGATCCAGTTCATCAAACGAACCTCAAGGGTGGAGTCGTAGGGCGCATAACGCCTCGGGCGTTATCCGCCGAAATGGCGACGGCGGATAACGCGTTCCGCGTTATGCGCCCTACGGTATGTCAGTTCGTGGGGCGCGGTTGGCGTTCCACGATTCTTTAAAAGGGTGGGGCGCCGCTGGCAGGGCGGAGGACGGAAGTGGGGACGTCTCTCCCTGCCAGCGGTGCCCCATGGTCACGTCACGCCGGCTCGACCTGAGCCGGTGCCTTCTCGACCTGGACCAGCTTCAGCTTGCGCATCTGCTCCACGCCCCAGAGCACGCGCTCAGGGGTGGCCGGGGCGTCGATCTGCGGCTGGGCGCGGTAGTCGGCGAGGCTGGCCACGGCATCCTTGATCGCGCAGAACACCGAGATACCCAGCATGAACGGCGGCTCGCCGACGGCCTTGGAGTGGAACACCGTCTGCTCCGGGTTCTTGCGGTTCTCCACCAGCTTCACCCGCAGGTCGATGGGCATGTCGGCGATGGCCGGGATCTTGTAGCTCGCCGGGCCGTTGGTCATCAGCTTGCCCTTGGCGTTCCACACCAGCTCTTCCATGGTCAGCCAGCCCATGCCCTGGACGAAGCCACCTTCCACCTGGCCGATGTCGATGGCCGGGTTCAGCGAGGCGCCGACATCGTGGAGGATGTCACTGCGCAGCATCTTGTACTCGCCGGTGAGGGTGTCGACGATCACTTCCGAGCAGGACACGCCGTAGGCGAAGTAGTAGAACGGCCGGCCGCGCGCCTGGCTGCGGTCGTAGAAGATCTTCGGCGTGCGGTAGAAACCGGTGGAGGAGAGTGAGACCTGGCCGAAGTAGGCCTGTTGCACGAGCTCCTCGAAGGGCAGGATCTGGTCGCGTACGCGCACCTGGTTGTTGCGGAACTCGACGTCTTCCTCGGTCACCTTCCAGTGCTTGGCGGCGAACTCCACCAGGCGCTGCCTGAGGGTCTCGGCGGCGTTCTGCGCGGCCTTGCCGTTCAGGTCGGCACCGGAAGAAGCGGCGGTCGGTGACGTGTTGGGCACCTTGTCGGTGTTGGTGGCGGTGATCTGCACGCGGTCGATGTCGACCTGGAAGACCTCGGCCACCACCTGGGCGACCTTGGTGTTCAGGCCCTGGCCCATCTCGGTGCCGCCGTGGTTCAGGTGGATGCTGCCGTCGGTGTAGATGTGGATCAGCGCGCCAGCCTGGTTGAGGAAGGTGGCGGTGAAGCTGATGCCGAATTTCACCGGGGTCAGCGACAGACCTTTCTTCAGCACCGGGCTATTGGCGTTGAATTCGCGGATTTCGGCGCGGCGCTTGGCGTACTCGGAGCTGGCTTCCAGTTCCTCGGTCATTTCCTGCAGCAGGTTGTGTTCCACCTGCTGGTAGTAGTGGGTGACGTTGCGCTCGTCCTTGCCATAGTAGTTGCGCTTGCGCACTTCCAGCGGGTCCTTGCCGAGGTGGCGCGCGACCGCGTCCATGATCTCCTCGATGGCGACCATGCCCTGCGGGCCGCCGAAGCCGCGGTAGGCGGTGTTCGACGCGGTGTTGGTCTTGCAGCGGTGACCGTTCACCGTGGCGTTGCCGAGGAAGTAGGCGTTGTCGGAGTGGAACATCGCGCGGTCGACGATGGACCCGGAGAGGTCCGGCGAGTAGCCGCAGTTGCCGGCCAGCTCGATGTTGATGCCGTGCAGCAGGCCGTCGTCCTCGAAGCCCACGTCGTATTCGACGTAGAAGGGGTGGCGCTTGCCGGTCATCTGCATGTCTTCGACGCGCGGCAGGCGCATCTTCGCCGGGCGACCGGTGAGGCGCGCGATCACCGCGCACAGGCACGCCGGTGCGGCAGCCTGGGTTTCCTTGCCGCCGAAGCCGCCGCCCATGCGGCGCATGTCGATGACCACCTTGTTGAAGGAGATACCCAGCACTTCGGCGACCAGCTTCTGCACTTCGGTGGGGTTTTGCGTCGAGGTGTAGACGATCACGCCGCCGTCTTCGGTGGGCATCACCGAGGAAATCTGCGTCTCCAGGTAGAAGTGTTCCTGGCCGCCGATGTGCAGGGTGCCCTGGATGCGGTTCGGCGCGGTGGCGAGCTGGCCTTCCGAGTCGCCGATCTTGTGCTGGTGGCTGTCGAGCACGAAGTGCTTCTTGCGCAGCGCTTCGACCACGTCGAGCACCGGCTCCAGGTCTTCGTACTCGATGATCGCGGCCATGGCGGCCTTGCGTGCGGTTTCCAGGCTGTCGGCGGCGACGGCAATGACCATCTGGCCGACGTACTCGACCTTGCCATCCGCCAGCAGCGGGTCACCGGCGACGACCGGGCCGATGTCCAGCTGGCCGGGGACGTCATCCTTGGTGATGGCGATGGCGACGCCGGGGAACTGGTAGCAGGGGCTGACGTCCAGCTTGGTGATACGCGCATGGGCGCGGTCGCTCATGCGGGCATAGACGTGCAGCTGGTTGGGGAATTCCAGGCGGTCGTCGATGTAGATCGCCTCGCCGCTGACGTGCTTGGGCGCGCTCTCGTGCTTGACGCTGCGGCCCACGCCGGTGGTGAGATCGGCGCGAAACAGCGCAGTGAGTTCTTCCTGGCTCTTCTGGGGCTTATGCATAGTGGGTCACCCGGGTCACGGCCTGAGGGGCTTCCAGTTCCAGGAAGCACTTGCGCAGCAGGTTCTGCGCGGTGAGCAGGCGGTATTCCTTGCTCGCACGGAAGTCGGTGAGCGGGGCGAAGTCCTCGCTCAGTGCCTGCGCGGCACGCTCGAAGGTGGCGCTGTTGAAGGTCTGGCCGAGCAGTGCGGCTTCGCAGGCGGCGGCGCGTTTCGGGATGGCGGCCATGCCGCCGAAGCCGGTGCGCACGGCGGTGATCCGGCAGTTCTCCACGGTCAGGTTGAAGGCAGCGCAAACGGCGGAGATGTCGTCGTCCAGGCGCTTGGAGACCTTGTAGGCGCGGAACGCCTGGCTGGCCTGCGGGCGCGGGATGATCACCTGCTCGATGAACTCGCCTTCCTGGCGCGCGGTGACCTTGTAGTCGATGAAGTATTCGTCGATCGGCAGTTCGCGACGTTCGTTGCCCTTGCGCAGTACCAGGCGCGCGCCCAGTGCGATCAGCAGCGGCGGCGAGTCGCCGATGGGCGAGGCGTTGCCGATGTTGCCGCCCAGGGTGCCCTGGTTGCGGATCTGCAGCGAGGCGAAGCGGTGCAGCAGCTCGCCGAAGTCCGGGTAGTCGCGGGCCAGGGTTTCGTAGCAGTCGGTCAGCGGAGTCGCGGCGCCGATCTCGATGCGGTCGTCGAAGACTTCGACGCGCTTCATTTCCTCGACGTGGCCGACGTAGATCATCACCGGCAGTTCGCGGTGGAACTGCGTGACTTCAAGGGCCAGGTCGGTGCCACCGGCCAGCAGGCGAGCCTGCGGGTTGGCGGTGTAGATGTCGGCCAGGTCGGCGATGGTCAGCGGCAGCAGGCAGCGCTTGTCGCCGCTGTTGAGCTCGGCGGTTTCGCGCGGGGCGATGGCTTTCAGCTGGGCGATGATCTCGGGCTGGGCAACATCGAACTGGTCCGGCTGCTTCTGGCAGCAGGATTGCTCGGCGGCGTCGAGGATCGGGCGGTAGCCGGTGCAGCGGCAAAGGTTGCCGGCCAGCGCTTCATGGGCCTCGGCCTTGCGCTCTTCGGCGGTCTCGCCTGCGGTGTTCTTCTGCAGGGCGAACAGCGACATGACGAAGCCGGGGGTGCAGAAGCCGCACTGCGAACCGTGGCAATCGACCATGGCCTGCTGCACGCCGTGCAGTTCGCCGCGGTGCTTCAAGTCATCGACGCTGATCAGCTGCTTGCCGTGCAGCGACGAGACGAAGGTCAGGCAGGAGTTGAGGGTGCGGTAGCGGATGCGCTCGGCGCCTTCTTCGCCGACCAGTTCACCGACGACCACCGTGCAGGCGCCGCAGTCACCGGAGGCGCAGCCTTCCTTGGTGCCTGTCTTGCTCAGGTTCTGGCGCAGGTAATTGAGCACGGTGAGATTGGGATCGAGGCGGTCTTCGACGCGCAGCTCGCGATTGAGCAGGAACCTGATCAAGGCTTGCCTCCAGGCTGGTTCTTGTTTTTGGTAGGGCACTGGAGGCGAATCTATGGAAAGCTGACTTTTGAGTCAATAAATTTTCTGTCCGGATGGTCAGAAAGTTTTTCCGCAGCTGATGAGCGGCGTGGTTGGGTTTTGTGCAGGAGCTGGCCGTAGGATGGGTGGAGCCTAGGCGATACCCATGCTGTGACCGCGCGAGGCGTGATGGGTATCGCCGCGCTCCACGCCATCCTACGAAGAGCACAAGGGTAGGGCGGATAACGCGCCAGCGTTATCCGCCGTGTGGCCTCCGGCGGATAACCCGTTCCGGGTTATGCGCCCTACGTCCAGCAACTGCGCTCCTGCGAAAAGTCAGAAAGAAAAAAGGCGGCAAGCCGGGGTAGGGCTTGCCGCCAAGGCGTGGAACTCGTCGATCAGGCCTGCTGGGTGGCGCTCAGCTGGTATTCCTCGCCGGCGTAGTAGGCGCGCACGCGGCGGTCCATCACTGCGCGCCAGAGCGGCGGGAACAGCGCGAGGACGATCATCCCGGCGTAACCGTTGGGCAGTTGCGGGCTTTCATCGAAGTGGCGCAGCACCTGGTAGCGACGCTTGGCGTTGGCGTGGTGGTCGGAGTGGCGCTGCAGGTGGAAGAGGAACAGGTTGGTCAGCAGGAAGTTGCTGTTCCAGGAATGCTCGTGGGTGGTCCGCTCGTAGCGCCCGGTTTCCAGGCGACGGCGGTGCAGGCCGTAATGCTCGACGTAGTTGACGATCTCCAGCAGGGTGAAGGCCATCACCGACTGGCCGATGAAGTACACCGCGCCGATCCAGCCAAAGGCGACGCTGAAGCCGACCAGGAACAGAGCGCTGATCACGTACCACCAGATCAGCTCGTTGCGCCAGTGCAGCGCCGGCAGGCCCTTGCGCTTGAGGCGTTCGGTCTCAAGCCGCCAGGCGTTGAGGAAGTTGTGCTTGTAGGCGTGGGGCAGGAAGGCATACAGGCTCTGGCCGTAGCGCGAGGACGAGGCGTCTTCCGGCGTGGAGACATGCACATGGTGGCCGCGCACGTGTTCCACCTTGAAGCCCGCATAGCACACTGCTGCCAGCAGCAGGCCGCCGGCGTTCTGCTCCAGCTCCGGGTCCTTGTGGATCAGTTCGTGGGAAACGGTGATGCCGATGGCGCCCATCACGGTGCCGACGGAAAGTATCCAGCCGAGCTGGCCGACCCAGTTCCAGGCGTCATAAGTGGCCAGTACCCAGCCGCCGTAGACCAGCATGCCCAGCAGCAGCGGCACGGTCAGCAAACTGAGGAAGCGGTAGTAGCCCTCGCGCTCCATGGGCGGGACATCCTCCACCTCGTCGGGATTGGCCGGATCGCGGCCGACCACGAAGTCCAGCAGCGGGATCACCCCGAACACCACGGTGATGACCAGCCACGCCCAGGCATTGGGATAGTCGCTGCCGTAGGACCACCAATAGCTGACGGGAATGCCGAAGACGGGAACCAGCCAGATCCAGTAGCCGGCTTTCTTAAGACGCAACATCCAGGCAGGGGAAAGGAACAAAGCGAACATGGACGACTCCCGATACGTCTCTTGTGTAGGATTGTCAGACAATCCTGCGCCTGTTCCTTCCGGCGGATGCACCAACCTTTGTTCTGTCGTCCCTCCTGGGCGGGGGATGGCGCGGTAACACCCTGTGTTACACTTCGCGTCCGCAGCACCCCCTCGAAAGCGCCCCGATTCTTAAGGACAACCATGACGTTCAAGGCCCCGGACAGCCTGGCTGAGCAGATCGCGCATCACCTTGCCGAACGCATCATCCGGGGCGAACTCAAGGAACGCGAACGCATCCAGGAACAGAAGGTCACCCAGACCCTCAACGTCAGCCGCGGCTCGGTTCGCGAAGCGCTGCTGATCCTCGAGCGCCGCCACCTGGTCGTCATCCTGCCGCGCCGGGGGGCGCAGGTGTCCGAGCTGTCCGCGGCCCACGTGGAAAGCCTCTATTCGCTGGTGATGGAGCTCTACATCATGCTCGCCAGCAGCGTGGCGCGGACCTGGCGCGAAGAAGCCGACCTGGCGCCCTTCATGGCGATCCAGCAGCGCCTGCTGGACGAACTCGAACGCGGCGACATCAACGCCTTCGTCGAATCCAGCTTCGACATCATGCGCGCTGCCTTCCCGTTCGCTGCCAATCCCTACCTGCAGGAAACCGTGGAAAATCTCCTGCCGGCCATCAGTCGCACCTATCATCTGGCCCTGGAACGCCGCAAAGGCGAGATGAGTCAGTTCATCGGCAGCTTCGAAAACCTGCTGCGCGCGGTCGTGGGCCGCGACGAGGCGGGCATCCGCGAGGTCCTGCTCGACTACGGTCGGCACAACAGCCAACTGGTCCTGGCCGCACTGGCTGAACGATAAGAAGAGAACGGGGGAAGAGGGCGCATGCGGCTCAAGTGCATCAAGCTGGCGGGCTTCAAGTCCTTCGTCGACCCGACGACGGTCAATTTCCCGAGCAACATGGCGGCCGTGGTCGGCCCCAACGGTTGCGGCAAGTCCAACATCATCGACGCCGTTCGCTGGGTGATGGGCGAGAGTTCGGCGAAGAACCTCCGCGGCGAGTCGATGACCGACGTCATCTTCAATGGCTCCAACACGCGCAAGCCGGTGACGCAGGCGTCCATCGAACTGGTGTTCGACAACTCCGACCAGACCCTGCTGGGCGAATACGCCAGCTACGCCGAGATTTCCATCCGCCGCCGCGTGACCCGCGACGGCCAGAACACCTACTTCCTCAACGGCACCAAGTGCCGCCGCCGTGACATCACCGACATCTTCCTCGGCACCGGCCTGGGGCCGCGCAGCTACTCGATCATCGAACAGGGCATGATCTCCAAGCTGATCGAGGCCAAGCCCGAGGATCTGCGCAACTTCATCGAGGAAGCCGCCGGCATCTCCAAGTACAAGGAGCGCCGCCGCGAGACCGAGAATCGCATCCGCCGTACCCAGGAAAACCTCGCGCGCCTCACCGACCTTCGCGAAGAGCTGGAGCGCCAGCTGGAACGCCTGCACCGCCAGGCCCAGTCGGCGGAGAAGTACCAGGAATTCAAGGCCGAGGAGCGCACCCTCAAGGCCCAGCTCGGCGCCCTGCGCTGGCGCGACCTGAACGAGCAGGTCGGGCAGAAGGAAAAGGTCATCGGCGACCAGGAAGTGGCTTTCGAGGCGCTGGTGGCCGAACAGCGCAGCGCCGATGCCAGTATCGAGCGCCTGCGTGACGGCCACCACGAACTGTCGGAAACCTTCAACCAGGTGCAGGGCCGCTTCTATTCCGTGGGCGGCGACATCGCCCGCGTCGAACAGAGCATCCAGCACGGCCAGCAGCGCCTGCGTCAGCTGCAGGACGACCTGCGAGAGGCGGAAAAGACCCGCCAGGAGACCGAATCCCACCTGGGCCACGACCGCACCCTGCTCGCCACCCTGGGCGAGGAGCTGGAGCGCCTGGCCCCGGAACAGGAAATCAGCGCCGCCGCCGCCGAAGAAGCCACCGTCGGCCTGGAAGACGCCGAGCAGCGAATGCACGACTGGCAGCAGCGCTGGGACGCCTTCAACCAGCAAAGCGCCGAACCGCGCCGCGAAGCGGAGGTGCAGCAGTCGCGCATCCAGCACCTGGAACAGAGCCTGGAACGCCAGGGCGAGCGTCAGCGCCGCCTGAACGATGAGCGCACGCAACTGGCCGCCGATCCTGAAGATGCCGCGATCCTCGAGCTGGGCGAACAGGTCGCCGCCATCGAGTTGCTGCTGGAAGAGTCGCAGATCGAGGAACAGGAACTGGCCGAGCGCCTGGAGCGCGTGCGCCAGTCCCTGCAGGAAAGCACCGCCGCGCAGCATCAGGCGCAGGGCGAGCTGCAACGCCTGAATGGCCGCATTGCCTCGCTGGAGGCGCTGCAGCAGGCCGCGCTCGATCCGGGCGACGGCACCGCGCAATGGTTGCGCCAGCAAGGGCTGGAGCAGCGTCCGCGCCTTGCCGAGGGCCTGCGCGTGCAGGCGGGTTGGGAGCTGGCGGTGGAAACCGTGCTCGGCGCCGACCTGCACGGCGTGCTGCTGGATGACGTGAAGGGGCTGCCCTTCGACGCGCTGGAGAAGGGCGAGCTGCGCCTGCTCGATCTGACCGCTGGCGCCGTTTCCCGACCCGGCAGCCTGCTGGACAAGGTCGAGACGAATGTCGACCTGAGCTACTGGCTGGGCCGCGTGCGCCCGGTCGAAACCCTGGAGCAGGCGCTGGCCCAGCGCGCGTCGCTGGGCGACGGCGAAAGCCTGATCAGCCGCGACGGCTACTGGATTGGCCGCAACTTCCTGCGCGTGCGCCGTGGCGAATCCGCCGATGGTGGTGTACTGGCGCGTGGCCAGGAGCTGGAGCGCCTGTACGCCGAGCGCGAGACGCTGGAGCAGCGCCTCGCCGAGATCGATGAACAACTGGTGCGCCTGCGCGACGAGCAGCGCCAGGCCGAGGAGGGCCGCGACCAGGTGCGTCGCCGCCTGCAGGACGAAGGCCGCCGCCAGGGCGAGCTGAAGGCGCAGCTGTCCGCGCAGCAGGCCAAGGTCGAGCAGCTGACCCTGCGCCGTCGCCGTCTGGACGAAGAGCTGGCCGAGCTGGCCGAACAGCACGCCATCGAGCAGGAGCAGTTGGGTGAAGCCCGCTTGAGCCTGCAGGAAGCGCTGGATGCCATGGCCGTGGACACCGAGCGTCGCGAATCATTGCTCGCCGAGCGCGACGGCATGCGCGAGAAGCTCGACCGCATCCGCCAGGAGTCTCGCCAGCACAAGGATCACGCCCATCAGCTGGCTGTGCGCGTCGGCTCCCTGCGCGCCCAGCACGAGTCCACCCGCCAGGCGCTGGAGCGCCTGGACAGCCAGGCCGTGCGCCTGGTCGAGCGTTGCGAGCAGCTCAACCTCAACCTGGAGGAGGGCGCCGCGCCGCTGGAAGAACTGCGCATGCGTCTCGAGGAACTGCTCGACCGGCGCATGGCGGTGGAAGACGAACTCAAGCACGCGCGCCTGGCGCTGGAAGATGCAGACCGCCAGCTGCGCGATGCCGAGAAGCGCCGCACCCAGGCCGAGCAGCAGTCGCAGCTGCTGCGCGGCCAGCTGGAGCAGCAGCGCATGGAGTGGCAGGCCCTGAACGTGCGGCGCAAGTCGCTGCAGGAACAACTCCACGAGGATGGTTACGACCTGCACGGCGTGCTGGGAACCTTGCCCCATGACGCTGCCGAGAAGGTCTGGGAAACCCGCCTGGAGGAACTGGCCGCGCGCATTGGTCGCCTGGGCCCGATCAACCTCGCGGCGATCGAGGAATACCAGCAGCAATCCGAGCGCAAGCGCTACCTGGACGACCAGAACGACGACCTGGTGGAGGCGCTGGATACCCTGGAAAACGTCATCCGCAAGATCGACAAGGAAACCCGCAACCGCTTCAAGGAAACCTTCGACCAGATCAATGCTGGCCTTCAGGCATTGTTCCCCAAGGTTTTCGGCGGCGGTCATGCCTATCTGGAACTTACCGGCGAGGATCTACTCGATACCGGGGTGGCGATCATGGCGAGGCCGCCGGGCAAGAAGAACAGCACCATCCATCTTCTGTCCGGTGGCGAAAAGGCCCTGACCGCTCTGGCGCTGGTGTTTGCGATCTTCCAGCTGAACCCGGCACCGTTCTGCATGCTCGACGAAGTCGACGCGCCGCTGGACGATGCCAACGTCGGCCGTTATGCGCGGCTGGTGAAGGAGATGTCGGAGAAAGTGCAGTTCATCTATATCACCCACAACAAGATCGCCATGGAGATGGCCGATCAATTGATGGGCGTGACCATGCACGAACCGGGTTGTTCGCGTCTGGTGGCGGTGGATGTGGAAGAGGCAGTTGCACTCGCCGAAGCGTGATCGTCCGGGCGAACTTGAGCTATGCTGGCAAGATGCTTTGTTTCCAGCCTAACGCATTGATTTGATTGGGGTAGGGTTCACTTCGGGCGCGCAGCTGGCGACCGCTATGAAAAGTTGCAAAGAGTGCGGCGGAGTGTCGCCTCAGACAGTGTAAAGTTATGTGAGAGCGTGTTAGCTTAACCCCCACTTTTGTATCGCGTGGAAAACATCAGTCAGAACATGAAGTTGGCTCCACGTTTTCAAGGGATAGGATGTCCTTTTTTTCATCATCATTTTTTGTTCAGGGGCTACGGGATTAGATGGATATCGGTCTGCGCGAATGGCTGATCGTCATTGGGCTTATCGTCATCGCCGGCATTCTGTTCGACGGTTGGCGTCGCATGCGGGGTGGCAAGGGCAAGTTGCGTTTCAAGCTGGATCGCCAGTTTGCCAACCAGCCCGATGACGGGGACGAAACCAACCCGGAACTGCTCGGGCCTTCCCGTGTAGTCGAGCACCGCGAGCCGGAGCTGGACGAGGAGGACCTGCCCAAGCTCAGCGCCAAGGAGTCGCGCGGCAAGCGTCGCGGGGAACCGCGCCAGGGTGACCTGAACCTGGACGACCCGGCGCCGAATCTGCTCGGCCCGCTGGACGAAGAGGATTTCCCCAATCCGCTGGACGAAGTGCCGGCAGAGAAGGACAAGCCGAAAAAGGACCGCAAGAAGGACAAGGAGCGTGCAGCTCCCGCGCCTGCTGCTCCGTCGGCGCCGCAGGCGCCGGTCGACGAAGTGCTGATCATCAACGTGATCAGCCGCGACGAGAACGGCTTCAAGGGCCCGGCGCTGCTGCAGAACATCCTCGAAAGCGGCCTGCGTTACGGCGAGATGGACATCTTCCATCGTCACGAGAGCATGGCCGGCAACGGTGAAGTGCTGTTCTCCATGGCCAATGCGGTCAAGCCTGGCACCTTCGATCTGGATAACATCGACCAGTTCAGCACCCGCGCGGTGAGCTTCTTCCTTGGCCTGCCGGGCCCGCGTCATCCCAAGCAGGCGTTCGATGTGATGATCGCCGCTGCCCGCAAGCTGGCCCAGGAACTCAATGGCGAGCTGAAGGACGAGCAGCGCAGCGTGATGACCGCGCAGACCATCGAGCATTACCGTCAGCGCATCATCGACTTCGAGCGACGCGCCCTGACCCAGAAGCGCTAAGCTTTCCGCACGCTGCACAAAAAGCCCCAAGCGACCCTTGGGGCTTCGCATTTCTAGCCGCAACCTCTTGCCGCCCGAGATTCCCGCATGACCGACTCCCAATCCGCTGCCGAACGCATTGCCCAGCTGCGCAGCGAACTCGACGACCACAACTACCGCTACTACGTGCTCGACGAGCCGAGCGTGCCGGACGCCGAGTACGACCGCCTGTTCCGCGAACTGAAGGCGCTGGAAGCCGAGCATCCCGAACTGATCACCCCCGAATCGCCGACCCAGCGCGTCGGCGGTGCGGCCGCCTCGGCCTTCGGTGAGGTGCGCCATGAAGTCCCGATGCTCAGCCTGGGCAACGCCTTCGAGGAGCAGGACCTCAACGACTTCGATCGCCGTGTGCGTGAAGGCCTGGCGGACCAGTTGCCATCTTCCGACCTGTTCGGCGGCGGCGCCGAAGTGGAGTACAGCTGCGAGCCCAAGCTCGACGGCCTGGCGGTCAGCCTGCTGTACGAGAACGGCGTGCTGACCCGCGGCGCCACCCGTGGCGACGGCACCACCGGCGAGGACATCAGCGTCAACGTGCGCACCATCCGCAATGTGCCGCTGCGCCTGAAGGGCGAGGGCTGGCCGGCGGTGCTGGAAGTGCGTGGCGAGGTCTTCATGTCCAAGGCAGGTTTCGACGCGCTCAACGAGCGGCAGATGGAAGCCGGCGGCAAGACATTCGCCAACCCGCGCAACGCCGCGGCCGGCAGCCTGCGCCAGCTGGATTCGAAGATCACCGCCAGCCGCCCGCTGGAGTTCTGCTGCTACGGTTTCGGTCGCGTCGAGGGCGGCGCGCTGCCCGGTACCCAGGTCGATATCCTCGAAGCCCTCAAGGGCTGGGGCATTCCGATCAGCCGCGAGCTGAAACTGGCCAGGGGCGTCGAAGGCTGCCGCGCCTACTACGAGGACATCGGTGCCCGCCGCGACAGCCTTGCCTACGAGATCGACGGCGTGGTGTTCAAGGTCAACCGCATCGACTTCCAGCGCGAACTGGGCTTCCGTGCCCGCGAGCCGCGCTGGGCCATCGCCCATAAATTCCCGGCCCGCGAAGAACTGACTGAACTGCTCGACGTGGAATTCCAGGTCGGCCGTACCGGTGCGGTAACGCCCGTGGCGCGTCTGAAGCCGGTGCAGGTGGCTGGCGTGACCGTATCCAATGCCACGCTGCACAACATGGACGAGGTTGCCCGCCTGGGCCTGATGATCGGCGATACCGTGATCATTCGCCGTGCCGGCGATGTGATTCCGCAGGTCATGCAGGTCGTCACCGAGCGCCGTCCAGCGGATGCTCGCCCGGTGGCGATCCCCACCCAGTGCCCGGTATGCGGCTCCCAGGTCGAACGCACCCAGCTGGTCAAGCGCAGCAAGGGCAAGGAGTCGGTCAGCGAAGGCGCCATCTACCGCTGCGTCGGCCGGCTGTTCTGCCAGGCGCAGCTCAAGCAGGCGATCATCCATTTCGTCTCGCGCCGCGCCATGGACATTGACGGTCTCGGCGACAAGATCGTCGAGCAACTGGTGGACAAGGGCCTGGTGAAGTCCCCGGCCGACCTCTACACCCTGACCTTCGAGCAGGTCATCGTGCTGGAAGGCTTCGCCGAAGTCTCCACGCGCAACCTGCTCGCGGCCATCGCCGACAGTCGCAGACCCGCGCTGGCGCGCTTCGTCTTCGCCCTGGGCATCCCGGACGTCGGCGAGGAAACCGCCAAGCTGCTGGCGCGCTCCCTGGGCTCCCTGGCGCGCATCCAGAAGGCGCTGCCGGAAGTGCTCACCTACCTGCCGGACGTCGGCGGCGAAGTGGCCTACGAGATCCACAACTTCTTCGATGACGAGCACAACCGCGGCGTGATCGCTGAGCTGCAGAATCCAGAGCATGGCGTCCAGTTGCAGGAAGAAGGCGAGGTTTCCGCCGAGTTCGCCGCCGTCGCCACCCTGGCGGGCTTCATCGACAAGCTGAACATCCCCTTCATCGCCGCTACCGGCGCCGAGAAGCTGGCCGACCGCACGGGCAGTCTCGACGCGCTCATCACCCTCAGCCAGGACTGGCTCGACCTCAGCACCCTCAAGGGCGTGAACGAGAAGGCCAAGCAGTCGGTGCGCGAGTACTTCGCCGATGCCGCCCGCGTCGAGCGCGCGAAGGCGGTCGAAGCGCAGCTGGCGGAGTTCGGCATGCACTGGCGCAGCGAGCGCAAGGTGGTCGAAGGCCTGCCCCTGGCCGGCCAGACCTGGGTGCTGACCGGCACCCTGGAGGCCATGAGCCGCGACGTCGCCAAGGAAAAGCTCGAAAGCCTGGGCGCCAAGGTGGCCGGTTCCGTCTCGGCCAAGACCCACTGCGTCGTTGCAGGACCGGGAGCGGGTTCAAAGTTGGCCAAGGCCCAGGAACTTGGCGTCGCCGTAATGGACGAAGAGCAGCTGATCAAGCTGCTGGCCGACCATGGCCTCGGCGCCTGACACGCATCCATCAAGATCAATGCATCAAGGAGTCATTCCATGCCCATGACCAAGGACCAACTGGTTCGCGATATCGCCGAGTCCCTCGACCTGACCCAGGCCGCCGTGCGCGGCGTGTTCGAGCAACTGGCGCAGATCGCCCAGGACGCCCTGGAGAACGACGGTGAACTGACCCTGCCGGGGATCGGCAAGCTCAAGGTCAGCGAACGCGCTGCCCGCACCGGCCGCAACCCGCAGACCGGCAAGACCATCGAGATCGCCGCGAAGAAGGCGGTACGCCTGGTGCCTGCCAAGGCCCTGGTCGACAGCCTGAACTGATCGGCGGGCCCGCTCCGATCCCTGCGTTGCAACGCAGGGCGGGGTGGGCCAGCGATTGACGGAGAGCGAGATGGACAAGGCAAGAAAGCAGCGCCTGCTCGGCGTCGGGGCGCTGGTGGTGCTGTTCGGGGCCTACGTGGCCTGGACCGAGCGCCCGCAGATCGTCCTTCATTACGAGGGCGTGGGCGGGCCGGCGGTGAGCTACAGCTTCAAGGAAAATGGCGAGGAAACCCTCGCGGGCGAGATCAAGCCGGGCGAAGCACGCGCCTTCCCGCTGCGCCTGCTGCGTTCGGGTGAATACCGCGTCGCCTTCCAGTTCCACCAGGGGGCGGAGCGCTACTCCACTTTCAGCACCCGTCCGGGCTACAGCAAGATGGACCTGTTCATCGGGCCGAACCTGGAGGTCTCCACCCAGCCTCGGCCCGAAGGGCTGCTCCAGGGGCAGTAACGCCCCTTACAGGTACTCGGCCACCAGCACCACATTGCGCTGGCCTGCGGCTATGCCACCCTTGGCGATCTCGCGGATCACGCTGTCGGTGTCGCCGGTGGCCGCGATGCCATTCCCCAGTGCATTGCCGCGCGCATCGGTCAGCCGGTAGCTCACGCTGGGCATCGCGCCGCGCGGCTGGTTCAGCATCATCGTCATGGCCCGGTTGCACTCGCTCAATTGCACGCGGGCGCTGCGGGCGGTTACGTCGGTCAGCCCGACCTGGCAGGTCGGTTCGACCACCGCACCGCTGAAGTGGATGACCCCGTCGTAGGCCATCAGCGGGGTCGAGAAGAGCAGGGCAACGAGAGTGGTGGATCGCAGTGCAACGGACATGCTGGCATTCCTCGCTCGGTCACGGCCCGCCTGTAAGCGACGGGTTCTTCCTTAAGCGTCGGCGCCGTTGGAATTTTCTGAATTGGCTGTAGGGTAATTCCCCTAATGAAAAGGCAAATTCGTGATGAAGGTCAGGAATTGCATGTGGAACGTCGCTAAGTGCTTGAAGTGCTTGTAAGTTGCGCTCAAGCCGCTACAATGGCGCGGCTCGCTGATCTGGCGAGCTTCTCGTGATGGTGGCCCTGTCGGTCCCCCCGCAACGATTACTCGCTTACCTGGTCAGGTCCGGAAGGAAGCAGCCAAGGCGGGGACATTGTGTGCCGGGGTGTGGCTGGCGGGGCCGCCTCCATTTCGGGGTCGGTAAAATCCGCCCCATCCTGTCGATGCACGCGTCGCCTCAGCGATAGTGACCCAGGATTTCCTCGATCTTCCCCGACGCCTTGATCTTCGCCAGCACCGAGAGGACCTCGTCGGCGCGGACTTCGGGCGTGTCCAGCACCATGCACGACAGCGGCGTCTCCTCGATCACGCTGGCGATTCTCAGACGCTCCGCCTCGGGCAATTCACGGTTGAACCAGTTCAGCGCGAACTCGCTGCTGATTGCGTACTGATAGCGACCGATACGCAGCTTCTTCAACACCAGTTCCTGGTTGCGCGCGTCGTCGCGGGTCAGCCAGTGGCTGTCCAGCAGCGGCTGCAGGCGCGGGTAGTGATAGCCCAGCACGGTGCCGACAGATTGGCTGGGCAGGGTTTCCAGCTTGTCGGCGGGGGCATCGCGGACTACCAGCAGGTCGCGTTGCACCATCAGCGGTGCGGTCCAGCGGTAGTCCTTGAATTCATGCTCGGTCCAGGTGCGCGACACGTAGCAGCGCACGTCGACGGAGCGGCTCAGTAGGGCCTGCTCGATGCGTGCGCGGGGCACGATGTGGAAGGCTGCCGGGCGGCCCAGTTCGCGTGCCGTCTCGTTGAACAGTTCGAACATGATGCCGCCGGTCAGTTCGCCATTCTCGATCTGCGCCAGCGGCATCGCCCAGCTATCGACCACCGAAAAGCGCAGGGGACGGTCGTCGGCCTGGGCGAAGGTGGCGGTCAGCAGCAGGGCGGTGGCGAGGAAGCGCATCAAGGCTCCGTTGATGGCAGAACGACAACACAATGCCGTGTAGCCCGGCCCTTGCCAAGATGCGATAGCGACCGGTGCGGACATCGGGTGCAATTTACGGTCCGCTTCGCTAGGATTAGCGCACTTCTGCTCACCTGTCGCGATGGATTTCAATGAGTTATCAGGTTCTTGCCCGCAAATGGCGTCCGCGCTCGTTCCGCGAAATGGTCGGCCAGACCCATGTGCTCAAGGCCCTGATCAACGCGCTGGACAACCAGCGCCTGCACCACGCCTACCTGTTCACCGGTACCCGTGGCGTGGGCAAGACCACCATTGCGCGCATCCTGGCCAAGTGCCTGAACTGCGAGACCGGCGTCAGCTCGACCCCCTGCGGGCAGTGCTCGGTGTGCCGCGAGATCGATGAAGGCCGCTTCGTCGACCTCATCGAAGTGGACGCCGCCAGCCGCACCAAGGTCGAGGACACCCGCGAGCTGCTCGACAACGTGCAGTACTCGCCGAGCCGCGGGCGCTACAAGGTCTACCTGATCGACGAAGTGCACATGCTCTCCAGCCACAGCTTCAACGCCCTGTTGAAGACCCTGGAGGAGCCGCCGCCCCACGTGAAGTTCCTGCTGGCGACTACGGACCCGCAGAAACTGCCAGTGACCATTCTGTCGCGCTGCCTGCAGTTCTCGCTGAAGAACATGCCGCCGGAGCGCGTGGTGGAGCACCTCACCCACGTCCTGGGCGCCGAGAACGTGCCGTTCGAGGACGATGCGTTGTGGCTGCTCGGTCGCGCGGCCGATGGCTCCATGCGTGACGCCATGAGCCTCACCGACCAGGCCATCGCTTTCGGCGAAGGCAAGGTGCTGGCCGCCGACGTGCGCGCCATGCTTGGCACCCTGGATCACGGGCAGGTCTATGGCGTGCTCCACGCACTGCTGGAAGGCGACGCCCGTGCGCTGCTGGAAGCCGTTCGCCACCTGGCCGAGCAAGGCCCGGACTGGGGCGGCGTGCTGGCCGAAATGCTCAACGTGCTGCACCGCGTGGCCATCGCCCAGGCGCTGCCGGAGGCCGTGGACAACGGCCAGGGCGACCGTGACCGGGTGCTGGCACTGGCCCAGGCACTGCCGGCCGAGGACGTGCAGTTCTACTACCAGATGGGCCTGATCGGCCGCCGCGACCTGCCGCTGGCGCCCGATCCCCGTGGCGGCTTCGAGATGGTGCTGCTGCGCATGCTGGCGTTCCGCCCGGCCGATGCCGACGGCGCGCCCAGGTCGCCACTAAAGGACCTGGGGATCAGCAAGGCCACGGCTGATTCCAACCCGAACCCAGTGGCCGGCGCCGCCGTTGCAGCGCCGGTTGCATCCATTGCTCCGCCGCCTGCTGCGCCAGCGCCGGTTGTTCCTGTAGCGCCGGTCGCCGAGGTTGCGCCGGCTGTTGCCGAGCCGCAGCCTCAGGTGGCTCCGGCTCCGGCTCCGGCTCCGGCTCCGGCTCCGGTGGTCGAGGCAGCGCCTGTCGCTGCTCCCGCGCCGGTTGTCGAAGCGACTCCCGCGCCGGTCGAAGTGCCGCCGCAAGTGGTCGTCGCTGCAGAGCCTGTTGCTCCGACTGTCGAGCCGCAGCCGTCCGCGGCCGAAGCGCCAGTCGACTTGCCGTGGGATGAACCCTCGGCATCGGCTGCAACTGCTCCCGCGTCTCCAGAGCCTGTTGCACCTGCACCTGCACCCGTAGCGGCAGCGCCGGCTCCTGTGCCTGCGGCTGCCCCCGTCCCGGTGGAAGCTCCCGCGCCGGTCGCGGCAGAAGCCCCGGCCGAGGACGATGATCGCGACGAAGAGCCGCCGCCCGCTGAGGAATACTACGAAGTCGACATGGAATCCTACGGCTACCTCGAGAGCGAGGCACCGCAGGAGCAGGCCGAGCCGGAACCCGAGCCCGCCGCCATGCCCGCCACCGGCCTTGCCGCCGAATGGCTGGACCTGTTCCCGCGTCTGGGCCTGGCCGGCCTCACCGCCAGCATCGGCGCCAACTGCACCCTGGTGGCGGTGGACGGCGACAACTGGCACCTGCACCTGGACCCGGGCCAGAGCGCGCTGTTCAACGCGACCCAGCAGCGTCGCCTGAACGATGCTCTGAACCAGTTCCACGGGCGTACCCTGACCCTGCAGGTCACCCAGCAGAAGCCCGAGCAGGAAACCCCGGCCCAGGCCGCCGCGCGCAAGCGCGCCGAGCGTCAGCGCCAGGCCGAGGCTTCGATTGCCGCCGACCCATATGTGCTACAGATGAAGCAACAGTTCGCCGCGGTGGTCCGCGACGGTACTATCGAACCCCTGGAGGCCAAGGCTTGAGCCTGGGCCGACGACTGAACGAATCGAGGAACTCGACATGATGAAAGGTGGCATGGCCGGCCTGATGAAGCAGGCCCAGCAGATGCAGGAAAAGATGCAGAAGATGCAGGAAGAGCTGGCCAACGCCGAAGTGACCGGTCAATCCGGCGCCGGCCTGGTGAGCGTGGTGATGACCGGTCGCCACGACGTCAAGCGCGTCTCCCTGGATGACAGCCTGATGCAGGAAGACAAGGAAATCCTCGAAGACCTGATCGCCGCCGCGGTGAACGACGCCGTGCGCAAGATCGAGCAGAACAACCAGGACAAGATGTCCGGCATGACCGCCGGCATGCAGCTCCCGCCTGGCTTCAAGATGCCTTTCTAATCCAGGCATCCCGCTGACCTGTAGGAGCGAGCTTGCTCGCGAACGCTCTACCGGCCCTTCACGGCCTGGCAGGGTTCGCGAGCAAGCTCGCTCCTACAGTCGTTCTACCCCTCCGAAAAATATCCTGAGACCGCCCCATGAGCTTCACGCCGCTGATCCGCCAACTGATCGACGCCCTGCGCACCCTGCCCGGAGTGGGGCAGAAGAGTGCCCAGCGCATGGCGCTGCAGCTGCTGGAGCGTGACCGCAGTGGCGGCCTGCGCCTGGCCCAGGCACTGACCCAGGCGATGGAGGGTGTCGGTCACTGCAAGCAGTGCCGCACCCTGTCCGAGGACGAGTTCTGCCCGCAGTGCACCGACCCGCGCCGCGACGATAGCCTGCTGTGCGTGGTCGAAGGTCCGCTGGACGTGTTCGCCGTCGAGCAGACCGGTTACCGTGGCCGCTACTTCGTGCTCAAGGGGCATCTGTCGCCGCTGGACGGCCTCGGCCCGGAAGCCATCGGCATTCCCGAGCTGGAAGCGCGAATCAAGACCGGCAATTTCAGTGAGATCATTCTCGCCACCAACCCCACGGTGGAAGGCGAGGCAACCGCCCACTACATCGCCCAGCTGCTGGGCGGCGGCGACCTGGTGCTGTCGCGCATCGCCCACGGCGTACCGTTGGGTGGCGAGCTGGAGCTGGTCGACGGCGGCACCCTGGCCCACGCCCTGGCTGGGCGCCGGCCGATCAGTAGCTGAGCCATCCAAGCACTTCCTGTACGACGAACAAGGCCGGAGCAATTCCGGCCTTGTTGCATTCGGGCTCAGCAGGCGCAGCTGATGCTTTCACCGCCTGCAAGCAACGAGTCACCTGCCACGCCGACCAGAGCCAGGCCTTCGTCCAGCCAGCCGGTCACCCCGCCGATCATCTCCTTCACCGGCAAACCCAGCGCGGCGAGCTTCGCGGCGGCGCGGTGCACGCCGTTGCAGTGCGGTCCGGCGCAGTAGACGACGAACAGGGTGCCCGGGGCGAACTGCGCCATGCGCCGGGCATCGATCTCGCGAGTCGGCAGGTTCAGTGCTCCGGGGACATGCCCACGGGCAAAAGCGGCGGCGTTGCGCACATCGAGCAGGACGAAATCCTGCTCGCCGTTCTGCAGGGCGTGGTTGACGTCGGAACAGTCGGTTTCGAAGGCCAGGCGGTGGCTGAAGTGGGCGAGGGCATCGGCGGGCAGGGCGGCGGGGAACTGGCTGACGAGGCTGGGCATGGCAAGGCTCCTGTGGAAAGTGGGAGCACTGTATGGGGCCCTGCGAATCGGCTACAGTGGCGGGCAGGACAGTGATCGGAAGTTTTCCGCCAAATGCAGCGCAATCCCCTGGAAGTCGCCGTGCTCGCCTACGACGGTCTGTGCACCTTCGAATTCGGCATCGCCGTGGAGATGTTCGGCCTGCCGCGTCCCGAGTTCGACTTCCCCTGGTACAGCCACCGCGTCGTTGCCGTCGATGAAGGGCCCATGCGTGCATTGGGCGGCATCCGCGTGCTCGCCGACGGCGGGCTGGAGTCGCTCGATACGGCAGGCACGATCATCGTGCCGGGCTGGCGTGATCGTACCGAGGCACCGTCCGCCGAGCTGGTGCAGGCACTGCGTAAGGCCCATGACGAAGGCGCGCGGCTCCTGTCGATCTGCTCCGGTGTCTTCGTCCTGGCCGCCACCGGATTGCTGGACGGCCAGCGGGCGACCACGCACTGGCGCTATGCCGAGGAGCTGGCGACGCGCTTCCCGGCCATCGAAGTCGATGCCCAGGTGCTCTATGTAGACGCCGGGCAACTGATCACTTCCGCTGGTAGCGCGGCGGGCATCGATGCCTGCCTGCACCTGGTGGCGCGGGACTTCGGTGCGCAGGTTGCCAATACCGTCGCGCGGCGCCTGGTGATGTCGCCGCAGCGCGGCGGCGGTCAGGCGCAGTTCATCCCCGCGCCGGTGGCGCAGGCGCCCCGGCATGACCTCGCAGGGCTGCTGGACTGGGCCCGGCAACGCCTGGACCGGTCGATCAGCGTCGGCGAACTGGCGAGCCGTGTGGCCATGAGTGAGCGCACCTTTCTGCGCCGCTTCAGCGAAGCGACGGGGATGACGCCCAAGGCCTGGCTGCAGCACGAGCGCATGCTGCGCGCCCGCGAATTGCTCGAAAGCAGCGCTGACAGCATCGAGCGGATCGCCGAGCGATGTGGCTTCGGCACCGTGGAAAGCTTTCGTAATGCCTTCCGTGGTGCGGCTGGCGTAGCGCCTTCGGCTTACCGCGAGCGATTCGGGACGGCACATCTGTCCTAGCCGATGGCGGGTGTCTCGCCTTGAAAACCAAGCAAGCGCTCGGTAAGTTTCAGTCAAACCGTCTGGAGCCTTGCCATGTCCGTGTTCGCCGAATACTTCGATGACAACCACCGCCTGGTCCGCGACAGCGTGCGGCGCTTCGTCGAGCGTGAAATCCTGCCCCACGTTGCCGACTGGGAGGAGGCGGAGGAGTTTCCCCGCGAGCTGTACCGCAAGGCGGGCGAGGCCGGTATCCTCGGCATCGGCTATCCCGAGGCGTTCGGCGGCAGCCACGAGGGCGACCTGTTCGCCAAGGTGGCAGCCAGCGAGGAGCTGATGCGCTGCGGCTCCGGCGGGTTGGTCGCGGGGTTGGGCTCGCTGGATATCGGCCTGCCGCCGCTGATCAAGTGGGGCCGCCCGGAGCTGCGCGAGCGCATCGCCCCGCAGGTGCTGGCCGGCGAGAAGATCATGGCACTGGCCGTCACCGAGCCGTCCGGCGGCTCCGATGTCGCCAGCCTGAAGACCCGCGCCGTGCGCGACGGTGACCACTACCGGGTCAGCGGTAGCAAGACCTTCATCACCAGCGGTGTGCGCGCCGACTACTACACCGTGGCCGTGCGCACCGGCGGCGATGGCTTCGGCGGCGTCAGCCTGCTGCTGGTGGAGAAGGGCACGCCCGGCTTCACCGTCAGCCGCAAGCTGAAGAAGATGGGCTGGTGGGCGTCGGATACCGCCGAGCTGTTCTTCGACGACTGCAAGGTGCCGGTGGAAAACCTGATCGGCGCGGAGAACATGGGCTTCGCCTGCATCATGGCGAACTTCCAGAGCGAGCGTCTGGCCCTGGCGATCATGGCCAACATGACCGCGCAGCTGGCGCTGGACGAGGCGCTGGCCTGGAGCCGCGAGCGCGAGGCGTTCGGCAAGCCGGTCGGCAAGTTCCAGGTGCTCAAGCACCGGCTGGCGGAGATGGCTACCCAGGTCGAAGTGTCCCGCGAGTTCACCTACCGCCAGGCGGCGAAGATGGCCGCCGGCAAGAGCGTGATCAAGGAAATCTCCATGGCCAAGAACTTCGCCACCGACGTGGCCGACCGGGTGACCTACGACGCGGTGCAGGTACTGGGCGGCATGGGCTACATGCGCGAGAGCCTGGTGGAGCGGCTGTACCGCGACAACCGCATTCTCTCCATTGGCGGCGGCACGCGGGAGATCATGAACGAGATCATCGCCAAGCAGATGGGGCTCTGAGCGCCCTTACATCGACGGGCGTGCGCCGGCTGCCTGGCTGCGCCGCCAGGCCGCCGGCGGGCAGCCGTATTCGCGGCGAAAGGCGCGGCTGAAGGCCGTGTCTGTCTGATAGCCGACGTCCTCGGCGATCCGCGCCAGCGGGGCGTTGCTGCCGCGCAGCAGGTTGGCGGCCAGCAGCATTCGCCACTGAGTCAGGTACTGCATTGGCGGGCAGCCCACCAGCCCGAGGAAGCGCTCGGCCAGCACTGAGCGAGAAGTACCGGCGCAGCGCGCCAGTTCCTCCAGGCTCCAGGGATGAGCCGGTGCCTTGTGCAGGGCGCCCAGGGCGCTGCCGACTATGCGGTCGTGCAGCCCGGCCAGCCAGCCGCTGCGGTCCTCGCCCTGTTCCTCCATGTACAGGCGCAGCACCTCGATGAACAACACCTCCGCCAGCTTGGCCAGTACGCCGGCACCGCCGGGACGGGGCGAGCGCGCCTCGGCCAGCGCGTAGCGCACCGAGGACTCCAGCCAGGCGCCAGCGGCCGAGCCGCGCACGTTGACCTTCACCAGCGCCGGCAGCCCGGCGAGCAGCAGCCTCGCCAGCCGTGCGTCGCAGGCGAGGTAGCCGCAGACCAGGCGCGTCGTCGCACCACCGCCGCCATAGGCCAACTGGCGCGGCCGACGGGCCAGCACCGCGTCCAGTCGTGCTCCCGTGGCCGGTGGGACGCCGGGTTGCGAGGCCATGCGATGGGCGTGGCCCTGGGGGAAGATCACTGCATCGCCGGCCACCAGCCGCACTGGCTCGGCTCGGCCCATTTCGACGAAGCATTCTCCCTCGGTGATGAGGTGGAAGATCACCACCTGTTCGGCGCCCGGCTCCAGCAGCTCGACCACCGAATCTGCCCTTGGCGATTGATAGCACCAGGGCGCGGTGAAGCGCGCATTGATGAAAATGGCGCCGACCAACCGGACTACGCGCAGGGTCTCCGACAGTGCGTCCATCAGGGGGTGCCGCTGTCGATGTCCAGGCGCACCGGTACGGCTTCGGCCAGTGCGCTGAGCATCGGGGAGACGCGCATGGCCTGCTCGACCATCTCGCGTACTTCTGCATCCGGGGCACCCGGCACGCTGATGCTGACCTGCACGTGGACGGCCAACGGGCCGGCGGGGACGTGCTGGCCATCTTCGCGGCGCAGCCCGAGCAGGCCGTGCAGGTCGGTGTCGCTGGTGACTTGCGCCTCCAGCCGCTGTGGCTGCATTCCTCGCTCGGCGGCCAGCATGGCGATGCGTGTAACGGCGCAGGAGGCCAACGCGGCGCGCAGCAGCCAGCCGGGGCTGACACGCTCGCCATCGCCACCCAGTTCCTGCGGCAGGTCGGTATGGATCAGGTTGCCGTCCGGATGACGCGTCTGCGTCTTGCCGCCGCCTTCCCAGAGCGCGGTGGCGGGGACGTCGCGGACCTGGGCGACGCCAGGCCGCTGGCGCACCAGGCGCTCCAGGCGCTGCTGGGCGGCGAGGATGCTTTGCGTGCTCATCGAGGGGCGCCTCCGGAGCGGGGTTCTCAGTCGAAGTCTGGGCGCGAAAGCGAAGCCGTGGCGGGCCGCCGGACGATCGGACAGGCAACACCGACGCTGGAGCAGGACGGCGGCCAGGCCGCGGCGCAGCATGAAGGTGCGGGATGTCGCGGTACCCGCATCAGCCCACCCATGGAGAGTGTCATGCCGAAGTTCGTCATAGAGCGCGAGATCCCCGGCGCCGGAGCCCTGACCGACCGCGATTTCCAGGCTATCGCGCAGAAGTCCTGCAAGGTCTTGAACCAGCTGGGGCCGCAGGTGCAGTGGTTGCACAGCTACGTGGTCGCAGACCGCATCTACTGCCTGTACATAGCCCCCGACGAAGCCGCCGTGCGAGAGCACGCGCGACTGGGCGGCTTCCCGGCCAATCGGATATCGCAGGTCGTCACCACCCTCGATCCGACCACCGCCGAATGAGCGCGCCTTGCCCGTCAGGAGAACCACAAATGACTACCGCTGTAGACCTCAATGCCCTGAAACAACGCCAGATGGCCACCTGGGCCAGCGGCGACTACGCCGTGATCGGCACCACCCTGCAGATCGTCGGCGAGCGCCTGGCCGAAGCCTGCGACCTGCTCTGCGACGAGCGGGTGCTGGACGTCGCCGCCGGCAACGGCAACGTCACCCTGGCCGCCGCCCGGCGCGGATGCCGGGTGATATCCACCGACTACGTGCCGCGTTTGCTGGAGCTGGGCGCCGAGCGCGCCCGTGCGGAGCATCTGGCCGTGGAGTTCCGCGAGGCCGATGCCGAGGCGCTGCCCTTCGAAGCCGGCAGCTTCGATGCGGTGGTCTCGACCTTCGGCGTGATGTTCACCCCCGACCAGGCGAAAGCCGCGTCGGAACTGGCGCGGGTCTGCCGTTCCGGCGGACGCATCGGCCTGGCCAACTGGACGCCCGAGGGCTTCATCGGCCAGGTGTTCAAGGTGCTTTCGGGTTACATCCCGCCGGCGGCGGGTGTTCGCCCGCCGTCCGCGTGGGGACGGGAGGAGCATCTGCGCGAGCTGTTCGACGGATCGATCGGCGAGTTGCGTGCGACGCGGCAGGTCTTCAACTTCCGCTATCGCTCCGCCGCGCATTTCATCGAGGTCTTCCGCGACTGGTACGGTCCATTGCACAAGGCTTTCGCCAACCTGCCGGAAGCGGATGGGAAGTTGCTGGAGCGTGATCTGACGCAGCTGCTCGAAGCGAGCAATCGCGCGGGTCCCTCGTCGCTGGTGGTGCCCAGCGAATATCTGGAGGTGGTGCTGACCCGTCGGTGATCGCTGTCCGGCAATGATCCCTGAAAAAAACGGCGCCCATCCGGGGGTAAGGGGGATGGGCGCCGGCCCGACAGGGAAAAAGGGACTCTTTGCCTGGAAACTTCAGATTGGCGCGTTACTTGGCCTCGTAACCCTCGGCGGCGGACTTGCGCTTGGGCTTGGGAGCGAAGCGCCTGGCCAGCTTCATGCTGCCGGTGACCACCTTCTGGTACCAGACCGGCAGCAGGCGCAGCATCACGTCGATGGCGTGGGCGTCCGAGCCGATCAGGATGCGCCGCGAATCGCGCTCCACGCCGCGGATGATCACCTGTGCGGCTTTCTGCGGGGTGGTGCGCAGCAACTGGTCGTTGAACTGGGTGCGCGCCGCTTCCGCGTTCTGCCCGGTGACCTTGACCATGCTGTCGTTCATGCGCGCGGTCTTGGCGATGTTGGTCTTGATCCCGCCGGGGTGCACGCAGCTGGCGGAGACACCGCCACGTTCCATGTCCAGCTCCTGGCGCAGCGATTCGGTGAAGCCGCGCACGGCGAACTTGGTGGCGTTGTAGGCGCTCATGCCAGGCTGGGAGAACAGGCCGAACACGCTGGAGACGTTGACGATGTGGCCGTCACCGGAAGCCTTCAGGTGCGGCAGGAAGGCCTTGGTGCCGTAGACCACGCCCCAGAAGTTGATGTTGGTGATCCACTCGTACTCTTCGTAGTCGCTGGCTTCCACGGTACCGGCATGGGCGACGCCGGCGTTGTTGAACACCAGGTTGACCTTGCCGTGCTCGCGGGCGGCCTTGTCGGCCCAGGCGTGCACCTGCTCGCGGTCGGCGACGTTCACCGTGTCGATGGATACCCGCACGCCGGAGGAGGAGAGCAGTTGGCGGGTTTCCTCCAGGCCTGCGGCATTCACGTCCGCCAGGGCCAGGTGGCAACCACGGGAGGCCAGTTCCACGGCCAGGGCGCGGCCGATGCCGGAGCCTGCGCCGGTGATGGCGGCGACCTTGTTCTCGAAGTTCTTCATGCCGGCACCTCCTCGGCGTGGCGTTGCGGTTGGACGACAGGGCTGCTCAGGGGTTTGGCCTTCAGATGATAGGCGCCGGGATCGAACTGGCTGGTCAGGGCGCGGAAGCGCCAGGTGAAGCCCGGCCACAGGGTGCAGTTGCGCCCGCTCACCGGGTGCAGGTACCAGCTCTTGCAGCCGCCGGTGTTCCATACGCTGTGGTTGAGGCCGCGCTGCAGCTTCTCGTTCCAGCGTTCCTGCACGTCTTCCTTCACTTCGACGCTCTGCAGCTCGCGGCGATCCATCAGCTTGATGGCGCCCAGCACGTAGGCGATCTGCGATTCGATCATGTAGACCATCGAGTTGTGGCCCAGGCCGGTGTTCGGGCCCATGAGGAAGAACAGGTTGGGGAAGCCGCGGGTCATGGTGCCCTTGTAGGCTTCCGGGCCGTTCTTCCAGGTGTCGAGCAGGTCCACGCCGTCCCGGCCGAACACCACGCCGCGCGGGATCGGGTCGTTGGCGGTGAAGCCGGTGCCGAAGATGATCGCGTCCACCTGACGCTCGCGGCCATCGCTGGTGATGATGCTGCCGGCCTTGATCTCGCGGATGCCGTCGACGATCACCGAGGAGTTGGAGGCCGCCAGCGCCGGGTAGTAGTTGTGCGACATGAGCACGCGCTTGCAGCCGATGGTGTAGTCCGGGGTCAGCTTGCGGCGCAGGTCCGGGTCCTTGATCTGCTGGCGGATGAAGCGCTCGGCCAGTTTGCCCACCAGCTTCATTGCCCAGGGTGCGAAGGTGAAGCCCAGTACACGGCCTTCGAGCATGCTGTAGAGGGCGCCGCGCCAGAGTTTCTGCACGGCCGGGAAATGGCGGAAGCGCGCGCGCTCCTTGTCGCTGATGGCACGGTCCGGCTTGGGCAGGATCCACGGCGCGGTGCGCTGGTAGAGGTCGAGCTTGGCCACCAGCGGCTGGATTTCCGGGACGAACTGGATCGCCGAGGCGCCGGTACCGATCACCGCGACGCGCTTGCCCTTGAGGTCGTAGTCATGGTCCCACTGCTGGGAATGGAAGGCCTTGCCCTGGAAGTTCTCCAGGCCCTTGAGCGCGGGGATCGAGGGGATCGACAGTGCGCCCATGCCGGAGACTACCGCCTTGGCGGTGTAGTGGTTGCCGGCGGCGTCGAACAGGTGCCAGAGCTGCTGTTCCTCGTTCCATTCGAAGCGCGCCATCTCGGTGTTGAGCAGCGTCTTGTCTTCCAGGCGGTACTTCGCCCAGCACTTCTCCAGGTACGCGCGGATTTCCGGCTGGCGGGCGAACATGCGCGTCCAGTCCGGGTTCGGCTCGAAGGAGAAGGAGTAGACGTGGGATTGCACGTCGCAGGCGCAGCCCGGGTAGTTGTTGACCCGCCAGGTGCCACCGACGCCGGCATCCTTTTCGAACAGCAGGAAGTCATTCTCGCCTTCCTGCTTCAGGCGTATCGCCATGCCCAGCCCGGAGAACCCGGTGCCGATGATGGCGACCTTGCAGTGTCTGGGGGCAGTCTTTGGTTGGGTACTCACAACCGTACTCATGGCCACGCTCCTGTTATGATTATTGCTGGCGTATACAACTGTCTACGTGATGAAATGTAGACATCTGTATACCGCAGGAACAACCAACCTTAGGTGGGGTCGGGCGCCGGACACATGGAAATCGGACAGGAAGAACGGCCAGCGGAGGCCGCCGGCAAGCGCGCGCTGATCGACGCGGCGCTGCGCCTGGCGGCCAGCCGGCGCAGCCTGAGCAGCCTCGGGCTGCGCGAGCTGGCGCGTGAAGCGGGGCTGAACCCGAATACCTTCTACCGGCACTTCGGTGACGTGGATGATCTGGGCCTGGCGATCATTCGCGACATCGCCACTCAACTGCGCCAGCCATTGCGCGACCTGCGCCGCGAGGCCGCCGAGCGCGCGCAACCGGGGGAGGGCGCGGCCAGCGTGCCTTTCGGCCTGGACCTGGAGCGTGGCCAGCGGGTGACGCGGGAGACCGTGCGGTTGTTCTTCGACTTCGTGGAAGGCAACCCGCAGGCCTTCATCATTGGTGTGCGTGAGCTGCATGGGCCGTCGCCGGTGCTGCGCGAGGCGTTGGCGCGAGTGATGGACGAGTTCGGTGAGGACATGGCCGAGGACATCCGCCAGTTCCACCTGCTGCCGGACATCGACGAGAACGAGTTGAACCAGCTGTCGCGGCTGATCAGCCGGCAATTGTTCCAGCAGTCGCTGGACTATCTCGAGTGCCCGCCGGAGCAGCGCGGGGAAGTCTGCGCCCTGGCCGAACGACAAATCCTGTTGCTCTTCACCGGTGTCGCGGTGCTGCAGACTTTCGGCATGCTCGCTAGGCTGTAAGTCTTCTTGGGTCATAGCGGGAGCGTCAGCATGTTGCCTTTGCCCCTGTTCGGCGGCTGCGCCTGCGGCGCGGTGCGCTACCGGGTGGATGCCCAGCCGGAAGAGACCGGTTACTGCCACTGCCGCATCTGCCAGAAATCCAATGCTGCGCCGGCAGTGCCCTGGGCGGTGATTCCGCTGACGGGCTTCGCGTATACCGCCGGCGAACTGGGGATGTGGCGCTCAAGCCCGGACGGCGAGCGGCGCTTCTGCGTGAAGTGCGGCACGCCGATGGAGTTCCGCGTGCGCGACGGCGAGACGGTGGGGCTCAACACCGTGACCCTGGATGAGCCGGAGCTGATCGAGCCGCAGTGTCATGTCTGGTGTTCGTCGCAGCTTTCGTGGTTCGACACGGTGGATGATCTGCCGCGGAGGCAGGAGGGTTGAGTGTAGGAGCGCGCGCGATCGCGGGCATGGCACGCTCCTACGAGATAGCTCTGTGCTCGGGCCAGCCCTCACCCTAACCCTCTCCCAGGGGGAGAGGGGACCGTTCGGTGCAGGATGAAACCTTGGCGTCAGTCGGCTCGGACTGCCCCCTCTCCCTGAGGGAGAGGGATGGGGTGAGGGGGAAGCGCAGGCGCGGAGTTCCAGAAAAAGACAGTTGCTCCCACAGAGTGTGAAATGAAAACGCCAGGCGATTGCCTGGCGTTTTCGTGGGTACGCGACGGTCAGCCAGCGAAATCCAGCGTTTCCTTCCAGCGGGTTTCCAGCGCCTTGGTGTCATGGTCGAAGGGGTGGAAGCCGGGGCGGAAATAGTCCAGCCACGGGCGGATCAGGTTGACGAAGTAGCCGCGGCGCGGGTGCAGCAGTACGCCCAGGCCATGTTTCCAGCTGCGCCAGTTGAACAGCTGGCCGTCGCGGCGCAGCAGGTTGATCTGGAAGCCGGCGATGACGCCGAGGAAGATCCCGGTGGTCAGCAGCATCACCGCGGTGCGGGTGAAGTAGCCGCCATAGACCTGCTGGTAGACGTCGTAGGCCACCGCCTTGTGCTCGTTTTCCTCGACGGCGTGCCACATCCACAGCTTGTACATCTTGTCGGACTTCATCTGGCTGCTCAGGTCTTCACGCTTGAGCAACTGCTCGGCCATGGTCGCGGTGAAGTGTTCCAGGGCGCAGGTGATCGCCAGCTGGTGCTTCTTGGTGGTGACCTTGCTGATGGATTCGAGCAGCACCTTGATGCGCAGCTCCAGGGTTTCCAGGTCGATGCCGTGCTCGTCGGCGTACTCGTTGTAGGCCGCGTGCTCCTTGGAGTGCATGGCTTCCTGGCCGATGAAGGCGCTGACGTCCTTCTGCAGTTGCGGGTCCTGGATGCGCTCGCGCACGGCGCGCACGCTGTCGACGAAGAACTTTTCGCCATAGGGGAACAGTGAGGACAGGTTGTTCATGAAGTGGGTCATGAAGGGTTGCCCGTCCCACCAGTATTTCGGCGTTTCGCTGAAGCTGAAATCCATGCGGCGGACCGGGAAATTGGCGCGGATCGGCGTGGTGCTGGCGTTCATGACTAACTCCTTCTTGTTGTGCGGGAGGGCGCGCGCGGCAGGGGCGGCGACCCAGGCAAGCCCTGTCGTTAGTTCGCTATGCCACCTCGTAATGTGTCATTAGCTGATGTCATGTTCGGAGTCTTGTCGGACAATCGAAAGGTCATATGTGGCCGTGGCGGGGTCGAATCAGGCCAAGCGGGTCACGACCAGCCATTGGATGGGGCGTCTGAGCGGTGGGGAGGGCGGAAACGAAAACGGGCGCCGAAGCGCCCGTGTTTACCGACAGCGGTCTGTCACTGCTCGTCGAGGGCGAAGGCAGTCAGGCTGTAGGTGGGGATCTGTGCGTCATTGAGCTTGGTCGAACCGCCCAGCTCCGGCAGATCGATGATCGCGGCGGCCTCGAACACGCTGGCGCCCATCCGGCGTACCAGTTGCGCGGCGGCCAGCAGGGTACCGCCGGTGGCGATCAGGTCATCGAAGATCAGCACGCTGTCGCCTTCGCACAGGCTGTCGGCGTGGACTTCCAACAGGGCTTCGCCGTACTCGGTCTCGTAGGCCTGGGCCAGCACGTCAGCCGGCAGCTTGCCACGCTTGCGGAACAGCACCAGGGGCTTGTTCAGCTCGTAGGCGATGATCGAACCGATCAGGAAGCCGCGCGCATCCATGGCGCCGATGTGGGTGAAGTCGGCCTCGACATAACGCTGGATGAAGCTGTCGGCGACGAAGCGCAGGGCTCGCGGCGACTGGAACAGCGGGGTGATGTCGCGGAACATGACGCCGGGCTTGGGAAAGTCGGGAACGGCACGGATCACGGACTTCAGGTCGAGTTGGTTGAGGATCATGCTGGATGTGCACCTGATGCGGTTTTTGCAGAGGCCAAAGTATAACGGGCCCGCCAGTCGGCGAGCCCGTTTTCGATGACTGGAAAGTCAACCAATGGGTCAGCTTTCGTGTCTGTCAGCTTTCCAGCTGGCCGCCGGCCAGTGCGCACAGCTCGATGGAGTCGAGGATGTGCACTTCCTTGCCTTCGGCGGCGATCAGGCCGTTCTGCTGGAAGCGGGTGAACACGCGGGAGACGGTTTCCACCGCCAGGCCCAGGTAGTTGCCGATCTCGTTGCGCGACATGGCCAGGCGGAACTGTTGGGCCGAGAAGCCACGGGCGCGGAAGCGCGCGGAGAGGTTCACCAGGAAGGTGGCGATGCGCTCGTCGGCGGTCTTCTTCGACAGCAGCATCATCATCTGCTGGTCGTCGCGGATTTCACGGCTCATCACGCGCAGCAGCTGGCGGCGCAGTTGCGGCAGTTGCTCGGACAGCTCGTCCAGGCGTTCGAAGGGAATCTCGCAGACCGACGTGGTTTCCAGGGCCTGGGCCGATACCGGGTAGCTCTCGGTGTCCATGCCGGACAGGCCGACCAGTTCGCTGGGCAGGTGGAAGCCGGTGATTTGCTCCTCGCCGCCGTCGGTGATGCTGAAGGTTTTCAGGGCGCCGGAGCGCACGGCGAAGACAGAGCCGAAGGCATCGCCCTGGCGGAACAGGAACTCGCCCTTTTTCAGTGGGCGGCCGCGTTTGACGATTTCATCGAGAGCGTCCATGTCGCTGTGGTTGAGCGACAGGGGCAGGCAGAGGGGAGCCAGGCTGCAATCCTTGCAGTGCGCCTGGGGCAGGGCGCGCACTTTGATGGTTTCGGCCATGAGTGTTCCTTGAATGGGATGGCACACAAAAACCAAGGGTACCGCAGACCGCAAGTCGCGCGCCAGTTGGCGACCTGTCTGAATCGCTGGTTCCAGCGACGGGGATGAGGGTTTCGTAGGGGTTGGAGCGGTCTCGAATCCTTTCGAAAAGTGCCGGTTCAGGGCTGTTCCTACACCCTGGGATGAAGGACATATCCTGTAGCAAAGGGTGCGACAGTTGGCCCCGTACCGTCGGTCGTGCGAAGGGGAACCCGCGGGTCAGATGACCCGCGAGAAGCGTTGCAGGTTCTGCATCGGCAGGTAGCGGTCGAACAGCATGCACAGGGAGCGAACCAGCAGCCGGCCGGAGGCGCTGACATCGATGCCGCGTGGGCCGAGGCTGATCAGGCCGTCGCGGGCGAAGCGTTCGAGGTCGTCCCAGATTTCCACGAAATAGCCACGGAAATCGATGTTGTAGAGGTCCTCGATGTCCTCGAAGTCCAGCTGGAAATGGCAGATCAGCTGCTGGATCACCGCGCGGCGGATCAGGTCGTCCTTGTTGCAGTGCAGGCCCCGGCGAGTGGCGAGCTGGCCCTGGTCGAGGGTGTTCTGGTAGTCGGCGATGTCATTGCTGTTCTGGCAGTAGAGGTCGCCGATCTGGCTGATCGAGGAAACCCCGAGGCCCACCAGGTCGCAGTGACCGTGGGTGGTATAGCCCTGGAAGTTGCGTTGCAGGGTGCCGTCTTCCTGGGCCATGGCCAGTTCGTCGTCCGGCAGGGCGAAGTGGTCCATGCCGATGTAGCGGTACCCGGCGGCTTCCAGTTGCTCGGTGGTGCGTTGCAGCATCTCCAGTTTCTGTCCGGGGGAGGGCAGGTCCTCGGCCTTGATCCGCCGCTGCGGCGGGAAGCGTTCGGGGAGGTGTGCGTAGTTGAACACGGACAATCTGTTGGGCTGCAGGGCGATGACCTGCTCGACGGTGCGGGCGAAGGTGTCCGGGGTCTGCCGGGGCAGGCCGTAGATCAGGTCGATGTTGATCGAGCGGAATTGCAGCGTGCGCGCCGCGTCGATGATGGCGCGGGTCTCGTCGAGGCTTTGCAGGCGGTTGATCGCCTGCTGCACTTCCAGGTTGAAGTCCTGCACGCCAATGCTGGCGCGGTTGAAGCCCAGTTCGCGGAGCAGGCCCATGGTCGACCAGTCGGCCTCGCGCGGGTCGATCTCGATGCCGTAATCGCCGAAGTCGCCCTCGACGAAGTGGAAATGGGTGCGCAATTGCGCCATCAGCTCGCGCAACTGGCCGGGGCTCAGGAAGGTCGGGGTACCTCCACCGAAATGCAGCTGCTCGACTTGCTGCTGGCGACCCAGGTGACGGCTGACGATCTCGATTTCATGGATGAGACGGGCGAGGTAGGGGGCGCTGCGGCCACGATCCTTGGTGATGACCTTGTTGCAGGCGCAGTAGTAGCAGATGTTCGCGCAGAACGGGACGTGCACGTAGAGCGAGAGCGGGCGCTGCGCCTTCTGGCTATCGCGCAGCGCGTGCAGCAGGTCGAAGGGTCCGACTCCTTCGTGGAACTGCACGGCTGTGGGATAGGAGGTGTAGCGCGGGCCGGCCAGATCGTATCGGCGTATCAGATCTGCGTCCCAGCGAATATTGTCGAGCATGCCGATGTTCCCCGGTGGCGAGCTTTTCCTGCGCAGTCTAGGGAGAGTCCGACAGAGGCCTGTTGACCTGTATCAAGCGGCTTTATGGTGGGGAGTGGCGGCGCTGGCGTGCATGTCGTGGCCCATGATCCAGGCCTGGTGCGGGCCGGGGAGGGTCCACAGGCCAAAGAGGATCACCAGGATACCGCCGGCCATGCGTACGCTGCGTTTGCGCAACAGGGCGGTGATGCGCTCGGCGGCGAGCCCGGTGGCGAGCAGTACCGGCCAGGTGCCCAGGCCGAAGGCGAGCATCAGCAGGGCGCTGTCCACCGCCGAGCCCTGGCTGGTGGCCCAGAGCAGGGTGCTGTAGACCAGGCCGCAGGGCAGCCAGCCCCAGAGCGCGCCGAGCAGTAGTGCGCGCGGCAGCGTAGCCACCGGCAGCAGACGGCTGGCAAAGGGCTGTATGTGCTTCCACAGGCCGCGGCCCAGGGCTTCGATGCGGGTCAGGCCGCTCCACCAGCCGGCCAGGTACAGGCCCATGGCGATCAGCAGCAGGCCGGCGATCACCCGCAGCGCCGAGGCGAACGGCGTACGCGCGACGGCCCAGCCGGCGAGGCCGAGCAGAAGGCCGGCACAGGCGTAGCTGAGGATGCGGCCGAGGTTGTAGGCCAGCAGCAGGCGCAGGCGGCGCCCACGCTGCTCTGGCGGAATGGCCATGGTCAGCGCACCCATCAGGCCGCCGCACATGCCCAGGCAGTGACCGCCGCCGAGCAGGCCGAGGATCAGCGCAGACGCCAGCAGCGGCGCCAGGTCAGGCATCGCGCTTGTCCTGCTTCTGGCTGGCGTGCGCGTCGTCACCCTCGGCTTCGTCGATGCCAGCCTGGTGCCTGGGATCTTCGTCGTCGAACAGGATGCTGTGGGCCGGCCCGTCCAGGTCGTCGTACTGGCCGCTGTTCACCGCCCAGAAGAAGATCGCGATGCAGATGCCGACGATTACCACCGCGACCGGGATCATGATGTAGAGAGCGGGCATTTCAACTCCGTGGCAGCGCCTGCGCCGCTTGCGGGGCGACGGGCAGGGCAGTGGACGCTGGGGGGGCGCCGGCGCCCTTGGGCAGCCGTGTCAGGCGCAGGGCGTTGAGCACCACGGTCAGCGAACTGATCGACATGCCCACCGCGGCCCACACGGGCGTGATCCAGCCGAGGGCGGCGAAGGGCAGCATGAGCCCATTGTACAGCCCCGCCCAGATCAGGTTCTCGATGATTACCCGGCGAGTGCGACGGGCCAGGCCGAAGGCCTGTACCACGCTGTCCAGGCGATTGGAAAGCAGCACCGCGTCGGCGCTGGTCTTGGCGAGATCCGTGGCTGAGCCCATGGCGACGCTGATGTCGGCGGCGGCCAGTACCGGCACGTCGTTCACGCCGTCGCCCAGCATCAGCACGCGGCGGCCTTGCTGATGCAGCTGGCGCAGCACTTCGAGCTTGTCGTCCGGGCGCAGGCCGCCGCGGCAGTCGTCGATGCCCAATTCGGCGGCAACGCGGCCGACCATGGGCGAACTGTCGCCGGACAGCAGCAGGGTGCGCCAGCCGCGGGCACGACAGGCGTCGAGCAGGTCGGCGGCGTCATCGCGGATGCGGTCGTCCAGCACCAGCCACGCGAGGGCACCGCTTTCATCGCCCAGCAGCAACCACTGGCCGGGTTCCTGCGGGTGTTCGGGCGCGACGCTGCCGCTGAGGGCACAGACGAAGGACGGTTCGCCAATGCGCAGGCGACGCTCGCTGACCACGCCTTCCAGGCCCAGGCCGGGATGGCTCTCGACACTCTCGGCGGGCTGCGGCGCACGGCCGAAGGCGCGGGCGATGGGGTGTTCGGAGCGGTTCTCCAGCGCGGCGGCCAGGGCCAGACAGGCATCGCTGTCCAGCGCGCCCATCGGCCTTACTGCACGCAGCGTCAGGCGGCCTTCGGTAAGGGTGCCGGTCTTGTCGAAGATGACCGTGTCGATGTGGTTCAGGCCCTCCAGCACGTGGCCGCGGGTCACCAGCAGGCCGAGCTTGTGCAGGCTGCCGGTAGCGGCGGTCAGCGCGGTGGGCGTGGCCAGGGATAGCGCGCAGGGGCAGGTCGCCACCAGCATCGCCAGGACCACCCAGAAGGCGCGGGAAGCGTCGTGCTGCCACCAGAACAGGCCGACCACGGCGGCGAGCACCAGCAGGGCGACGAGGAACCATTGCGCGGCCTTGTCGGCCAGTTCGGCCAGGCGTGGCTTGTCCGACTGGGCGCGTTCGAGCAGGCGGACGATGGCGGACAGCCGGCTGTCGCCGCCCAGCGCCTTGACCTGCACGGTCAGCGGGCCTTCGACGTTGAGGGTGCCGCCGGTGACGCTGTCGCCGCTCTGGCGCGCCTGCGGCAGGTATTCGCCGGTGAGCAGGGACTCATCGACGCTGGACTGGCCCGCGAGGATCAGGCCGTCGGCCGGGATCACCGCGCCGGGCTGCACCAGCACGCGGTCGCCGACGTTCAGTTCACTGAGCAGCACGCGGCTTCCCTGGCCACTCTCATCCAGGCGCAGGCAGGACGCGGGCAACAGGTTGACCAGCTGCGCGGTGGCGGCAGCGGTGCGTTCGCGGGCGCGGCGTTCGAGGTAGCGGCCGGCGAGCAGGAACAGGGCGAACATGCCCACGGCGTCGAAGTACAGGTCGCCATGGCCGGTGACAGCGGTCCAGATGCCGGCCAGGTAGGCGCCGCCGATGGCCAGGGACACCGAGACATCCATGGTCAAGTGGCGGGTGCGCAGGTCGCGCACGGCGCCGCGGAAGAACGGCTGGCAGGAGTAGAAGACGATGGGCGTGGTGAGGAACATCGCCACCCAGCGCAGGATCTCGTGCAGCTCGGGGCTCAGGTCAATGTTGAATTCCGGCCAGGTGGCCATGGTTGCCATCATTGCCTGGAACCACAGGAGGCCGGCGACACCCAGCTGGCGCAGGGACTTGCGGTTTTCCTGGTGCAGCTGCTCGGCGGCGCGGTCCGGTTGGAACGGGTGGGCGGCGTAGCCGATCCTGCGCAGCTCGGCGAGCAGTTCGCTCAGCGGTAGCTCGCTGTCGGACCAGCGCACATGCAGGCGGTGATTGGACAGGTTGAGGCCGGCCTCGGCGACGGCGGGCAGGCCCTTGAGGTGCTTCTCGATCAGCCAGCCGCAGGCGGCGCAGCTGATGCCTTCCATGATCAGCGTGGTCTCGGCCAGTTCGCCCTGGTGCTGGACGAAGGGCTGCTGCACCTCGGGGCGGTCGAACAGCCTCAGCTCGTCGGCGAGCTGTTCGGGGAGGGCATCGGGGTTGGGCGCGGCTTCGGTGCGGTGACGGTAGTAGCCTTCCAGGCCGCCGGCCACAATGGCCTCGGCCACGGCCTGGCAGCCGGGGCAGCAGAATTCGCGGGGCTCGCCCAGGACGGGTGCAACGAAGCGGCTGCCGGGGGGAACCGGCAGCGCGCAGTGGTAACAGAGCAGCGCGGCGCTCATGGGCGCTCGGCTTCATCTCCGCTGAGGGGCTCGTCGCCGAGGTCGAAGGAGCCGCCGGGTGCGACTTTCTCTTCCTCGAACAGACGCCAGGTCTTGCCGTTCTCCTCGCCGAGCAGCTCGACGAAGCGACGACCCTTCACGGCGGCATCCAGGCTGGCGGTGTAGCGGCCCGGCTCGGCTGGGCTGGCGCGCAGCTCCAGGTGCTTGTCCTGCGACTCCAGGGTGGGGGAGAGCAGGTTCAGGGTGAGCGTGGCCGGGCGGCTGTTGCCGGTGAGGCGCAGGTCTACTTCGCCGGTCAGTTCGTCGAAGCTGATCCTGGCGCGCAGCTTGAGTTCCTGGGCCAGGTGCTCGCGGTCGAGGGAACGGTTGATGCCCTTGCCGGCTTCGTAATAGTTGTCGCTGACCAGGGAGTCCTGGTTGTTCACGGCGATGTTGACCATCGTCAGGCTGAGGGCGATCGAGGTGGCCAGCATGGCGATGATGATCCACGGCCAGAGGTGCTTGTACCAGGGTTCCACGGGCGTTTTCATGGCCGATTGCATGGTCTTTTTTCTCTCGCTGGCAGTGCCGCAGGGGCGCTGCCCGGTGAAGGGGCGGGCGAAATTCTACGTGCTTCGTTCGGTACTGGCACCCCATGCGCAACATGGGGTGCCAATTCGTTCAGCGTTGGTTCAACGAACGCGCGGGCCGATGAAGCGGCTGGTGGATTCCTTGCTGATGGACGGGTCGTCCACCGACTGGATGGTGAAGCTGATCTCGTTGGTGGTGGAGGGCAGCTTCTCCGGATCGATGGACAGTTCCACCGGCATGGTGAAGATGTCCCCGGCGGCAACCGAGATTTCCTTCTTGCCTTCCAGGATCAGGCCATCCATGCCCTTGGCGCTGAGCACGTAGGTGTGGTCTTTCTGGTCCTTGTTCATGACCTTCAGGCTGTACACGTTCTCGATGCGGCCTTCGGCGTTCTCGCGGTAGAGCACGCGGTCCTTGCTGACGTCGAAGCCCACCAGCGGGCGGATGACGACGGCGGTGATCAGCAGGCCGATCATGAGGCACAGGGCGATGGCGTAGCCGATCAGGCGCGGGCGCACCAGGTGGGTCTTCTGGCCCGACAGGTTGTGCTCGGTGGTGTAGCTGATCAGGCCGCGCGGGTAGTTCATCTTGTCCATGATGCTGTCGCAGGCGTCGATGCACGCGGCGCAGCCGATGCACTCGATCTGCAGGCCGTCGCGGATGTCGATGCCGGTCGGGCAGACCTGCACGCACATGGTGCAGTCGATGCAGTCGCCCAGGCCCTGGGCCTTGTAGTCGACGGTCTTCTTGCGCGGGCCGCGCTTCTCGCCACGACGCGGGTCGTAGGAGACGATCAGGGTGTCCTTGTCGAACATCACGCTCTGGAAGCGCGCGTAGGGGCACATGTAGATGCACACCTGCTCGCGCAGCCAGCCGGCGTTGCCGTAGGTGGCGAGGGTGAAGAAGCCGACCCAGAAGTAGGCCCAGCCGTCTGCCTGGCCGGTGACCAGATCGCTCAGCAGTTCGCGCATGGGGGCGAAGTAGCCGACGAAGGTCAGGCCGGTCACCAGGCCGATCAGCAGCCAGAGACTGTGCTTGGCGATCTTGCGCAGCAGCTTGTTGCCGCTCATGGGGGCCTTGTCGAGCTTCATGCGCTGGTTGCGGTCACCCTCGGTGACTTTCTCGCACCACATGAAGATCCAGGTCCATACGCTCTGCGGGCAGGTGTAGCCGCACCAGACGCGGCCGGCGAACACGGTGATGAAGAACAGGCCGAACGCGCTGATGATCAGCAGGCCGGAGAGGAGGATGAAGTCCTGCGGCCAGAAGGTCGCGCCAAAGATGTAGAACTTGCGCTCGGGCAGGTCCCAGAGAACCGCCTGGCGACCGTTCCAGGTCAGCCATACGGTACCGAAGTAGAGCAGGAAGAGGAGGGCGCCCCCGGCCATGCGGAGGTTGCGGAAGAACCCGGTAAAGGCTCGGGTGTAGATCTTTTCCCGGGAGGCATAAAGGTCGACGCCTTCACCCTTGCCCTTGGTGGGCGGAGTGACGTCCTGGACCGGAATTTGTTTGCTCATCAGTGCATTCCACGGCAGCGGGAGGGCGCCCTGTCGATACATGCCGAGAGGGTCAGAAATATGCTTGCACGCCTAACAATGATACGGCGTGGTGGGTGTTGCAACCGTGCGACAGTTGGTCGCGCAAGGAATTATGGACCCAGAAATAGAGCGGCGCCGGTGTAGAAACCGGCGCCGCTGGGTGTCGCTATGGGTGTAGGAAAGAGAGGCTTATTCGGCGCTCTTCTCACCTTCGCCATGGGACAGGCTGTACACGTAGGCAGCGAGCAGGTGAACCTGGTCTTTGCCCAGACGCTCCAGCTGAGCCGGCATCTGGCCCTGACGGCCGTAGCGGATGGTCTGCTGCAGCTGAGCGAAGCTCGAGCCGTAGATGAACGCAGCCGGGTGGGTCAGGTTCGGCGCGCCCATGGCGGCGGTGCCTTTGCCTTCAGCGCCGTGGCAAGCCACGCAGTTGGTGGAGAAGATCTTCTGGCCGTTGGCAACCTGCTCGTCAGTCACGCCTTCGGGCAGCTTGCGGCCGTCCAGCTTGGTGGTGACGAAGGCAGCTACGTCATGAACGCCCTGGTCGCCGATGACTTCGCCCCAGGCCGGCATGGCCGCGTGGCGACCGCCTTCGATGGTTGCGATGATGTCCTTCGGCTCGCCGCCCCAGCGCCAGTCGGCGTCGGTGAGGTTCGGGAAGCCGTGGGCACCCTTGGCGTCGGAACCGTGGCAGACGGAGCAGTTGGAAGCGAACAGGCGGTTACCCATTTTCAGGGCCTGCTCGTCCTTGGCCACTTCCTCGATCGGCATGGCGCCGAACTTGGCGTACAGCGGGCCGTACTTCTCATCGGCCTTGGCCATTTCCTTTTCCCACTGGTGCACACCGGTCCAGCCTTGTTCGCCGTTGGCGAATTCGGCCTTGTCCTGGTAGCCCGGCAGCAGGCCCTTCCAGTTGCCCAGGCCCGGGTACAGAACCAGGTAACCGAGGGCGAAGATGAAGGTGGCCACGAACAGCATGAACCACCACTTCGGCAGCGGGTTGTCGTACTCCTCGATGCCATCGAAGGCATGGCCGACGGTTTCATCGGTGGCTTCGTTGCGCTGACCGCGACGGGTGGCGAACAGCAGCCACGCCAGGGCGAAGATGGTGCCCAGGGTAAGTACGGTGACGTACAGACTCCAGAAGGTTGTCATTCTTTGTTGCTCCTAGAAGCTTGCTCTTGCTCGACGTGCTTTTTGGCGACCGGGTCATCCGCGAAGGGCAGCAGGGCGTCTTCGTCGAAGCGCTCCTTGCGTTTGCCGCCATAGGCCCAGAGCAGGACGCCGACGAAGGCGACCATGACTACGACGGTGCCGATACCGCGAATGGTCCCGATATCCATCACTGTCACCGTTTGCTCTTGATGATGGTGCCGAGGCCTTGCAGGTAGGCGACGACAGCGTCCATCTCGGTCTTGCCTTTGACGGCATCACGGGCACCGGCGATGTCTTCATCGGTGTAAGGCACGCCCAGCGTACGCAGGGCTTCCATTTTCTTCGCCGTGTCCTTGCCGTCGAGCTTGTTCTCCACCAGCCAGGGGTAGGAGGGCATCTTCGATTCCGGCACTACGTTGCGCGGGTTGTACAGGTGAGCGCGGTGCCAGTCGTCCGAGTAGCGGCCGCCGACGCGGGCCAGGTCCGGACCGGTACGCTTGGAACCCCACAGGAACGGGTGATCCCAGACGCTTTCACCGGCGACGGAGTAGTGGCCATAGCGCTCGGTCTCGGCGCGGAACGGACGGACCATCTGCGAGTGGCAGCCAACGCAGCCTTCGCGGATGTAGATGTCACGGCCTTCCAGTTCCAGCGCGGTGCGCGGCTTCATGCCCTCGACCGGCTTGTTGGTCACATCCTGGAAGAACAGCGGGACGATCTGGGTCAGACCGCCGATGCTCACCGCAATGACCATGAAGAAGGCCAGAAGGCCGATGTTCTTCTCGACTACTTCGTGCTTCATCAGTGAGCTCCTACAGCGGGGATCTGGGCAGCGGCATCGGCGTCAGCCAGTTTGAAACCGCGCACAGTACGGAAGGTGTTGTAGGCCATCAGCAGCATGCCGGAGGCGAAGAAGGCGCCGCCCAGAGCACGGACGATGAAGCCCGGGTGGCTGGCCTGCAGGGCTTCCACGAAGGAGTAGGTGAGGGTGCCGTCGGCGTTGATCGCGCGCCACATCAGGCCCTGGGTGATGCCGTTGACCCACATCGAGGCGATGTACAGAACGGTACCGATGGTGGCCAGCCAGAAGTGGGCGTTGATCAGGCCGATGCTGTGCATCTGCTCGCGACCGAAGACCTTCGGGATCAGGTGGTACAGGGAGCCGATGGAGATCATCGCAACCCAGCCCAGAGCGCCGGCGTGTACGTGGCCGATGGTCCAGTCGGTGTAGTGCGACAGGGAGTTGACGGTCTTGATCGCCATCATCGGGCCTTCGAAGGTGGACATGCCGTAGAAGGCCAGGGAAACCACCAGGAAGCGCAGGATCGGGTCGGTGCGCAGCTTATGCCAGGCGCCCGAGAGGGTCATCATGCCGTTGATCATGCCGCCCCAGCTCGGAGCCAGCAGGATCAGGGACATCACCATGCCCAGGGACTGGGCCCAGTCCGGCAGTGCGGTGTAGTGCAGGTGGTGCGGACCGGCCCAGATGTACAGGGTGATCAGCGCCCAGAAGTGCACGATGGACAGGCGATAGGAGTAGATCGGACGCTCGGCCTGCTTCGGAACGAAGTAGTACATCATCCCCAGGAAGCCGGTGGTCAGGAAGAAGCCCACGGCGTTGTGGCCGTACCACCACTGGATCATCGCGTCGGTGGCGCCGGCGTAGACCGAGTAGGACTTGAACCAGGTCACCGGCAGTTCCGCGCTGTTCACGATGTGCAGCATGGCGGTGACGAGGATGAAGCCGCCGTAGAACCAGTTGCCCACGTAGATGTGCTTGGTCTGGCGCTTGACGATGGTGCCGAAGAACACCACGGCGTAGGTGACCCAGACGATGGCCAGCAGGATGTCGATCGGCCATTCCAGCTCGGCGTACTCCTTGGAGGAGGTGTAGCCCAGCGGCAGGGTGATGCCGGCCAGCACGATCACCGCTTGCCAACCCCAGAAGGTGAAGGCCGCGAGGCTGTCAGAAATCAGGCGGGTCTGACAGGTGCGCTGTACGACGTAGTAGGAAGTTGCGAAGAGAGCACAGCCGCCGAAGGCGAAGATCACCAGGTTGGTGTGCAGCGGACGCAGGCGCCCGAAACTGGTCCAGGGAAGGTCCAGGTTCAACTGGGGCCAAACCAACTGTGAGGCGATGTAAACACCCACCCCCATTCCAAGTATCCCCCAGACCACCGTCATGATGGCGAACTGGCGGACGACCTTATAGTTATAAGCAGTCGGACTGATTGCTGTGCTCATTCTAAGGTTCCACGGTTTTTGGATTTTATGGACAAAAAAACGGCGGCAAGTATGGAGAAAGCAGGTGGCCATTGCAACGCGCCGGGCCTTGGCACGGTGCCGGTTCGACGCCTGCTCCGAAGCGCTTTGCGCCGCTGTTTGCGCCTGTTTCGAGTCGCCCGTACCAACCTGGGAAGTGGGTCAGGTTAGTCGTATTGCAGGTTTGCGAATGGAATCCAGCTTAGACGTGAACCGGAAGGGTGTGAAGAAAGGAGATAGAGAGGGTGCGACACTTCGTCGCGATATTGCGGGGGTAAGAAACTCGCGCCCGTTTTAGTGGGCGCGAGTTGGGGGCGGGGAGTTTACTTCGCCTGGCCGGAAATGTTGTAGATGTAACCGGCGAGAATGTGCACTTTGTCTTTGCCCAGGTATTGCTCCTGCGCTGGCATCTGGCCCTGGCGGCCGTGGCGGATGGTCTGCTGCAGTTGTGCGTAGCTGGAGCCGTAGATGAAGGCGCCCGGGTGGGTCAGGTCAGGCGCACCCATGATCGGGTTGCCCTTGCCTTCCGGACCATGGCAGGCGACACAGGTGGTAGCGAACAGCTTGCCGCCGTTGTCGACGTTGTCCGCAGTCACACCCTCGGGCAGCTTGCGGCCGTCGAGGTTGGCGGTGACGAACGCGGCGACGTCCTGAACGCCTTTCTCGCCCAGTACTTCGCCCCAGGCCGGCATGGCAGCGTGACGGCCACCGAGGATGGTGGTCTCGATGTCCTGGGCGGTACCGCCCCAGCGCCAGTCGCTGTCGGTCAGGTTCGGGAAACCCTGGGCGCCCTTGGCGTCCGAGCCGTGGCAGATGGAGCAGTAGGTGGCGAAGAGACGCTCGCCCATTTTCATGGCTTGCGGGTCTTTTGCCACTTCTTCCACGGGCATGGCGGCGTATTTGGCGAAGATCGGGCCATATTTTTCCTTGGCCAGGGCTTCTTCGCGCTCCCATTGCTTGTCCTGGGTCCAGCCGCCGTCGTAACCCGGCAGGATGCCTTTCCAGGTGCCCAGGCCCGGGTAGAGGACCAGGTAGCCGGCGGCGAACACGATGGTGCCGACGAACAGCAGGAACCACCACTTGGGCAGCGGGTTGTCGTATTCCTCGATGCCGTCGAAGGCATGGCCCATGGTCTGGTCGGTGGTGTTCGAGGACTGCCCGCTGCGGGTGGCGAATACCAGCCACAGCAGGGCGATCAGCGAGCCGACTGTTAGAACGGTGATGTACAGACTCCAGAAGGTAGTCATGCGTTGTTGCTCCTAGAAGCTTGCTCTTGCTCAGCGTGACGCTTGGCTGCCGGGTCATCCGCGAAGGGCAGTAGCGCGTCTTCGTCGAAGCGCTCCTTGCGTTTGCCGCCGTAAGCCCAGAGCAGTACGCCGACGAAGGCCACCATCACGATGACGGTGCCGAGGCCGCGAATGGTCCCGATATCCATGCTGTCACCGCTTGTTCTTGATGGAGGTGCCGAGGACCTGCAGGTACGCGACCACCGCGTCCATTTCGGTCTTGCCTTTGACGGAATCGCTGGCGCCAGCGATGTCGTCGTCCGTGTAGGGCACGCCCATGACACGCATCACTTCCAGTTTCTTCGCCGTGTCCTTGCCGTCGAGCTTGTTCTCGACCAGCCAGGGGTAGGCGGGCATCTTCGACTCCGGCACCACGTTGCGCGGGTTGTACAGGTGCGCGCGGTGCCAGTCGTCCGAGTAGCGGCCGCCGACGCGGGCCAGGTCCGGACCGGTACGCTTGGAGCCCCAGAGGAACGGGTGGTCCCAGACGCTTTCGCCGGCGACGGAGTAGTGGCCGTAGCGCTCGGTCTCGGCGCGGAACGGACGGATCATCTGCGAGTGGCAACCTACGCAGCCCTCGCGGATGTACACGTCACGGCCTTCCAGTTGCAGCGCGGTGTAGGGCTTCATGCCTTCCACCGGGGTGTTGGTGACGTCCTGGAAGAACAGCGGAACGATCTGGGTCAGGCCGCCGATGCTGACGGCGACGGCCATGCACAGGGCCAGCAGGCCGACGTTTTTCTCGAGTACTTCGTGTTTCATGTCGGTCTCCTCAGGCCATCTGCGCCGCGGCTTGCATTTCAGCCGGCTTGGCGGCAGCGACGGTGCGCCAGACGTTGTAGGCCATGACCAGCATGCCCAGCAGGAAGATGGCACCACCGATCATCCGCACGATGAAGCCGGGGTGGCCAGCGGCCAGGGCTTCGACGAAGGAGTAGGTGAGGGTGCCGTCGGAGTTCACTGCGCGCCACATCAGGCCCTGGGTGATGCCGTTGACCCACATCGAGGCGATGTACAGAACGGTGCCAATGGTGGCCAGCCAGAAGTGGGTGTTGATCAGGCCCACGCTGTGCATCTGCTCGCGACCGAAGACCTTCGGGATCATGTGGTAGAGCGAGCCGATGGAGACCATGGCTACCCAGCCCAGAGCGCCGGCGTGTACGTGGCCGATGGTCCAGTCGGTGTAGTGGGAGAGGGCGTTGACGGTCTTGATGGCCATCATCGGGCCTTCGAAGGTGGACATGCCGTAGAAGGCCAGGGAAACCACCAGGAAGCGCAGGATCGGGTCGGTGCGCAGCTTATGCCAGGCGCCCGAGAGGGTCATCATGCCGTTGATCATGCCACCCCAGCTCGGAGCCAGCAGGATCAGGGACATCACCATGCCCAGGGACTGAGCCCAGTCCGGCAGGGCGGTGTAGTGCAGGTGGTGCGGGCCGGCCCAGATGTAGACGGCGATCAGTGCCCAGAAGTGCACGATGGACAGGCGGTAGGAGTAGACCGGACGCTCGGCCTGCTTGGGCACGAAGTAGTACATCATCCCCAGGAAGCCGGCAGTCAGGAAGAAGCCCACGGCGTTGTGCCCGTACCACCACTGGATCATGGCGTCTGTGGCGCCCGAGTACAGCGAGTAGGACTTGGTCAGGCTGACCGGGATTTCCAGGTTGTTGACCACGTGCAGGATGGCCACGGTCAGGATGAAGCCGCCGAAGAACCAGTTGCCCACATAGATGTGCTTGGTCTTGCGCTTCATCAGCGTGCCGAAGAAGACGATGGCGTAGGAAACCCACACAATGGTGATCAGGATGTCGATCGGCCATTCCAGCTCGGCGTACTCCTTGGAGGAGGTCATGCCCAGCGGCAGGGTGATGGCGGCACACAGGATCACCAGCTGCCAACCCCAGAAGGTGAAGGAAGCGAGGGTGTCGGAGAACAGGCGGGTCTGGCAGGTACGCTGCACCGAGTAGTAGCTGGTGGCGAACAGTGCGCAGCCGCCGAAGGCGAAGATCACCGCGTTGGTATGCAGCGGACGCAGGCGGCCGAAGCTCGTCCACGGTAAGCCGAGGTTAAGGTCCGGCCACACCAGTTGCGCGGCGATCAGGACACCGACGGCCATGCCGACGATCCCCCACACCACTGTCATAATGGCGAACTGGCGGACCACCTTATAGTTATAAGCGGTCTGATTGGTTGTGCTCATTTATGGGCTTCCATCCACGGTTATGGGCTATGCCCATCCCGGCAAGGTTTTTTACGGCTTACGGCGTATGCCGCCCCTCCCCCTTGGGATAGGTACTAATTCGGAATTAGCGGAGTGAAGGATGGATAAAGGCACTTCCCGGAATATTGATTCGGATCAATTGGCACCTGAGACCCCTGTCGCGGGCGCCTGCGGTCCTTTGTCGCTGCTGCGGAACCCGGCACGGCGCGAACTGTCAGCGACGCTGGTTCTGGCGCACGGAGCGGGTGCGCCGATGGACAGTCCGTTCATGGACGACATTGCCGCGCGCCTGGCCGAAAGGGGTATCTCCGTGGTGCGCTTCGAGTTCCCCTATATGGCTATGCGCCGGGAGGATGGAAAGCGCCGTCCGCCAACCCCCCAGAAGCAGTTGCTCGAGTGCTGGCGGCAGGTTTACGCGCAGGTCCGCGCCGAGGTGCAGGGCAGGCTGGCCATTGGCGGCAAGTCCATGGGCGGGCGGATGGCCAGCCTGCTGGCGGACGAGCTTGGCGCTGATGCGCTGGTCTGTCTCGGCTACCCGTTCTACGCCGCCGGCAAGCCGGAGAAGCCTCGGGTTGCCCATCTCGCCGATCTGCAGACGCCGACCCTGATCGTGCAGGGCGAACGTGATGCGCTGGGCGATCGCCCCACGGTCAAGGGCTACTCGCTGTCGCCGGCAATCCAGCTGCAGTGGCTGGCCGCTGCCGACCACGACCTCAAACCGCTCAAGGCTTCCGGGTTGACCCACGAGCAGCATCTGGAAAGCACCGCCGCGAGGATCGAAGCTTTTCTATTGCGCTAATCGGTCCTTAATGCAGGCGTTCCTATCCTCGCCGGCGTCGGCTCTCCGCAGTCGACGCCCCGCTTCCAGAGGACAGGCCGAACGCTGCCATGAACCCCGATTACGCTGAACGCATTGCCACCCAACCCTTCCGATACGCCCCCGGCGCCGCGCGCAGCCTGTTGCTGACTGGCGCTACCGGCTTCCTTGGCGGCTCCGTTGCCGCTCACCTGATCGCCGACGGTCACAGCCTGGCGTTGCTGTTCCTCGTCCGGGCAGAAACTCCGGAGCAGGGCCTGGAGCGGCTGCGCGACAACCTGCGCCTGCACTGCGTGCCGGAGATTGCGCTGGAGGGCCTTCAAGAGAACCAGATTCTCTGCGGCGACCTGCTGGACACCGCATGGATGCAGGGCGAGCGCGCCCGCCTCATGCGTGTGGAGCAGGTGATCAACTGCGCGGCGGTGGCCTCGTTCTCGAAGAACCCGAGCATCTGGCCGGTAAACGTCGAGGGCACCTTTGCGTTTGCCCGCCTGCTCAGCCAGTCGCGCAACCTCAAGCGCTTCCTCCATGTAGGGACCGCCATGTGCTGCGGCCCGCAGCGCGAGTCGCCAGTGTGCGAGTCGTGGGATTTCCCCGACAGCGAAGAGCAACTGGTGGACTACACCGCCTCCAAGGCCGAGATCGAGCGGCGCATGCGCGAGGAACTGCCGTCGTTGCCGCTGGTGGTGGCGCGCCCGTCCATCGTGGTTGGGCACCGCGAACTGGGTTGCCGTGCGTCGGGGAGCATTTTCTGGGTGTTCCGCATGGGCTTCGCCCTGGAGAGCTTCACCTGCGGCCTGGACGAGCAGATCGATGTGATCCCGGTGGACTACTGCGCCGAAGCGCTGGTAGCCCTGGCGCTGAAGCCGACACTGAGCCACAGCCTCTACCACATCTCTGCCGGCCACGGTTCGGCGTGCACCTTCGGCGAGATCGATCGCGCCTATGCCGACGCTCGTGGCGAGGAGCCTGTGGGCGCGCGTTATCGCAAGGTCAGCAGCGAGAACCTGCGCGAATTGGCCGGCAGCTTCGAGAGCCGCATCGGCAAGGCCAATCCACGCCTGGTGCTGCGGGCGTTACGCCTATACAGCGGCTTCGCGGACCTCAACTACCTGTTCGACAACCAGCGTCTGCTGGATGAGGGCATCGCCGCGCCGCCGCGCTTTACCGACTACCTCGACGTGTGCGTGCACTCCTCGCGGGATGTCAGCATCCCGGCTCAGATGCAGTGGGACTTCAAGTAGCTAAATAGGCATCCGCTGCAGGAGCGCGCCATGCCCGCGATCGCGCGCATGGCGCGCTCCTACAAGTCGTCCAGCAGGCCCGTACTCAGCGGTTGAACCGCTCCACCAGCGAGTACTGGCGGTGCGCAGTCTGCGTCAGCTCCTCGCTGAGCAGCGCGGTGCGCTGGGCCTCGCCGGAGGTCTGGTCGGCCAGGTTGGCGATGGTGCTGATGTTGCGGTTGATCTCTTCCGCCACGGCGCTCTGTTCCTCGGCAGCGGCGGCGATCTGGGTGGCCATCTCGGTGATGTTGGCCACCGCGTCGCTGATCCCCACCAGCGCGTTATCCGCCTGCAGCACGCGCTCCACGCCTTCGTCGGCCTGGCGGCGGCCGGAGTCCATGGCGCGCACCGCCTCGGTGGCGGTGTTCTGCAGGTTGGCGATGAGCTGGTGAATCTGCCCGGTGGACTCGGCAGTGCGCTGGGCCAGGGAGCGGACTTCATCGGCGACCACGGCGAAACCGCGGCCCATCTCGCCGGCGCGGGCAGCTTCGATGGCGGCGTTGAGCGCCAGCAGGTTGGTCTGGTCGGCGATGCCCTTGATCACGTCCACCACGCCACCGATCTGCTCGCTGTCGCGGGCCAGTTGGCTGACTGCTTCACCGGTTTCGCCCACGGAGCTGGAAAGACGCTGCATGGCCTCGCGCGTCTCGGCGGCGATCTGCCGGCCTTCGGTGGTCAGGTTGTTGGCCTGGCGAGTGGCGTCGGCGGTGCGCTGCACGTTGTCGGCCACTTCCTGGGTGGTGGCGGCCATCTGGTTGACGGCGGTGGCGACCTGCTCGGTTTCCTGGCGCTGGCGGTCCAGCCCGGCGGAGCTGTGGTGGGCCAGGGAGTCGGCTTCACGGGCCTGCTCGGTGAGCGTTTCGGCGGTGTCCTGCAGGCGGGTCAGACAGGTCTTCAACCGTGCCTCTTGGCTGAGGATCGACATTTCCAGGCGCGCCTGGGCGCCACGGCTGTCGGTGTACATCTGCGCGATAAGCGGGTCGGATGTGGTCTGTTCGGCCAGGCGCAGCAGGCGTTTGAGCCCGCGTTGCTGCCAGCCCAGGCCTGCCAGGCCCAGCGGGATCGAGAGCAGTGCGGCGAGCAGGAAGCCCCAGTGGGAGTTCAGCCAGACGCCGATGAGGAAGCCGATCTGGCCGATCAGGATGAACGGCAGCCAGTCCAGCAGCACCGGCAACCAGCGGTCGCGGGCGGGGATGGCCGACTTGCCGGCATTGATCCGCGCGTACAGCGCTTCGGCGCGGCGTACCTGTTCGGCGGTGGGCTTCACTCGCACCGATTCGTAGCCGACGATCTCGTTGTGCTCGTACATCGGCGTGACGTAGGCGCTGACCCAGTAATGGTCGCCGTTCTTGCAGCGGTTCTTGACGATGCCCATCCAGGGGCGGCCTTTCTTCAGGGTCGTCCACATGTGTGCGAACACCGCCGGCGGCACGTCCGGATGGCGCACCAGGTTGTGCGCGGCACCCACCAGCTCCTCGCGGGAGAAGCCGCTGATGGCGCTGAAGGCATCGTTGACGTAGCTGATGACACCGCGGGCGTTGGTCGTGGAGATCAGCCGCTGTTCGGCGGGGAAGGTGCGTTCACGCTGGGTGATCGGCTGGTTGTTGCGCATCAGGCTGGGATCTCGGAGAAAGGCGAATTGGCACGTCTGTCCAGCTTATCGGCCGCTGGATCGAAAATTTGATGGCGATCACAGAAAAATGTCAGAAGAGTGACGCCGAGAGAATGACGATAGCGTATCGCCATCGGTCACGGAAATGAAACGAAAGAAGGAGGGCGGCGGCCCGTTGCAGGCCGCCGCACCGCTTTAGATCAGGCTGCGCAGCACGTAGTGGAGGATGCCGCCGGCCTTGAAGTACTCGACTTCGTTCTGGGTATCGATGCGGCAGAGCACCTCGAAACTGTCCTGGCTGCCGTCCTCGCGCTTCACCGTGACCTTGAGGTTCATGTGCGGCTTCAGCTCGCCCGACAGGCCGCTGATGCTCAGCACTTCCTTGCCGGTCAGCTTCAGCGCCTTGCGGTCCTGGCCGTCCTTGAACTGCAGCGGCAGCACGCCCATGCCTACCAGGTTGGAGCGGTGGATACGTTCGAAGCTTTCGGCGATCACGGCTTTCACGCCCAGAAGGTTGGTCCCCTTGGCCGCCCAGTCGCGGGACGAACCGGTGCCGTATTCCTTGCCGGCGACGATCACCAGCGGGGTGCCGTCCTGCTGGTAACGCATGGCGGCGTCGTAGATCGCCAGCTTGTCGCCGGTGGGAACGTAGAGCGTGTTGCCGCCTTCCTCGCCGCCGAGCATCTCGTTCTTGATGCGGATGTTGGCGAAGGTGCCGCGCATCATCACCTCATGGTTCCCACGGCGCGAGCCGTAGGAGTTGAAGTCGGCGTAAGCCACGCCGTGCTCGCTGAGGTAGCGGCCGGCGGGGCTGTCCTTCTTGATGTTGCCGGCGGGGGAGATGTGGTCAGTGGTCACCGAGTCGCCCAGTACCGCGAGGATGTTGGCGCCCTGGATATCCGCGACTTTCGGTGGCGCCTCGGCGATGTGCTCGAAGAACGGCGGATGCTGGATGTAGGTGGAATCGTCCTGCCAGGTGTAGGTCTGGGCGTCCGGCACCTGGATCGCACGCCATTTCTCATCGCCCTGGAAGACTTCGGCGTACTCCTTGTGGAACATCGCCGTGTCGACCTTCTGTACGGCGTCGGCGATTTCCTGCTGGGTCGGCCAGATGTCCTTCAGATAGACCGGTTGGCCATCCTTGCCGGTGCCCAGTGGGTCTTTCGTCAGGTCGGTGCGCACGGTGCCGGCCAGTGCATAGGCGACCACCAGCGGCGGCGAGGCCAGCCAGTTGGTCTTCACCAGCGGATGAACGCGGCCCTCGAAGTTGCGGTTGCCGGAGAGCACCGAGGCGACGGTCAGGTCCGCCTGCTGCACGGCCTTCTCGATGGGGTCGAGCAGCGGGCCGGAGTTGCCGATGCAGGTGGTGCAGCCGTAGCCGACCAGATCGAAGCCCAGCTCGTCGAGATAACGGGTCAGGCCGGCGGCGTGGAAGTACTCGGTGACCACCTTGGAGCCGGGAGCCAGCGAGCTCTTCACCCAGGGCTTGCGCTGCAGGCCCTTCTCCAGCGCCTTCTTCGCCAGCAGGCCGGCGGCCATCATCACGCTGGGGTTGGAGGTGTTGGTGCAGGAAGTGATGGCGGCGATCACCACCGCGCCGTTCTTCAGCCGATAGGTGTGGCCGTCGTGCTGGTAGTCAGCCTCGCCGGTCTGGGCTGCCGCGCCCACGGCGGCGCCACCACCACCCTCGCTGAGCAGGCGGCCTTCCTCGGTGGAGGCGGGTTTGATCTGCAGGCCGAGGAAGTCATCGAAGGCCTGGCTGACATGGCCGAGGGCGACGCGGTCCTGCGGGCGCTTGGGCCCGGCGAGGCTGGCCTCGACGTCGCCCATGTCCAGTTGCAGGGAGTCGGTGAATACCGGTTCGTGGCCTGTCTCGCGCCACAGGCCCTGGGCCTTGCTGTAGGCCTCCACCAGTTTGACCGCGTCGTCCGGGCGGCCGGACAGGCGCAGGTAGCCCAGGGTGATCTCGTCCACCGGGAAGAAGCCGCAGGTGGCGCCGTATTCCGGGGCCATGTTGGCGATCGTGGCGCGGTCGGCCAGCGGCAGGTCGGCGAGGCCGTCGCCATAGAACTCGACGAATTTTCCGACGACACCTTTCTTGCGCAGCATCTGGGTGACGGTCAGCACCAGGTCGGTGGCGGTAATGCCTTCCTTCAGCTTGCCGGTGAGCTTGAAGCCGATCACCTCGGGAATCAGCATCGACACCGGCTGGCCGAGCATGGCCGCTTCCGCCTCGATGCCGCCCACGCCCCAGCCGAGTACGCCGAGGCCGTTGATCATGGTGGTGTGCGAGTCGGTGCCGACCAGGGTGTCGGGGAAGGCGTAGGTACGGCCGTCCTCGTCCTTGGTCCAGACGGTGCGCCCCAGGTACTCCAGGTTGACCTGGTGGCAGATGCCGGTGCCCGGCGGCACCACGCGGAAGTTGTCGAAGGCGTTCTGCCCCCAGCGCAGGAAGGCGTAGCGCTCGCCGTTGCGCTCCATCTCGATCTCGACGTTCTGAGCGAAGGCGGACTGGCTGGCGAACTTGTCCACCATCACCGAGTGGTCGATGACCAGGTCGACGGGGGACAGTGGGTTGATCTTCTGCGGGTCGCCGCCGGCCTTGGCCATGGCGTCGCGCATGGCGGCGAGGTCGACCACCGCCGGTACGCCGGTGAAGTCCTGCATCAGCACGCGGGCGGGGCGGTACTGGATCTCGCGCTCGGAGCTGCGGGTCTTCAGCCAGCCGGCCAGGGCTTTGAGGTCGTCGCCGGTGACGGTGTTGCCGTCCTCCCAGCGCAACAGGTTTTCCAGCAGGACTTTCAGGGACATGGGCAGCTTGCCCAGGTCCCCCAGACTCTTCGCCGCTTCAGGCAGGCTGTAGTAGTGATAGGTCTTGCCGGCAACCTCAAGGGTGCGCAGGCTGTTCAGGCTATCCACTGCGGGCATGACATTCTCCTCAGGCTTGGATTCTGCTCGTGATCGGCGGCGCGGCCGAATCAACGGCGCACTGGCGATACTTGGCGAAGGAGGGCGCTAACGTCCTGATCCATCGCAGGCCTACTTCAGACAGGCCGCAATCGGGGGCAATCTTCGCCAGGCAGGGCAATCATCGGGCAGTCTTCTGGCGGGCTGGGCCAGACCACTCAAGCTAGACCGCCCGAAGGGGTATTGCCATCTGTTCTGGACCCCAGGTTCCTGAGTGGGGTTCAGAACAAGTGGCTCAGGTCGTGGGATATTTCCGGCGAATCTGCATGAAACCTTCGTGGCCAGCCTCTATAGTGCGCGGCCAAGGAGACACCCCGATGAATACCCTCTTACTGCATTGCCGTCCGGGCTTCGAGAACGAGGTCTGTGCCGAGCTGTCCGAGCACGCCGCGCGCCTGGACATCCCCGGCTACGCCCGAGCCAAGCCGGCCTCCGCCTACGCCGAGTTCATCTGCATGGACGCCGATGGCGCTGACCGCCTGATGCGCCAGCTGCGTTTCCCTGAGCTGATCTTCCCGCGTCAGTGGGCGCGTGGTAACGGCTTCACTGCGCTGCCGGAAACCGACCGTATCGGCGCGATCCTCGAAGCCCTCGCCGGCTTTGCGCAATGCGGCAGCCTCTGGCTGGAGGTGTTCGACACCAACGATGGCAAGGAACTTTCGACTTTCTGCCGCAAGTTCGAGAAGCCCCTGCGCGCCGCCCTGGTGAAAGCCGGCAAGCTGGTGGAAGACCCCAGCCTGCCGCGCCTGCTGCTGACCTTCCGTTCCGGCCGCGAGGCCTTCATCGGCCTGGCCGAGGCGCGCAACTGCGCCATGTGGCCCATGGGCATCCCGCGGCTGAAGTTCCCCCGCGAGGCGCCCAGCCGTTCGACGCTGAAACTGGAAGAGGCCTGGCACCATTTCATTCCCCGCGCCGACTGGGACCGCCGCCTGGCGCCGGACATGCTTGCCGTGGACCTGGGCGCATCGCCCGGCGGCTGGACCTGGCAGCTGGTGAACCGGGAGATGCGCGTGGTCGCCGTGGACAACGGGCCGATGGCGGAGAACCTGATGTACTCCGGGCTGGTCGAGCACCAGCGCGTTGACGGTTACGCCTTCCGTCCGCGCCAGCGCATGGACTGGATGGTCTGCGACATCGTCGAGAAGCCCGCGCGCACTGGCGCGATGATCGAAACCTGGATCGGCGAGGGGCTGTGCCGCGAGGCCATCGTCAACCTCAAGCTGCCGATGAAGCAGCGTTACGCCGAGGTGCGGCGCATCCTCGACCGCCTGGGGGAGTCCTTCCGCGAGCGCGGGCTCAAGGTGCAGATCGGCTGCAAGCAGCTCTATCACGACCGCGAGGAAGTGACCTGCCACCTGCGCCGCATTGAGAAGGGCGAGCGCTAGCGACGCGCAACTGCCCGGTCACGCCACCCGACCTTCGGTGACTTGCCGCGTCGCCCGGCATTGCCCATGCTGTGCGGCGCGAGATCTTCCGGAGACCTTCGTGAAGCGAAAGTTGCCCTCCCTCCTGGGCAGTTACAGCCGCATGCTGCTGCCACGCCGTGGCCTCGGCCAGGGCGAGCGCGTGCCCTACCTGGCGATGGATAGTCGCACCCTGAAATTCGACCTGCGCCACCTGCGCGCGTACCGCCAGCATTTCGGCCTCGACCCGACGCTGGGCGTGCCGCTGCTCTATCCGCAGGTCATCAGCCTGCCGCTGCACCTGCGCCTGCTCAGCCGCTCGCGCATGCCGCTGTCGGTGGTCGGGCTGATCCACCTGCGCAGCCATATCCAGCGCTACCGTCTGCTCGACGAGAACGAGCCGCTGCAGTTCGACTGCCGCATCCTCACCAGCCGCCGCAGCGAACTGGGCCTGGAGGTGGACGTGGTCACCGAGGCCTGGCACCACGACATGCTCTACTGGCAGTCGATCACCACCTATCTGCGCCGGGGCGACTTCCTCGATGGCGGGAGCGAGCCTGATCCGCTGCCCGAGCGTGCCCAGTGGCACACCCTGGAAGCACCGGTGCATTCCGGCGTGCAGTGGCGCGTGCCGAAGATCGTCGGCTGGCGCTACGCCGGGCTCAGCGGCGACTTCAACCCGCTGCACCTGTCGCGGCTGATGGCCTCGCACTATGGCTTCGGCAAGCCCTTCGCCCACGGCATGTGGGGCCTGGCGCGCAGCCTGACTGGCCGCCGCCTGGCCGAGAACGTGCGCCTGGACGCGCACTTCAAGGCGCCGCTGCCGCTGGGGAGCCAGGTGAAGCAGGTATACCGCCGCCTGGGCAAGAAGGAACAATGGGCGCTGCTGCCCGCCGAGGGCGATGGTCAGCCGATGCTGCTGGCGCAGCTGGACGAAGCGCCGGACGGGCCTTTGCGCTGAGGGTCCGCTCCTACAGGGAGCCCGCGACTCGTGGTTGCAGCGGGATGAGGTTGGGCAGTTGTACTTCGCCCTGCAGCTCTACCGGCGCAATTCGCCAGGAACTGTTGAACAGGTACTGGTCGCTGAACCCGCTCACCAGCAATCCGATTTCATCCCCCGGCGCGAGGCTGGCGCTGACGGCGTTCAGCCGCGTGCTGCCCTGGTTTGCCAGCGGTTTCACCTGTTCGTCCAGGCGTCGGGTGCTGCCATCGGCGCTGCGAATCGCCAGGGCGGCGAACAACTGCGCCTCGGGGCGCTCCGTCAGCGGCTGGTTCAGGCGTACTTCGGCGCTGCCGAGCAGGGCGCTGTGTTCGCTGACGCGCTGCAAGGGGATGAACCGTGAAGGCTGCAGCAGACCGCTCACTGCCGGGCGGATGGCGGTGCCCGGCAATGCCACGGTGGGGCCGGGAGCCGGCAGATCATCCAGCGCCACGCCCTGGTCAAGATCGAGGCTGATGCACAGGTCCGGCACGCCGTCGGCGGCGCCGGGGCGCTTGCGCAGCTTTTCCTCGTACCAGGCGACGATGCCGGTGTAGAGGTTGATCGCCCGCGAGCCGCAGTGGATCACCGGCTCGTTGTTGAACGGTGGCAGTCCGCTCCAGGCCTGCAACGGCGGCGGTAGGATGTGCCCGCCCTGCATGCCCAGCAGGCGCACGTCCGCCGGGCCCTGTTTCAGGCACTGGCGGATCTGCAGGCCCTGGTCCAGCGGGAACAGCGTGTCGCGCAGGCCCTGGATCAACAGGGCGTCAGCGTGGGGCCGGCGACCGGCCGCGCAATAGCTGGCAAGGCTGTTGGCATGCAGCTCCGCCTGCACCGGTGCAGCCATGCGCCCACCGGTGGTATGCAGGTAATCGGCCTGGACGAACTTGCCCAGGTCGTAGCCCGTGGCCAGCCCCAGGCTCACCAGCACGCCGCCCCAGCCGATCTTCAGCTGGCCATCCGGTGCCAGGGCATCGGCCAGGTCGTACCAGGTGGCGATGGGGACGATGGCATCGATGCGCGAGTCTTCTGCGGAGGCCAGCAGTTGCACGGCGCCGCCGTAGCTTTCGCCGAGCATGCCGACGCGCGGATCGTTCGGGCCGTCCATTGTCAGCCGCGCCAGGTGCGTGGCAGCCCAGTCGATCACCGCGCTGGCGTCCTGCACCTCGAACTGCGGGTTCATCATCTCGATGCGCCCGTCGCTGCCGCCCCAGCCGCGCTGGTCGTAGCTGACCACCCAGAAACCGGCCTTCCAGGCGCGCAGCGCGGCGCGGCCGGACATCATGTTCTTGCCGTAGTAACCATCCGGACCGGTCACCCGCCAACCGCCCCAGCCGTGGGTGTGGACGATCAGCGGGGCGTTTTCGCCGGCCTTGAGCGCCGGTTGGAACACGGTGGCGGAGAGCCTGGTGCCGTCGCGGGCGGTGATGACGGCCTCGAACCAGGTGGCCGGCAGGTCTTTGCCTTCGCTGGCGTTGAAGTCGGGGACCTGGTCGCGGGCGGCGCAGCCGGCGAGCAGCGCAAGGCACAGGCAGAGGAGGGCGCGCATCGTCATTCCTGTCGATATGGGAGCTGGGCGAATGCGCCAGCATGCCCGGCGCCCGCAGCGCCCACCCCCAACCAAGGTTCGGTGACCCGGACGGACGCGGGGTGACCGCACGGTGCGCTTTGCGCGACAATGCGCCATTGGTTTTTCTGGAGTTACGCGATGTCCCAGCCTGTCGATGCGATTCTCGACGCCACCGGCCTGAACTGCCCCGAGCCGGTCATGATGCTGCACAACAAGGTGCGCGACCTGCCGGCCGGCGGCCTGCTCAAGGTGATCGCCACCGACCCTTCCACCCGCCGCGACATCCCCAAGTTCTGCGTCTTCCTCGGCCATGAGCTGGTGGAGCAGCAGGAAGAGGCGGGGACCTACCTGTACTGGATTCGCAAGAAAGCGGAGTGATCCGCCGGGCCGCTTCGTTCCCGATTCGCAGGATGAACGCTTTGCAGGATGGGGGAGCGCAGCGATACCCATGCTGTGTGCGCAGGAAATCGATGGGTATCGCTGCACTCCACGCCATCCTACGTAGAGCTTCCCTGCGTGATTTTCGCGAGGCTGGATGGCGTATGACGTTGAGCGTCATACGCTTGGCCTTCAGCTGCCGACCGGGCGCGCGGCGATGCGCTGGGCGATCATCCGCCCGATCAGCGCGACGAAGGTCAGGGCGATCAGCACCACCGAAATGGCCGCCACGGCCGGGTCGATGTTGTCGCGCAGGCCGGACCAGATCTGCCGCGGCAGGGTGTTCACCTCGGTGCTGGTGACGAACAGGGTCACCGCGATCTCCTCCCAGCTCAGCGCGAAGCACAGTAGTGCGGTGCTCGCCACGCCCAGCTTGAGGTTCGGCAGCACCACCATGAAGGTGGTCTGGCCCAGGCTCGCGCCGAGGTTGCGCGCGGCCAGTTCGATGCGCCGGTCCAGTTGGCTCAGCGCTACCAGCATGGTCACCACACCGTAGGGCACCACCATCACGATGTGCGCGATGGTGAGGCCGAACAGGGTGTCGTAGCCCAGGCCGGGAGCGAACTGGCTGACCTTGGTTTCCATGAAGTACAGGACCATCGCCGAGATCATCGGCGGGATCGCCATGGGCAGCAGCACCAGGCCGATCAGCAGGGTCGCCAGGCGCGAGCGCAGGTACCAGATGCCGAGGCTGAAGCTCACCGCCAGCGCGGTCGCGATGATGCAGGTGGCGGTGGCGACCATCAGGCTCTGCCCGATCGCCGAGAGCCATTCCGGGCTGTCCAGCAGCGCCTGGTAATGGCGCAGCGACCAGTTGCCGTTGGGCATCGAGAGGAAGCGCTTGCTGGTGAAGGACACCGGGATCACCGCCAGCAGCGGGAAGACCATGAAGATCATCGCCATGGTCGCCAGCAGGCGGCTGGGGGCTTTGGTTTCGTGTGCGTTCATCGTTGAGTCCTCAGCCGACCAGCTTGTCGACGCGGGTCATGCGCAGCAGCGCCCAGATCATCCCGCTGACCAGCGCCAGCAGCACCACCGATAGCGCGGCACCCAGGCCCCAGTTGCTGGTCTGGAACATCTGCAGGTAGACGTACTCGGCCACCATCACGGTCTGCCCGCCGCCGAGGATCGCCGGGGTGATGAAGAAGCCCAGGCAGAACACGAAGACGATGATGAAGGCGCCGAGGATGCCGGGAATGGTCTGCGGCACGAAGATGCTCCAGAAGGTGCGCATCTGCCCGGCGCCCAGGCCGCGCGCGGCCAGCAGCACGCGCGGGTCCAGGCGGCGCATGGTCGACACCAGCGGGAACAGCGCGAAGGGCACCATGAAGTGCACCATGCCGATCACCACGCCCATCTCGTTGCGGGTGAGCTGCAACGGCTCGCTGGTGATGCCCAGGTACTGCAGCCAGTCGTTGAGCAGGCCGTTGCTGCGCAGCGCGATCAGCCAGCCGAAGGCGCGCACCAGCACCGACAGCCAGAACGGGATGAACACGCAGATTTCCACCACGCGCTGCCAGAACGGCGGGCTGTAGACCCAGCAGTAGGCCATCAGGTAGGCGATCAGCAGGGAGATCACGCTGACCGTGGTGCACAGGCGGAAGGTCCGCCAGAGCACGTCGTGGATCGCCGGGTCCGTCATGATCCGCTGGTACTGCTCGATCCCCGGCTCCGGCAGGGTCACGCTCCAGCCGAGCACGCCGAGGAAGGGCAGTACGTAGAACACGATCAGAACCACCGGCAGCGGCAGCAGCAGGGCGCCCAGCTTGAGCCGCGAGGGGGCGTTATCGGCCATGACCTGCGCTCCGCGTCACTTGGAAATGTGGGTCAGGTACTGCTCCAGGGTCGCCGCGTAGTGGTCGGTGTACCACTCGTGGCTGAGCATCACCTGCTTGGGCAGGTTGGACGGATCGGTGCAGTTCAGGTGCTTGCGGTCGTCCGGGATCAGCGCGGCGGCGGCGGGGTTGGCCGGGCCGTTGCCGAACATCTTGAACAGCTCGACCTGGGACTGCGGGTCCTGGGCGTAGGCGATGAACTTCATGGCCGCCTCGGTGCCGGCCGGGTTGCCCTTGAGCACGCCCCAGTTGCTGCAGCCCAGCAGGGCGTTGTCGAAGGTCCACTTGATGCGGCCTTCGCTGTCCTCGGTGATCACCTGGGCGCGGGTGTTCCAGATGGCGCCCATGGACACTTCGCCCTCGATCAGCAGCTGCTGGGTCTCCGCGCCCGAGCCCCAGAAGGCCAGCACGTGGGGCTTGAGCTCCTCGATCTTCTTCATGGCGCGAGCCACGTCCAGCGGGTAGAGCTTGTCCGGCGCCACGCCGTCGGCCAGCAGCGCGGCCTCGAGCATGCCGTTCATCCACTTGTAGAGGGTGCGCTTGCCGGGGAAGGTCTTCACGTCCCAGAAGTCGGCCCAGGTCTTGGGCACCTTGTCGCCGAAGCGCTCGCTGTCGTAGGCGATCACGTAGCTGAGCATGTAGTCGGCGATGCCGTATTCGTAGGCGAAGCCGGGCAGCACCTTGTCCTTCGAGACGACGTTGTAGTCGATGGCCTGCACCAGCCCTTCCTTGCCCAGGTTCTGCAGGATCGAGCTTTCCGCGTCGACCACGTCCCAGCTCACCCGGCCGCTGGACAGCTGAGTGCGGATGGCGCCTTCGGTGGGGCCGCTGCCGTCGATCTTCACCGGGATGCCGGTGGCCTTGGAGAAGCCCTCGGTCCAGGCCTTGCCGAACGCCTTGATGGCGTCGCCGCCCCAGTTCACCACCACCAGCGGCTTGTCGCCGGCAGCGAAGCTCACGCCGCTGCGCAAGGCCAGCGGCAGGGCCGCCATCAGGCCCATGCCCTTGAGGAAGGTGCGGCGGTCAATCTGCCCGCGGCGGGTCTTTTCGATGAGGACTTCGATGCAGTCTTGCTGGTGAGGATTGAACATGGGTGCAGCTCCCGATCAGGTGGGATGGCGAATAGGGGACGAACGCGTTCGGCGACTCAGGCGATCAGCAGGCTTTTCTCGATGGGCCAGCTCAGCCAGACCTTGGCGCCCTGTTCCAGGCGCGAGGCCTGGTGGTCGGCATGCACGGCCAGGCTCATCGGTTGCTTGCCCTCGCTGCCGGCACCCAGGCACAGCTCGGTGCTGGCGCCCTGGTAGGTCTTGGCGGTGAGCACCGCCTGCACCACGTTGTGGCCGTTCACCTGCGGCGGCACGCTATGCAGCTGCATGTGTTCCGGACGCACGGCCAGCAGCGGTGCTTCGGCCTGCACGGCCGGCGAGTAGCCGGCGCGCAGCTCGGCCTCGCCGAAGCGTCCGCAGGCCAGCTCGCCGGCGCGCCCCACCTGGCTCAGCGGGAACAGGTTCATCTTGCCGAGGAACTCGGCGACGAAGCGGTTGCTGGGCTGGTTGTAGATGGTCTGCGGGTCGTCGACCTGGGCCAGTTGGCCGCGGTTGAAGATGGCGATGCGGGTGGACAGGGCGAGGGCTTCGTTCTGGTCGTGGGTGACGAAGACGAAGGTGGTGCCGACCTGGCGGTGGATGCGCTGCAGTTCGGCCTGCAGCTGCTCGCGCAGGTTCTTGTCCAGTGCCGAAAGGGGTTCGTCGAGCAGCAGCATGTCTGGCTCGAACACCAGCGCCCGGGCGATGGCCACGCGTTGCTGCTGGCCGCCGGAGAGCTCGCCGGGGCGCTTGCCCAGGTGCTCGCCGAGGCCGACCACGTCGAGCATGTGGCGTACGCGGCGGTTCCGCTCCTCGGCCTTCACGCCACGGATCTTCAGCGGGAAGGCGACGTTGTCCTCGATGCTCATGTGCGGGAACAGGGCGTAGCCCTGGAACACCATGCCGAAGTTGCGCTTCTCGGCGGGGCGCCGGGTGATGTCGGCGCCGCCCTCTTCGAGCTTGCCGCGGGACGGGTCCTGGAAGCCGGCGAGGATCATCAGGAAGGTGGTCTTGCCGGAGCCCGAAGGCCCGAGGAGGGTGAGGAACTCGCCCTGCTGGATGTCGATGGACACGTTGTCCAGCGCGTTGAAACTGCCGTAGCTCTTGCCGATGCCGATGGCACGTAGTTGGGGCTGTCGCTCCACTGCACTTACCTCGATTTCTTGTTCTTGTTCGAGCGGCCGCCGGGTGAGGATCGGGGTAAAAATCAGCGGCCTTTTTTTAATGCAGTATTGTTAAATCTCTCTCCGCATCAATCGCGTTTTTTTGCCCTCATTGTTCGAAATCATTCACCTATCACGGCGCTCCGGCCGCTGTGGCGGAACTGCTCGGACATCCGCAGCTCGGCCTTCATCCAGGCCTTGAAGGCCCGCACGTCGGGGCGTTCGGACTTGGCAGGATCGGTGACGAAGTAGTAGCGATTGGGCGGTTCGATGGCGACGTTGAACAACCGCACCAACTGCCCCTTGGCCATGGCGTCGCCGCTGACCAGCGCATCGCCCATGGCCACGCCTTGCCCGGCGATGGCCGCCGACTGCACCAGGTGCGCATCGGAGAAGACGATGCCGTTGCGCACGTTGAGGTTCTTCACCCCGGCGGCGGCGGTCCACAGCAGCCAGTCGGAGTGATCGACCATGTGCAGGAAGGGCAGGCTGGCGAGGTCTTCCGGCGAGTCGAGGCCGCCGACGGAGTTGATCAGCGACGGGCTGCACACGGGAAAGGTGTCCAGGGTGGCGATCAGGTCGACGTGCAGGTCGGTCCAGTCGCCCACGCCGTAGGCGATGAACAGGTCGACGTCGCGGTCGCTGACGTCGTCGGGCACCCGCGGCGAGACCAGGTTCAGCTCCACCTGCGGGTGGGCTCGCTGGAACTTGCCGATCTGGTGGCACAGCCAGTAGGTGGCGAATCCGGGCGTGCAGCTCACGCACAGGCGGCCGGAGACTTCCTCGGCATTGGCGAAGCGCCGCGCCTCGTTGAGGATCGCCAGGGCGCGCTGGGTTTCGCGAGCGAAGCATTCGCCGTGGTAGGTCAGCGCGATGCCGCGGCCAACCCGCTCGGTGAGCGGGATGCCCAGGCAGTCTTCCAGGCTGTGCAACTGGTGGCTGACGGCGCTGCGGGTCAGGCTCAGTTCGCTGGCCGCGCCGGACAGGCTGCCCAGGCGGGCAACGGCGTCCAGCACGCGCAGGGCGGTCATCGAGGGGAAACGCATGGCTCACTCCAATTTCGAAGTGGAGCCTTTATCCCTGAGCGGGGCGGTGGTGTCGAGTGGCTGCGGGTACGGGCGGAGAGGGTGGGTGTTTCAGGGCGTTTCGCTTGGCGCCTGCAGCGGGTGCCCTGCTGCGACAGATGCTCACTTGTAGGAGCGGGCCATGCCCGCGACCAGATTGGCCCCCGCACCTGCTGCACGGCGAAGCGCGAACGTAGGATGGCGTGGAGCGCAGCGATACCCATCGATGACCGGGCACCGGCGGCATGGGTATCGCAAGCTCCACCCATCCTGCTTAGGCGTTTGCCGGCGAAGACACTGGAATGCGGTTCGCGAGCAGGCTCGCTCCTACAGGTTGACCTCGAGGCCTGGTGTCAGCGCAGCTTCTCCATCATCTGGTAGTACCACATGCCCGCGGCCAGCATCGGGTTGCCGAACACGTCGCCCATGGGCACGCGGATGTGCTTGCACTGGGCGAAGGTGTCGAATTTCTCCAGGTCGCCGGTCATCGCCGTGGCCATGATCTCGCCCATGATGTGGGTGGTCGCCACGCCGTGGCCGGAGTAGCCCTGGCAGTACCAGACGTTCTCCGACAGCTTGCCCAGCTGCGGGATGCGGTTCATCACGATGCCCATGGCGCAGCTCCACTGGAACTCGATGTCCACGCCCTTGAGCGCCGGGAAGGTGCGCTCGATGCACGGGCGCAGCTCGCCGGCGATGTCGCGCGAGTCGCGGCCGGAGTAGTTGGCGCCGCCGCCGAACAGCAGGCGGCCGTCGCCGGTCATGCGGTAGTAGTCGAGCACGAAGCGGCAGTCGTAGACCGCCAGGTCCTGCGGGTTGATGCGCTTGGCCAGCTCGCCCAGCGGCTTGGTGGTGACGATGCCGCCCATGGCCGGGAAGATCATGCCCTTGAGCTGCTTGCGCTCCAGCTTGTGGTAGACGTCGCCGGCGAGCATCACCTGCGCTGCGTTGATCCGCCCGCCGGAGGTGACCACCGCCGGGCGCGGGCCGTGGACGATGTCCAGCACTTCGGAGTGCTCGAAGATCAGTGTGCCCAGGCTGGCGGCGGCCTTGGCCTCGCCGATGCACAGGTTGAGCGGGTGCAGGTGCATGTTGCGGGTGTTCTTGATGGCACCGCAGTACAGGTCGCTTTCCAGATGCGCGCGCACGCCAGCGCCGTCCAGCAGGCTGATCTCGTCGCCCATGCCGCGACGCTTGGCGTCGTCGAAGGTGGCGTTCAGTTCGTCCATGTGCGACTGCTTCATCGCCGCGTGCAGGTGGCCGAACTTCAGGTCGCACTGGATGCCGTACTTCTCCACGCGGCTCTTGATGATCTCGTGGCCGCGCCAGCGCAGGTGCCAGATGAAGTCGTCGACGTCGTCGCCCAGCCATTGGCGCATCTGCTTCTCCATGGCGGAGTCGCCCGAGAGGCTGCCGGTGACCTGCCCGCCGTTGCGCCCGCTGGCGCCCCAGCCGACCTTGTTGGTCTCGACGATGGCGACCTTGTAGCCGCGCTCGGCCAGCTCCACGGCGGTGGCGACGCCGGTGAAGCCGCCGCCGATGATGGCGATGTCGACGTTCACCTCGCCCTGCAGCGTGGGGTAGCTGGTCTCTTCGTTGAGGCTCGCGGAGTAGTAGGACTTCGCGCGCTCGGGGGCGGGAGTGGCGGGGTTCAGTGCAGCGTTCATTTCGGTGTTCCTGTTGTTGTTCGGTTGCCCCTGCCCGATGACGGCAAGGGTTTGGCTGAGGTGCGCGGGAGCGCCCTCACGCCTGCGTCAGATACCAGCGCCAGTCCTGCTCGCCGACCTCGCCCATGAACTGGCGGTACTCGGCCTGCTTGACCTTCAGGTAGACGCCGAGGAATTCGTGGCCCAGCGCATCGCGCGCCCAGCTGGAGCGCTCCAGCGCGCGCAGCGAGGTCAGCCAGTCGGTGGGCAGCAGTTCCTTGGCCTGGGCGTAGCCGTTGCCTTCCACCGGTGCGCCCGGGTCGATCTCCTCGCGGATGCCGCGATGGATGCCGGCGAGGATGGCCGCGGCGGCCAGGTAGGGGTTGGCGTCGGCGCCGCAGATGCGGTGCTCCACATGGCGGGTATTGGCCGGGCCGCCAGGTACGCGCAGGCTCACGGTGCGGTTGTCACAGCCCCAGGTCGGCGCCAGCGGTGCGTAGCTGTTGGCCTGGAAGCGGCGGTAGGAGTTGGCGTTGGGGCAGAACAGCAGCAGCGAGTCGAGCAGGCTTTTCAGCATGCCGCCCACGGACTGGCGCAGCAGCGGGGTGCCCGCCGGATCTTCACTGGCGAAGAGGTTGTTGCCCTCGGCGTCGGCCAGGGAAACGTGCATGTGCATGCCGGTGCCGGCCAGGTCGTCGAACGGCTTGGCCATGAAACACGCCTGCATGCCGTGCTTGTGCGCCACGCCCTTCACCAGGCGCTTGTAGCGCACGGCCTGGTCCATGGCGACCAGCGCATCGCCGTGCTCCAGGGTGATTTCCACCTGGCCCGGTGCGTACTCGGAGATGGCCGTGCGCGCCGGAATGCCCTGGGCCTTGCACGCGGCATAAAGGTCGGCGAGGAAGGGTTCGATCTGCTCCAGCTCGCGCAGGCCGTAGACCTGAGTGGCACGCGGGCGGCCACCGTCGGCGTCCAGCGCTGGTTGCGGGCGGCCATGGGCGTCGCGCTTGGCGTCGAGCAGGTAGAACTCCAGCTCGCAGGCCATCACCGGGTGGTAGCCGGCGGCCTTGAGGCCGTCGATCACGTGGATCAGCACATGGCGCGGGTCGGCAATGTCCGCCGGCTTGCCTTGTTCGGGGTGCATGCTGACCTGCACCGCCGCCGTGGGAATCTGCCGCCAGGGCAGGCGCACCAGGCTGCCGGCCAGCGGGTAGGCGCGGCAGTCGATATCGCCGACGTCCCAGACCAGCCCGGAATCCTCCACATCCTCGCCATGCACGGTGAGGCCGAGGATGGTGCTGGGCAGCGGACGGCCGGACTGGTACACGGCGAGCAGCTCCTCGCGGTGCAGTAGCTTGCCGCGCGGCACGCCGTTGGCGTCGAGGATGAACAGCTCGACCATCTCGATATCGGGGTTCTGGGCCAGGAAATACTGGGCTTCTTGCACGGAGGCGAAATTCATGGGGCTCTCGTTAGCATCCACGCGGATGCGCTGACGACCTGCAGGCCAGGGCCGCGCCGACGGGCACGGGATTGAAGGCAGGCAAGCGATGCAACGGGCTACGTCTTGTTCGATGAAAAGCGTTGGCCGTGATGAGCCGAGCTCTTCGATGAATGTAGCTCCGTCGGGCGAAGTCGGGCGGGGTGCCCGGTCAGCGAGAGGTATGGTCGGGCGGGCGCGCGTGGCGGCAATGCCAGAGCGCCCAGAAGGCCAGTTCCAGAGGCAGGGTCAGCGGTTGCAGTTCGAGCCAGCGGGCATGTTTGCGCGGCAGGCGGACGACGCTGCCGGCCTTGCGGGCGGCGACGGGTTCCAGCGGTGCGGGCGAAACGAGCAGGTGCATGTCGAAGTATTTGGCTGACGATTTCCGCAGACTCGCACGGCGTATGGGTTTGTTAAATGTGATTTTCACGACGTTTGGTTTTGCCAAATCGAAACTGAATGCTCTCTCCTGATCACCACGAAGGCCGTTCCAGAGCCTTTGCGTGGCTCTTCGCGCACCTCGTCGAAGCGCCCGGAGCGCCCGCCGCGTCTGCCCTAGACTGGGGCAATCAGCGTCCGCCACGGGCTCGTCCATGTGCCGCATCGTTTTCGCCCCATCGATCCAGCGTCACGTTCCCATCGAAGAGCGCGAGTTGCCGGCGGTGAACCTCGCCGGCGCGCTGGAAGCGGTATTTGTCGAAGCACCGAAATTGCGCGGCTACCTGCTCGACGACCAGGGCGGGTTGCGCCGGCACCTGACGATCTTCATCGACGGCCTGCGCCTGCGTGACCGCGCCCGCCTCAGCGATGCGCTGGCAGCGGACAGCGAGGTCTACGTGGTCCAGGCCCTGAGCGGCGGTTGAGGGCAAGGCGGCATATCAGGAGGGCAAGATGGATGATCGATTGCTGGTGGCGACCCGCAAGGGGCTGTTCACCTTCCAGCGTGGCGCGGACGGCTGGCAGGAAACCCGCCGGGACTTCATTGGCGAGCCGCTGAGCACGGTGCTCGCCGACCCGCGCGATGAAACCCTCTACGCCGCCCTCAACCTCGGCCACTTCGGCTGCAAGCTCTGGCGTCAGCGGGCGAGCGAGGACTGGCAGGAGATCGCCGTGCCGACCTACCCGCCGCAACCCGATCCGCTGCCCGCGCCCCAGGAGGGGGAAGCCCCGCCCGCGCCCTGGGTCCTGCAGCAGATCTGGTGCCTGGAGATTGGCGGCGCCGCCGAGCCCGGCGTGCTCTGGGCCGGGACCATACCCGGCGGCCTGTTCCGCAGCAGCGACGGTGGTGATAGCTGGGAGCTCAATCGCCCGCTCTGGGACCGCCCCGAACGCTCGCACTGGATGGGCGGCGGCTACGACTGGCCGGGCATCCACTCGGTCAGCGTCGACCCGCGCGACAGCCAGCACCTGACCATTGCCGTGTCCTGCGGTGGCGTCTGGCAGAGCGACGATGGTGGTTCCAATTGGCGCCTCACCACCAGCGGCATGTACGCCGACTACATGCCGCCGGAGCTGCGCGATGAGGGCGCCATCCAGGACCCGCACCGCCTGGTGCACTGTCCCGCGCAGCCGCAGCGCCTGTGGGTGCAGCACCACAACGGCATCTTCACCTCCACCGATGGCGGCGCGCGCTGGAGCGATGTGCAGGTCAAGCCGTCGAGCTTCGGCTTCGCCGTCGCCGTCCACCCGACCCAGCCGGACACCGCCTGGTTCGTCCCCGCGGTGAAGGACGTCTGCCGGATTCCGGTGGATGCCCGCTTTGTCGTTACCCGCACCCGTGATGGCGGCGCCAGCTTCGAAGTGCTCGACAGCGGCCTGCCGCAGGGCGCGGCCTTCGACCTGGTGTACCGTCACGGCCTGGCGGTGGACGACGATGGCGTGTGCCTGGCCATGGGGTCCACCACCGGCGGACTGTGGCTGTCGGAGAACGGCGGCGATCACTGGCAATGCCTGTCGATGAACCTGCCGCCGATCTACTGCGTGCGCTTCGGCTGAGCCTTGCGCCTGGCCTGCTCGCGCACCTCGCGCGGCTTCATGCGGCGATCGAAATAGTTGATCGCGGTGCCGAACACGACGATGGCGATCAGGATGGTCAGGCCGATGTGCGTGGCTTCCATGGGGTTCTCCTTGAGGGGGATCACAGCGCCTGGCCGCGCCGCTTGAGTTCCAGGCGGCGGATGAATTCCTCCAGCACCTGGCGGTAGAGGTCGTCCTTGAGGCAGGCGTCTTCGATGCCGGCGTCGAGGTTGGGGTTGTCGTTCACCTCGATCACCACCACCTCACCGTTCGCCTCCTTGAGGTCCACGCCGTACAGGCCGTCGCCGATCAGGCTGGCGGTCTTCAGCGCCAGTTCCACCACGGCCGGCGGTGCGCTTTCCACCGGCAGGGTGCGGCATTCGCCGATCACCTCGCCGCCGGCCTTGTGCTCGACGATCTGCCAGTGCCCGCGGGACATGAAGTACTGGCAGGCGAACACCGGCTTGCGATTGAGAATGCCGATGCGCCAGTCGTACTCGGTGTAGAGGTACTCCTGGGCGAGCAGCAGCACCGAGTGCTCGAAGAGTTCGGCGCTGACGCTGCGCAGTTGCTGGGCGTCCTCGACCTTGTAGACGCCACGGGAGAAGCAGCCGTCGGGAATCTTCAGCACCAGCGGGAAGCCCAGCCGTGCACCGACGCGCTCCAGCTCCTGGGGGTTGTCCTTGTAGAGGATTTCCGTGTCCGGCATGCCCAGGCCCTGGCCGCGCAGCAGGTCGGTCAGGTAGACCTTGTTGGTGCAGCGCAGGATCGAAGCCGGGTCGTCCATCACGATCAGTCCCTCGCGTTCAGCCTTCTTGGCGAAGCGGTAGGTATGGTCGTCGACGCGGGTCGTCTCGCGGATCAGCAGCGCGTCGTACTCGGCCAGGCGCGCGTAGTCCTTCTTCTCGATCAGTTCGACGTCGATGCCCAGCTGCCGGCCGACGCGGACGAAGTTCTGCAGCGCTGCGGCATTGGAGGGCGGCAGGTTCTCCGCCGGGTTGTGCAGGATGGCCAGGTCATAGCGCGCCAGGCGCCGCGAGTTGGGCTGGCGCCAGACGCGGCGGCTGAAGCGGTCGAGGGCGTCGGCGAACTGGTCTTCCTGATTCTCCCGCAGCTTGTGCAGGGCGCCGGGGCGAACGCCGGCGATATGCCAGGCATCGGTGCGGCGGAAGTCCACCAGCAGGATCGGGCAGGGGAAGGCCTCGAACAGCTGGCGGGCGATGGGCTGCAGCGGCTCCAGGTCGGTGCGGCCGAAGTACAGGCGCAGGGTGAAGCCGTCGGTGCTGGCGCAGGGATGCTGGTCGAGGGCTTTCTCCAGGGTTTTTTCCAGGCCGTCCAGGGCCAGCCCGTAGAGGGATTTCTTCGCCAGTTCGCTGATCGTGCGTACCGATGGGATCACCTTGTGCCCGCGCGCCTCGGCGAGCAGGGAACAATAATAACCGTGGCCCAGGTATTTGTAGTTGCGACACAGATTTATCACCTGGAAGCGTTTCCCCGCTTCGAACTGGCGGGAGTCTTCCAGGTATTCCCGCGCGCTCAGCATATCTTCGCTGGGAATATACGAAGCCCAGTCTTCCTTGCGCTCGACGATGATCAGGACTTGGCTGGAGCGGGCTGAAGGCGGCTCCGCAGAGGCTTCGGTGACAGCCTGGAGGGAGCTTGCATTCAACTTTTCATGGAAGTTAGTGTGTAGCGAAGACATTGTTCACGGACCTGTCTGGAAGTTGCCGTGTGTCTATTAAGCAGCAACTTCCAGAAATGTCCCGATTCATGACGAAAGTTTTACGGAGAACCCATGCCACTGTTATACCGCCTTGCCGCCCGTGCCGATTTAGCGGCTCTTGTGGCGTTGGAGGAAGGCACTTTTCACGAGGACCGTCTGAGTGCGCGCAGCTTTCGCCAGATGATCGCCGCACCGAGTACCGAGCTGATCGTGGCGCAGGAGGGCAACGAGTTGCTCGGTTACGCCTTGCTGCTGTTTCGTCGGGGCACGAAGGTGGCGCGCCTGTATTCGCTGGCGACCTCGCAGCAGGCTCGCGGCAGGGGACTGGGCAGCGGATTGCTGGAACAGGCGGAGCGTAGTGCCGCGCGGCACGGTTGCAGGGCGTTGCGGCTCGAGGTGCGCGTCGATAACTGCATCGCCATTGGCCTCTATGAGCGGCGTGGCTATCGCCGCTTCGGCCGGATCGCCAATTTCTACGAAGACGGCGCCGATGCCTGGCGGTACGAGAAACCGCTGATCTGATGAAGGGGGAGGGGCTGGTCAGGGCGCGGAAAACAATCTATAAAAATATAGATTGTATATTGGTAGATCGTTCCCATGACCGCCACCACGCTCGAACCCGCCGACGCCCTGCGCCTGCACCAATCCGCTGAATCCGCCTGCCAGCTGCTCAAGGCGCTAGCCAACACCGACCGCCTGATGCTGCTCTGCCAGTTGGCCCAGGGCGAGCTGAACGTCGGCGAGCTGGAAGCCTGTACCGGCATCACCCAGCCTACCCTGTCGCAGCAACTGGCCGTGCTGCGCCGCGAGGAGCTGGTGGAGACCCGCCGCGATGGCAAGCAGGTCTACTACCGCATTGCCAGCCAGCAGGCACTGGCGGTGATCGAGACCTTGTACCGGCTGTTCTGCGCGGAGCAACCGACATGATCGACTGGGCTCATTTCCCGCCGTGGAGCGCCCTGGCCGGTGGCGCACTGATCGGTCTTTCGGCCGGGCTGTATGCCGCGCTCGATGGCCGTGTCGCCGGCATCAGCGGCCTGCTCGGCGGGTTGTTCAAGAGCGCCGGCTGGAAGGGCGAAGGGCTGTTCTTCCTGCTCGGAATACTGGCTGCGCCGCTGTTGTGGCTGGCGCTGCGCCCGCTGCCGGAGATTCGCTTCGAGGCCGGCTGGATGACGCTGGTGGTGGCGGGCCTGCTGGTCGGTATCGGCAGCCGGTTTGGTTCCGGCTGCACCAGTGGGCATGGCGTCTGCGGTTTGTCGCGGCTCTCCGGTCGCTCGTTGGTGGCGACGTTGTGCTTCATGGGCACCGGCTTTGCCACCGTGTTTGTCGTGCGTCATCTGCTGGGGAGTGGAGCATGAGCCGCATCGTCGCTTTGCTGGCCGGCCTGCTGTTCGGTTTCGGCCTGCTGCTGGCCGGCATGGCCAACCCGGCCAAGGTGCTGGGGTTCCTCGATCTCGCCGGGGCGTGGGACCCGTCGCTGGCGCTGGTGATGTTCGCCGCCATCGCGGTTGGTCTACCGTTTTTCACTTGGGCGCGGCGGCGGCATCGTTCGCTGCTGGGCGGCCTGATGCAGCTGCCGCAGCGCCGTGAACTGGATGGCCGACTGATCGGCGGCAGCCTGCTGTTCGGCGTTGGCTGGGGCATTGCCGGCATCTGTCCGGGGCCGGCTCTGGTGACCTTCGCTGCCGGCTACTGGCAGGGAGCGCTGTTCTGCATCGCCATGCTGGTGGGGATGGCGGGCTACGAATGGAAAATCGAGACCAGGAGGAGACCCACATGAGCGCTACCATCCAGCACTTCTTCGATCCCGCCACATCCACCTACAGCTATGTGGTGGCGGATCACAGCACTGGGCGCTGCGCCATCATCGACCCGGTGCTGGACTACGATGCCGCCGCCGGCCGCGTTGGCAACGCCGGCGCCCGCCAGATACTCGAGTACATTCGCGAGCAGGCGCTGACGGTGGAGTGGCTGCTGGAAACCCATCTGCATGCCGATCACCTGTCCGCCGCCGCCTGGCTCAAGGGCGAACTGGGCGGCCGGCTGGCCATCGGATCGAGCATCGCCCAGGTTCAGCGCACCTTCGCCGGCCTGTTCAACCTGGATGAAGATTTCCCCTGCGACGGCAGCCAGTTCGACCATCTGTTCGAAGATGGCGAGTGCTTCAGCATCGGCGAACTGCAGGCCCAGGCACTGCACACGCCCGGCCACACGCCGGCCTGCATGACCTACCTGGTTGGCGATGCGGCGTTCGTGGGTGACACCCTGTTCATGCCCGACTACGGCACTGCCCGGTGCGACTTTCCCGGCGGCGATGCACGGCAGTTGTACCGCTCGATCCAGCGACTGTTCGCCTTGCCGGACCAGACGCGGCTGTTCATGTGCCACGACTACCTGACTGCCAATCGCGATCACCATGAGTTCGAAACCAGCGTGGCGCGGCAACGCCAGGACAACGTGCACGTGCATGAGGGGGTGAGCGAAGACGCCTTCGTCAGCATGCGTCAGCAGCGCGATGCAGGGCTGCATGCGCCGGCGCTGATCTGGCCGTCGATCCAGGTGAACATGCGTGCGGGCGAGCTGCCGGAGGCGGAAGCCAACGGCGTGCGTTACCTGCGAATTCCGCTGGACCGCCTGTGAAAAAAGCCGCCCCGAAGGGCGGCAAGCACCGAGGAAGATGGTTCCCCGCGCAGGGCACGGGGAGGGTGGATCAGAAGCGCCAGTCCAGCGACAGGTTGCCCGACACCGAGTTGTAGCCGGTGCGGAACAGATCACTGGCAACCCCGGCGCCGATGTCGACGTTCTCGCTGAGCGAGTAGCGGACGTTGCCGCGCACGCCCATGGAGTCGCGGTCCATGACGGTGTTCTTGCTGCGGAACGAGGAGCCCTGGTAGGTGGCGAAGGTCGCGTCCTGGATCAGGTCGGTGTTCAGCAACTCGTGGTTCCAGGTGACCTGGCCCTCGGCCTTGATGGCGCGGCCGCCTTCGAGCGGGAAGTTCATCGCGCTGTTCAGGCCGATGCTGGAGCGCAGCGAATCGAACTGCTGCGATTCCAACTTCAGGGCCGAGCCATCGGCGCCTTTCTCGTGGGTGCCGTCGCGCCACAGGCTGGTGTAGGTCAGGGTGGCGATCGGACCCAGGCTGACGTTCTCGTTCAGCTGGAAGCGATAGCCGCCCCCGCCGACCAGCGACGCGCTGGTGCCGGTCCAGTCGGCCTTGTTGCGCGCGGAGTAGTCGTCGAAGTCGATCTTGCGCTTGAGTTCGCCGCTCTCGTAGCCGACGCGGGCGCTGCCGAGCAGGTAGCTACCCGCCATCGGGTCTGCGGCGTAGCGGGCGTGAACACCCAGCTCCAGCGCCGAGGTGTCGCCACTGCCACGCTGCGGGTCTTTCAGGCTGACGTTCTGCTTGCTGGCAGCACCGTGCAGGCCGACGATCAGCGCGCCGTCGCTGGAGGCGGCGGTTTCCGCACCGAAGATCACGCCGTAGCTGTCGGTGGTGTAGCCCACGGTATCGTGATCGCTGTTCTGCCGGGAATTGCCGCCGAAGGGCTGGATGAAGGTCTGCCACTCATCGTCACGCAGCTTGCCCGGTTCGCGGGCGCTGATGGCGTCGGCCACTTGCTGCTCGCGCTGCAGCGAACTGGCCATCATGGCGCTGTAGGCGGACGGGGAGAGCTGCTCCAGCGCCCTGGCGATGGTGCTGCCGTCGGGGTTGGAGAAGTCCAGGGTGGTGTAGAGCTTCCGGGTGTCGCTGTCGGCGTTGGCGGGGACGTCCCGGCTCAGGGCCTCGCCGACGGCGCGGCCGTTCTGGCTGGTGGCGTACTGGCTGTAGGTGTCGCTGGCGCGCTCGAAGCGCAGCAGGTAGGCGCCGTTGCTCTGCGGGGTCGCCAGCAGGGACAGGGTGGGCGATGGGGACAGGCTTTCCACCTGGTCGAAGGCGCCGCTGGTGGAGGTGGCGGTCAGCAACTGGCGGGAGCTCATCGACCATTGCGGCGAGTACCAGCCGCGCTGCGGCGCGACGCTCAGGCGACCAGCGAGGCTGGCGTTGCCGTTGACCTTCAGGGTGTCGTGCTGGCCCTTGTCGTTGACCTCCGCCAGCAATTGACCGGTGTCGGTCTGCTGGTAATCGCCGTCCACCGTCAGGGTGCCGAAGGAGTTGCCCGGCGCCACGGTGCCACGGTTGGTGAAGGCACCGTTGTCATTGATCGTGTAGGTGCTGTTGCCGGAGAGGGTTGCGCCTTCGCTCACGTTGACGGCGTAGAGCTCCTGCTCGCCGCCGAGGGAGGTCTGGCCGCCGCGCAGGTTCAGCACCAGGTTGTTGCTGCCCTGGATGTCACCGTTGTAGGTCATGCGGAAGTTCGGGTCGGCCTGGTCCAGGGCATGGCCCTGGCCGTCGTTCAGCAGACCGAAGTTCAGTTCTGTGTAGCGCCACTCGACGTTGTTCCAGGTGTTGTAATTCGAGTAGATGCCGCCCTCCAGCTGGGCGCCGGCGAGAATGTTGATCTGGTTGACCAGCGCCGAGTCCTCGATGAGGATCGCGGCGCTCCTGCCCGCCAGGCGGCCGCTGATGTCGACGTTGTTGACCAGTGCGCCCATGAGCTCCGGCAACGGATTGGGGAGCACCCTGCTGTCCTTGAACTGGAAGTAGGAGCCGCGATATTCCGAACCTTCCCCGAGGCTGCCCACCAGGTTCTGGCCGAAGCTGAACTTGGCGGCGACACCGCCTTCCCCCAGGGCCTCGATATCGCCGCGTTGGACGAACTCATGGTTCTTGCCATAGGCGAACAGGACGCCCACCCCGTTCTGGCCGTCAGCATGGATGCGCGTGCCCGGCTCGACCACCAGCGTGTTGCCTTCGCCGTCGACGCGAACACCCGCCGCACCGGCGCCGCGGGTCAGAAGATCGGCCTGCTGGAATATCTGGTTGTAGCTGCCGTAAACGTGCAGGCCCAGGCCGAGCAAGGTCTGGCTGTAACTGCCCACCAGATAGCGGGTGCCGGAAGGGTCGCGCTGGAAGTAACCATTCTGGTTGTAGATCGTCTGGTTATCGCCGTAGACCGAATAACCGAACAGGTCGCGACGGTCGATCTGGTAGCCCAGGTCCTGCAACGCCGCCAGTTCCGCCTCCATGAAGGTGGTGTAGTTGCGGTAATTCTGGTGGCTCATCAGGCTGCTCTTCAGCTCGGGGTGGCTCATGTAGTCGTCATCGACGCTGCCATCGGCGGAGCGTGCGCGGACCGGAAGGCCCGGCATGGCACCGGCCAGGACGTCGGAGACGTTCTTCCCGGTGAAGTAGCCCTGGTCCTTGCGGAGATCGAAGCCGTCCGGATCGTAGTCGTTGTCGCAGCCCGTGCAGAGCACGACCTGGTTCGGGCGGGCCGGGTTGCCATTGTCATCGCGCAGGTGGCTTTCCCAGAGGCTGAGCTGCTTGTCGAAGTAGGGGGTGTCGGAGTTTTCACCGTCCTTGTCGGCGACCGAGGTCATTACGCCTAGAGCGTGAGCCAGTTCGTGAGACGCGGTGGCAGCCAGATCGAAAGCCCCGGTGCGCGGCAATTGAGATGGCTGGTAAGACTGGGTATCGAACTTCAACTTGCCTATCAGGAAGAAGCCGTCGGCCCCGTACTGATCGGGACTGCGGCTTTTACCGGTCAGCGCGGCCTGTAACTGGGTGATGCTGGGGGATTGATCCTCGCTGTTGGGATAACTGGTGCCCGCTGCGTTATCTTCATTGAAGGTGCCAACGTTGATGGTGGCGGGGAGTTGCCCGGCGTTCGGCTTGATTACCGTTGCCCAGTATTTCACTCCCGCTTCGATCTTCGCCTTCTGGTCCGAATTCAGGTTCCAGATCGAGGAGCGGTTGTCCTTTTTCTCCGGGTCGAACATGAACACGCCATCTCCCACATCGTAGAAGTTGATCTTGAATATGGGCGCGCCTTGGGGTGTTTGAATGTCCCTGGTTTCCAGGGCGAGAACAGATGAGCCGGGCAATAAGGCTGCCAGGGATATGGCCAGGGAAATTCTATTTCTCGCAAATGCCTTCTTCATTTTTATCTCCGCTGTTTTTAGAAATACCCCTGTCGAAAAAGTCGTGGCGACTTTTTCGACTGATCAATTGCCCCTTCAAAAGTACCCGCGTCTTTCGAGAGTTGCGGAATAGAGCGGGTGCTCGAATGTGGGAGGTTGATGGGAGTTTCGAAATCACACAGTGGAGTGGCAACTGGAGAGATTGGGTAAGTTCCGTGGGTATTTTCTGATGATATGTGCTTATGGAACTATTGGTGGGGCTGATAATTTGAAGCGCGTGGGAAGTTTCTTTGATTTCTATTGAAAGGTTACTTGTGGGGAGGATAATTCGATGCGGGTGTTTTTACGGGTGAATGGGGGTTGTTGCAGGGAGGCAGAAATATGCGCCCTGATGGCTCGGGCTGAATAGCCAATCGGTTGTTTCACCCAGTTGGCCGGCTGCACACAAGAAGGAGTGGTCAGCCAATCCTGGGCGGGAGACCCGGCACAAGAGCGTGCCGGGTCGATCTGAGGGCCGGTGTGATACTCACCGGATGCGCTTACAGCAACAAGCTTCGAATATCCCCCAGCACTTCCCCCAGTCGCCGGGTGAATCGCGCTGCCGCTGCGCCGTTGATTACCCGGTGGTCGTAGGACAGCGACAGCGGCAGCATCAGCCGGGGCTGGAAGACCTTGCCGTCCCACACCGGCTGGATGGCTGCCTTGCTCACACCGAGGATCGCCACTTCCGGCGCGTTGACGATGGGGGTGAAGCCGGTACCGCCGATGTGCCCGAGGCTGGAGATGGTGAAGCAGGCACCCTGCATGGCGTCGGCGGATAGCTTCTTCGTCCGCGCTTTCTCAGCCAGCTCGGCGGCCTCCAGCGCAAGCTGCAGCAGCCCCTTCCGGTCGACGTCGCGGATAACCGGCACCAGCAGACCGTCCGGCGTGTCCACGGCGAAGCCGATGTGCACGTACTTCTTGCGGATCAACGCCTTGCCACTGGGGGCGAGCGAGCTGTTGAAGTCCGGCAGCTCGCGCAGCAGGTGGGCGCAGGCCTTGAGCAGGATCGGCAGGATGGTCAGCTTGGTACCGGCCTTTTCCGCCGCCGCCTTCTGCGCGATGCGGAAGGCCTCCGCCTCGGTGATGTCGGCGGACTCGAACTGCGTCACATGGGGCACGTTCAGCCAGCTGCGGTGCAGGTTGCTGGCGCCGACCTGCATCAGGCGGGTCATCGCCACTTCCTCGGTTTCGCCGAACTTGCTGAAGTCGATCTCCGGGATCGGCGGGATGCCTGCGCCACCGGTTGCTCCTGCAGCCGCACCGGACTTGCTGCGTTGCAGCTGCTCCTTCACGAACGCCTGCACGTCTTCCTTGAGGATGCGGCCCTTGGGCCCGCTGCCGGTGACTTGCGCCAGCTCGACACCGAACTCGCGGGCGACCATGCGCACGGCGGGGCCCGCATGCACCTTGGTGCCGTCGCGGCTGGGCGCACCCACCGGGGCGACGTCCGGCGCCTTGGGCGGTTCGGCTTTCGCCGCTGGCGCAGCGACTGGTTTTTCTGCGGCGGCTGCGGGAGCCGCCGCTGCGCCCGCCACTTCCAGGTCGAGTATCTCGTCGCCTTCCTTGAGGGTGTCGCCGATCTTCACCTTGATCGCCTTCACCACCCCGGCCTTCGGCGCGGGAATCTCCATGCTGGCCTTGTCGGATTCCAGCGTCAGCAGGCTCTGGTCGGCCTCGATGCGGTCACCCACCTTGACCATCAGTTCGATGACGTTGCCCTGGCCGTTGCCGATATCGGGCACGCGGATGCTCTCCACGCCGCCACTGGCAGTCGGGGCGGGCGTTGGCGTTTCTTCCTTCGCCGGAGCCGGAGCAGAGGCGGGCGCCGCCGCGGCCGGCGTGCTGGCCGTCGCAGCGCCGCCCTCGGTTTCCAGTTCGAGGATGTCGTCGCCTTCCTTGAGGGTGTCGCCGATCTTCACCTTGATCGCCTTCACCACGCCCGCTTTCGGCGCGGGAATCTCCATGCTGGCCTTGTCGGACTCCAGCGTCAGCAGGCTCTGGTCGGCCTCGATGCGGTCACCGACCTTGACCATCAGTTCGATGATCTCGCCCTGGCCATTGCCGATGTCCGGCACCTTGATGGTTTCCACGCCGCCGCCGGAAGGCGCAGGTTGAGGCGCCGGCGCGGCGGCGGGCTGGGGCGCCTCGGCGGCAGGTTGGGTCGGTTCCTCGGCCTTGGCTTCGGCGGCGCCGCCTTCGGCCTCGAGTTCGAGGATTTCATCGCCTTCCTTGAGGGTGTCGCCGACCTTCACCTTGATCGCCTTCACCACGCCCGCTTTCGGCGCGGGGATCTCCATGCTGGCCTTGTCGGACTCCAGCGTCAGCAGGCTCTGGTCGGCTTCGATGCGGTCGCCGACCTTGACCAGCAGTTCGATGACTTCACCCTGGCCGTTGCCGATGTCGGGTACGCGAATGGTTTCGCTCATCGTGCCTCTCCTCAGCAGTCCAGCGGGTTGGTTTTTTCCGGGTCGAGGCCGAACTTCGCGATGGCCTCGGCCACCACTTTCGGCTCGATGTCGCCGCGATCGGCCAGGGCCTCCAGCGCGGCGAGCACCACCCAGTGGCGGTCGACCTCGAAGAAGTGGCGCAGCTTGGCGCGGGTGTCGCTGCGGCCGAAGCCGTCGGTGCCCAGCACCTTGTATTCCTTGGTCGGCACCCACTGGCGAATCTGGTCGGCGTAGACCTTCATGTAGTCGGTGGACGCCACCACCGGCCCGCGCCGTCCGCCCAGGCACTGCTCGACATAGCTGGGCCGTGGCTTCTGTCCTGGATGCAGGCGGTTCCAGCGCTCCACCGCGAGGCCGTCGCGGCGCAGCTCGTTGAAGCTGGGCACCGACCAGACGTCCGCACCGATGCCGAAGTCGTCACGGAGGATTTTCGCCGCCGCTTCCACCTCGCGCAGGATGGTGCCCGAGCCGAGCAACTGCACATGGTGAGCGGCGGCACGCTTGTCCTCGTCGAGCAGGTACATGCCCTTGATGATGCCTTCCTCGGCGCCCTTGGGCAGCGGTGGGTGAGGGTAGTTCTCGTTCATCACGGTGATGTAGTAGAAGACCTCCTGCTGCTCCTGCATCATCTGCCGCACGCCTTCCTGGATGATCACCGCCAGCTCGTAGGAGTAGGTCGGGTCGTAGGTGCGGCAGTTGGGGATGACCGAAGCCAGCACGTGGCTGTGGCCGTCCTCGTGCTGCAGGCCTTCGCCGTTGAGCGTGGTGCGCCCGGCGGTGCCGCCCAGCAGGAAGCCGCGCGTCAGGCTGTCACCGGCCGCCCAGGCCAGGTCGCCGATGCGCTGGAAGCCGAACATCGAATAGAAGATGTAGAACGGCAGCATCGGCTGGCGGTAGTTGCTGTAGGCGGTGCCGGCGGCGATGAACGAGGACATGGCACCGGCCTCGGTAATGCCTTCCTCGAGGATCTGGCCCTTCTTGTCCTCGCGATAGAACATCAGCTGTTCCTTGTCGACCGGCTCGTAGAGCTGGCCCACCGAGGAGTAGATACCGAGCTGGCGGAACATGCCTTCCATGCCGAAGGTGCGTGCCTCGTCGGGAATGATCGGCACGATGCGCTGGCCCAGTTCCTTGTCCTTCACCAACTGCGAGATGATCCGCACGAAGGCCATGGTGGTGGAAATCTCGCGGTCGCCCGAGCCATCGAGCAGCGCCTTGAGCGTCTCCAGCGGCGGTGCCGGGATGCGCTGGCTGTTGCCGTGGCGGTGGGGCATGAAGCCGCCCAGGGAAGCGCGACGCTCCTTCAGGTAGCGCGCCTCGGCGCTGCCTTCGTCGGGGCGGTAGAAGGGCAGCTTGGCCAGGTCCGCGTCCTTGATCGGGATGTCGAAGCGGTCGCGGAAGGCGCGCAGGCTGTCCACGTCGATCTCGTGGATGTTGTGGGCGATGTTCTTCGCCTCGCCGGTGCCGGTGCCGTAGCCCTTGATGGTCTTGGCCAGCACTACGCTGGGCTGGCCCTTGTGGTTCACCGCGGCGTGGTAGGCGGCGTAGACCTTGTAGGGATCGTGGCCGCCGCGGTTGAGCTTCCAGATTTCCTCGTCGGAGAGGTCCTTGACCATCTCCAGCAGCTCCGGCCGCGCGCCGAAGAAGTGCTCGCGGACAAAGGCCCCGTCCTTGGCCTTGTAGTTCTGGTAGTCGCCGTCCACCGCCTCGTCCATGCGCGCCTGCATCAGGCCGGCGGTGTCCTTGGCGAACAGCGGGTCCCAGAAACGGCCCCAGATCACCTTGATCACGTTCCAGTTGGCGCCACGGAACACGCCTTCCAGTTCCTGGATGATCTTGCCGTTGCCGCGCACCGGGCCGTCCAGGCGCTGCAGGTTGCAGTTCACCACGAAGATCAGGTTGTCGAGCTTCTCGCGCCCGGCCAGGGAGATCGCGCCCAGGGATTCCGGCTCGTCGGTCTCGCCATCACCCAGGAAGCACCAGACCTTCTGCTTGCCGGCGGGAATGAAGCCGCGGCTCTCCAGGTACTTCATGAAGCGCGCCTGGTAGATCGCCTGGATCGGCCCCAGGCCCATGGACACCGTCGGGAACTGCCAGAACTTCGGCATCAGGCGTGGGTGCGGATAGGAGGAAATGCCCTTGCCGTCGACCTCCTGGCGGAAGTTCTCCAGTTGCTCGTCGGTAAGCAGGCCCTCGATGTAGGCGCGGGCGTAGAAGCCCGGCGAGGCGTGGCCCTGGAAGTAGATCAGGTCGCCGGCGTGTTCCTCGGTGGGGCCGTTGAAGAAGTAGTTGAAGCCGATGTCGTAGAGGGTCGCCGAGGAAGCGAAGGTGGAAATGTGTCCGCCCAGCGACGGGTCCTTGTGGTTGGCGCGCATCACCATGGCCAGCGCGTTCCAGCGCACCAGCGAGCGGATGCGCCGCTCCATGAACAGGTCGCCCGGCATGCGGGCTTCGTGGCCTACCGGGATGGTGTTGCGGTAAGGCGTGGTGATGGCGTAGGGCAGTTGCGTGCCGGTTCGGCTGGCCAGCTCGCCTAGGCGAGTCATCAGGTAGTGGGCGCGCTCTTCGCCTTCTTTTTCCAGTACGGATTCCAGCGCGTCCAGCCATTCCTGGGTTTCGACGGGGTCGATATCGTGCATGGTCAGGGGTCCTGGTTACGGGGTCGGCTCTACGCAATGCCGGCTCCGGGCCAGGTGATCTATCGATTTGGCGCAGTGGGCGGCAACCCTCGTGAGGCCGCCGCGCTGCCGCCGGCACGCGCGTGTGGCTATAGAGCTTAGACAGCTCTGGCGCCACTGCCCGTCCGGTTGGTCGAGTCAGGACGTCGCAGCGGGGTTAGCGAAGCGAGTCACGCCGCAGATCGTCGCCCCGACTCCAGTGCGCGGCTACCAGCCGGTCGCGCCCGGCCTGCTTGGCCTGGTAGAGCAGGCGATCCACCGCCGCGACAAAGTCCAGCGGACGGTCGCTGGAGGCGGGCACAGCGGTACCGACGCCCAGGCTGATGGTCAGCAGGTCGGAGACGGCAGACTTCTCGTGGGCAATGCGCTGCTCGCGCAGCACGCTGCGGCATCGTTCGGCGATCTGCCGCGCGGCCTCGCTGTCGGTCTCCGGCAGCACCAGCACGAACTCCTCGCCACCGAAGCGTGCGATGAAGTCCCTGGGCCGATGCAGCGCGCCGGCCAGCGCCTTGCCGACGCTGCGCAGGCAGTCGTCGCCCTGGATGTGCCCGTAGTGATCGTTGAACTGCTTGAAGTAGTCGATATCCAGCAGCACCAGCGAGATCGGCTGGCCGCTGCGCTGGGCGCTGCCCCATTCGGTGTCCAGCACCGAGTCGAACATGCGCCGGTTGGCCACGCCGGTCAGACCGTCCTTGTACGAATACTCCTCCAGCTGGCGCTGCAGCATGATCAGCTGCTCTTCGGCGCGCTTGCGCTCGCTGATGTCGAACATGAAGCCGACCAGCGAATCCACCTCGCCATTGTCGTCGCGCACCACATGCACCACGTCGCGGATCCACACGTAGTCACCGGAGGAGGTGAGGGCGCGGTAGTCCGCCTCGTGGTCGGTGCCCTCGCGGGACTGCGACACGCAGAAGTTCACCACGCGCTCGCGATCCTCCGGGTGCATGCGCTCGGCCCAGTCGTTGGCGCTGACCCAGCTGGCCTGGCTCCAGCCCAGAAGGTCTTCGATCTGTGGGCCGATGTAGGCGAAGGTCATGGATCGCCAGTCGATTTTCCAAGGAATGGCACGGGTGGATTCGAGAAGGGTCTGGTAGACGGGATTTTCCGGGGAGGCGTCGTACGGCATGGCGGCGGCTCTCTGATGGCACTGTGCCTTGTTCTACCACAGTGCGATGACCGAAAGCCGGCTGATTGCGTCAGCCGGCAGTATGAAAGCGGTGGGGCGACGGACGGTCGTTTCTGACAGAGACGGATTCTTCAGCAATTCATAACGGGTTCTTCACGAATCCGGCGATAGGGTTTGCTTGCCCGCCATCTGACAACCCCGCAGTGCGATGGTCATCCCAGGGATGGGTCGGGCCTCCCTCCTTCGAAGAGGGAACGGACGCGGACCCTTTTCCAGCTGCACGGCCTGAACCATGCCCATCCCGAAGTTCTTCAGATCACTGTCTCGCGGTTGGTTGTCCTTGCTGGCGATCCTCCCGGTGATCGCCCTGCTCAGCGGCTTCCTGCCCCTGGACTTCTCGCGGCCGACTCCGCTGGTAGGCGATGCCCAGCGCCAGGCGGAATTGCGCGAGCACTGGCAGAACGGCGACCTGATCGTGCTGGTGCGTCACGCCGAACGGTGTGACCGTTCCAGTGCGCCCTGCCTGGGCAATGTCGATGGCATCACCGTGCGTGGCGGCCAGAGTGCTCATGCCATCGGCCAGGACTTCGCCACCCTCGGCCTGGCCAATGCCGACATCCTCAGCAGTGAACAGCTGCGGGCGGTGCAGACCGCCACCTCGATGTTCGGCCGCACGCCGCAGGAGCAGCCCTGGCTGTACAAATGCGAAGGCTCGATGCTGGACCAGGCGCTGCAGCACAAGGTGGCGCACCGCAACCTGATCCTGGTGACCCACAGCGAATGCATCGAAGACCTGGAACACTCGGTGAGCGTCGACGACCCGGCAACCCCGGACTACGCCTCGACGCTCTTCGTGCTCAGTGAAACCGACAAGAGCCCGCGCCTGCTCGGCTACCTCGACGCCGACCAGTGGCCGCTGAACGTCAGCGGGCGCTGATCTGGCTGGGCGTGGCGCCCAGCCGGTAACGTTGCAACTCCTCCGGAGTCAGCACACGCATGCGCTGCGGATCGATGCTCTGCATGGTGTCGGCCAGTTCCAGCGGAATGTCCATGTCGCGGAAATAGGTGCGGGCGTTATAGCTGCCCGCCGCCTGGGACGAATCGCCGGCGGGGTAGTATGGGCGATGCAGGCCCACATAGCCGCGCACCGTGCGGTGCTTGCCGGCGGCCAGCAGGTAGACGCAGGAGCCCTGGCAGACGCTGTTGGTCGGCACCAGGGTCTCGAAGCCGGATTCGCGCAGCAGGCGGCCCATCTTGATCGATTCGGCGGCGCTGCCCCCGATGCTGTCCAGCAGGGCCACCTTGCGGGCGAACTTGCCCGGGTTGGCCATCAGCCCCTTGAACAGGCGCTCGTAGTCGCCCGGAGCGATTTCCTCGCTGATCCGTACCGCCAGCACTTCGCCCACCTTGGAATGCTGCACGGGCTTCACCTCGACCTGGGCGACGGCAAGGCCGGAGGACAGCGCAAGGGTGCAAAGCAGGGCAGCGCGAAGCATGGGGGTAAATCCTGTACGGGCGTCTTATAGGAAGGCGCTGAAGATACCCTGATACGCGGCGTCCGTCAGCCTGTCAGCTGGCCTTCAGGCAGGTGCGCAGCAGGCGGCGTGCCGACTTGTTGACCCGGCGGCGCTCCAGTTCTTCGGGCGCGAACCAGCGGCAGTCGGCGATCTCGTTCAGGGGCGTGGGCTGCTGCGCCGGGTCGACCGGCGTCTCGAACACGTAGTGCAGCGTCTGGTACAGCTCCAGCGGCGCGACGTAGTTCAGCTGTTCGATGGCCAGCCCGGTTTCCTCGATCAGCTCGCGGGTGGCGGCCTGGCCGGGGCGTTCGTCGGCCTCGATGCGGCCGCCGGGGAGGTTCCATTTCGACTTGGATTTGCGCACGAAGAGAATCTTGTCGTCGAGGCGGCAGATAACCGTTGCACGCTCTTTCAGGTTCTTAGCCATACCGGCTGCTCCTCGACATTCTTCCAACAGTATTCAGGGTAGACATTAATCAGAGATTCCCAACCAGATGAACTGGTTACGGCGTTTATGTCGACAAATGGTAAGGATTGGTCGCTGGAAAGGTATGTCAGGGCTTTCTGAAGAAATGCTCGTCCTATTCCCGACTCGTATTTCCTTCAGAGTCGACCCGTGTTCTGGGTTGAAGTGCGAACTTTCTGTCCGGCCTGGAAGACGCCTACTTAGGACATGTCGCTCTTCTCGAACTCCTCGCCCAGAAAATCGAGCAAGGTTCGTACCGATGGCAGCAAGCCGCGCCGCGAAGGGAACACCGCATGGACCACGCCGGTGCGTGGCGCCCAGTCGGGCAGCAGGTTCACCAGCTTGCCGTCATTCAGGTCATCGCAGACCACCACGGCGGGCATGTGCACCGCGCCGGCGCCCGCCAGCGCGGCCTGACGCAGGGCGACCAGATCGTCGGTGACCATTCGCGGCTGGTAGCGCACCTGCGCGCTGGCGCCCTTGGGGCCGTCCAGCAGCCACTGGTATTCGCGCTGCACCACGCCCCAATGCAGCGTCGGCAGGGCGGCCACGTCGGCGGGCGTCGGCCTGGCCGGCAGGCGCTCGCGCAAGGCCGGGGCACCCACCACACGCTGGCGGCTTTCGCCCAGCACCTTCATCACCAGGTCGCTGCTTTCCAGTGGCGGGAAGCGCACCCGCAGGGCGATATCGATGCCTTCCTGGATCAGGTCCACCTGGCGGTTGGTGCTCTGTACATGCAGCTCCACCAGCGGGTACTGCACCATGAAGCGCGCCAGCATCGGGCCGACCCAGAAGTTCAGCAGCGCCGTGGGGCAGCTCAGGTTCACCACCCCGCGCGGTTCGGAACGGTGCTGCTCGACGGCCTCGGTGGCCGCCGCCGCTTCCACCAGCATCGCCACGCAGTGCCGGTAGAACACCTGGCCTATCTCGGTCACCGAGAAGTGCCGCGTCGAACGCTGGATCAGCCTCACGCCCAGACGCTCCTCCAGCGCGGCGATGCGCCGGCTGAGCTTCGACTTGGGCTCGTCCAGGGCACGGCCGGCCGGGGTGAAACCGCCGTGCTCGACCACCTGGGCGAAGTAATAGAGGTCGTTGAGATCGTCCATTCCAGTGTTCCTCTTGTGGAACACTGATACTAATTTTTGCCGTCTACCGAGGCAATTGTTCCATCCGTATCGTGACCTCCATGCACTACAGGAGGCACCCATGAAACAGATTCTTGGCATCTACAGCGCCGCCCGGCCGCACTGGGTCGGTGACGGTTTTCCGGTTCGCACGCTGTTTTCCTACGACAGCCTGGGCGAGCACCTCAGCCCCTTTCTGCTGCTCGACCATGCCGGCCCCCACGCTTTCGGCCCCAGCACGGTGCGCCGTGGCGTCGGCCAGCACCCGCACCGGGGCTTCGAGACCGTGACCCTGGTCTATGACGGAGAACTGGAGCACCGCGACTCCAGCGGCGGTGGCGGCCGCATCGGCCCTGGCGACGTGCAGTGGATGACTGCCGGCGACGGCATCTGCCACGAGGAATACCACTCGCCGGACTTCGCCCGCAGCGGCGGCAACCTGCACATGGCCCAGCTCTGGGTGAACCTGCCGGCCCGCCACAAGCGCACCGCGCCGGCCTACCAGACGCTGCTGGCCGGTGACATCCCGCGCATCGAACTGGCCGACGGCGCCGGCAGCCTGCGGGTGATTACCGGTGACTACGCCGGCCACGCCGGCCCGGCCCACACCTTCAGCCCGCTGGATGTCTGGGACCTGCGCCTGCAGCCCGGCCGCCCGTTGGAACTGGCCGTCAAGGCGGGGCGCAACACCGCCCTGGTGGTGCTGCGCGGCAACGTCCGGCTGGGCGGCGGCGAAACGCTGCGCGAAGGCCAGTTGGCGCTGTTCGACCGGCGCGGCGACAGCCTGCAGCTGGAAGCCGAGAGCGATGCCCTGGTGCTGCTGCTCAGTGGCGAGCCGCTGGACGAGCCCATCGTCGGTTACGGCCCCTTCGTGATGAACAGCGAAAGCGAAATCCAGCAGGCCATTGCGGACGTCCAGAACGGACGTTTCGGACAGATGACCCGCTGATGTCATACCCCCGACTCAGGCCTCGCCTAGTCTGGATGAACGCCCGCGCAGGAGGCGCGGGTTTCTTGGGCCGGACGCCCCTTGTGGAGACCACGACATGAGCCACTTCAACCAGATTGCCAACTTCAACGGCCAGCGCCCGGTTATCGATCCCGACGACACCGCCATGCTGCTAATCGACCACCAGAGCGGGCTGTTCCAGACGGTCAAGGACATGCCCATGACCGAACTGCGCAATAACGCCATCACCCTGGCGAGGATCGCCACCCTGGCGAAAATCCCGGTGATCACCACCGCGTCGGTGCCGCAGGGGCCCAACGGCCCGCTGATACCCGAGATCCACGAGGCCGCGCCGCATGCTCAGTACGTGGCGCGCAAGGGCGAGATCAACGCCTGGGACAACCCCGAATTCGTCGCCGCCGTCGAGGCCACCGGCAAGAAGACCCTGGTCATCGCCGGCACCATCACCAGCGTATGCATGGCCTTCCCGGCGATTGCCGCGGTCAACGCCGGCTACCGGGTCTTCGCCGTGATCGACGCCTCCGGCACCTACTCCAAGGCCGCGCAGGAAATCACCCTGGCGCGTGTCGTCCAGGCTGGCGTGGTGCCCATGGATACCGCCGCCGTCGCCTCGGAAATCCAGCGCACCTGGAACCGCCCCGACGCCGCACAGTGGGCCGAGGCCTACAGCCTGATCTTCCCGCACTACCGCCTGCTGATCGAAAGCTACACCAAGGCCCAGCAGGTGGTGACCGAACACGAAGTGCTGGACTCCCAGCGCTGAACCGACCCTTGCCCGGCTCCGGCCGGGCTTTCACTGCAACGAGGAAACGCCATGAGCAAGCCCTACGTCCGTCTCGACAAGACCCAGGCCGCCGTACTGCTGGTCGATCACCAGGCCGGTCTGCTCTCGCTGGTGCGCGACATCGAACCGGACAAGTTCAAGAACAACGTCCTGGCCCTGGCCGACCTGGCCAAGTACTTCAAGCTGCCGACCATCCTCACCACCAGTTTCGAGAACGGCCCCAACGGCCCGCTGGTTCCCGAGCTGAAAGACCTGTTCCCCGACGCGCCCTACATCGCCCGTCCCGGCAACATCAACGCCTGGGACAACGAGGACTTCGTCAAGGCGGTGAAGGCCACCGGCAAGAAGCAGTTGATCATTGCCGGCGTGGTCACCGAGGTCTGTGTGGCCTTCCCGGCGCTGTCGGCGCTGGAAGAGGGCTTCGAGGTCTTCGTCGTCGCCGATGCCTCCGGCACCTTCAACGAAGTTACCCGCGATGCTGCCTGGCGCCGGATGGAAGCGGCCGGCGCGCAGATGATGACCTGGTTCGGCGTGGCCTGTGAGCTGCACCGCGACTGGCGCAACGACATCGAAGGGCTCGCTGCGCTGTTCTCCAACCACATCCCGGACTACCGCAACCTGATCACCAGCTACAGCACGCTCACCGCCAAGAAGTGAGGCAGCGCCGTCGGGTCGGCGCAGCGAGGCCGACCCGGCGGCGGAGCTTATCGATCCAGCGGCCCCGCCTTGTAGCCGGGGCGCTCCAGGGCCAGTTCGTAGAGTTGGCGGGCTTCGCTGACCAGTGGCGCCAAGGCGGAGGCGAGGCGGGCGGTGGCGCGGATGAGGCCGCTGTCGCTGTCGTCTTCCATCAGTTGCAGCAGGTCTTCGACCGCCGTGATGCGGCGCAGGGCGGCTTCGCGCAGGTGTTCGACCGGGGCCAGGGCGTTGATGAAGAGGACTTCTTCGCCGAATTGGCCGGTCAAGGGGACTGGGAGGAATTCACGCATGGGGCACCTCCGGGGGGAGGGTTGAAGCGTGGTGTGGTGGACGGTGGGGCGCGGGGGAGAAAGGGGGGTAGTTCATATCAGCATTTCCTCTGTCTGACTAAGGAACCGCCTATCGACCTTCCTACGGGTAAAAGAGGCGGACCGTGCAAGGGTAGGAAACCGGGACAGAGCAACCGGCAGGCCGAAGCCTCCTCACACGGGCCGCCATAGAAACACGACGTCGCAAGTCGAACTGCGCCTGCTAATCGTGGCTACGGAGCTACCGTGCCTCTGTTCGGTTGAGCCGGGTTCCTACGCCCGTCCGCGATGAACTGCGGCGAACCAGAGGCTAGGGACGGCGCTCGTAGGCCCGCAAGGCTAATGGCTCGTGGGACTTTTCGGTTGCTGGCGGCGATCCCGAGCCAGGACATTGCCGACAGAATGAAACGGGTCTCATCCGTTCCCCCAGCATGTAGGACCATTCCCCTTGCAGGAGTGGCACCCTGGTGTTCGCCCTTGGAAGACGCATAGCGCTGCAATGGATTTCGCGGAGCTGGCTTCGGGCTAAAGGATGTGCACCACAATTCTGCAATCTCGCCGGCTGTCCCTCCCGCTTCCAGGCTCCGCCCGCAGCTGCGGGGCTTAGCATCCGTGCGGTCTACCGCCACACGTTGCGAGAGGGGGCCTGCGGATGCCCGGTACCGAGTTCCAATGGCTGGCTGTCGTCTTCGGCATGTTGACGGGGCTTGGTGTCACGCGGCTGCTGTCTGGTGTTGTGGCGACGCTGCGTTCACGGGCGACCTCGAAGATCGATTGGTTGCCGCTGATCTGGAGCGCCTCGCTCTTCCTGATGCTGCTCGAATATTGGTGGAGCACCTACTCCCTGAAGTCCTTGATCCATGTCTGGACATACAACGAGTTTCTGCGACTGCTGGTATCGCCGCTGCTGCTGTTCTTCAGTGCGGCGCTCATTCTGCCGGTTCACGAGCTGAAGGCCGGCGAGACTCACCAGGAGGTGTTCGAATCCCACGGGCACTGGGCCCTCCTCGGGTTCAGCGCCTATTACGCCGAATACTTCTGGGAAGCGGCGAGGTACTGGGACAACCAATGGTTCAGCGGCTGGGGCGTCTTCATGGTGGTGATCATCCTGTTGCCGATCATCGCCTTTTTCAGCTCTCGCCGAGTCCATCTGGTCATCGCCACGGCCATTCTCGTCATTCAGGTACTGGGAATCTCAGTGGATTTTGGCGAGCTTCAGGACGTCCGTTTCTAAGGCGAAAGGCGGCCGCGACCGCCCCGCTGACCTGCAGATCAGAGCATCGAGAAGTTGTAGCTGGCGATCAGCCGCACCTCGTCCACATCGCGCGCCGACTGTTCGTAGTTGGTGCGGTAGGTGGCGTTGCGCAGGCGCAGGCTGAGGTCCTTGAAGGTGCCGGTCTGGATCACGTACTTGAACTCCACGTCGCGCTCCCATTCCTTGCCCTCGTCGCCGTTGGCCAGGGCGATGTGGTCGCCGTTGACGTAGCGGGTCATGAAGCTCAGGCCGGGCACACCGACGCTGCGCAGGTCGAAGTCGTAGCGCAGTTGCCAGGAGCGCTCCTGGGCGTTGGCGAAGTCGTTCACCTGCACGTAGTTGGCGAGGTAGGGGTTGCTGCCGTCGAGGTAGGGCATGGAACTGTCGCCGCTCATGCGCTGCCAGCCGGCGCTGAGGATGTGGCCGCCCTGGGCATAGGCCAGCAGCAGGCTCAGTGCGCGGTTGTCGATCTCCCCGGCGCGGGCCGAGCCGTCGTCGTCGCTGTCGAACCAGCGCAGGTCGGCGGTGACCTTGCCGGCACCCAACGCCTGCTTGCCGACGATGCCGACGTAGCGCTGGCGGTAGACGTTCTCCAGCCCGCCCTGGGCGTACTGCAGCAGGAGCTGGTCGTTGACCTGGTAGTCGGCCTGGTAGGAGTCGAAGCGGTTGCCGGTGGTATCGCAGGCGTAGCGCTTGTTCTTGCAGTTCAGGCGCACGTCCTGGGCATCGGTGGAGTCGCGCGCGGTGTAGCGTTCCAGACGCGTGGCGGTGAGCTTGAGGTGGGCGATTTCCTCGCTGGTCAACTGCGCGCCATGGAACATGTTGGGCAGCAGGCGGCCGTCGTTGTACTTGAGCAGCGGCATGTCCGGCAGCATCGCGCCGTACTTGAACTGGGTGTGGGAGACGCGCAGCTTGCCGGTGACGCCGGCCTTGGCGTACTGGTCCTCAGAGTGACGCGGGTCGTGGCCGCTGGAGGGCAGCAGGCCGCTGTTGCTGTCGGCGGGGCTGGAGTCGAGTTTCACGCCGAGCATGGCCAGGGCGTCGACACCGAAGCCGACGGTGCCTTCGGTGTAGCCCGATTGCAGATTGAGAATGAAGCCCTGCGCGGTTTCCTCACGCTTGGAGGCACCCTGCGGGTTGGACGAGCTGCCGTCGCGGAAGTCGCGGTTGAAGTAGAAGGTGCGCGACTCCAGGCGCGCGCTGCTGTCCTCCAGGAAGTCGGCGCTGGCCGGGGCGGCGATGCCACCGAGCAGGGCGAGGGCGCTCAGGCGGGCGAGCGGGCTGGAGGAGAGGGGCGAGGGCATGCGGTGACTCCGGGGGCGCTAAAAAAGCGCGCGAAGGTGTCACAGATGGGCGGTCGGGTCTTTGCGACCATGGTCTAGATCGGGGGTTTTCGCCTGGGCGAATCCACCGGCGGTACCGTCGGACAATCGGCTGAAACCTTCGGCGCAGTCCCGCGTCCACCGTCATGCCATTACCCGAACCGCTGGAGGTGAACATGAAAGGCCACGGTGAAATCACAGAGCGCCCGGGCGTTGCCCCTGAACGCTGGCCGGACAGGTCCGGCCCCGGCGACAAGCGTGGGCTGCCCGGCTACCCGCAGCGCCAGGTGCCCCTTGGCGGTTCGCGGCATATTGATCCGGAACTGGGTTTCGACCCGGATTCGCCGGACCTCGCCGACCCGCAGATCGACCCGCCGCATCCGCCCCACGCTCCCCACGACGGCCCGGACCCACAGCGCCAGCGACGCGTACCGGGGGACAAATATCCGCCGTATTCGGGGCACTAGAGCAACGGCAACGGCCCCTCTCCCCAACGCCGTAGCTCCCTTGAAAGCACTGGTCGGATGGGTGGAGCGCAGCGATACCCATGCTGATGGCGCGTGGACGTGATGGGTTTCGCTGCGCTCCACGCCATCCTACGTCGAGTTCAGCTGGCGAGTGATCAGCAGGCCGGTTTCCGCTGGACGCTCTTTGTAGGATGGGTGGAGCGCAGCGATACCCATGCTGATGGCGCGTGGGCGTGATGGGTATCGCTGCGCTCCACGCCATCCTACGTGGAGTTCAGCTGGTGAGTGATCAGCAGGCCTGCGGCATCTCACCCCGCGCCAGGCGCGCATTGATGTCGGCGATCACCGCCGGCAGTTCGGCGATGGTGTCAATCAGGTAGTGCGGGCGCGAGCCTTCGAACATCTGGCCGATGCGGCGGCGTTCCTGCTCCAGTTTCTCCGCCGGCAGCGCCTTGTACTGCTCATAGGTCAGACCCAGGGCGTTGCCCGAGCAGGTCAGCGCCACGGTCCACATGCCGGCACTGCGGCCTTCGAGGATGCCCGGCCAGGTGTCGTCGACCTTCACGCAGGCCGCCACGTCGTTGATGCCCAGGGCAATCACGTTGGCCAGTGCCTGGGCCGGGTGCGGACGGCCGTTGGGCACTTCATCGGTAGCGACCACATGGTCGGCGACGTAGCCGTTGGTCTTCGCCAGGGCGACGACCTTCTCCATCACCACCGCCGGATAGCCGGAGCAGGAGCCGATCTTCAGCCCTTGCTTGCGCAGTGCGGCGATGGCATCCAGCGCGCCCGGAATCAGCGCCGAGTGCTCGGCGATCTTCTCGATCTGCAGCGGCATGAAGCGCTCGTAGATGGCGGTGACGTCGTCATCGGTGGGCAGGTGGCCGAAGGCGGCGCGGTAGCGTTCGCCGATGGCGGGGATGTCGCACAGGGTGCGGATGTGGTCCCACTTGCCCATGCCCATCGGGCCACGGGCTTCTTCCAGGCTGACCTGGACGCCGAACTCGGCGAAGGCTTCGACGAAGATCTGCGTCGGCGCGAAGGAGCCGAAGTCGACCACGGTGCCGGCCCAGTCGAGGATGGCGGCCTGCAGTTGCTTGGGTTGCTGGTAGTGCATGGTGATGCTCCTGTGAGGGGGTTACTTGTGAAATCGAAGGTGAGCGCAGCCCGCCCGGCGTGGTGGCAGGCTCGCGGTTTCAGGGTTGGTCCGGGTTGAAGGTCAGGCCGTGGAGTCGAACAGCTCGGCGATGATCGGCCGCTTGCGGCGGATGCCCAGGCAGCACAGGTAGTAGCTGATGTGGAACGGGTCCTCGGCGAAGGCGATGGAGCGCGTGCCTGGCCGGTCGGCGTACTCCACCGCCGAGACGAAGCCCACGCCGATGCCGTGTACCACCGCATGCACGATGGCCTCGCGGCTGTTCAGCTGCATCGCGCAGTCCAGTTCCACGCCGTGCTGGCGACAGCCTTCCTCCACCAGCTGGCGGGTACGCGAGGCCGGCTCGCGCAGTACCACACGCTCCTTGGCGATCTCCTGCACGCTGACCGATTCCTGCCGTGCCCAGGGGTGGTCGTCGCGTACCACCGCGAGGATCGGGCAGGTGCGGTACAACTGGGTGCTCAGGCGCTGGTCGAACTCGGAGAGGGCGAGGATCGCCACGTCGATGTCGAAGTTGTACAGCCGCTCCAGGGTGCCGGCCTCGCTGGTGAAGGAAGTCTCCAGTTCGATGTCCGGGTAACGCTGCATCAGCGAGTAGGTCAGGCTCATGGCGATCGGCGGCGACACCGCGCCGAGGCGCAGCATGCCCTGCTTGCGCTGCTGGAAGCTCTGCAGCAGTTGCAGGGCTTCGTCCTCCTGGCCGAACAGGCCCTGGGTGATCGCGTAGAGTTGCTGCCCGGCCGGGCTCAGCTCGATGAAGCGGCCGCGGCGGTGGAACAGCTCCACGCAAAAGCGCTTCTCCAGCCCGCTGACCTGCTCGCTGATGGTCGGCTGGCCGACGCTCAGCAGCGCCGCGGCCTGGGTGAAGCTGCCGGTGCGGGCCACGGCATGAAAGGAGCGCAACCACTTGTGGTACTGGTACATGGCTTCTCTTTTTGTGGGGAGCGTCTGGCATCGGGGCTTGCCACATGGCCGTGCCCTCAGCGCCGGACGAACAGGGCGACCACCGCACTGCACACGCAGGCCGTGGTGACCACGATGAAGATCAGTGAAGTATTGCCGGTCGTGTCCAGCATGCGACCGATCAGGGGTTCGGCCAGACCCGCAAAGAGGTAGGAGGAGAAGTTCATGATCCCGGTGGCGGTGCCGGCGCGGCGCGCGCCGACCAGGTCCGGGCAGAGCGCCCAGAAGCTCGACGCCGGGCCGTAGACGAAGAAGCCGCAGAGGAACAGCGCGAGCAGGCCGACGCCGCTGTGTGCCGGCAGGCTCCACATCCACAGGCTGGTGAGGGCGCCCAACACCATGTAGAGCATGATCGCGCGGTAGCGCTTGCTGCCGAACAGGCGGTCGGATACCCAGCCGTTGCTCAGCGCGCCCACGGCCATGCCGACGGGCAGGGCGATGGTGATCCATTTCGGGTCGATGAAGCTCTGGCCCTTCTGCCAGTCGGCGCCGAGGAAGTGCACCGGCACCCAGACGATCAGCCCGTAGCGCGCGGCGTTCTGGAAGCCCAGCGACAGCGCTGCCACCAGCAGGCGCGGGTTCTTCAGCACGGCGAGGTAGCGTTGCGTCGAGGTCTCTTCCTCGCCGTGGGCGGCTTCGCTGGCGCGGTCCTCGGCGTTGGCCACGCCGGTGTCGGCCAGCGGCTCGAAGCCCATGTCCTGCGGGCGCTCGCGGGCCACCAGGTAGAACACGATGCCGCCAGCGAGCATCAGCAGCACCGGCAGGCGGAAGATCCAGCGCCACTCCAGGTGCATCACGTCGATCACTATCACCGAGGTGACGTAGGACAGCACCGACGCGCAGCCGGCGGCGAACACATAGAAGCCGTAGACCTTGCCGCGCTCAGCGGCGCTCCACCAGTTCGACAGGAGGCGGCTGCCCGGCGCCCAGCCCAAGGCCTGGAAGTAGCCGTTGATGCCCCAAGGCAGCACCAGGCTGACGAAGCCGCCGGCGAAGCTGGTGACCCAGTTGGCCCCGCAGGACAGCGCTGCGCCGAGGCTCATGATGCGCCGGCCGCCGAACTTGTCGGCGAGATTGCCGTTGATGGCCTGGCCGATGGCGTACATCCACAGCATGGCGCTGGAGGCCCAGCCGAGGGTTTCCTTGCTCAGGCCGAACTCGGCCTGGATGCCGGGGATGGCGAAGCCGAAGGTCTGGCGGCCGGTGTAGAAGAACAGGTAGCAGAACATCGCGGCCAGCAGCATGCGCCACTGGGCGAGGCGAAACGGGGTGACGGCGGAGACTGGCCCAGACAGGGTTTGTGCACGGTTCATGGTGTTTTCCTTCTTGTTCGCTCGCGCCGGCTGGAAGCTCGGCGTGTCGGCACTCTTATTCGGTGCAACAGGAAAAGGCGGCCGCCAGGGCCGCCCGGTGAGGAGCGGCGTCAGGCGGCCTGTGAGCCGATGAAGTTGCGGCCGCGGGCACCCTGCATGGCGAAGTCGATCATCGCTTCGGCTTCGGCGGCAGTCACGCCGTAGTCGCCGAACTCGGTCTTGACCCCGAGGCGATGGAGGAATTCACGCAGGCGCTTCTGCGCGCCGGCAAGGTCGTGGCCGAACACCCGCTGCAGGGTGCGGTCGCGGTCGGCGTCGCGGCCCCAGGCCAGGCCCAGAACCAGCGGCAGGGTGAAGGAACAGGCAATGCCGTGGGGCAGACCGTGGCGCAGGGTCATCTCATAGGAGATGGAGTGGGCGAGCGCGGTCTTGGTGTTGGAGAAGGCCATGCCGGCCTTCAGCGCGGCCAGGGCCATGCGCGAGCGCATTTCGCGGTTGGAAAGGTCCTGTTGCAGGCGTGGCAGGCAGTCGAGGATGTCCTCGATGGCGGAGAGGGCGAAGGTGTCGGAGATGGGGTTGGCGTTGTGGTTCCAGATCGATTCCAGCGCGTGGGACAGCGCGTCCAGCCCGGTGGAAACCGTCACCCCGGCGGGCACGCTGAGCATCAGGTCCGGGTCGATCAGCGCGACCTTGGGCCAGGTGCAGTCCAGGTGCAGGGAATACTTCTTCTGCTGCTGCGCGTCCCAGATGGTCGCCCAGGGCGTGACTTCGCTGCCGGTGCCGGCGGTGGTCGGCGCGGCGATCAGTGTCTTGCTGCGCGCCGGAGTGAAGGGCTTGCCGGCGGCCAGCAGATCGAGCAGTTCGTCGAAGTGCCCGGATGCGGTGCCGACGATCAGCGCCTTGGCGGTGTCGATGGCGCTGCCGCCGCCGAGGGCGAAGACGGTGCTGCAGTCCGCTGCCTCACGCCAGAAGCGCTCGTGCACATCGCGCAGCCAAGCCACGTCGGGGTTGGGCTGCACATCGTCGATGACGTAGGCGAGGCGCTCGCCGAGCAGGCTGCGGACGCGGTCGATCAGCCCCAGTTGCGCGGCTTCGGGGAAGGTCACCAGGGCGACCTTGCCTTCGCACAACTCGGCGATGTGGTCCAGGCTGCCGCCGCCGAAAACGGTGGCGACCGGATTATGGAATCGGGCAGGCATGGGCAGTTCCTTGTTGTTGTTTGAACGTGCGGCCATGCTCGGGGCCTCGTCGGTTTCGTTCCAATCGATTGATCGCAGGTGGGCATCGGCCAGACCGATAACGGCGGGTGCGGGCATCTTGGGCAAACTCCGGGCGTGCGCCTGCCCGGCGCGCGCCCGGAAGGCTGAAATAGCAGGCGCACGCGGCAGGGGGTTGGGGCGGAAGGGAGAGGCAGGGGCCGGGCGGTCAGTGCCGCCCGTTACCCTGGATGGCGTGGCGCAGGCGGTTGGACAGCAGGTCGGCAAGCACCACCATGACGGTGATGACGACGATGCAGGTGGCGGTCTCCTGGTACTTGAACAGCTTCAGGCTGCTGACCAGTTCGAAGCCCAGGCCGCCAGCACCGACCATGCCGAGCACGGTGGCCGAGCGCAGGTTGACCTCGAAGCGGTAGAGCACCACCGCGATCCACGCGGTGATCACCTGCGGCAGCACGCCGAACACGATCACCTGCAACGGCCGCGCACCGGTGGCCTGCAGCGCCTCGATGGGGCCCTGGTCGATTTCCTCGATGCTCTCGGCGAAGAACTTGCCGAGCATGCCCACGCCGTGCAGCGCCAGGGCCAGCACGCCGGGAAAGGGCCCCAGGCCCACGGCGGAGACGAACACCAGGGCGAGGATCAGTTCGTTGATGCTGCGGATGACGTTGAGCAGCTGGCGCGTGGCGAGGTACAGCCAGCGGTTGCCGTGCAGGTTGCGTGCGGCGAGAAAACCCAGCGGTACGGCGAGCACGATGCCCAGCAGGGTGCCCCAGAGGGCGATCTGTAGGGTCTCCAGCGCCGGGCCCCAGAGGCTCGGCAGGATGCTCAGGTCCGGCGGCAGCGAGCGGCTGAGGAAGTCGCCGATCTGCGGCAGGCCGCTGGCCAGTTCGCTCCAGCTCAGCTGTGCGCCCTCGGCGCTCCAGTGCAGCAGGTAGAGCACCGCCAGCACGGCGGCGCCGGTGGTCAGCCAGCCGCGCTTGGTGTGCGGCGTCTCGACCATCCACTGGTGGCTGCGCAGGTTCATGCTCCGGCTCCTGTTTCGCTGGCGTAGACCGCGCGCGCGGCCGTCTGGTAGGCAGTTGCCTCGCTGCTCGGGCGTTGCTGGTAGATGCGCCGCAGGGCCGCGTCGTCCAGTTGTTCGCGGCTGCCGTCGAACACCAGGCGGCCGTTGGCCAGGCCGACGATGCGGTCGCCGAATTCCCGCGCCAGGTCCACCTGGTGCAGGTTGCATACCACGGTGATGCCCAGCTTGCGGGTGGCCTCGCGCAGGTAGTGCATGACCAGTTGCGCAGTCTTCGGGTCTAGGCTGGCCACCGGTTCGTCGGCGAGGATCACCTGCGGCCGCTGGGCCAGCGCACGGGCGATGCCCACGCGCTGCATCTGTCCGCCGGAGAGGGAATCGGTGCGCGCTTCCGCCTTGTGTTCCAGCTCCACCCGGCGCAGGCATTCGCGGGCCAGGGCGACGTCGTCGCGGCTGAACAGCTGCAGCACCGAGGCGAGGGTGCCGACGCAGCCCAGGCGCCCGGTGAGCACGTTCTTCAGCACCGACAGGCGCGGCACCACGTTGTGGTGCTGGAAGATCATCGCCACCCGCCGACGTAGTTCGCGTTGGTCGCGCGCCTGCATGGCGTTGACGCCGGCCACCTGCAATTCGCCGCCGTCGGCCTGGGCCAGGCGGTTCATGCAGCGCAGCAGGGTGGACTTGCCGGCGCCGGACTGGCCGAGGATCACCACGAACTCGCCGGCCTCGATGCGCAGGTCGATCCCGCGCAAAACCGGGTTGTCGCCGTAGCCCTTGGTCAGTTGGGCGACGCGGATCATTTCAGGCTCCGCAGGTCGAGGTCGAGCACCTTGGCGGTGTCGCGCACGACGTTGTAGGCGGCGTCGTTGGTGGGCTGGAAGCCATTGAGCTGGCCCTGGTCGCCCCACGGCACGTCCTTGATCGAGGCGAATGCGGCGACCAGTTTCTGTTGCAGTTCCGGGTCGAGGTTCTTGCGCCAGACCATGGGCGATTCGGGGATGTCGTCGGACTTCCAGACGACCTGGATGTCGTCCAGCTTGACCTGCCCCGAGCTGATGGCGCCGGCGAGGATGCGGTCGGCCACGGCGGCGGCGTCCACCTTGCGGTTCGCCACGGCGAGGATGCTGGCGTCGTGGGAGCCGGAGAAGATCACCCGCGAGAACAGCGCCTTCGGGTCATGGCCGGACTGCTCCAGGCCGGCCTTGGGGAACAGGTGGCCGGAGGCGGAACTGGGGTCGACGAAGGCGAAGGTGTGGCCCTTGAGGTCGTCCAGGCTGCGGATGCCGCTGTCCTGACGGGCGATGATCAGGCTGTGGTAAGCGCTGGTGCCGGTCTTCTTGGTCACCGCCACGGCGAAGGCGTCGGCACCGGCGACTTGATGCGCCAGCACGTAGGAGAACGGGCCGAGATAGGCGACGTCGAGCTTGCCGGCGCGCAGCGCTTCGATCACGCCGTTGTAGTCGGTGGCCACGAAGGGCTTCACCGGCATCCCCAGGCGTTCCTGCAACTGGTCGAGCACCAGCTGGCTGCTCTTGATCATGGCCTGGGAGTCCTCGGAGGGAATCAGGCCGACGGTGAGGGCGTCCTGCGCCTGGGCGGTCGGCAGCAGGGCGGAGGCGAAGGCGAGCGGCAGCACGGCGAAGCGGAACAGTCTGGTCAGCGAAGTCATGGCGTTACCCGGAGGTTGTGTTCGGTAGCGCCAAAGCTAGGGCTGTCATGTGACAGTCACGCCATCAAATCAATATGGGTTAAAGCACTAATCCATTGATAGGAGCTATGGATGTCCACCGCCCGCCTGCGCACCTTCCTCGCCGTGGCCCGCCACGCCAGCTTCAGCGCCGGGGCCAGGGCCATCGGCCTCAGCCAGCCGACCGCGACCACGCAGATCCAGGGCCTGGAGCGCGAGTTCAACGTGGAGCTGTTCCACCGCCGTGGCCGGCGCATCGAGCTGACCGCCGTGGGCCGCGCGCTGCTGCCCATCGCCCAGCAGATGTCGATGCTCGAATCGGAAGCGACCAACCTGCTGCGCGATTCCGGCCAGCTCAATCGGGGGCAACTGAAGGTCGGCGCGGTGGGGCCGTTCCATGTGATCGAGATGGTCGACCTGTACCGCCGCGACTACCCGCAGATCGACGTGTCGATCCGCATCGGCAACTCGGCCTCGGTGCTGGCCGACCTGGAAAACTACGTCACCGACGTCGGCGTGCTCGCCGGGCTGCATGACGATCCGGCGTTCGTCGCGCAGCTGTATGCAAGGCACCCGGTGATCCTCTTCGCCCACATCGACCACCCGTTCGCGCGTAACCACGAGGTACGGCTGCAAGCCCTGCAGGGCCAGCCGCTGCTGCGCCGCGAGCAGGGCTCGACTACCCGCGTGGCGCTGGAGCGCGAGCTGGACAAGGCCGACGTGACGCCGCGCATCGCCATGGAGATCGGCAGCCGCGAAGCCCTGCGCGAGGCGGCGATCCGTGGCATCGGCATTGGCGTGGTGTCCGAGGCGGAGTACATCGCCGACCCGCGCCTGAAGGCCATCCGCATCAGCGGCGACCCGGTGTGTACCGAGACCTACCTGTACTACCTCGCCGAGCGCCGCAGCAGCCAGGTGATTGCCTCCTTCCTGCGCTCGCTCGCGCAATAGCACAGCTGCCGGCGCCGGCGTAAGGCTTGTCCTGCGGGGCGGGGCGCGGGTTATCCTGCGGCCCCCGTCGTTGTCACGAGGCTGTCATGTCGTCCGCTTCCGCGCCTGCCCTGCAGCGAGCCGACCGAGATTCGCGCAACTCCGCCCAGGTGCTCAGCCTGTGCCTGCCCAGCGACGTGCTGCTGTACCTGCTGCTGCCGATGTACGCCGCCGATTTCGGTGTGACCCTGGTGGAAGCGGGCATCCTGCTGGCGGCCAACCGGCTGGTGCGCATCGTCGGCTATGGCTGGGTGGTGCGCTTCTACGGCCGCTACGGCGACCGCGCCGCGTGCAGCCTTGCGGCCTTCGCGGCGGCGGCCTGTGCGCTGGGCAATGCGACCCTGTCCGGCTTCGCTGCGCTGCTGGTCCTTAGGCTGGTCTGGGGCCTGTGCTTCGCCACGTTCAACCTCAGTACCCAGACCCTCGCCACCGCTGAAGCACAGGGCGCCGCACGCCGCGCCGGGCGCTCGCGGGCGACTCTCTCCATCGGGCCGATGCTGTTCCTCCCGCTGGGCGCGGTAATGGCCCAGTCGCTGGGCCCGCGCAGTATCTTCTTCGTCCTCTGCGTCAGCGCCCTGTGCGGCCTCTGGCGCGCCCGCGCGCTGCCCGACAAGGCCCACGACATCCCTGCCAACAGCGGCCGCCGCCTGCGCCTGCCGGACAGCATCGCCACCTGGTCCTTCATCGAAGGCGTGACCCTCGACGGCCTGTTCATCTTCGGCCTGTCGCTCTACGCGCAGACTCACCTGGGCGGCACCGGCGTGCTGGTGGCGGGCGTGCTGATGGCGGTGCGGTATCTCAGCGAGATGCTCTTCAGCCCCTTCGGCGGGCGCCTGGCGGATCGCTTCGGCGCACTGCGCATGCTGGTCGTGTTGTCGCTGGCCACCTCGCTGGCGCTGCTGATGTTCGGCAGCTACTGGCTGTTCGTCGGTGCCTTCTTCGTGCTGGTGCTGCGGGCGTTGCAGCTGCCGCTGGTGGTCACGCTGGTGGCGCAACGCAACCCGCAGGCGCGTATCCAGGCGCTGGCGGGCAACGCGGTGTGGCGCGACATCGGCGCGGGGCTCGGGCCGATCCTGGCCGGCGTGCTGTTGCCGCAGGTGCCGGCGCTCTGGGCCTACGCGGGTGCGGCTGCGATACTGGCGCTCAGCGCGCTGGGCTGTGCCTGGCGACGTTGACTGAATCAGGATGGATTGGCACGGCATGGAAGCAGGAAAGTGAAAGCATTGTTCATCGGTCTGACCGGGATTCTGTCGCTCGCGCAGTTAGCGCCAGCCCTGGCGGATAACCTCAACGGCAAGAACCTCTTCACCCAGCGCTGTGCGGTTTGCCACGGCGCGGACATCAAGGCGACCGGGCCTCTGGCCCGCAAGAGCAACCCGCCGACGCCCGATCTCACGACGCCCGCTTTCAGGAAGCGCCTGGGTGATTATCCGGGCGTCATCGTGTCTTCGGTGGTGCTGCGCCCCAACGGCAGCCTGATCCCCCGGACCCTGCGCGAGAATGGCGTGAAGCTACCGCCGCACGCCTGGAGCATCGATGACCTGCGCGATCTGAACCAGTACATGGTCGGGGTGATTTCCAAGAGTCGCTGAGGCTGCCCGTGGGGCACGGAAATCCGCGCGCGATGGCGGCACCGAATGCGCGGATTGTTCAAGCGCGGCTTGTGGCTCGACGGGAACACTGGTGGCTCCCACCGTACTGGAGCTGCCTCATGCGATACCTCTTTGCCCCCGTATTCTTCTTCGGCTTCATCGGCCTGGCCCTGTACCTGGTCGGTGAAGGCGTCGCGCTGCTGTGCCTGCCGGCGCTGTTGCCGCTGGCAATCCTGCTTGCCTTCCTTGCCGAGCGATTCTGGCCCTATCGCGCAGGCTGGAATGAGAGCCACGGCGACGGCGCCCGCGACCTCATCCACGCGCTGGTCAATGAGACGCTGAATGCGCTGGGCATTGCGGCGATTCCGTTGATGGCCCTGTGGCTGCCGCACTTCGGCCTGTGGCCAACGGATTGGCCACTGGCGCTGCAATTGCTGGCGGCGCTGCTGATCGCCGACCTCGGCATCACCCTGGTGCACTACGCCAGCCACCGTTCGCCGCTGTTATGGCGCCTGCATGCGGTGCACCACAGTGTCACGCGCATGTATGGCTTCAACGGGCTGATGAAGCATCCGCTGCACCAGATGCTCGAAGCCCTCGGCGGCACGCTGCCGCTGCTGTTGCTGGGTGTTCCCGTGGAGGTCGCGGCGCTGCTGGCGTTCGCCATCGCTATCCAGCTGTTGCTGCAGCACAGCAACGTGGACATGCGCATCGGTGCTCTGCGCCACCTGTTCGCCTGGGCGCCGCTGCATCGCCTGCACCACTTGAAATACGGCACGGCGGGGGACGTGAATTTCGCGCTGTTCTTCAGCTTCTGGGATCGCCTGCTGGGCACTGCATTGCACCTGCCTGACTACGCGCTGGCGGAGGATGACCTGGGGATCGGCGACCGCCCTGACTACCCGGTGGCTTACTTCGATCAGCTGGCTGAGCCGTTTCGTCGCATCGATACAGCGCACTCCCCGGCACCGTTGCCGACGGAATTGCGTCGCCTGCTAGTCGAGTAGGCGCAGCTTCAGCTGGCGCAGTGTCAGGTCGGCGCGGATGCCGAACTGGCTGCGCACGCTGCGGGAGAAGTGCGCGGAATCGGCGAAGCCCGCGGTGACGGCAGCAGTGGTCAGGCTGTCGCCGGCCATGGCCAGCCGCAGTGCCTGGCGCAGCCGTTGCCAGAGCACCAGTCGGCGCACCGACAGGCCCAGCGTGCCGCTGAACAGCCGTTCCAGCTGGCTCAGTGAGAGCGAGGCTGCCTCGGCCAGCGCCTGGGCGGGCAGGGCGCCGTCGTCCAGCGTGCGGATGCGTTGCAGGGCTTTCTTCAGGCGTGGGTCGAGCTGTCGGCGCGGCAGTTCGCGCAGGCCTGATGCAAGTGCTTGAAGGTCCGGCCCGACCTGCCGGCAAAGCCGCTCCAGCTCGGCCAGCCCGAACGCCAGCGGCTCGGCGAACAGGGTGACGGCGCGCTGGTCGCTGTCGAGGATCGCGTGGCGCTGGTTGGAGGCGATCACCAGCAGCGCAGCGTGCTGCGGCTGTTCGTCGATCAGCGCGTTCACTTCACCTTCGCAGGCCATCAGCAACTGGTGCGCGTAGTGGGCGTGGGGGCGCGCATGGCCTGTGGTGCCGGCCACGAGGCAGAAGTCCGCGCCCAGCCAGAGCTCGCCCTGCCAGGCCTGCTCACGAGCGCTCATGCGCTACGACCGAAAGCGGCGATGGCGAAGTCGAGGAAGCTGCGCAGCTTGGGTGTGAGGCGCCGGTCCGGGGCGTAGAGGATGTGCATCGGCGAGGTCGGCACGCTGTATTGCGGCAGCAGCTGCACCAGCGTGCCGCTGCGCAACGCGTCACTGACCAGCTCCTGGGGTTGCAGCACCACGCCCAGCCCGGCCACCGCCGCTGCCAGCAGCGGGTCACCCTGATTGATCGTCAAACGGCTTGTAATCGGCACCTCGATGCGCCCGTCCGGCCCGTCGAAGGTCCAGCTGGAGCGGCCATCGGAAAAGGCGAAGCCCAGGCATTCGTGCTGGCTCAGGTCCTCGGGCGCGAGGATCGCCGGGCGCCGCGCGAGGTACGCTGGTGCGGCGCACAGCACGAGCCGGTAGGGCGCCAGCGGCACGGCCTTGAGGCGGCTGTCGGCCAGCTCGCCGATGCGGAAAACCACGTCGTAGCCGTCGTTGACCAGGTCCACCAGATCGTTGGAGAGCGTCAGGTCCACCGCCACTTGCGGGTAGCGCACCATGTACTCGAGCAGGCGTGGCGACAGGACGCGCATGCCGAAGGTCACCGGCGCGTTGATTCGCAGCCGCCCGCTGGGCGTGCCACGGGTGACGGCGGCGAGGCTTTCCGCCGCCTCCATGTCCGCCAGGATCAGTTTGGCACGCTGGTAAAAGGCCCGGCCGAAGTCGGTGAGGCTCTGCCGCCGCGTGGTTCGGTTGAGCAGGGACAGGCCCAGGTGCTGCTCGAGCATCTTCACCTGCTTGCCCACCAGTTGCGACGACATCTGCAGTTCTTCGGCCACCGCGCTGAAGGAGCCCAGCTCCACTGCCCTGACGAAGGTGGCCATCTGTTCGAGACGGTCCATTGCAAACCCTGTGTTTCAAGTGTCTGGCCATCCTAGGCCTTTATCCGAGCCCGGCCAACGCCTAGATTTTCCCCCTGTCGCGAACGGTCGAGCACTGCTGCCGTGACTTTCTACACTCCCATTCCGGCCTGCGCTTTCACGCTGGCCCCAGCTCTGAAGAGAGGTTTCCATGGCCCGCATTGTCAGAATCCACCAATACGGTGACGCCAGCGTCCTGAAGCTGGAGGCGGTGGACGTGCCCGCCCCGGCAGCGGACGAGGTGCAGATCGCGGTCAAGGCCATCGGCCTGAACCGCGCCGAAGTGATGTTCCGCAACCACGCCTACCTGCAGGAAGCCGAGTTCCCCAGCCGCCTGGGCTACGAGGCGGCCGGTGTGGTGAGTGCGTTGGGCAGCGCCGTGAAGGACGTCGCGGTGGGCGATGCGGTGAGCCTGATCCCGCCGCTGGATATCGCCCGCTGGGGTACCTACGGAGAAGTGGCCAACGTGCCGGCGCACCTGCTGGTGAAGTACCCGCAGAACCTCAGCTTCGAACAGGCCGCCGCGTCCTGGATGCAGTACGTGACTGCGTGGGGTGCGTTGGTGGAGCAGGCGAAGCTGTCCCGGGGCGAGTTCGTGCTGGTCACGGCGGCATCCAGCAGCGTCGGTCTCGCAGCGTTCCAGATCGCCCGCATGGTCGGCGCCACCTCGATTGCCGTGACCCGCACCCAGGCCAAGAAGCAGGCATTGCTGGACGCTGGCGCGGATCATGTGATCGTCAGCGACGACGAGGACATCGTCGAGCAGGTGATGGCGCTGACCGGCGGGCAGGGCGCCCGCGTGGTGTTCGACCCCATCGGCGGCCCCGGTTTCGAGGTGCTCACCCAGGCCATGGCGCGGGGCGGCATCCTTCTCGAATACGGTGCGCTGAGCCCGGAGCCGACGCCGTTCCCGCTGTTCACGGTGCTGGGCAAGAGCCTGACGCTGAAGGGCTACCTCTACGCCGAGATCGTTGCCGACCCGGCGGCGCTGGAGCGCGCCAAGGCGTTCATCGTCAAGGGGCTGGAGTCCGGCGCACTGAGCCCGGTGATCGCGCGGACCTTCCCGCTGGAGCAGATCCAGGACGCCCATCGCTTCCTCGAAGCCAACCAGCAGGTGGGCAAGATCGTCGTCACGGTCTGAGGTCGGTCGAGAGAAACAGGGCGCCCGGTATTGCGATGCCGGGCGCCCTTTTTTGTGCCCGGTCGATCAGAGCGGTGGCCGCTCCCACGGCGCACCGTCGGCGAACTGTGCCTCGATCCATGCCTTGAACACTTCACTGGTGGCCGAGCTGTAGCACGCCGAAGGGCGCACGAAGTAGATACCGGCAGAGGCGTCCAGTTGCCAGCCCGGCAGCACCCGCACCAGGCGGCCGGCGTCGAGGTCGTGCTTCATCAGCCATTCGCCGCCGGCGAGGATGCCCACGCCCAGGCGCGCTGCCGAGAGCAGGGCCTCGTTGTCGTTGCTGTGCAGGTTGCCGCTGACGCGAACGGTCTGCTGCCGGTTGCCGTTGGCCAGCTTCCAGTCCGGCCAGGTGTGCAGGCCGGTGAAACCCAGGCAATTGTGGGTGGCCAGCTCAGCCGGCGCTCGCGGGGTGCCGTGGCGCCCCAGGTAGTCGGGGGCGGCGCAGAGGATGCGCCGCAGGTCGCAGAGCCGGCGGGCCAGCAGGCGGCTGTCGGCCAGTTCGCCGATGCGGATGGCGGCGTCGAAGCCTTCGGCGACGAGGTCGACGAAGCGCTCCGAGTACTCCACTTCCAGCGTCACCTGCGGGTGAGCGAGGACGAAACGCGAGAGGATCGGGCTCAGCCAGAGCCGGCCCATGGCGGCCGGCACGGCGAGTTTCAGGCGGCCCTGAACCTGCGCCGCGCTGCGGGTAGCCTGATCCTGGGCCTCGGCGATCAGGCTGGCGGCCTGGCGCAGGCGCTCGACCAGGCGCAGGCCTTCGTCGGTGAAGCGCAGCTGGCGGGTGGTGCGCTCCACCAGCCGCACGCCCAGGCGTTGCTCCAGCGCGCCGAGGCGTTTGGACAACACCGATGGGTGGCGTTGCAGGGCGCGGCCGGCGGCGGCGAAGGAGCCGTGCTCGGCCAGCGCCAGGAGGGTGGCGAGTTCGTCGGCCTGGCGACTATCGAACAGATCCATAGGGCTCCTGATTCGGCGAATCCACCAGGGCGGCTCTCGCGGTGGCGGTCATGGCGTGAGTACGAGGGCGCCTTCGGAGCGGCCTTCGTGCAGGTCGGCGTGGGCCTGGACGACTTCCGCCAGCGGGTAACGACGCCACACGCGAGGCTGGATGATACCGTCCGCGACGGCCTGCAGGACGTCCTTTGCACGCTGCTGGTATTCCTCGGCAGAGGCGGTGTGCGCGGCGAGCGAGGGGCGGGTGAGGAACAGCGAGCCCTTGGCGTTCAGCGTGGCGACTTCCACGGCCGGCGGCGCGCCGGAGGCCATGCCGAAGCTCACCAGCAGGCCGCGCGGGCGCAGGCAGTCCAGCGAGGCTTCGAAAGTGGCGCGGCCAATGGGGTCGTAGACCACGTCGACCTTGTGCCCGTCGGTGATCTCGCGGGCCTGATCGGCGAGCGTCGCGGCATCGAACACCAGCACTTCATTGCAGCCGGCGGCGCGGGCGCGTTCGACGCTCTGCGGCTTCGACACCACACCGATGACGAAGGCGCCCAGGTGCCTGGCCCAGGGCACCATCAGTTGCCCCAGCGCGCCGGCGGCGCCATAGATCAGGACGCGGGAGCCGGGGCCGACCGGCCAGGTGGACTTGAGCAGGTATTGCGCGGTGATGCCCTTGAACAGCACGGCGGCGGCGTCCTCGAAGCTGACGCAGTCCGGTAGCTTCACCAGGCGCTCCGCCGGGTACAGGCGGGCGCTGGCATAGGCGCCGAGCGGCCCGGTGGCGTAGGCGACGCGGTCGCCGACCTGCACGTTGGTCACACCTGCGCCGAGGGCGGCCACGGTACCGGCGCCTTCCAGGCCGAGCGAGGAGGGCAGCGGCACCTTCACCGCGCCGGAGCGCTGGCTCAGGTCCAGTGGATTGACGCCGATGGCGGCCTGTTCCAGCCACACTTCGCCGGGGCCGGGTTGTTGCACCGGGGACTGTTCGAAGCGGAGGACTTCCGGGCCGCCGAAGGCTTGCAGTGATACGCGGGTGGGCATGGTGTTCCCCTGACTGGTGATGGTGCCCGCCAGTCTAGGGATGTCCCCGTAATGCACCAGACAGGGCTGATGCAGGACATAGCTGCACGCTGTGCAGTAATCCGCCGGGCCTGCTCAGGCTTTGGCGTGCTGGGCGAAGGCCAGGTGGTAGCCGTTGCAGTCGCGCACGCCGAATTCCTGCGAGCCGTAGGGCATGTCCTGCAGCGGCCAGGCGATCTGCGCCCGGTCCTTCACGGCGGCGAAGTAGCGTGCGACGTCGGCGAGTTGCAGGTAGATCGTGCCCGAGCAACCTGCCTCGCGGCCCCACAGGTCCTGGACGGTGAACAGCAGTCGGCAGTCCTCCAGTTGCACGGTGAGCGTGCCCTCGGCGGAGTCGGTCACGTTGAAGCCGAGCGTGTCGCGGTAATGCTCGCGGGTAAGCTCGAGGTCGTGGCAGCGCAGCAACAGGGTCAGCGGCATGGGAGCTCCGGCGGTGGGCGCGAAGCCGCGATCATGGCACAGGGGTCAGCGCAGAATCACCCGCAGCAGCGAAACCAGCGCCGCGCCGAACACGGGCGAAATCCAGATGCCGAAGGTCTGCAGGACGAACTGCCGGGCGTACGTCAGCAGTTCCATGTTCGGAGAGGGGACACCGAGGCTGTGCCGGCAGTAACCCAGGACGGCGACGATGAAGCAGGTGCCTGCCAGCACGCCAAGCGCTCGCCACATCAGCCCTCGTTCACTGGCATAGGACAGCAGGGCGCCACAGAACGCGCCGCTGAGCGCCACCAGAATCTCGAAGGTGAATTCGGGTTCGGCAAACCATCGGTTACCGTTCAGCCCGATGATATTGCCGATCTGCCAGCCGGCGAGGCTGCCCACCAGCAGCGCCAGGGCGAGCCACGGGAAATAGCGCATTACCGTGTTGTTCTGCATCGGGGAGGCCCCCTGAAAATCTTCGATGATGGCAAAAGAGCAGTATAGCGGGCGCCCCGGCGTGCGCCGGTTCAGCGACGGATGGTGGAAGCGCTCATTTGCGCAGGATATAGACCCGCACGCCGTCCACGCCGGGGACGACGTTGTAATGGCGTATCTGCGAGAAACCCAGGCGCTGGAACTCGCGCTCCAGGGAGCGGGCGCTGGCGAAGTCCGGGCCGCCGGGATGCGGATCCGGGCCGCAGGGGCAGGCCTGGTCCGTCGCGAGGGCAGGGCTGGAGTGGTCGACGCGGGCGAACAGGATCACGCTGTCGCGGGTCACGGGAATCCACTGGTTCAGCAGCCGGATGTTCTGCCGGTTGCAGGCGCTGTGCGGGATTTCCGGGAGCAACAGGCAATCGACCGAACCCTTGCGCAGTTCGGCGTTTTCCTGCGGGGCGGGCAGGTCCCTGATCCGCCGCTTCATCGCCTCGGGCAGTCGCCGGTGGGCGTCGGCCAGCGTGTCGCCGGACGGGCAGGTCGCCACGATGACGCGGTTGCTGTGCTCCAGCAGCACCGGCCAGGCGGCGCCGGGCAATTGCGAGACCTCCAGCACCAGGATCGGCTCCTCGGCCATGCGCAGGGCCAGGCGCAGCAGGCGCTTGAGGCGCCACTGACGGACGCGTTGGCAAACACCTGTGCCGAATGCGCCGTCGGCAACGACACCGTTCTCACGAGGAGTGATGGAGGAAAACACGCGCTGGGGTTCGTTCATGGAGGCGGACTCGTCAGTTGCCTCCATTGTCGAATCGCGCGATCAAGGTCTCGTCAAGGACATGTGAAAAAGACGTGGTCGCCGGGGAATTTCGAACCCTGTAGCGCCGTCGCTGAACGTGACCGGTTTCAGGTCGCCGGTAATTCACGAAACCGGCAGCTCCATTTGACGAATTCTTTTCCTTTCGACTTGTAGAGTCCCGCCCCGACTGCCGCTTTCGGCCACTTCCTGCGCTGCCTTTCGTCCAGTGCGACGGACCTTTACAAGGGACACCCCATGCAACTTTTCCGCTCGGCCCCGACGCGCTTCCTGGCGCTGGTCGCCTTGCTCTGGCTGATCGTCTTCTTCCTGACCCGCCTGGTCCTCCTGGCGAGCCACTTGCCCGAGGTGGGCGCCGGCCATGTCGGGGTCTTCGTCATCGGCCTGCTCTATGACCTGAGCTTCCTGGTCTATGCCCTGTTGCCGATGGGCGTGGTCCTGTTGCTGATGCCTGCGCGGGTCTGGCGCAGCGCTACCTGGCGCTGGTTGCTGACGGCCACGCTGTTCGTCAGCGTCTACGTGATGCTTTTCACCGCGGTGGCCGAATGGCTGTTCTGGGACGAGTTCGGCGTGCGCTTCAACTTCATCGCGGTCGACTACCTGGTGTACTCGGACGAGGTGCTCAACAACATCCTCGAGTCCTACCCGATCGGCCTGCTGCTGAGCATCCTCGCGGCCATTTCGCTGGTCGTGACGCTTGCGCTGTTCAAGGTCGTCGGCCGCCTGCGTGACGTCGAGGTGGCGTCCCTGCCACGCCGTCTGCTGGGTTGCGTTGGCCTGGTGCTGCTGGCGCTGGTGGCCGGCCTGCTGGTGGACCAGGATTCCCCGCGCGGCCAGGGTGGCAATACCTACGCCCGCGAACTCGCGAGCAACGGGCCGTATCAGTTCTTCGCCGCCTTCCGTAACAACGAGCTGGACTACCCGCAGTTCTACGCCACCCTGCCGGCGCAGCAGGTGACCCAGGAGATACGCGCCGAACTGGCCGAGCCCAACGCCCGCTTCATCGGCAATGATCCGATGGATATCCGCCGCACTATCGCCAGCGCAGGCACGCCCAAACGCTACAACATCGTCCTGGTGACCATCGAGAGCCTGAGCGCCAAGTACCTGGGCAGCAACGGCGACGCTCGCAACCTCACCCCCAACCTCGACGAGCTGCGCCGCAACAGCCTCTACTTCAACAACTTCTACGCCACTGGGACCCGCACCGACCGCGGCCTGGAGGCCATTACCCTGTCGATCCCGCCAACGCCGGGCCGTTCCATCGTCAAGCGCGTCGGCCGCGAGAGCGGCTTCGCCAGCCTCGGCCAGCAACTGAAGAGCGTCGGCTACGACGCCGTGTTCCTCTACGGCGGCCGTGGCTATTTCGACAACATGAACGCCTTCTTCGGCGGCAACGGCTACCGCATTGTCGACCAGTCCAGCGTCCAGGAGTCGGACATCCACTTCAAGAACGCCTGGGGCATGAGTGACGAAGACCTCTACGCCCAGGCCATCAAGCTGGCGGACGAGGACCACGCGCGCCAGCAGCCGTTCCTGCTGCAGCTGATGACCACCTCCAACCACCGCCCGTACACCTACCCGGACGGCCGCATCGACATTCCTTCCGGCGAGGGCCGCGAGGGTGCGGTGAAGTACACCGATTACGCCATCGGCCAGTTCCTCAAGGCGGCGAAGGGCAAGCCCTGGTTCGACAACACCCTGTTCGTGTTCGTCGCCGACCACACCGCAGGCAGCGCCGGCAAGGAAGACCTGCCGGTGGCGAACTACCAGATCCCGCTGTTCATCTATGCGCCCAAGCTGCTGGCGACCGGTGAGCGCGGCGAGCTGGCGAGCCAGCTGGACCTGGCGCCGAGCCTGCTGTCGATCCTCAACCTGAGCTACACCTCGACCTTCTACGGGCGCGACCTGATGGTGCCGAACGCCCTGCCGCCGCGTGTGGTGATCGGCAACTACCAGCACCTGGGCCTGTTCGACGGCCAGGACCTGGCGATCCTCAGCCCGCGCGGCGAACTGCGCCGGCACAACCAGGCGCTGGGCGCGAGCACGGAAGTGCCGGCGAAGACCGACGACCCGCTGGTGGATCGGGCGATCAGCTACTACCAGTCGGCGAGCTACGGCTTCACCCACCACCTGCTGGACTGGAAGCCGGCGGCGGCGCAGTAAGCCCCGAGCTGGCAGGTATCGCGCCATGCGATACCTGCCAGCGCGAAATACGCCACTTGCCGGCGCGGCGCTTGGGTATAAGTCGCCCATGCGCTACCGACGTCTGGACCTCAACCTGCTGGTCGCCCTGGATGTGCTGCTCGAAGAGGGCAGCGTCAGCCGGGCGGCGCAGCGTCTCAATCTCGGCCAGTCGGCGACCAGCGCCGCGCTGGGCCGCCTGCGCGAGCATTTCCAGGACCCGCTGCTGGTGCCCCTGGGCCGGGGCCTGGAGCTGACCGCACTGGCGCGCCAGCTGGCGCCGAAGGTGCGCGAGGTGCTGAGCCTGGCCGGGGAGGTGGTGGAGACTTCCGCCGCTTTCGACCCTGCCCGCTGTGATCGGCGGTTCACCCTGGTGGCTTCGGACTATGTGGCGGCCACCCTGCTGCCGGCGGTCAGCCGTGAACTGGCGCGTCAGGCTCCCAATGCCTCGCTGGTGCTGCGTGACCTGCCGCTGCCGCGCGACGGTGATGTGGTGGCCGAGGCGCTGGAGTACCGGCGCAGCGACCTGGTGATAGTCCCGCAGCGGCGGATCAACCCGCGTTACCCCCACGAGGCGCTGCTCAGCGATGAGCTGTGCTGCATCGTCTGCTCTCATTCGGCGCACGATGAGCTGCTGAGCCTTGGCGGTTATTGCGCGGCCGAGCACGTGGTGCGCGAGTTCACCGATGGTCAGAACCTGTCGCTGGATACCCAGCACCTGCGCGAGATCGGTATCGAGCGGCGGGTTGCGGTGGCGGTGCAGAGCTTTGCCCTGATGGCCGAATTCGTCGTCGGCACGCCGCGAATCGCCACGCTGTTCCGCCGCCAGGCCGAGTCGCTGGCGCGGCGTTATCCGCTGCGCGTGTTGCCGGCGCCCATCGAGTTCCCGGCGGCGGCGCAGGTGCTGCAATGGCACCCGCAGCAGGCTTTCGACCCTGCACTGGCCTGGCTCCGCCAGGTGCTGGCGGAGCAGGCCGCGCTGCTCGATCAGGATTGAGTAGCGCCCGTCTCGCCGTGCAGCCCGAGTTCCGCAATGGCCAGCAGGGCGCAGCGCTCGTCGTTGTCCGAGGTATCGCCGCTGACGCCGATGGCGCCCAGCAGCCGGCCTTCGTCATCGCGCAGCAGAATGCCGCCGGCCACCGGGATCACCTCGCCGCCAGTGAGGCTGTTGATCGCATCGAAGAACGCCGGCATGGCCTGGGCGCGGCGCGCCAGTTCGCGGCCGCCGAAGCCCATGCCCAGGCAGCCGCGCGCCTTGCCGGTGGCGATCTGCGGGCGGAGGAAGCTGGCCTGCTCGTCGCGCAGCACGGCCAGCGGGTGACCGGCCGCATCCAGCACGGCGGCGGCCAGCGGACGCACGCCCTCGGCGCGGGCGTGACGGAGGGTGACAGCGGCCAGGCGCGTGGCCAGTTCGAAGTCGAGAATGGTCATGTTTACTGGCTCCATTTGCCCAACTGGGCGACCCGGTCGCGTGTGTAGAGATCGGTCCACTTCAGCGAGTTGAAGTCCGAAACCTGCTTGGGGTTGTAGGGGGTGCGTTGCAGGCGCACCGGCTCGCCGGCCTTGTACACGGCCTGCAGCCGGTTGCGGTCCTGAAGGATGCGGATGTCTTCCAGTGGCGAGCCGTCGAGGATCAGCAGGTCGGCCTGTTTGCCCGGCTCCAGGGTGCCGATGGTTTCGCCGCGGGGCATCAGGCGCGAGCCGACATTGGTGGCGGCATAGAGCGCTTCGGCGGGGGTGAAGTCCAGCCGGCGCACCAGCAGTTCCAGTTCGCGGGCGTGCCATTCGCCATAGGGCGTCACGGCGAAGCCGCTGTCGCTGCCACAGGCGAAGGGAATGCCGGCGGCCTTGGCGCGCTTGAGTACCGGGGTGCCCAGTTCCAGCGTCCGTGCGCAGTAGCCGGCGTAGCCGGTGGCGATGGCCGGGTCGTGGGGCTGGCAGAAGTCCACGGTGTTCTGCGGGAAGGTCATGGTCGGCGCGAGCACGCTGCCGGCTTCGAGCAGCGCCTCGATGCAGGCGTCGTCCATGTAGAAGGCATGGAAGACCAGGTCGACGCCGGCCCTGGCCGCGTACATCACCGCTTCGCGACCGTAGGCGTGGGTCGCCACGCGGCAGCCCAGGCGATGGGCTTCCTCGACCATCTCGCGGGTTTCGTCGGCGGTGAAGGCGGCGATGATCTCGCCATTGGGCCGGCGGTGCGTGCCGTCCATGGCAATCTTGATCAGGTCGACGCCGTCCTTGGCCTGCTTGCGGATTTCCGCGATGGCCTCGGTGCGGCTGGTGACCAGCGCGGCGGTGAAGTATTCCGGTGCGCCGACGCGGCTGGGGAACCAGTCGTTGAGGCTCTGCCGGTTGGTGATCACGCGGCTGCTGGCGGCGATGCGCGGGCCCTCGAAGAGCCCGGCGTTGACCGTGTTGCGCACGGCGATGCTGAGCTGGCCGCTGTCGCCGGGACAGACCATGGAAGTGACGCCGGCGGCGAGTACGTGCTGGGCGAAGAACAGCCCGCGCAGAGCGCGGAATTCGTCGCTGGTCCAGATATCGATGTCTTCCTCGCTCTGGGCGTTGCCGAAGGCCAGGTGGGTGTGCACGTCGACCAGCCCCGGCATGACGAAGTCGCCGTGGACCTCGCGGTCCCCCGGAGCCGGGCGCGGCGCCTCGGCCGTCGGCCCGACGTGGCGGATCACGCCGTTCTCGATGATCAGTGTCTGTCGCTGGCGCGTTTCCAGGCCGGTGCCATCGAACAGGGTGGAGCAGTGCAGGTGCAGGGCGCCCATGGTCGGACTCTCCTCGTCTTGTTGTTTGCCGGCAGGCTAGGGTGGGCGTGCCGGCCGGCACCATCAGATGCTGTCGATGGGCACCCATCGATGCGGTCGATACCTGGCGCAGGCTGCGTGGTTCTTGGGCTTCAGAGGAGGAAGCGGTGCTGTCGGGCGGGTATCGGGAGTGGCGATGCCTGGCATGGCGATCGGCGATTTTTCCTCGGGCGCCGGCGGGGGCGAGGATGCGCCCGCCCATCAACCACCAAGGGAAAATCCCATGAAGGCTATTCGTGATCTGTTGCTGAACCTGGAAGCCGAACGCCAGCGCGCCCTGGTCGAGGAGGACCACACGCGGCTGGACGAACTGTTCGCCGATGAGTTGCTGTACGTGCACACCACCGGGTTGGTGCAGGACAAGGGGCAGTACCTGGACTACGCCCGCCATGCTGTGCGCTACCTGGCGGTGGAGCGTGGCGAGCTGGCGGTTCGTCTGTTCGGCGATGGCCTGGCGCTGATGAGCGGCCCGCAGTGCAACCTGTTGCAGAAGCGTGGCGGCGGCGAGCCGGTGCGTGCCGAGGGTTTTGCCACGCAGCTCTGGGTGAAGGGCGAGGAGGGCTGGCGTATCGCGTCGTTCCATGGCACCCGCGCGCCGGCCTGACCCGGCATTCCCTGTAGGAGCGGGCCATGCCCGCGATCGCGCCCATGGGGCGCTCCTGCAGGGCAGCGAGCAGCAAGAAAACGGCGCCGATGGGCGCCGTGGAGGGCGGGGCCGACACCCCGCGGGAGCAGCGCCGGGTGACCGGCGCAAGGGAGGTCAGGCGGTGTGGCCGCCGAGGGTTTCGGCGATCCAGTCGGCGATGTAGTGACCGGCGTTGATGCTGTTGTCGAAGCTCGAATGCTGCACGCCGCCTTCGCGCTCGGTGAAGATCTTCAGCTCGCGTTTCGGGCTGTTCACCAGCTGTTCGTAGGTACGGTGCGCCCACTTCAGCGGAATCTGCGAGTCCTTCTCGCCGTGGGTGACCAGGAAGGGCACGCGGATGCGCTCGAGCACGCCATCCAGGTGCACGTTCTCGGCGATAGTCATGAACTCGTCCATATCCTTCGCGCCCCAGACCCACTGCACGTGCGCCCAGTAGTGCGGCACCGGGAAGTTGCCTTCCTTCTCCAGGCGGCGCTTCTGCACGTCGCGCCAGTCGTGGTTGGCGCCCCAGACCACGCCGCAGGCGAAGCGCGGCTCGAAGGCCACCGCGCGCGGGCAGTAGTAGCCGCCCAGGGAGACGCCTTCCAGGCCGATGCGCTTGGGGTCGACTTCGGGGTGGGTCTCCAGCCAGTCCACCACGCGGCTGGCCCAGTGTTCGCTGTCGTAGCGCGCGGTCAGGCCATGCAGGCGCAGCGCTTCGCCGGTGCCGGGCTGGTCGATGATCAGCGAGGACACGCCGCGCCTGGCCAGCCACGCCGGCAGGCCGACGCGGTATTTCATTTCCTTGGTCGAATCCAGGCCGTTGACCTGCACCAGCAGCGGCGCCGGGCCGTCGACGCCCTCGGCGCGCACCAGCAGGCCGGAGAGGTGCTTGCCCTCATAGGGGATTTCCACCCGCTCGCAGTTTTCCTTCGACAGGTCGATGCCGCGCGCGAAGGTCTCCAGGAAGCGCTGGTACAGCGCCTCGCGGCCGGCAGCGCCGTGGGCTTGCAGGCGTTCGCAGGTGAGGTAGTAGGTGGCGGCGCGGTTGTATTTCTCCCCGGCGGAGAGGCGGCGGCCGGCGGCCTCGTCTTCTTCGGCGAGGGCGCAGAGCTTGTCGGCCATCTTCGCCCAGGTTTCGCGGAAGGCCTGGGTACCGGCGGCGTCGGGTTGCTTGGCGGCCTCCTGCAGCGGAGCACACATCTCCTCGATTTCGCCCAGGCGGGCGCCCATCTCGATGGCCAGGTCCACCGAGAGATTCCAGACGTAATTGGTGGGGAAGTAACGGAACATTCTTCTTGTCCTTCTGCGGTCGTTGAGTCCGGCGCCCGGAAACAGCGGCAGGCACGCAGGGCGCGGTTCGAAGGCAAGGTACGCAGGCGGGGTGGCGCGGGGCCAATCGCGAGTGGGGATGCGAGGTATCGTGAAACGCGATGCCCCGGCGCCGTTGCGGCGGTCGGGGCGATAACTGGCGTCAGGCGCTGGCGCGCAGAGCGTCCGGTTGCTGGTCGACGCTCTGGATGAAGTCGCGGATGCGTTCGCGCAACCAGCGGTGCATGGGATCGCCCTCCATGCTGCGGTGCCAGAGCATGAATTCGCGCATCACCGGGATCTTCACCGGTGGCGGCAGGATGCGCAGCGGCAGGTAGCGCGCGTACAGCTCGGCCAGGCGACGGTGCATGGTCGCCACGCGCTGGGTGCCCACCAGCAATTGCGGCAGGGTGTTGAAGTCGTTGGTGATCACTTCCAGGCGGCGATTGAAGCCGTACTGGCTCATGAACCAGTCCTCGATGCTCAGGTGCCGGTTGCGCCCGAAGCCCACCGAGATGTGGCCCATCTGCATGTACTGCTCCAGCGTCAGGGCGTCGCCGACCTCGGGGTTGTCGCGCCAGACCACGCAGACGTGATCCTCCTCGAACAGCAGCTGCGCCGGATGGCCGTCGATGACGTAGCGCTCGGGCGCGATCATCAGGTCGAGCTCGCCGCGCATCAGCATCTCGGCGGTGTTGTCGCCGGGGCTGAGCATCTCGAAGGTGATGTGCGGCGCCTCCTGGTGGATCTTCTGGATGACCTGGGCGAACAGCACGCTGATCAGGTAGTCCGAGGTCACCAGGCGGAAGTGGCGCTTGCTGCTGGCGGGGTCGAACACCGGCTTGGAGGTGATCGAGGAGCGGATGGTCAGCAGCACTTCGCGCACCGGCACGGCCAGCTCCAGGGCATAGGGAGTGGGCTGCATCTTGCGCCCGACCTGCACCAGCAGTTCGTCCTCGAAGAAGGTGCGCAGGCGCCCCAGCACGCCGCTGGTGGCCGACTGGGTCATGTGCAGGCGTTCGGCGGCACGGGTGATGTTCTGCTCTTCGAGCAGTACATCCAGCGCCACCAGGAGGTTCAGGTCCAGGTGGTGAAAACGCATGGCGATGGCTCACGGTTCTTGTAGTTATTTTCGCGATACCTTCGGGCCGCATTGCCGATACGTCAATAGCACTCTGCCGTCCCTGCGCGGCTAACGCCCTGCGTCATGGGCCGCGCTGCAGGTATCGCGATTGCCGATGCCTCGCATCCCCACATGCGATTGGTCAGGTTGCCGGGCGAGCCATCAACCTGCGCTCCAGTCGAGCGGCCGACGAGCCGCGGCGACCCACCACCGGCGACCCCCTGCCCGGCGCCGAACATAATTTCAATGGAGTGGTAGCCATGAACATTCTTGGACTCGACGCGCTGGTATTCGGCGTCGACGATATCCAGGCCTGTGCCGATTGCCTGCGTGACTACGGCCTCACGGCCGCCCAACTGGATGCCGACGGCGGCCGTTTCGAGGCGCTGGACGGCACCGCGATCATCATTCGCCGGGGTGACGATCCGAGCCTGCCGCCGGCGCTCGGGCCAACCCCGTCGCTGCGCGAAACCCTCTACGGCGTGGCGTCCACCGCGGACCTGGAAGCCATCGCCGACGAACTGGGGCGTGACCGCGAGGTGCGCCGCGACGAGAACGGCGCGCTGCACAGCGTCGACGACCTGGGCTTCGCCATCGCCTTCCAAGTTTCCTGGCGCCGCACCTTCGAAGCGCCGGCCGACCTGACCAACGCCCCCGGCAGCGCGCCGCAGCGCCCGCTCAACCAGCTGGGCATCACCCCGGACATGCCGGCGCAGCCGCGCACCCTGTCCCACGTTGTCTACTTCGTGCCCGACGCGGCCAAGGGCGAAGCCTTCTACCGCGACCGCCTGGGCTTCGTCACCACCGACAGCTTCGTCGGCGTCGGCCCCTTCATGCGCACCGCCGGCATGGACGACCACCACTGCCTGTTCATGATCCAGACCCCGCCGCACATGCAGGGCTGTGAGCACTTCACCTTCCACATGGGCAGCGGCACCGAAGTGCTGCTGGCCGGCACGCGCTTCCAGCAGAAGGGTTGGACCAGCTTCTGGGGCCCCGGCCGCCACCTGCTGGGCTCCAACTGGTTCTGGTACTTCAACAGCCCGCTGGGTTGCCACATCGAGTACGACGCCGACATGGACAAGCACGACGACGCCTGGGCCGCACGCCAGGCGCCGATGTCGGCGGACAACTCGCAGTTGTTCCTCTTCACCTCGCGGGAGAAATGGGCGCCCGGCGGCCCGCCGCCCAAGCAGGGCTGAACCGTGGATTGCGTGGCGCTGTGCCGGCTCGACGAGCTGGGCGAGGGGCAGTCGCGCGGCTTCGACCCGCAGGGCAGGGGAGCGGACAGCCTGTTCGCTCTCCGTCACCAGGGTCGGGTGCGTGTGTACCGCAACCTCTGCCCGCACCTGTCGGTGCCGCTGGAGTACCGCAAGGACCGCTTCCTCAGCGCCGATGGCCAGTGGGTCATCTGCTACGCCCACGGCGCGCGCTTCCGCCCGGAGGACGGCGCCTGCGTGCACGGCCCCTGTCGCGGGGACGTGCTGCCGGCGCTGCAACACCGCGAGGCCGACGGCTGGCTGCTATTGCCGCTGGCGCAACTGGACGCCTGAGGTATCGCGCCGCGCGATAGGTCGCATCCGCGGACGCGATTGGTCAAAGCCCGGCCCCGCCGGGAAGCTGTGCCCCGGGCACGCAGAACGGCCGCCGCGCAGAACGTGGCGGACAACAAGAACAAGACGTGAGAGATGCCATGAATACTGTGAGCAATGTGCTGATCGTGGGCGGCGGGATTGGCGGGCTGTGCGCCGCCATCGCCCTGCGCCGCAAGGGAGTCGCGGTCGATCTGGTCGAGCTGAAGACCGAGTGGACGGTCTACGGCGTCGGCATCATCCAGCAGAGCAACGTGGTGCGCGAGATGCACCGCCTCGGCCTGCTCGACGCCTACCTGGATGCGGCCTACGCCTTCGAGGACGTGGCCATCTACACCACCGGCGGGCAGCAGTTGGCGCGCATTCCCGGCCAGCGCCTGGCCGGCCCGCAGTACCCGGCCAACGTCGGCATCTCCCGTCGTGCGCTGCACAAGGTGCTGAGCGAGACCGCCATCGAACTGGGCACCCAGGTGCGCCTGGGCACGTCGGTGGAAAGCCTAGAACAGGACGCCAGCGGCGTCGACGTGCTGTTCAGCGACGGCAGCCAGGGCCGCTACGCGCTGGTGGTGGGCGCCGATGGCCTGTTCTCCAGGGTGCGCGGCCTGCTCTTCGGCGATAAGTACCAGCCGCGCTTCACCGGCCAGTCGGTGTGGCGCCACAACTTCCCCCGCGCCGCCGGCATCGATCACCTGGCGAACTACCAGGGCCCGTCGGGCAACGCCGGCCTGGTGCCGCTGGCCGACGACCTGATGTACCTCTTCACCACCTCCCACGAGCCGGGCAACCCCTGGATGGACCCGGCCAGCCTGGCCGACGGCCTGCGCCAGCGCCTGGCCGGCTTCGGCGGGCTGATCGGCGAGCTGCGCGAGCAGATCGGCGACAGCAGCGAGGTCGTCTACAAGCCGCTGGAAGCCGTGTTCGTCGATGAGCCCTGGTACCGCGGCCGCGTGCTGCTGATCGGCGACGCCGCCCACGCCACCACGCCGCACCTGGGCCAGGGCGCCGGCATGGCCATCGAGGATGCCGTGGTGCTGGCCGAGGAACTTACCGCCGGCGGCGAGCTGGAAGACCAGCTGCAGCGCTTCATGGGCCGCCGCTTCGAGCGCTGCAGGTTCATCAGCGAGATGTCCCTGCTGGCCGGCGAGAAGGAAATCCAGCGCGACCCGTCCTTCGACCGCATCGGCCTGGTCAAGCAGATGCTGGAGGTCACCGCACGCCCCATCTGATCTCTCCGCCCGGCGCGCCCTGCCTTGATGGCGCGCCACGGCCCGGGTCACCCACAACCGCCAACACCGACGCACAAGAACAAGAAAGAGGAAACCCCGATGTTGACTCGCACGCGTGCAACCGCGCGGCCGCTGCCGCCGCTCAAGCCCATCACCCTGGCGCTCCTTGCGCTGGCCGCCAGCCACGCCCAGGCCTTCGAATTCGACACCGGCAACCCCGACCTGCGGGCGCGCTGGGACAACACCCTGAAGTACAGCGCCGCCTGGCGCACCCAGGATGCCAGCAGCAAGCTCACCGAAGGCCAGACCGCGCTGAACCTGGACGATGGCGACCGCAACTTCGACAAGGGCCTGATCTCCAACCGCCTGGATCTGCTCTCCGAGCTGGACATCACCTACGGCGATGTCGGTGCGCGGATCAGCGGCGCGGCCTGGTACGACGACGTCTACAACCGCGGCACCGACAACAACGATCCGAGCCGCGCCAACAGCTACTCGGTGGACTACGACGAGTTCACCGACGACACCCGCACCCTCCACGGGCGCAAGGGCGAACTGCTGGATGCCTTCGTCTTCGGCAAGACCGAGATCGGCGAGATGCCGGTGTCCGGGCGCCTGGGCCGCTACGCCATGCAGTGGGGCGAGAGCCTGTTCTACGGCATGAACGGCATCGCCGGCGGCATGGCGCCGATCGACGTGGTCAAGGGCCTGTCGGTGCCCAATACCCAGTTCAAGGAACTGATCCGCCCGGTGCAGCAGGTCTCCGGCCAGCTGCAGCTGACCCCGGATGTGTCGCTGGGCGCCTACTACCAGTTCGAGTGGGAAGCCAACCGCCTGCCCGCCGCCGGCAGCTACTTCTCCAACGACGACTTCTTCGGCGACGGCGGCGAGCGCATGTTCATCGGCGCGCCGGTGATGCCCGGGGGCCAGCCGCTGGCCTTCTACCGTGGCAACGACAAGGAGGCCAAGGACTCGGGGCAGGGCGGCGTGCAGTTGCGCTGGCGCACCGAGACGGTGGACTGGGGCGTCTACGCCATCCGCTTCCACGACAAGAGCCCGCAGCTCAACGTGCGCCCGGACTTCGCCAGCCTCAACCCGGTGACCGGCAAGGCCGGCGAGTTCTACTGGGTCTACCCCGAAGGCATCGAGGCACTGGGTGCGAGCTTCTCCACCACCCTGGGCAACTTCAACGTGGCCGGCGAGCTGTCCACCCGCTGGAACCAGCCGCTGGCCTCCACCAGCCAGCATGCGCTGGCGGTGGGCGAGGCGATCGACAACGACGACGACCCGGTCTACGCCACCGGCCGTACCTTGCACGCCAACTTCTCCTGGCTGGCGAGCCTGGAGCCGAACTTCGTCGCTGCCGAGTCGAGCTTCCTCGGCGAGATCGCCTGGAACCGGGTGATGAGCGTGAGCAAGAACGCCGATGCGGTCGACCCCAACGCTGACCGCGACGCCACCAGCCTGCGCCTGGTGTTCGAACCGATGTACCGGCAGATCTACCCCGGCCTCGACCTCTCGGTGCCCATCGGCGCGAGCTACACCAACGGCGCCTCCGAGGCGCTGGGCACCGGCTTCGGCACCGACCACGGCGGCGACCTGAACATCGGCCTGAAGGGCAACTACCTCAACACCTGGAGCCTGGGCCTGACCTACACGCACTACTACGGCCCGGAGAACACCTTCCTCGACGCCGACAACCACTACACCTTCGAACAGTCGCTGAAAGACCGCGACTTCATCGCCTTCACCGTCAGCCGCACGTTCTGACCGAGGACTGCCCGATGAAACACAACAAGAAAGTCGTTTCCCTGCTCACCGCTTTGAGTGCCTCCCTGCTGTTTGCCCATGGCGCCTTTGGCGCGGTGTCCGCCGAGGAGGCGGGCAAGCTGAAGACCACCCTGACCCCGCTGGGCGGCGAACGCGCCGGCAATGCCGACGGCAGCATCCCGGCCTGGACCGGCGGCTACACCCAGGTCGACCCGGCCTACAAGGACGGCGGCAAGCGCGGCGATCCCTTCGCCAGCGAAAAGCCGCAGCTGACCATCACCGCGCAGAACATGGCGCAGTACGCCGACAAGCTGACCCCCGGCATCCAGGCGATGCTGAAGAAGTACCCGGACAGCTACCGCCTGGAGGTCTATCCGACCCACCGCAGCGCGGCCGCGCCGCAGTCGGTGTACGACGCCACCTTCGCCAACGCCACCAGCGGCAAGCTGGTGGAGGGCCCCGCCGGGCCGATGCCCGAAGGCGCCGCCGGAGGGATTCCGTTCCCGATCCCGGGCAACGGCGTGGAGGCCATCTGGAACCACCTGCTGCGCTGGCGCGGGGCTTCCTGGCACTCGAACTTCAACCAGTACCTGACCACCGCCGACGGCAAGCACGTGCTGACCAACGACTCGCGCGGTGATTTCCAGATGCCCTGGTACCTGCCCGGCGGCAGCGGCGAGAAGGGCGTGTTCTGGTCCATCCGCATGATCAACGACGGCCCGCCGCTGCGCGCCGGCGAGGCCATCACCGGCCTTGAGAACCTCAACGCCGACAAGGCTGCCGTGTGGACCTACCTGCCCGGCCAGCGCCGCGTGCGCCGCCTGCCCAACGCCTGCTGCGATACACCGACGCCGGCCACCGCCGGGGTCATGAGCTTCGACGAGCTGTACGTGTTCAACGGCCGCGTCGACCGCTTCGACTGGAAGCTGGTGGGCAAGAAGGAGATGTACATCCCCTACAACGCCAACAAGGTGTTCACCGCCGCCAGCGCCGAATCGATGCTCGACGCGCACCACCTGAAGTCCGACGCCATCCGCTGGGAACTGCACCGCGTCTGGGTGGTGGAAGCGACGCTCAAGGACGGCCAGCGCCATGTGATGCCGAAGAGCACCTACTACCTGGACGAGGACACCTGGGCCGCCGTGCTCGGCGAGCGCTACGACGCCCGCAACCAGCTGGCCAAGGTGGTCTGGACCTCGCCGGTGGTGATGCCCGACCTGCCCGGCGTGGTGACCCTCACCAACGGCTTCTACGACCTGCTCTCCGGGGCCTGGTTCGCCGGCGACCTGTTCGCCGGCAAGAGCGAGCAGTACCGCATCGTGCCGCCCTACAAGGACTCGGTGTTCACCGCCGACGCCATGGCGGGTGAGGGCGTGCGCTGATCGTCCGCGGGCAGGCCCGACGTCTCGGGCTTCGCCCAGCTGCGGGAACCCTGTAGGAGCGGGCCATGCCCGCGATTCGCGAGCATGGGCTAGGCGCCCCCGCCCGTCCTACAGGGAGCTCCGTAGCGAAACCGTTGTACCGATTACAAGAAAAAAGAAAGGTTGCGTGCGATGAAGAAGAGTCTCTCCGCCTGGCTGCTGGCAGCCTGTTGCGCGGTGCCTGCGGCGTTCGCCGGTGGCAGCGTGGATGTCCTGGCGCAGCCCGCCGTGCATGGCCCGCAGGCCCTGCGCGCGGTGCTGCAGGATGTGGCCCGCGCTGGCGAGCGTCTGGTGGCAGTGGGGGAGCGTGGCGTGGTGCTGCTCTCCGACGATAACGGCACTACCTGGCGCCAGGCCACGGCGGTGCCGGTGAGCGCTGGCCTGAGTGCCGTACAGTTCATCGATGCGCAGAGTGGCTGGGCCATCGGCCACGCCGGCGTGGTGCTGCACAGCGAGGACGGCGGCGAGCACTGGACCCTGCAACTCGACGGCAAGCGTGGCGCTGCCCTGGAGCAGCAGGCCGCCGAGGCTTCCGGAGACGCTGCGCGCGTCGCCGCTGCGCAAAGGTTGGTGGCCGACGGCGCCGACAAACCGCTGCTGGCGCTGAGCTTCGCCGATACCCGCCACGGCCTGGTGGTCGGCGCATACGGCGTGGCCCTGAGCACTGCCGATGGCGGTCGCAGCTGGCAGTCCGAGATGGGCCGGCTGCCGAACCAGCGCGGTCTTCACCTGTACGCCCTGGCACGCGCCGGCAGTGACCTGTACGTCGCCGGCGAGCAAGGCCTGTTGCTGCGTTCGCGCGATGACGGCGCCCACTTCGATGCCCTGCAAAGCCCCTACGACGGCAGCTACTTCGCCGCCGCCGTGCTACCCGGAGGGCGCCTGCTGGTGGGCGGCCTGCGCGGCACCCTGCTGGCTTCCGATGATGCTGGCGAAAGCTTCCAGCCGCTGGCCAATCCGATCCCCGCATCGCTCAACGGCATCCGCGTGACGGGCGGGCAACTGCTGCTCGCCAACCAGGCTGGGATGCTGCTGCGCAGCGGCCTGGACGCTTTCGCCGCGCAGCCGCTGCCGGTCACCGACGGCCTGCCGCTGACTGCCGCGATCACCGCCGCCGATGGCGCCATCGTCGCTGTCGGCATGGCCGGTGCGCGCCGCCTGGCACCTTCTTCCCAACCCCTTCGCGCGGACTGAGCCATGCACGCCACGACTTCCCCTGCGCCGTCCAGCGGCCGCCTCGACGACTTCGACAGTGCTTCCGGCTCGCTGCTGGAACGCGCGCTGTTCAACCACCGCGCACTGGTCCTGCTGCTGTGCCTGGCGGCGACCCTGCTGCTGGGCTGGCAGGCCACCCGCCTGACGCTCAACGCCAGCTTCGAGAAGATGATTCCGCGCGAGCACCCCTTCATCCACAACTACCTGGAGCACCGCCAGGAGCTGGCCGGGCTGGGTAACGCCGTGCGCATCGCCGTGGCCAATCCGCGCGGTAGCATTTACGACAAGGACTACCTGCACAGCCTGCAGCAGCTCAACGATGCGGTGTACCTGCTGCCCGGCGTCGACCGTGCGGCGATGAAGTCGCTGTGGACACCCTCGACCCGCTGGACCGGTGTGACCGAGGACGGCCTGGAAGGCGGCCCGGTGATTCCAGACGGCTACGATGGCAGCGTCGCGAAACTTGAAGAACTCAAGCGCAACGTCGAGCGCTCCAACGAGATCGGCCAGCTGGTGGCCTTCGACCAGCGCTCGAGCATCGTCTACGTGCCGCTGCTGGAGAAGACCCCGGACGGTCAGGCGCTGGACTACACGGCCTTCGCCCATGAGCTGGAAAGCCTGCGCGCGCGCTTCCAGGGGCAGGGCGTGGACATCCACATCACCGGCTTCGCCAAGGTGGTGGGCGACCTGATCGACGGGCTGAAGCAGATCCTGCTGTTCTTCGCCGCCGCCATCGCCATCACCGCCGCGGTGCTCTATTGGTACACCCGCTGCGTGCGCAGCACCGCGCTGGTGGTGATCTGCTCTCTGGTCGCGGTGGTCTGGCAACTCGGCCTGCTGCCGCTGCTGGGCTACGAGCTGGACCCATACTCGGTGCTGGTGCCGTTCCTGGTGTTCGCCATCGGCATGAGCCACGGCGCGCAGAAGATGAACGGCATCATGCAGGACATCGGCCGTGGCATGCATCGCCTGGTGGCGGCGCGCTTCACCTTCCGCCGGCTGTTCCTCGCCGGGCTCACCGCGCTGCTGTGCGACGCCGTGGGTTTCGCCGTGCTGATGATCATCCGTATCCAGGTGATCCAGGACCTGGCGGTGATCGCCAGCCTGGGCGTGGCGGTGCTGATCTTCACCAACCTGATCCTGCTGCCGGTGCTGCTCTCTTACGTGGGCGTCAGTGCCCGCGCGGCGCGGCGCAGCCTGCGCGCCGAGGAGGCCGAGGCGAGCGGGGCGGACAAGCACGCCATGTGGCGCTTCCTCGACCTGTTCACCCGTCGCCGCTGGGCCGCCGCGTGCATCGCCGTGGCCGCGCTGATGGCCGCTGGCGGCTATGCCGTGAGCCTGCACCTGAAGGTCGGCGACCTCGACGCCGGCGCTCCCGAGCTGCGCCCGGATTCGCGCTACAACCGTGACAACGCCTTCGTCACCCGGCACTACGGCGCCAGTAGCGACGTCTTCGCGGTGATGGTGCAGACCCCGGCCGGCGCCTGCTCGGCCTACGACACCCTCAAGCGTGTCGATGACCTCGACTGGCAACTGCGCGGCCTGCCGGGCGTGGATTCGACCAACTCGCTGGCGTTGCTCAACCGCCGGGTGCTGGTCGGCCTCTCCGAGGGCAGCCCGAAGTGGTACGAACTGGTGAACAACCAGGCGACCCTGAACATGGTCACCGCCAACGCCCCGCGCGGGCTGTACAACGACGACTGCAGCCTGCTGACGCTCTACGCCTACCTCACCGACCACAAGGCCGACACCCTGGTGCGGGTGGTCGATAGCGTGCAGGCCTTTGCCCACGACAACGACAGTGAGCAGGCGAAGTTCCTCCTCGCTGCCGGCAGCGCCGGCATCGAAGCAGCCACCAACCAGGTGGTGAAACAGGCCAACCGCGACATGCTCTGGTGGGTCTACGGCGCGGTGATCCTGCTCTGCCTGGTGACCTTCCGCTCCTGGCGCGCGGTGCTCTGCGCAGTGCTGCCGCTGGTGCTCACCTCGATCCTCTGCGAGGCACTGATGGTGGCGCTGGGCATCGGCGTGAAGGTCGCGACCCTGCCGGTGATCGCCCTGGGCGTGGGCATCGGCGTGGACTACGCGCTCTACGTCATGAGCATCGTGCTGGCGCAGCTGCGCCAGGGCGCCAGCCTGTCCGAGGCGTATTACCGCGCGCTGCTGTTCACCGGCAAGGTGGTGATGCTCACCGGCGTGACCCTGGCCATCGGCGTCGGCACCTGGATCTTCTCGCCCATCAAGTTCCAGGCCGACATGGGCGTGCTGCTGGCCTTCATGTTCGTCTGGAACATGGTCGGCGCGCTGATCCTGCTGCCGGCGCTGGCGTATTTCCTCCTGCCGCAGCGCCAGGCACGGGTGGAGGCGCAAGCCACCGTGGCGGCGCACCACCTGCAGGAAGTCCACCACGACCGCGACTGCTGCCAGCAGCACGCCGCCACGCCCCTGGCTTGCAGCCAGGCGCGCTGAGTCCACACAACGAAAACAAGAGGACGACCCCATGCCCTGCCTGAAGACCCTGTGGCGCGAGCTGCGCGCCGGCCTGATCCAGTACGGCGCCACCCATTGCCTGCTGGTGGAGGTGCCCCATGAGCGCTGATCGCCGTGCTGGCAGCGCCCAGGCCCTGTTGCTGCTGTTCGGCAGCTGCCTGCCGGTGCTTGGCGCGGTGCTCATCGCGCCGGTGCTGCCACGCATGCAGGCGCACTTCGCCGAGACTCCCGGCGCCGCCGTGCTGGTGCCGGTGGCGCTGACCCTGCCGGCGCTGGTAATCGCCTTCCTCGCGCCGCTGGCCGGGGTGCTGGCCGACCGCGTGGGACGGCGCTCGCTGCTGCTCGCCAGCATGCTGCTGTACAGCCTCTGCGGCGTGCTGCCGCTGTGGCTGGATTCGCTTGGCCTGATCGTCGCCAGCCGCGCCGGCATCGGCCTGGCGGAAGCGGGGATCATGACCTGCTGCACCACGCTGATGGGCGACTACTTCGACGGCCAGCGCCGCGAGCGCCTGTTCGCCCTGCAGATGGTTGCCACCTCGCTGTCCGCCGCGCTGTTCATGGGCCTGGGCGGCGCGCTGGGGGAGAGCAGCTGGCGCACCCCGTTCGTGCTCTATGCCGTGGGCGTGCTGTGCCTGCCGCTGATGGCCGCCTTGCTCTGGGAGCCGCAGGCACGCCGCGTCGAGCATGCGCCGGCCAGCGCCTCGCGCTTCCCCTGGGCGGCGCTGGCGCCGCTGTACCTGCTCACCGGGCTGGCCGGCATCAGCCTGTTCATCGTGCCGGTGCAGGCGGGCTACCTGCTGCAACTGCTGCACGTCGACGGCCCGCAGCAGATCGGCCTGACCATGGGCGCCAACCAGCTCGGCGTGCTGGCCGGTGCGCTGACCTTCCGCCTGCTCGCCGGGTTACCGGCGCGTCGCCTGCTGGCGCTGGGCTTCGCCACGGCGGGCCTGGGAGGCGGGCTGATGGCGCTGTCATCCAGCCATGCGCCCGTGGTCCTCGCCGTGCTGTTGAACGGGCTGGGCGTGGGCCTGCTGCTGCCGACGCTGATCACCCAGGTGATGCAGCAGGTCGGCTTCGACCAGCGCGGCCGCGCCACCGGTGGCTTCACCGCATCGATCTTCGCCGGCGAATTCGTCAGCCCGTTGCTGGTGCTGGCGCTCACCGGCGGCATCGCCACCCAGCTGCCGCATGCGCTGCTGCTGGTGGCGCTGGCCCAGCTCGCACTGGCTCCGCTGTGCCTGGTGCTGCTGGGGCGACAGATCAAGGCTCAGGCGCTGGCCTGATCACGACAACAAGAACGAGGACATGACCGTGAGCTACTTGCGCAACACCTGGTACGCCGCTGCCTGGGACACCGAGGTCGAGGCCGGGCAACTGTTCCCGCGCACCCTGCTGGACGAACCCGTGCTGCTCTACCGCGACAGCCAGGGCATAGCCCGGGCCATCGGCAACCGCTGCCCGCATCGCTTCGCACCGCTGCACATGGGCTGCCTGAAGGGCGACGAGGTGCAGTGCGCCTACCACGGCCTGCGTTTCGACAGCAGCGGCGCCTGCACCCACAACCCCCACGGCGATGGCGCCATCCCGCGGGCGGCGAAGGTCAGGGCCTATCCCCTGGTGGAGCGCCACAGCCTGCTGTGGATCTGGATGGGCGAGCCGGCGCTGGCCGACCCGCAGCGCATCCCCGACTTCAGCTGCATGGACGCCGGGCACTGGTTCGTCGGCAAGGGCTACCTGCATGCCAAAGCCAACTACGTGCTGGAAACCGACAACATCATGGACCTCAGCCACGTCGAGTTCCTGCACCCCGCGACCCTCGGCGGCGAAGGCGTGAAGAGCGCAATCACCAGCGTCGAGCAGGAGGGCGACAGCGTCTGGTCGAACCGCCAGACCGTGGCCGAGATCATGCCGGACTTCCTCTACCAGGCGATGAACATCCCCCAAGGCACCCCGGTGGACCGCTGGATCGATGTGCGCTGGGACGCCCCCGCCAACATGCTGCTGTACGCCGGCGCGGTGCCCACCGGGCGGCCGCGCAGCGAAGGGGTGAACAACCCGATCCCGCACCTGTTCACGCCGGAAACCGGCAAGACCACCCACTACTGGTTCGCCATGTGCTTCCCCAAAGCCATGGGCCCGATGGGCGAGCAACTGGCCCGCGAACAGGTCGAGGCGATTCGCCGGCCATTCGCCACCGAGGACCTGCCGATGCTCGAAGCGCAGCAGGAGATGATGGGCGACGCCGAGTTCTGGTCGCTCAAGCCGGTGCTGCTGGTCGGCGATGCTGGTGCGATCCGTGCCCGACGCGTGCTCGACCGGCTGATCGCCGAAGAGCGCACGGCTGCCGAAGTGGCGAAGGAGGCCGGCCATGCTTGAGGTCCTCGTCAGCCGCCGCCAGCACGAGGCGCAGGACATCCTCGGCTTCGAGCTGCGCTCGCTGGATGGCGCCAGCCTGCCGCCGTTCAGCGCCGGTTCGCATATCGACGTACACCTGCCCAACGGGCTGGTGCGCCAGTACTCGCTGTGCAACGACCCACGCGAGCACGACCGCTACCAGATCGGCGTGCTCCTCGACCCAGCTTCGCGCGGTGGTTCGCGCTGCCTGCACGAGGCGGTGGAAGAGGGCACGCGGCTGCGCATCAGCGAGCCGCGCAACCTCTTCCCGCTGGCCCACGCAGCCGGCCGCAGCCTGCTGTTCGCCGGCGGCATCGGCATCACGCCGATCCTCTGCATGGCCGAACGACTCGCGCAGAGCGGCGCCGCTTTCGAGCTGCACTACTGCTGTCGCTCGGCCGACCGCGCGGCCTTCCTCGAACGCCTGAGCCGGTCGAGCTTCGCCGACCAGGTACAACTGCATTTTGACGACGGCCTCGCCGAACAGCGCCTGGATGCCGCGAGCCTGCTGGCAGCGCCGGCGAACGACACGCACCTCTACGTCTGCGGGCCCGGCGGCTTCATGGCCCATGTGCTGGACAGTGCGCGCCAGGCCGGCTGGGACGAGTCGCGCCTGCACCGCGAGTACTTCGCGGCGGCGCCCGAGCCCGAGGCCGCCAGCGGCAGCTTCGAGGTGCAACTGGCGAGCAGTGGAGAGTGCTTCCGGATTCCGCCAGAGCGCAGCGTCGCCGACGTGCTGCTGGAGGCCGGCGTGGACATCCCGCTGTCCTGCGAACAGGGCATCTGCGGCACCTGCGTGACCCGCGTGCTGGCCGGCGAGCCGGAGCACCGCGACCTGTTCATGACCGCTGCCGAACACGCCCGCAACGACCAGTTCACGCCCTGCTGCTCGCGCTCGAAGAGCCCGCGCCTGGTACTCGATCTCTGAGGAGCCACTGATGATTCCCAGCCCCATCGCCACCTTCGACCCCGCTGCGCCCACCGGCCAGCCTGATTTCCCGCAGGACCGCTGGTACGTCGCCGGCTTCGCCTGGGAGCTCGGCGACAAGCCACTGGCGCGCACGCTGCTAGGGCAGCCGCTGGTGCTGTTCCGCACCGCTGAAGGCAGCGTCGCCGCACTGGAAGACCGTTGCTGCCACCGCGCCTTGCCGCTGTCACTCGGTACCCTCGAGCAGGACGGCCTGCGCTGCGGCTACCACGGCCTGCTGTTCGGCGCCGATGGCCGCTGCCTGGAGATTCCCGGCCAGGCCAAGGTGCCCGGCAAGGCGCTGGTGAAGGCCTTCGTCCTGCGCGAGCGGGACCAGATCCTCTGGCTCTGGCATGGCAGCGGCGCCCCCGACCGGGAGCCACCGGCCTACCCGCACCACGACAGCGGCCAGTACCGCTTCGGCGGTGACGTCTACCACTATGCGGCGCCGTGGCAGCTCATCCACGACAACCTGCTCGACCTCAGCCACCTGGGCTACGTGCACCTGCGCACCATCGGCGGCAATGCGCGCATCCACATGAACGCGCAGATGCAGGTCAGCGGCGATGAGCAGTCGGTACGGGTGGTGCGCCACATGCTCGACTCCGAGCCGCCGCCCACCTACCGCGACGCCTATCCGTTCAAGGGGCGCATCGACCGCTGGCAGGAGATCGAATTCCAGCCCTCGCACCTGTGTATCTGGACCGGCGCGGTGGACGCCGGCAGCGAGCCCATCGATACGCCCGAGCGGGGTGGCTTCCACCTGCGCGGCTTCCATGGCGTGACCCCGGAGACGAAAGAGACCTGTCACTACTTCTGGACCCAGGCGACCAATCCCCAGGCCGACCCGGAAGAGAACCTGAGCCGGGTGCTGGAGCAGACCCGCCTGACCTTCGACGAGGACAAGCAGGTGATCGAGGCGCAGTACGCCAACCTGCTGCGCTTCGGCGAGCGGCCGATGGTCGATATCCATGTCGATGCCGGCGCCAACCGTGCCCGGCGAATCATTGCCAGCCTGCTGGCGGGCCAGGCATGAGCGCGCTGTTTTCCCTCGCCGGCAAGACTGCTCTGGTCACCGGCGCCACCCGCGGCATCGGCCTGGCCATCGCCCGTGAGTACGGCCTTGCTGGCGCGCGTCTGGTGATCAGCAGTGAGAGTGCCGAGGACTGTGCGCGAGCGTTGGCGTCGCTGGCGGAGGAGGGCATCGACGTGATCGCCGTACCCGCCGACCTGCGTGACGCTCACGCCGTGCAGGCCCTGGCGCAGCAAGCTCTGGAACATCTCGGCCGGCTCGATGCGCTGGTCTGCAATGCCGGCGTCGCGCCGCACCTGGGGCCGCTCGGCACGGCCAGCGATGCCGACTGGGAGCTGACCTTCAGCGTCAACCTGCGCAGCGCGCTGTGGCTGACCAGCGCCTTGCTCCCGGCCATGGCCGAAGGTGGCGGCGGCAGCGTGGTGCTGATGGCCAGCATCGCCGGCGTGCGCGGCAACAAGAGCCTGGGCCTGTACGGGTTGTCCAAGGCCGGGCTGGCGCAGCTGGCGCGCAACCTGGCGGTGGAGTGGGGGCCGGCGAACGTCCGCGTCAACGCCATCAGCCCCGGCGTGATCCACACCGAATTCGCCCGTCCGCTCACCGACAACCCCGACGTCCTGCAGCGCCGCCTGGCGCTCACGCCGCTGCGCCGGGTCGGCCGGCCCGAGGAAGTGGCGGCCCTGGCATTGCTGCTGGCCGCCCCCGGTGGCGCCTTCATCAGCGGACAGAATCTCATCGTCGACGGTGGCACGACCATCGGTGACGGCAATTGAAAGGAGACAGCATGCAACAGCTTCCCACCTTCAAACGCGTGGTCACCGGCCACGATGCCCAGGGCCAGGCGGTGGTCGCCAGCTGCGGCCCGACGCCGAACAACTTCCCGCTCAAGGCGGTGCCCGGCACGCTGTTCTACGAGGTGTGGAACAGCCTCGGCAGTCCCGCGCCGCTGGACAACGGCGACGACCCCACCGCGCAGCCGCTGCAACTCAGCCCCGGCCCGCTGGGCAGCGTCATCCGCGTGGTGGATATCCCGCCGGACAGCGTGCAGAACCAGGTCAGCGCCGAAGACGCCGCCGCGGTCTTCGCCGAAATCGGCGAATCCCATGCCGGCACCGGCAAGGCCGACTCGAAGCACAAGCTGATGCACCGCACCCAGACCCTGGACTACGGCATCGTCACCGAGGGCGAGGTCTGGCTGGTGCTGGACGACGGCGAGGTGCAGCTCAAGCGCGGTGACATCGTGGTGCAGCGCGGCACCAATCACGCGTGGAGCAACCGCACCGAAGCAATGGCGCGGATGGTCTTCATTCTTCTCGATGGTCGTTACGCGGCCGAGTTGAAGGAGCTGCTGCCATGAAGCTTGCTACCCTCGATGACGGCAGCCGCGATGGCCGCCTGCTGGTAGCCTCCCGCGACCTGACGCGGGCGGTGGATGCCAGCGGCATCGCCGCCACCCTGCAGGCCGCGCTGGACAACTGGGAGCTGCTGGAGTCCGACCTGCAGAGGCTGTACCAGCGGCTCAACGCCAATGCCGTCGCCGGCGCCTTCGATCTCGACCCGGCGCAACTCGCCGCGCCGCTGCCACGCGCCTGGCAATGGCTGGACGGCTCCTGCTTCCTCAGCCACGGCGAGCTGATGCAGAAGGCCTTCAACCTGGAGCCCATCGAAGGCGTCGAGCGCATTCCGCTGATCTACCAGGGTGCTGGCGACGACTTCCTCGGTCCCCGCGCGGATATCCCGCTGCCCAGCGAAGCCCACGGCATCGACTTCGAAGGCGAGTTCGCCGTGCTGCTCGACGCGGTGCCCATGGGCTGCCCGGCGGAGCAGGCACTCAACCATGTGCGCCTGGTGCTGCAGCTCAACGACGTCAGCCTTCGCGCGCTGGCGCCTCGCGAGATGAAGACCGGCTTCGGCTTCCTCCAGGCCAAGCCGGCATCCAGCTTCGCCCCGGTGGCGGTGACCCCGGACGAGCTGGGCCATGCCTGGCGCGACGGTCGCGTGCACCTGCCGTTGAAGGTGGAATGGAACGGCGAATGGTTCGGCCATCCCCATGGCGGCGCCATGCACTTCGGCTTCCATGAGCTGATCGCCCATGCCTCCCTGACGCGGCGCCTGAGCGCCGGCACGCTGATCGGCTCGGGCACCGTGTCCAACGCCGATCGCTCGGTGGGCTCGGCCTGCATCGCCGAGCGCCGCGCCATCGAGACCATCGCCCACGGGGCACCGCGCACGGCCTTCATGCACTTCGGCGACCGCGTGCGCATGGAAGCGTGCGGCAGCGAAGGCGAGGTGCTCTTCGGCGCCATCGACCAGTGCGTGGTGCAAGGGGGCTGGCCATGCGCGTGATGGTCAGCGGGGCCAATGGCTTCGTCGGCCGCCTGCTGGTGCGTCGCCTGCTGGAAGTGGGCGAGCTGCGCGGCAGGCGGATCGGAGCCTTGCTGTTGCTGGACCAGAAACTCGACGGCCTGCCTGACGATTCGCGCCTGCGCCGGCATTACGGCAGCGTCACCGATCCGGCCCTGCTGCGCCGTGTGCTGGCCGATGGTGTCGACGTGGTGTTCCACCTGGTGAGCGTGCCCGGCGGTGCCGCCGAAGCGCAGTACGAACTGGGTTACCAGGTCAATCTGCAGGCCAGCCTGGAGCTGCTGCACCAGCTGCGCAATCCCGCGCGGCCGCCGGTGCTGGTGTATGCCAGCAGCGTGGCAGTCTACGGCGGCGAGCTGCCGGCGCGGATGGACGAGGCACAGCCGGCGGCGCCGCAGCTGTCCTACGCGGCGCACAAGCGCATGGTGGAAATTGCCCTGCAGGACCTGTCCCGGCGCGGCGAAGTGGACGGGCGCGCCCTGCGCCTGCCCGGCATAGTCGCCCGGCCGCGCGAGCCCAACGGGCTGCGCTCGGCCTTCATGAGCGACCTGCTGCACGCCTGTGCGGCGGGGGACAGCTACACCTGCCCGGTGTCGCCGCAGGCCAGCGCCTGGTGGATGTCGGCCCGCTGCTGCGTGGACAACCTGCTGCACGCCGCCGAACTCAGGGAGCCCGGCAGCCAGCGGGTGTGGCAACTGCCAGTGCTGCAGCTGTCCATCGCCCAGGTGCTTGCCGGGCTTGCCGCCTGTTTTGGCGAGGCCAACTGCGAGCGCATCGCCTTCGAACCCGATCCGCAACTGGAGGCGCTGTTCGGCGCCTATCCGCCACTGCGCACGCCGCAGGCCCGTGAGCTGGGCTTCTGCCACGACGGCACGGTGGCCGGCCTGCTGCGCAACGCCCTCGACCTCCCGCCGCGTCGCAGCCGCGCCGCCGCCCGCAAAGGAATCTCCGCATGAGCCTGAATCAACGCCGTCTGCTGGACCTGTCCGTGACCCTGGACAACAACCCCTATACCGACCCGCCGCCCCTGCTGCCGAAGATCGACTACATGGACCACCAGCAGGGCTGGCCGGAAATGGCCGCGATGTTCCCCGGCCTGCGCAAGGAAGACCTGCCCGGCGATGAGTCCTGGGCGGCGGAGCGCCTGCAGATCACCACCCACAGTGGCACCCACATGGACGCGCCGTGGCACTACGCTTCCACCACCGACGGTGGCAAACCGGCCTTCGGCATCGACGAGCTGCCGCTGGAGTGGTGCCTGCAGCCGGGGGTGAAGCTGGACTTCCGTCACTTCCCGGACGGCCATGTGGTGACTGCCGCCGAGGTCGAGGCCGAACTGGCGCGCATCGGCCATGCGCTGCAGCCGCTGGACATCGTGCTGGTGAACACCCGCGCCGGCAGCCTGTTCGGCCAGCCGGGCTACCTCGAAGCCGGCGTCGGCATGGGCCGCGAGGCAACGCTTTACCTGCTGGAGCGCGGCGTGCGGGTGGTGGGCACCGATGCCTGGAGCTGGGACGCGCCCTTCAAGTACACCCGCGAACGCTTCGCCGCCTCGGGTGACGCGTCGATCATCTGGGAAGGCCACAAGGCCGGGCGCGACATCGGCTACGGGCAGATGGAGAAGCTCGCCAACCTCGAGCAACTGCCTGACCACGGCTTCCTGGTCAGTTGCTTCCCCTACAAGATCCGCCACGCCTCCGCCGGTTTCGTGCGCGCCGTGGCGATCCTGGAGCCCCTGCCAGCCGTGGGCTGAACGACCCTTTGTCGCCTCGCTTAGAGCGGCGCCATGCAACGTCTTTACTGGCACAGAGAACCTGTCGTCCAGCGAGGCGTGCGCGATGAACAGCCAAGAGGTGGCCCCCGAGACCCGGGGCGTGACGGTGGAGCTGTTGTCCTCGGTCGACCTCGGCCCGGAGATCGAGGGCATGGCCGGCCGGCAATTGCGGATGCGCCGGGTGACCATCGCGCCCGGCGGCGTCTTCGGGCCGGTGCATGACCACGTGGACCGCCCCGGCACGGTGTTCATCCTGCAGGGCACCATCACCGACCATCGCGACGGTATCGCCACCGACTACGGACCGGGCGTCGGCTGGCCCGAGGACCACAACACCACGCACTGGCTGGAGAACCGCGGCAGCGTCACCGCCGTGGAAATTTCGGTCGATATCGTCCGGCTGGGCTAGCCCCGGCCGGACGCGTTGCTTCGATCACCACTTGCAAGCGCTCAGTCAATGGCATGAACGAGGGACGACGAGCCGTGCTCGCCGATCAGGAGGGAGGCGATGGACAAAGCCGAGAAGGGCACCTGGCAGCGGGTGCTGGAACCGATCGACCGCATCACCGAAGTGATTTTCGGCCTGCTGATGGCCATGACCTTCATCGGCTCGCTGAGCGTGGCGACCTCGGGGCGGGAGGAGGTGCGCACCATGCTGATCGCCGCGCTGGGCTGCAACCTCGCCTGGGGCCTGGCCGATGCCGTGATCTTCCTGATGCGCACCTGGACCGAGCGTACTCGCAGCCGCACGCTGCTGGAGCGCCTGCAGGGCGGCACCGAACCGCGGACCGGGCAGAGCCTCATCGCCGCCGAACTGCCACCGCGCATCGCCGCGGCGGCGGGTGCGGAAGGGCTGGAAGTGCTGCGCCTGCGGATGCTGGGCAGCGCCGGCACGCCCATCGAGGCGCGGATCGGCTGGGCAGACATCAAGGGCGCGCTGGCAACGTTCCTGCTGGTGGTGCTGGCGACCTTCCCGTTGGTCATCCCCTTCCTGCTGATCGACCAGACCGGCCCGGCCATCCGCGCTTCCAATGCGGTGGCGCTGGTGATGCTGTTCATCTCCGGCTGGATGCTCGCCCGCTATTCCGGCGGTTCGCCCTGGGCGGGCGGGATTGCATTGGCGGTAGTGGGTACGGCGCTGCTGTTCGCCATCATTGCGCTGGGTGGTTGAGCCCGGTCCAGGTTGAACCCCGGTCGGGTGAAGCGCCCAGCAGCCGCTTGTACCTGCGTCCTGCGTGAGCGCTGGTGGCTCACTGCTACGAGGGGGCGATCGGAAGGCCGAAGGCTTTCAGGTCGTTGCGCAATTGCCGTGCGCTGGCGAACTGGATGGCCTGCAGGCCCAGGGCCTGCGCCGCCTCCACATTCTTGCGGACGTCATCGATGAACAACGTGCGGGACGGCGCAAGACCATAGCGCCGGATCAGCAGCTGGAAGATCTCCGGTTCGGGTTTCATCCAACCTTCCTGGCCGGAGACCAGTACCGCTTCGAACTTGCCGAGGAACTCGAAACGTTCTTCGGCCACCGGAAAGGTCTCCGCCGACCAGTTGGTCAGCGCCAGTAAGCGTACGCCGCTCTGGTGGAGTTCATCGAGGACCTGCACGGTGTCTTCCAGGGCACCGCCGAGCATCTCGTCCCAGCGCTCGCGGTACGCCCGGATATGCGGCTCGTGCGCAGGGTGCAGCGCGATGGCCTCGGCGATCGCTTCGGCCCAGGGCCGCCCGCGGTCCTGGCGTTCGTTCCAGGCCTGGTTGCAGACCTGGGCGAGGAAAGCCTCCATCGCCACTTCGTCGCCGTCGAAGACTTTCCGGTAGAGGTAACGCGGATTCCAATCGACCAGCACGCCGCCAAGATCGAAAACCACTGTGTCCACGCTGGTGCTGTCGTCCTGCACTGGCTGCATCTCCCGAGCTGCTGCTCATTCGCGAATGGTAGGTCTGTCCCTGACCTTATCGAACGCAGTGCTCGCGTCAACCATTGCCTGACCGCTCCCGCGGCGATGCAGCCTGACCGTCAGCTCCGCCGTTATCCTTGCGACGGCGCGAGCGTCCGCTTCAGGCCGGCCTGGCTCCCAGTTCGGCGACTACCTGGTCGACGAAACGGCGCAGCTTCGGCGGCATGCGGCGGTCGCTGGCGTAGAGCAGATGGACCTGCCGCGCCGGTGCCTGAAGGTCGGGGAACAGCTGCACCAGGCGGCCCTGCCGGAGGTCCTCGGCGAGCATCATCTCGGCGCCGAGGATGATGCCCAGGCCATCGCACGCGGCGGCGCGCTGCGCGCGGGCGTCGTTGACCTGAAGGCGGCTGCTCTGGGCCAGCAGTTGCAGGCTTTCACCCCCCAGCATCTGCCACCCCCCGGATACCGATGCAGGCCAGGCGGTAAGCCCCAGGCAGTGGTGCCCTTCGAGATCGTCGGGCGTCTGCGGAGTGCCATGCTCGGCGAGGTAGGCTGGCGCCGCGCAGGCAATCAGCCGATAGGCCGCCAATGGCCGCGCGACCAGGCTGGAGTCGTCCAGCGGTCCTATGCGGATCACCGCTTCGAAGCTCTCGTCGATCAGGTCTACCAGGCGGTCACTGAGCGACAACTCGATCTTCACGTCCGGGTGCTGGCGCAGGTAGCGGCCCAGCAGCGGCATCAGGCAGTAGGTGCCATAGGTGACCGGAGCGCTGATCCGCAATCGTCCCCGGGGGACCGCGAGATGATCCAGGGCCAGGGCATCCGCGGCCTCTGCTTCGGCCAGTACGCGTTTGCAGCTTTCATAGTAGTGCTGGCCGATCTCGGTCAGGCTCTGCCGGCGGGTGGTGCGGTTGAGCAGCTTGACGCCCAGGCGCTCCTCCAGCGCGCTGACATGCTTGCCGGCCATCTGCGAGGACATGCCCAGCGCCGCCCCGGCGGAGGAGAACGAGCCGCTGTCGGCGGCCCTGACGAACACCGCCATGCTTTGCAGTCGATCCATGATTCGCTACCTGTGGTTTCGACACTTCCAAATGAAGGCCGATATTTCAGCTGTCTGATTTCAAATAGCATCCTGACTTCCGGTCTGGCTGGCAAGCGCGGGCCGGTTCCCACTGCACTGCAAGCAAAGGAGTCAGGCGATGCGTATCGGAATCATCGGGGCGGGGTTCATTGGCCGCGCCATGGCGGCACTTGCCGGGAAGAACGGTTGCGAGGTCATGCTCAGCAATTCACGCGGGCCGCACACGCTGGCCAGCACCGCGGCTTCCCTGGGCTGCGAGGTTGGCACCGTGGAGCAGGCGGCGAGCTTCGGCGAGCTGGTGCTGCTGGCGATTCCCTTCTGCCGCTACCCTGAATTGCCGGTGGAAGCCTTCGTCGGGAAGGTCGTGCTGGATGCCGGCAATTACTACCCGCAGCGCGACGGCCAACTCGCCGCGCTGGATGCTCGGCAAACCACCACCAGCGAAATGCTGGCGCAGCATCTGGTTGGCGCCACGGTGGTCAAGGCGTTCAACGCCATCCTCGAGCGTGATCTGGTCGCCGATGCCCGCCCGGCCGGTGCCGCCGATCGTCGGGCTCTACCCATGGCCGGTGACGACCTGCAGGCCAAGCAGGCGGTCAGCGAGTTGCATGAGCGCCTGGGCTACGACGTGGTCGATGCCGGCGCCCTGGGTGAAGGACGGCGGTTCGAGCGCGCCCGCCCGGCTTACTGCAGACGCCTGGACAGCGCCGGCCTGCGCGCCGCACTGGCCGATGAGGGCCCGGACCAGGTTGAAGGCAGCTGGCGTGATTGAACAAGGCATGCGCCGCCGGCAGGCGGTTGCATCGCAAGAGGCGGGATCGATCGCCAACATGACAAGGGAGTGCCATCGCGTGACAAACATTGACCGGAACCTTTTGCGCCTGGGGCTGCTGATTCCATGCTGGCTTTTCGTGGGGGTGGCGCTGACCTCGCTGGGCTACCCCGGCTTCAGCCACCTCGACCAGGCGATGAGTCAGCTGGGTGCAGCAGGTGCGCCGACGCAGGGCTACTCCGCGTGGGTGAACAACTTCCCGCTGGGGGTGCTGTTCGTGCTTTTCGCCGTGGGTGTCGGGCGCAGGTTCGCCGGCTCCCGCCTGGCGTTGCTCGGTGCCGCATTGATAGCACTGCACGGCCTGGCCAGTTTCGCGACCGGCTATTTCTCCTGCGACCAGGGCTGCGCGCCGGCGCAGCCTTCGACGTCCCAGCAGATCCACAACCTGGCGGGACTGGTGATGTTCCTCTCGCTGACGCTGGCCAGCGCGTTGTGGGCGTTCCTGGGCAAGCGACTGTTGTCGTCATCGGGGTTCGGTGGGTTCTCGGGGCTCTGCGTGGTGCTGGCTGTCGCGACGGTGGTGATGATGGCGAGGGCCTTCGCCGACGGGCATGGGTTCGGGCTGTATCAGCGGCTCAATTACGCCGTTTCCGTGATCTGGGTCGCCGGCCTGGCGTGGGTTGCTCTTTGCGATGAGTCACGAGCGCTGGTGAGCGAGACATGAGGGGAGGGGCAGTCCCCCTGACGTGCATCGTCAGGGGGACTGCCGCTGCGACATCCGCTCAGAAGTCCGCCTTCAGGGTGACGGTGTAGTTGCGCGGGTCACCATACTGGTTGCTCGCGTTCAGCCAGCCGATGGAGGAGTAGTACTTCTTGTCGAAGAGGTTGTTGCCGTTCAGGGCGACGCTGAGGTTCCTGTTGATCTGGTAGCCGAGGCGGGCGTTCCAGATGGCGTAGCCGGACTGCTTGATATCGCCGACGCCACCGGTGCCGCCGAAGTTGGTGTTGTAGTTTTCGCTCTGGATGCTGGCGCCCGCGCCGGCGGTCCACTGGTTCAGTTCACCCGGCAGCTTGTAGTCGGCCCAGAAGCGCAGCAGGTGGCGCGGCGTGTAGCTGTTGAAGGTGGAGCCGGAGGACGAGGTGCCGTCACCCGGATCGTTGAGGAACTTGGTCGAGGTGTAGGTGTAGCCGGCGAACAGCTGCAGGTCGCGCAGCACTTCGCCGCTGATCTCTGCGTCGAAGCCCTCGGCGCGAACCTTGCCGCCGGCCACGTAGCAGTTGTCTTCGCCGTTCTGCCCGCACTCCGAGGCGTAGTCGTACTGCGCACGGTTCTCCTGGTCCACGCGGAAGATCGCGAAGCTGGTGTTCACCCGCCCGTCCATCAGCTCGCCTTTCAGGCCCAGCTCGTAGTTGGAGCCTTCGATGGGCTTGAGCGGAGCGCTGTCCTGGGTCAGCTCGGTCTGCGGCTTGAAGATGTCGGTGTAGCTGGCGTAGACCGACCACTGGTTGTTCAGCTCGTAGATCAGGCCGCCGTAGGGAGTGAACTCGCCGGTTTCCTTCGAATGCGCCGGGGCGGGGGAGGAGGTGGTGAAACGGGTAAGTTCGTAGTCGTACTGGTAGTTGCTGGTGCGCCCGCCCAGGACCAGGGTCAGCGGCTCGGCCAGCTTGTAGCGAACCACGCCGTAGAGGCCGTTCTGGCGGATGTGACCTTTGGAGGTGCCGGCGTAGGTAGTGCTGAGCATCTCTTCCTCGGTCGGCTCGCGCGGGGAGACCGGGTCGTAGATATTGATCGGCCCCAGGTTGAGCAAACCGCCCTGCAGGTCGTCGGTCTTCAGATCGCTGGCGTTGGCGCCGACCACCACCTGGTGCTCCAGGTCGAAGGCACGCCACTTGCCGGCGAGGTTGATGTCGGCGCCCTTGTTGATGTTCTCGAAGTCATAGAGATAGGCGCGCGACTGCATGCCGTCGCCGGTGGCCGGGTCTACCGCGCCACGGCCGAAGCTGTAGAGGATGTCGTTGGTTTCGCGGATGTAGCTGCCCGAGGCATTCAGGCGCCAGTCATCGTTGAAGTCATGGGTGACATCGGCGAAGTAGGTGGTCTGCTTGTTGTTCCATTTGTTCCAGTCCGCACCGGTAAAGGTGGAACGCCCCGCGTGCACCGCGCTGCCGTCCTTGTTGCGCGGCAGGCCGCCGAAGGACGGTGTCGAGTGCAGGTCTTCCACGCTGGCCCCGGCGGCCACTCGGGTATCGTCGGTCAGGTCGTACTCGAGAATGCCGTAGAGCACGTTCTTGCGGCTGTCCGCGGTGTCGTAGAAGTAGTCGCGATCCTCATGGCCTGCTACTACCCGACCGCGCAGCCTGCCGTCGGCGGTGAGCGGGGCGCTGCCATCGATTGTCTGCCGGTAGGTGTACCAGGAGCCGGCGCTGGCGGTGAGCGAGAGCGACGGCTCGGCCTTCGGGCGCTTGCGCACGAGGTTGATCGCCGCGCCGGGGTTGCCGCTGCCCTGCAGCAGGCCGTTGGCGCCACGCAGGACTTCCACGCGGTCGTAGAGCAGCGTGTCGGAGGTGAAGCTGCTGCCGATGGCGTAGTAGCGGCGGTCGAGGGGGACGCCGTCGTACTGGATGGTTTCCACCTCGAAGCCGCGCGAGTAGATGTACTTGCCGCCGGACGGGCTCTGGTAGGTGGTGATGCCGGTGGTTTTCTCCAGCACCTGGTCCAGGGTGTCGAGGCGCTGGTCGTCCATCGCCTTGCGGGTGATGACGGTGACCGACTGCGGGATGTCCTTCAGGCGCTGGGTGGATTTGCCGATGGTGGCTTCGTTGGAGGTGTAGGAACCGGAGTCTTCCGTTGTCGGCCCCAGGCCCTGGCCGGTGATGATCGTGTCGCTCATCGCCAGCGCCGCCGGAACTTCCTCCAGCACATAGCTGCCGCCCTGGTCCACCGCCCGCAGCCCGGTGCCGGAGAGGAGGGCGGCGAACCCGGCCTCCCGCGAATAGCTGCCGTGCAGGCCGGCCGACTGCAGGTGCGCGGTCTTGCTGGCATCGAATGAGAGCGCGACCCCGGCTTCGCTGGCGAAGCGGCTGAGCACCTCGGTCAGCGACCCGGCGGCGATGTCGTACTGCCGGATGCTCTGCACTGCGCTGGATGCTGCGGACTCTGAGGACTCTGCGCCCTGAGCGACGGGTACGCCGACGACGGCAACGCTGAAGAGGGCAGCCTGCACGTGAATGGCAAGCCGGTGGCGAACGAACGGATACAGCATGGTCTCTCCCCGGTGGTGGTGACCAAGTGGGTCACTGATGCCGGAGTAGCCGAACCAGGGACGAAGAAAGTGCACGCTGATTGGAAAAATCTTTTTGCGCCTCCAGGCCGGCTCAGCCGCGCGGAACCACGGTTACCCAATACCCCGTGCGATACACCGCCGTGACAGGGAAGCTGCGCTCCAGGGCCCTGAGCGCGAGGTCGGTGTCATCCACCGGGAAGGCGCCGGAAATGCGCAGACCACTGATGCGCGGGTCGCACCTCAACCAGCCGTGGCGGTAGCGTCCCAGTTCCTCCAGCAACTCGCCCAGCGGGCGGTCGATGGCAATCAGGCTGCCTTGCGCCCAGGCACCCACCGAGGCGTCGTTGGCCTGCACAGGCTGGATGACGCCGGAGACGATCCGCGTGTGCTGGCCGGCTTCCAGGCGCAACGGCTTGTCCTGGCCGGGCACCGAGACTTCGACGGCTTTCTCCAGCACTGCCACCTCGGTTCCGTTGCCCCAGTTGCCCACGCTGAAACGAGTACCCAGCGCGCGCACGGTGGCGTCGTTGCTGCGTACGCGGAAGGGCCTGTCGAGTGCATCGGTTGCGGTGCTGATCAGCACCTCGCCGGCGCGCAGGACGATCAGGCGCTGGTTCGCATCGAACAGCACATCCACAGCGCTGTCAGTGCCCAGTTGCATCCGGCTGCCGTCCGCCAGGGTGAAGTGGCGACGTTCGCCGACCGCGGTCCGGTAGCCGGCGGTGTAGCGTTGGCGTACGTCACTGCGCCAACCCAGGGTGGCCAGGCCGCCCAGCGAGGCGAGCACGACGAAGCTGCGCAGCACCTGGCGCCGGGACTGCCCGGCCGAGGCCAGCGTGGCAGCCGCCAGGCGACCCGGCACGCGGGCCATCTGCAGGTTCACCGATTCGATGCGTTGCCAGGCGCGCTGGTTGATCGGGTCGGCCGCCAGCCAGCGTTGCCAGGCCCGCTGATCGCCGTCTCCCGGCGTCGCGTTGGCCAGGCGTGCGTACCAGCGGGCCGCTTCGCTGATGGCTTCCCGTTCATTGGGTTGCAGGGAGTCGTTCACAGGACTCCCGCCATGGCCAGGCAGCAGTGCTCCATGGCCTTGGCCATGTACTTGTTCACCGTGCGCAGGGAGATACCCAGTCGCTCGGCGATCTGGTTGTAGGTCAGCCCTTCGAGCTGGGAAAGGATGAAGGCCTGCCGGACCTTCGGCCCCAGGCCATCGAGCATCCGGTCGATTTCCTGCAGCGCCTCGAGCAGCAGCGCCTGTTCCTCGAGGGACGGCTGTACCGCTTCGGGCAGCAGCGCCAGCGCCTCCAGATAGGCGCGCTCCAGCGAACGGCGGCGGTACAGGTCGATGACCAGGCCCCGGGCGATGGTCTGCAGGTAGTGCCGGGGCTCGCGGATCGCCTCGGCGCTCCGGGCCATCAGCACGCGAACGAAGGTGTCCTGCGCCAGGTCGGCGGCATCGGCGGCATCGTTGAGACGCTTGCGCAGCCAGCCACGCAGCCAGCCATGATGGTCGCGGTAAAGCATCCCTACCGCCTGCAGCGACGAATCCCCCTGCATTGCAATCCCCTAAGAACAATTTGCAAACGACAATCGTTATCAAATATACGGGATGTGGGATTGCTTGAAAACTGCAGGTTGGCGATGGTCCGCTTCTGCCCGATGGCTGGCCGGTGCGGAGGGCAGCTTCCGGCCAGGAGCGGACACCGAACAAGCTGAGTGGAGAGCCTTAGCCGTCAAACCTGCGCCTGACGGCCCGCTCAACGTCTCTAGAACAGATACTTGAATCCGACCGCCGCATCGTAGCCATGACTGTCACCATCGAAGGCCTCGCGGTAGCCGGCGGAGACGGTGAAGGTCACCTTCTCGCTGGCCTGATGGTCGACCCCCAGGTTGATCTCGCCCCAGGTGCCATCGATGTCCGCCTCGAACGGGATGTAGCCTGACTGCGACGAGAATTCGGTCTTCGGCTGGCCCTTGAATTCATGCCAGACGCTGGGACGAATCCACCCTTGAGTGCGACGGCGAGTCTTGTCGCTGCCCTCTGTCTCCCAGTCTTTAGCTAGACGCACGCCCAGTCGGCCGATCAACGATTCCACATCGCGGAAGCGCACGTCGGCCCCCACGTCGTCGCTGTCGTCGAGGTCGACGTAGCTGTAGATCACCTGCGCCTGGGACTCGACCCACAGGTTCTTGCTCGCCTCGTAGGGGTAGCCACCTTCCAGCGACCCGGTATAGCCCCAGCCCTTGGTCTTCAGCTTGGCCAGCTCGTTGGGGCGCGCCTCGATGTCGTATCGGCTGACCTGCAGAACACCGTCCAGGTACCAGCCTTCGCGGCCGAAGTGCGTCCAGTAGCCGCCCAGACTGTACGCCCGCAGCGTGTCATCGCCGGCATTGCTTCCGGTGTAGTGGCTGACGCCGGCGTCCATACTGCCGATGCCCAGCGAGAAACCGGCCTGATCGCGACTGCCGTCGGCCCGCTCTTTCCGGTACAGGTCGGCGCCGACCTGGAAGGCAGTCAGGTCGTAGTTGTACTCCGGGGTCTTGCCGACGGCGTCCTTGCGGTCACCGTCCTGCTTGCCGCTGCGATAGATGACGCGCCCCCAGCCCAGGGAGGGGCCCCAGGTGCTTTCATCCTGGGCCGGTGGCTGTTGCCAGCCTGTCGGTCGCTCCTCGCCCACGCGCTCGTGGAGGGTGTCGACCAGGGTTCGGTTATAGACCAGCGCCAGTGCGGGGAGCGCGCCGTAGAGCGACACCTCGGGACGGAAATTCGGTTGCGGCGATGGCTCTGGGGTGGGATCCGGGGCAGGATCGGGGCCGGGATCCGGATCTGGACCAGGGTCTGGGTCTGGATCGGGGCCCGGATCTGGATCTGGATCTGGATCCGGGTCGGGATCAGGCGCGATGGCGGTGGAGCGCAGGTACCAGGCCTCATCGTTGCTGCCGTCGATGCGCGAGCGGCGCAGCGTGTACTCGTAGGGGCCAGCGACAACGCGGCCAGCCAGGCGAAAGGCATCGAGGGAAGTCGTAGCGCCATTCAGGGTATCCACCACCAGGATACCGTTGCCGGTGGTCAGCGCGCCTTGTCCCACTACGCCGCCGGCATCCCGTGCGTTGCGGATCAGCACGGCGGTATTGCCAGTCGGCAGGGCGGTGGCACTACCGCCATCGATCACCAGTTTGTCTGAAGGCGAATCATCGCCGCCCAGGACTGTGTTGAGCGCAATCGTGCCGTCGCCACTGTAGGTATTGACGGTCAGCGTCTTGAACACACCTCCCACCGGAGCGGAAAAGTCGATCAGGCTGGGATCGTTGACCAGGTTCGTCACATTGGAGTCGCCCGTCATGAGCCACAGGCTGTCAGCCGCCATGGTCAGATTCGAAGTACTGCCTGCCTGGGTGAGAATGCGCCCCTCTATCCGCGTACCGCTCGCGTTGATGTCCGCCGTTGCAGCGGAATCCGCGCCGATATTGATGGCAGCATTGCCGCCCGACACGGACGAGTTGCTCAGATCGATCGTGGCAGGCCCGGTAGTAAGGTGAATACCGTCGGCCAGCGCGGAAGAGATCTCCGTGTCCGTCAGCTCGAAGACCTTCGCTGCTGTCCCCGTGGTGCCGGTCAGATGCAGGCCCTGGGCATTGGCGCCAGTTGTCCGCAACTGCGCGCCCGTGGCACTGAAACCCGTGGCGTTGGGCGAGACGCGTACCGCGTCGGCGGCTTCGCCTTGTGTGGTGACGACTGTGCGGGTCGAGCCATCACGCCCCAGGTTGACCGTCCCCCATCCCTCCACATGCACACCGTGTGAAGCCTGGCCCACGGTCTGCACCTGGGTTCCATCGATGTCCATGATCGAGCCCGACTGGTTGCGTACCGCCACGGACCGATCAGCCTGCGTCCGGATGACACCTCCGGTAACGGTCGCCGGTGCCGAGCCATTGATGAAGATGCCGAAGGTCCCGGGGTCTACGACGGTGATCTCGGTATTCCCCAAGGATAATTGGCCCGCGCCAGTGGCGTAAACGCCATAGCTGTGATCGGACTGTATGTTCATACCGTCCGCTGCAAAGACGCCATTGCTGTTTACATAGACGCCAACGGCTCCCATGCCCTGCGCGTGCACGGAGGTGCCCGAGCCGGAGAATTTTCCACTTGATTGAATGAGAACGGCGTGAGCCTCGGAGCCTTGCGTCGTGATAGATCCGTCCGTGGCCTGGACCTCACTGCTACTTTCGAAAACCTGCACGCCATATGCCCTGAAACCCTGGGTCGAGATGGCGGTATTACGCAAGTCGGCTTTGGCACCTCGCCAGACTTGGGCTCCTATAGAGGTGTCCCGCAGCGTTGTCAGGGTGGAGTCCCGCAAGACCGTCGTGGCCATCGCTCCGTAGGTGCGCAGCGCATCGGAGCCGACGTAGTCCGTGGTGACGTAGACTTCGGCTCCGTCGAACTGCGAGGGCACAGCCGTGCTGATAACGTTATAAATTCCCCGCACGCTGCCGCCGGTTGCATAGACATAGGTTCCGCCGGGATTCACAACGATGCTGCCGCCATTGAGGTACAACCCGTCAATCGCATTCCCACTGACGTTGATATGGATCGGCGTGCCGTCCCCGAGATGGGGGTCAAAAATTGCGGTACCGCCGAGAACCCGCACACCGCTCCCGCCCAACTGGGGTGGGAAAGGAGGGAGGGGGCTTATAACTGTGCCGCCGACGAAAGTCTTTTCTTCGCCGGCGAGAACCTGGAATGGCGTTGTGTAAGTGTCTTCGGGAATCAACACCGCGCTCGCCGGTGAAGCATCGAGACATGCCAATATGGCCAGCGTTACGGAGGTCGGGCGGATCAGCTCGGAGATACCGGGCCGGTGCCTGCTGGGGGCTGTCTCGCCTCGGCGCAGACACGGAAGGGACAGCGGGACGTGCTGGCTGGGTAGGTCTTCCTTTACTGCGCTTGCCAGGCCTGGGGGTTTCATAAGCGCTCCATGCTGGGTCCAACGGCCAAAGGGCGGCGGAATGGAACGCAGAATCCAAGCAGCTCGGTATGAAAGCGCGACCATCCCTGTCAATGCGATTGACCGTAGTACGTATAGGGCCTTTGGGCAAACAACCCACGTGACCCGGCAGGACACTGCACAACCGTAAATCTCTTTCGGCGGGATCAGCTGCGTGACGAACATTCCGTCTAGGTAGGCGGCCGATTGTCTTCACTGACAGCGATTGGCCGTCCGGTTTGAGTCGGTTGCTGTCACCAGCAGAAAGCAAGGCCCTTAGAAGATCTGAACGCGCTCCGGGTGATTCTGAGCCCCGGTTTCCCACAATTTTCGAGTGCTTCCTGAGTTGGTTGTTGTTTGTCGTCAGGCTGAAATGCCGTAATGGCAAGGCCTGCAGGCGATTGATACACCAACCTGGGCCTTGAATCCCCAACCGCCCCTCATCACTGCAAGAAACAAAGCGCCCGATGTGGTGCATCGGGCGCTGGCCAGTGGCATAGGCAGATCGGCGTTGCGTTACGGCGTCATGTTGATGCCATTGGGGTTCTTCGACACCGGCACAGTCTTGACCACCTTGCCTTCCTTGATGTCCACCTTCGATACGGAGTCGGCGAAGGAGTTGGTGACGTAGGCATAACGTCCTTCACGGTCGATCACCACACCATGGGCACCAGCTCCGGTTTCCACGGTACTGGCGACCTTGAAGCTTTCCAGGTCGACCACGCTGACCGAGTTGCCGGGCTTTTCATGTGAGCCCTGATTGGCGACCACCAGGGTGCGCGAGTCCGGGGTGACGAACAGCTGAATGGGCATGTTGCCGACGCTCACCTTGTGCGCCACCTTGCGTGTGGCGGTGTCGATCACGGCGACTGCGTTTTCACCGGCCAGGGAAACGGCAACCAGGCGACCGTCCGGGGTGAAGCCGACCTGTGCGGGCATCTTGCCGACAGGGATCTGCGCCACTTCTTTGCGGCTGGCGGTGTCGACGACCGATACGGTGCCGCCCTTCATGTCTGCGATATAGATCTCCTTGCCATCCGGACTGATGCGCAAGCCATGGGGGAACTTGCCGACCGGGATGGTCGCCAGCGGGCTGCGGGTCGCGGCATCGATCACGCTGATGGTGTTGTCGGCGCTGTTGCTGACGTAAGCCAGGCTGCCGTCGGGGGACACCACCACATGCGCGGGGTGCTTGCCCACTGGCACTTCGGCGACCACCGCCTCGGTGCCGGCATCGATGACCCAGACTGCACCGGGCTTGTCATGGTGCCCACCCTCGCTCTCCTGCTTCGCTCCGTCAGCGGCCATCTTGCCGGGCTCTCCCATGTTGGTCACCCAGACGAACTTGCCGTCGGGCGATACCTGCACGTTGTGCGGCTTTATGCCGACATGGATGCTGGACAGGGGTTTCAGGGAAGCGGCGTCGAGCACGTCGACCACCGCCGCGCCCTCGTTGGCGGTATAGACCTTGTCGGCGGCAAAGGCGCTGCCTGCAAAGGCCAGCAGGCCGATCTGCACGGCGGCCAGAAGCTTGTTCTTGATGCTTTGCATGTCGATCTCCTCGTTGAAAAAGCGTACTCGTCCGCGCCAGGCTCTCGAGCGAGCCAGCGTGGTCATCTGTCATGGGGCATCACCTGGCGGGCTCAGCCCGTCTGCTCATCCCAGCGCCATGGCGCGGCGATAGTCGTCGCGCAGCAGGGAGCTGCCGGCGATGAGCGAAAGTGATGGTTGGTCGCGGCATCCGGCCCCCGTGCGGGGGCAGGGGCTGTGTATGGGGTCTGTGCGCGTTCATCCGAACGCTTTCTGTGTGGCTTATCCATGTCCACCTTCCGGGGAAGTCGGGCGCCGACGGCGAGTCGACGCCTTGTTGCAGTTACCGGCAGCAGCAGCCGCGCTTTTCCTTGGCTTCACCGGCGTTGGCGGTCACCGTCCCCACTGCTGCCGGGCTGTACCCGGCGGCGCGCACGGCGTCGAGAAACTGCACCGGGTCCTCGTCGGACTCGATCTGCAGCCGACGCGCCGACAGGTCGACCTTCACAGCGGCACTGGCGTCCACTGCCGCAATGACCTTGCGCAGAGTGGCTTCGCAGTGGCCGCAGGTCATGTCTTTGACTTCAATGCTGATCATCTCTCGCGACTCCTGTTGCTTGGTGGATGGAGCCACTTTCAACCTTGACATCATGTCAAGGTCAATGCGCATCAAATGCCTTTCAACCTGCCGGACGAACGGTCGTGAAAACCGCGGGACCTTAGCCCGCCTCCGTGGCGGCATGGCGCCGCTGTATTTCGTCCATCTTTCTCGCCAATTCCTCGGGAGTGAGAATCTGCTTCTCGAAGCAGAGGTTGGCGAACGCCACGATCCACCGCTCGTAGTAGCTCAGCGCCGAGATCATCTGCGCACCCAGTGCTTCGACGCCGCGGCGTTTTTCCTCGGTATTGATGATCTTGTGGAAGTCGAGGACATCCGCCAGGGCATGGCAGCGCTTTTCCCAGGGCTCCAGCACATGTTCGGTCCGGTCGATCGGGCCGGCCTCGTCGCCGCCGATATCGTTGGGAAGGCGGCGGACCAGTTGTTCACTCTGAGTCATGGGGCGCTCCTTGCGTCCGGGGCGGTGGCGGGAATGACACCGATCATCGAGTCACGGGTCACCAGAGCGGCCAGTTGTTCCTCGTTGTAACCGTCGGTTCCCTCGGGGCGTTTCGGCACCACCAGGAAGCGCACCATCGCCGTGGAGTCGCTGACACGGATCTCCACATCATCGGGGATCTGTGTGCCGAACTCGGCCAGCACCGCACGCGGCTCGCTGACCGCACGCGCCCGGTAAGGCTTGAGCTTGTACCAGTCCGGCGGAAGCCCCAGGAGCGGTCTCGGGTAGCAGGAACAGAGCGTGCAGACGATAAGGTTGTGGACCTTCTCGGTGTTCTCCAGGGCTATCAGCTGCGTATCGTCATAGAAGCTGATGCCCAGCTCTTCACAGGCCGAACGACCGTTGGCAAGCAGGCGCGCCTTGAATGCCGGGTCGGTCCATGCCCGAGCAACGACTCTGGACCCCAGTGCGGGCGTCCGCGAATCCAGCACTTCGATCTGCCGGCGAATCTCGTCGGCGCCTATGAGCCCCTTGGCCACCAGCAATTCGCGGACGGCCGTCTCCATGATCTCGTAGTAACCCGGCCCGCCGGACTCTGCAATTTCGTCGTGGGTATGGTCATGGTCATGGTCATGATCGTGCTCGTGTCCCTTTTCGCTCATTGATCGACTCTCTCCAGCCAGGTTTCGAAGACCTCGATCCTCAGCCCATCCTGGGCCGAGCCCGCGTACTGCGGCCAGATCTCGGTCATGGGGAATGCCATACGGTAGTAGTGACGCTTTGCACCCGCGTTACGGCCAAAGCCTTCCTGCTCGTTGTCTACAGCAGACGGTTCGACAACGGCCTCGACCGTGCCCACCTTGCCGCGGATATAGATCGGTACTCGGTAATGCCCCACCGGCGAGCGAGTGGCGACGCGTACCCGCTCGCCCGGACGGAAAGCAGGCTGCTCTGCCAGAGCGAAGACGACATCGGGGGCGGGAGCAGAAACGTCCCACGGGCGAACAGTCATGGAATTGTCTCCTCGTTTGCAGCCATCGCGAACCTGTCGCAGGTACTCAGGCCGGACAAGAACTGCGCTGTCGGAACAGACCGGTCTGCGTCAGTCCAAGCCAGCCACGCCGCGCAACAGCGGCCCCACCACAGCCAGCGGTGCTGCGATTTCCGGCGGCAAACCGTACTCCGTAGCAAGGACGCTGGCGGCATCCTGGTAATCGATATGCGCCGCACCCTGCTCGTCTTCCCAGACCACCGCGCGCAGTGGCAACTCCACCGCCGCATGGGCGTTGGCCTGCATGGCCGGAGTGCCGCCTTTGGGATTGCCGAACAGAATCAGTTGCGTCGGGCGCAGCGAGGTCCCGGCCTGCAGAGCAGCCGCTCTTTGATCGATATCCGCAAACACGGTCACCCCGTGCGAGTCCAGTGCCTCGTGGAGGCGCGCCAGCGTGGTGGTAAAATCGAAGCGACTGGTGAGTGTCTGTGTACGGGATGGATGCGCCATCTATAGGTCTCTGTGGTCACGGTTGGAAGGAGCCACGAAGACGATAGACCGTATCTGAAAGACTGCTCTATTAACCTTTGTCGGTATATGTCCGCCCACCCTGGAGAGGGCTGGGCGGACGCAAGCGAGTGGTCTTCGGCGGACAGAGCGCCGGGCTGATCCTGGTATCGGCACGCACCGCGGGTGAGCCGCTGGACGAGGCGGGGATCAGCCTGTTCCTGGTCGACCCCGAAAGCCCCGGCGTGTGCTGCCGGGACTATCCCACGCTGGACGAGCGCATGGCCTGCGAGCTGTACCTGGACCAGGTGGTCGTGCCCACCGCCGCCCTGCTGGGCGCGGAAGGCGGCGCGCTGGCCGCGCTGCGCTACCAGCAGGGACGGGCGATCGCCGCGCAGTGCGCCGAGGCAGTCGGCAGCATGGAGGCGGCCTGTGTGCTGACCCTCGACTACCTGAAGACGCGACAGCAGTTCGGCAACGTCATCGGCAAGTTCCAAGCCCTGCAGCACCGCATGGTCGACCTGCGTATCGAACTGGACCAGGCCAGCTCCATGGCGCTGCTCGCCGCGTGCCTGGCCGATGAACCCGGTAGCATCGAGCGCAGCCGTGCCCTGGCAGCGGCCAAGTACATCGTCAGCCGCGCAGCCCGCATGATCGCCGACGAGAGTGTGCAGCTCCACGGCGGCATCGGCCTGGCCTGGGAATACCAGCTCTCGCACCATGCCAAGCACCTGCTGATGGTGGCCCGCCAGCTGGGTGACGATGACCACCATCTGCAGGTCTTCAGTGACCTGATGTCGCCTGCCTGATCTGCGCGGAACTCGTCGACCGGGCCGCCGAGCACCCGGTGCTGCGGCCTCTCCGAGCGTCTGATGCTGCTGGCTGATTTGCAGAGCTTTGCGACAGTCAGCTAGCGCACCAGCGCGGAGACTCTCTCCGTGGCCGCTACATACCGTTGTGGAAGTCGCGGTGCTCGAGCTGGATGCGCTCCTTCAGGCCCTTCATGCTGTGGGCGTATTCGCTGAGCACGCGCAGGGCCCAGTCGGACCGGCGGCGGATGCGCAGGTCGTCTTCCCCGGCGGGTTCGACGGTGTTCAACACCTGGTCGACCTGGCGGATGACCAACTGCTCGGGCAGGTAGCAGATGCGCGAGTTCTTGTAGCTGGAGGCGCGCAGTTCGGAGAGCGGGTAGGAGCCGCCCAGGCCCGCCGACACGCCCACCAGCAGCGCCGGCTTGTGCGCCAGCTCGGCATAGCCGGCGTAGAGGAACAGGTTCTTCAGCGCCGGGCAGGCCATGCCGTGCCACTCGGGCGAGATCACCACCAGGGCGTCGGCACGCTGCAGTTGCCCGGTCTGCTCTACCCAGGCGTGGTCTTCGATCGGCGCTGGCCAGAGTGGCAGCGGGGTGCGGCCGAGGTCGACGACGCTGGCGCTGCTGCAGATTTCCAGCGCCTGCAGGCGCTCGGCCAGATAGCGGGCGACCTTGGCGGACTGGCTCGATTGCTGGCTGGAGCCGGCGATCAGGGTGACGTTCAGGTTCATCGGGCGATCTCCGTTGCATCCTGGGACTGTGTCTGTGGTTGTGCATCACGCACCAGCGGCCAGAACACTTCCTGCTGCCAGCTCACCGGATGCATGTCCTCGATGCCATAGGCCGGAGGGCGGCGGCGGGTGATCTTCGCGGTGCCGAACAGCACGTCCCAGAAGAACAGCAGGTTGCCGAAGTTGCCCTTGTAGTTCGTCACGCCGTCCTCGGCGTTCAGGCCGTGGTGCGCGGAGTGGGTGGCAGGCGTCGAGATGGTCCGCTCCAGCAGCCACATCAGCGGGCGCAGCACGCGGATGTTGTAGAGCTTGTCGTCCCAGGCGACGCTGCTGTGTGCGCCGAAGATCACCAGCATCTTCACGATCAGGTAGCCGTAGTAGAAGTTGGCCAGCCCCAGGTAGACCAGTGCGCTGGTCAGCCAGATGCCCGGCATCAGCAGGTAGTAGAAGCTGTTGTTGCGATAGACGATGCGGATGCTCATATACGGCGCCGAATGGTGGGCGCGGTGCAGGGCATAGAGGAAGGGAACGCGGTGGGTCAGGCGGTGCCACCAGTACTGCGTCATGTCGTCGAGCACCAGGAACAGGCCGAGGGCGGCGTACCACGGCAGGTCGGCCAGGCGACCCTGCAATTGCGGGGCGAAGTGGCCCAGCAGGTGGTTGGTGGTGAACAGGATCAGCGGGAAGGTGACCAGCAGCAGGATGCCCGAGCCGAAGATTTCCACCAGGGCGTCGCGGCGCCGGGAAGCGGGCTGGCGGAAACACGCGCAGGCCATTTCCAGCAGTATGAAGGCAATGAAGATCGCGACCACCACGGGGGTCGGATTATTGGCGAGCAGTTCAGAGTTCATGGCACTCTCTTCTTGTTGGCTTCTTGGTTGCCCTTCGGGGCGCGGCAAGCACAATAAGAAAACAAGGGCTCGGCCCACGTCAGGCGTGAAATGGACAGAAATCCCCGAGAAGTGGCCAATCCGCAGCGTTACCACCGTGGTTCACTGGGGCTGGTGCTGGAGCGTTACCTGCTGGGCATGCGCCGGCATCGCGAGGGCGACTACAGCATGGTCGCCCTGGAGGAGCTGCTGGCCGAGGCCCAGCAGCACGACCCCGCCATCGGTCTGCACCTGTTCGGCCAGTTCACGGCACAGGACCGCCACATCCTGGCGATCTCCGCCGGCTACTGCGCCAGCATCGGCGAGGCGCTGCAGCTCTGGGCGCGATACGGGCGACTGGCGTCGGACATGGACACCATTGACTACGTCGAGGACGAGAATGGCGCCGGGGTGGAAGTGATGATCGATGCCCCGGCCGATCTCGCGCGTTTCACCGTCGAGCACTACTTCGTCATGAGCCTCACCGTGATGCGTGAGGCCAGCGGCTGCCCGATCACACCTTTGCGCGTGGAGTTCAGCCACCCGCGCCCGGCCTATCACGCCCGGTACGCTGAGGCGTTCGGCGTGCCGGTGACGTTTTCCGGTCGCGGCAATCGCCTGTACTACGCGAAAGAGGACCTGACCAGAGCGCTGGCAAGCCGCCACGCCGGCATGCTGGAGATCATCTGCCAGGAGCTGGAGCGTCGCCTGGGCCGCCAGCGGCAGCTCAGTGGCTGGGCCGGGAAGCTGGCGCGGAACATGCGCCGGGCCCTCGCTGAAGGGCGGGTGCCCGGCCTGGAGGAGCAGGCTGTGGCCCTGCACCAGAGCGCGCGGACCTTGCGCCGACGCCTGGAAGAGCAGGGGCTGAGCTTCCGCCAGTTGCTGGACCTGGTTCGTGGCGAGCTGGAGCAGCACTTCGAGTTGCAGGGGCTGACTGCCGGCGAGATCGCTACACGCCTGGGCTACGGTGACCAGGACGCCTACCAGCACGCCCGCCGTCGGTGGCGCGAGGCCGAGTAAACGGTACTGGGCCAACTGGCCCGGCGCGGACACGGTCCCTGCTTCTACGAGCGCAGTCCAGGCGGCCTTTGTGCTGGCTTGCTCATTTCACGACAGGTGCCAGCATGGCGCGGCGGAAAGCAGTTGCTAGAGTAACGGGCAGGCGGTGGCACGGCAGTGTGTCTGGAGCGCAGCTCCAGCACGCCATCGGCAGGGAATCCGAATCGACGGAACAAGGAACAAACCCGTGTCCACGCGTGAACAGATTGCAGCCCTGGAGGCCGCCGTTTCGGCGCAGGTGCTGGGCCAGGAAGAAACCGTCCGGCACATCCTGCTGGGCCTTCTGGCCAATGGTCATGTCCTTCTGGAAAGTCTCCCGGGCCTGGCCAAGACCCGTACCGTAAAGACCCTGTCGCAGCACCTCGATGCGCGGATGAGCCGGGTCCAGTTCACCCCCGACCTGTTGCCCTCGGACATCACCGGTGCGGAAATCCTTCAGCAGACCGAGCAGGGCAACCAGCTGAAATTCCAGCCCGGGCCACTGTTCGGCAACGTAATCCTCGCCGACGAGATCAACCGCGCCCCGGCCAAGGTCCAGGCGGCACTGCTCGAAGCCATGGAAGAGCGGCAGATCACCGTGGCCGGGCAGACCCACCGCATGCCCGGGCTGTTCATGGTGCTCGCCACGCAGAACCCGATCGAGCAGGAAGGCACCTATCCGCTGCCCGAGGCGCAGATGGACCGCTTCCTGATGAAGCTGCTGATCGACTACCCACGGGGCGAGGACGAATCCCGCGTGCTGCAGCTGGTGCGCGCCGAGGAGCGCAGCCAGCAGTCCGGCACGCCGCCCGAGGCGATCACGCCGCTCGCGCAGGAGGCCGTGTTCGAGGCCCGCAAGGAAGTCGGCGACGTGCATGTTTCCGAGGCCATCGACCGCTACCTCATCGACCTGATCAACGCCACGCGCCGTCCGGCCGACTACGACGCCGACCTGGCCCGTTGGCTGAAGGTGGGCGCCAGCCCGCGCGGCGGCATCAGCCTGGACCGGGTTTCCCGCGCCCACGCCTGGATGGCGGGTAACGACTACGTGACGCCCGACGATGTACGTGCCGTGGTACACCCCGTGCTGCGCCATCGGCTGCTGCTGTCCTATGACGCCGTTGCCGATGGCGTGGCGGCCGATCAGGTGATCGACCGTCTGCTGGACAAAGTGGCGATCCCGGCCTGAGGAGGGTTTCCATGGCCGAATCGCAGCCGGTTGCCGATGGTTTTGTCTATGCGTCGCTGCCGCAGCTGATGCTGCTGGAGCACCGCGTGCGCGGGCTGAGCTTTGTGTCGCGGCAACCGCTTTCCAGCGTGCTCTCCGGCAGCCACGCCGCGCGCCTGCGCGGGCGCGGCCTGAGCTTCGACGAACTGCGCCAGTACAACCCCGGCGATGACCTGCGCCACCTCGACTGGCGCGCCTCGCTGCGCTACGGCAAGCCCTTCGTGCGCAGTTACACCGAGGAGCGCGACCGGCCGACCCTGCTGCTGGTGGACCAGCGCATGAGCATGTACTTCGGCTCCCGGCGCAGCTTCAAGTCGGTGCTCGCCGCAGAGCTTGCAGCGCTCGGCGGCTGGATGTCGCTGCAGGCCGGTGACCGGGTCGGCGGCCTGGTGTTCGGCGACCGACACATCGAGTACATCCGCCCCCTGCGCAGCCGGGCGCGGGTAGAGGCGCTGTGCGCGGCCATCGTCCGCTACAACCACGCGCTGCACGCCACGCACAGCGACGAGGACTCGCCGGGGCAGCTGGACCGTGTGCTGCGCCAGTGCCTGGGCGTGGCCGGACACGACAGCCTGGTGGTGATCATCAGCGACTTCGCCGGCGTCACCGAGCAGACGTTGCAACTGCTGCGACAGCTGAGTGCGCACAACGACGTGCTGGCCCTTCAGGTCTTCGACCCCATCGCCCTGCAGCTGCCCGACAAGGGACGGGTGACGGTCACCCAGGGCGAGCTGCAGGTCGAGCTGGAAGTGGGCCGGCGCCAGGTCCACCGGCCGCTGGGTGAGTTTCTTTCCGGGCGGCTCAAGGATGTCGCGACGCTGCTGCGCCGCAGCCAGGTGCCGCTGATGATGTTCAGCAGCGGCCGCGACGCCCTGGAGCAGCTGCGCGGCGAACTCGGGCGCCTGGCGCGATGAGCATTCCCAGCATCGATCAACTCCAGGAACTGGCGCCGCCGGCTCCGCTGGTCAGCTACTGGCCGCAGACCTGGGCCTGGGTCTGGCTCGCCATCGTGTTGCTGCTGCTCCTGGCGACATGGGGCTTCTGGCGCTACCGGAAATGGCAGCGTGATCGCTACCGGCGCGAGGCGCTGGCCTTGCTCGATGAACTCGGTGCGGCCATCAGAGAGCCTTCCCATCGATTGGCCGCGCTGCGCCAGTTGCCGATTCTGGTCAAGCGTGTCGCGCTGTCGATGCCCGATGGTGCTGCTTCGGCGCCCCTGGGCGGTGCTGACTGGCAGGCCTTTTTGCAGGCACGCACCCCGGCGGCGCTGCCGGCCGATCTGCAGCGGCAACTGACGCTGCTGGCGTACGCACCTGACTCCAGGGTCGCGAATATGGACGAGCAGGAGGTACAGGCGCTGCTGTCGGCCTGCCGGCAATGGGTCGAGGTGCACCATGTGGCAGCTTGAGTACCCCTGGTTGCTGCTCCTGCTGCCCTTGCCCTGGCTCGCCTGGCGCTACCTGCCGGCCTACCGCGAGTCGCGCAGCGCCCTGCGGGTGCCGTTCTTCGCCGCCATGAGCCACGCCGCGGGCCAGGAGCCAAGCCGTGGCGGCACCGCTGGCGGGCGCTGGCAGTTGCCGCTCAACCTGCTGGTCTGGGCACTGGTGCTGCTCGCCTGTGCGCGCCCGGTGCTGGTGGAGAAGCCCATCCAGCGCGTGCAGCCGATCCGCGACCTGATGCTGGCCATCGACATCTCGCAATCCATGGAAACCAGCGACTACCGGGATGCCGCAGGCAATCGCGTGGATCGTCTGAGCATCGTCAAGGGCGTGGTGCGCGACTTCATCGGCCAGCGCAAGGATGACCGCATCGGCTTGATCGTCTTCGGCACCGGCGCCTTCGCGCAATCGCCGCCGACCCAGGACCACGCCAGCCTGCTGATGCTGCTGGACGAAGTGGGCATCGGCATGGCCGGGCCCAACACCGCCCTGGGCGATGCCATCGGGCTGACCCTGAAGCTGCTGGAAAAGGCGCCGGAGCAGCAGAAGGTGCTGATCCTGCTCACCGACGGCAACGACACCGGCAGTGCCATCACGCCGAGCCACGCCGCGGCCATGGCCCATGAGCGCGGTGTGGTGGTGCACACCATCGGCATCGGCGACCCCGAGGCCAGCGGCGAGTCGAAGGTGGACCTGCAGACCCTGCGCGATATCGCCCATACCACCGGCGGACGGTTCTTCCGCGCGGGCGACCGCGAGGCGTTGCAGGAGGTCTACGCGACGCTGGACCAGATCACCCCGCACCAGGTGAAAACCCTCAGCCACCAACCCAAGCGCGACCTGTTCTGGCTGCCGCTGGGCGCTGCCTTGCTGTTGCTGCTGGTGGCGCATGTGCTGGCGGCCATTGCCGGGCGGCTGGCCGTTCCGCGTGCGGCGCAGGTCGGCCAGGAAACGGAGGGCTGATGGATATCGATCTCAGCGCCTTCCATTTCCTCCGCCCGGTATGGCTGTTGCTTCTGCTGCCGGGCATCCTGCTGCCGCTGCTCTGGAGTCGCCGCCACGACCTGGCGCGTCGCCTCGACGGGATCATCGCGCCCCACCTGCTGCAGCACCTGGTGATCACGCCGGTCGACCAGCACCGCGTGCGACCGGTGCAGCTGCTGGGTGCGCTGCTGGTGGTTGGCGGCGTGGCCGCTTCCGGTCCGACCTGGGAGCAGGATCGCCCGGCCTTCATGGAGAACCGCGCGCCGCTGATCCTGGCGCTGGACCTGTCGCCCTCGATGGCCGCCAATGATGTCCCGCCTTCACGCATCGAGGCGGCCAAGCACAAGTTGCACGACCTCATCGCTCGCCGGCCGGGCAGTTCCGCGGCACTGATCGCCTACGCCGGCAGCGCGCACCTGGTGCTGCCCGCAACCCAGGACGCGGCGCTGCTCGACAGCTTCCTGCAGGCGCTTTCGCCCGGCCTGATCCAGAGCGAAGGCAAGGATGCGCTGGGTGCCATCGAGAAAGCCGTGCAGCTGCTGGCCGCCGAGCATTCGCCGGGCACACTGGTATTGCTCACCGATGGCGCCGACAAGGGGCAGTTCGATGCCATCGACAAGGCGCTGCGTGGCAGCGACCTGCAGGTGCTGGTGCTGGCGGTCGGCAGCCAGGACGGCGGCCTGCTCGCCGGTGGGCAGCGGGACTCCGAGGGGCGCCCCTTGCTCGCTACCTTCGATGCGGAAGGCCTCAAGGGCCTGGCGGACGCCGCCGATGCGCCCCTGGGCAGCCTGACCCTCAACGACGATGACCTGGACTGGATCGAGTTGCACGCCCAGCAGCACTTCCAGGCCGCCCAGGGCGATGATCAGCAACTGCACTGGAAGGATGCTGGCTACTGGCTCTGCTGGCCCCTGCTGCTGCTCGTGCTGCTGAGCGTGCGCAAAGGCTGGAAGGTGCACTGGCTGAGCGCGCTGCTGCTCGCCGCCAGCCTGGGCGGCCTGCCTGAGCCGGCGCGCGCGGGAGTGCTCGCCGATGCCTTCTTCACCGCGGATCAGCAGGGGCGCTGGGCATTCGAGCACGGGCACTATCCGCAGGCGGCCGCGCAGTTCCGCGATCCGTTCTGGAAGGGGGTGGCTGCCTATCACGCGGCGGACTACCCGCTGGCCCTGGCCAGCTTCGCCCGGCTGGATACGGCGCAGGCCTACTTCTATCTGGGCAACACCTACGTGCGCCTGTCGAAGTTCGACCAGGCCATCGGCGCCTATCGCCAGGCGCTGAAGCGCCAGGCCGACTTCCCGCAGGCCACGGCCAACCTGGCGCTGGCCCAGGCGCTGGAGAAGGATCGCGAGGACCAGCAGGAGGCCGGCCCGCCGGGCGAGAAGCCCGATCAGGAAGTCTTCGACAATACGGCCGACAAGGGCAAGAACGTGGTGCTCAAGAAAGGCGCGGCCGAGTCGGACGAGCAATGGCTGAACAACCTGAGCACGTCGCCGGCGCAGTTCCTGCGCCGCAAGTTCATGCTGCAGGACGCGGCAAAAGGGGCGGGATCATGAAGCACGTGCTCGCCGCTCTGCTCTTGTGCCTGCCGCTGCTCGGGCTGGCCGCCGAGCCCGAGGTGAGGGTCCGCACCCAGTTGTTGCCGGGGGATTCGGCGATGGTCGGCGGCACGCTCAGCCTGCAGGTCGATCTGCTGGTGGACACCTGGTTCAGCCAGCCGCCGCAACTGCCGCCGCTGAAACTGGCCGGCGCACTGGTCTCCGAACCGGCCAGCGAGGCCACGCACCTCACCGAGAAGATCGATGGCAAGACCTTCTTCGGCCTGCGCTTCCACTACCAGATCACCCCGCAAACGGCACGTGGCTTCGACATCCCGCCGCTGGACATTCAGGTCCAGCCGGGGCAGGGCAGTGGTGCGATCCAGGTGCACAGCGAAGCGCTGCACTTCACGGCACGCCAACCCGCCGGCGCAGGTAGCGAATCGGCGCAGCGCCTGGTGGCGCGCCGGGTGACCATCAGCCAGGAACTCACGAAGTCCCATGAGCCGCTGCGGGTGGGCGACAGCGTGACGCGCAAGGTGCATGTCCGCGCCGAGGGCGCCCAGGCCATGCTGATTCCCGCAGCGGATTTCGCCGAACCGGAAGGGCTGCGTCGCTACCTGCAATCGCCAACCGTGCAGCCCCTCAGCGACGGCCGTGGCGATGTGCTGGGTGGCGAGCGCATGGACGCGGCGACCTATGTGGTCAGCCGGCCGGGTGACTTCCTGCTGCCGGCCATCGAGTTGCACTGGTGGGCGGCGGACACTGGCGAGGAGCAATCGGTCTCGCTTCCCGCATTGAAACTGTCGGCCAGCGGTGCGGCTGTCTACCAGGCGCCATTCTCGATCAGTGACGATCTGCGTGAACTGGGCCGCCGGGCGCAGGTGCGCATCGCCAGTCACTGGCTGGCGCTGGCCGCCGGGTTGGCGCTGCTCGCAACCGTTGCCTACGCCGTACGCGCCTGGGGCGGGCCGCTGCGCGTGGCTGCCCGGGCTGCTATCGAGCGCCGCCGTCAGGCCTGGCGGGACTCGCCAGCCTATGCCTGGCGACAGGTCCGCCAGCAACTCGAAGGCGAGCCGCCGCAAGTGGGGGCGCTTTATCTCTGGCTTCGTCGGACGAACGGTTGTCGTGAAATGAGTGCTGCAATTCCCAATCGCACCATCAAAGCCGTCAATCCTTTGCTAGCGTTCCTAAGGGCCCGCTACGGGCGTCCGGGCGCGCAGCCCGGCGCGGGGCCGCAACCACTGATCCAGGCTTTGCCGGATATCCGCCGGGAACTGGGCCAGGGCAAGCCGACGGACTTGCCGGCCCACGCTCTCAAACCCTTGAATCCGTGATCCAGGGATGTGACATGCATTCGAAACTCGCTCCACCGATGGCCCGCTGGCTGCTCCTGCTGCTCCTGGGCATGCCGTTCCTGGTCCGCGCGGCAGACGCATTGCCCTCATGGAACGACGGCCCCTCGCGGCAGGCCATCGTCGCCTTCGTCGAGGCGGTGACCCAGCAGGGCGGCAAGGACTTCGTGCCGCCGGCCGAGCGCATCGCCGTGTTCGACAACGATGGCACCCTGTGGAGCGAGCAGCCGATGTACTTCCAGGTGCTCTTCGCCCTGGACGAAGTGAAACGGCAGGCGCCGCAGCACCCGGAATGGAAAGAGAAGCAGCCGTTCAAGGCGGTGCTCGAAGGCGACCACAAGGCCCTGGCCGACAGCGGCATGCAGGGCATCCTGGAGATAGTCGCCGCCACCCATGCGGGCGTGAGCACCGACGAGTTCATCGCCAACGCCCGCAGCTGGCTGGCCAGCGCCCGCCATCCGCGCAGCCACAAGCCTTACACCGAGATGGTGTTCCAGCCGATGCTGGAGTTGCTGGATTATCTGCGCGCCAACGGCTTCAGGACCTACATCGTTTCCGGCGGCGAAGTGGCGTTCATGCGTGCCTTCGCCGAGGAGGTCTACGGCATCCCGCCCGAACAGGTGATCGGCACCACCCTGGGCAGCCGCTTCGAGGACCGCAACGGCCAACTGTCGATCCAGCGCCTGCCCAAGCTGGTGCACAACGACGACGGCCCCGGCAAGCCGGAGAGCATCGACAGCATCATTGGCCGTCGGCCGATCCTGGCCTTCGGCAACTCCGACGGCGACCTGCAGATGCTGCAATGGACCACCGCGGGCAAAGGGCTGCGCTTTGCCGGCCTGGTGCACCACACCGATGAAAAACGCGAGTGGGCCTACGATCGGCAGAGCAAGGTCGGGCGCCTGGACAAGGCGCTCGACATGGCCAAGAGCAAGGACTGGGTAGTAGTGGACATGGCAAGGGAGTGGAAGCGGATCTATCCGTTCGATCAATAGCAAGCCAACAGGCGAACCGCAGGGACACGGGGATTTCCAGCCAGGTAGTCGGCATCTCCAGTGACGCAGTCGTGGCAAACGATGAGTAACTGGAAGGGAGAAACACCAATGAAGCGCACGGGAAGATGGATATCGCGGTTCGCCCTCGCGGCGACGGCGATAGTGGGGTGCTCGGTCGCCAGTGCGGCGGACAAGCCGAACATCCTGGTGATATTCGGCGACGATATCGGCCAGACCAACATCAGCGCCTACGCCTTCGGCGTGGTCGGCTACCAGACGCCGAACATCGACCGCATCGCCAAGGAAGGCATGATGTTCACCGACTACTACGCGGAGAACAGCTGCACTGCCGGCCGCTCCACCTTCATCACCGGCCAGGCGGCGCTGCGTACCGGCCTGTCCAAGGTCGGCATGCCCGGCGTGCCGGTGGGCCTGCAGGACCGCGATGTCACCATCGCCCAGGCGCTCAAGGCCCACGGCTACGCCACCGGCCAGTTCGGCAAGAACCACCTGGGCGACCGCGACGAATACCTGCCGACCAAGCACGGCTTCGACGAGTTCTTCGGCAACCTGTACCACCTCAACGCCGAGGAGGAGCCAGAGCGTCCGTACTGGCCCAAGGACGACGAGGCCTTCACCAAGGCCGCCTCGCCCCGCGGTGTGCTGAAGGCGACCGCCGACGGCAAGATCGAGGACACCGGTCCGCTGAACAAGAAGCGCATGGAGACCATCGACGACGACACCACCCAGGCTGCGATCAACTTCATGGACAAGCAGGTGAAGGCGGACAAGCCGTTCTTCGTCTGGATGAATACCACGCGCATGCACGCCTTCACCCACGTGCGCGAGGCCATGCAGGGGCAGAGCGGTATGCCGGGCAACGAGTACGCCGACGGCATGCTCGAGCACGACGGTGATGTCGGCAAGCTGCTCAAGGCGGTGGATGACCTGAAGATTACCGACAACACCATCGTCATCTACACCACCGACAACGGTCCGAACCAATGGTCCTGGCCGGATGCCGCGACCACGCCGTTCCGCAACGAGAAGAACTCCAACTGGGAGGGCGCCTACCGGGTGCCGGCGATGATCCGCTGGCCGAACCATGTGAAGCCGGGCACCGTCTCCACCCAGATGTTCTCGGGGCTGGACTGGTTCCCGACCTTGCTGGCCGCGGTGGGCGACACCGACATCAAGGAGCGCCTGCTCAAGGGCGCCGATGTCGGCGGCAAGAACTTCAAGGTGCACCTGGACGGCTTCAACCAGCTGGATTACCTGACTGGCAAGACCGACAAGGGCGCCCGTGACGAGTTCTACTACTTCAGCGATGACGGCGACCTGGTGGGTATGCGCTTTGGCAACTGGAAGCTGGTGTTCTGCGAGCAGCGCGCGCCGGGCGGCTTCAAGGTCTGGAGCGAGCCCTTCACCTGCCTGCGGGTGCCCAAGCTGTTCAACCTGCGGATGGACCCGTACGAGCGCGCGGACACGGTCTCCGACCAGTACTACGACTGGCTGGCGAAGAACGACTACCTGCTGTTCCAGGGCGAACGCAAGGCGGCCGCCTTCCTGCAGACCTTCGTCGAGTACCCGCCGAGCCAGAAACCGGCCAGCTTCAGCATCGAGTCGGTGCGCAAGGAAGTTGACGCGAAGATCGAAGCGAAGATGAAGCAGGGCGCCAAGTAGTGAGCGACAACCGGGGCGCCCGAATCGGGGCGCCCGACCCATCCCCCGCGATAGCCTGGCTATCGCGGGGGCTTTTCTGTCAGACAAGGTTGATTCGATGCCTCCAGCGGTCAGCTCGTCCCCGATGAACACCCGTCGCGCCACCCCGACGCAGCTCCAATCGAAACCTGGGCTCGCGGCCTGGGTGCCGGCATTGCTGCTGTTCGCCTCGGGCGGAGCGGCGCTGGTGTTCCAGGTGTTGTGGGTCAAGCAGCTGTCCCTGGTGGTGGGAGTGGAGGTGTATGCCGTCACCACCGCAATCAGTGCCTTTTTCGCCGGGCTGGCCCTGGGCGGGTTGGCATTCGGCCGTCTTGCGGATCGCCTGGAGCGACCATTGCGGCTGTACGCCGGTCTGGAATTCCTGGTGGCGCTGCTGGCCGTAGCCGCCACCGTCGCGCTGGCCAATGCCGCCAGCGCCTTTGCCTTCCTGGAAGACGCCTTCGGCGCCCTGGCCTGGGCGCTGCCGTTCGTGCTGGTCGGCGTGCCGGCGTTCTTCATGGGCGGCACGCTACCGGTGCTGGTGCGCGCGCTGGAACCCGCCGAAGGCCAGATGGGCCGCGCCGGCGGTGGCCTGTATGCGGCCAACACCGCAGGCGCGATCGCCGGCACACTGCTGGCTGCCTTCGTGCTGTTGCCCTGGCTGGGTGTGCTGGGCAGCGCCTGCGCGGCGGCTGTGTTCAACCTGTTCGCTGCTGGCGGGGCATTGCTGATTCGCCAGCAGGCGGCACGGACCCAGACGCAGGATGCACCGGCAGCAGGCCCGCGCAGCAGCGCGGCACGCCTGGCCATAGCGCTTTACTGCGTTGCCGGTGGGGTTGCGCTGGGGTACGAGGTGGTCTGGACGCAATCCATCGTCCAGTTCATGAGCACTCGCACCTTCGCTTTCGCCGTGGTCCTGGCCACCTACCTCTGCGGCCTGGTGCTGGGCAGCGCCCTGTATGCCCGGCGCGCCGACCGCATCCGCGATCCCTGGGGCCTGTTCGGCCTGCTCATCGCTGCGGCGGGGCTGCTGGCCATTGCGCAGATCGCCGGTCTCGGCACCTGGCTGATCGGCTTGCAGACCCGCGTCGAATGGCTGGTGATGCAGGCTGGCGGCAGCGAGCTGGCGGGCATGTGCGCGCGCTTCGCGGTGGCGGCGCTGTGCGTGGTGTTCCTGCCGACGACCCTGCTGGGTGCGGCGTTCCCCATCGCCCTGCGCCTGTCGGTGGACCGCGACCACGTTGGCCGCGATGTCGGCGTGGTGGTGGCACTCAATACCCTGGGCGGTATTGCCGGGGTGATGCTGACAGGCTTCGTGCTTGTTCCCGGCCTGGGGCTGGTACGCACCCTGGCCGTGCTGGGCGCGCTGGCCGCCGTCATCGGCCTGCTGGCCGTGTGGCGCGGCGAGGGCGTGAGCAGGAAGCTGCGCCTGGGCGTTGCCGGCGTGGCGGTACTGGCGGTGGGCATCGGCGCCACGACACCGCCGCAACTGCTGGCCGAGCTGATGCCGGGTGCGCGCAACGGCCGCATCGGCTACTACGCCGAAGGCCGTGGCGGCACCGTCGCGGTGGTGGAGCAGGGCCGTGGCGATAACCGCTTCAACCGCCTCTACATCCAGGGCGTTTCCAATACCGGCGATGCCATGCCGTCGCTGCGCTACATGCGCCTGCAGGCGCTGCTGCCCCTGCTGATCCATAACGGCGAGCCGCGTTCGGCGCTGGTGATCGGCTTCGGCACCGGCATCACCGCCGGCGCCATGCTGCGCTACCGCGACCTGCAACATCCGGTGGTGGCCGAGCTGCTGCCGGAAGTGCTGGCCGCCGCGCCGAGCTTCAAGGGCAATTTCGACGCCATCCACGACCCGCGCCTGGACATCCGCCTGCGTGACGGCCGCCGCGAGCTGCTGCGCAGCGCCGAGCGCTACGACATGATCACCCTGGAGCCGCCGCCGCCGTCTGCGGCTGGTGTGGTCAACCTGTACTCCCGCGACTTCTACCAGCTGGCCGCCTCGCGCCTGGAGGAGGGCGGCGTGGTCGCCCAGTGGCTGCCGCTGCCGACGCAGAACGACGAGGAAAGCCGCTCGCTGGTGCGCAGCTTCATCGACGTATTCCCTTACGCCACGCTGTGGACCACCGAGTTCCACGAGATGTTGCTGGTGGGCTCGCTGCAGCCGCTGCACCTGGACGTGACGAACATCCGCCAGCGCTTCGAGCAGCCGGAAGTCGCCGCCGCGCTGGGGGAGGTCGGGGTCGACTCGGTCGAAGCCCTGCTGGCCACCTGGGTCACCGACCGCGCCGGACTGGAACGTTACGCCGGCGATGCATTGCCGGTGACCGACGATCACCCGCGCATCGAGTACGCGCCCTGGGTTCGCCCGAAGGAGATCGCCCGCGTGCTGCCAACCCTGCTCGCCCTGCGCACGGCGCCCCCGCTGGAGAACGCCCTGCCTTCGGTCCAGGCTTCGGTCAACGACAACTGGTTGCGGCTGCGGCGCTTCTACGACCTGAGCCTGAGCGCCTACCGCGGCGACCGCCAGGGCTGGGCGCGGGACGCCCGGCAGGTGGCGCTGGATGATGGCGACAACCCCTATTACCGCTGGTTCCTCGGCGCCCCTTGAGGGGGCGTGGCTGGCAGATTGCGGGTCGTTGCTACTGGCAGCATTCGACCCATAGCGGACGCTGGCTCCACACCGCGCTTAAGGCATCCGAGCAAGATACCCCACTGAGTGGGGTATCTTTCGGCGCTGAGTGGGTGGTTTCTGCCAACCGCGTCTTTTAATTGCTCAGGTGGTTAAAACTCGTAACGCGTACTCAGCATGAAGTTGCGTGGATCGCCCCAGGAGCCGCTGTAGAAGTTCTCGTCGAGTGAACTGATGTACTTCTTGTCGAACAGGTTGTTGACTGTCGCAGTGGCCGACCATTGGCGGGTGATGTCATAACGGCCCATCAGGTTGACGGTGGCGTAGTCACTCTGTTTGACCTTCGCCGGCCCTGGCAGACGCCAGGAATCCACGGTCATGTGGATACCGCTCTGCCAGTTGACCCCGCCACCGATGGTCAGTCTTTCCAGTTCACCGGGCAGTCGGTAGGTGGTGAAGACCTTCACCAGATCAGTGGGAATGGTGGTTTTCACTCGCTCGTGGTCGGCGTCCTTGACCTCGCTATGGCTATAGCTGGCTGCTAGATTCCAGCCCGGCAGCAGCTCTCCACTGGCTTCCAGGTCGATGCCCTTGGTGGTGGTTTTCGAGGCGCGGTAGGCGGTAATGAGGTCATTGCCTTCTACGACACCGTCGGCGATGGCGTCGTTGTCCAGTTTGACCTCGAACAGTGCCGCCGAGGTGTTCAAGCGGCCGTCGTAGAACTCGCTTTTCAGGCCGATCTCGTAGTTGTCGCCCTGACGCGGGTCGAGCAGCTTGCCGGAGCGGTCGCGGTAGGGCTGCGGCTTGAAGATGCTGGTGTAGCTGGCATAAACCGAGTGGTTGTCGTTGAGGTCGTAAACGATGCCGGCGTAGGGCGTGACTTCGCCGTAGACGCGCACCTGATCGTCGGTGCCGTACGGCACCAGACTGGCAACGTGGTAGACCAACTCTGCATCGTAACGGTAATCGGAAACCCGAGAACCGAGGATCACCGAAAGATCGTCGGTGGGCTTGAGCCGCGTCGCCAGGTACACGCCGGTCTGCCACTGATCGATATTGTCATCCTCACGGTTGAAGTTGTAGCTGGCGGTCGGTGCGTAGTTGTCCCAGGTGTAGATGTTGACCGGCTTGCCACTGACTCCGTTATTGCTGGTGCCATTGGGCAACAGATTGCCGAAGCCGTTACGGCGGTTCTCGTAGTCCTGGAGGTTGAAGCCGAAGACCAGTTCGTGTTCGCGACCCAGCCATTGGAAGGGGCCGCTGGCCATTACATCCAGTCCTTTCTGCTCTTGGGTGTTGTCGCCCTTGGTCGCGGTGTAGGTCAGGCCGTTGCCGGTCTGGGCGTTCACGAAACCGGTGGTGGTACCGACAATGATCGAGTCGTAATCGCGGGTGCCGTACAGGTAGTTGGCTGAAACCTTCAGCTTCCAGTCGTAGGCCAACTTGCGCTCCAGCGAGGCGAAGGCATTGACCGACTCCTGCAGGTTGGTGCTGTCGCGACTGGCAGGGTTCGCATGGCGGGATGCCTTGAACTGGTTGCCCTGGCTGTCCACCACGGGCAGGCCGGTGGTGGAGAAACCACGTGGGTCGCTGCGCAGGTAGTCAAGGCCGACGGTCAGCAGGGTGTCTTCGTCCAGATCGGCTTCGAGGACGCCGTAACCGATGGTCTTCTCCTGCTGCAAATAGTCGGTGAAGCTGTTGCCCTGCTGATAAGCCGCCACCGCGCGACCTCGCACTGATGCGCCGGCGTTGAGCGGGCCGGAGACATCGACCTCGCCCCGATACAGATCCCAGGAGCCTGTGCCAGCCTCGATATGTCCCTGGAAGTTGCTGGTGGGTTTCTTGCGCACCAGGTTGACCGTACCGGACGGATCACCACTGCCCGACAACAGGCCGGTCGCCCCGCGCAGTACTTCCACCCTGTCGTAGATGGCCATGTCCGACAGGGCCTGTGGCAACGCCTGGGTAAAGGCGAAGGAAGTTGTCGGCATGCCGTCGTACTGGTAGTTGTCCACCGCCAGGCCACGGGAGAACACATAGAGGCGCTCGCTGCCGGGGCTCTGCACGTTGATACCAGGCGTCTGCTGCAGCACCTGGCCGAGGCTACGCAGGTTCTGGTCGTCCATGCGCTGACGGGTGATTACGCTGACTGTCTGCGGCGTTTCGCGTAGCGAGAGGTTCAGTCCAGTGGCGCTGTTGGAGCTGCCGGTGGTGTACGAGCCTGTCCCCTCGGAGGTCGCGCCGAGTCCTTGGCCGACCACGGTAAGATCGCTCAATTCCAGCGCCGCTTCGGTGGCAGGGGCTCGACGGATGCTCCAGTTCCCGCTGGCATTCCTTTCGGCAATCAGACCAGTGCCTTTCAGCAGGTAGTTCAGGCCCTCCTGAACCTCGAATTCTCCACGCAAGGCAGAAGCCCGCTTGCCCTGGGTCAGCGCGGGATCGAATGGCAGCGTGATGCCGGCAGCCTGGGCGAAGCCGTTCAGCGAGTCTTCCAGAGAGCTGGCAGGCAGGTCATAGCGATGGGTGGAGGATTGCTCGGCTTGCACGTCGAAGCTGGCCAGTGACCCGACCGTGGCGCTACCCAGCAGAATGCTACGAAGGGTGAGGGCGAGGGTGGCACGGCGAAATGCTCGCGGCGGCGAGGGAAGGGATGACATGGACAACGCGCTCCTTGGCAATGACAGTGTGTTTTCCTGTTTGCCGAAGGGCTCGGAAAAACCCGTAATCGTTATCGAGAAGTTTTTGCATTCAGTTCAGCGGGCGACGACACGAGTCCACAGCGGTGTGAAACGCTGGACGCGCAGTGGCATTGAGTCGCTCAGGGCGTCGAGGGCGTTGTCGATGTCGTCGAGTTGGAAGACGCCCGAGACTTCCAGGTTGGCGATGGACGGGTCGCAACTGAGCCATCCCTGGCGGTAGCGTCCGATTTCCTCGATCAGATCGGCCATTCGCATCCGTTTCGCCACCAGTTGGTTGCGCGTCCATGCACTGGCGTTCATGGTGCTGTGTTCGACCTGTCGAGTGCTGGAGTCGAGGATCAGATATTCCTCGCCCGCCATCACCCGGATCGGCTGCGCCTCTGCGCGATGGATGGCGACGATCCCGTCCTCGACCCGCAGGCGAGTTGCGTTGGCTTCATCGCGTACGGAAAAGGCAGTGCCGATAGCCTGCAATCGGGCATGACGGCTCTCTACCCAGAGGCTGCGGTAACCCGCCGGTGCGTCGCTGTCCTTCCCCGAGTCGATGAAGATCTCGCCGCGCAGCAAGGTGATCGTTCGTCGCTGTGCGGTAAATCGCACGTCCACTGCACTGGAGGTATTGAGTTGCAGACGAGTGCCGTCGCCCAGAAAGAACTGCTGATGTTCGCCGACACCGGTGACGTAGTCTGCGCCCCAGGTTGCCAGCGGGCGTTCGCGCATCCCCCAACCACCCAGGCCGCTGATTGCCACGCCGAAACCCAGCATCTTGAGGGCCTGGCGGCGGCCGTGGCGCTTGCCCTGCAGACGCTGCAGGATATCCAGCGCGACCCCGCCGGGTAGTTCGGCCATGCGCCCGAAGGCCGACTCGCTGGACTGCAAGGCTTGCCAGGCGGTTTCGTGAATAGGGTCGGCCTGCCGCCAGAGCAGACAGTCGGCGTGCGTTTGTTCGTCCGCATAGCCTGATTGCAGACGCACCAGCCAGCCGATGGCCTGGTCGAGCACCGCATCCGGCAACTCTCTGCTACTCATCGCTGGGCCAGGAAGCAGTGGCGGATAGCGGTGGCCATGTATTTCTCCACCGAGCTCAGGCTCACGCCCAGACGTTCGGCGATCTCCTTGTAGCCCAGACCCTCCAGCCGCGACAGCAGGAACGCGCTGCGTACCTTCGGTGCCAAGCCATCGAGCAGGGCATCGATGCATGCGAGGGTTTCCAGCAGGATCAGCTGTGTTTCCGGGGAAGGCACCTCCGCCTCGGGCAAGCAGGCGATAGCCTCCAGATAGGCCTGCTCGATGCGTTGGCGGCGCACTCGGTCAATCAGCAGTCCTCTTGCGATGACACTCAGCCAGGCGCGAGGTTGCCGTACCTCCTGCAGTGGTAGCGGCTTGCCGAGGATATGCACAAATGTATCGTGGGCCAGATCGGCAGCGTTATCCGCATGACGCAGCCGCTTGCGCAACCAGCCAAGCAACCAGGCGTGATGATCGAGATACAGGGTCTGGAGCTCGGTGTGCCGGGTGCTGGAGACAGACGGAGAGGACAACGCGAATCCTTGCGTGATAACGACTTGCATATGAGAAGTTATCGCATCTTAAGTGGGCGTTGATGCATCGGCAAGAAAAACGAAAACGGGGCGTGGTGTTTACACCGGTGCGCGATCGAGATTTTCACATGTCTGCTATTGGTCCAGGCTGTGTAAAAACGTGGCTAGTGCTCTTGCTATCCTGCCGTCGGCAGTCATAGCGGGGGCAGTCCATGAAGCGTTTCATCCAAGGCGAGCATCGAGGCCAATGCACACTGCTGCCCGAGAGCCTGGATGATTACGTCGCGGACACCAACCCGGTGCGAGTAGTCGATGTGTTCATCGATGAACTCGATCTCGGGCGGTTGGGCTTCGGCGGCGTGGTTCCCGCCGAAACTGGCCGCCCTGCGTATCACCCGGCCGTCCTGCTGAAGATCTATATCTACGGTTACCTCAACCGCATCCAGTCGAGTCGCCGCCTCGAACGTGAAGCACAACGCAACGTCGAGTTGATGTGGCTGACCGGACGCCTGATGCCGGACTTCAAGACCATCGCCAACTTCCGCAAGGACAACGGCAAAGCCATCCGTGGTGTCTGCCGGCAGTTCGTGGTGCTGTGCCAGCAGCTCGGTTTGTTCTCCGAAGCGCTGGTGGCTATCGACGGCAGCAAGTTCAAGGCGGTCAACAATCGCGACCGCAACTTCACCAGTGCCAAGCTGCAACGGCGAATGGAGGAGATCGAATCCAGCATCAGCCGCTACCTCACCGCGCTGGACACTGCCGACCGACAAGAGCCTGCTGTGGCACGGGCCAAATCCGAGCGTTTGCACAGCAAGATTGCCGCCCTGAAAACCAAGATGCAGGAACTCAGGGATATCGAAGCTCAGCTGGAGGCCACCCCGGACAAACAGATTTCTCTTACTGACCCTGACGCTCGCTCGATGATGACGCGCGGCACAGGCATGGTCGGTTACAACGTCCAGGCTGCGGTTGAGGCGAAGCATCACCTGATCGTGACGCACGAGGTCACCAACAATGGCATCGACCGCGATCAACTGAGTGCGATGGCCAAGCAAGCGCGGGTGGCAATGGGAACGCAATCGCTGTCGGTGGTTGCCGATCGTGGCTACTTCAAGAGCGAGGAAATCCTCGCCTGCCATGCGGCTGGCATCACCGCCTTCGTCCCCAAGGCCAAGACCTCAGGCGCTGCCGCAGCGGGGCGCTTTGGTCGAGATGATTTTATTTACGACACAGCCCAGAACGAGTACCGCTGCCCAGCCGGAGAACGCCTGATCTGGCGTTTTTCGACGGTGGAGAAAGGCCTGAAGCTGCATCGTTACTGGAGTTCGAATTGCCAGGGCTGTGCGTTGAAAGATCAGTGCACACCGAGCGCGCAGCGGCGAGTGAGTCGCTGGGAACACGAGTCGGTGCTCGACGCGATGCAGTCTCGCCTGGATCAGGCACCGGAGATGATGCGCATCCGCCGGCAGACAGTGGAGCATCCTTTCGGCACATTGAAGGCCTGGATGGGCGCCACCCATTTCCTCACCAAGACGCTCAACCGCGTAAGCACGGAAATGAGCCTGCATGTGCTCGCCTATAACTTCAAACGGGTGCTGAACCTGTTGGGCAATAGTGCGCTGATAGCGGCAATGAAGGCCTGAAACCCCATTGGCAGCCATCCGAACGCGTCGCACAGAATCGTGGAAGCAGCACTTGCCGAATCAACTGAATGCCCAGGATGGGCACACCACGCGTCCAGGAGGCCGCTGGATATCGTTAAAACCAATCCATATCTGGCTACCCAGCGCTCGCTGTGTTTTTACACGGCCTGGGCCGAAAGCCGCCGCTGGCAAATGGCAGCTTTCAACGCCGGATGGCTTCCGCCGCACCGTTCGCCGTTTGCAGCTCGACAGAAGCGCCGGAATTCGCCAGACCAGGCCTGTGCGTCAGGCCCGCCTTCTACGGCATCGGGCTCACATTGACCAAAGACGTCTGCGCAGGATGTCATCCAGCGTGCGGCTTATGGCTGTGCAGTTTCGGACCATCTCCATGCGCTCCCAGGTGGCCTGCTCGCCTTTACGCACCAGCTTGCGCAACTCGGCCAGGGGCAGCGGTGCGAGCAGCTTGAGCGGGTTGTGCCAGCGCTTACCGAGGAACAGGTTGATGTCGGCGGTGTAGTCCTGCGCCAGGATGCTGTAGCCCAGGTGCTGCCAGCGAGCGAGGGTGGGGTTGCGCAGGCGCAGGTGGTCGCGGCCCAGGCGCAGCATGTGGGTCGCCACACCTTTGCCGAGGCGGATCTGCCGGTTCACCGCGCTCTGCAGCAGGTTCGGCCGGGTGTCGGGATTGGGCGTGAAGAGCAGCGCCGCCGGGTTGGCCATGCTGGAAATGAAGTGGTTGACCCCGTACAGGCGGCCGAGGCGCTTGGCCGGCAGGTCGTCGAGGAAGGAGCCGTCGATCCACTGCTGTTCCGGCAGGTAGGGAACCTGCAGGCCGGCGGCATTCTTCGCCTGCAGGGTGACCGGTGGGTAGATGCCGGAGATCGCGCAGGACGCCATGATTGCAGAACGCACCAGCACCGTCGGAGCCGTGATGGCGTTGAGCAGGCGCGGTGCCTGTCTGGGCTGCAGGCCGGTGACGGTGATGTTCAGGTGGCGGCCGCTGGCCTTGTACGCTTGGGCGAAGGTCAGGTCTGGAATCAGTCGCTGCAGGTAGCTGGCCAGGTCATTGGCTTCAAGTGTCGTTCGTGCCAGCGGACGTCGCTGGCGTTGCACTTGCATCAGCAGGTGCTCGGCCTGCAGGCGCTCCGGCAGCTCGGCATCGCTGTGGGTGCAGGCAATGGCAGCGAGAATCGAGCCGGCGCTGGAACCGGAGATGATCCGCGGCAGCAGTCCCTGCTCGAGCAGGGCCTTGAGCACGCCGGCGTGGAAGTAACCGAGTACCGCGCCGCCACTGAGCATCAGCGCCGAGCGACCGAAGCAGTGGCTGGCGCGCAGGAAGAAGTCCTTGCGTTCGGCCAGCGGTATGACGTTGTCGTCGAGCGCGTCGATGGCGGCCAGCGCGCGGCAGACTTCCTCGATGTACTGGTGGATCAGGTGCTTGGTGCCCAGGTGCGAATGGCCATACAGGGACGCCTTGCCCATGCCGGCAAGGTTTCCGTGGATACCCTCGTTGAGGGCGAACATCAGGCCGCCATAATCGCTGGCGTTGTGCAGGTCGCGTAGGCGTTCGAAGCGCTGGCGCACGGTGCGGTAGTCGTAGTCCGCGCAGACTTCGTTGCGTCGCCAGTCATCCATGCCGGTGGCCTGGTCATGGGCGGTCGCGTGCTGCGCCCACTCCTGGTAGCTGTGCGCATGGTCCATCCTGTCCTGCCATTGGCGGGCCGCCGACTTCTGCCTGAACATCGTTTCCTTCCTGTGCTGTGCGCGCTGACTTTCGGGTTGGGCCGCTCGGTGGACGGCCCGGACTTCAAGGGTTGCCGGGCTCTGCCTGGCCCCGGGTGGCAGGGCGCCTGCGTGGCGCGGCGGGCTTGTCCTCGGTCGGGCCGGTAGGGTTGTCGCGGGCGAGCGCCAGGTACTCGTCGGTGGACTCCTGCAGGCAGGCCATGTACACGTCCATGTCCGGCAGCATCTGCCGGTCGGCCAGAACCCCGAGGATGATCTGCCCGTAGAGGCTGGTGATGCCGTGGCTCAGGCCCATGCCGTCGAGCACCGGGACGATGGGGTAGGTGGCGAGGATCTCGGCACCGGCGAAGTACTTCTTCTCGGCGCCATTGGTCGGCCCCGGCACGTTGGTGATCAGGGTGTTCTGCAGGTGGAAGCGGCCGACGTAGCGGACCTGGTTCTGCAACCAGCCCCCGAACATGCGCACCGGCGCCGGGAGCATGTCGCCCAGGGAGGTTATCAGCTCGTGCATCACCTCCCTGGCCAGCGGCGCGCCGCGCCGGGTCCGTTCGGTGATGGCCTGCAGGCGCTGCTGCGGGTCCGACAGGTCGGTGCCCACGCCAATGAGCATCATCGAGATCAGGTTGCCCATGTCCCGGCGTGCGCCTTCCGGGCGCATGGCCACCGGGCACAGCGCGACTAGCGACTGGTCCACCGGCAGGGCTTCGCGGCGCAGCAGGTAGCGCCGCAGGGCGCCGGCGATGATCGCGATGATCACGTCATTCAGCGTGGCGCCGGGAGCGCAGCGGCGAATCTGCTTGAGCTCGGCGATCGGCCAGCAGGTGGCGCCGTAGGTGCGGTGTGGCGAAACCGGGGCATTGAACAGGGTGGTCGGCACGCGGTGCTGGTCCGGGCTGGCCTCACCGCGCAACTGGGTGACCAGCTGCACGCTCTTGTGCGCGACGCTGTAGCCGGCGCGGGCGCTGCGCAGCGATTGGCCGAGCAGGCGCGGCATGGTCTTGGCCCACATCTGCGCGCGGGTCGGCATCCGCTCGTTGAGCGGCTGGCGATAGGGGTTCTCGTCGAATTCGACCTGGTCGTCCATCAGCAGGGTGGTGATCTCCACCCCGGACTTGCCGTCGACGTAGGCATGGTGGAAGCGCAGCAGCAGGGCGAAGCTGCCCGGCGGGACACCTTCGACATTGTTCAGCCCCTCGATGATGGTGATGTCCCAGGGCGCGCGCTCCATGTCCAGGCTGCGCGACATCATCCGTGCGGTGAAGATGCACAGCTGGCGCCAGTCGCCGGGCTGCGGCAGGCCGACATGGCGGATGTGGTACTCCAGGTCGAAGTGCTTGTCCTCCAGCCAGTACGGGTCGTCCAGGCGGAACGGCGCGTGCTGCAGGCGCCGGCGGAACAGCGAGGTGCCGCTCAGGCGGCTGTCGATGAAGCGAATGATGTCCTTGTGCCGGACCAGTCCATTGGGCGCGGATCGCTGGTCGCAGATCCACAGGCCGCCGATGACCATCGGCTGGTGCGGGGCGTCGGAGTAGAAGAACTGCGCGTCCATGGGGGTGAGTTGCTTCATGCTGACTGTTCCGGCGCGGGCCGGCCTCGAAGGGGATGTCCCGCACCGGGCAGGCCCGGTGCGGGAGGGCGTCACGGGGTGACGATGTTGAACTGCGGGGCCGGGCTGTCGATCATGCCGAGGAAGGCGCCCAGCGCCTTGGCGTCGCCGTCGAGCTTGATGTCGCCCTGCTTGATGGCGGTGGGGAAGTCCAGCTTGCGCAGGCTGATCTGGTCCAGCGTGCTCTTGGCCAGGGTTACGGTGACGGTCGGGTTGGCGCTCTTCTCGTCGTTGCGATGGGTCAGCACGCCGTTGCGCAGGGTCACTGCGTAGTCCTTGCCGAGGTCGCTGAACACCCAGTTCATCAACATGTCGTGCCCCTGGGCCTTGTCCGAATCCAGGCGGATCGCCAGGAAGTCGAAGAACTGGCCGGGCTCCATGCTCTTCACCACGTCGGCCTTGGTCGCCCCGGCGTCATACACCGGCACGCCGCCGCGCAGCTCCATGGCGCCGGTCAGGTAGATGTTGCGCCAGAGGGCGTTCTCCGCCTGGTAGCCGAGCTGCTCCAGGGCGTCGGCCTGCAGGGCCTTGGCCTGCTGGTTGTCCGGCTGGGCGAAGATCAGGTGATTGCCCAGGGTCGCCGCCCAGCGGTAATCGCCCTTGTCGATGGCCGCGCGAACCAGCTTGAGCACCGCATCGGCGCCACCCAGCGCCTCGACGTAGTGGTTGCCGGTATCCACCGGGGTGAGCGGGTTGAGGTTCGCCGGGTTGCCGTCGTAGAAGCCCAGGTAGCGCTGGTACACGGCGCGCGAGTTGTGGCTGAGGGAGCCGTAGTAGCCGCGGGTGTACCACTTCTTCTCCAGCTCGCCGGGCAGCTTGTCCATCTTCTCGGCGATTTCGGTGGAGGTCAGGCCCTGGTTCATCAGGTGCAGGGTGCGGTCGTTGAGGAAGGCGTACATGTCACGCTGGTCGGCCAGCAGCGTGCGGATGCGCTCGCCGCCCCAGGTCGGCCAGTTGTGCGAGACGAACATCACGTCGGTCTTGTCGCCATAGCGCTCCAGGCTGGCGTCGAGGTACTGCGACCAGGCCTTGGCGTCACGCACCAGTGCGCCGCGCGGGGTGAGGATGTTGTGCATCATCTGCGTGCTGTTCTCTGACATGCACAGCGCGCGCAGCTGCGGGAAGTAGAAGTTCATCTCCGCCGGCGCTTCGGTACCGGGGGTGAGCTGGAACTCGATCTGGATGCCGGCAACGGTGTGGGTTTCATACTCGTTGCGGATCAGGTCGGTCGGCGCGATCAGCGTGAAGGTGCCGCCCGAGGGCAGCGCCTTGCCCATGCCGACGTCCAGCTGCCCGCGCTCGCCGCGCGGCAGGAAGGTGCCGAACTGGAACTGCGAGCGGCGGCTCATGGCGTTGCCGGCGAAGATGTTCTCGCTGATGGCGTGTTCCATGAAGCCGGACGGGGCGAAGATCTTCACCTTGCCACTCTTCACGTCCTCCTCGTCGACCACCCCGCGCACGCCGCCGAAGTGGTCGCCGTGGCTGTGGCTGTAGCCCACGCCGACGATGGGCTTCTTCGGCCGGTGCTGGTAGTACAGCTCCAGCGCCGCGCGGGCGGTTTCGGCATAGGTCAGCGGATCGATGACGAACAGGCCGTCCTTGCCTTCGATGATGGTCATGTTCGACACGTCCATCCCGCGCAGCTGGTAGATGCCGTCCGCGACCTGGAACAGGCCCGCATGGTTGTTCAGTTGGGCAGCGCGCCAGAGGCTCGGGTTGACCGTGTCGGGGGCCTTGTCCGCGTCGAGGAAATCATGCGCCTGGCTGTCCCACACGACCCTTCCGGCGGCGTTGCGAATCTGCCCCTTGAAGGGTGCGACCAGCCCGCGGGTGACCGACTCGTAGTCGCTGCGGTCGCTGAAGGGCAGCACCTTGAGCACCTCGGCATTCTTCGCTGCGGTCAGGCTGCTCGCAGGCTGGCTGGCGTCAGGTTCGGCGGCCAGCAGCGGCAGGTGGAGGCTGGCGGCGATGGCGCCGGCCAGCAGGCTGTGAGGCAGGTAACGACTGATCCGGGACTTCATGCGTGACTCCATGTTCTTGTTCTGGATGCCAAGGCGGGCTATTGGAGGTTGCCGGCCACGGCGATGGTCTGCGCGGTGATGTAGTTGGATTCGGGTGAGCAGAACAGGTACACCGCGTCGGCCGCTTCCTGCACGCTGCCGGGGCGACCCAGCGGGTTGCGCTGGGCGAAGGACTTCGCCGCCTCGGGGCTGATGCCGACGCGGATGTCGCGGCCCTCGATGTTCACCGTCGCGCCAGCATGGGCGTCGGCGCGGGTCATGCGGGTTTCGATGAAGCCGAAGGCCACCGCGTTGACGTTGACCTTGAAGCGGCCCCACTCGCGGGCCAGTGCGCGGGTCATGCCGGCGACACCGGCCTTGGCGCCGCTGTAGTTGATCTGCCCGGCGTTGCCGTTGAGCGCGGACACCGAGGAGATATTCACTACCTTGCGGAACACCTCGCGCCCGGCTTCGGCGTCGGCCTGGGCCTGCGCCTTGATGACCGGGTAGGCGGCGCGGAAGATGCGGAAGGGCGCGGTCATGTGGCAGTCGAGGATGGCGTACCACTGCTCGTCGCTCATCTTCTGCACCACGTCGTCCCAGGTGTAGCCGGCGTTGTTGACGATGATGTCGATGCCCTTGAAGCTCTCCATCGCGGTGCGGATGTAGCGCTCGGCGAAGTCCGGCGCGCTGACGTTGCCGTGGCAGACCGCCGCCGCACCGCCCAGGTCGCGGATCATTGCCGCGGTTTCCTGCGCCGGTGCCAGGTCCAGGTCGTTGAGCACGATGCGTGCGCCTTCGCTGGCCAGCTTGAGTGCGATGGCCTGGCCGATGCCACGGCCGGAACCGGTGACCAGCGCCACCTTGCCGTCGAGTTTTGCCATGTTCTTGCTCCTTACTGCAGGGCGACGATGGCGTCGCCGACGATGCGGGTTTCGCCGTACTGGTTGGTGGTCTGGATTTCCAGCTTCACGCGCTGTTCGCCCTCGGCCTCGAACTTCTCCACCACCTTGCCGCTGCAGGTGATCTGGTGGCCGAGGTGGGTGATGCCGGCGAAGCGCACGGCGAAGCCGCGCAGCTGGCGCTGGTCGACCCAGCCGGTCAGCAGGCGGCCGAGGTAGGCCATGGACAGCATGCCGTGGGCGAACACGTCGACCATGCCGGCCTTGCGCGCGTAGTCGATGTCGATGTGGATCGGGTTGTGGTCGCCCGAGGCGCCGGCGAACAGCGCCAGGGTGGTGCGGTTGATCGGCGCCAGGGTCAGCGGCGGCAGGCTGTCGCCGACCTGCACGGAGTCGAATCGAACGTTGCTCATGGTGGGCCTCCGGATCAGCCGTTGCGGTGGACGAGGGTGGTACGCAGGGTCGCCACGGGCTCGCCGCGCTGGTTGCTGACCTTCGACTCGCGGACCACGAAGCTCAGCGCGCCGCCTTTCTTGTCGTAGATGTCGGTGATGCGCACGTCGAAGTGCAGCGTGTCGCCGGCATAGGCCATGCGCTGGTAGGTGAAGGATTCCTCGCCGTGAAGGATGCGCGAGGAGACGATCCCCAGTTCGTCGCGCCAGGCCTGGTTGGGCATCTGGAAAGCCAGCGAGAAGAGGAAGGTCGGCGGCAGCGGCAGGCCGGGATGGCCGGCGTCGCGGGCGGCCTGCTCGTCGAAGTAGACCGGGTCGGTCTCGCCGATGGCCTTGGCGAAGAAGCGCAGCTGGCCGGCTTCGGCGACGGCGCTGAACGAGGGCAGGACCTTGCCGATGTGTTTGCTATCGATCATCTGGAAACTCCCGCCGTCAGTTCTTCTGGTACACAGTGACCACGCCCGCGCCGCCGAGGCCGAGGTTGTGCTGCACAGCGATGCGCGCCGCTTCGACCTGACGATCCCCGGCCGTGCCGCGCAGCTGGTGGGTCAGCTCGTAGCACTGGGCCAGGCCGGTGGCGCCCAGCGGGTGGCCCTTGGAAAGCAGGCCGCCGGACGGGTTGACCACCCAGCGTCCGCCGTAGGTGTTGTCACCGTCGTTCACCAGCTTCTCGCCTTCGCCCTCGGCGCACAGGCCGAGGCCTTCGTAGGTGAGCAGCTCGTTCTGGGCAAAGCAGTCGTGCAGTTCGATCACGTCGATGTCGTTGACGCCGATGCCGGCCTGTTCGTAGGCCTGCTGTGCGGCCAGGCGGGTGACCTCGAAGCCGACCACGCGGATCATGTCGCGGGTGTCGAAGGACGCCGGAATATCGGTGGCCATCGACTGGCCGGCGATCAGCACGTCGGTGCGCAGGCCGTGCTTCTTCGCGAAGGCTTCGGAAACCACGATGGCCGCCGCCGCGCCGCAGGTGGGCGGGCAGGCCATCAGGCGGGTCAGCACGCCGGGCCAGAGAACCACATCGTTCATCACCTGTTCGGTGGTCACCACGTTGCGGAACACCGCCAGCGGGTTGCGCGCGGCGTGGCGGCTGGCCTTGGCGCGAATGGCGGCGAAGGTTTCCAGCTTGGTGCCGTACTTCTGCATGTGCGCGCGGCCGGCGCCGGCGAACTGGCGAATGGCATTGCTGGGTACGTCGATGCCGGTCACCAGCTCGCTGACCACCGCGTTGGCGCGCTCCAGCGCTGCCGGGCGATCCGGCCAGGCGGACTTCAGCGCGCCCGGGTTCATCTGTTCGAAGCCCACCGCCAGCGCACAGTCCACCGCGCCGCTGGCCACCGCCTGGCGGGCGAGGAAGAGGGCGGAGGAACCGGTGGCGCAGTTGTTGTTGACGTTGAGCACCGGGATGCCGGTCATGCCGGCGTGATACACGGCTTTCTGGCCGCAGCAGGAATCGCCGTAGACGTAGCCGGCGTAGGCCTGCTGCACCAGGCGGTAGTCGATGCCGGCGTCTTCCAGCGCCTGGCGGATCGCCTGGGCCGCCATCACGTCGTAGAAGTCGCTGGTTCCGGGCTTCCTGAACTGGATCATGCCGACGCCGGCGACGAATGCTTTCTGGCTCATGGTTGTTGTCCTTGTGTGATCAGAGCTTGCGCGAGATCAGCTCGCGCATGACTTCGCTGGTGCCGCCGTAGATGCGGTTCACCCGCATGTCGACGAAGGCGCGGGCCACCGGGTACTCGAGCATGTAGCCGTAGCCGCCGTGCAGCTGGACCATTTCGTCCAGCGCCTTGCCCAGGGTTTCGGTGGCGAACAGCTTGGCGATGGCCGCTTCTTCCAGGGTCAGGCGGCGACGCATGTGCTCGGCCAGGTAGTGGTCGATCAACAGGCGCACGGCCGTGGCCTGGGCCTTGATGTCGGCGAGCTTGAAACGGGTGTTCTGGAAGTCCCAGACGGTCTGGCCGAAGGCCTTGCGGTTCTTCACGTAGTCCAGGGTGTGGTCGAGCACCGCCTCCAGTCGCGCGGCGGCGGAAACGGCGATGGAGAAGCGCTCCTGCGGCAGCTCGCCCATCAGGTAGGCGAAGCCCTTGCCTTCCTCGCCCAGGCGGTTGGCCACCGGCACCCGCACGTTGTCGAAGTACAGCTCGGCGGTGTCCTGGGCGTGCTGGCCGACCTTGTCCAGCTTGCGTCCGCGCTGGAAGCCGGTGCGGTCGGTTTCCACGGCAATCAGGCTGATGCCCTTGGCGCCTGCTTCCGGATCGGTCTTGCAGACAACGATCACCAGGTCGGCGGACAGCCCGTTGCTGATGAAGGTCTTGCTGCCGTTGATCACGTACTCGTTGCCGTCGCGGATGGCGGTAGTACGCACCGCTTTGAGGTCGCTGCCGGTGCCCGGTTCGGTCATGGCGATGGCGAGGATCAGCTCGCCCGAGCAGGCGTCGGGCAGCCAGCGGCGCTTCTGTTCTTCGCTGCCGCAGCGGGCGATGTAGGGGGCGATGATGTCCGAGTGCATGCCCATCCCGTTGCCGGACAGGCCGGCACGGTTGAACTCCTCGTTGTACACCGCGCTGTGGCCGAAATCGCCGCCACCACCGCCGTATTCGGTGGGCAGGGTAATGCCCAGCAGGCCTTCGCGGCCGGCTTTCAGCCAGGTCTCGCGGTCCCACTGTCCGGCCTGGTTCCAGGCTTCCTGGCGCGGCACGCACTCACGTTCGAAGAAGCGCCGCACGGTGGTGCGGAAGATTTCATGGTCGTCGCGAAAGACGCTGCGCTCGATGTGCACGGGTGGCTCCTGTTGCCGACCGGCCGGGCCGGTCGTTGGGTGTTGTCGGGTTGTCGCGGCGAGGCGCGAGGGTCTGCTGGTTACGGTAGGGGCGCGCGGGGCGGCGCTACTCCACCCGGGCCGGGTGGTTCAGTCGCGGTCCCAGTCGTAGCGGGAAGGTTCGCCACGCAGGAAGGCGGACACCGCTTCATCGTGATAGGGCGCGGTGGAGGCGACGCCCTGGGCGAGGCCTTCCAGTTCTGCCATGGCCTGCCACGGGGTTTCGTAGCTCTGGTTGAGCAGGCGCTTGCTCATGGCGATGGCGTCGCGCGGTGAAGCGAGGAAGCGCCGGGCCAGCCATTGCGCGGCGGCGGCCAGCTCTTCGGGGCGGTGTATCGAGTGCACGATGCCCAGCTCGCGGGCTTCCTCCACGGCCACCCGGCGAGCGCTGAACAGCAGCTCCTTGGCCTTCTGCAGGCCGACTATCCGCGGCAACGTATAGAGCGCGCCGGAGTCGGGCACCAGGCCGAGCTTGGCGAACGGCAGGCAGAAAGAGGCGCGCTCGGAGGCGAGGATGAAATCCGCCAGCAGGGCGATGGCGAACCCGGCGCCATAGGCCGGGCCATCGACGGCGGCGATCACCGGGATCTCCAGCCCCCGCAGGCGCTCCAGCCAGCCGTGCAGGCGGCGGATGCGCAGGCGCATGGCGTTGGCCGAATTGATCTCCGGATCGCTGCTGAGCTGGCGCTCCTTGAGCGACCGGATATCGCCGCCCGCGCAGAAGCTGCCGCCGGAGCCGGTGATGATCAGCGCGCGGATGCTGCGATCGGCCTCCAGGCGGTCGAGCATGTCCGCGTAGTCCTCACGCAGCTCCAGCGACAACGCATTGCGTGCCGCTGGCTTCAGGTGGGTAAGGGTGGCGATGCCATCGGCGATGGACAGCTGCGACTCGCGCAGCTCGATCAGTTCGGTGCTCATGGTGGACTCCGCAGGAAGAGTCCATCCATGCTCGGCCGCGCGCGGGCCGTCGCCGCCACCCGGAGTGGGTGGCGGCGCAGCTTCAGCGCGGGGTGTTGTTGGCGGTTTCCGCGTCGCGCAGGCGGGCTACCGCTTCGTCCCGGCTGCCGACGCCGAGCTTGCTGTAGATGTGCCGCAGGTGCCACTTCACGGTTTCGTGGGACAGGCCGAGCGCCCGCGCGATCTTCTTGTTCGGCAGGGCCTGGGCCAGCAGGCGCAGCACTTCCAGTTCACGCTCGCTCAGCGGTTCCATGCCGGCCCCCAGCTGCAGGCCGGTGGTGCGGGGAGCTGCTTGCGCCGTCACCGGTTGCAGCACCGTGCGCCGCGTACCGCGCAGGCGCTCGACGTAGAAGGCCAGCACCGGGTCGAGTTGCTGGTCGCGGGTGAGTGTCTCGATCAGTTGCAGGGCGTCCGGGTGCGCATCGACCACGCTACGCAACTGGCCCAAACGCTGGGCCGTGCGCAGCAGCGCCATGACCTTTTCCCGGGCCTGGTCGAGGTGCCCGCGTTGGGCGTCGAACACCGCGCAGAGCATCTTCAGGCGCGTCACGGCGAGCTGCCGGCCGTCCTGCTCGCCGGCCTCGATCATGCGGTTCAGGCGCAGCGTGGCGCTGTGCAGGTCGCCATGGGCGGCGTCCCAGCGCACGTGGGCGTTCTCGACGATGATGAAGATGTCCTTGCGATGGCTGGTGGCGGCGTCGGGGTGGCGTGCGGCGATGGCGTCCAGCCGGGCGAGCTTGGTCTCTGCGGCCACCACCTCGCCCAGTTGCAGGTGCCAGTGCACCTGCCAGACCAGCGCGTGGGCCATCAGCCGGTCGAGCTGGTGCCGGCGCGCGTACTCGTCCAGGTGTTCGAGATAGGCGAATGCCTCGCGGCGGTTTCCGGCCACCCAGTGCGCCTTGCCCAGCACCTCCAGCGCGCGCAGTACCGAGTCGGGAATCGAGATGCGCTCCAGCAGGTCGATCTGCGGCTCCAGCAGTTGCAGGGCATCGTCGATCTCATTGGTTTCATAGAGCGTGTCGCCGAGCAGCGCCGTCGCCAGGTGTCGGGCGTCGGCGCAGGAGCGGCCGTGGAGCTGCGCTTCGTAGATGACCTCGCGGTAGATCCGCTCGGCCTGGGCGATCTGCCCCTCCATGGCCAGGCTCAGGCCGATCAGGCAGCGACCCTGCAGGGTGCCGCCGGCAGTACCGAGCAGCGGCGCGCCATCCACCAGCAGGGGCGGGCGCTCCAGTTGCACCTGGCGTGCGCGTTCGTACTCGCCGCGGTTCATGTACAGCCAGGAGAGGATGTTCAGGCTGCCGCCGATCATCACCGAGTTGACGCCGGGCGGCGGATTCAACAATTGCGGGAGTATCTCCAGCGCCTCGTCGGTGTTGTCCCGTTGCACCGCCAGCACGGCGCGCAGCATGGCGACGCGGAAGCGCGAGTCGCTGTCGTCCGCCGGGACGTCACGGTCAAGTTCGGCGATGCTCTGTTCGCAGGCAGCGAAGTCTCGGGCGAACACCTGCATGCGGGCCAGCAGCAGGCGCAGGCGGATGCTGGTCTGCACCTGTTCCCTGGGCAGCAGGCGGGCCAGCTCCACGAGGATGCGCAGGTCGCCCTGGGCATACAGCGCTTCCAGGCGCTCCTCGACGAGTTGCGCGGCGGCGACAGCCTCGCCACCGGCGACGGCATGGCGCACCGCGTCGATCAGCTGGTCGCGTTCGCGCAGCCAGCTCCAGGCGCGGCTGTGCACGCTGCGCTGGTGTTCGGGGGAACGGCGGGCAAACAGGCCGAGCAGGGTTTCGCGCAGCAGCGGGTGCAGCCGGTACCAGCTTTCCGGGTCGTTGCTGTCCAGGGCGATGAGGAACAGGTTGTCCTGTTCCAGGCGGGCCAGCAGCGCCAACGCTTCGGCCACCGCGTCGGGGCGGTTCACCAGGGCGGCGCAGAGCGCCGGGCAGAAGCGATTGCAGACGGCGGTGTGCACCAGCAGTTCGACTTCATCGGGCTCCAGGCGCGCCAGCACGGCGGATTCGAAGTAGCGCGCAAAGGCCTCATGGTCGCGCAGGGGCGAAGGGGTTTCACCGACCGCTGGGCCGGCGTCGACCGGTTTTCGCCGGCTGGCGGCGAGCAGTTGCAGGCCGGCGATCCAGCCGTCGGTCAGCTCATGGATCTGCTGCACTTCGGTGGCTGGCAACTCGCCCAGCTGCTGCTGGAGAAACTGCCGGGTCTCGTCGTGGGTGAATCCGAGGTCTCGCAGGTCCAGTTCGAGAATCTGCTCCTGGCTGCGCAGCCGGGCCAGCGAGAGCGGCACGGCGCTGCGAGTGCCGAGCACCAGGTGCAGATTGGCCGGGGCATAGTCCAGCAGCCACTGCAGGGCCTGGTGGATACCGACATCGGTGAGGCTGTGCAGGTCGTCGAGCACCAGCACCACTTCCTGGCGGCTGTTGGCGATGCCCTGCACCAGGGTGATGACGGTGCGCTCCACTGATTCGCTGTCGAAGCCGTGCGCCTCCATCAGGGAGGCTTCCTGGACCATCTGCAGGTCGATCTGCGCCAGGCTGCCGAGCAGGTAGTCGATGAAGCGACCCAGTTCGTTGTCTTCCTCGCAGAGGCTCAGCCAGGCGACCTCGAAGCCCAGCGACAGCAGTTGCTGGCGGCAGGCCAGCAGCACGGTGGTCTTGCCCCAGCCGGCGGGGCCCTTGATCACGGTGCAGCGCCGCCGCCGGCTTTCCACCAGGCGCTGGACCAGACGTTCACGCGGGATGATCCGGCCGCCGCTGCGCGGGGGGGCCAGGCGCGAGCGGTCCAGGGTGGTGGTCAGGGCGGGTTCGGCCCGCTCGTCGAGCGGGGCAGGGGCAGTTCTTCTTGTGGTGGTGCTGGGCTTTTCCATGGCATTTCCAGGCAGTCTCGAGCGCCCGCGATTGTTGTCGGTCTGTACGGGCGTCCTTCAGAGAATGCCTACAAGCGATAGCCTTCACCAGTGCCTTTTGCCACCCGGCCCCGAGAGCTGCCACCCGCCACCCGACGCGGGTGGCGGCCACGCCCATCGGGCGTTGCTCCAATGCGGAAAAGCCGCCAATGGGCGGTATCGCTGCGGCAACAGCCGCGCCAGAAAGGCAAGGAACGACGTCAATGGGTGTGTTGAGCGGTATTCGAGTTCTGGAGTTCGAGGCCATCGGCCCGGCACCCTTTGCCACCATGCTGCTGGCGGACATGGGCGCGGATGTGATTCGCATCGACCGGCCCGTGGCACACGGTGATCTGGGGCCGAAGATGGATGGGCCGAAGGTGGAGATCACCGGCCGTGGCCGGCGCTCCGTCACGCTCGACCTGAAGCGCCCGGAGTCTGCGGCGGTCGCCCTGGAATTGATCGAACGCGCCGACGTACTGATCGAAGGCTTCCGTCCGGGCACGCTGGAACGCCTCGGACTCGGCCCGGAGCAGGCGCTGGCGCGCAATCCCGGGCTGGTCTACGGCCGCATGACCGGCTGGGGCCAGCATGGCCCGCTGGCCCAGCGCGCCGGCCACGACATCAACTACATCGCGCTGTCGGGCGTGCTCTCGGGCATCGGCCCGGTGGCCGGGCGCCCGCTGCCGCCGCTGAACCTGGTCGGCGACTACGGTGGTGGCGGCATGTTGCTGGCCATGGGTGTGCTGGCGGCGCTGGTCAACGTCCAGCGCGGCGGCGCCGGGCAGGTGGTGGACGCTGCCATGGCCGAAGGCGCGGCCCAACTCGGTTCGGTGTTCTGGGGGCTGCTGGCATCGGGCAACTGGCGCGAGGAGCGCGGCAGCAACCTGCTCGACGGTGGCGCGCCCTGGTACGACACCTACCGCACCCTGGACGGCGGCTACATGGCCATCGGCCCGGTGGAGTCGCGCTTCTATGCCGAACTGCTGGACAAGCTCGGCCTGGCCGGCGAGAGCCTGCCGCCGCAGCACGACCGCCACGGCTGGCCGCGCCTGCGCGAGGCCTTCATCCGCGCCTTCCTGCAGCGACCACGCGACGAATGGTGCGAAATCTTCGCCGACAGCGATGCCTGCGTGGCGCCGGTGCTCGGCTTCGCCGAAGCCGCCGGGCATCCCCATGCCCAGGCGCGCGGCAGCTTCATGGAAATCGCCGGGGTGGTGCAGCCGGCTCCGGCGCCGCGCTTCCTCGGCACCCCCGGTGCCACTCCGCAGCCAGCGCCCGCGCGTGGGCAGTTCGGCCAGGCGGCGCTGCGCGACTGGGGGCTGGACGCCGGCCTGATCGAGCGCCTGCGTGCCAGCGGTCTGGGCGCCGATGCCTGACTGAACCCTGATCACAGCACAAGAAGAGACCGCCATGTCCAACGCCTACATTCTTTCCCCCGTGCGCACGCCTATCGGCAAGTTCGGCGGCGCGCTCGCCAGCGTGCCGGCGGCGGACCTGGCTGCGCGGGTCCTGCAGGAAGTCCTGCGGCGCAGCGGAGTGCCCGCCGGACAGGTCGACGAAGTGATAGTCGCGCAGTCCTACCAGTCCAGCGAGGCGCCCTGTATGGGCCGCTACGCCGCCGCCCTGGCCGGCCTGCCCGACGAAGTGGCCGGCTACTCGGTGGACCGTCGTTGCGGCTCCGGCCTGCAGGCGGTGATCGATGCGGCCATGCAGGTCCAGACCGGCGCCGCCGACTGCCTGCTGGTGGCTGGCGTCGAGAGCATGAGCAACATCGAGTACTACAGCACCAGCATGCGCTGGGGCGCGCGCCTGGGTGACGTGAAGCTGCATGACCGCCTCGACCGCGGCCGGGTCAACTCGCAGCCGGCAAGCCGCTACGGCGACTGCCCAGGCGGCGCGGTGGAGACCGCCGAGAACCTGGTGCGCGACTACGGCATCAGCCGTGAAGCCTGTGACCACTGGGCGGTCGGCAGCCACCTGAAGGCTGCGGCGGCCTGGAGCCAGGGGCGTTTCGATGCCGAGGTCATGCCGATCGAGGTCCCGCAGCGCAAGGGTGAACCGCTGATCTTCGGCCGCGATGAAGGCATCCGTGAAGACGCCAGCTATGCCGCCATGGCCAGGCTGGCGCCGGTCATCAAGGGCGGCACCGTCACCGCCGGCAGCGCTAGCCAGCAGAACGACGCGGCGGCCGGCTGCCTGGTGGTCTCCGAGCGCTTCGTGATCCAGCACGGCCTGCGCCCGATGGCGCGTTTCGCCGGCTGGGCCTCGGCCGGTTGCCATCCGCTGCGCATGGGCATCGGCCCGGTGCCGGCGGTGGCGAAGCTGCTGCGGCGACTGCAGCTGGAGCTGGCCGACATGGACCTGATCGAGGTGAACGAGGCCTTCGCCGGACAGGTGCTTGCCGTGCTGCGCGAGTGGCAGCTGGAAGACGACCCGCGGGTCAACGTCAATGGCTCGGGCATCTCCCTGGGCCACCCCATCGGCGCCACCGGGCTGCGGATCATGACCTCGCTGCTCCACGAGATGCAGCGCCGCAACGCCCGGTACGGCCTGGAAACCATGTGCATCGGCGGCGGGCAGGGGCTCGCCGCGGTGTTCGAACGCGTCTGAGCCAAGGAGCTCCCATGAGTGCACAAACCGAGGCGGTGCCCGGCATCGCCGAACAACCCTGGCGCGAGCGCGACGGCCGCCTGGTCCTGCTGGCCACGCGCCGCCGGGGCCACGCCGGCCTGCATTTCCCGCCGCTGCCCGAGACTTCGCCGCTGCGTGACGGCAGCGAACTGGTGGAGCTGGATTCAAGCCCGCGGCTGTACAGCTTCACCGTCGTGCATTTCAGCCCGAAGGCCAACAAGCCGCCGCAGCCGCTGGGCCTGGCCGACTTCCCCGAGGGACTGCGGGTGTTCGCACGCCTGGACTATCCCGCCGGTCGCCTGCCGCGCATCGGCGATGCCTTGTGCCTGTGTCTGGTCGACTCCGACAGCGGCCCGATCTACGCCTTCCGTCCGCAGGAGGACGCATGAACAAGCCGGTCTATATCTCTGGCGTGGCGATGACGCCTTTCGGCCGTCACACCGCGTCCCTGCAGGATCTCACCCAGCAGTCGGTGTTGCAGGCGCTGGCCGACGCCGGGATCGAACTGCATGAGCCGCAGGCCTTCTACGCCTGCAACGTGTTCGGCGGCATGGTCCTGGGCCAGGTGCTGCTGCGCGACCTGGGCCTGTCCGGCCTGCCGATCTACAACGTGGAAAACGCCTGCGCCAGTGGCGCCACCGGCGTGCACCTGGCCTGCCATGCGCTGCAGGCCGGCATCTACGAGACCGTGGTGGTGTTCGGCGTGGAGAAGCTCACCAGCCTGGGCGGCGGCACCATCCCGCTGCAGCGCAACGACTACATGACCGAACTCTATGCCCGTGCCGGCATGGCGCTGCCGGCGATCTACGCCATGCGCGCCACCCGCTACCTGCACGAGTTCGGCGTGGGCGCCGAGGTGCTGGCGGAAGTGGCGGTGAAGAACCGTCGTCACGGTGCGCTCAACCCCTACGCGCAGACCCGCACCGAGGTTTCCCTCGACGAGGTGCTGAACTCGCGGACGGTCTTCGACCCGCTGACCCTGCTGCAATGCTGCCCCTCGGCGGTGGATGGCGCCGCCGCGCTGGTGCTGACCACCCGCAAGCCGCAGCAGGCGCGCCCGGTACAGGTACTGGCGTCGGTCATCCAGTCCGGCCGCGCCGAGGAGCCGGACGACGACATCCTGTCCGCCGAGATCACCGCCCGCGCCGCCACGCTGGCCTACCGGCAGGCGGGGGTGAAGCCGGCCGACATCGACGTCATCGAGCTGCACGACGCCTTCAGCATCGCCGAACTCATCTACTACAACGCCCTCGGCCTGTGCGGCCGCGGCGAAGCCCACGAACTGCTGAAGAGCGGGGCTACCGGACTGGGCGGCAAGACCGTGGTCAACCCCTCCGGCGGCTTGCTCGCCAAGGGCCATCCGCTGGGCGCCACCGGCGTCGCGCAGATGGTCGAGGCGGTCTGGCAACTGCAGCAGCGCGCCGGCGAACGCCAGGCCGAGGGCGCCGAGCTGGCGCTGACCCAATGCACCGGCGGCGGCATTGCCGGCGTCGATCACGCGGCTTCCGCCGTACACATCCTGGGCGTCTGAGGAGACCCACATGAGCACGTCATCCCTGAACCAACAGGTCGCCATCGTTACCGGTGGCGCCCAGGGCATCGGCCTGGGCCTGACCCGAGCCTTGCTGGACGCCGGTTACGCCGTCGCCATGTTCGACCTGAACGGCGAAGCCATGGAGCGATTGGTCACCGAAGCGGGTGCCCAGGCGGACAGCCTGATGGGCGTCAAGGTCGACGTCACCAGCGCCGACCAGGTCAATGCCGCGGTGGCCCAGGTCGCCGCGCGCTGGAAGACCCCGGACCTGCTGGTGAACAACGCCGGCCTGACCCGCGACAAACGCCTGGTGAACATGAGCGAGGCGGACTGGGACCTGGTGCTGGACGTCAACCTCAAGTCGCAGTTCCTCTGTGCCAAGGCCGTGGTGCCGGGCATGGTCGAGCAGGGCTTCGGGCGCATCGTCAACATCTCCTCGCGAGCCTGGCTCGGCGGCTTCGGCCAGGCCAACTACTCGGCGGCCAAGGGCGGCGTGATCAGCCTGACGCGCACCCTGGCCATCGAACTGGCCAGGCACGGCATCACCGCCAACGCCATTGCGCCGGGTGCCATCGATACGCCGATCCTCGCGCCGCTCTCCGATGAGCAGCGGGCGAAGATCATGGCGACCATTCCCGTGGGCCGCATCGGCAAGCCCGAGGACATCGCCCATGCGGTGCTGATGTTCGCCGACCCGAAGGCGTCCTATATCACCGGCCAGACCCTCTATGTCTGCGGTGGCCGTTCCCTGTCCAGCCCGAGCGCTTGAGCCATGGCGATCCAGTTCCAGATCATCGGTCACGTGGCGCTCATCACCCTGGATGCGCCGGAGTCCATGAATGCCCTGACCATCGGTGACCTGCGCCACCTGCGCAAGGCCCTGGGTACGGCCCAGGACGAGGACCAGGTGCGCGCCATCGTCCTCACTGGCGCCGGCGACCAGGCGTTCTGCACCGGCGCCAACCTCAAGGCGACCCTGCCGCCGTCCACCGGTTTCGCCAGCGGCAACTTCAAGAGCCGCGCGGCGGAAGCCGAGGAGGGGGGCTACACGCGACTGATCGACCTCGGCGACCTGGAGATCTGGAAACCGATGATCGCCGCCATCCATGGCTACTGCCTGGGTGGCGGGCTGGAGCTGGCGCTGCAATGCGACCTGCGCATCGCCAGCGAACAGGCCTCTTTCGCCCTGCCTGAGGCACGGGTTGCCAGCGTGCCGGCGGTGGGCGGCGTGCAGTACCTGTTGCGCGCCATCCCGGCGGCCCACGCGATGAAGCTTGCCCTGACCGGCGAGCGCATCGACGCCGCCCAGGCCCTGCGCATTGGCCTGATCAGCGACTGCGTGCCGCGCGGGCAGTTGCTGACCCTGGCCATGGAGCTGGCGGAGACCATTGCCGCCAACGGCCCGCTGGCAGTGCAGGCGATCAAGCGCCTGGCGGTGGAAACCAGCCACCTGGCGCCGCGCGATTTCGTCGCCCAGGCCAACCTGCACTGGGGCCTGCTGCGCGACAGCCGCGACCGCATCGAGGGCCGCAAGGCCTTCGCCGAGAAACGTCAGCCGAAATTCACCGGCAACTGAGCCTGAGAGCCCTTCGATGAACTTCGCTCCCAATGAATCCCAGGAAATGATGATCGACGCGGCCCGGCGCATGGTGCGTGACCGTATCGATCCCGTGCTCGCCCGTCACCCCGTGGACAAGCCGCTGCCGCGCAGCGCCATGCTGGAGATCTACGCCGCCCTGGCCGAGCTGGGCATTACCGCGCCGCGCCTGCCCATCGAGGTCGGTGGCGGCGGGCTGAAGATGCTCGACTACGGGCTGATCCTCGAACAGCTGCCGGCCATTGTCGCGCTGTCGCTGATTTCCCACGAAGGCACCGTGGCGCGCATCTATTCCGGCTGCCCGCCGGAGATCGCCGCGCAGTACCTGCCGGACCTGATCGCCGGGCGCAAGATTGCCTGCACCGCCAACTCCGAGGTCAACGCCGGCTCTGACTCCAACGCGGTGAAGACCCGCCTGCGGGTCGAAGGCGACAGCGTCTACATCAGCGGTCGCAAGATCTGGATCACCAACGCCTCGGTCTGCGACCTGCTCAACGTCTCCTGCACTCTGGGCAACGATGAGCGCGGCCGGCCCATCGCCCAGCGCGTCCTGGTGGACCGCAGCCAGTCGACGGTGGAGGTGCGCGAGATTGGCGTCACCGGCCTGCAACAGGGCCACCTGAGCGAAGTGCTGTTCGAAGAAACCCGCATTCCCCGCAGCCACCTGATCGGCGAGGCCGGCGATGCCGCCCGGACTCTTACCGTCGGCTGGAACGGCAACCGCCCGCTGATCGGCCTGATGTGCGTGCACCTGGCGCAGAAGGCCTTCGACATGTGCGTGGAATATGCCGGCGTGCGCGAGCAGTTCGGCAAGCCGCTGGCGGCGCACCAACTGGTGCAGCAGGACCTGGCGGACATGCAGACGCTGATCGTCAGCGCGCGCCTGCTCTGCTACCAGGCGCTGGATGCGATGGACCGTGGCCAGCGCGCCAACGGCAGCTCGGCCATGGCCAAGCGCTACGCCACCCAGGCCTGCGAGCGCGCGCTCGGGCTGGCGATGCAGCTTCATGGCGGCATGGGCATCACCGAGGAACTGGGCATCGAACGCATGTGGCGCGACGCCCGCATGTTCCAGGTGCCCGACGGCATGAACGGCATTCTGGCGCTGATCCAGGGCCGCGAGATCACCGGCGTCAGCGCGTTCCGCTGAGCCGCCCAGAACAAGAATCCGAAGGAGTTACCCATGAGTTCGCAGATGATGGAAGGCAAGGTCGTCATCGTCACCGGTTCCGGCCGTGGCATCGGCCGCGAGATGGCCCTGCAGATGGCCGCGCAGGGTGCGCGGGTGGTGGTCAACGACGTGGGTGTCAGTGTCAGCGGCGAGGCCGATGACGAGGACCCCGGCCGCGAAGTGGTCGAGGCGATCCGCGCCGCCGGTGGCGAAGCGGTACTCAGCCGCGACAGCGTATCGGAGTGGGACAGCGCCCAGCGCATCGTCCAGCAGGCCATGGACAGTTTCGGTCGCCTCGATGCGGTGGTGAACAACGCCGGCATCCTGCGCGACCGGATCTTCCACCAGATGAGCCCGGAGGAATTCGACGCGGTGATCCGCGTGCACCTCTACGGCAGCTTCTACATGAGCCGCGCGGCGATCACCGGGTTCCGCGAGCAGAAGTCCGGCGCCTTCGTGCACATGACCTCCACCTCCGGCCTGGTGGGCAACCTCGGCCAGGCCAATTACGCCGCCGCCAAGCTGGGCATCGTCGGGCTGTCCAAGTCCATCGCCCTGGATGGCGCTCGCTATGGCGTGCGCTCCAACTGCATCGCGCCATTCGCCTGGAGCCGCATGGTCGGCTCGATCCCCGCCAGTGACCCGGCCCAGGCCGCGCGGGTGGAGAAGGTCAAGTCGATGACCCCGGCGCCGATCGCCGCCATGGCGGTGTTTCTCGCCAGCGACGCGGCCAGCGAGGTCAACGGGCAGGTCTTCACCGTGCGCCGCAACGAGGTGTTCCTGATGAGCCAGCCGCGACCGCTGCGTTCGCTGCACCGCGGCGAGGGCTGGACACCGGAGTTGCTGGCCGAACATATGCTGCCGGCGCTCAAGCCGTCGTTCCTGCCATTGGATACCTCGGCCGACGTGTTCGGCTGGGACCCGGTCTGAGGAGAACAAGCCCATGGATTTCAACGTACCTGACGACTGGGTGGCGGTAGGCGACGCGCTGATCCGCTTCATCGAGCAGGAAGTGGTGCCGCTGGAGAAGCAGCACGCTGACCTGCTGCACAACGAACGTCGCCTGTACACCGAGGATGGCCGCTACGCGCCGCAGGTGATGGAGCTGCGCGCGCGGGTGCGCCGGCTCTCCGCCGAAGCCGGCTTCTACACCGCGCTGGGCGACCTGTCGCTGGGTGGTGCCGGCCTCGGCGCCCAGGCGGCGGTCTACCTGCAGGAGCGGCTGAATGCCCATGTCGGGCCGTCCCGGCACCTGATCCAGACGGTGATCCTGCCGTCGCCCTTCACCAACGGCCTGACGCCGGTGCTTCGCCACCTGCAGCCGCAGGTGCTGGAGGAGTATCTGCCGGCCATCGCCAGCGGCGAGCGTACCCTCTGCTTCGGCCTCAGCGAGCCGGATGCCGGCTCCGACGTGCTGGCCATGCGCACCCGCGCGGTGCGCGACGGTGACCACTGGGTGCTCAACGGCAGCAAACAGTGGATCACCAACGCTCCCTACGCCGACTACGCGATGATCTTCGCCGTCACCGACGAGGACAAGGTGAAGGCAGGGAAGGGCGGTATCACCGGCTTCTTCCTGGCCACCGACACCCCCGGCTTCTCGGTGCCCAGCGTGATCCCGATCATGGGCCACCTGGGCGCGGACATCGGCATCATCGCGCTGGACAATGTGCGGGTGCCTGACAGCCAGCGCATCGGCCCGCTCGATCGCGGCCTGCAGGCGGCGCTGGAAGGCGTCAACGCCGGGCGTCTGAGCATGGCCGCGTCCTGCTTGGGGCTGGCGCGCTGGGCGCTGGACCAGGCGCTGGACTACGCCAAGGTGCGCAAGACCTTCGGCCAGCCGATCGCCGAGCACCAGATGGTCCAGGCGATGCTCGCCGAGTGCGCGATGGACATCTATGCGGTGAAGAGCATGGTGCGCCATTGCGCGTGGCTGGTGGACCAGGGCCAGCCGGCGACCAAGGAAGTCTCCATCGTCAAGGCATCCTCCACCGAAGCGCTGTGCCGGGTGATGGACCGCTGCATGCAGGTGCATGGCGGCATGGGCCTGACCAACGAGCTGCGCCTGGAAGAGGGCTTCCGTTTCGCCCGCAGCATGCGCATCCCCGACGGCACCTCGGAAATCCAGCGGCGCACCATCGCCCGCCGCCTGCTCGACGGCGACACCTGCTTCTGACCCATAATTCCAACAAGCGGGCCACAGCCCGTGAACAGGAGGCTTCATGGCCTACAGTCATCCCCACCCGACGCCGCCCGGCGTGGTCGAACGCCCGAGCAGTCCGCTGGCCGCCGATCCGCGCCACGCCGCCAGCCTGCCGGCGCGCCAGGTGCACATCCCGCAAACCAGCATCTTCAACCACCTGGAGACCGCCGCGCGGCGCTATCCGGGCAAGACTGCGGTGCAGTTCTTCGGCAATGCCTACCGTTATGCCGAGCTGCTGCGCGACGTCGAGCGCATGGCCGGCTACCTTCAGAACGTCTGCGGCGTGGAGCGCGGGGACCGGGTGGTGGTGTTCAGCCAGAACTGCCCGCAGTTCATCGCCGCCTACTTCGCCATCCTGCGTGCCGACGCCGTGCTGGTGCCGGCCAACGCCATGCTGCTGCTCGAGGAGATGGAGCACATCGTCCGCGACAGCGGCGCGGTGGCGGCCTTCGTCGCCGAGGAGCTGGTGGAACAGGTCGCCCCGTTGATTGGTCGCACCTCGCTGCGGCACGTGGTCGTGCATGCCTACGGCGATGTGCTGGGTGAGGATGACGCCGGGCTGAACATTCCCGACTGGGTGCGCCAGCGTTCATCGCCCCGGCCGCTGTTCGCCGGCGGCGAGCGCTGGGCCGCGGCACTGGCCCAGGAACACGCGCCGGCGCCGCATCGCGCCGGCCCCGACGACCTCTGCATGCTGCCCTACACCTCGGGCACCACCGGCAAGCCCAAGGCCTGCGTGCACACCCATCGCACCGTCAGCACCTCCTTCGTCGGCTCCTCGGTGTGGCGCCCGACCAATGCCTCCTCGGTGTTCCTCGCGGTAGCGCCGCTGTTCCACCTGCTCGGCCTGCAGACCAACGTCAACGCTGCGATCTTCAATGGCAGCACCATCGTGCTGATGCCGCGCTGGGAGCGCGAAACCGCTGCGACCCTGATCGAGCGCCACGGTGTGACCTTCTGGGCGGCATTGCCGACCATGCTGGTGGACTTCTTCTCGCAGCCCGGCATCGACCAGCGCGACCTCTCCAGCCTGCGCATCATCACCGGCGGCGGGGCGGCCACGCCGCAGCACATCAGCGACCTGCTCAAGCAGCGCTACGGCCTCGACTACATCGAGGGCTACGGCCTGACGGAGACCGCATCCTTTCTCTGCACCAACCCGCTGTACAAGCCAAAGCGCGGTTGCCTGGGTGTCCCGACTTTCGGCGTCGAGCTGCACCTGCTCGATCCGGAGACTCTGGAACCGGTCGCCCAGGGCGAGGTCGGCGAGATCGTCGCTCACGCCGGCCAGGCGATGCTGGGCTACTGGAACAATCCGCAGGCCAACGCCGACAGCTTCATCGTCATCGACGGCAAGCGTTTCCTGCGTACGGGCGATCTGGCGAGCATGGACGAGGACGGCTACCTGTTCATGCGCGACCGCCTCAAGCGAATGATCAACGCCTCGGGATTCAAGGTCTGGCCGGCCGAGGTCGAAGCTTTGCTGCACGGCCATCCGGCTGTCTCCGAGGCTTGCGTGATCGCCGCCCCGGATCGCCACCGCGGCGAAACGGTGAAGGCGGTGGTCACCCTGAAGCCGGGGGCCACCCTGAGCAGCGAGGAGCTGCTCGCCTGGTGCCGCGAGCACATGGCCACCTACAAGGCACCGCGCCTGGCGCAGATCGTCGACAGCCTGCCGAAGAACGCCACGGGAAAGATCGCCTGGCGCGAGCTGCAGGAACAGGAGATGGCCCGGCACGCCTCCTGAGCGCCGGGCCCGACAACAACAATTCCAAGGATTCCCCGCATGTACCTGACCCAAGGCCTGCAGCGTTCGCTGCAGCAGACGCCCGAGAAAGTCATCACCCTGTTCGGCGCCCGTCGCCGCACTTTCCGCGAGTTCGGCGAGCGCGTTGCGCGCCTGGCCGGCGCCTTGCGCAACCTGGGCATGGTCGCCGACGACCGTGTCAGCATGCTCGCGCTCAACTCCGACCGTTACCTGGAATACATGCAGGGCACCTGGTGGGGCGGTGGCGTGCTCAACCCGATCAACATCCGCTGGGCCGTGCCGGAAATCGTCTACTCGCTGGATGACTGCAACACCCGCTTCCTGCTGGTCGACGATTACTTCCTGCCGCTGGTCGAGGGTATCCGCGCCCAGGTGCGCAATGCCCCGGTGTTCATCTACGCCGGCGAGAAGGGCGCTCCGCCGGGGATGCTCGACTACGAGACGCTGCTGGCCGCCGCCACGCCGGTGGAAGACGCCGGCCGTGGCGGCGACGACCTTGCCTGCATCATGTACACCGGCGGCACCACCGGTTTTCCCAAGGGCGTGATGCAGAGCCACTTCAACCTCTGGTCGGCATGCATCCAGCGCATGGCGGAAATCCACCAGGGCGCCGAGCAGCGCGACCTGCACGTCATGCCGCTGTTCCATATCGCCGGGCTGGCGCGGGTGGTCTCCGGCTTCATCGCCGGCGGCTCGCATGTCATCCAGCCGACCTTCGATGCGCCGGCGGTGCTGCGTGCGATTGCAGAGGAGGGCGTGACCGACGCGATCCTGGTGCCGACCATGATCCTCGGCCTGCTGGCCCACCCGGAGTTCGACCAGCACGATCTGTCCTCGCTGCGGCGCCTGACCTATGGCGCCTCGCCGACCGCCGGCGAAATGATCGAGCAGGTGCTGGCGCGCTTGCCGAACCTGCAGCTGTCGCACTCCTACGGGCTGACCGAGGCCTGCCCGATCGTCTCCACCAATCCGCCGCAGAACCATGGCGCAGAGGCCAGGGCCAGCGGCCTGATCCGTTCGGTAGGGCGTGCCGGCCTGGGCGTCAACGTGAAGATCGTTGACGAGCAGGGCGAAGAAGTACCGCGCGGAACGGTCGGCGAGATCATCGTGCGCGGCCCGAACATCATGCTCGGCTACTGGAACAAGCCGGAGGAAACCGCCAGGGCGCTGCGCGACGGCTGGCTGTTCACCGGCGATGGTGCCTACATGGACGAGCAGGGCTACCTGTTCATCGTCGACCGGCTCAAGGACATGATCGTCAGCGGCGGCGAGAACGTGTATTCGGCTGAAGTGGAGAACGTCGTCGCCCGCCATCCGGCAGTGCTGATGTGCGCGGTGATCGGCATTCCCCACGAACAATGGGGCGAGTCGGTGCATGCCATCGTGGTGCGCAAGCCGGGGGCAACGGTGGATGAGGACGACCTGCGGCGCTACTGCCGCGAGTACATCGCCAGCTACAAGTGCCCGAAATCGGTGGAGTTCCGCGATGCGCTGCCGCTCACCGGGGCCGGCAAGATCCTCAAGCGCGACCTGCGCGAACCCTTCTGGGCCGGCAAGAGCCGGGCGGTGAACTGATGACTGCCATCGACCCGTCTCTGCCGGGTGTTCCTGGCGGCTTTTCGCCGCTGCCGACGCCACCCGGGTTCGCCCGCCACTGCGGCGGCTTCTACCTGCACGACGAGCTGCCGGTGCTCGGCGTGCGCATCGGCGAACACCTGCTCAACTCGGTGCGCATCGTCCACGGCGGCTTCCTCGCCACCCTGGCCGACAGTGCCTTCGGCGTGGTGTTCCGGCGTGCGTACGACCTGGAATTTCCGCCGATCACCGTCAGCCTGGGGCTCGACTACCTGGGCGCAGTGCGCGAGGGCGAATGGCTGGAGGCCCATGTGGAGATTCTCAAGTTCGGCGGCAGTCTCGCCAACGCCGAGTGCCGGTTGAAAGTGGGCGATCGCACGGTGCTGCGCGCAAGCGGCATCTTCACCCTGTGGAAGGGCCCCCGCACCGATCAGCGCTGAGCCGCCGCGTCCGCCCCGCGACACCGACGCCCCATCGAACCATCGATGGGGCGTCGGCGTTTCGTCGCTGCGAAAACCCCTCTGTCACCCTTGGTAACGCGGCTTCGCGGCTGGCCTGGCGCGGCCTGCGGGGCGGGTTGGCGGCACTCGGCAGAATTACCCGATCGGGTGAATTGGCGCACTCCACCCCTCGCTAGCATCGGCTCTCCAAACACTGATCCGCTTTCGGAGCGCCGCATGACAAGAACAACAAAACGCGGAGTTTTTCAGCCGCAGCTGCTGGCCGCCGCCGTCGCCCTGGGCGTCGGTTCGCAGGCCTACGCCGTCGACTTCAATATCGGGGAGATCGAAGGCAAGTTCGACTCCTCGTTGTCGATCGGTGCCAGCTGGTCCACCCAGTCTCCCGACAAACAGTTCATCTCCAACTTCAACTCGATGGGCGTGAAGGGCGGCAAGTCGTCGTCGCGCACCGTGGATGACGGCCGCCTGAACTTCAAGAGTGGCGAGAACTTCTCGACCATCTTCAAGGGACTGCACGATCTGGAGCTGAAGTACGGCGACAGCGGTGCATTCGTGCGTGGCAAGTACTGGTACGACTCCGAGCTCAAGGATGGCAGCCAGCACTTCTACGATATCGACGACCATGGCCGCGACCAGGCCGCCAAGTCTTCCGGGGCGATGTTCCTCGACAGCTTCGTCTACCACAACTACGAGCTGGGCGACCTGCCGGGCAACGTGCGGCTGGGCAAGCAGGTGGTGAGCTGGGGCGAGAGCACCTTCATCCAGAACGGCATCAACTCGATCAACCCCATCGACGTCGCCGCGCTGCGCCGCCCGGGTTCCGAGGTGAAGGAAGCGCTGGTGCCGGTGAACATGTTCTACCTGTCCCAGGGGCTGATGGAGAACGTCACCGCCGAAGGCTTCTACCAGATCGAATGGGACAAGTCGGTGGCCGACAACTGCGGGACCTTCTTCGGCAACGATGGTATCCCCAAGGGGTGCGATGACCGCCTGGTGGTGTCCGGGCTGGACCTCGCGCCCGGCCAGGCCACCAACAAGGGCAGCGCCCTGGCCATCGCCCGTGGGCTGGACGATGTCTACATCCCGCGGGTCAAGGACAACGATGCGCGCGACGGCGGCCAGTTCGGCCTGGCCCTGCGCTGGTTCATCCCCGAGCTGAACGACACCGAAGTCGCGGCGTATGCGATGAACTACCACAGCCGCAACCCGTTCCTCAGCACCGTGCGTACCAAGGGCGCCGGCACTCCGCCCAACGCACTGAACGTGCCGCGCAGCGCCGGCTACTTCATCGATTACCCCGAGGACATCCGCCTCTACGGCCTGAGCTTCCAGACCAACATCGGTGGCACCTCGCTGGGTGGCGAGCTGAGCTACCGGCCGAACATGCCGCTGCAGATCAACACCGCCGACCTGCTCAGCGCGACCACCAACGTGCGCGGCACTCCGGGCCTGTCGCCGCTGGTCACCAGTGGCTATATCGCCGATGTGCCCAACGGCGGTGTGATCAACGGCTACAAGCGCATGCCGGTGCTGCAGGCGCAGATGACCGCGACGCAGTTCTTCGACCAGGTGATGGGCGCTGAGCGCCTGACGCTGATCGGCGAGGTGGGCTACAACCGCATCAACGGACTGGGGGACGCCGACGGCACCGACATCCGTTTCGGCCGCAACCCCGCGTTCGGCTCCGGCATCCTGCCCGGCGCCGCCGGAGCGACCACCTGCGCCGGCACCAACGTCGGTCTGGCCAATGCCAGCAACCCCGCGCAGGAGTGCAACAGCCACGGTTTCTACACCAGCGACTCCTGGGGCTACCGGCTGCGCGGCATGCTCGATTATCCCAACGTCTTCGCCGGGGTGAACCTCAAGCCGAACCTCGCCTGGTCCCATGACGTTGAAGGTCGCGGGCCGAACTTCGAAGAGGGCGCCAAGGCCATCAGCCTGGGCCTGGATGCCGACTACCTGAACACCTACACCGCCAGCCTCAGTTACACCAACTACTTCGACGGCAAGTACAACACCCTGACTGACCGCGACTTCGTCTCGCTCAGTTTCGGCGTGAACTTCTGATCCAGCACAGGCAGATACCCGCATGAAAAAGATCGCATTCCTGCAAACCGGCGTCCTCGCGCTGTCGCTGCTGACCACCAGTGTCATGGCCGCCATTTCCGCGGACGAAGCGGCCCGGCTCGGAACCAGCCTGACGCCGCTTGGCGGCGAAATGGCCGCCAATGCCGACGGCAGCATCCCGGCCTGGACCGGCGGGCTGAAGCCCGGCGCGGCGCCGGTGGACGACAACGGCTTCCTCGGCGATCCCTTCGCCGCCGACAAGCCACTGTTCGTCATCACCCGCGCCAACGTCGAGCAGTACAAGGACAAGCTGACCCCCGGCCAGCAGGCGATGTTCCAGCGCTACCCGGACACCTACCGCATCCCGGTCTACCCGACCCGCCGCAGCGCCTCCTCGCCGGACTCGATCTACGCGGCGGCAAAGAAGAGCGCCCAGTCCACCGAGCTGGTCAACGATGGCGACGGCCTGAGCAACTTCGCCGGGCATTACTACCCGTTCCCGATTCCCAAATCCGGTGTGGAAGTGGTGTGGAACCATGAGACACGCTACCGCGGTACCAGCTACACACAGCAGATCGCCCAGGCCACGCCGCAGGTCAACGGTGACTTCACCGTGGTCGAGATGCAGCAGGACGTCGCCATTCCCTTCCTGATGCCCGACGTGGATGCGCAGAAGGCCGCCAATTACCTGTTCCTGGTCAAGCAGGCGGTGACCGCGCCGTCGCGCATGGCCGGCAACGTGCTGCTGGTGCACGAGACCATCGATCAGGTGAAGGAACCGCGCAACGCCTGGTCCTACAACGCTGGTCAGCGCCGTGTGCGCCGCGCCCCTCAGGTGGCTTACGACGGCCCCGGCACCGCTGCCGATGGCCTGCGCACCGCGGACAACGCCGACATGTACAACGGCTCGCCGGACCGCTACCAGTGGAAGCTGATCGGCAAGCGCGAGATGTATGTGCCTTACAACAACTACCGGCTCTGGTCGCCCAAGCTCAAGTACACCGACATCCTCAAGCCCGGCCATATCGACCAGGACCTGACGCGCTACGAGCTGCACCGGGTCTGGGAAGTGGAGGGCACCCTCAAGCCCGGCCAGCGGCATATCTATGCCAAGCGCCACATGTTCTTCGACGAGGACACCTGGTCGCTGCTGGAGGTGGACCACTATGACGGGCGTGGCCAGCTCTGGCGCGTCGGCGAGGGTTACCAGGTCAACGACTACCAGCACGGCGTCAGCCTCTATGCGGCGCAGGCGCTGTACGACCTGATCGCCGGTCGCTACCTGGTGTTCGGCATGACCAACGAATCGAAGAAGGCCACCCAGTACGACCAGAAGTTCAGCATGAACGACTTCACCCCCGCGGCCCTGCGCAACGCTGGTATCCGCTGAGGCAGTCTGCTCCATCGCGGCGATGCGTCGGTCATCGCCGCGCCTGCGCCGGGGCGTTCTGCTCCCGCTCCGGCGCTCTCTGTCCGGGCCACCGGGCATCGCCATCCTGCGGCGGCCACCTGACACGGGTGGCGCCTTTTTCCAAGGTGTCTTGCAGTCTGATTGCAGACTCGGCGGGTTCCCGTGCCTTCGCACCACCCGCTGCTCCCGCCACACCATGGATCGAGGCCCATCATGCAAGGTCTGGGTGTCAGTTCGAACTGGGCGTGCGCGCCCGTTGCCATTCTTCCACGGCTTCCGGAGCACCACGTGCCGCGCGGCGCGCTTGCTGCCGCTGTGCGCGATGGGCGGCAGCGCCTGACGTTGCTGTGTGCACCAGCGGGATACGGCAAGACGGTGCTGCTCTGCGAGAGCTTCGCTGGCGTCGCCGCTGGCGGGAGCTTGCTGTGGCTGAACTGCCGTGGACAAGCGCCGGGGTTGGTCGAACTCTGCTCGAAGATCGCCTTGGCGCTGGGTTTTCCAGCCGCCACCGGCCCGGCGCATCTGCTGCGTCTGCTCGGTCTGCCGGGCCGCCCATTGCGCCTGGTGCTGGATGATCTCGCGGGTGACCTGTGCATTGAACTGAACAACTGGTTCGAGCAGTTGCTGCACCTGCCCGACTGCCGTGTGCGCCTGACCGTCAGCTGCCGGCAGCGACCGGTGTGGGACCTGCCATCGCTGTTGTTGCGAGGAGACCTTGTCGAGCTGGGTGTGGCGCAACTGCGTATGTCGTACCGCGACTATGAGGCGGTCTGTCGCCGTATCGCGGCGGCTGTCGACGAACCGCAGCGCGAGGAAATCTGGCTGAAGTGCGGCGGCTGGTGGGGTGCCGCCTGCCTTCTGCTGGCCGGCAACAGCCAGGGACGGACACTGCTGCGCGACTACCTGCAGCGCGAAGTGCTGGCGCGCCTGGCGGACGGAGAGCGCGGGGTATTCCACGGCCTGTGCCACCTGCCCAGGTTCTCCTCCGAGCTGTGCGCCCAGCTCTGGGAAGGCGGTGCCGGCGCCCAGGCACTGAGTCGTCTGCTGCATCTGCAGGTGTTCATCCAGCCGCTGGACGCGGAAGGGCACTGGTACCGCGTTCAGCCTCTGATCGCCGGCCTCCTGCAGGATGCCATCGCACCGGAGGAACTGGCGCGTCTGCGCCTGCACGCCTGCCGCCTGCTCAGCCTGGCAGGGCAGTTGCACGACGCCATCGACCAGGCTCTGCGGGCGCGGCAACCCGAGGTGGCGGCGACCTATATCGAACGCCTGAAACCCAGCTGGCAACTTGCCGACCGTCACTTGCGGCGCGTGCTGGATTGGCGCCGGCAACTGCCTGGCGACCTTCTCGAGGGCACCCCGCGGCTGATCTACCTCAGTACGCTGGCGCTGTTGCTCAGTGGCCAGGTTACCGAAGCCGAGCGCAGCCTGACCGGCTTGTCGCGCTTTCTGCCGGCAGCCGGAGCGGACGGCAACCGCCTGGTTCTGGCGCACTGGCAAGCCCTGGCCGGCGGCGTTCAGGCGTTTCGTGGCGAACTGGCGGAAGCCGAGCGACATTGCCGTGAGGCGCTGGCCAATCTGGGTGACGAGCCGAGGGATTGGCTGTCGCACCTGCTCTGCCAGTTCACCCTGGGGCGGGTATTGCAGGCCAGCGGTCGCGCTCGCGACGCACAGGCTCACTGGCATGCCGCTCTGGAGCAGGCGCGCCGACAGGGGTGCCAGGACAGCGAGGCGTTGTTGCAGGGCGAGAGCCTGCGCGGGCTGATGCTGGCCGGTGAACTGGAACTGGCCGGGCTGCTGCTCGAAGACGGGCTGCAGGGGCGCGCGCAGGCCGGGCTTGAATGGGACCCGGTGCTGGGGCGTCTGATGCTCATCCGTGCCGATCTGTTGCTGGCGCAGGGCTCCGTGGAGGACGCCGACCTGGCACTGCGGGCCGCCCAACCGCACCTGCGCGATTGCGACGCGCCCTTCGTGCTGGGCAGCTACCTTGGGCTGGCCGAGGTGGCTGGCCGTCGCGGCAACCCTGCCCTGGCGCAGGCCCAAGTCCGGCGCGGCGAGCGGGCCATGCAGTGCGCCGGTATCGACCGGCACTGCTACCAGCCCGCGCTGGCCCTGCAACAACTGAAAGGCCTGGCGCAAGGGTGTGACTGGCGTGGAGTGCTCGACGCCGGCTGCCTGCTCGCCGGGCAGTACCCGCTGGGGGGCGCGCTGTCGACCCTGCTGCCGCCCACCCTGAGCCTGGAGGTGCAATGGCTGGTGGCGCAGGCAGAGCACCACCTGGGGCGGCGCGAGCAGGCGGCGGCGCGATTGCGGGTGATCGTCGAGCACTGCAGCCGGAGCGGGTTTGGCCAGCTGCGCGCGGAGGTGCTGCGCTTCCGGCAACAGCAGGAAATCGAAGAGGAGGGGGCCGACGCCGGCGGCTATCAGGAGGAGCTGACGGCCCGTGAAGCGGCGGTACTCGAGCGGCTCGCCGAGGGCCTGTCGAACCAGGAAATCGCCGATGCCCTGTTCCTCTCGGTGAATACCGTCAAGTACCACGCCAAGAACATCAACGCGAAGCTCGGCACCAGCCGGCGCACCCAGGCGATCGCCTTCGCCAAGGCCCGTGGATTGCTTGCCTGAGGCCGTACCACCTGATCCGGGTGGCGCCCTGGGGCGGGCATAGCCCCAACCATTGCAGCGACTTGCCGGCGCTGTCCGCCGGCCCGATTGCCCAGCTGAGGAGCCTCTGCCATGACCGCCACTGCCCACCCGGATGACGCCGCGATCCGTGCGATCCTGCAGCGCCAGCACGCCGCCAGCCGCGCGGGCGAGCCGTGGAGCGCCGAGCAGCGCATCGAGTTGATCGACCGCGCCATCGACCTGCTGGTCCGTCACGAGTCGGCGCTGATCGAAGCGCTCGACGCGGACTTCGGCCAGCGCAGCCCGACCTTCTCGCGTCATAGCGACGTGCTGTCGCCGCTGGCCACCCTGCGCCAGACCCGTGACGAGTTGCACCAGTGGATGCAGCCGGAGCGCCGCCAGGCACCGCGCGGCGAGGCCTGGGTGCAGTACCAGCCGCTGGGCGTGGTGGGCATCGTCACTGCCTGGAACGTACCGGCCAATATGGTCTTCAAGGGCTTGGCCGGTGCGCTGGCAGCGGGCAACCGGGTCATGATCAAACCTTCGGAGTTCAACCCGCAGACCTCGGCACTGATCGCCCGGATGATCCGTGAGGTCTATGCCGAGGACGAGGTGGCGGTGGTCACTGGCCCGGCGGAAGTCGGCCAGGCTTTCTGCCGCCAGCCCTTCGACCACCTGCTGTTCACCGGCGCCGGCAGCATTGGCCGGCATGTGCTGCGCGCGGCCGCCGAGAACCTGGTGCCGGTGACCCTGGAGCTGGGCGGCAAGTCGCCGGCCATCGTGTCCCGCTCGGCCGACCTGAAGAGTGCGGCCAGCAAGATCATGCTCGGCAAGCTGATGAATGCTGGCCAGTTGTGCGTGGCGCCGGACTACGTATTGGTCCCCGTGGAGTCGCTGGACGCCTTCGTCGAGATTGCCCGCGCTGTCGTCGCCAAGGTCTTCCCGACGCTGGCCGACAACCCCGAGTACACCGCCGTCATCAACGCACGCCATTACCAGCGCCTGTGTGGCTACCTGGACGAGGCTCAGGCCGCCGGCGTCGAACTGGTCGAACTCAACCCTGCCGGCGAAACGCTCGACCCCGCGCGGCGCAAGCTCGCGCCGACCCTTCTGCGCGACCCCGGCGATGGCCTGCAGGTCATGCAGGACGAGATTTTCGGGCCGCTCCTGCCGGTCAAGCCGTATCGCCACTTCGACGAGGCCATCGCCTACGTCAACGCCCATCCGCGCCCGCTCGGCCTGTACTGGTTCGGCAGCGATGCCGGCGAGGAGCGCGCAGTGCTCGAACGCACCTGTTCCGGCGGCGTGACGCTCAACGAAGTGATGCACCACGCCGGGCTGGAAAGCCTGCCCTTCGGCGGCGTCGGCCACAGCGGCATGGGCGCCTACCACGGTATCGATGGCTTCCGCACCTTCAGCCACGCCAGGGCCATCTACCGCGCCGGCTGATCCACGCCGGCTCCCGCCACCGTCGAATTTCCTACTGTCGAGAAGGCACACCATGAAAGCAGCTGTATTCCACCAGGTCGGCGCGCCGCTGAGTATCGAAGAAGTCGGCATCAGCAAGCCCGGTCCGCGCGAAGTGCTGATCCGCACCGTCGCCGTTGGCGTCTGCCATTCGGATCTGCACGTGATCGACGGCTCCTATCCCTATCCCGGCCCTATGGTGCTCGGCCATGAGGCCGCCGGTATCGTCGAGCAGGTCGGTTCCGAGGTGCGCACGGTCAAGCCCGGCGATCACGTGGTGACCTGCCTGACGGTGTTCTGCGGCCACTGCGCACATTGCGTGACGGGCCACCTGTCGCGCTGCGTGTCGCCGGAGACCAAGCGTGACAAGGACGAAGAACCGCGCCTGAGTTATGCGCAGAAGCCCATGCCGCAGTTCGTCAACCTCTCGGCCTTCGCCGAGCAGATGCTGGTGCACGAGAACGCCTGCGTGGCGATCCGCCGCGACATGCCGCTGGACCGCGCCGCATTGCTCGGCTGTGCCGTTACCACCGGCACCGGCGCGGTGTTCAACACCGCCAAGGTGCGGCCTGGCGAAACGGTCGCGGTGATCGGGTGTGGCGGCATCGGCCTGGCGGCCATCAACGGCGCGGCGCTGGCCGGGGCAGGGCGGATCATCGCCATCGACATGCTCGACTCCAAGCTGGAGCTGGCCCGCCAGTTCGGCACCACCGACGTGGTCAACGGCAAGGATGGCGACGCGGTGAAGCAGGTGCTGGAGCTGACCCGTGGCGGCGTGCACCACGCCTTCGAGTGCATCGGCCTCAAGCAGACGGCCGAGCAGGCCTTCAGCATGCTGGCGCGCGGGGGCACCGCCACCATCATCGGCATGCTCAAGCCAGGCCTGAAGATCGAGGTCGACCCGTTCCAGCTGCTCCACGAGCGCCGCCTGCAGGGCTCGTTGATGGGCTCCAACCGCTTCCCGGTGGACTTGCCGGCGCTGGTGGACTTCTACATGGCCGGGCGGCTCAAGCTCGACGAAATGATCTCCCAGCGCATCCGCCTGGAACAGATCAACCAGGCCTTCGATGAATTGCGTCGCGGCGAGCTGGCTCGCTCGGTGATCGTCTTCGACCAATGACTTGCCCGGGGCCGCCCGCTGTCGGCGGCCCGGTACCAGGAGTTCACTGATGGATATCCACTTCACCCCCGAGGAACAGGCGTTCCGCGAAGAGGTGCGCGCGTTCCTGCGCGCCGAGCTGCCCCCGGAGCTGGCGCAACGCATCCTCGCCGGCAAGCGCCTGAGCAAGGAAGATCAGGTGCGCTGGATGCGCATCCTCAACCAGCGCGGCTGGCTGGTGCCGGGCTGGCCCGCGGAGTATGGCGGCCCGGGCTGGGGCGCCGTGCAGAAGCACATTTTCGAGGAAGAGTGCTTCGCCGCTGGCGCGCCACGGGTGGTCGCCTTCGGCGCGAAGATGGTGGCGCCGGTGCTGATCCGCTTCGGCACGCCGGAACAGAAGGCGCGCTTCCTGCCGCGCATCCTCGACAGTTCCGACTGGTGGTGCCAGGGCTATTCCGAACCGGGCGCCGGTTCCGACCTGGCCTCGCTGAAGACCCGCGCCGTGCGCGACGGCGATCACTACGTGGTGAACGGCCAGAAGATCTGGACCACCCTGGCGCATTACGCCGACTGGATGTTCTGCCTGGTCCGTACCGATCCCGATGCGCCGCAGCAGCGGGGCATCAGCTTCCTCCTGATCGACATGCGGACCCCTGGCATCACCGTGCGGCCGATCATCACCCTGGACGGCGAGCACGAGGTCAATGAAGTGTTCTTCGACAACGTGCGCGTGCCGGTAGAGAACCTGGTGGGCCGCGAGAACGAAGGCTGGACCTGCGCCAAGTACCTGCTGACCCACGAACGCACCAGCATCGGCGGCATCAACCAGACCAAGGTGCTGCTGCGCAAGCTCAAGCAGGTCGCCGCGCAGGAACTGCGCAACGGCCGGCCGCTGCTCGACGACCCGCTGTTCCGTGCACAGGTCGCCGCCGTGGAGATGCAACTGATGGCGGCCGACATGAGCAACCTGCGCGCACTGGTGGCAGCCCGCGACGGCGGGGTGCCGGGTGCCGAAAGCTCGATCCTCAAGGTCAAGGGCACCGAGGTACGCCAGCAGATCGTCTACCTGCTGACAAAGGCCGTGGGCAGCTACGCGCTGCCCTTCCTGGAGGACGAACTGGGCCTGGAGGACCGGCCGGGCGAGGTGCTGCACAGCACCGACAGCGCCACCGCCGCCTACCAGTACCTCGACTCGAGAAAGGCCTCGATCTATGGCGGCTCCAACGAGATCCAGAAGAACATCATCGCCAAGATGATCCTTGAGTTGTAAGGAGCCCGCAGCATGGACTTCAAATTGAGCGAAGAGCAGCAGATGCTGCAGGACACCACGGCGCGCCTGGTGCGCGACCACTACAGCTTCGAGCAGCGCGAGGCCAACCGCCTTGAGGCGGACGGTTTCAGCCGGGCCTTCTGGGCGCAACTGGGGGAGCTGGGGCTGTGCGCCGTGCCGTTCGCCGAAGCCCATGGCGGGTTCGTCGGCCAGGGCGTGGAAGTGGGCCTGGTCTGCGCCGAGCTGGGCCGTGGCCTGTGCCTGGAGCCCTACCTGTACTCGGTGGTGTACGCCGGCGGCCTGCTGGCGCAACTGGCCAACCCGGCACAGGGCGCCGAACTGCTGCCGCGAGTCGCCAGCGGCGAGCTGCAACTGGCCCTGGCCGTCGATGAGCCGCAAAGCCATTACCAGCTGCACGATGTACATAGCACTGCCAGCCTGACCTCTGGCGGCTGGTTGCTGGACGGGCGCAAGAGCGTGGTCTTCGGCGGACAGAGTGCCGGGCTGATCCTGGTATCGGCACGAACCGAGGGCGAGCCGCTGGACGAGGCGGGGATCAGCCTGTTCCTGGTCGACCCCGACAGCCCCGGCGTGCGCCGCCGGGACTACCCGACGCTGGACGGGCGCATGGCCTGTGACCTGTACCTGGACCAGGTCTTCGTGCCCACCGCGGCTCTGCTGGGCGCGGAAGGCGGCGCCCTGGCCGCGCTGCGCTACCAGCAGGGGCGGGCGATCGCCGCGCAGTGCGCCGAAGCGGTCGGCAGCATGGAGGCGGCCTGCGCACTGACCCTCGACTACCTGAAGACGCGCCAGCAGTTCGGCAGCGTGATCGGCAAGTTCCAGGCCCTGCAGCACCGCATGGTCGACCTGCGCATCGAACTGGACCAGGCCAGCTCCATGGCGCTGCTCGCCGCTTGCCTGGCCGATGAGCCGGACAGCGCCGAGCGCAGCCGCGCCCTGGCGGCGGCCAAGTACATCGTCAGCCGCGCGGCCCGTCTGATCGCCGACGAGAGCGTGCAGTTGCATGGCGGCATCGGACTGACCTGGGAATACCAGCTCTCGCACCATGCCAAGCACCTGCTGATGGTCGCCCGTCAACTGGGCGACGATGACCATCACCTGCAGGTCTTCAGCGAGCTGATGGCACCAGCCTGATTCGCGCGGAGATCATTCATCGGGTCGACGAGTCCCGGTGTTGCGGCTTTCCCGTAGCGTCTGCTCCGGATTGGTTCGCAGAATTTCGCGTGAGCCCATGGCAGCTAGAAGGTTTGCCGTGTCGGCTCACGGGAAATCTCTGAAATTTGAAATAGATAGTTCCTGGCGATAAGTGGCAGGCCCAGGGCAATGCTCATTTTGGTTTCCCTGCCAGCTGTCTTACCGAGAATCTCCGTGACGCTCTGGAGTGAGCTATGACCATCAATAAACTTCAAATTGCTCGTACTATCCGAAACGCTTCGCATAATGACGGAATGGTTGCCGCGCTATTGCTAGAGCTCAGCGAACTCGTAGCTGACACGCACTTGGCGCGCCTTGCTCTGGGTATGGTCCAACAGATGCAAGATGACTCCAAAGCGCTCGAGGAGGCCGCCACTACCATCATGGGAGGATGCGTAGCAGTCTGCTTCCACTCGGCAGCCTATCGTTCCGATAACTGCATGACCTAGAAAATGTGCGATACCGGGAGCAGCGCCTCTTCCTGAATAGGGCAATTCGTGAGTATTGACTGAATGCGCGTTCGCTTTAGTTCGCTTCCTGTCTGTGGTGAGAGTCTGCTACCGACCCATTGCGGACGCTCGTAGGTGGTTCGCCCAGGGCGGTGTCGGTATATGCCCGCTTCTAGCGGGAAACGGGCGTCCGCAATGTAACCTTCTTTAGCCAGAGTTCACCTGCTCAGCCCAGCCGCCCTAGTCGCCCTAATTCGACCAGCGTCTCGACCACACACTTAACCTTAGGTCGCAAATGTGCCGCCCTAGGCCAGACCGCGTGGACGTCAACCAGATCCTGGGTGAATTCATCCAGTACTGTCACCAGACGCCTTGCGGCGATGTGTTCTCGCACCAGTGACTCCGGAATCTGGCACAGCCCCAGACCGGCAAGCGTTGCGTCGACAATCGCATCTCCGTCACCGAGCTGGTGCGTCGCCGGAGGGCTGAATCGTTGTGCAGCCCCCTCGATTGAAACCCGCCAGGATAAGGGCTGGTCGCGCCGATACCCTACGATACCCTGATGAAGCTCGAGGTCATCGAGAGTGACCGGGGTGCCGCGCTTTTCGAGGTACTTCGGCGCACCGCAGATCACCCAACGCTGACTGGTCAAGCGGCGTGCGATCAATTCAGTCGAGTCCTTCGGCTCCCCGAAACGGATCGCCAGGTCAACGCCTTCCTCGATCGGATCAATGAGGTGATCGGCAAATGTCATCGTGAAATGCAGATCGGGATACCGACACCCGATCTCCAGCAGAATCGGCATCATGACCTTGCGTCCGAAGACCACCGGCATGTCGATGCGCAGGCGACCGGATGGACTCATGGCACGGGCCCCCAGGCTGTTCTCGGCGGCGCCTATTTCCTCCAGGGCAGCGGAGCAGGCCGCGAAGTAAGCCTGACCGTCGGCAGACAATGTCACTCGCCGCGTCGTACGGAGAAACAGCTTTACCCCCAACCGCTCTTCCAGGCGGGCAATCGACTTGCCGACCGCAGATTTGGACACGCCCAACTGCGCAGCGGCGTCCGTGAAGCTGTGTGCGCGAGCCGCCACCACGAAGGTGGTGATTCCGCTCAACGATTCGATGGGGAGCATGGGAAGTCTCTGTAGACCTGAAGTCTACATAGTGACAATAAGTAGCGCGTTTATCGAGCTGAAAGTCATCCATAGAATCTCGAGCACGCGCTGGCCGGCTCTCCATCACCTGGTCGGCTCTCACTCGTTTATGGAGACACTATCAATGCCCCTCGCTATCTGGGCCCTCGCGATCGGAACGTTCGGGATCGGCACCACCGAGTTCGTCATCGCCGGGTTGTTGCCGCAAATGGCGGCCGAATATGGCATCACCATCCCACAAGCCGGGTACCTGGCAACCTCCTATGCACTGGGCGTCTTTCTCGGCGCACCGTTGTTGATCATTCTGGGCGGACGGCTGCCGCGTAAACGGATGCTCGCGATCCTGATGGTTCTCTTCGTCCTGGGAAATCTCATGACGGCCGCCGCGACGAGTTTCCCAATGGCACTGCTCGGCCGAGTGATTACCTCGCTGACCCACGGGGCCTTCATTGGCATAGGTTCGATCCTCGCCGCTGAACTGGTAGCTCCCAACAAACGGGTCAGCGCGATTGCCTTCATGTTTTCGGGTATGGCGCTGGCCACCCTGCTCGGTGTGCCTGCCGGCACCTGGTTGAGCCAGTTCATTTCCTGGCGGGCGACGTTCTACGCTATCACCGCTATCGGCATCATCGGCTTGCTAGCGGTGGTCTACATGATTCCCGATGTCGGCGGGAGCAAAGGTGCAAACGTTCGTCAGGAGCTGGCAGCGTTCAAGAACTCCAGGGTACTGCTGGCAATGGGTATCACCGTTCTCGGCCCAGCTTCGTTCTTCACCTCAATCACCTACATTGCGCCCATGATGACGGAAGTCGCCGGCTTCTCTGAGTCTGCAGTTGTCTGGCTGATGATGGCCTTCGGCATCGGTCTGTTTGCCGGGAATTCTCTCGGCGGGCGCTTTGCAGATCGCTCACTGATGCCGCTGCTCTACATCACACTGCTCGCTCAGGCGATCGTCCTGTTCGTATTCGCCTTTACCGCTCACAGCCAGTGGATGTCCGTCTTGTGCATTTCGCTGATGGCGGGCTTTGGCTTTGCCACCGTGTCGCCCATTCAGAAGCTGGTTCTGGATAAAGCAGCGGCTGCGGGCGCTCCTACCCTTGCCGCCGCTGTGAACATCGGCCTCTTCAACCTGGGCAATGCCATCGGCGCCTGGGTAGGGGGCTGGGTGATCAGCGCGGGTTTCGGCCTGGTTGCCCCGAACTGGGCCGGCGGACTGTTGTCACTCGGCGCTCTGGCACTGGCCCTGATATCTGGCGCACTGGACAGGCGCGAAGCCATGGGCCTTCCGCAGCAGGCTTGAGCGAGGATTAGCGAGGGCCTTCGGCAGACGGGGGACTCTTTACTGCTGAACAAGTGTTCAGCTATAAGGGTGCTCCTGAGCTCATGCCGCGCCGTGCGTCGGCGGAACACCACAGCTTTCTTCCCCGGGGGCGGTTAACTCCGCCTCTTCCCAGCTCTTCGCTGAACCGGAGTGCCCATGCGTAACCAGCTCTTCAGAACTCGCATTACAGAGATGCTCGGGATCCCTCATCCCATTCTTTGTGGCGGTATGGGGCCTGGGGTGTCAGACGCCAACTATGTCGCGTCGGTGGTCAACGCAGGTGGGATGGGATTTGTGGTTGCTGCCGGCTTCCCCGATCTGGACGAATTCCGCGAACAGCTTCGTCGGTGTCGCAGCCTCACCTCGGGCAAAGGGTTCGGGGTGAATCTCTACCTTTCTGGTCAGGCCGGCGCAACCGAGCGCTTGCGTCAGCAGATGAGGATTCTTGCCGAGGAAGAAGTCCTCTGTGTCGAGACATCGGGTGGTAGCCCGGAAGCTGTTCTACCGGCGCTGCAGGAAGCGGGCATAAAGGTTCTGCACAAGGTTCCGGCGGTTCGCTACGCGCGCTCAGCCGCGCGTCTTGGCGTGGATGCGGTGATCGTCGTTGGCAACGACTGCGGCGGGCATCCAGGAACCTACGGCATCAGCAGCATGGTTCAAGCCGCCCATGCACCGAAAGAGGTTTCCATCCCGGTGGTTATCGGTGGAGGGATCGGCACCGGAAGCCAACTGGCGGCGACGCTGTTGATGGGAGCCGAGGCCGTCCTGATGGGGTCGCGGATGCTGGTAGCCGAGGAGCTGTGGATTCACCGCCAGTACAAGGAGCGACTGGTGCAAAGCGATGGCACAGAAAGCATCATCGTGAAGACCGGCCTGCGGCAACATCACCGAGTCCTCAACAATGACAGCGCCAAGGCTGTTGCAGCATTGGACGCAGCGGGAGCGAGCGATTTCGAAAGCTATCGCCCTCACGTCATGGGAGCGCTGACCACTCAAGCCTACAAGACCGGGGATAGCCGCCAAGGCATGCTCGATTACGGCCCGTCGATCGTATTTGCCGACGCTGTGCAAAGCGTGGAAGCCATTTTTGACTCGGTGCTCGATGATGCGCGCCATGCGATGCGGCGCCTTGAAGGTCTGCGTTGCAATGGGTGAGCGAACACATCTCCAATCTGGGGTTTCAAGCTGCCAAGGAGTGGCGGGAGAATCCGACCCATAGCGGACACTGGCAGCTCAGACCGGAAGCCCCATTTTTGGGATTGGCCCGAAGCGGTCAGTGCTTCTGCTCTACAAAATGGTTTGACTGCCACGCAAATCGGCGCTGGACCGAACGTGTATCTCCGTCCGGACAACTCTGTTCAGTGAGTTTGAACTCGAGTGTTGTCTTGGAAGTACCTTCGTTCTCCACGTTGACGGAGTCGATGTTAGCTGCCACACCGTTAAGCACACGTTCACCACACATGCCGACCCCTGGGTCTTGCTTCACGTAGAACAATTCTTCCAGCTCAAACGCTTTCCCTTCCTTTTTGGGCTTGAGGTAGAGCACTTCGTAGATGGCGTCCCAATCTCCTCCATGCAGGCTATCGGTCCGAAGGAGTGCAAAATGTTTCTTGTTAGGGCCGTCAAACTCAAGCGGAACTGAAAGATTTTCCCTGCGATACCGATCTGCGAAGGCGTATGTACCATTGCTGGCGTTGAAATAGTACAAGCCCTGCAAGACCCGGCCGGTGTCGATTAGCGTGACCAGAAACTCTCTATCGTTGAGACGGAAGCAGAGCGTGGGTTGGCGCTCGTCCGAATGGGAGAGGTAGAAGTCATTCAATTTGCGGAAGGGGGGCGTGGTCAGGGCCGTTTCGCACGGTTGAAACCAGGAGCCGGCATTAGCGGTACTTGAAAGCAGCAGCATTGATACGACTACTGCGCGAATAAATCCCTTCATGGTCGTTATCCTTTCTGACCTAAAGTCCCAAGAAGCAGAACATCGACTTCCGCACAGCAAGACGCGTAGCAAGAGATCATAGCCGTGAAAAGGGGGAATCAGTTCCATCTCCGAGCGTCCGCTTCTGGCCGTTATCTGCCTGCTGAACCGGCTATGTATTGTCAGATCAGGACTCTGGAAAGCGCAGCCATGAAGCTCGGTTACTGACATGGACATGCTTCTGTCTGGCCGGTTCGAAGGCGCTGTCCAGCGTGCCAAGGGCTATGGAAATCCAATCGGAAAACTCCCCTTGGCTCGTTGACCAGAACAGCGAAGAACCACAGTTGGAACAGAACTGACGCAGCGTACCGACCGACGACGAATAGGATCGGATGCCCTCCGCACCAGCCAGAATTCGCAGATCCCCGCGCGGCACGCTGCCGTAGCTGGCAAAGGCCGCTCCGTGGCTTTTTCGGCATTGGCTGCAATGGCAATGGCTGACAGCCTTGGGTGCCGTGGTCGCTGCATACCTGACCGAGCCGCACAGGCAGCTCCCCTGGAAAGTTTCATCCATGTTGTTCGTCGTTCCTTGATGAAGGCGGCAGCTGGACTGCGCCATGGGTGCAACAGATGGAATGCCGGTCTGTCGAGGGGCGGCCATACGGGCAGCAGAGGGCGCTCAGTGGAGGGTGGGGAAGCGCACCTTCACCAGCTCCTGCGCCTGCCAGGTCATCTGGTCGAGCAGGCGGTCGCGTTTCTTCTCGGCCTCGCGCATGGCCTTGCTGCCGTTCTGCTTTACCAGGTAGGTGTGGATCTGCCGCACTTCCTTGGACTGGTAGATCGGCGCCAGGTCCTGCACGGCGACCATGCCGTCGGAGCGGTGGTCGCGGGTGTTCATCAGCACATGCGGTCCCTGGGCGGCGAGGACCTGGAAGCCCATCGCCTCGAAGACCGGCACCTTGCCCGCCGCGCAGGCCAGTTCGGCGTGGGGGCGGTGTGCGGTCATCTTCTGCAGCATGGCGCGGGCCATGCCCCGGCGGCGGTGGCTGGCCTGGACAGCGAGGTAGGCCAGGGTGCAGGCCCCGGCGTCGTCCTGGCTCGGCAGGTAGAGGGCGAAGCCGAGCACCTGCGACGGGTCTTCGTCGTCGAGGGCGAGGATCAGGCGTGCGGGACTTTCCGGGGAACCGTCCATGGCCTGCAGGTACAGGTGTACCTCGAAGCCGATCACATACTGGTACAGCTGGAACAGCGGGTTGCTCGGCGTCAGCGGCACCGGACTGATGTCGCTGAAATAATCCACCACCATCTGCAGCACCTGGCTCTTCAGGGATTCGGGAGGAGAGGTGTCGAGGATGGCGAGGGTGAACATCTGCAGCGGGCTCCGGGAAATCGGTGTGGGCGCCATTGTAACCTCCGCAGGCGCCGACCGATTCATCCGCCCGGCATTCAGCCCTGCCAGCCGCCACCGAGGGTCTTGTACAGGGTCACCCGGTTGACCTGCTCGGACAGCTCCAGGGTGATCTGCGTCTGCTGCGCCGAGTACAGCGAGCGTTGTGCATCGAGCACCTCGAGGAAGCTCTGCGAGCCCTGCTTGTACAGCGCCAGCGACAGGTCGTAGCTCTTCCTGGTGGCCTGGGTCAGGCTGCGCTGGGCGTCGAGGCGTTCGCTGATGTGGCCGCGTACCGAGAGGGCGTCGGCGACTTCGCTGAAGGCGGTCTGCAGGGTCTTCTCGTACTTGGCCACGTCGATGTCGCGGGTGATCTTTGCCGCGTCGAGGCTGGCGCGGTTGCTGCCGGCGTTGAAGATCGGCAGGTTGATCGACGGGGCGAAGCTCCAGGCGCGGCTGCCGGACTTGAACAGCCCGGACAGCTCGCTGCTGGCACTGCCGCCGCTGGCGGTCAGGGTCACGCTGGGGAAGAGCGCCGCACGCGCGGCGCCGATGTCGGCGTTGGCGGCCTTGAGCGTGTGCTCGGCGGCCAGTACGTCGGGGCGGCGTTGCAGCAATGTCGAGGGCAGGCCGGCGGGAACATTGACCAGCAGCGCGGCGTCGAGTTTCGCATCGCCCGGCAGCAGGCTGTCGTCGAGGCGCTCGCCCACCAGCAGCTCCAGTGCGTTGCGGTCCTGCTCGACCTGGCTCGCGTAGTTGGCCACGTCGGCGCGCGCCGACTCCACGGTGCTCAGCGACTGCGCCAGGCTCAGTCCGGACTGGCCGCCCAGGCCGTGGCTCTGCTGTGTCAGCTCGTAGGTCTTCTGCTGGCTGGCGTAGGTTTCTTTCGCCAGGCTCAGCAGTTGCTGGTCGGCGGCCAGGGTCATCCAGGCGCTGGCGACTTCGGCCACCAGGCTGATCTGCGTGCTGCGCCGGGTCTGCTCCAGGGACAGGTAGTCCTCCAGCGCGGCGTCCTTAAGGTTGCCCAGGCGACCGAACAGGTCCAGCTCGTAGCTGCTCACGCCGAGGCCGACGCTGTACTGGCTGCTGACCGCGTTGCTGCCATCGGACACGGAACGCTGGCGGGTGCCGTCGGCGGTGGCGGAGACCGCCGGGAACAGCGCCGAACGCTGGATGCGGTACTGCGCCTGCTGGTACTCGACGTTCAGCGCTGCGACGCGCAGGTCGCGGTTGTTGGCCAGGGCGCGGGCGACGGTGTCGCGCAGGCGGGCATCGACGAACAGCTCGCGCCAGGCGATATCGGCGCTGGCCTGGCCGGCCGGGGTAGCGGTGGACCACTGGCTGGCCACCGGGGCGTCCGGGCGTTGATAGTCGGGCGCGAGGTTCACGCAGCCGCCGAGCAACATCGCCAGGACCAGGGGAGTCGGGGAAAGACGCATCAGGCTTCTCCTGCAGCGGTGACGTCGCGGGCGGCTCTGCGGCGCGAGGCCAGGCGCTGCACCAGCACATAGAACAGGGGGATGAAGAACAGGCCGAGCAGGGTGGCGGCGAGCATCCCGCCGAGCACGCCGGTGCCGATGGCCTGGCGTCCGCCGGCACCGGCACCGCTGGAGAGAGCCAGCGGCAGCACGCCGAGGATGAAGGCCAGGGAGGTCATCAGCACCGGGCGCAGGCGTACCCGCACCGCCTCCAGCGTGGCCGCCAGCAGGTCCTGGCCGCGCTCGTGGTTCTCCTTGGCGAACTCGACGATGAGGATGGCATTCTTCGCCGCCAGGCCCACGGTGGTCAGCAGGCCGACCTGGAAGTAGACGTCGTTGGACAAACCGCGCACGCCGGTCAGCAGCAGCGCGCCGAGGATGCCCAGCGGCACCACCAGCATCACCGCGAAGGGCACCGACCAGCTCTCGTACAGCGCCGCCAGGCAGAGGAACACGAAGAGGATGGAGATGGTGTAGAGCAGCGGCGCCTGGTTGCCGGCAAGACGTTCCTGGTAGGACTGGCCGGTCCAGGCGTAGCCGATGCCTTCGGGCAGCTGGGTCATGATCTGCTCCACCGCCGCCATGGCGTCGCCGGAGCTGACGCCGGCTGCCGGTTCGCCCACCAGCTCGTAGGAGCCGAAGCCGTTGTAGCGCTCCAGCAGCGGCGAGGCGGTGCTCCAGCGGGTGCTGGTGAAGGCCGACAGCGGCACCATGGCACTGCTGGAATTGCGCACGTACCAGTCGCCGATGTCCTCGGCCTGCATGCGCTTGTCGGCATCGCCCTGGAGGTAGACCTTCTTCACCCGGCCGGCGTCGAGGAAGTCGTTGACGTAGCTGCCGCCCATGGCTGCGCTCAGGGTGTCGTTGATGTCACCGGAGGCCACGCCCATGGCGCCGGCCTTGCGGTCGTCGATGTCGACGTTGAGCTGCGGGGTGTCCTCCAGGCCCTGGGCGCGCACGTTGGCCAGGCGCGGGTCCTTGGCCGCCAGTTGCAGGAAGGTATCTCGGGCCTTGAGCAGCTCGGCGTGGCCGAGGCCGGCGAGGTCCTGCAGCTGGATGTCGAAGCCGGAGCTTTCGCCCAGGCCCTGGATCGCCGGCGGCGAGATGACGAAGACGTTGGCGTCGAGGATCTTCGACAGCGCCATGTTGGCTCGGCGGGCCACGGCAGCGGCGCTGTGCTCGTCGCCCTGGCGCTCGCTCCAGTCCTTGAGCTTGATGAAGCCGCGCCCGGAGTTCTGCGCGTTGCCGCCGTTGCCCAGGCCGCGCACGGTGAGCACCGAGGCGACTTCCGGCTGCTGCAGCATGTACTGCTGCACCTCGCGGGTGACGTCCTGCAGGCGCTCGTCGGTGCCGCCCACCGGCAGGGTCATCATCATCATGAGCATGCCCTGGTCCTCGTCGGGGAGGAACGCGGTGGGCAGCTTGTGGAACATCACACCCACGCCGCCCAGCACCAGCGCATAGATCAGCAGCGCGCGCAGCGGCCGCGCCAGCACGGCGCCGACGCCGCGCTGGTAGTCACGCGAGCCGCGCTCGAAGGTGCGGTTGAACCAGCCGAAGAAGCCACGGCGTGGTTCGCCGTGCTTCGCATCGGGCTTGAGCAGGGTGGCGCACAGCGCCGGGGTGAGGGTCATGGCGACCAGCACCGAGAGCGCCATGGCGGCGACCATGGTCACCGAGAACTGCCGGTAGATCACGCCGGTGGAGCCGCCGAAAAAGGCCATCGGCACGAACACCGCCGAGAGCACCACGGCGATGCCGATCAGCGCGCCGCTGATCTCGCCCATGGACTGGCGAGTCGCTTCGCGGGGCGACAGACCTTTCTCGGCGATGATCCGCTCCACGTTCTCCACCACCACGATGGCGTCGTCCACCAGCAAGCCGATGGCCAGGACCATGCCGAACATGGTCAGTGTGTTGATCGAGTAGCCCATCAGCGCGAGCACGCCGAAGGTGCCCAGCAGCACCACCGGCACGGCGATGGCCGGGATCAGGGTGGCGCGGATGTTCTGCAGGAACAGGTACATGATGAGCACGACGAGGGCGATGGCCTCGAACAGCGTCTTGACCACTTCCTCGATGGAAATCTTCACGAAGGGCGCGGTGTTGTAAGCCACTTCGCTGCGCAGTTGCAGCTTGCTGGGGAAGAATTTTTCCAGCTCGGCGAGCTTGGCCTGCACGGCTTCGGACACGTCCAGCGCATTGGCGCCGGTGGCCAGGCTCACGGCCAGTCCGCCGGAGGGCCGGCCGTTGTGTTCGGCGACCACGTCGTAGCTTTCGCTACCCAGTTCCACGCGCGCCACGTCGGCCAGAGTCACCACCGCGCCATTGCTGGAGTACTTGAGCACCAGGTCGCGGAACTGCGCGGCGGTCTGCAGTTTGCTGCGCGCGCTGATGGTCGCGTTGAGCTGCTGGCCGGGGCGGGCGGGCAGGGCGCCGAGCTGGCCGGCGGAGGTGTCGACGTTCTGCGCGGTGAGCGCGCTGCTGACGTCCGAGGGCATCAGCGAGTACTGCTTGAGCTTGTCCGGGTCGAGCCAGATGCGCATGGCGTAGCTGGAGCCCAGGGTGGTCACCTCACCCACGCCGTTGACCCGGCTGATCTGGTCGTACAGCGTGCTGGAGATGAAGTCGCTGATGTCGGTGGCGCTGACCTCGGGGTTGTCCGAGACCAGCGAGACGATGATCAGGAAGTCGCTGGCCGAGTTGCGGATCTCGATGCCCTGTTGCTGCACGGTTTCCGGCAGGCGCGCCTTGGCCTGCTCCAGCTTGGTCTGCACCAGCATCTGCGCGGTGTTGACGTCGGTGCCGGCCTCGAAGGTCAGGGTGATGGTGGCGCTGCCCGCCGAGCTGCTGCTGGATGACATATAGGTCAGGCCGTTGAGCCCGGTCATCTGCTGCTCGATGACCTGGGTCACCGAGTCTTCCATGGTCTTGGCCGAGGCGCCGGTGTAGGTGGCGTTGAGGCTGATCTGCGGCGGCGCGATGTTGGGGTACTGCGCCAGCGGCAGCTGGTAGATGGCGAGGATACCGCCGAGCATCACCAGGATGGCGATGACCCAGGCGAAGATCGGCCGGTCGATGAAGAAGCGTGCCATGGCTTGGGCCTCAGTCGGTGCTGTCGTTGCGGGCGGTCAGGCTGGTGTCGCCGGCGTTGCCGCTCTTCCAGTCGATGGCCTGCACCGGCTGGCCGACGCGGACCTTCTGCAGACCCTGGACGATCAACTGATCGCCATCCTCCAGCCCCTTGCTCACCCACCAGCGATTGCCCACGGCGCGGTCCAGAGTCAGCTCGCGCTGCTCGACCTTGCCGTCCACCACCACCAGCGCGGTGGCACCGCCGCGCTCGTCGCGACTGACGCCCTGCTGCGGCACCAGGATAGCGTCCGGTTGCACGCCCTCCTGCAACGTCGCCTTGATGTACATGCCCGGAAGCAGCAGGCCGTCGGGGTTGGGCACCAGGGCGCGCAGGGTCACGCTGCCGGTGCTCTCATCCACACTCACGCCGTTGAAGGTGAGGGTGCCGTCGTGGGCATAGGTGCTGCCGTCCTCCAGCTGCAGGCTGATGCGCGCGGCGTCTTTCTCCTCGGCGCGCGTAAGCTTGCCTTCGGCCAGCTCGCGCTTGAGGCGCAGCAGGGTGGTGCTGGGCTGGGTGAAGTCGACGTAGATCGGGTCGAGCTGCTGCACGGTGGTCAGCGCGGTGGTCTGCTCGGCGGTGACCAGCGCACCGGCGGTGACCGACGAGGTGGACGTGCGACCGGCGATGGGCGCATTGATCTTCGTGTAGCCGAGGTTGATCCGCGCGGTGCGCAGCGCGGCTTGCGCCGATTGCAGGCTGGCGCGGGCTTCGAGCAGCGAGGCCTGGGCGCTTTCGTTGTCCTCGGCGCTGATGGCGTCGATCTTCACCAGCTGCGCGTCGCGCTTGGCTTTCAGCTCGGCCGCCTTGAGCGTGGCGCGTGCCGAAGTGACGCTGGCCTCGGCCTGGGCGAGGGCGGCCTCGTAGGTCTGCGGGTCGATCTGGTAGAGCGCCTGGCCGGCCTTCACCGTCGCGCCTTCCTCGAACAGGCGCTTGAGCAGGATGCCGCCCACCTGCGGGCGAATCTCGGCGACCAGGTGCGCGCTGGCGCGGCCGGGCAGGGTGGTGCTCAGGGCCTGGGGCGCGCTGGCGACGTGGTACACCGCGACTTCCTGCACGGGCAGGGTGGGGGCGGCGCTCTCATCGCGGCAACCGCCGAGGACGAACAGACCGGTGCCCAGCAACAGGGCACGCGACAAGGGGGAAAACGAGGGGAAGAAGGAGGACATCCGTGGGACTCCGGACCGGAATGATTTTCACGATCCAGGCTGCTCGGCAAATGTGCAGCCATTGTGCAGAAAAGTGGGAGATTGCCCGTGCCGCCTTGCCCCATGCGGGGGGCCGCGCTTCAATGACGGCAGTTTCGATTGCCCCGGCGGTGCCATGAAAGTCAGTCTTTCCAGCAAGTTCTTCCTGGCCATGCTCGCGGTGTGCGCCTTCGCCGTACTGGGCATGGTGTTCGCCGCCTACCTGAGCCTGAAGTACGGTTTCCTCGGCTACCTCAACCAGCAGGCCGAGGAACGCATGGAGCGTATCGTCCCGCGCATCGAGCAGGCCTACGCGCAGAACGGCAGCTGGGACTTCATCCGCCGCGACCAGGACCAGTGGTTCGAACTGCTGCGCCCGGACGACATCAAGGACGACAAGACCTTCGACCCCAGCCTGCTGACCGTCTCCGACCTCACCGGTGCCTTTGTCCGCTTCGCCCTGCTGGACGAGCAGCGCAAACCGATCATCGGCTACCGCGCCGCCGCCGGCGACATGCTGCTGCGGTCGATCAACTTTGAAGGGCGCGTGGTCGGCTGGATGGCCCTGGCACCGCTGCAATCGGTGACCAGCGTCGGTGACCGACGCTTCCAGCTCAACCAGCTGCGCTCCAGCCTGCTGGTGGGCCTGGCCTGCCTGCTGGGCACCGCAGTGATCGCCTGGTGGCTGAGCCGCACGCTGTTGCGGCCGATCCGCGAGGTGGCGCGCGCCACCCATGAGCTGGCGGCCGGCGACTATGCGATCCAGGTGCCGGTGCGCTCGCAGGACGAAGCCGGGCAACTGGCCGGCGACTTCAACCGCATGGCCACGACCCTGGCCAGCAACGAGCGCATGCGTCGTGACTTCATGGCCGACATCTCCCACGAACTGCGCACGCCGCTGGCGGTGATGCGCGCCGAGCTGGAGGCAATGGAGGACGGCATTCGCCCGCTGGACGCCACCGCGTTGCGCTCGCTGCAGGGCGAAGTGGGCGCGCTGACCAAGCTGGTGGACGACCTGTTCGACCTGTCCCTGGCCGAAGTCGGCGGGCCGACCTACCGCCGCGAGCGCATCGACCTGCGCGTGCTGCTGCCGGTGGTGGCCGAGGCCTTCCAGGCGAGCTTCGCCGAGCGCGGACTGACCCTGCGCGTGGAGCTGCCGGAACTGCCGTTGTGGGTGCTGGGCGACGAATCGCGCCTTGGTCAGCTGCTGCACAACCTGCTGGAAAACAGCCGCCGCTACACTGACAGCGGCGGCCAGACGGTGCTGCGCGCGGTGCACGACGGCGAGCGGGTGCTGGTGCAGTGCGAGGACAGCGCGCCGGGTGTGGACGCGGCTTCGCTGGAGCGCCTGTTCGAGCGCTTCTACCGTGCCGAACGGTCGCGCAACCGCGCCAGCGGTGGCACCGGGCTCGGGCTGGCGATCTGCCGGGGCATCGCCGAGGTGCATGGCGGCAAGCTGAGCGCAAAGGCCTCGGCGCTGGGCGGATTGCTGCTGACACTGGAACTGCCGGTCGCCGGAGGTGAAGCGTGAGCCAGGGACAGACCCTGCTGGTGGAAGACGAACCCAAGCTGGCCGCGCTGGTGGGCGACTACCTGCGTGCCGCGGGCTTCGAGGTGGAGCACATCGCCGACGGCCTGGAAGTGGTCCCGGCGATTCGCCAGAAACACTACGACCTGATGCTGCTCGACCTGATGCTGCCGGGCCGCGACGGCCTCGACATCTGCCGCGAGCTGCGTGGCTTCAGCCGCCTGCCGATCATCATGATGACCGCCCGTGTCGACGAGATCGACCGTCTGCTCGGCCTGGAGCTGGGCGCCGACGACTACATCTGCAAACCCTTCTCGCCGCGCGAGCTGGTAGCGCGCGTCAAGGCCGTGCTGCGGCGTACCGGCACCCAGGCGTCGAGCTTCGGGCTGGAGCTGGATGCGCGCACCTTCCACGCGCGCTACCAGGGCATCGCGCTGGACCTCACGCCGGTGGAGTTTCGCATGCTTGCCGCGCTGGCGGCGCGGCCGGGGCAGGTGCTGTCGCGCGACCAGCTGATGAACCACATCTACCAGGACCACCGGGTGGTCGCCGACCGCACCGTGGACAGCCACGTGAAGAACCTGCGGCGCAAGCTGACCGCCATCACCCCGGCGGTCGATCCGATCCGCTCGGTGTACGGTGTCGGCTACAGCCTGGAGTGCGAGTAGACCGGCGGGCGGATCGCGACTTGTTTTCCGGCCATCCGGGTCAATGCTCCATCGGGTCGCCAGCGGCCAATCGCCTGGCGGCAGGCAGGCCGATGGGCGAGCTTCCCCGCGCTTGATATGCATCAACCGGCCTTCGCCCCGGCCGAGCACACTGGTCGGGTCGGCCGGTTGCCGCGATCCAGCGGTCCGCGCCGTCTCCGGCCATGTGCACCCATGGCGCATTCCGAGCAAGGAGAAAGAGCGATGGCAATGATGAAAGCGGCGATCTTCGTGGAACCCGGGCGAATCGAACTGGCGGACAAGCCCATCCCGGAAATCGGCCCCAACGACGCGCTGATCCGCATCACCACGACCACCATCTGCGGCACCGACGTGCACATCCTCAAGGGTGAATACCCGGTGGCGAAGGGGCTGACCGTCGGCCACGAACCGGTCGGCATCATCGAGAAGCTCGGCAGCGCCGTGAAGGGCTACCGCGAAGGCCAGCGGGTCATCGCCGGGGCGATCTGCCCGAACTTCAACTCCTATGCCGCACAGGACGGCGTGCCCTCGCAGGACGGCAGCTACCTGATCGAGAGCGGCCGCTGCGCCTGCCACGGCTACAAGGCCACCGCCGGCTGGCGCTTCGGCAACCTGATCGATGGTACCCAGGCCGAGTACGTGCTGGTGCCGGATGCCGAAGGCAACCTCGCGCCGATCCCGGACAGCCTCACCGACGAACAGGTACTGATGTGCCCCGACATCATGTCGACCGGCTTCAAGGGGGCCGAGAACGCCAACATCCGCATCGGTGACACCGTGGTCATCTTCGCCCAGGGGCCGATCGGCCTGTGCGCGACGGCTGGCGCACGCCTGCTGGGGGCCTCGACCATCATCGCGGTGGATGGCAACGCACACCGGCTGGATATCTCCCGCAACATGGGCGCCGACGTCACCCTGGACTTCACGCAGTGCGACGTGGTGGAAGAGGTGATGAAGCTCACCGGCGGTCGCGGCGCGGATTCATCCATCGAGTGCCTGGGCCTGCCGAGTACCTTCGAACAGGCGATGAAAGTGCTCAAGCCGGGCGGGACCCTGTCGAGCCTAGGCGTTTATTCCAAGGACGTGCAGATTCCGCTGTCCGCCTTCGCCGCCGGCCTGGGCGACCACCGCATCAACACCGCGCTGTGTCCCGGCGGCAAGGAGCGCATGCGCCGGCTGATGAGCATCATCGAGTCGAACCGCGCCGACTTCGGTTCGCTGGTGACGCACCACTACGCGCTCGACAACATCGTCGAGGCCTACGACCTGTTCGCCCACCAGCGCGACGGCGTGCTGAAGATCGCCATCAAGCCCTGAAGGGGACACGGGGATGAACTTCTGCACGCAGAGGTCATCCCCTCGGCGTTCAGCCCGAATTGCGCAGGGCAGGGCAAATCCAGTATTGTTGAGAACGATTATCATGTTTAACAAAACTGGACGTTCATGGACAGCGAGCGGGCATTCGAAAGGGATGTTGAGCGGCTTTACATTGCCCACCATGGCTGGCTGAAAGGCTGGCTGCGTCGCCGCCTGGGCGAGCAAGCCGATGCCGAGGACCTGGCCCAGGACACCTTCGTGCGCGTGATGCGTTCGCGCAGCGCCATCGCCGACCTGCGCCAGCCGCTGGCCTACCTCGCCACCATCGCCAACAGCCTGCTGATCAACCGCTGGCGCCGCCAGGCGGTCGAGCGTGCCTATCTGGAAGCGCTGGCTGCGCGGCCTGAGGCGGTAGCCCCTTCGGAGGAAGAGCGCCTGCTGCTGATCGAAGCGCTGGTGGAAATCGACGAACTCCTGCACGGCCTCGCGCCGCAAGTGCGGGAAATCTTCCTGATGTCGCAACTGGACGGCCTGACCTACCCGCAGATCGCCCTGCGCCTGGAGCTGAGCGTCAACCAGGTGCAGAAGGCGATGAGCAAGGCCTTCACCGCCTGCTACGCGTGCCGGTTCGAATGAGCGCCATGTCCCGCGACGGCGATTCCCGGCCGATTTCCGATGTCATCCGCGACCAGGCGATTGCCTGGTTCACCCTGGCCCAGTCGGGCTGCATGAGCGAGGCCGAGCAGCGCCAGTTGCTGCTCTGGCGTGAGGCCGACAGCGAGCACGAGCGTGTCTGGCAGCGCCTGAGCAGCATCCCGCTGGGCCTGCAGCGCCACGCCGGGCGGCTGGCCGACCCGCTGCTGCGGCAACTGGCCGGGCGCCGGCACTACGACGAAATGGACCGGCGCAAGGCGCTCAAGGTGCTGGTCGGCTTCGGCCTGCTCGGTGGCCTGGCCTGGCAGGGGCGCGATACGCCCTGGGTGCAGGGCGCCATGGCGGATTACCACACCGCAACCGGCGAACGTACGCAGCGCACGCTGCCCGATGGTACGCAGCTGTGGCTCAACACGGCCACGGCGGTCGATCTGCATTACACCGACCGCGTTCGTGAGCTGCGCCTGCGTTACGGCGAGATCGAGATTCTCACCGCCCGCGACAGCGCCGGGCGGCCGTTGCGGGTCGTCAGCTGCGACGCCGTGCTGCAACCGCTGGGCACGCGCTTTCGCGTCCGTCGCGAGAACGACGGGCGCGGCACTCTGCTGGCGGTGACCCAGGGCCGTGTCGCCGCCAGTTCCCTGGCCGGCGGCGAGGCGAGGGTGATCGAGGCTGGCTCGCAAGCCCGCATTGGCGCGGCCGGCGTCAGCGCTCCGCAGGCGCTGGACGTGAACGACGGCGCCTGGGTCGACGGCTACCTGGTGGCCGAGCGCATGCGCCTGGCGGACTTTCTCGCCGAGCTGGATCGCTATCGCCCCGGCCTGCTGCGCTGCGACCCCGCCGTTGCGGGCATTCGCCTGAGCGGCTCCTACCCGCTGGGCGACACCGACCAGGTGCTGGCGATGCTGCAGGACAGCCTGCCGGTGCGCATCCAGCGCCGCACGCGTTACTGGGTGACGGTGGGCCCGCGTTAAAGCGGCGAAGACCGCCAGATCGCGCCAATGAAAATAATTCTCGAAAAGTCGGCAGGTTTTTGTTTCTCGCTTGGCCTAGGGAGAAATCCCTGCTCGCACCTGCGGGCCAACAACGAGAAACGGACCCTCTGCCCATGACGCTTCACCCCATCACCCGCGCCCTGCGCCAGTCGCTTGGTCTGGCCCTGCTGTCCTGCTCCACGCTCACCCTGCTGCCGGCCATGCCGGTGCAGGCCGAATCCACCGCTACCCGCACCCAGCAGTACGCCATCCCCGCCGGCCCGCTGGACCAGGTGCTCGGCGAGTTCGGCCGCCGCGCCGGCATCCCGATCTCCGTGAATGCGGGCCTGACCGAAGGCAAGCGCAGTGGCGGGTTGAACGGAGAGTACGGCGTCGAGGACGGCTTCGCCCGCATCCTGTCGGGGACGAAGCTGACGGTGCGGCGCCTGGACAACGGTGGCTACGGCCTGGTGCCGGCGCCGTCGGACGCGGTGCTGGAAATGGATGCCACCACCGTCTCCAGCCAACTGCTGGACCCGACCACCGAGGGCACCAACTCCTACAGCGCCCGCGCGGTGAGCATCGGCAAGGGCGCGCACAGCCTGCGCGAGACGCCGCAGTCGGTCACCGTCCTGACCCGCCGCTACATGGATGACCAGAACATCACCACCATCGATCAGGCGATGGAGAAGACGCCGGGAATCGCCGTGTACGAGTCGCCCATGGGCGGCAAGTATTTCTATTCTCGTGGCTTCATGATGCAGGGGCAGTACCAGTACGACGGCGTGCCGCTGGATGTCGGTGGCGAGTACGTGCAGGCCAACAGCTTTTCCGGGGACATGGCCTTCTACGATCGCGTTGAAGTACTCAAGGGCGCGGCGGGCATGATGAAGGGTTCGGGAAGCTCCACCGGCGGGGTGAACTTCGTCCGCAAGCGTGGCCAGGGTGTGCCGCAAACCAGGCTGTCGCTCTCGGCCGGCTCGTGGGACAACTATCGTGGCCAGGTGGATGTCGGTGGGCCGCTCAACGAGTCCGGTACGCTGCGCGGTCGCACCGTGGTGGCGTTGCAGGATCGCCAGTATTTCTACGATGTCGGCAAGCGCAATGACCAGATTCTCTATGGCGCGCTGGATTACGACGTCAGCCCCGACACGACGCTGGGCCTGGGCGTCGCCTACGAAAAGCTCGACGCGACGCCCTGCTGGCACGGCCTGCCGCGCTACAGCAATGGCAAGGACCTGAAGCTCAGTCGCTCGACCTGCCTGGGCGCATCCTGGAACAACTGGGAGAGCGAGCGCACCACGCTGTTCGCCGATCTGTCCCAGCAGCTGAATGAGGACTGGGCCTTCAAGTTCGCTGGCGTCTGGACGCACAACGACCAGAACATGAAATACGCGCTGTCCGAGACCTCAGGCGGCGTTGCGCCGGGCGCGACCTCGGCGCCTTCCTCGGTGTATTCCGGGCTGTTCGACTACGACCAGACCGACTATGGCTTCGATGCCTACCTGGATGGCAAATTCGATGCCTTCGGCCTGCAGCACGAACTGACAGTCGGCGCCAACGCCAGCCGCGCCAAGACCCATGACCGCTGGGCATTGATCAACATGTCGAGCCTCTTGGGCGCTACCCAGGACCCGTTCCACCCCAACCCGCACATTCCCGAGCCGGCGGATGATTTCTATGCCCCCAACTCCTACCGTGGCGGCCCGATTCCCACCGAGTCGGACACGAGGCAGTTCGGCACCTACGCCACCCTGCGCCTGAAGCTCGCCGAGCCGCTGACCTTCGTCCTTGGCTCGCGTGTCAGCTGGTATCGCAACAGCCGCGATTCCTACACCCAGGCCTGGGACTACTGGCAGCACGACCGCAGCCAGGAAAACGGCCAGGTCACGCCGTTTGCGGCGCTGATCTACGACCTCAACGACCAGTGGTCCGTCTACACCAGCTACGCGGATATCTTCCAGCCGCAGAGCACCTACACCGACGAGTCCGGCAGCCCGCTGCAACCCAAGACCGGGGCCAGCTACGAACTTGGCATCAAGGGGGAGTTGCTGGACGGCCGCGTCAACACGGCACTCAACCTCTTCCGCACGGTCGAGGAGCATCGCGCGGAAGCCAACTACGACACCACCTGCCTCGGCTCCTCCGACGGCTACTGCTACACCGACGTAGGCAAGGTCCGGGCCCAGGGCTTCGAGGCGGAAGTCAGTGGCGAGGTCATCGACCGGCTGCAACTGCTGGCCGGCTACACCTATACCCAGACCAAGTACCTCAACAGCGCTGAGGAGAACCCGCAGGAACCGACCTTCACCACCACCTATTTCCCGCGCCACCTGTTCCGCGCCTGGGCTGACTACCAACTGGCCGGAGAACTGGATCGCTGGAACGTGGGCGCGGGTGTGACGGCCCAGAGCGACGTCTCCGTGCGCAGTGGGAACGTCACGTCGGTGCAGTCGGACTACGCCATCTGGAATGGCCGCCTGGGCTATCGCATCGACGACCACTGGACCGTCGCGCTCAACGGCAACAACCTGTTCGACAAGAAGTACTACCAGAGCGTGGGGGCCGTTTCCTGGGGCAACTTCTACGGCGAGCCGCGCAACTTCATGGTCACGCTGCAGGGGGCTTTCTGACGCGGGGGCTGAACCCGGGTCATGCGCTGTGTTGACCTCAACCTAGGTTGAGGTCCTAGAGTCCGTCCGGGCCTGCCTGCCGCCGCTGTTTCGGGCGGCGGGCCGGCGCATTCGGCACATGACCGCACAAGGACCCGGTATGGACACCCACACTTCACTGATGATTTTCCAGGCCACCTGCTTCCTGGGTTTCAGTCTCTGGCTGAGCATCGCACTGATCAACAACCTGCACGCCTTCTCCAGCTCGGTCGCAGCGGTCGGCGCGACCATGGCGATGGCGCCGCTGCGCCAGCCTCCCGCCATCGACTTCCCCTTGCTCGCGCGCGCACTGGCCTCGCCGGCGCTGCATCGCCTGGCGCTGATCGTCGTCGTCCTGCTGCAGGCGGTTGCGGTGCTGGCTGCCTGGGCTGGCTGCTACGAGCTGCTGCTGGGCGACGGCGTCGACGCCGCCAGGCCCTGGCTGAACCTCGGCCTCAGCGCGGCGCTGGCCTTCCTCTTCGCCATGCTGCTGGGCGGGCTCTGGTTCGGCTACTGGATCCGCCAGGAGGGGCTGCAGCTGACGCACCTGGTGCTGGTCGTCTGGGTGCTGCTGAACTTTCTCGTCCTCAACCTTCGCTGGAACTAGCCGGGACGGCTGCTACGCGAAAGCCCCCTCGACGCGATTGCGCCCGGCAGTCTTGCCACGGTAGAGCGCGCGGTCAGCCTGCTGCAGGTACTCGTCGAGCGCCTGCGTGCCGGTGAAGGCTTCCGAGACGCCGATGGTGGCGGTGCAGCGGATCGGCTGGTCCGGCGTCGCGCCCGGTACTTCGCTTTTTTCGATGGCCGCGCGGGCGCGTTCGGCCAGTTGCAGGGCGCCTGTCCTGTCCATGTCCAGGCCGACGAGGACGAACTCCTCGCCGCCCAGCCGGCACGTCAGGTCGCCTTTGCGAGCGGTGGCCTTGAGCACCTGGGCCACATGAGACAGCACGAGATCGCCGACCTTGTGGCCGTGGTTGTCGTTGATCTGCTTGAAGTGATCGATGTCCACGATCAGCAGGTAGGCAGGCCCGGCGTTGCGGGAGCGGAAGTGCGCTTCCAGCCCCTCGACCAGCCCGCGGCGGTTCAGTAATTGCGTCAGCGGGTCATGGGCGGCCATGGTGCGCAGCTCATCCGTCAGGCGCCGCAGCACCAGCCAGACGGCGCAGGGCGGCAGCACGGTGCCGAGGAATGACATGTAGAGGTAGAAGACTTTCTGGAAGCCGCTGTTCATGTCCAGCGCCGCCAGCCCGCCCTGGAGGATCATCGCGAACTTCGCGGCGTTCAGCGCACAGATGCCGCCAATCAGTACGGCGAACACGATCATCTCGACGCGCAGGTCCCGGGCGACGTTCTGCCGGGCATAGAGCACTGCCACGGCCATGCCCAGGAACAGCAGGGCGCACGAGCCCGCCAGCAGCGCATGGCGCGCTTCACTTCCGAGGGCGGATTGCACCGTGAGCTGCAATGCCGTGTAGAGGGCAGCCAGTGTGAGCAATGGCCGCCACACGGCGGTCGGTCGATCGAAGAAGCGCAGGGCGCCAAGGACGTAGGCGACAGGGGCGCAGAGGGTCATCGTGTGGTTGACGACACTCATCGCCCCCCAGTGCGCCGGGCCGCCGAGCAACTGCAGGATGTAGGCGAGCCCCAGCAGGAAATTGCCCAGGGCGAAGACTTCCATGCCCATTTTCTTGCCGTTCAGCCGGGTGCTGATCAGCAGGAACATGACGCTGAAACAAAGCAGGTGCACGCAGAGCATGCTGAGGATGACAGTGGTGACCATGGGTTCGCGTCAGTGAAGGCGTAGCAAAGGGAGCCGGGCAGCGGAGCTGTGGCGGGCGCGGACCCGGCACTCCAGGCCGCCTCTGACGTACTCGGCGGAGTCGTTGGGGCCAGGGCACCTAACCATATGTGTAGCGGGAAGGCAATCCGCCAGCACGGTATGCCAATGGAGGTGGTTCTCACGAGTCTGTCGACAGTCCGCACCGGGGGCTACAGTTCACTGTCGAGGGCGATACCGGGGGATGGGCCAGGAACCGGGACGTTCCGAGCAGTCAGAGCCACTGACCCTGGAGAAAGGGCATGCCCAAGAAAATCATCATTTCCTTTGACGGGACCTGGAATACCCCGGACGCGAAGTCCGAGATCAAGGGCAGTAAAAGTACCAACGTCTGGAAGCTGCATGCTTCCATCCTTCCCGCGGACAGCAACGGCACCCAGCAGGCCAAGTGGTACGACAAGGGCGTCGGCACCGCGTGGTACGACCGCCTGGCCGGCGGGGCATTCGGCGTGGGGCTTTCAGAGAATATCCTCGACGGCTACCGGCAACTGGTCAGTACCTACGAGGCCGGCGATCAGGTCTATGTGTTCGGCTTCAGCCGGGGCGCCTACACGGCCCGCAGCCTGGTGGGGCTGATCCGCAACGCCGGGCTGCTCAAGCCCGAGCACATCAACCTGACGAACGAGGCCTACGGGCTCTACCGCACCCGCGACGAGGGCGCCGACTCCGAGCGCGCCAGGCTGTTCAGGGGCAGCTTCTCGCGGGAGATCACCATCCACATGCTCGGCATCTGGGACACCGTGGGCGCGCTGGGCGTGCCGCTGGAGTCGTTCGACTGGTTCAACAAGGCCTACTACGAATTCCATGACACCGAGCTCAGCTCGATCGTGCACAACGCCTTCCACGCATTGGCCATCGACGAGTGGCGCAAGAATTACCAGTGCACGCTGTGGGACCCCAAGAGCAAGCCCAACCAGCGGGTGGAGCAGGTGTGGTTCTCCGGCGCCCATGCCAACGTCGGCGGCGGCTATGCGGACAACAGCCTGTCGGATATCGCGCTGGTGTGGATGATCAACAAGGCCATCGAGTGCGGGCTGGCGGTGGACACCGGCAAGACCCCGAGCCTGCCCACCACGACCCTCCCCATCACCAACTCCTACAAGGAGTTTCTCGGCGGCGCCTACAGCCAGTTCACCCAGCCGCATTACCGGGATATCGGCAACACCTCGTTCGGCCAGGAGGCGATCGACCCGAGCGTGGAGGAACGCCTCAAGCACGACGCCCAGTACAAGCCGAAGAACACCGTGGGTGGACATCTCACCGGCAATTTCACGCCGGTGGGCAAGATTCGCTGAGGGAGAGGGCGTACCGGGAAGGTCGCCTCAGCGCTTTACGCAGGCGAACAATGCGTTGCCCGAGGTGCCCTCCCAGGGCGTGATGCGCTCGTAGTCGTGCTCGAAGACCTGCACCTCGAAGAGCGGCTCCAGCAGGCGCTGCAGCTCGGCGAAAGTCAGGGCGACCATGGCGTGTTCGTCCTGCCAGGCCTGGGTCTCGCCGGCGCTGGTCTTCTCGATGCTCAGGCGCAGCGCCTGGCGCTCGCCCGCACCGCCGTAGTGCCAGCCCGAGCCGAAGGTGAACTGGCTACCCTCGTGCTCGACCGAGTGGCGAACGAAGGAGCTGTTGTCGATCAGCGCCTTGTCCACGCTGTTGAAGCAGAACACGCCGCCGTCCCCGAGCGCCTCGTGCACGCTCGCCAGGCATGCCTGCAGCTCTGCCACGCCGGGGTTGTAGTGGATCGAGTAGAGGAAGCAGGTGATCAGGTCCAGCGGCTCGTCGACGCGGAAGCTCGCCATGTCGTGACAGCTGAAGCTTGCCTCGGGGCAGCGCTGCTGGGCGATGTCCAGCATCGGCTGGTTGAGGTCCAGGCCGGCGCTCGCGTAGCCGAAGTCGAGGAAGTGGCGCACGTGCGGCCCGGTCCCGCAGGCGAGGTCCAGGTGCCGGCGCCCCTGGTTGCCGAACAACTGGTGCAGGCGGCGCACGCAGTGGCTCTGCGCCTGGTAGTCGATGTCGGCGCACATCAGGTCGTAGTAGGAGGACAGGTCGGTGTACAGCGCGTTGGAGGACATAGGCAGCCAGACAGGGAGTTTGCCGGAGGTTTCGGCGCGGCATGGTACATCAGCCGTGGGTCTTCTCCGCTGAAATCGGACTGACGCGAAAGCCCCGTCCCGCACGAGCGGGGCGGGGCTGTCCGGCGCTGGCTGTCAGTAATCCCAGAAGCCGGCGATCCAGCGGAAGGCTTCACCGTCGATGGCCACGCGCCCCACCGAGGGGAAGGGCAGGTGGGTGGCTACGAACAGCTCGCCGCTGGCCGCCGCTTCGCGCAGCAGGCGCACCCGCACGTGGACCGACTCTTCCGGGTCGTGTTCGAAGCCGTTGTGCCATTCCGGATGGTCGAAGGCCACCGGGAACAGTGCATCACCGGCAAAGGTCAGGCGCTCGCCGGCAGAGTCGACGTAGACGATGCAGTGGCCGGGGGTGTGGCCGCCGGTGAGCTTCGCCACCACGCCCGGCGCTACCTGGAGCTCGTCCTCGAAGATGTGCAGGCGGCTCTCGTAGTGGGCCATGAACTCGTTGGCGGTGCGCCGCAGGACGTCCGGCACCGGCTGCGGCATCTCGGTCAGGCTGAAGTCGGGGATCTTCCAGAAGTCGACTTCGGTGGCCGTGACGTGGATACGCACCTCGGGGCTCAGGCCGTTCTTCACGGTGTCGGTGAGCAGCCCGCCGATGTGGTCCATGTGCATGTGGGTGATCACGATATCGGTAATCGACGACAGCTCGATGCCGGCATCCTTCAGGCGCTTGGGGAACTGCCCGGCGCGGGGGAAACCGGGGAACTGGTTGCCGAGGCCGGCGTCGACCAGGATGGTCTGCTCACCGCTGCGCACCACCAGCACGTTCAGTGCCCAGTCGAACATGTCCGGGCCCAGATACATTTCCTTGAACCACGCCGCGCGCTCTTCCGGCGTGGCGTTGGTCGACATGGTTTCGGTCGGCAGCGGCAGCACGCCATCGCTGACCACCAGCACGTCGATCTCGCCCACGCGCAAGGCGTAGCGCGAAGGCACCAGTTCCTGGGCCGGGGTGGTGGCATCGGGCTGGGCGAAGGTATTCAGGTGCATGGTCATGGTGGTTCTCCTGTTGCTTGTTAGGTCGAGTCCATCAGGCGAGTGGCACTCCCTCGGAGCGAGGGAGTGCGGGCAGAGCAGCGATCAGGCCACCGGGATCAGCGGGTCGGCGGCGGCCAGGGCGGCGCGGCGGTCGGCGGCCGGAGGGTAGATCCAGACGGTGTTGATCTGCGTCTTGAGTTCCTTGGCCTCGGCCTTCACCAGCTTCAGCTGGCGGTCCCAGCCTTCGGTGTACACGGCGCCCCAGGCGCCCAGGTCGAGGCAGGTGACGTACTTGGGCTGGCGGTACTGGGTCGGGGCGACGCCCAGCAGGTCGGCGGCGGCGTTGTTGCCGGCGTGGCGTCCGAGGCTGATGGCGTGCTGGCAGGACATCGCGGCGAAGTTGCCGACGTCGTCGGTGGCGGCGTAGGCGACGTCGCCGGCGGCGAAGACGTTCTGCAGTCCGCGCACCTTGAGGTTGCCGTCCACGTGCAGGCGGCCCTGACCATCACGTTGGGCAGTCAGCTGTTCGGTCAGCGGGCTGGCGCGGAAACCCACCGTCCAGATCACCGTGTGGCTCTCGATGTGGCGGCCGTCGGCGAGGGTGACGCCGTTGGCGTCCACGGCGGCGACCGTGGCGCCGGTGATCCATTCGATGCCCAGGCTGTCGGAGGCCTCGATGATCGATGGGCGGATGCCTTCGCCCATCACCGCGCCGATGCGCTCGCCGCGATCGACGATGACCACGCGGACGTCCTGGTCCTCACCCAGTACCGCACGCAGGCGGGCCGGCATTTCGGTACCGGTCTCGATACCGGTGAAGCCGCCGCCGGCGATCACCACGGTGTTGCGTGCGCGGCTGGCCGGCTGGTTGCGCAGCGACATCAGGTGGCTTTCCAGGTGCGCCGCCGATTCGATCTGATCGACGTCGAAGGCATGTTCCTTCAGGCCCGGCACCGGCGGGCGGGACAGCTGGCTGCCGCTGGCCAGTACCAGGCGGTCGTAGCTCAGCTCGCCAGTGCGGCCGGTTTCGTCGCGGTAGCCGACCTTGCGGGACTGCTCGTCGATGCTCTCGGCGGTGCCCTTGACGAAGCGCACTCCCACGGCGTCGAACAGCTCGGTCAGCGGAGCGAACATGCTGTGCACATCGGGCTCGTAGAAGCGCGGGCGGATGCGCAGTTCGGCCTGCGGCGCGAGCAGGGTGATCTCCACATCGTTGCGCTCGTGCATGTCCAGCAGTCGGGCGGCGCTCAGTGCGCTCCACAGTCCACCGAAGCCCGCGCCAATAACCAGAAGTTGCTGTTTCATCATGTGCTCCTGACTCGAATGGATGAATTGCCTTGAAGTCACTGCTTCAAGTTCGGCGTGACGCTGACGGGTAGTTGCAAACTTCGGTTTGCGTTGTTCCGTCTGCAGTCGTCCGCTGTGAATCCATGCTAGGGAGGAGAACTTCCGGGCGCACTTCTACATCGGTGTGCGGGAATTACGCATGTGTGGAAGAGAACTATACGAAGGTATCGACGGGGAGCCGCGCGAAGTACTTTGCAGGGCAGTAATCAGGGGGTGGGCAGTAACTTGGCGGGCGAGTTGCGCGTTCAGGATTTCAGCAGCAGGGCAGTCTCGATGCAGTCCAGCAATTGTTCGGCTTCGAACGGCTTGGGCAGGCAGGCGATCACGCCGGGCATGTCCGTGCTGATGCGCGGCCGCTCGCCGGGGTAGGCGGTCATGAAAATCACCGGAAGGTCCAGGCCACGGCTGCGCAGCGCTTCATAGAGTTCCACGCCGCACATGCCCGGCATCTGGATATCGGAGATCAGGCAGCTGGCCAGTTCCGGGCCGTCGGAGCCCAGGAACTCGCGCGCCCCGCCGTAGGTGCGCGCCAGGTAGCCGGTGGCGCGCAGCAGGCCTTCCAGCGCGGTGCGAAGGGATTCATCGTCGTCGACTACTGCAATGACAGCCTTGTTGCGCATTTGCGTCTTTTGCATCCTCTGGGGCGCTCGTGGCGGCGCCTGCCGTACTTGCAAGATACGCCCTCGGACAAGGTGGAGAAGTATACCTAGGTATAGTCGGGCAACACCTGGGTATGGATATTCCGGCTGGCAGTCTGATCTCGATGATATTTGCGTCGACAAGTTTGTCGGAGCAATACCCAGGTATCGGTCCGGATAACCAACGGATGGTGATAGTGCACCCATGTACAACTGACTCAGTGGCTACGCCTGAATAATCTGCAATCACATCGCAAGCCTGGAGAAGTGAACGGGCCCAGCGAAAGGCAGTTCGGATGCAACTTTCACCAGGCGGGCGAAACCATGAACAGAAATGACCTGCGACATGCCGACATCAACTTGCTGGTTGTCTTCGAAACCATGATGCGCGAGCGCAACGTGACCCGGGCGGGCGAACGCCTGTTCCTCTGCCAGACCACCGTCAGCAGTGCGCTGAACCGCTTGCGGACGATGTTCGACGACCCGCTGTTCATCCGCAGCGGGCGGGCGATGGAGCCCACCGCGCGGGCCGAGGAAATCCACGTGCGCCTGGGGCCTGCCCTGGAAGGCATCGCGCTGGCCCTGAGCTGCGCGCGGGAGTTCGACCCGCGCACCAGCGAAGAAACCTTCCACGTCGGGCTCTGCGACGAAGTCGAGTACGCGTTGCTGCCCCGGCTGATGCAGCAACTGCGCGCCGAAGCGCCGAACATCACCCTGGTGGTCCGCCGGGTGGACTCCTGGCAGCTGCCGCAACTGCTGGTCGCCGGGGACATTTCCCTGGGGATCGGTCAGACGCAGGAGCTGCCGGCCAGCGCCCATTGCCGCAGCCTGCGCCCGGTGCAGCCGATGCTGCTGCGGGCGGATGCGGCGGCCGGGCCGGTGAGCCTCGATGAATTCTGCCGGCGGCCCCATGTGGCGGTGTCCGCCCTGGGCAAGGTGACCGACGACGTCGACCGCGCGCTGGCGCGCCATGACCGACAGCGCCGGGTGGTGCTCGCGGTGCCGCAATTCAGTGCCTTGCCGGCGCTGCTGGCCGGTAGCGACATGCTCGCCATTGTGCCCGACTACGTGGCCCAGGCGATGGCGCGGGTGGAAGGCCTGCGTGCCGAGTACGCGCCGCTGCCGCTGTCGAGCCCGGACCTTTCCATGGCCTGGCGCGGCACCAGCCATGCCGACCCGCGCGAACGTTGGCTGCGTGGCTGCTTTGCCCGCCACCTGGAGCTGCAGCCGGAGCGTGCGCTGGCGCTGGCCGTGGCCTGAGCGAGGCTCAGCGGCTGAAGCGGCTGCGGTAGTCGCGCGGGGAGATCGACAGGTGGCGCTGGAAGGTGCTGCGCAGCCGTTCCTCGTCGGCGAAACCGCAGGCGCGGGCGATCTGCCCGATGTTGCGCGAGGAGTTTTCCAGCAGGCGTTTCGCCGCTTCCAGGCGGAACAGTTCGATGGCCTTGGCCGGTGTGCACCCGGTGCGTTCCTTGTACACGCGGGAGAAGTTGCGCAGGCTCATCTTCGCCTGCTCGGCGAGGCGTTCCACAGTCAGTTCCGGATCCCCCAGATTCTCCGCCAGCCACAGGTGCAACTCGTCGAAGGCCGGGCTGTCCTGGGTCTGCAATTGCAGCAGGGTGCTGTACTGCGCCTGCCCGCCAGGGCGCTTGAGGTAGACCACCAGCTCGCGCGCCGCCTGCATGCTGACCTCGCGGCCGCAGTCGGCTTCCACCAGCGCCAGTGCGAGGTCGATGCCGGCGGTAACCCCTGCCGAAGTCCAGACCGCGCCCTGCTGGATGAAGATTGCGTCGGCGTCCACCTCCAGGGCCGGGAAGCGCTGTTGCAGGGTGTCGCACAGGGCCCAGTGGGTCGCCGCACGGCAGCCGTCGAGCAGCCCGGCCTTGGCCAGCAGGAAGGCGCCGCTGCACACGGAGGCCACCCGGCGCACTTTGGGCCCCGCGTGGCTCAGCCAGGCGGCCAGTTCACCGTGGCTGTCGAGGGTTTCGCCGATCTCCGGGGCGCCCGGGACGACCAGGGTGTCGACCTCGGCGAGGTCGAGTTCATCCAGCGTGGTGGTCTCCACCGACAGTCCCTCGACGGTGCTCACCAGCCCGCCGCGCAGGCTTGCCGTCAGCAAGTGATAGCCGGGAAGGCCGCGCTGGGCCAATGCCTTGCTGGCGGCCCAGAACACGGTCTGGGCGCCGCTCAGGTCGAGCAGGCCCATCTGCGGGTAGGCGACGAAGGCGACGGTGATCGGCGTCGTCGCGGGGAGCGGGTAAGGAGGAGTGGAGGCACTTGCCATCGGGGTTCTGCCTGTTCGAGTGGCCGGGTTTCAGCGTTGCGCAGGTGTGGCCGATATTCAGGGGTTTCTGGCCTGGCGGCGCTTCGCTTGGCCAGGCTAGCCTTGCTCGCAGCAGCGTCAGGGCGTGCGCCATGGTGCGCGTTATAGCCAATATCCCGAAGGTACTGTTCCGGCCCCATGACCCCGGCCCCATGATCACTGGGCTGGCACTTTGCCGCGGGCCCCATCATGGACTAGATTTTTTGACCTGCACACCGCGAGTGTCGCGGTCCCCCAAGGAGGCAAGATGAGCTCGTCGGCGCATTCCAATCCGCCGCAAGGCCCGAAGGAGCCGGTGGTCTATGTGGTCGATGACGACGAGTCCATGCGCCTCGCCCTCGATGGCCTGCTGCGCTCCATCGGCCTGCAGGTGCAGACCTTCGATTCCACCCAGGCCTTTCTGTCCTTTGCCCGGCGTGACGTTCCCAGCTGCCTGGTTCTCGACGTGCGCCTGCGCGGCGAGAGCGGCCTGGCCTTCCAGGAGCAGATGGAGAAGAGCGGGGTGCGCATGCCCATCGTGTTCATGACCGGCCACGGCGATATCGCCATGACGGTCAAGGCCATGAAGGCCGGCGCCGTGGACTTCCTCGCCAAGCCCTTCCGCGACCAGGACATGCTCGACGCAGTGGCCAGCGCTCTGGCCCGAGATGGCGAGCGGTTGCAGGCCGAGCAGTCCGGCGCGGCGCTGCGCCAGGCATTCGAGGCGCTGACCCTGCGCGAGCGCGAAGTGCTGCGCTTCGTCGTCGCGGGGTTGATGAACAAGCAGATCGCTGCCGAGCTCAACCTCAGCGAAGTGACCGTGAAGGTGCACCGTGGCCAGGTGATGAAGAAGCTGGCCGCGCGCTCGGTCGCCGATCTGGTGCGCATGGCCGAGGCGTTGGGCGTCGAGCCGTTGCAGCGGACGACCTGAAGGCCGTCTGCAATACAGTCGCTGACCGCCACTCGGGGGCAGCAGAATCCCTTCAGAGGTTGCCGAGCCGATGGCCAGCAAACAGAAGATCCTGTGGGACGACGGTGAGCGGGTGTTCTGCCGCGCTCGCCCATCCGGCGACGAAGGCGCCAGCGTGCTGCTGGTGCGCCCGGCCGCCGAACATCCGTTGCCCGCCACGCTGGAACGGCTGGCCCACGAGTACAGCCTGCGCGATGAACTGCACAGCGCCTGGGCACTGCGCCCGCAGGCGCTGCACCGCGAAGGCGGCAAGACCCGCCTGCTGCTCGATGACCCCGGCGGCGAGCCGCTGTCGCGCCTGCTGCGCCAACCGCTGGAAACCGGCACCTGCCTGCGCCTGGCCGTCGACATCGCCGTGGCGCTGCGCCACCTGCACCAGCGCGGCCTGGTGCACAAGGACCTCAAGCCCAATCACATCCAGGTCAACTGCACCGATGGCCAGGCGCGCCTGACCGGCTTCGGCCTGGCCTCGCGGCTGCCGCGCGAGCGCCAGGCGCCCGAACCGCCGGAGACCATCGCCGGCACCCTGGCCTACATGGCGCCGGAACAGACCGGGCGGATGAACCGCTCCATCGACTCGCGCAGCGACCTCTATGCCTTTGGCGTGGTGCTCTACCAGATGCTCACCGGCACGCTGCCGTTCACCGCCAGCGACCCGATGGAATGGGTGCACTGCCACATCGCGCGCAAGCCGCTGCCGCCCGGCGAACGGGTTACCGGCGTGCCACCGATGCTCTCGCAGATCGTCCTCAAGCTGCTCGCCAAGACCGCCGAGGAGCGTTACCAGAGCGCCGCCGGCGTCGAGCACGACCTGCGTCGCTGCCTGGACGACTGGCAGCGGAGCGGGCGCATCGAAGCCTTCAGCCTGGACGAGCAGGGCACGCCGGATCGCCTGCTGGTGCCCGAGAAGCTCTATGGCCGCGAGCGTGAGGTGGAGGTGCTGGTCGAGGCCTTCGCGCGCATCGTCGCCAGCAGCACGCCGGAGCTGGTGCTGGTGTCGGGCTATTCCGGGATCGGCAAGTCCTCGGTGGTCAACGAGCTGCACAAGGTGCTGGTGCCGCCGCGCGGGTTGTTCGCTTCCGGCAAGTTCGACCAGTACAAGCGCGACATTCCCTACTCGACGCTGGTACAGGCCTTCCAGGGGCTGGTGCGCACGCTGCTGGGCAAGAGCGGCGACGTGCTGGAGGGCTGGCGCGGCGCGCTGCTGGAAGCGCTGGAGCCCAATGCCCGGCTGATTACTGACCTGATTCCCGAGCTGCGGCTGATCATCGGCGACCCGCCGCCGGTGCCCGAGCTGGAGCCGCAACAGGCGCAGCGCCGCTTCCTGCTGGTGTTCCGCCGCTTCATCGGCGTGTTCGCCCGCGCCGATCACCCGTTGGCGCTGTTCCTCGACGACCTGCAATGGCTGGATGCAGCGACCCTCGACCTGCTGGAAGACCTGCTCACCCATTCGGAACTGCGCCACCTGATGCTGGTGGGCGCCTACCGCGACAATGAGGTGGATGCCAGCCATCCGCTGACGCGCAAGCTGCAGGCCATCCGCCAGGCCGGTGTGCGCATCGACGAGATTCGCCTGGCGCCGCTGGCTCGCGCGCACATCGAACAACTGATCGCCGAGGCCCTGCGCTGCCCGCCGCCGAGCATCGTCGCGCTGGCCCGGCTGGTGCAGGACAAGACCGCCGGCAACCCGTTCTTCGTCATCCAGTTCCTCCAGGCACTGGCCGAGGAAGAGCTGCTGACCTACGACCACGAGGCGCGGCGCTGGCGCTGGGAACCGGAGCGCATCCACGCCAAGGGCTTCACCGACAACGTCGTCGACCTGATGGTCGGCAAGCTCGCGCGGCTGCCGCTGGAAACCCGCCAGGCCCTGCAGCAGCTCGCCTGTCTGGGCAACGTGGCGCAGATCGATACCCTGGCGACCGTCCTCGACCTGCCGCCGGCGAAGGTCCATTCGATACTCTGGTCGGCAGTGCGCCAGGAACTGGTGGAGCGCCTGGAAGGCGCCTGCGCGTTCGCCCACGACCGCATCCACGAGGCAGCGTACTCGCTGATCGCCGAAACGGCCCGTGCCGAGGCGCACCTGCGCATCGGCCGACTGCTGGCCGAGCAGACACCGGCGGAGCGGCGCGAAGAAGCGATCTTCGAGATCGTCGGCCAGCTCAACCGCGGCGCCCGGCTGATCGAAGCCCGCGCCGAGCGCGAACAGCTGGCCGAGTACAACCTGCTGGCCGGGCAGCGCGCCAAGGCTTCCAGCGCCTACAGCTCGGCGCTGGCCTATCTGCGCGCCGGCATCGAACTGCTCGACGGTGATTGCTGGCAGCGCCGCCACGACCTGTGCTTCGCCCTGGAGCTCAACCGCGCCGAGTGCGAATTCCTCACAGGCCAGCTGGTGCAGGCCGACGAGCGCCTCACCGCGCTGACGCCACGCGCAGCCACCACGGTGGAGCAGGCGGCGGTGGCCTGCCTGCAGATGGACGTGTGCCTGTTGCAGGACCGCAGCGACAGGGCGGTTGCCGTGTGCCTGGCCTACCTGGAGGCGGTCGGCATCCACTGGTCGGCGCACCCGGACGACGAGCAGGTGCGCGAGGAATACCAGCAGATCTGGACGCAGCTGGGCGAGCGCAGCATCGAACAGCTGATCGACCTGCCGCTGATGGAGGACGCCGCCTCCCTGGCGACCCTCGATGCCCTCGGCAAACTGTTCGCCCCGGCGCTGCAGAGCGACGCCAACCTGGCCAGCCTGACCATCTGCAAGGCCGTCAGCCTGAGCCTGGAACGGGGCAACTGCGACGCCTCCTGCATGCTCTATGCGAATGTCGGGCGCGTCGCCGGCCGCCGCTTCGGTGACTACGAAGCCGGCTATCGCTTCGGCCGCCTGGGCTGCGACCTCGTTGACCGGCGCGGGCTGAATCGCCATGAAGCGCGCACCTACCTGTGCTTCTCGATGTTCGTGGCGCGCTGGATGCGCCCGGTGCGCGAGTGCCGGGAGCTGCTGCGCCGGGCGTTCGTCGCGGCCAATCGCGTCGGCGACCTGGCCTACGCCGCCTACGCCGGCAACGGCCATATCGCTGATGTGCTGTTCCTCGGCGAGCCGCTGGCGCAGGTGCATGAGGAGGCCGGGCAGGGCCTGGCCTATGCGCAGAAGGTGCGCTTCGGCCTGGTGGTGGATTTCATCAGCACGCAGCTGGCGCTGATCCGCACACTGCGCGGGCAGACCCCGACCTTCGGCAGTTTCGACGATGAGCTGTTCGACGAGGCGCGTTTCGAAGCGCACCTGGACAGCACGCCGGGCCTGGCTCTGGCAGCGGCCAAGTACTGGATACGCAAGCTGCAGGCGCGCTGCATGGCGGGCGATCACGCGGCGGCCATGCACTGCGTGGCGCGGGCGAAGGCGCTGTTGTGGGTGGTGGAGACCTTTACCGAGGAGTCCGAGTACCACTTCCACGCGGCGCTGACGCTGGCTGCCACTTTCGATTCCCCGGCTGTCGATGAGCAACCTGAGCGCCTGCGAGAACTGGTCGTGCATCACGCGCAGTTGCAGGAGTGGGCCCGGCAGTGCGGCGAATCCTTCGCCTGTCGGGTGGCGCTGGTGGGCGCGGAAATCGCACGGGTCGAAGGGCGGCTGGTCGATGCCGAGCTGCTTTACGAAGAGGCCATCCGCCAGGCGCAGGACAACGGCTTCGTGCAGATCGAGGCGCTGGCCAACGAGCTGGCGGGGCGCTTCTACGGTGCACGCGGCCTGGCCAAGATCGCTCGCGTCTACCTGCAGGACGCGCGTTACGGCTACCTGCGCTGGGGCGCCGACGGCAAGGTGCGGCAACTGGAGGGGCGCCATCGCTACCTGCGCAACGAGGAGCCCGCGCCCGGCCCGACCGCGACCATCGCCACCCCGGTGGAACACCTGGATTTGGCCACGGTGCTCAAGGTTTCCCAGGCCGCCTCGGGGGAGATCGTCCTCGAGAAGCTGATCGGCATGGTGATGCGCACGGCCATCGAGCAGGCCGGCGCCGAGCGCGGTGTGCTGGTCCTCGCCGAAGCGGGCGAGCCGCGCATAGCGGCGCTGGCGACTGTCGGTGACGGCGCGATGCTGTTGTGCAACGAACCGATCAGCGCCGCCGCGCTGGCGGAAACGGTGCTCTACCAGGTGCTGCGCACCGGCGAGAGCCTGTGCCTGGAAGACGCCACGGTCGATCCGGGATTCACCACCGATCCCTATGTCCGCCAGCACGGCGCGCGTTCGATCCTCTGCATGCCGCTGATGAACCAGGCCAAGCTCACCGGTGCGCTGTACCTGGAGAACAACCTCTCGGCCGGCGTGTTCAGCCCGGCGCGGATCGCCGTGCTGCGACTGCTGGCCTCGCAGGCGGCGATCTCACTGGAGAATGCGCGCCTGTATCGCGATGCCGCCGAGCGCGAGGCGAAGATTCGCCGGCTGGTGGACGCCAACATCATCGGCATCATCGTCTGGAGCGCCGGGGGCGAGATAGCCGAAGCCAACGACGCCTTCCTGCGCATGGTCGGCTACGAGCGTGACGACCTGCTTTCCGGCCGCGTGCGCTGGCACGACATGACCCCGCCCGAATCCCTGGCACTGAGCCAGGCGCACCTTGCCACGGCCATTCGGACCGGGCATGCGCAGCCCTTCGAGAAGGAGTACATCCGCAAGGACGGCAGCCGCGTGCCGGTGATCGTCGGCCTGGCGGCCTTCGAGGCCAGCCTGCAGGAGGGCGTGGCCTTCGTGCTCGACCTCACCGAGCGCAAGCAGGCCGAGGAGCGCGTGCGCGAGGGCGAACGACGCTATCGCGAGGTGCAGACGGAACTGGCCCACGCCAACCGTGTGGCGACCATGGGCCAACTGGCGGCGTCCATCGCCCACGAGGTGAACCAGCCGATTGCCGCCACGGTGACCAATGCCAATGCCGCCTTGCGCTGGCTGGGTGCGCAGCCGCCGGAGCTGGGCGAGGTCAGCCAGGTGCTGGGACGCATCATCAAGGACGCCAACCGCGCCGCCGAGGTGCTGGGGCGCATCCGCCAGCTGATCCGCAAGACCCCGCCGCAGAAGCAGCCGGTGGACGTCAGTGCGGCGCTGCGCGAGATGGTCGAGTTCACCCGTGGCGAGGCGGCCAAGTGCGGCGCCGTGGTGCGCGTCAGACTCGCCGACGGCCTGCCGGAAGTGGAGGGGGACCGGGTCGAGTTGCAGCAGGTGATGCTCAACCTGATCGTCAATGCCCTGGAAGCCATGGGCGGTGTGCCCGCTGGCGAGCGCCACCTGCTGGTCAGCTCCGAGTACGACGAGGGTGGCGTGCGGGTGAGAGTCTGCGACAACGGACCGGGGTTCGCCGAGAACAACGCGGACCTGATCTTCGCGCCGTTCTACACCACCAAGGCCACCGGCATGGGTATGGGCCTGTCGATCTGCCGCTCGATCATCGACAGCCATGGCGGCCGTCTCTGGGCCAGCGCCAACCAGCCTCGCGGCGCGGTGGTGCAGTTCACCTTGCCGGCGCATCCCGCAACGGACGCCTGAAAAAGCGAAAGGGGGCTTGACCTTGACACTAGCGTCAAGCCCCCAGAGTGCTCCCCATCGGAGGTCGACATGCAAATCGGAGAGCTGGCCTTGCGCGCCGGCGTCAGTACACGCGCGCTTCGCCACTACGAGTCGAAGCAGCTGATCGAGTCGTCGCGGCTGGACAATGGCTATCGCGACTACGCCGCGTCCATGGTGCAACGCGTGCTCTGGGTTCGCGAGCTGCTCGAGTGCGGCTTCAGCACCCGGCAGATCCATGGCCTGCTGCAGTACCTGGAGGAGGAAGAGGACAGCGAAGGCTTCCTCGCCTGCCTGCAGCAGCACCTGGAAAAGCTGGTGGCCCTGGATGCACTCCAGGCTCAGCTGGCCGAGCGCCGCGAACGTCTGGCAGAGAAGATCGAACGCTATCTGCCGCTGCAGGACGGCCTGCTGCGCGCTCCCGATCTGCGACCTCCTGAACGAGCCGATTCACAAGCCACGTTGGAGAGATGATGGGAAAGCTAAGCAACAAGGTCGCCCTGGTCACGGGCGGCAACAGCGGTATCGGCCTGGCCACCGCGCAACGATTCGCCCTGGAAGGCGCCGAGGTGGTCATCACCGGGCGCCGTCGGCAAGTGGTGGAGGAGGCGGTCGGGCTCATCGGTGAAAACGCCGTGGGCATCTGCGCCGACGCCAGCCGGCTGGAGGACCTGGACGCCCTGTACCGGCAGATCGGCGAACGCTTCGGCCGCCTCGATGTGCTGGTCGCCAACGCTGGCGTCATCCGTCCGGCACCGGGCGATCAGGTCGATGAGCAGCAGTTCGACGAGCAGTTCGATATCAACGTCAAGGGCGTCTTCTACACCATCCAGAAAGCGCTGCCGCTGCTGCGTGACGGAGGCTCCATCGTGCTGGTGTCGTCCATCGCCCACCTGAAGGCGCTGGAGGCCCACGTGGTCTACGCGGCGACCAAGGCGGCGGTGCGCTCCTTTGCCCGCAGCTGGGCGGCGGAACTCAAGGGCCGCAACATCCGCGTCAACTGCCTGAGCCCCGGCCCGGTGCTGACCCCGATCATCGGCAAGATGGGTATCGGCGAAGCGCAGTTCGGTGAGTTCGAAAAGCAGCTGGCGGGGTTGATTCCGCTGGGTCGGCTCGGTCGCCCGGAAGAGCTGGCAAACGCTGCGCTGTTCCTCGCTTCGGACGACAGCAGCTTCATCACCGGCGTCGACCTGTGCGTCGATGGCGGGCTGTCGCAGCTCTGAATGGAAAAAAAACCGGGGCCCTGTGCCCCGGGGCTTTTCCTTGCAGCGGTGTCAGCCCTTGATGAAGGCCAGCAGGTCTGCGTTGATGGTGTCGGCGTGGGTGGTGCACATGCCGTGGGGCAGGCCGGGATAGGTCTTCAGGGTGCCGTGGCGCAGCAGCTTGATCGAAAGGCGCGCGGAGTCGTCGATGGGGACGATCTGGTCGTCTTCACCATGCAGCACCAGGGTCGGCACGGCGATCTGCTTGAGGTCCTCGGTGAAGTCGGTTTCCGAGAAGGCCTTGATGCAGTCGTAATGGGCCTTGGCGCCGCCATTCATGCCCTGGCGCCACCAGTTGTCGATCACCGCTTCGGAGACCTTGGCGCCCGGCCGGTTGAAACCGTAGAAGGGGCCCGCCGCGACGTCGCGGTAGAAGTTCGAACGGCTGGCGGCGAGTGCCTCGCGGAAGCCGTCGAAGACTTTCAGCGGCAGGCCGCCGGGGTTCTTCGCGGTTTGCAGCATGATCGGCGGCACCGCGCCGATCAGCACCGCCTTGGCGACACGGCCGGCACCATGGCGCGCGACGTAGCGGGCAACCTCGCCACCGCCGGTGGAGTGGCCGATGTGCACGGCGTTCTTCAGGTCCAGGTGCGCCGCCAGTTCCGCAAGGTCCGCGGCGTAGGTGTCCATGTCGTTGCCTTTGTCGGTCTGCGTGGAGCGGCCGTGGCCACGGCGGTCATGGGCAATCACGCGGTAGCCCTTGGCGAGGAAGAACAGCATCTGGTTATCCCAGTCATCCCCCGAGAGTGGCCAGCCGTGGTGGAACACGATGGGCTGCCCGCTGCCCCAATCCTTGTAGAACAGCTCGGTGCCGTCGCGCAGGGTGAGATAGCCCGACCCTTGCTCCTTGCGGCGCGCACCCGTTGCGGCCGGGGCCTGGGCAGCGCTCGCCTGGCCCGCCAGCAGGGGGACGGCCACAGCCAGGGTGGCGGCGGCTACACCGGCGCTCATCAGGGCGCGGCGGGTGGTTCCTTGGGTCTCGTCGGTCATGGTGAAAGCTCTCGTCAGGGGACCGCTCGCGCGGCGAATGGGGACCGGTCCGATGCGGCGCTCGAAGCGACCTGGCGGTCGTTTCGAAGACCGGATTGCCGGTAGACAAACCCTATTCGCTGGCCGGGGACTCTCACCATCGTCCATGGGTATCGCACCACCATACTTAGGTTTCGCGAGACTGCACCGGAGTGTGTCGGAGCCGATCCGAGCGCCTGTTTCGAGAGGTGGCGATAGGGGTTGAGGCAATCTCGCGCGACAGCCGACCGGGTCGTCGGGTGCGTTCCGCACGGCCATTTTTTTCATTGGGCTCGAAGATATTTTTACTAATTTTCCTCGGCGACGAGCTCAAGCACCATGCGCCCCCATTCGAACAACAACGTCCTTCGAGGCGGCCAGCAGGAGTGCCCAGGTGCAAGCGTTCAACGAGTGGCGGCAGTGTTTTGCAGCGCAGACTTTCATCGACGACGCAGTGAACGGCGACTCCGGTTCTGCCGCGCGGGAGGGCGTGCGTTCGGCGCAACGCCTCCCGGTTTGCCCGGCCCCGCAAACCTGCCGGGTCGCCCCGAACGAGCTCCGCTGAATTCCTCCCGCAGCGGCTGCCCGAAGCTTCGCTCCGGCTGAATCGCCGGGCGCCCGTCCGCTGCCCAGGAAGCCTCGACCGGCATCACGCCGTTCCAGTCCAACGAGCGCCCGTCGCTCGCCGTCCATGAGTCAGCCATGAAAAAAACAACAAGCACGTCCGCTACTTCCTTGCCTGCCCATCAACCTCACGAGCCGTCTGCACGGTCCTTCCGCAAATCGCTGGGCATCCCGGCGCTGGTGCTCTTCGGCCTGGCCTACATGGTGCCGCTGGCGGTGTTCACCACCTATGGCCTGGTCACCCGCATGAGCCAGGGCCACCTGCCGACGGCCTATCTCTTCACGCTCGCCGCGATGCTGCTGACCGCCTACAGCTACGGGCGCATGGTGCAGGCGCACCCTTATTCGGGCTCGGTCTACAGCTACACGCGCAAGACCTTCGGCGCGGCATTCGGCTTTCTCGCCGGGTGGACGCTGCTGCTGGACTACATCTTCCTGCCGCTCTTGAGCTATCTGCTGATCGGCATCTACATGACCGACTATTTCCCCTCGGTGCCGCTGTCGGTATGGATTCTCGGGTCCATCGTCCTGGTGACCCTGCTCAACCTCGTCGGCATCGAATCCATCACCCGCGTCAACTGGGTGCTGATCGTCGCGCAGATGGTCTTCGTGGTGGTCTTCATCGCGTTGTCGCTGAGCCACCTGGGGGCTCAGGCAGAGCCCGTGCCGCTGGTCCAGCCCTTCTATGACGAGCACTTCAGCCTGCCGCTGGTGATGTCCGGCGCGGCGGTGCTGTGCCTGTCGTTCCTCGGCTTCGACGCAGTGTCGACCATGGCCGAGGAGACCCCCGAACCGCGCCGGCAGATTCCCGCGGCGATCATGCTGGTGACCCTGATCGGCGGCGTGCTGTTCATCGTCATGGCCTACTTCGGCCAGCTGGTATTCCCCGAGTGGCAAGCGCTCACCGATGCCGACTCGGCTTCGCTGGACGTGCTGCGCCGCATCGGCGGCGAATGGCTGGTGACCTTCTTCACCGCTACCTATGTGGCCGGCTGCTTTGCCTCGGCGATGGTGTCCCAGGCCAGCGTTTCCCGCGTGCTGTTCGCCATGGGCCGGGACGGTGCGCTGCCCCGCGTGTTCGGCAAGCTGGTGACGAAGAAGCGCGTGCCGGCCACGGCGATCCTGCTGATCAGCCTGCTGTCGCTGATCGCCCTGTTCGTCACCCTGGATACGGTCGCCAACATGATCAGCTTCGGCGCGCTGTTCGCCTTCTCCGCGGTGAACCTGGCCGTGATCAAGCACTATCTGGTCGACGAGCGCCTCACCGGCAAGGGCAACTACCTGCGCTACGGCGCGCTGCCGGCGGTGGGCTTCCTCAGCACCATCTGGCTCTGGTCGAGCCTGTCGGGCATGTCCTTCATGATCGGCTTCGCCTGGATGTGCCTGGGCCTCGTCTGCCTGGCCAGCGCCACGCGGATGTTCCAGCAGCCGCTGCCGGACTTGAACATGGCGGAGTGACCGCTGGCCTGCGCGAAGCCGGGTTTGCCCGGCTTCTTTCAAGCCAGCCCGATACTGGTTAAGGTGGCGCGACTTCGAGGAATCGTCCGGAGCTCGCCATGAAACTGCATCAATTGCGCGCCCTGCGCACCATCGCCGAGAGCGGCAGCATCCAGGAAGCCTCGCGGCTGCTTGACGTCACCCAGCCGTCGCTGTCCAAGGCGGTGAAAGAGCTGGAAGGTGAGCTGGGCGTGCCGCTGCTGGTCCGCTCCAACCGTGGGGTGACGGTCACGCCTTATGGCGAGCGGCTGGTGAGCATGGCCCGGCTGGTCACCGAAGAAGTGCGCCGCGCGCGGGACGAGATCGATACCCTGAAGGGCGAGATGGCCGGCCGCGTGGCCATCGGCGTGTCGCCGGTGACGCCCAATCGCGCCTTCGCCAACTGCTTCCGGCGCTACCGCGAGCTGTACCCCAACGTGCAGCTGCAGATATTTGAGCTGCGTTCGGTGCAGCTGTTCGAAGGGCTGAAGGAAGGCCGGCTGGACCTGGTGCTGACCACCCAGCCGGAGGCGGAAGCTGGCGACGGGCAGGTCTGGCGCGAGTTGGCACCGCAGCCCTCGGCACTGGCCGTGCGCAAGGGGCACCCGCTGGCGGGGGCGCAATCGCTGCAAGAGCTGCTGGACCTCGAATGGCTGCTTTCCGACCCGCTGGAAGTGGCCCTGGCCGGGCAGTTCTTCCGTGAGCGCGAGGTAGCGCCACCCAAGCGCATCACCGAATGCTCCTCGTCGCTGCTCTACCTGGAGCTGGCGGCCAGCACCGATGCGGTGAGCTTCTGGTCGCAGCGCATGCTCGGCCTGCCGATGGTGGCCCAGGTGCTGGAGCCCTTGCAGATCGCCGAGGCCACGCCAGTGGCGAGCATCTCTCTGGTTACCCGGCCGCAGGAGCTGATGACCCGCGAAGCCCTGTTGCTGGCCGAGGAAATGATCGCCGCTTTCCGTGCGGAGCAGGCATAACCAGCCTCAATGCTCATGTGCAGAGATCATTACTCCGCGCTTTCGCGCTGATGCATCCTGCCGGCCGCCATCTGCCCCAGGAAACGGCCGGAGTCCCCATGAATGCATCGTCGTATTTCTCCCAGAGCTACGCCCAGGCGCGCAGCAAATTCCTCGACGCCTGCGCGGCCGCCGGCCTGCTGGTGGAGTCCCACGTCCACCCGCTCACCGGCCGCGACGGCGAGACGCTGGCGGTGGACGTCGCCCGTGAAGGACCGCTGGATGCCAAGCGCCTGCTGATCATCAGCAGCGGTTGCCACGGCGTCGAAGGCTTCTGCGGCTCGGGCGTGCAGAGCGCCCTGCTCGCCGATGCGGCATGGCGCGAGCACGCGCGCCGCAACGACTGCGCGGTACTCTACCTGCATGCCGCCAACCCCTACGGGTTTTCCTGGTGGCGCCGCTGGACCCAGGAGAACGTCGACCTCAACCGCAACTTCCGTGACTTCACCCAGGCCGCGCCGCAGAACCCCGGCTACGCGCAGCTGGACCCGGTGCTCGCGCCCCGGCGCTGGCCCAGCCCGCTGGGGCGCCTGCGTCTGCTCGGCTACGCGCTGCGCCATGGTCGCTGGGAGTTGCAGAAGGCCATCTCGTCGGGCCAGGCCAGCCATCCCGATGGGCTGTTCTTCTCCGGCTCGCAGCCGACCTGGAGCAACCGCACCGTGCGCGAAGTGCTGCGCCAGCATGGCCGGCAGTGCCGCGAAATGGCCTGGATCGATGTGCACACCGGCCTCGGCCCGAGCGGCTACGGCGAGTACATCTACTCGGGCGATCCGCGCCCCGAAGCACTGGTCCGCGCCCGCGCCTGGTGGGGCGACGAGGTGCGTTCGACGGAGGAGGGCAACAGCGTCTCGGTGAAGCTCAGCGGCAAGCTGGTGCACGTGGCGTTCGAGGAGTGCCCGCAGGCGCTGCTGATTTCCATGAGCCTGGAGTTCGGCACCGTGCCCGGCCCGCAGGTCCTCGAAGCACTGCGCGCGGACCAGTGGCTGCACCGCACGCCCGATGCGCCGGCGGCCAAGGTGCGGCGGATCAAGCAGCAGCTGCGCGATGCCTTCTACATCGACACGGACGAGTGGAAACAGGCGGTACTGACTCGCGCGCGGGACGCAGCCTGGCGCGCGGTGGAGGGGTTGCGCCGGGAGATTCCGGCGGAGTTGCGTGGAGGTCATTGCCGCTGACCGGAAAGCGGGGTGAGGCCGGAGCATCGCTTGCCAGGCATCAGCCCCTGGCTTCGAGCGCCTCCAGCGTTCGCGCAGTAACGGCCTCGATCATCCTCGGGTCCTGGTAGATCCGCGCCAGCAGGATGGCGCCTTCGTAGTCGGCCACCAGCTGTCTGCCCAGGGCACGGGCAGCCTCCCTGCCATAGGCGGGGCTGAGTATGTGGGTGAAGGCGAGAGCCCAGTCGTCCATGAAGGCGCGGATCGGCTGCATGAGGTCGGCATTGCTGTAGCTGGCGTCGACCGCGACCACGCCCATCAGGCAGCCGATGGTGTCGTCCTGGAACAGTTTCTGCGCCTTGCGCCCCAGCGTCGACAGGCGCTCGGCGGGGGCCTTGCTGTCGTCGTAGGCGACGGCGAACAGGGATTCCTTGAGCTTCTCATGGGTGGTCTCAAGCACATCCCGCAACAGCGATTCCTTGTTCGGGTAGTGGTGGTAGAACGAGGCCTTGGTCAGCCCGCAGGCACTGGACAGCATGTCCATGGTTGTCCCGTTGTAGCCGTAGCGCTTGAAGGTACTGGCGCATCGTTGCAGCAGCTCATCTCGACTGATCTTCGGCGGGCGCACGGGTCTTTCCTGCTCATGATTCGGTGTGCTGATTGTATGGCATAAGCGATAGCGTCTCAATTTGACGGTTACCGAATGTTTGTTTAGTTTGGACTTACCGAACGGTTGGTAAGTAATTGTCGACCGACGGAGACCCATTCCATTCATCACCCAAAGGTCAGCAAATGAGCGAAGCGAACAGTGGGGCGGGGCGCGTAACCCGCGAGCAGAGAGGGGCGATCTTTCTCATCGGCCTGGACCGGGCAGGCAAGCGCAATGCCTTCGACAGCGCGATGCTGGAGGACCTTGCACTGGCTATCGGCGAGTACGAACGCAACGACGAGCTGCGCTGTGCCGTGATCTTTGCCCACGGCGAGAATTTCACCGCCGGGCTCGATCTCCTGGAACTCACCCCGAAACTGGTCTCCGGCGGTTTCAAGTATTCCGATCTAGGCATCGATCCCTGGGGCGTTTCCCGGCCGCGTCGCACCAAGCCGATGGTGCTGGCGGTGCAGGGCACCTGCTGGACCGCCGGCATCGAGTTGATCCTCAACGCCGACATCGCGGTGATCGCCAGCAATGCGCGCTTTGCTCATCTGGAAGTATTGCGCGGCATTCCACCATCCGGCGGTTCCACCGTGCGCTTCACCCAGGCAGCGGGGTGGGCGGATGCCATGCGCTACATGCTGACCGGTGAAGAGTTCTCTGCCGAGGATGCGCTGCGCATGCGCCTGGTGAACGAAGTAGTGGAGCCAGGCCAGGAGCTGCCGCGGGCCCTGGAGTACGCGGAGCGCATCGCCAAGGCGGCGCCGCTGGCGATCAAGGCCACCTTGCGCTCGGCATTCCAGGCCCGTGACGAAGGTCATGATGCCGCGCTCTCCCAGCTCAACGAACTGCTGTTCACCCTCATCCGCACGGACGACGTTCGCGAGGGCGTGATGGCCATGATGCAGAAGCGCGAACCGCAGTTCCAGGGACGCTGAGCTTCACCCGCAGGGGGCCTTCCGCTTTTCGGGGTGCCCCTGATCACCTGGTTGACCCTTTGGATTGCTTGGCATGAATGCAGTAATGGAACACTCGGAGTGCGCCATCGAAGTGTCCCCGGCCAGCCTGCTGGCGAGGGATGGCTTCAGGCTCGCGGCGTATCGATACAAGGCCGCGGGCCAGGCCAGGGGCAACCTGCTCGTGGCCGGCGCGACGGGGGTGTCGCAACGTTTCTACCGTCGCTTCGCCGAATTCGCCGCCGGTCAGGGCTTCAACGTCCTGACGCTGGATTATCGTGGTATCGGGGAGTCGAAGCCGGGGTCGCTCAAGGGTTTTGACATGTCCTATCTCGACTGGGCCTACCTCGATCTGGCGGCGGCGGTCGAGCTGCTGGACGAGGATGGCCTGCCGATCTACTGGGTCGGGCATTCCTTTGGCGGGCACGCCATCGGCTTGCTGCCCAATCACCGGAAGCTGGTGGCGGCCTACACATTCGGCAGCGGCGCCGGCTGGGCCGGCTGGATGAGCCGGACGGAGGCGCTGAAGGTGCGGCTGCTGTGGCGCTTCGTGCTGCCCGCCATCGTCCGCTGGAAGGGCTACATGGCCTGGAGCGTGCTTGGCATGGGCGACGATCTGCCCCTGGGCGTGTACCAGGACTGGAAGCGCTGGTGCGCCTACCCGCACTACTACTTCGACGCACCGGACATGCAGCACCTGGCCGAGCAGTACGCGCAGGTCCGCACGCCCTGTGTTTTCGCCACGGCGGTCGACGATCCCTGGGCGCCACCGCTCTCGCGCAACGCCTTCGTGAAGGCCTACCGCAATGCGCCGATCCTGCGGCGTGACATCGAGCCCACGGCCGAACTTCCGGTGATCGGGCACATGGGGTACTTCCGCGCGGGGGCGCAATCGCTGTGGGGCGAAGTGCTGCATTGGCTTGCCGCCCAGCCCGCGGGGGCGCAGGCCCGATGCGGAGCGTTACCATGAGTTCCCGGCCGGTACCGGTGCTCCCCATGTCCTGCGCGGCAGAGTTCCGGGCTCTGGTGGAAAGCCGTCGGGCGATCCGACGCTTCACTGCCGAGCTCGTGCCTGACGGGGTGATCCTCGATTGCCTGCAGACGGCGGTGCTTGCGCCCAGTTCGTGCAATCTCCAGCCCTGGTCGTTCCAGGTGGTGCGCGATCCTGCGCTGCTGCAGGAGTTGCATCCGGTCTGCCTGCGTCAGGGGGCGGCGAAGGCGCCTCTGCTGATTGCCGTCCTGGCGCGCCCCGACACCTGGAGACAGGCCTGTGCCGATGTGATCGAGCACTGGCCTGAGCCATTGGTCCCGGAACGCATCCGTCACTTCTACGAGACCATCGCACCGTTCCAGTACAACCAGGGGACTTTTGGTCTGCGGGGATTTTTCAAACGTCTGTTGCTGCGCATGACCGGCCTGAAGCACCCGGTGATGCGCTCCCCGAACAGCCATGAGGAGATGCGCTTGTGGGCCGTCAAGTCCACCGCGCTGGCGGCGCAGAATCTGATGCTGGCCTTCCAGAGCCATGGCTATTCGACCTGTCCCATGGAGGGTTTCGACGACATGCGTCTGCGCGAGGTCCTGCCGATTCCCCCGCACGCGATTCCCATTCTGCTGCTGGCGGTTGGCAAGGAAGGGGAGCACGCCGTCTACAACCCGAGGTTGCGCTTTCCACTGGAGGGGCACGTCACGTGGCACTGAATCGGACCGGATTCTTATCGGCGGGGTTGGGATCATGACCTTGCTCCTGCAGCTTCACCTGTTTGCCGTGGCCTTCTGGTTGGGCGTGGTGGCCGTGGAGTTCCTGCTGGAACGCAGCCGCAGCCAGAGTCGCGGACAGGGCTTTGCAGTGGCTGATCTGCACGGGCGGATCGATCTGCTGTTCGAGACGCCGGCCTTCGTGACCGTATTGTTCAGTGGATTGCTGTTGCTGGACGCTGAGCGCTTCTCCGGGGTTTACGCGGTCAAGGTCGTGGCGGGGATGGTTGCTGTGCTCGGCAATGTGCTCTGCGTCATCCCGGTGCTGCTGCGGCGCACGGCCGCTGGGGCGGGGGACCTGCCGGCGGTAATCCGGTTCTCCCGGCAGATCGATGTCATTTCCCTGCTGGCGATTCCCGCCGGCCTGCTCGCGTTATTGCTCGGCACCTACCTGGTGGTCACTCGCTGACGGGAGTGCTGCCTGTTCCGCGCTGGGTTCGACAGCGCTTTTGGGCCGCCTTCGGGCGGCCTTTTTTTGCACCCGCACACGCCGAGGGTGCATCAATCTTCCAGTTGATTGCGCTGCTCCTCGAACCAGTCGAGCACCGGCTGGCAGGCCGGGTGGGCGGCGCCGCTGTCGCGCAGCCAGAGGGCATAGCGGCCGCCGGTTTTCAGCGCCTCGCCGAAGGGCACGATGAGATCGCCGCGCTGAAGGGCGTCGTGGGCCAGCAGGCGGTCGGTCATGGCCACGCCCAGTCCGCGGGTGGCGGCATCCAGCGCGAGGTCGTCGAGGTTGAACAGCATGTGCTTGAACGACGTGGGTGGCGGTGCGGCCTGGGCACGCAGCCACTGCGGCCATTCCAGGCCGCCGCTGGAGGCGTGGATCAGCGGGTGGCGCGCCAGCTCTTCCAGCGAGCGCGGCGGCGCCTGGCCGTCGTCCAGGCGTGGGGCGCAGACCGGGATCAGGTATTCGTCGTACAGCGGCATCAGCGTGCGGCCCTGCGGGTCGCTGCCGCTGGGCAGGTAGAGCACGTAGGCGTCGCAGTCGCCGCCGTCGTCCACCACTTCGCCGCCCACCGTCTCGATGGACAGGCACAGCTCCGGGTGCCGCGAGTAGAAGGAGCTCAGGCGCGGCAGCAGCCAGCGTACCGCCAGCGAAACGAAGATGCGGATGCGGAAGGGCCGCTCCGCCGAGGCCGGGGCGAGGCGCTCTTCCAGGCGCAGCAGCTGCTGGAGCATGCCCTCGGCCACTGCGTGCACTTCGCGGCCGGCGTCGGTCAGCGCCACCTTGCGGCTGGTGCGATCGAACAGCGGCACGCGGTAGTACTCCTCCAGTTGCTGCACCTGTCGGCTGATGGCGCTCTGGGTCAGGTGCAGCTGTTTCGCGGCGGCCGTGAAGCTGCCGGAGTCGGCGACCTGTACCAGCGCCTGCAGGGCCTGCAGAGAGGGAACGCGAAGCAGTTTGTCCATGACCCTTCCGTGCGCGATCTATGCGCCAATCTATGCGAGATAGGAATACCAGGATGAAAAATGAGCGTTGGTGCGTCCAGCGCAACTGCCCGTAGATTCTGACCATGACGCGCCATCGGGGAAATCGCTTGGATACGCCCGGCGCATGGATTGTGAAGGAGTGCCGGGCAATGAACAATCACTGTGGCTGGATCGCCCTGGCGGGCGAATTGCCCGCGCGGCCGACGCTGAGCGGCACCGAGCGGGCGGACTGGCTGATCATCGGTGGCGGCATCACCGGATTGTCCGCGGCCCATGCGCTGGCGGCGCGATTCCCGCAGCAGCGCGTGGTGTTGCTGGAGCGCCAGCGCATCGCCCAGGGCGCCTCGGCGCGCAATTCCGGGTTCGTCGTGGCCCATGAACTGCCTGCCGCCAGCGAACGCCTCGGGCAGCCCGGCCACGCCGCGTACCAGGTCGCCTCGCGCATCGGCATCGCAGCGGCGCAGGAAGTCCGCCAGTGCATCGCCGCGCTGGGTATCGACTGTGAGCTTTTCGAAGACGGCTATCACTTCGCCGCACACCGGCCCGAGCACCTGGGCGATGTCGACGGCATCCTCGCCACGCTGGCCTCGGTCGGCGCCAGCGCTCGCTACTACGAAGGCGCGGCGCTGGAGCAGCGGCTCGGCAGTGGCTTCTACGCGCGGGCCATTCACTGCGCCGGTGGTAACGCGCTGCTGCAACCGGGGCGCTATGTGAAAGGCCTGGCGGAGAATCTGCCGGAGTCGGTGGAAGTCTTCGAGCAGAGCGGCGTGACCGACCTGCGCCGCAGCGGCCAGGGCTGGGTGGCGCGTACCGAGCAAGGCGAAGTGCATGCGCCACAGGTGCTGGTCTGTCTGGGCGCCTTCATCGCCCGCGTCGGTCTGCACGACAGCGGGGCCTTCCCGCTGGAACTGAGCGCCAGTATCACCCGCCCGCTGGACGAGCCGCGCTGGCAGTCGCTGTTCGGCGAGCGCCAGTGGGGCGTGCTCGCGCCGTTGCCCGGCGGCGGTACCATGCGCCTGCTGCCGGGCCGCCGGCTGCTGATCCGCAACACCGTCGAATACCGTCATCGCGACCTCGACAACCACGCGCTGGCCGAGCGCCGTCGCCGTCATCTGAGCGGTTTGCAGAAGCGTTTCCCCGGCATCGTCGAAGCCGACATCGCCTACAGCTGGACCGGCCACGTCAGCGGCACCCGTTCTGGCGAGCCGTACTTCGCCCGCGTCGACCAGGGCTTGTACGCGGTGGCCGGCTGCAACGGCTCGGGCGTGGCGCGCGGCTCCCTGTGGGGCCGCCTGCTGGTGGAAATGGCCGCGGGCGACAGCTCGCCCGTGCTGGCCGACGTGCTGGCGCAGGCCAGCCCCGGCTACCTGCCGCCCAGCCCGTTCTTCGATATCGGCGCCTCGTTGCGCATGGCCTGGGAAGTGCGCCGCGCACGCGCCGAGGCCTGATCCATCGCTTTACCCACGCACGCAATCCATGAAGACCATCTCCAGAAAACTATTCCCAAGAACAAAAAAACCGAGGGCAGCATGATCAATCGTTCCAAGACTCTGGCCAGCTTCACCCTGGCAGGCCTCGCACTCGCAGCAGTGACCGGCACCACCCAGGCGGCGCAGACCGTCACCATCGCCAACTGGAGCGGCTACATCGCCGAAGACACCCTGGCGAACTTCACCAGACAGACCGGCATCCAGACCACCTACGACCTCGTCGACAGCAACGAGACCACCGAAGCCAAGCTGATGACGGGAGCCAGCGGCTACGACCTGGCCAGCCCGTCCAACCACTTCCTGCCGCGCCTGATCAAGGCCGGCGCCATCCAGGAACTGGACAAGAGCAAGCTGCCCAACTGGAAGAACCTCGACCCCAAGCTGATGAAGATTCTCGAGGCCAACGATCCGGGTAACCGCTATGCCATTCCCTACCTCTGGGTGACCGTCGGCATCGGCTACAACGAAGACAAGATCAAGGCCATCTTCGGCAACACCGACGTCACCCACAGCTGGCAGTTGCTGTTCGATCCGAAGAACGCCGAGAAGCTCGCCCAGTGCGGCATCGCGGTGATCGACAACGCCACCCAGATGGTGCCCATCACCCTCAAGGTGCTCGGCCGCGACCCGGCGAGCCAGAACCCGGACGACTTCAAGGCGGCCGAAGCCGCGCTGCAGGCGGTGCGCCCGTCGATCCGCTACTTCCACCAGTCCAAGTACGTCAGCGACCTGGCCAACGGCAACATCTGCGTCGCCATCGGCTTCAGCGGCGACGTGCTGCAGGCCATGACCACCGCCAGGCAGGCCGGCAACAGCGTGAAGATCGGCTACAGCCTGCCGCGCGAAGGCAGCACCATCGCCGTGGACACCGTGACCATTCCCAAGGGCGCGCCGCACCTGGACAACGCCTACGCCTACATGAACTACCTGCTGCAGCCGGAAGTGATCGCCAACATCAGCAATGCCGTGCAGTACCCCAACGGCAACGCCGCCGCGACCCAGTACGTCGACGCGGAGCTGCGCAGCAACCCGGCCGTCTACCCGCCACAGGAAGTGCTCGACACCCTGTTCCCGATCAAGACCCTGTCGCCGTCCGGGATGCGCATGAGCACCCGCCTGTGGACCCGCGTGATGAGCGGCAAATGACCCAGCCCAAGGACCTGCGCCGCCACGCCCTGGTGGTCGGCGCCGGCGTGGTCGGCCTGGCCACCGCGCTGCAACTGCAACGCCGCGACCTGCGCGTGACCCTGCTGGACCGCAATCCGCCGGGCCTGGCTACCTCGTTCGGCAATGCCTGCACCTTCGCCACCTACTCGGTGGAACCGGTGGCCACCCCCGGCATCTGGCGCAAGGCGCCGGGCATGCTGCTGCGCCCGGACAGCCCGCTGGCGATCCGCCCGGCCTACCTGCCGCGCATTGCGCCCTGGCTGCTGCAGTTCCTGGCGGCCTCGCGGCGTGACCGGGTGGAAGCCATCGGCCACGACCTCAACACCCTGCTGCGCCCCTGCATGGGCGCATGGCAGGGGCTGTTCGACGAGGCAGGCGCCAACGACCTGATCCGCCACGACGGCTCGCTGTACATCTTCGAAGCCCACGAGCGCAGCGATGCGCAAGCCATGGTGGATTACCACCGGCGCTTCGAGGTGCCGATCCGCTTCGTCGAGGGCTCCGAACTGCGCGAGCTGGAACCGGCGCTCAACGCCCGCGCGAGCTGCGCGGTGGAGCTGCCCGGCGTGAGCCGCACGCTCGATCCCTATGCGCTGAGCCTGCGTCTGTTCGAGCGCTTCCTCGCCAGGGGCGGCGAGTTCCGTCGTGGCGAATTGCTGGGCCTGGAACCGGCCGGGCAGGGCAGGGATGCGGTGCAGGCGCAACTGACGAGCGGCGAGCGACTGGCGGCCGACCGCGTGGCGCTGTGCACCGGCGCCTGGTCGCGCACGCTGGTAGACCAGTTGGGCGATAGCGTGCCGCAGGACACCGAGCGCGGTTACCACGTGCTCTTCGGTCACGCCGGGCAGGTGCTCAATCGCCCGGTGTGCTGGGGTGCCGGCGGCTTCTACATGACGCCCATGGCGCAGGGCCTGCGCGTGGCCGGTACGGTGGAATTCGCCGGGCTGGAAGCGTTGCCGAGCCCGGCGCGCTACCGCTACCTGACCCGTGGCGCGCGGCGCTTCCTGCGCCTGCAGCACGAGCCGGTGTCGCAGTGGATGGGCTTCCGTTCCTCGGTGCCGGACAGCATGCCGGTACTCGGCCCGTCCCGGCGCCTGCCGCAGGTCTTCTACAACTTCGGCCATGGCCACATCGGCCTGACCCTTGGCGCTATCACCGGCCAGCTGCTCGCCGAGCAGGCCAGTGACGTCGTCACCAGCGTACCGGTGACGCCCTTCCTCGCCAGCCGCTTCGGCTCTCGCTGAAGCACTGGCATTCACCCCGGACAACAGGAGATTTCGACATGCCCCAGCTGACCCTTGTCGCCCCCCGCAGCCATGCCATGCGCAGCGTGGGTCTGATGCTGTTGTCGATGTTCTGTTTCGCAGTGGTGGATGCGCTGGCCAAGGTGGTGGCGCTGAAGTATCCGGCCAACGAGGTGACCTTCTTCCGCATGGCCTTCGGCGTGCTGCCGGCGTTTCTCCTCTGCCTGCGCGGCCGGCCGCTGGCGCAGCGCTGGCGGCAACTGGACGTGCGCGGCCAGAGCATCCGCGCGGTGACCCTGCTGGGCTCCTCGGCACTCTTCTTCGCCGGGCTGCCTTACGTGGCGCTGAGCGAGGCCATCTCCATCGCCTATTCCGAGGCACTGCTGGTGATCGTGCTGGCGCCGCTGCTGCTGGGCGAACGCCTGCTGCCGCGCAACGCGCTGGCGGCTGTGTTGGGTTTCGTCGGTGTGCTGATGGTGGTCAAGCCGGACAACGCCGAGGCCAGTCTGGTCGGGCCGGGCCTGCTGGTGGCCAGCGCCTTCTTCGGCGCACTGTCGATGATCCAGATCCGCCGCATCCGCGAGACCGACGATTCCACCACCACGGTGCTGTACTTCACCGTGGTCGGCACCCTGGTCACCGGCGCCACGCTGCCGTTTTCCTGGAGCACGCCAAGCCTGCCGGACCTCGGCTTCATGCTCGCCCTCGGCCTGCTCGCGACCCTCGGCCAGCTGCTGTTCACCATCGCCGTGCGCCGCGCCCATGCCGCCACGCTGGCGCCGTACACCTACACCAGCATCATCTGGGCGAGCCTGTTCGGCTACGTGATCTGGGGCGAGGTGCTCAGCCTGCTGTCGCTGGTCGGTATCGTGCTGATCGTCGGCAGCGCCGTGGTCGTGGCGGTGCTGGAGCAGCCACCGGAAGGCTCGGTGGTCTGATTTTTCCTGCTTCCCACCCGGCGCGATGCGCCGTTTCACGAGAGAGATTGCATGCAACACAAAGCCGTACTCGACCAGACCGACGTCACCCGCATCGTCGCCGCCGCTACCGATGAAGCCCGGCGCCAGGGGTGGGCGGTGTGCATCGCCGTGGCCGACGATGGCGGCCACCCGCTGGCGCTGGTGCGCCTGGACGGCTGCGCCCAGGCCAGCGCCTACATCGCCACCGAGAAGGCGCGCAGCGCGGCGATCGGCCGGCGCGAAACCCGCGAGTACGAGAACATGGTCAACGGCGGCCGCACGGCCTTCCTCAGCGCGCCGCTGCTGACTTCTCTCGAAGGTGGCGTGCCGATCCTGGTGGGCGGGCAGGTAGTGGGCGCGGTCGGCGTTTCCGGCGTCCGCGCGGAACAGGACGCGCAGGTCGCCAGAGCGGGGATCGCCGGGCTCTGAGGTACACCCTGGATTTCCCCTGTAGGAGCGGGCCATGCCCGCGAACCGCCGGCAGGGCCGGCGCCTCCCTCCGCCCCGATGTTGGTCCTGTATTGCTGCGTTAGCTTGGGTATATCTGCGTCGCTTCGGCGTGCGCGCGGACTTCGTGTTTCGCCCCCTCGGGCGAGTCCCTTTTGGCAAACGCCCCAAAAGGAACCAAAAAGTCTTGCCCCGGACATCCGGTTTTTCGCTTAGGCGAAAAATACCCTCGTTGAAGCGAAGTTTCAGGGGCACGCGTCGAAGGGCCATCCCTGGCCCATCGCCGCTCTCGCGACATCCATGTCGCTCAACCCCTGAAACTCCGCTTCAACGAGGCCTCCTGAACGGGGCGTTCGGCGTGTGCGGATATTTCGCTGGAAGCCTTCTAAAAGCTCAAAGCCAGAGATATGGGCTTTTCGTAGGAGCGGACTTCATTCGCGATGGTATCCAGGGCGATGCAAAGCTAGGGGGCACCGCCTCGACTACCGGTCAGAATCCGGCCTGCCAGTCTGGTACCATGCCGCGCCGGTATGCCAGCTGGCGCGTGATGCCCCCGCGTCTGGCGATGCCCGCTTCCTTTCGTTCCCACTCTGCTGCAAACAGGCCGCATCGATCGGAAAGCTCCCCTGCACGGCAGGAGCGAAGCGCTTTCCACCGGGTCGATGGGGACCTTCTGGAATCCCGATGCACGATCCGATCAAACTCAAGGACCACCAGCAGGAGGCGACGCTGGTCAACCGCCGCCTGATCGCCTGCGGCGCGCTCGTGGCCCTGATGAGCGTGACCCTGGTGGCAAGGATGTACTTCCTCCAGGTCACCGACTACGCGACCAACGCCACCGTCTCCGAGAACAACCGCATCCATGTCCTGCCGATCCCCCCGGAGCGCGGGCTGATCTTCGACCGCAACGGCAAGGTGCTCGCCGAGAACCTGCCCAGCTTCAACCTCACCCTGACCCGCGAGCGCGCCGGCAATTCCCAGGCGGTGCTGGACCAGGTGACCGATATCCTCCAACTGAGCCCCGAGCAGCGCCTGCAGTGCGACAAGGCGCTGAAGAAGAGCCGCCATCCCTTCGAGCCGGTCGCCATCCTGCATGATCTGAGCGAGGAGCAGATCGCCCTCATCGAGGTCAATCGCTACAAGCTGCCGGGTATCGATGTGGATGCCGAGTTCGTCCGCCACTATCCCTACGGCGAGCACTTCGCCCATTCGGTCGGCTTCGTCGGGCGGATCAACGAGCGCGAGGCGGCGCGGCTCGACAGCACCGAATACCGGGGCACCGAGTACGTCGGCAAGACCGGTGTCGAATACTTCTACGAGCCGCAGCTGCACGGCCACGTCGGCTACGAGGAAGTCGAGACCAATGCGCAGGGCCGCGTCATGCGCGTGCTGAAGAAGGTGCCCCCGGTGGCCGGCGAGAACATCGTGCTGGGCCTGGATGTGGACCTGCAGGTCGCCGCCGAGAAGGCCCTGGGCGATCGCCGCGGCTCGGTGGTGGCGCTGGACCCGAACACCGGCCAGGTGCTGGCGATGGTCAGCAACCCGAGCTTCGACCCGAACCTGTTCGTCAACGGCATCAGCTCGGCGCAGTACGCGCAGCTGCGTGACTCCATCGACCGGCCGCTGTTCAACCGGGCGCTGCGCGGGCTGTATTCGCCGGGCTCGACCATCAAGCCGGTGGTGGCCATCGCCGGGCTGGATACCGGCACCATCACCCCGGCCACGCGGGTCTTCGATCCGGGTTACTTCCAACTGCCCAACTACGACCACAAGTACCGCAACTGGAACCACAGCGGCGATGGCTGGGTGGACCTGGACACGGCCATCAAGCGCTCCAACGACACCTACTTCTACGACGTCGCGCACAAGCTCGGCATCGACCGCATGCACGACTACCTGACACGCTTCGGGCTGGGCAGCAAGGTGTCCATCGACATGGCCGAGGAATCCTCCGGCCTGATGCCGTCCCGCGAGTGGAAACGCGCCACCCGGCGTCAGGCCTGGTTCCCCGGCGAGACGGTGATCCTCGGTATCGGCCAGGGCTACATGCAGGTGACGCCGCTGCAGCTAGCCGAAGCGACCTCGCTGATCGCCAGCAAGGGCGCCTGGCATCGTCCGCGGCTGGCCGAGTCGGTGGGCGGTGAAGACGTGGTCGACAACAATCCCATGCCCGACATCCACCTGAGCAATCCCCACGACTGGGATGCGGTGAACTACGGCATGCAGCTGGTGATGCACGATCCGGGCGGCGGCGCGCGGGCCGCAGGGCAGGGCGCGCAGTACCGCATTGCTGGCAAGAGCGGCACCGCGCAGATCGTCGCGATCCGCCAGGGCGAGCGCTACAACCGCCTGAAGACCAAGGAGCGCCACCGCGACAACGCGCTGTTCGTCGGCTTCGCCCCGGCGGCCGAGCCTTCCATCGTGGTCTCGGTGACCATCGAGAACGGCGAGGCCGGCGGGCGCGTAGCCGGGCCGGTGGTGCGCGAGATCATGGATGCCTGGCTGCTCGATGCGGACGGCAAGCTCAAGCCGCAGTACGCGGTGCCGGCCGAGACGGCTTCGGGCAAGCACGCCTGAGGTCTGCCGCACCCGACCCGGCGCACGAGCCGGGTGCGGTGTGGTCGGTCAGGCTTGCGCCGTTTCCGTCAGCGCCGCCTGCACCAGGGCATGCAACTCGGTGCCCGGATGATTGGCGTGCCAGGCCTTCAGGTCGCGGCGCATGGCCGGCGTCCAGAAGTTCTGCAGGTGCTGCTGCACGCCGTGGACCGCCAGGGCATGGTCCGATTCGGTGGAGAAGTACTGGCCGATCTGGTTGGCCATCTTGATCAGGTTCTCGACGCTCATCGACGGACCTCGGCTCTTTCCTGGTGACGGCGCTCCTTGAGCAGGCGCCGCTGTTCGTCACTGAACGCCTGGTAGCGCTTCTGCCATTCCGAAGGCTGGAACACGCGCACCACCTCCACCGCCGTGACCTTGTATTCCGGGCAGTTGGTGGCCCAGTCGGAGTTGTCGGTGGTGATCACGTTGGCGCCCGATTCAGGGAAGTGGAAGGTCGTGTAGACCACTCCCGGCGCCACGCGCTCGCTGACCCTGGCGCGCAGCACCGTCTGCCCGGCGCGGCTGCCCACGCCGACCCAGTCGCCATCGCTGATGCCACGGCTCTCGGCGTCGCTGGCGTGGATTTCCAGGCGGTCTTCCTCGTGCCAGGCGACGTTGTCGGTGCGCCGGGTCTGCGCGCCGACGTTGTACTGGCTGAGGATGCGCCCGGTGGTGAGCAGCAGCGGGTAGCGGGCGTTGACCTTCTCCTCGGTGGGCACGTAGCCGGTGAGCATGAAGCGCCCCTTGCCGCGCACGAACTGCTCGATGTGCATGGTCGGGGTACCGTCCGGTGCGGCATCGTTGCACGGCCACTGCAGGCTGCCATGGCGGTCCAGTTCGGCGTAGCTGACGCGGGTGAAGGTCGGCGTCAGGCGGGCGATCTCGTCCATGATCTGCGACGGATGGGTGTAGTTCATCGGGTAGCCCAGGGCATTGGCCAGGGCCACGGTGCCTTCCCAGTCGGCCTTGCCGCCGAGGGGCTCCATCACCTTGCGCACGCGGGAGATGCGCCGCTCGGCGTTGGTGAAGGTGCCGTCCTTCTCGAGGAAGGAGCTGCCCGGCAGGAACACGTGGGCGAACTTGGCGGTTTCGTTGAGGAAGATGTCCTGCACCACCACGCACTCCATGGCGGAGAGGGCGGCGGTGACGTGCTGGGTGTTGGGGTCGCTCTGGGCGATGTCCTCGCCCTGGCAGTACAGCGCCTTGAAGGTGCCGCCCAGCGCTGCTTCGAACATGTTGGGGATGCGCAGGCCGGGATCGGGCTGCAGGGTCACGCCCCAGGCCTGTTCGAACTGGCTGCGCACGGTCTCGTTGGAAATGTGCCGGTAGCCGGGCAGCTCATGGGGGAAGGAACCCATGTCGCACGAGCCCTGCACGTTGTTCTGGCCGCGCAGCGGGTTCACCCCGACGCCCTCGCGGCCGACGTTGCCGGTGGCCATCGCGAGGTTGGCGATGCCCATCACCGCGGTGCTGCCCTGGCTGTGCTCGGTGACGCCCAGCCCGTAGTAGATCGCCGCGTTGCCGCCGGTGGCGTAGAGGCGCGCGGCGGCGCGGATTTCTTCGGCGGGTACGCCGCACACCGGGCCGAGCACTTCCGGGGCGTTCTCCGGCAGGCTGACGAAATCGCGCCAGCGGATGAAGTCCGCGGCCTCGCAGCGCGCGTCGACGAAGTCCTGCTTGACCAGGCCTTCGCTGACGATGACGTGGGCCAGGGCATTGAGCATGGCGACGTTGGTGCCGGGGCGCAGTTGCAGGTGCAGCTCGGCGCGGGCGTGGGGCGAGTCGACCAGGTCGATGCGCCGCGGGTCGATGACGATCAGCCGGGCGCCCTGGCGCAGGCGGCGCTTGAGCTGCGAGCCGAACACCGGGTGCGCATCGGTGGGGTTGGCGCCCATCACCAGCACCACGTCGGACTGCATCACCGAGTCGAAGCTCTGGGTGCCGGCGGACTCGCCCAGGGTCTGCTTGAGGCCGTAGCCGGTAGGCGAATGGCAGACCCGCGCACAAGTATCGACGTTGTTGTTGCCGAACGCCGCGCGCACCAGTTTCTGCACCAGGTAGGTTTCTTCGTTGGTGCAGCGGCTGGAAGTGATGCCGCCGATGGAGTCGCGGCCGTATTTCGTCTGGATACGCCGGAACTCGCTGGCGGCGTAGGTGACGGCCTCGTCCCAGCTGACTTCCTGCCACGGGTCGCTGATGTGCTGGCGGATCATCGGCTTGGTGATGCGATCCGGGTGCGTGGCGTAGCCCCAGGCGAAGCGGCCCTTGACGCAGGAGTGGCCGTGGTTGGCCTGGCCGTTCTTGTCCGGGACCATGCGCACCAGTTGGTTGCCCTTCATCTCGGCGCGGAAGGAGCAGCCCACGCCGCAGTAGGCGCAGGTGGTGATGACGGCGCGTTCCGGCTGGCCGATCTCGACCACGCTCTTTTCCATCAGCGTGGCGGTGGGGCAGGCCTGTACGCAGGCGCCGCAGGAGACGCATTCGGAGTCGAGGAAGTTGTCGCCGCCGGCCGCCGCCACGCGGGACTCGAAGCCGCGCCCTTCGATGGTCAGGGCGAAGGTGCCCTGGGTTTCCTCGCAGGCGCGCACGCAGCGGTTGCAGACGATGCACTTGCTCGGGTCGTAGTCGAAGTAGGGGTTGGAGACGTCCTTCTGGTCCTTCAGGTGGTTGGCGCCGTCGTAGCCGTAGCGCACCTCGCGCAGGCCGACCTGGCCGGCGACGGTCTGCAGTTCGCAGTTGCCGTTGGCCGAGCAGGTCAGGCAGTCCAGCGGGTGGTCGGAGATGTACAGCTCCATCACGTTGCGCCGCAGGTCCGCCAGCTTCGACGTCTGCGTGCGCACCACCATGCCTTCGCTCACCGGCGTGGTGCAGGAGGCCGGGTAGCCGCGCATGCCGTCGATTTCCACCAGGCACATGCGGCACGAACCGAAGGCCTCCAGGCTGTCGGTGGCGCAGAGTTTCGGGATGGTCGTGCCGAGCAGGGCGGCGGCGCGCATCACCGAAGTGCCGGCGGGCACGCTGATCTCGCGGCCGTCGATGCTCAGGCTGACCTGCACGTCGCTGTCGCGCGCCGGTGTGCCGAAGTCGATGTCGCTGGCGCTGCCAGCAGACGAGGAGGGATCGAAGTAGTTGATCACTGGTCGGCCTCCGAAGTCGCCAGACCGAAGTCGGCGGGGAAGTGCTTGAGGGCGCTGGCCACGGGGAAGGCGGTCATCCCGCCGAGGGCGCAGAGCGAACCGTATTGCAGGGTGTCGCAGAGGTCGGTGAGCAGTCGCGCCTGTTCTTCGCGCGCGCTGATGTCGGTGGCGGCGATCAGCCGGTCCACCACCTCCACGCCACGGGTCGAACCGATGCGGCAGGGCGTGCACTTGCCGCAGGATTCCTCGGCGCAGAATTGCAGGGCGAAGCGTGCCATGCGCGCCATGTCCAGGCTGTCGTCGGCCACCACCACGCCGCCGTGGCCGAGCATGGCGCCAACCGCGGTGAAGGCTTCGTAATCCAGCGGGGTGTCGAACTGCGCCGGGGGCACCCAGGCGCCCAGCGGGCCGCCGACCTGCGCGGCCTTCAGCGGGCGGCCGCTGGCGGTGCCGCCGCCGTAGCCTTCCACCAGCTCGCGCAGGGTCAGGCCGAAGGCGCGCTCCACCAGCCCGCCGTGACGGACGTTGCCGGCCAGCTGGAAGGGCATGGTGCCCAGCGAACGGCCCATGCCGAAGTCGCGGTAGAACGCTGCGCCCTTCGCCAGGATGATCGGCACCGAGGCCAGGGTGAGCACGTTGTGCACCAGCGTCGGCAGGCCGAACAGGCCCTGCAGCGCGGGCAGCGGCGGCTTGGCGCGGACCACGCCGCGCTTGCCTTCCAGGGAGTCCAGCAGGGCGGTTTCCTCGCCGCAGATATAGGCGCCGGCGCCGACGCGCACCTCCAACTCGAACGCGCGGCCGCTGCCGCAGACGTCTTCGCCGAGGTAGCCGGCGTCGCGGGCGAGCTTCAGCGCCTGGTTGAGGGTGGCGATGGAGTCCGGGTATTCCGAACGCACGTAGAGGTAGCCCATGGTTGCGCCGACGGCGAGGCCGGCGATGGCCATGCCCTCGATCAGCAGGAAGGGGTCGCCCTCCATCAGCATGCGGTCGGCGAAGGTCCCGGAATCACCTTCGTCGGCGTTGCACACTACGTACTTCTGGCTGCCGGCCGCCTCGCGCACCGTGCGCCACTTGATGCCGGCGGGGAAGGCCGCGCCGCCGCGGCCGCGCAGGCCGGAGTCGAGCACCGCGGCGACGACGTCGGCGCCGTCCATGCCGATGGCGCGGGCCAGGCCTGCGAAGCCGCCGTGGGCGCGATAGTCGTCCAGCGACAGCGGCCGGGTGATGCCGGCGCGGGCGAAGAGCAGGCGCTGCTGGCTCTTCAGGTAGGGCAGTTGTTCCACCAACCCGAGAGCCAGCGGATGGCTGGCCGGGTTGCCGGAAAGCGCGTCGAGCAGGGCCGGCACGTCGTCGACCGTGAGCGGGCCGAAGCCCAGCCGGCCGGCGTCGCTGTCCAGCTCCAGCAGCGGCTCCAGCCAGTAGAGGCCACGCGAGCTGGTGCGCTGGATGTCCAGCGGCAGCTGGCGGCGCTCGGCCTCGGCGACCAGGGCGTCGGTCACTTCGTCGGCGCCCACTGCGCGGGCCACCGAATCGCAGGAAACGAACAGCTTCAGCATGCGGCGTCCTCCCGGCAACCGTTCACCAGTTCGCGCAGGCGTTCGGCGGTGAGGCGGGCATGCACTCGGCCGTCCAGTTCCAGCGCCGGCGAGCAGGCGCAGGCGCCCAGGCAGTAGACCGGACGCAGGGCGATACGGCCGTCGGCGCTGGTGCCGTGGTCGTCCAGTTCGAGCTGCTCGCGCAGCTGCGCGGCCAGGGCTTCGGCGCCCCGGCTCTGGCACGACTCGGCGCGGCACAGGCGCAGCGTATGGCGGGCCGGCGGCGCGCTGCGGAAGTCGTGGTAGAAGCTGATTACCCCGCGTACCTCGGCGACGCTGAGGTTCAGGGCGTGGGCGATTTCCGGGAGGGCATCGTCGGGGATGTAGCCGACGCAGTCCTGGATGGCGTGGAGCACCGGCAGCAGGGCGCCGGGCGTGGCCTTGAGACGTTCCAGCACATCGTGGATCAGGGGCAGGTGAAGCGAATCATCAGGCATACAGCGCACCTCGACATCGCGGGCGCCTGCGATGGGCGGCGGCCCGGAATCCTTCGGCGGCGGCGTACCGGCGGGTCTGCGTGGTTCTCCGGGGCGCCATCGTTCTTATGGGGTGTTGCCGTCCGGCCAGGCATCTTTGCGTGCCTGGTCCTCGACAGTAGGAAAGATTGCCATCCCTCTGGATTAGGGATAGCACTCGAACGACCCTGCGCATCCTGAAACCGACAAGGGACCCAAACCGCCACCTTGTCCGCTCAGAGCCCCCTTGTTGGCCGGTAATGCCCTCGGGCGTGGCCGCTGCCCGGCTTAACCTGCCAGCTACCCATGACAACAAGAATCCGCGCCGTCGCCGCGCGCGGGAAGAAAAGGGGAGCACCATGCATAAACCCGCAACACCCTGGCTTGCGCTTGTCTTGCTGGCCCTGACCGGCCTGCTCGGTGGCTGTGGCGAAGAGGCCGCGCCACCCGCTCGCAACGCCGCCACCTTGGCGCCCAGCGACCCCGCGCTGGCGAAGATCTATGACAGCAGCTGCAAGCTCTGCCACGCCAACCCGGCCTCCGGAGCGCCGCAGACCGGTGACGCGAAGGCCTGGCAACCGCGTGTCGCCCAGGGCGCCGACAGCCTGCTGGACCACAGCATCAACGGCTTCAAGGGCATGCCGCCGATGGGCATGTGCATGCAGTGCTCGGAGGAGGAGTTCCTCGCGCTGATTTCCTTCATGTCCGGCCAGTCGGTCCAATAAGCGCGGGGTTCCTTCGATGCCAATTCATCTCACCCGCCGTCAACTGCTGCAGAACGCGGGCATTGCCGGCGCATTCATGGCGTTGTCGAGCAGCCCGCTGGCGGCCGAGCTGGCCCGTGCGCCGCGACTGATTCCCTGGCGCAACTGGTCCGGCGGGCAGAGCTGCCTGCCGGCGGCGCGCCTGGCGCCACAGAGCCTGGACGAACTGGTCCAGGTCATCCGCCAGGCCCAGGGCAAGGTCCGCCCGGTGGGCTCGGCGCATTCCTTCAGCGCCCTGGTGCCCACCGACGGTACGCTGGTTTCGCTGGCCTATTTCAACGGTCTGCTCGACCACGATGCCGACACGCTGCAGGCGGAATTCGCCGCCGGCACGCCCATGTCGCTCATGGGGCCGGCGCTGAAGGAGATCGGCCAGGCGCTGCCGAACATGTCGGACATCGACTACCAGACCCTGGCCGGGGCGATCTCCACCTCGACCCACGGCACCGGGGTTGGCTTCGGTTCCTATTCCTCCCACGTCGCCGGCCTGCAACTGGTGACCGCCAGCGGCGAGGTGCTGGACTGCGACGCCCAGCGCCATCCCGAGGTGTTCAACGCCGCACGGGTGTCCCTCGGCGCCTTCGGCATCGCCACCCGCGTGCGTCTGCAGAATCGCGCGGCCTTCCGCCTGCACGAGCGGCAGTGGATCGCCAGCACCGAAGAGCTGCTGGAGGACGTGGAAAAGAACACCCGCGAGAACCAGCACTGGGAAATGCAGGTGCTGACCCATTCCGACTACGCGCTGTCCATCGCCCTCAACGAGACCACCGACCCGGCAACGCCGCCGCTGGACCCGGCCAAGGAGGGCGGCAACGAGTACGTGAGCATCATCGAGGGCCTGGACAAGTACGGCAGCGATTTCCCCGCCGCGCGACGCTTCCTGCTCAACAGCCTGCGCCACATCGCCAGCTTCGACGACCGCATCGGCGACTCCTACGACGTCTTTGCCAACGTGCGCAACGTGCGCTTCAACGAGATGGAGTATTCGGTCCCGGCCGAACACGGCCCGGCCTGCCTGCGCGAGATACTCAAGCTGATCAACGACAAGGACCTGCGCACCTGGTTCCCCATCGAGTACCGCTACGTGAAGGCCGACGACATCCCGCTGAGCATGTTCGAGGGGCGCGACAGCTGCTCCATCTCCGTGCACCAGCACTACAGCATGGATCACCACAACTTCTTCGCCGCCGTCGAGCCGATCTTCTGGAAGTACGCCGGCCGGCCGCACTGGGGCAAGCTGCACACGCTGAACGCGCGCACGCTGCAACCGCTGTATCCGCGCTGGAAGGAATTCACCGAGGTACGCCGCGAGCTGGACCCGCAGGGCAAGTTCCTCAATGCCCACCTGTCATCGATCCTGGGCGTGGCCTGACAAGGAAGAAAAATCCATGAAACGACGCAACTTCATCGTCGGCGCGGCGGGGGCGGGCGTCCTGCTCGCCGGTGCCGGCGCCTGGCTGCGCCCGAGCGACCACGGCGCCCCGTACGACGACTACTTCGCCCGGCTCAACCGCGAGCTGCGCGAGCACGGGCCGATGCGCCCGGTGATGCTGATCGACCTCGACCGTCTGGATCACAACGTCGACGTGGTAATGCAGTCGGTGGCCCGCACCGGCAAGCACCTGCGTGTGGTGGAGAAGTCCCTGCCGTCGCCGCAACTGCTCGACTACATCGCCAGGCGCGCCGGCACCCGGCGGATGATGTCCTTCCACCAGCCCTTCCTCAACCACGACGCCGAGCGCTTCCCCGATTCCGACCTGCTGCTGGGCAAGCCACTGCCGGTGGGCTCGGCGCAGCAGTTCTACGAGAACCTGCGCGGCCCCTTCGACCCGACCACCCAGCTGCAATGGCTGCTCGATACCCCTGAGCGCCTGCAGCAGTACCTGGCGCTGGCACAGGGACGCAATACCCGTCTGCGGATCAACATCGAACTGGACGTCGGCCTGCACCGGGGTGGCGTGGCCGATCATGAAACCCTGGGCAGGATGCTCAGGATCATCGGCGCCAACCCGCAGCACCTGGAGTTCGCCGGCTTCATGGGTTACGACCCCTTCGTCGGCATGGGCGTGCCCGAGGTCCTCGGCTCCTCGGAGGAACTCTTCGCCAAGGTGATGACGCTCTACGACGGCTTCGTCGACTACGCCCGCACCCAGCACCCGACGCTGTGGAAGCCGGGCCTGACGCTGAATACTGCCGGCAGCCCGAGCTACAGGATGCACGAGAACGAACGCACCAGCACCGAGGTATCGGTGGGCTCGGCGCTGGTCAAACCGACCCACTACGACCTGCCTTCGCTGGTGGACCACCAGCCCGCCGCGTTCATTGCCACCCCGGTGATCAAGAGCACCGGCCCGGTGCGGATTCCGGCGCTGGACGACAAGTCGAAGCTGTTCTCCTGGTGGGACCCGAACCTGCGCGAGACCTTCTTCGTCTATGGCGGCAACTGGATGGCCGAGCCCGAATCGCCCAGGGGCCTGCAGTTCAACGGCCTGTACGGACGCAGTTCGAACCAGGAGATGGTCAACGGCTCCAGCGCCGTGGGCCTGAAGGTGGACGACCAGATGTTCCTGCGGCCGACCCAGTCCGAGTCGATCCTGCTGCAGTTCGGCGACCTGCTGGCGGTGCGGGGAGGGCGCATCGTCGAGCAGTGGCCGGTCTACAGCTGACTGGCGCAGCGCCGGCGCAAGATGGGGAGTCTTGCGTCGGCAGCTGTTTCTACGGCTGCCTGTAATATTCTGTTACGCCCGCTCTTGGCGGGCCTGCGAACGCGTTATGATGCGGCCATCGTGCGCCAGCCACATAACAAGAATCGCCGGCGCCCCCGATCGAGAGCAGCCTGCATGCCCAGTACAAGCATCGATGCGCAATACGACCTGGCCCTGGTTTCGCCCTTCCTGCTGCAGACCCTGGCCGAGGTCGCCGGTGACGAAGGCGTCAGCGGCGAGCGCCTGTGTCGTGGGCTCGGCTTCACCGCCGAGGAGCTGCAGGACCCGGACCAGCGCGTTACCTACCGGCAGACGGTGGCGATGATCCAGCGTGCCCTCGCGGCACTGCCTGAGCGTGGCCTGGGGCTCTGGGTCGGCCACCGCAACGTGCTGGGCACCCTCGGTTTGCTGGGCCATGTGCTCTCCCTCTGCAAGAACCTGCGCGATGCCTTCGAGCTGGGCCGCCGTTTTCAGCACACCACCGGCGGCATCGCGGTCTGCAACCTGATCGAGGGGCCGCAGGAGAGCTTCATCGAAGTGGAATGCCGGCTGCCCTTCGCCGACATCCAGGTGTTCGCCGTGGAGGAGTTCTTCGCCAGCCTGCTGGTCTACAACCGCACCCTGATCGGGCCCCAGTTCCAGCCCCTGCGCTTCGAGTTCACCCACGCCGCGCCGGCCTATGCAGCCGAGTACCGCCGCCTGCTCGGGCCGAACCTGCAGTTCGGCTGCCTGCACAACCGCGTGGCCATCGCCAGCCACTGGCTGGATGTGCAATTGCCCAGCCACCATCCCGTCGCCCTGCGCCAGGCGCTCAGCCTGCTGGAGGCGGAGTCCGCCCCGGTACAGCAGAAGACCGGCCTGCTGGAAACAGTGGAACGCGCCATCGCCCGCGACCTGGCCCACGGCAGCCCGATCGACAAGGTCGCCAGCGAGCTGAACATGAGCAGCCGGACCTTGCGTCGTCGCCTGAGCGAGCACGGCATCACCTTCGATGCGTTGCAGGACCAGGTGCGCCACGCCCGCGCCATGAGCCTGCTGAACAACCCGGAAATGCCCATCGAGCGTATCGCCGAGGCGCTTGGCTACAGTGACGTGCGCGGCTTCCGCCGCGCCTTCAAACGCTGGACCGGGCTGAGCCCGTCCGCCTGCCGTGACGAGGTCGCTCCGGCGCACTGATGCGCCATGGGGCGATTACATTGACACGGCACAAGGGCGTTCCTGGCCCGGGCAGTTAAGGTCGAACTGCCCAAACAACGAGGAGCACAGCATGTACGAGCACGTACTGGCCGCCGTCGACGGCAGCCCCGTTTCGTTCCGAGCCCTGGCCGAAGGCGCACGGCTGGTCCGCATGAGTGGCGGTGAACTGCACGTCATCACCATCGTCGACCGTCCGCTGGGACACCTGCCTTATTACGCCAAGTACTATGACGCCGAGGCGCTGCAGGCCGCCGCGCTCAAAGCTGCCGACGACATCCTGAGCAAGGCGCGGGAGGTGGTCGGCGAGTACGCCGTACCCGCTACTTACCAGCGCGTCACGATGGAGACCACCGGTGAGGAAGTGGCTGACCGCATCGAGTCCGAGGCCGATGCCGTCAAGGCCGACGCCATCGTCATGGGCACCCACAGCCGCCGTGGTGTGCATCGTCTGATGCTGGGCAGCGTGGCCGAAGGCGTGCTGCAGTCGAGCAAGCGCCCGGTGCTGCTGGTACGCGATCAGTAGGCGCGGCTGGGGCCGGCTGCGGGTAGCCGGCATTGCCTTTCGTCGTCCAGTGCGGCGAAGCCTTCGCCGTCCCCGGCAAGCCCCCGGGAAATCGGCTGTACTGGATAGTCCCGATCCCTGCGCGACAGGAGGTGCTGCCATGACCCGTTCCCTGTTCACCGCGATGCTCGCGGCGACCTTCCTCTTCGCCTCGGTTGGGACCGCCTGGGCCACCGAGCAGGGCAGCCAGCGCCGCCAGGCGCGGGATGTGCGCCAGGAAACCCGCCAGGATGCGCGCCAGACCAAGCAGAACTGCCGTGCCGCGGACCAGCAGTACAACGCCCAGTGTCGGCAGGACAAACGCCAGACCAAGCAGCAGGGGCGTGAGACCGCGCGGGACATCAAGTACTGAAAGCGCCAGAGCGCGAAGTGCCGCACGGTGGATGGCCGGGCGGCTGCTACGCTCGGTGTAGCCACGCAGCCATGAAGGAGCGACATGCGTGTTCCCGTACTTGCCCGCAAACCCCGAACGCAAACACCCTGACGCAAGGAGTCGCCTGATGAGTGTGTCCCGTTGGATCTGCCTGTCCCTCGCCGCTGGCGTGCTGGTCGGCTGCCAGAGCCAGAAGAACGATGAGCTGAGTTACCAGTACGACAGCACCGAGTCGGTTGCCAAGGGTGTGCCGGGCGGCGCGATGACCGAGACGGAGGAGATGCAGGCCAGCGTCACTGCCATCGATCGCAGCAAGCGGACCTTCACCCTCAAGGATGACCACGGCAACAGCCGCACCCTCCAGGCGCCGCCGGAGATGCGCAACTTCGACCAGCTCAAGGTGGGTGACAAGGTCCGCGCCATCGTTGCGCTGGAGCGCCTCGTCTTCCTGCGCGAGCCGGGCCAGGAAACCGGCAGCGGCGGCGCCGGGCTGCTGGCTACGGCGCAGCCGGGCAGCAAGCCGGGCATGCTCGCGGCCGACACGGTGGAAATCACCGCCACCGTCAAATCCATGGACACCGCCAAGCGCACTGCCACCCTGCAGTTCGCCGACGGCAGCCAGCACACGGTCAAGGTCCGCCCCGACGTGGTGATGAAGCCCGAGTACCTCGGCCGCCAACTGGTGATGCGGGTGACCTCCGCCGTCGCCGTCAGCGTCCAGCCGCAGTAGGGCGTCCGTTCAGGGCTGGCTCTCCAGCGGCGAGGGCAGGTGGAGCACGATCTGCGCATCCTTGACCACGTCCAGGCGCAGGATGCGCGCCGCGCCCAGGCCATCGAGCAACTGGCTCAGCGGCCCGCCGTTGCGGGCAAGCCGGACGTTGCCGGGCAGCAGCTTCTGCGCGTAGGCGAGGGTGTTGCTCTGCACGCGCGTCTGGTGCCAGCGGCCATCGACCTGATGGACCATGGTGGCAGTGCCCAGGCGCGATTGCGGGGTGGCGATCTCCAGCGCCGGCAGCGGCGCCTGCAGGACGAGGTCGGCTTTGCCGTCGGGCCCCTGGATGCTGGCCGACACTTCGCTGCCGATCTTCACTTCGATACCGGTGCGCCATTTCGGCAACTGGTAGCCATGCACGCCGCGCACCCGCGCGATCTCGGTGGAAACCGGCAGGGCCAGCACATGGGCGACGAAGCTGCGGCGGCGCACGGCGTCGAACAGTTCCAGGGCATGGCTGCCCCTGGCGCCCGGCCTGCGGATGACGATGGCGACCGAGACTTCATCGTACGGGTCGTTGTCGCACACCGAGTAGGAGAAGAAGGTCAGCGCCACCAGCCCCTGGCCGGGCAGGGCGCGCAGCGGTTCCAGCGGCACCGGCAGTGTGGCGCGCAGGCGGTCGATGGGCGCCAGGAACAGCAGCTGGATGCTGCTGGTGCGGTAGTAGAAATTCGGCGCCCAGGTTTGCCCGACGCGCGAGGCGACCATCTGCTTGGGAATGCGCCGGAAGTAGTCGATGTTGCCGGCGGCGGGGTCCTTCGCCACCTCGTTCAGGTCCGGGTTCATCCGGTAGCGGTCGTAATAGCCGCCCTCGATCACTTCAACGCTCTGGGTGCCGAACTCGACTTCCTTGAACCGCGCCTTCATCTGCTGACCTCTGCTTGACACTGGTGGGAGCCGCCCAGTGTTACGAGCCGGGCGGCGGATGGGCTTACCCTAAGTTTAAAGTTAACTTTAATGTCAAGCGGGTTGCTGCGGGGCCGGTGGGTTGCGTATCGGGGGCACAGACAGATAGCGCGCGTCTGCTTCACTGGCTGGCATGGACGTTCCATTGTAGGAGCGCGCCATGCCCGCGATCGCGCGCATGGCGCGCTCCTACAGGCACGTCGTCAGTGGGCGCAGGCCTCAAGGCATTGCCGTGCTCTGCGCTGGTCCGGTGAGTCGAATCCCTCGGTAAAGCGCTGGTAGACCGGCTCCAGCAGTTGCCGCGCGGCCTGCTGTTTGCCCTGCGCGCTCCACAGCTGCGCCAGGCCGGTGGCCGATCGCAGTTCCCAGGCCTGTGCGCCTTGCTCCTGTGCCAGCGTCAGGGCGCGGGTCAGCAGGGTTTCGCCGCCGAGCAGGGATTCGCGGTCGCCGCGCGCCAGCAGGGCGACCGCTTCGTTGCGCAGGATTTCCGGTGCGCACCAGCCGGCCGCGCCGGTGCGTGCGCGCATCAGCTGGGCCTGATCGGCAGGCAGGGGGCGACCGCCGAGGGTCTGCACGATGTCGCGCACCAGGCCGACGGCGGGTGCCGTGGCGCTGGCTGTTTCATCGAGTTGCATGGCCCACGCATAGTGCCGTGCCCAGTCGGTGAACAACGGCACGCGGTGGCGCTCGGCAACCTCGATCATCTGCCGCACGCGGCTGCGGGCCTTGTCGAACTCGCCGTTGTAGAAGGCGATGACGCAGCCGGCCACCGCAAGGCTGTAGGCGATGGAGGCGCTGTGGTCGATCTCGCAGGCCAGCTCGATGGCCTGTGTCGCCATGCGCTCTGCCTGCTCGGGAAAACCGCGTAACCAGAGCGTACGCGCTTGTGTCGCCAGGGAGGCAACCTGCTGGTCGTACTGCACGCCCAGGCAAGGGGCGAAGCGGTTGGCCCGGCGCTGCTCCTCCAGACGCCGCAGCACTTCATCGCCGACGGCCTGGGCGCGTACTTGGTTGCCCGAATAATGCAGCGCCAGCACCTTCAGGCGCAGGGCGCTGGTGGCAAGCATTTCGCCCTGGCCATCGCTCAGCCGGTCGAAGTGCCGGCTCTGCTCGGCCGCCTGCTGGTACTGGCCGGCCCACAGCAGCACGGCCAGGCCGCCGGACAGCGCGGTGAGTTCACCGTTGAGGTCGCCGATCTGCTGGGCGAGGTAGCGGGCGTTCTGGAAGGCTTCGTCCGCCTGGCTGTTGCGCACGTCGTGGTAGGTCGTGTTGCCCAGCGCCAGTTCCAGGCGCATGGCCAGTGGCAACGATGAAGCGGATTCGGCGCTGAGCAGGCCGAGTGCCGCGCTCACATAGGAGCCGTATTCGTGCAGCAGTGACAGCTCCTGCCAGAGCGGCGCCGAGCAGGCCGCGAGGTGAATGGCCTGGGTGTGCCGGACCTCCGCGTGCAGCCCCCAGTCGAGGGCCGCGCGAACCTCGGCGAGCCATGGTGAATGTTGCTTGAGCCAGCCCAGCGAGGCGGACCTTTCCCAGTCGTTCTGCGCGGCCTGCATCGCGCTCTGGCACAGCTGCAGGTGGCGTTCGCGGGCCTCGTGCAGCTCGCCGGCGGCCTGGAGTTTCTCCAGCGCATGCAGGCGGGTCGGTTCGAGCAACCGGTAGGTGACTTCGTCGCTGCGAATCTCGGTGGTCAGCAGCGACTTGGCGGTCAGCTGGTTCACCAGCACGAAAGCCGCACCCAGGTCCGCCGGCTGGCCGAGGACGGCGGCGATGGAGTCCAGGGTGAAGCTGCCGCGGAACACGCTCAGGCGACGCAGGCAGTATTGCTCCGCAGGGCGCAGCAGTGTGTAGCTCCAGTCGAGCATCGCGCGCAGGTGTTCGTGGCGGCTGGGCGATTCATCGGACTGCAGCGGCAGGTCCAGGTAGCCGTCCTGCAGCAGCGCGTCGATGCCGCCGTCGGCTTGGCCCAGGTGGCCGGCGGCCAGTTCCAGCGCCAGCGGAATGCCCTCCAGGCGTCGGCAGATTTCGCCGACGCGGGGGAGGTCTTCGGGGCGGAATTCGAAGTCCTCGTGGGTCTCCTTGGTCCGCTCGATGAGCAGTGCGACGGCGGGGTAGGCGAGGGCGTCCTCGACGCTGCCGACCTGCGCCGGCGGGCATCCGAGCGGCCGTAGCGGCAGGATGTATTCGCCGGTGGCGCGCAGGCTCTCGCGGCTGGTGGCGAGGATGTGGATCTGCGGCGCGTGGCGCAGCAGGCACTCGACCAGGTGCGCGGCCGCCTCGATCAGGTGCTCGCAGTTGTCGATGAGCAGCAGCATCTGCCGGTCGGCGACCTGGCGGCAGAGATGTTCCAGCGATTCGCCGGCCAGTCCCGGAATGCCCAGCGCGCCGGCAAGCGTGCTGTTCAGCGGCCGCGCATCCTGCAGTGGGGTGAGGTCGAGCATGCGGATGCCGTGGGGATACCGGCCGATGAAACGCTCCGCGGCCTGCAGGGCGAGGCTGGTCTTGCCGATGCCGCCACAGCCCACCAGGCTGACGCAGCGACGTCGCGGCAGCTCGGCGACCAGGCGCTCCAGTTCGGCCTCGCGGCCCAGCAGGCGGTTGCGCCGGGGCGGCAGGTTGTGATCCGCCGACTGGCTGTCATTGGGGGCGGGCGTCGCCTGCGCCGACGCCGTCAGTGGCTCGACGAAGCTGTAGCCGCGCAGGGCGACCGTGACGATGAAGCGCCGACCGTTCTGGCCGTCGCCCAGCGCCTTGCGTAGGGCGGTCATGTGGACCCGCAGGTTGCCTTCGTCGATGTCCTGGCCGGGCCAGGCGCGGGCCAGCAGCTCGCGCTTGCTGACCACCTGGCCGGCGCGCTCCAGCAGTGCCAGCAGGATGTCCAGCGCGCGTTGCCCCAGGCGCAGCGGGCGGCCGGCTTCGAGGATCACGCGGGATGCGGGATAGATCTGGTAAGGGCCGAAATGAAGCACGGTTTCGACCGTGGCCGCGGGCTCGGGAGTCATCGTCTGGTAGTCGCTTTCGCACGCTGGGGGCAGATTGCGTGCCGGCCCGGGCGTCAGCCCCGGTGGCACAGGTCCATCGACTCTGCGGTCGATTGGCCATTCTTCTGTGAACGGTAGTCAGGGTAAACGACGGCTCGGCGTTGAGCCATCCTGCGCCGGGCGTGGCGTTCTGCCGGCGGGCTTAATAACGATTAACGCCGGGCCAGCTGCCCCGCTGCCCAACGAGACCAGCCCGGCGCAACGCGTTTTGCCCTACAGGCCCCGCTGCGCGAGGCCCGGCGGCTGATCACAGGTACTTCCACGGGGGGGGGGGAGCGACAGGGCGGCCCCTGGAAACCTTTGCTCGCGAGCGTCGAACCGCTGCTTTTGTTCTGCTGCGGATTAATGCGGTTTAACCAGCTTTAACTCGCCGGTACCCCTGCACCCACAAAGAATGGTTCGCAGACCGCAGGGGAGAGACCAGCATGCTTCAGAGACTCATCAGCCAGATTCCAGTGGACGCCCCCAAGCGCGACCTGGCCCCCTGGCAGAAGGAGCGTGCCCAGGCGCTGCTGCTCAAGCATCTGGACAGCGGCATCACGGTCAGCGACCTGGCCGCCGCCTGCGCACTGTCACGCAGCGACTTCACCCGCAAGTTCAAGGTCACCACCGGCCATTCGCCCCAGGCCTGGATGCGAATCCAGCGGGTGGAGAAGGCCAAGCAACTGATGCGTGAATCGACCTTCCCGCTGGCGGAGATCGGCCTGCAATGCGGCTTCTGCGACCAGGCGCATTTCTGCCGGATCTTCTACCGCATCGAAGGCGTCACGCCGCTGAGCTGGCAGCGACGCTTCTTCGATGGGGTGCGCGAATCCACCTGGCGGCACGCGGGTTAGCCCGATCACCCGGCGGCACCTTTGCGGCAGATCGTTCTTTATATGGAACGCTAGAAGCAATTTTTGCCGTCTGGTGGATCAAGGGTGTCGAATTTAATCTTTGTTCCATGCAGTGACGCACTGCAAACGAGTCCAAACCTTCCCGGCCCAGCCGGCACCCACTGAAAGCAAATCGAGGATTTCACCATGACCAACCCCACCTACAACCGCCTGGACAAAGACAACGCCGCCGTACTGCTGGTCGACCACCAGGCCGGTCTGCTCTCGCTGGTCCGCGACATCGATCCGGACAAGTTCAAGAACAACGTGCTGGCGCTGGGCGACCTGGCCAAATTCTTCAACCTGCCGACCATCCTCACCACCAGCTTCGAAACCGGCCCCAACGGCCCGCTGGTTCCCGAGCTGAAGGCACAGTTCCCGGACGCGCCGTACATCGCCCGCCCTGGCCAGATCAACGCCTGGGACAACGAGGACTTCGTGAAAGCGGTGAAGGCCACTGGCAAGAAGCAGCTGATCATCGCCGGCGTGGTGACCGAGGTCTGCGTGGCGTTCCCGGCGCTGTCGGCCCTGGCGGAAGGCTTTGACGTCTTCGTGGTGGCGGATGCGTCCGGCACCTTCAACGAGATGACCCGCGACGCCGCCTGGCGCCGGATGGAAGCGGCTGGCGCCCAGCTGATGACCTGGTTCGGCGTAGCCTGTGAGCTGCACCGCGACTGGCGCAACGACATCGAAGGCCTGGCTGCACTGTGCTCCAACCACATCCCGGATTACCGCAACCTGATCACTGCCTACAGCACCCTGACTGCTGGCAAGTAATCGCACGCTGAAATGAAAAAACCGGAGCCTCGAAAGGGGCTCCGGTTTTTGCTTTTTCAGAGATCCATCTGCACGTCAAATCACCGCGGAGTACCAACGTAGGATGGTGTGGAGCGCAGCGATACCCATCGCTCCTGTGCACCGAAAACAGCGAGGGTATCGCAGGCTCCACCCATCCTACGCAAGCGTTTGCCGGGGGAGGGTGGCAGAGCATCGTAGGGCGGATAACGCGCCAGCGTTATCCGCCGATGTGGCATCGGCGGATAACCCGTTCCGGGTTATGCGCCCTACGGGGTGTATCCCTTTAGCGGATCGCGGGCATCAGCGGGTGAAATCCTCCGCGCTGTGTCGTTCCGGCAGGGCGTCGTCGCCCCAGGTGCGGTTGACCCGGCGGCCACGCTGCACCGCCGGGCGAGCGGCGATCTCGTCGGTCCAGCGGCGCACATGGGTGTAGCTTTCCACGTCGAGGAATTCAGCCGCCTCGTACACCTGGTTGTTCAGCAGTGCGCCGTACCAGGGCCAGATCGCCATGTCGGCGATGCTGTATTCGTCGCCAGCGATGTAGCGGTTCTCGGCGAGCTGGCGGTCGAGCACGTCGAGCTGGCGCTTGACCTCCATGGCGTAGCGGTTGATCGGGTACTCGTACTTCTCCGGCGCGTAGGCGTAGAAGTGGCCGAAGCCGCCGCCGAGGAAGGGCGCGCTGCCCATCTGCCAGAACAGCCAGTTCAGCGTTTCGGTGCGCTTGGCCAGGTCCCTGGGCAGGAAGTGGCCGAACTTCTCCGCGAGGTACACCAGGATCGAGCCGGATTCGAAAATGCGCAGCGCCGGCTCGACGCTGGTGTCCAGCAGGGCGGGGATCTTCGAGTTCGGGTTGATCTCGACGAAGCCGCTGCCGAACTGGTCGCCGTCGCCGATCTTGATCAGCCAGGCGTCGTACTCGGCGGCGCTCACGCCCAGCTCCAGCAGTTCCTCCAGGAGGATGGTGACTTTCACGCCATTGGGCGTAGCCAGCGAATACAGCTGCAGCGGGTGCTTGCCGCGCGGCAGTTCCTTGTCGTGGGTCGGGCCGGCGATGGGCCGGTTGATGCTGGCGAAGGCGCCGCCGTTGCCCTTGTCCCAGGTCCAGACGCGGGGTGGAGTGTAGGTATCGTTCGCCATCGTGAGTTCTCACCTTGTGGGTTGAATGCCATGGATGCTAACCGCCGGGTCTGCGTTGCGTCAGCCGTTTTTCGGGCGGCTGTTGCTGGGCGAACAGTACGCCTGTGCATGCGCAGCCGGTTGTTAGCATATGCATAAACGATATTAAAAATTAGTTGATGCATGGTTTGAGATTATAAAAGAATCGCCGCTCAGTCCAACGGCGAAGCTCTGAAACGGCGCTTTCGCTCTGCCGCGTCGTATCGAGAGCCCGATGTCCGTCCAACCTGTTTCCGTCCCGTTCCTCCGCCTCGAAGGTGTCGGCAAGTCCTTTGCCGAAAACCGCGTGCTGGTCGATCTGGGCCTGGAAATTCGCCCCGGCGAGGTCCTTGCCCTGCTCGGCGCCAACGGTGCGGGCAAGTCGACGCTGGTGAAGATCATCGCCGGCTCCCATGGCCACGACGCCGGGCAGTTGCTGATCGACGGCCATGAGGTTCATTTCACCTCGCCCCACGACGCCCGTCGCCACGGCATAGTTGCCGTGCATCAGCAGGTGGAGCAGGGTGTGGTGCCCGGCCTGAGCGTCGCCGAAAACCTCCTGCTGGACGAATTCTGCGGCGCCTCCGGTTCCCTGATCTTCCGTCCGCGCGAGGCGCTCAGGCGCGCAGCTGAAATCGCCGCCGGCCTGCAACTGCACCTGCCACTGCAAGCGCCCATCGAAACCCTCGGCACCGCCGAACGGCAACTGGTGATCCTGTCCCGCGCGCTCGCGCTGAAACCGCGCCTGCTGATTCTCGACGAGCCCACTGCATCGCTGTCGACCGTCGAGGCCGAGCGTCTGTTCCATCTCATCGACCACCTGCGCGAACGCGGCGTGGCGATCCTCTACATCTCCCATCGGCTGTCGGACCTGCAGCGCGTGGCGGACCGCGCGCTGGTCCTGCGTGACGGCCGCCTGGTGGGCGAGTTCAGTGCACCGCTGGATCTCGGCGCCGCCGTGGAATCCATGCTCGGCGCCGCGCTGGGTGCAGTGCAGTTGCAGCCCCTGGAGCGCGGCGAGACGGTGCTGTCCCTGCGCGACTGGCAGCTGGAAGCTCACAGCGCAGCATTCGACCTGGACCTGCACGAAGGCGAAGTGGTCGCCCTGACCGGCCTGCTCGGCGCCGGCAAGAGCGAGATCGCCGAAGTGCTGTTCGGCCTGCGCCGCCATCACGCCGGATCGATCCGCCTGGATGGCCGCGACTGGCTGCCCCGCACGCCGCGCGAAGCGATTGCCGCCGGCGTGTTCTTCGCCGCCGAGGACCGCGCGCGCAACTCGCGGGTACCGGGCTTCTCGGTGCGAGCCAGCATGACATTGCCGTTCCTGTGCAGTTTTACGCGCTTCGGCTTCATCGATCGCACGGCCGAGCGCGCCAAAGTCGCCGAGCAGATCGAAGCGCTCGGCATCAAGGGGCCCGGCCCCGAGCATCCGCTCGAACTGCTCTCCGGCGGCAACCAGCAGAAGGTCATCCTCGCCCGCTGGCTGCTGGGGCAGGGCCGCGTGCTGATCCTCGACGAGCCCTTCCAGGGCGTCGACGTGCGCGCCCGCCGCGACATCGGCCAGCGCATCCGCGCCAGCGCCACCGGCCGCGCCACGCTGGTGATCTGCAGCGACCCGGACGAAGCCCTGGAAATCGCTGACCGCATCCTCGTCGTGAGCGACGGCGCGGTGGTCGCCGAGCTGCCCCGGCACAACCTGCAACGCAGCGAAATCGTCGCCCATTTCACCCCATCCAACCCTTCACGCCAGGAAACTGCGCGTATCTAGAAAGGAGCCGTGCGTGTCCAGAACTGCCGTGGGCAGCCCAGCGACGTCGCCCGTCGCACGCTTGCTCGACTTCCTCATCCACTACGCGCTGCTCTTGCTGCTGGCCCTGTTGGTGCTGGTGTTCGCGCTGCTGGAGCCGGCCTTCCTGCGGGTCGGCAACCTGTTCCTGGTGCTGCAGTCGGTGTCCATCGTCGCGCTGCTCGCGCTGGGTGTGACCCTGAGCATGGCCGTGGGCGGGCTGGACCTGTCCATCGGTGCGGTCGCCGCGCTGAGCCTGATGACCGCCAGCTATGTGATGGTGGTGCTGGACTGGGGCCCGCTCGCGGCGATCTTCATCAGCCTAGGCCTCGGCACCCTGGTGGGGCTGCTCAATGGCTGGCTGATCGTGCGCATGCGCGTGCCGGATATTCTCGCGACCCTTGGCAGCATGTTCCTGGTAGTCGGCGTGCAACTGATCCCCACCGGCGGCCGCTCCATCGCCGTCGGTATGACCCTGCCCAACGGTGACGAAGCGCCGGGCGCCTTTGCCGGCTGGTTCATCGCCCTCGGCCGCGCGCAGTTGTGGGACCGCGTGCCGGTGCCCGTGGTGATCATGCTCGGCTGCGCGTTGCTGGTCTGGCTGTTCCTCGAGCGCACGCGGCCGGGCCGGCTGTTCTACGCCATCGGCGGCAACGAGCAGGCCGCACGCCTCGCCGGTGCGGCGGTGGAGCGCTACAAGCTGCTCGCCTACGTGCTCTCGGCGCTGCTCGCTTCACTGGGCGGATTGCTGCTGGCAGCGCGCCTCGGACGTGGAGACGTCAGCTCCGGCAACGGGCTGGTGCTCGATGCCCTTGGCGCTGCGCTGATCGGTTTCGCCGTGCTCGGCGCGCAGAAGCCCAACGCCTTCGGAACCCTGGTGGGCGCGGTGCTGGTCGCGACCCTGCTCAATGGCCTGACCATGCTCAACGCGCCGTATTACGCCCAGGATTTCGTCAAGGGCGCCGTGCTGGTCTCGGCCCTGATGTTCACTTTCGGTCTGGCCCGGCGCGGGCGCTGATCGTCACCTTATTCGGAGATTCAACGGATGAAATTCACCCCTCTGCGCGCGCTGTTCGCCGCCGGGCTGTTGTTGTCCGGCGCAGCCAGCGCCGTCGCCGCCGGGCTACCCGGTGCGCCCGCACCCTTCGACAAGGGCGGCGTGCAGATCGCCCTGGTCGGCTACCTGTTCTCCGGCGACTTCCCCGAGGCCTATCTGCGTGGCGTCGAGAAGCAGGCCAACGCGCTGGACGTGAAGCTGCGAGTGTTCGACGCGCGCCAGCAGGCGGCCACCCAGCGCGAGATGCTGGAGCAGGCCATCGACCTGGGCGTGGACGGCATCATCGTCCAGCTCGGTCTCGCCGAAACGCTCAAGGACTCCATCGACAAGGCACTGGCCAAGGGCATCAAGGTGGTGACCTTCGACGTCGACGTGAACGACCCGCGCATCACCCGCGTCGAGCAGGACCACCGTGAGCTGGCGCGCCTGGCGCTCAAGCAGGTGCTGCAGGACAACGGCAACCAGTTCGACGCCGGCTACGTGTACATCGACGGCTTCACCCCGATGGAGCGTCGCGACGAAATCTGGCGCCAGGTGAAGGCCGAGAACCCCGGCATCGTCGAGAAGGCGAGCTTCGGCACGCTCAACGCGCCGATCGCCAACTCGGTGGCCGACCAGGCCAGCGCGGTGCTGCGCGCCAACCCGGACATCACTGTGTTCTTCGCGCCCTTCGACGAGTTCGCCAAGGGCGTGAAGATCGCCGTGGACGAAGCCGGGCTGGGTAAGCAGGTGAAAATCTACAGCGCCGATATTTCCACTGCCGATATCCAGATCATGAAGGAGCAGGGCAGCGCCTGGAGCGCCACCGCCGCGGTCAACCCGGAAGTGGCCGGCGCCATCAGCGTGCGCAGCCTGGCGCTGCGCATCGCCGGGGAGAATCCCGGCGAGCAGGTTCTGGTGCCGCCGACCCTGATCACCCGCCAGCAATTGCTCGACCTCGACGTGAAGAACGTCCGTGACCTGGCGCGCAAGGTGCCCGCCTTCGGCGAGGCGCAGAAGGTGGCGCAGGCGCCGTGGATTCCGCTGGCGAACTGAAGCATGAGCCTGCACGACAAGGCCCGGCGCCTGAAGAGGGCGCGCTCGCCGGCTGGCGACCCGCGTTATGGCGAGCGCCTGCCTCCGGGTCAGGTGCTGACCGAGCGCTTCCCGATCCTCCACGAAGGCGAGGTACCCGAATACGACCGCGCGACCTGGCGCCTGCGCCTGTCCGGGGCACTGACCAAAGCGCTGGAACTGAGCCTGGACGACCTGCTGGCGCTGCCGCAGCGCGAGCTGGTCTGCGATATCCATTGCGTCACGCGCTGGTCCAAGTTCGACACCGCGTGGCGCGGCGTGCACCTGTCTGACCTGCTCGCGCACTACGGCGTGGAACCGGCCGGGCAGTTCGTCATGGCCTACGCCGACCATGACTACGAGACCAACCTGCCGCTGGAGGACCTGTTGCGCCCTGACAGCCTGCTCGCCACGCATTACGCCGGCGAGCCGCTGACCCCGGTGCACGGCTGGCCGCTGCGGCTGGTGATCGCCGGGCGCTATTTCTGGAAGAGTGCGAAGTGGCTGCGCGAGCTGGCATTCAGCGACAGCGACCGCCTCGGATTCTGGGAGCGCAATGGCTTCCACAACGAGGCTGATCCGTTCCGCGAAGAGCGTTTTTCCGGCGAGGCGCTGGATATTCCCGAGGACGAATGGCAGCGCAAGGCCTTTGATTGACGGGCGTCGCTGTTGCTGGGCAAACACTTTGAGCTGTTGCTCGGCGAACACCGTAACCAGTTATAAACAAAGCATTTTTTATTCGTTTGAAAGCACTCTGCCACTAGCTAGGATGACGCCTTCCCCATCTGGTCAGGGATGACCGGCGATACCGAGAGCCGCGCCTTTTCGCTCATCACGAAGAGAGACCGGCCGTGACACCTGGAGCGCTTTCCCGAGCACTGTTTTCTCCATCCTGAGGGGAACAGTCGCTCGCGGTTTCCGGACTTCCGACACCAACCGCTCGAGCCCATCAGAAAAACACATCAGCGGAGTTCCGGACTCGCCGCCAACGGCGAGTGGCGCTCTTTAAGCGAGACAGGAGTACTTCGCGTGTTATCCCGTTCCCTCATTGCCGTTGCGGTGGCCTCGGTCATCGCCCAGTCTGCCGCGCACGCCGACGAAACCCCGTCGACCTCCGAGGCCACCACCAAACTCGAAACCGTGCTGGTCACCGGCACCCGCGGCAACAACCGCACCCTGCTGGATTCCCCGGTGCCGGTGGACGTGCTCACCGCGCAGGACCTCAAGTCCACCGGCGCTGTCGGCGGCGAGCTGGGCCAGGCCCTGGCGACGCTGCTGCCGTCCTTCAACTTCCCACGGCAGTCCAACTCCGGCGGCGCCGACCATGTGCGCGCCGCCCAACTGCGCGGCATGAGCCCGGACCAGGTGCTGGTGCTGATCAATGGCAAGCGCCAGCACACCTCGGCGCTGGTCAATGATTCCTCGAAGATCGGCCGTGGCACCGCGCCGGTGGACTTCAACTCGATCCCCATCAGCGCCATCAAGCGCATCGAAGTGCTGCGTGACGGCGCCGGCGCGCAGTATGGCTCCGACGCCATCGCAGGGGTGATCAACATCATCCTCGACGACGCTCCCGAAGGCGGCGAGGTGACCACCAGCTACGGCGCCTACCACACCCACCAGGACGCGATCGACAAGACCACCACCGACGGGCAGAACTCCTACACCGCCGCCAAGGCCGGCACGCGCCTGGGCGAAGACGGCTTCGTCCGTGGCGGCGCCGAGTTCATCAACCGCGAGCCGACCAACCGCGCCGGCTACGACGGCTTCGCCGATACCCCCGGTCAGCGCAACTACGTGATGGGCGATGGCCTGGCGCGCGACGTCAATGCCTGGTTCAACGGCGACCTCGCGCTGGGCGGCGGCAAGCTCTACTCCTTCGGCCTGTACAACGAGCGCCACACCACTGGCGCGGAGTTCTACCGCTACCCGGACGAGCACCCGGAGATCTACCCCAACGGCTACCTGCCGCAGTCCCTGGGCGACAACACCGATCTTTCCGCCACCCTCGGCTACAAGGGTCTGATCGCCGACACCTGGGACTACGACGCCAGCGTCACCCACGGCCGCAACCGTTTCGAATCCTCGACCCGGCGCACCCTCAACGCATCGCTCGGCGAGGACACGCCAACGCGCTTCGATACCGGCGACTACGAGCTGCGCCAGAGCGTCGCCAACCTCGACCTCAGCCGCGAGCTGAGCCTCGCCGGGCGACCCTTCGTGCTCGCGGTCGGTGGCGAGTACCGCTACGAAAACTACATCACCACCGCCGGCGACGAAGCCTCCTACTACGGCGTTGGCGCGGACGGCGCCAACGGCCTGCGCCCGAGCGAAGAGGTGGACATCGATCGCAACGTCTTCGGCACCTACGTGGACCTGTCGGGCGATCTCACCGACAAGTTCTTCGTCGACGCCGCCGCGCGCTGGGAACGCTACGACGACGCCGGCAGCAAGCTCACCGGCAAGCTCAGCGGGCGCTATCAGCTGACCCCGGTGCTGGCCCTGCGCGGGGCGGCCTCCACCAACTTCCGCGCGCCCTCGCTGGCCCAGGTGGGCTTCCAGAACACCACCAGCAACTTCGGCGACGGCGGCACGCTCACCGACATCCGTGTGCTCTCGGTGAACGACCCGATCGCCCGCGCGCTGGGCGCCGAGAAGCTCGACCCGGAGACCTCGAAGAACTTCAGCCTGGGCCTGACCGCGCAGCTGAACGAGCGCTTCGACCTGTCCTTCGACGTGTTCCGCATCGACGTCGATGACCGCATCACCCTGTCCCAGCGCATCGGCAGCGACGCCATGGAGCAGTTCATCCAGGACAACTTCGGCGTGGCCGGCGTGCATGACGTGAACTTCTTCACCAACGCCGCCGACACCCGCACCGATGGCGCCGAGCTGGTGCTCAACTACCACCAGCCCTTCGTTGGCGGGCAACTGGGCGTGACCACCGCGTACACCTACAACCACACCAAGGTACGCAGCACCAAGGGCACGCCGCAGCAGCTCTCCAACCTCGGCATCGGCGAGGACGCACTGGTGGGCGTGGAGGAGCGCAACACCCTCACCGATGCCGCGCCCAGGGACCGCTTCATCCTCACCACCACCTGGAGCGATGCGCAGTGGAACCTGCTCGGCCGTCTGACCCGACAGGGCGAGACCACCCGCGTGTTCGACTTCGGCGACGGCTACCACCCGGAGCAGACCTACGGCGCGGTCTGGCAGCTGGATGCCGAGGTGGCCTACAAGTTCACCCCGCAGTTCAGCCTGGCGGTGGGCGGCAACAACCTCACCGACAACTACCCGGAACGTTCCAGCTCGGAGATCAACTACGGCGGCAACCTGCCGTATGACGTGCTCTCGCCGATCGGCTCCAACGGCGCGTACTACTACGCCCGCGCGAGCTATTCGTTCTAGAGGCAGTCGCTCTGGTAGCTGGCGTTCTGACCGGGCCGCCTTGCGGCCCGCTTACTTTTGCGGAGCCGACTCATGGCTGACAATTTTGCCGCTGACAGGCCAGCCGGCCCGCGCCGGCACCTGGGCGCCGTCCACGCGCTGCTGCTGACGCTGGGCATGGTGATCACCAGCGACATCCTGAAAACCGCGCCCACCGTGGCACTCAACGTCGGCCAGGAGCATTTCTACCTGGTGTGGGTGCTCGGCGGCGTGCTGTCGATGGTCGGTGCGCTGTGCTACGTGGAGATGGCCTCGGCCTTCGCCCATCCCGGCGGCGACTACCACTTCCTCGAGCGCGCCTACGGGCAGCGGGTGGGCTTCCTGTTCGCCTGGTCGCGCTTCGCCATCCTGCACACCGGCTGGATAGCGCTGATGGCCTTCCTCTTCGCCGACCACTTCAGCGCCTTGCTCGGCCTCGGCCGGCTGGGCAACGTGCTGCTGGCGGGCGGGCTGGTCAGCGCGCTGGTGGCGCTCAACCTGATTGGCTGGCGGGTCAGCCTTGGCACCCAGGCCGGGTTGGTGGCGCTGGTGGCGGCGGGCTTCCTCGGCATCTTCGGCGCCGGCCTATGGCTGGAGTGGCGCGGCTTCGTGCCACCCGCCGTGGCGCCGGTGCAGCCGGAGCAGGTCGGCGTTGCCGGGTTCTCCGCCGCGTTGATCTACGTCTTCCTCGCCTTCGGTGGCTGGAGCGATGCAGCCACGCTGTCGGCGGAGCTGCGCGACAACCGCCGGGGCATCTTCACCGCCATGCTCGGCGCGCTCGCCGCCTTGCTGCTGATCTACCTGGCGCTGAACTGGGCGTTCATTCGCGGGCTGGGCTTCGATGGCCTGGCCGCCAGCGGCGCGCCGGCACTGGAACTGCTCGGGTTGGCCTTCGGTGCGCCGGGCATAGGCCTGATCATGGCGGTGGTGGTGGTGTCCGCCGTCACCAGCATCAACTCCACGCTGATCGTCGGTAGCCGCACGACCTACGCCGCCGCGCGTGACGTTCCAGCGCTGGCGGTGCTCGGTCGTTGGGACGTGCGCCATGGGGTGCCACGCGCCGCGCTGCTGGCCGAGGGCGTGGTGGCGCTGCTGCTGATTGCGGTCGGCGGCTGGAGTGGCCAAGGCTTCAACACCATGGTCGAGTACATGACCCCGGTGTACTGGCTGTTCCTCAGCCTGAGCAGCGTGGCGCTGATCGTCCTGCGCCGCCGTCACCCGGAAGTGCCGCGGCCGATCCGCGTCCCGCTGTACCCGTGGCTGCCGTTGGGCTTCCTCGCGGTGTGCCTGTACATGCTGTATTCCAGCGTCGCCTATGTCGGCTGGGGCGCGTTGCTCGGCGTGGCCGTGCTGGCACTGGGCGCGTTGTTGCAGCTGCTTCTGCGCCCGCGAGCGGCACAGACGCAAGGCTGGCCGGAGGAGGGCGCATGAAGCGTGCAAAAGCACTCTGGCGCAATGGCGCCGTGGCTGTGTTGCTGGCGGCTCTGGTCGGGCTATGGCTCAACGAGCCGTCAGCCAGCGCCAGTGGTGAAGCCAGCGGCCGGCGCATGCTGCGCACCGAGCTGTACCTGGAAGCGGTGGAGCTGTCGCAGTGGGAAGACTTCCTCGCCCGCGAGGTGACGCCGCGCTTCCCCGACGGCCTGAGCTGGCTCGACCTGCACGGCCAGTGGCGCGGCCCCAGCGGCGGGCCGGAGAAGCTGCCGTCGCGGATGCTGATCCTCATCCACGCCGACAACCCCTACACGCGCCAGGCACTCACGGATATCGGCGCGCACTTCAAGCAGCGCTTCGGCACGGCGGTGCTGCAGGTCAGCAGCCCGGTTCGCGCCCGCGACCCGGACTGGACGCCGCAGCGCCTGGACAACCCTCAGCTGTCGCGCTGAAGCCCGGCCTCGATCAGGTCGAGCATGTAGCGCGGCAGGGCGAACGCCGCCTGGTGCACCTCGGGGGTGTAGTAGCGGGTCACCAGGCCACTTTTCGCGAAGCGCTGGCGCAGGGTTTCCAGGTCGGTGCGGCGCACCTTCTCGCTGTTGGACGCCCAGCCGAAGGCCATGCTGCCGCCGATATAAGTCGGCACCGCCGCGTGGAAGAAGCCCCAGTCGGCGAAGGTATCGGCCAGCCGCCGCGCCGTACCGCCCAGTTCCTCCGGCTGGAGGAAGGGCACGCCGTTCTGCGTGGCGAGGATGCCGCCGCTGCCCAGGCGCAGCTGGCAGTTGCGGTAGAAGGCGTCGGTGAACAGGCTGGCCGCCGGGCCGCCCGGATCGGTGGAATCGCAGAGGATCAGGTCGAAGGTCTCGCGGCTCTGCGCGAGGTACTCCAGGCCGTCGGCGTAGATCAGCTGCAGGCGCGGATCGTCCAGCGCGCCAGCGCAATGCAGCGGCAGCAGCTCGCGGCACAGTTCGACCACCTGCGGGTCGATCTCCACTGCGACTATCTCCTCGATGCCGGCGTGACGGACGATCTCCCGCAGGATGCCGCCGTCGCCCACGCCGATCACCAGCACGCGGCGCACCGCGCCATGGGCGAGGATCGGCACATGGGCGAGCATCTCGTGGTAGACGAACTCGTCCGCCTCGGTGGTCTGCACCACGCCGTCCAGCGTCAGCACGCGGCCGAACCGGCGGTTGCGGAACACCTGCACCTCCTGCTGGCCGGTGTTGCCCTGGTAGATCGGCTCGTCGACGGTCAGCGCCTGCGCGTAACCGTCATGCAGCGACTCGCGGAATTCGCCCATCAGAAGGAAACCTGCGCCGGTTGCGACAGACGCAGCACGGAGAGGTCCCCGGTGATGCGCTTCCACGCCAGGCGGATCGCCTCGATGTCCTTGCCGCGCGCGGCAGTGTCTTCATGCAGGATCACGATCACCTTGGTGCTCAGCCGCTCCGGTTCCGGCGCGCCGTGGTCGCGCCACTGGCCGTAGGCGTCGTAGGCGGTGAAGCCATCCGGGAAGCGCGGCGTCACCTCCTGGTCAAGGAACTGCCGCCAGCGCTGCTCGCTGATCTTCTCCTTGCCGCTCTCCTGGCCCAACGCGAAGTACAACTCGGTACGCAGCCACTGCGCCTGCGCCGGCCGGGTCGGGTCGCCCTGCAGGGTCGAGGTCGCGGGGTCGGTGGTATGGACGGAAGGAGCGGGCGGGGTGGCGCAGCCGAACAGCGCCAGGGCGAGGCTGGCGGCGAGCAGATGGCGGAGCATGGGACTTCCTTGCGCTGATGAGAGTTGAACCAGATCGCCACTATAGGATGTCGGCTGTTATTTCCTTAAATACTGAAAAAGCATTCTCATATGCTTATTTAAGAGTCTTGTCGAGAAGGCAGCGAGCTCTCTAGGACGGGCTTCAGCGCCAGGAATGGTTTTTTCAGGGGCTGGTTAGATTCAATATTCACTACGGTTCTTTGCTCAGCACTGGATGAGATATCCATGTTGCTGAAATAGCGGCTTTCAGTTCGAGCGTGTTCGCTATAGCGCCAGTGTTGAAAGCATTGCGAACAACATCTCCGACATCGAATCCGAATCGTGGGTCGAAACAGCAAAACCCGCCGTTCCCTCGCCATCTTGTCCCTCCGCCGCGCCTTCCTAGAATCGGCCCCATTCGCAGCACTTCATTCCAATCGATTCAGGGAGCCCCACCATGATGAACGCCATGCAGATGCCGATGAACACCAACGCCATGATGCCGATGATGGGCATGCCGATGATGATGGCGACCATGGAATGCGAGATGCTCGCTGACGGCATGATGTGCAAGATGAAGCCGGCGATGGGCATGGAAATGGCCATGTTCCGCAACAGCGCCGAGATGATGGCGATGATGATGAACTGCGGCATGCCGATGATGATGCACTGCGGCAACATGATGATGATGGGTATGTCCCAGTCCGCCATGGCCATGATGCCGATGATGGGCATGATGAACCCGATGATGCAGATGCCGATGATGGGCATGAACATGGGCGTGCCCGGCATGAAGTGCATGATGGAATGCTCCATGCAGGGCGACATGATGATGTGCAAGATGATGCCGATGCAGGGCATGAGCATGGACATGCTCAAGAACTGCTGCCTGCTGATGAACAAGATGATGGAATGCGGCATGCCGATGATGATGAGCTGCAACGGCATGCCGATGATGTGCTGCACCTGCTGATCGCGGGGCGCTGAAATGAAAAAGGCCCGGTGGGGAAACCCGCCGGGCCTTTTTTATTGCCTTGGTTTCAGTATCTGGAACGGCTCAATCCAACCGCTCCGCATAGGTCGTCACCAGGTACGCCACTGCCTCGCTGTCCGCCGGGTTGCGGTAACTGTGCGGCTGGTCGGCGTAGAAGAGGATGGAGTCGCCGGTGCCGAGGAGGAAGCGTTCTTCGTTGACGCTGATTTCCAGCACGCCCTGGGCGACCACCAGGTTTTCCTGGGTACCGGGGGCGTGGCCGGTGGAGTGTTCGGTGGCCAGGCCCTTCAGGCGCAGTTCGTAGAATTCCACCTGGCGCGAGACGTCGAAGGGGAACAGGGCGCGGCTGACGAAGGCGCCATCGCCGCTGACCAGGCGTTTGCTGTCGCGCGCCGGCAGCACCGCTACGCCGTCGAAGGCGCGGTCATCGAGGAAGGCGGCGACCGAGACCTTGAGGCCCTGGGCGATCTTGCTCAGTACCTTGATCGACGGCACGCTGCGGCCGGATTCGATCTGCGCAAGCATGGTACGGCTCACGCCACACAGGCGGGCGAGGCCGTCGAGAGAGAGGTTGCGCTTGGCGCGCAGGCGCAGCAGGTTGCTGGCGACGCGCTCGCCGATGGGATCATCCGACGCGCTGGAGGTATTTTGTGCAGCGTCGAACGCCACGGCGGGCAGGTCCGTGGCGAGCGGCAGGCCCATGGATCAAGCCTCGCGGCGGCCGCTGTCGCGGCTCTGCTGGACGATCTGGAAGGCGTCGTAGCCGGCGCGCTGGGCATACAGCATCCACATCAGCTCGGCCTGGCGGCGGGCCTGACGGCGCGTGCGGTGGCGGGCGAGGTCGATGATGTTGTCGGTGCGGTCCATGGCGGCTCCAGAAGGCTTGCAGACAAGCCGGTTGCGGTGAGTTGGAGCTACCTTAGCCGTGATCCTGTTAGAACAAGAAATACTGAATTAGCATTTGTTAATTACTTATTCGGCTATATCGGGCGTGAAGGAAAATCCGCCTGAACCGCCACGGACACCGCGTCCGGCCGCCAGAATTCCTGGTCGAATTCCACCAGCAAGCCGTCCTCGGCGTAGTTCAGCCGCTCCAGCACCAGGTTGCTGGCGCCGGAGGCCAGTTGCAGCAGCTCGGCGTGGTCGTCGTTGACCGTGCCCAGCCGCAGGTTGAGCGTGCAGCGCGTCTGCACCTTGCCGAAGCGCTCGCGCAGCACGGTGGTCAGCGAGCGATCCAGCCGCGCGTCGAGCAGGTCCGGGCACCAGCTGGCGAGCAGGGTGTTGATCTCCACCAGCACCGGGCGGCCGTCGATCAGCCGGCGGCGGTGCAGGCGGAACACCGGTTCGTCCGGCGATGGCAGGTTCATCCGGGCGGCGAGCCAGGCCCCGGCGCGGCGGCGTTCGGCGCTCAGGCATTCGGTCTGCGGTTCGCGGCCCTGCAGGCGCACGTAGTCCATGAAGCTGACCAGCCGCGTCGGGTCGTAGTCGATGCGCGGCGGGCTGAGGTACCAGCCGCGGCGGTTCTCGCGGTAGATCAGCCCCTCGGTTTCCAGTTGCTGCAGCGCCCGGCGCAAGGTCACGCGGGTGCACTCGAAGCGCTCGGCGAGGTCGCGCTCGGGAGGCAGTTTCTGCCCGGCGAGAAAGCGCTTCTGGGCGATGTCCGCGGCCAGCTGGTCGCGGATGCGCGCGTAGTGCGGCGGGATGGCCTGGTAGAGCATGACGGTCCTCAGGAATTGCCGCTGGCCAGCGCCGGAGTGCTGGGTGGTTCGTCGTGCAGTTCGCGCCGCCAGGCCAGCAGGCCGTAGATAGCGAGGCCGACGAAACCGGCGTACAGCCCGGCGGTGAGGTACAGCGCCTTGTAGAGGAATACCCCGGTGTAGAGCACATCGAGGATGATCCACAGCCACCAGCTGGCGACGTACTTGCGCGCGGCCCAGAAGCTCGCCACCAGGCTGAAGGCGGTGAGCGCGGCGTCCAGCCAGGGCAGGGCGGCGTCGGTGTGGGTATGCATGGCCCAGCCCAGGGCCAGGGCGCCAACGGCACCGGCCAGGCAGCTGGAGAGGGCGGTCGTCAGCGGCAGGCGTTCCACGCGAACCTTGCCGTGGTCGCTGCCACCCTGGCTCCACTGCCACCAGCCGTAGAACTGCAGCACCACGAAGACCAGTTGCAGGAGCATGTCGGAGTAGAGCTTCACGCTGAAGAAGATCCACGCGTAGAGCAGCACCGCCACCACGTTCACCGGCCAGCACCAGCGAATGCGCCGGGCCGTGAGCCAGACGCCGAGCACGTTGACGATCACCGCGATGATTTCCAGAGCAGACATTGCCGCTTTCCTCAGAAGTTGACGCTCGCCGTCAGGCGAGCCGTGCGCGGCGCACCCTGGAACAGGTAGCCGTCGCCGAAATATTCACCGACATCGCGCCAGTAGCGCTTGTCGAACAGGTTGTCGACGCTCAGCCGCAGCGTGGTCGGGTAGTCGCCGATCCGTGTGCTGAAGCGCGCGCCGGCGTCATAGACGGTGTAGCCGCCGACCTCCACCGCGCCGTCACGGTCGGCGTACTTGGCGCCGCTGTAGCGCGCCGTGCCCAGCAGCGAGAGCCCCGGCACTTCGGCCAGCGCGTAGTCGGCCTGGAGGCTGGCGCGCAGGCGCGGGACATTGATCGCCTGGTGGCCTTCGTAGTCGTCCGTGTCGCTGCCCACCACCCGCGAGCGGATGGCCGCGACGCTGCCGCTCAATTGCAGCGCGGAGGTTACCCGGCCACTGGCGGACAACTCCAGCCCGCTGTTCTTCTGCTGGCCCTGCTGCACATAGGTGAAGGTGCCATCGCCGTTGGGCCGGGCGAACTGGTAGGCCTGGTGGATCTGGAACAGCGCGGCGCTCCAGTCGAAGCCGGGCAGTTCCTGCTTGACGCCTAACTCGACCTGGCGCGAGGAGGTGGGCGCCAGGGTATCGCCGGCGTTGCTGGCGAACCAGGGTGCCTCGCCGCCCAGGGACAGGCCCTTGCTGTAGCTGCCGTAGATCGAGATGTCCTCGCGCGGCTTGAAGATCAGCGCGCCATTGGGCAGGAACTCCGAGCGCCGGGTGTGGCGGGTGGTGTCGCCGTCACTGTCGAAGGTGCGTTCGTCCAGGCGCACCTGGCGACCGCCGAGCACCAGTTGCCATTGCTCGCTCAGGCTGATGCGGTCGCTGGCGAACAGGCCGTACTGGCGGCTGTCGAGGTGACGGTAGCTGTGGCCGGGCTCGCCAGCGAAGGGCTCCACGGCGCCGATGCCGGTGTAGATGTTGCCGGTGCCGACCCATTCGTTGAGTTCGGGGCGGCTGTCCAGTACACGGCGGAAGGCCGAGGTGCCGACAGTCAGCTCGTGGCGCAGCCAGCCGGTGGCGAACTGGCCGTGCAGCGCGGCTTCCAGTTCGTCGTTGCGACGGGTGTCGTCCGGGCTGCGGAAGTCGTAGAGGTCGTAGTCGCCTTCGGGGCTGAAGTAGTTCGGTACGGCCGAGTCGGCGCAGCTGGCGGCGCCGTAACAGCCCCACGGGAAGGCACTGTAGTCGTCGATTACCACCTTGCTGCGCGAGGCGCTGAGGGTGCCGGTCCAGGCGTCGTCGAAGCGGTACTCGAAGCGCGTGTTGAGGTTCAGCGACTCGATGCGTACCGGGTCGGCCCAGCTCTGGTAGCCGATGCGGTCGTGCGGGTCGATGCCGTGGGGCAGTTCGCTGCCGCCCAGCAGCTGGTAGCCCGGCGCCGAGGGCTGGCGGCGGTTCTGGTATTCGGCGTCGAACTGCCAGATGGCGTTGGGCGAAAGATTCCAGTCCAGTGCCAGGGAGGCGAAATCACGGTTGCCGTCGGTGTGGTCGATGTAGGAACGCAGGTCCTCGTGGGCCAGGTTCACCCGCACGCCGACGGTCTGCTCGGCGTCCAGCCAGGCGCCGACATCAGTGGCCAGGTAGCGGCCACCTTCCGCGTCGGTGCCGAGGGTTACCGAACGCACGTCCTGCGGCCGCTTGGTGACGTAGTTGATTACCCCGCCGGGTTCGGACACGCCGCTCTGCAGGCCGGACAGCCCCTTGAGCACCTCGACCTGTTCCTTGTTTTCCAGCGCCACGTTCTGCTCGCCGGTGATGGTACGGCCGTTGATCTTGTAGCTGCTCGCAGCATTGAGCGAGTAGCCGCGGATCTCGAAGTTCTCGTAGTAGCCCACCGGCGCGTAGGCTTCTCCGGTGGAGGCGTCGTTCTTCAGCACGTCGCTGAGCAGGCGCGCCTGCTGGTCCTTGAGCAGCGCCTGGTTGAACACCGAAATGGAAGCGGGCGTATCCAGCAGCGGCGCCTCGCCGAAGCCGCCGACCGAGGCGCGGTCGCTGGCGTAGCTCCCGGTGTCCTGGCCGATCACCGTGACGGTATCCAGGGTGGTGGCTTCTTCGGCCTGGCCGGTGCCGCTGGCCAGCAGCACGGCCAGGGTCAGCAGGCTGAGGGGAAATCGCGTGCGCGCGGGGCGCGGCAGGTACTGCATGGAACGCTCCTGAATATTGCCGGGGCGTGCGCCGGGAATGTGCGGGGCAGAACCCCTCCCGCGCGAAACGGATGGCCTTGGATGTGAGACGTGATTGCCCGCGGGCGGGCTGTCAGACCGGAGCTGCTCCGGTGGTCAATGGCAGGGAAGGCTCTGCGGCCCACTCCTGCAGCGAGCCGTCGTAGATCGCGACCCGCGTTTCCCCGGCCAGTGTCAGCGCCAGGGCGAGGGCGGCGGCGGAGATGCCGCCGCCGCAGTACAGCAGCAAGGGTGGTTCAGCTTGACGCAGCCCGGTGAGGGCCTCGCTCAGGGCTGCACCGCGCCGGTAGCAGCCGTCTTCGTCGAACAGGTTGCGCGCCGGCAGGTTGCTGCTGCCGGGGATGTGCCCGCGACGGGCATAACGGGTGACGGCGCTGCCGTCGAACAGGGCGGCGGACAGGGCGCAGACCAGCGTGCCGTGAGCATTGCCGGCCACCACCTTCTCGACGTCGTGACGTTCGATCCAGAAGCCGCTTTGGTACTTCGCCGGGGTCGAAAGCTTCCCGCGTCGGGCAACGACCCCCTCACCTTCTTCCAGGGGGAAGCCGTGAGCGATCCACGCCCGCAGCCCACCATCCAGCACGGCCGCGTCGATGCCCAGGCTGCGCAGCATCCACCAAAGGCGTGCGGCCCAGAAACCATCGGTGCGGTCGTAGATCACGATCAGCGAATCGTCGTGGATGCCCAGCTTCTGCAACGCGTCCAGCGCTGCCCGAGCTTCCGGCAGGGCGAAGCTGAAGGGCGCGTGGGCATCCGCCAGATCGCCCAGCAGGTCGGCATGCCGCGCGCCGCGAATGTGCCCGGCGAGCCAACCGGCGCAGCCGCTCTGTGCGCGGTAGTCGCCGTCGAACTGCGGGGCGGCGAGTTCGACGCTGGCGTCCAGCAGGCACAGGCGCGGGTCGTCCAGTGCGTTGGCGAGCCAGTCGGCGCTGACCAGAGGTTCGCTCATCTCAGTTCACCTTCGCGGCCAGTTGACGCACATGGTTCAGCAGCCGCTGACCTTCGCTGTCGAGGAACCAGCGGGTGTGGCCGATCAGGTAGTTGTCGTAGGCCAGCGAAGCGCTTTCGGCCGAACCGAGGATGCCGTGGAAGTAGATGACCTCGGACAGCGCGAAATCCGCATGCACCAGCGGCAGCAGCGCGGCCAGCGCGAGCAGGTCGTCGCGGCTCAGCGGGCGCACGCTGGAGTAACCCGCCAGCAGTGCGTCCAGCGCGTCGAGGTCGGCCACGGCGGCGCGGCCCTGGTCCAGCTCCAGCCAGGGCACCAGGTTGCGCTCGATGGCGGTGGCCAGGTCGAACAGCGCGAAGCTGCGGTCGCTCAGGCCGAAGTCCAGCACCGAGACCACCTGTGCCTGCGCGCCGTCCTCGCTCCACAGCAGGTTGGAGGCGTGCCAGTCGTTGTGGGTCCACAGCGCCGGCTGGCGCCGCAGGTAGGGCAGCAACTCGCGTTGCAGCGGCAGATGCAACTCGCCCAGGGTCTCTTTCCACGGCCGCGCCTGCAGGTAGTCGGCGAGGGCGGGGGCCTGAGGGAAGGTTGCTTCAATGGCAGCGAGCGGGTCCGCCGCGCCGAACAGGTTCAGGTTGCTGAGCAGCACACCGGCACGCCGCGAGGGGGCATCGAAACCTTCGGCGGCGCGGTGCAGTTTCGCCAGCGCGGCGCCGGCGGCGAAGGCGTGGGCGTTGTGCTGGAAGGGCGTCCAGGACAGCGCATCCCGGTACAGGTCCAGGCCTTCGGCCTTCTCATGAACCTCATAGGTCCAGCCGTCCCGCTCGATGGCGCTGCGGCCATGGCGGTCGCGCAGCACGCGGGCGACCGGCGCGCCACGGCGGGCCAGGTGATCGAGGAAGGCGTGTTCTTCGGCCAGCCAGTCAGCCGTGCGCACGCTGGGGTGGTGGCGCTTGACGAACAGCGGGCCGTTGTCGGTCTCCACCAGCGCGGCGGCGGAGAAGGGGCGGGGGCTGTGCCAGATCAGGCGGGCGTCGCCGCCCGCCTCGGAGAAGTCCGCCAGCACGGCGGCGACTTCCGCTTCGGTCAGCGCGGGCCAGTCGGCCTCCACCGGTTCCAGGCCCATGCCGTGGCTCAAGCGTTTCGTCATGCTGGGCTCTCCCCTTGCCAGGCATTGCTGGTGGCGCCGCGCCAGATTTCCGGGTCGCGCAGCACACCATGGTCATGCAGCCACTGGGCATAGGGCTGCAGCAGTTCTTCGCGCTGCTCGCCCCAGCGGCCCTGATGCAGCCAGCTGGGCGCGATGCGCCGCAGGGATTCTGCCAGCATCTCGCGGGGAAAGTAGGGAATGGTGCGTTCGTAGACCGGCAATGCGGCGTCCGGCTCGGCCGCCGCGGCGAGGAATCCCCGTGCGGTGACGGCGATAAAGCGCCGGGCGACGTCTGCGTTTGCATCCAGCCAGTCCTCGCGGGCACCCAGCAGGTAGCTGTGGTAGGGCGGCGCGCCGATCTCGTCCACCGGCAGGACGACGCGGCGTTCGTCGGCGATGGAGCTCGGCAGCAATGCCTCCCAGGCCCAGTAGCCGCCGAAGCTGGCATCGGCGTGGCCGGCGGCCAGGTCTTCCGGGCGCAGCTCGCGGAAGCCGGCATCGACCAGTTGCACCGTGTCCGGGTCGCCGCCATCGCGGGATACCAGGTGGCGCACCATGGCCACGCCGCGCGGCGTCGGGTTCAGAGCCAGGCGTTTGCCCTGAAGGTCTCGGGGGCGGCGGATGCCGCTGTCGGTGAGGGTCTGGATCGATTCCAGAGCGCGATGGTTGATCGCCGCCACGCCGATCAGCGGCTGACCCAGTTCGCGCCGCACCAGCAGGCGATTGCTGGGGAACACGCCGAAAGCAGCAGCGCCGCGCGCCAGGTGGTCCAGGGTGTCGCCGTGGTAGGGGTCGTGCACCACCAGTTCCACGTCCAGCCCCGCGTCGCGGTACCAGCCGCGTTCACGGGCGAGGTAGAAACCGGCCGAGTTGGGCCAGGGATGGAAGTATTCGAGCATGACCCGCAAGGCAAACATGGAACCTATCTCCGATACGGCCAGCGGCCGGCGACTGCGATGGAGCGTATTGAAGAGGAGGACATTTGGTATATACCAATATGAATTTAACTGGTTTTTATAATCACATGGAATAAAAAGACTGTCGGCGGGCTGAGCAGGACCTGCAGGACATGGAAACCACAAGATTCTCGCGAATCGCTCTGGCGCGGGCGTTTCGGGTTATGACCTCATGCGATTTAGATATTTATGGTTATAAGAAGTCGGGGATAAAGTAACGGCTTCATCTAAGGCAGGCTGCAAGCAGGACCCATGAGCCAATCACCCTGGGGCGCGACGCCCGTGCTGACCTTGCCGCAGGGCGAGAAGCAGCCGCTGTCCATTCGCGCCAAGGCGCTGGTGTTCGCCGATCCGCGCTCGCGCCAGTTGCTGGAATTCCTCGACCGCGTCGGCCCCAGCGAGGTACCGGTGCTGATCAACGGCGAGACCGGTACCGGCAAGGAACTGGTGGCGCGCTACATCCACAGTGCCAGCGGGCGCAAGGGCGCCTTCGTCGCGGTGAACTGCGGCGCGATCAACGAGAACCTCGCCGAAAGCGAGCTGTTCGGCCACGAGGCGGGGGCCTTCTCCGGCGCCACCGGGCGCCGTGCCGGATGGTTCGAGGAGGCCGACGGCGGCACCCTGTTCCTCGACGAGATCGGCGACCTGCCGATGCCGCTCCAGGTGAAGCTGCTACGCGCCTTGCAGGAGCAGGAGATCGTCCGCGTCGGCTCGCGCAAGCCGATCAAGGTGGACATCCGCCTGGTCACCGCCACCAACGTCGACCTCGAGCAGGCGGTGGATGCCGGCAATTTCCGTCTCGACCTGTTCTATCGGATCAATGTCGCCCAGGCCCGCGTGTTGCCGCTGCGCGAGCGTCCGCTGGACATCATGCCGCTGGTGGAGCACTTCCGCCGGCTCTACGCCCAGCGCCTGAAGATTGCCGAGCCGATGTTCTCCGAGGCCGCCGTCAGCGCACTGCTGGACTACGCCTGGCCGGGCAACATCCGCGAGCTGGAGAACGTCGTGCACCTGGCCCTGCTGGTGGCGGGGGAGAAGGCGGTGCGACCCGAGCACCTGAAGTTCTCCGCTGCGCTGTCGGGGCAACGGATGGGCTCGGGAGCGCCAACCGGACTGCCGCAGGAGATCATCCGCGACCAGTTGCAGCGCCTCTTCGAAGTGCCGGGGGAAACCCTGCTGCATGATCTGGAGGACCTGATCGTCCGCGAGTCCTTCGCCCACTGCGGCTTCAACCAGCTGCGTACCGCCGCGCTGCTGGGCATCAGCCGCAATGCCATGCGCACGCTGCTGGTCAACCACGGCCTGCTCAAGGGCCGCGCCAAGGCCTGATCAGTCGCGGCGGCGCTGGCTGCTGCTGGCCACGGCGGCGTCACGGCGCAGCAGGGGCAGCAGCTCCTCGCCGAGGTGGATCGCTTCTTCCAGGTGCGGATAGCCGGAGAGGATGAAGGTGTCCACGCCCAACTGGTGGTACTCCTCGATGCGCTCGGCCACTTCCGCGTAACTGCCCACCAGCGCGGTGCCAGCGCCACCGCGCACCAGGCCGACACCCGCCCAGAGATTCGGTGAGACCTCCAGGTCGCGCACGCTGCGCGCACGGCCCTGGGTCAGGCTGATCTGCCGCGATTGCCCCACCGACTCGTAGGCCGCCAGCTGTTGCTGGGCCCGTTCGATGGCGTCGCGGGGAATCTCTTCCAGCAGGCGTCCGACGTGGGCCCAGGCCTGGCGCGAGTCCGCGGCGGCGAACACGTGCAGACGCAGGCCGAAGCGCAGCTCGCGGCCGTGTCCAGAGGCCAGCTCGCGCATGCGCAGGATGCGCTCGCGGATCATCGCTGGCGGCTCGCCCCACATCAGGTAGCTCTGCGCATGGCTGGCGGCGATACGCTCGGCCACCTCCGAAGCACCGCCAAAACAGATGGGCGGCAGCGCGGCTTCGCGGGCGATCGGCACCGGGCTGCCGGTGCGGTAGTGCCGACCATGGTGCTCGCGTCCGGCCCAGGTGGCGCGGAACACATCGAGGAATTCGGCGCTGCGGGCATAGCGCTCGTCGTGTTCGAGAAAGTCGCCCAGGGCGCGCTGCTCGAAGCGGCTGGAGCCGCTGACCAGGTGCAGCAGCAGGCGGTTGTCGCTGAGTTGCTGGAGAGTGGCGGCCTTGTGCGCGGTGTGCGCGGGCAGTTCGACGCCAGGACGCAGGGTCAGCAGGAACTTCAGCCGGCGTACTTCCTGGACCATCAGCGCGACGATCAGCCAGGGGTCTTCGAAGCCGCTGGCGGTCGGCACCATGATGCCGTCGAAGGCCGCCTGCTCGGTGGCGCGCACCACCTGGCGCAGGTAGTCGAGGGTCGGCGCGCGCTCACCCTGCTGGAACAGGCCGACCTTGGGCAGGCCGCTGCTGGTGAGGTGGTGGCCGTCGCCGTTGGTGGGCAGGAACCAGTCGATCTCGATGCGTTGGCGTTTGGGTTCAGCGACCAATCCGGGTGTCCTTTTCCGCTTCGTTGCGCAGCAGTGGCAGGACCCGTTCGCCGAAGCGCAGGACCTCGCGCACCGCGTTGGGGGCATGCAGGATGATCTGCTCGAGGCCGGCGCCGCACAGCTCATGCAGGCGGCTGACGATCTGCTTGTAGCTGCCCACCAGCACGGGCGATTCGCCGGGTGCGGGCAGCCACAGGTTCGGGTGGATCTCGCTGCGCCGGGCGGGGTGCTCGGCGCGCTCGGCAAGCAATTCGACCACCGTGGCATCGGCGCGGCGTTTGCCCCGGGGCGGCGCGGCTAACGCCTGGGCCTGGCGAGCGGCCTCGTCCCAGGCCTGCTCCTCGCTGTCGCGGGCGATGATCCCGAAGCTGGCGACATGGCCCAGGGAGCGGCCGGCAGCCAGCGCGGCCCGGTTCAGGCGCTCGATGGTTTCGCCCAGCTGCGCGACGCCGTTGCCCTGGACGAAACAGAGGTCCGCGCGGCTGGCGATGCGTTCGGCGCCCAGGGTTTCGTCCAGCAGCAGCGGCGTGGGTGGCAGGTCGCGCAGGCCGAGGCCGGCGTTCTCCAGCTGGAAGTAGCGGCCGTTGTGGTCCAGTGGGGTGGCCGGGGCGTGCAGCAGGCGTTGCAGGATGTCGAGGAACTCGTCGATGCGTTCGTGGCGCTGGTCGCGGTTGAGCACCTCGCCGAAGGCCCGGCGCAGGCTGCCGCGGTCGCTGTCGGGCAGGTGCAGGCGGACCCGTCCGGCGGACAGCGATTGCAGGCTTTGCAGGGTGGCCGCCAGCGCGGCCGGGAGCATGGCTTCCGCCGGCAGGCTCAGGGTCAGCCCGAGCTGCCGGGTATGTGCGCACAACGCAGCGGCGACCATCAGGCTGTCCGGCTGGCTGGGGCCCCCGGGCAGGTAGAGGTCGTCGAAGCCTGCGTATTCCGCGGCCTGGGCCAGCTGCACCCATTCCGATGGCTGCGCCTGCCAGTCCAGTCCGCGCCGGGTGCCGCCGGCGCAGAGCTTCCAGGCGAAGCGCAGGCTCATCCGGCGACCGCCAGACGCTCGCCGGCGCTCGTCCAGCCCAGCGCCGGGGCGATGTCACGCGCCAGTTGCTCCAGGCGCCGCAACACCTGGGCCTGGGTGGAACTTTCCGACTGCACCACGGCGATGAAGTAGTCCGCGTAGGGCAGCAGCGATGGGTCGTTGCGCACGCTGGCGATCACTTCCTCAGGATGACCGTGGTGGACGTTGAGCAGGCGCAGGTGGCTTTCCAGGTCGGCGGCTTCGTCGATCAGGCCCTCGCGGATCAGCCTAGGTACGTGCAGCTCGATGTCCGGCGCGAGCTCCGCGCGGGACTGGGTCTTGTCTTCAGCGGGAAATACCGCGCGGACTACACCGATACGCGGCCGCCGGGTTTCGTCCTGCCAGGCGCCAAGGTAGGCGTCGGCCAGCGGCTTCTGCACCGTCAGCGGGTCGTGGGTGGCGGTGCCCAGCAACAGGCCGTTGCCTTGCTCGGCGGCATACACCGCGCCGGCTTCGCTGCCATGGGAATGCCAGAGCCGCTCCCGCAGCCCGGCCGCCGGCGGATGCAGGCGCAACTGCGCTTCACCGGGCAGCGGCGCGCCTAGCAGGGCGGCCTGCAGTGCTCGCTGGGCTTGCTGGAAATCCTCCTGGCGGCGCTGGGCGTCTCGGCCGAAGGCATTGAACATGTCCAGGTTGGCGCCGCCGCTGCCCAGGCCCAGTTGCAGGCGGCCGGCGGACAGTGCGTCGAGCACGGCGGCGTCTTCGGCCAGGCGCAGGGCGTCTTCCAGCGGCAGGGTGACCACCGCCGTGCCCAGCTCGATGCGCCGGGTACGTGCGGCAATGTTGGCGAACAGCAGCAGCGGTGAAGGCAGCTGGCCGAAGCCGCCGCTCAGGTGGTGCTGGGCGATCCAGCCGCCGTCGAAGCCCAGCGCCTCGGCGAACTCGAACTGCTCCTGCAGGTCGCGGTAGACCTGGCGCGGGTCGCTGCCGAAGGCATGGGTGAGGAAGCCGAGCTTGAACGGCTGCCGGGTTTGCAGTGCACTCATGCCGGTATCTCCTGTGCGGGTGCGCGCTGCTGGCGCGGTTGCCAGCCCAGCGCGGGGGCGATGTCGCGGGCGACGGTTTCCAGGTGGCGCAGGGCTTCGGCGAAGCCGGTCGAGGTGGTCTGCACCTGGACGATCAACTGGTCATCGGCGCCCAGCGGTGCATCCGCACGCAGCTGCTCGGCGATCTTCGACGGGTCGCCGTGCAGCACGCCGAGGGCGTCGAGCACCGCTTCGAAGCCCTGTGCCGGGTCCGCATGGCCAATGCCGATGCGGCGCTGGCGTTCGACGTAGGTGAGGATGTCCCGGCGCAGGGTCGAGCCGGCTGCGGCAGCGTCGGCACCGGGGAAGACTGCGCGCACCAGGGCAACGCGGGGCGTTCCTGCGTGGGTGGGATTCCACGCCTGGCGGTAGCGTTCGATCACCAGCGAGCGCGGCTCGGCACCGGCGTTGGGGTTGGGTGCGAGGATCAGCCCGTTGCCGCGCGTGGCGACCTGTTCGACGCGGGACGTCGCCTCCCACAAGCGTTGTTCAAGGCCATGGGCGGCGGGGCGCAGCACGCGCCCTTCGGCATTCAGCGGCTCGCCGGCCAGGGCCTGGCGCAGACGCTCCAGGCGCTGGTCGTACTGCGCGTGGCGGCCTTCCAGGCTCTGGCCGAAGGCGGCGAAGCTGTCGGGGTCGAAGCCGGCGCCCAGGCCCAGCTGCAGACGGCCCTGGCTGATCAGGTCGAGCACCGAGGCGTCCTCGGCCAGGCGCAGGGCGTTCTCCTGGTTGAGCACCACGATGCCGGTGCCCAGCTGGATGTGCCGGGTGCGCTCGGCTGCCGCGCCGAGCAGCACCAGCGGCGAGGGCAGGCGGCCGTTCTCGCTGGCGAAGTGGTGCTGGGCCAGCCAGCCGCTGTCGAAGCCCAGCTCCTCGGCGGCCTCGAACAGTTCCAGGGTCTGCTGGTACAGGCGCGGCTCGAACTGCGGGGCGTATACGCGGTTGAGGAAACCCAGGCGGAAGCTGCGGTGGGGAGTACGGCGGATCATGGTTCTTGCTCCGTGAGGTCGGCCTGGCCCAGCAACGGCGTCAGCGCGGCGTCGAGGCGCCCGCTGTCGGCCGGCGCGCCGGGCAGGGCGCTGAATGGGCTGAGGGTGAGGTAGCCCCTGGCGACCCACACCGCTTCGTCCTCGGCGTTGCTGGCGTCCGGCGGCGGCGACCAGGCGAAGCCGATGCCCGGCTTGCCCGCCAGCTTCGCGTCGAGCTTGCCGAGGTCCTCGGTGTAGAGGGCGTGGAAGGGCACGTAGCTGCCGATGCGGGTCAGTCGCGCGCCCTGGAGTTTTTCCAGCGGCGGCAGGTTGAGGTTCAGGCCTACGCCCCTGGGCAGCAGCGCGCCATTGGCTTGTCGGTGCTTGTCCAGCGCGTCCACCAGGCGGGTGACGATGGCGGCGATGCGCGGGCTGTCCTGCTCCTTCAGGTCGGCGCTGACGGCCAGGGCGGGCACGCCGGAGAGCACCGCGACGCTGGCGGCGTTGAAGGTGCCCGAGGCGCTGTTGAGGGCGCCGAGGTTGTTGCCGGGGTTGGGCCCGACTATGACCAGGTCCGGGTGCGGCAAGACCTTCTCCAGCCCCAGCAGCACGGCCATGACCGGCGTGCCGCTGATGCGGATATCCACCTGCTGGCCGGCGCAGCGGGCGCTTTCGCAGAGGCCCTTCTCGGTGGTGGTGAGGTAGTAGCTGTCGGGATAGGCCGGATCGTCATCACGGCCGACCTGTGTCTCGCGCCCGAAGAAGAAGGCACCGCCACGCGCGCTCTGGTCGCTGTAGGGCGCGGCTATGCGCACCGTGTGCCCGTCGGCCTTCAGCGCGGTGTACAGCGCGCGGATGTTCGGGTGGCGGTAGCCGTCATCGTTGCTGAGCAGGATGTTCAGCGCGAACGCCGGCTGCGCAAGAGCGCAGCCGGCAGCCAGCAGCAGGGGCGCGAACCTCATGCCGCGCTCCCGGCGAAACGGTTGGCCGGACGCACCAGGCCGAGGTTCTCGCGCAGGGTTGCGCCTTCGTATTCGCGGCGCAGCAGGCCGCGCTCCTGCAGCAGCGGCACCACCTCGTCGACGAACACCTCGATGCCGCCCGGCAGGTACGGGAAGAACACGTTGAAGCCATCGCAGGCGCGGGCCTGGAACCAGGCATCGAAGGTATCGGCGATGTCTTCGGCGGTGCCGATCACCGGGTTGCCGCCGGCCAGGCGCAGGTACAGCTGACGGATCGTCAGGCCTTCGTTGCGCGCCAGTTCCAGCACCTTGTCGCGGCGGCTGCCGCGCTGGCCGACCGGGGTTTCCGGCAGCGGGCCGTCGAGGTCATGGGCGGAGAGGTCGATGTCCTCGCCGAGGGTGTCGGCCAGCAGGCGCAAGCCGAGCACCGGGTCCACCAGGCTCTGGAATTCCTCGAACAGCTCGCGGGCCTCTTCGCGGGTGCGGCCGATGAAGGGGGTGACGCCGGGGAGGATCTTGATGCCGTCCGGGTCGCGGCCCAGCGCGGCGGCGCGTTGCTTCACGTCGCTGTAGAAGGCCTGGGCGGCGGGAATGGTCTCGGCCATGGCGAAGATGACTTCCGCCACGCGCGCGGCCAGCGCCTTGCCGGCATCCGAGGCGCCGGCCTGCACCAGCACCGGGTGGCCCTGCGGCGGGCGCGCCACGTTGAGCGGCCCACGCACCGAGAAGTACTCGCCCTTGTGGTCGAGCACGTGCAGCTTGGCCGGGTCGAAGTACTGTCCACTGGCCTTGTCGCGCAGGAAGGCGTCGTCCTCCCAGCTGTCCCACAGGCCCTTGACCACGTCGTGGAACTCTTCGGCGCGACGGTAGCGCTCGGCGTGGTCGATGTGGGCTTCGCGGCCGAAGTTCCAGGCCTCGTCGGAGACCACCGAGGTCACCAGGTTCCAGGCGGCGCGGCCCTTGGACAGGTAGTCGAGCGAGGCGAACTTGCGGGCGATGTGGTACGGCTCGTTGTAGCTGGTGGTGGCGGTGGCGATCAGGCCGATGCGGCTGGTGACGGCGGCCAGCGCGGCCATCAGGGTCAGCGGCTCGAAGTGCTCGCCGCGCGCGGTGCGGCTCAGGGCGTCGAGGTGGTGGCCCCAGAGGGCGACCACGTCGGCGACGAACAGCGCGTCGAAACGGCCGCGCTCGGCGGTCTGCGCAACCTGCTTGAAGTAGTCGAAATCCAGGCTGGCGTCGGCCTGTGCCTTGGGGTGGCGCCAGGCGGCGACGTGGTGGCCGCTGTTGGCGAGGAAGGCGCCGAGCTTGAGCTGGTCGGTGCGGCGGGTCATGTCTTGTCTCCCGTTCGGGCGGGCGCCGCCTGGGCGCCCGCCGGCTTGTGCCAGGTCAGAAGTTGTAGGCCAGGCCCGTGTACCAGTAGCCGCCGGTAGTGCCGTAGGGCGAGAAGTTGCCGTACGGGAAGGCGCCGGAGGTGCTGGGCAGGTTGGTGCGGTCGGGGTAGACGTTGAACAGGTTGTTCGCCCCGGCGGTGAGGGTCAGGTTGCGGGTCAGGTGGTAGTCGACGTTGAGGTCGGTGATCCACTGCGGGTCGAAGGTACGGTCGTAGACCTCGGCGGTGCCGTACTGGGTGTACTCGCCGTAGCGGGTCAGGTTCAGGCTCACGTCGAACTGGCCGATGCTCCAGTCGGCGCCCAGCAGCAGGCGCGATTCGGGCTGGCCGTGCTTGAGGTTGCCCTGGCGCTGGCGGTCGTAGCCGCCGTCCGGGCCGAGGGCGGACTGGGCCACGGAGGAGGCGTGGATCTTGTCGATCTCGGTGGTGTTCCAGTTGAAGCCGGCGTTGTAGCGGATGCTGCCGTAGGCGCCCAGCTCCTGGCGGTAGTCGCCGACGATGTCGACGCCGCGGGTGGTGGTGTCCAGCGCGTTGGTGAAATAGGTGACGTACTGGTTGGGGTTGAGGCCGGCGCCGGCGAGGATGTCCTGGATCGCCTGGGTGCCGCCCAGGTAGCCGGTCTGGGCGATGCGGTCGCGGATCTTGATCTGGTACGCGTCGATGGTCAGGCTGCTGGCCGGGGTCGGCTGCAGGGTCAGGCCGACGCTGTAGTTGGTGGACTTCTCCGGGCTCAGGGTAGATGCGCCCAGAGCCTGGGCCACGTCCGAACTCACCGCGACGTTGCGGTAGTCGATCAGGTTGCCGTTGACGCTGCTCTGCGAGGTGGAGCTGTAGATCTGCTGGGCCAGCGAGGGCGCGCGGAAGCCGGTGCTGGCGGTGCCGCGCAGGGCCAGGATCGGGGTCAGCTGGTAGCGGGTGGAGAGCTTGCCGTTGGTGGTCACGCCCGAGCCGTCGTTGTAGTGCTCGTAGCGCCCGGCGAGGTCGACGTGCCACTTGTCGGTGAAGTCCTGGCCGATCTCGCCGTAGCCGGCGTAGCTGGTGCGGCCCTTGGAGGCGGCGTCAGCCGGGGTGGTGCCGGCGCCGGAGATGGTGCCGGGGGCGATCAGCGCGCCGTTGGCGCCGTACTGGTAGTCGCCGTAGCCGTAGGAGGCGTACTCGCCCTTGCCGATCTTGTAGTTCTCGTAGCGGTGCTCCAGGCCCCAGGAAATCTGCGTGGGCTTGGCCAGGCCGAGGTCGAAGGCGCGGGTCAGGTCGAGGTTGCTGGTCCACTGGCTGAAGGTCTTCACGCCGGTGTCGACGTTGGTCGGCGAGTCCGCGCCGTAGCTGAGGTTGTAGGTATCGGTCAGCGTGGCGCGGGCGTGGTCCTGGCCATAGGTGGTGGACAGGTCGTAGTCCCAGCCGGCCGCTTCGCCCTTGCCGCCGAAGGCGAACTGGAAGTCGTTCTCGATGAACCGCAGGTTGTCCTCGATGCCCTCGGGGTAGGGCGTCGGGATGCCGTTGAAGCTCGCCGGCTGGTGGAACGCCAGCGGCTTGGACGACTCGCGGTTGGTATAGGTGGAGAAGGAATACAGGGTCAGCGCGTCGTTCACCGGCAGCTCGGCGTTGTAGCCCAGGCTGAAGTTCTCCACCTTCGGCAGGCCGGTGCCGTAGTAGGTGTGCTGCAGGCTGGTGTTGCCGGCGGAGTCGGTATAGGGCGCGTTGTCGGAGCGGTCGGAGACGTTCTGGTGCTTGTAGTCCAGGGCAAAGTTGACGAAGCCCTCGTTGCCCAGTTCGAAGCCGATGTTGCCGCTCTGCCGGGCGGTCTCGCCGTCGCCGTTCTCGTAGTTCTGGCCGTAGGTGCTGGCCAGGCGGCCGCCGTGGTCGGTCTGCTTGAGCACCACGTTGATCACCCCGCCGATGGCATCGGAGCCGTACTGCGCGGAGGCGCCGTCACGCAGGACTTCGACGTGGTCCACCAGGGCGGTGGGGATCATGTCCAGGTCCACCGGCTGCGAGCCGGAGTTCAGGTAGGTGCCGTTGTTGAGCAGGGCGCTGTTGTGCCGGCGCTTGCCGTTGACCAGCACCAGCACCTGGTCGCCGTTGAGGCCGCGCAGGCTGATCGGGCGGACCACGGAGGTAGAGCCGAAGCCGGACGAGGCGGGCAGGTTCAACGAGGGCAGAACGCGGCTCAGGGCGCGGGTCAGGTCGCCCTGGCCGGTGGCTTCCAGCTGCTTGCTGGAGATGACGTCCACCGGTGCCGGGCTGTCGGCCAGGGTGCGCGCCTGGCCACGGTTGCCGACCACCACCACGGTGCTCAGGCGGTTGTCGGTGGTGCTGCCGTTGGCGCTGGCATCGGCATCGGCGGCGCGCGCCGGCAACGCCTGGGTAACGGCGAGGAACAGAAGGCTATGGGTGAACAGCGTGCGGGCGGTCGATGCGCTCCGGGCACGGGTGACTGCGGTCATGGTTACGCTCCAAGGTTTGCTCCCGGCTGGCGCCCGTCTGGGTGGCCGCTGCGGGTTATCGTGTCGACGGCATCGGGGCCGCGTTGGCGAACGGCTTGTTGCTGGGAGGGACTGGTCGCGTTCAGTCGGAGGGCAGGCTCAAGCTCATGGCGGTGACTAGGCAAGCGCTGTGCCAGTCTGGAAAGGCCTTGTCTTTCAGTGGCTTGCCGGTGGTGCTGGAAATTCCCTGCTGGGTTTGCAGCAGCGCCGACCCAGGCTGTTGCTTTTCATCCAGCCGCTGGTGAGGCGCAGGTCCCGGGCGGCGCGATGCTGCATTTGCAGCAAGGGCCACGCAGGCAGGTTCGAGCCTTCACCTTGGTGCTGGCACAGGCCTTGCTCCGGCGCTGCTTTCACTTATCTGCCTGGAGAGACGCATGCCCAGACCCGGCCCGCGCAACCTGATCACCGATATCCCCGGCCTGCTGGTCGGCCATGCCACCGATGAACGTGTGCGCACCGGCGTCACCGTGCTGCGCCCGAATGGCGTGTGGACGGCCAGCGTCGATATTCGCGGCGGCGGCCCCGGCGGGCGCGAGTCCGCTGCGCTGGAGCCGGAGAACATGGTGGGACAGCTGCATGCGCTGGTGTTTTCCGGCGGCTCGGTGTTCGGTCTGGGCGCGGCGGATGGCGTGAGCGCGGAGCTGTCTGCGCGGGATATCGGCCTGCACCTGAAGGCTGGTGCGCCGGCCATTCCCATCGTGCCGGCGGCCGTGCTGCATGACCTCGCCAATGGCGGCGACAAGGGCTGGGGCATCGATCCGCCATACCGCGAGCTGGGCCGCGAGGCGCTGGCCAACCTGGATGTGGAGTTCGCCCTGGGCGCGGTCGGTGCCGGGCGCGGTGCCATGGCCGGTGTGCTGCCCGGCGGGCTGGGTTCGGCTTCGCTGAACCTGGGCGATGGCCTGGTGGTGGGGGCACTGGTGGTGGCCAATCCCATCGGCAGTGTCTACATGCCCGACGGCAAGACCTTCTGGGCCTGGCCCTGGGAGCAGGGCGGCGAATTCGGTGGGCGCGTACCGGCAGAGCGGATGGACTGCAGCGAGCCGATGCCGGAGCTCTCACGGCTCGATTCCATGGGCCGCTTGCAGGCCGGCGCCAACACCACGCTGGCGGTGGTGGCGTGCAATGCGCGGTTGACCACCGCCGAGTGCAAGCGCCTGGCGATCATGGCCCAGGATGGCATCGCCCGCGCGGTGCGCCCGGCGCACCTGCCGTTCGACGGCGACAGCCTGTTCGCCATGGCGTCCGGCGATGTCGAGCTGGTGGATGGCCAGCGCCGTCAGGTGGAGCTGTCGCGTATCGGCTCGGCGGCTGCCGACTGCGTGGCGCGGGCCATTGCCCGTGGCGTGTACCTGGCCCGTTCCCTGTAGGAACGGGCAATGCCCGCGATCGCGCCCACGGGCGCTCAGTGGCTGGGCAAGTACGGATTATCGCCCAGTGCTCGCGCCACCCGGCGGGCCGCGCGTGCGGCTTCCTGGGGGAGGCCGAGGGCGCCATAGACCCGCTCGAGATGGCGGTTGCCAGGCACGTCCAGGGCGTCGTAGCGGCGCCGCAGTTCCAGTGCCTGTTGCGCCGCCAGCCATTCCCCGGCGCGCAGTTGCGCATCCAGTTCGATCAGTGCGAACAGGTCGCGCTGGGCGTGGCTGCCGCCGATCTCGCCCAGGCGCGGCAAAGCCTGGCCCAGTCGCCGCGCCGCCAGTGCGTACTCGCCACGGGCATGGGCGTACAGGCCTTCCGCGGCGGGCAGTGTCACGTCGGCCCACGCCGCGCGGCTGAACTCCGGTGACTGGCGTGCCTGCTGCCGCAGTGCCTCGAGCAATTCGGCGGCTTCGTCCTGCCCGGCGCGGGCCAGGCCATAGAGGTATTGCAGGCTGAGGAAGGGCTGTACGACATCCGCCCGGCGTTCGCGCAGGTAGGGCACCAGTGCTTCCCAGCGCCGGCCGACATCGATGCCGGCAAACTCCAGGCGGGCCAGCAGCGAGACCGCGCCGATCTGGTCCTGGGAGTACTCGGGGAAGATGCCCCAGACGTGCCGGTCGTAGATTTCCAGCACGCGCTGCTGGTTGCCGCGCGCCAGGTGAAACAGCGCCAGGTGCCACCAGTTGTGGGTGTACATGAAGGAGTTGAGGCCCTGCCAGCCGGCGCTGGCTTCCTCGAGAAACTGCGTGCCTTCCTCAATGCGACCACGGGTCAGCAGTACGTGGGCGAGGGCGTGTTGCGCCCAGGGCTCGCCGGGCAGCAACTGCAGGGCATAGCGCGCCGCCGCTTCGGCTTCCTCCAGCAGGTGACACTGCTCGTAGGCGAAGGCCAGCATGCCGTAGGCCTGGGGTACATCCTCGGCGCCTTTCACGGCTTTCAGGGCGATGCGCAGCATGGCCGGCGAGTTGCCGCGGTTGAACTCGAAGTACTGGTTGAGCTTGGCGGCCAGCAGGTCGCGTGGGTGCTCATCGAGCAGCAGCTCGCTCAGACGCAGCGCCTCGGGCAGATCGTCAGCGCTCCAGGCGGCGAGCAGCGCGGTGTAGCGTTCGGCGCGGGGAATGCCGGGGCCGGCGGCCCAGGCCCGTTGCAGGTAGCGTGCGGCGAGGCTGGGCGCCTGTGGCGATTCGGCGAACATCATCAGCAGGCCGGCGAAGGCGTTGGCCAGCACCGAGGCCGGGTCTGCGTCGGCACCGGCGAGGATGTTTTCCGCGCGGGTCTGGTAGGCGAGTACACCGCCGGTGAAATCATCGATGGCCTGGCGGGTGTCCGCGCGCTCGCTGTCGATGGGGTTGCCGAGATAGTCCTGGGTCATGCGCTGCTGCTCCAAGTAGAAGATGCAGGCTAGTCGCAAAGCCTGTGCCAGTCGCGCAGGCCATGCCGTGCGTGGGGCTGCGCAGCAGCGGCTGCTGCTTTTGAGGCAATGCGCCGGCGGCACTGTGTGATTTGCACCAGCGGCCCTCGCGCCAAGGCGCCGCAAACCCCGTAGCGGCGGGCCTGCAGGGCCATGGCACAGCGCTTGCTCAAGCCCCTGGCAAAGCCGATTTGCGGCGCTGATCCTGCAGGAGCTTCCATGCCCAGTCCCACTTTCCGCCTCGCGTCACGGCGCCCACGTCACGCCCGGCTGCTTGCCGGCCTGCTGGCGGCCGGCCTGGCCATGGCGGGCGCCGCCGTGGCGGAGCCGACCCGCGGCGGCCAGCTCGACCTGGTGGCGCAGCCCGAGCCGCCATCGCTGTCCCACGCGGTGGTCAGCCACGTCGCGACCCAGTACGTCGGCGGCAAGATCCTCGAAGGGCTGATCACCTTCGACACCGACCTCAAGCCGCAGCCGGTGCTGGCCCGCAGCTGGACGGTATCGCCGGACGGCCTGACCTACACCTTCGACCTGCAGCCCGGCGTGAAATGGCATGACGGCCAACCCTTCAGCGCCGATGACGTGGTGTTCAGCTTCCAGGATTTCTACCCGGAGGTGGACAAGCGCATGGCGAGCATCTTCGGCGAGTACGTGCAAAGCGTGCAGGCCAATGGCGCCGATCAGGTGGTGTTCCAGCTGAAGAAACCCTTCTCGCCACTACTGTCGGCGCTGGGCAGCGGCCTGCGGCCCATCGTGCCCAAACACCTGTACGCCGGCACCGACTTCCGTAGCAACCCATACAACCTCAAGCCTGTCGGAACCGGCCCGTTCGTGTTCCAGGAGTGGAAGCGCGGCGCGTACATCCGCCTGGCGCGCAACCCGGATTACTGGCACAAGGGCCTGCCGTACCTTGACGGTATCGTCTATCACGTCATTCCCGACGCAGCCGCCCGCGCGGCCGCCTTCGAACGTGGCGAGGTACAGGTGCTGCGCAGCGGCGATGCCGATTACGCCGACCTCAAGCGCCTTTCTCAGTTGCCGGGCGTCGAGGCATCCGAGAAGGGCTACGAGCTGTATCCGGGCCTGGCCTTCCTGCAGATCAACACCCGCAAGCCGGGCCTGGACAACCCCAGGGTGCGCCAGGCGATCCTCTATTCGCTGAACCGCCAGTTCATCGTCGACAACATCTTCTTCGGCACCGGCCGCGTGGCCGCCGGGCCTTTCCTCGGTGCCTTCCACGACCCGAAACTGCCGCAGTACGGCTATGACCCGGCCAGGGCCAAGGCGCTGATCGCCGAGTCCGGCGTGGACGTCAGCAAGCTGCGCGTGCGCCTGCTCAACGGCGAGAAGGGCGGCGCCTGGGAGCGCCTGGCCGAGTACACCAAGCAGGCGCTGCAGCCGCTGGGCATCAAGGTGCAGGTGGCGACCTCCGATGCGGCCACCTGGTACCAGCGCGCCAGCGACTGGGACTTCGACCTGACCTACAACTTCATCTTCCAGATCGGCGATCCCTACCTGACCACCGCCTACCTGTACCGCACTGACTACATCCTCAAGACCTCGCCCTTCGCCAATATCACCGGCTACAGCGATGCCGCCGCGGACGCGCTCTGGCAGCGTGTCGCCAATACGCCCGAGGGCCCCGGACGCCAGACCGTGTACGGCGAGCTGGAGCGCAAGCTCAACGATGACCTGCCGATCGCGCCGATCTTCGAGATGCGCTTCCCCACGCTCTACCAGCAGCGCGTGCACAACCTGATCCGCAGTGCCACCAGCCTCAACGACAGCTACGCCGAGGTTTACCTGGAGCCCGCCAAGCAATGAATGTGCTGCTGTACGCCGGCGCGCGCCTGGGGCGTGCGCTGGCCCTGATAGTCGCGGTACTGGTCGGTGCCTTCCTGCTGCTGCGCCTCGCGCCGGGCGACCCTGCGCTGCTGATGGCGGGCGAGGCGGGCAGCGATGACGCCGACTACATCGCCCGGCTGCGCGGCGAGATGGGCCTCGACCTGCCGCTGCCCGTGCAACTGTGGCGCTACCTTGCACAGATTGCCCACCTCGACCTGGGCTACTCCTACCGCAACCAGGAAAGCGTCTGGCAACTGATCGCCGAGCGCCTGCCAGCGACGTTGCTGCTGATGGGTTCGGCCTTCGCCGTGTCACTGACCTTGGGCGTCGCTCTTGGTGTGCTGGCTGCACGCAGCCAGCAGGGCAGTGGCCGCCTCGACCGCTTCATTGGCCGCGCCGTCTGGGTGCTGTTCGCCACGCCGCCGTTCTGGCTGGCGCTGCTGCTGGTGCTGCTGTTCTCCGTGCAGCTGGGCTGGCTGCCGGCCTTCGGCATGCAGAGCGTTGGCGCGGACCTGAGCGGCTGGGACTGGTGGGCGGATCGCCTCGGCCACCTGCTGCTGCCGTGCCTGTCGCTGAGCTTCCTGTCGCTGGCGATGTACGTCCACCTGACCCGCAGCGCCATGCTCGACATCCTGCCCCAGGAACACGTGCGCCTGGCGCGCGCCAAGGGGCTGGGCGAAGGGCGCATCCTGCTCGCCCACGTGCTGCGCAATGCGCTGGTGCCGGTGGTGACCTTCGCTGGCCTGCAGCTCGGCCAACTCGCCAGCGGTGCGCTGCTGATCGAAGTGGTCTACGCCTGGCCGGGTATCGGCCGGCTGCTCTACGACGCGCTCAGCCAGCGCGACTACGCACTGCTGCTGGGGGTATTCCTGGTGATCTCCTGCCTGGTGGTGGCGTTCAACTTCCTCACCGATCTGCTCTGCCGCCTGCTCGACCCGCGCATCGGCGCGGCGGGGGAGGTGCGATGAGCCTGCGCCGTGCGTTTTACCGCCCCGGTGCGTTGCTCGCTGCCGGTTACCTGATCCTGCTGGCAGCGGCGGCCATCCTCGCGCCGTGGCTGTGCTCGGCCTCGCCCTGGGAGATGCTGGCGCGGCCGCTGATGCCGCCATTGCATGACGCCAGCCATTGGCTGGGCACCGACATGCTCGGCCGCGACATCGCCACCGGACTGCTCTACGGCGCGCGCACCTCGCTGACTGTCGGGCTGCTGGCGACGCTGGCGACCCTGTTGCCGGCCCTGCTGGTCGGCGCCACGGCTGGCTACTTCGGCGGCTGGATCGACGAGTTGCTGATGCGCATTGCCGAGTGCTTCCAGATCATCCCGCAGCTGGTACTGGCGGTGGTGCTGGTGGCGCTGATGGAACCCTCCGTGGGCTCGGTGGTGCTGGCTCTGGCGCTGGTGGCCTGGCCACCAGTGGCGCGGCTGGTGCGCAGCGAATTCATGAGCCTGCGTCAGCGCGAATTCGTCCAGGCGGCGCTGGTACTTGGCCAGCGGCCGGCACGCATCGTCTTCGTGCAGATCCTGCCCAACGCGCTGTCGCCGCTGCTGGTGAGCCTGACCTTCATCCTGGCCGCCGCCATCCTCACCGAAGCCGCGCTGGCCTTCCTCGGCCTGGGCGATCCCGAGGCGATGAGCTGGGGCTACATGATCAATGCCTCGCGCAATCTGCTGCGCGAGGCCCCTGCGATGAGCCTGCTGCCGGGCGTGGCGATCCTGCTCACGGTGCTGTCCGTGCAGCGTGTCGGCGAGGCGCTGCGCGAAGCCGTGCAGGCGCCTGGAAACCAGGGAGGACGCCCATGAGCGAGAAACTGCTGGAGGTGCGTGACCTGCGCATCGATCTGCCGGCGGGCGGCGACCGTGCCAGTGCGGTCAGCGACCTGTCCGTCGACCTGGCGGCCGGTGAAGTGCTTTGCGTGGTCGGTGAGTCCGGCTCGGGCAAGTCGATGCTCGCCAATGCCATCCTGCGCCTGCTGCCGGGGCACCTGAAGCCGGTGGAAGGCAGCATCCGCTTTCGCGGCGAGGACCTCGCCGGGCGCAGCGAGGAGGGCATGCGCGAGCTGCGCGGCAAGGACATCGCCATGGTCTTCCAGGAGCCCATGAGCGCGCTCAACCCGTTGATGAGCATCGGCCGGCAGATCGACGAAAGCCTGCGTGCCCATGGCGTTGCGCAGGCTGCGAAGCGGCGCGAGCGGGTGCTTGACCTGCTCGGCTACGTCGGCTTGCCCGAGCCGGCGAATCTCTACCATGCCTATCCCTTCCAGCTCTCCGGCGGCCAGCGTCAGCGGGTGGTGATCGCCATCGCCCTGGCGCTGGAGCCGGCGCTGCTGATCGCCGACGAACCGACCTCGGCACTGGACGTCAGCACCCAGGCGCAGGTCCTCGAATTGCTGCGGCGCATCCGCCGCGAGAAGGGCATGGCGGTGCTGCTGATCACCCACGATTTCGCCGTGGTGGAGGCCATTGCCGACCGCGTGCTGGTGATGGAAAAGGGCCGCGTGGTGGAACAGGGCGCACTGCGCCAGGTGCTGGATGCACCGCAGCATCCCTATACCCGCCAGCTGCTGGCGGCGCTGCATCAAGGACCGCGCGGCCCGCGCCGCTTCGATGCAGACGCCGCGCCCTTGCTGGAGGTGGCTGGCCTGCACAAGCACTACGAGTGCCGCCAGGGTTTCTGGCGGCGGCGCCGCGTTGCTGCATTGGCCGACGCCTCGTTCAGCCTGCGTCCGGGTGAGTGCCTGGGCATCGTCGGCGAGTCCGGCTCGGGCAAGACCACCCTGGGCCGCGCACTGGTGCGCTTGCTGAGACCGGACGGCGGGCAGATCCTGCTGCGGGGGCAGGACCTGGCGTCATTGTCCCAGCGCCGGCTGCGTCCGCTGCGCCAACAGGTGCAGATGGTCTTCCAGGACCCGTTCGCCTCGCTCAATCCGCGCCAGCGTGTCGGGCGGCAGATCATGGCCGGGCCGCTGGCCCATGGTGTTTCCGCCGCCGAGGCGGAACGCCGCGCGCGGGAGTTGCTGCAGCAGGTCGGCCTGCCGGAAGCTGCCTTCGAGCGTTACCCGCGGGACTTCTCTGGCGGCCAGCGGCAGCGTATCGGCATCGCCCGTGCGCTGGCCCTGCAGCCCGAGGTACTGGTGGCCGACGAATGCGTCTCGGCGCTGGATGCACTGGTGCAGCAGCAGGTGCTGGAGCTGCTGGAAAGACTCCAGCGCGAACTGGGCCTGAGCCTGGTCTTCATCACCCATGACCTGCAGGTGGCCGCGCGCCTGTGCGATCGCATCGCGGTCATGCAGGGCGGGCACATCGTCGAGCTGGGGGAGGCGCAGCAGGTATTGCGCGCCCCGCAACATGACTACACACGCCGGCTGCTGGCCGCGCATCCGTTGCGCGAAGTGGAGGAGCCCGCATGACGGCGCCGCGACAGATGGCGCTGGGCGCTTTCCTCATGGCCACCGGGCATCACCTGGCCGGTTGGCGGCATCCCCGTGCGCACGCTGCTGGCGGGCTGGATGTGGCGCACTACCAGGCGCTGGCGCGGACTGCCGAGCGTGGCTGCTTCGATGCGATCTTCCTCTCCGACACCCTCGCCATGTTGCCCGGCCGGCTGGATGCGCTGAGCCGCATGGCGCGCACCGAACATTTCGAACCGCTGACGCTGCTGGCGCATCTGGCTGTCAGCACCCGGCACATCGGGCTGGTGGCCACCGTCACGTCCTCGTACAACGATGCGGCGAATGTGGCGGACACCTTCGCCACCCTGGAATCCCTCAGCGGCGGCCGCAGCGGCTGGAACCTGGTGACCTCGAGCAACGCCGAGGAAGCCGGCAACTTCGGCCGCGACCGGCACTTCGAACACGCCTGCCGCTACCGCATGGCAGAGGACTTCCTCCTGCGCGTGCGCGAGCGCTGGACCACCCGTGGCGTGGCGCCGGTACAGGTGCTGGCTGGCGCGTCGGAAGCTGGCAAGGAGCTGGCGGCGCAGCATGCGGAAGTGCTCTTCACGGCGCAGCCGGAATTGACCGGTGCGCAGGCTTTCTACCGCGATATCAAACAGCGGATGGCGCACCATGGCCGCGCTCCGGGGGCGCTGAAGGTGATGCCCGGCGTGCTGCCGATCCTCGGCGCGAGCCGTGCGGAGGCCGACGAGCGCCGTGCGCAGTTGCAGGAACTGGTGCAGCCGGTGGTGGGGTTGTCGCTGTTGTCGGACGTGGCCGGTGGCTTTGACCTCTCGCAACTGCCGCTGGATGGCCCGCTGCCGGAACTGCCGACCACCGAATCCGGCGTCAGCCGCCAGCACCTGCTGCTGGAACTGGCACGGCGCGAGGGACTGAGCATCCGCCAGCTCTACCAGCGCATGGCCGACGCCCGTGGCCATCGCGTGGTCGTCGGCACCGCCGTGGATATCGCCGACCAGTTGCAGGAGTGGTTCGAGTCCGGCGCAGCGGACGGTTTCAACATCATGCCGCCGTACCTGCCCGGCGGCCTCGACGATTTCGTCGCGCAGGTGGTGCCTCAACTGCAGCATCGCGGCCTGTTCCGCCGGCGCTACAGTGGCAGGACCCTGCGCGACCATCTGGGCCTGGCCCACAGCAAGGAGACTGCCGAACATGCCTGAACACTGGACGCAAGCACTGCCGCTGGTTCGCGGCGAGCGCGTGGAAATCCGCCCCGGCCGGCACATCAGCCTGGCCCACAGCAAGGGGCATCGCTACCCGCAGACCGTGGTGTTCTTTGCCCACGGGGGCGGCGGCAACAAGGACCAATGGCGCGAACAGTGGCGTGAGCTGGCGACCGAGGGCTACAGCCTGGTGGCCTGGGACCTGCTCGGCCACGGCGCCAGCGACAAGCCACGGCGCGCGACGGACTATGCCTGGGATGAGCTGGTGGCCGATCAGGTGGCGGTACTGCGGCGCTACGCCGGCGAGCGCAACATCCTCGCCGCGCATTCCTTCGGCACTGGCCTGAGCGTCAGCAGCCTGTTGGCATTGCAGGCGCAGGGGCAGGGCGCGCTGATCGATTCGGCGCTGCTGCTGGGCACTCAGCTCAACCGCCCGCTGGGGCGCGGCGGCCTGCTGTCGTTACCGGCTTGGCTGCTGGAGTGGTTCCGGCCTGTCCTGTCGAAGGGATTTCGTGAGCGCGCCTGGCACGCCGATGCCGATCCGGAGTTGATCGATTACGAAGAGCAGTTGACCCGCAGCAACCGACTCGATGTGTTCAAGGCGCTGGTGAGTCAGGCGAGCTGGTTGCCGGAGCCGGAGCTGGATCGCCTGCTGCTGCCGGTGCGAATCGTCTCCGGCGACAGCGACGGCCTGACGCCCGCCGAGCGCGCACGGGCCTTGCACCAGCGGCTACCCAATTCGCAGTTCGAAGTGCTGGAGAACTGTGGCCATCAGTTGATGCTGGAGAAGCCACAGACCGTCAATCGCCACCTGCGCGAACTGCTCGCCACCGCCTGATCCGGATCTTTATTGAAATGACCGATACCCGCCAGCAACTCACCCGGCAGATCATCGACGCCGGCCGCTTCCTCTACGGCCGTGGCTGGTCGCCGGCCACCAGCAGCAACTATTCGACACGCCTGACGGCGGATCGCGTTCTGCTCACCGTTTCCGGCAAGCACAAGGGCCAGCTGGGCGAGGACGATGTGCTGGAAACCGATCTGGCCGGCAACAGCCTGGAGCCGGGCAAGAAGCCTTCGGCGGAAACCCTGCTGCATACCCAGCTCTATGCGTGGCGACCGGAGATTGGCGCGGTGCTGCACACCCACTCGGTGAACGCCACCGTGCTGTCGCGCCTGACCGTCGGTGATCGTCTGCAACTGGAGGATTACGAGCTGCAGAAGGCCTTTGCCGGCGTCAGTACCCATGAAGGCCGCGTCAGCGTGCCGATCTTCGACAACGACCAGGACATCGCCCGCCTGGCCACCCAGGTGCAGCCCTGGCTCGACGCCCACCCGGATTGCCCCGGCTATCTGATTCGCGGCCATGGCCTGTACACCTGGGGCGCGCAGATGAGCGATGCGCTGCGCCAGGTGGAGGCGTTCGAGTTTCTCTTCGAGTGCGAGCTGAAGGTGCTGAGCCTGCGCGGCTAGGAGGCTTCGACTGAGGCGCAACGGAAGCCGACCACCCGGTTGCGTCCGCCATCCTTTGCCCGATACAGCGCGCTGTCGGCAGACTGCAGCAACTCGGCCCAGTCGGCGGGGCTGAATTGCGAGGTGCTGGCCACGCCGATGCTCAGGGTGAGCACCCCCAGCGGGCCATGCTCGTGCGGCACGGCGAGGGCCTGCAGGCTGGCGCGGATGTGCTCGGCCAGCTCCAGGGCATCGGCTTCCTCGCTGTCGCCCAGCAGCACGACGAATTCCTCGCCGCCGAAGCGCGCCGCGCAATCGGCGGGGCGCCGTGCCCACTCGGCGATCACCCGGGCCACGGTCTTCAGTGCGGCGTCGCCGGCGGGGTGACCGTAGTGGTCGTTGTAGGCCTTGAACTTGTCGATATCCATCAGCATCACTGACAGCGCGGCGCCGCTGCGCTGGTAGCGCGACCACTCGTGGTTGGCGCGCAGGTCGAAGGCGCGGCGGTTGTTCAGGCCGGTCAGCGGGTCGGTGCTGGCGGCCTGCCGCAGTTCGGCTTCCTGGCGGTCGCGCTCACGCATCTGGCGCAGGGCGAGCAGCGCGAGACCGATGACCGCGCCGACCAGGGAAACGCCCAGCAAGCCGATCAGGCTGGCGCGCCAGTACCAGTCCTCGTAGATCTCGCGCGATGGCAGGGCGACGCTGAACACCAGCGGGTAGCCGTCCACCGGGCGGAAGTCGTGCCAGCGCTCCAGCCCGTCGCTGTTGGTGTCGAAGAAGTTCTCCGCGCCGTTGCTGCGGTAGCGCTCGAAGGACTCGCCCAGCGTCGCGGCGGGCTCCGTGTCCGGCCAGTGCGCGAGCAGGGTGCCGTCGCGCATGTGCAGGCTGACCGTGCCGCCTTCGCCGAGGTTGAGGTCGCTGAACAGTTCGCTGAAGTAGGCCAGTTCCAGGTTGGCGCCGACGACCCCGGCGAAGCTGCCGTCCTCGTGCTCCAGGCGTCGGCTCAGCGCAACGCTGTTGCGGGCGTCGCTGGAGTAGGGGATGTACGGGTGGCTGAGGTAGGGCGCGTCGCCCTGCGATACACGTAGCGCGTGAAAGTACTCGCGGCCGGAGAGGTCGATGCGTGCCGGTACTTCCTTGCCGAAGCTGTAGGTGGCGATGCCGTCGGCGTTGGTCAGGAACACCGAGCCCATGCCGCGAGTGGGCGCGGTGTAGGCGCGCAGCAGCAGGTTGCGCGTGTCCATGGACAGCCCGCGTATCTCCGGCTGGGCGTGGGCGTGGACCACGGCCTGCAGGGTCATGTCGTAGAGGTCGAGGTTGCGCTGGATGTCGCGCTGCACCAGCAGGGCGATGTTGTGGCCGTTGGCACTGGCGACTTCGAGGGCGTCGTGGCGCATTTCCAGAATGGCCCAGGTCGACAGGACGCCGATGGCGCCGGTCAGGCCCAGGCTGGCAAGAAGGATGGTGCTTGAACGGCGGATCGGCATGCCGGTATCCATACAGGGAGGGGCGGCTGCACATCGGTGCGTGCCTCAAGGCATATAGCAGCAATCGGCCGGGTTGTCCGGTATTCCCCGGCAGGAAGAACATGGGCTGCTCCTGCCGGTGTGCCCCGACTGGCGGGCAAAAAAAAATGCTGCCTGGAACAGGCAGCATTCATGGGTCACGCACCATTGGTGACTGGCTTCAGTCTGCCGGCGCAAGATTAAGCTTTGATGAAGGCCCGATTCTCAATACGTCGCACGCACGGTCAGCATGAAGTTGCGCGGGTCGCCATAGACGTTGCCATAGGTCGAGGTGCCGACCGTCTGGTAGTACTTCTTGTCGAACAGGTTGTTGCCGTTGAGCGCGACGTTCCAGTGTTCGTCCAGCTGGTAGTCGACCAGCGCATTCCACACCGCGTAGCCGCTTTGCTGGTAGTCGTACGGCACGTCGGCCTGCGTCACGTTGCCGTTGCTGTCGTAGTAGGAGGCGGTGCCGCTGACCTTGGTCGCGCTCTGGATATCGACGCCGCCGCCGACGCGGAACTTCGACCAGTCGCCCGGCAGGCGGTAGGTGCTGAACAGCTTGGCCAGGTGCTTGGGCGTGATGGTGCTCAGCTCGCCGCCGACGGTGCGGTTCTTGTTGAGGTTGAGGGTGTAGCTGGCCATCACCATCCAGTCCGGCAGTACCTCGCCGGAGATTTCCATGTCCACGCCCTTGCTGACGACTTCGCCGCCGTTGACGTAGCAGCAGTTGCCGCCGAACAGCACCGAGGTGGCGTCGTACTGCGGGTCGAGCACGGCCTGGTCTTCGCGCTTGGTGTAGTAGAGCGCCACGCTGGTGTTCACCCTGCCGTCGAACAGCTCGCCCTTCAGGCCCGTCTCGTAGGTCTTGCCGGTCATGGGGTCGAGGGTGCTGCCGCTGCCCAGCGGGCCGGCCATGTAGTTCTGCTGCGGCTTGAAGATTTCCGCGTAGCTGGCGTAGGCGGCCCACTCGTCGCTGAGGTCGTAGACGATGCCGCCGAACGGCGTGGTCCTGGTCGGTTCGCGCATGTCGACGCGCGACTGCGTGTTCCAGGTGCCGTTGGCCAGGGTCTGGTAGGTCTGGTCGAACTTGTAGCGTTGCACCCGCGCGCCAAGGATCAGGTGCAGCGGCTCGGCCAGCTGCAGGCGCAGGCTGGAGTAGAGGCCGTACTGGGTCTGGCTGTTGGGGCTGTAGTTGCGGGTAACGTCCGGGCGGGTGCCGGGGTCGGTCCAGGGCGTGGAGTTCGGGTCGAACACGTCCACCGCGCCGCCGGCCGTGGCGAAGCGCGGGGTGCCCTGCCAGCGGCTGTCGATGTCCTGGTAGTCGCCGCCGACGGTGAGCTGGTGGTTCAGGCCGAACAGGCTGAAGTTGCCCGAGACGTTGGCGTCCCAGAGGTCCTGCTCGCTCCACTGGGTGATCCAGGTGCCGTAGCGGGTGACCCCGGTGCCGGTCACCGGGTTCACCGAACCCAGGGTGGTGGCGTTGTTGGTTTCGATGGTGTCGTAGATGTTGGTGTAGCTGAGGTTGAGCTTCCAATCGTCGTTCAGGCGGTGGTCGAGCTTGGCGAAGTACTCGCGGGAGAAACCATCCGCGTAGGCCCAGGTGGTGGACAGCCCGGTATGGCGCGGCAGGCCGAGGTCGACGCCGTTGCTGTAGCGCGGCACGGCGTTGGCGGTGCCGGTTTCGTGGACCTGGTTGAAGCGCATCCCGCCGGTGAGCAGGGTGTCGTCGGTGACATCGGCTTCCAGCACGCCGTAGAAGATCGGCTTGTCGGTGGCACGGTTGTCGGTGAAGTACTGGCGATCCTGGTAGGCCACCACCGCGCGCCCGCGCAGCTTGCCGTCGAAGCCCAGCGGCCCGGTCACGTCCAGCTCGGAGCGGTAGTTGTCCCAGGTGCCGGCGGAGGCGCTGAATTTCAGCTGGTAGGTATCCAGCGGGCGCTTGCGCACCAGGTTGATGATGCCGCCGGGGTCGCCGGTGCCGCCGAACAGCGCCGAGCTGCCGCGCAGCACTTCGACGTGGTCGAACTCGGCCATGTCGTAGACGTTGGAGGAGTAGAACGAGCCGGCGGTGGTGCCCAGGGCCATCGGCGCGGCGCCGTCGAGCTGGATGTTCTGGATGGCGAAGCCGCGCGAGTAGTAGTCCTGCAGGCGGAAGGTGCCGCTCTGCACGGTGATCCCCGGTACCGCCTTCATGGCCTCGTTGATGTCGGTGATCTGGCGGTCGTCCATCAACTGGCGGGTGATTACCGAGACCGACTGCGGGGTTTCCTTCAGCGAAGTCGGCGTCTTCGAGCCGACGCTGGTCAGGCCCGGCGTGTAGCTGCCGCTGTTCTCGGTGGCCTGGCCCATGCCCTGGCCCATGATGGTGGTGTCGGTCATCTCCAGCGCGGCGTCGTCCCGCGGGATCGGCACCAGCTGGTAGCGGTTGCCATTGCGCAGGGCTGCGAGGCCGCTGCCCATCAGCATCACGTCCAGCGCTTCCTCGGCGCTGTAGTTGCCACGCACGGCCTGGCTCTGGCGGTCGCGGGTCAGCTCGGCGTCGGCGGCCAGCAGCAGGCCGGTCTGCGCGGCCAGCTCATTGAGCTGGCGGGCGAGGGGGCCGGCGGGAATGTCGAAGCTCTGGCGCTGAGCTTGCTCGGCCATCGCCGTGGAGGTTGCCGTGAGCGGGGCGACGGTGGCCAGGCTCAGGGCGATGGCGAGAAACAGGGGATGCTTTTTGCTCGGGAAGTGCTGGTCTTGGCGTGACATTCCGGTTCCTTGGCGTCCGGTTATTAGGAGTGTTTCCTAGTAATCCGAAGCAGAACGGAAAATCGGAACCATTCTCGAAAACTTTTTTGCAGGGTGCCACCTGAGCGGGGAGGCTGTTGCTCGCCAACACACGTCGCGCGGATATCGCGTCAGCGTTATCCGCCGCGAGCTTGACGGCGGATAACCCGTTCCGGGTTATGCGCCCTACGAATGCGTTCAGCGCCTGGCTAGCTTCGTGGAACCACCGTCACCCACCAGTCGAAACGCCGCTGTACGCGCACCGGCAGCGCCTCTTCCAGCTGTGCCAGGGCCTGGTCGGTGTCGGCCAGCGGGAAGCTGCCCATGACGCGCAGCCGTGCCACGGCGGGGGCGACGCCCAGGTGGCCGCGCCGGTAGCCGCCGAGTTCGGCGATGAATTCTTCCAGCGGCATGTCCTCGGCCAGCAGCAGGCCGCGGCTCCAGGCTTCGCGGCGGGCTTCGGCGCGGGTCAGCGCACCGGCTTCGCGGGCATCGAAGACGACGCCCTGGCCCGCCTGCAGGGTGAGGCTGGCGCCGCTGTCCTGCAGGGTGGCGCGCACCGCGCCCTGGTAGACATTGAGCTGCGTGCGCGGGCCGATTTCGCGCACGCTGAAGCGCGTGCCCAGCGGCTGCAGCAGGCCGGCACGGGTGCGGACCTGGAAGGGGCGGCTGTCGCCGTGGCCGGTCTCGATCAGCACTTCACCGGCGTACAGCACCAGCTCGCGGCGGGCGTCGTCGAAATGAACGTCCAGTGCGCTGTCGCTGTTGAGCCAGACTTGTGTGCCGTCGCTCAGCCGCTCGCTGCGGCGCTCGCCGACCGCCGTGCGGTACTGGGCGCGCCACGCGTGCAGGCTGGCGATGGGATTTGCTCGCCAACCGAGCCAGCCGAACAGGCCGGCGCCGGCCAGCACGCTGAACTGGCTGAGCAGTCGACGGCGGGTCTGCTTGCCGGTGCGCAGGCTGGCCAGCGTCCGGTGCGCGGCAGGGCCCTGCTCCTGCAGGCCGGCAAAGCGCTGGCCGATGCGTTCGATGTAGCTCCAGGCCAGGCGCTGTGATTCGCCCTGGTCGAGCCAGCGGCGCCATTGCGCGCGCAGTTCGGCGTCGTTGGGGGATTCCTGCAGGCGTGCGAACCAGTCGGCGGCGCATTCCAGCGTGGCGTGGTCGAGGCCGGGGCGCGCGCTCATTGCAGCACTCCGTCCAGTTCCGCCTCGAGCAGGGCGCACTGGAACATGGCCTGGGCGATGTACTTGGTCACCGTACGGACCGAAACGCCAAGCTCCTCGGCGATCTCCCGGTAACCCATGCCGTGCAGCTGCGACAGGCTGAAGGCGGCGGCGACCTTGGGCGGCAGCCGTTCCAGCAGGTCCTGCAGCTGGCCAAGGGTTTCCAGGATGATCGCCTGGTGCTCCTGCGACGGCCAATGGCTTTCCGGCACCAGCGCCAGGGCTTCGAGCCAGGCTTTCTCCAGTTGCTTGCGGCGCCAGAAATCGACGCACAGGTGCAGCGAGATGCGGCTCAGGTAGGCGCGGGCGTGGACGTCGCTCTCGAACTCCCGTGGCTGCGCCAGCAGGCGCACGAAGACGTCCTGGGCCAGCTCGGCAGCATCGCTGGCGTTGCCCAGGCGACGATTGATCCACTGCTGGATCCAGCCGTGGTTCTCGCGGTAGAGGCTGGCCACTTGGGCTCGATGGGCGCAGGCGATGGGTCGTGTCATGGGCGGCCGGACGATGGATCGCGCAAATGCGAATTATTATCAAAATAACCGAATGCCTGGCCTCAGGGCAATAACGCTTTGCAGGGAATGTTCGAGTGATCGTCGGTATCGCTGGGCTGCTGGAGGTGCGCGTCATGCGCGCGACCACAGGCCTGGTGCCACTGGCGCAGCAGTGTGTTTGCTCTGGTAGGGCGGACAACGCGCCAGCGTTATCCGCCGTCAGGCTGCCGGCGGATAAGCCGTTCCGGGTTATGCGCCCAACGGAGCGGAGCGGCATTGAGTCGATCGCGGGTGTGGCGGACTCAGGCCTTCAGCGCGCGCCGATGCTCGATGGGCGCCATGCCGAACCAGCGGTGGTGCGCGCGGCAGAATGAGGTGGTGCGGCGGTAGCCCAGCTCCTGGGCGATCCGCGCGATGGGCAGGTCGGACTGGCCGAGCAGTTGTTCGGCGCGACGGCGGCGGATCTGGTCGACGTGCTCTTCGAAGTCGATACCGTCGTTGGCCAGCCGACGCTGCAGGGTGCGCGGGTGCAGGTCGAGCAGTTGTGCCACCTGTTCCAGGTTGCAGCGCTGCCGGGGCAGCAGGGCGTGGATGTGCCGCTCGACCTCGAAGCCGAGTTTCTCGTCGGCGCCTGAATGTGCTTCCAGGTAGAACTTAACGATGGCGTGCAGCGTGGCGTCGTGGCGTACGCAGGGACGTTGCAGGTCACGCTGGGAGATCGCCAGGGCGTTGTATTCCTGGCCGAACAGCACCGGGCAACCGAAGTAGCGCCGGTACACCGCCAGCTCGGCTTGCGGCTGGTGGCGCAGCAGCACGGTGGTGGGCTGGAAGGGCGTGCCGAGCAGTTCGGCCATCATCAGCCGGCCATGCAGCAGGGACTTCTCGACGATCTGCGGAATCTCTTCGATGCATGGCAGGGCGTTGTCGAAGCAGAGCAGGGTGCAGTCGTTGCGGCGCTCGAGGTGGAAGAGGATCGAGGGACTGTAGAGGCGCATGTAGCGCACCACCGCAGCCAGCCCTTCGCCGGCAGTGGGCGCGGTCTGCGCCAGGTGTTGCAGGGGACCGAGCAGGGTGGATTTCTGCCGGCTCGCCAGTTCCAGGCCGAATTCCGGCATGGCCAGTGAGCGGGCGCTGCCTTCGAAGATCTGCACCAGGCTGCGGTAGGAGAACTTCTTCTCGTAGTCGCCGACGACGTTCAGGTCGATGCGATGCGGCGTGAGGTGAGCGCGCAGCGAGGCGCCGCGCTCGGCGAGCAGTTCGCCGAACTGGAGGAAAGCGGTGCCGCGAACGGTATCCATGTGAGGGGCCTCCAGGACTGCGAGGAAAGCGCCAGGCCGGCGGCGCGTGCCGCCGGCCTGGCTGTTGCGGCCCGGTCAGGGCGTGACGATGTTGAACCAGAAGTCGAAGTTGTCCATGTAGCTCATGAGCTCTTCGAGCTTGGCCTGGTCGCCTTTGACCTTGATGTCGCCCGAGGCCTCGGCATCCTTCAGCGTCGCCTGCTTGAGCATCAGCTTGTTGAGGGTGTCGCGGGTCAGGGTGATGGTGGCGTCGGCGTCCTTGGCCTGCAGACCTTCGGTGTGGTTGAGCACGCCGTTTTCCATCTGCAGCAGGTACTTCTGCTTGAGGTCGGTGAAGTCGAAGTTCAGGGTGATCTTCTTGTCCTCGACTTCCGGGCCTTTCAGGCGCATGGCCAGGTAGTCGAAGAACAGATCAAGGTCCATCGCCTTGACGGTGTCGGGGCTGGCGGTGTCCGGCGTCGGCAGCTTCTGCACGCCGTTACGCAGCTCCTGCGCGCCGGTCAGGTAGAAGTTGCGCCACGGGCCGCTCTCGGCCTGGTAGCCCATCTGCTCGAGGGCATCGGCCTGCAGGTTCTTCGCCGCCTGGTTGTTCGGGTCGGCGAAGACCACGTGGTTGACCACCTCGGCTACCCAGCGGTAGTCGCCCTTGTCGTAGTACTCCTTGGCCTTCTTCAGCACCGCGTCGGCGCCGCCCATCATGTCGACGTAGCGCTTGCCTTCCTCGTCCGGCGGCAGCTCGTGCAGGGTCGCCGGGTTGCCGTTGAACCAGCCCAGGTAGAGCACGTAGGTCGCCTTCACGTTGTGGTTCAGCGAGCCGTAGTAGCCACGGTTGGAGAACTTGGTGGCGATCGCCTTGGGCAGCTTCACCTGCTCGGCGATCTCGGTCATGGTCAGGCCCTTGTTCGCCAGGCGCAGGGTTTCGTCGTTGATGTAGCGGTACATGTCGCGCTGCAGGCCGATGTGCTCGTTGACTTCCTTGTTGCCCCAGACCGGCCAGTGGTGCATGGCATACATCACCTGGACGTCGTCGCCCCACATCTTCAGCGCCTGGTTGAGGTACTTGGACCAGGGCAGCGGCTCGCGGATTTTCGCGCCGCGCAGCGAGTAGGTGTTGTGCAGGGTGTGGGTGGAGTCTTCGGCGGTGTTCAGCGCCTTCATTTCCTTGATGTAGTACATCATCTCGGCCGGGGCCTCGCTGCCCGGTGCGTAGAGGAACTCGTAGTGCAGGCCGTCGATGACGTGCTTCTCGCCGGTCTGCGAGATGATGTCGGTCGGCGGGATCAGCGTCACGGTGCCGGCAGAGGTGGTGGTGCCCAGGCCCGCGCCGAGCTGGCCGGTGTCACTCGGTGGCAGCAGGTTGCCGTACATGTAGCTGGCACGACGGCTCATGGCGGTGCCGGCCATCACGTTCTCGGCCACGGCGTGTTCGAGGAAGCCCTTGGGTGCGTAGATCTTCACCTTGCCGGCCTTGACGTCTTCCTCTTTCACCACGCCCTTCACGCCGCCGTAGTGGTCGACGTGGCTGTGGGTGTAGATCACCGCCACCACCGGTTTCTTCGGCCGGTGCTGGTAGTACAGCTCCAGCGCCGCGCGGGCGGTTTCCTCGGAGATCAGCGGGTCGAAGATGGTGATGCCGGTCTTGCCCTCGACGATGGTCATGTTCGACAGGTCGTAGTTGCGCACCTGGTAGAGGCCCTTGGTGACCTCAAACAGACCGGAGATGTTGATCAGCTGCGATTGCCGCCACAGGCTCGGGTTGGTCGAGGCCGGCGCGGCCTGGCCTTCCTTGATGAAGTTGTACTTGGCCGGGTCCCAGATCAGGTTGCCTTTCTCGCCCTTGATCGGCTCGGACGGCAGCGGCGCGATGAAACCCTTGTGCGCCAGCTCGAACGAGGTCTTGTCGTCGAACGGCAGCTCCTTGAGCAGGGCGTCGTTGGCGGACTTGGTCGCGTCGGTAGCAGCCTTGGGCGCTTCGGCGGCCCAGGCCTGGGTGGTCATGGAGATGGCGGCGGCCAGGGCGAACGAGGCACTGAATTTCCACAGGCCTTGGCCTGGCAGTTGGCCAAACGGCTTCAGGGATCGGGCAATCGCTTTCATTTCAAGCTCCTTCTTGCGGAATGCGCTGTACCTGCGGGGCAACTGCCAGCGTTGAATGTCGGTGACTTCCTCACTGCATCGGGTGGTGCGTCGGGGCCTTGTGGGCATGGCCCGCCGGCTGGCGGGCCATGCAGGGGGTTACTTGTGTTTCAGTTGCTCATAGGACTTGAGCATGTCCCGCGCCCAGCCATCGAGCACGGCCTTGGCGTCGTTGGCGCTCATGACCTGGGAGGAGTTCTCCAGCTCGGTGCCGGCGCCCTTGCGCACGACCTGGGCGACCACCTTGCCGTCACTGCCGTCGAGGAAGGCCGCTTCGGTGGCGATGCTGGTGTCCTGGTCGCGGATGCCGGTGGCGGTGCTGACGCCGGCGGCGATCAGGGCGATCGGGATCACCTCGTAGGGTTGCAGGCCCTTGGTCTCGGCGCTGACGGCGGTGATCGCCGGGCGCACGATCAGCACGCCCGGGCCGGGGCCGGTGGCGAGCGGCAGGGCCTTGGAGAATTGCGTCTGCAGCGCCTGGTCGTAGTACTGGGTGATGCCGTCCAGGGTGCTCTGCGGGATCTTCTCGCTGGGCTGCGGTTTCGGGTAGAGCTGGCTCGGCTCGACGTAGACGCTGGTGAACTGGCTGACGTCGATGCCGGGTTTGATCCAGCGCATCACCGGCGCGCCGGAGGGCGATTTCTCTTCCTTGAGGACGCTGTAGTCCTTGAGGAAGCCTGAGTAGTTCTCCGGCTCCACGTACTTGCTGGCGCAGCCGGAGAGGGTAAGGGTGGCCACGCACAGCGGCAGGGCCAGGAATTTCAGGTTCATTGCAGTGCTCCTTAGGGATGTTTCTTGTGGAAGGTGTCGTATCGCAGTGTCAGGGCCGCGCTCTTGTCGTCGCGTAGGCCGTCAGAATCGCCAGGTCGCACCGCCGCCGATGATGTGCAGGGCGGCGTTGTTGTAAGTGCCGGAAAGGGTCTCGCCGGAGCGTGACTTGGTCTGCTCGACGTCCATGTCGCCGAGCCAGACGAGGGTGTAGGCCAGGTGCAGGTCGAGGCCTTCCTCGACCTGGTAGTTGATGCCGGTCGCCAGGCGCCAGGTCTCGGCCATGGGGTTGTCCACGGTGCGGTCCTTGTCGTCCACCGCCGAGCTGTCGTAGCCCAGGCCGAGGCTCCAGCGCCATTGCGGGGTGGCCTGGTACTGGGTGCCGATGGAGGCGTGCCAGGTGTCCTTGTACTTGCGGTCGACAGTACGGTCGACGCCGCCGGCGTTGGCGTCGACGTCCACGCCGATCTCGCCGAACTCGCTCCAGTCCTGCCAGCCCAGGCTGCCCAGCAGCTTCCACTGCGGGTCCAGCTGGTGGGCGATGCTCAGGGTCGCCGTCTGCGGGATGTTCACGTCCAGCTCCAGCGAGCTGACGTCCAGGCGGTTGAGCGCGGCATTGATGATCGGGTTGCTGATCTTGCTCACGTCGGGGCTGTCTTCGAATTCCAGCTTCACCTTGCTGGTGTAGGCGAGGCCGATCTGCGTGCGCTCGCTCAGGTCATAGAGCAGGCCCAGGTTGACCCCGACGCCGACGTCGGTGTCCTTGTATTCCAGCTGGCCGTCGGGGTTGTCGCGCAGGCCCAGCAGGTTGTTGTTGATGGCCATCTCGGTGCGGTAGTAGCCGTAGACGATGCGCGGGCCGATGCCGACGGTGAGGTCGTCGGTGAACTTGTGCGCGATGGTCGGCTGGAAGGACACGCCGATGATCGCCGTTTCCTGGCTGAAGTAGCGGCCGGCCCAGTCATCGTCATAGTTCAGCGCCAGGCCGAAGTTGCCGTACATGCCGAAGCCGATGGCCGAGCGCTCGTCGATCTGCTGGCTGACGAAGAAGCTCGCGCCGGGCAGCCATTCCAGGGCGTTGCCGCCTTCGTTGCCATCGAACTGGTTGTTGTCGTCACGGGAGAAACGCAGGTCGCCGAGGATGACCTGGGCGTTGGCGCTGATCTGCGTGCCCTTGAGCCTGGCGATACCGGCGGGGTTGCTCATCAGCACGCTGGGGTCGCTGGCCAGGGCGGCGGAGCCGGCGTTGGCCAGGCCCATGCCTTCCTGCCCGGCCTCGTAGATCATGATGCCGCCCGCGGCGGCGGGGCCGGAGAACAGGATACAAAGCGATGTGGCAATGGTGGCGCTGATGGCCTTTGCGGCGCCTGTGCTGTCTCTGGTCATCGAGCATCCCCTGCTGATCCCTGACTGGCTCTCGCGTCGCCTCGGCGACATGAAAGGCATTCGCTCCGAATGCGCTCTGGAGACGTTGAGCCTGCTACCCATAGGACATGGGGAAGCAGGTTGTGTGAAAGAGCCTAGATAGCGATCCGGGATATGCAACACGGGTTTTGCTTCAAGACGCGATAGATGTGCAGGAGACGACACAACCAGCGGCAGAAAGAGTCTCCAATCGTCTGGCCTGGCGATTGGCCCGTTACCGGACGACTGTGCCCCCGCAATGTGGCATTGGCCCCGTGCGGGTGGCGGCTGTCGCGAAATGAGTGAGGCCCCTGCCGCGATGCCGTGGCTTGCGCTGGGCGTGGCGCCTCGGTCAGCATGCCGGCCGCCATTCTTCGAAAAGACCTGCCACCCATGCGCCGCCTGCCCTCGCTTACCGCCCTGCGCACCTTCGAGTCCGCTGCCCGCCATGCGCACTTCGGCCGCGCCGCCGCCGAGCTGTGTGTCACCGACAGTGCGGTCAGCCACCAGATACGCCAGCTCGAAGAGCAACTGGGGGCGACGCTGTTCGAGCGCCAGGGTCGCCAGGTGCAGCCCACTCCCCAGGCGCGGCGCCTGCTGCGCAGTTTGCAGCAGGCCTTCGAGCTGATCGGTACGGCATGCGATGAGTTGCGCGATCCGGGCTCCCAGGCACAGCTGCATATCGCCGTGACGGTGGAGCTGGCGCAGAAGTGGCTGGTGGGCAGGTTGGCGGATTTCGCCGAGCGCTATCCGGAGGTAGTCCTGCACCTGCATGAACAGCCGCTGGAGGCGCCGGGGCCGGCCGCCGAGATCGACCTGGCGATCACCTACGGCACCGGTCCGGCGGACGCCAGCACCTACTTCGTGCGGCCGTTGCCGACCCTGCAGTTCTTCCCGGTGTGCAGCCCCGGCCTGTTCAACCAGTCGCCGCTCAAGCATCCACGCGACCTGGCGCGCCACTGCCTGCTGCACGACGACCAGGACGGCAAGTCCTGGACTGCCTGGCTGACCACCCACGCCAGCGACATCCGCCCCAGCCGCCACGTCTACCTTGGCCACGCCGGGCTGACCATGGAAGCGGCGGTGCGCGGGCAGGGCGTGGCGATCGGCGACAACCTGACCAGCGCCGAGGACCTGGCCAGCGGCCGGCTGGTGCGCCCGTTCGCCGCGCAGATCACCTCTCTGGGGCAGTACGCGCTGGTTTGCGAACGCCTGCGTCTGGAGAAGCCGGCGGTAGCGGATTTCATCGAATGGATGACCGACCAGCTCAATGACATGTGAGTCCGGCGCGGTCTGTTCTGGCGGCTTGACCTGCATCTCGCAGGATGAACGCCAGGTAGGATGGCGTGGAGCGCAGCGATACCCATCGATGCGCCGTGAAGCCCAGGCAGCATGGGTATCGCAGGCTCCACCCATCCTACGGCGAGGTTTGCCGGTAAAGTCGGTACTGTTGGTGGGTCTCATCTTTTTGCTGGTTTTCGATGAATTGAATTCAGCTATTCCGCGAAATTCATCAATGGTGCTCTCCGCGGCGAGCCGGCAACCTTGAGGCATTCCAGTCCCTGATTGCGGAGTACCACCGATGTCTCGCACCCACTCGACACTGCCCAAGGCCGACGGCTTCCGCCTGCCCGGCGAATTCGAACCCAAGGCCCGCTGCTGGCTTGGCTGGCCCGAGCGCACGGACGTCTGGCGCAACGGCGGCAAGCCGGCGCAGAAGATCTGGGTCGAGGTGGTCAGCGCCATCGCCAGCAGTGAGCCGGTAACCGTCTGCGCCTCCGCCGCGCAGTACGCCAACGCCCGGCGCATGCTCCCCGAGAATGTGCGCGTGGTGGAAATGACCTGCAACGACACCTGGTTCCGCGATAGCGGCCCGGCGTTCCTGGTCAATGACGCCACCGGCGAGATGCGCGGGGTGGACTTCCGGTTCAACGCCTACGGCGGGCTTGATGGCGGCCTTTATTACCCCTGGGACAAGGACGACCAGATCGCGCAGAAAATCCTCGAGATCGAAGGTTTCGACCGCTATCGCGCGTCGATCGTCGCCGAGATGGGCAGCATCCGCAGTGACGGCCAGGGCACCCTGCTGACCACCGAGCAGTGCCTGCTCAACCGCAACCGCAATGCCCACCTGGGCAAGGAAGAGGTCACCCGCCGGCTCTGCGACTACCTGGGCGCCGAGCACGTGATCTGGCTGCCGCGCGGGTGCAAGTTCGACGAAACCGACGGCCACGTCGACGATCTGGCCTGCTTCGTGCGGCCGGGCGTGGTGGTGATGCAGTGGACGGACGACCGCAGCGACCCGCAGTGGGAAATCTACCAGGAGGCCTACGACGTGCTGCGCAGCGCCCGCGACGCCCGTGGCAATGCGCTGGAGGTGCACAAGCTGCCGCAACCGCAGGTGCTGGAGTGGACGGCTGCCGAGGCCGAGGGCCTGGACCAGGTCGACGGCAGCTTCGACCGCCAGGAAGGCACGAAGATCTGCGCCTCCTACATCAACTTCTACACCGGCAACTCGGCCATCGTGATGCCGTTCTTCAACGACCCCAACGACCGCATCGCCCAGGGCGTGCTGGCCGAGCTGTTCCCGGACAAGCGCGTGATCGGCATCGACAACTCGCGGGAAATCCTCCTGGGCGGCGGCAACATCGGCTGCATCACCATGCCCCAGTACGCGGCGCCGGCGCGCCACACCTGAGGTCCCCACACGGCCCGCCTTGCGCGGGCCGCGTTGCTCCTATCCGCTCGAATCAGCCCAGGCGCAGCGGATCGCCACCGGCCACCGTGCGGTCCATCAGGCGGATGCTGTCACGGCCGCCGCGCTTGGATTCGTAAAGCGCAGCGTCGCCTTGCTCGATCAGCGCGGCGAGGCTGGCCGGTGGCTGGTCGAACAGGTTGGCGCCGATGCTCAGGGTGACTGCCTGGGGCGTGGCGAAGTTCTGCGTGGCGGTGGTCTGGAACTGCTCGCGCAGCTTGCCGGCCAGTTCCATCACCTGTTCGCCGCTGATATTGCTCAGCAGGATGACGAACTCGTCACCGCCCAGGCGCGCCGCCACGGCCCGCTCGGGCAAAGCGGCGCGGATCATCTCGCTGAGCGCCACCAGCAGGCGGTCGCCGGCGGTGTGGCCGTGCAGGTCGTTGACCTGCTTGAAGTTGTCGATGTCGATCAACAGCAGCGCGCCGGGGCGGTCCGGGGAGGTCTCCTCGAACACGCGGGGCGCACGGACTTCGAGGGCGCGGCGGTTGTACAGGGCAGTCAGCGGGTCCCGCGCGGCAAGCCGGGCGATGCGTTTCTCGCGGCGATAGCGCTCGGTGCCGGTCATCGACAGGGCGATCAGCATGATCGCCATGGCGCCTTCGACCAGGGAAATCTGGATGATCTCGCCACGGAAGGCGGCCAGGTCGATCAGCGTGCCGGGGATGATCACCGTCGCGCCCTTGGCCAGGTAGAAGGCGCCGTGCACCAGCATCACGTAGCGCAGCTGCACTGCGCCCACGCTCAGGGACTTGCCGTGGGGCCGCAGCAGGTAACTGGCGCGCAGGGAGAGCAGGGCGACCAGCCAGGAGTTGGCCAGCAGCATGAGCTTGGACCACAGCGGGCCGCCGTCGGGGAGCGCCAGCAACGCAATCCAGGTGAGCGGGACGAGCAGCCAGCCCCGCGACAACCTCGCTTCGGTGAACTTCGCCACGCCGCTGAGGAAGAACCAGTGCGCCAGCACCAGCAGGCCGTTGGCGAACCAGATGCCCACCAGCAGGTAGCCGCTCATGCGCAGCAGGGCGAGGGTGGAGCCGATGGTGATGGTGGCGAAGCCCGCGCTCCAGTAGAGCAGCGAGCGTTCGCGCACGCTGCGCCATTCGATGGCCAGGTACAGCGCTGCGGCCGCCGCGAGGGCGACCGTGATGGTCAACATGGTGGGTGGATCGAGCGACATTTTCGAAACCGTACTGCACTGTCGGCAAAAACCGTGATTGTAAGCGCCCTTGCTGGTTTTCCGGTATGCCAGCCGGGCGCTTCCGGTCGGGTTTGCAGCGCTCCTGCCGTGTCTGGGAAGCGCTTCTTGCGCTTTCGTCGCATTGCGGAAGCGGCCAGTGGCCATCAGACTGCGCGGGTTCGTGAGTATTCGCTGGGGGGCTGGGAGGCCCGAAGCCATGGAGAAGCCACCGCGCCGGCGCTGGAGTCCGTTCTGGATGCTGATCGTCGCCGCCAGCTACCTGATTGCCATCCTGTTCACCGTTGCGCTGGCGGGGCTGGGCTGGATTCTCTTTTCCGGTGGCATGGACGTGACCGTGGTGAAGGAGCGCCGCTACCTGCTGCTGGGTAGCGGCGGACTGATGCTGGCGGTGTCAGCCTATATCCTGCTGATGTCGATCCCGACCAGCCTCCTCACGACGGTGCGCCGCGACCGCTCCTGAGCCTGGCGAGTCAGAGCCCGATATCGCTGCGCCGGTTGCCGGAGCCTTCGATGGGGTCTTCATCCAGGCTGAAGCCGCGGACACCGATTTCCTTCTCCAGCGCCAGCAGGTACTGGCGCAGGGCGTGGCGGGTGGATTCCTCGCGCAGGCTGTGGTGTACGTGGTTGGCGACCTGGGCATAGGGCAGCGGCTTGCGTTCCTGGCGCTCGTCGATGCTCACCACGTGCCAGCCATAGCGTGACGCCAGTGGCCGGTCGTGCAGGCCTACCGGCAGGCGCTGGATGGCCTGGTCCAGCTCGGCGACGGTCTGCCCGGAGGTCAGCCAGCCCAGTTCGCCGCCTTCGTCCTTCGACGGGCAGGCGGAATGCCGCTGGGCCAGGTCGGTGAAGCGCTCCGGGTGCTCGCCCAGCTCCTTCAGCAGCTTCTCGCCCAGCCGGTAGTGCGCGTCGCGGGCCTTGGCGTCTTCCGGTGCGGCGGGCAGCAGGATGTGCCGCACGCGCAGGCGGGTCGGTTCGGAGAAGCGCTCGCGGTGGGTGTCGAAGTAGCGCCGGCAGCTGGTTTCGTCCGGCTCCGGGACGTTCAGCTCGCGTTCCAGCAGGGTCGCGACGGCCTGGTCATCATCCTCGATGTTCGCTGTCAGCCCGAGCATGGCGGCGCGCTGCGACAGCAGCTCGCGCACGACCAGTGCGCGCACGGCGCTGAGCTGCGCATCGGCCAGCGAGGAGGCCGGGTGGAAGGGCGTCTCCTTGGCGATGTCGGCCTCGGTCAGTTCGGTGTCGCCGACGCGGATCACCGGGATCGGCGCATCGGGGAGGTTCTCGACGGCAATCATGTCCATTGGCTTTTTCCTTAGCCGCGACGGCGGACGATCTGGTAGTTACGGCCGAAGTAGCCCAGCGGAATGCTCCACACGTGCACCAGGCGGGTGAAGGGGAACAGCAGGATGATGGTCAGGCCGATGAAGATGTGCAGCTTGAAGATCAGCGGGGCTTCCATCACGAAGTCGGCGGCGCCGCCGCGGAAGAACACGATGGCCTGCGCCCAGTTGGCCAGCGCCAGCATCATGCCGCCGTCCAGGTGGTCCATGGATTCGAAGATGGTGGTCAGGCCCAGGCAGGCCTGCAGCAGGAGCAGGGCGATGATCAGGTTGTCCATCACGCTGGAGGAGGCGCGCACGCGCGGGTTGGTCAGCCGCCGCCAGAGCAGCATGGCGCCGCCGATCACGCAGAGCACCCCGGCGATGCCGCCGAAGATGATCGCCATCAGCTGCTTGTGCCCGGCCGAGAGGAACGGCGCGTAGACCCAGTGCGGCGTCAGCAGGCCGACCAGGTGGCCGCCGAAGATCGCCAGGATGCCGATGTGGAAGAGGTTGCTCGCCAGGCGCATGTGCTTCGACGAGAGCATCTGGCTGGAGCCGGTCTTCCAGGTGTACTGGCCGTAGTCGTAGCGCATCAGGCTGCCGATCAGGAACACGGTGCCGGCGAGGTAGGGGTAGATGCCGTAGATGAATTGGAGCAGGTATTGCTCGAACATGATGGGCCTCCGTTCATTCTTTGCCGGGTTCAGGGGCGCTCTGACGGCATGATCTGCACGACCTGGGGCAGCGCTTCGTACTTGCGCTCGGCCAGGCGTCGTCCTTCGGCTGACTGCAGGCTGCAGTCCTTGTCGGTTTCGGCGTGGAAGCGCACGGCTTCTTCCTCCCACACCGCGTCCAGCGCCTGGGGCGTGTTGTCCGGTGCTTCGCCGGCGGCCACCGGGCGCTGCTCGTCGATGGCCTCGGTGGCGCCGATCAGCGCGAGCAGGGCGCGCGGCACCAGCGCGTAGCGGGTGTCGCGCTCCTCAAGACGCGCGGTGAGCAGGGCGAGGATGTGCTGGATGTCGCCCAGCCACTGGCCGATCTCCTCATGGCTGCGGGTCGACAGGTACTCCAGGAACAGCGGCAGGTAGTCCGGCAGCTCGCGGGCGTCGAGCTGGAAGCCGGCGGCCTCGTACTCGGCCAGCAGGTTGACCATGGCCTGGCCGCGGTCGCGGGATTCGCCGTGCACGTGCTCGAACAGCAGCAGCGAGGTGGCGCGGCCACGGTCGAAGAGCTCGACGTAGGCTTCCTCGAGGTCGAGCAGGTCGCCGGCGGCCAGTTCAGCGCACCACTGCGCCAGTTCCGTGCGCAGCTTCAGTGGCAGGCGGTCCTCGCCGTCGAGAATCTCCACGGCTTCGGCGCAGGCCGCCTGCAGCTCGGCGGTGGGGTAGTCGAGCAGGCGCGCCAGCACGCGCAGGCTGAGCAGGCCGACGATGGGGCCGTCGTGAGGTTTGGGAATGGCTTCGTAGTTACCCATGGCGGCTGTCCTCCACCGGGTCGAAGGTCTGCACCGGCTTGACCAGCGTGGTGGTGTTCTTGCGTCCGCCGAACAGGCTGACCTGGTTGTTGCCGCCACCGTTGCAGCCGTCGCCGAAGGTGAAGCCGCAACCGCTGCGTTCGGCATAGGCCTCGGGGATGTGCTCGCGGTGGCCGGTGGGGATGACGAAACGATCCTCGTAGTTGGCGATGGCCAGGTAGCGGTACATCTCCTCGACCTGGTTCTGGGTCAGGCCGACCTGTTGCAGCACCTCGGTGTTCAGCTCCTTGTCGACGTGCTTGGCGCGCATGTACACGCGCATCGCCATCAGGCGCTTGAGGGCCAGCACCACCGGTGCTTCCTCGCCGGCGGTGAGCATGTTGGCCAGGTAGCGCACCGGGATGCGCAGCGACTCGACCTTGGGCAGCACGCCATCGAACTCCACGTGCCCGGCCTCGGCGGCGGACTGGATGGGGGAGAGCGGCGGCACGTACCAGACCATCGGCAGGGTGCGGTATTCCGGGTGCAGCGGCAGGGCCAGCTGCCAGTCGATGGCCAGCTTGTAGACCGGCGAGGCTTGCGCTGCGGCGATCACGTTGTCGGGGATGCCGTCCTTGCGCGCCTGGGCGATGACTGCCGGGTCGTGCGGGTCGAGGAAAATCTCGCACTGGCGGTGGTAGAGGTCGCGGTCATCCTTGGAGGCGGCCACTTCCTCGATGCGGTCGGCGTCATAGAGCAGCACGCCGAGGTAGCGGATGCGCCCCACGCAGGTTTCCGAGCAGACCGTGGGCTGGCCGGTCTCGATACGCGGGTAGCAGAAGATGCACTTCTCCGACTTACCGCTTTTCCAGTTGTAGTAGATCTTCTTGTACGGGCAGCCACTGATGCACATGCGCCAGCCGCGGCACTTGTCCTGGTCGATGAGGACGATGCCGTCTTCCTCGCGCTTGTAGATCGCGCCGCTGGGGCAGGAGGCCACGCACGCCGGGTTCAGGCAGTGCTCGCACAGGCGCGGCAGGTACATCATGAAGGTGTTTTCGAACTGCCCGTAGATGTCCGCCTGGACCTGGTCGAAGTTGATGTCCTTGCGCCGCTTGGCGAACTCGGTGCCCAGCAGTTCTTCCCAGTTCGGGCCCCATTCCACCTTGTCCATGCGCTGCCCCGAGATCAGCGAGCGCGGCCGCGCCACCGGCTGGTGGTCGCCCTGCTTGGCGCTGTGCAGGTGCTGGTAGTCGAAGGTGAAGGGCTCGTAGTAGTCGTCGATCTCCGGCAGGTCCGGGTTGGCGAAGATGTTAGCCAGTACCCGCCACTTGCCGCCGATGCGCGGGTTGATGGAGCCGTCGGCGTTGCGCACCCAGCCGCCGTTCCATTTCTTCTGGTTCTCCCATTCCTTGGGGTAGCCGATGCCGGGCTTGGTTTCGACGTTGTTGTACCAGGCGTATTCGATGCCTTCGCGGCTGGTCCAGACGTTCTTGCAGGTGACCGAGCAGGTGTGGCAACCGATGCACTTGTCGAGGTTCAGGACCATCCCGACCTGGGAGCGAATCTTCATTTGACGGCCTCCTGCTGATAGTCGTTGCCTTCGCCGTCGAGCCAGTCGATGCGGCGCATTTTGCGCACGATGACGAACTCGTCGCGGTTGGAACCCACGGTGCCGTAGTAGTTGAAGCCGTAGGAGAGCTGCGCGTAGCCGCCGATCATGTGGGTCGGCTTGGGACAGACCCGCGTGACCGAGTTGTGGATACCGCCGCGCGTGCCGGTCATCTCCGAGCCTGGGATATTCAGGATGCGCTCCTGGGCGTGGTACATCATCGCCATGCCCGGGCGCACCCGCTGGCTCACCACCGCGCGGGCGGCGATGGCGCCGTTGGCGTTGTACAGCTCGATCCAGTCGTTGTCGGAGACACCAATGGAGCGTGCGTCGTCCTCGGACATCCAGACGATCGGCCCGCCGCGCGACAGGGTCTGCATCAGCAGGTTGTCGCTGTAGGTGGAGTGGATGCCCCACTTCTGGTGCGGGGTCAGCCAGTTCAGGGCGATCTCCGGGTTGCCGTTGCTTTTCGGCGCGGCAACGCTGGCGGCGGCCTTGGTGTCGATGGGCGGCCGGTAGACCATCAGGCTTTCACCGAAGGCGCGCATCCACGGGTGGTCCTGGTAGAACTGCTGGCGGCCGGTGACGGTGCGCCAGGGGATCAGCTCATGCACGTTGGTGTAGCAGGCGTTGTAGCTCACGTGCTCGTCTTCCAGGCCCGACCAGGTCGGGCTGGAGATGATCTTGCGCGGCTGCGCGACGAGGTCGCGGAAGCGGATTTTCTCCTCTTCCTTGGGCTTGGCCAGGTGCGTGTGGTCGCGCCCGGTGATCTTCGACAGCGCCGCCCAGGCCTTCACCGCCACCTGGCCGTTGGTTTCCGGCGCCAGCGCGAGGATCATCTCGGCGGCGTCGATGGCCGAGGCGATCTTCGGCCGGCCGGCGGCGGAGCCTTCGAGCTTGCGGTAGTTGAGCTTGCCGAGCAGGTCGACCTCGGTCTCGGTCTTCCAGGCGATGCCCTTGCCGCCGTTGCCGATGGTGTCCAGCAGCGGGCCGACGGAGCTGAAGCGCTCGTAGGTTTCCGGGTAGTTGCGCTTGACCTCGATGAGCGACGGCATGGTCTTGCCGGGGATTGCCTCGCACTCGCCTTTCTTCCAGTCACGCACTTCGGGCTGGGCCAGCTCGCCGGGGCTGTCGTGCTGCAGGGGCAGGGTGACCAGGTCGGTTTCCTCGCCCAGGTGGCCGACGCACAGGCGCGAGAAGGCCTGGGCGATGCCGTCGTAGATCTGCCAGTCGCTGCGCGCTTCCCACGCCGGGTCGGTGGCGGCGGTGAGCGGGTGGATGAAGGGGTGCATGTCCGAGGTGTTGAGGTCGTCCTTCTCGTACCAGGTGGCGGTGGGCAGCACCACATCGGAGTAGAGGCAGGTGGTGGACATGCGGAAGTCCAGGGTGGTCAGCAGGTCGAGCTTGCCTTCGATGGGGTCGTCCTTCCAGACCACCTCCTCGGAGCGCTGCTTGCCCGCTTCGCCCAGGTCCTTGCCGAGTACGCCATGCTTGGTGCCCAGCAGGTACTTGAGCATGTACTCGTGGCCCTTGCCGGAAGAACCGAGCAGGTTGGAGCGCCAGACGAACAGGTTGCGCGGGTGGTTCTGCGGGTTGTCCGGGTCTTCGCTGGCAAAACGCAGCTGGCCGCTTTTCAGTTGCTCGACGGTGTAGTCCACGGTGCTCTTGCCGGCGGCCTGGGCGGCGGCGGCCAGGCGCAGCGGGTTGATCCCCAGTTGCGGCGCGGAGGGCAGCCAGCCCATGCGCTCGGCGCGCACGTTGAAGTCCACCAGGCTGCCGCTGAAGTCCTGCGGGCGGGCGAGCGGGGAGAGCAGCTCCTTCACTTCCAGCTTCTCGTAGCGCCACTGGCTGGAGTGGTTGTAGAAGAAAGAGGTGCCGTTCATGTGGCGCGGCGGACGGTGCCAGTCGAGGGCGAAGGCCAGCGGCGTCCAGCCGGTCTGCGGGCGCAGCTTTTCCTGGCCGACATAGTGCGACCAGCCGCCGCCGCTCTTGCCGATGCAACCGCAGAGGATGAGCATGTTGATCAGCCCGCGGTAGTTCATGTCCATGTGGTACCAGTGGTTCATCCCGGCACCGACGATGATCATGGAACGGCCATGGGTCTTGTCGGCGTTGAGGGCGAACTCGCGGGCGATGCGGATCATCTGTGCCGCCGGCACCCCGGTGATCGCTTCCTGCCAGGCCGGGGTGTAGGGATTCATCTGCCCGTAGTCGCTGGCGCCGTCGTCCTCGCCCGCACCGCCGACGGTGGCTTGCAGGCCACGGTCGATGCCGTAGTTGGCGGCGGTCAGGTCGAACACGGTGACCGCCAGCACCTCGCGGCCATCGGCCAGTTTCAGGCGCTTGGCCGGCACATGGTGGTAGATGACGTCGCGCACTTTCACGTTGGGGAAGTGCTGGCGCTCGATGCCGCCGAAGTAGGGGAAGGCCACCCGCGCCACTTCGTCATGCTGGCCGAGTTGCGACAGGCGCAGGCTGATCTCCTTGCCGTCGGCGTCGACCTGCTCCAGGTTCCAGTGGCCGCTCTCGCCCCAGCGGAAGCCGATGGCGCCGCGTGGTACCACCAGGCGGTCGCCGCTCTCGTCCCAGGCCACGGTCTTCCATTCGGGGTTGTTGGCCTGCTCCAGGTTGCCGTCGAAGTCGCTGGCGCGCAGCTGCTTGCCCGGCACCAGGCTGCCGTCGTCGCGCTGTTCCAGCTCGACCAGGATCGGCATGTCGGTGTAGCGGCGGATGTAGTCGGTGAAGTAGGCGCTGGGTTTCTCCAGGTGGAATTCCTTGAAGATCACATGGCCCATGGCGATGGCCAGCGCGGAGTCGGTGCCTTGCTTGGCGCTCATCCACTCGTCGCAGAGCTTGGAGATTTCCGCGTAGTCCGGGGTGATGGCGATGGTCTTGGTGCCCTTGTAGCGCACCTCGGTGAAGAAGTGCGCGTCGGGGGTGCGGGTCTGCGGGACGTTGGAACCCCAGGCGATGATGTAGCCGGAGTTGTACCAGTCGGCGGACTCGGGCACGTCGGTCTGCTCGCCCCACACCTGGGGCGAGGCGGGCGGCAGGTCGCAGTACCAGTCGTAGAAGCTCAGGCAGACCCCGCCGATCAGCGACAGGTAACGGGTGCCCGAGGCGTAGGAGACCATCGACATCGCCGGGATCGGCGAGAAGCCGGCGACGCGGTCCGGGCCGTAGGTCTTCACGGTGTAGACGTTGGCGGCGGCGACCAGGGTCTGCATCTCGTCCCAGTCGGCGCGGACGAACCCGCCACGGCCACGGATGGACTTGTACTGCTTCGCCTTCTGCGGGTCCTCGACGATGCTCGCCCAGGCCAGCACCGGGTCCTTGTGGGCTGCCAATGCCTCGCGCCAGAGCTGCACCAGCGCCTTGCGCACCATGGGGTACTTGAGCCGGTTGGCGCTGTACAGGTACCAGGAGTAGCTGGCGCCGCGCGGGCAGCCACGGGGCTCGTGGTTGGGCAGGTCGGGGCGGGTGCGCGGGTAGTCGGTCTGCTGGGTTTCCCAGGTGACCAGGCCGTTCTTCACGTAGATCTTCCAGCTGCAGGAGCCGGTGCAGTTCACCCCGTGGGTCGAGCGGGCGATCTTGTCGAACTGCCAGCGCTGGCGATAGCCGTCTTCCCAGTCGCGGCTCTCATCGCGGGTTTCGCCGTGGCCGCCGGCGAACTCCGGGGGACGCTTGACCAGGTAGCGCAGGCGGTCGATGAAGAAGCTCATGTTTCTCCTCCTTGGCAGGGCGCGCGGTCAGCAACGCGCCTCTCTAGCAACGCGACTCTTCAGCAACGCAGCTCGTCAGCAACGAACTTCGGCATTGCCACGGGTGTAGTAGAACCAGGTCAGCGCGATACACAGCACGTAGAACACGATGAACCCGTAGAGCGCCCATTCCGGGCCTCCGGTGAGGTCGAACGAACTGCCGAACGATTTCGGGATGAAGAAGCCGCCGTAGGCCGCTACCGCCGAGATGAAGCCCACCGCTGCGGCAGACTCCTTCTCGCTCTGCAGGCCCTGTTGCTCGGCGGGCAGGCTGGGGAACAGGCGGGGTGTCATGATCCGGAAGATCGCCGGGATCATCTGCGTGGTGCTGGCATTGCCCACCCCGGAGAAGAAGAACAGCAGCAGGAACATCGTCAGGAAGCCCCAGAAGGCGCCCGGCTGGTCCTTGCCTTCGATGAAGAACAGCACGCCGCCGACGCACACGGCCATGGCGACGAACACCCAGAGGCTGATCCGCCCGCCGCCGAAGCGGTCCGCCAGGCCGCCGGTGAAGGCGCGGGCGAGGGCTCCGATCAGCGGGCCGAGGAAGGCGAACTTGAGCACGTCGACGCCGGGGAACAGGTGTCCGGCCAGCAGCGGGAAGCCGGCGGAGAAGCCGATGAAGCTGCCGAAGGTGCCGGTGTAGAGCACGCTCATCAGCCAGGTGTGCTTGCGCTTGAAGATCGCCATCTGGTCGGCGAAGGACGACTTGGCGCTGGCGATGTCGTTCATGCCGAACCAGGCGGCGATGGTCGCCAGGATGATGAACGGCACCCAGATGAAGCCGGCGTTCTGCAGCCACAGCGGCGTGCCGGCGGCGGTCATCTGCGGCTCGCCGCCCAGGCTGCCGAACACCGCCATGGTGATGCACAGCGGCACGGCGAACTGCATGACGCTCACGCCCAGGTTGCCCAGTCCGGCGTTCAGGCCCATGGCCGCGCCCTTGGCCTGTTTGGGGAAGAAGAACGAGATGTTCGCCATGCTCGAGGAGAAGTTGCCGCCGCCCAGGCCGCAGAGCAGGGCGAGGATCAGCATCACGAGGTACGGCGTGTTCGGGTTCTGCACGGCAAAGCCGATCCACAGCGCCGGCAGCAGCAGCGACGCGGTGGACAGCGCCGTCCAGCGCCGGCCGCCGAAGATCGGCACCATGAAGCTGTAGAAGATGCGCAGGGTGGCGCCGGACAGGCCGGGCAGGGCGGCCAGCCAGAACAGCTGGTTGGCACTGTACTCGAAGCCCGCCAGCGGCAGCTTGGCTACCACCACCGACCAGACCATCCAGATGGCGAAGGCCAGCAGCAGGTTGGGGATGGAGATCCACAGGTTGCGCGTGGCGATGCGCTTGCCGGTCTGCTCCCAGAATGCCGGGTCCTCGGGGTGCCATTCGCGCAGGACGAAGCTGCTGGGGGTGGAGAGCTCCGGCAGATCGCGGGAGGAGCTGCGCTCGGCCCATTCCACGCGCTCGGCCATGCGGATCGCGTAGTGCATCCACGCCAGGGCGCCGGCGGCGATGAGGAACAGCAGCATGAAGCAGCTCTGCCAGATGCCGACCACGTCGTTGAGCATGCCGAAGGTCAGCGGCAGCAGGAAACCGCCCAGTCCGCCCATCATCCCGACCAGGCCGCCGACCACGCCGACGTGCTGCGGGTAGTAGGTGGGGATGTGCTTGAACACCGCCGCCTTGCCCAGGGACATGAAGAAGCCCAGCACGATGATGATCGCGGAGAAGCCGATCAGCCCCAGGTGCATGGCGAACTCCACCTCGCCACGCACGCCGGTGACCACGTAACGGGTCGGTGGATAGCTGAGCAGGAAGGTGCAGATCACCGACAGGCTCAGGGTCCAGTACATCACCCGGCGCGCGCCGTAGCGGTCCGACAGCCAGCCGCCGAGGATGCGGAACAGCGAGGCCGGCACCGTGTACAGCGCGGCGACGAAACCGGCGGCGGCCAGGCCCAGGCCGTAGACCTCCATCAGGTAGTGCGGCAGCCACAGGGCCAGCGCGACGAAGGCGCCGAAGACGAAGAAGTAATAGAGCGAGAAGCGCCACACGCGCAGCTCGGCCAGCGGCGCCAGTTGCTCGGCCAGCGGGATGGCCTTGGCCTGGCGGGTGGCAGCCTGCGGGTCGGTCTTGGCCAGCAGGATGAACAGGATGCCCATGACGCCGAGCACGATCGCATACACCAGCGCGGCGCCGCGCCAGCCGAGGGCGAGCATCAGCAGCGGGGCGGCGAGGTTGGTCAGGCCGGCGCCGACGTTACCGGCGCCGAAGATCCCCAGCGCAGTGCCCTGTTGCCCGGCTTCGAACCAGGTGGCGGTGTAGGCAGTGCCGACGATGAAGCCGCCGCCGGCGAGGCCCACGCCAAGGGCGGCCACCAGCAACATCGGGAAACTGTTGGCGAAGGTCAGCAGATAGACGCAGACGGCCGACACCAGCATCAGCAGGCCGAACACCCAGCGGCCGCCGTAGCGGTCGGTCCACAGGCCGAGGAAGATGCGCGAGATCGAGCCGGTCAGCACTGGCGTTGCCATCAGCAGGCCGAGCTGGGTATCGCTGAGACCGAACTCGTTCTTGATCTGCAGGCCGAGGATGGAGAACAGCGTCCATACGGCGAAGCACAGGGTGAAGGCCAAAGTCGACAAGCCGAGAGCGCGATAGCGGTCGCCGGCTGGAATTGAAGTAGCCATTCTGCACGCAGTCCCTTGAAGGTACCGTCAGCAACGGTTCGTTCCATCCAGCCGTAACGACGCCGGGGCAGGTCAGTGGGTACCTGCGCTCGCGGGCATTGCCATTAGCCGAATCACGGTGTCTTGTGGAATCTCTGGTTATCTTGGCACCGCTGGGGTGCTGCAGAGGTCCAGCCTAGACGCAGATCACCGGGAATTCCAAAACGAGGCGGGATATTGCTGCGAACGTGCGCAACTTGGTGTTTCGCTGTATAGAAATATAAATAGCGATGGCCATTGGATTGCCATTGCGTGAACAGGCGTGCTGCCATCGATCAGCAACTACTGTAGGAACGTGGAGATTCGTCCTGCACGACAGAACTTCTTGATCCTGCGCAGGAGGCGCGTAGCTTGAGCGGAGTATCGTGCGGCGGCGACTCGCAGCGACAGACTGCCAGCGCCTCAGGAGCCCGTGTCATGCCCGAATCGATGAGTTTCAACCGCGCGCTGGTGGAGAAGTACGACCGTCCCGGCCCGCGCTACACCTCCTATCCCACCGCGCCGCAGTTCCATGGCGCGTTCGCCGCCGACGACTACCGCGCGGCTGCCCGGCGCAGCAACCACCCCACCGACGGGAGCGCGGCCAAGCCGCTCTCGGTGTACATCCATATCCCGTTCTGCAAGAGCCTCTGCTACTACTGCGCCTGCAACAAGATCATCACCCAGAAGACCCACCGCGCCGTGGAATACCTGGACTACCTCAAGCGCGAGATCGCCATGCAGGCCGAGCTGTTCGACGGCGCCCGCAAGCTCACCCAGCTGCACCTGGGCGGCGGCACGCCGACCTACCTCACCAGCGAGCAACTGGGCGAGGTGATGGACAGCCTGCGCGAGCACTTCAACCTCGACGAAAGCGACGCCCACGAGTTCTCCATTGAAGTCGACCCGCGCACCATCAGCCGTGAGCGCATCGCCGAGCTGCGCGCCCAGGGCTTCAATCGCCTGAGCTTCGGCGTGCAGGATTTCGACGAGAAGGTGCAGGAAGCGGTCAACCGCGTGCAGAGCGAGCAGCAGGTCTTCGACCTGGTCGCGGCGGCGCGCGAGGCGAAGTTCAAGTCGGTCTCCGTGGACCTGATCTACGGCCTGCCGCTGCAGACCGTGGCGAGCTTCGACACTACCCTCAGCAAGATCATCGCCCTGCGTCCCGACCGCATCGCCGCCTACAGCTACGCCCACCTGCCCGAGCGGGTACGCGCGCAGCGGCTGATCCGCCGCGAGGACATGCCGCCACCGGAGCGCAAGCTGGAACTGCTGGAACTGACCATCCAGCGGCTGACCGAAGCGGGCTACGTCTACATCGGCATGGACCACTTCGCCCTGCCCGACGACGAACTCACCGTGGCCCGCAGCAACGGTACCCTGCAGCGCAACTTCCAGGGCTACTCGACCCACGCCGACTGCGACCTGATCGCCCTGGGCGTGTCGTCCATCAGCAAGGTCGGCGACACCTACGGGCAGAACGTGAAGGAGCTGTCGCAGTATTACGCGCGGCTCGACGAAGGCCTGCTGCCGGTGCACAAGGGCTACCGCCTGACCGACGACGACTGCCTGCGCCGCGAAGTGATCAGCGCGCTGATGTGCCATGGCCGCGTCGACTATGCCCCGCTGGAAGAGCGCCACGGCATTCGTTTCGGCGAGTACTTCGAGGGTTCGCTGCGGCAGTTGCGCGAGCAGGTCGGCGACGGCCTGATCGAACTGCATGACGACGCGCTGGTGCTGCTGCCCCAGGGGCAGCTGATGATGCGCAGCGTGGCCATGGCCTTCGACGCCTACCTCGGTGGCGAGCAGGCGGAGCGCTTCTCGCGCACCATCTGACGCTGCTGCCCGATACAGAACGGCCCGCCTTCCTGGCGGGGCGTTGTATTTTTCGCAGCCCCCGAGATAAAAATCCCCGGCCTGGACCGGGGATTTTTCTTTCAAGGCTTCTACGCGCGCCGCCGCCGGCGGTCATGTTCCGCCTGGTACAACGACTGTGCATCGGAGATCAGCAAGAGCAGCGCGCGGCAGATCAGGAAGACGTTGGGTATCGCAGCGTCGTCCTGGTCGACCCTCTCGAGGACCGCCAGCATGTCGAGGGCGGCGCTCATTCGATCTTCCGCGGCATCGTACAAGGCCTCGTCGGGGGCGTCTGCGCGCAGGAACAGCGCAGCGTCCGGGGCGAAGTAGCTGTGTTGTGACGTCGTCGCCAGGGGGATGAAGCGGGGGCCGGCGGGACGCGGGGTTGGGGATGTCGTATCATCGGCGTTAGCCATGGTCAGCTCCTTAATGGTCAGCTCCTTAAGAGCTGGTTGTGGTCAGCGGGCCGGCGGTGTTACAGCACCTTCGGCCCGCGTCTTTTGCGTTATCGCAAACTCCTTTACCTGATCCGCGCCGTTCGGCACCTCTGGATCATGTCTGTGTCGGTGCGCCGCTCCTTTGCCCAAGACGAGTGCTCAGGAACGTGCCTGCAATGAGCGGCGTACTGCCGGAAATGTGTCGCTATTTTATCTACTCCCGATGCGAGGGCTCCAGGCGTTGGAATGGATTCCTCCCTATCTGGTCGGGGCTTGGGAAAAGGCTGACGTGTTTCCTAGGTACCTTCGGCCACGGTGGCTCCGTTGACCACTCGACAGGGAGCATTGGCTACCTGAAGTCCGCGAGGCCCATGGTGGTGATGGGCTATTGAAACGGTCGCGAGTCGCTTGCCCGCTCGGCAACGGGCAGGCAATCGACATCCGCGGCGGAGGTTTTGGCTGAGAAATGGACATGACGCACGCAGAGCTTTGCGAGATTGCCCGAATGTGGCTTACCCGGCGAAATACGCTGTGCAACCACGGTTGCCACTTGGGCTTGCTGGGACGGGAGTGGATGAAGGGGGCGCATGTGCCCGATGTATTGGGGTTCAAGGCGGTCGGGAAGCGGGTCGAATCCGTGGCGATTCAGGTTCGGCTGGCCTGGTCCGATGCCGATGAATCGGCGCGCAAGCAGCCACCCGCGAAGACGCTGGGGATGGGGCTGTACCGCTATTATCTCTGCCCCGAGGGGGCCATTCAGCCCTACCAGTTGCCACCACGGTGGGGAATGTTGTGGGTGACGCGCAAGGGGCAGGTAGTCCCTATGGCGGGTGCTGTTGCGGAGTCCTGGAACCGGCTTACGTTCCATTCCGTGGCCCAGGACTGGCAGCACGAACGGGATATCGAGCAGGAAAGCTGGCTCCTGGTTCGTGCGATGACCCGACAACCGTTTAGCTTGCCTTAAGCCCAAGCGACGTGAACGGCCCGCCCTCATGGCGGGCCGTTGCGTTCTCAGCGCTTAGCGGCGATCGACCCACACGGTCTGTGCGTTGCAGAACTCGCGCACGCCGAAGTGCGACAGCTCGCGACCGAAGCCGCTCTTCTTCACGCCGCCGAAACCGACGCGGGCATCGCTGGCGCTGTAGCCGTTGATGAATACGCCACCGACGTCCAGCTCGGCGGTCATCTGCCGGGCGCGGGCGAGGTCGGCGGTGAACACCGTGGCGGTCAGGCCGAAGTCGCTGTCGTTGGCCAGTTCCAGCGCGTGGCGGGCGTCCCTGGCGCGGATGATCGAGGCCACCGGGCCGAACAGCTCCTCGCGGAACGAGGTCATGTCCGGTGTCACGTCCGCCAGCACGGTGGGCTGGTAGAAGTTGCCCGCGCCTTCGGCCTTGCCGCCGCCCAGCAGCAGGGTGGCGCCTTCGGCCAGGGTGCGTTGCACCTGGTCGTCCAGTTCGTCGCGCAGGTCGTAGCGGGCCATGGGGCCGACGTAGGTCTGCGCCTGGGTCGGGTCGCCCATCAGCAGTTCGCGGGTCGCGGCGAGGAAGCGCTCGGTGAAGGCGTCGGCGATGCTGTCCTCGATAATGAAGCGCTTGGCGGCGGCGCAGACCTGCCCGGAGTTCTGGAAGCGTCCGGCGACGGCGGCCTTCACGGCCACGTCGAGGTCGGCATCGGCGAGCACGATGAAGGCGTCCGAGCCGCCCAGTTCGAGCACGCACTTCTTCAGCGCGGCGCCGGCCTGGGAGCCGATGGCGGAGCCGGCGCGCACGCTGCCGGTCACGGTGACGGCGGCGATGCGGTCGTCGCGGATGGCCTGGGATACCAGGTCGTTACCGACGTTGATCACCTCGAACACGCCGGCCGGGAAGTCCGCCTGCTGGAACGCCTGCAGCATTCCGTAGGCGCTGCCCATGACGTTCGGTGCGTGCTTGAGCACATATGTGTTGCCCGCCAGCAGCGCCGGCACCGCGCCGCGCAGCACCTGCCAGATCGGGAAGTTCCACGGCATCACCGCGAGGATCGGGCCCAGCGGGCGGTACTCGATCCAGGCGCGCTCGTGCTCCACGCTGGTGGGCTCCGGGGCGAGCATCTGCGGGCCGTTGGCGGCGTACCAGTCGCACAGGCCGGCGCACTTTTCCACTTCGCCACGGGCCTGGGTGATGGGCTTGCCCATCTCGGCGGTGATAGTGGCGGCAAGGGCATCGGCGTTGGCGCGCAGCGCCTGGCCGAGGCGTACCAGGGCGGCGGCGCGCTGCTCCAGCGGGGTGCGCTTCCAGGTCGCGTAGCCCTGGGCCGCGCGGGCCAGGGACTGCTCCAGCGCCTGTGCGGATTCGAAGGCGTAGCTGTCGATCACCTCGCCGGTGGCGGGATTGCGGGAGATCGCGTGGGTCTGCGGGGAGATGCTCATGGCTCGCTCCTGGAGGGTGGGTTGCAGGAAGTGGAGCCAGTGTCGCGTTGAATCATACTTATGAAAACTGAATAATAATGACGATTACGCTCTCGTTTGGAGAATGAAATGGACCTCGTCCAGCTGGAAATCTTCTGTGCCGTGGCGGCCCACAAGAGCATCGCCGCCGCCGCCCAGGCCATGCACCGCGTGCCGTCCAACCTGACCACGCGGATCAAGCAGCTGGAAGCGGACCTGGGCGCCGACCTGTTCATCCGCGAGAACAACCGCCTGCGCCTGTCCCTGGCCGGGCACGACTTCCTCGTCTACGCCACGCGCATCCTCGGCCTGGTGGAAGAGGCGCGGGTGGTGGTGTCGGGCAAGGAGCCCACGGGGCGCTTCCCCATCGGCTCGCTGGAGAGCACGGCGGCGGTGCGCATCCCGCGCCTGCTGGCGCGCTACCACCAGCAGTACCCGAAGGTGGAGCTGGACCTCTCCACCGGCCCGTCGGGCGACATGATCGACGGGGTGATCGCCGGCGAGCTGATCGCCGCCTTCGTCGACGGGCCGATCAAGCACCCGGCACTGGAGGGCGTGCCGGTGTTCGACGAGGACATGCTGGTGGTCGCGCCGTCACACCACACGCCGATCCAGCGCGGCCAGGATGCCGACGGCGAGATGATCTACGTGTTCCGCGACAACTGCTCCTACCGCCATCACTTCGAACGCTGGTTCGCCGCTGACGGCGCGGCCCCCGGCGCCATCCGCGAGCTGGAGTCCTACCACAGCATGCTCGCCTGCGTGAGCGCCGGCGGCGGCCTGGCGGTGATGCCGCGCAGCATGCTGAGCAATATGCCCGGCAGCGCCTCGGTCAGCGCCTGGCCCATGAGCGGCGACTTCGCCCGGCTGAACACCTGGCTGATCTGGCGCAGCGATTCGCGCTCTCGCTCGCTGGAGCTGTTCCGCCAACTGGTCGACGAGCAGGCGACGGCGCTGGACATGGCGGGGGGCTGATCTTCTCGATAAAGGCGCTGCGTGGATGGTCGGCGGTGCCTATGCTGTTGCGGACGGAAACCGGCTCGGGGCAGGGTAGCTATGGCCAGGGTTTTGCTCGCGGATGCGACACCGATAGTGCGCGATGCCTTGCGCACGTTGCTGGAAGAAATGGGCCACGAGGTGGCGGCGGAGGCGATCGATGTGCCCAGTGCCCTGAGCCTGGCGCGTGAAGCCCGCCCGGACCTGGTGATCCTCGAACTGAACCTGCCGGGGGCAGGCGGGCTCGACCTGCTGCGGCGCCTGCGCGCTCGCGATGCCCGGCAGAAGGTGCTGGTCTACAGCCGGCAGAACCCGGCGCATTTCGCCCCGCTGTGCTTCCAGGCCGGCGCCAGTGGCTTCGTCAGCAAGCATGAAGACACCGCCCTGCTGCGCAAGGCCATCGTCGATGTGCTCGCCGGCCGCGGTCACTTCGCCCGCGAGCACATGCAGTCGGGCCCCGGAGATGTGCTGGGCAGCCTGACACCGCGCGAATTGTCGGTACTGCAACTGATCGCCGAGGGGCAGTCGAACGTGCGCATCGCCGAGCAGCTGCGCATCAGCTTCAAGACGGTCAGCACCTACAAGGCGCACCTGCTGGAGAAGCTGCGCGTTGGCTCCAACGTCGAGCTGGCCGAAATCGCCCGTCGTGCAGGCCTGGTAGCGGATTATCCGTCGGGTGCGGCGGTGGCCGAAGCGCTGCCCGCCGAGATCGGCCTTTTGCGCGAACTGGTCGATGCCGCGCCCAATCCGATGTTCGTGCGGGGTGTCGACAGCCGCCTGCTGTTCTGCAACCAGCGCTTCCTCGACTTCCACCAGGTCAGCGCGGACGAAGCGCTGGGCGCCACGCTGGCCGGCAGCACCTGGCTGCCGGCACAGCATCGCGAGTCCCTGCCGGGCCGCTTCCAGACCGTGATAGAGAAGGGCGTTCCGGTGACCTTCACCCTGCGCGCCGAGCTGCATGGCAGGCATCGCGTGCTGCACAACTGGATGGTGCCCTGCCGCGACTCCAGCGGCCAGCCGAGCGGCGTGCTGGGTGGCTTGCAGGACATTACCGACAGCGAGGACGAGCTGCTCGAATGGCGCGACCGCGCCCTGGCCGCCGAAGCCGGGCTGCACCGGCTCCGCGAGATCAGCACGGCGGCGCTGGACGAGCTGCACTCCCGCCTGGACGGGCTCGAACTGCACCCGGCAACACCGGGCCTGGACGGAGTCGTCGAAGCGCTGCGTCGGCTCAAGAGCACCAGCAACCCGAAAGAGGATCACCCCGCGCCGTCGCTGACGCCTTGTGACCTGGGGGACCTCATCGAGCGCGGCCTGGCTCAGTACCCGGCCTGCCGTTTCGACAACCAGTGCAGCGAACGGCTGCGCAGCTGGCTGGATGCAGAGCTGTTTTCCCATTGGTTGAACGGCGCGCTGGAGCTGCTTGTCGCGCCACGGGGTGTGATGCTTGCGGCCCGGGCGGTGCAGCAGGGGCAACTGCTGGTGCGCCTGGAGCTGAGTGGTGTGGGCGGAGGCAACAGCATCATCCTCCAGCAGTACGTCCTGCGCCTGGCGCAGCGGCTGAATGCGCGCATGGGCATCCAGCGCAGCGCGGAGCACCTGGCCATCGATCTGGAACTGGAGCTGCGCCTGGCGGCCAGCTGATTGCGGAACAACTCTGATGCCGGGGCGGGGAGGACTCCTAGTTCGCTCCGCACGCGCCATTCCTAGCATGACGGCAACTCGAACATTTACAGGAGTTGCCGCCATGAACCCTCTCTCGAAAACCGCCGATCGCAGTCGCTCCGGCAAGCTTTCCACCATCGCCCTGGCATTGCTGGTCGCCACGGGGTCGGCCCTGGCCGGCCCGGCGCAACCGGTGCCGCAGGCGCCCGCGCAAACCGTCGCACAACCCCTGGTGCTGCTGGCCCACCAGCAACTGCTCGAAGGTGACCTCGCTTCGGCCCAGGCGCTGCTGCGCGAAGCCGGCGCGCAAGGGCAGGGCGGCAGCCGCGCCCTGGCCGAGCAGGCCTTCATCGAGGATGCCGGCGGCCGCCACATGCGCGCCCGGCAGTTCTACGACGCCCTCAAGGGCAGCGACCAGGCGGCGGTGATCGCCTTGCCGTCGGCAGTGAACCTGGCCGCGCTGGGCCGCTTCGAGCAGGCCGGCAAAGCCTTCGCAGAGCTGCAGAAGACCTCCCCCAATCCGCAGGTACAGGCCTACGCCGGCCTCTGGAACCTCTGGGTAACCGCCCGCCAGGCCAGCGATGCCGGAGTCAAGCCGGCCGTCACCAAGGCGCGTGTGGAGAAACTCGCCCGTGCCATCAAACCGGTCGACGAGCACCAGCGCGCCATGCTCGCGCTGTTCCAGGGCAAGTCCGACAGCTCCGCGGTGTTCGCCCAGATCGATGGCCTGCAGGCCCCCGACGCGGTCAAGCGTGACCTGCGCACCGAGGCCGGATTGTTCGCCGGTGGCTACCTCGACTACGTCCGCCAGGACCACGCCGGGGCACTGCGCCTTTACGAGCGCGCGCTGCAGCAGTCGCGCCCGACGGCCATGGAACGCCCGCAACTGATCCAGTCCAGCCGCGCCCTGCAGCTGTCCTCCCGCTGATTTCCCTTCGCAGAAATCCGGGGGCAGCGCCCCTGGAAGGAGCTTCTCATGAACAGGATTTATCGTCTGGTGTGGTCGCGCAGTCGCGCTGCCTGGTGTGTTGCCTCGGAGCTGACCAGTCGCGTCGGCAAGAGTGGTCATCTCGGTGCCGGCGCGGGGCGTCCGTTAATGCAGGCCCTGTCTCTGCTGGCGTTGAGCGTCGGCCTTGCCGTCAGCGGGATGGCCGGTGCGGTGGCAGGTAACCCCGGTCTGTACGTCAACGACAGCACCGATCCAGGTTGCATCTTCGTGCATGACACCGGTGCCACTGGTAGCACGGGCTGGAAGTATGACGGCCCCGACAGCGGGAACGAAAACTGTCTTTCCAATGACAAATCGACCCAGACTGGCCGGGTGCTGTTCTATGGAACCGGCTCCCAGGCGGATGGCAGCAACTCGCTGACCCTGGGCAACGAGCTCTTCGTCAACGGCGGTCGAATCGGTCTGAACAACAAGATCGATGGCAGCAATTCCATGGCCATCGGCAACGTCAATGATGCCAATGGCACCAGCGCCACTGGCGCCGATGCCATCGCCATCGGCAACAACGCCCAGAGCCTGAGCCAGTATGCCAGCGCCTTCGGGACAGGGGCGAAGGTCGGCAGCGAGTCGAGCCAGGGTCTGGCCGTGGGCAACAACGCCCTGGTGCAGGGCAGCAAGGGCATCGCCATCGGCAACGGCGCGCAGACCCTTTCCAACGACGCGCTCACGCTGGGCAATGGCGCGACCGTCAATCACGGCGCCACCGACAGCATGGCGCTGGGCAACAACAGCCAGGTTGCCGCGAACGCCAACAAAGCGACAGCGCTGGGCTTCGGAGCCAATGCTCAAGCTTCCCGGTCCACGGCGCTGGGCGAAAGTTCGGTGGCGGGTGCAGCGGGCTCCGTTGCGATGGGCAGCGCTGCGAAGGTCGGCCAGAGCGCCACCGACAGCCTCGCGCTGGGCAGCGGCAGCCTGATCGCCGACGGTGCCCAGAACGCTGCAGCCCTTGGCAAGGGCGCGACTGCCAATGCCAACAACTCGCTGGCTCTGGGCACATCCGCCGTGACCGGCGCGACCAATTCCGTAGCGCTGGGCAGCTCTGCCGTGGTCGGTACCAACTCCAGCAATGGCCTGGCCCTGGGGAGTAGCAGTCAGATCGGAGTCGGCGCGAGCAACACGGTGGCTTTGGGTACAAAGGCAATGGTCGGTGACCGTGCCAGCAACGGCATGGCGCTGGGCAACGGCAGCAGTGTTGCGGTGGATGCCAGTAACGCAATTGCCCTGGGCAACGCGAGCTCAGCCAGTCGCTCCAACTCGGTGGCCATCGGCAATGGTGCGCAAGCCAACGGGCTGAACAGCATCGTGCTGGGCGCCAACAGCACCAGCACTGCCGGCAGAAGCATACGCACGGAAACTGCCTACGTTCCGGCTGGCGCCACCAGCGTTGCCGGCAGTGTTGCCGATAGCGAGTTCTCCATCGGTCGTGCTGGCGACACCACCAACACTCCCATCGTCCGGCGCCTGACCAATCTTGCCGCTGGCGCGCAGGATACCGACGGCGTCAACGTCAGCCAGCTGAAAGCCCTGGGCGACCAGGTGGCCGACGGCGACGCCGGCGCGGTCAAGTACGAGCGCAACCCGGTCACCGGCACCATCAACTACAACAAGGTGGTGATGCAGGGCGATACCTACAACTCGGTGACCAGGACCGGTGGCACGAAGATCACCAACGTCGCCCGTGGTGCGGATGACAGCGACGCGGTGAACATGTCGCAGCTCAACGAGACCAACGAGAGTGTCACCAACGTCGATAACCGCGTCACTCAGGTCGACAACCGGGTGAACAATGTCTTCGGCAACGACAGCGACGCCAACGTTGCCGATAACGGACGCGGCATCCGCTATGTTCGCACCAATGACAATGGCCTGCCGGTCGACGACGCCTATGCCACCCACCCGGGTTCCACGGCGGTGGGCTACCAGGCACGGGCCACCGCTGAAGGCTCCCTGGCTCTGGGACAAAATGCCACCGCCAGCACCGCCAACAGTGTGGCGCTGGGGGCGGGCAGCAGCACCGGCGCCAATCTGGGCCAGGAGGCCTTCATGGGTGGCGGCCAACCGGCCAGGGGCCGGGCAAGCGGCGAGGTCTCGGTGGGCTCTCCTAACGCCGAGCGCCGTATCACCAACCTCGCCGGCGGCGCCGAGGACACCGATGCGGTGAACGTCTCGCAACTGCGGGGTGTTTCCGAACGAGCCGAGCGCGCCGAGCAACTGAGCCAGGATGCGCTGCTCTGGGATTGGAGCAGCAACAGCTTCAGCGCCACCCACCACGGCAACGGGCCGAACAAGATCACCAACGTCGCGGCCGGCGATATCAACGACAACTCCACCGATGCAGTGAACGGTTCGCAGTTGTCCGCGACCAACACTCAGGTGACGAACCTGGGTGGCCGCGTCACCAACGTGGAAGGAGATGTCTCCAACCTGGGCGACCACGTCGAGAATATCTACAACACGGGCACCAAGTACTTCCACGCCAACTCCACCGGCACTGATTCTGCGGCGCTCGGCCAGGACTCCGTCGCCATTGGCATGGGCGCGGTGTCCAGCCATGACGGCAGCGTGGCGCTGGGCGCAGGTTCCGTCGCCGATGGCAGCACCCTGGGACATCAGGCGTATCTGGTGGGCGGCAGTGCGACAGGTGAAGTCAATGTCGGCAACCGCCGTGTCACGGGTGTCGCGGCAGGCGCGGATGAGACCGACGCGGTGAACGTCTCGCAACTCAAGGGTGTCTCCGACCGCACCGACCAACTGAGCCAGGATGCGCTGCTCTGGGACCCGACCGCCAATGGCGGCAACGGGGCCTTCAGCGCCAACCACGGCGGGCGCGGGCCGAGCAAGATCACCAACGTCGCCGCCGGCAATATCGACGCCACTTCCACCGACGCGGTGAACGGTTCGCAGCTGTACGAAGTGACCACCCAGATCAGCAACATCACCCTGGGCGGCATCAGGTACTTCCACGCCAATTCGCAGAAACCCGACTCCATCGCCAGCGGCGCCGATTCCATCGCCGTCGGCCCGGCCGCCCAGGCTTCCGGGACTTCCTCCCTGGCCATGGGGGATGGCGCCAATGCCAGCGCCAGCAACGCCAGCGCCATCGGCAGCAACGCCGTTGCCAGCGGCGAAGGCGCCACGGCGGTCGGGACCGGCTCCAGCGCCAGTGGCAGCTCCTCGGTAGCGATGGGCGAAGGCGCTTCCGCCACGGGTGAACGCAGTTCGGCCATCGGCGCCGGCGCCAGTGCCGAAGCCACCAACAGCGTGGCCCTGGGCGCCGACTCGGTGGCCGATCGCGATAACAGCGTCTCGGTGGGCAGCGCCGGCAACGAACGGCAGATCACCAACGTCAAGGCCGGCGAGGCCGACACCGATGCGGTCAACGTCTCGCAGTTGCGCGACCACGGCGACACGGTCAACAGCACCATCAACAACGTCGACAACCGCGTCACCCAGGCGAAGACCGACATCACCCAGCTGCAGAACGGCACCGATGGCATGTTCCAGGTGAACAACAGCAGCAGCCTGCCCAAGCCGCGCCCCACCGGCACCGATGCGGTGGCCGGCGGCGCGGGAGCGGAGGCCTCCGGCAACAACAGCGCGGCCATCGGCACCCGTGCGCGGGCCAGCGGCAGCAATGCCACGGCGCTGGGCAACGGCTCCAGCGCCCAGGCGCAGAACTCGGTGGCGCTGGGCGCCAACTCGGTGGCCGACCGCGCCAACAGCGTCTCGGTGGGCAGCGCCGGCAACGAGCGGCAGATCACCAACCTTGCCGCCGGCACCGCGCCGACCGATGCGGTGAACGTCAGCCAGCTGCAGCAGAGCATGGGTGACATCTCCAACCAGTTCTACGACTACACCGACTCCCGCTACAACGCGCTGCGCCACGACCTGAAGAAACAGGACGACATCCTCAGCGCCGGTATCGCCGGGGCCATGGCCATGGCGACCCTGCCGCAGCCGCACTCGGCCGGAGCCAGCATGGCCACCGTCGGGCTGGGCAACTACCGCGGCCAGGGTGCGCTGGCGATTGGCGTCTCGCGTATCTCCGACAACGGCAAGTGGGTCACCAAGCTGCAGGGCAGTACCAGCAGCCAGGGTGAAGCCGGCGTCGCAGTCGGTCTCGGTTACCAGTGGTAAGTCATTGCGTCGCGGCCCGGCTCCGACCGGGCTGCGCGAAGGAGGTCAAGATGAACACTTTCACCATCCGCAACCTGTGCACCCTGGCCCTGGCCTGCAGCGGACTGCTGCTGGCGGCCTGCGGCAGCCACAGCGTGGTCGATGCCCAGGGGCACAGTGCCGATCCGCAATTCCCCGCGATCAGCGACTCCTACCGCCCGCAGGGCAGCTACGTGAACCTGGAAAACCTCGGCAAGGTGCAGCCGGGCATGGGCAAGGCCCAGCTCTACGAACTGCTCGGCACCCCGCACTTCCAGGAAGGTCTGTTCGGCGTGCATGAATGGGACTACGTCCTGCGCTTCCGCCGTCCGGGCCAGCAGGACCTGATCTGCCAGTACAAGGTGCTGTTCGACAAGGACATGCACGCGCAGACCTTCCTGTTCTCGCCGGCCGACTGCCTGGAGCAGGCCCGACCGGCCCCGGCTCAATCACCCGTGACGGCACCGGCTGCTTCGCAGCGCGTCACCCTCGGCGGTGACGCGACCTTCGCCTTCAACAGCGCTGAACTCAGCCCGGCCGGCCGCGCCAGCCTGGCGCGCCTGGCCGAACAACTGAAGGCGCAGCAGCCATCGCAGATCAGCATCACCGGGCACACCGACCGTCTTGGCTCGCCGGCCTACAACCTCGAGCTGTCGCGGCGCCGTGCCGAAGCGGTGCACGACTACCTGGCCGCCGCTGGCGTGCCGTTCGCCTCGATGCACGTACGCGGTGCCGGGGCCGCTGAGCCGGTAGCCGATTGCCCGGACCTGCCGCGCGCCCAACTGATCAACTGCCTGGCGGCCGACCGCCGGGTCGTCATCGAATCCAGCGCCGTTGCGGCGCAAGCCCAAGAGTGAGGAACACGCCATGAACATCCAGAGCAAATGGCTGACCGCGATGCTGATCCCCGTCTGCCTGCTGGCCGGCTGCAAAGGCTCCGACCAGACTCCCGCCAGCGATGCCAAAGCCACCGCCCAGCAACACCTGGGCACGCTGGACTACCCGGCGCTGCCGATCATCCGCAACGCGGTGTTCAGCATGAGCCCGCTGGTGGACGGCAAGCGCAACCCCGCCGTGATGCAGCAGATCTGCGGCCTGGCCCGAGGTGAATCCACCCAGGCGGATGTGGACCGCTTCGTTGCGGCCAGTGGCGAAAGCGCGCAGCACCTGAAAGAGAAGGGCGGCGTCACAGCGCTGCTGGTGAACGGCAATCATGCCGGCCAGCAGATCGCCTGTGCCGCCTACCTGGCGACCGCGCCGATGATCCAGGTGGACGGCAACGAGTTCATTGCTCCGCGCAAAGGCGCCGACGGCAAGCTGCAGGTCGACCAGGCCCGCCTGGGCGAAGTCATGGCCGTGCGCATGGCCCTGGCCCGCACCGACGCCGAGTACTTCACCCTGATCGCCGAGAAACTGCAGCAGACTCCCGGTCTCACCGATGCCCAGTACCAGTCACGCACCCGCGAGCTGTTCTCCGAACTGGCGCCGGCCTACCTCAAGCGCGTGAAGGAGCAGATGCCGCCGGCTGGCACCCGCTTCGACCTGAAGCAGATGGACAGCGAGCGCTTCGCCTTCAGCACCTCCAACGGCGGTGAATACGAATACACCAGCGACGGCATGACCCTGCGCCAGGACAACATCACCTGGTACGGCGATGGCCAGCTGATGGGCCAGCCGCATACGCTGAAGGTGGCCTATTACCCCCATGCAGTCACTCAGGTCGTGGATCACCCCTGAGGCTCGAGGGCGCGACGGACGGTGGTCCAGGCCATCGTCCGCCGTCGCACCGCTTTCACTCATACCCCCGGCCGGCTGTCGCTGCGGCTTTCGCGCATGATCCGGCGCAATCCATACGCCACTCCCGCCCCCAGCATTGCGCCCAGCAGCGTGGCAAGCAGCTCCGCCAGCAGGCCGATGGCGCTGTCGATGCTCATGCTCCGCAGGTAATTGCCCAGCTCCGGCCATAACCCGAGCCAGAGGCCGACGAACACCAGCACCAGGTCATACCAGATACCGCTGACGCCGGCCGGGCGATAGCCGCGCACGAAGAGGATGAAGGCGCTGAAGGCCAGCGCCAGTAGCAGGGTGCCGAGAAACTGGCTGAGTGCATCGGGGCCGGACATGGCGGCTACTCCTCACCGCTGCGCAGACGCAGGCACTGGCCGCTGTGCAGGCTCAGCTGCATCTCGTCCAGCAACGCCTCGGCGTAAGACAGCGCCAGGGCGGAGTCCTCGGCGGAGGCGCTTCCGGCGCGGCTGAAGTCGTCGATGCGCAGGCCCTCGGGCATTGGCGGTGCTTCCACCAGTGTCCAGTCCAGGCCGCTCACTTCGAGGCTGCGGGCGAGGCCGGCGCCGAGTTGTTCCTGTTCGGCATCGGCAGGTTCCACCAGCCAGCCCCAATGGCCCACCAGCAGCAGGCGCGGGACTTCCGCGCGCAACGCACCCTCGATCAGCGCGCCGCACTGCGGCGGCAGCTCTTGCGCTGGCTGGTCGGCGAGGAAGGCGAAGACTACATCCAACCCCGAAACGGCCTGGCTGACCACGATGGACGAGTCCAGGCTGCCCAGCTTGCAGCGCAGGCCGGGGCGCGCACGCAGGCGGTTGAGGTCGTCGAGCAGCACGGTCACCTCGTGCTGGCGTTGCAGGGCGCCTGCTATCAGCGCCTGGCCGAAGCTGCCCGAGGGTTTGAACAGTCCCAGCTTGAGGGTCGGGGTTTCCAGGTTGTGCATGGAGGCTCCTTCGACAGCGGTGGTTCGACGGATGCGACATGTGCATATCGAAGGAGAGGGCCGGCGAGGGTTCAGTCCGATTGCGCCAGCGGTGCTAGGCGGTCACCGCAGTGCTGTCCGCCGAGGCCTGGTAGCTGCTGGGTGCCACGCCCAGGCTGCGGCGGAACATGCTGGAGAAGGCGCTCGGGCTGTCGTAGCCCAGCTCCAGCGCCACGCGGGTGACCGGGTTGCCCGCCGCCAGCCGGGTGACGGCGGCGAGCAGGCAGGCCTGCTGGCGCCAGGCGCCGAAGGAGAGGCCGGTCTGCTGGCGGAACAGCCGACTGAAGGTGCGCGTGCTGCAATGCAGCTCGCCGGCCCAGCGCTCCGCGGTGACGTCGATGGCCGGTGCGCGCAGGAACTCCCGGCACAGCTCCAGCAGGCGCGGGTGCGCCGGCAGGGGGGCAAACAGCGGCAGGCTCGGCGCCTGGCGCAGCTCGTGGAGCAGCAGGCGGATCAGGTCGCCGTCGCGGCCGCGCTCGTCGTGCAGCGCCGGCACCTCGACGCTGGCCAGCAGCAGGTGATGCAGCAGCGGCGAGACGGTCAGCGCCTGGCACAGCAGGGTGTCGCGCACCGGCACCTGCGGGTCGATGTACAGACTGCGTGTGCTGACCCCGCGCATCAGCACACGGTGCTGCTTGCCGGCGGGAATCCACACGCCGCTGTAGGGCGGGATCACCCAGGCGCCGTCCTCGGTCTCCACCTCCATCAGCCCGCTCATGCCATAGAGGAACTGCGCCCGGCGGTGGGCGTGGGGCTTGAGCAGCGTGCCGAGCGGATAATCGGTGCCGATGGCGAGCACAGCGCGGTCGACGTCGTCGACGCTGGCGAGGGGGATGTTGAGCATGGTGGCGAATCTGGCTGAGTCGCGATGATTATTCGTCAATCGGCGTAAAATGGCCAATCAGCCTGCGGCCGACCGGCGCGGTGCGCTTTGCTCGCGGGGATTTGCCGTAGGATCAGGCCGACAGGACTTGCCAGGAGGCGACTATGGGTATCCGCGGGAACGACCGTCAGATCGACAACATCGAGTTCAACGTCAGCGACATCGCGCGCAGCAAGGCCTTCTACGGTAGCGCCTTTGGCTGGAGCTTCACCGACTACGGTCCCACCTACAGCGAATTCAGCGACGGTCGCCTCACCGGCGGTTTCACCACCGGCGAACCGGTGCGCCCCGGCGGTCCGCTGGTGATCCTCTACGCCGATGACCTGGCACAGACCCAGGCCCGCCTGGAGGCGGCTGGCGCCACCATCAGCCGCGCGACCTTCGCCTTCCCCGGCGGCCGGCGCTTCCATTTCATCGACCCGGACGGCTACGAGCTCGCGGTGTGGTCGGCGGACTGAGCCCGGACCTGTTCGATATAGCGCCGCACCAGCGGTGATTTCTCGAAGCGCCGGTGCAGCAGTGACAGCCACGAGCGCGGCGCGCAGTCGGCGAGCGGACGGTAGTTCACCTGCGGCAATTGCACCCGGCGCACCACGGACTCGGGGACGATGGCGACGCCGCGGCCGAGGGACACCAGCGCGATCACCGCGACCAGGCTGCCCGGCTGCTGCCCCAGGCGCGGGGCAAAGCCGCCGGCGCTGGCCACTTCCAGCGTGCCGGAGATCTGCTCCGGAAGGATGAAGGTTTCACCACTCAAGCGCGCGGCGCGAATCTCCGGCAGCTCGTTGAGGCGCGAGGAAGCGGGCAGGGCGAGGACGAAGCCTTCCTCCTGCAGGGCGATGGCTTCCAGCTCCTCCGGCAGGCTCATCGGCGAGCGCACGTAGGCGAGGTCGAGCGTACCGTCGCGTACCTGCGCCGGCAGTTGCGCCATGGGCGCTTCGCTGATGTCCAGGTCCACCGCCGGTAGGGCTCGGGTGAATTCCTCGACATGCTGCTGCAGCACACCGGAGTAAGCCGCCGAGGCCACGTAGCCCAGGCGCAGATGCCCGGTTTCGCCCCGGCCGGCGCGCTGCGCGCCCAGTTGCGCGGCGTCGAACTGGCGTACCGCGAGTCCGGCTTCCGCCAGCAGGGCTTCGCCAGCGGCGGTCAGGCGCACCTCGCGCTGGCTACGCTGGAACAGCAGCACGCCCAGCTCCTTTTCCATGTCCTGGATCTGCCGGCTCAGGGTTGGCGGGGCGATGCCCAGCTGTTCGGCCGCGCGGGTGAAGTGGCCGTGGTGGGCGACGCTGAGGAAGTAGCGGAAATGACGGATTTCCATGTTCGTTAGTCGCAGGCTAATGACGAAGGCCGCCGTGGCTAACAAGCCCGGCGCACGCGGGCGTTACCGTGGAGGCAACACTACAAGGCTGGCGCGACGAGGGCAAAACCCGGCGCGCCGGCCAGCGCGGGAAGCCTTGCCATGTCCGACCCTGTGATTCGCCCACGACCCTCCGCCCGTTTCACCCTGCTGACCGCTTCGGCGGTGTGCGCGCTGATCATCCTCGACACCAACATCGTCGCGGTTTCGCTGCCGAGCATCGCCCGCGATCTGTCCGGCTCCTTCGCCGATATCGAGTGGGTGGTCAGCGCCTACCTGCTGGCCTTCGCCGCCTGCCTGCTGCCCGCCGGCAGCCTGGCCGACCGTTTCGGCCGGCGGCGCATGCTGCTGCTCGGGCTGGTGCTGTTCGGCGCAGCCTCGCTGGCCTGCGGTGCGGCGCCGAGCCTGCTGTTCCTGGATATCGCCCGCGCCGCCAAGGGAGTCGGTGCCGCGCTGTTGCTGACCTCGGCGCTGGCCGCCATCGGCCATCGCTTCCACGAACCCGAGGAGCGCCTGCGCGCCTGGGCCTTCTGGGGCGCGTGCATGGGCGCCACCATCACCTTCGCGCCGCTGCTGGGCGGGGTGATATCCGCCACCCTGGGCTGGCGCTGGATCTTCTACCTCAATCTGCCGCTGGTGGTGCTGCTGGGGGCGATGGCGCTGCGCAGCATCGAGGAGTCCCGCGACAGCGCTGCCGCGCGCCTCGACCCGCTGGGCAGCCTGACCTTCGCTGGCGGCCTGGGCTACCTGATATGGGCGCTGATCGATGGCAACCGCGTCGGCTGGGACAGCCCGCCGACCCTCGCGCGGTTGCTGGTCAGCGCCGGCCTGCTGGGCCTGTTCGTGCTGGTGGAGCGCAGCCAGGCGCGGCCGATGATCGACCTGCGGCTGATGCGCAGCGGCCGCTTCATCGGCGCCTTGCTCGGCATGTTCGCCTACGCCGCCTGTGCCCAGGTGATGATGACTCTGCTACCGCTGTACCTGCAGAACGGACTGCAGCTGTCGGCGGTGGCGGCGGGCGCGGGGATGCTGCCGTTCGCCGTGGCGATGCTGCTGGCGCCAAGGGTGGGTATGCGCCTGAGTGGACGCTTCAGCCCGGCGCAGATTTTTGCCTTCGGCCTGGTGCTGGTCGGCGCGGGCAACCTGCTGTGCGCGCTGGCGGCCGGGCAGCGCGGCTACCTGGCCTTCGCCCTCGCCAGCCTGGTGCTGGGTGCCGGCGCCGGGCTGCTCAACGGCGACACGCAGAAGAACATCATGGCCTGCGTGCCCCGCGAGCGCACCGGCATGGCCTCGGGGTTGAGCACCACCACGCGCTTCGCCGCCATCGTGCTGGCCATCGGCATTCTCGGCGGCGTCCTGGCCGCACGCAGCGCCCAGTTGCTGCGCGACGCACTGGCAAAGCTTGCCCCTGCGCAACTGGACAAGGCTGCCGAGATGGCGACCCGCGCGGCGGCGGGTGACTTCACGGCGGCGCTGTCGCTGGTCGATCCGACACTGCGTGATGCGCTGGCGCCCGCAGTGCGCCAGGCCTTCATCGGCGGTTTCGAGGGTGTATTGCTGGCGGCGGGTGTCGCGGCGCTGGTGTTCGCCGTGCTGGTGGGCACGCTGCTCAAGCGGCCGATGCCGGCGCATGAGCCGGTGCCGGCCTGAAACGGCCGTTTGTCCGTTAGCCGACGGGACGGCGGTGGTTGCCGGAACTGTGGTTCGTTCGGCCGGGTCAGGAATCAGGAAGAGTGCGCGTTGTGCGCCTCGTCGCCGCCATCCAGAGCAGAACGGGCCATCCGCGGCCAGGGGGAGAAGCGCATGCAGCAGTCAGTCGAGCCGGAATTCATGGCGCCCAGTGAATACCTGACGTCCACGGGCGTCGCCGTGTTGATGTCGCCGCGTTACATCGCCCCGGGGAAGGTCGGCGAGGTGCTGCTGTCGCTGGCCAAGATGCCGGCCGGCGTGTCGCCGCTGGATGTGGTGGTCGGCCCGTGGGAGTCCCACGAGGAAGCCTTCCAGGCGTCCCATGACGCCGCCGAGCGCTGGGTCGAGCGCCTCGACGACGCCTGAGTCAACGTGGTACGGCCGTCAGCGGTAGCGCTGGCGGTCCGCCTCGCTGATCGGCCGGGTGACTCGCGCCGGGTTCCCGGCCGCCAGTACGCCTTCGGGGATGTCACGCACCACCACGGCGCCGGCGCCGATCACGCTGTTCGCGCCGATGCTCACGCCGGGGAGGATGTTCACCCCGGCGCCGATCCATACGTTGTCGCCGATGCTCACCGGGTGCGCGTACTCCAACCCCTGGTTGCGCCGCTCGGCGTCCAGCGGGTGGCCCGCCGTGTAGATGCCGACGTTGGGCGCGATGAACACGTTGTCGCCGATTGTGACCCTGGCGCCATCGAGGATCACCAGGTTGACGTTGGCGTAGAAGCGCTCGCCGATCTCGATGTTGAAGCCGTAGTCGCAATGCAGCGGGCCTTCGATCACGAAGCCTTCGCCGATGCGCGCGAACAGCTCGCGGAGAATTGCCTCGCGGCGCTCGCCGTCATCCGGGTGGCTGTGGTTGAACTCGAAGAGCTTCGCCTTGGCCTCGGCGCGCTGGCGCAGTACCTGCGGGTCGTGGTTGGCGTCGTAGAGCAGCCCGGCGGCAGCTTTTTCCAGTTCGTTCATCGAGGCGGGTCCTTGTTGCGTTGAGAGGTGTTCGACGCGCACAGGGCAAGCCGGTTCCCTCCCCGGGCAACAGCCTCCAGGGCTCTGTGTCGCGGAGCGGAAGAGTGCGTCGGTGATTTGTAGTGAATACTACAAAAAATACGTATTGAAAGTTTCTGAAGCGCATTATACAAATTACGCCATAACAAGAGGCGCCTCCATGCTCACACTCAAAGATCGCCTGAATTCCCCGGAAGTCGAACTCACCAAGGCCGAACGCAAGGTCCTGCGCGCCTTGCTCGACGACTACCCGCGCGCCGGCCTCGGGCCGATGTCGCGCCTCGCGCGCCAGGCCGGGGTCAGCGACCCCAGCATCCTGCGCCTGGTGAAGAAGCTTGGCTTCAGTGGCTACAGCGACTTCCAGAACGCGCTGATGGCCGAGGTGGATGACCGCCTGCGCTCGCCGCGCACCCTGCTTGCCGGGCGCCGCGAGGGCATGAGCCGCGACGACGTCTGGTCCAATTACCTGAGCGACGCCAGCGAAGGCATCCAGCGCACCCTGGCGCTGACCCAGGCCGACGACGTGCGCCTGCTCGGCGACTGGCTGCTCGACCCCAGGCTGCGCGTGCTCTGCCACGGCGGTCGCTTCAGCCGCTTCCTCGCCGGCTATCTGGTGGCGCACCTGCGCATGCTGCGCAGCGGTTGCCTGTTGCTGGACGACGGCGCCGCACTGCCCGACCAGTTGGGCGACATCGACCGCCAGACCCTGGTGGTGGTGTTCGACTACCGCCGCTACCAGGCCCAGGCGCTGGGCGTGACCCGTGCGGCCAAGGCCCGTGGCGCCCGCGTGGTGCTGTTCACCGATATCTATGACTCGCCGCTGCGCGAGTTCGCCGACCTGATCATCAGTGCCCCGGTGGAATCCCCATCGCCCTTCGACACCCTGGTGCCGACCATGGCCCAGGTCGAGGCGCTGATCGCCAGCCTGGTAGCGCGCATGGACGGCCAGCTCGACGAACGCCTGGAAGGCATCGACCACCTGAGAGCTGCCTTCGGCAGCCACATCCTCGAGGAATGACCGTGTTCAGCTTGCCCCACCAATCGCCCCGTGACCTTCCGTTCACTCGCGGCCAGACCGCCATCCTGTTCGTCGACATGCAGAACGCCTGGGTCATCCCCGGCCGCGATGCTCATGTCGATCCAGCGACGCACCGCTACTTCTACGACCGTGTCGAGGCGAGCGTGATACCCAACCAGCAGCGCCTGCTGGCGGCCATGCGCGAGGTGGGCGGGGAGGTGCTGCACACCATCATCGAGAGCCTCACCGCCGATGGCCGTGACCGCTCGCTGGACCACAAGCTCTCCGACATGCACCTGCCCAAGGGCAGCCCGGACGCCCAGGTGATCGACGCCCTGGCGCCGCGCGAGAACGAGATCGTGCTGCCGAAGACGTCCTCGGGAGTCTTCAACTCCACCGCCATCGACTACGTGCTGCGCAACCTGAATACCCGCCACCTGATCATCTGCGGCGTGGTCACCGACCAGTGCGTGGACATGGCCGTGCGCGACGCCGCCGACCGTGGCTACCTCGTCACCCTGGTCGAGGACGCCTGCGCCACCCACACCGCCGAACGCCACCAGGCCTGCCTGGAAGCGATCAAGGGCTACTGCTGGATCGCCGACACCGACAGCGTGCTGGCCCGTATCGCCGCGCTGGCCTGAGGCCGGGAGAACGTCATGAGTCAGAACAATAACAATCCCGCTCCGATGCGCCTGACCAGCTTCGTCACCACCGACCTCTGCGGCATCACCCGTGGCCGCTCGCTTCCCGAATCGGAAGTCGCCGAGCAGCTTGTCACTGGTTGTGGCTGGGTGCCCGCCAACAGCGCGCTGACGCCCCAGGACATCATCGCCGACGACAATCCCTGGGGCAGTCACGGCGACTTGCGCCTGCTGCCCGACCCGAGCAGCCGGGTGCGTCTTGAATACGGCCCGGACGCCCAGGCCGCGCCGCTGGATTACCTGCACGGCGACCTGGTGACCACCACCGGCGCGCCCTGGCCGGTGTGCCCGCGCACGCTGCTGTGCGAGGAGATCGCCCGCTACCGGGAGCTCGATCTGCAAGTCACCGCCGCCTTCGAACACGAATTCAACCTGCTGGGCCTGGCGGACGAACACGCCGCCGCTTTCTCCCTGCAAGCCCAGCGGCAAACCGGCAACTTCGGCGGCTGGCTGATGAGCGCGCTGGAACAGATCGGCGCCGAGCCGGAAATGTTCCTGCCCGAGTACGGCCGCAACCAGTACGAAGTCACCTGCCGGCCGACCCAGGGCGTTGCTGCGGCCGACCGCGCAGTGAACGTCCGCGAAGTCACCCGCGAGATCGCCCGCCAGTTCGGCTGGCGCAGCACCTTCACGCCGCTGCTGGCGCCCGGCGCTGTGACCAACGGCGTGCACCTGCACCTGAGCCTGCAGCGCCTGGACGGCACCCCGGTGTTCTACGACGAAGCCGCGCCGACCAACCTGTCGAAGCTCGCCGAACACTGGGCCGCTGGAGTACTGCGCCACCTGCCGGCGCTGTGCGCGCTCACCGCACCGACGGCGGTGTCCTACCTGCGGCTGAAGCCGCACCACTGGAGCGCCGCCTACGCCTGCCTGGGGCTGCGCAACCGCGAAGCCGCGCTGCGCATCTGCCCGGTGGTGGAAATTGGCGGCAAACCCAAGGCGCGCCAGTTCAACCTGGAATTCCGCCCCATGGACGCCACTGCCAGCCCGCACCTGGCCATGGCCGCCGTGCTGATTGCCGGGCGCCTGGGCATGCAGCAGGAACTGCCGCTGTCGGCGGTCACCGATGTCGATCCGCACAGTCTCAGCGACGCCCAGCGCGAGGAGCTGGGGATCAAATCGCTGCCGGGTTCGCTGGAGGAGGCCCAGCGCCTGCTGCTCGCCGATAGCGAACTGTGCGCCCAGCTGCCGCCCGCGCTGCTGCAGACCTACGTCTCCATGAAGCGCCAGGAACAGGCCCTGACCCGTGAACTCAGCGAAGAACAACTCTGTGAATCCTATGCAAAGTTCTACTGAATCCGGTCTCTTCCGGCGTCCGCCGTTCGAGATCGTCAATCCGCAGGGCAGGAGCCCGGTGCTGCTGGTCTGCGAGCACGCCAGCCGCTACATCCCCGAGGAACTGGCACAGCTGGGCCTCGACGATGCGGCCGCTGCCGAGCACATCGCCTGGGACATCGGCGCGCTGGACCTGGCCCGCGAGCTGTCGGCGCGCCTGGACGCCACGCTGCTGGTGGCCAACTACTCGCGCCTGCTGATCGACCTCAACCGCCCGCTGTCCGCGCCGGACCTGATTCCCGAGCACAGCGAGATCTACCCGATCCCCGGCAACCGCAACCTGAGCGCGGCGGCCCGGCAGGAGAGGGTGGCGAGCCTGTTCGAACCCTTCCACCGGCAACTCACCGCGCTGCTCGACGAGCGCCTGGCGGCCGGCCGGCCGACCCGTCTGGTCGGCGTACACAGCTTCACCCCGAGCTATCGCGGCGAACCGCGTCCGTGGGTCGCCGGGGTGCTCTACGCAAAAGCCGAAGCCTATGCCCAGCGCATGGTCGCCGGGCTACGCGAAAGCGGCGAAGAAATCGGCGCCAACCAGCCCTATGTGATCGACCCGCTGGAGGACATGACGGTCCCGGTGCATGGCGACGAGCGCGGCGTGGACGCCGTGCTGATCGAAATCCGCAATGACGGACTGCGGACCCCGCAAGGGGTGGAAGCCTGGGCAGTACGCCTGGCTCCCTGGCTCTGAGGACCCAAGCCCGGCCAGCCATCTTCTGGCGAGTGCGTTCGGCCGGCCGGGCAGGTTCTGAAAACAACAACAATTCAGCGCATGAGCGCCGAACCCTGAATGCTGCCGTTCCCAGAGGAAGTGCCCCGTGGCTATCGAACAGTTCGGATACAAGCAACAACTGCGCCGCAGCCTGACGCTCGGCGACCTGGTGATCTACGGGATGATCTTCATGATCCCGATCGCTCCCTTCGGCGTTTACGGCTGGGTGCATGCCGACGCCCACGGCATGGTGCCCATGGCCTACCTGGTGGGCATGGTGGCGATGCTTTTCACGGCGCTCAGCTATGGCGCGATGTCCCGCGCGTTTCCCATCGCCGGCTCCGTGTACTCCTACGCCCAGCGCGGCATCCACCCCAATGTTGGCTTCATCGCCGGCTGGGTCCTGCTGCTGGACTACCTGCTGATTCCGCCGCTGCTCTACGTGTTCAGTGCGCTGGCGCTGAACCACCTGTTCCCGGCGATCCCCAAGCTGGTGTTCATGCTGATCTTCCTGGTGTCCGCCACGCTCATCAACCTGCGCGGCATCACCCTGGCGGCGCGCTTCAACCTGCTGTTCCTGATCGCCGAACTGGCGGTGCTGGCGATCTTCCTGGCGGTGGGTTACCACGCGCTGGAAGGCGGCCTGGGCAATGGCCGGCTGACGCTGGAACCGCTGCTGCAGCCGGAGCATTTCAACCTCGGCCTGGTGATGAAGGCGGTGTCCATCGCGGTGCTGTCGTTCCTCGGCTTCGATGCGATCTCCACCCTCGCCGAAGAGGTCAAGGGCGACCCGGCCAAGCAGATCGGCCGCGCCTCGCTGATCGCGCTGTTCGTCATGGGCGCTATCTTCATCGTGCAGACCTGGCTGGCCACTGACCTGGCTGCGGGCATGACCTTCAAGTCGGCGGACACCGCCTTCTACGAGATCGCCGAAGCGGCCGGCGGCAGCTGGCTCTCCACGCTGACGGCGGTGTCCACCGCGCTGGCCTGGGGCGTGACTGTGTCGATCACCTCGCAAGCCGCCGTTTCGCGCCTGCTGTACTCAATGGCCCGCGACGGCAAGCTGCCGCGTGTGCTGGCCAAGGTGCATCCGAAGTACCAGACCCCGCACATCAGCCTGTACCTGGTCGGCGTGCTGTCGCTGGGCATCGGTATCTACTTCCTCGATTCGCCGGACGTGCTCACCTCGCTGGTCAACTTCGGCGCGCTGACCGGCTTCTGTCTGCTGCACCTGGCGGTGATCAACCACTACTTCATCCGCCAGAAGAGCGGCCAGGTGCTGCGCCACCTGGTGTTCCCGCTGGTTGGCCTGGTGATCATCGCCTACGTGCTGTTCAGCATGAGCCGCGAGGCGCAGGAGCTGGGCGCAGGCTGGATCGCCATCGGCCTGGTGTACCTCGCGGTGCTCAGCCGACGCGGCAACGGCAGCGAGCTGGCGCGGGAAATCTGAAGGGGTGCGCCGTGCTGTCGCAGACGGCACGGCGCGCTTTGACAGACGGCGGGGCGTGCCCCATAAAGATCGGGCGGTGCAGGGACGCCGCCAACACCGACGAACCAGCGTGAAACAGCATGAGCAGGAAAGATCAGGACAGTACGCCCTTCACCCTGGACCGCATCGACGAGGAGATCATCCGCATCCTCCGTCACCAGGGCCGCATCACCTACGGCAAGCTGTCCGCGCTGGTCCACCTCACCCCGCGCCCCTGCCAGGAGCGCGTCCGCAAGCTGGAGCGGCACGGCATCATCCGCGGCTATGGCGCCGTCATCGACGAACAGAAGATCGCCTCGGGCCTGTCGCTGCTGGTGCTGGTCGCGTTGTCCAACCAGAGTGGCCGCACCGCGCAGAAGGCCTTCGAGGCACGCATGATCGCCTGCCCGGAAGTGCTGCACTGCCAGCTGATCAGCGGGACCTTCGACTACAGCGTGCGCATGCGCTGCCGCGACATGGAGCACTACCGCGCGCTCACCGAAACCTGGCTGAACGATGAGAGCCTGCACATCGACAAGCTGGTTGCCCACCCTGAGCTGACGACTATCAAGGAGTCCGCCAGCTAGCGCTGTGGACTCGCTTTTCTCCTGCGTTTTCCTCCGCTGATATCCCCCCGCCAGCGGCTGCCTCAAGCACAGCCGAATCGGCTGTCGTGACCCTTCAATACAGCCGTATCGGCCGGTGAAGCCTTGCATTACAGCCGGGTTTTCCCCTTGCCCGGTGGGAGAATCGTGTGGCCCCTCTCCTGAAGTGCAGACCTGATCCAGGGCCTCTGCGACGTTGTTGTGCCCGCTGTTCGAGGCATGCTGGAGCGGGGCGGTGCCGTTCGAATACACCGACAGAAAAGTCCAATCACAACAATCGGAGGTCCCACCATGACTCGCTTCGTCGACGTCCCCACGATGTCCCAACTGGTCCAGCAGATCGGTGTCGCCCGCTTCATCGGCGAACTTGCCGACACCATTGCCCAGGATTTCGTGCGCTGGGAATCCTTCGACAAATCCGCCCGCGTCGCCAACCACTCCGAGATCGGCGTCATCGAACTGATGCCGGTATCCGACACCGCCCGCTATGCCTTCAAGTACGTCAACGGCCACCCGCAGAACACCCAGCGCGGCCTGTTCACCGTCATGGCCTTCGGCGTGCTGGCCGATGTCGAGACGGGCTACCCGGTGCTGCTCTCTGAGCTGACCGTGGCCACCGCGCTGCGCACCTGCGCCACCTCGCTGATGGCTGCCCGCGCGCTGGCCCGCCCGGATTCGCGACGTATGGCGCTGATCGGCAACGGCGCACAGAGCGAGTTCCAGGCCCTGGCCTTCCATCACCACCTGGGCATCGAGGAAATCGCCGTCTACGACATCGATCCGCAGGCCACCGAGAAGCTGATCCGCAACCTGGCGGATGTCCCCAACCTGAAGATCATCCGCGCCGGCTCCACCGCCGAAGCGGTGCGCGGCGCCGACATCGTCACTACGGTGACCGCCGACAAGGCCTACGCGACCATTCTTACCCCGGAGATGATCGAGCCGGGCATGCACATCAACGGCGTGGGCGGCGACTGCCCGGGCAAGACCGAACTGCACGCCGACGTCCTGCGCGCCGGCAAGGTGTTCGTCGAGTACGAGCCGCAGTCCCGCGTCGAGGGCGAGATCCAGCAGATGCCGGCGGACTTCCCGGTGAACGATCTGTGGCGCGTGCTTACCGGCCAGCTCGCCGGGCGCGACAGCGCCGAGCAGGTGACCATCTTCGATTCGGTCGGCTTCGCCCTCGAAGACTATTCCGTGCTGCGCTACGTGAACGAGCAGGCCAGCCGCCTGGGTCTGGGCGAGCGCATCGACCTGGTGCCCTGGAGCGAGGAGGAGGACAACGACCCCAAGGACCTGTTCCGCTACACCCGCTCCGCCAAGGCGCGCAAAGGGCTGCGGCGCATCGCCTGATGTTCAGCGCGCCAGCTCTGCCTCTGGTGGAATCGCCAGGGGCGGGCGGCTGAGGTCGCTGGCGCTCTGCGTGGTGGCGACGACGCGGGCCTTCAGCCATTGGCTGAAGGCTTTCACCACCGCACGTTCGGCCTTCACCGGGTCGGTCACCAGGAAGTAGCCGCGGCTGGACTGGATGGTGATGTCGAACGGGCGCACCAGCAGGCCACGGGCGAGGGCATCGCCGCTGAGCAGGTTGTCGCCGATGGCCACGCCCTGGGCGGCGATGCACGCGGTGATGGTGCAGGGCGCATCGGCGAACAGCACGCCGGAGCGGTGATCGATGGCACTCGCGCCCACCGCGCCGAGCCACAGGCGCCAGTCGGCAAAATCATTCATGTGCAGCAGCGTGTAGTGGGCCAGGTCCGCCGGCTGCTGCAGGCCGCCGCGCGAGTGGATCAGGCGTGGGCTGCAGACCGGGAAGAAGTGCAGGGCCACCAGTTGCTCCACCGTCTGGTTCGGCCAGTCGCCGCTGCCGTAGGCGATGAACAGGTCGGCGTCGCTGGCGCTGGTGTCCTGCGGCACGCGCGGCGTCACTACGTGCAGTTGCACCTGCGGGTACTGCGCGAGGAAGTCGCCCAGGTGCTGGCACAGCCAGTAGGTGGCGAAACCGGGATTGCAGCTCACGCACAACGGGCCGCTGACCTGCTGCTCGTCGAAGCTGCTGCCGGCCAGTTGCACCTCCGCGAGGATGCGCCGCACGTCGCGGGCATACCTTTCCCCCCGATAGGTCAGGCGAATGCCGCGCCCGGTGCGCTCGGTCAGGGCGAAGCCGAGGCGCTCCTCCAGCGTGGCGATGCGGTGGCTGACCGCGCTGCGGGTGAGGTTCAGCTCCGTTGCGGCGGCAGACACGCTGCCCATCCGGGCCACGGCATCCAGCGCCCGCAGGGCGGTCATCGAGGGAAAGTGCATGGGGATTCCAATGGGTGATTGGTGAAACTATCAGGACATGAGGTGGCGAAATCCTGCGCTTGTTGCAAATTCCGCTTCACCAATACTAGGCCACACGACAACAACAACAGGCAACGATGAGGAAGCCGCCATGTCGAAATTCAAGGCCTACGTCCAGCAGTGGATCGACGAACACCGCCAGCAATTGTCCGACTGGCACCAGGTGATCTGGCATTTCGCCGAGCCGGCGTTCCGCGAGTACAAGTCCTGCGCGTGGTACGTGGAGCTGCTGCGTAACGAAGGCTTCACCGTGGAAGAGGGCAGCGGCGGCATGCCCACCGCCTTCGTCGCCACTTTCATCAATGGCGATGGCAGCCAGGGTGACGGGCCGATCCTCGCTACCTACGCCGAATACGACGCCGTGCCCGGCAACTGCCAGGCGGCGGCGACCAGGCCGATGCCACGCGATGGCCTGTCCAGGTACGCGCCGGGCCACACCGACCCGCACTCCGCGCTGGGTATCAGCGCCCTGGGCGGGGTGCTGGCGGCCAAGGCGGCGATGCTGGAATTTGGCATCGCCGGCACCATCAAATTCTTCGGCGAGCCGGCGGAAAAGCTGCGCGCCTCCAAGCCGGTGCACGCCGCCAAGGGCTACTACGACGACCTCGACGCCGCCGTCAGCTTCCATCCCACCTACATGCTGCCGCTGAACAACACCACCACCTGGGACACCCACTGCGGCATCGCCTACTCGTACATCTACACCTTCACCTGCGAGGACCCGCAGAACTGGATCGCTGCCGACCGCTACAGCCCGATCCCGCAGAACCACCTGGCCGCCCGTGCTCCTGGCGCCAATGATGCGCTGGTGCACTTCTACACCCTGAACGAGAGCCTGCGCCGTTCGACCCTGCCGTTCACCGGGCTGTGGAGCTTCAACGAAGCCATCCTCACTGCCGGGCAAGCTACCGCCGACAACCTGCCGCCGCACATCTCGCAGATCCAGTACCTGCTGCGCTGCGACTCCATCGAGCAGGCCGAGACCATCTCCACGGTGATGGACAACAACGCCGCCGCCGCGGCCATGGCCACCGGCTGCCAGTGGAAGAAGACCTGGGTCTGCAAGTCCCGTGGCGGGCTGGCCAACCATGCGCTGGCCCAGGCCTGCTACGACAACCTCGCCGCCATCGGCGCGCCGAGCTGGGGCGAGCAGGCCATCGCGGTGGCGCGGGAAATCCAGGTGAACCTCGGCCTGGAGCCCATGGACGAACCCTTCCTGCCGGCCACCCAGGCGCTGATCGAACCCCAGGAATGCGAGCGGCAGATGCGCCTGCAGATGCCGGCCTGGCAGAAGTACCTGACCTCCGACGACTACCCCGAATACACCTGGCACTGCCCGACCGTGCGCCTCTATGTGGCCCGGCCGATGCTCAGCGCGCCAGCCGGCTTCACCTACCCGGACTGGGTGTCCAACGCCCTGGGCGGCATCCGCGAGACCATCGACCCGATGATAGATGTGGCCTCGAAGACCATCGGCAGCACGCTGATCGAGCTGTTTACCGATGCCGACCTGCTGGCCGAGGCGACCCGCGAATTCAACCAGCGCACCGGCGGCGGCATCGGCGGCGAACAGTGGCAGGCGCCGCTGCTGCCGAAGGACTTCAAGGTCCCGCACCGCTTCCGCTGGCCGGAGTACATCCGCACGGTGCGCGGCGAGGAGTGGTGGATTCCGGCGCGCGAGGACGAGTGATCCCGAGCTACCGAACCCGCCAGGAAATGCGCACGTAGGATGGGTGGAGTGCAGCGATACACATCGATCCCTGCCTGCGATACAGCATGGGTATCGCAGGCTCCACCCATCCTACGTTGGCGTTCCCTTGTGATTTGGCGTGGTTGGTTGTGAGCGTTTGAACCAGCGGACCAGTGCCGCGCTAATCTCCATGGCGCGCGAGCGCGACGGACAGCCCGGCGTCGAGAGCAGCTGTGGCAGCAGGAAACCCACTTCCGCTTCGTTCGGCCCGCAGAGACCCGGCGCGGCCGATTCGAAGACTTCCTCGTCCCAACGCGGGAAGCGCTCGCTCCCGCTTTCGAATGCAGTCAGTGCGTTCATGATCGTTTCGCCTCCTAGAGGTCCAGCACCAGCGGTTGCACGCCGCTGTCGTCCTGCGCCGGGATGGCGCAGCAGATCAGTACGCTGCCCGCTTCGGGCAGTTCCGCCGGTGGATTGGGGTAGTGCACCTGGCCGCTGACGATCTTCGTCCTGCAGGTGCCGCAGGAGCCGCCGCGGCAGCTGAAGTCGGGTGCCAGCCCCCGGGCCTCGGCCAGCTCCAGCAGGCTGCCGCTCTCGGGCTTCCAGCGGGCCTCCTTGGCCGAGCCGGCGAAGTACACCGGCACCGGTTCGGTGGCAGCGGGCGGCTGCATCAGCGTCGGCTCCTGGCCGTCACCCCGGCGCTTGAGCGTCGAGGGACCGAAGGTTTCGGCATGGATGCGTGCGTCGGCGATGCTCAGGCCGCGCAGGCCGTCGTAGATCGCCTGGGTGAATTCGCCGGGGCCGCAGACATAGAAGTCGTAATCGTCCAGCGGCAGCCGCGCCTTGATCGCCTCGATATCCAGGCGCCCAACCTGTTCGAAGTCGCGACCGGCCAGCGCTTCGGGCTCCGGACGGCTGAGTGCGCGGTGGACCAGCAGTTGCGGCGCGCGCTGGCGCAGCTCGGCGATCTCGCGCTGGAACGGTAACTGGCCCAGCGTCCGCGCAGACTGGAACAGGTGAACACGCCGCGCCGGGCCTGCCACCAGCTCGCGCAGCATCGACAGCAGCGGGGTGATGCCCACGCCAGCGCCGATCAGCACCACTGGCCGTGTGCTGTCGCTTTTCAGGGTGAAGCTGCCCATGGGGGCGCGGACCTGCAGGTGATCGCCGACAGCAATCCTTTCATGCAGGTACCGGGACGCCGGGCCCTGGGCCTTTACGCTGATGCGCAATTGGCCGTCAGACGGCGCGCTGGAGAGGCTGTAGGTGCGGATCAGCGCCTGTTCGCCGGCCGCCAGGCGCACCGGCAGGTGCTGGCCCGGAACGAAACTCACGGCGAGGCCGGTGGGTGGTTGCAGGTAGAACGAGCGGATGTCTTCGCTTTCCGGTTCCACGCGCAGCACCTGCCAGTCCTGCCACTGTTGGCGCTGCTCGCGCTCCTGCAGTCTGGCGTCGGCCTCGGCCCAGGTGCCGGTCATCAGGCTGGTGGGCGAGTACTCGCGGAAGTTCCAGCGCAGCGCCAGGGCGTTGCGGCGCAGCACCGCGTGCTGTACGTCCAGGGTCCACAGGCGTTCGGCGCCTTCGAAGGCCGCCAGCAGCGGGCTGTCGAAGAGGATTTCGGTGCGGCCGTGAACCTGCAGCACGTCACCGCTGGTGAAGTCGACGAACAGCAGCCCCGCCTGCGGGTTGGCCTGCAGGTTGCCGAGGGTGTTGAAGTGCAGGTTGCCGGCATAGTCGGGGATGGTCAGGCGATTACCGTCGACCCGGACGAAGCCGGGGCGGCCGCCGCGATGGGAGACGTCCCCCGAGCGCTCGCCGTCCTCGTGCTGGACATAGCTGGCGACGAAGAAGGTGTCGGCGTTGCGGATGATGGTTGCCAGCTCCACGTTCAGCGCACCGAAATCCTCACGCGGGGCGCGCTGGCTGTAGCGCTGCTCGTCGCGGCTCCACTCGCGCTTCTGGATGTACTGCGGGCAGTTGCCGAAGGAGTGCTCGACCGCCACCGTCAACAGGCCGCCATCCACTTCGCGGAGGACGCCGTTCATACGGTTGCGCCGGCGGGTGTGCAGCTCGATGCCCAGCAGGCCGATCGGGTGGCCGGCTTGCAGGCCGCTGACGGCGGGGTCCTGGCTGTCGGGGACGCTGTCGAGCAGCAGGCTTTTCGGGTCGGGCGAGGTGACGAAGCCTTCCGCACCTTCGAGCAGGGTTGCCCAGGGCCGACCCTGGTCATCCACGGCGCCGGCGATGATGAAGGGCAGCTGATGGTAGAACTCACGGTGCTGGTCGGGCATGTAGTCGCGGATGACTTTCTGGCCATGGACTTCCATGCGCTCGGCGACGCCGACGCGCTCCTGGATCGCCTTCTCGCCGGCGTGCCAGGGGGAAGTACGGTGTTTGGGCAGCTGGAACATGACGGGCACCTCGCGACGAAGGGGCTGCCGGGTCACCCCGGCAGCGAAGGTTGCATCAGGCTTGCAGGCCGATGGCGGTGCGCTGCATCGGTACGAAGTGCGGCAGGGCCTCCACGCGGGCCAGCCAGGCGCGCAGGTTGGGGTAGTCCTGCAGGGAGACGTTGCCCTCCGGCGCATGGGAAATGTAGGAGTAGTTGGACACGTCGGCGATGGTCGCCTCGCTGCCGGCCAGGAAGGGCGTCTTCGCCAGTTCGCGTTCCATCACCTGGAACAGGGTGTGGGCGCGGGTGGCGACTTCCTCGGGGTTGAAGGCGGCGCCGAACACGGTGATCAGCCGCGCAGCGGCCGGGCCGTAGGCAACTTGCCCGGCGGCGACCGACAGCCAGCGCTGCACGCGGGCGGCGCCCAGCGGGTCTTCCGGCAGCCAGCGGCCGTTGCCGTATTTTTTCGCCAGGTAGACCAGGATGGCGTTGGAGTCGGAGACGATGACGCCTTCGTCATCGATCACCGGCACCTGGCCGAAAGGGTTCAGGGCGAGGAAATCCGGGTGCTTGTGGGCGCCCTTGGCGAGGTCCACCGAGATCAGTTCGGTGGGCAGCTGCAGCAGCGAGAGCATCAGCTCGACGCGGTGGGCGTGGCCGGACAGCGGGTGGCGGAAGAGTTTGATGGTGTGGGACATGACCGTGACTCCGTTGGCTTGAGTGGGTGGGCAGCGCGAGTCGGTCCGGGGCGGGTTGCTCGAGCTGATGGGTGAATGCTGCGCCCGATGGCCGGCGCGCAGAATCACCACGGCGGGCAATCCAGCGTTTCAGAATTCGGAAGAATGGGCGGTGCAGGTGAATGCCGGTGGCGTTTGCATGCGGGGTGGGCGCCGGCCCTGCCGGCGGATCGCGGGCATGGCCCGCTCCTACAGGGGGCTTGGCGTGTAGGCGCCGGCCCTGCCTGCGACAGCCCGAGCGGCGGGGCCACAGGCGAGGGGCGAACCTACCCGCGCAACGCCGGATGCGCCCGCAGGCGCGGCACCACGAAATCGAGGAAGGTACGCACCCGCGCTGCCGCGCGGCGGCCTTCGCGGTAGATCAGCTGCACCGGCAACCCTGGCGCCGCGTAGTCCTGCAACACCACCTGCAGGTCCCCGCTGCTCAGTTCGGCATGGGCCTCGTGGCTCATGCAGCGGGTCAGCCCGAGCCCCAGGCTGGCAGCGCGGATTGCCGCGTGGGTGGTGCTGCACGCCAGCTTCGGTGAGAGACGCACCGAACGCGGCGCGCCCTGATGACGGAAGCGCCATTCGCTGACAGCGCCCTGGCTCCCGGCGACGATGATGCGGTGCGCCTTGAGGTCTTCCGGCGCCCGCGGCACGCCATGGCGTGCAAGGTAGTCGGGCGATGCGCAGATCACCGGCCGCACCGTGCCCACCGGCAAGGCGAAGCCGGACGAGTCGGGCAAGGTGCCTATCACCAGCGCCACATCGATGCCGTCTTCCAGCAGACGCGGCAGGTCCTCGCGGTGACGGCTGACCAGGCGTACATCGGGAAAGGCCGCCAGGTAGTCCAGCGCGATGGGCGCGAAGAGGCGGTCGGCCATCAGCAGCGGCAATGTCAGGTTCAACTGCCCGGCAGGGTGGGCCTGCAAGCCGTCGAGCGAGCCTTCCGCCTCATCGATACCCTGGAGAATCTGCCGGCAACTGGCGGCGAAGGCTTCGCCACTGGCGCTCAGCTCGACCCCACGCGGGCCGCGCAGCAGCAACTCGCATTGCAGGCGGGACTCCAAAGCGGCAACCAGGCGCATCACCGTCGCGGTGGACAGCTCCAGCCGACGCGCGCCCGCGGCGAGGCTGCCGGAGCGCGCCACGGCGTCGAACGCCTGCATTTCCCGGTAGCGGCTCACGGCTGTGTGGCTTGCAGGGCCGGGTCGGCGCGCAGGCGTTCCGCGCAATGCGTGACGAAGCTGCGAACCTTCGCCGGCAGCCGCGTGCTGTCCTGATAAAGCAGGTGGATCGGCAATGGCGCCGTGGCGAACTCGTCGAGGACGATCTCCAGCTCGCCACGCGCCACGGCCTCGGCGGCCTGGTAGGAGAGGACGCGGGTGAAGCCGCCGCCCAGGCGCGCGGCGTGGATGGCGGCGTTGTTCGAGCTGACCACGAAACGCGACGGTGGGCGCAGGGTCAGCGGGCCGTCCGCGGTGACGAACTGCCAGTCGGTGAGCAGCACGCTGGTGGCGGCCATCACCACCGGCACGTCGAGCAGTTCGTTGGGGTGCTGCGGGCGGCCGTGGCGCTCGAGAAAGGCCGGGGAGGCACAGACCACCGGGCGGATTTCGCCGACTTTCAGCGCGGTCAGGCTGCCCTCGGGCAGTTGGCCGATGCGCACGGCGACGTCGATGCCCTCGTCAAGCATGTTCACCACGCGATCGACCAGCAGCGCGTTGACCGTCACCTCGGGATGGGCTTCCAGGTAGCCGGCGATCAGCGGGATCAGGTACAGCTCGCCGAACAGCACCGGGGCGGTCACCGCCAGGTTGCCGCGCGGTCGCAGGGCGCTGCCGGAGGCCAGCTCCTCGGCTTCTTCGAGTTCCTGGAGGATGCGCCGGCAGTCCTCGACATAGCGCTGGCCGGCCTCGGTCAGCCGCACGCTGCGGGTGCTGCGGGCCAGCAGCAGGGTACCCAGGCGCTGCTCCAGCGCGGCGATGGCGCGGGTCACGCTGGGCGGCGACAGGCCCAGCTGCTTGGCGCCAGCGGCAAAGCTGCCGGCTTCGGCCACGGCCAGCAGCACTGTCATTTCCTGAAACCTGTCCATGGATCACCGTTGTCGCCTTGAGCGGGTCGCCAGACTGTAGTGGGAAGCCGCGCCGGTTTGAAGTGCCGGCGGCTTGCGGGCGACATCGGCGTGCTTGCCAGCGCCCTGTGGCTTGACCGCGCCCCGGCCACTCCGGCACAAGCGCTGGAGGCGCCCGCCGCGAGGCCGCCACCGCCAAGAGCCTTCTCCCATGACCAGCAAGACCTCGGCCACCGCGCTGGCCGCTGCGAACAATCCGCGCCTGGGCATCGCCCTGTGCCTGCTGTCGATGCTCATCTTCGCCTGCCAGGACGGCATCACCAAGGTGCTGGTCCGCCACTTGCCGGTGGCCGAACTGGTGATGGTGCGCTACTGGGTGTTCGTGCTGTTCGCGCTCATCGTCTGTCGCTCCCAGGGCGGCGCGCGCGCGGCCAGCCGCAGCGCCAGTCCCTGGCAGCAGGTGGTCCGCGCGTTGCTGGGCGTAGGCGAGATCGCCATCTTCGGCCTGGCCCTGCGCTACCTCGGGTTGGCCGAGACCCACGCGCTCTACGCGGTCTTCCCGCTGATGACGCTGGGCCTGGCGCGGCTGTTCCTCGGCGAGCGGATGGTCGGCCGGCAATGGCTGGCGGCGGCGGTGGGTTTTGGCGGTACGCTGCTGATCCTGCGCCCCGGCATGGGCGTGTTCGAGCCCGCGGCGCTGATCCCGCTGGCGGCGGCGCTGACCTTCGCCTTCTTCAACATCCTCTCGCGGCGTATCAGCCAGACCGACTCCTTCGCCACCACCACCCTGTACATGGCCGTGGTCGGCGCCGTGGCGGCCACCTCCGCCGGGCTTCCTGCGTGGGTCACGCCGACGCCCCACGAAGCGATGCTGATGTCGATCGTCGCCGTCTCCGGGGTGATCGCTCAGCTGCTGCTGATCCAGGCGCTGAAGTACGCCCAGGCCTCGACGCTGCAGCCGTTCAACTACTCGCTGCTGGCCTTCGCCACGCTGATCGGCCTCATCGTCTTCGGCGAGACGCCGACCCTCTGGACCCTCACCGGCGCGCTGCTGATCCTGCTGGCGGGGTTGTATTCGATCCGGCCGAAAGGTTAGCCCCTGATGCCTCTGCGCCGGGCTGTCGCAGGCATGGCCAGCTCCTACACCAGCCTCGTACTCCGTGCCCCCTTGTAGAAGCGGGCCATGCCCGCAAACGGCGGACAAGGTCCGCCGTCACCCAGGCGCGCCAACCCTCCGATAGACACCATGGTGCAATGTCCGACGTCTCGGCCTTCGTGGTGTCATTTCCGGCAGGGGAAACCCGGCCATAGCTCCGAGAACCCCGCAGTCCGAACGTGCGCCGCACGCTCATCCCACCCAGGCGAACCCGTCGAATCGCGAGGTCTCCATGCTCCTACCCCTTTGCACCTGGTCCGAAATCGAGCAATTCCTTGGCCGCAGCCGGACCATCGTCATCCCCATCGGCTCCAACGAGCAGCACGGCCCCATCGGCCTGCTGGGGACCGACTGGATGTGCCCGGAAATCATCGCCCACGAAGCGCAGAAGTCGGCGGACATCCTCATCGCGCCGACCTTCAACATCGGCATGGCGCAGCATCACCTGGGCTTTCCCGGCACCATCACGCTGCGCCCCTCGACCTTCATCGCCGCCATCTGCGACTGGGTGAATTCCCTGGCTGCCCACGGCTTCGAGAAAATCCTCTTCCTCAATGGCCACGGCGGTAACGTCGCCTCCATCGAGGCCGCCTTCTCCGAACTCTACGCCCAGGCCAGCTTTGCCCGCCGCCCGGCCGGCTTCGCCCTGAAGCTGTGCAACTGGTGGGACCTGGAAGGCGTCGGCGAGCTGGCCAACCGGCAGTTCCCCAAGGGCCATGGCATTCACGCCACGCCTTCGGAGATCGCCGTGACCCAGTGGGCCTATCCGCAGCACATCAAGTCGGCCGAGTACTCGCCGCCGATCGCCAACTGGGGCCCGATCCGCGAAGCGGCGGACTTCCGCGCGCGCCATCCGGACGGCCGCATGGGCTCCGATCCGGGCCTTGCCACGCCGGAGAAGGGGCGCGAGCTGGTGATGCTCGCCGCCCTCGGACTGGTGCAGGCGGTCGAGGCCTTCAGCGGGGAACCCTCGCCGTTCTGAGTGCCATCCGCCGCTGCGTTACCTCACGCAAACCCGAGCCTCGCTCGGGTTTCTGTTTTTTTGCGCCGCGCAAAGCCGGCCAGCTAACAAGAGCTAACAGCAGATAACTCGCCCGATTGCGCCGGCCTTGCCACTCTGGCAACCGGGTGTCATTGGCTAACCAGGGAGGCCTCCATGACCCAGCATGATGGCTGCATGAATCTGGCGGGGCGGCGCAGCAATGCCGAATTCGGCGCGTTGATCCTCGGCTCCGGCGAGCACGACGAGGTGGCATCGCGCCAGCTGTACATGGCCGTGCTGCCGCTGCTCATCGCCTTCTTCGAGGGCCAGGCGCAGGCCGGGCGCATCGGCCAGCAGGATATGGGCGACCTGCTGCGCGCCACCCTGCGACAGGTTGGCCGACAGCGCGCCAGCTACGACCCGGCCGTGCCTTTTCGCGCCTGGCTGCTGGAGCTGGCTCGGCATGAACTGAGCGCCCACCGTTGCGCGCTGCCGGCCGCAGGGCCCGTCGTGTGTGAAGCGCAGAAACCGGCGCGGCGCAGGCGTACCGCCGCCGCCCACTGAGTCCAGGTTTTCAGGAAGACCCGATGCAGTCGATCGAGAAGGTTCTCTACACCGCCCGCGTGCATACCCGTGGCGGCCGTGATGGTGAAGCACGCAGTGATGATGGTCGGTTGCAGGTTCGGCTGACGCCACCGGGAGCACCGGGGGAGGGAAGCAACCCCGAGCAGTTGTTCGCCGCTGGCTGGTCGGCCTGCTTCATCGGCGCGCTGCGGCATGCCGCGAATGCGCGCAAGCAGGAGTTCCCGGCGGACACGACGGTGGATGCCGAGGTGGAGTTGATGCACGGCGAGCAGGGTTTCTTCCTGCGGGCCCACCTGGCGGTCCACCTGCCGGGGCTGGACCCTGAACTGGCGCAGCGGCTGCTGGATGCCGCACAGCAGAGTTGCCCCTACTCGAAAGCGCTGCGGGGCAATGTCGCCGTCACCCTGAGCCTGTGCTGATGGGGCATCGCCACCGGCCCTTGGGCGTGACAGCCCGCATAAAAGGTCACGCAAAGGCTTGATCGCGTGCTCGAAACTCCTATCCTGCTAGGACTTGCGGGCCAGTCTCGCGCCCACTCCCTCTGTCGGAAGAGACGCCCCGTGGAGTCCGCAGCGGACGATCTGTCCTCCTCACTCAAAACGCCGGTCGAATTCGGCCCGTTCCGGGTCGTGCCCGGCAAGCGCCTGCTCACCCGTGATGCGCAGCCGATGGATATCGGCGGGCGAGCCTTCGACCTGCTGCTCGCCCTGCTGGAAAAGCCCGGTCGCGTGCTCTCCAAGCGTGAACTGCTCAAGCGCGTGTGGCCCGACATGGTGGTGGAAGAGGGTAGCCTGCGCTTCCACATGACCGGCCTGCGCCGCGCCCTGGGCGACGGCGAGGACGGCGCGCGCTACATCGCCACCCAGGTGGGTGTCGGCTATGCCTTCGTCGCACCGGTGAATCTTGGTAGCGAAGCGGTGTCGGCAGCGCCGCCGGTAATGAGCATGGGCGAAGGCGTCGGCAGCTTGCCGCCGCGGGTGAAGCTGATCGGCCGCGAGGCCGATGTGCAGATGATCCTGCAGCGCCTGCGCGAGCCCCGCCTGTTCACCATCGTCGGCACCGGCGGAGTCGGCAAGACCAGCCTGGCCAACGAAGTGGGCCACCGACTGGCCGCCGAACGCCGGCAGGCCGTGCGCTTCATCGACCTGGCGCAAATCGAGGATGAGCAGCTGGTGGCCTCGGCGCTGGCCGCCTCGGTGGGTGTGCCGGTGCAGTCCGAGGACCCGCTGGCGGTGCTGCTGGCGCACCTCCGGGGCCAGGACCTGCTGCTGATCGTCGACAACTGCGAGCACGTGGTGGACGTGGTGTCCGCGCTGGCCGAGCGTATTCGCGATGCCGCTCCCGGCGTCGGCCTGCTGGCCACCAGCCGCGAGCCGCTGCGCGCGCGGGACGAAGAGGCGCACTGGCTGGGCCCGCTGGATTTCCCCGAAGACCCGCAAGGCTTGCCGGCAGAAGATTTGCTGGCGTTCCCCGCCGTGCGGCTGTTCGTCGAGCGCGCCGAGGCCGCCAACGCCTCGCTGCAACTGCAGGACGGCGACGCCGACCTGATTGCCGACATGTGCCGGCGCCTGGGTGGCATGGCCTTGCCCATCGAACTGGCGGCGGTCCGGGTGGCCATCCATGGAGTGAAGGCCACCCATTCGCTGCTGGGCGAACGCTTCTCCCTGGGCTGGTCCGGCCGGCGCACCGCGCAGCCGCGCCACCAGACGCTGCGCGCCATGCTGGACTGGAGCTACGGGCTGTTGTCCGGCAGCGAGAAACTGGTGTTCGACCGCCTTTCGGTCTTCGTCGGGCCGTTCTCCCAGGAGGCGGCCGCGCAGGTCGTCGCCGATGCACGGATCGATGCGCTGGAAGCGGCTGCCATCCTCGATGAGCTGACCGCCAAGGGCCTCGTGGCGGTGGACCGCAGCGAGGCCGCCACGGCCTATCGATTGCTGGAAATGACCCGCGCCTTCGCCCGCGAAAAGGCTGCTGCCCATGGCCATGAGGAGGCGCACGCCCTGGCCTTCCGTCACGCCGCCTATTACCTGTGGTTGCTGGAGCAACTGGGTAGTGTGCCCGAGGTCATCTACGCAGGCTGTGCGCGTCTGGCCAGCCAGCTGGGCAACGTGCGCAGCGCGCTGGAGTGGAGCTTCGGCCCGCAGGGCGACCCTGGCCTGGCACTTCCGCTGGCTGCGGCCAGCGCGCCGCTGTTCCTGCATTATTCACTGCAGGTGGAATGCCGTACCTGGTGCGCTCGGGCCACCGAGTTGCTGGAGCTGGGCTACTTCGGCACGCCCACCGAAATGGAGCTGCAGGCGGCCCTCGGGCTGGTGCTGATGTTCACCCGCGGCAACAGCGAGGCCGCCGGCAAGGCCCTGCTTCGCGCGCTGGAAATCGCCGAGGCGCTGGGCGACCACTGGGCCGAACTGCGGGTGCTCGGGCGCCTGCAGATCTTCTACGAACGCATCGGTGACTTCGCCTCTTCGCTGGCCTGGGCGGAGCGCGCGGTGCTGGTCGGCGATACTCTGGGCGAGCCGGAAGCAGTGGCCGTGGCTGCCTCGCTCGCCGGTATCTCCCATCACCTGTTGGGCGACCAGCAGCGGGCGCGCGAGGAGCTGGAAAAGTCCCTGCGCAACAGCCTGCCTTCCGAACGCAGCCGCACGTTGCACTATGGCTTCGACCACCACAACCGCACGGGCCTCGCCCTGGCGCGCACGCTCTGGCTGCTGGGTTGCGCCGACCAGTCGCGGCGCTGGGCGGACCAGGTGGAAGCCGAGGCGGCGGAGCTCAATCATCCGGCCACCCATTGCATCGCCCTGGTGTGGACGCTGTGCATCCATCTCTGGACCGGCGAGCTGGACAAGGCCGAGCGCAGCCTGGCGACCTTCAGCCGGATCGCCGAGGCCAACGCTTTCGCCCCCTATCAGGCCGCGACCCCGGGCCTGCGCGCGGCCATCGCCATTCGCCGCGAACAACCCGGCGACGCGGTGCGCCAACTGGAAGAAAGCCTCACGCGCCTGCACGGCATGCGCTACGAGTTGCTGACCACCTCCTTCGAGATCGCCCTGGCCGAAGGCCTGATCCTTGCCGGCGAACACCGCCGCGCGCTGGGCGTGGCGCGGCGCTGCATCGCGCACTGCCGTAGCAGCGGCGATGCCTATGCCTTGCCGGAGCTGATGCGTATCGAGGCGCAGATCATCGCTGCGCTGGGCGAGGAGGGGGATCAGGTGGTGGAGCGTGTTCTCCAGGAATCGCTGGCGATGGCCGGCGAACAGGGCGCGTTCGCCTGGGTCTTGCGTTCGAGCCTGGACCTGGCACGGCTGCGCGCGAAGCAAGGGGATGTGGCCCAAGCGCTGGCGCTGCTGGAAGCCTGCCAGCCCGAAGAAGGCCTGGACACGCTCGACGTCTGCCAGCTGGAAGCTTTGCGGCGGGCGCTGGGCGCTACCGCCTGAGCGATATCAGCGGCTCTCGGCCGGCCCGATGGCGAGCAATGCCGCCATGTTCACCAGGTCCGGCAGCGTGCGCGCCTGCATCTTGCGCATGACCCGGCCACGGTGCGCCTTCACGGTGATCTCGCTGATGCCCAGGTCGGCGGCAACCTGCTTGTTCAGCCGGCCGGCCACCACCATCTCCAGCACTTCCCGCTCGCGGCTGGTGAGCAGGGCGTAAGCCTGGCGCAGGGCGTCGAGGCGGGACTGCTGGCCGAGCGCTGCGCGGCTGTGTTCCAGGGCGTCGGTGATGGCCTGCAGCAGCGTATCGCTGTCGAACGGCTTGGTGAGGAACTCCACCGCGCCAGCTTTCATCGCGCGCACGGTGAGCGGTACGTCGCCGTAGCCGGTGATGAAGATGATCGGCATCGCCGGGCGCGCACCGGCCACGCTGCTTTGCAGGTCGAGGCCGTTGAGGTCCGGCAGGTTGACGTCCAGCACCAGGCAGCACGGCGCGAGGCTCGGTGGCTGGTCGAGGAAGGCGCTGGCGGCCTCGAACAGCACCGGCTGCCAGCCAGCCGAGCGGATCAGCAATTCCAGTGACTCGCGCACCGAGATGTCGTCGTCGACCACGTAGACAATGGGTGTCGCCTCTGGCTTGGGCCGGGTTTCCATGCGCGGGGATGAGCCTGGATGAGGTGGGGAGTGGTGCAACATGCCATGTCCTCCGAGTGGCGTCGACCGGGCTGTCAGCCGACCGGCAGGGCGGCGCTGAGCGCCTTGAGCAGTTCCGCTTCGCTGAACGGCTTGAGCAGGCAGGCCACCGCGCCCTGGGCAATCAGGCGCGGGCAGGTGGTCGCGTCGCTGTAGGCGGTGATGAAGATGATCGGTACGGGGATCGCGCGCGCGGCCAGCTCCTTCTGCAGCTGCGGCCCGCTCATGCCCGGCATCGACACGTCGAGGATCAGGCAGCGGGTGCGCAGCAGGGCGTCCGAGGCGAGGAAGTCCTCCGCGCAGGAGAACGCGTTCACCTCGAAGCCGAACTCGCGCAGCAGGTCCGGCAGGGATTCGCGCACCGATTCGTCGTCATCGACCACCGACACGAGCAGGGGCGTGGCCATCAGCAGATCTCCGTCGGTTGGTCGTGGCTGGTCGGTGCCGGCGTCAGTGCCTGCGGCAGCGCGAAGATGAAGGTGGAGCCCGGCCCGTCGTGGGTGGTAGCCCAGACCCGGCCGGCGTGGTGCTCGATGATCGAGCGGCTGACCCACAGGCCGATGCCCATGCCCGACTGCTTGGTGCTGAAGAAGGCATCGAACAGGCGCCCGGCGTCCTCCGGCGCGAAGCCCGCGCCGTTGTCGCGGACCGCCAGGAAGATGCTCGCGTCCAGGTCATGGCCGGTGCTGATACGCAGCTGGCGCGGGCGGTCGTGCACGTCGTCCAGCGCATCGATGGCGTTGAGGATGAGGTTGAGGATCACCTGTTGCAGCTGCACGCGGTCGCCGCTCACGGCGGGCAACCCTGCCTGCAGCGTGGGCAGCACCGTGACACCGTGGCGCTGCAGCTCGTTGTGCAGCATGGCGATGACTTCCCGCGTGGCCTCGTTCAGGTCCACCTGTTCGCTGACCGTTTCGTGGCGGGCGAACAGGGCGCGCAGGCGCTTGATCACATCCGCCGCGCGGTTGCCGTCGCGGATGGTGCGCCGCGCGGTTTCCCGAGCACCTTCCAGATTGGGAGTTTGCGCACCCAGCATGCGCAGGCAGGTGCTGGCATTGGTGATGATGCCCGACAGCGGCTGGTTGACCTCATGGGCGATGGACGCAGTCAGCGCGCCCAGGCTGGCGACGCGGGCGACATGTGCCAGTTCGGCGCGGGTCCGGTGCAGGGTCTCCTCGGCGAGGCGGCGCTGGGTGACGTCCTGCGCCGTGGCGATGTACAGCAGCGCGCCGTCGGCTTCGCGGGTGGCCTGGGCGACCAGGTGGACGTGGCGCACGGCGCCGCTGGGGAGCAGCAGCCGGTGTTCATGCTCGAAGTCGCAGCCGTCGCGGCGCTGGCGCCTGAGCATGGCTTCCACCGTGGCGCGGTCGTCCGGGTGGATGCGCGAGAAGATCAGATCGAAGCCCGGCGTCAGGCCCGGCTGCAGGTCGAGGAGCCGGTAGATTTCTTCCGACCAGGCGATCTCGTCGTTATCCACGCGCCAGGAGAAGGTGCCGGTGAGGCTGATGCGCTGGGCCTTGGCCAGGAAGGCTTCGCTCTGGCGCAGGGCCGCTTCGCTGCGCGCGCGGTCGATGGCGATGCTGGCGAGGTGGGTGAACTGCGAAATGAGCGCGCACTGGTTTTCGGCCACCTTCTGGGGCTGGCCGAAATAGACCGAGAGGATGCCGCTCACTTCGCCGTGGTTGGACACCACCGGGATGGCCGCCAGCGCGCGCAGCCCGCAAGCCTGCGCGTGTTGCCGCCAGGCGGGCCAGCGCGTTTCGCCGTCCAGGTCGTCGATCTGCACGGTGGCGTTTCCGAGCACGGCTTGCGCTTGCGGGCTGCTGAGCGCGTCCACCGGCTGGCCGTCCGTGCCGCCATACATCGAAGTCGGCAGGTGCGGTGCGGCGCCGGCCTGCAGGCGCAGCGTCGCTTCTGGCAAGCGGCCATGGCGCGGCGCGACCAGGGTGATGGCGCAGCGGCTGCCCTCGAGGTTGGCTTCCACCAGTTGGCAAAGGGTTTCCAGCACCTGCGGCAGGGCGCAGCCGCCGGCCATCAGGCCGAGCAGGCGTTTTTCGCCGGCCAGCAGCAGCTCGGCGCGCTTGCGCACATGGATGTCGGTGTTGCCGCCGTACCATTTCAGCACGCGGCCAGCCGCGTCCAGCTGGGGCACCGCGCGGATGAGGAACCAGCGGTAGCTGCCGTCGAAGCGGCGCAGGCGCGCTTCGAACTCGCCGGCGCTGCCCGCTTCCAGCAGGCCCTGCCAGTAGACGCCCAGTGCCGGCGCGTCCTCGGGGTGCAGGGCGGTCATCCAGCCAACGCCGGCGGCGCTTTCCGGGGTCATGCCGGTGTAGTCGAACCAGCGCTGGTTGAGGAACTCCACGCTGCCGCCCGGATCGGTGCGCCAGACGAAGCCGGGCACGGCGTCGATCAGGGTGCGCAGGCGGTCCTCGGAAACGCTGACCTCTTCCAGTGCCTGGGCCAGCGACTTCTGCGCCTGGGCGATCAAGGCCTGGTCGCGCCGCTGTTCGTCGATGTCCACCTTCAGCACGAACCAGCGCTGAATACGCCCCTCGGCATCGCGGTGGGGCAGGCCGCGCACGTGGAACCAGCGGTAGATGCCGTCCGCGCCGCGCACCCGCTGCTGGAAGTTGTACGGATCGCCGCTGGCCACCGAGTGCTTCCAGGCGGCCAGCGCGCAGGGCAGGTCTTCGGGGTGGATGGTGTCGGAGCTGGTCCAGCGTCGCAGCTGATCGAAGCTGGCGCCGAGGTACTCGCGGTTGTGCCGGTTGACGCACTCCAGCTCGCCGGTGGGCGTCATCAGCGAGATCAGCGCGGGAATGCTGTCGATCAGGTCCTGTGTCTCGCGCGTCACGGTCAGGGGCGGCGCCGGCAGCAGGTCCTCGATGTCGATGCTCTGGCCGCACCAGCCGGTGGGCTCGCCGAGGTCATTGGTGAGCGGGCGGGCGCGCAGCAGGAAGCGGCGATAGACACCGTCGTGCCGGCGCAGGCGGGCCTGCAGGTCATGGGCGACGCCGGACTGGCGGATGGCGCTCCAGGCGTGCTGCAGCGCCGGCAGGTCGTCGGGATGCACCAGCGCCTGCCAGGCATGCTCGCCGAGGGCGTCGGGGGCGCGCCCGGCATAGAGGCGCCAGGCCTGGTTGACGCTTTCCAGGCGGCCTTCGACGCTGGCGGTCCACGCCATGTCGGGCAGCTTGTCGACGACTTCGTTGTGCATACCGGTCCTCTCCCGGCGCTAGCCGTGGGGCGAGCATGCGCCTTGCTGGCGGGGCTGCCAATGATACCTAGGTGTCGGCCGCGGCACCGCAAGTGCGTCACGCGCCGGGCCCGATACCAAGGTATCGACCGACACCATGGTGCAATCGCGGCACCTCCCGGGCTTTGTTGAGATCGCTGCAGGTCGCCGATCCGTCGGCCAGTGACTCAGGGAGATCGACCATGCCTGCCGCCTTGTTATCGCCTCACCTTCGCCGCCGCTTCAGCCGCACGCTCATGGCCTCCGCCGTGGGCCTGTTCCTGCTCGGTGACGGCCAGCATCACCTGCTCCAACAGACCTTTGCCGCGACCGCCAGCAGCGCCGCCACCGCCGATGACAGCGTGCGGCCGTTCCGCATCCAGGTGCCGCAGGAACAACTGGACGATCTGCGCCGGCGCATCGCCGCGACGCGCTGGCCGGACCGCGAGACGGTCAACGATGCCTCGCAGGGCATCCAGCTGGAGAAAGTCCGAGCGCTGGTGGACTACTGGGGCAAGGACTATGACTGGCGCCGCGCCGAAGCCCGGCTCAACGCGCTGCCGCAGTTCATCACCCGTATCGATGGCGTGGACATCCAGTTCATCCACGTGCGTTCGAAAGAGCCGCATGCCATGCCGCTGATTCTCACTCACGGCTGGCCCGGCTCGCCGCTGGAGTTCCTCAAGACCATCGGCCCGCTGACCGACCCGGTGGCTTATGGCGGGCGCGCGGAAGACGCCTTCGACGTGGTGATCCCGGCGATCCCCGGCCATGGCTTTTCCGGCAGGCCGACCGCCACCGGCTGGGGCCCGGACCGGGTGGCCCGCGCCTGGGACGTGCTGATGAAGCGCCTGGGCTACAGCCACTATGTGTCCCAGGGTGGCGACCATGGCTCGGTGATCTCCGATGCCCTCGGCCGCCTGGCCCCGCCCGGCCTGCTGGGCATCCACCTGAACATGCCGGCGACGGTGCCGCCGGAACTGGTCGGGCCGATCAACAGCGGCGCTCCGGCTCCAGCCGGGCTGGGCGCCGACGAGCGCCGCGCCTTCGACGCGCTGAGTACCTTCTTCGGCCGCAATGCCGCCTACGGCGCGATGATGGTGACCCGCCCGCAGACCATCGGCTATTCCCTGGCCGATTCGCCCGCCGGCATGGCCGCGTGGATGTACGAGAAATTCGCCGCCTGGACCGACAGCGGTGGCGAGCCCGAGCGCGTGCTGAGCCGCGACGAGATGCTCGACGACATCTCGCTCTACTGGTTGACCAACACCGGCGCTTCCTCCTCGCGCTTCTACTGGGAGAACAACAACAACAACTTCAGCGCCGCCGCGCAGAAGACCTCGCAGATCAAGGTGCCGGTGGCCATCACCGTATTCCCCGGCGAGATCTACCGGGCGCCGAAAAGCTGGGCGCAGCGCGCCTATCCCTCGCTGGATTACTTCCACGCGGTGGACAAGGGCGGCCACTTCGCCGCCTGGGAGCAACCTCAGCTGTTCAGCGAGGAACTGCGCGAAGCGTTCCGCCCGCTGCGAGCTGGCCTCACCAGCCACTGAACCCGCCGAATGCCGGCAACCATCGGGCAGGCCGAACGCCTGCCCTGGAGAACCCTGATGACCCTGTTCAAGCATCCGCACCTCGGCGCCTCGGCGCTGGCCATCGCCCTGGCGCAATTCACCTCCTGCTCGGTGGCGCAGGCCGCTACCGCGCCATCGACCGACCCGGCGTTCGGCACGCTCAAGCACGTCGACGCCGGCCTGCTCAACGTCGCCTACGCCGAAGCCGGCCCGGCCGATGGTCCGGTGGTGATCCTGCTGCACGGCTGGCCGTACGACATCCACAGCTACACCGAGGTGGCGCCGCAACTGGCCGCCAAGGGCTATCACGTGCTGGTTCCCTATGCCCGCGGCTACGGCGAAACGCGCTTCCTCTCCGCCTCGACCCGGCGCAATGGCGAGCCGGCCGCGCTGGCGGTGGACGTCATCGACTTCATGGATGCACTGAAGATCAAGAGCGCCGTGCTGGCCGGCTACGACTGGGGCGCGCGCTCGGCTGACATCGTCGCGGCGCTCTGGCCGGAGCGGGTGAAGGCGCTGGTGTCGGTCAGCGGTTACCTGATCGGCAGCCAGGAAGCGGGCAAGGCGCCGCTGCCGCCAGCCGCCGAGCTGCAGTGGTGGTACCAGTTCTACTTCTCCACCGAGCGCGGCAAGGCCGGCTACGACAAGTACCGCCACGAGTTCGCCAGGCTGATCTGGCAACTGGCTTCGCCGCAGTGGAAGTTCGACGACGCCACCTTCGAACGCAGCGCCCAGGCCCTGGACAACCCCGACCACGGCGCGATCTCCATCCACAACTATCGCTGGCGCCTGAACCTTGCCGAAGGCGAACCGCGCTACGCGGAGCTGGAGAAGAAACTCGCAGCCTTCCCGAGCATCAAGGTGCCGACCATCACCCTCGAAGGCGACGCCAATGGCGCGCCGCACCCGCCGGCCGAGGCCTACGCCAAACGCTTCAGCGGCAAGTACGAGTACCGCCTGATCACCGGCGGTATCGGCCACAACCTGCCGCAGGAGGCGCCGGACGCCTTCGTCAAGGCGGTGGTCGACGCCGATCATCTGTGAGCCGGAGAGCCGCCATGAACATCACTGGAAACACGCTGCGCCGTATCGCCCTGACCGGCTTCGCCCTGCTGGTGGCGACAGGCGCCAGGGCCGACGGTGACGCCTCGCCGATCTACGGCGTGCGCATGCCCGAGGGCTACCGCAATTGGCAGCTGGTGGCGCCCGCCCAGGAGGCGGCGCCGCTGAACGAACTGCGCGCCGTGCTGGGTAACGACATCGCCATGAAGGCCTACCGCGCCGGCACCTTGCCGTTCCCTGACGGCAGCGTGCTGGCCAAGCTCGCCTGGAAGCACGTGCAGTCGCCGGAGTTCGAGCCGGCGTCGATCCCCGGCGCGGCCACCACCGTGCAGTTCATGGTCAAGGACTCGAAGAAGTACGCGGCTACCGGCGGCTGGGGCTTCGCCCGCTTCATCGACGGCAAGCCCGCCGATGAAGCGCAGCACCAGACCTGCCTGGCCTGCCACCAGGCGCGGGTGAAGGACCACGACCTGGTCTTCACCCGCTACGCACCCTGATAGCTGCTCCTGAGCACTGCACCTTGAGCGCTACACCTTGAGAGAAGTGGAGGTCCCATGAACCAACGATGGCTGATCACCGGTTGCTCCCGCGGCCTGGGCCGCGCGTTGGCCGAGGCCGTGCTGCAGGCCGGGCACCGCCTGCTGGCCACCGCCCGCGATCCGGATGCCCTGGCGGACCTCGCCCGGATCTACCCGCAGACGCTGCGCCTGGCGCCGCTGGACGTCACCGACCCGGCCGCCGCGCAGGACGCCGTGGCGCAGATGGTCGAGGAATTCGGCGGGCTCGACGTGCTGGTCAACAACGCCGGCTACGGCAATATCAACTCGGTGGAGGACACCTCGCTGGAAGCGTTCCGCCGGGAGATCGAGACCAACCTGTTCGGCACCATCATCGTCACCAAGGCGGCGATCCCGGTTCTGCGCCGACAGCGCAGCGGCCACATCATCCAGCTGTCATCGGTGGGCGGGCGGATCGGCGCACCAGGGCGTGCGCCCTATTCGGCGGCGAAGTGGGGCGTGGAAGGCTTCTCCGAAGTGCTGGCACGCGAGATGGCGCAGGTCGGCGTGCGGGTGACGATCATCGAGCCCGGCGGACTGCGCACCGACTTCGCCGGTGCTTCGACGACGCTATCGGAAGGGCGCCTCGAGTACGACGCCGTGGTCGGTGCGGTGGCGCGCCGGCAGCGCGTCTACGACGGTCAGCAACCGGGCGATCCGCAACGCGCCGCGCAGGCGATCCTCGCGGTGGCCTGGATGGATCGTCCGCCGTTGCGCCTGGCCCTGGGCAGCGATGCGCTGCAGGCCATCGAGAACGCCGACAAGGCACGCCTGGCTGAGCTGCGCCTGTGGCGCGAGCTTAGCCAGTCCAGCGATTTTCCCCGCTCGGCATGAGCGTTCCCCGCACGGTCCGAGATTCCCCCGAGCCGCCGTGCGGGGCTTTTTATTCCTCACATCCTCAGCAAGGAGATCCACCATGAAGACGACCCTCACCGCCCTGGCGCTCGCCAGCGGCCTGCTGGCCGGCAGCGCCTTTGCGGCCACGGTGAAACCGACCGTGGTGCTGGTACACGGCGCCTTTGCCGACGCGTCCAGCTGGAACGGCGTGACCCGCATCCTGGAAAAGGACGGCTACAGCGTGATCGCCGCCGCCAATCCGCTGCGCGGCGTGGCCAGCGACGGCGCCTACATCGGCAACATAGTCGGCAGCGTCAAGGGCCCGGTGGTGTTGGTGGGGCATTCCTACGGCGGCAACGTGATCAGCGCGGCGGCCAGCGACCGGGACAACGTCAAGGCGCTGGTCTACGTCGCCGCGTTCGCCCCGCAGAAAGGGGAGAGCGCTGCCGAACTGGCCGGTAAGTTCCCCGGCAGCACCCTCGGCCCGACCCTGGCCGCCCCGGTGGCGCTGGCCGATGGCGGCAAGGACCTGTACATCCAGCAGGACAAGTTTCACGACCAGTTCGCCGCCGATGTTCCTGCCGGCGAAGCCGCGCTGATGGCGGCAGCGCAGCGGCCGGTCACCGAGGCGGCGTTGAACGAGAAGGCCGGTGCGGCTGCCTGGACGGCCATTCCGTCGTGGTTCGTCTATGGCGATGCGGACCGCAACATTCCGACGCAGGCGATGGCCTTCATGGCCCAGCGCGCCCAGGCGAAGGACGTCGAGGTGGTCAGCGGGGCTTCCCATGTGGTGATGGTCTCGCACCCCGAGGCGGTGGCGCGCTCCATCGAGAAGGCGGCTACCGGCTACTGATTGCCGGGAGCAGGTTGTTGCGTGACGGCTGGCGCTTCACTGCGCTGGTACCATCGGAGACAGCGGGGCAAATGGCTTCTGCCAGGTGTGGGTTCAACCCGTGAACGCAACACGCAGAACCCTGTGTGAGCAGAGGCAGCTTCCGACCTGAAGCGGACTGCCATATCGGCCAATCCCCCATCCGGGTGATGGCCGATACGATTCGGTGCGCGAGCGAGCTCAGTCGGGGGTCTGAGCTGCGTTGGTCTCAGCAGCGGAATCGGCAGCGACCGGAGTGCGGTTCTTCAACTTCTCGCGATTCCGACGTTCCTGGCTGCGATGACGGGCAGCCTGCTGCTTCGCATGCAGGGCCTGGGCGGCGGTCACGGTGCCGACGGGCTGGCCGTTCAAGTCCAGACGCGGCGCGTTCTCCACCATGCTGGCCCAGTATCGGGTTCCCTTGCACCAGGCCGCGACGCCCAGTTTGAGCTGCTCGCTGGTAATCCCCAGTTGCGCCAGGTGTTGCTCGGCATCCTTGAGAATCCCCTCCTTGAGCGGAACCTTGGGCGCCGGATTCACCGGGAAAGCCAACGGGAAATGCCGCTGCAAGCGCCAGATCGCTTCCAGCGCAGGATCCTGCTCGCGAGGTTTCTCCTGCGGTGTGGTCTTCGGCTTGCGGCGCTTCTCGTTAGCGGCCTTGGCCTGCTCTTTTTCAGCCCGCAGGCGGTCACGTAGCCCAGCTAGTTGTTCAAAACCCATCGTTCAATTCACAGCTTCGAGGTTGATTGCGTGGTGCAAGGTTATTCCATACAGCTCTCGGGATCACCTGTATCAGCACAATTCGTCGCTGTTTTCGTCGGTTAAGGGTGAATTCGCAGCCGACAGAGGCTCGGCGCAAAGCCTTCCGGAGGGCCGAGTGGCTGATCCTCAAACCGTCGCCGGGTGCAGATGAATCTCTACATGGCCTTGCTGGGCGCGGGTCGATGCACTGGGTGTTCCTGCTGGCGTGCCTGGTCAGCGCGGTGGCCTTCGCGCTGTCGTGGTTGCTGCAAGAGGTGCCGCTGCGCAAGGCCTGAGCTTGCTCGGAAGAGGCAGCGCTGCTGACTACTGTCCCGCATTCAGGCGAAGGGCTGCGCTCTGCCGGCGCAGGTAGACAAATGCCAGGACGTAGGGGACCACGGCAAGGAAGGCGCAAGCCAGGAAGGGGAGCGAAAGGTGGTTCAACGCCGGGGTGAGGCTCAAATCCATGCTTTGCATGATGTAGGGGAGTGTACCGAGGATGCCGCATGCGACGGTCCCGGAAACGGCGCTGACCGCATAAAGCAGAAGAATCAGCCATTGCCCTGTGCTGCCCTTCTCGGCGGGCTTCAATAGCAGGAGTGCGTACGCGAACGAGATCAGCGAAAGGCCCACGAGCAACATCGTCAAGGGCAGGCTGTTGGGGTAGTGCTTGACCCCGTTCAGCAGATTGAACGCACCTGACAGTGCGCTGATGACGGAAACCGCAAACATGACCGCGAGATTGACGCTCCGCATGACGCTTCCTTGTGTGTGGCGATAAGCGCGTGAAACGAACGGACCGTGCCGGGCGTTCGTGCCGGGTGTCGCTGCAGTTCCTTGAGCAATCCCCACCAGCGCTGGCCTGTCGGCAAACCGGGTGAGCGGCTGGTTGCGTGCAGCTTACGAAGACACCGGCAACCTGTCCATTGGGCAGCCGGCCTGGGCCTCACTGATCGCCGAGGCCCGTTTCCGCAGAGCACTTGCCTTGCGAAAGTGCATAGCGACTTTGCCCAGGCGCCAATAGCCTTGGTGCGGGCGCTGGCATATAGTCGCGCCCCCCAGCGAAGCCGCCAGCTCCCATCGGGCCTCCATCCGGCTACGCAACCACTCAAGGCGCGAGGAGCACGCCAGTCATGAAAACAGAACAGGGCATCCTGCGGCTTTCCATCATCGTTACCGTCCTGCTGGCCGGTTTCGGGATCATCGTCGGCCTGCTTTCGGGATCCTTCTCCATCGTCTTCGACGGCGTGTACTCCCTGGCCGATGCCAGCATGAGCGGCCTGGCACTGATGGTGGCGACCCTGATCCGCCGCCATACCACCGAGGGCGACGCCAGCCGGCGTCTGGCCGAGCGGTTCAACATGGGCTTCTGGCACCTGGAACCCATGGTGCTGGCGCTCAACGGCACGCTGCTGTCAGGCGTCACGCTGTACGCGCTGATCAACGCCATCGGCCGGTTGCTGACGGGCGGCCATGCGCTGGAGTTCGGTTTCGCCATCCTCTACGCGGCAGTTGCCACGCTGGTCTGTTTCGCCCTGGCGGCGGTGCAGTTCCGCGCCAACAAACGCATCGGCTCGGACTTCGTCACCCTCGACGCGAAGTCCTGGGTGATGTCCGGCAGCATTTCCCTGGCCTTGCTGATCGCCTTCCTGGTCGGTGATGTGGCCACAGTGAGCGGCTACGCGCACATCGGCCCTTATGTCGACCCGGCGGTGCTGGCGCTGATCTGCCTGGTGATTCTGCCGATTCCCTTCCTGACCATCCGCCAGGCCTTCAAGGACATCCTCCTGGTCACCCCGCCGGAGCTCAAGGAGCACGTCGACGAGGTGGCCGCGGCTGTCGTCTCGCAGCATGGCTTCCTGGCGTACCAGGCCTACGTCGCCAAGGTCGGGCGAGCGCAGCAGATCGAGCTGTATTTCATCGTTCCGCCGGACTGGCCGGCGCAGACGCTCGCCGAATGGGACAGGCTGCGCGACGAGATCGGCGAGGCCATCGGCGGCGAAGGCCCCAATCGCTGGCTGACCATCGCCTTCACCACTGACCCGCTCTGGACCCGCTGAGGGGTATTGGGGCCGGGGATTGCCGCCGCTCGCGCGGCGATCGCCTCATTGCCTCTGCATCCGGTACGCGCCGGGCGTGGCGCCATACCAGCGGCGGAAGGCGCGGATGAAGCTGGACTGTTCATCGAAGCCGAGCCGGTCGGCGATCTCGGCGATGGTGCTGGCGGTGGCTTGCAGCAGGTCCACCGCCAGCAGGCGTCGGTGCTCCTCGACAATGCGGCCGTAGGACCAGCCATCGCGCTGCAATGCGCGGTGCAGAGTGCGCGGCGTCATGTGCAGACGAGTCGCTACTTCATCCAGCCCCGGATTGTCCGCCAGCCTGTGCAGGACCTCGGCGCACACGCGCTCAAGCTCCGAGCCGGTTTCGGTCTGCGCGGCGTACTCGCGCAATGACAGCTTCAGCGCTTCATGGATGGCCGGGCTGCCCCCATCGCGTGGTTCCTGCAGGGCGGCGAGGTCAAGGAGCATTTCGTCCCGGCAGGAGGAGAACACCACCGGTGCCCGGATGACCTGCAACCAGGGCCGCGGATCGGACGGCTCCGGGCGCCGCAGGCGCACTTCGCGCAATGCCGGCAATGCACCGGGAGCGCTGCGCAGGTGGCGCAGTTGGCGAACCATCCAGTAGTCCACTTCAGGAAGGGCCAGCTGATAATCGTTGACGGGCCGAAGAGTCAGTCGCAGGCAGTCGCCATGCTGTTCGAGCCGCTGCTCGAAATGTGCGGCGACCAGTGGCCAGAAGTGCAGCATCTGCTGCAACGCCGAATAGCGATCCGGCATCAGCTGCATCAGATAGGCCAGACCCTGCATCTGCACCGGGTCCAGTTGCCGGGCCAGCTCCAGGCCGATGGCCGGGTCCGCGCTCTGCTCCAGTGCCACTTCCCAGAAGCGCCGCGCGAGAAACAGTGGCAGGCGCAGATTGCCCGCGCGCAAGGCCGCAGGATCGACACCCCACGCCGGGAAGAAATGCGCCAGGTCCACGCCCTGGTCCTCCAGCCCCTGTACCCACGACAGGATGATGGAGCCGCATAAGGCCCCCCTATGTCGGTGCTCGGGAAAACTATTTGTCCCTTCCAGACTATCTGCCGACACCGCGCTGCTCCCATCTTGCCCACGGGCTGCGGTCACTCCGCACCCGGGACTGGAATTTAGTGGGCGCCTCTGTCGCCGGCAACTCCCCCGAGTCCCTCGACCTGCCAACTACAACAACTACAGGTACGTCTCAGCATGAATCACCTTCTGCATGCCCGGGGAATCGCACGCCCCAGCCTGCTGGCGCTGTGCATCGGCGCCGCCATCAGCCCAGGCGCCCACGGCGTCACCTGGCAGCTCAACGATGACTGGAGCGCCACCTCCAATACCACGCTCAGCCTCGGCACCAGCTGGGCTCTGGATGCTCCCGACAAGCACCTGCTGACCGCGGCCGATGCGCGCAGCATCGGCCGCGAGGGCAGCGGCATCAACTACAACGGCGACGACGGCAAGCTCAACTACCGCCGCAACGAGACAATCTCCACGCTGTTCAAGGGCCTGACCGACCTGGATGTGCAGGACGGCAACCAGGGCGTGTTCCTGCGCTTCAAGTACTGGTACGACCAGGCGATGGAGGAGGGCAATGGCGACTTCCAGCGTTTCGACGATTCCGGCTGGCAGGACCTGGCCAGATTCAAGGGCTTCGAGAACCTCGACGCCTACGTCTGGAAGGACTTCCAGGTTGCCGATCGCAAGCTGGGTGTGAAGGTCGGCAAGCAGGTACTCAGCTGGGGCGAGGCGCTGTTCCTGCAGAACGGCATCAACGCCATCAACCCGCTGGATGCATCGGCTTTCAACCGCCCCGGCGTCGAGCTCAAGGAAGGCCAGCTGCCGGTGGAGATGGTCAGCTTCAACTACGACCTCGCGGACTCGCTCAGCCTCGAGGGCTTCTGGCAGTACAACTTCCGCCCGACGGTGCTGGATGGCTGCGGCACCTTCTTCAGCAGCAATGACAACATCGCCGAAGGTTGCCAGGTCGATTACATGGTTTCCGGCGGCACCGGCACCACCGGCCAGGCGCTGGCCCAGGGGCGTTACCTGCAGCGCACCAGCACCGACTACCCCAGCGATACCGGCCAGTACGGCCTGGCCATGCACTACGTGATCGAAGCGCTCAACGACGCGGACCTGGGTGTCTACTACGCCAACTACCACAGCCGTACGCCGCTGATTAACGGGGTGATCGCCCGCAAAGGGCCAGTATCGGCCTCACGCACCAACCTCAATACCGGTGACTACTTCACCGTCTACCCCGAAGACATCCATATGTTCGGCCTGAGCATGAGCGGCGTAGCGGGCACCACCGCGTTGTTCGGCGAACTCAGCTACCGGCCGAACATGCCGCTGGGCTACAACCCCGCGGACCTGGTGGCACTGCTCTCCGGGCAGGCCAATACGCCGATCCTGCCGATGACCGCCGCCGAGCTCGGCGCCGCCAGGGGCGATGAAGTGCAGGGCTACGTGCGCTTGCCAGTCTGGCAGTTCAGCCTTGGCGCCACCGACACGGTGAACAACGTCCTGGGCGCTACTCGCCTGGCCTGGGCAGGAGAGGCGGGGGCCAACCTGCTCCAGGGCATCGGTGATGATCGCCTCGGCCGCGCCGGCTCGTTCGGCCGCACGCCGCCCTCCAATGGCGTGCAGTGCAGTGCTGCCTCCGCAGCCGGTATTCCCGGTGGTGTGACGGCCGCGCAGCTGGCCGACTACAACGCCGACAACTGCAACACCGACGGGCTGATGAGTCACTTCTCCTGGGGCTATCGCCTGCGCCTGGCGCTGAACTACGAGGACCTGCTGCCGGCGACGGTGGTTACACCCTCGATCAACTGGCGCCACGACGTGCAGGGCTACGGCCCGAACTTCCAGGAAGGCCAGCAGGCGGCAGGACTCGCCCTGACCTTCGACTACCGCAACAACTACTCGCTGGAGCTGGCCTACAACAGCTTCTTCGGCTCCAACGAGTTCTCCACTGTCGATGACCGTGACTTCGCCTCTGTCACCCTGAAAGCGAGCTTCTAGCCATGCGCCCACTTCTTTGCAAACTTTCCCTGGCGGTCGCTCTCGTAGCCGCTTGCGGCCTGGCGCAAGCCAAGCAGACCGACGCCGCATTGCTCGACGGCAAGCTCACTCCGGTAGGCGCCGAACGCGCCGCGAACGCCGACGGCAGCATTCCTGCCTGGACTGGCGGCATGAAGGCCGGCGCCGCCGCCATTGCCGGCAATGGCGACTACAGCGACCCGTTTGCCAGCGAGCAGCCGCTGTATGTGGTCAGCAAGGCCAATCTGGCGCAGTACAAGGACCTGCTCAGCCCCGGCCAGCAGGCCATGTTCGTCCGCTACCCCGACTACCGCATGCGTGTCTTCCCCAGTCACCGCAGCGCGGTCATTCCCCAGGCGTACCTGGATGAATCGCGCAAGAACCTCACCCAGACAGGCCTGGCAGACAACGGCAACGGCCTGACCAACTATCACTTCGGCGTTCCCTTCCCTGAACCCACCGAGGCGCTGGAAGTGCTGTGGAACCACATCACCCGTTACCGCGGTGGCTCGATCGCGCGTGACTTCTCCTCGGCCACCGTGCAGGCCAAGGGCGACTACACGCTGGTCACCTACAGGCAACTGGTGGGCTTCCGCGAGAAAATCAGCGACCTCGAACCGGAAGCGAACCTGCTGTTCTACACCCGTGTGCAGACCAACAGCCCGTCACGTTATGCCGGCGAAGTGACGCTGGTACAGGAGCCGATCAACCAGGTCAGCACCCCGCGTGCAGCCTGGCAGTACAACCCCGGCCAGCGCCGCGTGCGTCGCGCGCCGACTGTGGCCTACGACAACAGCGCGCGGTACAGCTTCGGCCAGGTGGTTTCCGACAGCGTCGATGGCTTCAATGGTGCGCCCGATCGCTACGACTGGAAGCTGATCGGCAAGCGCGAAATGCTGGTGGGCTACAACGCCTTCGGCCTCGCCAGCAAGCAGGTCGGCTACGACCAGATGCTCAAGCCGGGCTACATCAACCCGGACGTCAACCGCTACGAGAAACACCGAGTGTGGGTCATCGAGGCCACCCTCAAGCCGGGAGCCCGGCATGTCTACGGCAAGCGTCGCTTCTACATCGACGAAGACACCTGGCAGGTCATGGCCAGCGACATCTACGACAACCGTGGCGAGCTGTGGCGCAACTACGAGTCGTTCCTGACCATGTACCACGACCTGCAGCTGCCGATGACCGCGGCCGAAGCCACCTATGACCTGATCTCCGGGATCTATGCGGTGAACTACCTGACCAACGCGATCGGTCACCGCGCCGAGTTCGGCAAGGAAGTGAAGGAGGCCGAGTTCACCCCGGCCGAACTCAAGCGACTGGGCAAGTAAGCGCGGGCAGGGGCCATGAGGCACGGCCCCTGCGAACCCTACCTCTGAGGATCGATCACAGATGCCATTCTCCAAGCGAACCCGAATCGGCCTGGGGCTGACCGGTGCTGTGCTGTTGGCCGCCGCTGGTGCCGGCTACAGCCTTTATCAACAAGCCCGCGCTACAGCCGAGGCCTACGCCTTCGGCTACCCGCTGGTGATCATGGAGCTGACCAAGCAATACCAGCTTGGTCGCGGCCAGACTTCGGTGAACCAACTCAATCACCGTCTGCGCTTCCCCGATTACCGTTTCAACAGCGTCGTCGCGCCCAACGTCGACACGCTCTATTCGCTGTCTCACCTGGACCTGCGATCGGGGCCGGTGGTGCTGAGTGTTCCCGACACGGACGGGTACTACTACATGATGCCGATCCTGGATGCCTGGACCAACGTGGTGGCCAGCCCCGGCACCCGTACCCAGGGCAGCAAGGCCGGGCGCTTCCTGATCGCCGGCCCGCACTGGCAGGGCACTCTGCCGGAGGGCATGCAGCTCATCCGGGTGCCCACGCAGATGGCCTGGATCATCGGCCGCTTCAAGAGCCACGGCCCGAGCGACTACGCCGAGATCAACGCCCTGCAACGCCAGTTCGACCTGCGTCCGCTCGAGCAGGGACAGAAGGCTTCACAGCCGGACCCGGCCATGGCCAGGTTGCCGAAGCTGAGCGACGACCTGCCGCCGGACCAGCAGTTGCAGGGCTGGACCCAGGATGAATTCTTCTCGACCTTCTGCCAGTTGCTCGCGGACAACCCGCCCAGCGGTCTCGACGACGAGCAGATGCGCCGCATCAAAAACGCTGGCCTGGTCAGCGCGGACTGCAAGCCCCATCAATCTGCCTGGCAGCGCCTGGGCAGCCGCATCGGCTACCGCAAGGTCACCGACCTGATGGCGCATTCCGAGGAGCTGCGCGACAAGCTGCCCACGGTCAACGGCTGGAGGGTCAGCTACGACATGGGGGCATATGCGGACCGTTATGCCCAGCGAGCGCTGGTGGCGAAAATGGGCCTGGGTGCCAACACGGCGGACGACGCGATCTATCCCAATACCCGTGCCGACAAGGATGGCCAGCTGCTCAGCGGACGGCATCGCTACGTGATCCACTTCGACAAGGCACAGCTGCCACCGGTGAAGGGTTTCTGGTCGCTCACGCTGTACAACCCCCAGCTGCTGCTCGCCGACAACCCGCTGAACCGCTACGCCGTCGGCGACCGTGACGATCTGCACTACAACGCCGACGGCTCGCTGGACCTGTACATCCAGCACGAAGCGCCCGAGCGCCCGGAGTTGCGCAGCAACTGGCTGCCTGCGCCGGACAGCGAGTTCAGCCTGTTCCTGCGCCTCTACTGGCCGAAGCCGGAGGTCCTCCAGCGTGACTGGCAACCGCCGCTGGTGCAGCGGGAGTCCTGATTCATCGTGCGACTGCTCCTTTGTGCCCCGGCCCCCACCGGGGCTTTTTTTGCAGGGGAGGTTGAATGCGCTGCGCGCCGCGGCCATGCTCGTTTCAGAGCCACCGTCCGTCAGCCGAACATGAAGCGCACTTCCCCTGTCTCACTGCCGCCCAGCACACAGGCTACTGTCGTGCGCTGCATGGCGACCACCCTGGGCCAGCACTACGGGATCGATCCCATTCCGGTGCTCAGGCGCGCAGGGATCGATCCGGGCATCATGCAGGAGGTCGACGCACGCCTGCCCATCACCTCGCTCAGCCCTCTGTGGTTGCTCTGCGCAGAAGTCACTGGCGACGCGAACTTCGGCATCCGCGCGGCACGTTACCACCTGTCCGCCAACCTCTACGGGATGGACCTGGCGCTATACGCCTGCACCACGCTCGGCGAGGCTGTACAGCGCCATGTGCAGCTGGTCAACCTGGCCAGCACCGTAGGCCAGCCGCTGTTGATACAGGACGAGCGGAGTGACTGGCGGATGGAGTTCCACCTCAATGGTGGTTACACGCCCACCGACATTGCCCGCGACTTCTACTGGCATTTCCACGTACGCATGTTCGAACGCCTGACGGGAAAGCCGGCTGCCACATTCATGCGCGGTATCGAGCTGGCCCGGAGGAGCCCGGCGGACCGGCAGGAGTGGGACGCGCTGAATGTACGGGTCAGCTTCGATCAGCCGCTGAGCGCCTTTGTGTTCCACAATGCTTCCTGGGATTTGCCTCTGCCGGGGGCCAACCCGCGCCTGCTTGCCCAGGTGGAACGCCCCATTCTGCAGTACCTGGCCCAGCACGGCATGCCGCTGCCGCTCAGCGCCCTGCGCGCGCGCCTGGCGGAATTGCTCACCGGGCCGAGTTCACTGGAGGAGCTGGCGGGGCATCTGGATATTGCCCGTGGGCAGCTCGAGACGGCCTTGCAGCAGCACGGCCTGAGCTTTGCCCAGCTGCTCGACCAGACGCGGGAGGCGCAGGCGCTGCAACTGCTACGCGATCCGCAGTGGTCGATGGAGCAGATCGCCGAGCGAATCGGCTTCAGCAGCGCCAGCAGCCTGATCCGCGCCTTCCGCCGCTGGCAGGACTGCACGCCGCTGGCCTGGCGCAAGCGCTGGCTGTCGCAGGAGTCGGGGCGGGTCTAGGCGCTGCCCCAGCGCTGGCGCGGCAACTCATAGCAGAGCCAGGATGCGGGTGTGCCGGAGAGGTCCAGGTCCGCCTGATAGGCCAACCTCGCGCCCAGCTTGGCCGTGCCTTTCTGCGAGCGGATATTGCTCGGCGCGATGTGGAACCACACGCGCTCGAAATGCTGGAAGGCATGGCCGAGCATCAGCGTCTTCAGCTCGCGGTTGGTCGCGCCGCCCCAGTAGCGGTGGTTGATGAAGGTGAAGCCGATGCCGATGTCGGCCGGCTGGTCCGGTACCGGGTAGTAGCGCGAGCAGCCGATGGCCGCGCCTGTCTGTCGGTCGAGGATCAGCAGGCAGCCGCCGGCCTGTACCAGGAACTGGAAGTAGGGCTCGAAGACTTCGCGGCGATAGCGCTCGGTGGCCGGGTGGCCGGCCCAGGTTTCCGGCGCACTGGCAGCGGCGAACAACGAGTCGAAATCATCGGCGCGCAGCGGGCGCAATTGCAGGGTGTCGCCGAGCAGGGTCGGCTGGTCATCGAAGGCGGTCATGCCGGGCTCCAGGGTGGCTGGAGCCCAGCTTAAGGGGGGAATGGTCCGTCGCCGAGTGCCAATCGCCAGTACTTCGACAGAGCCAATCCGTTGTCAGTCGGCGCAGATGCCGAGGATCGCCCGCGCCGCCGTTTCGGTGCCGCGCGAGGCCTGCATCTGCTCGCGCACGGTGCTCAGGCGTTGCGCCATGGCCTTGTCCGCGAGCAGTTCGGCAAGGGCGGCGGGCAGCGCCGCCAGCGGGTCCTCGAAGCGCGGCAGGTAGCGCGCCACGCCGACTTCCTCGGCGCGCCGGGCGTTGTCGTGGCCGTCCCAGCAATAGGGGATGATCACCGACGGCAGGCCGAAATACAGCGCTTCGCAGAAGCTGTTGTTGCCGCCGTGATGGATGAACAGCTGGCACTCGCGCAGCACCGCCGGCTGCGGATACCAGCTGTCGAGGTAGACGTTGTCCGGCACCGTGTCGTAGTGCTCGCGGTAGGCGCCGACGTTGATCAGGAAGCGGTACGGCAGCTGCGCCACGGCATCGATCAGCCGGCGCATCATCGCCACGTCGGCGGCGCCCAGGCTGCCGAAGCTCACGTAGATCAGCGGCGCATCGTCATGGCGGGGGAACTGCGGCGGGATGTATGGCGCCTCGCTGCGCACGCAGCCGTCGAGGTACAGGTAGCGCTCGGCCGGCAGCGGCTTCTCGCGCTCGTAGCGCACCGGCGTTGGCGACAGCAGCAGGTTGAGCCAGGGCGAGTCCTCGAGGAACTGGCCGGCGGGCAGGGCGGGGTGGCCGCACTCGGCGAGGAAGCGGGCGAAGCGCTCGTGTGCCGGCCTGGTCGCGTGCAGGTAGTGCTCGCGGTAAGTCGAGCAGGCCTGAGCATCGCTGCTGCTGGCGCCGGACAGGTACGGCGGCACGGCAGCATCGGGCAGCTCGGTTTCCGCGCAGGAGACCATGCGCACCCAGGGGCAGCCGGCGGCGGCGATGGCCGGGAAGCTGACCACGTTGTCCAGCACGATGGCGTCGGGCTTGAGCCGGGCGAGCAACTGCTGCAACGGCTTTTCCGACTCGATGGCGGTGTCGATGATGGCTTCCCAGGCCGGCGCCACGTAGCTGTCGATCTGCGCCAGGGGCGGCTGGTCGAAGTACGGCACGTTGCGCTCGATGAAGCGCTCCCAGTAGTGCTGGTGGTCGGCGGCGGAGAGCGGCGAGTCCAGCTGCAGTGGGTACTCGGCGAAGCCGTACTCGGCGAAGATGCCCTGGAAGTGCGCATGGCAGATGAACACCGGGCGGGCGCCGAGCTCGCGCAGGGCCTGGGCGATGCCGATGCAGTTCAGCGCGGCGCCGAAGCTGGCCTCGGGGAAGAAGGCGATGGTTCTTGTTCTTTGCGTCATGGGCACATCCGGGTGTTGCTCACGGGCACTGCGTGAAACTGATACTGCATTTTTTCGTTAAAAAAAACACCGCGAAGTAAAAATAATCAGCGGCGCCCCAGGGCGAACGACTGCGGAATCCCGCGGTTGGCGGTCTGCGGCCGTTGCGCGAAGGACAGCCGCAGGTGCAGGCGCATCAGGTCGGCGGCGACTTCCAGCTGGCCGCGTTCGATCTGCTCGATGATCCGCAGGTGCTCGCGCAGGGCTTCCTGCAGGCGGTGCACGCTGACCATCGGCAGCAGGTTGGGCAGGCGGCGCAGGCGCTGGTGCTGCAGCAGGGCGTCGCCGACGAAGCGGTTGCCGCAGCCCTGGGCGATCAGTTCGTGGAAGCCGATGTCCAGCTCGCGGAACTGCGCCACGTCGAAGCGCTCGATGGGCGCACTGAGTAAGTCTTCCATGGCGCCGCGCAGTAGGGCGAGGCGCGCCAGATCAGGGTCGAAGCCGGGCGCCAGCAGCGCTTCCGGCTCCAGGATCAGCCGGTAGCGCAGGCTGTCTTCGAGCGCCGCGAGGTTGTTCAGCAGCGGGCGGAACGACCAGCTCTGCCCGGCGCCGCGCTCCAGCACCTGGTCTTCGCTGAGCTGCGCGAGGACCTTCTGCGCGGCGGCGCGGCCGATGTCGTAGCGGCGCATCAGCTCGCTGGCGCTGAGGCTGTTGCCCAGCCGCCCTGCCATGCGGTCGCGCAGTACCGAGGCGGCCAGCGCCTGTTCCTCGGCCTGGGGCAGGGCGGGGCCGAGTACCTGGGCGGAAGGGTCGGCGGCGAGGCGATAGCCCTTGCCCGGCTCGTGGGCCACCAGTTGCTGTTCCAGCAGCAGGTCCAGCCCCGCGCGGATCAGCGTGCGCGATACGCCGAAGGTGCGCGCCAGTTGCTGCTCGGACAGGCCGTCGCCATCTCCCAGCCCGGTGTCCTGGGCGTGCTCGATGATCCGCCGGGCCAGTTCCAGGTGGTTGGTGCGCGGTCTTTTCTCGGTGTCCTTGCTCAAGCGGCTTCTCTCCAGCAGGCCCCGGCAGGCGTGTCGCCGCGGGGCGACCCCTTATGCCACAGCGTGGGTGGTCCAACAAGAATGCAAGAAATGGTTGACTTCGCCAGTGGTTCGGTTTTTATTTTGAAAAAAAGACATGTAGTACGCTTTTCGTTCCGCTGCCGTCGACACAACAACAACCAATCGTCAGGTGCGCAAGATGAAGCTGAAGACCATGCTCTACGCAGGGGCAACCCTCGCGCTCACGCTGTCCGCCACCACGGCCAGTGCCAAGGATCTGGTGATCTCCATCTGGGACGGCTACATGGCCCCGGACAACCTGGAGAAGTTCCAGAAGGCCACCGGGCTCGAAGCCGACAAATCCCTTCACGCCACCAACGAAGAGATCATGGGCAAGCTCATGGCCTCCGGCGGCGAAGGCTATGACGTGGTGTTCGTTTCCTCGCCCTTTGCCGAGATCCTGCACAAGCAGGGCCTGCTCGCCGAGATCGATCCGGCCAAGGTGCCGAACCTGAAGAATCTCTACCCCGAAGCGCAGAAGCTCGAATACGACGTCGGCAATCACTTCTCCGTGCCTTACACCTGGGGCACCACCGGCATCTGCTACCGCTCGGACAAGGTCAGCCCGGCGCCTTCGAGCTGGAGCGACCTGCTCAAGCCCTCCGACGCCCTCAAGGGCAAGACCACCATGCTCGCCACCGACCGCTGGCTGTTGGGCGCGGGCTTCCTCGCCAACGGCTGGTCGGTGAACGACGGCAACCCGGACCAGATCAACGCGGTGCGCGACCAGCTGATCGCCACCAAGAAACGCCTGCTGTCCTTCGACGACACCACCTTCTACTCCAAGCTGGCCTCGGGCGAGGCGCTGATGGCCCACGCCTGGGACGGCTGGTGCAACTACGGCACCCAGGCCAACGAGTCGATCAAGTTCGTCGTGCCCAAGGAAGGTTCCGACCTCTGGGTGGACACCATGGTCGTGCTGAAAAGCTCGAAGAACCCCGACGCCGCCTACCGCTTCATCAACTACATGCTGGAGCCGGCGAACCACGCCTGGGTCGCCGAGAACATCCTCTACAAGGTGCCCAACCAGGCGGCGATGGCGACCTTGAAGCCCGACCTGCTGGCCAAGTACCCGAACCTCACCACCACGCCGGCCGAACTGGTCAAGCAGCAGCAGTTGCGTGACGTCGGCGGCTCCACGCAGAAGGCCTATACCCGCGCCGTGACCGAGATCATGGCTGCACAGTAGGGCCGGCTGCGCGTCGGCGATGCTGCGTTGAGAACAAGCGCGGGCTTGCTTATTTACATCCGCGCCCACGCTTGTTCTCGCCTTGCCTCGCTCTAGCTCGCTCGCCCCACAAGTTCACTGTATTCAATAACCCTGAAGCACCCCGCCTGGCGTGGGGTTGGGGGAACTACGCATGACCGCTTTGTCCGCCGACCGGAAACTCTCGGCCTGGCTGCTCGCGCCCGGCCTTGGCTGGCTGGCCCTGTTCCTGCTGCTGCCGTGCCTGCTGGTGCTGGTCTACAGCTTCCTCGAGCGTGGTGCCTATGGCGGCATCGACTACGTGTTCACCTGGGAAAACTACCGCCGCGCGGTGGACCCGCTGTACCTCGACATCCTCCTGCGCTCGGCGAAGATCGCCGGCCTCGCCACGCTGTTCGCGGTGCTCATCGGCTACCCGGCGGCCTACGCGATCACCCGCAGCACTCCGCGCCGGCAGGCGGTGTTCCTGTTCCTGGTGATGCTGCCGTTCTGGAGCAACTACCTGATCCGCACCTACGCCTGGATCGTGCTGCTCAACCGCGAAGGCCTGCTCAACCGGCTGTTCAATCTGCTCGGCTACAGCGGCGAGCCGATCAGCCTGCTGTACACCGACGCCACCGTGGTGCTCGGGCTGGTCTACAACTACATCCCCTTCGTCATCCTCGCCATCTACAGCTCGCTGTCGCGCATCGACAACGAACTCTGGGAAGCCTCGCGGGACCTCGGCGCCTCCGGCTGGACCACCTTTCGCCGGGTGATCCTGCCGCTGTCGGTGCCGGGCGTGGCCGCCGGCGCGGTGTTTGTCTTCGTGCTCTCCATCGGCAACTTCATCACCGCCGACCTCTTGGGCGGCAAGCAGGTGCAGATGGTCGGCAACCTGATCTACGCGCAGTTCCTCACTGCCCGCGACTGGCCGTTCGGCGCGGCGCTGAGCTTCTTCCTGATCGGCATCATGATGCTGTTGCTGTTCATCCAGGCCATGGTCTCGCGCCGGGCCCAGGGTGCGGAGGGCGAACGCCATGCGTAACTCCAGCAACGTCTCCGGCATCGCCCTCGGCGCGCACCTGTGGCTGGTGTACGCCTTCCTCTATGTACCGATCCTGGTGCTGATCCTGCTGTCGTTCAACGCCAGCGGCCTGCCCACCGCCTGGGGCGGCGCGTCGCTGAAGTGGTACGCCAAGCTGCTGGCCAACGCCTCGATCCAGCACGCGGCGCTGAACACCCTGATCGTCGCGCTGACCTCCACCTTCATCGCTTGCGTGCTGGGTACGCTACTCGCCCTCGGGGTGGAGATGCGCGCGCGCAACAACCCCGGCAAGAAGGGCGCGAACCTCGCCGATACGCTGCTGATGGCGCCGATGATCATCCCCGACATCGTCCTGGCCATCGCGCTGCTGAGCTTCTTCAACCTGCTGAAGATGAGCCTGGGGCTGCACTCGATCATCCTCAGCCACGTGGTGTTCAACATCGCCTTCGTCTGCGCGGTGGTGCGCACGCGGCTCAAGCATTTCGACTACTCGATCCTCGAAGCCTCCATCGACCTCGGTGCCGGCTGGTTCACCACCGCGCGCCGCGTGCTGCTGCCGGCGATCTTCCCCGGCGTGATGGCCGGCGGGCTGCTGGCATTCACCCTGTCGGTGGACGAATTCATCATCGCCTTCTTCAACTCCGGTTCCGGCAGCGCGTCCACCACGCTGCCGATGCAGATCTACTCGATGATCCGCTTCGGCGTGACCCCGGAAATCAACGCCCTCGCCACCCTGGTGATGCTGGTCAGCTTCACCGCGCTGTTCGCCTCCCAACGTCTGAACAAGGTGCCCAAAGCCCATGACTAAGTCATCCGACCTGCTCGTGCTGGAGCAGGTGAGCAAATCCTACGGCGAGGGCCTGACGGCGGTGGACCAGGTGTCGCTGAGCATCCGCGAGAACGAGTTCTTCGCGCTGCTCGGTCCCTCCGGCTGCGGCAAGACCACCCTGATGCGCATGATCGCCGGCTTCGAGACGCCCAGCTCCGGCGCGATCTATCTCAACGGCCAGGACATCTCGCCGCTGCCGCCGAACAAGCGCCCGCTGAACCTGATGTTCCAGTCCTATGCGCTGTTTCCCAACATGACCGTGCGCGGCAACATTGCCTACGGTCTGGAGATGGAAAAGCTGCCGGCCGCTGAAATCCGCCAGCGCGTCGATGCGGTGCTGGAAACCGCGCAGCTCGGCTCGCTGGCCAACCGCCGGCCGGACCAGCTCTCCGGCGGCCAGCGCCAACGCGTTGCCCTGGCCCGCGCGCTGGTCAAGCGCCCGCGCGTGCTACTGCTGGACGAACCCCTCGGCGCGCTGGACAAGAAGCTGCGCGAAAAGATGCAGCTGGAGCTCAAGCGCCTGCAGCACGAGAGCGGCATCACTTTCATCATGGTCACCCACGACCAGGAAGAAGCCCTGGTCATGTCCGACCGCATGGCCGTGCTGCGTGACGGCAAGGTCTGCCAGTGCGGCAGCCCCAGTGAACTCTACGAGAACCCAGGCAGCCGCTTCGTTGCCGACTTCATCGGCGTCAGCAACCTGATCGAAGGCCGCCGCGTGGGCACCAATCGCCTGCAGGCCGGCGACCAGGTGCTGAACATCGAGACCACCGCCGAGTCCAGCCCGGAGAGCGTGACCCTCGCGCTGCGTCCGGAACGTCTGCGCGTGCTCACCGACGCCACGCCGGCCACCGACAACCAGATTCACGGCGAGGTGGCCGAAGTGGCCTACCACGGCCTGGACACCAACCTGCACGTGAACACGGCGCTCTCCAGCAAGCCGCTGATCGTCCGCGTGCCGTCCTCGGACTACGACTTCTTGCGCCTTGCCGCCGGCATGCCGGTGCGCCTGGGCTGGGATGCGCGGCACGGCCGCGTGCTGACTCACTGATCGCCTTAGAACAAGACTGACTGGAGAGCACCATGAGTAGTGAACGCAAGGTCATCGCATTCTTCCCCGAGGCCGCCTACGGCCCGGCCCTCAATTCCGTAGGCATCGCCCAGGCCTGCGAGGCGATGGGGCACAAGGCGGTGTTCCTCACCGATCCGGGGATGACCGGGGTGTACTCGGCCTACGGCTTCGAGGAGCACTACGTGAACATGTCCGAGCCGATGCCGGCCGAGGAAATGGCGCGCTACTGGACCGACTTCATCAACGGTCACATCCCCAACTTCCGCAAGGCGCCGATCGACCAGCTCGACAACTACGTGAAGGAGTGCTGGGAGGCCATCGTCTCCACCTCCAAGTGGGCGCAGAAGGAGCTGCCGGCGATCCTCGACCGGATCAAGCCGGACCTGATCTGCGTGGACAACGTGATCCTCTTTCCGGCCATCAAGCACTACGGCAAGCCCTGGGTGCGGATCATCTCCTGCTCGGAAAACGAAGTGCACGACCCGGACATCCCGCCGTACCTGTCGGGCATGAGCGTCGATGACAAGGACGGCCACGCGCGCTTCCAGAAGCGCTTCGAGGAAGTGATCGCGCCGATCCACGCCGACTTCAACGACTTCCTCGCCGAGTGTGGCGAGCGGCCGTATCCGCTGGGCACCTTCTTCGAAGAGTCGCCCTACATGAACCTGCTGCTCTACCCGGACCCGGTGAAGTTCGAACGTCGCCACCCGCTGCCGGCGCGGCAGTTCCATTACCTGCAGGGCTGTGTGCGCACCGACAAGCCCTATGAAATCCCGCAGTTCAAGGCGCACAACGACAAGCCGCTGCTGTATGTCAGCTTCGGCAGCCTGGGCTCGGGCGACGTCGAGCTGCTCAAGCGCCTGGTCACCACCATCGGCAAGCTGCCGTACCGCGCGCTGTTCAACGTCGGCGAGCACGTGGAGAAGTACACCGACCTGCCGGACAACGTGATCGTCTCCAACTGGTACCCACAGCCCTCGGTGATCGCCCAGGTCGACGGGGTGATCCACCACGGCGGCAACAACAGCTTCACCGAGTGCCTGTTCTTCGGTAAGCCGGCCATCGTCATGCCCTACGTCTGGGACGGCCACGACAACGCCATGCGCGCCCAGGAAAGCGGCCACGGCCTGCGCATGGACCGCTACGACTGGAGCGAGGAAGACCTGGCGCGCAACATCGCCCAGCTGCTGGGTGACCAGCTGATGCAGGGGCGCCTGGCGCGCACCAGCGACTACATGCGCTCGCGCAAGGGCCCGGAAGACGCTGCGCGCATCCTCGACCAGTTGGTGCAGGGCAAGGCGGTGAACCATGCCTGAGTTCAAGGCCGCTTCCTTCAATGGAGAGAGCACCGCGCCGCACATCCGCGGCGCCCGCGACTACGACGACCTGGTGGACTGGGGCGTGCAGTCCGACGCGCTGGAGGGTGTCTCGCACTCCAGCGGCCGGCTGCTGTTCAAGGGCCCGAACAACAGCCCGGAAACCGGCCTGTGGGTCTGCACCCCCGGCCGCTGGCGGCTGTCGATCCCGCGCGACGAGCTCTGCCACTTCGTCGCCGGCAGCGCCACCTACCGCTCCGACGAGGGCGAGGTGATCGAGGTCGAGCCCGACACCCTGGTGCTGTTCCCGGCCGGCTGGACCGGCGAATGCACCGTGCACAGCACGCTGCGCAATCTCTACATGCTGGCCTGAACCCGTAGGGCGGATAACGCCCCAGGCGTTATCCGCCGTCGATTTCCACCCGAACCCATCGGCGGATAACCGCGAGCGGTTATGCGCCCTACAAAGGGGAGTGAGTTCGTAGGGCGCATAACGCCACAAGCGTTATCCGCCGTCGATTTCCACCGATCCCACCGGCGAATGACCACGAGCGGTTATGCGCCCCATACGATTCGACCCATCAGGAGTGAACGATGAAGACCCCCGTTATCTACCGCCCGCTGCAGGTCACCGAACTCAAGGACTGGGGCGTGATCCCGACCATGCTCGAGGGCGAGTCCCATGTCAGCGGCGTGGTCCTGCACAAGGGGCCCGAAGGCCAGTCCGAATGCGGCATCTGGCACTGCACGCCGGGCAAGTGGTTCTGCCACGTGACCAGCGACGAGTTCTGCCACTTCCTCGAGGGCCGTTGCACCTACGTGCACGAGTCCGGCGAGGTGATCGAGATCGAGCCGGACACCGCGGCCTTCTTCCCCAAGGACTGGAAGGGCGTGTGCACCGTGCACGAGACCATCAAGAAGGTCTACATGATCCGGTGATGCCATGAACCTGCCCTGCGAAACCACCCGTGCCGCTGCCCGCGAGACCTTCCTCGCCGGCAGCGGCCTGTCCGGCGCGGCCATCACCGCGCTGCCGGCGGACGCCTCGATGCGGCGCTATTTCCGCCTCGACGGCAAAGGACTGCTGCTGATGGATTCGCCTCCCGGCGCCGAGCCGCTGGCCCCTTACCTGCGGGTGGCGCAGCTGCTGCGCGACTGCGGGCTGTCGGCGCCCAGCGTGCTGGCCGCCGACCGCGAGCTGGGTCTGGCGCTGGTGGAGGACTTCGGACAGGCCACCTATACCCGGTTGCTTGCCGACGGCCATGACGAGGTGGCGCTGTACCGCCTTGCCGTGGATGCCCTGGTGCGCCTGCACCGCGCGGGCCCCCAGGCCGCCGAAGGCGTGGCGGCCTACGACGGGCAGAAACTGGGCGATGAAGCGGCGCTGTTCATTGACTGGTATGCGCCACTGCTGGTGGGCGAGCAGGCTGCCGCGAAGCTGCGCGAGCGCTATCTGGCGGAGTTCGCCGCGCTCTGGCGCGATGTCTCGCTGCGCCGTGAAGTGCTGGTGCTGCGCGACTACCACGTCGACAACCTGATGCTGCTGGAGGGCAGGGCGGGCGTGGCGGCGTGCGGGCTGCTGGACTTCCAGGACGCGCTGTTCGGCGCGCCGGCCTATGACCTCATGTCCCTGCTCGAAGACGCGCGCCGCGATATTCCCGAAACCCTGCGCGTGACCCTGCTCACCCATTACCTCAGCCAGCGCCCGGAAGTGGACGGCCGGCGCTTCATGGCCGACTTCCAGGTGCTCGCCGCACAGCGCCACGCCAAGGTGCTGGGCATCTTCGTGCGCCTGGCCAAACGCGACGGCAAGCACGGCTACCTCAAGCATCTGCCGCGCGTGCTGCGGCTGTTCCAGCGCGCGCTCGACAGCGAACAGTTGCGCCCGCTGGCAGCGCTGCTCGACACCCATCTGCCGAACTGGCGCCAGGGGCTTGAGAGCGACGTGATCGCCCAGCGCCTGGCCTCATCCGAATCCCTGCGGAGCATTCCATGACCGACTTTCACGTTGATCTGCCCCTGCGCTTCATCGGCCCGCAATACCAGGGCGTGGCGACGCAGCGCCTGCGCGACATCATCAACCCCGCCGACCTCACCCCGGTCGGACGCATCGCCCTGTGCGACGCGGAAGACGTGGACGCCACCATCGACGCGGCCAACGCCGCCCAGCGCGAGTGGAAGCGCGTGGACGCGAAGTCCCGCGCGGCTATCCTTCACCAGCTGGCCAACGCTATCGAAACCGACCAGGCCACCCAGCGCGAAGTGGCGCGGCTGATGACCCTGGAAATGGGCAAGCCATTCCCCGAAGCCATGGGCGAGCTGGCCAACTGCGCGCCGATTTTCCGCTATTACGCCGAGATGGCCCGCGACGAGGCCGGCAAGGTCGCCGGCACCACGCAGCTCGGCTCGTTCCAGCATGTGCGCTACGAACCCTACGGCGTCAGCGTGCACATCATGCCGTTCAACTTCCCCATCCTGCTGATGTGCTGGACCCTGGCCGCCTCGCTGGCGGCGGGCAACGCCTGCATCGTCAAGCCGGCGGAAAGCACCACGCTGTGCACGCTGAAGTTCATGCAGCACTTCAAGGTGCTGCCGGCGGGCATGGTCAGCTGCGTGCCGGGCGACGCCAGCACTGCGCAGCGCCTGGTGCAGTCCGAGCGTACCCACGCCGTGGCCTTCACCGGCAGCGTCGCCGCCGGCAAGGCGGTGGCGGTGGCCTGCGCCGAGCGGATGAAACCGGCGGTGATCGAGGCCGGCGGCAGCGACCCGATGATCATCTCCCGCCACGCGCCGCTGGAAGTCGCGGCGGCCGGCGCGGTGACCGCAGCCTTCCACCTGAGCGGGCAGATCTGCACCTCGGCGGAGCGCTTCTATGTTGTCGATGAAGTCCATGACGAGTTCGTCGCGCGCTTCGTCGAGCGCACCCGCGCGTTGCGCATCGGCCACGGCCTGGAGCGTTCCGAGATCGGTCCGATGGTCAGCGAGGCGGCCCGCGCCAAGGTCATCCGCCTGGTGGACGACGCCATAGCCAAGGGCGCCACGCTGGTCTGCGGCGGGCGCATTCCCGAACAGTTCCCGGTGGGCTGGTATTACGAGCCGACCATCCTCACCGACGTCACCCCGGCCATGGCGATCTTCCATGAGGAGTGCTTCGGCCCGGTGGCGGCGATCTGCAAGGTGAAGGACTTCGACGAGGCGGTCCGGCTGGCCAACGACTCGCCCTTCGGTCTGGGCGCCTCGCTGTTCTCCACCGACCTGGCCGAAGCCATGGAAGCGGCGGATCGCCTGGAGGCGGGGATGGTCTGGGTGAACAACCCGCTGATCGACAACGATGCGTTGCCGTTCGGCGGCTGGAAGATGTCCGGCATGGGTCGCGAGCTGGGCCGCCAGGGGCTGGATGCGTTCCGCCGCTCGAAGATGGTGATCATCGACCACCAGCCGCAGATTCACTCCTGGTGGTACCCGTACAGCGACGAGGTGTTCTACCAGGGCTGAGCGGCCATCAGGTCGGGGCGCGGCCGAGCCTTTCCAGCAGCCGTGCCTTCACCTCCGGCCACTCGCTGTCGATGATGCTGAAGCGCACCGAGTTGCGCTTGCGGCCGTCGGGCATGATGCGCTCGTGGCGGACGACGCCTTCCTGCACCGCGCCCAGGCGCAGGATGGCGGCGCGGGACTTCTCGTTCAGCTCGTCGGTGGTGAACTGCACGCGCACGCAGTCGAGTTCCTCGAAGGCGTAGGTGAGCAGCAGGAGCTTGGCCTCGCTGTTGATCTGCGTGCGCTGCGCCGACAGCGCGAGCCAGGTGTGGCCGATCTCCAGCTTGCGGTTGGCGCGGTCGACCTTCCAGAAACGGGTGCTGCCGACGACCCTGCCGGTGCGCCGGTCGAGGATGGCGAAGGGCAGGACGCTGCCTTCCTCCAGGCCCTTTTCGGCCTTGGCGATATAGCCCGCGACGGTATCCGGGCCGGGTACCACCGTGACCTTGAGGTTCCACAGTTCGCCATCGGCGGCGGCGTCGAGCAGCCCCTGCGCGTGTTCCGCGCGCAGGGGCAGGAGTTCGACGTGCTGGCCTGTCAGATGGGGGCAGGTGAGGGCGGGCATACGGACGGGCTCTGGGTGCGACGATCCCACAGCCTACCGGATGCCGGTGCTTTTCTGTAGGAGCGGGCCATGCCCGCGAACAGCGCCTGTAAGGCGCCGCTTTCCCCGCACTCACGCATGCCTGATCTGCAGGTCCTTGATCACGCACACCGAAGCATCGCTAGCCAGGGTCGTGTCGGTAAAATCGATCTGGTTGTAGACCCCGCCGTGGAAATCGAAAACCCGTGCTGCCCAGCTGACATCCAGCGGCATCGAAGGCACCGCCGAATTACGCCCGTTGCAGCTGGCCTGCACCGTCAGCATCAGGCTGGACGTGGCGAGGATCAGGATGTCGAACTCCGCACCCAGCGGCACGTTGTCCAGCACGGTGCTGTTCACCGGCGTGGTCTGGTTGAAGTTCTGGCGGAAGCCCATGGTCAGCTTGCCCTTCTGCCAGAACACCTTGAGCAGCGGGCTGTCGTCGTCCTTCACGTGCATCTGCGCCACCACTACCTTCTGTGCCGAGTTCACCTGGGTGACCTTCATCAATTGGTGGTTCACATGCTCGGTGGCGCCGCTCAGGGCCCAGTAGATCGGTTCCTTCCATTCGCAGCGGGTGCGGTGGACGCTCTTGCTCGCCACGCCCTTGGTCGGCGCGGTGAGTTGCAGGCTGCCGTCGGGCAGGCGGGTGACCAGGTTCGGGTACTGCGCCAGCGCCTGCGGGCCGGGAATCTCGATGGAGACGGTGTCGGTCGGGGTCTTGCCCACGGGCAGGGCGATATTGAGGTTGTCGATGCTGACGGTCATGCCGGGCACTCCTGCGGCGGTGAGGGTGCCTGGTTTGACTGGACGGAGTTCCCCGCGCGACGAATTTTCGGCCGGGCGGTCATGCGGACTAAGCGCTGTCAGCCGACGAAGCGATAGCCCTTGCCGCGCACCGTGACGATCAGCGGACTTGGCGGGTCCTGGTCCAGCTTGGCGCGCAGGTGGGCGACGCGTACGTCCACCGAGCGGTCCAGGCCGTCCCAGGTGATGCCGCGCAGCGCCAGGAGCAGGTCGTCGCGGCTGAGGGTCTGGCCGGCGTGGGCGACGAGTTGCCAGAGCAGGTCGAACTCGGCGCCGGTCAGGTCGATGCGCGAGCCGTTGCGCCGCACTTCGCGCTGGCGGGCATCGAGCACCAGTCCGGAGCGCTCCAGGCGGTCAGTCGGCTCGGGTACGTTTCGTGGCCGTCGCAACAGGGTCCGCACGCGGGCCAGCAGCAGGCTCGGGCGCACCGGTTTGCAGACGTAGTCGTCCGCGCCGTTCTCCAGGCCGTCGATCTGCTCGGTGTCTTCGGAGCGCGCGCTGAGCATGAGGATCGCGCCCTGGTAGCGCGGACGGAGGCGACGGCAGATGGAAAGGCCATCCTCGCCGGGCAGCATACGGTCGAGGATCACCAGGTCCGGGCGCTCGTCCAGCACCCGGTCGGCGGCGCGTGCGCCGTCAGGCTCGATGCCGGCGCAGAGGCCGTGGTGTTCGAGGAAGTCGCGGGTGAGGGCGGCGAGGCGCAGGTCGTCCTCGACGATGAGAATGCGTGGGCTGGTCATGGGCATCGCAGAAGAAAGAAGGGCGCCGGGCAGCTTGTGGCCGCCCGGCGCTGCGGCATCAGAGTGTGACGCGCGCAATCGAGCCGTCTACCGACAGCCGAGTACCGTAGGGTTCCGACAGCGCGGCGAAGCGCTGCAGGATCGCTTGTGCGTGTTCGCCTTCGGCCAGGCGTGGGCGGCCACGGCGGTGTACCGCCTCGCCCAGGCCCAGGCTCACCGGGTGCAGTTCAATGCCGGTGAGGCGGCGGCCGTCGAACTGGCAGACCGGCACCAGGCTCTCCCAGAAGCGCGCATCGGAGGGGAAGCTGCGGGTGTCGTTCTGGGTGCGCTGCAGGAACACCTTCGAAGGCGTCTGGTTGCGGTCCACGCGGAATTGCTCGTAGCTGTCCGCCGGCAGGCGCTCCACCAGCTCGTTCTGGCCGATGAAGTTGCCCAGGCTGTAGAAGATCGGCTTGCCGTTGTAGATCTCCATGCCGCGCAACAGGTGCGGGCCGTGGCCGACCACGATATCGACGCCGGCGTCGATCATGCGCCGGGCTACCGGCTGGATGAATTCGGCAGCCACTTCCAGGTCCCACTCACCCTTGGCGTCGTGGCCCAGTTCGTGGGCGTGGATGCTCAGCACCACCACGTCGGACAGCGTCCGTGCTTCCTCGACCCAACGCAGGATGTCGTCCATGTCCTTCTTGCGCGGCACGGTGCGCAGGCGCGCGCTCTCGCCCTGGCGGAACAGCAGCGGGGTGAAGGGGCCGAACACCGCCAGCGACGGATCGGGGATCGGGTGGGCGAAGCCCAGGTCCACCGCGCCCTGGTACAGACGGTCCAGGCCGAGGCTGGCGATGATGCCCCGCATGGCTTCCATCTGTGCGCCGTCGAGCTGGTGCACGGTGTCGTAGCGCAGCGGGTTGAGACCGGGGCGGCCGGGCATGTCGCGGGTCTGCTCGCTGGCTTCCTGGCCTTTGCCGAAGGTGGAGGTGCAGGCCAGCAGCGAGACGGTGCCGGCAGGCTTGGTGCAGTACACCGGGCGGCGGGCTTCCTCGAGGTTGCGGCCGGTGCCGGCGAACAGCAGCTCGCGCTTGTCCAGCTGTGCGTGGGCGGCCTGCAGACCGGCGATGCCGTAGTCCAGGCTGTGGTTGTTGGCGGTGGAGAACAGGTCGAAGCCGCCCTCCACCAGCTCGTCGAGCACCCACGACGGCGCACCGAAGTGCGAGCCGCCGCTTTCCAGCACGGCGTCGCCCTGGAAGTCGTTGGGCAGCACTTCCAGGTTGGTGAAGCTGACGTCGGCGCCGCGCAGCAGGTCGAACAGCGGGAGCAGGGTTTGGTCTTCGCGGCTGTTCAGGCGGCGCTGCAGGATGCTGTCGCCGGTCAACGCAATCTTCATGGTCCACCTCAGGGTCGGGGAGTCGCTGATGGCGGCGGACTTTAGGGCAATGTGCGGCCCGGGTCGGCTGAATCCTGGGTATCGCGATAGCCGTCGGTTATCACCCGCAGAGCCGCACCCGCAAAGCCTCGCGCGCTGCGAGACGGCGGCGTTTTCATTCTGGCTATGGGCATCACTTTTTTTCAGAAGTCAGCATTGTGACAGCGCTCTAACCTGCGCTCGCCTCCCGGCCCAAGAGCCGCGGAGCAGGGGTGGCACGGCTTGCCGTGACCAGCACGATCCAGGCGGAGAGCAGCATGAAAAAAACAATAACCGGCGCCGCAGGCTTCAAGCCGCACGCGCTGGCGCTGGCTACCAGCATGGCCCTTGGCGGGGCATCTTCGGCTCAGGCAGTGAGCTTCAACGTGGGGGAAATCGAGGGTCGCTTCGACTCGACCCTGTCCATTGGCGCAAGCTGGGCGATGGACAGCCCGGACAAGAAATTCATCGGCACCCGCAACGGCGGCACGGCGTCCAGCCAGACCTCCGATGACGGCCGGCTGAACTTCAAGCGCGGCGAGACCTTCTCCAAGATCTTCAAGGGCCTGCACGACCTGGAGCTGAAGTACGGCGACAGTGGCCTGTTCCTGCGTGGCAAGTACTGGTACGACTTCGAACTGAAGGACGAACACCGTCCGCTCTATGACATCGACGACAGCGGCCGCGATACCGCCGCCCAGTCTTCCGGCGCCGAGCTGCTCGACGCCTTCCTCTACCACAACTACGAACTGCAGGACCGGCCGGGTACCGTGCGCGTGGGCCGCCAGGTGGTGAGCTGGGGCGAGAGCACCTTCATCCAGAACGGCATCAACTCGATCAACCCGGCGGACGTCGCCGCGCTGCGTCGACCCGGTTCCGAGGTGAAGGAAGCGCTGATCCCGGTGAGCATGCTGTACTTCAACCAGGGGCTCACCGACACCCTGTCCATGGAGGCCTTCTACCAGCTGGAGTGGGAGAAGACTGTGCCGGACAACTGCGGCACCTTCTTCGGCAGCGACGTGGCCGCCAAGGGCTGCGACATCAACATGGCGGTGAACGGCAGCGACTTCGACCGTGACATCGATGGCACCGGCATCCGTGGCGGCTACGGCTATGTGCCGCGTGGCAAGGACCACGACGCCCGCGACGGCGGCCAGTTCGGCGTGGCGCTGCGCTGGATGTATAACGACACCGAGTTCTCCGCCTATGCGATGAACTACCACAGCCGCACGCCGACCAGTAACTGGGTGGTGGGCAAGGGCGCGCTGGCCGACCCGGTCGGCGGGCTGATCGGGCAGGGCGGCGTGAGCACCGCGCGCTGGTACCTGGACTACCCCGAGGACATCCGCCTTTACGGCCTGGGCTTCAACACCACCTGGGGCAGCACCGCGGTGCAGGGCGAGATCAGCTACCGGCCGAACATGCCGCTGGGCATCAACTCCAGCGACGTCTCCGGCGCCGCCACCCTCGGCTCGGCGGCGACCAGCCCGCTGGTCAACGGTGGCCTGCCGATCTTCTCCAGCGGCTGGGCCGACTCGGCCTACGGTTCGCTGATCCAGGGTTACGAGCGCAAGCCGTTTACCCAGGCGCAGATGACCTTCACCAACACCTTCGACCAGATCGAACTGATCGGCGCCGAGCGCCTGACCCTGGTGGGCGAGATCGGCTTCAGCCACATCGCCGACCTGGGCTCCACCGACGGCTCCGACCTGCGCTTCGGCCGCAGCAGCGTATACGGCAACGGTGAGCTGGCCAGTGCCGGCACCTCGGCGCTGCTGGGGCTGTCGGGCAACGCGATCTGCCAGAAGGTGGTGAACACCGCCAACCCCGGCCAGTGCGATGACAAGGGCTTCTACACCCAGAACTCCTGGGGTTACCGCGTGCGCGCGGGCCTGGAATACAACGACCTGCTCGGTGGCGTTTCGCTGCGCCCGAACCTGGCGTTCTCCCACGACGTGCAGGGCTACGGCCCGACCTTCAACGAGGGCGACAAGTCGGTCAGCGTCGGCGTCGATGCCGAGTACCTGAGCCGCTACACCGCCAGCATCAGTTACACCGACTACTTCGGCGGTGATTACAACGTCAACACCGACCGCGATTTCCTCGCCGTCAGCATGGGCGTCAGCTTCTGATGCCCGCCAGCCCCCTGAGGTAAAAGCATGAACAACAAACAATGGTTGCAGGCCGGCTGCCTGACGCTGAGCCTGCTCGCCGGGCAGGTCATGGCCGCAGTCGGCGCCGACCAGGCCGCGCGCCTGGGCAATGAACTCACCCCGATTGGCGCCGAGAAAGCGGGCAACGCCGACGGCAGCATCCCGGCCTGGACCGGTGGCTTGGCGCTGAACGCTGGCACGGTCGACGCTGGCGGCTTCCTCGCCGACCCCTATGCCGCGGACAAGCCGCTGTTCACCATCACTGCGCAGAACGCCAGCCAGTACCAGGACAAGCTCACGCCGGGGCAGCTGGCGATGTTCCAGCGCTTCCCCGAGACCTACCGCATTCCGGTCTACCCCAGCCACCGTAGTGCGAGCTACCCGCAGGCGGTGATCGACGCGGCGAAGAAGAATGCCACGGCGACCTCCCTGGCCGAAGGCGGCAACGGCCTGACCAACTTCAGCATGACCATCCCGTTCCCGATCCCGCAGAACGGCCTGGAAGTCATCTGGAATCACGTCACCCGTTACCGGGGCAACGCGATGCTGCGCACCACCGCGCAGATGAACCCGCAAACCAACGGCGCCTACACCATCAGCTACATGAAGGAGCAGTTCGCCTTCCCGTTCGGGCTCAAGGACTACGACCCGGCGAAGATGGACAACATCCTCTACTACTTCCGCCAGGAAATTCTCTCGCCGCCGCGCCGCGCAGGCAGCGTGATGCTGGTGCTGGAGACCATCGACCAGGTCAAGGAACCGCGCATGGCGTGGATGTACAACGCCGGCCAGCGCCGCGTGCGCCGAGCCCCGCAGGTGGGCTACGACAGCCCCGGCGCGGAAGGCATGCGGACCTACGACGACTTCGACATGTTCAACGGCGCACCGGATCGTTACGACTGGAAGCTGGTGGGCAAGAAGGAGCTGTACATCCCCTACAACAGCTTCGCGCTCGACTCGCCTGCGCTGAAGTACGACGACATCGTCAAGCCCGGCCACCTGAACCCGGACCACACCCGCTACGAACTGCACCGCGTGTGGCACGTGGTGGCGACCCTGAAGCCGGGTCAGCGGCACATCTACAGCAAGCGTGACCTGTACATCGACGAGGACAGCTGGCAGATCGCCGAGGCTGACGCCTACGACGGCCGTGGCAGCCTCTGGCGGGTGTCCGAGGGCCATGCGCGGCCGTTCTACGACCAGCAGTTCACCTGGCTGACGGCGGAGACCCACTATGACGTGCTGTCCGGCCGCTACACGGTGTCCGGTCTGCGCAACGAGGAGAAGAGCAGTTACGACTTTGCGGTGAAGGCCAGCAGCAACGACTTCACCCCCAACGCCTTGCGCGCCACCGGCATCCGCTGACGGCGGGCTTGACTGGCGCTCACCGGCGCTCCGATGTGTTTATCAGCGGCCTTCGGGCCGCTTTTTTTTGTGGCTCGCGCAATCACCTGTAGGAGCGGGCCATGCCCGCGAATCCACCCACCCGCACAGTGGCAACAGGAAAACCTCGTCGTAGGATGGCGTGGAGCGCAGCGGTGCCCATGCTGGCGATGCACGAAACTCCCAGAGATGCCCACCGCCTGAATCAGCCGGCAAAAACACCCCCGCGACCCACCAGTCCACCCGCGTTTACCAACCGTTACTCACGCCGGCCTCGATTTTGCTTTATGTTCCGACCTGTTACCGATCCCCGAGCCGACGACCACTCCATGAAGTTGCATCAACTCCGCGCCATCGTCGCCATCTGCGAAAGCGGCAGTATCCAGGAAGCTTCGCGCCTGCTGCACATCTCCCAGCCCGCCCTGTCCAAGAGCATCAAGGAGCTGGAGGCCGAGCTGGGCGTGCCGCTGCTGGTGCGTTCCAACCGTGGCATCACCGCCACCGAATACGGCGAGCGGCTGGTGCGCCGTGCCCGCCTGGTGGTCGAGGAAGTGCGACGCGCGCGGGACGAGATCGAGACGCTGAAGGGCGCCATGGATGGCCGCGTGGCCATCGGGGTGTCACCGGTGACGCCCAGTCAGCAGTTCGCCAGTTGTCTGCTGCGTTACCGCAAGCGCTACCCCAAGGTGCAACTGCAGATCAGCGAACTGCGCCCGGCCAAGCTGCTCGAAGGACTGCGCGAAGGCCAGCTGGACCTGGTGCTGACCTCGCAGCCCTCGTCACGCAACGTCGACGGCTTCCATTGGCAGGAACTCTACGCCCAGCCCACTACGCTGGCGGTACGCAAGGGCCATCCGCTGCGCAACGCGCGCTCGCTGCACGAGCTGCTCGACGAGGAGTGGCTGGTGCCCGATTCGCTGGATGTGTCCCTCGCCGGGCAGATGTTCGAGCAGTACCAGGTGCGCCACCCCGAGCGCGTCATCGAGTGCGCCTCGGTGGTGCTCTACGCGGAGCTGGCGGCCAACACCGACGCGGTGAGCTTCTGGTCGCGACGGGTGTTCGACCTGCCTATCGTCTCCGGTACCCTGGACGCGCTGGACATCGCCGAGACGGTGCCGGGCACCGACATTTCCCTGGTCTGCCGTCCGCCGGAGCTGATGACCCGCGAGGCGCAGACCCTGGTGGACGAGCTGGTCTACGCCTTCAAGGGTCCGCACCTGCGCAAGGCCGACTGATCCTGGCTGGATGAAAGCCCGTCTCGATAACCAGCCTTGATAAGCATGCGCGAAGGTCATTATTCAGCGCCTCGCGCGTGGGGCATCCTGCCGGCCACATCAGAACAATGAGCAGGATGCGGCATGAGTCAGCACCCCCTTACCCAGCACGAGACAGTCGAAAGACTATTCGCTTCCCAGGAAGCCTTCGCCCGGATTCGTCGGGACCTTCACCAGTATCCCGAACTGGGCTTCGAGGAGGCACGCACCGCCGCCATCGTTGCCGGCTACCTGCGCGAATGGGGCTATGAAGTCCATGAAGGCGTGGGTGGCACCGGCGTGGTCGGTGTGCTGCGCCAGGGCAGCAGTGCGCGCAGCATCGGCATTCGTGCCGACATGGATGCATTGCCCATCGACGAAGCCAGCGGCGTACCCTACGCCAGCCAGCACGCCGGCCGCATGCACGCCTGTGGGCACGACGGGCACACCGCCATCCTGCTCTGCGCCGCCCGCGACCTGGCCGAGCAGCGCCACTTCGACGGCACCCTCAACCTGATCTTCCAGCCCGCCGAGGAAACCCTGGGTGGCGCCGTGGCAATGATGGACGACGGCCTGTTCGAGCGTTTCCCCTGCGACGCGGTGTACGCGCTGCACAACGCGCCGGGCCTGCCGGTGGGCTGCTTCCTGACTCGCGAGGGCGCGCTGACGGCATCCTCGGATCGCGTGTCGATCCGCCTGACCGGTGTCGGCGGCCATGGCGCCATGCCGCACCTGACCAAAGACCCGATTGTCGCCGCCGCCGAGCTGGTGCTGGCGCTGCAAAGCATTGTGGCGCGCAACGTGCCGTCCACCGAAGTGGCCGTAGTGACCGTGGGGATGCTCAAGGCAGGGGAGGCGGCAAACGTGATTCCCGACCACGCCGACCTGCGCCTGAGCGTGCGCGCCACCAAGCCGGAAGTGCGTGAGTTGCTCAAGCAGCGCATCGGCGAGATCACCCGTGGCGTCGCCGCCGTGCACGGCATGGAACTGCACTACGAGTACGAGGAGCTGGTGCCGGTGCTGGTCAATACGCCGGAGGAAACCCGCCTCGCACGCCAGGTGCTGACCGAACTGGTCGGCCCGCAGCGCCTGCAGTCCGATATCCCTTCGGGCTTCCTCGGCAGCGAGGATTTCGCCTGGATGCTGGAGCGCCGTCCCGGTTGCTACATCGCCCTGGGCAACGGCAACAGCGGCCCCAGCGGCTGCATGGTCCACAACCCCGGCTACGACTTCAACGACGGCGCCATTCCCTTCGGCGCGGCGCTCTGGGTGCGGCTGGTGGAGACTTCGCTGTCGAGAGGGGGGCAGGCATGAAACAGCGCACCGTAGTCCTCATCCTGCTGATGCTGGTGATGGTCATCAGCGTACTGGACAAGACCATCTTCGCCTTCGCCGGCGCGCAGATCATCGACGAGCTGAAGCTCTCGCCAACCGAGTTCGGCTTCATCGGCAGCGCGTTCTTCTTCCTCTATTCGATCTCCGGCGTGCTGGTGGGCTTCCTCGCCAACCGCTTCCCGACACGCTGGATTCTCGCCGGCATGTCGGTGGTCTGGATGGCCTCGCAACTGCTGGTGGCGCTGTCCAGCGGCTTCGCCGCGCTGGTCGCCGGGCGCCTGCTGCTGGGCGCCGGCACCGGGCCGGGCACGGCGGTTACCCAGCACGCCTGCTTCAAGTGGTTCGGCCCGAAGGAGCGTGTGCTGCCCTCGGCGCTGATCCAGGTGTCGATCATGCTCGGCGCGGTACTTGGCGCGCTAAGCCTGCCGCTGGCGATCCAGCACTTCGGCTGGCGCACCGCGTACTTCCTGCTGGCGCTGCTCGGGCTGGTCTGGCTGGTCGTCTGGCTGATCTTCGGCCGTGAAGGCCAGCAGACCGAGGAAGAGGGGCCGGGTTCGTCACTGCGCCTGCCGTACAGCCGCCTGCTGCTCAACCGCAGTTTCATCTGGATCACCCTGATGGGCTTCCTCAGCTACCTGCCCACTGCGCTGGTGTACAGCTGGGTGCCGGTGTACCTGCAGAAGGGCCAGGGCATGACGCCCATGCAGTCGGGCTACACGGTGATGGTGGTGACGGTCGGGGTGATCCTTGCCAACCTGCTGCTCTCCACGCTCTCCCAGCGGGCGATGAAGCGCGGCGCCTCGGTGCAGCGCGCCATGGTGCTGCCGCCGATGGCCTTCGCAGCGGTCGCCGGTGTTGCCTTCTGCGCGCTGACCCTGCTGCACGGCGATCGCCTGGCGATCCTGGTGCTCTACGCCCTGGGCGCGATCCTGGTGAACGTCCTGCCGACCTTCTGCAACACCCTGGTCGCCTACATCGCCCCGAGTGCCCAGCGTGGCTCTATGCTGGCCATTCACATTGGCGGCATGACCAGCGCCGGCATGCTCGCGCCCTGGATCGTCGGCCAGTTGGTCGAGCTGCGCGGCGGTGACATCGCCCATGGCTTCGAGACGGCGCTTGGCCTGTTCGGCGTGCTCACCGTGGTCGGCGCAATCCTCGGCTGCCGGATCATCGCCCCCGAGCGCACCCGCCAGTCCCTGCAGGGCGCGCACAGCGAAGCGCCGCTGCCCGGTGCGGTCGGCCACGCCTGATATTCCCCGAAGGGCCCGCCCAGCGGGCCCCGCAACATCCAATCATCCGGAGCGGTGATGAACCCGTCTGCCTGTTTTTCCCAGAGCTACGCCGAAGCGCGTGGCAAGTTTCTCGCCGCGTGCCTGTCCGCCGGCCTGGTCGTCGAATCCCACCGCCACCCGCTGGCCGGCCGCGATGGCGAACCGCTCGCGCTGGACGTGGCACGCAGTGGTCCGCGCGATGCGCAGAACCTGCTGATCATCAGCAGCGGCTGTCATGGAGTGGAAGGTTTCTGCGGCTCGGCGGTGCAGGTTGCGCTGCTCAATGATCCCGACTGGCTGGAACAATGCGCCAAGGCCGACTGCGCGGTGCTCTACCTGCACGCGGCCAACCCTTACGGTTTTTCCTGGTGGCGGCGCTGGACCCACGAGAACGTCGACCTCAACCGCAACTTCATCGACTTCTCCCAGCCGCGACAGCGCAACCAGGCCTACGCGGCGCTCGACCCGATCCTGATCCCGCGCCGCTGGCCGTCCTTCGCCAGCCACCTGCGCCTGCTGCGCTACGCCATGCGCCACGGCCGCAAGCAACTGCAGGCGGCCATATCCAGCGGCCAGGACAGCCATCCCAACGGCCTGTTCTACATCGGCGCCAAACCGACCTGGAGCAACCAGGCCGTGCGCCAGGTGCTGCGCCAGCATGCCCGGGACTGCGCACGACTGGGCTGGATCGACGTGCACACCGGCCTTGGGCCCAAAGGCCACGGCGAGCGCATCTATGTGGGCGGGAACGATCCGCAGACGCTGGCGCGCACGCGCCGCTGGTGGAGCAATGAGGTGACTTCGGCGCACGAAGGGGGATCGGTGTCGGTGCAGCTGCAGGGGCAGATGATCCTCAGCGCTGCGAGCGAGTGTCCGCAGGCCGAGCTGACCGCCATCGCCCTGGAGTTCGGCACGCTGCCGGGGCTCAAGGTGCTCAAGGCGCTGCGCGCGGACCAGTGGCTGGCCAACAACCCCGGCGTACCGGCGGAGAAAGCCCTGCGCATCCATCGCCAGCTGCGTGATGCCTTCTACGTGGACGAGGACGGCTGGAAGCGCCAGGTGCTGGAGCAGGCCGGCGAAGCGGCACGGCAAGCCCTCGCCGGTCTGGGCGAAGCTCAGGCGGCGCCGGTTCGCGCGTCCAGGTAACAGATCGTCGTGCGCCGCGACCCATAGGGGCGGCGCTGCGGGTCGGCGAAGGTTTCCAGCTCGTCGAAGCCGGCCTTGCGCATCATCCCGGCGGAGCCGGGGTTCTCCTCGTGGCGCTCGATGTAGATGTCGGGCAGGCCACGGGCGAGCAGATCGGCAATGGCCGCGCGCAGCAGGCGCGTACCCAGGCCGCGCCCGGCTTCGCCGCGATGCACCGTGGCCTCGGCGATATAGGCGTGACGCGGGCGCCCTTCGTGCTGGAAGCGGCCGAACGCAGCGCTTTCATGGAAGGTCACCAGGCCGCGCAGCTCATCGCCATCCACTGCGACCAGCGCCCAGACCGTCCCCGTGGCGATGCCCTGGAAGTGCTCGCGAACCGGACCGTCGGGCAGGAAGTTCCAGTCGTTGGGGCCGTGCTCGAAGATCAGGTCCAGCATGGCCGGAACGTCATCAGCGGTGGCGGGGCAAATCTGCAGGTCGGCCATGGTGCTTTCCTTGAAGTCGGGACGAACGACTCTAGCCACGGTCGTTGCCCGGTTGCAGGCACAGTGGCGCAGGAAAACTGTACGGGTAGGGCCGGATCAGCGGCCGGGCAGCATCGGCGTCAGGTGCAGGATGTTCAGCAGGTGCGGAACGCGCAGCGGGTAGCAGGCCTGCAGGCGCACGCGCGCTTCGGAGAGGGTCATCTGACGGGAAAACGAGCGCAGCACGGTCTTGCCCAGGCAGTGACCGTCCTGAAAATGCACGAGGAATTCATTCATGGCGAAGCGACAACGAGGAAACACGCACGAGGTGGCGCACAGGGCGCGAATAATAGCGACTTCGACGCGTTCATCGTTGCCATAAATCATCCTTTGCAGGAACTGTCCGACGGAACGCTCGTTCCGCCACCGGCCGAACCGACGACCGGCGGCGTCGGAAAAGGCCTATAGCCCAGAAGCATGCTCGTAAGAGTAGTCCAGGCGCAGCACGTTGTAGTCCAGCCGCATGCCAAAGGCGTGCATGAAGAAGGCTTCCAACTGCAGTTCCAGCGAGCGCGAGGTCAGCGTCGACAGACGCGCGCCCTGGCGGCGTGTGCGGCGGTTCACCGCGGTAAACTCCTCATGGACTATGCCCTGGGCGGCCGGGTCGGCGATCAGTCGGTAGCAACTGTCCGGAAGGTCATCACGCTGGGTAGCGCTAAGGCTGAGTTCGGGGTGGCCGTCAGCGTTGGTGATCAGTTCCACGCTACAGCGCAGGCCTCGGTCGCGGGCGAAGCGCGAGGCCTCTTCGAAGGCCGGCAGGGCCTTCTGCAGGACCTGGATCTCGAAGGCGAGGAGGAATTGCTCGTCGAATTCGACGTCCTGGGTGTTCCGGGCTGCCTGGTTCAACATCGCCGGCATCTCCTGTGTCGATGAAACGAGAAAACTTTCGTAAGCGAGTCGGGATCGCCAAAGTTTCGTCATCGCGGCATTGCAGGACACAACGCACACACAGTCGGCCAGCAATGCCATTTGCCTGAACGAAAGGCCATCACACTTAAGCGGCGTACGACTGTCAATGAGCATTCCTGCATAACGGCGTCCCCCTGCAATAGCCAAGCGTGCACACGCCTGGGGCGCGGCCTGTTGTTGCCACGGCCGGCAGGATCGAAGGCAGGTGTAAAGCTGTCGTTACGGATGGCGCCCGCCCGCCGAGACTTCGGACGGGCGGGCATGTCCGCTCAGAACGTGAAGTCATCCACGGCAAGGGCCGCGCGGGTAATATGTCCGTCTCTGGCGGCTGGCCCCCCCCTACGGAGGCTTGACAATCCGCCCCTCATGGATCTCCTGGACGAACCCCTCCAGGGGGGCGGCATCTTGCTCCTGCTGACTGGCCATTGCGCGCAACTCAGTCCTAACCTCAGGCACCCGAAGGGCGGGCGCATTCAACCGATCGGCTACCGAGGCGTTGTTGAATGAAGTAGTGCGCAGCGCAGTAATCTGCTGCTTCTCCGCGCTATTCAATCCAATACCCGAATGCTGCCGCCTTGGGTTCGCTCAGCCAGCGTCCGGAGCTTGTCGGCGTCATCCTTCAGCAGGGCTATCACGTCGGCAATATTCGCCGCGTAACCCGCCGGCAACTCTTGTATCGCCTGGTCAAGAACCATTGCGATCGATTCACTGTGAAACGCCAGCTCAGCGAAGGTCACCCGCAATTGTTGAGTAGAGTAGTCCAATGGCATCGCAGCCTCTCCGTGATTAGTGGCGCTCACACCAGTGAGTCGCCATTTCGATCGCATGGCGCCTTGCATCAGCAAAGCACTCCCATGGCCCTGTGGCTGAGCAAACAATCTGGTCAGAAACGCTCACCTGCACTTCGCGTGGCACTAGATCGCCAGGGGCGCCCCACTCAAGTTCAATGAGCGTCTTAGCCCCTGTCGGGTGGACGTAGCTGATCGGGCCTGACCTGTCCGTTATTAGGTGCATGTCAACCCCGGTCGTCCCGAGTCCAGATATCAGCAATAGTCCATCAAGGTGTTCATTTCCATTTCACAAGCTGCTAAGCCACCGACGGATATGGCGTATGGGAAGGCTTGCTAAGCAACGATGGGCAGACCCATTGGCTGTTCAAGGCCGTTTGCCTACGCTGGTCAAGGACAGCTACCGACCCATAGCGGGGTCTCAGGTTGTTGTTAGGGCTAGATGCCTGCTGCAGGCCGATGGGCGGCCATCTCAGAAAGAACGCACCGCCGGGCTGGCCAACTCCTGCAGGTAAGTGAGATCGCATAGCAGCCATTGCCGGAGCCGGCCCTGGATGCGCCCCGCGTGCTGCCAGTCGGAGAGCAGCCGACTCAGGGATTCAGGACGAATGCCCAGGTGCGTGGCGAGTTGGCGTTGGCTGATCGGCAGATTGAGACACTCGCCCTGGCGACGGTGCAGGCCGAGCAGATAGGCGGCCAGACGCTGGGAGGCGGAACTCGCCGTCAGCCAGTCGACCTCGTTGACCTGGCGGTAGAGGCGCAGGCTGAGATTTTCCAGCATGCGCATGGCCAGCGGCGGATGGCCCTCGCAGGCCTTGCGCAGTGCGATGCGGCTCAGTCGGAAGAATTCTCCGCTGTCCTGGCTGCGGGCGTTCATCGGGTAGCGGCCGTGGGGCATGAACATCGCCGCTTCGGCGATCAACTGGCCTTCGCGGAACAGGTGGAAGACGCGCTCCTCGCCATCGCAGGTGAAGCGCAGCATTTCCACACAGCCACGCCGTACCAGCAGGAAATGCTCGGCGGGATCGCCTTCGCGGAACAGCAGCCTGCCGGCCTCAGCGCGTAACAGGGTCGCCGATTCACATAATCCGGCCATGAGGGCGTCCGGCAGGTCGGCGAACTGGGGGAGGGCACCGAGCAACCGCTGGCATTCACCGCGATCTGGCGCGAACTTAACATTTGTCATTCGTGATGAGCGTGCAGGCTGCAATTATTTGCGAATGAAGATAAGACTTATTCGCATATCAATCAATCGGAGGCTTTCGCGCCTCTTCCTTTCACTTGCACTGGTCGCCTGCACCTGTCTGACTTCACCCGGCGGCATGGCTCGGGAAAAGGTGTTGCGGTTGGGTGGCCCCGGCGCGGTGGTCAGCTTTCCGCTGCTGCACATGGTGGAAACCAACGCCCTGGCGGAGTACGCCGAGCGCGTCGAGTTCCGGCTCTGGCAGAACCCCGATCAGTTGCGCGTGCTGCTGGCCAAGAACGAACTCGACTACAGCGCCGCCCCGGTGAACCTGCCGGCGCTGATGGCGGGGCGCGGGCAGCCCGTGCGGCTGCTCAATGTCTCGGTGTGGGGAATCATCTGGCTGGTAAGCCGCGACCCACAGGTGAAGGGCTTCGCCGACCTCTCCGGCAAGGACGTGGTGCTGCCTTTCCAGCGCGACCTGCCGGCGATCCTGATCGATGAGCTATTGCTCAGCCATGGCCTGGAGCCGGGCAAGGACCTGACGCTGCGGCCGGTCCGCGACGGCCAGGACGCCCAGGCGCTGCTGCTGGCAGGTCGTGCCGATCACGCCCTGCTGGTGGAGCCGGCGGTGTCCCTGCTGCTTTGGCGCAACCGCAGCGAGGGTGGGGCGCCGCTCTACCGCGTGCAGAGTCTGGAAAGCGCCTGGAAGCAGGCTTTCCCTCTGCAACCTGAACTGCCTCAGGCAGGACTGATGAGCAGCCCACAGCGCGCCGAGGACGGCGAGTTGGCGCGCGCTGTGGAGGCCGCCTACGCCGAGTCCGCCCGCTGGTGCAGTACGCAGCCGCGGAACTGCGCGGAACTGGTGCATCGGCACCTGCCGCACCTGCCGGTGGAGGCGGTAGAGGAGTCCATCCGCGTCACGCGCCTGGACAGTGTTGCCGCCAGCGCCGCGCGCGGGCCACTGGAGGCGCTGTTCGGCCTGATCGCCGAACGCCATCCGCAGGCCATCGGTGGCTCTATGCCGCCTGCCAGCTTCTATGGGCCGTGAGATGAGCCGAATGACTTCCCGACGCTGGGCCGTGCTGGGTGGCGCCCTGTTGCTGGTGGGCTGGCAACTGCTGGCGATGCGCCTGGGCTCGCTGCTCATGGCAACTCCCTGGCAGACGCTGCAAGCCATGGCCCGCCTGCCTTTCGAGGCCGACTTCCGTCTTCATGCCGGCACCAGTCTGCTGCGCATTGTCCTGGGCGTTGGCCTGGGTTGCCTGCTGGGCTTCTGTCTGGGCTTGCTGGCCGGGCTGGACGCTCGTGTACGTGGCCTGCTGGAGCCGTTGCGCTGGCTGCTGATGTCGGTTCCGCCAGTGGTGGTCGTGGTGCTGGCGATGCTCTGGGTCGGGCTCGGCTCGGCCATGGTGGTGCTTATCAGCGTTCTCATGCTGGCGCCGGGCATGTACGTGAACACAGTCAAGGGCATGCAGATGGTCGACCGTGGTCTGCTGGAGATGGCGCGGGTCTACCGCTTCAGTCCCTGGCAGAAGTTGCGGCGGCTCTACATCCCTTCACTGACCGCGCCGCTTGGAGCGGCACTGTTGATCGCTACCTGCGGCGGCGTGCGTCTGGTGGTGATGGCTGAAGTGCTTGGCGCGGAAAGTGGAGCCGGTTTCGCGCTGGCTAACGGGCGCAGCACGTTCGACAGCGCCGGGCTGTATGCCTGGACTCTGCTGATCCTACTGCTGGTCGCTGCACTGGAGTTCCTCCTGCTGCAGCCGCTGCAGCGGCGCATGGGCCGTTGGCAGGAGGCCGCCCATGCTTGAGTGGTACGGAGTCGATCTGCGGCTGGGCGAACGGCGCGTACTCGCCGACGCTTCCCTGCGCCTGCTACCCGGTGAGCGGGTTGGCATTCTCGGGCCCAGCGGCGCCGGCAAGAGCAGCCTGTTGCGCCTGGCGGCCGGCCTCCTGAGGCCCCATCGGGGGCAAGCGGACAACGGATTTCGCCATCCCGTGCTGGCCTTCCAGGAGCCGCGCCTGCTGCCCTGGTGCCGGGTTGCGGAAAACCTGGAAATCCCTCTGCGCGCCATCGGCCACGACCGTGCAACGGCGCGTCGGCTGGCCAGCCATTGGTTGGAGCGCGTCGGCCTCGCCGGGCATGAGGGTGCCTGGCCGAATCAGCTGTCCGGCGGCATGGCCCAGCGTGTTGCCCTGGCGCGCGCCTTCTCGGTCGAGCCGGACCTGCTGCTGCTCGACGAGCCATTCAGCGCGCTGGACCCGGCCCTGCGCGAGTCGCTGCTCGATCTCTGCCGCGACTGGTTGGCCAGCTCGGGTGCGGCCCTGCTGTGCGTCAGCCACCACCCCGGCGAGCTGGTCGGCCTCGTCGAGCGCTTCGTGCTGGTCAACGACGGCTCGCTTCGCCCCTTCGACCTCAGTGGACACACCGCCGATCAAGCGGCGGCGGTCCTTCATCAGACCCTGCTGGCCCTGGAGATACCCGCGCCATGATCTATCCGATCCTGCTGACCCTGCACCTGTTCGCCGCGCTGATGTTCATCGGCACGGTGTTCTTCGAGGTGCTGATCTTCGAGAGCGTGCGCAAGCACGTGCCGGCCGCGGTAATGCGCCAGGTGGAGCAGGGCATCGGCAAGCGTGCGCGGCGGCTGATGCCCTGGGTGTTGCTGGTGCTGTTCAGTGCCGGCCTGGGCATGGTCTGGACGCGCTACCTGCCGCTGCTGGCAGACCCGCTGGCGTCCTCCTTCGGCACCTTGCTGAGCCTGAAGATCCTCCTCGCCCTGAGCGTACTCGGGCACTTCTTCACCGCCATGTTCCTGCTCTACAGCGGGCGCATGAACTCGACGTATTTCCGCCGGATTCACCTGAGTGTCTTCAGCCACATGGTCGGCATCGTGCTGCTGGCCAAGGGCATGTTCTACCTGAGCTGGTAAGCCAGATTTCGTGCAGACGGAGCTTGTCATGAGTCGTTGCTTGTCCCCCAAACGCCACTTCCCTTCGAAACTCTCTTTCCCCCTGCTGGCCCTCGGCCTGCTGCCCCTGGCGGCGGTGGCGGAAGATCGCCTCGAGCTGGAGCCGATGCAGATCAGCGAGAAAAGCCCCGCGCCGGTCAGTGTGTCGGCGCAGGCCGAACGCCAGCGTCTGGCCCGCGTGCCCGGCGGCACCAACCTCGTCGAGCCACAGCAGGAGACGCGGCTGGCGACCCTGCGCGACGCGCTGGACTACCAGCCCGGCCTGGTGATCCAGGACTTCTTCGGCGGCACCGACCAGCCGCGCCTGAACATTCGCGGCTCGGGCATCCAGAGCAATCCGGTCAACCGGGGCGTGCTGTTGCTGCAGGACGGCCTGCCGCTCAACGAGGCCGATGGATCCTTCATCATCGGCCTGCTGGAGCCACGCAATGCCTCGTGGATCAGTGCCCGACGCGGTGCTAACGCCGGCAGTCCCGGTGCGACCGCGCTGGGCGGCGAGCTGGAGTTCAATTCGCTGACCGGCGCCGACGAATCCGGACGCGTCCGACTGGAGGCCGGCAGCTTCGGCCGCCAGGGCCTGCAGGCCGCCGCCGGGCTGGATGGACGCGGGCACGATGCGCGGGTGAGCGTCAGCCATGACGAGTACGACGGCTATCGTCATCACTCCGCTTCCCATCGCACCGTGGTGCAGAGCAACTTCGGCCTGGACCTGGGCAACGGTGTGCAGAACCGCAGCTACCTGTCCTATAGCGACCTGACCTTCGAGATCCCCAACGTCATCACCAAGGCGCGTCTGAAGGACGATCCACGCAGCGTGCTGGGTGACGGCAACACCGCGCAGGACCGCCTGCTCAACGTCTACAAGCGCGACCCGCACCGCGACACCCAGCAGCTGCGCCTGGCCAACCGTACGCAGTGGAACGGCGCGGGCTGGCAGCAGAGCTTCGGTGTCTACGGGCAGAACACCCAGGACGATTTCACCGACCCGCTCAGCCACACCCTGACCGACAGCGATACCCTCGGCGCGCAATGGCTTCTCGAAGGCGAACAGCGACTGTTCGGCTACCGCCTGGGCGCCAGTTGGTCCTACAGCGACATGACACGCGAGCTGTACGCCAACAACCCGCAGAACGGCAGCCGCATGCAGCGCTTCGGCAACTTCGACCTGGAGGCGTCCAATCTCGATCTGCTGCTCGGCCTGGACTGGCACCTGGCGCCGGACTGGACCCTGGTCACCGAGGTGAAGTGGAGCGATGTCCGTCGTGATGCGGACTCGCGTGATGGCGCCGGTCATCTCGACCAGGGCTGGAACTTCGCCACGCCGAAGATCGGCTTGAACTGGACGCCCAGCCCGGACCTGCGCTGGTACGCCAACATCAGCCGCAGCCACGAAGCGCCGACATTCTGGGAAATCGTTTCCGCCGAAGTCTCTCCCGCGGCCCCCGCGGCGGCACAAGCGCAGCTGGTCGACCTCGACGTGCAGCGCGCGACCACGTACGAGATTGGTGGCACCGGTCGAATCGCCCAGACCGACTGGAGCCTGACGCTGTACCAGAGCAATGTGGAAGACGAACTGATCTCCACCAGCGATGCCTACGGGGTGAAGGTGGGGACCTACAACTACGGCTCGCGTACCCGCCACCGCGGCGTTGAGGCCGGGATCAACGGCATGCTACCGACGGCGGCGCGCATCGGCGGCGACCTGGCCTATCGGGTGGCATGGACCTTCAGTGATTTCCGCTTCCGCGGTGGTGAGTTCCAGGGCAACCAGATCGCTGGCGTGCCGCGTCAGCTGTGGTCGGCCGAGCTGCTCTACCGGCGCGGGCCGTGGAGCGTCGGACCGAACCTGCGCTGGCTGCCGCAGGACACGCCGACCGACCACGCCAACACCCGCAACAACTACCAGGACTCCTACGCGCTCTGGGGGCTCAAGGCCAGCTACAAGGCGAGCGAAGGGCTGAGCGTCTACGTACAGGGCGACAACCTGGCGGACAAGACCTATGCCAGCAGCTACGTGATCCGCAACCGTGCCGACGCCAGCCAGCCGACCTTCCTCAGCGGTAATGGGCGCAGCCTGAGCGTGGGGGCCGAGTATGCGTTCTAGGTGCTGCGACGTAAAAATCGCGGCGTATCTGGCGGTGAGCTGCAGCAACCAGGCCTCACCGCACACTGCTTCAATAAAGTGAATTTTCGATTCCGGCTAGTTTCAGTCACTGGGCGGTAGACAAGGAGCGCGGTTGCGGAATTCATGGCGCAGGTTGGTATATCGATCGCTTGGAGACTGCGTAACTACGGGGTCTCAGGCGAACGAAGAACAACCACCCAGGGGAATCCTCGTAGATAGTGGTAAAGCGGGGCTCGAATCACTCTCATCGGCCCCTAGTGCCTTAGGGGCCTCACTCGCTTCCGGCGACAGCTACCGACCCATAGCCGCCGCTTGTGGGTGACTTGAGCTTGTCTGCAGACGGCATCCATAATCATCCGGGACACGTTACTCGCGACTCCGTAGCCTAGAAGGAATCACCGCTTCTGGCGCACTACTCCTAATCTCATTTCAATATTCCAGCCTGAAGAAATGGAAGTATTGTTCATGGAAAGAAAACGTAATGCTGATGGGAGTTTGGAAGAGTCAAAAGCCTCTCCCGCCTGTACGCATTCAAACGCCAAAGATGGACTCATCCATGAGGCTCGGCTGTTGATCCTCGCTTACCGAATAGGCGCAGCACCTCTAGCAGCGTTGATTGCATGGGCTGATGAGAAAATACTGGAATGGACCGAGCCACCAGGCTTTGTCATTGATCTTGCTTTAGGGATGATCCCTGAAGTTCCTCAGGAGCTGGATGTCAAACGCAACAGAGTTAGCAGTCTGGAGTGTTCGCAGTTGATTCTTGGGATCTCAGATGAGCTGTCAAAGGGGCGGATAGACCTGAACGAGTTCGGGCGCCGATGCTACGAGCTTGCCCTGATTACAAACGGCCGGAACCAGGACTTGCTGCACTGGATTTCGGATGAGCTCTATTTGTGCAACGAAGGGATAAAGTCTTTTCAAGAGTCAGAAGAGTCCATCAGGTCAGCCATCAGTGAAGTCGCTGCAGCCAGTAATTGACAACACTCTCTGTTTTGCTAACGCCCTGCGCCGCCGCCCCACCCCCTATGAGCTGAAGGGTCGCGTCTGGTTGATTGCGACCCCTGACGAGAGGCCGCTACCGACCCCAAGAGGGGCATCGCTCCAGCGCGCAATACGTATTACCCTCCAGCTTAAGCCAGGGTGGCAGGATTGAGTAAGGTACTCAGTGATGCAAGCTTCTACTTTTGAGATGCTACGGATAGAGCATATTCACGACATTGTATTGCCGAGCGTGGAAACTTGCCTGAAGCCGTTGGGCTTCGAGACTCAGGGGCCTTTGCGGTGGATTCGAAGCACCGATGCTCCGATTCGTCAGTGCTTTCGTCTAGAGCAGTGGAAAGGCGGCATTCTTTCTCCCACATGGGGGCTTTCGCTGGATTTTGTTCCCCACCTATCTGGCAATCAAATCAAGTGGCATCGCACTCCCAAATCAGCCCTGCCCGACCTCACCTTCGACCCGCGTGACAGGTCAATGGAGGTTTCTTACATGCGGGGGATTGACGAAGTAGCACAACTCGTCCCGAGTGTGATGCAAGAAGCTGTCATACAGGCGGGGTATTTCTGGGAGAGCGCTCGTTCAATCGATCAATTGCCAGAGGTATTTGCAGGGGTGAAGAGACATTTGTCCTCCGGTGGGCTGGGCTTCTATAACTTCAGGCAACATCCCATCGCGTACGCATTTGTTCTCGCCATGAACGGCCACCCGGACCTTGCTGAAGCAGAGTTCCAGAAATACACCGAAGGACTACCCAGTACTACCCGAGCTAAGCTGCGAGAGATTTTTGTAGCTGCAGGCGGGCGCCCAAACCAATATGCTGCCTCGACTTAGGAATTTTGGATGGCCGCTCCTGGCCGATTGCTGCTCCTGGCGAGAGGCCGCTACCGACCCACATATGCCGTCATGCAATAGCGCCAGTCCCAGCACCAGCAACTGATGGCCGAAGCACAACCTTGAACGGGCTAATCTACCTGTCACAAGCGTTGGCGTTTGGAAGGGCTATATTTCACCCACTCATCCTCAACTGCGACACGAAGGAAGGCTTGCCAGACGAAGGTAGGCGAGGTGACTCCATGGGCTGTCCCCAGGTCTGCAGCGGCGCGACGCTGCAATGCAGTTTCGGTGTTGCTCCGTCGGCGCTCAACGTACTGCCGGTCAATCGCACCCTTACCGGGGGTATGCCGGCAGCCAACCTGCAGGATCACATCCCTCTGCTGAATATCTTGCCTTTCGGCATGTGCACCAGCCCAGCCAATCCGACGGTGGCCGCCGCTACTGCAGCCGCCCTCGGGGTACTGACGCCAATGCCCTGCATACCGGCCACCGCCGCGCCGTGGATACCCGGCGGTCCGCCCACGACGCTGCTGGGCGGGATGCCGGCGCTGGATGCCAACGGCACACTGATGTGCACCTGGGGCGGGGCGATCAAGGTGGTGTTTCCCGGCCAGGTGCAGATGCTGATTCCCTGATTTGGATCAGGCTTCGCTGGGCTCGCCGCGGTTGCCCAGCCACCAGCGCAGCCGCGAAATGGGTTTGCCGTTTTCGTCCAGCGGGCGACCATCCTCGGCATAGGCGCGTGGCTGATCCAGTGGCGCACCTTTCACGTAGCGTGCCTCCTGCGCCAGTTGGCCGTTGCCATGGAAGCGGCGGAACGGGCCCTCCTGTACACCCTCGCGGTAGAAAGCCTGCTCGGCAAGCGTGCCATCGGCGAGATAGCTACAGGCCTCGCCGTGCATCAGCCCGTCGCGATAACCCACCTTGCGCTGCAGCCAGCCTTCGGCCGCGAAGAAGCGCGCCTCGCCCTGCAGGCGTCCACGTACGTAGGGCAGCCGCGCGCTGGCCTGGCCGTTGGGGTGATAGAGCGTGCTGGTGCCGTGCAGCTCGCCTTCGCGATAGTCCAGGCTGGCCTGCGGGCGGCCGCGCTCGCTGATGCGCAGCGGGCCTTCCAGTTCGCCGTCCTGCAGGCGGCCCTGCAGGGTGCTGTCGCCACGCTTGAGATCGAGGGATGCGCTGTTGCCCATGTCGTTGCCCCTAGTTGATCTTCACCAGGCCACCCTTGAGGGTCAGCATGCCGCCGCCGTCCACCGTCTGCTCGGCGGCGGCCTTGTTGGTGAGGCTGACGCCGGCGTCGTTGGTCAGGGTGGTACCGGCCTTGTTGGTGAGCGAGGTGCCCGCCTGGTTGGTCAGGGACGTCCCCGCCTTGCTGGTCACCGAAGTACCGGCCTGGGCGGCGAGATCGGCGTCGGTTTTCAGCGTCAGGCTGCCGCCACTCTGCAGGGTGAGGGTGCCGCTGACCTTGATAGTGAGGTTGCCGTCCACCGTCAGCTCGAAATTGCCACTGACCTGGTGGCTGTAGTTGCCGCCAGTGCTGTGGGTCTGGTCGGCGCCGACCTTCACCGTACGGGTGTCCTTCACGTCCAGCGCGTCGCTGCCGGTCTGGATGGTCACGCTGCGCTTGCCCTTTTCCAGGGTGATGGTCTCGTCGCCTTCCTTCACCGTGCGGGTGCGGGCGTTCTGCACCGTGAGCGTTTCGTCGTGGCCGATGGTGGCGGTGCTGTCGTTGAGCACGTTCACCTTCATGTCCTTCTGTGCCTGCAGGAAGACTTCCTCGGCATCTTTCTTGTCCTCGAAGCGCAGCTCGTTGAAGCCACCGCCACCCTTGGACGAGTTGGTCTTGATGCCGGATTGTGTCTGGTTGTCCGGCAGCGCATAGGGCAGGGCGTTGTCGCCGTTGTAGACGCAACCGGTCACCAGCGGACGGTCCGGGTCGCCGTCGATGAAGGTGACGATCACCTCCTGGCCTATGCGTGGGATGAATTGCATGCCGAAACCCTTGCCGCTCCACGGCAGTACCACGCGCACCCAGCAGGACGAGGCTTCGTCGTTCTTGCCCTCGAGGTCCCAGGGGAACTGGATCTTGATGCGGCCGTACTGGTCGGTCCAGATCTCCTCGCCGGCCTTGCCCACCACCTTGGCGGTCTGGGTGTGCATGCGCGGCTTGGGCGTGGTGCGGGAAGGGCGGTAGGCAGTGGACTTGGGGATGGCCTCGAAGCGATTGCTGTAGTGCTCGTGGTCGGCCTCGTGGGTCACCGAGGTCAGTACCCAGTCGATATTCAGGCTGGCGTCGTCATGCCCGGTGAGGGTGAACCAGTGCCCCGGCACCAACCAGCGGCAGTCGCTCTCGCCGATCAGGCGCTTCTCCTGGCTGCGCAGGCCGTCCACCCGCTGCTTGGTCAGCGCATCGCCGCGGGCCTTGGCGGTATAGCCACCGGGATGTTCGTACTGCGCGCGCGGCCCGGCCTCGGCCTGTGCCTGGGAGTAGAGCGAGGTGGTGGGCGTGGTGAACTCGTAGTCGGTGGCGCTGTAGGTCCCGGCAACCGCCTGCAGGCAGTACTGCGCCGAACGGATGCCGTGCAGTTCGCGTACGCCGATCTCCTGTCCCAGGTATGGCACCTTCGGCCCGTTGGGGATGGGCGGGAAGGCGTCGTTGCTGTCCGCCAGCACCAGCGTGTGCTTGCCCTCTTCGTGGGTGAAGAACCAGAAGATGCCTTCTTCCTCCAGCAGCCGCGAGACGAAGGCGAAGTCGGTTTCGCCGTACTGCACACAATACTCGCGCGGCTCGTAACTGCCGCTCAGTGACAGCTTGAAGTCGGTGAAGCCGTGGGCCTTGAAGACGGTGGTAACGATGTCGCTGGTGGCGAGGTTCTGGAATACCCGGTTGTTGCTGGCCAGGGTCAGCCACCAGAGCCAAGGGCGCAGCACCAACTGATAGCACTCGGCGGTGGCGTTGGCGGGGAGCTGGTGGATTTCGGCGATGAGGGCGTCGAGGGGGCGTTGCTGGGCGTCGTTGTGGAGTGTGGCGGTGATATGAGAGGCCACCGTACTGGAAAGCGAGAGTGGACTTGTGCTAATGCCAATTAGATACAAGTTGACGAAGTTGCTCAACGCTTCGTGCCCTGAAACTGTTTGCGCACGGAGCCCCGTCAGCGCTGTTGCCGTGACGGAGATGCTAGTGGTGGCATCAATGGGGTGAGGCATATTGATCTTAATATTCTGTTAATAGAATGGCCTGTCGGTGTTGTGGGTGTTTTTGAAGTGTGGGTCTAGGCCTAGGTCGAGTTCGATCTCCCAATAGTTGAGGTCGCATTCTCCAGATGTCGTTTTCTTATATGGTTTAAGTAGCTCGAAGCTATCGCCCCAAAAAAAACCGACCTGACGCTGCTTTACGCAAGAATTGGAGCTATCGCTACAGGCATGAATAAGATATCCGGATTTTTTTGTAGTAAGAGATGCCTCCCTTTCCCTTACTGAGGCAGAGGTGATTATGTGAATGTCAGGTTCGCCGTAGTGCGGAGTGTCGCGGGCAGCGGTTTTATATACATGGTCAAGGCATATTTCAATTCCGCAGCGAATTGATCGATGTCTTGTGTTCGTTGTTTTTATGTCAAATCGTCCATCTTTACTTCCTGGAATGTGGACGGTTTGTCCGTTAGTAAGAACTTCGTGGAAGTCTCCTTTCTTGTTGTATTTGCACAATATTTCTCCGTCGAGAAAGACGTATGCAGTGTTGCGTCCGATGTAACTGGCTGTCGGGGCGGTGGGTAAGCCGTTGGTTTCTCCTACTTGGGTTAACTTCTCGTTTGTGGTGAGCGCGTTGCGACCCGCGCTAGAGCCAGAAAGTTGGTCATTAATGGCAATTCCAACTAGCGTTGGATACGCCTTTAAAGCTTGAATTGCCTTTTGTTGGCGGGTTAAAGGATTTGTTGAGAACGAATACCACTCGCGATTCAGGGTTTTTTGCCAAGCTATTGTTCCTGGTATGAAGACTACTCCTGGATTAGCCTCGCTGTAGTTTTTAAGTTCGGCAAGAAGTAGGTTCTTTTGATCTGAGCTAAGATGCCGTTGATCGCCATATTTATGGGCGCCATCTGGAGCTTGTTCGGCAAAATAATATTCCGGGGCTACAAATATTCCTGCTGGCTTGTCGGTAAGTGGGAGCTTTGTATTTATCTCTTTATAAGCCTCATCCATTGCGGCTTTTAGTTTTTTTTCGCGAACAGCAACAGACCAGTGCTGCATGGCTTGAGTATTCATTGACCAAATGGCCACGATCATCTTTTTCATCGAAAACTCCACCTGTCAGATCAGCAAATGGTATGGGGTGTGGATGTCTCGTTGATCCTATTCCAATACCCACTCCGCCAACTTCCCTGTCACTTCCGCCATCAGCACATTCTCGATATCCCTTGCCCCCGCCGAGCTGCATTTGGCGAGCACGGCCTTGACGATCGCCTGGTCGAAATCGAACTGTTTCCCGGTCGCCGCCTTGTAGCGCTCACGCAGTTTTTCCAGCTTGGCGACGACGATGCCTTCCAGCGTCGCTTCCTCCAGCGGTCGATAGGGCACCACCGTCATGCGCGCCAGGAAGGCGGCACGGAAGGCTTGCAGCAGCACCTTGCGCAGGCGTTCGTCGGCGATCTGTTCGGGTGGGACGTCCAGCAGCAATTCGGCGGCGACGTTGCTGGTGGCGAGGATCACGGTGTTCTTGAAGTCCACCACCAGGCCGGTGCCGTCTTCCATCACACCCTTGTCGAAGACGTTGTAGAAGGCCTCCAGCACGTCGGGGTGGGCCTTTTCGATTTCGTCCAGCAGCACCACCGAGTAGGGGCGGCGGCGCACGGCTTCGGTGAGCACGCCGCCGGTGCCGTAGCCGACGTAGCCGGGCGGGGCGCCCTTGAGTTGGCTGACGGTATGGGCTTCCTGATACTCGGAAAGGTTGATGCTGATGAGGTTGCGCTCGCCGCCATAGAGGGCATCAGCCAGGGCGTAGGCGGTCTCGGTCTTGCCCACGCCGGTGGGGCCGAGCAGGAGGAACACGCCCACCGGTTTGGCCGGGTCGGTGAGGCCGGCGCGGTAGGCCTGGATGCGCTGGGCGATGGTGCCCAGCGCGGCTTCCTGGCCCATCACCCGCTGGCCCATGCGCTGGGCCAGGGTGCGGATGGCGTGGGCTTCGTCGGCGAGCATCTTGCCCACTGGGATGCCGGTCCAGCCCGCGATCACCGCGGCGACGGTCTTCGAGTCGACCTGTTCGGGAACTAGCGGATCGTCCTCGCGGATGGCATCGAGGCCGGCTTCCAGGCGCGCCAGTTCGGCGGCCAGGTGGTCGATGCGTCCGTCGAGTTCCTCGTCGGGTTTAGCGGCGTCGGCGCTCTCGCTCAGGGTCAGCAGTTCGCGGCGTGATTGCAGCAGCTCGCGCACGGCTTCGCGCTCCTCGCCCCAGCGTTTTTCCAGGGCACGGATGGCCGACAGGTTGCCCACTGACTCCTGCTCCAGGCCGGTAATGCGCGCGCTGTGGTCCAGGCCGGTGGCCTGCTCGCGGCGCAGGCGTTGCAGCTCTTCCTCCACTGCCAGTTCGCGGTGGCGCAGGTTCTCCAGAGCCGGCGGCACGTCGTGCTGGGCCAGGGCGACGCGGGCGCAGGCGGTGTCCAGCACGCTGATGGCCTTGTCCGGCAACTGGCGGCCGGAGATGTAGCGGTGCGACAGTTTGACCGCGTCCTGAATGGCCACGTCCAGTACCTGCACGCCGTGGTGCTGTTCGAGTTTGGCGGCGACGCCGCGCAGCATGTCGACGGCGGTAGCCTCGTCGGGCTCCTCGACCTGCACCAGCTGGAAGCGCCGGGCCAGCGCCGGGTCCTTCTCGAAATACTTCTTGTATTCCAGCCAGGTGGTGGCGGCCAGGGTGCGCAGTTCGCCACGGGCCAGCGCCGGCTTGAGCAGGTTGGCGGCGTCGCTGCCACCTTCCGCGCCCCCTGCGCCGATCAGGGTGTGGGCCTCGTCGATGAACAGGATGATCGGCTGTTCGCTGTTGCGCACTGCATCAATCACGCCTTTCAGGCGCTGTTCGAACTCGCCCTTGACCCCGGCGCCGGCCTGCAGCAGGCCGAGGTCCAGGACGCGCAGCACCACGCCTTGCAGGGGCGGCGGCACCTCACCGGCGGCGATGCGCAGGGCCAGGCCTTCCACCACTGCGGTTTTGCCGACACCGGGGGCGCCGACCAGGATCGGGTTGTTCTGCCGGCGGCGCAGGAGGATGTCCACGCATTGGCGGATCTCGCCGTCGCGCCCGACTATGGGGTCGATGCGCCCGGCGTGGGCGTCGGCGGTGAGGTCCTGGGTGTACTGGTCAAGCACACTGTCCTGGGCCGGTGCGCTGTTGGGTGCGGCCTTGGCCGGAGGGCGTGCGCCGGGCGGCTGCTCGCGGGAGCCTTCGGTCCATTCCAGGAGCTTCTCGCGCAGTGTCTCGTGGGGAATGCGCAGTAGCGATGAGGCGCTGTTGAGCAGCAGGGCGCGGCGTTCCTCGCGGTCGAGCAGGGCGAGCAGCAGTAGCCCGGAGCGGATCGCCGGCTGGCCGAGCACGCTGGCTTGCACCACCGCGTCTTCCAGCAGGCCGATGGTCTGCGGCGACAGCGCCGGGGTGCGCGTGCTGCCAATGCGGAACAGCTCCAGCGCGGTGTTGATCTCGCCCACCAGTTGGTCGCGTTCGAGGCCGAAGCGAGGCAGCAGGCGGGCGAGGTCGCCGCCGTCGATGTCCAGCAGTTCCAGCAGCAGGTGCTCGATCTCGACATAGTGGTGGGTGCGTTGCAGACAGCGCTGCGCGGCGCGCTCCAGGGCGCGGCGGGATTCGGGGTTGAGGCGGCCGATCAGGCTGGCGAGGTCCATCAGGGCATCTCCGCGTGGCGCAGGGTCAGGTCGATGGGTTGTATGGCGCCGCCGCTGCGGCGCAGGCCGGTGTTCCAGTTCAGTCGCGGGCCATTGCCATGTCCCAGGGCCAGCGGTCCGCTGGCGCGCACCAGCAGGCGGAGGCGGCAGTCGAGGTCGGGGCCGAAGTACAGCGCGCAGAGGTGGGCCAGCAGCGGATAGGCGATGCCGTCCGGGAAGAAGTGCCGCGCCGTGGCTTCGTCCAGCGGGCCTAGGCGCAGGTGGAAGCCGGCGTGTTCGTCCCACACGCGGGTGCCGGCGATGGCGTCGCGGCCGAGGCCGAGGTTGGCGCCGCCGCGTTGCAGCACGCTGCGCCGCGCCGGCGGAATCTCGCGCCAGGCGCCGGCATAGGCCTCGCACTCGGCAGGGATGCCGAACTGTTCGCGGAGCATGGCGGCGAAGCCCACCAGCGAACGGCGATTGCCCGAGAAGTGCGCGCTGCGGGCGAGTACGCCGGCGTCGGGCAGCGCGCCGCGCTCATGCAGTCCTGCTGGCAGCAGCCCCACCAGGGCCCGCAGCGGGCGGCGCAGGGGCGAGGCGGCAGGATTCTGGAAACCCACGGCCAGCCGGTGTTTGCGCAATACCCGGTAGAGCAGGCTGAGCAGACGGTGCTGGAACAGGTCGAGGAATTCAGCGGGGGCGTGGTCCTTCTGCCGGGCGCGTTGCTGCAGCCATTCCTGGTAGGCGTAGGGCAGGGCACCGTCGGCACCGCCCAGGCCGAAGATGGAGGTGCTCAGCAGCGGCCGGTCGTCCTCGTCTTCCAGGGCGTCGATCTGGCTGGGGGCGAACACCGGCGTCAGCGGGCCGCGCAGGCGCAATGCTTCGGCGTCCGGGCGGCTGCCGTGACCCAGTGGCGTGGCCTGGGGCTGTTCATGCTCGAGCAGCAGCAGGGCCTGCAGCCACTCGAAACGATGCGGCTCGGCGCGTAGGCGCCGGCTCAGAGAGTGATGGGCTGGCCGGCCTGGGGCTGCCATCGGCAAATCTCCTGGTCCGATTGCACCAGCACCGTGCGCACGAAGCGGTTGGCGTTGGCGTAGAGCGAGAAGAACTGTGCGAGCACGGCGCCGAACAGCACCGCGCTGGCGCCGACGTAGGCCTGGCGTTCCAAGTGCACGCGAACCTCCAGGCCGTTGCGCCACCCGCGCCATGCATCGCTGCCTACATGGTCGACGACACGTGTACAGTCCAGCCGGACCAGCCCCTCGATCTGCCGGGCGGCCAGCTTGTCTTCGCTGAAATCGTGCAGCGAGAGAATTTCCCGCAGGGCGTCGAGGGCCTGCGGGCCTTCCACCAGCGACAGGTGGTTGAGCGTGAGCTGCGAGACCAGTTGCCAGCGTGAAGGACCATCCAGCCCCGGTTGGCATTGCCGACTCGGTGCGCGCAGCAGGCTGGCGCGGGCCACCGGGCCGGGGCGCTCGAAGGCCAGCTCGGTACCGGCCGGCAGGTACTCGGCCAGGCTGCGATTGGTGCACAGCAGCTCGGCGCTGAGGCTGTACTGGGGCGTTTCTTCCAGGGGTTGCAGGCCGGCGTCTACCAGGGTCAGCAGGAGGTCGCTGCCGCGCCGGTTGGGCGTCATGCCTTCGACCCGCCGTGCTTGCCAGTACAGGCCGAACGCGCCGGGGCGGTGCTGGGTGCCGTGGTAGGGCGCGACCTCGACCACGCCCAGCGGGGTGCTGGCACGCAGGGAGCGGATGCTGTGGATTTCCACCGAGTTCTCGCGGTGGGCGTCGGCGATCAGACGGTATTCGCTACGCGTGCCATCCGGCCGCAACGGTTCGGAGGTGCGCGGGAACAGATTGATCGCCGGCACGCAGCCCAGCGCCAGGTCGCTGGCCTGCAGGGTCAGGCGGGCGGGCGCGGGGCGGTCGAAGAGAATGTACAGGTAGAGTTGCTCGCCGCTGGCCCGTAGCCCCTGGAGCGGCAGGTCGAAGAAGGCGAACTTGTCGGGGAAGGCGAAGTATTCGGCGAGCAGGCGCAAGCCGGGATGCACGCGTTCGTCTTCCGGTAGCAGGGCCTGTTCGGCGGCGAACCCGACCCGTTGTGGCAGGCCGGCGAGGCGTTGCGGTTCGGAGCCCTGGGCTTCGGCGATGAGGCCGCAGGCATGGGCGCCGAGCAGGTCGTAGAGGGCGGCCTTGGCAACGGCGTTGGCGGTCAGGTGGATGCGCAGGCTCTCGATGTCCAGGCCGGCCCAGCCGTCCTTGTCGAGGCAGCGCAGGTCCAGGCGCAGGGCCCCGCGCACGCCGGCGCTGCCGGTGGCGGCCTGGGCTTCTTCGGCGCCGAGCAGCACGACTTCCTCGATGCGGAGCGGCCACAGGGTGACTTCGGCGGTGGTGCGCCAGTGCAGGGTCTGGCCGCGAAGTTCTTCAGGCAGTTCGATGCGCTCCTGGCCCGGCACGCTGACGAACAACGGGGTGCCGCGCGGCAGGTGGAAGCCGGCGCTCAGCTTGCCCTTGGCCGGGTCCGGCTCGAAGCGCACCACGGCGCAGGAGGGCAGGGGCCGCAGGGCAAGGGGATAGAGTTGCTCCAGCAGGGCGTCGCTGAACTGCGCGTAGTCGTCGTCCAGGCGTCGTTGCAGGCGCGCAGCAAGCAGGGCGAAGCCTTCCAGCAGGCGTTCGACGTGGGGGTCGCCGCACTCGCCGGGGCCTAGTTCCAGGCGGCGCGCCACCTTGGGATAGCGCGCCGCGAAACCGGCGCCGGCGTGGCGCAGCCAGGTCAGTTCGCGCTGGTAATAATCCAGCAGTTCGGCATCAATCGAGTCGCTCATGGCGTACTTCCAGTGTTCCGCCAACGGGGATGAGTTCGAACAGAAGGGGCGCTCGGCCAGTGTCCTGGCGCAGGTTGCCGAGCAGGCGTACGCGCAGGCGCTGCGGGTGCTGCGGATCGGCATCGACCACGACTTCGCTCAGCCCCAGGCGTGGTTCGAAGCGGGTCACCGCGCGGCGGATTTCACGGGCCAGGTACAGACGGTCGGCTTCGCGTCGGGCCTGCAGGGCCGTCCAGTCAGCAATGCCGTAAGCCAGGATGCCAACACCGTTGCCCGCGGGGCTGCGGCTGTTGAGCAGACGCGACAGTTCCTGCGCGACCGAGGCCGCCAGGGCTCGCTGGTCGAGTGCCGGTTCCGCCTCTCCGGCTTCGGAGAGGCGGTCCAGCAGTGGTGGCCGAGCGATGCCGTGCAAGGCCCGGTTTCCTTAACTGGCCAGCTTGTTGGCGGCCATGTCCCAGGTCGAGGCGGCGGTGCCTTCCTTGCTGCCGTCGTCCTTCTGCGCCGTGAGCTCCCATTTGATCTTGGTGAAGTTCAACGACATTGTTTCCACCGGTTTGCCACCGGCGCCACCGCTGACGCTGACGTTGGACAGCACCACGTTGTTCAGTGTGTAGGTGATGAAGGGCATGATCTTGCCGTCGCCCTCGGCGGCGTTGCGGCCGATGGTCAGGGTGGCGGTGGGGATGGCTTTGCCGGAGCAGCAGTATTCGTTGAGCGTCGGGGTCGAGGTGTCGACGAACTTGGTCAGGGTGAATTCGCCGATGTGCGGTTTGCCGGAGGTGCGCTCTGAGTTGCTGACATCGTTGGTCACCTGCATGGCGACGTTGTGGCTGTACGACATGATTTCGATCTTGTTTTCGAAGCCGGCCAGCAGGCTGTCGCCCTTGATGTCGTCGCCCAGGTCGAGAAGTATCGCATCCATGTTGGAAAACTCCGCTGCATGAAAGAGGTGGGATCAGGTGAAGAGGCCGCCCGTGCGGGCGGCCCCTGGCTCAGGCGGCGACCGGCGGCGGCAGGCTGGCTACCAGGCGGATCGAGGCGGTCAGTTCCTCGAGCTGGAAGTGCGGGCGCAGGAATACCGTGGCACGGTAGACGCCCGGCTTGCCGGCGACCTCGCTGACATCCACGCGGGCTTCGCGCAGCGGGTACTGCGCCTTGATCTCCTGTGGGGCGTTGTCGTTGATCAGCACGTAGTCGGCGATCCAGTTATTGAGGTAGGTCTGCACGTTGTCGCGGGTCATGAAGCTGCCCACCTTGTCGCGCATGATCACCTTCAGGTAGTGGGCGAAGCGCGAGGCCGCCAGCACGTACGGCAGCATCGCCGAGAGCCGCGCGTTGGCGTTGGCCTCGTTGGTGTTGTACTGGCGTGGCTTGTTGGTCGACTGGCCACCGAAGAACACGGCGAGGTCGGTGTTCTTCTTGTGGCACAGGGCGATGAAGCCCAGGTCGTTGAGCTCCTTCTCGCGGCGGTCGGTGATTGCCACCTCGGTCGGGCATTTGAGCGACAGATCACCCGCCTGCGTGCGGAAGGTATGCGCCGGCAGGCCCTCGACGGCACCGCCGCCTTCGCTGCCGCGGATCGCCGCGCACCAGCCGTATTTGCTGAAGGCCTCGGTGATGCGCTGGGCCATGACCCAGGCGGCGTTGCCCCAGAGGTATTTGGCGTGGTCGGTGCCGTCCACGTCCTCGATGAAGTTCATGCCTTCCACCGGCAGGGTTTCCGGGCCGTAGGGCAGGCGCACCAGGAAACGCGGTAGCGCCAGGGAGACGTAGCGCGAATCCTCGCTCTCGCGGAACGAGCGCCACTTGATCAGCTCCAGGCTCTCGAAGACCTTGCTCAGGTCACGTGGCACTGCCAGCTCAGTGAAGCTGCCCATGTCGAACAGGCGCGGGCTGGCCGCGGCGATGAAGGGCGCGTGGGCCGCGGCGGCGACATTGGAGAGTTTCTCCAGCAGGGCGATGTCCTGGGGGTGGCGGCCGAAGGAGTAGTCGCCCACCAGCAGGCTGAAGGGGTGCCCGCCGAAGGTGCCGTATTCCTCTTCGTAGATCTTCTTGAACAGCGCGCTCTGGTCGAACTCGACGGCCTTCTCCAGATCGTTCTGCAGGTCCTGCTGGCTGACGTTGAGCAGGCGCAGCTTGAGGCGCGTGCCGGTCTCGCTGTTCTGCACCAGCTGGTGCATACCGCGCCAGGAGGATTCGAGTTGCTGCAGTTCGGGGTGGTGGAGGATCTGGTTGAGCTGGGCGCTGATCAGTTCGTCGATGCGACCGATGCGCTCGTTGATCATGGCCACGGTGTCCTTGCTGACGGCCATGCCTTCGTCGAGGACCTGGGTGGCGAACTCCGCGAGCATGTCGCGGGCGTATTCCTGCTGGCTGTCATCGTGGGCCATGCGGCCATCGGCGATGATGCGGTCGAGCAGGTCGAGGGTTTGGGTGCTGCCTTCGGCGCCTTGCGCCGCGGCGGAGCTGGGTTTGGCCATTGCTGTGCTCTCCTTGCGGGCGGGATCAGGCTTGTGGTTCGGCAGGTGCTTCGCCTTCGTCGGCGGCGGCCTGGGCGGTGTCGTTGGCGGCGCCGGCATCGGCGGTCACCGGGTGAGTCGCGCGGATTTCCTGCAGGCCTTCGGTATTGCTCACCACGTCCTGCAGCAACTGGTCCAGCTCATCGTTGCCGTCGAGCTTGGTGAGCAGGTCGCGCAGGCGCTGGCGGGCTTCGAACAGGCGACGCAGCGGCACCACCTGGTTGACGATGCTCACCGGGTCGAAGTCGTCGATGTGCTTGAAGTTCAGCTCGACATTGAGCCGGCTGCCGTCGTTGCTCAGAGTGTTGTCGACCTGCAGCGCCACGCGCGGTCCGATGGACGCGAGCACGGCGTTGAAGTTGTCACGGTCGATCTCGGTGAAGCGGCGCTCGCCGAGCTTGGGCAGGGGCGTGACCGGCTTGCCGGAGAGGTCGGCAAGGATGCCCACGACCAGCGGCAGCTCCTTCTTCTCGATGGCATTGCCGATTTCCACGTCGTAGGTGATCTGGACGCGGGGAGGGCGCACCCGATCCAGTTTGTGCTGCGTGCTTTCTGCCATGCTGGCGAACTCCACTGCGTAGGAGACGGGCACGTCGCAGCGGGGCTCGCTGTCGTCGCGCTCCTTGGTTGGACCACACGACAGGAAAGGGGAAATGCGATACAGGCCTGTCCTTGGCGATCCCATCTGAGCTCGTTGTCCACGAGCTAACCAAGCAAGCTAGATCAGGTTGCTAAAAACGCAAATCCGAAAATAATCTCTGACAGACATTTCACAAGGACGTTTCATGAAGTCGACGAAAGCCTGCCTCTGTGCTGTGCTCCTGGCAGTTCTCGGAGGCTGTTCCTGGTTTGGCCCGAAGGTCGATGTCGACCGTCTGACCCTCGACGTCGCGAGCAAGGCCAATGGCGATTCGCCGATCGCCGTGGACTTCGTCGCGGTGCAGGATGCGGACCTGCTCAAGCTGCTGTCGGCGATGAGCGCCAAACAGTGGTTCAGCGACCGTGAACAGTACCGCCGCGACTACCAGAAACAGCTGAACGTGTGGAGCCTGGAGCTGGTGCCGGGGCAGTTCATGGAGGCCAGGGACTTCCCCCTGGCCGGCAAGCCGGCTTCTGGACTTTTGGTCTTTGCCGGCTATAACACTCCCGGCGCCCATCGTATGCGCCTGGATCAGCAGCCCAACGTGTGGCTGCGTTTCGACAGCAGGGAGATGCGCCTGCTGAGTGCCGAGGAGCACTGATCCACCGCCTTGCGGGGCGGGCCCATGACAATCCAGGACGTCGAAGGGGGAGTGGCGTGAGAGTTCTGCCTGACGCAGTTTGTTGGCACGAAGGGATGCAACTGCTTCCCCAGCACTTCCAGCTCCAGGGACTGCGCGCCGAAGTGCTGTCCGCACGCCTGGTCCATGCGGCCAATCCCTGGTTCTGGGGACTCGAGCACCTGGAGCTGGACCCTTCCGCCCTGAGCACCGGCGTGGTGCGTATCCTCGCGCTGGAGGCGATCCTGCCCGATGGCCTACCTGTCAGCCTGGGCCAGGGCGATACCCTGATGTTCGACGCCACGGCTGCCATCGCCGCGGCCCCCGAAGCCAGCATCAGCCTCTACCTCGCACTCAATCCGCTCGCCCGTGGCGGCCAGGTGCTGCCGCTCAAGGGTCGCCTGCAATCCTCCAGCGGGCCGGCCGTGCCGGACCTAGCCAGTGGCGAGAACCCCGAACCCATAGTCGTATGGCGCCCGGCGTTGCGCCTGGTGACCGAGGCGCAGCGCGCTGACTCGGTGTGCCTGCCGCTGCTGCGCATCGGCAAGGACGCCGGTGGTTTCGTCCGCCTGCCTTACGTGGCGCCGACTCCGCGCATCGCGCCGGCGTCGATGCTCGGGCAGGCGCTGGTGGCGCTGTGCGCCCATGCGCGGGAGAAATGCGTGTTTCTCGCTGGCCGCCTGCGCCAGGCTCAGCAGGTGGAGAACACCGAGGACAGCCAGGAAATCCGCCGCCAGTTGGCGGCGCTGTGGGCGCGCCTGCCGGAACTGGAGGCTTCGCTCTACAGTGGCACAGCGAGCCCGGCACAACTGCATGCTCTGCTGTGCGGTATGGCCGGCAGCTGGAGCGAACTCGATCCGCTGGGCGGCGTTCCGGCCTTCCCGACCTTCGATTTCAATGAACTGCTGCGGACCTTCAACCCGGTGATCGAATGGCTGGAAGTCACCCTCGGACGGGTGCGCGCGGGCTATCGTAGTCTGGCATTTGAACGGGTCGGCAATGACTTCACGCTGGCCCTGCCAGACTTGCGATCGCCGGTACAGCGCCTGGTCATCGGCCTGCGCATGCCGCCCGGTTGTGGCGAGGAGCAGGCGCACGAGTGGCTGTCACACTGCATCGTCGCCTCCGAATCCAGCCTGGCGATACTGAGCAGGCAGCGTATGTCCGGCCTGGAACATCTGCCCATGAGCCGCGCCGAGCAGATCGCCTACAGCGTAGGGGAGGACACCCACCTGTTCGTGGTGCAGGCCGAGGGCGACTGGTTCGATCCCGCCCAGCGCCTGTGCCTACGCGCCGCCGCGGCAGGCAGTGCCGGTGGCAGTCCCTGGCAGGTCGTGCTGTTCACCGTGGACGGCGCCAGCGGCGCCTGAGGCAGGGAAGCGAAGATGCTTGAAGAGAGTCAGGCGATCTATCCGCCGTCGTTTGGCGAGGCACCCCTGAGTGGCGCTTTCCAGGGCGCCTGGCTGGAGTGGCGCAGGCGCTGGGAAGACCTGCGCGAATCCACCGGCGACGACAGCGCGACCCTCGAACGGGTTGCCGACGAAGCCCAGGCGGTAGTGCGTCGGCTGTGGCGCAGTGCCAATGCCAGCGTCGGCGATGCCGCCGGCGATCAGGTGAAAGGCATGGTCTATGCCTTCGTCGCATTGCTCGACGAAAGCCTGCTGTTCGATCCCTGGAACGGCCAGTCCACGTGGCAGGATCGGCCACTGGAAGCCCGTCTTTACGGCACGCGCAATGCCGGGGAGCGCGTGCCCCAGGCCATTCATGCCCTGCTGGATACCCGCGCACCGGGCACCCGTGATCTGGCCAACGTCTACCTGCAGTGCCTGCTGCTGGGTTTCCACGGCAAACTGCGTGGCCCGAAAGGCGAGGCGCTCCATGAAAAGTGGCGGCACGCGCTGTTTGCCCATGCCTGGCAGCGTGACGCCGAAGTGCCGGCGCTGCTGGAGACCCTGGCGCGCCCGGCCGCTGCAGCGCCGCTGCGACTGCCACTGCGGCGCGCCTTGCCCGACGGCCTGCGCCTGACGCTGATGGTTGTCGCCGGCGTCCTCCTGCTCATTGTCCTCGGCCATTGGCTGTGGAGCGACGTGCGCGGTGAACTGGCGCCCTTGCTCGACCTGGCCAGTGTGGCCGCCTTCCCGGAGCTGGTGGCTTGAGCGGCTGGTTGCTGCTGGCCTTGCTGTTGCTGCTGGTGGTGGCGCTGGCGGTCGCGGGATTCCTCTGGCTGCGCAGCAAAGGTGGAGAAGCGGTGCGCACCTTCTACCTGACCGTGCGGCAAATGGAGCAGGACCACGATGTCGCCGATCGCTACGACGTGCCCTGGTATCTCCTGCTGGGCGACCCGCTGCTGGGCGAGCGCCTGGCCGCGGACTGGAGCCTGGCTCCGGTTAACCGCCCGGCCTGGTTCGGCCGCTGGTGGGCCGATCAGGACGGCGCCGTGCTGGCGGTGCCGCAGACCTTGTTCATGCCGGAGGAGGGCGGGCCGTCGTCGCTGCAGCCCTGGCGGCGCCTGCTCGGCCTCCTGCTGCGGATGCGCCCGCGCCGCCCGCTGGATGGCGTGATCTGGGCGGTGCCGGCGGAGCGCCTGCTGGACCCGGCCAGCCTGGCCCAGGAAAGCATCCAGCTGCGTCGGCGCTTCAACGACCTGTTGCAAAGGCTGGGTCTGAGCCTGCCGGTCTACGTGGTGGTGACCGGGCTGGAAGAGCTCGACGGATTCGCCGAACTGCGCTCGGCGCTGCCTGTCGAGGTTCGCGAGCGACCGCTGGGTTGGGCCTCACCCTTGCAGGCGGATGCGGCCTGGCAGGGTGAGCATCTGGAGCGCGGCTTCCATCAGGTATTGCAGGTGCTGCAGGCGGCAATCCTCGAAGCGGGCGTGCTCAAGGGGCAATTGAGCGAGGAGCTGTATCGCTTCCCGCAGGCGCTGGAGAGTCTGCGCGAAGGCCTGCGCCAACGGCTGGAGCCGGTCTTTCAGGGCAACGCGCTGGGAGAGGCGCCGCGTTTGCGCGGCCTGTACTTCAGCGGCGCGTACCGCATAGCACCTAGTGGTGATGACTGGGCGCTTTCGGCGAGGGAGGAAGCACCCGCGCAGTTGCTGTTCACCCAGCATCTCTGGCAATCGCGCCTGCTCGCCGAGCGCGGGCTGGCCCAGGCCGTGCCGCGAGTCCTGCGTCTGCGCCAGCGCTCGCAGCGTGTGCTGGGGGCGGTGGCTGGCGTGGTCGGCGTCTGCTGGCTATTGGGGATGCTCTGGGTCTGGCACGTGGATTCCCGCGAGGCGCAGGCGCTGGGGCAGCGCATCCTGGCCATGCAGCGTGGGCAGGGCGAAGGCGATGCGGGCGGAGTATCGCCGGAGGAAGCCGCCCGACAACGCCTGCAGGCCTACTGGGCGATGCTGCAGGCTGCGCCGCGCTGGCACTTCAGCTCACTGGTGTATCCGAGTTCCTGGTTCTCCGGTTTCGATGAGCACATGGATGAGCTGCTGCGCGACCTGGCCCGCCGCGAAGTGCTGGTGCCCCTGCAGCAGTCGCAGGCCGCTGAACTGGTCCGGCTGCGCGCCATCCGCAGCGGTGAACGCCGTGCCAACGTGCAGAGCGACAGCCCGGAGCAGTGGCCGAACTTCGTCGCCGCTCGTGACCTGGCGCACGGCGTACTGGCCTTCGAGCAGCGCAACCGCTGGTACACCGAGTTGCGCGCCGGCACCTCGAAGAACGCTCTGGAAAGCCTCGGCAAACTGGGCGAGCAGGCTTACGGCCTGACCTTGGAGCCGGGCTCGCTGCGCAACGCCGGCTACCTGCAGTCGGTGCTCGGCCAGGGCATTCCCGATGCTCCGGCGCCAGTCGACCCCGGCCCGCGCGAGGGGCAATTGGCGCGTAACTTCGACGACCTGATGAGCCTCTGGCTCGACCAGTTCTTCCTCGCCGACAACTTCGTGCGCCCGGCCGGCTTCCTGCGCCTGCACCTGAATGAACTCAAGGCGCGGCAGGGCAACAGCCTCGAGGAGCTGGAAGAGACCGCCGCTCAGATCGACGCGCTGCGCAACATGGTAGCCCTGACCAACGCCGCCTGGAGCCACGGCAATGCCCAGGAGCTCGTGCCGGGCTTTCGCGCGATGCTCGACGACGTGCGCCAGTCCTACCTGCTCGGCCCCGCGGCGGAGTCCCGGGTAACCAGCCAGGCCAGCAAGCTGCAGCGCGCCTTCCACGACCAGTGGATATCCGCCGCCGGCTCCCGTGACAACCTGTTGCAATTGCAGCCCGGCGGCACCCTGGCGTTGCAGGAACATGTGATGGCGCTGGGCAGCACCATCGATTTGCTGTTGCGCCAGGACTTCGCCGGCACGGCCCTGAGCAAGGGTGACCAGGACATCGATCCGCGCGCCCTGGGCAATCTCGATGCGCATTCGCTGAACGCCGCGCTGGCGTATTACGCCAGCTACCGCAAGTACAGCGAACAGGAGCAGGCGCGGATTCCGGCCGAGTACCGCGATGCGCTCGCCGAGAGTGCCGCCGCCGCTGCCGCCAGCGCGATGTGGAGCAGTCTGACGCAGTCCGCACTGGCCAGCAGCGCGCCCGAGAAGAACACCTTCGACGTGCCGCTGGAACAAGCCGAGCAGGTTCGCTCGGCCCTGGAAGCCGTGCAGCGCAGCGATCTGGCGAATGCGCTGGACATCCATCTGACCCGCGGCGCGCTGGCCGACGTCGACGGCGTGTTGAAGTCGATCGATACGTTGCCACTGTTCCGTGTGCGCTCGGAGCCGTCTGGTTGGGATGGCACGCGTAACTTCGGCCTGCAGTTGTACCGCTCCACCGACACCCAGGACCTCAAGCGCAATCTCGCCCAGCAGTTCGAGACCATGCTCGCCTTGAGCGAGGAGCACGCACCGGCGCTGACCTGGCTGCGAGACCGCGGCAATCTCGGTTTTGCCGATGCGGACAAGGTACGGCGCTTCGCCGACCTCAGCGACGAGCTGATCAAGTACAAGGCGCAGAATCCGACCAGTTCGCCAATGCTGCTTGATCAACTGGTGACCCGCGACTTCGTGGAAATGGACGCCGCCAGCTGCGGAAAAATTCTCGGCACCTCCGCACTGGTGCCCGGGCAGGGCGATGTGGCGCGCTTCACCCGAGGGCTGCACAGCCAGGCGCAGCAGCGCTGCCTGGAGCTGCAGCAGAAGGATGCCGCCCAAGCCTGGTCCGCCATCGCTGACTACTTCAACCAATACCTGGCCAATCGCTTCCCCTTCGCCTACAGCTTGCAGGCCGAAGACGCCGACCCTGCGCGGGTGCAGCATCTGGTCGAGTTGCTCGACCAGAACCTGGAGCGAGCCCAGGAAGGCCTCAAGCTCAGCCAGTCGGCCGACCGCGTGGCGGCGGCGGATTTCCTCCAGCGCCTGCAATTGGCCAAAGCCTGGATGGGCCCCTTGTTCCAGCGCGACAAGGGTGGGGCGCAAGGCGTCGACCTGGACGTGCGCTGGCGCACCGACCGCGAGGCCGAGCGTGGCGCCGACCAGGTGATCGCCTGGACGCTCTATGCGGCGGACCGCCCGCTGAGCTTCCCTGGCAGCGACAGCCAGCGCCTGCACTGGAACGTCGGCGAACCGATGAAGTTGATGCTGCGCTGGGCCAAGGACAGCCCGCAACGGCCGGACATCGATCCGCAACAGGCGAGCATGGCCGTCGCGGACCTGGAAGTGGGCTGGGAATATGGCGGTCCCTGGGCGCTGATGCGCCTGCTGCGGTCACACCTGATCCTGCAGCGCCAGCCCAGCGCCGACTACACCGACTTCCCGCTTGCGTTGCAGGTACCGGTTCGCCTGCCGAACAGCCGCGAGCCCGAGGCGCGGATGTTCCTGCGCGTCTCCCTGATGACCCAGGACGCCAAGCAGCCGCTGTCCGTCCAGCCCTTGCCGGTCCGCGCGCCGCGCACACCCTTCAGCGGGGTGGGCGTGGCGACCTTTGCCGGCGCCCAGGAGTTGCCATGATTTCCGACGAGGCGCTGCAAGCGCTCCTGCAACCTCTGCCGGGCGAGTCGCCGTGCGGAGAGTCGCTGCGCCATGATCCGCTGATGGACCGTCTGCGTGAGCTGCGCCGTGAAGAGGATACCGAGCTGCCGGCTGGCGTCTGGCAGGCCGAGCCCAAGCGAGCGGACTGGTTGGCGCTGGCGGTGCTCGCCGAGGAGCTGCTGGCGCGGCGCAGCAAGGACCTGACCATCGCCGGCTTTCTGGGAGAGGCCTGGATCATCTCCGAGGGGCCTGCGGGCCTCGCCGCTGCACTGGGCCTGCTGGCCGATCTTTGCGATGCATTCCCTGAGCAACTGCACCCGCAGCCCACCGACGGTGACCAGGAATGGCGCGCGGCACCGCTTGCCTGGTTGGCGCGGCGCTACACCGAACTTCTGCACACTCGCGTGCCGCTGTGCAGCGGCTGGCCCAAGACCACTCTGCATGGCTGGCAGGAGCTGCAGCGACGGCAGGTGCAGGCCAGTGACAACAAGGTCGACAAGGTGGCGGCGGAGAACGCGCGACAGGAGCAGAAACGGCTGAACGAATCAATCCGCAACGGTGCGGTGAATGGCTGGGCAGCGACACTGGCCCAGCTGGACAGCGCGGCCGGCTACCTGCGACGTCTGGATGCCTGGTGTGATCGCCAGCTCGGCGATGCCGCACCGAGCCTGCACCAACTCGCCGCGTCCATCGACGCTTTCAGCCACGTCATCCAGGGATGCAAGGCCATGGCCCCGCAAGATTTCGCACCCACCGCCGCATCGGAAACGCCTTCCGAGCCGGAGTCCGCCCCTGTGTCTGCTTCCTCGCTTCCCGCCAGCGGCGCTCCGCAGAACCGCGAAGAGGCCTACCGGCAGCTTACCGCCATTGCCGAGTACCTGGCGCGTACTGAGCCGCACAGTCCGGTGCCCTACATCATCCGTCGGGCGGTGGAGTGGGGCGGCATGCCGCTGAGTGCGCTGATGGATGAGCTGGTCCATGCCGACGCGGAGGCCCGCCGGGTATGGGTCATGCTGGGGGTACTTCGCTAGCTAAGAGCCCAGATGAGACTCGTTAACGCAGCAGTGCTGAGCTTTCACAGGTTCGGAGGCTGGGTCCCCTGTACTGATTGTTGTGGCCCTTATAACTCAATTATGAGCGGAGAAAAATCACGACTAACTAGCAGGGAGAAGATGTAAGAACCAAACCTTAAAAAATCCATGGTTAGGAAGGGTCCTGCTCTTAGTTAATCACGAAGGAATCGGGGCTCTATGCACGTAATGAGAGGCGGCATAGCGCCGCTAGTAGATTCTAGAGCAGGGAGCGCGGAAGATGCCTGTAGATCGGATATTGGTATTGTGCGGGACTGATTCCTCAGATGGAAGTGGAGACATTCTTGCCGATACAAAGAAGTATCTTGCCAACCCAGAAATAGCTGTGATTCTTCCAGGTCCAGGGGGGTATGGTGCAGATGCTGAGGGATTTACCGAAGCTGGCCCGGTTTACTTTGAAGGAAAGACGTATTTTCCAGAAGATACTCCCGGCTTCGATATCTTGGCGGAGTTGATGGGTGGGCTTCATGGAAAGAAGATCATTCGCTGGGCGCTGGAGCAGATAGAGCGGGATATTAAATCCGGCAAGAACGAGTTTATAATAGCTGGCTGGTCGAGAGGTGCCTATAACGCCTATGTTCTTATGGATTTATTGAAATCGAAGGGCGTTCTTGATCAGATAAAAGTATCAATGTTCCTTATTGATCCGGTAAAGCAGACTGATCTCTTGTCCTGGGCTAGGCCACTGCCGCATGTTGAGCCGGCTGAACTGATTCTTGCTGGACAGGAGTGGCGAAATTCTATATTCCCGCTCTACACACCTTCGGCTAAGTCTAAGGAAACATTAGTCACGCCAATCATACTGCCGGGCGATCACGGAAGTGTTGCACGATCATCATCTGAGTGCGGAAAGATTACTGAGGAGCGTTATTTGCTTTTCCTGGCTAAAAAAGGAATTAAAGTGGTTCGGCCAGTTGGAGAGGAAGAGCACTTGGGTAGAGTCCTTAACATGTACTTCAATTCCGACTCGCCCTATAACTTCTCGCGACTCACTGCAATTCAACCTCCCTCAGAGTTCGGCATGGCACCGCCGGCTGACGGGTTTCAGCCGCACCAGCACAAGCTTATTGAAGACTTTCAAAAGCTCCAAGGGCTAAAAAGGGCTTATTCGAATTCGAAGCCGGCGCCATGGCTAAGTTTCGAGGCTTGGTTTAGCCAGGAGAATCAGGATGCGTGGCAGCGACGTCAAAGTATGCAGGAGCAGACTCTTAAGTTTAATCGGGATTTTGAAGCGATAACTAGGCGGGCTCAAGCAGCCAATCTAATGCTTCCCAAAATGATTTCGTACAGAACCCAGATGCAGCCAGAGCCTTCAACGACTTTTCTTCGTAAGTCGTTTGTTAGGACTGAAAGCAGTAGCTCTCTTATCCCTGACGCAGCAAAGGCGTTTAGGTTTCTGGTGAAAACTGCGACAAAAAAATGAAGATGAGGCGAGTTCGTATGCCCTGAACTGAATAACATTTTACTAAGGGTTGATAATGCCCACCGCTATGAGCTGCTATTGGGGCGCTTGAACGGGCTGGGTTCGGATGTCCTGCTCAGGAGAGAACTTTGCAGGCACGCAAAGGCATAGCCAAAGGGCGTGGTGATTTTGCCTGTGCCTGCCAAAAATGGCCAACCGCGCAAGCGAGTGACGGCTGTTAGCTGTTTGTGTGCGTAGTTGGTGGGGAACTTCACAGGAGCCGCTGGTTCTATCCACGAGCATCGGTTAACGCTACTGAGAAACTTGCAACTCGGCGCCATTCACAAGGCGGCCCGCTCTGTAAGCGCGTCGTTAGAGAATTTTTAGCGCGCAAGCTTTGGCTTTCGCCTCCAGGAAATGAACCGCAAGACATCACTTCTCAAAAGTAGGGCTAGTGCCAACAGGCAGGCCAACGTCAGAGACATTCCCTCAACGAGAATGGCTGGATTGCTTTCCTGGTGACTATGCATTCGACCGAGCTGGTTGACGACGGTGGATGCAAACATCTGAGCAGGGAAACACAGCAAGATCGCACAAACACGTCGCACCGAGACATGCGGTCGGTTCAAACGAGCTGGGACAACGGCCGGAAGCCAAGCAGGAAAGCTGAACGCGACGCCTATCGCCAACCAGGCAGCAATGGCGATTCGTGAGGATTGTGGCTCGACAGCAAAAGTGAACGTTACGCCGAGGAGTGCGAAAGAGCCTCCAATGACGCACGCGAGAAGCAGCAAGATGACTCGGGTTAAGTTGGACATCTCTTTACCGACAGGCGAGAAGCGGTGACCAGTTGGCGAGTGAAGCACAAGCGCTATAAATGTGCTGTGTTCAACGTCCGCTTCTGGCCGATTACTGCCCTTGGCGAAAGGCGGCTGCCGACCCAAAGCGGACGTTCTCTATACGCGCTTTCCGCCCACAAAGAACGGAATTCGCTGAATCTCCAGTTCGGTCATAGGGCGCCAATCGCTTTTTAGAATGCCGTATTCGGTCTCGGCGCTATCCATTGCCTCCTCTAGGCTCAGCATCAGATGGTCACCCTCGATCTCAAGCGCATCGTAGTCCAGGAAGCGAATTTCCAGATATACGGGATTGCCATCTGTGGCTTCCATACCGAAGAGCACAATGGCAGTTACATCGGGACGGAAGTCGCTAATTTTTCTTACGTTGGCAAAGAGATGTTTGGCGGGCTGAGGCATGGGGACGCATACGCTGGACGTTGAGAGTTGACGGTATTCTAACTTTCCCCTCTGACTGAAGCGCGCCTGCATTTATGAGCGCTCAGGTTTGGGGCAGTGATACACCCGTTGCACGCATGCCCCCCTTATTGAGGTTGTCTGAAGAAGCATGGAAAGCAATCTGTCGTTGCAGATCGAGCGCGCCGCGCATGAGGAGTTTTTCCGGCTGTGGGCCGAGGGGCGCTTCGAGCATCAGCGACTGGGACAAGCGTTCTATAACCACTTCAACCTCCACAAACTCACCGATCAAGCTTCATTGCGGGGCCTCTACGAGGCTGACGGTGAGAAAGCCTCGCGCTTGATCATGAGGCTGCTCCATCTCCACTGAGAGGCAGCTACCGACCCATATGGGACATTCAGGAAGGGAAGCTCAACGCCTAGCTGGGGGGCGAAACTAATCCTCTTTGGTTCGCTGAAGGCCGAACGGGTGTACCTGACGCGATATGCCCGTTCCCAGGAGGAGAAGACCGGCCTATTCGACGACGTCCGCTTCTACAATCACTGCAGTCGACACCTGACGCTGGGCTGCCTCGGTCAGATGGTATGTGAGGGGCAAAAATATGAACAGCAGCTCTTAACTACCTTCCCTCGGTTCCGAAGCCGACCAATCTATTTCAGCGCGCTAGCGCGTTGCGCCAGGCGCCAGGGCTGCTGTCATACCAGCGGCTGAACGCTCGTGAGAAGCTCTGCATGTCGCCATAGCCGAGCTGGTCGGTTATTTCTGCTAAGGACAGAGCTGACTCCCCCAAGAGATCCAGTGCCATGTAACGGCGTTGCTCGTCGAGCACTTCGCTGTATCGCCATCCATGACTCAGCAGCCTCCGTGCAGCTGTGCGCTCAGTTAGATGACATGTCTCGCAGAAGGACTGGAAACTCGCACCCTCTGCCAAGGTGACGGCGATATGGTCGGCAGCTTCGTCCAGCAGGGTCCGCTGGGTCTGCCCGCGCGCCTGCTCGACGATGCGGACGAGGGTTGCCTCCAGCTCGGGGTTGGCCGGGGACAGCGGGTGGCGGAACAGCGCCGGCTGCAGTTGCAGCATTATCTCCGACGCATCGCTGCACCAATGCAGGGGCGCGCGCAGCGTCTGCTCGTAGAGGTCGGTGTCTGCCGGTGCGTGGCCGGGCAGCCGGATGCCGAGCAGCGGGTCCTGGGCAATGCCGCTGGCCAGCAGCTTGCGCCGCAGCAGGCTGCAGATGCCGACCAGGGTGTACTCACGGCTTTGCCGGCCGGACAGCAGCGCGCCGCACTCGGAAAGCACCAGGGCGACGCCGTCACCTTCCGCGCGCAATTCGATACGCAGCGATCCGTTGAAGTAGGGGAAGTACCGGGCGAAGTAGGTGCAGGCCGCTTCCAGGGTTGGTGCCACATCGAACAGGTAGGTCAGGCCGTTGGTCAGGGTCGACACGAAGCGCTTGCCCGCCAGCAGGCCGATGGCGGCATCGCCGCTGGATCGCTCGGCCAGATCCCAGAAGCGCCGGGAGAGGAACAGAGGCACGCGCACCAGCGGCGTGCGCAGCTCCAGCAGCGTGCGGCGCATGCAGGTTTCCAGATCCGTGGCGGCAACACCGCGGGCGAGCAACTCTTCCATGGCCGGCAGTAGCGTCGGCGCGTAGAAGGCGTTGGACGGACGGGCGGAAGCTGGGCTCATGGCGTGCGATGACTCAATGATTCGACGAACCGATGGGGCGGGCGGGACGACCTTACGCATTGCGCCCGGCACCGGCAAGCCCGCGCGGCAGACGCTGGTCCGCCGCGAAGATCGCCTCGACCATCGCCTGCGCAGCCGGTGACAGACTGAAGCCGGCGCGGCTGACAATGCCGTAGTGCAGGCGCAGTTCGGGACGGTTCTGGGGAATGTCGGTGATCATCAGCAGGGCCACTTCGCCACGCTGCACCGGGTCGTGCAGCGCCTCCACCGCCGCCAGGCCGACCGCTTCGGAGCGCGCGACTATGTGCAGGATCGCCGCGAACTGCGCGCACTCGATGTTCATGTGGAAGTCGCGCTCGCCGATCACCTCGGCCAGCACCTTGCGCAGCGGCGGCGGAATGCGCGTGCCGACGCGCGGGTAGTCGAGCAGATCGGCCAGCTTCAGCTTCGCCTCGGCTGCCAGCGGATGGCCGGAGCGGCAGAAGAAGCGGCCGGGGCGGAACTCCATCCAGCGCACCTGATACGCGGGATCGTCGGCGAACTCGCGGGCGTCGCCGACGAAGAATTCCACCTGTTCTTCCCTGAGCAACTGCGCCATCTGCTCCCAGTCGCCCATCAGGAAGCCGACATTGATCGCCGGGTGGGCGCGGATGAAGTCGGCCATCGCCTCGGGTACCAGCAGTTGCGCCGGAAAAGGGCCGCAGCCGAAACGCAGCTCGCCGGCGTCGAGGCCGTTGTACTGCTGCAGTTCGTTGCGTAGCGAACGGGTGCCGGCAAGCAGGCGCCGCGCGTGCTGCAGCACCAGCTCGCCCTGACCGGTCAGACGGAAGTCACGGCTCTGGCGGTCCACCATCAGGCAGTCCAGGTTGCGCTCTAGGGACTGGATGCTGCGGCTCAGCGCCGACTGGCTGAGGCCGATGGCGTCGGCGGCGCGCTGGTAGTTCTGGAAGTCGGCGAGGGCGGCCAGGTGGCGGAGCTGTCTGAGTTCCATCATGCGTCCTGCGCATAAAAGCGTTGAGTCGAATGAATTTGATGGATAGCAGACTCAGCTGGTCTAGTAAACCGCCTGCCGAACCGGACCCGCCCCATGTCGCCCTTGCTGTTCGCCTCCAGCGCTTTCGCCAGCACCATCCTCCTGCATGCCGCCCGCCTGGGATTGTGCGCGGCGGAACTGCGCCTGCGCGCCGGGATCGCCGAGGCGCAGCTGGCGGATCATCGCGCGCGCATCCCAGCCGATCAGGTGGAGCGCCTGTGGAGCGAGTGCGAGCGCGCCAGCGGCAACCCGCAGTTCGGTTGCGAGCTGCTCAACGGCATGGCCACCCATTGCCTGCAGGGGCTGAATATCCTGCTGGACTCCGCCCCGGACTTGGGCACCAGCCTTGCCGCCTTCTGCCAGTTCCTGCCGACGGTGACCAATTGCGTGCAGGCGCGCCTGGAAGAGGAAGGCACGGTCTCCCGCCTGACCCTGGAGCTGGTGCGCGACGACCTGCACCACTTCGGCCTAGACGCCGCGGTGCTGACCCTGATCCGCAACATTGCCCGGCGTGTCGGACTGCCGGCGACGCAGGCGTGCCGGGAGGCCGGCATCGCTGCGCAACAGCGCTGCGCCGCGACGCTCGACAAGTGGGGGGTGCCCTGCCGGGTGGTGTCTTCGCCGTTCCTGCTGCTGCCCACGGCGTTGCTGGCCACGCCACTGGCGGGCGCCAACGAGTTCCTCTACCAGAGCCTGCGACGCCAATGGGGCGATGCGCGCAAGGACGGAGAAAGCGACGGCCTGAGCCTGGCGCGCATCTGGCTGCGTTCCTCCGACCAGCCCATCGAGCGGATCGCCGAGCGCATCGGCTACCGGCAGAGCGGCAACTTCATCCGTGCCTTCCGCAAGCGCTTCGGTGTCACGCCCAAGCAGTTCCGTCTCGGCCAGTACCCGGCATGATCGGAATTTGTCGGTCCCGGCTTGTGGTCGCCGCGCCTGTGCCCCTCATGGTTGGCCGGCGGTACCACCCATCCGGAGCCCATAATGACAAGAATCCATCCGGCCCCTGTCCCCCTCGCGTTCGTGGGGCAGCGCCAGCACTGCATTGGCAGGCCTTTACTGCTTGCCCTGGCGGTCAGTAGCGCCTTCGGCGCACAGGCCACCACCTTCCAGCTGAACGACGACTGGAACCTGTCCACCAAGACCACCCTGAGCCTGGGGGCGAGCTGGTCGGCGCAGGACCCGAATCGTCACCTGATGACCCACGCCAACGCCATCCAGGCCCAGCACATCACCAATGCCGATGGCACCAGCGTGAGCGCCGACGACAACCGCCTGAACTTCAAGAAGGGCGACCCCATCTCGCAGATGTTCAAGGGCCTGACCGACTTCAGCCTGGAGGGCGACGGGCAGGGCGCCTTCGTCCGCTTCAAGTACTGGTACGACCACGCCTACGAGACCGGCGACGGCCGCTTCAAGGACTTCGACGACAGCGGCTGGCCGACCCTGGCACGCTACCACGGCTTCGACACCCTCGACGCCTATGTGTGGAAGGACTTCGACGTTGACGAGCACCCGCTGAACCTCAAGCTCGGCAAGCAGGTGCTGTCCTGGGGCGAGTCGATCCTGATCCAGAACGGCATCAACGTGATCAACCCGCTGGATTACAGCGCCTTCAACAAGCCCGGCGTGGACATCAAGGAAGGCCAACTGCCGGTGGAGATGCTCTCGTTCAACCTCGGCCTGACCGACAAGGTCAACCTGGAAGGCTTCTACCAGTATAACTGGCGGCCCAGCGTGCTCGACGGCTGCGGCACCTTCTTCGCCACCAGCGATGCGATCCAGCCCGGTTGCGGCCCGCTGTACCTGAGCCAGGTGCAGACCGACACGCAGATGCAGGCCAGCGGCCTGTACGCCTCCCACGGCGACGACCAGGCCCCGTCCGACCAGGGCCAGTGGGGTGTCGCCCTGCGTACCCTGATCAGCTCGCTGAACGACGCCGAGGTGGCCTTCTACTACGTCAACTACCACGCGCGCCTGCCCTACCTGGAACTCACTGCGCGGGACGTCAGCAAGCCTGGCAGCTTCCCGATTGGCCGCGTTAAGGGCCCGGTGTACGCCGCTGCCTTTCCGGAGAACATCCACCTCTACGGCCTGAGCATCAACGGCGCGCTGCCCGGCTGGGGCACCTCGCTGGCGGCGGAACTGAGCTACCGGCCGAACATGCCGGTGGCGCTAAACGGCCCGGACATGAACGTGGCGATGATCACCGGCCCCGGCGGCAGTTCGTCGATCACTGACGTACCGGCCAACGCTTCCACCACTGGCCAGGCCCTCGACGGCTGGAATCGCAAGCCGGTCTGGCAGATGACCGCCTCGGCCACCCAGATCGTCGACAACGTGCTCGGCGCCACCCGGCTGACCCTGCTCGGAGAGGCCGGCGTGGTGCACGTGGGCGATGTCGGCGACGAGCGCCTGGGGCGCAACTCCGCCTTCGGCCGCAGCGCGCCGCTCAATGGCAGCAGGTGCAACACCACGGCCAGTGGCGTGACCAACCGCTACTGCACCGACGATGGCTTCACCACGCCCTGGTCCTGGGGCTACCGCCTGCGCGCCGGCCTGGAATACAGCGACGTGCTGCCCGGAGTGAACATGCTGCCTAGCCTGAACTTCCGCCACGACGTCGAGGGCTACTCCTACGATCCGGGCGGCCCGTTCCAGGAAGGGCAGATGGCCGCCGGCCTGTCGCTGGCTTTCAACTACCTGAACGATTACAGCCTGGAGTTCGGCTACAACAGCTTCTTTGGCTCCAACAAGTACAGCACGCTCGACGACCGCGACTTCTACAGCGTCAGCGCCAAGGTCGACTTCTAAGGAACCGCCCCATGCACCTTTCGAACATTTCCGCCCTGGCGCTGGCCATGGGCCTGGCGTTCTGCGCCCATGCCGCCACTCCCGCCGACCTCGGCAACAGCCTGACCCCGGTCGGCGCCGAGAAGGCAGCCAACGCCGACGGCAGCATTCCCGCCTGGGATGGCGGCCTGAAACCCGACGCCGGGCAGGTCGACGCCAAGGGCGGCTATGCCAACCCCTACGCCGCCGAGCAACCGCTGTTCACCATCACACCGGCCAACGCCGGGCAGTACAGCCAGTGGCTCAGCCCCGGCGAGCAGGCGATGCTCAAGCGCTATCCCAACACCTACAAGATCAACGTCTACCCCAGCCACCGCAGTGCGCGGCTGCCCGACGAGATCAACGCCGCGACCCGCGACAACGCCGCCAATGCCAAGCTCGCCGACGGCGGTAACGGCGTGCTGAACTACCAGCGCGGCGTACCCTTCCCGCTGCCCAGGGAGGGCGTCGAGGCGATCTGGAACCACATCACCCGCTACCGTGGCGGCAGCATCGAGCGCACCTTCAGCTCGGCCAACGTGAAGGAGAACGGCGTCTACAGCCTGGTCCGCTCGCAGACCGACATGAACTACGCAGAGACCGTCGACGACCTGCCGCAGGGCGCCAACCTGCTGTACCTGTTCAAGACCCGCGTGCTCGAGCCGGCTCGACTCTCCGGCGAAGCGGTGCTGACCCACGAGCCGATGGACCAGCTCGCCGAACCGCGCGCGGCTTGGCAGTACATCCCCGGCCAGCGCCGGGTGCGCCGCGCCCCGCTGATCGCCTATGACAACAGCGCACGCTACAGCGACGGCATGGTTACCGCCGATAGCCTCGACGGCTTCAACGGCGCGCCGGACCGCTACGACTGGAAGCTGGTGGGCAAGCAGGAACTGTTCGTGCCCTACAACAGCTTCCGCCTGTACGATCGCTCGGTGAAATACGCCGACATCCTCAAGACTGGCCATCTGAACCCCGACCTCGCGCGCTTCGAGAAGCACCGCGTCTGGGTCGTCGAGGCGACCCTCAAACCGGGTGCGCGCCACGTCTACAGCAAGCGTCGCTACTACCTCGACGAGGACAGCTGGAACATCCTCCTCGGCGAGCTGTACGACAGCCGTGGCGAGCTGTGGCGCAACTACCAGTCCCACGCCATGCCTTACTACGACAAGCAGTTCACCTTCGAGGCGCTGGCTGCCGCCTATGACCTGATCAGCGGGCGCTACTTCGTCAACGGCCTGATGAGCGAAGAGAGCAGCGGCCTGAAGACCGGCCAGCACGCGAAGATGAGCGACTACACTCCGTCCGATCTGCGCCGCTGGGCGAAGTAGCCTTGTGCTCCTTTCCCCTGCCTGGCGTGGCCGGGGTTCTTGCGCCATCCCGGCAAGCTGGGGATGGCGTCGTTGTTCCGGCAGCGGTCAACGGCAGCCCGCCATGATCGCTTTTTGTCCGCTGGTGCTGGCCGCCGCCCACGCGGAATGCCGCACTCTGGCCCGACACCCGCCGTCGGCGCCGCATGGCCGGGCGGTCCAACAAGAAGAACGAGGAACCCCCATGCGCCACTGGCTGCCCGCACTCGCCATCCTGCCCCTGTTCGCCGACCACGCCTGGGCCGCCGCGCCCACTGCGCAGCAGGCCCGCGACCTGGCCGAGCAGGCCTACCTGTTCAGCTTCGCCACCGCCGAGCACGGCAAGACTCTGCAGGCGATCGCCGCCAAGCTGCCGGTCAACTACCTGTACAACCGCAGCACGCTGCTCGGTCCGGAAGACCGCACCGTGGTTTCGCCGAACAACGACACGCTTTATTCCTATGCACTGCTGGACCTGCGCGAGCACCCGGTGATCCTCGAGGTGCCGGCGGTGCCGCAGCGTTACTACAGCTTCCAGCTGATCGACATGCGCACCGACAACCTCGAGTACATCGGCACACGCGCCACTGGCCGCGCCGCCGGCAGCTTCCTGATTGCCGGCCCCGAGTGGGACGGCAAGACGCCAGAGGATTTCCACGGCAAGGTGATCCGCTCGCCCAGTCGCATCCTCTTCCTGCTCGGCCGCACCGCCGTCGATGGCGAGGCGGACGTCGCCGCCGCCAAGGCAGTGCTGGACGGCTACAAGCTGCGCAGCACCAAGCCGACCCTGCTGCCGCACAAGATGGACGTACCGCCGTACCAGCCGACCAAGGAAGGCCCGGCGCAGAACGCCTTCGTCGACTTCAATGCGCTATCCGCCTGGCATGCCTGGAACCCGCAGGAACAGGAGCGCCTGGCGCAGTTCGCGCAGATCGGCGTCGGCACCGGCAAGCCCTTCGACCCCGCGCAGCTGCCGGCGGATATCGCCCAGGCCGTCGCCCAGGGTGCGGAGGACGGGCGCAACAAGGTTTTGGCCGCCACCGAAGGCTTCTCCAAACCGAGCAATGGCTGGCAGAAATTCCCCGCCAACATTGGCCATTACGGCAGCGATGACCTGACCCGGGCGGCCGTGGCCTGGAAGTACCTCTATGCCAACGACGCGGTCGAGGCAATGTACCCGGTCACCCACGTCGACGCCGATGGTCAGCCGCTGGATGGTAAGCGCAGCTACCGCCTCCACTTCGCCCCCGGCCAGTTGCCGCCGGTGGACGCCTTCTGGTCCGTCACCCTGTACGACGGCAAGACCCAGATGCTCTCGGCCAACCCGCTCAACCGCTACACGCTCAACAGCGAAGGCGGCCTGAAGAAGGATGCCGATGGCGGCCTGATCCTGAGCATCCAGCATGAGCAGCCGGCCACCACTGACAACTGGCTGCCCGCGCCGCAGGGGCCGTTCAACCTGATCCTGCGCATGTACCTGCCGCAGGAAACAGCGCTCAAGGGCGATTACCAGCCGCCGGCCGTGCAGCCCGTCAACAGCCAGGAGTAAGCCATGAACCCGATTCTGACCCGCCGCCGTTTCCTCGGCGCCAGCGGTGCGCTCGGCTTCGGCCTGGGCTGCGTGCCGAGTTGGCTGCTGGCCGCTCCCGCCGAAATCGAAAGCGACCCGGCCGTGTTCCAGGATATCGTTCGCCAGGCGTGGATCTACGCCTACCCGATGCTGATGCACTACCAGACGATGCAGAAGCAGGCGCTGAGGCCGGCATCGCCCGAGTACGTCGGCGGCTTCGGTGTGTTCCGCCATTACAGCGAACTCTTCACCCCGAAGAACCGCGACGTGGTGACCCCCAACAACGACACGCCGTACTCCTGGGCCTGGCTCGACTTGCGCGCCGAGCCCTGGGTGCTCAGCGTGCCGGCCGTGGCGGGCGACCGCTACTACGTGCACCAACTGGTGGACCAGTACACCTTCAACTTCGGCTACGTCGGCGTGCTCAGCACCGGTCGCGAGGCGGGCGATTACCTGATCGCCGGGCCTGACTGGAAGGGCGAGATGCCGGCCGGTATCCGCCAGGTACTGCGCAGCGAGACGCAGATCGCCATGGTCCTGGGCCGCACCGGCCTGCGCAGCGCCGATGACCTGCCGGCGGTGCGCGAACTGCAGCGCCAGTATCGCCTGCGCCCGCTGCATGAGTTCGCCGGCAAGCCCGCGCCCGCTGCCGCGCAGGCGGTGCAGTGGCTGCCCTGGGAGCTGCCGCGGGACCTCGGCGCGGGGTTCATCCCCCATCTGAATCAGATTCTTGCCTTCTGCCCGGTGGACCCGAGCGAGGTCGAGCTGCGCCAGCGTTTCGCCCGCGCCGGCATCGGTGCGGGGCTGCCGTTCAACCCGGCAGCACTGAGCCCGGCCCAACGTCAGGCGCTGGCCGCTGGTATCCAGCAAGGTGTCGAGGAACTGAAGGCCGAGGGCGCCACGCTGCGTTCATCCGCCGGCCTGTTCGGCACCCGTGCGGCGATGCACAACGACTACCTGAGCCGCGCCGCAGCGGCCGCCAGTGGCATCTACGGCAACAGCGTGGAAGAGGCGATCTACCTGGGCAGCCGCAAGGACAGCACGCAGCAGCCGCTGCAGGGCGGGCAGCGTTATCGCCTGCGCTTCGCTCCGGGGCAGTTGCCGCCGGCCAGGGAGTTCTGGTCGCTGACGCTCTACGATCTGCCGGATCGCCAACTGGTCGACAACCCAATCCAGCGCTACTGCCTGAGCAGTCGTGATCCCCTGGTGCGCGATGCCGATGGCGGGGTGACGCTGTACATCCAGGCCGACTCGCCCGGCCAGGACCATCAGGCGAACTGGCTGCCGTCGACCCGGCAGGGGCCGTTCAACCTGATCCTGCGCATCTACGGGCCGGAGCAGCCGGTAGTGGCAGGGCAGTGGACGTTGCCGGGTATCGAGCGGGTCTGACCTCTAAATACCTGGCTCCGCCAGGTGAGGTGAATGCCCGAACCAGATCGCTTTACTGATGTATCCGCCTATGAGGCAGATAAGGATCTCTGGATAGAGCCACAAGCTCAGGTGATCTACAGCTACGTTGACCTCAATGACAACGATGATGTCGGTGCAGCTGTTCGGTTCAAGGACGGCGAGTCCCTGATCGGCCGGCTCGGCGTGCGCATTTCCAAGGACTGGAAGACGGAAGATGGCGACAAGATTCGTCGTCGCACGCAGGGCTGGATTCGCCCCAGTGTCTGGCATGAATTCGAGGGGCAGCCCATGACCAAGTTCTCCTCGCAGTCCGGCTACATACCGTTTTAGGCGGACATCGATGGCACCTGGCGGGAAGCGAACCTCGGCATAGATCACCAGGACAGCGAGAAGGTGACTTTCACCGTCTCTGCCAGCTACCGCGAGGCCTTTGATAGTGTCAGCCATGGGTACGACGACATGGCTGGATTCAAGTGTCTGTTCTAGAGACGCAGAGCTAGCCATCAGGCACAGGTTTTACGGCTATGGCTTTCCGCTCTGCTTATCCAGTGTCTGCTTCTGGCCGCTGGCTGCCTCTACGGAGACCTGACAATCCGCCCCTCATGGATCTCTTGCACGAACACCTCCAAGGTGTCGGCATCTTGCTCCAGCTGACTGGCCATCGCGCGCAACTCAGTCCTAACTTCAGGCACTTGAAGGGCGAGCGCATTCAACCGATCAGCTACCGAGGCGTTGTTGAATGAAGTAGTCCGAAGCGCAGTAATCAGCTGCTTCTCCGCACTATTCAATCCAGCACCTGGATTCTGCCGCCTTGGGTTCGCTCAGCCAGCGTCCGGAGCTTGTCGGCGTCATCCTTCAGAAGGGCTATCACATCGGCGATATTCGCCGCGTAACCCGCCGGCAACTCGTGTATCGCCTGGTCAAGAACCATTGCAATCGATTCACTGCGAAACGCCAGCTCAGCGAAGGTCACCCGCAATTGTTGAGTCGAGTAGTCCAGTGGCATCGCAGCCTCCTCATGAATAGTGGTGCTCACACCAGTGAGTCGCCATTTCGATCCCATGGCGCCTTGCATCAGCAAAGCACTCCCATGGCCCTGTGGCTGAGCAAACAATCTGGTCAGAAACCCTCACCAGCACTTCGCGTGGCACCAGATCGCCAGGGGCGCCCCACTCAAATTCAATGAGCGTCTTAGCCCCTGTCGGGTGGACGTAGCTGATCGGGCCTGGCCTATCCGTTATTAGGTGCATGTCAACCCCGGTCGTCCCGAGTCCAGATATCAGCAATAGTCTATCTAGGTGTTCATTTCCATCTTACAAGTCGCTAAGACACCGACGGAAATGGCGTATGGGAAGGCTTGCTAAACAACGATGTGCAGCCCCATAGGCTGTTCATGGCGGTTTGCCTACGCTGGTCAGGAACAGCTACCGACCCATAGCGGACGTTTCGCATGGGACGCTCAGTGCTTGTCTGGATAGCTGGCGGTGCTGCCAGTCAACTCCATTAGCACCTTGAGCTGGGCGGCCTTTATCGGAACGGTGAGATGTTCTGCGCCGTCAATGATGGCTGTCTGCATATCCGAAGATAAGCCGCTCAGAATCAACTCACAGAGCTTGCGCACTTCATCGAGGGTTGCGTGCTCGGCGGCCAAAATGCGTTTGCCCGGATGGTCGTCATGCGATGCTCCTAAAGCCACAGGCTCCCGCACCTGAAGGCCACTGGTCTTTCCCTTCTCCAACGAGTCCAACGAGTAAGCAGGTAGAGCAAAAGCGATCTCGATCTGCCTGGCCAAGTCCTCATCGATCCGCCTGAAGCCTTGCTTGGATGTTGGCCATAAGCATCGTGATATCAGGGTCGGATTTTTGCCGAGCTTTTCAGCAGCTCGGCTCTGCGCACCTGGGGCGTTTACCCCGTAGGTGCGATCCAGGAGGCGACGGAAGTTGAGCCGGCGAATCTCGTAGTCAACCATGATGCGCATTACTCACGTAGATGATTCCGAAACGCATTACTGTTCGCCAGCTGCGCTATCAACACAGATGCTCAATCCAGCACGTTGCGCAACACCTCATAGATGACGCCGGTGGCAATGGTTACCAGAAGCAGGTCGGTACCAGCCTGCTGCCATTCATAGCCGTCGTAGTGAGGTAGGCGACCGACCAGTCGGCCGTCGAGTTTCTTCGCGATACCCGGTGGTAACGGCTTGCCGCGAGCGAGGTTCTTCTGGATTCCCGGCGGTAGCGATGCACCAGGATTCCAGTATCTGTGCCTTCGCACTTGGTGCCACAGCAATGCTGCCCGCCGACCTCTCTCCGATTGGTTCGGTCTATGCCAAGGGCAACGGTGGTGGCGGTGGTAATGGTGGTGGCAACGGCGGAGGAAACGGTGGCGGCCACGGCGGCGGTAATGGTAGCGGCCATGGTGGTGGTAACAGCGCCGGGCATTCGGGTGGTAAATCCGATGGAAATTCGGGTGTGCATGGTGCCAAGAGCAATGGTGCGAACGACGGTGGCGAGCACGCTGGTAAGGCCACTCGTGATCATGGCCTGAGCGGCAACCATTACGGCAGCGCCCGCAATGACGATAGCGGCCATGGCTCGACTACCTCGGGCGTCGCGCACTCCAAGGACACTCGTGGTCTTTCCAAGGCGACAGCCATCTCTTCCACGACGCCTGGCACCCACAACAACAAAGGTCTGAGTAACGCAGTGGATTCGTCTACGAAGAACGATGACTGATTGCTTTTATAGCGACGCCCAAAGGGCCGGCTCGAAAGACCGGCCTTTCTTTTTGGAGGGGCTAGAGCAGGGAGCGCTCGTGTTATCGCTGCGATTCGCTACTAGGCGGGGTGCGATCAGCGGAGCCGAAATACGCCTCGGACGCTGTAGCCAGTAAGCTCTGCAGCTCAGCGTGCTCTTCAGCGCTGCGAGGATAGCCGCCAACTCTCCGTATGAAATCCAGCAGGCGTTGTTGTTTTGCTGCCGATGCGACGCTGTGCTCGACGTTTCTGCCTGTCATTTCCAGCACCTCACAATCCTTGGTTGCTTGGCCTCGCCAAGCTCCTGATGGTTTGAGCTGAAGTATTTCTGATTTGGTACATCAGTACATTGTTGTCGGCAACTTTGTGACACGCTTCACAGGTTCGCTTTTCGTGCTGGCAAATTGCCCTTTTTGACAGCCCGTACGTCGCCTGCCAATAAGTACGGCGCCCTTGAGAAGGCAGCTATCGGCTTTGATGTCTGCTACTGGCCGATCTCAGACGGCGGCGCCGTAGTGCCCACGGCCATGTGGGTCGAGTTCATCCAGCCTCTAAATGCATGTGGAATTGGATGATTGCTGCTTCTGACCGCTTGCGGCCAACGGTGATGGGCACCTGCCGACCAATAGCAGGCATAGACGGCAAAGCTTCCACGCCTCGTTTGCGGTTCCAGCCGATAATTAATGCGATTGAGAGGTGCTAACTGCTTCAACTCGGCCGAGTAAGCGAGGAAATATGAAGAGTGAGTCTTTCGATCGATTTAGCTGCCCGCCGTGAGAGAGGCCACTCCGCTCGATGGATCAGCCAGAGTTTGTCCACCACCGGGGCGCCACATTCCATTACGGCGATCTCGGCCTGCCGGACGAATGCCTGTCGGGCGTAGCGCGGCAAGACGGTGAAGCCGAGGCCGCGGGCGACCGGCTCGAGGATCAGCCCGATCTGGTTGCTGAAGCCGTGCAGCGGCAGATTACGGAGCCCAGGGTTGCCGGGGAAACGGCGGCTCAGCAGGCGGCCAGCCATGGCCTGGCCGTCGGGGTGGTCGATGAAACCCAAGCGCTCCAGGCTTTGCCAGTCGTGCACCTCGATTCCCGCCGGCACCACCAGTTCCAGCGGTTCCTCGGCAAATAGCCTCGCGCTCAGGCGCGGGTCGTCAGGCTTGAAGCTGAGCAGGCCCAGTTCATAGTGGTTTTCCAGCACAGCGCTCAGCACCTCGCTGTCAGGCGCGAAACGGTGGCGCACGACCAGCCCAGGCGTGGCCTTCTGCATCTCCAGTAGCAGCGGATAGAGGAACAGGCCGATGCTGCCGGGGCTGATCAGAGCGATTTCTCCGTGTTCGGCATCGGCGCCTTCCAGCTCTTGGCGTAGGCGGCGATCTGCCTGGTTCACCTCGGCGCAGTAACGCAGCAGTGCCTGACCGGCAGGCGTCAATTCCAGCAGGCGCGGCCGGCGGATCAACAAAGGGCCGAGTTGTTCTTCCAGGTGGCGGATGTGCTGGCTGACGGCGGCCTGGGTGAGGTCTAGGCGGTCGGCGCTGCGCGTGAAGCTGCCGACCTCAGCCAGAGTGGAAAAAGTGCGCAGCCACTGGGGATTAAGCATAACGATCTCTTATTGGTTCAATAACATCTGCGTTGTTTTCATTATAGCGGTTCGTCCCTAGGCTGGTGATACATCCGTATCATCGAGGCCTGAGCCATGAGCGCCACCTATCCCCGCAGCTTTTCCCACATCGGCCTGGCCGTCACCGACCTGGGCGCCGCCGTCGAGTTCTACACCCAAGTCCTGGGTTGGTACTTGATCATGCCGCCCACCACCATCAGCGAAGACGACTCCGCCATCGGCGTGATGTGCACCGATGTGTTCGGCGCTGGCTGGGGCTCGTTCCGCATCGCCCACCTGTCCACTGGTGACCGCGTTGGCGTGGAGATATTTCAGTTTCCCAATGCCGAGCGCCCGCAGAACAACTTCGAGTACTGGAAGACCGGTGTCTTCCATTTCTGCGTGCAGGATCCGGACGTCGAGGGCTTGGCCGCCCGCATCGTCGCCGCCGGCGGCAAGCAGCGAATGCCGGTGCGTGAGTACTTCCCTGGCGAGAAGCCCTTCCGCATGGTTTACATGGAAGACCCCTTCGGCAACATCCTAGAGATATACAGCCACAGCTACGAGCTGACCTATTCGGCTGGGGCCTACCAATGAGTTCATCCCGGGCCTGGACTTGGCAAGGCGGTGCCCAGGCGCAGCAGTTGCAGTTGCAAAGCCGCGCGTTGCCCGATCCCGCGCCGGGTGAAGTGCTGGTGCGCAATGCTGCCATCGGCCTGAACCCCGTGGATTGGAAGGTTCTAGGCGGTGAGCTGGTGGATTGGCAGCCGGGGAAAATCCCCGGCGTTGATGGCGCTGGCACCGTAATAGCGGTCGGTCAGGGTATCGATGAAGACTGGCTGGGGCGGCGCGTGGCCTATCACCAGGATCTGAACAAGCCGGGTAGTTTTGCCGAGCACACGCCCGTTGCCGCGCGAGTGCTGATGTGTCTGCCGGATGCGCTGGATTTCGCCCGTGCCGCCGGCTTTCCTTGCCCGGCACTGACCGCCTGGCAGGCCCTCGACAAGCTGCCGCTGCACGAAGATGACCTTCTGCTAATCAGCGGGGCCGGCGGCGCCGTCGGCCAGTACCTGGTGCAGTTCGCCAGCGAACGCGGTGTGCAGGTCAGCGTCATGTGCCATTCGCGACACTGGCAGCGGCTGCAGCGGTTGGGCGCCGCCCAGGTGCTACCCGGCCCGCTGGCCGATGACGAAGTCTGGGCCGCCGGTGAGCGATTCCATGCCTTGATCGACTGCATCGGCAACGACCATGCGCAGCGATTGGCGCCAGCTCTGCGCGCCAATGGCCATCTGCTGTGCATCCAGGGGCGCGTCAGCGATTGGCCTAACCCGCCATTCGGTCGCGCGCGATCGATGCATGAGGTGGCCCTGGGAGCACTACACCGGCACGGCGACGACGTCGACTGGGCGCGCCTGGTAGCCGCCGGTGAGCGATTGCTGCTGGCCGCCGCCGAGGGACAACTGCAAACCGAACCGCTGGTCATCGGCGAATTCGAATCGTTGCCCGAGCGCCTTGCAGACCTGCGGCAGCGCAGTTTCTCCGGCAAACCTGTCATTCTTTTCTGAGCGAGAAGTCCATGTCCGCCCTGTTCTCTCCGTTCCGCCTCAAAGACGTCGAGCTGCGCAACCGCATCGCCGTACCGCCCATGTGTCAATACATGGCCCGCAACGGTTTCACCAATGACTGGCACCCAGCCCACTACGCCGGTCTAGCCCGAGGCGGCGCCGGACTGGTAATTGTCGAGGCGACCGCGGTGTCGCCCGAAGGACGCATCACACCAGCCTGCACCGGCCTGTGGAATGATCAGCAGGCCGAGGGCATGGCGCAGATCGCCGCCTCGATCAAGGCCGCTGGCGCAGTGCCGGGCATCCAGATTGCCCACGCGGGACGAAAAGCCAGCGCACACCGACCTTGGGAAGGCGACGATCACATCACCGAAGGCGACCCCAGCGGCTGGCAGACTATCGCACCGTCTGCTTTGGCCTTCGGCGCTAATCTGCCGAAAGTGCCGCGCACCATGACCAGGGAAGACATCGAGCGCGTCCAGCGCGATTTCGTTGCCGCTGCACGGCGGGCCCGTGACGCCGGCTTCGAATGGCTGGAGTTGCATTTCGCCCACGGTTACCTGGCGCAAAGCTTCTTCAGCGTCCACGCCAACCAGCGCAATGACGAATACGGCGGGGAATTCGCTGGACGCAGCCGCTTCCTCTTGGAAACCCTGCGTGCGGTACGCAAGGTCTGGCCCGAATACCTGCCGCTGACCGCACGGTTCGGAGTCATCGAGTTCGACGGCCGAGACGAGCAGACCCTCGCCGAATCCATCGAGCTGACCCGCCTGATGCGCGATGAAGGTCTAGACCTGCTCAATGTCAGCGTCGGCTTCTCCATCCCGCAGACCGACATCCCTTGGGGGCCGGCCTTCCTCGCCCCGATTGCCGAGCGCGTGCGCCGTGAAGCGCGGCTTCCCGTAGCATCGTCCTGGGGCATCGAGCGGCCGGCGGATGCCGAGCGCGTCGTCGCTCAAGAGCAGATGGACTTGGTAATGGTGGGGCGCATGCACCTGGCAGATCCGCATTGGCCGTTGCGTGCGGCGCAGGCGTTGGAGATCGAGCGGCCAACGTGGGTGTTACCGGCGCCATATGCACACTGGCTGGAACGCTACCAGAGCCGCTGAAATACACCCCAGGAGATGCGCTCGATGAAGCTGAGTGAACTACTGCTGTCGGCTCTGCTGGTGGTGCTACCTGTCGCCGCCATGGCAGCGGAAACGCCTAAGCAGTTGCTGCTGATTGCCTCCAAGACCGACCACCAGCTCCAGCTCCGTGATCCACTCAACTTCGAGCTGATCGCGCAGGTTGCGCTAGGGCCTGACCCGCACGAAGTGGAAGTCACGACTGATGGGCGTGTGGCCTACGTTTCCAATCCGGGGTACGGGGCCTTCCACGAAATCGATGTGATCGACCTGGCTCATGCCGTCGCCCAGACGCCGATCAGCACCTTGCCGCTGATCGGCCCGCATGGACTGGCCTACGTGGGCGGAAAGCTCTGGTTCACCGCTCAGGGCTCAAAGGCCGTGGGGCGCTTCGATCCGGCGCAGGGACGCGTGGACTGGGTCATGGGCACAGGACAAGACACGACGCACATGTTGTACGTGAGTCCGGACGCTAAGCATATGTACGCCACCAACGTCGGTTCCGGTACGGTCAGCCTGCTCGAGCAGCGCATGGTAGCGCCGGCCATGCCGCCAACAGGAGTCCTACCGCCAGCGGCAAAGCCGCGGCTGGACTGGGTGCAGACCTTGGTGTCGGTGGGCAAGGGCGCCGAAGGATTCGACGTCTCTCCCGATGGTCGGGAGCTTTGGACTGTTACGCCCGGCGGCATCTTGTCTATCGTCGATGTGCAGGCGGAAAGGCTAACGTCACAGATTTCTACCGGGCTGGACGGTGCCCATCGATTGAAGTTCACACCCGATGGCAAGCAGGTATTGGTGGTCAGTGTGAAAACCGGCGCGCTGGTGTTCTATGACAGCGCCACTCGCAAGCCGCTCAAGCGTCTGCAAATCGGGCGCGGCGCCGGAATCTTCATCGATGCAGCGACAGGACGCGCGTTCGTTTCCTGTACGCCCGACAGCGTGGTTTCGGTGATTGATCTGGCAAGTCAAGAAGAGGTAGGACGCATCCCTGTCGGACGCCCTGACGGTGTCGGGATAGCCCGGCGTTGAAACCCGGCTGATTCGCAGCGGGTATTAGTAATGACTATGCCTGGTGTTAGAAGTGATCATTGGTGCTAATGGCTGGGTGTCGTCATCCTTTTGCCATGAGCTACCCATCCCCGGCGGTTCAATCCTCATAGGAGCAAAAGCGTGACCATGAATTCGATCCATTGGCCGGAAGGATTCGTCCCCGGCTTCACCGAAAATTTCGCCTCCAACGAGGCGATAGTCGCCGGCCTCAGCGCTCAGGACATCTGGCCGCTGCTCAGCGTACCGTCGCGCTGGCCTAGCTATTACGCCAACTCCGCCAATGTGCGCTTCTACGACGACAAGGGCCCCGAACTGGCGGATGGTGTGCGCTTCTACTTCGAGACCTTCGGCTTCCCTGTCGAGGCGCAGTGTAACGAGTACGTCCCGCCGGCGAACGGCCGGCCAGGGCGGGTTGCCTGGCACGGCTGGGCGGGAGAAGGCGAGACGCGCCTGGACGTTCATCATGCCTGGCTGGTGGAAGACCTCGAAGGCGGTCGCGTGCGCATCCTCACCCAAGAAACACAGAAGGGTAAGCCGGCTGAGGAACTGCACCGGACTAAGCCCAACCCTATGATTAACGGCCACCAGGATTGGCTGGATGGCCTTGTCATAGCCGCTAGCAACGAACAGAGCAGTTAAGTCGGTTGAAAGGGCAAAGTTGAGATAAGCAACATGGTCAGACGGGCGGACATCTGGTTCAGTGCCCGCTTCTGGCCGATTGCTGCCGTTGGTCAGCGGCCGTATCGAATCAGTTACGGGTACCGAAGACGCAGTGGTGCGCAGTGCTCGAAAGTCTAAAACAGTCCAGAAATGAAAACGCCCCGGCAGAAACCGGGGCTTTCCTGGGTGTGAAGGGAGGGCTTAGCGAAGAATCGTGTGGCTCTGCTCGCGCATGTACTGCGGCAGGTAGTTCGGGCCCAGGCCGCCTTTGTGGCTCATGCCCGACCCCTTCCAGCCACAGAAGCTTTGCACGCCAGGCCAGGCGCCCGTGGTCGCACCGCTGGGACGGTTGGCATAGAGGGCGCCGGCTTCCGCATGTTCCAGGAAGTACTGCAGCTCAGCTTCTTCAGTGGTGTAGACGCCTGCCGCGAGACCATAGTTAACCGCATTGCCTTCAACCAGCGCTGCTTCCAGGCCATCCACCGAACGGATTGCTACGAACGGGGCGAACAGCTCGACACGAACTAGGGGATGGTCTTTCGGCAGCTCAACCACTGCCGGAAGCACGTAATGGCCTTGGGCGTAGGGAGCGTTCTCGACACGGGTACCGCCGTAAAGCACGGCACCGTCGCGCCGCGCAGTTTGAACGGCGTCGAGGAAGCGCTCGATGGCTGCCGAATCGTAGAGCGGGCCCATCCAGGCGTCGCGGGTCTGCGGGTCGCCGATGGCGACCTGGCGGGCTTCGGCGATCAGTGCCTGGACGAATTCATCCTTCACCTTGCTGTCGACGTAGACCACCGAGCAGGCGCTGCACTTCTGGCCCTGTAAACCGAACGCAGAGCGCGCCACGCCTCGGGCTGCGTGTTGCAGGTTCGCGCTGGCACAGACGTAAGCGGGGTTTTTGCCACCCATCTCGGCGATCAGCGGCTTGGAATAGGGTGCTTTGGCCAGCTCACGATGAATCGCCATGCCGGTGGCGTAGGAGCCGGTGAAGGCGATGCCATCGATCTCGGGATGGGCGACCAGTGCCTTGCCGCATTCGTCGTGGCCGGCGAGCAGATGGATCAGATGCCCCAGGTCCGCTTCACGCAGAGTGTCGACCAGCAGGTTGGCGGTGATGCCGCAGTTGGGCGAGGGTTTGAACACTACTGTGTTGCCGCCTAGCAGGGCGCCGGTGACCAGGTTCACAGACAGCACCAACGGGAAGTTGAACGGCGCGATGACCCCGAACACACCGATCGGGCGCAGGCGGGTGCTGGTTTCCTCGGTGGGGAATTCGCGGCGCAGGGGCTGCAGGTAGCCGTTGTTACGCTCGTACTCGCCACAGTAATACTCGACCATGTCGAGAACTTCATCGGCTTCGCCCAGTGCTTCGATACGCGACTTACCGATCTCCAGCAAGCAAGCGATGGCGATGTCGTATTTGCGACGACGCAGTACTTCCACCCAGCCTTGGAGGGCTTTTACTCGCTCCTGCCAGGGTGTGCGGCCCCAGGTCTTGAACTGCTTGCGAGCGGCCTGGACAGCGCGGTCAACGGCAATTGTATCGGCGGATACGAAGGTACCTAGCAGTGTCTCGTTGTCGATCGGGCTGAAAGCCGAATACTTGGTGCCTTGTTCGCTTGCTTGGCCATCGATCAGATTGGGCCAGTGACGGCCCAGCCATTTGGCGCGAAACGCCGGGATTTCCTTGTCCAGAAAATCATGCAGTGCTGATAGGTCTTCGCCCTGAGTGGCGTAAGTGACGCGCGGGAATTGGGTTGTCATTGGAATACTCCGTTGGTCAAAAGAGGGCTCACGCAAGAGCGCCGGCAGGTGTGCGTCGATCGAGGAAGCGGTAGTAGCCGAATACTGCCGGCAGGAACCACGGCTTCTCGCTGTAAAGGGGAAGGCTGGGGAAGTTGCGATCACGGAAGACCGTGAATGCGTCCGCGCGATCGAGAATGCCGGCGGCGATCTTGCCGCCCAGGTAGGTGCCCATCGGTACACCTACGAAGCAGTAGCCCAGCGAGTAGTGGATGCCCTGATGAGTACCCAGGTGCGGGTACAGGTCAAAGGTTCCGCTGCAGCGGCCAGTCCAGGAATGCTCGATGGCTACCTGGCCCAGGTCGGGTAGCAGGCGGCACAGCAACGCGCGCAAGCGCTCGCCCTTCTGCTCAGGGGTATCGGGCTGCTCGCCCGTGAGGGCGCCGAATAGTAGGCGGGTGCCATCCGGCGATTGGCGCACGAAGAACGGGTTGTGGTTGGTGTCGATGCATACCCGACCATTGGGGATGATTCGCTTCACCAACTGCGGGGACAGGACCTCGGTGGAGATCATGTGTGCGTCGAATGGAATGATGCGACGACGCAGCCAGGGGAGCAGCGTGTCGGTGTAGCCATTGGTGGCCACGACCACGTCCCTGGCCATGATTTCGCCACGCGATGTCTCCACTCGTACCTGGCCATCGCCTTGCGGTTGAAGGTTGCTGACGTGGGTATTGGGGATCACCGTCGCGCCTGATTTCAGTGCGCTGGCCAGAAGCCCTGCGTGGTACTTGCCTGGGTGCAGTCCACCCAGGTCGGGTAGCAGGGCTCCACCTTGATAGATGTCCGTGGCGAGCTCGTTTCGGACTCGCTCACGGGGAATCATCTCGAACTCGAAGCCCAGGTGCCGACGCTGGGTATCCAGGTCATTCGCCAGGGCTTCATAGGCTGCTGCAGTTGGGGCTGGCATGAAGCGTCCGATCATCTGCAGATCACAGTCGATCGATTCGCTCTGCACCATGTGACGTACGGAGTCCACGGACTGCTGCAGCTCCCGGTGCAACTGGATGGCGTAGTCCTGGCCGTGCTTGCGTTCAAGGTCGCCGAAGCTGTGCTTGAAGGAGCGCGATACGTATCCGGCATTACGAGTGCTGGCACCGCTGCCGATCTCTCCGGCGTCGACGATGGTCACGCTGCGCCCTGCTCGGAGGAGAGGGATGGCTGCGCACATAGCCGTGATGCCGGCGCCCACGATCACCACGTCGCTGTAATTCGGCAACTGCTCGCCAGCGTCCCTGGCGAGTGGTGCTGCCTCCCACCAGTACGGGCTGCTGTTGATGGGTTGATTCATCTTGGAAGTACCTCTCAAACTGCTTGGGCCGTTTCCAGGCTCTGTACGACGTCGTGCAAGGCACCTTCGGCCGCGGCAATCACCTGATCGATGTCAGCGTCCGACATGCTGGTCGAGAGCGCCATCAGACCATAGCTGGCTGCCAGGACGCCTCGGTTGAGCAAGCCAAGATTGAAGGTGGCCAGCAGCTTGGCGGTATCTGCGTTCTGGTAGGCGCTGCGGTAATCCACCACCGCGTTGTTGGTGAAGTGAACCTTCAGCAATGAACCGCGACCGGTGGTGCGTCCTGGAATGCCCAGGCGCTCGAAAGCGGCATCGATACCCTGGCGAACTCGATTGCCGATAGCTTCAAGGCGCTCGAAGGCAGGCTTGTCGAGCAGACGCAGGCTGGCGATGCCCGCTCGCATGCTGATGGGGTTGGCGGAGAAGGTGCCGCCGTGAGGGAGCGCTGGCTTGCCCGAGGTGGGATCGAACACGGCCATTACTTCTTCACGACCACCCACGGCACCGATGGGGTAACCGCCACCGATGATCTTGCCCATGGTGGTGAGGTCGGGTTTCACGCCCCAGATACCCTGGGCGCCGTGGTAGCCCAGACGCAGGCTGATCACCTCGTCGAAGATCAGCAGAGTGCCCGTTTCCTTAGCTACGCGAGCCAAGCATGCCATGTACTCGGCAGTAGCCGGTACGAGGCCGGCACGGTTGGGCATCGGGTCAACGAGCACGGCGGCCAATTGGCCGGCTTGCTCGCGCAGAAGACGCTCGGTGAGTTCGATGTTGTTGAACGGCAGCACCACCACGTCATCGAGCACGCCGGTGGGAGTGCCTTTGGCATAGGGCGTGGAGGTCGGTGCCGAGTCGCCCCAGTTCGCGGGCGCGGAATCCAGGCTCACCTCTGCGTAGTCGTAAGAGCCGTGATAGGCACCTTCGACCTTGGCGATTTTCTCTCTGCCGGTGAAGGCTCGTGCGGCCTTGAGCGCCATCATCACGGCTTCGGTACCGGAGTTGGTGAAGCGTACCTGGTCTACGCCGGCGAGGCGTTCACAGAGGATTTCGGCCAGCTCGATCTCACTCTCTGTGGGCATGCCGAAGCAGGTGCCCAGAGCAAGTTGCTCGCGTACAGCCTCGTCCACTTTCGGGTGGCAGTAGCCATGGATCATCGCAGTGAAGTTGTTGATGCAGTCAATCCGCTCGGCGCCATCGGCATCCCAGACCCTGCAACCTTCACCGCGAACTGCATAGAGCGGGAACGGCTTCATGTAGACCGTTGTGCGGGTGTTGCCCCCGGGAAGCACATGACGGGCACGCGCATAGATCTGTTGAGAGGCGGGGGCGTCATCGGGGTAGTTCATGCGTATCTCCAGCGTGAGCGAGCCGCCGCTGGGCGGCTCGCATGATGACGGTGACGTCAGTTGGCGCGACGGGCGCGAAGGATCTGGTCGAGGTGCGCTGCCGAGCCGGAGCTGGCGGTCTTGCGCAGCTTGTAGATGGCCAGCACGACTGCAAGCAGAACAACGGAGGCGACGAACTGGGTCTGGAACTCAGGACGTAGCGCCATCGCAATGAGCATCGCGGAGATCGCTGCGATAACGGCGTAGGTAAGCCAGGGGAACAGCCACATGCGCAGGCTGAGCGCCTGGGGTGCTTCCCGCTCGAAGCGCGTGCGGATGCGCAGTTGTGCAGCGGCGATGAGCAGGTAGATGAACAGCATGATTGCGCCCGAGGCGTTCACCAGCCAGAGGAACACTCCCTCGGAAGAAACGATGGAGCTGAGCACTGCCACGAAGCCGATAACGCTGCTGAACAGAATGGCGCGTTGCGGTACGCGATTCTTCGACAGCTTGAGCATGCCGGCAGGCGCTTCACCACGCTGCCCGAGACTGAACAGCACGCGGGAGGCGACATACAGCCCCGAGTTCAGGCAACTGAGGACAGCAATCAGCACCACGGCGTTCATCATGTCGCCGGCGTACGGAATGTTCATCAGATCCATGGCCGCCACGAATGGGGAGTGGCCCGCTTTCAAGGTGTCCCAGGGCACGACACAGACAATCAGCAGGATCGAACCGACATAGAAGGTCAGTACGCGCACGATGACCGAGCGAGTCATGCTGGCGACGCCGCGAGCCGGCTCGTCCGACTCTGCCGCTGCAATGGTGGCGATCTCGGCACCGCAGATGGCGAAGATCACCATGGGCACTCCGGCGATGACGGCCTGGAACCCGAAGGGCATGAAGCCACCGTGGTCGACGATATTGCCGAAGGTTGGGGCAGGGGACGTGATGCCCAGCGCGTAGGAGGCAGCGACGACGATGAAGACGATGATCGCGGCGACCTTGAGCGAGGCGAACCAGTATTCGAACTCGCCATAGGAGCGCACCGAAAGCAGGTTCACTACGGTCATGGTGCTTAGCAGCACTATGCCGATGATCCATTCGGGTACGGGGATCCAGCGATGGAGCATGCCGGCGCCTACGACTACTTCTACGGCAACCACGATCACCCAGAAGTACCAGTACAGCCAGCCGGAGGTGAAACCTGCCCAGTCGCCCAGGCCGACGCGGTTGTATTCGGTGAAGGCACCGATGCCGGGAATCGCAATAGCCATCTCGCCGAGCATGCGCATGACCAGCAGGACGACCAGGCCGGCCAGCGCGTAGCTGAGCACAGCGGCTGGGCCAATGGTGGTGATGACGGCGCTGCTGCCTACGAACAGGCCTGCGCCGATGATCCCGCCCAGCGAGATCATGGTTACGTGGCGTTGCTTGAGCGCACGACTCAGCTTGGCCTCGCCCTTATGGGCTACAGAGGGGGTGGAATCACTCATTTCCGGGGCCTCGTTGGAGTTATTGTTGGCAGATCAAGTGTTTCATTTTCTATTTTTAGTGCAACAAGTGTTTCATTTCGAGGCGAGCATAAGGCTCATTGAAGGGAGCGTCAACTACGTTTTGAAACGAATGTTGCAAACGGTCGGCGGAGTGCCTACGGGGCGCGCCGAGAGGCCTCAGCGCTCTTTCACATAGACGTTGAAATGGCGCAGTTGGGCATCGCTGTTCGCGACTTCCTGCATGCTGGTTTCTGCGCTGTTGGCAATCAGCAGAGCAGCCAGAGTCTGCGAAACCGCCAGGGCTGGTAACACAGAGGGAAGCAGGGAAGGAGTGGTGTTGGGGGCCAGCAGTACGCAGCTTGCCGCGGGTGCCGTCGGCGCCAAGGGGCTGTCGGTGACGGTGATGATCTTCGCCCCGCGCTCGGTGGCGAAGGTGATCGCCTTCAGCGAGTCCTGGGTATAGGGGTGGTAGCTGAATACCAGCAGTACGTCCTGGTCGTCGATGCGCCGCAGTTCATCGGCGAAGGTGCCGCCGATGCTCGTCACCATGGTGACGTTGTCCATGAACATGCTGCAGGTGTAGTTGAAGTAGAACGCCGCCGAGAACAGGCTGCGCAGGCCCATGACATAGATGCGCCGCGCCTGTTGCAGGAGCAGCAGCGCCTCGGCGATGGACGGGTGCCGCTCGGCTCCCAGGGTCTGGACGAGGTTGTGCGACTCGGCGTCGAGCCACAGGCTCACCAACTCTGCATTGGCGTCACCGTGCGGCCCCTGGCGCAAGGCCTTGGCGCGGTCGGTCAGGGGCGAATCGCGATCGGCCAGCCAGCTGCGGAAATGCTCGCGGAACACTTCGTAGTTTTCGAACTTCAGATGCCGCGCCAGTCGCAGCATGGCAGCGGGCTGAACGCCGGCTTTGCGCGCCACCCCACGCATGGAGTCGAGCGCCACTTCCGTGGGGTTGGTGATGACGAATCTGGCGGCTTGCTGTAGCACTCGCGGCAGCGAGTCGAACTCCGCTTCGATCAGCTTCTCGATCTTTTGCTTGTCCATTCAGTATCCAGGTGGTTTTACCTTGGATGGGAACTGTAATGGATTTGGATGAAACAAGTGGATCATTCATTTCTGTGCGAGCTATGGGGGCGGGTTCGCTCTCGGCTCCGGCCCTCTGCGAGAGGCAGCTACCGACCCATAGCGGACGTTCCAACGAAACCGAATTTGGACGATTGCTGCCTTCGGCCCAAACCACTACCGACCCAAAACAACGACGGCCGACGCGAAGGTTGCTCCACGCCGGCAGTCATTTTCTCAGTTGATGTGGTCGCCCAGTACTTCAACGATACGCCGAGCAATATGTTCTACGTGAGTCTCCAGCGCAAAGTGTCCGGTATCCAGCAACTCGACCACTGCATTCGAATTGTCCCGCTTGTAGGCTTCGGCGCCTGGCGGAATGAAGAACGGGTCGCCCTTGCCCCAGATCGCCAGCGTTGGCACTTGGGTGTCTCGGAAGAACTGCTGAAACGCCGGGTAGAGCTTCAGGTTGTTCTGATAGTCGTAGAACAGATCAAGCTGAATGTCCTTATTGCCTGGACGCTCCAGCAGTAGCGCATCCAGGTAGTACGCCTCGGGCGCTATGAGATCCGGATTGCTTACACCTTCCACGTACTGCCACCGAGTGCCTTCCAGATGCAGGATGGCATCGTTGATCACTTGACGATTGGCTGGCGACGGATCGGCCCAGTACTGACGAATTGGCGCCCAAGCGTCCCCCAGGCCTTCGAGGTAGGCATTGCCGTTCTGAGAAATGATCGCGCTCACGCGCTCCGGATATGCCAGCGCCAACCGCAGCCCGGTAGGCGCGCCGTAGTCGAAGAAGTACATCGCGTAACGCTTCAGATCCAGCGCATCGACAAACTGACGGATCGTCTCTCCGATTGCGTCGAAGGTGTAGCGGTAGTTGCGCTCGGACGGCACCTCGGTGAAGCCAAAGCCGGGCAGATCCGGCGCGATCAGGCGGTACTTGTCCGCCAGTAGCGGCATCAGGTCACGGAATTGGTGGGAGGAGCTGGGAAAACCGTGCAGAAGCAACAGTACCGGTGCGTCCGGAGCACCCGCCTCACGGTAGAACACCTTGATTCCATCAGCTTCGACGGACTTATAGGCAACTTGGATGTGCTGTGAAGTGATCATGGCTGAATCCCCTTGTAACTGATTAATGTTGGTTTTACGGGTTACTTGAGATTCATTTTGCACAGATTTTGTAACTGGTCAAATGATTTTTATGGGTTACAATCTGGCGGCTGACTCGCTGGAGAAATGTCATGACCGCCGCGCTTACAGAACTGCCAATCCCTTTGGTGCTCGCCGATCACCCGGCATTGGACTTGCTGAATACTCAGATGATGGTCGACGGACAGCGTCGCGATCTTCTCAGCAGTGACGCCGACGCGACGGAGTGGCTGGATCGAATCGGTATTGAGCTACAGGGGGAAGCCGCCATAGGCGACGGGCAATTGCTTGGCCAATTGCGAGCTCTGCGTGAATGCTTTGAAGTCTTACTGGTAGCCAGGCGTGAAAAACGTGTGGCGGATCCAGCGGCGCTCAACGCGTTTCTCCTGCGCGCTGTGCCACAGCTGGTTTGGGAGGAGGCGGGCGCACCGGTATTGGATCGCTTCCGTCAGTCTGATGCCGTAAGCCAGTGCTTGGCGCGACTGGCATTTGCTGCTGCCGAGTTGCTGGCTGACGGTGATTTCAATCTCGTGCGTAAATGCGAGAGCGCTGATTGTTCGCTGATGTTCTATGACCGCACCAAGTCTCATAAACGCCGTTGGTGCAGCATGGCGCTGTGCGGAAATCGGCATAAGGTCGCCGAGTTTCGCAAGCGGCGTCAGAGCGTGGGCGACTGACACTGCATCCGGCCGACGTGCGAGACGGCGCTAATCTTGAGTCGGCGTCCGCTTCTGGCCGGAAACTGCCTCTCAATCAAAAAAGAAAGTGTCGCAGGAGCCCGTAAGGCTCCTGCTTATGGCGGGTTGCCGCCTTGAGGACGTAGGATGCGCGTGGACGCTAGTTGAAATATGGCGAGTGTCAGTAGAAGCACCAGCGTCAATGGCCAAAACCGAATTGTCAGAATTACCAAAGCCACAACGGTAATGGTTCCTGCGAAGATGCTGACCAGTATGAACAGTAAGCCTAAGAACCGCAGCAGGCTCATGAGGAGCTCCTCGAGTAGTCAGAACGACTGTCGAATGCGTTGATACACCTCTTCTCGATGCACCGTGATTTCGGGTGGTGCGGAAATGCCGACGTATACTTGGATGCCCCTGATTTGAAGAATCAGGATCTTGATGTCATCGCCAGTGCGGATGGTTTTGCGGACGCTGCGTGTGAGGTTAAGAATGGTTCATACACCTGTAGATAAAGGCTGGCGTCGAGGTCAACTCGAGGCCAGCCTTTTTCATGGGGGAGTTACTGATTGCGTGCTTCTGCCCGATCGCGCAGGAGCGCCGATAGCGCGGGACGAGCGGTTGAATTGGGGAACGTGTCGGCTGTAGACGGGGATGTGTTTACAGCAGTTGGAGCTTCATGAAAGAGCTCTTGCACTATGGCCTCTGCTTCCTCTTCGCTGTCCTCGAATGCACCATTGGCAAATCCCGATCTTGCAGCTGCGTCCAGAGCATTCTGATCAAAGCCCGATGCCTGCCGTGCCTCATAGATTTCTCGAGCATGCTGCAGCGCTTTCTCCATCGATATGCCGTCACGCACGGTGATGTCGACATAGAAGATCGGCAGTCCATGACTTTGCCGTGTCGATTTCCCACGAAGGCGCAGCTCTAGCGGAAGGCAGGCCAAACGATTGCCGGAGATTGCCTGGAGATACTGCAGTCGAGCAGCCAAAGTACGAATACTGTTGAAGCCCGTCGTACGAAATACAAAGCTGCCCAATGAGTCTTCATCACCGATGGCAACATTCAGCCGGCCATAGGGCTTGCAGGCGCCACCTTTCGCCAGCGAGCAACCATCGGGCGAAGGGCAGGGCAGAGACTCGACTCCGTCCTTGCCTCGGCGCTTACAGGTCTCTCCGTTGCCCACGCAGACAGGTCGACCTGTCTGCCGATCAAAAAGGCAGTACTCGGCTCGAAAATTCAGATCTGGTGAGTTGAACAGCAAACGAATCGGGATGCTGCGGATCTTGCCGCCTTGAGCCTTCCGAAGCTCGTCGTCGAGAGGGTGAAGCAGCCAGTGGTCGCGCAACTGGACTTGCGTGGTGATGGTGAATTGATCGTCCTTCTCTGGTAGGCGCTTGCCATTCTTTTCAACGACCTTGCCGATGGAAATCCGCCCGAGCACCGGCGGGGTGATAGCCAAGCCTTTGAGCATTGGTGGTTCTCCAATGGATGAATAAAAAAGGCCACCTAGGTGCTCAGGTGCACCAGGGTGGCCAATGGGGGAAGCGCATTTAGAGGATCAGGAAACGACGGCTGCCGGTTTTGGTGGTGGGGTAGCGGGCGAGGAGATAAGGCTTCTCCTTGAGGGCCTGAGAAACATCGAGCGTGATGCTGTCTTTAGCCTTGCGCCAAGACACCATGCCGTTGGCAAATACTGCCCGGCTGGCATCTCCCATGGCCTGTTGGAGCTGTTGCTTCAGCTCTGCTTCTCGCTTGCTTTGACGGTCGAGAGTGACGCGCACAGATTTCAACTCATCGAACGCCGCTGATAGGGAGACGTCCTCCGAGAAATCCAATGTGCGGCCTTGGTCCAAGGGATAGAGACAGCGCAGTGCGCGCTCTGCGGATTCCGATCCGTCTGCAGGAGGAGGCGTGTCGCGTTGGACGTAGCCCCAGAACTCCTTCTCCAACTCGATCAGCCAATGGATGAGCTCGTCGTCGCGCTCGATGCGGTGGATCTCCAAGTGCTGGCCACCGAGCAGTACGGCAACGTCGGCAGCCTGCTTCCCTGTGACTGCCAACTGGTGCATCACCTGCAATTGCACGTAGACCGGTACGCCTTCTCTCCAGAGAGTTGCTCCATTGAGACCGGCGGTTTTGCATTCGAGTATCTGTACATCCTCTGCGCCGATGACTTCACGATCAATGTTGGCCAACATCCAGTCGAGTTTGGTGTCAGGGTGCTGCAGCACTGCATTGATGCGGCGTACGCGATTACCGGTTCGCTGGGTGTAATGCCGTGCGACGATCGACTCCAGAATGTTGCCCCAGTAGGTCGGACTCTCCTCATCGTTCACATCGCTCTTAGGCAGGCCAGAATCGCGGCCGGTCTTCTCGAGCCACAACTCCAGCTGCGACTTGTAGGGGTTAAGACCTACCGCAGCGGCAGCATCAGAGCTGCCAATGCCACGCTTGCGGACAGCAAGCCAGTCGTCGCGAGACAGATCCTTGGTGCTAACCAGGCGCAGGGCAGGGCGCAGTTGTTCCGTGCAAGGGGTGAAATAGGCGTGGGCCATAGAAACCTCCGGGCATAAAAAAGCCCAGCAGGTTTTCACCGGCTGGGCGTGCAAGGGATTTGGGCTTAGTGCGCTAGGGCGCTTAGCCCTGGTGAGCACCGATGCTGATGAAGAAGCAAACGATCCAGGTGATGAAGTAGGCGAGGTTCTGGTTCAGCAGCTTGGAACGCTGATACAGGTAAACCGGAACCACGAAGACCCAGCCTTTGAATCGGCTGACATTATGACCCGCTTGCTTGAGGCGCTTGGAGTCGAGCACCGACAAACCGATGTTCAATGCCAGGGTGACGTACCAATAGCGGTTCTCCGACATGGCTCGCTCCCACTGAGCTTCATTTGCACCGAACAGACCGGCGACGAAGGACTCCAGGATGTAGCCAATAATCGGAGCGAAGGCGAGCAGCCAGACAATCTTGTTGCTCACGCCGGAACCCGTGAGGGGCGGCGGACCAAACTCCTCCAGGTGCGGGCGCAGCTCGGTCTGCTCGATCTTGGCCCAAGCTGACATGCCTTTCTTCCAGACCATTGAGCCGTAGGTCAGCGTTCCACTGCGGATCAAGTCGATGATCTGCTGCTGATCGAAGCCGCCTTTGCGTTCTCCGTTTTGCTCGTAGTGCCATTGATTGCCGGCCGGATCGATGCCGTTGGATTGGGCGTTATCAAAACTGGTGCTCATGACATTTCCTTAGGGTGAGCGAGCTCGCTGCAGAAGTTGGCTTCCACAGTGCTTTGGGGGATTTAGGGGGTTATTTTTTAGGAAGCATGTCGGCATTTACGCCGATCTGTTTTCCGCTCTTGTCGTAGCACATCGGCAGGGAGTCGCAGTTCCCGCCTTTGGCGGTAACGTCGGGTTCATTGAGCGCTGGGATACCGATAGTTGGCAGGTTGGCCAGCTTCACAGTGATAAGCCCGATAGCCGTATCGACAGTGCAGTACTCGCTGTCGGTAAAAGGACAGACCGCGTGGAAGTTCTCACCGGGCTCACGTTTTCCCAGGGGATTGGCAGTCTGACGTTTGCCGTTGAATCCAGGGCCCGTGCCATTGGCATAGGAAACCGGGTTGCCGGCCGTGTCGACTCCCATGTACCAACCTGCCGCGACGACATAGTTTCCTTTGGGCGCACTGCCGTAGAAATCCTTGCCTAGGGCACAGATTCCATCCTCACCGCAGGTGACCGGTTTGTAGCCTGAGACGGACCGTACTTCGCCATTAGGCATGACGAGGCGAGCGACTTTAGGAGCATCGAGCGGTAAGCACGTGCTGGCCGGTCCCTCAGCGGCAGTGAATAGCCCCCCAAATGGCGAGCCTTTCAGGTCCCACGGTTTCGAGCAGGGCATGACGTTGTCAGCTGCCTGAGTGACCGTTGCTGCGGTAGCCAAGAGCAAGGCTACGAGTACTGCGATTCTCATGGGATTCTCTCTCTGATTTTTCCTTGCTGGGTGGTGCTTTAGGTAGATGCGAGTTCGCCAACGTCTCTTAAGAGGAATTCGTGTCTTGCATGACATGCTCCCAAGTGCGGGCTGCTGTGGCTTTGGAATGAGAAAACTGTTCAATGTCACGATTAGTGTGTTCACGATTAGATCACATTAATCAACGATCTGGAAATGACGCATCCCTCCCAGCATCCAGCCCTCCGCATACGCTTCGGCTCCCGAGTCCGGGAGTTGCGGCTGGCTAGTGGGGTAACGCAGGAAGAGTTTGCGGAGAGATGTGGATTTGCCCGGACGTACATGTCCCGCATAGAAACCGGCGGAGCAAATCCTAGCCTTGATGCTATTAAGGTGTTGGCTGATGCACTGGGTATTTCGATGTCCCTGTTGTTTGAGAACCTGTGACGTCCATGTCGTTTGGCTCCCTCATAGGCGCAGTGGATGCCTGGCGCGAGCTACGCAGCTAGAGCCAGGGCAGCATTTAACGCCTCCTGCTTGATCACTGCTCCCTGGCCAAACCACGCCGAGTCCATGCGGTATTCATTGCTGCGCGCGCGCCGTTCGTGATCCACAAACTCGGTGACTGCATTGAGCAGTCCCCACGCGGTTCCCTTAGCTGCTTCCAGATGCGAACCGCGCCCGGCACCCTCATACAGTTCGTGTACCTTGCGTAGTGCGCGCTCGTTAACGAGCTTGTCGGGTATCTCCTGGTTCGCTCTCACGCCGCACATGACGTTCATGAAAAAGCTCGTCGCTTCTCGCGGGTGCACCTTGATGTCGGCCAGGATGCGCATGCGGTACATGAACTCATCCCACTGCGAGACGGCGATGCCGAGTTGCTTCTTCACTGCTTGAGCGTCAAAGCGAGTGCTATGCGGAACCTTGATCGCTCGGGTGGCGCCGTCAACGGCGATGGTGAGGGTGTTGTTGCACACGACCCGTACGGTTGTCGGAGTAGCTGTCGTGGCCAAAGTCCCGTCGCAGGACGTGGCCAGGAGCAGATAACCGTTGACCAGGTCGTTACCCTTCAGCGAGGTGTTCTGCCCGGTGCGAGCAAGTGCCCAAAACTTGCGGCCGCCTTTGAGCACGCCGGCGGTTTCAAGCTCGTAACCGGAGACCTGGGTGAGGTCTCGGTAGAACTCCAACACCTCCCGCGGTTGCACGACTTGGTAGCGTTGAGAGACGACGGAGAGGGGAGCCTTGGTGTCGGAGCGGTAGAGCACTTTCTGCTCGGGGAAGGAGTGGATGCTGCCGAGGTGGCCAGCGGCGTCTGATTTAAAGTGGACTGGGCTTTCCTGGATTTGCCAGTCCATGCCGGCTTCACGTTGCCAGACTTCAAGAGGTTGTCGCTGCGATAGACGACTACCCAGGCCGTGCCAGGGAGCTTCGCCAACGTAAGCCATGCTTTCTATGAGATGAGCCATGATGAAATTCCTTTGAGCATTAGCCGGCATAAAGCGCTGCGTCGCACGCAGCACCGGCGAGATGTTTATTTGAAGTGTGTGGAGGTGATGGAGACCGATTTGGCCGAAAGGTTGAAGCGAGTGCCGCAGCTCAAGCAGATATGGTCGGTGGGCGAGTGACGGTCGATTTGCTCACCGAGTTGCGCGCCGAGTGCGCAACCACTGATGGCGCCAGTCAAGCCTCGGAGAATGACCGCAGATAGAGAGCTGACGGAGAGGGTTAAGGGCGTGGCAACTGGACCCGCCATGCTTGTTCGATTTCCTGCCAACGCGGCCAAAGCACCGCGGGCTGCACCACAGAGAGTTCCGACAATGATGCCGGCCTTCATGATGGGTTTTGCAGATTCGATCCTGTGCGAGTGACAGCTAGGGCAGTGCAATGACATGTCGCAGACTCTCCTGTTGGTATGTCATTGCAGTGATATAGGACTGAGATTTTTTTGAGTGAGATCGTTGCTTGAAATGGCTTTCGATTCTGCGCGGTCCGACAAGGAAACGGTGTACCTCGCGGCTGCGCGGAGCGCCCTAGAGCAGTTGGTTGCAACCCATCGCCAGAGTCGCCGGCATGTCGTCGTTTACCTACTGGCGGCCTGCAGTATTGACGCACAGGTTGTCCGACGAGATGTCAACGTTGGTGGTTCTGATCAGGTTTCCGGCGTGCTTGCGCTCTGGTCCCCGTTGGCCAGCAGGAAAATGTCTGGCGCCGGTAACGCAACGCAGCAGGAGGGCGCATATGCAATGCAGATAGGAGGGGGGGCGGATTGCTTGCTTTTGTTACTTTTGTGCTTTTTCCCCAGTGGCTGAATGCAGCACTCGGATTAGAGGCTCCTATCTATTTTGGCCTAGGAGACTCGGCACTTGGCGTTGGAGGTGTGGTTGCGCTTCTGAGTGGGGTTAGCTGCAGCAATTGCATGACAGATATCGAAAAGGCAAGCCGTCGAGATTCTTTCGTCGAAGGTTTACATGATTAGCTACTATAGAAATTCGCGCCAGAATTTATATGTGTCACTTGCGCAATGGCGAGTCTGCTGTCGCGGGCTTCAATGGAAGCCCGCAATTGCTCAGCTAATTCAGATTGGTAGCCTAATGCAGTAGCGCTTTTCTGCTAAATGGCGGATGGGATGTTCAGGTTTATAGAGTTCTTGGTCGCTGAATAGCGGGAGAACATTTATTGTAATGCTTTCGCCGTTTCTCAGTTCTGGTTCGCCATTATTTATGATTGACTCCCTGAAGCTATATTGGGATCCGTTCTTGGCAAGATGGCCGAGCCTGGTGAGAATTTCGATGGATGCGAGTAGCCGTTCCGCGTTGGCTCGTCCCCGAAGTCTGTTCGGGCCGTACTGCTTTATCTTGGTAAGAGTTACCGTGGCTCTCATTCCATCTCTCAAATGGGCTGGAAGGCTTCTCTCGAGCCCTCGTTTGTTCCGCTTGTGCAGGCCATCTTCAAGGATCTCTTTGTTTCGAATATCCTTATAGCACTCCTGAATTAAGAAGCTTGCAAGCTCGCAGGTGTCTGTAACAATTTGTGGGTCGCTAGCGAGATTGCTCTTAAAATGCCTAGAGCAGGCCTGGGCGAATTTCCAGCTGAATTTTAAAGTGAAAAGATCTATTTCTGAGTTGTCTTCAGATGTGCGCTCAAATGCATGGATAATTGCCGCTAGCCGACTGGTGTTTTCCAATAGCTTGGATGCGTGGTCTCTCATGTAGCGGTACCAGCCGCCATCTTGCATTTGCTTCTCGAGATTCTCGTTAATTTTAAACCATAGGCTCTTTGCTGGTTCAGAGAATGTTAATACTTGTCGTGCTTTGGGGGAGGGGGCTTCTAATAGATTTCTAACTCTTTCATTAAATAGGGTCTTTCGTGGGTTTCCCCTTTCTCCTGCCAAGCTAGAGCGCTCTCCAGCCATGGGCTTAGGTTTTGAAATCAAAAAACGAGCGAGAAATCCTGTCCCGCGCGCTTCTTCTCCGCGACGGCCCATAAAGTTTGATATTACGCTGGGTTGTGCCATCAGCGACATCGTGAGTCGGGCGTTCTTAAGGGTGATCGGGGCTCTAGAAAGACGATCTACTATCAGGCTTCCTCCATCCCAAAGAGTATTTAACTTGTCGAGTTCGTTGACGATCTTTCCGTTAAAAATACTATTGGCTTCGCTGGTAAGTAGGCAGCCGTGTGCTGAGTTTTCGTAAAGATATTGCACCAGCGCTTGCGGTGTTGTGTCCTCATAGAGGAACTTTTCTGAGCGATTAGGCTCAGGCTTGTTCCTTAGGTGGTCTTCAAGCTCTTGGAGCGCGGCATCTGCTTCCCCCTTACCTCCTGAGCTGGCCAGCTTTCCCCACGAGCGCTCAAAGTACTGCTTTTGAGTGCTCCAGATTTCTTGCTTTATGCGGTGCTCACGCAGAGCTGCGTCGTGAGCGTCTATGGCCTCTTGGTTTACTGCTGAGATTGACTCAAAAAAATAATTTTGCGTGGTGGTCTTGCGCTCACCCGACTCGGCGATAGTTAACAGCATTAAAGAGGTGGTCGACTTGTTCCCCGGAGGCATCTGCACATCTACATGCCGTTGGCAGGCCGTAGCCATAGCGCCGAATGCACACATCATACTCATCTCTCGCGATACCTCTAATTGGCGAGATGACTCCTCCACTGCCCCTTCAAAAAGGCTGTGCTCCCGATAGCACGGCCACCCATCTTGCATTCTCGGGTCTGCGGGGTCAGTGTCTTCAAACCGCGCATCGAAAATCTGGCTCACATTGATGATTCCGCTATTTCCGCTAGAGCTAGCGAAAGTAGCAGACCACGTCAAAGTCGGGTCGTAAGTTTCATGCAATTTGGTACGATCCCAGAAAGAATTGATCTAGAGCAATTCTTTCTGGGGGCGGGGTAGGGAGGCGCTAGGTGGCCGGCCCGGGAGCACTCTAGAGGCTTCCGTGTTGTAAAGTCTGGCGGTGATTTGCTAACGAACCCGCCAATCCTTTGAGCGAAGAATAGGAGCCCGCTTATGAGGACGATGCGACTTCGAGAATCCTTGGAACTCATAGACCTAACCAAGTCAACAATTTATAGGCTTGTTGTTGGTGGCGAACTCCCAGAATCATCTTCTCTGAGGCATTGTGCAGGCTGGGTGGAGGAGAAAGTGATTTGAGCGGGTTCTTGTTAAGATTGACGAGCGAGACGCTAATTTAGAAAACACCCTTGATAGATGAGTGGGTCTGCGATTCGGAATAAACGCCATGGCTGATTACGTTAGGTCGTGGCGTTTATGCTGGAGGCTATGATGTTTTTTAAGTATTAAGACGCGCTGTGCTTAGTGTTTTATTTAAATAAGGGTTATTCGTCATTAGCGCAGGCATGCGAAATCCTCCTGTGTAGAGGGCGCATCGCTATCCCACGGGTAGGACAGGACATTCAGGGTGCAAAACAAGGTTCCTATCCGGCCACTGACGGCAGGCCTAGCAATGCCAGGAAACCTCAGCAGCCAATCGACAGGTCAATGCGGAGGCAATCCAGCAAGCCAATCCCAGCACGAGTTAGATTGGGCTTACGTTCAGGAGGACAGTGAACTGAGTATCCCAACAGTTTTCTCGCTGCGAGTAGCTGGGCGCGATGCGATGTCGTCGAAGCAAGGCCTGGTACCCGTAGGTGCAGTACTGGCTGCCGCGATCCGAGTGCAACAGCATCTCTGCTTGTGGCTGTCGGCGTGCCACAGCTATCTCTAGCGCGGCGTGCACTAGGGCCTGCTGCACCGCCCAATCGACAACGGCGCGCGAATAGAGATCAAGCACGACGGCCAGATACAACCAGACTTGGGCCGTCCGTGCGTGGGGCATGTCCGAAACCCAATGCCGGTTGGCGTGATCCTGGCGAACTGGCGATCTAGATGATCCGGTGCAATCGACAGATCGTGGCGACAGCCGGATTCCAGCCGCCAACGTTTTCGCGAACGAACACGCAGGCCGCTTCGCGAGTCAGTCGAGCGACTCGGGGCCGTCCACACGCTTGCCCCATGGCCGTCAGCTCAGCCCTGATGCGGCGATGACCATAGATCCCATTAACCGTCATGGATGGTGCGGATATCCTTGCCCAGACGCCAATTCGCCATCTCTCTCCGAGGGAGGTCGGTGCTGCCGGGCATAGAAACCGCTGCGTGATACCTGCAGCAACCGGCGCATCGGTGCTACGGGATAGCGACCTGCCAACGCCTCGATGGCGCGAAACTTCACATCGTCCGCTGCGAGAAGATGGTGAGCGCTTTTTTGTGTATCACGCTCCACGGTGACCTGCGCCAACTGCTGGCGTAGGCGACGAAGCTCCGAGCTCTCGCCGCGCTGCTTGCCGTTGCCTGGAAAAGCATCGTCACCTTGCTGTTCATATTGGCGCTTCCATTTGCCCAGCAGGCTTTCAGCGATGGCCAACGTGTCGGCTACGTGACGAAGCGGCGTACCGGCAAGCACTTGGTCTAGCGCTTCGCGTTTGACGGATTCGGGGAAACGTCGTCTGGTCTGGAGGCATGAACACTCCTTGCGGTGGACATTATCCACCTTAAGTCAGTTTCCACTCAGTCTGGGACAGATCACTCGCTGTTCATCTCTCTGGACGGGACGTTGGAGCAGTTGCCGTCCGGTGGCTTGAATGCAGTGCAACGGATCAGGAGATGGGCGCAGAGGTTATTGCCCAAGTGATGAAGCCGGCGTTGACAGCCGTAAAAGCCAAGGCGATCAGGAATACGGTGTCAGCTACCCGCATCATCCGCTGACCACGCAGGGTGTGGTGAGTACGCAAGCTCCAGTAGGAAGTGAACGCCGAGACCAGGTAGAAGGTCGTGTTGACCGCCAACAGATCATCGATGATCAGATCCTCCCGGCGCAGGGTGAGAATGACCCGGATGATACCGATCACTGTTAGGCACACACCCACCATGGTGGCCGAGACTGAAAAGATGTGGATGCAGATATCGTCATCGAGGCTGGGAGGTTCCAGTTCACTCATTGCGTGACACTCGCTGGCAGGAAATGTGGAAAGTGTAGTGAAGGCTTGAGTACAAAGCCTAACGCGCCTACTGTCAGCGTCTGCCCTCAGTCCTGATACGAAAAGCGCATGATCGACTTCAACAACGTCACCGCCTTCCAGCAGCAGACCCGCGTGCTCGACAGCTTCTCCCTGCACATCGGCGAAGGCGAGAAGGTCGCCATCCTCGGCCCCAACGGCGCCGGCAAGAGCACTCTGCTCAAGTTGATCAGCCGCGAGCTTTACCCGGTGGATCGCCCGGACAGCTCGCTGAACCTGTTCGGCCTGCAGAACGTCACGCTCTGGGACCTGCGCAGCCGCATCGGCTTCGTCTCCCAGGACCTGCAGGAAGACTACACGCCGTTCACCCAGGCGCTGGATGTGGTGATCTCCGGTTTCTTCGGTGCCATCGGCAGCCATGGTCACCTGCAACCCACGCCGGAGCAGGTCCAAAAGTCCCTCGAGATGCTCGCCGCCGTGGAGATGGGCGACTATGCCGAACGCATGTTCCAGCGCCTCTCCACCGGCCAGAAGCGCCGCCTGCTACTGGCCCGCGCACTGATCCACGAGCCCCGCGCACTGATCCTCGACGAGCCGGCCAACGGCCTGGACATGGGCGCCAGCCTACAGATGCTCACGCTGCTGCGCCGCTTCTGCGGGCCTGAGCACGCGATGATCATCACCACCCACCATCTGGACGAGATCATCCCGGAGATCGAGCGCGTGGTGCTGATCGCCAATGGCAAGGTAGTGGCCGACGGGCCAAAGGCCGAGATTCTCACCAGCTCGCACCTGTCGGCCCTGTATCAGGCACCGCTGAAGGTGACTGAACAGGACGGCTGGTATCGCTGCTGGCATGCCTGACCGAGCGCAGGGGCTTCGCCGATGGCGAAGCCCCGCTGCATCGTTGCGTGGCTCAGGCTCCGCCACGGAAGCAGGAAAGGCCCCACGCGGTGAGTTTGAACGGCAGGTGATAGTGCTGGTGCGCATCGCCGATGCCGAAGCGGTAGATCAGCTCGTCGAGAAAGGGCGTGTCGGGCAGCGCAGCTCCGGCTGCCCGGTAGAAATCGGCGACTTGCAGGCGCACCTCGTAGACCCCGCTGCCAAACTGCTCGGAGAGCGCCTCCAGTCCCGGCAGCAGCCCGCGCTCATCGATACGGCCGTGCAGGATGACGCTGCCATCGTACCGCCCCACGCTCAGTTCCAGCCCTTGCGCGACCCGCCCGCTGGCGATGTCGACGACATGGATGGACAGGCCGCCATTCATTCCCAGAACCCCACATGGGCCGTCGCGGCTTCGTCCTCCAGCATTGGACCGTGCACGTCGATCACACGCTGGCCACGGGCAAAGACTTCCCGGCAGGGCAGGGAGAAGGTCGGGTTCTCCGGATGCGCGCCGGTCAAACCGAGCAGCGAGTGCTCGGAGAGCGCGTAGACCACGCGACCGATGCCGGTCCAGTAGATCGCCCCGGAGCACATGCAGCAGGGTTCGGCGCTGGTGTAGAGCGTGCAGTCGGCCAGCTCTTCCGGGCTCAGCTGACGCGCGGCAAGGGCGGCTGCCACCAGTTCGGCGTGCTGGGTCGGGTCGCCTTCGGGCGGCATCGAGTTGTTGCCGGCGCTGGCGATCACCCGGCCCTGGGCGTCGGCCACCAGTGCGGCGAAGGGATGGCGCCCGCGCTCACGGGATTCCTCGGAAAGTCGGATCGATTGGCGCAGCAGGTCGAGGTCGAGATCCGACAGTCCGGCAGGGGTGAGCTTGCTGAAGTGAGTCATGGAAGTTCCTTGGGCAGTGAAGTGGTGCGTGCGCCCTGGGGCGCACGCCGGATGGATCACTCGGTGGCGCTGGCCTGTCCGGCGGGTTCGGCGGTAGCGCTCTTGTCGTTGTTGAGCAGCAGGTTGAGCAGGATGGCGGTGAGCGCGCCGAGGAAGATGCCGCTCTCCAGCACCAGCTTGAGCGGGCCGCTGGCATGTTCGAAGAGGGCGGGGAAGGACATCGGCAGCACGCCCACGCTGACCGAGACCGCGACGATGATGCCGTTACGGGTGCCTTCGAAACGCACGCGGGAGAGTTCCTGGATGCCGGCCACGGTGGTCATGCCGAACATCACGATGGCGCAGCCACCGAGCACTGGTGTGGGGACTGCTGCGATCAGTGCGCCGAGCTTGGGGAACAGCCCCATCAGCACCATGATTGCGCCGGCGGCGGCGACCACGAAGCGGCTCTTCACGTTGGAAAGGGCGATCAGCCCGGTGTTCTGGGTGAATGCGTTGTAGGGGAAACTGTTGAAAATGCCGCCGAGCAGGGTCGACAGGCCGTCGGCACGGAAGGCATTGCCCAGGGTGCGCTGATCGGTCGGCTTGCCCACCAGCTTGCCGATGGCCAGGCAGTTGCCGGTGGTCTCGGCCATGATCACCAGCATCGCCAGGACCATGATCAGGATCGGTGTGAGGGAGAACTGCGGGACACCGAAGGCCATTGGCGGGCTCAACTCGAACCAGGCTGCTTCGCCCACCCGGCCGAAGTGGGTCATGCCGAAGGCGGCGGCGAGCAGGCTGCCGGCGACCAGCCCGATCAGCACGCTCAGATTGCCGATAAACCCTGAGAAACGCGCATAGATCACCAGGGTGATCGCCACCGTGGCCATCCCCAGCAGCAGGTTGGCCGGTTTGCCGAAGTCCTCCGATCCCGGATTGCCGCCGCCCAGCCAGATAGCGGCGGCGGGCATCAGCGAGATGCCGATGATGGTGATCAGGCTGCCGATGACCACCGGCGGAAAGAACCGCAACATCCGGCTGAACACCGGCGCGATGGCGATGGTGATGGCGCCGGCGGCGATCACCGCACCGAACACTTCCTGCAGGCCGAACTGCTTGCCGATCATGATCATCGGCGCCAGGGCGATGAAGGAGCAGCCCTGGATCAACGGCAGGCGAGCGCCGAAGCGCCAGAAACCGAGGGTCTGGATCAGCGTGGCGATGCCGGAGGTGAGCAGGTTGGCGTTGATCAGCGTGACGATCTGCGCCTGGGTCAGGCCCAGGGCGTTGCCAAGGATGAGCGGCACGGCGACGGCGCCGGCGTACATCACCAGGACGTGCTGCAGGCCGAAGGTGAAGAGCTGCCGCAGGGGCAGGATCTCGTCCACCGGGTGAACGCGGGTAAGGCTCATGTCATGAATCTCCTGAAGGTGCGGCTCTTGTTGTTATTACGGGCGCCCGGAGTGACACGCAGCACAGTGGTCGGGGGCAGCTGCTGCCGATGTCGGGAGGAATATTCCTGCGAAATAAGCGATGGAACAAATGAATAACCATCGCTAGCATCGATGGATCGAAGGGAGATCAGCCATGCGCTTTTCGCTGGAGCAGTTGCAGGTGTTCGTCACGGCGGTCCAGGCCGGGTCCTTTTCCGCCGCGGCGCGGCGTCTGGGGCGGACGCAGTCCACGGTCAGCGCGGCGATCGCCAACCTGGAGACGGACCTGGGCGTGGAACTGTTCGACCGCTCCAGCCGCATCCCGGCCCTCACCGCTGCCGGCCGCAAGCTGTTACTGCAGGCAGAGGCGGTACTGGAGCGCTGCTATGCGCTGGAAGGCAGCGCCGACAGCCTGGCGGAACAGGTCGAGCCTTCGCTCACCCTGGCCATCGAAGTGCCCTACGGTTCACTGATCCCGGTGCTGCGCGAATTCGACGTCGCATTCCCCTTCGTCGACCTGCTGATCCGCCACCCCGTGCACGGTGATGTCAGCGAGTTGGTGCTCAAGGGGGAGGCTGACCTCGGCGTGGCGTTCTCCCAGCCGGAGTACCCACAGGAGCTGGCCTTCCAGCAACTGGGCAAACTGATCATGGCCCACGTCTGCCATGCGCAGTTCGCGCTGGCACAGCGCGAGCGAGTTGGCTTCGCGGACCTGCACGCGCACCGTCGCCTGGCCTTCGTCGCCCATGCCCACAAGCTGCCCAGCAGCGAATACCTTCGAGCCGCCCAGGTCTGGCAGGCGGAAAGTTACCTGGCACTGGTGGAAATGGTCCGAGCCGGTCTCGGCTGGGCAACCCTGCCTCGGCAACTGATCCAGCGCGAGCTGGCAGCGGGCGAACTGGTGGAATTGCAGCTGGAGGCTTATCCGCACACGGACTGGTTGGTGGGCGTCGACCTGCTCTGGCAACGCCGGCGCCAACCGGGCAAGGCCGAGCGTTGGCTGCGCGAGTGCCTGCAGCGCAGCAAGGTGTTCGAGCTGGATCGGCGCGGCGTGTCCACGACCTTGTGAAGGCGTCTGTGGCTAAGGCAGCCGATCGGTTGCGCCCGTCAGACTTTCAGCGGCCCCGCGCCTGACGCTGGGCGTGCATCGCGCGGATGCGTTCTTCCCACTGGGTACGTTCGAGCTCCGGCAGAGCGTTCCACCACTGGCTCACCGCGCTGTTGCTGTAGGGCGTCAGCCAGTCGGCCCAGGGCGCGATCTGCGCCTGCGGGAAGCCGTTGTCGCGCCCGCGCAGGTAGTGGTCGAAGAAGCCCAGAACCAGCGCCGCCGGTGCCTCGATCAGAACGTCGGTGGGTGCGCTGCCAATGAGCTTGTCGCGCAGTGGGCGGCGCATGTACAGCGCATTGTCGGTGAGGCCCGCATGCAGGGCGTCGCGCAGTACCAGGCGATGGATGCGCGGGTTCTGCCCGGCGTGTTGCAGGCTCTCGTAGGAGAAGTCGTTGAAGCTGCGCGGCCGGGACGGCGGCGTGAGGCCGAGCATGCGGTAGAACAGCGACAGGTCCGAATGCAGCATCAGCAGCGGCACTGGCAGGTCCTTGTCGAAGGGCAGGAAGTCGAAGTCGCCACCGTCCAGATTCACCGCCGCCGCGCAGCGCTTGTCCACCAGGCAGACGGCGCCGCTGGTGGAGCCGCCGAAGGACATGCCCATCTCGCCGGTATGCGCGAAGTCGCTGGCGGCCACCAGGGCGGCCACATTCGGCGGCACTTCGCCGGCCTGCAGGCGGTCGTGGACGAACAGCCGGTCGGCCAGCCAGACCGGTGCGCTGAGGTGGATGGCGCGGTCGGCTGGCGGCGTGGTTTCGGTCGCGAAACGCAGTTGGCCGTCGAGGCGGCGGGCCAGGTCGTCCTCGCCGTAGCCTTGCAGCAGCAGCGGCGAGAAGCCGTGTTCGAAGGCGTAGCGCAGGTGTTCGTAGAGTGCCGGGTCAGTCGGTGTTACCTCGCCGTTGGGGAACTGTGTGGGAGACGCGTCACCGGTGTGCTGCACGGAATAGACCGCGTAACCGTTGCTCGCCAGCTCCTCCATGATCCGCCCGTTCATGCCGGCGAACGAGCCATAGCCATGGCTGTAGAACACCACCGGCAGGCTACCCAGGTCGGCGCGCAGCGGCGCGTTCTCAAAAGAGTTGGTCCGCAGATGACGCAAGTACGTGAGCAGGGGCGGGAAATGGAACAGCTCGCCGAAGCCGCGCGCGGTGCTGCGTGATTCAGCGGCGCTGAAGTAGTTGCGTGGTTTGCTGCCCGCCACTGGCCGGGCCGGATACCAGACCCGCACCAGCAGGCGCCGGGCCTTGCCGGCAGGCGTGCCGAGCACGCCGGTACGGCTGGCGTCGACCAGCTCGAAGTCGCGTACGCCGACCTGATAGGGCCCGCCCGGCTTGGGCAGTGGCGAAACCGGGAAGCAGTACAGCGTGGTGACCGCCAGGCCCGTCAGCAGGCTGAAGAGCAGTCCCGACCAGAGCGGGAGCCGCGCCGGGCGCTTGCGCCGCAGTAGCAGGGCCAGCACCAGCAGCAGGGCGACCACTGCGCCGACTCCCGCCTGCCAGCGGTCGTCCCATACGTCGTACAGCGCCGCGACCAGAGCGAGCAGGGCTGCGACCATTGCCAGGGCCCGCCGTCGCAGCCACCAGCCCAGCAACGCAACAGCGAGAAGGGCCAGCAGTGCGACGTCAGCGAGAGTCATGCAGTGGCGCCCTTGCGCGGCAGCACGGTCCAGGCGACGCCAAACAGCAGCAGCGCCGCGACCAGTACATACGGCGCGCGGCTATCCAGCTGGTGCAGCAGGGTGCCCAGCAACGGGCCGCTGATCATGCCCAGCCCATGCACGGCCACCAGGCTGCCTGCAGCGGCGCCTTGCTCGTCTGCTTCCACGGCATTGGCGTTGAGCGCCGAGACGGCAGGGAAGACCCAGCCCATGCCGGCGGCAGCGACGAAGCAGGAGGCATAGAGCATCCATGGGGCCGTGGCGAAGCACACCGTGGCGAAGCCCAGCGCGGAGACAGTGCCGCCAACGCCGATCAGGCGCAGCGGCGCCCAGTTCAGCTTGCGTACCAGCATTTGCGCGCAGATCAGTGCCACGCCCACCGACGTGAGCGCGATACCGGCGACGCGGGCGGCGTCCGCAGGCTGCAGTTGCAGGCGGTCGAGGGCGAAGAAGCCGACGGTCATCTGCGCCACGGTCACGCAGACCATGGCGATGAAGCCGAGGGTCAGCGAGCGGCGCAGGCGCTTGTCGCTGATCGCCAGCGCCGGGCCCTTGCGTTCGCTGACGCGCTGGCTATCGGGCAGCCAGCGCCACAGAACGGCGAACGCCAGCAGCGGCAGCAGGCAGGTGAGCAGCAGCGGCAGAGCCAGACCGAGCATGGCCAGCAGACCGGCGAAGCTCGGGCCGACCACCATGCCTACGGCACTCGCGGCACCCAGCCCGGCCATGGCCGAAGCGCGCTTGTCCGCGCTCACATGGTCCGCGACCAGCGCCGCCGAGCAGGCCGGCACGGCCGCATAGAAACCGCCCGCCAACCCCCGCAGTGCGACGATGCCGATGAAGGCGGGCAGCGGTGACATCGAGGTATTCAGTGCCAGCGCCATGAAAGCGCAGAGCAGCGCGTAGGTCACCGCAAAGCCGGCCAGGCCGCTGAGCAGCACGCGGCGGCGGCCGAGGCGGTCGCTGGCGATACCCCATACGCGCGCCATGAGCATCCACGCAATGCCGCCGACGGTGACCGTCATACCCGCCTGCCAGGGCGCCAGGCCCAGGGTGCGCGCCACCGGGCCGATCAGCGCGACGAAGGACATCACCGCCACCGTGCAGACGAAGGTCTCGAACATCAGCGGGCGCAGGTTGAGGGTGGGCGCCTGGGGCGGCATGGCGGTCATTTCAGCGTGGCTCCTTGGGACGACGGGGCATTCTCATCCATACAAAGACGATCAGCAGCAGCGGAACACCAAGGGAAATCCACGACAGCAGGTCGAAAACCCCATCGCCCAGCAGCGCCGAGAGCAGCCCGAAGGTGCTCAGCACGGCCAGCGCGACGGGCCAGCGGAAGATCATCCAGAGTCCGCGTCTCATGCCTTTACCTCCGTCGCCAGGCCACCGGAATCCAGTTCCGCCAGGCGCTTCTCGATGGGCGTGCGACGCCGGCCGAGCCACAGGTACAGGCCGCTGGCGAGGATGACGATGCTGACGATATCCAGCAGTGCCCAGACGATCTTCAGCGGCATGCGGCCGTAATCGCCGAAGTGCAGTGGCTGGGACAGCAGCAGGGTCTTCACGTACAGCGGCATTTCGCGCATGTCGGTCAATTCGCCGGTTTCGGCATCCACCAGCGCGGGCTTGAGCAGGCGTTCGGTCAGCGGCGTGTTGCCACGCATGAATACCGCGTAATGGTGCTGGCTGCTGAACTGCGTGCCGGGGAAGCCGACGAAGCTGGGCTTCATGTCCGGCGCCGCCTGGCGGGCGGTCTCGATGGCCTTGTGCAGCGAGCCGAGCTGTTCCAGCGGCGGCAAGTCCTTGTAGGGCGCGGTCATCTCGGCCAACTGGCCGCCTTGCCAGAGCATGAGGATCGGCAGCGCCAGGGTGTTGATCACTCCAGTGACGCCCACCACCAGCACCCAGGCGAGAGTGACGATACCCAGCACGTTGTGCAGGTCCAGCCACTTCAGTCGAGAGCTGCGCTGCGAGCGCACGGTGGCGAAGTCCAGCTTGCGCATGAAGGGCGTGTAGACCACCACGCCGGACACCAGCGAGGCCACCAGCAGCAGCCCCATGAAACCCAGGAACAGGTAGCCGGGCAGGCCCATGAACAGGTCGGTGTGCAGCTTGAGCATGATGTACATGAAGCCGCCCGGTGGTGGCAGCGGATCGAAGAACTCCCCGGTGCGCGCGTCGAACGGCTGGATGTGGCCATTCTCCGGCGGCGGCACCAGGGTCGGAGCGGTGAGGACCGCGCCCAGCGGATCGTCCTGCTCCCAGAACACGAAGCGCACCACTTCGCCGGGCCGCTTGGCCAGGGCGCGAGCCACCACGTCGTCGTAGTCGATCTTCGGCGACTGCTCGGTGAGCGGCTTGAGCTCCGGGTGCGGCTCGAAGTAGTGCTCGATCTCTTCGTGGAAGATCAGCGGCAGGCCCGTGAGGCAGAGCATCAGCAGGAATACCGTGGAGATCAGGCTGGTCCACTTGTGCACCAGGTACCAGGTGCGGAGGGCTTTGGCGGTCATCGTCAGGCTCTTTCTTCGTTAGAAGTCCACGCTCGCGGACAACTGCAGGGTGCGTCCCTCGCCCAGGTACAGGTACCCGGCGGTGGAAGTGCCCCAGTAGTCCTTGTCGAACACGTTATCCAGGTTGGCGCGCAACACCACCGGCTTGCCGAGAGTGTCGAAGCGGTAACGCGCGCCCAGGTCCAGGCGCCACCAGTCGGGGATGCTCAGGCTGTTGGCCTGGTCCACGTACTGCTCGTCGGTGTAGATCGTGCGGGCGGTGACGGTCAGGCCGGGCACCTGGGTGATGTCGTACTCGCCGCCGAGGTTCAGCTGCTTGCGCGGCACGCCGATGCCATCGTTGCCGTCGTACTGGCCGTCCTGGGTCTTGGTCAGCTTGGCCTGGGTATAGGACGCGCCGCCGAGCAGGCGCACGCCTTCGGTTACCTCGCCGAACAGGCTCAGTTCAAGGCCACGGTTGCGCTGTTCTCCACCTCGGGTGAAGCGACCGTTGTCGTTGACGCTGTTCGGGCGCTTGATCTCGAACGCGGCCAGGGTCGCGCCGAAGCCGTCCCACTCGCCCTTGATGCCGACTTCCTTCTGTTTGGAGACATAGGGCGAGAGCATTTCGCCGGCGTTGATGCTGCCGATGGGGGCGGTTTCGCCCGGGCTCAGGCCCTCGATGTAGTTGGCATAGAGCGAAATGTTTTCCCACGGCTTGACCACGATGCCGCCCATGGGCGTGGTCTCTTCCTCGTCGTAGCCGTCGCCCACCGGGGTGCCGACGTTCATCTCGAAGTTCTGCGATTCCACGCGCTGCTTGCGCGCTCCGAGGGTCAGTTCGACGCGGCCGTCGAGGATCGACAAGGTGTCGGCCAGCGCGTAGCTGGTGAGGGTCTGGGCCGTGTACTTCTGCACATTCTTCGGGTAGCCGTCCGTGCTCGGCGTGCCTTCGTAGACCGGGTTGTAGATATTCGACGCACGCGACGGGAAGGCGGTGTAGAGGAAGAAGATGTCCGAGTTCTGCACCACGCGGGTCGCGCCGAAGTTCAGCCGGTGCTCCACCGGTCCGGTGTTGAAGGTGCTGCGCAGGCCCGCCTCGGCAGAGTGCGAGCCAACGTCGTAGACCTGCCAGGCCGGGCTGGAAACGAAGTCACCGTCATTGCCCATGAGCACCGGGTTGCCGGCCAGCGCATCCATCTCGCTGCGCCGGTCGCCATAGCCGGCGTAGCCGGTCAGCCAGTCAGTGAGGTCGTATTCGCCGCGCACCACCAGGGTCCGGTCGATCATTTCGGAATCGCCGTAGCCGGGGTAGTTCAGATCGTTGTCCGGGGCGTGGGGAATCTTCGTCACACCGGGGCCGACGGAGAACTGGCGGACCACGTTGGTGATGTCCTCGCGCTGCCAGATGTAGTCGGCGGACAGGCGCAGGCGCTCGCCAGCGTAGTCCAGGCCAAGGGAGCCCAGGCCGTCTTCCAGTTCCTGTTTGTCGATGGTGGTGTCGCCATTGCGGTACACGCCGTTGAAGCGCACGCCGAATTCCTTGCTCTCACCGAAGCGACGGCCGACGTCGATATGGGTTCCGAACACCGAATCCGACAGGTAGTCCATGGTCACGCGAGTCAGCGGTTCGTCGCCGGCGCGCTTGGTCACCAGATTCACCGCGCCACCGACGTTGCCGCTGGGAGGCATGCCGTTGAGCATGGTGCTCGGGCCCTTGACCACCTCTACGCGTTCGGCCATTTCCACCGGGACGCGGAAGAATGGCGCCAGGCCGTACATACCGTTGAGTGCGACGTCCGCGCTGACCACCGGGAAGCCGCGCAGGGAGAAGTCCTCGTTGAGGTTGGTGCGCGCACTACCGATCTGCGCCGATGGCTCGTTGCTCAGTACATCGGCGACGCTGCGCGCTTGCTGGTCCTGGATAGTCTTCTCGGTGTAGCTGGTGATGCTGAAGGGCGCATCCATCAGATCAGTGTTGCCCAGCAGACCGAGGCGTCCCCCGCGCGCCACCTGGCCGCCGGTGTACTCGGCGGGCAGGTCTTCAGGGCCGGCGGCCTGGCCGGTGATCAGCGAAGGCTGCATTTGCAGGGCATCGGGGCTGGGCGAACGGATCAGAGTGAAAGTGCCGTCGCCGCGCTGCTCCAGCTCCAGGCCGCTGCCTTGCAGCAACCGCTCCAGGGCGCTTCGGGTCGAGTAGTCGCCGCTCAGGCCAGGGCTCTGCAAACCGTCGGTCAGCGTCGGGTCGAAGGACAGGTGCACGCCGGTCTCGGCGGCAAACGATGCCAGGGCGCGACCCAAGGGACCGGGGGCGATGCTGTAGCTGCGCACTTCGCTGGCAGCCGGCGCGGCCGTCACTGGCGTCGCCACGGCAACCGCCAGGGAGAAGAGGGCGGTGCGTACCGCCAGGGAAAGCGAAGAGGGTTGCGCGTGTCGATTGCTGGACATGGACGGGGTACCTTCGGGCCTCTGCGGGCTTCGTGTCGGGAGATGTTCCCCTGTTGCCAGCTGAAGTGAGAAAAAGTCTCACTTCTTTTTGAAAATATTTTGCATCAACGCCCGGCGCTTGTCTTCAGGCTGCTGTGACAGTGATCCAGAAGTCCGTCACCCGGCGGATTCGCAGGGGATAGGTGGACTGCAGCATCGACAGCGCGAGGTTGCTGTCCAGCAGCGGGAAAGCCCCGGATACCGCCAGATTTGCCACGGCGGGGGCGCAACGCAGCAGACCATGGCGGTAGCGACTCAGCTCGCCCAGCAATGTCTGCAGGGGCATGCGGTCGGCCATCAGCATGCCGTGGGTCCAGGCATCCGGGCTGGGGGATGGTAGGGCGGCGTTGATACTTCCTGCCGACAGCAGTACTGACTCCCCGGCGCCCAGCCATTGGCTGAGGCCCTGCAGCGGCGCAACTTCGACGCGACCGTGAACGACGGAGACGCTGGTTGAGGTGTCGCCCTGACGCACGTTGAAGCGCGCCTCGCGGGTATGCACCCGGCCTTCGCGGGTTGTGACCAGAAATGGCCGGCTGTCCGCACGCGCATCGAGGAATATCTCCCCGCGCAGCAGGCGCACCAGGCGCTGTGCCGGGGTGAAGGCGATGTCCACCGCGCTGTCGGTGTTGAGCGTCAGCAGGCTGCCATCGGGTAGCGGCAACTTGCGCAGCTCGCCGATCCCGGTGTGCTGGTCGGCGCTCCAGTCCTGCCAGGGCTGCGTCCGCCAGGCGGCCAGGCCGACCGGAGCGACGGCCAACAGCACGGCCAGTTGCTTGAGGGCGCGTCGGCGATCCAGCGTGCGTTCGCGGCCCAGTGTCGGCATCGCCAGCGCCGGAGGCAGGCTGCCAAGGTGGCCCAGCAGACGTTCGGCACGATCCCAGGCTCGCGCGTGTTGCGGGCTCTGGCGTTGCCAGTCGACGCAGGCGCGGCGGTTTTCCTCGCTGGCATCCTGCTGCAGGCGAACCAGCCAGTCCGCCGCCTCGTCGAGGATACGCGCGGCGATAGGCTCGGCGGTGCTCATTCCATCAGCTCCAGGCAATGGCGAAAGGCTTGCTGCATATAGCGCTTCACCGACCCCAGGGATACGCCAAGGCGCTGGGCGATGGCCTCGTACTTCAGCCCCTCGATCTGCGCCAGCAGGAAGGCCTGGCGCACAGGCTCGGGCAGGCGGGCGAGGAGGGCATCCACCTCGTGCAGGGTTTCCAGCACGAGGTAACGCTGCTCCGGCGAGGGCGCCAGCTCTTCGGGCAGATTGGCGAGCGCTTCGAGGTAGGCGCGTTCCAGCGACTGGCGCTGGAACCAATTGATCATCAGCCCCTTGGCCACCGTGGTGAGGTACGCGCGCGGCTCGCGGGCATCCAGTACCCGGCGTGAGCCGAGCAGGCGCGTGAAGGTGTCCTGGGCCAGGTCGGCGGCCTGTTCATGGCAGCCCAGGCGACGACGCAGCCAGCCTTGCAGCCAGCCGTGATGGTGCTGATAGAGCTCACTGACGGCGGCGTGGAGGGGAGCGTCGACCGAGGGCATGGCAGAACTTTTATCATTTGAGAATGCTTCTCATGATAAGGGTTGCTGCGCTCTGCTCACAAGCCCTCCTGAAGGAGGGCTCGCAGTAGCTCGTCAGCCCGCCCGGCTGGCGAGGTCGAGGGTGGCGAGTTGGGTGGCGGAAAGGCTCAGCAGGGTAGCCCGCACCAGACTGGTGAGCTGGCGTTCACTGGTGGCGCTGGCGATGGGAGCGGTGATGCCGGGCTGCTGGCGGAGCCAGGCGACGGCGATTTCGGCCGGCGACGAGTGGGTTTCTTCGGCGACCTGGTCCAGCGCTGCGAGAATCTTCAACCCGCGGGCATCGAAGTAACCCTTCAGGTCTTCGCCACGAGCACTGCCAGTGAGGTCGCTGGTGCCACGGTACTTGCCGGTGAGGAAACCCGAGGCGAGGCTGAAGTAGGTCACCACGACGTTGCCGTGCTCGGCAGCGATGGCTGCGGTTTCCGTTTCGTGGCCCGCGCGGTCGTAGAGGTTGTACTGGACTTGCAGCGCGGAGTACGCGGGGAGGCCGGTGTTGCGCGAAGTTGCCTTGGCCGCCTCGAGTTGTTGCCGGCTGAAATTGGACGCACCGATGGCGCGTACCTTTCCAGAGGCGATCAAGTCTTCGTAGGTGCGCAGCGTTTCCTCGTGGGGCGTGCAGTCATCGGGGTAATGGCTGAAGTACAGATCGATGTAGTCGGTGTTCAGGCGCCGCAGGGAGTCTTCGACGCCCTGCAGGATCCAGCGGCGCGACAGCCCGCGCCGCTGTACCGAGAGTTCGGCGCCGACCTTGGTGCACAGCGTCACCTCGGTGCGGCGCCCCGGCTGGCTGGCGAGCCAGCGGCCGATGATGGCCTCCGACTCGCCGCCCTCGTGACCCGGCACCCAGACCGAGTACATATCCGCGGTGTCGATACTGCTCAGCCCCGCGTCGAACGCCGCGTCCAGCAGGCGTCGAGAAATGGCTTCGTCCACCGTCCAGCCGAACACGTTGCCGCCCAGTATCAGTGGCGAAAGGTTGAGGTCACGAGCGTGCATGGCTTTCTCCTCAGCACACGGCGATATGCGAATCCGCACGCGGTTCGGTGCCGCCGCAGAGCACGCCGGTCTGCGGATCGCGGACGATGATCTGCCCGCGTCCGTAGTCGGTCAGGTCGCAGGCGATCTCCACCTCGTGGCCGCGCCGCGCCAGGCCGAAGGCCAGGTCACGGTTGGCGTGCTGCTCGATGCCGACCTTCATGCCGCCCAGCCATTGCCAGCGCGGGGCATCCAGCGCGGCCTGGGGGTTGAGGCCGAAGTCCACCAGGTTCATCACCATCTGCACGTGGCCCTGGGGCTGCATGTAGCCACCCATGACGCCGAACGGGCCGACGGCCACGCCATCCTTGCTGAGGAAGCCGGGGATGATGGTGTGGAAGGTCTTCTTGCCCGGCGCCAGGGCGTTGGAGTGCGCCGGGTCGAGGCTGAACTCCGAGCCACGGTTCTGCAGGCCGATGCCGCTGTCAGGCAGCACCACGCCGGAGCCGAAGCCGTGGTAGGCGCTCTGGATGAACGAGACCATGTTGCCTTCGCCGTCGGCGGTGGCGATGTACACGGTGCCGCTGGAGTGTGGGTCGCCATGTCTGGGCTCGGCAGCCTGTTCGCCGATCTCGGCGCGGCGGCGCGCGGCGTAGTCGTCGGACAACAGCGCAGCCGTGCTGACGCGCATGTGCTCGGCGTCGGTGATGTAGTGCAGGCCGTCGGCGTAGGCCTTCTTCATCGCTTCGAGCTGGCGGTGCCAGGTGAGCTGGCTGTCGCGCTGGTCGAAGTCGTAGCCCTGGAGGATGTTGAGGGTCATCAGGGCGATCAGGCCCTGGCCGGCCGGCGGGATTTCCCAGACGTCATAGCCGCGGTAGTTGGTCTTGATCGGCTCGACCCACTTGGGCTTGTAGCCGGCCAGGTCAGCGGCGCTCAGCGCGCCACCGGTGGCGGCGGAGTGGGCGGCCAGGCGCTCGGCGATGGCGCCGCGGTAGAAGCTTTCGCACTTGGTCTCGGCCAGCTCGGCGAGGGTTTTCGCCTGGGCCGGGTTGCGGAACAGCTGGCCGGCGCGCGGTGCTTCGCCATTGACGGTGAAGGTGTCGAACCAAGTCTCCAGTGCCGGTACGGCGGCGCGGCTTTGCTGGTATTCGCGGCGGGCGATTTCCCACTGGTGGGCGACCACCGGGGACACCGGGAAGCCATCGCGGGCCAGAGCGATGGCGGGCTGCAGCAGGTCGGCGAAAGGCAGCTTACCGAAGCGCGCGGACAGTTCCGCCCAGGCCGAGGGAATGCCCGGCACGGTGACCGGCAGCCAGCCGTGTACGGGCATCTTGTCGAAGCCTGCGGCCTTGACCTTGTCGATGGAGAGGGAGGCGGGTGCGTGGCCGCTGGCGTCCAGGCCGTGCAGCTGGTCCTTGACCCAGACCAGGGCGAAGGCGTCACCGCCGATGGCACAGCCGGTGGGTTCGACCACGGTCAGCGCGGCGGCGGTGGCGATGGCGGCGTCGATGGCGTTGCCGCCGGCACGCAGCATGGCGATGCCGGCCTCGGCAGCCAGGGGCTGCGAGGCGGCGACCATACCGTTGCGGGCGAAGACGCTCTGGCGCTGGGAGGCGTAGGGATACTCGTGAGCGGAAAACTTAAGCATGGCAGGGCTCTTCGAAGGTCATTGGCCAGTCTTGATTCGGGTCCATTCGCGGGTGATCACGCGCTGGATTTTCGGCGGGAGGTCGGCGGAGACGTAGAGCTTCTCGATCACCGCGTCGCTGGGGTAGATGCCGGGGTTGTCACGCACTTTCGGGTCGAGCAGCGCGGTGGCTCCGGTATTGGGGTTGGCGTAGCCGACGTAGTCGCTGACCGGGGCGATCACTTCCGGGCGCAGCAGGTAGTTGACCAGCTCGTGGGCGCCCTTGGGGTTCTTCGAGTCGCGCGGGATGGCGAGCATGTCGAACCACAGGTTGGCGCCTTCCTTGGGGATCACGTAGCGCACGTCGATCTTCTTGCCGGCTTCCTGAGCGCGGGTCTGCGCCTGCATCACGTCGCCCGAGTAGCCGACCGCCACGCAGATGTCGCCGTTGGCGAGGTCGGTGGTGTACTTGGAGGAGTTGAAGTAGGTGATCGACGGGGCGAGCTTCTGCAGCAGGGCGGAGGCCTTGGTGTAGTCGTCCGGGTTGGTGCTGTTCGGGTTCAGACCGAGGTAGTGCAGCGCCTGCGGGATGATCTTCACTGGCGCGTCGAGGAAGGCGACGCCGCAACCGTGCAGCTTGGCCAGGTTCTCCGGCTTGAAGATCAGGTCCCAGGAGTCCAGCGGGGCGCTATCGCCCAGTGCGGCCTTGACCTTGTCGTAGTTGTAGCCGATGCCGACGGTGCCCCACATATAGGGCACGGCGTACTGGTTGCCCGGGTCGGCGGCTTCCAGGCGCTTCATCAGGCGCGGGTCGAGGTTCTTCCAGTTGGGCAGCTGCGAGCGATCGAGCTTCTGGTAGACGCCGGCGTTGATCTGCTTGGTGAGGAACTGGCTGGACGGCACCACCAGGTCGTAGCCCGAGTGGCCGGAGAGCAGCTTGGCTTCGAGCATCTCGTTGGTGTCGAAGACGTCGTACTGGACCTTGACGCCGGTGTCCTTCTCGAAGTTCTTCAGGGTGTCCGGGCCCATGTAGTCGGACCAGTTGTAGAAGCGCACCAGCTTGTCGTCGGCCTGGGCGGCGGTGGCGCAGGCGAGGAGGGTCAGAGTGCTGGCGAAGAGAACGCGTTTACGCATGACTTGTCCTTATCGTTAGAGAACGCGGCTTAGAAATTCCCGCGTGCGCGGGTGGTGCGGATTGCCGAAGACCTGCGCGGGCGGGCCTTCCTCGATGAGTTCACCCTGGTGCAGCACCACCACGCGGTCTGCCACTTCGCGGGCGAAGCCCATCTCGTGGGTGACGACGACCATGGTCATGCCTTCGTCGGCCAGCTCCTTCATGACCTGCAGGACCTCGCCGACGGTTTCCGGGTCGAGGGCGCTGGTGGGTTCGTCGAAGAGCATGGCCTGGGGCTTCATCGCCAGGGCGCGGGCGATGGCCACGCGCTGCTGCTGGCCGCCGGAGAGCTGGCCGGGGTAGTGCTCGGCCTTGTCCGACAGGCGTACCCGTGCCAGTAGCCGGCGGGCCTGATCCAGCGCCTCGCCCCGGGGTACGCCGAGCACCTGGGTCGGCGCTTCGATGATGTTCTCCAGCACGGTCATGTGCGGGAACAGGTTGAAGCGCTGGAACACCATGCCGATGTCGCGGCGGCGGCGGGCGATGTTGCTTTCCGAGTCACGCACCAGCTTGCCGTCCGGGCGTTCGCGGTAGCCCATCAGCTCGCCGTTGACGCGGATGCTGCCGCCCTGGATGTCTTCCAGGTGGTTCATGCAGCGGATGAAGGTGGTCTTGCCCGAGCCCGAGGCGCCGATCAGCACCACCACTTCGCCACGGCGCACCTCCAGGGACACGCCCTTGAGGATTTCCAGCTCGCCGAAGGCCTTGTGTACGTCGCGGGCCTGGATCACCACGTCTTTCATGTCCGGGATCATCTCAACGCCCCCTCAGCAGTTTCATCGCCTGCCGGCCGAACATGCGGTTCGGTGCGGCAGTGTGGCCGTCGGATTTGCCGAAGCGCATTTCCAGCCAGCGCTGGAAGAAGCCCCACAGGGTGGTCAGGGCGAGGAAGTAGATCGCCACGACGAGGTACAGTTCGAACACGCGGAAGGTCGCCGAAGTGACCATCTGGGTGCTCAGCAGCAGTTCCTGCACGCCGATCACGCTGACCAGCGTGGTGTTCTTCAGCATCACGTTGAACTCGTTGCCCAGCGGCGGAACGATCACGCGGAAGGCCTGCGGCAGCACGATGCGGCGCATCAGCTTGGGGAAGGTCATCCCCAGGGATTTGCCGGCCTCGTACTGGCCCTTGTCCACCGCGCCGATGCCGGCACGGATGATCTCGGCCATGTACGCGCCTTCGTTGAGCCCCAGGGCGATGATCGCCGCCTGGATGTTGCCCGGCAGGATGAACAGCCCCAGGTCAAGGTCCTCGAAGCGGAAGATCCCGCCGGCGGCCAGCGCGGTGTAGAGGAAGACGATCTGCACCAGCAGCGGCGTGCCGCGCATCAGCCACACGTAGAAGCGCACCGGGTATTGCAGCAGCGGGTTGGACGACAGGCGCATCAGCGCCGCCAGCAGCCCGAGCACGCAGCCCAGGACCATCGCGCTGACGGCGATCACGCAGGTCAGCCAGAGGCCGTAGAGGTAGATGTCGCTCGGCCGCAGCAGGTATTGCCAGAACACGTCCCAACTGAAGTTCATGTCTCGTTACCTCAGTCCAGTTTGTCGCCTTCGATGTGCCACTTGGCCAGCAGCGCGGCGTAGCTGCCGTCGGCCTGCATGTCCTTGATGATCTGCGTGACGGCCTCGCTGAGCTGCTTGTCGTCCTTGCGGATGCCCAGGCCGGTGAGGATGCGCGCGAAGGCCGGCACGCCGATCTCGAACAGGTCCGGCGCCATGCTCTGGTAGTAGCCGGCGGTTTCCACGGTGGTGCCGTAGGCGTCGGTCTGGCGGATGCGCAGGGACTGGAAGGCATCGGTGTCGGTGTTGTAGACCACCACCTTCATCGGCGGCTTGCCGGCCTTGGCCAGCTTCTCGTTGTGGGCGTCGAGCAGGGTGCGGATGGTTGAACCGTTGAGCACCGCGACCTTCTTGCCGGAGAGGTCGTCCAGCGTGCGGATACCCTCGGGGTTGCCCTTGGCGACCACCACGGCCTGGCTGGAGTACATGTAGTTGACCATGTCGATCACTTCGCGCCGTTCGGGCTTGTCGAACAGCTGATCCACCAGCATGTCGCACTGGCCGGCCAGCAGCGCCGGGATCAGCCCGGAGAAGGGCGTGATGCGCCAGTCGATCTTCTTGTCGCCCAGGCGCTTGGCGATGGCTTCGCCGAGGTCGATGGTGACCCCGGTGAGCTTCTGGTTCGAGTCATAGAAACCCATGGGCGGGGAGTCCATGCCGCCGCAGAAGGTCACCTTGCTGGCGTTCTGCAAGCGGTCGGGAATCTTCACATCGGCGTGCGCCAGCGGGGCGGCCAGGCAAAGGGCGAGAAGGCACTGCGGGATCCTGCGTTCGAACATGTTGAGCTCCGGGGTGGGGTTGCCAGGGGCAGTTCAGGGACACAGAAGTACGGGTCTAGGCGCCCGTTGCTTCGATTCGCTTCTTCGTGGATTGCGTTTGGGTGGATTGCGCGTGGGTGGCACGCGCTTTCAGGTGGCTTGAGCCTCCAGAAACTTCGCCAGCGAGGGAATCGTCCCCTCGATGTGGTCGCAGATCACCCGCTCGGCTTCGCGGGCATCGCCCGAGCGCAGGGCGTCGAGGATCACGGTGTGTTCCTCGCGGGCGCTCATGGGCTTGTCGACGTGCTGCAGCCACAGGCGCATGTGCGGCTCGATCACCGAATAAAGCGCGGTGATCTGGCGCAGCAGGCGCGGGCGCCCGGCGAGGCTGCAGAGGTATTCGTGGAAGGCGCGATGACGGCTGACCCACTCGGCGCTGTCGTCGCGGTAGTCGTCCATCTCGTCGAGCATGCGCTCCAGACGGGACAGGTCGCGGTCGGTCAGTTGCGGCACGGCGATGCGGATGGCCAGGCCTTCCAGGGCGCTGCGCATCTCGAAGACTTCGCGCATCTCTTCGATGTTCAGGCCACTGACGATGGCGCCGCGATTGGGCCGCAGGGTCACCAGGCCCTCGGCGTCCAGGCGCTTGAAGGCGCCGCGCACGGGCATCCGGCTCATGCCGATCTCGCTGGCGATATCTTCGGCCACCAGGCGGTCGCCGGTCTTGTAGCGGCCGGTGCAGATAGCCTGGAGGAGGTAGTCGTAGGCCTCGTCTTCGGCGCTCATCGGTGGGCGGGCAGCGGGTACCAGGCGCATGGGGTGTTCCTCGTGGATTTTTGGATCCAATTATCCATGCATGCAATTAAGCAGTTGCCATGCCAAAGACGGCGAAACGATTGGAAGTGGGCGGGGTAGAGCGGTGCGCGCAGGAAACCGGCGTAGGAGGCGCGACGGGGAAAGGGGGCGAAACGGTAACGGATGGGGTGATTCGTGCGCGTTCACGGTGCGCATCGGTAACGTTGTGGTGCGTGTTTAGACGGTGCAGGAGCGGGTCGTGCGTGCGACCAGCTGCGCGCCAGGTCGGTCAGGCAGGCGCGCAGTTGGCTCCGGCCTGCCGGCCGGTTCGCGGGCAGGGTCCGCTCCTGCAGGGGACCGATCAGGTACCGATCACGCCGCCATCATCCTTGGTGATCACCAGCGTCGTGGAACGCGGGATGCTCTTGCCGTCGCTGGCCGGGAAGCTCAGGGTCGGGTGCTGGATGTTCACCCACAGTGTCTTGCCGTCCGGGGTCTGGGTGATGCCGGTCAGCTCGCAGCCGCGCGGACCGACCAGGAAGCGCCGTACTTCACGGCTGTGCGGGTCGGCGCAGAGCAACTGGTTGCAGCCCATGGCTTGCATCGCCGGGACGTCATCGTCGTAGTCGGTTTCGATCCACAGGCGCCCGGCGGTGTCGAAGTACAGGCCATCCGGCGAGGAGAAGATGTCGCCGTTGATGGTGCCGATCAGGTTTTCCGGCGCGCTGGCGCCCTTGTGCTCGCCGGCCAGCAGGAAGATGTCCCACTGGAAGGTGGTGGCGGTCGGGTCGCCGCCGGCCTCGTTCCAGCGCAGGATCTGCCCGTGCAGGTTTTCCTTGCGCGGGTTGGCGGCGTCCACCGGCTGCTTCTTGCCGCGGGCATCGTTGTTGGTGAGGCTGACGTAGACCTCGCGGGTGGTCTGCTGCACGGCGACCCACTCGGGGCGGTCCATCGGCGTGGCGCCCAGCTTGTCGGCGGCGGCGCGGGCGTTGACCAGCACCTCGGCCTGGCTGGCGAAGCCGTTCTCGGCGCTCAGGCCATTCTGCCCGTGCACCAGCGGCAGCCACTGGCCGCTGCCATCGGCATTGAAGCGGGCGACGTAGAGGGTGCCTTCGTCGAGCAGGTCGACGTTCGCCGCGCGGTTGTTCGCGTCGTATTGGCCGGCCGGGACGAATTTGTAGATGTACTCCCCCTTGGTGTCGTCGCCGTAATAGAACGCCATGCGGTTGTCGGCGCCCAGCGAGAGGGTCGAACACTCGCGGCAGAAACGGCCGACGGCGGTGCGTTTCTTCGGCGTGGAGGTCGGGTCGAAGGGGTCGATCTCCACCACCCAGCCGAAGCGGTTCGGTTCGTTGACGTGGCCGCCATGGGGCTGGTCGGCCTTGGGCGTGGCGTCGAAGCGCGCATCCACCGCTTCCCAGGCGTAGTAGTTGCTGAACTGGCCGTTGGACAGGCCGTAGCGCTTGTGCGAGACGCGCTTGGCGTAGTCGTCCTTGTCGCGGTTGACGAAGTACTGGTGCCAGTTCTCTTCGCAGGCCAGGTAGGTGCCCCAGGGCGTGACGCCCATGGAGCAGTTGTTCAGGGTGCCGAGCACCTGTTTGGCCTCGGGGTCGCTGGCGGTGCGCAGCAGGTCGTGGCCGGCCAGCGGGCCGGACAGGTCCAGTGGCGAGCTGCCGGTGATGCGGCGGTTGTAGCTCGAGCCCTCGACGCGCTGCCACTGGCCGCCGGGGTCCTTCTTCACCTCGATCACGCTCAGGCCATGGGCGGCGATTTCCTTGCGTACCTCACCCTCCGGGCGGCCGCGCGAACCATCGGGGCGGTCCTCGAAGGTCTGGCCCTTGGGGTGCAGCGTCGGGTTGATGTACTCGTGGTTGATCACCAGCAGGCCGTGGCTGTCCGGCGCATCGGGGAAGGGGAAGTAGTGCATGCCGTCATGGTTGTCGCCGGCCTGCAGTTCCTGGGCTTTCCAGTCCTCGCTGGCATCGCCTTTCCAGGCCGGCGAGCCGCTCACCACGGCGTCGCCCCAGGAGAAGAACGGCCGCGCGCTGTAGCCTTCGGCGACTATCACCCGGTCGAACTTCGGGTCCTGCTGCACCGGCACGCCCTTGAAGCCCAGCAGCGCGGTGGGCACCGGGGCGTCGGCGGCAAACAGCGAGCGGCCGGGGAACAGGCCGCCGCCGAGGAAGCCGACGGCGCCCAGCACCAGGCTGTTCTTCAACAGGCGGCGGCGCGAGGCGTCGATGATCTCGCTCATCGGCAGGTTGCCGGAGGGGTTGATCGACTCATCGTCGAAGGCGGAAAGATGGGCGTGGAAATCGGTCGGCTCGGCACTCATCGGGAGGTTTCCTGGATTCGGTAATGGAAGGTGTTGCGCACGTTGGCCACGGCGACGGCCTGGCCGTCGATTACCCGTGGCTGGTAGCGGAAGCGGGTGGCGGCCTGCAGCGACGGGCGCTCGAACACGCTGTGGCTGCAGGCGCCGGGGACCACGCGCGGGTCGCGCACCGAACCGTTGGGGGCGACGGTGTATTCCACCGTGCAGTCGCCTTCCAGATGGCGGTCGAGGGCGCTGTCCGGGTAGGTCGGAGCCTTCTTCACCAGTGGCTGGTAGTTCTGCGCGGCGCGGGCGGCCTCGGCGGCGGCTGCCTGCTGTGCGGCGAGCTGGCGGTCGTGTTCGGCGCGGGCCCGTTGCTCGGCCTGCTGGCGTGAGCGCTGCTCCTGTTCCTGGCGTTGCTGCTCGGCGATGCGCTGCTGCTCCTGGCGCCGTTCCTCGCGCTGGCGCTCTTCGCGTTCACGCTGCTCGGCCTTGCGCCGGGTCAGTTGGGCGACGTCAGGTTGCGGCGTCGGACGCGGCGCCTCGACCTGTGGCGGGGGCGGTGTAGCGGGCTCGGGCGGTTGCACCACGGGGGGCGGCGCTGGCGCGATGGGCGCGGGGCTCGGCAGGCTGACCAGCGCGGTACGCATCACCTTCGGCGCCGGGGTAGCCGGCGCCGACGGGTGGAAACCGATGTACAGGCCGGCCAGCGCGAGCGCGTGCAGCCCGACGCTGATGGCGGCAGGCAGGGCGCGGCGGGTGATCCTGGGGTTCACGATTGCGGCGCCTCGGTGATCAGTCCGACATCGCTGACGCCGCCGCGCTGCAGGGCGGCCATGGCGGCGATCACCCGACCGTAGTCCACCGCCTGGTCGGCGCGGATCAGCACCTGGGTGTCGGCGCCCAGGCGGGTGAGCTTGGCGGTCAGCTCGTCCAGGTTGCCGGCGGCGTCGGTGCGCTGTTCGGTATCCACCTGGCTGCCCAGGTACCAGTGGTAGCCGCCGTCGGCCTGCACCGTGAGCGTCAGCACCGGGCGCTCGGTCTCGCTGGGTAACGCCTCGCTGGCCACCTTGGGCAGTTCCACCTTCAGGCCCTGCTGGATCATCGGGGCGGTGACCATGAAGATCACCAGCAGCACCAGCATGACGTCGATGTACGGCACTACGTTCATTTCCGCCTTGGGCGCGTGCTTGCTGCGTATGCGTCGCATGGCCGGCCTCCGGTCAGGCCGCCGCGGCCAGCGCCGGGGCGGCGTGGATGCGGCGGTTGAGCTGGGCCTGCAGCTGTTCGGCGAAGGCGCAGTAGCGGCCCAGCAGCTGGTCGGAACTGGCAGCGAAGCGGTTGTACGCCATGACTGCCGGGATTGCTGCGAACAGGCCGACGGCGGTGGCGACCAGGGCTTCGGCGATGCCCGGCGCGACGGTGGAGAGGGTGGCTTGCTGCACGCCGGAGAGGCCGATGAAGGCGTTCATGATCCCCCAGACGGTGCCGAACAGGCCGATGTACGGGCTGGTGGAGCCGACCGTGGCAAGGAACGGCAGGCCGCGCTGCAGGCGTTCCTCCTCCTGGGCGATGACCACGCGCATGGCGCGCTCGCTGCCTTCGATCAGCAGCGCGGGATCGATGCCCGGCTCGTCACGCAGGTGCAGGAACTCCTGGTAGCCGGCATGGAAGATACGCTCGACGCCGGCGTCCTCGCCGGGTTCGGTGGTTTCCCGGAACAGCCGCTGCAGGTCGCCGCTGGCCCGCCAGCGCGCTTCGAAGGCGCGCAGGCGACGGCGGGCGCCGCCCAGCAGCAGGCTGCGCTGGACGATCACGTACCAGCTCGCCAGCGAGGCGGCCAGGAGGATCAGCAGCACGGCCTGGGCGAGCGGGCTGGCGGCTTCGACCAGTGCCCAGATGCTGGTGTGTTCGAGAGTGGCTTGCATGGTGATCTCCCGGTGAGGCTCCCCGACACGGGGAGCCTGGTGGTCAGTCGAGGTTGAGGGCGCGGGCGATGTCCGCCCACGGCACGTACTTGAAGTTCTGCGTGCCTTCGGGCAGGCGCTTGCGGCCGTCCTGCACCACCAGCATCCCCTGGCCGAACGCGCCGCCCAGGTTGGCCGAGGTGACTTCGATACCGTCGGTTTCCGAGGTGCCGTCGATGCCGGCAGCGGCGTTCAGGCCGACGCGGAAGGCACCACGAACGCGGTAGGGCGCGGCGGCGTCGAGCACCAGGTAGCTGTCGTTGCCCTGGCTGGAAACCAGCAGGTAGCTGGCCTTGGCACCGTGGTAGAGGGCCAGGCCCTCGACGTCGTCACGAAGCAGGTCGCCCACGGCCAGTACCTGTTCCGGCTCGGCCTTGGCGTCCGGCTCGGCCCCGAGGGTCCAGACCGCCACGTCTTCTTCGCCGAGGAACAGCCGCTGGTTGCGGTCATCGGCGACGCAGCCTTCGGGCTGGCTGGCGACGCGGAATTCGCGCAGCAGCTCGCCTTTCACCTGGCCGCCGGGGGCGCTCAGCCGGTACTGCTGGAAGCGTCCGTCCTTGTCATTGACGAAGGCCTGGATGTCGCCGTCGCGGGGCGCGTACAGGCACAGGCCGTAGACTTCCTCCAGCGGCGTTGGCACCCGGCCGATCTCGCGCACCTTGCCGTCGGCCGGCTCGATGGCGAACAGGGTCAGGCTGTTGTCGCTGCGGTTGCTCGCCACCGCCAGGTCGACGCGGCGATTGCCGAGCCGGAAGCCGTGGCGCACGTCGACGTTGTTCACCAGCCCGGCAGCCAGGCTCTGCAACTGGCGACCCTGGAGGTCAAAGACCAGCAGGCCTTCCTGCTTGTTGGTGCCCAGTACGCGGCTGAGTTTCGGGTTCTTCGCGCTGACCCAGATCGCCGGGTCATCGGCGGCGTCGCCATGGCGCTGCACGCTCTGCGTCTGCACCGCCGGCATCACCTCGGGTAGCGTGCGGGGCGCTTCGGCGCGTGCGGGCAGGGCAGGGACTTCGGCGTGGTAGTAGTGCCCGCTGGCGTCGTCCTGCAGGACGATGCGCAGCGTGCCGGCCTGTTCGGTGGCCGCGAGTTGTTCGGCTTTCTTCGGGCCGTTCAGCGCGATCGCGCCGAGGTTCTCCCAACCGTCGCCCTGACGCACGTAGCGCTGCAGGGCAGGGCCCTTGTCCAGCGCGAGCACGCCGTCGGACACCACCGCCAGTCCGCTGACCGATCCGGCGAGCCTGCCATAGGGCGCGCTCAGGTCCACCGGCAGGCGGCTGCCGTCAGCCTCCGGGTTGGCAGCATAGGCCCAGAGGCCTATGCCGGGTTCGTCGACGTACAGGGTGCCGTCGCTGTCGTCGGCACGGCACAGCTCGGCGCTCGGCGGCAGGGCCAGGCGACGCACCTTGCGCGCCTCGCGCTCGAGCTTCTGGCCGTGGCCGACCAGCCATTGCTCGCCCTGGCCGTTCTCGCCGACCAGGAACAGGTAGAGGTTGGCGCTGGCGTCACGGTAGAGGCACTGGCCGTTGACCGCGAAGTCCGGGCTCGGCAGGCGCAGCGCAGCACCCCAGTGGCCGTCGCCGGCCAACGGCTGCAACAGCGGCTGCTGGCGTTCCCGGTCGAAGGTGGCGAGCAGGCTGCCGTCGCCCCAGGGGCGCTGGTCGAGGAAGTCGTAGCGGCCGGCGAGGCGACCGCGTTCGCTGCCTGCCTCGTCCAGCAGCAGGAGACCGTCGCGCTTGCTGGCGACGACGCTGCCGGCGCCGGGCAGCAGGGCGATGGCCTGGGCCTTGGCACGGGTCGGCCAGGGTTGCAGGGCGACGGATTCGGCGCAGGCGTAGCCGGCCAGCAGCAGGCCGGCGAGCAGCGGAGTCAGGGAGTAGCGGCGTTTCATGGAAGGCGTCTGTCCTTGTGGTGCTGCGCGGACGCCGGCGGACCGGCGTGCGCGGTCCTCAGAAGTGGGTGAGGGTCAGGCCGACGGTGTAGGTCGGGCCGTACTCTTCGTACTGGTAGTTGTAGCGACGGTGGCCGCTGTAGATGTAGTAGGGCTCGTCGCCGAGGTTTTCGGCGTTGAAGAACACCTGCAGGTTGTCGGTCAGCGAGTAGCGCGCGCTGAAGTCGATCTGCGTCTGGTCGTCGACGCGACTGTCGTAGCGCTTGTCGCTGACGTTGCCGACCTCGTAGAGGTAATCGGACTTGTAGTTGGCGGTCAGGCGCAGGCTCAGGCGGTCCTTCTCGTAGCCGATGAGCAGGTTGCCGGTGACGTCGGACTGGCTGGGCAGGTCGATGTTGCGCTTGTTGCCGTCGGCATCGGCGATCTCGGCACGCGAGCGACTGAAGGTGGCGTTGGCGCCCAGCAGCAGGCCGTCCCAGGGCGCAGGGAACATGACCATTTTCTGCGACCAGGCCAGTTCCAGGCCGTAGACCTTGGCCTTGTCGCCGTTGGCGAAAGTGGCCGCCTCGTCGAAGTCCACCCAGGCGCCGCTGCCGGCGAGGTCGGTGTTGTAGACGAAGTTCTTGATGTCCTTGTAGAACAGCGACGCCGAAACCACGCTGGCGCGGCCCAGGTAACGCTCGATGGTCAGGTCCAGGTTGTGCGAGCGCAGGGCGGCGAGGTCGGGGTTGCCGAACTCGGCTTCGTCGCCGTCGATGGCATAGCCGGGCGCGAGTTGCTCGAAGGTCGGGCGCACCACGGTGTTGGTCCAGGCCGCACGGATCTGCGTCTGGTCGTCCAGCTGGTAGCGGGCGTGCAGACCCGGCAGCCAGTGGTGGTAGTCGCGCTTGCGCTCGATGGCCTGGTAGTCGCTGTTGTCGATGCCGGTGCCGCTGGCCTCGAAGTGCGTGCCCTCGTAGCGCAGGCCGGCGATGAAGCGCCAGTCGCCGACGTCCACGGTATTCATGAAGTAGCCGGCATCGATGTCTTCGTGCATGCGGAAGTCATTGATGGTGGAGGCCTCCTCGTCGTAGTACTGCGACGCGTCCAGCCCGCCGATGAGGTGCTTGATGGCGTCGGCGGAGATGCCCTGGCCAAACTTCTGCAGGCGGTAGTGAACGGTGCCGTCCAGCGCGTTGGAGAGGTTCAGCTGGTCATCGCTCAGGCCCGCGTCGGCGAGGTCTTCGTACTTCCAGACGTCCTCGTCGTTGTCCTTGGTGCGTCGGCTGAGCTTGCCGCCGAACTTGAAGGTCGACGCGTTGCCGGCCAGGTCGTAGTCGCGGGCCAGGTCCAGGCGCAGGTTCTTCTCGCGGTCGGAGGTGTAGGACTTGCCCCACTCGACCTTGTCCAGGCTGAACCGGGTCGGGTCGTAGAAGGCCGAGTCGATGTTCAGGCGGGGCTTCTCGCTGTCATACCAGCCACTGTCCATGTCGCCGCCGCTGTAGACGGCCGGGTCGATGTGGCCGGGACTGTCCTCGTCGGATTTGCTCCAGCCGACCTGGCCGCTGAAGGTCCAGTCGCCGCGCCGCTGTTCGCCGCCGAAGACATAGGACTGGATGGTCTGGGTCTCCTCGCGGCTCTTCAGGCGCCGCTCGACTTCCGCTTCGCCGCTTTCGCCTTCGGCCAGGGCATCCTCGAAGTCGATCTTGGTGGACTGCCGGGTTTCCTCGTCCTTGAACTCGCTGTAGAGCGTGCGCAACCAGAGCTTGCTGTCGTCGTCCGGGCGGTAGTCGAAGTTCAGCGCGCCGCCGCTGCGTTCACGCTGGATGTCGTAGTCGCGTTGCTCCAGGCTGTTGAGCCGGGCGCCGTCGTCGAAGTCCCAGTCGCCGCCGGTCTCGACGTTGTCCGAACCGAACTTGCGCTTCTGCCAGCTGAGCGCGGCGGCCACGCCGAAGTTGTCGGTGCCGTCGCCCAGGCTGAAGCGCTGGCTGGCGGCGCCGGAGTATTTCGGGCTGAAGCGGTTGGTGTTCTCGTCGTAGCTGGTCTGTGCGGTGCCGCTGAAGAACAGGCCGTCATGGTCGAAGGCGGAGAGGCTTTCCACCTCGATGGTGCCGCCCAGGGAGTTGGCGTCCATGTCCGGGGTCAGGGTCTTGACCACCGACAGTGACTGGATCAGTTCGCTGGGCAGCACGTCCAGCGCCACGGCGCGGCGACCGGCCTCGGGCGAGGGCACCAGGGTGCCGTTGATGGTGACGGCATTGAGGTCGGGGCCCAGGCCGCGAACCCGCACGAAGCGGCCTTCGCCCTGGTCGCGCTCGACGGACGTCCCCGGTACGCGCTGCAGGGCTTCGGCGGCGTTGCTGTCGGGCAGCTGGCCGATGCTGTCGGCATGCACCACGCTCTCCACGCTGTCGGAGCGGCGCTGCTGACGCAGGGCCTTGTCCAGGCTGTCGGCCTGGCCGTACACGGTGACGCTTTCGCCGGCCTCGGTGGTTTCCTCGGCCCAGCCTGACGGCGTGGCGGCAATCGCCAGCGCCAGGGCGCTGACCTTGAACAGCGGACGCAGCGTCCGCGGCAATTGCTGATCGATCACGGCATTTCCCCTTGTGCCTGTTCCCCCGACCGGGGCGATTGGGCCCGGTCAACTGGGGAGCGGAAGCTAGGCAGCGGGAATGACGGTTACGTGACAGCGATCGGCTGCAGGCCGCGAAATACAGGGGTTTCAGCGTTGCAGGGCGCGTTTCTGAGCCCAATTGACCCGGTGCGTTCGGCTCAGCCCCGGCGGCAGGGCGCAGGGCTTGGTGCGGGGAGCGGCGGCACAGGACTTTTTCGCAGGATGGGGGCGGTTTCGAGTGAGCCGATTGCACCCTCGGCACTGTCATCAAAGCATCACGGGGACCTGTTTGGCTGGCGTCCGTCACTCGTTGCGGATACCGCTCCCATGTCCAACCTGCTCAAGCTGCACCGCCTGAAACTGATCGCACTGGTCGTGCTCGCCAACATCGGCCTGGTGCTCTACCTCGCAGCCGGGCACATCAAGACCTGGGAGCGGATCGACTGGCTCGACGTGGTGGGCGAGGGCGGTTCGGCGCTGCTGGCCTTCTGCTGGGTCTGCCTGGTGCTCGCGCACCGGCCGGCCGGGCGGGTCACCACGTTGCTGGCGGTGGGCCTGGGAGCGGTGTTCTTCTCCATGTGGATGGATGCCCTCGACGAATTCATCCAGCTGCCTGCGGAGATTTCCTGGGACCACTGGCTCGAATCGGTGCCGATGCCCATCGGCCTGCTGCTGATCACGCTCGGCCTGTACCACTGGAGCAAGGAGCAGAAAGCCCTCGGCCAGCAGCTGAGCAAGCGCGAGCGGCTGTTCCGCGAGCACCTCCACCACGACCGCCTGACTCCGCTCAACGGCGCTGCCTACCTGCGCCGGCAGATCGAGCTGGAGCAGCGTCGCTCCGGCGAGGAGCAGCAGGCGTTCTCCCTGGTGCTGGTGGACCTGGACGACTTCGCACCCTTCAACCGCAACCATGGCCACGCCGAGGGCGACCGCGTGCTGCAGGCGGTGAGTCAGTTGCTGTTGCTCAACCTGCGCCACTGCGACCTGTTGTGCCGGCTGGCGGGTGATCGTTTCGTTGCCCTCCTGCCCGGCACCGGCGAGGCCCAGGCCTGGCGCATCGCCGGGGAGCTGGAGAACGCCGTGCGCTACTACGCGCACAAGAGCGTGCCCCAGGGCGAGAGCCTCGTCCTCAGCGCCACTGCGGTGGCCTGCATGGCGCGCGACGAATCGTCGGACAGCCTGCTGGAGCGGCTGAGCCTGTCCATGGCGCGCGCCAAGTCACGGCCGCGCCTGGCCCGCAGCGCCTGAGGCCTGTCGCATGGAGGCCCCGTTGAACTACTACGAGCGCGACCTGCGCTTCATCCCGGCGCAACACCAGCCAGCCTGCCTGCTCGACCTCGCGCTCAGCCGCGAACTGGACAGTCACCGCCTGCTGCGTGGCACCGGGCTGTTCCAGGAAGACATCATCGCCGGCCAGCGGTTGATCAGCGCCGAGCAGTACCTGCGGCTGGTGGACAATTGCCGCCAGGGCAGCGGCGGCGAGGAGCTGGGCTTTCTCTTCGGCCAGCGCCTGCTGCCGGGGCACCAGGGCGCCGCCAGTGGCGCGCTGATGCACGCCGCCAACCTGCAGGAAGCGCTGGACCTGCTGATCCGCCACCGCGCGCGCTTCAGCCCGTTGCTCGCCCCGCGCCTGCTGGTGGAGGAGCGCTTCGCCTGCCTGTACTGGGTCGACGCCTGTGGTGTCGGCGGCGCCCGTCGCTTCCTGGTGGAGAGTGGCATGACCGCCGTGACTGCGCTGTGCCGCTGGTTGTCCGACGAGCGCCTGCCGTGGAAGTACCTGTTCGCCCATTCGCGGCCCGACTACATCGAGCAGTACCAGGCGCACCTGGGGCTCAACCTGCAGTTCGACTGCCATGTCGATGCCATGCTGATTCCCCGCGACTACCTGGTGAAGCCCTGGCCGCGCGCCTCGCTCACCGCCGGCCAGGCGGCGCAGCGCGATGCGCGGCGCGAGCAGGAGCAACTGGGTCTGGGTGAGGGCGTTCTGGAGCATGTCTACCGCCTGTTGCAGCGCGAGGCCCGCGACCCGCTGAGCCTCGACCGGCTCGCCGAACGCATGGGCATCAGCCCGGCCACCTGCAAGCGCAAGCTGCAGAAACACCAGACGCACTTCCAGGCGGTGCACGACGAGGTGCGCAAGCACGTGGCGCTTTACCTGTACTGGTCGCGTGGCTACAGCAACGAGGAGGTCGCCGAGTACCTGCGCTTCACCGACACCACCAACTTCCGCCGCTCATTCAAACGCTGGACGGGCCTGGTGCCCAGCGCGGTGCGGGATCTGCGGCCGGGGCGGGATAGCTGGCTGGAACACCGTGCAACGGATAGTTGAGCGAAACGGTTGGTGATGCAGTTCGCTTTCTATAGAATGCGCAAACGTTTCAGCAGACCATGCATCCCTCCCACAACAAAAGCCAAAGCCGAAGGCTTTGCGTGTCTCTCTGCGCAGGACGTCCCTCATTCCATCAAGCAGGCCCCAGAGCCGGCGGAGGAGGGAACTGAGTCCCGACTCATCCTCGTCATCTGTCGCCTTGCCCATCGTTTGCGCTCCGTGCGCGGGGCCTGGCCTTCACGCTGTATGACGCCGGTGGGGACGGCCAAGCCCTAACGACGAGAAACCTTTCGATGATCAAGAAAGTTAGCGGGGCGCTGCTGGGCCTCGCTCTGGCAGTGAATTGCGCGCCCGCGTTCGCGGACACCAAGAAAGTCGATGTGCTGCTGATCGGCGGCGGCATCATGAGCACCACCCTGGGCGTCTGGCTCAACGAGCTGGAACCGGGCTGGAGCATGGAGATGGTCGAGCGCCTGGACGGCGTCGCCCAGGAAAGCTCCAACGGCTGGAACAACGCCGGCACCGGCCACTCCGCCCTGGCCGAGCTGAACTACACCCCCGAGGACAAGGACGGCAACGTCACCATCGCCAAGGCGGTGGAGATCAACGAATCCTTCCAGATCTCCCGTCAGTTCTGGGCCTGGCAGGTGCAGAACGGCGTGCTGAAGAACCCGCGCTCGTTCATCAACACCACCCCCCACATGAGCTTCGTCTGGGGCGACGACAACATCGCCTTCCTCAAGAAGCGCTACGAGGCGCTGCAAGCCAGCCCGCTGTTCCGCGGCATGCAGTACTCCGAGGACCCGGCGCAGATCGCCAAGTGGGTGCCGCTGATGATGCAGGGCCGCGACCCGTCGCAGAAGATCGCCGCCACCTGGACGCCGATCGGCACCGACGTGAACTTCGGCGAGATCACCCGCCAGTTCGCCGGCTACCTGCAGACCAGGCCGAACTTCAGCCTGAAGCTCTCCAGCGAAGTCGAGGACATCACCCGCAACGACGACGGCACCTGGCGCGTCGGCTACAAGAACCTCAAGGACGGCAGCGTTACCCAGACCGACGCGAAGTTCGTCTTCATCGGCGCTGGTGGCGGCGCCCTGCGCCTGCTGCAGAAGTCCGGCATCGAGGAAGCCAAGGACTACGCCGGCTTCCCGGTGGGCGGCTCGTTCCTGGTCACCGAGAACCCGACCATCGCCCAGCAGCACCTGGCCAAGGCCTATGGCAAGGCGTCGGTCGGCGCACCGCCGATGTCGGTGCCGCACCTGGACACCCGCGTGCTCGACGGCAAGCGCGTGATCCTCTTCGGGCCGTTCGCCACCTTCTCCACCAAGTTCCTCAAGGAAGGCTCGTACCTCGACCTGCTGGGCAGCACCAACGTCCACAACGTCTGGCCGATGACCCGCGTGGGCATCGACGAGTACCCGCTGGTGGAATACCTCGCCGGCCAGCTGATGCTCTCCGACGACGACCGTCTCGCGGCGCTGCGCGAGTACTTCCCGGAAGCCAAGGCCGAGGACTGGCGCCTCTGGCAGGCCGGCCAGCGCGTGCAGATCATCAAGCGTGACGCGGACAAGGGCGGCGTGCTGAAGCTCGGCACCGAGATCGTTTCTGCCGCCGACGGCAGCATCGCCGGCCTGCTGGGTGCATCGCCCGGTGCTTCCACCGCCGCGCCGATCATGCTCAGCGTGCTGGAGAAGGTGTTCAAGGACAAACTCGCCACCCCTGAATGGCAGGCCAAGGTCCACCAGATCGTCCCGAGCTACGGCACCAGACTCAACGACAGCCCGGAGAAGACGTTCGAGGAGTGGAGCTACACCGCCAAGGTCCTGCAACTGGACCCACCGCCGGCCATCGACCAGGCCCCGGCCCCCCAGCCGACCGATGCCGCCCCGGCGCCGGAAAAGACCTCCAGCGATATGGCGCTGTAAGTTGCCGCGTTGAGTAAGCGAGTTCCGAGGCCCGGACTTCCCGTTCGGTCTTCGGACACTCTGCTATATATCCCCGGCGGTCTAACTGCCCCGGCTTTAGTTGGGCAGCCGTCGCGCGATAACTCCTGGCGGATGCCATTCGTTATTCCGCCGTTGACCGCTTTTATTGCGGACGCTGATTCCAACTCTGGAATATCAGGGACTATCCGAGCCTTCAATCAAGCGCGGTTCTACAGGTCTCGCCTGAAGTTGATCCAGCGCTATTCAACAGGCGGAACCGGCTGTCGTTTCCCGCTGGGGATAGGCCTTTTACATACATTTTTGCATGTCAGCGGATCTGTTCTGCCGCTTCGCTCTGTTTCGGGGCTCCGGGACTTTTTGTGTGCCGGTTATGGCCTGTCCGGGCGGACAGGATCGAGTCGGATCAGGCTATCCGACGAACGGCTTTATGTAATCCAGGGATTACAAGGATGTCAGCCATTGGCGATAGTCGAACAAGCGACTGAATATTGTCGGATGCCTGTCTCGATATGCGGTTCAAGTTATCGATTCACCCGGTTCGTGCGAAAGAGCAGAGCGCACGGCGCCTGCGGCAAATGTCAAATAATTGTCAAAAAGCGCAGCGGTAGTTGATGGCGATCCTATCTTCCATTGATCAATAAAATCTGAACTTACTGCCCGGTGCATAGGTTACTACCTTTCAATTAAACCCTTCGTCCAAGAGCCTTTCGGAGCGCTTCCGGCGCGCTGCACAGAAGCTGCTATCTCTTTCTGGCCATAAACAAAAACATTATTCCGGGCAGAGGAAGTCAGCATGGCGATCCAGGCGAAGGTCGTGGCGTCTCAGGTGCAGGTGGCCACCGCCACGCAGCAGACGGTCGAAGGGCGCATCGTTCTTCAGCAGGCCAGCAACGTGGCCCTGGACGTCACTGCCGACGCGGTCGCCAGTTACCAGCAGGTCGGCGCCGACCTCGTGGTGCAGCTCAAGGATGGCGAGACCCTCCGCATCGCCAACTTCTTCGCCGCAGGCCAGCCGCCCAGCCAGCTCTACCTGGTGGACGAGAAGGGTGACCTGGTGGTGACCGAACTGGATCAGGTCGCCGCTGACGGCACGCTGATGCCTACCTATGCCGCCGAGCCCATCGATGCCGGATTCGAGTCACTCACCGAGGCCGGCGCAGCGGCAGACAGTGCGGGCGCCGCCGGTGGTATTGCCGGCTTGGGAACTGCCGGGACCATCCTCGCCGGCGCCGCGGTGATTGCCGGCGGTGCCGCCATCGCCAGCAGCGGCGGTGGCGGTGGCGGTGGTGGCGGTGGTGGAGGCGGAGGCGGCAGCAACCCACCCGCGCCTCCCGCGCCGGCGACCGATGTCACGGTCAGCCCTGACGGTGGCGTGATCACCGGCCGTGCCACGCCGGGTACGACCGTCGAGGTGGACGTCGACGGCGATGGCCAGCCCGACTACACCGCGCCAGTGGATGGCAACGGCAACTTCCAGGTGCCCGTCAGCCCACCACTGAGCAACGGTGAGAATGTCACAGTGGTCGTGCGCGGGCCCAATGGCGGCAGCGCCAGTTCCGGCACAACCGTCACGGCGCCGGATACCACGGCGCCGGGTGCCGCGACGGGTGTGGCGGTGTCGGAGGATGGCAGCAAGGTCAGCGGCAGCGCCGAGCCGGGCTCCACCGTGAAGGTCGACACCAATGGCGACGGCATCCCCGACGCCACCGGGGTCGCCGGCTCCGACGGGCATTTCGAGATCACCCTCCCGACTCCGGTGACCAACGGCCAGGGTGTATCGGTGACGGTGACCGACCCGGCCGGGAATACCAGCCCGCCGACCGTGGTGAACGGGCCCGACACGACGCCGCCGGAACCGGCCCATGACCTGACGATCAGCGCCGACGGCAGGGGCCTTGCCGGGATCGCCGAGCCAGGCAGCTCGCTGTCCATCGACCTGAACAATGACGGCATCCCTGACCTGACCGCGCAGGTCGGGCCCGACGGCCGCTTCAGTCTCAACCTCGATTCGCCGCTGCCAGCCGGGCAGATCGTTTCGATCATCGTCCGCGACGCAGCCGGCAACGCCAGCCCGATTGCCACCATCCACGCGCCGGGCGGGAGCGTGCCCGCACCGGTGATCGACCCGAGCAACGGCCACCTCATCCAGGGCACCGCGACGGTCGGCACCCAGGTCTACCTGACCAACGCCCAGGGCACCCTGATCGGCGTGGCACTGGTCGGTGGCGATGGCCACTGGAGCTTCACCCCCCTCACTCCGCTGGCCGACGGCACCGTGGTCAATGCCGTGGCACGCGGGCCGCAGGGGGAGAGCGGTTCCACCAGCGTCACGGTGGACGGCATCGCGCCCGGCACGCCCGTCATCACCTCGGGCAATGCCGGAGGGCTGGAGGGAACGGCGGAGGCCGGTGCAACGGTCGTGCTCACCACCGGTAACGGAACCCCGCTGGCGACCGTCGTTGCCGATGGGACCGGGCACTGGAGCTACCATCCCGGTTCGCCCTTGCCCAACGGCACCCAGGTCACCGTCGTCGCCAAGGACGCTGCCGGCAACCTCAGCGGCCCGGCGCAGACCACCCTGGATACCCAGCCGCCAGTGGCGCCCACGGTCAACCCTAGCAATGGCGGGCTGTTCAGTGGTATCGCGGAAGCCAACAGCACGGTGTTGCTGAGCAATGCCGACGGCCAGGTGATCGGCCAGGTCCAGGCCGACGGCAGCGGCCACTGGCAGTTCATCTTCAACCCGCCGCTGGCCAATGGCGCGGTGGTATCGGTGACGGCTACGGACGCTGCCGGCAACACCGGAGCGGCGGCCAGCGTCACGGTGGATTCCAGCATTCCCTCGACGCCCACGGTCGACCCGAGCAACGGTTCGAACATCAGCGGCCTGGCGGATGCCGGGGACCGCGTGGAGATTCGCGACGCCAACGGCAACCCGATCGCGACCGTGACAGCCGATGGCGACGGTCACTGGAGCTACATCCCCGGCGTGCAGTTCCCCGATGGCACCCAGTTGCAGGTTGTCGCGGTGGATCCGCAGAGCGGTCAGCAGAGCCAGGTGGTCAACCTGGTCGTCGACGGGGTGGCGCCCGATGCGCCCCAGGTGGACGTCAGCAACGGCACCGTTCTCAGTGGTATCGCCGAGCCCGGTAGCCTGGTGACCCTCGTCGACAACCAGGGCAACCCCATTGGCCAGGTGCGCGCCGACGGTCTAAGCGGCGCATGGTCCTTCACTCCCGGAGCCTCGCTGCCCGACGGAGCGGTGGTGGTGGTCCGGTCCGTCGACGCCGCCGGTAACCCCAGCCCGCCCACCAGTGTCGTGGTGGACGCCGTCGCGCCGCCACCGCCGCAGGTCAACGCCAGCAATGGTCTGAGCTTCAGTGGCAGCGCCGAGCAAGGCGCCACCGTGATCATCCTCGATGCCAATGGCAATCCCATCGGCCAGGTCACGGCCGACGCCAGCACCGGGCAGTGGAGCTTCACGCCGCCGTCGGCCTTGCCCAGCGGCACGCAGATTTCCGTGGTTGCCCGCGACGCTGCCGGTAACGTCGGTCAGCCGACGCCTGTGATCGTGGACCGCCAGGCGCCCGATGCCCCGCAGATCGACGCGAGCAACGGCGACGTGCTGCATGGCTTGGCCGAGCCGGGCAGTACGGTGACGCTGACCGATGGCAACGGCAACCCCATCGCCCAGGTGGTGGCCGACCCGATCACCGGGGACTGGTCGTTCACGCCGGGCACGCCCCTGGGCAACGGTACCCAGGTGCGCGCCACCGCGACGGATGCGGCGGGCAACGTCAGCCAGGTCGGTCAGATCACCGTCGACAACCTGGCGCCCACTGCGCCCTCGGCCGGGCCGAGCAACGGCACGCAGATCAGCGGGACCGCCGAGCCGGGCAGCACCGTGGTGATCATGGATGCTTCCGGCCAGCCCCTGGGAGAGGCGGCGGTGGGCCTCAATGGCTTCTGGTTGTTCCGCTTCAGCCAGGCATTGCCCACTGGCTTCGTGCTGCGTCTGGCGGTGCGCGATGCGGCGGGTAATGTCGGGGCGGAAACCACCACGACGGTGGACAGCAACCTGACCACGCCGCCGACACCGGATGCGAGCAACGGCAGTGTCATCAGCGGCACCGCCGAGGCCGGCCAGCAGGTGATAGTGCGCGATGCCAACGGCAACGAGATCGGCCGCACCACCGCCGATGGCGACGGCAACTGGAGCGTCACGCCGGCTTCGCCGCTGGCCAACGGCTCCGATTACCAGGTGGTCGCCGTCGACCCGGTCAGCGGCCATGAAAGCGTGCCCATCGTCGGCACGGTGGACTCCGTGGCGCCGGCTGCGCCCACCATCAACGGCAGCATGGGCGTAACCCTGACGGGCACGGCGGAGCCAGGCTCCACGGTCACGCTCACCGACGGCAGCGGCAACCCCATCGCCGTGGTCACGGCAGACGACAACGGCCAGTGGACCTTCACACCCGGTACGGCCCTGCCCGACGGTACGCTGGTCAACGTCACGGCGACCGATGCGGCCGGCAATGTCAGCCAGCCAGCGAACACCACGGTGGATTCCGTGGCACCGCCTACGCCGCTGGTCGATCCGAGCAACGGTCAGCTGTTCACCGGCACCGCCGAGGCGAACGCCACGGTGATCATCCGCGACGCCGGCGGCAACGTCATCGGCGAGGCCATCGCCGATGGCGGCGGTGTCTGGAGCTTCGCTCCACAGCCGGCGCTACCCAACGGCACCCAGGTGACGGTGATGGCCCGCGACGCGGCGGGCAACGAAAGCGGCACCGTGGGCGTGACCGTGGATGCACAGCCGCCGGCTGCGCCGGTGGTCACCCCCAGCACCGGCGCCGAACTGAGCGGCACCGCCGAACCCAACGCGCAGGTGGTGGTGATCTCCGCCAACGGCCAGGTGATCGCCGAGGTGCCGGTCGGCCCCGGCGGCACCTGGAGCTATACCCCGAGCACGCCGCTGCCCGATGGCGCGACCCTGAGCGTCGTCGCCGTGGATTCCTCCGGTAACCGCAGCGAAACCACCACGGTGACCGTCGACAGCACGCCGCCGGCCGACCCGCTGGTCAACCCCGGCAACGGTACGCAGGTCAGCGGTACTGCCGAGCCGGGCAGCACCGTCACGGTGACCGATGGCAACAACAATCCGGTGGGGCAGACCACCGCCGACGACCAGGGCAACTGGAGCATCACCCCGGCGTCGCCGCTGCCCGATGGCAGCAGCGTGACCGTGGTCGCCACCGATGCGGCCGGCAATCCCAGCAATGGCACCACGCTGACCATTGACACCAGCGCACCGACGACTCCTGCCGCCGGGCCGAGCAACGGCACCGTGCTCAGCGGTACGGGGGAAGAGGGCAGCACCCTGGTGTTCACCGATGGCGCCGGCAATGCGCTGGGGCAGGTCACGGTGGGCGCGGGTGGCAACTGGACCTTCACCCCGGACCAACCCCTGGCCGACGGCACCGTGGTGACCATCGTCGCCCGTGACGCAGCCGGCAACGAGAGCGGCCCGGTGCAGGTGACGGTGGATTCCAGCGCCCCCAGCACTCCAACACTCGACCCGAGCAATGGCCTGGCACTGGGTGGCACCGGCGAGATCGGCAGTACGGTCATCGTCAGCGTCGCCGGCAGTGAAGTGGCCCGCGTCCAGGTCGGCCCGGACGGGCGCTGGAGCTACACGCCCGGCAGCCCGATCGCCGATAGTACGGCCATCTCGGTGCAGGGCACCGATGCCGCCGGCAACACCACGCCGATCGTCAACGGCAGCGTGGACGGGCTCGCCCCCGGCGCGCCGGACATCCTCCCGAGCAACGGCAGCACCTTCACCGGTACGGCCGAGGCGGGCACCACGGTCATCCTCAGCGGGCCGGATGGAGAAATCGGCCGCGCCCTGGTGGATGCCGAAGGCCGCTGGAGCTTTACCGCGACCACCCCGGTGGGCAATGGCGTGACGGTCAGCGCGGTAGCCCAGGACGCCGCCGGCAACACCAGTGGCAGCGACAGCGTAGTGGTCGATGCTTCCGCACCGCTGGCGCCGAGCATCGAACCGAGCAACGGTACGCTGATCACCGGGACCTCCGAGATCGCCAGCACCATCACCCTCGTGTACGCCAACAACGTACTGATCGGCCAGGCCACCACCGACCCGGACGGCAACTGGACCTTCACCCCGAACCCGCCGCTGGCCGACGGAACGAAGATCGACGTGATCGCCCAGGACGCCGCCGGTAACGCCAGCTCGGTGGCGAGCATCATCATCGATGCCACGCCGCCGGCGGCGCCTGTGGTTGCGGCGAGCAACGGCAGCGTGCTCACGGGCACCGCAGAGCCCGGCAGTACCGTGACCATCAGCCGTGGCGGCGTCGAGCTGGGCAGCGCGACCGCCGACCCGGTGACGGGGCAGTGGAGCATCACTCCAACGAGCGCCGTCGGCGACGGGGAAGTACTGCAGGTTGCCGCGCGCGATGCAGCGGGCAACATCAGCCAGCCGACCGCAGTCACCATCGACGCGGTGCCGCCGGGGCAGCCCGTCATCAACGCCACCAACGGCGCCTTGCTGTCGGGGACCGCGGAGGCTGGCAGCACCGTGCTGCTCAGCGACGGCAGCGGCAACCCGCTGGGAACGGCCATCGCCGACGCCAACGGCCACTGGAGCCTCACGCCGGCCAGCCCGTTGCCCGACGGCACCACGGTAAACGCCGTAGCGCGTGACGCGGCGGGCAACCAGGGACCGTTGCAGAGCGTGGTGGTCGACAACACCCTGCCTGACGCGCCGATCATCAATGCCAGCAATGGCAGTGTGATCTCCGGCACCGCCGTGCCCGGCGCGGAGGTCGTGCTGAGCGATGGCAACGGCAACGAGATCACCCGCGTCACTGCGGACCCCATCAGCGGCCAATGGAGCTATGAACCCGGCTTGCCCCTGGCCAATGGCACCGAAGTGGTGGCCGTGGCCGTGGTCGAGGGCCGCACCAGTGGCGTCAGTGCCATCACCATCGATGCCCTGGCGCCCGATACGCCGACCATTGTCCCGAGCAACGGCACCGAGTTCAGCGGCACCGCCGAGGCCGGCAGCACGGTGATCCTCGCCGATGGCAACGGCAACCCCGTGGGGCAGACCACCGCCGATGGCACCGGGCACTGGAGCTTCTCCCCCGTTGCGCCGCTGGCCAACGGCACGGTGGTCAATGTCGTCGCGCAGGATGCCGCCGGCAACGCCAGCGCGTCCGCCAGCACCACGGTGGATGCGGTGGCGCCCATCGCCCCGACCATCAACGCCAGTAATGGCAACGTGGTGACCGGCAGCGCCGAGCCGGGCGCCACGTTGCTCCTCACCGACGGCAACGGCAGTCCCCTCGGCCAGGTCGTCGCCGATGCCACCACCGGGCAGTGGAGTTTCACCCCCAACCCGCCGCTGGTGGGTGGCACCACGGTGAATGCCGTGGCCCAGGATGCCGCCGGCAACACCAGTAGCGTGGTCAACACGGTGGTCGACACCACCGCGCCGACCACGCCGAGCATCCTGCCCAGCAACGGCAACGTGCTCAGCGGCACCGGCGAGGCCGGGGCGAGCATCGTGCTCACCGATGGCAACGGCAATCCGATTGCCCAGGTCGGCGTCGATGGCAACGGCAAGTGGACCTACACGCCATCGCCGGCTCTGCCCAACGGCACCACGGTCAACGCCGTTTCGGTGGATGCGGCCGGCAACCAGAGTTCCTCGGTCAGCACCACGGTGGACACCACCGCGCCGGCCGACCCGACCATCAACCTCAGCAACGGCACGCTGCTCACTGGCACCGCCGAAGCCAATGCGCTGGTGCTGCTGACCGACGGCGGCGGCAACGCCATCGGTCAGGTGCGCGCCGACGCCAATGGCGCCTGGAGCCTGGCCGTAAGCCCGGCTCTGGCCGATGGCTCGGTGGTCAATGCGGTGGCGAAGGACGCCGCCGGCAACACCAGCAACAGTGTCAGCACCACGGTGGACTCGGTCGCACCCGTCGCACCGACCATCGCGGCGAGCAATGGCACCGAACTGCACGGTACGGCGGAGAACAATGCCACCGTGCTGCTCACCGACGGCAACGGCAACGTGATCGGCCAGACCACCGCCAATGGCAGCGGCAACTGGACCTTCACCCCTGGCACAGCGCTGGCCGATGGCACTGTGGTCAATGCCGTGGCCAGGGATGCCACCGGCAACACCAGCGTCGCGGCCACCACCACGGTGGACAACCTGGCGCCGCCCATCCCAACCATCAATGCCAGCAACGGCGCGCTGCTCACGGGCACTGCCGAGGCAGACGCCACGGTCATCCTCACCGATGGCAACGGCAACCCCATCGCCCAGGTCACGGCCAATGGCTCCGGGGAGTGGTCCTTCGCGCCGGGTGTCCCTCTGCCCGATGGCACCGTGGTCAACGTCGTGGCGCAGGACGCCGCGGGCAACACCAGTGGTTCTGCCAGCACCACGGTGGACGCCGTGGCGCCGGCCAGCCCGACCATCGATCCGAGCGATGGCGTGCACATCACCGGTACCGCCACGGCCGGCGTCACCGTGGTGCTCACCGATGGCGGCGGCAATCCCATCGGCACCACCGTCGCCGACGGCGCCGGCAACTGGTCCTTCGACCCGGCCACGCCGCTGGGCAATGGCGTGGTCATCCAGGCCGCCACCCGCGATGCGGTCGGCAACACCAGCGGCTCGGTCAGCACCACGGTCGACAACGTCGCACCGCCGCCGCCGACCATCGAACCCAGCAACGGCACCGAACTGGTCGGTACCGCCGAGGCCAATGCCACCGTTGTCCTCACCGACGGCAACGGCAACCTCATCGGCACCACCCAGGCCAACGGCAGCGGCGACTGGGCATTCACCCCCAGCCCGGCGCTGGCCAACGGCACTGCAGTCACCGCCGTGGCCCAGGACGCCGCCGGCAACACCAGCGGGTCCGCTTCCACGGTGGTCGATAGCCAGGCGCCCGAGCCGCCGGTGATCGACCCCAGCAATGGCACGCTGCTCAGCGGCACTGCCGAACTGGGCGTGACCGTGGTGCTCAGCATGGATGGCGTGGAGCTGGCGCGGGTGGCGGTGCAAGGTGACGGCACCTGGTCATTCCCGGTGCCCTCGGCGCTGGCCAACGGTACGGTCGTGGACGCCGTGACGGTAGATGCCACTGGCAACCTGAGCGCGAGCGTCAGTGTCACCATCGATGCCCTGGCGCCGCTGGCGCCCACCGTAACGCCCAGCGATGGCGCCGTGCTGGCGGGTACTGCCGAAGCCAACGCGACGGTCCTCCTGCGCGATGGCCTGGGCAACCTGATCGGCTCGGCCCAGGCCGATGCCAACGGCAACTGGCACTATGTGCCGGACGCGCCGCTGGCCGACGGCCTGGAAGTGGTGATCAGCGCTCGCGACGCGGTCGGCAACGTCAGCCTGACGACCAGCGTCGTCATCGACGCGAGCCTGCCGGCGGTCCCGGTCATCACCCCGAGCAACGGCACGGTCATCAGCGGCACGGCCGAAGCCAACGCCACCATCCTCCTCACCACTACCGGCGGCTTGCCCATTGGCCAGGTCAGTGCCGATGTCAACGGCAACTGGAGCTTCACCCCGGGCACGCCGCTGGTCGACGGTACCGTGATCAACGCTGTGGCCCGCGATGCCAGCAACAACCTCAGCGGCGTCGCCACCGTAGTTGTCGATGCGGTGGCGCCGAACGTGCCGGTGGTCTCGCCGAGCAATGGCAGTGTGCTCGCCGGCACGGCGGAGGCGGGCGCCACGGTGGTGCTCAGCGTGGCTGGCGCGCCCATCGCCCAGGTCGTTGCCGACGGCTCCGGGCACTGGACCTACAGCCCCGGTATACCCCTGGCCAACGGCGTGCAGGTCAGCGTGGTGGCCAGGGATGCGACGGGTAATACCAGCGTCGCGGCGAGCGTTACCGTGGACAGTGTCGCGCCCAATACGCCGACCATCGCCGCCAGCAACGGCGTCACTTTCACCGGCACCGCCGAAGCCAATTCGACGGTGATCATCAGCGGCGCCAATGGCGCTCTGCTCGGTCAGGTCACGGCCAATGCCAGTGGTATCTGGACCTTCAACCCGACCACCCCGGTGGGCAATGGCGTGGTAGTCAGCGCGGTGGCCAAGGACGCCGCCGGCAACGTCAGCCTGATTGCCGCCACCACCACGGTGGATGCGCTGCCACCCGCGCTGCCGGTGGTCAGCCCGAGCAACGGCGCGCTGCTGGCCGGTACTGCCGAGGCCGGTTCCACGCTGGTACTCAGCGTGGGCGGCAACGTCATCGGCCAGGTCACCGCCAATGCCCAGGGCCAGTGGAGCTTCGCCCCCGGCGTGGCGCTGGCTAACGGTGTGCAGGTCAGCGTGGTGGCCAAGGATGCCGTGGGCAATACCAGCGTCGCCGCCAGCGTCACGGTGGACGCCGTGGCGCCGACCGCGCCGGTTGTCGCGCCGAGCAATGGCACGGTCCTCAGTGGCACGGCAGAGATCGGTTCGACGGTGATTCTCAAGGTCGGCGGCGCTGTCATCGCGCAGGTCACCGCCGATGCCACCGGCAACTGGAGCTTCACCCCCGGCAGCCCGCTGGCGAACAACACGCAGGTCAGCGTCACGGCCAAGGACGCCGCCGGCAACACCAGCGTGGCGACCACCATTGGCGTCGATAGCGTGGCGCCGGTCGCACCCAGCGGCCTGAGCGTTTCCGCCAATGGCACGGTGCTCACCGGTATCGCCGAGGCCAACAGTACGGTGAAGGTGGTCATCAATGGCGATGCGGCCAACCCGATTACGGTGCAGGCCAACGGCAGCGGCAACTTCACCGTCAACCTCAGCCCGGCGCTGACGGCGGGGCAGCTGCTGACGGTCAACGCGGTGGATGCTGCCGGCAATGCCGGGGCCACCATCCAGGTGCAGGCGCCAGACCTCACGCGACCGGTACTGACCATCGCCGAAGCCGCCGACGGTTACATCAACAAGGCCGAGCTGGCCGACGGTATCCAGGTGCGTGTGGGCCTGACGGCCGGCGCCCGCGCCGGGCAGACCCTGACCCTGCGCTACAACGGCCCCGGCGGCTATACCTTCAGCCAGGCCCATGTGCTCACGGCGGCGGAAATCACCGCTGGCGTTGTGCTGGTGAGCATGCTCCCGGCGGCCGGCGTGGCGGCGATCCCGCAGGGCGCGGCGACCGTCACTGCCGACGTCAACGGCGGGCTTACAGCGACCCCGGCGAACTTCACCCTCGACACCATCGCGCCGGCCAACCCGGTGCTGTCACTGGTGGGCAACCTGCTGACCATCGGCGCCGAGCCCAGCAGCACCCTGCTGGTGGATGCCAAGCTGCTCGGGCTGGTGTCGCATACGGAAGTCTCGGCAAGCAACGCCGGGCTCGCTTCGCTGGACCTGCTGAGCGGCCTGGCTACCGCCATGAGCTGGGACCAGCTGCTGGACGCCAATGTCACCGTCGGCGCCCGTGATGCGGCAGGCAACGTCGGCAACCTGGTGGGCATCAACCTGGAGAACGTGCTGACCCAGAACACCGTCACCATCGGCAACCTCGGCCTCGCCGTCGGGCTGCTGCCGCCGGTGCTGGGCCTCAGCGGCACGGCCATCGCCGGCGGTAGCCTGGGCGTGGAGGTCATCACGCCGCTGCTGAACGTCGCGCTGCACCCCATCGTCGACAGCACCGGCCATTTCACCATCAACCTGCTGGCGCCGGACCTGCTGGCGCAACTCGGCCTGTCCGTCACCCAGCTGCTCAACCTGGGCAGCCAGCTGAGCATCAACCTGATTGCCTACGACGCCGCCGGCCACGCCAGCGCGACCTACGGCATTTCCCTGACCGGCTCCGGCCTTGGCCTGGCGCTGGGCGAGATCAGCGTCAGCGGCACCGCCGGCGCGGACGTACTGATGGGCACCAGTGGCACCGAGCACTTCTACGGTAACGCGGGAGCGGACCTGTTCCTCCATGTCGGCACGGGCGACATCGTGCAGGCGGGCGATGGCAACGACACCATCCAGTTGCAGTCGACCACCTTCAAGAGCGTCGACGGCGGCGCCGGCTTCGACACGGTGATGCTCGACAGCGGCATCAACCTCACCTACGGCTCGCTGTTCACCGGGACCATGACCAACATCGAGCGGATCAGCCTGGGCAAGGGCGACGCCGCGCCCAGCAGTCTGACCCTCACCGCGGCGCAGGTCGATGCGGTGACCGATGCCAACAATGTCCTGCAGATCACCGGTGACACCAACGACACCCTCACCGTGAGGGGCGCGGTGGATACCGGCGCCAATCAGGTCCACAGCGGCGTCAGTTACGACGTCTACTCATTCGGCAACACCACGCTGCTGGTGGAGGAGAACACCGTCCACGTCGTCGTGTCCTGAACAAGGAAAACAACTGGATGACACTACGCAACGCCTGGCTGTACGGCCTGCTGCTGGTGAGCGCGGCAGGCCAGGGGCAGACACTGGAGGAGGCCGTGCGCGCCGGCCTCGCCATCCATCCCGAAGTCCGCGCCGCAGTGGCGGAAGCGGAGCGCGGCAAGACCGATGTGGAGATCAGCAAGGGCGGCTACTACCCGCAGGTGAGCATGTCCGGCGGGCCCAACGAGTTCGACTTTGGCGAGGTGGTCTACGACCTCACTGCGTCCCAGATGCTCTACGACTGGGGCAAGATGAAGAGCAAGGTGGACAGCGCCAAGGCCAGCCACCGTCAGCTCGACGAAACCGCGCTGGTGAGCCGCGAGGATGCGGCGCTGGACATCACCGAGACCTACCTCGACGTGCTCGCCGCCCAGGCGCGGATCGAGACGGTACGCGAGCATATCCAGCGCCTCGGCGACATCCGCGAGATGACCCAGGCACGCGGCGGCGATGGCTATTCCGACCGCAGCGAACTGGACCGCGCCAACCTCGAGCTGTCCCGCGCGCAGGAGCAGTTGTCGCTGGAAAAGGGCGCCCTGCAGGACGCCCGCAACCAGTACGAAGTGCTGGTCGGCAAGCCGCCGGCCGACCTCGCCGAACCGGAGCCCCTGTCCATGCAACGCTACCTGGTCGGTACCGACATGAACCGCCTGATCGTCGACAGCCCGCTCTACCGCAAGGCCGCCGAGGATGCCGAAGTGGCTGAGGCCAAGCTGCGCGAGAGCAAGGCCTCGCTGCTGCCGCAGGTGAACCTGGAGGCCTCGTCGCTGCGCCGGGAGATCGGCGGGCACCTGGAAAACGACTCGGTGGTGTCGCTGCGCCTGCGCATGGATACCTTCGAAGGTCTGTCCAACTTCCGCCGACCCACCGCCGCCCAGCAGCACCTGGAGTCCACCCGCTGGACCCGCGACGCCATGCAGCGCGATATCAAGCGCAAGCTGCAGACCCTCTTCGACACCGACGACACCCTGCGCTGGCGGCAGGATTCGCTGGTACAGCAGGTGCGCGAATCGGAGCAGGTCAGTGGCGTCTACCGGGACCAGTTCGAGGTCGGCCGGCGCGACGTGATCGACCTGCTCAATGTGCAGCGCGAGCGCTTCGAGGCCGAGCGCCAACTGGCCAACCTGCGCTTCGAGCGCAAGCGCGTGGAGTACCGTGCCGCCGCGCAGATCGGCCTGCTCGGGCCGCTGCTGGAAAACCACCTGGCCCCGGGAGCCTCCTGATGAACGCCGAGAATGTGGTTCTGCTGGCGGATCACGAAGTCGAGACCGATCCCCTGCGCCAGGGCCTTTCGCTGCTCTGCCGGCAGTTGGGCCGGCCACTGGGCGTGGCCGAGCTGGGGGAGGGCATGCCGCTGCACCAGGGCCGGCTGCCGCTGCGTTTTGTGCCCCGCGCCTTGCGCCGCGCGGACATAGTCGCGCGGGTCGATCGCCTGGCCCTGGCGAAGATGGATAACTACCTGCTGCCGGCGCTGCTGCTGCTCGAAGACGGCGGCACCCTGGTGCTCTGCGAGCAGGATGAGCAGACCGCCAGCGTGCTGGTGCCGCACAGTGATGGCGGCGTCGAGCGGATTGCGCGGGCCGAACTGGAGCATCGCTACAGCGGTGTTGCGATCTTCGCCAAGTGCCGTTACCGGGCGGACGGGCGCGTCGGCGACTTCGCCAGGCGTGAGCCGGATCACTGGTTCTTCGGCCCGCTGAAGCGGCTCTGGCGTTCGTATTTCGAAGTCGCCATGGCGGCGATGATGGCGAACCTGCTGGCGATTGCTTCGGCGCTGTTTGCCATGCAGGTGTATGACCGCGTGGTGCCCAACGCGGCCATGGACACCTTGTGGATACTCGCCAGCGGCGTGGGCCTGGCCATCGTGCTGGAAGGCGTGATCCGCGGGTTGCGCGGGCACCTGCTGACCACCATGGGCAAGCGTATCGACCTGCAGCTTTCCACGCTCCTGTTCGAGCGCGTGCTCAACACCCGGCTGGCGGCCAAGCCCGGTTCGGTGGGCGCCTTCAGTACGCAGGTGCGCGAGTTCGAGGGCGTGCGTGAATTCTTCACCGCCTCCAGTGCGGCGATGATCAGCGACCTGCCGTTCGTGCTGCTGTTCCTGTTGATCATTGCGCTGATCGGCGGGCACCTGGTCTGGGTGCCGGCGGTGGCGGCATTGCTGATGTTGATTCCCGGACTGTTCTGCCAGGGCGTGCTGGCGCGGCTGTCGCGGGAGAACCTGCGAGAGGGCGCGGTAAAGAACGGCATCCTGCTCGAATCCATCGAGAACCTCGAGTCGGTCAAGGCCACCCGCGCCGAGGGTCGCTGCCTGCACCTCTGGGAAAACCTCACCGCGCAACTGGCCGGCAATGCCATGCGCACGCATACGCTGACCACGGCGCTGTCCTATGGCGCGAGCATCGTGCAGCAGTTGTGCTACATCGGCGTGGTGGTGTTCGGCGTGTACCGCATCAGTGCCGGCGAACTGAGTGTCGGCGCGCTGGTGGCCTGTTCCATCCTTGCCGCTCGTGCGGTGGCGCCGCTGTCCCAGGCCGCCGGCATCCTCGGTCGCTGGCAGCACACCCGGGTCGCCATGGAAGGGCTCGACCAGCTGATGAAGGCGCCCATGGAGCGCCCGCAGGACAAGCGCTTCGTGCGCAAGGAGCGCCTCGCCGGGCACTACCGCCTGGAGGCGCTGAAGCTGGCCCACGGCGAGAACCCGCCGGCGGTGGACATCGCTGCGCTGGAGATCCGCCCCGGCGAGCGCATCGCGCTGCTGGGTGGCAACGGCGCCGGCAAGTCGACCCTGCTGCGCCTGCTGGCCGGGTTGTACGACGCGCAGTCCGGGCGTCTGCTGCTGGACGACGTGGCCATCGCGCAGATCGACCCTTCCGACCGGCGCCGTCACATAGGCTATCTGCCGCAGGATGTCGCGCTGTTCTACGGCACCCTGCGCGACAACCTCAACCTGGAAGGCGCGGCGATCAGCGATGACGAGATGTTCGAGGCGCTGGATGGCGTCGGCCTGGGCGACTTCGTCCGCTCGCACCCGCTGGGGCTGGACCTGCCGCTGCTGGGCAACGGCAGCCTTTCCGGCGGTCAGCGCCAGGCCGTGGGGCTGGCCCGCGTGCTGCTGCAGGACCCGCCCGTGGTGCTGCTCGACGAGCCCACCGCGACCTTCGACCAGAGCACCGAGCTGCACGTCATCGGCTACCTGCAGCGTTGGCTGGAAGGTCGCACCCTGGTGATGACCACGCACAAGAAGACCATGCTCGCCGTGGCCACCCGTGCCGTGGTGCTCAGCCAGGGCAAGGTGGTGATGGACGGTGCGCTGGACCAGATCGTCAAGGACCGCACCGTACAGATTCCCGGACAGGAAGGAGCCGTCCATGGCCAGTGAAACCCGCGCTGCCGAACGCCTGCGCCGCGAGCTGCAGGACCCGCTGCTGGCTTCCAGCCACCCGGTGTCGCGGCCGCTGCTCTGGGCACTGCTGCTGAGCCTGGTCGCCGCTGTCGCCTGGGCAGCCTGGGCCGAGCTGGACGAGGTGACACGAGGCGATGGCCGCGTGGTGCCCTTCAGCCGCATGCAGAAGATCCAGAGCCTGGAGGGGGGTATCCTCGACCGTCTGCTGGTGCAGGAGGGCGAGCTGGTGCAGGTCGGCCAGCCGCTGGTGCGCCTGGACCGCACGCACTTCGAGACCTCCTGGCAGGAAGCGGCCAACCAGGCCGAGGTCCTCGGTGCTGCCATCGCCCGGCTGGACGCGGAAGTCATGGGACAGGACCACATCGTCTTCCCCGCAGGCATGCCCGCCGACGGCCCGGTGGCGCGTTCCGAACGTGAGCTGTTCAAGTCGCGGCGCGACAAGCTGGAGGAGAACACCCGCTCGCTGCAGCAGCAGGTTCGCCTGGCGCAGAGCCAGCTGGCGCTGGTCAAGCCGCTGGTGGAGCGCCGCGCGGTGAGCCAGATGGAAGCACTCAAGCTGAGCCAGGACATCGCTACCCTGAGCGGCAAGCTCACCGAGCTGAAGAACACCTATTTCCAGGATGCCTACACCGAGCGGCAGGAGAAGAAGGCCCAGCTGGCGCAGATCGAGCCCATCGTCCAGCAGCGCAAGGACCAGCTGCGCCGCACGGAAATCCTCTCGCCGGTGCGCGGGCGGGTGAACACCGTGCTGATCAGCACCCGCGGCGGCGTGGTGCAGCCGGGCGAGCCGATCATGGAGGTGATCCCGGTGGAGGAACGCCTGCTGGTGGAAGCCAAGGTCAAGCCGCGCGACGTGGCCTTCCTGGTGCCGGGCATGCCGGCCAAGGTCAAGATCACCGCCTACGACTACAGCATCTACGGCGATTTGAAGGGCACCCTGGAACAGATCAGCGCCGACACGATCGAAGAAGATACGGTGCGCGGCAAGGAGTACTACTACCAGGTGCTGATCAAGACCGACGGCAGCCAGCTGATGCGCAACGGCGAGGTGCTGCCGATCATCCCCGGCATGGTCGCCGAGGTGGACATCCTCAGCGGCAAGCGCAGCGTGCTGAACTACCTGCTGCGGCCGTTGCTCAAGGCGCGGTTGATGTAACCGCGGCCAATAGGGCAGCCGCGCAGGGCGGATAACCCGGAACGGGTTATCCGCCCTGCGTATCAGCGTTGAGGGCTGCGGACCTTGTCGGCGAAGGTTTTGCGAACACAGGAACACCCGGCATACGCCTCCTTCCCCTGACAGGAAAGGGCCGGGAACCTGGGGAGGACAAGGGCGTGGTACCTGTAGGGGCGAGCCTGCCTGCCATGGTTGTCCGGGCGGGGCTTGCGGGCGGGCTCGCTCCTACGGCGGCCGTGGACTGTGCCCAGGCACACTCAGCAGTTGGTGATCTGCCCCGCGTCGATCTCATCCACGCGGCCTTTGGCGAAGTGCAGCCAGAGCCAGTTGGTGCGGTATCGGGTTCTATCGCACTTGCCTTCGATCCGGCGGTGATGTTCGAAGCGCCACCAGCCGTCCGCCGGCGGTGTCGATACTCCCATGACCGCCTGCACTTCCGCACTCGACGCACCAATCCAGTCATAGCCATCGAGCGACAGCGAAAGCTGGGGAGACCGTAGTGCCGCGCACGCGCTGGTGGTTTGTGGCTGGGGCTGGTTGCGCAGGGTGATGCGCGTGATGCGATGGCTGCCATCGGTCTTCCTGGCGTCGGAAACCAGCCATAGGCCCAGCCTTGCATGCGGGAGCCAATAGCAGAGCCAGTCGCGGCTGTCTTCGCCGTCCATGTCGTGTTGCCACTCGCCGGAGCCCAGGTTATTGCGGGCGCCCTCCAGCGTGACGAGTTTCGCTTCGGTAACCAGGTTGCCCACTATCAGGGATCGCCACAGCGGCGCGCCAACGGTGAACTGGGCTGTGGCCAGGCGGAGTAGCTCGGGAGGTGTGTTGCTGTCGGTCGCCTGTGCCAGCGAGGCGACGCACGACAGCATTATCAGCCAGGGGCGCAGCAGCGAGTGGCGGATGAGAGAAAGCGGTTTCATGGTGGGCGCACTGGAGAAAGAGGGCGCCATGGTGGAAGTGAGGCCGATTTGCCCCTATGAGATTACTCTGGAGGAGGGTTCATAGGATTCTGATCCTGCCCGGCTCTGGCGGCTTAGATCATCGGGTCCCAGCGCTGCGACCAGTCCGGGTCCTGCGCCACCACCTCGCGCAGCACCGCGAAGGCCTGCTGCAGCGCCTGCGAGTCGCGGTCCCGCGAATACACGAGATAAGTCGGGTAGCTGAACTCCGGTGCCTTGGGCACGCGGCGCAGCACCTTGCGGTCGAGGTAGCTCTGCACCACCCGCGTACGGAAGTAGCCCGAGCCGCCGTTCTCCAGGATGTACTGCAGCGCCAGCGGGCCGAGGTTGAACGATACCGGCGCCTTGGACAGTTCCGGCAGGGCGCTGTCGTGCTGCTGGCGGAAGCCTTCGCCCCAGTCGATGTAGACGTAGGGTTCGGGGTTCTGCGCGCGCACCAGGATCAGCTTCTCCTCCAGCAACTGCTCCACCTGCATCCCCGGCCAGTAGGTCGGCTGGTAGACCAGGGCGGCATCGAGCACGCCCAGCTCCAGCTGGCGCAGCAGGCTCTGGCCGTCGCCGATCTCGGCGCGCACTGCGTGGTCGCCGATGGTCTGGCGGATACGGCTGACCCAACGCAGCATCAGCGGGTTGCACAGGCTCACCTCGCCGCCGATGTGCAGCACGTTGTGGATGCCTTCGGGCAGTGGCAGGTCGCGCTGGGCGGCTTCCCATGTCTGCAGGATCTGGTTGGCGTAGGTGACGAAGGCCTCGCCGTCCGGCGTCAGGCGGGCGCCGGCGCGGTTGCGCACGAACAGCGTGCAGTTGAGGTGTGCCTCCAGCTTCTGCACCCGCGCGGTGACGGCGGTCTGGGTGACGTGCATGCGGTCGGCAGCGGCCACGAAGCTGCCGTGGCGGACGATTTCCAGGAAGGTGCGGGTGAGGTCGATGTCCATGCAAAGGCTTCTGCGCGATTCAGGCGGCCAGTGTAACGGAAAGGGCTGTCAGCCCAGGCGAACTGAAAGCGCGGTCAGCCCAGGTGACTGAGCAGGTCGCGCTCCAGCGCGGCGATCAGGTCGGTCTGGGTGATCACGCCCACCAGTTCGCCGCGCTCCAGCACGGGCAGGCAGTGCAGGCCGTGGTCGGAGAGCAGCGGGATCAGTTCCACCGCATGGGTGTCGGCATCCACATGCAGCACCGGGCGGGTCATCACCTCGCCCAGCAGGCGGTCGCGGCGCAGGCCGATGCCGCCGAGCAGGCGCTTCCACCAGGCGCCCCTGGGCACCAGCAGGTCGATCAGGCTGACGATGCCCACAAGCCGGCGCTCCTCGTCGAGGATCGGCAGGGCCTTCAGGTGGTGCTTCACCAGCAGGCGCAGGGCGTGGCTGAGCGGGGTTTCCGGCGAGGCGCAGATCAAGTCGCGGGACATTACCTCCCGCGCGCGGGTCTCGCCCATGCTGCGGCGCAGGGCGTGGCGCTCGGTGCTGCGCACCAGGCGCTCGAGGTCGTCGCGGGTGATGTCGACAAAGCCCTCAAGCTCGTCCAGCGCCTGGTCGAGGTCGGCGGCCTGGATGCCGACCCGCGCGCCGGGGGCCGGGTCCTGGGTCTGGTGGTTGTCCGGCGCGAGGCTGCGGCGGCGCGGGTAGGGCATGCGTGTCAGGTTGTTGAACAGCAGCGCAAGCAGCACCAGGCCGAGGCCGCCGCTGATTGCCGGCAGCGATGCCATCCACGCCGGCTCGCCGGGCAGCGGCGAGGCGAACACCATGCAGAAGGCCAGCGCACCGCCCGGCGGATGAAGGCAGCGCAGCGGGTACATCAGCAGCAGGCTCAGCCCGAGGGCGAGGGCCGCGCTGGCGATGCCGGCGGGCAGGAACAGGCCGATCAGCAGCGCCACCAGCGAGGCGCACAGGTAGCTGCCGATCACCGACCAGGGCTGGGCGAGGGCACCGGACGAGACGGCGAACAGCAGCACGGCCGAAGCGGCCCAGGGGCCGGCGAAGTGCAGCGCCACCGAGGAGCCGAACAGCAGGCCGCAGGTGGCGGCGCTGAGCAGGAAGCCCAGGCTGGCGCCGAGCGAGGCGCGCAGCCATTCGCGCGGGCGGGTATGGGGAATGTCGGGCAGGTACGCGGCGGCGCGGTGCCGCCAGCCGGTGAGGGCGGGCATCGGAAGGTCCGGGGAGCGAAGTCTGAAAAAAACGGGCTCTCGCGGGAAAGAGCCCTGCAAGGTGCCAACATCGGCACTCGGGGAGGCTCCGTCCGTGGAGCAGGAAATCACTGGCGTCGGAGATCAGGCGCGCAGTCGGTAGGGCGGTGGCGGCTCCGGCAGCGGCTGGACGATCCTTTCGCAGTGCCGGCCGGTGGCCGCGCTCATGCGCCGTGCGGCTTCCGGGTCGTCGGCGAAGGGCAGCAGCGCCGCCTGTTCGTCGTCATGGCGGCAGGATTGCCAGCAGGCGGCGATACAGGCGATCAGGCCGATAAGGCTCAGCAGCATCGTCGCGTCCTCAGGCCGCGGCCGCTTCGAGGTTCGACACCGGCTTGCCGGCGCGCACCGTGGCCCAGGTATTCCAGGCCATCAGCAGCATGCCGCTGGCGAAGGTGGACCCGCCGATCAGCCGCACGATGTAGCCCGGATGGCTGGCCGCCAGCGCCTCGACGAAGGAGTAGGTCAGCGTGCCGTCCTCGTTCACCGCGCGCCACATCAGGCCCTGGGTGATGCCGTTGACCCACATCGAGGCGATGTACAGCACGGTGCCGATGGTTGCCAGCCAGAAGTGCGCATTGATCAGCCCGACGCTGTGCATCTGCTCGCGACCGTAGAGCTTGGGGATCATGTGGTAGAGCGCGCCAATGGAGATCATCGCCACCCAGCCCAGGGCGCCGGCATGCACGTGGCCGATGGTCCAGTCGGTGTAGTGCGACAGCGAGTTCACTGTCTTGATCGCCATCATCGGGCCTTCGAAGGTGGACATGCCGTAGAACGCCAGGGACACCACGAGGAAGCGCAGGATCGGGTCGGTGCGCAACTTATGCCAGGCACCGGAGAGGGTCATCATGCCGTTGATCATGCCGCCCCAGCTGGGCGCCAGGAGGATCAGCGACATCACCATGCCGAGGGACTGCGCCCAATCGGGCAGGGCGGTGTAGTGCAGGTGGTGCGGGCCGGCCCAGATGTACAGGGTGATGATCGCCCAGAAGTGCACGATGGACAGGCGATAGGAGTAGATCGGCCGCTCGGCCTGCTTGGGCACGTAGTAGTACATCATGCCGAGGAAGCCCACCGAGAGGATGAAGCCCACCACGCTGTGGCCGTACCACCACTGGATCATCGCGTCGGTGGCGCCCGAGTAGAGCGGATAGGACTTGAACAGTGTCACCGGGATTGCCAGGTGATTGACCACGTGGACCATCCCGGTGACCACGATGAAGGCACCGTAGAACCAGTTGCCGACGTAGATGTGGCGCACCTTGCGCCGGGCGATGGTGCCGAAGAACAGGTAGGCATAGATCAGCCAGAGGAAGGTCACCCAGACGGCAATGGGCCACTCCATCTCGGCGTATTCCTTGGAGGTGGTGATGCCCAGCGGGTAGCTGATCACCATGGCCACCAGGCTCGCCTGCCAGCCCCAGAACAGCAGGTTGGCCAGGCTGTCGGAGATGATCCGCACACGGCAGGTGCGCTGCACCACGTAGAAAGAGGTGGCGAACAGCGCGCTGCCGCCGAAGGCGAAGATCACCAGGTTGGTGTGGATCGGCCGGATGCGCCCGAAGCTGGTCCAGGGCATCTCCAGGCTCAACTGCGGCCACACCAGCTGGGCGGCGATGAACACGCCCATGAGCATCCCGAGGATGCCCCAGCCCAGGGTGGTGAGGGTGAAGCGGCGAACGATGTCGTAGTTGTATTCGGCGTCGCGGGGGGTGTGCTGATAGAGGGGTATCGCGCTGTCCATCTTGATTCCGTCGTACTCCGGTTGACTGACGGCTCCCTGGGCACCCGAGAGTGCTAAGCGTTGCTTAATCGGCGAAGAGGCAAGGTAGGAGGCAATTCGCCGCAGGGAGCCCGATCAGTCTGAACAGACGCAATGGATGCAACAAACGAATAATAATGCTGCATAAGTGCAGTTATTTTGATTTGAAAGCGAAGAGCTGGCACGCGGCCGCTCTGCAATGCTTTGTCCGGGGTCAAGGCCGACGAGCGGCGCAGCGGAAATGAAGAGGTACGGCGCGGGCTGGATGTATTCGGAAAATTGCAGCGTCAGTGCAATTCAATTCATTTAAAACCATTTCGCGAGACGGTCTAGGATGGGCCTTCGCGATGACCTGGGGGCTTCATGTCCGACGATCTGATTGACTGGTTGCAGACCTTGATGCGCGCCGAGCGCGCTGGTGCGCGGGTGATGCTCGACAGCCTGCGGCAGGCCGACGAGACCGTGGCACGGAACCGCCTGGAGCGTTTGCACCAGGGCGAGGCGGAAAGCTGCCGGCGCCTGCGGCGCTGCCTGGAACGACTGGGCGCCACGCCGGATACCGGCGTGGGCGACTTCCATGCCAGTGCCATGGCCATCGACGACCTGGAGCTGCGTTTCGACTTCATCGGCCGTGGCCAGCGCTGGGTTGCCCGGCAGATCACGCAGCGCCTGCCGGAAATCCATGAGCCCTGGCTGCGCGAAGAGCTGGAGGCGGTACTGCGGTTACACCAATGAGCGTAGGAGCGGACTCCGTCCGCGATCGGTTCGGTGCCACTCCGGCCAAACAAGGAGCTGGGCGAAGCCATCGCGGACGGAGTCCGCTCCTGCGCGCGATGTGGCATCGGCGGAAGGGGCAGGGCAGAGTCATCACACAACTGGCCAGCCATGGCCGGGCGCCATCCCGATGTTGTACGATGACCGCCACTTCATCTATTCCAGCGACCACCATGCCGACCAGTCCGCTTCCCCGCAAACGTTCCCGCAGCCTCGCCCATGACGTGGTCGCCGAGCTTTCCGCGCGTATCCGCGATGGTCGCATCAAGCCCGGCGACAAGCTGCCCACCGAGTCGGCGATCATGACCGAGCAGGGCGTCAGCCGTACCGTGGTCCGCGAGGCGATCTCCCGGCTGCAGGCCGCGGGGCTGGTGGAAACCCGCCACGGCATCGGCACCTTCGTGCTGGACACGCCCAAGGACGGCCCGTTCCGCATCGACCCGGCGACCATCGTCACCCTGCGTGACGTGCTGGCTGTGCTGGAGTTGCGCATCAGCCTGGAGGTGGAGTCCGCCGGGCTCGCCGCCCAGCGCCGCAGCCCCGAGCAGCTGCAGGGCCTGCGCGACGCCCTGGATGCGCTGGAGGAGAGCCAGGCCAACGGCCGCGACGCGGTGGCCTCGGACTTCCAGTTCCACCTGCGCATCGCCGAAGCCACGGGCAACCGCTACTTCACCGACATCATGAGCCACCTGGGGGCGAGCATCATCCCGCGCACCCGCCTCAACTCGGCGCGCCTGGCCCATGACGACCAGAGCCACTACCTGGCGCGGGTCAACCGCGAGCACGAAGATATCTTCGACGCCATCGCCCGCGGCGACACCGACGCCGCCCGCGCCGCCATGCGCCTGCACCTCACCAACTCCCGCGAACGCCTGCGCCGTGCCCACGAATCGGCCGAGGAAAAACTCGGCTGACGAGCGGACGGAAGAAAAGGTTGTCTGACGACTTGTCGGCTTTTGTTTGTAGTTGTACGATGACCGACAACATGACGCCATAAGCCGATTGTCGTTGCACCTCTTCCTATAAAAATTCGCTTTGCAGGGTGATCGCCAATGAATCCACAAGAACTGAAGTCCACCCTTTCGTCCGGTCTGCTGTCGTTCCCCGTGACGGACTTCGATACCCAGGGCAACTTCCGCGCGGACACCTACGCCCGCCGCCTGGAGTGGCTGGCCCCTTACGGAGCCAGTGCACTCTTCGCGGCCGGCGGCACCGGCGAGTTCTTCTCGCTGGAGCCCAACGAGTTCTCCTCGATCATCAAGACCGCGGTGGATACCTGCCGTGGCCAGGTACCGATCCTCGCCGGCGCCGGCGGCCCGACCCGTCAGGCCATCGCCTACGCCCAAGAAGCCGAGAAGCAGGGCGCCGCCGGCATCCTGCTGCTGCCGCACTACCTGACCGAAGCCAGCCAGGAAGGCCTGGTGGCCCACGTCGAGCAGGTCTGCCGCTCGGTGGACTTCGGCGTGGTGGTCTACAACCGCAACGTCTGCCGCCTCAACGCCGACAGCCTGGAAAAGCTGGCCGACCGCTGCCCGAACCTGATCGGCTTCAAGGACGGCATCGGCGAGATCGAGCCGATGGTCGCCATCCGCCGCCGCCTGGGCGAGCGCCTGACCTACCTCGGCGGCCTGCCGACCGCCGAGGTCTACGCAGCGGCATACAAGGCGCTGGGCGTGCCGGTGTACTCCTCCGCCGTCTTCAACTTCATCCCGAAGACCGCCATCGATTTCTACAACGCCATCGCCAGCGACGACCACGCCACGGTCAACCGCCTGATCGACGATTTCTTCCTGCCGTACCTGGCTATCCGCAACCGCTGCGAAGGCTACGGCGTGAGCATCATCAAGGCTGGCGCCAAGCTGGTCGGCCATGACGCGGGCCCGGTGCGCGCACCGCTGACCGACCTCACCGGCGAAGAAGTCGAGATGCTCGACGCGCTGATCAAGAAACTCGGCCCGCAGTAAGCCGGAGGTTCCCGTGGCTCAACAGTATTCGCACTACGTCGACGGCCAGTGGCTGGCCGTTACCGACGCAACCCCGAACCGCAACCCGTCGGACCTGTCCGACGTGGTCGGCGACTACGCGCTGGGCGACGCCGCGCTGGTCAACCAGGCAGTGGAGGCGGCCCGCGCTGCTTTCCCGGCCTGGTCCAACAGCAACGTGCAGGCCCGCGCCGACGCGCTGGACAAGGTCGGCAGCGAGATCCTCGCCCGCCGCGCCGAGCTGGGCGCGCTGCTGGCGCGGGAGGAGGGCAAGACCCTTCCCGAAGCCATCGGCGAAGTCGGCCGCGCGGGGAACATCTTCAAGTTCTTCGCCGGTGAATGCCTGCGCCTGGCCGGCGACCTGCTGCCCTCGGTGCGCCCCGGCGTCAGCGTCGAGGTGACCCGTGAAGCGGTGGGCGTGGTCGGCCTGATCACCCCGTGGAACTTCCCCATCGCCATCCCAGCGTGGAAGATCGCCCCGGCCCTGGCCTACGGCAACTGCGTGGTGATCAAGCCTGCCGACCTGGTGCCCGGCAGTGCCTGGGCGCTGGCGGAAATCATCTCCCGCGCCGGCTTCCCCAACGGCGTGTTCAACCTGGTGATGGGCCGTGGCAGCGTGATCGGCGAGGCCCTGGTCAACCACCCGCAGGTGGACGCCGTGAGCTTCACCGGCTCGGTCGGCGTCGGCCGGCGCATCGCCGCGCAGTGCGTGGCCCGTGGCGCCAAGGTGCAGCTGGAGATGGGCGGCAAGAACCCGCAGATCGTCCTCGATGATGCGGACCTCGCCAGCGCCGTGGAGCTGTCGGTGCAGAGCGCCTACTACTCCACCGGCCAGCGCTGCACCGCGTCGAGCCGGCTGATCGTCACCGAAGGCATCTACCCGCGCTTCGTCGAAGCCATGGTCGAGCGCATGCGCCGGATCAAGGTAGGCAATGCGCTGCAGGACGGCATCGACATCGGCCCGGTGGTTTCCGAAGCGCAGTTGCGCCAGGACCTGGACTACGTCGAGATCGGCCGCAACGAAGGCGCACGCCTGCTGTTCGGCGGCGAGCGCCTGTCGCTGGCCACCGAGGGCTACTACATGGCCCCGGCGCTGTTCGACGAGACCACCCCCGACATGCGCATCAACCGCGAGGAAATCTTCGGCCCCGTGGCCAGCATCCTCAAGGTGAAGGACTACGACGAAGCGCTGGCCCAGGCCAATGCCACCGAGTTCGGCCTGTCCGCCGGCATCGCCACTACCTCGCTCAAGCATGCCGCGCACTTCAAGCGGCACGCCCAGGCCGGGATGGTGATGGTCAACCTGCCCACCGCCGGCGTGGATTACCACGTGCCGTTCGGCGGTCGCAAAGGCTCGTCCTACGGGCCGCGCGAGCAGGGCCGCTACGCCCAGGAGTTCTACACCACGGTGAAGACCGCCTACGTCGGTGCCTGACCGATAGCAGTAACAGCGGGTGGCGCCTGCCAGCGCCATCCGCTGCACAAGACATGACCCGAACCCCGACACAAGAACAAAGCAGGGGAAATACCATGACCATCGACTGCCCGCCGTCGACACGTACCCGCGAACCCAGGCGCTGACCGCGCCCCGAGCTGTCCCACTCCGCTCAACTTCGCAGGTAGGTCGTCATGCAGAACCGTCCGATCTCACATCGCCGCGCCACCGTGCGCCGGCTTTCCCCGCGCCAGTTCCCTGGCCGCGCCGTGTCGTCTCGCCTGCTCGCCAGGCGTCCGGCGGGGCCCTTTTCTTCGCTCCACGCTCTCTCGCTGTACGCCATCCGGCTGCCTGCCGGCCGTGGCGCGCTATCTGCTGTGTCGCTCGCCGCTGTGTCCTGCGTGCGAGTCGGAACGGACGTACCGGCCGCGCCCGCCGTACGTCGGCAAGGAGGCGGTAACGGCTCGCCACGACGGGCCGGCTGATAATCTGGCCGGCCTGCGCCGGTCGCTCCCATAACAACAAGACAAGAGACGCAATCGATGAGCCAAGCAACCGCCAAACCGACGCATGTGCGTTACCTGATCCTGCTGATGCTGTTCCTGGTAACCACCATCAACTACGCCGACCGCGCCACCATCTCCATCGCCGGCTCCAGCCTGCAGAAGGACCTGGGCATCGACGCGGTCACCCTGGGCTACATCTTCTCCGCCTTCGGCTGGGCCTACGTGGCCGGGCAGATTCCCGGCGGCTGGCTGCTCGACCGCTTCGGCTCGAAGAAGGTCTACGCCGCGGGCATCTTCATCTGGTCGCTGTTCACCTTCCTGCAGGGCTTCGTCGGCTACCTGCCGGTGGCCAGCGCGGTGATCGCACTGTTCCTGCTGCGCTTCATGGTGGGCTTCGCCGAGGCGCCGTCCTTCCCGGGCAATGCGCGCATCGTCGCCGCCTGGTTCCCTACCGCCGAGCGCGGCACGGCCTCGGCCATCTTCAACTCTGCGCAGTACTTCGCCACCGCGCTGTTCGCACCGATCATGGGCTGGATCGTCTTCCACTTCGGCTGGGAGCACGTGTTCGTGGTGATGGGCGTGCTGGGCATGGTCTTCGCCGGTATCTGGATGAAGACCATCTACAACCCCAAGGAACACCCGCGTACCAACGCCGCTGAAATCGCCGCCATCGAAGCCGGCGGCGGCATGGTCGACATGGACCAGAAGCGCGCCAGCGACGGCCCGAAATGGCACTACGTCAGCCAACTGCTGCGCAGCCGCATGCTGCTGGGCGTGTACCTGGGCCAGTACTGCATCAACGCCATCACCTACTTCTTCCTCACCTGGTTCCCGGTGTACCTGGTGCAGGAGCGCGGCATGTCGATCCTCAAGGCCGGCTTCATCGCCTCGCTGCCCGCGCTGATGGGCTTCCTCGGCGGCGTGCTGGGCGGGATCATCTCCGACTACCTGCTGCGTCGCGGCCATTCGCTGACCTTCGCCCGCAAGCTGCCGATCGTCTGCGGCCTGCTGCTGTCCACCACCATGGTGTTCTGCAACTACGTTGACGCCGAGTGGATGGTGGTCGGCTTCATGACCCTGGCGTTCTTCGGCAAGGGCCTGGGCGCGCTGGGCTGGGCGGTGGTGGCGGACACCTCGCCCAAGCAGATCGCCGGTCTTTCCGGTGGCCTGTTCAACACTTTCGGCAACCTCGCCTCGATCACCACGCCGATCGTCATCGGCTACCTGATCAGCGCCACCGGCTCGTTCAAGTGGGCCCTGGTGTTCGTCGGCGCCAACGCGCTGGTGGCCGTGCTGAGCTACCTGTTCATCGTCGGCCGCATCGAGCGTGTGGAGCTGTGCGAAGAAGACCCAAAGGGTCGCCAGGTGCCTGAAAAACGTCTGGCCCCGGCCAATTCCTGAGCAGTTCCGGGGGTATTTCGGAGATGAGTGTCATGCAGTTGATCCCGCACCAGGACTCGCCGCGCTATGTGAAATTGCACGCGGACGATAACGTCGCCATCGTCGTCAACGACCAGGGCGTCGCCGCTGGCGGTCGCTTCCCGGATGAGCTGGTGGCCGCCGAGTCGATCCCACAGAGCCACAAGGTGGCGCTGGTGGACATCGCCGAAGGCGCGCCGGTGCTGCGCTACGGCACGGTGATCGGCTACGCCCTGGCGCCCATCGCCAAGGGGCGCTGGGTGACCGAGCAGTTGCTCAGCCTGCCGGAGCCGCCGGAGCTGGATGCGCTGCCACTGGCCACCGAGGTGCCGCCCACTGCCGAGCCGCTCACCGGCTACAGCTTCGAGGGTTACCGCAATGCCGACGGCAGCGTCGGCACGCGCAACCTGCTGGGCGTCAGCACCACGGTGCAGTGCGTGACTGGCGTGCTGGATCACTGCGTGGAGCGCGCCCGTCGCGAACTGCTGCCCAAGTACCCGCACGTCGATGACGTGGTGGCGCTGACCCACAGTTATGGCTGTGGCGTGGCGATCAATGCGCCGGACGCCATCATCCCGATCCGTACGCTGTACAACCTGGCGCGCAACCCCAACCTCGGTGGCCAGGCGCTGGTCATCGGTCTGGGCTGCGAGAAATTGCAGCCGGTGCAGCTGATGGACGGCGACGCACTCACCGCCGGGCAGGACGAGGCACAGTGGCTGTACCGCCTGCAGGAATCCGGCAACGGCTTCCAGGGCATGGTCACGCAGATACTGGAGCTGATCGAGGAGCGTCTGGTGGTCCTCGACCAACGCCGCCGCGAGACGGTGCCGGCCTCGGAACTGGTGGTGGGCATGCAGTGCGGCGGCAGTGACGCCTTCTCCGGCGTCACCGCCAACCCCGCGCTGGGCGTCGCTGCCGACCTGCTGGTGCGGGCCGGCGCCACGGTGATGTTCTCCGAGAACACCGAGGTGCGCGATGGCATCCACCTGCTCACCGCCCGCGCTGTCAACCGCGAGGTGGCCGAGCAACTGGTCGCCGAGATGGACTGGTACGACCGCTACCTCGCCCGCGGCATGGCCGACCGCAGCGCCAACACCACGCCGGGCAACAAGAAGGGCGGGCTGAACAACATCGTCGAGAAGGCCATGGGTTCCATCGCCAAGTCCGGCAGCAGCGCCATCGCCGGCGTGATCCCACCGGGCGCACGGGTGAAGGGCAGGGGCCTGCAGTACTGCGCCACCCCGGCCAGCGACTTCATCTGCGGCACCCTGCAACTGGCCGCGGGCATGAACCTGCATATCTTCACCACCGGGCGCGGCACGCCCTACGGGCTGGCCATGGCGCCGGTGATCAAGGTGGCGACCCGCACCGAACTGGCCGAGCGCTGGCCGGACCTGATCGACGTCGACGCCGGCCGCGTCACGTCCGGGCGCATGACCCTGGACGAGCTGGGCTGGGAAATCTTCCAGCTCTACCTCGACGTGGCCAGCGGCAAGGTCCACACCTGGGCCGAACGGCATCACCTGCACAACGACCTGGTGCTGTTCAACCCGGCCCCCGTGACCTGATGCAACCGCTGGGCTGATCCACCCCTGATCGACGGCGCCTCCCGGCGCCGCCGGCCTCCCTTTGCCTGAAATCCCGCGCCTGCCCGCACCACTGGGACGGGTGGCGCTCACCCTGACATCCACGAACCGGAGACAACAATGAAAAACTCCACCCTGGGCGCTGCCATCGCCTGCGCCGCCCTCGGCCTTCTCGTGCCCGCCGCCCAGGCTGCCGGCTTCATCGAAGACAGCAAGGCCAGCCTGACCCTGCGCAACTTCTACATCAACAGCGACAACCGCAACGGCACGGCCGAGCCGAGCCGCCAGGAAGAGTGGGGCCAGGGCTTCATCCTCAACTACGCCTCGGGCTACACCCAGGGCACCGTAGGCCTTGGCGTCGACGCCATCGGCCTGCTCGGCATCCGCCTCGACAGCGGCGGTGGCACCCATTACGAATCGGCCAGCCAGCAGGCCGGCACGGTGTTTCCGTCGAAAAGCAACGGCGAGGCGGTGAACGACTTCAGCAGCTTCGGCCCGACCCTGAAGGCGAAGATTTCCAGCACCGAACTGCGCTACGGCACCCTGATGCCCAAGCTGCCAGTGGTGACCTACAACGACGGTCGACTGCTGCCGGGCACCTTCGAGGGCGGGCAGGTGACCAGCGCCGATATCGACAACCTCAGCCTGGTGGCCGGCAAGCTGGAGCACACCCGTGGGCGCAACTCCAGCGACTGGCGCGGCATGTCGATCCAGGGCGCCAACAGCGGCGCCACGGCCCGCGACAGCAACGAGTTCTACTACGCCGGCGGCGACTACAAGCTGAGCAAGGACCTGACGCTGCAGTACTACTACGGCCAGCTCAGCGAGTTCTACCAGCAGCACTTCCTCGGCCTGCAGCACAGCCTGAACCTCGGCCCCGGCGTGCTGAAGACCGACCTGCGCGCCTTCGACAGCGACTCCGACGGCAAGAATGGCAGCGCCTCCGGACGCGCCGATGGCTACCTCTCCAGCGGCTACTACGGCAATCGCGTGACCAAGGGGGAAGTGGACAACCGCGCCTACAGCGGGATGTTCACCTACAGCCTGTCCGGGCACAGCCTTGGCGCCGGCTACCAGGTCATGAACGGCGACAGCGACTTCCCCTACCTGAACCGCGGCGACGGCGCCAGCGGCAGCGCCTACCTGATCACCGACGTGCAGATCGGCAAGTTCCTGCACGCAGGCGAACGCACCTGGGTGGCGCGCTACGGCTACGACTTCGCCCAGGCCGGCCTGCCGGGCCTGACCTTCGCGGCGATCTACCTCAAGGGCGACGACATCAGGACCGCCAGTGGCGACCAGGGTGAATGGGAGCGCGACCTGACGTTGTCCTACGTGATCCCCGAAGGCACCCTCAAGGGCCTGGGCTTCTCCTGGCGCAACGCCATGCTGCGCAGCGGCCTGCCCGCCAGCGGCTCCGGCACCCCGACCCAGCGCGACCAGGATGAGAACCGGCTGATCGTCAGCTACACCTTGCCGCTGTTCTGAGTCCGGGCCGGCGGCGGACCTTGTCCGCCGTTCGCGGGCATGGCCCGCTCCTACAGGGTGCACGGTGCTCTTGCAGGAGCGGGCCATGCCCGCGAGATCCCCGCGACGAGCTTCCAAGGGGCAAGAAAAAAGGCCCCTCGCCGGACTGGCGAGGGGCCTTTTCGCGGACGAAGTCCGCCCCTACGTCAGTTGCATCATCCGCGCGAAGCCTTCCAGCGACGGATCACCAGCTTCTCCAGTTCCACCGCGAAGAACACCGCGATACCGATACCCAACGAGATCAGCCAGCCGCTGAAGGGCAGGGCGACGGTGTGGAAGGCGGTCTGCATGAAGGGCACGTAGATCACGAAGCACTGCAGCAGGATCAGCGCCAGGGTCACGGTGAGCAGCGCGCCGTTGCGCAGCAGCGCCGTGTTCAGCGAGAACTCCTCCTGCAGGCGGCAGTTGAACAGGTAGGCCCACTGCGCCGTGACCAGGGTGTGCAGGATCATGGTGCGGATGTGGTCGGTGTCCTGGCCGTTGCTGACCATCCAGGCTTCCAGCAGGAAGGCCGCCGCGGTCAGCAGGCCACCCACGTAGAGCACCCGCCAGACCGCGAAGCCGTTGAGGATCGACTCCTTCGCGTTGCGCGGCGGGCGGCGCATCATCCCCGGCTCGCCAGGCTCGAAGGCCAGGGCGAAGGACAGGGTGGTGGAGGTCGCCATGTTCATCCAGAGGATCTGCAGCGGCGCCAGCGGGATCACCGCACCGGCGAGGATCGCCATGACGATCAGCAGACCCTGCGCCATGTTGGTCGGCAGGATGAACAGTACGGTCTTCTTCAGGTTGTCGTAGACCCGGCGGCCTTCGCGCACGGCGCCGGCGATGGTGGAGAAGTTGTCATCGGTGAGCACCATGTCGGCGGCTTCCTTGGTCACCTCGGTGCCCTTGATGCCCATGGCGATGCCGACGTCGGCCTGCTTCAGCGCCGGGGCGTCGTTGACCCCGTCGCCGGTCATGCCGACCACTTCCTCGTTGGCCTGCAGCGCGCGCACCAGGCGCAGCTTGTGTTCGGGGCTGGTGCGGGCGAACACCGAGTACTGCATGGCGAGGGCTTTCAGTTGCGAGTCATCGGCCTGCTCCAGCTCCTGGCCGGTCATGGCACGCAGGTCGTTGCCCATGCCGAGCATGCCGGCGATGGCCACGGCGGTATCCGGGTGGTCGCCGGTGATCATCTTCACCTGGATGCCGGCGCGCTTGCACAGCGCGATGGCCTCAATGGCCTCCGGGCGCGGCGGGTCGAGCAGGCCGGCGACGCCGAGGAAGATCATGCCCGCCTGCACGTCCTCGTGGTCGATCACGCCGTCATCGGGCTGCACCGGCTTGTACGCGGCGGCTAGCATGCGCAGGCCTTGCCCGGCGATGAAGCTCATCTCGCGCTCCCAGTACTCGCGGTCCAGCGGCTCCACGCCGTTGGCGCCGAGCTGTTGTTGGCACATGCGCAGCAGCACGTCGGGTGCGCCCTTGAGGTAGACCAGGCTCTGCCCGGCGACGTCGCAGCGCCGCGCCATGTACTTGTAGGCGGAGTCGAAGGGAATCTTGCCGAACTTCTGGAACTCTATTTCCGGCAGGTTCGCCTTGCGCGCCAGGACCTTCAGCGCGCCCTCGGTGGGGCCGCCGACCACGCCCCAGCGTCCTTCCTCGTTGAGTTGCAGGCTGCTGTCGTTGCATATGTCCACCGCGCGGATGAAGTCGGCCAGCGCGGCGTGTTGCGACCAGTCCAGCTCATCGCTGGTGCTGCCGAAGGTGATGCGGCCCTTGGGCTCGTAGCTCTGGCCCTCCACCGCGTAGAGACCGTTGGCGAGCAGCACGCTCTTCACGGTCATCTCGTTCATGGTCAGGGTGCCGGTCTTGTCCGAGCAGATCACGCTCATGGCGCCCAGGGTTTCCACGGTGGGCAGCTTGCGGATGATCGCCTTGTTCTGCGCCATGCGCTGCACGCCCAGCGACAGGATGATCGAGACGATCGCCGGCAGGCCCTCGGGCACCGAGGCCACCGCCAGGCTGATCAGCGACAGCAGCAGCTCGCCGAAGGGGTAGTCGTGCCAGAAGAAACCGATGACGAACAGCACCACCATCATGCCGATGATCAGCTGGAAGATGCGCTTGCCCAGTTCGGCGATCTGTCGCAGCAGCGGGGTTTCGCCCTCGTCGACGTTGGCGATCAGCTTGTTGATGCGCCCAAGCTCGGTGGCCGGCCCGGTCTCGATCACCACGCCGCGCGCGTTGCCGGCGCTGACGTTGGTGCCGGAGAAACCGAGGTTGGTGCGGTCGGCCAGCAGCGCTTCCTTGTCCAGTGCGTCGGCGTGTTTGCCCACGGTGAGAGATTCACCCGTGAGCATGGATTCCTCGACCTGCAGGTGGTGCACGTCGAACAGGCGCACATCGGCGGGAATCTTGTCGCCGGGGCGCAGGATGACGATGTCGCCGGGCACCAGCTGGGCGGCGTCCATCTCGATCTTCTTGCCGTTGCGCACCACATGGGCGGTGCTGCTGAGCATGCCGCGCAGGGCGGCGAGGGATTTCTCCGCCTTGTTTTCCTGGAAGAAGCCGATGCCCGCGTTGATCACCGCCACCAGCAGGATGACGAGGGTGTCGGTCCAGTGGCCCATCAACGCGGTGGCCACGGCGGCGGCCAGGAGGATGTAGATCAGCACGTCGTTGAAGTGCCGGGCGAAGCGCAGCCAGAGCGGGTCGACTTCCTTGGCCGGCAAGGCATTGGGACCAACGCGCAGCAGCCGCGCCTCGGCTTCGTCGGGGGAAAGGCCTTGCGCGCTGGTCTGCAGATCGGCCAGGGTCTGGTCGACGCTCTTGCGGTACCAGTCGGTGCCTTTGGGTTCGGTGTCTTGCGGTTTGCCGTCGGTGGTTTGCGGTGCAGTCATGCTTCGACTCCCGGCTCCTGCCTGTTGGGAAAGTGGGACTGCCCCCAGACTAGACCGCGGGAATTGCACCGGAACTGTCATACCTCAAAGTTCTTCGATTCCTAGCTGAACGCTTCCTGAACGGCGTAGGAATTGCTCGGAAACCGGTAGGAGCGGGCCATGCCCGTGATCGCGGACAAGGTCCGCGCATCAAGCCGGCGCAGAATCCGCCGCCATATCCTCCGTCCCGCCCACCCGAATGGCCTGCCGCCAGCGGTTCGGCGTGCAGCCCACCAGCTTGCGGAAACTGCGGCAGAAGTGCGACTGGTCGGCGAAGCCGCATTCCTGGCCGACCTGGGAGATCGGCGCATCGCCGCTGGCCAGCAACTCGCGGGCGCGGTCGATGCGCAGGCGCAGCGCCCATTCCCGTGGCGCAAGCCCGGTGGCCTGCTTGAAGGCACGGGAAAAATGGCTGCGTGACATGCCGCATTGCTCGGCGACATCGGCGATGTACAGGCGGCTGAGCAGGCTGCCGGCGAGAATGTCCTTGGCCTTGCGCTCCTGCCAGGGGGCGAGGGCGAGGCGTTCACCCGTGTCCGCACCATCGTTACAGGGCTCGGGCACCCTGTAGTGTTCCAGCAGATGCTGGCAAAGGCGCTGGCTGGCTTGCTGTACGCCGTCGCCCTGGCTTTCCAGCTCCTCCATGAGCTGCCGGACCAGGCGGTGGGTCTGGGGGGCGAGCATGGTCGCTACCTGGTGGGCAGGTGCGGGCATGGCGTCTCTCTTCTCGTTCTAATGGCGGCCGAAATGCCGCTCCGGAATGTAAAAAATTCAAGGTAAATCAAGGTGATCCGATGCTCAATCGGATTAAGCCAAACGGTACGCGAATGAGCACACACGTCCAAGAAAAATGCCCTGTTTCATGATCGACTGGCGCGACCCTTGTCTTGTGCAAAGATGCCGACTCCCACAGCCCCGAGCGACCAGCCATGAACCGAAACGACCTGCGCCGCCTGGACATGAACCTGCTGGTGATCTTCGAATCCCTGATGCTGGAGCGGAACCTCACCCGCGTCGGCGAGAAGCTGTTCATCACCCAGTCCACCGTCAGCGCCGCCCTGGCGCGCTTGCGCGACCTGTTCGACGACCCGCTGCTGGTGCGCGCCGGCCGCGCCATGGAACCCACCAGCCGGGCGCTGCACATCTTCGAGGAGCTGCGCCCGGCGATGGACGTGATCTCCGCCGCGGTCAGCCGCGCCAAGACCTTCGAGCCGGAGAGCAGCTGCAATATCTTCCGCCTGGGGCTTTCCGACGACGCCGAGTTCGGCCTGTTCCCCGCGCTGCTGGCACGCCTTCAGCTGGAAGCGCCGAACATCACCGTGGTGGTGCGCCGCGCCAACTTCCTGCTGATGCCGGCGCTGCTGTCTTCCGGCGAAATCACCGCCGGCGTCAGCTACACCACCGACCTGCCGGCCAACGCCAAGCGCCGCAAGCTGCGCGATATCGGCGTGAAGGTGCTGCGCGGCGACGATCGTCCCGGCCCGCTGAGCCTCGACGAATACTGCTCGCGACCGCATGTGATGGTGTCCTTCTCCGGCGATCTGAACGGCGCCATCGACCTGGACCTGGAGCGCATCGACCGCCGCCGTCGCGTGGTGCTGGCCGTGCCGCAGTTCGGCAGCCTGCGCGCTCTGCTGCGCAACACCGAGATGATTGCCACCGTCCCCGACTACGCCGCCTGCGCGCTGGTGGAAGACAGCTGCCTGCGTGCCGAGGACCCGCCGCTGGAGATCAAGCCCGCGGAGCTCTCGCTGGTCTGGAGCGCCGCCCACGACAACGACCCGGCCGAGCGCTGGCTGCGCGAGCGGATGGTCGAGTACATGAGCGCGCCGGTGCCCTGAGGCCCGAGTTTCGGCCTTTGTAGGATGGGTGGAGCCTGAGCGATACCCATGCTGCTGGTGCATGGGATTGATGGGTATCGCTGCGCTCCACGCCATCCTACGGTGTGTTTCTCCTGATGACTTACCAGGCACCCTTGTAGCTCGTAGGGCGAATAACCTGGAACAGGTTATCCGTCGGTTCAGTTGCGGCGGATAACGCTGGCGCGTTGTGCGCCCTGCGAACTGAGCAGAGCACCCTTGCAGGTGCGGGCCAGGCCCGCGATCGCGGACAAAGTCCACGTCCAGCGGAGTGCGTCGGTGCCGGGCATATCCCGCTCCTGCAATGGCTGCTCGCTACGGCGCGACGGCGCTGAACGCCCGCGCGAGGGCGTCGATCACCGCCCGTACCCGCGCGGTATGGCGCACGTCCTTGTGGGTTACCAGCCACACGTCGTAGGGCTGGGGCGGGCGCTCCGGCCACAGGCGGACCAGTCCGTCCGCCTCGCCCATCGGCAGCGGCAATTCCCCTACGCCAAGGCCGGCGGCCAGGGCGCGGCGGACCATGAAGCCGGAAGTGCAGGTCATGGCGATGCGTCCGTGGATGATTGGCTCGCAGGCGAGAAATACTTCCTTGCCCGCGTCGATATACGGCTGATAGATCACCAGGTCGTGCCCGGCGAAGGCGCTCCCCGGTTCGGGAGCCCCGAGTTGCTCGACATACTGCGCGGAGGCGAACAGTCCGCTGCCCCAGCGTGCCAGGCGTCGTACGATCAGGTCAGGGTTTTCCGGCTGGTGGGTACGCACGGCGATGTCGGCTTCGCGCTTGCTCAGGTTGAGCATCTGCGTGGAGGTCTGCAGTTGCACTTCGATGCCCGGTTCCTCGCGGTGCAGGGCGGCGACCGCGGGGATGATGAAGTCGGCGGCGAAGGAGTCGGTGGTGGTGACCCGCACCACGCCGCTCATGCGGTCGTCCATGCCGAGGATCCGCCGTTGCAGCTCGGCAGCGGACGACTCCATGGCCTGCGCTGCCGCCAGGGCGATCTCGCCGGCGGCGGTCAGGCTGTAGCCGGCCGAGGTGCGCAGGAACAGCGTCGCCTCCAGCGAACGTTCCAGCGACGCCAGGCGCCGGCCCACGGTCGCCTGGTCCACCGCGAGCACGCGGGCGGCGCCGCGGAGGGTCTGTTCGCGGCACAGGGCGAGGAACACCCGCGCGTCGTCCCAGTTCATCATGGCGAAATCCTCTTGATGCAAAGATGCGGTGCTGAGATGAAAACTCGCTGCATTATTTCATCTTCGCGCGACTTTATGATCCCCCCATCACCACTCAACGGCGCCGCCCTGACGGCGCGATAGGGGTTGTCATGAATACCGATGCTTCCCGCCTCGTCAGCCGAGGCTCCCTCTGGTTGCCGATCTGGGCGGGCCTCTGCGCCAGCCTGGTCGGCATCGGCCTGGCGCGTTTCGCCTACACGCCGCTGATCCCGGCGCTGATCGAGGCGCACTGGTTCTCGGCTTCCGCCGTGGTTTATCTGGGCGCCGCCAATCTTGCCGGCTACCTCGTAGGGGCGCTGGCCGGGCGCCCGCTGGCGGCGCGCTGGTCGAGCACGGCGGTGCTGCGCGGCATGATGCTGCTGGTCACGCTGTCGTTCTTCGCCTGCGCCTGGCCGCTGAACCAGGCGTGGTTCTTCTTCTGGCGGCTGGTCTCGGGGATTTCCGGCGGGGTGATCATGGTGCTGGCCGCCAGCACCATCCTCCCGCACGTGGCCGCCAATCGGCGTGGTCTGGCGAGCGGGGCGATCTTCCTCGGCATCGGCCTGGGCATCGCCGCCTCTGGCACCCTGGTGCCGCTGTTGCTGGCGCTGGGGCTGGTGCAGACCTGGCTCGGCCTCGGTTTGTTGGCCCTGGTGCTCAGCCTGAGCAGCTGGTTCGGCTGGCCACAGGAGCAGGCTCATCCCCAGGCGCACAGCGTTGAGGGCGTGCGCGCCTCGGCGGGCATCTACGTGTTGTTCGCCCAGTACGCGCTGATGGCCGCGGCACTGGTGGCGCCGATGATGTTCCTGGTGGACTACGTGGCCCGGGGCCTGGGCGCCGGTACCCACGGCGGCGCGCTGATCTGGACGCTGTATGGTGTCGGCGCCATCGTCGGGCCGGTGGTCTACGGCTTCCTCGCCGACCATCTCGGTGCGCGGGCGGCTATCCGCCTGGTGCTGGTGGCGCAATGCATTGCCCTCGGCCTGCTGCTGGAAACCGGCGACCTGCACCTGCTGGGCGTGGCGAGCGTGGTGATCGGTTCGTTCCCGCCGGGCATCGTGCCGCTCGCGCTGGCGCGGGTGCATCAGCTGGTGCCCGGTCACGCTGCGCAGAACGCTACCTGGAGCCGTGCGACGGTGTCCTTCGCCAGCTTCCAGGCCATCGCCGGCTACGCCTACTCGGCGCTGTTCAGTGCAAGCCACGGGCACTACGCGCTGCTCTTCGCGGTGGCAGCGGGAGCCATAGTGCTGGCCCTGCTGATGGAGACGGCGCTGCTGTTCAAGGCCTCGCCCCAGTCCGGCGTGCCGGCCCGCGGCTGACTCAGAACATGCCCTTGAGCGGGTACTCGACGATCACGTAGATGCGGTCGATATCCGCGCCACCCTGGGCGTCGTTGGCACGGTGCGAGACCTGCGCGAAGCTCAGCGCCAGGTCCTTGGCTGGGCCGGATTGCACCACGTAGCGCAGGTCGAGATCGCGCTCCCAGTGGCGCCCGCCGTCGCCATAGGCAGGCTGGCAGGCCCCGCCGTCCATGGGGTTGTAGGCGCCGCCGCACGGGGCGTGAGTGCCGTCGATGCCGCTGCCGCGCACGTAGCGCGTGGAAAAGGTCAGGCCGGCGAGGCCGGCGCTGGCGCCGTCCCACTGGTAGCGCGCCTGCCAGGAGTGCTCGCCGGGGCCGTTGAAGTCGGCGTACTTGATCGAGTTGGCGAGGTAGATGGAGTCGCCGCCGACGAAGTCGAAGGGCGTGTCGCCATCGATCTTCTGGTAGGCAAGACTCAGCGCATGGCTGCCCAGGGCGACCTTGCCCAGCAGGCTCCAGGCCAGGGTGTCGATCTCGCCGGCGCGGGCGCTGCCGGTATCGCCGGTCTTGTACAGGTTGGCGTCCACCGACCAGCGACCGAAGTGGCCGTTGAGGTTGGCGTAGGCCTGTCGCCAGACGTCGTCCAGCTGGCTGGCGTAGAGCGCGCCGCCCCAGTTGGCGTCGGGCGCGCTCCAGGTGGCGCCGGCCAGGCTCAGGCCGCCGAAGCGGGTGCTGGCGCCGTAGCCTTCGAACTCGCCGTGGCTGGAGCTGGAGTCCTGGTTCTTGAACGCAGTGAAGCGCCCGGCCTGCAGTCGCAGGTTGGACAGGCTACGGTCGTCGAGGAACCAGCCGGTGGCGTATTCGGGTTGCAGGCGCTTGTCACCGGTGTCGAACACTGGGGTCTCCACTTCCATCTCGCCCCAGGCGAGGGAAGTCTTTTCATGCACCAGGCGCAGCGCGGCGCCGGCGTCGGAATACTCGCTCTCGCTGCGGCCGTCGCTGTCCAGTGGCAACAGGCCGGTGCCGGCGTGGCCGCGCCCGCCGTCGAGCTTCAGGCCGAGGAAGGCGTGGGCATCGACACCCAGGCCGACGGTGCCGGGTGTGACGTCGCTGCTGAACTTGCCGATGAAACCCTGCGCCCATTCACGGCGCAGGCTCTGGCCGTTGGGGCCGGGGCCGGGGCTGCGGTAGTCGTTGTCGAGGAAATAGTTGCGTGACAACAGCGACCAGTCGGCGGCGTGGGCCTGGACGCAGGCAAGCGTCAGTGCGCAGGGGAGCAGGAGGTTTTTCACGGTCGGGGCTCCGTCCGAAGTTCACCCAGGCGGGGCAGGGCGAGGCGATAGCTGCCAGGGCCGGCCATCGCCAGGCCGGCGAAGAGGATCAGCATCCACCAGGCGAACTGGCCTTCTTCCAGCGACCATTGAGGGTGCACGAACAGCAGTGCCACCAGGAGCACGGCGATTACCGGCAGGCAAGCGAGGCGGGCGAACACGCCGAGGATCAGCAGGATCGGGCAGAGCACTTCGGCGAACACCGCCAGTGCCAGGGTCGGCGTGGCGCCGAGGCCGAAGGGGTCTTCGATGTGCTGCAGCTCGTTCTGCCAGTGCAGCAGCTTGGGCAGCCCATGCACCTGGAGCAGCAGGAGCGCGGCGGCTACGCGCATGAACAGCAGCGCCAGGGCGCCGGAACGGTCTTGGGTCGGCATGGTGGGTATCCCGGAAATGAAAAAGGGGCGGCAATGCCGCCCCTTTCTGCTGCTCAGGCTCAGTGGCCTTCGCTGGCGTTGAACATGGTCTTGGCGTAGATCAGGCCGAGGCCGTAGGCGCCGCCGTGCTCGATGGAGGTCTTCACGGTCGCATCGTAGGTTTCGCCGCGGGCCCAGTCGCGTTGCAGTTCCAGCAGGTACTGCAGGGAGGTCATGGGGCGCGCGCCCAGCTGGATCATTCGTTGCAGGGCCATCTCGTGGGCTTCGGTGGACACGTCGCCACAGGCGTCGGCGATCACGTAGACCTCGAAGCCCTGGTCGATGGCCGACAGGGCCGGGCCGACGATGCACACGGAGGTCCAGAGGCCGGCCAGGACGATCTTCTGCTTGCCGAACTTGTTCACTTCCACGGCGATGCGCGGGTCTTCCCAGGTGTTCATGCTGGTGCGGTCGATGACGTTGTGTTCGGGGAAGACCGACTTGATCTCGTCGAAGATAGGGCCGGAGAAACTCTTCTCGGCAACGGTGGTGAGGATGGTGGAAACACCGAATTCCCTGGCTGCCTTGGACACCAGCGCTGCGTTGTTGCGCAGGGTTACCGCGTCGATGGACTTGGTCGCGAAGGACATCTGCGACTGGTGGTCGATCATGATCAGGGTGTGGTCGGTGGGGTTGAGCAGGGTCTTGCCGGGAACGGCTTTGGCGATGGCGGTCATGGTCGGATTTCCTGGTTGATTGCGTGGAGTGGGAAGAGGGCGTCTGGAGTGTCTTTTCGGCCTGCAGGACTTGGCTGCAAACCGTGGACACATCTTTGCCGAACGCTGCGAGGCGCGGAACAGACAGCCCTGCAGGGTGGCTTTGCAGTTCTGCAAGGGCGTCCGGGGCGCTTCGATGGGCAGACTATGGTTTCGCCGCCACGGCATTTATTGGACCTGTGTGCTCGGCCCGCCTGGCGGAGAATGATGCAAACGTGCGATTCGCCGGCGCGGCGAATGGGTACAGTGGTTTTTTCCTATACCGGGGCACGCGAGACCGCCAAGCCCCGTTTGCGTGCGAGTAGAAGAATGAAAACAGTGGCCATGGTGCTGTACGACGATGTGCTGGCGCTGGATGTAACGGGGCCGATGGAGGTGTTCTCCATGGCCAACCGCTACCTGCCGCCGGAGCGGCATTACCGATTGCTCACGGTGGCGGCGAAGCCCGAAGGCGTGCGCGCCTCCAGCGGCCTGAAGATGAGCGCCGACCTGCCGCTGGAAGCGCTGCTCGCCGGCGTGGACCTGCTGCTGGTGCCCGGCGGGCCCGGTGCCTACAACGGTAGCAACGAGGCGCTCAACGCCTGGTTGCCGGCGGCGGCGCGCGCGGCGAAACGCTACGGCGCGGTGTGCACCGGCGCCTTCCTGCTCGGTGCGGCCGGGCTGGTCGACGGCTACCGCTGCACCACTCACTGGAACTACCTGGACCGCCTGGCGCAGCTGTATCCCCGTGCCGAGGTGCAGGCCGAGCGCATCTACGTCATCGACCGCAACCTGATCACCTCCGGCGGCGTCACCGCCGGCATCGACATGGCGTTGGCGGTGGTCGCCGAGGACCACGGCAAGGACGTTGCCCTGGAAGTCGCCAAGGTGCTGCTGGTGGTGCTCAAGCGCCAGGGCGGGCAGACGCCGTTCGGCCCGCTGCTGGTCTCGGTGGTGCGCGACGGCTCGGTGATCGCCCGTGCCCAGGCCCACGTGGTGGACCACATCGACGAGCCGCTGACAGTGAATCGCCTGGCCGAGCTGGTGGCCATGAGCCCGCGCAACTTCGCCCGCGCCTTCCAGCGCGAGACCAGCATGACGCCCATGCAGTACGTGCAGAGCGCGCGAATCGACCATGCGCGCAAGCTGCTGGAAAGCAGCGACCTGCCGCTCAAGCAGGTGGCCAGCCGCAGCGGCTTTGGCAGCCCCCGGCACATGCGCACGGTTTTCGGCGAGCGGATCGGCATGACGCCGAGCCAGTACCGCGAGCAATTCGGCTTTGCCTGATGGCAGCAAGCCGCATTTTTGGCCGGTTGACCGTCCGGCGCACCCAAGTTGGCCGAATCCTTCCCCCTGCGGGAATTGCGCTGTCAAACGAGGGCGGGAAAATACCCTGACCAATCATCAGGGGCGCGTCACCTCGGTACTGGCCAGATCGCCTGGAGGACCCGTTGTAGAGCGATCCGTCAGATCCGCAGACGTGAGCAGGACATGAGCGCAAGCACGGAAAACCGCACCGAGACCATCCTGCAGTTCGGTCGCTTCCAGTTCCATCCCTACAAGCGCCAGTTGCTGCAGGGGGATCGCCCGGTGCGCATCGGCAGCCGGGCGCTGGATATTCTCCAGGTGCTGATCCGCCAACCCGGCGAAATCATCGGCAAGGACAGGATCATTGCCCAGGTCTGGGGCGATACCGTGGTCGAGGAGATCAACCTGCGCGTGCACATCGCCGCCCTGCGACGTGCACTCGGCGAGGGCCGCACGGGTGAGCGCTACATCGCCAACGTGCCGTTGCGCGGCTATGGCTTCGTCGGCGTGGTGGAGAGCGTGGTCGCTCCGGCGCAGGCTGTGGCACTGCCGTGTGAAGTGCGCGCGAGCAACCTGCCGGTCCTGCTGATGGGCCTGGTCGGCCGCCAGGCGTTGCTCGAGCGGGTGGTGAAGCAGATGCCCGCCACGCGCCTGATGACCCTGGTCGGCCCCGGTGGCATGGGCAAGACCTCCCTGGCGATCCACGCTGCCGAGCAGCTCGGCAGGCATTTCAGCCAGGTGCGCTTTCTTGACCTCTCCGCCGACCCGGATGGCGTCTCCCTCAGCCAGAGCCTCGCCGTTCTCCTGCGCGAGCCGGCCTATGAACCGACCCTGCTGTTGCTGGACAACTGCGAGCACCTCGCCGACCGCTGCGCCGAGGCGGTGGAGCACCTGCTGCGCCTGCACCCGGCACTGAGCATCCTCGCCACCAGCCGCGAGCCGCTGCGCGCGGAAGGAGAACGTGTGGTGCGCCTGCCGCCGCTGGAGGTGCCTGCGCAGGACGATGCGCCACTGGCACTGGCCATGTGCAGTTCGGCGGTGCAGCTGTTCGTGATGCGCGCGCGGGAGGTCTGCGACCGCTTCGAACTCAAGTCCGGCCAGGTGCGCGCGATCATCGACGTCTGTCGGCGCCTGGACGGTATTCCCCTGGCCATCGAGATGGCCGCGCGGCAGGTGGGCATCCTTGGCCTCGCCGGGCTGCCGGCACTGCTGGACACGCCCATGCAACTGCTGATGCCCGGCCGCCGCACCGCGCCAGCCCGACAGCAGAGCCTGCGGGCGACCTACGACTGGAGCTACGCGCTGCTGGACGCCGTCGAGCAGCGCTGCCTGGGCTTGCTCGCGCAACTGGCGGACGGCTTCACCCTGGACACCGCCGTCGCCTCGCTGGACGACAAACGCTGGTGCCGCGAGTGCGTGTTCGCCGCCGTGCGACAACTGGCAGACAAGTCCTTGTTGTGGGTGGAGCAGGGCGAGAGCGAAGTGCGCTACCGAGTGCCGCATACGGCGCGTGCCTATATGCGCCAGGTGACCTTGCCGGAGCTTGCCATCACCACCGTGTAAACGTTCCCCTTCCCACAGGTGAGTCCGGGCGGCTACTGAATCGCCGCCACCGGCTGCCCGGCTACCTGCCGGCTTGCCGCTTCCTGCGGGGCGGGGTTGGCCCAGTCGGCGGCCTTGAAGTCGCGGCGGATCAGGCCGTAGCTCTTCGCGGCCGTGATGGACGCATCGAGGCGGCCGAGGAAATCGGCGTCCAGCTTCGGCGACAGTACTTCCACCAGCGGCCGGTCCTGGTACTCGCTCTTGAAGATCACCGCCGGGTAGCTGGCCTGCTTCGACACCAGTTCGATATAGGCATCGCGGTTGGCCTCCGCACTGGCCCATTGCACGGCCTGCAGCTGCACCTTGAGCAGGCGCTCGGTGATGTCCGGGTGGGCGTCGACGAATTCGCCGTTGCCCACCAGCAGCGCCTGCAGGGTGCCGGCGCCGCCGAGGTCGCGGGTGTTCAGCGGGATTTCTGCCAGGCCCTTGTCGCGCAGGGCGAACAGGCCGGCCAGACCCCAGGTGGCGTCGATCTGCTTGGCCGCCAGCGCCGCGAGGGCTGCGCTGAAGTCGAGGTTGATCACCTTCAGGTCCTTCTCGGTGAGGCCGGCGCTGGCCAGGGCGTTGTCGAACGAGAGTTGGCTGGCAGTGCCGCGGAAGATGCCCACGCGCTTGCCCTTGAGGTCGGCCAGGGTCTTGATCCCCGATCCCGGCTGCACGCCCAGGTAATGGTTCACGCCGCGCGCGGTGGCGGCCAGCACGCGGCTGTCCAGGCCGCTGGATTTGCCGATGATCGCCGCCAGGTCGCCCAGGTAGGCGAAGTCCACCTGGCCATTGGCGAAGGCTTCATTGACCACCGGGCCGGCCCCCTTGAAGAAGCTCCATTTCACCTGGATACCGTCCTTGGCGAATTCCTGCTCCAGCAGCTGGCGGGTGTAGAGGATGTCCACCACGCCGCCGCCGGAGTGGTTCTGCCCGGCGCTGACGTCGGGCACAGCGATGCGGATTTCCTTCACCGGGTCGGCGGCCTGGGTGACCAGCGGATAGGCGCCGAGCAGGCCGGCCAATACCGGCGCAGCGAAGAGGGACAGCAATTGAGTAGTGAGGGCCTTCATGGCGCCTGCCTCCTGCAGATGGGGGAGCGCGTGTGGCTCCGGCGCCCGCACTAAAGGCATGGGGCTGCTCATCAACAAAATAATAAAAAGTGATTTTTTAGTAATTATTCGAGCTAAGCGAGCAGCCGCAGGCCTCTGCGGGCAGATGCCCTGCGGGCATAAAAAATATTCGGCGAATGCATTGGATGAGCGTGCGGGCCTTCCCTTAAATGGCCTGTGTTAGCTCATAAATGCATTGATATAACTATTTATATTCCAATGAAGAATATTACGAAGCCGTATCGCCTTGCTCTTCCCAGCCCCCGCCTGAGGCCTTCCATCTTCGGCTGGCGCGGGCTCGCACCCATCCTGCCGTGGCTGGTGCCACTGGCCATCGGCGTGCTCTGGTGGTTCGCCAGCCACCGTCACTGGATGTCCGCGCAGATCCTGCCCACGCCCGAGCTGGTGCTGCAGGCCGGCCGCGAGCTGCTTGCCGGCGAGCTCTGGCAGCAACTGGGCATCAGCCTGAAACGTCTGCTCTGGGGCCTGCTGGCCGGCATCCTCAGCGGGCTGGCACTGGGCGCCTGGCTCGGCTTCAGCCGCCGCGCCGAGCGTCTGGTGCTGCCCACCTTCAGTGCCCTGGCGCAAGTTCCGACCCTCGCCTGGATTCCGTTGTTCATGCTGTTCTTCGGCATTGGTGAACTGCTCAAGCTGGTGGTGCTGATCAAGGCCATCATCGTGCCGGTGACGCTGCACACCCTGGTGGGCGTGCGCGATGCCCAGCCGCGCCTGCGCGAGGCCGCTGCCGTGCTGCGCCTGCCGCGCCGGCTGTTGCTGTGGCGGTTGATCCTGCCGGCGGCGCTGCCGGCGTTCCTTACCGGCGTACGCCTGGCATTGGCGCAGGGCTGGACCTCGCTGCTGGCCGTGGAGCTGCTGGCCTCCAGCGAAGGAGTCGGCTACCTGATGGTGCAGGCGCGCCAGCTGTTCATGCTCGATATCGTGTTTGTCTGCATCCTGGTCATCGGCCTGGTGGGGGCGGCGATGGACCGCGGCATCCAGGCGCTGGACCGGCGCCTGGTGCACTGGCCACAGCAGGCTGCAGGGGAGCTGCGCCGCGCAGCGTTCCAAAGCAGCGGAACGGGGCAGGGCTGGGAACGCCTGCAACCCTGGCTGCTGCCGCTGGCGCTGCTGGCGATCTGGCAGGCGGCGAGCGCGTCGGAGTGGGTCGATCCCGCCATTCTCGCCAGCCCCGCGTCGGTAGCTGTCGCGCTGTGGGATGGATTGCTGGATGGCAGCCTGACCGTCGCGTTGCTGGCCAGCCTGCAACGCACGCTCGCCGGCCTGCTGTTGGGCGGCTCGCTGGGCTTCCTGCTCGGCCTGGGACTGGGCCTGTGGCGCCCGGCGGAGCGGCTGCTCGGTCCGTCCTTCGCCGCGCTGCGGCAGGTGGCGATCTTCGCCTGGGTGCCGCTGCTCACCGCCTGGTTTGGTTTGGGCGAGCTGGCCAAGGTGGTGTTCGTCGGCCTGGCTGCATTCTTTCCGCTGCTGCTGGCGACCCAGCGCGGCATCGCCAGCCTGCCGGCGCAACTGAGCGAGGCGGCCATCGCCCTGCGCCTCTCGCCCTGGCAACGGTTGCGCCGCTTGGTGCTGCCGGGCGCCGCGCCCTCAGTGTTCGCCGGGGTGCGCCTGGCGCTGATCTACGCCTGGCTCGGCACCATCGGCGCCGAGTACTTCATGCCATCGGACGGCGGTATCGGCAGCCTGATGATCGGCGCGCAACAACTCTTCCGCATGGACCTGGTCGGTGCCGGCATGTTGCTGGTTGGCCTCACCGGAGCCCTGCTGGCCGCCCTCGGCCAGCGCATCGAAGCGCGGGTGACGCGCTGGAGACACGCATGAACGCATTCGCATCGCAGGCACTGGTGAGCTTTCGCCAGGTCGCCAAGAGTTTCCCCGTGGACGGCCGCGAGCTACAGGCCATCGAACGCTTCGACCTGGAGATCGCCGACGGTGAGTTCATCGCCATCGTCGGCGCCAGCGGTTGCGGCAAGTCCACGCTGCTGCGGCTGCTGGTGGGGCTGGACCGCGAATTCCAGGGCGAGATCCGCATCGACGGCGCGCTCATCGACGGCATTGGCGGCGAGCGCGGCATCGTGTTCCAGGAGCACCGGCTGTTCCCCTGGCTGAGCGTGGAGCAGAACGTCGCCCTCGGCCTGGTCAACGAACCGCTGAGCGAGACCGGCAAGGCCGCCAGGGTCGCCGATTATCTGCAACTGGTCGGCCTGACGGCCTTCGCCCGCGCCTACCCGCATCAGCTTTCCGGCGGCATGGCGCAGCGCGTGGCAATTGCCCGCGGCCTGGTGGCCAGCCCGCGCATCCTGCTGCTGGACGAGCCCTTCGGCGCGCTCGATGCGCTGACCCGCCAGCAGTTGCAGGAGGAGCTGCTGCGCATCCGCCAGCGCGAACGCATTACCACCGTGCTGGTGACCCATGACGTCGAAGAGGCGCTGTTCCTCGCCGACCGCGTGGTGGTCATGGCGCCGCGTCCGGGGCGCATCAAGCGCATCATCGAGGTGCCGCTGGCGCATCCGCGCGAGCGCGGTGGCTACGACTTCCTCCGCCAGCGCGAGGCGCTGCTGCACGAGTTGACGGGCGAGGGCGACTACGTCGCGCCGCAGCTCAAGCGGGTGGAAGACCTGCCGTTCGAGTTCATTGCCTGCTGATCCAGAGAAACCGCCCTTGCAGGCTCACCCAACCTAACGAGTCCGACCATGAGCAAACGCCCCAACTTCCTCGTCATCGTCGCCGACGACCTCGGCTTCTCCGACCTCGGCGCCTTCGGTGGCGAGATCGCCACGCCGCACCTCGACGCCCTGGCCCTCGACGGTCTGCGCCTGACCGACTTCCACACCGCGCCGACCTGCTCGCCGACGCGCTCGATGCTGCTTACCGGCACCGACCACCACATCGCCGGCATCGGCACCATGGCCGAGGCGCTGACCCCGGAGCTGGAAGGCAAGCCCGGCTACGAGGGCTACCTGAACGACCGCGTGGTGGCGCTGCCGGAGCTGCTGCGCGAGGCCGGCTACCAGACGTTGATGGCCGGCAAATGGCACCTGGGCCTGAAACTGGAGCAGGCGCCCCACGCGCGCGGCTTCGAGCGCTCGTTCTCGCTGCTGCCGGGTGCCGCCAACCACTATGGTTTCGAGCCCCCCTACGATGAAACCACGCCGCGCATCCTCAAGGGCACGCCAGCGCTGTACGTGGAGGATGACCAGTTCATCGAGGAGCTGCCGGCGGACTTCTATTCCTCCGACGCCTTCGGCGACAAGCTGATCGACTACCTCAAGGAGCGCGACCAGAGCCGGCCGTTCTTCGCCTACCTGCCGTTCTCCGCGCCGCACTGGCCGTTGCAGGCGCCCAGGGAGGTGGTCGACAAGTATCAGGGCCGCTACGACGCCGGCCCCGAGGCGCTACGCCTGGAACGGCTGGAGCGGCTCAAGCAGCTGGGCCTGATCGAAGCCGACGTGAACGCGCATCCGGTTTTGGCAATCAGCAAGGAATGGGGGCGCCTCAGCGACGAGGAAAAGGCGAAATCGGCGCGGGCCATGGAGGTCTACGCGGCGATGGTCGAGCGCCTGGACTGGAACGTCGGGCGTGTCGTCGAATACCTCCGTCAGCAGGGCGAGCTGGACAACACCTTCGTCCTGTTCATGTCCGACAACGGCGCCGAGGGCGCGCTGCTGGAAGCCTTCCCGCGCTTCGGCCCTGATCTGCTGAGCTTCCTCGACCAGCACTACGACAACAGCCTGGAGAACATCGGCCGCGCCAACTCCTACATCTGGTACGGCCCGCGCTGGGCCCAGGCGGCCACCGCGCCGTCGCGGCTGTACAAGGCCTTCACTACGCAGGGCGGCATCCGCGTGCCGGCGCTGGTGCGTTACCCGGCGTTGCAGCGCCAGGGTGAGATCAGCCACGGCTTTTCCACGGTGATGGACATCACCCCGACCATTCTCGACCTGGCCGGCGTGCGCCATCCGGGCAAGCAGTGGCATGGCCGCGAAGTGGCCGAGGTGCGTGGCAAGTCGTGGCTGGGCTGGCTGTCTGGCGAGACCGAGCAGGCCCACGACGAGAAGACCGTCACCGGCTGGGAGCTGTTTGGCATGCGCGCCATCCGCCAGGGTGACTGGAAAGCGGTGTACCTGCCCGCGCCGGTCGGCCCGGCCACCTGGCAGCTCTACGATCTGGCCAGCGATCCCGGCGAGACAAGGGACCTGGCCAAGAGCGAACCGGCGAAGCTGGAAGCGCTGATCGAGCACTACAAGCAGTACGTCAACGAGACCGGCGTGATCGACGCGCCGCCACCGTTCCTGGCGCGCTGATTGCCAGCGCCGGAGCCTGTCTGCTCCCTCGCTCATGCGTGCCCGTGCGGGAAGGAAGGACAGTCCCGCGCGGGGGAGAGAACCGGTGGCCGCCCGACTGCTCGGACTGACGGCGGCCACCGGAATGCACTTCCCATCGGTTTGGCTGCGCTGGCCTTCTGTCTTATCGGCTTACGTCGGCCCGTCCTTGAGGCCGTCCTGGTGGGCCGCGGACAGATGGGGCTCCTGCCGGCTGTCCTCGGGCTCGATGTCCACCAGTTCTTCCAGCGACTCCTCGCGGGTCACTCGAGGGTCGGGGTCAGGGGTATCCACGGGGGTTTTCATGCTCACCTCGCTTGCGGGGCCTGCTTGCCGGCCAGGGCGCGCAGACGTGCACCGGCCACGACCACCTTGCGCGGCCGGTGGGTCGGATTCACCGGAACGAAGGTCTGCAGTTCGATGCGCTTGAGAAACCAGTCGACGTTGTCCTCCTCCAGCGGACCTTCCACGGTCATCAGGTCTCGCCGGATACGCTCCACGAGGTTGTTCAGCAACACGGCGCTGGTCTGCTCCTCGTGCTGGATGACACGGGAGATCAGGCGCTTGCCCGCGGCATTGCGCAGGTTGATCAGCAGCGTGCCGTCGGGCCTGGTGGTGAACTGTGGACGGTAGTCGCTGAACAGGTGGCTCAGGTGCTCGATGGCAGTGTCGCGGCAACTGGACATGTCGATCCCTCCCGGTGGTTGGCAAAAGCCGGAGCGCTGGCTTGAGCCTGAAACCTCGCATCAGCCGTGCCAGGCCGGGAAAGACTGTTTCATCCGCTTAACAGGTTGTTATTGCTGGAAATCGTGCGCACATGCTGGCCTTTGGTCACTTGCAGGATGCAAGGTTGCACCGGCAAGAGGCTGGATAATGCACGGCCATCAGCTTTGCCGCCGTTATCGTAGCCATGGTTGCCCCCTGGCAGGCCTTCCGTCCGAAACCCGCACGGGCCCGAAGGTAGCCTTGATATCAGCGGCGCCTGCCAGCGCGGGCGATCCGCTTGCCGATGCCGGCGAGTCCCGGCGCCTGGGCCAATCGCCAGCATTTCCCTCCGGCAGCCGAGCGGGCAGGGTTGAACCAGGGAGAGGAGGTGGCCATGACGCAGTTCCGACGCCTGGACGTGGAAGCGGTGCTCCACGAAGCCTACCCGCTGTTCAATTTCTCCTGCTACCGGGAGGAGGGTGGTCGCTATTCGATCCGACTCAGCAGTCAGCTGGCGGACATGCCCTGTACCACCGTGGTCGGCATCCACGGCGACGAACTGAGCAGCGCAGGGCGGGTGCGCAGTCTTGGCCTGGAGCTGATCGACAGCTTCATCGACTAGCGCGCGGTGAGCGGCAACGCTGCGGCCGCTCACCGCCCGGGCGTCAGTGCTGATGACGGCTCAGGGCACAGGCAGCCGCCAGCAGGCCCGCGGCTGTGGCCAGTACCGCAACGGTCTGCCAGGGGTGTTCACCGGCATACTCGCCGCCCGCGCGAATGGCCCGGCGGCTGCGCTGAATCAGGTGTTCGCTGGTTTCGCGGCTGTCGTCCACCAGGTCCCGCAGCCTCGTCTTGAACGCCGGCAGTTGTTCTGCCGTCAGGTCGCGGCTGCTGGCCAGCAGGGATTCCAGGTCGTTCACCAGGGATTGCAACTCCTGCACGCCACTGTTGCGGGTAGAGGGGAACCATCGATAGCTGCCCATTGACTGTCTCCTTGATTGCTTCAGGTTGGAATTCGCGGGTCGGTTGTGCCCTCGGGCTTCTATCCGCCACGGGCGTCGGCACGCGCTGCCGCGCGCATTGGCGGATTTGCCGGACCCATTCGAGAGAGCCCCGAGACCGCCGGTCGTTCACTGATTCGGATGAGTGGAACCTGACGGTTTGCCTCGGGCGTGCTTGAGTGCAAGGGTCGCTCGCCGGCTCTTTTTTGCCATTGTTGGAGGCTGCGCAGGTGCGACGATTGGTGGCAGTGCGCGGGGGAGCGCAGGGGTGATCGCTTGTGCGAGGATGCCGCCCGCCACGCCATGAGCACTTAAAAAGACCGGGAGACGACTCCGATGCAGATCCGTGACTTTCGCGATGACGACATGGACCGGGTGCTGGATATCTGGCTGCGCGCTTCGCAGCAGGCCCACAATTTCATCGATACCGATTTCTGGCAGCAGCGCCTGCAGGACATGCGCGACGTCTACCTGCCTGCTGCCGCGTCGCGCGTCGTCGAGAGCGACGGCTGCGTGATTGGCTTCTACAGCCTGCACGACGGCGCACTGGCCGCCCTGTTCGTTGCCCCCGAGTGCCAGGGCCAAGGGCTGGGCTCGCACCTGCTGAGCGACGCCAAGATTCACCTGCCGATGCTGGAACTGGCGGTCTATTCGGCCAATGCCGGCGCCGTGGCGTTCTACCAGCGGCACGGTTTCGAGGTGCTGGAGGAGCGCAAGGACGAACACACCGGGCATCCCGAGACGCGCATGGGCTGGACCGCGCGTCCGGCGGTCTGCGGATGCTGAAGAAAGCCGCTGCCGTTCTGCTGCTCGCCATTGCCGGCCCCGCCGCTGCCATGGATGGCAAGGGCAACTCCTCGGATCACTTCACCGTCGGCACCAGCCTCGGCACGGCCGCCGTCAGCGAGTCCAGCAGCCAGGCGCCACGCGCCTATCAGCAGGCTCGCGACGATGCACTGGCGTACGTCGCTTCGGCCGGGCAGATTCATGGCGCCCAACTCGAACAAGCCCTGCGCCTGTACCGCAGCGAGCACCCGCAATCACCCTTGAGTGACCAGCAGGTAGCCCAGGCCATTGCCAGCCAGGGCTGAAGGATTCTCCGCTCCCAGACAGGCAATTCGGCTTGCATTCGTGAGCTGGAATCAATTGATTTTGCCGAAACGGCGTCTTAATCCCCGTCGGAAAAGCCCGCAGACTGCTTTCCATTCGAACGATCGAGTGGTTCGCGGCGCTGCACCAAGGCCCCCACGGACTTCCCGATCGCGCCTCTTGTCGCTGAAGGAGTTCCGCCATGACCACCAACGCATCCCCGCTGTTCCAGTCCTATTCCCTGGGTGGGCTCGAGCTGCCCAACCGCATCGTCATGCCGCCGATGACCCGCTCCCGCGCCAGCCAGCCGGGTGATGTGCCCAACGAGCTGATGGCCGAGTACTACGCCCAGCGCGCCGGCGCCGGCCTGATCGTCAGCGAGGGCACCTGGATTTCTCCGCTGGGCAAGGGCTACGCCTGGACGCCGGGCATCCACACCCCGGCCCAGGTCGCCGGCTGGCGCAAGGTCACCCAGGCGGTGCATGCCGCCGGCGGGCGCATCTTCGCCCAGCTCTGGCACGTCGGCCGGCTCAGCCACATCAGCCTGCTCGACGGCCAGTCGCCGGTGTCTTCCTCGGCGATGCAGGCTGAGGGCGTCAATGTGTTCGTCGCCGAGAGCGACGGCACTCCCGGTTTCGTCCAGGCCTCGAAGCCCCGCGCGCTGAAGGTGGAGGAAATCCAGGTCATCGTTGACGAGTACCGCCAGGCCGCGCGCAACGCCATGGCCGCCGGTTTCGACGGTGTCGAGTTGCACGCCGCCAACGGCTACCTGGTCAACCAGTTCATCGACTCCAACGCCAACGACCGCACCGACCAGTACGGCGGCTCGCTGGAGAACCGCCTGCGCTTCCTCGCTGAAGTGGCCCAGGCGCTGGTGGAAGGCACCGGCGACAAGAGCCGCGTCGGTATCCGCCTGGCCCCGCTGACCACCCTGAACGGCTGTTCCGATGCCGACCCGGAAACCACCTACCTGGCCGCCGCGCGCCTGCTGGGCGAGATCGGCGTGGGCTACATCCACATCGCCGAAGCCGACTGGGACGATGCCCCGCACATGCCGCTGGAGTTCAAGCGCCGCCTGCGCGAAGTGTTCCCCGGCGCGCTGATCTATGCCGGCAAATACACCGCCGAGCGCGCGACCGCCGCGCTGAATGAAGGCTGGGCGGACCTGATCGCCTTTGGCCGGCCCTTCGTTGCCAACCCGGACCTGCCCGAACGCCTGCGCCTGGGCGCACCGCTCAACACGCATCAGCGCGAAACCCTGTTCGGCGGCGGCGCCCACGGCCTCACCGATTACCCGCGCCTGACTGCCTGACCTGCATCATCGTCTCCGGCTCTTGCACTGGCGCGCAGGGCGCGATGGATGCTGAGGGCGTGCGCGCGGTGTGGTTCGGAGCCTTCACTCCGGAGGCCATCACTGACACGACGCAGGCGCCCTGTTCACCGGCATCCATGTCGATGGCCCGGCGGCGCCAGAGTAGAAACTCGAAGACTGATCGCGTCCAGCAAAAAGCCCCTTGCCCGTAATCCGGGCAAGGGGCTTCCTCGTTCTTGCGCGACGGATTACCAGAAGCCTCCCGCGTGCCGGCTGGAGGCGTAGTCCAGGTGCAGGGCGAAGGAGCTCTGGAAGAACTCCAGCAACCGGGTGTCCAGCACCAGCTCGTTGAGCGAGGCCAGCGAGCCGATCACCTGCTGTACGTCGGCTTCGGTCTCGCCGCAGCGGTTCTCGTGGCACAGGCGCTGGGTCTGCGGGTCGGCGCTGATACGGCAGACGCACTCGGCGTCGTAGCAGGAGTGGCGGACCTTCAGGCTCAACTCCGGCAGGTCGCGGCGGCCATCGAGCAACTCAACGCTGCATTCCAGACCGTGTTCGCGGGCGAATTCGCTGGCGCGGGCGAAGGCCGGCAGGGCCACCTCCACCAGGGCACTCTGGTAGGCATTGGCGAAACTCTCGGGGTCATCGCTCATCCATGGTCTCCTGTGCTGATTGCACGATGCCCGGCCTGCGGGCGGCCGGGGTTGAGTGATGGACCACGGAACACGCGGCTTTCACGATGTATCGGGTGGATTTCCGCCGAGCGGTCGCTGTCGCTCCGTCAGGCGGATTCAGCCTCCGCCCGAAGCGCCTCGATGACGGTCTTCCGTGCTCCGATCACTTCGAGGAAACGGCGGGTCGCAGGGAAGGGGGAGAGATCGACTTTCAGGTGATCCGACCAACCCAGTACGGTGAACAGGTAGGCGTCGGCGACAGTGAACCGGTCGCCAAACGCATGCCCGCTTTCCGACAGCACCTGCTCCATGTAGCCCAGACGCTTCGCCAGCTTGCCCCGCAGCAAGGCCTTCACTTCGTCCGGAATCTCGCTGCTGAACAGCGGGCTCATGCCGGCATGCAACTCGCTGCCGATGAAGTTCAGCTGGGCCTGCAACTGTGTGCGCGCCAGGCTGCCGTTGACCGGCGCAAGGCCAGCCTCGGGCTGCAGGTCAGCGAGGTACTGTAGAATCGCCGCGCCCTCGGTCAGCACCGTGCCGTCTTCCAGCTCCAGCGCCGCGACATAGCCTTTCGGGTTGATCCGGTAGAAGTCGGCGCCGTCGGCGGTGCGCTTGGTCTGGTTGTTCACGCGCACCAGCGAGAATGGCAGGCCCAGCTCGCGCAGTACGATGTGCGGGGCGAGGGAGCAGGCGTTGGGGGCGAAGTAGAGCTTCATCGGGCGGACTCTGGTCGGAAATGGGCGGCCAGTATTCCCGACCCCGATGCGGCGCGTAAGAACGCACTTTTTTGTGCGCTGGGCACAAAAAGGTTACCGGGAAGCAAAGATGAAGAAGAACGTTTCGGGCTGCTCGGTCGAGGAAGCCATGCGGGTGATCGGTGGTCGCTGGCGGCTGTTGCTGGTGTCTTACCTGCTCGACGGCAGCAAGCGCTTCAACGAGTTGCGCCGTGACATGCCGGAGATTTCCCAGCGGGTGCTGACCGCCGAGCTGCGTGCGCTGGAAGAGGCGGGGCTGGTGACTCGCACCGTGTATCCCGAGGTTCCGCCGCGCGTGGAGTACTGCCTGAGCGATGACGGCGACCGGCTGCGGCCGGTGGTCGAGGTGATCAAGACCTTCGGCCTCTGGCTCAAGGCCCGTCCGGAGCTGTAGGACGGGGGCGCCAGGCCCCACGGAACGCTGCTGAAGGCGCGCTTCGCCGCTACCGCTGGCGGTTGTGCCGCTGCCAGCGCAGGCCGTGCCGGCCGATCGCAAGCATGGCTCGCTCCTACAGGGTGTTCCCCTGCGAATTTCGGGTTGCACCTTTTCCAGCCCTGGCACGAACACTGCTTTCTTCCTGCCGTCCAGCCAGCCCCTGCGGGTTGCAGCCGGGCGAGCCCGTGGCCGTGCTCCGTTTGGTAGCGCCGTGTGTGGGAAATGTCACCGGTTGCACCGGATCTGCGCGTACGACCAACGGCTTGTTTTTATTGGGTTGCACCTGGTTGCACCTTGAGAATCGGCGGTATAACCTTGCGCCGTTTTCAGGCAAACCTTCTAACAACAGGAAGCCCCATGGCCACCACCACCCTTGGCGTGAAGCTCGACGACGCCACCCGCGAGCGCCTCAAGCTGGCTGCCCAGCAACTCGACCGTACCCCGCACTGGCTGATCAAGCAGGCCATCTTCTCCTACCTGGAGCAGGTGGAAGGTGGGCTGACCCCGGCCGAACAATCCGGCCTGGCAGCGGCGGCGGGCGAGGAGTCGCTGGATTCGCTGAACGAACAAGGGTTGCAGCTCTTCCTCGATTTCGCCGAAAGCATCCTGCCGCAGTCCGTGCTGCGTGCGGCCATCACCGCCGCCTACCGCCGCCCGGAAACCGAAGCGCTGCCGATGCTGCTGGACCTTGCCCGCCTGCCGAAAGAGCAGGCCGGCGCCGCCAGCAAGATGGCACTGGGCATCGCCGAGAAGCTGCGTAACCAGAAGAACGCCGGTGGCCGTCAGGGCCTGGTGCAGGGTCTGCTGCAGGAGTTCTCGCTGTCGTCGCAGGAAGGTGTGGCGCTGATGTGCCTGGCCGAGGCGCTGCTGCGTATCCCGGACAAGGCCACCCGTGACGCGCTGATCCGCGACAAGATCAGCAACGGCAACTGGAGCCAGCACCTGGGCCAGAGCCCGTCGATGTTCGTCAACGCCGCCTCCTGGGGCCTGCTGATCACCGGCAAGCTGGTGGCGACCCACACCGAAGCCGGCATGTCCTCGTCGCTCAACCGCATCATCGGCAAGTCCGGCGAGCCGCTGATCCGCAAGGGCGTGGACATGGCCATGCGCCTGATGGGCGAGCAGTTCGTCACCGGCGAAACCATCGCCGAAGCCCTGGCCAATGCGGCCAACATGGAGTCCCGCGGCTTCCGCTACTCCTACGACATGCTCGGCGAAGCGGCGCTGACCTTTGACGACGCCAAGCGCTACCTGGCTTCCTACGAGCAGGCGATCCATGCCATCGGCAAGGCCTCCCACGGCCGTGGCATCTACGAAGGCCCGGGCATCTCGATCAAGCTCTCCGCGCTGCACCCGCGCTACAGCCGCGCGCAGTACGACCGCGTGATGGACGAGCTGTACCCGACCGTGCTCGGCCTGGTGAAGATGGCCCGCGACTACGACATCGGCATCAACATCGACGCCGAGGAAGCCGACCGCCTGGAAATCTCCCTCGACCTGCTCGAACGCCTGTGCTTCGAGCCGTCGCTGGCCGGCTGGAACGGCATCGGCTTCGTCATCCAGGCCTACCAGAAGCGCTGCCCGTACGTGATCGACTACGTCATCGACCTGGCCAAGCGCAGCCGCCACCGCCTGATGATCCGCCTGGTGAAGGGCGCCTACTGGGACAGCGAGATCAAGCTGGCCCAGGTCAACGGCCTGGAAGGCTATCCGGTCTACACCCGCAAGCCTTACACCGACGTGTCCTACCTGGCCTGCGCGCGCAAGCTGCTGGCCGTGCCGGAATCCATCTACCCGCAGTTCGCCACCCACAACGCCCACTCGCTGTCGGCCATCTACCAGCTGGCCGGGCAGAACTACTACCCGGGCCAGTACGAGTTCCAGTGCCTGCACGGCATGGGCGAGCCGCTCTACGAGCAGGTGGTGGGCAAGGTCGCCGACGGCAAGTTCAACCGTCCGTGCCGCATCTACGCCCCGGTGGGCAGCCATGAAACCCTGCTGGCGTATCTCGTTCGCCGCCTGCTGGAAAACGGCGCCAACACCTCCTTCGTCAACCGCATTGCCGACCACAGCATCTCCCTCCAGGACCTGGTGCTCGACCCGGTGCTGCAGGTCGAGCAGATGGCCGCGCAGGAAGGCACCCTGGGCCTGCCGCACCCGCGCATCCCGCTGCCGCGCGACCTCTATGGCGACAGTCGCCTGAACTCCGCCGGCATCGACCTGGCCAACGAGCACCGCCTGGGTTCGCTGTCCTCGGCGCTGCTGTCGAGCACCAACCACGCCTATGTCGCCGAGCCGATGCTGGGCCTGGCCGATGCCGCGCCCGGCGAGCCGCAGCCGGTACGCAACCCGGCCGACCTGCGCGACGTGGTGGGCCACGTGCGGGAAGCCAGCGAAGCCGATGTGAACAACGCCATCCTCGGTGCGCTGTCCAGCGCGCAGATCTGGCAATCGACCCAGCCGGCCGAGCGCGGCGCCATCCTGCAGCGTGCCGCCGACCTGATGGAAGCCGAGATCCAGTCGCTGATGGGCGTACTGGTGCGTGAATCGGGCAAGACCTTCGCCAACGCCATCGCCGAAGTGCGCGAGGCGGTGGACTTCCTGCGCTACTACGGCGCCCAGGCCAGCACCCACTTCGCCAACGACAGCCACCGCCCGCTGGGCCCGGTGGTGTGCATCAGCCCGTGGAACTTCCCGCTGGCGATCTTCAGCGGCCAGGTGGCCGCCGCCCTGGCAGCCGGCAACACCGTGCTGGCCAAGCCCGCCGAGCAGACTCCGCTGATCGCCGCGCAAGCCGTGCGCATCCTGCTGGAAGCCGGCGTACCCGCCGGCGCCGTGCAGCTGCTGCCGGGCCGTGGTGAAACCGTCGGCGCCCGCCTGGTGGGCGACGAGCGCGTGCGTGGCGTGATGTTCACCGGCTCCACCGAAGTGGCCGGCATCCTCCAGCGCAACATCGCTGGCCGCCTCGACGCCCAGGGCCGCACCATCCCGCTGATCGCCGAAACCGGCGGCCTCAACGCGATGATCGTCGACTCCTCGGCACTGGCCGAGCAGGTGGTGGTGGACGTGGTCAACTCCGCGTTCGACAGCGCCGGCCAGCGCTGCTCCGCGCTGCGCGTGCTGTGCGTGCAGGAAGACGCCGCCGACCGCGTGGTGCAGATGCTCAAGGGCGCCATGGCCGAGTACCGCGTCGGTGCGCCGGAGCGCCTGCACACCGACATCGGTCCGGTGATCGACGAGGAAGCCAAGGGCAACATCGACAAGCACATCCAGACGATGCGCGACAAAGGCCGCAAGGTCTTCCAGAGTGCTCGCGTGGATGCCGAGGAAATCAAGCGCGGCACCTTCGTCGTGCCCACCCTGATCGAGCTGGACAGCTTCAGCGAGCTCAAGCGTGAAATCTTCGGCCCGGTGCTGCACGTGGTGCGCTACCAGCGCGCCGACCTGGACCAGCTGCTCGCGCAGATCAACGAATCCGGCTACGGCCTGACCCTGGGCGTACACACCCGCATCGACGAGACCATCGCCCAGGTGGTGGGCACCGCCCATGTCGGCAACCTCTACGTGAACCGCAACGTGGTTGGCGCCGTGGTCGGCGTGCAGCCCTTCGGTGGTGAGGGCCTGTCCGGCACCGGTCCGAAGGCCGGCGGCCCGCTGTACCTGTATCGCCTGCTGTCGACCCGTCCGCAGGATGCCGTGGCCAACCAGCTCAAGGGCGACGGCGCCCAGGCGCTGCCGCGTCCGAAGGATGCCCAGCAGGCCGTGGACGCGCTGACCAAGTGGGCAGGGCAGCAGGACGCTGCCCTGGCGACCCTGCTCGGTGGCTACGGTGAATTGGCGCAGAGCTTCACCCAGCAGGTACTCACCGGCCCGACCGGCGAGCGCAACACCTACACCCTGCTGCCGCGCGAGCATGTGCTGTGCCTGGCGGAAGACCGCGCCGACCTGCTGGCCCAGCTGGCCGCCGTGCTCAACGTCGGCAGCCGTCCGCTGGTGGCCGAGTCCAATGCCGCTGTGGTCAAGGAACTGCCCAAGGAAGTCGCCCAGCGCATCGAGCTGGTCGCCGACTGGAGCGCGACCGACAAGGTGTTCGACGCCATCCTGCACCACGGCGACTCCGACCAGCTGCGTGCAGTCTGCGAACAGGCGAGCAAGCGCAAGGGCGCCATCGTCGGCGTCACCGGGCTGAACCGCGGGGAAACCGACATCCCGCTGGAACGCCTGCTGATCGAGCGTGCCCTGAGCGTCAACACCGCCGCTGCCGGCGGCAACGCCAGCCTGATGACCATCGGCTGATGACGGTGCCGGAAGCGCCTTACCGGGCGCTTCCGGCCAGTCTTACGGCCGCTTGCCGCGGCCAACCGGCCTGCCAGCCCTTGGGCGGAGCTACCCGCTCCCGGCAGGCCGTTACTCTCGCGCTTCCTGCGCAATCCGTCTCGGGCCAGCGCCCGGCACAACGGCGGGGCTATCCGCTCCGCCGATTCCTTTCCTGCCGACTCAGACCGGCGCCGCAGTGCGGGTCAGCTGCTCCAGCAGTTCCAAGTCAGTGCTCATGCCCGAGGTCTCGCGGATGCGCGCGAGGATTTCCTTCTTCAGGGCGATGAATTCGGGGGCCATCTTCATGTCCTGGTTGCGCTCGGCCGGCAGCGGCACCTCGTAGACGCTGTCGATGCGACCGGGGCGCGGCGCCATCAGCACCACGCGGCCACCCAGGTAGATCGCCTCGTCGACGTCGTGGGTGACGAACAGGATGGTGCTGTTCTCCAGGCGATGCACATGGCGGATCAGGTCGTGCATCACCTCGCGGGTCTGCGCGTCCAGCGCTCCGAAAGGCTCGTCCATCAGCAGAATCTGCGGCTTGGGCATCAGCGCGCGGGCGATCGCCACCCGTTGCTGCATGCCGCCGGACAGCTGGCTGGGGTAGGCCTGGGCGAAGGCCGACAGGCCCATCAGGTTGAGCAGCGCATCGGCGCGGCCGCTGGCGACCTCCACGTCGGCATCGCCGCGCACGGTGTCGGACACCACCTTGAGCCGGCGGCAGAACTTGATGTTCTCCATCACCCGCAGCCAGGGGTACAGGCTGTAGTGCTGGAAGACCATGGCGCGGTCGATGCCGGGGCCGTTCACGGCACGGCCATCGACGAGGATTTCGCCGCCGCTGTGGCGCTCCAGCCCGCCGATGCTGCGCAACAGGGTGGACTTGCCGCAGCCCGAGGCGCCGACGAAGGTGACGAACTCGTTGGCGCGAATCTCCAGGTTCACATCCTGCAGCGCCTGTACGTGCCGGCCCTGGCTGCTGAAGACCTTGTCGACGTGGCGGATGGCGATCTTGTTCTGGCTCATCAGGCTTACCTCTTCATCCAGGGGAAGGCGACCCGGCCGAGCCAGCGGAACGCCTGGTCGGTGAGCAGGCCGATGACGCCGATCAGCAGGATGCCGGCAAAGATCTTGTCGGTCTGCATGTAGCGCTGGGCGCGCAGGATGGCGTAGCCCAGACCGGAGTTGGCGGCGACCAGCTCGGCCACCACCAGGTAGGTCCAGGCCCAGCCGCAGGTGATGCGCAGGGTGTCGAGCAGCGCAGGGCGCGCCGAGGGCAGCACCACCAGGCGGATGGTCTCGGCGCGGCTGGCGCCCATGGTCTGCGCTGCCTCGATCTGCGCCATGGGCACGCGGCGCACATCCTCGGCGACCATCAGCACCATCTGGAAGAAGGTGCCGATGAAGATGATCAGTACCTTGGAGCCTTCGTCGATGCCGACCCAGAGCATCACCAGCGGGATGAAGGCCACCGCCGGCATGTAGCGAATGAAGTCGGTGAGCGGTTCGAGGAAGGCTTGAACCGGGCGGTAGGTGCCGATGTACAGGCCCAGCGGCAGGGCGATCACCGCCGAGGCGAGGAAGCCGGCCATGACCCGCCAGACGCTGATGGCGATATCGCCCAGCAGGCCTTCGTCGCCCCACCAGTGACCGATGCGCTTGAGCACGGCGTCCGGGCCGGGGAAGAACATCGGGTTGGCCAATCCGGCGGCGCTGTAGGCCCACCAGAGCAGCAACGGCAGCAGCAGGCCGGCTGCGGCCAGGGTCCAGACGGCGCTGCGTGGCAGTTCGCCGCGGATCACCCACCAGCGCTGGCTGGCGGGCTGCGCGACAGGGCGGGGCAGGGGCTGGTGGGCGGTCATGGCGTCACCTCCTCATCGGGGTACAGGGGCAGCTCGCAGGCTTGCCAGCCACCGGCGGGCGGGGTGGCGCCGAGGCTGTTGAGCCAGTGGGCGTCGCGCAGCAGTTCGGGGTGGTCGGGATCGGCATCGCTGGGCAACAGCCGGGCGCCAATACGCGCCGGCAGGGTGCTCAGTTCGATGCGCCAGGGGGCTACGCCACCCTGGTGGCGGCCAAAGCTCAGTTCGAAATCCAGCAGCTCGGGGGTGTCGCTGTCGAGCAGTGCGGCCAGCGATGGTGCGTGGGGCAGCGGCAGGCGCCGCCCGGCGGCGAACAGGAAGCAGTCGCCGGCCAGCAGCAGGCAGCCCTGACGGCCGTCCGCTCCGAGCAGCCAGGTGCCACGGTTGCGCCCGAGCGACTCGGGCAGGCGCTCCCAGACTTCGTGGTAGCTGCCGTCCAGGCCGTCCTCCAGCACCTTTTCGCTGTCCACGAAGTGCATGCGGCCGATGTCCTCGCCGCCATTGGGCGGCTGGAAGTCGATTGCGCGGTGCCACTGGCAGATATCGCCAGTGATTTCGGTGAGGCCTGCAAAACCGGCCTGGTTCGCCAGTGCTTCGGGCGTTTCGGGGGCGGGCAGTGGAATGCGCAGGTCGGCGAACAGACGCTCGGTCTGTAGCCAGTACACGCGGGTGCTGGTGTCATGCGTTCCGCCGGTGGTGGTCAGCAGGGTGCGCTGCCAGACGCCGAGGTAGGCGGACGGTACTGCGGAAGTGTTCAGGCCAGGCATGCGTTTTCCTCCCATTCGGCGAGCACGGAACGGCTGTCCAGTACGCGACCGAACAGCCCGCCTTCCACCTCGACCATGGCCAGGGCGGCGGCGTGCAGCTCGGCGCTCGGCGAGCCGCAGGCATCGCTCACCAGCGTACAGGCGTAGCCCAGCTCCACCGCCGCGCGCTGGGTGGAAGAAACGCACACTTCGGTGGTCACGCCGCAGAGCACCAGGTGGCCGATGCCGCGCCGACGCAGCAGCAGGTCCAGGTCGGTGTAAGCGAAGGCGCTGTAGCCCGGTTTGTCGATCACCGGCTCGTCGGCCAGCGGGCGCAGTTCGTCAATCAGGTCGTGACCATACTCACCACGCACCAGCAGCCGCCCCAGCGGGCCGCGTGCGCCGATGGGCGCGCCGGCCTGTTCGGCACGGCGGCGCTTGCTCTCGTGCAGGTCGGTGAGGTCGGGGCGGTGCCCTTCGCGGGTGTGCACTACCAGCAGGCCCAGGGCGCGGGCGCTGTCCAGCAGGCGCGAGATGGCCGGGATCGGCGCGCGCAGGCGGCCGATCTCCAGCCCGGCCTGGTCGGCGTAGCCGCCGGGGGCACAGAAGTCGCGCTGCATGTCGATGACGATCAGGGCGACGCTCACAGCCCGAACTCCTTGCGTACCGCAGCGGCGATGCCTTTTACGATGTCCTTCGCCATGCGCAGGCCCTTGTCGGCGCTGGAACCGCGCGCCGAGGACAGCACGCCCGAGGGCGGCACCCACTCGGTGCGGCTGGGGTACATGTCGTAGGGCGGGAAGTCGGCCGGGCCATCGTCGGGGATCAGGTCCAGGCGCACCAGGCTAGGCAGGTAGTGCAGCATCAGCGAGGTCTCGATCACCGCCGCGTGCTCCAGGGCGAAGCCGGGGAAGCCGTCGGGGAATACGTCGTTCAGCGTGGCTTCGCTGCAGAAGTCCCAGTGCTCCAGGCGCATCACTTCCAGCGGGCTGGAAGGCCCCAGCTCACGCAGCGCGAGCTGGATGCCCTCGGTGACGAACCATTGGTTCTCGTAGTGCCCGTCCACCAGCACCAGGCGGGTGACGCCGTGGCGGGCGAACTCGCGCACGGCGTCGCGCACCAGGGCGATCAGGGTCTGCCCGTCGAGGCTGGTGGTGCCGCAGAAGTGCTGGCCGCCGCCGCACTTGGGCTGGGACTTGTAGCCGTAGGACAGGGCGGGCGCGACCAGACCGTCGACCTGGCGGGCGACGTCTTCGCACAGCGCACTGGCCAGCAGTGCATCGGTGCCCAGTGGCAGGTGCGGGCCGTGCTGCTCGGTGGCGCCGCAGGGCAGGAAGACCACGGGGGATTGCTCGCGCACCCGGCGCGCGTATTCGACCCAGCTGAGCTGGTCCATGCGGACAGTCATGTTTCGGCCTCGCAGAGAGTGGGGGAAAGGTCAGGAGAGGGGCGCGCGGCGATCAGCGCCGCCGCCAGAACCAGGGAGCCGCCGAGCCATTCGCGCAGGCCCAGTTCGCGGTCGCCGAACCACGCGGCGGTGAGTACGGCGACCAGCAGTTCGATCACCACCAGCACCGAGGCGCGGCTCGCCTCGACATGGCTGAAACCATATTGCGCAGCTCCCATGGCGGCCAGCCAGAACAGCCCGAAGCCGGCCAGTTGCAGCCATTGGTGGTCGTCGAGGGCAGGCAGCGGTGTGCCTTGCAGCAGGCAGAACAGGCCGCCCAGAACGGCGCTACCGATGAAACCGCCCACTGCCTTGCTGGCCAGCGGGACCTGCTCGGCGGCGCGGGTGGCCAGGTTGTTGAGGGCGAAGGCGAAGCCGGCGGAGAGCGCCAGCCAGTCGCTGGCGGCCAGCGGGCGGAAGGTGTCGTGGCTGATGCCGAGGGTCAGGGCAATGCCGAGCATGGCCAGCGCGAGGGCGCCGAGTCGCGTAGGCGTCAGGCGTTCGCCGAACAGCAGCCGGCCACCGAGCAGGCCCAGGCCCCAGACCGGCGCGAGATAGAACAACAGCATGGCGCGCACCACGTCGCCCTCGGAGAGCGCCGCCACCAGCCCGGCCGTGGCCCAGCCGCCGAACAGGCCGATGGCGAGCAGGGCGCCGCGTTGCGGCCACCACTGCCGGCGCTGGCTCAGTACCAGCGGCACGGCCAGTGTGCAGAGCAGCCCGTAGGTGCAAAGTACCAGCGGCATGCCGGCAAGGCCCTGGCCGGCGAAGTGCGCCAGGGGCATCCAGCCCAGGCCCCAGATGGCGGCGCCCAGCAGCAGGACGATTTCCGCGCGCATCAGCCGCCCATCCAGGCGCCGCCATTGGCGCCGAGTATCTGTCCGTGGAAGAAGCTCGCGCCGGGCGAGACGAGGAACAGCACCGCCGCGGCGATCTCCTCCGGCTGGCCGAGGCGGCCGGCGGGGATGGCGGTTTCGCGGGCGATCATCGCCTCGCTCATGTGCTCGACCGAGACCATCGGTGTCTCCACCGGGCCCGGCGCCACGCCGTTGATGCGGATGTGCGGGGCGAACTCCCGCGCCAGCGCCTTGGTCAGGCCGATCACCCCGGCCTTGGCGGCGCAGTACGCGGCGTAGCGTTCGCGGCCGAGCTGGCCCAGCTCCGAGGCAATGTTGACAATGCTGCCGCTGCCGCGCGCCTGCATGTGCATCAGGGCATGGCGGCAGCAGCGGTAGACAGCGTGCAGGTCGACGCCGAGCAGGTTCGCCCAGTCGTCTTCGCTGGTATCGAGGAAGGGCTTTTCCAGGATGATCCCGGCGTTGTTCACCAGGATGTCCAGCTCGCCTTCGGCGAGCACGCGGGTGAACATCTCGGCGACCTGTTCCGGCTCCGCGACGTCGGCCTGTACGGCATAGGCGCGCCCCCCGCTGGAGGCGATGCGCGCTACCAGCGCGGTGGCAGCTTCCGGCTGGTCGAGGTGGTTGATCCACACCTGCGCGCCGGCTCCCGCCAGCGCCAGGGCGATGGCCCGGCCGATGCCCTGGGTGGCGCCGGTGACCAGGGCGGTCTGTCCTGCGAGCGGTTTCATCAGTGCATCACCTCACCATGGCTGACCGACAGCGCCTGACCGGTAATGGCGCTGGCCAGTGTGCTGCCGAGGAACAGGAAGGTGCCGGCGAGATCAGCCGGCGTGAGCAGCTCCGGCACCGCCTGGGCGGCGAGGATCTGCGCCAGCTCGTCGCTCTCGCTGCGGCCGTTGGCCTCGGCCATCACCCGCAGAGAACGCATTGCAGCTTCGGTGGCGATCCAGCCGGGGCACACGGCGTTGACGCGAACGCGCCTTGGCCCCAGTTCCCACGCCAGCGAGCGGGTCAGGCCGATCACCGCGTGCTTGCTGGCGACATAGGCGGAGAAGCCCGGCACGCCTTTCAGGCCCCAGATCGATGCCTGGTTGATCACGCAACTGCCGGCGTGCAGTTGCGGCAGCAGGGCGCGGGTGAGGCGCAGCATCGAGGCGACGTTGTTGTCCAGCAATGCCTGCCAGCGCTGGTCGGTCTCGGCGTTGCCGCCCTCCAGCGGCGTGGCGTACTCCACGCCGGCGTTGTTGATCAGCACGTCGAGCGCAGCGCCCTGGCGGCTGTCGGCAAAGGCGGCGATGGCGTCGCTGTCGCCCAGGTCGAGGGTGGCGGTGCGCAGGTCGCACAGTGCTGTCAGCCCGTCCGCCACGCCTTGCAGCGCCTCGGTGTTGCGGTCGAGCAGCTCCAGCGTCGCGCCCTGTTCGGCGAACGCCCGCGCCAGGCCCTTGCCGATGCCGCTGGCGGCGCCGGTGATGAGGACGCGCTTGCCCCGGTAGTCGATCATGCTCAGACCGCCGTCAGGAAGGAGACGCCCACAGCGCCATAGAAGCCGTCCGCGCGGTCGTTGCCCGCGGGCGCGACCTCGCCGTAGTTGTCGTCCACCACGCGGCGCAGGCGGTGCTGGTGGAAGCCCTTGAACAGCAGGTGCATCGGCAGCACCTGGGCGTAGCCGTCGCCGTACAGTTCGTGGTGCAGCTTGCGCAGGCGGTACCAGGGCGCCACGGGTTTCTCGTGGTGGGCGTTGTGGTAGGCGAAGTTGAGCAGCAGCAGGTCGAGCACCGGCCAGCGCACCGAGACCACGTTGGAGAAGGTGTTCATCTGCTCGTAGGTGCGGTCGCGGGACTTGTCGTCGGGAATCTTGCCGCCGTCCTCCAGCACCGCGAAGGCGTCGTAGGTGTGCTGGTAGGCGTCGGTGAAGCGCAGCACGATGATCATCAGCGTCCAGGCGACGAAGTAGAGCAGCAGCGCCTTGAACGACACGGCGGCGACCACGCCGAACAACGCGCCGCGCACCAGCAGGGTCAGCGCCACACGGCGGCGGTTGGCGCGGTGGCGCGGGTTGTCGGTGATGAAGGGCAGGAGGATCACGTAGTAATGCATGATCAGCTCCACCGCCGGTACGTAGGCCCACTCGGCGGCCAGCACCACGGCGCGCACCCAGCGAGGGCTGCGTGCGAGGAAGGCCTTGGTGTCGAAGGTGATCACGTCGGCGCGGTCGACGTGGTGGCGCATGTGCTTGCGGCGCAGGTCCTGAAAGCCCGCGTAGCAGCTGCCGCAGAGCCAGCTGCAGGCCTCGCCGGCCCAGGTGTTGTGCGCCGGCTTGGCGAAGATGGTGCCGTGGGCGAACTCATGGATCAGGTAGGCCGCGACTATCATCGCGTGGCCCAGCAGCAGGGTGCCGGCGGCATTGAGCAGCCAGTTGTCGGCGAACAGCAGGGCGAAGCCGGCGGCGTAGCCACCGAAGGCGTAGGCCAGGGCCAGGCTGTTGGGCAGTCGGCCATCGGCGTAGCGGTACAGGGACGCGGACATGAAGAACCTCCGTAGGCGTTCCCGCCCTCCCGGCGGGAACGGTGGGTGGGTGCCTTACTGGGCGAGGGCCTGGACGAACTGCGCGTCGAAGGTCTGGGCGAAGTCGGGTATCGCCGGAATCTGACTGTTGTCCTTGAGCAACTGGGCGATCACCGCGCCGCTGCCGAAGAAGGAGCTGGTAGCGTCGGATTTCTCGAAGTTCCTGTTCATTTCCGCCAGCGGGATGTTGTAGACCCCGGCCATCTGCTCCTTGGCCTCGGCGGCGCTGACGCCCAGCACCTTGCCGATGATCTCGGCGGACTCGTCCGGGTGCGCCTTCATGTAGGCCAGACCGTCGACGTAACCCTGGATCATCGCGCTGATCGCCTTCTGGCGTTTGCCGATGACCTCCTGGTTGAACACCAGCACGTCGGTGATCAGCCCCGGCGCGTCCTTGGAGGAATACACGACGTGGAACTTGTCGCCGGGCATGCCGAGGATCTGCGAGACGTTGGGCTCGTACGTCACGCCCACCGGCAGGCTGCCGGAGGCCATGGCGCCGGGGATGCCTTCGGGCGTCATGTTCACCGGGTTGATGTCCTTGTCGCTCAGGCCGTGGCTCTTGAGCGCGTAGGCGAGCAGGAAATCGGATGGCGAGAGCGGGTTGAAGCCGATCTTCCTGCCCTTGAAATCGGCGACCGACTTGATCGACTTGTCGGCGACGATGGCGTCCCCGCCGTTGGAGAAATCGATGGGCATCACCACGCGGTACGGCTGCCCCTTGGCGACACCGCCGACCACCTGGTCGTAGGTGAGCATGCCGCCGTCGAGGGCGCCGCCGGTCATGGCGGTGGGGATCAGCGCCGGATCGTTGAAGAACTGCAGCTCCACCTTCAGCCCGTGGGGCTTGTAGAGGTCGAGCTTGTCGGCGACGTAGAAGGGCGCGTAGCCGGCCCAGACGACGGTGCCGATCTTGAGCTTCTCGGCGGCCTGGAGCGTCAGCGGCACGACCCCGGCGGCAGCAAGCAGACAGGCACCGAGCAGGGTCTTGCGCAGGGAACGCAGGGAAAGCGGCATGGTCATGGCATTGCTCCTAACGGTTGGAAATCGGCACGGGATGACATCACGTCTCCCGGGCTTTTCTCCCGCCGTGTAGCCCTGTCCCTAGGGCCGGAAAACTCTCGGACCAGACGCCTTTCTTGCGAAAGACCGGAACCCTAGTTCGCCTGTGGTGCAACTCCAGTGTGCCTTGCAGCGTTCGCCCACCCGGTGGCTACCTTGCCGTGGGTGATGCATCCCGTTGCAGGGGACAGAGCAATTGAAATGCCAGCTTTTCCGAAACCCCCAAAACCGCCGGGGATTTCAATCGCTTAGCGGAAATCCCCGGTGCAGGGCGGGTGCCGGCCGGGCCATGGCCGGCACCAAGTCGATGCGCCTTGCCTTCTATTGAGGCATCAGGCGGTGCGCAGGGCGGTGCGCCGCAGTGAGGCGGCAGCCGTGGCCACGAACAGCCCGGCGGCGAGCGCCAGTGCGACCGGCACGCCTTGCGGGCCGAGGTCCATCAGGCTGCCGCTGAGCAGCGGCCCGAGCAGGCTGCCGACGCCCCACAGCATGCCGGCAGCGGCGTTGGCGGTGACCAGGTCTCGGCCGCGGAAGCGCTGGCCGATCAGCACCAGTGCCAGGGTGTAGACGCCACCGGCCACTGCGCCCAGTAGCATCAGCGCCGGCCACAGCAGCGCCGGCTGGCTGATCAGCCAGGGCAGGGCGAGGCCGATCAACATTGCCGCGACGCCGCAGGCAAGGTGCAGGGTGGGCCGGTCGAGGCGGTCGGACAGCCAGCCCAGCGGCAGCTGGCAGAGCATGTCGCCGAGCAGGATCACCGTCGCCATGAACGCAGCGATGCCCACCGCGTAGCCGTGACTGGAGGCGTAAACGGGGAAGAGCGAGAGCACCACGCTGTCGAAGAAAGAGAAGAACAGCACGCCCATGCACAGCGCAGGAGCCACCCGCAGGAAACCGGCCAGGGAGAAGCTGCGCGGCTCCTCGACATGTTCGTGAATGCCTTCCTCGGGCATGGCGAAGGCCACGGTGGCCAGGGCGATCAGGTGCCCTGCGCTGACCAGCAGCACCACCCAGGGCGTCTGCGCGCCGAGCAGCGCCACCAGTGTCGGGCCGAGCAGCTGGAAGGCGGTGAAGCTGGTGGCATAGAGGGCCACGATGGTGCCGCGGTTCTTCTCGCCGCACAGCTCGTTGACCCAGGCTTCGCCGAGGATGATCGCGATGCCCATGCCGACGCCCAGTGCCAGGCGTGCCGCCGCCAGCAGCCAGAGGGAGTGGCTGCTGAATTCGATGGCTGCGGTGCTCGCGGTACACAGCACGAAGCACAGCAGGTACAGGCGGCGCCGGCTCATCAGCTGGCAGGCGCGGTCCACCAGGGTGGCGGCGAGGATCATGCCGGCCGCTGGCACCGCCGACAGGACGCCGATCTGCAGCGCGCTGGCGCCGTTGTCCAGCAGGCGCAGCGCTACCAGCGGCAAAGTCGCGCCCAGGCTCAGGCCGACGATGGAGACGGCGAACAGCAGCACCGCGAGAAGCGGTTTGTTGAGGGGGCTTGGGGTATTCATGGAAACCTTCTCTTGCCCCGGCGCTCAGGCCGTAGGGCGAACACATGCGAACGAGCCCGCCGGCGCTTACCGGAGGGCGGAATCGGAATGCGGAAATGCCGGCGCGAACGCGCGGCTTCCGGCTCAGCAGCCGGCGGGCGGAGAGAAGGTGAAGGCGAACAGCACGCTGCGGCGACGGCGCAGCACCGTATCAATCTTGCGTACGCGCGGAGGCTCTCGCAGCAGGGCGAGGCTCGGGTCGGCGAAGCGGTAGAACGGGGTCATGGTGCAGGTATTACGGGGGATGTAGGAAACCGCGCACTCTAGTGAGTGCGCGGCAGGGCGTCAATCTCGGCCAGCCGCACGGTATCGCGGCAAGCGTCGGCGCCGTAAGCCCTGCTTGCGGATCGCCGGCATCGTCAGCGCCCATCGAGTGCGCCGCAACTACCGGCCGAAGGCCGGTTCCCCGGCCGGCACTTCCTGCGGGCGGCTCAGCACATCGCGCCCCGGCAGGAAGCGCCCGAACCCACGCTCCTTGCCCAGTGCCTCCGGGAAGCCGCTCTCGCGCCGATAGGCCACGCGCCCGTTGATCAGCGTGGCGTCCACCGCATCGTCGTTGCGCTTCACCAGCCGCGTCAGGCCGATGATCTCCATGGGCGCTTCGCAGACGTCATCCAGCTCATCGGTCAGGCCGGCCGGGTTGACCACCACCAGATCGGCGCGGTCGCCGACGCGGATGTAGCCGGCGTCGATCCCGGCGAAGTCCGCCAGCTCGCCGGTCAGGCGGTGGATGGCGCGGCCGGTGTCCATGAAGCTCTGTCCGGCCAGTTCGGCATCGCGCACGTACTTGAGCATGCGCAGCGGGAAGTTGTACTGCGCGTGGGAAGCCAGGTGCGCGCCGGAGTCGGCGAAGCCCGGCTGGGTCCAGGGGCTGGCCAGCAGCTTGCCCATGATGTCCGGGCGGTGGTTGCCGTAGCAGGTGGTCCACTTGAGCTCGTTGCGGTACTGGCCGGCCAGCTCGAAGAAGGCGTCCACCGGGTCCAGACCGCGCTCGCGGCCGATGTCCTCGAAGTTGCGCCCGACCATTGAGGCATCCGGGCATTCGCGCACCCAGCAGTCGGACAGGTTGCGGTGCCACAGGCCGAGGCTGAGGGTGGCCTTGATGTCTTTCTTGAAGCGTTCGCGGAAGGCCGGGTCCTGGATGCGCGTGTAGAGCTCTTCCGGGTCCTTGATGTCGCGCAGCACCTCGCCGGCGCCGAACTCCTCGAAGCCGTTCATGTTCAGCCCCTCGATGCGTACCACGAAGGGCGCGGGCAGGGTCTGCCAGCGGTAGCGGCCGCGCAGCAGGCGGTTGGCGACCCAACCGGAGGCGCGGGTGATGCGGTGCATGAAGGGCTGGGATTTCAAGTCCAGCGCAGTGAGCATCGAGCACTTGAGCGGGCGGCGGAACCAGCCGTGAGCCTGGTAGAGGAAGGCGAACACGTTGATCTTGGTGACCGCGTTGGGTGCGCCCTGCATCAGCGCGTTGCGCCGGCGCAACACCGCGAACAGGCGGGAGAATTCCTTCCAGCTGGCAAAGGTGGAGGGCAGCGGGCTGGACCAGGCACGGTCGCCGTCCATTTTGTCGAGCCGCGTGGTCATCACCGAGAGACCGAAGCAGCCGGCATCCAGCGCCTGTTCCAGCAGTTCCTCCATGCGCGAAAGCTCCGCTTCGGTAGGCTTGGCACCGCTGATGGCGCGCTCCAGGCCCATTACCGTGACGCGCAGCTCCGAGTGGCCGAGGAAGGAGCAGAGGTTGGGCCCCAGCGGCTGCTGGTCGTAGAAGGCGCGGTAGCCTTTGGCGTCCTTCCAGGTGCGCTTGTCACGCAGGATCGGCAGCACCTGCTCGCGTGGCACGGCTTCGACACGGGTGAACAGGTCCGAACAGTCCTCGGCCTCGCCCAGCACCATGCTGATGGAGCAGGAGCCCACCGACACGGTGGTCACGCCATGGCGCACCGACTCCTTCAGTGCCGGCGCCGCGATGGCTTCGGCATCGTAGTGCGAGTGGATTTCCAGGAAGCCGGGAGTGACCCACTTGCCGGCGGCGTCGATGATCTGCGTGCAGCCGCTTTCGTCCAGCGGACTGACGCTCAGGGTGTCGATGCGGCCATCCTTGATGCCGACGTGGCGCAGGCTGCCGGGGGCATCGCTGCCGTCGAAGTACAGGCCGTTCTTGATGATGATGTCGTAGCTCACAGGAGGCTCCAGGGCGACAGCAGCAGGACGCCGCTGACCAGCAGCAGGCAGTGGATGGCGAGGCGGAAGTGGTGTTCCTCGAAGCGGTGGTGCAGGCGTTCGCCCAGCCATACGCCGAGCAGCAGCAGGGGCGCGTAGGCGAGTACCTGGGGCAGCGCCGGGCGTAGACGACCGTCGAGGAGGAAGGCAAGGGTCAGCAGGCCGTTGAGGGTGAACCAGACGCAGACCAGGGTGGCGCGCAGGCGGGTCTTGTCCAGCGGGCGGGTTGAGAGCGCGTAGACCAGCAGTGGCCCGCCGGAAGCGAACAGGCCGTGGCAGACCCCGGCGGCGCCGGTGGCCAGGCGCACCACCCAGTTGGGCGTTCTGCCGCGCTCCGGGGCACTGGCGCGCAGGCGCCACAACTCACGGCCGGCGAACCAGAGGATCAGCACGCCAAGGCCGCGCTTGAGCGGTTGCGGGTCCAGGTGCGGCAACAGCAGGTAGCCGATCAGCATGCCGATGAGCATCCCCGGCAGCACGGTGCGCAGCAGCAGGCGCGTGTCGATCAGGCGGCGGTGGCGCCAGCACAGGTAGCCGGTCATGCCGATGTTCAGCGGCACCAGGATCGGCAGCAGTGTCTCGATGGGCATCAGCAGCGCGCCGAGGGACAGGGCGATCACCACGCTGCCGAAGCCGGTGATGGCTTCCAGGGTGTAGGCCAGCAGGATGAAACCGCCGAGGGCGAGGGCGGGCGCATTCATGACGCCGTCACCGCGGCGGCGCGGGGTTCGCGGCGCGCCCAGAGTTGCGCCAGTACCAGCCCGGAGAACAGCTGCCAGCAGCCCCAGAACGCCGCGATCAGCAGCATGCCGCCGGCCTGCGGGAAGAAGGTGAGGATCAGCGCCATGCCCAGCGCGGAGTTGTGGATGCCGCTTTCCAGGGTCACCGCACGCACGTCGGCGTCCGGCAGCTTCCACAGCCGCGCGCAGGTGTAGCCCAGCAGCAATGCAGTGCCGTTGAGTAGCAGCACCAGCCAGAAGAACAGGTGGAAGTAGCCCATGAACTGCTGGAAGTTCTTGGCGAAGGCCATGCCGACGAAGCCGAGCATCACCAGGAGCGACAACTGCCGCAGCGGCTTCTCCAGGCGCTGTGCGAGCTGCGGTTTGTGCCGGCCCAGGGCCATGCCCAGCAGCATCGGCAGGATCAGCACCAGCACCACGACGCCCACCAGTTCCAGCGGGTCGATGTGGATCTGCGTGAGGCGGTCGCGGGTCGCTGGGTTCAGCCCCGCGTAGAGGGCGAAGTTCAGCGGCGTGAAGATGCCCGCGCTCAGCCCCGATACGGCAGTGACGCTGGCCGACACCGCGACGTTGCCGCGGGCCATCCAGGTCATGATGTTGGAGAAGGTGCCGCTGGGGCAGGTGGCGACCAGGATCATCCCCAGCGCCAGTTCCGGGTCGATCGGCAGGGCGATGGTCAGCAGGCAGGTGGCGGCGGGCAGCAGCAGGAACTGCACGAGCATGCCGATCACCGGCGCCTTGGGCTGGCGCAGGATGCGGGCGAAGTCGTCGCGGCGCAGTTCCAGCGATACACCGAACATCATCAGGGCGATGATGGCGTTCAGCGCGATCATCGAACCGCCGGAGAATTCGAGATGGACTTCAGGCATCGCCGTTCTCCCGCAGCAGGAGGGCGGGGAATGGCGAACGGGCAGTAGCCGGCGGCAAGGGCGCGGCTCCGGTTTCAATCAGCATGCAAGGCGACTCTTGTTTGTATTTATCGTTGTAATTGGCAAGCATAGGGGAGCGTTACCGCCCGGTAACGGCTCAATCGGGACCTTCGCCGGTTAATTCGGGACCATGCCGCACACCATTACCGTCCATTACGCCCAGGGCATCCTGCAGGCCGCCCAGCGCCTGGGGCTGCCGGTGCCTGCCGATCTGCAGGCCGCCAGCCTCGAACCGCGCATCCCCCTGCAGCGCCAGGACGCCTTCTGGGAAGCCCTCTGCGCCGCCTCCGGCGACCCGCTGCTGGGCCTGCACCTGGGCAGCGCCCTGCAGGTCGGGCACCTGGACATGGTCGGCGCACTGCTGATGAGCTGCGAGCATTACGGCGAGGCGCTGGACGCCTTGCTCGAGTACTACCCGATCATTGCCGAGGGCAGCGAGTTCCAGAGTGAGCAGGACGCTACGCAGGTGCGGCTGGTCTATCGCCCCAGCTACAGCGTACGCCGCGAGGAGCGGGTGGAGGCCGCATTGGCCAGCCTGGTGCACCTGACGCGCTGGATCACTGGCGACCGCGTCAGGCCGCAGCGCCTGGCTTTGAGCCATGCCGCACGGGGCGAGCCTTCACGTTACGTCGGGTTGCTGGAGTGCCCGGTGGATTTTTCCTGCACCGAGAACGCGCTGAGCTTCGCCCTGGCCGATCTCGACGTGCCGCTGATCCAGGCCAATGCGCTGATGCGCGAGCACCTGCGTGCGCTGGCCGATGCGCAGCTGGAGCGCCTGGGCGCGCAGAGCCTCGCCGCGCGCGTGCAGCAACTGCTGCGGCAGAACCCGCGCTGGGGCAAGGAGAAGGTGGCCGATCAGCTGGAACTCAGTGGCCGTCATCTCAATCGCAAGCTGGCCGACGAGGGCACCAGCTTCAAGCTGCTGCGCGAGCAGGTGTTGTACACCATGGCCGAGCAGCTGCTGCGCGATTCGTCGCGGCTGGGCGAGGTGGCCGAGCGCCTGGGTTTCTCCGACGAGAGCGCCTTCGCCAAGGCCTTCCGACGCTGGAGCGGGATGACGCCGGGGCAGTTCCGCCAGGGCAACTGAAGCGCTTACTGGCGGTTATGGTTCACCGTTGCCAGCGCCTGGGCAGCGGGCAGGTCCAGGCGCCGGGGAACGCTGCGCTGGTGCTCGATGACACCGGTGCTCGGCAGCTTCGACACGAAGAACTGATCGACGCCGAAGAACAGCAGGATCAGGGCGATGGCGCCGATCCAGCAGAGCACGTCGTAGTCCAGACGCCAGCCACGGTGCTGGCGCTGCGAGCGGAGGGGAGGCTGGCTTTTCTTCATGGCGGTCACTGCGTTCGGATAGAGAGTCGGCGAAACCAGGGAGTGCCTGGATTCGCCGGCCATTGTCCGGTGTGCGGTGCTGCCGGTGATTCAGAGAGCTCTGTAGGACGAGTAGGAATTACCTCTGAATGAATTGTCCGATACCTTCATGTGCAATTCGATTCAGGCTCCCGGCAGCGCCTTGTCCTTGGGCCACAGCAGCCACAGCTGGCCGTCCTGCTTCATGTGCCCGGCCAGCTCGCCGGCAGCGTCGCCAGTGCCCCAGAACAGGTCCGCGCGCACTTCGCCGACGATGGCGCCGCCGGTGTCCTGGGCAGCTACCGGGCGCACGACTGGCGCGCCGTCCGGGCGAGTGGTGGAAAGCCACATCAGGCTGCCCAGCGGGATGACCTTGCGGTCGATGGCCACGCTGTAGCCGGGCGTCAGCGGCACGTTCAGCGAGCCGCGCGGGCCCTCGTTACTGTCCGGGCGCTGGCTGAAGAACACGTAGCTGGGGTTGCTGGCCAGCAGCTCGTCGACGCGCTGCGGGTGCGCGCGAGCCCAGTCGCGGATGCGCGCCATGCTGACCTCTTCCTTGCTCAGCTCCCCCTGTTCCACCAGCCAGCGGCCCACCGGCTTGTACGGTCGACCGTTCTGGTCCGCATAGCCCAGGCGCAGCTGGCGTCCGGAGGCGAGCTCCACGCGGCCGGAGCCCTGGATCTGCAGGAACTGCAGGTCCATCGGGTCGGGCAGCCAGGCGAGCACGGGAGCATTGACGCCATCGCGGCGGATGCCGGCGGCGTCGGCGTAGGGCACCAGGGTGTTGCCTTCGAGTTTGCCGCGCAGGCGCTTGCCCTTGAGTTCCGGGTAGACGCTGTCCAGCGCCACGGTGATCAGGTCCTTCGGTACGCCGTAGACCGGTACGGTGTGCTTGGCGTCGCGCTGCTGGCTGCCGCGGTAGACGGGCTCGTAGTAGCCGGTGATCAGGCCATTCTTGCTGCCTTCGCCGGAACGAAGCTGGTAGGGCTGCAGGTGCGCCTGCATGAACTGGCGGATCGCCGGGGCGGAGGCCGGCACGCTGGCGGCGTCGGCGCAGGTCGCGGCCCAGATGTCATCCTTCTTCAGGCGCACCGCGCAGGCCGAGCGCCAGGCGCTGAAACCTTGCAGCACGTCGGTGTCGGCGGTCTGCGGCAGGTCCGACCAGTCGGCCTTGGAATAGGTGGGCGCCTGGGCTTCTTCGGGCTTTTCGCCGAACAGGCCGCAGCCGGAAAGCAGGGTGGCAAAACACAGGGTGGCGAGGAGAGGGCGGGTCCAGTGGCGGGACGAATCGGTCACGGGCGAGTCCTGGCAGGCAAACGAAAGCCCGCTAGCTTGGGCAGACGCGGGGCGTGCGTCAAACGCATCGGTCGGATTTACATGCCTTGCAACGAATCCTCAGGCGGACCGGTAGAATGTCGGCATGAATCGACTGACGGGTGGTTAGAGCGTGGAGGCAAGGCAGGGTTTCGTCCTGACGCGACATTGGCGGGATACGCCCGAGGGCACCGAGGTGGGTTTCTGGCTGGCCACCGATGACGGGCCCCGGCACGTGCTGCTGCCGCCGCAGACGTCGGTAGCCTTCGTGCCGGCCGAACAGCGCGCCCGAGCCGAGAAGTTGCTGGCCGGCGAGCGCGGCGCCGAACTGCGCCCGCTGGGTCTGCGCGACTTCCAGCAACGCCCGGTGCTGGGCCTTTACTGCCAGCAGCATCGCCAGCTGATGAACCTGGAAAAGCGTCTGCGCGAGGCTGGCGTCGAGGTGTTCGAAGCGGACATCCGCCCACCCGAGCGCTACCTGATGGAGCGCTTCATCACCGCCCCGGTCACCTTCAGCGGCGAGCCGGGCGAGGGCGGCAGCGCCGTCACCGCCCAACTGCGGCCGGCGCCGGAGTACCGGCCAAAGCTGAAGCTGGCCTCGCTGGACATCGAAACCAACATCCGTGGCGACCTCTATTCCATCGCCGTGGAAGGCTGCGGCCAGCGCCAGGTGTACATGCTCGGCCCGGCCAACGGTGTCGATGGCGAGCGCGATTTCGAGCTGGAGTACTGCGACAGCCGCGCGCAGCTGCTGGAGCGCCTGAACCAGTGGCTGGCGGAGCACGACCCCGATGCGATCATCGGCTGGAACCTGGTGCAGTTCGATCTGCGCGTGCTGCAGGAGCACGCCAAGCGCCTGGAGATTCCCCTGCGCCTGGGGCGCGGTGGCGACGAGATGGGCTGGCGGCAGCACGCCTCGAGCAACCACTACTTCGCCGCGGCGGCGGGGCGGCTGATCATCGACGGCATCGAGGCGCTGCGTTCGGCGTTCTGGAGCTTCCCGTCGTTCAGCCTGGAGAGCGTCTCGCAGCAGCTGTTGGGCGAGGGCAAGTCCATCGACAACCCCTACGACCGCATGGCCGAGATCGACCGCCGCTTCGCCGAGGACAAGCCGGCTCTAGCGAAATACAACCTCAAGGACTGCGAGCTGGTCACGCGCATCTTCGACAAGACCCGCATCCTCGACTTCCTGCTCGAACGCGCCAGCGTCACCGGGCTGCCAGCGGACCGCAGCGGCGGCTCGGTGGCGGCCTTCACCCACCTGTACCTGCCGCCGATGCACCGGCTGGGCTACGTGGCGCCGAACCTCGGTGGCAAGGCACCGGAAGCCAGCCCCGGCGGCTTCGTCATGGATTCGCGCCCGGGGCTCTACGAGTCGGTGCTGGTGCTGGACTACAAGAGCCTGTACCCGTCGATCATCCGTACCTTCCTGATCGACCCGGTGGGGTTGGTGGAGGGCCTGAGCGACCCTTCGGACGAGGCGTCGATTCCCGGCTTCCGTGGCGGGCGTTTCTCGCGCACGCAGCACTGCCTGCCGGCCATTGTCGAGCGCGTCTGGCAGGGTCGCGACGCCGCCAAGCGCGACGGCAATGCGCCGCTGTCCCAGGCATTGAAAATCATCATGAACGCCTTCTACGGCGTGCTTGGCTCCAGCGGTTGCCGTTTCTTCGACTCGCGCCTGGCCTCGTCCATCACCATGCGCGGCCACGAGATCATGCGGCGCACCCGCGAGCTGATCGAAGGGCAGGGGCACCGGGTGATCTATGGCGACACCGACTCCACCTTCGTCTGGCTGGGTCGCGCCCACGACGAGGAAGCCGCCGCCGAGATCGGCCACGCGCTGGTGCGTCACGTCAACCAGTGGTGGGGTGACCACCTGCGCGAGGAGTACGGGCTGGAGAGCGCGCTGGAAATCCAGTTCGAACGGCACTTCCGGCGCTTCCTGATGCCGACCATCCGTGGCGCCGAAGAGGGCAGCAAGAAGCGCTACGCGGGCCTGGTGCGACGTGATGACGGCAGCGACGAGATGGTCTTCAAGGGCCTGGAAACGGTGCGCACCGACTGGTCGCCACTGGCCCAGCAGTTTCAGCAGGAGCTGTACCTGCGCATCTTCCAGCGCCAGCCATACCGGGACTACGTCCGCGACTACGTGAACCGCACGCTGGCGGGCGAGCAGGATGACCTGCTGATCTTCCGCAAGCGCCTGCGTCGCCAGCTCGGCGACTACGAACGCAACGTGCCGCCCCACGTGCGCGCCGCGCGTATCGCCGACGACTACAACGAGCGCCAGGGCCGCCCGCGCCAATACCAGCGCGGTGGCTGGATCAGCTACGTGATCACGGTCAACGGCCCGGAGCCGCTGGAAACGCTCAGCTCGCCGATCGATTACGACCACTACGTCAGCCGGCAACTGCAGCCCATCGCCGACGCCATCCTGCCCTTCGTGGACGATGACTTCAGCGCGCTGGTCGACCGCCAGATGGGGTTGTTCTGAGGCCTGGCGCGCCGAAATGAAAAAGGCCGGCAATGGCCGGCCCTTTTTCATGGCGTGGGGCGCATCAGTCGCCGCGGTATTCGCAACCGCTGGTGCAGGTCTCGTGCACGCGCACCTTGGACAGCTCCGGCAGCAGCGGCTTGAGCTGTTGCCAGATCCAGCGGCAGAGGTTTTCGCTGGTGGGGTTTTCCAGGCCGGGGATGTCGTTCAGGTAGTTGTGGTCGAGTTGGTCGTAGATCGGCTTGAAGATCTGCTTGATCTCGGCGAAATCACGAATCCAGCCGGTATGCGGATCGACCTCGCCCTCGATGTAGATGGCGGCCCGGAAGGAGTGGCCATGCAGACGTCCGCACTGGTGCCCGGCGGGAACATGGGGCAGGCGGTGGGCGGACTCGAAGGTGAATTCCTTGAACAGTTCCAAAGTAGCGTGCTCTGTGACGATCGCCGGCCCTGGAACGGGCCGGCCGGAAAATGGGCGCACAGTCTATCACCATCGCACCCTCCGGGCCGGCCGATCCGGCCAGCGGCTCACTTGATCGCCAGGCGTTTCGCCAGGCGATTGAGGTTGGCGCGGTCCAGCCCCATCTCGCGCGCCACGGCTGCCCAGTTGCCTTCGTGGCGTTCCAGGCTCTGGCTGATCATCCGGCGCTGGAGGGCGTCCACTGCCGGGCGAAGCTCGCCTGCCAGCTCCTCGCCGATGGCATTGTCGCCTTTGCTCGCACTAGCCTCAGATGCACCTTTGTGCAGGGCGTTCAGAGTGAGGTCGTCGACACCCAGGCTGAGGATGCGCGAGCGCTGCGAGTGGTTCGCCAGGGCCTTGAGCGAGGCGCGGCCGATCAGGTGTTCCAGCTCGCGCACGTTGCCCGGCCAGGCGTAATCGACCAGCGCGGCCTGGGCTTCGCGGGTCAGGCGCAGGCTGCGCAGGCCCAGGCGCGGGCGGTTCTGTTCGAGGAAGTAGCCGGCCAGCAGCAACACGTCGTTGCCGCGCTCGCGCAGGGGCGGAACGCGCAGCGGATAGACGCTCAGGCGGTGGTAGAGGTCGGCGCGGAAACGGCCAGCGCGGACCTCCTCGGCGAGGTCACGGTTGGTGGCGGCGATCAGGCGCACGTCCACATGGTGTTCGCGGTCCGAGCCCAGGCGCTGCAACTGGCCGCTCTGCAGCACGCGCAGCAGCTTGGCCTGGATCGCCAGCGGCAGCTCGCCCACTTCGTCGAGGAACAGGGTGCCGCCGTCGGCCAGTTCGAACTTGCCGCGACGCTCGCCCACGGCGCCGGAGAAGGCGCCCCGGACGTGGCCGAAGAGTTCGCTTTCCACCAGGGTTTCCGGCAGCGCCGCGCAGTTCAGGCTGATCAGCGGCTCGGTGCGGCGCAGCGAATTGGCGTGGATCGACTGCGCGACCAGTTCCTTGCCGACGCCGGTTTCGCCGGTGATCAGCACGCTCAGGTCGCTGCCGGCCACCACCTGGATTTCATTCATCAGCGCCTGGTGCGACTTGCTCTGGCCGATCAGCTCCCTGGGCTGGTCGCCGGAGGCGCGCTGGTAGGCGTCGGCGCGCTGCTGCTCGTGCTCGGCGCGCTGGACCAGGTCGGTCATGCGCTGGTTGGCCTTCACCGTGGCGGAGGCGAGGCTGGCGAAGGCTTCCAGGTTGTCCAGGTCGCCGGTGGAGAAGCGCTCGGGGTCCAGTGCATCCAGGGTCAGCAGGCCCCAGGGCTGCTCGTCCACCAGCAGCGGGCAGCCGAGGCAGTCGTGGACTTCCAGGTGGCCGTGCAAGCCCTCCACCAGCCCGTCATAGGGGTCCGGCAGGCCGCAGTCGGCGGCGAAATGGGTCGGGCCGGGGTGCTCGATGAGGGCGCGCAGGCGCGGATGCTCGCTGATCTTGAAGCGGCGACCGAGGGTGTCCTGGCTCAGGCCATCGACGGCCAGCGGCACCAGTTGGTCGCCTTCCAGGCGCAGCAGGGCGGTGGCATCGCACGGCAGCAGACCGCGCAGGGCTTCCAGCAGGCGGCGATAGCGTTCGCTTTCCGGCAGCTCGCGGGACAGGTCGGCAACCAGTGGAAGCAGGGTGGCCAGAAGAGGGTTGCGAGTCATATTGACCTCTTTGGAGTCGTTTTGACCTGGTGTTTGCGTGGTCATTATGACTCATTTTCAGGCGAAAGTCCCGGAAACAGAGGCCTGCGGGATTGGCACGCTTCCTGAAATACCTCAGTCAGAAAGCTCAGGCGCACCCACTCATTGCCTGGCCAACCCGAGGAGATCCACATGCTGTCCAACGAACACCGTACCCTGGTCAAGGCCACTGTCCCGCTGCTGGAGACCGGCGGAGAGACCCTGACCCAGCACTTCTACAAGATGATGCTCAGCGAGTACCCGGAAGTTCGTCCGCTGTTCAACCAGGCGCACCAGGCTTCCGGCGACCAGCCCCGTGCGCTGGCTAACGGCGTGCTGATGTACGCCCGCCACATCGATGAGCTGGAGCAGCTCGGCCCGCTGGTGGCGAAGATCGTCAACAAGCACGTTGCCCTGCAGATCCAGCCGGAACATTACCCGATCGTTGGCAGCTGCCTGCTGCGGGCGATCCGCGAAGTGCTGGGCGAGGAGATCGCCACCCAGGCCGTGATCGACGCCTGGGCCGCCGCCTACGGCCAGCTGGCCGACATCCTGATCGGCGCCGAAGAGTCGGTGTACCAGCAGAACGCCGAGCAACATGGCGGCTGGCGTGGCGCGCGGCGCTTCCGTATTGCCCGCAAGGAAGCCGAGAGCGAGGAAATCACCTCCTTCTACTTCCAGGCGCTGGATGGCGAGCCGCTGCTGGACTTCCAGCCCGGCCAGTACATCGGCCTGTCCCTGGAGATCGATGGCGAGGAAGTGCGTCGCACCTACTCGCTGTCCGACGCGCCGAACGGCCGTGAGTACCGCATCAGCGTGAAGCGTGAACCCGAAGGCAAGGCGTCCAACTACCTGCACGATCGCCTGAGCGTGGGCGACGAGCTGGACCTGTTCCCGCCGGCGGGCGATTTCGTCCTGCGCGGTGGCGACAAGCCGCTGGCCCTGATCACCGCCGGCGTGGGCATCACCCCGGCGCTGGCGATGCTCAAGCCGGCGCTGGAGTCCGGGCGTGAAGTGCACTTCATCCACTGCGCCCGCCACGGTGGCGTGCATGCGTTCCGCGAATGGGTCGAGGCGCAATCCGACGAGCATCCGCAGCTCAAGCATTACTTCTGCTACAGCGAGCCGCGCGCGCAGGACGCGTCCCACGTCGAAGGCTTCCTCAGCCGCGAGCTGCTGGCGGACTGGCTGCCGGAAGACCGCGACCTGGACGCCTACTTCCTCGGTCCCAAGCCATTCATGGCCCAGGTGAAGCGCCACCTGCGTGATATCGGCGTGCCCGAGCAACAGTCCCACTACGAGTTCTTCGGCCCGGCCAGCGCGCTGGAGGCCTGAACCTGAGCGCCGGCCCGATGGCGGGCCGGCGCAACCCGAGGAGGTGTGTGATGGAAAGTCTGTTCGCCTGCCCGCAACGCAATCTGTCGATGTCCTGGTCGCTGCTGACCGGCGGGCTCGTATTACTGCTGCTGGGAATCGTGGGAGCCTATTTCGTCGATAGCCATCTGAACCTGCAAAGCATTGTCGCAGCGCATGCCTTCACCATCCTCGGCCCGACACTATTGAAGCTGGGCTATGTGCTGCGGCTGGTAGCCCAACATCAGATGCGCAAGGAAGGCTGGGAGGCTTGCTGTGTTACTGGTTGATCGAAAAGCGCTGTTGACCATACCGCCCCTGTGGCGCCTGGGCTTCCGCCCGTTCTTCCTCGGTGGCGCGGTGTTCGCGCTGATCGCCATCGCGGCCTGGGCGGCGGTACTGCTCGGTGTGCTGCCGGCCTGGCAACCGCTGGGCGGCTGGCTGGCCTGGCACCGTCATGAAATGCTCTTCGGCTTCGCGGCGGCGATCATCGCCGGCTTCCTGCTGACCGCGGTGCAGACCTGGACCGGCCGCCCCGGTGTCAGCGGCAAGCCGCTGATGGTGTTGTCGCTGGTCTGGCTCGCGGCGCGGGTTGGCTGGCTCGTGGGTGCGCCGCTGTGGCTGGTCACCGTGCTCGAGCTGGCGTTCATGCCGGCGCTGGCCTTCTTCATCGGCCGCAGCCTGTGGCAGGTCCGGCAGAAGCGTAACTATCCGATCATCGCGGTGCTGAGCCTGCTGACACTCGCCGACGCGCTGGTGATGGCCGGCGTCTGGACCGGCAACGATGCCTGGCAGCGCGGTGGCGCGCTGGGTGCGCTATGGCTGGTGGCGGCGCTGATGGGCCTGATCGGCGGCCGCGTGATTCCCTTCTTCACCCAGCGCGGGCTGGGCCGCACCGCCCAGGTGCCGGCCTGGAACTGGCTGGACAATTCGCTGCTGGGCGGCACCATGCTGGTGGCGGTGCTGAGCGCAGTCGGCATCGGCCTGACGCCGCACCCGCTGGTGGGCCTGCTGTTCGCCGCGCTGGCGGTGGGGCACCTGGTCCGTCTGTGGCGCTGGTACGACAAGGACTACTGGGGCGTGCCGCTGCTCTGGTCGCTGCACCTGGCCTATCTGTGGATGATGCTGGCCCCGGCAGGCATGGCGCTGTGGAACTTCTCGCCGAGCTTCAACGTGAGCCTGGCAATCCACGCGCTCACCGTGGGTGGCGTCGGCGGGCTGATCCTGGCGATGGTCGCGCGGGTGAGCCTTGGCCACACCGGTCGCCCGCTGCAACCGCCGAAGGTGATGTCCTGGGCCTTCGCGCTGCTCAACCTGGGTGTCGTCGCGCGGGTGCTGCTGGTGATGTGGTGGCCGCTGGAAGGCCTGAGCATCGCGGCAGCGTGCTGGGTGGTGGCGTTCCTGATGTTCGCCTGGCACTACGGTCCGATGTTCTGGAAGCCGCGGCTGGATGGGCAGCCGGGCTGATCGGAGTGTTGCGGTAACGCCGTCTTCGGCGGTGGTTCGTGGGCATGGCCCGCTCCTACAGGTCGTAGGGCGGATAACGCGCCAGCGTTATCCGCCGCTGGCCCATCGGCGGATAACCCGTTCCGGGTTATCCGCCCTACGGACCTGAGCGGCCTGGGGGCCGCCGTGGACGCAGTCCGCTGCTACGCATTTGCGGGAAAGCTTCACTGAGGCTGGCGTAGCCGCTTGAGCTCGTCATTCAGCCAGGCGCTGGAGTCCTGCTTGCCCGCCGGGCAATCCACCTGATAGCGCTGGCCGCTCATGCTGCTCTTGGTCGCGGCGCGCTCGATGAAGTCTTCTGCGCTGCTCACCATGTTCTTGTTTTCCAGGTAATCCAACTTCTTCTGCAGGTGCGCGCGTGCTTCGGCAGCCGGGTACTCGCTGCCGTTACGGATGAACTGGCAGCCGCTGTGCTCGACGAAGTCCAGCAACTGGGTGATTTCCCGCTGCGCCTTGGCATCGACTGCGGCCTGCGCGCCCATGCTGATGAGCAGGAGAGCGCCCAGAAGCGAGCGAAGCTTTCGAGAGTGCGGCATGGCGATTCCTTGCTGTAGGCGTGAAGCCGCTGATTATGTCAGCGGCTGCAGCCGTTCGCCGAGGCGCCCGTTGTCTACCAGTTCAAGGAACTCGTCACCCATCCGCCGGCTTTCATCCATTGCCTTGCGCCAGTAGCGCTCGCGGCCCGCGTCGTCGCCCAGGTAGCGGTGGAAGTCCTTGCGGTCCGGCAGCTTGTTGTGCGGCAGGAGTGCCAGGTAGTCCTTCGACGGCGCCAGCAGCAGCACGTCCTGCAGGCGGCCGGCGTCGCCGCGGCGCCAGGGCAGGCCCTTGTCGAACCAGCCGGGGATGACCTTGTCGGTGAAGTGCGGGTAGAGCACCACGCCCTCGGGTTGGTAGGGCAGGTCCAGGTGGTAGTCCAGCAGCCCGCCGTCGCGGTAGGTGCCGGGGCCGGCGCCGGGGATGTCGCGCACGCCTTCCATGACCATGGGAATGGAGCCGGAGGCGAGCAGGGCATGGCGCAGGTTGGCCAGGTCCAGGTGCAGGTAGCGCGAGGGGAAGTCCGACAGCGCCTCCAGCGGTGGTGCGCGGCGGGCGTCGTGGATGATCAGACGCTCGAAGTGCCGGTGCAGGTGGCGGCGGCCGACCAGGTTGTCGCGGATCACCGCGCCCAGGCCCAGGCCGAGGTTGGCCTTGCCGTCCTGCGCGAGGCGACCGTGGCTCTTCACCACCACGACGTTGAGGCGGTACCAGGGGTTGTCCAGCACGCTGGCATCGTGGCCATCGAGCAGGTCGTCGAGCATCTTCGCGCAGCTTTTCGATACGTCGCTGATGCTCGCGTTGCGGGCGAAACGTTGCTGGGTGTAGAGCTCGCCGAGGCGGCGGATGCCGGCGGCCGGGTCGGGCAGGCAGGCGCTGGCGAAGCGCCAGGAACCGATGGAGGCGCCGATCAGCGAGCGCTCACGCGGTGCGCGCGGCAGCCATTCACCGAACAGGGCGAGGTCCAGGCCCTGGATGCCCAGCGCCTTCGGGCCGCCAGCGGCGCCGGGGAGGATGCCTACATCGGCAGGGGCCAGCCCCTGTTCGCGGATGCGCTGGAGCGCGCGGCTTCCGGCCTTGAGGGTGAGGGCGGGGGTCTTGATCTGGATGGCGGTCATGCGGGCCTCGCTTTGGCAGGCCGCGATTATAGAGCCTGTACGCAGGGAGCAAGGATACTTCACCAGGTGAATGATCCTTGCCGATTCAGCTTGAATTAAGTCCTTCGCCTTAGTCTGGAGATAAGAAGATTCTGACGAGGTACGCTCATGAAATGGCTGCTGATCCTGACCGCGCTCTCCGCCCTGCTGCTGGGTGCGGGCGCTGCCACGGCCCACGACATCGGCCCGGACGAGGCGCTGCGCCTGCGCGATGCCGGCACCATCCGCAACTTCGAGGAGCTCAACCGCACTGCGCTGGCCAAGCATGTCGGTGGTTCGGTGTACGATAGCGAGCTCGAGCTGGAACATGGCCGCTATCTCTACAAGGTCGACCTCAAGGACGCCCAGGGCGTGAAGTGGGATGTCGAACTGGATGCGGTCACCGGCGAAGTCCTCACCGATCACCAGGATGACTGATGAAGACCGTTCTGCCGCGCGTGGCGCTGCTCGGCCTGGCGCTTGCCGCCATTGCTGGCGTCGCGCAGGCCCATGACCTGAGCCAGGACGAAGCCCTGCGCCTGAGCAAGGAAGGGGTGATCCGCCCCTTCGAGGAAATCCTCCCCGCCGCGCTGAGCCGCTACCCCGGCTCGCGCCTGCTCGAAGCCGAGCTGGAGAAGGAGCACGACACCTACATCTACGAGGTGGAACTGCTGACCACCGAAGGCGTGGTGCGCGAACTGGAACTGGATGCCCGCGACGGCCGCATCCTCAAGGATAAGGAAGACGACTGATGCGCCTGCTGCTGGTGGAAGACCACGTACCCCTGGCCGATGAGCTGCTGGCGACCCTGACCCGCCAGGGCTATGCGGTGGACTGGCTGGCCGACGGCCGCGACGCCGCCGTGCAGGGTGCCAGCGAGCCCTACGACCTGGTGATCCTCGACCTCGGCCTGCCGGGCCGTCCCGGCCTGGAAGTGCTGCAGGAGTGGCGCGGCATGGGGCTTTCGATTCCGGTGCTGATCCTCACCGCCCGCGGCTCCTGGGCTGAGCGCATCGATGGCCTGAAGGCCGGTGCCGACGATTACCTGACCAAGCCGTTCCATCCCGAGGAACTGTTGCTGCGCATCCAGGCACTGCTGCGTCGTGCCCGTGGGTTGGCCAACCAGAGCCAGCTGGAAGTCGCCGGCCTGAGCCTCGACGAGTCGCGCCAGTGCGTGCAGCAGGGCGGCAAGGAGGTCGACCTGACGTCCGCCGAGTTCCGTCTGTTGCGCTATTTCATGCTGCACCCCGGCCAGTTGCTATCGAAATCGCACCTGGCCGAGCACCTGTATGACGGCGAGACCGAGCGCGATTCCAACGTCATCGAGGTGCATATCAACCACCTGCGGCGCAAGCTCGGCCGCGAGATCATCGAAACCCGCCGGGGCCAGGGCTACCGCTTCACCGGCAACGGAGTCGGCCGTTGATGTCGATCCAGCGCCGGCTCGGACTCGGGCTTGGCGTGGTGCTGGTGGTGGTCGGCCTGGCGTTGGCCCAGGCGGGTCTCTGGTTGTTCGACCAGGGTTTGCGCCGTTACCTGGTGAACGGCCTGCAGGACGAGGCGGAAAGCCTGCTGGTGGGCATCACCCGTGGCCCGGCAGGGCTGCAGCTGGACGGACAGCGGGTCGACGCCACCTATGAGCGGCTGTTCTCCGGGCGCTACTTCGTGATCCGCTTCGATGACCAGACCTGGCGTTCGCGCTCGCTGTGGGACAACGAGCTGAAGCTGCCGTCGCACAAGGGCCTGGCCAGCAAGCTGGAAAAAGGCCCGGAGGGTCAGCGCCTGCTGGTCTTCCGCGGTGACTACAAGCGTTACGGCAAGAAGCTCAACATTGTCGTCGCGCAGGATTACACACCCGTCCTCAAGAGCTTCAACCGCCTGCGCAATATCGGCCTGGGGGCCGGCGCGCTGGCGTTGCTGCTGATCCTGGTGTTCCAGAGCTTCGCCGTGCGCCGCGCGCTGCGCCCGCTGGAGCGCGTGCGCCAGCAGATCGCGCAGTTGCAGGAGGGTCAGCGCAGCCAGCTGGATCGCCAGGTACCGCGCGAGCTGGAGCCGCTGGTGGAGCAGACCAACCATCTGCTGCAGCACACCGAGGACACCTTGCGCCGCTCACGCAATGCGCTGGGCAATCTCGGCCATGCCTTGAAGACGCCGCTGGCCGTGCTGATCAGCCTGGCCGACCGCGAGGAGCTGCGCGAGCACCCCGAGCTACGGCGTGTGTTGCAGGAGCAGCTGGAGCAGATCGAGCAGCGCCTGGCCCGCGAGCTGGGACGCGCGCGGCTGGTGGGCGAGGCATTGCCCGGCGCCCACTTCGATTGCGATGCGGAGCTGCCAAGCCTGTGCGACATGCTCAAGCTCATCCATGGCGACCACCTCGCCATCGACTGGCAGGCGCCGCCCGCGACGCGCCTGCCGTATGACCGGGAGGACCTGCTGGAGATGCTCGGCAACCTGCTGGATAACGCCTGCAAATGGGCCGATGCCCAGGTTCGCCTGACGGTTGAGAAGGGCGCCGATGCCTACCGGTTGAGCGTTGATGACGATGGCCCCGGCATTGCCGAGGACCAGCGTGACAGCGTGCTGGAGCGTGGCACGCGGCTGGATGAGCAGGTGGCCGGGCACGGCCTGGGCTTGGGTATCGCGCGGGATATCGCGGCGGCCTGCGGTGGTGGCCTGACCCTGGAAAGCAGCGAGCTGGGCGGGTTGCGGGTGGTGGTGGAGCTGCCGCGCCGCACGGTCTGACCTGACGCCGGTCTTGCCGGCGGATCGCGGGCATGGCCCGCTCCTACAAGGTCCGGTATGACTCGGCGTTCACCTGTAGGAGCGGGCCATGCCCGCGACCGATCCTGCTGCGGGGCTCAGACGCGGAACTGATCCATCAACCCCTGCTGATGGTTCGCCAGCTTGTTCAGCGACTGGCTGACCTGCGCCGATTCCTGCGCCTGGCTGGACAGCGATTCGGTGACGTCACGGATGCCCGCCACGTTGCGGTTGATCTCCTCGGCCACCGCGCTCTGTTCCTCGGCGGCGCTGGCGATCTGCAGGTTCATGTCGGTAATCACACCCACGGCGTCGCCAATGCGCTTCAGCGCGGCCACGGCCTGTTCGACCTGGTTCACGCTGTCCTGCGCCTGGCGGTGGCTGTTGTTCATGGCGCCGACTACCTCGCGGGTACCGTTCTGCAGGCCTTCGATGACCTGGCGGATTTCCTCCACCGAGTCCTGGGTGCGCTTGGCGAGGTTGCGCACCTCGTCGGCGACCACCGCGAAGCCGCGCCCGGCCTCACCGGCGCGGGCCGCTTCGATGGCGGCATTGAGCGCCAGCAGGTTGGTCTGCTCGGCGATGCCGCGGATGACTTCCAGCACCGAGCCGATCTGCTCGCTGCTCGCCGCCAGCCCTTCCACCTGGCTCATGGCGCTGCTCATGTCGCTGGCCAATTCGTCGATCAGGCGGGTGGTGTTGTCGATCACGCTGAGGCCGTCGCGGGTCGCGCCGTCGGCGCCACGGGCGGCATCGGCGGCCATGGCGGCGCTGTTGGCGACGTCATGGGCGGTGGCGCTCATTTCCTGGGAGGCTGTGGCGACCTGATCGACTTCGCGGAACTGCTGCTGCATGCCGGCGCTGGTCTGGCTGGCGATTTCCGAGGATTGGTCGGCAGTGGCGCGGGCGTCCTGCACCGAGGATTTCACGTCACGGATGATCGGCTGCAGCTTGTCGAGGAAGCGGTTGAACCAGCCGGCCAGTTCACCCAGCTCGTCCTTGCCGCTGTAGTCCAGGCGTTTGGTCAGGTCGCCTTCGCCGCTGGCAATGTTGCGCAGCATGGCGGCGACGTTGAGGATCGGCCGGGTCACGCCGCGGGCGGTGAGCCACATGGCGAACAGGCCGATCAGGATGGCGATCAAACCGAAGCCGAGTTGCGAGACGGTGCCCTGCACGCGCTGGTTGTCCAGTTCGTTCTGCAACTCGATGGCCGGGCCGAGCAGGACATTTTGCGGGACCTCCAGCAGCACGCCCCAGGGCTTGGAGCCGGGGATCGGTTGCAGCGGCTCGACCACGCGCAGTTGATCGTCCTGACGGAATACCTGCTCATGGTTGGCGGCGATGGCCTGCAGCAGGTCGGCGCCCTGGTTGGGGTAGACCTCCTTGAGGTTCTTGCTCAGTTTGGAGGCATCCGCGCTGTGCCCGGCGAGCAGGCCGGCGGCGCTGACGATGCTGACGCGACCCTGGCCGTCGTACAGCTCCTGGCTGCCCTCGACGCTGATTTCCTGCAGCTTCTCCATGCTGATGTCCAGGCCCATGACGCCGATGACCTTGCCGTCCAGTTCCAGCGGGAAGGCGATGCTGGTCATCAGCATGCGCTTGTTGCCGACGTCGTCGAAGTACGGGTCGAGTACGCAGGGTTGGCCGGTGGTCTTGGGGCAGGTGAACCAGGCGTTGTAGGCGCTGCCGCTCGGGCCTGGGCTGGTGTCCTGCAGCAGCGACTCGGCCATGGCTTCGGATTCCAGGTGGCCCGGGGTGGCCTGCGACCAGTAGATGGAGAAACGGCCCGCGTCGTTACTGCCCAGCTCGCCCTGGCCGGCGAAGAGCTTGTCCTTGCCGTCCAGCGCATCGGGTTCGAAGGCGACATAGAGGCCCAGCAGTTCCGGGTTGCCTTCCAGCGCGGTCTTCACCTGGCGGGTCAGGTCTTCGCGCAGGTCATAGGCATCGAGGAAGCGCTTCTGCGCCTGGTCGCGCAGGAACAGTACCTGCCGCGAGAAGCCCTTGCCGTACTGGTAGGCATCCATGATGTAGCGCTGGATACGCATGGCCTGGACTTCGCCGCGCGATTGCAGGCGGGCCTTGGCCGCTTCATCGAGCATTTCGGTGCTCGATTGCTTGACCAGCGCGGTGCTGGTTTGCGTGCGGTAGACGGACAGGCCGGAGAGCAGCGAGACGACGCCGAGCAGACACAGCCCGGCAAGCAACGTGATCTTCCACTGGATGGAGAGACGGCGCAGCAGCATGGAGGGGAATCCTTGTTTGAACTAAGCGCTGGGATGCCTGATATATCGGCCTTTCCCGAATCTTCTTGACCCGTGACGGGGCGAAACGCGGGAAAACAGGCGATTCTGGCGTGCCCTGACGACGGGCGGCGACTTTCAGGCAAAAAGCGTGCAAGCGGCGGTGAAATTCACGCCTGGCGACTCTGGAAACGTCTTGATTCGACACGGGTTTTGACACCCCGCCAGGGGTTTGGCAGAGTGCGCGCCTTTTGCCCGCGCCCAGGCGCGGCGATCCGCGAGAGGAGTGGTGAAGATGAATGCGGTGCTGATCGCCATTGGCCTGATGCTGGTCCTGAGCCTGTGTCGCGTGCATGTGGTGGTCGCATTGATCGCCGGCGCGGTGGCCGGTGGTTTGCTGGGCGGCCTGGGCATGGACGGCACGCTGAAGGCCTTCAACGAAGGCCTGGGTGCCGGTGCGACGGTGGCGCTGTCCTACGCCATGCTCGGCGCCTTTGCCGTGGCCATCGCGCGCTCCGGAATGGCGCACGCGCTGGCCGATCGCGCCCTGGCGATGCTCGGTCGCCACGAGGTGAACGGCTCCAATGGCTTCAAGTGGATGATGGTCGGCCTGCTGCTGGTGGTGGCGATCTCCTCGCAGAACATCCTGCCGATCCACATCGCCTTCATCCCGCTGCTGGTGCCGCCACTGCTCTATGTGCTGACGCGCCTGCAGATCGACCGCCGGCTGATCGCCTGTGTCATCACCTTCGGCCTGATCACCCCCTACATGTTCCTGCCGGTGGGTTTTGGCAACATCTTCCTGAACCAGATCCTGCTGGCCAACGTGGCCCGAGCGGGCGTCGACGTGCAGGGCATCAACGTCACTCACGCCATGCTGATTCCGGCTCTGGGCATGGTCTGCGGCCTGCTGATCGCGGTGCTGTTCAGCTACCGCCGCAAACGTGACTACGACCTGGAACGCATCGAGCAGGCCGAGCGGGTCGATACCCCTTACAGCAGGATGAGCCTGGTCGTGGCGGGCGTTGCCGTCGCGGCGGCCTTTGCCGTGCAGCTGCTGCTGGACTCGATGATCCTCGGCGCGCTGGTGGGCTTCCTGGTGTTCTCGCTGTCCGGCGTGGTGCGCTGGAAGGAAGCGGACGACCTGTTCACCGAGGGCATGAAGATGATGGCGATGATCGGCTTCATCATGATCGCCGCCCAGGGCTTCGCCGCGGTGATGACTGCCACCGGGCAGGTCGCCAGCCTGGTGGACAGCGCCGCCGGCTGGATCGGCAGCAGCAAGGCGCTGGGCGCCTTCATGATGCTGCTGGTGGGCCTGCTGGTGACCATGGGCATCGGTTCGTCGTTCTCCACGGTGCCGATCATTGCAGCGATCTTCGTGCCGCTGGCGGTGCACCTGGGCTTCAGTCCGCTGGCCATCGTCAGCATCGTGGGGACTGCGGGCGCATTGGGCGATGCGGGCTCGCCAGCGTCGGACTCCACCCTCGGCCCGACCTCGGGCCTGAACGTGGACGGTCAGCACAACCATATCTGGGACACCGTGGTGCCGACCTTTCTGCACTACAACCTGCCGCTGCTGGTATTCGGCTGGGTGGCCGCAATGGTGCTCTAGAGCGCTCGCGCGCACGGAACGCGCGCTGAAAGTTGCACTTGGCGGGGCAACTGCTGACTAATGAGCAGGTTTATCCATCCATGGACCCGCTCATGTTCGAATCGAAACTGGAATACCGGACGTTCCTCGCCCTGCTGCTGGTGGTGACGCTCGCCTTCGGCTGGATCCTGCTGCCGTTCTACGGGGCGGTCTTCTGGGGCACCATCCTGGCGATCATCTTCGCGCCGCTGCAGCGCCGCCTGCGGGTGAAGCTCAATGGGCGCAACAACCTCGCCGCGCTGCTTTCCCTCGCCGTTTGCTTCCTGATCGTGATCCTGCCGGTGACCTTCATCGCCGGCGCGCTGGTGCAGGAGGGGGCGACCGTCTACCAGCGGCTGAAGTCCGGTGAGCTGAACTTCATCGCCTACTACCAGCAGGCAGTCGCTGCGCTGCCGGGCTGGGCGCATCAGCTGCTGGAGCGCTTCGACCTGGCGGACCTCTCCAGCCTGCAGGAAAAGCTCTCGGCAGGCGCGATGCAGGCCAGCCAGCTGGTGGCCACCAAGGCCTTCAGCATCGGCCAGAACACCTTCGAATTCGTCATCAGCTTCGGCATCATGCTGTACCTGCTGTTCTTCCTCCTGCGCGATGGCCCGACGCTGGGACGTCGCATCAAGCAGGCGGTGCCGCTGAGCGTGGAGCACAAGCAGCACCTGTTCGCCAAGTTCACCACGGTGATCCGCGCCACGGTGAAAGGCAACATCGCCGTCGCTGCGACCCAGGGCGCGCTGGGCGGGCTGATCTTCTGGTTCCTAGGCATCCAGGGCTCGTTGCTCTGGGGCACGCTGATGGCCTTCCTCTCGCTGCTGCCGGCAATTGGCGCGGGGCTGATCTGGGTGCCGGTGGCGGCTTACTTCCTGCTCACCGGAGCGATCTGGCAGGGCGTGGTGCTGACGCTGTTCTGCGTGGTGGTGATCGGCCTGGTGGACAACATCCTGCGCCCTATCCTGGTGGGCAAGGACACCAAGATGCCCGACTACGTGGTGTTGATCTCCACCCTCGGCGGCATGTCGCTGTTCGGCCTCAACGGCTTCGTCATCGGCCCGCTGATCGCGGCGCTGTTCATGGCCTCGTGGGATCTGTTCACCGGTCGTGAAGGCGAAGCAGCCAAGCCGGCAGAGTAGGGCAGAGCACCCATCCTACGAAAAGCCGCAACGCCTCACGGCAATAAATCCGCCGAATGAAAAACCCCGCCGAAGCGGGGTTTTTTGTTGCCTGTCGACCTTAGCCGGCGATGGCTACCAGGCCGCTGTGCTGGAGGATGTCCAGCAGCGGTTGCGGGTAGACGCCGAGGAAGAAGGCGAGCAGGGCGATGGCTACCAGCATGATGCCGCCGGCGCGCTGGGCCCAGTCCAGGGGCGCGTCGTGGCGCTTCATGTTCGGCTCGACCAGGAACATGGTCACCATGACGCGCAGGTAGTAGAACAGGCCGATGGCGCTGCCCAGTACCAGGGCGCCGACCAGCCACCAGTGCTGGGACTCGACACCGGTGGCGACGATGTAGAACTTGCCGATGAAGCCGGCGGTCAGCGGGATGCCGGCCAGGGACAGCATCATCACGGTCATTACCGCGGTCAGCACCGGACGGCGCCAGAACAGGCCGCGGTATTCGAACAGCGCGTCGGCGTCGCGGCCGCTGTACGGGGTGGACATCAGGGTGACCACGCCGAAGGCGCCCAGGGTGGTGACGACGTAAGTGGTCAGGTAGACGCCGACCGCTTCCACGGCCAGACCCTTGCTCGCCACCAGGGCGATCAGCAGGTAGCCGAAGTGGGCGATGGACGAGTAGCCCAGCAGGCGCTTGATGTTGCTCTGGGTCAGCGCCAGCAGGTTGCCGATCAGGATCGAGGCGACGGCGATTACTGCGATGGCGTCATGCAGCAGGCCGTTGTTCAGGGCCGCCGGAGCGATCTGGAACAGGCGCAGCAGCACGGCGAACACAGCGACCTTGGCGGTGGTGGCCAGGAAGGTGGCGACCGGAGCCGGCGCGCCTTCGTAGACGTCCGGGGTCCACAGGTGGAACGGCGCCAGGGACAGCTTGAAGCCCAGGCCGACGACCATCATGCCGACGCCGATGGCCAGCAGCGGACCGTGGCTGGTGCCTTCGGCCAGCGAGGCACCGATGGCGGAGAAGCCCAGGTTGCCGGACTCGGCGTAGAGCAGGGCCATGCCGAACAGCAGGAACGCGGAGCCGGCGGCGGACAGTACGGTGTACTTGATGCCCGCTTCCAGGGTGCGCTTGTTGAAGAAGGCGTAGGCCACCATGCCGTAGACCGGAACCGACAGCAGCTCCAGACCGATGAACAAACCGGCCAGGTTCTGCGCGCTGACCAGTACCAGGCCGCCTGCGGTGGAAAGCAGGAGCAGCAGGTACAGTTCCTCGCGGTTGCCCGGGAAGCTTTCCATGTAGGCGTGGGCGAGGGTAGTGCAGGCCAGGGCGCCGATGAGGATCAGGGCCATGTAGAAGCAGGCGAAGTTGTCGACCACCATGAGCGGCGTGACTTCGATCGGGGTGACTTTCAGCACCGGGATGATCGACAGCAGGGCCAGGTTCAGACCGATCACCGAGAGGGTGGCGGCCATCGAGTGGTTACGCTTCCAGGCTACCGCGAGCATCACCACCACCAGGGTGGCGCTGGTGATGAGCAGTGGCAGGAGCGCGATGAAGTGTTGAATCGTGAAGGTCATTTCGCGCTTACCGTGCTGCCAGAGTGGAGAGGGCGGCACCCAGCCATTGCTGGACGCCGTGCATGGTTGCCGCGGAGGTGTCGAGGACCGGCTGCGGGTAGACGCCGAGCACGATCAGCAGCACCGCCAGGCCGAGCACCATGGAGAGCTCGCGGAAGTTCAGACCGGCGATGGCGGTGTCGGACTTGGCCGGGCCGAAGTAGGCGCGGTGGATCATGATCAGCGAGTAGACCGAACCGAACACCAGGCCGAAGGTGGCAATCACGGTGATCACCGGAACGACCTTGAAGCTACCCAGCAGGATCAGGAATTCGCCGACGAAGTTGCCGGTGCCCGGCAGACCCAGCGATGCGGTGGCGAAGAACAGGGCCACGGCCGGCAGGTACGGGATGCGCGACCACAGGCCGCCCATCTTGCGCATGTCACGGGTGTGCAGGCGCTCGTACAGCTGGCCACACAGGATGAACAGCGCGGCAGCAGAGAGGCCGTGGGCGATCATCTGCACGACGACACCCTGCAGCGCCTGGGGGCTGCCGGAGTAGATGCCGATCATCACGAAGCCCATGTGCGACACAGAGGAGTAGGCCACCAGGCGCTTGATGTCGGTCTGTGCGAACGACAGGAAGGCGCCGTAGAAGATGCCGATCAGACCCAGGGTCATGGCAATCGGGGCGAACTCGGCCGAGGCGTTGGGGAACAGCGGCAGGGCGAAGCGGATCAGGCCGTAGGCGGCGGTCTTCAGCAGGATGCCGGCCAGGTCCACGGAACCGGCGGTCGGCGCCTGGGCGTGGGCGTCCGGCAGCCAGGAGTGTACCGGCACGACCGGCATCTTCACCGCGAAGGCGACGAAGAAGCCGAGCATCAGCAGCCATTCGGTGTGCGGCGGCAACTGGGTCTTCAGCAGGTCGGCGTAGTTGAAGGTCAGGACGCCGGTGCTGTTGTAGTGCACGAACACCAGGCCCAGGATCGCCACCAGCATCACCAGGCCGCTGGCCTGGGTGAAGATGAAGAACTTGGTGGCGGCGTAGATGCGGGTCTTCTTGCCATCGTCCGAACTATGACCCCAGAGCGCGATGAGGAAGTACATCGGCACCAGCATCATTTCCCAGAAGAAGAAGAACAGGAACAGGTCGACGGCCAGGAACACGCCGATCACACCGCCCAGGATCCACAGCAGGTTCAGGTGGAAGAAGCCGATGCGACGCTGGATCTCGTTCCACGAGCAGAGGACGGACAGCACGCCGAGCAGGCCGGTCAGCGCGACCATCAGCAGGGACAGGCCGTCCATTGCCAGGTGCACGCTGATGCCGAAGCGCTCGATCCAGGGCACCTGGAACTGCAGGGTCCATTGCGGCTCGCCACCGGGCGCCGGGGCGAGCTGGAAGTCACCGGTGTGCCACACCCACAGGCTCAGCGCCAGGGTGAGGACCATCGATCCCAGGGCGACCCAGCGGGGCAGGGTCTTGCTGGTGTACTCGGCGATCCAGCAAAGGAAGCCGCCGATGAAGGGGATCAGGATTAGCCAGGGCAGAATCATGTCGGGCTCAATCTCTTTCGTGAATTCATTAAGCCAGCAGCAGCGCGCCGAGGAGCAGCGCGGCGCCACCCACCAGGGAAGCGGCGTACCAACGCAGGCGGCCGTTCTCGGTGAGGCTGAGGAGTTTGTGACCACCGCGGGCGGTGAGCGGGACCAGGACCAGGGTCTTGTCGATCGGGTCCGCGGCCAGCAGGCGGCAGATCAGCAGATAGGGTTTCACGAACAGCTTGTCGTACAGCCAGTCGAAGCCCCAGGCATGCAGCCACCAGGTACCGAAGAAGCGGCCCGGTGCGCTCTGGGCGACGGCAGTGACGAAGCGGCGCTTGCCGAGGAACAGCAGGCCCGCCAGCAGGATACCGGCGATGGCGATGGCGCCCGAGGCGATTTCCAGGCTGTGCTTGGCTTCACCACCGGCGTGACCGGCGCTTTCCGGCAGGACGCCGGCCAGCGGCGGAGTGATCAGCGCGCCGATGAAGGTGGAGAGCACGATCAGGACACCCAGCGGCAGCCAGTGGCTGACGCCATGGCCGGCGTGCGCTTCGGTCTTCGCTTCACCGTGGAAGGCGATGAAGATCAGGCGGAAGGTGTACAGCGAGGTCATGAACGCACCGACCAGCCCTGCGATCAGCAGGTTCTGGTGACCGCTGGCGAAGGCTTCCCAGAGGATCTCGTCCTTGGAGTAGAAGCCGGCGGTCAGGAAGGGCAGGGCGGACAGGGCCGCACCACCGACCACGAAACTCGCGTAGGCCAGCGGCAGTTTCTTCCACAGACCACCCATCTTGAAGATGTTCTGCTCGTGGTGGCAGGCGACGATCACCGCACCCGAAGCAAGGAACAGCAGGGCCTTGAAGAAGGCGTGGGTCATCAGGTGGAAGATCGCGCCACCCCAGGCGCCAACGCCAAGGGCCAGGAACATGTAGCCGATCTGGCTCATGGTCGAGTAGGCGAGGATACGCTTGATGTCGGTCTGCACCAGGGCGGCGAAGCCGGCCAGGACCAGGGTCACGGCGCCGATGATACCCACCAGCTCGAGGACATTCGGAGCCAGTTCGAACAGGCCGTGGCAGCGCGCGACCAGGTAGACGCCCGCGGTCACCATGGTGGCGGCGTGGATCAGTGCGGAGACCGGCGTCGGGCCGGCCATCGCGTCCGCCAGCCAGGTCTGCAGCGGCAGCTGGGCGGATTTGCCGACGGCGCCGCCGAGCAGCATCAGGGCAGCCAGGTTGATCCACAGGTCGCCCTTGGCGAAGTGCTGCGGAGCCAGGACCAGCAGCTCCTGGATGTTCAGCGTGCCCAGGTGCTGGAACAGGATGAACATGCCGATGGCGAAGAACACGTCACCCACGCGGGTCACGATGAAGGCCTTCAGCGCTGCGTTGCCGTTGGGTACGTGGTTGTAATAGAAACCGATCAGCAGGTAGGAGCAGAGGCCCACGCCTTCCCAGCCGAAGTACATGAACAGCAGGTTATCGCCCAGCACCAGGAACAGCATGCTGGCGATGAACAGGTTGGTGTACGCGAAGAAACGCGAGTAGCCGGTTTCACCGCGCATGTACCAGGAGGCGAACAGGTGGATCAGGAAGCCGACGCCGGTGACCACGCCGAGCATGGTGACCGACAGGCCGTCCAGGTACAGGGTGAAGTTGGTCTTGAAGTCGCCAACGCTCATCCATTGCCACAGCACCAGGCTGTAGGCGCCACCTTCGGGCGGGTTGCTGTGGAAGCTCCAGATCGCCCAGAAGGCGGAGAGGGCCGCGAGGCCCACGGAGCCGACACCCACCAGTGCCGAGAGATTTTCCGACCACTTGCCACGGGAGAACGAGAGCAGCAGGAAGCCGACCAGGGGGAACAGGAAAGTAAGGGGCAGCAGGTTCATCCGCGCATCTCGCTGGCAGCGTCGATATCGAGGGTATGGAAGCGGCGATACAGCTGGAGCAGGATCGCCAGGCCAATGCTGGCCTCGGCCGCAGCCAGGCTGAGCACCAGGATGAACATCACCTGGCCGTCAGGCTGGCCCCAGCGGGCGCCACCGACCACGAAGGCCAGAGCGGCGGCGTTCATCATCACTTCCAGGCTCATCAGTACGAACAGGATGTTGCGTCGTACCATCAGGCCCACCAGGCCGAAGCAGAACAGCACACCGGCGAGCGCCAGTCCGTGTTCGAGAGGGATTGCATTCATGGTGTTAGTCCTTCGCTTCGTGGCGGCCGAGGTGGTAGGCGGCGACCAGTGCCGCCAGCAGCAGCATCGAGGCCAGTTCGACGACCAGCAGGTACGGGCCGAACAGGCTGATGCCCACGGCCTTGGCGTCCACGGTGGTGTGGCCGATGCCGATGCCGCTCGGAGTGCGCGAGAGCATCCACAGCAGTTCGACCAGCAGCACGGCAGCCAGGGCGCCGGGGCCGATCCAGACGCCGGGCTTGAGCCACTTGCGCTCCTGCTCGGCAATCGCCGGGCCAAGGTTGAGCATCATGACCACGAAGACGAACAGCACCATGATCGCGCCGGCGTAGACGATGATTTCCAGGGCACCGGCGAACGGGGCGCCGAGGCTGAAGAAGGTCATCGAGACTGCGAGCAGCGAGATGATGAGGTAGAGCAGGGCATGCACCGGATTGCTGTTGGTGATGACCCGGAAGGTTGCCAGCACGGCGACGCCGGCGGCGAAGTAGAAAGCGAATTCCACGCGACGTCTCCTTACGGCAGCAGGCTCTTGACGTTGATCGGTTCGGCCTCGTTCTGCGCGGCGCCTTTCGGCTTGCCGGCGATGGCCATGCCGGCAACGCGGTAGAAGTTGTAATCCGGGTTCTTGCCGGGGCCGGAGATCAGCAGGTCTTCCTTCTCGTAGACCAGGTCCTGGCGCTTGAACTCGCCCATCTCGAAATCCGGAGTCAGCTGGATCGCGGTGGTCGGGCAGGCTTCTTCGCACAGGCCGCAGAAGATGCAGCGGGAGAAGTTGATGCGGAAGAACTCGGGGTACCAGCGACCGTCGTCGGTTTCGGCCTTCTGCAGGGAGATGCAGCCGACCGGGCAGGCCACGGCGCACAGGTTGCACGCAACGCAGCGCTCCTCGCCGTCGGGATCGCGGGTGAGCACGATGCGGCCACGGTAGCGCGGCGGCAGGTACACGGGCTCTTCCGGGTACTGCAGGGTGTCACGCTTGCGGAAGGCGTGACCGAAGATCATCACCAGGCTGCGCAGCTGGGTGTAGGTGCCGTGCACCACGTCGAAAATGTACTTGATCATGGTCCTACTCCTTACTGGCTGGCCAGCACGACAGCGCCGGTCACCAGCAGGTTGATCAGGGTCAGCGGGAGGCAGAACTTCCAGCTGAAGGCCATCACCTGGTCATAGCGCGGGCGTGGGATGGAGGCCCGCAGCAAAATGAACATCATGATGAAGAAGCCGGTTTTCAGGGCGAACCAGAAGAACGGGATCTGCGGCAGGATGCCGAAGGGACCGTGCCAGCCGCCGAAGAACAGGGTCGCCAGCAGCGCGGACACCAGCACGATGCCGATGTACTCGCCGACGAAGAACATGCCCCATTTCATGCCGGCGTACTCGATGTGGTAACCGTCGGCCAGTTCCTGTTCGGCTTCGGGCTGGTCGAACGGGTGACGGTGAGTCACGGCGACGCCGGCGACGAAGAAGGTCATGAAGCCGAAGAACTGCGGAATGATGAACCACACGTGCTGGGCCTGGTATTCGACGATGTCGCGCAGGCTGAACGAACCGACCTGGGCGACGATACCCATCAGCGACAGGGCCAGGAACACCTCGTAGGAGATGGTCTGGGCCGAGGCGCGCAGGCTGCCGAGGAGGGCGAACTTGTTGTTGCTCGACCAGCCGGCGAACAGCACCGCGTACACGGTCAGGCCAGCCATGGCGAAGAAGAACAGAATGCCGATGTTCAGGTCCGCCACGCCCCAGTTCGGGGTGATCGGGATGACCGCGAAGGCCACCAGCAACGCACCCATGGCGATCATGGGGGCGAGGGTGAAGATCATCTTGTCGGCGAACGGCGGGGTCCAGTCTTCCTTGAAGAACATCTTCAGCATGTCGGCGCCGAGCTGGAAGGCACCGAAGGGGCCGACCCGGTTCGGACCGTAGCGGTCCTGCCAGAGGCCGAGCAGACGACGCTCGACCCAGCTGAGCAGCGCGCCGCAGACGACCACGGCGAGCAGGATGACGATGGCCTTGATGACCTCGATCAGGATGTCGACGATGGCGGGTGTCAGCCAACTCATTGCGCAGCCTCCTGCAGACCTTCAGCGACAGCGCCGATGACACCGGCAGGAATGCCTTGCAGACCGATCGGCAGGGCAACCAGGCCGGCGCCGAGCTCTTCGCTCACGCGCAGCGGCAGGCGCAGTTCCTGGCCCTTGACGGTCAGGCGGATGATCGCGCCTTCGTTCACGCCCAGACGGTCAGCCTCGGCCTTGGCCAGGGTGACGTAGGTCTGCGGGATGCGCTCCTGCACCGGAGCGGCTTTCGAGGAGTTCTCCTCGCTGCCGAACAGGTGATAGAAGGGCACCACCTTGAACTGGCTGGCGGCGGTGTGGAACGGCGCAGGAATCTCGCTGAACCACAGGGCATCGCCTTTGGCCTCGATCAGGCGTACGCCCGGATCGCCGGCACGCAGGTGACCACCGACTTCGTCCTGGAACTTGTTCCAGGCCTGCGGGGAGTTCCAGCCCGGGGACCAGGCGAACGGAATCTGCTGACGTGGCTCGGCGCTGCCGGCGTAGCCTTCCATGGAGAAGGCGAACGCGGAGTCGATGTCCTGCGGCTGACGCGGCTCGCTGACATTGATGTTGGCACGCATGGCAGTGCGGCCGGAGTAGCGGTGGGGCTCGCGCGCCAGCTTCAGACCCTTGATGCGGAACGCGGCGTTCGGTGCGGCTTCGCGGATGCCGGCCAGTTGCGGCTTGGCAGCGACGACGGCGTCGATCACGTGGTCCAGTTGGGTCCAGTCGACACGCTTGCCTTCGAGGGTGCTGTGCAGGGCATGCAGCCAGCGCCAGCCTTCGCGAACCAGGATGTCGGCGTTGTAGTAGGTCGGGTCGTAGACCTGGAAGAAGCGCTGGGCGCGGCCTTCCTGGCTGACCAGGGTGCCATCGCCTTCGGCGAAGCTGGCGGCCGGCAGCAGGACGGTGGCCTTGGCGCTGGTGGCGGTCTGCTGGTGATCGGCGACGACGACGATCTTCGCGGCGGCCAGGGCGGCATCGACAGCAGCAGCGTCGGCGCGGCGGTACAGGTCGTTCTCCAGGATCACCACGGCATCGGCGGCGCCGGAGGTCAGCTGTTCCAGGGCGGCTTCAACCGAGGCGCCACCGAACAGGGTGAGGCCCAGGCTGTTGGCTTCCGGAACGATCAGGCTCAGGGAGCCGTTCTTCTCGCGGTTCTTCAGCGCGCTGGCGATGTTGGCCGCGGCTTCGATCAGGGCGTTGCTGCCCAGCGAGGTGCCGGAGATGACCAGCGGACGCTTGGCGGCGACCAGTGCATCGGCGATGCGTTGGGCGAGGGCGGCGGCTTCGGCGTCGAGGCCGGCGACGGCCGGAGCGCTCGAGTCGATCGCGTGTGCCACGGCGAAGCCCAGGCGCGCCAGGTCTTCGGTAGCGGCGTGCACGCACTCGGCGGCTACGTCGTCGAGACGGGTTTCATCCAGGCTGGCGATGAACAGCGGGTTCATCTCATGCTGGGCGATGGTCTTCACCGCGGCGTCGAGCCAGGGCTGGATCTTCATCGCGGCGGCCATGTCCTCGCCCTTGCCCTTGACCGACTGACGCAGGGCCAGGGCGATACGGGCAGCGGTCTGGGTCAGGTCTTCGCCAAGCACGAATACCGCGTCGTGGTCTTCGATGTCACGGATGGTCGGCACCGGCAGCGGGCCTTCCTGCATGACTTTCAGGACCAGCTGCAGGCGTTGCAGCTCGTCAGCGGAGATGCCGCTGTAGAAGTTCTGCGCGCCGACCAGTGCGGACAGGGCGTAGTTGCTTTCCAGGCTGGCGCGCGGCGAACCGATGCCGATGACCTTGCGACCCTTGAGCAGCGCTGCGGTCTGGTCCAGGGCGCCGTCCAGCGAGAGCTTCTGCTTGCTCAGCATCAGCTGCGGCTGGCGCGGGCGGTCTTCGCGGTTGACGTAGCCGTAGCCGAAGCGGCCGCGGTCGCACAGGAAGTAGTGGTTCACCGAGCCGTTGTAGCGGTTCTCGATGCGGCGGATTTCACCGTAACGCTCGCCGGGGCTGATGTTGCAGCCGCTGGAGCAGCCATGGCAGATGCTCGGGGCGAACTGCATGTCCCACTTGCGGTTGTAGCGCTCGGAGTGGGTCTTGTCGGTGAACACGCCGGTCGGGCAGACCTCGGTCAGGTTGCCGGAGAATTCGCTCTCGAGCACACCGTCTTCGATACGGCCGAAGTAGACGTTGTCGTGCGCACCATAGACGCCCAGGTCGGTGCCGCCGGCGTAGTCCTTGTAGTAGCGGACGCAGCGGTAGCAGGCGATGCAGCGGTTCATCTCGTGGGCGATGAACGGGCCGAGTTCCTGGTTCTGGTGGGTGCGCTTGGTGAAGCGGTACCGGCGCTGGTTGTGGCCGGTCATCACCGTCATGTCCTGCAGGTGGCAGTGACCGCCTTCCTCGCAGACCGGGCAGTCGTGCGGGTGGTTGGTCATCAGCCATTCGACGACGCTGGCACGGAATGCCTTGGATTCTTCGTCTTCGATGGAAATCCAGGTGTTGTCGGTGGCGGGAGTCATGCAGGACATGACGATGCGACCGCGGGTGTCGTTCTCGTCGGTGTACTGCTTGACCGCACACTGGCGGCAGGCGCCGACGCTACCGAGCGCCGGGTGCCAGCAGAAGTAGGGGATGTCGAGACCGAGGGAGAGGCAGGCCTGCAACAGGTTGTCCGCTCCGTCGACTTCTAACGTCTTGCCGTCTACGTGGATCGTGGCCATGGGTCTAAGTCTTCGTTGGCCCGTTGTCAGCGGGCGTGGCTAATAGAAATCACGGTTTCATCGGGCCGGCGGCACGCCGCGGCACTACAACGAAACAACGCCGGGCGCAGCGCCCGGCGATCAAAGCATCAAGCGCCGACGGTCTGCGGTGCTTGTACGGCCTGAGCCTGGCGGGAGATGCCCGCTTCGAACTCGGGACGGAAATACTTCAGTGCGCTGCCCAGCGGCTCGACGGCACCCGGTGCGTGGGCACAGAAAGTCTTGCCTGGGCCGAGGAAGTTGACGAGCTGCTCGAGGGTCTCCAGGTCGCCCTGGGCGCCTTCGCCTTTCTCCAGCGCGCGCAGGACCTTCACGCTCCACGGCAGGCCGTCGCGGCACGGAGTGCACCAGCCGCAGGATTCGCGGGCGAAGAACTCTTCCATGTTGCGCAACAGGGAAACCATGTTGACGCTGTCGTCCACCGCCATGGCCAGACCAGTACCCATACGGGTGCCGACCTTGGCGACGCCGCCAGCGTAGAACAGGGCGTCCAGGTGTTCCGGCAGGAGGAAGCCGGTACCGGCGCCGCCCGGCTGCCAGGCCTTGAGCTTGTAGCCGTCGCGCATGCCGCCGGCGTAGTCCTCGAACAGCTCGCGGGCCGGAAGGCCGAAGGGCAGTTCCCAGATGCCGGGGTTCTTCACCTTGCCGGAGAAGCCCATGAGCTTGGTGCCCATGTCTTCGCTGCCCGGACGGGCGAGGCCCTTGTACCAGTCGACGCCGTGCTCGACGATCGCCGGCACGTTGCACAGGGTCTCGACGTTGTTCACGCAGGTCGGCTTGCCCCAGACGCCAACGGCGGCGGGGAAGGGCGGCTTGGAGCGCGGGTTGGCGCGGCGGCCTTCCAGCGAGTTGATCAGCGCGGTCTCTTCGCCACAAATGTAGCGGCCGGCGCCGGTGTGCACGAACAGCTCGAAATCGAAGCCGCTGCCGAGGATGTTCTTGCCCAGCAGGCCGGCGGCCTTGGCTTCATCGATGGCGCGATTCAGGTTGCGGGCGGCGTCGACGTACTCACCGCGCAGGAAGATGTAGCCCCGGTAGGCCTTGAGGGCGCGCGCGGAGATCAGCATGCCTTCCACCAGCAGGTGCGGCAGCTGCTCCATGAGCATGCGGTCCTTCCAGGTGTTGGGCTCCATCTCGTCCGCGTTGCACAGCAGGTAGCGGATGTTGAGGGATTCGTCCTTGGGCATCAGGCCCCACTTCACGCCGGTGGGAAAGCCCGCACCGCCGCGGCCCTTGAGGCCGGAGTCCTTGACGGTCTGGACGATGTCGTCGGTGGCCATCTGCGCCAGCGCCTTGCGCGCGGCAGCGTAGCCGTTCTTCGACTGGTACTCCTCCAGCCAGACCGGGGCGCCGTCGTCACGCAGGCGCCAGGTCAGCGGGTGGGTTTCGGCCGCGCGCGCAGTGCGGTTGGGCGTGCCGTAGGAGGTGAGGCGACTCATACGTAGGCCTCCAGCAGTTTGGCGACGCCGTCGGGACGCAGGTCGCCGAAGGTGTCGTCGTCGATCATCATCGCCGGGGCCTTGTCGCAGTTGCCCAGGCAGCACACCGGCAGCAGGGTGAAGCGGCCGTCGGCGGTGGTCTGGCCGAGGCCGATGCCCAACTGCTTCTGAATCTCGCCAACCACGGACTCGTGGCCGCCGATGTAGCAGACCATGCTGTCGCAGACGCGGATGATGTGGCGGCCGACCGGCTGGCGGAAGATCTGGCTATAGAAGGTAGCCACGCCTTCGACGTCGCTGTCGGGAATGTCGAGGATGTCGGCGATGGCCGGGATGGCGCCGTCCGGCACCCAGCCGCGCTGCTTCTGGACGATCTTCAGGGCTTCGATGGACGCCGCGCGGGAGTCCTCGTAGTGATGCATTTCGTGCTCGATGGCCGAGCGCTCGGTTTCGCTGAGTTCGAAACGATCAGTCTGGATAAGGGTACTCATGATCAGCGGTCCACGTCGGCCATAACGAAGTCGATACTGCCCAGATAGGCGATCAGGTCAGCGATCATGCTGCCGTTGATCACCGACGGAATCTGCTGCAGGTGCGGGAAGCTGGGCGTCCGGATACGGGTCCGGTAGCTCATGGTGCTGCCATCGCTCGTCAGGTAGTAGCTGTTGATGCCCTTGGTCGCTTCCACCATCTGGAAGGCTTCGTTGGCCGGCATGACCGGGCCCCAGGAAACCTGCAGGAAGTGGGTGATCAGGGTTTCGATGTGCTGCAGCGTGCGCTCTTTGGGCGGCGGCGTGGTCAGCGGGTGGTCGGCCTTGTATGGGCCTTCGGGCATGTTCTTCAGGCACTGCTCGATGATGCGCAGGCTCTGGCGCATCTCACCCATCTTGACCATGCAGCGGTCGTAGGCGTCGCCGTTGGCCGCCAGCGGTACTTCGAATTCGAAGTTCTCGTAGCCGGAGTAGGGGCGGGCTTTACGCAGGTCGAAATCACAGCCGGTGGCGCGCAGGCCGGCGCCGGTGGTGCCCCATTCCAGCGCTTCCTTGGTGTTGTACGCGGCAACGCCGATGGTACGGCCACGCAGGATGCTGTTCTTCAGGGCAGCGGTTTCGTACTCGTCCAGGCGCTTGGGCATCCAGTCGAGGAACTCGCGGACCAGCTTGTCCCAGCCGCGCGGCAGGTCGTGGGCGACGCCGCCGATGCGGTACCAGGCCGGGTGCAGGCGGAAGCCGGTGATGGCTTCGACGACCTTGTAGGCGCGCTGGCGGTCGGTGAAGGTGAAGAACACCGGGGTCATCGCGCCCACGTCCTGGATGTAGGTACCCAGGTAGAGGAGGTGGTTCAGGATGCGGAAGAACTCCGACATCATGATGCGGATGACGTCGACGCGCTGCGGTACCTTGATGCCGGCGAGCTTCTCGACCGAGAGCACGTACGGCAGGTTGTTCATCACTCCGCCGAGGTAGTCGATACGGTCGGTGTAAGGAATGAAGCTGTGCCAGGACTGACGCTCGGCCATCTTCTCGGCGCCACGGTGGTGGTAGCCGATCTCAGGAACGCAATCGAGGATCTCTTCACCGTCCAGCTGCAGGATGATGCGGAACGCACCGTGCGCGGACGGGTGGTTCGGGCCGAGGTTGAGGAACATGAAGTCCTCGTTCTCGCCGTGGCGCTTCATGCCCCAGTCTTCGGGCTTGAAGCGCAGGGCTTCCTGCTCGAGGTCCTGCTTGGCGGCGGACAGCGCGTAGGGGTCGAACTCGGTGGCGCGCGCCGGGTAGTCCTTGCGCAGCGGGTGACCTTCCCAGGTGGGCGGCATCAGCATACGGGTCAGGTGCGGGTGACCGTTGAAGGTGATCCCGTACATGTCCCAGACCTCACGCTCGTACCAGTTGGCGTTCGGCCAGATACGGGTGGCGGTGGGTACGTTGAGGTCGCCTTCGGACAAGGCCACCTTGATCATCACGTCACTATTACGCTCGAGCGACATCAGGTGGTAGAACACGCTGAAGTCGGCGCCCGGCAGGCCGCGACGATGAGTGCGCAGGCGCTCGTCGACACCGTGCAGGTCATAGAGCATGACGTACGGCTTGGGCACATTGCGCAGGAAGGTGAGGACGTCGATCAGGCGCTCACGGGCAACCCAGAGCACCGGCATGCCGGTGCGGGTGGCCTGGACGGTGAAGGTCTCGGCGCCAAAGCGGGAATTCAGTTCGACGACGATATCTTGGTCGTCTGCCTTGTAAGGCGGGATGTACAGAGCGGAGTCTGCATTCATAGTCTTTAAGTCACTCGGTCAACGGTGGAGTGAAAACGGGCCTCTCGTGGAGGGCCGGATCACACTTCGTCGGGGCTGCGCAGGTTGGTGACCGCAATGCGCTGTTCGCGCTTGAGATCCTTCTGGGCAGGCATGTCGGCGCGATAGACGCCTTGATCGCCTACAACCCAGGACAACGGACGACGCTCCTGGCCGATGGATTCCTGCAGCAGCATCAGGCCTTGCAGGAATGCCTCCGGACGGGGCGGGCAGCCGGGGATGTACACGTCCACGGGGAGGAACTTGTCGACCCCCTGAACGACCGAGTAGATGTCGTACATGCCGCCGGAGTTGGCGCACGACCCCATCGAGATCACCCACTTGGGTTCCAGCATCTGCTCGTACAGGCGCTGGATGACCGGAGCCATCTTGATGAAGCAGGTGCCGGCGATGACCATGAAGTCAGCCTGGCGCGGCGATGCACGGATCACTTCGGCGCCGAAACGGGCGATGTCGTGCGGCGCGGTGAACGCCGTGGTCATCTCCACGTAGCAGCAGGACAGCCCGAAGTTGTACGGCCACAGGGAGTTCTTGCGACCCCAGTTGACTGCACCGTTGAGAACATCCTCGAGCTTGCCCATGAAGATGTTCTTGTGGACCTGCCCTTCGATGAGCGGGTCTTCTACCGTTTCGCGTTCGCCGATCGGGTATTGATCATTGGGCGCATCCGGATCGATCCGGGTAAGTTTGTATTGCATCGCCAAAGCCTCATTGTTTTAGCTTCGCCTGCCGTGCGCGACGTGCCGCCGGCGCCCAATCGAGCGCGCCGATACGCCACAGGTAGACAAGACCTGCCAACAGAATTGCTATGAAAATGGTTGCCTCGATCAGACCCGCCCAACCGCTTTCACGGACGGACACGGACCAGGCGAAGAGGAAGAGGGCTTCGACGTCGAAGATCACGAAGAGCATCGCGACCAGATAGAATTTTGCCGACAGACGCAGGCGGGCGCTGCCGGTAGGAACGATCCCCGATTCGAACGGTTCGTTCTTGCTGCGACCAAATGCCTTACTGCCAAGAAGGCTGGAAACCCCTAGCATGAAGGCGAGCAGGCCCAGCACTCCTAAAAGGAAGGCGGCGAGTCCCCAGTGTTGAGCTGCAAGTTCAGCTGGATTGGGCATGCCGATACTCCTTCCTACAAATAACGATTGTCTTGGGTTCCGGGCGCAACGCCCGACTACTGCGAACCCGACAACTCAAGGATAGTGAGCTAAGGGTTCAGGTCATCTTTCCAATTTTATGCCCAAAGCCTTCAGCAAGTAAATTTTTCCAACACAAACAGATGCTTCTATTTCGGGCAAAAGGCTTTTGCATTTCCCGTAGCGCCCTGTTTGCGCGGCTCTGGATGCCTAGTGTGACGGCACTTCGGCTTTGGTCGAATAGTACTTTCGAGGTATTTGACCGCAATAAATCGGCAGTCTATAAATGATAAATATTATCATTTGCAGTGTCGTATATCCGTAACTTTACTACATATAAGCGGCGCGGCTTTTATTTCGCCTGGTATGTGACTTCGAATTATCCCTCTGTGAACTCGTTGGTCGCCCCCGCATCCGGGTGGTTCAATTTCCCTTCCGAATCCACGCCCAGCGCATCTCGCAGCGCACCGGTTCGGCCCCGGAATCGTCCAGAAGGGTCACCTGCACCAGCGCCTCGCCGCGATCATCGTCCTGCATTGCGCGGCGCTGTTCCGGCGTCAGCGTGGCGATGGCGCGCAGGCTGCCGCTGGCCCGGCGCAGGTAGTCGACCTTGAGGGTCTTGATCAGCGGCAGCTTGTGATCGGGCAGGTTCATGCCGACCATGCAGCCGCTGGCGGACTCGGCCAGCAGCGCCATGGCTGCGGCATGTAAGCCGCCGATGTGATTGCGGGCGCGGCGATGGTTGGCCAGGCTCATTCTCACTTCATCATTGGAGAGCCTCTGGATGCGTACGCCGGCGGTTCCGGCAAAGCGCACCTGGGAGCAGAACAGGCGACTCAGCAGTGGCTCGTGGAGGCGGCTGGGCAGGCGCTGGATGAGGTGGGCGGCGAGGGCGAGGCGGTTGCGCTTGGGTTTATTGCTCATGGGGCGTTCCGTTCATATAAAGGAAGCCCGAGGCTGGCACGTCGAAGCGGTTCTGCCCTTGGCGGGCGGGGAAGGGGTTGCTGGCGGTTCGGCCAAGCGCGATTCGGCCAGGCACAAAAAGCAAGACCCCGGCTGGGGCCGGGGTCTTGCGGAGCCTCCCAGCCCCGAGGGGCTGGTCGAGCCAGTTCTTAGTGGAACTGGTTCATGGTGTTGTCTTTACCCGAGGCTTTCAGAGCGGCTTCGCCAGCGAAGTACTCTTTGTGGTTGTCGCCGATGTCCGAACCGGCCATGTTCTGGTGCTTGACGCAGGCGATGCCCTGACGCAGTTCCTGACGCTGAACACCCTTCACGTAGGCCAGCATGCCCTGGTCGGCGAAGTAGCCCTTGGCCAGGTTGTCGGTGGACAGCGCGGCGGTGTGGTAGGTCGGCAGGGTGATCAGGTGGTGGAAGATGCCGGCGTGGGCGGAGCCGTCACGCTGGAAGGTGCGGATCTTCTCGTCAGCAACCTGGGCCAGTTCGGTCTCGTCGTACTCGACGCTCATCAGCTTGGCGCGGTCGTAGGCGGAAACGTCCTTGCCTTCGGCGACGAACGCATCGAACACCTGCTGGCGGAAGTTCAGAGTCCAGTTGAACGACGGGCTGTTGTTGTAAACCAGCTTGGCGTTCGGGATGACCTGACGGATGCGGTCAACCATGCCCTTGATCTGGCCAACGTGCGGCTTCTCGGTTTCGATCCACAGCAGGTCGGCGCCGTTCTGCAGCGAGGTGATGCAGTCCAGGACGCAGCGGTCTTCGCCGGTGCCCTTGCGGAACTGGAACAGGTTGGAAGCCAGGCGCTTGGGACGCAGCAGCTTGCCGCCGCGGTTGATCACCACGTCGCCGTTCTGCAGCTCGGCAGCGGAAACTTCTTCGCAGTCCAGGAAGGAGTTGTACTGGTCGCCCAGGTCGCCCGGCTCTTTGGTCACGGCGATCTGCTTGGTCAGGCCGGCGCCCAGGGAGTCGGTACGGGCAACGATCACGCCGTCGTCAACACCCAGTTCGAGGAACGCATAGCGAACGGCGTTGATCTTGGCGAGGAAGTCTTCGTGCGGAACGGTCACTTTGCCGTCCTGGTGGCCGCACTGCTTCTCGTCGGAAACCTGGTTCTCGATCTGGATGCAGCAGGCACCGGCTTCGATCATTTTCTTGGCCAGCAGGTAGGTCGCTTCCGGGTTACCGAAGCCGGCGTCGATGTCGGCGATGATCGGTACTACGTGGGTTTCGTAGCCGTCGATCTGAGCCTGGATTTCGTCCTGCTTGACCTTGTCGCCGGCAGCGCGAGCGCTGTCCAGAGCGGTGAAGAGCAGGTCCAGTTCGCGGGCGTCAGCCTGGCGCAGGAAGGTGTACAGCTCTTCGATCAGGCCGGAAACGGCGGTTTTCTCGTGCATGGACTGGTCGGGCAGCGGGCCGAAGTCGGAACGCAGCGCGGCAACCATCCAGCCGGACAGGTAGAGGTAGCGCTTGTTGGTGGTCTTCAGGTGCTTCTTGATCGAGATCAGCTTCTGCTGACCGATGAAGCCGTGCCAGCAGCCCAGGGACTGGGTGTAGACGGAGGTGTCGGCGTCATACTCGGCCATGTCCTTGCGCATGATGGCCGCAGTGTACTTGGCGATGTCCAGACCAGTCTTGAAGCGGTTCTGAGCGCGCATGCGGGCAACCGACTCGGGGTTGATAGCGCTCCAGCTGTTACCGGTTTTCTCTTTCAGAGCGGCAACGGCCTTGATGTCGTTTTGATAAGCGGACATGGTCAATCCTTCAAAGTATGTGTGTGGTTGAGCACCGACTTACCCACTCAAACCCGTATCTACACGGAATTGACTGCGGGTTGCTCGCCGCGGGATGGCGAAGGTGCGACCGAAAGAAGGAATGACACTGGAGGAGTGGGGTAGAGCGGCGTACAGACGGGTGACTGCAGCGGTGACATCCAGAATCGCTTGCCGGCTCGTGGCAGCCGTTGGGCGATGGTGGACGGCTGAATCCGTCACTTCGTACTGTTGCTAAGGCTTGCTTCCCCGTCCCTCAGGACAACCTCTTGCCAGTCGCAACCTCGTCGATCCGCCTTGTGGGCTTAACAACACGGACCAGCGCGGCGGGTGGGCCACAGGCTCGGTCCGGAGGGCTTTGAGACCCTCTGGTTAGCGGGAGCGAAGCCATCATGCACTTTCAAACGAGCGTTCGTCAAACGTTTTGTAGTGTTTTTTTTGGACTACTACACGAAGGTCTAACGAGGACTGCCAGGTCACCTACGGAAGGATTAGTCGAGCACTTCGACCTTCACCCGCAGGCTGCTGTCGCTGCGCCCCTGGGTGCTGTATTGGCGGGTGTAGCCGCTCTGCGTGCTCTGGTTGGTCTGGCTGACGCCGCCGACCTCGATCCACTGGCCGATGGGGCCGCTGACGCTGGTATCGGCCGAACTGGTGTTCATCGAACCCTGGTAATTGCCGTTGAAGCGGTCGTTGCGGGTACTCAGGGTGATGTGCACCAGGTTGCCGGTGAGGCTGGCGGTCACGTACATGCCCTGGTTGGCGTCGCGGTATTCGGTCTGGCTGTAGACCTGGCCGTAGGGGCCGATGCCGGCGTTGGTCACCGGCTGGCTCTGGCCCACCTGGATGAAAGCGGGCGAGCCCTCGGTGGTGCGCACCTGCTGGGTGCCGCCTCCGCGACTGTTGGTGGATCGATTGATGATGCGCACCTGGTCGCGGCCGTTGACTTCGCCGCGACCCGCCTGGATTTCCACATTGCCGGCGCTCACCGAGCCATTCACCGAGTAGCCGCTCTGGCTGCCCTGGCTGCCATCGAGTGTATCGATGCTGATCAGTAGCTGATGTGGGCGCGTATCCAGTTGTTCGAGCACCTGCTGTAGTTCGCGGATCTTCGCCAGTTCGGCGTTGACTACCAACTGGTTGCCGTAGGCGGTGACCCGGCCTTCGTTGCCCAGCACCTGCTGCGCCACCGGCAGCACGTCTTCGGCGGTGCGATAGTTGAGCGGGATGATCTCGGTACGCGGCGCTGCGGTAGCGGTGAGGCTGATCGCGCAGGCGAGCATCAGGGCGAGAGGGTGTCGGCTCAAATCAGGAAACTCCGCAGGTTCGGGTCGAGAACGCTGGTGTTCCAGGTCTGTTCGAATTGCGCGATCAGTTGGCGGACGCGGCCAGCGTTGTTGTAGTGCGCGTAACCGGCGTACTCGCCCGGCTCCGGGCGCAGCAGCAGGCCGCAATCGTCGGCGAGGAGAAAGGCATGCTCTTCGCTCGGGTAGTCGGGATTGATCCGGCGGATCTGGCAGTAGCTCGACAGCCGCCGGCTGAGATTGAGCAGGCGATGGCCTTCCTTCACGGCCCGGGTGCTGTCGCGCACCAGGATCATCAGGCGATTGCGCGGATTGCGCAGCAGCAACTGTGTGCAGGCTTCCTGGATGCTGCTGTGGTGGTACAGCCAGGGCTCCAGGTCTGGGGTGTAGAGGTAGAGGGTGCGGCGCGCCTGCTGGATCAGCGCCAGCGCATGGGCGCGGGCGTCATCCGGCTTGCTGAAGCGGTGCAGCTGGTCGCCCTCGCCGAGGCGAAAAGGCGCCGGCTCAAGGGCTTCGGGCGTCAGCGCTTCGCTGGGCGGGTTGTGGACGGCAAAACGCCCCGGTGACTGAAACTCGATGTCCGGCAGTTCTACCGGGAGGTCGTCTTGGTCCGGGGCGTTTTCCATGTCGCTCCTTTGAGTCGTTGCTCAGGCGCTCTCGCGCACCATGTCCACGTGGGGGAGGCCGGCGTCGAGGAATTCGCCGCTGGCCACCTGGAAGCCTAGCCGTTCGTAGAAGGGAATGGCGTAGACCTGCGCCGTCAGCAACTGGCGCTGCAGGCCCTGGCTTTCCGCCTGCTCGATGGCGGCGCGCATCAGCAGGTCGCCGACCTTCAGGCCGCGCCAGTCCTTGAGGACCGACACCCGGCCGATGTGCCCGTCCGGCAGGAGGCGGGCGGTGCCGATGGCGTAGTCGCCTTCGAAGGCCAGGAAGTGCACGGCTTCGACATCCTCGGCGTCCCATTCGAGTTCCGGCGGGACCGATTGCTCAGCGATGAACACCGCCTCGCGAATGCGCCGCAGATCGGCATTATCCTTCTGCCAGTCCGCGACGCGAACCCTGATCTTGCTACTCATCGGCAAACTCCAGACTGCCCTGTTTGATCAGTTCTCCGATGAGCTTACGCCCATCGTCGTCGGCCAGCCATTGGCCGAGATTCCCTTCGTGCAGCGACTGGGCCGAGCACACCAGCTTTAGCAGGTCGCGCAGTTTTTCCGGCAGGACCACGGTCTGGCCGCTGGCGAACAGCAGCAGGCCGACGTCCACTTCGCTCCAGGCCATGCGGGCGCTGGGGTTGCGGATCAGCACTTCGCCGTCTTCGATGGCGGCGGTCAGGTCGTCTTCCTCGATCTCCTCGCCGGCCACCAGTTCCGGGTAGCGCGGCTCGGTCATGAACTGGCCGAACCAGGTGAGCAACAGGCGTTCGTCGCTCATGTGCTCCTGCAGCAGGTTCTTCAGGCGATCGAGGGCGTCGCGCTGGATCTGGTGCTGGTCGAAGTCGCCTTTCATCGCCGCCATGCCGGCGTCGCTGTAGCGCTCCTCGTCGGAGAGGAACTGGGCGAGGAAGTCGGTGAAGTGGGTCAGTACTTCGGCGGCGCTGGGTGCGCGGAAACCGACCGAGTAGGTCATGCAGTCGTCTTCGGCGATGCCGTAGTGAGCCACGCGCGGCGGCAGGTAGAGCATGTCGCCGGGTTCCAGCACCCAGTCGGCGCTTTCTTCGAATTCGGCGAGGATGCGCAGGTCGGCGTGGGGCAGCATCGGGCTGCTGGCGTCGCAGGTCTGGCCGACTTTCCAGCGACGGCGACCGTGGCCCTGCAGCAGGAATACGTCGTAGTTGTCGAAGTGCGGGCCAACGCCGCCGCCCGGTGCGGCGTAGCTGATCATCACGTCATCGATGCGCCAGCTGGGCAGGAACTTGAAGTGTTCCAGCAGCTCGGCGACTTCCGGGATGAACTGGTCGACGGCCTGCACCAGCAGGGTCCAGTCGCGCTCGGGCATCTGGCTGAAGGTGTCTTCCTGGAACGGGCCGCGGCGCAGCTCCCACGGGCTGTCGCCGTGTTCGAGGACGATGCGCGATTCGATCATCTCTTCCAGGGCGAGGCCGGCCAGTTCGTCAGGGTCCAGCGGGCTCTTGAAATCGGGGATGGCCTGGCGCACCAGCAGGGGCTTTTTCTGCCAGTAGTCGCGGAGGAATTCTTCGGCGCTGATGCCGCCCAAAAGCTGAAGAGGAATAGCAGGATTCATGGTTAAGTCCTTGAAACAAAAACGCCCGGCACAGCCGGGCGTGCAAAGTCAGGGCGAATCTCAGATACGCTTGGCCTGGGCGACAGCGTTACCGATGTAGTTCGCGGGGGTCAGTTTCTTCAGCTCGGCCTTGGCTTCTGTCGGCATGTCGAGGCCTTCGATGAACACCTGCAGGGCTTCGGCGCTGATGCCTTTGCCGCGGGTCAGCTCCTTGAGCTTCTCGTAGGGGTTCTCGATGCCGTAGCGGCGCATGACGGTCTGTACCGGCTCGGCCAGGACTTCCCAGCAGGCGTCCAGGTCATCGGCGATGCGTGCGGCGTTCAGCTCCAGCTTGCCGATGCCTTTCAGGCTGGCTTCGTAGGCGATGACGCTGTGGGCAAAACCGACGCCCAGGTTGCGCAGCACGGTGGAGTCGGTCAGGTCGCGCTGCCAGCGGGAGATCGGCAGTTTGCTGGCCAGGTGCTGGAGCAGGGCGTTGGCGATACCCAGGTTGCCTTCGGAGTTCTCGAAGTCGATCGGGTTGACCTTGTGCGGCATGGTCGAGGAGCCGATTTCCCCGGCGACGGTCTTCTGCTTGAAGTAGCCCAGGGAGATGTAGCCCCAGATGTCGCGGTCGAAGTCGATGAGGATGGTGTTGAAGCGCGCTACGGCGTCGAACAGCTCGGCGATGTAGTCGTGCGGCTCGATCTGGGTGGTGTAGGGGTTCCAGTTCAGGCCGAGGTCGCCTTCGATGAATTCGCGGGCGTTGGCTTCCCAGTCAACCTGCGGGTAGGCCGACAGGTGGGCGTTGTAGTTGCCCACCGCGCCGTTGATCTTGCCCAGCAGCTCGACCGAAGCGACCTGCTTGATCTGGCGCTCCAGGCGGTAGACGACGTTGGCCAGTTCCTTGCCCAGGGTGGTCGGGGAGGCCGGCTGGCCGTGGGTGCGCGAGAGCATCGGCACGTCGGCGAACTTCACCGCGAGCTCGCGGATGGAGTCGGCGATCTGGCGCATCAGCGGCAGCAGTACGGTGTCACGGCCTTCGCGCAGCATCAGGGCGTGGGACAGGTTGTTGATGTCCTCGGAGGTGCAGGCGAAGTGGATGAACTCGCTGACCTTGGCCAGTTCCGGCAGCTTGGCGGCTTGTTCCTTGAGCAGGTACTCCACGGCCTTGACGTCGTGGTTGGTGGTGCGCTCGATGTCCTTGATGCGCTGCGCGTGCTCCAGCTGGAAGTCGTCGGCCAGCTGGTTCAGCAGGGCGTTGGCTTCGGCGGAGAAGGGCGCGACTTCAGGGACGCCGGCGTGGGCGGCGAGACGCTGGAGCCAGCGAACCTCCACCAGGACGCGGAAACGGATCAGGCCGTATTCGCTGAAAATCGGACGCAGGGCGCTGGTCTTGCTGCCGTAACGGCCGTCAACGGGGGATACCGCGGTAAGGGAGGAAAGCTGCATGGGGCGTTCTCGTAGCTGTCGGTCAACGAAAAGGGCGCACATCATACATGAATGGCGCGAACCGGTCGCCCTTGCGACGACCGGAAGGACGTGTTTCAGCCGCGCAGCAGGGGGCGCAGTTCGTTCAGCATTTTCTTCCGGCTGAAGAGCATCTGCCAGCGGTTGCCGCCGAGCTGTCGCCACAGGCGCGCGGAGCGGATGCCGGCCAGCAGCAGGGCGCGGATACGCGCGGCGTTGGCGTTGATCTGCAGGTGGCGCATGTCACCGTGCACCTGGATGCGCTGGCGGAAAGTGCTCAGAGTGTCCTGGTAGAGGCCGGCGCAGGAAGCGATGACGTTCTCGTGGACCAGGCCGAAGTGCTGTACCTGCTGCTGAACCTGGTCCAGACGGGTGCCCATGATGTCGAGCATGTCGGGACGCTTGTTGAGCTGGCGTTCCAGGCCGATCAGCGACAGGGCGTAGCGCAGCGGCTCGCGCTGCAGGCTGTTGGGGTCGCGCTCGAGGGCGCTGACCAGGGCGCGGAAGCCCTCGCGCAGGTTGGCGGTGTCGCCGCCGTAGACGTCGAGGGTGGTCTTCGGGTCGCGCACCAGCAGGCTGCCGAGCATGCAGCCCAGCGGCGCCTCGGGGATCTGCCCGGTGCGGGCGAGGCGGTCTACCAGCGAGGCGGCTTCGAAGACGCCGGAGAGGGCGATGATCTGGTCGTGCAGATCGCTCATTTACTGTCCTTAGCGAACGCGGGTTCAGCGGATTCGATGACGCCGCCACCGAGGCAGACTTCGCCGTCATAGAAGACGACGGACTGGCCCGGGGTGACGGCGCGCTGCGGCTCGTCGAAGACGGCGCGGTAGCCGTTCTCGGTACGTTCCAGCACGCAGTCCTGGTCGGCCTGGCGGTAGCGCACCTTGGCGCGCAGGGCCTTGGGCTGGTCCAGGTCGATGGGGTTGACCCAATAGATGTGCGAGGCGTGCAGGGCTCGGGAAAACAGCCATGGATGGTCGTTGCCCTGGCCGACGACCAGGACGTTGCGTACCAGGTCCTTCTCCAGCACGTACCAGGGGCTGTCGTCGGCATTCTTCAAGCCGCCGATGCCCAGGCCCTGGCGCTGGCCGATGGTGTGGTACATCAGGCCGACGTGCTTGCCGATGACCGTGCCGTCGGTGGTCTCGATATTGCCCGGCTGGGCTGGCAGGTACTGCTTGAGGAAGTCGCTGAAACGACGTTCGCCGATGAAGCAGATGCCGGTGGAGTCCTTCTTCTTTGCGGTGGCCAGGCCGTATTTCTCGGCGATGGCACGAACCTCGGGCTTTTCCAGTTCGCCGACCGGGAACAGGGTCTTGCCGATCTGCTCGCCGCCCACGGCGTGGAGGAAGTAGCTCTGGTCCTTGTTCGGGTCCAGGCCCTTGAGCAGCTCGCTGCGGCCGTCGATGTCGCGGCGGCGCACGTAGTGCCCGGTGGCGATCAGGTCGGCGCCCAGGGCGACGGCGTAGTCGAGGAAGGCTTTGAACTTGATTTCGCGGTTGCAGAGGATGTCCGGGTTCGGCGTGCGGCCGGCCTTGTATTCCTCGAGGAAATGCTCGAAGACGTTGTCCCAGTACTCTGCGGCAAAGTTGGCGGTGTGCAGCTTGATGCCAATACGGTCGCAGACGGCCTGGGCGTCGGCGAGGTCGGTCATGGCGGTGCAGTACTCGGTGCCGTCGTCTTCTTCCCAGTTCTTCATGAACAGTCCTTCCACCTGATAACCCTGCTCCTTGAGGAGGAGGGCGGAGACGGAGGAATCCACGCCGCCGGACATGCCGACGATGACGCGGGTGTTCTGGGGGGCTTTGGGGGAGCTAGACATGGCAGCGGGTCACGAGCGCAGGTAAAGAGGGCGATTCTACCAGAGCCGAGCGCCAGAGGCTCGGCTGCCGGCTTGAGGTTGGCTCAGTCGCGGATCAGGGCCAGCGGGAAGCGCTCGCCTTCGAGGTAATCGTCGATGCAGCGCAGCACCAGATGACTGCGCCAGCGATCGGGTTGTGCGGCCAGCTCTTCGCGGGTCATCCAGCGGGCGCCGAGGATGCCGTCGTCGAGCTCGCGCTCGGGATGATGGCGCAAGGGGCGCGCGGCGAAACAGACGCGCTGGTAGGTCACGCCGTTGCTCGGCGCGGTGTACAGGTAGATGCCGGTGACGGCGGTCAGCTCCACGTCCCAGCCGGTTTCCTCGAGGGTTTCGCGCACGGCGGCCTCGAGCAGGGTCTCGTTGGCTTCCAGGTGGCCGGCGGGCTGATTGAAGACCTGCTTTTTGTCAGCGGACATTTCCTCCACGAGCAGGAAGCGGCCCTGGTCTTCGACGATGGTGGCGACGGTGACGTGTGCTAGCCAGCGCATGGTAACGATCTCGTTGGGGCGAAAAGGCGCGAGTTTAACGTGGCGGGGTGCAGAAAGCAGAACCCCCGGGAAGGCCCGGGGGTTCTGGTATCACGCGAAAAGGCTTACGCCAGTGCGTCGATCGCGGCGTTGAAGGTCGCGCTCGGGCGCATGACCTTGCTGGTCAGCTCCGCGTCGGAACGGTAGTAACCACCGATTTCCGCCGGCTTGCCCTGTACGCCGTTGAGTTCGGCGACGATGGCCGCTTCCTTCTCGGTCAGGGTCTTGGCCAGGCCGGCGAAGTGAGCCTTCAGCTCGGCGTCGTCGTTCTGCTCAGCCAGGGCCTGGGCCCAGTACATGGCCAGGTAGAAGTGGCTGCCACGGTTGTCGATCTCACCGATCTTGCGCGACGGCGACTTGTTGTTGTCGAGCAGCTTGCCGGTGGCGATGTCCAGGGTCTTGCCCAGTACCTTGGCCTTGGCGTTGTCGGTCTTGATGCCTTCTTCTTCGAAGGAGACGGCCAGAGCCAGGAACTCGCCCAGGGAATCCCAGCGCAGGTAGTTCTCTTCCACCAGCTGCTGTACGTGTTTCGGAGCCGAGCCGCCGGCGCCGGTTTCGTACATGCCGCCGCCCGCCATCAGCGGAACGATGGAGAGCATCTTGGCCGAGGTGCCCAGTTCCATGATCGGGAACAGGTCGGTCAGGTAGTCGCGCAGGACGTTGCCGGTCACCGAGATGGTGTCCAGGCCGCGCAGCTGACGCTCCATGCTGGTACGGATGGCTTCGTTGTAGCCTTTGACGCTGATGTCCAGACCGGTCAGGTCGTGGTCCTTCAGGTACAGCTCGACCTTCTTGCGCAGCTCGTTGTCGTGGGCGCGCTCCGGGTCCAGCCAGAAGATGGCCGGGGTGTTGGAAGCGCGGGCGCGGGTAACGGCCAGCTTGACCCAGTCACGGATCGGGGCGTCCTTGGTCTGGCAGGCGCGCCAGATGTCACCGGCTTGAACTTCGTGCTGCATCAGGACCTTGCCGTCGGCGTCGACAACGCGCATCACGCCGTCAGCTTCCAGTTCGAAGGTCTTGTCGTGGGAGCCGTATTCCTCGGCTTTCTGCGCCATCAGGCCGACGTTCGGTACGCTGCCCATGGTGGTCGGGTCGAACGCGCCGTTGGTTTTGCAGAAGTTGATCATTTCCTGGTAGATGCGGGCGTAGGTGCTTTCCGGCATTACCGCTTTGGTGTCTTTCTGCTTGCCGTCCTTGCCCCACATCTGGCCCGAGTTGCGGATCATGGCCGGCATGGAGGCGTCGACGATCACGTCGCTGGGGATGTGCAGGTTGGTGATGCCCTTGACCGAGTCGACCATCGCCATTTCCGGGCGGTGGCTGTACACCTCGTGGATGTCGTGCAGGATTTCTTCCTGCTGCGAGGCCGGCAGCGACTTGATCTTGTCATAGACGCTGGAGATGCCGTTGTTCGGGTTCACGCCCAGCTCTTCGAACAGCTGGCCGTACTTCTCGAACACGTCCTTGTAGTAGACGGTGACGGCGTGGCCGAAGACGATCGGGTGGGAGATCTTCATCATGGTGGCCTTGACGTGCAGGGACCACATGACGCCGGTTTCCTTGCAGTCCTGCAGGGTCTTCTCGAAGAAGGCGCGCAGTTTGCTGCAGCTCATGAACATGCTGTCGAGGACTTCGCCGTCCTGCATCTTCAGGGTCTTCTTGGTCTCGACCTTGCCGTCCTTGCCGACGAACTCGATGCGGACTTCACCGGCCTTCGGAATGGTGACCGACTGCTCGCTGGAGAAGAAGTCGCCGCCACGCATGTAGTCGGCGTGGGAGCGCGAAGCCATGCTCCACTTGCCCATGCTGTGCGGGTGCTTGCGAGCGTAGGCTTTCACGGCAGCCGGGGCGCGGCGGTCGGAGTTGCCTTCACGCAGGACCGGGTTCACGGCGCTGCCCAGGACCTTGGCGTAGCGGGCGCGGGTGTCTTTCTCGGCGTCGGTCTGCGGATCTTCCGGGAAGTCCGGAACGGCGTAGCCCAGCTTCTGCAGCTCGGCGATGGCGCCCTTGAGCTGCGGTACCGAAGCGGAGATGTTCGGCAGCTTGATGATGTTGGCTTTGGCGTCGGTGGCCAGTACGGCCAGGTAGGCCAGATCGTCTTCGATGGCCTTGTCGCCGAGCTTGTCAGCGAAGGAGGCCAGGATACGGCCCGAAAGAGAGATGTCGCGGGTCTCGACGTCGATGCCGGCGGAAGCGGCAAAGGCTTTTACGATAGGAAGAAGCGAATAGGTGGCAAGGGCGGGTGCTTCGTCGGTGAAGGTGTAGGTGATCTTCGAGCGGATGGACATCTCGTTCTAACTCTCTTCTTTGCTGGGCGCGCACAGAGTCTCGAATCGCGTTGGTACACGCTTGCGGTCAGCGAAGTGGTTGACCGACCTTCGAGATTTGCCGCGGGGATATTGGGGCGCCAGTAGAGCGTTGTACGGCGGGATCCTGGTGAGGACGTGCGCCGCTGCGAGGAGAGAGTCTGGTCCCAGACTGCTCGGACCTCGATGACCATTAAGTCATGCCGGCCAGTATACCACCCTAAAGGCAGGGTGAAGCGTGTCCCTTTTTTAGACTAAGGAATGATGTAGTTCGATTACCGACTTGTGAGCTACCCTCAGTGGCTGCAAGAGGGTTTCAATCAAAAAGCGGAGTTCAGCATGGGATACCAAAAGATCCAGGTGCCGGCCGGTGACAAAATCACCGTCAACGCCGATATGTCCTTGAATGTACCGAAGAACCCGATCATCCCCTTTATCGAGGGTGATGGCATTGGCGTCGATATCAGCCCGGTCATGATCAAGGTCGTCGACGCTGCCGTCGAGAAAGCCTACAAAGGCGACCGCAAGATCGCGTGGATGGAAGTCTATGCCGGCGAGAAAGCCACTCAGGTCTACGACCAGGATACCTGGCTGCCCCAGGAAACCCTGGATGCCGTTCGCGACTACGTCGTATCGATCAAGGGCCCGCTGACCACTCCGGTGGGCGGCGGCATTCGCTCGCTGAACGTGGCGCTGCGCCAGCAGCTCGACCTTTATGTCTGCCTGCGCCCGGTGCGCTGGTTCGAAGGTGTGCCGAGCCCGGTGAAGAAGCCCGGTGACGTGGATATGGTGATCTTCCGCGAGAACTCCGAAGACATCTATGCCGGCGTCGAGTGGAAGGCCGGTACTCCCGAAGCCCAGAAGGTCATCAAGTTCCTCACCGAGGAAATGGGCGTCAAGAAGATCCGCTTCACCGACGATTGCGGCATCGGCATCAAGCCGGTTTCCCGGGAGGGCACCAAGCGCCTGGTGCGCAAGGCCCTGCAGTACGCCGTGGACAATGACCGCAGCTCGGTCACCATCGTCCATAAAGGCAACATCATGAAATTCACCGAGGGTGCGTTCAAGGACTGGGGCTATGAGCTTGCCCGTGACGAGTTCGGTGCGCAGCTGCTCGATGGCGGCCCGTGGATGCAGTTCAAGAACCCGACTACCGGCAAGAATATCGTGGTGAAGGACGTGATCGCCGACGCGATGCTGCAGCAGATCCTGCTGCGTCCGGCCGAGTACGACGTGATCGCCACCCTCAACCTGAATGGCGACTACCTGTCCGACGCCCTGGCGGCGGAGGTGGGTGGTATCGGCATTGCGCCGGGTGCCAACCTGTCCGACTCGGTGGCCATGTTCGAGGCAACCCATGGTACTGCCCCCAAGTACGCCGGCCTGGACAAGGTCAATCCGGGTTCGGTGATCCTCTCCGCCGAGATGATGCTGCGCCACATGGGCTGGCCGGAAGCGGCCGACCTGATCATCGACGGCGTGAACGGCGCCATCGCCGCAAAGACCGTGACCTACGACTTCGAGCGACTGATGGACGGTGCCAAGCTGCTGTCGTGCTCCGAGTTCGGCGACGCGATCATCGCCAAGATGTAACCGGGTGATTCTTCGCCCATGAAAAAGGCCGGCTTACTGCCGGCCTTTTTCGTTTCGTCTGATCCTTGACGAATCAGGCTTCCGCCGTGAGGTTCTCTACCTCGCTGCTCGGGGCAGTCTGCGCGGACGGGGTGGATGCATTGGCGTTGACGGGCTGGATGTTCACCGCGTGCAACCCCTTCGGACCTTGCAGGATCTCGAAACTGACGGGTTGGCCGGCCTTGAGAGTCTTGTAGCCATCCATCTGGATTGCCGAGTAATGAGCAAACAGGTCCTCATCTCGGCCATCAGCCAGGATGAAACCGTAGCCCTTGGCGTTGTTGAACCACTTGACCTTACCGCTAAGCATGCTGATATCCCTCTGCAAAGGACTCCATCGCTGGAGTATCATCCACTACTATTCCGCTATGCCTTTTTCTGAAGACTGGCGTCCGGAACTCCTGATACCCTCCGGGGGGTATCCTTTGGTTGTAACACCCTTTTGCCGTTAGTCAAGGCGGCGTCGTCTGGGCCTGAGAGGCGATTCAAACTCCGGCCGGCCCACTCATTCACCCACTCGCAAAGCTTTTATTCCAGCATGCATGCAAGTAGCCAGATTCGACTAACATTCAATCAGGACCGCCCGGATCCAATGGAAGACGACGGGACGGGGCTGGCGGTTGAAGAAGCCAAACCTGCCCTGAAGGCGCCGTCCATGTATCGGGTCATCATGTTCAACGATGATTACACCCCGATGGATTTCGTGGTTGAGGTGCTCGAGCTGTACTTCAACATGAACCGCGAGCAGGCAACCAAGGTCATGTTGACTGTGCATACCCAGGGCAAGGCGCACTGCGGGACCTTTACCCGCGATGTCGCGGAAACCAAAGCCATGCAGGTCAATCAATATGCGAGGGAGAGCCAACATCCACTGTTGTGCGAAATTGAGATAGAAGGTTGATGCGGATGTTTGGGAGCGAGGTGAAGTCATGTTGAATCGAGAGCTCGAAGTCACCCTCAATCTCGCCTTCAAGGAGGCGCGGGCGAAGCGGCATGAGTTCATGACCGTTGAGCACTTGCTGTTGGCGCTTCTGGATAATGAGGCTGCCGCGACGGTTCTGAAGGCGTGCGGTGCGAACCTGGACAAGCTGCGGCGAGACCTGCAGGAGTTCATCGATTCCACCACGCCGCTGATCCCCCAGCACGACGAGGATCGCGAAACCCAGCCGACCCTGGGCTTCCAGCGCGTCCTGCAGCGTGCCGTATTCCACGTGCAGAGTTCCGGCAAGCGCGAAGTCACCGGCGCCAACGTACTGGTCGCCATCTTCAGCGAGCAGGAGAGCCAGGCGGTGTTCCTGCTCAAGCAGCAGAGCGTCGCGCGGATCGACGTGGTCAACTACATCGCCCATGGCATCTCCAAGGTGCCGGGCCATGCCGAGCATCAGGACAGCGAGCAGGAGATGCAGGACGAGGAGGGCGGCGAGTCTTCCACTTCCAGCCATCCGCTGGATGCCTATGCCAGCAACCTGAACGATTTGGCGCGCCAGGGTCGCATTGACCCGCTGGTCGGTCGTGAGTCGGAAGTCGAGCGCGTCGCGCAGATCCTCGCTCGTCGCCGCAAGAACAACCCGCTGCTGGTGGGTGAGGCTGGCGTTGGCAAGACCGCCATCGCCGAGGGCCTGGCCAAGCGCATCGTCGACGGCCAGGTGCCGGACCTGCTGTCCGACAGTGTCGTCTACTCCCTGGATCTGGGTGCGCTGCTGGCGGGCACCAAGTACCGCGGCGACTTCGAGAAGCGCTTCAAGGCGCTGCTCAACGAGCTGCGCAAGCGCCCGCATGCGGTGCTGTTCATCGACGAAATCCACACCATCATCGGTGCCGGTGCGGCATCGGGCGGGGTGATGGATGCTTCCAACCTGCTGAAGCCGCTGCTGTCGTCCGGTGAGATCCGCTGCATTGGTTCGACCACCTTTCAGGAATTCCGCGGCATCTTCGAGAAGGATCGCGCGCTGGCTCGTCGCTTCCAGAAGGTCGACGTCACCGAACCGTCCGTCGAAGACACCTTCGGCATCCTGAAAGGCCTGAAGCCACGCTTCGAGCAGCACCACCACATCGAGTACAGCGATGAAGCGCTGCGTGCCGCCGCCGAGCTGGCTGCCCGCTACATCAATGACCGGCACATGCCGGACAAGGCCATCGATGTGATCGACGAGGCCGGTGCCTACCAGCGCCTGCAGCCGGAAGAGAAGCGCGTGAAGCGCATCGAGGTGCCGCAGGTCGAGGACATCGTCGCGAAGATCGCGCGGATTCCGCCCAAGCACGTGTCCAGCTCCGATAAAGAGCTGCTGCGCAACCTTGAGCGTGATCTGAAGCTGACCGTGTTCGGTCAGGCTGCGGCCATCGAGTCGCTCTCCACGGCCATCAAGCTGTCACGCGCCGGCCTCAAGTCGCCTGACAAGCCTGTCGGCTCCTTCCTGTTCTCCGGTCCGACCGGGGTGGGCAAGACCGAGGTGGCTCGTCAGCTGGCCAAGGCGTTGGGTGTGGAGCTGGTGCGCTTCGACATGTCCGAGTACATGGAGCGGCATACCGTGTCCCGTCTGATCGGCGCGCCTCCGGGTTATGTCGGTTTCGACCAGGGCGGCCTGCTTACCGAAGCGATCACCAAGACGCCGCACTGCGTGCTGCTGCTGGATGAGATCGAGAAGGCGCACCCGGAAGTCTTCAACCTGCTGCTGCAGGTGATGGACCACGGCACCCTGACCGACAACAACGGGCGCAAGGCGGACTTCCGCAATGTCATCCTGATCATGACCACCAACGCTGGTGCAGAAACTGCGGCGCGGGCCTCCATCGGCTTCACGCAGCAGGACCACTCCACCGATGCGATGGAAGTGATCAAGAAGAGCTTTACGCCAGAGTTCCGCAACCGCCTGGACACCATCATCCAGTTCGGCCGTCTGAGTCACGAGACCATCAAGAGCATCGTCGACAAGTTCCTCACCGAGCTGCAGGCGCAGCTGGAGGACAAGCACGTGCAGATCGAGGTCAGCGATTCGGCGCGCGGCTGGCTGGCCGACAAGGGCTACGATCCGCAGATGGGCGCTCGCCCAATGGCGCGGCTGATCCAGGACAAGATCAAGCGGCCGCTGGCCGAGGAGATCCTGTTCGGCGAGCTGGCCGAGCACGGCGGTGTGGCTCATGTGGACCTGAAGGATGGCGAGCTGGCCTTCGAGTTCGAAGTGATCGCCGCAGAGCCGGCCTGACGAGTATTAATCAGGCCCAAACGAAAACGCCCGGCAATGCCGGGCGTTTTTCTGTGTGCCGGCTTTTGCCGGCACCTACCGTCTGTCAGCGAGCGCGGTAGGTGATGCGACCCTTGGACAGGTCGTAGGGCGTCAGTTCAACGCGAACTTTGTCGCCGGTCAGGATGCGGATGTAGTTCTTGCGCATCTTCCCGGAGATGTGCGCGGTAACGACGTGCCCGTTCTCCAACTCCACGCGGAACATGGTGTTGGGCAGGGTGTCGACGACAGTGCCTTCCATTTCGAAGCTGTCTTCTTTCGACATGCAGTAGAACCCTCGGTATCTATGGTTGCCTGAAGTTTCAGGGCATTAAAAAAGGCACACATTGTGCCTGAAATCGCCCCACAACGCCAATGGCTGTTTTCGCTTCAGTTCAGCGCTACCCAGCGCTGGTTCACGAAAAGCTCGATCGGGCGGTACTGGGTCTTGTAGTTCATCTTCCGGCAATTCTTGATCCAGTAGCCCAGGTAGACGGCGTGCAGGTTCAGGCGCTCGGTCTCGGCGACCTGCCAGAGGATGGCGAATCGGCCGAGACTGCGGCGCTCCTCGTCCGGGTCGTAGAAGGTATAGACCGCGGAGAGTCCGTTGGGCAGGACGTCAGTCACCGCGACGGCAAGCAGTCTGCCTTGGAGGCGGAACTCGAAGAAGCAGCTGAACGGCAGGTCACGCACGAGGAAGGTGGCGAACTGGTCGCGGCTGGGTGGGTACATGTCGCCGTCTGCATGGCGCTGCTCGATGTAGCGCATGTAGAGGGCGTAGTACTCCTCGGTGAAGGCGGGACGCTTGCGGACAACTTCCAGGTCGGCGTTGCGCTTGATGATGCGCTTCTGCTGGCGATTTGGTTGGAAGCCGGCGGCCGGAATGCGCGCCGGGATGCACGCGGTGCAGTGCTGGCAGTGCGGCCGGTAGAGATGCTCACCGCTGCGCCGGAAACCCACCTCGGACAGCGAGGCGTACAACTGCGCGTCCATGGGCTGGCTGGGGTCGAGGAACAGGGTGGTGGCCTGCTCCTCGGGCAGATAGCTGCATGGATGCGGTTGCGTGGCGTAAAACTTCAGGCGGGCGAGCTCGGTCATCTTCAACCCCTGCGAGGTCCCTCAGGCAAGTTTAAGACAGGCTGAGCGGGTCCGCCTGCGAAGTCCAGTCCTGCGATGGTGTTTCGTCGAGATGACGGCGCAGGTAGCTGGCGAATTCACGGCGGGAAATGGCGCGGGCGCCGAAACTGTGCAGGTGCTGGGTCGGCATCTGGCAGTCGATCATCACGAAGCCGGCGGCCTTCAGGCGCTGTACCAGAGTGACGAATGCGACCTTGGAGGCATTGTCGGCGCGGCTGAACATGGATTCGCCGAAGAACAGGCGGCCGATGGCCAGTCCGTAAAGCCCGCCGACCAGTTCATTGTCTTGCCAGGCCTCTGCCGAGTGGGCGACACCCAGGCGGTGCAGCTGGTAGTAGGCGTCCTGCATTGGTGTGGTGATCCAGGTGCCGTCCGCATAATCGCGCGGGCCGGCGCAGCCGTGGATGACCTGCTTGAAGGCCTGGTCGATGGTGACCTGATACTGCTGCTGGCGGATGAACTTGGCCAGGCTGCGGGAGACGTGCAGTTCTTCGGGAAACAGAACGGTGCGCGGGTCCGGTGACCACCAGAGGATCGGCTGGCCGTCCTGGTACCAGGGGAAGCAGCCATGGCGGTAGGCCTGGATCAGGCGCTGCGGGTTGAGGTCCCCGCCGGCCGCAAGCAGGCCGTTGGGCTCATGCAGGGCCTTGTCGAGGGGTGGGAAGTCGAAATTGCTGCGGGAAAGCCACTTGAGCATAGGGAGGAGGGGAGGGCGAGCCTCCCCTGGCGCCGATCAGTTGTCGTCGAGGAACTTTTCGGCGTCCAGCGCGGCCATGCAGCCGGCGCCGGCGGAAGTGATCGCCTGGCGGTAAACGTGGTCGGCAACGTCGCCGGCGGCGAACACGCCGTCGATGCTGGTCAGGGTCGCGTTGCCTTCGGCGCCGCCCTTGATCTTCAGGTAGCCGTCGTGCATCTCCAGTTGGCCCTTGAACAGGTCGGTGTTGGGCTTGTGGCCGATAGCGATGAATACGCCGGACAGGTCCAGCTGGCGGGTTTCGCCGCTTTCAGCGTCTTTCAGGCGGACGCCGATCACGCCCATGTTGTCGCCCAGGACTTCGTCAAGGGTGGTGTTCCAGTGCAGGCGCACGTTGCCGTTCTTCGCCTTCTCGAACAGCTTGTCCTGCAGGATCTTCTCCGAGCGCAGCTTGTCGCGGCGGTGGATCAGGTGGACTTCCTTGGCGATGTTGGACAGGTACAGCGCCTCTTCCACGGCGGTATTGCCCCCGCCGACCACGCAGACGACCTGGTTGCGGTAGAAGAAACCGTCACAGGTAGCGCAGGCAGAAACGCCCTTGCCCATGAAGGCCTCTTCCGAGGACATGCCCAGGTACTGGGCCGAAGCGCCGGTGGCGATGATCAGCGCGTCGCAGGTGTAGGTACCGCTGTCGCCCTTGAGGGTGAAGGGCTTCTGCTGCAACTCGGCGGTGTGGATGTGGTCGTAGACGATCTCGGTATCGAAACGCTTGGCGTGCTGCTCCATGCGCTGCATCAGCGCCGGGCCGGTCAGGCCCTCGACGTCGCCGGGCCAGTTGTCGACCTCGGTGGTGGTGGTCAGCTGGCCGCCGGGCTGGATGCCGGTGATGACAACAGGCTTGAGGTTGGCGCGCGCGGCGTACACGGCCGCGGTGTAGCCCGCGGGGCCGGAGCCCAGGATGATCAGGCGCGAATGCTTGACTTCACTCATAAAAAGACTCCATAAGCCTTTGTCACGTAAGAGAATGCATGCTCCAATTGAGCAGCCGAAAAGCGGTGTTGGGCTATGCTACACCGAACCCCGGAAAGCCGGCAAAAGCGCAGTCAGGCACACCCGGGTTCGCTGGCATCGGCCGGCCAAAGCCGTACAATAGGCCCGTTTCGCGGCCCAACGACTCTCGGACGCGCGTATAGCGCAGGAATAGAAGCGTTTTGAAGGACACCACAGCAAGCCATGCCGCCGCCTGGCGCCAGCAACTGCATTACCGTCTGAAGGAAGGGGCCCTGATCGCGCTCGGCGCGCTCTGCCTTTACCTCTGGATGGCACTGCTCACCTACGATTCCTCCGATCCGGGCTGGAGCCACTCCAGCCACGTCGAACAGGTGCAGAACGCGGCCGGCCGCCTGGGCGCGCTGAGCGCTGACATCCTGTTCATGGTGCTGGGCTATTTCGCCTACCTGTTTCCGCTGCTGCTGGCGGTGAAGACCTATCAGGTCTTCCGCAAGCGCCACATGGCCTGGGAGTGGAGCGGCTGGCTGTTCTCCTGGCGTCTGATCGGCCTGGTGTTCCTGGTCCTGTCCGGCTCCGCGCTGGCTTACATCCATTTCCACACCAGCGGTGCCCACATGCCGGCCACGGCTGGCGGGGCCCTGGGCGAGAGCCTGGGCCAACTGGGCATCAATGCGTTGAACGTGCAGGGCAGCACGCTGCTGTTCCTGGCGCTGTTCCTGTTCGGCATGACGGTGTTCGCCGACCTGTCCTGGTTCAAGGTGATGGACGTCACTGGCAAGATCACCCTCGATCTGTTCGAGCTCATCCATAACGCCACCAACCGCTGGTGGAGCGCCCGCAGCGAGCACAAGCAGCTCGTCGCCCAGTTGCGTGAAGTCGACGAACGTGTGGCCGAAGTCGCCGCGCCCATCGTTGCCGATCGCCGCGAGCAGGCCAAGGTCAAGGAACGCCTGATCGAGCGCGAGGAAGCGCTGGTCAAGAGCGTGCAGGAGCGCGAAAAGCGCGTGGCGCCGAAGATCGACGTCCCGCCACCGCCCACCAAGCCGGCCGAGCCGAGCAAGCGCGTGCTGAAAGAGAAGCAGGCGCCGCTGTTCGTCGATACCGCCGTGGAAGGCACGCTGCCGCCGCTGTCGATCCTCGACCCGGCGTCGGAAAAGAAACAGAGCTACTCGCCCGAGTCCCTGGAGGCCATGTCGCGCCTGCTGGAGATCAAGCTCAAGGAGTTCGGTGTCGAGGTCATCGTCGAGTCCGTGCATCCGGGCCCGGTGATCACCCGTTTCGAAATCCAGCCGGCCGCCGGCGTGAAGGTCAGCCGCATCTCCAACCTGGCCAAGGACCTGGCGCGCTCGCTGGCCGTAATCAGCGTGCGCGTGGTGGAAGTCATCCCCGGCAAGACCACCGTCGGCATCGAGATTCCCAACGAAGACCGGCAGATGGTGCGCTTCTCCGAAGTGCTGATGACGCCGGAATACGACGAGCACAAGTCCACCGTGCCGCTGGCCCTGGGTCACGACATCGGCGGCAATCCGATCATCACCGACCTGGCGAAGATGCCGCACTTGTTGGTGGCCGGTACTACCGGTTCCGGTAAGTCGGTAGGCGTGAATGCCATGCTGTTGTCGATCCTGTTCAAGTCCACGCCCGAAGAGGCGCGGCTGATCATGATCGACCCGAAGATGCTGGAACTGTCGATCTACGAAGGCATTCCGCACCTGCTCTGTCCGGTGGTCACCGACATGAAGGAGGCCGCCAACGCGCTGCGCTGGAGCGTCGCCGAGATGGAGCGCCGCTACAAGCTGATGGCGGCCATGGGCGTGCGTAACCTCGCAGGCTTCAACCGCAAGGTGAAGGACGCGGAGGAAGCCGGCACCCCGCTGACCGACCCGCTGTACCGCCGCGAGAGCATGGAAGACGAAGCGCCACTGCTGCAGACGCTGCCGACCATCGTGGTGGTGGTCGACGAATTCGCCGACATGATGATGATCGTCGGCAAGAAGGTGGAAGAGCTGATCGCCCGTATCGCCCAGAAGGCGCGTGCGGCGGGCATCCACCTGATCCTCGCGACCCAGCGTCCGTCGGTGGACGTGATCACTGGCCTGATCAAGGCGAACATTCCGACCCGTATCGCCTTCCAGGTTTCCAGCAAGATCGACTCGCGCACCATCCTCGACCAGGGCGGCGCCGAACAACTGCTGGGGCACGGTGACATGCTCTACCTGCCGCCGGGCACCGGCCTGCCGATCCGCGTCCATGGCGCTTTCGTCTCCGACGACGAAGTACACCGCGTCGTCGAGGCGTGGAAGCTGCGTGGCGCGCCGAACTACATCGAGGACATCCTCGCTGGCGCCGAAGAGGGCGGTGGCGGTTCGTTCGAGGGCGGTGGTGGCGGCGAAGGCGGCGAGGGCAGCGAGGACGATCCGCTCTACGACGAGGCCGTGCGCTTCGTGACCGAAAGCCGCCGGGCTTCGATCTCCGCCGTGCAGCGCAAGCTGAAGATCGGCTACAACCGCGCCGCGCGGATGATCGAGGCAATGGAGATGGCCGGCGTGGTCACTCCGATGAATACCAATGGCTCGCGCGAAGTAATGGCGCCGGCCCCGATCCGTGATTGATTCGACTTCGAGGATTTCGATGCGTCTGATCCGCCTGTTGTTCGTTGCTGCGCTGGCTGTTGCCGGCGTCCAGGCCCATGCCGACGAGGCTGCTGCGCAGCGCCTGAGCGGGATGCTCACCAAGGCACAGACAATGACCGCGCGCTTTTCCCAGTTGACCCTGGACGGCAGCGGCACCCGCCTGCAGGAAACCGCCGGCACCCTGGGCCTGAAACGTCCGGGGCTGTTCCGCTGGCACACCGATGCTCCGAACGAGCAGCTGTTGATCTCCAATGGCGAGAAAATCTGGCTGTACGACCCGGACCTGGAACAGGTGACCATTCAGAAGCTCGACCAGCGCCTGACCCAGACCCCGGCGTTGCTGCTCTCCGGTGATGTGTCGAAGATCGGCCAGAGCTTCGACATCACCGCCAAAGATGGCGGCAACGTGGTCGACTTCACCCTCAAGCCGAAGTCCAAGGACACCCTGTTCGACAGCCTGCGGATTTCCTTCCGCAGTGGCGTGGTGAACGACATGCAGCTGATCGACAGCGTCGGCCAGCGCACCAACATCCTGTTCTTCGACGTGAAGATGAACGAGGCGATGGACGCCAAGCAGTTCGTCTTCGAGGTGCCCAAGGGCGTCGACGTCATCCAGGAGTGACCGGTACTGCGCGCCTGCGTCAAGTCCCCAGCTTTGAGTGATAAATAGGTAAGACCTTGGATCTGTTCCGCTCCGCCCCCGTTTCCCAGCCCCTGGCCGCGCGCCTGCGCGCGACCAGCCTGGACGAGTACGTCGGCCAGGAGCACCTGCTCGCCCGCGGCAAGCCGCTGCGCGAGGCGCTGGAGCAGGGCGCGCTGCACTCGATGATCTTCTGGGGCCCGCCTGGGGTCGGCAAAACGACTCTGGCGAAGCTGCTGGCCCAGGTCACCGACGCGCACTTCGAGACCATCTCGGCGGTGCTCTCTGGCGTCAAGGAAATCCGCCAGTCGGTGGAAGTGGCCAAGCAGCACGCCGCGCAGTACGGCCGCCGCACCATCCTCTTCGTCGACGAAGTGCACCGCTTCAACAAGAGCCAGCAGGACGCCTTCCTGCCCTATGTGGAAGACGGCACGCTGATCTTCATTGGCGCGACCACCGAGAACCCGTCTTTCGAGCTGAATAACGCGCTGCTCTCCCGCGCCCGCGTCTATGTGCTGAAAAGCCTGGACGAAGCAGCCCTGCGACGACTGGTCGAGCGCGCGCTGACCGAGGAGAAGGGGCTGGGCAAGCGCAACCTGAGCCTGCCTGACGACAGCTTCGCCATCCTCATGGCTGCCGCTGATGGTGATGGGCGGCGCCTGCTCAACCTGCTGGAGAACGCCTCCGATCTCGCCGAGGACAACGGCGAGATCAGTGCCGAGCTGCTGCAGAACCTGCTGGGCGACTCGCGCCGGCGCTTCGACAAGGGCGGCGAGGCCTTCTACGACCAGATCAGCGCGCTGCACAAGTCGGTGCGCGGCTCCAGCCCTGATGGCGCGCTGTACTGGTATTCGCGCATGCTCGATGGCGGCTGCGATCCGCTGTACATCGCCCGTCGCGTAGTGCGCATGGCCAGCGAGGATATCGGCAATGCCGATCCGCGCGCCCTGACCCTGTGCTTGCACGCCTGGGATGTGCAGGAGCGCCTCGGCAGCCCCGAAGGTGAATTGGCGATTGCGCAGGCTATCGTGTACCTGGCCTGCGCGCCGAAGAGCAATGCCGTCTACAACGCCTACAACACGGCGCGCCGTGACGTGGCGGAGAGCGGTTCGCTGGAAGTGCCGCTGCATCTGCGCAACGCACCGACCAAGCTGATGAAGAACCTGGGCTATGGCGACGAGTACCGTTATGCCCATGATGAGCCGGATGCCTATGCGGCCGGAGAAGACTACTTCCCCGAGTCCATGGAACCGCGCCAGTATTACCAACCCGTGCCGCGCGGGCTCGAACTGAAGATCGGCGAAAAGCTGCGCCACCTGGCCAGCCTCGACAAGGCCAGTTCCCGCCGTCGCAGAAAATCCTGAAGTGGCGCCCGCGAGCGCCGCCTGACACTAGACACGAGAAGACACCATGCTCGATTCCAAACTGGTTCGTACCCAGCCGCAGGAAGTGGCCGAACGCCTGGCCACCCGTGGCTTCACCCTGGATGTGGCGCGCATCGAAGCGCTGGAGAGCCAGCGTAAATCCGTGCAGACCCGCACCGAGACGCTGCAGGCCGAGCGCAACTCGCGCTCCAAGGCCATCGGCCAGGCCATGAAGAATGGTGAAGACGTCGCGCCGCTGAAGGCCGAGGTCAACCGCATGGCCGAGGAGCTGGAATCCGGCAAGCGCGAGCTGGACGCCATTCAGGCCGAGCTGGACAGCCTGCTGCTGAACATCCCCAACCTGCCGCACGAGTCCGTGCCGGTGGGCGCTGACGAGGAAGAGAACGTCGAAGTCCGTCGTTGGGGAACCCCGCGCACCTTCGATTTCGACATCAAGGACCACGTCGCCCTCGGTGAGCAGCACGGCTGGCTGGACTTCGAGACCGCCGCGCGCCTGTCCGGCGCCCGCTTCGCGCTTATGCGCGGCCCGATCGCCCGCCTGCACCGCGCCCTGGCGCAGTTCATGATCGACCTGCACACCCGCGAACACGGCTACGAAGAGGCCTACACCCCGTACCTGGTGCAGGCTCCGGCGCTGCAAGGCACCGGCCAGCTGCCGAAGTTCGAGGAAGACCTGTTCAAGATCCAGCGCGAAGACGAAGCGGACCTGTACCTGATCCCGACCGCCGAAGTCTCGCTGACCAACATCGTTGCCGGCCAGATCCTCGATGCGAAGGAGCTGCCGCTGAAGTTCGTCGCTCACACCCCCTGCTTCCGCAGCGAAGCCGGTGCGTCGGGCCGCGATACCCGCGGCATGATCCGCCAGCACCAGTTCGACAAGGTCGAGATGGTGCAGATCGTCGAGCCGTCCAAGTCCTGGGAGGCCCTGGAAAGCCTGGTCGGCAACGCCGAGAAGGTCCTTCAGGCCCTGGAGCTGCCGTACCGCGCCCTGGCGCTGTGTACTGGCGACATGGGCTTCGGCGCGGCCAAGACCTATGACCTCGAAGTCTGGGTGCCGAGCCAGGACAAGTACCGCGAGATTTCCTCCTGCTCCAACTGCGGCGACTTCCAGGCCCGCCGCATGCAGGCGCGCTACCGCAACCCGGAGACCGGCAAGCCGGAGCTGGTGCACACCCTCAACGGCTCGGGCCTGGCCGTGGGCCGCACCCTGGTCGCCGTGCTGGAGAACTACCAGCAGGCCGACGGCTCGATCCGTGTACCGGAAGTGCTCAAGCCGTACATGGCGGGCATCGAGGTCATCGGCTGAGATGGACTTCCTGCCGCTGTTCCACATCCTGCGCGGACGTCGCGCGCTACTGGTCGGCGGCGGTGATGTCGCACTGCGCAAGGCGCGCCTGCTGAGCGACGCCGGCGCAGTGCTGCGAGTCGTGGCTCCGGAAGTGCATTCGGAGCTGCGTGAGCTGATCGAGGAGGGCGCGGGCGAATTGCTCCTGCGCCCCTACGCTCAGGGTGATCTTCAGGATTGCGTTCTGGTCATCGCCGCCACCGACGATGAGCCGCTCAATGCCCAGGTTTCCCGCGACGCCAACGAGCGTGGCGTTCCGGTCAATGTCGTCGATGCGCCGGCCCTGTGCAGTGTGATCTTCCCGGCCATTGTCGACCGCTCGCCACTGGTGGTGGCGGTTTCCAGTGGCGGCGATGCGCCGGTACTGGCACGCCTGCTGCGCGCCAAGCTGGAAACCTGGATTCCCGCGACCTACGGCCAGTTGGCTGGTCTCGCCAGCCGCTTCCGCGAGCGCGTGAAGCAGCGCCTGCCGAACCTGCAGCAACGCCGCAAGTTCTGGGAGGAGGTGTTCCAGGGCCCGGTCGCCGAGCGCATGATCGCCGGCCAGCCAGGCGAGGCCGAGCGCCTGCTGGCGGGCAAGCTGGAATCGCCGCAGGCGGAGTCTCGCGGTGAGGTCTATCTGGTTGGCGCCGGTCCGGGCGATCCCGACCTGCTGACCTTCCGCGCCCTGCGCCTGATGCAGCAGGCCGACGTGGTGCTCTACGACCGCCTCGTTGCGGAGGCCATCCTCGAGTTGTGTCGCCGTGACGCGGACCGACTCTACGTCGGCAAGCGCCGTGCGGACCACGCCGTGCCGCAGGACGAGATCAATCGCAAGCTGGTCGAGCTGGCCCAGCAGGGCAAGCGCGTGCTGCGCCTGAAGGGCGGCGACCCGTTCATCTTCGGACGTGGTGGCGAGGAAATCGACGAACTGGCAGCCAATGGCATCCCATTCCAGGTTGTGCCGGGCATTACGGCGGCCAGCGGTTGCGCGGCCTACGCCGGTATTCCGCTGACTCATCGTGACTACGCGCAGTCCGTGCGCTTCGTGACGGGCCACCTGAAAGACGGCAGCACCGACCTGCCGTGGAACGATCTGGTCGCCCCCGGGCAGACCCTGGTGTTCTACATGGGCCTGGTTGGCTTGCCGGTCATTTGCGAGCAACTGGTGCGTCACGGTCGTTCCGCCGATACGCCGGCGGCGCTCATCCAGCAGGGCACCACAGTGCACCAGCGCGTGTTCACTGGCACCCTGGCAAACCTGCCGGAGCTGGTGGCCGAGCATGAAGTGCATGCACCGACTCTGGTGATTGTCGGGGAAGTGGTGCATCTGCGTGAGAAGCTGGCTTGGTTCGAGGGGCAGCAGTGATATCCCCGCGCGTTGCGATCCTGGGCGCTGCGTGTGCGCTGGGTTGCATCGCCTTGCCAGCCCATGCGGCCAGCTTCGACTGCAAGAAGGCCAAGCAGGCGGACGAGAAGGCCATCTGCGCGGATCGCCAGCTTTCCGAGATGGATGTGCAGGTGGCGACCACCTACCGCCTGCTGCGCGGCCTGTTCGCCATGGGCATGCGCGGAAACCTGGGTGACTCCCAGCTCGCCTGGCTGGAGCAGCGCCGCGCCTGCGGCGCCAACAAGGCCTGCCTCAAGCAGCGCTACCAGGAACGCCTGGACGCGCTGCAGAAGGTCTACGACGGTATCGACAAACCGATCTGACTCGGTACTCCTGCAGGCGCGGACCTTGTCCGTGAATCGCAGCGTGTGGCCCGCTCCCACAGGTGCAGTGCTGCTAGTCAGCCCTTGTGCGCGATACCTTTGCCCGGCAGGTGGCCCCGACCGTGCGGTCCGGTGAAGTCCTGCAGGGGGCCGAGCGGCACGACGCCGGTCGGGTTGATGGTGCGGTGGCTGGCGTAGTAGTGGTTCTTGATGTGCTGGAAATCCACGGTTCCGGCAACGCCCTCCAGTTGATACAGCTCGCGCAGCCAGCCGGACAGATTCGGGTAGTCCGCCAGGCGCCGTAGGTTGCACTTGAAGTGGCCGTGGTAGACCGCGTCGAAGCGGATCAGTGTGGTGAACAGCCGCACGTCGGCTTCGGTCAGGTATTCACCGGCCAGGTAGCGCTGCTTGCTCAGGCGCTCTTCCAGCCAATCCAGTTCGTTGAACAGGGTCTTGAAGGCCTCTTCGTAGGCGTCTTGCGTCGTCGCGAAACCGGCGCGGTACACGCCGTTGTTCACTGCCGGGTAGATGCGCTCATTCAGTTCGTCGATCTGCGCGCGCAGCGGCTCCGGGTAGAGGTCCAGCGGGTTGCCGGTGATGCCGTCGAAGGCGCTGTTGAACATGCGGATGATCTCCGCCGATTCGTTGCTGACGATGCGTTGCTCGTGCTTGTCCCACAGCACCGGCACGGTCACGCGGCCGGTGTAGTTCGCGTCGTCCTTGGTGTAGCGCTGATGGAGGAAGGTCAGGCCGTCGAGCTTGTCGCCCGTGGAGCCGAGGGCTTTGTCGAAGGTCCAGCCGTTTTCCAGCATAAGCCAGCTGACCACCGAGACGTCGATCAGCGATTCCAGGCCCTTGAGCTGGCGGTAGATCAGCGTGCGGTGGGCCCAGGGGCAGGCCAGGGATACATAGAGGTGATAGCGGCCGGCTTCGGCGCGGAAGCCGCCTTCGCCGGTGGGGCCGGGTTGGCCGTCGGCGGTAACCCAGTTGCGGCGCTGCGCGTTCTCGCGCTGGAAGCGGCCGTCCTTGCTGGTGTCATACCACTGGTCATGCCAGCGGCCATCGATCAACTGTCCCATCTCATTGCTCCAGAACACGGGGGAGATGGGACCAGTCTATCGGCTATGGCTCGATTGTTTAGCGCAAAAACAGGATTCCAAGTATCGATTAAATCGATTTATCCCGCGCAGCCCAGCGCTTGCCAGCTTCCGCGAAGGCTTCGTCGCGCTGCATTCCCATGGCGCGCAGGGCGAGTGCCATGGTCGCGCGGACGGCCAGTTCGCCGTAGGCGTCTTCGGCTTCGCCGCGCCAGAAGGCGGCCAGGTGTGCCGGGTCCAGCGTTTCCGGCTTGACGTGGCGCAGCGGCGACAGCGCCGGCCACTCTTCGTCCCAGGCTTCGCCGTCGCGGCAACCATAGAGGTGGGAGGTGGCGTCCGGGTTCATCTCGATCTCGCCGCCTTCACCTTTGATGACGATGGCGTAGTCGCCGAGCAGGCGGCTGCCCTCGCGGTGCACCTCCTGGTAGCCGGGGTGGAAAATGCTCTGCAGTACGCAGGTAGCGCTTAGCGGGTTGAGCAGGCGCACGGCCGAGTGCATGGGGGAGCGCAGACCCAGGGTATTGCGCAGGTCGATCATGTGCTGCAGGCGCGGCATCCAATCGACCAGCGGGGCGAAGGCGATACCTTTGGCGTCCAGTGCCTGGCTGACCGAGCTCCAGTCACGACACAGTGGCAGACCGAGCTGCTCGAGCAGCTGTTCGCTGTAGACCCGGCCGGCCGTATGCGCGCCGCCGCCATGCAAGAGGATGCGGGTGCCGCTGCCACCCAGGCACTTGGCGGCCAGCAGGTACCAGGGCAGGTGACGCTTCTTGCCGGCGTAGCTGGGCCAGTCGAGGTCCACGGCGATCTTCGGTGCCTGCAGGCGGGAGCGTACGGCCTCGGTAAAGCCGGCGAGTTCCTCGGCGCTTTCTTCCTTGTGCCGCAGCAACATCAGGAAGGCACCCAGCTGCGCTTCCTCGACCTTGTCGTCGAGGATCATGCCGAGGGCTTCGCGGGCTTCCTCGCGGGTCAGGCCGCGCGCGCCGCGCTTGCCTTTGCCCAGGATGCGGACGAACTGGGCGAAGGGGTGTTCGGCGGGGGTCTGCAGGACGAGCGGGGAGGTGGTCATAGGCAATTGGTCGGCTTCGGCAGGCCGGCGAGCTTGGCGGCAAGCTTGGCCGGTGTGCCCTTGAACAGGAGGTTGAGGTGCAGGCTGCTGCCCTTTTCCGGGCCCAGCTTCTGGGCGACGTACTTGATCAGCGGACGGTTGGCCGGCGAGAGCTGGAACTCGCCGTAGAACTCGCGCAGCAGCAGGAGGATTTCCCAGTGCTCGGGAGTCAGGTGGATGCCCTCGTTGTGTGCCAGGGCCTCGGCGGCGACGTCGCTCCAGTCGTTCAGGTCGACGAGGTAGCCGTCCTTGTCCAGCGGCAGGGAGTGGCCGTTGACCAGTAGGGTGCTCATAGCCAGGCGTTCACCTTGTCGAAACGGGTGCAGAGCTCGACGAAGCCGGGGTAATCCACGGCAACGACGCGGGCGGGTACATCATCCATGCCGCGGGCCTGCAGGTCTTCCAGCAGGGCGAAGAGCACATTGGCGGCGGGCATCAGCTCCAGTGCCTGGCAAGGGGCGGTGCCCTCGCGCAGGGAGTAGACGGCTTCGCCAGTCAGCAGCAGGCCATCGTCCGGGCCGAGCAGGTGCAGGCAGCTGGCGAGCCGGCCGTCATTGAAGGGAGAGTGCGAGAGCAGGTGGAGAGTAGCCATCAGATCGTGATCACCTGGTCATGGGTTTGCAGCAGGCTGCGCAGGGCGGCATCGTCCAGCGCCTGGACGGGCAGGGTCAGGCTTGCGCCGTCCAATCCGCGTTCGGTAAGGCTGCGGCTGCTGGTATAGAGCGCTTCCACGCCGAACAGCGGCAGGGCTTGCAGATTCGCCTGCAGGTCCTTCTGTTCAACTGTGCTGGGACGCTGGTCGGGAGCGAGCTGGAACACGCCGTCATCGAGAAAGAGCATCGAGATCGGCAGGTCGAAGGCGCCGCCAGCCAGGGCGATATCCAGCGCCTCGCGGGCGGCGGGGCCGGCCCAGGGCGCCTGACGGCTGATGATCAGCAGGGACTTGGCCATCAGTTGCCTCCGAAGCAGACCAGACGGTCCGCCAGTTGCGCTGCCTCATGCAGTTGGCCAAGGCCGGAAAGATCCCAGGGCGCCTGCAGGTTCGCGGCGGGACGGGAATAGCGGTTGGCTTCCTCTGGATTGAGCACGCCCCGTCGCAGCGCAGCGGCGATGCAGACCACTCCGTCCAGCTGGTGATCGGTGACGAAGCGCGTCCAGGCGGCGGCGACGTCCAGTTCATCCTGGCTGGTGACGGTGTTTGCCGAGGCGCTGTGCACGCCGTCCTGGTAAAAGAACAGCCGGGTGATTTCATGGCCGCCGGCCAATGCAGCCTCGGCGAAGCGCAGGGCGCGGCGGGCTGCCGGCGAATGCGGCGGGGAGAAAAGGGCGATGACGAACTTCATGGAGCGGGCCTGATCGGCGAATTTTCGCTGGATGATACGGCGCTATGCAGATGTTTGCCGCGCCGGAAATGAAAAAAGCCCGTCGAGACGGGCTTTTTCCTGGGAGGCGCGAGGATCAGTCGTCACTGCCCATGATGCCGAAGATCTGCAACAGGCTGATGAACAGGTTGTAGATCGACACGTACAGGCTGATGGTGGCCATGATGTAGTTGCGCTCGCCACCGTGGATGATCGCACTGGTCTGGAACAGGATCATCGCCGAGGAGAACAGCACGAAGCCGGCGCTGATGGCCAGTTGCAGGCCGCTGATCTGGAAGAAGAGCGAGACCAGAACGGCGCCCAGCAGCACGAAGAAGCCCGCGGTGATGAAGCCGGACAGGAAGCTCATGTCCTTGCGGGTAGTGAGTACGTAGGCGGAAAGGCCGAAGAACACCAGGGCAGTCATGAAGAAGGCCGAGGAGATGATGCTCGCGCCATTGGCCATGCCCAGGTACATGTTCAGGATCGGGCCGAGGGTGTAGCCCATGAAGCCGGTGAGGGCGAAGGTGCTGACCAGGCCCCAGGCGCTGTTGCGCAGCTTCACGGTGAGGAAGAACAGGCCGTAGAAGCCCAGCAGCACCACGAAGAAGCTGGGGTAGGGCAGACGCATCTGCTGCGAGGCGAAGGCCACCAGGCCGCTGAAGGCCAGAGTCAGGGCCAGCAGGCCGTAGGTATTGCGCAGGACGCCGCTGACCTCTTTCTGCTCCACGGCTGTGGAGTCGAGATATTGCCGTTCTTGCATGTCGAGACACTCCTGTTAAGCGGGATACGGATCCATGACCGTAGTGGTGCTCATCATAACAGAGGGAAAAGCGCGCTGAATCATCAGAGTTTGACAGTGTGTTGCGATCCGGTAATATTGCCGCCCGCTCATGTGGAAGCGTGGCCGAGTGGTTTAAGGCAACGGTCTTGAAAACCGTCGACGGGCAACTGTCCTAGAGTTCGAATCTCTACGCTTCCGCCACTATTACAACGTTGAAAGCCCCGCCATGCGGGGCTTTCGCGTTTTTGGCGATCAAGCACCGCTTGTGGAATTTTCTTCCAATTTCACGTCGTACTCATGGCAATTGCATTGCACAAGTTGAACAACGTCAGAAAAGGCAGTCATCCCGATCGATGATTCTGTAGGACGTTGATCTGCTCAGTTAAACTTCAAGTACCACCTTCCGGAAAACCCTGAATGAACCAAGTCGAAGATCTCGAGCGGCAGATGCGCGAAGCGCTTGGCGTTGCTCCGAAGAAAGTGAAAACCACTCGCGAAGCCAGCAACCCCATGCGGGGCTATCTGATTGTTCTCAGCGTGCGCGCAGAAAGTGGGCCCGCCTTCCGCTTCGAGCATCGTTCGCGCTCGCTGAGTCGCACCGAGGCGATCCTCGAAGCGGAAAAGGCAGCGCGCGCAGCAGGCTACAAGCCGTGGGCCCTGCTGGATGCCGTCGAAGCCTGAGTTCCACCTGCATTGCAGTCGATCCTTCCTGGTAGGGAATTTTCCGGTACGACCGTCCTAGACGGTCTGGTGGGCATCTGTCAGCATTTATTCCGCCTGCGCTGCATTTCTCTGGCGCTTGCATTTTGGCGAACCGCTTCCAAGCTAGGTCGTAGAGCCGCTTTCTGTTAAGGTTCGGCAATTGTTCGAGGTCCCTTTTCGGGTCTCACCATTCCATTCTGTGCAAGGGGTGCTGCGTGATTAAGGTGCTGGTGGTCGATGATCACGATCTGGTGCGCACCGGAATTACCCGCATGCTGGCTGATATCGACGGCCTGCAGGTCGTCGGGCAGGCCGACTCCGGCGAGCGTGGATTGCAACTGGCTCGCGAGCTCAAGCCCGATGTTGTGCTGATGGACGTGAAGATGCCCGGCATCGGCGGCCTGGAAGCCACCCGAAAACTGCTGCGTAGCCAGCCCGACGTGCGCGTCGTGGTAGTGACGGTGTGCGAGGAGGACCCGTTCCCGACTCGCCTGATGCAAGCTGGTGCGGCTGGCTATCTCACCAAGGGCGCGGCTCTGGATGAGATGGTCCAGGCTATTCGCCAGGTGTTTGCCGGCCAGCGCTATATCAGCCCGCAGATCGCCCAGAACCTGGCGCTGAAATCCTTCGAGCCGGAAAGAAACGCATCGCCGTTCGATACCCTTTCCGAGCGCGAGATCCAGATCGCGCTGATGATCGCCAACTGCCACAAGGTGCAGAGCATCTCGGACAAGCTTTGCCTGTCGCCCAAGACCGTGAATACCTACCGCTACCGCATCTTCGAGAAGCTCTCGATTACCAGTGATGTCGAACTGGCGTTGCTGGCTGTCCGGCACGGCATGGTCGACGCCAGCAACTGATCATGGTGCAGCTGTTCGATTCGGCGGCTTTCCTGGCCACCTGCAGCGGGCGGCCGGGCGTCTATCGCATGTTCGACGCCGAGGCCAAGCTGCTGTACGTCGGCAAGGCGAAGGACCTCAAGAAGCGTCTCTCCAGTTATTTCCGCAAGTCCGGCCTGGCGCCGAAGACGGCCGCCCTGGTGGCGAAGATCGCTCAGGTCGAGACGACCATCACCGCCAACGAGACCGAGGCGCTGCTGCTCGAGCAGACGCTGATCAAGGAATGGCGGCCGCCGTATAACATCCTGCTACGCGACGATAAGTCCTATCCCTACGTCTTCCTGTCGAGCGAGGACGCGTTCCCGCGCCTGACCATCCACCGTGGCGCGAAGAAGGCCAAAGGGCGCTACTTCGGCCCTTACCCGAGCGCTGGCGCCATTCGCGAAAGCCTCGCGCTGCTGCAGAAGGCTTTTTTCGTGCGCCAGTGCGAGGATAGCTACTACCGCAACCGCACGCGTCCGTGCCTGCAGTACCAGATCAAGCGCTGCAAGGCTCCCTGTGTCGGGCTGGTGAGCGAGGAGGAGTACGCCGAAGACGTGCGCCACTCGATCATGTTCCTTGACGGGCGCAGCAATGTGTTGGCCGAAGAGCTGTCCACCAGCATGGAGCAGGCGGCTATGCGCCTGGACTTCGAGAAGGCGGCGGAATTGCGCGATCAGGTGCAGATCCTGCGCCGCGTGCAGGACCAGCAGAGCATGGAGTTCGGTACGGGCAACGTCGATGTGGTGGCGGCCATCGTCAATCCGGGCGGAGCCTGTGTGCACCTGATCAGCGTGCGCGGTGGGCGGGTGCTGGGCAGCAAGAACTTCTTCCCGCAGGTGGCGATCGAGGAGGAGGTGGGTGACGTCCTGTTGGCCTTCCTCGGGCAGTACTACCTCAGCCATCACGAGCGTGATCTGCCGAGCGAGTTGATCGTCAACGCCGTGCATGAGGACTTCCCGATCCTCGCTTCGGCCATCGAAGAGTCCCGTGGTCGCCTGCTGGAAATCTCGCCCCGAGTTCGAGGCACGCGTGCGCGCTGGCAGCAGCTGGCCGTGACCAACGCAGAACAGGCGCTGGCCGCCCGCCTCGCGAACCGCCAGCACATGGCTGCGCGCTTCGATGCGCTTGGCGAGGCGCTGGATCTGCCCGAGCCGCCGCAGCGGCTCGAATGCTTCGACATCAGTCACTCCAGCGGTGAGGCGACTGTGGCTTCCTGCGTGGTCTTCGGGCCTGAAGGCGCGCTGAAGTCGGATTATCGCCGGTTCAATATCGAGGGCATTACCGGCGGCGACGATTACGCCGCCATGCACCAGGCGCTGACCCGCCGCTTCAGCCGCTTGAAGGAAGGCGAGGGCAAGATGCCCGACATTCTTCTGGTGGATGGCGGCAAAGGGCAGTTGGCAATGGCCCAGGAAGTGCTCCAGGAGCTGGCGGTGGTAGGCTTGACGTTGCTTGGCGTCGCCAAGGGCGTCACCCGCAAGCCTGGTCTGGAAACCCTTTACCTCAACGACGCCGAACACGAATTCACCTTGCCCGCCGACTCGCCCGCGCTGCACCTGATCCAGCAGATCCGCGATGAGGCACACCGCTTTGCCATCACCGGCCACCGTGCTCGGCGCGGCAAGGCCCGTCGCACCTCGACATTAGAAGACGTCGCTGGCGTCGGGCCCAAGCGCCGTCGCGACCTGCTCAAGCATTTCGGCGGGTTGCAGGAACTGGGCAGAGCCAGTATCGATGAAATTGCCAAAGCCCCCGGTATCAGCAAAAAGCTGGCAGAGCAGATTTATGCTGCACTGCACAGCGAGTAGAATGCCGGCTCAACTCGCAGACCTTCCGACCCGATGAATATCCCGAACCTGCTCACATTGCTCCGCGTTCTGCTCATTCCGATCTTCATCCTGCTGTTCTATCTCCCGTTCCCGGCCAGTCACCTGGCTGCCAGCGCCGTGTTCGCACTTGCCGCCGCCACCGACTGGCTGGATGGCTACCTGGCGCGTCGACTGGGGCAGAGCACTCCCTTTGGCGCCTTCCTTGACCCGGTAGCGGACAAGCTGATGGTTGCCACTGCACTGGTGCTGTTGGTGGAGGAGCACGCGAATCTGTGGCTGACGCTGCCGGCCGCAATCATCATCGGCCGCGAGATCGTGGTCTCGGCGCTGCGCGAATGGATGGCGGAGATAGGGGCGAGGGCGCATGTCGCCGTTTCCAGTCTGGGCAAGTGGAAGACTGCGGCGCAGATGCTGGCGCTGGTGATTCTGCTGGCCAATCCGCCGCTGATGACCTTTTGGGTCCTGGTTGGCTATGCACTGCTGATCGTTGCGGCCATCCTCACCCTGTGGTCGATGCTGCACTATCTAGTGGCGGCCTGGCCGCACCTGAACACGACTCCGAAAGAGAAATAAGTATTTTTGAATCAAGGAGTTGACAGGCATTTCCAAATCGTTAGAATGGCGCCCGTCAACACGACAGCGCGGGAATAGCTCAGTTGGTAGAGCACGACCTTGCCAAGGTCGGGGTCGCGAGTTCGAGTCTCGTTTCCCGCTCCAGATTTTGATGATTCGCCTTGAGTCATCCGTGTTATGGCTGAGTAGCAGAGTGGTTATGCACCGGATTGCAAATCCGTGAACGCCGGTTCGATTCCGACCTCAGCCTCCAATAGAAAAGCCCTGTAAATCGAAGATTTACAGGGCTTTTTCTTTAGTGGCCCGCTGCAGGGATTGCGAGTTTCAGCAACTTGCGCAGCGGGGGTGGGGCTGTATATAGTCCAGCCCTTTCCGGGGTTGCACCTGGAAACACTGCAACGCGCTGCCGCCCGGATGGCGAAATCGGTAGACGCAGGAGACTTAAAATCTCTCGCCCTTTGGGCGTGCCGGTTCGAGTCCGGCTCCGGGCACCATCTTCAAGAGCAATGGCTGCCAGCCATTGCGTCCCGTCTTCCTCCAATCCTTATGCTCCGGGGCGGACAGAAATCTAGCCATCTCCATCTACCTCTCACTGACGCGAGTCAACGACTTCAGGTCGTCCTTGGCAAAGCCCGTTGGAGATGCGGAATGCGCGAGCACGATACTGTCTTCATAGTTTGTTGCAGGCTGAGGCTGGGAGTGCCGCGTATTGCATGATCGTGAGCTGCATGCCGTTCTTGCATGGCGAGCGACGTATATTCTTGCCAGCGAACTCTATACAGCCTAAGGTTTCAACCGGTTCTGTATTGCCTTTGATACGAGGCGAACCTCGTGTGCGAAAGGGTAGCTATCCAAAGGCGGATGTTCCGGAGTCAATTCGATAGCTTTTATAGAAAACATTTAGGATTTTCAAAGCGATGCAGTCTTTTTCCTGGGAAGGTGAAGATGTTCTTGCACGAAAAATCCTCATCGATGTATTCGGTATGACGCGCGGCCGATACCTCGATATAGGGGCTCATCACCCATATAACCTCAGTAATACTGCTCTTCTTTACTCTGAAGGCTGGCGAGGCATAAACATAGATGCGATGCCGGGGAGTATGGAGGAGTTCAGGCTTCATAGGCCGGACGACGTCAACATTGAGTCGCCAGTCGCTGCCGCTCCTGGAGTTCTGCGCTTCACGGTTTTCAATGATCCTGGGTTGAATGGATTTGTGGATGATCGGCAGGTAGAGGCTCACAAGCTGCGAGGTATTGAGGTCCTTGATCAATTCGAACTGCAGTGCAAGACGGTGGAGTCGCTGCTTGATGAGCATCGCATCTCAAGCATTGACCTGATGTCCATCGATGTTGAGGGCTTGGACGGGGAGATTCTCGCAACCTTCCCGTTTCACAGGGTCAGACCAAAACTTATAATCACCGAGGTTCTGGCTTGTCATTCTGCGTCTGATGTGAAGCGTACGCCATCGCATAAGGTGCTCCGCCGGAAAGGTTATATGCTTTTTTCTCGGCTTCACATGTCCTGCATATATATTGATCGAGCCGCGTATTGCTCGCGCATCGCCTCGCGGGAGCGACCTGTCTACGCCGCATCCTGGCTTAGTTGGATATGGGTGAGGCTGAAGATAAAGATGGGCTTTATAGCAAGCTATTAAGGCGGAATTTTTACTGGTCTAGCGTTCGTGTATCCGCTGATGGCAAGAAGCCTATTGTGCCTATGCCGGTTGCTCCTGATAGGGAGTCCATTCGAGCTGCTTGAGATCGCACGGGTTACAAATTCAAGAGCCAGGTCCGCGTGAAACCGGTAAGAAATAAAAACCCGGCTTTGTGCCGGGTTTTTATTTCGCGTTTGTCAGGCGCTCACGTTCGCCATCGAGCGCAATCTTGCGCCGGCCTTGACGATGCGGCGCTGGCGCAGCGGCTCGGCAGACTCGTAGAAGTTCTGCAGAGGAACCTCTGCCTTGAAGTGGTCGGCATCGCGCTCCTGCAGCGGGCCGTACTCGGTCGCCAGATCGCGACGAATGCGGCCAACCAGGCTGGTCAGCAGCTCTTCGTTGCGTTGCTCTTCCTGGCGCACCACGCGACAGGCGATGTGTTCGCCCGCATCCTTGCTCAGCGTCATGATCAGATTGCCGTCCGGTCGAGCCGTGAAGCTCACGTCGAAATCGGAGAAGGCCTGGCAGAGGTATTGGGCGGCAGGCAGGCGGTCGATAGGCATGGTGTCGTCCTCGGCAATGAATGGGTGGTTTCTTCCCTTTTCATTGCAGGGTGCATACCAATCTGGCGTAAATAGAAAATCCTTAAAAATCAGATAGTTGAAATATCTATCCGCCTCGCTTGTCATGCAGCCTGCATGGCAAGGAGAAAATGCCATGGCATTTTGCACGACTGAAGATTTCAGTGAGGGATAGGCTGGTGTCGCGAGGAGTCGGCTTTCGCTTTGTGCCTGGGCCTCTGCAGGCGGGCCCGACGCATCGGTACGCGAAGGATCGCCCACAGCGTAACTACTGCCAGCAGGACCCAGCCGAAAATCATGAGCGTGACGAACGTGCCTGGATTCATATCGATATCCTCACCCCTCCCTAAGGGTAGTCCACCGTCATCGGTGCGCTGTCCTTTCGGTTGAGCGGCATTTCTTGCTGGAGGTTCCATTCAATAGCTTGTCGGGCTGACAGGTATCTGCTATCTGTATGTATATACAGTATCTGGAGAAAGGTCATGCAGCAAACCATTCTGGAAGTCCGAGATGTTATGCAGACTGGTGCAATGGCCGGTGTTGCGGCTCTTCATACGTACATAGTCCGTGCATGTGGCGAAGGTATGACGCAAGCGGGCATTCACGACTGCGACCTGCTGCTGGTCGACCGCTCTGAGCTGGCGGCACCTGGTGAGATTGTGGTGGCGGCGCTCAACGGCGAGGCACTGATCCGTCGCCTCGCCATTGTCGACGGTTCCTTCGCGCTGCAGGCGGCGAGCGATGAATATCCGACGCTGAAAGTCGAGGAGGGCGATGAGCTCTCAATATGGGGAGTGGTGCGTCAGCGGCTTTCTGGAAGTGACGTTGCGCAGGGCCCCAGGGCGTAGCGTTGTGGTGTGTTGGAGCGAGATGCTGCCCATTTGCCAGTAACTTCGAGAACTAAATCGGGGCCTTGGTGGTCAGATGCGCGTGCCACCGGTTTCGCAAGTCCTCACAAGAGTCGTGCAGCTTGCAATCCGGGGCATTGTAAGGCGGGCGCAGCCTGATTAGACTGCGCGCAACTCGCACCCCTGTCCCTCTCGAAGGACTCCCATGATCAAGAAATGTCTGTTCCCGGCCGCCGGCTACGGTACCCGCTTCCTCCCGGCCACCAAGGCCATGCCCAAGGAAATGCTGCCGGTGGTGAACAAGCCGCTGATCCAGTACGCCGTTGAAGAGGCACTGGAAGCCGGTCTCGGTGAAATCGGTATCGTCACTGGCCGCGGCAAGCGCTCCCTCGAAGACCACTTCGACATCAGCTACGAGTTGGAGCACCAGATTCGCAACACCGACAAGGAAAAGTACCTGGTCGGTATTCGTCGCCTGATCGACGAATGCACCTTCTCCTACACCCGTCAGGTCGAGATGAAAGGCCTGGGTCACGCTATCCTGACCGGCCGCCCGCTGATCGGTGACGAACCCTTCGCCGTTGTGCTGGCGGACGACCTGTGCCTGAACCTCGAAGGCGACAGTGTCCTCAAGCAGATGGTCAAGCTTTACAACCAGTTCCGCTGCTCCATCGTGGCGATCCAGGAAGTGCCGCCGGAAGAGACCAACAAGTACGGCGTGATCGCCGGCGAGATGATCCGCGACGACATCTACCGCGTGAACACCATGGTCGAGAAGCCGAAGCCCGAAGACGCCCCGTCGAACCTGGCGATCATCGGTCGCTACATCCTGACTCCGGATATCTTCGACCTGATCGAGCAGACCGAGCCGGGCAAGGGTGGTGAAATCCAGATCACTGACGCCCTGATGAAGCAGGCCCAGGACGGCTGCGTGCTGGCCTACAAGTTCAAGGGCAAGCGCTTCGACTGCGGTAGCGCCGAGGGTTATATCGAGGCGACCAACTTCTGCTACGAACACCTCTACAAGACTGGCAAGGCCTGGTAAGTCCGGACCTTTCCACTCTTCGGGAAAGCCACCTTCGGGTGGCTTTTTCGTTTTTCCGGCCTACATCGAGCGTGGAATCGGCATCGCCTCCGAGCCGGGCCCGAGCGGCTGGCCGTAGCTGGACTCGACGTAGTTGCCGGCCGGGTCGCGCAGGCCGCAGTAATAACCAACGGGGTAGGGTTCTTCCCGTGGCGCCCAGATCAGGCAGCCGGCAGTCTCGGCATCCCTGGCGACGCGATCGACCTCATCGCGGGTGTCCACGGCGAAGCCGAAGTGGCTGTAGTCATCGCTTGCCAGGTGGCGTTCCTCGCCGCCGGGCATGATGACGAAAATGAAGCGGTGCTCCTTGCCCGGCTCCGCCATCCAGACGATGCGCGAGCCCTTGCCTTCGCGCTCGTGGATCACGCGCATGCCGCAGAATTGCTCGTAGAACGTCACGCAGGCTTCCAGGTCAGGCACGTGCAGGGCCAGGTGGGTCAGGGTGGGGCGCATGGCAATACCTCCTTCGGGACCGGCAGTTGGCAGGATAGGTCAGGCGCCATGAGGTATGCTGCCCGACATATCCAAGCGGAGAACCATGATGTCTTTCGATTTTGACCTGTTCGTCATCGGTGCGGGTTCCGGTGGTGTGCGCGCCGCGCGCTTCGCCGCAGGCTTTGGCGCCAAGGTGGCTGTGGCGGAAAGCCGCTACCTGGGCGGCACCTGCGTCAATGTCGGTTGCGTGCCGAAGAAGCTGCTGGTGTACGGGGCGCACTTCCATGAAGACTTCGAGCAGGCCGCCGGATTTGGCTGGACCCTGGGCGAAGCGAACTTCGACTGGAAGACCCTGATCGCCAACAAGAATCGCGAAATCCACCGGCTCAATGGCATCTACCGCAACCTGCTGGTAAACAGCGGCGTTTCCCTGCTGGAAGGCCATGCAACGCTGCGGGATGCGCACACCGTGGAAGTCGACGGGCAGCGTTTCAGCGCCAAGCACATCCTCATCGCTACCGGTGGATGGCCGCAGGTGCCGGACATTCCCGGAAAGGAACACGCGATCACCTCCAACGAAGCCTTCTTCCTCGAGTCGCTGCCGCGTCGGGTGCTGGTAGTCGGCGGTGGTTACATTGCGGTCGAGTTCGCTGGCATCTTCCATGGCCTGGGTGCGCAGACTTCGCTGCTGTACCGCAAGGATCTGTTCCTGCGTGGTTTCGATCGCAGCGTGCGTGAGCACCTGCGCGATGAGCTGACCAGGAAGGGGCTGGACCTGCAATTCAACAGCGACATCGCGCGCATCGACAAGCAGGCCGATGGCACCCTGGCCGCCACCCTCAAGGATGGTCGCGTGCTGGAGGCGGATTGCGTGTTCTACGCCACTGGCCGCCGGCCGCAGCTGGACAACCTGGGCCTGGAGAGCGTCTCCGTAGAGCTGGACGACCGCGGCTACGTGAAAGTGGATGAGGCTTATGGCACGAGCGAGCCGTCGATCCACGCCATCGGCGATGTCATCGGTCGCGTGCAGCTGACCCCCGTGGCGTTGGCCGAAGGCATGGCGCTGGCGCGCAAGCTGTTCCGCCCGGACGAGTACCGCCCGGTCGACTACAAGCTGATCCCCACCGCGGTATTCAGCCTGCCGAACATTGGCACCGTTGGCCTCACCGAGGACGAGGCGCGCAGCAACGGGCACAAGGTGAAAGTCTTCGAGAGCCGCTTCCGGCCGATGAAGCTGACGCTCACTGAAAGCCAGGAGCGGACTCTGATGAAGTTGATCGTCGATGCCGACAGCGACAAGGTGCTGGGCTGCCATATGGTGGGCCCGGATGCCGGGGAGATGCTCCAGGGCATCGCCATTGCGCTGAAGGCCGGGGCGACCAAGCGGGTGTTCGATGAAACCATCGGCATCCACCCGACGGCTGCCGAGGAATTCGTCACCATGCGCACGCCAGTCGGTGCCTGACAGCGAGGCAGCAATAAAAAGCCGGTGCAGATGCACCGGCTTTTTTGTGGGCGTCAGGTCGTCAGTTACTGCGTTCCAGCGAGGCGTGACTGTCTTCCTGGCGCTGCGCGTAGCGCTGGGCGAGCACGGCGCAGACCATCAGCTGGATCTGGTGGAACAGCATCAGCGGCAGCAGGATCACACCGACCGTGCTGCTGGCGAACAGCACCGAGGCCATGGGCACGCCGGTGGCCAGGCTCTTCTTCGAACCGCAGAAGACGATGGTGATGCGGTCTTCCAGGGAAAAGCCCAGGTAACGGCCGAGCAGGTTGGTGGCGATCAGCGCCAGGGCCAGCAGTACGCAGCAGGCAACGACCAGGCCGGCCAGGGCGGGCAGCGGGATCTGGTGCCAGAGGCCCTGGATCACGGCGGCACTGAAGGCGGTGTAGACCACCAGCAGGATCGAGCCCTGGTCGACGTACTTCAGCACTGGCTTGTTGCGCTCGACCCAGGCGCCGATCCAGGTGCGCAGCAGTTGGCCTGCCACGAAGGGTACCAGCAGTTGCAGGGTGATCTTGCCAATCGCGTCGAGGGTCGATATGCCGGTGTCGCCGTGGGCGCCGATCAGCAGTTGCACCAGCAGCGGGGTGAGGAACACGCCCATCAGGCTGGAGGCCGAGGCGCTGCAGATCGCGGCAGGCACGTTGCCGCGCGCGAGCGAGGTGAAGGCGATGGACGACTGCACGGTAGCCGGCAGGGCGCAGAGGTAGAGCATGCCCAGGTACAGGTCCGGGGTTACCAGCGGCGATAGCGCAGGCTTGAGCGCCATGCCGAGGATCGGGAAGAGAATGAAGGTGCAGGCGAACACCAGCAGGTGCAGGCGCCAGTGGGTGGCGCCGGCGATGATCGCCTGGCGCGACAGCTTCGCACCGTGGAGGAAGAACAGCAGCGCGATGCCCAGGTTGGTGATCCAGCCGAAGATCACGGCGGCGGTGCCTTCGCAGGGCAGCAGGCTGGCAACGGTCACGGTGGCGATCAGCGCCAGGGTGAAGTTGTCGGGGAGCAGGCGTGGGCGAGCCATGGGCACATCTCTCATCGTTGTTGTGTGTGAAAGACCGCTAGGGTCAGGTTCGCACTCTAAGCCCGGGAGGATGTGCCGGCTAACGCCAGAAAGCCAGCTTATGTCGCTGAAAGGACAGTTTCCACACCTTGCACGTGCAGATCGACAGAGCACACGCTGACCATGCCGCGCATGCGCTGTGCGATGACCTCGGCACGGTAGCGCGGCAGGGTATTCACCCGCAGGGCAATGTCCATCCAATCCTCCCGGCGAGAGGACTCGACTTCGGCCGGGACGTGGCCCTGAAGCGCGAACTGGTTCAACAGGCGGCAGAGAATGTCGGCGTCGATCTCGGCGCGAATCAGGTAGCGCGCGTCGGCGGCCGCTTCGGTGGGAACCGGGCGGTCCTGTTGATCCAGGGGGAACTCGACGAGATGGAGAGCAGGGAGCGTCATGACGGCTGGCCGATGCAGGGGGAGTGAGGAATATTCTGCGGCCCGTGCCGAGGATTTATTTGCCTGTTTTTGGCCATGTGGCGGTAATTTGTGCATTAATGATTCTCTGAATTTACTAAGGGCGAATCATCTATGCCTGTTTCGCTGGATGCCCATGACCGCAAGATCCTCGCCTTGCTGCAGGACGAGGCCACTCTTTCCACGGCGGAGATCGCCGAACGTATCGGCCTGTCCCAGTCACCGTGCTGGCGGCGGATTCAGCGGTTGAAGGAGGAAGGGGTGATCCGCAAGCAGGTGACCCTGCTGGATCGCAAGAAGATCGGCCTGAATACCCAGATATTCGCCCAGGTGAAGCTCAATGCCCACGGGCGCAATCACCTGACGGATTTCGCGCAGGCCATGGAGGCGTTTCCCGAGGTGCTGGAGTGCCATGTCCTGATGGGCGCCGTGGACTTCATGCTGCGCATCGTCACGGAAGATGTGGAGGCGTATGAGCGCTTCTTCTTCGAACGGCTGTCCCAGGTGCCGGGGGTCCAGGAGATCAACTCCATCGTGGCGCTCTCGGAGATCAAGTCCACCACCACGTTGCCGCTGCCGCGCGGCTGAAGGGCGCCGGGGAGGCCAGCGCCCGGGGCGGTCAGACGCCGCCCAGGTAATCCATCTTGCCGACTTCCACGCCGTTGTGGCGGAGGATGTCGTAGGCCGTGGTGATGTGGAAATAGAAGTTCGGGTTGACGAAGCCCAGCAGGAAGTCCGAGCCCTTGAAGCTGACTTCGCGGGTGCGCAGCTTCAGTTCGATGGTGCGGTCTTCGGCGCCTTCGAATTGCTCGGGCTTGAGGGTCTTGAGGAACTCGATGGTCCTGGCGATGCGCGTCTGCAGTTGGTCGAAGGTGGTTTCGTCATCGGCGTAGCTCGGCACATCTACGCCGGCCAGACGCGCGCCGGCGCCCTTGGCGGAGTCGGAGGCGATCTGCACCTGGCGAGCCAGGGCGAACATGTCCGGGGCGAGGCGGGCGTTGATCAGGACGGAAGGGTCGATGGATTTGGCCTGGGCGTGCTCGGCAGCCTTGGTGAGGATCACCGAGAGGTTGCCGAGCATGCGGATGAAGACGGGAACGGAAGCCTGGTAGATCGAGAGGGACATGCTGCGTACTCCAGACAGATAAAGGTGGGGCTCGTCACGCGGGACGGCTGTCGGAGTCTACTGCTGGCGCCTGCGGCTGTCGCCAGGCTTCAGCGCCTGGCCACTTTCGGCGTCGGGCAGCGGTCGGTTTCGATCGGGCCGACATAAGGGTTGCCCCAGCCCATCACGCAGCCAACCATCTGGTTTCGCTGCCGCTCCCAGGCTTCCACCGGGTACTGCTTGTTCCAGGCGGTGAACAGCTGGCGGTCCTGGTTGGACAGCTTCAGGCCGTAGCGGTCGCTCATGTAGAAGTAGGTGCGGGCGATCATGCCGCGAATCTGCGCGCGGGGCATGGCCTTGCGCGCCTTGAAGTCCACCACCATCGGGCAGGCGCCGTACTGCGAGGGCTTCTGCTGCAGCCAGCCGAAGCTGTAGTTGGCACGGTCACCGTTCACCTCGCCGATGCTCGGCACGAGGTTGTGCAGGTCGGCCTCGGCCTTCTGGTACACCCGGTCATTGCGCGAGCAGTTCTTGCGCCCGCCGCTCTGCCAGCACTGACGCTGATGGCCGATCACCCACGCGGGGACAATGTGCTCCCACTCGATGCGCGAAGCCCGGTTGGCATTCTTGCGCGGGCTATAGCCGCAGCTCTTCAGGTCGACCTTGGTGCCGTTGTAGCGGCAGCCGCAATAGAACTCCACCGACTGGCGGGCATACAGCTTGCGCCCGACCTTCTTGGCTTCCTCGAAAGTGCGCGGGGCGGCGGCGGAGGCGACGGTGGGGATGGCGAGGATCAGCAGCAGGGTCAGGCAGCGTCCGAACATGAGGCGTTCCTTACGAAAGTCGCTGCATCTTACTGATTGAGAAAGAAATGCCAATCGTGGCAATGGAATGGCAAGGGCTGGATTTCCCGGCTGGAGGCGAGGGCTGGGCCGCCGCGGTATGCGCCCGCTGGGAACGCTTCGCAGCAGACCCCTGATGTCTCTTGTAAAGGTTTAGAAAATCTATTTATCTGATTGTTTTTAAAGGGAAAAATATTCTATAAAAAGCTTTAAGAATCGACGCTATCCGGTTGTTTAAACGAGGGATGAGGGAGTCGTACGGGGCTATGGTGGCAAGCAGCCCCCTGAGGAGGCTTTTTCCTATAGTTGACATGATATTTGTTTTTTAAAGTATTGATATATAATGATTTATATTGAATTTTCGCACTGCTCTGTACTGAGCGGCGAGGCTTGGTAAGCTGGAGCCTTTCCACCAGTCGGGAGCTCGCCATGATCGGTCTCAGGATCCTTGGGGCAATCGCCTGTTGTGCCCTGGCGCTACCCGTCTACGCGCAGCAGTTTTCCACGCAGGAAAGACAGTCCCAGCAGAACTATCAGGGCCAGCCGCACTGGCAGCAGTCGCCGCCAGTGATCCAGCGCATCTACATCAGCCCGGGTGCGAGCGGCAGCGTGGAGAGTTCCTCCAGTTGGCAGCGCAATGACGGTTATGGCGGTGTGCAGGTGCCGCGCAGCTACGGCGAGACGCGCTCGGGCACAGTGATCATCGACCAGGGCAGCGGTGGCATCCGGCAGAGCATCGAATACCCCAACGGCGCGGTCTATCCGCGCGGTAATGGCTATTACCAGCAGCAGTAGGTCGGATCAGTCGATCAGGTCGTCGCGGGTCAGGCGGGATTTGCGCAGGCCGCCGTGGCTGTAGAACAGCCCGGTATCGCCGCGCCAGTGGAAGAGTGTGGCGAGGAACGCGGAGCTGACCCGGCCCACATCCCAGCTACGGAGTTTGCGGTAGGCCCAGAGCCAGCTGTCGTCGGCGGAAGGGTCGCTCATGGAATCGTCCTTGATTCGGCAAGCGGGGAAAAGTGCATGGGACATTAGTGCGCCGGGTGGGCCTTCGCAAGTCGCTGCTCCCGCAACCGCGACCTGCGAAAAAGCCCGCGCGCTCAGGCGGTGCTGACCGCCTTCGATTCCTCGACGTACTCCTTCAGCCAGCGCAGGACTTCCACGGCATCCCAGCGACTGGGATCGAACATGGCATAGGCCTGGCCCTGGTAGCCCACCACATCCAGCGGCCGGTGATAGCCGGCGCGCTGCATCAGGGCCTCGATTTCCGCGAAGCAGACGTTGAAGTGGGTGCGGCTGAAGGGCGTCTTGCCCTCTGTGACCAATCCCTCCAGCAGCAGTTCCGATACGGCTTCGCTGACTTCATCGATGGCCATGTGGTTCACGGTGTATTTCAGCTGATGGATGCTCACCATCGCTTGCTCCTCAATGGGGTTCTGGCCCATGCCCTGTGATCCGAGGTGATCGACGTAGCCAATGGACTGTGGCCTTTCGTCGAGGTTTAAAAAATTTTCGCAAAATACTGTATGCATGAACAGTATTTTCTCCTAGTATCCCTCTCGCGGTCTGACAGAAACCCTGAAGTGCCCGTCGCCACTGGCCTGGCGGGCACTCTTCGAAGAACAGGAGCGATGGCGATGTTGCAGAAACTGATGCTTTGCGCAGGTGTGGCGATGCTGGCGGGTTGTGCCCAGCCCCAGGCGGACGTCCCGCGCGCCAATGGCGCCTACCTCATCATCGAGGGCAAGGAGGCCTGGGCCGTGCTGGTGGCCGACGGCAAGCGCATCGAGGAGCGCGGCACGGTACGCGACGCCGTCCGCCTGCCGAAGGAGCGCTCGGCCATCGCCGCCAGCTATGTGATCGACACGCCCAACTGTGGCCGCCTGCAGTGGCTGACTGAAGGCGAGGGCGACTCCACCGTGCGTCTGTCCTCGCGGGGCGCGGCGGACGATCTGTCGAGCTGCCAGATCAGCGATGGGCTCAGCCGCGTCTGGACCGCGCTGGACTATTCGAGCTGAGCGCTAGCCTCCAGAGAGTGGATCTCCAACAAAATGTTTCGGCTGCCCTTCGCTTCACGTTTTTTTCACACTCGGGGGCAGAGGATGAAAACCAGCTAAAGGACTAGCTCCCCATCGAAAAGCCCGCTTGATTGCGGGTTTTTTATTGCCTGTCGACCAAGGTCGGCTCGCCCGTCTGACGCTGCGCGGCTAAGGTGAAATTCCAAGGAAAAGGCGGAGATAGAGATGCAGCGTGTTCTAGCGGAGCGACTTTGGATTGCCCTGGGCGGCCAGGCCGAACGCCTGAGTCACCTGGCCTTTCGCAGCGAAGGCTCCCTGCCTTCGGCTTTCTTCGTCACCGAACTGGCCGCCGCCAGCATCGCCAGCGCGGGGCTCGCGCTGGGCGAGTGGCTGGAGCCGGACTCCGGTGCCGCCACGTCCCTGGTTGTGGACCGCCGGCTGGCTTCCTTCTGGTTCTCCACTTCCTTGCGCGCCCAGGGCTGGACGCCTCCCGACCTGTGGGACGCCATCGCCGGCAACTACCGCACCCGCGACGGTTGGGTTCGCCTGCACACCAATGCCCCGCATCACCGCGCCGCTGCCCTTCGGGTGCTCGGTGCCGAGAATGATCGTGATCGGGTCGCAGACGCCGTGGCGAATTGGGATGCGGGCGAACTGGAACTGGCGATCGTGAAGGAGGGCGGCTGTGCGGCCGAGATGCGCTCCTGGGACGCCTGGAAACAGCACCCGCAAGGCCTCGCCGTTGCCCGCGAGCCGCTGGTATTGCGCGATCTCCAACTGGTCTCCGCGCCTTCCCTGGATATCGAGATCGACCGCGAGCGACCGTTGGCTGGACTGCGCGTGCTGGACCTGACGCGCGTGCTGGCCGGGCCGATTGCCACACGCTTTCTTGCCGGCTTTGGCGCCGAGGTCCTGCGCATCGATCCGCCGGATTGGGATGAGCCTGGCGTGGTGCCGGAAGTCACCCTGGGCAAGCACTGCGCGCGTCTGGACCTGCGCCAACCTGCGGGCCGCGAGCGCTTCCAGGCGCTGCTCGCCAGCGCCGATGTGCTGGTGCACGGCTATAGGGCCGATGCCCTGGACCGCCTGGGGTTCGGCGCCGATGTACGGCGGACCATTGCGCCGGGATTGGTGGATGTCAGCCTGAATGCCTACGGCTGGTCGGGCCCCTGGAGCGACAGGCGCGGTTTCGACAGCCTGGTGCAGATGAGCAGCGGCATCGCCGATGCCGGGCGCGTCTGGCGGGGCGAAGACAACCCCGTCCCCTTGCCGGTGCAGGCGCTCGATCATGCCACCGGCTACCTGATCGCTTCGGCGGCCTTGCGCGGATTGGCCGAGCGCCGGCGTAGCGGCCGCGGGAGTCGTTGGCGCCTGTCCCTGGCGCGCACGGCGCAATGCCTGCTGGAGGCGGGAGTTTCGTCGGTGGGTTCGCTGGAGCTGGCGGCAGAGACAACCGCCGATCTGGCACCGGGCATCGAGACAACGCCCTGGGGGCGCGCGCGGCGCTTGCGTCCGCCGCTGCAGGTCGCGGGCTCGCCGCTCTACTGGGAGCTGCCGGCCTCCGAGTTGGGCTCGGCGCCGGCAACCTGGCAGCTGGTCAGCCCCGACTGACCTGGAACGCCTCGCCGGTGGCGAAGAAGGCGCCGCCGGCCTGGTAATGAATGGTGCGCAGCTCGTCGCTGGGGAAGTGCCAGCGGCCATTGGAGAAGGCGCGCTCATCCGCATAGGCGGCGACTACTTCGGCGATGAACAGGTCGTACTTCTCCTGGTTGTGTGGCTCGCTGATTACCTTGCACTCCAGGTAGGCGACGCAGCCATCGACGATCGGCGCCTCGACCTGCTTCGCACGGGAAGTGCGAATGTCCAGCTGCTCGAACTTGTTGCCTTCGCCACCGTTGCTCGAGCCAACCGCCAGGGTCAGCTCAGCCTGCTGGCGCGTCGGCAGCTGGATGACGAAGGCGGCCGAGCCTTCCACCAGATGGCGCGACCAGGTGTTGCGGTCGAGCACCAGCATCAGCTTGGGTGGATCGAAGTCCAGCGGCATGACCCAGGCGGCGGCCATGACGTTGGCGACACCCTCGTGCTCGCTGGTGACTATGGTGCTCGGGCCGTGGTTGAGCAGCAGGTAGGCCTTGTTCAGCGGCACGTCTTTCAGGTGGTTCATTCAGGGGTCCTCAAGTCCGGATCAGAGCAGCAGGCCGTCCACCGGCTTCAGCGGTTCGGGCAGGTCGGTCTCGCCGAGGATTTCCAGCACGGCGATTTCCATGTTGCGGCTCATGGCGTCCAGCGGCAGGTCGTTGGGTTGGGTATCGAAAGGGTCGGCGATCTGGTCGCCCAGTGCATCCAGCCCGAAGAAGGTGTAGGCCAGCACGCACACCGCCAGCGGGGTGAACCAGCCGATGCTGTCCACCAGGCAGAACGGGAGCAGGAAGCAATAGACGTGCACGATGCGGTGCAGCATCAGGATGTACGGGTAGGGGATCGGCGTGTTGCGGATGCGCTCGCAGCCACCCAGCACGTACGACAGGCGGGTCATCTGCTGGTCGATGGCGGCCAGGGTGATGTCGCTGGCGCCGCTGGCGCGGCCACGGTCGGCGAAGCGTTGGCCGAGGCTGGCGAGCAGCACGTTGGTCGGGCTGCGGCTGGTAGCCAGCGCGGCGGCTTCGTCGCCCAGCAGGCGGCGCACGTCCTCGCTTTGCGGGGTGCCGCGCAGCTGGTCGCGCAGGGCGTAGCTGAAGGCGATCAGCTGGTTGCCCAGCTGGCGACGGCTTTCGCTGTCCAGGTCCGGCAGGAGCGAGCGGGTCTGCCGCGCCAGGTTGCGGGTGACGATCAGCAGTTCGCCCCACAGCGTGCGCGCTTCCCAGAAGCGCTGGTAGGCGACGTTGTTGCGGAAGCCGAGGAAGATCGCCAGCGTCAGGCCCCAGAGGGTGAAGGGCGTGGAGGTGATGATCACCTTGTAGTGATACAGGGTGCCGTGGGTGGCCACCACCAGTGAGCTGAGCAGTACCGTGTAGAGCACCTTGCGCCAGATGGCGGGGATGATCGAACCCTTGAGGGAGAACAGCAGGACCCAGAGTGTCGGGGTTTGCGGGCGGAGGATCATCGGGCGGCATCCGGTGGGGCGGAGCGCGCATGATAGCCGAGATAGAGGCGGGGATGCGGTTCGCTGGCCCCCGTGGGAGCGTGCCATGCACGCGATCGCGTCCATGGCACGCTCCTGCAGGGAATTGCCGAGATCAGCCCTGTTCGTACAGCTTCACGATGGCCGAGAAGTCCAGCTGACCGTTGCCCTGGTTGCTGAAGGTCTGGAACAGCTGCTGGGCCAGGGCGCCGAGCAGCACGGGCTGGCGCACCTGGCGCGCTGCCTCGCTGGCCAGACCGAGGTCCTTGAGCATCAGGTCGGTGCCGAAGCCGCCGCTGTAGCCGCGCGCCGCCGGGGCGCCGGTGAGCGGGTTGTTCACTTCCGAGCTCCAGCAGCGGCCGCTGGAGGTGTTGATGATGCCGGCCAGCACTTCTGCGTCCATGCCCAGCTTCACGCCCAGGGACATGGCTTCCGCCACACCGATCATGGAGATGCCCAGCAGCAGGTTGTTCGCCACCTTGGCCACCTGGCCGTTACCGGCGCCGCCGCAGTGCACGATGTTCTTGCCCATCGCCGCGAGTACCGGACGGGCGCGATCGAAGTCGGCCTGATCGCCACCGACCATGAAGGTCAGGGTGCCCGCGGCAGCGCCAGCGGTGCCGCCGGAAACCGGCGCATCGAGCATCGGGTTGCCGTGGGCGAGGGCGGCGGCGCTGACCTCGCGGGCGTTCAGCGGGTCGATGGTGGACGAATCAATCAGCAGCACGCCGGGTTGCACGTTGGCCAGCAGGCCGTCGTCACCGAGGAAGACCTGCTTCACGTGGGTGGCGGCGGGCAGCATGGTGATGATCACCTCGACATCGTCGCGCGCCACTTCGGCGGGGGATGCCAGGGTGCGGGCGCCGAGGGCGACGGCCGCTTCCACGGCCTTGGCGGAGAGATCGAAGACGCTCAGGTCGAAGCCGGCCTTGAGCAGGTTGGCGGCCATGGGGCCGCCCATGTTGCCGAGTCCGATGAAGCCGATGCGCATGGGTTGGTCCTCTTCTTCTTGTTCGGGGCGCCCGGTCGATCAGGCGCGAAAGGAGGTGCCCGCCCGCGTGGTGCCGGGTCCGGAACAGCATCCTTGCTGAAGTCCGGATCGGCTCGGGGCGAGCGGGCGGGCAGGCTGATTTATTTGAGGTTGATGGTGGTGTTCACCGCGCCGCCGACCTCGTTCTCGTCGAACCAGCGTTCGGTGACGGTCTTGGTCTGGGTGTAGAACTGCACCACCTGCTTGCCGTACGGGCCCAGGTCGCCCAGCTTGGAGCCGCGCGAGCCGGTGAAGGAGAACAGCGGCACCGGCACCGGGATCGGCACGTTGATGCCCACCTGGCCGACATCGATCTCTTCCTTGAAGTGCCGCGCGGCAGCGCCGGAGCGGGTGAACAGCGCGGTGCCGTTGCCGTTGGGGTTGGCGTTGATCAGCTCGATGGCCTCGTCGAAGGTCTTTACCGACACCACGCAGAGCACCGGACCGAAAATCTCCTCGCGGTAGATGGTCATCTGCGGGGTGACGCCGGAGAACACGGTCGGGCCGACGAAATTGCCCTTGGCGTAGCCGGACACCTGCGGGTTGCGGCCGTCCAGCTCCAGCCTGGCGCCTTCCTGGGTACCGCGTTCGATCAGGCCGCTGACGCGATCCAGCGCCGCGCAGGAGACCAGCGGGCCGACGTCGGTATTGGCCTCGGTACCGCCGCTGACCTTGAGGGTCTTGGCCTTGGCCACCAGGTCGGGAATCCAGTCGTGGGCTTCACCCACCAGGATCGCCACCGACAACGCCATGCAGCGTTGCCCGGCGGCGCCGAAGGCCGCACCGGCAATGGCGTTGAGGGTCTGCTCCTTGTTGGCGTCGGGCAGCACGATGGCGTGGTTCTTCGCTCCCATCATGCACTGCACGCGCTTGCCGGCCTGGGATGCGCGGTTGTAGACGTGGGTGCCGACGCGGGTGGAGCCGACGAAGGAGACGGCCTTGATGTCCGGGTGGTCGCAGATGGCGTTCACCACGTCCGGGCCGCCATGGATGACGTTGAGCACGCCCGGCGGAACGCCGGCTTCATGGGCCAGCTCGACCAGGCGCATGGTCACCATCGGGTCCTGCTCGGAGGGCTTGAGGACGAAGGTGTTGCCGGTGGCAATGGCCATCGGGAACATCCACAGCGGAATCATCGCCGGGAAGTTGAAGGGGGTGATACCGGCGCAGACGCCGATGGGTTGCAGGATGGTGAAGGTATCGACGCCGCCGGCCACGTTGTTGGCCAGCGCGCCCAGTTGCAGATTGCCGATCCCTGCGGCGTGCTCGACCACTTCCAGGCCGCGGAACACGTCGCCCTCGGCATCGGGCAGGGTCTTGCCCTGTTCGGCGGTGAGGATCGCCGCCAGTTCCTTCATGTTCTCGCGGATCAGCTGCTGGTACTTGAGGAAGATGCGCGCGCGGGCGCCGATGGGCGTCTTCTTCCAGGTCTTGAACGCGGCCTTGGCGCTGGATACCGCGCGCTCGACTTCCTCGGGCGTGGCGAAGGGCACGCGGGCGAGGACTTCCTGGGTGGCGGGGTTGATCACGTCGCGCCATTCGGTGGTGGTGGACTCGACGGGCTTGCCGTCGAGGAAGAGTTTGACGGTCGGGACGGCAGTTGCAGTCATCGGGGTTCTCCCAGCCTGAAGGCTTTCTTGTTGTCTGGAACGATCCTAGCAGTGCATTTTTGATGTGCTCAATGAGGTGATGTGCAAGTATGCTCTGCATTTTTGCAGACACGGCCCGTGCTGAGGCAGATATGGACTGGGACAACCTGCGGTTTTTCCTCGAGCTTTCCCGGGCCGGCAAGCTGACCGTGGCCGCGCGACGCCTGGGCGTGGACCACACCACGGTCGCCCGCCGCCTGCAGGCGCTGGAGAAGAGCATCGGCGCCCAACTGCTGGTGCGCGAGCCCGCCGGCTATCGGCTGACCGAGGCCGGCCACGGGCTGCTGCCCCAGGCCGAGGCCATGGAAAGCGCCTGCAAGGTGATCGAGAAGCGCCTGGCCGGCGCCGAAGACAATCTCTCCGGCAAGGTGCGCATCGGCGCCACCGAGGGTTACGGCTCGACGCTGCTGACCTCGCAACTGGTGGAGCTGAACCAGCGCCACCCGCACCTGGGTGTGGACCTGCTGGCGGTCCCACGGGCGTTGCAACTGTCGCGCCACGAGGCGGACATAGTGATCACCCTGGAGCGCCCCGGCCGCGGGCCTTACCTGATTACCCGGCTGACCGACTACGTGCTGCGCCTCTACGCCTCGCAGGACTACCTCGCCGAGCGCGGGCCGATCCGCAACCGCGACGACCTGCGCGAGCACGCCCTGGTCGGCTACGTCGACGACCTGCTCTACAGCAAGGAGCTGCAGTACCTCGACGAGATCGGCCGGCCGTTGCACATGGCGCTGCGCTGCACCAGCATCCTCGCCCAGCAGCGCGCGGTGTCGGAGGGCGCCGGGCTGGCGATCCTGCCGGCGTTCGCGGCAGCCGAAGACCCGTCGCTGCAGCCGGTGCTGGCAGGGGAAATCGAGTTCGTGCGGACCTTCTGGATGCTGATGCCGACCGAACTCAAGGATATCGCGCGGATGCGCACCACCTGGGATTTCCTGCGGGAAAAGGCCGAAGGCAGCCAGCACGTACTGATGGGCCGCGCCGTTTGAGTGTCGGCAGGATGGAAGTTTCAACAGTGACAGGGACCCGCCAGGACAGCGCGGGAACCGTTTGAGGAGAAGGAAGCATGGCTGAAATCATCCCGCTGTCGGCGGAGCTGGAACAACAACTGGCAGACCTGCAACAGCAGGGCCTGGAGCTGCTTCAGCTGGCGCCGGAGTTGCCACCCCATGAGGTGGTCGCGGCGATTACCCAGTACGTGCGCGAAGCCAAGGCGCAGCAGCGTGAGGTGGACGATGACACGGTGTTCGCACTTGGCGCACTGCTGGGACGGCAGTTCGTGCTGGGGCTGGGGTGGCACTGGGGCGATGTCACCTGGGACAACGATCCCGACTCGGCAGCTATCGGTGTGCTCAACCCGGATGATTCGCTGTTCAACAACCCCATCGGCTGGGTCAGCCAGGCGCTGGGCAGCGAGGGCGGCGTGACCTTCATGCTGAGCTACAACATGATTCAGGCCAACGAAACTCCGGTGTTCGAACCGGGGAGCGCGACCGGGCTGTACTGACGGTGGCGCGAGGGAGACGGGTTTGCCCCATCTCCCCTGGGGTGCCTTGCTGTTACGCCAGGCCGACGTAGAGGTTCTGCACGTCGTCGTTGCCGTCGAGGGCATCGAGGAAGGCTTCGACTTCCTCCAGCTCCGCGTCGGACAGGCTTACCGGGTTCTTCGCCTTGTAGCCGAGCTTGGCCGAGGCGACGGTGAAACCGTGCTCGGGCAGGGCGCGGCAGACGGCGTCCAGATCGGTGGAGTCGGTGAGGAACAGGGTGTCGCCTTCTTCCTCGCCCGGCTCGAAGTCCTGGGCGCCGGCTTCGATGGCGGCCAGTTCCGGGTCGGCGTCAGCGCTGGCCGGGGTGGCCTCGACCAGGCCCAGATAATCGAAGTCCCAGGAGACCGAGCCGGAAGCGCCCAGCTGGCCCTTGCGGAACAGCACGCGGATTTCCGCGATGGTGCGGTTCACGTTGTCGGTCAGGCATTCGACGATCACCGGCACGCGGTGCGGGGCGAAGCCTTCGTAGACCACGCGCTCGAAGGTGGCGGCGCCGTCCAGCAGGCCGGCGCCTTTCTTGATGGCGCGCTCCAGGGTATCGCGCGGCATCGAGGCCTTCTTGGCCTGCTCGACGACCAGGCGCAGTTTCGGGTTCATGTCCGGGTCGGCGCCATTGCGCGCGGCGATCATGATTTCCTTCGACAGTTTGCCGAAGATGCGGCCCTTGGCGTTGGCGGCGACTTCTTTATGTTTGGCTTTCCACTGGGCGCCCATAGTGATCTCTTGCTGGCGGTTGCTGATGGGCGGCAAGTCTAAGGCCTCGCGCGGCCGCTGGCGATATCCGCTGGATCAGTGCGGGACCGCGAACACCGCACTGGCCTGCGCCACCACCTTGTCGCCCACCGACAGCAGCGCATTGGCGAAGGCCATCTGCCGGCCGTGCCGGTTGTGCAGCAGGCGGATGCTCAACCAGTCGCCGACCTGCGCAGTGGAGACGTAGTCCAGGGTCAGGCTGGCGGTGACCAGCGGCTGCGGCGGCTGGCTGGAGAAGGCCATGGCGTAACCCATGCCGATGTCCGCCAGGGTGGCGAGGATGCCACCGTGTACGCCGCCGCGGCTGTTGGTGTGGCGTTCGTCCAGCAGCAGGCCGAGTTCCAGTGAATCACCTTCGCCGCGCACCAGGAACGGGCCGAGCAGGTCCAGCAACGGATTGCGCCGCTGCAGCGGCTGGAAGCCTTCGGGGTAACCCAGGTCGGCGATCGCGTTCATTGCCAGCCTCCGGTGTGCTGCTGCAGCACGGCGCGGACGGTTTCGATGACCCGTTGCGGGACGCGGTAATCCGGGTGGGCGCGGAACACCGCCGCCGCATCGGCCAGGCGGGTGAGGGCGAGCAGCTCGCTCTCGGCCTTGCGGGTATCGCTGGCGCCCGCCGGCAGGGCCAGTGCCTGGCGCTCGCAGGAACAGGCTGCCTGCGCGTTGACCAGCCCGCAGTGCTGCTGCATGAACTCATCCAGCCGCAGGCGTGCCCGTGACAGGCGCTTGCGATAGGCCGCCGGCTCGATCTCCAGCACCGCTGCCGCCGTCTCCGAGACCAGCCCGAAGGCGATGTCGAGCACATAGGCCAGGCGCTGCTCGCGCTCCAGGCACATCAGCATGCCCTGGGTGCAGGCCAGCGCGATGCGCTCGGCGGTAAGCTTGTCGGCGGGCTCCAGCGGGCGTTCATTGGCCTCCGCCAGGCGCAGGCCGAGGTCGAGCTTTTCCGCCAGCGCCTCCAGCGACACGGTGGGCGTCTCGCGGACCTTGGTGCGCGCAGTCAGCAGCGCGTTGCTTGCGATGCGGAAAGCCCAGGTGGAGAACTGGCTGTCGCCGCGGAAGCTGGCGAGGTGCGTGGTGATGCGCAGGAGGATTTCCTGGCTGGCGTCCTGGGCATCTTCTCGGCGGCCGAGCATGCGCAGGGCGAGGTTGTAGACCGGTGATTGCAGGGCCACCAGCAGTGCGTCGAGGGCGGCGGGGTCGCCTTGCTGGGCGCGTTGCAGTTGCTGCGGGTCGATGGCGGGAAATTTCATGGTGTCCTCCTGACGTGCCGGACGAAAGACCGGCTGTTCTTCCTTGGACTCGGCTCCACTGATTTTTGTGACCATCAACCCTGTGCGGAGAGAAAGGTATACAGCCGCTCATCCAGCGAGTGCGCGACGTTGAAGCGCATCCACGGCACGCTGCGGCCGTCAGGCATGAACAGCTGGCCGGGGAACAGCAGGATCTTCGCTTCCTTGGCGCGGCTGGCGAGCAGGGTGGCGTCATCCACCGCGCGGTGCCGGGCCCAGAGGAACAGGCCGGCGCGCGGTTCATGGAAGATTTCCAGGCCGGCGGCTTCCAGGCGTCGCGCCACGCTGTCGTGGGCTTCGCCGAGCTGGTCGCGCAGCTGGCGCACGTGCTTGCGGTGGCGGCCCTGCAGGAGGATGTCCAGGGCCAGGGTCTCGGTGAGTTCCGAGCTGGTCAGGCCGCTGACCATCTTCAGCGGTACCAGCTCCTCGATCAGCTCGGGGTGCGCGGCGATGAAGCCGGTGCGCAGCGCCGGGGCGATGACCTTGGACAGGCTGCTGATGTAGATCACCCGCGCCAGCTGGTCGAGGTTGGTCAGCAGCAACTGGCCGGCGGGGTCGAGGTCGGCGTAGATGTCGTTCTCGACGATCAGGAAGTCGTACTTCTCCGCCAGTTGCAGCAGACGATGCGCCGCAGCCAGCGACAGGCTGCCGCCGGTGGGGCTCTGCAGGCGCGCCTGGGTGAAGTAGACCTTGGGGCGGTGTTCGCGGGCCAGTTGCTCCAGGCGGTCGAGATCCAGCCCGTCGGCGCTGCGCGGCACGCCCAGCAGCTGCGCGCCCTGCAGGCGCAGGTTGAGGAACAGGTTGTGGTAGCCAGGCTCGTCAACGAGCACCGGGTCGCCACGCTGCACCAGGTAGCGCACGGTCAGGTCCAGCGCCTGGCTGGCGCCGGCGGTCAGCAGGATCTGCTCCGGGCTGGCAGCCACGCCGGCATCACCCAGGCGGTCGGCCAGCTTGCCGCGCAGCTTTGGGTTGCCCTTGCTGTGGCCGTAGTTGCCGAACTGGGTCGGTTCTTCCCGCGCCAGGCTGCGCAAGCCGCGCAGCAGGCCTTCGCCGTCGAGCCAGTGTTCGGGCAGCAGGCCGACGCCGGGTCGCAGCTCCATGCCCAGCGGCTGGAAGACCTTGTGCAGCAGCAGGTGCGCATCGAAGTCGAATTCGGTGGGCGCCTCATCGCTGGCGCTGTCCTCGACCGCCGGGCCGCGCACATAGAAGCCGGCGTTGGGCACGGCGTTCAGACAGCCGCGCGCCACCAGCCGGTCGTACGCCTCGACCACGGTGAAGTGGCTGACGCCGTTGGCCTGGGCGAACTTGCGGATCGAGGGCAGCTTGGCGCCGGGGCGCAGGCGCTGCTCGTCGATGGCCTGGGCGATGCCGTCGACGATCTGGGTGACCAGGGGAATGTCCGAGGTGGGGTCGAGCAACAGCATCCGAAGGTCCGATTCTGGTGGGGAAGGATCTGTACAGGTCCGCGGACCATAACAGCACTGCAATTTCTGCGTTGTCCCTGTGCATGGTGCGGGCCGGGCGCGCCCAGCACACTCGGTCCCAGACGGCGGCAATTCGCCGCACAGCCTGAAACAAGAACCCCCGAACAAGAACAGGGACAGCCCGTCATGCGTGACACAGCTTACAACATCGATCCGTCGAGCATTTCCGCCGAAGAGTGGCAGGCCCGCTGCGACCTCGCCGCGCTGTACCGGCTGATTGCGCACTTCCGCTGGACCGACCACATCGACACCCACGTCTCCGCGCGGGTGCCGGGCGAGCCGGGCCACTACCTGATCAATCGCTACGGCGTGATGTTCCATGAAATGCGCGCCTCCGACCTGGTGAAGGTCGACCACGCGGGCGACGTCATCGATCCGCGCTTCGGGCCGAAAAGCGTCAATCGCGCCGGCTTCAACATCCATTCCGCGGTACACGCCGCCCGCGAGGACGTGGCCTGCGTGATCCACACCCACACCGCCGCCGGCATCGCGGTATCCGCCCAGGAAGACGGCCTGCTGCCGATCAGCCAGCACGCGCTGAAGTTCTACAACCGCCTGGGTTACCACGACTACGAAGGCATTGCCCTGGACCCGGCCGAGCGCTCGCGCCTGGTCGGCGATCTGGGCAGCCACATGGTGATGATCCTGCGCAACCATGGCCTGCTGGCTACCGGGCGCTGCATCGCCGAAGCCTTCAACCAGATCTACTTTCTCGAACGTGCCTGCCAGGCGCAGGTCCAGGCCCTGGCTGGTGGCCGCCAGCTGTGTTACCCGTCGCACGTTGTGTGCGAGCGCGTTGCGGTACAGGAAGAGGAAGCGCTGGTCGACGGCCTGCACCTGCTGGCCTGGGAATCGGCGTTGCGCCTGATCGAGGACGGCGAGGCCGCCTATCGCAGTTAAGAAAAACAGGCCTACCTGACCCTGTTACCGTGCCCCGGTCCGCAGAGACCGGGCGCCTGCGTGCTTGCACCATCTGCCAACAACAAAGCCAAGAGGTGGAAATGAAAAACCCGATTCTGGGAGCCCTGCTCATGGGCGTGGCGTCCGGCGCCATGGCTGCTGACCTGACCGTGATCTCCTTCGGTGGCATCAGCAAGGACGTACAGACCGAAGCCTTCTACAAACCCTTCGAGAAGAAGGAAGGAATGAAGGTGATCGCCGGCGAGTACAACGGCGAAATGGGCAAGATCAAGGCCATGGTCGACACCGGCGGCGTCAACTGGGACGTCGTCCAGGTGGAAGGGCCGGAGCTGCTGCGCGGCTGCGAAGAAGGCCTGTTCGAGCAACTCGACCCGGCGATCCTCGGCAAGGCCGAAGACTACGTGCCCGGCACCATCTCCGACTGCGGCGCCGGCCTGCTGGTATGGTCGATGGCCATGGTCTACGACGGCAAACGCCTTGCCAACGGCCCGACCGGCTGGACGGATTTCTGGGACACGAAGAAATTCCCCGGCAAGCGCTCCCTGCGCAAGGGCGCCAAGTACACCCTGGAGATCGCCCTGCTGGCCGATGGCGTGAAGAAGGAAGACCTGTACAAGGTACTGTCCACCAAGGAAGGCGTGGACCGCGCGTTCAGGAAGCTCGATGAGATCAAGCCGTCGATCCAGTGGTGGGAGTCCGGCGCGCAGCCGATGCAGTTCCTCGCCAGCGGCGACGTGGTCATGAGCACCGCCTACAACGGCCGCGCCTTCGCTGCGCAGGAGGAGGGCGTGCCGATGAAGGTGGTGTGGAACGGCAGCCTGTATGCCATCGACTCCTGGGCGATCCCCAAGGGCAGCCCGAACAAGAAGGCCGCCGAGGACTTCATCGCCTTCTCGCTCTCGCCCGAACAGCAGAAGATCCACACCGTGAAGCTGGGCTACGGCTCGGTGAACCTGGGGACCAACAAGCTGATCGATCCCAAACTGATCGAGCGCCTGAACACGGCGCCGGCGAACCTCGAACAGGCCGTGCCGGTGAACTTCGAGTTCTGGGTCGACCACGGCGAGGACCTGGAGCAGCGCTTCAACGCCTGGGCGGCGAAGGGCTGATCGGCGGTTTGACGCGGGTGGCAACACCCGCGTGATCGAATCGCTGGCGCGGTTCGCCCCTGCGAGGAGTCGTGTTCCCCCTCAGGGGCGGGCCCTGCCCGCGACCCGCCGGCAGGGCTGGCGTCAATTCAAACCTTGCGCCACACGCTCGCCAGCCAGGGCTGCTGCTCCCGTGGCAGGCCTGCCGGACGATAGTAGTGCTCGAGCTCGCGGAAGCCGGCGTTCTCCAGCAGGCGCGTCCAGTTCTCCAGGTCGTGGTAGGAGCCGTAGCGCCCGCCATTCCAGCCTTCCTGATTCTCCCCGCGCGGATTGGAGCTGAACAGCACGCCACCCGGCTTCAGCGCCCCATGCAGCTGGCGCAACACACGCGGCAGCTCGCTGCGCGGTACGTGGAACAGGCTGGCATTGGCATAGATGCCGTCGAAGCGCTCGGCGGGCAGCTCAAGAGCGAGGAAATCCTGCTGCCAGACTTCGCAGCCGCTGGCCTCGCGCGCCATGGCGACGAAGTCGGCGCAGCCGTCCAGACCGACCGGTGCATGCCCCATGCCTTTCAGAGCACACAGGTCGCGGCCTGGACCGCAACCGAAATCGAGCAGCACGAAAGGTGCTTCGCCCTGGATATGTCGCAGCAGCGCGGCAATGTTCTGGGTGACGTCGTGGTCCCAGGTGCCCTCGCGGAAAGACTGGGCACTGTTCTGGTAGTGCTGCAGGGTGACGCGGGAAATGTCGCGCAGGATCGGGTCTTCGGTGCTCATGGCGGTAGTCGGTCCGGGGTGGATGTCCGAGTCTACAACGACGCCTGACGGATGGCCCCATTGGCCGGTCACCGCAGGGCGAATAACCCGGAGCAGGCTGTCCGCCATGGCGGCGGATAACGCCATAGGCGTTATGCGCCCTACAGGGTTACAGCGGAGTCTCCCTGTAGGAACGGGCCGCTTACTAGAAATGCAGGGGCGCGATCGCGCCCATGAGGCGCTCCTACAGGGAAGTTTGAAAGTCGGCCTTGGGGCGCGGGCGGTAAAGGGGCGGTCCTAGACTGAGGCATTGCCATCACGGATCGCCAAGATGCTCCTCTCCCGAACCCTGTCCGGCCTGGATTGGCCCGCACTCACCCAGCAACTCGACGCCGACGGCCACGCGCTGATCCCCGGCCTGCTGGACAGGGCGCAGTGCGAGACGCTCCGCGCGCTCTACGACCAGGAGGCGCCATTTCGCAGCCGCGTGGTCATGGCCCGGCACAACTTCGGCCTCGGCGAATACCGCTACTTTGCCTATCCCTTGCCGACCCTGCTGCAGGAGCTTCGTCAAACCTTCTATCCGCCGCTGCGGGCCATCGCCAACACCTGGCAGGAGCGCATGGGCACCGGCATCCAGTACCCGCCGGAGCATGCCGGCTTCCTCGACCAATGCCACGCTGCCGGCCAGCGGCGGCCGACCCCCTTGCTGCTGCGCTACCGTGCTGGCGACTACAACTGCCTGCACCAGGACCTCTACGGGGAACGGGCCTTCCCGCTGCAGGTGGCGATCCTGCTGTCGCGGCCGGGCGAAGAGTTCACGGGCGGCGAGTTCGTCCTCACCGAGCAGCGCCCGCGCATGCAGTCGCGGGCGAGCGTGGTGCCTTTGCAGCAGGGCGATGCGGTGGTGTTCGCCGTGGCCCAGCGCCCGGTTCACGGCGTGCGCGGCTATCACCGGGTCAATCTGCGCCACGGCGTCAGTCGCCTGCATACCGGCGAGCGCTTCACCCTCGGGGTGATCTTCCACGATGCGCTGTGAGGAGTAGCATGGATCGGTCCAGGGAACCGGGAGATCGACATGCACTACGAAGTGATTCAGCGTCACCGCAGCGAGTACCCCGCGCCCATCACCTTCGCCAGGGGCGCACCGCTGTTCGTCGGTGAGCGTTATGAAGGCGCCGAGGGCTGGGAAGACTGGTACTTCTGCTCCACGCCCGGCCAGCGCGAGGGCTGGGTGCCGGCGCAGGTCTTCAACATGACTGCGCCGGGCGCGGGGGTGGCGATGGAGGACTACACCGCCCGCGAGCTCGACGTCGAAGTCGGCGAGCGCCTCGAAGGCGGCCGCGAGCTGGGCGGCTGGCTCTGGTGCGTGCGCTCCGGTGGCGAGGCCGGCTGGGTGCCGCTGGATTGCCTGCAGGAAGTCAGCGCCTGACCCGGCAACGCCTGCTACGCAATGGAGTCAGGCCTTGTAGCGGCGTCCGGCGTGCTGCTTGAGCCAGGCCATCAGCCCGCGCTGCTGCACCACCGTGGGTTGCTCTACCAATAGCGCGGCGCTGGCCTTCTGGCGGAAGTCCAGCAGACGGCCCATGGCCTCGGCGATCTCCTGGCGCGCCTCCATGCAGGGAGCGAGGGTTTCCTTGTCGATGTAGTAGGCGGCGCCATCGCTGATCGCGGTGAACTCAGCCTGCCAGGCCGAACCGGTCAGCACGCCGGCCTCGCCGAACACTTCGCCTGGCCCCATGCGGCCGGCCTCGATGGTCTGGCTGTCGTGGGGCAGGGTGACGCTGACCACGCCGGAGTCGATGATCAGCAGGCGGTCGCTGACATCCCCCGGCGCCAGCAGCACTTCGCCGCGCTTGAAGGGGCGGCGCTGCATGCGCTTTGCCAGTTCGTCGCGTTCCTCGTCGCGCAGTGCATCGAACAGCCCCGAACGCACCAGCAGCGCCCGTGCCCGCGAGGCGCTCTCGCGCATCGGCGCATCGGCTTCGGCGAGCAGGTTGATGCCTGCGGCCTGCAGGTGGCGGTAGGCGAGGTCGAACAACTGGTTGCGCACCTCGCGCTTCTCGCCCATGGCGGCGACGAAGCCGCTCATTTCGTATTCCACACCGTCCGGCGCGGACTTGCGCACGCTTACCGCTGGCGCAGGCGTGGCCAGCAGCGCTCGACAGCCGCCGAGCGCGTGCTCCAGCGCCTCCACGACCTTGCGCGGGCGGATGTGCGGGCTGACCGTCAGGCTCACGCTGACGCCATAGAGGTTTGCCGGGCGGCTCAGGTTGAGCACCTTGGCCTTGGCGGCGAGGGAGTTGGGCACCACGGCCAGCGTGCCCTGCGAGGTCTGCAGGTAGGTGGAGCGCCAGTCGATCTCGGTGACCTTGCCCTCGATACCGTCGATGGAGATCCAGTCGTCCAGCTGGTACGGCTTGGTGGTGTTCAGCACGATGCCGGAGAACACGTCGCTCAGGGTGCTCTGCAGCGCCAGGCCGAGGACGATGGCAACCACCCCGGAAGTGGCCAGCAGGCCCTTCACCGGCAGCTCCAGCACGTAGCCGGCGGCGGCGATGATGGCGACCAGGAAGATCAGTGCGCCGACCACGTCCTGCAGCAACCGCCCGCCGTGGCCGATGCGTTGCACCAGCAGGAAGCCCAGCACCACCGTCAGACAGCGCGCGGCGAACAGCCACCAGAATATCTGCACGGCCGTGGCGACCATGTGGCTGGGCAGGTCATCCGGCCAGGGCGCGGCGCGCAGCGGGTTCATCCCGGCGTTGAACAGCAGCAGGCTGAACAGCAGGAAGCACAGGATGCGCGTGGCCAGCCGCCAGTGCGGATGAGCCGGGCCGACCAGCCGCCAGAGCAGCAGGTCGATCAGCAACAGGACGGGGGCGGCGAACAGCGGGTGGGAAGTGAGCAGGGCGGGCATCGAGCCTCTCCTTGGAACGATCGCAAGAAGATGGCACAGAAAGCGCTTTCTGGCAGCGGCCTCAGCTCGGGTTGTGCGAGTTCACCAGCTTCAGCCACTCATCGGTCTCGACTTCCCCGGCAATGCGCAGCCTGGGTTCGCTCTCGTCGAACAGCACCAGGGCGCTGCCGTACTCGGGGGTGTCGGTCTCGCGCACCTTGAGGTTCTCGCGCAGGAGGTCGAAGCATTCGCTGTGAGTGACCAGCACGAGGTTGCGGTGCGCGGCCTTGTGCTGGCGGATCTGCTCGGCGAGGTCGCCATCCTTGCAGGTGAGCAGCCAGTCCTGGCGCGCCACGTTGCGGTCGAACATCAGGTCGGCGGTCTGCATGGTGCGGTTGGCCGGGCTGCTGTAGATGTCGGTGGCGGTCAGGCCCAGGCGCGTGATGCTCTCGCCCATGCTCCGGGCCAGGGCGGCGGCGCGGGCGGTGATGCCGTCGGCGGCGCCCAGGCATTCGGCGGTGGAGCGGTCGCAACGCTCCATGTGGCGCACCAGCAGGACGACCCCGCCGCGGGCCCAGTTGTGCGCGAACAGGCTGCTGCTCGGCACGTCTTCCAGTGGCGTGGGCAGCGAACGCCAGGCCACCAGGGCGAGAGTGGTGCAGGTCAGCAGGGAAGCGGCCAGAAGGCGAAGGCGGGGCAAGGGTCATCCTCGTGCGCAGGCGTCCGCGCGGGATGCGGGAAGCTGAAGGCATGCTGCACCGGGCGGGTGACAATCACGCGATGGGTTGATGACGGGGCGGTGATGAAAGTTCCCCGTGCCCATCGGAAGGTAGGGGCCTAGCGAGCGCTTTCGACCACGCTGACGGTGGCGGTGGTGCCGGCGCGCAGGCGGTCGCGGCCCTTGTAGTCGGGGGCGATGGCGATACGCACGGGGATGCGCTGGGCGAGTTTCACCCAGGTATAGCTCGGGTTGATGTTGGCCAGCAGGCGCGCGCCGGGGGCGTTCTCGCGGTCGGTGATGGCGAAGGCGATGCTCTCGATGCGGCCGTCGAAGCGCTCGCCACTCATCAGCTGCACGTCCACCCGGTCCCCCTCGCGGATACGCGGCAGCTTGGTTTCCTCGAAGTAGCCGCCGACGTAGAAGGAGTCGCTGTCCACCAGCGCCACCAGTGAATGGCCGGCCGTGGCGTAATCACCGGCGCGGGTCAGCAGGTTGGTCACGTAGCCGTTCACCGGCGCCATCACCTGGGTGCGCTCCAGGTCCAGGCGTGCCTGCTTCTGCGCGGCTTCGGAGAGCGCCACATTGGCTTGCGCCAGGCCCAGGTTGGCCTGTTCGCGCAGCAGTTGGGCCTCGGCCACGGTGACGTCGGTCTGCGCCTTCTCCCATTCCTCGTTGGAGATCGCCGAGCGCGCCTTCAGCGCCCGGCGCCGGACCTCCTCGTTGTGGCGCTGCTGCAACAGCGCCTGGTTGGCAGTGATGGCCGCCTGGGACTGGCCGAGTGCGGCGCGGGCGACTTCCACCGCGCGGTCGGCGTGCAGCACCGCCAGTTCGTAGCGCGCCGGGTCGATGGTCAGCAGCAGCTCGCCCTTTTTGACGTGCTGGTTGTCCTTCACCCGCAGTTCGACGATACGCCCGGTGACGTCCGCCGAGAGCGTCACCACGTCGGCGCGCACGCGGGCGTCGCGGGTCCAGGGCGCGCGGGTGTAGTAGGTCCAGGCGAAGTAACCGAGGATCAGGGCGAGCGCGACCACGGCCAGGGTGATCAGCGGCGGCAGGGCTTTGCGCAGGCTGGCCATTCAGTGCAGGGCTCCCATGAGCAGGATCAGGCCTGCGCAGATGCAGGCATAGAGCGCGCCTTCGAACAGCGCCTCGTGCCAGACCAGACGCAGGACGCCGAGGCGACGCAGGCTCCAGTCCAGCAGCAGGAAGATCGGCAGGGCCAGCAGCAGCGCCTGGGCCAGCGGCGGCAGGTAGACCCCGCCCAGTTCGATATCAACGGGCATGCAGCGCGGCTTCCCCGTGGTCGTCATGGAGGGCGGCGGATTCGCCGTAGAGGTCGCGGAAGCGCTCCAGCAGGTCGGCGGCCACCAGCAGCGCGACGCCGCTGACGAACACCGGGCGCATGGCGTCGCCGCTGGGGTAGTTGCCGTGGCTTTGCAGCTCGTCCAGCTCGCTGCCCAGCTCGCGCATGGCCGGCAGTACCCGGTGCAGCGGCGCGGCGGGTGGCTGGTCGAGGCAGGCGGCGAGTTCATCCAGCAGCAGTGACAGGCGCTCGCGCAGCGCTTGCGGCAGGCCGTTGGGGTTCAGGCTCTCGCGGCGCAGCTGGTGCAGCACCACACCCAGGGTCATGCTCGCCAGGCTGCACTGGAAGCGCTCGCCGGACTGGTTGTCGCGCGCCGCCGGCAACAACCCGAGCATGATCGCCAGGCGATCCACCATGCGGCTCTCGAACAGGAAGCGGCGAGCTTCGCTGGGCTTGGACAGCAGTACCGAGCGCACCTCGGCGCGGGTGCGGCGCGACTGACGGCGCAGACGCGCATCGGCGTCAAAGGGGAACACCCAGGCGTAGACCAGCAACGCCAGCACACCGGCACTGACGTAGCCGCCGGCGAACTCGAACCATTGCAGCGAGGTGTTGATCCACGCGCCCTGGTTCTGCGGGCCGACCAGGAGGAAGGTCGATAAGCCCAGACCGATGCCGATCCCGGCTGTCTGCGGGTTGGCCAGCCCGACTGCGATCACGTACAGCAGCGGCGTGAGGAACAGCGCGAGCATCTCGAAGTCGCCAACGCTGGGCAGCAGCAGGAACTGCAGCAGCGCCGCCGCCACCAGCGCCATGGCCAGCCCGCGCATGTAGGCCAGGCTCGCCATCAGCGGGCGCGGGAAGGTGGCGAGCAGGGAGCAGAGGATGCCGATCAGGATCATCCCGGCGCGGGCGCCGTCCCAGGCGGTCTCGATCCAGATCCAGCCGGCGCAGCACAGCGCGACGAACGCGCGGGTGGCGTTCATCGCGGCGAGGTGGAAGTCCAGGTGCAGGGCGTGGGCCTGGCTCTGCGGGTAGGAGCTGCTGCCGGGGCGGCCCTCCTGGATCGCCTCGCTCAGCTCGATCATCTCGTCGAGTTGCTGCATCAGCCGCGCCTGCTCGAAGCGCAGCGCCCAGGCCAGTGAACGCAGTGACGTGGGCAGGCCGTCGGCCAGTTCCTCCGCCTGCCGGGCGGCGGCGCCGAAGCGCTGGCGCAGCTGGGTGATGCGCTTGCGGGTGGCGCCGGGCAGGTCGCGGCCGAACTCGGCCAGCTCGGCAAGGCAGGCCAGTTCGTCCTCGCGCAGGCGCCGCACGGATTCGGGTAGCGGGCCGCTAAGGCGCGCTTCGATCAACTTGCGCTGGCGCCGCAGGATGGCCAGGCGCGAGGTCATCAGCACCAGCTGGTTGGCCAGTTGCTGCACCAGTTCATCGGCGCCGCGCAGCCGCGGGGCGTCGAAATACAGGTGGCGGCGCAGCATTTCCAGGGCGGCTATCTCGCCCAGTAGTTGCTTCTGGCGTTGCTGGAAGTCTTCCTCCAGCTCCTCGCCGCGGATCACCGCGGCGGCGTGCACGGCAATCAGGCGGATCAACTGGTCGACCTTGGCGAAATAACCGCGCGCGACACTCTGCGGCCGGGCGAAGAACAGGCTGACCAGGGTCACGCAGGCAACGCCCAGCAGGGTTTCGGTGACGCGGGTGATGGCCAGGGTGTAGGTGGATTCGGGCGCCGGCTGGGCCAGCAGCGCGACTATCACCGCGGTGAAGCCGCTGAGGACGAAGGCGTGGGAGTAGGTGAAGCGCATCAGGGTGCCGCCGGCCGTGCAGAGCGCCAGCCACAGCGCCAGGGTAACGATGAAGGGCAGCGGCGCCTGGGGAAACAGCGCCATGATGGCCACGGCGACCATGGCGCCGATGGTGGTGCCGATTACCTGGGCGAAGCTTTTCTGCAGGGTCATGCCGGCCAGCGGGGTGCTGATGATCACCACCGTCATGGTCGCCCACTTGGGCTGGTCGAGGTCAAGCAGGAACGCCAGGTAGAGCGTCAGCAGCCCCGCCAGCACGGTGCGCAGGGCGAACAGCAGGGTATCGCGGCCAGGATGGATGATGGCGCGCAGGTACAGCAGCATGGGTGACATGCCAGGCCCTCGATCACGGCGGGAAGACGCCCCGGCGGTGGAGCGTCGCGAACCCTGTTGAGTGTGGTCGAGGTTTTCCGGCTGTGGGAAATTTCTTGGCTTAGCCGGTGGCGTGCAGCGACTGCGCCAGACGCTCCTGGATGAAGTCGAGGAAGCACTGGATGCGCAGCGCCAGCTGCGAGTTGCGGTAGTACACCGCGTGGATCGGCTGGCGGCGCTCGCTGGTCATCTCCGGCAGCACGCGCACCAGCCGGCCGGCGCGGATGTCGTCACAGGTCATGAAGCTGGCGAGGCAGGCGATGCCCTGGGCGCCGATGGCCAGCTGGCGCAGGGTCTCGCCGCTGGAGGCGGACAGCGACGGGTCGACCGTGAGGGTGTCGCCCCCGGCGTGGCGGATCGGCCAGACGTTCAGCGCCTCGGGCTGGGTAAAGCCCAGCAGCGAGTGGCCGAGCAGCTCTTCCAGGTTGGTCGGGGTGCCGTGGCGCTCAAGGTATTGGGGAGCGGCGAGCAGGTTCAGGCGGCTGCTGCCCAGCGGACGGGCGTGCAGGCTGGAGTCGGCGAGGTGGCCGATGCGGATGGCGATGTCGGTGCTCTGTTCCAGCAGGTCGATGTTGAGGTCGTTGGTGTTGAGCTGCAGCTCGATGTCCGGATAGCGCTCGCGGAAGGCGCCGATATGCGGCACTACCGCGTGGAGCATGAAGGGCGACGCCGCGTTGATCCGCAGACGCCCGGCCGGGGATTGCTGGCGCAGGGCCAGGCGCTCTTCCAGGGCGTCCATCTGTTCGAGGATGTGCCGGGCATTCTCGAGGAAGAACTCGCCTTCCTCGGTCAGCTTCATGCGCCGCGTGGTGCGGTTGAGCAGGGTGGTGCCGAGCTTTTCCTCCAGCTTCGACAGCGCCCGGCTGACGGCCGAGGGCGTCAGCCCCAGTTGTTCGGCGGCGGCGGTGATGGAGCCGCAGTCGATCACCGTGGCGAAGGTCTTGAGTTCGTCGGAGTGGGCTTTCATCGGCAGGCCTGTTCGGGAGCGGCGGGGTGATTGTAGGGGCGGCGTAGCTGGGTTGTCTTGAACATCGGGCGCCATTGCAGGAGCAGGCCATGCCCGCGACCGCGCCCTTAGGGCGACTCTGCAGGGAGATTCGGTGCCAGGTGCCGGTAGGGTTGGAATTCGTCCGATGGCAGACTTCCGCTGCGATGGCCAGCGCCGGCCCTGCCGACGGATCGCGGGCATGGCCCGCTCCTACAGGGATACCGGTGCTGGGACCAGGGTGCGGGACTCAGTAGGTGCCCGGATAGGCGCCGCCATCGAGCAGCAGGTTCTGCCCGGTCAGGTAGCCGGCGTGGGCGCTGCACAGGAAGGCGCAGAAAGCACCGAACTCCTCGGCGCTGCCGAAGCGCCCGGCGGGGATCTCCTGTTTGCCGGCATCCACCAGTTCGCCTTCGTCGCGTCCACTGAGGGTTGCCGCGCGGTGGAAGCCGCTGCGCAGGCGGTCGGTGTCGAAGGAGCCGGGCAGCAGGCCGTTGAGGGTCACGTTGTTGCCCGCTACCTGCGGCTGGCGGGCAACGCCGGCAACGAACCCGGTCAGGCCGCTGCGCGCGCCGTTCGACAGGCCGAGGGTGGCGATCGGCGCTTTAACCGAACCGGAGGTGATGTTGACGATGCGCCCAAAGCCGCGTTCGGCCATGCCGTCGATGGTGGCCTTGATCAGCTCGATGGGCGTGAGCATGTTCAGCTCCAGGGCACGCAACCAGTCCTCGCGTTCCCAGTCGCGGAAATCACCAGGCGGGGGACCGCCGGCGTTGTTGACCAGGATGTCCACCTGCGGGCAGGCGGCGACCAGTGCGGCGCGCACGTCCGGCTGGCTGATGTCGCCGGCCACTTCGCGTACTTCCACGCCCAGCAGGCGCAGTTCAGCGGCGGTGGCGGCGAGGGTGTCCACGTCGCGGGCGTTGATCGCCAGGTTCACGCCCTCGCGGGCCAGCGCCAGGGCGCAACCCTTGCCCAGGCCCTTGCTGGCGGCGCTGACCACGGCCCAGCGGCCCTTGATGCCCAGATCCATGATGTTCTCCTGTTCGTTCTGAGGGTTTTGTCCGGGGCGCTCTTGTAGGATGGGTGGAGCGCAGCGATACCCATGCGGCGGGGGCACGGCATCGATGGGTATCGCTGCGCTCCACGCCATCCTACGACGTGTTCATCCTGCCAGATGGGGATTCGGCTTTACCCCGAAGCGGTCCGGTCAGGCGATGACCATCGGCGCCGGCAGGCGACTGATCCATTTACCGCTGCCTGCGCCGGACTTCAAGCGGTGCAGCGCTTCGGGCAGCTCGGCGAAGTCGAAAAATTGCTTCGCCGGCGCCTGCAGCTGGCCATTGGCGACGCCCTGCATCAATTGTTCTGCGCCTGCGTGCAGTTCTTGCCAGTCGAGGGTTTCGCCATGGGCGTGGATACTGTTGAGCGCCACTTCATGCAGCGAGATGGCGGTACTGAAAGCCGGCAGCGGGGCGCCTTCCTGGCGGTCCTGGATGCACACCAGGTGGCCGTTGTAGCCCAGCAGCGGGGCGAGGCTGGCGGCGTGGTTACCGCTGACGGTGTCGAAGATCCCGTGCAGGCGACGCGGGCCGAGGGCTTCGAGCAGGTGCTGGGTCCACTGGCCGTCGCGGTAGTCGAAGACTCCGGCGATACCCAGTTGCAGCAGGTGCTCGCGGCGTTTCGCCGAGGCCGTCACCCACACGCGCAGGCCGCGTTGCAGGGCGAGTTGCGCCAGCAGGTAGCCGACTGCTCCGCCGGCCCCGGTCACCAGCACGTCGCGGTTGTTGCAGGCCGGCAGCTTGTCCAGTGCCTGCCAGGCGGTGAGACCGGGGCAGGGCAGGCTGGCGGCGGTGGCGTCGTCCAGCGAATCGGGCACCGGGTAGACGGCGCGGGCGCGCAGCAGGGTGTATTCGGCGAAGCTGCCGCCGCGGGTCAGCGCCTGGTGGTAGGCGACGCGGGCACCGGCGCGCAGGTTCACCTCGCTGCCCACCGCGATGACGATGCCGACGCCATCCACGCCGGGCACCTGGCCTTGCTGCCAGTCGTCGCGGCCCCAGTCGATCATCTTCCAGTCCACCGGGTTCAGTGCGATGGCGGTGTTGGCCACCAGCACTTCGTCCGGGCCCGGCGTGGGCACCGGCAGGCGGGCGAGGGTCAGCCCGTCGAGGCCGGCGCCGGGCGTCCAGGTCCAGGCGGCGTAGTCGTTTGCGGGGGTGTGTTCGGGTGCTCTCATGAGTATTCCTTGGAAGCGGAAAAGCCGCCCCGAGGGGCGGCTGTCAGACAGGGACGAATCAATCCCAGGCCGGGGCCAGGCTTTCCGGGCTGGTGATGCGCTCGTTGCGCTCCAGCGCGGCGATGGCGGCCATGTCGGCGTCGGTCAGGCGCAGGTCGACGGCGCGCAGGTTGCCTTCGAGGTTCTCGCGCTTGGTGGACGAGGGGATGACCGAGTAGCCCAGCTGCATGGCCCAGGCCAGGGTGACCTGCGCCGGGGTTGCACCGTGGCGCTTGGCGATCTCGATGATCACCTCGTCGCTGAGCACCTTGCCGTAGCCCAGGGTCATGTAGGAGGTGATGTGGATGCCCTGGCTTTTGGCGAAATCGACGACCTTGCGGTTCTGCAGGTAGGGGTGCAGTTCCACCTGGTTGGTGGCGATCTGGCCCGCACCAACGGCGGCGATGGCTTCCTGCATCAGCGCGATGGTGAAGTTGGAGACGCCGATCTCGCCGGTCAGGCCCTGGGCCTTGGCTTCGGCCAGGGCGCCCATGAATTCGGCGACCGGGACTTCGCCCTTGGGTGACGGCCAGTGGATCAGGGTCAGCTCGACACGGTCGGTACGCAGCTTGTGCAGGCTGTCCTTGAGGCTGGGGATCAGCTTGTCGGCAGCGTAGTTCTCGGTCCAGATCTTGGTGGTCAGGTACAGCTCGTCACGCTTGACCCTGGCGCCGGCAATGGCCTCGCCGACGTCGGCTTCGTTGCCGTAGATCTGCGCGGTGTCGATGGCGCGGTAGCCCAGGTCCAGCGCGGTGCGGATGGAGTCGATGACGGTCTGGCCCTTGAGGCGGAAGGTGCCGAGGCCGAATGCGGGAACGCTCATGGGAAGTCTCCTTGGTCGATCAGTGAGTGGGAACCGCGCCAGCGGCGGCCGGTTCCATGGAATTTCTGCGGTCCAGACGGCCACTCAGGGCGGTCAGGCCGAAGGCGGCGAGGGTGACCACGGCGGCGATCCAGGGGGTGTGGCCCAGGCCCAGGTGACTGACGACCAGACCGCCCGCCCAGGAACCGCCAGCCACGCCGAGGTTGAACGCGGCGATGTTGAAGCCGGCGGCCACGTCCACGGCATCCGGCGCCACGCGCTCGGCCTGTTGCACGACATACACCTGCAGGCCTGGCACGTTGCCGAAGGCCACTGCGCCCCAGGCCAGCACCGTCAGCACCACCAGCCACGGGTTGCCGGCGGTGAAGGTCAGCACCAGCAGTACCGAAGCCAGCAGGCCGAAGATGATCTTCAGGGCGCTGACCGGGCCGCGCTTGTCGGCCAGGCGGCCGCCCCAGATATTGCCGATGGCCACCGAGACACCGTAGGCCAGGAGCACGGCGCCGACCATGTTCGGGCTGAAACCGGCCAGGTCCTGGAGGATCGGCGCGAGGAAGGTGAAGGCGATCAGCGAACCGCCGTAGCCCACGGCGGTCATCGCATAGACCAGCAGCAGGCGCGGTTGCAGCAGCACGCGGGCCTGGCGCAGCAGCGGTGCCGGCGGGGTGTGCTGGATGTTCTTCGGCACGAACAGCAGGCTGCCGAGCAGGGCGACCACGCCAAAGGCGGCGACCACCAGGAAGGTCACGCGCCAGCCCAGGTGCTGGCCAATGAAGGTGCCCAGCGGGATGCCGGTGACGAAGGCCACGGTCATGCCGCTGAACATGGTCGCGATGGCGCTGGCGGCCTTGTCCTTGCTCACCAGGTTGGTGGCGATGATCGAGCCGACCGAGAAGAACACACCGTGGGCCAGGCCGGTGAGGATGCGCGCGATGATCAGCGATTCGTAGCTGGGTGCCTGCCAGGCCACCAGGTTGCCGAGGGTGAACAGCGCCATCAGGCCGACCAGCAAGGCCTTGCGCGGGATGCGCCCGGTCATGGCGGTGAGCAGCGGTGCACCAATGGCGACGCTCAGGGCGTAGAGGCTGACCAGCAGGCCGGCGGAGGGCAGGGTGACGCCCAGGTCGGTGGCGATGGTCGGGATCAGGCCGACGATGACGAACTCCGTCGTGCCGATGGCGAAGGCGCTGAGCGTCAGCGCCAGGAGTGCGAGGGGCATGGTGTGGGGCTCCGGACGAATGGGATGCGATGGGAGGCATTGTCCGGAAGTCAGTCATTGAGAAAAACGCGGTAAACAGCAAAGGATAGTTGAGTCGGAGTCACGAATAGCGGGGTGTCTACGCTGATGTATTCATGAGGATCAGCGATGAAGGGCATCCCCGAGGAGGATTCATCCATGCATTACACCGGCACTTGCCACTGCGGCGTGGTGGCTTTCGCCTTCGACGCGGAGCTCGATGAACTGGTGCGCTGCGACTGTTCGCTGTGCGGCAAGCGCAACGCCCTGATGGCGACCGTGCCGAAGGACAACTTCCGATTGACCCGCGGTGATCAGGCCCTGCACCTGTATCGCTGGAACAGCGGCGTCGCGCTGCATTACTTCTGCGGGACATGCGGCATCTACGTTTACCACCAGCGCCGCAGCAATCCGGCGCTGCTCAGTGTGAATGCCTGCTGCATCGACGGCTTCGACCCGGAGTCGCTGCCGCTGCGGCGGGTGGACGGCAAGAGCATGACCACCGTGGTTTCCGGGAACGACGGAGCCAACCTGTAGGAGCAACTGTCTTTCCCTGGTAGTTCGGTGTTTGTGCTTTCCCCCTCACCCCAGCCCTCTCCCTCAGGGAGAGGGAGCAAATCGTGCCGGCTGACGCTGTGATTTCATCCGGCACCGAACGGAGAGGGTTAGGGTGAGGGCCGATCCGAGCACAGATCTATCCCGTAGGAGCGGGCGCTGTGCGTCGGTAATTCCCGCTAGTTGCGGATTCCGCCGCCCGGGACTTCGCGGATAAGTTCGTAGGGCGCATATCGCGCCAGCGTTATCCGCCCTGCAAGGCCAGATGCCCATAAAAAAGCCCCGCATTGCGCGGGGCTCTTTCATTCACTCGTCACTCAGGCGTGCTTGCGCAGCTCGGTGCTGAGGCCGGCCTGGGCGATCGTTGCGATCGCCTGGTCGCGAGCGGCCTCGGAGTCGTACAGCTTGCTGGTCAGCAGTTCTGCACCGGTGTTATCGCGGATCACGAAGAAATTCTTGCCGCCGGGGGACATCTGGCGCTTGTAGCGCTCGACGGCCGCACAGGAGCTGCGGAGGCTGTTGATGGCCTGCTCGGCTGCCTCCTGTGTCGGGTAGGCCAGAGTTTCCAGCAGAGTACCGTGGGCAGTGTTCTTGAGCAGAACGCGACGGTTGCCGCTGCTGAGTTCCTTGATTTCATACCAACCGGGCATGTGTAGCTCCATATAACCGGTGTCAACGTCCTGCGGGTGTTCCCGCAGGGTGACAGGCCAGTTTAGGAGTACGAGCGTTCTATTTGTATAGGAAAAGTCCTATGAATCATGGGGTTACTGTATCAATTTGTCTCAGGGTCACGGGTCTCAGAACGTCGCCTTGACCTGCAGGCCGAGCAGCAGGGCGTTGTCGATGTCCTGGCCGGAGAAGGCGCCCGGCTCGATGACGTACTGCACGTCCGGGCGCAGGGTCAGCCAGGGGGTGGCCTGGTAGCCGTAGCTCAGCTCGATCAGTTGTTCGCCGCTGTCCAGGTTCGGATAGTCCTGGCCGTTGGCGAGAGCGTTGTTCTCCTGCACCTCGCGGCTGCGCGGGTTGGGCACGGCGCGGCCATAACCCAGCGCGAGGCTGTCCTTCGGGCGGCCTTCGAAGGGCTTGTAGAGCACGACGCCGGCGCCATACCACCTGGTGAAGGGCGAGGCGGCGCTGCTGGCGGCCGAAGCCTGGCCGAACAGGTGCAGGCTGCGCCCCTTGGTGGCCGGGTCGTTCCACACGGCCTGGTCCACCAGCAGGTAGTGGCCGCTGCGGCCGGACTCCTGCTTGTCGCTGCCGATGCGCTGTACGTCGGAGCTGTCGTAGTACCAGCCCAGCTTGTACTCGCCGGGCAGCTCGCCCTGGGGCTTGTAGATCAGCTCGATGGGCACCACGGTGCCGGTGGTGTGCCTGGGGGTGAGGTGCCAGGCGCGGCTGGAGTTGCCGTTGCTTTCCGGGTCGACGTTGAAGGCGGCGATGCGCAGCTGCCAGTCCGGCGCGAAGCTGTACTTCACCCGCGCTCCCAGGTGCGCGTTGGGGTAGTTGGTCCAGCCGCTGCCGCCGGACATGTTCAGCGGGTGGCCGCAGAAGCCGGCGTTCATGAAGTTGCAGAGGATGCCGCTGTCCAGCCCGCCGACGTCGTTGCCCATGGCCATGTAGCCGAGCTTGAAGTTCAGCGCCTGGCTCAGGTCGCGCTCATAGCTCAGCTCGGTCAGGCGGGTATAGAGGCCGCCGTAGTTTTCCTGCACCGGCAGGCGGTTGCCCACCAGGTCTTCCGAGGCGCTGTTGCCGCGACGGTCGTTGATGGTCAGCTGGACCTTGCCGCCGTTGTCCAGGCCGTAGAGTTTCGACAGGTCGAACTGCACGCCCAGCTTGATGTTCTGCGAATAGCGCGCCGAGCGGTGCAGGCCGCCGTGGGTGTTGTAGGCGGTCTCGCCGCTGTAGTCGCCGGTGAACTTGACGCCGTCCTGTTCCAGCTGGTGGCGCAGGCCGCCCCAGTCGCCGGTCATGGTGGGTCGGTCGAGGAGGCCTTCTTCGGCCAGCGCAGGCAGCGAGGCGACGCACAGCAGCAGGCCGGGCGTTAGGCGAAGGGAAGTGCGCATGGGATTTCCTGAACGTGAAGCGAATAAAAAAAGGCGCGGTGGTAGTGCCGCGCCGGAAGGAGACGCCCGCACGAGGCGGGCGCGATGGGATCGTCAGGCCGGGCCGCTCACTGCTTGTCGGGCAGGGCGTAGGCCATTACGTAGTCGCCGCGATCGGTGGACTGGCGTGCGCCGCCGGCAGTGATGACGATGAACTGTTTGCCGGTCTTGGGCGACACATAGGTCATCGGGCCGCCCTGGCTGCCGACGGGCAGGCGGGCCTTCCAGATTTCCTTGCCGTTGCCGCTGTCGTAGGCGCGCAGGTAGAAGTCCTGGGTGCCGGCGATGAACACCAGGCCGCCCTGGGTGGACAGCGTGCCGCCGAGGGTCGGCAGGCCGATGGGGATCGGCAGGTGCATGCGGATGCCCAGCGGGCCGGTGTCTTCCACGGTGCCCACCGGAACCTGCCAGGCCACCTGGCGGGTCTTCATGTCGATGGCGGTGAGGGTACCGAACGGCGGCGCCTGGCAAGGAATGCCGGCCACCGAGAGGAAGCGGTTCTTGTTCACCGCGTAGGGCGTGCCCTTGAGCGGCACGGCGCCCATCCCGGTGTTCAGCGCTTCGCCGCCGCCGGCCGCCGCGCCCTTGTTGGCCGAGGGGATCATCTGGATCCACAGGCCCAGGCGCATATCGTTGACGAAGATGAAACCGTGCACCGGGTCGGTGGAAAGGCTGCCCCAGTTCATGCCGCCCAGAGAGCCGGGGAAGCTCAGCGACAGGTCGGTACCCGGCGCGGTGTAGAGGCCGTCGTAGCGCATCTTCTTGAAGTCGATGCGGCACAGCAGCTGGTCATACGGCGTGGCGCCCCACATGTCCGATTCGGTGAGGGTCTGCGCGCCGATCTGCGGCATGCCGACGGATTTCGGCTGGGTCGGCGAGTAGGGCTCGTTGGGGATGTTGCCTGGCTTGACCGGTACATCCTTCACCTCGGTGAGCGGTTTGCCGGTGGCGCGGTCGAGCACATAGATCTGCCCGGCCTTGGTGCCGATCACCACCGCCGGCACGGTCTTGCCGTCGTCCCTGGTGAAGTCGATCAGGCTCGGCTGCATCGGCAGGTCGAAGTCCCAGAGGTCGTTGTGCACGGTCTGGTAGACCCACTTCTCGGCGCCGGTGGTGGCGTCCAGGGCCAGGATCGAGGCGCCGTAGGTGTGGTCGAGCTTGCTGCGCTCCACGCCATAGATGTCGGTGGAGGAACTGCCCATGGGCAGGAAGACGGTATTCATCGCCGGGTCGTAGGACATCGGCGCCCAGCTGTTGGGAGTGCTGCGCACGTAGGTCTTGCCGTCTGCCGGGGCTTCCTTGTCTTCCGGGTTGCCCGGATCGAAGGCCCAGCGCATGGCGCCGGTGATGACGTCGAAGCCACGGATCACGCCACCGGGCATGTCGGTCTGGACGTTGTCCGCGACGCGACCGCCGACCACCACGGTGGTACCGGCTATGAGCGGCGCGGAGGAGAGCTGGTAGTAGGAATCGGGCACGTCACCCAGGCCGGCCTTGAGGTCGACCTGGCCGTTGTTGCCGAAGCCCTGGCAGAACTCACCGGTGTCGGCATCCACCGCGATCAGGCGCGCATCGATGGTGTTGGTCAGCAGGCGACGTTGGCAGTTGGCGCCGGCCGGCACGCTGGCGGCGATGACCTGCGAGCTGTTGGGCTGGGTCGGCTGGGCGATCTCCTTGGTGGCATCGAAGTAGGCCATGCCACGGCAGCGCTGCCAGACCTTGGACTGGGCGTTGATCTCGTTCTTCCAGAGTTCCTTGCCGGTGTCCGCATCGAGGGCGATCAGGTTGTTGTGCGGGGTGCAGATGAACACCTTGTCGCCGACCTGCAGCGGGGTGAGCTGGTCTTCCGCGCCATTGCCGTCGCTGATCGCCACGTCGCCGGTGTGGTAGGTCCAGGCCACCTTGAGCTGGTCGACGTTGCCACGGTTGATCTGGTCCAGTGCGGCGAAGCGGCTGCCGCCCTCGGTGTTGCCGTAGTGGGCCCAGTCCTTCTGCGTGTGGGCCGGGTCAACCGGTGCCAGACCGGGGCCCTTGCCGGTGGGGGCAACGCTGGGGTGGGCGACGAACATGTTGCCGGCGGCGATCACCACCAGCACTGCCAGCACGCCAGCGATGCCGTATGCACCACGACCTGCGTCGCGGCCGGCGGAGCGGGCCAGCAGCGGGTAGACCAGCGCAACTGCCACGCCGATCGCGCTGAACATGAACAGGCGCGAGAACAGCGGCCAGAACGCCAGGCCGGTGTCGGCCACGGCCCAGACCGCGGTTGCCACCAGGAAGGCGGCGAACAGCCAGGCGCCGGCCGGCTTGCGAAGGGCGATCAGCAGGCCGGAAACGGCCATGGCCAGACCGCCGATGAGGAAGTACCAGGAACCGCCGAGGCTGACCAGGCGGATGCCGCCGGCGGCCAGGGCGAGGCCGAGGAGGGCGATGACCACACCCAGGCCGAGGAGGATGAAAGTGCTCACGCGGGAGGCGCGCTGTACCGGTTTCATACAGAAGGTTCTCACTGTTGGATTCGCCGATTATACTCTTAGCAAGCTAATTAACTAGATAGTACAAACGTCGAAGTTAAAAAACCGGATGAATGAAATAGCCTCTCGCACGCTCATTTTCCGCAACATCCCGACCGATCAACCCTCTGTGCAGAGGCTGCCGAGACTGGCAGCATCGCTGCTCGGTCCTACAGAAGAATCCTAGCCGCCGTGCCTGTTTCCCGCTCCGCTGTGCCCGCCCGACTCAAACTCCTGCCGCTGCTGATCTGCGGCGTCACCCACGGCCAGCTGGCCCGCGCCGCTGACCCGCAGAGCGCCGAGCAAGCGCTGGCCGCGCCCATGGTGGTGACGGGTGCCTATGCGCCGGTGTCGAGCTTCGACCTGCCGTTCTCCATCGATACCGTGCAGCAGCCGCAGCTCAGCGACGGCCAACTGGGCGTCAACGCCTCCGAAGTGCTGCAGCGGGTGCCCGGGCTGGTGGTGCAGAACCGCCAGAACTACGCCCAGGACCTGCAGATTTCCTCCCGTGGCTACGGCGCACGCTCGGCTTTCGGCATTCGCGGCCTGAAGCTGCTCAGCGACGGCATCCCCGCCAGCACACCGGACGGCCAGGGCCAGGCAGCGACGCTGAACCTGGATGTCGCCGAGCGCATCGAAGTGCTGCGCGGTCCGGCCTCGACGCTCTACGGCAGCAACAGCGGCGGGGTGATCCAGATGTTCTCCCGCGACGGCTACGGTCCGCCGAAAGTCGGCGCGGAAACCACCTTCGGCAGCGACGGCTTCAACAAGAACCACCTGTATGCCGAAGGCGGCACCGACCAGGCTGGTTTCCTGCTCGATGCCTCGCGCATGGACACCGACGGCTACCGCGACCACAGCGCCGCGCGCCGCGACCAGACCTTCGCCAAGCTCAACTTCAAGCCCGATGAAGACAGCCGGATGGCGCTGATCTACAGCAGCCTGGAGCAGAACAACACGCAGGACCCGCTGGGCCAGACCTGGGACGCCTATGAGCACGACCCGCGCTCCGTCGCTCCGGCTGCCGAGCTGTACAACACGCGCAAGAGCATCGATCACCAGCAGCTGGGCATGAACTACGAGCGCTATTTCGGCGATGCGACCCTGCAGTTCAACCTCTACGCCGGCCAGCGCAGCGTGGTGCAGTACCTGTCGATCCCCAGGACGGTGGCTTCCAACTCCCAGCGCGGCGGTGGCGTGGTGGACTTCGACCGCGAGTTCCACGGTGGCACCCTGCGTTGGATCCAGCCGGTGCACGGCGTGCCGGGCGAGCTGACCGTCACCACCGGGGTGGACTACGACCGCAGCGAGGATGACCGCAAGGGCTTCCAGAACTTCAGCGGCGACCAGTTGGGCGTGAAGGGCGAGATGCGGCGCAACGAGAACGACATCGCCACCAGCCTCGACCCCTACGTGCAGGCGCGCTGGGAACTGGGTAACTGGACCTTCGACGCCGGCCTGCGGCACAGCACCATGAAAATGGAAGTGGACGATCGCTACCTGGCCAACGGCGACTCCAGCGGCTCGAAGAAGTACCAGCAGAACAACCCGTCGCTCTCGGTGATGTACGCCTTCACTCCCGACCTGCACGGCTACGTCAGCGCCGGCAAGGGTTTCGAGACCCCGACCCAGGCCGAGATGGCCTACGCGCCGGGCCTGAGCGAGAGTTTCAACTTCGGCCTCGACCCGGCCACCAGTACCCAGTATGAGGTCGGTCTGAAGGCCAGGGTCGCCGGTAATACGCGGGTCAACGCGGCGATCTTCGAGATACGCACCGACGACGAGATCGTCGTCGCCAGCTCCAGCGGCGGCCGCACCAGTTACCAGAACGCCGGCAAGACCCTGCGCCGGGGTTTCGAGCTGGGCGTGCAGAGCGACCTGTCCGAACACTGGCAGGCCAACCTGGCTTACACGCGCCTCGACGCCACCTACGACGAGGACTTCGTCGAAAGCGGCAGTACCATCGAGAAGGGCAACCACCTGCCCGGTGTACCCGGCAGCAGCCTGTTCGGCGAGCTGGTGTGGAAGCCGCAGGATGGCATCAGCATGGGCTTCGAAGGCCAGTACCGCAGCAAGGTCTATGTCGAGGACAGCAACGAGGACAAGCCGGCCCCCAGCTATGCGGTGTTCAACTGGCGCACCCGCTTCGAGCAGCACGTCGGGCCCTGGACCTTCCACCAGCTGGTGCGCCTGGACAACCTGCTGGATCGCCAGTACGTCGGTTCGGTGATCGTCGGCGACAGCAACGGGCGTTACTACGAGGCGGCGCCGGGGCGCTCGTGGTATGCGGGGGCCGGGCTGGAATACCGGTTCGATTGAGTCGCCGCCGGATCGCCTTCCAATGTTCCGATTGTCGTCTGCGGGGCGCCACAAGGCCCCTGAATCCTCTATCCTCGCGTCCTTTGCATTGCGTGGGACGAGTTGGTAATGGGCAGATGGGCAATGGGCGCACTGTTGATGTGCGTGGCGGGCATGGCGTCGGCGGCTGATCCGCTGTTCGGCAAGTACAACTACGGCGCGGCGCAGAAGGGCTTCGGCAAGCAGCAGGGCTTCGTCGAATGCCTGCAGCCCATGGGCGTCACCGCGCGCTGCAAGGATGGCGTGGACTACGCCGGTACGCGCTTCCGCCTGGCGCTGACCTTCGACAAGCAGAAGCTGGTCGAGGCGGTGCTGTACAGCGAATACAACGATGCCGCTTACCGGCGCGTACTGCAGGAAGTGGCCAAGCGCTTCATGCTGGTGGCCATCGCCGACGACAAGAACGTGGTCGACGTGCTGGCGCACACCCTCAACCCGAACCGCACCGAGGCCGACGCCAAGGCCATCGGCGACTTCGAGACCCATGCGCTGCGCAGCGGGATGATCAGCTACCGCCTCTACGAGCAGCTCGACAAGTACATCAAGCCGGGCCTCGACGCCCGCCAGGTACTGGCCACGGTGCCGTCGAGCATCCGCGTGGCCGAGGTCACGGTGAAGCACGGCAAGTCCGATAACTGGCTGATCGTGAAGTTCTCCAAGCCGGGCCTGGCGCCGAAGAAGCCCAAGGCCTGATATCACCGGCCGCAGCGCCCCGGCTTCATATCTTCGTATGAGGCCTTTCCCCGGATTGCATGGAATGGACGATTGTTCGCCACTGGCCTGACACAGGACAGTGGCGCCACTACCGTTCAACCTGGAATCCGCACATGAAACGTTCCCTGTGGCTGGAGGAAATCGCCTCCGAGCTCACTCCGCTGCCTGCGCTGGAAGGCCCGCTCGACGTCGACGTGGCCATCGTCGGCGGCGGCTTTGTCGGCCTCTGGACTGCGCTGCGCCTGCTCGAGCTCAAGCCTGATTGCCGTATCGCCATCATCGAGCGCGACATCTGTGGCGGCGGCGCCTCTGGGCGCAACGGCGGCTTCGTCATGTCCTGGTGGCCGAAGATCAGTTCGCTGGCCGCGCAGTGCGGCAAGGACGAGGCACTGCGCCTGGCCCGCGCCTCGGCAGCGGCCATCGGTGAGATCGAAGCATTCTGCAAGGCCCACGACATCGATGCGCACTTCCGCCGTGCCGGCTGGTTGTGGACTGCCACCACCGACGCCCAGCGCGGTGCCTGGAAGGGGGTGCAGCAGACCTGCGAGCGCCTCGGCGAGCCGGTGTTCCAGTCACTCTCCAACAGCGAAGTGGCGCGCCGCGCCGGCTCCGCGAAACACCTCGAAGGCGTGCTCGAAGCCAGCAACGCCACGGTACAGCCGGCCCGCCTGGTGCGCGGTCTGCGCCGGGTGGCGCTGGAGAAGGGCGTGCGCATCTTCGAGAACACCCCCATGCTCAGCCTGGAGCGCGGCCGGCCGGCGGTGATCCGCACCCCCGGCGGCGAACTGCGCGCACCGAAGGTGGTAATGGCGACCAACGCCTGGGCGGCGGCAATTCCCGAACTGCGCCGTACCATCCTGCCGGTGACCAGCACCGTGGTCGCCACCGCGCCGATCCCGGAGCGCCTGGAGCAGATCGGCTGGACCGGTGGCGAAGCCATCACCGATTCGCAACTGATGGTCGACTACTACCGCACCACGCAGGACGGCCGCATCGCCTTCGGCAAGGGCACCGGGATGATCAGCTTCGCCAGTCGCATCGACGAGAGCTACGACCACAACCCGCAGCTCAGCGAAGACACCGAGCAGGACCTGCGCCGCACCTACCCGCAACTGGACGACGTGCCGGTGACCCACAGCTGGTCCGGCCCCATCGACCGTACCTACGACAGCCTGCCGGTGTTCGGCCACCTGGAGGGCGCGCCGCACATCGTCTACGGCATCGGCTGGAGCGGCAACGGCGTCGGCCCGAGCCGCCTGGGCGGGCGCATCCTCGCCAGCCTGGCGCTGGGCATCGATGACGAGTGGAGCCGTTGCGGCCTGGTCGGCCGGCAGCCCAAGCGCTTCCCGCTCGAACCGGTGCGCTACGTCGGCGGCCTGATGGTGCGCGGCGCGGTGCAACGCAAGGAACAGGCCGAGGCGCAGAATCGCAAGGGTGGCTGGCTCGACCGCACCCTGGCCGGCTTCGCCCCGGCAGGGCTCGAAGACAAGGACCTCTAGGAGATAAGAAACATGCCTCAACCAATCCTGCTCACCGGCACCGCCGGCCTCGAACTGCCGGCGCCGCAACCGGTGAAGGAACCCCTGGGCGCACCGGTATCCAGCGCCGCGACCCACGCCGAGGAAGGCGAGGGCGGCCTGCTCACCGGTGTCTGGGAATGCACGCCCGGCCGCTGGCGGCGCCAGGTGCTGTCGCGGGAATTCAGCCACTTCATCAGCGGCCACTGCCTGTTCATCCCGGACGACGGTGAGCCGATCGAACTGCGCGCCGGCGACGCCGTGCTGTTCCCGGCGAACTGTCAGGGCACCTGGGACATCCGCGAGACCGTGCGCAAGAGCTTCGTGATCATTCCCTGATCCCGGCGTCCATGCCGGCAATCTGCGCCGAGCGCAGCGCGATCCAGAGGACGGCCACGTCCTCGGTGCAGTCCAGCGAGCGCTCGGTGATTTCCTCGATGCGGCGGATGCGGTAGACCAGCGTCTGCTTGTGCACGTTGAGCCGTTGTGCGGCCTTCTGCCAGGAACGGTTCTGCTCGAGGAAGACGCGCAGGGTGTGCTGCAACTGGCCACCCTGTTGCGCATCGTAATCCGCCAGCGCACCGAGTACCCGGCGATGCACACGCCGTGCTTCTTCCAGGCTTGCCGGCAGCCAGGACTGCTCGCCCTGGGCATCGGCATAGGCCACCAGCGGGCGCTGGTGGTTGGCATGGGCCAGCGCGAGGCGCGCTTCGCGCAGGGCTTCCACCGCCCGTAATGCATGGCCCAACGGGTTGCTGTGGCCCAGGGTGCAGTCCAGCTCGGCCTGCAGCGTTGCGGCCTGCGCCGGATCGCTCAGCAGCAGGATCAGTTCGTTGCCCTGGTGTCGCACCAGCAGGCCCATTCCCAGTCGCTGAAGTCGCTGCTGCCAGTGTTGCGGCAGCTCGCCGGCGGCGCGCGCCAGCACCAGGCAGGCGGCATCCACCGGGCAATTCAGCTGCGCCAGCCGTTCCTGCGCGGCGCGCTCGGTGAGGCGCTGCTGCAGCAGATCGTCCAGCAGTTCCGAACCCAGCCGCAGCATGCGTTCGTGCTCGACTTGGGCGCGCTCCAGCTCGATCCCCAGTACCGCCACGATGTGATGCAGCAGGCCGTAGTCGAGCAGCTCGCCTCCGGTGGCGAGGATCTCGCAGGTGGTCAGCGACGGCAGCGGCATCACCAGCGCTTCCTGTTCGCCATTGCTGCAGCGGGTCACGGTGTCCGGCACCGAGCGGCGCTGGGCGAGGGTTGCCCGCCAGCTGGCCGGCAGCGGAGGCAGGCCTTCCTGCCAGGGTCGCAGCGTCGCCGAATCGAACAGGAACAACTGCGCGCGCACGTCGCTGCACAACCGGCGCAACAGGCCGGCGAGGCCGAGCCCGCGCAGGCCGATGCGGGCGCTTTCATAGATGCGCGTCACGGCGCTGCGGCGCTCGTGTTCTTCCTGCTTGCTGGCGTCGACGATGGCGCGGGTCACGGCGGAGAAGGGCACCGCGTAATCGGTCATCAGCAGTGGGAAACCCAGCTGGCAGGCTTCGTCCTGCAGGGCCTGGATATCCGCCGGGGCCTGCATGTTCTCGCCGATCATCAGCCCCGAGATGCGTGCCGCGGCCAGGCGTTGCAGGTAATCCCGTTGCGCCTGGGCCTGGGCGGGAATGCCGATGCCGGTGGTCATCAGCAGGTCCCCTTCGCCCAGCCACTGGGTCGGGTCCGCCAGCTCGCACACATGCGCCCAGCGCAGGCGCCGGCCGACGCCTTCGCTGCCGCCGAGCAGCCGGGTGCGCAGGGAAGCGTTGTCGAGGATGTCCTGGATATGGAATGGCATGGCGGGTCCGCGGGCAGGAGTGACGATCGATCGGGCCGGCAAGCATGCCACCAAGCGCGAGGCCTTGTCGCGCCTGGCTTGAGCGAGCCTTGCGGGCTTCGTACCGGGATACGAGCAGGGCCCTTCGAATTGTAGTTCCGTCTGATTGTGGAGCCTGGCGGCGGCCCCAAGACTAGCTGGCAGTGCGCCATGCGAGCCCTTGGAGGCCCCGGATGGCGCCGCCTGCCGCGAGGCGGGCCGTCTACTCACCGGAGACCATAACAATGAACAAGATCCTGAGTTCCTCCATCGCCTGCGCCCTGGGTTGCGCGGCGACTTTCCCTGCCTTCGCCGACCTCACCGTGGTCTCCCACGGCGGCGCCAACAAGGCTGCCCAGGTCAAGGCCTTCTACCAACCCTACATGCAGCAGAGCGGCAGCCGCCTGATCGCCGACGAGTTCAACGGCGAAATGGCCAAGGTCAAGGTGCAGGTCGATACCGGCAGCGTCTCCTGGGATGTGGTGGAGATGGAAATGCCGGAACTGGCGCGGGCCTGCGACGAGGGCCTGCTGCAGGAAATCGGCGAGCAGCCGGGAATCGCCAAGCTCGCCCCGGAGCTGCTGGATGGCGCGGTACAGCCGTGCGGCGTGGGCTTCTTCGTCTGGTCCACGGTGCTGGCCTACAACGCCGACAAGCTCAAGAGCGCGCCCACCGGCTGGGCGGATTTCTGGGACACGCAGAAATTCCCTGGCAAGCGCGGCCTGCGCAAGGGCGCGATGTACACGCTGGAGTTCGCCCTGATGGCCGACGGCGTGGCGCCGAAGGATGTCTACGCCGTGCTCGGGACGAAGGAAGGCCAGGACCGCGCCTTCAGGAAGCTCGACCAGATCAAGCCGAGCATCCAGTGGTGGGAAGCCGGCGCACAGCCGCCGCAATACCTGGCTTCCGGCGACGTGGTGATGAGCTCCGCCTACAACGGCCGCATCGCTGCCGTGCAGGACGAAAGCCAGCTGCGCGTGGTGTGGAATGGCGGCATCTATGACATGGACGCCTTCGCCATTCCCAAGGGCGCGAAGAATACCGAGGAAGGCCTGCGCTTCATCCAGTACGTGCTGCAGACCGAACAGCAGAAGAACTACGCGCAGCAGATCGCCTATGGCCCGGTGAACCGCGCCGCAGTCCCGCTGGTGGACGCCGCCCGCCGCACCAACATGCCTACCGATGAGGCCAACCTGGCCGGTCAGGTGGCGATGAATGCGGCCTTCTGGGCCGACCATGGCGAGCAGCTGGAGCAGCGCTTCAACGCCTGGGCCGCCAAGCAGTAAAGCTTCACAGTGTGCGGCGTCGCCGCACTTTCAGGCCGCCCTCGGGCGGCCTTTTTTGTGGGCGCTCCTACAACGACTAGCGCCGTGACTCCCCTGTAGGAGCGGGCCACGCCCGCGAACCGCGGACGAAGTCCGCGCGTCCCGTCGTGGATCGGTACCGTAAGCCCTGCTGACGGATCGCGAGCATGGCTCGCTCCTACAACGACTAGTACCGTGACTCCCTTTTTGGAGCGGGCCATGCCCGCGAACCGCGGACGAAGTCCGCGCGTCCCGTCGTGGATCGGTACCGTAAGCCCTGCTGACGGATCGCGAGCATGGCTCGCTCCTACAGCGGCTAGCACCGCGACTCCCTTGTAGGAGCGGGCCACGCCCGCGAACCGCGGACGAAGTCCGCGCGTCCCTACAAGGAGCGCCGTGCCTGGCCGAATCGCCGGGCACAAAAAAGCCCATCGGCAGCGCCGATGGGCTTCGGGTCAAACGCAGGAGCGGATCAGGTCGCCAGGCTCAGCGATGCCGATTGCTGCAGCGAGCGACCCTTGGTTTCCGGCGCCCACGCCAGGCAGATGAAGAACGCCAGCAGGGTGATGCCCGCACCGATCAGCAGGGTTGCCTGCAGACCGATGGACTCGATGCCGATGGGCATCAGGTAGGTGCCGGTCGCCGCGCCGATGCGGCTGAAACCGACCGCCACGCCGACAGCGGTGGCGCGTACGGAAGTGGGGAACAGCTCGTTGGGGTAGATCCACTCCAGGATGCTCGGGCCGCCGGAGACGAAGGCGTAGAAGGCGAAGGCACCGACGATGAACCAGGCCGGGGCGTCCGCCCACAGGCCCAGGGCCAGCAGCGGCAACGCCATCAGTGCGAAGGGCACCACCACCATGGGGCGGCGGCCCCAGGTTTCCACCAGCTTCAGCGCCGGGATCACGCCGATGGCGAAGAGGATGGCGATCATCAGCTCGCCCAGGGTCGAGGAGTTCTCGCCTTTGATGCCGGCGGTCAGCAGGATCATGCTGCCGAAGGTGTAGAGCACGTATTGCGGGGTGATCTGCGCGAAGTAGAGCATGCCGCACATGATGGTGCGCTTGAGGTAGCCGCCCGAGGAAATCATCTTCAGGTCGCTTTTCCACGAACGATGACGGCCACCGTCGTTCAGTTCGGCGACGTCGGCGGGGGTGATCACCACGTCCTTGTCGTAGACCAGCTTGATGACCTTCTGCGCTTCCTCGATGCGCCCCTTGCTGGCCAGCCAGCGTGGCGATTCCGGGATGCCGCGGCGGATCAGCACGACGATGATGCCCACCACCGCGCCGCTGAACAGCATCCAGCGCCACAGCGAGTGGTCGCCGGTCCAGGAGACCATCAGGTAGCCGACGATGAAGGCGGTCATGGCGCCGCAGGACCAGGCCAGCCCGGACACGCCGATCATGAAGCCACGGCGCTTGGACGGGGTGAACTCCGTGAGCAGCGAGGTGGCGATGGGGTAGTCCGCGCCGACTGCGAGGCCAATGACGAAGCGCAGCACGATCAGTTGCCAGGCTTCGGTGACGAAGGCCGAGAGGCCGCAGGCGATCACCAGCACGGTGAGATCCAGCGCGTACATGGTTTCCCGGCCGATGCGGTCGGTGATGGCACCGAACACCGTCGCGCCGAAGAAGATGCCCAGCAGCGAGGCCGCGCCGATCATGCCGGTTTCCACCGAGGTGGCGGCGATGTCCTGGCCGAAGCCGATCAGCGCAATGCCGATCAGGCTGAGGATGTAGCCATCGAGGAAGGGGCCTCCGCAGCAGGCCAGCAGCAATTTCCGGTGAAATTTCGATACCGGGGAATGTTCAATGACATCAAACACGCTCATGGGTACAACCTTTGTTGAATTTATAAGTGGCCGGGCAGGCAGCTTTCTGGAGCCGGCAACGGGCGGCAGGAGCCCTTTTCAGAGGCCGGCAAGGGGGAGGGAGAGGGTGCAGGGGGAGGCCCGGGCGGACAATTCACCCAAGGTAAGAAGCGCCGCGGAGGGCCTTGTACGATCGTATGAGCGGCGCCGCTGAGGCACTCAGCGCGCGCTGGCCTGTTGCAGCAGCAGGTGCACGGTGGCGCAGCAGCCTTGGCCGGGCAGATGGGAAACCTGCAGCTCGCCGCCGAGGCTGTTGATCAGGTGCTGGGCGATATTCAGGCTCAGGCTGTTGCGGGCCGGGTTGCGCGCAGGGTAGTCGCGGGTCAGTTCGGAAAGGGAATAGGCGCGCAGTTCACGGCGCTTGCTGCCCGGAAGGCCTTCGAGGGTGATACGCACACCCATTTGCTGCTGCTTCGGGCTGGCGGCGATGCGCAGCTGGACGCTGCCGTCGTCGGTCAGGTCGATCACGTACAACCCCAGATGGCGCAGGACCTCGCGCAGGGACTTGGCGTCGACCAGCAGGGCTTTGCGCGAGCGACTGTCGGCCTCCAGTTTCAGCGGCAGCTGTTTCTGGTCGGCCGGTGCGTGCAGGACGTCGAGGACTTCGGAGGCGAGCTCGTCCAGCCGCGTCGGCATCAAGGGAACGTCGTCCTGGGCGATGAGCGCCCGCTTGAGCGAGGCGCCGTGGACCTTCAGTTCCTCGAGTATCGCCAGGGCCTGGTCGAGATCCGTGGCGTTGGGCTGCGCAAGGGAGCCGGCAAGCGCCTCGATACGTTCGTTGAGATGGGTCGTCGCGCTGGTGAACAGGTCGGTCAGCTGCTGGTGTGCCAGTTCGCTGGCTTCGGCACGGCTGCGCAGGTCGTTGAGTTGGTCGTAGCGTTCGGTGATGTCGGTGCTGCAGCAGATCATCCCGAGCAGGTTGCCGTCGCCGTCGCGGTAAGGTGTGCCCCAGTGGTGGAGCACGCGGCGTTCGCCGTGGACCGAGAGTTCGATGTCCTTGCTGAAGGGCTGCTCCTCGGCGAGTGCGCGCTGCAGGAAGCGCAGCATGTTGCGGGCATCGGTCGGTTGATACCAGTCCACCTCGGTGGTGCGGGTGCCGAGCACGTCGTCCAGTTCCGCCTGGTACAGCTCCAGGTGCGCCGGGTTGGCGTACACCAGGCGCGCCTCGGTATCGCGGACATAGAAGGCTGCCGGCAGGCTTTCCACCATGGAGCGCCACAGGGGGGCCTCACCACCGTCGGCGCCCGTGTCATGGGTATGGCTTGCCGGTGCCGCGAGATGGTTGCGCCGGGCGAAGTCGATCAGCTCGAGCATGCTGGAGAGGTTGAGCTTGCTGCGCATGCGTGCGCGATAGGTGCTGACGGACTTTTCGCTGATGGTCAGCTCGTGGGCGATTTCCTGGTTGCTGTAGCCGCTGGCCAGCAGGCTGAGCACGCTGAGTTCTCGGTTGGACAGCGAAGCGACGCGCTCGGCGTCATTCTCGTGCAGGCTGGCGCGGTGCACGCTGCCGAGCATTTCGGCTGGGAAATAGCTGTGCCCGCGCAGGACCACCGCCAGGGCTTCCTTGAGCCGGTCGATGTCCTGGTGCTTGCTGACGAAGCCCGAGGCTCCGACCTGCAGGAAACGGCCGACGTAGTGCTCCGAATCCTGCGTGCTGTAGCCCAGGATCGGCAGCGTCAGGCCGCGGCTGCGCAGGCGTGAGATGACGTCAAGGCCAGTGAGCTGCGACAGGTCGATGTCGATGATCAGCAGGTCCGGTGCGAGGCGGGTGGTCAGGCTCAGCGCCTCGAGGCCATTGCAGGCCTCGCCGACCACCGTGTGGCGCTCCGCCTGCAGCAGCATGCGCACCGCGTAGCGGGTCATCGGGTGTTCGTCCGCGATCAGTATCCGCGCCATCTGTTCCCCCTGGGTTGCCCTTCACTCTAGGGCATGGTGATCGCACTCGTGTAATCATTTTCCTACAAATCGTGACTGGTTTTCGCATCCTCACTTTGAGCGGGCACGCCAAGAATGGCCTCAACCGCTTCCCCTCAAGGTGACTCGCCATGGAACCCCTCACACGCAGTCCCAACCTTTCCCACACACCGCTGGCACTGTTCATTGCCATGCTCATCGCCTCTCCGGCGCTGGCTGTGGACTTCAACTCCCCGCAGGTTTTCACCGCCACCAGCGCACTACCCCACGCGCTGGTGCAGTCGCGCGTCGATATCCCCGGCAACGGCCCAGCCGTCAACGTGCAGGGCACTGACTTTTCCCTGCGTGATGTGCTGCTGCGCAACGCCGGCAGCGGCGGAGCGCTGCAAGCTCTCGGCGGCGCGGTTCTGGACGCGACGGCGCTCGACGCGCAGACGCTGGGTGGCCGTAGCCCGGCCATCCGCGTCGACAGCAGCTCCCTGCGGCTGAGCGATTCGAGCCTGGTGACGCGCGGCATCCTCAGCTACGGCATACAGGTGTCGGGGGCCTCGGCCCTGCAGGTGGAGCACTCGCGCATCGAAACCTTCGAGACCAGCAGTACCGGCATCCTCGTGGAAAGTGACGCGCTCCCCGGTCTGGTCAGCCACTCGCAGATCCACACGCACAAGGCCGAGAGCGCAGGCGTCGGCCTGAGCGCCAGCGGCCCGCTGGAGCTGGTCGACACGCGGATTCTCACCGAGGGCAGTTCCAGCTACGGCGTTTCCGCGAACAACGGCAGCCAGGTGCTGCTGGGCCAGGGCAGTACGGTGAATACGCAGGGAGACTATGCCGCTGCACTGAGCGCCCGGGACGGCTCGGCCATCGCCATGAGCGACGGCTCGGTGTTCACCCAGGGGCGCCAGTCCACCGCCGCCTTGGCCGGCCGGTCCAGCCAGATCGAGCTGCAAAATACCCAGTTGCTGAGCGCAGGCGCCCAGTCTTCCGCGCTGGAAATCAGCGGCGACAGCCGCATCGGCCTGTGGGACAGCCAGGCCGCCAACGTCGATGGCAGCACCGTGCTGTTCTCCGGAGGGCAGGGTATCGGCCAGCTGGAACTGACCGACTCGGCGCTCACCGGCCAGCAGGACCTGATCGAAACCGCCAGCGGCAGCCAGGGCCATGTTGATGCCCGGGGCGCGCAGCTGCATGTCGTCGCCGGCAGTGCCTTCCTGGTTCGTCCGGGCAGCGTGCTGAACGCCGCTCTGGACAGCTCGACAGTCGAAACCCCGACCCTTGCCAGCGTCGAGGACAACGGCCAGTTCGACCTGCTCGCGAACGGCAGCACCCTGCATGGCAACACTCAGTTGCTGGCTCCGTCCCGTGGCCGGCTGGACATGGACCTGGGCACCAGCACCTGGGAGTTTGCCGGTAACGCCTCCCTGGGAAATCTCAAGCTGCGCGATTCCGCGGTGTTCTTCAGCGGCCCCGGCTACCAGGTGCTGACGGTGAATGGCGACCTCAGCGGCAATGGCCGCTTCCAGATGAAAACCGATCTTTCCACCTCCCGGGGTGACCTGCTGCAGGTGCTGGGCCAGGCCCAGGGCAGCCACGAGATACTGGTGGCCGACAGCGGCCGGGACGCCCAGGGCGCCCCGCTGAAACTGGTCGGCACCGGTGGCGGCACCGGGCAGTTCAGCCTGCTCGGCGGTCATGTGGACGCCGGGGCGTTCCGCTACGGACTTCAGCAGCAAGGCAACGACTGGTACCTGGTGCAGACCGGGCAGGTGGCGCCGATGACTGGGCTCACTCCGTCGCTGCGCCCGCAGTTGGTCCCGCAGCCCAATGGCAGCAGCATCCCGATGACGGCGCTCAACCCCTCGATACCACCGCAGAAGGTGCCCCAGCCCAACGGCAGCAGCGTGCCCATGACTTCGTTGAATCCGTCGCTGCGCCCGCAACTCGTGCCGCAGCCCAATGGCTCGAGCATTCCCATGACGGCGCTGAACCCCTCGATGCGCCCTCAGCTGGTGCCCCAGCCCAAGGTCGATACGCTGCCGATGACGGCGCTGACACCGGCGAATCAACCCGCCGTCGCCACGGGTACCCCGTCCATTGCAATGAGCACACTGACCCCGGCATCGCGCCCGGCCAGCCAGGCCCAGCGCCTGTCCAAGGGTGCCAACGCCGCATTGGGCATGCAGAGCGCCGCCGCCAACCTCTGGCAGAGCGAACTGGGCACCCTGACTCGCCGCCTCGGCGAACTGCGCCAGGGTCACGACCAGGGCGGCCTGTGGACCCGCGCCATGGGCGGCAAGCTGAACGTCGATAGCGGCGACAGCCGTGCTTTCGAGCAGAGCCTGAGCGGGGCCGAGATCGGCGCCGACCGCGCCTTCGAACAGGCTGACGGCACCCTCTACGTCGGCGGCATGCTCGGGGCTGGCCATGCCGACCAGGACTTCGGCGAGCACAGCTCCGGCGACCTCGACAGCCGCAGCGTCGGCCTCTACGCCACCTACGTGCGCGAAGACGGCTGGTACCTGGACTCGGTACTCAAGTACGACCACCTGCGCGGCGAAGTGAAGGTGCCGACCAACACCGGTGGCCAGGTCCGCGGCCACTACGACTCCGACGCCTACGGCGCCAGCGTTGAGCTGGGTCGTACCGTGCAACTGGGCCAGGGCTGGTTCGTCGAGCCGCAGGTACAGCTTTCTGGCGCCCACCTGCAAGGGCCGCAGTACACCAGCAGCGACGAACTGGAAGTGGACGGCGACGCCGTGGACTCCGTCCAGGCTCGGGCCGGCGGGCGCGCCGGGCGCAACTGGCAACTGGACTCCGGCGCACAGGTGCAGGGCTACCTCAGCGCCTCGTGGATCGACGAACTGGCCGGCGACAGCACGGTCAAGGTCAACGGCCACGCGCTGGACAACCAGCTGCCGGGTTCGCGCGCCGAACTGGGCGTCGGCGGTTCGCTGCTGGTCAGCGCCCACCAGAAGCTGATGCTCGAAGCCCACTACGCCAATGGCCACGAAATCGAGCAACCGCTGTCGCTGACCCTCGGCTACCGCTACCTCTGGTAGTCGACCATCCCGCTCGGGCACACGCCGTGTGCCCTCTGGAGACCCATCATGAGTCGCGCTCGCATCGTCAGGACCGGCACCCTCGCCAGCCTGCTGGGTGTCGCTCTGGTACTGACCGGCACCGGCTACCTGGCCTGGCATCTGGTCGTGCAACACACCGCGGAACGCCTGGAAACGCTGGCCCGGCTCGCCTCGCAACGGGCGGACAATACCTTCGCCCAGGCCGCCGCGACGCTGCGCGAGCTGAACCGCTCACCGCTGCCGCCCTGCTCGGCGGAGGGCATCGAACAGATGCGTCTGCTGGCCATCGACACGCTGGCGGTGAAGGCGGTCGGCTACGTCGAGGAAGAGGTGTTCGTCTGCAGTTCCTGGGGCCTGGTCGGTCGTCCGGCAGAGCGTTGGCCGGAAGACTTCCGCACTCGCGAAGGCATGGGCGTGTCGATCAACGTGCAGCCGTTCATGGCGCCAGCCAAACCCATGCTGGCCCTGCGCGATGCGGCGTTCAACCTGCTGATCGACCCCGAGCACTTCCTCGAAACCTCCCTCGCGCCCGGCGTCAGCCTGGCCCTGGGCACACCGGCAGGGCACTGGCTGGGCACGCCGGCCGCCGGCTTTGCCCAGGTCCTCACGCGCATCCATAGCGAGCCGCACTCTGCGCTGCGGGGTGGTTACCTCTATACGCGGGTCAACCATGGCAACTGGCAGACGGTGGCTGCGGTCAGTCGCGAGGCCCTGGTCCGCGACCTGTGGCGGGAGCTGCTCATGCTCACGCCGCTGGCCCTGCTGCTTTCCGGCCTGTGGTGCTGGGTGGTTGCACGTCGCGTGCGTGCCTATCTGTCGCCACTGGCAGTGTTGACACGGGCCGTGGCGAACAATGAGTTCACTGCCTTCTACCAGCCCATCCTCGACCTGCGCGATGGCCGCTGCATCGGCGCCGAAGCGCTCGTGCGCTGGCGTCGCAAGGACGGCTCGGTGACCCTGCCTGAGAGCTTCCTGCCCCTGGCCGAATCCAGTGGCCTGGTCGAGTCGATCACCGCGCAGGTGATCTCGACGGTCTGCCGCGACCTGGGCGCCAGCCTCGCTTCGGGGCAGTTACAGCATGTCTCGATCAACCTCTCGGCACTCGACGTGGCAAGCGGGACCTTCCTGCCGCACTTGGTCGAAGCACGGCAGCAGGCGGGCATCGATCCCGGCAGCATCTGGCTGGAAGTGACCGAAAGCTGCCTGTTGAGTATCGACGCCGCGCACCGGACACTGGCGCAAAGCCGCGAGGCGGGCCACCCGATCGCCCTGGACGATTTCGGCACCGGTTACTCCAGCCTGCAGTACCTGCGGCGCCTGCCACTGGACCTGCTGAAGATCGACCGCTCCTTCGTCCAGTCGCTGTCGGACGGCGCGCCTTGCCCGGTGACCGACCACACCATCGCCATGGCTCGCCAGCTGGCGCTGCGGATGGTGGCCGAAGGCGTCGAGACCGACGAGCAGCTGCAGTACCTGCGTCAGCGCGGCGTGCAGTACGGCCAGGGCTGGCTGTTCGGCAAGGCGATGCCGCTCAACGAATTCCTCGCTTACCTCGCCGGCCAGACCTGGCTGGCGGCCTCATGATTTCCAACCCCTGACCACAGGATGACCACCATGAAAACCTCCCTGCTGCTGTTCTGCCTGCTCAGTGCCACCCCGGCACTCGCGCTGGCCGCCGATACCGTCACCACGGTCCCGGTGCACTTCACCAAGGGCGCGAGCAGCACCACCGTCAAAGGCAGCTTCAAGGGCTATGACACGGTCGTCTACACCCTGTCGGCCAAGGCCGGGCAGCACATGAAAGTCGCTGTCAGCGGCAGCAACAACGCCAACTTCAACCTCTACGCGCCGGGCAACGAGCCGGGTGAATCCACCGCCCTGGGCAGCGGCGCCGTGGGCCAGGACTGGAGCGGCGCGCTGCCGGCCTCTGGCACCTACAGCGTGCAGGTCTACCAGATGCGCGCCACCGCACGCCGCGGGACCAAGGTGGACTACAGCATTCACTTCGGCATCGAGTGACGCCGGGCCTGCCCTCCGGGTGACTCAGGGCTTCTGCGCCCGGGTTGCCGGGAGGGGGATCAGGTCGGCGCAGAACCAACCGGGCAAGGAGGTTGGGGAATTCATGCGCGCCTTACTCCTACAGATCGAGCAAGTGAGGGCCGACAGGACTTCGGGACCAGTCCTGCATTCGATCCAATAACAAACTGCCTATGTTCGCTTCTCCATTCCTTCACTCAGGGAACGAACATGGCGGTTGGGTATTTCATCCGCAGGGGCGATAGAACCACCTGCGGCGGCGTTGTAATCGAGGGAGACCCCTCGTTCATACTGGATGGCAATCCGTTGGCCCGCGAAGGGGATCGGGTTCTATGCGGGAGGGATCACCAGACTTATCCCATCCTCGGCGGCGTTTATGACTTCATCTCGGAACGTCCCGCCGCAGGCTCGCTGGACAGCGTCAGCGGATGTCCCTGCAAGTCGCAACTGATCCCCTCGTCGTATGACATGTCCTACCAAAAAGACCCTGGCCCTTCCAACGCAGCGCAGAGAGGCACACAGGTAGCTCGTTCGGCACCAACTGCAGAGCGTGCCGGCTTTGCTCGCAATGCGTCGGCAATAAAGCCGGCGAGCAGCCTTGCATCCAAGGGCTGCGTGTTCGCCAAGTGCAGCAAGCTGCCGAATTCGGTGATCGACTACAGCACCTCGTCGGGTGCGTTTCCTGTCGACAATGCGAGCGACTACGGAAATCTCGTACTGCTAGGGGGCCGCGCGGCAGACGATCACGGCAAGGTGCAGCTCAGGAAGATCAGCGGCAACGTCCCTGCAGGTTTCGGTTCCCTGGCATTGCGCGGGCTTGCTCCCGCAGGCCCGCAAGAATCCTGTGGCGGTCTTTGCGACGTCGTTTCCGCTGGCGGAGCAGTGGCCAGTGGTGGTCAGGTTGCGGCAGGAGTTGGTGGCCGTGCAGTTGGTGGCGGCATCCTCACGGGAGGCGTTGTCGGGGGCGCTCTCCTTGGCGTTGTTGCGATGCTCTGGCCTTCCAGCCTGGGGGACAGCGCCCTCTACACGGAAGAGCAACTTCGCACAATGAGACAGGGGCGAACCCGTGTACGCATTCGTGTAGAGCAGCAATCAGATGGCAAGCTGAAAGGCTACGGCTTCAACACTCAGCTCCGCAGCGAGTGGGAAATGATCCCCGTTGTTCAGTTCGAACCGACTGGTAGCCAGATGGTTGCCGACTTGGGGGATGGGATTGGGCTGATCTGGACGCCTGCTGCCAATCCTGCCGACACCCTGGGTATTCCAGCCTTGGAAGCTGCACCCCAGGCGCCGCAGATCACGATCTACCCGCCTGTGGAACAGGCCGATACCCTCATCGTCAACCCGATCTACCCGCCTGAGTATCGAGACTTCATTCTCGTGTTCCCCGCAGGCTCCGGGATTGCTCCGCTCTACATCGTGATGAATGCCCGGCATGAGCCGGGGACAGTGAGAGGTGCTGGGGAATATGTGTCTGGAACCTGGTTGCTAGGGGCAGCTGAAGGGCTCGGAGCGCCGATTCCAGCGAGTGTTGCTAATGAGTTGCGTGGGAAAAGCTTTAATAGTTTTAACTCGTTCAGGAGGGCGCTTTGGAAGGCCGTAGCGAAAGACTCAGAGCTGGTCGCTAAATCCACCCGGAAGAACCTTCAGCGTATGCAGAAAGGCAAAGCCCCACGTGTACGTGAAGTTGACATGGTGGGCGGGAGGCAATCATTTGAGTTGCACCACGTGGACAGAGTTACGGATGGTGGCGAGGTTTATGACGTAGACAATCTCCGCGTCAACACGCCAAGGAATCACATCACCCTGCACAGAAAGAGCAAGTAGCACATGGCTAAGTACGACATTCTGAAGGAAAGCTTCTCGGACTACACGGAAGCTGAGTTTATCCAACTTCTAGAAGACCTCTTTGAAGAGGATGCATCAGAATCTGATGAGATGGCTGATGTGCTGTTATTGCACTTTCGAAAGGTGAGCCAACACCCTGCTGGCTCCGACTTGATTTACTACCCCGAGCCGGGGGCTGATGACTCAGCAGAGGGAATTACACGCACAGTGAAGGAGTGGCGTGCCGCCAACGGATTGCCCGGATTCAGGAAGAGCTGATCCGCCGAGTCAGCGGCTAACCGAGTTCTAATCGGGAGTTTGGCGGGGTTGAAAAAATAGGACGCTAAGGCTCAAAGCCGCTCCGCCCGATACTGACTGGGCAACCGCCCGAGAACCCGCTTGAAGGTCTGCGAGAACGCACTCGGGCTCTGGTAGCCGTGCTCCAGCGCCACTTCCAGCACCGAGGCGCCGGCGATCAGGCGTTGCAGGCTGAGGACCATGCGCACGCGGGTGCGCCAGTCGCCGAAGTTCATTCCCAGTTCGCGCTGGAACAAGCGGGCGAGGGTGCGGCTGCTCATGTTCAGTTGCTGCGCCCAGTCTTCCATGCCGGTCTCGTTCGCCGGTGCGCCAATCACCGCGTTGCACAGCCGCAGCAGGCGCGGGTCCTGCGGCAAGGCGAGGTGGATGCCGACCGTCTGCGCCGCGTCCATCTCCACCAGCAGCAGTTCATGCAGGCAGCGGCGGCGGTGCTCGTTGCCGGCGTCGGTCGGTACGGCACTGGCGGCCACGAGCAGTTCCCGCAGCAGTGGCGTTACTGCGATCAACTGGCACTGCTGGCCGCCCCAGGGCCAGGTGGAAGCGGGCATGAACAGGGTGCGCATGCGCACGTTGCCGAACATGCGGATCTGGTGCTCGTTGCCCGGCGGCACCCACAGCGCATGGCCGGCCGGTACCACCCAGTTCTTCTGCGCCGCGCCGACCAGCATCACGCCGGAGATCGAGTGGATCAGCTGCGCCTGGGGATGGCAGTGGGGCAGGATTTCTTCGCCATCCTGATGGTCGTAGGCCAGCGCTTCGAGGGAGAGTGCGCAGGTCATGACGGGCTGCCTTCGGTGCGAGTGGAGGTGTCGAGCGGTTTCATGCGGAGCTCCTGGTGGGGCTTGCATTTTAAGTGAAACTTCTGGCGGATAATCGGCTTTAGAGTGCTGGAAAGTGAATTATCAAGCAATTAATGCTCGAATTATCGGCAGATGAAGCAATCGCCTGAAAGGCGGTGGATGGTCAGTGGGACGAGACAAAAGCCGAACCTTCCTGCGCCGGCGGAATCGCGAAGTTCTCCCGCATGCGCTGCGCCTCCGCCAGGGGCGTACGGCCGAACAGGCGCTTGAACTCGCGGTTGAACTGCGAGGCGCTGGCGTAGCCGACGGCCAGGCTCGCCGCCTGAGCCGTCATGCCCTGGCGTACGATCAGCAGCCGCGCCTGGTGCAGCCGCGTGCACTTGAGGTACTGCATGGGCGAGGTGCGGGTAATGACCTTGAAATGGCTGTGGAATGACGGAACGCTCATGCCGGCCTCGCTGGCCAACTGCGGTAGGTCGAGGGGCTGTGCGTAGCCCGTGTGGATGCGCTGCAGGGCCCTGGCAATGTTGCCGAAGCGACCACGCATGGCCAGCGCCGCGCGCATGGCATTGCCCTGTGCGCCGGTCAGCACGCGGAAGTACAGCTCGCGCAGCAGGGCCGGCGCGAGGATGGCGGCCTCCAGCGGATCGCCCAGCGCTTCGAGGAAGCGCAGCACGGACTGTGTCAGTGCCGGGTCCATCGGGCTGGAGAACAGGCTGCGCGGGGCGGTTTCTGCGGGTGGCTGGCCCAGCTGGAGGCTGTGCTGGTCGATCTGCAGCATCAGCTCGGCGGCGAGCTGGAAGTCCAGGTGCAGGTAGATGGCCAGCAGCGGACGCTCTGGTGTGGCGTCGGTTTCCATGGTGAAGGGCACCGGCACCGCGACGGCCAGGTAGTGCTGTGCGTCGTAGACGTAGGTTTCATCGCCGAAATAGCCGCGCTTGCAGCCCTGGCAGACGATCACGATGCCGGGATCGTAGAGCACCGGAGTGCGCGCCAGCGGTCGGTTCGAGCGGAACAGGCGCACGCTTGGCAGTGCGGTGAGGTTGTAGCCCTCCTGCGGAGCCAATGCGGCGATCAGGGCGACCATGCGCGCCTGCTCACTGCTGGGAGTGTCGATATCGGCATTCATAGAATCAGGCAATAAAGACAGAGCTTGAGGTCTCTGAAAGGGAGGTGAGGCTGCGTATTGTGCACTCATTCCCCCTGCAATGGAGTCACCCCATGTCATCTCCCAAGACCCTGCTGATTACCGGCGCCAATAGTGGCTTCGGCCTGGCCCTGGCCCACGCGGCGCTCGCCGCCGGACATCGCGTGGTGGGTACGGTACGCACCGAGCAGGCCCGCGCCGAACTGGAAGCACTGGCGCCCGGCCAGGCCTTCGGCCGCCTGCTCGACGTGACCGACTTCGACGCCATCCCCGGCGTGGTCGAGGAAGTCGAAGCCAGCGTCGGCCCGCTGGACGTGCTGGTGAACAGCGCCGGCTACGGTCACGAAGGCATTCTCGAGGAGTCGCCACTGGAGGCGATGCGCCGGCAGTTCGAGGTGAACGTCTTCGGCGCCGTGGCGATGCTCCAGGCCGTGCTGCCCTACATGCGCCAGCGCCGGCGCGGCCACATCCTCAACATCACCTCGATGGGCGGCTACATCACGATGCCGGGCATCGCTTACTACTGCGGCAGCAAGTTCGCCCTGGAGGGGATCAGCGACGCGCTGGGCAAGGAAGTCGAGGGTTTCGGCATCGCGGTGACCGCCGTGGCGCCGGGTTCCTTCCGCACCGATTGGGCCGGGCGCTCCATGGTGCGCAGCCCGCGCTCCATCGCCGACTACGACGCGCTGTTCGACCCGGTGCGCCAGGCGCGGCAGGAAAAGAGCGGCAAGCAGCTGGGCGACCCGCAGAAAGCCGCGCAAGCGATGCTGGCGGCGATCGAAGCGCCACTGCCGCCACGGCATCTGCTGCTGGGGAGCGACGCGCTGGGGCTGGTGCGGCAGAAGCTTTCAGCCCTGCAGGAGGAGATCAGCCACTGGGAAGCGCTCAGCCGCTCCACCGACGGCTGAGCGGCGCATCAGTAGCCGGCGTTGCGCTCCTCGGGGCGCAGGGTGAGGACTTCGAAGCCCGTGGCGGTCACCGCCACGGTGTGTTCGAACTGCGCGGAGAGCTTGCCGTCGAGGGTGACCACGGTCCATTCGTCCGCCAGGGTTTTCACCCCGGAATGGCCCTGGTTGAGCATGGGCTCGATAGTGAAGGTCATGCCTTCGCGCAACACCTGCCCGGTGCGCGGGCGGCCGAAGTGCAGTACCTGCGGCGGCTCGTGCATCTCGCGGCCGATGCCGTGGCCGCAGTAGTCCTCGACCACGGTGTAGCCGTGCTGCCGGGCGTGCCGCTCGATGGCGTGGCCGACGTCGCCCAGGCGCGCGCCGGGCTTCACCGCGCGGATGCCTTTCCACATCGCCTCGTAGGTGACCTCCACCAGCCGCCGGGCAGCGGGGGCGACGTTGCCGATCAGGTAGGTCTTGCTCGAATCGGCGATGAAGCCGTTCTTCTCCAGGGTGATGTCGAAGTTGACGATGTCGCCGTCCTGCAGGCGGTCCGCCTCGGATGGCACGCCATGGCAGACCACCTGGTTGCGCGAGGAGTTGAGCACGTAGGCGAAGCCGTACTGGCCCTTGCTGGCCGGCCGCGCGTGCAGTTCATCGACGATGTAGCGCTCGACCCGGTCGTTCACTTCCAGGGTCGTCATGCCTTCCAGCGCCAGCGTGTCGACGAAGCTGAAGACCTTCGCCAGCAACCGGCCGGATTCGGCCATCAGTGCCAGTTCCGCGGGAGTCTTGGTCACTTGGCGCCTCCCGCGGCGGAGTATTTGACCCCGGCTTCCTGCAGTTCGCGGGTGATGATCTCGTTGAAGCTCAGGGTCGGTTCCAGCTCGCAGAGCATGCCGATCTTGATCCAGAACGCCGCCTGGGCGTTGATCGACCGGCAGGCCACGGAGCTGGCGCGGCGCAACTGGTCGTGCAGGTCGTCGTCCAGGTTGATGATGCCCATGATTCTCTCGCCTCTCTCTGACGCAATTCGCTATGAAGCATAACAAAACATATATTCATCATATTGATCGAGGCGAGGGAATGCAAAGCCGGCGGCTCAGCCCACCTGCGAGACGGGCTCGGCCAGTGGTTGGGCCAAAGCGATCGCCCCCTTGCCGGCCAGTTCCGCCAGTTGCTCGGTGGCCAGCCCCAGTTGCTCGGCCAGTACCTGCGCGGTGTCCTGGGCGAACATCGGCGGCGCCAGGCGGTAGGTGGGCGGCGAGGCGGAGAAGCGTGCCGGGTAGCCTAGCAGGGTGACTTCGGTGCCGTCCTGCCGGGTCAGGGTCTGCAACAGGCCGCGGGCCTGTACCTGCGGATCGGCGAGGGCCTGCTGCAGGTTGTTGATCGGGCCGCCGGGCACGCCGGCCTTTTCCATGGCGGCCAGCAGGTCGGCGGCATGCCAGCCGGAGATGCTTTTTGCCAGTTCCACTTCCAGTTCGCGGCGGTGCTGGCTGCGGCCGGGGTTGCGGGTGAAGCGTGGGTCGTCGCCAAGGTCGTCACGGCCGAGGAGGCGGCACAGCGCCTGGAACTGCCCGTCGGAGCCGCAGGCGACGAGGATGTAGTCGTCGTTGCAGGCGAAGTCGCGATACGGCACCACGTTGGGGTGGGCGTTGCCCAGGCGCTGCGGCACCTGCCCGCTGACCAGATGGTTCATCGCCTGGTTGGCCATCAGCGACAGCTGGCTGTCGAGCAGCGCGCAATCGATGTGCTGGCCTTCGCCGCTGGCGTGGCGATGGTTCAGCGCGGCGAGGATCGAGATGGTCGCGTACAGACCACAGAACAGGTCGCTCACCGGCAGGCCGACCTTCAGCGGCCCGGCGCCGGGTTCGTCGTCGCGGCGCCCGGTGATGCTCATCAGCCCGCTCATGCCCTGCACCAGGAAGTCGTAGCCGCCGCGCCCGGCATAGGGGCCTGTCTGGCCGAAGCCGGTGACCGAGCAGTAGATCAGCTTCGGGTTCAGTGCCTTGAGCGCGGCGTAATCCAGGCCATAGCGCGCCAGGGTGCCGACCTTGTAGTTCTCCACCAGCACATCCGCTGAGGCGGCCAGGCGTCGCAGCAGCGCCGCGCCGTCGGGGTGGCCGAAGTCCACGGCGATGGCGCGCTTGTTGCGGTTGGCGCAGAAGTAGTAGGCGGCGTCCCAGGTGGGGCTGCTGTCTTCCAGGAAGGGCGGGCCCCAGGTGCGGGTGTCGTCGCGCCGGGTGGGGCGCTCGACCTTGATCACGTCCGCCCCCAGGTCACCGAGTATCTGCGTGGCCCAGGGCCCGGCAAGGACCCGCGAGAGGTCGAGGACGCGCAGGCCCGAGAGCGGGCCGTGCTGTTGAGTGTTGCTCATGCTTCTCTCCAGTTCGCTGCGGGGCTTCAGTGCAGGTCTTTGCCGCGGGTTTCGGGCATGCGCACGAAGGCCACCAGGGTGATCACCGCCATGATCGAGACGTAGACCAGGAACCACTGCTCGTGGCCGCGGCTCTGCAACCAGGTCATCAGGTAGGGCGTGGTGCCGCCGAAGATCGCCACCACCAGGTTGTACGGCAGGCCGATGCCCAGGGCGCGGATATCGGTGCTGAACAGCTCCGACTTGATCGCCGGGGCGATGGCTGAGTACAGCCCGTAGAGCAATAGGCCGAACAGCTCGACGGCGAGGATCGAGGCGAACGAGGCCTCCATGGAGCGCACCACCGGATAGAGCAGGGCGGCGTAGCCCAGGGCGAAGACGATCAGTTGCGGGCGGCGGCCGATGCGGTCGGACAGCCAGCCGAACAGCGGCTGGGAAATCATGAACACCACCAGCGCCAGGCTGCTGGCGGCATAGGCAGTACCCGGCTCCACGCCGAGGCTGCGGATGGCGTGCACCGGCAGGTAGCTGACGAACAGGTAGAAGGCGAAGGCCCCCAGCAGGCTGATGCCGACCAGGCGTCTCACGGCTTCCGGATGCTCGCGCCAGAGGGTGCGCAGCGGCTGCTCGATGCACTGGCCGCGACGCTGCTCCTGGCTCTTGCGGAAGGCCGCGGTCTCGTCGACACCATGGCGAATCCAGAAGCCGGCGAGGCTGCCCAGGCCGCCGATGAAGAACGGAATGCGCCAGCCGAAGTCGATCAGCTGTTCACGGCTCAGCCACTGGCTCAGCACCCAGGCCAGGCCCGAGGCGAACAGCAGCCCGAGGGCGATGCTGGCGAAGAAGAAACCCGAGTACAGGCCACGCTGGCTGGCCGGCGCCGATTCGGCAAGGAAGGTCGCGGCGGCGCCGTACTCGCCGCCTACCGAGAGCCCCTGGACCATGCGCGCCACTACCATCAGCACGGGCGCGGCGATGCCGATGGTGGAATAGGTCGGCATCAGGCTGATCAGCAGCGAGGGCAGCGCCATCATCAGGATGGTCAGGTTGAGCGCCGCCTTGCGCCCGGCGCGGTCATTGAAGATGCCGATCAGCCAGCCGCCCAGCGGGCGCATGGCGAAGCCGATGGCGAACACCGCGAAGGAGGCGAGCAGGGCGGTGGTCTCATTGTCCGAGGGGAAGAACTGGTGGCTGAAGTAGAGCGCGAAGGCGGTGTAGACCGTCCAGTCGAACCATTCCACGGTGTTGCCGACGCTGCCGGCGATGATGGTGCGCCAGGCGATGGGCCGGGCGCTGGCAGCCGCGCTCGTTGAAGCGGCACGATGCGGTTGGCTGAGAAGGTGGGCCATCGGTGTTCTCCATTGTCATTGTTTTGAGAAGCACGGTTTTGAGAAGCACGGTTCTGAGGGGTACGGCTCAGGCTGCGGGCAGGTGGCGACGCAGGAAGGCCAGGCTGTCGCCGCTCTCCCGCAGGGCTGCGCGGCCGATCAGCGGCTGCCAGTGCGCCTCGCTGCCGAAGTCCGTACGCCAGGCATACAGGCGGCGGGTGTAGAGCTGCAGGTCGCATTCCTCGGTGACGCCGATGGCGCCAAAGACGGCATGGGCGATGGTGCAGATGCGCACCGCCGCGCTGCTGCAGCGCGCCTTGGCCACAGCGGCGGGGATGCCTTGCGGCCATGTCGACCCACGCAGCGCCAGTTGCGCCGCCATGCGCGCGGCGAAGACTTCCTCGGCGAGCACGCTGATCTGTTGCTGGATGGCCTGGAAGCCGCCGACCGGCTTACCGAACTGCTGGCGGGTAGTGGCGTAGTCCAGGGTCAGTTGCAGTACCCGCTCGGCGGCGCCGGCGATCAGCGCTGCGCTGAAGGCCGCGCCGAGGGCGCGCCAGTCACGATTTGGCGGCAGGCGCTGGGCGTTCTCCGGCAGGCTCGGCCAATGCAGTTCCTCGGTGCTGCTGGCGTGAACGCCATCCGCCCGCCGTTGTGCGCCATCCACCGGCATTAGCCAGGCGTCTTCCGGCAGCGTCGCCAATACCCAGCGGGATTGCGCGGCAAACGGCACCGCATGGCAGCGCAGGCCCTGACCAGCGCGTTCGCCATTGGCCAGGGCGATGGGCCCTTCGGGCAGCGCCAGGCCGGCTTCGGCCAGTGCCAGGCGCGCCCACCAGGTGCTGGCGAGCGGCAGCGGCAGGGCCGCGCCGCCAGCGGCGAACAGCAGGTGGCAGGCGGTTTCGGCACTGGCCGCCGCGCCGCCGAGTTCCTCGGGCAGCAGCAGGTCGGCGAAGCCGTGTTCGGCCAGCGAACGCCACAGCCCGTCGGCGGGCTCGCCCAGGTCGATGCGGCGCACGCGCTCGGCGCTGACTTCGCCTTCGAGCCACTGGCCGAAGGCGTCGAGAATGAGGTTGTCGAGGCTCATGGGGATTCCTATCGCAAGCCGAGGCCGCGGGCGATCACGCCGCGGAGGATTTCGCGGGTACCGCCGCGCAGGGAGAACACCGGGGCCATGCGTTCCAGGTAGGCCAGGGTGCGTTGCAGCAGGTGCGGGACGGCGGCGCCCTGCACCGCGCCCAGCAGGTCGCCGAGCAGGGTCGGGATGGATTGTTCGAAGCTGGTGCCCAGGTCCTTCACCAGCGCCGCTTCCACTACCGGGCTGCGGCCGTCCGCCAGTTGTGCGGCGAGGCTGACCGACAGCGCACGCAGCACCATCAGCTCGCCGAGCAGTTGGCCCAATAGACGTTCCTGGCCTGCCTGCGGGTCGGTGCGCAGCCAGTCCAGCCAGGCATCGAGCAGGGCAATACTGGAGTAGATGCGCTCCGGCCCGCTGCGCTCGAAGGCCAGCTCGGCGGTCACCTGCTTCCAGCCGTCGCCTTCCTCGCCGACCAGCGCTCCGGCGGGCAGCTGTACGTTGTCGAAGAACACTTCGCAGAAGTGCTCGGCGCCGGTCAGGTCGCGGATCGGGCGGATGCTCACGCCCGGCAGCGACAGATCGACCAGCACCTGCGACAGCCCGCGATGGCGGTCCTGGGCGCTGCCGGAGGTGCGCACCAGGGCGATCATGTAGTGGCTGTGCTGGGCGTAGGTGGTCCAGATCTTCTGCCCGTTGAGCAGCCAGCCGTCGGCATTGGCTTCGGCGCGGGTGCGCACGCTGGCCAGGTCCGAGCCGGAGTTCGGTTCGCTCATGCCGATGCAGAAGAACTGCTCGCCACGGCAGATCGCCGGCAGGTGCTGGCGCTTCTGCTGTTCGCTGCCAAAGCGCAGCAGCAGCGGGCCGCTCTGGCGGTCGGCGATCCAGTGCGCGGCTACCGGCGCACCGGCGCAGAGCAGTTCTTCCACCACCACGAAGCGCGCCAGCGGGTCGAGGCCGGCGCCGCCATACTGGCGCGGCAGGGTCAGCCCGACCCAGCCGCGCTCGGCCAGGGCACGGCTGAAGTCGGCGTCGAAGCCTTGCCAGCTGCGCGCCCGCAGGTCGGTGGGGTAGTCCCGCAGGCGCTCGGCGAGGAAGCTGCGCAGCTCCTCGCGCAAGGCCTCGTGCCGCGCCGGCAGCGCGCGGAAATCGAGGGCTTCGAGCATCAGCCTTCACTCCGCTCGGGGCGGCCGGCGAGCAGGCGCTTGACCTGGTACTCCATCACCGTTTCCTCGCGCTGGTTGAGCACGAAGACGCGGGAGGTGACCACGGCGCGGTTGTTCTTCGAGGTCGGGCGGACGTCCTCGATCTCCACCACGGCTTCCAGGGTGTCACCTACGACCACCGGGCCTTTCACGCTCTTGTGCAGTTCCAGCAGGGCCAGGCCGGTGCCTTGCAGCATGGTCTGCATGAGGATGCCTTCGATCAGGCTGTAGCTCAGCGCCGCCGGCACCGGGCGGCCCTGGATGGCGCCGTTGAAGGTGCTGTCGATGAAGATGACTTCGGTCTGCCCGGTGACGCCGACGAAGCCGATCAGGTCGGCCTCGGTGACGGTCCGGCGGAAGGTGCGGAAACGCTGGCCGGCTTCGATCTGCTGCCAGTAGTAGCCTTGCCCGAGGGCGATTTCGTTGTGCGCCATGCACCACTCTCCTGTTGGGATTGTTGTCGTCGAGTGGGGTCAGGCTATGGGCAGGGCTCGTACTCATCCAATATTATTTGGAGAACGATTGATACATATGGAGTATCAGTATGGAGCTGCGCCAGATTCACCAGTTCCTCGCCCTGGCCGAGACCCTGAACTTCCGCGAGGCCGCCGAGCGCCTGCACATGTCCCAGCCGCCGCTGTCGGTGTCGATCCGCAAGCTGGAGGAGGAGATCGGCCTGCCGTTGTTCGAGCGCACCACGCGCCAGGTGGCCCTCACCGAAGCCGGCGAGGCGGTCCTGCCGGAGCTGCGCAAGGCGTTGCTGCACTTGCAGCAGGCGCGGCGTTACGCGCTTGAGGCAGGGGCCGGGGAACGCGGGCAATTGACGTTGGGTTCGTTCGGCTCGGCGACGCTTTCGCTGATTCCACAGCTGATTCCGGAGTTCCGCCAGCGCTATCCGGGCATTGCCCTGGAGCTGCGCGAGCTGCCTTCCAGCGGCGTGCTGGAACTGGTGGAGAATGGCGGCGCCGATGTCGGTCTGGTGCGTTTCCCACTGCCGCAGCCGACGGCGCTGAAGCTGATTCCGCTGGTGTGGGAGCCGATGATGCTGGTGGTCCCTCAGGACAGCCCGCTGGCACTGAGCGGGCGCAGCCGCGTGCACCTGGCGGAAGTCGCCGACCAGCCGCTGATCGATTACCCGCACACCGAGGGCCTGCACTACGTGCTGTTGCAGCTTTGCCAGGCGGCGGGGTTCGTGCCGCAACTGGTGCATTCCACCACCCAGGTGCAGGCGGCCATCAGCCTGGTGGCGTGCGGTCTGGGCGTGGCGCTGGTGCCGGCGCTGCATGCGCGCAACTCATCGGCGCCGGTGTGCTTCCTCGAGCTGGAAACCCCGCGCCAGGAGCGCACCGTGGCACTCGCCCTGGTCTACAACCCGGATAACGAGAGCCGCGTGGTGAGGCAGTTCCGCGATGTGGCGGTAGAGTTGCTGGCCGCGGAAGGCTAGGGGTTGAGCTTGCGCAACGCAGGCGGACGGGGTTGCCGCTCGCCACGCTGACGGCGCAGTTCTGGCAGCAGTCCACGCAGCACGCGCAGGCCCCGTTCGGCATCGGGTGTACTGCCGTACAGCAGGCGCAGGGTTCGTTGCAGCTCGGTCGAGCGCACCTGCTGCCTCTGCAGCCAGAGGTAGAGACCATCCAGCCGCGCAGGCCGCTGCTGCAGTTGCCGGTGCAGCCGACGCCAGGCCCGATGTTCCGAATGCCGGTAGCGTTGGCGCAGCCGGCTGACGAGGCGCTGCAGCCATCGCAGGGCCGCTGCGGCGGGCACGGCCAGCCAGTGCCAGGCCAGCGCCAGGCCGGCAATCAGCAGCAGGGCGGCCAGCGCGTGCCGCTCGATCCACAGCCCCAGTCGATCGCGCCACGCCCTGTGGTTCACCGAAGGCGGTGGTGCGGCCACTTCCAACGTCAGGCCCGGCAGCTGCTCCACGTGCAGTTCGCCGTTGCTGGCTTGCCGCCAGCGCAGTTCCAGCGGCGGCAACTCGATGCGTCCCGCGCGCTCGAACTGATAGGCGACGCTGTCGACACGCAGCGCTCCATCGCTGTGGCCGCGCCCGTCGTCGAGCTCCTGCAGTCGGACGGGGTTCGGATACTGGCGGGTGCCTTCCACGGCGGCGAATTCGGCGGGAGGCAAAAGCTCCATCGGCGCGCCCCGTACCCGCAGCTCGACGCGGCGCTCCAGGCTGTCGCCCACCTGAAATGCAGCCACGGGCGGTCGCAGAACCTGCTGCAGTTGCACCGAGTCGGCGACCAGGCGGGCGCCGTCGTCCGGTGCGGGCGATACCCCGAAGCTCAACGGCCGGCTGTTGGCGTGAAGCGTGGCCGTGGCTTGCCCGACCTGCGCGCTGACCTTGAGCGCGGGAATCTCGAAACGCTGCGCCTGACGGGGCGTGATCCGGTACTGGTAACGCAGGCCAAAGAAGGTCTGCCCGTCGCGCTCCACCGTCAGATGCACGGGGGAGCCGGCTGGCTCGGCCACGCGGGTGCCTGGCAGTTGCAGGGCAGGGAGCTGCGGCGCGGCGGTGAACCAGGTGTCCGTCAGTACGTCCAGTTGCAGCGCCAGCGTCGCGCCGAGACTTACCTTGGAATCGGGGATGAGCTGGGCTTCGACGCGCAATTGTGGTCCGTCTGCATACGCGGCAGTGGCGAGCAGCATCAGCAGCAACTGCAGGACCCGCTTCAAGGCCTGTCCTCCCCGATGTGGCTGCCCTGCGCGCGGAACTTGTTGCGCAGGAAGGCGGCGGGAGAGGTCTGCAGGCTATCCAGCCAGTGCTCGTCGGCCGGTCGTTGGCCCGAGGGCTGGGCGATGCTGCGGCCCTTGTCCGCCGAGTCGTCGATGACTTCATCGTCGCCGCGTTGCTTGGGTGCGTTTTGCGCGGCGTCTTCGCGGTCCTTTTCCAGCGCTTCCACCAGCGCAAGGTTGGCGCGAGCTTCGGGGAAGTCGGCCTTCAAGGCCAGGGCCCGGCGATAGGCTTTGATGGCCTCGGTGAGGCGGTATTGTCGGGCTTGGCAATTGCCTGCGTAGAAGTGCGCCTCGGCCGTGTCGAGACGGGAGAACAGCGCGAGGGCGCCGGCGTAGTCCGCTGCCTGATAGGTCGCCAGTGCCTTCCAGTAGGGATCGTCGAAGCGCTCGGCGGCCAGTGCCGGGCGTCCATGCTGGAGGGCCCAGCGGCCTTGCTGGTCCGGACTGGCGAAGGCGTCCAGCCAACTGGCGGCCATGGCGGGCGGGGTTGGCAGGGCAGCGCCCAGGACCAGCAGCGCAGCCCCCAGCCAGTGGACCCTACAACCACGGCGCAGGCTGAGCAGCACCACCGGGAGCAGCGCCCAGCACAGCCAGTAGCCGACTTCCCGCGAACCTTGCGCAGCTTCCTGGCGGGCCTGGAAGTGCCGCACGGCTTGCTGGCCGATCCAGCGCACGTCGCTGTCGTCCGGGCTCAGTGCGCGCAGGCCGGCATCCAGGGCGCTGGCCAGTTCGGTCAGGGAGGCGGAGCGTCCTGAGGGCGCCGCGCTGCAATCCACCAGCAGCCATTGCAGCGCATCGCTGGCGTGGCGCTGCAGGTCGTTGAGTTCGCGAGGGTCCGCATTGTCGGCGAACAGCACCAGGCTGGCGGGCGTGCCCGCGTCCTCCGAAAGGTTCGCGGCCAGATGCTGGACGCCACGCAGGTCGCTGCCGGGTGTTTCGATCAGGGCGGTGGACAGCGCCTGGACGTAGCTTTCCAGCAGGCCGGGGTCGTCGGTGGGCGGCAGCACCAGGTGTGCGCTGCCGGCATAGGCGATCAGCGCGGTGGGCGCGCCCTGGCGATCCCTGAGCAGATCGCGCAGCTTGCGCTTGGCGGCTTCGAGGCGGGTGGGGCGCAGGTCCGGTGCATCCATGCTGGGCGACAGTTCGACGGCGAGGATCAGCAGGCCGCGATCATCGGCCAGGTCAGCTGTGTGCCCCGGCCAGATGGGGCCGGCAACTGCCACTGCGCCGAGGCAGAGGAACAGCGTCAGCAGGTGCGCCGGGGCGAGCCGGCCTGCGCCCGGCCGATCGAGCAACAGATGTTGCAGTAGGTGCGGTGCGATGCGTTCTGCCAACCGTCGACCGAGGTCCTGACGACGGCGCCAGAGCTGCAGCAGCAGGAGCGTCACGACGATCAGTAGCAGCCAGAGCGGTCGATGGAATGGCATTCAGGCTCTCCGCAGGCTGGGCAGGCGCACGGCGCCGGCGGCCAGCAGATGGCCGCAGCAGGTCAGCAGCAGGGCCAGGCCCAGCGGCCAGTAGAAGCCTTCATGGCGCGGGCGGGGGCCCAGCCGTGGCTGTGGGTGCGGAGCGCCGCGGTCCAGTTCGGCGTAGACGTCGGCCAGCGCCCGGCTGTCTTCGGCACGGAAGAAGCGTCCGCCAGTGGTCTCGGCCAGGACTTGCAGGCGCTCGCTGTCGACTTTCTCCGCACCCTGCCCGCGACTGTCGCCGATGGCGATGGCCTGTAGCACTACGCCGCGCTGCACCGCCAGTTCCACCGCGCGCTCCGGAGGAACGGCACTGGCGTTGTCGCTGCCGTCGGTGAGCAGCACGATCTGCTGTGCACGCAGCGCCGGCCCGGCCAGCACGCGCAGGCTCAGGCCGATGGCATCGCCGATGGCGGTATTCGGTCCGGCCATGCCGATGGCGCTGTCGTCCAGCAGGCGCAACAGGGTCTTGTGATCGAGAGTCAGCGGGGCCTGCACGTAGGCGCCGCTGCCGAACACCACCAGGGCGAGACGGTCGCCGCTGCGCCGGGCAATGAAGTCGTGCAGCACCTGTTTCACTGCCGTGAGCCGGTCCAGCTGGCGCCCCTGGGTGTCGCGATAGTCGCGGGTGGCCATGGATTGCGACAGGTCGATGGCCAGCACCAGGTCGCGCGCCGGCTCGATCAGCATTTGCGGCGGTTCATAAAAGGCGGGGCGGGCGAGGGCGAGCAGCAACAGGCACCAGTTGAGCTGGTTCAGCCAGCCCTGCCAGCGTGCGGGAGCCTTGCCCAAGGGTGCGTGATGCACGCGGCGCAGTTCGCTGAAGAACGGCACGCGCAATGCCGTGCGCGCCACGCGCTGCTCGGGCAGCAGCCAGATCGCCAGCAGGCCCAGCGGCCACAGGGCCAGCACCCAGGGGTAATCAAGCTGCCACACGGTGAGCCTCCAGCCAGAGGCGCACCTGGGCGAAGAGGGCGTCCCAGTCCGCTTGCGGCCAGCGCTGCAGTTGCGCAGAAGGGGCGTAGGCGAGCTGCGCCAGGCGTTCCGCGAGATCGGAAGCCAACGGCCACGGGCAGTGCCGTTGCAGGAAGGCCTGCCAGGCCGGGCCGTTCAGCGTGGTGATTTCCGCGTGGCGATTGCGCAGTTCGGGGATCGACAGCGCGCAGCGCTTGAGCAGCGAGGCCAGCTCGCGCCGCTGTTCCGCAGCTTGCAGCGCCAGGAGATCGAGTTGTGCCAGGGCTTCACGCCGGTACTGCTGGCCGCGCCAACGTCGGTAGCGCCGCAGGCCGAGCAATGCCGCCACGAGGATCAGGACCATCAGCAGCACCCACCAGCCCCAGGCCGGCGGCCAGTAGGAAGGCAGCGGCGGCAGCGGCAACTCCTGCAATTGCCGCAGGTCCGGGGCCACGCTGCTCATGCCAGGACTCCTAGGCGCAGCAGTTCGCGGCGCAACTGGTCCAGCGGCGCTTCGGCGGTGCTCAGGCGCAGCAGCGGCACCTGGGCCAGGCGCAGGTGTTCCGCCACGCTGTCCAGGCGACCACGGAGGTAGTCCTGCATGGGATGGCGCACGGTCCTGCGGCGCAGGTCGAGGTCCAGCCAGCCAATGCCATCGCTCAGGCTCAGCGGCGTGTCGCCGTGCAGCTGAAGGGCGAGCGGGTCCTGTACCTGCAAAGCGAGAATCCGGTGGCGCCGACGCAGTTGCTGCAGCAGGTCACGGGTGTGCTCATCGCAGCCCGAGAAGTCGCTGATCAGATACAGCTGCCCGCCACGCTCCGGGCCACTGAGCAGCGTTTCCAGCAACGGGTTCAGCCGCGCGCCGTTCGCCGGGGCGCTATCGGCAGACAGTGCATGGTTGTGCCGCAGCATCGCCGCGCAGAAGGCGCGAATGCCGGCCGGGTTGCGGGTGGGGCGCAGGCGCTCTTCATGGCGGTCACTGAACACCAGCCCGCCGACCCGGTCGCCGCCGTGCAGCGCGCTCCAGGCCAGCAGCGCGCCCAGTTCCACGGCCAGGGTGGATTTCAGGTAGCGCCGCGAGCCGAAGAACATGTCCATGCGCTGGTCGACCCAGATCAGCGCGGGGCGCTCGCGCTCCTCGCTGAAGCTGCGTACCAGCGGCGTGCCGTGGCGCAGGCTGGCGCGGCTGTCGAGACGCCGCAGGTCGTCGCCGGGGCGGTAATGGCGCAGCTCCTGGAAGTCCAGCCCGCGCCCGCGCAGGGTCGAAGCGTGCTGGCCGATCAGGCTGGCGGCGGCAAGGCGGGTAATGCGTGCGCCCAGGCGCCGCGCGGGCATTTCCAGGGCCAGCAGGCGGCCGAGGTCGGCGTAGGCCAGACCGTCGGCGCGGCGCTCAGGCGGGAATGGCGACATGGTCGCGCAGCCGGCAGAGCACGGCGTCGGTATCGATGCCCTCGGCCACCGCCTCGTAGCTGAGCAACAGGCGATGGCGCAGGACGGGCAGCAGCACCGCGTGGATGTCGTCGGGCAGGACGTGGTCGCGGCCTTCCAGCCAGGCGTGGGCGCGTCCGGCGCGGTCCAGGCTGATGGCGCCGCGCGGGCTGCAGCCAACCTCGATCCAGCGCGCCAGTTGCGCGTCGTAATCGGCGGGGCGGCGACTGGCGCGCATCAGGTCCACCAGGTAACGGTCGATGCTCGGCGCCACTTCGATGGCGGCGACCTGCTCCCGTGCCGCCAACAGAATCTCCGCGTCCAGCGGCTCCACGGCTTCGCGGGCACGAGCACCGCCGCAACCTTCGGCACGCAGCAGGCGCAGCATGGTTTCCTCGTGCTCGGGCGCCGGGTAGTCGAGCTTGAGTTTCATCAGGAAGCGGTCCAGCTGTGCTTCGGGCAGCGGGTAGGTGCCTTCCTGTTCGATGGGGTTCTGCGTGGCGAGCACCAGGTACAGCTCGGGCAGCGGGTAGCTGCGGCCGGCGCAGGTGATCTGGCGTTCTTCCATGGCTTCGAGCAGTGCCGCCTGGACCTTGGCCGGCGCGCGGTTGATTTCGTCGGCGAGGATCAGGTTGCCGAACAGCGGGCCCGGCTGGAACTGGATTTCGGCATGCCCGCCGTGGGCGTGGAGGGTTTCCGCGCCGGTGATATCCGAGGGCAGCAGGTCGGGGGTGAACTGGATGCGGCTCATCCTGCCGTGCAGGTGTTGCGCCAGGGCCTTGACCGTGCGGGTCTTGGCCAGTCCCGGGAGGCTTTCCAGCAGCAGGTGGCCGTCGGCGAGCAGGGCGATGAGCAGTTGTCGGATCACCGTTTCCTGGCCCAGCACGACGCGGCAGAGGTTGCGCTCCAGGTCCAGGAGCGGAGTGCGAATGTCCAAGAGGGGGCTCCGTGCGGTCACGCCTGGGGTTGTACAGTGCGCGGTGAAGCACCACACCCCTCGTAACGGAGGGGTGTGGTGGTGGCTCAGGGCTTGGCGGCGGCCTGTTGCTGCCTGGCCTTCTCGGCGATCTTCTGGTACACGGCCTGCTGCACCTGGTCGATGGTGAAGCTGGCCGGGCGCTGGCTCGGCGGCCAGTCGACGAAGGTCTGCAGGAACTGCGCGGATTTCATGGTGGCGATGCCCAGCAGGTAGGCGTTCTTCACCAGCCAGTCGCTGTACTGGTCGGAGACGATGTCGGCGGTCTCGTACGGGTCCATGCGCAGGTTGAACAGCTTGGGAATCCGCAGGCAGACGAAGGGCTCGCTCCACACCTCGAAGCCACCAGGCTTGCGCTGTTCGCAGAACACCGCCTTCCAGTCGCCGAAGCGCATGGCCACCAGTTGGCCGTCGTCGTTGAAGTAATAGAACTCGCTGCGCGCGCTCTTCGGGCTCTTGCCGGTCAGGAAGGCGAGCTGGTCGAAGCCGTCCAGGTGGACCTTGTAGCTGGTGCCGCCGGCAACCGGCGCCCAGCCCTTGAGCAGCCTGTCCTTGGCGTCGGGCACGCCGACGGCGGAGAGCAGGGTGGGGAACCAGTCCAGCCCGGAGAACATCCCGTTGGAGACCTGCCCCGCCTCGATGTGCCCCGGCCAGCGGACCATCGCCGGCACGCGGAAGGCGCCCTCGTAGTTGGAGTTCTTCTCGTTGCGGAACGGCGAGGTGGCGGCGTCCGGCCAGGTGAAGCGGTTCGGCCCGTTGTCGGTGGTGTAGATGACGATGGTGTTTTCGGTGAGCTTCAGGTCATCCAGGGTCTTGAGCAGTTTGCCGACGTCGCCGTCGTGCTCGAGCATGCCGTCGGCGTACTCGTTGCCGGGCATGCCGCTCTGGCCCTTCATCGAATCGCGCACGTGGGTATAGAGGTGCATGCGCGTGGTGTTCATCCAGACGAAGAACGGCTTGTCGGCCTTGGCCTGCTTGTCGATGAAGTTGATTGCCGCCTGGGTGGTCTCGTCGTCGATGGTCTCCATGCGCTTCTTGGTCAGCGCGCCGGTGTCCTCGATCTTGCCGTCAGCGTAGGAGTGGATCACCCCGCGCGGGGAGAAGTGCTGGACGAAGGGGTTGCTCGGGTCCTTGGGCCAGTACGGACGCTCGGGCTCTTCCTCGGCGTTGAGGTGGTAGAGATTGCCGAAGAACTCGTCGAAACCATGCTTTGTCGGCAGGTATTCGTCGCGGTCGCCCAGGTGGTTCTTGCCGAACTGGCCGGTGGCGTAGCCCTGGCCCTTGAGCGCCTGGGCCAGGGTGATGTCACGGTCCTGCAGGCCGACCGGCGAGCCCGGCACGCCGACCTTGGTCAGCCCGGTGCGCAGCGAGGCCTGGCCGGTGATGAAGGTCGAGCGCCCGGCGGTGCAGCTGTTCTCCGCGTAGTAGTCGGTGAACAGCATGCCTTCCTTGGCGATACGGTCGATGTTCGGCGTGCGGTAGCCGACCACGCCCTGGGAATAGGCACTGATGTTGGTCTGGCCGATGTCGTCGCCGAAGATCACCAGGATGTTCGGTTTGTCGGCCGCCTGGGCGCCGGCTCCTGCCAGCAGGCCGACGGCCAGGGCGAGCCGCGGCAGCCAGCTGCGTTTGCGGGTCATAGCACGGTTCTCCGTGATGCTTGTTGTTGTGGTTTGCAGGCCCTGGCGCAGGTGGCCGGGCACAGGGCGCCATTGAACGCGGCAAGGGGTGGGGTGCAAATCACCCGTTGGGGTGGTTCGCCGGATGGTCGTGAGCGGGCGATGTCCAGGGGTGTTACGGGGGGTATCGCGGGGTCGGCCCGCCCCAGGGGAAAGGCTCGCGGGAACGCTGCCGGGTAGCGCGGAAAAAAGCCGGGATCACCTGCACGGGTGAGGATGAAAATCACCTGATCGGGCGGTTTTGGCGGGCCTTGCGCACTGCCAGCATGCGCACTCCAACACCTGGACCACCTGGAGTACCGCATGCCAACAATAACAATGCGCGGACACTTTCGACCGCAGGCGCTGGCGCTGGCCATCGCCCTGGCGAGCGCACCCTGCGCACACGCCGTGAACTTCAATATCGGGGAAATCGAAGGCCAGTTCGACTCGTCGCTGTCCCTGGGCATGAGTTGGGCGCTGAACAATCCCGACCCGAATTTCGTCTCCAACTACAACGTGGTCGGCGCCAAGGGCAAGGCCGCCTCACGCACCGCCGACGACGGCCGGCTGAATTTCAGCAAGGGCGACGTATTCTCGAAGATCTTCAAGGGCACCCACGACCTCGAACTCAAGTACGGCGACTCCGGTGCCTTCCTGCGCGGCAAGTACTGGTATGACTTCAAGCTCAAGGACGAGGACCTGCGCTACTACAACATCGACGACCATGGCCGCGACCAGTCGGCCCAGGCCTCGGGCGGCGAACTCCTCGACGCCTTCGTCTACCACAACTACCAGCTGGGCGACCGGCCGGGCAACGTGCGCTTCGGCAAGCAGGTGGTGAGCTGGGGCGAGAGCACCTTCATTCCCAACTCGATCAACTCCATCAACCCGGTGGACGTCTCGGCGCTGCGCCGCCCCGGCGCCGAGGTGAAGGAAGCGCTGGTGCCGATCCAGCTGCTGTACTTCTCCCAGGGCCTCTCCGAGAACGTCACCGCCGAGGCCTTCTACCAGATCAAGTGGGACAAGACGATCACCGAGAACTGCGGCACCTTCTTCTCCGTGGACGCCGTGGCCAAGGGCTGCGACGACCGCCTGGTGATCGCCGGCCCCGACTTCGCGCCCAACGACCCGCGCGCCAACGCCGGCACCATCCTGGATGTCGCCGGCAACCGCGCCAACGCCTACATCCCGCGCACCGACGACCACGAGCCGGGCGACTCAGGGCAGTTCGGCCTGGCCATGCGCTGGTTCCTGCCGGACTTCAATGACACCGAGGTGGGTGCGTACGTGATGAACTATCACAGCCGCAACCCCTTCCTGAGCTTCACCCGCACCACCTACGCCGGCGCCTCCAACGCGCTGACCACCGCCAGCCGCGTGCGTGGTGCGAGTTACTTCGTCGACTACCCCGAAGACATCCGCCTGTATGGCCTGAGCTTCCAGACCAACCTCGGCGGCGTGGCGCTCAACGGCGAGGTCAGCTACCGGCCGAACATGCCGATGCAGATCAATACCGCCGACCTGAACCTCGCGGCGGTCAACCAGGTGGGGCTGGTCAACGGCGTGGCCACCGCGGTGTCGCCGGTATTCGTCGACGGCCAGGCGGTGAATGCGCCGGGCGCAGCCATCGAAGGCTACAAGCGCCTGCCGTTCACCCAGGTACAGGTCACCGCCACGCAGTTCTTCGACCAGGTGCTGGGCGCCGAACGCCTGACCCTGGTGGGCGAGGTCGGCTACGACCACATCAGTGGCATCGGCAGCTCGGTCGGCGATCTGCGCTTCGGCCGCAGCCCGACCTTCGGCGCCGGCGAACTGCTCGACCAGTCGGTGTGCGTGGGCACTGCTGCCGGCACCAAGACCGCCAGCAACCCGCAGCAGGAGTGCAACAACAAGGGCTTCTACACCAGCAGTTCGTGGGGCTACCGCGTGCGTGGCGTGCTCGATTACCCGAACGTCATCGCCGGCATCAACTTCAAGCCGAACATGGCCTGGTCACAGGACATCAACGGCACCGGGCCGAGCTTCGAGGAAGGCGCCAAGGCGATCAGCCTGGGCCTGGATGCCGACTACCAGAACACCTACACGGCGAGCCTGAGTTACACCAACTATTTCGGCGGCGATTACAACACCCTGACTGACCGCGACTACATGTCCGTCAGCGTCGGCGTGAACTTCTGACCCTTCGCCCGCAAGAACTGGAGAGCAGCATGCAAATGATGAGTTTGATGAAGGGCACCATCCTCGGTCTGAGCCTTCTGGCAAGTTCGGTACACGCCGCAGTGTCGGCTGACGAAGCCGCCAAGCTGGGTGCCAGCCTGACGCCGCTGGGTGGCGAGAAGGCCGGTAATGCCGACGGCAGTATCCCGGCCTGGGATGGCGGTTTGAAGCCGGGCGCTGCCAAGGTGGAGAACGGTTTCCTCGGCGATCCCTTCCCGGACGACAAGCCCCTGTTCGTGATCACCGCCGCCACGGCCCAGCAATACAAGGACAAGCTGAGCAATGGCCAGGTGGCCATGTTCAAGCGCTATCCCGACACCTACCGCATTCCGGTTTACACCACCCGCCGCACGGCGGCCAGCCCGCAGACGGTCTATGAAGCCGCCAAGGTCAGTGCGCTGCATACCGAAGAAGTGGACGGCGGCAATGGCCTGGCCAACTTCCAGGGACGCAACTATGCCTTCCCGATTCCGAAGAACGGCGTGGAAGTCGTCTGGAACCACCTGACCCGTTATCGCGGCCCCAATCAGCGGCGCCTCAGCGCCCAGGCAACACCGCAAACCAACGGCTCGTTCACGGCGGTCGAGTTCGAGGAAGACCTGAGCTACCCGCAGCTCCTCAAGGACGCGGATCCGAAACAGACCGAGAACGTCCTGTTCTTCTACAAGCAGCGCGTCACCGCGCCGGCGCGCCTGGCTGGCAACGTGCTGCTGGTCCACGAGACCATCGACCAGGTCAAGGAACCCCGCCTGGCCTGGGTCTACAACGCCGGTCAGCGGCGCGTCCGCCGTGCTCCCCAGGTGGCCTATGACGGCCCCGGCACCGCCGCCGACGGCATGCGCACCTCCGATGACTCGGACATGTACAACGGCGCGCCGGACCGCTACGACTGGAAACTGGTGGGCAAGAAGGAGATGTACATCCCCTACAACAACTACCGGCTGTGGTCGCCCAAGCTCAAGTACACCGACATACTCCAGGCCGGCCACGTCAACCCCGACCTGACCCGCTATGAACTGCACCGGGTGTGGGAAGTAGTCGCGACCCTGAAGCCGAACCAGCGGCACATCTACGCCACGCGTCGTTTCTACTTCGACGAGGACACCTGGCAGGCCGTGGAGTCCGAGGCCTACGACGGTCGCGGCCAGCTGTGGCGCGTTGGCGAAGGCTTCGCGGTGAACGACTACCAGCAAGGCACGGCACTGTACGCGGTGAACGCACTGAACGACCTGATCGCCGGGCGCTACCTGGCCATGGCGATGATCAACGAAGCGCGGCGTGGCATCGACTACAGCGCGCAGCCGAGCATGAGCGACTTCACCCCCGCGGCCCTGCGCAACGCCGGTATCCGCTGATCCGCGCTGCCTGAAACAGCCCGGCGCCGCGACTCTCGTGGCGGCGCCGGGTCAGGGCTAGTCCTGCGGCTAGTCCGAACGACCGATTGTCCCGCCTCGCCCCGCAATGATCTTCTGACACCCCGACGCAGCACGAACTACAACGATAACGGGTGTCGCCATGTCCAGTTTCCCCGCCATTGCCGCCGCTACGCCGGTCGCCCCGCAACTGCCCCGCGAGCCACTGCTGCACGCCCTGCTGGAGTCGCCCCGGCGCCTGAACCTGCTGTGCGCCCCGGCCGGCTACGGCAAGAGCGCACTGGCGCGCGCCGTGCTGGAACGCCTGCCGTCGAGCTGCGCCCGCGTCTGGCTCGACTTCGCCGGGCAGCCCCTGGCGCTGAGCGCCTGCTGCACCCAGATCGCCCGTCAGCTGGGCTTGATCGACAGTGACCCGGCCAGCGTGCAACTGGCCCTGCAATCGCGCCGGCAACCCCTGTGGCTGGTGCTGGACGACTACCCTCAGGCCGCCGACCCCGAGCTCGACGCCTGGCTGCAGCGCCTGCTCGGTCTCGCAGAAGCACCGCTGTATCTGCTGGTGAGCAGCCGCCAGCGCCCGGCCTGGAACCTTTCGCGCCTGCTGCTGGATGAACGCCTCTGTGAGCTGGGCGCCGCGCGTCTCGCGTTCAGCCGTGACGAATGCGACCTGCTGGCGCTGGCGCAGGGCTACGACGCCGACTGCCGCGAGCGCCTGTGGGCCGCGACCCAGGGCTGGTGCGCTGGCGTGCGGCTGGTGCTCAGCGCGCGCGACGGCGTGCACGCGCCGGGGGAGGTGGCTTCCTGGCTGCGTACTTACCTGTCCCAGGAGCTGCTGGGCCGGCTCGACGCCGAGGCCGGCGCGATGCTCTGCGGTCTTGCCTACCTGCCGCGCTTCAACCGGGAAATCTGCGCGAGCCTGTGGGAAGAACAGGGCGGCGTGCTCTTCGACCGCCTGCAACAGGGGCAGGGTTTTTTCCTCGCCCTGGATGCCGAGGCCAGCTGCTTCCGCCTGCCGCCGCTGGTGGCCAAGGCATTGCAGTGTCACCTGCAGGGCCCGGCGCTGACCCGCCTGCGCCTGCGCGCCTGTGGCGTGCTGGGCCAGGCCGGCTGGCTGGACGAAGCCATCGAGATGGCGCTGGAAGCCGGCCAGCCGGAAGTCGCCGCCGGCTACATGGACCGCCTGGACATGGACTGGCTGTTCAGCGGCCGTCACCTCGGCCTGCTGCTGGAGTGGCGCGAGCGGCTGCCAGCGACCCTGCTGGAAAGCACCCCCCGGCTGATCAGCCTGAGCGCCCGTGCGCTGCTGTTCAGCTGGCGCCTGGACGAAGCGCACCAGTGCATCGAGCGCCTGGGCAACTTCCTGCCGCAGCCCCAGGCGCCGCGCAACCGCCGCCTGCTGGCCAACTGGCTGGCGCTGCGCGGTGCGCTGGATGGCATGCACGGCCGCCTCGAACAGGCCCGCGACCACTGCAACGCGGCACTCGAAGACCTGGAAGCGCGCGACTGGCGGTCGACCTTGTTGTGCCTGACCACCCTGGCGCGGCTGGACATGGCCACCGGCTCGCTGCCGCAGGCCCGACGTATTCTCCAGGCTGCGCTGGAGCTGGCGCGACGCCAGGGCTGCCTGGCCAGCGAAGTGCTGATCGACTTTGACCGCGTGCGCCTGTGCCTGCTGGCCGGCGAGCGCGAACAGGCCCGCAGCCTGCTGGACGCCTGCCGCGAGCGGCTGCCGGCCAGCGGCGAGGGGCATGAGCTGCTGCGCGGGCGTCTGACCTTCCTCGATGGCGAACTGCGGTTGCTGCAGGGCGATGCCATGGCTGCTGCGGCCGCGCTGGAAGGCGGGCTGGGCCTGGCGCGTTCCTGCGCCGATCCTTACATCCTCCATGGCCTGCTGGGCCTTGGCGAAGCGGCGTCGCGCAGCGGTGACGCAGCGTCCGCGCAACGCTACTGCGAGGAAGCCGAACGCCGCATGCACTGCTGGAATGTGCAGCCCGATTGCTACCGGCTGTCGTTGGAAAGCCTCAAGTTGCGCCTGCTGGCGCGCCAGGGCCAATGGCTGCGCCTGCACCACGAGGCGACGGTGCTGGACGGGGAGCTGGAGCAGCGCCCGGAACGGGTCGCGCCGCTGCATACGCCGTCACTGCCGCAGCGCGTGCGTTACCTGCTGGCGCTGGCGGAAGCCGGCTGTGGCCGGATCGACGCCGCGCGGGCCCGTCTGCTGCAGTTGCGTGAAGAGTGCCAGGCCCTTGGCTATCAGGCATTGGCGGGCGAGGCCGAACATGCCTTGAACAGCCTGCGGGTCGAGATCGCCCCGGAGCGCCTGCCCAGCCTGTTGCCGACTTCCAGCGGCGAGGCCGAGGACAGCGCCCACGGCCTCACCGCGCGGGAAGTGGCCGTGCTGCGTCTGCTCGCCGAGGGCCTGTCGAACCAGGAGATCGGCAACAGCCTGTTCATCTCGCTCAACACCGTGAAAACCCACGCCAAGAAGATCAACGTCAAGCTCGGCGTGCGCCGGCGCACCCAGGCCATCGTCCGCGCCAAGTCACTGGGGCTGCTCGGTTGAGCCGGCCTCCTGCATGCCGCGCAGCAGGTCCACCAGCGCGCGGGCACAAGCCGGCAGGGCCTCGCGGTCGCGCAGCAGCACGCTGCGTTCGCGTACCACCCAGGGCTCGTCCAGCGGCAGAATTCGCAGATTCATGGTGCGGCTGTGGCGGATGGCGGCGGTCTCCGGAATCACGCCGATGCCGACCCCGGCCTCGACCATCCGGCAGATGGCTTCGAAGCTGGCCACCTGGATACGCAGGTTGAGGTCGCCGCCCATGCGCTCGACCCGTTCGCGCAGGAAGCTCTGCAGGGTGCTGCCTTCATGCAGGGCGATGTGCGGGTAGTCCAGGGTGTCGGCGAGGGTCAGGCGGGGCAGGGCACAAAGCGGGTGGTCGGGCGCTACCGCGAGGACCAGCCGGTCGGTGCTGAAGTGGACGATCTGCAGGCCTTCGGCGCGCACCGGGCCGGCGACTATGCCTAAGTCCGCCGAGCCGTCGAGGATGGCGCGGACGATGTCGCGGTTCAGACGCTCCTGCAGGTCGACGCTGACGCCGGGGCGCTCGGCGAGGAAGTCCGCCAGCAGTTCGGGGAGGAATTCGGTGACCGCCGTGGTGTTGGCGAAGATGCGGATGTGCCCGACCTGGTCGCCGGCCTGGCCGCTGAAGTCGCTTTTCAGGTGGTCCACCTGGCGCAGGATCAGGCGCGCGTGCTGCAGCAGGCGCTGGCCCGCCGGGGTCAGCTCGACGCCACGGTTGTCGCGGTAGAGCAGACGGCAGTCGAGTTGGCCTTCCAGCGCCTTGATCCGTGCGCTGGCGGCGGCCGCCGAGAGATGGGCGCGGCGGGCGCCCTGGGTCAGGCTGGGGGCTTCGGCGATGTGCGCGAAAAGCCGCAGGTCGGCGAGGTCGAAATGCATGGGGCGGTTCTCCGCGAAGCGACCAACAGCGGCGCTAGGCTTGAAGTGTAGAAATGGCGTTAGGCATTGCCTAACGCTGGATTATGAAAATGTGGATTCGACGAACGCAAGCCCTGTTGCATGCTCCGTTCATCAAACCTGCCAAGAGGTCCGCAATGAGCGATTCACCCTACGCCGACTGGATCGGCCGCTCCCAGGAGCGCGAGGAAGAACTGAGTACGCTGCTGGTCCGCCGTCTGGCCGTGACCCTGGCCGAAGACGCCCCGGCCGCCGGCGAGGCGCTGCCGCCGCTGTGGCACTGGATGTTCTTCCAGGATGAAGTGACCGAGCCGGGCCTGGGCGCCGACGGCCATCCGGCGCGGGGCGGCTTCCTGCCTCCGGCCGATGGGCGCAACCGCATGTGGGCCGGTGGCCGCCTGGAGTTCCACGAGCCGCTGCGTGTCGGCGGCGTGGCGAAGCGCACCACCACCATCCTGAATGTCGAGGAAAAGCACGGCCGCACCGGCTCGCTGCTGTTCGTCACCCTGCGCCACGAATTCGCCCAGGACGGCTGCCTGGCGTTCAGCGAGGAGCAGGACATCGTCTACCGCGAGCCCACTCCGCCCAAGCTCACCAGCGGCGATGCACTGCCCGCCGGGGACTGGAGTGAAGCAGTAGAGCCGACGCCGATCCTGCTGTTCCGCTACTCCGCGCTGACCTTCAACGGCCACCGCATCCATTACGACTGGCCCTACGTCACCGAGGCCGAGGGCTACCCCGGCCTGGTGGTGCACGGCCCGCTGATCGGCACCCTGAACCTGCGCGCGTTCTGCCGCGCCAACCCCCAGGCACGTCTGCGCCGCTATGCCTACCGTGGCCTGCGCCCGCTGATCAGCCCCGAACCGTTCGACGTCGGCGGCCGCCTGAGCGGCCCTGGCAAGGCCGAAGTCTGGGCCGGCAACGGCGCCGGTATCGCCCAGCGCGGCGAAGTGGAATTCGACTGACCGCACCGCTTCCGGTGCCTCCAACAAGAAAGACATGAGGTGTTTCGATGACGTCCACCCCCGAAGAACTCCAGGCCATCCGTGACGGCGTGCGCGCCCTGTGCGCGGAGTTCCCCGCCGAGTACTGGCGCAAGATCGACGAAGAGAAAGGCTTCCCCGAGGACTTCGTCCGCGCCATGACCGAAGCCGGCTGGCTCTCGGCGATGATCCCGGAAGAATACGGCGGTTCGGGCCTGGGCCTGGCCGAAGCCTCGGTGATCCTCGAGGAGGTGAACCACTGCGGCGGCAACTCCGGCACCATCCACGGGCAGATGTACAACATGTTCACCCTGCTGCGTAACGGCAGCGCCGAGCAGAAGGCCTACTACCTGCCCAAGCTCGCCAGCGGCGAACTGCGCCTGCAGTCCATGGGCGTCACCGAGCCCACCACCGGCACCGACACCACCAAGATCAAGACCACCGCCGTGCGCCAGGGCGACAAGTACATGATCAACGGCCAGAAGGTGTGGATCTCGCGCATCCAGCATTCCGACCTGATGATCCTGCTGGCCCGCACCACGCCGCTGGCCGAGGTGAAGAAGAAGTCCGAAGGCATGTCGATCTTCCTCGTCGACCTGCGCGAAGCCATCGGCAACGGCCTGACCGTGCAGCCGATTGCCAACATGGTCAACCATGAAACCAACGAGCTGTTCTTCGACAACCTGGAGCTGCCGGCCAGCAGCCTGATCGGCGAGGAAGGCAAGGGCTTCAAGTACATCCTCGACGGCCTCAATGCCGAACGCACGCTGATCGCCGCCGAGTGCATCGGCGACGGCCGCTGGTTCACCGAGAAGTCCGCCCAGTACGCCCGTGACCGCGTGGTGTTCGGCCGCCCGATCGGGCAGAACCAGGGCGTGCAGTTCCCCATCGCCGAGGCGCATATCGAGATCGAGGCTGCCGACCTGATGCGCTGGCGCGCCTGCCAGGAGTACGACAGCGGCAAGAACGCCGGCGCCGCCGCCAACATGGCCAAGTACCTGGCTGCCAAGGCCAGCTGGGAAGCGGCCAACGCCTGCCTGCAGACCCACGGCGGCTTCGGCTTCGCCAACGAGTACGACGTCGAGCGCAAATTCCGCGAGACCCGCCTGTACCAGGTGGCGCCGATCTCCACCAACCTGATCCTGTCCTACGTGGCCGAGCACCTGCTCGAACTGCCGCGCTCCTTCTAAGCCGGGACGAGAAGAACAATGAACAATACCCACGCCCTTGCCGAGTTCCTTGCCGGCCTGCGCTACGAAGACCTGCCCACGTCCGTGGTCGAGTACACCGAGGAGCTGTTCGTCGACTGGCTCGGCTCGGCCCTGGCCAGCCAGAACCGCCACCCGATCCCGCTGTTCCAGCGCTACGCCCAGCGCATGGGCCCGGCCAGCGGCAAGAGCCGCGTGCTGGTGGACGGCAGCTCGACCTCCGCGTACTTCGCCGCGCTGGTCAACGGTGCCAGCTCGCACCTGGTAGAGCAGGACGACCTGCACAACAGCTCCGTGCTGCACCCGGCCACCGTGGTCTTCCCGGCGGCCCTGGCGGCCGCGCAGGAACTGGGCAAGTCCGGCCGCGAACTGATCCTCGCCAGCGTTGCCGGCTATGAGGCGGGCATCCGCATCGGCGAGTTCCTCGGCCGCTCGCACTACCGCATCTTCCACACCACCGCCACGGTCGGCACCCTGGCTGCCGCAGTGGCCGTGGGCATGTTGCTGGGCCTGGACAGCCGGCAGTTCGTCAACTGCCTTGGCAGCGCCGGCACGCAGGCCGCCGGGCTCTGGGAGTTCCTTCGCGACGCCGCTGACTCCAAGCAGCTGCACACTGCGAAAGCCGCCGCTGACGGCCTGCTCGCCGCCTACCTGACGGCCGATGGCCTGACCGGCGCGCAGAACATCCTCGAAGGCGAGCAGGGCATGGCTGCCGGCATGTCCAGCGACGCCGACCCGAGCCGTCTGGTGGACGGCCTGGGTACCCGCTGGGCGCTTTGCGAGACCTCCTACAAGTTCCACGCCTCCTGCCGCCACACCCATCCCGCCGCCGATGCGCTGCTGGGCCTGATGCAGCGTGAAGGGCTCAGCCATGGCGACATCGCCAAGGTCACCACCCGCGTGCACCAGGGTGCCATCGACGTGCTCGGCCGCGTCGTCGTGCCGCAGACGGTGCACCAGGCGAAGTTCTCCATGGGCACCGTACTCGGCCTGATCGCCGTACACGGCAAGGCCGGTCTGGTGGAGTTCGAGGAATTCTCCCTGAGCGATGCCCAGGTCTCGGCCTTCCGCGAGAAGGTCAGCATGCAGCTCGACCCTGAAGTGGACGGCGCCTACCCGCGGCGCTGGCTGGGCCGCGTCGACGTGCTCACCACCGACGGCCGCCAGCTGCACGGCGCCATCGACGAGCCCAAGGGCGACCCGGGCAACGGCCTGAGCCGCGCCGAGCTGGAAGACAAGTTCCGCCGCCTGCTGGCCTTCGCCGGCCAGCGCAGCCAGGCCGAAGCGGATCGCCTGGTGCAGGCCAGCTGGGCACTGCACCAGTTGCCGAGCCTCGACGTCTTCCACTGAGTCTGCTGCGGGCGGCCAGTCCGCCCGATTCTTCCGAAGCAAGCGCGTCGGCCAGCCAGCCGGCGTCTGGAGTTGCCCATGAGTTCGCGTCCCCTCGACGGCATCACCGTCGTCAGCCTGGAACACGCCATCGCCGCGCCGTTCTGCACCCGTCAGCTGGCCGACCTCGGCGCCCGCGTGATCAAGGTCGAGCGCCCCGGCGTCGGCGACTTCGCCCGCGGCTATGACGAGCGCGTGCGCGGCCTGGCCTCGCATTTCGTCTGGACCAACCGCTCCAAGGAAAGCCTGTCCCTGGACCTCAAGCAGGAACCGGCGCAGGCCGTGCTGGAGCAACTGCTGGAAACCGCCGACGTGCTGGTGCAGAACCTCGCGCCGGGCGCCGCCGCGCGCCTGGGGCTGTCGTTCGACGCGCTGCACGAACGCTTCCCGCGCCTGATCGTCTGTGACATTTCCGGCTACGGCGAAGGCGGCCCCTACGAGCAGAAGAAGGCCTATGACCTGCTGATCCAGAGCGAGAGCGGCTTCCTCTCGGTGACCGGCGGGCCCGGCGCCGACGAGATGGCCAAGGCCGGCTGCTCGATTGCCGACATTTCCGCCGGCATGTACGCCTACAGCGGCATCCTCTCCGCGCTGCTGCTGCGTGGCCGCACGGGAGAGGGCAGCCGCGTCGAGGTGTCGATGCTCGAAGGCATGGCCGAGTGGATGGGCTTCCCCATGTACTACGCGTTCGAAGGCCAGTCGCAGCCGCCGCGCGCCGGCGCTGCCCACGCCACCATCTATCCCTACGGGCCGTTCCCCACCGGCGACGGCGGCAGCGTCATGCTCGGCGTACAGAACGAGCGCGAGTGGAAGCTGTTCTGCGAAGTGGTCCTGCAGCGTCCGGAGCTGGCGGTCGATCCGCGTTTCACCGCGACCAGCCTGCGGGTGGCCAACCGCGATGCCCTGCGTGGACTGATCGTCGAAGCCTTTGCCAGCCTTGGCGCCGAACAGGTGGTCGAACGCCTGGAACAGGCGCAGATCGCCAACGCCCACGTCAACGACATGCGTGGCCTGTGGCAACACCCGCAACTCGCCGCCCGCGACCGCTGGCGTGAGATCGACAGCCCGGCCGGCCGCCTGCCGGCGCTTTTGCCGCCGGTGAACAGCAATGCCTACGCGCCGCGCATGGACGCCGTGCCGGCATTAGGTCAGCAGACGGATGACCTGCTGCAGGAACTGGGTTATACCCCCGCTGATATCCAGCGCCTGCACGAGCAGGGCGCGGTATGACCCAGGAGAACCCAATGATTCAGCAAAGCCCGGCGGATTCCATCGTGCGAACCGCGCTGTTCGTTCCCGGCAGCCGCCCGGAGCGTTTCGCCAAGGCCCTGGCCAGCGGCGCCGACGCGGTGATCGTCGACTTCGAGGATGCTGTCGAGGCCTCGCTCAAGGCCCAGGCCCGCGACAATCTGGAAGCCTTCCTCGGCGCCAATCCGGAGGCCCGCGTGCGGGTGCGGGTGAATGCCGCTGGCGATCCGGAACAGGCCGCCGATCTTGAACTCTGCCGGCGCCTGCCGGGCGTCATCGGCATCCTGCTGCCCAAGGCCGAGCGCGCCATGCAGGTGCGTATCGCCGCGTCCTGCGGCAAACCGGTGTGGCCACTGATCGAGAGCGCCCGTGGCCTGCTCGCACTGGGCGAAATCGCTGCCTGCGAGGGTGTGGAACGCCTGACCTTCGGTGGCCTCGACCTGGCGCTGGATATCGGCATGAGCAGTGGCACCCAGGCTGCCTCGGTGGTCTATGACCAGGTGCGCCTGAGCCTGCTGCTGCATTCACGGGTGAACGACCTGCAACCGCCGCTGGACACCGTGTTCCCCGCGTTCGACGACGCCGAAGGCTTCGCCGCGACCATCCGCCATGGCCGCGACCTCGGTCTGCTCGGCGCGCTCTGTATTCATCCGAAGCAGGTCGGTGTCGCCCATGCGGCGCTGGCCCCGAGCGCGGACGAGCTGGATTGGGCGCAGCGGGTGGTGGCTGCCGCGCAGAGCGGCGCGGCGGCCTTCCAGGTCGACGGGCAGATGGTCGATGCGCCGGTGCTGGGCCGCGCCCGGCGGTTGCTGGCCAGCGCTGGCGACTGATTTCCAGTGTTTCCTGTAGGAGCGGGCCATGCCCGCGATCGCGCGCATGGCCCGCTCCTACAGGTCAGCTCCGCGCTTGCGCTTCCCCCTCACCCCAGCCCTCTCCCTGAGGGAGAGGGAGCAGATCGTGCCGGCTGACACTTGGGTTTCACCCTGTGCCGAACGGTCCCCTCTCCCCTTGGGAGAGGGTTAGGGTGAGGGGTAATCCGAGCGAAGAAGTTTTTGGACAGAACCCTGGCAGTGCGCCATGCATGTTCAATCCAGCAATCCCCGCGCCCGCGCAATCGCCACGGCCTCGGTGCGCCCCTGGGCGCCGAGCTTGGCGTTGATGTTGCGCAGGTGGGATTTCACGGTGAACTCGGAGAGGAACATCTTCTCGGCGATCACCTTGTTCCGGTGCCCGGCTGCCAGCAGGCGGATCACCTGGATCTCGCGGGTGGTCAGGCCTTCGCCGGCAGCGCCGGGTACCTGGCCGTTGCTCGGCGTCTCGCCATGGCCGACGAAGCGCTGCAGCAGGGTGGTGAGGAAGCGCGGCTCGATGCCCAGCGCCCGCGACTGCGCCTGATGCGGAACCGCCCAGCGTTGCAGCAGGCCACCCAGGCGCGGGCCCTCGTCGAGGAAGGTGCGCATGAAGCCTTCATGACTGGCGAAGCGCAGCGCCTCGCTGAGTGCCTCGAAGGACTCCTCGGTTCGCTCCAGGGCACTGAGCGCGAGGGCATGCAGCAGGCGCAGCTTGAGTTCGCGGCGATGGTGCTGGCGGGTGTTGGCCTCGGCCATGGCTTCGCGCAGCTCGCGCTCGGTGTCCTCGCAGTCGCCCTGGGCGATGCGCAGGCGGAAGCGGGCGATGCTCGGGGTGTCCACGTCGTTGCCATGCAGCAGGATGCCCGGCCGCTCCCAGTCACCATGCAGCTCGGCATAGCGCAGGGATTGGCGGGCCGATTCCAGTCGATTCTCCAGGGTGGCCGCGCGTGCACGCTCCAGCCAGGCCGAGCAGATCACCCGTGCCGAGCCGGACTGCTGGCCGATCTGTTCCAGGTCCGCCAGCAGGCGCAGCCAGGCGTCGCGATCGCCCTTGAGCAGGGCGACGCGGGCCAGCAGGACATGGCAGGAAATCAGTGAATCCGGCGGGCTGCTTTCCTTGGCGTGGGGCAGCACTTCGCCCAGCAGCTGCTCCACCTCGTCCAGCGCGTCGGTTTCGTAGAGTGCGATGGACAGCGTGATCTCCAGCGACGGCCGCCCGGCGAGAATCTTCTCAGCGCCGCCCGTGGTTTGCGTCGGGAAGGCCGCCTGCAGGCGCGCCACGGCATTGCCCAAACGCCCCTGGATCATGTCCAGCGCGCCCTCCAGGCAACTGGCGACGCTGCCCATGGACTGGGTGCGGCTCTGCGAGCAGCGCAGGATCGCCCGCGACAGCAGGCGCCGCGCCTCTTCGTAGCGTCCAGTGGAGACCAGGCTGTAGCCCAGGCAGTTGGCGATCACGCCGTACTGGAACTGTTCGTCATCGGGGATGCGCTGGATGTGCGCCAGGCCCGCTTCGCAGCAGGCTTCCACCTGGTCGGTGAGGGCGAACAGCAGGCAGCGGATGGTTTCCGCTTCCAGCGCCAGCGGTTGCTCGCCGTCCTCGGTGGCGCCACGGATCAGCGCGATGCTGGCCAACGCGTCGGTGTAGCGGCGGTGCAGGGCGAGGGTCCAGGAATAGCCCAGGCAGAGGTTGGGATAGCGCTGCAGGGTCTGCGGCGGAATCTGGTCCAGCCAGCGCAGCAGCAGGCGCGAACGGCCCACGTCCATGAATTCGCCGACATGCCGCGTCAGGTGCAGCGCGGCCTCGTCGCGGGCGCCGGCCTGCAGCAGGTGGTCGATGGCCGGCACCGGGCGCTGCTCGGCCAGGTACCACTGCGCCGCCAGCTGGTGCAGCCGTGCGGCATGGCCGGGGTAGGAGCGCTGCAGTGCGTCGCGCAGGTAGCTGGCGAACAGGCTGTGGTAGCGGAACCACTGGTGTTCGCTGTCCAGGGGGAAGAGGAACAGGTTGGCGCGTTCCAGGTAGGCGAGCATTTCCTGGCCGTCCTGCCCGCCGGTGACGGCGTTGCACAGCGGCACGCAGAGCTGGTCGAGCACGCTGGTGAGCAGGAGGAACTGCCGGCAGGCCTCGCTCTGCCGCGCGAGGATGTCCTCGGTCAGGTACTCGGCCAGCTCCAGGTTGCTGCCGGAGAAGCTGGAGACGAAGGCTGCGTGGTCGTTGCGCCCCTGCAGCGACAGGCTGGCGAGGTAGATGGCGGTGATCCAGCCCTCGGTACAGCGGTAGAGGGTGGCGATCTCGGCGTCACGCAGCGGCAGTTCGCGCTTGTCGCGGATGAAGCGCGTCGCCTCGTCGAGGGAGAAGCGCAGCGCGCCGGGGTTGAACTCCAGCAGCTGGCCACGGGCACGGATGCGCCCCAGGCCGATGTCCGGTGTCGAGCGCGAGGCCAGCACCAGTACGCCGCAGGGCGGCAGGGTGTCGATCAGCTGCTGGACGAAGTTGAGCACCGCCGGGTTGTGGATCGCCTCGAATTCGTCCAGCAGCAGGGCGAAGGGGCGAGTGCGGTCGGAGAGCTCTTCCAGCAGCGTCTGCATCTGCTGGGACAGGCCCTGCGGCTCGCCGGTCGGCGTGGCGTCGAGTTGGCGCAGGCCGTTGGCGAGGTGGGCGACGAAGCGTTGCAGGTCGTTGTCCGCGGCATCCAGGTTGAGCCAGAGCACCTGGCGCTCCTGGGCCAGGCAGCGCTCGCGGTACTGCTGCAGGAGGGTCGTCTTGCCGAAGCCGGCGGCGGCGCGGATCAGGATCAGCCGCGCGCTGGACTGCTCCATCTGCTCCAGCAGGTGCTGGCGGGGCAGATGGCTGGCGGAGACGGACGGCGTGGCGAACTTGCTCGACAGGATGCGCAGGGGCGCGGTCCCGGTGGCAGAGGCGGCGGAAAACTGGGCAGACATGGCAACTCCGCTGGCCGGTCGTGTGGCTGCGCTGGGCGCGCCGCCGGCTCAATTGTTTTTCTATGTCGCGGCATCTTGCCACGGCCGGCGGCGGGATCGCAGTCGTCCATTCGAACTACTCGACAGTTTGAGGCACGCCAGAGCCCCGAAATTCGGCCCGAGCGGACTAGTCCGTGATTCGTCCGTTCGATCCATTGTTGCCCGCTGGCCCGTCGCTAGGCTGGGGAGCTGCCGGATATCCCGGCGCTTGCACAGCCAGACAGGAGCGATGCGATGGCGGGCCCGCTGACGGGATTGAAGGTAATCGAGATGGTCGGCCTGGGGCCGGCGCCGTTCTGCGCCATGCTGCTGGCTGACATGGGCGCCGAAGTGATCCGCGTGCAACGCCCCGGCCAGGCGCTGGGCGAGCGGGCGCGCTTCGACGTGCTCGGCCGTGGCCGCCGCGCCGTCGCCCTGGACCTGCGCCAGAGCGAAGGGGTGGAAACCCTGCTGCAACTGGTGGAAGGCGCCGACGCGCTGATCGAAGGCTTCCGCCCCGGTGTGATGGAACGCCTGGGCCTGGGGCCGGAGCAATGCCTGCAGCGCAACCCGAAGCTGGTGTTCGGCCGCATGACCGGCTGGGGCCAGAGCGGCCCGCTGGCCCAGGCAGCCGGCCACGACATCAACTACATCGCCCTGGCCGGCGCGCTGCACGCCATCGGCCGACCCGGCGAGAAGCCGGTGGTGCCGCACAACTACATCGGCGACTTCGGTGGCGGCGGCATGTTGCTGGGCTTCGGTGTGCTCTGCGCGCTGCTGGAGGCGCAGCGTTCCGGCAAGGGACAGGTCGTCGATGCGGCCATGACCGACGGCACCGCGCTGCTCTCGGCGATGATGTACGGCTTCCGCGCGGGCGGCCGCCTGAGCGACGAGCGCGGCGCCAACCTGCTCGACGGCGGCGCGCATTTCTACGACACCTACGCCTGCGCCGACGGCCGCTTCATCGCCCTGGGCGCCATCGAACCGCAGTTCTACGCCGAGCTGCTGCAGCGCTGCGGCATCGACGACCCGCAGTTCCAGCAGCAGATGGACCCGCGCCAGTGGCCGCAGCTCAAGGCCAAGCTCACCGCGCTGTTCCTGCAGCGCAGCCGTGCCCAGTGGTGCGAGCTGCTCGAAGGCAGCGACGCCTGCTTCGCCCCGGTGCTGGACTGGGCCGAGGCCGCGCAGCACCCGCACAACCGCGAACGCGGCACCTACCTCGAACTCGACGGCGTACTCCAGCCTGCGCCGGCGCCGCGCTTCAGCCGCACACCCGCCGCGACGCCGACGCAGGCTGCGGGCGAACCGCAGAGCGAAGCGGTGCTGCGCGACTGGGGACTGAGTGACGAACGCATCGCCGACCTGCAGCAGGCCGGCGTCATCTGAACCCCGCAGCGACGGGGGCCAACAGCACAACAACAAGAAAGGTGAACCGATGGAACGCTTGTACGAGTACATAGTGGTAGGCGCCGGCTCGGCCGGTTGCGCAGTGGCCGGGCGGCTGGCCGATGCCGGCTGCAAGGTGGCGCTGCTGGAAACCGGCGGCCACGACCACCACGGCAAGGTCACGGTGCCGGTGGGCCTGGTGCTGACCATTCCGCGCAAGGGCGACTACAACTACGCCTACGAAAGCACCGCGCAGCCGAGCCTGGCGGGTCGCGCCAGCTACCTGCCGCGCGGTCGCGGGCTGGGCGGCAGCTCCTCGATCAACGGCATGCTCTACCTGCGCGGTACGCCTTCGGATTACGACGGCTGGGCCGCTGCCGGCTGTGAAGGCTGGAGCTGGAAAGAGGTGCTGCCGTACTTCAAACGCGCCGAGAACAACGAGCGCGCTGCCGGCAAGGACGACGCACTGCACGGCGGCAGCGGCCCGCTGCACGTCACCGACCCGCGTTCGCCGTGCTCCTGGGCGCGCCACTTCATCGAGGCGGCGGCCAGCGCCGGCCACGCCTACAACCACGACTTCAACGGGCCGCAGCAGGAGGGCGTGGGTTACTTCCAGGTCACCCAGTTCAACGGCGAGCGCTGGAACGCCGCGCGGGCCTATCTGCACCGTGGCAATGCCGGCGATGAGACGCACAATGGCGGGCGCTCGAATCTGCAGGTGCTGACCGGCAGCCGCGCGCTGCGCATCCTGTTCCAGGGCAAGCGTGCCACCGGCGTGCTGGTGGAACGTGACGGCCAGGAAGTGGCGCTGCATGCCTCGCGGGAAGTGATCGTCTGCGCCGGCAGCCTGGTGTCGCCGCAACTGCTGATGGTTTCCGGCATCGGCCCGGCCGCGCACCTGCGGCAGCTGGGCATCGCGCCGCTGCACGACGCGCCCGAGGTCGGGCAGAACCTGCAGGAACACCCGGACCTGATCCTGCACAAGCGCATCTTCAGCACCGACCTGTTCGGTGTGACCGTGCGTGGCGCGCTGAGCTACCTGGGGCAATGGCGCAAGTACAAGCGCGAGCGCGGCGGCCTGTTCACCCGCACCTTCACCGAGGCCGGGGCCTTCCTCAAGACCGATCCGGCGCTGGCCGACCCGGACATCCAGCTGCACTTCGTGATGTCCTCGGGCGACAACCACGGGCGCACCTTCCACTACGGCAGCGGCTACTCGGTGCACGTCTGCGTGCTGCGCCCGCACAGCCGCGGACAGATTCGCCTGCACAGCGCCGACATGCGCGACGACCCGCTGATCGAGCTGAACCTGCTGCAGGACGAGCGCGACATGGCGACCATGCTCAAGGGCGTGAAGCTGGTGCATCAGATCCTCGAACAGCCGGTGCTCACGCGCTTCGGCGGCAAGCCGCTGTTCCATGGCCACCTGAAATTCGACGGCAGCGACGACGAAGCGGTGAAACAGATGATCCGCGAGCACTGCGACAACGTTTACCACCCGGTGGGCAGTTGCCGGATGGGCGGCGACGAGCAGTCGGTGGTCGATCCGCAGCTGCGCGTGCGCGGCGTCCAGGGCCTGCGCGTGGCGGACGCCTCGGTGATCCCGCTGCAGGTAGGCGGCAACACCAATGCGCCGACCATCATGGTCGGCGAGAAGTGCGCCGATCTGCTGCTGGCCGAGCGCAATGACGCCCAGCCGGGCCGCGCGGCCTCGCTGGGGGAACTGCAGACCAGTTGATACCGAGTTGTACGGGGGGGAAGGGCCGGGCGGCTTCGGGCGCCCGGCCCTTTTTTATTGCCTGCAGATCACCTGTAGGGCGCATAACGCCTACGGCGTTATCCGCCAGCGCGGCGGATAACCCGTTCCGGGTTATGCGCCCTACGGTCCTGCCGGCGATCCCGTTCTAGTCCATTCGAACCACCCGCCAAACCACCGCAGCTTCATCCCTTCGACCGACGCCGCGCCCAACGCCCCTCCCTAGTATCGAACTCACAAGAACAACATCGATTGGAGACCTGCCATGTACCTGACCCAAGGCCTGCAACGCATGCTGCAGCAGGACCCGGACCACGTCGCGACCATCTTCCGCGGCCGCACGCGGACCTTCCGCGAGCAGGGCGAGCGCGTCTCGCGCCTGGCCGCGGCCCTGCAATCGCTGGGCATGCGCAACGGCGACCGGGTCGGCATGCTGGCCCTGAACTCGGACCGCTACCTGGAATACATGCTGGCCACCTGGTGGGGCGGCGGCGTGCTCAACCCGGTGAACATCCGCTGGAGCGTGCCGGAGATCGTCTACTCGCTGGACGACTGCCAGACCGAAATCCTGCTGATCGACGACCACTTCCTGCACCTGGCCGAAGGCATCCGCGCCGGCGCCAGGAGCGCCCCGGTGCTGATCCATGTCGGTGACGGCGCCGCGCCCGAAGGCATGCATTCCTTCGAGGGCCTGATCGCCAGCCACGAGCCCATCGAAGACGCCCTGCGCGGCGGCAACGACCTCGCCTCGATCATGTACACCGGCGGCACCACCGGCCTGCCCAAGGGCGTGATGCAGTCGCACCTGAACCTCTGGTCCTCCGCCGTGGCGCGGATGGCCGAGTTCCCCGCCGAGGACGACTCGCGCACCCTGCACGCCGCGCCGATGTTCCACACCGCCGCCATGGCGCGCTGCCTGAGCCAGGTGATCGGTGGCTACGTCAACGTGTTCATCCCGATGTTCGATCCGCTGGAAGTGCTGCAGACCATCGAGCGCGAGCGCATCAACGAGATGCTGCTGGTGCCGACCATGCTGCAGGCGGTGATCAACCACCCGGACTTCGAGCGCCACGACCTGTCCTGCCTCAAGCGCATGGCCTACGGCGCCTCGCCGATTTCCCTGCCGGTGCTGGAGCAGGCCCTGGCGAAGTTTCCCGGCATCGCCTTCATGCAGGCCTACGGCATGACCGAAACCTCGCCGGTGATCTCGGTGAGCCCGGACTGGACCCACCAGGCCGAGGGCATCGCCAGCGGCCTGGTACGCAGCGCCGGGCGCGGCGGCTTCGGCGGCCTGGTGAAGATCGTCGACGAGGAGGGCAACGAAGTCCCCCGTGGCGTGGTGGGCGAGATCATCGTCTGCGGCCCCAACGTCATGCTCGGCTACTGGAACCGCCCGGAAGAGACCGCCAAGACCCTGCGCAACGGCTGGCTGCATACCGGCGACGGCGCCTACATGGACGAGCGTGGCTTCCTGTTCATCGTCGACCGCCTCAAGGACATGATCGTCACCGGCGGCGAGAACGTGTACTCCGCCGAGGTCGAGAACGTGGTGGCCCGCCACCCGTCCGTGCAGAGCTGCGCGGTGATCGGCATTCCCCACGAGCGCTGGGGCGAAGCGGTGCACGCGGTGGTGGTGCTGCACGCCGGCAGCGACGTCTGCTCCGACGACATCCGCGCCCACTGCGCCCAGCACATCGCCGGCTACAAGTGCCCGAAATCCGTCGAGTTCGTTGCCGCTCTGCCGCTCTCGGCGGCCGGCAAGGTGCTCAAGCGCGACCTGCGCGCTCCCTACTGGAAAGACCAGAACCGCGCCGTCAACTGACGGCGCGCGACACGCCCATCCCCAAGGAGAAACACATGAGCAATAAAGTAGTGGTGGCCGGGGTCGGCATGATCCCCTTCACCAAGCCGGGCCAGAGCGACGAGTACCACATCATGGGCGCGAATGCGGCCAAGGCCGCACTGGCCGACGCCGGTATCGACTATGCGCTGGTGCAGCAGGCCTACGTGGGCTACGTCTACGGCGACTCCACCTGCGGCCAGGCCGCGGTCTATGGCGTCGGCCTGACCGGCATCCCGGTGGTCAACGTCAACAACAACTGCGCCACTGGCTCCACTGCGCTGTTCCTGGCGCGCCAGGCCGTGGAAAGCGGCGCCGTGGAATGCGCCATCGCCCTGGGCTTCGAGCAGATGGTCCCCGGCGCGCTGAAGGGCGCCTACACCGACCGTACCGGCCCGATGGACCGCTTCGCCAAGACCATGACCCAGGTGCAGGGCTTCGACGAGGCCGCGCCGCGCGCCGCGCAGTTCTTCGGCGGCGCCGGGCGCGCCTACATGAAGGAATACGGCATCAGCCGCGAAGTCTTCGCCCGCATCCGCGTCAAGGCCAGCCAGCACGCCGCGCGCAACCCGCTGGCGGTGTTCCGCAACGTGGTCAGCGTCGACGAAGTGATGGCCTCGCCGATGATCTTCGACCCGCTGACCCGCCTGCAGTGCTGCCCGCCGACCTGCGGCGCGGCCGCCGCCATCGTCTGCACCGAGGCTTTCGCGAAGAAGCACGGCCTGCGCACCGACGTGGTGATCGCCGCCCAGGCCATGACCACCGACCGCAACAGCACCTTCGACGAAGGCGACATGCGCAAGGTCGTCGGCTACGACATGACCCGCAACGCCGCCAACATCGTGTACGAGAAGGCCGGTGTCGGTCCGCAGGACATCCAGGTGGTCGAGCTGCACGACTGCTTCACCGCCAACGAACTGATCACCTACGAAGGCCTGATGCTGACCCCCGAGGGCACCGCCGAGAAATTCATCCTCGACGGCGACAACACCTACGGCGGCCGCATCGTCACCAACCCCTCCGGCGGCCTGCTCTCCAAGGGCCACCCGCTGGGCGCCACCGGCCTGGCCCAGTGCTTCGAGCTGACCCGCCAGCTGCGCGGTACCGCCGATGCCACCCAGGTGGAAGGCGCGCGCTTCGCCCTGCAGCACAACCTGGGCCTGGGCGGCGCCTGCGTCGTCACCCTGTTCCAGCGCCAGTGACCGGGGAGCCGCGAGCATGATTGACAAGAGCCATATCGGCGCGGTGGTCTCCAGCCACACGCAACTGGTCGAGGCGGGGCGCCTGCGCTTCTTCGCCAAGGCCACCGGCCAGACCGATGCGCGCTACAGCGACGAGACCGCCGCCCGCGACGCCGGCTACCCCGGCCTGCCGGTGCCGCCGACCTTCCTCTTCTGCCTGGACATGGAAGCCGGCGGCTCGGGTTCGGTGCTCAAGCGCCTGAACATCGACCTCGGCCGCATCCTGCATGCCGAGCAGGGCTTCACCTACCACCGCATGGCCTTCGCCGGTGAGCGCCTGTCCTTCGAGACGAAGATCGTCGACATCTACGACAAGAAGGGCGGCGCCCTGGAATTCGTGGTGCGTGAAACCCGCGTCAGCAACGCCGCCGGCGAGCTGGTGGCGGAACTGCGCAACAGCCTCGTCGTACGCAACGGATAAGGAGCCGAGCGTGAACCTGAATGCAATCGCCGTCGGCGACGAACTGCCGAGCTTCACCACCGACCCGGTGAACCGCACCACCCTGGCGCTCTACTGCGGCGCCTCGGGGGACCACAACCCGATACACGTCGACATCGACTTCGCGAAGAAGGCCGGCATGCCCGACGTGTTCGCCCACGGGATGCTGTCCATGGCCTACCTCGGCCGGCTGCTGACCAACTGGGTGGCGCAGGAGCGCCTGCGCAGCTACTCGGTGCGCTTCGCCGCGATCACCCAGCTGGGCGACGCCATCACCTGTTCTGGCCGCGTGCTGGAGAAGGACGAGGCCGCCGGCACCCTGCGCCTGGAAATCACCACCCGCAACCAGGCGGGTGAAATCAAACTGTCCGGCGAAGCCGTCGTGGCCCTGGACGCCTGAAACAGGAGAACAACAATGAACAACAAACTCGCAGGCCAGGTCGCCATCGTTTCCGGTTCCGGCCGTGGCATCGGTCGTGAAATCGCCCTCAAGCTGCACCGCGACGGCGCCGCCGTGGTGGTCAACGACCTCGACGCCGCCCCGGCAGAGGAAGTGGTCGCGCAGATCGTCGCCGAAGGCGGTCGCGCCGTTGCCTGCGTCGGCAGCGTGACTGAAAAGGACTTTGGCGAGCGCTTCGTGAAGACCGCCCTGGAGTCCTTCGGCGGCCTCGACATCATCGTCAACAACGCCGGCTACACCTGGGACAACGTAATCCAGAAGATGACCGACCAGCAGTGGGACGACATCATGGAAGTCCACGTCTCCGCGCCGTTCCGCATCCTGCGCGCCGCTTCCGGGCACTTCCGCGAAGCTGCCAAGAAGGAAGCCGAGGAAGGCCGCGAGGTATTCCGCAAAGTGGTCAACATCTCCTCCGTCTCTGGCGTCATGGGCAACCCCGGCCAGGCCAACTACTCGGCCGCCAAGTCCGCGATCAACGGCCTGACCAAGGCCCTGGCCAAGGAGTGGGGCCGCTACAAGGTTTGCGTCAACAGCGTCGCCTTCGGCCTGATCGAAACCCGCCTGACCTCCGCCGCAGCGGGCGAGGGCGCCACCATCAACGTCGGCGGCCGCGAGCTGAAGGTCGGCATCAGCGAACAGATGGCGAAGAACGCCGCCGCGCTGATTCCCATGGGCCGCGCCGGCACTCCGGAAGAGGCCGCCGGTGGTGTCTACCTGTTCTGCATCCCGGAGTCGAACTACGTCTCCGGCCAGGTGCTGATTGTCGGCGGCGGTCGTCCCTGACCGTCCCTTTGCCGGCCGCCCCGTGCGGCCGGCCTTCTTATCCGAATCGTTTCCCGAATCGCTTGCCGAGGAGCCGCCATGAGCGCCACTCAATCGCCGTGGATCACCGACGACCTGGTGATCTTCCAGGACTCCATCCGCCGCTTCATCGCCAACGAACTGGTGCCCCATGAAGAGCGCTGGTGGAAGCAGCAGTACATCGACCGCGACATGTGGCGCAAGGCCGGCGAGTTCGGCATGTTGCTGCCGAGCATCCCCGAACAGTACGGCGGCGGTGGCGGCACCTTCGCCCACGACGCCATCGTCACCCTGGAACAGAGCCGGGCGATGTGCTCCAGCCTGGGCACCAACGTGCACAGCGGCATCGTCGCGCACTACCTGCTGCGCTACGCCAGCGAAGAGCAGAAGCTCGACTGGCTGCCGAAGATGGCGCGTGGCGAGATGGTGGGCGCCATCGCCATGTCCGAGCCGGGCGCCGGTTCCGACCTGCAGGCGATCAAGACCCGCGCCGTGCGTGACGGCGACGAGTACGTGATCAACGGCTCGAAGACCTTCATCACCAACGGCTATCACGCCGACCTCATCCTGGTGGTGGCCAAGACCGACCCGGAGAAAGGCGCCAAGGGCACCTCCATCGTGGTGGTCGAAACCAGGGACCTGCCCGGCTTCCGCCGTGGCCGCATCCTCGAGAAGATCGGCCAGAAGGGCCAGGACACCACCGAACTGTTCTTCGACGACGTGCGCGTGCCGGCCAGCAACCTGCTGGGCCCGGAGGAGGGCAAGGGCTTCATCCAGCTGATGCAGCAGCTGCCCCAGGAACGCATGATCATCGCCCTCGGCGCGCTGGCGACCATGGAGCGCGCGGTGGCCGAGACGGTGGAGTACGTGCGCAGCCGCAAGGTGTTCGGCCAGACCCTGCTGGACCTGCAGAACACTCGTTTCAAGCTCGCCGAGTGCCAGAGCACTGCCGTCATTGCCCGCGCCTTCGTCGACGACTGCATGGTCAAGGTGCTCAAGGGCGAGCTGTCCGGCGAGACCGCAGCCATCGCCAAGTGGTGGAGCACCGAGCAGAACTGCAAGGTGATCGACGAGTGCCTGCAGCTGCACGGCGGCTACGGCTACATGCTCGAGTACCCCATCGCGCGGATGTACGCCAACGCCCGGGTGGGCCGCATCTTCGGCGGCTCCAACGAAATCATGAAGGAAATCATCGCCCGCACCCTGTGATGCGGGTGGGCCGGGCCGCCACGTGCGGTCCGGTCATTCCCGCCGGGATGCCCGCCGCGAGGTACGCATGTCGAGCATCGAACTCTCCATCGAAGACGGACTGGCGCGCCTGACGCTGGCTAGTCCGGAACGCCGGAACGCATTGACCACGGCGATGGTCGCCGAGCTGATCGACGCGCTCACCGCCCTGCGCCGCAACCCTGAAGTGCGCGCGCTGCTGTTATCCGGCGCTGGCGGGGCTTTCTGCTCCGGCGGCGACGTCAGCAGCATGGGCGGTACGCCCGAAGCCGGCGCGGTGCGCATGCGCATGGCCGAGACCAACCGCCTGCTCGCCGCCCTGGCCGACTTCGACCGCCCGGTCGTTGCGCTGGTGGACGGCGTGGCCTATGGCGCCGGTTTCAGCCTCGCGCTGGCTGCTGACTTCGTCATCGCCAGCGAGCGTGCCCGCTTCTGCATGGCCTTCGCCCGCATCGGCCTGGTGCCGGACCTGGCCGCCTCCTGGCTGCTGCCGCGCCTGGTGGGCATGCAGCGCGCCCGCGAGATCATCTATTCCGCCCGCGAGATCGGCGCCGCCGAAGCCGTGCAACTGGGCATCGCCCTGGAACGGCATGAAGGCGAGCGCGCCATCGAACGCGCCGGGGAACTGGCTCGAGCGCTGGCAGAGATGTCGCCCCCGGCCTTCGCCATGAGCAAGCGCCTGCTGGCCCGCAGCTTCGAGAACGACCTGGCCGCCCAGCTCGACGCCGAAGCTGCCGCCCAGGCCGTGGCGCTCACATCCGGCTACGTGAAGGAAGCCTCCGCGCGCTTCCTGCGCAAGGAAGCCCCGCAATACCAGTGGCCGTCGCGCCGCGACGACTGAACGACAACAACAACGAGGCTCAGACCCGCCATGACCCAGACCAGCCCCGGCGCTGCCATCCGCGCCGTGCTCGACCGCCAGCGCGCCGCGCACCTGTCCAGTGAACCGCTGAGCGCCGAGCGGCGCATCGAGCTGATCGACCGCGCCATCGGCCTGCTGGTCGATCACCAACAGGCAATCGTCGAAGCGGTGCGCGCCGATTTCGGCCAGCGCAGCGATGACTTCTCCCGCGTGGTGGAAGTGCTGTCGCCACTGATGAGCCTGAAGCAGACCAAGGCCCAGCTGCTCGGCTGGATGCAGCCCGAGCCGCGCCACTGCGAGCGCGGCGAAGCCTGGGTGGAGTACCAGCCGCTGGGCGTGGTGGGCATCGTCACGCCATGGAACTTCCCGGTGAACATGGTCTTCACCGGCCTTGCCGGAGTCCTGGCCGCCGGCAACCGGGCGATCATCAAGCCCTCGGAATTCACCCCGCACAGCTCGGCACTGATTGCCCGGATGATTGCCTCGGTGTTCGCCGAGGACGAAGTCGCGGTGATCACCGGCGGGCCGGAAGTCGGCCAGGCGTTCTGCGCCCAGCCCTTCGACCACCTGCTGTTCACCGGCGCCACCAGCATCGGCCGCCAGGTGATGCGCGCCGCCGCCGAGAACCTGGTGCCGGTGACCCTGGAGCTGGGCGGCAAGTCGCCGACCATCATTTCCCGCTCGGCCGACTTCCAGGCCGCGGTGCAGAAGATCATCGCCGGCAAGCTGCACAACGCCGGGCAGATCTGCCTGGCGCCGGACTACGTGTTCGTCCCCGAGGAGTCGCTGGACGACTTCATCGCCAGCGCCCGTGAAGTGATCGCGCGCATCTACCCGAGCCTGCGCGACAACCCCGACTACACCTCGGTGATCAACGTTCGCCACCAGCAGCGCCTGCAGGGCTACCTGGACGAAGCCCGCGAGGCGGGCGTAGAGCTGATCGAGCTGAACCCGGCCGGCGAGGACTTCGCTGCGCAAACCGGGCACAAGCTGGCGCCGACCCTGCTGCGCAACCCCGGCGACGAGCTGAAGGTGATGCAGGACGAAATCTTCGGCCCGCTGCTGCCGATCAAGCCGTACAAGACCATCGCCGAGGTGATCGACTACATCAACGCCCACCCGCGTCCGCTGGGCCTGTACTACTTCGGCGTCGACGCCGACGAGCAGGCGCTGGTGCTGCGCCGCACCACTTCCGGGGGGGTGACCATCAACGACGTGATCAAGCACGTTGGCGTCGAGAGCCTGCCGTTCGGCGGTGTAGGTCCTTCGGGTATGGGCTCGTACCACGGCCGCGACGGCTTCCGCGCCTTCAGCCACGCCAAGGCGGTGTTCAAGCCGGCCGACGGCCCGGACCTGATGCGCCCGCCTTACGTTGAGCCGCTGCGTCAGGCCGTCACCGCCATGATCTGTCGCTGAGGAATCGCCATGAAAGCTGCTGTACTGCGCCAACCGGGCACGCCGCTGTCCATCGAGGAAGTTGCCATCGGCAAGCCCGGCCCGCGCGAAGTGCTGATCCGCACCCGCGCCGTGGGCCTTTGCCATTCCGACCTGCATTTCATCGAAGGTGCCTACCCCTGGCCGATGCCGGTGATCCTCGGCCACGAGGCCGCCGGCGTCGTCGAGCAGGTGGGCTCGGAAGTTCGTTCGGTGAAGCCGGGCGACCACGTCGTCACCTGCCTCTCGGCCTTCTGCGGGCATTGCCCGCACTGCGTTTCCGGACACCTGTCGCTGTGCGTGTCGCCGGAGACCAAGCGCGGCAAGCACGATGAGCCGCGCCTGAGCGAGGTCACCAGCCTCAAGCCGGTGAACCAGTTCATGAACCTCTCGGCCTTCGCCGAACAGATGCTGGTGCACGAGAACGCCTGCGTCGCCATCCGCCGCGACATGCCGCTGGACCGTGCCGCCGTGCTCGGTTGCGCGGTAATCACCGGCACCGGCGCGGTGTTCAACACCGCCCAGGTGCGGCCGGGCGAGACCGTGGCGGTGATCGGCTGTGGCGGCATCGGCCTGTCCACCCTCAACGGCGCGGCGCTGGCCGGGGCAGGGCGGATCATCGCCATCGACCGGCTCGACTCGAAGCTGGAACTGGCGAAGACCTTCGGCGCCACCGACGTGATCAATGCCGCCGACGGCGACGCCGTGCAGCAGGTGCTGGAGCTGACCCGCGGCGGCGTGCAGCACGCCTTCGAGTGCATCGGCCTGAAGCAGACCGCCGAACAGGCCTTCGCCATGCTCGCGCGCGGCGGCAGCGCCACCGTCATCGGCATGATCAAGCCCGGCGTGAAGCTGGAGCTGAGCGGCCTGGACTTCCTCGCCGAGCGGCGCATCCAGGGCTCTTTCATGGGCTCCAACCGCTTCCCGGTGGACCTGCCGCGGCTGGTGGACTTCTACCTGCAGGGCCGGCTGAAACTCGACGAGCTGATATCCCAGCGCATCGGCCTTGAGCAGATCAACCTGGGCTTCGACGAGCTGCGCCGCGGAGAACTGGCGCGCTCGGTCATCGTCTTCGACCAGTGAAACGCGGAGAACCCCCATGAAGACACGCATTACCGAACTGCTCGGCATCCGCTACCCGATCATCCAGGGCGGCATGATGTGGGTCGGTCGCGCCGAGATGGCCGCCGCCGTTTCCAACGCCGGCGGGCTGGGCATCCTCACCGCGCTGACGCAGCCGACCCCGGAGGCGCTGGGTGAGGAAATCGAGCGCTGCCGGACCCTCACCGACAAGCCTTTCGGCGTGAATCTGACGCTGCTGCCGTCGATCAATCCGCCGCCGTACGAGCGCTACCTGGACGTGATCATCGCCAGCGGCGTGAAGGTGCTGGAGACCGCCGGCAACAATCCCGGCGAATTCATCGCCCGCGCCAAGGCCGCCGGCATGACGGTGATCCACAAGTGCGTGGCCGTGCGCCATGCGCTGAAGGCGCAGAGCCTGGGGGTGGACGCAGTGTCCATCGACGGTTTCGAGTGTGCCGGGCATCCGGGCGAGGACGATGTTTCCGGCCTGGTGCTGATCCCGCTGGCGGCACGCCGCCTGCAGGTGCCAGTGATCGCTTCCGGCGGCATCGCCGATGGCGAAGGCATGGCTGCCGCCCTGGCCCTGGGCGCCGAAGGGGTGAACATGGGCACGCGTTTCTGCGCCACCCAGGAGGCGCCGATCCACGAGAACATCAAGCGCGCGCTGGTGGGCGCCACCGAGCGCGACACCCGGTTGATCTTCCGCACCCTGCACAACACCGCGCGGGTACTGCGCAACCCTATCTCCGAGGAAGTGGTCAGCATCGAGAAGCGCGGCAATGCGCAATTCGAGGACATCCGCCACCTGGTGGCCGGTGCCCGTGGCCGCGCGGCGCTGGAGAGCGGCGAGGCGGACGACGGCATCGTCACCGCCGGGCAGTGCGTCGGCCTGATCGACGACATCCCCAGCTGCGCCGAGCTGCTGCAGCGCATGGTCCGCGACTGCCGGGCCAGCCTCCAGCGAGCCCAGCGTTACGCGGGGAGCGAAGCATGAGCGCCAGTGATTTCATCGAAGAGGAGGGCGCCGTGCCCGCCGGCTTCCAGCCCATGTCGCGGCCGGGCTTCGTCAACAACTGCGGTGGGGTGTACGTGAACCTGGAACGCCGAGTGGTGGCGGCGCGAATCCTCGAGGAGCACCTGAACCCGCTGGGGATTGCTCACGGCGGTTTCCTCGCGACCCTGGTCGATACCGGCTTCGGCACGGCAATCAAGCTCACCGCCGGCAGCGAACTGCCCCCGGCCACCATCAACCTCGACATGGACTACCTGAGCCCGGCGCTGCCGGGGCGCTGGATCGAAGTCCATGTGCAGATCCACAAGCTCGGCCGCAGCATCTGCGTGGCCAGTTGCGACCTGCTTGACGGCGACAAACTGCTGGCGCGCGGCAAGGGCACTTTCATCAACAACACGCGCAGCCTGCACGGCCGGGCGCAATGAACCAGGAGCCAGCCATGGCCGAGAATCCCTCAGCCGCCGCGCCCGTCGGACCGGAAGCGCAGTACCAGCGGTTCCTCCAGCAGGGCCGTTTCATGATCCAGCACAGCGCTTCCACTGGCCGCCATGTGTTCTACCCGCGGGTGGCCGTCCCCGGCAGCGGCGAGACCGACCTGGAATGGGTCGAGGCTGCCGGCACCGGGCGCATCTACGCCATCACCGTTAACCGCTCGCGCAATGCCAGCCACAACGTGGCGCTGATCGATCTCGACGAAGGCGTGCGCCTGATGTCGCGCATCGAAGGCCGGGAAACCGCGCCCATCGGCAGCCGCGTCAAGGCGCGGGTGATCGAGGAAGACGGGCAGGCGCTCGTGGTGTTCGACGTGATCGAAGAGGTGCAGGCATGAATTCGTCCCTTCGCGGCAAGACCGCCATCGTCGGCATCGGCAGCGCCGGAATCGGCGAAGCCCACGGTTTCAGTGCCATGGAACTGCTCGGCCAGGCTTCGCTGAAAGCCATCGCCGATGCCGGGCTGAAACTCTCCGACGTCGATGCGGTGTTCTCCGCCACCAGCTCCCATGCGTTCCCGACGCTGTCGGTATGCGAGTATCTGGGCATCAAACCCAGGTTCGTTGACGGCACCAACGTCGGCGGTTCCAGCTTCGAATGGCACCTGCTGCAGGCCACCCTGGCGCTGCAGGCCGGGCTGTGCGACGTGGCGTTGATCTGCTATGGCTCCAACCAGCGCACCGCCGGCGGCAAGCTGGTGTCGATGAGCGAGCCGCAGTGGCACGAGACGGCCTACAAGCCGCGCCACCCGATCACCTCCTATGCGCTGGCGGCCAGCCGGCACATGCACCAGTACGGCACCACCCGCGAGCAGCTGGCGGAAGTGGCGCTGGCCGCACGCGGCTGGGCCAACCTCAACCCGGAGGCCTTTGCCCGCGGCCCGCTGAGCATGGACGACGTGCTGGGCGCACGGATGGTCAGCGACCCGCTGAGCGCCGCCGACTGCTGCCTGGTGACCGATGGCGCCGGCGCCTGCGTGATGGTCCGTGCGGACCGTGCCCGCGACCTGCCGAACAAACCGGCCTACTTCCTCGGTGTCGGCGGCGCGCAGTGGCACCGTTCGGTAGTGTGCATGCCGGACCTGACTGTCACCGCCGCCTCGGAAAGCGGCCCGCGCGCCATGCAGATGGCCGGCGTGAGCCACGCTGACGTCGACCTGGTGATGCTCTACGACGCCTTCACCATCAACACCATCCTGTTCCTCGAAGACCTCGGCTTCTGCCCGAAGGGCGAGGGCGGGCGGTTCGTCCAGGGCGGGCGTATCGCTCCCGGCGGCGAGCTGGCGGTGAACACCAATGGTGGTGGGCTGTCGTGCGTGCATCCGGGGATGTACGGGATGTTCCTGATCCTCGAAGCGGTGACGCAGATTCGCGGCCAGGCCGGTGCGCGGCAATTGAAGAAGGCGGATGTCGCGCTGCTGCATGGCAACGGCGGGACGCTGTCGAGCCAGGTCACGGCGTTCCTGGGGAGTGAGGCGGTGCTCTGATCGGGCATCGAGCAAGAGCCCCTCACCCTAACCCTCTCCCAAGGGGAGAGGGGACCGTTCGGTGCAGGTTGAAACCAATGCGTCAGCCGGCACGATCTGCCCCCTCTCCCTGAGGGAGAGGGCTGGGGTGAGGGGGAAGCCCAGGCACGCAATCATCAGGCAAGCACCGAAAGCCCGCCCGGCCCTGCCGCGCGGGTTTTTCGCTTTCCCGTGGCACGAAAGAAATCCCGCCCGAAATTGGTCCGAACGAACTACAGCCAGCCCCGCGCCACGTCCCGATACTCGACGGCGAAACCCCTGCCGTGAAAGCGGCCCACAAGAACAACAGGTCTGAGGAACACCTCGATGGATATCCACTACACGCCCGAAGAGCTGGCCTTCCGCGAGGAAGTGCGGGCCTTCCTGCGCGACAAGCTGCCGGCCGAGCTGGCCGCCAAGGTCAAGCTCGGCAAGCGCCTCTCCAAGGAAGACAACGTCTTCTGGATGCGCACCCTGAACGATCGCGGCTGGCACGCCTCCCTCTGGCCGGTGGAACACGGTGGCACCGGCTGGAGCGTGGTGCAGAAGTACATCTTCGAGGAAGAGTGCGCGATCTTCGGCGCGCCCCGTGTGCTGCCGTTCGGCGCGGTCATGGTCGGCCCGGTGATCATCAATTTCGGCACCGAGGAGCAGAAGGCCTACTTCCTGCCGCGCATCCTCGACATGACCGACTGGTGGGCCCAGGGTTATTCCGAGCCGGGCTCCGGCTCCGACCTGGCCAGTCTGAAGACACGCGCCGTGCGCGACGGCGAGCACTACATCGTCAACGGCCAGAAGACCTGGACCACCATGGGCCAGCACGCCGACTGGATTTTCTGCCTGGTGCGCACCGACCCGCAGGCCAAGGCCCAGCGCGGCATCAGCTTCCTGCTGATCGACATGAAGTCCCCCGGCATCACCGTGCGCCCGATCATCACCCTGGACGGCGAGCACGAGGTCAACGAGGTCTTCTTCGACAACGTGAAGGTGCCGGTGGCCAACCTGGTGGGCCAGGAGAACGACGGCTGGACCTGCGCCAAGTACCTGCTCACCCACGAGCGTACCGGGCTTGCCGGCATCGGCTTCTCCAAGCAGTTGCTGCGCCAGCTCAAGGGCATCGCGGCGCGCGAGCGCAAAGGCGGGAAACCGCTGATCGACGATCCGCTGTTCCGGGCGCAGATTGCCGATCTGGAAATGCAGCTGATGGCGGCAGAAATGAGCAACCTGCGCATCCTCGCCGCCGCCCGCGAAGGCGGCGGCAGCGGCGCGGAAAGCTCGATCCTCAAGGTGCGCGGCACCGAGATCCGCCAGGCGATCACCCATCTGCTGCGCAAGGCCGTCGGCCCCTACGCGCTGCCGTTCCTCGAAGAGGAAATGGAAGCCTGCTCCGGCGACCTGCTGCACACCGACTACAGCGCCACCGCCGCCAGCCAGTACTTCATCATGCGCAAGCTCTCGATCTACGGCGGCTCCAACGAAATCCAGAAGAACATCGTTTCCAAAGTGAACCTCGGACTCTGAGAGGCAGCCGACCATGGACTTCAAACTCAATGAAGAGCAGCAGATGCTGCAAGACACGGCGGCGCGTCTGGTACGTGACGCCTACGGATTCGAACAGCGCGAGGCTTTTCGCCGTAGCGAGCTGGGCTACAGCGCCGACTTCTGGCGCCAGCTCGGCGAGCTGGGCCTGACCGGCGTGTCCCTGCCCGAAGCCTACGGCGGCTTCGGCGGCGGCGTGGACAGCATGCTGGTGCACACCGAACTGGGCCGTGGCCTGTGCCTGGAGCCTTACCTGCAGTCGGTGGTATTCGCCGGCGGCCTGCTGGCCCAACTGGGCAGCGACGCGCAGAAGGACCAGCTGCTGACCCGCGTTGCCAGTGGCGAGCTGCAACTGGCGGTGGCCTTCGAGGAACCGCAAAGCCATTACGAACTGAACAGCGTGGCCACCCGCGCCGAACCGGTGAACGGTGGCTGGCGTCTGAGCGGGCGCAAGGTCGCGGTGATCGGCGGGCACAGCGCCGGGCTGATCCTGGTCTCGGCTCGCGTGGCCGGCGGCGAGCAGGACGAGCAGGGCATCGGCCTGTTCTTCCTCGACCCGAACGAGGCGGGCGTGAAGCGCCGCGTCTACCCGACCGCCAACGGCCTCAAGGCCTGCGAGCTGTACCTGGACGGTGCCTTTGTCGCCAGCGAGCACGTGCTGGGCGAACCCGGCGAAGCCTTCGATGCGCTGCGCTACCAGCAGGGTCGCGCCATCGCCGCGCAGTGCGCCGAGGCGGTCGGCGCCATGGAAGCCACCTGCGAGCTGACCCTGGACTACCTGAAGACCCGCAAGCAGTTCGGCGTCGCCATCGGCTCCTTCCAGGTGCTGCAGCACCGCATGGTGGACATGCGCGCCGAACTGGACCAGGCCAGCAGCATGGCGATCCTCGCCGCCTGCGTCGCCGACCAGCCCGACAGCGCCGAACGCAGCCGCGCCCTGGCTGCCGCCAAGTACATCACGGTCCGCGCCGGCCGCCTGATCTCCGAGCAGTGCATCCAGCTGCACGGCGGCATCGGCCTCACCGACGAATACCTGGGCTCGCACTACGCCAAGCACCTGGTGATGATCAGCCATCAGTTTGGCGACGACGACCATCACTTGCAGGCGTTCAGCCAGATGATGGACGTGGCCTAGTACGTAGGGCGTATAACGCGCCAGCGTTATCCGCCGCTGCCCCGAATGACGGCGGATAACCGCAAGCGGTTATGCGTCCTACGTTCTGCTTTCCTACAGGCCCCTGGCGTCTCGCAGGTGTAGCCCAGTCCCAGAGTCACCCCTTGTTCCGGGCCGCAAGGCCCGGTTTTTTCCAGGAGTCCCCGATGAAAGTCCTCGTAGCCGTCAAGCGCGTGGTCGATTACAACGTCAAGGTCCGCGTCAAGGCGGACCACTCCGGCGTCGATCTGGCCAACGTCAAGATGTCCATGAACCCCTTCTGCGAAATCGCCGTGGAAGAGGCCGTACGCCTGAAAGAAAAAGGCTTCGCCAGCGAGATCGTGGTGGTCTCGGTCGGCCCCAGTGGCGCGCAGGAGCAACTGCGTACCGCATTGGCACTGGGCGCAGACCGCGCGGTGCTGGTCGAGAGCAATGACGAACTGAGCTCGCTGGCCGTCGCCAAGGCCCTGCAAGCCCTCGTCGATAAAGAGCAGCCGCAACTGGTCATCCTCGGCAAACAGGCCATCGACAGCGACAACAACCAGACCGGCCAGATGCTGGCTGCGCTGACCGGCTACGCCCAGGGCACCTTCGCCTCCAAGGTCGAAGTCGCTGGCGACAAGGTCAACGTCACCCGTGAAATCGACGGCGGCCTGCAGACCGTTGCCCTGAACCTGCCGGCAATCGTCACCACCGACCTGCGCCTGAACGAGCCGCGCTACGCGTCGCTGCCGAACATCATGAAGGCGAAGAAGAAGCCGCTGGAAACCCTCACTCCTGATGCGCTGGGCGTCTCCACGGCCTCCACCGTGAAAACCCTCAAGGTCGAAGCGCCCGCCGCGCGCAGTGCCGGCATCAAGGTGAAATCCGTGGCCGAACTGGTCGAGAAACTGAAGAACGAAGCGAAGGTGATCTGATGGCGGTCCTGGTTATTGCAGAACATTCCAATGGCGCGTTGGCCTCGGCGACGCTGAACACTGTCGCCGCTGCGCAGAAGATTGGTGGCGACATCGCTGTGCTGGTCGCTGGCCAGAATGTCGCTGGCGCGGCCGAAGCCGCTGCCAGGATCGCCGGTGTTGCCAAGGTGCTGGTCGCCGACAACGCCGCCTACGCTCACCAGCTACCGGAGAATGTGGCGCCGCTGATCGCGTCCCTCGCCCGCGATTTCGGCCACGTTCTGGCCCCGGCGACCACCAACGGCAAGAACTTCCTGCCGCGCGTCGCCGCCCTGCTGGACGTCGACCAGATCTCCGAGATCATCGAAGTGGTCAGCGCCGACACCTTCAAGCGTCCGATCTATGCCGGTAACGCCATCGCTACCGTGCAATCCTCGGCCGCCGTCAAGGTCATCACCGTGCGTGGCACCGGCTTCGACGCCGTTGCTGCCGAAGGTGGCTCCGCCGCTGTTGAAGCTGTTTCCGGCCCGGCCGATGCCGGCAAGTCCGCCTTCGTGGGCGAAGAACTGGCCAAGTCCGACCGTCCGGAACTGACCGCTGCCAGGATCGTCGTTTCCGGCGGCCGTGGCATGGGCAATGGCGACAACTTCAGCATCCTCTACTCCCTGGCTGACAAGCTGGGCGCTGCCGTCGGCGCTTCCCGCGCTGCCGTTGACGCCGGCTTCGTGCCGAACGACATGCAGGTCGGCCAGACCGGCAAGATCGTCGCTCCGCAGCTGTACGTGGCCGTCGGTATCTCCGGCGCCATCCAGCACCTGGCGGGCATGAAGGACTCGAAAGTGATCGTTGCGATCAACAAGGACGAAGAGGCGCCGATCTTCCAGGTTGCCGACTACGGCCTGGTGGGGGACTTGTTCGAGGCGGTGCCGGAGCTGCAAGGCGCGCTGTGAGCCGCGGCCGGCGTGCCCGACAAAAGAAATCCGGGTCGCCACGCGCATGGCCGAAAGTGATCTAGCTTGAATGGAGGGGAGCCGGCGTCGGTGCCGGCTCCGCGAGCAGATCGGCGCCGCGTCCGTGTGCGCCGCACGTCCCTCACCCCAGGTGACGAAACGCCATGGACTCCCCGAAGAAAGCCTCCAGCAAGAAAGCCGGTGCCCCCGAATCTGCCGTGCAGTTCCGCTCCCGCGAGGAGCGCCTGGACGTCGGCCGGCGCCTGCGGCAGAAGATTCCCCGCGAAAGCCATGGCAAATGGAAGTCGCCCGGGCGACAGCGCGATGTCATCGCCATCCTGGAAAAGTCCAACCGCGACCGCCTCAAGGACCTGGTGCCGATCCGCTACGGGCGCATGTTGCGCAGCCCGTTCACCTTCCTGCGGGGTTCGGCCGCACTGATGGCCCATGATCTCGCCGGGCTTCCGCATATCGGCGTGAAGGTGCAGGCGTGCGGCGACTGCCATCTGCTCAACTTCGGATTTTTCGCGACCCCCGAGCGCAACCTGGTCTTCGATCTCAACGACTTCGACGAAACCCTGCCGGCGCCCTGGGAATGGGACATCAAGCGCCTGGCGGTGAGTTTCGCGGTGGCTGCCCGCAGTAGCAGCATCGCCGATGCTCGCGCCCGCGAAATTGCCATGACCTGCGTGCGGGCCTACCGCGAGAACCTGCGCTCCTATTCGCGCATGAGCCCGCTGGAAGTCTGGTACTCGCGCCTGGATACCCAGGCCCTGCTGGACATGGCGCCCGATGCCAAGGCGCGCAAGTTTCGCCAGCAGCTGTTCGACCGAGCCCGCGAACGGGTGGTGGAAAGCGCCTTCCCGAAGATCGCCGGGCAGGTGGCCGGCCAGCCGCGCATCATCGACCAGCCGCCGATCATCTACCACGTCGCCGAAGCGGACTTCATGCAGCGCGTACTGAGCAGCCTGGCGGACTACCGCGGCAGCCTGTCGGACGATCGCCGGGTGCTGTTCGAGCGTTACCGCCTGGTCGACGCGGCAGTGAAGGTGGTCGGCATCGGCAGCGTCGGCACGCGCTGCTTCATCGCGCTGCTGTTTTCCGAGGAGAACCACCCGCTGATCCTGCAGTTCAAGGAGTCCTGCCGCTCGGTACTCGAGCCTTACGCCGGCAAGTGCCAGTACCGCCACCAGGGGCAGCGTGTGGTGATGGGCCAGCGCCTGATGCAGTCCTCCAGCGATATCTTCCTTGGCTGGATGCGCAGCCCGGCCGGGCGCGACTACTTCGTCCGACAGCTGCGCGACATGAAACTGTCGGTGCCGGTGGAACGCATCAGTGCCGTGCAACTGGAGCGCTACGCCGATATCTGTGGGCTGACCCTGGCCCGCGCCCACGCCAAGTCCGGCGACGCCGCGAGCATCAGCGGTTACCTGGGCAAGGGCGACGCCTTCGACAAGTCGATAGGCGACTTCGCCTTGCTCTATGCCGACCAGACCGAACGCGACCACGACGCGCTGGTCAAGGCCGCGCGCAGCGGGCGAGTAAAGGTGTTGATGGAGGAAGAGTAGGGCGTCCTGCGAGCCGTTTCGCGTCAGCAGGAATTCAATCTGCGCAGCGGCGGCGCCTACGAGGGACTGCTCCTGTCTTCTGATCACTTCTCCTGCAAAAGAGCATGCAAATGGAAGCATCCGGCAAGAAGATGACCCTGACCGGTCTCACCACCCTGGTCGCGGTCAACATGATGGGGTCGGGCATCATCATGCTGCCCACCAGCATGGCGCAGCTGGGGGCGATCTCCCTGCTGTCCTGGATCATCACCGCCATCGGCTCGATGGCCATCGCCTACTGCTTCGCCCAGTGTGGCATCTACTGCACCCGCTCGGGCGGCATGTCGGCGTACACCGAGGAAGCCCACGGCAAGTCGGCGTTCTTCCTCTGCTCGTACCTGTATTTCCTGTCGCTGGCCATCGGCAACGTGGCTATCGCCATCTCCGCAGTGGGCTACCTGACACCCTTCATTCCCTGGCTGGGAACCGGCGCCATGCCGCTGTTCATCGGTAGCGTGGCGCTGATCTGGCTGACCACCCTGGCCAACTTCGGTGGCCCCAAGGTGACCGGGCAGATCGGCTCCATCACGGTCTGGGGGGTGATCATCCCGGTGGCGGGCCTGTCGATCATCGGCTGGTTCTGGTTCGACAGGCAGGTGTTCGACGCTGCCTGGAATCCGAACAACATCGCCATGGGCGACGCCATCACCCAGAGCATTCCGCTGACCCTCTGGGCCTTCCTCGGCATGGAGTCGGCGGCGCAGAACTCCGACGCCGTGGAGAACCCCAAGCGCAACGTGCCGCTGGCCTGCCTGCTGGGCACCCTGGGTGCGGCGGTGGTCTACGTGCTGTCGACGACGGTGATCATGGGCATAGTGCCGAACCCGGAGCTGGCCAATTCCAGCGCGCCGTTCGCCTTCGTCTATGCGCGGATGTTCAATCCGGTGGTGGGCAACATCATCATGGCGCTGGCGGTGATGGCCTGCGTCGGTTCGCTGCTGGGCTGGCAGTTCACCCTGGCACAGACGGCCAAGGTCACCGCCGACCAGCACATGTTCCCCCGCCTGTTCAGCAAGGTGACGCTGCTCGGCGCACCGATCCTCGGGCTGGTGGCCAACGCCGCGCTGCAGAGCGCCATGGCGGTGTCGACCATCTCGCCCAACGCCTCGGAGCAGTTCGGCAAGCTGGTCAGCCTGGCCGCGGTGACCAACATCGTGCCGTACATCACCGCGCTGTTGGCGCTGCTGGTGATCATGCAGAAGGCCGGAGTGACCGGCTTCCCGCACCACCGCAACGTGGCGGCGTTGCTGATCGCCATGGCGTACAGCTTCTACGCGCTGTACGCCTCGGGGATGGAAGCGGTGTTTGGCGGCATGCTGGTCACGGCGGTGGGCTACCTGATGTTCGGCTACATTGCCGACCGCTTCATCGATCCGCAGGCGAAGCTCAACGTGGAGGCCCGGCCATGAACCGCTGGCTCCCCCGCGCCATCCTCCTGCTGGCCGCCGCGTTGCCGCTGGTCGCTCCGGCCCAGACCCTGGAGCGCATCCGTAGCAGCCATACCCTGACCCTGGGCTACCTGCCGGAGCGCCCGCCGTTCTCCGCCAGCGAAGGCGAGGGCGCCGTCGGCTACGGCATCGACCTGTGCCAGAAGGTCGCCGACCAGTTGCGGACCCAGCCGGGTCTTGCGCAACTGCAGGTGCGCTTGGTCGCGTTGAATGCCGACAAGGCGCTGGAAACGGTGGGCGCAGGAGGCGTCGACCTGCTCTGCAGCCCGATGGTGGAAACCTTGAAGCTGCGCCAGGACCTCGATTTCTCCCTTCCCGTGTATACCGCCGGGCTGGGCGTGGTGGTCCGCAAGGATGCGCCGTTCTTCCTGGTGCGCTCGCTCAACGGCGAGGTGGACCAGAGCGGCCCGACCTGGCGTGCCACGCTGAACCGCGGTCTGGCTGCCTACACCTTCGCGGTGCCCGGCAATACCAGGGTGGAGACCTGGGTGCGCGAACGCCTGCGCCTGCTCAAGGTTCTGGTCACCGTGCAGGCCGTAGCCGGCCCCCCGGAGGGAGTCGAAGCGGTCGCGGGCGGCAAGGCCGATGCCTTCTTCTACGACCAGATGACCCTGCGCAACCTGGTGGAGCACAGCGCTGGCAGGGCCAACCTGATGGTGCTCAGCCGGCGCTTCGAGTTTGCCCCGGTTGCATTGGCGATGCCGCGCGGCGACGAGGACTTCCGCCTGCAGGTGGATACCGCGCTGAGCGAGCTGTATCGCTCCGACGATTTCGTGCCGCTGTACAGCAAGTACTTCGGCGCACCAAGCGAGCTGGACCAGAGCCTGTTCAAGGTCTATTCGCGGCCGTAGGCCGGGCCGGATTGCAGGCGGGCACTTCGTTGCCCGCTTGCGTTTCAGGGTTGCGCAAGCAGATGGGCGTTGGTGTCGATCAGCGTCTGCGCGACCTCCACCAGGCCATTGATGGCGAACTGCACGCCCATGCACACCAGCAGGAAGCCCATCAGTCGCGAGATGGCGTCGATGCCGGACTTGCCGGTGGCCTTCATGATCAGGTCCGAGGCGCGCAGGCAGCCCCAGAGGATCAGTCCGGTGCAGAGGAAGATCAGCGGAGGCGCGACCAGGATCACCCAGTTCGGGAAGCTGGTGCTGTGCTTGATGCTGGCCGCGGAGCTGATGATCATCGCGATGGTGCCGGGCCCGGCGGTGCTGGGCATGGCCAGCGGGATGAAGGCGAAACTGGTGCGTTCGGGCAGGTCCTCGCGGGAGTCAGGGGAGGGCATGGGCGCGGGGAACAGCATGCGTCCGCCGATGATGCAGAGGATGCCGCCCCCGGCGACGCGCAGGCCCGGAATCGAGATGCTGAACACCCCCATGATGAACTCGCCGATGTAGTAGGTCAGCGTCATGATGATGAATACGTAGCAGGCGGTCAGCAGCGCCTGCTGGTTCTTCTCTTCGCGGCTGAAACCCTGGGACAGCGCAAGGAACAGCGCGACCGTGGTCGGCGGGTTGATCAGCGGCAACAGGGCCAGCAGCCCGAGTAGGATGGCGTCGAACAAGCTGCTCATGAGCGGGCGTTTCTCCAGTGACGGACGGCTGGGGGAAGTTTAGGTGCGAATCCGCTGGCGGCGCGGAAACTATCGTGACCGGCTCGACGCTGGCAGTACGGCCGCTGATCTACGCTGTAGACGATAAGGTTGCCGCTTCGCTGGGCCTTTTGTCGTTTTCGCCAGGAGCCACTTCCCCGATGTCCGAAACCCCGTCGCAATCCCGATCCGGCTTCGACTGGCAGCGCTGGCTGCCCGGCCTCGTCACCCTGCGCAACTACCAGACGAGCTGGTTGCCCAGGGACCTGGCCGCCGGGCTGGTGCTGACCACCATGCTGGTGCCGGTGGGGATTGCCTATGCCGAGGCTTCCGGCGTGCCCGGTATCTACGGGCTGTACGCGACCATCATCCCGCTGCTGGCCTACGCGCTGTTCGGGCCGAGCCGGATCCTCGTGCTCGGCCCCGATTCGGCGCTGGCCGCGCCGATCCTCGCGGTGGTGGTGCAGTACGCGGCGAGCGACCCGCAGCGGGCCATTGCCATCGCCAGCCTGATGGCGCTGGTGTCCGGTGCGGTTTGCATGATCGCCGGCCTGCTGCGCCTGGGCTTCATCACCGAACTGCTGTCCAAACCGATCCGCTATGGCTACATGAACGGCATCGCACTCACGGTGCTGATCAGCCAGTTGCCCAAGCTGTTCGGCCTGAAGGTCGACAGCGAAGGACCGCTGCGGGATATCTGGCAACTGGGCCAGGCACTGATGGAGGGACGCGCCAACTGGACGAGCTTCGCGGTGGGCGCCGGCAGTCTGGTGCTGATCCTGCTGCTCAAGCCCTACAAGCGCATTCCGGGCATCCTTATCGCGGTCATCCTGGCGACCCTGGCGGTCAGCCTGTTCGACCTCGGCAACCAGGGTGTCAAGGTATTGGGGCAGCTGCCGCAGGGGCTGCCGTCGTTTGCCTTCCCCTGGGTGACCGATATCGACCTGGTGGAAGTGGTGCTGGGCGGCGTCGCCGTGGCCCTGGTTTCCTTCGCGGATACCAGCGTGCTGTCGCGCACTTACGCGGCACGACTGAAAAGCCCGGTGAACCCCAACCAGGAAATGTTCGGCCTCGGCGTGGCGAATGTCGCCTCAGGGCTGTTCCAGGGCATCCCCATCAGCAGCAGTTCCTCGCGTACCCCGGTGGCCGAAGCTGCGGGGTCGAAAACCCAGCTCACCGGCATCATCGGCGCGCTGGCGGTGACCTTGCTGTTGCTGGTGGCACCGAACCTGATGGAGCACCTGCCCAACAGCGCGCTGGCCGCGGTGGTGATCGCCGCCGCGCTGGGCCTGTTCGAGTTCGCCGACCTGAAACGCATTTACCGCATGCAGCCCTGGGAGTTCTGGCTGTCGATCAGTTGCTTCGTCGGCGTGGCGGTGTTCGGCGCAATACCCGGCATCTGCATCGCCGTGGTGATCTCGGTGATCGAATTCCTCTGGGACGGCTGGCGGCCGCACCATGCGGTGCTCGGCAGGGTCGATGGAGTGCGCGGCTATCATGACGTAACGCGTTACCCGAATTCCCGTCGCATACCGGGATTGGTGCTGCTGCGCTGGGATGCGCCGCTGTTCTTCGCCAACGCCGAGCAGTTCCAGAATCAGGTGCTGGCGGCGCTGGACGAGTCACCGACGCCAGTACAGCGGCTGGTGATCGCCGCGAGCCCGGTGACCAGCATCGACGTGACGTCCGCCGATATGCTCGCCGAACTGGATAAGGTGCTGGAGCAGCGCGGCGTCGAGCTGCAGTTCGCCGAGATGAAGGACCCGGTGAAGGACAAGATGAAGCAGTTCGAGCTGTTCGAGGGCCTGGGCGAATCGGCGTTCCACCCGACGCTGGGCGCTGCGGTGGATGCCTACCTGGCCGATTCCGGCGTGGACTGGAAGCCTTAGGCCGCGCGGGCTCGCGCGCGGCGGCCGTCGATCCAGATGAGCATGCCGCTGGCGTAGAGCGACACCGCGAGGAACAGCGCCATGCGGATAGCGAAGGCGCGGTAGACGTCCTGGCCGCCGGCGCTGTCCGCCACCGACTGGCCAAGCAGGATCAGCATGGTGGTCAGGCAGCTGACCCAGTACGCGGGACTCTTGCGCGTGGTCACGGCGGCGTACAGCCGACGGCCTTGCCAGAGGGTGAACAGCAGCACCCAGAGGAAGAACATCCACAGGTGCACGAACAGGCTCAGGGCGCCCCAGACCAAAATCGCCAGCACGCCGGCCAGCAGGGTGGAGCCGATCAGCTCGCGGCTGGCATGGCGCGCACGGGTTTCCCCCGCCTGCTGGCCGAGGCTCACGGACTTCATGATCAACGGCATGAAACGGTCCGGCGCGATGATCGCCAGGAGGAAGGCGGGCATCACGATCAGCGTGGCGCGCAGGGCGATCCAGGCGGCTTCCTGCTCATTGGGCAGGGGCTGGGCTGGGGGCGAGGGCGCATCGGCGGGCTCCGGGAACAGGGCGTGGGCCACGGCGGTGCTCAATACGGCCAGCAGCATGCCTTTGGCCAGCGCCTCGACCACCGACAACGCCAGGGTGAAGTCACTTGTGCCGGCGGCGGCGATCATGGTCAGGCCGATCACCAGCAGGTTCGCCAGCAGGCCGTTGCCACCGCGTAGCGCATAGCGGAACACGCAGTACAGGCCGACGCCGACCAACAGCACGCCGCTGAGGGGCGCGTGGCGCAGCAGCGGGATCAGCAGCAGGCCGATGCCGCAGCTGAGCATTACCAGCACCGCCAGGGCCGGAGCCGCCTTGAGCGGCAGGGCCTGGGCGCGCATCGCCAGCAGGAGCACGGCAAGCACGGGGGCGAGGAACGGGATCGGCATGCCGATTCCGTAGCTGGCCGCCAGGCACAGCGCCGTGCCCCAGGCCAGCCGGAGCGCACGTCGGCGACGCAGCTCAATAGGCATACGACAGCCAGCTCATCAGCCACATGAACACACGGCCGAGCAGGTTCAGCGGATTGCCTTCGCTGGGCAGCGCCATGACTTCGGCCTGACCGCCCACGCGCAGGCCGGCCGGGCTCGCCAGCTGGTCGCGGTCCAGCTCGACTATCACCGGGAAACGCTGCGCCGAGCGCAGCCATTCGCGGCTGTTCTGCACCGTCGGCAGCGAGCCCGGCGGCGTGCCCTGGCCGACGCTGACGCCGTAGCCGATGCTGCGGACACGCCCGGTGAGCAGCTCGCCCGGTAGCGAGTCGAGCACCACCAGTACCGGGGTACCGTTGCGCAGGTGGCCGAGATTGTTCTCGGTCATGTCGGCGCTGATCCACAGGTCGTGGATGGCGATCAGGGTCATCACCGGGCTGCCGGGGCCGACATAGTGGCCGACGTCGGTGCGCAGGTCGGTGATCAGTCCGTCGGAGTCGGCGCGCACCGTGGTGCGGGCAAGATCGAGGCGGGCCTTGGCGACGTTGGCCGTGGCGCTGCGCAACTGGGCGTTGTCTTCATCATGGCCGCCTTGCTGTTCGCGGGCGCGCTCGACTTCGGCGCGGGCCGCCGCGACCTGGCTGGCCGCCTGTTCGCGGGTTGCCTGCGCGCTTTCCAGGCGGCGTACGGAAACCGTACCGGGGTCTTCCTGGTAGAGCCGCTGCAGGCGCTCGGCATCCTGCCGGGCCTTGCGCTCATTGGCCTGGGCGGCGGCGAGCGAAGCCTGGGCGGAGTCGATACCGGCGGTGCTCGCACCGATCTGCCGGCGCACCGTGTCCAGGTCCGCCTCGGCGCGCTGCAGGGCGATGCGGTACTGCTCCTGGTCCAGTTCGAAGAGCACGTCACCCTTGCGCACTTCCTGGTTATTGCCCACGGCCACGCGCTTTACCGGGCCGGCCACCTCGGCGCTCACCGCGACCACGTAGGCCTGCAGCCGCGCCTGCTGGGTATAGGGCGTGAAGCGATCGGCGAGCAGGTACCAGACCAGGCTGACGACGATCAGCAGCAACACCAGGCGCATGCCGCGATCCGGCGCGGATTTGCCGGGGGCGGGAGGCGAGGGCGGTGCCGGCGGGGTAGCGGGGGTGTCGCTCATTTCGGGCTTCCTTGATCCTTGGCGGCTGGGGAGGGCTCATCGAGCAGGTCACCCCAGTCGGTGCGTTGCTGCATCTGTTGCCGGGTAGCGGAATCGATGGGCGCGCGCTGGCTGTCCCAGCCGCCGCCGAGCGCCTTGTACAGCGCCACCAGGCTGCTGACGGCGTTGCCGCGGCTGACCAGGTAGCCGTCCTGCTGTTGCAGCAGCAGTTGCTGGGCATCGAGCACGCGCTGGAAGTCGGCGAAACCTTCGCGGTATTGCGAGCTGGCGAGGCTCAGCGAGCGCTGCGCCGCCTGCGAGGCCTGCTCGCGGATGCCGGCGCTCTGCAGTGAGCGCACCAGGCCACTGGCGGCGTCGTCGGCTTCGCGCGCGGCGTTGCGCACATCCTGCTGGTACAGCTCGATCAGTTGCTGCAGGCGCGCATCTTCCACGCGCACGGCGTTCTTGCGCCGGCCGTAGTCGAAGGGGTTCCAGATCAGGCTCGGGCCGGCGGCGAGGTTGAAGCTGTCGGGCAGGTTGCTGGCCGAGACGAAGCTCCAGCCGAGGCTGCCGATCAGGCTCAGCGACGGGTACAGGTCGGCCTCGGCGACGCCCACCAGCGCCGACTGCGCGGCCACCGCCTGTTCGGCGGCGCGGATGTCCGGGCGGCGCTGCAACAGGCTGGCCGGCACATCCTGGAGAATCGCCCCGTTGGGCATCGGCAACTGGCCGTGGCGCGCGAGCAGCTCCGGCATCTCGCCCGGCGGGCGGCCGAGGAGGGCGCAGAGGATGTTGCGCAGAGCGTTCACCTGGTTCTCGAATTCGGGGATGGTCGCTTTGGTCGCCAGGTACTGGGTACGCGCCTGCTGCCAGTCCAGCTCGTCGTTTTCTCCGTGGCGGAACAGCCGCTCGGTGATTTCCAGGCTGCGCTCCTGGCGCCTGGCGTTCTCGCGGGCGATATCCAGGCGCGCCTCGGCGGTGCGCAGGCCAAAGTAGGTGTCGGCGACCTGCGCGCGCAGCAGCACCATGGCGTCGGCGTAGTTGGCCTGGGTGGCGAAATACGCTGCATCGGCCGACTCGATGGCACGGCTGAAGCGGCCCCAGAAATCGATCTCCCAGCCGATGTCGAAACCCACGCTGGATTGCCAGAACACCGAGTCCCGTGCGCTCGGCGCGCCGTGCTGGTTTTGCTTGAGGTAGAGGCTGTCGGCGCTGATCTGCTGCAACTGCGGATAGCGTCCGGTCTCGGCGATGGCCAGTTGTGCGCGCGCCTCGGCGATGCGCAGGCCGGCCACGCGCAGGCTGGTGTTGTGCGCGTCGGCCTCGGCGATCAGGGCATCCAGGGTCGGGTCGGCGAAGACCGTCCACCAGCGGCTGAAATCCGGCGCAGCCGCATGCTGGCCGGCCTGCTCCAGCAGCGGCGTGCTCCAGCCGTTCAGCCACGGCTGCTCCGGCTTCTGGTAGTCCGGGCCGACCTGGGTGCAGCCGCCCAGCAGGGCGGCGATGATCAGGATGCCGCGTGTGACGCGCTCTGCCATGGCGATCCCTGGGTCATTCGGCCGGCGTGGCGGGCTTGTCCATCTTCGGCACCTGCTGGTCCACCCATTGCCAGAACAGCTTGTAGGTCACGGCGAGGATCACCGGGCCGAGGAACAGGCCGATGATGCCCTTGACCACCATGCCGCCGAGGGCGCCGATCAGCACCACCGGCATCGGCACGTCGACGCCGCGTCCGAGCAGCAGCGGCTTGAGTACGTTGTCGGCGAGCCCGGCGACGAAGATATAGATGGCGAACACGATGGTCGTGCCGGTGAAACCTTCGGTACTCAGCACATAGATGATGACTGGCAGGGTGACCAGGCTCGCCGGTGCCTGGGCGATGCCCAGCACCAGCACGATCAGCGCGAGGATGCCTGCGCCGGGGATGCCCTTGATGACGAAGCCGATGCCGATCAGCAACATCTGGATGAAGGCGATGCCGATTACCCCCAGGGCCACTGCACGGATCGTTGCGGTACACAGCGCGGCGATGTGCAGGCCGCGTTCCGCACCGGAAATCCGCTGGGCGATGCGCTGCGCGGCGATGGTGCCCATCTCGCCGAAGGCCATGATGATGCCGGAGATGATGATGGCGCCGACGAACAGCAGGAAGGCCCCGCCGGCACTGGCGGCGGCGCCCAGCAGCATGCGCCCGGCGTCCTTGATGTTGGGCATCAGGCCGCGCAGCACATCGGTGAGGCTGGTGGAGGCGGCCAGCCAGAGGTCATAGACGCGCGGACCGATCAGCGGCCACTCGGCCACCGAAGGCTGGGGCGCCGGCACGTGCAGGGTGCCGCTCTTGAGGATGTCGCCGACGCTGCCGGCGGACTCGGTGATGGACATTGCCATCAGGTAGATCGGCACAATCAGCACCAGCAGCACGAACAGCACCAGCAGGGTGGCGGCGTGGCCATCCTTCAGGCCGGTGCGCGCCTTGATCCTGCACAGCACAGGATAGAGGGTGACCGCGAGGATCACCGACCACAGCATCAGTTCGAGGAACGGCTGGAACACCTCGAAGGAGAAGATCACCAGGGCGGCGACCAGCCCGGCCTTGATGAGTATGTCGAGCATGCCCTGGGAGAGGGCTCCGTCGAGCTTGAATCCTGGTTGCATGGCTGTTCTCCTCAGGCGGGACGGTCATTGCGCTGTTCGGCGCCTGGTTGGGGTGGTTCGGGTGGTTGTGGGGTGGGTGGAGTGACACCGGCAAGGCCGCTGCCATCGTCGGCGAAACAGCCACCCGGTTCGTCGTCGCGGCCCTGGCGGTGCAGTTCCAGCAGCGATTGCACTTCCTGCAACTGGTAGCGGCGCACCCAGGCGGCGGCCTGTTCCTCGCTCACGCCCAGTTCGATAAAGGCGCGGCGGCCCATCTCCAGGCTGGAGTGGAAAGTCTCGCGCACCGGGTTGGCGCCCCGGTCGAGTAATTGCAGGACCTGCTGGCGGTTCAGTGCGCGGGCGATCACCCGGGTCCTGGGGTAGAGGCGGGAGAGGGCGTCCACGGTGTTCAGGTTGATCTGCGGGTCGTCGGTGGCGACTATCACCAGTTCCGCCTCGCCGACCTTGGCGGCGTGGAGGATTTCCGGCCGCGTCGGGTCGCCGTAGTACACCGGCACGCGACCTTCCTTGCCTTGGCGCACGATGGCGTCCATCGAGGTATCCAGCGCCACCACCGGCACACCCTGGGCCTGCAGCAGGTTGGCGACCACCCGCCCCATACGGCCCATGCCGGCTATCACCACGCGCGGCTCGCCGCTGACTTCCGGCGGCCCATCCGGCACCTCGCCGACGGACGCATCGCCTCGCAACTGACGGGCCAGCGCCATCATCACCAGAGGCACTACGGCCATCGACAGGGTAATGACCAGGACCAGCACGTCGTGGACCCGCTGCTCCAGGAGTTGGTGATCCAGGGCCAGCTTGAACACCACGAAGGCGAATTCGCCACCGGACGCCAGCACCACGCCCAGGCAGAGCGCTTCGGAACGCTCCAGTCCGCCGGTGAAGCGCCCAAGGCCGAACAGCAACGGCAGCTTGATGCCCACCAGCAGCACCGTCAGGCCCAGTACCAGCAACGGCGCACCGACCAGCAGGCTGAGGTCGGCAGTCATGCCCACGCCAACGAAGAACAATCCGAGCAACAGGCCCTTGAGCGGCTCGATCTGGGATTCCAGTTCATGGCGGAACTGCGACTCGGCCATCAGCATGCCGGCGAGGAATGCGCCCAGCGCCATGGAGACACCGACGTGCTCCATGATCCAGGCGGTGCCCAGTACCACCAGCAGTGCGGTGGCGGTGGAAAGCTCGCGCAAGCCCGAGCCGACCGCCCAGGTGAACACCGGACGCAGCAGGTAACGGCCGCCGATGATCACGATGCCGATGCCCACGGCGACCGTCAGCAAAGGGCGCACGCCTTCGTTGGAAGGGTCGCCGCTGCCCGCCAGCAACGGCACCACGGCGATCAACGGAATGGCCGCGATGTCCTGGAACAGGAGGATGCCGACAGCCAGCCGGCCATGGGGTTTGCCCAGTTCCTTGCGCTCGGCGAGCACCTGCAGGCCAAAAGCGGTGGAAGAAAGCGCCAGGCCCACACCCAGTACCACGGCAGCGGCAGGTGACTGGCCGAACAGCAGGAAGGCGATCAGCCCGAGTACCAGGGCCGTTAGCCCTACCTGCAGCGACCCTACGCCGAACAGCGAGCGGCGCATCATCCACAGGCGCCGTGGGGAAAGCTCCAGGCCGATGATGAACAGCAGCATCACCACGCCCATCTCAGAGAGGCGGCTGACGTTCTCCGGGTGGCTGACCAGGCCCAGCACGGACGGGCCGATCAGGATGCCGGCCAGCAGATACCCCGGCACGGCGCCCAACTTCAGGCGTTGCGCCAGGGGTACGAGAATGACGACCGTCAGCAGGAAGATTACCGTCGCCTGCAGCAGGCTCCCGTCATGTGGCATTCATCAGCCCTCTTGTGGTTCCTTGCGGGCCACTTGGCCCTGTCGATACCGCCCGGCAGGTGTTCTCCCGCCGGCTGCTTCCTGGCTGCCACGTCACCCCGCTCCCAGGGCTTCTCTGGGGAAAGAGAGCAGGGGGCTTGCATCTGCTACTGCGCCGCTCAGGCACACGCATCGCACAGGCCTCACGTTGTGGAGGACCTGGCGAGTGCTGATCGGTGAGAAATGAGTATGGGTGATCCGCAGCTTTTTGCCGGCCGGCGAGCTTAAGTCGCTATCGCCCACCTAGAAAGGCAACTCCAGCAGATTCAAATACTTACGATGGTTCGGGGAAAACTAGAGCTTCCAGATCGGACCGTAGCTGCCAAAGCAGGCGTTCGACAGCGCCTGCGGGCGTACGCCGTGGGTTTCGTATCCGCCGAATTCGTTGATTTCCAGGGTCAACTGAGGGGTGAGTTCCTTGCCACTTTTCAGCCGCACGCTGTCGAACACCCGCAGCTTCTTGCCGGTGTTGACCACGCTGGTCTCCATCCAGGCGTCGGGCGTGCTGGCTTCGTCCAGACGCGCCAGAAGTGCGTTGTAGAGCGGCAGGTAGCGGCCATCGGGAGCCTTGCAGTCGATATTGATCTTCTTCACCAGGGCCTCCGCCTCGGCGGAGCTGAAATACAGGCGGCTACCGAAATCCTGCTGCAGCCTGTCGACGTAGCTGCCCTGGCTATCGTTCTTCGCGGCAGCCGTCATCGGTTGTGGGGAAAGGTCCGCCAGACACGACTGCCGGCTTTTATAGAAGGTGTGAGAAACGCGAACACCCGTGGGCTTGTAGATCGCCGAAGTGATCAGCACGTCGCCATTGCCGCTCAAGTGATCGCCATCGGGAACGTATTCGCCGCCATTGCCCCAGACACCGTCCGGGAGCCCGTTCGGCCATTCGGTGCAGGTGGCTGGCGAAGTATCGCGGCGAAGCTCGTAGAGACGGCCCTGGAGAAAAGCCACCTGGGCATGAGCGAAGAATGAAATCAGCGACAGGCAGGATGCGATGAGCAGTCGAGTCCGATTCAAGAAGCGTCTCCTTGTTGCCCATCGGAGTTCCGGCAGGCCATACGCACAGAAGAATAGTCGGGCTCGTGCCAAATGCTTTCGAAGTTGTCGCAGGGAGCGCCCAGGGGGAAATGTACGCAACCCGCTGATTGATTCACATCGAGCAAGAGTTGGCCCAAGCGACAGGCGGGGGAAGAACGGACCGATTGATTGACTCAGGTCCATGAACCGCGAAGGTCGATTTGTCCGCCATTTCCGCGTCCTTCAGACTGGTTGTCTTGTATACAGTTTCTGGAGTCGATGATGCGGAAGTCCCTCTCAGCACTTGCTTTTACCATCCTGGCGTCACAAGGCGTCATGGCCGGCGAGACCACGACCACGGCGGTCGGAGGCGGTATTGGAGGCGCTCTGGGGAGCGTGGTGGGCAATGCCGTCGGTGGTAGTACTGGCGCGGCGATCGGCGCCGGGGTCGGCGGGGCGGCAGGCGGCGCGATGTCGGCGAAGAACGGGAAGAAGACCGAAGCGGCCATTGGTGGCGGCCTCGGTGCGGCGGGCGGCCAGGTGGTCGGGAGCAAGGTGGGCGGATCTACTGGCGGCCTTGTGGGCGCGGGTCTCGGTGGCGCGGCGGGCAGCGCCATCGGCAACAACCTGGCCGACGATGGCCATGACCACCATGACAATCACGACCACCACGACAACCACCACAAGCACAAGCACCATCATTGACCGCCATTGCCGGCGCGCTCCTGCGCTCTGGCAATCTGCCTCTCAGGACGTGGTCAGGGCCACGATGATGGGGCCGCAGACTGCCAGCAGCACGTTCGAAATGGCGTAGCAGACCGTGAAGCCGACGACCGGGGTGTTGCTGCCGGATTGCTCGATGATCTTGTTCATCGATGCGGCCTCCGTCTGGGCGCCGGCCAGGGCACCGAACAGGATCATCGGGTGGAGCCCCAGGACGTAGCGGCCGAAATAGAGCGTCACCAGCGGCGGAATGATCGTGACGATCGCTCCCGCGACCAGCAGGGCGGCGCCTTGCTCCTGGATGGCGGTGATGGCGGCGGGTCCTGCCAGCAAGCCGACGACGGCACCGAATGCTGTCAGGCCGAACTCGGAGAACGCCCATTGTGCGGCCGGAGGCAGCGCACCGAGCTCGGGATGACGCGAGTTGAACCAGCCGATCAGCAGCCCCGCCAGCAGCACGCCGCCGCCGATGCCCAGCTCCACGGGAATCATGCCGATATGCGTCGAGAGCATGCCGACCAGGGAACCGATCACCATCCCCAGGGCATGGATGGCAATGTCGCTCTTGTAGTTGCTTGTGCGGATGCGACCGATCTGCTCGGCCAGGGCCTCGACACTCGCGGTACGGCCCACCAGCGTAATGACATCGCCCCGGTGCAGCACCGTTTCGGGCAGCAGTGGCAGCTCCAGCCCCTGGCGGGTGATGGTGCGGATATAGCAGCCCATGCGCTCGGCGCCGATCAGCATGGCCTTGATCTGGTGAATGGTCTTGCCGGCCAGCTTGCGGGAGGTGAGCACGATGTCGGCATCGCGGGTGGGAAACGACATGCTTTCCGGGTTGTCGATTTCCGGGCCTATCCATTGGCTCAGCTCGGGCACGGCCTCGCGCAAGGCATAGACCGCGAGTATGTCGCCGGCGCTGAGCTTCAGGTCCGCTGAGCGCTCCAGAATCTGCCCGTTGCGAATGACCCGCTCGATACTCAGCGACGCGTGAAGCGCTTCGATGTCCTGGATGCGCTGGCCAACGGCGGCGGGCACGCTCAGGCAGTGGGCGCGCACGACGATGCGGGTGTAGGGAATGCTGATGGCGTTCTCTTCCCGTTCGATGCCCAGTTGACGCTCCAGCTCCCTCGCCGACTCCTTCAGGTCGACCCGCAGCAGCCTGGGGGCGATGCTGCCGACGAAGACCACCAGCCCGATGGTGCCGAACACGTAGGTAATGGCGTAAGCGACCGCCATGTGGCTGTTGAGCTGGGATTTCGCCGCTTCATCGATGGCCAGTTGTGCTATCGCGCTGCTGGCGGTCCCCATGATGGCCGTGTCGGTCAACGCGCCGGCTCCCAGCCCGGCGGTAAAACCCGCGTCGAACTGGAAGATTCGGTTCATGACCAGGATGGTGGCCAGTGCGGTGGCGCACAGGACGACGGACAGCACGACCAGTTTGACCGTGCCGCGGTTGAGGCTGCCGAAGAACTCCGGCCCGCTCTTGAAGCCCACGGCGTAGATGAACAGCGCGAAGAATACCGACTTCAGCACGTGCGGCACTTCCAGGCCGATCTGACCGATCAGCAAGCCCATCAGCAGAGCGCCAGCCACCGATCCCAGGTGAAATTCGCCGATGCGTACGCGGCCCAGGAGCACGCCCAGCGCGATGGCCAGGAAGACCGCTATCTCAGGGTTGGCGCGCAATGCATGCAACACGAAGTCGACCATCGACGAATCTCCCTCTCGTAATGGGCTGCAGTTGAAAAGCCGGGGCTGGACTCAGTATGGCTGGCCCCGAGGAAACCGTGAGCAGGCCCGCTGACCATTTGGTCCGGCACTCTTCAAGCGGCCCCCGGCGATTATTCGACTAGTCTTCCCCGACATAAGCGTGGCGCGAATCGGGGGCAGTAGCGCGTACACGGCAAGCCGAGAGTCCGCATGTCGACCTCCAGCGATCTGATCATTTGCGAATACTGCGATGCGGTGTACCGGCGTGAGCCGCTCCAGCGCCATCAGCGTGCCCTGTGCGAGCGCTGTGGCGGAGTCCTTCACCGGCACAATGCGCTGACGATTCAGCAGCGACTGGCCCTGGCCATTACCGGCGCCATCCTGCTGGCGTTCGCCCACAGCTACCCGGTGATGACCATCAGCATGCAGGGGCTGAGCAACTCCGCGACGCTGTGGGATTCGGTGATGATCCTCAGCAGCGGCAGCATCACCCTCATCGCGCTGGTCGTGGCGCTGGCGATCATCCTCGCCCCGGTGCTGCAGATAACACTGCTCATCTGGGTGCTGGCGTTCGCCCAGTCCGGGCGCCGGGCGCCGGCTTTCGCCTTCAGCATGCGCTGGCTGGAGGCCCTGCGCCCGTGGAGCATGCTGGAGGTCTGCCTGTTGGGAACCATGGTCGCGGTGATCAAGCTGGCCGGCCTGCTCGACGTGATCCCCGGCATCGGGCTGCTGGCCATGGCGGCGCTCAGCGTACTGATCCTCTATATCGCCGGGAAGGATATCCGCGAACTCTGGGAGCGCGTATGAGCCGTCCCCCCCTGGCGACCGAACTCAACCTGTGCCTCTGCCATGGTTGCGGACTGGCCTGCGATGTCCGTGAGCACGGCCATCACTGCGGGCGCTGCGGTGCGCCGCTGCATGTGCGCAAGGGCGAGGCCGTTACGCGCGCCTGGGCGTTTCTCATCGCCGCCCTGATCTTCTACATCCCCGCCAACCTGCTGCCGGTGATGCATACCGAGATGCTCGGCCAGGGCATCGACAGCACCATCGGCGGCGGCGTGCTCGAGTTCTGGGAAAGCGGGGCGTGGGATATCGCCCTGATCATCTTCATCGCCAGTATCGGCGTGCCGGCGGTCAAGTTCCTGGCCATGGGCATGTTGCTGCTGACCGTGCAGCGACGCAGCAGCTGGGCGCAACGCCAGCGCTCCCAGCTGTATCGCCTGGTCGAACTGATCGGCTACTGGTCGATGCTCGACGTGCTGGTCGTCGCGCTGGTGGCCGCCCTGGTGCAGATGCGCGAACTGGGCACCATCGAGCCGCGAGCGGGCATTCTTTTCTTCGGCCTGGTGGTTGTCTTCACCATGCTTTCCGCCATGAGTTTCGATCCACGGCTTATCTGGGACGACGGAGACCCTATCGATGCAGCAGGACACCCTTAAGCCAGGCACGCCGGGGGCCGCGCCGGTGCGCACGCGGCGCTGGAACGTGTCGATGGTCTGGATTGTGCCGATAGTCGCGCTGCTGGTGGGCGCCTCGCTGATCGTGCGCAACTGGATGGAGCAGGGGCCGACCATCGAAATCTCGTTCAGGACCGGCGAAGGCCTGGTCGCGCACAAGACCCAGGTCAAGTACCGCAGCGTGGTCATCGGGGAGGTCGAGGCGGTGGAGCTGGCCAACGACAAGAACAGCGTCAACGCCACGGTGAAGCTCAACAAGGAAGCGGAATCCTTTGCCACCCAGGGCGCCAAGTTCTGGGTGGTGCGCCCACGTATCGGTGCCGGTGGCGTTACCGGTGTGGACACACTGCTGTCGGGCAACTTCATTGGCGCGGATGCCGGGGAGTCGCGGGCGCCGCAGAAGCGCTTCACCGGGCTGGAGGCTCCTCCGCCCATCACCTATGGCGAGAAGGGCAAGAGCTTCGTATTGCGCGCTGAAGACCTCGGTTCGCTGGATATCGGCTCGCCGATCTATTACCGCAAGATTCCGGTGGGGCAGGTGACCTCCTATGCCTTGCGCAGCGATGGCAAGGGCGTGGACCTGGGCATTTTCGTCGAGGCGCCGAACGACGCCTTCGTCACCCAGAACTCCCGTTTCTGGAACGCCAGCGGCGTGGACGTCGATGTAGGCGCCAACGGCCTGAAGGTCAATACCGAGTCGCTCTCGGCACTGCTGGTGGGTGGGCTGGCCTTCGGCACGCCGGAGGGAAGCACCGACGTGGCGGCTGCCAACGACAACCAGGTCTTCGACCTGTACGCCGACCGCGAGGGCGCCCTGGCGCCGCCGTCGGGTATCGCCCAGTACCTGCGCCTGCGTTTCGACCAGTCGATGCGCGGGCTCAGCGTGGGCGCGCCAGTCGAGTTCATGGGCGTCGAGTTCGGCAAGGTCACGGGCATCCAGCTGGACTACGACGAGAAGCAGCAAAGCTTCCCGGTGCTGGTCGATGCGGTGATCTACCCGCAGCGACTGGGCCCGGTGCACCAGAAGATGGTCCGGGCGTTCAACAGCACGACCGGGGATGAGGCCGGGGTCACCCGTGTGATCAGCAGCTTCGTCGAGCACGGTATGCGTGCCCAGGCGCGCAGCGGCAACCTGCTGACCGGCCAGCTGTACATTTCCCTGGACTTCTATCCCGATGCCAAGCCCGTGGCCTTCGATGGCACTGCCCGGCCGCTGCTGATCCCCACGGTTCCCAGCAGCCTGGAAAAACTCCAGGAGCAGTTGCAGGCAGTGGTGGAGCGTATCCGCAAGCTGCCGCTGGAGAGCATCGCCAACAATCTCGATGGCAACCTGCGCGAGCTGCAGGGCAGCCTCAAGCAGTTCAATACCCAGACCTTGCCCGCGGTGACCAGCACCCTGGCCGAGGTGCGTTCGACCCTGGCCACGGCCAACTCGGCGCTGGGCGAGAACTCGCCGCAGCGGGAGAAACTCAGCGATACCCTGAATGAGCTGGATCGCATGTCACGCTCGCTGCGCGATCTCTCCGACTACCTCGGACGTCACCCCGAATCGCTCATCCGTGGCAAACCCAAGGGTGCGGATGCGGACAACCTGCAGCCATGAGCAAGCACCGTACACAGGAGAGAAAGCCGATGCCGAAGTCATCCCTGCTGCCATTGGCGGGACTGTTCGCGCTGCTGGGGGGCTGCAGCAGCGCGCCGGTGCACTATCACACGCTGCTGCCGGCCCAGCCCGGCAGCCCCGCCAGCGGCCAGGTGCGCGTCGAGCGCGTGCTGCTGCCGCCGCAGGTGGATCGCTCGCAGATGGTGGTTCGCCAGGGCGGCAGCGGCCTGGTGATCCTCGAGACCGAGTGGTGGGGCGCGAATCTGGTCGACGAGTTCGGCAACGCCCTGCAGGACCAGCTCGGTGCGCCTGCGCCCGGCGCGTCGCTGTTGCGAGTGGAGGTCCAGCGATTCGATTCGGTGCCGGGGCAGTATTCACTGCTGGAGGCTCAATGGCGCTTGCGCAAGCACGGCAGCGAGAAATCCCTGACTTGCCACAGCAGCCTGCAGAGCCCTGCGGAGAATAGCGTGGACAGCCTGGTGAGCGCGCATCAGAGCAACCTGCGCAAGCTGGCGGAGCAGGTGGCGCGGGCCAGTGCAGGGGGCGCGAGCGCCTGCCCCTGAGCGGCGGCGGGGAAGGGCAGTGCTGCCCCATCGAGAAAATTCGATACCGAAAAAGGGTACCCTTGGCAGCGCTTGCGCCCGCTTCTGGCACAGGCTGACGCGTTACAGGAGATAACACTTGATGGAGACTTCGTCCCGCCCCCGCAGCACCCTCAATCCACCGGTTTTCTACACCAGCGCCGCACTGATCTTCCTGCTCGTGCTGTACGCCGTGGTCTTCCAGGCCGAGGCCCAGACGCAGTTCGACAGCGTGCAGCGCTGGATCTTCGGCAATGCCAGCTGGTTCTACATCCTCGCCGTCGCGCTGATCCTGATCAGCGTGGTGTTCCTCGCCATCAGCCGCTACGGTGACATCAAGCTCGGCCCCGATCACAGCGAGCCGGAGTACCGCAGCAGCAGCTGGTTCGCCATGCTGTTTTCCGCCGGCATGGGCATCGGCCTGATGTTCTTCGGCGTAGCCGAGCCGATCATGCACTTCACCAGCCCGCCGGTGGGCGAGGCGGGCACCGTCGCTGCCGCCCGCGAGGCAATGAAGATCACCTTCTTCCACTGGGGCCTGCACGCTTGGGCAATCTACGCCATCGTCGGCCTGATCCTGGCGTATTTCAGCTTCCGCAAGGGCCTGCCGCTGACCCTGCGTTCGGCGCTCTATCCGCTGATCGGCGAGCGCATCTACGGGCCCATCGGCCACGCAGTGGATGTCTTCGCCATCATCGGTACCGTATTCGGCGTCGCCACTTCCCTGGGCTACGGCGTGCTGCAGATCAACAGTGGTTTCCACCACCTGTTCGGCCTGCCGGTGAATCCCACGGTGCAGATCATCCTCATCACGGTGACCTGCGGCCTGGCCACGCTTTCGGTCGCCAGCGGCCTGGACAAGGGCATCCGCATCCTTTCCGAGCTGAACCTGGCGCTGGCCGTGATCCTCATGCTCTTCGTGCTGCTGCTCGGTCCGACCGTCTTCCTGTTGCAGACCTATGTGCAGAACACCGGCGCCTACCTGTCGGACATCGTCAACAAGACCTTCAATCTCTACGCCTATCAACCGACCGACTGGATCGGCGGCTGGACGCTGCTCTACTGGGGCTGGTGGCTGTCCTGGTCGCCCTTCGTGGGGCTGTTCATCGCGCGCATCTCGCGCGGCAGGACGATCCGCGAGTTCGTTTGCGGCGTGCTCTTCGTGCCGGCCGGGTTCACCCTGCTGTGGATGACGGTGTTCGGTGATTCGGCCATCCACATGATCCTCAACGAGGGGGTGCGCGACCTGGCGACAATCGTCGATCAGGACAGCTCGCTGGCGTTGTTCGCCTTCCTGGAGCACTTCCCGCTGTCGAGTGTGGTGTCCATGGTGGCGGTGCTGATGGTGGTGGTGTTCTTCGTGACATCCGCCGATTCCGGCGCACTGGTGGTGGATATGCTGGCCTCTTCCGGGCATGCCCATTCGCCACTGTGGCAACGTATCTTCTGGTCGGTGAGCATCGGTGTGGTCGCCGTGGCGCTGCTGCTGGCTAACGGGCTCAAGGCATTGCAGACGGCGACCATCGCCAGTGCGCTGCCTTTCTCGATCATCCTGCTGGCGTCGATCTGGGGCTTGTTCCGCGCGCTGCACCTGGACGCCACGCGGCGCGGCCTGCGCAACCAGGCGTTGCCTGCACCGCGCCATGCCCCCCATCACGAAGGCGGCTGGCAGCGCCGCCTGCGCAACATCGCCATGAAGCCACGCCGCGCCCACGTCACCCGCTTCATCAGCGAGGTGGTCCGCCCGGCCTGCGAGGAGGTGGCAGCAGAGCTGCGCAAGCAGGGGCAGGAGGTCTCGGTGGTGGAACTGGACGATGGCCGTGTCAGCCTCGACCTCTCGCCTTCGGGCGAGGCGCACTTCCGCTATGAGGTTCGCCCGCGGGCCTTTACCAGTCCGAGCTTCATGGTGCTCGACGACAGCGATGGCGGTGAAGCCCGCAAGTACTTCCGCGCCGAGGTGCATCTGCGCGAAGGTGGCCAGGATTACGACATCATGGGCTGGAGCCGTGACGACGTGATTGCCGACATCCTGGATCAGTACGAGCGGCATCTGCACTACCTGCATGTAGTGCGCTGAGGCCTGTGGTGGGCTCCGCCGCCATTGGCGGGGCCCATCGAGAGCGGCTGCGGGAAAGTCTCAGTCAGTGCCGGCCGGGGCTTTCCCGTCCAGGTAGGGAGCGGCCAGCTCCAGCGCACCGCGTCCGCCCCGGCGAAGGCAGGCCAGCAGCGAAAGCCAGGGGATATCGGTCATCACCACGGCATCGCTGGTCAGTGTCTGCACCTCGCCAGCGGTGCCGCCTGCGGGGCCACCGTCAGGCATGTAGACCAGCAGCCAGTCTTCCCGGCTTTCCAGGCACAGGCCGAATCGGTAGCCGCTGTCCTGGATGACCATCACGACGCGGGCGCCTTCGATGTTCTCCATGCCGGTGAATCGGGCTGTCGCGTCCTTGAGCAGCTGGTAGCCCGGCAGATTGCCGAGCAGCCGGTCTTCCAGCGCCCGTAGTGCGCTGGAAGCTGCTGCAGTCCTGGCCAGCAGACCCGCCAGGAAGCAGAAGAGCAGCAGCACGAAGATGGCCGCCACGGTGACGGAGGTGGCTCCCGCGACAGAAAAGCCCGCGAAGATCGGCAGCACCTTCTGCAGCGGGCCACTGAGCAGATGGATGGCCTTCTCGATGAGGATGAACAGCAGTACCAGCGGAAGAATGAAGAGCAGACCGCCGGCAATGGTGGTCTTGATGAATCTGAACATGCGCAGTCTCCCTGGCTTTGCGGCCCGACTCCATGGGATCGCCCCGGGCCCCTTGTGTCGCAAGAGCTTAGACGCGCGGTGAGCAAGCACCCGGCGGATCTGCCCGCCAGTCAGTCGAAGCAAAGAGCATTTCACGACAGGGCATATGCCAGGCGAAAGCTTGGGCGAGGGGCTCTGCCGCTCTATTCCCGGTGGCCAGATTCGGCAATTGCTGTCGCCAGCGGGCAATGCGATCGGCTGCGCTCATACCTAAGTATGAGTTTCTGAATCCCTACTTCGTCGCTTACGTCGTTCTCTCGTACTGATTAGTTTTCCCGGGCCAACACCAACCACGGGAAAGCCGCATGACAACAACAAAAGCGCGCGCCGGATTCGCCCCCAACGCACTGGCGCTAGCCGTTGCACTGGGCTGTGCCGCACAGGCCCAGGCCGTCACGTTCAATATCGGTGAAGTCGAGGGAACCTTCGACTCGTCCCTGTCCGTGGGGGCCAGCTGGGCGCTACGCGGTGGTGATCCGGACCTCATCGGCGTCAACAACGGCGGCAAGGGCCTGTCGCAGACCACCGATGACGGGCACCTGAACTTCAAGAAGGGCAAGACCTTCTCGAAGATCTTCAAGGGCATCCACGACCTCGAGCTGAAGTACGAAGACACCGGCGTGTTCCTGCGCGGCAAGTACTGGTACGACTTCGAACTCAAGGATGAAAGCCGGCCGTTCAAGGACATCGACGACAGCGGTCGCAAGGAGGGCGCGAAGTCCGCTGGCGCGCAGATGCTCGATGCCTTCGTCTACCACAACTACACCATTGCCGATCAGCCGGGCTCGGTCCGTCTGGGCAAGCAGGTGGTGAGCTGGGGGGAGAGCACCTTCATCCTCAACAGCATCAACTCGATCAACCCGATCGACGTTGCCGCCTTCCGCCGCCCCGGCGCCGAGATCAAGGAAGGCCTGATCCCGGTGAACATGTTCTACGTGTCGCAGAGCCTGACCGACAGCCTCTCGGCAGAAGCCTTCTACCAGCTGGAGTGGGACCAGACGGTCGTCGACAACTGCGGCACCTTCTTCTCCCAGGCGGACGTGGTGGCCGACGGCTGCAGCAGCAACCTGCGCCTGCTGACCAACAACCTCGCCGCCGGCAATGCCATCAACGCCGCGCTGCCTGGAACCACCATGGACATCGACCAGAACGGCGAAGGCACCCTGGTGCGCCGCAGTGGCGACCGCGATGCCCGTGACGGCGGCCAGTGGGGCCTGGCGCTGCGCTACATGTTCGACCCGCTGAACACCGAGTTCGGCGCGTACTTCATGAACTACCACAGCCGTGCGCCGTTCCTCAGCGTGACCGCACCTTCGCAAAGCCTCTACAACGTGGCTGGCCGCACCGGTGCAGCGGCCCCCCTGGTGGTGGCGGGGAACTCCAGTTACTTCATGGAGTATCCGGAAGATATCCACCTGTACGGCCTGAGCTTCTCGACCACGCTGCCCACCGGAACCGCCTGGAGCGGCGAGATCAGCTACCGGCCCAATGCGCCCGTCCAGCTGAACACGACGGACCTGCTGTTCTCCGGCGTCGGGCCACTGGCTGCCATCAACCCGGTGGCCTATGCCGCCTACGGCAATGCCTCGGTACTGCAGGCCACTCCGGGAGGCGACCTGCACGGCTATCGCCGCAAGGAAATCACCCAGTTCCAGACCACCCTGACGCACTTCTTCGATCAGGTCATGGGCGCCGAGCGCCTGACCCTGGTGGGCGAGGTGGGTGTGGTGCATGTCGGTGGGCTCGACTCGACCAGCGAGGCGCGTTACGGCCGCGACCCGGTCTACGGGCCGGGACCGCTGCCCGCCACCGGTTCGGTCAACACCTGCCGCGCGCTCAACCAGACCACCATCGCTGGCGCGGTGGGCAACAACGACTACACCAACCTGACCACCAACTGCACCGATGACGGCTACGTCACCGCCACCTCCTGGGGTTACCGCGCCCGCGCGATCTGGGACTACAACAGCGTCTTCGCCGGGGTGAACCTGCGGCCGAACATCAGTTGGTCGCACGACGTCCACGGCTACGGCCCCAACGGCCTGTTCAACGAAGGCAGCAAGGCCGTCAGCTTCGGCCTCGATGCGGACTACGCCAACACCTACACCACCAGCCTTTCCTACACCGACTTCTTTGGCGGCGACTACAACACGTCGGTCGACAGGGACTTCGTCGCGCTCAGCTTCGGCGTGAACTTCTAACCCAGGGGACCCTGCCATGCAGACTCAGAAAACACTGTTGAAATCCGGCGTTCTGGCCCTCTCGCTACTGGCCAGCAGCGTGATGGCTGCCGCCCCGGCGGCCGAAGTGGCGCAGCTGGGTGGAACCCTGACGCCCATGGGCGCCGAAAAGGCCGGCAACGCCGACGGCAGCATTCCGGCCTGGACCGGCGGCCTGCCGGTGAATGCCGGGGCGGTCGACGGCAAAGGCTTCCTGGCCGACCCGTTCGCCAGCGAGAAGCCGCTGTTCGTCATCACGGCGGCCAACGCCGAGCAGTACAAGGGCAAGCTCACCGAAGGCCAGATGGCGATGTTCAAGCGCTATCCGGACAGCTACAGGATCCCGGTATACCCGACGCACCGCACCGCGGCGCTGCCCGATGACATCTACGCCGCGATCCGGACCAGTGCCCAGCACACCGAGCTGGTCGGGGGCGGTAACGGCCTGCAGAACTTCGACAGCCACTACTACGCCTTCCCGATCCCGAAGACCGGCGTGGAGCTGGTGTGGAACCACGAAACACGTTACCGCGGCGGTAACATCCATCGCTACATCACCCGCGTGCAGCCGCAGGTGGATGGCTCCTTCTCGATGGTGCACTTCGAGGATGAAGTGTCCTATCCCGCCAACCTGCCGGATTTCGACAAGGCCAAGGGCGACAACATCCTCTTCTACTTCATCCAGCGGGTGACCGCGCCGGCGCGTCTGGCGGGCAACGTGCTGCTGGTGCACGAGACCATCGACCAGGTGAAGGAACCGCGCCAGGCGTGGCTCTACAACGCCGGTCAGCGCCGCGTTCGGCGTGCTCCGCAAGTTGCCTACGACGGCCCGGCAACCGCTGCCGACGGCCTGGCTACCTCCGACAACTACGACATGTACAACGGCTCGCCCGATCGCTACGACTGGAAGCTGGTCGGCAAGAAGGAGCTGTACATCCCCTACAACAGCTACAAGCTCGACTCGCCGTCGCTCAAGTACGACGACATCATCAAGCCGGGGCACATCAACCAGGACCTGACCCGCTACGAGCTGCACCGGGTCTGGGAAGTGGTGGGTACGCTGAAGGACGGTGAGCGGCACATCTACGCCAAGCGCCACATGTTCTTCGACGAGGACACCTGGCAGCTGGCCGAGGTCGACCACTATGACGGCCGTGGCCAGCTGTGGCGTGTCGGTGAGGGCCACGCGCAGCAGTATTACAACCAGAAAGTGCCGGGCTACACCGCCGAGACTCTCTACGATGTCATCTCTGGCCGCTACTCGGTCATGGGCCTGAAGAACGAAGAGAAGCAGAGCATAGTGTTCGGCGCCAAGGCGCTTGCCGCGGACTACACCCCGGCAGCATTGCGCCAGACGGGCGTTCGCTGACGTCATCAGTTCACCGAGCAACTCCGTGTTGGGCGGCCGAACAGCCGCCCTTTTTTATGCCTGATCGTCGGCAAGCCCAATACAGCCTCAAGGGCAAGCCGTACCATGGCGAACTTTGTATCAGCGAGTAACGCCATGCCCACGGCGAACATCTATTCAGACCCGTGCCGCGTTCCCTCGTTGCCTACCGGCTTTCTGCCGCGCCCCCGACTCAGCAAGACCTTGCTCGCTGCGCGCTGCCGGCTGCGGCTGATCTGCGCCCCGGCGGGAAGCGGCAAGAGCGTGCTGCTGCGCGAGTGCGCCCTGGCCCGTCCCGAACAGACCCAGGTGCTGTGGCTCGACCTGAAAGGCCTGGTGCTGGATGACGTGGCCTTGCTGCGCCTGCTCGCTTCGGCGCTGGAGCTCGTCGACAGCGATCCCATCTCGGTGCTCAACTGCCTGGCGCAGCGCGAAGGTGCGCTGTGGATCATGCTCGATGACCTGCCGCGAGCGGCAGACGAGCGCATCGACCGTCTCCTCGAGCTCCTGCTGCGAGCGTCGGCGCCGACGGTGTCCTGGTGGATCGCCAGTCGTCGCAGGCCTGCCTGCAAGCTGGAGCGCCTGTTGCTCGACGGCGAACTGCTGGAGCTCGGCGCAGAAGACCTGGCCATGACGGCCACCGAATTGAGCGAGCTTTTGGGCAGCCTGTATGGCGAGGTGCCGGTTACCAGCGTGCAGACCCTGATGATGCAGACCGATGGCTGGTTCGCCGGCATCCGTCTGCGCCTGCATGGCCGAGACCCCGGGCAGTTGCCGGAAGCGATGCAGGGCAACGCGCTGGTGAGACGCTACCTGGAACAGGAAGTGCTGGCGGAGCTTTCGGCGGAGTTGCGGGATGCGTTGTGCAAGCTGTCCTGCCTGCAGGACTTCGACGATTCCCTGTGCGATCACGTACTGGGCGCAGGCGAAGGCAAGCAGCTGCTTCAGCAACTGCTCGACGCGGGTGTGTTCATCGAGACGCTCGATGCGGACCTGGGATTGCATCGTGTTCGTCCGGCGGTGGGTAGCATTCTGGCGACGGAAGTTGCCCAGGGCCTGAAGCGTGCGTTGTACCGCCATGCCTGCCAGTGGTCCGCCGGGCGCGAGCAGGTTCGCCAGGCAATCGATTACGCGCTGCTCGCGGAGCAGCCCGAGATTGCCGCCAGCCTGTTGCAGCACTTCACCCGCGACCGACTGCTGCACGGCAGCCAGATGGCCCGAGTGCTCCGATGGCGCAACCTGCTGCCTGGTGAGCTGATCTCCAGTACGCCGCGCCTGCTGATCCTGAACTCCTGGGCGCTGCTCATCAGCGGCCGCCTCGACGAGGCGGAAGTCTGCGCAGCGCAGCTGCAACGCTTCCTGCCGCAGCCGACGGCACAGCGTCAGCGCGAGCTGCTCGCACAATGCCAGGCGCTGACCGGCAAGCTCGAATACCACCGGGGCAAGGCCGATGCACGGCACATGCGCGAAGCGCTGGAGAACCTGCCGGAATCTGCCTGGGCGCAGCACGTGATCGTGCTCACCGCGCTGATCGAAGTGGAAATCGTCGACGGGCGAATGGAGACGGCCGAGCAGTTTCACCGCGATGCCATCAAGATGGCGCGCCGCCATGGGAGCCGCATGCTCGAAGCAGTATTGCTGCTGCAGCAGGTGCAGTTGCTGGAAATGCGCGGCGAACTCGCTCAGGCGCTGCACCTGACCGAGCAGTTGCACCGGGAGTTGTGCGTTGAAGGCAAGGGCGAGGCCAACCCCCTGCGCGGCCGGACACGACTGCGCCTGGGTGCCTTGCTGGCGCGGCGCGGCGACTACGCCGTTGCCCGCGGACATTATGAAGCCGGGTTGCAGGAATGCCTGGACTGCGAAGACCCGGCGGCCTCCTGGGGCTACATCGGCCTGGCCGAGCTCGATGCAATGCAGAAGTCGCTCGGCCAGGCTCACCAGCGTCTGGCCGATGCAGAGCGCCTGCTGCAGTTCCGCAACATCACCGAGCCGCTGTACCAGAACCTCCTGCTGCTCGGTTACGCCCGGCTGTGGATTCAGGAAGGCAATGCCGGCCGCGCTCGTAGCGCACTGGAGGAGGGACTGCGGCAGTACAGCGGTGCAGAGTGCTGCAGGCCACCGTACGGCAATCCCGAACTGGTCCAGCATCTGCACGTGGCGCTGCTGCATGCACGGCAGGCGATGGGTGAAGAGGTCAGCGATGCCTTCGAGGACATGCTCAAGGCGGCCCTGCGGCAGGAGCGTCGCAGTCTTGCCATAGAGTTGTGGTTCGGCATGGCCGAAGCACTCTATGCCAAGGGGCAGCAGGGCGGCGCGCAGCGGGCGTTGCTCGATGCGATGGCACTGTCCCGGCAGACTGGCATGCTCAGCGCCGAGTATCACTGCAGCCTGCGCAATCCCGGCCTGATTCGCTGGGGCAAGGACTCGCTCAGGCCGAAGGACCAGCAGGCCGCCGCAGTGTTGCTCAGCCCGCGTGAGCTCTCGGTGCTGAAGATGATTGCCCAGGGGTTGTCCAACCAGGACATCGCCGAGCAGCTGTTCATTTCACTGCACACCGTGAAGAGCCATGCGCAGAAGATCAACGTGAAACTGGGAGTGGCGCGGCGTACGCAGGCCATTGTCCGGGCCAAGGAACTGGGGCTGGTGCGGTAGCCTCCAGCTACGCTAGCGGTAGGGCGGATCTTCGGGGTCAATTGCGGCGCTGCCGTCGAGCAGTTGTCGCCGGATCGCGCGCGGCGTGTCATCGAACCAGCGGCGACAGGCTCGGTTGAACACGCTCTGTTCGCTGTAGCCCAACAAGCCCGCGACCTGGGACATCGGCATGTGGCGCTCGGCAAGGTAGCGTTGCGCGCAGGAACGTCGAGCCTGTTCGAGCACCTGCTCGAATCCCGTGCCCAGCTCCGCCAGGCGACGTTGCAGCACCCGCTCATGCAGGCCGAGTTGCTCGGCGATCAGGCCGATCCGGCAGCGCTGGGTGGGCAGCGTCCGCAGGATCAGGTTCTCCACCTGATGTACCAGGCCGGCGGCGGCCTGGGCATCGAAGGGCCGCAGGTAGTCCAGCATCACCCGGTGCAGCTGCGGGTCCTGTTGTTCGATGCGCATGCCCAGTTGCTCATTGCTCAGGACCAGGGCATTGCAGTCCTGGTTGAAGTAGGCCGGGCTCCTGAAGTAGCGCTTGTAGCGGGCGGGGGGCAGTGCGCCGGCTCCGCTGAGCAGCACGGAGCGAGCGCTGAACTGGCTGCCGCACAGAAGCTTCAGGGTGTTGTGGCCAACCCCCAGTGCCAGCTCCTGCATCTGCCTCAGGCGCGTGGGGCCGGGCAGGCGAATCTCGATCAGCAGCCGCGGCGCCTGACGATCACTGCGGTCGAGCTGCACATCGATGCCGGGACTGTGATAGCCGATGAACCGCGAGATTTCCTCCAGCGCCTGGCCTACCGTGGCCGAATTCCGCGCGATCAGCGCCACCGGCCCGAGCACCTGGAGGTCCTGGTACTCGGCCATTCGCAGGCCCAGGTCGGGGCAGTCCAGTTCGTTGGCGGCACATTCGAGCACGCCCACCAGGGCGCGCAGCGGTACCCGTGCCTCGTCGTCTTCGAGTGCGGCGGGGGCTATCTGGAAGCGGTGCAGCAAGTGCTCGCAATCCCCGCCCAACTGAGCGATCAGTTGCGGAAAGCCGATGAACGAGGTCGTGCGGATGAGGGCGGTCACAGTCGTCGAAAGTCAAAAACAAGTCGTTGAAAGTCAATTAATGTGCGCCTCGGCGGCGAAGAATTCCAGCGGTCTGCGCCGAGACATGCTGCTCGGTGCGTATCGCCCGCGAACCGAGAAGAACAAGTATGGAATTCGACTACATCATCGTTGGTGCCGGCTCGGCCGGCTGCGTACTGGCCAATCGTCTGAGTGCCGACCCTTCGGTACGGGTGTGCCTGCTGGAGGCGGGTTCCGAAGACACCTCGCCACTGATCCACACGCCGATCGGCGTAGCCGCCATTCTGCCGACACGCCACGTCAACTGGGCGTTGCAGACGGTCCCGCAACCCGGCCTGGGCGGCCGTGTTGGCTACCAGCCGCGCGGCAAGACCCTGGGCGGCAGCAGCTCGATCAACGGCATGATCTACATTCGCGGGCATCGCAGCGATTACGACGACTGGCAGGCCCTGGGCAACGCGGGCTGGGGCTATGACGACGTGCTGCCGTACTTCCGCAAGAGCGAAGGCCATCATCTGGGGGGCTGTGACTACCACGGTGGCGATGGTGAGCTGTATGTGGGTCGCGTGCAGCCGCACGCGGTCACCAATGCCTTCCTCGATGCGGCCCAGCAGGCCGGGCACTCTCGCAATGCCGACTTCAACGGTGCCGAGCAGGAAGGGGTAGGGCACTACGACGTGACCATCCGCGAGGGCCGGCGCTGGAGCACCGCTTCGGCCTTCCTCAAGCCCATCCGCGAGCTTCGCGGTAACCTCTCGGTCATTACCGGAGCCCAGGCCCAGCGCATCCTGCTGCAAGGCAAGCGCGCCGTGGGCATGCAGGTGTCGGTCAAGGGCGAGCGCCTGGAAATCAGGGCACGCAGGGAAGTACTGCTGAGCGCAGGGGCCTTTGGCAGTCCGCAACTGCTGATGCTTTCAGGCATTGGTGCGGAGGCCGAACTGAAACCCCACGGTATTGCGCTGCAGCACGAGCTTCCGGGCGTGGGGGAAAACCTCCAGGACCACCCGGACTTCGTCGCCTGCTACAAGAGCCATGACACCACCCTGCTGGGCATCTCCGCCAGGGGCACGGTGCGCATGGGCAAGGCCTTCTTCGATTACACCCGCCAGCGTACCGGTCCCTTCGCGAGCAACTGTGCCGAGAGCGGTGGCTTCCTGAAAACATCCGCGGACCTGGCCCGCCCGGATATCCAGCTGCATGCGGTGATCGGCCCGATCGACGACCACGGTCGCAAGCTGCACTGGGGACATGGCTTCAGCTGCCATGTCTGCGTGCTGCGGCCGAAAAGCATCGGCAGCGTCGGTCTGCACTCGGCCGACCCTTTCGCCGCGCCGCGCATCGACCCCAATTTCCTCGGCCATGACGACGACGTCAGCACGCTGCTGAAGGGATACCGCATGGTGCAGGACATCGTCGGCCAGGCACCGCTGGCCAGGTACGGCCTGAAGGACCTGTACAGCCAGAACCTCTCCAGCGACGAGCAACTGATCGAACTGCTGCGCAAGCGCACCGATACCGTCTACCACCCGGTTGGCACCTGCAAGATGGGCAGCGACGAGATGGCGGTCGTGGACGGGCAACTGCGTGTGCACGGCATCGAAGGCTTGCGGGTCGTCGATGCCTCGATCATGCCCACGCTGGTTGGCGGCAACACCAACGCCCCGTCGATCATGATCGCGGAGCGGGCCGCGGAGTGGATCATCGCTGCCTGAGTGCCGCCAGAGCAGCAGGACCCCCGAAGATCGTGGCGGGCCCGCCCAGCTCAAGTGGGCGGCCCGTCAGCGAATGCCCAGCGCGCGATCCAGCGACCAACTGCCGGCACCGCGCCCGATCAGCCACAGCAGCAGGCCCGCCCAGACCAGGTGGGTGGGCCAGGCGTCCGGATAGACGAACACCTCGATCACCGTGGTCATCCCCAGCAGCGCCAGGGCCGAAAGGCGGGTGAACAGGCCCAGCACCAGCAGCAGCGGGAAGAGGTGCTCGGCGTAGGTCGCCAGGTGGGCGGCGATCTGCGGCGGCACCAGCGGCAGCATGTACTCGGTGCGAAACAGCTCGTAGGTGCTCGGGGTGATGGTCAGGAGCCCTTCGACCTTGGTGCGCCCGGAGAGGAAGAAGGTCGCGGCGATTCCCCAGCGCGCCACCAGGCAGAGAAAGGTGGCGCCGAGCAGGTGCTGCAGGAAGTCGGCCATGCGGTTCCAGCGTTGGCGCAGGCCGGTGCGGGGCAGGGTAGTGCGGGCGATGTCCATGATGGTCTCCTCACGCGAGGGCGATGGGACGGAAAACCCCGGCGCCGAGCAGGCGGCCGAACAGGTCGTGGAAGTCGAGATCCGGTTGCGCCTGAAGTGCCTGGGTCGATGCCTGATCCAGGTTGTCTCCTGCTGCACAGGCGTCGAGAAAGGTACAGCCGCCGACCTCAAGCGCGTGCCAGGCGACGCCATCGGAATGGCCGACCAGTAACGCGCCTTCGCCTTGCCAGGGCAGCTCTTCGGGTATCGGCAGGGCTTCGCGGTTGCAGCGCCAGATGCTGTAGATCGGCTGCTCGGCAAACCAGCGCCAGCGCACGCAGGCACGCGTTTCCAGGTGGCAGGTGGCAAGATCCGAGGCGGTCATGCCGGCCAGGCTGGCGAGGTCGAGGCGCGCCTCCTGAGGTGCGACGAAGGCCTCCGTCCATGACCGGTCCAGGCGCGCCACGGCGCCAAGGTAGGGCAGTTCCCGTGCAGGTTCGAATGCATCGAGGAAATCGGCAAAGCTCTCACCGTAGAGGATCAGGCGGGCATCGTCTGGTGGCGTCTCGCGGGCGTGAATGGCTGCCGCCGCGCGCATCCAGTCGGTACCGACCAGGCGCTCGATGGTCGGGAAGTTATCGCACAGCGCATCGACGCAGCCCTTGAACACGGTGTTGCGATACACCTCGAAGGCCGCCTGTGTGATCACGCCTTGCAGCGCCGGAGCAGGGCGCCGGTAGATGGCGTCGACAAAGGCATCCTGGAAGGCGCCAAGCGAGCTCTTCATGGTTTCACCTCCGCCAGGTTGAGGATCGCCTGAGCGATCTCGCGCTCGGCCAGCAACTCTTCGAAAGCAGGCAGATGGTCGTCGCGCTCGATCAGTGTCGGCCTCGGGCCGATGCGCTGGATCAGGTGTTCGTAGAGCGCCCAGACCGGCTCGGCGACCGGCGCATCGTGGGAGTCGATCAGCAGTTCGCCGCCCTCGTCGCGGCTGTGGCCGGCCAGGTGGATTTCAAGGATGGCTGCTGCCGGGAAACGGTCGAGGTAGCGTCTCGCATCGAAGCCGAGATTGTGCGAGCTGACATGCACGTTGTTGACGTCCAGCAGCAGGCCGCAGCCGGTGCGCAGCGCGAGCTCCGTGAGGAATTCGATTTCGTCGCAGTCGTGGCCCTCCAGGCGCAGATAATGGCTGGGGTTCTCGATGGCGATACGCCGGCCCAGGGCTTCCTGGGTGCGCTGGATGTTCTCGGTGATGCGCGCCAGGGCCGCATGGCTGCGCGGGAAGGGCAGCAGGTCCGGCAGGTACTGGCCGCGCCAGGTCGACCAGGCCAGGTGCTCGGAAATCAAGTGCGGTTGCACGCGCTCGACCAGCGCGCGCAGATGCCGAAGATGTGTCTCGTCAGGTGCAGCATCGGCCGCCAGGGACAGCGAAACCCCGTGCAGCGATAGCGGATGGCGTTCGGCGATCCGTTCCAGCCAGGCAAGGCGGGGACCGCCGACCATGTAGTTCTCCGGATGCACTTCGAACCAGAGACCCAGGGCGGAGCAGGCCAAGGCCTGGGCGTAGTGTTCGCCCTTGAGCCCCAGCCCGGCGCCCGGTTGATGGAATGCGTTCATGGTCGGCGGCCTTGGCTCAGGCCTTGCTCGGCGTCAGCGAGCCCATGCCGTGGGGCGTCTTGATCGTGGTGCAGGTGCCGGCCGGAACGTTCTTCCAGTGCATGCCGTCGTAGTCCTTCTTGGCGCTGCCCGCGCAGGTGGTGCCGGCACCGGCCTTGCAGTCGTTCTTGCCGGCCATGGCGACGCCGTAGCACTTCTCCATGGCCGCGCCGTCGCTGGCCTTGGTGTTCATGTCGTCGGCCAGGGCGGTGCCGGTGATGGCGGCAAGGGCGAGGGCGGCGGTGGCAAGGGTCAGGTTTTTCATGGTGCGGTCTCCCGTTCGGTTGAGGGGCCGCGGAAGGCTTTCCGGCGGCTCGGTGAGTAGTTCGCCGGGAGAGGCGGTCCGGTTACAGCGTCGCGAAATTTTTTTGAGAATTTTTTGGCGCGGCCCTAACGTATTGAACCAAGGCCTGTTTTTTCGCAGGCGAACGGGACGCCAGCAGGCTGGGGCGAGACCGGGAAAGAATTCACCTTCGGTGTAACCAGGACGGTCGATGCAACGAACTACCAGCCAGGAAGCGTTGATCGCGCGTGAGGCGCAGCTGCAGGCACTGTTGCTGCGTGGCATGGACGGTGACGGCAGGGCCTATCGCGAGTTCCTCAGCGCACTCGCCACGCACTTGCGGGCCTTCCTGGGCCGGCGCCTGAGCCAGCGCCCCGGCGAGGTCGAAGACCTGCTGCAGGAAGTGCTGCTGGCGGTCCACAATGCCCGCCACACCTACCGTGCCGAGCAGCCGCTGACCGTCTGGGTGCAGGCAATCGCGCGCTACAAGCTGGCCGACCACTTCCGCGCCTTTGCGCGCCGGGAGGCGCTCCACGAGCCGCTGGCGGATGACGAGGGAGAACTGTTCGCCGTCGAGAATGGCGAACCCGCGCAGGCCAGCCGCGACCTCGGCAAGCTGCTGCAGCAACTGCCCGACAAACAGCGCCTGCCGATTGTCCATGTGAAGCTGGAAGGGCTGTCGGTAGAGGAAACCGCCAGCCTGACCGGGCTTTCCAGTTCCGCCGTGAAGGTCGGCATCCACCGCGGGCTCAAGGCCCTGGCGAACATCATCCGAGGGTTGCGAAGCGATGAAGACCAATGAACTGATCGACCTGTTGAGCGCAGGCGAGGGCGCAGTGGACCGTCACGCTCTGGGCAAGCGCTTCGCCATCGCGCTGCTGGCCGGTGCCCTGGGCGCACTGCTGTTGATGGCGGCAATTTTCGGTGTGCGCCCCGACCTCGGCGAGGTGGCGCGCACACCGCTGTTCTGGGCCAAGGTCGCGCTGCCCGGCAGCCTTGCCCCGCTTGCCCTGTGGCTGAGCAGCCGCCTGGCGCGGCCAGGCGTGGGCGGCGGGGCGGCCTGGGTGCTGCTGGCGCTACCCGTGCTGCTGGTGTGGATCGGCGGAGCGGTGGAGCTGGCCGGAGTACCCGCCGACGCCCGCACTGGCCTGATCCTCGGCAAGACCTGGCGCACCTGTCCGCTGAACATCGCGCTGCTTTCGGTGCCGACTTTCATCGGCGTGTTCTGGGCACTGCGCGGCCTCGCACCGACGCGCTTGCGCATTGCCGGCGGCGCCGGCGGGCTGCTGGCGGGAGCCACGGCGACCCTGGCGTACTGCCTGCACTGCCCGGAGATGGGCATTCCATTCTGGGGTGTCTGGTACCTGCTCGGCATGCTTCTGCCGACCGCGCTGGGTGCAGTGCTCGGGCCACGGCTGTTGCGCTGGTAACTGCGCGGCAACCCGTCCGGGATAGGCATTGTGCATGCCGGACATGGATTTCTCTCACAGCTTGCGAGCTCCTTCGGCCATTGCCCCCGTTCAGCGGCAGCTATCGAGTCAAAGAATTTTCCCCGAGGCAGGGGCCGCTTCTGTCACCAAGACCTCCAGAAGCTGGCTACGCTTGATTCAGTTTGTTCTCAGCAGATCGGCTTTGCTTCCAAGGAGCGATGGGATGGGGCGTTGGATCGGCGCAAGGCTCAGCTTGATGCTGGTGGTGTTGGGATTGGCCTGTACGGTTGCAGCCAGGGCCGAACCTGCGTCAGGCCCCGATGCAACCGAGGGCATCGCCGCTGACCCCGTGGAGCTGAAGATCGCCAACCGCAGCATCGTCGTGTTCCGCGCCACCTTGCTGGGCGAGACGCCGGCAGGCCGACAGCAGCGGGCCAAGGCAGTTATCGAGGATGTACTGCAAGGGACCGACGACCTGCAGGTCAGCACTGCCCCCATCCTTCACAGCTACATGGTTCTGCTGGGCGGCCGGCGCGCCTTTATCGTTTCGCCACAGGACCTCGATTCGCCGGAAGGCTCTGTGCAGGAGGCCGCAGCAAGGGCTGCCGCGAACCTCAAGGTGGTGGTGGAGGAAACCGGCCAGGCGCGCAACCTTCGATTCCTGCTCAAGGCCCTGGGGTACTCTGCAGTTGCCACCGTCCTGTACGTGTTGCTGCTGAGGCTGGTGCATTTCCTCAGACGCAAGGTGCGAGGCCGGCTACCACAGCTGATGCGCGAGCGGGCCCGACAGATCAGGGTGGGGCAACTGCAGCTGTTCGACATGCAGTATCTCTACTACCTGGCGGATCGGCTGATCTGGCTGTTCTGTTGGGCAGTCGTGTTTCTGCTGAGCTACGAGTGGCTCAGCTATGTGCTGTCGCAGTTCCCCTATACCCGGCCCTGGGGAGAAAGCCTCGACGTCTACCTGTTCCGGCTGCTGGATTACCTGCTCAGCGGGATCGTCAGCGCGATACCGGGCATTGCGGTCGCCGTGATGATCTTCTTCATCGCCCGGGGCATCAGCGGGTTCAGCAAAAGGCTGCTGGAGCGCCTGTCCCGGCCTGGCACGATTCGCTGGTTGACCGAAGAGACCCTGCAGCCCACCACGCGCCTGACTTCGCTCGCCATCTGGTTGTTCGCCGTCGTCATGGCGTATCCGTACCTTCCCGGTTCAGGGACCGAGGCGTTCAAGGGGCTGTCGGTGCTCGTCGGCCTGATGATCTCGCTGGGGGCTTCCAGCGTGGTGGGGCAGGCTGCCTCCGGCCTGATCCTGACCTACTCGCGGACCCTTCGTGCCGGGGAGTTCGTGCGCATTGGCGACCACGAGGGCACCGTGACGGAGGTCGGTATGTTCAACACCACTATCCGCACTGGCCTTGGCGAGGTGCTGACACTGCCGAACTCGATGATCACCGGGTCGGTCACCAAGAACTACTCGCGGATAGTGCAGGGCCAGGGTTACGTCGTCGACACCGTGGTCACCATCGGCTACGACACGCCCTGGCGGCAGGTGGAAGCGATGCTCATCGAGGCTGCCCGGCGTACGGATGGCATCTTGCAGGTCCCGCCGCCTTACGTGTTCCAGACGGCCCTGTCGGACTTCTATCCCGAATACCGACTGGTTGCCCAGGCCATCCCCAGCGAGCCCCGTCCACGGGCGCAATTGCTGAGCATGCTGCATGCCCATATCCAGGACGTGTTCAACGAATATGGCGTGCAGATCATGTCGCCGCACTACCTTGGGGACCCCGATATTGAGAAGGTGGTGTCGCGCGAAAACTGGTATGCAGCGCCTGCCAAGCACCCTGAGGCTGACTAGAAGAAACAGGGAAGGGTCGACGTAACCTGAACAAACCCACCAGGGCGCGCCCAAGCCTGTGTGGTGGCCGCGAGCTGATCATTCCCGGCGGCCGCTATGTAGCCGTTATCGGCGAGAGCATCAGGCCGATCTACCGAGACTGGCTGCCGGACAGCGAAGAACTCCGCAAGCACCTGTTCCTGGGTAGTCGAGACGAGCTCGACCAGCGACAGGTGCGCCTGGCCCTGATCGCAAAGGGCGACGAGTTTTTCGCCTGCCTGCAGCGATGAGTGAGTTTGCTGGAAGCCTGATGGCTGACAAGTTCCTGCGGTTGCGAAGCCTGCTGGAGAAACTGCTGTCGCTGCAAACACCGGAAGCTCGCGTGGAGTTATCGTCGAAGTTTACCCAGCTTCGATCCCCAGCTTTTTTAGAGCAGGAGTGAACGCACGCACCGAACGCTGTGCAAGCAAATGGGGCCGGTGCAGGTGAAGGGTATGGGGGACATCGGAAGAAACTGGATATGGAGCGATGGCCATGGGGAGAGCGGCCTGAACCTGATATTTAATTTAACATAATATACATTATGCGAAGCCTAGGGTTTGTCTGACTGCATCACCAGGGCCAACAAGAAAGCCCAGCAAACCAGGCTCGGCAGGAAAACGCCGAGCACCAGGTCCAACCCAGTCGCGCTGTCAAAAATCATCTGCTCGATCATCGCCACGGCCTCGAGCTGTATTCGCTGTCAGGAACGATCGTCAGGCCGTTGCCGGCGTACGATTCTGCGGCGTTGCTCACCGTTGAATGCTGAGGGATCGCCACGCCCGCCACCGTACCAGTCGCTGCAGCGCCTGTCCCGGTCGCGGTCGCGGTTCCCTGATCAGGCACGGCCGGATCGAACACGCCTTGTTCGACGTACGCCATGCAGGCCTCGAACGAGATATCCAGCCGCGAACCCTGCTGGCTGTTGCAGCGACACCCGTACAGCTTGCCCTCGATCCTGCCGATCACCATGCGCTTGGCGTTCTTCTGGATGAAGTAATCGTCCCTGGAAGACACACAGAACGGCTTCGGATAAGCCACAGGCCTAGTCAACTCGTCGTAGATAGGCGCAGAACTGGGCACATCAGGAATGCGCGGAATCCGGTCATTGATGTACTGCTCCTTGCTGACATGCAGCTCGGCAGACGCACGACCAGGTGCTGATGCGACCGGCTTCGCCGAACCTTCCTGGACGACCTGGTCCGCTGGCTTGTCGTGCTGAGCGTACCGGCTCCAGTAGATCTTCCCGACGCCCAGGGCAAGCGCGACACCGCAGGCGATCAAGACCACCATCGCCTTGGGCGGCCGGAACTTGAAGTGATGCTCGGTGCCTTCCTTGACCGACTCGTAACAACCGAAATAGCTCTTGTCGATGGTGATCCTGGACGACTCGCCGTTCTCGAACTCCATCTTGCTGCTGCTGACGGCAAGCTCGGGCTTCTGAAAAACCCAGCGCTTGATAATCGGGCCGCCGTTGCCGCGGCTGTAGTGGATGTGACAGTTGCAGAGATCTCGCATGTGCGAGTCGATCAGCTTCGGGCTCTGAGTGATGCAGTGCAGCTCGTGGCCGTCCTTACGCATGATTTCCAGGCGCGTGGCGTAGTCAGGAACCTTGGAGCCCTGGGGGCGAACCCTGAACCAAGTCTGCGCCTCGTCGATGACGATAATGGCGTTGGGCGGCAGCTCGAACCACTTCTCCGGCGTGTCGAACGGGATCCACTCGGCCTTGATGGCCGGGTGCCCTGGATTGAAGCCGGTCACGTTGCAGTAGTAGACCTTGCGGCCTTCCTGGTGGGCCTTCTGGTCCACTTCCTTGATGGTGTTGAGGGTCTTGCCGTTGCCCTGAAGGCCCGTACGCAGCACGAACATAGCTAGCCCCCCTTCCCTACGCTACCCAGCTTCGTGACGCTGCCAGAGGCCTTGTCGATGCCGGCAAGGGTCGCCCGAGCAGTGATCGCGCCGAGCACGATGTTGATGGCCACATCCACCTTCGCAAGGCCGAACAGAGCGACATACGCCGCGCCGCTGGCACTGATGTTGGCGACGATGGCATCGCGCGCCTGGTCGAGCACCAGGGTCAAGCCGGTATACGTCACCAATCCGACGCCCAGGGCGGTAAGGACCTTGGCCACCAGGGGGCCGACGATGGATGACAAGAACGAGAACAGCGCTACGAATTGCATATCAGGCACCTCCGCCAATACCGCGACCCACGTAGACCGCGAAGAAGATGGACGCCGCGGCGACCAGGAACGGGCCGACGCCCGAAGCGAAATCACAAGTGGGCTGCCAGCTCAGCTGAACAGAGCCAGCGCCACGGGTATGCAGAGACCCGCGCTCAGGCGCCGGGCAAGCTGATGGAAGCCAGCGCGACGCGCCAATGGCCTGCTGAAACAGCCCGGACATGTCGTGTTCATCCTCGGTTACCTGGTACTCGTCCTTGGCCAGCTCCGACTCGATGCCGGCCTTGGCGTCCTCGTAGTTCCAGTCGCACCTGGACTGTTTCTGCTGCTTGAGGATCGCGCACTGGATGACGTCGCCGGAGCAGCTCAGAGGCTGGCCGCACTGGTCGCCAGTCACCTCGTCCTTGTCCTCCTCTTCCTCCTCGCCCTCTTCTTCGCCAGCAGGCTTGCAGCCAGCGCCGGTGCAGGTGGAAGTCTCACCACCGTTAGAGCCGTCAGAGTTGGTCTTACCGGAGGTGTTGTTGACCGTGGTGGTCGAGGTGCAGGCGTTCACACCGTTGCAGGTCGTGACCGTGGTGGTCGTAGTGGTCTCGGTGGTCTTGCTGCCGTCACTGGCCGGGGTCTCCAACGTCTCGGTTTTCGTGTCGGTGCTCTTCTTCTGGGGGCTGGGCTTGCCAGCGACACAGCCATACACACCGTTGACCTCACCGCACTGCATCTTCCCCGGCTCCTGGAAGCCATCCGTGGCCAGGCAGCTGTAGTGAACACGACCCTCAGCGTCGGTGGTCTTGTTGGTGCACTCGTTCTTCTTCTGGCTGGATGGCGAAAGGTCCTTCGGCGGGGTCGTCATCGTCGTATCGTCGGTCTTGCACTCGACACCATTGCCCTTGTAGCGGAAAAGGCAGAAGGCAGAGTCCTGGTCCGCGCCGGCGCCGACAAACCGATAACAATCGGTCGGCCCCTCACCCATAGAGGCGTACTGGCAGGAGTTGCTGCAGACCACTCCAGGAGGTTCGGCGAGCGTGTTCTGAAGAATCACCCCGCCCTGACTGAGCACTCCTCTCTTGTGCTGATGCTGAACAACCTGACCGATAGTAGATTCGCACTTGCTCGGGTCGGGCGGAACACAAACCCCAGTCTCAGCGTTATAGGTGTATCCCTCCGGGCAACCACTGCCGAGACGGCCAATCAGAACGCTCGCAGTGTTCGCAGCCGACCATACGAAATTGCAGTAGAAAACCTCATCAGAAGACCGAGTGAGCGAGGCATTCCGCGCGTTTTCACTAGCGAGACTGGCGACAATCGCATCACAAACAGCGCCCGGAGAAGACGCGGTAAACACGCCACCACCAGGAGCTGGCGAGTTCTTCCAGTAGTAGTCCTCAGCAGAAGCGAAGGACGCCGAAAGCACCAGGAGCAGGCCTACCAGGAAGCGACCCATCACAACCTCCCGAAGAACAGCACAGCGAATGCCAGGGTAACCACCACCAGGGCGTAAGAATTCGGGTCCATCTCAGTTTCCTCCAGGCAAAAAGAACCCCGCCGGAGCGGGGTTCGGTGCTTCGGCAGCAGCGGCCGGTGACGGCTTACAGCGCGCGGCGCAGGTACTTGAACGCGGCGATGCCGATGATCACGACCAGGACCAGGCCACCGATGGTGGCGGCGTCGGTGCCAGCGGTTTCGATGGCGGACGAAGCATCAGCCGGAACAGCGGCCATGGCCTGTTGAGCAGCCAGGGCGCCGAGGGTCAGGGCACCAGTAACGGCACGAGCGAAGGTACGTTTCTGCATGAGACTTACTCCTTGGTTTAGAGCGCTTTTCTGAGCGCGAGAACCCCGAAGACGATGGCGAACAGAACAATCGCTTGATCTGTAAGCTCACTCGTTTGCTCGGAGGTGAGCCCCGGTTGATGGGGCACTTCGACGAGCGTGCCAGTGCACCGAAGCGAGCCTTCCGACTGCGTCCAGGTGCCATCGCACGCCACAAGATTCATGGTCAGCTAGCCGCCTTGAGCTGGCCCTGAGCGACCAGGGGAAGCGGCTTGCAGCCGTTTTCGTTGGACAGCCAGGTATCCATGCCCTTGCCGTTGTTCCACATGCGGTTGTAGACCGGCACGCACACCTGCTTGCCCTTCAAGGTGTCGTAGAAATCGCGGACACCGTTGTCGAGCTGAGCCTTGGAAAGGCGGATGCCCGTGGTTTTCTGAGCCAGCTGACCGAACTGGTCGGGCTCGTCGTTTACCACCAGGACGTAGTGCTCGACGAAGCCGTTGTTACTGGTTTTCTCCGAAGTGCCGTTGCACAGACCGATTTTCACGAGCATGGGGGAACCTCACGGTTTGGTTTTCGCGGTTGATCGCACCAGGTCCAGAACGGCCGGAGCGCGACGATGTAGATGCCAGCGAGCAGCGCAACGCCGCCGATGGCAGTGATGATCGGGACCAGGAGCGGCTGCTCCTGGAAGGCCTGCCAGATGGCGGCCATGATGGGATTCGTTGCGGCCACAATGGCCAGATAGACCACCCAGCCGAAGGCAAAGCGAAGCGGCGCTTTCATTGCGGCACCCCGCAGGAATGCAGGAGGTCCTGGAGCACTTTCTCGAGACCAGAAGTCATGATCTGGAGCATCTGGTCCTCGCCGTAGGCGATCAGGCCGACGCCGACACCCACGCCCAGGAGGAACGGAAACCACCAGGCGTCAGCGACGCACAAGATCAGGCGCAGGACTCGCTTGCGATCGGAGAAGGTCATGCCCTCCCCCGGCTTGCCGGTAACGGGCGTGATCATGCGGCCTCCACGCGCGGGCAGTGATCCCAAGCGTTGAGCTTGAGCACTGTCAGGCGCTCGTAGACATCGAACTCGATCAGGTCGGCGCTCAAGTAGCCCGAGAGCAAACCGGACACGTAACCGAAGTTGAATGACCGCGATTCAGGCTTGTAACGCAGGTCGGTGAGCGCCCGCTGGAGCTTGTTCAAGTGAGTGCTGAGCATCAGGCAGCCTCCACTACAGGTTCGACGTACCAGTCAGGACGCTGCGCGCTGAAGTCGACCTGGACGAAACGGAGCAGCGGAACCACGTTGTTGGTACGGTCCATGTCCTGGAGCTTCTGCAAGGCAGCCTTACTCAAACCGGCCTCGGCAATGTCCTTGATGTGGCGATAGAAGGTCCTGGGAGCCAGGTCCTTGGTGTGGTCCCAGCCGTAATCCTTGATGCTCAGATAGGTACGGAACAGGGTCTTGGCGTAGGCGTCACTCGGCTTGCCGTTACGGCCCAGCTTGGTGAACTTTTCAGTCAGTGCGGCCAGCACTTTTTCATCATCAACAATACGCATCTGGGTACCCTCAAAGGCCGCGAAAAGATCCGCTGTAACCGCTTGCCAGCACTCCTGAATCAGGCAGCGCCCCTCCCCTGCGAGCTGCTGCTGGTGAGCGATCAGATCAACAAGTCGCGACGGGATGCCGCGACGTTCCATCCACCGATGCATAACGGTGGCTTCCATGCGAAGCAGGTATCGCACCCACTCCTGGAGTCGAGGGTCTGACATGACCCGATAGGTACGAGCAGCCGAAAGGTTGCCCCGCCCTGCCCGCTTCAACTCGTCCAGCTGCGCCTGATACTCGGTGTGTTTCAGGTAAGCCTTGAGCCGCTTCAGACGAGACTCTTTGGCGCCCCAGTAGGCTGAGGTCTGGTAGTTGTCGCCACGGCTCTTGGTGTGGCCGTTGCTCACGTTGGTCAGCGCCTGGATGACCTGGAGCGCGGTTCGCTCATCAGGCAGCCGGCTGGAGAACGTGCAGTCGATGGCGTAGACCTGGGCCGCAGCGATATCGAGCTTGGCGAACAGCTGCGGATACGTGCCGGCAATCCACTTCAACATGACCTCTGCACCCTTCTGGATACAGGTCGGGCCGAAAACGTTGTGGCCCTGGAGCAGCTTCGCCGGAGAGGCTTTGACCTCAATGCCAGGCATCAGCCGCTTGCCCAGCGACTGGTGGAAAACCTTGAAGGCCAGCGGCGTGAAGCCGGTGGACAGAGACTCCCACGCATGGCGCAGGTACTCCGCTTCAAGCTTGCCACCCTCCCCTATGCTGATCTGACCCTGGAGCGGAACACCGAGGGTGGCCAGGTCAACAGAGTGCACCGGATCATCACGGCCATCGGCCCCGAGCAGCTGGATATGCTCGGAGGCGAAGGGGATGAAGAGATGCAGTTTGTCGAGCATGTGTAAGCGATTCCCTGCTTTTGCATGCATGCATGCAAGTAACATTTGCCGGGAATGTATACGCGCACGCATGCATACGTCAACACAAGTAACATGTATGCACGTAGACTTTTGGAGGATTTCAGACGATGGGTAATGGCACTATGCCTGCGACGCTGCGATTGACCGCCACAGAACAAGAGCTGTTGCGGCAAAAATGCATTGAAATCAACAAGATGCTGATAAAGCACGGACGCCAGCCGATAAAGGACAGCGAGCTAGCTCACTTTTTGCTTGAGAAATCAGTGGGATACGTCGAGGTTGGCAAGGAAGGCCAGCTGGAGCTCGATGTGCGCTGAGTGTCACCATGTCACAAAAGTCCACCATTAGAGATGGTGGACCCGACCCGCTGCGCGGGCCGGCAAAACACCCGGAGCCCCACCGATGCAATGGATTCTGCTGATGACCCTATACGCCTCCAGCGGGGAGCCGCTGGAGACGCTGAAATTCGAAGGCTACGCCTCGCAGAAGGCCTGCGCCGGCGATGCAGGCACCATCCCGCTCCAGGTGATGGGCTACCGCAGGGAAGTCGCCAAAACGAGTCAGGCCTGCATCCAGGTGCACGCTGAGGCATCTAAACACCAGGGGTGAACCCCTGCGCCCTTCGGGCTACCCCCGCTCCTCTGCAAGCCTGCCTTTCTCTTCCAGGAACATTCGTTCCTTCCAGCCAGGGCTCCGCCCTGCGCCTTCCGGCTACCCGTTGGGCCCTTGGCCCAATGCTTCGCGTATCACACCTGCCGGGCTAGACGGCTCAACTTTCCTCGGAGATCTGCCAGCACCTGGTGCGCGTTGACCGCGTGCTCTCTGTGGGGCCGCAGTACGCGCCATTGGGTTAATCAGTGATAAGCGGGGTCGGAGCGGCTACAGGTCCAGGATTTGCCGGCACAGCTCCTGGAGCGCGGCGAGTCGTTCGTCCAAGACCGCGCCCTCCTGGTGAAAGTCGTCGAGCTGGCGGCGCAACTTGCGCAGATCGCCCAGGACGTTCGGGTAGTCCTGGAGCACGTAGGAAACCGCTTGCAGCGGGTCACGCGACGGGGCGTAGAGGGTGGCCAGTTCGACCAGGTGATGCGGGATTTCGAGGGGCAAGGGCGTTCGCATAATGGCCATTACGTTACGCGAGGCATGGAGGCTGCGCCATGTTCCATACCCCGCTCAACGTAACGCCTCACATTATGCGAAGCCTAGGGTTTGTCTGACTGCATCACCAGGGCCAACAAGAAAGCCCAGCAAACCAGGCTCGGCAGGAAAACGCCGAGCACCAGGTCCAACCCAGTCGCGCTGTCAAAAATCATCTGCTCGATCATCGCCACGGCCTCGAGCTGTATTCGCTGTCAGGAACGATCGTCAGGCCGTTGCCGGCGTACGATTCTGCGGCGTTGCTCACCGTTGAATGCTGAGGGATCGCCACGCCCGCCACCGTACCAGTCGCTGCAGCGCCTGTCCCGGTCGCGGTCGCGGTTCCCTGATCAGGCACGGCCGGATCGAACACGCCTTGTTCGACGTACGCCATGCAGGCCTCGAACGAGATATCCAGCCGCGAACCCTGCTGGCTGTTGCAGCGACACCCGTACAGCTTGCCCTCGATCCTGCCGATCACCATGCGCTTGGCGTTCTTCTGGATGAAGTAATCGTCCCTGGAAGACACACAGAACGGCTTCGGATAAGCCACAGGCCTAGTCAACTCGTCGTAGATAGGCGCAGAACTGGGCACATCAGGAATGCGCGGAATCCGGTCATTGATGTACTGCTCCTTGCTGACATGCAGCTCGGCAGACGCACGACCAGGTGCTGATGCGACCGGCTTCGCCGAACCTTCCTGGACGACCTGGTCCGCTGGCTTGTCGTGCTGAGCGTACCGGCTCCAGTAGATCTTCCCGACGCCCAGGGCAAGCGCGACACCGCAGGCGATCAAGACCACCATCGCCTTGGGCGGCCGGAACTTGAAGTGATGCTCGGTGCCTTCCTTGACCGACTCGTAACAACCGAAATAGCTCTTGTCGATGGTGATCCTGGACGACTCGCCGTTCTCGAACTCCATCTTGCTGCTGCTGACGGCAAGCTCGGGCTTCTGAAAAACCCAGCGCTTGATAATCGGGCCGCCGTTGCCGCGGCTGTAGTGGATGTGACAGTTGCAGAGATCTCGCATGTGCGAGTCGATCAGCTTCGGGCTCTGAGTGATGCAGTGCAGCTCGTGGCCGTCCTTACGCATGATTTCCAGGCGCGTGGCGTAGTCAGGAACCTTGGAGCCCTGGGGGCGAACCCTGAACCAAGTCTGCGCCTCGTCGATGACGATAATGGCGTTGGGCGGCAGCTCGAACCACTTCTCCGGCGTGTCGAACGGGATCCACTCGGCCTTGATGGCCGGGTGCCCTGGATTGAAGCCGGTCACGTTGCAGTAGTAGACCTTGCGGCCTTCCTGGTGGGCCTTCTGGTCCACTTCCTTGATGGTGTTGAGGGTCTTGCCGTTGCCCTGAAGGCCCGTACGCAGCACGAACATAGCTAGCCCCCCTTCCCTACGCTACCCAGCTTCGTGACGCTGCCAGAGGCCTTGTCGATGCCGGCAAGGGTCGCCCGAGCAGTGATCGCGCCGAGCACGATGTTGATGGCCACATCCACCTTCGCAAGGCCGAACAGAGCGACATACGCCGCGCCGCTGGCACTGATGTTGGCGACGATGGCATCGCGCGCCTGGTCGAGCACCAGGGTCAAGCCGGTATACGTCACCAATCCGACGCCCAGGGCGGTAAGGACCTTGGCCACCAGGGGGCCGACGATGGATGACAAGAACGAGAACAGCGCTACGAATTGCATATCAGGCACCTCCGCCAATACCGCGACCCACGTAGACCGCGAAGAAGATGGACGCCGCGGCGACCAGGAACGGGCCGACGCCCGAAGCGAAATCACAAGTGGGCTGCCAGCTCAGCTGAACAGAGCCAGCGCCACGGGTATGCAGAGACCCGCGCTCAGGCGCCGGGCAAGCTGATGGAAGCCAGCGCGACGCGCCAATGGCCTGCTGAAACAGCCCGGACATGTCGTGTTCATCCTCGGTTACCTGGTACTCGTCCTTGGCCAGCTCCGACTCGATGCCGGCCTTGGCGTCCTCGTAGTTCCAGTCGCACCTGGACTGTTTCTGCTGCTTGAGGATCGCGCACTGGATGACGTCGCCGGAGCAGCTCAGAGGCTGGCCGCACTGGTCGCCAGTCACCTCGTCCTTGTCCTCCTCTTCCTCCTCGCCCTCTTCTTCGCCAGCAGGCTTGCAGCCAGCGCCGGTGCAGGTGGAAGTCTCACCACCGTTAGAGCCGTCAGAGTTGGTCTTACCGGAGGTGTTGTTGACCGTGGTGGTCGAGGTGCAGGCGTTCACACCGTTGCAGGTCGTGACCGTGGTGGTCGTAGTGGTCTCGGTGGTCTTGCTGCCGTCACTGGCCGGGGTCTCCAACGTCTCGGTTTTCGTGTCGGTGCTCTTCTTCTGGGGGCTGGGCTTGCCAGCGACACAGCCATACACACCGTTGACCTCACCGCACTGCATCTTCCCCGGCTCCTGGAAGCCATCCGTGGCCAGGCAGCTGTAGTGAACACGACCCTCAGCGTCGGTGGTCTTGTTGGTGCACTCGTTCTTCTTCTGGCTGGATGGCGAAAGGTCCTTCGGCGGGGTCGTCATCGTCGTATCGTCGGTCTTGCACTCGACACCATTGCCCTTGTAGCGGAAAAGGCAGAAGGCAGAGTCCTGGTCCGCGCCGGCGCCGACAAACCGATAACAATCGGTCGGCCCCTCACCCATAGAGGCGTACTGGCAGGAGTTGCTGCAGACCACTCCAGGAGGTTCGGCGAGCGTGTTCTGAAGAATCACCCCGCCCTGACTGAGCACTCCTCTCTTGTGCTGATGCTGAACAACCTGACCGATAGTAGATTCGCACTTGCTCGGGTCGGGCGGAACACAAACCCCAGTCTCAGCGTTATAGGTGTATCCCTCCGGGCAACCACTGCCGAGACGGCCAATCAGAACGCTCGCAGTGTTCGCAGCCGACCATACGAAATTGCAGTAGAAAACCTCATCAGAAGACCGAGTGAGCGAGGCATTCCGCGCGTTTTCACTAGCGAGACTGGCGACAATCGCATCACAAACAGCGCCCGGAGAAGACGCGGTAAACACGCCACCACCAGGAGCTGGCGAGTTCTTCCAGTAGTAGTCCTCAGCAGAAGCGAAGGACGCCGAAAGCACCAGGAGCAGGCCTACCAGGAAGCGACCCATCACAACCTCCCGAAGAACAGCACAGCGAATGCCAGGGTAACCACCACCAGGGCGTAAGAATTCGGGTCCATCTCAGTTTCCTCCAGGCAAAAAGAACCCCGCCGGAGCGGGGTTCGGTGCTTCGGCAGCAGCGGCCGGTGACGGCTTACAGCGCGCGGCGCAGGTACTTGAACGCGGCGATGCCGATGATCACGACCAGGACCAGGCCACCGATGGTGGCGGCGTCGGTGCCAGCGGTTTCGATGGCGGACGAAGCATCAGCCGGAACAGCGGCCATGGCCTGTTGAGCAGCCAGGGCGCCGAGGGTCAGGGCACCAGTAACGGCACGAGCGAAGGTACGTTTCTGCATGAGACTTACTCCTTGGTTTAGAGCGCTTTTCTGAGCGCGAGAACCCCGAAGACGATGGCGAACAGAACAATCGCTTGATCTGTAAGCTCACTCGTTTGCTCGGAGGTGAGCCCCGGTTGATGGGGCACTTCGACGAGCGTGCCAGTGCACCGAAGCGAGCCTTCCGACTGCGTCCAGGTGCCATCGCACGCCACAAGATTCATGGTCAGCTAGCCGCCTTGAGCTGGCCCTGAGCGACCAGGGGAAGCGGCTTGCAGCCGTTTTCGTTGGACAGCCAGGTATCCATGCCCTTGCCGTTGTTCCACATGCGGTTGTAGACCGGCACGCACACCTGCTTGCCCTTCAAGGTGTCGTAGAAATCGCGGACACCGTTGTCGAGCTGAGCCTTGGAAAGGCGGATGCCCGTGGTTTTCTGAGCCAGCTGACCGAACTGGTCGGGCTCGTCGTTTACCACCAGGACGTAGTGCTCGACGAAGCCGTTGTTACTGGTTTTCTCCGAAGTGCCGTTGCACAGACCGATTTTCACGAGCATGGGGGAACCTCACGGTTTGGTTTTCGCGGTTGATCGCACCAGGTCCAGAACGGCCGGAGCGCGACGATGTAGATGCCAGCGAGCAGCGCAACGCCGCCGATGGCAGTGATGATCGGGACCAGGAGCGGCTGCTCCTGGAAGGCCTGCCAGATGGCGGCCATGATGGGATTCGTTGCGGCCACAATGGCCAGATAGACCACCCAGCCGAAGGCAAAGCGAAGCGGCGCTTTCATTGCGGCACCCCGCAGGAATGCAGGAGGTCCTGGAGCACTTTCTCGAGACCAGAAGTCATGATCTGGAGCATCTGGTCCTCGCCGTAGGCGATCAGGCCGACGCCGACACCCACGCCCAGGAGGAACGGAAACCACCAGGCGTCAGCGACGCACAAGATCAGGCGCAGGACTCGCTTGCGATCGGAGAAGGTCATGCCCTCCCCCGGCTTGCCGGTAACGGGCGTGATCATGCGGCCTCCACGCGCGGGCAGTGATCCCAAGCGTTGAGCTTGAGCACTGTCAGGCGCTCGTAGACATCGAACTCGATCAGGTCGGCGCTCAAGTAGCCCGAGAGCAAACCGGACACGTAACCGAAGTTGAATGACCGCGATTCAGGCTTGTAACGCAGGTCGGTGAGCGCCCGCTGGAGCTTGTTCAAGTGAGTGCTGAGCATCAGGCAGCCTCCACTACAGGTTCGACGTACCAGTCAGGACGCTGCGCGCTGAAGTCGACCTGGACGAAACGGAGCAGCGGAACCACGTTGTTGGTACGGTCCATGTCCTGGAGCTTCTGCAAGGCAGCCTTACTCAAACCGGCCTCGGCAATGTCCTTGATGTGGCGATAGAAGGTCCTGGGAGCCAGGTCCTTGGTGTGGTCCCAGCCGTAATCCTTGATGCTCAGATAGGTACGGAACAGGGTCTTGGCGTAGGCGTCACTCGGCTTGCCGTTACGGCCCAGCTTGGTGAACTTTTCAGTCAGTGCGGCCAGCACTTTTTCATCATCAACAATACGCATCTGGGTACCCTCAAAGGCCGCGAAAAGATCCGCTGTAACCGCTTGCCAGCACTCCTGAATCAGGCAGCGCCCCTCCCCTGCGAGCTGCTGCTGGTGAGCGATCAGATCAACAAGTCGCGACGGGATGCCGCGACGTTCCATCCACCGATGCATAACGGTGGCTTCCATGCGAAGCAGGTATCGCACCCACTCCTGGAGTCGAGGGTCTGACATGACCCGATAGGTACGAGCAGCCGAAAGGTTGCCCCGCCCTGCCCGCTTCAACTCGTCCAGCTGCGCCTGATACTCGGTGTGTTTCAGGTAAGCCTTGAGCCGCTTCAGACGAGACTCTTTGGCGCCCCAGTAGGCTGAGGTCTGGTAGTTGTCGCCACGGCTCTTGGTGTGGCCGTTGCTCACGTTGGTCAGCGCCTGGATGACCTGGAGCGCGGTTCGCTCATCAGGCAGCCGGCTGGAGAACGTGCAGTCGATGGCGTAGACCTGGGCCGCAGCGATATCGAGCTTGGCGAACAGCTGCGGATACGTGCCGGCAATCCACTTCAACATGACCTCTGCACCCTTCTGGATACAGGTCGGGCCGAAAACGTTGTGGCCCTGGAGCAGCTTCGCCGGAGAGGCTTTGACCTCAATGCCAGGCATCAGCCGCTTGCCCAGCGACTGGTGGAAAACCTTGAAGGCCAGCGGCGTGAAGCCGGTGGACAGAGACTCCCACGCATGGCGCAGGTACTCCGCTTCAAGCTTGCCACCCTCCCCTATGCTGATCTGACCCTGGAGCGGAACACCGAGGGTGGCCAGGTCAACAGAGTGCACCGGATCATCACGGCCATCGGCCCCGAGCAGCTGGATATGCTCGGAGGCGAAGGGGATGAAGAGATGCAGTTTGTCGAGCATGTGTAAGCGATTCCCTGCTTTTGCATGCATGCATGCAAGTAACATTTGCCGGGAATGTATACGCGCACGCATGCATACGTCAACACAAGTAACATGTATGCACGTAGACTTTTGGAGGATTTCAGACGATGGGTAATGGCACTATGCCTGCGACGCTGCGATTGACCGCCACAGAACAAGAGCTGTTGCGGCAAAAATGCATTGAAATCAACAAGATGCTGATAAAGCACGGACGCCAGCCGATAAAGGACAGCGAGCTAGCTCACTTTTTGCTTGAGAAATCAGTGGGATACGTCGAGGTTGGCAAGGAAGGCCAGCTGGAGCTCGATGTGCGCTGAGTGTCACCATGTCACAAAAGTCCACCATTAGAGATGGTGGACCCGACCCGCTGCGCGGGCCGGCAAAACACCCGGAGCCCCACCGATGCAATGGATTCTGCTGATGACCCTATACGCCTCCAGCGGGGAGCCGCTGGAGACGCTGAAATTCGAAGGCTACGCCTCGCAGAAGGCCTGCGCCGGCGATGCAGGCACCATCCCGCTCCAGGTGATGGGCTACCGCAGGGAAGTCGCCAAAACGAGTCAGGCCTGCATCCAGGTGCACGCTGAGGCATCTAAACACCAGGGGTGAACCCCTGCGCCCTTCGGGCTACCCCCGCTCCTCTGCAAGCCTGCCTTTCTCTTCCAGGAACATTCGTTCCTTCCAGCCAGGGCTCCGCCCTGCGCCTTCCGGCTACCCGTTGGGCCCTTGGCCCAATGCTTCGCGTATCACACCTGCCGGGCTAGACGGCTCAACTTTCCTCGGAGATCTGCCAGCACCTGGTGCGCGTTGACCGCGTGCTCTCTGTGGGGCCGCAGTACGCGCCATTGGGTTAATCAGTGATAAGCGGGGTCGGAGCGGCTACAGGTCCAGGATTTGCCGGCACAGCTCCTGGAGCGCGGCGAGTCGTTCGTCCAAGACCGCGCCCTCCTGGTGAAAGTCGTCGAGCTGGCGGCGCAACTTGCGCAGATCGCCCAGGACGTTCGGGTAGTCCTGGAGCACGTAGGAAACCGCTTGCAGCGGGTCACGCGACGGGGCGTAGAGGGTGGCCAGTTCGACCAGGTGATGCGGGATTTCGAGGGGCAAGGGCGTTCGCATAATGGCCATTACGTTACGCGAGGCATGGAGGCTGCGCCATGTTCCATACCCCGCTCAACGTAACGCCTCACATTATGCGAAGTTATCTATGCAGCGCACAGGGTCGAGTGTCACAGAATCAAAGTCCCCGGTTGGCTGTTTTGCCCCTGGTGCCTGTCTTTCCTGAAAACTGGATTTCCGTTGTCCAAGGCAATCCATCGCTCATGGTGCGCCTCGACTCCTGACTGAGGTTCTTCAGAAGCTGCACCTGTTCTTTGTCGTTGATGGCGCGGCAGCACCTGTTGAGGCAAATCGCATCTCTTATCCTGTCCCGGCCTGCGGGCGGAAACCTGTGGCCGCCTTGCAATCGAAAGCGGCCATGCCACGCAGATCGCTCGCTACTCGGAAGTTTTCCCCGTTGTACCGCTGACTCCCAGTTCCCGAGCGACCTGCTGCAGCCTTTCCAATGACACCGGCTTGCTGACATGCGAGTTGAAGCCGGCGGCATGGGCATCCTCAGCATCCGCGGCAGCGCCATAGCCAGTCAGCGCCACAGACGGTGTCTGGGCGTGCTGTGGCAATTGGCGGGCTCTGCGCATCAGCTCGTATCCATCCATGCCAGGCATCCCGATATCCGAGAGGATCAGATCAAAGGACGAGCCTTCCAGGCATCTCAAGGCTGTCGGACCATCCTCGGCGGTCGTCACGTCCGCGCCCTCGATCGTAAGCAGTTGCTCCATGATCAGGCGGATATCCGGTGAGTCGTCCACCAGTAGCAGACGGGCTCCGGCAAAGGGGCCGGTAGACTCCTGCAAGGTGTCCACCGGCAGGTCGAACTGACGGTAAAGCGGCAGCCACACCGTGAATAGTGCGCCCTGCCCTCGCCCTGCAGACGACGCTTCGATCCGCCCTTGCTGCGCTTCAACCAGCTCGCGCACCAGTGCCAGGCCGATACCAAGGCCCGGTGTGTGACTTCGTTGCTGCTCATTGCTGGCCTGGCCGAACAGTTCGAATATGCGTGGCAGATCTTCCACCGGGATACCTTGGCCATTGTCCCGCACCTGGATGCGCAACATGCCCTCGTCCTGCTCGAGGGCGACCTGGATATGGCCGCTGGCGGGAGTGAACTTCACCGCATTGCTCAGCAGATTCCAGAGGATCTGTTCGACACGTACCGGGTCCGCCTCGGCCACCAGCGGGTCATTGCCACGCGCGGGCATCTGCAGATCGATCAGCAGGTCCTTCTCATGAGCTTCCGCGGACAAGGCGCCAACCACTTCCTCGATCACACTCTGCAGGATGACCGGCGCCAGATTGAGCTTGAGTTTGCCGGTATTGACCCGCGACAGATCCAGCAGGTCATCGATGATGCGTGCCTGGCTGCGTACCGAGCTCTGGATGCCTTCGATGGCGCGCGAGGCCACCGCATGCGAGCGCACCGCAGACAGGCGCGCAATCAGCTCGGCATTGAGCTGGATGATATTCAGCGGATGCTTGAGTTCGTGGGACATCATCGCGAAGAACTCATCGCGCAGACGGATCTTCGCCTGGTTCTGCTGCAGGCGGTGTTCCTGCTCCGTTTCCGCGCGCTTTTTGCTGGTCACGTCACGGCCGATCTTGGCATAGCCATGTGGGCCGCCATTGGGCAGCGCAGTGGTCACGCTGCTGCAGAAGAAGGTGCTGCCGTCCTTTCGCAGGTGCCAGCGATCGGTCTCCACCCTCCCCACCTGCCGCGCCACCCGCAGTTCTTCGCGCAGCACGCCGGAGCGCTGGTCATCCTCGCTATGCAGGATATCCAGGCTCTGCCCTATCACATCGGCCTCGCGGTAGCCGTAGGCGCGTTCGGCGCCCTTGTTCCAGCCAGTGATGCTGCCGCTGCGGTCCAGGGTGACAATGATGAAGTCCTGAGTGCTTTCCACCGCGAGGCGCAGGCGCTCCTCGCTTTCCCGGGCCTTGTCTTCAGCGAGGCGTCGTTCAGTGACGTCGATGAATGTCAACACCGCACCGTCGATGATGTTGTCGGTCGTCCGGTACGGCAGCATCCGCACCAGGTAGCGCCTTTCATCCTGGCTGGAAACTTCGCGCTCGATGGTTCGCAGGGACTCGAAGCTGCTCGACGCATCGCGGGCCAGGTCCGGGTAATCCAGCCGGTGGGTGATATCCAGCAACGAGCGTCCAGTGTCGGATGCGATGATGCTGAAAATCTCGGTGGCGCGCGGGGTGTAGGACTTGATGCGCATGTCGCGGCCGACGAAGACGGTGGCGATGTCGGTGGACGCGATCAGGTTCTGCAGATCGTCGTTGATCTTGCCGGTTTCCTCGACCTTGGTCTTGAGCTCCTGGTTGACCGTGATCAGTTCCTCGTTGATCGACTGCAGCTCTTCCTTGCTGGTCTCCAGTTCCTCGGTCGTCGAACGCAGCTCTTCGTTGATCGCCTGCAGTTCTTCGTTGGACGCCTTGAGCTCTTCCGTGGACGTTTCCGCCTGCTCGATGGTCGCCTGCAGCTGCTCCTTGTTGCGCTGAAGTTCACTCTCCAGCTGCGAGAGCACGCTGTCCTTGACGTTCTGCTGATGGCCGTTGGCGTCGCCACTCATGGTCTCTTCGACTTCATCGAAGATAACCAGAGCGAAGTCCGAGTCCATGTCGCGGAATGGCCGGATGACCATGTTGATGTAGGACGTGGTGCCATCGCGCTCATGCTTGACGCGCCGCGCCTCGACGCTCTTCCCGGTCTGGAACGCCTGGAACAGCGCGGTGCGCAGCTCCAGGCGCAGCGACGGATGGACCAGAGACAGCAGATTGTGCGACGGCTCGCCACCGACATAGCGCAGGTAGCGCCCGGCCTGGTCGGACATGTGCACGATGCTCGACTCGTGGTTGACCACCACGCTGGGCGGCGCGTACTGCTCCAGCACGCGCTGGTGCAGGTCGGCAAAGGACACACGGCGACGCTCGGCCGGGCGCTCGTTGCTCGCCTGCGGCGTATCGGCAAGGGGCATCACCGGCAGTGGCGAGGTCGGCCGGCCCATGACCGCGCCGGCCTTGGCGCGGTAGATGCGGTTCTTCTTGTCCACCGGGGTGAAGAGCTCCTGACAGACGTCAGCCGATTCGGAACTGCCCAGGAACAGGTAGCCGCCCGGCGCCAGGGCGAAGTGGAACATCTGCAGGATGTCCGCCTGCACTTCGCGGTCGAGGTAGATCAGCAGGTTGCGGCAACTGATCAAGTGCAGCTTGGAAAACGGCGGGTCGCGCAGCAGGTTGTGCATGGCGAACAGCACGCGCTCGCGGATTTCCTTTTTCACCCGGTAGCGCGTCTGCTCCTTGGTCACGTACTGGCGCAGGCGCTGGGGCGTGATGTCGGGAAGGATCGCTTCGGGGTAGACCCCGCTACGGCCGATGGCGATGGCGTGCTCGTCGATGTCGGTGGCGAACACCTGGAACTGCCGGTCGATCTCCCGGTAATCCACGTGCTCGGCGAGCAGGATGGCCAGCGAGTACGCCTCTTCACCGGAGGAGCACCCGGCGCTCCAGACCCGCACCGGGGCATCGCTGGTTTCCGGCATGTCGAACAGGCCCGGGATGATGTCGCGCTCCAGCGCTTCGAAAGCCTCGCGATCACGGAAAAAGTTGGTGACCCCGATCAGCATGTCGGCCAGCAGGTGCCGGGTTTCTTCCGGCGCGCCCTGAAGGAAGGCGCGGTAGGCCGGCAGGTCCCCCAGGCGATTGACCTGCATGCGCCGTTCGATGCGCCGCAGCACCGTGGCGCGCTTGTAGTGCTTGAAGTCATGGCCGGTGCGGGTGCGCAGCAGACTCAGGATGTCCTTCAGAGCGGTTTCGGCGGCGCGCGACTGCTCCGGGTCCTCGATGGAGCGGAACGGCGTGGCGACGTCGGCGTCTGCGGGCAGTTGCATGTTGCGCATGCTCTGCCACAGGTCGATGAGTTTCTGCGGCATGTCACCCACCGGCAGGACGAAGTCCACCTGGCCGGTGGCAATGGCACTGCGCGGCATCTCGTCGTACTCGGCGTCGTCCGGTGACTGGGCGATGGTCACCCCGCCCTGCTCTTTCACCCGCGACAGCCCGGCCGAACCGTCGCTGCCGTTGCCGCTCAGGACAATGCTCACCGCGTGCTCGGCGTGGGCGTCCGCCAGCGTGCGCATGAAGATATCGATGGCGATGTGGCGCGGCTGGCCGGGGTTGAGCTCGGTCACGCGCAGGTAGCCATCGTTCATGGTCAGCTGCATGGCCGGGGAAATCAGGTAGACACAGTTGCGCTCGATGGGCGTCGGCTCACTGACCTGCTGCACCTTCATCTTGGTGACTTTCTGCAGGATCTGGTGCGCGCTGCTCTCATGATTGGGCGAGAGGTGCATCACCACCACAAAGGCCATGCCGTTGTCGTTGGGCATGTTTTCGAACAGCCGCAGCAACGCACCCAGACCACCCGCCGACGCGCCGATGCCAATCACCGGAAAGTTGAGGTGGCTGGGCTGCACCTTCAGCTTGAGGCCTTCGGCGGCGGGGATCTCTTCACTCATGGCTCAGGGTTCCTTGGATCGTGTTCCTGCGAGTCAGGCGGCCGGATCGCCGGCAGGCCGAAGAGTAGCAGCGTTGAGCATCGAAACCGAGATTCGGCGCGCCAAATTCGAAAGCGGCTATCGACGTCTGCGCCACCTGGAACGGGCGTACCGTCAGGCTTCGTGCATTGCTGCTTGCTCCAGCAGAAGACCACGGGTCGGGCAGTCGGGTTCGTAATTCCTGCGCTCGCAGGAGGTGGATCGTGCATTCTGCCGCCGCCGAGCCGGGGGGCCATGCGTTCTGCATCCCTTGCATGCGCACCTTCAATCACAACTCTTTGAAAGTATTGATTTTAATATTTTGAAACAGCTGGCATGCGCGGTGCAAAGGCAGGTTCAGGCCCAGCCAAAGGAGCACCGCCCATGATTGCCAGCGCCGATACCTCCCTCACTAGCACTCTCGATCACTCCGGCGTCGCCTGGCCGGCGATCTTCGCCGGCGCGGCCGCCGCCGCGGCACTGTCGCTGATCCTCATTGTCCTGGGCTTCGGCCTCGGGTTCTCCGCAGTGTCGCCGTGGCCTGGCGATGGCGGCAGCTTCAAGCAGATGAGCATCTCCACGTTCATCTGGCTGGCGATCACCCAGGTGCTCGCTTCCGGCCTGGGCGGATACCTGGCCGGACGCCTGCGGGTGAAATGGGCCAGCCTGCACGGCGATGAAGTCTATTTCCGCGATACCGCCCATGGCTTCCTCGCCTGGGCCATCGCGACGCTGGTCACCGCCACCCTGGTGATCGGCTCGGTCAGCAGCCTGGTGGGTGGTGGCCTGCAGGCGGGCGCCACGGTGGCCGCTGGCGCGGCGGCGAGTGCCACCAGCGCTTCCTCCGGCAAGGACGACAACGACGCCGCCTACTTCATCGACACCCTGTTCCGCGACAACCGGCCGGTCGCCGTCAGCGATGACGCCGCCCATGCAGTCGCCTCCCGTATTTTCGTGCGCGGCCTGGCCGAAGGGCAATTGAGCGCAGACGACCGCACCTACCTCGCCCGAGTGATCGCCCAGCGCACCGAGATCAGCCAGGCCGAGGCCGAGCAGCGCATCGATGCCGTGTTCGCCCAGGCGCAACAGGCCAAGCAACAGGCATTGCAGGCCGCCGACACGGCCCGCAAGGTCGCTGCCGGTTCGGCGCTGTGGATGTTCGCGGCGCTGCTGTGCGGTGCGTTCTTCGCCAGCTTCATGGCCATCCACGGCGGCCGCCGCCGTGACGCAGAGCTGCTGGTGGCTCACCACCTGCACTCCACCTCCCCCGCCCACTCCATTCGCTGACAGGAGACTCACCATGCGCTCGATCCTCCTTTACTTCCTCGGCGTGCCGATCCCGATCATCATCCTGATCGCGCTGTTCTGGCATTGACCCCCGTTAAGGGGATGCGGGAGGGTAACCCCTACCCTCCCGCAGCACTTCTGCGTGACAGACTCCCGCGGCACCGCTCGTGCATTGCGGCTGAACTTCTGCCCCCTACCCGGCCCCAAACCTACTCCTGTCATTCGCGATAAGGAGCAACCATGGAGTCGCTGTATGCCTGGCTGGACCTGAGCCAGCTCGGCCGCTTGCTGTTGGTAGTGGTGGCCGCCGCCGCGGGATTCCTCATCCTGCGCTTTTTGATCAGCCTGGCGCGCAAGCGCCTGGAGGGGCTTACCAGCCAATGGGCGCGCTACGCCGCGGCAATCGCCGGGCGCACCAGCAACGTGCTGGTCTTCGTCTTCGCCTTGATGCTCGCGCTCAAGCTCACCACCCTGCCCGACAACTGGAGCACCGCCCTGTCGCACGCCTGGTTCGTCGTGCTCGCGCTGCAGGTCGCCTGGTGGCTGGATGTCTGCGTGCGCCTGTGGACGCACAACCTGTCCCGCTCGCGCTTCGGCGGCATCCAGAATCCGGTAATGGCAACGATTGTCTCGGTGGTGGTGCTGGTGGTGGTCTGGGCCGTGATGCTGCTGTCGATCCTGGCCAACCTGGGCGTGGACATCACCGCGCTGATCGCCAGCCTCGGTGTCGGCGGCATCGCCGTGGCACTGGCGGTGCAGACCATCCTCAGCGACATTTTCGCCTCGCTGTCGATTGGCTTCGACAAGCCCTTCGAGATCGGCGATTTCGTGGTGTTCGGTGACGTGGCCGGAACCATCGAGCACATCGGCCTGAAGACCACGCGCATCCGCAGCCTGAGCGGCGAGCAGATCGTCTGCTCGAATGCCGAACTGCTCAAGCAGACGCTGCACAACTACAAGCGCATGAACACCCGCCGCATCGTTTTCCAGTTCGGCATCAGCTACCGGACCTCGGCTGAGCAGGCCAAGGCGGTTGCCGACCTGGTCAGGGAGATCATCGACGAGATCGACGAGGCGAAATTCGATCGCGCGCATTTCCTCTCCTTCTCCGAGAGCCGCTTGCTCTACGAAGTCGTCTTCATCATGCAGACGGCTGACTACAACCGTTACATGGACGTGCAGCAGCGGATCAATCTGAGCTTGCTGGCCGGCATGCAGGAACTGGGCGTGGAGTTCGCCTTCCCGGTGCGCGAGCTACGCAATGTCTCGGCTGTTCGCGACTTGCGCGAGCGGGATCGCGGGGTATTCGATGCACAGCGCCAGGAAGGATCGCCGCGCGGCACCAGCCACTAGCGTCAGTCAGTGGGAGCCGAGCGCTCGTAACGGGCGTTGAAGGCCTGGATGAAGGCGTTGCGCAGGATACCGAGGAAAGCCTGGAAGGCACTGATGTCCTGGCGATGGATATTGCCGTTCAGATCCACACGGGTAGCGAACTGGTCCTTGCGCTGGTTCTTCAACACCGTCTCGCCGCCACCGACCAGGGCTTCCCAGATCGAACGGAACAGGCCCTTGTCCTTCTCCTCCACATCCTGTTGCCAGTTGAACACGTCGACATCGCGCAGTAGCGGTTTGATGTAGCCGCTGAGGCGGCCGTTGTCCGCTTTCGCTTCGATCACCAGGGTGCCGTGGCCACGATTGAAGTCGAACTTGCCGTAGGCGGAGGCGAAGTCGTTGACCCGGCGCAGCTCCACCTCGCTGGCGCGCAAGCGCAACTGGAAGTCCTCGAAGTCGGTGAACGGGTCGAATGACGCCTCGACCTCCACCGGCGCCTGGTCGAACAGGCGCGCACGCCCCTCAAAACGGGCGACCCGCTCGCCCTTCTCGTCCGCCACGTTGGTGAGGTTGTACAGGCTTGCGTTAACCGCGCTGGCAGACAGGTGCACCGGTGGATTGGACTGGTAGTTGTGGAAGCGAATGCGCCCATCCTCGATGCGCAGCTCGTCCAGAGTGATCGGCAACAGCTTCTCCAGCTGCGCATGCCAGTTGGTGCCGGCGCCGCTCTGGGATTCCTGGCTGCTGCCGCCATCGACGAAATTCAGCTCCGGCCGCAGGAAGATCACCCGCGCCACGATCCCGTGCTCGTACCACAGCGCATGCCAGCTCACGGCAAGGTCTATCACTGGCGCGTCCAGCAGCGGCACCGGCACCTTGCCGCTGACCTTGACGATCTTCAGCCCGTTGATGCGGTAGGCGCCGCGCCACAGCGCGAGGTCCACATCGGTGATCTGGCCGTGATAATCGCCCATGCGCTCCAGTTGGCCGTTGAGGTAGTCGCGGATCACGTAGGGCAACGCGATATGCGCGACCAGCAGCAACAGCAGGATCGCCAGGACGCTCGCCATGGGCACGCTGTAGCGCCTTTTCATCCCTGTCTCCAAAGGTTCTCTGGCAGTGGACTGGCCTGGTGGCGAGCGAGTTCAGGGAATTGCTGCCGCCCGGCTGCGACAACGGCGCGGCGACGAATGATATTCAAATGCCATCATTCTGTGGTTTATTCGGGTTTTCAGGCTTTGACCCGGAGGTTGCGTGCCGCCGATTTTCAGCAAAGGCACCTACGAGCTGTTCACCCCCGGCGGGGTCGGCAAGCGTATCGGCGTGCTGCGCAACGGCCGCGTCGAGTTGCTGAGCAGCCCGGATCGCTTCCGCGTCTACGCCAACCATCTGTTCATCGAACTGGATGGCCAGGACCTTGGCGAATGCATCGGCGAGATAGACGCCAGCGGCCAGGCCCAGTGGCTGGATGGGCGCGCCCTCTTCCGCGTAATACCGGTGTCCTCCTGAGGCGCGCCGCGTCAGATCAGGAGCAGACCGACCGCGAGCTACGCGGCAATGGCCTCATTTCTCGGCAATGCCACTGAGGGTGATGCCGTACCGGCGCAGCAGCTCGGTACTGGAGGCATCGCCGTGCTGGTCTCTTGCCGCTCCGTACTCACCGGCGGGCAGGTTCTGCCGCACCCAGCCCAGGAGGAACGCCGTCGCCTGCTCGATGCTCGGGCGCCCGTCGTGGTTCATGTCCAGCGTGCTGGTGTTGTTGTCCTTCTGGTAGCTGATCACCCATTCAGTCATAGGTACCTCCTCGGTTCGCTGCATTGCGCCTGTGCAAGTGAGTCGCCCGGCCCGCTGGAGTTGCCCCGGTGCGACAGACGGACCGACCGCCTGCGAGTCAACTCGAACCAAACGCCGCCAGCACCTGCCTACGGAATACCGGAGGCCCTGGCGCCTTGGCATTCAGCAGCGGGAGAGCGACATGAGCAAACAGAATCTGAGCGGATGGGAACGGGCGGCCTCCATCGCCGCAGGCATTGCAGCAATCGGCCTGGGCGTGCGACGTGGCGGGCTGGCCGGCTGGTTGCGCGTGGGCGCTGGAGTGCTGGCGGCCAAGCGCGGCCTGAGCGGGCACTGCCAGGTGAAGGCGGCGTTGAACAAGCCGGTCCTGGAACCGTTGCGCTCCGAACGGGCCGCTGCGGTGCCCTCCCCTGGCGTGGCGGATTCGACGGTGTCGGAAGCGCGCATCGACCATGCCCTGGAAGAAACCTTCCCGGCGAGCGATCCGATCTCGCCCTGATCCTGTGCGGCACCCCGGCCGTCAGTCATGCAGTTCTCCTGTTCGGTCACGCAGCCTTGAGCGCTTCGCCCAGTGCCTCGTTGAACGCCTTCAAGTCACCGGGGGTGCGCGACGTGATCAGCGTCCAGCCCTTGGCCGGGCAAACCTCCACCTGGGCGTCGCACCAGTCGGCGCCGGCGTTCACCAGGTCGGTGCGGACACTGGCATAGGAAGTCAGTGATTTCTCGGAGACCACACCGGCGTCGATCAGCAACCAGGGGCCGTGGCAGATGGCGGCGATGGGTTTGCCTGCCTCGCTGAATGCCTTGACCAGTCGTTGAGCGTCCGCGTCCTGGCGCAGGGTGTCGGCATTCACCGTACCGCCGGGGATCACCAGCAGGTCGTAGTCACCGGCCTTGAGGCCCTTGATCCTGGCGTCGGAGTTCACCTGGATGTCCTTCTCGCTGTCGTGCACCCAGGTCTGCGCCGAACCGCCCTTCACGCTGGCATGGATGACGGTGGCGCCCTGCGCTTTCAAGGCACGCATCGGCTCGAGCAGTTCATCGCGTTCGATGCCGGCATTGGCGGTGATGATCAGGACGTTCCTGCCTTGCAGATTATCAGTCATGGATAGACCTCCTCTGGAGCAGGACGCCGCTGGGGCGCCCTGCTCGCGGATGGGTTGCGGTTGTGACGGATCAATGCGCCCGCGCCACCGAGCGCAGGAGATTGGCACTGAGCTTGTCGGCATTGCAGCTGGCGACGTTGGCCAGGGAGACGATGCCCACCAGGCGCTTCTCGCGGTTGACCACGGCCAGGCGGCGCTTCTCGATCTGCGCCATGTTCTTCGCCACATGGTCGACGGATTCGTCATCGAAGCAGTAGCAGACATCCTCGCTCATCACTTCGCTCACCGGCGTGCTCAGGTTCAGCCCGTCGGCCAGGCCGCGCACAACCAGGTCACGGTCGGTGAGGATGCCGCTGAGGTGGTCGTTGTCGTTGACCAGCAAGGCGCCGACGTCCACCTGCCGCATCAGCAGTGCAGCCTCCTGCAGCGTGGTGTCCGGGGAAATGGTGCGCACCTCGCGGCTCATGATCTCGCGTACGGCCATGGAGCTGCGTTCGGTCGAGCGGTCACTTCGGGCTTGGTCTCTCATGACATGTCCTCCTGTGTCGTGGCTGTCGTTCGGTGGAAAGGCAGTCGCCGCGATCGTTCGATGTTTCCGTCGCACCGGTCATTCAGGAGTGCTTGTTTCATTGGCAGTCTTCGGCGCCAATTTGCGCGCCGTCGACCTCGTGGATCAGCCCCGGCTGCAGCTCTTAGACTCGCGCTGAGTCCGCGTGGCGCCGTGGAACACCATCGCCGCGAGGCATGACTGGATTTCAATCCCCCGGATTGCGCTCCTGCTGTTCTTCCCGGTTGGCCACTTTCTGTGGCGAACCTTCCGTGGCGTTGTTCTCCTCGCCCATTTCCTCGTAGGTCTTGCGCAGCTTCTGCAGTTCTTCGCTGCCCATGTCGTCCAGCCCCATGAGCACGCGGTGGGCGTGATGGGTGGTGCGCAGGAGTTCGTCGATCTTGATGTGCAGCGCGTCGGTGTCGCGGTTCTGGGTGCTCTGGATGAGGAACACCATGAGGAAGGTGATGATGGTGGTCGAGGTGTTGATCACCAGTTGCCAGGTGTCGTTGAAATGGAAGAACGGCCCGCTGAGCGCCCACCCCACCAGCAGCACGCAGGCGAGGGCGAAGGTCAGCGGGCGACCGGCCCATTGCGACAGGGCCTGGGCGAAGCGCGAGAAGCTGGCCCCGGCCTTTTTCTCGTCGGGGGAATTATTCGCCGCGTTCGACATGGACAGTGCGCTCAGGGACGGTGATGGTGACTTCGCGCGGCGGCGTCGGCTTTTCCAGGACCTTGTGCTTCCGACCGCCGGGTTTGCCGGCGGAAGCAGTCCGAGGGGCGGTCATGGCGTGCTCTCCGCAATAGGGGTACCTGTCCGGTAGAGGGGGCGCCCGCGCCACGAGTTCAGAAAAACCATGGCCGGGAGCCGCGATCGGCTGAAGGCGAGTTCACGGGCATGGCCCGCTCCTGCAGGTCGCCCCACGGGATGCAAGCGCCTGCAACGCACACCCGGCTCAATACGCGTCAGGCGTCGTGCCCTTCTTCTGGGTGTTGTCGTGGTTCTTGCTCTTCTGCTTGTCCCTGCTTTCCTGGGACTGCACCTGGCTGTTGTCGTCGGTGCGGCCTTCGTCCTTCTGCTTCTGCTGCGAAGCCGGCGGCGTAGGCGCCTGGCCGGGGCTCTGGCCGTGGGGCTTTTCGTTGGTCGGCACCTGGTTGGTCGCCTCGGCGGCGTAGGCTGGAATCAGTCCGATGGACAGCCAGGCCAGCAGAACGGCGGCAAAGGGCCGGGTGAGTCTGGTTTTGTTCATGGTGCGCTCTCCTCTGGTTGGATCAATTCGGGGTTGGATCAGTTCGGGTTGGATCATTTGCGCGCCAGCAACTGCCGCGCGCTCTGGCGCAGCACGCCCCAGCGGCGCGGGTCGCCGGGCAAGGCGCCGAGCAGGTTGCGCGCCTGCTCGAAGCTGATGTGCGGCGGCAGCGGCGGTACATCGGGGTCGGTGAGTACCTCCAGCAGCACCGGGCGGTCGGATTCGAAGGCTTCCTGCCAGGCTGCGCCCAGATGCGCGGGGTCGGTCACGCGGATGCCGCGAAAGCCCAGCAGCTCGGCATAGCGCGCATAAGGGAAGTCGATGACTTCCTGGGCAGCGGCAAACTCCGGGTCGCCGGCCAGGGCGCGCTGTTCCCAGGTGACCTGGTTGAGGTCGCCGTTGTTGAGCACCAGCACGATGAATGTCGGGTTGTCCTTCCAGCGCTTGTGGTACTGCTGCACGGTGACCAGTTCGGCGTTTCCGTTCATCTGCATGGCGCCGTCGCCGACCATGGCGATCACCGGGCGTTCGGGGTGCGCCAGCTTGGCCGCCAGGGCGTAGGGCACTCCGCTACCCATGCTGGCCAGCTTGCCGGAGAGCGAGCCGAGCATGCCTGGGCGCGCACGCAGGTCGCGGGCATACCAGTTGGTGTGGGAGCCGCTGTCGCCCGCCAGGATCACATCGTCCGGCAATTGCGGCGAAAGCTCCCAGAACACCCGCTGCGGGTTGATCGGTTCGGCGGGCTTCATCGCCTGCTCGCGCAGCTCCTTCCAGCTGTCCTCCACCGCCTTCTCAATACGGATGCGCCAGGTACCGTGGCGCTTGGGCTTGAGCAGCGGCAGCAGGCGCTGCAGGGTTTCCCCGGCGTCGCCCAGCAATACCTGGTCGATCGGGTAACGCATGCTGACGTTGCGTGCCTGCAGGTCGATCTGCACCGCCCTGGCCTGCCCCGGCCTGGGCAGGAATTCGCTGTAGGGAAAGGTGGTGCCGATCATCAACAGCGTGTCGCAGCGCTCCATCAGCTCGGCGCTGGCGCGGGTGCCGAGCAGGCCGATGGAGCCTGTCACGTAAGGCAGGTCGTCGGCGATCACCATCTTGCCCAACAGCGCCTTGGCAACACCCGCGGAAAGCGCCTCGGCCACCGCTTCGACTTCCTGGTGAGCCCCCAGCGCACCGGCACCGACCAGAATGGCGACCTTGCGCCCGGCATTGAGGATTTCCGCGGCGGCCACCAGCTCTTCCTCGCGAGCATAGGGTCGCGGTGCGATGAAACCGACCCCCGAATAGACATGGCCATGCTTGTGTGGCGGCTTTTCCGCCGGCATCTGCTGCACGTCGTTGGGGATGATCACCGTGGCGACCTGGCGCTCGCAGCAGGCGACCCGCAATGCCCGGTCGATCACATGGAGCAACTGGCTCGGGCTGGCCACGGTCTCCACATAATTGCTCACGTCGCGGAACAGCGTATGCAGGTCCACTTCCTGCTGGTAGTCGCTGCCCAGGGAAGTCACCGCCTGCTGGCCGACGATGGCCAACACCGGCTGGTGGTCCATGCGCGCATCGTAAAGGCCGTTCAGCAGGTGGATGGCGCCCGGCCCGGAGGTCGCCAGGCAGACGCCCACGTCACCGGTGAACTTGGCGTGGGCGCCGGCCATGAAGGCAGCCATTTCCTCGTGGCGCACGCGAATGTAGTCGAAGTCTTCGGCGTGCCGGCCGAAGGCTCCCATGATTCCGTTGATGCCGTCGCCGGGATAGCCGAAGACGCGATGTACGCCCCACCGGGTGAGGCGTTCGAGCAATTGATCGGCGACCGTCTGGGACATGCTTTCCTCCGTTGGATTGGCGAGGGAATTGCGCAGCGCAGGCATTGCGCCCCTTTCTCGACCGACCGGCCCTGTCGGGACGGGTTCAGAACAATTCGTCAGCGGCGAGGCTTTACGAGGTGTCTTTCCAGCGTGGTCGCCTTCCCTACGAACGGCACGCAGAGGGTTTGAACCCATGCGCGGCAAAGTCAGTCCGGATGAATAAGCCCCTCACCATCGGACATCGCCATGACCCAGGATGGCCTGAATGCACTGTGCGCCCTGCTCCAGGATTTCGAACTGCCGCTGCACGCCGACCAGCAGCAAGCCACGCTCGGCCACGCGCTGCGCACCCTGAGCGACAGCGGCCTGGACCTGCTGCCCAGCCCGGGGAGCGGCGCCACCCTGCGCCGCTGGCAGGCTCTGTCGGCGGTAGCCGGCAGCGATCTGTCGCTGCTCAAGCTGTACGAGGGGCATACCGACGCCTTGGCCATCCTTGACGAACTGCAGGGAGAAACCCGTCCCGGCACCTGGGCGGTCTGGGCGGCCGAGCCGCCGGGTACCAGCGTGAGGATCGTTGCCCGCGAGGCCGGGTTCGTGCGCATCAGCGGCAGCAAGCCATGGTGCTCGGGCGCATCGCTGGTGGAGCACGCGCTGGTGACGGCCAAGGATGAGCAGGATCGCCCGCAGTTGATTGCCGTGACCCTCGACCAGCCGGGCGTAAGGATGGGCGATGGCGATTGGCATGCCGTCGGCATGGCGGCTACCCGCAGCGCCACGGTTGATTTCCAGGGGGTACTGGCGCGCTGCGTAGGCAATCCGCAGGCCTATCTGCAGCGGCCGGGTTTCTGGCACGGCGGCGCCGGCATAGCCGCCTGCTGGTACGGCGCTGCCAGTTGCCTGGCCAGTTACCTGCGCAATGGCCGGACCGAAGACGTGCACGCCATGGCCCATCTGGGCGCGGTGGATGCCGCGCTGGCTGGCGCCGCCGGTGCATTGCGCGAATGCGCCAGCTGGATCGACGACAACCCGGAGGCCGACTCCGAGCTGCCCGCGCGCCGGGTACGTGCCCAGGTCGAAGGCGCGGTCGAGGCTGTGCAATGGCACGTCGGCCACGCCCTTGGCGCCACGCCTTTCTGCCGCGACCGGCGCTTCGCCCGGATTGCCGCCGACCTGCCGGTATTTCTCCGCCAGAGCCACGGCGAGCGCGACCTGGCGCACCTTGGACTGCAGCTGGCGAACCAGCGCCACGAACGGTGGGCGTTGTGAGTGACGCTTTCAACCTGATCGCCGGTTCGGCCGGCACGCCCACCTCAGCCTGGCGGGCCGGCGGGCAGTTGGACCGGCTGCCGCGAATCAGCAGCCGCGAGCTGTTCCCGGCGGGCCGGCGGTTGGTGGTGGTGGCGCCGCATCCCGACGACGAGGTACTGGCGTGCGGCGGCCTGTTGGCCAGTCTTGCCGGTGATCGCGAGGGGCTGCTGATCTCTGTCACTGATGGTGAAGGCAGCCACCCGGACTCGCCGCACTGGACGCCGCAGCGCCTGCGCACGACTCGGCAGGAAGAAAGCCGTCGCGCACTGGCCGAACTGGGTCTCGATCTCCTCTCATGGCAATGGCAACGCCTGCACCTGCCGGACAGTGCTGTACAAGCCGATGCCCTGGCAGAAGCGCTGACCGAATGGCTACGACCCGGCGATCGGTTGATCAGCACCTGGCGCCACGATGGTCACCGCGACCACGAGGCCACCGGGCTGGCCTGCGCCCAGGCCGCCGCGCGCTGCGGCGCCCGGCATATTGAAGCGCCAATCTGGGCCTGGCACTGGGCCTCGCCCGGCGACCCGCGCCTGCCCTGGGCCAGGGCGCAGCGACTGGATATCGACGAGGCCGCGATGCAGCGCAAACGCCGGGCGATCCACGCGCACGCCAGCCAGCTCGAAGGCCCCCGGCCGATCCTCGATGCGCGCCTGCTGGAGACCCTGCTGCAACCCTTCGAGGTGTATTTCCTGTGAGCGCACTGACCTCCAGCCATTTCGACGAAATGTTCCGTGACGATCCTGACCCCTGGTCATTCCGCTCATCCTGGTACGAGCGCCGCAAGCGCGGGTTGATCCTTGCCAGCTTGCCGCGCGGCCGGTTCGCCAGTGGCTACGAGCCGGCCTGCGCGAATGGCGAGACCAGCGCCGAACTCGCCGGCAGGGTCGACTCGCTGCTGTGCAGCGACTTCAGTGCCGAGGCCCTCGCCCTCGCCTGCCAGCGTCTTGCCGGGCTTGAGAACGTTCGGCTGGCCAGGCACTGCCTGCCCGCCGACTGGCCTCGGGAGCGCTTTGAGCTGATCGTGCTGGGTGAACTGGGCTATTACCTGGCGCCTGACGACTGGGCCTGCATCTGCCAGCGCGCGGCGGCCAGCCTGCAGCCGGGCGGCGTGCTGGTCGCCTGCCACTGGCGCCATCCCATCGACGGCTGCTCGCTCACGGGGGATGCGGTGCATGAACACCTCGCACGGGCAATGGCCGCTGCAGCCACGGTCAGCCATGTCGAGCCGGATTTTCGCCTGGAGCTGTGGTACGGCGAGGCCGCTGCATGATCGGCGTACTGGTGCCGGCACATAACGAAGCGGAACTGCTCGGCGCCTGCCTGGCGTCGCTGCAGCAGGCGGCACGGCATCCGGAGCTGAACGAGGAAACGGTGTGCATCCTTGTCGTGCTGGACGCCTGCACTGACGGCAGCGAAGCCGTGGCGCACGCAGCGGGTGTCTCCGTGCTGCGAGTCGAAGAGCGCAACGTTGGCCATGCCCGCCGCGCCGGGGCGGCGCGTCTGCTGGAACTGGGTGCCCGCTGGCTGGCCTGCACCGACGCGGACAGCTGCGTCGACCGCGATTGGCTGGTGCGCCAGCTGGCTTTCGGCGCAGAAGCTGTCTGCGGCACCGTACGCGTGGAGGACTGGTCGCCCCGCGTGGAGCCGGTTCGCCTGATCTACGAGGATCATTACCAGAGCCACGAGGACCACCGGCATATCCATGGCGCCAACCTGGGCGTCTGTGCCCGCGCCTACCAGCGCGCCGGCGGCTTCCGCCCGCTGCCTGCGGACGAGGACGTGCACCTGGTCCGCGACCTGGAGCGCAGCGGCGCTCGTATCGTCTGGACGCACCAGACCTGCGTGACGACCAGCGCTCGTCGTGATTGCCGGGCGCGCCACGGTTTCGGCGAGTTCCTTGATGGACTCGCGGCACCGTCTGGATGAACGGGCGGCGCCGTGTGGCTCAGCCGACGATCAGCCGGTTGGCCCGCTCGCCGACCACCATCTCGGTGATCCAGCGCACCAGGATGTCGGTATAGGCGGCCTGGGACGTCTCGCTGCTCAGCGCATGGTCGGCCTGGTCGATGATCCGGTGAGTCAGCGAATGTGTGCGCTGGAAGGCTGCGCGGTAACTCATGATGGTCGGGTGCGGGATATAGCTGTCGTGCTCGGACTCCACCAGCAACACATCGCCGTGAAACCCGGAACAGGCCTTCAGTGCGCGGTTGCTGGCCGCCGGGATCAGGCTGGAGCGGTAGGCCATCAGGTCGTCGCGGGGCAGGTCGCGCTTGGGCACGTCCCAGTCCTCGTCGCGGTAGATCGCCGGCACGCGCAGGGCGAGCCAGCGCACAGCGCGCAACTCGGTGAGGATCGCGGCGAGATAGCCGCCATAGCTGGTGCCGACCACCGCGATGGCGCTGGAGTCGATGCGTGGGTGCGCCGCCAGCCGATCATAGGCGGCCAGCAAGTCGCGCAGGTTGTCTTCGCGGGTGATGGAAGCCTGCAGCGCTTCGCCAGCGCCGTGGCCGGCCAGGTCGAAGGTCAGGCAGACGCAGCCAAGCCCGGCGATACCGCGAGCCCGATTGAGATCGCGCTCCTGGCTGCCGCCCCAGCCGTGCACGAAGAGTACGCCGGGTACATGAGTGCGCGGGCTGAGGAAATTACCCTGCAGGCGCAGGCTGCCGACATCGATATCGATGCGCTCGTCGCTGGAAAACTCACGGGGAAACAGCTCGTCACGGGAAGACATAAGGCGCCACCATTGCGTACTTCATGAGGAAATCGCCGTGCTCGTCCGGCCCGCGATACAGCACGCGAACGTTGTCCGGCAGGGGTTTGTCCTCGAAGATTTCGAACGTCGAGGCACGCACCACGCACAGCGCCGGATCGGCGACGAAGGCTTCCAGCGCCGCCAGTTCTGCTCCGCTGGCACCGCCGATACGCCAGGACTGCTCCAGCACGCCCGAGCAACGCTGGCCGTGGACGTCCAGGCCCTGGGCGACGTCATAGTTGCGCCGCGAGGCGAAAAAGGCCGGCAGCAGCTGATGCGCGGCGCGGTCGAACTGCATCGCCTGGTGGATTGCCAGTTTCACCGATTCCACCAGGTCCAGTGCGAGCAGGCAGGCGAAGTCGCCACGCACCACCAGCAGGTCACTCCCGCCGTAAACCAGCTCACCGCGCGGATTGCGGTTGCGCTGCTGGACGCCGTGATAGCTGAGCAGAACACCATTGATCATTACCTGGCCGACGCTGTGGGTCTGCGGCTCGTCCAGGTCGTCCTCGATCACCAGCCCTTCCTGGTAATCATCTTCCTCGTAGCAAGCCAGGGCCTCTGCCAACTGGTCCGTATCCGCCACGACCTGCTGGCCCTGCCCGCCCCGGCTGGCTGCCGGCTTCAGCCGTTGCGGGCCACGCTGCAGGCGGGCGCTGGCACAACGCACGGCGTCGTTGTGGGAGAACACGCTGTGGCCATCGAGCACCAGCGGTTTTACCCGTGCAGCGAATGCGTCGCTCCAGCCGCGCGGAGTCAGGGTCGGTCGGTCGATCAGCGGGTGGACGATGGCCTTGCCGCCCTGGAAGCCGTATTGCACATAGCCGCCGAACAGGTCCAACGGGCCATGGATGCCAAACTCCTCAGCCTGTTCGCGACCTGCCACCGTGGCATCCGGCACCCAGTAGAACTGCTGGCCGGGCTGCCGGTGCGAGGGCGGTTCGGAGCGGAAGTCCAGGCCCTGGATCTGCGCCAGCCAGGCGCTCAGCGCCTCGTGGGTCTGGCGGTCGGCAGGCTGCGCATCCGGGTCCAGCGAGCAGGCCACGACCAGGCGTGGGCGATCGGCATCGTTCATGAAGCGTCCCTCGGTCAGGCTGTATGAACAACCTGACTGACGCAGCAGTCATCGGTTCTACACAGATGACGAACTGCTGGAGCCGACCATGAATCAGCATCGCAACGACCAGGACCGTGAAGCACAGATACGCCAGAAGGCCTATGACCTCTGGGTTGCCGAAGGCAAACCCAGCGGCCAGGCCGCCCGCCATTGGCAGATAGCGGAGGAGCACCTGGGTCACTCGTTGCCCGTCGAGCGCGCTCAGGAGCTGGACTACAAGGGCAAGCGCAACCCTCGCCGCGAAGCGTAGCGGCAAGGCGTATTGCAACCGACGCAGGGGGGCATCGTGCATTCTGCTGGTCGCACATCGCCACGCTCCCTTCCGAATTGCCCTTCCGATCAAGCAGTTAGCGCCACGTCGAAGACTGGTACGGACCCTGCTTGCAGCAATGCCTGTCGGCCACAGCATTTTCGGTCGCGTCTTCTGCCCCTGCCTGATGCCCCTCCAACCGAACGGCTCCCGCGCTGACCGGGATGCCGCCACGTCGGTAGTGCGCGTCGGCAGAAATTCGAAACTTCGCCCGCTGGGGGCAGGTCCCCCGCAGGACAGGACAAACACCACGGAGAACCACGGGGCTGGCAGGAAACGCCAGTCGCCCTGACGAATCGAGGAGTCAACGATGCGTAACCAGCTGGCCGATGTGCGCCTGGAAGAAGCCACAGTCAACGTCACCCCGATCCCGTCGGCCGAAGGTACGCCGCCGCAGCGGCGCAAACGGATACTCTTCGCCACCTCCGAATTCAGCGACTTCGTCAAGGCCGGCGGCCTGGGGGACGTCTCCGCCGCTCTGCCCCGCGCGCTGCTCGCCGATCACGATATCCGGGTGTTGATACCCGGTTATCCGCAGGTGCTCAAGGGCGCTATCGCCTGCAGGATTGTCGGACGCCTGCCAGGCCGCGCCGCGCTGCCGGCCTGTGACATCGGCGAGCTGAAGCTGGCCGACGGGCTGGTGGTCTACGCGGTGATCTGCCCTGAGCTCTATGACCGTCCCGGCACCCCCTATGTCGACCAGAACGGCCACGAATGGGCCGACAATCACATTCGCTTCGCTCGCCTGAGCCTGGCCGCCGCCGACATCGCGGCCGGCGTGAGCGCGCTGGCGTGGTCGCCGGACCTGCTCCACGTCAACGACTGGCCCACCGCACTGGCACCGGCCTACATGGCCTGGCGCGGGCAGACCACACCCAGCGTGCTGACCATCCACAACCTCGGCTACCAGGGTTCCTGCCCGCTGGGCTGCTGCGCCGAGCTGGGCCTGCCGGACTCCGCCGGCTTGCCGGGCAGCATGGAGTTCTACGGCAAACTGTCGTTCCTCAAGGCCGGTATCAGTCATGCCAGCCACATCACCACGGTGAGCGAGACGTATGCCCGTGAGATCACCGGGCCGGACCTCGGCTGCGGCATGCACGGCGTGCTTGCCCAGCGTCGTGATCGCGGCCAACTGAGCGGCATCACCCATGGCATCGATGCCGGCTGGGACCCGCTGACCGATCCGCACCTGATCGAAGGTTTCGACGCCTCGCACATTGCCGGCAAACGCCGCAATGCCGACTACGTGGAGAAGCAGTTCGGCCTGCTCCCAGGACGCGGCCCGCTGTTTGCAGTGGTCTCGCGGCTGGTCCAGCAGAAAGGCATCGACCTGACCCTGGCGATCGCCGACGAGATGGTTGCCGCTGGTGGCCGGCTGGTGTCCATCGGCTGCGGCGAGCCGGAGCTGGAGCAAGCCATGCGCGAGCTCGCCGAGCGCTATCCGGGCCGGGTCGGCGTGCAGGTCGGTTTCGACGAGACCACCGCCCGACGCATCTATGCCGCCAGCGACTTCCTGCTCATGCCCTCGCGCTACGAGCCGTGCGGCCTCAGCCAGATGTACGCCCAGCGCTTTGGTTCGCTGCCCATCGCCCGGCACACCGGCGGGCTGGCCGACACCATCATCGATGGCGTCACCGGCCTGCTGTTCCGCGACGAAACCCCCGCCAGCTACTTCGACGCCGTGCGCCGCGCACTGAACATCTACCGCTACCCCGAACTGCTGCACGCCATGCGCTGCAAGGCCATGGAGTCGCCGCTGCCCTGGGACGAAGCCGTGCGTCCCTATACCTCCCTCTACCAGCGCCTGCTGCAACGGGTGCCGGCGCAGGCCGTGCGATGACCTTGCAGCACGGCGCGATGACACTGCCCGACGGCAAGGTGCGGTTTTCGCTGTGGGCGCCGGATGCGCAGCGCGTTGAGGTGGAACTGGGCGGTGGCAAACGCCACGACCTGGAAAAGACCGAAGACGGCTGGTTCAGCGCCGAGGTTCCAGCCATCGTCGGGCAGACCTACCGCTACCGCATCGACCACGACCTGCTGGTGGCGGATCCGGCTTCGCGGGACCAGGCCGGTGGTGTCGAAGGCGAAAGCCGTGTGGTCGACCCCGGCGCCTACCGCTGGCTGCACCCGAACTGGCGCGGCCGACCCTGGCACGAAGCGGTGATCTACGAAGTCCACGTCGGACTGTTCGATGGGTTCTCGGCGCTGCAGGGGCGACTGGAAGAGCTCGCCGCGCTGGGTATCACCGCCATCGAACTGATGCCGCTCAATGCCTTCCCCGGTCGGCGCAACTGGGGTTATGACGGTGTGCTGCCCTACGCGCCGTCGTGTGCCTATGGCGACCCGGACAATCTGCGCCGACTGATCGACACGGCCCACGGTCTGGGGCTGATGGTGTTCATCGACGTGGTCTACAACCACTTCGGCCCGCAGGGCAACTACCTTGGTCGCTACGCCAGCGCCTTCTTTCGCGCCGACCAGCAGACGCCCTGGGGCCCGGCCATCGACTTCCGCCATCCGGCGGTGCGCGAGTTCTTCATCGGCAACGCCGAAATGTGGGTGCACGAGTACCGCGTGGACGGCCTGCGAATCGACGCCGTGCACGCCATCTCCGACAAGGGCTTCCTTCTTGAACTGGCCGAACGCGCCCGCCGGGCCGCCGAAGGCCGTGAGCTGCACCTGATCCTGGAGAACGAACACAACGAGGCCAGCCTGCTGCAAGGCGAGCGCGGCTTCGACGCCCAGTGGAACGACGACCTGCACCACTGCCTGCACGTCCTGCTCACCAGCGAGAACGAAGGCTACTACGTCGACTACTCGCACACCCCGATCGAACAGCTGTGCCGCTGCCTGCGCGAGGGCTTCACCTTCCAGGGCGAGACCGACTACCGGGGCGTCGCCCGCGGCGAACCCAGCGGCCAGCTGAGTCCCCAGGCCTTCGTGGCCTTCCTGCAGAACCACGACCAGGTCGGCAACCGTGCCTTGGGCGAACGTCTCACCGCCCTCGCCCCCAGGGAGCACCTGCGTGCGGCCTGCGCGCTGGTGCTCCTCAGCCCCATGGTGCCAATGCTGTTCATGGGCGAGGAATGGGGCGAGCAGCAACCCTTCCTGTTCTTCACCGACTACCAGGGGGAGCTGGCGCGGGCTGTCACCGAAGGTCGACGAGAAGAGTTCAGGCGCTTCAGCCGATTTTCCTCGCCGGGCGCTGCGGCCTGGATTCCCGATCCCAATGACTATCAGACCTACGTGGCTTCCCGGCCTCGTCCCGAGCAGGGTGACGACACCTGGCGAGCGCACTGCCGGCAGTTGCTGGCGCTGCGTCAGCGCTGGCTGACACCCCACCTGCCCGGCAGCCGCGCACTGGATGCGCAACCGCTGGCCGAGCGTGCACTGAGCGCGAAATGGCGGCTCGGCGACGGCAGCCTCTGGCGCATCGACCTCAACCTCGGCTCGGACGACGTCGCCATCGAACCGCCGGGCGAAGGCGCCCAGGTGCTGTTCTGCTGTGGCCAGGGCGTGGCGCACTACCGCCACGGCTGGTTGGGCGCCGCCGCGTTGGTCGCCAGCCTGGAGACGACCTGATGAGCGATGCGCAACTGGAGCGCCTGGCCAGCGAAGCGGGCCTGGCCATCGACTGGATGGATGCCGATAACCGCCCGCAGCGCCTGACCGCCGAGGTCCAACGCTCTGTGCTGGAAGCGCTTGGCTTCCCGGCGCAGAGTCCGGAGCAGATTCGCCAGAGCCTGGATGCGCTGGAGCGCCGCCAGGCAGAACTGCCACCGCTGATTACCGCCGACCAAGGGCAGCCGATTGCCGTTCCGGTGCCACCTGGGAGTCGCTACAAGCTGTTCAACGAAGACGACAGCGGCCACAGCGAAGGCCAGGTCGACGAACACGGACAATTACCCGCGATCGAGCAATCGGGCTACTACCCCCTGCACCTGGGCGAGCGGGAAATCATCCTTGCCGTGGCACCCCCGCGTTGCCCGTCGGTGGAGCAGTATTGTGGCGGAAAGCAGCGTGTCTGGGGCCTTTCCGCGCAGCTTTACTCCCTGCGCCGCGAGCAGGACGGTGGCGCCGGCGACATCGCCGCCCTCGCCCAACTGGTGCGTACGGCAGCCGGGCAAGGCGCGGATGCCATCGCCATCAGTCCGGTGCACGCCATGTCCCCCGCCTCGCGGGAGATCTACAGCCCGTACTCGCCGTCGAGCCGGCTGCTGTTCAACGAACTCTATGCAGCGCCTGGACTTGTACTGGGCGACGAACCGGTACGCGAGGCGCTCGCCGCCGCCGGGCTGGAAGCCGAACTGGCGCGCCTGCAAGCGCTGCCGCTGATCGACTGGCTCGGCGTCGCCCACCTGCGCGACCGCCTGCTGACGCAGCTCTACGGGCAGTTCCAGCACGAGGCCGGCGAGCTGCAAGAAGACTTCCTCGCCTTCCGCAATCTCGGTGGCGCCGAACTGCTGCAGCATTGCTGCTTCCAGGTCCTGCAACTGCGCCGCGCCGAAGCCGGCGACGGGCTGGACTGGCGCTTCTGGCCCGAGGATTACCGTAACGCCGGCAGCACCGAGCTGGGCCATTTCATGGTCGACGAAGAACAGGCGATCAGCCAGCAGGCGTTCGGCCAGTGGTTGATCGCCCGCGGCCTGCGGCAGGTGCAGACCGACGCGAAAGCTGCCGGCATGGGCATCGGCCTGATCGCCGACCTCGCGGTGGGTGCCGAACCGTCCGGCAGCCAGGCGTGGATGCGCCAGGATGAACTGCTTACCGGCGTCAGCGTCGGCTGCCCGCCGGACATCCTCAACCGCGCCGGGCAGAACTGGGGCATCTGCGCCTTCTCCCCGGACGGTTTGCGGCGCAATGGCTTCCGCGCCTTCATCGAGATGTTGCGGGCGAACCTGCGCTACGTCGGTGGTCTGCGTATCGATCACATCCTCGGCCTGCGCCGGCTCTGGGTAATTCCAGCCGGCGCGGAGCCACAGGACGGCGCCTACCTCGATTATCCGATCCAGGACCTGTTACGGTTGATCTGCCTGGAAGCAGAACGCGCCCAGGCAATCATCATCGGCGAGGACCTCGGCACCGTGCCACCGGGGCTGCGCGAGGCACTGGCCGAGCGCGGCATCCTGGGCATGCGCGTGCTGCTGTTCGAGCAGCAGCACGGCCGCTTCATCGCACCGGCACAGTGGCCAGACAACGCCCTGGCCACCAGCACAACTCATGACCTGCCGACCCTGGAGGGCTGGCAGAAAGGCCGCGACATCGACTGGCGCGAGCAGCTCGGCCAGCGCAGCCGCGAGACCGCCGCGGACGAGCGCAATACCCGCCAGCACGAGTCCTTCGCCCTGCGCCGGGCCTTGGGCGAGAACCAGATCCAATCAGACCCGGTGCTGGACGGCGCCATCGAGTTCCTAGGGGCCACGCCTGCGCCGTTGGTGTTGCTGCCGCTGGAAGACGCCCTCGCCTGCATCGAGCAGCCCAACCTGCCAGGGCCCGGCGATGCGCATCCGAACTGGCGACGGCGCTTCGAGCGCAACGCCGCAGAGATGCTTGACGACCCGCAAGTGCGTGCGCGCATGGAACGCCTGCGCCGTGCGCGTGACGGAGGGCGTGAACATGGCTGAAATCCGCGCCACCCTGCGCCTGCAGTTCCACCGGGAGTTCACCCTGGATGACGCCCTGCCCTGGCTGGACTACTTCTCCCGGCTCGGCATCAGCCACCTGTATGCCTCACCTCTGCTGGCTGCGCAGCCGGGCTCGATGCACGGTTACGACTCCGTGGACCCGACCCGCATCAGCGAGGAGCTGGGCGGCGAGCCAGCGCTGCGCCGGCTGGTGGCGGGCCTTCGGCAGAACGGCATGGGGCTGATCGTCGACACCGTGGCCAACCACATGCGTATCGGCGACGCCAATCCCTGGTGGCAGGACGTGCTCGAGTGGGGCCTGGACAGCCCCTATGCGCACTTCTTCGACATCCGCTGGCACAGCGACGACCCGCTGCTGGACCAGCAGGTGCTGCTGCCGTGCCTGGGCGAGGACTATATCGACGAGGTGACCTCGGGGCGCATCTGCCTGGATTACGACAACGCCAGCGCGCGCTTCCTGCTGCGCTACGGCGAGCAACGATTCCCGGTCTGCCCGTCCAGCTACGGGATGATCCTCTGCCATACCGAATGCCCCGAACTGCTGGCCCTGGCGCCGCGCTTCGTCGAGTTGCACCACCATCCGCTGGGCCGTCATCTGGCGCAGGCGCTCTGCCGGGAAGCGGCCGCTCCGCTTGCCGACAGCGGACGGCTCACCACCCTGCTGGCGTCCTACCGCGAGGATTGGCACAGCCTGCACCGCCTGATCGAGCAGCAGCATTACCGGCTGGCCAACTGGCGGGTGGCGGCGGACGACATCAACTGGCGGCGCTTCTTCGACATCAACGAGCTGGTAGGCCTGCGCGCCGAACACCCGGACGTGTTCCAGGCCAGCCACGCCTACCTGCTGCAACTGATGGATGAAGGGCTGATCGACGGCCTGCGCATCGACCACGTGGACGGCCTCGCCGATCCGCGCGGCTACTGCCGACGCCTATGGCGAGCCACGCGCGGCGCACCGGTCTACGTGGAAAAGATCCTCGGCCCCGACGAAGCCCTGCCGGCGGACTGGAAGGTGCAAGGCACCACCGGCTACGACTTCATGAACCAGGTGTCGCAGCTGCTGCACGACGCCCGTGGCGAGCCGTTGCTGCGCCACCTGTGGCTGGAGGTCAGCGGCCGGCAGGACGGGTTCGCCGAGGAAGTCCGCCAGGCACGCAAGCATGTGCTGGCCTCGCTGTTCGCCGGCGACGTCGAAGGCCTTGCACAGCAGCTCTGGCACATCGCTCGGTTCACCCTGGCCAGCCGCGACATCCCCTTGGGCTCGATCCGCCGCGCGCTGTTCCAGTTGCTCGCCGCCTTCCCCGTCTATCGCACCTATGCCGACGCGCTGGGCCGCTCCGAGCAGGACGAACACTTCTTCAGCCAGGCGCTGGAGCAGGCCCAGCAACACCTGGAACCGGGCGACCAGCGGACCCTCGGCTGGCTTGATCGCATGCTCGGCGGCGAGGCGCTGCGCAGTCAGCCGCCCGGCCCGATGCGGCAGCTGCGCAAGCTGGCACTGGACCGATTCCAGCAGCTCACACCACCGATCGCCGCCAAGTCCCTGGAGGACACCGCCTGCTACCGCTCGGCGGCAGCGCTGGGGCGCAACGATGTCGGCTTCGATCCGCAGTCCCTCGGGGGCGATACGGACGCCTTCCACCTCGCCTGCCTGAAGCGCCTGCGCAACTTCCCCCGCGCCATGCTGGCCACCGCGACCCACGACCACAAGCGCGGCGAGGACTGCCGGGCGCGCCTGGCGGTGCTCAGCGAGCGCGCCGGGTGGTTCGCCGAGCGGGCCTGGAGCTGGTGGAAACTCGCCGCGCCGCTGCGCCAGCACATCGCCCGTGGCCCCGCGCCCAGTGGCGGCGACGAACTCATCCTCTACCAGTGCCTGCTCGGCAGCTGGCCGCTGGAACTCGACATCGACGACGCGGAAGGCCTGCGCGAGTATCACCGGCGCATCGAGCAATGGCAGCGCAAGGCGATTCGCGAGGCCAAGCTGGACAGCGACTGGAGCGCGCCCAACGAAGCCTACGAACGCGTCTGCGGCGAATTTCTCGCCGGCATCCTGCTGGCGGACGACGGCGCGGCGCTGCGCCGGTCCATCGCCGAAGCAGCACGCAGCCTGATGCCCGCCGGGGCGCTCAATGGACTGACTCAGTGCGTGCTGCGCAACACCACGCCCGGGGTTCCGGATCTCTACCAGGGTTGTGAGCTCTGGGACTTCAGCCTGGTCGACCCGGACAACCGGCACATCCCGGACTTCGCCAGCCTGGAGGCCACGCTGGACGGCCCGCCGGATTGGCCCGCGCTGCTGCGCGACTGGCGCACTGGCCGCATCAAGCAGGCGCTGCTCGCTTGGGCCCTCGGGCTGCGCAAGCGCTGGCCGGCACTCTTCGCATCTGGCGACTACCTGCCGCTGGAGGCGCGCGGCGAGCACGCCGCACAGGTCGCCGCCTTCGTCCGCAGCCACGCCGGCCAACACCTGCTGGTCGTGGTGCCGCGCTGCGTAGCCGGGCTGCTCGGCGACTCTTCACTGCCGCAGGTGCCACCAGCGCGCTGGACGGACACGCGCCTGCACCTGCCTTCCTCGCTGGCCGCCATCCGCTGGAACGGGCTGGCTGGCCCGCTCGAACCGCACAACGGGGAACCCCGCCTGGCTGAGCTGCTCGGTGAGACCCCGGTCAACCTGCTCATATCCGGAGGTGAACGATGAAGGTCAATGAGCGAAGAGTCCGCGAACTGGCCTACCAGATCTGGGAGTCCGAGGGGCGCCCGGAAGGCCAGCATGACCGCCACTGGCGCATGGCGCGCAGCCTCGCCGAAGCCGAGGCAGGAAATGTCGATGGTACGCAGGAACCGGTGAAACCCCGCTTCGAGGGGGACAAGGAACCGGAGAAACCTGCCCTCCTCCAGGAGCCGCCGCGGCGCAAGGGACGCCTGCCCAAGGCAGACCCGGAAGTGCCGAACCAGGACGAAGGCGAAACCGTGACGCCGACACCGCCGGCGGCCGAGCGCAAGTCCCCGGCCAAGGCCAAGCCGACCAAAAGTGCGCCGACCGTGACGCCCACTGCCAAGCGCAAGCCCAAGCCCAGCCCGGCCGAGGCAGCGACTCCCGGCAACCCAACGGCGCCAAAGCCACGCACGAAGAAGTAGAGTATCTGACCCCAGGAGCCGGCCATGACCCGACGAGCACAGTCCCGCGTCACCGAAGGCCGCCCCTTCCCGCTGGGAGCCACATGGGATGGCCTGGGCGTCAACTTCGCGCTGTTCTCCGCCCACGCCACGCGGGTCGAGCTGTGCCTGTTCGATGCCCAGGGCAAGCACGAGATCGAGCGCATCGAGCTGCCCGAATACAGCGACGAGATCTGGCACGGCTACCTGCCCGATGCTCATCCGGGGCAGATCTACGGCTATCGCGTGCATGGCCCCTACGAACCCGACGCGGGGCACCGCTTCAACCCCAACAAGCTGCTGATCGATCCTTATGCGCGGCAGCTAGTGGGTGAACTGAAATGGTCCGAATCGCTGTTCGGCTACACCATTGGCTCGCCGGAGGCGGATCTCAGCTTCGACGAACGCGACAGCGCGGCATTCGTCCCCAAGTGCAAGGTCATCGATCCGGCCTTCACCTGGGGCGAGCAGCAGCCGGTGCGCGTGCCGTGGGACGAGACTGTCATCTACGAAGCCCACCTGCGCGGCCTGAGCATGCGCCACCCCGCGGTGCCCGAGCGCCTGCGCGGCACCTGCGCCGGGCTGATGAACAGCGAGCTGCTGCAACACCTGCGGCAGTTGGGCATCACCAGCCTGGAACTGCTGCCGGTGCATGGCTTCCTCGACGACAAGCACCTGCTGGAAAAGGGCATGAGCAACTACTGGGGCTACAACAGCATCGCCTTCTTCGCGCCCCAGGCCCGCTACCTCGCCAGCGGCCACGTCAACGAGTTCAAGGAAATGGTCGCGCACCTGCACGCCGCCGGTATCGAGCTGATCCTCGACGTGGTCTACAACCACACCGCCGAAGGCAACGAGCTGGGCCCGACCCTGTGCATGCGCGGGATCGACAACGTCTCCTACTACCGCCTGCAGGCCGACAACCGCCGCTACTACGTCAACGATTCGGGCACCGGCAACACCCTCGACCTGAGCCACCCGTGCGTGCTGCAGATGGTCACCGACTCGCTGCGCTACTGGGCCACGGAGATGCGCGTGGACGGGTTCCGCTTCGATCTTGCGTCGATCCTCGGGCGCTACGCCGACGGTTTCGACGAGCGCCACAGCTTCCTCGTCGCCTGCCGCCAGGACCCGGTGCTCAGCCACCGCAAGCTGATCGCCGAGCCCTGGGACTGCGGCCCCGGCGGCTACCAGGTGGGCGGCTTCCCGCCCGGCTGGGTGGAGTGGAACGACCGCTTCCGCGACACCGTGCGCAGCTTCTGGCGTGGCGATGAAGGCCAGCTGCCGGACCTGGCGCGGCGTCTCACCGCCTCGGGCGACCTCTACGACCAGCGCGGCCGTCGGCCCTATGCCTCGGTGAATTTCATCACTGCCCACGACGGGTTCACCCTGCGCGACGTGGTCACCTACGACCACAAGCACAACCAGGCCAACGGCGAGGACAACCGCGACGGCCACGACGACAACCGCTCATGGAACCACGGCGTCGAAGGCCCTACCGACGATGAGGGCATCCGCCGCCTGCGCGTGCAGCAGATGCGCAACCTGATGGCCACGCTGCTGCTCTCCCAGGGCACGCCCATGCTGCTGGCCGGTGACGAGTTCAGCCGCACCCAGCAGGGCAACAACAACGTCTACTGCCAGGACAACGAACTGGGCTGGGTGGACTGGAACCTCGACGACGAAGGCCATGAACTGCTGGCCTTCACCCGCCGGCTGATCCGCCTGCGCCAGGCCTACCCGATCCTGCGGCGCGGGCGCTTCCTGGTGGGCGAGTACAACGAGGACCTGGGTGTGCGTGACGTCACCTGGCTCGCGCCGGAGGGCGAGGAAATGACCGAGGATCGCTGGCACGACCCGCAACGGCGCAGCCTCGGCATGCTCATGGACGGTCGCGCGCAACCCACGGGTATCCGCCGCAGCGGCGGTGACGCCACCCTCCTCCTGCTGCTGAACGCCGGGCACGAGGGTCTCGATTTCATCCTTCCGGAGACAGCCCAGGGCCGCGACTGGCAGTACCTGCTGGACAGCGCCGAACCGCAGGAGCATGAGCACAACTGGGAGTTCGGCGCTGCCTACCCGCTAAGCGCTCGCTCGCTGGCCCTGTTCACCCTGCGTCGCAGCGACGACTGACCGTCGGGCAATCCGGCTGAACGTCGCCCACGCGGCTCAGTCGGAACCAGTAGACGCGGAGGCCCGAAATCGCCAAAGGCAGGCCCGGCGTCGGAATATCAACTCCATGGGGAGGAGGCACATGACCCAGGCCGAGGCCGGTCCGCAGAGCCTTGCCCAGGCGCAAGCCGGAACCTTGCTGCGCGTGCTCACGGTAAACACCCACAAGGGCTTCAACGCCTTCAACCGTCGCTTCATCCTTCACGAACTGCGCGACGCGGCGCGCGCCACCTCGGCGGACCTGGTGTTCCTCCAGGAAGTCCACGGCGAACACCAGTTGCACGCCGAGCGCCATGCCAACTGGCCCCAAGCGCCCCAGTACGAGTTCCTCGCCGACAGCATGTGGCCGGCCTTCGCCTATGGACGCAATGCCGTCTACCCCGAAGGCCATCACGGCAACGCCCTGCTCTCGCGCCTGCCGATTCGCTGTTGGGACAACCGCGATGTGTCGGTGGCCGGTACCGAGCAGCGCGGCCTGCTGCACGCACAGATCGACCTGCCCGGCGAAGGCACGCTGCACGCGGTCTGTGTGCATCTGGGGCTGCATGAAGCGCAGCGGCAGAAACAGCTCCAGCTGCTGTGCGCGCTGATTGGCGACCTGCCCGCCAACGACCCGGTGGTGGTCGCCGGTGATTTCAATGACTGGCGCTGCAAAGCCACCGGCGTCCTTGCCGGCTGCGGCCTGCGCCCAGCCTTCCCCGAGAGCGTCGGCGAACCGCGCAGCTTCCCCGCGCGCTGGCCGCTGCTGCGGCTGGACCGCATCTACGTGCGCCACCTCAAGGTCACCTTGAGCGAAGTGCTCAACCGCAAGCCCTGGCCGCACCTCTCCGATCACCTGCCGCTGCTCGCGGAGGTGTCGCTATGAACGAGGTATGGCGCGACGGCAACCGCGTGGAGCTGCTGATCAATGGCGAGGATTTCTTTCCCAGCGTGTTCCGCGCCATCGAGAGCGCGCGGCACGAAGTTCTGCTGGAAACCTTCATCCTGCGTGACGACAAGGTGGGGCGCGGGCTGCGCCAGGTACTGATCGACGCTGCCAATCGCGGCGTCCGCGTGGAAGTGACCGCCGACGGCTACGGTACGCCGGACCTGGACGCAGGCTTTGTCGGCGGCCTGCTGGATGCCGGTGTGCGCCTGCACCTGTTCGACCCACAGCCACTGCTGCTGGGCATGCGCACCAACCTGTTCCGCCGCCTGCACCGCAAGCATGTGGTGGTGGACGGTGCCGTGGCCTTCGTCGGCGGCATCAACTACTGCGCCGACCACCTGGCCGACTTCGGCACCATGGCCAAGCAGGACTACGCGGTGAGGATCGAAGGCCCCGGCGTGGAAGACATTCGTCGCGCCTGCCTGGAGTTGCTCAGCCCTGCTCCTTACCTTGAGGGCGGCGACATTCCCGCCGCTGACGCCGCGCACCCTGGCGCGTCGGCGGGCCCTTGCCGGACCTGCCTGGCCATCCGTGACAACCTCTACCGCCGCACCGAGATCGAGCAGCATTACCTGCGCGCCATCCGTCAGGCGAAGGAGCGGCTGCTGATCGCCAATGCCTACTTCTTCCCCGGTTATCGCCTGCTGCGCGCCCTGCGCGATGCGGCCGGGCGCGGGGTGAAGGTGCAGCTGATCCTCCAGGGACTGCCCGACATGCCGCTGGTCCGGCTATGCAGCAAGCTGCTCTACGACACGCTGTTGCGCGACGGCGTGGAAATCTACGAGTACTGCGAGCGCCCGCTGCACGGCAAGGTCGCGGTCGTCGACCGGCACTGGGCCACAGTGGGCTCGAGCAACCTCGACCCGCTGAGCCTGTCGCTGAACCTGGAAGGCAACCTGATGATCGAGGATGAGGCCTTCGCCGGTGGCCTGGACGAGCACCTGCAGGGCCTTGCCGTCGACAGCTGCCGCCGCGTCACCCGCCAGCATGCCCGCCGCGGCTACTGGTGGCGCGCGCCGCTGGTGTTCCTGAGCTTCCACTTCCTGCGTCACTTCCCCGCCATCGCCGGGCAGTTGCCGGCACACCGGCAGATGCTCCACCCCGCCAGCATCGACGATGAGGCCGGCCATTCGCCGGTGCAGCCATGAACCACAAGCGCTTCTGGAAGCGGGCCAACCGCGCCTTCAACATCGTGCTGCTGATCGCCCTGCCGGTGCTGCTGTTCCTGCTGCTGCGCGCCACCGACTGGGACGAGGTATTCCGCCTGCTGCGCGAGTACCCGCTCAGCACCCTGGCGCTGGGCATGCTGATCGCCTTTTGCAGCTACGGCATCTTCAGCAGCTTCGATGTGCTCAGCCGGTTCTACATCGGCCACCCGCTGCCGGTGCGCCGGGTATTCACCGTGGCCTTCGTGTGCAACGCCTTCAACCTCAACCTCAGCTCCTGGGTCGGAGCCATCGCCTTGCGTTACCGCCTCTACGGGCGACTGGGGATGAGCACGGGGGACATCACGCGCATCCTCACCTTCAGCCTGATCACCAACTGGTACGGCTACCTGCTGCTGGCGGGGGCGCTGTTCGTCTCCGGTTTCCCCGACCTGCCGCAGAGCTGGTCCCTCGGCCAGAGCGGCCTGCGGGCAATCGGCGTGTTGCTCCTGCTGCTGGGCGCGGCCTACCTGCTGGCCTGTCGCTTCGCCAGCCGCCGCGCCTGGGGCTGGAAGCGCTACCGGCTGAACCTGCCGACCTGGCGCCTCGCCGCTCTGCAGGGCATCGCCGGGGCCAGCAACTGGTCGATGATGGCGCTGCTGATCTACAGCCTGCTGCCCGCCTCGGCGAGCTATCCGGAAGTGCTGGCGACCCTGATGATCAGCAGCATCGCCGGCGTTGTATTGCATGTGCCGGCGGGCCTGGGGGTCATCGAGACAGTGTTCATCACCGTGCTGCGCGATCATTTCTCCCGCGGTGAACTGGTCGCCGCGCTGATCGGTTATCGGGTGCTGTACTTCCTCATTCCGCTGCTGCTCGCCTGCCTGGTCTACCTGTGGCTGGAACGGCATGCCAGGAAGCTGAAGCGGCGCGCGGATCGCCGGGAAGCCGCGCGGGCGTCCTGACCGCCGACCCTGCCGGCGGATCAAGGCGTGGCCTGCCGCTACAGGTCGACGGCGTCGCCGGTGGGGCGCAGGATCAGGCAGCCCAGCGGCGGCAGGTCCAGCGCCAGGGACTGAGTCTGCCCGTGGGACTCATGGGGGTCGCTTTCCAGCGCCCCCCGGCTGCCCGCACCCGAGCCGCCAAATGCGTCGGCGTCGCTGTTGAGCAGTACCTGCCAATGGCCGGCCAGCGGCACGCCGATGCGGTAGTGCGGACGTGGTACCGGGGTGAAGTTGTGCACCACCAGCAGCGGCGCGCCGTCGCCAGCCAGACGCAGCCAGGCGTAGACGCTGTTGCGCTGGTCGTCGCCGATCAGCCAGTGGAAACCCTCGGCGCGATCGTCGAAGGCGTGGAGCGCGGGCTCCTCACGCAACAGCTGGTTCAGCTCGCGAACCAGCGCCTGGGCGCCGAAGTGCTCGGCGTAGCGCAGCAGGTACCAGTCCAGCTGGCCGTCGTGGTCCCATTCGCGCCACTGGCCGAACTCGCACCCCATGAACAGCAGCTTCTTGCCCGGATGGGTCCACATCATCGACAGGAACAGCCGCAGGTTGGCGAACTGTTGCCAGCGGTCGCCGGGCATCTTGCCCAGCAGCGAACCCTTGCCGTGCACCACCTCGTCGTGGGAGATGGGCAGGATGAAGTGCTCGGAGAAGGCGTAGAGCAACCCGAAAGTCAGCTTGTGGTGGTGATGGCCGCGGTTGATCGGGTCTTCGCGGATGTACGCGAGGCTGTCGTGCATCCAGCCCATGTTCCACTTGTAGGCGAAGCCCAGGCCGCCCTCTTCCGTCGGCCGGCTGACGCCCGGCCAGGCGGTGGACTCCTCGGCGATGACCAGCGCGCCCGGCGCTTCGGTGTGTACCACGCTGTTGAGGTGGCTGAGGAACTCGATGACTTCGAGGTTCTCCCGGCCGCCGTGGCGGTTGGGAATCCACTCGCCGTCCTTGCGCGAATAATCGCGGTAGAGCATCGAGGCCACCGCATCCACCCGCAACCCGTCGATATGGTATTCACGCAGCCAGTGCAGCGCCGAGGCCAGCATGAAGCCATGCACCTCGTTGCGGCCCAGGTTGTAGATGTAGGTGTCCCAGTCCTGGTGGAAACCCTCGAACGGGTGCGCGTACTCGTACAGCGCGGTGCCGTCGAAGTGCGCCAGGCCATGGGCGTCGGTGGGGAAATGCGCCGGCACCCAGTCGAGGATCACGCCGATCCCGGCCTGGTGGCAGCGGTCGACGAAACGGGCGAATTCCGCCGGGCTGCCGTAGCGCGCGGTGGGCGCGAACAGCGACAGCGGCTGGTAGCCCCAGGAGCCACCAAAGGGATGCTCCATGATCGGCATCAGCTCGATATGGGTGAAACCCAGGTCGTCGATATAGGGGATCAGTCGATCCGCCAGCTCGTCCCAGGTCGGCGCGCGGTTTTCCACCCACTGCCAGGAGCCGGCGTGCAATTCGTAGATTGACAGTGGCCGGTCGAATCCCTGGCGCTCACCACGTTGCAGCATCCATTCGTCATCCTGCCAGGCGAAGGGTGTCGGGTCCGCTACCCGCGAGCCGGTGGCCGGCGGCATCTCGGTGGCCAGCGCCATCGGGTCGGCCTTGAGCGGCAGCAGGCCGTCCTGGCCAAGCAGTTCGTATTTGTAGACCTCGCCCGGCTGCAGGCGCGGGATGAACAGTTCCCAGACGCCAGCCGGGTAGCGCAGGCGCATCACATGCCGGCGACCGTCCCAGCCGTTGAAGTCGCCGACCACCGAGACCCGCCTGGCATTGGGTGCCCACACGGCGAAACGCACGCCGGGCACGCCTTCGTGCTCCATCGCCTGCGCGCCGAAGCATTTGCCGAGCTGGCGATGGTTGCCCTCGGCGAACAGGTAGAGGTCCAGTTCACTTACGGAAGGGCCGAAGGCATAGGGGTCCTCGGTGACCTGCTCATGCTCGGGCCAGTGGATGCGCAGCCGGTACGGTGTCTTCCGGGGCAGGCGCGCAACGAACAGCCCACCAGCATCCAGCGGCTCCATGGCGACGAGGAATTCGTCCTGCGGCGACAACAGTTCCACCGCCAGCGCACCGGGCAGCCATGCCCGCACCAGTTCGCCCTCTGCGTCACGGTGCGGACCGAGGAAGGAGAAGGGATCGGCGTGGTCGGCACGCTGCAGATGGTCCAGGTCGCGGAGCGGTGTCATGTACGTCCTCCAATCAGATGTCGCGCCAGTTCGAACAGCCCTTGCAGCGGAACGTCCAGCCAGTCAGGGCGATGTCCGGCTTCGTACAGCACTTCGTACGCGGCCTTCTCCAGGCTGAACAGGGCCAGCGCCGCGCCCTCGCCTTCGCGGCCATGCCATTCGTGCGGCAGGTCCACAGCGGCGGCTCGATAGGCTTCGAGGAAGGCGTCGCGGGCTTCGCGGCGATAGCGCAGCGCCAGCTCCGCGCGCGCTGCCTGGAGTTCTGCGGGCGCCTCGGTGCCCTGGGCGCTGCGCAGGGCCATGGCGGCGGCATAGTCGAAGGAACGTAGTACGCCGGTCACATCTTTCAGCGGGCTATGGCGACGACGGCGCTCGGCCAACGGGCGGTTCGGCTCGCCTTCGAAGTCGATGAGGAACGCATCGCCCTGCACCACCAGGACCTGGCCCAGGTGCAAGTCGCCGTGGACGCGGATCATCACCCCGCCCTCGGCCAACCGCGCCAGGTTGGCCACGGCCTGCAGCAGTTCGCCGCGTTTCTCCAGCAACCAGTCGACCATCACGCCGCCACGCTCATCCAGGTGGCCACGAGAGCGTTGCAGAGCCTCCAGCGCCTGTTCGATCTGCGTGCCGATGCTGCTGTTCCAGGCGGCGCTGTCAGCGGCGCCACTGCGGTGCAGGCCGAAATCCGGCACGTCGGTGGCTTCGGCCAGCAACTGGTGCATCTCGCCCAATCGCTGGCCAAGCTTGCCGGCGAACAGGCGCAACTCTTCCATCACGTCGAACCCAGGCTCGGCAGCTTCCACGCCCGGCAGCACGCCGTCGCGCATGGCGCGTTCCAGCTGGTTCAGTGTCCAGCTCCAGGCATCGCCCTGGTTGCTCAGGTAGCCCTGCAGCAACATCAGGGTATGCGGCTCGCCCCTGGCGTCGATACGCCGTACCTCGCCCAGCAGCGGAGCGATGTTGGCGTAGCCGCGGCGGCTCAGGTAGCCACCCATCTCCGCCTCCGGATGTACACCGGGGAATACGCGGCGCAGCAGTTTGAGCAGCAGCTTGTCGCCGATCAGCGCGGAGCTGTTGGATTGATCGACGCTGAGTACGCGGACTTCCGCCTCCTCGCCGATCTCGCCGTACTGCGGCAAGCCGGGTTGCGGCAGGAACTGCAGCTCGCCGGCAGGGCCTTGCATCGTCGCTGTTTCGCGCAGCATGCGCAGGACCAGGCGGCTGAATGCGGGCAAGGCAAAGGCGTCGGTCAGCAGCCCGACCTTGCGCCCGCGGCGTAGCCGGGCCATGGCCAGTTGCTGAGGCAGATCGTTGCCGGCGCTGCCTTTCTCCGGCACGGCAGCCAGTGGCAATTGATAGTGCTCCGCGCCCTCGGCACCGGCGACTTCCACCTCCGCCAGCATCGGCGCCGCATCGTCCTCGGTCAGTGGCATCGCATACAGCAGGTGGGCACTGCCGGCTTCCAGGCGGCCGCCGGCGAACCAGCGGCGCTTGGGCAGGTAGCGCGGCAGCGAGTCGTTCTCCAGCAGCTCGCGTGGTGCACCGTTCATGATCTCGCCCAGGCGCTGGGCCAGCACCAGGGTTGGCAGCTCGGGCATGCGCTCCACGGGCTGCACGTGCCAGGCCGGCATCTGCTGGCTGTCGGCGAGGTAGAACCAGTAGAAACCGTAGGGCGCCAGCGTGAGCAGGTAGGTCAGCCGACCGATGGGCGGGAAGGAAGCGCCACCGAGCATCTCGACGGGCACCCGGCCGTCGAAGGCTGCCAGGTCCAGCTCCACCGCCTGGGCGGCATTGGACAGGTTGGCGACGCACAGGATGGTCTCTTCGCTTGCGCCCTCGCCCTCCGGCCGGTACTGGCGCAGGTAAGCCAGGATGCGCCGGTTCGGCGGCGAGAGCATGCTGATGCTGCCGCGGCCGAAGGCCTTCTGCTGCTTGCGCACGCCGAGCATGCGACGGGTCCAGTTGAGCAGTGAGTGCGGGTCGCGCGCCTGCGCCTCGACGTTGACACCCTGGTAGCCGTAGAGCGAATCGAGAATCGGCGGCAGCACCAGGCTGGCCGGGTCCGCACGGGAGAATCCGCCGTTGCGATCCATCGACCATTGCATCGGCGTACGCACGCCATCGCGGTCGCCCAGGTAGATGTTGTCGCCCATGCCGATCTCGTCGCCGTAGTAGAGGGTCGGCGTGCCCGGCATGGACAGCAGCAGGCTGTTGAGCAGTTCGATGCGCCGGCGGTCGCGCTCCACCAGCGGCGCCAGGCGGCGGCGAATTCCCAGGTTGATGCGTGCGCGGCGGTCGGCGGCGTAGTAGTTCCACAGGTAGTCACGCTCGTCGTCGGTGACCATCTCCAGGGTGAGCTCATCGTGGTTGCGCAGGAAGATCGCCCACTGGCAGTTGTCCGGGATCGCCGGGGTCTGGCGCAGGATGTCGCTGATCGGGAAGCGGTCTTCCTGGGCGATGGCCATGTACATGCGCGGCATCAGCGGGAAGTGGAAGGCCATGTGGCACTCGTCGCCGGGGCCACCGTCCGTCCCGCCAAAATAAGGCCGCGTGTCCTCCGGCCACTGGTTGGCCTCGGCCAGCAGCATGCGGTCCGGGTAGTGGGCGTCCAGCTCGGCGCGGATGCGCTTGAGCACCACGTGGGTCTCGGGGAGGTTCTCGTTGTTGGTGCCTTCACGCTCGATCAGGTAGGGAATCGCATCCAGGCGCAGGCCGTCCACGCCCATGTCCAGCCAGTAGCGCATCACCCCGAGCACTGCGCGCAGCACCTGCGGGTTATCGAAGTTGAGGTCCGGCTGGTGCGAGTAGAAGCGGTGCCAGAAGTACTGCCCGGCCACCGGGTCCCAGGTCCAGTTGGATTGCTCGGAATCGATGAAGATGATCCGCGTCTGGTCGTACTTGCCGTCGTCGTCGGACCACACGTACCAGTTGCGCGCCTGGGAGCCCTTCTTCGCCCGACGTGCGCGCTGGAACCACGGGTGCTGGTCGGAGGTGTGGTTGATGACCAGCTCGGTGATCACCCGCAGCCCGCGTTCGTGGGCCGCATCGATGAAGCGGCGGGCATCGGCCAGGGTGCCGTAGTCGGGGTGCACGCCCTTGTACATGGCGATGTCGTAACCGTCGTCGCGGCGTGGCGAGGGGTAGAACGGCAGCAGCCAGAGGGTGTTCACACCCAGGTCGGCGATGTAGTCGAGCTTCTCGATCAGCCCGCGGAAATCGCCGATGCCGTCGTTGTTGGCGTCGAAGAAGGACTTCACGTGCAACTGATAGATAACCGCGTCCTTGTACCAGAGCGGATCATCGAGAAAGGGGCGGGTCTTGCGCTTGGCCATGGGTCGCGCTCCTTTACGGGTCAGGTCTCGGGATGCAGGCGCCAGATGCCGAACGGCAGGTGCCAGGGCTCGATGCGCATCCACTGGCGCTTGCCGTGCCAGGTCCAGCGGTGGCCGTTCATCAGGTCCTCACCGCCCATGGACGCGTCATCGGGCAGGCCGAACTCCCAGAGCGGCAGCTCGAAGTCGGCTTCCTGGGCGTTGTCCGGGTCGAGGCTGACCGCGACCAGGATGAAGTTGGACAGGTCCGCGGTGCGCTTGCCGAACAGCAGGATGTTGTCGTTGAACGCGCGATAGGCCTGGAAGCCGAGGTGGCTGTGCAGCGCCGGGTTCTCGCGGCGGATGCGGTTGAGCCGGGTGATCTCGCCGACGATGTTGCCGTGGGCGTGGTAGTCGCGCTGGCGCAGCTGGTACTTCTCGGAATCGAAGTACTCCTCCTTGCCCGGCACCGGGTCCGCCTCGCACAGCTCGAAGCCCGAGTACATGCCCCACAGGCCCGACCCCATGGTCGCCAGCGCCGCCCGGATGAGAAAGCCGGTGCGCCCGGAGCGCTGCAGGAAATAGGGGTTGATGTCCGGCGTGTTGACGAAAAAGTTCGGCCGGTAGCAATCGCGCAGCGGCGATTGGTTGAGCTCGCTGAAGTACTCCTCCAGCTCCTGTTTGGTGTTGCGCCAGGTGAAGTAGGTGTAGCTCTGGCTGAAGCCCACCTTGCCCAGTCGCGCCATCATCGCCGGCCGGGTGAAGGCCTCGGCGAGGAAGATCACCTGCGGATGCTCGCGGCGCACTTCGGCGATCAGCCACTCCCAGAAGGGCAGCGGCTTGGTATGCGGGTTGTCGACGCGGAACAGGTTGACGCCCTGCTCCACCCAGCCCAGCACCACCTGCAGCAACCCCATCCACAGATCGGGTACGGCGTCCGGCGCATAGAAGTCGACGTTGACGATGTCCTCGTATTTCTTTGGCGGGTTCTCCGCGTGGCGGATGGTCCCGTCGGCGCGCCAGCTGAACCAGCCGGGATGTTCGCGCAGCCAGGGGTGGTCCGGCGAGCACTGGATGGCGAAGTCCAGGGCGACTTCCAGGCCGTGTTCGCGGGCGGCTCCCACCAGGTCGCGGAAATCTTCCAACGTGCCGAGCTGCGGATGCACGGCGTCATGGCCGCCCTCTTCGCTGCCGATGGCGTAGGGGCTGCCGGGGTCGTCCGGACCGGCCTGCAGGCTGTTGTTACGGCCCTTGCGGTGTTGGCGGCCGATGGGATGGATCGGCGGGAAATACAGGACGTCGAAGCCCATGGCGGCGATGTCCGGCAGGCGCCGGTGAACGTCGGCGAAGCTGCCGTGCTGGCCGGGCACGCTGCTTTCCGAGCGCGGGAACAGCTCGTACCAGCTGGCGAATTCGGCCAGTGGTCGCTCCACATCCAGTTCGAAAGTCAGGCTGCGGGTCAGGTACGGGCGGTGTTCTGCGCGCTGCATCACCTCCAGGGTACGCGGCGCCATGAGCAGGCCGAAGCGCGCCTCGCGCTCTTCGCTGCCCTGCAGTTCGCGCACGATCTGCGCCAGCTCCGATTCACAGTCCTCCGGCGCCGTCTGCACCACGTGCTGCAGCAGTTCGATGCCCTCGCGGAACTCCAGGTCCACCACCTGCCCAGCGGCGTATTTCTTCTCCAGCTCGTAGCGAAAGCTCGCGTAGCTGTCGATCCAGGCCAGCACGATGAATTCGGTGCGGCCAACCTGGGTCGGGGTGATCTGCGCTTCCCAGTGGTCATTGCCCAGCGCCAGCAGCGGTGTCTTCTGCCACGGCTGGCCCTTGCCTTCGCGCCAGGCGACTTCGGCACCGAGCTTGTCGTGGCCATCACTGAAGATGCGCGCATGGATGCGCGACGTGCGGTGGCTGATGGCCTTGGCAGCAAAACGACCGCTTTCCAGGCGTGGCTGCACGTCCTCGATGACGATGCGCGGCTCATTGGCGGCGGCCTCGGCCCGGCTGGCCGGATTTTCCCGTTCCATTGCGGCGCCCTCCTCGCGGCGGTGCGCGCTCCGTGGCGCGCTCGTGGTGGATTGGCGAGCTACAGGGGTTGGGAACGACGCTGCGGCGGCAAGTTCAGGCTAATTGCGCCAGTGGTTGGCTCAGGAGGTCTTGCGCTTGGGCGCGGGCTTGCTGGTTGCGCTCTTCTTCGCCGGCGCACTGGCCGTCGAGCGCCGCTTCCCGTCGCCCTTGAGGCTGCGTTTGAGCAGCTCGGTGAGGTCGATGATGTCCGCACCTTCGCCACTTTTCGCTTCCGCTTGCGGGACGCTCTCCAGTTGTCCCTTGGCGGCCTTCTGCTCCACCAGGCGGTGGATTTCCTCACTGAAGCGGTCTTCGTAGTCCGCCGGTGTCCAGTGGCCGGACATGTCCTTGACCAACCGCTCGGCCATTTCCGTTTCGCGCTTGTCCAGCTTCACCTTGTCCAGCGCCAGGCCCAGCTCGTCCACCTCGCGCACGTCCGCCGGCCAGCGCAGGGTCATCAGCAGGATGGCTTCGCCTTCCTCGCGCAACATCGCCAGGTGTTGGCGGCTGTGCATCACCAACTGGCAGACGGCGGCCTTGCCGGTCTTCTTCAGGGTGTCGCGCAGCAGCACGTAGACCTTTTCGCCGCGCTTCTCCGGCGTGAGGTAGTACGGCGAGTCGTAGAACGGCACGGGGATTTCCTCGATGTCGATGAAGCTGAGGATGTCGATGCTCTGGGTCGCCTCCGGGCGTGCGGCGCGGATTTCCTCCTCGCTGATGACCACATAGCGGCCTTTCTCCAGTTCCACGCCCTTGACGATGTGTTCCCTGGGTACCTCCTTGCCGGTGATCTTGTTCACCCGCTTGTAGCCAACCGGCTCCAGACTGCGCTCGTCGAGCCAGTCGAAATCGGTGCCGCTGGAGCGCGAGGCGCTGTTGAGCGCTACCGGGATGTGCACCAGGCCGAAGCTGATGGCGCCTTTCCAGATCACACGGGCCATGGGCAGTCCTCCTGCAGGGGCACGCCGTCGTCGAAGTGCACGCGGCCCTCGCCGTCGATGTCGCGTACCCGTGCGAGCATCCGGCGCGCCGCTGCTTCGGCTTCCGACGTGTTTCGGCTGCCGGGGGCATAGACCCACAGCACCTCCACCGCGGCGCCCTCGCGGATGACCTGGTATTCGATCAGCCCGCTATAGCGGCCGTTTTCGAACATGGCGTCGGTCCAGGCGCAGGCCTGGGCGAATTCACGGAACATCGCGGTCCTCTCTCGACTCGTGAGGGGCATGTTTATGGTTGCGCTCCAGCCAGCGCGGCAGGCAGTGCAGCACCAGCAGCGCCAGCAGCGTGCCGAGCACCGCCGTGGCCGAATGCCCGAGCCCGACGCTGATACCGATGGCCGTACTCAGCCAGAGCCCGGCGGCGGTGGTCAGGCCCTTCACTTCGGAGACCTGGCTGCCCTTGAGAATGGTGCCGGCGCAGAGGAAGCCGATCCCCGCGGCGATGCCCTGGATGACCCGGCTGACGGCATCGGCCTGCGCGCCGCCTTCCCGGATCGCCATCACGAACAGTGCCGCACCCAGGGTCACCAGCATATGCGTGCGCAGGCCGGCGGCCTTGCCCTGGCTCTCGCGCTCATAGCCCACCACACCACCCAGCACCACGGCGAGGCTCAGGCGCAGCGAGGCGCGGGTGATCTGCTCGACTTCGCTGAGGTCGGAGAACTCGGCCACCAGCGTCAGCCAGATTCGCTCCAGTGTGTCCATGTCCGGCTCTTGTTGAAGCCCTGATAAGAGTCCAGACCCGGACGAACGCCATTTGGTTTGCTTGATTTCGCCTGCAACCGCTGACCGCCCGGCAGAAAGTCAGCGCTTCCTCCGCGGCAAGCCCCGCGTCTTCGTAGCCAGGGCTTGCCGGCTGTCGCTGTGTCGCGAGCGGTTCACTCCCCGCCGACGGGCACCTGCCAGATGTCCTGGGCGTACTCGCGAATGGTCCTGTCCGAGGAAAACCAGCCGACTCGTGCGGTATTGAGCATCGAGGCTTTCCACCAGCGCGACGGCTTTCGCCAAAGCTGCTCCACGCGCTCCTGCGCGTCCCAGTAGGCGTCAAAGTCCGGGCAGACCATGAAGCGGTCGTCATGGCGCAGGCTGTCGATCAACGCGGTATAGCGCTGTGGGTCGTCCGGCGAGAACACGCCGCTGCTGACCGCCATAAGCGCCTCCTGGAGACGCGGCGAATCGGCGATCTCGTTGTGCATGGCCAGCTCCCCCGCCCGTTTGCGAGCCTCCACCTGCTGCGCCTTGAGGCCGAAGATGAACATGTTCTCCGGGCCGATACGCTCGCACATCTCGACGTTGGCGCCATCCAGGGTGCCGATGGTCAGCGCGCCGTTGAGGGCGAACTTCATGTTGCTGGTGCCTGACGCCTCCAGGCCCGCCGTGGATATCTGCTCGGACAGGTCCGCCGCCGGAATGATGGATTCGGCCAGGCTGACGTTGTAGTTGGGGATGAACACCACCTTGAGCAGCCCGCGCACGGTGGGGTCGGCATTGACCGTGCGGCTGATGTCGTTGGCCAGCTTGATGATCAGTTTGGCCAGCACATAACTGGGGGCGGCCTTGCCGGCGAATATCTTCACCCTGGGCACGCGTTCGGTGGTCGGGTCGTTGCGGATGTCCTGGTACAGCGCCACGGTGTGCAACAGGTTGAGCAATTGACGCTTGTACTCGTGGATGCGCTTGACGTGCACGTCGAACAGCGCGTCCGGGTCGACACGCAGGCCCAGGCGCTCCTCGATAAGCACGGCCAGGCGCTGTTTGGCGTTGCGCCGCTGCTGGGCGAAGCGCTGGCGCACGGCGGACTTCTCGGCGTGGGCCGCCAGGTCGCGCAAGCGGCTCTCGGGGTTGTCCAGGACGTCGTCACCGAGGGTGTCGACCAGCAGTTCGGTCAGTTCGGGGTTGGTCTGGAACAGCCAGCGGCGGAAGGTCACGCCGTTGGTCTTGTTGCTGATGCGATTCGGGTACAACCGGTGCAGGTCACGGAACACCGTCTCGCGCATCAGTTCGGTGTGCAGTGCAGAGACACCATTGACGCTGTGCGATCCAAGAAATGCCAGGTTGCCCATGCGCACGCGGCGGCCGTGGTCCTCCTCGATCAGCGAGACCGACCGCAGCAGGGCGAAGTCGTGGATGTCCTTGGCGCGCAGGGCGTCGATATGGAAGGCATTGATCAGGTAGATGATCTGCATGTGCCGGGGCAACAGGCGCTCCATCAGCCCCACCGGCCAGGATTCCAGCGCCTCGGGCAGCAGCGTGTGATTGGTGTAGGACAGGGTCGCCACGGTCAGCTCCCAGGCGTCGCTCCAGTCCAGCCCGCGCTCGTCCAGCAGCAGGCGCATCAGCTCGGCCACGGCGATGGCCGGGTGGGTGTCGTTGAGCTGGATGGCGACCCGCTCGGGCAGGCCGTACACGTCCTCGCCCTTGCCCAGGTGGCGCTGCATCAGGTCCTGCAGGGAGGCAGCGACGAAGAAGTACTCCTGGCGCAGGCGCAGCTCCTGTCCGGCCTCGGTGCTGTCCGCCGGGTAGAGCACGCGGGAGATGCTTTCCGCGCGCACGGTGTCGGCCACTGCCCCCAGGTGATCACCGGCGTTGAAGCGGTCGAGCTTAAGGGTTTCCTCGGCGCGGGCACGCCACAGGCGCAAGGTGTTCACGCTGGCAGTGCGCCAGCCCACCACCGGCATGTCATAGGCGACCGCGCGAACGCGCTCTACCGGCTCCCAACGCTGGCGCTCGACACCATTGGCGTCCGGCTCGCTGTAGACGCTGCCGCCAAAGCCGACGCTGTAGGCGGATTCGGGACGCTCGAATTCCCAGGGGTTGCCGAAGTCCAGCCAGGTTTCGGTGTGCTCCTGCTGCCAGCCATCGCCGATCACCTGCTTGAACAGCCCGTGCTCGTAGCGGATGCCGTAGCCGTGGGCGGGGATGTCCAGCGTCGCCATGCTTTCCATGAAGCACGCTGCCAGCCTGCCGAGGCCTCCATTGCCCAGTGCCGCGTCTGGCTCCAGCAGGCGGATGCGTTCCAGGTCCACGCCCAGTTCCGACAGTGCCTGGCGTGCCACCTCGAGCAGCCCGAGGTTGCTCAGGTTTTCGATCAGCAGACGGCCGATGAGGAACTCCAGGGAGAGGTAGTACACGTGCTTGCGCGCGCTTCGATCGATGGCGCGGGTGGTTTCTTCCCAGTTGTCCACCTGGTACTTGCTCGTGGCCAGAGCCACCGCTTCGAACCAGTCATGGTCAAAGGCGTCGGCCGGGTCCTTGCCGACCGCATAGCGCAAGCGGGTGAGCACGGCGTGCTTGAAGATCTCGACTGCCGACTGATCGGGAATGCTGTCCAGGGCCATTGCCGTCTCCTGCTTCTGTCGGTGACTGATTGCCGATGGCGCACGAGGCGCCCCAGTGCATCTGTCCGCGAGGGAAACGCTGAGTTCAGACCTTTTCCTCCACCGGCATGGCCCGCTCATCAGAAACGCCGAACGATCGGCGACGAGCGGTTTCTCCCCACTGTGGCCCGCGCTGGCGGGCCGGGCGCTCGAAGAGCGTGCACTGACGCATCAGCCAAGGGAGAACAGCCATGCCACGGGGCGATAAAGACAAGTACACCGACAAGCAGAAGCGCAAGGCCGAACACATCGAGGAAAGCTACGAGAGCCGTGGCGTCCCCAAGGACGAGGCAGAAGCCCGAGCCTGGGCAACCGTGAACAAGCAGTCCGGCGGCGGCGAACGCAGCGGTGGCTCGGGCCGGAACAAGAGCGCACCGGCCAAGGCCGCCGCGCGGCGCAGCTCGGCCAAGCGCGCGGTAGCCACCAAGCAAGGCGTGCCGCGGCCTGACCAACCGCTGGAATCCATGACCAAGGCCGAATTGCTCAACCGCGCCCGGACCCGGCACATCGCCGGTCGTTCGAGCATGCGCAAGCAGCAGCTGATCGAGGCCTTGCGAAGCGCGGCCTGATCTCCTGCGGCTCAGCCGTTGACCACCGTCCCGCCGTTGACGTGCAGCACCTGCCCGCTGACATAGGAGGAATCGCTGCTGGCGAGGTAGACATAGGCCGGGGCCAGTTCTTCGGGCTGTCCTGGTCTCCCCATCGGCGTGTTGGTGCCGAAGGTCGCGACTTCCTCGGCATCGAAGGTCGAAGGAATCAGCGGTGTCCAGATCGGTCCCGGTGCCACCGCGTTGACGCGGATGCCGCGCCTGACCAGGTTCATCGCCAGCGAGCGGGTGAACGAGGTGATCGCGCCCTTGGTGGATGAGTAATCGATCAGTTTCGGGTTGCCCTTGTAGGCGGTGATCGAGGTGGTGTTGACGATGGTGCTGCCCTCGCCCATCAGCGGCAGCACCGCCTTGGTCAGCTGGAACATGCCGAAGATGTTGGTGCGGAACGTCCGCTCCCACTGCTGCTGCGTAATGTCTTCCAGGCACTCCTGGGGATGCTGTTCCCCCGCATTGTTCACCAGTATGTCCAGACGTCCCCAGCGCTCCTCGACGCGGCGCGCCACTTCCGCGCAGAAGCCCGCATCGGCGACATCACCGGACATCTCCAGGCATTGCTGGCCGAGGGATTCGATGATCTGGCAGGTCTTGAGCGCGTCCTCGGATTCGTCGAGGTACAGCAACACCACATCGGCGCGCTCACGGGCGAATGTCACCGCGACGGCACGACCAATGCCGCTGTCGCCACCGGTCACGATGGCGACCTTGCCGGCCAGCTTGGCAGCAGCACGGTACTCGCCGGAGACGAACTCCGGCTGCGGGCGCATCTGTTCCTCCAGGCCCGGCTGCTGGTCCTGGTGTTGTGGTGGCAGGGTTTCGGTCTCGCTCATGGGGTTCTCCTTCGATGCACCAGGGCATCTCGGATGGGTTCAACCACGCGGCGGCTTTTGCTGTCCGCAATGGCAGTGCGTGTCCTGACAGTGTTTTTCGCCATCCGGATGGCCGTCGGCGCAGGCCTGGCAACAGTAGGCACGGCCTTCGCGGTACACGGCCGTGGCTCCCAGGCTGCAGGAACAGCCGGGGCAGGAGCAGCGTTGTTCATTCATGGCTTGGTTACTCCAGCAGTGATCGACTCACTGGGTAGGCCGATGCCGGGGAGCTTGGTTCAGGCTTTTTCACCAATGGTTCAGGCCGCCGACCGGCTTTTCTGAACCGTGCGCCCAGGGCTGCGTCCACTGCGGTAGTCGCAAAGCCAGAAGAAGGAGAAATTCCCATGTCGACTCCCCTCGCCTCCTCTTACCTGCGCTGGTTGTTGCTGAGCTTCGCAGTGCTCGCCGGCAGCAGCTTTGCAGAGGGCAAGGCCGATGAATCAGCTTTCATCTCCGCCGCCCTGACCAACAGCCAGCAGCAGCTCGCTCGCGCCCAGCAGGCCATCCGCTACGGCAAGACCCTGGCGGTGCGCGACCAGGCCCAGGGCGTGCTGGACGAACATTCGGCGATGCTCCGCGACCTGCAGACCCTGGCGCAGAAAAAAGGCGTGCCGGCGCAGAGCGACGCCCCGCTGAAGCCGGAAAACAGTCAGGCGCCGCTCACCGCCAGTGACCGCTTCGATCATGACTATGCGGTGGCGCAGCTGCGATCGAGCAAGGAAGCGGTGACCTCCTTCGATCGCATGAGCAAGGAAGCCGCCGATTCGGATCTGCAAGGCTTCGCCCGTCTCTGGCTGCCGATGCTTTATCACCAACGCGAGCTGGCGGACCAGCTGGTGGCGTCGCAGGCTCCCTGAGCCGCAGTCTTCAGCCTTCCAGTTGTTCGATCATCCGGCGAGTCAGGCGCTGCCTGGTGTTGGCCCAGCCTGCCCACGGATCGGCTGCCGCCAGCCGCTCGTCGATGTTGGCAACCGTCCACTGATTCGCCGCCTTGAGCGTGGCAAGCTCATCGCGACGAACCGGTACGGACACCGGCAAGCCCTCCCGCGCCCGCACCGACCAGACGCAGACCGTGCTGGCGCCCCGAGTGTTGCGCAGATAGTCGATGAAGATTTTCCCGACGCGGTTCTTCGGCCCGGAAACGGCACTGAAACGATCGGGCATCAGCTTGGCCATATGCCGGCTGATGGCATGGGCGAAGTCCTTCACCTCGTCCCAGCTGTGACGCCGCTGCAGGGGGACGAGGATGTGCATGCCCTTGCCGCCGCTGGTCTTCAGGTACGCCGAGAGTCCGAGCTCATCCAGCAGCGTCAGGGCCAGCTGCGTCGCCTCGATCATCCGCTGCCAGGGCAGTGACGGGTCCGGGTCGAGATCCAGGACGAAGCGGTCAGGCTTCTCCAGATCATCCAGGGTGGCGTTCCAGGTATGCAGTTCCAGAGCGCTCATCTGCGCAGCGCCCACCAGTCCCCTGGCCGTGGCGATCCGCAGCAGCGGCGCATGGCCCGGATCGAGTTTCGGATCGAGCGGCTGCGCGCCTGGGATTTCCGTGCGCGAGGCATGGCGCTGGAAGAACTGCTCGCCACCGACACCGTCCGGTACGCGCACCAGCGACACCGGGCGGTCAGCCAGCCAGGGCAGCAGGCGCTCGGCGGCCTTTTCGTAGTAATGCGCCACGTCGATCTTGCGCAGTTGGCTGGCAGGGTCGATCACCCGGTCGGGATGGGTGATGGTCACGCCCTGCAGGGTGTTGCCCGGTGTTCCCTTCGCAGTCTTTGTTTCAGCGCCCTGTGCGGCCTTTTTCGGTTTTTCCTCGACGATGGCCTGCACCGGCTTGTCACTGCGCAGGCCCTGGAATACCGCCTGGCGCACCAGCCCCTCGCGGGTCATTTCGGCAAAGGCGACTTCGCACAACAGCGACGGGCGCAGCCAGGTCACGCCCCTGGCGTCCGCGCCCTTGGGCGCGGCCTTCAGCGGGCAGGTCTTGCGCTGTAGAGGTTTGAGCTGCTGATGGAGGGCTTCGAGGCTCGCTGCGCTGAAACCGGTTCCGACCTTGCCGGCGTAGCGCAGCGCGCCATCCTCGTCATGCAGGCCGAGCAGCAAGGCACCGAAGTGCGAGCGCGAGCCTTTGGGCTCGCTGAAACCGACAATGACGAATTCCTGCCGGCGCTTGCACTTGAGCTTGATCCAGTCGTGCGAACGCTTCTCGGAATAAGGGCTGCCGGCACGCTTGCCGATCAGGCCTTCCAGGCCGAGACGACAGGCGCTGTCGAGGATGCTGCGCGGGTCGTCGGTGAAGTCTTCCGAGTAGCGCAACGCTTCATTGTCATTGCCGCGCAGGACCTGCTGTAGCGCCTGGCGGCGTTCCTCCAGCGGCTTGCTGCGATAATCCGAGCCGTCCAGCCAGAGCAGGTCGAACAGGGTGTAGTGGATCGGCGCGGAGACATTGGCATCGAAGGCGTTCTGCAAGCGCTGGAAGTCCGGGCGCCCCTCCTCGTCCATCACCAGTATCTCGCCGTCCAGCCAGGCGGACTGTACCTCGAGCGCTGCCAGAGCCTTGCTCAGCTCCGGTAGTTTTTTCGACCAGTCGTGGCCGTTTCGCGTCATCAGGCGCACCTTGCCTCCATCGAGGCGAGCGAGGATGCGGTAGCCGTCGATCTTGATCTCGTAGCGCCAATCGCCGGGAGGCGGTGCGTCCACCAGCGTGGCGAGTTGCGGGGAAATGGCGTCGGGGAGCGTGGCTTTGCGGGTTGTCGGGGTCTGCTTGGCCGACCTGGCCCGTTTGGGAGGCGTCCTCTTCGCCCCGGAAGACTCGCTGGGCAGCGATTGCCCGGTCACGACGCTCAGCGGCTCCTCGGCCAGGATGTCGAAGCGCGGATAATCCCGCGCCTGGTCGTCGCGTCCCTTAATCAGGAACCATTGCGGCTGGCGACCCGCCATACGGGTTCGCACCAGGTTCCAGCTGCCGGCGAGCTTGCTGCCTTCCAGGCGAAACTTCAGGTGGCCGCTCTGCATGCCCTCGTGGGGATCGCCGATGGGCGTCCAGCGGCCTTCGTCCCAGACGATCACGTCGCCTGCGCCGTAGTGTCCTTCGGGGATGTGCCCCTCGAAGCGCGCGTAATCCAGCGGATGGTCTTCCACCTCGATGGCCAGGCGCTTCACGCTGGGGTCCAGGCACGGGCCCTTGGGCACTGCCCAGCTTTTCAGCACCCCATCCAGCTCCAGGCGAAAGTCATAGTGCAAGTGGCTGGCGTCGTGCTTCTGCACCACGAAGGCATACTCCCCGGCATGGCTGCCCGGCGCTTCACCACTGGGTTCCGGGGTGCCGCTGAAGTCACGCTTGCGGGCGTACTCCTTCAGGGTCTGATTCGAGATGGCGGCGCGGGCCATGGGTCATTGCTCCTCATCGGGGTCGGAGTCATCCCAGGGTTTGCCGTCCAACGGACGCACGCGGCCTTCCTCCGCCTCATCCAGGCCGATGCCACCGCCAATCTCGCTTTCGCGGCGAATGTGCAGTTGCTTGTCCACCGGTGCGCTGTCGCCCGGCTCCAGCGGCGATTCGGTACCGTCCTCGTCGATCAGGGTTTCCGGGGCCAGATCGTCCATGCTCACGCCATCTTCCACGGCGCTGTCGCCCAGGGTCTCGCCACCGGTCTGGCCCATCTCGCGGCGGCGCTGCGCAGGAAACTCGCGCTCCACCTCTTCGGGCGAACGCTCGTCGCCGATGCGTCCTTCGGGAGCCTTCTCGAAATCCAGCTCGCGCACGCTGCCCATGCGGTCTTGGGTGTCGTCGATCTCGATGTGCTGCGGGTTGGGTTCTTTCTTCGCGGAGTTCTTGGCGGAACTGGTCATGGCGCTGCCTCCAGGGCTGAATGGTCCTGTGTGCGTTCAGGCCGGTTGAGCCGGCGCATAGCGCTGGAGTTCAGGTTTTCTGCTGGGAGGATCGGCAAGGACGGCAAGCCATCCGCCCGTCAGCCACCCGCTACTGCACCGGCCGCCAACCGGTTCTCCGCCAGCAGATGGTGCACCACCGCAACCAGCGCAGCCGCATCGGTTTGCCCCTTGCCACGCGCCGATTGGTAGGCCATGCGCTGCCGATCCGCGCTATTGCCTCCCTCGATGATCCTGGCGGCATGGGTGAACAGCCGCTGGCTTTCGTCGTCCCGCCAGTCTTCCACGGCTGTCTCCGCTCGCTGGAGCCAATCCTGCGCACTGACCACCTGATCGCCTTCCACCAGAAAGTGCCCCGCGCAGCCATGCCGCCGAGCCTGCCAGAAGTTCTCCGCCAGCAAGGCTCGCTGCCAGTTCGGCTCTTCAGGTTCGTGTGCCTCCCGCGCCTGGCTGACCAGCAGACGGAACAGGCCGGCGATGCACAGCGCATCGTCGATCCGCGGACAGGCGTCGGGGATGCGCAGCTCCAGGGTCGGGTAATGCGCCGAGGGCCGCAGGAACCACCAGGCGTGACCGGGCTCGTGCATCAGGCCGTACTGCAGGAGCAACGCGATGTAGCGTCGCCACTGCGACTCATCGGTGAATTGCGCGGGTGGCCCCATGCGCGGCCACTCCCCGCAGAGCGACTGGCGATAGCTGACCAGCCCTGTGTCACGCCCGCCCCAGAACGGCGATGACGCACTCAGGGCGAGCAGCAGCGGCATCCAGGGCAGTACACGGTTCATCACGCGTACACGGTCGATGCCGCGCACCTCCACATGCACATGCAGACCGCAGAGCAGGCTTTGCCGCGCCACCACGCCCGCCTCGTCGAACAAGCGCTGGTAGCGCGCGCGGAATGCAGGGGGCTGAGAGTGCGGATGGGTGAAGGGATGGGCAGCGACGCAGAGGGTTTCCAGTCCGTGGGAACGGGATATCGCGCGCAATCGGCGGCGGCGGTCGCTCAGAAACGCGGCTGCCTCGTCGAGCTGGCGCAGGACCGGGCTGACCAGTTCGTACTGGCACTGGAAGATTTCCTCCGCGACCTCCTCGCCCAGTACGCCACGGCAGGCATGGGAAAAGCCCAGTGGCACGTCGCGAGCGAGGTCCAGGCTGGCGGGATCGAGCAGGAAGAACTCCTCCTCGATGCCGAAACGGGGCAACGCGGGGCGTGCTGGCATGGCGGACCTCGCGGTATGGCAGTCATGGCTGGGACGCGCCGTCGCCGGTGGCGTTCAGTCTTTCGGCCCTTCGCCCCCTGCGCTTGGGCGTTTACTTGAAACCTTTGTTCGCCCGCTCACTCGCAAGAGAAAGCGTCCCGATTTTTCCAACGAGGAGCCCCGCATGACGCCACCCGCCTCCCGGAATGCTGTCGCCTCGTACCGCGAGCACTGCTCCATCCGCGATCTCTATCAGTCCCTGCTGCGCACTCCGCAGGACTGCCTGGAGCGTGCAGCCACGCTTCTTGATACGCAGCTGGACCTGCAGGCTGCCCACGACGACGAGCTGCCCGCCGACCCGCAACGCTGGGACAGTTGGCTGTCCAACCGCGCCGAACGCAGCGCACAGGGCTATGCCACCTACCTGAGCGAGCGCCGGGAAGGCGCACCGCGTCGGCACTTCGCCAACCGCGCCCATGCCCTGCACTTCCTCCAGGCCATCGCTCCCACCAAGCGGGTAGACGGCGCCTGGCTCTACGGTGTGCTCGACCACTGGAGCGACACGCGCCTGCTGCCGCTGGTACATACCTGCCTGGAAGAGCTGGGCCACGGTATCCCCGCGCGCAACCACGTGCTGGTGTACCAGCGCCTGCTGGACAGCCTGGGTTGCGATGCCCCGCCCGACCTGAGCGATGCGCATTACCTGCAAGGCACCCTGCAGCTGGCGCTGGGCTATCTGTCCGACGACTACCTACCCGAAGTGCTGGGCTACAACCTGGGATACGAGCTGCCGCCGCTGCACCTGATGATCACCAGTTGCGAACTGCGCGAGCTGGGTATCGACCCGGAGTACTTCCGCCTGCACGTGACCATCGACAACGCTGCCACCGGTCACGGTCGCAAGGCATTGCAAGCACTGGAAGCCAACCTGCCGCAGCTGGCCGATCGCGGCGCTTTCCTGCGCCGCGTGCACGCCGGTTACCGACTCAACGACGCGGGACTATCCAACCAACAGCTGCTCGATGGTTTCGACCTGGGAACCGAAGTGGTCGCCATGCTTGAGCGCAAGCGGCCCTTCGCCAGGCAGATGCACGATGACCGTGCACGCATTGGCGGGCGCACGGTGAACCAGTGGATGGCCGGCCCCGGGCGCATGGGCGAATTTCTTGCTGCGTTGCAGCAACTCGGCTGGATCAGGCGCCACCAGGACCCCGCCAACAGTCGTCTCTGGGGCCTGATCTCCGGAGACAGCGCGGCCATGTTCGGTGTGTTCAATCCCTACGAGCGGCAGCTGCTGCACGACTGGATCGCCGGCAACTGGAGCGAGCCTGCGCAACGCAATCCCTGGGGCGGTAGCGAGAAAGCCAGCGCCGCCCCACCGTCGGCACGCTCGGAGTTCGCCACCGAGGAGCGCGCCCTGCTCAACGAGCTGTCCACGCTTTCGCCGCGCAGCCGCATGCATCGCCTGGTCGCTCTCATGGCCCCGCACCGCCACTGGACACCAGCCGGGCTGCTGGCCACGCGCATCTACACCGACAAACTGGGGATCGAACCATGACTACATTCTTCGACTCGCGCCTGGAGACTTTGATCACCCTGGGGCAGGAGTTGCAGGCGCAAGACTACCGTTTCACCACGGTCACCCCCGCGACCCACGCGCGCGTCAACGCCCGGCCGGAAAACCAGCTGGCCGGCGATCTGCAGGGCGTGTTCGGCTGGAGCCGGCTGTTCCCCGACGCGCTAGTCAGCGAGCGCATGCTCGCCCTGCTGGAAACCGGCGGACTGCTGCAGCGCCAGGACAGTCAATGGCGCAGCGCGGTGCGCTGGTCGAGCCTGGACGACCAGCTGTTCGCTCACTCCGCCTACCCCACGGTGGAGACCGATGCGGTGTTCTTCGGCCCGGACACCTACCGTTTCGCCCACGCGCTGCACCAGTATTTCCAGAGTGGTGAGGCCGGCAACGTGCGCCGCGCCGTGGATATCGGCTGCGGTGCCGGCCCCGGCGCCATCCTCATCGCCCAGGCCTTCCCGGAGGCAGAAGTCACCGCCGTGGACATCAATCCGCGCGCCCTGGACTTCACCCGTGCCAACGCCTATCTCGCCGGCATCGATGACCTGCAGATTCGCCAGAGCAACCTGCTGGAGCGCATCGAGGGGCAGTTCGACCTGATAGTCGCCAACCCGCCGTACCTGCTCGATCCGGACGAGCGCACCTACCGCCATGGTGGCGGAGCATTTGGCGCAGGCCTGTCATTGCGCATCGTCGAAACCGCGCTGCAACGCCTGAACATCGGCGGCTCCCTGCTGCTCTATACCGGCGCCGCGGTGGTCAACGGCGAGGCGCCCCTGCGCCGACAGCTGGACGCATTACTGATCGATCGTCCGGTGAGCTGGCACTACGAGGAGATGGACCCGGATGTGTTCGGCGAGGAGCTGGACAGCTCGGCCTACCAGCAGGCTGAGCGGATTGCGGCAGTGACGCTGACGGTAAAACGGCTGGGCTGATCTTTTAGCAGGGCGGATAACGCTGCCGGCGTTATTCACCCTGCATTCTGACCTGCAGGAGCGGGACACGACCGCTCCTGCAGGGCCAACTCAAGCCGGAATCTTCGTCACCTGCGCCTCCCTCGCCCAGATGCGGTGCAGCTTCAGCGCCTTCTCGAAAGCCGCGAACACATCCGCTGCCGTGCGCCCCTGGACGATGCCCTCGTCAGGCGACAGACCGAGTTGGCCCGGTAATGCCTGCGCATCGCCGCAGAAGGCCAGCGGCTTGAGGTGCTTGTAGGCTTCCAGCAGGTAATGCAGCGCACGCCCGTCACCGCCGATCTGCTGGGTCGCCTTGGCGCCGCCGGGGACATACACCGCATCGAAGGCCACTGACGGCAAGCCATCCCAACTGGCGTCTGGAGTCAGCCATGCACCACCTTCCGCCTTCACCGGCGAAGTGCTCGGACCGATCAGCTTGCCGGCAGCTCCTGCCTTCTCGAGCGCATCTTTCAAGTCGCGCACATCACGCTCGCTGACGCCATCGGCGATCAGGATCGCCACCTTGCGGGAGCGGATATCCCCGGCCAGCAAGTTGGCCTGGCTCAGCGCCGGTGACGGCTTGGGCTGGGGCACCCTGGCTGCCTTGTGGGTGACTTTCACGCCGATCTGGCTGGCGACTTTCTCCGCGAGTTCCGGGCAGATATTGGCGAGGATTTCGTTTACCTCGCGCTCACGGATCGGCATCCGTTCCACCTTGGACAGCTCGAACACATAGGCCGAAGCGACATGCCCCTGCTCCGCCTCGCTGAGGCTGTGATAGAACAGCGCCGCCTGGGTGAAGTGGTCGGCAAAGGAATCGGCACGCACCCGCACCTTGGCGCCTGTCATCGGCTCGTGGTAGCTGGTGAAACCGCCCTGGCGCGCGGCTGGCGGCGTCTCCTTCGGCCAGCCGTCATCGATGGAGTTCGGCTCATAGGCCGCGCGGCCCTTGTGCAGCATGTGCTGGTGCAGGCCGTCGCGCTGGTTGTTGTGAAACGGGCATAGCGGCTGGTTGATCGGGATCTGGTTGAAGTTCGGGCCGCCCAGGCGCAGCAGTTGGGTATCGGTGTAGGAAAACAGTCGGCCCTGCAGCAGCGGGTCGTTACTGAAGTCGATACCGGGCACGATATGGCCGGGGTGGAACGCGGCCTGCTCGGTCTCGGCGAAGAAGTTGTCCGGGTTGCGGTTGAGCACCATGCGCCCGAGCAGCTTCACCGGCACCCGTTCCTCGGGCACCAGCTTGGTTGGGTCGAGCAGGTCGAAGTCGAACTGGTCTGCATCGGCCTCGGGGATGACCTGCACGCCCAGTTCCCATTCGGGGTAATCGCCCCTCTCGATGTCGTCCCACAGTGTGCGGCGGTGGAAGTCCGGGTCCTTGCCGGCAAGCTTCTGCGCCTCGTCCCAGAGCAGCGAACAGACGCCGGATTTCGGCCGCCAGTGGAATTTCACCAGCGAACTGTCGCCAGCCGCATTGATCAGGCGGAAGGTGTGCACGCCAAAGCCCTGGATGTGCCGCAGCGAGATGGGAATCGCCCGGTCCGACATGGCCCACATCACCATGTGCGCCGACTCCGGAGTCAGCGAGACGAAGTCCCAGAAGGTGTCGTGGGCCGAGCCGCCGGTGGGCATCTCGTTGTGCGGTTCGGGCTTCACCGCGTGGACGAAGTCGGGGAACTTGATGGCGTCCTGGATGAAGAACACCGGCATGTTGTTGCCCACCAGATCGTAGTTCCCCTCGTCGGTGTAGAACTTCACGGCAAAGCCGCGCACGTCGCGCACGGTGTCCGCGGAGCCACGTGGGCCCTGTACGGTGGAGAAGCGCACGAATACCGGCGTCTGCTTGCCGGCCTTGCCCAGAAACGACGCCTTGGTGAGCGAGCTCCAGTCCTCGTACGACTCGAAGAAACCATGAGCCGCCGCACCGCGGGCGTGGACGATGCGCTCGGGAATCCGCTCGTGGTCGAAGTGGGTGATCTTCTCCCGCAGGATGAAGTCTTCCAGCAGCGAAGGGCCGCGTTCGCCGGCGCGCAGGCTGTTCTGGTTGTCGGCGATACGCACATCGGTGTTGGTGGTCAGCGCCTCGCCAGTCGCGTCTTCACGGTAGCGCTCCAGGGCTTCCAGTTTTTCATTGGTGTTGCCCCGATCGATAGTCTCGGTGCCCGCCAAGCGGCTCTTCTTTGCAGTGGGTTTGGCCACGGTAGAGTCCTCCTCATCAGGATTCGAATCAGCGCGCGGCATGAAAGGACAGCCGCGTCGGGATCTACCTGATGGGACAGACCTGCCTCTGAGAGTTCACATATTCGCTCGACCTGCACCGAGAGCGACCGCCTTCGTCCTCGCCTGCGGCCCCTGCAACCGCTGACCGCCCGTCCCACGCGACAAACTGCTCTTCGAGCGGCCAATCCATCCGCTCGCGACCGTTCATCCCCAGCACTGAACGCTCCCCGGCCAGGCTCGTCATCCGGACATGCCCCTGCTCGCGGGGCCTCATCCGACCAGAGGAATCACCATGAACATGACAGGCCATCTGCGAAACGGACTACTGTGCGCCCTCTTCCTAGTCGCCGCCCCGGTGATGGCGGAACAGAAGTCCGCACAGGACCAGCATTTCGTCAGCGAAGCGTCAGCCGCCGGCATGGCGGAGATCGACGCAGCAAAACTGGCGCTGAAGAAGAGCCAGTCTGCCGATGTGAAAACCTTCGCACAGCACATCATCGACGATCATGAAAAGGCCAATGCCACGCTGAAGTCGCTCGCCGCAAAGCACCAGCTGCAACTTGCCGACAGCGCCAGCCTGACCAGCCAGGCAAAGGCCAAGGTGCTCGACGTGCGCGAGGAGTCCTTCGACGCAGCCTATGCCAACAATCAGGTCAGCGCTCACGAGGAAGCGGTGAAGGTCTTCACCGACGCAGCCAACCATGCCGCCGACGCGGACATCAAGAACTTCGCCCAGCAGACCCTGCCCGTGCTCCAGCAGCACCTGGAGATGGCCCGGGATCTGGTCAAGGCGCACCCCTCCAGTTAAGCCAGGGAGCGAATCTTCCCCCTCGCTTATCGTTCAGCGTGCAGCTGACCCCGAGGGTTCAGCTGCACCGCAGAACTCCACCGCTTCTCGCCACGGCCCACCATATGAGAACGACCATTTCTTAACAGCCGACAGGCGAATATCGCCGCCACTCTCGGATTGATAGATAAGAGCGGCGTTTGATGAAATTGTGCGGAGCCTCGCCGACCATCCTGCTGGCGATCGGAGCGCGGCGTTGCTGGGCGCGGAATCGACACAGGCGGCTTCGGATGACGACGGCATCGTGGTCTACGATGCCCAGCACGAGTCGCTGACCAAAGCCTGGAGCGAAGGCTTTACCCAGGACAGAGGGACCAAGGTGACCTTGCGCAAAGGCGACGATATCGAGCTGGGCAACCAGACACGTCCTCAGTCCCAGCCGAGTTTCGCCCCGTAGGCTCTCCTCCACGCCACCCAGTTGCCGCGAAGGAGACGCCTCGCCATGAATCCCGGTATGAGCTGAACAAGGTCCCGGAGGCCACGCTGGCCTTCCGGGTCAACAAGATCATGTCCACCACCGTGGTGTGATGCTGTTCAGCGCCCTCCTCGCCGCTTTTTCGCAGCGTGGAAGCTCGGCGTGGATGCCGTGCCGAGCTTCTGGGTCACCTACATCCTCACCCGCCTCTTCGGCGCCTCGCTTACCACATCACCCGCACGCCGACCTTGGCGCCGACCGAGTGGCTGTCGCCGAAGTCCTGCAGGCTGGTGCGGCCCAGCAGTTCGCCGAAGAGCATGGAACGGTCGTCGTCCCAGTTCAGCGATGCGCCGACACCCAGGCCGGCCCACAGCGCCTGTTCCTCACTCTTCACATGCAGGTCCGACACGTTGGCCGAAGTCCCGTTGGCGAAGTCGTAGTACAGGTTGGTGATGCCGTAGAGGTGCGAGCGGCTGGTCTTGCCGTTGCTGGCGGTCCACTGGGTTTCGCGGTCCAGGGATACGCCCAGGCGCGAGACCAGGCTGTCGCCGTTGTCGTCGGAGACCTTGGCGTCGTAGTCGTCGCGGAACGAGTCGAAGCTCACCTGCGACCAGCTCAGCTGGGCCTGCGGCGTCACCGACCAGGTCTGGTTCAGCGCCACGCGATGGCCGACTTCAACGCCAACGGCCACACCGTTGCCACGGTTGCCGTTCTCCAGCTTCTTGCCCAACTGCGAAGAGCGCAGGTCGCTGTCGTACCAGCTGACAGTCGCCTGGCCGTCCACATAGGTGCCGTCGTTGCCGTACCAGGTGGCCGCGCCGCCGAAGCCGTAGCCGGTCACGTCTATGGAGCCATCGCCGTACTTCGAGGTCACGCTGGAGTTGGCGGTGCCGTAATGCAGAGTCGGGCCGACGACCAGGGTGCCGGCGTCGCTCTCATAGACCGGTGCGTCGAAGCCGGCTTCGAACTTCCACAGGTGCACGTCGTAGTTGGCGCTGCTGGTGCTGGACGATGGATCGATCTGCGAATCGGAGCCCTCTGCCCTCACCCACGCACCGCGACCGATGGCAGGCCGGCCATCTTTCGCTTCGCTTTGCAGCTCGGCGTCCGGCTGCCAGTAGCGGTTGCCGACGCGCTGCTGCAAGGTGCCAAGTTCGTTGAAGCGCTGCAGGACGCTGGAGTAGCTCTCGTACAGGGCAACTGTCGGCGCCAGCAGCGGTCCGGACGGCGGCGTCACCGGAGGAACTACGGGCGGTGTCACCGGAGGCGTTACTGGCGGAGTCACGGGTGGCTCGACAGGCGGAGTCACGGGCGGAGTCACGGGAGGAGTAACCGGTGGAGTGACCGGCGCATCCAGCGAGGAACGCAGGTACCAGCCGCCGTCATTGGAGGCCGTCACGCCGTTCTGGTACAGGCGATAGGCGTAGGCGCCCGCCACGACAGCCGGCTGGCCCTGATAGGTGTAGTTGCCAGCGAGGGTGAACAGGCCGTTGGACAGGCCCTGGACGTCGATCAGCTTGATGCCTTCCACGGTCGGTGCGCCCAGCCCGCCGACGTTGGTGACCCGGATGGTACCAGTGCCGGAGGTATCGCCGGTGATCACCAGGCGGCCAGTCGCCGAGCTGTCGTCGCCCAGCACGGTGTTGACGGCCACCACGCCGCCATTGCCGATGTAGTCGCCATCGATGGTCAGCACGCCGGAACCGCCGCCCGGGGTGATAGTGCCACTGTTGCTGACGTTGCCGATCACAGTGCCGCTGCCGGACAGGGTGCCCAGGGCATTCACTGTCACCGGGCTGGTGATCGAGCCGTCGATGGCCAGGGTGCCGAGGTTGACGGTGGTCGGGCCGGTGTAGGTGTAGACGTCGGTCAGGAGCGTAGTGCCGCTGCCGTTCTGCGCCACGCCACCCGCACCGGTGATCTGCCGGTTGAAGGTATAGGTGTCGCTGCGGTTGAAGGCGAAGGTGGCGCCGCTGTCGACGACTACATCGCCGGCGAGGGTGCCGCTGGTGCCGCCGTTGCCGAGCTGCAGGGTGCCCTGCTGTACGTTCCAGGGGGCAGTGACAGTACTGTCGCCGATCAGCGACCAGGTGCTGCTGCCGGTTTTCTGGAAGATATCGAAGTTCTGATACTGCGCACCGAGGCTGGATACGTCGAACTGGTCATCGAGGTTCCCGCCCAGGCGGAAGATATCGGCGGTATTGGTCGCGCTGGCGATTACATTGCCGCGAATGTCCGAGCCTGCCTGCAGCTCCAGCGTCGAAAGGCCGGCGCCGGTGGCGAACTCGACGGCGTTGGCATAACCGCTGCCCGCATTGATACGCCCGGAGTTGACGATGGTGAGGTTGCCGGTGGGCCTGAACATGTAGATCGCCGCAGCACCGTCACCGGCCTCGATCAGCCCGGAGTTGGTGATCGTGCTGGTGCCCTGTGTGAGGCGGATGCCCATGCCGCCGGTACCGCCGTTCAGAGCGGCTCCGCCGCGGATGATGCCCTGGTTGATGATACTGGTGCCGACCGACACTCCATTGAAAACCCCTGCGGCAGACACGCCGCCGTCGCTGGTCCCGCCAACGATGACGCCGCTACCGGAGTTCACCAGGTTGGAAGCGGTGCTCGCCAGCGAGACCCCCGAACCCAGGCCGGTGCTGGACGCATTGAAATTGGTCGCAGCGCCGCCGGTGATCGTGCCGTTGTTGGTGAGCGTCGCTCTGGTCGAAACGGCGAGGCCGGTATTGCCGGAGACGTTGCTGCCAATGCCCTGGCCGCCGGTCACCGTGCCGTTATTGACGAACACGCCATTGCCAACGGCGAGGCCATATCCCGGCGTGGTTGCACTCGCCGCGCCGACGTAGGTGCCTTCGAAGGTGTAGTTCGAATTGATCGGAATGGTGCTGTAGATACTGGTCAGCACGAAACCCTGGGTATCGATGGTGATGGACTTCGTCGTGACAAGGGTCGCGCCAGTGAAGGAAAAGCTGGCGGTCAGGTTGATCGTGGAGCTGCTGTCGGCGTCGGCGTTGGCGGCGACGACCGCTGCCTGCAACTCGCTCTGGTTGGAGGCGGTATAGACCCCTGCACGGGCAACCTGGGGAGCCAGGTTCGCTGCGACGAGGGCAAGAGTGATTGCAGAAAGTTGAGGCGCACGCACGCAAGTGCGCTGCATTCCATGGCGCTTATAGGAGGACTTCATGTGATCCCGCTCGGTGTGTTTTATTTGTTACAGGGTTGAAGCGGCGGCGAGCTTAGATCACGGCTTGATCGGGAGATACGAACGGTTAACAGCGGGGGGATTTAATGTTGTCAGCAGAACTCAATATTTATCAAACACCCGTCATTACTGGGTTTTCTGCGAATTTCCGGCACGCCGGTACTGGGACGATCGTAACGCGTTACGCGGAAATCGCTCGATTTAAGGTAACGCGTTACCAGGCGTATTCTTGTAGCTTATCCTGTACAGAATCCGCGCAGACATTAGAGCCGGAGCACCGGGTGCGTGCCGGCAGCGCCTAGTCGGCCAAGTCCTCCAGCACGCTTTTCAGGCGCTCCAGCGTTGTCGGCGTGCAAGCCTGCATCGGTTCGCGCACCTCGTTGGCGATCAACCCCTGGAGCGCCAGCGCACCTTTCACGGCAGCAGGATTGGGCTCGGCGAAAGCCGCCTGCATCCACGGCAACAGCCGGTAGAACGTACCTCGCGCGGAGATCAGGTCGCCCTCTTCCATCTGCCGGAACATCCGCACGTAGAGATCGGCGCGCACATGGGAAGAAGCCGAGATGGCGCCGGCGCCGCCCAGGCAGAGGTTGGTGTAGATCTGCAGGTCTTCGCCGGTGAGCACCTCAACCTGGCCGTCCGCAATCAACGCCAGGGTGGTTTCCACATCGCCCGCGCAATCCTTGATCGCCACGATGTTCGGATGGCGCACGATACGACGCAGCGTCTCGCGCTCGATGCGCGCGCCGGTGCGGTAGGGAATGTCGTAGAGCACCACCGGGACGCTGGCGGCGTCGGCCACGGTGCGGAAGAACGCCTCCAACCCGGCCTGGGATGGGCGGATGTAGTACGGCGCCGGCACCAGCACGCCCGCCACCGGGCGGCGCTGAATGTCCTGCAGGAAGGTCAGCAGCTCGCGCTGATTGTTGCCTGCCAGCCCCATGATCACCTGCTGCGCGGGCACCCACTGCAACACGGCATCGAGCACTTCCAGCTGTTCTTCATGGCTCAGCGCGGCCGCCTCGCCCGTGGTGCCGCAGACCACAAAGCCCGCGACGCCCTGTTCCAGCAATTGCGTCACCAGCCCCTGCAGCGCCGGATAGTCCACCGCACCATCACGAAAGGGAGTGACCAGTGCCACCCAGATTCCACGAAAATTCGACATGCAAAAACTCCTGTTGGCTGACCGTCGGGTCGCCGTCAGGGAGGGATGCGGGAATCAAGCGGGAGGGAGGTTCGACCTTGCGCCTTGTGTCCTGTCAGCCCATCTGACGGGACAGCGCCCCGGTCAAATGAGCGACTGTTTCTTCGATTTCTTGGCAACGACAACGCACGCGCAGGCCCGGGCAAGGAAGCCCGAAGCGGAGAGCGAGTGGTTGAAGATGGAGAACATGGAGCTCTCTTACCCAATATCAGGTTGCGCGAAATGTCTGACGGATACTGCTGAAGGAGCGGGAGAGCTGTCAACTCCCCCGCTTCGCTTTGCGTGTCCGCAGGTAGTGCCGGTCAGTCCTTTCCGCAACGGCTCTCATCGTGCTGCAGGCTGGCCTGACTGACCTGGCTGCCCGGCGGAACGCTGCGGGTCAGCCAGACGTTGCCGCCGATGGTCGAGCCCTTGCCGATGGTTACGCGGCCGAGAATGGTGGCGCCGGCGTAGATCACCACTTCGTCCTCGACGATCGGGTGACGCGGTTCGCCCTTGTGCAGTTGGCCGGTTTCGTCGGAGGTAAAGCGCTTCGCACCCAGGGTCACGGCCTGATAGATGCGCACCTGTTTGCCGATGATCGCCGTTTCTCCGATCACCACACCGGTGCCATGGTCGATGAAGAAGCTGCTGCCGATCTGCGCGCCAGGGTGGATGTCGATGCCGGTCGCCGAGTGCGCCAGCTCCGAGATGATCCGCGCCAGCAGCGGCAGGCCGGCGTTGTACAGATGATGCGCGAGACGGTGGTGAATGATCGCCACCACGCCCGGATAGCACAGCAGTACCTCGTCAACGCTGCGTGCTGCAGGATCGCCCTGGTAAGCGGCCATCACGTCGGCATCGAGCAGCCTGCGCATCTCCGGCAGCGCGCGTGCGAAGTCGCGCACCAGCACCACGGCATGCTCATCGACCCGGCCGTCCACCACATCACCGCGCTGCCGCGCGCTGTAGCGCAGCTCCAGCCGGGCCTGTACCAGCAGCGCATTCAGCGCGGCGTCCAGGGTATGGCCGACGAAGAAGTCCTCGCTCTCTTCGCGCAGGTCGTTCGGACCAAGGCGCATGGGGAACAGCGCGCTGGCCAGGCGCTCCACCACTTCCTCGATAGACTGGCGCGAAGGCAGTTCGCGACCGCCCTGCTCCGGGTGGCGGCCCGTGCGGCTGCGCCATTCATTGCGCGCGCCACGCAGGTCCTCGACGATCTGCGCCAGTTGCCAGTTCACCGGGCCATTCTCGTTCAGTCGATTGGCGTCGTTCATCGCTTGCTGTGTTCCTTGATTCACGGGGGCTTTCAATCACGATTGCCTATCCTGATCGGTCGCGCCGCGCAGGACAAATCGCCGGAAGGCATAACCTAATGTCTTTTTCGTAGGACAGAAGTGTTTCTGTAGCAACAGCGAATCAACAGTGATGTTGCTGCGGCAACACCCTTTTGCCATCAGAGGCGCGAAATCCGCGGCCTCCCGCTCTGGCACAGGCCTTGCTGCCGTGCAATGCCTGCCATGCAGCCGCCCTTTTCTCTTTCTGCCTGACCGAACGTACCGACGACGGCTGCCGGGCCCGAATTCCAATGAAGACTTGCCACGCGTGCACCGACGGGGCGACGCCCCATTTCGACGATGGCAACGAGGACATCCCATGAGTCTCGATATTTTCTGGTTCCTGCCGACTTCCGGCGACACCCGCTACCTGGGCCATTCCAGCAGCGGCCGCCCGGCCACCAACGAATACATGCGGCAGATCGCCGTGGCCGCCGACCAGCTCGGCTATGACGGCCTGCTGATCCCCACCGGCAGCAGCTGTCTCGACCCGTGGGTAACGGCTGCCAGCCTGGTGCCGGTCACCCAGCGCATCAAGCTGCTGGTTGCCCTGCGCACCTCGCTGGGCAACCCCACCGCCTCGGCGCGCCAGGCCGCGACCCTGGACCAGGCCAGCGGTGGTCGCCTGCTGCTCAATGTCGTGCCCGGCGGCGACAGCACCGAACTGGAAGCTGACGGCGTATTCCTTAGCCATGATGAGCGTTACGCCGCTTCCGACGAGTTCCTGACCATCTGGCGCCGTCTGCTGTCAGGTGAAACCGTGGATTTCGCCGGCAAGCACCTGAAGGTCAACGGCGCACAGAATTTCTTCCCGACCGTGCAGAAACCCTACCCACCGCTCTACTTCGGCGGCTCCTCCCCCGCCGCACATGACCTGGCCGCCAAGCACGTGGATGCCTACCTGACCTGGGGCGAGCCGCCTGCCGCCGTGGCCGAGAAGATCGCCGACGTGCGCGAACGCGCGGCGCGCCAGGGGCGTACGGTTCGCTTCGGTGTGCGCCTGCATGTCATCGTTCGCGAGACCAACGAGAAAGCCTGGGCCGCCGCGGACGAACTGATCAGCCACCTGGATGATGCCACCATCGCCGCCGCGCAATCCAACTACGCGAAGATGGATTCGGTCGGTCAGCAGCGCATGGCTGCGCTGCATGGCGGTGATCGCAACAAGCTGGAAGTGGCGCCGAACCTCTGGGCCGGTGTCGGGCTGGTGCGCGGTGGCGCCGGCACGGCGCTGGTGGGTGATCCGCAAACCGTTGCCGAACGCTTGCTGGAGTACGCCGCGCTGGGCGTCGACAGCTTCGTGCTGTCGGGTTATCCGCATCTGGAAGAGGCTTATCGTTTCGCCGAACTGGTGTTCCCGCTGCTGCCCGGCAAGGGCCGCGTGACGGTGGACGGTGTACTTACCGGCGGCGCCTTCGACGTACGTGCCGGGCGCGAGAAAACCACGGAAGCGGCCGCCTGAAGCTCAATCCAGAGCGCTCGGCCGATGGCCGGCATTGCCCCTGAGTGATCAGGGGCTACTCTTGCCCAAGCCCATTCTGCAGGTCGGCTCTGCCAAGGAAGCAGGACGACATGCACTGGCTGATCGAGTATCGATTCAATGGCGAGGACCGCCATCTGTTCATGCGCGCGCGAACTCTCCCTCACATCAAGGCCGTCGCCTTTTCCATCTACGTCCGTGAATTTCCCGAGCAACCCCGTCCGTTGCACGCCACCGCGGAGGTCGAATCGTGGCTGGGCGCCTGCGGCATCACCATCAGCGACGTAAGCCTCGCCGCGCTCAAGTCTGAGGCACTTTCCTAGTCGCCAGCCCCCACCGCTCGAAAGGAAACGTCCTGCACGTTGTGCGCCTCCACATTGCGCCGGATGGTGTGGTAGCGCTTCTGGTAGCCGCGCAGGTCGTGGGTCGGAATATGCAGGTGTCGCGCGACATGGCTCCACGCCCGCGCCTCGCTCATGGACTCGTCTTCGGCCTCGAATTCGAACGCCCGTCCATCTCTCACAAAGCTGACGTGGTACCGCTTTGTCAGGGATTCGTCCTGCATGGCGCCTCCGGGTATCTGGCTGTATTTCAAGCACTGACCGGGCGTCGGCGTGGGCGGTTCAAAGAGAATGGCGACCAGGCCATCGGCATGCGGCTCAGTCCATCACGACCAGGGAGATCGTGCCGCCTTCGGCAGGTGCATGGTGCAGGACGAGGTCGATCCGGTGGGCGGCGTGAAGCAGGGTTTCGGCGTCGTGTTCCAGCAACAACGCGGCCGCCATCAGCGCCGTTGCCGTATCGGGAGTGGCGGCCTTGAGTGCGGCCTCACGCAGCACCTGAACCACGCAGGTCTCGTTGAAAGCCGAGGCCATCAGTACCTTTCGCAGTCGTTCCACGTCAGCCTCCTTCCTTGTCGGTGCGTGCTTGTGGGCGTGCATTGCAGGAATAGCCCGGTTTTATCTTCCCCACCCCGCCAGCCGACGATTGGCGGGGCCTGCAGCTACAGCTATTATTAGTAACGCGTTACCATGGGATCGATCAGATTTCGGTAACGCGTTACCAGCCCTTCAAGAGAGCCAGCATGAAAGACGCCAAGGACAAAGCCACTCGCGACGCCTTCGAAACGCCGCGCAAGGGCCGCCCCCGCAAGGAAGGCGCCATGACCAACGCCGAGAAACAGGCCGCGTATCGCAAGCGCCGGGCGGAGTCCGGTGGCGGTGCAGTGATGCTCAACAACGAGGAAATCTGGCTGATCTGCCATGCACTGGACGGCAAGGTCTGGGAAGCGGACAGCGAGCAGCGGCAGAAGCTCATTGCCCGACTGCGTAAACGAGTCGTCTGAAAATTCCTACATCAACCCGCAGATCAGCTCCATGCCAAGGTCTCTTACCTGTCGGTCGGTGCGCAGCTCATTGCCGTGAATGCCGATCACATTGGTTGGCGGTGTGGAGGTATAGCGGCTCTGCAGGCTGATCAGGTAACGGCCGTCTTCCTGTCGGTCGCAGGTGAAGTCGAACAGCGGATAGCTCCGGTGAAGGAGCTCGGCGACATCGTGACAGCTTGGCGGATTCATGGGGTTCTCCTGCGTTGCTGCGCCTATCCTGCGCCGCTGCGCCGGGAATGGAACCGCGGCCACTGGCCATCACCCGTTTCGCCTATTTCGTCGCCACCGCGCAAAGGTCAACGATTTGAGCGGCTTGAGCCGGGCGCTACGACCATTTTCCGGCTTCGCCAATAAACCAGCCCGGACCGACGGCAAGACTTTACATATAACGATTTTTCGCCGCCGCCATGACGGATCGTTCTGAAAAAGAGTCGAACACCCCTGCGCGATATGTTTCGGATGAAGGGAATGCACGGCATTCGCCTATTCATTTCTCACATACATTGCCCACGGAGTAGTTCCCATGGCCGAACATAGAGGCGGTAAAGGCAACTTTGCAGAAGACCCCCAACGTGCTTCCGAAGCCGGCAGGAAAGGCGGCCAGCACAGTGGCGGCAACTTCAAGAATGATCCGGCGCGCGCATCCGACGCGGGCCGCAAGGGAGGTCAGCGCAGCCACAGCGGCCACTGATCGCCGGGCTGGCGAGGCGTTTCGACGCTCGCCAGCTCGTTGTACATCGCGCAAGTACGAAAACGGCGCCGAAGGATCGGCGCCGTTTTTCATGGAGCGTCAGGCTCCCGATCACTGGGTGCAGAGCACCTCGCTTACCTGGATATCCGAGCGCGAATCGCGCCCGACCGGGCCATGCAGTGCGCGGACGAATTTCTGTGCCTGCTCGCGACTCAGGCTTTCCTGTCGCAACACGGTGCTCATGGACTGGCCATTGCGGCTGTAGCGGATCAGGTATGCATGCATGGTGCTTCTCCTCCCCGGTGAAGGCGGCCGTTCCGCTGATCGGACGGCCTTTGTTGCGCAGGAGTCTAGTTCAGCATCCAGGGTTGCACGGGCGGGCTGAGCAACGTGCGCTGAATGGCACCTTCGAGTTCGTCGAGGTCCGCCGACTTGGGCAGCACAGGGTAAGGCGCGCCCTCCTCGCCCTTCTCTGCCCAGGGCGACAGCACCAGCACGCGCATGCGCGGGCGCAACGGCAGGCAGGCTTCGATCAGTGCGGCACCTGTCAGTGGCCCGGTGAGTTGCTCGTCGATCAGGAACAGATCGATGACCGAGGATGACACCAGGTGCTCGATGGCTTCTTCCTCGCTTAAAGCGCTGAGTACCGCGTGGCCCTGGCCGAGCAGGTGGTCTTCCAGGCGCTGGAGTTGCTCGGGCCTTTCCTCGAGGACCAGCACCATCTTGCTGTCGTGTGTCTGCATGTTGTGCCTCTTCCTTTTCGAGTCAGGCTTCAGAGAGGTTCGTGCAGCAAGTTCCACGCCTGTTTAGCGCTGTCGGCCAGAGGCTCGGCGCAGAGCGGTTTGCACATCAGGTGATCGCACGGCGCCAGTAGCAGAACGCCCGAATGCGCCGATTGTTCGATGCAGAATGCCCGGTCGGGGCGGGGTGAATTCGAAGTCGAGGCACCGCCTGACGGCGATTTCGCGGGCATGGCCCGCTCCTACAGTCGAGGTAGCGGCAGGGGCACCCTGTAGGAGCGGGCCGCGCCCGCGACCCGTGAGCAGGGCTCACGGGGTTGAAGGTAGGAGGAAGGCGCGGGCTTTGTCCGCGGTTCGCGGGCATGGCCCGCTCCTGCAGGGTGTTGCAGGCGCGGGCCATGCAGTGCTGTTTCAGCGCCCTGCCCGCTCCTCGCCCTCCAGCAGGCGCGCGGCGTCGCTCAGGCGCATCCAGACGCCACCCTGCCATTGCAGCATCGCCAGTGAATGGCCCTGGACCTCGCGCTGGAAATGGCGCGGACCGGTGCCGAACTGCTGCTGCGAATCGCGCAGCACGGGCACCACTTCGTTGCTCAACCACTGGCGCAGGTTACGGTTCTCCGGGTGGAAGAAGTACACCAGCAGCAGTGTGTAAAGGCCGCTTTCGCTGACCAGCAGTTCGTCCTCGCGCCCGCCGGCCAGTCGTTCCCGACGGTACTGGTCGGGGTCGAGCTTGCGCGGGACGTGGGCGCTCAAATGGGTATTGGTCAGGCGGGCCAGGTCGCGGGCGACGAACCACGGCTGGCGGTCGAGCATCAGCCCGCGCAAGGTGCGGTCGAAGCGCTGGAAGTTCTGGCAGTGCAGGCCGTTGTCGGCCGGGAAATCAAGGGATTTCATCTTGCGGTCACTCCATGTACAGCTGGATGAGCCGCCACCCGAAAGGGAGGCGGACCGTGCGAGGGTGGAAGCCGGTGGACATCGCCATAGACCGGTCGGGCAATAGCCCGCCTCACACGGTCCGCCATAGACAACCGAGGGCGCACCAACTGGCAAATGCCGGTTGAGCCGTCCTCACTACAGCGCTAGCGATGTCCACAGGCTTCCACACCTGGCCACGGCTGTTCCGTGGCGGAGAGAACGCTAAGCAGCAGGCTTGTAAGACCGCAATGCGGTTGGTGCGTCAGGGGTTTCCGTTCTGTGCCAGGTCAATCTGTCGGATATCAACTGGCTGAAGAAGCGCGGCTCCGACTGGTGCGGCGATTTCCTCGACGATCATCATGCCGCCCGGTGCACGCACCGCGAGGGTGACGGAATTTTCCGTGATGGCCTTCACCTCGATCTCGATGCCCTGGGTCAGCAGCAGGTGGATCAACCGCTCCCCGGCTTCGCCCTGAAGGATGTTGAGGGACAGTACGTCGCCGACCTTGCTTTCGCCCTGATGGATCTGCATGTCGAACTCCTCCGCCGCATGCCGATGAAGTGCGGTGGAGGATGGCGGGATATCGGGTGAGGTGTATGTAGGCTCGTTCTTTTCAGCCGTGGAGAAAGGTCCGTATACGCAAGATCGCCTGTCGGCGATTTCGCGGGCATGGCCTGCTCTTACAAGCGGCGTCGCGGCCGGCTTCGTCACGACGGGGCATATGCCCTCAACCGAAACGGCCTATCGCCACAAGTTGCTTGGCACGACGGGCCAGGCTGTTAGGGTAAGGACACTTCCCAGACTTTCCCCTGGCCCCTTTCCGACGGGGCCTTCTTTTTGCCCTGCCGGTACACGCTGGCTCGGCGCTGGGCTGACCTAACCTGCCGCCACCTGGGTTTTCTCCAGCAGGCGAGCCAGGCATTTCCGGTCCACCGCTTCGCTGAACAGAAAGCCCTGCACTTCGCCACATTGCTCGTCTTCGAGGATGCGCAGCTGATCTTCGGTTTCCACGCCCTCGGCAGTGACTGCCAGGTTCAGCGCCCTGCCCAGGCCGATGATGGCCTGGACGATGGAACGGTCGCGGCCGGTGGTGTCGAGGGTGGCAACGAAGCGGCGGTCGATCTTGATGCTGTCGAACGGGTACGCGCGCAAGTAGCCCAGGGACGAGTAGCCGGTGCCGAAGTCGTCCATGTTCAGCTTCACGCCCAGTTCCTTGAGCGCCTGCATGGTCAGCAGCGCGCACTCCACGTCGCCCAGCATGGTGTTCTCGGTGACCTCCAGTTCCAGCCGCTCGGCGGCCAGTCCCGAGTCCACCAGCGCCCGTTTTACCTGACTGACGATGTCGGCGTGGGTGAACTGGCTGGGCGAGATGTTCACCGACACCAGCATCGAGCCCGGCCAACCGGCCGCCTCGCGGCAAGCCTGCGCGAGCACCCATTCGCCGATATCGATGATCAGGTCGCTCTCCTCGGCCAGCTTGATGAACTCCTCCGGCCCCACCAACCCGCGCGAGGGGTGATTCCAGCGCAGTAGTGCCTCGGCGGAGACGATGGCCAGGTCACCGATGCGGTAGCGTGGCTGGTAGTACAGCTCCAGCTGGCCCTCGCGCAGGGCCTCGCGCAGTTCGGTCTCGCTGCGCTTGCGCGCCTTCAGTTGCAGGTCCATGTGCTCGGAATAGAAGCGCCAGGCGTTGCGTCCGGCGGTCTTGGCTTCGTACATCGCCACGTCCGCGCAGCGCAGCAGGTTCTGGGCGTCGCCCTGGGCATCGCCCGAGAGCACGATGCCAATGCTGGTGCCGATGTGCAGCAGGTTGCCGTTGTACTCGATGGGCTGATTGATGATGGCCACCAGGCGCCGGCAGAAAGCCTCTGCGTCATCGCGCCCCTGGGACTGGCTGTCGACGATGACGAACTCGTCGCCGCCCAGGCGTGCCACCAGGTCCTCGCCGCGGATCGAATCGCGCAGGCGCTCGGCGACTATCTGCAGCACCGCATCGCCGGCCGGGTGGCCGAGCGTGTCGTTGATGGGCTTGAAGCGATCCAGGTCGAGCATCAGCACGGCCAGTTGCTCCTCGCGACCGCTGCCCAGCAGGTCATCCATGAAACTGGCGAGCTTGGCGCGGTTGGGCAGCCCGGTCAGGGCGTCGTGCAGCGACAGGTGCTGGATACGCGCGTGGGCTTCGACCTCGTGGGTGATGTCGGCGCTGGTGCCGCGATAACCGAGCCCGCCCGCACCGGACGCCGTGAACTTGCAGATGCGCCGCAGCCCGTGGGCGTCGCGAAACCCGCAGGTCAGCGTGGTGGAGTGGCCTTCCTGGGGGTTCTTCTCCAGCCAGGCGACCAGGCTCGTCGTGTCGCAGGTGATCAGGTCATCGATCCGCCGCCCGATCCAGTCATCGATGCGGTAGCCGGTCAATGTCTCGAAGCGCGCGGAAAGATAGGTCAGCCGGAAGCTCTCGTCGGTTTCCCATATCCAGTCGGAACTGGCCTCGGCAACAGCCTTGAAGCGCTGTTCACTGGTTTCCAGCGCCTGATTGGTGCTCTTCAGGCTGCGCTGATAGTGATCGACTACCCGCGCGTTGGTCAGCGAAGCGCGGATCAGCCAGACCAGGAAGATGAACACCAGTAGCACCACGGCCGCCCACACGCCGGCCATTCGATGCAGCATGTCGCTGCCGGGCGTGGGGGTGCGCCAGCTGAGTTCGAAACCGGAATCACCCAGGTCGACGGCGCTGCCGTCGCTGACCCGGACATCGTCAGCGCGCACCTGCAGCGCGATCAGGCCGAAATCCCGCGCGATCTTCTGCAGTTTTGCGGGGGTGAGCCGGTCGACGAAGATCATCAACGGGCCGTCCAGCGGCGGGTTGGCTCGTGTGGGGCGAACCAGTGCGGCGGTGGCAATGGCTGGCTGATCGCCCAGGGTCACATAACGCGTTACCACTGCGTCACGCCGCGCCGCCACCGTAGCGGCATCGCGCAGCTCGTCGAGGTTCACCGGCATCTCGCGGGTGCAGTGGCTGCGCGTCGGCTGGCCGTCGCGCATCACGTACTCCTCGCCGGCCTGGTTGAGCACACAGACCATCTCGTACTCGTTGGCGGTGTACAGCAGCGGGCCGACGTTGTCCTCGCGGTAGGCCCAGTCAGCGTTGAGCGGCGGACTGAGGTATCGGTAGGCGTCGTTCCAGAAGGCGTAGGTGCGGATCAGGGATTCCGAGGCGGCGATGCGGTTCTGCAGTGCCTTGCCGGCGTAGAACCGTGTCTGCTCCCGGGCCATCTCATCCTGCAGCGCTGCGATGTGCCCCATTACCGCCCCGCTCACCCCCAGCGCTCCGATCAGGATCAGGATGAACAGCGTCAGATGCCAGGTGACAGTGCGCTGGGCGGATATCTCGCGTGGCGCGGCAAGCCGGGTGACATGGGTATTCATCGGCGTCTCTTCTGGGAGGACTTACCACTAGGAGTGACGGGGCGTGCGGATGTTCAACCTGAGCGCCGGGCGCAGGGAGCCGGCGACCGTTCGCGCGCAATACCTGAACCTTCGATAGGGTTCTAGCTCACAGCCAACAGCAGGCCCGCCCGCGCCCAGCTCGTCCGGGCTGGGCGCGGGCGCAATCGCTTTCCGGCAGGTCGCAGGCGCCAAAAGGTCCGTCTAACCTCCAACCGGAAACGCATCCGCGAGCTGCCCAATCACCCTGGACAAGCTGCTGTGACTCGCGAAAGGAGGTTCAGATGCCCAGTCCGCGCTACACCAACCGCCGCCACGCCGGAATCGCCCTGGCGATGGTCCTGCGCGACATGCCCCTGGTCGCCCCGCTGGTCCTCGCCCTGCCCCGTGGCGGCGTGCCGGTTGCCAAGGAGATCGCCCGCATCCTCGGCGCCCCGCTGGACGTGCTGCTGGTGCGCAAGATCGGCGCGCCGGGCAACGAGGAGTTCGCCCTCGGGGCCATCGTCGATGGCCCCGAGCCGAACTGGGTGGTGGACGAGCAGATGATCGAGCGCTTCGACCCGCCGCCGGAGTGGTTCGAGCAGCAGGTGCTGGAGCAGATCCGCGAGCTGGAGCGCCGCCGCGTGCTCTACCGCGGCGTGAAGGCTCCGGCGCAACTGGAGGATCGCGACCTGATCGTGGTCGACGACGGCCTCGCTACCGGTAGCAGCATGCGCGCCGCGCTCAAGTGCCTGCGTGCGCAGCACCCGCACAAGGTGGTGCTGGCCGTGCCGGTCGGCCCGGCGGAAACCGTGCAGAAGCTGCGTGATGAGGTGGATGCGCTGGTGTGTCTGGATACCCCGTCGCCGTTCCGCGCGGTGGGCGACCATTACCGCGATTTCCACCCACTCAGCGACCAGGAAGTGATCGACCTGCTGGCCAAGTAACGGGCCCCGAGTAGGAGTGAGCGATCCGTGAGAGGGACTCACGGCTTCAATGCTTGCAGGAATACGCGGACTTTGTCAGAGCTTCGCGGGCATGGCCCGTTCCTACAGGTCCAATCGTCTGCCAGACCATTGCCGCGATGCTGGGCAACGTCCGCGATCCGTCAACGGGGCAGACGGTGTCCAGGTACGCCGGGCGCGCACCTCAGGCGCTTTCGCGTTCCAGTACCCGGCAACTGAGCAGGTTCAGCCGCTCCACCGCGCCTTCCAGTGTCACCACGCCAATCGACTGCAACACCCGCAGCGCGGCGATCTCGCCGATCTCGCGGGCCGGCGGTTTGATGGTGGACAGGCTAGGCAGCAGCATCGGCGCGAAGGGGTAGTCGCCAAAACCCAGCACCGCGCAATCCTCGGGAATCTTCAAGCCGGCGCGCTGACCGGCCAGCAGGCCGCCGGCGGCGAGGTTGTCGTTGGCGAAGATGATCGCCTCCGGCCGCTGCGCCCCCCGCGCCATCAGCGCTTCCATGGCCTGCCGCCCGGCTTCGAAGGGCGCGCTTTCGGTGGGCACGAACATCCACGGCTCGCCGCCCAGCTCGCGCAGGGTGTCGGCGTAGCCGTCGCGACGGTCCAGGGCACTGAAGTCACCGGGCGCGCTGTTCTGCACGAAGGCAATGCGTCGATAACCCTTGCCGTGCAGATGGCGCACCGCATACACCCCGACCTGATAATGAGAAAACCCGACCTGGATCGGCGCGCGCTTGGGCTGGTAGTCCCAGACCTCCACCACCGGCATGTCCGCGCCGGCAATCAGCTTCTCGGTGGCGGCGCTGTGGAAGTGGCTGGTGAGCACCAGCGCCGCCGGGTTCCAGCCGAGGAAGGCCCGCACGGCGCTTTCTTCCTTGTCCTCGGAGAAGTAGCTGGAGGCCAGCAGCAACTGGTAGCCGTGGGCGGCCAGGGTGTCGCTGAAGGCCTGGATGGTGTCGGCAAAGATCGGCCCGGAAATGTTCGGCACCACCATCCCCACTACCCTGCCCCGCGCCGAAGCCAGCCCGCCAGCCACCTGGTTGGGCACGTAGCCCAACTCCTCCACCGCCGCGCCGATCCGCTCGCGCAGGTCATCCGACAGCTGCGCCGGCTGGTTGAAATAGCGCGACACGCTGATGGCGGAAACGCCCGCGCGTTCGGCAACCGCGGTCAGCGTTACGCGTCCTGCGCCGCGGCGCTTTCGGGGTGTCTGACTGGCCAAACCGGCACTCCTGCTATGGGTCCTGAACTTATATTTCAGGAATATAAACGTAATTTTTAATTATTTGACGATCTATCTGGCGATTCAGGATACTCGCCGATGTTAGCGCTAACAACACAAACTGTCCGCAACGATCCCAGCCACTCGCACGAGCGAGCGCTCATGACAGTCCCGCAGAAAAAGGCGCCCCGGCAAAGAGAACCGAGGGCGGACCAGGGCACGAAGGAGTGGCTATGCAATCGCAACAACGGGGGACGCTCGGCCGTCCACAATTCACTGGCCGGCGCAGCGCACTGGCGCTGGGCATCGCCAGCGTGATCGGCGCTCTGGCCTGCAGCGTGCAGGCAGCCGAAACCAGCCATGGCGACAACCAGTCCGCCGATGCGGCGCCGACATTGAAAGCCGTGACTGTCACCGCCACCCGCCGCGAAGAGTCGCTGCAGAAGGTGCCGGTGGCCGTCTCGGTGATCGATGGTGAGCAACTGGAACGCGACAACCGCAACAACGTGTCGAGCATCGTCCAGCAGGTACCGACCCTGAACTTCCGCACCGGCGCCTCGAACAAGGACACCTCGCTGTTCGTCCGTGGCGTGGGCACCATCTCCACCTCCCCCGGCGTCGAGCCGAGCGTGTCGACGGTGATCGACGGCGTGGTACTCGGCCGCCCCGGCCAGGCGACCCTGGACCTGCTCGACGTCGAGCGCATCGAAGTGCTGCGCGGCCCGCAGGGCACGCTGTTCGGCAAGAACGCGTCGGCCGGCGTGCTCAACGTGGTCACCCGCGAGGTGCCGGACGAAACCACCGGCTACATCGACTACTCGCATTTTGGCGGCGGCAACGAGAACCGCACCCGCTTCGGTATCGGCGGCACGCTGATCCCCGGCAAGCTCAAGGCCAGCGTCACCACCCTGCTGGGCAGCTACGACGGCAACGTGGACAACGTCTACAACGGCCAGGAAGTAAATGGCTACAACCGCGCCGGCGTGCGCACGAAGTTCGAGATCACCCCGAACGACGACCTCAAGGTCACCCTGATCGCCGACTACATGAAGGGCAACGATGACAGCCCCAGCGGCGTCATCACCAGCACTTCCAGCGCGGCATTCGCCAGTGCCCTGCGCCCGGTGACGGCGGACAGCGACAACCGCAAGATCAACAGCGACTACCGCACCCACGTCGACGACACCAACAAGGGCCTGTCGGCGCAACTGGACTGGAACCTGGGCGACTACACCCTGACCTCCATCAGCGCCTGGCGCGGCTGGGACAACACCCAGTGGCAGGATGGCGATCGTCTTTCCCAGGTCACCGCGAGCATCCCCAGCTCCCACGACAAGGGTGAGCTGAACTACGACCAGTATTCCCAGGAACTGCGCCTGGCCTCGCCCAAAGGCGAGTTCCTCGAATACGTCGGCGGCCTGTACTACATGCACGCCGTGGACGACGAGACCTACCGCCGCGTGGTGACCTCTACCACCGCGCAGAACACCGGCGTGGCCGACTACAGCACGCGCAGCGACACTTACGCGGTGTTCGGCGAGAGCACGCTGAACTTCACCGATGACTTCCGTGGCATCGCGGGCCTGCGCTACACCCACGATGATCTGGAATACGACCATCGCCGCCGATCCACTTCGGCCACGGCGGTGACCGGCATCCAGCCGTCCACGTCCAGCTCCGGCTCCACCGATGAAGACGGCTGGTCCGGCCGCCTGGGCCTTCAGTACGACCTCAGCGAGCAGCTCACCAGCTACCTGACCTACTCGCGCGGCTACAAGGGCCCGGCCTACAACGTGTTCTTCAACATGCAGCCGCGCGACACCGAGGCGCTCAAGCCGGAGACCTCCAACTCCTGGGAAGCGGGCCTGAAGGCCACCGCGCTGGACAACCGCCTGACCGCCAACCTCGCGGTGTTCCACACCGTTTACGACAACTACCAGGCGAACTTCTACGACACCGTCGCCGGCCAGGTGGTGACCCGCCTGATCAACGCCGGCAAGGTGAAGACCGAGGGCGCCGAGCTGGACTTCAGCTACCAGGCCACCCGCCAGCTGAAGGTCTCCGGTGCCGTTGCCTACACCAAGGCGCGCATCGACAGCTTCGCCTGCCCGGCCGGTGCGGCCGCTGCCTGCAACGTCGACGGCAAGCCGCTGCCCTTCTCGCCGGACTGGAAGAGCTACGTGCGCGCCGACTACAGCATCCCGCTGGACAACGGCCTGGATGTGGAACTCGGCACGGACTACAGCTGGCAGGACAAGGTGCAGTACGACCTCAGCCAGAACCCCGACACCATCCAGGGCGCCTACGGCCTGTGGGGCGCCAGCATCGCCCTGGCCGACTACAACGACGGCTGGCGCGTCGCCCTGCTGGGCAAGAACCTCACCGACAAGTCCTATTCGCCCCTGCTGGCCACGGGCGGCAGCTACGTCTACCGCATGGTGCCGCGCGACGACGGCCGCTACTTCGGCGTCGAGTTGCGCAAGGATTTCTGATCGCCACCCAGGCTGAGCAATTCGCGGCGCCGGCTCGCCCCGGCGCCGTCGACAACAACACCCACGCCACCTTGCGTCCCTCCCGACGGACACACAGGAAAACCTCACATGACACGCACCCTTTCCCTTGGCGCCTTTCTCATGGCCACCGGTCACCACGTCTCGGCGTGGCGCCACCCGGACGTGCCGGCCAACGGCGGCCTCGACTTCCGCCTCTACAAGCGCCTGGCGCAGGTGGCCGAAGCGGCGAAATTCGACGCGCTCTTCGTTGCCGACAGCGTGGCCGCGCCCACTGGCGACATCGCCAGCCGCATGGCGCGCTCCGATCACTTCGAGCCGCTGACCCTGCTCTCGGCGCTGGCGGCGGTGACCGAGCGCATCGGCCTGGTGGGCACCGTGACCACCAGCTACAACGAGCCGTACCACGTGGCGCGCAAGTTCGCCTCGCTCGACCATCTTTCCGAAGGCCGCGCCGGCTGGAACCTGGTGACCTCCGACGCGGCCGCCGAGGCGCTGAACTTCAACCGCCAGGAACACTTCGGCCACGCCGAGCGCTATGCCCGCGCGCGGGAATTCCACGAAGTGGTCACCGGCCTGTGGGACAGCTGGGAAGACGACGCTTTCACCCGCGACAAGACCAGCGGCCAGTACTACGACCCGGCCAAGCTGCATGTGCTGAACCACGAGGGCGAAAACTTCCGCGTACAGGGCCCGCTGAACGTCGCGCGCTCGCCCCAGGGCCGCCCGGTGATCGTACAGGCCGGCAGTTCCGAGACCGGACGCGAGCTGGCCGCGCAGACCGCCGAAGTGGTGTTCACCGCGCAGACCTCACTGGCCGCCGCCCGCGATTTCTACAACGACCTCAAGGGTCGCCTGCCACGATTCGGTCGCAGCGCGGATGACCTGCGCATCATGCCCGGCGTGTTCGTGGTGGTCGGCCAGAGCCAGGCCGAGGCGCAGGAAAAGTTCGAGGCATTCCAGGAGCTGGTGGAGCCGCAGGTCGGCGTCGCGCTGCTGTCGCGCATGCTTGGCAACTTCGACCTCTCCGCCTACCCGCTGAACGGCCCGCTGCCTGAGCTACCGCTCACCGACAGCGGCCAGCGCAGCCGCCAGCTGCTGCTCACCGAACTGGCCGGGCGCGAGAACCTCACCCTTGCCCAGCTGGGCCGGCGCATCGCCGGCGGACGCGGGCACTACAGCCTGATCGGCACGCCGGCGCAGATCGCCGACGAGCTCCAGGCCTGGTTCGAAGGTGGCGTCGCCGACGGCTTCAACGTCCTGGTGCCGCACCTGCCCGGCGGGCTGGAAGACGTGGCCAACCATGTCGTCCCGGAACTGCAACGACGCGGGCTGTTCCGCCGCGAGTACAGCGGCAGCACCCTGCGCGAGCATCTCGGGCTCAAGCGCCCGGCCAACCGCTACACCCTCTGACGATCCACGGGCCGCACTGGCTGCGGCCCGTTCCCACAGGAGTCCCCATGACCTATCTCGCCCACCCCGACCGCTACCAGCGCGTCCCTTACCGCCGTGTCGGCCGCAGCGGCCTGGTGCTGCCCGCTCTTTCCCTGGGCCTGTGGCACAACTTCGGCGACAGCGTGCCGCTGGACCGCCAGCGCGCCCTGCTGCGCACCGCCTTCGACCTGGGCATCAACCACTTCGACCTGGCCAACAACTACGGCCCGCCCTACGGCAGCGCCGAGATCAACTTCGGCCGCCTGTTGCGCGAAGACTTCGCCGCCTACCGCGACGAACTGGTGATCTCCACCAAGGCCGGCTGGGACATGTGGCCCGGCCCCTATGGCCAGGGCGGCAGCTCGCGCAAGTACCTGCTCTCCAGCCTCGACCAGAGTCTCAAGCGCCTGGGCGTGGACTACGTGGACATCTTCTACTCGCACCGCTTCGACCCGGACACGCCGCTGGAGGAAACCGCCGGTGCCCTGGCCACTGCCGTGCAGCAAGGCAAGGCGCTGTACGTGGGCATCTCGTCCTATTCCGCCGGCAAGACCGCCGAACTCGCCGCGCTGCTGAAGGAATGGAAAGTACCGCTGCTGATCCACCAGCCGGCCTACAACCTGTTCAACCGCTGGGTGGAGAAAGACCTGCTGGCCACCACCGACGAGCTGGGTGCGGGCGTCATCGCCTTCACCCCGTTGGCCCAGGGGCTACTCACCGACCGCTACCTGAACGGCGTGCCGGGCGATGCACGGGTCAACCAGCCGGGCGGCGCCTCGCTGCGCCCTGAGCACCTGTCCGAGGACAACCTGCGCCGCGCCCGCGCGCTGAACGAAATCGCCCGGCGCCGCGGCCAGAGCCTGGCGCAACTGGCGCTGGCCTGGGTGCTGCGCGATGCCCGCGTTACCTCTGCGCTGATTGGTGCGAGCCGGCCGGAGCAGATCGTCGAGAACGTCGCCGCGCTGGATAACCTCGTGTTCAGCCGCGAGGAGTTGGCGGAGATCGATCGTCACGCCGTGGAAGGCGGGATCAACCTCTGGGAAAAACCCTCCCACGACTGGAAGGAATGAGGCTGTGAGACTGCTCAATCGACTGCTCGCCGGATTGCTGCTGCTCGTGGCTGGCACCGCCCAGGCGCAGGACCCGGCGCAGCTGCGCATCGGCTACCAGAAGGCCTCGGTCAGCCTGGTGCTGGCGAAGGAACACGGCCTGCTGGAGAAGCGTTTCGCGCAGACTCAGGTCCAGTGGATCGAATTCCCCGCCGGGCCGCAGATGCTCGAAGCGCTGAACGTCGGCAGCCTCGATATCGGCTCCACTGGCGACATCCCGCCGATCTTCGCCCAGGCCGCCGGCGCCGACCTGCTCTACGTCGGCGTCGAGCCACCCAAGCCGCAGGCTGAAACCGTGGTGGTGCCCAGGGACAGCCCGATCCACAGCGTCGCCGAGCTGAAGGGCAAGCGCGTGGCATTCCAGAAAGGCTCCAGCTCGCACAACCTGCTGCTGCGCCTGCTGCAGAAGGAAGGCCTGAGCCTGAAAGACATCCAGCCGCTGTACCTGACGCCGGCCGATGCCCGCGCCGCGTTCGAGAGCGGCCGGGTGGATGCCTGGGCGATCTGGGACCCGTGGTATTCGGCGCTGCTGCTGGACGGCCATGCGCGCTTGCTGGCGGACGGTTCGGCGGTTGGCCTGAGCGGACCGTTCTACCTGTCCAGCCGGGAATACGCGGGCGCCAACCCGGCGTTCATTCACCAGGTACTGGAAGCCCTCAACGAGGCAGAAGCCCTGACCCGCAGCGACGAAGCCGGCAGCGTGGCGATCATGGCGCGCGTGACCGGGCTGGCGCCGGCGGTGATAGAGGAAACCTTCAGGCACCGTCCGCCCTCGCCCATTCAACCTGTGGGTGATGCGGATATTGCCGCGCAACAGCGCACCGCCGACCTGTTCCTCGCCGAGCGTATCCTGCCGCGCGCCGTGGATATCAGCGCGGCGCGCTGGAATCCCTGACTTGTGGTGCCGATGCACGCTGGCACACGCGGACTTTGTCCGCGCTCGCGGGAATGGCCCGCTCCTACAGTGAGAGTCCGCCGCTGGCCGGTGTAGGAGCGAGCCATGCTCGCGACCCGTAAGCAGGGCTTACGGCGCCGATGCACACCGGAGCTGCGCGGACTCCGTCCGCGGTTCGCGGGCATGGCCAGCTCCTATAGGGAAAGTCCGCCGATACCCTCAGTACTCGTCGTGCCGGCGCCACCAGACGCCCTGCTCGTTACGCCCCAGCGGCGCACGGTCGAGCCACTGGAACAGGCCCCAGAGCGAGTCCAGCCCACGGGCATAAGTGGAGTAGCAGTGGTAGATGCGGTCACCCTCGCGGATGAAGCTGCTCATCCCCGGCAGATCGCGGGTGAAGGTCGCCACGTCGGTGCCGCAGCAGGCGGCGGTTTCCACCACGGGCGCCGGCGCCGGCCCCGCGACGGGGCCTTCGCGGCGGAAGTTGTAGTCGACTTCCCCGCCTCGCTGCTGCGCTTCGGTGAACGACACGTTGAAGTCGTAGTTGAAGCCGCTGCCGTGGGATGACGCCCAGGGGAAGCTCCAGCCCATGCGCCGGCGGTACGCCAGCAACTTCTCCAGCGGCGCGCGGGAGACCGCCAGCAGGCTCACATCGTGGTTCGCCAGGTGGGTGGCGTAGCCATCGAAGCCATCGGCGATGTTCGAACAGGACGGGCAGCCGGCGCGGTAGTCCGGGCCGAACATGAAGTGGTAGACCAGCAACTGCGAGCGGCCGGCGAACAGGTCGGCAAGGCTTGCCGGGCCGTGCTCGGTGTCGAAGCGGTAGTCCTTGTCGACCAGCACCCAGGGCAGCGCCTGGCGCTTGCGCGCCAGTTCGTCACTGCGCCGGGTCAGGGCCTTCTCCTCGGCCAACAGGTCCAGGCGTGCGGCCAGCCATTCTTCGCGGGTAGCGGTGGGATGGGCAGTCATGACAGTTCTCCTCCGCCAGCGGCGGCTCGGTGGGCATGGCTTAGACTAGGCAGCGGGCCGTGCTCGACGGGAGTGACAAAGTTGGCAGGATTTCCATGGACTCGCTGATCACGGCGGCAGCCTGTGCCCTCGCGGCCGGCGATCCGCTGGGCGCGCTGAACCGCGTGGCGCTGCGCGAAGACGCGCCGGCGCTGGCCCTGCGCGGTATTGCCATGGCCCAGCTGGGTGATTTCCCTCGCGCACGTACCCTGCTGCGCCGCGCCGCCCGCACCTTCGGTGCCCATGAGCCGATGGCGCGCGCCCGCTGCTGCGTGGCCGAGGCGGAAGTCGCGCTGGCCAGCCGCGAGCTGAACTGGCCGACGGTACCGCTGGAGCAGGCGGCGCGGGTGCTGCAGCTCCATGGCGACAGGATCAACGCTGCCCACGCCCATTACCTGCTGATCCGCCGCGCGCTGCTGATCGGCCAGCTTGATCAGGCCCATGCAGCACTTGCCGAACTGGAACCGGAATCACTACCGGCGCCGCTGCGCGCGGTGCATTGGCTGATTGCTTCCGGCATCGCTGTGCGCCGGCTGCAGGCTGGTCAAGCACGCACGGCGCTTCGCAGGGCCGCCGAGGCAGCCGCCGCGTCGGGTATTCCCGCCCTGCGCGCGGAGATCGACCAGGCGGCGCGCACGCTCGCAGCGCCGGCCGTCAGGCAGATCGACAAGCAGCACACCCGCCTGCTGTCGCTGGATGAAGTGGAAAGCCTGCTGCATTCCGACGCCCTGGTGGTGGACGCCTGCCGCAACCGCATCGGCGACCTGTCGCTGAGCAGCCGCCCGGTGCTGTTTGCCCTGGCCCGTGTGCTGGCCGAAGCCTGGCCGGGCGATGTGACGCGCACCGAGCTGATCGGCCGGGTGTTCCGCACCCGTCACCCGGACGAAACCCACCGGGCACGCCTGCGCGTGGAAATCGGCCGCCTGCGGCGCCTGCTGCAGCCCGTGGCCAGCATCGAGTCGACTCCTCGTGGTTATCGGCTGGTCGCCGCCAATCCGGTGGTCCTTGCGCCTCCGCTGGAGGACGCCAACGCTGAAGTGCTGGCGCTGCTCAGTGACGGCCAGGCCTGGTCCAGCTCGGCGCTGGCCCTGGCGCTGGATACCAGCCAGCGCAGCGTGCAGCGCGCCCTCGAAACCCTGGCCGAAGCCGGCCGGGTACAGGCGCTCGGGCAAGGGCGCGCCCGTCGCTGGACGCTGCCGCCAGCGCCGGGATTCGCGACGACCTTGTTACTCCCCGCGCCCTTCGGTGTCTGAATAGGCTGAAGGCTCCCACCCACAACGTGCAGGGCTACACCATGACCACCCACTACAAGCAATCTCCGGCGCAGGTACTGCAGGAGTACGGTCCCTTCCCCGGCGTCAGCACCGTCCACGGCCTGACCTTCGACGGCCAGCGCGTCTGGTTCGCTGTCGGCGAGCGCCTGCAAAGCCTCGATCCGAAAGACGGCCACCTGGAACGTGCCATCGAAGTGCCCGCCCACGCCGGCACCGCGTTCGACGGCACGCACCTCTACCAGATCGCCGAAAGCCGCATCCAGAAGATCGACCCGGCCAGCGGCAAGGTCCTCTCGACCATTCCCGCGCCGGGCAACGGCGGCGATTCCGGCATGGCCTGGGCGGAAGGTTCGCTCTGGGTCGGCGAGTACCGCGCACGGAAGATTCATCAGATCGACCCGGAAACCGGCGAAGTCCTCCGTACGATTGATTCAAATCGTTTCGTCACCGGGGTGACTTGGGTCGAGGGCCAACTCTGGCATGGCACCTGGGAACCGGAATCGACCTACAGCGAGCTACGCCGTATCGACCCGCAGTCCGGCGCTGTTCTGGAGCAGCTGGACATGCCCGAAGGCGTGCATGTTTCCGGCCTTGAGGCCGATGGCGGCGAGCGTTTCTACTGCGGCGGCGGCAACAGCGGCAAGGTCCGCGCAGTACGCCGGCCGCGCTAAGGGCAGCGATCTGGGCTAGTGTGGGCACCTCACTGGAGATGGCCGCACCGGCCCGGAGACCGAGCATGGATTGGCTGGAACACCGTATTCCCCCACCCCTGGTGGCAATTATCACCGCCGTGCTGATGTGGCTGGCGGTGCGCCCGATCGAGCCGCTGGGCAACCGGCTGTGGCTGGCCCTGCTGGTGGCGCTGGCCGGGATCGCAGTCTGCCTGGCGGGCGTTGCGTCGTTTCGCCGCGCACGCACCACGGTCAACCCGTTGAAGCCGGAGTCCGCCTCTTCGCTGGTGGTCGCCGGTATCTACCGGCATACGCGCAATCCCATGTACCTGGGCTTCGCCATCGTCCTGCTGGGCTGGTGCGTGTTCCTCGGTTCGGCGCTGGCGGTGCTCGGTGTCGCGGTCTTCGTGCTGTATATCGGGCGCTTTCAGATTCGGCCGGAAGAGCGGGCGCTGCGCGAACTGTTCGGTGCGGAGTTCGAGGCTTTCTGCAGCCGGGTGCGGCGTTGGATCTGAGGCCGTTTCTGACAGATGCCAGGCAAATCGCCATTGCCTTCTGACAGAAAGGGGTGAGATATTTGCAAATGGTAAATATTCGCATCAAGGCCTGCTTTGTCCCCTTCGCTCTTGCTGGTGGAAGACGATTCCCGTCTTCGCCTGGACCTCGAACGTCATTTCTGTCAGCGCGGCTTTGTCGTCACTACTTGCGCGAACGGTGATCAGGGGCTGGTGGCCGTCCACCAGAACGACTTCGACCTGGTCCTGCTGGACATCATGTTGCCCGGCGTCGATGGCCTGTCCCTGCTGGATACGCTGCGCAGCGCGCGCACCACGCCGGTGATGCTGATGTCCGCCCTGGGCGCGGAACAGGATCGCATCACCGGCTTCACCCGCGGTGCCGATGACTACCTGCCCAAACCCTTCAGCCTGGCGGAACTGGATGCGCGCATCGATGCGCTGCTGCGCCGGGTCAATCTGGATCGCTCCCGCGAAGTGCCACGCCCGCAGGGCTCAGTGCAGTTCGACGATGAACTGCAGGACGTTTCCCGCAACGGTGAATACGCGGGTCTTACGCATTCCGAGTACCGCCTGCTGGTGACGCTGAACGCCCATGCCGGCGAAGCACTGAGCAAGAGTTTCCTCTACCAGAGCGTGCTGCACCGTGCCTACACGCGGCTCGACCGGGGGCTGGACGTGCATGTCTGCAACCTGCGCCGCAAGCTGGCGGTCATCGGTGCGCAACAGGTGCAGATCCAGGCCGTGCGCGGCCAGGGGTACATCCTGGTAGACGCGGAACGTCACTGATGCGTCGTCACCCGCTGCTGTGGAAGATCGCCGCGCTGCAGGTCGGTTTCTGCCTGCTGCTGACCTGGCTTATCTGGACCTGGGGCCTGTCGCTGGAGCGCAGCACCTACTTCCTCGGCACCGAGGATCGCGACTACCTGGCACGCTATGCCGAGCAGGCCGAAAGGGTCTGGGAGCAGCAGGGCGCCGAGGGCGTGGAGCAATTCCGCCGAGAGCTTTCCGCTGCCGAGGACACCTGGGTTGCGGTGATCGGCGAGCACTTGCAGAGCCTGGGCACCACGCCGCTGACGGCGGAGGAATCCAGCCACCTGACCTTCATGCGCATGCTGCACTGGCCGATGAGCCGGCGCCTGCAGGACGAGCTGCCCTATGTCAGCATCGAATTCCCCCGGCATCCCGAGCGCGGCCGGCTGGTCATGCAGTTGCCCGAGCGCCTGCTGCCGGGCGGCCTGACACCCTGGACGCACCTGTTCAGCCACGGCGTAGTGCCGACCCTGCTGGCCGCCCTCCTCGGCCTGCTGATCTATCGCCACCTGGTGTTGCCGCTCAATCGCCTGCGCGCCCGCGCCGATGCCCTGCGCGCCGACGACCTGGACAGCGAGGGCCCCGGCACACCACTGGCCCATCGCCGCGATGAGCTGGGCGAACTGGCGCTGGCCTTCGATCACATGGCCGACCGCCTGCGGCACAGCCTGGCGCAGCAACGCTTGCTGCTGCGCACGCTATCCCACGAGCTGCGCACGCCGCTGGCGCGCCTGCGCATCGCCCATGACAGCGACCTGCCGGCGGACCAGCTGCGGCAACGCCTGGACCGCGAGATCCAGGACATGCAGCGCCTGCTGGAAGACACCCTCGACCTCGCCTGGATGGACACCGAGCGTCCGCAGCTCGAGCGCGAGCCGGTACTGGTGTTGTCGGTCTGGGAGGCGCTGCGCGAGGACGCCTGCTTCGAAAGCGGCTGGGAGCCCGAGCGACTGCCCTGCTCGCTGGGCACCGAGTGCGTGGTGCAGGTGCACCTGGACAGCTTCGCCCAGGCCATCGAAAACCTGCTGCGCAACGGCATCCGCCATTCCCCGCGCGGTGGCAGCGTGCGCCTGGACGGCTGGCGCGAGGGCGCGTTCTGGCACCTGTGCGTCAGCGACGACGGCCCCGGTGTGGCCGAAGCAGACCTCGAACGCATCTTCCAGCCCTACCAGCGGCTGCAGCCGTCGGAGTCCAGCGGATTCGGCCTCGGCCTGGCCATCGCCCGGCGCGGCGTCGAGCTGGCGGATGGGCGGCTCTGGGCGGAAAACGGCACAGCCCATGGCAAGTCGGGGCTTTGCCTGCACCTGCTGCTGCCCGCCGCACTCTCGCCAACGAGCAAACTGGGCCAACAAAGCGCCGCAAGTGTTTAGAAAGTTAATGCGCTTTACTAGCAAATAGCAGTCATTATCATTTGGCGATCTTTCAGTTGCCGGAGATCACCGATGTCGTCCCGTCCGATGCAGTTCCTTCCGCCCTTCCTGCTGCTGTCCAGCTGCCTGCTGTCCTTCGCCGTGCAGGCCGCCAGCGCCGATTCCGATGTCGTCGAGTTCGACAGCGAGACCATCGTCGCCACCGCCGCCGAGGAAGCCAAGCAGATGCCGGGCGTGTCGATCATCACCGCCGAGGACATCAAGAAGCGCCCGCCGGCCAGCGACCTGTCGCAGATCATCCGCACCATGCCGGGCGTGAACCTGACCGGTAACTCCACCAGCGGCCAGCGCGGCAACAACCGCCAGATCGACATCCGCGGCATGGGCCCGGAAAACACCATGATCCTGGTCGACGGCAAGCCGGTCTCCAGCCGCAACGCGGTGCGCTACGGCTGGCGCGGCGAGCGTGATTCGCGCGGCGACACCAACTGGGTGCCGGCCGACCAGGTGGAGCGCATCGAAGTCCTCCGTGGCCCGGCGGCGGCGCGCTACGGCAACGGCGCGGCGGGTGGCGTGGTGAACATCATCACCAAGCAGGCCGGCAAGGAAACCCACGGCGACGTCACCGTCTACAGCAACTTCCCGCAGCACAGTGACGAAGGCGCCACCCAGCGCATGACCTTCGGCCTCAACGGCCCGCTGACCGACACCCTGAGCTACCGCGTGTACGGCAACGTCGCCAAGACCGACTCGGACGACTGGGATATCAACGCCGGCCACGAATCCAACCGCACCGGCAACCAGGCCGGCACCCTCCCCGCCGGCCGCGAAGGCGTGCGCAACAAGGACGTCAACGGCCTGCTCAGCTGGCACCTGACGCCCGAGCAGACGCTGGACTTCGAGGCCGGCTTCAGCCGCCAGGGCAACATCTACACCGGCGATACGCAGAACACCAACAGCAACGCCAACGTGAAGTCCATGCTCGGCCACGAGACCAACCGCATGTACCGCGAGAACTACTCGATCACCCATCGCGGCGAGTGGGACTTCGGCAGCTCCATGGCCTACCTGCAGTACGAGAAGACCCGCAACAGCCGCATCAATGAAGGCCTGGCCGGCGGCACCGAGGGCATCTTCAGCAACACCGATTTCTACACCGCCACCCTGCGCGACCTGACCGCCCACGGCGAAGTGAACCTGCCGCTGCACGCCTGGCGCGACCAGACCCTGACCCTGGGCAGCGAATGGGTGCAGCAGAAGCTCGACGACCCCAGCGCCAACACCCAGACCACCAGCGAAGGCGGTTCGGTGCCGGGGTTGACCAGTAGCAACCGTGACACCACCTCGCAGGCGCAGATCTTCTCGCTGTTCGCCGAAGACAACATCGAGCTGATGCCCGGCACCATGCTCACTCCCGGCCTGCGCTGGGACCACCACAGCATCGTCGGTGACAACTTCAGCCCGTCGCTGAACCTGTCCCACGCGCTGACCGATACCGTCACCCTGAAGGCCGGCATCGCCCGCGCCTACAAGGCGCCGAACCTCTACCAGCTCAACCCCGACTACCTGCTCTACAGCCGTGGCCAGGGCTGCTACGGCCAGAGCACCAGCTGCTACCTGCAGGGCAACGAGGACCTCAAGGCGGAAACCAGCGTCAACAAGGAGCTGGGCATCGAGTTCCAGAAGGACGGCCTGATCGCCGGCCTGACCTACTTCCGCAATGACTACAAGAACAAGATCGAGTCGGGCCTGTCGCCCATCGATCAGGCCAGCGGCGGCACCGGCAGCTACGCCAACGCGGCGATCTACCAGTGGGAGAACGTGCCCAAGGCGCTGGTCGAGGGCCTGGAAGGCACCCTGACCATCCCGCTGATGGAGCAGCTGAAGTGGAGCAACAACTTCACCTACATGCTGCAGTCGAAGAACAAGGAAACCGGCGACGTGCTCTCGGTAACGCCGAAGTACACCCTGAACTCCATGCTCGACTGGCAGGCCACCGACGCGCTGTCGCTGCAGGCCAGCGTTGCCTGGTACGGCAAGCAGACGCCGAAGAAGTACGACTACCACGGCGACCGCGTCACCGGCAGCGCCAACAACCAGCTCTCGCCGTACGCCATCGCCGGACTGAGCGGCACCTACGTGTTCACCAAGAACCTGAGCTTCACCGCCGGGGTGGATAACGTCTTCGACAAGCGCCTGTTCCGCGAAGGTAACGCCCAGGGCGTAAATGGCATCGAAGGTGCCGGTGCCGCCACCTACAACGAACCGGGCCGCACGCTGTACACCAGCCTCACTGCGTCGTTCTGATTAGAGAAAAAGCCTGATGAGCATTCGCCTCCTGGCCCTGGCACTGGCGTTCGCCGTGCCGGGGCTGGCAGCGCACGCAGCGCCTGCCCCCGACCAGAAAATGGACACCCACCTGCTGCAACACAACGACCTGGCGTACCGCTTCAGCGAGCTGAAGCTGGACTCCGCCGACGGCCAGCGTCACTACCAGCTGTGGATCGCCCGCCCGAACCATCCCGCCCCCGCTACCGGCTACCCGGTGGTGTGGATGCTCGACGGCAACGCCGCCATCGGCGCGCTGGACGAGAAACTGCTGACCGACCTGAACAGTGGCAAGGCACCGCTGCTGGTCGCCGTCGGCTACCAGACGCCCCTGCGCATCGACCGCAGTGGCCGTACCCGCGACTACACCCCGACGCGCCCGCAGCTTGCCGAGCAGAAAGACCCGCTCACCGGTGATCCCAGCGGCGGCGCCGACGCCTTCCTCGATCTGATGCGCGACCGGATGCTCCCGGCGGTAGCCGCCCAGGCGCCCATCGACCGCTCGCAACAGACGCTCTGGGGCCATTCCTACGGCGGCCTGCTGACGCTCCACGCGCTGCTCACCCGGCCGCAGCAGTTCAGCTTCTACGCTCCGGCGAGCCCTTCGCTGTGGTGGGGCGACGGCGCCATCCTCAAGGAGCAGGACGGCTTCGCCCAGCGGCTGGCCGGTCGCTCTGCGCAACTGCTGCTGATGCGCGGCGGTGAAGAACCCTTCCGCCCGCGCGAGGACATCACCCCCAGCGCGCCCCGCGCCGCCCAGCAACTGGTGGAAGATGTCGCCAGGGCTCCCGGCATGCAGGCGCAGTTCCATGCCTTCGACGGCCTGAGCCATGGGCAGACGCTGGCCGCTTCGCTGAAGTATCTGTTACGGCTGCGCTTCGTGGACTGATACGCCAGGACGCACTTGTCCTGCGTACTTGCTCGCGAACCCACCCAGAACGCCGAAGCCTCTTGTAGGAGCTTGTAGGAGCGCGCCATGCGCGCGATCGCGGGCATGGCCCGCTCCTACAGGTGTGTTCCGTTGTTAGACCGATGCGGCAATCCGCTCGCGCAACCACCGATGCGCCGGATCGCGGTGCGAGCGCTCATCCCAGAGCATCGACATCTCATAGCCCGGCACCGCCACCGGCGCTTCCACCACCCGCAACGCCGGGTTATCCCGCACCAGCCGCGCCGGCACCATGGCCACCAGGTCGCTGCTGGCCAGCGCCGAGATGACGAACAGGAAATGCGGCACCGACAGCGTCACTCGCCGGCTCAGGCCAACCTCCGCCAGCGTCTCGTCGGTCACGCCGCTGAAGCCGCCGCCGTCGGGCGACACCATCACATGCTCCAGCTGGCAGAACTGCGCCAGGCTCGGCTTGCGCTTGAGCTTCGGGTGCCCGGCGCGGCCGGCCAGCACATAGCGTTCGCTGAACAGCGTACGGCGGCGCATGCCTGGCGGGCTGCCTTCGCTGGTATGGAAGGCCAGGTCGATATCGCCCTGCTCCGCCTGCCGCGCGATGCGCGGCGGCGACAGCTCCAGCAGGGCCAGGCGGGTGCCCGGCGCGCTGCCGCGAATGGCGCTCAAGGCCGGCAGCAGGATGGTCGATTCGCCGTAGTCCGTCGCCGCGATGCGCCAGGTGTTGTCCGCCTGTGCCGGGTCGAAAGGCGCTGAGGGCGCCACCGCCTGCTCCAGCGCTTCCAGGGCGATGCGCAAGGGTTCGCGCAGGGATTCGGCCCGCGCCGTCGGGCGCATGCCGCGCGGGCCGGGCAGCAGCAACGGGTCGTCGAAGATGTCGCGCAGCTTCGCCAGGTGCACGCTCACCGAGGGCTGCGAGAAGTTCAGTCGCTGGGCCGCGCGGGTCACGTTGTGCTCGGAGAGCAGCACGTCCAGGGTCACCAGCAGGTTGAGGTCGAGCCTGCGCAGATTATTCATTCATATACCTGGGATACCGGATATTCATTTCCACTATACCTGCGGCAATCGCATCCTGCGCACACCCCCTTCTCAACGGAAGCAGCCGCCATGAATGTACTGATCGTCTACGCCCACCCCGAACCGCGCTCGCTCAATGGTTCGCTGAAGGATTTCGCCGTGCGCCGTCTGCAGGCCGCCGGCCATGAGGTTCAGGTCTCGGACCTCTACGCGATGAACTGGAAAGCCACGCTGGACGCCTCCGACAGCCTCGATCGCGATCCCGAGGCGCGCTTCGATCCATCCCTGGATTCCAAACGTGCCTACGCCGCCGGCCGGCAGAGCAGCGACATCGCCGCCGAGCAGGAAAAACTGCGCTGGGCCGACACGGTGATCCTGCAGTTCCCGCTCTGGTGGTTCACCATGCCGGCGATCCTCAAGGGCTGGTTCGAACGGGTCTATGCCTACGGCTTCGCCTATGGCGTCGGTGAGCACTCCGATGCCCGTTGGGGCGACCGCTACGGCGAAGGCAACCTGGCTGGCAAGCGCGCCATGCTCGTGGTCACCACCGGCGGCTGGGAGTCGCACTACAGCGCGCGTGGCATCAACGGACCGATCGAGGACCTGCTGTTCCCGATCCACCACGGCGTGCTGCACTACCCCGGCTTCGACGTGCTGCCGCCTTACCTGGTGTATCGCACCAGCCGGGTGAATGCGCAGCGCTACGCGCAGATCGAGCAGGAGCTGGGCGAGCGCCTGGACAACCTGCAGACCACCGCGCCCATCCCCTTCCGCCGGCAGAACGGCGGTGATTACGACATCCCTGCGCTGACCCTGCGCGAGCAGATCGAGCCGCAGGCCAGTGGATTTTCCGCGCATCTGGAGTGAGCTGCTGTTCGCGTGCAAGAACCCGCAGTAGGGCGCATAACGCGACAGCGTTATCCGCCGAGTGGCCGGCGGATAACCTGCTCCTGGTTATCTACCTTTCTGCGCCCCCTCAGGGCTTTACCCGCGGCTCCGCCTCGAAGGCGCGGCGCAGCAGTTCGACAAACTCCGGCGCCGGCGGAATCTCCGCGTCGCCGATGCGGCTCACCGGCACAGCCGGCGTCCAGGAGTTCATCACCACGGCGCCGGCCAGGCGCGGCAGGTCCTGCTGATCGATGCTCAGCGATGACTGGCGCGCGCCGAGTCTGTCCAACTGGCGCTGGAGGATGCCCATGGTGGTGCCGGTGAGCATCTTCGCCCGCGGCCAGATCACCGATTCACCGTCCCAGAAGGCCAGGTTCCAGATGGTCGCCTCGCTGAAGCGGCCGCGATGGTCGGTGAATACCGCATCATCGAAACCGGCGGCCACCGCTTCGCGCAGGTACCAGGTCTTGGCGATCTCGCCGACGTGCTTGATCTCCGGCAACACCCGCTCGTGCCCGGCAATGGCCAGCGACAGCGGTCCCTGTGGACCATCCGACGGCGGCGAAGTGCGCACCAGCAGCTCGGGACGGTGTTCAGGACCCGCGACAGTGAACTCCCCGGCGGGCGAGTACACCGTCGCCATCAGCGAAGTATCGTCCGGCGCCTGCTCCAGCGCGGAGCGCAATGCCGCGCGGATTTCCGCGTCGGCGTGGCTCTGGCCGAACAGCCGCAGCGAGGCATTGCGCAGACGCTCCAGGTGCAGGTCCAGACCGCGGATGCCACCGCCGCGAACTTGCATGGCGGTGAAATGGGCGTAGCCGGCGAAGGCCAAGGGCGCGAGGTCGTCGGCGCTGGCGGGCTGGGCGTTGCGTTGGGTGATATAGGGATGGATGGCGGCTGACATGGCTTTGGCTTCCTCTGCTCGGTGTTTCACTGCCTGGACATCTGCATGCCCAGCATCAAGTGGAATCACTATCGGCCTTTGACGAAGCCAGGAGAAACGAGTATTTCTCGACAGATCATCAAGCAGGATTTGAAGATCGATGAGCCGTCCCTTCCCCGGCATCCGTTCGCTGCGCACCTTCGAGGCCGCCGGCCGCCACCTGAACTTCACCCGCGCCGCGGAAGAAGTCGGCCTCACGCCGGCGGCGGTCAGCCACCAGATCAAGGAGCTGGAAGACCAGCTCGGCCTCGGCCTGTTCGTGCGCACCAGCCGCAGTATCCAGCTGACCCCGGCAGGCGCGCTGCTGCTGGAAGCGGCGGCAGAATCACTCGGCCTGCTGCACCGCGCCACCGTGCGGGCGCGACGGCTGGCACGCACTTCGGAGCAATTGCGGGTCTCGCTCACCGCGCGCTTCGCCACCCACTGGCTGCTGCCGCGCCTGCCCAAGTTCCGCGCGCTGCATCCGGGGCTGAAGCTCAGCTTCGACGTCAGCGACGAGCTGCGTGACTTCGCCGTCGACGACATCGACCTGGCCATCCGCTTCGGCAGCGGGCGCTATCCCGGTCTGCTGGCCGAGCGCCTGTTCGACACGCAGATCGTCCCGGTGTGCTGCCCGAGCCTGCTGGAAGACGGCCCGCCCTTGCGCGAGCCGCGCGACCTGCAGGCCCACACGCTGTGCCATGTGGTGTGTGAAACCGAGGGCGCGCCCTGGCCCGACTGGTCGCGCTGGATGGCGGCGGCCGGCGTGGAGGACTTCGACGCCAGCGGCTGCGTCACCTTCGAGGACACCAGCCACGTGGTGCAGGCGGTGCTCGAGGGCGGAGCGGTCGGCCTGGCCGACCACGCCATGGTCGCCCGCGAGCTGGAACAGGGCCTGCTGGTGCAACCGTTCGAATTGGGCGTGCGGGTCGCCGAGGACTACGCCTACAACCTGGTCTATCCGCAGGCCAGCGCCGACGAGCCGCGCGTCAAGGCCTTCCGCGAATGGATTCTTGGGGAAATGGCGGTGTAGGCCCGCCGCGCCATTCACCCACGGAGGTATTGCCGAAGGATCTTTCCCGTCTACGCTGTGCGACGACGGAGTCAACGGACTCGGATTGCTCAGCGTACCGATAGGGAAGATTCGCCTATGACAGAAAACATCGATACTGCTGCTGCCTTTGGTGCTCCCAAGGAAACCGCCCGCGAAGGCCGGCTCGGCTACCTGCCGGTCGCCCTGTTCGGCTCGGTGATGGGGCTCGCGGGCCTGTCGTCGGCCTGGAAGCTGGCCACGCTGATCTACGGCGCACCACCGTGGGTGTCGCAAGCCATCGGCCTGCTGGCGCTGCTGGCGTTCTTCGCCGTTGGCATCGGCTACGCAATCAAGGCCGTCACCGGCCCCCATTCAGTGAAAGCGGAATTCCTCCACCCTATCGCTGGCAACCTGTTCGGCACACTGTTCATCAGCCTGTTGCTGCTGCCCATTCCCCTGGTCGACTACAGCCTGTTCCTGGCCCGCGCCTGCTGGCTCATCGGCACGGCCGGCATGCTGCCGTTCGCCTGGCTGATCATTTCCCGCTGGCTCGGTCAACGCCAGCAAGCGGCCCACGCCACACCGGCCTGGATTGTCCCGGTGGTGGGCCTGGCGGATATCCCGCTGGCAGTGCCGCTGCTGCAGTGGCCGGGCGCCGCCGACGTCGCCTTCTTTTCCCTCGCGGTGGCGCTGTTCTTTGCCGTGCCGCTGTTCACCCTGATCCTCTCGCGGTTGCTGTTCGAAGAGCCGCTTGGCGTTGGCCTGCAGCCTTCCCTGCTGATCCTGCTGGCGCCCTTTGCGGTGGGCTTCTCCGCCTATGTCAGCATCGTCGGCGAGATCGACCGCTTCGCCAGCGCGCTGTACATGCTCACCCTGTTCATGCTGGCGGTGCTCGCCGGGCGCCTGCGCCATCTGGCGCGCAACTGCCCGTTCCGCCTGGCCTGGTGGTCGGTCGGTTTCCCGCTGGCCGCCGCAGCCGGTTGCGCGCTGCGCTACGCGGGTCATGCGCCCGGGCCTTTCACCAATGGCGTGGCGCTGTTCCTGCTCGCCGCCGCGACGGTCGTCATCCTCGGCATGGGCCTGCGCACGCTGATCGGCGTGGCGACGGGCCAGCTGCGCAACCTCGCCACCTGAGTCGCACGGCTTGCCATTGCCGACGAATCCTGCGAAAACGCACGCCCTCGCGGCGCTCGTGCCGCACCCGCAGCACCGGAGAACGCCATGAGCAGCGAACTGCAGATCGAAGATATCGTCGTCGGCGACGGCAAGGCCGTGGTCAAGGGCGCCCTGATCACCACCCAGTACAGGGGCACCCTGGAGGACGGCACCGTCTTCGACTCGTCCTGGGACAAGGGCCGCCCGTTCCAGTGCGTGATCGGCACCGGCCGGGTAATCAAGGGCTGGGACCAGGGCCTGATGGGCATGAAGGTCGGCGGCAAGCGCAAGCTCTTCGTGCCCGCGCACCTGGCCTACGGCGAGCGCCAGGTCGGCGCGCACATCCAGCCCAACTCCAACCTGCTGTTCGAGATCGAGCTGCTGGAAGTCCTCACCCGCGACGACTGATCGCCCGCTTCGGGCTCAGGCCGGCGCGGTTTCCACGTTGCGCCGCAGCGCCAGGATCGCCGTGGGCCCCTGGGCCTTGCGGGTGAACCAGAAGACCCGGCTCACGCCACGGGTGATCGCCACATAGGCCAGGCGCAGCTGCTCGTCCTGCTGGGCCTGCTCGTAGCTGCTGGCGAAGAAGCCGCAGGCCACGTACAGGGCGCCGCGCAGCGGGTGTTTCTCCGGCGGCGCGCAGTCGTCGACGATGATCGCCACTTCCGCCTGCAGCCCCTTGGCGCGGTGGATGGTCATACCCTTCACCGGCAGCTTGCGGTCCAGCTCGCCGAGGATGGTCTGCAACGTTTCATTGCGCCGGCTGAGCAGCAGCACGGCGGTTTTCTCCCGCGAGCCGCGCGCGGCGACGTGTTCGCACTGTTTGCGGATCTCCTCCAGCAGGAGTGGCAGGCTGTTGCGCGCGTCGAAGCGCTGCACCAGTTTCACCCCGTGGTCGCCCGCCTCTGCTGTCTTGAACGCCCGGCAGGTCTTGGCCTGCTTGTTGGCCACGCCAACCAGCACCCGCTCGCCGTCGCGGATCACCGGGTCGATGCTGCGGTAGTTGGTCTCCAGCAGCAGCACGCGGCTCTTGCGCCGGCCCTTGCTGGGGAAGTGCCGGTCGAAGTCCATGAATAACTCCGGCGAGCTGCCGCGCCAGGCGTAGATGGACTGCCAGTCATCACCGATGGCCATCAGACTGACCGCTTCGCCGCGCTTGGCGAGGTCGCGGTGCAGCGCCTGCAGCCATTGCACGATCTGCGGCGAGACGTCCTGGAACTCATCGATCAGCAGGTGCTGGAACGGCGCAAGCGCTTCGGCCGGCAGCTTGCCGTCGCCGAGCAGGTCGGTCAGGCGCTGGAACGCCAGGTTGAAGGTCAGCAGGCCCTGCTCCTGCAAGGCCGCATCGAAGGCCGCCCAGAACAGCTGCAGGGCCTCGACGAACTGCCGCTCGCGGGGCGGACAGGCGAGTTTCTGCGGCTGTAACTGGTCAATGCGCAGGCCGATGCTCTCGATGAAGCCGGACTGGGCGTAGAACGCCTCGAACAGCGGCAGCGCGGTGAATTCGCCCGGCAGCTTGAAGGCATCCAGCGGCGCCTTGCCGATGCGTGGCGGCTTACCGTCTTCGCCCGCTTCCGGCGGTGGCGGCAGCTCCAGCAACTGGTGCACCAGCGTGCGGAACGCCGGCTGTTCGGCGTAGCACTGCTGGTAGACCTGTTTGAGCAGGCGCTGCTGCGCCGGGCGCAGGCGGCCGGCGAGCAAGGGGTTGTCCAGTTCGCTGGCGGGGTCGCGTTCGTCCAGTTGCTCGAACCAGCGCGGGTTCTTCAGCGCGACTTTCGCCAGGGTCCCCATGGCCGAGTGGAAGGTGCGCACACACTGCCGCGCCTGCGCCGCATCGAACGGATGTCCCCAGTAGCCAAGCACCTTCACCAGTTGCTCGCGCAGCTGTGCGCAGGAAGCGTTGGTGAAGGAAATCACCGTCACCTTCTCCGCGTCTATCCCCAAGTGGCAGAGCATGTAGACCACCCGCAGCACCAGGGTGGTGGACTTGCCGGACCCGGCGCCGGCGAAGATGCGCGTCAGCGGCTCGGGCGCGAGGATCATCGCCCACTGTTCGTCCGAGGGCAGGCTGACTATCCCGTGGGCAGCCGCCTGGGCCACGCGCTGGCGCATGTCGAGGGCGCGCTGCTCATCCGCTGCGCTGGCGGTGCCGTAGATACCGGCAACGGTCGGCGTGCGCTGGCGCTTGGGCGCAGGCGCGTCGCCGTCCTTCCGGGCCTTGGCGCCGCGCTTGGCGGGTGCCTTGCCCGCTGCTTTCGCCTTGCCCTTTGCCTTGCCGCGCGCGCCGGCCTTGGGCTGCGCCGCCTCGCGCTCGGCGCGCAGGTATTCGGTGGTACGGGGGAAATAACGCGCAAGGGCTTCGGCAACCAGCCGCTTGTAGCGTTCGACAGCAGACTCCATGGGCCCTACCAGATCAGTTACAGCGTTGAATCATAAGCGGTTTGCGACAGTGACAGGCAATCAATCCGACGGTTCCGCAGCGCCCTGGAAAATTGATAACCATTAGCAATTGGATTAGAGTCGGGATCCCGCTTTTTCCGGCCACGCCGCCACTACGGATGACCCCATGTTCGAACTGGAAAATGTCAGTTTCAGCGTCCCCGGTCGCACGCTTCTGCAACCGCTGAGCCTGCAGCTGGCCGACGGCAACATGATCGGCCTGATCGGTCACAACGGTTCGGGCAAGTCCACCCTGCTCAAGCTGCTGGCTCGCCAGCAACAGGCCAGCGGCGGCAGCATCCGCCTCGATGGCAAGCCGCTGCAGGACTGGGGTAACCGCGATTTCGCGCGCCAGGTGGCGTACCTGCCGCAGCAGTTGCCGCAGACCGACGGCCTGACCGTGCGCGAACTGGTCGCCTTCGGCCGCTATCCGTGGCACGGCGCGCTGGGTCGCGTCACCGGCGAGGACCGCAAGCAGATCGACCGCGCGCTGGACCTCACCGACACCCTCGCCTTCGCCGATCGCCCGGTGGACCTGCTCTCCGGCGGCGAACGCCAGCGCGTCTGGCTGGCCATGCTGCTGGCGCAGAACAGCCGCTACCTGCTGCTGGACGAGCCGACTTCGGCGCTGGACATTGCCCACCAGGTCGAGGTGCTGTCCCGTGTCCACGAACTCAGCCGCGAGCTGGGCCTGGGCGTGCTGGTGGTGCTGCATGACATCAACATGGCGGCGCGCTACTGCGACCACCTGATCGCCCTGCACGGCGGCCGCCTGCTGGCCCAGGGCACCCCGGCGGAACTGATGCACGGGGAGACGCTGGAAGACATCTACGGGATTCCCATGGGTGTGCTGAGCAATCCGGTGGATGGGTCGCCGATCAGCTACCTGCGCTGAGCCCCTATAGGGGCAAACCGCCGCCCTCCCCGGCAAGCACATTTGCAGGATGGGTGGAGCTTGCGATACCCCATGCTGCTGCGGGTGCGCGAAATTCGATGGGTATCGCTGCGCTCCACGCCATCCTACGTTCACGCTCAGCTTTGACTGGCGGATAACGCTGACGCGTTATCCGCCCTACAGGTCGCTCGCTTCCGGCGGCGGCTCGTCGATCAGCGGGCAATTGTCGCAGTGCCCGATGCTGCCCAGTCGGTAGCGGATGCAGCAGGTGCGCCGCTGTCGCCACAGGCCGTTGGCCCGCTGCTCGCAGGACACCTCGACATACTGGATCGGCTTGTACAGCGGGTTGCGCGTGCCGTCCGGGCGGCGCTCGGTCTCCAGCAGTTCGCGGCCGTGGCCGAGCATCGGGGCCAGGGGCGGCAGCCTGGCCATCTCGCCGAGGAACCATTCGAGGTAGTTGCCGGCATTGCTCCAGAGCACCTTCGGCGACAGGCGCGCCTCGGCGGCGAGAACCTGGATGAAAGGCTGCAGGTGTCCTTCCAGCAGATGGGCAAAGCGCTGGAACGGATCACCCGGCGGCGCGGCGAAAGGCCCGCCCTCGCCCGGCAACTTGAACGCCTCGGGAATGCCCTGGGCATCCAGGACCACGTCCACCTCATCGAACGCCAGCGGCAGTGTGCGACCGAGCACCAACGCGGCAGCCACCACAGGTGGAATGAGGCGCACCAGGTACCACTTGGACCACTGCGAAGCCAGCGCGCGTCGGTCGCCATCGGCATGGGGCGGGTCGAAGCGACGCAGCACGCTGTCGAGCATCTCCCGTTCCAGCAAGGCACGCGCCGGGATCGATGGCCGGGGATCGTCGCGAGTCACCAGCACCTCGCGGTAGCTGGCGAACTCACCGAAATACAGGGGAGCGAGGGCTGCGATCACCGGCAGCCCTCAGGCACGCAGCGAACCGCTGTCAGCACAGGCCGCAACGCTCGAAGAAGGTTTCCCGGCTCTGCACCATCAGCGCGGCGCGCTTGTGCGGGAAGTTGAATTCCTTTTCGCGCCAGAAGCCCAGGCGCTGCATGTGGCCGATCATCTTCGCGTTGTCGGCGCGCGGCTCGGCGACTATGCGCTGGGAGCGCGGGTCGTCCAGCAGCAGGTAATGCACCAGCGCAGTCATCCAGCTTTCCACCTTGTGCGGGCCACGGTGGCTTTCCTCGCCCACCAGCATATGGATGCCGCGGTCGTAGTCGCCCACGTCGTAGAACGGCGCGATGCGGTCTTCCTTGGCCCAGTAGGCTTCGTAGTAGGCGAACGGCTCGTCGTCGATGCAGCCGATGAGGGTGGTGGTGTGCGGGTCGGCGGCGGCTTTTTCCAGGTAGGCGCGGTGCTGCTCCAGGGTGCCGCCCTCCTGCCAGAACTCCAGCACGCGCGGGCTGTTCTGCCAGCGATTGAAGCGTTCCAGGTCCAGTTCGATGTCGAGGGTGCGCAGGGAAATCCACTGGCCCAGCTTGGCGTCGAAGCGGCGATAGACCTCACCCTGCGGCTTGGGTGCGCGCAGCGGGTGGCGGCGGCCGCCGCTCATGCGATAGACCTGCGGATACTTGGCGCTGGCCAAGCCCCTGTGCCAGGCGGCGGGCAGTTGCCAGAACGCGGAACGCTCGATCTGCAGGCGCCCGCCAACGTCGTCGAGGCTCACCAGGCCTTGCTCGAGAGCTTCGACCGGGACATTGGCGGCAGCGAATTGCACGCGATCGCTCTGTGCATCGCCAGCGAAGGTCCAGTAGGCCAGCATCCACAGCGCCTCCGTGGTTGGCGCTGAACTCAGCTGCCAGCACTCACCTTCGCGTTGCGCGCTCAACAACGGCTGGCCGTCCAGCAGCAGGGTCAGGCCATGGGTTCCGAGATCGGCGGAGAGCTTGCGGCCATCGGGCAGCGGCAGGGAAAAACTGGGCGTCATGGTGGGTTCCCTTTCGTGAATGCAACGACCCCGCTCGTATGACGAGCAGGGTCGGCAGAAATTTACTCGACCCGGACTTCGATTCCGGGCCTTGCGGGTCAGGCGCTTTCCGCAGTCAGCGGGCGCGTCGGCTTGTGCGCGGTCTCGTGCGGCGGCAGGTGCTCGAACATCGACGCGGCGATTTCCTGCGCGCGCATCGGCAGCACCGACAGCAGCGTATCGCTCAGGCCGTGGCTGTCCTGGGTGAAGCCCTGCAGGTAGATGCCGGCATGCAGGCGCTTGTCAGCCAGCACGCGGTAGTCGCGGCCCACTTCGAAGTCACCCAGGTACTCCTGCAGCGGCGCAAGCAGTTCGCGGTGCGACTTGCGCTCGTAGCCGGTGGCGAGGATCACCGCATCGTAGCGATGGGTTTCCACCGCCCCGGTGGCGCTGTCGCGCAGGGTCAGCTCGATACCGTCGGCGTCAGCCTTGGCCGCCTCGACATTGCGGCGGCAGAGGAAGGCATGGCGATCCACGCCGGCCACTTTCTGCCGGTAGAAGATGCCGTAGATGCGCTCGATCAGGTCCAGGTCCACCACCGAATAGTTGGTGTTGTGGAATTCCTGGATCAGCTTCTCGCGCTCGGCCTTGGGCTCGTTGAACACCAGGTCGGTGTAGCGCGGGGCGAAGATTTCGTTGACGAAGGGGCTGTCGTCGGCCGGCTTGAGCACCGCCGCGCGCAGGACCATGTCGACCTTCACCGAGGGGAAGCTGTCGTTCAGGTCGATGAAGGCTTCGGCCGCGCTCTGGCCGCCGCCGATCACCGCGATGCGCATCGGCTCGTTCTGGTTGCAGCGCTGCCTGGCCATGCATTCCAGGTAACGGGCGTGGTGGAACACGCGCGGGTCGTCACGCAGGTGACTGAAGGCCGACGGGAAGCGCGGCGTGCCCCCGGTGCTCACCACCACGCTGCGGGCCAGGCGGAAGCGTTCGTGGCCACGGGCGTCGGTGGACAGCACCTTGACCAGCTCGATGCCGTCCGGGCCCTGCACCGGCTCGACACGGCTGACAGTCTCGCCGCAGACGCGCTGCTCGGCGAACTGCTCGCTGACCCAGCGCAGGTAGTCGTTGTACTCCATGCGGCACGGGTAGAAGGTGCCCAGGTTGGTGAAGTCGATCAGCCGGCCCATCGCATGCAGGTAGTTGACGAAGCTGTACGGGCTGGTGGGATTGCGCAGGGTCACCAGGTCCTTGAGGAAGGAGATCTGCAGCTCGCTCTGCGCCACCAGGGTGTTGCCGTGCCAGCGGTAGTCGGCCTGCTTGTCGAGGAACAGCGCGTGGTAGTGGCGACCCTCGCGTCGCGCCTGCTCCTGCAGGGCGATCGCCAGCGCCAGGTTGGAGGGGCCGAAACCGATGCCGAGCACGTCGTAGGTCGGGGTGATCATCTGGGTCATGGTGCCAATGTCCTGTATCGCGATGGCCGTGGGGCATGACCACGCAGGAGTCGGCGGCTTACTGCTCTGCCTGGAGCGCTCCGCCAGCCGGCGGTTGGCGCTCGCTCCTGCGTGTCGCCCATGATTTGCGCTGTCGATAGCGCGTTATCTGGAGAGACGAGACAGGCCTGGGGAAATTTAGAATGATTCTCACTAAGTCATGAAAATTTCAGAATGACGAGCAGTGATCGAGGGCGGAATCTTTCCCAGAAAACCCGCGCGGGCCGCGTGGGACTAAATCCAGGCGAGATCGGCACGTCTGTCCTTTGTAGGAGCGGGCCAGGCGCGCGATCGCGGGCATGGCCCGCTCCTGCAGGGCGTGTGACCAGCCTCAGTCCTGACCATCCCAGGCCTTGAGGCGCAGCCGGCAATGCTTCATCGCGTTGACGATGTGTTTCTCCACCATGTCGCGGGAGATGCCCAGGGCTTGCGCGATCTCGACATGGCTGCAGCCCTCGACCTTGCGCAGCACGAAAGCGCGGCGACAAGCCTCGGGCAATTCGCCGAGGGCGCGCTGGAGCAATTGCAGTTGCTGCTGCTGGCTGGCTGCTTCCTGCGGGCAGCGCTCGTCGAGACAACCTTCGCGATCGAGGGTTTCCAGCTCTTCGGTGCGGCGCACGCGGCCGCGCCGGTGCAGGTCGATGCTGAGGTTGACCGCCGTGCGATAGAGAAATGCGCGGGGTTGTTCGATATGCTCGTCACCCTTGCGGTCGAGCAGGCGCAGGAAGGCTTCCTGTGTCACATCGGCGGCCGCCTGGCGGTCGCCAAGGCTGCGATTGAGGTACAGGACCAGTTCCTTGTAATACCGGATGAACGCGCTTTCCACCCCGTCGGGCATCCTATGAAAAACAGTCGAGGCTGTAGGCGCCTGCTGACAGTCCGAGTCAGGCTTATTTATAATCACTCGCATCAACGCGAAAAGAAAGTGTGATATCGGCCGCAAACGGCCTTACCGAGATTCCCGATGACCAGCTCCCCCTCCCCGTTCGACGATGACCGCATCAGCGCCGAAGCTGCGCACTGGTGCGCGCGTCTGCACGACGAAGAGTGCAGCGATGCCGAGCGCGCCGAGTTTGCGCAATGGCTCGCGCTCGACTCGCGGCACGAGGTCGAATACCAGGCGATGCTGGACATCTGGCAGCTCTCGGAGCTGCTGCCGCCGACTCCGCAGGTCGCACCCGCCCCGATAGCACCTACCCCCTTGAACGGCCGCCGTCCCCGCAGCAGCGCTCGCCGCCCGCGCAGCGGCAAGCGCATCGCCGCCGTGGCCGCTGGCGTGCTGGTGGCCATCGGCGCCGTGTGGTCGGCAGGCTGGTCAGCCGGCTGGCTGCCTTCGAAGGTCGGCTATTACGCCGCACAACCTGGCGCACGCGACGTGGAGCTGGCCGACGGCTCGAAAGTCGAGCTCAACAGCAACTCGCAGCTGTTCTTCGCCGACTTCCGCGACCGCCGCAGCGCCTGGCTGAAAAGCGGTGGCGAGGCGTATTTCCGCGTTACACACGACACCTTGCAGCCCTTCTCGGTCTATACCGACAACGGCAGCGTGCGGGTCACCGGCACGCGCTTCAACGTCTGGACCGACCCGAACCAGATGCTGGTCACCCTGCTCGAAGGCTCGGTGGTGGTCAGCCCGCCCGACAGCGTCGACGGCAACAGCGCCCAACTCACGCCGGGCATGCAGGCGCGCTACAGCCAGGGCAGCCAGCGCATCGAACTCGCCCAGGTCGCGCCGGCCGGCGCCATTGCCTGGATCGAAGGCAAGCTGGTGATCGATGACCTGACGCTGCAGTCGGCCATCCCGCTGATCAATCGCTACCTCAAGCAGCCGGTGTTCCTCGACGATGCCACCGTTGCTGCCATGCGCATCGGCGGCATCTACCGCACCGACGACCTGCAGGCGCTGGTGGATTCGCTGCCCAAGGTGCTGCCGCTGGAGCTGCGCAAGGACAACCAGGGGCGCACCGTTCTCGCCAGCCGTTACGCGCAGCTTTAGGCCCAACCATTGTAGGAGCGCGCGATCGCGGGCATGGCCCGCTCCTACAGGGTCTCCATCACGGCGCTACACGGCGGACGGTTCCGCCACGATCTCCTGCGTCTTCTTAATTGCGACAAATTCGCAAATTCTCTTCAGTTTTCTTCCGGCTCATTCGTCTTGATAGGAACGATTCGGATTTGCCGATGATTTCCTGATTCGCGCGCCGTCTCGCCCCGTTGTGCGGCCTGCCCACTGGCAGGCCGGGTCCAGGAAAAGACGATGCAAACACCCGCTCCAAGCGCCTTCCCCGAGATGCTCAAACTGCTGCGGCCGCACTGGCTGCCGCTGACCGCTGCGACCCTGCTGGGGATTCTCGGTGGCTCTGCTATCACCGCGCTGCTCGCCACCATCAACTACAGCCTGCATTCGCCAGGCGGCATGCCGGCCGGCCTGCTGCTGGGGTTCGCCGGCCTTTGCGCCATCGCCCTGATAGGTTCGATCATTTCCGACATGGGCACCAACTATGTCGGCCAGCATGTGATCGCGAGGCTGCGCAAGGACCTGGGCAGCAAGATCATTTCCGCGCCCATCGAGCAGATCGAGCGCTACCGCAGCCACCGCCTGATCCCGGTGCTGACCCACGACATCGACACCATCAGCGATTTCGCCTTCGCCTTCGCGCCGCTGGCGGTGGCCCTGACCACCACGCTTGGCTGCCTGGGTTACCTGGCCTGGTTGTCGCCGCCGATGTTCCTCGCTACCGCCATCGCCATCGTCGTCGGCAGCGCCGTGCAGTACGTCGCGCGGGCCAAGGGCATCAAGGGGTTCTTCGAGGCACGGGACAAGGAAGACGAACTGCAGAAGCACTACCGCGCCATCGCCGAGGGCGCGAAGGAGCTGCGCATCAGCCGTCCGCGCCGCTTCCAGCACTACAGCGAACGCCTGCAGGGTACCGCCGACGAAATCTGTGACATCCAGCTGCGCTCGATCAACCTGTTCAACGTCGCCAAGGGCTTCGGCTCGACGCTGTTCTTCATCGTCATCGGCGTGGCGCTGGCCTACCAGTCGCTGTGGCCGAGCACCGACCAGGCCACCCTGTCCGGTTTCATCCTGGTGCTGCTGTACATGAAGGGGCCGCTGGAAGGTCTGATCGGCCAGCTGCCGGTGGTGACCCGCGCCCAGGTCGCGTTCCGCCGCATTGCCGAGCTGTCGGTGCGCTTCTCCTCGCCGGAGCCGAACCTGCTGCTGGCCGATGACGGTCGCAAGCCGCTGGACTTCCAGTCCATCGAGCTGCGCGACCTGGCCTACCACTACCCCACCGACGACGGCTCCCGTGGTTTCGGCGTCGGCCCGCTGAACCTCAAGGTCAGCCGTGGCGAAATCCTTTTCATTGCTGGCGAGAACGGCTGTGGCAAGACGACCATGATCAAGCTGCTGCTCGGCCTCTATGCCCCTCGTGGCGGCGAGCTACTGCTCAATGACGAACCGGTGACCGACACCGGCCGCGACGACTACCGCCAGCTGTTCACCACCATCTTCGCCGACTACTTCCTCTTCGAAGACCTGCTCAAGGGCAGCCAGGACATTCCGGCAGAAGCCGGCCGCTACCTGGAGCGCCTGGAAATCGCCCACAAGGTCAGCCTGCAGGGCCAGGAATTTTCGACGACCGATCTGTCCACCGGCCAGCGCAAGCGCCTGGCACTGGTGCAGGCCTGGCTGGAGAAGCGCCCGGTGCTGGTGTTCGACGAGTGGGCAGCGGACCAGGACCCGGAATTCCGCCGGATTTTCTACACCGAGCTGCTGCCCGAGCTGCGTGCCCAGGGCAAGACCCTGATCGTGATCTCCCACGACGACCGCTATTTCGACGTCGCGGATCGCCTGCTGCGCATGAGCGCCGGGCAGATCGTGGAGATCGAGGAGCACCGCGCTACAGCGCCACCAGGCGGTTCCGGCATGGCCATGCACTGACGGCCCGGCGGCCTGGACGGCCGCCCTTTCCTGCCGCCGTCACTCAGCAACAAAAAAAGATCGAAAGGATTTTTCCGGTTTTTTCCAGCCGGCGCGTCACATAAAGCTGAATCATTCTTATTAGAAATTGCATTACAAGATCATGCCTTCAAGGTTAAAGGAGCTAAACAAGTGAGTCGCAACCGCTACGCGCTGCAATCCCAGCACAAGGTGAAGCCTCTGGCCCGCCTGGTCCGCGCCACCGCCCTGGGGATGGTATTGGCGGCTTCCGCCGTCGAGGCCGCCCCGGTCCGCATCGACATCCCGGCCCAGTCCCTGGCTTCCGCGCTCACCAGCCTGGGCGCGCAGTCGAACCTGCAGATCGTCTTCAACCAGAGCCAGGTGCAGAACCTGCGCGCCCCCGGCGTGCGCGGCGAGATGGAGCCCGCCCAGGCGCTGGAACGCCTGCTGCAGGGCACCGGCATCAAGTACCAGGTCGAAGGCAGCCGCGTGACCCTGCTGGGCGCCGACTCCGCCAGCGGCGACACCCTGAACATGTCCGCCCAGGTCATCACCGGTACCGTCGAAGGTGAAGACAGCTACGTGCCGCGCACCTCCAACAGCGGCAGCAAGACCGACACCCCGCTGCTGGAAATCCCCCAGTCGATCTCGGTGATCACCCGCAAGCAGATGGACGCCCAGGGCGCGCAGACCGTGACCGAAGCACTGCGCTACGTGCCCGGCGTCAAGGTGGAAGCCTATGGCCTGGACCCGAAAGGCTTCGACTGGATGTACATCCGCGGCTTCAACGCCCAGGCCACCAGCGACTACCTCAACGGCCTGCGCCAGCAGAACAACAGCTACGCCTTCTTTCGCAGCGAGCCCTATGCCTTCGAGCGCATCGACGTGGTCCGTGGCCCGTCCTCCAGCCTGTTCGGCATGGGTGACGCCGGCGGTATCGTCAACCGTGTGAGCAAGAAGCCCACTGCCAACCACATCAACGAAGTCGAGCTGACTGGCGGCAACCATGACCGCAAGCAGGGCCAGTTCGACCTCGGCGGCGCGCTGGACGACCAGAACCAGTTCCTCTACCGCGTGGTGGGCCTGGCCCGCGACGCCAACACCCAGGCCGAGTACGACGACGGCCACGAGGTCGAGGACGACCGCTACTACATCGCCCCGTCCTTCACCTGGGCGCCGGACGAAGACACCAGCCTGACCGTGCTCACCGACTTCCTGCGTGACCGCAACTCCGGCTCGATCTTCGACTACAGCGTCAACGGCCACCCCACCGGCACCCTGCTCGGCGACCACAACTACAACCACTTCGACCAGGACCAGTACACCCTGGGCTACGAGTTTCGCCATCGCTTCAACGACACCTGGGAATTCCGCCAGAACGCGCGCTACGGCCAGGTCGACCTGATCTTCAACAACCTGCTGCCGCAACTGCAGGTGGGGCGAAACATCATCCGCACCGCGGATCGCTTCGATCAGCACATGGACACCTTCAACCTGGACAACCAGCTGCAGGCCAACTTCGACACCGGCTCCATCAAGCACACGCTGCTGATGGGCACGGACTACAGCTGGCAGGACGCCAATGTCGCGCGCTGGCGCACCCTCGGCCCGTCGCTGAACCTGGATAACCCGGTGTACGGCCAGAGTGTTCCGCGTCCGAACAAGGGCAACAGCATCCAGTCCATCGACTACGACCAGAACATCGAGCAGATCGGCGCCTACCTGCAGGACCAGGTCAAGTTCGACGACCACTGGATTCTCACCGCCGGCGGCCGCTACGACTACGTGCGCAATGACCTGGACAACCACGTCGGCGCCCACAGCATGCAGAAGGACAACGCCTTCACCGGTCGTGTCGGCCTGACCTACCTGACCGACTTCGGTCTGGCGCCCTACGTCAGCTACTCCGAGTCCTTCGTGCCCAACACCGGCATCAGCTCCGACGGCAGCGCCTTCAAGGCCAGCGAAGCGCACCAGTACGAAGCGGGCGTGAAGTTCCAGCCGGACGAAACCCTGCTGATCACCCTGGCCGCCTACGAGCTGACCAAGGAAAACATCCTCACCAACCAGCTGAACGCCAACGGCGTGCCGACCGGCTTCAGCGAGGCCACCGGCGAGCAGCGCTCGCGCGGCATCGAGGCCGAGCTGAAGGCCAAGCTGGACCAGAACTGGGACCTGCTGGCCTCGTACACCTACACCAAGGCCAAGATCACCAAGAGCAACGACGCCAACGAAGGCAACCGCCCGGCCAACGTGCCCGAGCACATGGCCAACGGCTGGCTGAATTACACCTTCCACGAAGGTGCGGTCGACGGTCTCTCCATCGGCGGCGGCGTGCGCTATACCGGCTCGCTCTACGGCAACAACGCCAACACCTACCACGTCGACAACTACACCCTGTTCGACGCCGGCGTGAGCTACCCGCTGAACAAGAACGTGACCCTCTCGGTGAACGCCCAGAACCTGCTGGACGAGGAGTATGCCGCGACCTGCGACAGCCCGATCTCCTGCTACCCGGGCCTGCGCCGCACCGTCATGACCAGCGTGAAGTACAGCTGGTAAGGCACTGGCGGAGGCGGCCGCGCGCTGCTTCCGCCTGCTGTTTCCGGGCTCCCTGTTCGCAGGGGGCCCTTTGTTGTTTCAAGCGTTTGTTGTTTCAAGAGCCTGTTTCACGCGAGGAGTAGTGCATGTCCCTCACCCGTCGCCACCTGCTGCAGGGCCTCGCCATCGGCGGGCTGGCCTGCGCTTCCGGCCTGCCGGTGTTCGCTGGCGAGCGCCTGACGCGGATCATCGCGCTCAACTGGGTGGCCGCCGAGACGCTGCTGACTCTGGGCGTACCGCCCCTGGCGATCTCCGACGACCGCTACTACCGGGTGCGCATGCCGACTCAGCCGCTGCCCGAGAGCGTGCGTGACGTGGGTCCCTACTGGGAACCGAACCTCGAACTGATCCAGCAGCTGCAACCGCAACTGATCCTCAGCGACCCGATGACCCCGACCCTGGAGCGCCGCCTCAACGGCATCGCGCCGACCGAACGCGTGGCCATCTACCCGGCCGCTGACGGCGCCTGGCGCGCCACCACCGGGTTCATGAACGACCTGGCGCGGCGCCTCGGCGTCGAACAGGTCGCCGCCGATTACATCGCCGCGGGCGAGCAGCGCCTGGCCGAGCTGCGGGCGAAACTGGCGAGCCGCCCACTGCCGCCGGTGTGCGTGGCCGTGCTCAACCAGGATGGTCGCCACGCGGCTGTCTATGGCAGGAGCAGCATGGTGCAGGACGTGCTCGACCGCCTGGGCGTCGAGAATGCCTGGCAAGGGCCCGTCGGCCCGGTGGGGCTGGCGATGGTCAGCATCGAGCGCCTGGCCGAGCGCCCGGACGCACACCTGGTCTACGTCGACATCCCCACCACCTCGGCACGCCTGCAAAGCCTGCGGCAGCCCAACGACCTGTGGGCCAACCTCCCCGCCGTGCGCCAGGGCCACACCCTGACGCTGCAGCGCTTCTACCCCTACGCCGGCGCCGCTTCGGTGCTCGACCTCGCCGAACGCATCGCCGCCTACCTGGACAGCGCCACGGAGGTCGCCCATGTCTGAATCGACTCTCGGCCTCGCCGCCCCGCGTAGCGGTCTGCCGCTTGGCCCGGCGATCTGCACGCTGGTGCTGGCGATACTCGCGGGCCTGCTGGTGTTCCATGGCCTGCAGGGCGCCCTGCCCCGCGACCTCTGGTGGCAGGCACTGTGGTCGCCGGACCTGGACGACGTGCGCCAGGTGCTGCTGCACTTCAGCTTCTTCCCGCGCCTGGCGGTGAGCCTGATGGCCGGCGCCGCGCTGGCCCTGGCCGGCACGCTGTTCCAGCAGATCCTGCGCAACCCGCTGGCGGAACCGGTGACTCTCGGCGTCTCCGCCGGCGCCAACCTTGCCCTGTCGGCGGCCACCATCTTCGCCCCGACCCTGCTGGTGCACGGCCTGGAAGCCGTCACCCTGACCGGCGCGGCACTGGCCGCCTGCCTGCTGTTTGCCTTCGCCTGGGGCCGCACCCTGTCGCCGCTGCGCTTCATCCTCGCCGGCATGGTCATCAGCCTGTACTGCGTGTCGCTCAACGCGCTGCTGGTGCTGTTCAACCACGATTACCTGATCGACCTGCTGCTCTGGCAGGCCGGCTCGCTGAACCAGAGTGGCTGGGACGGCGCCCTCTACCTCGCCCCGCGCCTGGCGGTGGCGATGGTCATCGCGCTGCTGATGGTGCGCCCGCTGGCCGTGCTGGGGCTGGAGGATGAAGGTGCCGCCGCGGTGGGCGTGAACCTGTTGCGTACCCGCGTAATGGGCTTGGCCATGGCTGTAGCGCTGAGTGCGTTCGTCACCAGCGCCGTGGGCATGCTGGCTTTCGTCGGCCTTGCCGCACCGGCCATTGCGCGGTTGTGCGGTGCGCGCACGCTCAAGCAACGCTTGGTCTGGGCGCCACTGCTGGGGGCCGCGCTGCTCTGCGTGGTCGACCAGATCGCCCGCGAACTGTCGCGCTTCGCCGGGGAAATTCCCGCGGGCATCCTCACCGGCATCTTCAGCGTGCCGCTGCTGCTGTGGCTGCTCAGCCGCCAGCGCAGCGGTGGTATCGTGCCGCGCCCGGCGCCGGCCAAGCCACAGCGCGAGCACCCGTGGCGGCTGATCATCGGCGCGGCGGTCCTGCTCGGCCTGCTGACCTTGCCGGCCATCTACTTCGCAGTGGACGCCAATGGCTGGCACTGGGGCGATGCCGGCCTGAGCGACGCCATCGCGCAATGGCGCCTGCCGCGCGTGCTCGGTTCACTGGCAGCCGGCGCCATGCTCGCCGTCGCCGGCCTGCTGGTGCAGCGCCTGACCGGCAATCCCATGGCCAGCCCGGAAGTGCTGGGCGCCACTTCCGGTTCGGCGATTGCCGTGCTGGTGCTGTTCCTGGTGATACCGCAGCCGCAGGCCTACATGGTCCCGGCAGCCAGCATCGGCGCACTGCTCACCCTCGGCCTGCTGCTGTGGTTCGCCTGGCGCAAGACCTTCAATGCCGAGCGCCTGCTGCTCACCGGCGTGTGCCTGACGACCCTGCTGCACTCGCTGAGCACCCTGCTGCTGGCCAGCGGCGACCCGCGCATGACGGCGATGATGAGCTGGATGACCGGCTCGACCTATCAGGTGGACGTGATGTCGGCGAGCACCGGGCTGGTGGTCGGCACACTGATGATTGGCGTCAGCCTGTTGCTGGCTCGCCCGCTGGACCTGCTGACGCTGGGCAACGGCACGGCGACTGCCCTGGGACTGAGGCTGCGCCTGAGCCACCTGATGATTCTGCTGACGGCCGCGGTGCTTACCGCCACCGCGACCATCATCGTCGGCCCGCTGAGCTTTGTCGGTCTGATCGGCCCGCACATCGCCCGCCACCTCGGCGTGCGCCGCGCGGCACCGCAAGTGCTGCTGAGCGCGGTAGCCGGAGCGCTGATCATGGTGGTGGCGGACTGGCTGGGGCGGAACATCGCCTATCCGTGGCCGGTGTCGGCAGGATTGCTGGCGGCGTTCATCGGTTGCCCGTACTTCCTCTGGCTGATGCATAGGGAGCGGCGGGGCTGAACTGAACGCTTCCTAATACAGCGGACGTTGTCCGCGGGTCGCGGGCATGGCCCGCTCCTACAGTGTTGGCACAGCGTTGATCTGTAGACAGCCCAACTGCGGAGCTACAGAGCGCTCAACGTAGGATGGTGGGGAGCGCAGCGATACCCATCAATCCGTGCGCCGACAGCCATGGGTATCGCTCCACCCTACGTCGGGGTTACCGGCAAAGTCGCAGCGTTGGCGGGAATCAGGCTTCCTGCAAGGCGCGGGGACGGTTGCTGCGATCCTCCGCGTCGGCGGAAACCGCCTGCTGCAGCTGGAAGTCGAACTCGATCTCGGCGAAGCGCCCTTCCACGCCGCGCGCCTTGGCGGCAGCCGCGTCCTCGACAAAACGCACCTCGCCGATCAGTCCGTCACGGGTGGCATAGGCGAAGTCGTCCCATAGGTACTGGTCACCGGCGAGGTTGATCTGCGTGGTCAGGTGGCGATGCCCCGGTGCGGAGATGAAGAAGTGGATGTGCGCCGGGCGCTGGCCGTGGCGGCCAAGCTGATCGAGCAGCTCCTGGGTCGGGCCGTCCGGCGGGCAGCCGTAGCCGCTGGGCACGATGCTGCGGGCCTTGTAGCGGCCTTCGGCGTCGGTGACGATGCGCCGGCGCAGGTTGAACTCGGACTGAGTGCTGTCGAAGTACGAGTAGGTGCCCTGGGTGTTCGCGTGCCAGAGGTCGACCACGGCGCCGGCCAGCGGCTTGCCCTGCGGGTCGAACACGCGGCCGGAAAGGAACATCACGGTCCCCGCGTCCTTGCCGTCGTCCATCCGCGCTTCGCCTTCAGACAGCGGCGCGCCGGCCACATACAGCGGGCCTTCGATGGTGCGCGGGGTACCGCCGCTGAGGCCGGCAGCTTCATCCTGGGCGTCCAGCAGCAGGTCGAGGTAGTGCTCGACGCCGAGGCCGGCGACGACCAGGCCGGCTTCCTGGCGGGAGCCAAGACGGTTGAGGTAGTCCACCGCCTTCCAGAATTCGTCGGGGGTGACGTTCATGTCTTCGATGAGCCTGGCGGAGTCCTGCAGCACTCGAAGGATCAACTGCTTCACGCGCGGGTTGCCGGCGTCATTGAACGCGCCGCTGGCTTCCTGGAAGAACTTCTGGATGTCGGCAGTCTGGGAAATCTTCAGGGTCACGGTGATTACCTCGTTCTTGTTGTTAGATAAGGATCAACTGGCGCAGCGCACGGCCTCGCGGTCAACGCGGTGGAACACGCGGTTGAAGTACACCAGGCTGTCCTGGCGCTCGCGCACCGCGACCTTTTCCAGCTCGACGAACATCACGGTGTGCGAGCCGACTTCCTTGCAGTCGCTGATCCGCCCTTCCAGGCTGACCAGCGCCTGGCGCAGCACCGGCAGGCCGGCATAGCCGTCGTCCCAGAGGTCCCAGGTGAAGCGCTCTTCCATGGACACCTTGGTCATCCCCGCGAAGTGCTTGGCCAGCTCTTCCTGCTCGCCGCACAGCACGTTGACGCACAGGTGGCCGTTGCTGCGGAACACATCGTGGGTAGCGCTGCCGCGATTGACGCAGACCAGCACGGTGGGCGGCGAGTCGGTGACCGAGCAGACCGCGCTGGCGGTGATGCCGCAGCGGCCTTCCGGGCCATTGGTGGTGATGATGTTCACCGCCGCCGGCAGCTGCGCCATGGCGTTGCGGAAGTCGATCTGGGTCTGGCTGAGGGTGTTGGCCATTTATTCGCTCCTGTTTGCCGGAGTGGCATGTGCTGGAGTGGCCGGCACGCCCGGCCTTTCTTGTATGGGGCCAGCGTAGGGCAGCGCGGCGGCGCGCCATATTCAGACGATCACCACGCTTGGGGGGGCGGGCCGCTAGTCATCTAGGTGGTTTCTTTATCGTCAGCACCGGCGACTATGGGTATGCTCCGGGTCATGCCATTCCGACGACCGCGGCAAAAGCCCGGCGTACGCGGCCTACGTGCAGCTTCACAACGATAAGAAAGAAAGTGGCAACGCCTGATGGAAGCTAGAAAACCCGTGGTCTACATCGTCGACGACGACAAGGACCTGCGCACCTCCCTCGCCTGGCTGCTCGAATCGGTCAGCATCGAATCGCTTTGCTTTGGCGGCGCCGAGGAGTTCCTGCGCGAATACGACCCCAGACTCCCCGCCTGCCTGGTGCTCGACGTGCGCATGCCCGAGACCAGCGGCTTCCAGCTGCAGGAGATGCTCAACGACAAGGGCATCAACCTGCCGACCATCTTCGTCACCGCCCACGGCGATATCCCGATGTCGGTGAAGGCGATGAAGAACGGCGCGCTGGATTTCGTCGAGAAGCCCTACAACCCGCAGCAGATGCTGGACCGCATCCAGGCGGCGCTGAAAAGCGCAGTGCAGGTGCACGCGGGCCAGGAGCAGAAGCAGAACCTGCAGCACAAGCTGGACCTGCTCACCGGGCGGGAGCGGGAAATCCTGATGATGGTGGTGGACGGCAAGGCCAGCAAGGTCATCGCCCGCGAGCTGAACATCAGCGTCAAGACGGTCGATGTGCACCGCACCAAGATCAAGGAAAAGATGGGCGTGAGCAGCATCGCCATGCTGGTGCGCGAGGTGCTCAACGTGCCGCTGGAAGAATCGCGCCCCTGAGCGGGGCGCGTTCCGTTTCGATCAATCAGTCGATCAGTCGACGCGCTCGCCGCACAGATCGAGGGCGAACAGCCGTTCCACTTCCGTAGCCGGCAGGCCGCAACCCAGCAGGCTGAACAGCTTGCCGAGCGCCGCTTCGCGGGTCATGCCGCCACCAGACACCAACCCGGCATCACGCAGGCGACTGCCAGCGGCATACACGTCGAATGCCACATACCCCTGCGGGCACTGGCTGATCGCCGCCAGCACCACGCCGCGGGCGTGGGCTTCGCGCAGCGCAGCCAGCAGGTCTTCGTTGTCCGAAGGGCCGGTGCCGCTGCCGAAACACTCCAGTAGCAGTGCCTGAACGCCACTGCCCAGCAGCGCACGCAGGTGCTCTGCGCGCAGGCCGGGGAACAGCGGCAACACCGCGAGATTCACCGGCTGGCGCGGCTGGCGATAGCTCAGCTCGCCGGGCAGCGACTCTGCATGCGCACCCTTGCGCTCGCGCGGCAGCACGGCGAAAGCATCGAAGGTGTCGCTGCGCAGCTTGGTGACGCGGGCGCCATGCATCAGTTCGCCGTTGAAATACAGCCATACACCCGGCTCGACGCCGGTTTCCAGCGCCTTCAGTGCGCCCAGCAGATTGCCCGGTGCATCGCTGCCCGGCGCGCCCATGGGCTGCATGGAGCCAGTCAGGATCACCGGGACATCCAGCCCCAGCAGCAGGAACGACAATGCCGCGGCGCTGTAGGCCAGGGTGTCGGTGCCGTGCAGCACGAGAACGCCGTCATGGCCGCCCTGCTCCACCGCGTTGACGATGGCATCGCGCATGGCCAGCCAGTTGGCCTGGGTCATGTTGGCGCTGTCGAGCAGCGGTTGCAGCTCCGCGAAGGACCAGTCGAGGCGAATCTCGGTGTGGCCTTGCAGCTGTTCGCGCATGCGAGCTTCGAATCCGCCGGCCGGCGCCAGGCCTTCGGCGGTCTGCAGCATGCCGATGGTGCCGCCGGTATAGAGGACGAAGAGGTTCTTCACTCGACGCATGCCAGTGCTCTTGTAGGAAAGTTCACAGGATAAACCGCGAGGCCGGGAGAAGTCCCGGCCTCGCGTGTCAGACCTTGGTCCGAGGGGGATCAGCCCTGGGCCGGCAGGCTGCCGTGGGCCGGAGCGGTCGAGTTGATCTTGTGGGCATCGCGCCAGGCATCGTGGTCGATGTCCAGGTCGGCGAACTTGCTGGCGTCGAACACCGGGCGCTCGACGCCGGCGGCGCGCTGCTCGTCGTAGTCGCGCATCACGCGCAGGCCGGTCTTGATCAGCATCGCCAGGGCCACCAGGTTGACGAAGGCCAGGCAGGTCATGGTGATGTCGGCGAAGGCGAACACGGTGCCCAGGTTCTGCATCGAGCCCCAGAGGATCAGGCCCAGCACCAGTACACGGAAGGCGATCAGCGCCGAACGGCTGCGGCCGACGATGAACTGCAGGGCGTTTTCGCCGAGGTAGTAGTTGTAGGTGATGCAGGTGAACACGAACAGCGACAGCGCGACGCTGACGAAGATACGGCCCCAGTCACCGACCACGGCGGCCAGCGAGTTCTGGGTCAGGGTGATGCCGTCGCCTTCGAAGCCCGGGGTGTAGAAGCCCGAGAGGAGGATCAGCAGCGCGGTACAGGTGCAGATGACGAAGGTGTCGAGGAACACGCTGAACGCCTGGACCACGCCCTGAGAGGCCGGGTGACGCACGGCGGCGACGGCGGCCACGTTCGGCGCACTGCCCAGGCCCGCTTCGTTGGCGAACACGCCACGCTTGACGCCCATCACGATGGCCGCACCCAGCAGGCCGGCGAACGCCGGTTCCAGGCCGAAGGCACTCTTGACGATGGTGGTCAGCATGCCCGGCACCAGTTCGATCTGGGTGACGATCACGTACAGGGTCACGGCGATGTAGGCCAGGGTCTTGACCGGCACCAGCAGGTCGGAGACCGCAGCGATGCGCTGGATGCCGCCGAAGAACACCACGGCCAGCAGCACGGCCAGGGCGATGCCCGAGTACAGCACCGGGATGTCGAAGGCGTTCTGCAGCGAGTGGGTCACGGTGAAGGCCTGCAGGCCGTTGAAGGCGAAGCCGTAGGTAACCAGCAGCAGGACCGCGAAGGTCATGGCCATCCAGCGCAGCTTCAGGCCGTGCTGGATGTAGTAGGCCGGGCCGCCGCGATACAGGCCGTTGCCGTCGCTGCGCTTGTAGACCTGGGCCAGGGTGCACTCGAAGAAGCTGCTGGACATGCCCACCAGCGCGGTGACCCACATCCAGAACACGGCGCCGGGGCCACCCAGGGTCACGGCGATACCGACACCGGCGATGTTACCGGCGCCCACGCGGCCGGCGAGGCTCAGCATCAGGGCCTGGAACGAGCTCAGCTGCCCGGACTGGCCGCGGATCGACTCCTTGAACACGCCGAACATATGGCCGAAGTGGCGGAACTGGACGAAGCGGGAGCGGATGGTGAAGTACGCACCGAGTCCTACGATGAGGACGATGAGGACTTTCCCGGAGAGGAAATCGTTGATCGCGTCGAGCATGTGCTGGGGCCTCGATTGTTATTGTGGGAGCACGGGCCTGGGGCTGGCCCGCTCACTGGGGGCGCATGGTTGCGCCCGAAGCCTCCCGAAACAATTTCGCGGCTTGCTACGAATTGATGCTACCTGACGCTATAATTGCGCCAGTCGCATCACCTGGACCTGGCACGAATGTCCGAAAACCTCGGCCCCAACCTCAAGCTACTTTGCGCTCACTACCGCTCTATCTCGGAGGTTTGCCGCAAGCTCGCAATCAACCGCGCGCAGTTCAATAAGTACCTCGGCGGGCAGAGCCAGCCCACTCCTTTCAACCTCAAGAGGATTGGAGATTTCTTCGGCGTCGAGGATTACGAGCTGCAATTGCCGCCGGAGCAGTTCGCCCGCCTGATCGGTGCGCGCGGCACTTCGCCGGCCAATGTGCAGCGCGACGACCCGCTGCTGGAGATGCTCCGTCCGCTGCGCGACCACGCGGGCAACCTGTCGCGCTACTGCGGGTATTACTTCGAGTATTCCAACTGCATGTCGGTGCCCGGCTCGATCCTGCTGTCACTGGTGCACCTGTACGAGCAGGACGGCAACTTCCTCTTCGAGCGCCAGGAGCGCCAGGAGCGTTCCAGCAGCACCGACGTGCAGGCCGAGGACTGGGTGCGCTGCCGCTACCTGGGCGCGGCCTTCCAGCTACAGGACCGGCTGTTCCTGATGGACTACGAGTCGCTCACCGTCAACGAGATGAGCCAGACCATCCTCATTCCCAGCTTCAAGAGCCGCATCACTCGCCTGAATGGCCTGAAGACCGGCGTCTCCAGCGGCGACCGCCGAACTCCGGCGTGCACCCGCGTGGTCTGGGAATACCTGGGCCCGGAGATCAACCGCATCAGCGCCTATCGCCAGGTAAAGCTGTACCAGCCGGACGATGCGCGCATCGACGATGACGTACGCCAGCGCCTGCAGGTCGGGCCGATTCGCCACGGCCTGTTCGAAATCGAATGATGATGCCCGTGTAGGAGCGGTCCATGCCCGCGATCGCGGAAAAAGCCCGCGTCTACCGCTTGCGACTCTGCAACCACGCCGCCGCCAGCCCGCTGCCGCAGATCACTGCGATACCCAGCAACGCCGACGGCTCCGGCGTATGGCCGAAGATCACCAAGCCCAGCAGCCCGGCGAAGACAATCTGGCAATAGCTGAACGGTGCCAGCAGCGCCGGCGCGGCATGCTTGAAGGCCTGGGTCAGGAACAGGTGCGCAGTCATCCCGCAGGTGCCCAGGGCCAGCATCATCAGGCCATGCACCAAACCCGGCCATTGCCAGAAGAACGGCACCAGCGCGCTGACGATCAGGGTGTTGCACAGCCCGGCGAAGAAGTTGCTGGTGGTCGGGCTGTCCACCTGGCTGAGCTTGCGCGTCAGCAACTGGTAGAAGCTGAAGCACAGCGCCGAGCCGAACGGCAGCAGCACCGCCGGGGTGAACAGGTCGCCGCCGGGGTGGACGATGATCAGCACGCCGATGAAGCCGACTATCACCGCCGACCATTGCCCGAAAGTCACCCGTTCGCCCAGCAGCGGCACCGACAACGCCGTCACCAGCAACGGCGCGAGGAAGTTCACCGAGGTCGCCTCGGCCAGCGGGATGTACTGCAAGCCGGTGGTGAACAGGAAGCTGGTACCCAGCAGGCACAGCGCGCGGGCCGTCTGCAGGAACGGGTGGCGGGTGCGCAGCACGGCGAGGCCGGCGCGCGGCAGGAAGATGCCCGCCATCAGCAGCGTGTGCACCACATAGCGCGCCCACACCACCATGACGATGGGATAGATGCTCGCCAGGTACTTGGACAGCGCGTCGTGGCTGGAGAACAGGAAGGTCGCCAGGACGATGAGCAGGATGCCCTTGAAGGGCTGGTGGACGCCGGACAACGGCGATTGGCTGGTACTCATCGACTCACGGAATCACTGGGCAGAAAGGTTGGCGTACGCGACTCGACAGCCTAGCAAGTTGCACCGGGGAAAGAACCCACCCCACGCCGGCGCGCGGACCTCGCGGGTCCGCTGCAAGGCCGGGCGATGACAGTCCCGCGCGGCGTTATTCCGGCCATGCTACGCGGAATCTCCCTACACAAATGTTCCATTTGGTTAATTCGTGTTCGAACAGCGAACAGATACGCCTCGGGCGAATTGCGGCGAGCCGCCGCGGACCACCACTATGGCCCCAGCCGCCGCCGCGATGCGGCGCCAACAACTATAAGAAAGGTCCGTTCACATGCTCACGCTCTCCCTGGCACGCCTGCGCGCGTGTATCGCCTCCGCTCATTGTCTGCACCCTCACCCTCGCATTTCCGTCGCGCCTGGCTGATCGCCTGATCCGCGCTCGCTGACCGCCTTGAACCTCCATCCGCCGCTCCCGACAGAGCCGCGCGGAGGACTCCGTTCGCCCCGAACAACGACAAGAATGCCGAGGGAACACCCATGCTCCGCCACCTGCCCCACCTCACCATCAGCGCCTGCCTGCTACCCGCCCTGCCCGTCCTGGCCCATGCCGAGGATGGCGGTTTTCTCGAAGACGCCAAGACCAGCCTGCTGCTGCGCAACTTCTACATGAACCGCAACTACGTCGGTGATGCCCGGCAGGACAAGGCAGAGGAATGGACCCAGAGCTTCATCCTCGACGCCCGCTCCGGCTACACCCAGGGCACCGTCGGATTCGGCCTGGACGTGCTCGGGCTGTACAGCCTGAAGCTCGACGGCGGCAAGGGCACGGCCGGCACCCAGCTTTTGCCGACCCACGACAACGGCCGCCCCGCCGACGACTTCGGGCGCCTGGCGGTCGCCGGCAAGGCCAAGGTATCGAAGACCGAATTCAAGGCCGGTGAATGGATGGTGGTGCTGCCGATCCTGCGCTCGGACGACGGGCGCTCGCTGCCGCAGACCTTCCAGGGCGCGCAGGTCACCTCGAAGGAAATCGACGGCCTGACCCTCTATGGCGGCCAATTCCGCCAGAACAGCCCGCGCAATGACGCGAGCATGGAAGACCTGTCGCTGTTCAACCGCCCCGCCTTCACCTCCGACCGCTTCAACTTTGCCGGCGGCGAATACCGCTTCAACGGCGACCGCACGCTGATCGGCCTGTGGAATGCCCAGCTGAAGGACATCTATCAGCAGCAGTACCTGCAACTGCAGCACAGCCAGCCACTGGGCGACTGGGTGCTCGGTGCGAATATCGGCTACTTCTGGGGCAAGGAGGACGGCAGCGCCCGTGCCGGCGACCTGGACAACCGCACCTTCTCCGGGCTGTTCTCGGCCAGGTACGGTGCGAGCACTTTCTATCTCGGCCTGCAGAAGGTCATGGGCGAGGACGAGTGGTTCCGCGTCAACGGCACCAGCGGCGGCACCCTGGCCAACGACAGCTTCAACGCCAGCTACGAGAGCGCGAAGGAGCGTTCCTGGCAGTTGCGCCATGACTATGACTTTGCCGCTTTCGGCGTTCCCGGCCTGACCCTGATGAACCGCTACATCCAGGGCCGCAACGTACACAACGCCAGCACCGACGACGGCAGTGAATGGGGTCGCGAAAGCGAGCTGGCGTACACCGTGCAGAGCGGCACCTTCAGGACGCTGAACATCAAGTGGCGCAACTCCACCATGCGCCGCGACTGGGGCAGCACCAACAGCTTCGACGAGAACCGGCTGATCATCAGTTATCCGCTGTCGCTGCTGTAGCTACCCATCAATCACCAACCGTAGGGCGCATAACCTGGAACAGGTTATCCGCCGAACCATTCGCGGCGGATAACGCTGACGCGTTATTCTCCCTACGAAACGGTTAGCCTCCCGATGCTCCCGGCGCCAAAATTGAATCGGGCACCCGCGAACAGACGTCGGCCCTGCAGGGGCATCCATCGCCCATGAAAAAGCCCCGGCATACCGGGGCTTTTTCCGTTCGGTTGGCGACTTATTGGCCTGCCGGCTTATCCGCGTCTTCCGCCTCGATCTCCTCCAGGGCCAGCTCCAGCCCCCAGCTGGAAGCCTCCACCGGCTGCGCCGCTACCGGAGCGGCAACCGGCGCCGGTGCTGGCGCAACAGGTTTGGCTGCCGCAGGCGTGGCAGCGCTGCCGACGCTGCCCGGGTTGTCCTTGTAGAGCTTGAGCTTCAGACGCAGGTTGTTCGCCGAGTCGGCGTTCTTCACCGCTTCCTCCTCGGTAATCGCCCCTTCCACCGCGAGGTCGAACAACGCCTGGTCGAAGGTCTGCATGCCGAGGGCACGGGATTTGTCCATGATTTCCTTGATCGAGCTGAAATCACCGCGCTTGATGATGTCGCTGATGGTCGCCGTGCCCAGCAGCACCTCCACCGCCGCGCGACGCTTGCCGTCCTGGGTGCGCACCAGGCGCTGGGAGACGAAGGCCTTGAGGTTGTTGCCCAGGTCGTTGAGCAGCTGCGGCCGGCGCTCTTCGGGGAAGAAGTTGATGATGCGGTCCAGCGCCTGGTTGGCGTTGTTCGCGTGCAGGGTGGAGATTGCCAGGTGGCCGGTGTCGGCGAAGGCCAGGGCGTGCTCCATGGTCTCGCGGTCGCGGATCTCGCCGATCAGGATCACGTCCGGCGCCTGGCGCAGGGTGTTCTTCAGCGCGGCGTGGAAGCTGCGGGTGTCCACGCCCACCTCACGCTGGTTGATGATCGACTTGCGGTGCCGGTGCACGTACTCGATGGGGTCTTCGATGGTGATGATGTGGCCGCCGCTGTTACGGTTGCGGTGGTCGATCAACGCCGCCAGGGAGGTGGACTTGCCCGAGCCGGTGCCGCCGACGAAGAGCACCAGGCCACGCTTCTCCATCACCACCTTGAGCAGCACTTCGGGCAGGTTCAGGTCGGCGAACAGCGGGATATCCAGCTTGATGTTCCGCGCCACGATGGACACTTCGTTGCGCTGCTTGAACAGGTTGATACGGAAGCGTCCGACGCCGGCGACGGAAATCGCCAGGTTCATCTCCAGCTCACGGTCGAACTCCGCGCGCTGCTCCTCGTCCATCAGCCCGTAGCCGATGCGGGCGACGTCGCCGGCCTTCATCGGTTCGTTGGTCAGGGGCTTGAGCACCCCATTGAACTTGGCGCAAGGCGGAGCACCGGTGGAGAGGTAAAGATCCGAACCATCCTGGGTGGCCAGGATCTTGAGCATCGCTTGGATATCCATTGAACTGCATCCGTACGCAAGGTGGCGGCGGACGCCGTCTGTAAGCAGCGTCCTATAAATAAGAATTGGCTTATTGACTCTATGGAGCGCTCCTGCGCCAGACAATGCAACCCATCGCGAAATGCGACCTGTGTCACTGCTGCCGTACAATGCCGCCCAGACGCTTTCATTCAAGGACCCAACCAATGCCCGTCGCCATGGCCCGCCACATCCTGGTCAAGACCTCCGCCGAAGCCGAGCAGATCAAGCAGCGCCTGGCCAAGGGCGAGGACTTTGCCGCCCTGGCGCGCAAGCATTCCACCTGCGCTTCCGGCAAGCGCGGTGGCGACCTGGGCGAGGTTCGCCCCGGACAGATGGTCCGCAGCATCGACCAGGTGATCTTCAGGAAGCCGGTCGGCGTGGTTCATGGGCCGGTCAAAAGCCAGTTCGGCTACCATCTGGTCGAAGTCTATTTCCGTGACTGAGCAAGGCCGTGACTGATCGAAGCCGCGCCTGACCGAAGGAACGCACGCCAATGACGCCGCAACAGATCGCCCGCTTCTGCCTGGAACTACCCGGCGCCCGCGAAGACATCAAGTGGGGCAGCAACCGCGTGTTCTCGGTGGCCGGCAACAAGATGTTCGCCATCCTCGACTTTCTCGACAGCGGCCACGGCGCTCTGGCCTTCAAGGTCGGCCCGGAGCTGTTCCTGGGCTACGTCGACCGTCCCGGCATCCGCCCGGCGCCCTATCTGGCGCGAGCCTTCTGGATTTCCATGCAACGCCCCTACCCCATGGGCGACGCCGAATTGCGCGAAGCGCTGATCCGCTCGCACCAGCTGGTGGTCGCCCGCCTGCCCAAGCGCCAACGCCTGGGCCTCGTGCTGGAGACTTCCTGATGCGCACGCTCGACTGGGAAGGCATCTGGCACGCGCCGACGGCCAGCTGGGAATCGCTGCAACTGGGCGAGTTGCGCGCCGAGAGCCAGTTGCGTGCCATCGATGAAGCGGGCGGGCCGTCCTATCAGCTCGATTACCAGCTGGATTGGGACGACCAATGGCGTCTGCGGGAAGCGCATTTCAGCGTGGAAAGCGCACACGGCACGCATCAGTTGCACCTGCTGACCGATGGCGAAGGCCACTGGCAGAACGCTGAGGGCGTGTCACTGAAAGACCTGGAGGGCTGCGTGGACATCGACATCTGGCCGTCGCCCTTCACCAATACCTTCCCCATCCGCCGCCTGCACCTGGCCGACGGCGAGCGCCGCGAGCTGGCGGTGGTGTACCTGGAGGCTCCGAAGCTCAAGCCGGCACGGATGCGCCAGGGCTATACACGGGTCGATTCCCATCACTATCTGTACGAGAACCTCGAAGGCACCGATTTCAGGGCGCTGTTGAGCGTGGATGACGATGGCCTGGTGATCGATTACCCCACGCTGTTCCGCCGAGTCTGACCCCATTGTTTCCTGTAGGAGAGCGCCATGCGCGCGATCGCGGGCATGACCCGCTCCTCCAATAAGTCGGCAACTGAAGGTGCCTGCGCAGGGCGCATAACCTGGATCAGGCCAAACAACGGCGGATAACGCTGACGCACCATTCGCCCTACGGACGGAGGATATTTCAGGTAGTTCGTTAGCTAGCTTTCCTACACGCCACACCCGGTCCATCATGTAGGACCACTCGCCGTACCGAACCGCAGCAGATGTCCGCCGATTCCCGCTCGTCCTCGTCCACCACCCTGCAAGTGGTGTCCGTCGTCCTTTTCACCTTCATCGCCTACCTGACCATCGGCATCCCGCTGGCCGTGCTGCCCGGCTACGTGCACAGCGACCTGGGCTTCGGCTCGGTGATGGCCGGCCTGGTCATCAGCATCCAGTACCTGGCCACCCTCCTCACCCGCCCGTACGCCGGCAGAGTTATCGACACCCTCGGCCCCAAGCGCGCCGTGCTCTACGGCATGGTCGGCTGCGCCGGCAGCGGTGCGCTGATGCTCGGCTCCTGGGCGATGCAGGGCCTGCCATTGCTCAGTCTCGGCCTGCTGATGGTCGCGCGCCTGGTGCTGGGCACCTCGGAAAGTCTGGTCGGCAGCGCCTCGATCGCCTGGGGCATCGACCGCGTGGGCGCGGCGAACACGGCAAAAGTCATTTCCTGGAACGGCATCGCCAGCTATGGCGCCCTGGCCATCGGCGCGCCGCTGGGTGTGCTGATGGTCGGCCAACTCGGGCTGGCCAGCCTGGGCGGCAGCGTGGTCCTGCTGGCCGCGCTCGGCTTCGCCCTGGCCTGGCCCAAGCGTGCCGCCGCTCTGCTGCATGGCGAGCGGATGCCTTTCCACCACGTGCTCGGCCGGGTATTGCCCCACGGCATGGGCCTGGCACTGGGCGGCATCGGCTTCGGCACCATCGCCACCTTCATCACGCTCTATTACGCCAGCCTCGGCTGGAAAGATGCGGTCTACTGCCTGACCGCCTTCGGCGGCTGCTTCATCGGCGCACGACTGCTGTTCGCCAATGCCATCAATCGTCACGGTGGCTTCCGTGTCGCTATCGCCTGCCTGTCGGTGGAGAGCCTCGGCCTGCTCCTGCTGTGGAGCGCCCCGACGCCCTGGATCGCACTCGCCGGCGCAGCGCTGACAGGCTTCGGTTTCTCCCTGGTGTTCCCCGCGCTGGGCGTGGAAGCCGTGGGCCTGGTGCCCGCTTCAAGCCGGGGTGCCGCACTGGGCGCCTATTCGCTGTTCATCGATGTATCCCTGGGTATTACCGGGCCACTGATGGGTGCCGTCGCCAACGGCTTCGGCTTCGGTTCGATCTTCCTCTGCGCCGCACTCGCAGCATTCAGCGGACTGATCCTCAGCCTCTGGCTGTTCCAGCGCTCGTTTGCTCGCTGAGCCAGTCACGCGGCAATCTGCCGCGACTTCGCCCATCCCCCGCGAGCCGCCGCGATCCGGCGGCCAAAACCGCTGATCAGGTAATCATGACGAGAGCATGACAGAGGCTGGACGAAAAAGTTCGAACCTCTGCTATCATCCCGCGGCGCCGGGGCGACCACGCCCCGAATACAACCAAAAGAATATGCCAGCACAGGACTCCACCTACCCCGATCACGCACTTCGGGGCGGAGAGCTTTTTTCTTTCTGTTCGCTGGCGCTGCACCATTAAGGAAATCATGATGCTGAACCACCGGATCAGTCTGCTCGCACTGGGGATCCTCGCGTCGACCGCCGCCATGGCCGAAGACCAGTCCACCGCCAAGGGCTTCACCGAAGACAGCCACCTGGACCTGTTCTTCCGCAACGCCTACATGAACCGCGACTACAAGCACGGTCGTGACGACAAGGCCGAGTGGGGCCAGGCCGCCACCGCGACCTTCACCTCCGGCTTCACCCAGGGCACCGTAGGCTTCGGCGTTGACGCGTTCGGCATGTACGCCCTGCGTCTGGACGGTGGCCAGGGCAAGAGCGGCGCTGCCGGCATCGACTTCTTCAAGCAGGGCGACAGCGGCGAAGCTGCCAACGACCTGGCCCGCGCCGGTGGCGCAGTGAAGGCTCGCTTCTCCAACACCGTGATCAAGTACGGTGACCAGATGCCGGCCCTGCCGATCCTCAGCTACGACAACTCCCGCCTGCTGCCGGAAAGCTTCACCGGCACCCTGATCACCTCCAAGGAGATCGAAGGCCTGGAGCTGAACATCGGCCGCTTCACCTCGGAAACCCGCAAGAGCGCCGAAGGGCGTGACAGCGGCGGCCTGAAGCGCATCGACGTGTTCGGCGGCAGCTACAAGTTCACCGACAACTTCAGCGGCTCGCTGTACGGCTACGAAAGCGAAGACGTCGCTCGCAAGCAGTACATGAACCTGAACTACGTCATCCCGGTGGCCGACAAGCAGTCCCTGACCCTGGACTTCAACGGCTACCGCACCCGTGTGAACGAAGACTTCGCTTCCGACAACGGCATCGACGGCACCAAGAACACCATCTGGAGCCTGTCGGCCGCCTACAACATCGGCGTCCACACCTTCATGATCGCGCACCAGCGCAACAACGGTGATTCCGGCTACAACTACGGCTGGTACCAGAACCAGGGCGGCCTGGGGGACGGCGGCACCACCATCTGGCTGGCCAACTCCTACTGGTCGGACTTCAACGGTGAAGACGAGCGTTCCTGGCAGGGCAGCTACAGCCTGGACTTCTCCGAGTACGGCGTACCGGGCCTGAGCTACACCGTGGCCTACGTCTACGGCGACAACATCAAGACCGCCGAGACCAGCAACGGCAAAGAGCGCGAAATCTTCAACCAGCTGAAGTACGTCGTACCGAGCGGCCCGGCCAAGGACCTGTCGGTCAAGCTGCGCGGTTCCTGGCTGCGCGTGTCCAACGACGCCCGCTCCTACAACGACGACGGCAACGAAGTGCGCGTCTTCGTCGAGTACCCGGTCAACATCTTCTGATGATCTGATCAGGCTCTAAGGAAAACGCCCCGTGGCATCGCTGCCACGGGGCGTTTTTCATTCTGGCGCCTTTCTTTCCAGGCAGGCGGTTCACTCCAGAGAGCGGCGTCTGTGCAGCCGGGGCATCGGCGGCAGCGCCATGCGCAGGATGTGGAAGCACAGCAGCAGGATCAGCGCGCCGGCCACGAAGGAGCCCAGACGCTGGGCCGGCTCGAGCGTGTCATTGAGCACGTTGAGGAACAGCATCGCACTGCCGCCCAGCATGCAGGCCAGCAGGAACACCGAGAGGATGTAGATCTTCAGCGTCAGCAGTCGCCAATGCCAGCGCATGCGGCGGCGGACGGGGACTTCATCGGGGGGAAGTTGCGGCATGATCCATTGCCTCCTGACAGGTTTCTGACGGACTCACGCAACTGCAGCATGCGACGTCGAGATATTGGCAGGATGCTAGCCATCATCGTGCAGAATGCCAAGTCGCACAGCTCGCGACCGTCGGGTCGCAGGCTGTGCGCCGATGAATGGCTGCTTAGCGCACCACACTATTGATGTCGTGGCGATTGAGCGAAGTCCGCATTTCTTCGTACCACTCCGGGATCACGTCCTTCAGGCGCTCCTTGGCGTCCTCCAGCTTGAACGGCTGGGTGTAGCGCTTCTTGCGGTAGGAGTAGATGTAGTAGGTGCCGTCGCGGTAGAGGATGCGGTCGAAGGTGTAGAAGCCGATGTGCGTGCCGTTGCAGCGTGCGGTCAGCACCATGTCGCCCTCTTCGTAGGGCAGCACGCCTTCGGCGCACTCATAGGTGAAGAACTCGCGCACGTCGTCCCAGTCCACGCCATCGCTGCTGGCATGCAGGAAGGCTTCGGCCTTCTCCTCGGAGTCGTCGGAATGGTCGCTGTACCAGATGAACAGCGGGATGCTCTGGTTGGTCTCGTCGCCCAGCCAGCTCTCGCCGTCCAGGTATTGCGCACTGCGCGCGAGGCTGGCCTGCACGCGGCGGTGACTCTGGCGGTATTCCTCCAGCTGCTCGTCGAAAGCCGGCGAATCCTCACCCAGCACCACGCCTTCCATGCCCTTGATCTCGGCCACGCGCGCCAGGTACTCGGCGTAGAGCGCCGCGTCCTGGATCACGGTGCAGGTGTCACGGGTGAGGCTCAGGCCGATTTCGGTGAAGTTGGCGCTACCCAGCACGACCACGTCCGGCTCGATCAGGATCAGTTTCCAGTGCACGCTGTTCTGCGCGCGGAAGTCGACGTGCAGGGTGACGTTGGCGCCGGCATCGCGGACGCAGTAGTCGATGAAGTCCGGCGAGCTGAACGAGTTGATGGTGCCCACCAGCAGATCGAGGCTATTGCCCTTCTCCACCAGGGTTTCGATCAGTGACTCGGTTTCACTGGCGGAGGCCGAGACCACGGTAATCAGCTTGCCGCTGACCTGCTCCAGGTAATGCCTGAGCGAATGTTGAGCGTTTAGGATTTTCATACAGCCCCCACCAGAATTCTGAACACCGAATTCTGATGCAGGACCATGGAGGGTTTCAACTGTCTGATCTCGCCATACGCCCGCATCACGGGCGCTGCAGCGGCAAAGCATGCAGCGCAGGCCCGGCTGTGGCATAATGAGCGGCTTTGCCAGGCGCCTGTCGGCCTTCTTCGACAGCGCATGCCTTCCCTGCCCGCCCGCGCCGTCCGCGCCCGGCGCGCACCATGTCCAGCCAAGGGTCAGTCAGTTGATTTCCACCGCCAATATCACCATGCAGTTTGGCGCCAAGCCGCTGTTCGAAAACGTTTCCGTCAAGTTCGGCAACGGCAACCGCTACGGCCTGATCGGCGCCAACGGTTGTGGCAAGTCTACCTTCATGAAGATCCTCGGCGGTGAGCTGGAGCCTTCGGGCGGCCAGGTAATGCTGGAAAACGGCGTACGCCTGGGCAAGCTGCGCCAGGACCAGTTCGCCTATGAAGACTTCAGCGTGATCGACACCGTGATCATGGGCCACGAGGAACTGTGGAAGGTCAAGGCCGAGCGCGATCGCATCTACTCCCTGCCGGAGATGAGCGAAGAAGACGGCATGGCCGTGGCCGAACTGGAAGTCCAGTTCGCCGAGTTCGACGGCTACACCGCCGAATCCCGCGCCGGCGAGCTGCTGCTGGGCCTGGGCATTCCGCTGGACCAGCACTTCGGCCCGATGAGCGCGGTCGCTCCGGGCTGGAAGCTGCGCGTGCTGCTGGCCCAGGCGCTGTTCTCCGATCCGGACCTGCTGCTGCTAGACGAACCGACCAACCACCTGGACATCAACACCATCCGCTGGCTGGAAAACATCATCACGGCGCGTAACAGCACCATGATCATCATTTCCCACGACCGTCACTTCCTCAACAGCGTCTGCACCCACATGGCGGACCTGGACTACGGCGAGCTGCGCCTGTTCCCGGGCAACTACGACGAGTACATGACCGCGGCCGAACAGGCCCGCGAGCGCCTGCTGTCGGACAACGCCAAGAAGAAAGCCCAGATCGCCGAGCTGCAGACCTTCGTCAGCCGCTTCTCGGCCAACGCCTCCAAGGCCAAGCAGGCCACCAGCCGTGCGCGCCAGATCGACAAGATCCAGCTGGAAGAGGTCAAGCCGTCCAGCCGCGTCAGCCCGTTCATCCGCTTCGAGCAGCACAAGAAGCTGCACCGCCAGGCGGTGACCCTGGAAAAGGTCAGCCAGGGCTTCGACGGCGGCTCGCTGTTCAAGAACCTGAGCATGCAGGTGGAAGCTGGCGAGCGCATCGCGATCATCGGCCCGAACGGCATCGGCAAGACCACCCTGCTGCGCACCCTGGTCGGCGAGATGGCGCCCACCGCCGGTGAAGTGAAGTGGACCGACAGCGCGGACGTGGGCTACTTCGCCCAGGACCACGCCGAGGACTTCGAGGACGACTACAACCTGTTCGACTGGATGGCCCAGTGGACCCAGGGCGGCGAGCAACTGGTGCGCGGCACCCTCGGCCGCATGCTGTTCTCCAACGACGACATCAAGAAATCGGTGAAGGTGATTTCCGGTGGTGAACAGGGCCGCATGCTGTTCGGCAAGCTGATCCTCAAGCGCCCCAACGTGCTGGTGATGGACGAGCCGACCAACCACCTGGACATGGAGTCCATCGAGTCGCTCAACCTGGCGCTGGAAAACTATCCGGGCACCCTGATCTTCGTCAGCCATGACCGCGAGTTCGTGTCCTCCCTGGCCACCCGCATCATCGAGCTGTCGGAAAACGGCGTGACCGACTTCAGCGGCACCTACGATGACTACCTGCGCAGCCAGGGCGTGATCGTCTGATCACTGCCTTGATGCAATGAAAAAGCCCCGCCAAGCGCGGGGCTTTTTCTTGGGTGTTTCTCGGCAGGCGCGGACGTGGCCGCTCCTGCAGGAGGGGGCGCATCGCGGGGGATCAGCGCCCCGACGTCTGCATCGTCGCACTGCCCAGGCTGACGTCGAAGAACTCCGCCGCCGAGGCCGCGAGGTCACGGTGGATGGCCTTGCGATCCAGGTGCTGGGTGTCGGTGCACAGGTCCGGGGTAGCTTCCACCTCCTCCTCCGAACAGGGCGACATGAAGACGAAGTGCCCTGCCCCATCCAGCACCCGCAGATCCGCCTGCTGCGGCAGTTTGCGAGCCAGCGCGCCGGCATTCTTCTTCCAGTCGAGGATCTGGTCATCGTTGCCGGTGTAGAGCAGCACCGGCACCTGCACATCTTCCAGCTCATGGACGCCATACATCAGGCTTAGCGGCGCGAGCAGGAGCAAGGCGCCGATGCGCGGATCGGCCATGGGCACCAGGTCGTTGCGATCGGCACGCACCTCGCCCTTCTCGCTGCAGGCGTCGGCGTCGTCCGGGCGCTCCTGGCAATACTTGATCAGCCGCTCCAGGCGCGGCTGGGCGCCGGCCAGGATCAGCGCCGTTTCACCCCCCGCGGAATAGCCGATTACCCCGACCTTGCGCGGATCGGCAATGGCCGCGACCTTGGGGTCGAGCAGCGCGGCACTGAGGGTTTCCGACACCTGCAGCGGCCGCCCGTAGAGGTTGCTCTTGGCGCCCAGGCGGCTGTGGTCATGCAGGTTGTCGCCGGGGTGCAGCAAGGTCACCACCACGAAGCCCTTGCGCACCAGCGCCGCGATCAGGTCGCGGTGGGCCAGCGGCGTGCCGTAGTTGCCGTGGGACATCACCAGCAGCGGGAAGCGGCCGTTGGCGGTCTGCCCCTCGTAGGCGACGTCGAGGATGAAATTGCCCAGGTGCAGGGGCTGTTCGGGCGCGCGCGTGGGGTAGAAGGCGATGGCCTTCATCGGCTGCTGGTCCAGCGGGTCGCTCACCTGCAGGCGGTGAAAACCCACGTTCCAGCCCTGTGCCGCCCAACTCGCGGTACTGAAGGTAACGAGCAGCAGGAACCAGAACACGCGCCTCGCCATGGTGCAGTTCGCTCCGATTTGTCTCCGGATCAGGCGCCACGAGGCTTGCTGGTGAGTACAGAGGCCGTCGGACGCCGCCTGGAGGGAACCTCTGCATAGTACGCGCCAGTGGGACTCGCTCCGTGCCCGCAGACAGGCGGTACCGACCGGGCACAAAAAAGCCCCGCATCGGCGGGGCTTTTTCTTCTGCTGGCAGCAATCAGGCGGCAGCGAACTGGCTGGCGATGCTCGCCTGGGCGCCTGCGATGGCGTTGCGGCGCGGCTCGTCACCGTAGGCAAGGCCCTCAGCACGAACGACCTCGATGTCGGTAATGCCGAGGAAGTTCAGCACCAGCTCCAGGTAGCTCTCGTGGGCGATGCCAGTCGGCTGGCCGGCGTGGATGCCGCCCGCAGTGGAGACGATGATCACTTTCTTGCCGCCTGCCAGGCCTTCCGGGCCGTTCTCGGTGTAGCGGAAGGTCTTGCCGGCGACGGCGATACGGTCGATCCAGGCCTTCAGCTGGCTGGGGATGGAGAAGTTGTACATCGGTGCACCGATGACGATGGCGTCGGCGCCGAGGAATTCCTCGATGCTCTGCTCGCCCAGCGCGGCTTCATGCTTCTGGGCAGCGTCGCGCAGTTCGGCCGGGGTGCCGGCGGCAACCAGGCTGGCGGAGGACAGGTGGCTGATGGCGTCGGCGGCCAGGTCACGGTAGGTGACTTCGACGCCCGGCTCAGCGGCGGCCCAGGCAGCAACCAGTTCGGCGCTCAGTTGGCGGGAAGTGGAGTTGTCGCCGAGGATGCTCGAGTCGATGTGCAGCAGTTTCATGTGTGTTCTCCAGGAAAGGTGCCAAGTGGGTTGGCGGAGGAATTCGTCGTTGAAGGCAAGACTACGCATGTAGCCAATCTTCGATAAGTCGGCAAAAATGCAATGATTCGTCTCACCAGCAGGACAATCCCATGCAGGACCTCAATGACCTCTTCTACTTCGCCAAGGTGGTGGAAGCCGGCGGCTTCGCGGCCGCAGGGCGCCTGCTGGGTCTGCCGAAGTCGCGCCTGTCGCGGCGTGTAGCCGAACTGGAAGCGCGCCTGGATGTGCGTCTGCTGCAGCGCACGACCCGCAAACTCGCGCTGACCGACCTGGGCGAACGCTATTACCGGCACTGTCAGGCGATGCTGGTGGAAGCCGAGATGGCGGATGAAGTAGCGGCGCAATTGAGCGCGGAACCGCGCGGACGAGTGCGCCTGTCGTGCCCGGTGGCGCTGGCGGAGACCTCGCTGAACGAGATGCTGCCCGGTTTTCTCGCAGCGTATCCGCAGGTGAACCTGGAGCTGATGCTGACCAACCGCCGCGTCGACCTGCTCAATGAAAGCATCGACGTCGCACTGCGCGTGCGGGCACCGGGGGATGAGGACCTGTCGCTGATCTCGCGGCGCCTGCGCCTGGCGAAGACTGAGCTGGTGGCCGCACCGTCACTGCTCAAGGGCGTCAAGCTGCGTGCGCCGGAGGACCTGGCCGCCCTGCCCGTCCTTGGCGCCATCGACAACGATCGCCGCGTGCACATGAAGCTGACCGGCCCACAGGGCGAGGTGAAGGAAGTGGCCCTGGAGGCGCGTCTGGCGGTGGAAGACTTCAACCTGCGCAAGAATGTGGCACTGGCGGGACTGGGCGTGACGCTCCTGCCGCTGCACTACTGCACCGAGGAGCTGGAGGATGGCCGGCTGGTGCGCGTGCTCCCCGCCTGGAGCGAGCCGGAGGCCTACCTGCAGGCGGTATACCCTCACCGGCGCGGCATCCTTCCGGCGGTGCGGGCGCTGCTCGACTATCTGCAGGAAGGCTTCTCGAAGGACGACTGGCCGGTCTGACGCCGGGCCAGTCCCTGAATGGGATCGCCGATTACGCGGGGTTGACGCCCAGACCCATGAGTGCGCCGATCCAGTTCAGCAGCCGGCCGCCACTGAGCCAGTCGATCCAGAACAGCTGGTGCAACACGACGATGGCCCAGAACACCAGCTGGAAGGACAGCTTGCGGGTCTTGTGGCGAAACACCTGCTGGGCAAGGAAAGCACCCGGCCAGCCGCCGAGCAGCTCCAGCAGGTGCAGGCTCTGTTCGGGAGTTCGCCAGTCGTTGCGCTCGGCGCTGCGCTTGTCACGCCAGTAAGCGAAAAAGGCCAGGACGCTGAAGACCGGATAGAGCAGCAGGAACCAGACGAAGTAGGCCTCCTTCAGCCAGAGCACCGAGCCGATGACGGGCAACGCGAGCAGCACGCCGAGGACTGCCAGCGCCTTGCCCAGAGAGCGCTTTGGCGCACTGGGGAAGGCGACTTCACGGCCACTGCGAGCGCGCTCGCGGGTGGCTGTCGCGGCGGGCTTGCGGCGAATCGCCGGGGTATCGATGGCCAGCCCGGCAAGGCGGGCATGATCGGCGCGGGGACGGCCGTCCTTGCCGGTGCCTTCGACGTAACGCACCTGATCACCCGCTTCCGGGCGGCGGTCGCCACGGAAGTCGGAGATGTGCAGGAAGACTTCCTTGCCGCCGGCCTGGGGGCGGATGAAGCCGAAGCCCTTGTCATCGTCCCAGCGGCTGATGGTGCCGTTCTTTTCCACGTTCACTCACTATCGGATCAGGGTTTGACGCTGCTCCAGTCGATCAGGGCGAACTGCCAGGTCGCCAGGATCAGCAGGCCGAACACGATACGGTACCAGGCGAAGGCCGCATAGCTGTGGTTGGCGATGAACTTGAGCAGGCCGCGCACGGCGATCATCGCGAAAATGAAGGAGGTGACGAAGCCGATGGCGAAGACCGGCAGGTCCGAGGGCTGGAAGATGTCACGGTACTTGTAGCCGGAGTAGACCGCGGCCCCCACCATGGTCGGCATGGCCAGGAAGAAGGAGAACTCGGTAGCTGCCTTGCGCGACAGGCCGAACAGCAGGCCGCCGATGATGGTGGCGCCGGAGCGCGAGGTGCCCGGAATCAGCGCCAGGCACTGGCAGCAGCCGACCTTCAGCGCTTCCTTCCAGGTCATGTCGTCAACGGTCTCGGCGTGGACCACGTGCTGGCGTTTCTCCGCCCAGAGCATGATCACACCGCCCACCACCAGGGCCACGGCCACGGTGATCGGGTTGAACAGGTAGTGGTGGATGTAGTCGGCGAAGGCCACGCCCAGGATCACCGCCGGGAAGAAGGCGATCAGCAGGTTGATGGTGAAGCGCTGCGCCTTGCGCTGGGTGGGCAGGCCGCAGACGATCTCGAGGATCTTGCGGCGGAACTCCCAGACCACCGCCAGGATGGCGGCCAGCTGGATGATGATGTTGAAGGCTTCGGCACGCTCACCGCCAAATCCGATGAGGTCCGCCACGATGATCTGGTGGCCGGTACTGGAGATCGGCAGGAACTCGGTAAGCCCCTCGACCACGCCAAGAATGAAGGCCTGAAAGGCGCTCCACAGATCCATACTACTGTCCCCCGCGAGGCACGCTGGCTCGCACGTTTCTAATGGTTTTATCCCGCTGCCTGCTCCTGGCGCGTGAGCGCCGCAGCGGCGTCGGCATGCTAATGCATTGCCCGCGGATCGCTACGAAATTCACAAAAATTTCTCTTGCGCAGCGCGGGCAGAGGAAGCGTTGGCACTTCAGCAACAATGAGCTGCCTTTCGTCGCCAGGAAGATGCAGACAACCGCAATCCGGACGGGTTCGCGCCATCATGCAAAATGCCTAATTCATTGAAAAGCCTGCTGCACTCAAGTACCAGAAAGTCTACAAACGACCCGATTCTGTTAACGACGCGAAACACTCGACACGCCGCAAACGCTGACGGGCCATGCTTCGGGCCTTCCCACCCAAAGTTGTGTATCAGCCGCGCAACAGAATCCGCCTCTCCCGTGATACGGGCCGCGTGCTAGGGCCCGCGCGCGGCTTTCGTACGAACGTCCTGTATCAGCGCCGAGACATCCGCTCCGTGATGGCTCACATGGCCTTACGCCATGTCATTGATTCTCAATAGCTGATTAAAAGCGGCACGGCCCCTGCTCCACCTTGGTACCGCTGGTTAGGGCTCAGCGCACCAAGAAGGAACCGCCATCATGGGGACCATCGACTCACGGATAGTCGGCATTCTCGTCACGCTCGCTTGCGGCGCGGCCAGCGTCCCGTTGTGTCCGCTCGCACAAGCCGGCGACGGCACCATCGTCCTGCAGCGCCAGGTGCAACCGCGCGTTGCCACCCGGCCGACCGACATTCCCGACCCGAACCCGATCACCGTCAACCCGAACATTTCCGACCAGATCGTCCGCCAGACCGGCAATGCCGAACTGAGCGACAGCGATTTCGCCGGCGTCACCAGCGGCTCCAGCCTGCAGCGGCACATCCTGCCCGGCGGCCAACTGGTGGGCATGGACAACGGCGCCAACCAGACCCTCAACGGCAACGGCCTGGGGGCTGGCGCGGCTGGCGGCGGCGCCGGCATCTCCAACTCGGTGAACCGCACCGTCCAGCAGGGGCTCTCGCCCCTGCGCATGCTGACGGGGGACCGCTGAGATGAACGCCCGCCTGCTCGCTCCTCCACTCCTGCTCTGCAGCTTCACGGCCCTGGCCGCTGATCCTTCGACGGTCAACAACGCCAGCATCGACAGCGCCGTGCGCAACTACCGCGGCGTCGCCAGCGTGAACCAGGCCGCCGGTGACTCCCAGCAACAGGCCAACGGCCGCGCCATCGCCATCGGCAGCAATGCCCAGGCCACCACCCAGTTCCGCCAGGCGGTCAACGCCAGCGTCGATCTCAACCAGGCCGCGTCCGCCAGCATCACCGGCAACGCCTTCACCAACGGCAACGGCGCACTGGGCGTGAACCAGGCTGCCGGGGCTGCCAACCAGCAAGTGAACGCCATGCGGATCAGCGTCAGCGCCATTCCGCAGAGCGTCGATGACAGCGTGCTTTCTCAGCAGAACGTCGCGCTGCCAGTGAACTCAGGCTCGAAGGACTCCACCACGGGTAGCCGGCAGGTCGTCACCAGCGACCAGGCCTTTGCCGGCAGCCGAGGTGTCGTCCAGATGAGCCAGAGCGCCGGGGTCGGCAATCGCATTGCCAACACCCTGAGCATCCGGGTCGCGGATTGACCCAAGCCAACTCCAATAACACTAAACACGCCAAACAAAGCAAAGGAGATACACCATGAAACCAAGAATGGCTCTGAAGCCTCTGGTTTTCGCTGTTGCAGCGGTCATGGCTGTAGCAGTGCAAGCAGATAATCGCGACAACGACCGGGGTCGTGGCCATCACGACAACCATGGCCATCATCACCAGCAACCCAAGCCTCCGTACGATCCCTACAAGGACCCGCGGATCGATGCAGGCGCCAGCGCCACGGTGGAAGACACCCAGGAGAGCAGCGACAACACCGTGGTGAACATGGGCACCAAGAACAACGCGACAGTCGACGGATCGTTGGGGAACGCATCCGGCAACGTGGGCGTCAACGTCGCCGCTGGCGACATGAACCAACAGGCCAACGCTGCCGCCCTGGCGACTGCCGATGAGAAGTTCATCTTCGGTACCGCCTATGCGTCAACTGAAGTGACCCAGAACAACACGGACAACCAGGCCTGGAACTTCTCCACCACCAACAAGGCGTCGCTGAACAACTCCGGCAGCAACTCCTCAGGGAACATCGGCATCAACATCGCCTCGGGCAACTACAACCAGCAGAAAAACGACATGGCAGCCGCCGTGTCCGGTGGTCGTAGTGCCGACTCCTACAGTGGCGCCACCCAGACCTCCAGTGGCAACACCGTGGGCAACGTGGCCTTCCTGACTTACGAGAAGGAAACCTTGCGCTCCACCTTCAGCGCCCATGGCACCTACAAGGGCGCAGGCGCAGGCTACGTGGTCGACGAGTCGGGCCGTGGCGGTCATGACGACAGCCGTCACAGCGGTGGCAGCAAAACCGACAAGGATCCGCTGTTCTTCGTCGAAGCTGGCACTGTTGACCTGAGAGGCCAGGCCACCTATCAGGTGCTGATCCCCACCGGCTGGAAAGACCCGGTGCGCAACGATGCCTCCATCAACAACTCGCTCAACAACGTCTCGGGCAACCTGGGCGCGAACGTTGCGGCTGGCGTAGGCAACCAGCAGAGCAACTCGCTGTCCATCGCCGCAGGCTGCAAATCCTGCCTGTAAGCGAACTGGCGTAGCACCTGGAGGCTCCGGCGACGGAGCCTCCTTCTCCTAAGGCCACCCCAAGGCGTCACGATCATGCGTACGTCCGCCCTGCTTTTGCTCGCCCTCTTCAGCCTCACGACGCAGGCCGCGCAACTCCCCTTCGCCACCCTTCCCGGCGGGTCGATGGCCTACAAGCACGTCGAGAGCATCCGCGAGCGCAAGTTCAGCAACCTGGTCCAGCAGAAGACCGACTTCAGCTGCGGCGCCGCCGCGCTGGCGACGATCCTCCGCCAGGCCTATGCGCTGGACGTGGACGAGGAATTCGTGATCAAGGGGATGCTCGTCCGGGCCGACCCGGACCTGGTGCGCACGCAGGGCTTTTCGATGCTCGACATGAAGACGTATCTCGAAGGCATCGGCATGCGCGCACGCGGGTACCGAATCCCGCCGGCGTCTCTGGAGAAGCTGACGATCCCGGTGATAGTGCTGATGGATATCCGTGGCTACAAACACTTCGTCGTGATGCAGCGTGCCTATAAAGGCTACGTCTATATCGGCGACCCGGTGCTGGGCCACAAGCGCTTCACCCAGGAAGATTTTCTCAAAGGCTGGAACGGCATCATCTTCGCCGTCATCGGTCCGGGCTACGAACAGGCCAACGCCCTGATGAACCCGCCCGACCCACTGACGGCCAGGGACCGAATCAATGCGTTCAGCCCGGTCAAGGATGCAGAGCTCATGGAATTCGGTTTCATCCAGAGCGACTTCCTCTGAGACCGCACAAGAATGGAAGGCAGGAATCCTTCCGGGGAGAACCCTAATGAAAGTGATCCCGCTGCTTGCCGCCACCTGCATAGTGGCCTGCCTGCCGGTCCAGGCGGAAAGTGTCTTCAAGCCGATCGAACTGAAGGATCATGAACTGGCCCAGCTGCGCGGCAAATACGTGATGCCGGGCCGGGTCATCAGTTTCGGCATCGTCATGAGCAGTACCTGGAAGAACGCCGTGGGCGACAACATCGGCGCCAAGGTCAGCATGCAGATCCAGGAGTCCACCATCAAGCCGCAGTTCTACGTCACCACCATCGACGAGAAAGGCAGCGGCGCGGCACCGGCCGCAGGCACCGGTACCGTCACCGGTGGCGCCGGACTCAACCAGACCCAGGGCGTCACCCAGAGCGTTCGCGCCGCGGGTGATTACAACACCGCTTCCAATAACGTCAGCATCGACGTGAAGGAAGCCAACCAGGCCCCGCCGGTAGCAGCCCCACAGGGCACGCCACTGGACGCCACCCCTGTCACCGCCAGCAATGCGGCCGGCACCGTCAGCGTGTCACCGAGCAACGGCGGCGTGCAGATGGCGATCAATGCCAACGGCCAGGGCGCCGCCATGCAGCAACTCGCCGCCGGCGGCCTGCTCCAGGCCGCGCAGATGGTGGGTGGGAATAATGCCGTCAACAACCTGGCACAGCTCAGTGTGGTACTCAAAAACAACCTTCCGTCGTCTGGAGCGCTGGACTGCAATCTCGACCAACTCAAAGGGCTTCGCACCATGGGTATGTGATCTACGCTCCAGTGCGACTGTGAGGTCCAACCTATAAGAAGGACAGCGCGCCATGCACCGATCGCTAACGCTAGGAACTGCAATCTGTGTATCCGCATTACTCCCCTCGACCTTCGCCGCCGCCGCGACGGAAGCCGAGGTGGAGACGTTGAAGCAGGAGCTCCTCGAACTCAAGCAGCGCTACGAGGCCCAGCAGAAGGCCCTGATGGTGCTGGAGCAGCGGGTCAGGCAGGTCGAGGAGGCTCCGGCCACGCCCGCCCAGCCCAAGCGCCTGGTCACCTCCACCGGCAAGCCGACACCGCCCGGAACCGGCAACACCGTTGCCTCCAGCGGCAGTTCCTACGGCGAGTCGCTCAAGGACGACGCCAGTCCGCCCAAGAGCGTGGAGAACCTCTACGACGAAGCCAGCGGCTTCTTCGGCAACGGCGCGTTCAGCTTCGAGACGGGCATCACCTACACCCACTACGACGCCAAGCAGCTGATCCTCAACGGTTTCCTGGCGCTGGATACGATCTTCCTGGGCAACATCGGCGTGGACAACATCAACGCCGACAACTGGACCCTGGACCTCACCGGCCGCTACAACTGGAACAACCGCTGGCAGTTCGACATAAACGCCCCCGTGGTTTACCGCGAGAGCACCTTCGAATCGTCCGGCGCCGGCAACTCCACGGCGCAGTCCACTGACGAGAAGGTCACCCGCGACCCGACCCTGGGTGACGTCAACGTCGGCATCGCCTACAAGTTCATGGACGAAACCGAATCGCGCCCCGACGCGGTGGTCAGCCTGAGGATCAAGGCCCCCACCGGCAAGGAACCCTACGGCATCAAGCTCAAGCGCGCCTCGGACAACGACAACCTCAACGTGCCCGAGTCCCTGCCTACCGGCAACGGTGTCTGGTCGGTCACCCCCGGCATTTCGCTGGTCAAGACCGTCGACCCGGCCGTGCTGTTCGGCAGCTTCTCCTACACCTACAACTTCGAAGAGTCCTTCGATGACATCAGCCCCACCCAGGGCGTGAAGCAGAAGGGCAAGGTCGACCTCGGCGACTGGTTCCAGATCGGTGCGGGCGTTGCCTTCGCCCTCAACGAGAAGACCAGCATGTCGTTCTCCTTCTCCGACCTGATCGCCCAGAAGAGCAAGATCAAGGCCGACGGCGGCGACTGGACCACCGTCACCGGTAGCGACGCCAACGCGGCGTACTTCAACTGGGGCCTGACCTACGCGTGGAGCCCCAACCTGACCATCGTGCCGAACCTGTCCATCGGCATCTCGCCGGATGCGCCGGATTTCAGCTTCAGCGTGAAATTCCCGTATTACTTCTGACGGCTCGGCTGTCCAACCGCAAAGGCCCCTGTTCGGGGCCTTTGTCATTCCTGCCACCGCAGGCGTTGACCGCGCCTGCCTTCTGATGCCCGCGATCCGCCTGCGGGGCCGGCGCTTCTTTTGCTCCGCCGTTGCAGACCCCGTGGCTTGGGCTTGATCGATGGGTATCGCTGCGCTCCACGCCATCCTACGTTGATGCGCCATTGTGATATCGGTGTGAGCGGAAATGCCTACAGATGCCGGCACGAAGCCAACCTGAAGGAGCGCCCCTCGGAGCTCCTTCAGTACTACGGCCACCCCGCCCTAGCGCAACTGATGCTTGTGCAACAAGCGATAGAAAGTCGGCCGCGAGATGCCCAGCATCCGCGCCGCCACGCTGAGGTTGTCACCGTGCCGGGCCAGCGCATCGCACATGGCCTGACGCTCGGCGCCAAGCTTGTACTCCTCCAGGGTCACCAGCGGCAGATGCGCCGAGCGCCCCTTCTCCCGCTCCAGGCCCAGGTCGCGGGCCTCGATCTGTCGCCCTTCGGCCAGCACCAGGCCGCGCCGCACCCGGTTGGCCAGCTCGCGCACGTTGCCCGGCCAGCTGTGCTCGGCCATCGCCGCCAGCGCATCGTCCGAGAAGCGCCGCGGACGGCGACCAGTCTCGACGCTGTAAAGGTGGGCGAAGTGATTGGCCAGCAGCGCCAGGTCGCCATTGCGCTCGCGCAGCGGCGAAGTGGACACCTGCAGGACATTGAGCCGGTAGTAGAGATCCTCGCGGAACAACCCGGCGCGGATCGCCTGTTCCAGGTCGACGTGGGTCGCCGCCAGCACCCGCACATCGACATCGATCGGCTGGCTGCCGCCGACACGCTCGATCTGCTTCTCCTGCAGCACCCGCAGCAGGTTGGCCTGCAACTCCAGCGGCAGGTCGCCCACCTCGTCGAGGAACAGCGTGCCGCCGTTGGCCTGTTCGAAGCGCCCGATCTTGCGCTGGTGCGCCCCGGTGAACGCGCCCTTCTCGTGGCCGAACAGCTCGGACTGGATCAGCGCCTCGGGCATCGCCCCGCAGTTGATCGCCACGAACGGCCGGACTGCCCGCCGCGACTGGCGGTGCAACGTGCGCGCCACCAGCTCCTTGCCGGTGCCGCTCTCGCCGCGGATCAACACGGGAGACTCGGTCGGCGCGAACTTCGCCAGCAGCTTGCGCAACTCGCGCACATCGCGACTCTCACCCAGCAGCTCGTGCTCGTGCTCGTCGCTGTGTACGCTGCCGCGCCCGCGCAGACGGGCCATGCCGAAGGCGCGGCCGAGGGTGACCTGCACCCGCGCCACATCGAAGGGCAAGGTATGGAAATCGAAGAACCACTCACTGACGAAATCGCCGACTTCATTGAGCGGCAAAGTGTCCGGGCTGAGCACGGCTATCCACTCCGTGCCGCTGCGGCTGATGAGTTCCTTGACGGACTCCCGGCGTTCGAGATGCCGGGGTTGAAGGCGCAGCAGGCCGACGTCACAACCGCGATTGCCGGCATTATCCAGCTCGCAGCTGTCGACTTCCCACCCTGCTGCCCGGAGTCCGGGTAAAAGCCTGCGGCAGTCGTCGCACGGATCGACCACCAGCAGGCGACGAAGATTCGTGGCTGCCTCGAGCATGCTCCCTTCCTTGGCGCCATTATTTTGAAAAACTTTAAAAAACAGTCGGTTGGCGCTCCAATTTGTAACGCTAGCAATATCTTGACGCAGCCCATTGACCGTTTTCCTATAAGGTCAATGCCGAATCGATCTCACCACCCGCGACCGCGCCGCTTGACTTCCAGCCGCCGCACGAACTCCTCGAGCACCAGCTTGTAGAGATCGTCCCCCAGGTAGACGTCCTCTACCCCACAGTCGATGTTCGGGTTGTCGTTCACCTCGATGACCACCACCCGGTCCCCCGCCTGCTTCAAATCCACGCCGTAGAGCCCGTCGCCGATCAGGTTGGCGGTTTTCACCGCCAGTTCCACGACCTTGCGCGGCGCCTCATGGACCGCCATCGTGCGGAAATCACCGCTCACTTCCTGGGCGTCCGGGCTGTGGTCGTAGATCTGCCAGTGCCCCTTGGACATGAAGTACTGGCAGGCGAATATGGGTTTCTGGTTCAAGACGCCGATCCGCCAGTCATATTCGGTATAGAAAAACTCCTGGGCGAGCAGCAGCACCGAGCGCTCGAACAGTTCCGCACTGGCCTTGAGCAGCTCCTCCTGGTTGGCCACCTTGATCACGCCGCGGGAGAAGCTGCCGTCGGGAATCTTCAGCACCAGCGGGAAGCCCAGGCGTTCGCCGACCTTCTCCAGTTCCTGCGGGTTGTCCTTGTAGAGGATTTCGGTGGCCGGCATGCCCAGCTTGTGGCTGCGCAACAGGTCGGCGAGGTAAACCTTGTTGGTGCAGCGCAGGATCGACACCGGATCGTCCATCACCACCATGCCCTCGCTCTCGGCCTTCTTGGCGAAGCGGTAGGTGTGGTCGCTGACGCTGGTGGTCTCGCGGATCAGCAGGGCGTCGTACTCCGCCAGGCGCGAGTAGTCCTTCTTTTCGATCAGTTCGACGTCGATGCCCAGGCTGCGGCCGATGCGGATGAAGTTCTTCAGCGCCTTGCGGTCAGACGGGGGGAAGGCTTCTACCGGATCATGCAGGATCGCCAGGTCGTAGCGGTACTGCTTGCGCGAACGCGGCTTGCGCCAGATCTGCCGGCTGAAGCCGTCCAGCGCGTTGGCGAACTGTTCCTCCTGGTCCTCGCGCAGCTTGTGGATGTTCCCCGGCTTCACGCCCTCGATATGCCAGCCCCGGTTCTTGCGGAACTCCACCAGCAGCATCGGGCACGGCAGCGCCTCGAACAGCTGGCGCGCCAGGTCCTGCAGCGGCTCGATGTCGGTGCGACCGAAGTACAGCGTCAGGGTGAAGCCATCGGTGCTGCCGTAGGGGTGGTCGGCCAGCGCCTTGTCGAGGGTCTTCTCCAGGTCTTCCAGCGCCAGGCTGTAGAGCGATTTCTTCGCCAGCTCGCTGATGCTGCGCACCGACGGGATCACCTTGTGCCCGCGCGCTTCGGCCAGCAGCGAGCAGTAATAGCCGTGGCCCAGGTACTTGTAGTTGCGGCACAGGTTGATTACCTGCACGCGCTTGCCGTTGTCGTCGTCGATGGGCATCTCCAGGTACTCCTGGGCGCTGACCACGTCTTCGCTGGGATAGTAGGAGGCCCAGTCTTCCTTGCGTTCCACGATGATGAACAGCTTGCTCACGACACCTCCGAAGCTGGCTGGCGCGCTTGCCGCGCCCTGCCCCTGGGACAATACTGGTTGAGCTTCGACCGCACGACGCAACGCCCGTTCGCAGCCAGCACCGAACAAGGTGCGCCCTCACCGATTAACGAATGCTTACCCTATGAAACTCCAGTTCCGCGCCGCTTCAGCCGACGACCTGCAAGCCCTGGTCGAGATGGAAAACCGCTGTTTCGAACACGACCGCCTGTCCCGCCGCAACTTCCAGTGGATGATCACCCGCGCCCACGCCAGCCTGACCGTCGCCGAATCCGAAGGCCAGTTGCTGGGATACGCTCTGGTGCTGTTCCACCAGGGCACCTCGCTGGCGCGCCTGTATTCCATTGCCGTGGACGAACGCGCCCGCGGCATCGGCCTGGGCCAGAAGCTGCTGGACCGCGCCGAGGCCGAGGCGCTGGAGAACGACTGCGCCTACCTGCGCCTGGAAGTGCGCCCCGACAACCGTGGCGCCATCGCCCTCTACGAGCGCAACGGCTACCGCCCGTTCGCCACGGTGCGCGACTACTACGAAGACCATAGCGAAGCCCTGCGCTTCGAGAAGCGCATCCGCCACATCAACGAGCGCACCCACCGCCACGTGCCTTACTACCGGCAGACCACCGAGTTCACCTGCGGCCCCTCGGCGCTGCTGATGGCCATGGGCGCACTGGAGCCCAAGCGCCGCCTGGAGCGCCGCGAGGAGCTGCGCCTGTGGCGCGAGGCGACCACCATCTACATGACCGCCGGCCACGGCGGCTGCAGCCCGCAAGGGCTGGCGCTGGCGGCGCTGCGCCGGGGCTTCCGCGTGCGCCTGTTGCTGTCGGAAGACGGCCCGCTGTTCCTCGATGGCGTGCGCAGCGAAGAAAAGCGCGAGGTAATGCGCCTGGTCCATGAGGACTTCAGCGCCGAGCTGGCGCAAAGCGACGTCGAGCAACTGCTGGTCAGCCAGCTGGATATAGAGGGCGCGCTGGAGGCCGGCGGCCAGCCGCTGGTGCTGATCAGCAGCTACCGGCTGACCCGCTCCAAGGCGCCGCACTGGGTGGTGGTCACCGACTGTGACGAGGACTTCATCTACCTGCACGACCCCGATGTCGACCACAGCCAGCACCGCGAACCGCTGGACTGCCAGCACATCCCGGTGAGCCACGCGGAGTTCGAGCAGATGAGCCGCTTCGGCCGCAGCAAGCTACGCGCGGCGGTGATCCTCTACAAGCGCTGAAGGCGGAGACCTAGGGCGCGCCGCGACAGGTCGTGACGCAACCCACCGGGGCCATGGGCGCACGCAGTTCCGCCGCCGGCAGGTAGCCGTTGCGGGTGTAGAGGAAGTCGAAGCCGAACAGGCTGAGCATCAGCAGGATCGGCAGGACGAGAGTGACGGCGATACGCATGGCGACGCTCCTCTTCTGGTTCTTGTAGCGCCATCCTAGGACGCGGGCGCGGCGCGCAACCTACTACCTTGGTACTGCCCCAACCGGTACTTTCTGCATATTTTCTGCACCCCTGACGCTTCCTATGCTGGCCGCACAAGAACCAGAAAGGAGTCGTCCCATGCGCCAGTTCGTCCTGCACGGCGTGGCCTATCTGCTGGCTGTTGCGTGCGCCGCTGCCTTCGGTCTCGACGCCCGCGCCGAAGAAGCTCCCGCGCTGGAAGTCCGCATCGGCTACCTGGGCTACACACCCGACCCCGGCCCGCTGCTGTCCAACGTCATCCCGGAACCTACCGACGCAGGCCTGCGCGGCGCGGAGCTGGCAATCACCGACAGCAACAGCACCGGGCGCTTCCTCAAGCACCGCTACAGCCTGCAAGCCGCCAGCACCGACACCCCGGAAAAACTGCTCACCGAGGCCAAGCGTCTGCACGATGCCGGCTTGCGCCTGTTCGTGGTCAACGCTCCCGCCGACACCCTGCGCCAACTGGCCGCCGCGCTGCCGGACAGCCTGCTGTTCAACGCCGGCGCCGCCGATGACGAGCTGCGCGCCAGCCAGTGCGCGGTGAACGTGCTGCACACCCTGCCCAGCCGGTTGATGCTGACCGATGCCCTCACCCAGTTCCTGGTGCTGCGCAAGTGGACGCGCTGGCTGCTGATCGTCGGCCAACGTCCGGAAGACGCCTTGTACGCCACCGCCCTGCGCCGTTCGGCCAAGCGCTTCGGCGCGAAGATCGTCGAGGAAAAGCCCTTCACCTTCGACAACGACCAGCGTCGCAGCGCCCAGGCCGACATGGCCCTGTTCACTCAGTCCAGCGAGGACTACGACGCCGTGCTGGTGGCCGACGAGCACGGCGACTTCGGCGAATACGTGCCCTACAACACCTGGCTGCCGCGCCCGGTGGCAGGTACCCAGGGGCTGGTCGCCACCGGCTGGCACAAGACCGTGGAAACCTACGGCGCCGCGCAGTTGCAGAAGCGGTTCGAGGAACATGCCGGACGCTGGATGAACGATCGCGACTTCGCCGCCTGGATCGCCGTGCGCAGCATCGCCAGCGCCGTGACACGGCTGCGGGACGCCGACCCGATGGCGATCCGCAAGCTGTCGCTGTCCCCCGACCTGCCGCTGGACGGCTTCAAGGGCTACAAGCTCGGCTTCCGCCCCTGGGACGGCCAGCTGCGCCAGCCCATCCCGCTGGTGCAGCCGCGCGCGCTGGTCAGCACCTCGCCGCAGGAAGGCTTCCTGCACCCCGCCAGCGAACTCGACAGCCTCGGCCTCGATGCACCGGAAAGCCAGTGCCGCCTCGCCGAAGTCAATCCATAAGAAGAACTCCCATGAGGACCCTGCCCATGCCCCGCCTGCTTGCCCTCTCCTGCCTGAGCTTCGCCCTCGGACTGGTGCCGCCGGCCTTCGCCGTCACCGCCTACGTGTCCAACGAGAAGGACAACAACCTGAGCGTCATCGACCTGGACAGCATGAGCGTCACCGGCACCATCGACACCGGCAAGCGCCCACGCGGGTTGGCGCTGTCCCACGACAACAAGCTGCTGTACATCTGCGCGAGCGACTCGGACACCGTGCAGGTGCTCGATCTCGCCACCCGCAAGATCATCAGGCAGCTGCCCTCGGGCGCCGACCCCGAGCAGTTCGCCCTGCACCCCAATGACCGCTGGCTGTACGTCTCCAACGAGGACGATGCACTGGTCACGGTGGTCGACACCCAGACCGCCCAGGTGCTCGGGCAGATCGACGTCGGCGTCGAGCCCGAGGGCATGGCGGTGAGCCCGGACGGCCAGTGGGCGGTCAACACCAGCGAAACCACCAACATGCTGCACTGGATCGACACTTCGACCCAGAAGCTGGTGGACAGCACCCTGGTGGACCAGCGCCCGCGCCACGCCGAGTTCACCCACGACGGCTCGCAGGTCTGGGTCTCGGCGGAAATCGGTGGCACCGTCAGCGTGGTCGACACCGCCAGCCGCAAGATTCTCAAGACCCTGCGCTTCGCCATCCAGGGAGTACACCCCGACAAGGTGCAGCCGGTAGGCGTGCAACTGACCAGCGACGGCAAGCTGGCCTTCGTCGCCCTCGGCCCGGCCAACCATGTGGCGGTAGTGGATGCGAAGACTTTCGAGGTACTCGACTACCTGCTGGTGGGCCGCCGTGTCTGGCACCTCGCGTTCACCCCGGACGAGAAGACCCTGCTCGCCACCAATGGTGTCAGCGGCGACGTGTCGGTGATCGATGTCGCCTCGCGCAAGGTCACCAAATCGATCAAGGTCGGCCGCTACCCGTGGGGCGTGGTGGTGACGCCATGAACGCAGCCAGTATGAGTGCACCTGCCACGAATGCGCTGGCGGTCCGCGATCTCGGCTTCTCCTACGGTCCACGCCGTGCCCTCGACGGCCTGGAGTTCGAGCTGCCCGCAGGGCGCTTCACCGCCCTGCTCGGCCCCAACGGCGCCGGCAAGTCCACTCTGGTCGCCCTGCTCACCCGCCTCTACGACCTGCAGCAGGGCGAGATCGACGTGCTCGGCTGCAGCCTGCGCCGCCAGCCGCGCCTGGCCCTGCGGAAGCTGGGCGTGGTGTTCCAGCAGAGCACCCTGGACCTGGACCTGAGCGTGGAGCAGAACCTGCGCTACCACGCAGCCCTGCACGGCCTGCCACGCAGCGTGGCGAACGAGCGGATCGACGCCGAACTGGCCCGCCAGCAGTTGCTCGAGCGCCGCCGCGACAAGGTCCGTGCGCTCAATGGCGGGCACCGCCGCCGGGTGGAGATCGCCCGCGCCCTGCTGCATCGCCCGCGCCTGCTGCTGCTCGACGAAGCCAGCGTCGGCCTCGACCCGGCAGCACGCCAGGCGCTCAACAACCATGTGCGCCGGCTGTGCCGCGAGGACGGTCTGGCGGTGCTCTGGACCACCCACCTGCTGGATGAAGTGCGTGACGAGGATGCGCTGTTGGTGCTCGACCGCGGGCGCCTGGTCGCCCGTGGCGAGGCGCGGGACATCTGCGCACCGGACGCCGGCAACCTGGAGCGCACCTTCGACCGCCTGACCCGCCTGGAGGCCTGCGCATGAGCGCCCTGGAAAACCCGCGCTTCGGCCCCGCCGCCTACTGGCAGTGCCTGTGCGGCATCGTCATGCGCGAATGGCTGCGCTTCGTCCTGCAGCGCTCGCGCTTCCTCAGCGCGCTGGTGCGGCCGCTGCTCTGGCTGCTGGTGTTCGCCGCCGGTTTCCGCGCCGCGCTGGGCATCTCGATCATCGAGCCGTACGACACCTACGTCACCTACGAGACCTACATAGTGCCGGGGCTGTGCTGCATGATCCTGCTGTTCAACGGCATGCAGGGCTCGCTGTCGATGGTCTACGACCGCGAGATGGGCAGCATGCGCGTGCTGCTGACCAGCCCGCTGCCGCGCGCCTTCCTGCTCGCAAGCAAGCTGCTGGCCACCGCGCTGGTGTCATTGCTGCAGGTCTATGCCTTCCTGCTGATTGCCTGGCTGTATGGCGTACAGCCGCCGCCCATGGGGCTGGTGGCGGCGCTACCGTCGCTGCTGCTGGCAGCCCTGCTGCTGGGCGCGCTGGGCTTGCTGCTGTCCAACGGCATCCGCCAGCTGGAGAACTTCGCCGGGGTGATGAATTTCGTCATCTTCCCGCTGTTCTTCCTCTCTTCCGCGCTCTACCCGCTGTGGAAGATGCGCGAGGCCAGCCAGTGGCTGTACTGGCTGTGCGCGCTGAACCCGTTCAGCCACGCGGTGGAGCTGGTGCGCTTTGCCCTCTACGAGCGCTTCAACCTGCTGGCGGCGGGCGTCTGCCTGGGGCTGACGCTGCTCTTCGCCGGGCTTGCTGTGCTGACCTTCAACCCGCAGCACGCTGCCCTGCGCAAGGGGTGAAACCTACTACTTTGGTACCGGTTCGCCCCTCCGGACGTCGAATTTCCAAAGCTGCAGCGCCGGCATCTAATGGCCAGTACAAGAAGAACGAACAGAGATACCGCCATGCCTCGCCTTGCTCCTGCCCTGCCCGGCCACATGAGCGGCGGCCTCGCCGCGTGCCTGCTCAGCCTGACCCTCGCGCTGCCGACCGCGCAGGCCGAGGACGCGCCGCTGTTTTCCGCCGACGGCTACCGACAGGCCCAGTACCGCAGCCCGACTCCGCCCTCCGCCGACCACGCCACCACCCTCGACACCCCTGCCCTGCAGACGCTGCTCAAGCGCGAGCCGCAGACCCGGCTGGTGGACGTCTACCGCCGTACCTTCCTCAACGGCCAGTTCGTCGATGACGAAAAGCACCGCAACCTGCCCGGCAGCCTGTGGCTGGCCAACGTCGGCACCGGCACCCTGGAACCGCAGTGGCAAGCCTACCTGGAGCAGAATCTCGCCCGCCTCACCGACGGCGATGCCAGGCGCCCGCTGGTGTTCTACTGCCGTTCCGACTGCTGGATGAGCTGGAATGCCATCCGCCGCGCACATGCGCTGGGCTATGCCAGCCTCTACTGGTACCGTGATGGAATCGATGCCTGGGAACAGGCAGGACTGCCCCTGCAGGATGCGCAACCGCAACCCCTGAAGTAACTTGCGATCACCGCCCATAACGACAACAACGAGGTGCAGGCCATGTACAAGATCCTGATCGCCGACGATCACCCGCTGTTCCGCGAAGCCATCCACAACGTCATCGCCGACGGCTTCCCCGGCAGCGAAGTAATGGAAACCGCCGACCTCGACAGCGCCCTGGGCCTGACCCAGGAACACGACGATCTCGACCTGATCCTGCTCGACCTGAACATGCCCGGCATGCATGGCCTCAACGGCCTCATGAGCCTGCGCAACGAGGCGCCGACCATCCCGGTGGTGATCGTCTCCGCCGAGCAGGACAAGCAGGTCGTGCTGCAGGCCATCACCTACGGCGCCGTGGGCTTCATCACCAAGTCGTCGCCGCGCGTACAGATGACCGAGGCCATCGAGCAGATTCTCAACGGCAACGTCTACCTGCCGTCGGACATCATCCGCACGCAGAAATCCTCGCCGCGCCGCAGTGGCCAGGAAGACCACAGCATCCCGCCGGAACTGCTGCAGGCGCTGACCCGCAAGCAGCTGCTGGTGCTGGAGCGGATGACCAAGGGCGAATCCAACAAGCAGATCGCCTACAACCTGGAGATCGCCGAAACCACGGTGAAGGCCCACGTCTCCGCCATCCTGCGCAAGCTGAAGGTACACAACCGCGTGCAGGCCATCCTCTGCGCGGGCGATATCGACTTCGCCGCCTACCTGCGTCGCTGAAACGAGGCGCCGCTGATTCATAACGTGCCGTTGCGACCGCTACCGGGAACCACTCGATGCCCTCCACCCGCACCCTGAGCCTCACCGGCCTGGCGATGATCGCCTTCGCCGGCAACTCCATCCTCTGCCGACTGGCCCTCAAGGCCACCAGCATCGACGCGGTGAGCTTCACCGGCATCCGCATCTTCTCGGGCGCGCTGATGCTTGCTCTGCTGCTGAAACTGCGCCATCGCGCCGCCAGCGACGGCGGCAACTGGCGCGCGGCGGCGGCGCTGTTCGTCTACGCCGCGGCTTTCTCCTACGCCTATGTGCAACTGGATGCCGGCACCGGCGCGCTGCTGCTGTTCGGCGCGGTGCAGGTGACCATGATCCTGGTCGGCCTGTTGCGTGGTGAAAGCCTGCGCGGGCAGGCGCTGGCGGGTTTCCTGCTGGCCCTCGGCGGCCTGCTGGCCCAGTTTCTGCCCAGCGCCAGCGCGCCGCCGCTGGCGGGTGCGCTGCTGATGTTGCTGTCCGGCGTGGCCTGGGGGCTGTACTCGCTGCTCGGGCGCAAGGGCAGCGATCCGCTGGCGATCACGACGGGCAACTTCGTGCGCGCCATTAGCTTTGCGGCGGTGCTGGCGGTGTTCTTCCACGCCGATCTGCGGGTGGATACGCTGGGCGTCGTTTACGCCGTGCTGTCCGGCGCGGTGGCCTCGGGGATCGGCTATGCCATCTGGTACAGCGCGCTGCCGGGCCTGTCGGCCATCCAGGGCGCTTCGGTGCAACTGAGCGTGCCGATTCTCGCGGCACTCTCCGGCGCCGCGCTGCTGGGCGAGGCGATCAGCCTGCGGCTGGCGCTGGTGTCGCTGGCGGTGCTGGGCGGGATCGCCCTGATCCTGCTGGCCAAGGTACGAGCCCCCGTCGCCCAGCGCGCCTGATCCGCAGGGCGTACAACCGTTCGCGGTTGTACGCTGCTTCATCTCTGCTCGCCGCGCGCCCAGCTTGATACCGGAACACGATGAAACCACGGCCAAACGGCGGATAACGTCGAACGTTTTCCACCCTACGGAGGCATCCGGGAGCGCACCAGTAGGATGGTGTGGGGCGCAGCGATACCCATCCTGCGCAGAGTTCATCCTGAACGCGGGGTGATGGGCTCGATGCGAAACAACACGCGAGGCCTGTTCAGCGAGCGCTATCGATCAAATGGCACAGCGCCGTCTTCAGCTTCATCGGCCGCACCGGCTTGTGCATCAGCGTGTGCCCCAGCTCGCGGACCTGCTGTTTCAGCTCGTTGCTGTAGTTGGCGGTGATCATCAGCGCCGGTAGCGGCGTGCCGCGGCGTGCGTTGATCGAGGCCACCGCGTCGACCCCGTTCAACCCATCGTCGAGGTGGTAATCGACGATCAGCAGGTCCGACTCGGCGTGGAAGTTGTCCACCTGCCGCGCCAGGTCCTCCTCTGACAGCGCCGTCACCACCCGGCAGCCCCAGGTTTCCAGCAGCGTGCGCATGCCGGCGCAGATCGAGGCGTCGTTATCCAGCACCCACACGCGGGAGCCGCGCAAGCGCTCTACCAGGTCGTCAGCGGTGCGCTCCGGTTCCGGCGCGCTGCGGGCCACGCGGCGCGCCAGCGGGATTTCGATGGCGAAGCGCGAGCCCTTGCCGGGCACCGATTCCACGTAGATGCGATGGCCAAGCATGCGCGCGATCTTCTCGACGATGGCCAGGCCCAGACCCAGCCCGCGGTCCTGGTGGAAACGCTGCACATCGCCGCGCTTGAACTCCTGGAATATCTCGCCGAGCTTGTCGGCAGCGATGCCCACGCCGGTGTCCCAGACCTCGATCCACAGGCTGTGCCGGCGCCGCCGGCAGCCCAGCAGCACGCGACCCGAAGGCGTGTAGCGGATGGCATTGGTCAGCAGGTTGCGCAGGATTCGCGCCAGCAGCTGGATATCGCTGCGCACCTGCGCGCCACAGGGTACGAAGTCCAGCGCCAGGCCTTCGCTGGCGGCCACCTGGCGGTACTCGGCGGCGAGGTTGCCGAGCAGCTCGCTGACATCGAATGAGGCGATATCCGGCTTGATCACCCCGGCATCCAGCTTGGAGATGTCCACCAGGGTGCCGAGCAGCGTCTCCACGTCCTCCAGCGACTGGCTGATGTTGCGCACCAGCACTTCGCCGCTGCGCTCCTGCAGCGCACTGGTGAACAGCCGCGCGGCGTTCAGCGGTTGCAGCAGGTCGTGGCTGACGGCGGCGAGGAACTTGGTCTTCGACAGGTTCGCTTGCTCCGCCTCACGCTTGGCTTCTCGCAGGCGTCCTTCGACCTGGCTGCGCTCGTCGATCTCGCGCTTGAGCTGGTCATTCAGGCTGGTCAGCTCAGCCGTGCGTTCGCGTACCCGCTGCTCCAGGTTCTGGTAGGCCTGGTGCAGCGCCTCCGCGGTGCGGCGGCGCTCGGTGATGTCGCGGATCAGCACGAACAGGCCAGTCACGGTGCCGTCGGCCTGGCGGTTGGGCACGTAGGAGCGCTGCATGTAGCGTTCCTGCCCGGCGAGGTTGGTTTCGGCGATCTCGAAGGTGACGCTCTCGCCCGACAGCGCGCGCTCGAAGTACGGTTCCAGGCGCTGGCAGTGCTCGGCGCTGTGTACCTCGCGCAGGTTGCGCCCGAGCATCGAGCCGCTGGGCCAGCGGTACCATTCCTCGTAGACCTTGTTGGTGAAGTCGTAATCCAGATCGGCGGTGAGGTAGGCGATCAGCGCCGGGACCTGGTCGGTGATCAGGCGAATCCAGCGTTCGCTTTCACGCAGCGCCTCGGCGTGGCGGTAGCGCTCGGTGATGTCGGTGAAGGTGTTGACGAACCCCCCGGTGGGCAGCGCGTGGGTGCGGATTTCCAGCATGCGTCCGTCGAACAGGCGCTGCTCGATCACCCCTTCCACCTCGCCCTTGCGCGGCCGGCTGCGCGGCGTCAGCAGCGGCAGCTCGCTGTCGGCCATGACCTCGGCGAAGGGCCGGTGCGCCTCGATCGGCGCCAGCCCGCAAAGCTCCAGGAAGCGCCGGTTCCACAACTCCAGTGCGCCATCGGCGCCGACCATGGCCACGCCCTGGGACAGGTTGTCGACGGCGCGTTGCAGCAAATGCGACTTCTGCGCCACCGCCTGTTCGCGGCGGGCCATCTCGTTCTGCTTGATCTCGGTGATATCGCTGTAGAGCACCACCAGCCCGCCGTCGCGGGTCGGTCGCTCGGTGACCCGCACCCAGCGGTCGTTGCGCAGGCGATAAAGGGTGTGCTCGTCATCGCTGCTGCGTTGCTCCTCGACGATCAGCCCGCTGCTCTGCGCCAGCCGGCGCACCTCGGCGAGCCGCGTTCCCGCGCCAACGCGGGCGCGGGTCTGCGCCCAGAAGGCCCGGAACCTTTCGTTATAGAGGACGATGCGCTGCTGCGGGTCGAACAGCACGAAGGCATCGGAGATGCTCTCGATGGCATCGAGCAGGTACTGGTGCGCAGTCTCGGCGCGCAGGCGGGCGTCGCTGAGCAGCTGGTTGCTGGACTTCAGCTCGACCATCGCCTCGCTCAGCGCATCGGTGCGCTCGCGAACCTGCTCGGCCAGCACGACCGAGTGCTGGAAGGCGCCATAGGCGTTGTCGCCGCGCGAGGTGGCCGATTCGACGCGCTCGATCAGTGCCGCATTGATCCGCTGCAGCTTGTGGTTGTCGCGCTCCAGCTCGGCGATGCGCGCGCGCAGCTCAGCGTCCGGCGTTGCCCCGAGGACGGCCAATGGCGACACCGGTGAAGGTCTGGTTGATATGCATGCCATTGAATTGTTCCCCGTAGGTGTTGAAGCCGATCACCTGCTGGCTGCGCAGAAACTCGGCGGTGGGCTCGGTATCGCCAGCCACCTCCAGCTCGAGCCGGCGCAGGAAACAGTCGCAGCCGATGGTCAGCAGCGGCGGGCCGAGGCGCTCATGCAGACGCTGGAACTGCGCCTGCAGCCCGGGCAGCAGCGGGCCGGTGCTCATGGCGGTGAGGACGATGCCGTTCTCCACCGCGCAGTAGAAGGTCAGGCTGAGGTCGTCGTTGACCTGCTGGATCGAGCGCACGTAGTACTGCTCGCGTACCCGCACCGCCAGCGGATGCGCGGGGAACAGCGAGAAATCCAGCTGCTCCAGCGGCACCCCGACCAGCCGGGCGAATTCCAGCGCGGCCGGCTCGGCGTTGAGCTCCAGCACGCGGCGGCTGTCGCTGTCGGCGCGGGTGACCACCAGTTTCTCCTCGCTAGGCAGCACGTGGTGGGTGGTGAACACCTCGAAGTCCAGCCAGGTGTTGAACAGCACCACCACCGCCGCGCCGGTGTGGAACTGGCCCTGGTAATAGACGTGGGTGTGGGTCAGGTGGTTGTCGTCGCCGGCCGAGCCGCCGAAATGCGGAATGGCGCCCAGCGCAGCACTGAGCGCGGCCAGCACCACTTCCTCACGGCTGGACAGGCCGTCGAGCAGGGTCAGGGCGAAGCTGTGGTCCTTGATCGGCGCCAGCCCGGCGCTGCGGCAGTCCGCCACCAGCGACTCGACCATCTGCTGCGCGTCGATCAGGCTGAAGCGCTCCATCTCGTCCACCAGCGCGCAGGAGATGGCGAAGCTGCGCAAATCGAAGCCCACGGCGGTGACGCAGCCACGGCCATAGCCCTGCGGGGTGATCTCCCCGGCGGTGGTGCAGCCGGCCAGGTCGATGCCGCCGAAGTACTGCTCCAGCGCGGCGGCCAGCGCCGGCAGGTCGTATTCGGCGGAACAGAAGAACAGCACGAAGCCGAGGTTGGGGTGGATCAGTTGGCGCGCCAGGTCCTGGGCAACCGCCTCGACGTCGCGGGCGCTGGACATGCCGCGAACGACTCCTTGTGTTTCGTGCATGGCGTACGCCCAGTCAGGATATCGACGTTGGCATTCTACGAAGCAGCCGGAGCGCGCCCCATGCTACTTGGGTCGTGGCGGGGCTATCCGAAAGTAGCGGGATATTTGTAGGAGCGGGCCATGCCCGCGACCGCGCCCGTGGGGCGCCCCTACAGGTCGATGCCGTCAGTTCGTAGGGCGTCAGGCAGTCGGCCAGAACAGCAACGTCAACAACAGCATTCCGGCATAGAAGCCCGTCTCCAGCGTCTCCGTCCACGGCTGAATCCTGCGCAGCGCGCCATAGACGTGCACCACCAGCATTAACCCCGCCACCGCCGCCAGAACCTCGAAGGTAGTCACCAGCGCCTCCCCGGTCAGCGCGGCACGCAGCATCAGCCCTTCGACGATAAGAATGAACGCCCCCAGGCAACGCCCGAAATACACCGCCAGATCGGTGTGCTCCGGTAACTGCCACTGCATCACCCGCGCCCACAACAGCGGCACCAGGAAGATGGGCAAGGCGAACACCAGGGTCGTGGCGACGGACAGAACCAGCAAGTAACTCTGCGCGTGCGCGCTCCACATTCCGATCATCACGAACCTTCCTTGAGAGCAAGAAAAAAGGCGGGCGACACGCAGTGCCGACCCGCCGAAATGGAGCCAAAGGAGTTGGGGGATTACCAGTTGAGGACGGCGCCCACCGCGAAGGTGTCGGTGTCTTCGCTGACGGTGGAGCCCTTGCGGCCGTCGATCTCGTAGACGTTGTACTCGGCCACCAGCTTCAGGTTGTCATTGATGGTGCGGAAGTAGGCGATGCCCTGGGTGGAGTAATCCGCCGCGCTGCCCAGGCCGTTGCCGTCGTCGCGGGTCTCGCCGGTGGACAGCGCCACACGGTTCTTGCCCCAGCTGTAGGAGCCCTGCAACAGCACGCCGCGGCTGTCCACTTCACGCAGCGCGGCTTCACCCGCGTTGTTGGTGAAGAACGGGTTGATGCCCTTGGCGGTAAAGCCCGACCCCGTGAGCGAGAAGCCGCCCATCTTCGCCTGGATGCCATAGCCCAGGCCCTTCGAGGTCACGCTGTCGACTTCGTCATTGGTGTTCTTCGAGGTCTGGTAGGCGCCGTTGACCCAGCTGTAGATCTTCGCCCCGCCGACGTCGAACTGATAGCTGATCTCGCTCTCGTAGCGCGGATTGTCCTGGTAGGCCTTGTCGTCGAGGCCGTCGCTGGCGTCCTTGTCGATCTGGTTGGTGTCGATCGGGTCCATGATGCCCACCGCGATGTGCAGGCCTTCCACCAGGTTGTTGTTGCGGTAGGTGATCTGCGAGGTCGGGAACGGGTACGGGTAGCCGGTGCCGATGTTGCCGAAGGACACGCCCTTGCCATCCACCAGGCCGAGGGTATCGCTGGCGTTGCCGAAGCCGGCGAGCAGTTCGTCGAGGAAGATGTTGGAACGCGAGAACAGGCCGAAGTCCTTGCCGATCAGCACCTCGCCCCAGTCGCCGGCGACATTGCCGTAGAACTGGCGGACATCGATGGCAGTGTCGGTGCCGTCCTGCTCGCTGTCGTTGATGGTCACCCAGAACGAGGAGCGCCCGGTGAGGGTCAGGCCGTCGATCTTCTTGCCGAAGTTGAAGCCGATGTAGTTGGGCAGGAAGCCCATCTTCACCCGCGACTGGCGGCGGTCGTAGGTTTCGCCGTTGCGGTCGACGTCGCTGTTCACATAGAAGGCGTTGAAGTAGCCGTCGGTGGAAAAGGTCGTGTCGTCCTTGTCGTACAGCATGATGTCGGCGCTGGCCCCGCTCGACACTGAAGACAGGGCCAGGGTGGACAATGCCAGCGGCAGCAGCTGGCGGCGGACGGCGATCTTGTTCTTGTTCATGGCGCTCTCCGGGTGGGGGATCGACTGCGGCTCAGTCGTGTCGGAGGCGATTATCGAAACGCTCTCGGCCTTGCCATACGCTGCTTTGGCGCCGGTTCCACGGGCCTTGCAGGCGTCCTGCGGGAGCACTGCGCAAGGCTCTGCGACCACCGCTACCTCGGGCGCGCGGCGATGGTCGCGGGTAGTCGCGACCGCCGGCCAGCTACCTTGGACCAGCCCACCGGACGTAAGGCAAAAGTCGGGCGCGGCACCGCCTTGCGGACGGCACCCCGGATCGAAAGCAGGAGGATCAGGCGTGGCTGAGCAGCAGCCAGTGACCGCCCTGGGCGGAGCTGAGCGCTGAATGCGCGGCGCGCAGCTCGGTGGCGCAGAGGTTGCCGAGCGCCTGGACCATGGCCTCGCGGTGCGACGGCCCGACACCGGCCAACTGGTCGCTCCAGTCCTGCTGCAGGCGCTCGCTGAAGTCGCCCGGCGCGCGCGCCAGTTCGGCGGCCAGCGGAGCACGCAGGCTGTCGACACGCTGCGGATCGATCCGCAGCAGGGCTTCGCCCTGGCGGTAGAGGAAGCTGTCGACCTCGGCCTGCAGCTCAACTGCCGACAGCAGCGGCGACTGCACGGCAAAGAGGATGCCGCGGCGCATGCCCACCTGGCGGAAACCGCAGTACAGCGCATACGCCAGTTGCCGCTCACCGCGCAGCCAGTGGAAGAAGGCTGGCTCCAGCACCCGGGCCAGCAAGCGCCACGCGGCTTCGTCCGCCGCCGAGCGCGACGCCAACGGGCAGAACAGCAACAGCGCCGCCTCGCCCGGCAGCCCCAGCACCTGGCGATGCCGACCGGCCGGGCCGCTGCGCGGCGGCAGCGCGCTGGTGGTCGAGTAGCCGGCCAGGGTGTCCGGCAGCTCGATGCCGCGGGTCAGGTCATCCCAATGGGCGGCGGACCAGTCCGGCGAAGCTTCGCTGTCTCCGGCCAGGGTCTGTGGCAGCAGATCGAGCAACTGGCGGATCGGCATTTCCCCTTCGCGGCGACGGCGTTCGGCAGCGTGCAGGCGCGCACCCTGCCCCAGCACAGCCGCAGCGGGATGCTGAAGCGCGTGGATCGCGCACTCTGCCAGCTCGGCAAGGTGGTTCTTCGCCCCCGACAGCATCAGTGTCCAGTCACTTTCCATGGCCTCCAGGCGCAGGCTGGCGCCCTCGTGCCGCGCTGCGCCAGCCAGCGGACGCAGTGCCTGGCGGGCGCAAAGGAATGCCGGCCGGCTTGGCGGCTGCGGGAAGCGCCAGCGCAGGTAAAGGGCAGCGGGCTCGGCCTGCTTGGCCGCTTGCGTCGGCGTGAAGGACCACGGCTCGCCCCGCAGCGGTTCGACACTGCGCTGCGGACTGCGGGCGATATCGAGGGTGAAGCCGGCCGAGGTCAGCGATCCGCCGATCACCGACTCGCAGGTCAGCAGGCGGATCATCCGCGGTGTTACCAGTTGGCCGAGCCATGCCGAGGGATTGGCGCTCCCCGCGCGGCGCTGGAGCTGTTCCAGGGCGCCGGCGGGCTCATCGACAGGAGCGGCGGCGAGGATATCCGCCGGCAATTTGCGCAGCGCCTCCAGCCAGGAGAGGAAGGCCGATTCGACGAGATCGGCGGTGGCGGCGTCGGCGAGTTCGAAATCGAAACGCAACAACGCCTGGCCGCCGGCGAAACGACTCAGGCGCGCACGGGCGCTATCGGCCAGTCCGTTCTGCCCCAGGCAGGCCAGCAGCGATCCGGGCGCCTCGTCGGCCAGCCAGCCCTGCAACTGCTCCAGCAACGCACCATCCTCACCCGCCACGCTCTCCAGGGCAAACGTCAGCACCAGTCGTGGCGCACCGGGCAGGCGCAGCTTCAGCTCCTGACCGGCCAGTGGCAGGAGGGACTCGGCACTGGCGGATTCGACCAGCGCGCCGGACGGGAATACGGCGGCTTCGCGCTCGACCAATGCCGCCAGCTCCTCCAGCGATTGCGGGCCCTGCAGCCAGAGTTCCAGCGCCCCGCCCACCTGACAGGAGCGGATGAAGTCACGCAGCGCCTTCTGGAACTCGGCGTTTTCCACCTTGAGGCTGTCGCGGCGACCGGCCACGAAGCGCTCCAACGGGTGCTGCGGCGCCACCGCCAACGCCAGGGCGGCGTCGATCAGGGTATCGGGATCGCGGCCGCGGGCGAGAAATTCAGCTTCCAGCACTTCGCGTTCGGCGACCTGCACGGATTCGTCCAGCAGCGGCCGCGCCAGCATGTCCACCAGCCGCGCCAACCCGTCCCCCAGATCGGCGGCCGGTACCTCGAAGAAGTAGTCCGTCTGCCGGGCCCGGGTGCTGGCATTGAGCCGCCCGCCACGGGCCTGCACCCAGGGCATCAGGCGCTCGCCCTCGACGAAGCGCTCGCCACAGAGAAACAGCAGGTGCTCGATGAAGTGCGCGAGGCCGGGGAAGGCTTCCGGCTCGTCGTGGCTGCCACGGGCGATCCGCAACAGCGCGGCGGCGCGGCTGGCGCCGGGAGCCTGGATGACGGTGGCGCGCAGGCCGTTGGTGAGGGTCAGGGTCTTGGCGGGAAGGCTGTTCATCGGCATCCGGTCCGGTTGATGGCCGTCACCATCGCCGAAGGCGCGGCAAAGGGAAATACGGCTTTGGCAGCAAACGCTTGCCGGCATTGGCCCACGCCATCAGGCGGGCTACCATTCCCGACTCCACTCGACCTTCGCCATTCTCTTGAAAGGAATACGCTCGCCATGAGCACCGCCCTGCTGATCATCGACGTCCAGTCCGACCTGTGTACCGGCGACTGCGCCTGTTTCGACATCGACAATGTGCTGCAGCGCATCAATGGTCTGAGTCGAGCGGCGCGTGGGGCCGGCGTGCCGGTGGTGCTGGTGCAGCACGAGGACGATGACCTGCAGTATGGCAGCGCCGGCTGGCAGCTGGAATCGCGACTGCTCACCGCCCCTGCGGACCTCCAGGTGCGCAAGACCACCCCGGACTCCTTCCTGCGCACCGAGCTCGCCGACCTGCTGCAAGCGCGCGGCATCGATCACCTGGTGGTCTGCGGCCTGCAGAGCGACTACTGCGTCGACACCACCACCCGCCGCGCCCTGGCGCAGGGCTACGCCGTGACGCTGGTGGGCGATGCCCACTCCACCGTCGACAATGCCGTGCTCAGCGCCGCGCAGATCACTGCACACCACAACGCAGTGCTGGGCAGCATCAGCAGCTTCGGCAAGCGCGCACGGGTCCTCCCTGCCGCCGACGTGCAGTTCTGAGGCACATGAGGAGATCGCCATGAACTTCGACTGGAACGACATCCCGATCCTCCTCGCCCTCGCCCGCCACGGCAGCATGAGCGCCGCCGGCCGCGCGCTGGGCGTCGACCCCTCGACCATGAGCCGGCGCCTGGTGGCGGCGGAAAGCGCGCTGCAGACCCGCCTGTTCATCCGCGACAACGCGGGCTACAAGGCCACTGATGCCGGCACGGCCTTTCTCGGCTATGCCGAACGCATCCTCGGTGACGTGCAGAGCATGCTGCTGGAGACGCGCAACGAGGCCAGCGCCATCAGCGGTTCGGTGCGCATCACCGCGGTGGACTTCCTCTTCAGCCACTGGCTGGTGCAGCACATGCCGCAACTGGCGCGCACCTACCCCAACCTGCAACTGCAGCTGATCCCGGCGAACCGCGCACTCTCCTTCACCCGCCGCGAGGCCGACTTCGCCCTGCGCCTGGCGCGCCCGGCCGAGGACGCCGCGCTGGTGATGCGCAAGGTCGCCGACATCGGTTTCGCCATCTACGCCGCCACGCCCTTCGCCCAGGTGCCGCCTGAACAATGGCCGCAGCAGCCCTGGCTGGGCTACGGCGAAGACCTCGATGACACCCCGGAGATGTGCTGGCTGCGGCGCTTCGTCCCGGATGCCAACTTCGCCCTGCGCGCGAGCAGTGTGACCACGCTGATCCACGCCTGCGAAAGCGGCCTGGGCATGGCGTTGCTGCCGTGCTTCCTCGGCGAGCGCGAAGGCCTGGTACGCCTCTCCGGCGCGGTGGTCGTGCGGGAAATCTGGCTGCTCGCTCACCGCGACGCCGGCCGCATCGGTCGCTTCCAGGCGGTCAGCGACTGGCTGCGCGAAGTGTTCGACCAGGACGCCGCGCAGCTCAGCGGCGAGCACCTGGACGTGCGTGCGCTCGGCGCCGTGGAAGTCAGCCGGGGCTGATCGCTTCCCGAAGAAAAAAGCCCGGATGTCTCGCGACATCCGGGCTTTTTGCCATCGGGGCCGAATGCGTGGTTACGGCTGGACCGGCGGCAGGTACTGCAGGGTGGTGCCCAGTGCCCAGAGCAGGAACAGCACCAGGGGCACGTGGACGAGCAACTGGACGAAGCTGAAGCCGATCAGGTCGCGGGCTTTCAGGCCCAGCACGCCGAGCAGCGGCAGCATGTAGAACGGGTTGATCAGGTTCGGCAGCGCTTCGGCGGCGTTGTAGATCTGCACCGCCCAGCCCAGGTGGTACTGCAGCTCGTTGGCTACCTGCATCACATAAGGCGCCTCGATGATCCACTTGCCACCGCCGGACGGGATGAAGAAGCCCAGCACCGCCGAGTACACACCCATCAGCAGCGCATAGGTGTCGTGGGAAGCGATCTGCACGAAGAAGGTGGAGATGTGGTGGGCGATGGTGGAGCCGTCGCCGCCCTTCACAGTGGTCAGGATCGCCGCGATGGAACCGTACAGCGGGAACTGGATCAGTACCCCGGTAGTGGTCGGCACCGCGCGGGCCACGGCATCGAGGAAGTTGCGCGGACGCCAGTGCAGCAGCGCGCCAACCATGAGGAACAGCAGGTTGTAGGTGTTCAGCCCGGAGATCGCGGTGATCGCCGGCTTCGTGCTGAATTCATGGACCAGCCAGCCGGCGGCCAGGGTTACCAGCATCAGGATCAGCAGCGGGCTGTGCTCCAGCCATTCGCCCGGCCGGGTCGCCTTCGGCGCACTCGGCGGAGTGAAACTGACGTCCACGCCGCAGGCCTTGGCGTCACGGGCGCTGGCCGCGCCGGGTGCGGTCATGTAGGCGATGACCAGCGACACCAGCACCAGGGCCAGCAGCATCACGCCGGACTGCCAGAGGAAGATGGTCTCGGTGAACGGAATGACGCCGGTGATCGCCAGGATCGACGGCGGCAGGCTCGCCGGGTTGGCCTGCAGCTGCGCGGCGGAGGACGACAGACCCAGCGCCCACACGGCGCCCAGGCCCAGGTAGGCGGCAGCGCCGGCGGCGCGGTAGTCCATCTTCAAGTCTTCGCGACGCGCCAGGGCGCGCACCAGCAGGCCGCCGAACACCAGGGACAGGCCCCAGTTGAGCAGCGAAGCGACCATGGAAATGACCGCGACCCAGGCGACTGCCGAGCGGCCGTTCTTCGGCACGCGGGCGAACAGGTCGATGAGTTTGGACGCCGGGCCGGAGCTGGCGACCACGTAGCCGCCGATCACCACGAAGGCCATCTGCATGGTGAAGGGGATCAGGCTCCAGAAGCCGTCACCGAAGGCCTTGGCGGTTTCGGTGGCCGGTGCGCCGATGGCCAGTGCGGCCACGCTGACGATCAGCACCGCGAGCGCGGCGAAGACCCAGGAGTCGGGGAACCAGCGCTCGGCCCAGTTGGAACAGGCCATGGCGAAGCGCGCCGAGCGGCTGTCCTGAACGGCTGTGCCGGGGGTTTGGGCGTGGGAATTCATAATGGTCTACCTCGTTGTTCTTGTAATGGCTCATCGTCGAACGGGGCTTGTGGCAATACCCGTCCTGGAATGAAAAACCGCCCGGCCTGCGTGGGGCCGAGCGGTGACGCAAGGGTTTGCCGGCGCCGGGGGACGCCGAAAACCGCGGCAGGATGTTCGTCTGTCGGTGTGCCCACCCACCATCCTGCCTACCGGTACGACATGGATACATGCCGCCCGGCGCTCGCCAATCAATCGTTGGTCGGATGACCTCAGTCGCGCACGAGTGCCATGGCGACGCCCTGACCACCGCCGATGCACAGGGTCGCCAGACCCTTCTTCGCGTCGCGGCGGAGCATTTCGTGGAGCAGCGTCACCAGCACACGGGCGCCCGAGGCGCCGATGGGGTGGCCAAGGGCGACGGCGCCGCCATTGACGTTGACCTTCTCGGCGTTCCAACCCAGCTCCTTGCCGACCGACAGGGCCTGCGCGGCGAAGGCTTCGTTGGCCTCGATCAGCTCGACGTCATCGAGGCTCCAGCCGGCTTTTTCCAGGCAACTGCGGGTCGCGGTCACCGGGGCGATGCCCATGATCGACGGGTCGACGCCGCTGCTCGCATAGGCTTGGATGCGCGCCAGAACCGGGAGGTTCAGACTGCGTGCGCGCTCGGCGCTCATCAGCAGCACGGCGGCGGCGCCATCGTTGAGGGTGGAGGCGTTGCCGGCGGTGACGGTGCCGTCCTTCTTGAAGGCAGGCTTGAGCTTGCCCAGGGATTCGGCGGTAGTGCCCGCGCGCGGCTGCTCATCGGTGTCGAAGGACAGCGGCTCGCCCTTGCGCTGGGGAATCAGCACCGGGGTGATCTCGTCCTTGAAGCGGCCGGCCTCGATGGCCGAGGCGGCTTTGAGCTGGGACTGCGCGGCAAAGGCGTCCTGCGCCTCGCGGCTGATACCGAACTTTTCGGCCAGGTTCTCGGCGGTGATGCCCATGTGGTAGTCGTTGAAGGCGTCGATCAGGCCGTCGCGCAGCAGGGTGTCCTGCAGCTCGGCGTGGCCCATGCGCAGGCCGGTACGGGCCTTGGGCAGCACGTAGGGCGCGAGGCTCATGCTCTCCTGGCCGCCGGCAATGATGGCGTCGGCGTCGCCGCAACGGATCGCCTGGACGCCGAGGAACAGCGCCTTCAGGCCCGAGCCACAAAGTTTGTTGATGGTCATCGAGGGCACTTCAACCGGCAGGCCGGCGCCTATGGCGGCCTGCCGCGCGGGGTTCTGCCCGGCGCCGGCGGTGAGCACCTGGCCGAGGATGACTTCGTCGATCTGGTCAGGCTTCACGCCGCTGCGTTCGAGCAGCGAGCGGATGACCAGGCTGCCCAGTTCATGGGCGGGAATGTTCGCCAGGCTGCCCTGGAAGGCGCCGATGGCGGTGCGGGTGGCGGCGACAATAACTACGTCTTGCATCTGGGAACTCCGAAGCTGGCTTTACCTGTAGGAGCGCGCCATGCGCGCGAATCGCGGGCATGGCCCGCTCCTACACAGGGGATCAGAAGGTCATTTCCTTCACATCGTCCGGCACGATGAGGCGGCCGGCGGTCCTCTCGGCGATCTCTTCGACAGTCACTCCCGGCGCGGTCTCGCGCAGGATGAAGGCACCGTTCTCGATTTCCAGGTAGGCCAGGTCGGTCAGTACCTTGCGGATGCAGCCCGCGCCGGTCAGCGGCAGCGAGCAGCGCTCCAGCAGCTTGGACTCGCCGTCCTTGGAGGCGTGGGTCATGGTCACGATGATGTTGTCCGCGCCGGCCACCAGGTCCATGGCGCCGCCCATGCCCTTCACCAGCTTGCCGGGGATCATCCAGGAGGCGATGTTGCCCTGCACGTCCACCTCGAAGGCACCGAGCACGGTGAGGTCGACGTGACCGCCACGGATCATCGCGAAGGATTCGGCAGAGGAGAAAATCGACGCGCCCTTCACGGCGGTCACGGTCTGCTTGCCGGCGTTGATCATGTCGGCGTCGACCGTGTCTTCGGTGGGGAACGCGCCCATGCCGAGCAGGCCGTTCTCCGATTGCAGCATCACTTCCATGCCCTCGGGCACGTAGTTGGCGACCAGGGTGGGGATGCCGATGCCCAGGTTCACGTAGAAGCCGTCCTGCAGCTCGCGCGCCACGCGCTGAGCCATCTGTTCGCGGGTCAATGCCATCTTCTTGTCTCTCTTGTCCGGTGGGCTCAGGAACGAACGGTGCGCTTCTCGATGCGCTTCTCGAAGGTGCCTTGGATGATGCGGTCGACGTAGATGCCGGGGGTGTGTATCTGGGTCGGGTCCAGTTCACCCGGCTCGACGATCTCCTCCACCTCGACGACCGTGATGCGGCCTGCTGTGGCGACTACCGGATTGAAGTTCTGCGCGGTGTGGCGGTAGATGACGTTGCCATAGTGGTCGGCCTTCCAGCCCTTGACGATGGCGAAGTCGCCGGTAATGGCGCGCTCCATCACGTAGTGGCGGCCGTCGAACTCGCGCACTTCCTTGCCGTCGGCGACCGGGGTGCCGTAGCCGGTGGCGGTGAAGAAGGCCGGGATGCCGGCGCCGCCAGCACGAAGTTTTTCCGCCAGGGTGCCCTGCGGGGTCAGTTCGACCTCCAGTTCACCGGACAGCAGCTGCTGCTCGAACAGCGCGTTCTCGCCAACGTAGGACGCGATCATCTTGCGGATCTGGCGGTCCTCCAGCAGCACGCCGAGGCCGAAGCCGTCGATGCCGCAGTTGTTGGAGACCACGGTCAGGCCCTTCACGCCCAGCTTGCGGATGTGCGCGATGAGGTTTTCCGGGATGCCGCAGATGCCGAATCCGCCCGCCAGTACCGTCATGTCGTCGGTGAGCCCGGCGAGGGCTTCCTCGTAACTGCCTACACGCTTGTCGAGTCCTGCCATGTTGCTGCTGCCTCTTGTATTTGGAATGTCCGACTCAGTGGTCAGAGAGCGTCTGCAGCTTCACCGGCGGCGACTGATTTGTTAAGTTTGTTTTTCCAATCAATTAATCCGATTTGCTTATCAATATGACCGTCAAGCAACTGCGCGCCTTCCTCGCCGTCGCCCAGAGCCTGAGCTTCGCCCAGGCCTGTGAGCGCCTGCACCTGTCGCAGCCGGCACTGAGCCTGGCGATCAAGAGCCTGGAAGAGTCCCTGGGCGGCCAGTTGCTGGTGCGCACCACCCGCAGCGTGGCGCTGACGCCGGAGGGCGAAACACTGCTGCCCCTGGCACGCCGCCTGCTGGCGGACTGGGACAACGCCGAGGAAGTGATGCACCAGCACTTCACCCTGCAGCTGGGCAGGGTCTCCATCGCCGCCATGCCCTCCTTTGCCGGCAACCTGCTGCCCGCCGTGCTGCGCACCTTCCGCGACCGCCACCCGAAGGTGAACGTGGCGGTACACGACGTGATCAACGAGCAGGTGCTGGAGATGGTGCGCAACCACCGGGTGGAACTGGGCATCGCCCTGGAGCCGGACAGCCTCGACGGGCTGACCTTCACGCCTTTCTACACCGACCGTTTCGTCGCGGTGCTGCCAGCGGATTCAGCGCTGGCGAACGAATCCCGGATCACCTGGGAGCAGTTGCTGGAAGACCATTTCATTACCCTGCAACGCCCGTCAGCCGTGCGTCTGCTACTGGAAGACCGGTTGCAGGGGCGACTGCCGGTGGCGTTCGAAAGCCATCAGTTGGTGACCGTGGGCCGGATGGTGGCCGAAGGGCTGGGTGTGAGCGCCGTGCCGCGCCTGTGCCGGCAGCAGATGGAGGAGCTGGGCGCGCGTTGCGTGGCGCTCGACGAACCGCGCATCGAGCGCCGGGTGGGGCTGTTCTGCCTGACGGAGCACAAGCTCTCCAGTGCCGCGCAGGCGCTGGGCGATGTGCTGGTGAACGGGACGGATTGGGCGGGGATGGAGCGGGAGTGAGCGAACTCCGCGCGCACCTTGCAGGAGCGCGCCATGCGCGCGATCGCGGGCATGGCCCGCTCCTACAGTTCGACTCCCTGGCTGATCGACTTCAAACCTCCCCCCCCATCCGCAAACTCACCTCCCGCGCCAACTCCAGCAGGGTCCGCGCCGCGTCGCCGTGAGCTTCGGCGGCAAAGCTCGCCTGCGAACCGACCACGGTAATCACCCCGGCCAGTTCCCGGCCGGTCTTGAACAGCGGCACCGACAGCGCATTCACCCCCGGCATCAGCAGGCCGTGGATGGCATGCAGGCCTTCGCTGCGAATGCCTTCCAGCACCGCCAAATCAGCGCCCTCCTCCAGCCCATCCTTGAAGGCCGCGAACACCAGCCCGGTGGACGATCCGTGCAGCGGCAGCACCGAGCCGACCTGGGTCACCAGCGTGACCATGCCCTGGGCCGGCTCCACCTGCACCACGGTGGGCCCGTGGCTGCCCCAGATGGCGAGGAAGCAGGTCTGCCCCAGCACATCGCGCAACTCGGCCAGCACCGGGCTCGCAACCTTCACCACGTCCAGCCGGCGGATCGCCGCCAGCCCGACGTACAACGCCTCGCGTCCCAGGCCGTAATGGTTGGTCAGCGGGTCCTGCTCGGCGAAGCCGCTGGCGATCAACGCCTGCAGGTAGCGATGGACCTTGGCTGCCGGCATGTCCAGGTACTCGCCCAGGTGCTTGAGCGAGGTGCTCGGCGCAAGGTCCGCCAGGGCCTTGAGAATCTGCGTGCCCACCTCGGCGGATTGCACCTTGGCGCCCTTCGTCGGGACGGAGTCTTCTGCGTCGTTCATGGTCTTCAACTTAAAGGAACCCCCAGACGGACTTGACGGCCCGCCGTCACGAAATTACGTTAATCGTAATCCAATTACGATAACAAGAGTGAAACCACCATGACCGCCTCTCCTGCCTACCAATCCGGGTTCGGCAACGAATTCGCCAGCGAGGCCCTGCCGGGCGCCCTGCCCGTGGGCATGAATTCGCCGCAGCAGGTGCCGCTGGGGCTCTACGCCGAGCAGTTCTCCGGCACCGCCTTCACCGTCCCGCGCAGCGAGGCCCGGCGTACCTGGATGTACCGCATCCGGCCGTCCGCCGCGCACCCGCGCTTCGAGCGCTTGGAGCGGCAGATCACCGGCACCGCCCTCGGCCCGGTCACTCCCAACCGCCTGCGCTGGAACAGCTTCGCGACGCCCGAGGAGCCTACCGACTTCGTCGACGGCCTGCTATGCATGGCCGCCAACGCCGAAGCCGAGGCCTGCAGCGGCGTCAGCCTGTACGCCTATCGCGCCAACATCTCGATGCGCCGGGTGTTCTTCAACGCCGATGGCGAGCTGCTGATCGTGCCCCAGGCCGGCCGCCTGCGCCTGCTCACCGAGCTGGGCGTGCTGGAACTGGAGCCGCTGGAGATCGCCGTGATCCCCCGCGGCATGCGTCTGCGCGTCGAGCTGCTGGAAGCCGGGGCCGCCGGCTATGTAGCGGAAAACCACGGCGCCGCGCTGCGCCTGCCCGACCTCGGCCCCATCGGCAGCAATGGCCTGGCCAACGCCCGCGACTTCCTTGCCCCGGTGGCGCACTACGAGGACGTGGAAGGCCCGGTGCAACTGGTGCAGAAGTTCCTCGGCGAACTCTGGGCCACCCAGCTCGACCACTCGCCGCTGGACGTGGTCGCCTGGCACGGCAACAACGTGCCGTACAAGTTTGACCTGCGCCGCTTCAACACCATCGGCTCGATCAGTTACGACCACCCGGACCCGTCCATCTTCACCGTGCTGACCTCGCCCAGCGACACCCACGGCATGGCCAACATGGACTTCGTGATCTTCCCGCCGCGCTGGATGGTGGCCGAAAGCACCTTCCGTCCGCCGTGGTTCCACCGCAACCTGATGAACGAATTCATGGGCCTGATCCAGGGCGTGTACGACGCCAAGGCCGACGGTTTCGTCCCCGGCGGCGCCTCGCTGCACAACTGCATGAGCGCCCACGGCCCGGACAACGCCACCACCGTGCAGGCGATTGCCGCCGACCTCAAACCCCACAAGATCGACAAGACCATGGCCTTCATGTTCGAGACCGGCCGTGTGCTGCGCCCCAGCCGCTTCGCCCTCGACTGCCCGCAGCTGCAGCGTGACTACGACAGCTGCTGGAGCGGCATGCAGAAGACCTTCGACCCTTCCCAGGAGCAGTAACATGAGCGCCGCCCACAACGCACAAAGCTGGATCGAATCGGCCAACGGCCACCCGGACTTCCCCCTGCAGAACCTGCCGCTGGGCGTGTTCAGCCCGCCGGGCGACTCGCCCCGTGGCGGTGTCGCCATTGGCGACTACATCTTCGACCTGAAGACCGCCTGCGAGGCCGGCCTGTTCCATGGCGCCGCACACCAGGCCGCGCTAGTGGCCAGCGGCGACAGCCTGAACGCCTTCTTCGCCGCAGGCCCCACGGCGCGCCGCACCCTGCGCGACGCGCTGATCCACCTGCTCAGCGAAGGCAGCGGCGAACAGAAGCGCATGGAGCACCTGGGCGCCGCGCTGCTCAAGCCGCAGGCTGCGTGCCGCATGCACCTGCCGGCCAAGGTGGGCGACTACACCGACTTCTACGTCGGCATCCATCACGCGCAGAACGTCGGCAAGCTGTTCCGCCCGGACAACCCGCTGCTGCCCAACTACAAGTACGTGCCCATCGGCTACCACGGCCGTGCCTCGACCATCGTGCCGTCAGGCACCGAGGTGCGTCGCCCCAACGGCCAGACCCTGCCCGCCGGCCTCGACGTGCCGGTGTTCGGCCCCTGCGCGCGGATGGACCTGGAACTGGAGCTGGGCATCTGGATCGGCCAGGGCAATGACCAGGGCAAGGCCATCCCGATCAACGCCGCGTCCGGCCACATCGCCGGCTTCTGCCTGCTCAACGACTGGTCCGCGCGTGACGTGCAGGCCTGGGAATACCAGCCGCTGGGGCCGTTCCTGTCGAAAAGCTTCGCCACCACGGTGTCACCCTGGGTGGTCACCGCCGAGGCGCTGGAACCGTTCCGCGTCGCCCAGCCGGCCCGCCCGGAAGGCGACCCGCAGCCGCTGCCGTACCTTTACGACGAAGGCGACCAGCAGCGCGGCGCACTGGATATAGAGCTGGAAGTCCTGCTGCACACTGCGCGCATGCGCCGCGAACACCAGGCCCCGGAGCGCATCGCCCTGAGCAGCACGCTGAACATGTACTGGACCGTCGCGCAGATGGTGGCGCACCACAGCGTCAACGGCTGCCGTCTGCAGGCCGGCGACCTGTTCGGCTCCGGCACCCTCTCCGGGGAAACCCCGGACAGCTTCGGCAGCCTGCTGGAAATGACCTTTGGTGGAAAGCAGCCGGTAATGCTGGCCAACGGTGAGGAACGGCGTTTCCTCGAGGACGGCGACGAGATCATCCTGCGCGCCCGCTGCCGCCGCGAGGGCCATGCCTCCATCGGCTTCGGCGAATGCCGTGGGCGGATCCTGCCGGCCCACTAAGGCCGTCGCTCACTCCGTAGGGCGCATAACGCCCCAGCGTTATCCGCCGTGCAGCTGGCGGATAACCTGTTACAGGTTATGCGCCCTACCCTCCATGTCACTCCGAGTAGGATGGCGTGGAGCGCAGCGATACCCATCAATGCCCTGCGCCATCAGCATGGGTATCGCTGCGTTCCACCCATCCTACCGATCAACACGCCGCTCTCCGCTGCGGCTGGGCGGTTCGCGAGCAAGCTCGCTCCTACAGGTGTTCTCCTACCAAGTTCTGCGCAAAAAAAACGGGCCCGAAGGCCCGCTGCTAAACGAGGGTGTTGCTCTCACTATCAATCAGTGCGCGATGCACACCGACTTGATCTCGGTATAGGCCTCGACCACGGCGCGGCCGAACTCGCGGCCCATGCCCGACTGCTTGACGCCGCCGAAGGGCATGCTCGGGTCGAGCAGCACATGGGCGTTGACCCACACGGTGCCGGACTCGATGCGCGGGACCATGTTCATCGCCTTCGAAAGGTCGTTGGTCCACAGGCTCGCGCCCAGGCCGTATTCGCTGTCGTTGGCCATCGCGATGGCCTGTTCGTCCTCGTCGAACGGCAGGACCGCCAGCACCGGGCCGAACACTTCGTCGCGGGCCACGGCCATCTGCATGGTCACGTCGGCCAGCACGGTGGGCTGCACGTAGAAACCACTTCCACCAACCTGCTCGCCACCACAGACGATGCGCGCGCCCTGCTCGCCGGCACGGGCGATGTGGTCGAGCACGCTGCGCTGCTGCTTGGCGGAAACCAGCGGGTTGATCTGCGCAGTCGGGTCCATGCCCTCGCCCAGGCTCATGCCGGCGACCGCGGCGGCCAGCTTCTCGACGAACTCGTCGTAACGCGAGCGGTGCACGTAGAAACGCGACGCCGCGGCGCAGACCTGGCCGTTGTTCAGCAGGCCGCCCAGCAGCGCGCCTTGCACGGCGTTGTCGATGTTGGCGTCGGCGAGGACGATCATCGGGTTCTTGCCGCCCAGCTCCAGGGCGAAGCGGGTCATGTTCTGCACGGCGGCCAGGCCGACGCTGCGACCCACTGCGGTGGAACCGGTGAAGGAGACCTTGTTGACCAGCTTGTGGCTGGCCAGGCCGCCACCGATGCGCGGGCCGTCGCCGGTCACCAGGTTGAACACGCCAGCCGGCACACCGGCCTCGAAGGCCAGTTCGGCCAGGCGCAGAGCGGTCAGCGGAGTTTCCGAGGCGGGCTTGATCACCACGCTGTTGCCGGTGGCCAGCGCCGGGATCAGCTTCCACACGGCGATCATCAGCGGGAAGTTCCACGGCACGATGCCGGCGACCACGCCCAGCGGCTCGCGGCGGGTGTAGGCGGTGAACTTGGCGCCGGGCGGCAGCGGGATGGAGACGTTCAGCGACTGCCCTTCGATCTTGGTCGCCCAGCCGGCCATGTAGCGCATGAATTCGACGGTGGCGCCGACATCCAGCATGCGCGAGATGTTGATCGACTTGCCCTGGCTGAGGGTTTCCAGCTGGGCCAGTTCCTCGCCATTGGCTTCCACCAGGTCGGCGAAGCGCAGCAGGATGCGCTCGCGGTCGGCCGGGCGCAGGTCGGCCCAGACGCGGGATTTGTAGGCCGCCTGGGCAGATTTCACGGCGCGGTCAAGCAGGTCGGTATCGATGTCGGCGACGCTGGAGATCGCCTCGCCGGTGGCCGGGTTCAGCACGTCGGTGCGGGCGCCCTCGGGCACCACCCAGGCGCCGTCGATGAAGCAGCCATGCTTGCGTGCCAGGAAGGCAGTGACCTGAGGCAGGGTCTGTGTGACGTTCATGGTCTCTCCTGATTGATCAGTGCTGCTGGCTCAGCCAGCAGGTGAGCGCCCGCCGCTCGGCCGCGTCGGCCAGGCCTGCGAAGGGCATGTAGGTTCCGGGCACAGCGGCCTGGGGCTGGCTGACGAAGGCATCGAGGTTGTCGCGCGACCAGGCCGCACCCTTGCCTTTCATCGCCTGGGAATAGCTGAAGCCGGCGAGCGAACCGGCCATGCGGCCGACCACGCCATGCAGGTTGGGACCCATCATGCCGGGGCCGTCGGCCTTGGCGGTGTGGCAGATCGAGCAGTCGCGGGCGAAGACCGTTTCGCCCTGCTGGGCGTCGCTGGCCGGGCATTCACCGGCGAACGCCAGGACCGGTTGCAGCAGCGCGCCGGCCAGCAGCAGGCCGAGGGCGCGGAATCGGAGCTTGTTGCGGGACATCGGGAAATCACCTTCGAGTACAGCTTGCGGCCGGATGGCGCGCGTCATCGAAGGTGATTGTTGCCAGCGGCGTCGGGGAGGGTCTTTTCCTCTGTGCCAGACGTGTTGGCGGGAGTGCCAAGGTGGCGCTCAGGTGACGAGGGTCATGGGGCGAAACCGGCTAGCGTATGAGCCGGCGGCAGGCAGCATGGGTATCGCTGCGCTCCACCCATCCGACAAGGGGCAGTCGGGGGACGGTGGTGCAAGCGGGCGTTTACGTAGGATGGCGTGGAGCGCAGCGATACCCATCAATAGGCAGCACAAGGCCGCCGGGTATCGCCGTCCACCACCCGAGTCAATTCGCGTAACGCTTGCGGTACTCGCCCGGCGACACCCCGAAGCGGCCCTTGAAGGCCGTGGAGAAGTAGCTCGAATCGGAGAAGCCCCACGCGTAACCGAGCGCCGACAGCTTCTGCTCGAACTGGGCGTTGCGCAGAGTCTCGGCACAGAAGTCCAGGCGGCGGTTCTTGATGTACTGCGCCACCACCAGGCCCTTCTTGGCGAACATGCGGTACAGGCCGCGCACCGAGATGCCCACTTCACGGGCGATCAGCTCGGGGCAGAGCTCTTCGGCGCCGATGTGCTGGTCGATGAAGGCCGTGGCCTTGCGGAACATGCGTTCGTGGTTGTCCTGCTCGGCGTCCTGGCTGGCCAGCGCAGGGCGCAGCAGCGTCACCAGGGCGTCCAGGGTCGCCTCGCTTTCCAGCATGCCGAGGCTTTCCTGCTGGCTGGTCTCGACGATCAGGCGGTTGGCGAGCACGGCGATCGGCGAGCTGGCCGGGATCTTCGACGCGCAGGTCACTTCGGACATGCGCAGCCCGCGCTCGATCACCTGGCGCGGCAGGATCAGCGAGAGCTGCCGGGATTCCTCCAGGTAGGTCATGTCGCTGGGCCGGCTGGCGTCGATCAGGCTGATGTCGCCGCGCGACAGTTCCACGCGGTTGTCGCCCTGTTCCAGGCGCGAGCGCCCTTCGAGCTGGAACACCGCGTAATAGTGCCCGCCGGCGCTGGTGCCGACTTCCTTGCTGGTCCGGTACAGGTGCACCTGGGCCATGTCGACCACGGAAAGCTTGATCGCACCGCCCTGGTATTCGCGCAACCGTCCATGGAACTGGGGGCCGAGGGTGCGCGCATCGAAACGACCGCACGCCCGGTTGACCTGTCCCAGCCACGCCTCGAAAGCGTCATCCCTCAATGTCGATGAAGAATTCATGACCTGCAAAGCCTCACACGCATTGTTTGTTGTTATTCAGCGACGGCCTCCAGGGCCTGTCGTCATCGTTCGCGGCCGCCTTCTATAAGGAAGGTCGCACCGCGCTGTCCCCGCCCTGCAACCGCAGCGTTGCAAAGCGAGAGGCATTTTTCACGCCAACTCCTGTCAGTTCAATCCGCCGAAGCGCTTGTAGAAGCTCTCGCCGACGTCCGGTAGCGGGCCGTCGGCGGTCTCCAGGTTGCGGTTCAGCCAGTCCTCGGCCTTGGCGTGGATCAGTCGGTAGATGTTGCGGCACAGCTGCCGCGCCGCGCGCCCTTCCCAATCCCCCGGCAGCAGTTCGTCGGGCAGTTGTGGGTCACGCAGGAGCAGCCGGCGGTATTCGTGGATCAACAGGGTGCGCGCCAGGAAGCAGTCTTCCGGACGCAGCTGGTCCTGCTCGCGCAGCGCTTGCCAGAGCGGGCGGAACAGCTGGATGAATTCGCTGTAGTGCTCACCGAGTTCGTCGATCTTCCAGCTCTCGCGCACCTGCATGCGCATGGCGCGGGACGCCAGCACGTCCTGGGCACGGGTCTCGAAGACGATGCAGTCATCGGCCACGTCGAGGTCCTGCAGGGTCGCCATGACGTCGCTGCGGTCGGCCCGCGGACAGGCCATGACGGTCGGCGAGAGCGCGCCGAAGCCTTGCCATTCCAGCTCCTCGCGGACCTGCTTGCGCTTGTCGGCGGCGATCTGCGAGAGCATCACCAGGGTCCAGGAACCGTCCCAGGCCGGCAGGCTGGAGCTGTAGACGCGCTTGAAGGCCTTCTCGAAGCGCCGCCGGCCGGTGCCGGTCAGGCTGTAGTAGCTGCGCCGGCCGACCTTCTCGGCGGTCAGCCAGTCTTCCTTGGTCAGGCGGAAGATCGAGGTGCGGATCAGCCGCTCGTTGATGCCGAACGGCTCCAGCAGATTGATCAGGCTGCCCAGCCAGACGGTGCCGCCATGGGGTTCGATGGCATCGCCATAGAGGGTGATGATCAGCGAGCTGGCGCGGATCGGCGTCTGCTCCTGGAAGCGATTGATCAGCTGATTCAGCGGTGCTAGAGCGGTCATGGCATGTTGCGCAGTCGAAGGAGCGGCGACTATACCTGCCCGCCGCACCGCCTGGCCATTGGAGCGAACCCCAGTACTCATGCGCCCTTCCCTGCCCCTGCCCCTGTCTCGGCCTTGGGCCGGAAACCGGAATCACCCAGGCGCGGACGCGCTTCTTCTATTTCCGCCAGCGGCTGGCATTCCACCAGGCTTTCGATGCAGCGCCTGGCCAGCGCCTGGTATTCCTCGGTGCCGCGGCGCTTCCAGGCGATCTCTTCGTCGCTCAGGCTGCGCTTGACGCTGGCCGGCGCGCCCATCACCAGGCTTTGCGGCGGGCAATCGAACTTGGCCTTGACGAAGGCGGCGGCTGAAACGATGGAGCGTGAACCGATCTGCGCATAATCCATCACCACGGCATTCATCCCCACCAGGGCATCCTCGCCGATACGGCAGCCGTGCAACACCGCGCCATGACCGATGTGGCCGTTGCGCTCAACGACGGTGTCGCTGTCCGGGAACCCGTGCATGACGCAGGTGTCCTGAAGGTTCGCGCCTTCTTCGAGGACGATCCGTCCGAAGTCGCCGCGCAGCGCCGCCAATGGGCCGACATAACAGCCGGGGCCGACGATGACGTCGCCGATCAGCACGGCGGTGGGATGGACATAAGCGGTCGGATGAACGACCGGGCGCACGCCTTCGAGGCTGTAGCAGGGCATCGGGTTCTCCTGCGGCGCTGCCAGCGTTCGGCATCACCGCACAAAGCGATCTGTTCTTTTGAAAATCTTGTATCACATCAACGCAAGTACCTCCAATCTAAATCTGACGTATCACTTCCCATCGATATCGCAAGGACGGCAAAAATGCCCACAAAACCAGCAATTACGCTGCACTGAAGAGCGTTTTCAGCTTCTTCAACTACCTATCCGGTGGCATCGACAGAAATACTTTAGACACGCGATTCAACTTTTGTAGTTGTTTTTCCGTATCGCTTTAGGCCTATACTGCGGAAAGGCCGGAGACGGGCAACGCCTGCCTCCCATAATTCCAATACAGCCGGCCACGAAGCCGTGCGTGCAGCCTGAGGACGATGTCATGCCTCGCACCCTTGACGTTCAGATGCCTGAAGCGGGCGTTCGCCTGATCACCCTGCAGCGCCCCGAAGCGCTCAATGCCCTGAACACCGAACTGCTCGGCGAACTGGCCGCCGAACTCGACGCCGCCGAGCAGGACAGCGAAACCCGCGCCGTAGTCCTGACCGGCAGCCGCAAGGCCTTCGCCGCCGGCGCCGATATCAAGGAAATGGCCGAGCGCGACCTGGTCGGCATCCTCAATGACCCGCGCGTCGGCTACTGGCAGCGCATCGCCACCTTCTCCAAACCGCTGATCGCCGCCGTCAACGGCTTCGCCCTGGGCGGCGGCTGCGAGCTGGCGATGCACGCCGACATACTCGTGGCCGGCGAAGACGCGCGCTTCGGCCAGCCGGAAATCAACCTCGGCATCATGCCCGGCGCCGGCGGCACCCAACGCCTGCTGCGCGCCGTGGGCAAGCCTCTGGCGATGCAGATGGTGCTCACCGGTGAAGCCATCGACGCCCGCCACGCCCAGCGTGCCGGCCTGGTCAGCGAAGTCACCCAACCCGAATTCACCGTCGAGCGCGCCCTGCAGATCGCCCGCAGCATCGCCGCCAAGGCTCCGCTGGCCGTGCGCCTGGCCAGGGAAGCGCTGCTCAAGGCGCAGGACACTGACCTCGCCAGCGGCCTGCGCTTCGAACGCCACGCCTTCACCCTGCTGGCCGGCACTGCCGACCGCGACGAAGGCATCCGTGCCTTCCAGGAAAAGCGCAAGCCCACCTACCAGGGCTGCTGAATCCCCCCTTTTACCGGCCATAGCCTGCCCATTGCTGGAGCGAGTCCGCCCATGAACTTCGAGCACATCCTGTTTTCCATCGAGGACGGCGTCGCCCTCCTCAGCCTGAACCGCCCGGAGCAACTCAACAGCTTCAACGCCGCCATGCATGGCGAAGTGCGCGAGGCGCTCAAGCAGGTCCGGCAGAACCCGGAAGCCCGCGTCCTGCTGCTGACCGGCGAAGGCCGCGGCTTCTGCGCAGGGCAGGACCTGTCCGACCGCAACGTCGCTCCCGGCGCGGAAGCGCCTGACCTCGGCCAGTCCATCGAACAGTTCTACAACCCGCTGATCCGCACCCTGCGCGACCTGCCGCTGCCAGTCATCTGCGCGGTCAACGGCGTGGCCGCCGGTGCCGGCGCGAACATCCCGCTGGCCTGCGACCTGGTGCTGGCGGCGCGCTCGGCCAGCTTCATCCAGGCCTTCTGCAAGATCGGTCTGATTCCCGATTCCGGCGGCACCTGGACGTTGCCGCGCCTGGTCGGCATGGCCCGCGCCAAGGCGCTCGCGCTGCTGGGCAATCGCCTCTCCGCCGAGCAGGCCGAGCAATGGGGCCTGATCTACCAGGTGGTGGATGACGCCAGCCTGCGCGAGGAGGCCCTCAAGCTCGCCCGCCACCTGGCGACCCAGCCGACCTACGGCCTGGCGCTGATCAAGCGCAGCCTCAACGCCAGCCTGAACAACAGTTTCGACGAGCAACTGGAACTGGAGCGCGACCTGCAGCGCCTGGCCGGCCGCAGCGAAGACTACCGCGAGGGCGTTTCCGCCTTCATGGAAAAACGCACCCCCAGCTTCAAGGGTCGCTGATCGATGAGCGCACTTTCGAAAGACGCAAAAGTCGCAGTGATCGGTGCCGGCGCCATGGGCGCGGGCATCGCCCAGGTCGCCGCGCAGGCCGGGCACCCGGTGAAGCTCTACGACAACCGCCCAGGCGCCGCCGCCCAGGCCATCGACGGCATCGACCGCCAGCTCGGCCGCCTGGTGGAGAAAGGCAAAGTGACCGCCGAGGAACGCGCCGCCATCGTCGCCCGCCTGCAACCGGCGGAAGCCATCGAGGCGCTGGCCGACTCGAAGCTGGTGATCGAGGCCATCGTCGAGAACCTGGAGGTCAAGCGCGGCCTGTTCCAGCAGCTCGAAGCGCTGTGCGCCGAAGACTGCATCCTCGCCAGCAACACCTCGTCGCTGTCCATCACCAGCCTTGCCGCCGGCCTCAAGCGCCCGCAGCAGGTCGTCGGCATGCACTTCTTCAACCCGGCGCCGCTGATGGCGCTGGTGGAAGTCGTCTCCGGCCTCGCCACCGACCCGACGCTGGCCGACAGCCTGTATGCCACCTCGCTGGCCTGGGGCAAGAAGCCGGTCCACACCAAATCCACACCGGGCTTCATCGTCAATCGCGTGGCGCGCCCCTTCTATGCCGAAAGCCTGCGCCTGCTGCAGGAGGGCGCCGCCGACTGCGCCACGCTGGATGCGCTGATGCGTGACGCCGGCGGCTTCCGCATGGGCGCCTTCGAGCTGACCGACCTGATCGGCCATGACGTCAACTACGCCGTCACCTGCTCGGTGTTCGCTGCCTACTACGGCGACTTCCGCTTCCAGCCCTCGCTGATCCAGAAGGAACTGGTGGACGCCGGCCGCCTCGGCCGCAAGAGCGGCCGGGGCTTCTACGACTACGCCGAAGGCGCCGAGCGCCCGCAGCCGACGAGCCTGAGCAGCTGCGCCAGCGTCACCGCTTGTGCACTGGAAGGTGATCTGGGCGTCGCCCAACCGCTGGTGCAGCGCCTGAAAGACGCCGGTATCGAGATCACCCAACGCGCCGGTAGCGGCCTGCTTCGGGTCGGTGACGCGGTAATAGCCCTGTCCGACGGCCGCCTCGCCAGCCAGCGCGCCAGGGAAGACGGCCTGCGCAACCTGGTACTGATCGACCTCGCCCTGGACTACAGCAAGGCTTCGCGCCTGGGCCTTTCCGCCTCGACGGACACCACGCCCGCAGCGCTGGATCAGGTCGTCGCCCTGCTCGCCAAGGCCGGCATCGCCGCCAGCCGCCTGAGCGACACGCCCGGCCTCGCCGTGCTGCGCACCGTCGCCATGCTCGCCAACGAAGGCGCCGACGCGGTGCTGCAAGGCGTGGGCAGCGCTGGCGACATCGATCTCGCCATGCGTGCCGGGGTGAACTACCCGCAGGGCCCGCTGGCCTGGGCCGGGCAGATCGGCATTGGCAACGTGCTGCGCGTGCTGAACAACCTGCAGGCCGCCTACGGCGAGGACCGCTATCGCCCGTCCCTGCTGCTACGCCGCCTGCATGCCGAAGGAAGGAATTTCCATGACTGACGCCACCCAACTGGCCCGCGACTGCGCCGAGGCCATGTACGAGCGCGACCAGGCCACCCGCCGCATGGGCATCCAGCTGCTGGATGCCGGCCCGGGCAGCGCGAAGCTGTCGATGCGGGTGCGCGAGGACATGATCCAGGGCCATGGCACCTGCCACGGCGGCTACCTGTTCGCCCTCGCCGACTCGGCCTTCGCCTTCGCCTGCAACAGCTACAACGACGCCACCGTCGCCATCGGCTGCAGCATCGATTACGTGGCGCCGGCCCGCGAAGGCGACGAGCTGATCGCCAGCGCCTTCGAGCAGAGCCGCAGCGGCCGCACCGGCAACTACGACGTGCGCATCGAGAATTCCCAGGGCCAGCTGATCGCCCTGTTCCACGGCAAATCCTACAAAGTGCGCGGCACTGTGCTGGCGCAGGAGACCTCCGAATGAGCGATATGACCGACGCCCTGATCATCGACGCCGTGCGCACGCCCATCGGCCGCTACGCCGGCGCCCTGTCCGGCGTGCGCGCCGACGACCTCGCGGCGATCCCGATGAAGGCCCTGATGCAGCGCCACCCGGAGCTGGACTGGAGCGCCATCGACGACGTGATCTTCGGCTGCGCCAACCAGGCCGGCGAAGACAACCGCAACGTCGCCCACATGGCCTCGCTGCTGGCCGGCCTGCCGATGAGCGTGCCCGGCACCACACTGAACCGCCTGTGCGGCTCGGGCCTGGATGCCGTCGGCAGTGCCGCGCGCGCCCTGCGCTGCAACGAAGCCGGCCTGATGCTGGCCGGCGGCGTGGAATCCATGTCCCGCGCGCCGTTCGTGATGGGCAAGTCCGAGCAGGCCTTCGGCCGCAGCGCGGAAATCTTCGACACCACCATCGGCTGGCGCTTCGTCAACAAATTGATGAAGCAGCAATTCGGCATCGACTCCATGCCGGAAACGGCAGAGAACGTCGCCGAGCAGTTCAACATCAGCCGCGCCGACCAGGATGCCTTCGCCCTGCGCAGCCAGCACAAGGCCGCCGCCGCCCAGGTCAACGGTCGCCTGGCGAAGGAAATCGTCCCGGTGGAAATCCCCCAGCGCAAGGGGCCGGCCAAGATCGTCGAGCAGGATGAACACCCGCGTGGCGACACCACCCTGGAGCAACTGGCCAAGCTCGGCACGCCGTTCCGCGAAGGCGGTAGCATCACTGCAGGCAACGCCTCGGGCGTCAACGACGGCGCCTGCGCCCTGCTGATGGCAACCCCGGCCGCCGCCGCACGGCACGGCCTGAAGGCCCGCGCCCGCGTGGTGGCCATGGCCACCGCCGGCGTCGAGCCGCGGATCATGGGTATCGGCCCCGTACCGGCGACCCGCAAGGTGCTGGAGCTGGCCGGGCTGTCGCTGAACGACATGGACGTGATCGAGCTGAACGAAGCCTTCGCCGCCCAGGGCCTCGCCGTGCTGCGCGAGCTGGGCCTGGCGGACGACGACGCACGGGTGAACCCCAACGGCGGCGCCATCGCCCTCGGACATCCGCTGGGCATGAGCGGCGCGCGCCTGGTCACCACCGCCCTGCATGAGCTGGAGGAACGTGGTGGCCGCTACGCGCTGTGCACCATGTGCATCGGCGTCGGCCAGGGCATCGCCCTGATCATCGAACGAATCTGATCCATCGGCAGGATCGAACCCCGCACCGTCAGTCGCCTCCGTGCAGCGACTGGCAGGCAGAGCAAAGCCTCTGGCAGGGGTTCGAATCCTTCCGCGAACGGGGGCGCTATGCTGCTCCCATGACACTCGCAGCCCCCACCGGGGCTGGCGTACAAGAACAAATCGAGTGAACCCATGAACATGTACCATGATGCCGAACGTGCCCTGCTTGATCCGATGGAAACCGCCAGTGTCGACGAGCTGCGCGAGCACCAGCTGGAGCGCCTGCGCTGGAGCCTCAAGCATGCCCACGACAACGTCCCGCTGTACCAGAAGCGCTTCGCCGAAGCCGGTGTACACCCGGACGATCTGACCTCCCTCGACGATCTCGCCAGGTTCCCCTTCACCGGCAAGAACGACCTGCGCGACAACTACCCCTACGGCATGTTCGCCGTGCCGCAGAACGAGATCGTGCGCCTGCACGCCTCCAGCGGCACCACCGGCAAACCCACCGTGGTCGGCTATACGCAGAACGACATCGACACCTGGGCCAACGTGGTCGCCCGCTCCATCCGCGCTGCCGGCGGCCGCAAGGGGGACAAGGTGCATGTGTCCTACGGCTACGGCCTGTTCACCGGCGGCCTGGGCGCGCACTACGGCGCCGAGCGCCTGGGTTGCACCGTGATCCCGATGTCCGGCGGCCAGACCGAAAAGCAGGTCCAACTGATCCGCGACTTCCAGCCGGACATCATCATGGTCACCCCGTCCTACATGCTCAATATCGCCGACGAGATCGAGCGCCAGGGCGTCGACCCGCACAGCCTCAAGCTGCGCCTGGGCATCTTCGGTGCCGAACCCTGGACCGCCGAACTGCGCCGCGCCGTCGAGGAACGCATGGGCATCACCGCCCTGGACATCTACGGCCTCTCGGAAATCATGGGCCCGGGCGTGGCCATGGAGTGCGCCGAGACCAAGGACGGCCCGACCGTCTGGGAAGACCACTTCTACCCCGAGATCATCGACCCGGCGACCGGTGCCGTGCTGCCCGACGGCGAATACGGCGAGCTGGTGTTCACCTCGCTGTCCAAGGAAGCGCTGCCGATGATCCGCTATCGCACCCGCGACCTGACCCGCCTGCTGCCGGGCACCGCGCGGCCGATGCGGCGGATCGACAAGATCACCGGGCGCAGCGACGACATGCTGATCATCCGCGGCGTCAACGTCTTCCCGACCCAGGTCGAGGAACAGGTCCTGAAGATCAAGCAGCTCGCCGAGTGCTACGAGATCCACCTGCACCGCAACGGCAACCTCGACTGCATCGACATCCACGTCGAGCTGCGCCACGACCTGCAAGGCCTCTCGGCGGACGAGCAGAAAGCCATCGGCAGCGAGCTGGGCAAGCAGATCAAGACCCACATCGGCGTCAGCGCCCGCGTACTGGTGCAGCCTTCGCATAGCCTCAAGCGCTCGGAAGGCAAGGCCTGCCACGTGTATGACAATCGGCCCAAGGGCTGAGTCTTCGCGTGAACGAAAGCCCCGCCTCGGCGGGGCTTTTTCTTTTGCGCTCCTCGCAGGAGCGAAGGGACGCTCACTAGCGCGCCTGGCGCCGGCCTTGCCGGCGGATCGCGGGCATGGCCCGCTCCTACAGGTAAAGCGCGGGGCCGGCCTGTAGGAGCTGGCCATGCCTGCGACAGCCTGAGCGCTGGAGTATTCGGGTTGACGCCCGCTCGCGGGCAAGCTCGCCCCTTGCCCCTTCACGCCCAGCCGACCGCCCGTCGCCCCATCCCCCATCCCTGTCGATCCTCCACGCCGCCCTTCGACTATTCCTCAAAAGCAGGCGGCATCCGGCCGTCTGCACACCCGCAGGAGATGAACGATGAACTATGTCGATGGCTTCCTCGTACCGGTGCCCACCGCCAAGCGCGAGCGCTATATAGAGGTGGCGCGCAAGGCGGCGGCGATGTTCCGGGAGTACGGCGCGCTTGGCGTCGTGGAGTGCTGGGGCAACGACGTGCCCGAGGGCAAGGTGACCTCCTTCCCCATGGCGGTGAAGCTCAAGGAGGACGAAACCGTGGTGTTCTCCTGGATCACCTGGCCGAGCAAGGAGGTGCGCGATGCAGGCATGAAGCAGTTCATGGAAGACCCGCGCATGAAGACCGAATTCAGCGACATGCCCTTCGACGGGCAACGCATGATCTTCGGCGGCTTCGACGTCATCGTCCAGGCCTGACCCGCCGCGCCCCGCTCCTGCAGACGCCCCCTGTAGGAGCGGGCCACGCCCGCGATCCGCCGGCAAGGCCGGCGCCAGACCGTAACGCAGCCCCTAATTCCCACCCTAACACCGCACTTATTCACGCATTAAACAAAATTTACGTATCATTTCGTCGCCTTAAAACCCCATCACCGGCGTATCCTCGCACCGCGATGGAACACCGCAATCTCCCGAATCTTACCCGCACAATCATCACATTTATCAGATTTAACCCTGGTAGATGCGTCTTTTCACGCCTGCAGAAACCCCTCAGAACCGGCCAAAGCGATACTCAAACCAATTACGACACATCATTTAGTGTTAGACATTCATTTCTGTATCATTTAAAAATACAGCCATGGCCAAGGCCACCCTACGAACAAGACAAAAGGCTGGAGACACAGCATGTACGCACAACTGGTTGAGACCGGCGTGAAGCGCATCAAGGCGCTGGAGGAGATGTCCCCCGAGGAACGCGCCTTCCAGGAAAAGATCGATGCCGAGGTGAAGATCGAGGCAAAGAACTGGATGCCCGACGCCTACCGCCAGACGCTGATCCGGCAGATTTCCCAGCACGCCCACTCCGAGATCGTCGGCATGCTGCCCGAGGGCAACTGGGTGACCCGCGCGCCAACCTTGAAGCGCAAGCTGCAGCTGATGGCGAAGATCCAGGACGAAGCCGGCCACGGCCTCTACCTCTACAGCGCCATGGAAACCCTGGGCGCCGACCGTGATACCGAGATCGCCAAGCTGCACAGCGGCAAGGCGAAGTACTCCAGCATTTTCAATTACCCGACACTGAACTGGGCCGACATGGGCGCAGTGGGCTGGCTGGTGGACGGCGCCGCCATCGTCAACCAGGTGGTGCTACAGCGCACCTCCTACGGCCCCTACTCCCGCGCCATGATCCGCATCTGCAAGGAAGAGAGCTTCCACCAGCGCCAGGGCTACGAAATCCTCCTGACCATGATGCGCCACGGCAACCAGGCGCAGAAGGACATGGTCCAGGACGCCATAAACCGCCTCTGGTGGCCGGCCCTGATGATGTTCGGCCCGAGCGACGCCGACTCCCCCAACAGCGCCCAGTCCATGGCCTGGAAGATCAAGCGGCAGAGCAACGACGAGCTGCGCCAGCGCTTCGTCGACCAGACCGTGCCGCAGCTGGAACTGCTCGGCTGCACCGCCCCGGACCCGGACCTGAAATGGAACGAGGAACGCGGCCACTACGACTTCGGCGACATCCAGTGGGAAGAATTCTACGAAGTGCTCAAGGGCAACGGCCCGTGCAACACCGAGCGCGTCGCCACCCGCCGCAAGGCCATCGAAGACGGCGCCTGGGTCCGCGAAGCCGCGGTCGCCTACGCCCGCAAACAACAACAGAAGAAAGACGCAGCCTAATTCCGCCTCTGAGCTAGCGAGCTAGAGCAGAACTAGGCGGAAACAGGCGCGGGCGCGGAGTTTACGTTTGTAAATGAGCAAGCCCGGGACTGTTTCCAACGACGTTATGCCGACGCGCAGCAGCTCATGCCTGATGAGCAGGAGAACGCCATGAGTGAGTGGACCCTTTTTGAAGTTTTTGTACGCAGCAAGCACGGCCTGAACCACAAGCACGTTGGCAGCGTCCACGCCGCCGACGCCGCCATGGCCATCGAGAACGCCCGCGAGCTCTACACCCGCCGCAACGAAGGCGTCAGCCTGTGGGTCGTGCCCTCCGCGCTGATCACTGCCTCCTCCCCCGACGAGAAGGACCCACTGTTCGACCCGTCGCAGGACAAGGTGTACCGCCACGCCAGCTTCTACGAGCTGCCGCCCGAAGTCGGCCACATGTGAGACGCGTGCGATGAATCCGAATTCCGACAAGATCGAATACCTGCTGCGCCTCGCCGACAGCGCCCTGATCCAGGGCCAGCGCCTGTGCGAATGGTGCGGCCACGCCCCGGCGCTGGAAGAAGAACTGGCGCTGATGAACGTCGGCCTCGACCTCGTGGGCCAGGCGCGCAACTGGTACGAGTACGCCGTGGAGCTACTGGACGACGGCCGCGACGCCGACGCCCTGGCCTTCCGCCGCGACGAGCGCGCCTTCCGCAACCTGCTGCTGGTGGAGCAGCCCAACGGCGACTTCGCCGTGACCATCACCAAGCAGTTCCTCTATGACGCCTGGCACTTCCACGTGCTGCACGCCCTGAGCGCCTCCAGCGACGAGCGCATCGCCGCCATCGCCGCCAAGGGTCTGAAGGAAGTCACCTACCACCTGCGCCGCTCCGGCGAGTGGATGCAGCGTCTGGGCGACGGCACCGAGCAGAGCCATACGCGCATGCTCGCGGCGATCCCGCAGGTGTGGCGCTTCACCGTCGAACTCTGCAATGCCGACGAAATCGAGCAGCGCCTGTTCGCCGAAGGCGTAGCGCCGAACCCGGAAGAACTCGCCGCCGCCTGGAAAGCCAAGGTCGCCGACATCTTCGCCGCCGCGACCCTGCCGCTACCCCAGCCGGCGGTGAACTTCTACCTCAGCGGTCGTCGCGGTGTGCACACCGAGCACCTGGGCATCCTCCTGGCCGAGATGCAGTTCCTCCAGCGGGCCTACCCCGATGCGACCTGGTGAGCTGATTACCAGCGACCGCGGCGCGCGCGCAGGCTCCGCTGACGACCTCAGCCATGCCTGGAACGTGCTCGGCGCGGTGATGGACCCGGAAGTGCCGGTGGTCAGCGTGGTCGAGCTGGGCATCGTGCGCGGGCTCGACTGGCAGGACGGGCATCTGCACGTAGTGGTCACCCCGACCTACTCCGGCTGCCCGGCCACCGAGGTGATCGAGCAGGACATACAGCACGCCCTGGAACACGCCGGCTTCGCCGCGCCTCAACTGGAGCGCCGGCTGAACCCGGCCTGGACCACCGACTGGATCAGCGACAGCGGCCGCGAAGCGCTGCGCGCCTACGGCATCGCCCCGCCGGCCGGCAGCACCAGCAAGCGCAGCCTGCTCGGCGAAAGCCCGGAAGTCTGCTGCCCGCAGTGCGGTAGCGCGCACACCGAGCTGCTCAGCGAGTTCGGCTCGACCGCCTGCAAGGCGCTGTACCGCTGCGTCGACTGCCGCGAGCCATTCGATTACTTCAAGTGCATCTGAGCGGCGGCGCCGCCGGAGAAGAACAATGAGCAAGTTCCACAGCCTGAAAATCAAGGAAGTGCGCGCGGAAACCCGCGACGCCGTGTCCATCGCCTTCGACGTCCCGGCGGACCTGGCCGACAGCTTCCGCTTCGAGCACGGCCAGCACCTGGTCATGCGCACCCAGCTCGACGGCGAGGAAGTGCGCCGCTCCTATTCCATCTGCAGCGGCGTCAATGACGGCGAACTGCGCGTGGCGATCAAGCGCGTGCCGGGCGGGCGTTTCTCCGCCTACGCCAACGAAGCATTGAAGGTCGGCGCCAGCCTGGAAGTCATGCCGCCAGCCGGCCATTTCAACATCCAGCTCGACCCGGCGCGCCATGGCAACTACCTGGCGGTCGCCGCCGGCAGCGGCATCACGCCGATCCTGTCGATCGTCAAGACCACCCTGGAGACCGAGCCGAACAGCCGCGTCACCCTGCTCTACGGCAACCGTTCCAGCAACGCCGCGATGTTCCGCGAGCAGCTCGAAGACCTGAAGAACCGCCACCTGCAGCGCCTCAACCTGATCTTCGTGTTCAGCCGCGAACAACAGGACGTGGACCTCTACAACGGCCGCATCGACGCCGACAAGTGCGGCCAGCTGTTCAGCCGCTGGCTCGACGTGAAGAGCCTGGACGCCGCCTTCATCTGCGGCCCGCAGGCGATGACCGAGACCGTGCGCGACCAGCTCAAAGGCAACGGCATGCCGGCCGAGCGCATTCACTTCGAGCTGTTCGCCGCCGCCGGCAGCGAGAGCAAGCGCGAGGCCCGCCAGGCCGCCGCCGCGATCGACAGCGCGAAGAGCCAGATCACCGTGATCAGCGATGGCCGCGAGCTGTCCTTCGAGCTGGCCCGCAACACCGTCAGCGTGCTCGACGCCGGCAACGAACACGGCGCCGAGCTGCCCTACTCCTGCAAGGCCGGCGTGTGCTCGACCTGCAAGTGCAAGGTGGTATCCGGCGAGGTGGAGATGGACAGCAACTTTGCCCTGGAGGACTACGAAGTGGCGGCCGGCTACGTACTGAGCTGCCAGGCGTACCCGATCAGCGACAGCGTGGTGCTGGATTTCGACCAGCTCTGAGTCGTAGCTGCGGACTCAACCAGTAGGAGCGCCCCATGGGCGCGATCGCGGGCATAGCCCGCTCCTACAGGGAGCGCCGTGCTCCAAATGTTCCAGCGCCAGCGGCCCACAAGGCTCCTGGCGAACCTTATCCGGCGGCCCAGTCCCGCCACCTCACAAGCACCGCCGTCGCCCACCCGGCGCGGCGGTCACCGGCAGCAGCCGGCACCCTTGCGTAGCGATCCGGAGGAAGACAACCATGGCCCAAGAGCCAATCCTGCAAAGTTTCATCGGCGGCCGCTGGGTCGGCCAGCATGGCGCCCAGGCGCTGCGTAGCGCGCTCAACGGCCAGACCGTCGCGCGCACCCACGAAGAGGCGCTGGACTTCGGGCAAGCCGTCGCCCACGCCCGCGAGCAGGGCCTGAAAGAACTGATGTCCATGGACTTCCAGCAGCGCGCCCAGCGCCTGAAGGCCCTGGCGCTGTACCTGACCGAGCGCAAGGAACAGCTCTACGAGATTTCCCGCCACAGCGGCGCCACCCGCGCCGACAGCTGGATCGACATCGAAGGCGGCGCCGGCACCCTGTTCGCCTACGCGGGCGTCGGCGGTCGCGAGCTGCCCTCGGGCAACGTCGTCCACGAAGGCCCGGCGATCCCGCTGGGCAAGACCGGCAAGTTCGCCGGCAGCCACATCCTGGTGCCGCGCGGCGGCATCGCCGTGCACATCAACGCCTTCAACTTCCCCATCTGGGGGATGCTGGAAAAGTTCGCGCCGAGCTTCCTCGCCGGCATGCCGTGCATCGTCAAGCCGGCCACCGCCACCAGCTACATCACCGAGGCCGCCGTGCGCGTGATGCATGAGTCCGGCCTGCTGCCGGCCGGCAGCCTGCAGCTGATCATCGGCGGCACCGGCGACCTGCTGGACCGTCTGCAGGGCCAGGATGTGGTGACCTTCACCGGCTCCGCTGACACCGCCGCCAAGCTGCGCGTGAACCCCAACCTGATCCGCAATTCGGTGCCGTTCAATGCAGAGGCCGACTCGCTGAACTGCGCCATCCTCGCCCCGGACGTCACCCCGGACGACGAAGAGTTCGACCTCTTCGTCAAGGAAGTGGCCCGCGAGATGACCGCCAAGGCCGGGCAGAAATGCACCGCCATCCGCCGCGCAATCGTTCCCGCCAGGCACATCGACGCCGTGGCCGAGCGCCTGCGTGAGCGCCTGGCCAAGGTCGTGGTCGGTGACCCGTCGGTGGAAGGCGTGAAGATGGGCGCCCTGGCCTCCCACGCCCAGCAGTCCGACGTTGCCGAGCGCGTCGAAGCAATGCTGAAGTCCAGCGAGCTGGTCTTCGGCGCAAAAGATGGCTTCGCCCCGCGCGGCGACGGCGTCAGCGAAGGCGCGTTCTTCGCCCCGACCCTGCTGCGCAGCCGCGATCCGCATGCTGAAGGCGGCGCCCACGACATCGAGGCCTTCGGCCCGGTGAGCACCCTGATGGCCTACGACGACATCGACGAAGCCATCGCCCTTGCCGCCCGCGGCAAGGGCAGCCTGGTGGCGAGCCTGATCACCCGTGATCCGCAGGTAGCGGCGAAAGTCGTTCCGGCCATGGGCGCACTGCACGGCCGCCTGCACATCCTCGACCGCGAGTCCGCCGCCGAATCCACCGGGCACGGCTCCCCGCTGCCGGTGCTCAAGCACGGCGGCCCGGGTCGCGCCGGTGGCGGTGAAGAACTGGGCGGCCTGCGCGCGGTGAAGCACTACTTGCAGCGCACTGCCGTTCAGGGCTCGCCGACCATGCTGATGGCCGTCACCGGCGAATACGTGCGTGGCGCCAAGGTCTACGAGACCGAAGTGCACCCGTTCCGCCGCTACTTCGACGATCTGAAGATCGGCGAGTCGCTGCTGACCCACCGCCGCACCGTCACCGAGGCCGACCTGGTCAACTTCGGCTGCCTGTCCGGCGACCACTTCTACATGCACTTCGACGAACTGGCAGCGAAGGATTCGCAGTTCGGCAAGCGCATCGCCCACGGCTACTTCGTGCTCTCGGCGGCGGCCGGCCTGTTCGTCTCCCCCGGCGTCGGTCCGGTGCTGGCCAACTACGGCCTGGACACCCTGCGCTTCATCAACCCGGTGGGCATCGGCGACACCATCCAGGCCCGCCTGACCTGCAAGCGCAAGATCGACCAGGGCAAGAAGAGCCCCAAGGGCGAACCGCAGGGCGTGGTGGCCTGGGACGTGGAAGTCACCAACCAGCTCGGCGAACTGGTGGCCAGCTACGACATCCTTACCCTGGTGCTCAAGCGCGCGTGATGCGCTGAGCGTAGAGACTCCGGTGTCATCTTCGACCGGCCTTCTGGCCGGTTTTTTCATGCCTGTGAAAAATGAAATCCGGAAGCGGCCTGCGTGCAGTGCGAATCGCGAGCAAGGGCGCAGGGCGGATACCGCTGGCGCGTCATGGGCCCGACAGACCAACGATCCGCGCGGACGTCTTTGCGCATTTCTGATATCGCCCAACCCCGCGCCCTTCGTACCTTCTCCCTGCCCGCCGCACCTGACGGCGGGCGCGTGCAACCCACAAAACAACAAGAAGGGCCGCCCCATGACTCCACGCATCCAGCCGTCGGCAACCGCCGACGCCCTCCCTTGCCCGCTGCGCTCCGGCGCGCGCGGCTGACTGCCGTTCACTCCTCATCACTTACAGGCAAGGGACAACCACCATGCTCAAACAAGGCGTACTCCGCTGGCCCCAGATCGCCGGGCTCGGCATTTCACTGGTCATCGCCGGGCAGTTCTCCGGCTGGAACTACGGCCTGGCCAGCAGCGGCTGGGCCAACATGCTCGTCGCCACCCTGCTGATGGCCGTGCTCTGCGGCGGCCTGGCGCTGTGCGTGTGCGAACTGTCCACCGCGCGGCCCCATGCCGGCGGCGTGTTCGCCTACGCGCAGCTGGCCTTCGGGCCTTTCGTCGGCTACCTGGTTGGCGCGGCCTGTGCGCTGGCGCTGACCATCGGCACCGGCGCGGCCGCCAACTTCCTCGCCGCCTACATGGAGTCGGTGTTCGGCTTCGGCGGCTGGCCGGTGCGCATCGGCCTGTTCGCGGTAATCATCGGCATTCACATCGTCGGCGTCGGCGAGGCCCTCGGGCTGACCCTGCTGGCCGGCGCCGTGGCGGCCATCGCGCTGCTGGCCTTCGGCGGCGCCATGCTGCCCCACGTGCACTGGGAAAACCTGCTGGCCACTACCGGCAGCCCGCTGCCCAACGCCAGCAGCGCACTGCCGGGCGTGAGCGTCGCTGGCGTTTTCGCCTGCGTGCCCTTCGCCATCTGGATGTTCATCTGCCTGGAGCAGGTCGCCTCCGCCGCCGAGGAAGCCGCCGAGCCGGGCCGCAGCATGCCGCGCGGGATCATCGCCGCCGTCGCTACCCTGCTGCTGACCGCCCTGACCGTGGTGATCAGCGCGCCGGGCGCAGCCGGTGTGGAAGTGGTCGGCAATGCGGGCGACCCGCTGTACGCCGCCATGACCCACGGCGGGCTCTACGGCGAGCGTGACTGGCTGCCGCTGCTGGTCGGCTCCGGTGCCGTGTGCGGCCTGCTGGCGACCTTCTTCTCGGTGGTGTTCTCCGCCTCCCGCCAGCTGTTCGCCCTGGCCCGTGACGGTTTCTTCCCCGCCGCCCTGGCCCGCACCAACCGCCGTGGCGCGCCCTACGTCGCCCTGCTGGTGCTGACCGTGATCGGCCTGCCGCTCACCCTGGTGCCGCCGGAAAAACTCCTGCTGTGCATCGTCCTGCTGCTGGGCAGCTGCCACCTGGTGCTGTTCGCCGCCTACCTGCGCCTGCACCGCACCCAGCCCGGCCTGGTGCGCCCGTTCCGCCTGCGCGGCGGCCCGCTCGTAGCCAGCGTCGGCATGCTGCTGACGCTGGTGGTGATCGCCGCCTGCTTCCAGCTCGAAGTGGCGATGCTCAGCGCCCTGGCCCTGGTGGTCGCCGCCCTCATCCTCAACTACCTGCTGCGCGCCGCATCCCGCGCCGGCAAGCCCCTGGAGAATGCCGAGAATGTCTGAACCCACCCTGCTGCAACGCCGCCACCAGGTCATGGGCGATGCCTCGCCGCTGTTCTACGACGAGCCGCTGGAGCTGGTGAAAGGCGACGGCGTCTGGCTCATCGACGCCGCCGGCAAGCGCTACCTGGACTGTTACAACAACGTGCCCTGCGTCGGCCATTGCCACCCCAGGGTGGTGGCGGCCATGGCCGAACAGGCGGCGATGCTGAACATCCACACCCGTTACCTCAACGAGCGCGTGGTGCGCTACGCCGAGAGCCTCACCGCGACCTTCGCAGAGCCCCTCGACAGCCTGATGTTCACCTGCACCGGCAGCGAGGCCAACGAGCTGGCCCTGCGCATCGCGCGCTTCGCCACCGGCAACAAGGGCGTGATCGTCAGCGACTACAACTACCACGGCAACACCACCAGCCTGGCGGCAGTGACCACCGCGCTGCCCAGCTCCGAGCCGTTCTCCGCCCACGCGCGGGCGGTGCCGATCCCCTGCCTCTACCATGCCGACGGCACGCCCGAGCAAATCGCCGAGCGTTACGTGGCCAAGGTCGCCGAAGCCATCACCGAGCTGCAGGCAGCCGGCGTAGGCCTGGCGGCCATGCTGATCGACACCCTGTTCGCCAACGAAGGCATCCCCCGTCTCCCGGCCGGCTACCTGGAGCGCGTGGCGAAGCTGGTGCGCGATGCCGGCGGCCTGCTGATCACCGACGAGGTGCAATCGGGCTTCGCCCGCACTGGCGACCACATGTGGGGCCACCAGTCACACCCGCTGGTGCCAGACATCGTCACCCTCGGCAAACCCATGGGCAACGGCTTCCCCCTGGCGGGCGTGGTAACCACCCGCGAGCGCGTCGAGACCTTCGGCCGCAGCAATATGTACTTCAACACCTTCGGCGGCTCGCCGGTGGCGGCGGCCGTCGGCCAGGCGGTGCTGGACGTGATCGCCGAGCAGGACCTGCAAGGCAACGCCCGGCGCCAGGGTGCCAAGCTCAGCGCCGAACTGCACCGCCTCGCCGAGCGCCACTCGATCATCGGTGACGTTCGCGGCCAGGGCCTGTTCTTCGCCGTGGAACTGGTGCGCGACCGTGCCAGCCGCGAGCCGGCCGGCCTCGAAGCGCGGCGCATCGTCAACAGCATGCGCCAGCGCGGCGTGCTGATCAGCAAGATCGGCGGCGACGACAACATCCTCAAGATCCGCCCGCCACTGGTGTTCGAGGCCGAGCACGGCGAGCTGTTCATCGACACCCTGGACCAGGTCCTGAGCGAACTCTGAGGAGCCACCATGAACGACTTTTCCAAGGCTGGTTTCGCAGAGCTTGATCACGACCAGCAGATCGCCTGCCTGCGCGACCTGGCGCTGGACGCGCTGCGCCACTGGGACGGCGATTTCGTCGGCCTGGAGTTGCTCAAGTACCGCGAGAACGCAGTGTTCTGCGCCACCCGCAGCGACGGCACCCGCAGTGCCCTGCGCGTGCACCGCGGCGGCTACCACAGCGAAGCGGCGCTGCGCTCGGAGCTGACCTGGATGGAGCAACTGGCCGCCGGCGGCATCGGCGTGCCGAGCATCATCCGCACCCGCAGCGGCGAGCACCTGGCCGAGGTGCGCAGCACCGCGCTGGAAGAATCGCGCTTCGTCGACATGCTCGGCTGGCTGTCCGGCAGCACCCTGGGCTCCGCCGAGCAGGGCCTGAGCGCCGATGGCGATATCGAGGCGCTGTTCCACCAGGCCGGCGCCGTGGCCGCGCGTATCCACCTGAATTCGGCCCAGTGGCGCCAGCCCAACGAATTCACCCGGCACGCCTGGGACGAGGAAGGCCTTGTCGGTGCCAACCCGTTCTGGGGGCGTTTCTGGGATCTGGACCTGCTCAGCACCGAGCAGCGCGAACTGCTCCAGCGGGCACGCCAGGAAGCCCGCCTGGACCTGCGCCGCTACGGCCGCAGCCTGGGCAACTTCGGCATGATCCACGCGGACCTGGTGCCGGAGAACCTGCTGCTCGAAGGTGGCGAGCTGCAGCTGATCGACTTCGACGATGCCGGCTTCGGCTGGCACATGTTCGAGCTGGCCACCGCGCTGTACTTCTGCCTGGACGACCCGCGCCTGGCGCAGATCCAGGCGGCGCTGCTGGCCGGCTACGACTCGGTCAAGCCACTGTCCGAAGACGACCGCGCCGCGCTGCCGCTGTTCCTCGCCCTGCGCGGCACCACCTACCTGGGCTGGGTGCACACCCGACGCAACAGCGAAACCGCGCGGGAACTGGCGCCCATGCTGATCGAGCGCGCCTGTACACTGGCCGCCGCCTACCTCGCCGGCCGCTGAAACTGGCAGAGCGCCGCAACACCCTGGCGCGCAGGCACAAGCCTGCCCGCCAGCACTGACCGATACTCGGCGCACAACCGAGGTGACCCGCAATGACCGGCATCGCCCGCCACCAGGCAACCGACTCCGATGAACTGGCCTGCGCCCTCGCCGGCTGGAGCCAGGACTACACCCAGCTCGGCCACGGCCGCCTGCAGGCGGAGCTGCTGCATGTGCAGTTGCCCGACGCCTCGCTGATCTACGAACACTCCAACCTGCACCTGCACGAGAACATGGCGCCGCCCGCCGGCCACCTGGTGATCGGCATCCCGCTGCGCGCCAGTGCCGATTCGCGCTTCAACGGCCAGGCCCTGCACGACGATACCCTGCTGGTGCTCGAAGGCGGCCGCGAGCTGGAAATCTGCGCCGCCGGGGAAATCCACATGCTCGGCCTGACCTTCAGCCAGCCACAGCTGGAACGTCTGCTCGGCGCCGAGGAACGTGAGCTGTTCGAGCGCGCGCTGCAGCAGCGGCGCCTGGAGCTTTCCCCTACCGGCGCCGGCGACCTGCGCCGCAGCCTGTGCGACGCCCTCGCCGCCTTCGAAGGCGAGCCGTGGCGGGTGGACGACCCGCAACAGGCCGGGCACGCAGTCGCCCTGGTGCTCAGCCATGTGCTGCAGGCGCTGGAAGAAATCCTCCCCGGCAATGACCGCGAAGGCGCGCCGCGCTCACTGCAGCAGCATCGCCGCCTGGTGCTGGCGGCCATCGAACGTATGCAGGCCGACCTCTCCGAACCGCTGTCGCTGCTGGAACTGAGCCAGAGCCTGAACACCAGCCAGCGCACCCTGCAGTACTGCTTCCGGCAGATCTGCCAGAGCACACCGCAGCAGTTCTTCCTCAGCCTGCGCCTGGCCGAGGCGCGCCGCCGGCTCAAGCAGGAGCCGCAGCAGAGCATCACCCACCTGGCGCTGGACCTGGGGTTTGCCAGTTCCAGCCATTTCTCGGCTCTCTACAAACGCCTTTACGCCGAGCAACCGTCGGTAATTTCCCGCGCACGCTGAAGTCCGAGCCGCGTGTGGGAGCGGGCCATGCCCGCGATCGCGCGCATGGCGCGCTCCTACAGGGGACCGCGCGAGCCAAAAAAGCCCAGCGTCCATCTGGCAACCACACCCAATCACTTGGCAGACAGGAGCAACGGCACAGGGCCAGCCCTTACTTAGCATCGGCAGAAGTCACATCCCCTCAATCGACAATAACGAAACGGATGCCTTCACCATGACCCACGCCGCCGTGCTGCGCCCCACCCTGCTCGCCCTGCTCATCGCCGGGGCCAGTTCCGCCAGCGCCTACGAGCTGTACGCGACCGACGACACGCACCTGAACGCCGACCTCTCGGCGACCTTCGGGCTGTTCCACAGCCAGGAGCGCTACAACATGACCGGCACCCTGGACGAGGGCTCGTCGTCCTGGCAGGAAGGCTTCATCAAGTACGGCCTGAGCGGCGACCAGAAGCTGGGGGGCGCGGGCACCGCCTACGGCGCCTTCAACCTGCTCAGCTCCGGCACCTGGGGCGACGGCGACGCCGCCGGCTTCAGCGATGGCTCCGAGCGCACCACCAAGATCGAGGACGCCTACGCCGGCTGGCGCTCGGCCGGGCTGTTCCCGGTGCTGGGCGAGGATGGCATCGACCTGTCCTTCGGTCGCCAGAACATCGTGGTCGGCGATGGCTTCCTGATCGACGGCGACGCCCTGAACATGGGCAAGGGCCTGGCCGACGGCGAATACAACCGTGGCGGCGGCTACTACCTGGCGGCGCGCCGCGACTTCGACGAAACCGCCGTGCTGCGCATAGGCGGCAAGGAAGGCTGGCGCGGCGACCTGATGCGCCTGAAGTCGGACAACCGCGCCCAGGCCAACTCCGAGCTGTATGTCGCCACCCTCGAACACGTCGCCCCGGAAGCCACCTTCGGCCTGACCTACATCGACGTCACCGACGTGGACGAGCGCTACGCCTCGCCCATCCAGCTCGACCGCAAGGACATGAAGACCTACAGCCTGCGCGGCACCGGCAATGCCGGCGTGGAGAACCTGTTCCTCTCCGGTGAATACGCCTGGCAGGACAAGCGCGACGCCCAGTACACCGACGACACTGCGAACGCCTGGTACCTGGAGGCCGGCTGGACCTTCTCCGATGTCACCTGGAAGCCCTATGTCAGCTACCGCTTCAGCCGCTTCTCCGAAGGCTACGACACCCTCTTCTACGGCTTCAGCCGTGGCTTCGGCACCTGGTTCCAGGGCGAGGTGGCGGGCAACTACTCCGGCCCGTTCAACAACAACACGCGCGTACACAACGTCGGCGCCAGGGTCACCCCGCTGGAGAATCTCTCCATCGGCGCGCAGTACTTCGACTTCCACACCCTGGACACCGACCTGGGCAACACCGACGGTCGCGAACTGGACCTCTACGCCGAGTGGGCGATCAACGAGCACCTGGTGATCATCCCGCTGGTGGGCCTGTACCAGCCGAAGAAGAGCGCAGCCGAAGGCGGCACCCAGATCGGCAACGACAACAGCAACCTCTACAGCCAGTTGCTGTTCTCCACCACGTTCTGATCCAGGGATTCGAAGCATAAGGAAAGCCCGCCATGCCCAGCCTCCTGACGTCCATCCAGGGCCGCATCACCTGGCTGGCGGGCCTCTGCCTGATCCTCGTCGCCAGCGTCCTGATCGGCCTCTCGCTGTACCAGGCGCGGCAGGACAGCCGCACCATCCAGCACGACAGCGGCGAGCTGTTCGCCGTTGCCGCGCGGCACAACCTGGAAACCCAGGGCCAGGTGCAAGCCCTGCTGATCCGCGAGCGCCTGCAGAACAACCTGCTGCTCGGTGAAGGCCTGTTGCGCACCGTGCAGAGCCTGCGTGCGCAACAGCACCAGGGCGTCCTCGACCCCGCCGCGCTGCGCACCGCCCTCAATCATTCGATGGCCGATACCCTCGGCGCACACCCGGAGCTGCTCGGCCTGTTCCTGGTGTTCCAGCCCGATGCGCTGGACGCCGCCGACAGCCAGTTCGCCGCCCGCGAAGACCTGGGCAGCAACGAGACCGGCCGCTTCGCCCTCTACCTGCTGCAGAACGGCGGGCAAACCCAGCGGGTGATCGGCACCGAGCAGGTTCTTGGCGATACCACGCCCGGCCCCAGCGGCCAGCCCTACAACGCCTTCTTCACCTGCTCCACCGGGCACGCCCGCCCCTGCGTGCTCGACCCGTATTTCGACGATGCCTCCGGCCAGCGCCGGCTGGTCACCAGCGTCACCCTGCCACTGCTGGAGAACGGCAAGGCCATCGCTGCCGTGGGCTTCGACATCGACCTGGCGGCGCTGCAGCAAAGCAGCGCGGAAGGCAGCCGCAGCCTGTTCGACGGCCAGGGCCGCATTCGCATCCTCAGCCCCAACGGCCTGATCGCTGGCGACAGCGGCGACGCCTCGAAGCTGGGGCAGAAGTTCGCAGACAAAACCGTGCTCGCCGAAATCGTCGCCGGGCGCTCGCAGTCCTTTGATGACGGTGCATCCATCAGCGTGCTGCACAGCCTCGCGCCGGTGTCGGACGCCGCGCCCTGGGGCATCCTGCTCAGCGTGCCGCGCGCGGTGATGCTCGCCCCGGCGGAACGCCTCAAGGGCACGCTGGATGACCTGCGCTGGAAAAGCACCGCGCTGGAAACCGGCGTAGGCATCGCCGCCGGGCTGCTCGGCATGCTGCTGGTGGCGCTCACCGCGCTCGGCATCAGCCGGCCGATCCTGCGCCTGGCACGGATGCTGGAAGATATCGCCGACGGCGAAGGCGACCTCACCCGCCGCCTCGATTACCCGCGCCGCGACGAACTGGGCCGGCTGGCCACCGCCTTCAACCGCTTCCTCGACAAGTTGCAGCCGAGCATCGCCGCCGTGCAGTCGGCGACCCGCGAGGCGCACTCCACCGCCGACCGCTCGGCGCAGATCGCCCGGCAGACCAGCGACGGCATGCAGCAACAGTTCCGCGAGATCGACATGGTCGCCACGGCGCTCCAGGAAATGTCCGCCACCGCCCAGGATTCCGCCCGCAGCGCCGCCCGCGCCGCCGAAGCCGCGCGCACCGCGGAGCAGGCCTGCGACGATGGCTTCCGCACCCTGGACGCCACCAACTGCGGTATCGACCTGCTGGCCGCGGGGATGAACCAGGCGATGGCCGAGTTGCAGCAGCTGGCGGCGAGCAACGAGCAGATCGGCTCGATCCTCGAAGTCATCTGCGGCATCGCCGCGCAGACCAACCTGCTCGCCCTCAACGCCGCCATCGAAGCGGCGCGCGCGGGCGACGCCGGGCGCGGTTTTGCCGTGGTCGCGGACGAAGTACGCGGGCTGGCCCGGCGCACCCAGGAATCGGTGGAAGAGATTCGCGAAGTGATCGAGAACCTGCAGGCGCGCGGCCAGTCAGTGACCAGCGCCATGCAGGGCAGCTTTGCCCAGGCGCAGGGCAACGTCGATCAGGCGCGCCAGGCCATCGACGCCCTGCGCCGGATCGGCGAGGCGGTGAATCTGATCAGCGAAATGAACCTGCAGATCGCCAGCGCGGCGGAGGAACAGAGCAGCGTCGCCGAGGAGATCAACCGCAACATCGCCGGCATCCGGGACGTCACCCAGACCATTTCCGATCACGCGCAGCAGGCCGCCAGCGCCAGTCGCTCACTGAACGACCTGGCCAGCCGGCAGCAGGGACTGGTGGAGCAGTTCCGCGCCTGAGTCAGACCTTGCTGCACATCGGGGTCTGGCGCAGGTACTTGACGGTGTGCTGCTCGCCCTTGGAGTCCAGGTAGACCATGGTGGCCTGGCTGACTTCGCAGCGTTCGTTGGGTTGCGAGATGCTCAGTACCTTGGCCACGTCGAGCGGCATGCCGTAGTGGTACACGGCAGCATCGTCGGCGAAAGCGCTGAAGCACAGCAGCAAGGCGGGGATGGCGAAGAGTGCGCTAAGGGTGGATTTCATGGCAGGAACCTCAGGGATCACGCGGGTCGCGTCGATCGTGGCCCACAGCCATAAATCTAGCCGAGCGGGCGCTCGGGACACAGCGCGACTTCGACAATGAATTTCTGCAGATTGCGCAACAATGACGACTCCCGAGCCGGCCTGCCGTGTGATTGTCACGCTTGCTGTTGGCTGATTGGCAGCATTCGAACCCTCGAAGCGTTTGCGGCCAGCGCGTTCTCCCGCAAGAATGAACGCCATTGATCGGATCGGGAGGCGCCATGAGGCGCGTGGCCATGCTGCTGTTCCCCGGCGTGCAGGCGCTGGATGTTTCCGGCCCGCTGGACGTGTTCGCCGAGGCCAATGCCTTCGTCCCTGCCGGCCAGGGCTACCAGGTGCTGACCCTCGCCGCTCCGCCCTTCCCTTTGCGCGCTTCCAACGGCCAACTGCTGGGTGCCGACTTCAGTCTCGATCAAGGTCACGGCGCCGCCGACATCCTGCTGGTGCCAGGCGGGCCGCAATTGCCGGAAGAATCGCCTGCACCCGAGTTGCTCGACTGGCTGCGTGCCGCTTGCGCGCTGGCGCCGCGCTACGGTTCGATCTGCACCGGCGCATTTCTGCTCGGCCATGCCGGGCTGCTCGACGGCAAGCACGTGACGACCCACTGGAGCGATGCGCGGCGGCTGGCCGAGCTGTTCCCGCTGGCGTTGGTCGAGCCCGATCGGATTCACGTGCGCGATGGCGCACTGGTGACCTCGGCAGGCGTGACTGCCGGCATCGACCTGGCGCTGGCCCTGGTCGCCGAGGACCATGGCGCGGCGGTGGCGCTGTCGGTGGCCAAGCGGCTGCTGGTGGTGGCGCAGCGTCAGGGCGGGCAGTCGCAATTCAGCCCCTTCCTGCAGGCGCCGGCCGATGAAGGCTCGCCGGTGGCGCGCATCCAGCGCTACGTGCAGGAAAACCTCGACCAGCCGCTGGGTGTGCCGCAACTGGCCGCCGAGGTGACGATGAGCCCGCGCAGCTTCGCCCGCGTATTCGTCCGCGAGGCGGGCGTGACACCGGCCGAGTTCGTCCAGCGCGCCCGCATCGACGCCGCTCGCGGGTTGCTGGAAGGCAGCGATCTGGCGCTGAAAGTGATCGCCTGGCGCTGCGGCTTCGGCAGCGCGGCGCGCATGCGCCTGGTGTTCGCCCAGCGCCTGGGCGTCACGCCGACGCAGTATCGCGAGCAGTTCCGCCGCGAGGGTTGATCCTCCACGCCAAAGTGTCCGGCGTGCCTCGTCGTAGGATGGCGTGGAGCGCAGCGATACCCATCAATTCGACGCACGATCAGCATGGGTATCGCTGCGCTCCACCCATCCTACCCATGCGCTCACTGATCGCTCCTGCGCGGGCTCAGATCGGCGGCGCCGAGCGCAGCATCACCGACTTCAGCGCGAAGGCCGACTTGATCCCCGCCACGCCGGGAATCTGCGTCAGCGTATTGGTGAGGAACAGCTGATAGGCCGACAGGTCTTTCACTACTACCCGCAGCATGTAGTCGGCGTCGCCGGTCATCTGGAAGCAGCTCATCACCTGCGGCGCCTGGACGATGCGTTCTTCGAACCGGGCGAGGTAGTCGCCGGTCTGTTTTTCCAGGGACACCGAGACGAACACGCTCATGCCGCCGGACAGGCGCTCTTCGTCGAGGCGCGCGAAGTAGCCCTGGATGTAGTGCTCCTCCTCCAGGCGGCGCACCCGGCGCAGGGTCGGGGTCAGCGACAGGCCGATGTTCTGCGCCAGATCGCGCCAGGACAGGCGGCCATCGTCGGCCAGGGCGCGGAGGATTTTCAGGTCGGTGCGGTCCAGATCAGCCATTTTTCCTCAGTACTACAGAAGGTTGTTTTTATAGTTCAAACACACTAATACCGAAGCTTATAGCTAGTCAATTTGGAGCAAAAAACCAACCGGTCACACCTATACTGAAACCACAACTACAACAACCGAGGACCTCACCATGAGTGATGTCACCCCCCGCCACGCGACCCCGCGCGGCACCCGCACCGTAGCCCTACCCGGCCGGGTGCGCCCGCCAGGCATGGCCTCTTCCGTCTGCTGATCCACACCCACGATCACAACTGGAGACCGACCATGACCGACTACGCTCCGCTCCGCCTGCACGTCCCCGAGCCCACCGGACGCCCGGGCTGCAAGACCGACTTCTCCTACCTGCACCTGTCGCCCGCCGGCGAGGTGCGCAAGCCCGACATCGACGTGGAACCCGCGCAGACCACCGACCTGGCCTTCAGCCTGGTGCGCGTGCTCGACGAGAGCGGCAACGCCGTCGGCCCCTGGGCTCCGGACCTGAGCCACGAGCAACTGCTGCGCGGCATGCGCCTGATGCTCAAGACGCGCATCTTCGACGCGCGCATGCTCACCGCCCAGCGCCAGAAGAAGATGTCCTTCTACATGCAGTGCCTGGGTGAAGAGGCTATCGCCACCGCCCACACCATGGCCCTGCGCGACGGTGACATGACCTTCCCGACCTACCGTCAGCAAGGCATCCTGATCACCCGCGACTACCCGCTCAAGGACATGATCTGCCAGCTGCTCTCCAACGAGCAGGACCCGCTCAAGGGCCGCCAGCTGCCGATCATGTACTCCAGCCGCGAGAAGGGTTTCTTCTCCATCTCCGGCAACCTCGCCACCCAGTTCATCCAGGCCGTCGGCTGGGGCATGGCCTCGGCGATCAAGGGCGACACCAAGATCTCGTCCGCCTGGATCGGCGACGGCGCCACCGCCGAATCCGACTTCCACACCGCCCTCACCTTCGCCCACGTCTACCGCGCGCCGGTGATCCTCAACGTGGTCAACAACCAGTGGGCGATCTCCACCTTCCAGGCCATCGCCGGCGGTGAAGGCACCACCTTCGCCAACCGTGGCGTGGGCTGCGGCATCGCCTCGCTGCGGGTGGACGGCAACGACTTCCTCGCCGTCTACGCCGCCTCGCAATGGGCCGCCGAGCGCGCCCGCCGTGGCCATGGCCCGAGCCTGATCGAGTGGGTCACTTATCGCGCGGGCCCGCACTCCACGTCGGACGATCCATCCAAGTACCGCCCCGCCGACGACTGGACCAACTTCCCGCTGGGCGATCCCATCGCCCGCCTCAAGCAGCACCTGATCGGCCTCGGCATCTGGTCCGAGGAGCAGCAGGAAGCGCTGAAGAAGGAACTGGAAGCCGAAGTGATCGCCGCGCAGAAGGAAGCCGAACGCCACGGCTCGCTGGTGGACGGCCATGTGTTCAGCGCCGCCAACCTGTTCGACGACGTCTACAAGGACCTGCCGGAACACCTGCGCCGGCAGCGCCAGGAGCTCGGGGTATGAATGCCATGAACCAGCAACACGAGAACGCCCAGGCGGTCACCAGCATGACCATGATCCAGGCGCTGCGCTCGGCCATGGACGTGATGCTCGAACGCGACGACAACGTCGTGGTGTTCGGCCAGGACGTCGGCTACTTCGGCGGCGTGTTCCGTTGCACCGAAGGCCTGCAGAAGAAGTACGGCACCTCGCGGGTGTTCGACGCGCCGATCTCCGAGAGCGGCATCATCGGCGCCGCGGTCGGCATGGGCGCCTACGGCCTGCGCCCGGTGGTGGAAATCCAGTTCGCCGACTATGTCTACCCGGCCACCGACCAGTTGGTCTCGGAAGCCGCGCGCATCCGCTACCGCTCGGTCAACGACTTCACCGTCCCCATGGTGGTGCGCATGCCCTGCGGTGGCGGCATCTACGGCGGGCAGACCCACAGCCAGAGCCCGGAGGCGATGTTCACCCAGGTCTGCGGCCTGCGCACCGTCATGCCGTCCAACCCGTACGACGCCAAGGGCCTGCTGATCGCCTGCATCGAGAACGACGACCCGGTGATCTTCCTCGAACCCAAGCGCCTGTATAACGGCCCGTTCGACGGCCACCACGACCGCCCGGTGACGCCCTGGTCCAAGCACCCGGCCAGCCAGGTGCCGGAGGGTTACTACAGCGTGCCGCTGGACAAGGCGGCCATCGCCCGCCCCGGCTCCGAACTGACCGTGCTGACCTACGGCACCACCGTCTACGTGGCCCAGACCGCCGCCGAGGAAACCGGCATCGATGCCGAGATCATCGACCTGCGCAGCCTCTGGCCACTGGACCTGGACACCATCGTCGAGTCGGTGAAGAAGACCGGCCGCTGCGTCATCGTCCACGAGGCCACCCGCACCTGTGGCTACGGCGCCGAGTTGATGTCGCTGGTCCAGGAAAACTGCTTCCACCACCTCGAAGCCCCCATTGCGCGCGTGACCGGCTGGGACACTCCCTACCCGCACGCCCAGGAATGGGACTACTTCCCGGGGCCCGCGCGCGTCGGCGCGGCCTTCAAGCGCGCCATGGAGGTCTGAATGGGCACTCACGTCATCAAGATGCCGGACATCGGCGAAGGTATCGCCGAGGTCGAGCTGGTGGAGTGGCATGTCCAGGTCGGCGACGAGGTCCATGAGGACCAGCTGCTGGCGGAAGTCATGACCGACAAGGCCACCGTGGAAATCCCCTCGCCGGTGGCCGGCAAGATCATCGCCCTGGGCGGCGTGCCCGGCCAGGTGATGGCCGTGGGCGGCGAGCTGATCCGCCTGGAAGTGGAAGGCCACGGCAACCACCGTGAAGCCGCACAACCCAAGGCCCACGAAGAAGCGCCGGCCAAGCCGGAAGCCAAGCCGGCTCCCGCGGCCGAGGCACCCAAGCCGGCACCGCGCGTCGAGAGCAAGCCTGTCGCCCCGGCTGCGCGCCCTGCTCCATCGCCGGCCCCGCGCCGCGCACCGGGCGAGAAGCCGCTGGCCTCGCCGGCAGTGCGCCAGCGTGCCCGCGATCTGGGCGTGGAGCTGCAGTTCGTCCAGGGCAGCGGCCCGGCCGGGCGCATCCTGCGCGAAGACCTGGAGCACTTCCTGGAGCACGGCGGCGCGACCATCGCCTCCGGCTATGCCGCGCGCCACGACGAACACCAGATCCCGGTGATCGGCCTGCGCCGCAAGATCGCGCAGAAGATGGCCGAGGCCAAACGGCGCATCCCGCACTTCAGCTATGTCGAGGAAATCGACGTCACTGACCTCGAAGCGCTGCGCGTGCACCTCAATGCCAAGCACGCGGCGGCACGCGGCAAACTGACCCTGCTGCCGTTCATTGCCCGCGCCATGGTCGTCGCTCTGCGCGACTTCCCGCAACTCAACGCGCGCTATGACGACGAAGCCGACGTGATCACCCGCTACGGCGCGGTGCATCTGGGCGTCGCGACCCAGAGCGACAACGGGCTGATGGTGCCGGTGCTGCGCAACTCCGAATCCCGCGACCTGTGGGGCAATGCCGCGGAAGTGGCACGCCTGGCCGAAGCCGCGCGCCATGGCAAGGCCAGCCGCGAGGAGCTCTCCGGCTCGACCATCACCCTGAGCAGCCTCGGCGCACTGGGCGGCATCGTCAGCACGCCGGTGATCAACTACCCGGAAGTGGCCATCGTCGGCGTCAACCGCATGGTCGAGCGGCCCATGGTGGTCAACGGTCAGGTGGTCGTGCGCAAGATGATGAACCTGTCCTCGTCCTTCGATCACCGGGTGGTCGACGGCATGGACGCGGCGGCCTTCATCCAGGCCGTACGCGCCCTGCTCGAACATCCCGCCACCCTGTTCATCGATTGACGGAAGCCGCTGACATGAAACAGAACCAGACTCTCGAAACCACCCTGCTGGTGATCGGTGGCGGCCCCGGCGGCTACGTCGCGGCGATCCGCGCCGGCCAGCTGGGCATCCGCACCGTGCTGGTGGAAGGCGCCGCCCTGGGCGGCACTTGCCTGAACATCGGCTGCATCCCGTCCAAGGCGCTGATCCACGCCGCCGAGGAGTACCTCAAGGCCCGCGAGTTCGCCGGCAAGTCGCCGCTGGGCATCAGCGTGCAGGCGCCGAGCATCGATATCCAGCGCACCGTGGAATGGAAGGACGGCATCGTCGACCGCCTGACCACCGGCGTCGCCGCGCTGCTGAAGAAGCACGGCGTCACCGTGGTCAGCGGCTGGGCGAAGATCGTCGACGGCAAGACCGTCGAGGTCGACCTTGCCGAAGGCGGCACCCAGCACATCCACACCGAGCACCTGCTGCTGGCGGCCGGTTCGAAATCCGTGGAACTGCCCTTCCTGCCGGTGGGTGGCAATGTCATCTCCTCCACCGAAGCACTGGCGCCGAAGACACTGCCCAAGCGCCTGGCGGTGGTGGGCGGCGGCTACATCGGCCTGGAACTGGGCATCGCGTACCGCAAGCTCGGCGTGGAAGTCACGGTGGTGGAAGCGCAGCCGCGCATCCTGCCAACCTATGACGAGGAACTGACCAGGCCGGTGACCCATTCCCTGCGCAAGCTGGGCATCGAGCTGTACCTGGGCCACAGCGTGATGGGCCTGGAGCCGGACGGCAAAGGCCTGCGCGTGCAGGACGGCGCCGGTTCCCAGCGGGTGATCGAGACCGACCAGGTGCTGGTCGCCGTCGGCCGCCACCCCAACACCGCCGGCTGGAACCTCGACACCCTGCGCCTGGACATGAACGGCCGCGCCGTGCAGATCGACGAGCAGTGCCGCACCTCCATGCGCGATGTCTGGGCCATCGGCGACATCGCCGGCGAGCCCATGCTGGCGCACCGCGCCATGGCCCAGGGCGAAATGGTCGCGGAAATCATCGCCGGCAAGCGCCGCGCCTTCACCCCCACGGCGATCCCGGCGGTGTGCTTCACCGACCCGGAAGTGGTGGTGGTCGGGCTGTCGCCGGAACAGGCCCAGGCCGCCGGCTATGAGGTGTTGACCGCGAGCTTCCCGTTCGCCGCCAACGGCCGCGCCATGACCCTGGAATCCAGCGACGGCTTCGTCCGCGTCGTGGCCCGCAAAGACAACCACCTGATCCTCGGCTGGCAGGCCGTGGGCAAGGCGGTCTCGGAGCTGTCCACGGCCTTCGTGCAGTCGCTGGAAATGGCCGCCTGCCTGGAAGACATCGCCGGCACCATCCACGCCCACCCGACCCTCGGTGAAGCGGTGCAGGAAGCTGCGCTGCGCGCGCTGGGGCATGCCTTGCACGTCTGAAGCCGCCGCTCTCCAATTCTCCAGGCTTCCCCCTCCGACCCGCCGATTGGCGGGTCTTTTTTTGCCGGGAGGGCTTTTCTTTCGTAGGGCGCATAACCCGGAACGGCATATCCGCCGTTGACCAGGCGGCGGATAACGCTGCGCGTTATGCGCCCTACGTCGAACGCTCATGCAGGAACGGGCCATGCCCGCGAACGGCGGACAACTTCCGCCCCTACGCTCCGTGGTCGATCACCGCACAGATTGTCGTTCTGCTTCCGCCGCCACTCATGCGCATCTCACGAGAGATCGACGCCATTGAGGCCAATTAAACGGCTTCAACCCGTCAGATCGCTACAAAACCCCCCACTCTATCGCCACATTGACCAAATTAACTATTTGGTACATTTTGCTCCTACAGGCCATTCCCCACTCGGCCATACAAAAACAACGGAGCCACCCCTCATGCCCCATACCCTGCTCGTGCTCAACGGGCCGAACCTGAACCTGCTCGGCACTCGCGAGCCCGCCACCTACGGCCACAAGACCCTCGACGACATCGCTGCCCTCTGCCAGCGCACCGGCGCCGAGCACGGCCTGGAAATCGAGTTCCGCCAGACCAACCACGAAGGCCAGCTGATCGACTGGATCCACCAGGCGCGCGGCCGCTGCTCCGGGATCCTGATCAACCCCGCCGCCTGGACACACACCTCGGTAGCCATCCGCGATGCGCTCGCCGCCGTGGAGCTGCCGGTGGTCGAAGTGCACCTGTCCAACGTGCACAAGCGCGAGGAGTTCCGCCATCACTCGTTCGTCTCCGCCATCGCCGTGGGCGTCATCGCTGGCCTGGGCAGCGACGGCTACCGCGCCGGCATCCAGCACTTCGCCAAGTTGCTGAAGGGGTGAGCGCCATGACCGAATACCGCACCGTGCTGGCCGGCCTGATCGGCGCCGGCATCCAGGCGTCGCGCACACCCGCCCTGCACGAGCGCGAGGGCGACGCGCAGGGATTGCGCTACCTCTACCGGCTGATCGACCTGGACGCCCTCGGCGTCGATGCCGGCGCCCTGCCCGACCTGCTCGCCGCCGCCGAGCGCATGGGCTACACCGGGCTGAACATCACCTTCCCCTGCAAGCAGGCAGTGATCCCGCTGCTGCACGAGCTGTCCGACGAGGCGCGCGGCATCGGCGCGGTGAATACCGTGGTGCTCCGCGATGGCAGGCGCATCGGTCACAACACCGATTGCCTGGGCTTTGCCGAGGGATTCCGGCGCAACCTCAGCGACGCACCGCGCGAACGCGTGGTGCAACTGGGCGCTGGCGGCGCAGGCGCTGCAGTGGCCCATGCACTGCTCAGCGAAGGCGTGCAGCAACTGACGATCTTCGAAGTGGATTCGGCCCGCGCCCAGGCGCTGGTGGACAATCTCAACGCACATTTCGGCGGCCAGCGCGCGCGGGTCGGTCACGACCTGGCCGGCGCCGTCAGCGAGGCGGACGGGCTGGTCAACACCACGCCGGTGGGCATGGCCAAGCTGCCCGGCGCGCCGCTGCCGCTGGAGCTGCTGCACGCGGGCCTGTGGGTGGCGGAGATCATCTACTTCCCGCTGGAGACCGAGCTGCTCCGGCATGCCCGCAGCCTCGGCTGCCGCACGCTGGATGGCGGCAACATGGCGGTGTTCCAGGCAGTGAAGGCGTTCGAGCTGTTCAGTGGCGTCGAAGCGGACAGCGAGCGGATGCTGGCGCATTTCAGCGCGATGTAATCGGGCCATGGCGCGGTACCCGCGATGGGTATCGCTTCGCTCCACGCCATCCTACGCAGGTGTACGCCGGCAATAATGGGCAGTGCCCCAACCTGTAGGAGCGGGCCATGCCCGCGATCCGCCGGCAGGGCCGGCGCTGGATTGGCACAAAGTTACCGGGTGAATCGCCACGCGCCGGATGCAGTCGCGGGCATGGCCCGCTCTTACAGTTTCAGCCCTGCCTAGGGCCGCACGTAGCGCAACACCGCCTCGATGATCATGTCCTTGTGCCGCGCCTTGATCGCCGGGTCTTCCAGCTCGACCTGGAACAGCGACCCCACCGTATGACGGTTGGACACCCGATAGAAACAGAACCCACTGATCAGCATGTGCACGTCGATGGCCTGCAGGCCGGCGCGGAATGCACCACTGGCCGCGCCGCGCTGGAGGATGTCCTCGATGGTGCGCAGGATGTTGCTGTTCATCGAGCGGATCGCCTCGGAGCCGGAGGCGAACTGGCCGTAGTGGATGTTCTCGATGCTGACGATACGCACGAAATCGACGTTGCGGTCATGGTGGTCGAAGGTGAAATCCACCAGCCGGCGCATGGCCTCCAGCGGTTCCAGCTCGGCCAGGTGCAGCGACTGCTCGGTACCGCGGATGTCACCGTAGAGCTTCTCCAGCACCGCCTGGTAGAGCTGCTCCTTGCTGCCGAAGTAGTAATAGATCATCCGCTTCGAGGTGTTCATGCGCTCGGCGATGGCATCCACCCGCGCGCCGGAGAGCCCCTGCTGGACGAACTCGACGATGGCCGCCTGGAGGATGTCCTCGCGGGTCTTCTCCGGGTTGTTCTTGCGACCCCGGCGGGCGGTTTCGGCGGGAATCGGCTGGGTGGCGCTGTCGGTCATGGCTCTGCATCGTCAGGCAGGCGCCAGGGGCGCCTGCTGTGGTGAAGGGGTGCGCGGATTATGCGCGCCCCCGCACCCTTCAGGCAAAGCGCGGCGGCTCAGACCTTGGAGCGGCGCGTGGTGCCGTTGCGCGCCTGGGCCATGGCCGCCAGGCGCACGGCGACGTTGGCCGCGCCATAGCCGGCATAGCCGCCGCGACGCTGGATGATCTCGAAGAAGAAGCGCTCCTCGAAGGGTTCGGTGTACACGTGGAACAGCTCGCCGCCGCTGGCGTCGCGGTCGTAGAGGACGTTGAAGTAGGCCAGCTCGCTGAGGAACTCGTCGTCGAAGTCGAAGCGCGCGGCAAGATCGTCGTAGTAGTTGAGCGGGATTTCCAGCAGAGGTACTCCGGCGTCCTTCGCCCGAGCCACCTCGGCGAAGATGTCTTCGCAGGCGAAGGCGATGTGATGGACGCCGGAGCCGCGATAACTGGACAGCGCATGGGAGATCGCCGTGTTGCGGTTCTCCGAGATGTTCAGCGGCAACCGCACACTGCCGTTGGCGCTGCGCAGGGCGCGGCTCTTGACCAGGCCGTAGGGGTCGGGCAGCACCACTTCGTCGTCGGCCTCGAAGTCGAACAGGCCCTTGTAGAACAACACCCAGCTGTCCAGCCCGTCCGCCGGCAACGCCATGGCCATATGATCGATGCGCTGCAGCTTGCCGCTGGGCTGGGCGTCAGGATCGAGGCGGAAGTCGATGTCATAGATGGTCTGTCCGGCTGCGCGTTCTTCGACCAGATAGATCAGGCTGCCGTCCGGTGCCCGCACAGCGGGAATCTCGCGCTCATTGGGCCCGACCAGCCCGCGATACGGCTGGCCCTTGTAGTCTTGCGCACGCTCCAGTGCACTGGCGGCGTCACGCACGCGCAAGGCGGTGGCACACAGCGACGGGCCGTGGGCCTCGAAGAAGCTGTGCCCGAAGGAATAGGGCTCGGCATTGAGCACGATATGGATATCGCCCTGGCGCAGCAGGCTCACCGCCTTGGAACGGTGCTCGCCGGCGCGGGCGAAACCCAGACGCTCAAGCCAGTTGCCCAGGCGCGCACCGAGGGCTTCGTCGACGGCGAACTCGAGGAACTCCACGCCATCCAGTTGGCTGGCCGGCGGCGGCGCGAACAGGCAGTCGAGCTGCTCCTTCGGCGTACCCTCGGTCTCCAGTCGCGCGCGGGTCTTCTCTTCGAGATAGAGCAGCGAGCGCAGTCCGTCCGCGGCATTGGCGCGCGGCGGCGCGGCGCGGAAGCCGTCGTTGAAGATTTCCAGCGACAGCGGGCCGCGATAGCCACTCTTGAGGATCGGCGCGAGGAAGCCCGCCAGGTCGAACTCGCCCTGGCCGGGGAAGTTGCGGAAGTGCCGGCTCCACTCCAGCACGTCCATGGCCAGGACCGGCGCATCAGCCATCTGCACGAAGAAGATCTTCTCCCCCGGAATCTGCGCGATGCCCGCCGGGTCACCCTTCAGCGAGAGGGTGTGGAAGCTGTCGAGGATCACGCCCAGCGCTGGGTGATCGACCTCGCGCACCAGGTCCCAGACCTGCTGCCAGGTGTTCACATGGCGGCCCCAGGCCAGGGCTTCGTAGCCCACGCGCAGGCCACGGGCGCCGGCCCGCTCGGCGGCCAGGCCGAGGTCTTCGAGGAGGAATTCGCGCTCGCCCAAGGAGTCGGCGGCAACGTTGCTGCACATCAGCACCAGGTCGGTGCCCAGTTCCTGCATCAGGTCGAACTTGCGCTCCAGGCGGTCGAGGTTGCGCGGCAGCCTGTCGCGGCGGCAGCCCTCGAAGTCGCGGAACGGCTGGAACAGGGTGATCGCCAGCCCCAGATCGGCGCAGACCCGGCGCACGTCGCGCGGGCTGCCGCCGTAATACAGGAGATCGTTCTCGAAGATCTCCACGCCATCAAAACCGGCGGCGGCGATGGCTTCGAGTTTGTCCGGCAGGGTTCCGCTCAAGGAAACGGTGGCGATCGAACGTTGCATTTCTTTGACTCCTGCCGGATGTGCTGAGGGGCTTGTTGGAATCGGTCTCCGGCTGAGTCTGATTATTCTGGCGGTCCGGGTTGCCGGCAATTTAAAGTGTACTAACTGGTTAGTTTTGTGTTCGATTACCGAACCAAAGGCCGTTTATCGAATTGACGCTGTTCCGGCCGCTGCTCAAGATTTAGCCACGTCGACGCAATCCGGCTGCTCCCCGGCACTGCCTTAACCCGGGAACGCATTCCAGCCGCTGCGAGATGGCCTGCGTGTCATCCATAACAATTTCAAGAACGGGTAAATGCTCATGTACATCCCCCACCCTCGCCTCGCCGCCTCCATCCCCCATCCGCAAACCGTCCTGGCCCGCCTGATGCCAGGCCTGTGCTGTCTGCTCGGGCGCCACCGCGCGCATTGATTTTCGCCAGCCACCGCACGTCTTTCCTGATGCCCACGCCGATCAACGGTGGAGCACGCGGGACGCCTGCGGCACGACAATGATTCCCGAGGCTGCGCGTCAGCCCGATTACGGATGGCCCCGATCATGATCCATACGCAATCCGCTCCCCTTGCTGCGGTCGCCCCGCACGGTTCCTCCTTCTTCGGCAAGGTGCGTGGCGCCATGGCCGTCGGCAAGGTGCGCTGGGGCATGCTCGCCCTGGTGTTCTTCGCCACCACCCTGAACTACATCGACCGCGCCGCGCTGGGCGTGATGCAGCCGGTGCTCGCCGAGAAAATGGCCTGGACGGCCATGGACTACGCCAACATCAACTTCTGGTTCCAGGTCGGCTACGCCATCGGCTTCGTGCTGCAGGGCCGGCTGATCGACCGCATCGGCGTGAAACGCGCGTTCTTCTTCGCCGTGCTGCTGTGGAGCTTCGCCACCGGCGCCCACGGCCTGGCCAGCTCGGCGGCAGGCTTCATGGTCTGCCGCTTCATCCTCGGCCTGACCGAGGCGGCCAATTACCCCGCCTGCGTGAAGACCACGCGCCTGTGGTTCCCCGCTGGCGAGCGGGCCATGGCCACCGGCATCTTCAACGCCGGCACCAATGTCGGCGCCATGGTCACCCCCGCGCTGCTGCCGCTGATCCTCGCGGCCTGGGGCTGGCAGGCGGCGTTCCTGTGCATGAGCGCACTGGGCTTCGTCTGGGTGGTGCTGTGGAGCCTGAAGTACTTCAACCCCGAAGAACACCCGACGGTGAAGCAGAGCGAGCTGGACTACATCCAGGAAGCCGACGAGCCGCCAGCCGAGCGCGTGCCCTTCTCCGCCATCCTGCGCATGCGTGGCACCTGGGCCTTTGCCCTGGCCTACTCGCTGACTGCGCCGGTGTTCTGGTTCTACCTCTACTGGCTGCCGCCGTTCCTCAACCAGCAGTACGGCCTGGGCATCAGCGTCACCCAGATGGGCATCCCGCTGATGCTGATCTGGCTGACCGCGGATTTCGGCAGCATCGGTGGCGGCATCCTCTCGTCCTGGCTGATCGGTCGTGGCATGAACTCCATCCATGCGCGCCTGCTGTCGATGTTCATCTGCGCCTGCGCCATCATCGGCGTGATCTTCGCCGCCAAGGCCAGCGGCCTGTGGGTCGCGGTGGCCGCCATCGCCCTGGGCGTCGGCGCGCACCAGGCCTGGACGGCGAACATCTGGAGCCTGGTGATGGACTACACGCCCAAGCACCTGATGAGCACGGTATTCGGCTTTGGCGGCATGTTCGCGGCGATTGGCGGCATGTTCATGACCCAGATCGTCGGCTACATCCTCACCGCGACCCACAACAACTACGCGATCCTCTTCACCATCATCCCGACCATGTACTTCCTGGCCCTGGCCTGGATGTTCTTCATGGCCCCGCGCAAGGTGCCCGGCGCTGCGACCTGACCCTACGGGTCGAGGCTGCGACGAAGAACCCCGCCAATCGGCGGGGTTCTTCGTTATCGGCTCACTGCTTCAGCGGTGTCAGCACCGGGGCCTTCTCGTCCAGCAGCATCCACACCAGCAGCTTGGCCGGCTTCTCGTTGCTGGCGTTGCGCGAGACCAGGTGCGGCGCGTTCGGCGCCTCGTACCAGGACTGGCCAGCCTGGTAGGTCACCGGTTTCTGCCCCTCCAGCTGGGAGATCACCGCGCCTTCGAGCACGTAGGCGAACACCGAGCCGCTGTGCACATGGGCCCCGGAAGACTGCCCGGGCGCATAGGAGACCGTAATCATCAGCCCCTTCTTGCCCGCCGCGTCGGGGAGCTTGTGCTCCTGCTGGACTTCGATCTTTTCCTGGGTGGCGTCGTGGGCGAAGAGCGGCAGGCCCAGGGCCAGGCCGAGGCCGGCAAGGAGGCATTTCAGGGAAGTGGTGGCAGGCATGGCGGCATTCTCGGCAGCGGGAAGATGAGTCCACGCTACGCCCGCCGCTGGCGAGGGCCAACAGCCAATTTGGGAGAAGATCGGGGTGCCATTGGTGGTTCAGTACCACAACGGGTTCGCGGGCATGGCCCGCTCCTGCAACAGCACGCGCGCCCTGCAGGATCGGGCCATGCCCGCGATCTGACCGCGCACCGGCCACAAAAAAGCCCCGCACGCAGGCAGGGCTTTCGCGGCGCAGCAGCAGAGTCAGCCCAGCAGCGCACTCAGGTCGAGCAGCCCATCCTTGCGCGGCGGGCACCAGTAATAGCCGCCGGTGAGCGGCCGGCTGAAGCGGTACAGCGCGTCGGTGATACCGTCTTCCAGCCCGCTCATGCGCCGCAGTTGCACCTCGAAGGCATCCAGGGTGCAGCCGAAGGCCAGGAACATCAGCCCGGCGTCCTGACCCTGGGTCCAGGGCATGGAGCGGCGCACGATGAAGGCTTCCGGCTCGAAGCTCTCCTGGGCGGTGCGCTTGACGTGGGCGGACTCCGGCGCGTCGTCCAGTTCCTCGTTGTCGCTCAGGCGGCGACCCATGATGTCGTCGCGCTCGTGCTGCGGCAGCGCGGCGAAGTCCTGAAGCTGGTGGCGCCATTGCTGGATCGCGGCGAAGCTGCCGCCGGCGAGGCCCGCAGCGCCTTCAACGATGGCGGCGGCGATGGCATCGTCGTCCTGCGGATTTTCGGTGCCGTCCTCGTAGCCGGTCAGGTCGTGGCCGCTGCCATGGCGGAAGGCCTCGGTCAGGCTGCCCAGCTCCAGCGCCGGCGCCAGCAGGGACTGGACTTCCTGGGTGCGCAGAAGCAGTTCGCCACGCTCTTCACCGCGCAGCCAGACCCACAGGGCATGCGGGGTTGACGGGTTGTCGACGCCCACGCCGGAGATCGCCGGGAACTCCCGCAGCCCGTCGATGCGGCGGCCCAGCGCACGCACCAGCGACTCGCCGAAGCCGACCACCGCGCGCTCGCCATCGGCAAACTGCATCAAGCGATCCAGCGCGGCGGGCAGATCCTGCAGCGACTTCAGATCGAAGAACAGGTGGCGGGCGTGGGCGGGAACCGGGGTGGCGAGAATGCCGGGCTGGTAAAGGCTCATGACAGCGTCCTTGAACGAAAGAGCGGCGATTCTAATCGCGCCGCGCGCGAATCCAAACCGCTCTGTATCAAGGACTTGGCGATCAGTTCGCGGATGTGCCCTGCTTGCGCTTGTGCCGATGCCGCCCGTAGCGCCACAACGCCAGGCCGCCGAACACCAGCAGCACCGCGACGAACACCGGCAGGCGATAAGGCCGCAGGTTGCCCAGCCATTGCTCCAGCAGTTCCCCGGCCCAATACCCGGCGCTGGCGAACAGCAGCGCCCAGCACAAGGCGCCGAGCAGGTTGATCAGCAGGAAACGCAGCCACCCTACCCGGCTGGCGCCGATCAACAGCGGCCCGGCAAGGCGCATGCCGTAGAGAAAGCGCACCGCGAAGATCGACAGGTGCGGATAACGCTCGATCAACCCGGTGACCCGTTCGACGGCCAGCCCGCGCCGTTGCAGCCAGGGCACGGCACGGTCGCCCGCGCGGCGACCGCCCCAGAACAGCAACTGATCGCCCAGGGTGCCGGCCAGCGTCGCCCAGACCACTACCGGAGTGAAGCCGAGCAGCCCCTGGTGCGCCGCGATGCCCGCCAACAGCAGCATCGATTCGCCCTCCAGCAGGCAACCGAGGAAAAGCACCGGATAGCCGTAGCTGGAAAGCAGTTGGGCGAGGTCGAGATGCTCGAACATGAAGGTCCTTTGAATACGTGCCGTGCCAAGAGCCTAGCGGCTTGGCGAATGTTCTGCTTATCGAACATCGGATGTAAAAAATAAACGACTAACTGGTCAGTCAGGATCGTTAGCACCCAATCAAATCAATCCTTTAACTACGCCATTCGTCTTGAGATGTAATTTTTTTCGCTCATGAGCAATTCAAGTGTTTGACATATTTGACGGATTTGGCAGACTGCGGCCCGTTGTCGCAACTGGTTACGTTTTTCCGGCTCCCACTGCCTGGTGCACCGGATGACCTCGGCCGCGCAACCCAACAAAAACAACTTTGTCAGTCGTGGCCCACCTGCCCGAGCTTCGTCTCGGCAGTACGGTTCCCGGCGAGCCAACGGAACGAACAAATGCTGATCTGGTTTGTAGCGGTGTATCTGGTGATCACCGTAGCTGTCGGTTTCTACGCCACCACCCGCGTGCACAACTCCTCGGACTATGCCGCCGCTGGCCGGAGCATGTCCTTCCCCCTCGTCGTGACCATGGTGTTCGCCACCTGGTTCGGCTCCGAAGCCGTGCTGGGCATTCCCGCCACCTTCCTCGAAGAAGGCTTCGCCGGGATCATCGAAGACCCCTTCGGCTCCTTCGGCTGCCTGATGCTGGTCGGCGTCGTCTTCGCCCGCCCGCTGTACCGCCTGAACCTGCTCACCATCGGTGACTTCTTCCGCAAGCGCTTCGGCCAGCACGTGGAAATCTTCACCAGCCTGGTAATCATCATTTCCTACATGGGCTGGGTCGCCGCGCAGATCACCGCGCTGGGCGTGGTCTTCAGCGTGCTCTCCGACGGTGGCCTGACCACCACCCAGGGCATGATCATCGGCACCATCATCGTCCTGCTGCACACCCTGTTCGGCGGCATGTGGTCGGTGGCGCTGACCGACTTCCTGCAGATGATCATCATCGTCTGCGGCCTGTTCTACCTGGTGTGGCTCATCGGTGACATGGCCGGCGGCCCGGTCAACGTGATCAGCCACGCCGCCAGCGAAGGCAAGTTCACCTTCCTGCACGGCACCTCGGCCAAGGACATCGTCGCCTTCCTCGGCGCCGCGGTAACCATGATGTTCGGCTCCATCCCGCAGCAGGACGTGTATGCCCGCGTGATGTCGGCCAAGACCGAGAAGATCGCCCAGCGCGCCACCATGACCGGCGCCTGCTGCTACCTGGTCTTCTGCATGCTGCCGATCTTCCTGATCTATGCCGCCTCGATGATCGAGCCGGAGATGGTCAAGCACTGGCTGGCCGAAGACTCCCAGCAGATTCTGCCGCACCTGATCCTCGAGCGTACCCCGCTGTTCGCCCAGATCATGTTCTTCGGCGCCCTGCTCTCGGCCATCATGTCCTCCGCCTCGGGCGCCCTGCTGGCCCCGTCGGTGACCCTGACCGAGAACATCGTCAAGCACTTCCTGCCCAACATGAACGACCGCCAGGCCCTGCTGGCCATGCGTTGCAGCGTACTGGCGATGACCGTCGCCACCTGCCTGTTCGCCCTGCTGTCCAACGCCAGCATCTACGAGATGGTCGGCAACGCCTACAAGGTGACCCTGGTCGCCGCCGTGGTGCCGCTGTTCTTCGGCCTGTTCTGGAAGCGCGCCACCACCCAGGGCGCCCTGACCGCCATCGCCTGCGGCCTGATCGGCTGGGTGTCGCTGGAACTGGGTTACCAGGAAGGCGACTTCTGGCCGCCGCAACTGGTGGGCCTGATCTGCAGCGCCATCGGCATGATCGTCGGCTCCCTGGCTCCGCAGTTCAGCCAGCACCGTGGCGAGAGCGTGTCGGACATGGCCGCCGCTGCTGCCGCCAACTGATCGCGCTATAGACAAAGAAGAAGCCCCGCCCTGTGCGGGGCTTTTTTGTGGGCGCGACAGACACACTCCACGAGCAGGCCATCGCGCGCTGGTCGGCGAACTCCCGCCGCCGGCGATGTGACGGACGCCCCAAGCCTGCCTATCCTGAACCTCGCCCGTCGAGGATCGTCGGGTAGGCTGCACGTCCCTCACCCGCACCGGCGCTTACATGGATCAGACTTCGACATCGCAATCACGCAGTACCCGGCGGGCCAGCCCATGAAGCGCTGGAGCCGCAAACCGCTGACGTTGCGGATGCTGATACTGGTCTTCGTGCTGCTCGCCGCGCTGGCCACCCTCGGCAACAGCCTGGTGGTCGCCTACAACGTGCAGCGCAGCGCGCTGATCCACTCGACGCTGGAGGCCAATCGCGCCTACGCAGCCAAGGTGGCGTCGAGCATTCACGAGTTCCTCGGCTCCGCGCGGCGCAACCTGGCCTACAGCTCCGGGATACTCGCCAACCACTTCGACGAACCGCCGGTACTGCACGCCGAGGCGATGCGCCTGCAGGCCCAGGACGCCTTCTTCAACTCCATCATCATCGTCGACGCCAGTGGCAAGGTCCTGCAGGCCTATCCCGACTCGCTGCAGATCGTCGGCACCACGCTGCGCTCGGAGGCCGTAAAGGAAGCGCTGCGCCTGAAGCAGCCGAAGATCAGCCAGGCCTACGAGTCCATCGCCGGCAACCTCGTGGTACTGATCTCGCAGCCGATCACCAGCCCGAGCGGCGAGTACCTGGGCCTGGTCGGTGGCTCGGTGTACATCCTCAAGCCCAGCGTGCTGCATAGCATCATCGGCAGCCACTTCCAGCAGGAAGGCACCTTCGCCTTCGTTGCCGACGCCAACCACCGGCTGCTGCACCACCCGGTCCGCGAGCGCGTCGGCGAGGTGGTGAATCACAGCAGCACCATCGAGGCCGCCCTGCGCGGCGAGAGTGGCTCCATGGAGGTACTCAACTACCAGGGCGTGCCCATGCTCGCCGGTTACGCCCAGGTGCCGGAAGCCAACTGGGCAGTGGTAGCCCAGCAGCCGCGCGACCTCAGCCTGTCGCCGCTGAACCTGCTGATGAAGGACATGCTGCTGGGACTGATCCCGGCAAGCCTGCTCGGCGTGCTGGCGATCTGGGTCGGCACCCTGCTGATCACCCGACCGCTGCGCCAGCTGGCGCTGAGCGCCGAGCAGTTGTCGAACCCGGAAACGCCCCGCGAACTACAGGGCATCAAGACCTGGTACCGCGAAGCGGCGGCGATCCGCAAGGCGCTGCTCACCGGTGTCGGTCTGATGCAGCAGAAGCTCGGCCAGCTGAGCCAGGAGGCGCAAAGCGACGCCCTCACCGGCCTGGCCAACCGCCGCGCGCTGGGTGTAGCGCTGGATGCGCTGGAGCAATCCAGGGTGGCCTACTCGGTACTCGCGGTGGATATCGACCACTTCAAGCGGGTCAACGACACCTGGGGCCACGATGCCGGCGACGAAGCCCTGCGGCGGATCGCGGCGGTGCTGCGCGACTCGTCCCGCGCCGGCGACCTGGCCTGCCGCGCCGGTGGCGAGGAATTCGTCCTGCTGCTGCCGCAGACGTCCCTGGAAACCGCCACCGGCATTGCCGAACGCATCCGCGAGACCGTGGCACTCACGCAGATACCGCAGGTGGGGCTGGTCACGCTGTCCATCGGCGTCGCCGACCTGGGCGCACTGGCCGTGACCCCGGAAGCGGTGCTCAAGCTCGCCGACCAGCGCTTGTACAGCGCCAAGCAGAGCGGCCGCAACCGCGTCGTCAGCAGCGACGACACCTAGGCCAGTGTCGACAGGCGTGATGCCAGTGCGCGCGCCAGTCCGGCAATCCGCCCGCCATCGCCCAGGCCGGGGCGATATAGATGGACGCCCGGGCGCCCTGCTCCAGCCCCAGCGCCAGCAGCCCTGAGGCCAGGCGGCTGGTGCGGCGTTCGAGGTCGGCGAAGGTGATACGTTGGCGGGAGTCGACCATGGCTTCGCGGTCAGGCCAGTAAAGCGCGCTGCGGCGCAGGATTTTACCCAGGTCCACTTGCTGTTCTCGTTGTCAGGGGAAACGCACGAGAGGCCAAGATCCGCGTGCCGCGCCCGGCCAATACCTCAGGTCGATGCCGGCCATGCCGGAATGCGATGGCTGCCCGCTGCACGCGCCGTACCTGCAGCGGCTCAGCCGGCGGACCGTTCGTCCCTGGCACCGAACACCGGGCGCCCGGTACAGGTCATCCGCATAGGCGACGCGAAAGACGCCGCCCACTGCCAGTGCTCATGCCGAGCCACACACGCTTGACCACTCACGCTCACCCGATCCGGGAGGTGCAAACGATGGGCTGGAATGATCATCAGGATGTCGAACGCTCGGAAGGCCTTCGCCGGCTGCTCGAAGATGGCGCGCTGGAAGCCGACAGCCGCCAGGAAATCCTCGCCCGCTACATCCTCAACCACGGGTTTGCCGCACTGTCGGAAACCCAGCAGCAGGAGTTCCAGGAGCAGTTACTGCCACTGCTCGACCGCCGTGATCGCAGCGAGGGGCTGATGCCCCAGGGCGACCTCGATCCGGCCATCGACGATCAGGAGCTGGCCAGTTCGCAGATCAACGATCCGGGTAATGAAGACCCCGGTTCGCTGATCGAAATCGAGGTTGCCGAGGGCCTGCACTCCGCCAACCGCTCCAGGCGGCACTGAAAACCCTTTCAAGGCTTAGGAGAACGCCATGACCTTTCCCCTGACCCATTTCTTCGTGCACCCCGAGAAGGCCTGGCACGAACTGCGCGACAGCACCGACCAGCACCCGGCGGCCTACCTGCCGTTCTGGCTGCTGCTGCCGCTGATCCCGGCGGCGTGCCTGTTCATCGGCACCACCCAGGTGGGCTGGCGCCTGCCGGGCAACAGCGAAACCCAGTTCCTCAGCGCCGCCAGTGGCGCGCTGCTCGGCTTCTGGTGCTACGTCGGCCTGGTGGCCGGGATAGTGATCATCGCCTACCTCACGCGCTGGGTGCTGTTCCGCACCGAGGTGCGGCCCAATATCAACCACAGCATGGGCTTCTCCACCGCCGTCGCCTTGCCGCTGATGCTCGCCGGTATCGCCGCGCTGCTGCCCTCTCGCTGGCTGCTGATCCTCGCCGCCGGGGCCGCCACGGCCTATTCCGGCTGGCTGCTGTTCATCGGCCTGCCGATCTACATGCGTCTGACCCAGCGCAGCGCCGCGTTCTATGCGGGTTGCATCCTCGGCCTTGGCTTCCTGGCGCTGCTGACCACGGCGTTCGGCTTCCTGGAAATGTGGGGCCAGACAATGACGGGGGCTGGGGAATATCTGCAGGAGTAAGCGCCGAGATCCGTGGCCTGCAGCAGCCTTCCCGTCGCGCGATCGCGGCAATGGAAGACTGCTGCGCAGCGGGAAAGTCTGCGTAGCCGTTCATTGTTCCGGCTGCGGCACCGGTTCCTCCGGGGGCTGCTGCATTGGCAGCTCCTCGGGAAAGTCCTCGGGAATCTGGCTCTCGCGGTCCGGCGGGGCTTCCTGTGGGTCCGGTCGCTGTGCCTGGGGATGAGCGTACATGGCGAGTCCTCCGGGACATGGGCAGTCTCCATTGGGCGCGCCCTGTCCGCTGAGGTTCGGTTTATCTACCCGACGTGCTTCACCTGCAGCAGCAAGGCCAGCAACTGGTCGCGGTCGAAGGGTTTGGGCAGACGCACCACCGAGTCGGCCAGAGTATCCAGCCGTCCCGCGTAACCGGTGGTCAGCACACAGGTCAATGCGGGGTAGGACTGGCGCACCTGCTGGATCAGCAGCATGCCGTCCATGTCCGGCATGGCGAAATCGGTGATCATCAGGTCGAAGTCGGACTGCTCCAGCCATTGCAGCGCCGCCCGCGCCGAATCGGTTCGCGCGACCTGGCAACCCAGGTCCGCCAGCAGCGCGCTGGTGCCGGCCAGCACCAGCGCGTCATCGTCCACCACCAGCACCCGCAGGCCCAGCGGCTCCAGGGGTTCGCCCATCGCATCGGGCGGCAGTTCGGCGCTTTCTGCTACCAGCTCTGCCTTTGTCTTCACCGCCGGCAACCAGATTTCCGCGATGGTGCCCTGCCCTGGCGTACTGCGCAACAGCAGCGCGCCGCCCTGCTGCTGGGCCAGTCCATGGACGATGGACAATCCCAGCCCCGTGCCCTTGCCGGTCGGCTTGGTGGTGAAGAACGGCTCGGCGGCGCGGCGCAGGGTGTCCTCGTCCATGCCCAGCCCCGAGTCGGTCATGGCCAGGCACACGTAGTCCCCCGGCGCCAGCTTGCCGCTCTGGCGCGGTCCGACCTGGGCATTGCGTGCCGAGAAGGTGATGCTGCCGCCGCCAGGCATGGCGTCGCGGGCGTTGGTGGCGAGGTTGATGATCGCCAGCTCCAGCTGGTTCTGGTCGCTCATCACGCAGTCCAGCTGAAGCGGAAAGCGCATCTCCAGGCTGATGGTCGGGCCCAGGGAGCTGACCAGCAGCTCGCTCATGTCCTGCAGCAGTGCCGGCAGCTGGATCGGTTGCGGGAACAGCCGCTGCTTGCGGGCGAAGGCCAGCATCCGCTGGGTCAGCTGGGCGCCGCGGCGGGTCGCCTCCAGCGCGTTGCGCCAGATGCTCTGGACCTTCTCGTTGTCCCTGGGCAGTTGTCGTTCGAGCAACTGCAGCCCCCCAAGGATCACTGTCAGCAGGTTATTGAAGTCGTGGGCGACGCCGCCGGTCAGCTGGCCGAGGGACTCCATCTTCTGCGACTGGATCAGTTCGTCGCGGGCGCGCTCCAGCTCTTCCTGGACGCGGCGCTTGTCGGTGATGTCGCGGGTGATCTTGGCGAAACCCAGCAGCTTGCCGGTGTCGTCGAATACCGGATCAATGACGATATTGGCCCAGAACCGCGAGCCGTCCTTGCGCATCTGCAGGCGTTCTTCCTCGTAGCGCCCCTCGGCCAGCGCGGTGCTCAGGCTGGTCTCGGGAACGCCTCCCTGGCGATCCTCGTCGCAGTAGAAACACTCGAAACGACGACCGATGATTTCTTCAGGATGGTAGCCCTTGATCCGCTCCGCGCCGGAGTTCCAGCTGGTGACATTGCCCTCGGGGTCAAGCATGTACAGCGCGTAGTCGGTGACGCCATTGACCAGCAGGCGGAAATGCTGCTCGCTGCGGCGCAGGGCCTGTTCGGTCTCGTGCTGCTCGGTGCGGTCGCGGGTGATCTTGGCGAAGCCCAGCAGCTCCCCGGAAACATCGCGGATGGCGTCGATCACCACGTGGGCCCAGAACGAACTGCCATCGCGGTGCAGGCGCCAGCCCTCACTCTCGAAGCGCCCGACCCGCGCCGCCTCGCCCAGTGCCAGCTCCGGCAGCCCGGCTTCGCGGTCGGCGGGGGTATAGAATCGCGAGAAGTGCTCGCCGAGTATCTCATCGGCGGCGTAGCCCTTCAGGCGTTGCGCCCCGGAGCTCCAGCTGCTGACGCGGCCATCGGGGTCGAGCATGTAGATGGCGTAGTCGGTCACCGCCTCGACCAGCAGGCGGTAGCGCGCATCTTCGACGAGCTGGGCGGTGCTGGCGGTCGTATCGGGCATCAAGTCTGCTCTCTTGGCTCATTGGAGCAAAGCATAGGCGCAGCCACCTCACTTCGGGCGCCGCCAGACGGCACTCAGTCCAGCGGCAGGAAGACGCTGAACTCCGCACCGAACCCCGGCTCGCTGCGCAACTCGATGCGGCCGCCGTGGGCCTGGACGATCTGCTCGGAGATGAACAGCCCCAGACCCAGGCCGGCGACACGGGCCGCGCCGGTGCCACGTTCGAATTGCTGGAAGATGCGCCGCTGCTCGTCGGCGCTGATGCCATCGCCATGGTCGCGCACGCAGAGTTGCGCGCGGCCATCCGCCACCGCGACGGTCACTTCCACCGGCTGGCCGGGCCCATAGCGCAGGGCGTTGCTGACCAGGTTGCTGATCACCTGCTCCAGGCGGTAGGCGTCCCACACGCCTTCCACCACTTCAGGCGTCTCCAGGCTCAGTTCGCAACCGGCCGCCTGCGCTTGCACCGCGAAATTGCCCAGCACGCGGCGGGCGATATCGGCGAGGTTCGCCGGCTCCGGGCGGATCGACAGCTTGCCGGTGCGGATACGCGAGACGTCGAGCATGTCTTCGATCAGCCGGTTCAAGCCGGTGAGCTGGCGCTCGTCGCGCTCGAAGAGCACGCCCAGGCGGTCCTGCGCGAAGTGCTCCAGCTTGCCCTTGGACAGGTAAAGACGGCGCAACTGGGTATCCAGCATCAGGCCGTTGAGCGGCGTGCGCAGCTCGTGGGAGACGATGGACATGAAGTCGTCGCGCATTTTCACCGCCCGCTGCAGCTCCACCTGGGTCTCGCGCAGCTCGGCGAGCAGCGCGTCCTGCTCGCTGCGCGCCTGCTCCAGCGCTTCCAGCTGCCGTGCCAGCACCTTGCGCTGGCGATACAGATCGACGAAGACGTTCACCTTGCTGCGCACCGCGTGGTTGTCCAGCGGCTTGTAGAGGAAGTCCACCGCGCCGCTCTCGTAGCCCTTGAACGCGTAGTTCTGCTCGCGCCCGGCGGCGGTGACGAAGACGATGGGGATGCTCTTGGTGCGTTCGGTGCCGCGCATCAGCTCGGCCAGGGCGAAACCGTCCATGCCGGGCATCTGCACATCGAGCAGCGCCAGGGCGAATTCGTGCTCCAGCAGCAGCGACAGCGCCTCATCCGCCGAGGAGGCCTTGAACACCTCGCGCCCCTCGCCCTTGATCAACGCCTCCAGCGCCAGCAGGTTCTCCGGCAGGTCGTCGACGATCAGCAGTTTGCTTCCCTGGTTACGCAGCATGTCGGGTGCCCATTCGGGTCAGTAGCGCGTGAATTTCACGCAGCCGAAGTATGTGGTCCGGGGCGTGCAGTGCAATAGCCGCCTCCGGCATGGTGGACACGGCGGCTTCGGCCGGGTCCTGGACAATGCTCAGCCCGCCTTCGCGGCGGATACGCGCCAGCCCTTCGGCGCCGTCCTGGTTGGCTCCGGTCAACAGGATGCCGACGAGAGTCTCCCGGTAAGCGTCCGCCGCCGAGTCGAAAAGGATGTCGATGGACGGCCGGGAGAAATTCCGCGGTGCCTCGCGACTCAGCGCAAAACTGCGCTCCCGCTCGATGGACAGGTGATACCCGGCAGCGGCGAAGTACAGCGTGCCCGCCTCCACCGGCGCCTTGTCGCGAGCCTCCTCCACGGGGATCGCCAGGCGTCGGGCGAACAGGTCGACCAACTGGCTCTCGTGGTTTTCCGGCAGGTGCAGCACTGCCACCATGGGCAGCGCGAAGTCCGCCGGCAACCCGTCGAACAGCTGGAACAGCGCGTCCACGCCGCCCGCCGAGGCGCCGATAACAACGGCTTCGACCTTTCGCTGCGCGTTCATCGCTTGCGGAACACCCGTTCACGGCGATTCACCACCTCGAATTCCCCGGCGAAGTCGGTGAAGTCCAGGCTTTCCTTGCTGCCCAGGCCGAGGAAGCCCCGGTGGCACAGCGACTCATGGAACAGGCCGATGGCGCGGTTCTGCAACTGGCGGTTGAAGTAGATGAGCACGTTGCGGCAGGAGACCAGGTGCGTCTCGGAGAACACGCTGTCAGTAGCCAGGCTGTGATCGGCGAAGGTCACGTTGGCGCGCAGCATCTTGTCGAACAGCGCCCCGTCGTAGGCCGCCGTGTAGTAGTCCGAGAGCGAGCCCTTGCCGCCAGCGGCGCGGTAGTTCTCGCTGGCCTGGGCCAGGTCGTCCACCGCGTAGATGCCGCGCCGCGCCTGCTCCAGCGAGCGAGGGTTGATGTCGGTGGCGTAGATCAGCGTGCGCTCGAGCAGGCCTTCCTCGTGCAGCAGGATGGCCAGCGAATGCACCTCTTCGCCGGTGCTGCAGCCGGCCACCCACAGGCGCAGCGACGGATAGGTGCGCAGCACCGGCACCACTTCCTGGCGCAGCGCGAGGAAGTAACTGGGGTCGCGAAAGAGCTCGCTCACCGAGATGGTCAGGTACTGCAGCAGCTCATGGAAGGCATGCGGGTCGTGCAGGATGCGCTCCTGCAGGGCCGAGATGCTGCGGCACTCGAACAGCTTGGTAGCGTGCAGCACACGGCGCTTGAGCGAGGTGCCGGAGTAGTCGCGGAAGTCGTAGCTGTACTTCAGGTAGATCGCCTCGATCAGGAGGCGCAGCTCGATGTCCTGGCTGCGATCAGGCATGTCAGATGCGCTCCAGCTTGGGTAGCCATACCCGGATCAGGGAGAACAGTCGGTCGAGGTCGATGGGCTTGGCCAGGTAGTCGTTGGCGCCAGCGCGCAGGCACAGCTCGTGGTCGTCCTTCATCGCCTTGGCGGTCACCGCGAGGATCGGCAGCTTCTTGAAGCGCGCGTCCTGGCGGATCAGGCGGGTCGCCTCGTAGCCGTCCATCTCCGGCATCATCACGTCCATCAGCACCAGGTCGATGTCGCCGACCTCGGCGAGCTTCTCGATGGCCTCGCGGCCGTTGCGCGCCACTTCCACGCGGGCGCCCTTGTGCTCCAGGGCGCTGGTGAGGGCGAAGATGTTGCGCACGTCGTCGTCCACCAGCAGGATGCGCCGCTCCTCGAAGGCCCGGTCGCGGTTGCGCGAGGTGCGCAGCATGCGCTGGCGTTCACTGGAGAGCTGCGACTCGACCTTGTGCAGGAACAGCGTCACCTCGTCCAGCAGGCGCTCCGGCGAGCGCGCGCCCTTGATGATGATCGAGCGCGAATACTTGAGCAGCTCGGCTTCCTCGTCACGGGTCAGGTTGCGCCCGGTGTAGACGATCACCGGCGGGAACGAGCAGATGTCCTCCTCGCCCATGCGCCGCAGCAGCTCGTTGCCCTGCATGTCCGGCAGCTTGAGGTCGATGATCATGCAGTCGTAGATGTTGCGCCGCAGCAGTTCCAGGGCCTGTTCGCCCTGCTCCACCGCGGTGATCTCGATGTCGTCGTCGCCGATCAGCCGCGAGACGCTGTCGCGCTGCAGCGGGTCGTCCTCGACCAGCAGGATGCGCTTGACCTCCTGGGTCAGCTTGGCCTCCAGCTTGCCGAAGACCTCGCGCAGTTGCTCGCGGGTGGTGGGCTTGAGCGCGTAACCGATGGCGCCCAGGTGCAGGGCCGCTTCGCTGCGGTCCTCCACGGAGACCACATGTACCGGCACATGGCGGGTGCGCGGGTTGGCTTTCAGGCGTTGCAGCACGGCGAGGCCGGATTCGTCGGGCAGGTGCATGTCCAGCAGGATGGCGTCCGGGCCGTGCTCGTCGGCCAGGCGCAGGCCTTCCTCGGCGCCCATGGCCACCAGGCAGCGGTAACCCAGCTCGCGAGCCAGGTCATAGAGGATGCGGGCGAACTTCGGCTCGTCTTCCACCACCAGCACGCAGCGCTGGCCGACGCTGACCTGTTCGCGGTCGTCGGCGAATGCTGCGGCGGCCGGCGCACGCACCACCGGCGGCGCAATGGCAGTCGGGGCAACCGCGACAATCGGCGCAGGCGCGCTGACTACCTCGTCCTCGGCCGGCGCCTGGTAATTCAGCGGCAACAGCAGGCTGAACACGCTGCCCTTGCCCGGCTCGCTGCTGACGATGATGCTGCCGCCCAGCAGATGCGCCAGGTCGCGGGAAATCGACAGGCCAAGGCCGGTGCCGCCGTAGCGGCGATTGGTGGCGCCATCGGCCTGCTGGAAGGCTTCGAAGATGCGCGCGAGCTGGTCCTCGGCGATACCGATGCCGCTGTCACGCACATCGAAGCGCAGCCCCTCGGGCGCGGCGCTCACGCGCAGGGCAACTTCACCGCTGTCGGTGAACTTGAAGGCGTTGGACAGCAGGTTCTTGAGGATCTGCTCGACCCGCTGGCGGTCACTGAACAGCAGCGCCGGAGCGTCCTCCGCGACTTCGGCAATGAAGCGCAGGCCCTTGTTGTCGGCCTGCGGGCGGAACAGCCCTTCCAGCGCTTCCACCAGGCGACGCACGCTGGCGTTCTCCGGGCGCACTTCCAGCTTGCCGGCTTCGACCTTGGAGATATCGAGGATGTCGTTGATCAGGTTGAGCAGGTCGTTGCCGGCGCCGTAGATCGACTCGGCGAACTTCACCTGCTCATCGTCCAGGTTGCCCTGCTCGTTGTCGGCCAGCAGGCGCGCGAGGATCAGCGAGCTGTTGAGCGGCGTGCGCAGCTCGTGGGACATGTTGGCGAGGAACTCGGACTTGTAGCGGCTGGCGCGCTGCAACTCATCGGCGCGGCCCTGCAGGTCCAGGCGGGCCTGGTTCAGCTCGGTGTTCTTGCCGTCGAGATCATCGCGCTGGGCGGCCAGCTCCTGGGCCTGCTCGGCGAGGCGCTCGTTGGTCTGCTCCAGTTCCGCCTGCTGGGCCTCGAGGTGCGCCTGGGACTCCTTGAGCACCCGCGACTGTTCTTCCAGCTCCTCGTTGGCGGTCTTCAGCTCTTCCTGCTGCACCTGCAGCTCCTCATTGAGCTGCTGGGTCTCCGCCAGCAGGTCCTGCTGGCGCTGGCGATGCTGCGCCGAGGCGATGGCGCTGCCGAGCGTTTCGGCGACGTTCTGCAGGAAGGCCTGGTCGCGCTCTTCCAGCTGGCGCAGGAAGCCCAGCTCCAGCACGCCGACCACACCGCCGTCATTGAGCAGCGGGAGCAGCGCCACGCTCACCGGCTGGCCGTTGCCCAGCGCGGAATTCACCTTCAGGTAGTCCGGCGGCAGGCCGTCGACCACCCGCAGCTTGCGCTGGCGGGCAGCCTGGGCGATCAGGCTTTCATCCGGGGCGAAGTAATCCTCGCCCAGCACGCTGGTGGCGAAGCCGAAGGTGCCGGACAGGCGCAGACCGCCGCGATCATCGCGCACATAGAGCGCTCCCACCGGGGAGGCGACGAACTCGCCGAGGAAGTCCATCAGGCTGCGCCCCAGGGACGGCAACGACTGCTGACCGATCAACTGCTCGCCCAGGCGGCTCTGGCCATCACGCAACCAGGCCTGGCGCGCCAGCGTTTCGTTGTGCAGTACCTGGCGACGCAGGGACTCGGCATAGGACTCGGACAGGCTGACCAACTGCCGGCGACCGAAGTACGCCAGCAGCGTGCCGACCACGATGCTGAATACCAGGTAGAGGATGACCACGCCGGTGGAGAGGCTGGAAGCGAACTGGTTGCGGTCGTGGCGCAGCTGCTGCTCGGTGTTGATCAGCGAGGCGTACTGCGAGCGGATCGCATCCATCATGCTCTTGCCGCGCCCGGCCTTTATGGCGTCGGAGGTGTCCTGGCCCTGGCGGCGCTGCTCGATCATCTGCTGGGCGAAGCTCATCCACTCGTCCTGCATCGAGGTCAGGCGGCCCACGCGCTCGACCTGCGGCGGGTTGTCCGCCACCAGCTCCGAGAGGCTCTTCAGGCCGGAATTGATGCGCGGCCGCGCCTGCTCCAGGGGTTCCAGGAAGCCCGGATCGCCAGTGATCAGGAAGCCGCGCAGCCCGCTTTCCTGGTCCACGCTCAGGCGCTGCATCTCGTTGGCGCTGGAAATCACCCGGTCGGTGTGCTCGACCCAGCCCAGCACGTCGAGCATGTAGAGGATCAGGCCGATGAACAGCACCGCGCCCAGCAGGCAGATGCCCAGTGGCAGCGCCATGTTGCGCGCGAGTATGCGGCGGAAGGCGCTTTCGTCGGCGATGGCTTTCTGGTTCATCTGCGGGTTCCCTGATGGCCTATCTTCCCTGGATGCATCCCGCCGGCATGGCGGAGATTGCGACAGATGCCAGGTAAGTATTTGAAGTTATTGTAAGAACGTTCTTAAAACTGGAGAAATAATAACGCTAAGCGTTGTAGGCTACATACCAGCTGGCGAATTGACAGCCACTCCTGCGGGACGTTCGAACTTTTTACGGAATAAGCCTGGAGAAAAGTGGAATTATCTCCCGGTGCGCCTTTCCAACGTCCGACAAGGAACAGAAGATCAATCGGTCGCAGGGTTTGCTCGATGCCAAGCTCCCCGGGGGAAACCCCTATTTCACCAGTGCAGGGCCAGGGCGACTTCCTCAACAGCAGTAGCGCCATGGCACCGCTGATCCGCCAGTACGACTGGGCGACCACGCCGCTCGGTCCGATGGACCAGTGGCCGGCCACGCTCAAGGGCATCCTCGAAGTCGGCCTGAACTCGCGCCTGCCGGTGTGCATCTACTGGGGCCCGGAATTCATCCTGCTGTACAACGACGCCTGGAGCGCCATCCCCGGCGACAAGCATCCCGCCTGCCTGGGCCAGCCCGCGCACGTCGCCTGGTCGGACATCTGGTCGATCCTCGACCCCATGTACAACGGCATCCTGCAGACCGGCGTGGCCGCCCACGAGGAAGACCGCCTGCTGCCCATGGTGCGTTTCGGCTACGTCGAGGAAGCCTACTTCACCTACAACGTCAGCCCGATCTTCGGCCAGGATGGCAAGCCCATCGGGCTGTTCAATACCGCCGTGGAGACCACCGGCAACGTCATCGAGCAACGCCGCCAGCGGCTGCTGACGCGCCTCGCGGAGCGCCTCGGGCAGGCTGACGACAGCGCACAGATCTGCGCCCAGGCTTTCGCCCTGCTTGCCGAAGCCAGCCACGACGTGCCCTTCTGCCTGCTCTACCATGCCGGCACCCTGCTCGGCGCCTGCGGCACCGACACCAACGATCACTTCGCCCCCGCGCAACTGACGTTGGACGACGACCCTCTGCACCTGTTCGGCGGTATCAAGGAAGCCCACCAGTCCCCCCTGGGCAGCCAGCACATGCGCGCCTTTGCGCCCTGGCCGGAAGTGCTCGACAGCACCTACGCCACCCCGCTGGATGGCCACACCGACAGCCTGGCGGTATTCGGCATCAGCCCGCGTCGGCGCCTGGACGAGAACTACGCGACCTTCTTCAACGAGCTGGCCGCCCTGCTCGGCCATGCCCTGTCCGCCGCCAGCCAGCGTACGGAAGAGCGCAGACTGAAGGTCGCCGTACAGGAAGAAGCCCGCCAGCGCACCCGCGAGCGCGACCGCGTGTGGACAGTGAGCCAGGACCTGCTCTGCGTGCTCGATCACCAGGGCGTGCTGCTCAACGTCAACCCGGCCTGGGGCAGCCTGCTGGGCTGGAGCGAAGAGCAGCTCACCGGCCGCAACAGCGAAGAGCTGGTGCACCCGGACGACCTCGCGCCGAGCATCGACATCCGTTCCACCCTCGCCCGTGGCGAGCGCCTGCAGCACTTCGAAAACCGCCTGCGCCACGCCGATGGCAGCTATCGCTGGATTTCCTGGCACGCCACCGAGGAAAACGGCGTCATCTATGGTTGCGGCCGCGACATCACCGAGCAGAAGCGTGGCGCGCTACTGCTGGAGCAGGCGCAGACCGCCCTGCTCAACGCCCAGCGCATGGAAGCTGTCGGCCAGCTCACCGGTGGCATCGCCCATGACTTCAACAACCTGCTGGCGAGCATTCGCTTCAGCCTCGACCTGATCACCCGCCGCGCGCCAGCCAACGCCCAGCCGGAGCTCAGCCACATCCTCCATGCCGCCACCCAGGCCACCGAGCGCGCCGCCGAGCTGACCCACAACCTGCTGGCTTTTGCCCGCCGTCAGGCGCTGGCCATGCACCCGGTCGACCTCGGCCAGCAACTGCGCAACTGGCACGACGAACTGGTCGAACGCGCCGGCCCGGACGTCACACTGGCGCTAACCCTGGATGACACGCAGAGCGTCCTGACCGATCGCGACCAGTTGCACAAGGCCATGCTCCACCTGGTGGAGAACGCCCGCGACGCCATGCCCGGCGGTGGCAGCCTGGAGATCAGCCTGCGGCGCCAGGAGATCGTCAGCGGCGAGCATGACCTGCCGGCCGGCGACTACCTCGCCCTCTCCCTGCAGGACAACGGCCAGGGCATGAGCCAGGCGACCCTGCCCCACGTCTTCGACCCCTTCTTCACCACCAAGGGCATCGGCCCCAACAGCGGGCTGGGCCTGTCGATGGTCTACGGCTTCATCAAACAATCCGGCGGGCACATCCGCCTGCGCAGCGAGCCCGGCCAGGGCACCTGCGTCACACTCTATTTCCCGAGAGGCACCTCAGTGGTCAGCATTCCCGACGCCCCTACGCCCCCCAATGAACCGGCCAACGAGCAGCTGTGCGTCCTGGTCGTCGAGGACAACGACCTGGTGCGCATGCTCACCGTGGAAGTGCTGGAGGAGATTGGCTACCAGGTGCTGCAGGCCGAGGACGCCGAAGAGGCGCTGTCGATCCTGCAGGGAGATACCACCATCCACCTGCTGCTCACCGATGTCGGCCTGCCGGGCATGAACGGCGAGGAACTGGCCGTGGCTGCGCGCGAGGCGCGACCGGAGCTGCCGATCCTGTTCGCCACCGGCTACGCCGAGATCGTGCACATCGATGGCAGCGAGCTGGCCACGCGCATGTCGATGATCGCCAAGCCCTTCTCCATCGACGCGCTGCGCGACAAGGTCAACGGCATGCTCGGGCGCAAGGACGGCTGAACGGCCTTCAATGAGTCAGCAGCACGCTCAGCGTTGCGCGCAGCTTGCCCGGCTTCACCGGCTTGTTCAGCAACGGCATCCCCAGCCGCTGCAACGCACGGCGGCAATCGTCGCTGCGGTCGGCGGTGATCATCAGCGCCGGTAGCTCGCGACGGAAATACTCGCGCAGCCCACGCACCGCCTCGCAGCCAGTTCGGCCATGGTCGAGGTGGTAGTCGGCCAGGATCACCTCCGGCGCCTTGCCATCCAGCGCCTGCAGCGCTTCCTCGTAGCTGGTCGCCACCAGCACCTCGCAGCCCCACTGTCCGAGCAGCGCCGCCATGCTGGCGAGGATCGCCTCTTCGTTGTCGATCACCAGCAGGCGCCGGCCCGGCAGCGGGTCGCCGGTCACCGGGCGCGGGCCGCTCTCCACCAGCCCCGGTTGCGGCAGATCGCGCACCAGCGGCACTTCGAGGGAGAACACCGACCCACGCCCCGGCACCGAGCGCACCTGCACCCGGCAACCGAGGATACCGGCGATGCGGTCGACGATCGCCAGGCCCAGCCCGACACCGCGGCGGTTGGCCGTGCGCCCGGCGTCGAGCTGGTTGAATTCAAGGAAGATGGCTTGCAGCTGGTCCGCCGGAATCCCCCGTCCGGTGTCCCAGACTTCCAGCCTGACGCTATCCCCGCGCCGGCGCGCGGCGAGCATCACGCTGCCGCGCTCGGTGTAGCGGCAGGCGTTGCTGAGGAAGTTGCGCAGGATGCGCGACAGCAGACGATGATCGGTGCGCACCGCCAGCGCGGGAATCCGTGAGCGCAGGCGCAGCCCGGCGGCGCGCGCCACTTCGTCGAACTCCGAGACCAGCGGCCCGAGCAGTTCGTCCAGCGGATAGACATCCAGGTCCGGGCGGATAGCGCTCTGGTCCAGACGGGCGATTTCCAGCAGGTCGGTGAGCAGGTCCTCGGCGCCTTCCAGCGCCTGGTGCGTGCGCTCCACCAGCACCTGTTCGGCGTTCGGCAGCTTGCGCTCGCGCAGGGTGGAAACCAGCAGGCGCGCGGCATTCAGCGGTTGCAGCAGGTCGTGACTGGCGGCGGCCAGGTACTTGTCCTTGCTGTTGTTGGCGGCCTCGGCGGCGTCGCGAGCCTCGCGCAGTTGCTGGTTCAGCCCCTCCAGCTCGCGGGTGCGCTCGGCGACGCGTTGCTCCAGCTCTTCGTTCAGGCTCTGCAGGCGCTGCTGGGCCTGGACGCGCTCGGTGATGTCGGCGACGAAGCCTTCCACCAGGCCTTCTTCATCCGGCTTTATCAGCAGGTTCATCAGGACGATCACATGGCTGCCATCGCGGCGGCGCAGGCGCGTCTCGTAGCCGAACAGGCCGTCCCGCTCGCGCAGCAGCGCGCGGATGCGGCGCATCTCCGCCTCGCCGCCGACGAACAGCTGGCTGGCCATGTCCTGCAGGTTCCACAGCACCTGCTGCGGGTCGTCATAGCCGAGCATCCGCGCCAGCGCCGGGTTGGCGGCGCGCAAGCCCTGGCTCAGGCTGGCCTGGAAGATGCCGTGGACGGCGTGTTCGAACAGCCATTTGTAGCGGTTGCGCTCGGCTTCCAGCTCGTCCAGCCGCGCCACCAGCTCGGGGTAGTGGCTCTTGCGCGCGGAATGGCTGCCCAGGCCCAGCAGCCCGGCCAGGGCCTGTTGCTGCTGCTCGTCAGAGGGCCTCGCCATACACCACCTCGACATCGCGCTGGCTGGACTCGCGAGGGTTGGTGAGGATGCACGGGTCCTGCATCGCGTGGCGCGAGAGGAAGGGGATGTCGGAACTGCCCACGCCATGCAGGCCCAGGCTTTCGTGGAAGCCCACGGCGTTCTTCAGGGCGATCAGGTGTTCCACCAGGCGCTGGCGGATCTGCGCATGGTTCATGCCGCGGCAGTCGATGCCGAAGGTCTCGGCAATCACCTTGAAGCGCTCGGGCGCGGCACTGTAGTTGAAGGCCACCACGTGCTCCACCAGCACGGCATTGCACAGCCCGTGCGGCAGGTCGAGATAGCCGCCCAGGCTGTGGGACATGGCGTGCACCGCGCCGAGGATCGCGTTGGAGAACGCCAGCCCCGCCTGCATGCTGCCCAGCATGATCTTCTCGCGCAGGGCGATGTCCGCCGGATTGGCAATCATCTGCACCAGGTTGCCGTTGATCAGCCGCATGGCCTCCAGCGCGTGGGGGTCGGTGAGCGGGCCGTGGCCGGTCGAAACGAATGCCTCGATGGCGTGCACCAGCGCATCGATGCCGGTGCAGGCGGAGAGGAACGGGTCCATGGTCAGGGTGGTTTCCGGGTCGATCAGCGACACATCGGGCACCACCGCCTTGCTGACGATGGAGAACTTCATCCGCTCGTCCTGGTTGGAGATGATCACGAACTGCGAGACGTCGGCGGAGGTACCGGCGGTAGTGGGGATCAGGATCAGCGGCGGGCTGGGCACGCGCAGGGTGTCCACGCCCTCGAACTCGAGGATGTTGCGGTCGTGGGCGGCGACGATGCCGATGCCCTTGGCGCAGTCCATCGGGCTGCCGCCGCCGACCGCGACAATCACGTTGCAGCCTTCGCTGCGGTAGACCTCGGCGCCACGCATGACTTCTTCCACGCGCGGGTTGGGCGACACCTGGGTGTAACGGCAGAAGGGAATGTCCTGGGCGGCCAGGCTGGCCTCGATATCGGCGACCCAGCCGGCGGCGACTACACCGGGGTCCGACACGACCAGCACCTTGCGGGCGCCGAAGGTTTTCACGTAATTGGCGACATTGTGCCGGCATCCGGCACCGAAAATGATCTCTGGCGAGACGAACTTGCGCAGCTGGCTGAGCTCGTGGGACATCGGGGGCTCTGTCATTATTGTTATGGGATATTTCCGGCAGCCTACTGCATCCGTCAGGTATTGCAATGCGACCTTGGCAGACGGCTCTGACAGTCGGTTCCGACGGATATCAGCCCGCCAGCAGCGCCTGATAGAAACGCCACTCGGCCTCCAGCGCGTGGGCCAGGTTGGCGGCCTGGCGGAAGCCATGGCGCTCCCCGGCATAGCGGTGTACCTCCACCGGTACGCCGCGCTGGCGCAGGCTTTCGACCATGGCGTCGGTCTGCGCCGGCACCACCACCGCATCCAGCTCGCCCTGGAAGAAGATCATCGGCGCGTGGATGTGTTCGGCCTGCAGCACCGGCGTGCGCTCGCGGTAGCGCTCGGCATCCTGTTGCGGGTCGCCGATCAGCCAGTCCAGGTAGTCCGCCTCGAACTTGTGGGTGACCCGCGCCAGCGCCTGCGGATCGCTGACGCCATAGAGGCTGGCGCCGCCGCGCAAGCCCGGCAGCCGTGCCAGCGCCATCAGCGCGCTGTAGCCGCCGGCACTGGCGCCCCGCACGAACACCCGCTGGCGGTCGATGCGCCCGGCCTTGGCAAGCCCTTCCCCAGAGAGAAAATCCAGCGCCGCGCCGATGTCCTCCACTTCCACCTGCCCCCAGCCCAAATGCAGGCGCTCGCGGTAGGCGCGGCCATAGCCGCTGCTGCCGCGATAGTTGATATCGGCGACGGCAAAGCCCCGCCGCGTCCAGAACTGGATGCGCCCGTCGAACACCGGGTAGCTGGCCGAGGTCGGTCCGCCATGCAGGAACACCACCAGCGGCGGCGCCCCGTCCGTGGCGTAGGGCGGATAGAAGAATCCATGGCCGCATTCGTCCTCGCCCACCGGGTAGTGGAAGGCTTCGCCACGGGACAGCTCGGCCTCCGGCAACGGCCTCTCGCCACCGGCCAGCACCTGGGTGGAACCGTCCACCCGGCGGATCGCCAGCAGCGTCGGCAGGCGGTCCGGCGCAGCGGCGATGCAATAGAAGTGGCGCTCGTCCGCCGCCAGCGAACGGAAGCGGCTGTACTCCGGTGCCAGACGGCGCTCGCCGCCATGCCCGTCATACAGCACCAGCACGCCGCGCCCCTCTTCGTAGCGCGTTGCCAGCAGCTCGCCACGCGGCAACGGCAGGAAGGTACGCCCGCCAAGTTGCCAGGGCGCGCTGGCGTGGTCGGCGGCGATGCCGGACAAGGCGCCGAGCACTTCGTGGTACGGCTGCCAGTAGCCGGCGCAGTCGCTGAGCCAGTGCAACCGGCCGTCTTCGGCAAAGCGCGGCTGCTGGATGGATTCATGGCGGGCCTGCCCGGCCAGGCAGCGTTCTTCCCCGGCAAAGGATTCGCACAGCCGGGTGCGCGTCCAGGGCTGGTGCGGGCGGTCCCACTCCACCCAGACGATGCGCTCGGCCCTGCTGTCAGCCACCGGGGAAGAATAGAAATCCGCGCCCGACGCGATCACCCGGCGCCGTCCATCGGCGTCTAGGCGGACGATACGGTGGTTCACCCCGCCGCTGCCGTTCTCCTCTTCCACCGCCAGCAGCGCATTCCACGCCGGCACGTAGTGCAGGTCGCCGTAGCGGCAGTCGTCGCGGTGGGTAATCGGCCGGGGCGCACCACCCAGGCGCAGCCAGTACACCTGCTGGTCGCCCTCTTCCACCCAGGCCACGCCGTCGGCGGTGGCGCAGCAGGAACCGCCGCCGTATTCGTAGACGCGGCTGCGCACCGAGGCCCCAGGCGGCGTCAGCTCGACGCTCTGCCCTTCACGACGGAGGAACAGCCGGCAGCGCGCACTGATGGGGTCGAACGCAGCCCACAGCAATCCGCCATGGGCCACGTGCAGCTCGGCGAAATCCCCGGCGGCGGCCACCGCGCGTTCGGCGCTCCAGTCGCTGCGCTGCATCCTCAGGCCTTGCAGATCAGTTGCGAGGCCCGCTCGTTGCGCAGGGTCAGCGCGCTGAGCGGAGCGGCCGCGGTTTCCGCCTCGCGGCGGGCGTCAAGGATGATGCCGTGGTGGGCCGACTTGGCGCAGACAGGGTCAGTTGCCTCGGCATCGCCGGTGAGCATGAAGGCCTGGCAGCGGCAGCCACCGAAGTCGCGTTCCTTCTCGTCGCAGGAGCGGCACGGCTCCGGCATCCACGAATCGCCACGGAAGCGGTTGAAGCCGAACGACTCATACCAGATGTGCTGCAGGCTGTGCTCGCGCACGTTGGGGAACTTGACCGGCAGTTGCCGCGCACTGTGGCACGGCAGCGCGGTGCCGTCCGGGGTGACGTCGAGGAACACGCTGCCCCAGCCGCCCATGCAGGCCTTGGGGCGTTCCTCGTAGTAATCGGGCACCACGAAGATCAGCTTGCATGGGTTGCCCTCGGCGGCCAGGCGCTCGCGGTATTCGGCGGTGATGCGCTCGGCGCGCTGCAGCTGCTCGCGGGTCGGCAGCAGGCCGGCACGGTTCAGCTCGGCCCAGCCATAGAACTGGCAGGTGGCGAGTTCGACGAAGTCCGCCTCCAGCTCGATGCACAGCTCGATGATGCGGTCGATGCTGTCGATGTTGTGCCGGTGGGTGACGAAGTTCAGCACCATCGGGTAGCCGTGGGCCTTCACCGCGCGGGCCATGGCGAGCTTCTGGGCGAAGGCCTTGCGCGAGCCGGCGAGCAAGTTGTTCACTTCCTCGTCGGCGGCCTGGAAGCTGATCTGGATATGGTCGAGACCTGCGTCTGCGAACTCCTTCAGGCGCTTCTCGTTGAGGCCGATGCCGGAGGTGATCAGGTTGGTGTAGAAACCCAGCCCGCGCGCCGCGGCGATCAGTTCGGCAAGATCCTGGCGCACCAGCGGCTCGCCACCGGAGAAGCCCAGCTGCGCCGCGCCCATCTCGCGGGCCTGGCGGAACACTTCGATCCATTGCTGGGTGGAAAGCTCCTCGCCGCCCCTGGCGAAGTCCAACGGGTTGGAGCAATACGGGCACTGCAGCGGGCAGCGGTAGGTCAGCTCGGCCAGCAGCCAGAGCGGCGGGCCTACCGGCGCCTCAGCGCAGCTCGATCCAGAATTGCGCATGGGCCACCTCGAGGAATGCCAGGATGTCTTCGTCGATGCCCGGCACACCGGGGAAATCGGCACGCAGGCCATCGATGATGCCGGCGACGTCGGCTTGCCCGTCGACCCGGCCGAGAATCGCCCCGGCGCTGTCGTTGAGCTTCACCATCCCCTCGGGATAGAGCAGCACGTGGCAGCCCTGCGCCGGTTCGAATTGCAGGCGGAAGCCCCGGCGCAGTGCCGGTACGCTGTCCAGCGAAGGCAGACTCATCACAGCAACCCCCTGTGCCATACGCGCTCGCTCGTCACCGTGTGGTAGGGCGGGCGCTCCAGTTCATAGGCCATGCTCATCGCGTCAAGCATGCTCCAGAGCACGTCGAGCTTGAATTGCAGGATATCCAGCATGCGCTCCTGGGCCTCGCGGGTGCGGTAGTGCTCCAGGGTGATGCGCAGGCCGTGCTCGACATCGCGGCGCGCCTGGGACAGGCGCTTGCGGAAGTAGTCGTAGCCGGCGGCGTCGATCCACGGGTAGTGCTGCGGCCAGCTGTCCAGGCGCGACTGGTGGATCTGCGGAGCGAACAGCTCGGTGAGCGAACTACTGGCGGCTTCCTGCCAGCTGGCGCGGCGGGCGAAGTTGACGTAGGCGTCCACGGCGAAGCGCACGCCGGGCAGCACCAGCTCCTGGGACAGCACCTGTTCGCGGTCCAGCCCGACCGATTCGGCCAGGCGCAGCCAGGCTTCGATGCCGCCCTCCTCGCCGGGTGCGCCGTCATGGTCGAGGATGCGCTGCAGCCATTCGCGGCGTACGTCGCGGTCCGGGCAGTTGGCGAGGATCGCCGCATCCTTGAGCGGGATGTTCACCTGGTAGTAGAAGCGGTTGGCCACCCAGCCCTGAATCTGCTCGCGGCTGGCGCGGCCTTCGTACATGGCCACGTGGTACGGGTGGAAGATGTGGTAGCAGGCGCCCTTGGCGCGCAGTGCCTGCTCGAATTCGGCGGGGCTCATGGCTTCGCGGGTCATCGCGACGCTCCTTCTGGGAAAAGCGCCATTAAAGGAAAATCCCCATGCCATCGAACGCCACCTCGATACCGCGCGCGTCCAGTTCGGCGCGTTCGGGCGAGGCGATGTCGAGGATGGGATTGGTGTTGTTGATGTGGATGAGCACCTTGCGCGGGCCGTCGATGCCGTCGAGCACCTCGATCATGCCGCCGGGACCGCTCTGCGCCAGGTGGCCCATCTCGCTGCCGAGCTTGTCGCCGACCTCGCAGACGCGCATTTCGTCGTCGCGCCAGAGCGTGCCGTCCACCAGCAGGCAGTCGGCGCGGCGCATCCAGGCCAGCAGCTCGTCGTCCACCTGGCCCAGGCCCGGTGCGTAGAACAGCTTGCCGCCGGTGGACAGGTCCTCGATGAACAGGCCGATGTTGTCGCCCGGATGCGGGTTGCCCCGGTGCGGCGAATACGGCGGCGCACTGCTGCGCAGGGCGATGGCGGTGAGGCGCAGGCCCGGGCAGGCCGGGATGCTGAAAGGCTCGGCATCCAGCGCGATGAGTCGGTGCTTCAGCCCGCCATTCCAGTGCGACAGCATGGGGAACAGCGGGAAGCCGGTGGACAGGTCCTGGTGGACCATTTCCGTGCACCAGACCTCGTGTGGGCAGCCTTCACGCAGGCTCAGCAGGCCGGTGGTGTGGTCGATCTGGCTGTCCAGCAGGACGATGGCGGCAATCGCCGAATCCCGCAGGCGCCGCGCCGGCTGCAGCGCCGGGAAGGACGCCAGCTGGGCGCGGATGTCGGGTGAGGCGTTGCAGAGAATCCAGTTGGCGCCGTCGTCGGACAGCGCGATGGACGATTGGGTGCGTGGCTGCGCGATCACGCTGCCGTCGCGGACGCCACGACAGTTGCGGCAATTGCAGTTCCACTGGGGAAAGCCGCCACCGGCGGCCGACCCGAGAATTCGGATGTGCATGACAGTGCCCCGTGGGCAGGGGCCCCGGCGGACCGGGGCCGAGTGGATCAGCGGTTGGCGAAGTACAGGGTCACTTCGAAGCCAAGGCGCAGGTCGGTGAAGCTAGGCTTGGTCCACATGGGTCTGTCCTCTTTCTTGTTGGAAGGCGCCGGCAAGCCCGGCAAGTCGAGTTAAACACCAGGGTCAGGCACTCCGAATGATACTTTCGAAGGAGATTCCCCCCTGATTTGGTAGCGGGCCCGCGACAGCTGTCGCACCCCGCCGCTACAACTGTCCCATCGCTGCGACAGCCGTTGCCCGGTTGCGCCCGCACCTTTTGGCGGCGAGCACTCTGGCGCAGGGCTCGGCGCCCCGCGCGACGTATTTCGGCACAGGCCTTGCTCGGGCTCTCGTCGCCCGTGACCCACCGGTCTAGACTAGCCAATCCTCGGAACGGTCCTACACGGAGCCGGTCCCATACAAAAACAATGCGCCGCAGTCCGACTGACGGCCGCCGGGAGTGACCATGCACCCGCAATCCCTGGAAAACTGCCCGAACGACCTTGCCGCCTTCATCGCCGATCACTTCGGCGAGCGTGACATCCAGCCCGAGGGCGCCATCGCGCGCTCCTGGTACCGCAGCGTGATGGAGCACCATCTCGACCCGCGCGCGCGGGCGGAAAAACACATCCTCACCGCCGGGGAAATCCGCGAGCACCAGGGCCTGCACCAGGACTACCTGGCGATTGCCAGCCAGGGCGTCACCGGCCTTGCCCGGCGCGTGCTGCCGGCCGGTTTCGCGGTGCTGCTCAGCGACGAGCGCGGCATCACCCTCGATGCGCGCCTGCCCAGCGAGCGCGACCGTTACACCCAGGCCGGGCTGATCGTCGGCGCGCGCTGGGACGAATCCATCGCCGGCACCAACGGCATCGGCACCGCGCTGGCCGCTGGCGAGGCGCTGACCATCCACCGCCAGGAGCACTTCCTGGTGAGCAACTTCCGCCTGAGCTGCTCGGTGGCGCCGATCTTCGACGCCCAGCACCGCCTGCGCGGCTGCCTGAACGCCACCTGCCTGTACAACGACGGGCCCAAGGACGCGCAGTACCTGACCCTGCAACTGGTGATCCTGTACGCCCGGCTGATCGAGAACGCCAGCTTCCGCCAGCGCTACCGCGACCGTCTGACCCTGTCGGTGAAGGCCCGCGACGAGGTGTCGGACCTGGCCAACGAACAGTTGATCGCCCTCGACGAACAGGGCCGGGTGATCGGCGGCAACCATGCCGCTTTCACCGCCTGCCGCGGCGAGCTGCTGGGCAGCCGCATCGAGCAACTGCTGGAGGCGGACGTCGACCAGTTGCTCGACCTGAGCAAGGGCGGCGCGCGGGGCATCCGCCTGCGCACCCTGGCCGATCACGCGCTGGTCGATGTCGGCCTGCGCACGCCGGCCAGCCTGCCAGGCCGCAGTGCGCCAGCCGCTGCTGCCGCGAAAAGCCCGGAGCATCCCGACCTCACCCGCCTCGCCGGCGCCGACCCACGCCTGCAGGACGGCGTGCGCAAGCTGCGCAAGGTGCTCGACAAGGGCATTTCCATCCTGGTGACCGGCGAGACCGGCACCGGCAAGGAAGCCTTCGCCCGCGCCATCCACCAGGCCAGCGCGCGCCATGCCGGGCCCTTCGTCGCGCTGAACTGCGCGGCGATCCCGGAAAGCCTGATCGAGAGCGAACTCTTCGGCTACCGCGGCGGCAGCTTTACCGGCGCCAGCAAGAAAGGCATGAAGGGCAAACTGGAACTGGCCAACGGCGGCACGCTGTTCCTCGACGAGATCGGCGACATGCCGGCGCACCTGCAGACGCGCCTGCTGCGCGTGCTGGCCGAGCGCGAAATCCTCCCGCTGGGCGCCGAAGCGCCGGTGGCGCTGGACGTGCAGGTGGTCTCCGCGACCCACCAGAACCTCGCCGAGATGATCCGCGCCAAGGGCTTCCGCGAGGACCTGTTCTACCGCCTTGCCGGCATGACCCTGCAACTGCCGGCGCTGCGCGAGCGCACTGACCGCGAAGCGCTGATCGACAGCCTGCTGGCGGGCCTGGGCGGCACGCTGCATCTCGATAGCGCGGTGCGCGAGCGGCTGCGCGGCCATCCGTGGCCGGGCAACATCCGCCAGTTGCTGAACTGCTTGCGCTACGCCGCCGCCCTCGCCGAGGACGGCCGCATAGACCTGGACTGCCTGCCGATGGAGTTGCATCAGGCTGCTCCTGCCGTCACTGCCGAAGCGCTGCCGACAGCCACCACGACCGCCCTCGCCGCCCGCCTGGACGACGACGAAGCCCGCCACCTGCTGGCGGTGCTGCGTGAGCAGCAGTGGAACATCAGTGCGGTGGCGCAGCAGTTCGGCATTGCCCGGTCGACCCTGTATCGGAAGATGAAGAAGCACGGCATCGTGCAGCCCAACGCGCTGTATTGATCCTTTCCCTTTTCCCTGCGTCCGCGATTCACTCGCTTCGGGCGCAGGGAAAAAGGAGCGAGCCTCACCTGGCAAGGAAGGCCCGCCCAAGCAAAACGGTGGTGCATATCCAGGCACAGTGATCCGCTTTCGCAGGACAGTCCGTACCAGGCCTTTCCCCTCACCCCAGCCCTCTCCCAGAGGGAGAGGGAGCCGTCCGTGCCGGCTGACGCAGCGATTTCAATCTGCACCAGACCAGTCCCCTCTCCCTCCGGGAGAGGGTTAGGGTGAGGGGCTCTTGCACGTCACTCCTGCGCATAAACCACATGCGTATGCGTGTACTCGTACAACCCATGCTTGCCATCCGCGCCGCCGATGCCGGACTTGCGGGTACCGGCGTGGAAGCCCTGCATCGCCTCGAAGTTCTCGCGGTTGATGTAGGTTTCGCCGAAGTCCAGCTCACGGCTGGCCTTGAGCGCGGCGCTGAGGTTGCGGGTGTAGATCGACGAGGTCAGGCCGTAGTCGCTGTCGTTGGCCAGGGCGATGGCCTCGTCGAGGTCGTCCACCACCTGGATCGGCAGCACCGGGCCGAAGATTTCCTTGCGCATGATCTCCATGTCGCCCTTGCAGCCGGCGAGCACGGTGGGCTGGTAGTGGAAGCCCTTGCCGAGGTCGGCCACGGCGCCGCCGGTGATGATCTGGGCGCCCTGCCCGGTCGCCGTGCGGACCATCTGCGCGACCTTGTCCAGGCCGATGCGGTTGACCAGCGGGCCCATGTCGAGGTCCGCCTGCACGTTCGGGTCGCCGAAGCGGGTGGCGGCCATGGCGGCGGCGATCTTCTCGATGAACTGGTCGGCCACCTGGCGCTGCACATAGACGCGCTCGGCGCAGTTGCACACCTGCCCGGTATTGATCACCCGCGAGGCCTTGATGGCGTTCACCGCCAGCTCCAGGTCGGCGTCGGCGAGGACGATGGCCGGCGCCTTGCCACCCAGCTCCAGGTTCAGCTTGGTGATGTTCGGCGCGGCCGCCGCCATGATCCGTGAGCCGGTGGCGACGCTGCCGGTGAAGCTGATCAGGTCCACCCCGGCGTGGCTGGTCAGCGCACTGCCGGCGCTGGCCCCGGTGCCGCCGACGACGTTGAAGACGCCGGTCGGCAGGTCGGTCTCCGCCACCAGACGGGCGAACTCGAAGCAGTTGATCGGGGTTTCTTCGCTGGGCTTGACGACGATGGTATTGCCGGTCAGCAGCGCCGGCGCCATCTTCCGGGCGATGAGGAAGAACGGGAAGTTCCACGGCAGGATGCCCGCCACCACGCCCAGCGGCTTGCGCAGCAGGAAGATGTGCTCGCCGGCGCGGTCGCTGGTCAGCACTTCGCCTTCCAGGCGGCGCGCCCACTCGGCCATGTAGTCGAGGTAGTCGGCGGTGAAGTTCACTTCCACTTCCGCCAGCGCCGGCACCTTGCCCTGCTCGGCGGTGATGATCTTCGCCAGGCGCGGGGCATTGGCACGGACCTTCTCGGCGATCTTGCGCAGGTAACCGGCGCGCTCGATGGCGGGCCTGGCCGCCCAGCCCTTCTGCGCCGCGCGGGCGGCGCCGATGGCGCTGTCCACCTGGGCCGCGCTGGCCTCGGGGATGCGCGCCAGCAGCTCGCCGTTGGCCGGGTTGCGTACCTCGATCAACGGCTCGCCAGCGACGAAACGGTTGTCGATGTAGTGCTGGTAGGTTGTCACGTCAGTCATGGGGTTGGTCTCCTTCTAGACGGTCACTTGGCGGCGGTCTTCTGCGCGCCGGCCAGTTGTTCCTTGAGGTCGTAGGCGCGCTTGATCAGGTACTGGTGCACGGCCTCGGCCTGCTGCAGGTCGAGGTGGCCCTGGAACGAGGGCATGCCGTCGGGGATGCGGCCGCCGTAGATGATGCCGAGGAAGCGCTGGTGGTTTTCCGCGCTGAGGGTGCGCAGGTCGGGCACCACGCCGCCGCTGATGGCGTTGATGCCGTGGCACTGCGAGCAGCTGCCGTTGAACAGCTCGCGGCCCTGGTCGATCTGCGCGGTGGTGCCGGTCAGCGCCGGCGGCTCGGGCTTGCGGTCGGCCCACTTGTAGTTGATGTCCGGAAGCTTCGCGGTGCCGCCCAGCTTGTAGGTCAGCACCTGGGCGTTGGGCTTGACCCCGGCGCGCAGCGACAGGGCGCCGGCGAAGGTGGAGAAGGCGCCGCCCCAGCCGGCCATGAAGGTCACGTACTGCTCGCCATCCACCTCATAGGTGATCGGCGCGGCCATCACGCCGGTGTTGGCCGGGGATTCCCAGAGCTTCTTGCCGGTCTCGGCGGCGTAGGCCACCACGCGGCCGTCGGCGGTGCCTTCGAAGACCAGGTTGCCGGCGGTACTCAGGGTGCCGCCGTTGAAGATGGTGCTGTAGGGAACTTCCCAGCGTTTTTCCTGCTTCACCGGGTCCCAGGCGATCAGCTTGCCGGTCCAGGTGTCGGCGATCTTGCGCAGGCCTTCGGGGTCCTCGGGCATCATCCCGGTGTTGACGTCGAGCTGGTAGATGCTCTTGAACTTGGAGCGCGGTGGCGCGCCTTCGACGTCCTGGTACATCGCCGACATGATGTGCGCGGGGATGTACACCAGCCCCGTGTTGGGGTTGTAAGACATCGGCTGCCAGTCGTGGGCGCCCCAGAAGGCCGGCTGGATCAGGCGCGCCTTCTTCTCCGGGTCCTTCCAGTAGTCGGAGACCTTCTCGTTGCGGATCGGCCGGCCGGTCTTCATGTCGATGCCGGTGGCCCAGTTGATCGGGATGAAGTTCTTCGCCGAGAGCAACTCGCCGGTCGCGCGGTCGATGACGTAGAAGAAGCCGTTCTTCGGCGCCTGCATCAGCACCTTGCGCTGTTTGCCGTCGATCTCCAGGTCCACCAGCATGATGTGCTGGGTCGCGGTGTAGTCCCAGGCGTCGCCGGGTGTGGTCTGGTAGTGCCAGACGTACTCGCCGTTGTCGGGGTTGATCGCGACGATGGACGAGAGGAACAGGTTGTCACCCTTGCCTTCGCTGCGGATGCGCGGGTTCCACGAGGAGCCGTTGCCGACGCCGATGTACAGCAGGTTCAGCTCGGGGTCGTAGGACATGGAGTCCCACACGGTGCCGCCACCGCCCTGCTTGTGGTAGTTGTCGCCGAACCAGGTCTTGGCGGCGATTTCCATGCCCTTGCCCTTGGGCATTTCCTTGGGGTCACCGGGCACGGTGAAGAAGCGCCAGTCCTGCTTGCCGGTCTCGGCGTCGTAGGCGGTGATGTAGCCGCGCACGCCGAACTCGGCGCCGCCGTTGCCGATGATGACCTTGCCCTTCACGATGCGCGGCGCGCCGGTGATGGTGATGCTGCGCGTCGGGTCGCTGCGGGTATCGACGCTCCACACGCGCTTGCCGGTCTTGGCGTCGATGGCCTCCAGACGGCCATCGAGCACGCCGACGTAGACCTTGCCCTTCCACACCGCCACGCCACGGTTCACCGCGTCGCAGCAGGCTTCGCCGGCGCGGCTGCGGTCGGACTGCGGGTCGTACTTCCACAGTTGCTCGCCGGTGCGAGCATCCAGCGCGTAGACGATGGAGAACGGCCCGGTGGTGTACATCACGCCATCGACCACGATGGGCGTGGCTTCCACGCCACGGTCGATGTCCAGCTTGTGGCTCCAGGCCAGGCCCAGGTTGCCGACGTTGCTCTGGTCGATCTTCTTCAGCGGGCTGAAGCGCTGCTCGTCGTAGGTACGGCCGGTGGACATCCAGTTGCCCGGCTCGCTGTTGGCGGCGGCGATGCGCTTGCCATCGACGTTGGCCGGGACTTCAGAAGCCTGGAGATTGGGGGACAGACCGGCCATCAGCAGCGAAGCGGTCAGCAGGGAATGACGCAGGGTGGGTTGCAGGCGAACGGAAGGCACGTGCAGGCCAATCGATCTCATGGCGGTTCTCCGATTCTTGTTGGTGCCGCGGATCGTTCGCCGCGGCTTGGAAGGCTCAGAGCAACCGCTGTGCCAGGCTTGCAGGAGTACGCTGAAGGCCCCGTGCTTCCTGGCCTCTGGCATTCCTCACGGGATGTGATGCGGCTGTTGCGGGCGCTACAGGTGTTGCGCGGGACAGCGGCAGGTGTTGCGCGAACGGGACGTTGCGAACGCACTTGTAGGATGGGTGGAGCGCAGCGATACCCATGCTGTCGGCTCACGAAAGACGATGGGTATCGCTGCGCTCCACGCCATCCTACGCAGAGTTGGCCGGCGAGTTTGGCGCGGGTGGATGCAGCGGACCTTGCTCGCGAACCGGAACCACTTGGGAAAAAGAAAACGCGGCAGAAGCCGCGTTCGACGAAGGCCGTCGCCCATGGAAGTGGGCACGGAAGCGGACGGCCGCCCGAACGGGCGCGTCGACACAAGGGATACCCGGTGGAGTGCCGGGCGGTACACCAGAGAAGGGAGCCGGCGAACCTGATGGGGTAAGGTCCGCCGGCTTGCAGCAACGCCTTAGAAGAAGCCCAGCGGGTTGATGTCGTAGCTCACCAGCAGGTTCTTGGTCTGCTGGTAGTGGTCGAGCATCATCTTGTGGGTCTCGCGGCCGACGCCGGATTTCTTGTAACCGCCGAAGGCAGCGTGCGCCGGGTACAGGTGGTAGCAGTTGGTCCACACGCGGCCGGACTGGATGCCCCGGCCCATGCGCCAGGCACGGTTGATGTCGCGGGTCCAGACACCAGCGCCGAGGCCGAACTCGGTGTCGTTGGCGATCGCCAGGGCTTCGGCTTCGTCCTTGAAGGTGGTCACGCCCACCACCGGGCCGAAGATTTCCTCCTGGAACACACGCATGCCGTTGTGCCCTTTGAGCAGGGTCGGCTGGATGTAGTAACCGCTGGCCAGGTCGCCCTCCAGGCGCTCGCTGGAGCCGCCGGTGAGCAGCTCGGCGCCTTCGCCCTGGGCGATGTCGAGGTAGGAGAGGATCTTCTCGTACTGCTGTTGCGAGGCCTGGGCGCCGACCATGGTGTCGGTGTCCAGCGGGTTGCCGCGCTTGATCGCCTTGATCTTCTTCATCACCTCGACCATGAACGGCTCGAAGATCGACTCCTGCACCAGCGCCCGCGACGGACAGGTGCACACTTCGCCCTGGTTGAAGAAGGCCAGCACCAGGCCCTCGGCGGCCTTCTCGATGAAGGCCGGTTCGGCCTGCATGATGTCTTCGAAGAAGATGTTCGGGCTCTTGCCGCCCAACTCCACGGTGGACGGGATGATGTTCTCCGCCGCGCAATGGAGGATATGCGAACCGACCGGGGTGGAGCCGGTGAAGGCGATCTTGGCGATGCGCTTGCTGGTGGCCAGCGCCTGGCCCGCTTCCTTGCCGAAGCCCTGGACGATGTTCAGCACGCCCGGCGGCAGCAGGTCGCCGATGATCTCGGCCAGCAGCATGATCGACAGCGGCGTCTGCTCCGCCGGCTTGAGCACCACGCAGTTGCCGGCGGCCAGTGCCGGGGCGAGTTTCCACGCGGCCATCAGCAGCGGGAAGTTCCACGGGATGATCTGTCCGACCACGCCCAGGGGTTCGTGGATGTGGTAGGCGACGGTGTTCTCGTTGATCTCCGCGGCGCCGCCTTCCTGGGCACGGATGCAGCCGGCGTAGTAGCGGAAGTGATCGGCGGCCAGCGGCACGTCGGCGTTGAGGGTCTCGCGCACGGCCTTGCCGTTGTCCCAGGTCTCGGCGACGGCGAGCTGCTCCAGGTTCTGTTCGATACGGTCGGCGATCTTCAGCAGGATCAGCGCGCGGTCCTGCACCGAGGTGCGGCCCCAGCTGCCGGCCACGGCGTGGGCAGCGTCGAGGGCACGTTCGATGTCTTCGGCGGTGGAGCGCGGAAACTCGGCGATGACTTCGCCGTTCACCGGCGAGGTGTTGCTGAAGTACTGGCCCAGCACCGGCGCGACGAACTCGCCGCCGATGTAGTTGCCGTAGCGCGGCTTGAGGGTGACGACGGCGCCTGGGGTTCCGGGTGCGGCGTAGATCATGGGGTGCTCTCCTGTCGGTTCCCGGCCTCCATCGGCCAGGTCATGGAGCGATCTTAGGCAGCGCCCTTCCCCGCCCGGAATGCACCCATGGGAGTGGTGGGTTACTCATTTGGTAGTAGATGCGGAGGGCGTGGCTGTTTGTAGGGCGGATAACCCGGAACGGGTTATCCGCCGATACCACGCTGGCGGATCGCGGGCATGGCTCGCTCCTACAGGTTGAGTTTCGCGCCAGCGCAAAAGCAAAGGGCCGGCTCAATGGCCGGCCCTTTGCCTAGATCAAACGAACCTCACTTCTTCGCCACCAGATCCTTGGGCAGCTTGAAGGTCCAGATCATCCCGCCCTGGTCCAGGTCCTTGATGCGCTTGGCCACCTCGCCACCCCAAAGCGGCACCGCGCCGCCCCAGCCGGAGAGGACGGTGACGTACTGCTCGCCGTCCATTTCCCAGGTGATCGGCGAAGCGATCACGCCCGAGCCGGTGTTGAACTGGTAGAGCTTCTTGCCGGTCTTGGCGTCGAAGGCCATCAGGTAGCCCTCCGGGTTGCCGGTGAACACCAGGTTGCCGTGGGTCGCCAGCACGCCGCCCCACAGCGGCGCGTAGTTCTCGTAGCGCCAGACCTGCTTGCCGGTCTTCGGATCGATGGCGCGCAGCACGCCGATGTACTTCTCGTTCAGCGGCTTGATGGTGAAGCCCGCGCCGAGGTACGCCGCGCCTTTCTTGTAGGCGATGTTCTCGTTCCACATGTCCATGCCCCACTCGTTGGACGGGACGTAGAACAGACCGGTGTCCTGGCTGTAGGCCATGGGCATCCAGTTCTTGCCACCCAGGAAGGACGGCGCGACGAACACCGAAGTGCCCTTCTCACCACCCTCGCTCGGAGCACCCGGACGGTGGGCGTCGTCGTAGATCGGCCGGCCGTTCTCATCCAGGCCCTTGGCCCAGGTAACCTTGTCGACGAAGGGGAAGCCACGGATGAACTTGCCGTTGGTGCGGTCGAGAACGTAGAAGAAGCCGTTGCGGTCGGCGGTGGCCGCGGCCTGCACGGTCTTGCCGCCGTCCTTGTAGTCGAAGGACACCAACTCGTTGACGCCGTCGAAGTCCCAACCGTCGTGCGGGGTGGTCTGGAAGTGCCACTTGATCGAGCCGTCTTCCGGGTTCAGCGCCAGGCGCGAGGAAGAGAACAGGTTGTCGCCCGGACGCAGGTGCGAGTTCCACGGCGACGGGTTGCCGGTGCCGATGAACAGCGAGTCGGTGCTCGGGTCGTAGTAGCCGCCCAGCCACGGCGCGGCGCCGCCGGTCTTCCACAGGTCGCCCGGCCAGGTCTTGCCCGCCTCGCCGCCGGAGATGCCGTTCTCCACCGCCTTGCCTTCCTTGTAGACGTAGCCCATGTGGCCTTCCACGGTCGGACGGCTCCACAGCAGCTCGCCGTTGGTGGGGTTGTAGGCCTCGATCTTGCCGACCACGCCGAACTCGCCACCGGCCACGCCGGTGATCAGCTTGCCCTTGGCGATCAGCGGCGCGGCGGAGATGGAGTAGCCGGCCTTGTAGTCCGCCACGGTCTTCTTCCACACCACCTTGCCGGTGTCCTTGTTCAGCGCGACCAGCTTGGCGTCGAGGGTGCCGAAGATCACCAGGTCGCCGTACAGGGCCACGCCACGGTTGATCACGTCGCAGCAGGGCATGATGCCGTCGGGCAGGCGCGCGTCGTACTGCCAGAGCTTGCGACCGGTGCGCGCGTCGGCGGCGAACACCCGCGAGTAGGAGGCGGTGACGTACATCACGCCGTCCTTGATTAGCGGTTGTGCCTGCTGGCCGCGCTGCTTCTCACCACCGAAGGACAGCGCCCAGACCGGCCGCAGTTCTTTCACGTTATCGCTGTTCAGGGTATTGAGCGGGCTGAAGCGCTGGCCCTGCTGGTTGATCCCGTTGACCACGACCTGGTCGGTACGCTTGGCGGAATCGCTGATGTCCTGGTCGGTCACCCCGGCGTGGGCGCCCAGGGAGGCCAGGCTGATGGCGGTGAACAGCACGGTGCGGGCGAAAGGTTGAAGCTGTCTCATGGCGGTGCGCCTCTGCGATTGTTGTTGTACCCGGGGAATTTCCCCGGTCTGTCGCAGATTCTTGGTTTGGTGGGCCGCACCAACAATTGAACGCAGTGCCGAATTTCCTAGTTCCTTGGTAGCAATACCGGGCCGCGAAGGCGCGGAAATAGCGGCGTGCGTAGGAGCGGACTTTGTCCACGATGGCATCCGGCGCGATGCGGACCTTTCGCGGAAGGAGTCCGCTCCTACGTTTCCGGAAAGCTGGGCATTTCCTGTAGGAACGGGCGGCCCCGCAGCGGAGTTGTCAGCAAGCGTATGGGTACGAAAGCGCCGTCACTGCTCGTCGACGCGCGGCAATGCCTTCTGTTCATAGCGCGGATAGAGATGGCTGACGCTGCGGATCAGCTCGTAGCGCGTCAGGCTGACACCGGCGAAGCGCTCGGGGATGGGCGTGCGCAGGAGGTCGTTCATGTCGGCGCCCTGGGCGATGCCGTCGCGCATCACGCCATCGAGCCAGCCGAGGTAATCGCGCATCTGCACAAAGGGCGCCGCATCGGTGGCGACGGGGCCGTGACCGGGAACGATGAGCTTCCAGGGCAGTTCCTGCAGCGTGTCGATATCGCCCAGCCACACATCCAGCCCCGGACTGTTCGGCGTGGTCAGCGCGCGCTGGTAGAAAACGATATCGCCGGCGAACAGCACGCCAGTGGTCTCATCGAGTATCACCAGGTCCGCGCCGGTATGCCCGCGCAGGCCGACCAGCCGAAACCGGTGACTGCCCATCTGCACGATACCCGGCTCCACGGCCTCGGTGGGCAGCACCACCTCCGTGCCGCGCATCCAGTCGCCGACCAGGCGGTACATGTTCTCCGCCATGGCGTTGCCCTGCTCTTTCAGCAGCTTGCCGGTGCCGGCCAGCGCACCGATGGGCACATCGGTGAAGGCCTGGTTGCCCAGCACGTGGTCGGGGTGGTGATGGGTGAGCAGCACGCGCCTCACCGGCTTGCCGGTGGTTTGCTGGATCAGCGCACGCAGGGCTTCGCCGTAGCGTTTCGACGGGCCGGTATCGATCACCAGTACGCCGTCGCCAGTGTCGATGAAGGCGACGTTGACAATGGCACCACCGTTGTCCTTGGCGAAGTTGTCGGTACTGCCTTCCACCAGCCAGGTGCCTTCGGCGATCCGCCGGGGTTCGAGGTGGTACTGCAGGTCGGCGAGTGCCGGCAGGCACAGGCAGGCCAGGGCGATCAGGAGGAAACGCATGGGCACCTCGTCAGCACAGGGCGGCGGCAACTCGGTGCGGCGTCAGCGCAGAGCGGCCTGGAATTCGTTGCCGTTGTTGTCGTGCAGCCAGAGCTGCGTGTGCGGATGACCGCGCACCTCGAAGGTGAAGGTGGGGTTCTCGCTCACCGCCGGGAACAGGTCCAGGCGGGCGAAGATTTCCCCGTCCGGCCCACGCAGCTCGGCGTGATCCAGGTAGAACTCGGGAATGCCGCCGACCAGCCCGTTGTCCATCGGGTGCGAGACCGACAGGCGCACCCGGCTGTATTCGCCCCTGGCGAAGGACTCACCGTGCACCTGGCCGAGGCGGTCTTCCCAGCCCGGCTGCGCACGCACCACGCTGGGCGCGGTGCAGCCGCCACCGGCGGCATCGATCCAGGCCGAGCCGACATGCCAGACGCCCTTCTCGTCCCGCAGCGCGGCGCGGATCGGCGTGGCCTGCTCGATGCGGATGCGCACCGCCAGCAACGGCTCCAGATGCTCGCCCGGATAGAGCGTCAGCACATGGGGAATCGGGTTCAGCTCGGCCCACAGCAGCAGCCGATCGAAGCGCCCCGGCAAGGCGCGGGCGTCCACTTCCACCGGGACCTGGCGGGCGTCCTCGGCGAACGGCGGCACGCCCAGTTTCACCCGCTCATCGAAGACGTAGGGTTCGCCATCGAGCAGACGCTTGTGGTGGTACTCCCACATCACCGAGGGCATCGGGTCGCCCTCCACCGCCGCCGCCAGCAGCGGCAGCGCGCAGATCCCGAGCAGCAGTTCGCGCCTGTGCATCATCTCTCCCTCACTGCACGTCCTGGTAGAGCCCCGGCAGTTCGTAACGCACGCCGTAGGCCGCGTAGAGCTTTTCCATCTCGCCGCTGCGCACCAGCTCCTCCAGCTCGCCGTCCAGGGCGTTGGAGAGCTGGCGGTTGCTTTCATGCACGGCCATGCCGATGTCCCACTCGGGCTGACCGAGGTTGGGATAGGTGTTTTCGGCGTTCTTCAGGTGCTCGTCGGCGGCCTGCGCGCGCATCCAGTCCAGTTCGCCACGCAGAGCCATGACTGCATCCACCTTGCCTGCGCGCATGCCGTCGAAAGCTGCCTGGGTACTGGGGAAGTGCACGGTCATGCGGCTGAGCTGGCCGCCCAGCACCGAGGTCAGGTAGAAGGACGGCACGCTGTCCAGTTCGACGCCGATGGGGTGCTCGCGGAACGCGGCGATGGTATCCACCGCGGGCAGCCGGCGGTCGTCGCTGACCACCTGCCAGCGCTCGCGCTGGTAAGGGCCGAACATCACCACCTGTTCGTTGGCGAACTCGCCGACATCGTTGCGCCGGTTGGCGTACTGGCGGTCGTAGGGCACACGCAACATCACGTCGGCGACCACGCCGGGGCGCAGGTAGTGGCCCTTCCAGATGAAGTTGCGCAGGTCGTCATCCAGGCGCTCGCCAGGCGTGACCCAGAGGAACTCCGCGCGCAGGCCCAGGCCGCTGGCCAGGTGTTTTGCCAGGTCGATGTCGACCCCGCGCGGCTGCCCGCCCTGCATGAAGCTGTAGGGCGGGAAGTTCTCGTACACGGCCACCCGCAGCACGCCGCTGGTGACCATGTCCTCGTAGGGGCGAACCCCGGCCTGCGCCTGCCCCAGCAGCAGGCACAGGGCCAGGCTCAGGAGTGCGTCGATCAGCAGAGTGGGCAGGCGCATGGCAGTCACTCTTCCACGTGCACGCTGTCCAGGTAGGTGCGGATCGCCCAGAGGCCTTCCTGGCTGATGTAGTCGGCCATCTTCGGCATGTACACGGCGCCGTCGCGCACCGCGCCGTTGATCACCCGCTCCTTGAACCACTCATCCCCTTCGGCGCCGACGTCGAGCATGCGCAGGTCGGGGGCGATGCCGCCGGACTTGGCCTCCAGGCCGTGGCAGCGCGCACAGTTCTGGTTGTAGGCCGAGGCGCCGATCTCCACCGCCTTGGCGTGGTTGGCGTAGGGCTCGCGGTAGGGGTTGGTGTCGCGCCATTCCTTGCCCAGCGGTTCCAGCCCCGAGGTATCCACTGCCTGGGGCGTCACATTGCCGTGGGACAGGGCCAGACCCGAAACACCCAGGCCGGCCACTAACAGCAGGCCACACAGCACGTTCTTGTTGTTCATCACTTCATCCTCTCATCGAGATGCTTGGCAAGGCACGGCGCCCGGAACGACGCCTGTGATGAGATGGTAAGAACGCGCGGCCGGCGGCCGAATCCTGCTTTGGATGCTCCCGCCTACTCCCTTGGTACTAGAACGGCGGTCGGCCATGACCGTTGAATGGCCGCCATTGGTCTGCCGCTATTGCCGGGAATTGGCTATTCGAAGGTAGCGGCGCGAGGGGTAACTTAGCTCCATTCCCGCACTAGCGCGGGCCCCACTGGAGATCGCCATGAGCGCACGAATCGAATGGCCCAAGGCCGCCCCTGACGCCTACAAGGCCATGCTCGGCCTGGAGCAGGCCCTGGCCAAGTCCGGGCTGGAAACCTCGCTGCTGGAGTTGGTGCGCCTGCGCGCCTCGCAGATCAACGGCTGCGCCTACTGCGTGAACATGCACGCCAATGACGCGCGCAAGGCCGGCGAGACCGAGGCACGGCTGCAGACCCTGAGCGTCTGGGAGGAAACCCGCTTCTTCACCGAACGCGAGCGCGCCGCCCTGGCCTGGGTGGAAAGCCTCACCCGCCTGCCGGAAAAACACGCCCCGCAGGACCAGTTCGACGCCCTGCGCGAGCAGTTCAGCGAAGCCGAGATCGTCAACCTGACCCTGGCGATTGCCACCATCAATGCGTGGAACCGCTTTGGCGTGGGGATGGCGATGGTGCCCTGAGCAGAGCGATCTGCTCTCGTAGGATGGGTGGAGCGCAGCGATACCCATGCTGTCGGCACGCCAGTTTGATGGGTATCGCTGCCGCTCCACGCCACCCTACGAACGACATCTATGGTTCACGTAGGGCGCATAACCCGGAACGGGTTATCCGCCCTGCGCCGGTTTCAGCCTTCGACCAGCTCCACCTGCTCCGGCTCGCGCTTCATCAGCACGCGGCCATTGCGGATCGAGTACAGCGCCTTGGTCTGCTGGCGCACCGCCTCATAGTCACTCTCCACCCCCAGCACCAGCAGGTTGGCCGGACGGCCGGCGGCGATGCCGTAGCGAGCACCTAGGTTCAGCGCGCGGGCGCTGTTGTCGGTGACCAGGTCCAGCGCGCGCTGCAGGTCGTCGAAGCCCATCATGTGGCAGATGTGCAGGCCGGCATCCAGCACGCGCAGGATGTTGCCGTTGCCCAGCGGGTACCACGGGTCCTTGATCGAATCCTGGCCGAAGCAGACGTTCATGCCGGCACGGTCGATCTCGGCCACGCGGGTCACGCCGCGGCGTTTCGGGAAGGTGTCGAAGCGGCCCTGCAGGTGGATGCTCTCGGTCGGGCAGGAGACGAAGTTGATGCCCGAACGCTTGAGCAGGCGGAACAGCTTGGAGCAGTACGCATTGTCGTAGGAGCCCATGGCGGTGGTATGGCTGGCGGTGACGCGACCGCCCATGCCGCGCACGCGGGCTTCTTCGGCGAGCACTTCGAGGAAGCGCGAGTTCGGATCGTCGGTCTCGTCGCAGTGCACGTCCACCAGGCAGCCGGTGCGCTCGGCCAGGTCCATCAGGAACTTGATCGAGCTGACGCCCTGCTCGCGGGTGTTCTCGAAGTGCGGGATGCCGCCGACCACGTCCGCGCCCAGGCGGATCGCCTCTTCCATCAGCTCGCGACCGCCCTCGTAGGACTCGATGCCCTCCTGCGGGAAGGCGACGATCTGCAGGTCCACCAGGTGCCGCGCTTCTTCACGCACTTCCACCATGGCCTTGAGCGCCGCCAGGGTCGGATCGGTGACGTCGACGTGGGTGCGCACGTGCTGGATGCCGTGGGCGGCCAGCATGCGGATGGTGGTGTGGGCACGGGACTTGGTGTCCTCGTGCGTAATGGTTTCCTTGCGCTGGGCCCAGCGCTCGATGCCCTCGAACAGCGTGCCACTCATGTTCCATTCCGGCTCGCCGGCGGTCAGGGTGGCGTCGAGGTGGATGTGCGGCTCCACCAGCGGGGCAATGGCCAGGTTGCCGCGTGCGTCGATGTCGTCGCCGCAGGCCTCCACGGTGCCGGCTTGCTGCACGACCTCGGCGATGACGTCGCCTTCGCAGCGGATGGTGAACAGGCCGGTCTGCTTGCGCAGCGAGGCGTTGATGATCTTCATGGGCTCGTAGGTCCTCTTCAGGCTATTCGTGGCGCGGCGCATTGGACATGCGCCAGATGAGCAGCGCCACGGAGGTATTCAGGCGGAACTGCGCGTCGTCCAGGGACTGGCCGCTCAGGGCCTCGATGCGCGCGATCCGCTGGTTCAGGGTATTGCGGTGGATGCCCAGGCGCTGTGCCGCCCGGAGCGCGTTGCCGCCTTCCTGGACGAGCGCGTCGAGCGTCTCGATCAGCAGGTGCGGCTGTTTGCGGCCCGCGTCATTGAGCGGGCCGAGAGTGTCCTTCATGAACTGCTCGACCACCGCACGATCGGGGATCGCCCGCAGCAGGCGCAGCACGCCCAGCTCACGGTAGTCGCAGAAGCCGGCGGGCGCCTGCATGCCTTCGGCGACGTCCAGCGCCTGGCGGGCCTCGAGCAGCGCGCGGGGAAACTCGGCGCAGGACTCGGCGCGGGCGGACAAACCGAGATAAGCACGCAACGGCGCGAGTTCCTGCTGCAAGCCGGCGGCCAGGGCGTGCAGCTCGGCGCGCTCGGCACTCCCGGAATCATCCAGCAGCAGGACGAACAGGTCACCCTGGATCACCACCGGCAGGCGCTCGGGGCGCTCCTGCTGCCAGTTCTCCAGGTGGTCGAGCAGGCGCTGGCGGGTCAGTTGCAGCGCGCGCTCGGCCTCCTCCGGTTCCTGCTGCTGGAACAGCGTGTCGACGCCGGACAGCCGCAACGCCACCAGGCGCCGTGTCGTCTCCACCGGCAGTTCCAGGTGCTGGGCGCGACGGCGGACAATCTCCAGGCTCGGATAATCGCCGCTGAGCAGCTGGCCGAGGATGTCGCGGCGCGAGGTCTTCACCTGGGTCATCTGCACCAGCGCCGTGCCGATCAGGTGGGTGACGATGACCATCTTCAGCGCGTAGGGCTGCTCGATCAGCGGCAGCCCTTGAGTCTCGGCCAGATGAACCACAGACAGATGGATGCGCTGGATGAACTCGTCGCCGGTGAGGATGACGATGCCGGCGATGCCGCTGGCGACGCCCTCGCGCACCAGCTGCAGAAGGTTGGCTTCGTCACGGCTGTGGTTGATGCCGGTGACGAACACCAGCTCGCCGCCCATCACCCAGTCGGCAATGCCGACGTTCTCCGCCACGTAGGACCAGCGCACGCTGCGATGCACGTTGCGCGCGCCGGCCCGCAGCACGAGGCTTTCCAGCCCCGGCAGACGGAGGATTTCCTCGACGCTCAGGCTCAAGCGCGCGGCTCGGCCACCGGCGCGCGGGCGCGGGTGACTTCGGTGAGGACGATGTAGCAGATGGCCGAAGCGGCGATGCCCACCAGCGGTGCGATCCACGGCGAGGCGTAGGCAAGACCCGCACCGACCGCGTAGGACACCAGGCCGGTGACGTTGAACGCCGGAATGTGGCTACCCACCAGCGCCGGGTATTCACCGCGGTTGCGGTACCAGTAGTCGGCCATGATCACGCCACCCAGCGGCGGGATGATCGAGCCCAGCAGCACCAGGAACGGGATCAGCCATTCGTACATGCCGCCGATGGCGAGGATGATGCCGATGCCGGCGGCCAGCAGGGTCATGGTGCGGCGACGCTCGCTGCGCACCAGGTGGCAGGCGGCGGCGGAGACGTTGTAGATGGTCGGGCCCTGGATGGTCCACAGGTTCAGGCAGAGCATGATCACCGCAGCGAAGGACAGGCCCTGCAGCACCATCACTTCGACGATGTCGGCGTTCTGGTAGACGATGGCGCACCAGGCGCCGGCGACGATCATCAGGCCGTTGCCGATGAGGAAGGCGACCACGCTGGCGATCACTGCGATGCGCCCGCTGCGGGCCATGCGGGTCCAGTTGGTGGCCTGGGTCGCGCCGCTGGCGAAGGTGCCGAAGACCATGGTCACGGCGGCGGAGAAGGTCAGGGTCTGGCTCGGCTCCTTCGCCAGCAGGCCGCTCCAGCCACCGGCGTGGTTGGTCGCGATGACCATCGATGCCACCAGCAGGATGAACATCAGCGGCACCGACACGCGGGACATGATGTCCAGACCCTTGAAGCCGATGATCGCGGTAATCGAGAACAGCAGGCCGAAGATCACCATCAGCGGGATGTTCAGCCACTCCGGCAGGGACAGCATCTTCACCAGCACGATGGCCACGGTGGCGGTGCCCCAGGCGTACCAGCCCAGTTCGGCGAAGCCGAGGAGGAAATCGGACAGCTTGCTACCGCGCTCGCCGAAGCAGAAGCGCCCCATCAGCACGGTGTTCAGGCCGCTGCGCGAGGCGATCAGGCCCAGGGAAGCGGCGTAGATGGCGAGCAACACGTTACCGATGAAGGCGACCCAGAGCATGTCGACGAAGTCGAAGGCCATGCCGATCTTGCCGCCGGCGAACATGGTGCCGGTGAAGAAGGTGAAGCTGAACAGCACCATGGCGATGGGCAGCAGGCCTTTGCGCCCTTCCCTGGGCGTGGCGCTCAGGGGGAACTCACTGGGGGAACTCATCGAGGGGGATCTCCGCGAGGATTGGTTGAGGACTCCCGGCACAACGCAAATAGCGGGCCGGAAAAGCCAATCAGGAACGACGCGGAAATTTTGAGCATGTCGAACATTGTGAACTGTTCACAATGCACACTTCCGGTGGGTGTTACGGCGTTTCAAGATAGCTCAAATGTGCATTGTGCGGATTTTCGGGGCACGATGCAGCTTTTTCGCACCAAAACCTGACGAAGCCTTGATCCATGTCTGTGCCGTTCGGCGGATTTCCCGCCTCCAAACGCAACGGCAGTCTGCACTTTCTCCCTGCGACACCCTGTCACCCCCAGACAAGGAAATGGCACGGACAACAAGTCCGCTGCAAACCGACGCAGGCAGACTCTCCTCAATGTTCCGTCCGCTGTCCGCCCCTGGCAGACGGCCCGATAACAACCGATAGCCCGCCAACAAGAAAAAGGGAGTACCCGCCAATGAGCGTCGCCAGGTTCCTCGCTCCATCGGTCCTCGCGCTGAGCACGTGCCTCGCGATGGGCGCAGCGCACGCCGAGCTGCCGACCGAGAGCATCGGTGAGACAGTCTTGCCGTTCCCGCCCTCGCCGCACCGCGCCTACATCGTCGACGTGGAGTTCGAGAACTTCATCGCCGGCCGCGTCACCGTGGTCGACCCCGAGCAGAAGAAGATGCTCGGCATGGTCAGCACCGGCTTCGTCGCTCCGTCCACCCTGAGCCACGATGCGAAGACCCTGTACTCCGCCGACACCTTCTACTCCCGCGGCACCCGCGGCGTGCGCACCGACGTGCTGACCGCCTGGGACACCTCGAACCTGCGTCCGAAGTGGGAAGTGGAAATCCCGGCCAAGCGCGCCTCGATCCTGACCCAGAAGTACGCCCTGGGCGCGAGCTCCGACGATCGCTTCGTCTACATCTACAACTTCACCCCGTCCACCTCGGTCACCGTGGTCGACACCCAGGAGAAGAAGGTCGCCAGCGAAATCGCCATCAGCGGCTGCGTGCTCAACTACCCGGTAGGCAAGCGCGCCTTCGCCTCGCTGTGCGGTGACGGCCAACTGCAGATCACCAAAATCGGTGACGACGGCAAGGAAACCGGCCGCAGCCAGACTCCGTTCTTCGATCCGAACAAGGAGAAGCTCAACGAACGCGGCCTGGCCGTGGGCGAGACCTACTTCTTCGTGACCACCGACGGCATGGTCAAGCCGGTGGACGTTTCCGGCGACAAGCCGAAGATGCTGCCGAGCTGGTCGCTGACCACCGACGAGGAACGCAAGAAAGGCTGGGGCACCGGCGGCTGGCAGCTGATGGCCGTAGCGCCCAAGCTCAACCGCATGTACGTGCTGATGCATGAAGAGCACAGCGCCGGCAAATGGGAAGACCCGAGCCCGTTCATCTGGGTCTACGACCTGAAGACGCAGAAGAAGATCGGCACCCTGGAAGCGCCCAAGCCGGTGTGGAGCCTGCATGCCACCACCGACGACAAGCCGCTGCTGCTGGGCACCGACATCGAAGGCGGCCTGCAGATCTTCGACCTGAAGACCGGCAAGTACAACGGCGCCATGGACAAGATCGCCAAGACGCCGATCCTGGTCCTGAGCCACTAAAACCACCCCGAGAGGTACGGATATGTTTTCCGATCCGATCCTGATCATCGCCAGTGCGGTGGCCGTTGCGGTGCTGCTCGCCAGCGCCGCCAGCCACAAGCTGCGCGCGCCGATGCGCTTCGCCCGCCAGGTCGAAGACTACGGCCTGCTGCCGGCCTCGCTGGTCGGCCCGGTGGCCCGCGTGCTGCCGGTGGTCGAAGGCATCGTCGCCTTCGCCCTGCTGGTGCCGGCGAGCCGCCACGGCGCGGCCCTGGTCGCCACGGCGCTGATCCTGTTCTATGCCGGCGCCATCGGCATCAACCTCTGGCGCGGGCGCCGCGATATCGACTGCGGCTGCTCCGGCCCCGGCCAGATGCAACCGCTGCGCCCGGTACTGCTGCTGCGCAACGCGATCATCGCCGCGCTCGCCCTGATCGCCTCCTGCGCTCCGCAGGCCCGCGAGATGGGCGTGTTCGACGCCTTCGTGATCCTCGCCGCCAGCGCTGTCGCCCTGCTCCTGTATGCCGCGGCCGATGGCCTGCTGGCCAATCATCCCCGCCTGCTCAAACTCATCGGAAGGTGAACAAATGGAAGGTCTGATCGTTTCCAACATTCTTCTCTGGGTGCTGCTCATCGCCCTCGCCTTCACCGTCATGGCGCTGGTGCGCCAGATCGGCGTCCTCCACGGCCGCATCGCGCCGGCCGGCGCGCTGATGGTCGACAAGGGCGTGGCGGTCAACGAGCCCGCGCCGAAAGTCACCGCCGCCGACCGCCATGGTCGCCCGGTCAACTTCGGCTATGAAGGCGAGCGCGGCCAGCTGCTGTTCTTCCTCTCGCCGACCTGCCCGATCTGCAAATCGCTGCTGCCGGCGATCAAATCCATCGCCAAGGACAAGGCCGGCGAGCTGGAAGTGATCTACGTCAGCGACGGCGACATGGCCGCCCAGCAGGCGCTGATCGCCGAGCACGGCCTGGAGAAATCCGCCTACGTGGTCGGTCCGGAAGTGGGCATGACCTACCAGATCGGCAAGCTGCCCTACGCCGCGCTGATCGACAGCAAGGGCATCCTGCGCGCCAAGGGCCTGGTGAACTCCCGCGAGCACCTGGACAGCCTGTTCGAGGTCGAGCACCTGGGCAGCGCCACCCTGCAGCAGTACATGAATGGCCACAGCCACAACGGCGTGCACACCCACGACGCCAGCCACGGCCACAGCCACTGATCACGGAGAGAACAAGAATGAAATTCCTCGACAACCTGTTCGAGCGCTCCTCCCGCCAGGTGGCCAACGTCACTTCGCGGCGCAAGCTGCTGGGCCGCTTCGGCTCGCTGCTGGTGGCCGGCGCCGCCCTGCCGATCATCCTGCCGATCGACCGCACCTCCAAGGCCCTGGCCGCCGAGGCGCCCAAGGCCGGCGATCCGGGTGACCCGAACAGCTGCGACTACTGGCGCTACTGCTCCATCGACGGCTTCCTCTGCTCCTGCTGCGGCGGCACCACCACCTCCTGCCCGCCCGGCACCGACGCCTCGCAAGTGACCTGGATCGGCACCTGCCGCAACCCGGCAGACGGCAAGGACTACATCATTTCCTACAACGACTGCTGCGGTAAGCACAGCTGCTCCCAGTGCGCCTGTACCCGCAACGAGAGCGAGGAACCGCTGTACCGTCCGTTCAACAACAACGACGTCAACTGGTGCCTGGGTGCGGAATCGCGCATCTACAACTGCACCGTCACCATCATCCGCGGCGTCGCGGTCTGAAGTCGGGAGAAAAGCCCATGCGCAGTCTCGTTGTCGGCGCCCTGCTCTGCAGTCTGGTCGCCCCCATTGCCCAGGCCCGTGCGATCCCCGATCCGCACCAGCGGCCGGCGCCCGGCAACGAGGAGGTGCAGAAGCCGATCTCCCAGCAGAGCTACAGCCCGGCCACCAACTACCAGCTGCAATGCGCCGGCTGCCATCTCACCGAAGGCAGCGGCAGCAAGGCCAACGACACGCCGCGCCTGCACGGCTTCGTCGGCAACTTCCTGAAGGTGGACGGTGGGCGGCAATTCCTCGTGCGCGTGCCGGGCATGTCCCAGTCTGCGCTGAACGACGCGCAACTGGCCGACCTGCTCAACTGGTTGCTGCGCAAAGACGGCATGGCCGGCAACAGCATGCCCGCGCAGTTCAAGCCCTACACCGCCGAGGAAGTCAAAGCCACGCGCTACCAGGCCCTGCTCAACCTGCCAGGCACCCGCGCCGGGCTGATCCAGGAAATGCGCAAGCAGGGCATCACCATCACCGATGGGATGAGCGATGCGTACTGAGTGATTGCTCCGGCGGCTTGCCCGCCGGAAAACAGCTTTGCCTCCGCACTACGCCCGCTGCTCCAGCGGGCTTTTTTATGCGCAAAGGGCTTGCAGTCTGCGCACTGGAACGATGGGTATCGCTGCGCTCCACACCATCCTACAACGGGGCTCCCGGCGACTCGGTGCAACCTGCAGGAGCGCGCCCTACGATCCTTGCGGCGGGCGTCAGCTGCTCTCCCGCACCATCAGTTCGAACCCCAGGTCCATCACCGGCGCATTCACCGGTTTGTCGTTGATCAGGTCCAGCAGCCGCTCGGCCGCATGGGTACCGATGGCCTTGCGCGGGGTGCGGATGCTGGAGAGGCGCGGGACCATGAATTCCGAGCTGGGCAGGTCGTTGAAGCCCAGCACCGCCACCTGTTCGGGGATGCGAATGCCGTGGCGCATGGCTTCCAGCAAAGCGCCGTGGGCGAGGTCGTCGTTACCGAAGAAGATGCCTTCCACCTGCGGATGGCTGGCCAGCAGTTGGCGGAACAGCTCGCCGCCGAGGCCGACCGAGGATGGGCGCGGCGTGAGGACTTCCAGCGCCGGGTCGTAGCAGCCGGCCTGCTGCAGGGCGCGGCGGTAACCTTCGCCGCGCAGCAGGGTGCGCTGGTCCAGTTGCGCGCCGATGTACGCCAGGCGCTTGCGCCCGCTCTTGAGCAGGTGTCTGGCTGCCGCCTCCCCCGCGCGAATCTGCGAGAAGCCCACGCAATGCAGCCCCGCGCCGGGGTCCAGGTCCATCATGTAGACCGCCGGCACGCCGCTGCCCTCGATCATCCGCCGGGCGCTCTCGGTGCGATCGAAGCCGGTCAGCAGCAGGCCGCGCGGCTGGTACGCGAGGTAGTTGCGCAGCAGGTTCTCTTCTTCGTCGCGGGAGTAGTGGTAATTGCCGATCAGCACTTCCAGGCCGCGCGGATGCATCACCGCGTGGATGGCTTCGAGGGTTTCGATGAACAGCTGGTTCGCCAGTGAAGGCACCAGCACCACGATGTTGTGGCTCTGCTTGGAAGCCAGCGCGCGGGCGGCGGGGTTGGCCACGTAGCCCAGGTCGGCGGCGGCCTGGCGGACCTTTTCCGCCAGTTCCTCGGCTACCGTGCTCACGCCGCGCAGGGCGCGCGAGGCAGTGATGGGGCTGACGCCAGCACTGCGTGCCACGTCGTTGAGGGTGGGTTTGCCGGTGGTGCGAGAGCTTCTGTCGTTTTTCTTATCGTTCTTCTGAGCGGTCATCGGGCGGCTTGCCAAACAAAAATCGAGGCACTAAGGTAGCGCTGTCTCGCAGCCAGGGCAATTGCCTGAGGCCGGCTCCCGCCGCCCCTCGCCCGCCGGTGAAACATACTCACCGAGAGCACCGGGACACACCGACTAGAATGACAAGAATACGGAGGCAGCCGATGCTTTTCGTTACGCCCACCAAAGATAGCGCTGTCTCAACACCGAGGCCCTGCATGCTCCCCGCCATCGATGCCGTGCTCATCATGGGTGTCGCCGGATGCGGCAAGTCCAGCGTCAGCGAGGCCCTGTGCCTGCGCAGCGGCGCGTTCGCCATTGAAGGCGACTCCTTCCACCCCGAAGCCAACATCCAGAAGATGAGCGCCGGCATCCCGCTGACCGACGAGGACCGCGCCGGCTGGCTCGACACCCTCGCCGCCCAGCTGCAGAAAGCCATCGCCGCCGGCCAGCGCCCCGTGCTCACCTGCTCCGCGCTCAAGCTCATCTACCGCGAACGCCTGCGCCGCGCCGTGCCAGGCCTGGGCGTGGTGTTCCTGGAACTCACCCCGGAAACCGCCGCCCAGCGCGTCGCCACCCGCCCCGGCCACTTCATGCCGGCGAGCCTGATCGACAGCCAGTTCGCCGCCCTCGAAGTGCCGACCAGCGAGCCGCTGACCCTGCGCCTGGACGCTACCCGCCCGCTCGACGAACTGGCGGAAGCCGCACACCTCTGGTGGCGACAGCACTCCAACGACTGACGCAACAGCGCCTGCCATCGAAAGATAGCGCTATCTCGATTAATCCAAGAAAGAAGAGCCGCTCCGGCACAAAGACAAAAACAGGAGAGACCCATGCTCGGCATGTCCCACAACACCTATCTGCTGCTGGACGCGGTGGTCACCATCATCGGCCTGATCCTGCTGATCACCCGCTTCAAGATTCACCCCTTCGTTGCCCTGATCATCGCCGCCGGCTTCCTCGGCCTCACCTCCGGCATGCCCGTGGCGACCATCGTCAAATCCTTCCAGGACGGCTTCGGCGGCGTGCTCGGCTTCGTCGGCATCATCCTTGCCCTGGGCACCATGCTCGGCAAGATGATGGCCGAGTCCGGCGGTGCGGATCAGATCGCCCGCACCCTGATCCGCGCCTTCGGCAAGGAACGCGTGCACTGGGCGATGATGCTCGCCGCCTTCCTGGTCGGCATTCCGCTGTTCTTCGAGATCGGCTTCATCCTGCTGGTGCCGCTGGTGTTCATCGTTGCCCGGCGCAGCGGCGTCTCGCTGATCAAGATCGGCATCCCGCTGCTCGCCGGCCTCTCCGCCGTACACGGCCTGGTGCCGCCGCACCCGGGCCCGCTGCTGGCCATCGGCGTGTTCGGCGCGGACATCGGCAAGACCATCTTCTACGGCCTGCTGGTCGCCCTGCCCACCGCCGCCATCGCCGGTCCGATCTTCGGCAAGTTCATCGCCCAGTACATTCCCGGCCAGCCCAATGAAGAGTTGGTAGCGCAGATCGCCCACGAACCGGACACCAGCAACCTGCCCAGCTTCGGCGTCACCCTGCTCACCGTGCTGCTACCGGTGTTCCTGATGCTGCTCAAGACCTTCGCCGACGTGATGCTCGCCGACGGCCATATCGTCCGCGCCTGGCTGGACATGATCGGCCACCCGATCACCGCCCTGCTGCTGGCCCTGCTGCTGTCGCTGTACACCTTCGGCCACGCCCGCGGCTTCGATTCGAAGAAGATCCTCAAGCTGCTCGACCAGAGCCTCGCGCCCACCGCCGCCATCGTGATGATCATCGGCGCCGGCGGCGGCTTCAAACAGATGCTGGTGGCCAGCGGCGTGGGCGATGTGATCGGCCACATGGCGGTACAGGCGCAGATTTCGCCGATCCTGCTGGCCTGGCTGGTGGCCGCGGTGATCCGCATCGCCACCGGTTCCGCCACCGTCGCCACCATCACCGGCGCGGGCATCGTGGTGCCGGTCATCGACCTGATACCCGGCGTCAACCGCGAGCTGCTGGTCCTCGCCACCGGCGCCGGCTCGCTGATCCTGTCCCACGTCAACGATGCCGGCTTCTGGCTGGTGAAGCAGTACTTCAACATGAGCGTGATGGAGACCTTCAAGACCTGGACGGCGATGGAAACCATCCTCTCGGTGGTCGGCCTGCTGTTCATCCTGCTGCTGTCGTTGTTCGTCTGAGGTCCCCGACACTCATCGGATTCAACCTGTAGGAGCGGGCCATGCCCGCGATCGCGCCCATTGGGCGCTCCTGCAGGGTGCTTGCGCGCCCCATACCCAGCGAATGCCCGCCATTCGCCACCGGATTCCTGCAACGAGGTATCGCCCGTGACTTCCTCCGCAACTCCGAAAGCCCCCGCCCAGCCCGCCTGGCCCCGCGACTTCGACATCCGCGCCCGCTACGCCGAGCAGCAGGAACTCCTGCAGCCCGCTCCGGCAAAGCAGCCAAACCCGGCACACCCGTAGGGCGCATAACCCGGAACGGGTTATCCGCCGCTGCCACCCGCACCCCATGAAGCCGGCGGATAACCGCAAGCGGTTATGCGCCCTACGCCCGTGGATCATTTTTGCTGAATCGTTTTATCTAGGCCGAGCTAGGCTCTAGAACATTCCGTAGGGCGCATAACGCGGCACGCGTTATCCGCCATCACAGCGCAAGAGGACATCGGCGTATGACCGCGAACGCTCATGCGCCTCAACAGACCAGTCGCCCACCTTCCCCGAGGGATGAGTCATGCCCGTTAGCAACAAGCTCGACCATCTGTTCCCCCGCTTCAACGACATCCCTGATGCCTGGCGCCCCGACGCGCCCGTCGAGCAGCGCGAGTACCTGGTCAACGGCGAACTGCGCTGCTGGGACGGTCCGCTCGCCCCGGTGCGCAGCCCGATCTTCCTCGCCACCGACCAGGGCGATGAACAGGTCATCCTCGGCAGCACGCCGCTGCTGGATGCCGACGCCGCCCTCGCCGCGCTGGACGCCGCCGTGGCTGCCTACGACAACGGCCAGGGCCAATGGCCGAACCTGCGCGTAGCCGAGCGCATCGCCCACGTCGAGCGCTTCCTCGACCGCATGCGCGAGCAGCGCACCGCCGTGGTCAAGCTGCTGATGTGGGAGATCGGCAAGAACCTCAAGGACTCGGAGAAGGAGTTCGACCGCACCTGCGACTACATCGTCGACACCATCCAGGCGCTCAAGGAACTGGACCGCCGCTCCAGCCGCTTCGAGCTGGAACAGGGCACGCTGGGGCAGATTCGCCGCGTGCCGCTGGGCGTCGCGCTGTGCATGGGCCCGTACAACTACCCGCTGAACGAGACCTTCACCACCCTGATCCCGGCGCTGATCATGGGCAACACGGTGGTCTTCAAGCCCGCCAAGTTCGGTGTGCTGCTGATCCGCCCGCTGCTCGAAGCCTTCCGCGACAGCTTCCCGCCGGGCGTCATCAACGTCATCTACGGGCGCGGCCGCGAGACCGTCAGCGCGCTGATGGCCAGCGGCAAGGTCGACGTCTTCGCCTTCATCGGCACCCACTCCGGCGCCGCCGACCTGAAGAAGCTCCACCCGCGCCCGCACCGCCTGCGCGCCGCCCTCGGGCTGGACGCCAAGAACCCCGGCATCGTCCTGCCCAGCGTCGACCTCGACAACGCGGTCAGCGAAGCCATCACCGGCGCCCTCTCGTTCAATGGCCAGCGTTGCACCGCGCTGAAGATCCTCTTCGTCCACGAAGACGTGCTGGACAGCTTCCTCGCCAGGTTCAGCGCCAAGCTTGCCGAACTCAAACCCGGCATGCCCTGGGAATCCGGCGTGGCGCTCACCCCGCTGCCCGAGCCGGGCAAGGTCGACTACCTCAACGGCCTGCTTGAAGATGCGCTGGCCAAGGGCGCCAGGGTCATCAACCCCGGCGGCGGCGAGAGCCGCGAAAGCTTCTTCTACCCCGCGTTGCTCAGCCCGGTGCGCGCCGACATGCGGCTGTACAACGAGGAGCAGTTCGGCCCGCTGGTGCCGGTGGTGCCCTACCGCGAGCTGGACGAGGTGATCGACTACGTCCTGCAGTCCGACTACGGCCAGCAGCTCAGCCTGTTCGGCGACGACCCCGAGCAGATCGGCCCGCTGGTGGACGCCTTCGTCAACCAGGTCGGCCGCATCAACATCAACGCCCAGTGCCAGCGCGGCCCGGACAGCTACCCCTTCAACGGCCGCAAGAACTCCGCAGAAGGCACCCTCTCGGTCCACGACGCCCTGCGCACCTTCTCCATCCGCACCCTGGTGGCCACGCGCTTCACCGACGCCAACAAGGCGCTGATCAGCCAGATCATCCGCGACCGCGATTCGAGCTTCCTGACTACTGATTACATCTTCTAGAAAGAGCCCCTCACCCTAACCCTGGCTGCGCGCCCCGCTCCTCAAGCGGGAGAGGGGACCGTTCGGCGCGAGGAGAGTCCACATCATCAGCCGGCACGATCGCTCCCTCCCCCTTCGGAGCAGGGCGCGCAGCCAGGGCTGGGGAGAGGGTCATACAGGATGAAACCAAACTGCCAGCCGGCACGGACTGCCCCCCTCTCCCTCTGGGAGAGGGCTGGGGTGAGGGAAAGCCCAGGCACCGGACCTCCACAAAAACCACCACCCCCGCTTTCAGAAATCCCTTTCGCAATATCCCGACACCCTCCCATCGCCAATTGAAACAACCCGGTAAGAAGACCCCACTACGCTTGCCATAAGTCAAAGGGGTCACCCTTCAAGACTCGATAGTCTGCGCGCCTCTCGACGAGCTTGATATCCGTCGTCTGAACCGATAGTGGCAACGACCGATATCGCAATGGACGAAGCGTTTGCCACCCAATCCACGGATTCCCAGCGAACAAGGGAGCACCAACATGAGTGGCTACAACGCAGTTCTGGCACGTAATACCGACAAGGCCCCGCAAAACCTCGGCCCCTATGCCCAAACCGTCGCCTTCTCCCACTACAACAACCTTTCCGCCCAGCTGCCGGTCGACCCGAGCAGCGGCAAGCTGGTGGCCGGTGGCGCCAAGGAACAGGCCGAACAGTGCTACAGGAACCTCAAGGCCGTCATCGAAAGCATCGGCCACAGCCTGAACGACACTGTCCGCATCTCCATCTTCCTGACCAACATCGCCGACGCCGAAGCCGTCGCCAAGGTGCACGCGGCCTTCTTCCCCAACTACCTGCCGACCCTCACCACCGTCGGCGTAGCCGCCCTGCCGCTGGGTGCCCAGGTACAGGTCGAGGCGCTCATCACCTGCGGCGAAGGCACCATCCCCAACGCCCCGCAGGCCGGCGACCTGGTCAAGGTCGAACGCAACACCGAGAGCGCGCCGCTGAGCCCGCTGTCCACCCAGACCGTCGCCTTCTCCCACTACAACAACCTCAGCGCCCAGCTGCCCATCGACCCGCGCACCGGGAAGCTGGTGGCCGGCGGCGTCGAGGAGCAGACCCGGCAGTGCCTGCGCAACATCAAGACCATCCTCGAAAGCATCGACGTGCCCTTCGATGACATCGTGCGCATCACCGTCTTCGTCAAGAACCTCGCCGACATGCAGGCCGTGAACAAGGTCTACACCACCTTCTTCCCCGACTCGGCCATCGCCCGCGCCGTCGGCTACATACCGGCACGCACCGTGGTGCAGGCGCAAGCCCTGCCGATGGATGCCCTGGTGCAGGTCGAAGCCGTGGTCTCCCACGGCGACGGCACGCCGCCGCAGGCCGTCGAAGACCGCCACGGCATCGTCATCAAGGCCCACAACACCGACGCCGCGCCGAAATGCCCCTACTCCACCCAGACCGTCGCCTTCTCCCACTACAACCACATCTCCGCCCTGCTGCCGCTGGACGTGAAGACCGGTGAACTGGTGGCCGGCGGCATCAAGGAACAGGCCGGCCAGTGCTTCAAGCACCTCAAGGCCATCGTCGAAAGCATCGACCACGCCCTGGCCGATGTGGTGAAGGTCAACCTCTACCTGAAGAACATCGACGACATCGCCGCCGTCGATGAGGTGTACGCCAGCTACTTCCCCGGCGGCGTCCCCGCCCGCCGGACAGTCGCCGTAGGCGCATTGCCCAAGGGCGCGCTGATCCAGATCGACGCCGTGGTCGCCAACGCCGAAGGCACCCCGCCGGCTGCTTGATTGGCGAACGCCAATCAAGCCCTATCCTGCTAGCACCACTGCATGACTCACACCTGACGGTCCCCTCTCCCGCTTGCGGGAGAGGGTTAGGGTGAGAGGCTCTTGCTCTTGTGTAGGAGCGGCGGGGGCGCCTAGCCCATGCCCGCGACCAGCGCCGAAAGGCGCTCTCCTACATCTGTACGCCCTACTCCCTCCGCCACCATCTCCCGCGCCTCTCCTCGCGCATCAGCCTCGGCACCTCCCCCATCGGCACCCAGTACTCCCCCTGCCAATCCAGCACCGCCAGCGACCGCCCCTCGCCTTTCGCCAGCATCCGCCTCGGCAACCCTGCCGCCACCCGCTCCTGATCCCTGAGCGTCGGCAGCACATGGCCGGTGATCCACATTCGCAACTGCCGATGCTCCGGATCGCGAAAACGGTGCAGCACATGGAAAGCGCCGTAGTCACTGACCAGCAACACGACCTCCTCGCCGCTACCCGTCACCAGGCGCGCCTCGCGAAAGAGGTCCTCATCCATTCGAAGAACATAAGCATCGACCCGCTCGCGGATCAGATAACCCAGCTCGCGGGCGACCAACCAGGGCTGGTTGTCGATCAACACGCCGCGCAGGGAACGGTTGTAGCGGTGGAAAACGGTGGGAACGTAGATGTCGTCCATGGAACAGCTCCTATGTGTGAGAAGCCGCCACGTCCGTCGCCAAACGGATTGGGTGGCGGAACCGCGCAAGGTTGGCGAACCGGCACATAGATCCGGCAGACCCGAAGGTCTCCCTGCGCGGCCCGCCATAGCGAAGAACCGTGGACGTGCGAATACGTCACGGTCTTACGAAGCGTTACCGCGCCTATGTGTTCCGGGTCGCCAAACCCGCTCCCCTGTCGCTTTCACAGGGGCGTCGGGAGGTTATGGGGAAGGCTGGAGGAGGTCAAGCGAGGGCATCGAAAGGAGGCGAAACTGCACAGGGTTGGCGAACTGGCAGCCCTGAACCCGGCAGACCCAAAGATCTCCCTGTGCAGCTCGCCATAGGGAAAAACTGTGGAAAAATTAATAGCATCACCGCGATTAAATAGTCGCCTCAGGCCGTCGCCTATCTAAGCGAATATTAAAATACTCGTCACGCAAGGTTCTCTCCTACCTGTACGATACTCAACCCCTGAGAAAAAATAACAACCCCCATACATCAGCACAGCAATTCTCCCAGACGCAATAGAAATCAATCACATCTTTTGGGCGACACGAGCCGCCTAAGCCTGGTTAATTTGAACGGCAGCAGATCCATTAGATATAGAACACCTCCCTTTATGTAGATCGGAAACGCAGAGATCTTGCTCTCCCTAGAGAGCATGAAGTCCACTGCAAGAACCTCAACCCCAGGACCAAGATATCTAATATTTTTACAACTCAAATTTAGATAACCATGAGATGTATCAATCATAAAAACAAGACACCTCAACGGAAGAACATTACTAGTAACCGCAAACTCGAAGCGACACTCCCCCAATTCAGAAATTGAAATCTCGCTCGACTTCGAATAAATTCGATCCCCCAAATCAAGCATGGACACAAGACGCGGGAACTCTGATTTTTTCTTCTCAACTCTATACAGCCGTCTTCTGTAGCAGCCTAACCCTTTTATTAGAACAGGATACGGCTTTTTATTCTTAATACTAACAATAAAGCGAAAAGAATCATCAGAACCAGAAACAATAGCCTGAGAAACCTCAAGCGCAGGCCTTCGACTGAAATACCAGGAGTACATAACGGTTACAATTGCAACCAAGGAAGCGATGGAACTGAGAACATCAACCAACACTTTAAACTCTTCCAACCCCATCCCTCCTAAAAAGTAATAATCGACAAATCCATCTCTACAGCCAACTTGCCTTTAGCTGCAAACCCTCATGCCGCAGCACCTCACCCACTCCATCAGCGCCTGACGCCAACGCTTCACCTCTCGCAAATCCACCACCACTTCACTGAGTTGGTGATCAACCCCGTCACCAACCAGATCTCTGGCCTCAGCGACCACGTCGGCTTGGTGTTTTTCCTGTGTTCCTACACCATCGCCTACGCCCTGTTCCGCTCCCGTCGAAGCGCGGGCTTACGCAGGCGGCGTCGTTCTAGCAGTTCATTGGTGGCAGCCGGGTGAATCTGCGTCGCTCCGCGCTGCTGCATTACCGCTACTACCTGCTGCGCGACATCCTCGATGTGGCGTTGCTGGTGCCCATCATCGAGCTGGTCGACCCATAACTCCCGCGCTCGGGCGACTACATCGCCTTCTTCACCTACCTCTGCACTGCCGAGCGACCGTAACTATTTATTGCGCAGCGTACTCATCGAACAGGGGGGCGGTCCCCCGCCCTGAACCTCCGCCCCTGCCCCGAAATCGCCGCCAGCCACGGCGGCCAGCCGCGGCAAATTCACCTGACGCGCACCGCAGAAGCCCGGAGATAGACCAGTCGAGCCGGCAAGCCAGAGCGCTTGCCACCGCGCTGTCATAAAAATTTCACAGGACCCGATCACAGTATGGCAGCCCGAAATCAAAAGGATTGCCCTCGATGAAAAGCTTTGTGAAATCTGCTGCGATCGCCGTAACGCTGTCCATGTGTGCCTCTTCCGTCGTCTTTGCCGACGAGAGCGTCCGCCTGACCGGCTCTGGCGCCAGCTTCCCCGCTCCGATCTACCTGACCTGGTTCAAGGACTTCAGCAAGAAAACCGCTGGCGTCACCGTGGATTACCAGTCCAAGGGTAGCGGTGCGGGTGTACAGGATTTCCTCAACAAGACTGTGGACTTCGCGGCCAGTGACTCGGCCATGAAGGACGAGGACATCGCCAAGGTTGCCGAAGGCGTGCAACTGCTGCCGATGACCGCCGGCGAAATCGTCCTGGCGTACAACCTGCCGGGCAGCCCCAAGGGCCTGAAACTGCCGCGCGACGTTTACTCCAACATCTTCCTGGGCAAGATCACTCAGTGGAACGACCCGCAGATCGTCGCGGCCAACCCTGAGCTGAAGCTGCCGGCCCTGCCGATCACCGTTGTCGTGCGTGCGGATTCCAGCGGCACCACCGCTGTGTTCACCAAGCACATGTCGACCATCAACCCGGAGTTCAAGACTGCCCTGGGTGAAGGCAACACCGTCAACTGGCCGGCCAGCGACAAGTTCATCAAGTCGCCGAAGAACGATGGCGTGACCGCTACCGTGCGCCAGACCCCGGGCGCCATCGGCTACATCGAGTACGGCTTCGCCAAGCTGGCCAAGGTCGACTTCGCCCAGCTGCAGAACAAGGCCGGCCAGTACGTCGTGCCGAACGCAGAAAGCGGTGCCGCGGCGCTGGCTGCCGTGAAGTTCCCGGAGAACCTGGTGGCCTGGCTGCCCGATCCGGACGGTGCCCAGTCCTACCCGATCACCTCCTACACCTGGATGATCTTCCGCAAGCACAACGAGAACCCGGCCAAGGCCAAGGCCATGCGTGAAATGGTCGAGTACGGCCTGACCGAAGGGCAGAAGATCGCTGATTCGATGGGCTACATCCCGCTGCCGCAAGCAGTCGTCGATCAGGTTCGCAAAGCTTCCGCCAACATCCAGTAACGCCTGCGAGTCTTCATCCGGCGGGGGCTGTCGGCCACGCCGGATGAGATTTCCACCTGTTCCGGAACTCTCCCATGACCCAACCTTTTGTCGTACCGGTAAATCTGGACTCTGCCTGCCAACCGCCATCCGCGAAGGATTTCCTGGTTGACCGGACCTTCCGTGCCATTGCACGCCTGGGTGTGGTCCTGATTCTGGTGCTGGTCGTTGCCCTCGTGTTCGAAGTCGGCCGCAAGGCCTTTCCGGGCATGGAGAAACATGGCCTGGACGTTCTCCTGGGTTCGGTCTGGGACGTCAACCAGGGCAAGTACGGCATTCTGCCGGCCATCTGGGGCACGCTCTACAGCGCACTGATCGCGCTGCTGATCGCCGGCCTGTTCGGCGTCAGCATGGCGATCTTCCTGACCCAGGACTTCCTCCCCGCCAGGCTTGCGGCGGTGTTCCGTACCATCGTCGAACTGCTCGCCGCGATCCCCAGCGTCGTTTACGGCCTGTGGGGGATCTACGTGGTGATCCCGGCCATTCGCCCGCTGACTGCGTGGCTGAACAGCGAGCTCGGCTGGATACCCTTTTTCGGCACATCGTTGAGCGGGCCAGGCTTGCTGCCCGCCTCTCTGGTGCTCGCCATCATGATTCTGCCCACCATTGCCGCGGTCTCGCAGGACGCTCTCGCCAGCGTGCCGATGAAAACCAAGCAGGCCGCCTACGGCATGGGCACCACCCATTGGGAAGCGATCCTCAAGGTGATGGTGCCCTCCGCGGCCACCGGCATCTTCGGCTCCCTGGTGCTGGGCCTGGGCCGCGCACTGGGTGAAACCATGGCCCTGGCCATGCTGGTCGGCAACGCCAACACCATTTCCCTGTCGCTGTTCGCACCGGCCAACACGCTGGCCGCCTTGCTGGCGCTGAACTTCCCCGAAGCCGGGCCGAACGAGGTTGAAGTGCTGATGTATGCCGCACTGGTGCTGATGTTCATCACGCTGATCGTGAACGTACTCGGCTCCATGATCATGCTTTACGCCCAGCGGGGGACCAAGTAATGACCAGCCTCACTCCCACCGTCTCCGCCTTGCCGAGCCTGCAGCGCAAGCTCGAGGGCCGCGCCCTGCGCAGCCTGGTGCTGACCACGCTGGTCTGGCTGGGCGCGCTGCTGGCCAGCGTGCCGCTGATCTCCGTGCTCTACATGCTGATCACCCGTGGTGGTGCGCGCCTGAGCCTGGAGGTATTCACCGAACTTCCACCGACCGGCTTCGAGACGGGCGGCGGCTTCGGCAACGCGCTGGCCGGTACCTTCGTCATGGTCGGTATCGCCGCCGCCATTGCCGTTCCGGTTGGCATCATGGCAGCCGTCTTCCTGGCTGAACTGGGGCCGGACAGCAAACTGGCAAGCGCCGCGCGCTTTGCCGCCAAGACGCTCACCGGCCTGCCCTCCATCCTGGCCGGCGTGTTCGCCTACGCCCTGGTGGTGATGACCACCGGTACCTACTCGGCACCGGCGGGTGGCGTGGCACTGGCCGTGCTGATGCTGCCGATCGTCGTGCTCACGGCCGAAGAGTCGATGAAGATGGTGCCCAAGATCATGAAGGATGCCGCCTACGGCATGGGCTGCACCCGCGCCCAGGTCATCTGGAAGATCGTACTGCCCACCGGCCTGCCGGCGATCCTCACCGGCGTCATGCTGGCCGTGGCGCGCGCCGCAGGCGAGACCGCGCCGCTGCTGTTCACCGCGCTGTTCAGCAACTACTGGATCTACCACGACGGCAGCCTGGCCGTGATGAACCCCACAGCCTCGCTTTCCGTGCTGATCTACAACTTCTCCGGCATGCCCTTCGACAACCAGCTCGAGCTCGCGTGGGCCGCATCGCTGGTGCTGGTGATGATCGTGCTGATCGTGAACGTCATCAGCCGCATTTTTGGCAAGCCCAAGTTTTGAGATACGGAGCATCCGAATCGTGAACACAGCTACTGCACAGAAAGTCGCCCCGGTTGGCGCCGAGACCCAGGTGGTCATGGACTGCAAACTGGACAAGATTTTCTACGGCAACTTCATGGCGGTACGTGACAGCCACGTGCCGATCGAAAAGAACAAGATCACCGGTTTCATCGGCCCTTCCGGCTGCGGCAAGAGTACCGTGCTGCGCAGCCTGAACCGGATGAACGATCTGGTGCGCGGCTTCCGCTTCGAGGGCCATGTGCATTTCCTCGGGCAGGACGTCTACGGCAAGGGCGTGGACCCTGTCGTCGTGCGCCGCTACATCGGCATGGTGTTCCAGCAGCCGAACCCGTTTTCGATGAGCATCTTCGACAACGTCGCGTTTGGCCTGCGCCTCAATCGCTACAAGGGCGACATCGGCGACCGGGTCAGGCATGCCCTGCAGGGCGCTGCGCTGTGGGATGAGGTGAAGGACAAGCTGAAGGTGAGCGGCCTGTCGCTCTCCGGTGGCCAGCAGCAACGCCTGTGCATCGCTCGCGCCATCGCCACCGAACCGGAAGTCCTGTTGCTGGACGAGCCGTGCTCGGCACTCGACCCGATCGCTACCCGCCGTGTCGAGGAGCTGATGGTCGAGCTGAAGAAGGACTACACCATCGCGCTGGTCACCCACAACATGCAGCAGGCCATCCGTGTCGCTGACACGACGGCGTTCTTCTCGGTGGACATTTCCCAGGGCACCCGTACCGGCTACCTGGTCGAAATGGGCGCGACGAAGCAGATCTTCGAAAACCCGCGGGAAAAAATGACCGAGGACTACATCAGCGGCAAGTTCAGCTGAGTCGAACCTGCAGTCGTATGAAGCCACACACCTTTTCTTCAGGGTTGCCCATGCCTGCCACGCGCCGTCTTGATCTGCGAGCGATTGAACGTGCGCTGCGTGAAGTGCAAGGCCGTTTCGGCGAGCTCAGCCAGTGCTTTACCGAGCCGCGTGATCCGTTCACCGATGAGGTGCTGCACAACGTGCTGGAGGGTTACGCCCTGATCGACGACTACGTCGCACGGGGCGTCGACCTGTTCGATCTGCAGCAGGTGAACCTGATGCTGGAGATCAACGCCACCGTGCTTTGCGGCCGGGACCCGGCCCGTCGGCTGGAATTCGCGCCGCACCTGGCAGCCACCGAGGCGCACTTCTTCAACAACGTCGAAGGCGGCATCAAGGACCTGTACAACTGGTACTGCGCGTATCACAGCGAATCGGTGTGGAAGCGCGCTGCCGGTGTCTACGTGCGGATTCTGAGCAAACCGCAATTGTTCATCGAAGGTAACCATCGCAGCGGCTCGCTGATCGTCAGCTATCTGCTGATACGCGCCGGGCTGCCGCCGTTCGTGCTGACCCTGGACAACGCCAAGGGTTACTACAACCCGTCATCGGTCATCCGCAACTCCGCCAAGCATGGCGTAAAGGCGCTATTCGAATTGCCCAAGATCAAGAAAAAGTACGCCGCCTTCCTCGAAGATCATTCACCGGATCCGGACCGATTTTTCCTTGGCGAGAAGCACGCCTCCGCCTGTCAGGGAGGTGCCTGATGAGTACGCAACCCATGCTCGCCACCTGCCTGGCCATCAAGGATCAGCTGTGGGACGCCATGAAGGGTTCCCTTGCGCCTTACCGCTTCGGACGCCCGCGCATTCGGATTTCGTTCGATATCGATGACACCCTGGCCTGCCTCCCCCACCACAGCGACGTCGAACCCAGCAGGCTCCCGGTGTTCATTCATCGCTGGCTTGGCGAACCGCTGCGTATCGGCACCCGCTCCCTGACCCGGGAACTGCGCCGCCAGGGCTGCAGCATCTGGGTCTACACGTCCTCCGGCCGCACACCCTCCTACATCAGGCGCTGGCTGTTGCTGTACGGCATCCACGTCGATGGCGTGGTCAACAGCGTTCGGCACAACCAGGCGCTGACCGAGCGCGGGCTGGCGAACTCCCCCTCGAAACTTCCGCCGGCATTCGATATCGACCTGCATGTCGATGATTCCGAAGGCGTGAAGAGCGAAGGCCATGACCACGGCTTCCGCGTCGTTGTCGTGCGTCCGGACGATGATCGCTGGGCGCAGCGAGTCCTGGATTCAGTGGCTGAACTCCAGGAAACGCTGGATCGACAGCAGCAGCCATTGGCGACAGCAGCCTGAGCCGTCAACCACGCGGCTCGTTGCTGACTGGCAAACGTCTTCACCCTGCCCTTCGCGCGGAACCTGCAGCTTCGCGGATGTCGCTCCTTTGCCGACTCCCTCGAGGTTGCGCCCCGGCTTAATGCACCGTACGGGATGCCCCCGCTTCAGGCCAATCCAGTCGCCTCCGCACATCAGGCTGCTGACGACCCCCTGTCGAATTGCCCCGCCCCGGCACCGCTGGACTTTGACAGCGTGATCCCCCAGGTTCCATGCTGAGCGAACGCGTAACATCCCATGAGTCGCTGGCTCCTCAGCGCCGTGGGCGGTCACTCGACGTACAAGCCTGTTCACCTGACTCCTGGCGCCAGCGCCCATGCCTGACCTCTCGCACCTCCACCGCCACTTCACCGAGTGGGTGATCAACCCCATCACCAACCAGGTCGCCGGCCTGTTCGACCTCAGCGGCCGCGTCGGCGTGGTGTTCCTGCTGTGCTCCTACGCCATCGCCTACGCATTGTTCCGCTTCCGCCGGCAGCGCGGGCTGACGCAGGCGGCGTCGTTCTGGCAGTTCATTGGTGGCAGCCGGGTGAACCTGCATCGCTCGGCGCTGCTGGATTACCGCTACTACCTGGTGCGCGGCATCCTCAATGTGGCGTTGCTGGTGCCCATCGTCGGGCTGGTCGATCCCTACATCCTGCGTTCGGGCGACTACATCGCCTTCTTCACCAATCTCTGGGGCGCGCGGCCGCAGGTGGGGACGAACCTCGGCCTGTCGATGCTCTACGGGCTGGGGGTGTTCCTGGTCAGCGACTTCAAGAACTACTGGGTACACCGCGCCTTCCATTCGCGCTGGCTGTGGGCGTTCCACAAGGTGCATCACTCAGCGGCGGTGCTGACGCCGATCACCGCGAGCCGCGTGCACTTCGTGGAGAAGCTGGCGGCGCAGCTGGCCGGCGCCTTCGCCCTGGGCGCCTATGCCGGCGCCTTCTGGTACCTCTGCGGCGGAGAGATCAGCGCCTACACGCTGTTCGGCGTGACCTACATGATCCTGCTGTTCAACGTGCTGGCGACGAACCTGCGCCACAGCCATGTGTGGCTGTCCTTCGGGCCGCTGATCGAGCATGTGCTGAACAGCCCCGCCCAGCACCAGATCCACCACAGCGACGCGCCCCGCCACTTCAACAAGAACTTCGGCATCAACCTGTCGCTGTGGGACTGGATGTTCGGCACGCTCTACGTCACCCAGCGCGCGCCGGAGCCGATCCAGTTCGGCGCCGGGGAGCAGGATGACGAGAAGTATTCTTCGCTGTGGAGCCTGATCGTTACGCCGTTTGTGGAGACGGTGCGCAAAGTACGAATGGCGAGAAGCCAGCGGGCGCTGGCTTCCGCTCGCACGGCCCGGAGCCGCTGAATCTGCGCCCTGTTCCAACACAACGGAAATAATCTATTCTGCTGCGCTTGCGGTTAGCCGCTTATTCGCCATGGACTCGGCATGCCTATCGGAAGAATCAGTCTGCTCCTTCTCGTCGCCAACTTCCTGATGCTGTCATTGACCGGACTCCTGCCAACCGGCGATGGCGAAGTACTCAGAGCCGGTGCCGAATTGCTGTCGTTCACCTGCTCCGATGCGCACTGGCTGAACAGTTGGCGCGTGCTGAACCTCACGCTGGGTGTTCCGCTCATTGCAGCGGGCATTGCTTGCTACCTGCTCTTTGGCGATTACAGCCTCGAGGAACTCAAGAGAATGCGCAACGGCGCCAGCGTGGCAACCGCCTGCTGGATGGGAGCAGTCGCCTGTATTCTGCTGGCCTTTTCGTACTTTCCATGCAACTCGTTCTACAACGCTTTTGCTGAAGCAGACGGCCCGATCAGTCACCGCCTGGGCCATGCACTAAGGGAGCTGCTTACGGGGAGCGCGCTGGCATTCAATGCGCTCTACGCACTCTTCTTTTGCGGAGCGTCTTACTGCGGCGCATTGGGGCTGAAGCTCCTGAGAAAGCTCCCAGCACCGCTGCCGAAGCAACCCGATTAAAGCGGGGTCAGGATCAGACTCGGCTGGTCGCGGCGATATAAACCTCATCGTCACGCCGGGCTCCTATGCAGAGAACCAGAACGATCTCGGTGCCATTGATCCGGTAGACGATGCGCACATCACCGGTCCGAATCCTGCGCAAGCCCGCCAGGGCCCCGCGCAGGGGTTTGCCGATCTTGTCGGGCTCACCTTCGGCAATGCGCTGGCGGATGACCTTCAGCACCCGCAGTGCTTCGGCACTTCCCAGTAGCTTGAGATCGTTCTCGACCTCAGGGTGAAACCGAACGCTCCATTTCATGGCTTGCCGCCTAGCTGAAGCGAGCCTCCATGTCCTCGAGGCTCACGGTGGTTTTGTCATCCAGGGTGGACAGGCGCTCGATGGCCAGCCTCTCGGCACGCAGGTCTTCGAGCTCGTCCTGCAGCGCCTGGTAGGCTTCTACGCCTACCAGCACCGCAGCCGGCTCGTTGTCCTTGAAGATGACCAGGTGGGTGACTTCCCCACTGCTGACCTCCTTCAATCGCGCCCCGAAATTGCGAACCATCGCGGTAGCGGACACTGCCTGTTCAGCCCGGTTTAGGAGTGCACTCATTTCGCAGCTACCTCAAATGTTCGCCGTGGATTTAGCACATCTGGAGTGTTCAACGGCTTCACCGAAGATGAAGGCCCTGATGGTGGTCAGATGTGTGCAGTGGTGGTCAGACGCAGATTGGCTGCCAAACCAGTATTACGCATCATAATACGCAAAAAAATACATACCAGTAAGCACATCCATCACCTCAATTCTCATTCCCACACCCCTGCCCCCAAACCGGATACCGCAGCGTATGCCGCTTCCCGGCGCTGTCTTCGTAGGTCATCTCCACTTCGCGAATCCCGCAGAACCCCAGGTCCGGCTGTTGCACCACGCGCTTGATGTCGAGTTTCTGGCCGTAGTGGTAGTCCTGTACCGGTGGCGCGTCCTGCGCGGCGAGGGCCGCGCAGGAGGTGAATATGCAGGCGGCAGCGAACAAGCGCTTCATGGCCGGTCCCCGCTGGAGCTGCGCGGCATGGGTGCGCCGGTCATGCTCGAGAGGACTTCGTCGCGGCGGATGAGCCCGTGGAACAGCGCGGCGGCGAGGTGCAGGAGGATGGTTGCGAGCAAGGCGTAGGCGATGAAGGTGTGGGCGCTACGCAGGATGGTGTGCAGTTGCACCGACGGTGAGACCAGCGCAGGCAGTTCGAAGCCGCCCCAGAGCACCACGGGGTAGCCGCCAGCGGATTGCATGGTCCAGCCCACGAGCGGTTGGGCCAGCAGCAGGCCGTAGAGCGCCAGGTGCGAGAGGTGCGCGGCGCTGCGTTGCCAGCCGGGCATATCGCTGGGCAGTGCGGGGATGCGCTGGGTCAGGCGCACAACGATGCGCAGCAGTACGAGTACCAGCAGCGCGGCGCCTAAGGGTTTGTGGATGGCAACCAGTGCGGCGTGGCGCGGGGAGACGCTGGCGACCATGCCCAGGCCGATCAGCAGCATGGCAAGCACCAGCACGGCCATCAGCCAGTGCAGCACACGCAGGGAGAGCGGGAAGTAAGTCGGTTTCATCAGTGGGTCTCCTGGGCCTGCTCACGGGTACGACGGTTGAAGGATTCCGAGTAGGCGGCCGAGCGGGCGCTGAGCAGAGGGTCGTCGGAGGCGCGGATGCCGTCGGGGAGGATCAGCGGGTCGTAATTGACGTCGCGGCAGTCGCCGCCGATTTCTGGTTGCAGGCGCTCGATCACCAGTTCGCCGGCGTCCACGGTGCGCCGGCTGTCAGGCCAGGCCTGGGTGGGGTCGACGGTGCTGTCGCCGGGCTCACCGAGGGTGAACTGCAGGCGCCAGCGCAGCGGGCCGGCGGCGATGCGCTGGGCCAGTTCGGCGGCGAGGAAGTCGGCGTCACCGCGCTTGTCGGCGGCCAGCGGCTCGACCGGTGCTTCGGGCTGCACGGACCAGCGCACCGGCTGCTCCTTGCCTTCCTTGTTCACCAGATAGAACGCGTTGAGGCTGTAGTAGGCGCTGTTGGCGTAGCTGGAGGACGGCGTGGAGGACTTGGCCCACTTGAGGAAGGCCTGGGTCTCGGGGTGCGACTTGAAGAAGGCGCCGGCCTTTTCCGGGTCGGGTTTGCCGGTGCCCGGCTGTGGCGCGGTGGCCTGTTGCAGGGCGTAGAAGCTGGCAACGTCACGCACGACGAAGACCGGCATGGCGTTCATACCGGTGCGCCATTCCTGGCCGTCGGCCGGCTGGAAGCGCAGGGCCAGGCTGCGGATCGGCGCGGCGCCGTCGCTGGCCTTGGGGTTGCCGCCGGGGATGGCGAGGCGCCCTACCACCGGTACGCGGCCGACGGAGAACAGGCTGGCGCGGGACAGGCCGGCAGCGCCGCCATTGCTGTCGAAGTGGCCGATCACGCACAGGCCCTTGGCGTGGTTGCGCCGGTAGCCGGGGTAGACGCCGCTGTTGTGCTCCAGGGTGTTGATTACGCCGGCCGGGGTTAGCCGCTGCGGGTCGAGCCAGCCGGCGACGTAGGCGAAGACGGCGGCCACGCCGAGCACCACGGCGCCGATGGCGGCCAGGCGCAGGGGCACGTTGGGGGCGGTGGGCGGTGTTTCTGTCATTTCCAGCTCCTCAGGCTTAGGCTGAATGCGTTGAGCCGGTACGACGCACCGTGCGACGGGTTATTCCCGCCGATGGCGAATAAATTATTTTTTCCCGCGAAGGGAATAGATCGCCGCAGTATTCGTCTTTCTCGCTCGAACCCACCCACTCCTGGCGCCCCGATGCACTCACTGGACGACCATTCACTGCGCGAACTGCTGCCCCGGCTGCGGCGCTTCGCGCTGTCACTGACCCGCAGCGCGAGCAGCGCCGACGACCTGGTCCAGGCGACCCTGGAGAAGGCGCTGTCGGCCTGGACTGGCCGCCGCGACGACGGCGACCTGCGCGCCTGGCTGTTCTCGATCCTCTACCGGCACTTCATCGACGGGCAGCGCCGGGCGAAACGCTATGCGCGCCTGCTCAGCCTGTTCGGCGCGGACAGCGCGGTGAGCGCTTCGCCCGAGGACATCGTCAGCGCACGCTCGACACTGGAGGCCTTCGAGCGCTTGCCCGCCGAGCAGCGTGCGTTGCTGACGCTGGTCAGCGTCGAGGGCCTGAGCTACCGCGAGGTGGCCGAGACTCTGGATATTCCCATGGGCACCGTCATGTCCCGCCTGTCGCGCGCCCGCACGGCGCTGCGCGCGCTGAGCGAAGGACAGGCGGCGACTCCTTCTTTGCGGGTACTGAAATGAACGAACGCATCCCCGACGGCACTCCCCAGGAACAGGATCTGCACGCCTACATCGACGACCAGCTGGAGCCGGCGCGCCGCCAATGGGTGGAAGCCTGGCTGGCCGCCCACCCGGACGACGCCCGCCGCGTGGAAGGCTGGCGCCAGGACGCCCAGCAACTGCGCGCGGCCTTTGCCGGGCAGGCCCGTGGTGCGCTGCCCGAGCAGCTCGATCCGGCGCGGATTCGCCGGCAGATCCAGCAGCGGCGGCGCACGCGCCTCGCCACCGCGGCGGCCCTGCTGATTGCGCTGGGCGTCGGCGGCATGGGCGGCTGGCAGATGCGCGGCGACGCGATGGTGCGCGGCATGGTGCCGATGCAGGACGCGGTGCAGGCTTACCGCTTGTTTGCCGATGCCAACCAGAACGGCCTGGACTTGCGTGATGGCGGCGACCTGCGCGGCTGGCTGGCTCGCTACCTGAAAGACGCCCCACCACCGCCGGCGCTGGAGCAGGTTGGCCTGAAGACGGTTGGTGCCCGTTTGCTCGCGACCGAACAGGGCGCGGCGGCGCTGGTGATCTACGAGGATGGTCAGGGGCGGCGGTTGACCTTCTTCATCCGCCCGCCGGGCCCGCGCCACGAGATGTTGCCGCAGGGGCAGCGTACAGATGGCGACCTGCTGGCGCGCTACTGGAGCCAGGGCGGCTACAACTACGCGCTGGTGAGCCGCAGCGATGACCCGCAGGCGCAGGCCGTGGGGCAGTTGGTGGGGTTCTGAGCGCGGGCATCAGGGTAAGCGCCTGCAGGAGCTGGCCATGCCTGCGACAGACCCCGCGCCGGAACAACACGGACTCAGTCCGCTGGATGGGGGGAGCGCAGCGATACCCATGCTGATGGTGCGCCGATCGATGGGTATCGCTGCGCTCCACGCCATCCTACAAAGAGTCAGTCGGTGGAAAGGCAGCGGCGGTTAGCGCGGACGTTGTCCGCGTTTCGCGGGCATAGGCTGGGCGCCCCCGCCCATCCCACAAGTGAAGCGTGGAGCCAATCTGTAGGAGCTGGCCATGCCTGCGACAGAGCCCGCGCCGGAACAACGCGGACGCAGTCCGCTGGAGCAAACGCAGGATGGGTGGAGCGAAGCGATACCCATGCTGTCGGTGCACGGATCGATGGGTATCGCTGCGCTCCACGCCATCCTACGAAGTGTTAGCCGGAGGTATCAGCGGGGCTGTCGGTGCGGACATTGTCCGCAGGTCGCGGGCATGGCCCGCTCCTACAAGGAGCGGGCCATCGTTTGGGTCAGAAGGCGAAGCAGGAACAGCCGAAGGCGCCCCAGAAACCCTGGAAATCACTCACCGGCACGCTCGACTGGCGGGCGCGTTCGTGGCTGTGACCATGCACGCCGCAGGAGCCGACGCACTGGTGTACGGCATTCTGCAGCGGCGCCTGCGGGCGCCAGTGGCCGGGGACCTTGGCTACCGGCGACCAGTCCGGCAGTACCGGAATGGCGCTCGGCGCCTGGCGTTCGAAGTCGCCGCTGCCGAACACCACGCGGCCGTCCACCACGGTCAGCACTGACTCGATGGCCTTGATCTCTTCCTCCGGCACGTTGAAGTAGTCCGCCGAGAGCACCGCCAGGTCGGCCATCTGTCCGACCTTGAGCATTCCCTTTTTGCCCTGCTCGTTGGAGAACCACGCGCTGCCGTGGGTGTACAGCTCCAGCGCTGTGCTGCGAGGCAGTCCTTCCGGGTAAAGCTCCATGCCGCCCACGGTCTTGCCGCTGACCATCCAGTACAGCGAGGTCCAGGGGTTGTAGCTGGAGACACGGGTGGCGTCGGTACCGGCGCCCACCGGCACGCCTTCGGCCAGCATGCGCTTGATCGGCGGGGTCGCCTCAGCGGCCTGTTTGCCGTAGCGGTCGACGAAGTATTCGCCCTGGAACGCCATGCGGTCCTGGATGGCGATACCGCCGCCCAGCGCCCTCACCCGCTCGATGTTCTTTGGCGAGATGGTTTCACAGTGGTCGAAGAACCAGTGCAGGCCGTTGAACGGGATGTCCCGATTGACCTTCTCGAACACGTCGAGCATCCGCGAGATGGATTCGTCGTAGGTGGCGTGCAGGCGGAACGGCCAGCGCTGCTCGACGAGGTGGCGCACCACCGGCTCCAGTTCGGCTTCCATGGTGCCGGGCAGGTCGGGGCGCGGTTCGAGGAAGTCCTCGAAGTCGGCGGCGGAGAACACCAGCATCTCGCCGGCGCCGTTGTGCCGCAGGAAGTCGCTGCCCTGCCCGTACTGGACGCTGCTGGTCCAGTTCCTGAAGTCGGCCAGTTCTTCCTTGGGCTTCTGGGTGAACAGGTTGTAGGCAATGCGCACGGTGAGCTGGTTGTCTTTCTCCAGCTGTTCGATCACCTGGTAGTCGTCCGGGTAGTTCTGGAAGCCGCCACCGGCGTCGATGGCGCTGGTGACACCCAGGCGGTTCAGCTCGCACATGAACTGGCGGGTGGAGTTGACCTGGTAGTCGAACGGCAGCTTCGGCCCCTTGGCCAGGGTCGCATAGAGGATCATCGCGTTGGGCCGCGCCACCAGCATGCCGGTGGGCTCGCCCTTGCTGTCGCGGACGATCTCGCCGCCGGGTGGGTTCGGCGTGTCTTTCGTGTAGCCGACGACGCGCAGTGCGGCACGGTTGAGCAGCGCGCGGTCGTACAGGTGCAGGACGAACACAGGGGTGTCCGGCGCGGCCTGGTTCAGCTCCTCGATGGTCGGCATGCGCTTCTCGGCGAACTGGAATTCGTTCCAGCCGCCTACCACGCGCACCCATTGCGGCGACGGCGTGCGCAGGGCCTGTTCCTTGAGCAGGCGCAGCGCGTCGGCCAGGGACGGCACGCCTTCCCAGCGCAGTTCGAGGTTGTAGTTCAGCCCGCCCCGGATCAGGTGCAGGTGCGAGTCGTTGAGGCCGGGGATCGCGGTGCGCCCCTTGAGGTCGATGACGCGGGTGGCGCCGGCGCGGAAGGCCATGGCCTCGGCTTCCGTGCCCACGGCGATGAACTTGCCGTCGGCGATGGCCACGGCGGTGGCCTCGGGTTTCTCGCGGTCGACGGTGTGGAAGCGGCCGTTGGTCAGGATCAGGTCGGCGTACATGGCGATGTTCCTCTTTCGATCAGCGGGCATTGAGCCAGGCGGAGAACAGGCGCGTGGCCCGTGGCATGAAAACGTAGACCACCAGCAGGACGATGGTCGCGACGATGAGCATGTTGGCGGGCACGAAACCGCCCAGCAGCGGAACCTGGGCGAACAGCGGGCGCCAGAGCTGCGGCACCAGCATCACCAGCGGCAGGATCACCAGGTAGGAGATGGCCGCCTGCTTCCAGCGCGGTGGCTGCTTGTGGGGGGTGTCCGAGGTGGTGAACCAGAATTCGTGGGCGGTGTGCAGTTCCTTCTGCTCGACGTCGATCAGGTGCGGGTTGGCGCGGTCGATCAGCTCGTGGCGCTGCGGCGAGTCGAGCCAGGCCTGCAGTTCATTGGCGCTGGCGAAGCGCAGGACCGAGGTGAAATGGTCGCCCTGGCGCATCACGTCCACGCCCAGGTGGCCGGGGAACTCGCTGGCGGCACGGGTCAGTTCGCGCAGGATGGCTTCATAGGCGGCGACGCTGTCGGAGCGGGCGCGGTGGCGGATGATCAGGGTGACGGATTCTTGCGGCGTGGGCTGGCTCAAGGGGGTTCCCTCCGGAGAAGTGGCCTCCCCCGCCCGGCGGCGAGGGAGGAAAGCGGCTGGTTGGATAAGCGGCTTACTGCAGGTGAACCTTCAGCTCTTCACCGGCCTGGCGCATGGCGGCCTGTACCGCGGGCACCTTGCTCACCACGTTGAGCAGACCGTAGTCGTGGATCATTCCGTTGTAGCGCACGGAAGTGACAGCCACACCGGCGGCGTCGAGTTTGCGACCGTAGGCTTCACCTTCGTCACGCAGCACGTCGGATTCGGCGGTCTGGATCAGGGTCGGCGGCAGGCCCTTGAGCTGGTCGGTGGTGGCGCGCAGGGGCGATGCGTAGATCTCGGCGCGCTGTTTCGGGTCGGTGGTGTAGCTGTCCCAGAACCATTGCATCATCGGCTTGGTGAGGAAGTGTCCCTGGGCGAACTGGTTGTACGAGCCGGTCTCGAAGCTGGCGTCGGTCACCGGCCACAGCAGCGCCTGGAAGCGCAGCTTGGGCGTGCCCTTGTCCTTGGCCATCAGCGCGACTACCGCTGCCATGTTGCCGCCGACACTGTTGCCGGCCACAGCCAGTCGCTTGCCGTCGACGTTGATCTCCTTGCCGTGTTCGGCGACCCATTGGGTCGCGGCGTAGGCCTGGTTGATCGCGACCGGGTAATGCGCCTCGGGGGACGGGGTGTAATCGACGTAGACAGCAACCGCGCCGGAGTTCACCACCAGGTCGTGGATCAGGCGGGCGTGGGTCGGGTAATCACCCAGCACCCAGCCACCACCGTGGAAGAACATGAACACCGGCAGAGTGCCCTTCACGCCAGCCGGGCGGACGATGGTCAGCTTCACCGGGCCGACATTGGTCTGCACGGTCTTCTCGCTGACCTGGGTGCCGGAGAGATCGACCTTCACCGAAGCCTGGGCGCCAGTCAGCACCGCACGGGCGTCTTTCGGCGAGAGGGTTTCCAGCGGCTGGCCCTTGCCGGCTTCCAGGGCTTCGAGGAACGCCTGGGTGTTGTGTTCGACGGTCGGGTTGCCGGCGGCGAAGACGTTGCCGATGGCCAGGGCGAGGGAAGCGGCGAGCAGGGATTTCTTGGCGTTCATGATTCGGTTCCTTGAAAGTGGGGAGAGGTGTTCCGAGAGGACGAACGAATCTTGATCCATGCCCGCAAAGCGCGGAATAGACAGGGTTGCAGGGTCACTTTGCAGTTCTGCAAGGGCATCTCAAGGGCCTTGCAGAATTGCCGGAGCTGGCGGTGCGACCCGTAGGAACTGGCCATGCCTGCCCGCGCCGAAACAACGCGGACATAGTCCGCTGGCACGCACGTAGGATGGGTGGAGCGCAGCGATACCCATGCTGCCGGTGCACGGGGCGATGGGTATCGCTGCGCTTCACGCCATCCTACAAAGGGTTAGCCGATGGGATCGGAGCGGCGGTTGGCGCGGACGTTGTCCGCGGTTCGCGGGCATGGCCCGCTCCTGCAGGGGCAGCCGGGACGACCGGGGGTTACGCCGCCCGGCACGCCACGGGTGCCGGCGCGGCGTTTGGCCGGTACAATGCGCGATTGCCCGTGTCATACCTGATTAGCACGCCTGATAAAGAAGAAATCATGTCCTTGCCCAAACACCATCTGGAACTGCTCAGCCCTGCCCGCGATGTGCATATCGCCCGCGAGGCCATCCTGCATGGCGCCGACGCCGTCTACATCGGCGGCCCGAGCTTCGGCGCGCGGCACAATGCCTGCAACGAGGTGAGCGATATCGCCCAGCTGGTGGAGTTCGCCCACCGCTACCACGCGCGGGTGTTCACCACGATCAACACCATCCTCCACGACAACGAGCTGGAGCCGGCGCGCGCGCTGATCCACCAGCTCTACGACGCCGGCGTCGATGCGCTGATCGTGCAGGACCTGGGCATCATGGAGCTGGACATCCCGCCGATCGAGCTGCACGCCAGCACCCAGACCGACATCCGCACCCTGGAGCGGGCGAAGTTCCTCGATCAGGCCGGCTTCTCCCAGCTGGTGCTGGCCCGTGAGCTGAACCTCAAGGAAATCCGCGCCATCGCCGACGAGACCGATGCCGCCATCGAGTTCTTCATCCACGGCGCGCTGTGCGTGGCCTTCTCCGGTCAGTGCAACATCTCCCACGCCCAGACCGGCCGCAGCGCCAACCGCGGCGACTGCTCCCAGGCCTGCCGCCTGCCCTACACCCTGAAGGATGACCAGGGCCGCGTGGTGGCCTTCGAGAAGCACCTGCTGTCGATGAAGGACAACAACCAGAGCGCCAACCTCAGCGCCCTGGTGGACGCCGGCGTGCGCTCCTTCAAGATCGAAGGGCGCTACAAGGACATGGGCTACGTGAAGAACATCACCGCCTATTACCGCCAGCGCCTGGACGGCATTCTCGCCGAGCGCCCGGACCTGGCCCGCGCCTCCAGCGGCCGCACCGACCACTTCTTCGTGCCGGACCCGGACAAGACCTTCCACCGGGGCAGCACCGACTACTTCGTCAGCGACCGCAAGATCGACATCGGCGCCTTCGACTCGCCGACCTTCACCGGCCTGCCGGTGGGCACCGTGGAGAAAGTCGGCAAGCGCGACCTGCTGGTGGTGACCAAGGACCCGCTGTCCAACGGCGACGGCCTCAACGTGCTGGTCAAGCGCGAAGTGGTCGGTTTCCGCGCCAACATCGCCGAGCCGAAAGGTGAATTCGAAGAGGACGGCGAGAAGCGCTACCGCTACCGCGTCGAGCCCAACGAGATGCCCGAGGGACTCTACCGCCTGCGCCCGAACCACCCGCTGTCACGCAACCTCGACCACAACTGGCAGCAGGCGCTGCAGAAGACTTCCGCCGAGCGTCGCGTCGGCCTGTCGTGGGTCGCCAAGCTGCGCGAAGAGCGCCTGGAACTGACCGCCACCAGCGAGGAAGGCGTCAGCGCCAGCGTCGCCCTGGACGGCCCGTTCGGCGCCGCCAACAAGCCGGAACAGGCGCTGGACCAGTTGCACGACCTGCTCGGCCAACTGGGCACCACCCAGTACCACGCCGACCAGATCGAGCTGGACGCCCCGCAGGCGTTCTTCATTCCCAATTCCCAGCTCAAGTCGCTGCGCCGCGAAGCCATCGAAGCGCTCACCGAAGCCCGCGTGCAGGCCCACCCGCGCGGTGGCCGCAAGGCCGAAACCAGCCCGCCGCCGGTGTACCCGGAGTCGCACCTGTCGTTCCTGTACAACGTCTACAACGAGAAGGCCCGCGAGTTTTACCACCGCCACGGCGTACAGCTGATCGACGCGGCCTACGAGGCCCACGAAGAGACAGGCGAAGTGCCGGTGATGATTACCAAGCACTGCCTGCGCTTCTCCTTCAACCTGTGCCCGAAACAGGCCAAGGGCGTCACCGGCGTGCGCACCAAGGTGCAGCCGATGCAACTGATCCACGGCGACGAAGTGCTGACCCTGAAGTTCGACTGCAAGCCGTGCGAGATGCACGTGATCGGCAAGATCAAGGGCCACATCCTCGGCCTGCCGCAACCGGGCAGCGAAGGCGTGAGCAACATCGTCGGGCAGATCAGCCCGGAAGACCTGCTCAAAACCATTCGCAAGCCGGCGCACTGAGGCTGACCTGGACGTGTAGGAGCGAGCTTGCTCGCGAACAGCCCAGCATCTGAGGTGCCGGGAAATTCGTTCGCGAGCAAGAGCCAGGCGCCCCCCTCGCCCCTACAAAGAGCAATCTCCCTGCGCAATTCCCCGATCCCCCGCTATGATCGGGACATGACCGCCACTCCCCCGCTCCGCCAGCAATGCCCGCCCGGCGCCTGCAACTGCGACCGGGAACGCCTGCTGGAACAGCCCGACGCCGACCTGCGCATCCTGCTGCTCACCCGGCACGAGGAGCAGCGCCTGCTGGAGCGGCTGGAGAACCTCAAGGACCTGTCCGACCTGCAGCGCATGCAGCACAAGCTCTACGAGCAGCTTGGCATCCGCCTGCACATCGCCCCCGGCTTCAACGAAGTGCGCACCATGCGCGGCATCGAATTCGACTTCGACGAGCAGCCCGGTCTCTGTCGCAAGACCCGCCAGGCCATACCCGCCGCGATCCGCCGGGGCCTGGAGAGGAACCCGGAGATCGCCTGGCGCCTGCTCGACGCCCACGACCTGCTCGGTGGGCTCTGATCAGAAGCCGCCGTCCAGCGGGTATTCCACGGCAACCCTCAGCTGATCGGTATTGAGCTCCGCCTGCGCGGCATTGGCGCGGTGGCTGTTGTGCATCAGCACCAGCCGCAGCCCCTTGGCCGGGCCTTCCGGCACGCGGTATTGCAGCATCAGGTCGCGCTCCCAGTGCTTGCCGCCCTCGCCGTACCCCAGGTACGCGTAGCCGCCACGCGGGTCGACGTGGCTGCCATCGATGTCCGTGCCACGCACGTAGGCCGCCGCCATCGACAACCCCGGCGCGCCGAAGCTAGCCAGGTCCAGCTCATAGCGCAACTGCCAGGAGCGTTCGTTGGGCGCATTGAAGTCCGATAGCTGCACCGCATTGGTGAGGAAGATCGCCCCACGCGTCACGTAGTCGAACGGCGTGTCGCCCTCGACCTGCTGGTAACCGACACTGAGCCGGTGTGCGCCGAAACCGTAGCCGCCGAGCAGGCTCCAGGTGGTGTTGTCGATGCGCCCGGAGAGCGCCTGACCGGTGTCTCGGGTGCGGTAGAGGTTGAGGTTCAGCGACAGGTCCTGCCCCGCGCCCAGTGGTTGGCTGAAGGTGCCGCCCAGGTAGTCCTGGCGCCAGCTGTCCTCGTAGCGCGAGGTGAAGAGGCTCAGGCTTGCCGACTTGGCTGGCGCGTAGGTGAAGCCCGTGAGGTCGAAGGCATCGCCCTGGCGGGCGTTGGAGTAGTTCACCACGAAGCCGCGATCATGGCTGGAGGCGTTGCGATCGGTGCTTTCGGTGAAGTGCCCGGCCACCAGCCGCAGCCCGGAGAACTCCTCGCTGGAGAGGAAGAAGCCGGTGTCCGTTTCCGGTAGCAGGCGGCTGTCGGACGAGCTGAACACCGGCGTCTTCACCCGCTGCTCGCCCCACCAAAGGGTGGTCGAAGACATCCGCGCCTTCAACGCCGCGCCGCCGCGGGCGAAGCTGTCCTTGGGGTGGCCTTCGTTATCCAGCCCAACCAGCCGTGCCTTGCCGGCACGCCCACCGCCGCTGTCCAGCAGCACGCCCTGGTAGAGGTGGGCGTCCAACCCCAATCCGACGCTGCCCCGGGTGAAGCCTGACTGCAGGCTGCCCATCAGCCCGTAGGCCCACTCCTCCGCATAGCCATTGCGCTCGCTGCGCGGCTTGTAGGCATTGCGCGCGCCACTGTTGCGATCGCCGTGGCGGTACTCGCGCTGGTCGAACACCGTGCGGTTGAGCAGGCTCCAGCGGCTGTCCTCGACGAAACCGCCGGACTCCTCCTGCGCCGCGCCGAACGCCGGCGCGGACAGCGCCAGCAGCACAGCGGAACTGCGCAGCCTCACAGGTACTTCAGCCAGGTGATATCGCGACGACGGGCTTTGAGCCCGGCGAACCAGTGCACCGGCGGGTACAGGGCGACGATCAGCACCAGCGCACCAACCCAGACCGCCCACACCGAATCGAAGCCGAAGTACTGCCCGTGGTTCAGCCCCCAGATTGCCGCGGCGGCCAGGTACAGCAGCTTCAGCACATAGAGGTGCAGCAGGTAGAAGAACATCGGCGCCGCGCCGAACACCGCCAGCCAGCGCGCCAGTGCGCCCTGCCCTCGGCGCTCGAAGCACACCAGCAGGAGCAGGCCGATGCCCAGGGTCAACGCCAGGAACAGCAGGGACGGTGGGTACTTGGTGATGTTGAAGAAGCTCATCAGCAGTTGCAGGTCGGTATCGCCATCGCCCCAGGGCTTCTCGCCATAACCGTTGTTCAGGCGCAGGGCGATGAATCCGCCCAGCGCGATGGCCGCCGCCAGCAGCAGGTTGCGGGTGCGCCGGGCAGCATCGGCAGAACGACCGAACCAGGGGCCGACGGCATACCCGAGGGCAATCACCCCGATCCACGGCAGCAACGGATAGGACGTGCGCAAGCGCAGCGCATCGCCCACCTCGATCCAGCCGCGGTCGTGCAGCACCGCCCAGGGCACGTGTGCCCAGTGGCCGGGCGCGAAGTGCAGCCCATCGAGGAGGTTGTGCCCGGCCACCAGCGCCACTCCCAGCACCACCAGCGCGCCGCGCGGCAGCCAGATCAGTGCGGAAAGCGCCAGCATGCTCAGGCCGATGGCCCAGATCACCTGCAGGTAGATAACCTGCGGCGGAAACTGGAAGGTCCAGGCGAAGTTCACCAGGGTGATTTCCAGCAGCACCAGGAACAGCCCGCGCTTGAACAGGAAGGCCGAGACCGCCGCGCGGCCCTCGTGTTTCTCGCCATAGAGGAAAGCGGAAAGCCCGGTGAGGAAGACGAACACCGGCGCGCACAGGTGCGCCAGGGTGCGGCTGAAGAATAACGCCGGGTCGGTCTGGGTCACGTCCATCGGGTCGCTCACCTGCAGGTGCAGGTAGAACGTCTCTCGGACGTGGTCCAACAGCATGAAGAGGATCACCAGCCCGCGCAGGGCGTCGATGGAGTGGAGTCGCGTGGCGGTTTTGGCAATTGAAGGTACTGCGGGGCTCAGTGCGGAGGTCATGGGCGAGATCGATTGCGAGTGAATTGTAATATTATTACATTCCACGCAACCGATCCGCCAACCCTTCGAAACATGCGGACATGTCTGGAACGGGCCTCACCGGCACGGACTCAGCCCAGCGCGCCCTTCATCGCTGCTGAAAGCTCGCCACTGCCGAGCTGCTCCAGCCGCTCGGCGGCACCCAGGCGATCGCGCTCTTCCTTGTTCTGGCTGAGCTTCGACTTGCCGATGATCTCGCCGATCTCCACCTCGATGCCGACGATGTTCGCCAGCATGCCGCTGATGAATTCCGGGGTGGAGTCGCTCATCTTCCAGGGCTTCTCCTCGCTCGCTTCGTGGGTGCGCGTCAGGCGCCCGACCACACCGCGCACGAAGCGCTCCTCGTCCATGACCTTGAGACGGCCGCGGACGTGCACCACCTGGTAGTTCCAGGTCGGCACCTGGCGATGCGCCTCGTGCTTGCTCGGGTACCAGTTAGGCGAAACGTAGGCATGCTCGCCACGGAAGATCACCAGCACCTCCTCGCCATCGGCCTCCTGCCAGACCGGGTTGTTGCGGGCGACGTGGGCGCGCAGCAGCGGCTTTTCGCCGGAGAGTTCCAGCTCGAACGGCAGGTGGTTGGCGTCCAGCAGGCCGTCATGGCCAGTGACCAGGATGCCCAGGGGATAGTCGCGGATCAGCCGATGCAGCTCATCCGGACGGGTTTCCTCGAAATGCGCAGGTACGTACATGTAAGGCCTCGACAGCAGGTGAATGCGCTCATCATGCCGCCGCATTGGCACCCTATAAAGATCCATTAAGAGCTCTATCGGCAGAGCCAATCCGGGGCGACCGATATTTTGGTACAGCCTATGCATCGCCCCGCTGGACGGCGATGGTGCCGCACCCTACTCTAGCCCTTGGCCAGCATTCGCCCTGGATGGCAGACACAGGCTCCCACTCTCGATGACCGTACCCGAGTTCCCCGCCGTTCCTCCCCGGCAGCAGTACCAGGGGAGAATTCCGCCGCGCCTGCAGGATGCCTACAAGGCGTACGTGGTCCAGCATTACCGGCGCTTCCTGCTGGCGATCAACTTCATCGCCATGGCCGCCTATGACTCCTACGTCCTGGCCGACGCGCTGCTGATCCCGGACATGGCCAGGGAATCGCTGTTCCTGCGCACAGGCCTCAGTCTGATCGGCCTGATCAACATCTTCCTGGTGTTCCGCTTCAGCCGCAGCGTGCTGGTCATGGACCTGCTGATGCCGGTGCACGACATCATCTCCACCATCGCCTGGTTCGAACTGCTCAAGCGCAGCGCATCGCCCGACGTGCCGTTCTTCCTTTACGCCTCGGTGGTGTTCGTCCTGCTGGGCAACCTCGGCGTGCGCTATTCCTTCAAGGGCATCGCACTGGTCTCGGCGATCATCACGACGATCATTCTCTACAACGTCTGGCTGATCCACGATGGGGCCGCCAAGCCGCTGCTGATCTTTACCCTGGTCTACCTGCCCATCGCGCTGTTCAGCCTGTTCATCAGTTGGACCAATATCAAGGGCGTGCGCCAGGCCTTCCTTGCCGATCTCGAGGAAAAACGCCAGCGCACCGAGCTGGCAGCACTCAACCTGCGTCTGCAGGAGCTGGCTGCCACCGACGGCCTCACCGGCGTGGGCAACCGCCGCTCGCTGGACCTGCAGCTCAACGAGAGCTGGCACGGCATGCGTGCCCACGGGCGGCCCTTCGCCCTGCTGATGGCCGACATCGACTACTTCAAGCCCTACAACGACCACTACGGCCACCAGGCCGGCGACCGCTGCCTGTGCCAGGTGGCCGAGTGCCTGGTGGGCACCCTGCGCGGCGGGCGCGCCAACGTCTATCGTTATGGCGGCGAGGAGTTCGCCATCCTGCTGGAGGCGACCAGCGCCGATGACCTGCGCTGCGTCGCCGAACGGCTGCGCGAACAGGTGGCGTGCCTGGGCATCGAGCACTTCTACCGGCCCGACAGCCTGCGCCACCTGACCATCAGCCTCGGCGCAGCCATGGCCAACGAAAGCGGGCTGCAGGAGCCACGCGAGTTGCTCGCCCGCTGCGACCAGCACCTGTACGTCGCCAAGCAGAAAGGTCGCAACCGTGTGCAACTCAGCGGTATGCAGAGCGTCTGACGAACGACACGTAACTCGGTGAGCGCGGCCGGCGTCTCCCTGCACTCGCTGCTGACGATGCCCGCCAAGCACGGCAACCGCCACAGGGACCGACCCAACGAGGCCAGAGTGAAACGCGACATCCGCCTTGCCATCCTCCTGCTGTCGATCATCAGTCTTGCCGTGGCCGCCGCCACGGCGTGGGAGCTGTGGTCGGCGCGCGAGCGCACGCTGGCGGAAACCACCACGCACAACCTCAACCTCACCCAGGCGCTGGATACCTACGTCGAAGGCATCGTCACCCAGAGTTCCATGCTGCTGCTCGGCCTGGCCGAACGCCTGGAGCACGAGGGACGCGGCGCGCCCCAGCTGCAACGGCTGAACGACCTGGTGCGGAGCCAGCAACACCTGCTCGCACAGCTCAACGGCGTCGGCATCTACGATGCCCAGGGCAACTGGCTGATGACCTCCAACGGCCCCTTCCCGCCCGGTGCCAACAGCGCCGACCGCGGTTACTTCATCCACCACCGCGACAATCCCTCGCTGGACGCCTATATCGGCGAACCGATCCACAGCCGCGCCACCGGCGTCTGGGTAATCACGGTCAGCCGCCGCTACAACGACGCCCAGGGCAACTTCGCCGGAGTGATAGTCGCCACCCTCGGCGTGCAGGACTTCCTCCGCCTGTTCGGCAAGATCGACATCGGCAAGACCGGCGCCATCGGCGTGGCCACCAGCAACGGCCAGGTGCTGGTGCGCTACCCCTTCCGCGAAAGCGACATGGGCCGCGTGCTGTCGCGCTCGCCGATCTTCACCCAGTATCTGGAGAGCGCCACGGTCGGCAGCGCGACCTTCGCCTCCTCGCTGGACGGCATCGAGCGCATCTACGCCTTCCGCAAGAACGAGCGCTACCCGCTGGTGACCTCGGTCGCCCTCGGCAAGGACGAAGCCCTCGCCGCCTGGGCCGCCGACGCCCTGCGCACGGTGGCCATCGCCTTCGGCCTGCTGATGGTCATCGTGGTCATCGGCAGCCTGCTGATCCTCGCCATCCAACGCCGCATCGGCACCGAGCGCCTGCTGCGCGATGCCCGCGAGGACCTGCTCAAGGCCAACCGGCAGCTGGAAGTGCTCGCCTCGCGGGACCCGCTCACCGGCCTGGAGAACCGCCGCAGCTTCGACGAGCACCTGCTCGCCGAACTGCGCCGCGCCCACCGCGAACGTTCGCCACTGGGGCTGCTGCTGATCGACGTGGATCATTTCAAACGCTTCAACGACACCTATGGCCATCCGGCCGGCGACGACTGCCTGCGGCGCATCGGCCGCGTCCTCGCCGACAGCGTGCGGCGTCCCGCCGATCTGGCCGCGCGCTACGGCGGCGAGGAACTCGCGGTGATCCTGCCCAACACCGGTCCTGACGGCGCCCTGGCCGTGGCCCAGCAATTCATGCAGCGCCTGCAGGGCGCCAACCTCACCCACGCCGGCAGCCCCCTGGGCCGCATCACCGCGAGCATCGGTATCGCCACCCTGCCGAGCGGCAGCGACAGCAGCCCACAGGCCCTCATCGAAGCCGCCGACCGCGCGCTGTACCGCGCCAAGGCCGCCGGGCGCAATCGCCTGGAAAGCGCGCCCACGCCCCAGGAAGCCCCGCAATGATCCTCGATTCCGCGCTCATCGATGCACTGCGCAAGGCCCGTCACGTCGTGGTGTTCACAGGTGCTGGTGTTTCCGCCGAGAGCGGCATTCCCACCTTCCGCGATCGCCTTACCGGGCTGTGGGAGCGTTTCGACGCGGCCTCCCTGGCCACCGCCGAAGCCTTCCGCGCGGACCCGACGCTGGTCTGGGGCTGGTACGAATGGCGCCGCAGCGTCGTCCACCGTGCCCAGCCCAACCCGGCGCACCTGGCCATCGCCGCGCTGGCGAGCAAGGTGCCCAGGCTCACGCTGATCACCCAGAACGTCGACGACCTCCACGAGCGCGCCGGCAGCCAGGACGTCACCCATCTGCACGGCCAGCTGGAACGCCCGCGCTGCTTCCAGTGCCAGCGCGAGCCGGTTGCGCCGCTGCCGGTACCGGACGAACCCGAGGCCGGCCGCCGCGTGCAACCGCCGGCCTGTGCCCATTGCGGCGGCCCGCTGCGCCCCGGCGTGGTGTGGTTCGGCGAAAGCCTGCCGCTGGACGCCATCACCCACGCCTTCCAGGCTGCCGAACAATGCGACCTGCTGATCTCCGTCGGGACCTCCGGCGTGGTCTACCCCGCAGCGGAGATTCCCGAGATCGCCTGGCGCCTGCGCGCGAGCGTCCTGCACGTCAACCCCGCCCCCGGCCCGTTGCACGGCGAGCGTGATTTCGCCCTCGCCAGTGCAGCGGGCGTCGCCTTGCCGGCCCTGTTGAACGCGGCATTTGGCTGACGCCGCGCCGACAGCATGCTCTACCCATCCCATGAAGCTGGTAGCGCTCGATTGATTCATGCGCGTTCAATTAATGGACGCCACACCCGGAACTGCCTTCGGCGCAGTTAATTATCTGCAGCGTTATAAAGAACAACAAAAGCAGTCTTTCAAACCATAAAGTTCCCAGGACTTTTCCTGCGGCTCCTACAACACGCCTTTCATATCAACCAACAACTTCACAACTTCAGTCCGCCCCACTTCCCCCGCCACTGCCCCAGCGCGACGCTGCTCCAGGCGTTCGCTGCGTTCATTCGCTGCGACTGCATCCACGGCACGCTCCTGCATTTCAGCGACATCGGTCCTCGAGCCCCGGCCATGAACCCCTGGCCGTCCGCCTGTTCGATCACCACGGCCGATGCGTACTGGAGAAATACTTCATGAATCGTCGACATACACTGAAGTCCGGACTCATCCTGATTGGCAGCGCTACGCTCGCCACCCTGCTGCGCCCCGCCGGCGCCGCCAGCCAGATCCTCACAGGCAGCCGACGCTGGACCGCCGCCGATACCGCGCCGCCCTTGCCGGTCGACCCGCGTCTGCGGGTGTTCTTCAACGAGCACGAGGCTGCCCAGATCAAGGCCATCTTCGACCGGCTGATCCCCGCCGACGAACTGTCCATCAGCGCTTCCGAAGCGGGCTGCGTCACCTTCATCGACCACCAGCTGGCCAGCGACTATGGCAAGGGGACGGCGCGCTACTCGTCGTCCCCCTTTTTGCCGGGCAGCGCGCAACAGGGCGAGCAGGGTCCGCTGACGCCGGCCGACCGCTACCGGACCGGGCTGGCTGAAGTCGAGAAGGACTGCCGGGCTCGCTTCGAGAAGTCCTTCTCGCAACTCTCCACCGATGACCAGGACCGCTACCTGGAAGACCTGGAAGCCGGGCGCGTCGCCTTCTCGCTGCAGCCCTCCGACGCCTTCTTCGCCCTGCTGCTGGCCAACGTCCGCGAAGGTTTCCTCGCCGACCCCGTGTACGGCGGCAATCGCGACATGGCGGGCTGGAAGATGATCGGCTTTCCCGGCGCCCGCTACGACTACCGCGACGTCGCTGCCCTGAAGGGGCAGCCACTGGATATCCAGCCCGTCAGCCTCATCGGGCACATCTGAGTCCGCGTTCCGCGAAAGGAGCCACCGTCATGCATTACACCCGTGAAAAGGCCGATGTGGTCATCGTAGGATTGGGCTGGTCCGGTTCACTCATGGCCGAGGAGCTGACCCGCGCCGGGCTGAATGTGGTCGCCATCGACCGCGGGGCCTGGGAGCAGGCCCATCGCAACTACCCGCCGAACATCACAGCGGACGAACTGCGCTACGGCGTGCGCCGCGAGGCGCTCCGGCCGCCGGGCGTGGAAACCCTGACCTTCCGCAATGCACCCTCGGAGACCGCCCTGCCGGGGCGCGACTGGAACAGCTGGCAAATGGGCAACAGCGTCGGTGGCGCCGGCAAGCACTGGGCGGCCAACGCCTGGCGCTTCTCGCCGGCAGACTTCCAGATGGCCACGCGGGTGCGCGAGCGCTACGCCGGCATGCCCCTGGCCGACGGCCTGATCCTGCAGGACTGGGGCGTCAGCTACGACGACCTGGAGCCGCATTACGACCGCTTCGAGAAGATCGCCGGCATTTCCGGCAAGGCCGGCGTGCTGGACGGGCACGCCGTTGCCGGCGGCAACCCGTTCGAAGGCTCGCGCAGCAGCGAATACCCGACCCCGCCACTGGAACGCTCGCACTGGAACGATCTGTTCCACACGGCCACCCAGCGCATGGGCTACCACCCCTTCCCCATCCCCGCCGGCACCCTCGGAGCGCCCTACACCAACCCGCTGGGGATCAACCTCGCGCCCTGCACCTACTGCGGCTACTGCGGCTTCTACGGCTGCGGCAACTGGTCCAAGTCCTCTCCGAACGCCTGCGTGATACCGGCGCTGATGGACCGCCACAACTTCACCCTGCTCACCGAATGCACGGTGCTCAGGGTGGAAAAGCTCCGGGCTGACCACCGCGTTTCCGGCGTCACCTTCCTCGACTCGGCGGGCGGCGTCGGCTTCCAGCCGGCCGATATCGTGGTGATCGCCGCCTACCAGCTGGACAACGTGCGCCTGCTGTTGCTCTCCGGAATCGGCCAGCCCTATGACCCGGCGAGCCGCAGCGGCACCCTGGGCCGCGCCTACAGCTACCAGACCATGTCCTACGGGTTCCTGTACTTCGACAATGAGTACATGAACCCCTTCATCTCCACCGGCGCGCTGTCCACCCAGATCGATGATTTCAACGGCGACAACTTCGACCACACGGGCCTGGGCTTCATCGGCGGCGCCGGCATCCAGGCACTGTCCGACCAGGGCACGCCGATCGGCATGGCCGACCGTATCCCTCCCGGCACACGGCAATGGGGCAGCGAGTGGAAGAAAGCCTTCCGTCACAGCTACCAGAACTACGCGAAGATCCAGGGCCAGGGTACGTCCTACTCCCACGCCGACAGCTACCTCTCGCTGGACCCGACCTACCGCGACGCCAATGGCCTGCCGCTGCTGCGCATGACCTTCGACTACAACGAGAACGACCGGCGCATGGCGGAGTTCATCCGCCTGAAGATCGAGGACATCTGCCGCGAACTCGGTGCCCGCAGCTGGGAAACCGTCGCCTTCCCCGCCCAGCACAATTCACCTTTCCGCGCCTACGACAGCTCACACACCATCGGTGGAGCGGTGATGGGAAGCGACCCCGGCACCTCGGTGCTCAACCCGTTCCAGCAGCACTGGGACGCCCACAACCTGTTCGTCCTGGGCGCCTCGTCGTTCCCCAACAACGCCGGCTACAACCCCACCGGCACCCTGTGCGCCCTGGCCTTGTGGACCGCCAGGGCCATCGTCGGCGACTACCTGCGGCACCCCCGCCCCCTGGTGAGCTGAGGGACATCCCATGAAAACAACCACGAAACGTGCCCTGTCCATCCTCGCGGTGACTGCACTGCTCGTCGTGCTGGGCTATGCCGGCGCAGTGGCCTACGACCTGCAGCAACGCTACCCGCAGACCCGCGGAAGCCTCGCCGCCTCCGCCCTGAAAACACAGCTGGAGCGCGGCCGCTACATCGCCGATCTGGCGGACTGCGTCGCCTGCCACAGCGCACCGGGCGGCCAACCCTTCGCTGGCGGCTATCGTCTGGAAACTCCCTTCGGCCCACTGCTGTCCTCCAACATCACCTCCGACCCGCAGACCGGCATCGGCGGCTGGACCCAGGAGCAGTTCGACCGCGCGGTCCGCCACGGCAAAGGCAGCCACGGCTATCTCTACCCGGCGATGCCCTACACCGCGTATGGCCGCCTGACCGACCAGGACCTGGCGGACCTGTGGCAGTACATCAGGACCTTGCCGCCGGTCAGCAACGCAGTGGTCGAGAACCAGCTGCCGTTCCCCTTCGACCAGCGCTGGCTGCTCGCCGGCTGGAACCTGCTGTTCTTCCGCGCGACGCCCTTCGAGCCCGATCCGCGCCGGAGCGACGCGTTCAATCGCGGCGACTACCTGGTCAACGGCCCCGGCCACTGCACGGTCTGCCACACCGCAGTGAACTTCCTCGGCGGCGACAGCGAGGACTCCCTGCAAGGCGCCGTACTCGCCGGCTGGCACGCGCCGGACCTGACAGGCAACCTGCATACCGGGCTTGGCCACTGGACCGCCGATGACATCGTCCTGTACCTGAAGACCGGCACCAACCGGCTCAGCGTGGCCTCCGGCCCGATGACCGAGGCCATCGAGAATTCGACCCAATACCTGACCGAGGAAGACCTCGCCGCCATCGCCGAATACCTCAAGACCCTCCCCGCCAGCGTCAAGCCACGGGCCGAGCAGTTGTCCTCCGTTGCACCCGCCATGGTTTCGGGCAAGCGGATCTACGACAGCCAGTGCAGCGCCTGCCACGTCAGCGACGGTTCCGGTGTGCGGCAGATGATCCCCACGCTCGCCGGCAACCCGGTGGTCAACGCGCGCGATCCGGCTTCGCTGCTGCGCATGCTGCTCAACGGCAGCGATGGCCCGCGCACCGCTGGCAACCCCACCGGAGCGGGGATGCCGGCGTTCGACTGGCGACTGGCCGACGATCAGGTCGCTGCCGTGCTGACCTACATCCGCAATACCTGGGGCAACGCCGCGCCCGGAGTCGACGCCCGGCAGGCGGAGCAATCCCGCCAGGAAACCGGTGCGCGTCCCTGGGCCGGCGGCTGATTCACACTGCCGGCATCTGCAACGTCACGCAGTGGATGCCACCGCCCCCGGCAGCAATCGGGTCGATGTTCAGCTGCACGATCTCGCGGTCCGGGTACAGCTCGCTGAGCAAGGCATGGCAATGCTCATCCGCCGCCGCATCGCCGAACTTCGGCGCAATCACCCCGCCGTTCACCGGCAGGTAGTTGATGTAGCCGGTAGCGAAGTCCGGGTTGTCGCGGTTGTAGGCGTTCGGCCTGGGGTTCATCGGCGGTGGCAGGCTGTGCAGTTCAAGCTTGCGACCATCGGCGTCGGTGGCGCTCTTCAGGATATCCAGGTGCCGGCGGGTGACCTGGTAGTCGTAGGAACGCTTGTCGTTGTCGAGGTTGACCACCACCACGCCCGGCTCGACGAAGCGCGCGTAGAAGTCCACGTGCGCATCGGTGATGTCCTTGCCGCGAATGCCCGGCAACCAGATCACCTTCCGCAGCCCCAGCATGCGCTTGAGTTCCGCTTCGATACGAGGGCGCGTCCAGCCCGGGTTACGGTTGTCGTTGAGCCAGCAGCTCTCGGTGAAGATCGCCGTGCCGTGGCCGTCCACCTCGATGCCGCCGCCCTCCCCGCACAGCTCGCTGACGATGGCTTTGGCCTCCACGTCCTCGGCCAGCGCCGCCGACACTTCGCGGTCGCGCTCGGCGTGCTGCTTGCCACCCCAGCCGTTGAAGTTGAAGTCGGCCAGCGCCAGGCCGCCCGGCGCATCGTTGACCAGGAAGCAGCCGCCGTAGTCGCGCACCCAGATGTCATCCACCGGCACCGGCAGGAAGTCGACGTTCTGCCCACCGCAGGCGCGCTTGGCCTCGGCCTGCTGCTCCGGCCGGCAGAGCACCGTCACCGGCTGGAACTCGGCAATGGCGCGGGCCAGCCGCGCCACCGTGGCGTTCACATCGGAGGCTATGTCCTCCCAGATATCGCCGCTCGCCGCATAAGCGACGAACACCCGCTCCTGCTTGCGGTGCTCATCGGGCATGTACCAGGGCTTCGCCGCCAGCTTGACGCGACCCAGACCGAGCCCGAGGCCCGTCGCCAGCGTCATGCCGGCGCCGAGCAGGTTCCTGCGTGTCATCATCCTCGTCTCCTCAACCACCGGTGCCGGTCTTGAAGCTGGTCCAGGTGCGCATCCGCGAACGCATGTCGCGCTGCGGGATGTCCTTGCCGGGGAACAGTCGCGCGTAAGCCTTCTCATCAAGATAGATGTCCGGGTTGTCGCGCAGGCTCGCCTCGACCATCGGCCGCGCCTTGGCGTTGGACGTCGGGTAGCCGGTGGCGTTGCTGATCGCCGCCATCACGTCCGGGCGCATCAGGTAGTTGATCAGCGCGTAGGCGTACTCGGGGTGCGGCGCGTCGGCCGGGATGGCCATGGTGTCCATCCACACCGAAGTGCCTTCGCGCGGTACGCGGTACTCGAAGCGTTCGGGCTTCTTCGCATCAATGGCGGCGCGTTGCGACTGGATCACGTCGCCGCTGTAGCCCAGCGACAGGCACAGGTCGCCATTCACCAGTTGGGTCACCGGCTGCGACTGGAACTTGCGGATGTACGGGCGGATGCCATTGAGTACCGCCAGCGCATCGCTCAGGTCCTGCGGCTTGCCGCTGCGCGGGTCGCGGCCGAGGTAGTTGAGCACCACGGCGAGCACCTCATCCGGCGAATCGATCATCGAGATGCCGCAGTCGGCGAAGTGCTTGGCCAGCTCCGGCTTGAACATCAGGTCGAGGCTGTTCACCGGTGCGCCGGGCATGCGCTGCTCGATCTTCGCCTGGTTGTAGGTCAGGCCGATGCTGCCCCAGGTGTAGGGCACCACGGCATGCCGCGAGTACGGGTACTTGGTCTGCAGGCTCTGCAGGCCCGGCTCGATATCGCCAAGGTGCTCCAGCTTGCTCTCGTCGAGCTTCTGCAAGGCGCCGGCGCGCATCAGGCGCTCGGCCACGGTATCGCCGGGGAAGATCAGGTCGTAGCCGCTGTGCCCGGCCATCATCTTGGCCTCCAGCGTCTCGCTGCTGTCCATCACGTCGTAGATGACGCGGATGCCGGTTTCCCTGGTGAAGTTCGCCAGCGTGTCGGGGGCGAAGTAATCCGCCCAGTTGAACAGGCGCAGGACCTTCTCTTCGGCAGAGGCCGGTTGCAGGGTGCACGCCAGGGACAACCCCAGCGCGCCGATCAGCAGTTGCTTGTTCATGGTCAGACTCCTTGCCAGCGCGGGTGCAGGTGGCGGCCGTCGAGGCCGAGCAGCGGGCCGTACATTTCCGGGCGGCGGTCGCGGTACACGCCCCAGGTCAGGCGCTCCTCGCGGGCCAGGTCGAGATCCAGCTCGCGTACCAGCACGGCGGCCTCGTTGCGCCCGGCCTCGGCCAGCAGCGCGCCCTTGTGGTCGGTGATGAAGGACGAGCCGTAGAAGCGCATGCGCAGCGCGTCATCGCTGGGCGCCACTTCCTCGCCGATGCGGTTGGCCGCCAGCACCGGCAGCAGGTTGGCGGCAGCGTGGCCGCGCTGGGCGGTCTGCCAGTGGTCGCGGGAATCCAGCTGTTCGGCGCCCGGCTCGGAGCCGATGGCGGTGGGGAACAGCAGCATCTCCGCGCCTTGCAGCGCCAGGCAGCGGGCGGTCTCGGGGAACCACTGGTCCCAGCAGATGCCCACGCCGATACGGCCGACGGCGGTGTCCCAGACGCGGAAACCGGTGTCGCCGGGGCTGAAGTACTCCTTCTCCTGGTAGCCGATGGCGTTGGGGATGTGCGTCTTGCGGTATACGCCGAGCAGGCTGCCATCGGCGTCGGCCACGGTCAGCGAGTTGAAGTAGGCGTTGCCGGCGCGCTCGAACCAGCTGATCGGCAGCACCACGTTGAGCTCCGCCGCCAGGTTGGCGAAGCGCTGTAGCAGCGGGCTGTCCTCATACGGCTGGGCCAGGGCGAGGTGGGCGTGGTCCTGCTCGATGCAGAAGTACGGCGTGGCGAACAGCTCGGGCAGGAGGATCAGCTTCGCCCCCGCCGCTGCAGCCGCGCGCACGTGGCGCTCGGCTTCGGCAAGGTTGCGCGGCAGGTCCCAGCTGCAGGAGAACTGCAGGACAGCGACGGTCAGCTTGCTCATCACAGGCTCCCCAGCGGCCAGGCCGGCTGCTGCTGGGTAATGCAATGCACGCCGCCGCCACCATGGGCCAGGTTGTTGATGCGCACCGGCACCACTTCGCGGCCGGGGAAGGCGCGGGCCAGCACCGCCGCGGCTTCGTCGTCGGCGGCGATGCCGTAGGCTGGCATGATCACCGCGCCATTGGCGAGGTAGAAGTTGGTGTAGGACGCGCAGAAGACTTCCGCCTCCGGGTCCACCGCTGCGCTGGCTTCGAACAGCTCGATCAGTTCGAAGGAACGGCCCTTGGCGTCGGTCGCCAGCTCCAGCGCCCGACGGTTCTCGCGCGCCACCTCGGCGTAGGTGCTGGAAGCGTCGTGGGTGGCATCCACCAGCAGCACGCCGGGGCGGGCGAAAGCGCACACGCCATCGACGTGGCCGTCGGTCATGTCGCCGGTGACGTACTGCGGGTCGCCCGGCAGCCAGATGGTCTTGGTCACGCCGAGCAGGCGGCTGAAGATTTCCTCCATCTCGCGCTTGCTGACGCCAGGGTTGCGGTTGGGGTTGAGCAGTACCGACTCGGTGGTGATCAGCGTGCCCTCGCCATCCACGTGGATCGCCCCGCCCTCGTTGGACAGCGGCGTGCCGAAGCAATCCAGACCGAGGGTATTGAGAATGCGGCGGCCCAGGCCTTCGTCCAGAGTGTGTTCGGACTTGCCGCCCCAGGCGTTGAAGCGCCAGCTCACGCCGGCCACGCCGTGCTGCGGATGGCAGACGAAGGTCGGCCCGGAGTCGCGGCACCAGCTGTCGTCGATGGGCAGCGGCACCAGCTCGACATTGGCCCCGCAAAGCTCGGCGGCGCGGGCTATGGCGGACGGGTCCACCACCAGCTTCACCGGCTCGAAGCGGGCAATGGCGTTGGCAACGCGGGCAAAGTCTTCCTGCACCTGCTCCAGGGTCACGTGCCAGCCGCCCTCCCAGAGCGGACGGTTATGCGGGAATGCCATCCAGGTCGCCGCGTGGTTGACCCATTCGGCAGGCATGCGCCAGCCGTTCTGCCTATCGTCGTTGCGATGCATACTCAAGCCTTTGGTAAGTAATTTTTATCGGAAGGAAAAGGTTCAGCGGCGCCTGACGACCATGCTAGGCCTGTAAAAATGTCAGAACAAACGATAGATTTTGCGCAAATCTGATTAGGCAGACTTATCGATCATGCTCAAACACTGGCCACCCCTGAATGCCCTGCGCGGTTTCGAAGCCGCCGCGCGCCTGGGCAGCTTCCACAAGGCCGCCGAGGAGCTGCACCTCACCCAGTCGGCCATCAGCCAGCAGATCCGCAGCCTGGAAAGCTTCGTCGAACAGCCGCTGTTCTATCGCTCCGGGCGCAAGGTGGCGCTGACCGACGCTGGCGCCGACCTGCTCAGCACCACGCAATCCATGCTCCAGCAACTGGCCGTAGGCATCCGCCGCCTGGACCAGTACCGCAAGCCCAACCAGCTGGTGGTCAACACCACCCCGGCCTTCGCCCGCCACTGGCTGGTGCCGCGCCTGGGCGACTTCCACGCCCGCCACCCGCAGATCGACCTCTGGCTGCTGACCACCGACGAAACCCCGGACATGGCCACCCAGACCATCGACATCGCCGTGCGCGACGACCTCACCGCCCAGGCCGAATGCCGCTTCCGCGTGCTGCTGGAGGATCGCCTCTACCCGGCCTGCCATCCCTCATTGCTGGCGCAGCCGGAACCGGCGCGCACCACCCTGCACGGCGAACGGGAAATGGACTGGGCGCACTGGCAGCTGCAAGGTGGCGCCGACGTTGGCCAGCGCAGCGAGGGCCTGAACTTCTCCGACCCCGGCCTGCTGCTGGACGCCGCCAGTCAGGGGCTGGGCGTTGCCCTGGTGAGCCGGCTGCTGGCCGGCGATGCCCGTAGCAATGGCCTGCTGGCCCCGCTCAGCGAGCAGACCGTGCGCGGGCCGAACTGGTCGCTGCTGGTACACCAGCAGAGCGAGCGCAATGCCCAGGCGATGGGCTTCTGCGAGTGGCTATCCGCCGCGCTGGGCGTCTCCCTGTAGGGCGCATAACGCCTACGGCATTATCCGCCAAGCCGGCGGATAACCCGTTCCGGGTTATTCGCCCTACGAAATTGTAGGAGCGGGCCATGCCCGCGATCCGCCGGCAGGGCCGGCGGTTGGCTGGGTTCGCGAGCATGAACCGGGCATCCGCTCGCAATTGCAAAGCATCCTGCCAGCCGATACCACCCTCCCCCCACTCAAATCCCTCAGACCGCACCCTTCCCCTTCCTCAACCTCCCCCGCTCCCTCTTCCCCTCCAGCGCACTCTCCCCCGCCGCCTTGACCAGTTTCTGGAAAGTCGGGCACTCCGCATGACTGGGAGCCGGGCACGCCGCCGCATGCCGCAGCCCCCGGCTCATCGCGCGCAGACGCCTGATCGTGGCATCCAGCTCATCCGCCTTGGCCGCCAGCATCTGTCGGTCGATATTCGTCCCGCCGTCGCCGGCGAACATCGAGCGGATTTCCTCCAGGCTGAACCCCGCCGACTGCCCGAGCGTGATCAACGCCAGCTGGTCGAGAATCTGCGGCGCGAACTGGCGGCGCGCGCCGGGTTTGGCGAGCGAAACGATCAGCCCCTTCTCCTCGTAGAACCGCAGGGTCGATGCCGGCACGCCGGAGCGCCTGGCAACGTCAGCGATATCCATGGAACACCTCTTGACCTCAAGTTCGCTTGAACTTGTAGGTTCACGCCAAAGGTCGCCGAGGTCAATCCACGCGCGACCCTCCCCTTGCGTGCAACCTGCGGAGAAACCATGAAAACCATCGCCATCGTCTACCACAGCGCCAGCGGCCGTACCGAGCGCATCGCCCAGACCATCGCCAGCGGCGCCCGCCAGGTGCCCGGCTGCGAAGTGCACCTGCTCAAGGCGCAGGAGTTGATCGAACAGCCACAAGCGCTGCTCGCCTACCACGGGCTGATTCTTGGGTCGCCAACCTACCTGGGCGGCGTCTCGGCGCCGCTGAAAGCCCTGATGGATGCCACCGGGCCCTTGTGGCGCCAGCAGAAGCTGCGCGGCCGCCTCGCCGCCGGCTTCACCGTGTCGGCGCTGCCTGCGGGCGACAAGCAGTCCACATTGATCTCGCTGTTCACCTTCTGCATGCAGCACGGGATGCTCTGGGCCGGCAACGCGATCCTCCCCGAGCAGCACCTGGGCGTGCCCGTCGAGGAAGCCGCCAACCGCCTCGGCTCCTGGTCCGGGCTGATGGCCCAGGCGGACAAGACCGCCGCGGACTTCTGCCCCGGCGACCTGAAGACCGCCCGGCTGTTCGGCCAGTACTTCGCCGAAACCCTCGGCCGCCTGCACCAGCCGCAGGTCGAGCACGCGCAGGAGGCCCACGCATGATCGCCCGCCGCTACGGCCCGCTGCTGTTCGCGCTGATCCTGTCCTGCGTGATGACCTTGCTGGTCTCCGGCCTCTCCACCTGGCGCGCCGTCGGCCTGGCCCCGGCCTTCGCCCAGCTCTGGCTGGGCGCGTGGCTCGCCAGCTGGAGCATTGCCTTCCCGCTGGTGCTGGTCGTCGCCCCACTGACACGCCGCCTCGTGGAAAGGCTGGTCCGCGCGTAGGCTCAGGAATATCAGGGAACCTCGAACGTAGGATGGCGTGGAGCGCAGCGATACCCATCGCCTCGTACCACGCCACAGCATGCTCCATCCATCCTACAAACCGAGCTCCCTGCAGGAGCGGGCCATGCCCGCGATCGCGCGCATGGCGCGCTCCTGCACGAGGCTACCGATTAGTGCCGAATCCCGTCGGTGAACCGGCAGAAGCCGTCACGCACCGCGCCTTCGGTGGTGTACATGCCACCCAGGGTGACAAAGACATAGCTTACCTTGGAGCCCGAGCCCGACTTTTCCACCACGACGTTCAACGGTGCGTTGCGGCTGCTCAGGATCACGCCCTGGTAGGCGGAGATGGTGCCGCTCTTCTCGTCGGCGTTCTGGATGGTGAAGCCTTCCTTCACCAGCGTCTTCTGCGCCCGGTCGAAGACCTTGGCCACCGGCATGTCCAGCTGGACGTTGGACGTGAAGGTCTTGCCGGCAATGAAGCCCCCTTCGGTGTTGAAGTTGTCTTCGCACTGGTTGCCGGTCTTCTGGTGCGCACAGCCCTGCAACAGGGCGGCAGCGAGCAGAATCATCGTGACTCGTCGCATCATCGTTCCTTGATCTCGTGGGGCCGCTATCCCTGCGGGTCTACAGCGGCGAAGGGGTTTTATAAGCCGAGGGCGCAGGCCCTGACCAGACTTTTCCTCGCCCAGTGAGACCACCAGCACGTAGGAAATGTCCCCTCACTCGCTCAAGCACGGGCTTTTACGCCGTTCGTCCCGGAGTATCGCCGAGGTGTACTCCGGGTCTGCCTGCGCAGCGCCCGGAGACTCGTGGAGCATCGCCTCCCAATCGCTATGGAGCGGGAGGCTTCATGAAGCACTTACCAGATCGGCAAGGTGTAGCTGACGATGAAGCGGGTTTCGTCCATGTCGTTGCCGAAGCTGCTGCGGAAGGTGCTGTTGCGCAGCTTGAAGCCGACGTTCTTCAGCGGGCCGCTCTGCACCAGGTAACCGACGTCGGTGTCGCGCTCCCACTCCTTGCCGTTGCCCTGCCCGTTCAGCAGGTCGATGTTGTCGCCGCGCAGGTAACGGGTCATCAGGCTCAGGCCGGGCAGCCCGTAGGAGGCGAAATTGAAGTCGTAGCGCAGTTGCCAGGAGCGCTCGTCCTTGTTGGCGAAGTCGCCGATCTGCACGTAGTTGACCAGGTACGGGTCGGTGCCGGACAGGTAGGCGAAGCCGGTGTCGCCGGACATGCGCTGCAGGCCGAGGGCGAACGCCTGGTTGCCGAGCTTGTAGGTGAACATGGCGTTGAGCGCGCGGTTGTCGACGTTGCTGCCGCCATCGTCGGTGGAGCGCGCCCAGCGGATGTCGGACTTCAGCGACTGGCCTTCGGCGATCGGCAGCGTGTGCACCAGGCTCACGTAGTGCTGGCGATAGAGGTCTTCGAGGTTGGCGTAGTGGTAGCTGGTGCTGAGCTGGTTGCTCCAGCGGTAGGTGCCGCCAGCGAGGTTGAAGCGGTCGCTGGTGAGGTGGCTGCCGGCCACGATGTTGCGCTTGTTGCCACGGGTCATCGACAGGTCTTCGTCGTTGGACGAATCACGCTGCTTCACCTCGCGCAGCTGGCCGAGCTGCAGGTCGAGGTCGTCGAGTTCCTTCGACTCCACCAGCGCGCCCTGGAAGGTCTGCGGCAGCAGGCGGGTGTCGTTGTACTGCACCACCGGCAGCTTGGGCAGCAGCGTGCCGACTTTCAGGGTACTTTTGGAGACACGCAGCTTGGCGGTCAGGCCCAGGTCGCTGTAATCATCGGCGGCGCGTTTGTCGCTGGCGGAGTACGGCAGCAGGCCGGAGCCGGAGCGATCCGGGCTGGAGTCGAGCTTCAGGCCCAGCAGGCCGAGGGCATCGACGCCGACGCCAACGGTGCCGTCGGTGTAGCCCGACTCGTAGCGCAGCAGGAAGCCCTGCGCCCATTCCTCGGATTTCGACTGGGCGGCGCCGCTCTGGCGGTAGTCGCGGTTGAAGTAGAAGTTGCGAGTTTCGATGCTGGCCTTGCTGTCGGCGAGGAAATCGGCGTGGACGAACGGGGGCAGCAGCGCCAGTCCGGAGACCAGCACGGGGAGTCGACGAGTATTCATTGTTCTTGTTTCTTTCTACTTGAGGTGTTGGCAAAACGCCGGGCCGATGACGGCTGGCCCGGCCAGGGGAATGAGCGGGATCAGATAGTCCGTTCCAGCTCCGGTACGGCTTCGAACAGGTCGGCGACCAGGCCGTAGTCGGCAACCTGGAAGATCGGCGCCTCTTCGTCCTTGTTGATCGCAACGATCACTTTCGAGTCCTTCATGCCCGCCAGGTGCTGGATGGCGCCGGAGATACCGACGGCCACGTACAGCTGCGGAGCGACGATCTTGCCGGTCTGGCCGACCTGCATGTCGTTCGGCACGAAGCCGGCGTCAACGGCAGCGCGGGAAGCGCCGACGGCAGCGCCCAGCTTGTCAGCCAGGGAGTAGAGGATGCTGAAGTTGTCGCCATTGCCCATGCCACGGCCGCCGGAAACGACGATCTTGGCAGCGGTCAGTTCCGGACGGTCGGACTTGGCCAGTTCCTCGCCCACGAAGGCGGACTTGCCAGCATCGGCCGGGCCGGAAACGGCTTCAACAGCGGCGGAGCCACCTTCGGCAGCAACGGCGTCGAAGCCGGTGCCACGCACGGTGATGACCTTGACGGCGGCCGAGGATTGCACGGTAGCGATGGCGTTACCGGCATAGATCGGACGCTTGAAGGTGTCGGCGCTGACCACTTCGATGATCTCGGAGATCTGGTCGACGTCCAGCAGAGCGGCGACGCGCGGCAGGAAGTTCTTGCCGTTGGTGGTGGCGGCGGCCAGCACGTGGCTGTAGCCATTGCCCCCACTGTCTTTCACAAGAGCAGCGATCAGCGGAGCGACGTTCTCCGGCAGCTGGTGAGCGTAGGCAGCGTTGTCGGCGACCAGCACCTTGGAAACACCGGCGATCCTGGCAGCGGCTTCGGCCACGCCATCGACGTTCTGGCCAGCGACCAGGACAGCGATGTCACCACCGATCTTCTGCGCAGCGGCAACGGTGTTCAGCGTTGCCGAGCCCAGCGCGCCATTCGAATGTTCTGCAACAACCAAAACAGCCATCAGATCACCTTCGCTTCGTTCTTCAGTTTCTCGACCAGTTCGGCCACGGATTTCACCTTGATGCCGGCGCTGCGCGCGGCGGGCGCTTCCACCTTGAGGGTCTTCACGGTGGAGGTCATGGAGATGCCCAGTACATCGGGCGGGAGGAATTCCAGCGGCTTCTTCTTCGCCTTCATGATGTTCGGCAGCGACGCGTAGCGCGGCTCGTTCAGGCGCAGGTCGGTGGTGACGATTGCCGGCAGGTTCAGGGCAACGGTCTGCAGGCCGCCGTCGATTTCACGGGTGACGTTGACCTTGTCGCCGGCAACTTCGACCTTGGAGGCGAAGGTGCCCTGGGCGTAGCCGGTCAGCGCAGCCAGCATCTGGCCGGTCTGGTTGTTGTCGCTGTCGATGGCCTGCTTGCCGAGGATGACCAGCTGCGGCTGCTCTTTGTCGACGAGGGCTTTCAGCGACTTGGCGATGGCCAGGGAGCTCAGTTCTTCGTTGGTTTCAACGAGGATGGCGCGATCAGCACCCAGAGCCAGCGCGGTACGCAGTTGCTCCTGGGCAGCGGTCGGGCCGACGGAGACCGCAACGATCTCGGTGACGACGCCTTTCTCTTTCAGGCGTACGGCCTCTTCCACGGCGATTTCGCAGAAGGGGTTCATGGACATCTTGACGTTGGCGAGATCGACGCCGGAGTTGTCCGCCTTGACGCGGACCTTGACGTTGTAATCGACCACGCGTTTTACCGCGACGAGCACTTTCATTCGGTTGTTTCCTTGGCTGACGCCGGTTTGCCTCGGCGCTGCTGTTGGGATGGGTTCGCGAGCAGGCCCACGCCTGCGAAGAGCAATGGGGGGAACGCCCCGCAGGAGCGAGCCTGCTCGCGAACGGACTCAACGAACGTAGGGCGGATAACTGCTTGCGGTTATCCGCCGTCATTCGGGCCAGCGGCGGATAACGCTGGCGCGTTATGCGCCCTACTCTCTTGCGAGCATTGACGCGTCAGGGTTTGCCCAGCTGCTCGATCACACCCTCGGCCTTGAGCGCAGCCAGGCGCGCGTCGTCGAGCCCCAGGCGGCGCTTGAGCACCTCGTCGGTGTGTTCGCCGAGCATCGGCGCCGGGCGCTGGTATTCCACCGGGGTGTCGGACAGTTTCAGCGGGCTGCCGACCATGCGGAACGCGGGGTTCTGCGCGTGGGGAATCTCCACCAGCATGTCCCGGGCGACCACCTGCGGCTCGTCCAGCGCGCGGCCGATATCGTTGATCACGCCGACCGGCACCTTCATCGCGTGGATGCGGCGCACCCAGTTGTCGGCGGTGTCGCCCTGGAAGTGCTCGGCCAGCTTGCCGACGATCACGTCGCGGTTGCGCACGCGGTCGGCGTTACGGGTGAAACGCGGGTCCTTCGGCAGTTCGGGCAGGCCGATGGCGTCGCACAGCGAGACGAACTGGCTGTCATTGCCGCAGGCGATGATGAAATCCATGTCCTGCGCGCTGAACACCTGGTACGGCACGATGTTGACGTGGGCGTTGCCCTGGCGGCCCGGCGAGCGGCCGGTGGCGAGGTAGTTCTGGCTCTGGTTGCCGAGCATGGCGACCTGCACATCGAGCAGCGCCATGTCGCAGTGCTGGCCGCGACCGGTCTTCTCCCGCGCCAGCAGCGCGGCCTGGATGGCGACCACCGAGTACAGGCCGGTCATCACGTCGGACACGGCGACACCGACCTTCTGCGGGCTGGCGCCGGGCACGCCGTCCTTCTCGCCGGTGATGCTCATCAGCCCGCCCATGCCCTGGATGATGAAGTCGTAGCCGGGCTCCTCGGCGCGCGGGCCGGTCTGGCCGAAGCCGGTGATGGAGCAGTAGACCAGGCGCGGATTGACCTTGGACAGGCTGTCGTAATCCAGCCCGTACTTGGCCAGCGAGCCGGCCTTGTAGTTCTCGATCAGCACGTCGCACTCGCAGGCCAGGGCGCGCACCAGCGCCTGGCCTTCTTCCGTCGCCAGGTTCAGTGCCACCGACAGTTTGTTGCGGTTGGTCGACTGGTAGTACGCCGCCTCGCTGCTGTCCGAGCCGTCGGCGGCCTTCATGTAGGGCGGGCCCCAGCCACGGGTGTCATCACCCACGCCGGGCCGTTCGATCTTGATCACTTCCGCGCCCAGGTCGGCCAGCACCTGGCCGCACCAGGGGCCGGCCAGCACGCGGCTGAGGTCGAGTACGCGGTATCCGCTCAAAGCACCCATCTTCAATTCCTCGCAGGCGCGCTTACGCGCGCTCGATAACCATGGCGAGCCCCTGGCCCACACCGATGCACAGGCTGATAACCGCATAGCGTTGACCACTGCGCTGCAGTTGTCGCGCGACGCTCAGCGCCAGCCGCGCGCCGGAAGCGCCCAGCGGGTGGCCGACTGCGATGGCGCCTCCGTTGGGGTTGACCCGCGCATCGTCGAAGTCCACGCCCAGGCCGTGCAGGCAGCCGAGCACCTGGGAGGCGAAGGCCTCGTTGATCTCGATGATGTCCATGTCGGCGAGGGTCAGTTCGGCGCGGGCAAGCGCCTTGTTGATCGCCTCCACCGGGCCGACGCCCATGATGCGTGGCTCCACGCCGACCGCCGCTGCCGAGAGAATCCGCGCGAGCGGCTTGAGGCCGTGGCGTTCGCCCGCCGCAGCCGAGCCGATCAGCAGCGCGGCCGCGCCATCGTTGACGCCAGAGGCATTGCCGGCGGTGACCACGCCGCCTTCGGACAAGGGTTTCAGGCGCGCCAGCGCGGCTTCATCGGAAGACGGACGCGGATGTTCGTCCTGCTCGACCACGTTCGGCGGCGTCTTGCGCCCAGTGGGCACGCTGACCGGGAGGATTTCCCCGGCGAAGAAACCGGCCTCGCGGGCGGCTTCATAGTTGGCCTGGGAGCGCGCGGCGAAACGGTCGGCCTGCTCGCGGCTGATGCCGAACTCGCGGGCTACGTTGTCGCCGGTCTCCGGCATGCTGTCGTTGCCGAACCCGGCGATGATCTTCGGGTTGGGGAAGCGCGCGCCGATGGTGCTGTCGAACACCGTCAGGTCGCGGCTGTAGGCGGCCTCGGCCTTGGCCATGACGAAGGGCGCGCGGGACATGCTTTCCACGCCGCCAGCGACGAACAGCTCGCCTTCGCCACAGGTCACGGCACGCGCCGCGTCGATGACGGCCGCCAGGCCGCTGGCGCACAGGCGGTTCACCGTCTGTCCCGGTACGGTCACCGGCAGGCCGGCGAGCAGCGCGGCATGGCGGGCGATATTGCGGCTGTCTTCGCCGGCCTGGTTGGTGTTGCCGAGGATCACGTCCTCGATGGCTTCGCCGGGCACGCTGGTGCGGGCCAGCAGCTCGCGGATCACCTGGGCGATCAGATCGTCCGGGCGCACCGGGGCCAGGGCGCCGCCATGGCGCCCGAAGGGGGTGCGCAGGCCGGCGTAGATAAAGGCATTGAGCATGGAGGTCTCCTTGAAAGAGGTGGACGCTGGGCGTCAGCCCAGCGCGGGGTCGGCATGGCGCAGCGACAACCCCAGCGCGGCGCGGCGGCGCAGCCAGGGGCCGGGGCGATAGCGGGCGTCGCCGGTCAGGCCGATCATGCGTTCGAGAATGCTCAGCAGGCGCGCCGGGCCGACGCTGTCGCCCCAGGCCAGCGGGCCCTGCGGGTAGCCCAGGCCACGGCGCACGCCTTCGTCGAGGTCATCGACGCTGGCGATGCGCTGCTGGACGATGTCGCCAGCCAGGTTGACGATCAGCGCCAGTACGCGCTGGGCGACGAAGCCGACGCTGTCATTGATCACCGTGACGCCCACGCCGTCAGCCGCCAGCAGCGCATGGGCGGCGTCGCGCATGGCGCTGGAGGTCGCCGGGTTCTGCATCAGGCAGCGGTGGCGTTGCAGATCCAGCAGCAGGTCGATGCACAGGGTACGCGCCGGGTCGGTAGCGAAGCTCTGGCACGCCGTGGTGGCGTCAACGCCATAGGGAGCCAGCAGGCACAGCGCCTCGCTGCTTGGCTGGGCGCCCTGCTCCAGGGTCGCGCCAAGCTTCTTCAGCAGTTCGCCGAGCAGTTCGCGATCCTGGTCGTTCTCCGCACCGATCCACACCGGCGGCAGGGCGGCCACGTTCGGCACCGGTTGCGGAGCGGGCGCATCGATCATCTTGCCGTCGGCATAGCGATAGAAGCCGCGCCCGACCTTGCGCCCGACGAAACCGGCCTCGAGCATCTGCCGGGTCAGCGCCGCCGGGCGATAGCGCGGCTCCTGGTAGAACTGGTTGTAGATGGACTCGATCACCGGATGGGAAACATCCAGCGCAGTCAGGTCGAACAATTCCAGCGGGCCCATGCGGAAGCCCAGGCCCTCGCGCAGGATGCGGTCGATGTCGGCCGGTTCGGCGATGGCTTCCTTGAGCATCTGCAGCGCCTCGGTGCTGTAGGCGCGGCCGGCGTGGTTGATGATGAAGCCGGGGGTGTCCTTGGCGCGGATGCCGCGATGGCCCATGCGCGCGGCCAGCGCCACCAGGCTGTCGCCGACCTGCGGATCACTGGCCAGGCCGTCGATCACCTCGACCACTTTCATCAGCGGCACCGGGTTGAAGAAGTGGAAGCCTGCCACCCGCTGCGGATGCTGGCAGCCACGGGCGATGCTGGTGACCGACAGCGACGAGGTATTGGTCGCGAGAATGCACTCGGCACTGACCACGGCTTCCAGCTCGGCCAGCAGCGCCTGCTTGGCATCCAGGCGCTCGATGATCGCTTCGACCACCAGGTCGGAATCCGCCAGCTCGCTCAGGGAGCCGGCGACCAGCAGGCGCGCCAGGGTGGCGTCGGCCTCGGCGGTGGTGATCTTGCCCTTCTCCGCCAGTTTGGCGAGGGTCCGGCCGAGGTTGTCGCGGGCGGTTTGTGCGGCGCCGTCACGGGCGTCGAAGAGTTTCACCTGGATGCCGGCCTGGGCGGCGATCTGGGCGATGCCGCTGCCCATGACGCCGGTGCCGACGATGGCCATGCGCTCGATGCTGAAAGAAAGGGTCATGCTCATTCCCCCAGGAAACTGGCTTTGCGTTTTTCCAGGAAGGCGGCGGCGCCCTCCTTCTGGTCCTGCGAATCGAACAGCAGCTGGAAGGCCTTGCGCTCCAGGGTCAGGGCGCTCTCCAGCGGCAGGTCGGCGCCGGCGAGCATCACTTCCTTGATCTGTGCCACGGCCAGCGGCGGTAGCGCAGCAATCTCGGCGGCCAGCTCCAGCGCGCGGGGCAGCGTGCGCGCATCTTCCACCACCTCGCTGAGCATGCCGATGGCCAGGGCTTCCGGCGCCTTGATCAGGCAGCCGGTCAGGGCAATGCGCATCGCCTGGAACTTGCCCACGGCGCGGATCAGCCGTTGGGTGCCACCCGCGCCGGGCATCAGCCCGAGCTTCACTTCCGGCTGGCCGAAGCGTGCCGACTCACCGGCGACGATGATGTCGCAGTGCATCGCCAGCTCGCAGCCGCCGCCCAGGGCGAAGCCATTCACGGCGGCGATCACCGGTTTCGGGCAGCGCGAGATGGCCTCCCACAGCAGCTCGGTATGGCGGCGGTACATCTCGATGGGGCTGGCCTGGGCGAATTCGCGGATGTCCGCCCCGGCGACGAAGCATTCCTCTCCCCCGGTCAGCACCACCGCGCGAACGTCGCGATTTTCGCTCAGGGCACGGAAGTGCTCGGCCAGCTGCTGGCGCACGGCAGCATTCAAGGCGTTCTTGGCTTCCGGTCGGTCGATGCGGACGACCGCCACACCATCGGCCTGGATATCGAGATGAACCACGCTGGTATTCATTGGAGCTCTGACCTCTTAGTTGTTTCGTCTGACGAAACTACATTCCGTATTTCGATTTCATCATAGTGACACCTCATCCAGCCTGTAAACGGTGAAGATCGACACACCCTCTAAAAGCCTTTAAATACGCGTCTTTGAATATTTTTAAGGGTACGCCTGTACTAACCAGTCCAGACCCATTACAATTTCGCCTGACGAAACTGAATTTTATTTTATTGATTTTCCGTGAATAGGGGTTCTACCATGCGCCGCAACAAGACGGAGATGGACTCGGCTGCGCCGACGAAAAACGAAGGTGAGATCGGCCTGCTGGAACGGGGACTGTATGACCCCGCCACGGCACTGAGCGAAGAGGAAAACAGCGGCCAGTTCGTGACGGCCCTGGCTCGCGGCCTGGAGATCCTGCGTTGCTTCACGCCACGGGAAAACGTGCTGAGCAACCAGGACCTGGCCCGCAAGACCGACCTGCCCAAGCCGACCGTGACACGCCTGACCAACACCTTGATGCGCCTGGGTTGCCTCAAGCGCGAGGTGCACTCAGGCAAGTACCAGCTGGACGTCGGCGTGCTGGGTTTCGGCTACGCGATGCTGTCGAACCTGTCGATCCGCGCGGTGGCCCATCCGCTGATGGAGGAACTGGCCAACCACGCCCAGGCGGCGGTGGCCATGGCCGCCCGCGACCGCCTGCAGATGGTCTATGTGGACGTCGTGCAGGGCCAGGGAAACATGACGATGCGCCGGCAGATCGGCAGTTACCTGCCGCTGGCGGCGAGCTCGGTGGGCCGCGCGTGCCTCGCGGCGATGCCGGAGAACGAGCGGGAATTCCTGCTCGACCACGTTCGCCAGCGCGAACCGGAAAACTGGCCGGCCATCCGCAAGGGTCTGGACCGCGCTTTCAGGGACTTCACCGATTACGGCTACTGCCTGTCGATCGGCGAATGGCACCGCGACGTCAACTCCGTCGCCGTGCCCTTGGTACATCCGCAGTACGGGCTCCTGGCCTTCAACTGCGGCGGCCCGAGCTTCCAGCTGACACGCGAGAAGCTCGAGGACGACATCGGGCCCCGCCTGATCAACATGGTCAACAACATAGGTGCCGCCGCTCGCTGAATCTCGGGTGACGGTGCCTCGGAAGACAGGCCCGCTCGCGGGCCTTTTGAGGAGTGCACATGATCCGAGACCCAGAAACGCTGCAGATACTTCTGGATTCCATCCACCAGTTCGTCGGCGAAGTGCTGATCCCGCGGGAGAACGAGGTCGCCGAGACCGACGCGATCCCGCAGGACATCGTCCAGCAGATGCGCGAGATGGGCCTGTTCGGCCTGACCATCCCCGAAGAGTTCGGCGGCCTGGGCGTGACCATGGAAGAAGAGGTGAACATCACCTTCGAACTCGGCCGCACCTCCCCCGCCTTCCGTTCCTACATCGGCACCAACAACGGCATCGGTTCCATCGGCATCCTGATCGACGGCACGCCGGAGCAGAAAGCCCACTACCTGCCCAGGCTCGCCAGCGGCGAACTGCTCAGTGCCTTCTGCCTGACCGAGCCGGACTCGGGCTCCGATGCCGCCTCGCTGAAAACCACCGCCGTGCGCGATGGCGACTTCTACGTGCTCAACGGCACCAAGCGCTTCATCACCAACGCCCCGCATGCCGGCATCTATACCGTGATGGCCCGCACCAACCCGGCGATCAAGGGCTCCGGCGGCATCAGCGCGTTCATCGTCGAGCGCGGCACCCCGGGCATTTCCCTGGGCAAGCCGGACCACAAGATGGGCCAGAAAGGCGCGCACACCAGCGACGTGATCTTCGACAACGTGCGCATCCCCGCCAGCCAACTGATCGGCGGCGTCGAGGGCGTGGGCTTCAAGACCGCGATGAAAGTGCTCGACAAGGGCCGCCTGCACATCGCCGCGCTGAGCGTCGGCGCCGCCGAGCGCATGCTCGCCGACGCGCTGCAATACGCCCTGGAGCGCAAGCAGTTCGGCCAGCCGATCGCCGAGTTCCAGCTGATCCAGGCAATGCTGGCCGACAGCAAGGCCGAGATCTACGCCGCCCGCTGCATGGTGCTGGACGCCGCACGCAAGCGCGATGAGGGACGCAACGTCAGCACCGAGGCCTCCTGCGCGAAGATGTTCGCCACCGAGATGTGCGGCCGCGTAGCCGACCGCTGCGTACAGATCCACGGCGGCGCCGGCTACGTCAGCGAGTACGCCATCGAGCGCTTCTACCGCGACGTCCGCCTGTTCCGACTCTACGAGGGCACCACCCAGATCCAGCAGGTGATCATCGCCCGCAACATGATCCGCGAAGCCCAGTCCTGATGCACCAGTTCTGAGGCACCCGATTCGGCAGCGCGTGGCCACGCACCACGCGCCTGCCGGCAGGATTCGCACGCACGCTTACCGAGGGTCGGCCAACCGCCCCGCCAACAACTACAACAGGTAATTCGTTCATGGAAAACACTGCTTCCGCACCGGCTGCGAGCGCCGCCACCCAGAGCAAGACCTGGGTCCTGGTCTTCGCCTTCTGCTTCATCGGCCTGCTGATCGATGGCGCAGACCTGATGCTCCTCTCCTACAGCCTCACCAGCCTCAAGGCCGAGTTCGGCCTGAGCAACCTCCAGGCCGGCAGCCTGGGCAGCGTCACTCTGGCCGGCATGGCCTTCGGCGGCATCTACGGCGGCTGGGCCTGCGACCGCTTCGGCCGGGTCAAGACCGTGGTCTGGACCATCGTGCTGTTCTCGGTCGGCACCGCAGTGCTCGGGCTGACCCACAACTACTGGCAGTTCGCCGCCGCGCGCTTCGTCGCCTCGCTGGGCCTCGGCGCCCTGTACGTGGCCTGCAACACGTTGATGGCCGAATACGTGCCGACCAAATACCGCACCACCGTGCTCGGCACCCTGCAGGCCGGCTGGTCGGTGGGCTACATCGTCGCCACCCTGCTGGCTGGCTGGATTCTGCCGGACCATGGCTGGCGCTACCTGTTCTACATCGCCATCATCCCGGTGGTGCTGGCCGTGGCGATGCGCAAGCTGATCCCCGAGCCCGCCGCCTGGGTCCAGGCGCAAGCAGAACGCCAGCAGCGCAAGGCCGAAGGCTCGTCCGGCCGCGCAGCCACTGCACCCCGGCAGAATGCCTTCAAGCAGATCTTCGCCGACCCGAAGGCCAGCCGCATGTTCCTGTTCTGGGCACTCACCGCCGGTTTCCTGCAGTTCGGCTACTACGGTGTGAACAACTGGATGCCGTCGTACCTGGAAACCGAGATGGGCATGAATTTCAAGGCCATGACCTCGTACCTGGTGGGCACTTATGCCGCGATGATCCTGGGCAAGGTACTGGCCGGCGTCGCCGCCGACTGGTTCGGCCGCCGCACCGTGTTCTCCTTCGGCGCCTTGGGCACCGCCGTGTTCCTGCCGGTGATCGTGCTGTTCCACAGCCCCGAGAACATTCTCTGGATGCTGGTGGTGTTCGGCTTCCTCTATGGCATCCCGTACGGCGTGAACGCGACCTACATGACCGAAAGCTTCGCCGCCGCTTTCCGTGGCACGGCAGTCGGCGGTGCGTACAACATCGGCCGCATCGGCGCAGCCATCGCCCCGGCGGTGATCGGCTTCCTCGCCACGCAGATGTCCATTGGCGTCGGCTTCCTGGTGATGGGTGCGGCGTACTTCATCTGCGGCGTCATCCCCGCCCTGCTGATCCGCGACAAGCAGTTCGACCCGCAACAGGAATGACCTGAGCGCTCAGCGCCCAGCCACGCAAAACGCCCGGTGCAGTGCACCGGGCGTTTTTGTTTTTTCCCCGAAAGCGTCATCAAGAGTCAGCGGGGCAAATCGCAGGCAAAAAAAAGCCCCGCCGAAGCGGGGCTCTTTCGTCAGCGATGTCGATTAGACAGCGCGAACTTGTTCAGCTTGCGGGCCTTTCTGGCCGGCAGTCACAACGAAGCTGACCTTCTGGCCTTCGTCGAGGGACTTGTAGCCGTTGCCTTCGATCTGACGGAAGTGAACGAATACGTCCGGGCCGCTTTCCGGGGTGATGAAGCCGAAGCCCTTCTCAGCGTTGAACCACTTGACGATGCCGTTTTGACGATCGGACATGATGTTGTCTCCTAAAAGAATGCTAAAGGCCGGCCGAAAGCCGACCGGCGATGAGCTGAATGCGTAGTGAAGAGGTGCCGAGGAGATGGAGCATCTTGTAGAAGAACATCAAGTCGCGGAACTCGTTACTGGGCAGGCAGCCCATGCAGAATACAAGGTTTGGCGCTAATTCATAGCTTTTTTTCACGACCAGTGGTGATTTTGACAAATGGTCGAGCAATTACGACGCGACAGGTCAAAGACGTGTAGGCTGGCCGGGCCGGTTTGGCGCCCAACGCAAAGGTGACTTCATGACTGATTCACAGCTGATTCGCGAACGTTCGGAGCTCGATGAAAAGATTGCCGCTTTCCTCTCCCAGGGTGGCGAAATCCAGGAAATCCCCGTTGGCCAACTGGCAGTGAAGGTCGAGCGGAAGTCGCAATGGGCAAAGTCCGATGGGAAGAAACCGGCGCCCTGAGCGTTTGAATGCATGAAGAAAACCCCGCCATGGCGGGGTTTTGCGTTTCAGTGGCTGAGGTAATGGTTCGACAGCCAGTTCAGCGCCCTGCCCGGCCGCGTCAGCGCATCGATGAAGCTGGGCCCCCAGAAGCGGATGTCGTTGGCCTCCAGCACCGCATACATGTCGCGATGACGTGCCTGGCGCTCCTTGAGCGGCATGCTCAGGGCCCGTTGCATGGCGTCGGCCAGGGCGTCGCGGTCGTGAGGATTGATGATCAGCGCGCCGCCCAGCTCGGCGGCGGCGCCGGCGAACTGGGAGAGGATCAGCACGCCGGGATCGTCCGGGTCCTGGGCGGCGACGAATTCCTTGGCGACCAGGTTCATCCCGTCCCGTAGCGGCGTCACCAGGCCGATCCGCGCGTGGCGCATGACCATGGCGATGTCGGCGCGCTGGTGGTTGCGCGCCACATAACGCAGCGGCACCCAGGACACGGCGCCGAAGCGCCCGTTGATGTGCCCTACCCGCGCGCTCACAGCGGCATCGATGTCGACATATTCAGGGATGTCCTGGCGGCTGCCCGGTGAAATCTGCAGGCAGGTGACGCGGTTGTGCCAGTCCGGGTTGCGCTCGAGGAAGCGCTCGTAGCCATCCAGCCGGTTGACGATGCCCTTGGAGTAGTCGAGACGGTCCACACCCACCATCAGCGCGCGTCCACCCAGGCTTTCGCGCAGGTCCTGGGCGGCCTGGCTCTGCGAGGCCTCTTCGGCCAGCCGGCGGAAACCGGCCGCGTCCACGCCCACCGGGAAGACGCCGACGCGAAAATGCTGGTCCTCCAGGTGATAACGCCGGCCATCGGGGGTTGCCGCGCCGACCACGCGGGTCAGGTAGCGGGCGAAGTTGCTGGCGTCGTTCTCGGTCTGGAAACCAATCAGGTTGTACTCGGTGAGCGCGCGGATCAGTTCGTCGTGATGCGGCAGCGCGGTGATGAGGTCAGCCGGCGGCATCGGGATATGCAGGAAGAAGCCAATGCGGTTGCCATGCCCGCGCTGCCTCAGGGCCGAAGCCAGGGGGATCAGATGGTAGTCGTGGACCCAGAGGACGTCGTCCTCCTCCAGCAGCGGGCTCAGGCGCTCGGCGAAGAACTCGTTGACCCGCTGGTAGCCGCCGAACTCGGCCTCGTTGAACTCGGCCAGGTCCACCCGGTAATGCAGGATCGGCCAGAGCACGCGGTTGGCAAAGCCGTTGTAGTACTCGTCGAAGTCCTGCGGATGCAGGTCGGTGAGGATGTACTGCAGGTTGTCGCGCTGGACCATGGTCGGCGGGCCGGGCTCCTCGGCTTTCTCGCCGCTCCAGCCGAACCAGATGCCCTCGCGGTTGCGCATGGCGGCGTCCACCGCCACGGCCAGCCCGCCCGGCGCCGGGCCGTTCTCGTCGGGGATCGCGACCCGGTTGGATATCACCACGAGGCGCGGCATAGACCTTCCTCCCAGCCAATGGAAAGACGCATGGCGGAATTGATCAGCCCGGCCATGGAGTAGGTCTGTGGAATGTTCCCCCAGAGTTCGCCGGTGTCCGGGTGCAGGTCCTCGGAAAGCAGTCCGTAACGATTGCGCGAGGCGATCAGTTGCTCGAACAACTCGCGCGCTTCATCGACGCGACCGATAGCCGCCAGCGCGTCGAGGTACCAGAACTTCACCACCAGGAAGGCGGTTTCCGGCACGCCGAAATCATCCGCCGCGGCATAGCGCAGCATCTGCCCGTTGACGTTGAGCTCACGACCGATGCACTCGACCGTGGCGATGAACCGCGGGTCATCGGCCTCGATGATGCCCAGCTCGTTCATCAGCAGCACGCTGGCATCGAGGTCGTCATGGCCGAAAGCGCCAGTGAAACATTGCTTCTTCTCGCTCCAGGCCTCGGCGAGGATGCGTGCGCGCAGATTGGCCGCCTTGTTCATCCAGCCGCCGGCTTCCTCGCTGCGGCCCAGGCGTTTGGCGATGCGCCCGACGCGGTCGCAAGCGACCCAGCAGAGCAGCGCGGAATGGGTATGGATGCGTTGCCGGCCGCGGTATTCCCAGATGCCGGCGTCGGGTTCGAACGCCGCGTGCACGGCCTTGGCGGCCAGGTTCTCCAACAGTTGCAGCATGCCCTCGCTGCTGGGATTGGGCAGGCGCTCGTCGACAAAACTCTGCAGCACCGCCAGCGCCACCGAGCCGAACACGTCATGCTGGTTCTGCTCCGCCGCCTGGTTGCCGACCCGCACCGGCGCGTGATTGAGGAAGCCGGCGAGGTCCGGCTCGATGCGTTCGGTGAGGTCCTGATTGGGGATGATGCCGTACAGCGGCTTGAGCTCGGCATCACCGCTGGCCACGGTGGTGATGAAGTCGATGTAGCCCTCCATGGTCCGCGTGGCGCCCAGGCGGTTGAGGGCGAGGATCACGAAGTAGGCATCGCGCAGCCAGCAATAGCGGTAGTCCCAGTTGCGCTGCGAGTCGGGCGCCTCCGGCACGGAGGTGGTGGCAGCGGCGATGATCGCCCCGGTGTCCTCGAAATTGCACAGTTTCAGGGTGATCGCCGAGCGGATCACCACCGGCTGCCATTCGAAGCAGATGGCCAGCCCGCGCACCCAGTCGTGCCAGTGGTTCTGGGTGCGTTTGAGATAGTCGCGGACCACTTCGCCGGGAGCGTTGTCGAGCGGTTCATCGAGACCGATCACCAGGCTCACGGGATGGCGCAGGGCGAATGGCGTTTCGTGCTGGATATAGGCCAGCGGCGCGTCGGTGGTCAGGCGCAGCGGCTCATCACCTTCCAGGTAGCGGATATGGCTGGAGCCGGTGGCGCCCTGGCTCGGCTTGCCATAGCCGTGGGTCGGACGCACACGCAGGGTGATCTTCGGTACGCCCTCGATGGGCTCGATCAACCGGCACAGCTGCGCAGGGCGGTAGACATGGCCGTGCTGCAGGAAACGCGGAGCGAAATCGGTGATGCGCACCGCGCCGCCGTTGTCGTCCCGCAGCACGGTGGTGATGATCGCCGTGTTGCGTTGGTAGTCGGACGTGCTGCTGGCCTGGTTCTCCAGCACCACATCGGCAAAGCCTTTCTCATCATCGCCGGCCAGTAGCCGGGAAAAAGCCGGATCGCTATCGAAGTTCGGGTAGCACCACCAGACCAGCCGTGCCTGCGGATTGACCAGCGCGGCCACCCGGCAGTTGCCGATCAGGCCCAGTTCCAGAGCACCTTCGTGCCGGTTCGTCATCGGTTGATTCCTCCTGCTTGCATCAGAGCGGCGCGGACATCCGCCGCGTCGCTGAACACCGCGCTGGCACCGGGCAAGGCACGCCCGACCGAAAGGCCGAGGCCGCCCAGCGCCGGCATCAACGCGATGGCGGGTTCGTCGGTGACGTCGTCGCCGATATACAGCGGCAGCCGTCCGGCGAAGCCAGGCATACCCAGCAGCCGCTGGATCGCCTGGGCCTTGTCGACGCCTTCGGGGACGACTTCGTAGACCTGCTTGCCGTTGAGCAAGCGCAGCCCTGCGCCCTCCGGCGCGCGCAGCAAAGCCTGCAACTCGACATGCAGTGCTGCGGCGAGCGAAGGTGCGGAGCGGTAGTGCAGCGCGTAGCTGCTGCCCTTGTCCTCGGCCTGGATACCGACATGCCGGTTCGCCAGGGCGTTCAACTGCACTCGCACGCAGGCAGGCAGGTCTTTGCTGGTGCGGCGCAAGGGGCGGTCGCCACTTTCGCGCCAGTGCGCGCCGTGGCCGCCGCTGGCGGCGAGGCGCAAGGGTTGCAGGAGCCGGTCGAGTTCTTCGACCGGGCGGCCGCTGATCAGGGCCAGGGCACCGTCGAGTCGGCGGTGCAGGTGCGTGAGGGCATCGAGCAGCCCGGGCGGTACGACGACCGCGCCGGGAGATTCGGCGATGTCCAGAAGGGTTCCGTCGACATCCAGAAACAGTGCGGTCTGCTGAGGTCGGCTGAGCCAGAGGTTCAGCAGCGCAGTGGCTGAGGCCTCGCTATGCGGGACCATGGCGGTGTCGACAGGTCCCCTTGGTACGGGACGTGACATGAGCCATTTCTCCATGTTCAGGGCGTGCCGCAGGCCGTGGGTAGCCGTTGCGGACGTGAAAGGGAGCCCAAGGACCCTAACATGTGGGACCGCGAGGGTCGACCGCGGGTTTCACCGGAGTGCCGCGTGGCAGGCGCATGCCAGAGCTGAGCGAGCCAACCGATGGGGATTGGAGCAGAAATTTACTGCATGAAAACTCCTCAAGGGATCGACCATCAGTCTCCTTTCGGAAGGGATACATCTACCCGAAGTCAGGTCGAGCCCACAGAGTCGGATTTAACTGACAGAAGAACTGGAATCCCCTGCCTCACATGGCGGGCGTCGTTTTCGAAAATGTGCCAAGCCAATCTTCCGTGAGTAAAACTCCATGCCTCCCCTTTCCGCGCTGGTACTCCAGGCCTCCGGGCTGCACCGCTCGACCGCCGTCACCGCGCTGCACCATCTCGGCTACAGCTTCCTGTCGGAGGTATCCAGCAACGCCTTCGCGCTGGACCGCCTGCGCAGCCTGGGTGGCGTACACCTGTTGATCTGCGATGTGCGCAGCGAGCCGGTGGCGCGTCTGGAGTTTCTCCAGACTGTGGCCCGAGAAGGGCTGGCTCAAGGCGTTGTGGTCAGCGGCGAACTGGCGCCGGGTACCTGGACCGCCCTCGCCCATCTTCTGCAGGTGCAGGGTCTGAAGGTCTATTGGCTCGGCAACGAAGCCGCCACGCTGGAGCGCCTGCGCGCACTGCTGGCGGACTTCCAGCCACAGGAAGCGCGTTCCGCACTCTCTCAGCAGGGGGAGCAGAGCAAAGAAGGGACGCCCGCCGAGGTGCTGGGCAGCGGCGCCCTGCGCGCCTTCCTGCAGCCAAAGGTGACAGTTGCCACGGCACAGATCTACGGCTTCGAAGTACTGGCCCGCTGGCAGCGCGAAGACGGGCAACTGCTGGCACCCGGCGAATTCCTGCCGGTCCTGCGTCGCAATGGGCAGCTCGACAAAGGGTTGTTCGAACTGATGCGTCAGGCCATCGAGGCACTGCGGGCGCACAATCGCGCCGACCTGGAGCTTTCCTTCAATCTGGAATCCGAGCAGTTGGCGCAGACGGACTTCGCCTCCGCTGTCGAACGTGTATTCCGTCGACTGGAGATGGACCCGAAAAATGTCACCTTCGAACTGACCGAGACTTCGCCGCTGCATGCGCCGCCGCTAAGCCTGGAAAACGTACTGCGCCTGCGCCTGCTCGGTTGCGGTCTGGCGATCGATGATTTCGGCTCCGGCCACTCCACGCTGCAGCGCCTGGTCGAACTGCCGTTCACCGAACTGAAGCTGGACCGAACCTTCCTTGCCGACCTCAACAACGGCGATCCGCGCCGCCACATCGTCCTGCGCAATGCGCTGGCCCTTGGCCGCGAACTGGGTCTTATGGTGGTGGCCGAGGGTGTCGAGAACGCCAGCCAGCATCGTCAACTGCAAAGCCTGGAGTGCGAATCGGCGCAAGGGCATTTGTTCGGCAAGCCCGTCAGCACCAGCGAGCTGGGTCCAGTGCTGCGGGGCGTCCCGACGCGCCTGCAGAAACCCGAGGTCCTGTCGGCCAAAGCGGACTCCGTGATTCGTCTGGCCGAGCAATAAGCACACAAAAGAAAACGGCTGTTGCGGACTTCCTGTCCGCAACAGCCGTTTGGATTGTCCTCAGCAAAGGACGCAGGAATTGTAGGCCATTGGCCATCAAGCCGTCTTCCCAGTTCTCCCGCATGGCCGGCAAATCAGCACATACGCGACAAAACACCGCAAATTCCCTAGGCAATGTCTGCCAATTCGCGGCACATTCGTCCCAATATGGTCGGATATACGACGATTGCCCCGGCGTCCCCGCCCTGCCCCGCGTGATGTCTATCACGCTGTTTCGCCCTAGCTCACCGATGAACTGTCTGGTTACCATGCCCGGCTGCGCGCTGGATGCCAGGAAGGCATAAATCCAAATGGATCGCCCCAGTGTTGCCCACCTTCAGTTTTGGCAGCCGATACATGCCCCAGACTTCCGTGCGTTCGCCCCGCCGCTCGCTGATTCGCTTTGCCCTGACCGGCACCGGCTCCATTGTCGTGGCCGCCCTTGGCTTCTTCGCCTGGCAAGGCTTCTATCCGGTGCAGGCCACCGATGGCTGGTCCGTGGAGGTGCTGCACAAGAACGTGCAGAAAGCCGCGTCGCTGGTACCGCTGCCCGATGGCGGCCTGCTGGTCAGCCAGGAGTTGAAGAAGGACAAGGGCAACATCCTGCGTATCGCCGCCGACGGCGAGCGCCGGATCATGGTCGACGGGCTGTCCAAGCCTGACGGCATGATCGCCGCCCAGGGCGGCTGGGTGTTCAGCCAGGAATCCGACGGCAAACCGGTGCAGTTGCTCAGGGATGGCAAGGTCACCGACCTGTTCATGGGCCAGTCCGTCCAGGGCCTGTGGGACGACGGTGAAAACCTCTATGCCATCGAGGACCGCCGCGACGACGGCCGCCTGCTGCGCTACCGGTGGAGCGATGGCGCACTGACCGTGCTGCGCGACCACCTGCACGAAACCGAATCCGTCACCCGCTGCACCGACGGCAAGCTGCTCTACACCGAGAAGAAGAAAGGCGTGGTGCACCAGTTCAGCGACGACGGCAAGGACCCGGTCCTGCTCTCCGGCCTGAACCAACCCACCTTCCTGATGTGCGACCAGCGCGGCCTGTGGATCAGCGAAGACTCCACCCACCGCGCGCGCCTGCTGCTGTGGGACGGCAAGGGTGAACCGCGCACCATCCTGTCATTCCTCAAGGCACCGCAGTCCATCGTGCCCGACGGCAAGGGCGGCTACCTGCTCGCCGAAGGTGGCCGCGACCGCGTGCTGCAGCTCACTCCGGCCAAGTGACACCCTCAGGCGGTCGGCACGACCGCCCTACTCCTGCGCCGGCATTACAAGGCCGGGCATCACCTCGACCAGCGCATCGATTGCCAGCCGCACCTTGCGCGGCAGCTGGGTGGTCTGCTGCCAGGTCGCATGAACGTCGTAGAGGAAGCCCGGCTGCCCCGGCAGCAACTCCTCCAGCGCCCCCGCCTCGATGACCTCGCGTACCAGCCAGTAGGGCAACCACGCCAGCCCCATGCCGCGGACTGCTGCGTCGGCAATGGCCGCCAGGTCGTCGAAACGCAGCCGGGAGCTCGGCGCGAACTCCGCCGGCTCCAACCCCTCACGGGGGAACAACCACGGATTGATCCGTCCGGAGCGGTGGTAGACCAGCACCCGATGCGCGGCCAGCTCCTCGATACTCGCCGGTCGCCCGTGCTGCTCCAGATAAGCTGGCGCCGCACACACCACCATGCGCTGCCGGCCGATGCGCCGCGCAATGATGCCGTCCCTGGGCTGCGGTTCCCCCGTGCGGATCGCCAGGTCGATCTGCTCTTCCGCCAGGTCCGTCAGGCGGTCACTGAAGCGCAGGTCCAGCTCCAGTTGCGGATAGCGCTGCGCCAGTTCCAGCAGGACCGGCGCCACGCAGCGCCGACCAAAATGCACCGGCATCGCCACCCGCAGTCGACCACGCGGCTCAGCCACCTCGCCGGCGGCAAGGATGTCCGCCGCCTCCGCATCGGCCAGCAACATGCGACAGCGCTCGTAATAAATCCGCCCCGCCTCCGTCAGGCTCTGCCGGCGCGTGCTGCGCATCAGCAACTGGGCGCCCAGGCGCTCCTCGAGAAAGCGCACGTGCTTGCCCACCATCGGTGCAGACATTTCCAGGGCATCCGCTGCCGCCGCGAAGGACCCGAGGTCCACCGCTCGGACAAAGACTTCCATACTGGTCAGACGATCCATTCGAAACCCCTGATTTCGACCAACTGTTTCTATACGCCATTTATCGGGCAATTCCCATGACTGATAGTCGCTTTACGTCAAATCACTTTCGTATTGGAGCATCACATGGAAAGCACCAAGACCCGCGCCGTTCGCTTCCACCAGATCGGCGGCCCGGAAGTCCTGCGCCTAGAGCCGGTGGAAGTTCGCCAGCCCGGCGCAGATGAAGTGAGTATCCGGGTCAAGGCCCTGGGGCTGAATCGCGCCGAATCGCTGCTGCGCACTGACCGCTACATCGAGAGCCCGCAGTTCCCTTCCGGACTGGGACTGGAGGCCACCGGCGTGGTCCAGGCCGTGGGCAGCGCGGTGCGCGGATTCGCTCCGGGGGATGCGGTGAGTGTCCTGCCGCCGACCTCGATGCAGGAAGACCCGACTCACGCCGAGCATCTGGTGGTTCCGCAAGCTCGCCTGGTGAAGAACCCGCCGGGACAGGGCTGGAACGACGCCGCCGCCACCTGGATGCAGTACCTGACAGCCTATGGCGCTCTGATTCAGGTCGCCGGGCTGCGCGAGGGGGACTTCGTCGTCATCACTGCCGCATCGAGCAGCGTCGGCCTCGCCGCCATCCAGATCGCCCGGCGCGTGGGCGCGGTGCCCATCGCCGTGACCCGTACCTCGGCCAAACGCGAAGCTCTCCTGCAGGCCCGCGCCGCCGAAGTCATCGCCAGCGAAGAGGAGAACCTGCGCTCGCGCCTGCTCGAGATCACCGGCAAGGCCGGCGCCCGGGTGGTGTTCGACCCGGTGGGCGGCCCGATCTTCGAAGCGCTGACCGCGACCATGGCCGAGGGCGGCATCCTCATCGAGTACGGCGGCCTGAGCCCCGAACCCACGCCCTTCCCGCTGTTCGAGGTGCTGAGCCGTTCTCTGGTCCTGCGTGGCTATCGCGTCTATGAAGTGCTGGAAAATCCGCAGCGCCTGCGCGAAGCCACGGAGTTCATTTACACAGGCCTCGCAGACGGCTCGCTGCGCCCGGTGATCGCCCGCACCTTCGCCTTCGACGAGATAGCCGAGGCCTACCGCTACCTGGAGTCCAACCAGCAGTTCGGCAAAGTCGTGGTCACCGTCTAACCATCGGATACACTGCCCCGGCGCGGCTCCCCGCCGCGCTGGACGCAGCGGAGCCGAGATGCCAAGGGAAAACTTCAACGACCTGATCGCCTTCGTCACCGTCGCGCGCGAAGGCAGCTTCACCAAGGCGGCGGCGCAGCTGGGCGTCTCCCAGTCGGCGCTGAGCCACACCATCCGCGCGCTGGAAACCCGCCTGGGCCTGCGCCTGCTCAGCCGCACCACCCGCAGCGTGTCCCCCACCGAAGCCGGCGAACGCCTGATGCAGACGCTGGCGCCGCGCTTCGAGGAGATCGAGGCGGAGCTGGCGGCCCTGAGCGACTTCCGTGACAAGCCGGTCGGCACCCTGCGCATCACCGCCGCCGAGCATGCGGCCAGCACCGTGCTCTGGCCGAAGCTGGCGAAAGTGCTGCCGGACTACCCGGACATCAAGGTCGAGGTGAGCATCGACTACGGCCTGACCGACATCGCCGCCGAACGCTTCGACGCCGGTGTGCGCCTGGGCGACCAGGTGGCCAAGGACATGATTGCCGTGCGCATCGCCCCGGACCTGCGCATGGCAGTGGTGGCCAGCCCCGCCTACCTCGCGCGCAAGGGACGGCCGCTGGACGTGCCGGCACTGGCCAGCCACGACTGCCTGAACCTGCGCCTGCCGACCTACGGCGGGCTGATGGCCTGGGAGTTCAGCAGGGACGGCCACGAAGTGAAGGCGCGGGTCGAAGGCCAGCTGACCTTCAACAGCAGCCCGCACATCCTGCGTGCCGCGCTGGATGGCTTCGGCCTGGCCTACCTGCCCGCAGACATGGTCACCGAGCACGTCGCTGCCGGGCGCCTGGAGAAAGTGCTGGAAGACTGGTGCCCGACCTTCCCCGGCTACCACCTCTACTACCCGAGCCGGCGGCAGAAATCCCGCGCCTTCACGGTGCTGGTAGACGCCCTGCGCCATCAGGACTGAAAGCCCGGCGCAAGGCGTTGCAGGTCAGGACAGCGTGGCCAGATCGATGACGAAGCGGTAGCGCACGTCGGAGCGTTCCATGCGCTCGTAGGCCTGGTTGATCTCGTCCATGCGGATCATCTCGCACTCCGGCAGGATGTTCTTCTTGCCGCAGAAATCGAGCATTTCCTGGGTCTCGGCGATGCCGCCGATGGGCGATCCGGCGATGCGCCGACGGCCGAGCAGCAGCGGGATACTGCTGATCTCGTCGATGGGGCCAACCTGCCCGACCATCACCAGCGTGCCGTCGATATCCAGCAGCGGCATGTAGGGTTTCAGATCGTGCTTCACCGGCACGGTATCGATGATCAGGTCGAAGCTGTTGGCCGCAGCCTTCATCGCCTGCGCATCCGACGACACCAGCAGCGCATCGGCGCCCAGCTCCATGGCATCGCTGCGCTTGTCCGCCGAGCGGCTGAGCACTGTGACCGTGGCGCCCAGGCCGATGGCGAGTTTCACCGCCATGTGGCCCAGCCCGCCGAGACCGACCACGCCCACGCGGCTGCCCGGCCCCACGTTCCAGGTACGCAGCGGCGAATAGGTGGTGATGCCGGCGCACAGCAGCGGCGCCGCCTTGCTCAGGTCCAGGCCGTCCGGCACGCGCAGGACGAACTCCTCGCGCACCACCAACTGCTTGGAATAACCACCCTGGGTCGCTTCGCGGGTCACGCGATCAACGCCGTTGTAAGTCTGGGTATTGCCCTGCCGGCACAACTGCTCCTCACCCTTGCGGCACTGATCGCACTCCTGGCAGGAGTCCACCATGCAGCCCACCGCCACGGCGTCGCCGACCTTGTAGCGCGTCACCTTCGGTCCGACGGCGGTGACCCGGCCGACGATCTCGTGGCCCGGCACCATCGGGTAACGACTGAAGCCCCAGTCGTTGCGGGCCTGGTGCAGGTCGGAATGGCAGACGCCGCAGTAGAGCACGTCCATCGCCACGTCGTTGTCGCGCAGTGAACGGCGCTCGAAGGTGAAGGGGCCGAGCGGGTCCTGCGGGTTCTGCGCGGCGTATCCAAGGGTCTTCATCGGTATTGCTCCTGACGCTTCGAGTGGATGGATTTCAACGACGGGCCGGGCGGCCTTCGACGGGATAGGCGGGATCGCTGTAGCCGGGGGTAGAGGCATGGCCGGGCGGCACCAGACTGTCGACGAAGGCTTCGTCCTCGGCGGTCAGCTGGAGGTCCAGCGCCGGCAGGTAGCCATCCCAGTGCTCCTCGGTGCGCGGGCCGGCGATCAGCGAACTGACCAGCGGGTTGTTCAGCACCCAGGCCAGCGCGAACGCTGCCGGCGTAGTGCCACGGGCGATCGCATGCTCGGCGATGCGCTGGGCGATCTGCAGGGATTCGGGGCGCCATTCGGTCTGCTGGATACGCTTGTCGCCACGGCCGACGCGTGAATCCGCCGGCGGCTCGGCGCCGGGCCGGTACTTGCCGGTGAGCACGCCGCGGGCCAGCGGGCTGTAGGGCACCACCCCGATGCCGTAGTGGCCGGCGACAGGCAATTGCTCGACCTCGGCGGTGCGGTCCACCAGGTTGTACAGCGGCTCGCTGCAGACCGGCCGGTCCATGCCCAGCTGGTCGGCCAGGCGCACCACTTCGGCGATGCGCCAGCCACGGAAGTTGGACAGGCCGTAGTAGCGCACCTTGCCCTGGCGGATCAGCTCGCCCACCGCGCGCAGGCCCTCTTCCAGCGGCGCATCGACGTCGGTGCGATGGAAGTAGAGGATGTCCAGGTAATCGGTGCCCAGCCGGCGCAGGCTGTCTTCCACCGCCTGGTAGATCCACTTGCGCGACTGGCCGCGGTTGTTCGGCCCCTCGCCCAGGGCGTTGCCGAACTTGCTGGCGATCACCCAGTCATCGCGCCGGGCAGCCACCGCACGACCCACCACCTCTTCGGAGCGGCCCTTGTGGTAGACGTCGGCGGTGTCGATGAAATTGACGCCCTGCTCGAAGGCCTTGTCGATGATGCGGCGCGAGGTCGGTTCGTCGGTCTCGCCGCCGAACATCATCGCGCCCAGGCACAGGGGCGACACTTTCAGGGCGCTACGGCCCAGGTAACGGTATTCCATGGAATGCTCCTCAGGCGGCATCGCGTTCGGCGAACACGCGGCGGGCGACGCCCAGCGCGGTGGAAGCCGTGGGCCAGCCGGAATAGAAAGCCAGGTGAGTGATGGCTTCGATCAGTTCCTCGCGGGTCAGGCCGTTGTCCAGCGCCTTGCCCAGGTGGAAATACAGTTCATTGGCCTGGTAGCGCGCCACCAGGCTGGAGACGGTGACCAGGCTGCGGTCACGCGGCGAAAGCCCGGGGCGCTCCCAGACATCGCCGAACAGCACCTGGTCGGTGTAGTCGGCCAGCGCCGGGGCGATATCGCCGAAAGCCTTGTGGGCGGTGGAAGCTGGTTCGCTCATGGTGTTCTCCGCTTGACCCGTTGACTGGGCACCATGCTAGGCCCTGCCACGCCTGCGATTAAGCGCCGAAACGCGTTTGGACCTATGAGGCAGCCTCATGAATGCCCCGCCATAACCCATGAGCCACGCTCATAGGCGAATGCGGTTTCAACCGTCTAATCACGGTGAAAGTCCTTGAGTAAAGTCCATTCCAGACGTTTCGCCGGGCATTCCTGCCCTTCCCGCTTCAGGACTGACTTTCGATTGGAGAGACTTCGATGGACAAGCGCACACTCGGCCACAACGGCCTGCAGGTATCGACACTGGGCCTGGGCTGCATGGGTCTGAGCTACGGCTACGGGCCGGCGGTCGACCGTTACGATGGCATTCGTTTGTTACGTACCGCCTTCGACAGCGGCGTAACCTTCTTCGACACCGCCGAGGCCTACGGCCCGTTCGCCAACGAGGAGCTGCTGGGCGAGGCCCTGGCGCCAGTGCGCGACCAGGTGGTGATCGCCACCAAGTTCGGCTTCAGGGACGGTGACGTTTCCCTCGGCCTGGACAGCCGCCCGGAGAACATCCGCGCCGTGGCGGAAGCCTCGCTCAAGCGCCTGAAGACCGACCGTATCGACCTCTTCTACCAGCACCGGGTCGACCCGAACGTGCCCATGGAAGACGTCGCCGGCGCCGTCGGCGAGCTGATCCGCGAAGGCAAGGTGAAGCACTTCGGTCTTTCCGAAGCTGGCCCGCAATCGATCCGCCGCGCCCATGCGGTGCAGCCGGTGGCGGCGCTGCAAAGCGAGTACTCGCTGTGGTGGCGCGAGCCGGAGAAGGAAATCCTCCCGCTACTGGCCGAACTGGGCATCGGTTTCGTGCCCTTCAGCCCGCTGGGCAAGGGCTTCCTCACCGGCGCCATAGACGAGCGCACGCAGTTCTCGGCCAGCGATTTCCGCAATGTCGTGCCGCGCTTCTCCGAGGAGAACCGCAAGGCCAATGCCGGGCTGATCGACGTGCTCGGCCGCCTCGCCGAGAGCAAGGGCGCGACCCGCGCGCAGATCGCCATCGCCTGGCTGCTGGCCCAGCAGCCCTGGATTGTGCCGATCCCTGGCACCACCAAGCTGCATCGCCTGGAAGAAAACCTCGGCGCGGCCTCGCTGGTGCTGGACGCCACCGACCTCGCCGCCATCGAAGCGGCGCTGCGCGAGATCGAGATCGTCGGCGAACGCTACCCGGCGCACCTGCAGCAACGCGTCGGACGCTGAGGGAAAGCCCGGCGCCCATCGGCGCCGGGCGCTTGCCATCAACCCTCGAAAGTCACCGGGCGCAGTGGCGCAGTATTGACCTTGAGTTCAAAGACGTCCGGCCGCGCGTAGTGGCCGACCACGTCGAAGTCGAGGTTGCCCTGCTCCAGCAGGCCCATGTCGAGGTCGGCGTAAAGCTCGGTCTCGCAATCGAACACCGGCCCGGCCAGCACCTCGCCCAGCGGGCTGACGATCATGCTGCCGCCGCGCATGACGTAGTCGTCTTCCTGATGCGCCAGGCCGAAAGCCTCGCGGTGCTGCTGCGGGTACTCGCCAAGGCGGATCGCCTGGCAGGCCGAGAGCACGAACACCCGGCCTTCCAGCGCGATGTGCTGCATCGACGCCGCCCAGGTCGGGCGATCATCCGCCGTCGGCGCGCAGTACAGCTGCACACCCTGCGCATACATGGCCTGGCGCAGCGCCGGCATGTAGTTCTCCCAGCAGATCACGCTGCCCAGCACGCCGAACTCGGTCTGCACCGGCTCGATGGTCGAGCCGTCGCCGAAACCCCAGATCAAGCGCTCCTGCCCGGTGGGCATCAGCTTGCGGTGATAGCCGGCGATACCCCGGCCGGGCGCCAGGGTCACGGCGGTGCAGTAGAGGGTGCGGCCGTGGCGCTCGATAATGCCGACCACCGTGGTCACGCCCGTCTGCTCGACACTTTCGGCCAGCGCGGCCAGCTCCGGGCCGTCCAGCGCCACGGCGCCCTCGACGTAGCGCTGGTAGAGCTCGCGCCCGGCGGCACTGCGGCTGCCCACCACGCTGCCAAAGGCTGCGCCCTTGGGGTAGCCGCCGATGTAAGCCTCGGGGAATACCGCCAGTTTCGCGCCCTGCTCCGCCACCCGGCGCAGGATGCCGGCGGCCTTCTCGACGCTGGCCATCGGCTCGTAGGGAACGGAGGCGGCCTGGATGATTGCTACACGGGTCATGGGGACTCCTGTCTGGGGCTGACTATCTGAGAATTTTCTGGGGGCCTAGAAGCGGCTGATGTCGTTGTCGCGGGTTTCCGGCAGGGTCTTCCACAGCACCACCAGGCAAACCAGGGAGACCGCCGCCAGATAAGCCGCCGGCAGGTTCGCATCGCCGGTCTGGCGGATCAGCGCGGCAGCGATGAAGGGACCGGGGCCGGCGAGGATCGCCAGGGCCAGGTTGTGGCCCAGGGCCGCGCCGGTGGAGCGGATCGATGCCGGGAAGACCTCCACGAGCAGCACCACGTCCATCACTGCGGTGATCGCCACCAGCACGCCCATCACCGTGAGCCCGGCGAGGATCGCCAGCGGGTTGCCGGTGTTGAGCAACAGGAAGATCGGGTAGGCCAGCACAGTCAGCGCAGCGGCCGCGCCCAGCAACAGTTTGCGCCGGCCGATGGCGTCGCTCAGGCGGCCGATCAGCGGGTTGACGATCACGTAGACCACCAGCGCGATGCTGCACAGCCACAGCGCGCTGCTGCGCGGCAGGCCGACGGTGCTGACCAGGTGGTTGTTGGCGTAGGTGATGAAGTAGTACAGCGACACGCCGAACAGCGCGGAGAAGGCGAAGGTCGTGATGAACGCCCGGCGGCGCACGGCCTTGCTCGGCGCCTGCGCCTTGAGCGCATCGCGCTGGCGCACCATTTCCTCGTAGACCGGCGTATCCCCCAGCTTGCGGCGGATGAACACGGCAATGCCGGTCATCACGATCGACGCCACGAACGGCAGACGCCAGCCCCAGGCCGCCAGCTGCGCATCATCCAGCGCCGAGGAAATGCTCGCGGCGGTGAAGGTGCCGAACAGGAAGGCCAGCCCGGCGGTGCCGGTGATCACGCTGGCGGCGGTGGCGCGGCGGTTCGACGGCGCGCTCTCGACGATGTAGATGCCGGCGCTGGACCACTCGCCGCCAACCATCATGCCCTGGATGAAGCGCATGGCGATCAGCAGGATCGGCGCAGCGATGCCGATTGCCTCATAGGAGGGCAACAGGCCGATGATGGTGGTGCACACGCCCATGCCGAACACCGTGATGATCAGCACCGCGCGGCGGCCGAAGCGGTCACCGATGGGACCGAGGATCAGCGCGCCGAACGGCCGCGAAAGAAAGCCCACGGCGAACACCGCCAGCGACGAGAGCAGCGAGACTCCCGGCGCGCTGGAGGGAAAGAACAGCATGCCGATCACCGCGGCGAAGTAGCCGTAGATGGCGAAGTCGAACCACTCCATGAAGTTGCCGATGCCGACCGCGATGGCCCGCTTGCGGATATCCGACTGCCCGCCCCTGGTACGGATGCTGCTTGCACCCACGCTTTGCGAAATCGCGTCCACAGGATTCTCCATCCCTTGTTATGGTTGTGTGGACGCCAGACTAGGAATCCCCGCGGGCGCAGGGCAAACGATTAGGAAATATGAGCCGGATTAACGTACGTAATATCTCGCGGATCGACCTCAACCTTCTGCTCACCTTCCACTGCCTGATGACCGAGCGCAGCGCCACCCGCGCCTCGGCCGTGCTGCATGTGACCCAGGGCGCGGTGAGCGCGGCGCTGCGCCGGCTGCGCGAGCATTTCGCTGACGAGCTGTTCATCCGCACCGCCTCGGGCATGCAGCCCACGCGCAAGGCAATGGAGCTGGCGCCGAAGATCGCCGAGGCGCTGACCTCGATCTCCGGCGTGCTCGGCAGCGAGCCGGAATTCTCCGCCCACGAGTCCAGCTACGTGTTCAACATCGGGCTGTCCGACGACATCGAGGCGTACCTCGCGCCACGCATCGTCAACGCCGCGGCGGCCGAAGGCCTGGGCGTGAGCTTCGCCTTCCACCAGAGCAACAGCTCGCTGTGGAAACAGTCCCTGCAGGACCCGGACATGGACCTGGTGATCTGCAGCGAGCCGAAGGATTTCGGCACCAGCTACTCTTCCCAGGTGCTGTTCTCCTCGTCCTACTCCTGCCTGTACCGCCCGCGCGGTCGTGCGGCGGACCTGCCCATCGGCCTGGAGGAATACTTCGCGGCGAACCATGTGCGGGTGTCCTATGACGGCCGGCGCGGCTTCATCGACGACATGTTCGAGGCCGCCGGTTATGCGCGCCGGGTCACCGCCTCCTTCACCCACTTCAGTGGCGCGCTGACGACGCTGATGAGCAGCGAAGTGATCGCCACCATCCCGACCTTCGCCGCCGAGAGCTACGCGGCGATGACCGACCTGACCGTCAGCCCGGTGCCCTTCCCGGTGCCGTCCTTCCGCTGCTTCATGCTCTGGGACATCGCCCGGCACAACAAACCGCACCACGACTGGCTGCGCCAGTTCATCGGCGAGCTGGGGCAGAAGCTGGGTTGAGGCGCTCTGCGCCGTGCCCGATGGAAAACCACCTCCGCACCTGACAGCCTCAGCAGCTTTTGTAGGATGGGTGGAGCGCAGCGATACCCATGCCGGCCGTGCGTGTGCGTTGATGGGTATCGCTGCGCTCCACGCCATCCTGCGTAGTGTCTCGGCCGCACTGGTAGGGCGCATAACGCGCCAGCGTTATCCGCCGTAACGTAACCGGCGGATAACCCGTGCCGGGTTATCCGCCCTACGTCAGACACCGGACTCATCCTGTAGGAGCGGGCCATGCCCGCGATCGCGAGCATGGCTCGCTCCTACAGGGGAACGCGGGTGCAGGGGTTTTCGTGCGGAAATGCCCGACGGTCTCGCAATTCCTGAAAGCCAGCACGCCAATCAGGTGAAGCCGCTGCGGGATGCAGGGGAAGGTCCCTACACTTTTCCGGCGTTGCGGTCCTACGAACTCACTGCTTAGCGTTTCGCCCTGCCACAGCGTCATCGTGGCCAGGTGTGGAAACCTGATCTTTGTTCGTAATCGCTGTATGCAGTGGCAGTCCGGCACCACCTCGGTGCCGGATTCGCTTCGCTGTCTATGGCGGGCCGTGTGAGGCGGGCTTTGGCCCGGCCGGCGTTTACGAACAAGCTGGTTTTCCACCCTTGCACGGTCCGCCTCCCTCTTCGGCAGTTTCGGGCGGCGGCTTCTTGATTCAGCAAGGAGCACCAGAATGAACCTTTCGACTTCCCCGGCCGATGACGGCCTGATCCCGAGCACATTCGTCCGCTACAACCGGCAACTGCGCGCCCTGCTGATCGAGCAGCAGGCGTGGTTCGTCGTGCGTGACCTGAGCAAGCTGGTCAACCGCCCCGTCGAAGCCCACCTCATCGGCCGGCTGGACCACGACCAGTCCCGCCGCGAGCGCCTTGCCGGCAGTACCGAACCGGAACTGCTGGTCAGCGAGAGCGGCCTATACGCCCTGCTGCTCATCTACTGCCACCCCCCGGAAAACCGCAGCCTGCGCCAATGGCTGACCAACGATGTGGTGCCCGCCCTGCGCGACGCCTCCAACCTCGACGCCCGCCTGCCGCGCCGGCGCATGCAGCACCTGCTGGGCGAGTCGCTGCCGGTGATGGACTGGCAGGGCAACCTCTGGCTGCGCTGGCGCGACGCCGTCGGCCTGCTGGAAAACCACCTGCGCACCTGACACCGGGCCATCCTACGTAGTGCCTCGGCCGCACTGGTAGGGCGCATAACGCGCCAGCGTTATCCGCCGTGACGTAACCGGATTCAACCTGTAGGAGCAACTGTCTTTTTCTGGAGCTCCGTGCCTGCGCTTCCCCCTCACCCCATCCCTCTCCCAGGGGGAGAGGGGGCAGTCCGAGCCGACTGACGCCAAGTTTTCATCCTGCACCGAACGGTCCCCTCTCCCTCTGGGAGAGGGTTAGGGTGAGGGCTGGCCCGAGCACAGAGCTATCTCGTAGGAGCGCGCATGGCGCGCTCCTACAAGGTGTACAACGGCACCGGGCGGAACAACGGCTCGCTGGCCAGCACCTTGACGCCGGCTGGCGAGCTTTCCAGCAGGCGTCGTTCGCTGTCGGCGACCTGCAGCTCCAGGTTGAAATCCTGCCCGCCCAGGCTCTCGGCGATGGCGCGCACGGCGTCGCGAGCCCAGGGCAGATCGGAATCGAAATGGCCGAGCAACTGGCCGTGGCGCTGGATAGTCAGGCGGTACTTGTGCATGGCGAACTCTCACGAAATCGAAAGGAAACTTACTTGGTATCGAATCGAAACCTTGACAGAGCCTACCGTCCTGACGGATTTTGTCCAGGTAGTTTTTGGTCGATACCATTTCCAAGCCCGAGAATCCCGACATGAGCCTGCCCGCCGTTTCCCTCGACGCCCTCCTCACCGGCCAAGCCGTGCCCTTCACCCGGCCCGGTTCGCGCAGCGCCATCGCCAAGCAACCGCGCCAGGCCATTCTGGCGGTGACCACGCTGGGGCTGGAGAGCGACGAGCAAGGCGACCTGCGCGTTCACGGCGGCATCGAAAAGGCCATCCACCACTACCCCCGCGAGCACTACGCGGACTGGGCCGCCGAGTTGGGCGCGCACCCGCTGCTGGGTCAGCCCGGCGCGTTCGGCGAGAACTTCAGCACCACCGGCTGGACCGAAGCGGACCTCTGCCTGGGCGACCGCATCCGCGCCGGCACGGCCTTGCTGGAGGTTTCCCAGGGGCGCATGCCCTGCTGGAAGCTCAACGATCGCTTCGACGTGGCGCAGATGGCCCTGCGTGTGCAGGAGTCGGGACGCACCGGCTGGTACTACCGGGTGCTGGAGGAAGGCGCGGTGGCCGCCGGAGCGTCTCTCGAACTGGTCGAGCGCCCCTACTCCGACTGGTCGCTGCAACGGCTTTCCGCCGTGCTGTTCGACAAGCGCGTGAACGCCGACGTGCTGCGCGAATGCCTGGAACTGCCGCTGCCACCGAACTGGCGCCGCACCCTGTCGCGGCGCCTGGAGAACGGCGCAGTGGAAGACTGGAGCCCGCGCCTGGAAGGCAGCCCGAAGACCTGACTCAGGACTCCACAGCGCGCGCCGGGACCTCGGCCGGCGCACGGTGCAGGCCGATAGCCCAGAGCACGCCGACCGTCAGCAGGACAATCGCCAGCGCCTCAACCGGGCCCGGCAACCGCTGTTCGTTGATGTAGGCATAGGCGCAGGCGAACAGCGTCTCGAAGACGATCAGCTGGCCACCGAGGCTCATCGGCAGGCGGCGCGTCGCGGCGTTCCACAGACCATTGGCGACCCACGAGCCGAAGATGGCGAGGAACAGCGAGACCCAGAGGAAGACCATCCAGCGCTCCGCGGAAATGCCGGTCGGCACCGCCTGCGGCGCAATCAGTACACCGACGCCCGCCAGCACCACGGCCATGACCCCGGTGACCACGCCGGTTAGCGTCGACCATTCGTGGCTGTTGAAGTGGCTGGCCTTCAGGTAGCGCGCGTTTGCGGTAGCGAACCAGGACCAGCAGACCACCGCCGAGAAGCCGCAGACGATACCGAGGATGCGCTCGCCCGGTGTACTGCCGGCAGCCATCAGCGCCGACGGATCGAGGTTGATGCAGAGAATGCCCAGCGCCACCAGCGCCAGCGGCATCTTCATCCGCGACAACGGCAGCGAGTCCTGCTCGCAACGGCTGCGGTAGCTGATCGCCAGCGGCATGATGCCGTTGATCAGCGAGGCCGCCGCCACTCCGGCGAACTGCACCGCCGCCGACAGCAGCGCGAAGTACAAGAGGTTGCCGGCCAGGGACAGGCGGATCAGCATCGACAGGTCCTCGCGGCTGACCCGGCGCAGCAGGCCGAGGGCCACGGGCAGCGCGATCAGCAGCGAGATGGCGCCATACAGCGCGAAACGCACGGAACTGATCAGCAGCGGGTTGAATTCCGGCACCAGCGACGGCGCGAGGATCACCCCACCCCAGATTGCCCCTGCCATGCCTGCGTAGACCACCCCGCGTTTCATCTCCAACAACCTCGATACTTCAGTGAATGCCCATAAAGAGCCGCCACGGTAGCGGTTGTGGTAGGTTCTGACCAAGGATAAATCCGCACCGAGACATTCCCACAAGGAATGCCTCAGGCCTTTCACCGGAGAGCCGTCATCAGCCGTTACCTGCGCACCCTGCCACCCCTGGAAACTCTCATCACCTTCGAGGCCGTGGGCCGCTATGGCAGCTTCACCCAGGCCGCCACCGAGCTGTTCCTCACCCAGAGCGCGGTGAGCAAGCAGATGCGCGCGCTGGAAGACAGCCTCAAGGTGCCGCTGTTCGAGCGCAAACCGCGCGGCGTGACCCTCACCGCCGCCGGCGCGGAGCTGCTGACCACCGTGGACATGCTGCTCGATCGCCTGCAGCACAGCGTGCGGCGCATCCGCAACGTGCACCAGAGCAACGCCGTGTCGGTGCTGGCGACCCATGCACTGGCGCAGTTCTGGCTGTTTCCCAAGCTGATCGAATTCAACAAGGCCCACCCCGGCATCGCCGTGCATGTCCACGCGATCAACGAGATCGACGAAGCCAGCCTGGTGGATTTCGACCTGGGCATCCTCTACGGCGCGGGCGACTGGACCACGCTGAACAGCCGCTTCGTGCTGCCCGAAGTGGTCTACCCGGTCGCCCGGCCGGACTTCGACGCCTCCCGCATCACCACCCTCGACCAGCTCGCCGCCGCGCCGTTGGTGCAACTGGATACTTCGGCCTGGAGCTGCCTGGACTGGCACGACTGGTTCGGTCACTTCGGCAAGGATTACCAGCCGGCGGAGAGCGACCCGGTGTTCAACCAGCTCACCCTCGCCTACCGCGCCGTGCAGCAAGGTATGGGCATCGGCCTGGCCTGGGGGTTCATGGCGGATGATGCGGTGGCCAACGGCGAGATGCAGCGGGTGACGGACCTGGCCATGGTCACCGAGCGCGGCGAGTACCTGGTGTCCCTGCGCCACCGCCAGCTGTCACCGGCGGCGCAGTTGTTCCATGACTGGTTGCTGGCGTCACTGGGGCTGGACGAAACGCCCGCGTAACCGCTCGATCACCTGCTCGATCGACGGCCCCTGCACGGCGGGCGGCACCGGCGCCTCGCCGAATTCACGCCAGACGAACAGGGTCAGTTCGGCGCCGTCGGTCTGGGTGGAGGCATCCTCGATATGGGCGAACTGACTTAATGAGCGATAGCGCTCATCGGCCCAGAAGGCTTCCTCGACCCAGGCGTATACCGGGATGAAATGGAAGTGGATGGGGAAGCCCGGCGAATGGCCGAAGCGGCCGATATACAGCCATTTGGGGTGCAGTGTCTCTTCGAGGATGCGCTGGACCTTCGCCATCAGCACGCCCATTTCCGCCAGCGCGGCTTCCGGCAGGTCGGCCAGGGACTCCACCGGCTGCTTCGAACCGAGCATCAGGTAGCCCGGCAAGGCGGACGCCAGATGGTGGTTGAGCAGCCAGTGCTCGGTCTGGTGGATGACGTGGGTGGCAGGAATCTGCATCGACTGGCGTCCGGCACAAAACGGGACGCCAGCCTAGCAGAGGTCCGTATCAAGCGAGTGCAACCCAGCCACGGAAGGCGAAGCCGACGTAGAAGGCCTCGATGCGGCTGAAGCCGGCTTCCCAGAGCAGCGCTTCGTCCTGCTCGGGGGTGAGGATGTTCAGGTGCGCATCCACGGCGTTGCGTGCCTGCTGCGCGTTGCCCGGCTCCATCCCGGAGCTGACGGCGAACTCGGCGTAGCGCGACAGCCAGCGCGCCCGCTCGCCAGCCCCTTGTGGCACACAGAGGTGCGCCATGACGAAGGACGCGCCAGGCCTTAGCCGGGCATGGATTTCGCGCAGCACGCGCAGGCGTTCCGCCTCGGGCAGGAAATGCAGGGTCAGCAGGCAGGCGCCACCGTCGAACGGGCCCGGCGGAGCGTCGTCGATGTAGCCCTGCAGCAGGTCAGCGCGCCCAGCGTTCGGCCCGAGCATCTGCGCCGCCACCGCGAGCATCTCGGCGGAGGGGTCGACGCCGGTGAAGCGCCAGGCCGGCTGGGCTTCGGCGAAGGCACGCAGCTCCATGCCGCCGCCCGCGCCGAGTACCAGCAGGTGGCCGTCGTGCGGCGCCTGTTCGGCCAGCAGGATGGCCACCATGCGGTGCAGGTCGAACACGCCGGGGACGAAGCGCGGCGGGTTCTCCGCGTAGCGCGCGGCGGCGTCGGGGTCGTGGAACGGGGCCATCAGTTCGGCGGGGGTCATGCAGAGTCCTTTCTGGTCACTCGCTGGCGAACAGCTTCTTCAGCTCCCGCTCGCTCACGGCTTTGGCCATGGCGGTGAGGAACACCTTGAACAGCAGCCCGCAGAACATCGCCGTCAGGGCGATGGTGAAGAAGGTCGCCACCAGCCAGTCGACCGGCGCCCAGCCACTGGCGATCACTACCGGACGGTAGACCAGGGTGCCGGCGATCACCACCCAATGGCTGAAGCAGTAGAAGCACTGGAACAGGTGGCCGACCTGCGGGTGGACCTTCCAGGCCAGTGCGCGCAGGGGTGCGAAGAGTTCGGTCTGGGTGACGGTCATGGACAGCGCGGAGGCGGCGATGGCCAGGGCAAGGCAGGTCCACAGCGCGCCGGCCAGCGGCGAGTTCAAGAGATCGATCATGGGAGGTTCCTGGTGGGCTTGGTATCTTTCGTTACTTTTAAAGTAACTTGATTGAGCGCACAGGGTCAATGCCGGTCATCGACCGGCATTTCAACCAGGAATCATCAGTGGTCTTTCGGGTAAAGCGCCGTGAAGCGTTCGGCGAGATCGGCCAGGGACACGGCGCCCAGGCGTTCAAGGAGGATGGCGGTGGCCTGCTCCATGGCGTCCTGCAGCGCGTCGTTGACCACCTTTTCCACCAGGCAATCCGGGTGCACGTTATCGAAGCCCATGGCGAACAGGCGCTCGCTGCCCACCGCGCGGTAGACATCCAGCAGCGTGACCTGGGCCAGGTCGCAGTCCAGCGTCCAGCCGCCACCGTGGCCCTTCTCCGAGCGCACGTAGCCGGCCTCGCGCAGGCCGCCCATGGTCCGCCGCACCACGGCCGGGTTGGTGCCGAGCATCTGGGCGATGCGCTCGGAGGTCACGGGCTGGTCGTCGCGGGCCATGTGCAGCAGCACGTGGAGCATGCGCGAGAGGCGGCTGTCGGTTCGCACGGTGGGGTCTCGAAGGTGAAGGCGCCTGCATCATCGCACCCCGCCGCGGCGCGGTTCAAACCCGCCTGCCACTGGCATTGCCACGGGAATGGGCGACAATGGCGGTCACGCGCCCTCTTCCGTCTCCCCGCGAGCCATCGACCATGAACGATCTTTCCATCCAGCTGGTGCAGACCGGCCCTGAACACCAGGACCTGATCCGCAACCTCTACCAGTACTACGCCTACGAGTCGTCGGACTGGGAGGACGAGGACGTGGAGGTCGATGGGCGCTTCTACATCCACGAGGAGCACCTGGCGCGCTACTGGAGCGAGCCGGAGTGGAGCGCCAACCTGATCCTCGCCGACGGCTTCATCGCCGGCTTCCTGCTGGTGGAAGGCAGCGAGCTGCCGGGCATCGACGCGCTGGAGCTATCGGACCTGTTCGTGCTGAAGAAGTACCGTCGCTCGGGGATAGGCCGCGCGCTGGCCAACCAGGTGCTGCTGGGCAATCCCGGCCCCTGGCTGGTGCGTTTCTATTCCCAGGACGAAGTGGCGGCGGCCTTCTGGAAAGCCGTGTTCGCCGACCTGCCGCGCCCGGTGCAGAGCATCGAGCCGGGGGACGACCCGCAGCTGGTGAGCTACCTGATCAGCCCGGCGACGCACTGAGCGCGCTGTACGCCAGGATCAGTCTTCTGTCATTTCCGATCATTGAGCGACCTGCCGGAGCGGCCGTATCGTCCTGAGTGAACAACAAGAACTCTCAGGAGGTATTCCCGTGACCGCACTGAACCTGCACCCCCAGGCCGCCGCTTCGCTGGCCAGCTGGCACCAGATGGTGGCTGCCAAGAACCTGTCCAACCTGCCGCAGCTGCTGGCGCCCAACGCGGTGTTCCGCTCGCCCATGGCGCACTCGCCCTACCCCGGCGCGCCGGTGGTCTCGACCATTCTCAATACCGTGCTGCAGGTGTTCGAGAACTTCACCTACCACCGCGAACTGGCCACCGGCGACGGCCTGAACGTGGTGCTGGAGTTCAGCGCCACGGTGAACGGCAAGGACCTCAAGGGTATCGACATGGTCCGCTTCGACGAGGACGGCAAGATCGTCGAGTTCGAGGTGATGGTCCGCCCGCTCAGCGGCCTGCAGGCTCTGGGCGAGGAAATGGGCCGCCGCCTGGCGCCCTATCTGGCCGCCGCCAAGGCGCAGACTGCCAAGAGCTGATTGCCCGCCTCGGGGATTTCTGCTGGGATGGGCTATTACCCGTTCAAGGAAATCCCCATGGCCTCCTACGAGGAACTCTTCTCCATCGGCGAGGGCTTCGACGCCTTCGTCGCCCACGGCCTGCCCGGCGAGATTGCCGGGGTGCGCAAGGTCCAGCAGCAGCTGGCTGAAACCGGCACCATCAGCGCCGACACCCTGCGCCGCATCCAGGCCATCGAGGGCCGCTACCGCCTGCTGATCGCCGGTGAGATGTGGTGCCCGGACTGCCAGATCAACGTCACCGTGATGGACCATCTGCAGCGCCTGCAACCGCGCGTGGAGCTGGCGGTAATCACCAAGGGACGTGCCGAGGACGACCTGCGTGAACGCATGGAACTGGACCGTATCCTGATCCCGGTGGTGCTGGTGCTCGATGGTGATTTCCAGCCGGTAGGCCGTTTCATCGAACGACCGCTGGAAGTGGTGGCAGGTGGCGATGCGCTCAAGCCTGCGTACCGTGCAGGCGAGTACCTGGAAAGCACGCTGACGGACCTGCTGGAGCTGTTCGAGAAGGCTGAAGGTCGGGCGTAAGCGCGCCTTGTCGGCGCGTTCGCGGGCATGGCCCGCGCCTACAGGTCCGTCATCTGCAGGGGCGCGGGGCGGATAACGCTGGCGTGTTATGCGCCCTACAGGCGTTGGCCCCACAACTTCGGCACCCTGGACACTCGATCGTAGGATGGGTGGAGCCTGCGATACCCATCAACGGAGTTGCCGGTAGATCGATGGGTATCGCTTCGCTCCACACCATCCTACGGACGCAACGAAGGCCAGCGGCTCCGCAGTGAAACAGAAGCCATGAAAAAGCCCCGCGATGCGGGGCTTTTTCGTTCAGGCCAGGCGGATCACATCGAGTACTTCACCGTGAACATCAGGTTGCGCGGCTCGCCGTAGTTCAGGTTGCCGAAGCTGATGCCGCTGTAATAGTACTTGTCGAAGATGTTGTTGAAGTTCACCCGGGTGTCGATGTTCTCGTTGACCTTGTAGCCGAGCATGGCGTTGGTCACCGTGTAGCCGCCCTGCTGGAAGCCGGTGGTGGTGTCCTCGGTCTGGCTCTGGGTTACCAGGTTGCCACCCACGCGCCACTGGTGCAGCTCGCCCGGCAGGGTGTAGCTGGTGGCGAGCTTGAACAGGTGGCGCGGCTTGCTCGGGTCGAACGGCTTGCCGACGTTGTCCTCGTTGCTGTCGTGCTTGTACTTGGCGTCGACGTAGGTGTAGCCCGCCATCGCCTGCCAGTTCTCGGTCAGCGCGCCGCTGACTTCCATGTCCACGCCCTGGCTGCGCACCTTGCCCGAAGCCCGCGAGCAGTAGATCGAGGTCGGCGAGCTGGGGCACGGCGAGGGACCGCTGGTGTCGTCGGTGGCGCGGTTTTCCTGATCGACCTGGAACAGCGCGATCTGGGTGTTCAGCGTGCCGCCGAAGTGCTCGCCCTTCAGGCCGATCTCGTAGTTCTTGCCGGTGATCGGGTCGAGCAGGCTGCCGCTGGAATCGAAGTTGCTCTGCGGCTTGAAGATGTCGGTGTAGCTGGCATAGACCGAATAGACGTCGTTCAGGTCGTAGACCACGCCGGCGTAACGGGTGACGTTGCGGGTGACCTTCTGGGTGCCGGTGTCGTTGTGCGGGTCGGCCTCGTACCAGTCCAGCCGGCCGCCGAGGATCACCTTGAGCGGGTCGGCGACGTTCAGGCGGGTGGTGACGTAGGCGCCCTTCTGCTCCTGGTCGAGCTTCATGTTCCAGAGGCTCATGTCGATGTTCGGCTTCTGCACCGAGCTGGGGTCCCACTTCGTCGGGTCGAACGGGGTCACCGGCGAGCCGTCGTTGTAGGTCAGGTCGCCCCAGCCGCCGTGGCCGTCGAAGCGCTCTTCGCGGTAGCTGCCGCCGAACACCAGCTCGTGCTCGCGGCCGAAGGCCTGGAACGGGCCGTTGGCGAAGGCGTCGTAGCTCTGGTGGTCGTCGGTGTAGGCGTACTTGCCCGGCCCCATGGTCATGGTCGGGCAGCCTTCGGTGTAGTAGCAGCTGTTGTACAGGCCGAGCATGTCGATGCGCGCCCACAGCTTGTCGGCGGCGACCTTCATCTGCCAGCCGTTGTCGAAGCGGTGCACCACGTCGCCGAACAGGTGGGTGGTGGTGGTATCCCAGTAGGACCAGTCGGCGCCGTAGTAGTCGGAGCGCTTGAGGTCCAGGTGACGACCACCCAGCGGTGCCGGCAGGCCTACCCAGTTGTCGTTCTTGTTGTCGTTCTGGTAGGACGCGCCCAGGGTCAGGGTGGTGTCCGGGTTCAGGTCGGCCTCGGTGATGCCGTAAAGCACACCGCGCTCGCCGCTGACCACGTCCTGGAAGCTGTCGCGGGTCTCGTAGGCAGCCACCGCGCGGCCGCGCAGGGTGCCTTCGCTGTTCAGCGGGCCGGAAACGTCGACCTGGCTGCGGTAGCGGTCCCAGGTGCCGGCGCTGCCTTCCAGGCTCATGTGGAAGTCCTGGGTCGGGCGCTTGCGCACCATGTTGACGGCGGCGGCCGGGTTGCCCGCGCCCTGCATCAGGCCGGTGGCGCCGCGCACCACTTCGACGCGGTCGAACATCGCCAGGTCCGCGGCGGAAATCACGTCCTGGGTGTAGGTGGAAATGCTGGTGGCCAGGCCGTCGTACATGATGTTGTCGACATCGAAGCCACGCGCGGCGTAGCTCACTCGCGCCGGCCCGTACTGCTGGACAGTCATGCCGGTGACGCCGCGAATCGCGTCGTCGAGGTCCTGCATGTTCTGGTCTTCCATCTGCTGCCGGGTGACCACGCTCACCGACTGCGGCGTCTCGCGGACGGTCATGTTCAGCTTGGTGGAAGTCTGCATCACGCCGGTGGTGTAGGAGCCGGTGCCTTCGGTGGTGCCCGGCGCCACAGGGGCAGCGCCGACGACCTCGGTGGCACCCAGGTCGACGCTGTCATTGCCCGATGCGCCGCCGCGCACGGCACCGCTGACCTGTGCGCTGTTGCCGTTGACCGTGCCCTGCAGGCCGCTGTCCGCCAGCAGACGATCGAGTGCCTCGCCCGGCTCCATGTTGCCCTTGAGTGCCGGCGCGCCAACCTTGGCGATCTGGGCACGGTCATAGGAAATCCGCATTCCGGTTGCGGACTGCAATTGCTCCAGGGAAGCGGCCAGGGGCTGCTTGGGCAGGTCGATGGCCACGGGGGCGGCGACCGCGGAGAGAGCAAGGGTGGAGAGACTGAGCAGGAGCGCGCCCGAGGCTACGTCTTTCATCTGCTGGAGGATCCTTCGGTGCGAGGTTTGCGCTCTGTTGGCGCAATGACTCGGTTGGCGAATGCCGGCTGGTGGACGCCGACGGGGAGCCAAAGTGTATGCAGATGTAAATTCTTTGTAAATGCGAATACTTCGTATCTTATTTCGCGACTAGTCTTCGCGTGGCTGGCGGAGGGATGTAGCCAACCTGTAGGAGAGCCCCATGCGCGCGATCACGGGCATGCCCCGCTTACATGGCCCGCTTACGAGGACTCACCGCCGTTACGCGCCTCCAGCATGAACTCGATGAAGGCCCGCACACGCGACGGCACATGGCGCGCGTAGGGGTAGATGAGGAGGAATGGCCGTGTGGTCTGGCCGTAGTCCTTCAGCACTTCCACCAACTCGCCCTGGTCCAGTTCTTCCTGCACGGTGAAACGGTAAGCCTGCATCAACCCGCCGCCGCACTTGGCCAGGGTCGCCGTGGCCAGGTAATCCTCCAGCACCGTGAGGCTACCGGTCGTCTCGATCTCCACCAGCTTGCCGTAGACCCGGAAGGACCAGGGCACACGCCGACCACTGCTGGGCAGCTCGAACTGGATGCACTCGTGCGCGGCGAGATCTTCCGGCGTCCGCGGCGTACCGGCACGCGCCAGGTACTCGGGCGTGGCGACCACCACGTTCTCCGCCTCCTCCAGGCGCCGCGCCACCAGGCTGGAGTCCGCCGGGTCGCGGCCACGGATGGCCAGGTCGTATCCCTCGTTGGCGAAGTCGATATTGCGGTTGCTGACATGCACCTCCACCTGCACCTGCGGGTAGCGCCGGCGGAACTCCGGCAACCGCGGGAACAGCCGGTAATGCGCGTAGGGCGTGGGCACGCTGATGCGCAGGCGCCCCGAGGCGATGCTCTGGCCGCCGCTGACCGCGCGCTCGGCATCCACCAGTTGGGTCAGCGCCTGCCGGCATTGCTCGAAGTAGGTGCGGCCGTCATCGGTCAGGCGCATCTGCCGCGTGGTGCGGACGAACAGGCGCACACCCAGGCGCTCTTCCAGCCGCGCCACCGAACGACTCACCGCCGCGGGCGTGATACCTGCCTCGTTGGCGGCGGCGGTGAAGCTGCCGGTCTCCGCGGCCAGGCAGAACAGCTCGATGCTGCCCAGTTGCAGATCGTCGAAATGGCGGGTCATGGCGCGACTCTATTGATTACATGAGGTATCAATTCAAATGCCGTCAACCTCATTTTTCAAGTCTCGATTGCAGCCTAGATTGGCCTCCAAGACGCGGGCACCCCGCCCCGCCCCACCCTCGGAGAGATCACCATGAGCAAGACCGTCATCGTCACCGGCGCCTCCAGCGGCCTCGGCTTCGCCATCGCCCGCGCCTACCTGGAGCGCGGCTACAACGTGGTCGGCAACGCCCGCACCCAGGCCCGCCTCGAGGAAGCCGCCGCCAGACTGGGCAACCCGCACAACTTCCTCGCCGTGGCCGGCGACATCGCCCGGCCGGACACCGCCCGGCGCCTGTTCGCCCAGGCCATCGAAGCCTTCGGCCAGGTGGACATCCTGATCAACAACGCCGGCATCTTCATCGCCAAGCCGGTAGGCGATTACACCGAGGAAGAACTCGAGGCCATCGTCGACACCAACCTCAAGGGCTTCTTCTACCCGTCGCAAGCCGCCGCCAAGCACATGGCCGCCAGGGGTTCGGGGCACATCGTGAGCATTACCGCATCCATCGCCATGCAACCCAACGTGAAGGTGCCGGCGCTGCTGCCGGTGCTGATCAAGGGCGGGCTGAACAGCGCGGTGCGCGGTCTGGCCCTGGAGCTGGCGGCGTCCCACGTGCAGGTCAACGCGGTGGCGCCGGGGATCATCGAAACCCCGCTGCACCCCGATGACGAAGGCACCCGCGCCTTCCTGCGCGGCCTCGCCCCCAGTGGCGAGATCGGCAGCCCGCAGGATATCGTCGACGCGGTGCTCTACCTGACCGACTCGACCTTCGTCAGCGGAACCATCCTCAACGTCGACGGTGGCTCCACCACCGGCGTCTGGTAAGCCAACCCTCACAACAACAACGGAGAACCGCCATGCCCTACGTAAACATCCAGGTCACCGACGAAGGCGTGACCGCCGACGAGCGCCGCCAGCTCATCGAAGGTGTCACCGAACTGCTGGAACGGGTCCTGCGCAAACCGCCCGCGAGCACCTTCGTGGTGATCCAGGAAATCCCCACCGACAGCTGGGGCGTAGGTGGTGAGACGGTCAAGGCTCTGCGCGCCAGGGAAAAGCCCGGGACCTGACGCAGCGGGCACGCCGGGGCCCCGTCAGGGCCACCGGCGCTTGCCATGCACCAAGCTGGTGCTGATAGGATCGGGAGCCTACCTGCTCCCACTGTCAGCCGAGGCAAGGAATGCTCGCCGCGCTCAAGCGTTATCCGCTACAGGTCAACCTGCTGCTCAGCGGCACCTTTCTGCTCACCCTGGGCCGTGCCATCACCCTGCCCTACCTGGTGATCTACCTCTCGACCCAGTTCGACCTGCCCGTCAGCCGCATCGGCCTGATCATGGGCGGCGCGCTGTTCGGCGGCTCGCTGCTCAGCCTCTACGGTGGCTTCCTGATCGACCGCCTGCCCGGCTTCCGCCTGATCCTCGGCTTCGGCACCTGCTTCGTCGCCGCCTTTGCCGGCATGCTGCTGACCACCCAGCTGTGGCTGTTCTTCCTGTTCCTGCTGGGCTTCAACTTCGCCTATTCGGTCACCGACGTGGTGGTGAAGACCATCTTCGGCCGCCTGCTGCCGGCCGCCGAGCAGGGCCGTGCGTTTTCCATCCGTTACACCCTGATCAACCTCGCCTACGCCATCGGCCCCTTCATCGGCGCCGCCCTGGCGCACTGGAGCCAGCACCTGCCCTTCGTGCTCTCGGCAAGCCTCGGCGCGCTGTTCCTGCTGGCCTTCGCGCGCTACGGCGACCGTGGCATGCGCCCGGCCGAAGGCGTGGCGCCGCCCTCGTTCATCGCGGTGATGGGGGTGCTGGCCAAGGACCACCGGCTGATGTACTTCACCATCGGCGGTGTGCTCACCGCCGTGGTATTCGGCCAGTTCTCCGCCTACCTCTCGCAGTACCTGGTGGCCACCGGCACGGCGGAATACGCCTACCAGGTGATCCAGACGCTGCTCGGGGTCAACGCGGTGACGGTGATCGCCCTGCAGTACCTGCTGGGCAAGCGCATCGGCAACGAGCACCTGCAGCGCTGGCTGATCGTCGGCCTGGGCCTGTTCGTGCTCGGCATCGTCGGCTTCGGCCTGTCCCACAGCCTCGTGCACTGGGGGCTGGCGATGGTGGTGTTCACCCTGGGCGAGATCATCGTGATCCCCGCCGAGTACATGTTCATCGACCGCATCGCCCCGCCGCACCTGCGCGGCGTGTACTACGGCACGCAGAACCTGGCCAACCTCGGCGGCGCCTTCGGGCCGATCCTGGTGGGCTTCTTCCTCGCGCTGTTCGCACCGCACTGGGTGTTCGTCATGCTCGCCACCTTCATCGTCGGCGGCGGGGTGTTCTATGTGCTGGGGTCCAGGCTGAGCCAGCGCATCGCCCGCGAGGCTTGACCTCAAGTCCACTTGAACCGGGATGCTGGTTCCATCGACCCACTCGAAGGAACCTGCCATGCCGCTCTCTGCCCTGCTTCCCACGTTGATATCCGCCATCGCCATCGGTATCGGCGCCACCCTGCTGATGGACGGCTGGACCGTCCTGCGCCGGCATCTGCTTGGCGTGCCTTCGCTGGACTATGCCCTGGTTGGCCGCTGGGTCGGCCACATGCCGCGCGGGCGGTTCCGCCACACCGCCATCGGCGAGGCCGCGCCAGTGGCCGGCGAACGCCCGCTGGGCTGGGCGATCCACTACCTCACCGGGATCGTCTTCGCCCTTGCCCTGGTCGCGCTGGCCGGCAGCGACTGGCTGTGTCGGCCGAGCCTGCTGCCGGCGCTGCTCTTCGGCGTGGCCACCGTGGCAATGCCCTTCCTGCTGATGCAGCCGGCGTTGGGCCTGGGCATCGCCGCGAGCAGGACCGCTAGCCCGGCCAGGGCCCGCCTGCACAGCCTGATAACCCACGCGGTCTTCGGGCTGGGCCTCTATCTCGCGGCGCTGAGTCTGCTGCCGTTGACCTGCGCCAGCTGATCCTTCGCCAACTGGACTACCCTTGCTGCACCCCCCAGTGCAGGAAGCCCCAGGATGAGCCGCATCGCCATTGCCGACCCGCAACCCTTCATGCTCGCTGCCCTGCGCCAGCGCCTGGAGGCGGCCGGGCACGAGGTGGTCGGCGAAGTCGGCGATGGCCGCGAAGCGCTGGACGTGATCAAGCGCCTGCACCCTGACCTGCTTATCCTCGAACTGGACCTGCCGCGCCTGGGCGGCGTCGAACTGCTGCGGCGGCTGCACCGCGACTGGCCGCAACAGAAGACCCTGGTCTTCACCCACCTGCCCGCCGCCCACTACCAGGGACTCTGCCTGGAAGCCGGCGCGCGGGGTTTCGCGCACAAGGGCGACCGCCCCGAGGAAGTGGACGACGCCGTGCGCCTGGTGCTTGGCGGGCGCAAGGTCTTCCCCGCGCAGGCGCCGCATCCGGGCGGCGACGCGCCGGGCGCGGACGAGCACATCACCCCACGCGAGCTGACGGTCCTGCACTACCTCTCGCAGGGCTATCGGGTCAAGGATATCGCCGAAGAACTGGCGATCAGCGACCGCACCGTCAGCACCTACAAGGCACGCCTGCTGGAGAAGACGCAGACCGACTCGCTGGTGGACCTGGTCGAAGCCGCCAAGGTGAAGGGCCTGCTCAGCAACAATATGGTGGAAAGCCTGGTGCGCGCGCCGGCAGAACCGTCCAGCAAGACCCGCGATCTCGCGCGGCTGTTCGACATCCTGCCCAGCCCCATCAGCCTTTGGAGCCGCGAAGGCGAGCTACTGGCCTGCAATCGCTACTTCCTGCAGGTCTACGGCAAGAGCGAGGAACAGTTGCTGGGGTCGCGCATGTTCGAAATGGGCGTGGTCAATGAAGCCGATGGTGTTCTGGCGCGCCGCGACTTCCTCACTGGCGCGGCAGGCGACAAGCCATTCACCCAGGTGATCGCCTGCACCCTGCACGGTGAACATCGCATCATCCGCCTGATCGGTGTGCCGCTGTGCGAAGACTCCGGCGAATCCATCGGCGTGGTCTGCTCCTTCGTCGATATCACCGAACACGAACTCGAAGTACAGCACCTGCAGGAGGCCAAGGCCTATCTGGATGGCCTGCGCGCCACCCGCGCGCGATACCTGCAGTACAGCTTCGACGACCTGCTGGACGAAATCCGCCACCTGCACGCATTGCTGCAGCCATCGGTGGCGCACCGCCCGGAAGAGGAACCACTCTCCGGCGCCTTCGTCGGCCTCGGCAGAATGGAGGAGAAGCTGCTGATTTTGCGCGAACTGCTGCGCATCGAAACCGGCAGCGAGCCGATAGCGCCGCAGGTGTGCGAGCTGAACCAGCTGACCGCCAGCCTGCTGGACGACCTGCCCTTGCGGCCCGTCGCTGCGCCCCAGTTTGCCTGGGTCGATCTCGCGCGCTACCGCAACCTGCTCAAGGCGCTGCGCTTCTCACTCGAACGCTCCGCGCTGAAGGTCCGCGAGGTGCAGGCCAGCGTGGAAAACCTGGCCCACGGCGTGCTCATCTGGCGGCTGAACTTCGCGCTTGCCCCGCAGGCCGATCTGCCCGAGCGCCTGGCCAGCCTCGACCAGCGTCCGAGCCTGGAACTGGTGCGTCTGATCTGCCAGCTGTTCGAGGGCAGTTTCCAGACCGGCAGCGCGGACGAACCACCCAGCGCCGGATTGATCCAGCTCAAGCTTGTGCGCAGTAGTTCCCCGCACTAGTGCGGGCACTACACGGCTTTCAGGCACCCCCGATGGGGGCGCCAGCGCCCTGACCCGATGCTTGCCCCATAGCCCTCTCGCTATGGAGCAGCATCATGAAAGACCTACCCTCGCACACCTCTTCCCACGGCACCTGCCCCAGCCGGCTGCACATCCTGTGCATCGCCGTGGCGCTGGCCGGCGCCGGCATCCCCTTGACCGTCATGGCCGGCGACGCCCTCCCCCAGGGCGGCAGCATCATCTCCGGCAGCGGCAGCATCAGCCAGAACGGCAACGAGATGACGGTGAACACGCAAAGCGCGCGTACCGCCATCAACTGGCAGCGCTTCAGCGTTGGCGCAGACAACCGCATCACCTTCAACCAGCCCGACGGCAAGTCCGTCACCCTCAACCGCGTCGTCGGCAGCGACCCGTCGAAGATCTATGGCGCGGTGACCTCCAACGGCCAGCTGATCCTGGTGAACCCCAACGGCGTCTGGATCGGCCCGAAGGCACATATCAGCTCCAGCGCCCTGGTCGCCAGTGCCGGCTTCCTCACCGAGGAACAGGCTAAACAGTTCGCCGAGAGCGGCAAGCTGGACATCCAGCTCACCGGCAACGTGACCAACCAGGGCCGCATCACCGTGCATGACAACGGCATGGTCGCCCTGCTAGGCGCCCAGGTGAACAACGCCGGCGTAATCCAGGCGCGCAAGGGCATGGTGCAACTGGCGACCGGCCCGCAGGCGACCCTGGACTTCCACGGTGACGGCCTGCTGAACATCGCCGTGAGCGGTGAGCCCGGCGAGAAGGACAGCGTCAACCCGGACGTCACCGGCGGCGTACACAACAGCGGCGAAATCGACGTCGGCAACGGCACCGTTGCGATGAGCGCCGCCCGCGCGGCCAAGCACCTGGATTCGGTGATCAACGTCGGCGGCAACGTACTGGCCGACTCCGTCTCCACCGACGGCGGCACCGTGGTGCTGGGTAATTCGGCGAAGACCAACGTCACCGGCAGCATCAGCGCCACCGGGGTCAATGGTGGACAGATCAAGGTACTGGGCGACGAGGTGAATGTCGCCGGCTCCGCGAAGATCGACGCCAGCGGCACCCAGGGTTCTGGCGGCAAGGTGCTGGTAGGTGGCAGCTATCAAGGCAAAGGAACCGAGCAGGCGGCGAAGAACACGACCGTGGCCAAGGGCGCCCAGCTCAAGGCCGACGGCAAGACCGATGGCGGCCAGGTAGTGGTCTGGAGCGACGGCAAGACCCATTTCGCCGGCCAGGCAAGCGCCAAGGGTGGCCAGCGCGGCGGTGTGGTGGAAACCTCCGGCCAGCAGCTGACCGTCACCGCCGACGCGAACGTCTCCACCAAGGGCAGCACGGCTGACGGCACCTGGCTGCTGGACCCGGCCACGGTCAACATCGAGGCGACCGACACCGATGGCAGCGGCCAGGGTTCGGTGGCTGCCAGCGCCATCGTCAACGGCCTGGCTCAAGGCAATGTGACGATCTATGCAACTGACACCCTGAACGTCAACGCCCCGATCATTGCCACCAACTTCGCGACCGTTAACAACGACGGGCGAACCAGCAAATCTACTCTCGCCCTGATTTCCTCAGGCAACGCAGGTACGGTCTCCGCCTATACCGGGACGGACAAGACCCGCACCAGTGGTGCAGTCAATATCCGTGCGCCGATCCTGCTCAAGGATGGCAACCTCTACATCAGCGCCACGGGGGACATCCGGCTGATCGACAACGCCGGAAGCGCCACGGGGGACGCGGCTTACAACAAGCGCGCGATCATCGATGTCGGCTCTGGCGTGGCCTGGCTGAAAACCGGCGACACCGCATCGATCTTCCAGGACAACAACACCGCACTGATCGGCGACAAGGTCGCCCTGGATGGGGCGAGTGTGCGCATGGAAAGTGGTCTCAACTACGCCGGCACGCTGGCAGGCCAGGCCAGCAACGGTATCTTCCGCTTCACGCAGACAAATGCCACTGGCGATGAACCTATCACTACCGACACCGTCACGGCGCCCTACACCGGAGAGCAATTGACCGGGGTGAAGGCCTACACCCTATCTGTGGTTGGTTCGCAGAACATCACGTCCTATCAACACGCCAATGAAACCTATCGCAGTGTGACCCTCAGTGCTGGCGGGCAGCAGTTCGATTACATCATCTTCGAGGCCACCAGCTATACCGGGCGTGATGGGAGAACCATCAGCCCCGCAACCCTGCTCACCTATCTGGACAGCTCAGACTACCTGGTCAATGGGCTCAGCTTCAGAGACACCAACAACGTCCAATGGCAGTTCATCCCGGATGGCACGAAGGATGGCCTGACCAAGGTTCTTCGCAACGGCGTAGAAGTGAACACGCCAGTGGGATTTTCCCTGTCTGGCGTGGGTGGCGTAGCAGTCGCCGGCACCACTTCGGACTCTTCGAATAAACCTTACTGGGGCGTGCTCGGCGACTACATCCCCGGCGCCCAGCTGCAGGCGGAAATCCAGTACAACGAGCAGACCCAGTCCTCCCAGCAACTGGCGATCAAGCTGGGCTCCACCACCACCTCGGTGCTGGCGCAGATCGGCTGGTTGATGAACGACGGCAGCAACACCACCAACGATGCCCGTTACGAAAACGCCAAGGTGCAATTCCTCAGGACGCAGGACAGGACTGCACAGAACGTCCAGATCACCTCGAACAAGGCTACTGTCACCGCCACTCCGGCTGATGCCAGTCGCACCTATGGCGATGCTAACCCACCGCTCTCGCAATCCCTGACCGAGAACACCCAGGCTTCGAAAGTCAGCGGCATCGACAACTACGTCGACCGGATGCTTGGGCGTACCGGCATCACTCAGTCTGAGCCCACTACTGCGGCTACCCAGCAATCGAATGTCGGGCAGTACGACATCAAGGGTGGCCTGGCTGCCGGATCGTTTGCGCAAAAACGATATGAACTCAACAATGGCACTGGGAAACTGACAGTGACCCCTGCTGAATTGACTGTCACTGCTAAAGACAAAGCCAAAACATATGGCACTGTAGATCCGACATTAGATTATGAAGTAGCCGGCGAGAAGCTTGGACAGACTGGTGCTGATATTTTAAATGGCGGAGCACTAGCCAGGGAGGCTGGCGAGGATGTGACTCCTGGTGGATACGCCATCAACCAGGGTGGGTTGGGCTTAAACAACGGGCTAGGTGGAAACTACACCCTCAAGTTCGTTGACGGGAAGCTTGAAATAGTGCCTGCCGAACTTGTCATACAGGCCGGCAATGAATACTACGTATATAACGGAACCACTCAGTCTGTTAATGGTTATGCTTATTATGGGCTGATTCCTGGTGACGAGGCTGTTATTAAGAATGTAGTCCTGTCGGGACAGGGCAGAGACGTAGGATCATATGTCACCAGGATCAATGGTGTGACATTAGATCCTTCGAAATCTGCAAACTACACTGTTCGGATTTTGGATGGCCTGCTTACTATCACTCCTGCTCCGCTGACTCTCACGGCCGGTAGCGCGCAATACGTCTACGACGGCATGTCGCACGCCGCCCCATGGTTCACTGCTCAAGGCCTCATGAATGGCGACACGATCAGAAATGATTCGGTAAAAACCTCTGGTCAAGGAACCAACGTTGGGTCTTATGTCAATCAGATTGAAAGTTTCAATCTAGATCCCTCGATAGCGCACAACTACTCAGTCTCGTTAATGAATGGTCAAATCACCATCACTCCAGCTGAGCTTCGAGTTCGTGCGCTGGATGCCGGTAAGACTTACGGTGATGCTGATCCACTCCTTGAGTATTCTGTAGCCGGGCTTGCGCAAACTGACAGTCTGAGCAGCATTCTGAGTGGCTCCATTTCCAGAGAGGCTGGTGAGAACGTCGGTGCATATGGAATAAACAAAGGCACTCTTGGAATGACTGGAGAACTTGCGCAGAATTACATCCTTCACTTTGAGGACGGGGTATTCACTGTCACTCCGGCGACTTTGAAAGTGCAAGCTGATGGCATGACCAAGTTCTACGGCGATCTTGATCCAAAGCTGAGTTATCAGGTGACCGGCAACAAAGGAAATGACAAGGCAGAGGATCTGGTCAGTGGCCAGGTCGTCCGCGACGCGGGTGAGAACGCTGGAACCTATGCCATCAACCAGGGAACCGTGGGCCTCACGGGTGCCGCCGGGCAGAACTACATCCTCCAGTACACAGGCGGAGATTTCGTCATCACTCCTGTCTCCTTGCAGGTTGAGGCCAACTCGCATACCAAGGTTTATGGAGACGTTGACCCAGAACTCACCTACAAGATCAGCGGCCTGAAAAACGGCGACCAGGAAGCTGATGTGGTTAGTGGCACCCTCACCCGCCAGACCGGGGAGAATGTCGGCAACTATGGCATTGGGCAGGGCAACGTAGGCCTGACAGATGCAGCATCAGGCAACTACATCTTCACCTTCGTCGATGGCCAATTGGCAATCATCCCGGCCAAGTTGACCGTACACGCCAAGGACGATGGAAAGGTCTATGGCGATGCCGATCCGACCTTCTCTCATGTGGTCACTGGGTTTAAGGGTACTGACACAGAGTCTTCCGTACTCAACGGTGGTTCCGTGGCCCGTCAGGCTGGCGAGAACGTGGGGAGCTACGGCATCGGCCAAGGCACTCTGGATCTCAATGGTGGTGTTGGCTCGAACTACATCCTGGACTTCAAGGATGGCGTGTTCACCATCTCCCCCGCCACGCTGACCGTCACCGCAGATGGCAAAACCAAGGTCTATGGTGAGGCTGATCCGACCCTCAAATACCGTGTCGATGGCCTGAAGGGCAATGATGTCGAAGCTGATGTGATGAACAGCGGCTCCCTGGTTCGCCAGGCCGGCGAGGACGTCGGCAACTACGGCATCAACCAAGGCTCTGTAGACCTCAATGGTGGGGCCGGGAAAAACTATGTCCTGCACTACGAGGCAGGCACCTTCTCGATCACCCCGGCGACTCTGGTGGTCACTGCAGATGGCAGCACCAAGGTCTACGGCGACTTTGACCCCAAACTGACTTACTCCGTGACCGGCATGAGGAACGGAGACACCGAGGATCAGCTGGTTGCAGGCAGTGTGGTCAGAGATGCTGGCGAGAATGTCGGCAGCTACGCCATCCGCCAGGGTGACGTCGACCTCACCAGCGGCAAGGGTCAGAACTACGTACTGAGCTTCGCCAACGGCACCTTCACGGTGACCCCGGCCACCCTCGAAGTGACTGCTGACAGCCACACCAAGGTCTATGGCGATTTAGACCCGACTCTCAGCTACACCGTGACCGGATTCAAGGGTTCTGACAGCGAAGCAAATCTGGGCCTGAGCGGTGACCTTTCTCGGGCTACCGGCGAGAACGTTGGCAACTACAGCATTGGCCAAGGCAACCTTTCGGTAGGTGGGGACAGCAACTACGTCCTCTCCTTCGTCAATGGCAACCTGGCCATCACCCCTGCCACGTTGACCGTCAAGGCCGATGATCAAACCAAGGTCTATGGCGATGCAGATCCTCTCCTGAGCCATGTGATTACCGGCTACAAGAACGGCGATACGGAGGCATCTGTTCTTAAAGGCGCCATAGGCCGTGAGGCCGGCGAGGATGTCCGGGCCGGCGGTTACACGATCCACCAGGGCAGCCTGGGCCTGAACAACGGTCAGGGCAGCAACTACGTCCTGGAGTTCGAGAACGGTACGTTGCACATCACTCCGGCCCAGTTGAACGTCACGGCGAACAACGACGGCAAGGTCTACGGCGAACTTGATCCGACCCTGACCTTCAAGGTCGATGGCCTGAAAGGCGCTGACAAGGAGACAGAGGCTCTGGCCGGCCAGCTAGCGCGCCAAGCCGGCGAGGATGTGAAGGAAGGCGGCTACGCCATCAACCAAGGCACCCTGAGCCTGACCGGCAAGGCTGCTCAGAACTACATCCTCACTTACGACAGCGGCACCTTCACCATCACTCCCGCGACCCTCATGGTGCGCGCCGATGACAGCACCAAGGTATATGGTGAGGTCGACCCGACGCTCAGCTACCAGGTCACTGGGTTCAAGCATAGTGATGACAAAGCCTCCGTGCTCAGCGGCAACGTGGCTCGCCAGGCCGGCGAAGATGTGAAGGCCGGTGGCTACGCCATCGGGAAAGGCGACCTGACTAGCACCACCCAGAACTACATCCTCCACTACGAGGAAGGCACCTTCACCATCACCCCGGCGTCGCTGCAGATCGACTTCGACGACCACTCCAAGGTCTATGGCGAGATCGATCCAGCGCTCACCTACCGGGTGAATGGACTGAAGAACGGCGACACGAAAGAGTCGGTCATGAGTGGCCAGGCCTCGCGGGCGGCCGGCGAGAACGTCGGCAACTACGTCATCGGCCAGGGCACAGTAGGAGCCAATGGCAACTACATCCTGACCTTCAACGAGGGCAAGCTGGCGATCACTCCCGCAGAGCTGACTGTCACCGCCGACAACAAGACCAAGGTCTACGGCGATCTCGACCCGACGATGACCTACAGCGTCAGCGGCCTGAAGCACGGCGACACCCAAGCCTCGGTCACCACCGGCAGCCTGGCGCGCATCTCCGGCGAGAACGTCACGCCCGAGGGCTACGCCATCACCCAGGGCAACGTGACCCTCACCAGCGGCAACTACCGCATGGTGTTCAGGGACGGCAACCTGCAGGTCACTCCCGCCCCGCTGGTGGTCACTGCCGACAACCAGAGCAAGATGCACGGTGCGGCTGACCCGACGCTGACCTGGAGCGTCAGCGGCCTCAAGGGCCAGGACCCGGCCTCGATCGCCCAGGGCTCGCTGCTGCGTGCTCCCGGCGAGGACGCCGGCAGCTACGCCATCAGCCAGAACCAGGCCTTCAGCGCCGGCAACAACTACAGCGTCAGCTTCAGGGACGGCGCTCTGACCATCACCGGTCCGCTCGCCCCGGTACCGCCGGAGCAACCCGGCCTGCCGCCGCTGCCGATGACCGCGCAGTCCCCCGGCAACGCCCGCTGCACCGCGCTGGAGTCGCCCTCGGCGGCCTCGGCCAACTACTCGGTGTCCCCCGCCGTGGTGCGCAGCTACGCCGTCCAGCTGGTGTGCAAACCGCGCTCCTACCAGGGCAAGGCCAGCACGACGGCGGACCTCAGCGACGTACTCACCTACGCCAACAGCCTCTTCAAGGACGGCCACTTCATCGTCCCCGAGGCCAAGCGCAGCGTGATTCCCCAAGACCTCAAACCCACTAGCAGCACAATCAAGGGAGGGAAATAGCCATGAAAGGCATTCCTTCGAAACTGCACATCCTGGCGGTCGCCGTGTGCTCTGCCCTGTTGCTGGTCCAGGCCCCGGCGTTCGCCGGGCCGCGGGCCCAGCTCGACCCCGGCCGGGTGGAAATCCCCCGACCCGACGGCGGCCGTGAAAGCTCCACGCAGATGCCCTCGACCCTGCAACTGCCGGACACCGTGGTCGTCCCCGAAACCGAAGGCCCGCCAGCCGAGATGGTGGTGAACCCCAACGACACCACGCGCTTCCAGGTCGACAAGGTGATCATCCGTGGCACCACGCTCTACGCCCCCGAGGCCTTCGCGTCGCTGACCGCGAGGCTCGAAGGCCACCGCGTCACCCTCGGCGAAGTCAACGCGGTGGTTGCGCAAATCACCCAGCGCTACCGCCAGGCCGGCTTCCTGCTGGCCCGCGCCTACCTGCCCGAACAGCGCCTGGAAAACGGCGAACTGCTGATCCAGGTCTTCGAGGGCCGGGTCAACGAAGTGAAACTGCAGGGCGACAACAACAAGGCCGTGCAGCGCTACGCCGACAACATCCGCCAGGAAGTGCCGCCGAAAAGCGCCACACTCGAGCGCAACCTGCTGCTGATGAACGACCTGTCCGGCCAGCAGAGCCGTGCCACCCTCGCCGCCTCGCCGGTGGAGCAAGGCACCGACCTGATCGTCGAAAACCAGGTGCGCAAGTACGAAGGCTTCTTCGGCTTCGACAACCGCGACAGCCGCTACTTCGGGCCCTGGCAGGTCTACGGCGGGGTCGGCGTCAACGACCTCACCGGCCGTGGCGACCACCTGGGCATCCGAGCCGGGCGGTCGGTGGAAGGCGACAAGATGACTTTCTTCGAAGGCCAGTACGACTTGCCGGTGGGCGGCCAGGGTGATGTGGTGAGCTTCCTCGCCCAGCACAACGACGGCCATGCCGACACCTACTCCTTCCTCGACGCCAACAGCTCCGGCGATACCTTCGCGGTACGCATCACCCGTCCGTGGGTCCGCCAGCGCGACCAGACCTTCAAGACCTCGGCGGCCTTCACCTGGTACAACGGCAAGTCGGAGTACCTGGACGATCCGCACAACCCGCCGTCCAGCGACGACCGCCTCCGCGCCATCCGACTCGGCGCCAGCTACGACTTCTTCGACGGTTTCGGCGGCAAGAACCTGGTCAAGGCCGAACTGAGCAAGGGCCTGAAGATCATGGGCGCCAGCCAGGAAGACCGCGCCAACCCATCCCGCGAGGGCGGCAGGACCGACTTCACCAAGCTGCAGGTGGACGCCCAGCGTCTGCAGGACCTTTCGAAGATCATCGACGGCATGAATCTGTACATTGCCGGTACTGCACAGACCTCGTTCGGCCAGACGCTGCTCTCGCCCGAGCAGTTCGGCGTCGGCGGCAGCGAGTTCGGCCGTGGCTACGACCCGTCGGAAATCACCGGCGACAAGGGCTTCGCGGTGAAAGCCGAGCTGCAGTACAACCGCCTCCATACCTTCCGGGATTACGCCGTACCGACCCAGTACTACGCCTTCTGGGACTTCGGCAAGGTGTGGAGCGAGGAGCCGAACTGGATCAGCAGCGAAAGCCTGTCCTCCACCGGCTTCGGCGCGCACCTGCAGGTGTTCAAGGACACCTACGTCTCGCCGGAGGTCGCCTTCCCGCTGACCCGCTCGGTCTCGGCCAAGGAACTGGACGACGACAACGGCAAGGCGCCGCGTTTCTACCTCAACTTCCTCAAACTGTTCTGAACCACGACGGGCGGCCGCCTATCCGGCCGCCTCCCCCCGGAGGTTTCCATGTCACAGCAGAACCTGCGTACGCTGCGCAGCGTACGCTCCACCGCCTTCAACAACGAAGTGGCCGCCGAACTCCTGCGCGAGCTGGCGCCGCTGATCGCCAACCAGGAACTGAACCGCCGCATGCGCTGCGCGGCCCGCCAGCTGCTGCTGGACGCCGAGGCCCTGGAGGACGCTTACCAGCAGATGAACGAACGGCAGCACTGAGTCAGCTCAGATGACCAGGGGCAGGTCGAATTCCAGGCGCAACAGGCCTTCGCCCTGCTCGCCCTCCAGCTGCGACAACTCCCCATGGAACAACAGCACCATCCGCTGTACCCGCGCCCGCGCCCAGCTCGCCGGCTCGCCGGTGTCCACGAGCCTTGCCAGGCACTGCCAGGGTGACACCTCGATACGCAGGCGCAGGAGCCCTTTGAGATACCGCCAGTTGCTCAGCTGCAGGCGGATCGTTGCGTGGTCCGGGTTACGTGGCACCGCCTCGATCAAGGCTTCGAGCAACTGGCGGTAGTAGCCCGCGTCGATCCAGACCTTCCTCAGGCTGAGCACCCCCGGCCCGAGATCCAGCCGGTAACCGGCAGCCTGCAGCTCCGCGCGCTGGGGCTGCAGGATTTCCTCGGTGAGCCGGCCCAGTTCGTGCGCCTCACTGACCCGCTCGGCCACATGGTGCTGCAGGTCGAGCAGGGCATCCAGCTGGCGCAGGCTCGCCAGCATCGACTGCAGGCCCCCGCGCGAAGCCTCCAGTTCAACGTCCGCCAACGTGACCACGTCCTCTTCGCCGGATCGCCGCACGGAGGCATCGAGCCCACCGAGCTGTTCACGGAAATCCGCCACGATCCTGGCCAGCAGGTTGGTCTTCAGATGGCTGCGATAACGGCTCTCGAACAGGCCGCTACGCAGCTCCGCCAACTGCTCGTCGCGCTCGTCCAGGGACAGCATTCCACCGAGCATTCCCAGCATCCGTCCATCCGCGGAGCGATGCGGCACGCACCAGGCGAAGTAGGTGCCGACGATGGTCGAATCATCCAGCGATATTTCCTCGGCGATCGGCTCCTCGCGCAGCACCGCCTCGCGATAGCGCTGCGCCGTGCGCTCGCGCAACGATGGCGACAGCCAGTGGGCATCCTCGAAACACCCGCCACGGACTTCCTCGAAAGTCCTGCCGACACGGTTGAGAAACGGGAGGTTGCACAGCAGCAGGCGGCTATCCATATCCCGCACGAACATGGGGTTGGGCGTAGCATCGAGCAATGCGCGCAGCAGGCCCAGCTCATGCTCGAGCTGCGGATCGGCCGGCGCCACGGTCGTCCCTTCCGCGGCCAGCAGCCCGAGGCTCTGCGCCACCTGCAGCAACTGCACGTCACTGCTGACATTGAGCTTCTGGTGCAGGCGCATCTTGTAGGTGCTGATGGTCTTGTAACTCAGGCTCAGCTGGTCGGAAATCTCCTTATTGGAGAGCCCCCGGCCAAGCATTTCCAGAACCGTCAGCTCGCGGCCGGAGAGGCGTTCCAGCTCCGCCCGGCCATCGGCGTCGGTCGCCTTCGGCCCTTGCGTGGCTCCGCGCGGGAAGTAGCTGCGCCCGCGCAGCACGGCGGCCAGCGCCTTCTCCAGCTCGGCGGCCGGCTCGTCCTTGCCGACGAAGGCATCCGCGCCCGCCTGCAGTGCACGGCCGGCATAAACCTCACGCTCCTGCGCGCTGAACACCAGCAGGCGCACGCCATCCATCGCGGCGCGCAGGCGACGCAGCACATCCAGGCCGCCCAGGCGCGGAATCGCCAACTCGATGATGACCACGTCCGGGCGCCGTTCGCGACAAAGCGTCAGCGCATCCTGGCCGTTGTCCGCCTCGCCGATCACCTGGTGCCCGGCACGACTGACCAGCGCGCGCACCCCGTCACGGAGCACCGGCTGGCCGTCGACCAGCAGGATGGTACTCATTCCCTGTCTCCCTCCTTGCTTGTCCCGCTACCAGCGTAGACCAGCCCTGAAGGCGGGAGTCACTCCTACAAGCTGATGACAGCGGCTCCGACATTCACCAACGGACGCTCCCCGGAGACTGGCGGCAATTTTTCCTTGCCTCCTGGAGGCTGCCATGAAAGCCAACCAGCCCTTCCTTTCCGGTCTCAGCCACTCCCGCCTGGCCCAAGCCATCAGCCTCGTGCTGGCCAGCGCCTTCGGCCTGCGCATCATCCGCGCCGAAGCCGAGGACAACGTCGCCGAGACCGATTCCGAAGACCTCAACCAACCCTCCGAAGCCGGCGTGCTCTTCGACCCGCCGCATCCCTCCTACCTGGACATCGCCTTGCAGGCCGCCCACGAAGCACCGCAAGCCTTCGCCGGCGTGGGCCTGCTGGGCGCCCCGCCGCCGATCAGCGTGACGCTGGCCGGCAACGCCGGCATCGTCAGCGGCGACCATGCCGATACCACCATCCGCCTGGCCGCCGCCAACACCAGCGGGATACGGACCAGCGGCAACGGCAACCTGGGTTATGCCGGCGGGCGCATCGAAAGCAGCGCCACCAGCGCGGCGGCGGCCAAGGGACAGACCGCCGTGCACGTCGCTGCCGGCGACACCTTGCGGATGACCGGCAGCAGCATCGCACTCGATCCGAAGACCACCGCCGGAGTCGCCATCACCGCCAACGAACTGACCGGAATGAAGATCGACGTCAATGGCGAAGCCCGCCTGACCGATACCGACATACTGGTCGGCGGCGGCGCCAAAGGCACCAACAACCGCGGAGTGGTCGTCGACGGGGGGCAGTTGGAGATGTCCGGTGGCTCGGTCATCACCCAGTCCTGGGGCGCGGTCGGCCTGTCACTGGAAAACGGCGCGAGCGCCAGCCTGGACGGCGTCGCCATTGCCACCAGCGGCGCGCGCAACAGCAGCACTGGTGGGGCCCACGGCATACAGGTGGGTGGCGGCAGTTCGCTGTCCGCCGAGGGAATCGACGTGACCACCAGCAACGGCTCCGCCTATGGCGTACGCGCTGACGACGGCGCCCAGGTCCGCCTCACTGACAGCAATGTAAGCACCGCCGGCGGCTATGGCCATGGCGTGCTGGCCGCTGGCAGCGCTACCCAGGTCGCCATCGACAGCAGCGAGATAGCCACCAGCGGCAAGGGCGCCGTGGGAGTCTGGGCGCGCGAGGGTGCCCAGGTGGAAATGCGCGGCGGCGAGATCCGCACCAGCGGCGCCGCGGTGTCTGTCGCCTCGCCGGTGGACAATGAAAATCCCTTGAGCCTGAGTCACGGGCTATTGGCGACGGGCGCCAACACCCGCATCGAGGCCGATGACGCACTGCTGAACATAGGCGGAGGCAGCGCCAGTGCCGCCCGCGCGGAAGACGGCGCGCACATCAGCCTTGGACACAGCGAGATCAACGTCAGCGGCAATGCCACCAGCACCACGACGACGGCTGTCCTGCACGCTACAGGTGGAAGCACCATCGAAGCCGCTGACAGCAACATCCTCAGCACTGGCAGCAACGTTGGCGGTGCACGCGCAGAAGGCACCGGCAGCAGCGTCAGCCTGAGTCGCGGCAGTGTCTCGGTGCACGGCGCCGGCAGCGTCGTCAACCCGGCCGCCGGGGCGCGGGCCATGGGCGGCGGCGCGGTGAGCCTGACCGACATCGCGCTGGATGTGCACGGCATCAACTACGGCCATGGTGTGTCCATCGAAGGTGCCGGCTCCACCGGCAGCGTGGCAAATTCCAGCATCGCGGTCGACGGCAATCGCGCCATCGGCCTGAACGTCACCGGAGGCGGCCACGCCACCCTCGACAACAGCAGCGTCTCGGTCGACGCTCAACCCGGAGGCGCCGGGCCCTGGTCCCCCGGAGTACTGGTGGAAGGCGCCGGCTCGACGCTGAAGATGACCACCAGCGATGTGCGCACCACACAGAAAACCAGCTACGGCGTGCAGGTGCGCGAAGGCGCCGATGTTGTCGTGGAACACGGCAGCGTCACCACCTCCGGCAACTACTCCACCGCGCTGGGCGCCGGCAGCTCCTCCTCCGCAGCGCCGGGGTCGACACTGACCGTCAACGACGTGACCGTCACCACCCACGGCAACGACAACGCCATGGGCATCATCGCCGACCTGGGCGCCACCGTGACCGTCCACGGCGGATCGGTCACCACCACCGGCAGTGGCTCGCCAACCGCCGGCAACCTCACCTTCCCCCACGGCCTGGCAGCGCGCAATCCCGGTGCCTTGCTGATGGCCGACGGCACCAGTGTGCGCACCATGGGCTCGCAGGCTTACGGCGCGGCGGTGGACGACGGCGGCAGCATGATCCTCGATAACCTCAGCGTGAAGACCGAGGGCGAATACTCCGTCGGCCTCTACGCCGGCATCGGCTCGATCAAGCCCGGCGCGGTCAGCCTGACGGCGGACCACGTCAGTGTGGAAACCCTCGGCGACCATGCCACGGGGGTGCTGGTCAGCCGGCAGTACAAGGACGATAGCGCGACACTGGACCTGAGCAATACCAGCGTCGCCACCCACGGCATCCAGTCCCACGGGCTGCGTGCCGAATCCGGCGCTGCGCTGAGCGCCCTCAACAGCACCGTCGCCACCACCGGCGAACAGGCCCTCGGCGTGCTGGCCAGCAATACCGCCAGCGTGCAGCTGGACAATGTCAGCGTCGGCACCAGCGGCGCACTGGGCCACGGCGTGGTGGCCAAGAATGCCGGCAGCGTCGATGCCGAGCGCCTCGTGGTCAACGCCACCGGCGATCAGTCCGCAGCCCTCTACGCCCAGGGCACCGATGCACAACCGGGAAGGATCAGCATCGACCACGGCTCGCTGAGCAACCGCGACGGCGCCACCATCGCCACTGCCGGTGCCGCCGATATCGCCCTCAGCCATAGCCTGGCGGGCGGTAGCGGCCAGTGGCTGAGCGTCGACGAGGCGATCGCCAGCGACGGCAACAGCATCCCGGACATGGGAACCGGCCAGTGGCAAGGTGTGGGCAAGAGTGATGCCGCTGCCGGCAATGCCCGCATCGATCTCTCGACCTCGCTGGTCAGCGGCTCGGCGAAAACTGCCACGGGCAGCCATTCCGATGTGACCCTGCGGGACAGCAGCCTGTGGCAGCTCACCGGTGATTCCAACCTGAGCAGTCTGACCAACAGCGCCAGCCTGATCGACTTCAGCGCTGACGGCGGCTACAAGAAGCTCACCAGCAACGACTACCACGGCGCCAACGGCACCCTCGCCCTGAATACCTACCTGTACAAGGACGACTCACCCTCCGACCAATTGGTGATCGACGGTGGCAAGGCCGACGGCGAGAGCAACCTGCTGATCAGGAATGCCGGCGGTCCCGGCGCCCTGACCCAGGGCAACGGCATCAAGGTGGTGGACGCGGTGAACGGCGGCACCACCGAGACGGATGCCTTCCGCCTGCTCAACCGGGTCAAGGCCGGCCCCTACGAATACACCCTGCACCGGGCCAGCCTGGACGACAGCAACGGCGAGGCCTGGTACCTGCGCTCGAACCAGGAAGCGGCGCCGGTCGATCCGGTCGGTCCGGTTGACCCTGTCGATCCGGTTGACCCTGTCGATCCGGTTGATCCTGTCGGCCCGGTTGATCCCACGACACCGGTGACACCTGTCGAGCCGGTCGCGCCGGAGCGTTCGGCACCGTCCTCCCGGCCCAACTACCGCGCCGAAACCTCGCTGTACAGCGCCCTCCCCGCCATGGCGCTGAACTACAGCCGCGCCCTGGTCGACACCCTGCACGAGCGGGTCGGCGAGGAACGCCGTAACGTCAACGATCCGTTGCCCAGCGAGGAAGTGGACAGCTACGGCCCATCCCTGGGCTGGGGCCGTCTGATTCACCAGAAAGGCTCCGACAAACTGGGCAATGGCGCGGACTACGACTATCGCATTCAGGCCTTCCAGGTCGGCGCGGACCTCTACCGCAGCGAAGACACCGACGGCAGCACCGACCAGGCCGGGCTCTCGCTGCAGGCCGGGCGGATCAAGGGCAGCGTCGACCACACCGATGGCCAGGACGCCGGCGACGACACCCTGCGCTCCTACGGCATAGGCGGCTACTGGACGCACTTCGGCCCGGAAGGCTGGTACCTGGACGGCGTCGTGCAGTTCAACCGCTTCGACCTCAAGGCGCGCGCCAACGACGCCGGTTCGCTGAAGACCCGCGGCCACGGCATCACCGCCTCGCTGGAGGCTGGCTACCCGTTCAAGCTCGACTCCGACAAGACCCTGCACGTCGAGCCGCAGGCCCAACTGATCGTCAGCAAGCTGAAACTCGATGACAGCCATGACGACGCCGCCGACGTGCGTTTCGAAGATGTGGATTCGCTGACCGGCCGCCTGGGCGTGCGCGTCGACAAGGACTGGTTCCGCGAGGACGACCACGGCAAGCAACAGCGCACCAGCGTCTGGGTCCGTCCCAGCCTGTGGCACGAGTTCAAGGGCAAGGCCAAGACCGAGTTCTCCTCGGCGGACGGCTACATCCCCTTCGGCACCGACATGAACGGCAGTTGGGGCGAACTCAACCTGGGCGTGGACTACCAGCTCAACGACCGCACCAGCGTCACTGGCTCGCTGGGCTACCAGCGCGCCCTGGACGGCGACGGGCGCAGCTACGAGGGCATCCTGGGCTTCAAGGTGAAGTTCTGAAGCTCGCCAAGCCCATGCCCGGTCCGCAAACAGGGCCGTAGGGCGCATAACGCGCCAGCGTTATCCGCCGACGCGGTATCGGCGGATAACCCGTTCCGGGTTATCCGCCCTACGTGCTATGCCCGCTTCTGGTCCACAAACAGGACCGCAGGATGGGTGGAGCGCAGCGATATCCATGCTGCTGGCGCAGGGATCGATGGGTATCGCTTCGCTCCACGCCATCCTACAAAACACACAACCCTGCCAGCCCGCTCCGCAACTCAGGCGTGCTGCGCGCCGGCCCGCTTGAGCAACTGTTTGCAGCGCTCGGACAGGTGCATCACCCGCAGGTGCTTGCCGGCCTTGCTGTAGCGCTCGCGCAGGGTCATCAGCGCGGCGATGGCGGAATAGTCGACGAAGCTCAGGTGCGCGCAGTCCAGGGTCACCTGCTGCGGGTCGCCGGCCGGGTCGAACTGGTTGAGGAAGGGCGTGGTGGAAGCGAAGAACAGCGTACCGTGGACGCGGTACAGCTTGCTGCCATCGGCCTCGTCATGGATGTCTGCGTACAGTTCGCGGGCATGCTTCCAGGCGAAATCCAGCGCCGCCAGGATGATCCCGCAGAACACCGCGGTAGCCAGGTCGGTGGCCACGGTAATGGCGGTCACCGCGATGATCACCAGCACGTCGCTCACCGGCACCTTGTTCAGCACCCGCAGCGAAGCCCAGGCAAAGGTCTGCTGGGACACCACGAACATCACGCCCACCAGCGCCGCCAGCGGGATGCGCTCGATCAGCGGCGAGAGGAACAGCACGAAGAGCAGGATCATCACTCCCGCCACCACGCCGGAAAGCCGACCGCGGCCGCCGGAACTGAGGTTGATCACGGTCTGCCCGATCATCGCGCAACCGCCCATGCCGCCGAAGGCACCGGAGACCATGTTGGCCGCGCCCAGGGCCACGCACTCGCGGTCCGGGAAGCCGCGGGTCTCGGTGATCTCGTCGGTGAGGTTGAGGGTCAGCAGGGTTTCCAGGATGCCGACCATGGCCATGAGGAAGGCGTATGGCGCAATGATCCGCAGGGTTTCCAGGTTCCACGGGATGTCCGGCAAGGCGAACTGCGGCAGGCCACCGGCGATGTGCGCCATGTCGCCCAGTGTGCGGGTCGGCAGGCCGAGCAGGTAGACCGCCAGCCCGACACCCAGGATTGCCACCAGCGCCGGCGGTACCGCACGGGTCAGCTTCGGCAGCCCATAGACCACAGCCATGGTCAGCGCTACCAGCCCCAGCATCACGTACAGCGGGTTGCCGCTGAGCCAGTGTTCAGCGTCCTTGAAATGCTCGAGCTGGGCCATGGCGATGACGATCGCCAGGCCGTTGACGAAGCCCAGCATCACCGGGTGCGGCACCATCCGCACCAGCTTGCCCAGGCGCAGCAGGCCGAACAGGATCATCACCACCCCGCCCAGCAGCACGGTCGCCAGCAGGTACTGCACGCCGTGTTGCACGACCAGCGCGACGATCACCACCGCCATCGAGCCGGCGGCGCCGGACACCATGCCGGGGCGCCCGCCGAACAGCGCGGTGAGGGTGCAGAGGATAAAGGCGCCGTACAACCCCATCAGCGGGTTGAGGTGGGCGACCAGGGCGAAGGCGATGCACTCGGGCACCAGCGCGAAGGACGTGGTGAGTCCGGCCAGGACATCGGCACGCAGGCGGGCGGGTTTCATTTTTCTACTCGGAAGCGGGGATCACGAAGGGCCGGCAATGGTACGGAAAACCACTTCCAGCCACCACCCGCTAATCCCGCATGGAAGTGCGTCAGGCCTTGGCAGGCGCCGCTGCGCCGTTCAGGAACAGCTGCTCCAGCACGGTCGCCGAACTGGAGCTGGCCGCGCGCCCGCGCCGCTCCGCATCGACCATGCCGTAGATCATCGACAGGAAGAGCTCAGTGAACACCGCAGCCGTCACGTCGATGCGCAGCACGCCGGATTGCTGGCCGCGGAGGAAGAAGGCATCCAGCGCATCACTGTAGGACTGCCAGCGACCGTCCATGCACGGGTCAAGGCTGTCGGGGCTGTACTGGAACATCAGGAAGACCAGCACTTCGCGGTGCGTCAGGTGCTCCTGGATCAACTTGCGCAACGCCGTCAGCGGCTCGGCGCTCTCCAGCTCGCAATTGCTGACGACCTGATTGAGCACACGCTCGCCGTAACTCATGAGCATCTCCACCAGATTGTCGCGCGTGCCGCAGAAGCGGTGCAGCGTCGCCTTGCTCACCCCTGCCGACTCTGCGAGTTCCTTCAGCGTCGCCCGCGGGCGGTCGACGATGGCGGCGGCAAGCGCCTTGAGGAGTCGTTCATCATGGGCAGTCAGGGACATCAGCGGGCCTCGGGTCGGTGACCGGTCAGAGGGTCAAGGGAAAGGGTGGGATAGCTGCATTGTGCAGAAAAAGTCCCAACCTACCAAAGGAAATGACACTTTTGCTCACACTTGTTTCACATGAGTCAATATTGACTCATTTTAGCTTCGGAAAGATCATACGCAACCTCTTAGAAAGACAGACCCCGGGTGAAACATGGGCAGGTTGCGTGCAGTAGGGACAATCAGTGCGCTGGTGACAGCGCTGGCACTGGCGGGTTGCGGACAATCCGGCGAGCCGCCGGCAGCTGTCGAGGCGGCGCGCCCGGTGGATGTGGTGGCGGTAGCGACCGAGCCTCTCACCCTGACCTCGGAGTTGCCGGGTCGTATCGAGCCGATGCGCGTCGCCGAAGTGCGCGCGCGGGTGGCGGGCATCGTGGTGCAGAAGCGCTTCGAGGAAGGCGCCGACGTGAAGGCCGGTGACCTGCTGTTCCAGATCGACCCGGCGCCGTTGAAAGCCGCCGTGTCCCGCGCCGAAGGAGAACTGGCGCGGGCCCAGGCCGCGCAGCAGGAAGCCCAGGCACGGGTGAAGCGCTACGAGCCACTGGTGAAGATCGAAGCGGTCAGCCAACAGGACTTCGACACCGCCACCGCCGACCTGCGCAGCGCCCAGGCCTCGGTGCGCTCGGCCCAGGCCGACCTGGAAACGGCACGGTTGAACCTGGGCTATGCCTCGGTCAAGGCCCCGATTTCCGGGCGCATCGGTCGTGCGCTGGTGACCGAAGGTGCTCTGGTCGGCCAAGGCGATGCCACGCTGATGGCGCGCATCCAGCAGCTGGACCCGATCTACGCCGACTTCACCCAGCCGGTGGCCGATGCCCTGCGCCTGCGTGAAGCGCTCAAGAGCGGCAACCTCCCCGCCGGCCAGAGCCAGGCCCTGAGCCTGCGCGTCGAAGGCACCCAGTACGAGCGCCAGGGCGAACTGCTGTTCACCGATATCTCGGTGGACCGTGGCACCGGCCAGGTTTCGCTGCGCGGCAAGTTCGACAACGCCGACGGCCTGCTGCTGCCGGGCATGTACGTGCGCGTCACCGCCCCGCAAGGCACCGACGCCAAGGCCATCCTGGTGCCGCAACGCGCCGTGCAGCGCGCCACCGATGGCACCGCCCATGTGCTGGTGATCGGCGAAGGCAGCCGCGTCGAGACCCGCCAGGTGCAGACCGGCGCCATGCAAGGCTCGCGCTGGCAGATCAGCCAGGGCCTGGCCAGCGGCGACCAGGTCATCGTCGGCGGCCTCACCGGCCTGCAGCCGGGCGCCAAGGTCGAAGCCCGTCACGCCCAGCAGCAACAGCAGGCGTCGCGCCAGTAAGGCGAGGATCGCCGCGAGGAATTCCCATGTCACTGTTCTTCATCAAGCGCCCCAACTTCGCGTGGGTGGTGGCGCTGTTCATTTCCCTGGCCGGCCTGCTGGCCATCCCGCTGCTGCCGGTGGCCCAGTACCCCAGCGTGGCGCCGCCGCAGATCACCGTCACCGCCACCTACCCCGGCGCCTCCGCGCAGGTACTGGTGGACTCGGTCACCAGCGTGATCGAGGAGGAGCTCAACGGCGCCAAGGGTCTGCTCTACTTCGAGTCCACCAGCAACTCCAACGGCATGGCCGAAGTGGTGGTCACCTTCCAGCCCGGCACCAACCCGGAGCTGGCCCAGGTGGACGTGCAGAACCGCCTGAAGAAGGCCGAGGCGCGCATGCCCCAGGCCGTGCTCACCCAGGGGCTGGAGGTCGAGCAGACCAGCGCCGGTTTCCTGCTGATCTACGCGCTCAACTACAAGGAAGGCTCCGCGCGCACCGATACCACCGCCCTGGGCGACTACGCCGCGCGCAACATCAACAACGAGCTGCGCCGCGTACAAGGCGTCGGCAAGCTGCAGTTCTTCTCCTCCGAAGCCGCCATGCGCGTGTGGATCGACCCGCAGAAGCTGGTCGGCTACGGGCTGTCCATCGATGACGTGGGCAACGCCATTCGCGGGCAGAACGTGCAGGTGCCGGCCGGCAGCTTCGGCGCCTCCCCCGGCAGCACCGAGCAGGAGCTGACCGCCACCCTGGCCGTGAAAGGCACCCTGGACGACCCGGCGGAATTCGGCCGCATCGTCCTGCGCGCCAACCCGGACGGCTCCACCGTCAAACTCGCCGACGTCGCGCGCCTGGAAGTGGGCAGCGAGAGCTACAACTTCACCGCGCGCCTGGACGGCAAACCCACCGTGGCCGGTGCCATCCAGCTCTCCCCCGGCGCCAACGCGCTGCAGACCGCCGCGCTGGTGAAGGAGCGCCTGGCCGAGCTGTCGGTGAACTTCCCCGACGACGTCGAGTACTCGGTGCCCTACGACACCTCGCGCTTCGTCGACGTGGCCATCGAGAAGGTGATCCACACCCTGATCGAAGCCATGGTGCTGGTGTTCCTGGTGATGTTCCTGTTCCTGCAGAACGTGCGCTACACCCTGATCCCGGCCATCGTGGTGCCGGTGTGCCTGCTCGGCACGCTGACGATGATGTACCTGCTGGGCTTCTCGGTGAACATGATGACCATGTTCGGCATGGTGCTGGCCATCGGCATCCTGGTGGACGACGCCATCGTGGTGGTGGAGAACGTCGAGCGGATCATGGCCGAGGAAGGCCTCTCCCCGGCCGCCGCCACGGTCAAGGCGATGGGCCAGGTCTCCGGCGCGATCATCGGCATCACCCTGGTGCTGTCGGCGGTGTTCATGCCGCTGGCATTCATGGCTGGCTCCGTAGGCGTGATCTACCAGCAGTTCTCCCTGTCGCTGGCGGTGTCGATCCTGTTCTCCGGCTTCCTCGCCCTGACCTTCACTCCGGCGCTGTGCGCGACGCTGCTCAAGCCGATCCCCGAAGGTCACCACGAGAAGCGCGGCTTCTTCGGCGCCTTCAACCGTGGCTTCAACCGCCTGACCGAACGCTACACGCGGCTCAACACCGCGCTGGTGAAACGTGCCGGGCGCTACATGCTGATCTACGCCGGCATCGTCGCCCTGCTCGGCTACAGCTACCTGCGCCTGCCGGAATCCTTCGTGCCGGTGGAAGACCAGGGCTACATGATCGTCGACATCCAGCTGCCGCCGGGCGCCACCCGTGCGCGCGCCGACGTCACCGGCCAGGAGCTGGAGCAGTTCCTCAAGTCCCGCGAGGCCGTGGCCTCGTCCTTCCTGGTGATGGGCTTCAGCTTCTCCGGCATGGGCGAGAACGCCGCGCTGGCCTTCCCGACCTTGAAGGACTGGTCCGTGCGTGACAAATCGCAGTCCGCGGAGGCGGAAACCGCGGCGATCAACGAACGCTTCGCCGGCATCAGCGACGGCGCGATCATGGCCGTGACCCCGCCGCCGATCGACGGTCTGGGCAACTCCGGCGGCTTCTCGCTGCGCCTGCAGGACCGCGCCGGCCTCGGCCGCGAAGCGCTGCTGGCGGCCCGCGACCAATTGCTCGGCGAAGCCAACGGCAACCCGAAGATCCTCTACGCCATGATGGAAGGCCTCGCCGAAGCTCCCCAGCTGCGCCTGGAGATCGACCGCGAGAAGGCACGCACCCTGGGCGTCAGCTTCGAGTCCATCAGCAGCGCGCTGTCCACCGCGTTCGGCTCCTCGGTAATCAACGACTTCGCCAACGCGGGTCGCCAGCAGCGCGTGGTGGTGCAGGCCGAACAAGGCGACCGGATGACCCCGGAAGCCGTGCTCAAGCTCTACGTGCCCAACAGCGCCGGCGAGCTGGTGCCGCTGTCCGCCTTCGTCAGCACCCGCTGGGAAAAAGGCCCGGTGCAGCTGGCGCGCTATAACGGCTACCCGTCGATCCGCATCTCCGGCGACGCCGCTCCGGGCGTGAGCACCGGCGAAGCCATGGCGGAAATGCAGCGTCTGGTCAGTGAGCTGCCGGCCGGCATCGGCTACGAGTGGACCGGCCTCTCCTACCAGGAGAAGGTCGCCAGCGGCCAGGCCACCCAACTGTTCGCCCTGGCGATCCTGGTGGTGTTCCTGCTGCTGGTGGCGCTCTACGAGAGCTGGGCGATCCCGCTATCGGTGATGCTCATCGTGCCCATCGGCGCCCTCGGCGCGGTGCTGGCGGTGACGGTCACCGGGCTGCCCAACGACGTGTACTTCAAGGTCGGCCTGATCACCATCATTGGTCTTGCGGCGAAGAACGCGATCCTCATCGTCGAGTTCGCCAAGGAACTCTGGGAACAGGGCCACAGCCTGCGCGACGCCGCGATCCAGGCCGCGCGCCTGCGCTTCCGCCCGATCATCATGACCTCCATGGCCTTCATCCTCGGCGTAGTGCCGCTGGTGGTCGCCAGCGGAGCCGGCGCCGCCAGCCAGCGCGCCATCGGCACCGGGGTGATCGGCGGGATGCTCAGCGCCACGCTGCTGGGGGTGATCTTCGTGCCCATCTGCTTCGTCTGGCTGCTATCGCTGCTGCGTCGCCAGCCCAAACCTGCGCATCAACCCTCGGAGGCCGCGCAATGACCACCCTGCGCACACCCGCCTTTACCGTCAGCAGCCTGCTGCTGGCGATGGTCCTGGCCGGATGCTCCATGGCGCCCACCTACGAGCGCCCCGAAGCACCGGTGGCACAGAGCTGGAGCGGCGCCGCCGCCCAGCCCGGTGCCGCGGCCAGCAACCTCGACTGGCAGAGCTTCATCGTCGACAGCGAACTGCGCGAACTGGTGAACGTCGCCCTGGACAACAACCGCTCGCTGCGCCAGACCCTTCTGGACATCGAACAGGCCCGCGCACAGTACCGCATCCAGCGCGCCGACCGCGTGCCCGGCCTGAACGGCGCCGCCAACGGCAACCGCCAGCGGCTGCCGGCTGACCTGTCCAACAGCGGTAGCTCGGCGGTGAGCAGCAGCTACCAGGTCGGCCTCGCGCTGCCCGAATACGAGCTGGACCTGTTCGGCCGGGTGAAGAGCCTGACCGACGCCGCGCTGGAGCAGTACCTCTCCACCGAGGAAGCCGCCCGCAGTGCGCGCATCGCGCTGATCGCCGAGGTCAGCCAGGCCTATCTCACCTACGACGGTGCCCAGCGCCGCCTGCAGCTGACCGAGCAGACCCTGGCAAGCCGCGAGGATTCACTGAGCCTGATCAGCCAGCGGCGCACCGCAGGCGCGGCCACGGCGCTGGACTATCAGGAAGCGCTCGGGCTGGTCGAACAGTCCCGCGCCGAGCTGGAAAGCAATGCGCGGCAGAAGCAGCAGGCGCTCAATGCCCTGGTGCTGCTGCTCGGCACATCCGACGCGGCCAAGCGAATCCCGCAGGTGCCGCAGGACAAGCCCATGCTGATCCAGGACATCGCGCCCGGCACCCCGTCGGAGCTGATCGAGCGGCGCCCGGACATCCTCGCCGCCGAACATGTGCTCAAGGCGCGCAACGCCGACATCGGCGCGGCCCGCGCGGCGTTCTTCCCGCGCATCAGCCTGACCGGCAGCTTCGGCACCTCCAGCGCAGAGATGTCCGGGCTGTTCGACGGCGGCTCGCGTTCGTGGAGCTTCGTGCCGACCCTGTCGCTGCCGATCTTCGATGCCGGCCGCAACAGCGCCAACCTCGACCTGGCCAAGGTGCGCAAGGACTCCGCCGTGGCCGCCTACGAAGGCACCATCCAGACGGCGTTCCGCGAAGTGGCCGACGCGCTGGCAGCGACCGACACCCTGCGCCGCGAGGAAGCCGCACGGCGGGCTCTGGCCAACACCACCAACGAAACCCTGAAACTGGCCAAGGCGCGTTACGAAGGCGGCGTCGACAGCCACCTGCGCTACCTCGACGCGCAGCGCAGCAACTTCGTCAACGAGTCGGCCTACATCGAGACCAGCACCCAACGGCAGATCGCCCTGGTGGACCTGTTCCGCGCCCTCGGCGGCGGCTGGGGCAAGGACGAACTCGCTGCCCACCGCTGATCGGCCTGCAGCTGTAGCAGCCCATGGACCTGACCACTCGGGTCCATGGGTTGCCCGTCAGGCCAGCAGCGACTCCAGCACCCGATGCAGATGCAGAACACCGACCCTGCCCAGCTCTGCCCGATCGGTGATCGGCCGATCGTCGCGCAGGAACCCGAGACGCCCCTCTGCAACGGCGTCAGCAATGACCTCGAGCAATTCATCCTGGGTATGACATCCGTCCAGCAGCGGCAGCAGCAACGCCGAGAATGCATCCAGCGTGACAGATTCGTGCCAGGGGTTGAACGTGACGCTTCCTTCGATACAGCCCGACAGCTGTGCGTAGGCAATGACTTCCGGGTCGACCCGTGGCATCCCTGCCGCCCCCGGCCCGCCGACCACGGCTGAGAGCCGGAAACGCCCAAAGTCGGACACCACAATGTGCTCGAACAGGTCCAACAACTGCGCGTCGGCGTTGGGCGGCAGACTCCCCAGCTGTTGCTCGACGTACGCCAGTAGAGCCGGCAGATTCTGCGTCCGAGGCCAAACCTCGTTGAGGCGGTATGCAGCGACTTTCATCGCTGCGCCACGCAGGCCGACGCGACGGCCGTCAGCCACCCGGAAAGACTGTTCGCTGTCGTCCAGCTGAACCGCCCCTTCGCACTCGAAGCGCGCCGTGACGTGCAGCTTCGCCAACCGCTCGGGGGCCAACCGGTAGCGAATCGCGTCCGCCTGCTCCGCGTGGACCAGCAGTGTCTGGCGGGAACTGCGATTGGTCAGGATGTCGAAGTACTGCTCAAGGGCGACCTGACTGTTCCCGCACTCGCTGAGCAGCGCCTGCTGAACGCCCTCGGGAAAATGGTTGATGAACATCCCGGCGGCACGGGTATCGGCCAGATAGGCCAGGCCGTGCTGCTCGAAGCGCTGTACAAAGTCAGTCAGGTAAAACGGAGTATTGCTGGGCTCGAGGAAGGTGGACAAACGCGCAGGATCTCCGCGCAGCGACTCGCACTCCTCCACCGCACCTTTGAGCGCATTCCCCCCCAGATGCGCCCAGCGCTTCAGGAAGTCGTACATGCCCTGCGCCTCGGCCAGTTCCTGCACACCCGGTACGCGGCCACTCAGGCGCAACAGCATGGCATCGCGCACCATTTCACGGGATTTCCACCCCGGGTAGGTATTGAAGTTGACGTAGGCGATCCCGTTGGCGGCGAGGTTTTCCTTGCAGATACGCGCTACAGCGCGACGCTCCTGGGAAGACAGATGGCTGTAGTGGTCGTGGCAGATGATGTAGTCGAACTGGCCCAGCTCCCCGGTGATCTCACCCAAGTCGGCAGCGTGTAGCCGCACGTTGTTGAGGCCCAGCTGCCGCACCGCTTGCAGGCCCGACTCGACAGCGTCATCCGATCGGTCGATTCCCAGCACCTTTGCGCGGCGATTTCGGGTCGCAAAAGGCAGCAGGTTGGCGCCGCTCCCGCAGCCCAGCTCCAGTACCCGTGCGGTTCCCACGCTCGGCGGCTCCAGGCCGAACAGCCAGGCCAGCACGGCCAGGTGCTCGGGAGCGGTATGCGGATGGCAATTCGAAGATGGCTGCAGGGAACTGGCGTAGGAAGACGGCTGCGATGCGGCGGATACGGACACGGAAGAATGGCCTATTGAGTCGGAATACGAGCTTGCCGAGCGCATCGACAAGACTGCCGCGCATTCTGCCGCTCTGCCCGCCGCGAAGCCGCCGCCCAAAGTCGATTAAGGATATTTCTGACAGGACATTCGTCCACACCCAGGCTTTCCGTACTGAGGCTTCTGATTCGTCCTCCCGCAAACGCGCAGAGCCGTTGCGTCATCCGGTTTGTACCGCGGCGCCGGCTCCAGGCGATCAATTGTCCGGCACAGCCATGTCAGAGGATGTCAGCAACGCCGCCGCCTGAGCGTCGAAATAAGCCACCTGCAATGTTCGAATCAGGCCATGCAGGCGACCGTCGCCATAGATCATCACGCCGTCCTGGCGAAGCCGCAGCTGCCCCCTTTCCAGCACGAAATCGGCGCCATCGGAGGAGCTGAAAACAAGCGTCTCCTTGTCCAGGCGAATCTGTTGAAGCACTGTTCCAGGCGCCTGAAAGCGGGCACGGATACGTGCCAGATAGGTTGGCGCCAGGCGGCTGAAAAGCTGCTGCACCTGCTCGCGAACTTCCAGGGGCGTCAGCCCGGGTCGCCGCTGCATTTCGCTGGCGATCAATGCAAAGACATCGGCATTGGCGCGGGCAACGGCGAGCCGTACTGACAGCAGCATCGTCACGCTGTCCTGGCTCGCCGTCGCCTCCGGCTGGTTGGCTTTCCCATCGGCAGCGTGAGTAGTGCCTGCGCTCGCCTCCAGAAATGGCTGCAGATCGGCCGTACTGAACACGCTGCCCGCCAGGTAGGCGGCACAAAGGGTGGCCTGCCCCGCCCGGTCACCGTTTTTCAGCAGCACCAGAGCCGGGTTGCGATCCTGCCCTGGCGCGGCGTCCAGCCTTCGATCGGCCAGGAACTGGTTGACCTGATCCTGTGACAGGTCGCCGCGCGCCAGGCCGCAGATCTGGTTCATCAACTCCGCCGTAAGGCCATTGTCCAGCCGAGGCGCCAGCGCGAGCACGGCGCCCTGCACCAACGGCAAGGCGGGCAGACTCAACCAGTTGCGATGAACGGCAGCGCTTCCCGAGGGTTGAGCAGGGTGCGGCTCCCCGCAGCCAGACAAGGCCAGGGAGCTCAAGGCAAGAGCAAGGACGCAGTATCGAAGGATCATGGCAGGCAGGAGCTGGAGAAGAGAAAAAGAGAGGGGTGCCAGAAGTAAGGAAGGCGCAACAGCTGGCCGCTGCTGCGCCTCAGCCTCAGTTCGCCTGAACCGCCACGCTCGTGCGACGGTTAGGCGCCAGGCAGGCAATGACCTCGGGTGTCGATGCTCCCGGACAATTGACCAGCGGTTGAGCAGGCCCTCTCCCCTCGGCGCTGATCAGCGCTCCGGAGATACCGTGTTGCATCAGGTAGGAGCGCACCGCATTGGCCCGCGCCTGGGACAGACGGATATTGTTCTGCACGCTACCGATGCGATCGGTGTAGCCGACGATTTCCACTGAAGTGACTTCGGCGCTCTTCAGGCCTTCGGCCAGCTCATCCAGCTTCGCCTTGCCTTCCGGACGCAGCACTGCGCTACCGAAGGCAAACGAGGCATCTGCCTCCAGATTGAGTGTCCGCGCCCTGGGTTGAGGCGCCGGCGAGGGTGCCGGCACCGGCGCCGGGGCCGCCTGCTGGCAATCTGCCGGGAGGAAGTAGAAGGACTGCGCAATGTGGTCCTTGTCGTAGAGCACCTTGTACTGGCAGACCTTGTCAGGTTGGCCTTCGGCCTGACGGAACTTGAAGATGTAGTCCCACTCACGCACGCCGAACATGCCCTCAGAGAACTGAGGGTGGCCCAGCAGGTCCTGGACCTGATGCTTGGTCATGCCCGGACGCATCTTGCCCAGGTTTTCCAGGTTGACGTAACTGCCTTCGGGAAGGCTGGCATCGTTCATCGCCGGGAACACCGGCTGCTGCGTATGCCCTGCCGAGTCGACGTCGCTGACGGTTCCGCAGGCGGCCAGCGCAGTCAGCGCGGATGCCGCGAGGGCCAGCTTCAGGCCGCCCAGTTTGAATTGCTCGAACATCTGATAAACCTCGAAAAAACCGCGAATGGCCCGGCTGAGCCGGGCCTCGACCTCAGGAAGGGATCACCACTGGTAACCAACGCCAACCGACACGCCGAACTCGCCCTGTGAGTCCGTGTTGCCGGAAAGTTTGGTTACCCATTTGCCGTTGTCGGAGATGCGCGAAACACCAATTGCCAGGGCGTTCTGCCCGCGGTAGTTGCCCATACCCACCGACGCCATGCTTGCACCCGGCACATACGGCTGTGGCAGCGTCGCGGCCGCAAGCGCTCCCGCGATACCAGCACTCAAGGTGTCGTCCTGCTTCTTCAAGTCATGCTTGAGGTCGCTATAGACGTTGTTGATGTTGTTGTTGATGTCCCCGGTAGCCTTGTTGAGCTGAGCCAGGTTGACTGCATCCGTATCGGCGGTGCCGGCGGCCAGGTTGGTGATCTGCCGTTCCGAACCGGCGCTGCCCACCGAGACCGAGTTGGAGCGATCGGCGATCGAGTCATTACCCAGCGCGACCGAGTTGCTGGCGGTCGCCTTGGCGCGGGTACCGATGGCTGCGGAGTTGGCCCCGGAAGCCTCGGCGCCAGCACCACCAGCCACGGCGTCCTTTCCGGTGACTTTCGGCTTGGGCAGGTTACTGGTGTTGTTCACCTGGAACATGCCGTCCTTGCCGTTGGCGATGTTGGTGATATCAGCGTTGGTACTGTTCACCACCCCCTTGAGCTGGGCCACGTTGACTGCGTCGCTGTCCTCGCTGCCGGCAGCAACGCCAGTCACCTGGCGATAGATACCGGAGCTTGCGTCACCGACGCTGACTGCGCCCCTGTTGCTGGTGGTCGCGGCAATCGCCTGCGCCTGCTCATCGGTAGCGCCATCAGGAACATACCCGGTCGCGCCCGCTTCCCGAGCTGCCACCGAATCGCTGCCCAGGGCCACCCCACCATCGGAGGTAGCACTGGCATTGATACCCGCTGCCACCGAGTTCTTGCCCTGCGCGCCATCATTGGCGTAGTTGCCACCCTGCTCGCCACCGTCGTTGACGCTGTAGTAGTGCGTCTCGGCATTGGACATCGCGATATTCAGCTGGTCGACGTTGACCGCGTCGCCGCCGTCGACCCCCGCAGCGAGGTTGGTAATGCGCGTACCGCCGGAGCGTCCGGACTTGTTGTAAGTCGTACCACCCAGGGCAACGGCGTTGTAGTCGACGCTGCCGTCCTCGTTGATCACATACTTGACCGCGCCCTTGTCCAGCGTGCCGAGGCTGCCGTCGATATTCTCGATGGCCTGGTTGGTCGCAAACAGTTGCGAACCGTTGACGGCATCAGTGCTGGTTTCACTCAGACGGCCAGCAGCAACGTTCGTGATGGTGCGCTCATTGCCGACACTGCCCACGCTGACCGTGCTGGTCGGCGCGGTGCCGGCGAAGCTGTAACTTGTGCCTCGGATCGTCGTACCGGTGGTGGCGACAGCCTCGTCCGTGATCGAACCCGCGCCCAATGCCACGCTGCTGTCATGGCTGGAAACGGCGCCCATGCCAATGGCCACGGAGTCCTGCCCGGAAGCCACGGAATCTGTGCCGGTGGAATTGGCGTGGAAGTACTTGGTGCCCGTCTCGTAGATGTTGGTGACGCGGCCGTCCAGACCACCGATGTCCGTGGTGTTCTGGGTAACCTGGGCGTTGGTCTCATTGAGCTGAGACATGTTGACCGCGTCGCTGTCGTCCACGCCGCGAGCGACGTTGGTGATGCGTGTCCCACCGGTCCTGGTGGTGCTGTTGTAGGTGTCGCCCCCCAGGGTCACGCTGTCGTAGTTGATGCTGCCGTCGGGATTGACGTCGTACTTGACTGCACCGGCCGATGCTTCGCTCGCCGCGAGCTTCAACTGGGCTACGTTGACCGCATCGGTATCCTCTGCGCCAGCCGCCACGCCAGTGATGCGACGATCACCGATGTTCACCTCACCCTTGGCAGTTCCACCCGCCAGATAGGCCTCGTGCTCCAGCGTACTGCCGTCCGCAACGGAACCCGCCCCCAGCGCCACACTACCGTCGTGACTGGACACGGCGCCCATGCCTATGGCCACGGAATCCTGGCCGGAAGCCACGGAATCCGTACCGGTAGAGTTGGCGTGGAAGTACTTGGTGCCCGTCTCGTAGATGTTGGTGACACGGCCGTCCAGACCACCGATGTCCGTGGTGTTCTGGGTAACCTGGGTGTTGGTCTCATTGAGCTGAGACATGTTCACCGCATCGCTGTCACCCACGCCGCGAGCGACGTTGGTGATGCGTGTCCCACCGGTCCTAGTGGTGCTGCTGTAGGTGTCACCACCCAGGGTCACGCTGTTGTAGTTGATGCTGCCGTCGGGGTTGACGTCGTACTTCACCGAACCCGCATCGAGGTGGTCGATGGCGGAGTTGGTAGCGAACAGCTGAGAACCATTGACCGCATCCGTGCTGGTTTCGCTCAGGCGACCAGCCGCAACGTTGGTGATGGTGCGCTCATTACCAACACTGCCCACGCTGACCGTGCTGGTCGGCGCGGCTCCGGCGAAGGTGTAATCCGTGCCGGCAACGGTGGTGCCCGTGGTGGCTACGGCAGCATCGGTTACCGAACCCGAGCCCAGCGCAACTGCGCCGTCCTGTGCGGCTTTGGCGCCCACGCCAGCGGCCAGTGCGTTCACACCGGTGGCGCCGTCGTTGTTGTAGTTGTCGCCCAGTACGCCGTTGTCATTGACGCTGTAGTAACGGGTCTTCGCGCCGTCGACGGTATCTTTCAGCTGGTCGACGTTGACCGCATCGCCACCGTCCACACCCGCAGCGAGATTCTTGATTCGCGTGCCGCCGGTCCTGGTGGTCGTGTTGTAGGTATCACCACCCAGGGCGATGGTGTTGTAGTTGATGGTGCCGTCGGGGTTGACGTCGTACTTCACCGAACCCGCATCGAGGTTGTCGATGGCGGAGTTGGTGGCGAACAGCTGAGAACCGTTGACCGCATCCGTGCTGGTTTCGCTCAGGCGGCCCGCCGCAACGTTGGTGATGGTGCGCTCATTGCCAACACTGCCCACGCTGACCGTGCTGGTCGGCGCGGTTCCGGCGAAGGTGTAATCCGTGCCGGCAACGGTGGTGCCAGTGGTGGCTACGGCAGCATCGGTTACCGAACCCGAGCCCAGGGCAACTGCGCCTTCCTGCGCGGCCTTGGCGCCCACGCCAGCGGCCAGTGCGTTGACACCAGTGGCGCCGTCGTTGTCGTAGTTGCCACCTTGCTCGCCGTTGTCATTGACACTGTAGTAGTGCGTTTTGGCGGAGCGGTTGATCGTGTCGTTCAACTGGTCGACGTTGACCGCGTCGGTACCGTCGACGCCCTGGGCAAGGTTCCTGATCTGCTCGCCGCCGGCATCGATCCCGGCAGTGGTCACGCTAGGACCATTGGCAATGGTCAGGCCCGCCCCATCCAGCGTCGTCGTTCCGCCGGCTGTCAGGCTGGTGAAGGCCGGGTTGTCGGCCAGCAGCAGATTGAGCTGCCCATTGGCATCGACCTCAGTCTTCAGGTTTGCGCCACTGTACGTGCCAGCCGTGGTGGCTGCACCTTGCACAGTCAGGGTGTCGCCCAGTTGCTTGGCCGTGCTGCCGGTGTTGCCGGCGAAGGTGATCGGCGTAGCGATTACATCATCGATCGACTCGGTGACCGCAAAGAGCTGGGAGCCGTTGATGGCGTCCGTGCTGGTCCGGCTGATTCGCCCCGCCGCAACGTTCGTCAGCGTACGCTCGTTGCCAACGTTGCCGATGCTGACGGTGCTGGTCGGTGCCACACCGGCGAAATCATAGGTGGTGTCGCCGATCTGGATGTTCTTCGTGGCAACCGTCGCACTGGTGGTGGAGCTGACGCCCAGGGCCACCGAGCGCGCGTGTTGCGCCGAGGCGCCGTTACCAATGGCCACCGCATCGATAGCCGTTGCCTTGGCCTTCGGGCCCACTGCCACGGCATTATCCATGGTCGCGGAGGCAGAGTTGCCCAGAGCGGTGCTGAGTTTGCCCGCGGCATTGGTGCGCTCACCGATCGCTACGCCACCCTTGTCGGCGAAGGATTCGTTACCGACGGCCGTCGAAGCCTCGCTGGGGTCCGTCAGGCTGTTGGTCGCATGGGCCATGCGGCCGATAGCGACGTTGCCGGTAAACGCGCTGGGCGGATTGACCTCATCGGCCAGCGCCTGATAACCGATGGCAACGCTGCCGCTGGTCAGTGCCTGGGCTTCGTTGCCGACTGCCACCGAACCGGGGCCGAGGATGGATTGGGATACCGAGCTCTTGCCGATGGCGATACTGGCGTCGTTGGCGAGCGTCTGGGCATTCGTACCCATGGCAATGGAGTCGTTGGGAGTCGCACTGGCGCCGTCCCCCTGGGCAATGGCCCCTACTCCGGCCGCCGATGCATTGGTGCCGATTGCCATGCTGCCAATCGCGGTGGTCTTCGAACCCGAACCAAGTGCCAGGCTGTCGATGGCGCCAGCGCTGGTGCTGTAGCCCAGCGCCGTGGCTCGCGCACCGGAAGCTTTCGCGCTGACGCCGACGGCCATCGAATTGGTCCCGCTCGCGCCGTCGTTGGTGTAGTTCGCGCCCTGGACATTGCCGTCGTTGACACTGGCGTAATGCGCCTCCGTGCTGCCCGCGGAGTTCATCAGAGCCGCACCCAGCGATCCGGCTTTCGGGCTGGTGGCTTCTGCGGCCGACGCCGGAGCAAGCGCGTAGCTGGTGCTGCCTATCGCGGCAGCAGGAGTCTCCGCTACAGCCCTGAAGGCGCCCAGGGCCGTGGAATATGCCAGGGCTGCGGACGACTCCGCATCACGGGAAGCGGATGCAGAACTGCTGATGGACTTCGAGGCATCAGCGAAATTCACGCTTTGCGCTTCTTCGGCCCAAGCGACCTGCGAGGCCCCGATGGCCAGCGCCAGCGAAGTCGCCGCCAGGCCTGCTCCACGGGCTTTCTGGCGCCGCGAGCCACGCTTGCCCTTGCCCTTGGCCGTGGCGAATTCACAAGCGACCACCCAGGCATTGAGGGCGGCATTCCAAACCAGACGATACACCTTGTTCATCATTACTCCAGAAGAAGCAAAACCGCGATGGCGCTCGGCGTTGCGGATGCCTGCTGGTTCGGCAGGTGGCGGCTACGCACGACGCGATGCTCGGGAGTCACTCGCCCCGGAAATTGCCTGATCGCCGAAGCGGCAACTTCCCGGCGGGTGATCCGCAACGCCATTTCGATTCAGGAAAAACGCACCGACACCCCTGGCGGAACTTGCGTTGGGATGCAGCGATTTACAGGACGTGGGGCGAACTCATCCGGGCCGGCGACAGCACTCGCCCCAACGGCCAGATCCGCCGCGGGCGAGCCGGAAAGTCCGGATACAGAAGAGGTGCATGGATAATTAACGGCGACTTCGATTTGGCCGAGGCAGGAGCGCCCTACAGCGAGGAGTCCAGCGTGGCGAAGAGCGAGGCGGACGCGCCAATTGCAGCTGGCGGCCATGGAAAGGCTGCACGCCTGCTCGCTCAAACTTCTAGAAATCACTTTAGGTTCTGCCTTTAATCACATGAATTATCGCCAGATAATCCTGATGGAAGGCATGCTAGTGAGATGGGGGAAATTGGAATATGAACCCAATACTGATTGGGTCGTAGGAATTTACCGAGGCCCTGGTCGAGCGCCTTCAGGCATGCGCCCATTTGGACAAATGGTGCGCAGCCCGCTTCGACACCGGCTTCCCGGCAGATGCTCTGGTGCTGACTCCAGAAAGCAAAATCCCGGCAGTAGCCGGGATTTTCATGATGCAGGACAGGGAGCTAACACTCCGATCGGGAAAGCCGAAACGCCATCTACAGCCCTCCTCTTCACGGCTGCTTCGCTGCCAACAGCTTACTGACACCTGCTGGGAAGTAAGCCGCTCTCAACCGATAGACAGAACCCAGTAAATGTCCATTGCCATACCAGATCACTCCGTTCTGACTGAGCAACAGTCCATTCTCGACGGAGTAATCGAATCGCGCGCCGACGTTGTTGCTGAAGACGAAGCGCCGGGCATCCATTTGCTGGACCTGGTAGCCGGCGTTGCTCGGCGGCATCTGCTGTGCGATTCGCTCCAGATAAATCGGTGCCAGGCGGATGAACAGATCCCGAGCCTTGTCGCGATACTCCTGAATACTGAGGCCCGGTGTGCGCTGCAACTGTTCCGCAATCAGGGCAAAGATGTCCGCGTTGGCTCGTGCCTGGGCAATTCGCAGCGGCAGTAGCTGGGCAACGCGGCCGGCATCGACATCTTTCGCTGGAGCCGTGGCCTTGCTCGCTTCTTTCTCTCTGCCCTTTTCCTTGCCAACCTCGGCGACCGTCGTGCCTTGCTCTTGCAGATCACTCGCCTGGCTCGCCGGCTTGATGACGTCGCGCATATCGATCGGGCGCAATACTTCGGTGGCCTGATACGCGGCGCAAGCGATGGTCTGCGCCGCCACATTGCCGTTGACCAGCAAAGCCACCGCATCGTTGCTGGTCAACGGCAAACGGGTGGGCTCGATGTTCAGTTTTCTGAGCTGTTCGTTGATCTGGCCCTGTGTGGCCTTTCCGGTAGCCAGCGCGCAGATCTGCTGACTCAGCACGCCATCGCGCTGCCCACCGAAGGTCGGCGCCAGGGGCAGGATCGCATCCTGGATGATCGGCAACGTCGGAACGCTGAGCCAGTTGGCGGGGTCTGCAGTTGTCTTGCCCGACTGGTCACAACCCACCAGCATGGTGCCAATGAACAGAGAGGCAATGACTTCCTTGAACTTCATGTAAACGCCTTTGCGCCAAATTGAACGGGTGTCGGATTCTGCTGACGAGCAACTGCCGGCAAGAGCGCAATTCTAGAGTGCGCCCCTGGTCATGCGGACGCTCGCAGACTGAGAAAGGCATGGGAAACTTCCCATCCAACTGCCCAGGAGAGTGGCACCCACGGCGAGTCCAGGCGGTCCGGCGACTGGATTGCGACATATCAGCCCGCCGTACTCTCCGGCCCGGTAGACTGGCCACACCTTCATCCTCACCGGGGGCACGATGCCCCTTTCCACGGGCGCTGGCGCAAGGCCGGCGCGGAGTAACAAAGGCATGTCCTTCGAAATCGTCCTCGACCTCTTCGCGGCGCTCTGCTTTGGCGCCCTGATAGGCATGGAGCGCCAGTGGCGCCAGCGCTTCACCGGCGTCGCCACCCACGGTCTGGTTGCGCTCGGCGCAGCCACCTTCGCCACCTTGCCCTTCCTCATGAACGCGGAAGACCAGGTGGTGCGCATGTCAGCCCAGGTGGTCACCGGCATCGGCTTCCTCGGCGCCGGCGTGATCATGCGCGACGGCCTCAGCGTGCGCGGCCTGAGCACCGCCGCCACCGTCTGGTGCACCGGCGCGGTGGGTGTGCTGGCAGGCGCCGGATTCCTCGCGGCAGCACTGGTCGCCACCCTGCTGATCGTGCTGTGCAACCTCACCCTGCCCTCGGTGACCCGCTGGATCCAGCGTCACGCCCCTATCGAGCCGAGCAGCGAGCGCTACTACACGGTCCAGGCCGTCACCGAAGCCCACCAGGAAGCGCTGGTACGCTCCACCCTGCTGCGCCGTCTGAGCGCCAACGGCCTGGCCCTGCAGAGCCTGGAAAGCCACGCGCGCAAGACCGGCGGGGACGTGGAAGTGGCCGCCCTGGTGCTGGCCCCGAGCGACAAGGACAGCCTGCTGGAGTCGCTGGTCGGCGAACTGGCCCTGGCCCCCTACGTTTCGGCAGCCAGTTGGTCGGTCAGCGACGGGCCGCAGTAGACATCGCACACTAAGAAAGGGAGCCCATGGGCTCCCTTTTTTCCGTGTTCGTGCGAAGGCCGAAGCCCCCAAGCCCTCAGCAGGAACGCCCTACGAGCGCGATCACGCACCTGCTCCGTTTCTGCGGGGTGCCTGCCGGCGGGGTCGGCGCATGACGGACAGCCATGGCGCAGCGGCTGCTCAGCCGCCGAATACCGGGCGGAAGAAGCTCCGCTCGTAGCTGAGGATGCAACGGGTTTCTTCCGCGTAGCGGAACGCTGCCTGGCACTCGGGATCGTCCATGGACTGCTGCCGGTAGCGTTCGTAGTCGGCCAGGCTGGGGAAGGTGAACATCGCCAGGGCAATGTTGCTGGCACCCTCGGAGGGCAGGAAGTAACCGTGGTGCTGACCGCCGAAGCGCTCCACCAGCGGCATCCACAACCGGCCGTAGTGTTCGAATTCCTTGAGCTTGTAGGGGTCCAGCACATAGCGCAGGTAACAGGTGACCATCTCGCCAATTCTCTTCCGGTGAAAGGGACGGCCACTTTAGCGGGCAAACCCCTGCATCGATACAGGGATTCAACCTTGCGGGAGCGCTCCGCAGGACCCGTGTCGCGCACCGCCGGGCTGCTCCGTGCTGCGCTCGTGGCGGGACCTTGTCCGCGCCCCGAAGGCCCGGCGTCAGGCGAAGACGAAGTACTTGCGCACCGTCTCCACCACTTCCCAGGTGCCCTTCATGCCCGGCTCGATGACGAACACGTCGCCGGCACGCAGGTGCACCGGCTGCTCGCCCTCGGGGGTGATGACGCAGTAGCCGTCGAGGAAATGGCAGTACTCCCACTTCTCGTAGTTCACCTCGAACTTGCCGGGGGTGCAGATCCAGGTGCCCATGATCTTGCTGCCGTCCGCCGACAGGTAGGCATTGAGGTTGACGGTGTGCGGGTCGCCGCCGATGCGCTTCCACTTGGTGGCGTCCAGCACGGGCGTCGGGCAGGTGTCGCGCAGTACGGTGATGAAATCGGACATGACAGCTCCAGTCGTTGCGGTGAAGGTCCGCCACCCTAGCCACGATCCGCCGCCAGGAGTTGCCTGGATTCGACATCGGTATGTCTGCCAGCGCTGCCCGCCCTCCGCTGACCTGCCCCCTGACAGATTTGTCATCCGCCGCTCATCTCGCCGTTATCCGCGCTCCCACACGATGCCCGTGGCCCTCGCCACGCCTGGGCAAAAACAACAACAGCAGGCGGTCACCGACCATTCCTGCCCTTGGGAGCAAATCATGTACCGACGCAAATTCCCGCTGGCGGCTTCGCTGCTGGCACTGGGGGTCGCTTCGCCGACCGTCTTCGCCGAGACCGAAAGCAAAGAGAAAGCCGAAGGCTTCCTCGAAGGCGCCAGCCTGGAAATCCTCAACCGCAACCTCTACTTCAACCGCGACGCCCGCCACGGCCAGTCAGTGCCGCCGCGCGGCAACGGCTACTCGGAAGTCTGGGCCCAGGGGATCATCGGCAAGTTCGAATCCGGCTTCACCCAGGGCACGGTCGGCGTGGGCGTCGACGCCTTCGCCATGGTCGGCTTCCAGCTCGACACCGGTGACGGGCGTAACGGCGCCGGCAGCTCGGTGGACGTGCTGCCCACCGACAACGACGGGCGCACCGAGAGCGACTACGCCAAGGCCGGCGGCGCGGCCAAGGTGCGCCTGTGGGACACCGTACTGAAGGCCGGCGACGTATTCCCGGAAACTCCCGTGGTGCACTACGGCGATTCGCGCCTGCTGCCCGAATCCTTCCGTGGTTTTACCCTGCAGAACACCAGCCTCGAAGGCCTGACGCTGCAAGGCGGCCGCCTGCACGCCATGAGCCAGCCGCAGTCGCGGCAGATGGACGACGGTTTCGCCACCTTCTACGCCGGCCCGGTGGATTCGGCCTGGCTCGCCTACGGCGGCGGCGACTACGCCATCAACGACAACGCCAGCGTCAGCCTCTACAGCAGCCGCCTGAAGGACGCCTGGAACCAGTACTACTTCGGCACTGCGCTGAACTTCCCGCTCAGCGAGGCCGTGGAGCTGTTCGGCGGCTTCAACTACTACAAATCGCAGGACGAAGGCCGCGAGCTGCTCGGCGAGTTCAACACCAACATCTGGAGCGCCAGCGCCGGCGTGCACTTCGGCGCCCACCGCATCGCCGTCAGCCACCAGCGCAACAACGGCAACAACGACTTCGACTACCTGCGCCAGGCCGACTCGATCTACCTGGACAACTCCATCCAGTACAGCGACTTCAACTCGCCGAAGGAGCGCTCGTGGATGGTCCGCTACGACCTCGACATGGCCACCTACGGCGTACCGGGCCTGAGCTTCATGACCCGCTATGCCCGCGGCACCGACGCCGATTACTCCAACGCCAACGCCGTGTACATGCGCACGGATGACAACGGCGACCCGCTTACCGATCAGAAGCGCTGGGAGCGCGACGTCGAGGCCAAGTACGTGTTCCAGGAAGGCCAGCTCAAGGACCTGTCCCTGCGCGTACGCCAGGCGACAACCCGCGCCACCGCCTTCGAGTCGGACCTGGACGAAGTGCGACTGATCGTCGAATACCCGCTGGCGATTCTGTGACGGCCTGCGCCTGACGGGAGGATGACGGAATTGTCAGCTGCGCCTCAGCCTCCCGTTAGGCGCGCCTGCGTATAACGGAAGCCATCACCGCCCCCCCAAGGCTACTGGTGATGATTTCCCCGCAGCACTGCTCCTCTCCCTGGCGCTCCATGTGCCCTTTGGGGGGAGAGGAACTCTCGGCGCCCGAATGGGCGCCTTTTTTTGCCTTGAAGAAACTTCCCTGTGGGGGCGGCTCATGCCTGTGGTTTGCACGGCACCTATCTGTTGGCTCCCGAGTTACCCATGACGACGGAGCTGACCTGCAGAAGCGCGCCATGCGCGCGATCGCGGGCATGGCCCGCTCCTACCGGATAGATCTGTGCTCGGATCGGCCCTCACCCTAACCCTCTCCCAAGGGGAGAGGGGACCGTTCGGTGCCTGATGAAACCACAGCGTCAGCCGGCACGATTTGCTCCCTCTCCCTGAGGGAGAGGGCTGGGGTGAGGGGGAAAGCACAAACACGGGACTACCAGGGAAAGACAGTTGCTCCTACAAGGAAACGTCGGCGTTGGGCGGTTTGCGAGCAAGGACTAGGCGTCCCCCTCGGTCCTACCCAGAGCATCTCTACGTCACTCGAGGCTGGACCGTAGGGCGCATAACGCGCCAGCGTTATCCGCCGTCGTGGTATCGGCGGATAACCCGCTCCGGGTTATCCGCCCTGCATACTGACCTGCAAGGAGCGTCCCATGGACGCAATCGCGTGCATGGCCCGCGTCCAGAGAGCGAGCAAGACGTCAGGCGCCCTGCCCCTCCTCATCCCGCCGATGCATCCAGCGATACAACGCCGGCAGCACCAGCAGCGTCAGCGTGGTCGAGGACAGGATGCCGCCGATCACCACCGTCGCCAGCGGCCGCTGCACTTCCGCGCCGGTGCCGGTCGCCAGGGCCATGGGCACGAAGCCCAGGGACGCCACCAGCGCCGTCATCAGCACCGGACGCAAACGCGTCAGAGCACCCTCGCGGATCGCCGCGTCGAGGCCGCGCCCTTCCTCCCGCAGGCTGCGGATGAAGGAGATCATCACCAGACCGTTGAGCACCGCCACCCCCGACAGCGCGATGAAGCCCACGCCGGCGGAGATCGATAGAGGAATGTCGCGCAGCCACAGCGCGACTACGCCGCCAGTAAGAGCGAAGGGAATCCCGGTGAACACCACCAGTCCGTCACGGACGTTGTTGAACATCATCAGCAACAGGGTGAACACCAGCAGCAGCGCCACCGGCACCACGATCTGCAGGCGCTGCGCCGCCGACTGCAGCTGCTCGAACTGGCCGCCCCAGGTGGTCCAATAACCGGCCTGCAGCTTCACCTGCTGCCCGATGCTGGCGCTGGCCTCGGAGACGAACGAACCGATATCCCGCCCGCGCACGTTGGCGCTGACCACGACGAGGCGCTTGCCGTTCTCGCGGCTGACCTGGTTCGGCCCCTGCACCAGTTCCAGGCGCGCCACTTCGCCCAGGGTGATGAAGCCGATGCGCGAGTCCGTGGCGTTGGCCGGGGCCGGCACCGGGATGAGCATGCGCGACAGCGCGTCGATGTCGCTGCGCAGGTTTTCCGGCAGGCGCACGATCAGGTCGAAGCGGCGGTCGCCGTCGAACAGCGTGCCCGCCTCGCGGCCACCGATGGCCACGGCGACGTTGTCCTGGATGTCGCCGACATTCAGCCCGTAGCGCGCCGCACGCTGGCGGTCGATGTTGACGGTAAGCACCGGCAGGCCGCTGGTCTGCTCGACCTTCACCTCGGACGAACCCTGCACCTGGCGCAGCACGCCGGCGATCTGCTCCGCGGTCTGGTTCAGCACGCCCATGTCGTCGCCGAAGACCTTCACCGCCACATCGCTGCGCACACCGGAGATCAGTTCGTTGAAACGCAGCTGGATCGGCTGCGACAGCTCGTAGGCGCTGCCCGGCACACCGTTGGCGGCTTCCTGGATCTCCGCCTCCAGCTGCGCGCGGCTCTTCTTCGGGTCGGGCCACTGGTCCTTGGGCTTGAGCATCACGTAGGCGTCGGAGATGTTCGGCGGCATCGGGTCGGAGGCGATCTCCGCGGTGCCGGTGCGGCTGAACATGCGCTGCACCTCGGGCACCTTGTCGAGCACCTGGCGCTCGAGCTTTTCCTGCATGGCCACCGATTGCGACAGGCTGGTGCCTGGCGTGCGCAGCGATTGCAGGGCGAAGTCGCCCTCGCCCAGGCTGGGCACGAACTCGCTGCCCATGCCCCTGGCAATCACGCCCGAGAGCACCACCAGTACGGCGGCCACGGCGAACACCAGCGCACGACGCGCCATCACCCAGTCCAACACCGGTTCGTAGGCGCGGCGCGCACCGCGCATCAGCAGGTTCTCCTCTTCCTTGACCTTGCCGGTGATGAACAGCGCGATGGCCGCCGGCACAAAGGTCACCGAGAGGATCATCGCGCCCAGCAGCGCCAGCACCACGGTGAAGGCCATGGGGTGGAACATTTTCCCCTCGACACCGGTGAGGGCGAAGATCGGCAGGTACACCACCATGATGATCAACTGGCCGTAGATCAGCGCGCGACGCGCCTCCTTCGAGGCGGCGAAGACCTCATGCAGGCGCTCGCTGCGGGTCAGCATACGGCCGTGGTGCTGCTGCGCGTGGGCCAGGCGGCGGATGGCGTTCTCGACTATCACCACGGCGCCGTCGACGATGATGCCGAAGTCCAGCGCGCCGAGGCTCATCAGGTTGGCGCTGATGCGGTTGCTGAACATGCCGGTGAAGGTGAACAACATGGCCAGCGGGATCACCATGGCGGTGATAAGCGCCGCACGGATGTTGCCGAGGAACAGGAAGAGCACGGCGATCACCAGGATCGCGCCCTCGGTAAGGTTGCGCTTGACCGTGGCGATGGCCTTGTCGACCAGTTGCGTGCGGTCGTAGACCGTCACCGCCTTGACCCCGGCCGGCAGCGTGCGGTTGATCTCCTCCAGCTTCGCCGCGGCGGCCTTGGCGACGGTGCGGCTGTTCTCGCCGATCAGCATGAACACAGTGCCGAGCACCACTTCGCGGCCATCCTCGGTGGCGGCGCCGGTCCGCAGCTCGCGGCCGAGATCGACCTCGGCAATGTTGCGCAGGCGTATGGGCGTGCCGTCGACATTGGCCACCACGATATTGGCGATGTCTTCCAGGCTGCCCACCTGCCCCGGTGCGCGCACCAGCAACTGCTCGCCGTTGCGCTCGATGTAGCCGGCGCCGACGTTGGCGTTGTTGCGCTCCAGCGCGGCGATCACATCCGCCAGGGTCAACCGGTAGGCCGCCAGCCGGCGGGTGTCGGGGGCAACCTGGAACTGCTTGGCGAAGCCGCCGATGGTGTTCACCTCGGCGACGCCCGGCACGTTGCGCAGCTGCGGCTTGATCACCCAGTCCTGGATCACCCGCAGGTCGGTCGGCGTGTACTCGCTGCCGTCCTCCTTGCGCGCGCCCGGCTCTGCCTCGATGGTCCACAGGAAGATTTCCCCGAGGCCGGTGGAGATCGGCCCCATGGCCGACTCGACGCCTTCGGGCAGTTGCTCGCGCGCCTGCTGCAGGCGTTCGTTGACCAACTGGCGGGCGAAGAACAGGTCGGTGCCATCCTTGAAGATCACCGTCACCTGCGACAGCCCCGAGCGCGAGATCGAGCGCGTCTGCTGCAGGCCCGGCAGGCCCGCCATGGCGGTCTCCACCGGGTAGGTGACGCGCTGTTCGGTCTCCAGCGGGGTGAAGCCCGGTGCCGAGGTGTTGACCTGCACCTGCACGTTGGTGATGTCCGGCACCGCGTCGATGGGCAGCTTCTGGTAGCTGGCGATACCCAGGCCGGCCATGCCGAGGACGGCGAGCAGCACGAGATAGCGCTGCTCGATGGCGAAACGAATGATGCGTTCGAACATGTTCTCGCCCCGTCAGTGCGCGTGGGACGCCGAGCTCTTGCCCAGCTCCGACTTGAGAATGAAGCTGCCTTCGGTCGCCACCTGGTCGCCGGCGACAAGCCCGGCCAGCACCTCGACGAGACCTGCGCTGCGGACGCCGAGATCGACCGGCCGCGGGTCGAAGCCCTCGGCACTGCGCACGAACACGCTGGGCTTGCCTTCCACCTCCTGGATCGCCTGCTCCGGCACCGCGACCGGCACCTGGCGCGCACTGCTGCTCACCCGCACATTGACGAACAGGCCAGGGCGCCAGGCGCCATCAGGGTTGGCCAGGGTGACGCGGGCCACCGCGCTGCGGGTCTGCTCACCGAGCAGGTTGCCGACATAGCTGACGCGGCCGTCGACCTGCATGCCGAGGTCCGCCGCCTCCACCCGCGCCGGCTTGCCCACCTGCACCCGCGCCAGGTCCTGCGGCGCCACGCTGAAGCTGGCCCAGACCCGCGACAGGTCGGACAGCGTGAAGGCCGCCGTGGTCTCGCTGACCACCTCGCCGGGCACCAGGTGCTTCTCCACCACCACGCCATCGAAGGGCGCGCGCAGCTCATAGCGATTGCCCCCGGCGCTGACCGACACGCCGCTCAGCGCATTGGTTTTCTGCTGTGCGTTGGCCAGGGCGATGCGCGCCTCTTCCAGGTCCTGGCGGGCCTGCAGGTAGTCCTGCTCGGCGGAAATCTTCTCCTGCCACAACTCCCGTTCGCGCTCGAAGGTCTTGCTCGCCAGGCTCGCCCGGCGCTGGGCGGCGGCCAGCTCGCTGCGCAACTCGGAGACCTGCTGGCTGGCGATCACCGCCAGCAGTTGGCCCTTCTTCACGCTCTGCCCGAGGTCCACCGCCACCGATTCCACTACGCCGGGCGTGCGCGGCACGACGTGGGCGGTGCGGTCCTGGTCGAAGCCGATCTCGCCGGGCAGGCTGAACGCCTCGTCCAACGCCTTCGGCCCGGCCGTGGCGAGCTGGATACCGGCGGCCTCGATCTGTGCGGGGCTCAGGTGCAGGCCCTCCTCCTCGGCTTCGCTGGAGGCGCTGAGCGGTGGCGCAGCGTGATGTTCAGCATCAGCATGGCTTGGCGCTTCGGCATGGCGCGTCGGCGCGGCGTTGCCGTGGTGCTCGCCGTCCACATGGGTCGCGTCGTCGAGGTGGCTGCCACCGGCCTGTTCGCTGCCCATCCAGGCGTAGGCGCTGACGCCCAGCGCGGAGGCCAGCAGAACGGCGGCGGCGAGAGGGGTTTTCTTGATCATGGAAGCTCCGGGAAATTTCCGCCGGCGCCGCGCCGTAGCGCAGGCACCGCAGGGTGATGGAGGGTGCTGAAGAGGTCGTGGACGCACCAGTGCACGGGCAGGCTCACGGTCGGCGCGGCGGCAGACGGTGTCAGGCTCACGAGCAGCAGACCGAACCAGGCGCAGCGGCGCTTAGCGGGCCGCGCCGACATCGCCGTAGACCCTTTCGATCCGTCCCCAGGCATCGCTGACCTGGGCCAGCGCACGCAGGTACTGGTCGCGGGCGGTGATCAGGGTGCGCTGGGCGTCGAGCACTTCGAGGAAGCCGAACTTGCCCATCTCGAAGCCGCGCGTGGCGCTCTCCACGGCGGTCTGCGCGCTGGGCAGGATGGTCTGGCGGAAGGCATTCACCTCGCCCTGGGCGGTGCTCCACTGCTGCAGCGCCTGCTGGGTTTCCTGGCGCAGGCGCAGTTCGGTGGCATTGCGCAGGTCACGGGCCTGATCGGCGCGGCGGGATTCTGCGAGGATGTTGCCCTGGTTGCGGTCGAACAGCGGCAGCGGCAGGCTGAAGCCGATCACCGCGATGCGGTCGCGGTTGCCGGCGTCGATGGCCTCCTGGGTGCCGACGCTGACGTCGAGGTCGGGAATGCGCTGGGTCTTCGCCAGCCGCACAGCGGCCTCGCCCTGATCGATGCGGGTCTGCGCCAGGCGCATTTCCGCGCTGTCGCCCAGGCGGTCGAGCAGCTGGTTGCTGCTGGGCAGGCCGGGCAAGGGTTCGACGCTGTCGCTGCGCACGCCGCTGAAATCCGGCAGTGCCAAGCCCATCAGCGCGGCCAGCGCCTGGTTGGCATCGGCTCGCTCGCGGCGGGCGCGGGACTGCTCCAGGCGTACTTCGGCGAGTTGCACCTGCGCGCGGTTGGCCTCCAGCGGCGGTGCCTTGCCAGCACGCACGCGCCCCTCGGCCGCAGTCACACCACGCTGCGCCAGTTCCACCGACTGCTGTGCCAGGCGCTCCCGCTCCTGGGCGCGCAAGGACGTGTAGAAAGCCGCGATCACGTCGCCACGCAGCTGATTGCGCCGCGCCTGCAGGCCTAGTGCGGCAACGTCCTGGCCGCGCTCGGCCAGCTCCACCCGCGCACCGCGCTTGCCGCCCAGCTCCAGCGGCTGGCTGATGCCGATCGTGGTGGTGCGATTGCGCGAATCGGTGCCCTCCTGGTCCCAGGACAGCGTCGGGTTGCGCAGCAGGCCGGCCTGATCGCGCAATCCCTGGGCGATGCCGGTTTCCCGGCCGCTGGCGGCCAGCTCGGGGTTGCCGCCGGCGGCGGCCTGCAGGGCATCCTCGATGCCGATCTCGCGGGCCTGCGCCCCGCTTGGCAACTGCCAGAGCAGCAACCCCAGCAGCATGGCCGGCACGGCAAATCCAGTACGTCTTGAAAACACGGCGAACCTCGCTCGGTGGAGTCAACTTCGACGGCATCCCGTCATTTCCACCGGCGAATCTAGAAGTGCCTCTCTAGCGACAAGGTGACTGGATAATTACAAACATGTAATTGGCCATCTGCCGACTTCCCGTTGTATGTATTTAAAAAGGCCCCGCGCCTCTTCCAGGTAACTTCAGGAAACAATTCGCGGCACTCCGGACAAACTGAAGCCCTTCTGAAATCCCTTACAGACCAGCGACCTACAGAACTTTCAGTACTCCGCCCCCAGCCAGAAATGCGACATCGCCACGGTTGACCCTGAAGTCGCTACAGCTTCTAGACTGCGCGCCTTTCTCGTTGGCGGTATGAACTTCCCTGCGCCTGCGGCACCACTCTTCACGTAATTACCGGGTAACTATCCATGAAAATCCTGCTCATCGAGGACGACCACAAGACGGCCGATTATCTGCAACAGGGACTGAGTGAAAGCGGCTATGTCGTCGACCGCGCCGACAACGGCGTCGACGGCCTGCACCTGGCCCGGCAGTGCGCCTACGACCTGGTCATTCTCGATGTGAACCTGCCGCAGATGGACGGTTGGGATGTGCTCGCCAGCCTGCGCCAGCACAGCGACATCCGCGTGATGATGCTCACCGCCCGCGGCCGTCTCACCGAGCGGGTGAAAGGCTTCGACCTGGGCGCCGACGACTACCTGCTCAAGCCCTTCGAGTTCCCTGAACTGCTGGCCCGCGTTCGCTCGCTGATGCGCCGCAGCGAGCGCATCGACCAGCCGCAGGTGCTGCAGATCGGCGGGCTGGAGCTGGACCCCGGCCGCCATCGCGCCTACCGCGACAGCCAGCGCATCGACCTGACCAGCAAGGAGTTCGCCCTGCTGCACCTGCTGATGAGCCGCAGCGGCGAAGTGCTCTCGCGCACGCAGATCATCTCGCTGGTCTGGGACATGAACTTCGACTGCGACACCAACGTGGTGGAAGTCACCATCCGCCGCCTGCGCGCGAAGGTCGACGATCCCTTTGCCGACAAGCTGATCCACACCCTGCGCGGGGTCGGCTACGTGCTGGAGTCCCGCGCATGAAGGCGGCCAGCCTGTCGCTGCGCATCGGCCTGTGGGTCGGCGTGCTGGGGTCGGTGCTGATGGCCCTGCTGCTCACCCTCGCCTACCTCGCCCTCGACCATCAGTTGGACCAGCGCGCCCACCGCGAGCTGGAGGACAAGCTCGGACAACTGCGCCACGCGCTGGAGGCCGACCCCGGCCTCGCCGCCCTGCCCCTGCGCGGCCATGCCCTGCAGGACCAGTTGATGGGCCACGACAACCTCAGCGCCGCGCTGCTCGATGAGCAACGCGGACGGCCGGCGCAATTCAGCAGCGGGCCGACTACCGACCTGCCGAAACTCGACGAGTTCGCCGGCAACGGCCGCGCCTTCGGCTGGACCACGGCGGACGGTCGCCGCCTGCTCACCGAACGCAGCCTTGTCCGTCTGCGCGACGGCAACAGCCTGCGGGTGTTCCTGACCCTGGATCGGCGCGACGACGACGCCCTGCTTGGCGCCTTCCTGCGTTCGGCCTGGCTGGCGGTGCCGCCGTTGCTGCTGCTGATCGCCCTTGGCGCGCGCCTGGTGGCCAAGCGCGGCCTGCTACCGTTGCGCCAGTTCGGCCAGGTGGCCTCGCGGGTCACCACCCAGGACCTCAGCCACCGCATTCCGCTGCAGGACTTGCCACGGGAGCTGGGCAAGGCGGCGCGGGCACTGAACCTGATGCTGCACCGATTGGATGGCGGCGTGCAGCAGCTCACGCAGTTCTCCGACGACATCGCCCACGAGCTGCGCTCACCCATCGGCAACCTGCTGGGCAAGGCTCAGGTGACGCTGTCGCGGCCACGGGAAAAGGAAGAGTACGAGGCGGTGCTGGCGGCAAGTACCGAGGAACTGGAACGGGTCGGGCGGATCGTCAGCGACATGCTGTTCCTCGCCCAGGTCAGCCATCCGCGCGCGCTGCTGCCGCAGGAGCCGGTGCGGCTGGAAGAGGAAGCGGCGAAGGTCGCCGAGCTGTTCGATTTCAGCGCCGAGGAGAAGTCGCTCTCCATTGTCATCGAAGGTCACGGGCGGGTGGTGGGTGACCGGCTGATGATCCAGCGCGCGATATCCAACCTGCTGTCCAACGCCATCCGCCACACGCCCGGGGGCGAGCGCATCAGCGTGCAGGTGCGGGACGATGGCGAAGCCGTGACCTTGCAGGTGCAGAACCCCGGCGCGGGCATAGCCGCCGAACACCTGCCGCACCTGTTCGAGCGCTTCTATCGGGTCGACAAGGGCCGTTCGCGGGCACAGGGCGGCACCGGCCTGGGGCTGGCCATCGTGCGCTCGATCATGGAGCTGCACCTGGGCTCGGCCAGCGCGCAGAGCTCGGAGGAAGGGCCGACGCGCTTCCTCCTGAGATTCCCCGCTTCACCTGACTGAGTCAGCGGGTGGCGCGGCAGGCAACGCGCTCGGTGCGGTACTCGATGGCCTGTTCGTCACCGAAGGAGTCCTTGTAGCGCAGCTGCACCGGCACCACGCCGCAGTCGCTGCTCATCGGCGTCACCGCCACGACTTCGGCGATGTCCAGGTTCATCCCGTAGGTGTATTGCTTGGCCTCGGCGATCTGCGTCGGTGAAGGTGCACCCTGGCGGGCCTGCATGACCTGCTGGCGGGCCTGCTCCATGCGCGCGAAGGTGATGTCGCCGCCACCGTCAGCCAGGGCCAGGGAGGAAGCGCCCAGCAGGGCGGCGGTCAGGAAGATGCGGGAGAATTTCATGGCAGTCACCTCGTGGTGGTTGAAAGTGACTCCACCTTAAGAGGCCGCCGCTAACGGGAAGCTGAGGCAAGGATGACGATTCGGTTATCCGGCGCACGGGCCACTGCGGCAAAGCAGGCAATTTCCCACCACTCATCCGTGCATTTTCCCAACGGTGAACTCTCGGCGTCCGACAACTGTCTGTGTGCTGTCGGCCCCCCGGGTGGGTTTCCTGGCCATTGGCCACCCGGTCAGTTCTCAATAAGTTGCCCGGCCGACGTTTTCGCTCCCGCAAGGCGGGTTTCGTTCCAAGTCATGTGAAGATTGCCCATGTCCCTATCGCGTCGCTTCCCCGCACGAGTTTCTCCCCTCCAGACCCGCGCCCTCGGTGCCTGCCTGCTCGCCAGCCTGCTGGCCGCCGGCGCTCCGGCCCAGGCCGAGGAGCCCGCCAGCAACGCGCGCTGGGTGAACGACAGTCTGAGTACCTACGTGCGCAGCGGCCCCACCGACGGCTACCGCATCGTCGGCACCCTGACCTCCGGGCAGAAGGTCCAGCTGGTCAGCACCTCCGGCGACTACAGCCAGGTGCGCAGCGACAGCGGCAGCACCGTGTGGATCGCCAGCAAGGACCTGCAGGAGAAGCCCGGCCAGGCAGAACGCCTGCCCTCGCTGGAACAGAAGGTCACCGAGCTGACCACCCAGTTGCAGACCATCGACGACTCCTGGAAGAACCGTGTGCAGGGCATGCAGGAAACCCTGGACGCGCGCAAGAAGCTCATCGATGAGCTGCAGGCCGCGCGCAGCGCGCTGGACGCCGAGCTGAACCAGGCGCGCTCGCAGCTGCGCGATACCCAGGCGCAACTGGGCGACGAGAACAAGCAGGTGCTGATGCGCTACATGGCTTATGGCGGCAGCATCGCCGGCGCCGGCCTGCTCGCCGGGCTGATCCTGCCGACCATGCTGCGCGTGCGCCGCAAACGCAGCACCGAGTGGGTCTGACGCTTCAGTCGATGCGCAATTCGTATTGCCGGTAACCCAGGGCGTCGCTGCCCTGCGGTTCGAATCCGGCGCGTTCGTACAGACGCCGCGCCGGGTTGTCGGGGCGCACGCTGAGCTTCAGCCGCAGGTAGCCTCCTGCCGGGCATCGGCGATGTAACGTTGCAACAGCGCTGCACCGACGCCCTTTCCCCGCCAAGCCTCGCTGACGCCCAGGGTGCAGAGCTCCGCGCTGCCCGCTTCGGGCAACCAGAGGCTGTAGCCGACGCTCTCGCCATCGAGCTCGGCGATGGTCAGCCGCTCGAAGTGCTCCAGCCAGCGCGCCAGGTGGCGGTCGAAGTCTTCTCGCCAGCGCTCCTCATGGGCAGGCTCCCACTGGCGGATATAGGCCTCTTCACCGCGCTGGACGAAGGGGACATCGGTGATGCGGGCGGGGCGGAGCGAGAGGCTCATTGCAGTTTCCATGGCAGGAACAAGCAGTACGACCTGACCATCGCATCCGTCAGGTCCCGGTGGCAACTGGCAGAATCGACCGAATCTCATCTCGGCGCACTCAGCATACCTTCCAGGCGTGATTTGACGTCCGCTCGCTCCTCCATCAAGCGCTGCAGGTCCACGCTGTATTGCAGATTCACGACGTCAATTTCAGCCAGCGCATCCTGCTGCAGATTATCCAGGCGCGCGCCCCGCTCCTTTAATAATGCGGCAATGCGGCCATCGAGGCTGCTGAGTCTCTTGCGCAGGAACGTCACCTTGTGGAATTTCCAGCGCCCCATTGCTGCGACGCGAACAGACTGGTTGGCGGCCTCCTGCTGCGTGAGCTCTTCGTCGGTCGGCTGGGGAGAAATAGCGGGTTTGACGAGGATTGCATCGGCGGAGCAGGGATGTTGGGAAAAAGTCGTTCGACCTTCGACAGTGCACTTGTAGATCTCGGCTTGCGCGGTGTTGAAACCCAGCGCGGCCAGAAGGACCACGACGAATGGGAAGCGCATGATGCAATGCTCCTGACCACTCCATTGGTATGCCTGTAAACAGGACCCTTGGGATTGCTATCAGATTGACATGCACTGTCCGAGCGAGTTCTTGGGGGCTCTGTAAAGGTTCGGTAAATCCTTCCGGCACGGTCTTGGCTCAAGTCGCGGCAGCGCGCCACGCCCGCGATCCACCGGCAGGGCCGGCGTCAAGCACTCTGCCGCTGCCTCACGCCACCTCGCTTTCCACGCCCGCATCCAGGTCCGCCAGCAGCTCGATCATCGCCCGCGCCGCCGCCGAGAGGCGGTCGCCGCTGCGGGTGACGATTCCGCAGCGTGCCTGGAGGATGTCGACGTTCTGCGGCAGGTTGCGAAAGTGCAGGCGCACCAGTTCGCCACGCGCCATCGGTTCGCTCAGCGCCTCTTCCACCGCGATGCCGATGGCGTCGGTCTGGCTGACGATGCGCACCAGCGAGGCCATGTCTTCGCACTGCACGTTGGTGCTGATGTCGATCTTGCCGCTGAGGTTGGCGAGCATCTTCCGCGCGCTGGGCGGGATCAGCGTGGCCGCCAGCGGGTAGGCGAACATGTCGTTGGTGGAGAGACTCTCCTTGGCCAGCAGCGGGTGCCCCTCGCGGCAGAAGAACAGCCCGCTGCGCGGCTTCAGCGCGCGGGTCTGAAAGTTCGGATCGGCTTCGAAATGGCGGATGTCGGCGACGAAGAATTCGATCTCCTCGCGGCTCAGGCTGCGCGCCAGGCGCTCCCAGTTGTCCACGCCGAACTGGATGTGGATGCGCGGGTAGCGCTGGACGAAGCGTGACACCGCATCGGACACCAGCTTCTGCGCCGGCGCCGGCCCGCTGCCGAAGCGCAGCTCGCCAGAGTCCAGCTTGTTCAGACGGGCCACCGCGTGGCTCAGGTTATTGGCGCCCTGCACCAGGCTCAGCGCGTGCTGCAGCACCACCTGGCCTTCGGGGGTCGGACGCAGGTCCTTGCTGCCACGGTCCACCAGGCGGCAGCCCAGTTCCTGCTCCAGGCCCTGGATGCTGCGGCTGAACGCCGGCTGGGTGATGCCCATGGCGTCGGCGGCGCGAACGAAGCTGCGGTGTTCGTTGAGGGCGATGAAGTAGCGGAGTTGGCGCAGATCCATGATGCATTTCCGGCATTGAAAATAGTGGGCAAAGGCATTTGCCGCTGGGTATGCGCTGGTTTTAAATGCAAGCTCTTATTCCGTCAACGAAGAATAAAACAAACATCTATTCTTTTATGAACTAAGAATATAGCTCAGACCAGGAGTCGCCCGATGCCAGCCCTGCACCTCCTTTCCTCGCGAATGTGCCTGTCCCGCTGTCGCTGACAGCCAAAGCCGCACCCACCCACAACGAAAAACGTCGTTCGCCACTTTTGCCTGGCGCGGCCCCGTTTTGCCCGCGAACAGCGTGCAGAGACAAGGACACAGCATGACTTCGAGACATTCGCCCTTCCCCTTTAAGCCCCACCGGCTGCGCCAGGCCATTTTCCTGCTGGCCCTGGGCGGCGCCCTGCCGGTATTCGCCGAGGAAGCCGAGGACGGCAGCACTACCAGTGATACTGCCAAGCCCGTGAGCGCAGCGCCCGCCAAGGCCGACGCCACCCTGGGCAAGGTCACCGTCACCGCCCGCCGCCGCGAGGAAGACTCGCAGAAGGTGCCCACGCCGATCACCGTGGTCGGCGGCGAGACCCTGGAGACCCAGCGCGTCTACAAGGTGCAGGACCTGCAGCAGATCCTGCCCAGCGTGAACGTGGCCTTCATTCACGCGCGGCAATCGAGCATTGCCGTGCGCGGCATCGGCAACAACCCGGCCAGCGACGGGCTGGAAGGCAGCGCCGGGGTCTACCTGGACAACGTCTACCTCGGCCGCCCCGGCATGGCGGTGTTCGACCTGCTGGACATCGAGCAGCTTGAGCTGCTGCGCGGCCCACAGGGCACGCTGTTCGGCAAGAACACCACGGCCGGCGTGCTGAACATCAGCACCCGCGCGCCGACCTTCACCCCCGAGCGCAGCGTCGAGGTCTCCGGTGGCCAGGACGGCTACTTCCAGGGCAAGGGCAGCGTCTCCGGCGCCCTGACCGACACCCTGGCCGGGCGCGTCTCGGCCTACCGCACCCGCGATGACGGCTACATCAAGAACATCCACGACGACAACACCCTCAATGGCGGCGAGCGCCAGGGCATCCGCGGGCAATTGCTGTTCAAGCCCAACGAGGATTTCGACCTGCGCTGGATCAACGACTACAACGAGGAGGATTCGAGCAACGGCAGCATGGTGGTGTACGGTGCCGCCGACCGCTTCTGGCAGCGCGCCGCCTCGGTGGGTGCCTCGCCAGTGCGCGATCCGGACCGGCACAAGGTCAACATCAACGCTCGCCAGCATGTCAGCGTGCACCAGGGCGGCAGCTCGGTGGAGGCCAACTGGAACCTCAATGGCGGCTACAAGCTGACCGCCATCAGCGCCTACCGCTACTGGCACTTCACCCCGGCCAACGACGAGCAGCTCGACGTCTCGGCGATCAACAACACCGGCGTGGAAGTCCACGACCGCCAGTTCTCCCAGGAAATCCGCCTGGCCTCGCCCACCGGCGGCTTCTTCGACTACGTGCTGGGCGCCTATGCGTTCAATCAGAACCTGGGCAACAAGACCTTCACCAGCTACGGCCCGCTGGCCGACCGCTACCTGCTGGGCACCGACCTGAATGCGCTGAACAACACCTACTCGAAAGCCAACGGCAAGATCGAGACCGACAGCTTCGCCCTGTTCGCCCAGGGCACCTGGCACCTCACCGACAAGCTGGATTTCACCGCCGGCCTGCGCGGCACCTACGAGGAGAAGGACGCCAAAGTCGAGCGCTTCGACCCGGTCGGCGGCGCACCGGTAGCTGGCGTCGGCGCCGTGGTACGGCGCAACCAGCTGGGCGCGTATGACTCGGGCGACCTAAGCCTCTACAGCTTCGCGCCCTCGGCGCTGCTGAGCCTGAGCTACCAGTTCACCGATGACTTCCTCGGCTATGCCTCACTGTCCCATGGCGAGAAATCCGGTGGTGTGAACCTGGCCGTGGCCAGCGCCCCGACGGCGGGCGCGGATTCGCTGCTGGTCGGCCCGGAACGCGCCAACGACGCCGAACTGGGGATCAAGACGACCCTGTTCGACAACCACCTGCAGCTCAACACCAACCTCTTCTGGACGGGCATCCACGGCTACCAGGCGACCACCCTGTACCAGCCGCCGGGCTCGACCCAGCTGGTCTCGGTGCTCTCCAACGCCGGCAGCGTGCGCTCGCGCGGCCTGGAGTTCGAGGCCACCGCCCTGCCCGTTCGCGGCCTGACGCTGAACTTCAACGGCTCCTACAACGACGTCACCTACCTGTCGTTCAAGGACGCCCCGTGCCCGGCGGAAATCTCCACTCAACCCAATGCCCCGGCCACCTGCGACCTCACCGGGGACCGCGTGGTCGGCGCCTCGAAGTGGATCGCCAACCTCAACGGCGAATACGCCTGGAACCTCGATGACGGCATCCGCCCCTACGTGACCGGCAGCTACTCCTACCGCTCCGAGGCCGAAGGCACGCTGGACAACTCCGAGCTCTCGAAGATCGACGGCTACGGCCTGGCGAACTTCTCCGTCGGCCTGCGCAAGGACCTCGGCGACGGCCAACTGGATGCTTCGGTCTGGCTGAAGAACGCCTTCGACAAGGACTACTACCTGGCCGCCTTCGCCAGCATCAACGGCTCCTACACCGCCTCGGTGGGGCAGCCGCGCACCCTGGGCGCCTCGGTTCGCTACGACTTCTGATCCCCATCCGCCGCGCCCCGGCGCGCGGCTCTATTGCCACTGCAAGAGGACGATGAGATGAGCAACGCAGCACAAGCTATCCAGCAGCACGCAGTAAGCCTCGACATCCACCCGGTTGCCGGCCGCATCGGCGCCGAGATTCGCGGCGTGAAACTGTCCGGCGAGCTGGACGCCGCCACCACCGACGCCATCCAGGCGGCGCTGGTGAAGCACAAGGTGATCTTCTTCCGCGGCCAGACGCACCTCGACGACCAGGGCCAGGAGGCCTTCGCCCAGCTGCTCGGCAACCCGGTGGCCCACCCCACCGTGCCGGTGCAGGAAGGCACCCACTACCTGCTGGAACTGGACGGCGCCCAGGGCCGCCGCGCCAACTCCTGGCACACCGATGTGACCTTCGTCGACGCCTATCCCAAAGCCTCGATCCTGCGCAACGTGGTGGCCCCCGAGGCCGGTGGCGACACCGTCTGGGCCAACACCGCCAGCGCCTACGACGACCTGACGCCGGAGCTCAAGGCCCTGGCCGATTCGCTCTGGGCGGTGCACAGCAACGAGTACGACTACGCCGGCATCCGCCCGAACTTCGACCCGGCGCGCCTGGAGGAGTACCGCAAGGTGTTCACCTCCACCGTCTACGAGACCGAGCACCCGGTGGTGCGCGTGCATCCAGTCAGCGGGGAGAAAACGCTGCTGCTGGGGCACTTCGTCAAGCGTCTGAAAGGCCTCTCGCAGCATGACTCGGCGCACCTGTTCGCCGTGCTGCAGAGCCATGTCACGCGCCTGGAGAACACCGTGCGCTGGCGCTGGCAGCCGGGCGACGTGGCCATCTGGGACAACCGCGCGACCCAGCACTACGCCGTGGACGACTACGGCACCCAGCCGCGCATCGTGCGCCGCGTGACCCTCGACGGCGATGTGCCGGTGGGCGTCGACGGACAGCGCAGCCGGACGATCAAGAAGGCTTGAGCCTTAACCATAAAAGCCAGGATCCCCTCTCCCTGACCCTCTCCCTTCAGGGAGAGGCAATCCCCCCACTCAGGATTATCCCGATGACTCAATCCAACGCCCTTCCGAAATCCACCCCCGAACCCTTCGCCATCGTCCCCCTCGACGCTCCGCTGGGCGCCGAAGTGCGCGGGCTGGACGCCCGCGAGCCGCTGACGCCGGAACAGATCCTGGCGATCAGGCAGGCCCACCGCGAGCACCACATCCTGATCTTCAAGGACCAGCAGCTCGACGATCAGCAGTACCTGCGCTTCGCCACCCTGTTCGGGGCGGTGTTCCAGCCGCCCGCCGACGTGCCGGTGCTGTCCTCCGGCGCCGACGGCAAGGCCCCGGACATCGTCAAGGTGGCCAACACCGAAGACGGCGAGCTGGGCAATTTCGCGCTGCCCGCCCACGTCGACCACCAGTGGACCCCGGTGCCCTCCTCCGGCTCCTTCCTCTACGCGCTGGAGGTGCCCAGGACCGGCGGCGAAACCCAGTTCACCAACCTCGCCCGCGCCTACGAGACGCTGGATGAAGCAACCCGCGCCGAGATCGACCCGCTGCGCCTGATCAACTACAACCCATTCATCCGCCTGAAGAGTGGCGGTTACAACGGCACCTTCGTGCGCTACCGCACCCCGGACATCGAGCCGATCCAGGGCACCGAACACCCGCTGGTGCGCACCCACCCGGAGAACGGCAAGCGCGTGCTGTTTCTCTCCGTGCACACCGAAGTGGAAATCCCCGGCGCCGACCCGCAGCAGGGCGCCGCGCTGGTGGAGAAACTGCGCGAACACCTGCAGCAGCCCGAGCTGATCTACAGCCACAAATGGTCGGTCGGCGACATCGTCTGGTGGGACAACCAGGCCGTGCTGCATGGCCGCAATGCGTTCCCGGCGAGCGAGAAGCGCCGCCTGAAGCGCATCAGTCTCTCCGGCAGCCGGCCGTTCTGAGGCACCGTCCCACCTGCGGCGGATAACGCTGGCGCGTTATGCGCCCTACGAACCGGAGTATCCGCGGCGAGACTTGCCCTCACCCCAGCCCTCTCCCAAAGGGAGAGGGGGCCGTTCGGTGCGATTGGCGAAAATGAAGTCACCCGGCGAGCGCCGATTTCAGAACCGCTCAGGACAGTCCCCTCTCCCGCTTGCGGGAGAGGGTTAGGGTGAGGGGCCTTTAATTTTGTAGGAACCTCCAGCCCCGTAGGGTGAATACGCACCAGCGATATCCGCCGCAATCCCCCGAAAAGCCCTGCAGACAACGCTCTCTATGCTTATGCCAAATCGTTTCTTGTCCTGAATCAATTATTCCTTTTATAGTTTCGGCAACTCGTCATAACAAGTTATGAACTATGGCCGAACTACTCCCCCTCTCCCCCGTTCCCCTCTACAGCCAGCTCAAGGAAGTCCTGCGTACGCGCATCCTCGACGGCACCTATCCGCCGCTCAGCCGCATGCCCTCCGAGGCCGAGCTGGGCAAGGCCTTCGAAGTCAGCCGGATCACCGTGCGCCAGGCGCTGGGCGACCTGCAGAAGGAAGGGCTGATCTTCAAGATCCACGGCAAGGGCACCTTCGTCGCCAAGCCCAAGGCATTCCAGAACGTCAGCACCCTGCAGGGCCTGGGTGAATCCATGACCCAGCGCGGCTACGAGGTGATCAACCGCCTGCGCAGCTTCAAGACCGTGCCGGCCAACGCCCAGGTCGCCGCCCGCCTGCAGGTGGCCGAGGGCGAGAACGTGGTGCAGATCAAGCGGGCCCGCCTGGTCAACCGCGAGCTGGTGTCGCTGGAGATCACCTGGCTGCCCGAGCACGTCGGCAAACGCCTGGAGAAAGCCGACCTGGTCAGCCGCGACATCTTCCTGATCCTCGAGAACGACTGCGCCCTGCCCCTGGGCCATGCCGACCTGGCCATCGACGCCATCCTCGCCGACGCCGAACTGGCCCGTGCGCTGGAGGTGCAGGAAGGCTCGCCGGTGATGCGCATCGAGCGCCTGACCCACACCGCCGACGGCGCGCCACTGGACTACGAACACCTCTACTACCGCGGCGATGCCTTCCAGTACCGCCTGCGCATCGACCGCCACAAGGGACAGCACCAATGAGCCAGTTCGACCTCTCCCAGGTACCCGCGGACAAGGAACTCGCCTACGACATCGTGGTGATTGGCGGCGGCACCGCCGGCCCGATGGCGGCGATCAAGGCCAAGGAAGCCAACCGCGAGCTGCGCGTGCTGCTGGTGGACAAGGCCAACGTCAAGCGCAGCGGTGCCATCAGCATGGGCATGGATGGGCTGAACAACGCGATCATTCCCGGCCACGCCACGCCCGAGCAGTACACCAAGGAAATCACCGTCGCCAACGACGGCATCGTCAACCAGGCGGCGGTCTACGCCTACGCCACCCACAGCTTCGAGACCCTCCAGCAGCTGGACCGCTGGGGCGTGAAATTCGAGAAGGACGAAGTCGGCGATTACGCGGTGAAGAAGGTCCACCACATGGGTGCCTACGTGCTGCCCATGCCCGAGGGCCACGACATCAAGAAGGTGCTGTACCGCCAGCTCAAGCGTGCACGCATCGAGATCACCAACCGCCTGGTGGTCACCCGCCTGCTGACCGATGCAGACGGCGCGGTCAACGGCCTGCTCGGCTTCGACTGCCGCACTGCACAGTTCCAGGTGATCCGCGCCAAGGCCGTGGTGCTCGCCTGCGGCGCCGCCGGCCGCCTGGGCCTGCCCTCCTCCGGCTACCTGATGGGCACCTACGAGAACCCCACCAATGCCGGCGACGGCTATGCCATGGCCTACCACGCGGGGGCGGAACTTTCGAACCTGGAGTGCTTCCAGATCAACCCGCTGATCAAGGACTACAACGGCCCGGCCTGCGCCTACGTCACCGGCCCGCTGGGCGGCTACACCGCCAACAGCAAGGGCGAGCGCTTCATCGAGTGCGACTACTGGAGCGGCCAGATGATGTGGGAGTTCCACCAGGAACTCGAAGGCGGCAACGGTCCGGTGTTCCTCAAGCTCGACCACCTGGCCGAGGAAACCATCCAGACCATCGAGGACATCCTCCACAGCAACGAACGCCCCAGCCGTGGCCAATTCCATGCCGGGCGCGGTACTGACTACCGCCAGCAGATGGTGGAGATGCACATCTCGGAGATCGGTTTCTGCTCCGGCCATTCGGCCTCGGGCGTTTGGGTCAACGAGAAGGCCGAGACCAGCGTCAGGGGCCTGTATTCGGCCGGAGACATGGCCGCCGTGCCGCACAACTACATGCTCGGGGCCTTCACCTACGGCTGGTTCGCCGGGGCCAACGCCGCACAGTACGTGGCCGGGCGCGAGTTCAGCGAAGTCGATGCCGCCCAGGTCGAGCGAGAGCGCGAACGCGTCTTCGCCCCGCTCAAGCGCGAGCACGGCCTGCCGCCGGCGCAGGTCGAGTACAAGCTGCGGCGCATGGTCAACGACTACCTGCAGCCGCCCAAGGTGACGAAGAAGATGGAGATCGGCCTGCAGCGCTTCGCCGAGATCGCCCGCGACCTCGACCAGCTCAAGGCCAGCAACCCCCACGAACTGATGCGCGCCATGGAAGTCAGCGTGATCCGCGACTGCGCCGAGATGGCCGCCCGCGCCTCGCTGTTCCGCACCGAGAGCCGCTGGGGGCTGTACCACCATCGCGTCGACTATCCGCTGCGCAACGATGCCGAGTGGTTCTGTCATGCGCACCTGAAGAAGGGCGAAGACGGCGCGATGACCAGTTTCAAGAAGCCCATCGAGCCTTATGTGATCGCGCTGGATGAGGATGAGCAGCAGGCTTACGAGAAGCTGCGGGTGAAGAGCGAGGCGGCATAGTAGGTCGTTCGCCGAGGAGCCCCTCACCCCAGCCCTCTCCCAGAGGGAGAGGGGGTCGTTCGGCGCGAAGGGCGACAATGTCGTCAGCCGGCGAGCGCCGATTTCTTCACCGCTCAGGACAGTCCCCTCTCCCTCTGGAGCGGGGCGCGCAGCCAGGGTTAGGGTGAGGGAAGACCCCGAGCACCAGAACCACCCAGGAACACCGAACAGAATCAGCCGACCGCCACGACGGCCGGCAAGCAACACCATGAGGACCGCGTGCAATGGCCTACCAACCCCAGGAAATCTTCTTCCGCTCCAGCGCCCCGGTGACGGTGGACGAGGACAAGTGCATCGCCGACAAGGGCTGCACCGTCTGCGTCGAGGTCTGCCCGATGGACCTGCTGGCGATCAACCCCGCCACCCAGAAGGCCTACATGGCCTTCGACGAATGCTGGTACTGCATGCCCTGCGAGAAGGACTGCCCGACCGGCGCGGTGAAGGTCGAGATTCCCTACCTCCTGCGCTGAGACCGCCGTCCCGTGCAGCTCCGTAGGGCGCATAACGCGCCAGCGTTATCCGCCATGGATCCATCGGCGGATAACCTGTTCCAGGTTATCCGCCCTACGGTGCTACGACGCGGCTCCTGCAGGTGAACGCAGGACGACACCGATAACCAGAAACGCCATCCGGCCCCACCGCCGGACGCCTGATGCACCGCCCCTCGTTTCCCACCGCAAGGCCTGCGGCGGAGACGATTCCAACACTGATGATTCGAGGGGAACACCCATGACCTTGCGCACCACCCTGGCCGGCCTTGCGCTCGCCATTGCCAGTCTTTCCGCCCATTCGGAAACGATCCGCGTCGCCATCGGCACCCAGGACACCACCATCAACTGCGCCGCTGGCGGCCTGCTGATCCGCGAACTCGGCCTGCTCGACAAGTACCTGCCCCACGACGGCGCATACAAGGACGCGCAGTACGACGTGCAGTGGAAGAACTTCACCAGCGGCGCGCCGCTGACCAACGAGATGGTCGCCGGCAAGCTCGACTTTGGCGCCATGGCCGACTTCCCCGGCTCGCTCAACGGCGTCGCCCACGAGGCCGCCGGCAAGCGCAGCCTGTTCATCAGCGTGCTCTCGGGCAGCATCGACGGCAGCGGCAATGGCATTGTCGTGCCCGCCGCCTCCAAGGTGCAGTCGCTGGCCGAACTCAAGGGCCAGACCATCTCCGTGCCCTTCGCCTCCACCGCCCACGGCCTGCTGCTGCGCGCCATCGCGGCACAAGGCTGGGACCCGGAGAAGGACGTCACCATCATCGCGCAGCCGCCGGAAGTCGCCGGCTCCGCCCTGCAGGCCAACAAGATCGCCGCCCACGCCGACTTCGTGCCCTTCGCCGAGCTGTTCGAAAGCCGTGGCATCGCCCGCAAGATCTACGACGGCTCCCAGGCCAAGGCGCCGACCTTCCACGGCGCGCTGGTGGAAGCCGACTACGCACAGAAGTACCCGGAAATCGTCGAGGCTTACCTGCGCGCCACCTACGAAGCCAACCAGTTGCTGGCGCAAGACCCGGAGAAGTACAGCGAGCTGATCGAGAAGGTCGCCGGCATTCCGGCCGAGGTGAACTACCTGTTCCACGGCCCGCTCGGCCTGCAGACGCGGGACCTGACCTGGAAACCCGAATACCGCCAGGCCGTAGCCACCGCCATCGATACCCTGAAGCTGCTGAAGAAAGCCGACCGCGGGCTGAACGTCGACCAGTTCGTCGACGACCGCTACCTCCGCGCCGCCTTCAAGGCCTCCGGTGCCGACTACGACGCCGCGCTGAAGAACTACGCGCAACAGCCGCTGCTGGGCAATGACGCGCTGACCGACCAGCCGATCAGCGATACCCGCAAGGTCGCGCAGATCTGGGTGCGCGGTGAGCCGAAAGTGCGTAGCTACGCGACCGCCAAGGAGGCGTTGGGTCAGCTGGCCGAACTCAAGCAACAGGGCAAGGACATCCGCGCGGTGTACGCCCAGGCCAGCGACAGCGGCATCAAGCTGCTCGCCGGGCAGGCCTGGTTCGTGCGCGGCAAGGACGGCGCACTGGATGCCTTCCTGCTGCGCGAACAGGCCGATGCCTTCGCCCGTCAGCACGGTGGTGAAGTCGCCGACTTCGCCGCCGCCAGCCAGCAGGCCGTGGCCAGCCGCTGAATCGACAACCCGCCCCGGCGCCCGCGCGCCGGGGCTGGCGGAGACCGCAGATGAACACCACCCCCCTCACCCGCTGGAGCCTGCGCCTGGCCTCGCTGCTGGTCTGCCTCGTACTCTGGCAGGTGCTCAGCGCGCGCCACGTCAACCTCGGCGTGGTCACCTTCGCCAACGTGCCCGGCCCGCGCGACGTGCTCGACGCCGCCTGGAACCTCGCGCAATCGAGCAAGCTCGGCCGCCACCTGAGCAGCAGCCTGCTGCGGGTGCTCGCCGGTTACCTGCTCGCGGCTTTTTCCGGCATCCTCCTCGGATTGGTCATCGGCCGTGGGCGCTGGGCGCGCGACAGCCTGCTGCCACCGCTGGAAGTGCTGCGGCCGATCCCGGCGGTGGCCTGGATTCCGCTGGCGATCCTGATGTTCCCCAGCTCCGAGCTGTCGATGATCTTCATCACCTTCACCGGCGCGCTGTTCCCCATCCTGCTCAACACCATCCACGGCGTCGAAGCGGTCGACCCGCGCCTGCTCGCCTCCGCCCGCAGCCTCGGCGCCGGGCGCCTGGCGCTGCTGCGCGAAGTGGTGCTGCCCGGCGCCGCGCCGAGCATCGTCACCGGCCTGGCCATCGGCATGGGCACCTCGTGGTTCTGCCTGGTGACCGCCGAGATGATCTCCGGGCAATGGGGCATCGGCTACTACACCTGGGAGTCCTACACCTTGCAGAACTACCCCGACATTGTCGTCGGCATGCTGCTGATCGGCGTGCTCGGCATGGCGAGCAGCCTGCTGGTACGCCAGCTCGGCGCCCTGGTCACGCCCTGGCAGCGCCAGGCCGGAGGCAAGCCATGACCCTGCCCGCCAGCGCACCGGGGCGCGTACGCGTCGACGGTCTGTCGATCCACCTGGGCAGCGGCCGTGACGCCTTCGAGGCCGTGCAGTCGCTTAGTTTTTCCATCGAGCCCGGCGAGTTCGTCTGCGTGCTCGGCCCCTCCGGCTGCGGCAAGTCCACCCTGCTCGGCGCCCTGGCCGGGCACCTGAGGCCCAGCGCCGGCCAGCTGGAAGTGGACGGCCAGAGCGTCGCCGGGCCGTCGCCCGAGCGCGGCATGGTGTTCCAGCACCACACCCTGCTGCCCTGGCGGCGGGTGCGCGACAACGTCGCCTTCGGCCTGAAGATGCGCGGCGTGCCCCGCACCGAGCGCCATCGCCAGGCGGACGAGATGCTCCAGCTGGTGGGCCTGAACGGTTTTGCGGGGCGCTGGCCATCGCAGCTCTCCGGCGGCATGCAGCAGCGCGTGGAGATCGCCCGCGTGTTGATCAATCAGCCGCGCCTGCTGCTGATGGACGAACCCTTCGGCGCCCTCGATGCGCAGACGCGGATGATGATGCAGGAGCTGCTGCTGGACATCTGGACGCGCCTGCGCACCAGCGTGCTGTTCATCACCCACGACATCGACGAGGCGCTGTTCCTCGCCGACCGCATCCTGGTGATGAGCCCCCGACCCGGACGCATCCTCGAAGACATCCGCCTCGACTTCCCGCGCCCGCGCCACGCCGATTTGCTCACCAGCCCGGAATTCTCCCGGCTCAAGCGCCACTGCCTGGAACTGCTGCGCCACGAAGACGGCCGCCAGCTGCCGCGCCTGACGCCACTGGGCCTGCCCACTCCACAACGGATACCGCGATTCGCCATATGACCGACTTCAATCCCTCATCCCGCATCAGCACCGACAATCCCGACATCCTCGACCTCCAGCCACGCCTGCAGGACGCCGACGCCGGCGTACGGCGCATCGCCCTGATCGAACTGGCCGACCTGGAAGAACCCGATGGCCTGCCCTGGCTCGCCCACGCGCTGAACCATGACGCCGCCGCCAGCGTCCGCGCCGAGGCCGCGCGCCTGCTGGAAGCCTGGGAAGAACCCGAGGTGGTGGACGCCCTCTGCCAGGCCCTGGCCGACAGCGACAATGAAGTACGCGAAGCCGCCGCCCAGAGCCTGAGCGAACTGAAGACCGCCGAGGCCGGCGTGCGCCTGCTGCCCTGGGCGACCCATGCCGACCTCTTCGTCCGCCGCAGCGCCTTGCGCGCCCTGCGCGAACTGCGTCTGGAAGTGGCCGCCGAACCGGCCCTGGCAGCGCTGGACGACAGCGACGCCGGCGTGCGTCGCGAAGCCGTGGGCATCCTCGGCTGGCTCAAGCGCACCGACGCGCTGCCGCACCTGGCACGCCTGACCCGCGACGATCCGGACGCCGAAGTCCGCCGCGCGGCTGCCGGCGCCCTCGGTCTGGCCATCGACGCCAGCGTGCTGCCGGCCTTGCAGGCGGCGCTGCTCGACCCGGCCTGGCAGGTGCGCGAGGAAGCCGCCGGCACCCTCGGCAAGCTGGCCCTGCCGGAAGCCGGTGATGCGCTGGTGCAGGCACTGGAAGACGACTTCTGGCAGGTACGCCTGCGCGCCGCCCGCTCGCTCGGCAAGCTGCGTTACCTGCCGGCGCTGGAAGGCCTGAAGAGCGTGCTCGGCCACGGCATCAGCAACCTGCGCAAGGAGGCGGCGCTGGCCCTGGGCGAACTCGGCAGCGGCGACGCCATCGAGGCGCTGCGCAACGCCGAAAACGACGGCGACCCGGAAGTCCGCAAGGCCGTGCGTATCGCCCTCACCCAACTGGGGCAGTCAGCGTGAACACACCCGTCGCACTGCACCGCTCCAGCGCCGACAGGGAATTGCGCATCCGCTGGGACGACGGCGTCGAGCAGTGCATCGCCTTCACCCGCCTGCGCGGCGCCTGCCCCTGCTCGCAGTGCCGGGCGGCGCGCCTTCAGGGGCGCATCGAGCTGGTCTGCGCCGGAGTCGTCCTGCAGGAACTGAACCTGCAGGGTTATGGCGTACAGCTGGTGTTCGACGATGGCCACGACCGGGGTATCTACCCCTGGTCCTACCTGCGCGAACTGGGACGGAGATAACTCAGGTGATCGCGCGGGACAGGTGCTCCAGCACACGCTCCACCGCGCGCTCCAGGCAACCCTTGAAGAAGTGGTCCGCGCCGGCGTAGAGCACCACCTCGCGCTGCGTCGGGCGCGCCCAGTCGAGCAGGTTCGCCAGCGGCGCCATCTCGTCCGCCTCGCCATGCAGCAGCAGGCAATCGGCAGGCAGGTCCTGTGCTTCGTAGTCGCGGCCACCGGGTACGGTGCCCACCGGCAAACCCATCAGGACGATGGCAGCCGCAGGCGTTGAGAGCATGCCGGCAACACGGGCGAACACATAGGCTCCGAAGGAAAAGCCCACCAGCGCCAGCGGCAGCTGCGGATACTCGCTACGCAGGTGCGCGATCACCGCGAGCATGTCCTGCGCCTCGCCGATGCCTTCGGCGTACTCGCCCTCGCTGCCATCCACACCCCGGAAGCTCGGCCGCACGGTCATCCAGCCGGCGCCACAGAGCTTGCGCGAAAGGGTCAGCGGCACGCGGTGTTTCGGGCTGCCGCCGAGCAGCGGCTGCGGATGGCTGATCAGCGCGAGGCCTTGCACCGGCAAGTCCGGCCGGTCGATCAGCAACTGCAGCTTGCCCACCGGGCCATCGATCAGTTGTGTGCTGCGCTGTTCTTCGGCGGGCATGGGATTTCCTTGGGACGGGAGGGAACCCGCATTGTAGGACCGGTGCTTCTGCGCGTCATGGCAGGCAAGCCTCGCCGCGGGTCCGCCAGGACAACAGCGGATCGGATGTCGTTCTCCCCTTCATCGGGAGTGGCAAACGAATGACGAACAAACTGACGCTTCCCACAAGAAAAGCAGACCCAAACTTGACCGGTTTCAACCTCGCCCGAACTGCCACCCCGCAGGCCTGTCACCGCCCCTAACCTCAGCTCACCGCCATGCCCATGACGGTACGCACGAAGAAGCTGTCATGCCGTCTCGTGCGTCTTCCGCAAGCCTCCAGGTTCTGCAATCCCAATGGGAGTGTGAGACATGAATACCTACCCCTTTGACGAGCAGAAGGACCTGCTGCGTTGGCAAGACGTCTGCTACGGAGCGTCACCCCTGATCTACATTCACGGCCTGGGCTGCGCATCGACCAGTGACTACCCCGCGGTCATCGCATCGGACGCCTATTGCCGGCGCCGCTCCTGGCTGGTGGACCTGCCCGGCGCCGGTTTCAGCGACAAGCCCGACGCCACCCTCTACGGCACAACCGCCCAGGCCCAGACGCTGGAAAGCTGGATTCTCAGCACCGGCGTCAACCGCTGCGGCCTGTTCGGCCACAGCGCCGGCGCCTTCATCGCTCTCAAGCTCGCAGCCGCCCTGCCGAACAAGGTCAACAAGCTGATCCTCTGCCAACCCGGTCTCAGCGACTATGGCATTGCCCTGCTCGAATCCATCACTTCCATGAGTGAGAGCGAGTTTGTCGCCATCGGCTTTTCACAGCTGCTCGAACGACTCGGGGAAGACGGCGACAACGAAGCCTGGCTCGGTCCTTTCCAGATCTGCTCACCCCAGGCCATCTACCAGTGGGCCGGCGCGGCGCTCGCCGACTACGACGCAGGCGCATGGATCGAGGCACTGAAAATGCTGCGTACCCCCAGGAAGGCCGTGATCCTCTCGGACAACACACCGCTCAACGACATCCGTCTGTATCACCAGGCCGGCTGCCGGGTTGAGATCGTTGCCCATAGCGGGCACATGATCGCCTACGACAACCCGGATGGCCTGGCGCAGGCAATTTCCCACCTCGCCTGTTAGACCCGCGAGGTGCCGCACCGGCGCCCCGGAACGAGGCGCCGGTGCCAGCCATTACAGGATCGACAGCGGGTAGTCGACGATCAGGCGGAACTCGTTGACGTCGCCCTCGGCCTGGTCGGCGTTGCCCCGGTGGATCGCCTCGCGCAGGCGCAAGGACAGGTCCTTCGCCGGCCCGGACTGCACCACGTACTTCGCTTCCAGGTTGGTCTCGTGGTGCTTGCCGTCCTCACCATAGCCATAGCCGCGGTAAGGGCTGTCGGCGGCCATTTTCGTGCCGTCGATGCCATGGCCGTTGACGTAGCGGGCCATGAAGCTCAGGCCGGGGACGCCGTAGGTGGCCATCGCCAGGTCGTAGCGCATCTGCCAGGACTTCTCTTCCGGACCGTTGAAGTCCGAGTACTGGATGGAGTTGGCGAGAAAGATCGAGTCGCCCGTGTCGCCGGGGCCGTTGACGCCGAAGGCCACGTAGTCGAACGGCGTATCGCCGTGGACCTTCTGGTACGCCAGCGTCAGGGTATGCGCGGTGAGGAAGGTGTACGCAGCAGCGGCGGACCAGGTGGTGTTGCTGATCTCGCCGGCCTTGGCGCTGCCGTCGTCATTGGTGCGGTAGAGGTTGAAGTCGAAGTTCAGCGACTGGTCATCCGCCAGCGGCAGCGTGTAGTTGGCGTTGCCGTAGTACTGGCGCCACACGTCTTCGAGTTTGGACGCATACAGCGAGAAGTTCAGCGCGTCGTTGACCGCGTACTTGCCGCCCACGTAGTCGATGCTGCTGGCCTCGACGTTGGCGTAGGAGGCCCAGATGCCGTGGTCGCCGTTGGTGGTCACCGGGCCGTTGCCACCGGTGAAGTGGCCGCCGTCCAGATCCAGCCCGGCGATCTCGCTGCTGAGCACGTTGAAACCGGTGGCGGTCTGCGGGAACAGGCGCGTGCCACCAGCGGCGAACACCGGTGCGGTGGGCTGCAGATCGCCCCAGCGCAGTTCGGTTTTCGACACACGCAGCTTCACCGCGCCGCCGGCACGGCCGTACTCGCTTTCCGGCGAGCCATCGTCACGCACCGGCAGGTTGCCGGTGCCGGAGGTGCCGGCGCCGCCATCCAGGCGGATACCCCAGTTACCGAAGGCCTCGACACCGAAACCTACCGTGCCCTGGGTGAAGCCGGAGCTGTAGTTCAGCGTAAAGCCCTGGGTCCAGTCCTTGCGGTCACCCGCCCCGGACTTGCGATCGCTGTTGTAGTAGTAATTGCGCATCAGCAGCGAAGCGCTGCTGCCTTCGATGAAGCCGGTGGCTTCGGACTGGTCGGAAACGGCGGCGGCTTGCGCCAACTGGAACGGAATGCCGGCGAGTGATGCACTGACACAGGCACCGAGCATTGAAAGACGGAACGCGGACATCTGCTACCCCTTTGTTGGACTTGTCTTGGCAGGTGTATCGAGTGACTTCTGAACAACTTTCTTATGTTTCCCCGCCCTAGGCAGAGCGAGCGAAGAGATAACAATCCGCCGTCTGCGTCTCCAACCAGCACTGTCGATAGTCGATATCGAGACGAATGATTAAGCATTTTCCAGCCGCGCCATTAAGCTTGCGCCCCGATGAAGAACATGAGTCCCGGATGCCCGCTCCAGAGCGTCCGGAGGATTGCTCCACTTCATCATCCTTTGGTTTGGCCGCCTCCCCAGGCGGCCTTTTTTTTGCCTGAAGGAAAGTTATGGAACAGCCGTTCCAGACCATTTCCGGATAATTATCCCGGCCACTTTCCGAGTTATCCGGACGGTACTTTCCGCGAACTTCCCCTGAACTTGGCCGGGCAACTTCCGCAGGATCGGGCAACCCTTGCGCCAGCCGGAAACTCACCCGGTACGCCGTTCATCCCCTGCCTTGCGCCGCCCCCAACGAGTCACTTGCGCAAAGCAAGTGACTGCTTTAGATTACGACCATAATCTTTTTCAGCCCGACCTTGCCTGTCGCCTTGCCAGGCCCGAGACAAGGCGGCCCAATTAGATGACGACTCTCATGTAAAGGGTGCGACCATGCGCAGAACCAGCTTCGACCACCTGCCCTGCCCGGTAGCCCAGGCGCTGGACCTGATCGGCGACAGCTGGAACGTGCTGATCCTGCGCGAAGCCTTCTACGGCTCCACCCGCTTCGACCAGTTCCTCGCACGATTGGGCATCGCCAGCAACGTGCTCACCCGCCGCCTGCGCGCCCTGGTGGATAGCGGGCTGTTGCAGCGCCGCCAGTACAACGATCACCCGCCGCGCTTCGACTACCTGCTCACCGAGCGCGGCCGCGACCTGCGCCCGGTGCTGCTGACGCTGCTGCAGTGGGGCAAGCGCCACGCCGCCATGGCCAGCACCGCCGAACTGGTGGACACCCGCAGCGGCCGCCCGGTGCGCATTGCCCTGGTGGATGCCGACAGCGGCGAGCCCATCGGCCCGCAACACCAGATTCACCGCCGCGAGGACGACCGACTCGTCCCCGTCGTCCCGCAAGCGAACTCCCAGAACATCCCCCAAGCCGATCACGCCTGAGCGAGGCCGCCATGAACCAGCCCGTCACCCTCCCCGCCACGCCTGCCGTCGAAACGGCCAGAGCGAAATCCCGCAAGGCGCTCAAGTTGGCCATCGCCACCGCCGCCATCCTCGGCGCCGCCGCCTACGTCGGACACTGGTGGCTCGACGGGCGCTTCCTGGAAAAGACCGACGATGCCTACGTCGGCGGCGACGTCACCGTCATCAGCCCGCGCGTGGCCGGCTACATCGCCGAGCTGAAAGTGAGCGACAACCAGTTGGTGCACGCCGGCGACCTGCTCGCTCGTATCGACGACCGTGACTACCGTGCCGCGCTGGCCAAGGCCGAGGGCGCGGTGCATGCCGAGGAGGCAGCGCTGGGCAATGTCGACGCCCAGGCCTCGCTGCAGGACGCGCTGATCCGCCAGAGCCAGGCGGAGATCGACGCGGCCGCCGCCGAAGAGGTTCGCACCCGCGACGACCAGCGTCGCTACGCCACCCTGGTGCGCACCAACGCCGTATCGGTGGAGGCCGCGCAGCGCGCCGACGCCAGCTTCAAATCCGCCCGCGCCAACAGCGACAAGGCCCGCGCCAGCCTGCTCGCCGCGCGTCGCCAGCTGGACGTGATCCACAGTCAGCGGCAGCAGGCCCAGGCAGCGCTGGAGCAGGCCATAGCCGCCCGTGACCTGGCCCGCCTGGACCTCAGCTACACCGAACTGCGCGCCCCGGTGGACGGCTACATCGGCAACCGCCGCGCACGGGTCGGCAGCTACGTCGCCGCCGGTACCCAGCTGCTCGCCGTGGTGCCCGCGCAGGGCCTGTGGGTGGACGCCAATTTCAAGGAAGACCAACTGGCGCGCATGCAGCCCGGCCAGGCGGTGACCATCGAGGCCGACATCCTGCCCGGCAAGGTCTTCCACGGCCACCTGGACAGCCTCGCCCCGGCCACCGGCGCGCAGTTCAGCATCCTCCCGCCGGAGAACGCCACCGGCAACTTCACCAAGATCGTCCAGCGCGTGCCGGTGCGCGTGCACCTGGACGATGCCGACGGCCGCCTGGGCAACCTGCGCCCCGGCCTCTCGGTACTGGTGGAAGTGGATACCCGTGCCCACGCGCACGATGCCGCCGACCAGCGCGTCGTCCTGAGCAACCAGCCGTGAACCTCTCCGCCAGCAAGCTGTGGATCGCAAAGCACTGGAGCAGCGAGGTGATCCCGGTGGAGAGTCTTTCCACCGGCCGCAAAGTCATCTCCTTTGCCTGCATGTGCCTGGGGATGTTCATCGCCCTGCTGGACATCCAGATCGTCTCCGCGTCGCTGCGCGACATCGGCGGCGGGTTATCGGCGGGGGCCGATGAACTGGCCTGGGTGCAGACCAGCTACCTGATCGCCGAGATCATCGTCATCCCGCTCTCCGGCTGGCTGTCCAAGGTGCTCTCCACGCGCTGGCTGTTCGCCGCCTCGGCACTGGGCTTCACCCTTACCAGCCTGCTCTGCGCCATGGCCTGGAACATCCAGAGCATGATCGCCTTCCGCGCGCTGCAGGGCTTCCTCGGTGGTTCGATGATCCCCATGGTGTTCACCACCGGCTTCCTCTACTTCGACGGCAAGCAGCGGGTGATAGTCGCCGCCACCATCGGCGCCATCGCCTCCCTGGCGCCGACTCTCGGGCCGGTGGTCGGCGGCTGGATCACCGACATTTCCTCCTGGCCCTGGCTGTTCTATATCAACCTGGTGCCGGGGCTGTTCGTCGCCATCGTGGTGCCGGTCATGGTGCGTATCGACAAGCCCGACCTGTCGCTGCTCAAGGGCGCCGACTACCCGGCGATTCTGCTGATGGCGCTGTTCCTCGGCTGCCTGGAATACACCCTGGAGGAAGGCCCGCGCTGGAACTGGTTCAGCGACGACACCATCGTTGCCACCGCGTGGATTTCCGCACTATGCGGCATTGCCTTCATCTACCGCAGCCTGACCGCCGCGCACCCCATAGTCGACCTGCGCGCCCTGAAGGAACGCAACTTCGCCCTCGGCTGCCTGTTCAGCTTCGTCACCGGCATCGGCATCTTCGCCACCATCTACCTGACCCCGCTGTTCCTCGGCCGGGTGCGCGGCTACGGCGCGCTGGACATCGGCCTGGCGATCTTCTCCACGGGCATCTTCCAGATCATGAGCATCCCGCTCTACGCCGCCCTCGCCCGGCGCGTCGACCTGCGCTGGATTCTGCTGCTGGGCATGGTGATGTTCACCCTGTCGATGTATGAATTCGCTCCGCTGACCCACGACTGGGGTGCGGGCCAGCTGATGTTCCCGCAGGCCCTGCGCGGCATGGCGCAGCAGTTCTGCGTAGCGCCCACCGTGACGCTGGCACTGGGCTCGCTGCCGCCGGAGCGCCTGAAGCTCGCCTCCGGGCTGTTCAACCTGATGCGCAACCTGGGCGGCGCCATCGGCATCGCCGCCTGCGCCACGGTGCTCAACGACCGCACCAACCTGCACTTCCTGCGTCTGGCCGAGCACCTGAACAGTGGCAACGAAGCGCTCAACCACTGGCTGGCGCCCTCCATGGAGTTCAACGGCGAACCCTCGCAACAGGCGCTGAAACACCTGTGGGACCTGACCTGGCGCGAGGCGCAGACGCTGACCTTCGCCGACGCCTTCCTGCTGGTCGGCGCGTGCTTCGCGGTGACACTGCTACTGGTGCCGCTGATGCACAGGATCGCCCCACCCACGCAGCCCAGCGCGGACAGTCACTGAGCCGCCATCAGCTCCTCGAGGAAGGCGACGAACACGCGGATGCGGCTGGATTCACGCAGGCTCGGCGGGTACAGCACGTTGATGCTGCCCACGGTGTTGCCGGGATAGGAGTCGTACGCGGGCAGCAACCGTACCAGCCGCCCGGCGCGGACGTCTTCGGCCACCAGCCAGTCCGAAAGCAGCGCGATACCGCCGCCGCCCAGCGCGGTCTCGCGCAGGACATCGGCGTTGTTGCTCTGCAGGCGGCCCTGCACGTTGAGCGGCCAGGTGTCCTGGCCGTCACTGCAGGTCCAGGTCAGGTGTGCGCCGCCGTAGTCGAAGCGCAGGCACTGGTGCTCCATCAGGTCCAGCGGGTGGGCCGGTGTGCCGGCGCGCTGCAGGTAGTCGGGGCTCGCCACCAGCCAGCGCTGGAACTGGCCGATGGGGCGACTGATGATGTCGTCGCTGGTAAGGCTCGAGCCCAGGCGCACGGAGAGGTCGATCTGCTGTTTCGGCAGGTCGGTGATCTGGTCGCTCAGGGACAGGCTGACCTCCAGCTCCGGGTACTGCGCCAGCAGGCTTCCCAGGTGCGGAGCGATGACTCGGCGACCGAACTCCACCGGTACGCTGACGCGCAACCGCCCCTTCGCCTCGCGGCCACGGTCGCTGACCAGTCCGTCGGCTTCCACCAACGCCTCGAGGATTTCCACGGCCTTGTCGTAGTACGCCTGCCCGGCGAGGGTCGGGCTGCTGTGGCGGGTGGTGCGGTTGAGCAGCGTGGCGCCCAGTTCCGCTTCCAGCGCCGCCACCTGGCGGGTCACCGAGGAGGTTGCCACGCCGAGCTTGCGGGCCGCCGCCGAGTAACCGCCACAACGGACGGTCTCGACGAACATCGACAGGGCCTGCAGTTTGTCCATGGCGGCACTCCGGGAGCGGGAAACCCCGGAGTGTACCCAATCACCCCTGCGCCCGCCTTGCACGCCTGTGCTCTCAGGCGTGGCTGTCGCCGCGCAGCAGGAAGAGCAAAGTGGCGATGGTCGGGACAGCCGCCGCGCCGATGGCGAACGGCGTCCAACTGATGGCTTCGTAGAGCGGGCTGGCGACCAGCGAACCGAGTGCACCGCCGACGAAGATGCTGGTCATGTACACCGCGTTCAGGCGCGCACGGCTGTGCGGGTCGAGGGCGTAAACCTCGCGCTGGCCGAGCACCATGTTCAGCTGCACGGCGAAATCCAGCAGCACCGCGCACACCACCAGCCAGAAGAACCCCGCACCGGGCAGCGCGCCAAGCAACAGCGCGAACGGCGCCAGCAGCAGCGCCACCAGGGTGCCCTTGAAGGTATGCCCGGCATCGGCCAGCCGTCCGGCGATGGGCGCGGCAACGGCTCCGACCGCGCCGACCAGGGCGAACAGCGCGACCTGGGTCTGACTGAAGCCGTGGTGGCGGATCAGCTCGATGGGGGCGATGGTCCAGAAGGCGCTGAACGCGGCGAACAGCAGGCCCTGATAAAGCGCGCGCTCACGCAGCACAGCGTAGCGCCGCGCCAGGGAGAACACCGAACCGATCAGCTGCGGGTAGGTCGCGCTGTGGGCCGGCACGCGGCGCGGCAGCGCCACCGCCATCACCAGCGCGATCACCAGCATCAGCACGGACGCGGCGAGAAACACTCCGCGCCAGCCGAAGACTTCCGCCACCAGGCTGGACACCGGCCGCGACAGCAGGATGCCCAGCAACAGGCCGCCCATGATGTTGCCCACCACACGGCCACGGGCCTCCTCCGGCGCCAGGTGCGCGGCCAGCGGCACGAGGATCTGCACCGCCACCGAGGTCAGGCCGATCAGCAGTGCGCAGGCCAGCAGCACCGACGGCGAATTCGCCAGCCCGGCGCCGGCCAGGCACAGCGCCACGGCCAGGGTGAAGCCGATCACCAGCTTGCGGTTTTCCAGCAGGTCCGCCAGCGGCACCAGAAACAGCAGGCCAATGGCGTAGCCGAACTGCGTCAGCGAGACGATCAGGCTGGCTTTTTCGGTGGAGAGGCCAATCGCCGGGGCAATCAGCTCGACGATGGGTTGCGCGTAATACAGGTTGGCGACGACGGCGCCGCAGCAGAACGCGAGCAGCACCACCATTGCCGAGGACAGGGTCGGCTGCGCGTGGTCGGCCGGAAGGGAATTCGAAGCGGGGTTCATGACCATTCCTTGTGGGAAAAACAGTGGCGCCAGCCTATGCCGGCAGCCTCCCGCGCAGAATCGGTCGGGCCGGCAATACAGCGGTGCGCGAAACGCAACGCTGCCTGCCGGCGCGGGCCTCAGGCCATGTCGCTGTTGCTGAACTCCTCGGCGAGGAAGTCGATCAGCGTGCGCACCGAGGGCAGCAGGCCACGGCGCGAAGGGAAGATCGCATGGACGATGCCGCACTTGGGCGACCAGCCCGGCAGCAACTCCACCAACCGGCCGGCGGCCAGGTCCTCGCGCACCGCCACACGCGGCATGTGGGCGATGCCGACACCGGCAATTACCGCGTTGCGCAGGGCCAGCAGGTCATCGGTGACCATCCGCGGCTTGTGCGAGATGAGCAGGCGCTCGCCCTCTTCATTGAACAGCTCCCACTGGTATTCGCGCTGCATGCCGCCCCAATGCAGGCTGGGCAGCTGGCCGAAGCCCAGCGGCGAGCTGTCGCCGGCCATGCGTTCGAGGAAGTCCGGGCGCCCCACCAGGCACTGGGTGCTGTTGCCCAGCACCTTCATCACCATGTCGGTGTTCTCCAGCGGCGGGAAGCGCACCCGCAGGGCGATGTCGAAACCCTCATGGAGCAGGTCGACGCGGCGGTTGGTGCTCTCGATGAACAGCTCCACCAGCGGGTACCGGAGCATATAGCGGGTGAGCATCGGCCCGACCCAGGAGTTGAGCAGCGTCGTCGGGCACGCCAGCCGCACCAGTCCGCGCGGCTCGGCGCGGTTGCGCTCGATGACCTCGGAAGCGCCTTCCGCCTCGATGCGCATGGCCACGCAGCGCTGGTAGTACTCCTGGCCGATCTCGGTCAGCGAACAGTGCCGGCTGGTTCGGTGCAGCAGACGCACGCCCAGGCGTTCCTCCAGTTGGGCGATGCGCCGGCTGAGCTTGGACTTGGGGATGTCCAGCGCGCGGCCGGCAGCGGCGAAACCACCCTGCTCCACCACCTGGGTGAAGTAATAGAGGGTGTTGAGGTCTTCCATGGATCGTTCTCCGCATGGAACGCTGGGAAAGCTGCGGAGCTTACCGCATCGCGCGGTGCCCGAACTCCCCCTGCAGGAGCGGGCCATGCCCCCGACAGCGCCTGTCAGGCACTGCTGAAGCCTGCGCGATATCCCGCCGTTTTCCACGAATCTTCCCACCCGCCAACCGCCTTGTGGGCCTACACGAGCCATCGCTAGATTCCAACCCGCCACGGTCAATCCCGTGGTCGGGTTTGGTGACCTGATAACCAGCGCGATTGCGCTGAAAGTGCATGCGAAGACGGCGAATCGTTTTCGTAGGCCCCCACGCAACTGTAGAAAACTACAGCGCTGATATGGCGGATCGCGTGGGGAGGCCCTCGGGCCTGCCGGCTCTGGTTCCGGTTCACCAACCTCACGCGGTCCGCCTCCCTTTTCGGGATGGCGGCTCTCTCCCCGAGTTGGAGTACCTGCCATGGATGCCCTTATTACCGTCACCGCCACGACCTTCCTGCGCCACAACCGCCCCGTACGCGGCGTGATGATCGACAACCAGCCCTGGTTCGTCGGCACCGACGTCGCCCGCCTGCTCGGCCTGCACCACCCCACCGTCCTCGCCCGCCGCCTGGAAGAAGGCGAAGCCAGGACCGTGCGCCTGCTGTGCAACAGCGGCAACGAGGAACAAGTCGAAGTCATCAGCGAAGCGGCGCTGTACATGGCGTTCTACCGCCACAGCCATCCGGAAAACCGCACCCTTCGCCAATGGTTCAGCCACGAGGTGATCCCGCAGCTGCGCGACGAGCACACGCAATGCCCGCACCAGCCACGGCGCATGCGCATGACCTGGCTGGACGGCTTCGTCACCGTGCTCGACTGGCAGGGCGAAGTCTGGGTTCCGCTGGACGACCTGCCGACCTTCACTCGCGTCAACGGCAAGCCAAAGGGTCCGCGCGGTTTCTGGAAGCGCTGAGTGGCCAGCCGATCCGCAGCAGCCTCGTCGCCAGGGCACTCCCGAGTCGGCGACGAGCAGCCTGTTTGAAAGACGTGGCAACAAACGCCGGGTTGATCGGCTTCGGCCGTCGCACCTAGAATCACCGGGCTCGATTTCCGGGCATTCCTTTCTGATCCGTTGAGACAGGCTTCATGTTGGAGATAGCAGTAATCCGATAACCCCCTTCGCCTTGCCGACAAGGCGGGCCGGTTATCGATGCGCACAAACGCTGGCAGACACCACCTCGTGTCTGCGGTTTCTACGCACCTACTGCATTCAGGTTTCCATCATGAATATTTCCAGACCGGAACAACGGACCCTGCACGTCCTCGCCAAGGGCGGCCACATTTCCTTCCAGCGCGACGACGCCGGACGCGTCGTCTTCGTCGAGTGCTATACCCGTGACGGGTATGTACTGGCCGACTGCACCCTGGCTGTCTTCAGGAAGCTCAGGGACAAGCGCCTGATCATCTCGCGCGGCGGTTCACCCTACCGGATCAACGCCACAGGCCTGGGCGCCGTGCGCCCACAACTGGACAACCGCTGACCCACCAAAGGCCGGGCCGGCTTCGCGCGCCCGGCCACCTGCACAAGGGAACTACACCATGCCTTACGAGATTCGCCGGGAACGGCCTGAAGATGTCGCCGTCATTGCCGAAGTAACCACCGCCGCCTTCGCCGTGGCCGAACACCGCAGCGGCACCGAAGGTGCCATCGTCGATGCCTTGCGCACGGCCGGGGCGCTGAGCGTTTCGCTGGTCGCCACGTTGGAGGGCGAGGTGGTCGGCCATGTGGCTTTCTCGCCCGTCACCCTGGACGGCGCGGACCTCGGCTGGTACGGCCTGGGGCCGGTCTCGGTGCGGCCGGAGCTGCACGGCCGGGGCATCGGTGCCGCGCTGATTCGCGCCGGGCTGGAGCGCCTGAACGCCCTGGGTGCGAAAGGCTGCGTGGTGCTCGGCGACCCGGCCTACTACCCGCGCTTCGGCTTTCGCCAGGACCCGGCGATCCAGTATGCGGGCGTGCCGCCGGAATACTTCATGGCGCTGTCGCTGGACGGATCGAAGGCCGCCGGACAGGTTGCCTACCACAGCGGTTTCTCCGCGACCTGAAGACGAGAACAGTCGCCATGTCTCCATCGATCAGCACGGCATCGATCCGCCCCGCCACCCCGGCGGACATCGACACCCTCTTCGACATCCGCACCAGCGTGCGGGAGAACCACCTGAGCCGCGAGCAGATGGCCGATATGGGCATCACGCCGCAGGTGCTGGCCGAGGCAATTGAATCTGCGCCTTGCGCGTGGGTCGCCGAGATCGACGGTATTGCCGGCGGCTTCGCCATGGTGGATACCGAAGAGGGAGAACTCTTCGCCCTGTTCGTACGCCCGGAGTTCGAGGGCCAGGGCATGGGTCGGCTTTTGCTGACGGCGGCCGAGGAGCAGTTGTTCCGCAAGCACGGGAGCATCTGGCTGGTGACCGATGGTGGCGATGGCATTCGCGCCAATGCCTTCTACCGCCGCCACGGCTGGCAACTCGCCGAGCGCGTGGATGAGCGGGATGTGCGCTACGAGAAGCCCCGCCCCTGACCGTGAATTCTCACTGTAGGAGCAACTGTCTTTCCCTGGTAGTTCCGTGTTTGTGCTTTCCCTCACCCCAGCCCTGGCTGCGCGCCCCGCTCCTCAGGGAGAGGGAGCAAATCGTGCCGGCTGACGCTGCGGTTTCATCCGGCACCGAACGGTCCCCTCTCCCTATGGGAGAGGGTTAGGGTGAGGGCCGATCCGAGCACAGATCTATCCGGTAGGAGCGGGCCCTGCCCGCGATCCGCCGGCAGGGCCGGTGGCGGATCAAACAGCTGAATGTCAGGCGAACGTCATCACTGGTTCCAGACCGCGCCTTACAGGCGCTGTTCGCGGGCGTGGCCCGCTCCTGCAGGAAACGACGTGCCTGACAGGAAGCTCCGTCACAGCAGCGACTTGCCCTGGCTGAGGACCTTGTCGCACACCTGCTTGGTGACCTTTTCCTTGATGCCGCTGCCGGACAGGTCAAGGCTCTTGCCGTCGCTGCCGGTAAGGATGCCCTTGGCGCCATCCTTGTAGCCGCTGTCACTGGTGGTGGTGTTGCCCGGCAGCTTGCCCAGCAGCTTGTCCTTCACCTGGGTGGCGGCATCGGCGTTGAGGTAGTTGTTCTTCGCGCAATACTCCAGCAAGCCGGCGACATTGCTGCTGCTCGACGATGCGGACGGCAGGCTGCCAAGGCCGCCGAGCTGGCCGGCGACATCGCCGAGGGAGGCGGCCTGGGTCATCGACCAGGGCAGCAACGCGGCGGCGAGGACCGCGGGAATCAGTTTGCGGGCATTCATGGGATTCTCCTGTTCATGGGGCGCTCCTGGTTGCGTTCGACGCAACGCGGGGCGCCACTGCGAGTGTAGACACCCCTGCGCGCCAACTCAGTACCCCACCGACTTCAGCACCTCGTCCATGTCGAGGCTCGGCGGCCGGCCGAGGAACATCAGCAACTGGTCGGTACGGTTGGTGAAGAAGCCGTCCACGCCAGCCTTGGTGAACTTGTCGAAGTCCACCGAGTCGTCGACGGTGTAGGCATGCACGAACAGGCCACGCTCGTGGGCGGCCTGGTTCATCCACGGCTGCACCAGGTCCATGTAGCTCTGGTCGCCACGGGCGGTCAGGGTCGCCGAAGGGCCCGTGCCCAGCGCGCCATGGGCCTTGGCCCAGTCCAGCCAGGCAAAGAACTCTTCCCTGGACTTCACCTCCTGCCGGGCATAGAAGTCCGCCTTGATCTTCTCGCCGGACTGGGCAAAGGTCGTCGGGCTCTTCGCCGCCATATAGCCATCGCCAGTCCACAGCAGCAGGATCTTCGGCACCTTCGGCATACTCTTCTGCAGCAGTTCGAGGCTGCTCTTCTCGAAGGTCTGCAGGACGATCTTGCCTTGCGGCTCGCCGTCCGCGTTGAGCCAGCCGCGGTTTTCCAGGGTCTTGCGCAGGTCTTCCTCGATGCCGGGGAACCGCCCCGGCGCCTTGGTTTCCAGGTACAGGCCGGGGGTTTCGCCGCCGCCTTCGGCGATGTCGATCAACTCGTCCAGGGTGAGGATGCGCAGCCCCGCGTACTTGGAGCGGGCGCGCTCGGGATAGATGGCGTTGAACCAGCTGCCGGCATCCAGGCGCTTGAGTTCGGCCAGGGTGAACTTGCTCACCGGGTCCTTCTCGCGGCCGGGGAAGACCTTGGCGATGTTGGTGGTGCGCTCCAGGGTGTCGTCATGCACCGCCACCAGCACGCCGTCGCTGGTGCGCTGCAGGTCCGCTTCCAGGTAGTCCGCGCCCAGGTCGCGGGCGGCGAGATAGGCCGGCGCGGTTTCCTCCGGCGCATCGTGGGAAGCGCCGCGGTGGGCGATCACCGCCGGCCAGGGAACGCCGGCGGCCTCGCTGAGGGCGCGGCCGGGTGAGTCCTCGGCGCTGGCGGTGAAACTGGCGGCGGCCAGTGCGATGGAGCCCAGTACAGCGATGATGCGACGGCGCATGTGCGAAACCCCTTTGGCTGGGTAACGGATAAGCGGCCCAGTCTGCCGGCGGCCTGTGAAGCTCTTGCGACGGCCAGCCCACTCATGAACGACAAGGCCCGCGGACGATCGCTCGTCCGCGGGCCCTTTGCCCTTCCCTGCCCGATCAGCGCGGCAGGTCGAAGCGGTCGAGGTTCATCACCTTGGTCCAGGCCTTGACGAAGTCATGGACGAACTTGCGTTCGCCGTCCGAGCAACCATAGACCTCCGACAGCGCCCGCAGCTGAGAGTTTGAACCCAGTAGCAGGTCAATGCGGCTGCCGGTCCACCGGGCTTCGCCGGTCTTGCGGTCGCGGCCTTCGAACTCGGTGTTGTCCTCCGAGGTCGGTTTCCACACGGTGCCCATGTCCAGCAGGTTGACGAAGAAGTCGTTGCTGAGGGTGCCGGGGCGCGCGGTGAACACGCCGTTCTGCGAGCCGCCGGTGTTGGCACCGAGCACCCGCAGGCCGCCGATCAGCGCGGTGACTTCCGGCGCGGTCAGGGTCAGCAGCTGCGCCTTGTCGATCAGCAGCGCTTCGGCCGGCACGGCGAACTTCGCCTTCTGGAAGTTGCGGAAGGCATCGGCCACCGGCTCCAGCATGCCCACCGAGTGCACGTCGGTCTGCTCCTGGCTGGCGTCCATGCGGCCCGGTGCGAACGGCACGCTGACCTTGTGGCCACCCTTGCGCGCCGCCTCTTCCACGCCGGCATCGCCGGCCAGGACGATCAGGTCGGCCAGGGAAATCTTCTTGCCGCCGGCGGCGGATGCGTTGAACTCGGCCTGGATTTCCTCCAGCGCGCCGAGCACCTTGGCCAGCTGTTCGGGCTGGTTCACCGGCCAGTCCTTCTGCGGCGCCAGGCGGATGCGCGCGCCATTGGCGCCGCCGCGCTTGTCGGAGCCACGGAAGGTCGACGCCGAGGCCCAGGCGGTAGAGACCAGTTCGGAAACCGAGAGGCCCGAGGCCAGCACCTTGGCCTTGAGCGCGGCGATGTCCTGTTCGTCCACCAGCGGGTGGTTGACCGCCGGGATCGGGTCCTGCCAGATCAGCTCCTCTTTCGGCACTTCCGGCCCCAGGTAGCGAGCCAGCGGGCCCATGTCGCGGTGGGTCAGCTTGAACCAGGCACGGGCAAAAGCGTCGGCGAACGCGTCGGGATCTTCGTAGAAACGACGGGAAATCTTCTCGTAGATCGGATCGACACGCAGCGAGATGTCGGTGGTGAGCATCGACGGTGCACGGCGCTTGGACTTGTCGTGGGCATCGGGAATGCTGCCGGCGCCCGCGCCGTTCTTCGGCTGCCACTGGTGGGCGCCGGCCGGGCTCTTGGTCAGCTCCCATTCGTAGCCGAACAGGTTCCAGAAGAAGTTGTTGCTCCAGCGCGTCGGCGTGGACGTCCAGGTGACTTCCAGGCCGCTGGTGATGGCATCGCCACCGGAGCCCGTGCCGAAGGTGCTGACCCAGCCCAGGCCCTGGCTTTCCAGGCCGCCGGCTTCCGGGTCGGCGCCGACGTTGTCCGCCGGACCTGCGCCATGGGTCTTGCCGAAGGTGTGGCCGCCGGCAATCAGGGCGACGGTTTCCTCGTCGTCCATGGCCATGCGCGCGAAGGTCTCGCGAATGTCACGGGCGGCGGCCACCGGGTCGGGGTTGCCGTTGGGGCCTTCGGGGTTCACGTAGATCAGGCCCATCTGCACAGCGGCCAGGGGATTTTCCAGGTCACGCTCGCCGGTGTAGCGCTTGTCGCCGCCCAGCCAGGTGGTCTCTTCGCCCCAGTACACGTCCATGTCCGGTTCCCAGACGTCCTCACGGCCGCCGGCGAAGCCGAAGGTCTTGAAGCCCATGGATTCCAGGGCGACGTTGCCGGTAAGGACGATCAGGTCGGCCCAGGACAGTTTGGCGCCGTACTTCTGCTTGATCGGCCAGATGAGCCGGCGGGCCTTGTCCAGGCTGACGTTGTCCGGCCAGCTGTTGAGCGGGGCGAAGCGCTGCTGGCCACGCCCGGCACCGCCACGGCCGTCGCCGATGCGGTAGGTGCCGGCGGCGTGCCAGGCCATACGGATGAACAGCGGGCCGTAGTGGCCGAAGTCGGCCGGCCACCAGTCCTGGGAGTCGGTCATCACGGCGCGCAGGTCGGCCTTGACCGCTTCCAGGTCGAGGGTCTTGAAGGCCTCGGCGTAGTTGAAGTCCTCACCCATGGGGTTGGACTTGGAAGAATGCTGGTGCAGCAGGTCCAGCCTCAGCTGGTTGGGCCACCAGTCACGGTTCGATGTGCCACCACCGGCGGTCTGGTGGAAGGGGCAGCTACCTTTCTTTTCTTCACTCATTGCAGGCTCCTTGTGAGCGCCTGGCGCGGCGCTTCGTATACGCACAACCCATCAGAAGATAGATCAAACGGGACGGGCTGCTATTGCAGTTATTGATCGGCTCGAGCGGTAAAAGGCTATCGATGCGGGGATGGCGAAAAGCCGTGTTACAGAGGGGTGTGCCGGCAGGATCGGCGCGGGGAGGGTCGCGGGCATGGCCCGCTCCTGCAGTCCTGGGGTCGGCGCCCTCGCTTTTTCAGGAGCGGGCCACGCCCGCGAACCCGAAAAGGGATCGCTGACAAAGCCCGCTCCTGTGCTCAGGTCAACATCAGAACGCGAAGCACGAACAACCGAAGGCGCCCCAGAACCCGGCGAAGTCACTCACCGGGACATCCCTGGTACGCGCGCGCTCGTGGCTGTGGCCGTGCACGCCGCAGGAGCCGACGCACTGGTGCACGGCCTGCTGCAGCGGCGCCTGCGGACGCCAGTGACCGGGAACCATGGCCACCGGGGACCATTCCGGCACCACCGGGATGCTCGGCGGGGCCAGCTTGTCGAACTCGCGGTCGCCGTGGACGATCTTGCCGCCCACCACGGTGAGCACCGATTCGATGGTCTTGATCGCCTCTTCCTCGACGCTGAAGAAGTCCTCCGACAGCACCGCCAGGTCCGCCAGCTGGCCGGCCTTGAGCATGCCCTTCTTGCCCTGCTCGCTGGAGAACCAAGCACTGCCGTGGGTGAACAGCTGGATCGCCACCTCGCGGGACAGGCCCTCCGGGTAGAGGCTCAGGCCGCCCACGGTCTTGCCACTGACCATCCAGTACAGCGAGGTCCAGGGGTTGTAGCTGGACACGCGAGTGGCGTCGGTGCCAGCGCCAACGGGTACGCCTTCGGCCAGCATGCGCTTGATCGGCGGGGTCGCCTCAGCGGCCTGTTTGCCGTAGCGGTCGACGAAGTATTCGCCCTGGAACGCCATGCGGTCCTGGATGGCGATGCCGCCGCCCAGCGCCCTCACCCGCTCGATGTTCTTCGGCGTGATGGTCTCGGCGTGGTCGAAGAACCACGGCAGGCCGTTGAACGGGATGTCCAGGTTGACCTTCTCGAACACGTCGAGCATGCGCGAGATGGACTCGTCATAGGTCGCGTGCAGGCGGAACGGCCAGCGCTGCTCGACGAGGTGGCGCACTACCGGCTCCAGCTCCGCTTCCATGGTGCCGGGCAGGTCCGGACGCGGTTCGAGGAAGTCCTCGAAGTCGGCGGCCGAGAACACCAGCATCTCGCCCGCGCCGTTATGGCGCAGGAAGTCGGTGCCCTGGCCGTAGGTCACGCTGGAGGTCCAGTTCTTGAAGTCCGCCAGCTCTTCCTTGGGCTTCTGGGTGAACAGGTTGTAGGCGATACGCACGGTGAGCTGGTCGGCGTCGGCCAGTTGCTGGATCACCTGGTAGTCGTCCGGGTAGTTCTGGAAACCACCGCCGGCGTCGATCACGCTGGTCAGGCCGAGGCGGTTCAGCTCACGCATGAACTGGCGGGTCGAGTTGACCTGATACTCCAGCGGCAGCTTCGGTCCCTTGGCCAGGGTCGCGTAGAGAATCATCGCATTCGGGCGGGCGATCAGCATGCCGGTGGGCTCGCCGTTGCTGTCGCGGACGATCTCGCCGCCGGGCGGATTCGGCGTGTCTTTCGTGTAGCCAACGACGCGCAGCGCGGCGCGGTTGAGCAGCGCGCGGTCGTACAGGTGCAGGACGAACACCGGGGTATCCGGCGCAGCCTTGTTCAGCTCCTCGATGGTCGGCAGGCGGCGCTCGGCGAACTGGAATTCGTTCCAGCCACCGACCACGCGAACCCACTGCGGCGAGGGCGTGCGCTGGGCCTGCAGGCGCAGCATTTCCAGCGCGTCGGAGAGCGACGGCACGCCCTCCCAGCGCAGTTCGAGGTTGTAGTTCAGGCCGCCGCGGATCAGGTGCAGGTGCGAGTCGTTGAGGCCGGGGATGACGGTACGGCGATTGAGGTCGACCAACTGGGTCGAGGCGTCGCGGTAGGCCATCGCCTGGGCGTCGGTGCCGACGACCAGGAACTTGCCGTCGGCGATGGCCACGGCCGTGGCGTGGGGGCGTTCCGGGTCAACGGTGTGCAGCTTGCCGTTGAACAGGATCAGGTCTGCGTTGCGCTCTGCGTTGCTCATGCTCGTGGCCCTCAGCGTTGCAGGAAGGCCAGCAGGTCTTCGTTGAGTTGCTGCGCATGGGTGACGGCAAATCCATGGGGAGCGCCGGCGTAGACCTTCAGTTCTGCGCCCTTGATCTGCTCGGCGGCCAGCTTGCCGGTGGTCTCGAACGGCACGATCTGGTCGTCGTCACCGTGGATCACCAGGGTCGGCACGTCGACCTTGGCGAGGTCCGCGCGGAAGTCGGTTTCCGAGAACGCGCTGACGCAGTCCACGGTGCCTTTCAGCGACGCCAGCAAGGCGATGTTGAGGGTCTGGGTCAGCACGCCGTCGGAGACCTTCTGGCCATGGTTGGTGCCGTAGAACGGCGCGGCGAAGTCGGCGATGAACTGCGCACGGTCCTGCAGCAGGCCGGCCTTGATGCCGTCGAACACGGCGGTGTCCACACCCAGCGGGAAGTCGGCGGCCTTGCCGAAGATCGGCGTGACGGCGCCCAGCAGCACCAGGCCGGCAACGCGGGAGGTGCCGTGGCGGCCGATGTAGCGGCTGACGTCGCCACCGCCCATGGAGAAGCCGACCAGGGTGACGTCGCGCAGGTCCAGGTGCTCGATCAGGCCGGCGATGTCATCGGCGAAGGTGTCGTAGTCGTAGCCGTTCCACGGCTGGCTGGAACGACCGAAACCGCGACGGTCGAAGGCGATGGTGCGGTAGCCGCGGCTGCTCAGGTACTGCATCTGGTATTCCCACATGTCGCCGTCCAGCGGCCAGCCGTGGCTGAACAGCACGGGTTTGCCGCTGCCCCAGTCCTTGTAATAGATCTCGGTGCCGTCGCGGGTAACGAAAGTGCTCATGGAAACTCCTCTGCCTGCCATGCAGGACGATGTGGGTACGGGCGCCACGTTGACGCCGCGGGAGGGAAAATCAATCGGCGTTGAGCCAGCCGGCGCAGCGACGGGTCACCCAGGGCATGATCAGGTAGACCACCGGAAGGACGATGCACAGGGTCACCAGCAGGTTGCTCGGCACCACCCCGGCCAGCACCGGGAAGCGCTCGAAGGCAGGTCCCCAGAGCGGCGGGATGACCATGGTCAGCGGGCTGATCACCAGGTAGGTGAGCAGCGCCTGCTTCCATTTCGGCGGCTGGCGCACGTTGCCGTGCTCGGGGGTGAACCAGAATTCGGCGTCGTTGTGGATCAGCGGGTGGTCGCCCTCTTCCAGCAACGGCGAAACCTCGTCGATCAGCTCGGCGCGCTCGCGGGAGTCGATCCAGGCCTGCAACTGCGCGGCGGCGGCGAAACGCACCACGGTGGTGTACATCGCACCTTCGCCGTCCGGGCGGATCACGTTCACCCCCAGGTGCCCCGGCTGCCGGCGCGCGGCCGAAACCGTGCGGCGCAGCCAGGCCTCGTAGCTGGGCAGGGCTTCGCAACGCACCTTGTGGTGGACCACCAGCGTCACCACGCTGTTCAGATCGATGGTTTCGGCGCTCATGGGTGTTCCGGACTCATGATTGAGGTCCGCTCACTATGGCGGCGGCAACGGTCGTCCTATTGGACGCATGTGCTGGATAGCGCTCCTGCAAGGGGAGTTCCAGTGAAACGTCCGCAACCGCCTGAACGCCCCGTTCAGGAGGCGTTGTTGAAGCGGTGTTTCAGAGAGTGCAGCGGCATGAGTGCCGCTAGAGCGCTGTAGGGCCAGGAATGGCCTGTCGAGGGAGGATGCCTGGTTGGCGTCCCCGAATCCTCAACTCAAGGTGGCACACGCCGGCCCAACCGAAGACCGGGCATCGGTTGGGCGCCTTATCCCGTCCTGCAAGGTGTCGCTGGCTTACCAGCGGGCGGCAAGGAATTCCGCCACGCGCCGGTAATAGCCCTCCACCTCCGGCACCAGGTTGCCCATGCGCAGGAAGTCGTGGGTCATCCCGCAGCAGCGCTCCGCCTCCACCTCCACGCCCTTCTCCACCAGCGCATGAGCGTAGGCCAGGCCTTCGTCCAGCAACGGATCGAACTCGGCCGCGAACAGCAATACCGGCGCACTGCCCTGCAGCGCCACACCGGCATGGACCGGCGAGCAGCGCCAATCACTGCGCTGCGTAACGTCAGGCACGTACTGCTGGTAGAACCAGTCCAGGCTGGCCGTCTCCAGCAGATAGCCCTCGGCAAACAGTTCCTCCGATTCAGTACGCGTGCTGGCGTCCGCTGCCGGATAGAACAGCAGCTGGGCACAGGGCTGCTCGGCGCCCTCGCCCGCCAGCTCGGCGCAGAGCACCGTGGCCAGCGTGGCACCCGCGCTGTCGCCGCCAACGGCAAGGCGGCGCGGGTTCAGGCCGAGGTTGGCGGCGGACTCCAGCAACCAGTTCCAGGCATCACGGGCGTCATGGGTCGCAGCTGGGAACGGTGCCTCCGGCGCCAATCGGTAACCCACCGAAATCACCGCGCAATCGCAGTGCTTCGCCAGCCACCGGCACAGCCCGTCATGGGAATCCAGGCTGCCGACCGTGTAGCCGCCACCGTGGAAATACAGGATCGCCGCGTCACCAGCTCCCACTGGCCGGTACAGACGTACCGGCAGTTGGCGGCTCTCCCGCACCGGGATCAGCAGGTCTTCCACCGGCATCGACGGTGCGCCGGCCTTGAGTGACTCCGAGGAAGCCTCGAAGTCCTGTCGCGCCTGCTCCACCGGCAGTTCGTGCAGCGCCGGCCGGCCAGCGCGACGCCCCTCGTCGACCATGTCCAGAAAGGCGGAAATCTCCGGGTGCAGCATGCCGACCTCTTTCATCATTGCGTTCATACCGTGGCTTGCTCCTGGCGCGCGCCGCTTTCCACCTGGGCGCAGCAATGGCCGATCACCCCTTCCAGTTCCGTGCGCAACTGCGCCATCAGCACCTCGATGCGCGACGGGCGGAACACCCGGCGGCTGAACATGCAGCGCAGGGTCAGCTCGCCGTCATAGACCTGGCCGACGATCTCCAGCCAGTTGTTCATCGGCGTGCTGGCGGCGTAGGTGTCGCCGGGCTTTTCCTGCAGCGGCACGAACAGTGCCTTGTCGTCGAAGCTCTGGTCGAACTGGCCGAGGTAGTTGAAGGTCACGCGCGGCTCGGCGCGGGCGGCGAGCTGGCGGCGCAGCGCGCTGTCGCCCAGATAGCGCAGGGCGCCGTAGCCGATGCCCTTGTCCGGCACCGCGCGCAGTTGCTGGCGGATCGCCGGGATGGCCTGGGCGTAGTCGCCCTGCCCCGGCGTCAGACGCAGCGGGAACAGGCTGGTGAACCAGCCCAGGGTGCGGCTGTGGTCCACCTCGTCGAGGATGTCCTCGCGGCCGTGGCCTTCCAGGCCGATCAGCACCGAGTCACTGTCGCACCATTGGCAAAGCGTGCGCCCAAGAGCAGTCAGCAGCAGGTCGTTGATCTGCGTGCGATAGGCCTCGGGCGCCACCTTCAGCAGGCGCTGGGTCTGCTGGCGGTCCAGGCGCAGGAACAGCTGCTCCAGGTGCGTCATGCGCTCGGCGCCGCGCGGGTTGTCGCGTTGCGGCTCGCCGAGGCCGGCGGGTTCGGTCTGCTCCAGCCAGTACGGCAGGTCGCCTTGCGCCAGTTGGCTGTCGGCGTAGTCGCGCAGACCCTCGGCCCAGGCGCGGTAGGCGCTGGTGCGTTCGAAGCGCGGCGCCGCCTCGCCAGAGAGCTGCGCAACGTAACGCTGCTGCAGCTCTTCCAGCAGAATGCGCCAGGACACGCCGTCCACGCCCAGGTGGTGGATCACCAGCAGCAGGCGCTGGGTGCCGTCGGCCATGTCGGTCAGCACGCCGCGCAGCAGCCGGCCGTCGCTCAGGTCCAGGCTGCGCTGCGCCTGGTTGGCGATCAGCAGCGCCTCCTCGGCATTCGCCGCCTGCCGCTGCCAGAGCAGCGCACCGGTGATCTCGCTGGCCTCGCGATAGCGCTGGCGCCACAGGCCGTCAGCCCCACGGGCGAACGACAGGCGCAGGCTGCCATGCTCGGCCAGCAGGCCTTGCAGCGCCGCTTCCAGCGCCTCGGCGTCGAGGCGCTGGCGGCACTCCAGCAGCACCGCCTGGTTGAAGTGGTTCGGCTCCTCCAGCTGCTGCTCGAACATCCATTGCTGGATCGGCACCAGGCCGAAGGATTCGCCATCGTCGGCCACCGCCACAGACACTGTTGGCGCTGCCTCGGCGACGCTCTCGGCGCGCTCCAGCAGGCCGGCGATGGTCTGGTACTGCAGCAGGTCGCGCAGGCGGATTTCCACGCCCTCGCCCAGCGCCTGGCGCGCGCGGGAGACGATCTGCAGGCTGAGGATGGAGTCGCCGCCCAGGTCGAAGAAGTTGTCGCGGATGCCGACGCGCTCCACTTGCAGCACGTCCTGCCAGATGATCGCCAGGGCACGCTCGCGCTCGTTGCGCGGTGCCTCGTAGGCCTCGCCCTGCCAGGTCGGTTCGGGCAGCGCCTTGCGGTCGATCTTGCCGTTGGGCGACAGCGGGAAGCGCTCTAGCCGGAGGATCTGCGCGGGCACCATGTAGTCCGGCACCTGCTCGCGGAGGAAGTTGCGCAGCGTATCGCCTTCCGCTGCACCGACCACATAGCCGACCAGCTGCTTGCCGCTGATGCCGTCGCGGGCCACTACCAGCGCCTCGCTGACCTGCGGGTGATCCTGCAGGCGCGCCTCGATCTCGCCCAGCTCGATGCGGAAGCCGCGAATCTTCACCTGATGGTCGATGCGCCCGACGTAGTCGATCACGCCATCGGCACGGCCGCGCACCAGGTCGCCGCTGCGGTACAGGCGGCCACCCGCTGCATCGAATGGGTCGGCAACGAAGCGCTCGGCCGTCAGCCCGGCGCGCTGGTGGTAACCACGCGCCAGGCCGTCGCCGCCGATGTACAGCTCACCGGCCACACCCAGCGGCACCTGGCGCAGCTGCTCATCGAGGATGTACAGCTTGCGCGCGCCGACGCCCTTGCCGATGGGCGCATAGGCGGCATCGCAGGAGGTGGCGCGGTCAGCCTTCCACAGCAGCGGCGTGACCACGGTTTCCGTGGGGCCGTAGCCGTTGATCAGGTGTTCGGCCCGCAGCGCGCGCTTGGCCAGTTCGAAGCTGGCGTTGGGCACTGCGTCGCCGCCAAAGCAGTAGATGCGCACAGGCGGCGGGTTGCCGTCACGCAGCGCGTGCTCGGCCAGTTGCTGCAGGTACACCGGCGGGAAGGCCGCCACGCTCACTTGTTTGTCGTGCAGGACGCGGTAGGTCTGCTCGGGCGTCCACAGCTCATCGCCGCGCAGCACCAGGCTGCCGCCGTGTACCAGGGTGGTCAGCCAGCGTTCATGGGCGCCGTCGAAGGCGAACGACATGAAATGCAGTTCGCGGGTCGCCGCATCCATCCGGTACAGCTCGCCGATGGCCGCACAGTGCATGGCCAGCGGGCCATGGCTGACCGCAACGCCCTTGGGCTTGCCGGTGGAGCCGGAGGTGTAGATCAGGTAGGCGAGGTTTTCCGGCTCCAGGGCCACCACCGGCAGGTCACTGTCTTCGCCGGTGAGGTCGAGGCTGTCGAGCTCCAGGCAGGTCACGCCCACCGGCAGCGGCAGGCGCTCGCGCAGGCGGCTGTCGGTGATCAGCAGTGCGATACCGGCGTCACTCATCTGGAACTCCAGGCGCTCGCGCGGGTACTCGGCGTCCAGCGGCACGTAAGCACCGCCAGCCTTGAGCACCGCCAGCAGCGCCAACGGAATGCGCACGCTGCGCGGCAGGGCCACGCCGACCCGGACTTCCGGGCCGACACCCAGCGCCATCAGGCGATGGGCCAGGCGATTGGAGTCGCGTTCCAGCGCCGCGTAGTCGACTTCCTCGTCGCCGCAGATCAGCGCTACCTCATCGCCACGCAGCGCAGCCTGGCGGGCAATCGCCAGGTGTACCGGCTGGGCCGGCCGCAGCGACTGGTGCGGGCCACGGCAGGCGGCCAGGGCCGCACGGTCACTGGCGGACAGGCATTGCAGCTCGCCGACGCGCTTGCCGGCGCCGTGCAGCAGGCTCTCCAGCACCTGTTCCATATTGCCGCGCAGGCGCGTTACGGCGGCTGCGCTGAAGTGCGCACGCAGGTACTGGTACTCGATCTCCAGGCGCTCGCCGACGCGCACGGCAAGGTCCATGGGGATGCTGGTCTCGTCCTTCGACTTCAGCTCGCCGAAGCGCGGCCCCTGGGCGCTGCGCAGCACCTCGTCGACCGGATAGTTCTCGAACACGATGATGCTGTCGAACAGCGCCTGCCCGGCCTGACCGGCCCAGCGCTGGATGTCGTACAGCGGCGTGTGCTCGAACTCGCGCACGTCCAGGTTGTAGGCCTGCAGCTCGCGCAGCCAGTCGCCGAGATCGGCATGCTCGGACGGCGCCTGGACGATGGGCAGCGTGTTGATGAACAGGCCCAGCAGGCTGTCGGCGCCGACCAGTTGCGCAGGACGCCCGGCGACGGTGGCACCGAAGGCCACGCGCTGCTGACCGGTGTAGCGTTGCAGCAGAAGGATCCACGCCGCCTGCACCAGGGTGTTCAGGGTTACCCGCTGGCTGCGGGCGAAGGCCTTCAGGCGCTCGGTGGCCGCCACGTCGTAGCGGCTGTATTCCAGGCCGTGGCCGCTGCCTTCGGCCGGGCGCGCCAGGCTGTCGGCGAGCACGGTGGGCTGGGCGAATCCGTGCAGGTGCGCGCTCCAGAAGTCCTGCGCCTGTTGCTGGTCCTGCACCTGTAGCCAGTGGATGTAGTCGCGGTAGCGGCCCTGCTCGGCGATGCTCTCGCCGTTGTAGCGACGCAGTGCCTCGGCGAACAGCTGGGCGTTGCTCCAGCCGTCGAGCAGGATGTGGTGGTGGGTGTAAACCAGCTGGTGGCTGGCCTCGGCGCTGCGCACCAGCACCAGGCGCAGCAGCGGCGGGCGCTCCAGGTCGAAGCTGCGGCTGCGTTCGGCGGCGGCCAGTTGGTCCAGCGCCGCGTCCATGTCCTCGCGACCGCGCCAGTCGAGCACTTCCAGCGGCAGCTCGACGTGCTTGTGCACGGCCTGCACCGGCTGTCCGTTGGCTGTCCCAACAGCATGCCAATGCACGCCGGCCCGCAGGTTGTCGTGGGCATCCAGCGCGGCCTGCCAGGCGGCGCGGAAGCGCTCCACGTCCAGGTCCTGCACCTCCACGCGCAGCTGGTTGACGTAGACGCCACCCTCGCTGCCATCCATACCGTGGAACAGCATGCCCTGCTGCATCGGCGACAGCGGATAGAGGTCTTCGATCTGCTCGGGGTTCAGGCCGAGGGCGGCCAGCTGTGCGGCGTCCGGCGCCTCGAAAGCGGCGATGGCAACCGGCGCATCGGGCGCTACGACATCACCGGCCACGCGGGCCAGCGCCTGCAATGTCTGGTGCTGGAACAGGTCCTTCGGGCTCAGCTGCAGGCCGGCGGCGCGAGCGCGGCTGACCACCTGGATGGAGACGATGGAGTCGCCGCCCAGCTCGAAGAAGTTGTCGTCCAGCCCTACGCGCTCAAGGCCGAGCACGGCGCGCCAGATGACCGCCAGGGTCTGCTCGCGCTCGTTCTCCGGCGCGCGGTAGGTCTTCTGCAACAGGCTGAAGTCCGGCTCCGGCAGCGCCTTGCGGTCGAGCTTGCCGTTGGGGGTCAGCGGCATGCGCTCGAGCTGTACGATCTGCGCGGGGACCATGTAGTCCGGCAGTTCTTCCAGCAAGGCGGCACGCAGGTCGCTGTCGATCTGGCCGGTGACATAACCCACCAGTTGCTTCACTTGCCCGGCATCGCGGGCGATCACCACCGCCTCGCGCACACCGGGCTGGCCGAGCAGGCGCGATTCGATCTCGCCCAGCTCGATGCGGAAGCCGCGGATCTTTACCTGGTGATCGATACGGCCGAGGTATTCCAGCACGCCGTCGGCGCGCCAGCGCGCGAGGTCGCCGGTGCGGTACATGCGCGCGCCGGATTCCCTACCGTAGGGATCGGCGACGAAACGCTCGCAGGTCAGTTCCGGGCGCCCGTGGTAGCCGCGCGCCAGGCCGTCGCCGGCGATGTACAGCTCGCCCGCCACGCCGATGGGGGCGGGTTGCAGCTCGCCATCGAGGATGTACAGCTGGGTGTTGGCGATGGGCTTGCCGAGCAGCGCGCGGGCGCCCTTGTCGATCTTCCAGGCCGCCGACCAGATGGTGGTTTCGGTGGGTCCGTAGAGGTTCCACAGCGCTTCTGTTTGTGCGGTGAGCTTGTCCGCCAGCTCGGCAGACAACGCTTCGCCGCCGCAGAAGAAACGGCAGCCGGTCAGGCGCGGGAAGTCCTCGTGGCCACTGAGCAGCGTCCAGGTGCTCGGGGTGGCCTGGATAACTGTCACGCCCTGCTCCAGCGCCACGCCGAGCAGGCGCGACGGGTCGCGCGCGACGTCGCGGTCGACCAGCACCACACGGCCGCCGACCAGCAGCGGCAGGTACAGCTCCAGCGCGGAGATATCGAAGGACAGCGAGGTGAGCGCAAGCACACGGTCCTGCGCGTTCAGGCCCGGCTCACGGGCCATGCTCAGCATGAAGTTGACCACCCCGCCGTGGCGAACGGCGACGCCCTTGGGCTTGCCGGTGGAGCCAGAGGTATAGATGACGTAGGCCAGATCATCCGGCTTGGCGAGGTTTGCCAGATCGTTGTCGGCGTAGCCATCCAGCTGCGCCCAGTCGCGGTCCAGGCAGAACGCGCGGGCGCCCGTCTGCGGCAGTTCACCGAGCAGGTGCTGCTGGGTCAGCAGCAGACGCACGCCGCCGTCTTCGAGCATGTGCGCCAGGCGTTCGGCGGGGAACTCCGGGTCCAGCGGCACATAGGTGCCGCCGGCCTTGAGCACCGCCAGCAGCGCCACCGGCAGCTCCACCGAGCGTTCCAGCGCGACGCCGACACGGCTGTCCGGGCCGACACCCTGCTCGCGCAGCCAATGCGCGAGGCGGTTGGCGCGGCTGTTCAGCTCGGCGTAGCTGAAGCTGCGCTGGCCGTCGGTAAGCGCCACCTCAGCGGGCGAGCGCTGCACCTGCTGCTCGATCAACTGATGCAGGCAGGCATCGCTCGGGTAGTCCATCGCGGTGGCGTTCCAGCCGTAGAGCAGTTGTTCGCGTTCGCTGCCATCCAGCAGTTGCAGGCGCGCCACCGGGCATTGCGGCTCGCGCACCAGGGCCTGCAGCAGGTTGAGGAAGTGCCCGCTCAGGCGCTGGATGGTCGCTGCGTCGAACTGGTCGGTGGCGTACATGAACTGCCCGCGCACCTGGCCGTCGCGGCTTTCCTCGGTGTTCAGGGTCAGGTCGAACTTGGCGATGCCGCTGTCCAGCTCCAGGCTTTCCAGTTGCAGGCCGCCGGGCAGCTCGCGCAGGGCATCGCGGCGGCTCGGCTGGTGGTTGCAGGCCACCTGGAACAGTGGGTTGTAGCTCAGGCTGCGTTCGGGCTGCAGGGCATCTACCAGTTGCTCGAACGGCAGGTCCGGGTTGGCCTGGGCACCCAACACTGCTTCGCGGGTACGGGCAAGGAAGGCGTTGAAGGATTCGTCGCCGTCGATGCGCGCCGACAGTACCTGGGTATTCACGAAGAAGCCGATCAGCCTTTCGCTTTCGGCACGGCCACGGCCGGCGATGGGCACGCCCACGCGCAGCTCGCGCTGGCCGCTGTAGCGCGACAGCAGCAGCTGGTAGGCCGCGAGGATCAGCATGAACAGCGTGGCGCCCTGCCCGCGCGCCAGTTCGCGCAGGGAATCGCTGAGCGCACGGGGCAGCTCGAAGTCCAGCGTCGCGCCGCGGTAGCTCTGCACCAGCGGGCGCGGCCGGTCGCCCGGCAGGGTCAGCAGCAGGGATTCGTCGCCCAGCTGTTCCTTCCAGTAGGCCAGCTGCCGCTCGCCCTCGCCGGCCGACAGCCACAGGCGCTGCCAGCGCGCCATGTCGCTGTAATGGATCGGCAAGGTTTCCAGCTGGGCCTGGGTGCCTAGCACCTCGGCGCTGTAGAGAGCAGCGAACTCGTCGATCAGCACGCCGATGGACCAGCCGTCGGCAATGATGTGGTGCAGGTTCACCAGCAGCAGCGCCTCGCCCGGCAGGCGCGCCAGGTGCAGGCGCAGCAGCGGGCCAACGGCGAGGTCGAAGGAGCGCTGGGCGCATGCGTTGAGCCATTGCCGCGCCTCGGCTTTGCTGCCGAAATCCCTGGCCTCCAGATGCGCCGGCCCCGGCGGCAGGATGCACTGCATCACCTCGCCTTCTGCTGCCACATCCGGCCCACCTTGCGGCGGATGACGCTGCGCGTCATTCGCCCTACCAGAGCCCTCGCCAGCCGGCTCCTGTAGGGCGCATAACGCGCCAGCGTTATCCGCCGAAACGTTGACCGTGCGGAAGACCGTCCGCAGGCTTTCATGGCGCGCGATCAGCGCGGCGAAGGCCCGCTGCAGCGCACCCTCGTCCAGCACACCGCGCAGGCGCACGGCAGCGGGAATGTTGTAGGCCGCGCTGTGCGGCTCCATCTGCCAGAGGAACCACAGGCGCGCCTGGGCTGCCGAGAGCGGCGCGTGCTCGCGCCCCTCGCGCAGGATCGGCAGTCGCGACAGGCTCACGCCTTTCTCGCGCAGCTGACGCAGGAAGACGATCTGCTTGTCCTCGGGCAGCGCGCCAAGGCGCTCCGCGACCTGTTTCAGCTGGGCGTCCATCGGTTGACTCATTACAGGTTCTCCAGCTCGCCGAGCAGTTCGTCCATCAGGTCCAGTTCCTCTTCCGCGCTGGCGGCGCCTGCCCGCTGGGCTTCGATCCAGGCGGCCAGCGCCTCGATATTGCTCAGCTCGAACAGGCGGTGCAGCGGCAGTTCCAGGCCCAGGCGCTGACGCAGGGTCAGGCCGACCTGGGTGAGCAGCAGCGAATGGCCGCCCAGTTCGAAGAAGTCGTCGTGCAGGCCGACGCGGTCCACCTGCAGCACGTGCTGCCAGATACCGGCCAGTTCGACTTCCAGGTCGCTGAGCGGCGCCATGTACTCGCGCAGGCTGTCGCCCAGCTGCGGGTCCGGCAGGGCCCTGCGGTCAAGCTTGCCGTTGGGCGACAGCGGCATGGCGTCGAGGGCGATGATTCGCGACGGCACCATGTAGTCCGGCAATTCGCCTTGCAGCGCCTGACGCAGGGCTTCGGGCTCGGCGCTGGCGACCACGTAGGCCAGCAGCACGCCGTCCTTCGCCACCACCACCGCTTCGCTGACCTGCGGATGGGCCTGCAGGCGCGCCTCGATTTCGCCCAGTTCGATACGCAGGCCGCGAATCTTCACCTGGTGATCGAGACGGCCGAGGTATTCGATGGCGCCGTCTTCGCGCTGGCGAGCCAGATCGCCGGTACGGTACAGGCGTTCTCCACCGCCGAACGGGTCGGCAATGAAACGCTCGGCAGTCAGGCCGGGACGCGCGTGGTAACCGCGCGCCAGGCCCACGCCGCCGATGTACAGCTCGCCGGCCACGCCTTGCGGCACCGGTTCCAGGCGCTCGTCCAGCAGCACCAGGCGCAGGTTGTCGATGGGCCGGCCGATGGGCACGACCTGCCGCGCGTTGTCCTCGTCACAGGCCCAGAAGCTGACGTCGATCGCCGCTTCGGTCGGGCCGTAGAGGTTGTGCAGCTTCGCACTGCTGCGCTGGCGGAACTGCTGTTGCAGCTCATAGGGCAGCGCCTCGCCGGAGCACATCACCTGCAGCAGCGACGGGCAGCGCTCCAGTTCACCGGAGGCGACGAAGGCCTGCAGCATCGACGGCACGAAGTGCAGCGTGGTGACCTGCCCCGCCTCGATCACCTGACGCAGCGCCAGCGGATCGCGATGCGCGCCGGGCGCGGCGACCACCAGGGCGGCGCCGGTCAGCAGCGGCCAGAAGAACTCCCACACCGACACGTCGAAGCTGAACGGGGTCTTCTGCAGCACGCGATCGGAGGCGTCCAGCGCGTAGGCCTTCTGCATCCAGTTCAGGCGATTGACCAGCGCGCGATGGCTGTTGCCGGCGCCCTTGGGCTTGCCGGTGGAGCCGGAGGTGTAGATCAGGTACGCCAGGTTCTGCGGGCTGCCGGCGCTGGTCGGGTTCTGCTCGGCGGCCGTGGCGATCTCGCCCCACTGGCTGTCCAGGCAGATCAGCTCAGCAGTGCTCGCCGGCAGGCGATCCAGCAGGTGCTGCTGGGTCAGCAGCAGGCTCACGCCGCTATCGGCCAGCATGTGCTGCAGGCGTTCCTGCGGGTAGTCCGGGTCCATCGGCACGTAGGCGCCGCCGGCCTTGACGATGCCCAGCAGGGCCACCACCAGTTCCACCGAACGCTCGGCGGCCACACCGACCAGTACGTCCGGGCCGACGCCCTGGCCACGCAACCAGTGCGCGAGCTGGTTGGCACGGGCATTGAGCTGGGCGTAGCTCAGGCGCTCATCACCGAATTGTACGGCCAGCGCCTCCGGGGTCGCGGCGACCTGCCGCTCGATCAGCTCCTGCAGTTGCACGTCGACGGGGAATTTCGCCTCGGTGTCGTTGAAGCGCTGCAGCAGTTCGTTGCGCTCGGCGTCGGCCAGTTGGCTGACCCGGCCCAACGGGCGCTCGGCATCTTCCACCAGGGCCAGCAGCAGGTGCTCGAAGTGCCCGCGCAGCTGCTCGATCTGGCTCGCGCTCAAGCGGTCGGCGCGGTAGGTGTAGCGCACGTCCAGCTGTTCGCCGGCGCTGGCTACCAGGGCCAGGGCGTAGTTGGTACCGTCCACCGGGTGGTGGCCGAGGATGCGCAGGTCGTCCTCGCTGGACGAGGACAGCGCCGCATCCATGGGGAAGTTCTCGAACACGATGATGCTGTCGAACAGCGCCTGCCCGCCACGGCCGGCCCAGCGCTGGATGTCGTACAGCGGCGTGTGCTCGAACTCGCGCACGTCGAGGTTGAAGGCCTGCAGCTCGCGCAGCCAGTCGCCCACGCGCTGGGCGTCATCCGGGCTTTGCAGGATCGGCAGGGTGTTGATGAACAGGCCGAGGCTCTCTTCCGCCCCCGGCAGCGTGGCCGGGCGCCCTGCCACGGTGGCGCCGAAGGTCACGCTGCGCTGGCCGCAGTAGCGTTGCAGCAGCAGCGCCCAGGCGCCCTGCACCAGGGTGTTGAGGGTAATGCGCTGGGCCTGGGCAAAGCGTTGCAGCGGCGCGCTGTCGAGGCGGCTGTGCAGCTCGCGCAGCGGCTCCTCGCGGAAACCGGCGTTGCAGGCGGTGGCCAGCAGGGTCGGCTCGTCGAAGCCCTTCAGCCGCTCGCGCCAGAAGCCCTCGCCCGCCGCGCCGTCCTGGGCGTGCAGCCAGCCGATGTAGTCGCCGTACTGCGCCGCCGGCGCCGGCAGTGCTTCGCCCCGGTAGAGCGCGAGCACTTCGCCGATCAGCCGCGCGCTGCTCCAGCCGTCCAGCAGCAGGTGGTGGCAGGTCCAGATCAGGTGGTAGCGGCGCTCGCCCAGGCGTACCAGCGCCAGGCGTTGCAGCGGCGGTTTGGCCAGGTCGAAGCCGAGGTTGCGCTGGGCGTCAGCGACCTTTTCAAGTTGCTGTGCGCTGACCTGCTGGTCGCGCCAGTCGAAGGACTGCACCGGCAACTGCACGTCGCGCAGGACGAACTGCAGCGGCGCGGTGTCGGCACTGGCGAGGAAGCCGGTGCGCAGGCTGGCATGGCGGGCGATGACCGCGCGCCAGGCATCGAGGAAACGAGCCTCGTCGAGACCCTCCAGATCGACGCGCAGTTGGTTGACGTAGAGCGAGGAGCCCGGCACGTCGAGGGCGTGGAACAGCATGCCCTGTTGCATCGGCGACAGCGGATAGAGGTCTTCCACCCCGGCCGGCAACGGCAGTGCGTCGAGCTGTTGCTGGTCGAGATCGAGCAGCGGCAGGTCATTTGCGCCGAGCTTGTAGGGATGGCTCAGGCAGTAAGCAACCAGTGCTTGCAGCTCGGCGCGCAGCAGCGCTTGCAGCTCATCGATGTCTGCTGCATCGAACATGGCGCTGCTGTAGGTGACCTCCAGGCTCAGTTCGCCGCCGAGCACGCGGCCGGCGTAGACCAGCGCGTTACCCAGCGCAGCGTTCAGCGGCTGGCTGCGGCCCACGCCTTCGAAGGCCGGCAGGAAATCGGCGTCGGCGAAGGCCTGGTCGAGCTGGCCGAGGTAGTTGAAGGTCACCTGCGGCGCCGCCAGGTCTCGCAGGCTGGCGGCGTGCTGGCTGAGGTAGCGCAGCTGGCCGTAGCCGATACCGGCACGCGGCAGTTCGCGCAGGTGCTCACGGGTGGCGCGCAGGTCCGCACCCGGCTCGCCACCGGTCTGCAGGCGTACGGGATAGAGCGCGGTGAACCAGCCCACGGAACGGCTCAGGTCCAGAGCAGCTTCGCCCTCGAAGACGTCGCGGCCGTGGCCTTCCATCTCCACCAGCGCAGAGCTTTCACCGGTCCAGGCGCAGAGGGCGCGGGCCAGCGCGGTCAGCAGCAGGTCGTTGATCTGCAGGCGCTGCGCTTTCAGTGCCGGGCCGAGCAGTTGGCGGGTGGTCTCGGCGTCGAGGCTGAAGCGCGCGTTGGCGGCTTCCTTCCAGGTGGCCGAGGCGCCGCTGCGGGCGCGGGTCAGACGCGGCGCATCGCGCAGTTCGGCCTGCCAGTAGCCAAGCTCAGCCGCAGCGCCATTGGCAGCCGCCTGCTGGCGGGCGCTCCAGGCCTGGTAGCTGTCGCTGCGCGGTAATGCGGCAGGCGTGCGGCCGGCGCGTAGTTCGCGGTAGGCATATTGCAGGTCCTCCAGCAGGATGCGCCAGGAAACGCCATCCACCGCCAGGTGATGGATCACCAGCAGCAGGCGCTCGCTGCCATCCTCCAGGCCGACCTGCATGGCGCGCAGCAGCGGGCCATTGGCGATATCCAGGCTGGCCTGGGCGTCATCGCACAGGCGTTCCAGGGTGCGGGCGTCAGCGGCGCGGCGGCGCCACAGCAGCGTCATATCCAGCGGGCCGTGTTCGGCGTAACGCTGGCGGTTGCCGTCGAAGCGCAGGCGCAGCGCGTCGTGCTGGCCGACCAGCCAGTGCAGCGCGCGGGCGAGCACGTCGCCGTCCAGCGCTTCACGCGGTTGCAGCAGCAAAGCCTGGTTCCAGTGGTGACGCTGGGCGCTCGGCACGCGCTCGAAGAAGCGCGCCTGTACCGGCGACAGGGCCACCTCAGCGCTGACAGCAGCAACCGCCGCGGGTGCTGCCGGGGCAGCCGGAGCGCGGCTTTCCAGCCACTGCGCCAGTTGGCGGACGCTCTGCCGCTCGAACAGCTGTTTCGGGCTGAGCTTGTAGCCGAGTTTGCGGATGCGCGCGATGATCTGCAGGCTGAGGATGGAGTCGCCGCCCAGCTCGAAGAAGTTGTCTTCGGCGCCAACGCGCTCGACTTTCAGCACTGCCTGCCAGATAGCGGCGATGCGCTGTTCCAGCTCGCTCAGCGGCGCGTTATCGACGGCCTTGGCGACCACCTCGGCACGCGGCAGCGCCTTGCGGTCGACCTTGCCGTTAGCGTTCAGCGGCAGGCGTTCCAGCAGCATCAGCCGGGCTGGCAGCAGGTATTCCGGAACGGCAGCGGCCAGGGCTTCGCGCAGGCTTTCCACGCTCTGCCCCTCAGTCACGACCCAGGCCAGCAATCTCATCGGGCCGTCGTTGTCACGCTCGGCCAACGCCACGGCATCGCGCACGCCGGGCAGGCGCTTGAGCGCTTGCGCCAGTTCACCCGGCTCGACGCGGTAACCACGGATCTTCACCTGGTCATCGACGCGGCCGAGGAATTCCACGACGCCGCGACGGCTCAGCCGCACGCGGTCGCCACTGCGGTACAGGCGCTCGCCCTCAATCGCCACGAAGCGCTCGGCGGTCATCTCCGGCTGGCCGAGGTAACCCAGCGCCAGGCCCGCGCCGCCGATGTACAGCTCGCCGGGCACGCCCGGCAGCAGGTCGCGGCCGTTCTCGTCAAGCACGCGAATGGCACTGTTGGCCAGCGGCGTACCGATGGGCAGGCTGCCTGCCGGCAGGTCGTCCAGCAGCGACCATTCGTGGGTCAGCACGCCCACGGTGGATTCGCTGGGGCCGTAGTGGTTGACGACGCGCAGCTTCGGCGAAAGCTCGCGGATCGGCTGCAGCAGCGCGCGGTCGCAGGCTTCACCGCCCACCACCAGCAAACGCCGCGGCAGCACGGCGGCAGCGTTGGGCGCGGCGGCCAGCAGGCCGGCGAGATGGCTGGGGACGATCTTCAGTACGTCCACGTCCTGCATGAACGCGGCAAAACGCTCGGCATCGGCCACGGCCTGGGCATCCGCCAGGTGCAGGCGACCGCCGCCGCACAGCGCGCCGAACAGCGTGGTGTGGCCGAGGTCGGCAGCCACCGAGGAGACCATCGCCATGCCCAGGCCCCGGGCGCGGCCCTGGTCCAGTTGCAGGCGTTCGAGCACGGCCTGCACATAGTTGGCGAGCGCCGCGTGGCTGACGCGCACGCCCTTGGGTTGGCCGGTGGAGCCGGAGGTGAAGATCACATAGGCAGCCTGCTGCGGGTCGATGCTCCGCGCAGGCGCGGCAGCGCTATCCTGCTCCGGGCCACCGGCCGGGATCAGCGTGGCGGCGTCGCCGAAGGTCGCCAGCAGCGCGGCATCACTCACCAGCACGCGGCCAATGCGGTTGTCGGCGAGCAACTGGCGCAGACGCTCGGCCGGTTGCGCCGGGTCCAGCGGCACATAGGTGGCGCCGGCCTTGAGCACGCCCAGCAGCAAGAGCACCCACTGCGCGCTGCGCTCCTGGCAGAGGGCGATGCACTCGCCCTGCTCCACGCCGCTGGCGATCAGCGCGTTGGCCAGGCGGTTGCTGCGCTGGTCCAGCTCGGCGTAGCTGTAGCGGATGCTGTCGTCCTGCACGGCGATGGCGTCCGGCTGCGCGGCGACTTGCGCGGCAAACAGGCCGAGTACGTCGGATTGCGGCCATTGCCGGGTCTCACCGCGACGGCGCGATGCCACCGGGCGCGGCAGTTCGCCAAGGGCGCGCTGCGGTTCGGCGCACAGCTGGCGCAGCAGCGCTTCGAACTGGCCGGCGATGGCGGCGACGCTGTCTTCGTCGAACAGGTCGCGGGCATAGACGAAGCTGCCGCGCAGCTCGTCGCCCGGCTGGCCGCTGGCGTCCAGCGCCTCGGCCATGTCCAGGGCGAGGTCGAAGCGCGCGCCGTACTGTTCCTCGCTGAACAGTTCCAGCTTCAGCGCGCCGGCATCGGGCAGGCGGCTGACGTCGAAGCCGAAGTTGAACTTCACCTGCACCAGCGGGTTGTAGGCCAGGCTGCGTTCGGGCTGCAAGGCTTCCACCAGTTGTTCGAACGGCAGGTCCTGGTGCGCCTGGGCGCCCAGGGCCAGCGGCTTGAGGCGGGCCAGCAGCGCGGCGAAGGATTCCTCGTCGGCCAGCGCGCAGGGCATGACCTGGGTGTTGACGAAGAAGCCGATCAGCCCCTCGGTTTCCAGCTGCTGGCGGTTGGCGATGGGCACCGCAACGCGTAGGTCACTCTGGCCGCTGTAGCGCTGCATCAGCACGGCGTAGGCACCGAGCAGCAGCATGAACAGGGTGACGTCCTGCTCGCGCGCCAGTTGCTTGAGGCGGCTGCCGAGACCGGCGTCCAGGCTGAAGCCGAGGCTGCCGCCACGGTAGCTCTGCACCGCCGGGCGCGGGCGGTCGGCGGCCAGTTCCAGCACGGGCGTCTCGAGGCTCAGTTGCTCGGTCCACCAGCTCAGCTGACGCTGGCCCTCCTCGCCCGCCAGCAGCTCGCGCTGCCACTGGGCGTAGTCGGCGTATTGCACCGGCAGCTCCGGCAGTTGCAGTTCCTCGCCCGCGGCGAAGGCGCTGTAGAGGCGGCTGAACTCGTCCACCAGCACGCGGATCGACCAGCCATCGGAGACGATGTGGTGCATCGTCAGCAACAGCACATGGTCGGCGTCGGCCAGCTTGAGCAGGGACAGGCGCAGCAGCGGGCCGTTGCGCAGGTCGAACGGACGCTGTGCTTCTTCCTCGGCCAACTGGCGGGCGGCACTTTCGGCCTCTTTTTCAGCGGACAGATCGACCCGCGCGAGGCCCAGGGGCTGCGCCGGCTGAATGTGCTGGAAGGCCTGGCCGTCCACCTCATCGAAGGTGGTGCGCAGGGTTTCGTGGCGCGCCACCAGGGCATCGAAGGCACGGCGCAGCGCAGACTCGTCGAGCTGGCCGCGCAGGCGCAGCGCACCCGGCACGTTGTAGGCGGCGCTGGTCGGCTCCATCTGCCAGAAGAACCACAGGCGGCTCTGGGCGGCGGACAGCGGCAGGTCGCCGTCGCGGGCCACGGCCCGCAGTGCCGGGCGAGCGCTGGGCGCCAAGGCCTTCAGGCGATCGGCAAATTCGTCCAGGCGGCTGGCTTCGAACAGGTCGCGCAGCGGCACTTCGCAACCGAGGTCACGGCGCAGACGGGAGATGACCTGGGTGGCCAGCAGCGAGTGGCCGCCCAGCTCGAAGAAGTCATCCTCGCGGCCCACCGCCGGCACGCCGAGCACTTCCGACCAGACGGCGGCGACGCGGCTTTCCAGGCCGTCGCGCGGGGCTTCGGTGGTGCTGGCGGCTTCCTGCGGTTCGGGCAGCGCCTTGCGGTCGATCTTGCCGTTGGCGTTGAGCGGCATCTGCTCCAGCACGAGGATGCGCGACGGCACCATGTAGTCCGGCAGCTGTGCGCGCAGGGCGGCTTTCAGCGCATCTTCGGCGAGGCTGTCACCACAGACATAACCCAGCAGGCGCTTGCCGCGTTCGCTGTCACGGGCGATCACCGCCGCTTCGCGCACGCCGGGCAGCGCGCGCAGGCGGGCTTCAATCTCGCCCGGCTCGATGCGGAAGCCGCGAATCTTCACCTGCTGGTCGACGCGGCCGAGGTAGTCCAGCGCACCGTCTTCGCGCCAGCGCACGCGGTCGCCGCTGCGGTACAGGCGGAGGCCGTCGGCATAAGGGTCGGCCACGAAGCGTTCGGCAGTCATGCCGGCGCGCTGGTGGTAACCACGGGCGAGGCCGTGGCCGCCGATGTACAGCTCGCCGGCCACACCGCGCGGCAGCGGCTGCAGGCGGTCGTCGAGGATGTACAGGCTGCGTTCGCCGACCACTTCGCCGATGGGCGCGTAGGCCGCGCCGCAAGTGGTACGTGCATCGGCTTTCCACAGCATGGGGGTGACCACGGTTTCGGTCGGGCCGTAGCCGTTGATCAGGTGCTCGGGTTTGAGCGCCCGGTGCGCCAGGTGATAGGCCGCTTCCGGCACCGCATCGCCGCCGAAGCAATAGATGCGCATGCTCGGCGCATGACCATGGATCAACGCTTGCTCGGCCAGCTGTTGCAGGTAGGCCGGCGGGAAGGCGGAGACCGTCACAGCATGGCGGCGCAGCTGTTCCAGGGTCTGCTCGGCGGTCCACAGCGCGTCATTGCGGATCAGCAGGCTGCCACCGTGGGACAACGCGGTGAGCCAGCGTTCGTGGGCGCCATCGAAGGCAAAGGACATGAAGATCAGCTCGCGGTCCGCCTCGCTCATGGCGTAGCGCTGGCCGATGGCGCGGCAGTGCGCGGCGATCTCGCCGTGGGCGACGGCAACGCCCTTGGGCTGGCCGGTGGAACCGGAGGTGTAGATCAGGTACGCGAGGTTCTGCGCCTGGATGCGCACCAGCGGACGCACGGCCAGGGCGTTGCCGAGGTCGGCCTCTTCCAGCACCAGACGCTCGACACCTACGGGCAGCGGCAGGCGTTCGGCCAGCTCGGCGTTGGTTAGCAGTAGGTCGACGCCGGCGTCCTGCATCAGCCAGGCCAGGCGCTCTTCGGGGTAGTCGATGTCCAGCGGCAGGTAGGCGCCGCCAGCTTTCATGACGGCCAGCAGGGCCAGCGGGATGTCCACGCCGCGAGGCAGAGCCACGGCGACTCGGCGCTCGGCGCCGATGCCACGCTGGATCAGGCGTTGCGCCAGACGGTTGGAGCGATCCTCCAGCTCGGCGAAATTCACTTCGCGCTGCTCGTCGAGCAGCGCGACCTTGGCCGGATGGCGGCGGGCCTGGGCGGCGATGGTCTCGCTCAGCGCCTCGAAAGCCGGCGCGTCACCGGCCACGGCGATGCTCCAGTCACTGGCGGGCAGCCAGTCACGGGCGTCCAGCACGGCGTCGGCATTGAGCTGCGGCAAGGCGCGCAGCAGGTCGAGGAAGTGCCCGACGAGGCGCTGCATGCCGTTGGCGGCGTACCGCTCGCGGGCATAGCAGAAGCTCAGCCGCAGGGTCTGTTCGCCCTCGCGGACGCGCAGCACCAGGTCGAAGGGTGTTTCCAGGTCGATCTGTTCCAGGGCTTCCACGCTGACGCCGGGCAGGCCGTTGCCGGCGCGCGGCTGCCACTGGTGGTCGAAGGCGACCTGGCACAGTGGATGGCGGCCGTGGCCGCGTTCGGGTTGCAGCGCCTCTACCAGTTGCTCGAACGGCAGGCCCTGGTGCGCCTGGGCTTGCAGGAGGTCGTCGCGCAGTTGGCGGAGCACGCCGCGCAGGCTGGCGCCTTCGGGCAGCTCGCTGCGCAGCACCAGAAGGTTGACGAAGAAGCCGACCAGTCGCTCGCTGTCGAGCTGCTCGCGGCCGGCCTGGGTCAGGCCGATGCGCAGGTCGTGCTGGCCGCTGTAGCGCTGCAGCAGCAGGTTGTAGGCACTGAGCAGGAGCATCGGCAGGGTCGCGCCGTGGGCCTGGGCCAGGCTGCGCAGTTTCGCGGTCAGCTCGGCGTCCACTTCGCGTTCGATCAGCTCGGCGCTCTGGCCTTTCTCTCCCGTCGTGAAAGGCAGCTCCAACGGCGAATGCTGGTTGCCTAGGCGCTCGCTCCACCAGTCCAGCAGACGCGCGCCCTCGCCCGCTTCCAGCTTGTGCTGCTGGGCGGCGGCGAGGTCGAGGTACTGGCGCGGCAGCGCCGGCAGCACCGGCTCGCGCTGTTCGACGATGGCGCGGTAGCACTCGGCGAATTCGTCCAGCAGCAGGTTCAGCGACCAGCCGTCGGCGATGATGTGGTGCACGCAGAGCAGCAGTGCCTGGCGGCCACCGCCGAGGTTCTGCAGGCGCAGGCGCAGCAGCGGGCCGTTGGCGAGATCGAACGGCTGCGCGGCGAAGGCAGTGGCGTCCTCGCGGGCGGCGATGTCGCGGCGGGCGTTGCCCAGGGAGCTGAAGTCGCTCTCGGTCAGCTCCACTTGAGCAGCATCGGACAGGCTCAGCGACACCTCGCCATCGGCCTGTTCGATGAAGCGGCTGCGCAGGGTTTCATGGCGGCTCAGCAGCACGGCGAAGGCTTGCTCCACGGCCGGGCGGCGCAGTTCACCGCGCAGGTTCATGCGCCCGGCAATGTGGTAGACGGCGCTTTCCGGCTCCAGCTTCCAGAGGAACCACAGGCGGCGCTGGGCCGGCGACAGCGGCAGCAGGCCGTCACGCGGGACCTGCGGCACGCTTTCAACTTCAGCAGTCGGCAGGGCTGCCAGTGCTGCGGCGAAGGCGCCGAGCTCCGGCGCTTCGAACATCAGGCGCAATTCCACGGCGCGGCCGAGGCGCTCGCGCAGGCGCGCCATCAGCTGGGTGGCCTTGATCGAGTTGCCGCCCAGGGCGAAGAAGTTGTCGTCGCGGCGGATCGCCGGCAGCTCCAGCACTTCGCTCCACAGCGCGGCGATGGCTTGCTCTTCGGCAGACAGTGGTGCGACCGGCTTGGCGCTGGCGCCATCGCTGATCGGCTCGCCGGCGCGCTGGATGGCGTAGGCCTGCAAGCTGCCGTCGAGCAACTGGGTGCGGCAGGCCGAGCGTTGCAGCTTGCCGCTGGAGGTCTTGGGCAGCGCGCCCGGCTCCAGCAGCGCCACCACCAGCGGCGCTTCCTGGAAGGTTTCCGCCACGGCGGCGGAGATAGCTTTCGCCAGCGCCTCGGCGGAGATCAGCTTGCGCACGCTGCGCCCGACTTCGGCGGCGATGCCGATGCCCTCGCGGCCCTGATGCTCGATGGCGAAGGCGGAAACGCGGCCCTTGCGCACCAGGTCCACCTCTTCCTCGACGCAGCGTTCCAGGTCCTGCGGGTAGAGGTTCTGGCCACGGACGATGAGCATGTCCTTGAGGCGGCCGGTGACGAAGAGTTCGTCGTTGTGCAGGAAGCCCAGGTCGCCGGTGCGCAGCCAGGTGCGGCCGTCCTTTTCGACGAAGGTGCGCGCGCTGGCTTCCGGGTTGCGCCAGTAGCCGAGGGCGACGCTGGGGCCGCTGCTCCAGATTTCGCCAACGCAGTCCGGGCCGAGGCTTTCGCCGCTCAACGGGTCGACCAGCTGGATTTCATGGTCGGGCTGGGCGCGGCCGCAGTTGATCAGCGAGGTGCCGCGGCCCGGACGGGCGATGTTCTCGCCCAGGGCGTCGAGGTCCACTTCCAGCTGGCCGATGCCGTCGCCGCGCACGCCACCGGTGACGAACAGGGTCGCTTCGGCAAGGCCGTAGCAGGCGTAGAAGGACGAGGCGTCGAACTGCGCCGGGGCGAACCAGGCGGCGAAGCGCTCCAGGGTGTCCGGGCGGATCGGCTCGGAGCCGGAGAAGGCCACACGCCATTTGCTCAGGTCGAGACCTTCCATGGCCGCCTCGTTGACCCGCTCGCAACACAGGCGGTAGGCGAAGTCCGGCCCGCCGCTGACGGTGCCGCCGAAGCGGGCGATCGCTTCCAGCCAGCGGCGCGGGCGCTCGAGGAAGTAACGCGGCGACATCAGCACACATTCGATGCCGCTGTAGATCGGTTGCAGCAGGCCGCCGATCAGGCCCATGTCGTGGAACAACGGCAGCCAGCTGACGATCACGTCGTCGTCGCCGATGCCGAAGCCGTGGCGGATCAGGCGCTCGTTGGCCACCAGGTTGCCGTGGCTGACCTGCACGCCCTTGGGCGTCGAGGTGGAGCCGGAGGTGTATTGCAGGAAGGCGATGTCGTCGTCGGCCAGTTCGGGCATCTGCCACTCGACGGCCAGCGCCGGGTCGGCCTGGTCCACCGCCAGCAGCAGCGGGCTGTCGCCGCTCTCGCGTTCGCAGGCCGGGCGCAGGGCTTCGATCAGCGTGGAATCGGTGAGCACCAGGCTTGGTTCGGCGTCATCGAGGATCGAGCGCAGGCGCGCCAGGTGCTGCGGGCGCACGGATTCCGGCGGATAGGCCGGCACGGCGATGATCCCCGAGTAGAGGCAGGCGAAGAACGCGGTGACGTACTCCGGGCCGCTGGGCAGCAGCAATACGGCGCGGTCGCCATGCTGGCCGTGGCGCAACATCCAGGCGGCCATGGCGCGGGCGCGCTCGTCCAGCTCGCGGAAGCTGATGGGCTGTTCGACATTCTCGGCGATGAATCGCAGGGCAGTCTTGCGCGGCATTTCGCAGGCGCGTTGCAGCAGGGCCTCGACCAGGTTTCCTGCGGCTTCGTAACGGTCGTTCATGACATCACCTGTTCTGTCGGCGGGCGCGTGGGCCCGCCGGAGGGAAGTTCGTGGGTTCAGCTGGTTTGCGCTTTGGGGATCGGAGAGCCGAACTGCTGACTCGCTCCGACCGGTCCCCTCTCCCGATGGGAGAGGGTTAGGGAGAGGGTGCTACCGGCGACTTCTGTGCTCGGCCATTTCCCTCACCCCCCGCCCTCTCCCAGAGGGAGAGGGAGCTATCCGTGCGACCTTGAGGCTTACGCGTCAGCGCCATGCCCTTCCGCCATCGCGACTACTACCTTTCGCGGGCCGCTGAACGGCGAGCGCGCGTGGGCAGCGAGCATGTTGTCGAGCATCAGGACGTCGCCGCTGGTCCAGGGGAAACTCACCTTGGCCTCCTCCAGCACGCCGCGGATTTCGTCGAGCACCGAGGGCTCGATGGGGCTGCCGTCGCCGTAGTAGACGTTGCGCGGCAGGTCTTCCTCGTCGACGATTTCCAGCAGGCTTTCGCGCACTTCCGGCGGAAGATTCGAGACGTGGAACAGGTGCGCCTGGTTGAACCAGACCCAATCTCGGGTGACCGGATGCTGCGCCACTGCCTGGCAGACCTGGCGGGTACGCAGTTCGCCGTCTTCCTTCCACTCCCAGCCGATCTTGTGGGCCTTGCAGTAGGCCTCGACCACGGCCGGGTCGTCGCTGTTGAACACCTGCTCCCAGGCCACGTCCAGGCCGTTGCCAAAGTTGCGGGTGTACATCAGCCCGCGCTCGGTGAAGCGGCGGCGGATGCCTTCATCGACCCGGCGATAGATCTCGCGGCTGTCGGCGATCGGTGTCTCGCCACCGCTCTGCGCGGCCTGCACGCAGTAGAACCAGATCTTCATCGGCCACTCGCGGGTATAGGCCTGCTCGTTGTGCAGCGGGATGTGCTGGTGCGGCGGGTATTCGGTGGAGGTGTACACGCCGCTGGTGACGTTGCTGCGCGGGGTGGAGCCGAACTCGTAGTTGAGCAGCGGGTGGCCGAAGCCGGCGGCGAACTCGCGGAAGCGCTCCGGCGCGCCGACCTGGAAGCCACGGAAGAGAATGCCGGCACAGACCGGCAGGCGTTCATCCACCAGCGGGCGCAGTTCGGCCAGGGCGTCGAGCAGGTCGATGCCGTCGCCGCGGGCCTGCACCAGCAGCGGCAGACCACCGCGCGCTTCGGCCAGGGGAGCAATGTCGAACAGAGTGGAGGTGGGCATCTGGGTCTCCGCTTGAATCGATCAGGCCAGCGCTGCGCTGGTCGACTGGCCGGGCTGGCGCAGGTGGCCGAGCAGCAGCTCGAGCAGGCGCGCCTCGCCGGCATTGAGGAAGAAGTGGCCGCCGTCGAGCATCTCCAGGGAGAAGCCGGCGCTGGTCTCGTCCTGCCACGCGGACAGGGACTCCACCGAAAGCCGGTCGGCCTTGCCGCCGAACACGTGGATCGGGCAGGCCAGCGGCGCGCGGCGGCGGTAGTCGTAGAGGCCGCAGAGGAGGAAGTCGGCGCGCATCACCGGCAGGGTCAGGCGCAGCATTTCCTCGTCGGCGAACACTGCTTCGGGCGTTCCGCCCAGGCGGCGCATGCGCTCGATCAGCTGGGCGTCGCTCTGCTCTTGCGCCAGCTCGCGATGACTGTCGCGGCGCGCCGGCGCGGAGGCCGCCGAGGCGAACAGCGCCTGCGGCATCGGCAGGCCGCGCTCACGCAGCGCATGGGCCAGTTCGAAGGCCAGCAGGCCACCGAGGCTGTGGCCGAAGATGGCGTAGGGCTGGTCCAGGCGCGCGGCGATTTCATCGGCCAACTGGCTGGCCAGGGCGCGCAGGTCGGTCTGCAGGCTTTCGGCGAAGCGCCGGCCACGGCCGGGCAGCTCCACCGGGCAGACTTCGATCCAGCTCGGCAGCTGGCGCTTCCAGCGTGCATAGACCATGGCGCTGGCGCCGGAGTACGGCAGGCAGAACAGACGCAGCATGGGTTACTGCCCCTCGGCCATCTTCTGCCGCAGGCTGAGCGGGCGCATGTCGGTCCAGTTGGCTTCGACGAAGGCCAGGCACTCGGCCTTGCTCCCCTGCTTGCCCGCTTCGCGCCAGCCGGCCGGGACTTCCTTGTACTGCGGCCACAGCGAGTACTGCTCTTCACCGTTGACCAGCACCATGTAAACCGCGTCTTCGCGATCGAACGCCATCGCCCTTCTCCTTCAGCTGTATGGGATGCCGGCCACCGGCCATTACCGATGTTTTCCAGCTCTGCCATGAAGACGAGGGAGGCGATGAAATAGTTAGTGTTCTCGGATGCGATTAATTCTCATAAGATATGCGCCGGCGAAATTTCCTGGCTTGTCCTTCACCCGAGCGCTGAGAGATCTGACGAATGGATGCGAATGAAAAATCTTCACACTTGTGTGGGAACCCTGTCGCAGAGCGATAGTCGGAGTCTCTCGAATAAATTGATAATAATTATCATTTGATCTAGATTGGCCGCCTCAACCCATGTGGACGTCCCCGCCTCCGCCGCCGCATAGGAAACCCTTGCATGTCCAAGCCAATGCCCGCCGAGTCGCGCCCCGCTCTCCACGAGCTGTTCGCTACCCACCGGCAGACCTTCATCAATGCGGCCGCACGCATCCTCGGCTGCCGCAGCCATGCCGAAGACGTGGTCCATGATGCGTACATCAAGCTCAATGCGAGCGACCTCACTCCCGGCATCCAGTCGCAGAGCGGCTATCTGATGCGCGTGGTGCGCAACCTGGCCATCGACCTCTATCGCCGCCAGGCGCTGGAGAAGCGCTACTCGGGTAGCGAGGAAGAAGGCATGCACATCGCGACGCCGTCCGCGTCACCGGAGATCGAGCACGAGGACCGGCAGACCCTGGAGGCCATCTCCAGCGCCCTGCAGACGCTGCCCGAGCGCACTCGCTACGCCTTCGAGATGTATCGCCTGCACGGCCGCACGCAGAAGGAAATCGCCGAGGAACTGGGCGTCTCTCCGACCCTGGTCAACTTCATGGTGCGTGATGCGCTGATCCACTGCCGCAAGACCCTGAAGGGCCTGGAGGACGGCAAGCTGTAGGCCTCAGCCTTCCGTCAGGGCGCGGAAGGTCGAGCGATACTGCTCCGGCGTGGTGCCCGACAGCCGCCGGAACATCGCGATGAACGCCGAAGGGCTGCTGTAGCCCAGGTTGAAGGCGATCTGCTGTACCCCTTCCCCCGATGCCAGTGCCTCGATAGCGGCGAGAAACCGCAGGCGCTGACGCCATTCGCCGAACGACATTCCCAACTCCCGCTGACAGGCCCGCGCCAGGGTGCGCTCGGTGCTGTGCACGCGCTCGGCCCATTGCGCGAGGGTGCGGTTGTCGCCGGGCTCGGCCTGCAGCGCGGCCAGCACTTCGCCGAGCGCACCGCCACTGGCGTACGGCAGGTAGTCGTCGTGGGGCTGCGCGGCCTGCAGCTGGTCGATCACCACTTCGGCCAGGCGCTGATCGGCGGCGCTCTGCGGAACGTTCACCTGGCGGGCAGCGAAGTCGGAGAGGATCGCCTTGAGGATGTCGCTGATGGCCAGGGTGCAGGGCCCCTGCGGCAGCTTGCGCGCCAGTTCGGCGGACACGTAGAGCGAGCGGTAGACGATGGCCTGGCGGTTGTAGCAGCTGTGTTCGAGCCCCGGCGGTACCCACACGGCGTACTGCGGCGGCGAGAGGAAGCGCTGGCCGTCCACTTCCAGCTCCATCACCCCGTGGGACGCGTAGTTGAGCTGGCCCCAGGCGTGACGATGGCTGGGGGAATGAGTTCCAGCGTCGAACTCGTCGTAGCGGAAGTACAGGTCGGCGGGCAACTGGTCAATGTCGGGAAGCGGGAGCGGCAGTACGCGGGTCATGTCCGAATGCCGGGGTGGATTGTCCGGTTTTCATTATACGTCTGGTTTCGGACGAGCGGACAATACGTTCCGTTATCCCCGGAAGCGTTCCTTCATGAATTACCTGTTCCCCCTGCTGGCCGTGGTCATCTGGTCCGGCAACACCGTCGTCAACAAGCTCGCCGTGGGGCAGATCGCCCCGGCGGAGATCGGCTTCTATCGCTGGGTGCTGGCCGGCGCGCTGCTGACGCCCTTCCTGCTGCGCGCCACCCTCGCCCACTGGCCGGTGATCCGCGCCAATTTGGGCAAGCTCGTCACCCTCGGCCTGCTCGGCATGGCCGTCTACCAGTGCCTGGCCTACTACGCCGCCGCGCTCACCTCGGCGACCAACATGGGCATCATTCTCTCGCTGATGCCGCTGATGTCCCTCGCCCTGGCCTCGGTGCTGCTGCGCCACAAGCTGAGTGCTGCCGCCGTGCTGGGCGCACTGGTGTCACTGGGCGGCGTGCTGCTGGTGATTACCCAGGGCAACCCGCAGCAACTGATCAGCCACGGCGTGAACCTGGGCGACGGCATGATGATCATCGCCACCCTCGCCTACGGCGTGTATGGCGTGCTGCTGAAGAAGTGGAACCTACCCCTGCCGCCGCTGCTGATGCTGTACCTGCAGGTGCTGGTGGCCATCGTCGCGCTGGCACCGCTTTACCTGGCCTCGCCGCACCACGGCCTGAACGCCGCCAACCTGCCGCTGGTGCTGTATGCCGGGCTGCTGGCTTCCATCGTCGGCGCGCTGGCCTGGATGCAGGGCGTGCAGCGCATGGGGCCGAGCCGCATGGCGCTGTTCTTCAACCTGCTGCCGGTGCTGACCGCCGCCATCGCCGCCGTGGTGCTGGGCGAACAGCTGACCAGCTACCACCTGGTGGGCGGTGCACTGACCCTGGCCGGCGTGCTGCTGGCCGAACTGTGGCGACCGCGGGAGAAGGCCGTCGCCGCCGTCAGCGCCCGCTGACTCGAATGCTCTTGTAGGGCGCATAACGCGCCAGCGTTATCCGCCGTGAGTGGGCCGGCGGATAACCTGTTCCAGATTATGCGCCCTGCGCTCGACCGGCGTGGAACTCGGCCATCAGAGTCGAAACCAGCTCCGCCGCCGACATCTCCCGCGACAGCGGTGCACCCTGCCCCGCCCATTGCACGGCGAAATCGCTGTTGCCCTTGGCGGTCGCCGCAGCGGTCAGCGCCTTGGCGGCGTCGTAGGTGATCGGGTAATCCGGCAGCGCTGGCGCATCCGCACTGCCCAGGTCGGTGAACAGCCGGTTGACCATGCCCCGCGCGGCACGGCCGGAAATCGCCGCCGTCACCTCGGTACGCTCCCCACGCTCGCCGCGCAGCGCTGCCTTGAATGCAGCGTTGGCCGAGGATTCGTCGGCAGAGATGAAGGCCGTACCCATCTGCACCGCCTGCGCGCCCAGCTCGAACACTGCGCGCATGCCCTGCCCGTCCATGATCCCACCCGCCGCGATCACCGGCAGGCCGGTGCCCTTCACCAGCGTACGGACCAGTGCAAAGGTGCCGATGCGCGCGTCCTTCTCCGGCTCGAACACGCCACGGTGACCGCCGGCCTCATAGCCTTGCGCAACGATCGCGTCGATGCCCGCCGCCTCGATGGCTCGGCCTTCGGCAAGGCAGGTGGCGGTGGCCAGCAGGCGGATGCCAGCGGCTTTCAGTCGGTCGATCCACTGCTGCGGCGGCAGGCCGAAGTGGAAACTGACCACGGCCGGGCGCGCTTCGATGAGGAATTCCAGCATCTCGGGGTCGGCCAGGAAGCTGCGGTAGATCTCGGTGATCTGCGCTGGCGGCTGCGCATCGAACTCGGCGAACAGCGGGCGCAGGTGGTCCAGCCACGCGGCCTCGCGGGCCGGGTCCGCCACGGCCGGGCGGTGGCAGAACAGATTGAGGTTGAGCGGCTTGTCGGTCAGCGCGCGGGTCTGCTCCAGCAGGGCGCGAGCCTGCTTGGCATTGCTCGCGCCCAGGCCGATGGAGCCCAGCCCGCCGGCATTGGCCACCGCCGCCGCCAGCGCCGGGGTGGACACGCCGACCATGGGCGCCTGGATGATGGGGTGCTGGATGCCGAGCAGTTCGGTGATGCGCATGACGGGGTCCTCGTGGTCGGCAGGGCCGACTGGCTGATTGGCACTTGACCAACAATCTCACAAAGAGAATATTAACGGCAACTTGTTCTCTACTGAAGATCAATCATGGATCTCTCCAGCCTGGAAATCTTCCGCTGCGTGGCCGAGGAACAGAGCGTCACCCGCGCCGCCGCCCGCCTGCAACGCGTGCAATCGAACGTCACCACGCGCATCCGCCAGCTCGAGGAAGACCTCGGCGCCGCGCTGTTCCTGCGCGACGGCAAGCGCATGACGCTGACCGACCAGGGCCGCGAATTCCTTCGCTACGCCGAGCAATTGCTGGCCCTGGCCAGCGAGGCGCGACAGTCGCTGCACCCGCACAGCGCCACTGGCAGCCTGCGCCTGGGCAGCATGGAGGCCTCCGCCGCCAGCCGCCTGCCCGAGCCGCTGGCGCGCTTCCACCGCGCCTACCCCGAGGTGGAACTGCACATGACCACCGGCCACAGCCAGAAGCTGCTCGGCGAAGTGCTGAACCGCCAGTTGGACTGCGCCCTGATCGCCCACCCGGACATCCTTCGCGCCGAGCCGGGCTTCGAAGCGAAGCTGGAGCGCGGCCTGCGCGCCGAACCGGTATTCCGCGAGGAACTGCTGCTGGTGCTGCCGGGCAACCATCCGCCGGTACACCGGCCAGAGGATGTGCAGATTCGTACCCTGGTCGGCTTCACCCGCGGCTGCACCTACCGTCAACTGGCGGAAAGCTGGCTGAAAGGCACGCCGCTGGCGGTGCAGGAGGTGGGCTCCTACCACGGCATCCTCGCCTGCGTGAACGCCGGCTCGTGCATCGGCGTGCTGCCGCGCTCGGTGCTGGAGCTGCAACGGGAAACGCCGGACCTGCAGGTGGTGCCGCTGATGGAAGTCGACACCCTGCTGATCTGGCGCGACGGTTACGCCACCGGCGCCTTCCAGCGCTGGCGGGAAACCCTGGAGGCACGCCCATGAGCCGCACTCGCCGCCTGCCCGCCGCGTTGTCGGCGGCACTGATCCTGGCCGTCGGCATGGGCTTCGGCCGCTTCGCCTTCACCGGGCTGTACCCGTTGATGGTGCGCGACGGCGTGCTCAGCGTCACCGGCGGCTCCCTGGCTGCCTCGGCCAACTACGCCGGCTACCTGCTCGGCGCCCTGCTGCTGGCGCGCAGCCACGAGCGACATGCCGCGCGCATCTGCGTGATCGCTTTGGCAGGCACCCTGGCCACCCTCGCCGCCATGGCAGTTCCGGCACCGGCCTGGTTCGCCATCGGCGTGCGCCTGCTGGCCGGCGTGCTCAGCGCCATGGCGCTGGTCAGCGCCGCGCAGTGGCTGTTGCAGAGCATGGGCGAAAGCCATGGCGCACCGATGATGTTCGCCGGTGTGGGGATCGGCATCCTGGTCTCGGCGGAACTGATCGCCGCCGGCAACGCCTTCGGCCTGGGCAGTGCGGCAATCTGGTGCGTGCTGGCGCTGGCCGGGCTGGTGCTGTCGCTGCTGGCCGCGCCTGCGCTCGGTCGGGATGCGCCGACTGCGCCGCATCCGGCAGCGAACAGTGCGGGGCCGGCACCAGAGCTGTCCGCGCCGATCATCCTGCTGGTCTACGGGCTGGCCGGCTTCGGCTACATCATCACCGCTACCTACCTGCCGCTGCTGATGAAGAGTGGCCTGGGCGCCATCGACCCATTGCAGGTCTGGGCCGCGTTCGGTCTGGGCGCTGCGCCATCGTGCTTCCTCTGGCACCGCTTGCACCTGAAGCTCGGCGGCCGGCGCGCATTGGCGCTCAACCTGCTGGTGCAGGCGGTAGGCGTGATGTTGCCGGCGCTGGGCGACTCCGCCTTCCTTTACCTGGGCAGCGCGGTACTGGTGGGCGGCAGCTTCATGGGCACGGTGACCATCGCCATGCCGGCGGCCCGCGCGGTGGCCTCGCAGGTGCGCTTCAACATGCTCGCGGCGATGACGGCGCTGTATGGCGTCGGGCAGATCGTCGGGCCGCTGGCGGCCAGCGCCCTGCGTGGGCTGACCGGGAGCTTCATCCCGGCATTGGGAGCGGCAGCCAGTGCGTTGCTGGTTGGGGCGCTGTGCTGTCTCCCCCTGCGTCAAGCCGAGGTGGAGCCCACGTAGGGCGCATAACCTGGAACAGGTTATCCGCCAGCTGCCGCGCGGCGGATAACGCTGACGCGTTATCCGCCCTACAACTGTACAGATCAGGCCGGCGGCTGCTGGCGGAAGGATACGCCCAGGCGGTTCCACACGTTGATCGCGCCGATGGCCACGGTGAGGTCCACCAGCTCCCGTTCGCTGAACTGCTCGCGGGCGAGCTGGAAGACCTCCAGCGGCACCTTGGATTCGGACAGCAGCGTCACCGACTCGCACCATGCCAGCGCCGCCCGCTCACGCTCGGTGAAGAACGGCGACTCACGCCAGACGCTGACGGCGAACAGGCGCCGCTCGGTCTCGCCGTTGCGGCGCGCTTCCATGGCGTGCATGTCGGCGCAGAAGGCGCAGTTGTTCACCTGCGATACCCGCAGGCGCACCAGCTCCAGCAGCGGCTTCTCAAGCGACAGCTCGAAGATCGCGGCTTCCAGCGCCAGCACCGCCTTCAGCGCTTCCGGCGAGGCGGTGTAGTAATCCAGGCGTGGCTCCATGACGGCACTCCAGAAGTTGACCGTGCCATTGTGCGCCGAGCCGTGCCGGCCACAAGTGACCAATCCGCGGAATTTCGACCGCGCAACTTCACCGCGCCCCGCGCCGGCGCTACGCTTGCGCCACTGCCCAGAAGCTGCGGAGTTCGTCCTTGGAGCTGCACCTGATCATCCACGGCCAGAAGGATCTCGCCGGGCAACTCTATCGCCAGCTGCGCGAAGCCATCGACTCCGGCCGCCTCGCCGCCGGCACCCGCCTGCCGCCCAGCCGGCTGCTGGCCGAGCAACTGGGCATCTCGCGCAAGACCATCTCCGACACCTACGCCCAGCTCACCTACGAAGGCGTGCTGGTGGGCAGGATCGGCAGCGGTACCTTCGTCAACACCCACCTGCCGCGCCACGACCGGCGCCAGGATGGCGCGCGCTTCGCCAGCCAGGACAACATCGAGCGCTGGGCCAACCTCGACACGCGCCTGCGCCACCCCGGCGCAGGTACAGCCAAGGCCGACTTCATCGGCGGCGCCACCACCCAGTTGCAGTTCCCCCAGGAGGAATGGCGGCGCTGCGTGAACCATGCCATGCGCCAGATGACCGGCCTGCGCGGGCACTACAGCTCGCCCGAAGGCATCGCTCCGTTGCGCGACGGCATCGCCCGGCACATCTCCTATGCCCGTGGAGTGAACTGCCAGCTGGACGACGTGATGGTCTGCAACGGCGCGCAGCAGGCACTGGACCTGCTCGCCCGCGTCATGCTCCGCCCCGGTGACAAGGTCGCCATGGAAGACCCCGGCTACACCCCGGCGCGGCTGATCTTCCAGACCCTCGGCGCCGAGGTGGCCAGCGTACCGGTGGATGCCGAGGGCATCCGCGTCGACCTGATCCCCGACGGTACGCGGATGATCTACACCACGCCGTCGCACCAGTTCCCGCTGGGCATGCCGATGAGCCCGGCACGCCGCGAGGCCTTGCTCGCACGGGCGCTGGAACTGGGCGCGCTGGTGATCGAGGACGACTACGACAGCGAGTTCCGCTACGAAGGACGGCCCACCGACGCGCTGCAAAGCCTCGATCGCCACGGCGTGGTGGCCTATATCGGTACCTTCTCCAAGGTGCTGCTGCCGGAACTGCGCCTGGGCTACCTGATCCCGCCGCCCAGCCTGTTCACGGCGCTGGTGCGGGCGCGACAGATTTCCGACTGGCACAGCTCGACACTGCCGCAGTGGGCGCTGGCCAAGTTCATCAGCGAGGGCTACCTGCTCAAGCACATCCGCCGCTGCCACGGCATTTACGCTGGGCGCCGCGAGCGCATCCTGGCGCGGCTGGCGGGCGACCTGTCGCCCTGGCTGGAAGCGGTGCCCTCGGTGGCCGGCTTCCACCTCACCGCCTTGCTGCGCGAGCCGGTCAACGTGGCGCTGCTCTGCGAGCTGGCGCGCAAGGTCGAGGTCGGCCTCTATGGGCTGGCGCCCTTCCATCATCAGGCGCCGGTACGCGACGGCCTGCTGCTGGGCTTCGGCGCCATCGACACGCTGGACATCGACCCGGCGCTGGACAAGGTGCGCGACCTGTTGCAGCAGTTGGCCTGAGCCTCGTTTCCTGTCGACTCTGGCGCACTGACAGCATGGGTATCGCTGCGCTCCACCCATCCTACGAAGCGTTCAACCTGTAACGATCGCGTCTTGCAGGACTCTGCTCAGCAGCATCACGGGCTACCCGCAGGATGGCGTGGAGCGCAGCGATACCCATCGATTCCATGGCAGCGGAGCGACGGCCGATCAGCAGTCGTCATCCGGGGAAGGATTGGTCCGGTACTTTTCCGGGGAATTGGCGGTTCAGCCGCAGGCAGCGCGCCCTTAACCTTTGCGCATCGGTTTTGAAAGCCGGTTCCGGCATTTACCGGATTCCGGCGTCAGCGCCCAATGGCCACCCAGCACAAAGGAGTCTCGCCATGTCCCCGTCCGCCATCGCAATCGTTCGCGTCCAGGCATTCCCCGGCCAGGCTGCCGCGCTGGGCGAGCACCTCAATCAACTGGTCACCCAGGTCCGCCAGCAACCCGGCTGTCAGGGCAGCGAGTTGCAGGAACTGGCCGCCGACCGCTGGCAGGTGCTCACCCGCTGGGCCAGCCAGGCCGAGCTGGAGGCGCACCTGTCCGGCCCGAAAGCGCAGCAGTGGCTCGGCCAGCTCGGCTGTGGCGACCTGGCGCTGGGACTGGAATTCGAAAGCCGCAGCGCTGACTGACTCAGAACGCCGTGCGCACCAGACCGCCATCCACCCGCAGCGCTGCGCCATTGGTGGCCGAAGACAGCTCCGAGCAGACATAGAGCACCAGGTTGGCGATCTCCTCGGGGCGGGCGAAGCGCTGCAGCAGCGAGCCCGGCCGCGCGGTGCGGAAGAACTCCGCCTCGAATTGCTCGAACGGCTGCCCACCGGAAAGCTTGTCGACGAAATCACCCACGCCCTCGGACGCGGTCGGCCCCGGCAGCACGGCGTTCACCGTCACCCCGGTGCCCGCGCAGTATTCGGCCAGCCCGCGGGACAGGCCGAGCTGGGCAGTCTTGGTGACGCCGTAGTGGATCATCTCCAGGGGAATCTGGATGCCGCTCTCGCTGCTGATGAACACCACCCGCCCCCAGTTCTTCTGCTTCATGCCCGGCAGGTAGGCACGGGACAGGCGCACACCGGACAGCAGGTTGACGTCGAGGAAGCGCAGCCACTCCTCGTCGGCAATCTCCTCGAAGGGTTTGGGGTCGAAGATGCCGAGGTTGTTCACCAGCACGTCCACCGCCGGGTAGCGCTCCACCAGCGCGGCAATCTGTTGCGGGTCGGACAGGTCACCGGCGAAGCCTTCGACCCTGGCATCGGCCTGCCCGTCGCGGATACGCGCCAACGCATCATCCACCGACGCCTGGCTGCGACCATTGAGAATTACCCGCGCCCCTTCGCGGGCCAGGCCCTGGGCGATGGCGAAACCGATGCCCTTGGTCGAACCGCTGACCAGGGCGAGCTTGTCGGACAGATGCAGGTTCATGGCGAGTCTCCAGTAGACGGAACACGAGGACGCCGGCGCGGGCCGGAGTGGGAATGGACGACTCAGCATAGGCGGCGCTTTCTCACCGGTGCCAGCCAGCCCGTCAGACGCTGGAAGACCCCGACTGGCTCCTCGGACAGCTTCCAGCACCGTCATCCGCTCTACTTCAGGCGTCTGCCGCAGAGCCGCGGCTCCCAAGGCCTGCAGCCGATGCCTTTGTAGGAAGGCTGTTACATTTCTGAGACAAAAAGCGCTTCTATTTGTCGCTTATGTATCTGTTCTGCTGGCGAAAATTCCAATCGCGACTAGCGTCAATTCCGTAAGCAGATATGCGTAGGACTGCTTTTCTCTGGGGATTTACCAGCCGGAATTAGGGAAATGCAGGCCAAATATCGCTCGAAGCTCTTCCAGCCAGTTGCCCACGCCCTGGCGCTAGAACAACGCATCCTGTTCGACGGCGCAGCCGCTGCGGCCGTCGATCAACAGCATCACGACAGCACCGCCGCCGAGGCGAAGGACACGGCCAAGCCGGCCACTGCCGTCGAGGCACGCGCCCAGGCAGCCGCCCCCGCACAGGCGGCGCCGCGCAATCTGGTGGTGATCGATGCCCGCCTGGAAAACCGCGACCAGCTCGCCGCCAGCCTGCCGGTGGGCACCACCGCGCTGGTGGTGGACGCAGGCCAGGACGCCATCGCGGCCATCAGCAACGCGCTGACGCAACTGGGCAAGGTCGACTCGATCCAGATTTTCTCCCACGGCGCCACCGGCCAGCTCACCCTGGGCAACCAGACCTTCACCAGCCAGAGCGTCGACCAGCTCGGCGATCGCCTGAGCGCCTGGCGCGGCGAGCTCAATACCGGTGCGGACATCCAGCTCTATGGCTGCGACGTCGGCGCAGGCAGCGCCGGTCAGGCGCTGGTCAACGAACTGGCGCGCTGGACCGGCGCGGACGTCGGCGCCTCCAGCAATGCCACCGGCTCCACCAGCGCCGGCGGCGACTGGAACCTGGAAGTGCGCGCGGGCGACGTGGACAAGTCCATCGCACTGAGCGCCGACACCCTGGTGAGCTTCCAGGGCCTGCTGGCCGACGCCAGCCCCACCGTGGCCATGGGCAGCGGCGGCGCGGCGGTGCGCCTGGGCGATACCTTCACCTTCGACGTCAACTTCAGCAACCCATCCACCCAGGTCGGCTTCGCGCCCTACATCGACCTGTTCATGCCGGCCACCGGCCGCGACGGCAATGACGGCGCCACTTTCGTTTCCGCCACCTACCTGGGCCAGGCGGTGACCAGCTATGTGATCACCTTCGACGCCAACGGCAATGCCACCCACCCGCTGGCCAAGGACGCCAACGGCAATGCCCTGGTGATCAACGCTGCCAGCGTCGGCATGAAGGCCGGCGACCAGATGGTGGTGCTGCAGCTGCCCTATGCCAGCGTCACCAGCGGCCAGCCGGCCATCGGCATCCAGGTCACCGCGCAGCTGAGCAACCTGGCCGACACCAGCTATTCCGACGGCGCGCCCAATCTCACCATCAATGCCCGCGGCGGCTTCGAGTACGGCAACGATTCACTGAACAACCCGGCGCAGGATCCGACCCTGGTGGAGGCGGCGCTGCACAGTTTCGTGGTCACCCCGACGCTGCTGTCGGTGACCCAGACGGTGAACATGCCCGAGGGCGAGACGGTCACCGGGCCGAACTTCACCCGCACCGAAACGGTGACAGTGACCCCGGCCCCCGGCCAGACCCTGACCAACGTGACGGTTACCCAGACGGTGCCCGACCAGGTTCACGTCAGCTCCATCACCCCCGGCGCCGGCGGCACCCTGACCTCGATCACCCTGCACGACGGCACCGTACTGACCAACCCGACACTGATCGCCGCGGCGCTCAACAACCCCAATGCCTTCGTCGCCAGCTACACCATTCACTACGACACCCTGAGCGCGGCCAGCACCACCACGGTCGGCTTCTACGTACCGGAGATCGACGCGGCCGGGCGGCCGGTGCTCGACCCTGCCACGGGCAACCCGCGCACCATCACCTTCGGCACCGCCACGGTGAATGGCGACTGGAACCCGCTGGACCCGCGCGACCGCCCCACCGATCCGGACGGTTATCCCTTCACCGTGACCGGCGACGGCGCAGGTATCACCTTCGTCGCCAAATCGATCACCCTGCTCAAGACGGTGAACCTGCAGACCGACGTCGGCACCCCCGGCATTACCCCCGGCGATACCCTGCGCTACACGATGGATGTGGCCATCTCCGACTTCTATGCCTTCGGCAAGAACATCCTCGGCCAGGGCACCTTCACCGTCACCGACCAGCTCAGCGACGGCCAGACCTTCTCCGCCGCCAATGCGCCGAGCATCGTCATCCAGCAACACGGCGCATCGCAGGTCATCCCGGTGATCTACACCGCCACGGTGAACGCCGACGGCAGCACCACGCTGGTCTTCGATATCGGCGCATCCATCGCTGCCGCCGTCCAGGGGCCCGGCCTCTATGCGCTGTTCGGCGACCTCTGGGATGACGATGTGCAGGAAGGCGCCACGCGGATGTCCATCGTCTACGACGCGACCATCGACACCACCTACACCTCCGACCACCCGCCCCATGACCAGCTCAATGAGGGCGACAGCGTCAGCAACAACGCAACGGTGGATGCCACTGTGCTGCGCGACTCGCTGAACATCGGCGGCGAGCAGACCGACGGCTCCGGCACCACCAGCACCATCGACACCTCCAACATCGATATCACCCTGACCCAGGTGAACGGCGGCAACCCGCCTGCCAACGGCGAGTTGCGTCCCGGCGACGTGGTCACCTTCACCATCACCTACGACCTGCTGGTGGCGGACTACGAGAACTTCAAGCTCACCGCCTACCTGCCGCTGCCGCTGCTCAACGCGGCGGGCATCAACTGGAGCATCGGCAACGGTGTCGGCCAGTGGAGCTTCGGCGCCGGCAACAGCATCCTCGACGTGCCCGACAGCGTCACCACCGGGGCGGGCAACTCGATCATCTTCGACTTCGGCAACTACGTTTCCGGCGGCCTCAACGGCGGTACCGTGCAGGTGCGCTTCACCATGGTGGTCGGCGACCAGCCCTATGCCGACCAGCGCGAACTCGACGTGCTGGCGCAGTCCAGCCAGACCACCACCATCGACAAGACGCCGCTGATTTCCTCGGATGTCGCGGTCATCGAATCGGTCGCCGAACCGGTGCTGGACATCAAGCACGGCGTGGTCTCCACCACCCATGGCACGGTCACCGGCACCACCGGCACCTGGGCCCAGCCGGGCACCACCGGCACGCCCTTCAGCGGCAGCGTGACCAGCCTGGCGGCGGTGGATGGCAACGTCAGCGGCATCGACGGCGCCGACACCCTGCGCCTGGCCACGGCGATCAAGAACAGCGGCGGCGGCAACGCCTTCGACGTGTCCACCAGCATCACCCTGCCGGCAGGCCTGGCGTTCGTCGGCGGCAGCCTGTCCACCGCCAACCTGCAAATCCATCGCGGCGACGGCAGCCTGCTGGTGCAGGGCGTCGACTACAGCATCAGCGGCAACAGCATCACCTTCCTCGACCCCAACAACCAGGGCACCCTGCTCGCCGGCCGCGCCGGCACGGCCAACGACCTCTCCGGCGCCAACGTCGTGGTGATCACCTACGACGTCACGGTGAGCAACGCCATCCTCGCCTCCAGCACCCTGCAAAGCAGCGCGGCGCTGACCAACTACGCCAGCGTCGAGGGCGGCCAGGACTTCACCCCGGTGGACATCGTCGAGGTCGCCAACCAGCAGGTGGCCGCGCCGACCATCAGCAAGACCTACCAGAACGGCAGCCTCACCGACGACGACTCCAGCGCCGGCCACACCAGCGGCAGCAACCTGGTGATCGGCGAGAAGATGACCTACGACATCGTGGTCACCCTGCCCGAAGGCAGTACCGCCAACCTGCGTCTTTCCGACCTGATTCCGCCGGGGCTGCGCCTGGACCTCACGGCCTTCGGCGGGGCGGGCTACCAGATCATCTACAACGCCGTGAACAACGGCATCGATCCGTTCAGCGGCGCACTCACCCAGGCCTTCGCCGGCTCTGTCAACGTCCTCACCTTCAGCGGCGACGGCAGCGATGGCGGCGACCTGAACCTGCTGTTCAGTGCCGCCGGCTCCACGGCCGACAACAACATCGGCAACAACGCCTTCGTCATCCGCCTGGTGCTGGTGGCGAGCAACGTGCAGGGCAACCAGCAGGGCGTCACCCTGAACAACGGCGCGCAGCTGACCTACAGCGACCCCGACGGCGATACCCCCAACGGCGCCACGGCAGTGGACCGCACCGTCGCCAGCCCGCAGCAGCCCTCGGTGACCATCGTCGAGCCGACCCTGACGGTGAGCCAGCAGGTCACGGCCACCCCCACCTACGGCGGCTTCGACGAAGGCGACACGGTCACCTACACCATCACCATCAGCAACACTTCCGGCACCAATGCCTTCGATCTCAGCCTGCTGAACATACTGCCCACGCAGATGGACAACATCGTGATCACCGGCAAGGTCTACAACGGCGCCACCAACAACGGCGGCGTGGACTTCATCATCCAGAACGGCCAGCTGGTCACCGCCAGCGGCGCCAACATCGATATCGCCAATGGCGGCAGCATCGTCATTTCCCTCTCGGGCGTGGTGAACGCCTCAGCAGCCGGCCAGGCAGTCATCACGAACAACGTCGTGGTGCGCTGGACCAGCCTGGACGGCCTGGGCAACGCCACCGACACGGGTGCCGGCGAGCGCGGCGGCGACGACGGACTGCTCAACTCCGGGGTGCTCAACGACTACCGGCAGATCAACACGCTGCTCATTCCCGTCACCAACGGCATCCAGGTCTCGCGCGTCGGCGGCCTGGACGCCACGCCGCCGGCGACCAACTCCTCGGGCGCCACCGATACCGCCGGGCTGGAAGAAACCGTGGTGGTCGGCGAAATCGTCCGCTACCGCGTGGCGATCGTAGTGCCCACCGGCGTGAACCCCAATTACCAGATCCGCATCGAGTTGGCTCCCGGGCTGGAGTTCATCCCCGCCGACCTCAACAACATCCTTATCGCCCTGGGTTCCAGCGCCATTGGCGGCCTCACCACCGACGCCACCGACCTGATCAGCGGCGGCACCCTGGGCATGGTCGGCAACCAGAACAGTGACGTATCGCTGCCGATCCATCCCGACCTGTCCGGCGACAAGCCCACCGGGATCTTCAACATCAACAGCAACCGCCTGCAGATTTCCACGGACGGCCGGACCATCACCTTCAACCTGGGCAACCTGACCAACAACGAGGTCAACGACGGCGATATCGAAGGGGTGATCCTCGAGTTCAACGTCCGCGTCGCCAACATCGCCAGCAACCAGGGCGGCGCGCAGCTGAGCATGAACGTGTTCGAGCACGTCGGCACCGGCGGCGGGGTCGACCGCGGCCACAGCGCCACGATCTTCGAGCACGTCGTGGAACCGAGCTTCACCGGCATGGACAAGTCGGTGATCGACATCGCCGCCGGCAGCGTCGCCGGCACCACCAACGCGACAGTCTCGGTCAGTTTCACCCAGAACGGCGAAGTACCGGCCTACAACGTCGTGCTGCGCGACCAGTTCCCCAACGGCAGCGACTACGCGATCCAGAGCATCGTCATCAACGGCACCAGCTACACGACCGGCAACCTGCCGGCGGGCGTCACCGCCAGCGTGGTGGGCGGCCAGGTGGTGCTCAACTTCGACCAGTTGAACGTCAACGACAAGGTGCAGGTGATCTACAGCGTCACCCTGCCCAACACCATCGTTCCCGACGACGTCACCAGCTCCGCGGTGCTGACCTGGACCAGCCTGCCCACCAGCTTCGAGAACGCCGGCTGGGGCGGCTCGCTGCCACTGACCGCCGGCGGCGCCGATGGCGAGCGCACTGGCCAGGACGGCGCGGGCGGGCTGAACAACTACATCCTCAGCGACGGCGCCGGCATGGGCGTGGTGAAAGGCACCCTGTGGGATGACACCAAGTCCGCCACCACCAGCACGACGCCCGACGGCCCTGGCCTGGGCGGCATCGACGTGACCCTGACCTGGGCCGGCGACGACGGCGTGTTCGGCAACGCCGACGACCGCACCTTCAGCACGGTGACCGCCGCCGATGGCACCTACCAGTTCGCCATCCTGCCCTCGGGCAATTACCTGGTGGCGGTGGCGCAGAACTTCGCCCAGGCGAGCAACAACCGCTTCCACGTGCGCGTCGACTCCGACAGCGGGACCTCCACCGTCGGCCTGGGCAACATCAACCTGAACCTGGCCGAGGGCGCCATCGGCATCGCCGATGCCGGCTACGTGCATATCAACGAAGCGCCGATCAACACCGTCTCCGACCAGCATGGCCAGGAAGATACCGTGCTGCACATCGTCGGCCTCGCCACCAGCGACGTGGACGTCAACGCCGGCAATACCGCCGGCGTCATGACCGTCACCCTCAGCGTGGTGCACGGCGTGCTCTGGCAGAGCGCAACGACGCCCGGCGCCAACGATACCCCCCCGACCGGCGCCGGCCGCACCCTGGTGCTCACCGGCACCCTGCAGCAGATCAACGTGTTGCTCAGCCAGATTTATTACAAGGGCGACCAGGACTTCAACACCGCCCGCAATGCCGAAACCCTCACCATGGTCACCAACGACCAGGGTAACTTCGGTGACGCGGACGGCGACGGCATCCCCGGCGAAAACCCCGACGACGCCCTGAAAGACACCGACACCCTGAACATCGTCATCGACCCGGTGAACGACGCGCCCATCGCCCGTCCCGACATTGCGATCGCCATCGAAGCCGGCGGTTCGAACAACGCCACGGTCGGCGTCGACCCCACGGGCAACGTGCTGGACAACGACACCGACGTGGACATCGCCACCAACGGCGACATCCTCAAGGTCACCCGCCTGGAGAACTCCACCGGCGGCTTCGTGGTGGTGCCCGCTGCTGGCGTCGTCAGCCTCGCCGGCCGCTACGGCACGCTCTACATCACCGCGACCGGTGGCTTCCAGTACGTGGTCGACAACAGCAATGCCGAAGTCCAGGCGCTGCGCACCGCGGGCGACGTGCTGCGCGAGTCGTTCGGCTACTTCATCACCGACACCGGCGGCCTTTCCAGCTCCACCTCCCTGACCATCGACATCCACGGCGCCAACGATACCCCCGTGGCGCTGAACGACACCGGCGTCGCCATCGAGGCCGGCGGCACCAATAACGGCACCGCCGGCAGCGATGCCACCGGCAACGTGCTGACCAACGACAGCGATGTGGACGCCACGGTCTATGGCGAGACCAAGGCCGTCAGCCTGGTGCGCTTCGACGGCACCGGCGGCGGCGCTATCCTGCCGGTCGCCCCCGGCTCGCCGACCACTGTTGCAGGCCTCTACGGCACCCTGACGATCAACGCCGACGGCACTTATCGCTACGTGGTGGACAACAGCAATCCCGTGGTCCAGGCCCTGACTCCCAACGATCCCCTGCTCTCCGAGCAGTTCACCTACCAGGTCACCGACAAGGGCGGCCTGAGCGCCATCGCCACCCTCACCATCACCATCCAGGGCGCCAACGACGCCCCGGTGGCGGTGGACGACCATGGCACCGCCACCGCTGGCGCCAGCGACGGCACCCCGCCACCGGTCAACGCCAGCGGCAACGTGATCACCGGTAACGCCGGGGTGGGCACCGACACCGACGTCGACACTGTCGACCAGCCCAACGCCGACAAGCTCAAGGTCGATGGCGTTCGCTCCGGCCTTGAGACCGCCGGCGGGACTCTGACCGGCGTCGCCAGCGGCGTCACCACCAACATCACCGGCACGGTCGCCCGGCTGGCCAACGGCACCCTCATCAGCGGCAACTTCGGCCAGCTCAGCCTGAGCGACGATGGCACCTACACCTTCGTGGTCAATAGTGCCGATCCTGCCATTCTCGCGCTCACCGCCAACCAGAGCCTGGATGTGATCTTCACCTATCGCATCCACGATACCGGCGGACTGACCGACCAGGCGCAGCTGGTCATCACCGTGACCGGGGTCAACGACCCGCCCGTCGTGCAACCCGTGGTGATCCACGCCACCGAGGCCGGCGGTCTGCTCAACAACGTCGTGGGCCTGGACCCGACCGGCAGTATCCGGGGCTCCTATGTCGATCCCGACGGCGATGTCCTGACCATCACCGCCGTGGTCAACCCCAACGGCGTCAGCGGCAACGTGGGGGCGGACCTGGCGGGCAACTACGGCGTGCTGCTGCTCAACGCCGACGGCAGCTACCGTTTCGTGGTCAACAACCTCGACCCGGCGGTGCAGTCGCTGCGTACCTACAACGACACACTCAGCGAAGTCTTCACCTACAGCGTCAGTGACGGGAACGGCAAGACTGTCACCCGCACCTTCACTGTCATCATTCACGGGCAGAACGATACCCCCATCGCTGCAGACGACACGGGGGCCGCCGTCGAGGCCGGCGGCACGCTGAACACCACGCCCGGCGCGCCCGCCACCGGCAACGTGCTGCCCAACGATCTGGATGTGGACGGCGCGGCTTACGGAGAAACCCATGTGGTCGACGCTGTGCGCACTGGCACCAAAGGCGCCGGCGGCACGCTGATCGACCTGACCGCCAGCGGCGGCGTGATCGCAGGGACCTACGGCACCCTGACCCTCAACGCCAACGGCACCTATACCTACACCGTCAACGACAGCCTGGCCGCCGTGCAGGCGCTGAAGAACGGCGACTCGCTGACCGAAGCCTTCACCTACCGCATGCATGACACCGCTGGCGCCACTTCCATCGCCCAGCTGACCATCACCATCGAAGGCCGCTACGACGCCCCGGTGGCCAACGACGACATCAACTACGCCGTGGCCAACCTCGACGGCAGCGGCGGGCGCAACCCCACCGGCAACGTGATCACCGGCCTGACCGGGATCTTCGCCGGCATCGGTGCCGACACCGATGTCGATGCCAGCGATCACATGCGAGTCACCACCATCGCGGTCGGCCCGGAGGGTGCGCAGGTGGGCACCGTGGTGGTGACACCCGGCAGCCCGCAGACCATCGTCGGCGCGTTCGGCACCCTGGTGATCAATGCCGACGGCAGTTACCAGTACTTCGTCGACAACACCAACGCGGACATCATCGCCCTCGGCCCGCTGGCGTTCGCCCTGGAATCCTTCACCTACCAGGTCACCGACGATGGCGGCCTCAACGACCAGGCCACGCTGATCATCCTGGTCCGTGGGCAGAACCAGCCACCGGACACCGCGCCGGACTTCGGCACGGCGGTCGAAGACGGCGGCCTGCACAACAACGTGCCGGGCAGCAACCCATCGGGCAACGTGCTGGACAACGACACCGACCCGGACACCATCACCACCATCCCGCAGGATGTGATGCACGTCGTCTCGTACTGGGCCGGCGACGGTCCCCTTCCGCCCGATGCCAGCGTTCCCGGCCAGAGCCTGCGCGGCCAGTACGGCACCCTGACGCTCAACGACGACGGCAGCTGGAGCTACGAGCTGGACAACTCCCTGCCGGAGGTCGAAGCCTTGCGCGCCAGCGGCCAGACCCTGCAGGACAAGTTCACCTACCTGGGCGCGGACATCTGGGGCGGCGCCACCCCAGGCCTGCTGACCATCACCATCGACGGGCGCAACGACACCCCCATCGCCAGCGACGACAACGCCCTGGCCGTGGAAGCCGGCGGCGTCAGCAACGGCACGCCCGGCGTCGACCCGCGCGGCAACGTGCTGGACAACGACACCGACGTCGATGGCGTGCAGTACGGCGAAACCAAGGCGGTGGTGAACTTCACCAACCAGAACGGCACCACGACCAATGCCGGCAACGTGCTGCAAGGTCTCTACGGCAAACTGACGATCAACGCCGACGGCAGCTACGAGTACCGCGTCGACAACGACAACCCCACTGTGCAGGCCATGCGCAGCGCCAACGAGAAGCTGCAGGAAGTCTTCACCTACCGCATGCGCGACACCGCCGGCGCTACCTCCGACGCGCGCCTGACCGTGGTCATCCAGGGTGCCAACGACAATCCGGTGGCGCGCGACGACAGCAACAGCGCCACCGACCAGACGCCGGCACCGCAGGCCACCGGCAACGTGCTGCCCAACGACAGCGACGTGGATGGCGGCGACTCGCTGACCGTCACCGGTATCCGTACCGGCCAGGAAACCGGCAGCGGTACTGCGGGTGTGATCGGCCAGCCGATTGCCGGGCGCTACGGCACGCTCGTCCTCAACGCGGACGGCAGCTACACCTACACCATCGACCTGACCAACCGCGAAGTGCTGGCGGCGGCAGGGCTCGGGCAGGTGCTCAAGGACTACTTCACCTACACCATCAGCGACCTGGCCGGCGCCACCGACGATGCCGTGCTGACCATTACCCTGGACATCGCCACGCCGTACATCCCGCCGGGCCCGCATTTCGACCGCTTCGGCGACGACGGCTACCCGCGTGACCGCCTCCCGGACGTGGACCCGGCGATCTTCGTGCAGCCGGTGGTCGAGCGCATCGACGATCGCCTGTCGCTCTCCAACTGGGGCGCCGACGGCAGCAACATCGACATCTTCGCCACGCCGGAAATCGAGAGCCCGTCGCTGGGCGCGCAGCTGGGCCAGGTCAAGGGCCAGTTCGTCGCCCGCGCCGTGGCCGAAAGCCGCCGCGCGGCAACGCTGGACAAGAACTGGGTGGACGGCCGCCACGGCGTCATCAGCCTCAGCGCCGACGGGCTGTTGCCCGACCCGTCGCTGTGGGCGCCCTTCCCCGCCGACATGGTCGGCAAGGCTGACAAGGCGCAGAACACCCAGGGCTTCCGCGCCCAGCTGCGCGAGGCCGCCCAGCGCCGGAGCGGCCAATGAGGAACTCGCGACTCTTTAGGATCGATCAAGGACAGACTATGCCTGCCTACGCACTGAAATGCCTGAGCGCCACCATCACCGTCAGCCTCTTCCTCAGCGCCTGCTCGGCGTTCGAGCCCAAGCCCTACACCGAGGAGGAAATGCGCCAGCGGGTGATCGACGACCAGGCGCGGATGTACAAGGAGCAGGAGCCGGTCAGCGGGCCGATCACCTTCTACGAAGCCTCGGCGCGCGCCCTGAAATACAACCTCGACTACCGCCTGAAACTGCTGGAAAGCGCGCTGGCCTCCGACCTGCGCGATGTCACCAGCCACGAGATGCTGCCGCGGGTGGTCGCCTCCGCCGGCTACGCCGGGCGCAACAACGATTCGGGCGGCACCTCCATCGGCATCGAGGACCGCCAGGTCAGCCTGCGTCCGTCCACCTCGGAAGAGCGTTACCGCCAGCTCTACAGTCTCGGGCTGTCCTGGAGCCTGCTGGACTTCGGCGTCGCTTACTACCGCACCCAGCAGAAGAACGACCAGATGCTGATGGCCGAAGAGCGCCGCGAGAAGGTCGCGCAGAACGTCCTGCAGGACGTACGCAACGCCTACTGGCGCGCGCTGGGCGCCCAGCGCCTGCTGCCGGAAGTGGACGGCCTGCTGATGCGCACCCACCGCGCGCTGACCTCCGCCCGCGAGGCCGAGGGCAAGGGCCTGCTGCCGCGCCAGGACATCCTCGCCTACCAGCGCGCCCTGCTCGACTCGGTGTACATGCTCACCGTGCGCCGCCAGGACCTGGAGTTCGCCCGCGCCGAACTGGCCGCACTGATGTCGCTGCCGCCGAACACCAAAATGGTCCTGGCCGACGTCGGCGAACAGCCGCTGCCACTGGTGACCAACAACGTCGAGCAACTCGAACGCCTGTCACTGGAGCGCCGCCCGGAAATCATGGAGGAGTGGTACCGCAAGCGCGTCGACATGAACGACCTGAAGATCGCCAAGGCCCAGCTGTGGCCCAACGTGAGCTTCAACTATGGCTACGAGTACGACTCCAACAAGTACCTGTACAACAACGACTGGAACCAGACCGGCATCAACGTCTCGATGAACCTGCTGCGCCTGGCGCAGTACCCGGACATCAAGGCCGCCGAGGCCAGCCAGGAAAAGACCGACGACATGCGCCGTACTGCGCTGTCGATGGCCATCCTCACCCAGGTCCGCGTCAGCCTGCTGCGCTACCAGCTGGCGAAGCAGGAAGTGGAATTCGCCGACGAAAGCCTGCGCGTCGACCAGAGCCTGCTCAGCTACGCCCAGTCCGCCCGTGGCGCCGCCCTGGGCAGCGAGCTGGAGCTGATCCGCGCCGAGGGGCGCTTCCTGCTCTCGCGCTACCAGCGCGAAGCCGCCTACTCCGACGCCCAGGCCGCCTGGGGCCGGCTGTACAACTCGGTGGGCTTCGAGGTGATGCCCAGGGAAATCGAAAACCACGACGTGAAGACCCTGGCGCGGGAAATCCAGCGCACGCTGGAGCAGCAGACCAGCACCAACCTGCTGGCCAGCAGTAGCGCCACGACCGTGCAACCAACCGTTCGACCGACCGCTGGGCAAGCATCCGCAGGGCAGAAGGAAATCGCCAATGCCGCGCAGTAAGCCGTACCTGCTCCTCCCGTTGTGCCTGATGTTGCTCCAGCCGGCGCTGGCCGAAGATGCCACCAGCGGCCTGCCCCCGTTGCCCGACAACCAGGACCCCGGCGCCATCCGCGTGCTGCTGGTATCCAACCTGGAAACCACCCTCTCCGCGCAGATGAACGGCACCCTCGGCGCGCTCAAGGCCAGCCTGGGCGACAAGGTCGCCAAGGACGCCGAACTGGCCCAGCTCAACTGCGTGGAGGTCAACGCCCGCGCCAAGGTCGCCGCCGCCGAACTGAGCATGGCGCGCTCCAACCTCGCCGCCAAGCAGAACCTGCGCAAGCTCGATGCCGTGGGCGACCTCGAAGTCGCCATGGCCAGCACCGAGGTACAGAAGGCCGACGGCGCCCTCACCCTGGCCCGCGCCCAGGCCGGTTACTGCCTGGTCGATGCGCCCTTCTCCGGGCGCATCGCCAAGGTCTACGTCAAGCCCTACCAGACGGTGACCGCCGGCACGCCGCTGTTCGACCTGGTCAGCGATGGCGCGCTGAAGGTCCGCCTCAACGTGCCCTCGTCCATGCTGCCCAGCCTGCGTCCGGACATGCCGCTGGAAGTGGACATCCACGAAACCGGCAAGCACTACCCGGCCAAGGTCAGCGTGATCAACGCGCGGGTCGACGCCGTGGCGCAGACCGTGGAGCTGGAAGCGAAGCTGGACGCCAGCTACCCCGAACTGATCGCCGGCATGAGCGGGGTCGCGCGCTTCCCCGAAAGCCATGAGTGAGCTGCTGCCGCCACCCCAGCTGCTGCTGAGCCTGGCCAATGTGCGCGACAAGGCGCTGACGGCCGACTCCCTCGGCGCCCTGGCCTTCAGCATCGCCAACGACCTGTTCCCGCTGCTGCGCTTCCACCAGGCGCTGGTGTTCGCCTGCCATGAGTCGCGCAACGAGCTGCTGGCGGTGTCCGGGCTGGCCAAGCCCACGGAAGACTCGCCCTATCTGGTCTGGCTGGAGCGCGCCAGCCGCTGGGTCGCCGCGCAAACACCTGACGCCACCCCCACCTGGCTGGCCCGCGACGCCCTCGAACCGCCCGCCGACATCGCCGAAGGCTGGAGCGAATGGTGGCCGGCCGGGCTCTGGTGCGTGCCGCTGCACGACCGTGCCGGCAAGCGCCTGGGGCTGGTGCTGTTCCTGCTCGACGAGCCGCCAGCGCGCAACCTGCAGCCGCTGCTGCAAGGCATCTGGCAGACCTGGGCGCACGCCTGGGCCGCGTTCGGCCCGCGTACCCGCCTGCGCTTCTGGCGGCCGAGCAAGCGTCAGGTGCTGGTCGGGGTGATCGCCCTGGCCGCTCTGCTGCTGATCCCGGTGCGGCAGACCGCCCTGGCGCCGGCGGAGGTCGTCTCGCGCAACGCCCAGGTGATCAGCTCGCCCATCGACGGCGTGATAGTCCGGATGCTGGTGCGGCCGAACCAGAGCGTCGAGGTCGGCACGCCGCTCTTCGAGCTGGACGAAACCACCCTGCGCAGCCGCGCCGACGTGCTGGCCAAGGAAGTTGCCGTGGCCGACGCCGAACTCATGGCCGCCAGCCAGCGCGCCTTCGACAACCCGCAGAGCAAGAGCGAACTCTCGGTGCTCGACGGCCGCTCCCGCCAGCGCCGCGCCGAACTGGCCGCCGTGCAGGCGCAACTGGCGCGCACCCGCGTACTCGCGCCGCGCGCCGGCGTGGCCGTGTACAGCGACCCCAACGACTGGCTGGGCAAGCCGGTGGTGACCGGCGAACGCATCCTGCAGATCGCCGATCCGAAGGCACCGGGCATGCGCATCCAGCTGCCGGTGGCGGATGCCATCGCGCTGGAGCCGGGGGCACCCGTGGCGCTGTTCCTCACCGCCTACCCGCTCGACCCGCTGCACGGGGAAATCCTCGACACCAGCTACCAGGCCAAGCCCAGCGATGAGGGCGTGGCCTCCTACCGCCTGCTGGCCAGCGTGCAGGACGCCCCGCCCCACGCGCGCCTGGGCCTGCACGGCACCGCCAAGCTCTACGGCGAGCGCGTGGTGCTCGGCTACTACCTGCTGCGCCGGCCGCTGGCGTCCCTGCGCGCCTGGACCGGCTGGTAACGCGCGATGGACATCGCCGCCGAGGACCTGCCCACCCCGCCGCTACGCGACGACCTGCGCCTGGACGAAGCCGCGCCCGGCCCGGACGGCGAGCCGGTGTGGGTAATCCAGGACAGCGTGCTCAACCGCTTCTACCGCATCGGCTGGCTGGAGTTCGAATGCCTGCTGCGCTGGGAACAGACGCCCCGGCAGATCAGCGAGCAGATCGCCGAGCAGACCGCGCTCAAGCCCGACGCCGAGCAGGTGCTGGGCTTCCGCCAGTTCCTCGAACACCACCAGCTGCTGCGCCCCGGCCCCGAGGCACTGGCGCGGCTGGCCGCACGCAGCGAAGGCAAGCAATGGACGACCTGGAACTGGTGGCTGCACCACTACCTGTTCTTCCGTATCCCGCTGCTGCGCCCGCAGCGCTTCCTGCGCGCCATCGCCGGCAGCCTCGACTGGCTGTTCAACCGCTACGTAGCGATGCTGGTGCTAATGCTCAGCCTCGCCGGCATCGTGCTGGTGGCGCACCAGTGGGACACCTTCACCCACGACGTGGTGGAGTCATTCTCCTTCGAGGGCCTGCTCAGCTTCGCCGCCGCACTGGTGGTGGCGAAGACGCTGCATGAGCTGGGTCACGCACTGGTGGCGACGCGGCTGGGGCTGAAGGTCGCGCACATGGGCATCGCCTTCGTGGTGATGTGGCCGATGCTCTACACCGACACCGGCGAGAGCTGGAAGCTGCGCAGCAACCGCCAGCGCCTGGCGATCGCCAGCGCCGGGATCATCACCGAGCTGGGCCTGGCCGGGCTGTCGACGCTGGGCTGGGCGCTGGCCGACCCCGGCCCGCTGCGCAACGCCCTGCTGTACCTGGCGACCACCAGCTGGGCGCTGTCCCTGGCGCTGAACGCCAGCCCCTTCATGCGTTTCGACGGCTACTTCATCTTCTCCGACCTGCTGGACTTCCCCAACCTGCACGAACGCGCCGGCGCCCTGGCGCGCACCACGCTGCGGCGCAACCTGCTGGGGCTGGACGAACCCTGGCCGGAGCACTTCCCCACCGGCAAGCGCCGAGCGCTGGTGGCCTTCGCCTTCGGCACCTGGGTCTACCGCCTGCTGCTGTTCCTCGGCATCGCCGTGGCGGTCTACTACTTCTTCTTCAAACTGCTGGGGATCTTCCTGTTCGCCGTGGAAATCAGCTGGTTCATCGTTCAGCCCGTGTGGCGCGAACTCAAGGTCTGGTGGCAGCGCCGTGCGGAAGTGAAGCCGCGGCGCAAGCTGGTGTTCCTCGCGCTGATCGGCGCCATCGCTCTGCTGCTCGCCATCCCCTGGCGCACCCAGGTCCACGCCATGGGCGTAGCGCGTGCGGCGCAGCAGTTGCACGTCTACGCGCCATTCCCCGCGCTGCTGCGCGACCTGCGCCCCGGCGGCGAAGTCGGCAAGGGTGAAACCCTGGCGGTGATGGAAGAGCCCGACATCGCCGCCAAGGTGGCCGGCAGCGAGGCGAGCATCCGCGGCTTTCAGGGGCGGTTGGCGGGCATGCTGGCCGACCCGTCCGGTCTCTCCGAGGAAGCCGTCACCCGCCAGCGCCTGGGCGTGGAGTACCAGCAGGCCCGCGCCGCCCGCAACGAGATGGCCCGTCTCAACCTGCAGGCTCCCTTCAGCGGACGCTGGATGGACGTCAACCCGGACTGGAAGCCCGGCCAGTGGATCAACACCCGCGAGCCCATCGGCGTACTGGTGGACCCGCAGCACTGGCTGGTGGACGCCTACGTCAAACAGGACGAAGTGCAGCGCCTCACCGACGGCGGCCATGTGCGCTTCTACCCCGAAGGCGTGCCACGTCCCATCGAAGGCCAGGTGGTGCTGATCGGCACCACGCGCATCAGCCAGCTGGAACATCCGATGCTCGCCTCGCGCTACGGCGGCCCGCTGAACGTCAATCCGCAGGGCGAGGCACTGGTGCCCAACCCGGCGCTGTTCCATGTGCTGGTGAAGCTGGAAAGCGCACCGCCTGGACTTCACGAAACCCGTGGCCATCTGCAGATCGAGGGCGCCCGGCGCAGTTGGCTGGGCGAGGGTTTCACCCGCCTGCTGGCGGTGGCATTGCGCGAGAGTGGGTTCTAGCGCCGGAGTTTCCCTGTAGGAGCGCGCCACGCGCGCAATCGCGGGCATGGCCCGCTCCTGCAGCTTGATGCCCCTGCTTGCGGCCCCGCGCCGGGCTCACTCCTTCGCCATGCCGAAACAATGCCGCGCCTGCGGGAACTGGCGCTCGCGCACCTCGCTGGCAAAGCGTTCGGCCGCCGCGCCGATCAGTTCGTCCACCCGCACGTACTGCTGCGCGAAGCGCGGAATCTGCTCGCCGGACAGCCCCAGCATGTCCTCGGTCACCAGCACCTGCCCGGCGCAGGCAGGTGAAGCGCCGATGCCGATCACGGGGATCTCCAGTCGCTCGCAGACCTGCCGCGCCACTGGCTCCAGCACGCCCTCGAGCACCACGCTGAACGCCCCGGCGGCTGCGATGGCATCCGCGTCGCGCAGTACCTGCGCAACACCGACTTCCTCCTTGCCCTGCACCTTGAAGCCGCCGAGGGCGTTGACCTTCTGCGGCATCAGACCGATATGCGCCATCACCGGAATGCCCCGCTCGACCAGGAAGGCGATGGTCTCGGCAATCTCCGCGCCCCCTTCCAGCTTCACCGCCTGCGCGCCACTCTCGGCGAGCACCCGCGCGGCGGCGAGGAACGCCTGCTGCGGCGAGGCCTGGTAGCTGGCGAAGGGCATGTCCACCACCACGCAGGCCCGTTGCGAGCCCCGGACCACGGCGGCGCCGTGGGCAATCATCATGTCGAGGCTGACGGCCAGGGTGTGCGGCATACCGTAGAGCACCATGCCCAGCGAGTCCCCTACCAGCAGCACATCGACGTGCGGGTCGAGCAGCCGCGCCATGGGCGCCGAGTAGGCGGTCAGCACGACCAGACTGCCGGGCTCGCGGCGTTGGCGGATGTCCAGGATCGACAGGCGTTGTTGCAGGCGATGGCTGCTCATGGTGCTCTCCACGGATGGCTGATATTGGCCGGGGAAGACGCTACCATCGGCCCTCCATGACCCACTTCCGACAGTGAGACAAGCTATGCCGCCAGCGGGACAGGATGCTTTGGCACTCCCCGGCTTCACGTCGCTGCCCCGCCCCGTGTGGCTGCGCGCCTTCGACATGCCCGCCGGCCACGAGGTGGAGCCCCACTCCCACCCCTGGGGGCAACTGATGTACGCCGCCAGCGGCGTGCTCGAGGCGACGACCGAGCAGTACGCCTGCGTGATTCCACCGCGCCGGGCGATGTGGCTGCCGGCGGGCGTTCGCCACAGCGCGCGGGCGCGCACGCTGGTGGTCCACCGCAGCTTCTACCTGGCCCCGGAACTGGCCGTCGGCCTGGGCCCGTGCCGCGTGCTGGAAATCTCACCACTGCTGGACAACCTCATCCAGCGCGCCAGCGAATTCTCCCGCGACTACCCCGACGAGGGCCCGGAAGCCCGGCTCATGCAGGTTCTAGTGGACGAACTGCACAGCGCGCCGGACTCCGGCCTGGCCCTGCCGCTGCCGCGTGATGCCCGCCTGCGGCGCGTCACCGATCACTTGCAGGAGCACCCCGGCGAGCGCCTGGGCATCGAGGACTGGGCGCAGCGCGTCGGCGCTTCAAGGCGCACGCTGGCGCGGCTGTTCCGCGACGAGACCGGGCTGTCGTTCCGCGAATGGCGCGAGCGGGTACGCCTGCTGGCGGCCCTGCCGAGGCTGGAACGCGGCGAGTCGGTGACACTCATTGCCGGCGAGTTGGGCTATGAATCCACCTCGGCGTTCATCGAGCTGTTCCAGCGCCAGCTGCACACCTCGCCTGGAGCTTTGGCGCGGCAGATGCGGGCGGGTGGCTAATCGAGAGTCAACCAGCAGGAGCGCCCCATAGGTGCGATCGTCGACATGGGCACGGCCTCCCGCCCATTCTGCCAGGAAATCCTGCGCTCGGGTCTGCCCTCACCCTAACCCTCTCCCAGAGGGAGAGGGCTGGGGTGAGGGAAACCAGGAGCACGGATTAGCCTGGGAAGACAGTCGCTCCTACGCCAGCCAACAGCGCGACACAGAGCACGGCCAACATGAGGATTTCTTATGTTCATCACAAGAACATTGAGTTTGTCTCATGAAGGCTGCACCGGGAGAATTTCCCCATCGTTGATTCAATGGAGAGATTCACATGGCGCTGGCACACAACCTCGGCTTTCCCCGCATCGGCCGCGACCGCGAGCTGAAGAAAGCCCAGGAAGCCTTCTGGAAGGGCGAGCTGGACGAAACCGGCCTGCGCGCCATCGGCCGCGAACTGCGTGCCGCCCACTGGCAGGTGCAGAAGAACGCCGGCATCGAATTACTGCCGGTGGGCGACTTCGCCTGGTACGACCAGGTGCTGACCCACTCGCTGACCTTCGGCGTGATCCCCGAGCGCTTCCGTGGCCATGGCGAAGCCAAGCCGACCCTGCAGACCCTGTTCGCCATGGCGCGAGGCGTCAGTACGGGGTGCTGCGGCGCGCATGCCCAAGAGATGACCAAGTGGTTCGACACCAACTACCACTACCTCGTCCCCGAATTCAGCGCTGACCAGCAGTTCGAACTGAGCTGGGAGCAGCTGTTCGAGGAAGTGGAGGAAGCCCACGCCCTCGGCCATCAGGTGAAACCGGTGGTAATCGGCCCACTGACCTACCTCTGGCTGGGCAAGACCAAAGGGGCCGACTTCGACAAGCTGAATCTGGTAGAGCGCCTGCTGCCGCTCTACGGTCAGATTTTCCGCCGCCTGGCCGCTCAAGGCGTGGAGTGGGTGCAGATCGACGAACCGATCCTCGCCCTCGACCTGCCGCAGGACTGGAAGAACGCCTTCGAGCGCACCTACAACCTGCTGCAGAGCGAGCCGCTGAAGAAGCTGGTGGCCACCTACTTCGGCGGCCTGGACGACAACCTGGGACTGGCCGCCGGCCTGCCGGTGGACGGCCTGCACCTCGACCTGGTGCGCGCGCCGGAACAGTTCCCGACCATCCTCGACCGCCTGCCGGCCTACAAGATTCTTTCCCTCGGCGTGGTCAACGGCCGCAACGTCTGGCGCTGCGACCTGGAGAAAAGCCTGGAAGTGCTGCGCCACGCCCATGAGCGGGTGGGCGAGCGCCTGTGGGTCGCGCCGTCCTGCTCGCTGCTGCACAGCCCGGTGGACCTGGAGCGCGAAGACCAGCTGGACGCCGAACTGAAGAGCTGGCTGGCCTTCGCCGTGCAGAAGTGCGCCGAAGTCGCCCTGCTCGCCCGCGCCATCAATCAACCCGAGGCTCCGCAAGTCATCGCCGCGCTAGCGCAGAGCCGCACCGTGCAGACCAGTCGCGCCGCATCGCCGCGCATCCACAAACCGGAGGTGAAGGGCCGCCTCGCAGCGGTGAAAGCCGCCGACAGCCAGCGCCAGTCGCCCTTTGCCCAGCGCATCGTCAAGCAGCGCGCCGGCCTCAACCTGCCGGACTTCCCCACCACCACCATCGGTTCCTTCCCGCAGACCTCGGCCATCCGCCTGGCGCGCCAGGCCTTCAAGCAAGGAAGGCTCAGCGTCGCCGACTACACCGAGGCCATGCACAGCGAAATCCGCCATGCCGTCGAGATCCAGGAAAACCTCGGGCTGGACGTACTGGTGCACGGCGAGGCCGAGCGCAACGACATGGTCGAGTACTTCGCCGAGCAGCTCGATGGTTACCTCTTCACGCGCTTCGGCTGGGTGCAGAGCTACGGTTCGCGCTGCGTGAAGCCGGCGGTGATCTTCGGCGACCTGAACCGGCCGAAGGCAATGACCGTGGAGTGGATCCGCTATGCGCAGAGCCTCACCAGCAAGGTGATGAAGGGCATGCTGACCGGCCCGGTGACCATGCTGATGTGGTCCTTCCCGCGCGAGGACGTCTCCCGCGAAACCCAGGCGCGACAGCTGGCCCTGGCGATCCGCGACGAGGTCGTCGACCTGGAGCGCGCCGGTATCAGGATCGTGCAGATCGACGAAGCCGCCTTCCGCGAGGGCCTGCCGCTGCGCCGCAGCGACTGGGGCCGCTACCTGGACTGGGCCACCGAAGCCTTCCGCCTGTGTGCCTCCGGGGTGCGCGACGAAACGCAGATCCACACCCACATGTGCTACAGCGAGTTCAACGACGTGATCGAATCCATCGCCGCCATGGACGCCGACGTGATCACCATCGAGACCTCGCGCTCGGACATGGAGCTGCTGGAAGCCTTCGAGAAGTTCGAGTACCCCAACGAGATCGGTCCGGGCGTCTACGACATCCATTCGCCGCGTGTGCCGGGCAAGGACGAGATGGTCAAGCTGCTGCGCAAGGCCGCGCAGCGCATTCCCGCCGAGCGCCTGTGGGTCAACCCCGACTGTGGCCTGAAGACCCGTGCCTGGCCGGAAACGGAAGCGGCGCTGGTGAACATGGTCGCGGCCGCCCGCGAGCTGCGCAAGGACGTGGCGCTGCTGGGCTGAAAGGGCGCTATACGCAGGATGGCGTGGAGCGCATCGATACCCATCGAATCGGTGCGCCGACAGCATGGGTATCGCTGCGCTCCACCCATCCTACGGGGGTGTTCAGCTCGCAGGCGTCCGCGTAGCCCCGTGTAGGAGCGGGCCATGCCCGCGATCGCGCGCATGGCGCGCTCCTACAGGTTTGCTCCGGGCCGGGCCGGGAACGGTCCAGATGCCGCGTCGATCCGGCAGATGAGCGTGGCGCCGGACAGGCGTAATCTGGAGCCCCTCCGAACGAAGGCACGCAGGATCAGACATGAAGCAGCTGCTCATCATCGGCATCGGCGCGGGCGACCCTGAATACCTCACGGTGCAGGCGATCAACGCGATGAACCGCGCGGACGTGTTCTTCCTCATGGACAAGGGCGCGGCCAAGGACAAGCTGATCCAGCTGCGCCGCGACATTCTCCAGCGCTACGTTTCCCGCAGCGATTACCGCATCGTCGCAGCCGACAGCCCCGAACGCGTGCGCGAAGGCGACTACACCGGGCAGGTACGCGACCTCAACCAGGCCAGGCAGCAGGTGTTCGAGCACCTGATCGAAGACGAACTGCAGGACGGCCAGTGCGGCGCCTTCCTCGTCTGGGGCGACCCGTCGCTCTACGACAGCACGCTGCGCATCCTCGATGCGATCCTGCGCGGGGGCCGGGTGAGCTTCGACTACCAGGTGATCCCCGGCATCACCAGCGTGCAGGCGCTGGCCGCGCGCCACCGGGTGCCGCTGAACGCCATCGGCCAGTCGGTACAGATCACCACCGGTCGCCGTCTGGCCGCGGGCTTTCCGGCCAACGCCGAGAGCGTCGTGGTGATGCTCGACGCAGAAGACACCTACCGCCAGCTGGACGACCCGGAACTGGAAATCTACTGGGGCGCCTACGTCGGCACGCCAGACGAGATTCTTCGCAGCGGGCGGCTCGTCGAGGTCGGCGACGATATCCAGCGCACTCGCCAGGCGGCCCGCGAGGCCAACGGCTGGATCATGGACACCTACCTGCTGCGGCGCGCGCCGAAGGACGCCTGAGCCCACACCCTGCAGTTCTGAGCAGGCTCGACAAAAGCGGCTAGAGTGATTTCGTTGTGTCGACAACGCCCGCCGGAGCGCACCGCTCATGCCCAACGTCAGCCTCGCCCGCTTCATCGAACACGCCACCCAGCTCAGCCGGCAGGAATCCGAACCCTGCCAGTGCGTCGCCTCGCTGGCGCCCTTCATGATGGAGCTGCTGGCCCATGCCGGCGACTTCCTCGAAGCGCACCACTACCAGAGCGACCCGTTCCACTACGCGCGCAACCTGGTCTACCAGGCGCCGGACGACAACCTCTCGCTCTACGCCCTGGTCTGGTCACCGGGCCAGTGGACGCCGGTGCACGACCACGGCAGCTGGGGCGTGGTGGGCATAGTCGAGGGCGTGCTGGAGGAGCGCAGCTACGTCTGCCTGTCCGCCGACCGCAACCGCGACGAGGGCATCGAACTGGTCAAGGGCGGCATGATCCTGCTGCCGCCCGGCGCGGTCACCAGCTTCGTCCCCAACCCCGACCACATCCACGTCACCGGCGTTCCCGCCGACCGCCCGCGCGCGGTCAGCCTGCACCTTTACGGGCGAATGATGAACAACTACCACATTTATGACGTCGAGGCCGGCACGCGGCACTTCGTCGAGGTCGAGCACAACGGCTGAAATACCCGCCGAACACGCCTGCCGGATCACCCCGGAGGCTTGCCCGGCGCGATCTATACTCACACCGGCGCGCGGGCAGGAAGTCCCGCGGCGCATGCCCTGTGGCGGAGGATGGTCAATGAATGCACCTGGTCCCGTTGTTCGTCCGACGATCCTGATCGTCGACGATGCTCCCGAGAATCTCACGCTCCTCTCGGAACTGCTCAAGCTGCTGTATCGAGTCAAGGCAGCGCGAACCGGCGAGAAGGCACTGCAGATCGCAAAGTCCGACGATCCGCCGGACCTCATCCTGCTGGACGTGATGATGCCGGGCATGAACGGTTTCGAAGTCTGCCGGCGCCTGCGCGAAGACCCCCGCACGCAGCGCATCCCGGTGATCTTCATCACCGCCCAGGTCGCCGCCGACGAGGAAATCCGCGGCCTGGAGCTGGGCGCGGTGGACTACCTGACCAAGCCGATCAATCCGCCTACCGTGCTGATGCGCGTGGACAACCAGTTGCGCATCAAGGCCGCCGCTGACTTCCTGCGTGACCAGAACGAATTCCTCGAACAGGAAGTGCAGCGACGCACCCGCGAGCTGGCGGCCATCCAGGACGTCACCATCATCGCCATGGCATCCCTGGCGGAGACCCGCGACAACGAGACCGGCAACCACATCCGTCGTACCCAGCACTACGTCAGCGCGCTGGCCGAACACCTGCAGCAGCACCCACGTTTCGCCGCCGAGCTGAATGAGGAAACCCGCCAGCTGCTGTTCAAATCGGCGCCGCTGCACGATATCGGCAAGGTCGGCATCCCCGACCATATCCTGCTCAAACCCGGCAAGCTCACTGCCGAGGAGTTCGAGCTGATGAAGACCCACACCACCCTGGGGCTCGAAGCCCTGGAGAAGGCCGAGGAGCGCCTGGGGATGGACGTACCCTTCCTGCGCCTGGCCAAGCAGATCGCCTACGGCCACCACGAAAAGTGGGACGGTAGCGGCTACCCGCAGGGCCTGGCCGGCGATGCGATCCCCCTGTCGGCGCGGCTGATGGCGCTGGCCGACGTCTACGACGCGCTGATCAGCAAGCGCATCTACAAATCGCCGATGACCCACGCCAGCGCCGTGGACTTCATCCGCAGCCAGCGCGGCCAGCACTTCGATCCGGACGTGACCGATGCCTTCCTCGCCCTGCAGGACAGCTTCCGCGGCATCGCCGAGCGCTTCAACGACGGCGCGCAGGCTGCCCCCATCCCGGCGCCGGCCAGAGTCTGATTCGCAGCGCATACGGCAAACCTGCCTGGAGGCGGCCCCATGTTGACTCCGCTCGGCTTTCTTCAGCGCCTGAGGCTGCGCACCCGGCTGGCGCTCGGGTTCGGCGGCATCCTGCTGCTTGCCCTGTTCCTCGGTCTCTACGGCCTGCACGTGCAGCGCCAGCAGATCGAACAGATCAACGTGATCTACGAGAAAGAGATGCTCGGCCTCTCGCACATCGAGGCGGCCCGCGTCGCCCTGGCGGGCATGGGGCGCAGCATCCGCCAGTTCGTCCTGGCCGCCGACGAGAACGGCCGTGCGCAGGCGGTCAAGCAGTTCAACGAGGTTCGCAGCAACCTGCGCGAGGAAATCGAACTGGCGCGGCCGCTCATCTACCGGACCTCCGCCCAGCAGGGGCTGGTGCGATTCGAGGCCGCCTACGAGGAGTACCAGGACCAGATCAAGCACGTTCTGGAGCTCAACGACCAGCCTATCCGCCACGGACAAGCCACCGACCTGGGCGCCATCGCCCTGCTCTCCTCCACTGCGCTGCAACGGCCAGGCGAGGTGGCCAACCAGGCGCTGGCCGAGGTGGCCCAGGTCAAGCGCCAGGGCGCCGATCTGGAAGTGAACCTGGCCACGGAACGTTTTTACCGCAGTGTCCAGCTGACCATCTGGCTTCTGGTGCTGGGCCTGGGCGGCGGCGTGCTGTTCGGCATCCTGATCAGCCAGTCGATTCGCCGGCCGGCCGACCAGCTGCGGTTCTCGGTGGATGCCCTGAGCAAGGGCGAACTGGATGTACAGGTGCCGTTCCAGGATTACCCCAACGAAGTCGGCGAAATGGCGCGGGCGATCACTGCCCTGCAGTCCGAGGCGCAACAGATGGCCGATCAGCGCTGGGTGAAGACCCAGGTGGCGACGCTCAGCGGGCAGATGCAGTCGGTCGCCGGCTCCAGCGAGCTGGGCGATCGCACCCTGGCCGCCCTCGCGCCGCTGCTGGCGCTGCGCCGCGCCTCGCTGCACGTCCACGCGCAGGACAGCGAGGAGCTGGTCCTGCTGGGCAGCTACGCAGCGCCGCCGGACCTGCCCCGGCGCCTGCCCCTGGGCCAGGGCCTGATCGGCCAGTGCGCGAAGCAGCGCGCGCCGATCCACCTGCACCAGCCCGACCGTCAGCAGGAGGGCGAGTACGCGCCGCCGCTGTTCCTCGACATACTGCCGCTGATCCACGGCGAGCGCCTGGTCGGCGTATTGGCACTGGAAAGCCTGCAGGTGCGGGAGGCGAGCCAGAGGTCGCTGCTGGACGAGTTCGCGCCGTTGCTGGCGATGAACCTGGAAATCCTCGAGCGCAACTCGCGCACCGAGCAATTGCTCAAGGAGACCCTGAGCCAGGCGGAACTGATGGAGCAGCAGGCCGCTGCCCTGCAGGAAAGCGAGAAGCGCCTGCAGTACATCCTCGACTGCAGCCCGGTCAGCGTGGCCATCGCCACCCGCGACCGCCTGCACCTGGTGAACCCGGCATTCAGCGAGAACTTCGGCCTGAAGGTCGGCGACGCGGCAGCCGGCCTGTATGTCGAGATGGCGGAGCGCGAGTCGGTCTGGAACGACATGCTGGCCGGCGAACAGATGATCGAGCGCGAAGTCCGCATGTACGACAGCCAGGGTGGCGAGCGCGACATCCTCGCGACCTACCTGCCGGTCCTCCACCATGGCGAGCCTGCCGTGCTCGCCTGGCTGTACGACATCACCGCACGCAAGCTGGTCGAGCAGCAGACACATCGCGCCAAGGAGCTGGCCGAGGAAGCGACGCGGGCCAAGAGCGAGTTTCTCGCCAACATGAGCCACGAAATCCGCACGCCGATGAATGTGATCATCGGCATGAGCAGCCTCGCCCTGAAAAGCGGGCTCGACACTCGCCAGTACAACTACGTGCAGAAGGTCCACCGCTCCGCCGAGGGCCTGCTCGGCATCATCAACGACATCCTCGACTTCTCGAAGATCGAAGCCGGCATGATGAGCGTGGAGCACGTCGAATTCCGTCTGGAGGACGTGCTGGAGCAGTTCTCCGCGCTGGTCGGCTTCAAGGCCGAGGAAAAATCCCTCGAACTGCTGTTCCAGCTCGACCAGCGGCTGCCCACCTCGCTGGTGGGCGACCCACTGCGTCTGGGGCAGATCCTGCTGAACCTGGGCAACAACGCGGTGAAGTTCACCGAGCTCGGGGAGATCGTCCTGGGCATCGAGCCGGCAGTGATCGGCAGCGACGTCACCGAGCTGCACTTCTGGCTGCGCGACACCGGCATCGGCATGACCGCGGAGCAGTGCGCGCGCATGTTCCAGTCGTTCATCCAGGCCGACACCTCCACCTCCCGCCGCTATGGCGGCACCGGGCTGGGGCTGTCGATCTCCAAGAGTCTGGTGGAACTGATGGGTGGGCGCATCTGGGTGGAGAGCGAGCCGGGCAAGGGCTCGGTGTTCCACTTCCACGCGCACTTCGGCATCCCCGAGACCGCCGCGCCGCGGCGCATGCTGCGGGCGGACGAACTGCTCGGAGTGCGCGCCCTGGTGGTCGACGACAACGCCTCGGCGCGGGAGATTCTCTCGGGCATGGCTCTCAGCTACGGGCTGGAAGTGGACGTCGCGCGCAACGGCAGCGAAGCACTGGAATGGATCAGCGAGGCCGAACAGCGGCAGTTGCCGTATCAACTGGTGCTGGTGGACTGGCAGATGCCGGGGATGGATGGCATCGAGGTGGTCGCGCGCCTGCACGATGGCCACTGCGAGAACGTCCCGGCGGTGATCATGGTCACCGCCTTCGGCCGCGAAGAAGCGCTGGATGCCGCACAGGAGCGCGGCGTAGAGCTGGGCACGGTGCTGACCAAGCCGGTGACGCCCTCCACCCTGCTGGAGTCGATCAACATCGCCCTGGGCAAGGAGAGCGTCGTCGAGCCACGCAGCCGTGAGCGCCAGAGCGCCACGGACGAGGCGCTGGCCCGTGTCGCCGGCAGCCGGGTACTGCTGGTGGAGGACAATGAACTGAACCAGGAGCTGGCGATGGAGTTGCTGGGCGACGCCGGCATCGAGATCGTGCTCGCCTGCAACGGCCAGGAAGCGCTGGATCGGCTGGCCGCCGACACGCACTTCGACTGCGTGCTGATGGACTGCCAGATGCCGGTGCTTGATGGATACGCGGCCACCCAGGCGCTACGCCAGCGCCCGGAACTGGCGCAGCTGCCAATCATTGCCATGACCGCCAACAACATGGCCGGTGATCGTGAACTGGCGTTGGCCGCGGGAATGAATGACCACATTGCCAAGCCCATCGACCCGCCCGCGATGTTCCTCACCCTGTCGCGCTGGATCGCTCCCCGGCAGCGGCAACCCGGCGGCGCAGCGGCGCCTGCACCGGTGGAGAGGCAGGTTGGCGACCTCGACCTGCCGGGCATCGATACCCATGCCGGACTGGCGACCTGCGCCGGCAAGACCGCGCTCTACGAACGGCTGCTACAACGTTTTGGTACCAGCTACCGGGATTTCATTGGCGAGTTTCGCGCCCTCGACTCGGCAGCCGATCCTACCGCCCGCCGCCGGACCGCCCATACCCTGCGCGGCGCGGCAGCCAACATCGGCGCCCTGGAACTGGCCAGGGCCGCCACGGCGCTGGAGGAGGCCTGCCAGGCCAGCGCATCCGAGGAAGCGATCTCGCGCCTGCTGTTCGAACTGCAAGCACAGCTGGAAAGAGTGCTGGCCGGCTTGGCGACGCGCACCACCCCGCAGCTCGAACAGCCGGCGGCGCCGGGGCTTTCCCCAGCGCAGATCAGCGCCCTGCTCCAGCAACTGCGCGCCCTGCTCGAAGACAGCGACACCGGCGCCGGCGAGCTGGTCGGCCGGCTGGGCAGCGCTTTTGCTGACCCGCTACGGGCCGGGCTGCTGCGGGAGATGACCGAAGCCGTCGAGGGCTTCGACTACGAACGCGCCCTGGCGCAGCTGCAACGGCTGCTGGACGCGACACCCGAGCCCCTGCAACCGCAAGCCTGAGCGTGCGGCCTCAGAGCGTCCTGATCGAGGTACTGATCGCCCGTGCGCACTCGATGGCCGCTGGCGCCAGGCGGCGTTCGGCGTCCTCACGGGTCCAGCGGCTGGTGGGCGCCACCACGTGCACCGACGCCACCGGGCGGCCCTGGCTGTTGCGCACCGGCGCGGCCACCGCCATGTCGCCGAGGAACAGCTCCTCGCTGTTGATCGCATAGCCCTTGCGGCGGATCTCGGCGATTTCCGCGAGGATTTCCTCCAGCGAGGTGCGCGTGTACTGGGTATGGCTGGACAGGTCGCTGCCCTGTAGCAGTTCCAGCACCTCGTCATCGCTCAGCGCACTGAGGAAAGCGCGGCCCGAGGCGGTGCAGTACATGGGGATGCGGCTGCCGATGGGCAGGTGGATGGGGATGAACTTCGGCCCCACGAAGCGCGCCACGTAGAGCATGTCGGTGCGCACCGGCTCGGTGAGGTTGGTGGTCTCGCCGGTGGTCTGCGCCAGCTCCGCGAGGAAGGGATTGGCAACGTCCACCAGGGTGTCGGCGGCGAGGTAGTTGTAGCCGATCTCCATCACCTGCGGCGTCAGCTGGAAGCGCTTGGTCTGCGGGTGCTTGCTGACGTATCCCAGCGCTTCGAGCGTGTGGATCATCCGCTGCGCCGAGCTCTTGGTGATGTCGGCGGCCTCGGCTACCTCGGCCAGGTTCATGGTGCGGTTGCGCGCGTTGAAGCCGCGCAGCACGGCCAGGCCCTTTTCCAGCGACTGGTTGAACAGGCTGTTTTCGTTGTCGCTCATGTCTCTTCCTTGGGAAGGATCACGCCTTTTTCAGGCTATTAATATCGATATGCGATATTTATAAATCTCTTTACGATTCTTGTAAATCATTTATATTGCAGCCAACGCCTCCTGCCGATACTCGAGGCCATCCATAACGCATAAAGACAACAAACCGCGTCAAATGGGAGTTCACCAATGCATCCTCGCCTCCGCGTGTTTTCCTGCGCCCTCGCGCTCGTCGCCAGCTGCGCTGCATCCTTCGCCGCCCAGGCCGAACCTCTGAAAGTCGGGGCTACTGCCACCGGCGTGCCTTTCACCTTCCTCGACGTCAAGACCAACAGCATCCAGGGCATGATGGTCGACTCCGCCCAGGCCGTGGCCAAGGCCGGCGGCTTCGACGTGGAAATCGCCCAGACCACCTTCGCCGCGCTGATCCCCTCGCTCACCGCGAAGAAGATCGACCTGATCTCCGCCGCCATGCTGCGCACGCCCGAGCGGGAGAAAGTGGTGCAGTACTCCGATCCGGTGTTCGAGTACGGCGAAGGCCTGGTGGTGCGCGCTGACGACGACAAGGCCTACACCAGCATGGATGACTTCAAGGGCGAAGTGGTCGGCGCCCAGGTCGGCACCATCTTCATCGACAAGCTCAACCAGCGCGGCATCTTCAAGGAAGTGCGCGGCTATGACTCCCTCGCCGACCTCACCCGCGACCTGGCACTGGGCCGGATCAAGGCCGGCTTCGGCGACCACCCGATCCTCGCCTACCAGATGGCCAAGGGCAGCCTGAAGAAGGTCCGCCTGGTGGACAGCTACCAGCCGCAGATCAAGGGCGAAGTCTGCCTGATCCTGCGCCAGGGCGACCCGCAGCTGCTCGCCCAGGTCAACCGGGGCATCGCCAGCATCAAGGCCGACGGCACCCTCGCCGCCATCATCGGCAAGTGGCACCTGGACTGACGTCCGCCTTTCTTCACGCCGCACCCAAGACTGACCCGCACCTTTCGCCGGAACCCAGCGCCCGGTGAAGGGTGACGGCCGCCCTCAGATTTACGCTCACGGACACCTCCCATGTTTCTCCAGAATGCTCTGGACTTCCTGCCCATTCTATTGAGTGGCGCGGTGGTCACCGTGCAGGTCACGATTGCGTCGTTCCTGCTCAGCTCGCTCATCGGCCTGGCCTTCGCCCTGATGATGGTGTCGAAAATCCGCGCCGTGGCGCTGTTCGGCATCTCCGTGGTCAACGTGATCCGCGGCCTGCCGATCATCGTGCAGCTGTTCTACATCTACTTCGTGCTGCCGGATTTCGGCGTGCAGCTTTCCGCCATGCAGGCCGGCATCATCGGCCTGGGCATCGCCTACTCGGCGTACCAGGCGGAGAACTTCCGCGCCGGCATCCAGGCCATCCAGCAGGGGCAGATCGAAGCCGCCGAGTCCCTCGGTATGCGCGGCCCGATGATCATGCGCCGGGTGGTGCTGCCGCAGGCCTTCCGCATCGCCCTGCCGCCCTACGGCAACACCCTGGTGATGATGCTCAAGGACTCCTCGCTGGTGTCCACCATCACGGTGGCCGAGATGACCCGCGCCGGCCAGCTGATCGCCTCCTCCACCTTCGAGAACATGACCGTCTACACCCTGGTCGCCCTGCTCTATCTGGCCCTGAGCCTGCCGCTGTCGTACGCCCTGCGCCGCCTCGAAGCGCGCATCGCCACGAGGAAGAAAGCATGATCCGCATCCAGTCGCTGCACAAAAGCTACGGCAGCACCCGCGTTCTCGAAGGCATCGACCTGTCGGTGGAAAGCGGCCAGGTGGTGTGCCTGATCGGTCCGTCCGGCTCGGGCAAATCCACTCTGCTGCGCTGCATCAACGGCCTGGAAACCTACGAGGGTGGCGACATCCTGGTCGGCCAGGAACGTGTCGACCGCCACGCCCACTCCATCCACGAAATCCGCACCCAGGTGGCGATGGTGTTCCAGCGCTTCAACCTGTTCCCTCACCGCACCGCGCTGCAGAACGTCATGGAAGGCCCCGTGTACGTGAAGAAGGAGCGCCCGGACGCCGCCCGCGAGCACGCCCGCGCCCTGCTGGAAAAAGTCGGCCTGAGCCACCGCATGGACGCCTACCCGGACGAACTCTCCGGCGGCCAGCAGCAACGCGTCGCCATTGCCCGCGCCCTGGCCATGCGACCCAAGGCGATTCTCTTCGACGAGCCGACCTCGGCGCTGGACCCGGAGCTGGTGGGCGAAGTGCTGGCGGTGATGCGCAAGCTCGCCGACGAAGGCATGACCATGGTGGTGGTGACCCACGAGATGGGCTTCGCCCGCGAAGTGGCGGACAAGGTGTGCTTCCTCTATGGCGGGCGCATCGTCGAGGAAGGCGCGGCCAAGGATGTGCTCGGCGCGCCGAGCCAGCCGCGTACCCAGGAATTCCTCCGCCGCCTGCTCAACACCGACGGGGGCCCGGCATGAACGCCCAGCCCCTGGCACTGCCGCCCTCGCTCTGGGCAGCCACCGCGAACGCCGGCCCGGCCACACCGGCGCTGGCTGAAGACAAGCAGGTCGACGTCGCCATCGTCGGCGCCGGCTATACCGGGCTGGTCACCGCCCTGCACCTGGCCCGCAACGGCGTGCGCGTCTGCGTGCTGGATGCCGGCGAGCCGGGCTGGGGCGCTTCCGGGCGCAACGGCGGGCAGGTGATCCCCGGCCTCAAGCATGACCCGGACGACCTGCGGCGCATGTTCGGCGGCGAGAAGGCCGAGCGCTTGATCGAAGTCGCCGGCGGCGCTGCCGATGAAGTCTTTGAGCTGATCCGCCGCTACGACATCGACTGCGAAGCCACCCGCCAGGGCTGGATCCAGCCCGCCGCCTCGCCGGCCGCCCTGCGCGCCATCGAGAAGCGCGCCGGGCAGTGGCGCCAGCGCGGCGTAGCGGTGGAGATGCTCGACAAGAGCAGCGTCGCCCAGCGCATCGGTAGCAACGACTACCTCGGCGCCTGGGTCGACCCGCGCGCCGGCAGCGTCCAGCCGCTGAGCTACGTGCGTGGCCTGGCCCGTGCGGCGTTGAGTGAAGGTGCCGCGATCCACGGCCACACCCGCGTGAGCAACCTGCGTCGCCACGGCAGCGGCTGGCAGCTCAGCAGCGATAGCGGGCACAGCGTGACCGCCGAACGGGTGATCCTCGCCACCAACGGCTACACCGACGACCTCTGGCCGAAACTGCGGCAGACGGTGATCGCCGCCAACAGCTTCATCGTCGCGACCAGGCCCTTGCCGGAAAACCTGCGGCGCAGCGTGCTGCCCAATGGCGAAGTCTGCTCGGATGCGCGCCGGCTGCTGCTGTACTTCAAGCAGGACGCTCGCGGCCGGCTGTTGCTGGGAGGTCGCGGCCCGTTCGCCGAGCCGCGCTCGCCCGGCGACTGGCTGCACCTGAAGCGCTCGCTGCTGGGCCTGTTCCCGCAGCTGGCCGAGGTGGAGTTCGAATACCAGTGGAGCGGCCGCGTGGCGCTCACCCCGGACTTCATGCCACGGCTGCATGAGCCGGCGCCGAACCTGAGCATCCTGCTGGGCTACAACGGTCGCGGCATCGCCATGGCCTCGACCCTGGGCCGTCACCTGGCGGAGCGCCTGCTGGACCGCGAGAAGGACTTCCCCTTCCCCGTCACCCCGGTGCGGCCGATTCCCTTCCATGGGTTGCAGCGCCTGTACCTGGGCGTGGGCATCGCCTGGTACCGGCTGCTCGACGCCGTTCTCTGAGGGCTCCCGGCCTGACGCCTTGTCAGGCCGGACCGCCTTCCTGCAGCGCCGCCAGGTAAGCACGCGGCGGCTGCCCGGTGTGCTCGCGGAAGCAGCGGTAGAACACCGACAGGGAGTTGAAGCCCACCGCGAACGCCAGCTCGTCGATGCGCGCCGCCGGCTCCTCGCGCAGGCGCTCCAGCAGATGGCCGATGCGCGCCTGGTTCAGGTAGCGGTAGAAGCTCTGCCCGAGCACCTGGTTGAGCAGGTAGGAAATCTGGTTGCGCGTATAGCCGGTGGCCCGTGCCAGGCGCTCCAGGTCCATCTCCGGATCGAGATAGGGATGGGCGCTGCCGAAGTAGGATTCGATATCCAGCAGCATCTTCCCCACCTGGGCCGAGTTCAGGCCCAGGCGACGCTGGTCCTTGACGCCCTCCTCGCGCTGCTCGCGCACCGGCGTGGCGTACTCGTGGACGCGCCAGATCAGCCCGTCGCGCACGGTGATCGCCTCGCTGGCGCGGAACGAGGCCAGCCGGCTGCTGCGCCGCAACGTCAGGCGCGAGCGGTACTGGATGAACGCCGTGTCGCCATCGGCACGAATCTGGTCGATGTGTTCGATATGGTGCTGCGGGCTGCGCGGCATGGCCGTGCGGATATAGCCGGGCAGCTCGCTGGCGGGGATTTCCAGGTCGTTGTAGAAGTCGCAGTACTGCACCTGCGGATGGAACATCGCCAGCACGCCTTCGACGTCGCGGTTCATCCAGCATTGGTGGTAGCGCGTGACCACTTCGCGGGTGCGCTCGGTTTCGTCATTCATGGTTTTCCCTCCGCCTGGGGCCGCAGCGTAGGGCGCGGGCAGCGCGCTGCACAGTGCCGCGGGTCCGCAGCAGCATCGCCGATTCCGCCCGTGCACGGAAGAACGACGCAAAGCCGCGCCGCGCCTAGTTTTCGGCCAGGGCCGAGAACAACAGAACAAGGCCCGTTTCCCACCTGCCGATCGTATTGGCGCCGCGCAAGCCGGCGTCCTCCAGGAGTGAAGATGAACAAGCGTGCTTTGGGTTGTCTGGCCGGTCTGCTGGCCGGTGCCGCGTTGCCGGTGCTGGCGGCGCCGCAAGAGGTGCATTTCGCCAACTGGGCCGACTACATCGGGCCGACCGTACTGGCGGACTTCCAGAAGGAAACCGGGATCAAGGTGGTGCTCGACGCCTTCGAGTCCGACGAAGTGCTGGAGGCCAAGCTGCTCACCGGGCATTCCGGCTTCGACGTGGTGGTGCCCTCGGCGGACTTCCTCGCCCGCCAGCTCAAGGCCGGCGTCTATCGCCCGCTGGATGACACGCTGCTGCCCAACCGCAAGAACCTCGACCCCGACCTGCTGGCGCGCGTGGCACAGTCCGACCCGGGCAACCGCTTTGCCGTGCCCTACCTCTGGGGCACCGTCGGCATCGGCTACAACCCGGCGAAGATCAAGGCGGCACTGGGCGCAGACGCACCGCTGGACTCCTGGGACCTGGTGTTCAAGCCGGAGAACCTCGCCAAGCTCAAGGGCTGCGGCGTCGCCTTCCTCGACTCGCCGGCGAAGATCCTGCCGCTCGCGCTGCACTACCTGGGCAAGGACCCGAACAGCAACAACCCCGCGGACTATGAAGCCGGCGCCAAACTGCTGGAGAGCCTGAAGCCCTCGGTGACCTACTTCAGCTCGACCAAGTACATCGCCGACCTCGCCAACGGCAACGTCTGCGTGGCCATCGGTTTCTCCGGCGACGTGCTGCAGGCGCAGAAGAGCGCGCAGGAAGCCGGCGGCGCGGTGGACGTCGAGTACAGCGTGCCGAAGGAAGGCACCAACATCTGGTTCGACAACCTGGCCATCCCCAAGGACGCGCGCAACCCCGAAGGCGCCCACGCCTTCATCAACTACCTGATGCGCCCGGACGTGATCGCCCGGACCAGCGACTACCTGCACTACGCCAACGCCAACGTGCCGGCCAAGGCGCTGATGGACCAGAAGGTCCGCGAGAACCCGGCGGTCTACCCCAACGCCGAACTGGTCAAGGGCATGTACGTCAGCCTGCCGCCGAGCCCGTCGATCCTGCGCCTGATCACCCGCGACTGGAGCCGGATCAAGTCCGGGGTCTGATTCCCCAGCCCCCCCTTTCGCACCAGCAGCCCCGGTCGCCATTGGCGCCCGGGGCTGTCTGCATTCCAGGGGGCGCCTTTTTCAACACGATTCCCAAGCCTTGCGGAAAGTGGATAGAACGCACGCCTGCCTCCGGCCGACACTAGCCTCGCCTGGCAGCACGATGCTGCGTGCGCATCCCCTTATAAAATTAAGAAACCTTCCGAGGCTTGTATGACCACCCCCGCCGAGCAACTGGAGCAACGGCTGAAGCAACAGAAAATCACCGAAGTCGAATGCGTGGTGAGCGACCTCACCGGCATCGCCCGCGGCAAGATTTCCCCCACCAACAAGTTCCTCGGCGAAGGGGGCATGCGACTCCCCGAAAGTGTTCTGTTGCAGACGGTCACCGGCGATTTCGTCGATGACGACGTCTACTACGACCTGCTGGACGAAGCGGACATCGACATGGTCTGCAAGCCCGATCCGGACGCCATCTTCCTGGTGCCCTGGGCGCTGGAGCCGACCGCGATGGTCATCCACGACACCTTCGACAAGGTCGGCAACCCCATCGAGCTGTCCCCGCGCAACGTGCTCAAGCGCGTGCTCAAGCTCTATGCCGACAAGGGCTGGAGCCCGGTGGTGGCGCCGGAGATGGAGTTCTACCTGACCAAGCGCAGCAGCGACCCGGACTTCCCGCTGGAAGCCCCCGTGGGCCGTTCCGGCCGCCCGGAAAGCGGCCGCCAGAGCTTCTCCATCGACGCCGCCAACGAATTCGACCCGCTGTTCGAAGACGTCTACGACTGGTGCGAACTGCAGGGCCTGGACCTGGACACGCTGATCCACGAGGACGGCCCGGCGCAGATGGAAATCAACTTCCGTCACGGCGACGCGCTGAGCCTGGCCGACCAGATCATCGTGTTCAAGCGCACCATGCGCGAAGCCGCGCTCAAGCACGACGTCAGCGCCACCTTCATGGCCAAGCCGATCACCGACGAGCCCGGCAGCGCCATGCACATCCACCAGAGCGTGCTGGACATCGCCACCGGCAAGAACATCTTCGCCGCCGAAGACGGCAGCATGAGCCAGCTGTTCCTGCACTACATCGGCGGCCTGCAGAAGTACATCCCGAAAGTGCTGCCGATGTTCGCGCCCAACGTGAACTCCTTCCGCCGCTTCCTGCCGGACACTTCCGCGCCGGTGAACGTCGAATGGGGCGAAGAGAACCGCACCGTGGGCCTGCGCGTCCCCGCCGCGCCGCCGATCGCCATGCGCGTGGAAAACCGCCTGCCGGGCGCCGACGCCAACCCGTACCTGGCGCTGGCCGCCAGCCTGCTCTGTGGCTACCTGGGCATGATCGAGCAGGTCAACCCCAGCGCCGCCGTCCAGGGCCGCGCCTACGAGCGCCGCAACCTGCGCCTGCCGATCACCATCGAGGACGCGCTGCAGCAGATGGAAGACTGCGACGTGCTCAAGGAATTCCTCGGCGAGAAGTTCGTGCAGGGCTACGTCGCGGTGAAGCGCACCGAGCACGAGAACTTCAAGCGCGTGATCAGCTCCTGGGAGCGTGAGTTCCTGCTGCTGAGCGTCTGATTCCGCGTCACCGACTTCACAACAACAATTCGGGAGTCCCCATGAGACTGCTGCGCACCCTTGCGCCCTTCGCCCTGGCAGCCCTTGCCTCGGCCGCACACGCTGCACCGACGGTCAGCATCTACAACTGGACCGACTATATCGCTCCGGACACCCTAGCCGGCTTCCAGAAGACCACCGGGATCAAACCGGTCTACGACGTCTTCGACTCCAACGAGACCCTGGAGGGCAAGCTGCTGGCGGGCCGCTCGGGCTACGACGTGGTGGTGCCATCCAACCACTTCCTGACCCGTCAGGTGCAGGCCGGCGTGTTCCTCGAACTCGACCGCAGCCAGCTGCCGAACTGGAAGCACCTGGACCCGGTACTGCTCAAGCTGCTGGAACAGAACGACCCGGGCAACAAGCACTCCGTGCCCTACCTGTGGGGCACCAACGGCATCGGCTACAACGTCGCCAAGGTCAAGCAGGTGCTGGGCGTCGACAAGATCGATTCCTGGTCGGTGCTGTTCGAGCCGGAGAACATCAAGAAGCTCCAGGCGTGCGGCGTGGCCTTCATGGACTCGCCCGACGAGATGATCCCCTCGGTGCTCAACTACCTGGGCCTGGACCCCAACAGCACCAACCCGGCGGACTATCCCAAGGCCGAGGCGAAGCTGGTGGCGGTACGTCCGTACGTCACCTACTTCCACTCGTCCAAGTACATCTCGGACCTGGCCAACGGCAACATCTGCGTGGCCTTCGGCTACTCCGGCGACGTGTTCCAGGCCGCCGCCCGCGCCAAGGAAGCCAAGAACGGCATCGAGATCGCCTACAGCATTCCCAAGGAAGGCGCGAACCTGTGGTTCGACCTGATGGCGATTCCTTCCGACGCCGGCCACCCGGAGCAGGCCCTGGCGTTCATCAACTATGTCCTTGATCCGAAGGTGATCGCCGGCATCAGCGAATACGTCGGCTACCCCAGCGCCAACGCTGACGCCAAGACCCTGCTGCCCGAGGAAATGCAGAACAACCCCGAGGTCTACCCGAGCCAGGCCGTGCTCGACAAGCTGTACATCGCCAAGGCGCCGCCGCCCAAGATCATGCGCCTGATGACCCGCAGCTGGAGCAAGATCAAGTTCAACCAATGAAACGAGAAAGCGCCATGAAGCACACCGAGGAGCACGCCGCGTCCTACTACGCCGCGACCGCCCGCGACCGTCAGCAGTACCCTTCCCTCGCGGGGGAGGTGCGTGCGGATGTCTGCGTGATCGGCGGCGGCTTCACCGGCGTGAACGCAGCCCTGGAGCTGGCCCGGCGCGGCCACTCCGTGGTCCTGCTGGAGGCCCGGCGCATCGGCTGGGGCGCCAGCGGACGCAATGGCGGGCAGCTGATCCGTGGCATCGGCCACGACGTCAGCGGCTTCGCCAAGTACGTCGGCGAGGAAGGCGTGCACTACCTTGAGCAGGCGGGTGTCGATTCGGTGGCCCTGGTCGCCGAGCGTATCGCCGAACTGGGTATCGAGTGCGACCTGCGCTGGGGCTTCTGCGAGCTGGCCAATACCCCGGCGCAATACGCCGCGATGGTCCGCGAGCAGGAGTCGCTGAGCGCTTCGGACTACCCGCACGAGACCCGGCTGGTGCCGCCGGAGCGCATGCGCGAAGTGGTCGCCAGCGATCTCTACGCGGGTGGACACATCGACATGGGCTCGGGCCATCTGCACCCGCTCGATCTGGTGAAGGGCGAGGCCCGTGCGGCCAAGGCCTTCGGCGCGCAGGTCTTCGAGCAGAGCCCGGTACTGCGCATCGAGCATGGCACGACCGCTGTGGTGCATTGCGCCCAGGGTCGCGTGCTGGCCAAGACCCTGGTGCTCGGCTGCAACGCGCACCTGGAAGAGCTGGAACCCACGCTCACCGGCAAGGTACTGCCCGCCGGCAGCTATGTGGTGGCCACCGAACCATTGTCCGAGGAACTGGCGGCGCAGCTGATCCCGCAGAACATGGCGCTGTGCGACCAGAAGGTGGGGCTGGACTACTACCGCCTGACGGCCGACCGTCGCCTGCTGTTCGGCGGCGCCTGCCATTACTCGGGGCGCGACCCGGCGGACATCGGTGCCTACATGCGGCCGAAGGTGCTCAAGGTGTTCCCGCAGCTGGAGCAGGTGAAGCTCGACTACCAGTGGGGCGGCATGATCGGCATCACCGCCAATCGTTTCCCGCAGGTCGGCCGGCTGAAGAGCCATCCGAACGTGTATTTCGCCCAGGGCTATTCCGGCCACGGACTGAACGTCACGCACTGGTCAGCCAAGTTGCTCGCCGAAGCCATCCACCAGGGTGAGAGCAAGGGGCTGGACCTGTTCAGCGCCGTGCCGCACCTGACATTCCCCGGTGGCAAGCTGCTGCGCTCGCCGCTGCTGGCGCTGGGCATGGCGTGGTATCGGGTACGCGAGTTGCTGGGCTGATCACTGGCTCTGCGGTAAACGAAAAAGCCCCCGATTCGGGGGCTTTTCTCTTCCGTGGCGGACTGCGTCCGTGATGCTCCGGCGCGCTGGCTGTCGCAGGCATGGCCAGCTCCTACCGGCAAACCCCGGTGTAGGAGCGGGCTATGCCCGCGACCCGCGGACAACGTCCGCGCCCATGACTGATAGCCGCTACCAGGCCCGACCGCCCTGCTTCGCCGTGGTCTTCGGATACTCGCCGAACAGCGCGAAATACGACTGGGAAAACCGCCCCAGGTGCCAGAACGACCACTTCATCGCCACCTCGGCCACGGTCATGCCGGACTCGGCGGCTGCCAGCAGGTCCCGTCGTGCCGCGTTCAGGCGCCGGTTGCGCAGCCAGACGATGGGCGGGATGCCCGCGTAATGCAGGAACGACTGCTGCAGGGTGCGCGGCGAAACGCCCGCCTTGGCGGCGAGGTCGGCCATGCCGAACTGCTCGTCGGGGCAGTCGCTCACCACTTCCTTGACCCGCTGCACCACGCGCTTGGCCTGGACGATGGAGCGCGCGCGACGTTCGCCATCCAGGGGCGCTTCGCACAGCAGCGAGAAACAGTGGGAGACGATGCTCTGCGCCACACCCGGCGCATCCATCGGGTCGCCGCCGACCGAGGCTCCGGTCAGCAGGTTGCTCAGCGAAGTGGCCACCGACTGGCAGTGGCCCGAGCGCAGCGGTGTCAGTACCAGGTCGGCGAAAGCATCGGCCGGCTGGCCCCAGTTCGCCGACTCCTTGATCACCACCGCCACCTCGCGGTAGTTCTCCGGGGTGACCCAGGCGTTGCGGGTTTCCCCGTCGAGCAGGTAGAGGGCGTTGTCGGACATGTCGAAGCTGAACACCAGGGCGCCGGGCGGGGCGTGGAACTCCTGCTCCACGCGCAGGTTCATCTGCTCTTCAAAGAGCTCGATCCCCTCGATTTCGGCGTGCAGGATGCGCCCGGCGAATCGCCCGGCGGACATCTGCGTGTACTGCTGTTCCCAACCAGGAATGGCTATGCGCTGCTGATCTACTTCTTGTGCTTCGACAACCCGGATCGCCATACCCAGCCCTGCTGGTTTTTTCAGATGGGGAAGGCTAACAACCGGCGCGATACCCGTGCAAGATCTCGAACAGCAAAGGCGCGCGGTAATTACTCGCCCAGACGAGAAATCCGCCGACCGGACGTGGCGATCAGCCCGGTCGCCCGTGCGCGCAACTGGCCGCAGCCGCCCTCTACATCCTGCCCGGCGCTGTTGCGCACCTTGGTCAGCACGCCACGGCTGTGCAGGTAGCGGACGATCTCGACGATGCGCTCGCCATCCGGGCGCTGGTAATGATCGCCTTCCAGCGCGTTGAAGGGGATCAGGTTGAGCACGCCGAACTTGCCCTTGAGCAGCCGCAGGATGCCGTCGAGCTCCTCCTGGCTGTCGTTGACGCCCTTGAGCAGCGTCCACTGGTACTGGATCGGATAGTTCGTGGCGCGCGCATAGGCCTCGCCCTGCTCCACCAGCTCCTCGGGCGTCAGCTTCGGCGCACGCGGCAGCAGATGCTCACGTAGCTCGGCATTGCTGGTGTGCAGCGACAGTGCCAGGGCCGGCTTGATCCGCTGCTGCGGCAGACGCTCGAAGACGCGCGGGTCGCCGACAGTGGAGAACACCAGGTTCTTGTGGCCGATACCGCCGTCGGTGCCGAGACGGTCAATGGCTTCGAGCACGTTGTCGAGGTTGTGCGCCGGCTCGCCCATGCCCATGAACACCACTTTGTTCACTGGCCGAACGCGCCGTGCCAGCACCAGCTGGGCGACGATCTCGGTGGTGGAAAGCTGACGCAGCAAGCCGCTCTTGCCGGTCATGCAGAAGCGACAGCCCACGGCGCAGCCGACCTGGGTGGACACGCACACGCCGCCGCGCGGCAACAGCACGCTCTCCACCATCTGCCCGTCGGCCAGGCGCACCAGCAGGCGCTCGGAGTTGTCACCGCCGGGATGACGCGAGTGGAGGGTCGCCAGGGCGTCCAGTTCGGCGGCGACCTGCGCCACGCCGTTGCGCACGCCCAGCGGCAGGAAATCCTCGGTCGCTTGCCGCTTGGTGCCGGCGTCCAGCGGCCGGCCCTGCAGCCAGGCGCGCAGCATCCGCGCGCGGTGCAGGGGCAGCGCGCCAAGGTCGGCGAGGCGTTGGTCGAGGTCGTGGATTCGCATGGGGCGCGAATCCTACCACTGCCGTGGGCGCCGGCGTAGCGCTACCGGTCTGGCTGGAGACCTGGCCGCAGCGATGCTAGGGTCAGCCCATTGCACTGCCCAGGAAGTCGTCATGCACCGGACCGCCCCGCTCGTACTCAGCCTCACCTCCCTGCTCGTCGCCAGTCTCGCCCAGGCCGCCCCGCCGGATTTCGATGCCAAGGTGAACAAGCTCGCCCAGCAGGTCATGCGCGAGCAGAACATCGCCGGCCTCGCCATCGGCGTCACCGATCACGGCGAGCAGCGCTTCTACAACTTCGGCGTGGCGTCGAAGGAGAACAAGCAACCGGTGAGCAGCGACACGCTGTTCGAGATCGGTTCGGTGAGCAAGACCTTCACCGCCACCCTCGCCGGTTTCGCCCAGGCCGCGGGCAAGCTCAAGCTGCAGGACAGCCCGACACGCTACCTGAAGGAACTGCGCGGCAGTGCGCTGGACAAGGTGACGCTGATCCAGCTCGCCACCCACACCGCCGGCGGCTTCCCGCTGCAACTGCCCGACGAGGTGAAGACGCCCCAGCAGCTCACCGACTACTACAGGAACTGGCAGCCGCAGTACCCCGCCGGCACCCAGCGCAGCTACGCCAACCCCAGCATCGCTCTGCTCGGCATCGTCACCGCGCGGGCGCTCGACGTGCCGTTCAAGACCGCGATGCAACGCAACGTCTTCGCGCCGCTGGGCCTGAGCAATACCCACATCGACGTGCCGGTGACCCGCCAGGCCATCTACGCCCAGGGCTACGACAAGGATGACGCCCCGGTGCGGGTGAACCCCGACCAGATCGCCGACGAGGCCTATGGGGTGAAATCCAGCAGCCGCGACCTGCTGCGTTTCGTCCAGTTGCAGCTGGGCGAGGTGAAGCTCGGCGACAAGCTGCGGGCGGCGGTGGATGCCACCCGCACCGGCTACTACCAGGTCGGCCCGATGACCCAGGACCTGATCTGGGAGCAGTACGCCTACCCGCCCAAGCTCGCCGAACTGCAGCAGTACAACGGCAGCAGCATGGTGCTGCAAAGCCAGCCGGTAACGGCGCTGCGCAAACCGTTGCCGCCGCAGCAGGAGGTCTGGGTGAACAAGACCGGCGCCACCGGTGGATTCGGCGCCTACGTGGCTTTCGTCCCGTCGAAGCAGCGCGGCATCGTCATCCTCGCCAACCGCAACTACCCCAACGAGGTGCGGGTGAAGCTGGCCTGGGACATCCTGTCGAAGCTCAACTGAGCCGCCCGGCGTGCCCTGCAGGAGCGGACCACGCCCGCGATACGCGGACAAGGTATGCGCCCACCAGGCGCCGCGAATGTCCGCTCGCAGGGCCGATCAACTGACGGCGCTGCTCCAGGCGTCCGTGACGGTCCGGCGCAAGAAATGTCGCAGGCATGGCCAGCTCCTACAGGGAAACCCCGGCGCGCTTTCATCGATAACGGTGATGTTCTGAATCAAAATGCCGGTAATGCTCCCTGGCGGCGGAACCTGTAGCGTGCTTCCCTGACGCATTCCGCCACTGAGGATCAGTGCCTTGCCCCGCCTCCCACTGCAACGCGCGCCCATCGACGACTACAGCCACTCGCCGCAATACATCGCCGGGAGATTCCGCAACCTCAAGGCACGCCCGGCCGAGATGCCCGAACCGGGCGCGAAGGTGCTCTGGGATCTGCTGTTCAACAAGCCGAAGAACACCGTGCCGCGAGCCCCGGTGCCGGTGCGCGCGCTGAGCCGTGAAGAGCTGGAGCAGGCGCCCGACCGCAGCCTCTACCGCCTCGGCCACTCCACCCTGCTGCTCAAGCTGCGCGGTGGCTGGTGGCTGACCGACCCGGTGTTCTCCGAACGCGCCTCGCCCTTCAGCTTCGCCGGGCCCAAGCGCTTCCACGCGCCGCCGATTGCCCTGCAGGACCTGCCGCCGATCCGCGGCGTGATCCTCTCCCACGACCACTACGATCACCTCGACCGCGCGACCATCGCCGTACTGGCCGAGCGCGCGGAAGTCTTCCTCACCCCGCTGGGCGTCGGCGACCGCCTGCTCGACTGGGGCGTGCCGGCAGAGAAAATCCGCCAGCTGGACTGGTGGCAGAGCACCACGGTGGACGGCCTGTGCATGACCGCCACCCCGGCGCAGCATTTCTCCGGCCGTGGCGTGCGCGACGGCAACCGCACCCTGTGGTGCTCCTGGGTGATCGAGGACGACAGCCTGCGCGTCTTCTTCAGCGGCGACACCGGTTACTTCGACGGCTTCGCCGAGATCGGCCGGCGCTTCGGTCACTTCGACCTGACGCTGATGGAAACCGGCGCCTACAACGAACACTGGCCCTACGTGCACATGCACCCGCAGCAGACCGTGCAGGCGCACCAGGACCTCAACGGCCGCTGGCTGCTGCCGATCCACAATGGCACCTTCGACCTGGCCATGCACGCCTGGTACGAGCCCTTCGAGCGCGTGCTTGAAATCGCCGGCGAGCGCGGGCTGGCCGTTACCACCCCGATGATGGGCGAGCGCATCGACATCGAAGCGCCGCACCAGGGCGAGCGCTGGTGGCGCGGTGTGGTGGCCGAGGAAGCCCGCGCACGCGCACCGCGCTGCGGTTGCCGCACCGCCCGCGAGAGCTGAGAGCTGAGAGCTGAGAGCCCTTGTAGGATGGCGTGGAGCGTAGCGATACCCATCAACGCATTACACCAGCAGCATGGGTATCGCTGCGCTCCACCCATCCTACGAAGAGCCCAGGAGCGCGCGTGGACTATCAATCGCTGGCCAACTCGAACAGCTGCCAGCGTACCGAGCTGACGCCCTTCTCCAGGCTGATGCGGCTGACCATGCGTTCCAGCTGGCCGGTGGCGCCATGGCCGCCGAGCAGTTCGGCGCGCACTTCCAGTTTCGCCGGGTTGGCCTGGTCCTCGCTGTGCAGCGATTGCAGGCGCAGTTCGCTGCTGTCCAGGCTGTGCAGCATCAGGCTGCGCACCTGGATCTCGTCTTCGGCGCGGCAGATGATGGCGACGCCATAACGCTGCTCCGCCTCGCTGGCCGGCAGCACGTCCTGGTGATTGATGCGCTGGGCGATGTCACGCAGCAGGATGTTGGCACAGAGCACCACCACGCTGCCCAGCGCAGCTTCCAGCAACAGCCCCATGCTGCACAGCACGCCGATGGCAGCGGTGCACCAGAGCGTGGCGGCAGTGTTCAGGCCACGCACGTTGAGGCCATCGCGCATGATCACGCCACCACCGAGGAAGCCGATCCCCGACACCACGTACGCAGCGATACGCGGCGCATCGGCGGATAGCCCCGGCATGGCCTGGGTCATCAGCACGAACAGGCAGGCACCGGTGCTGACCAGCGCGTTGGTGCGCAGGCCGGTGAGGCGCTGGCGCAGTTGGCGTTCGGCGCCGATCAGGGCGCCCAGAATGAGTGCCGCGGCGACCCGCAGCAGGAAGATTTTCCAATCCATGTTCCACCTCGTTCGCGACGCGCGGCCGCTCCATGCGCCGGGCGACGCCGGCGCGCATTCGGGTGATGGATTGCTAGGGAGCGAAGGGCCGGACCGGCCCCGCAGGGGAATGGTGCGACGTCATCCCGTGGCGGGATGCGTCGCGCCACTGTCCGCAACGCAGCGAGACAGTGGCAGGGTTCTGCCGGACGGCTCGCTGTTCAGACCTGTCGCAATCGACCAGGGCAAGTGTCCAAGGCAGGACTCCTCTTCAATTCAAAAAAAGCGGCCGGACCCGGTGTGAGCACTGCCCGGGACAACTACCGGCCGCGAGTCGTCATCATCGCCGAGCTGCCTTAAGGTTTCCTTAGCAGCCTTCAGGAAGCACCTTCACGCCAGCGCGCCGGGGTGGTTCCGACCCGCGCCTTGAACAGACGGACGAAGAAACTGACGTTCTCGTAGCCGACCTCGGCGGCGATTTCGCGCACCGACAACTGGGTCGCCAGCAGCAGCTTCTTCGCCTTGTCGATGCGCACCTGCTGCAGATAGAGATTGGGTGGCAGCTTCGTCGCTTCGCTGAAACGGCGCTTGAAGGTGCGCTCGCTGACCCCGGCCTGGCGCGCCATGCGCTCGATAGTCAGCGGTTCGGCGTGGTGGCTTTCGATCCAGTCCTGCACCCGCAGCACAGCGTCGTCGCAATGGTTGCGATGGCCCGGTAGGATCGGTCCGAGGCGGTGTGGGTCGGCGACCAGCAGGTGGGTGGCGCAGAGCTGGGCGAAACGGTCGCCGCAATCGCGGGCGAGAATATCCAGCAACGCATCGAAGCAACCATTGAGCGAACCGGTGCTGTAAAGCCCGCCCTCCTGCAGGAAGGATTCCCGCGCCACGAAGCGGCACGCTGGATAGCGCTTGCCCAGTTGCCGGACGAAGGCCCAATGCGTGGCTAGCAGGCCGCCATCGAGGCGCCCACTGGCTGCCAGCCAGGCGGCGCCCGTGGTCAAAGCCAGCACCCGCGCGCCAGCGCCGATATGCCGGCCCAGCCACGCCAGCACCCGCGCATCCGCCTCGAAGCCGGCCAGACGCGGCCCCTCGATGGCCGGCAGGACGACCAGCGAGGCGACCTCGACATCCGCCAGCGCAGCCTCCGCCGTAATGACGTGGCCGCCCGCTGCGCACACCGGCGCGCCATCGACAGAGACCACTCGCACCGCAAATGAGGGCTCCACGCCCAGGTGCTGTTCCAGCAAAGCCGCAATGCGGAAGAAGTCCGCCGCCGAAAACAACCCCATCGCCCAACAGCCGTCATAGGCCAGAATCGCCACCTGTTTCAAACACCCTCCTGGCCCGATCGGACTATGCATACGCCCGTCTGAACATCGCCTCGGGCACCTGGCGGGAATACTATGACCGAACCCACAGCGAGTCAGTACAGGAGAGTGTCATGTCGTTGCCCGTCACCACCCGGGAGCACTGGATCAGCAGCGAGAAGGGCCAGTTGTTCACCCAGGACTGGACGCCTGCCGAAACCGTCGGCGAGCCGATCCTGCTGCTGCACGACTCGCTGGGCTGCGTGACCTTGTGGCGCGATTTCCCGGAGCAGCTCGCGCGCAACACCGGGCGCCAGGTGATTGCCTACGACCGCCTCGGCTTCGGCCGCTCCGAGCGCTATCCCGGCGCCCTGCCGCTGGACTTCATCGACGACGAGGCGCGCAGTTTCTTCCCCCTGCTGCAACGGCACTTCGGCTTCGAACGCTGCGTGGTGTTCGGCCACAGCGTCGGCGGGGCCATGGCGGTGGCCTGTGTGGCACAGCATCCGCAGGCGTGCGCGGCGCTAATCACCGAGTCGGCCCAGGCCTTCGTCGAGCACCAGACCCGCGACGGCATCCGCGCCGCCGAGGTGGAGTTCGCCCGCGAAGGGCAGCTGGAGCGCCTGCAGAAGTACCACGGCGACAAGGCCTTCTGGGTGCTGCGCGCCTGGGTCGATACCTGGCTGTCCGACGACTTCAGCGACTGGAACCTGGATGCGGAACTGGCGCAGGTGAAGTGCCCGATCCTCAGCCTGCACGGCGAGCAGGACGAGTACGGCTCGGCCGCACACCCGGAGCGTTTCACCTCGGTCCCCGGCGTACCGACGATGCTCAGGCTGCTGCCCGATTGCGGCCACGTTCCGCACCGCGAGCAGCAGCCGGCGGTACTGCAGGCGGTAGACGAATTCCTTCAGCGCTATGTGCCCTAGGTCCCGTCACGCGTGGGCTACGGCGGCTACCGTCTGGCTGGAAAGTTGAATCTAATTCCGCGCAGCCCAGTCACAACGACCAGGCGCAGTCGCCTCGCCACTTCGAGACGGAGGGAGGCGGCCTGAAGGGCGTCGTTGCGCGACTGCTTCGCAGGATCCGCACAACGACCAGACTGATTTCGCCGCGCAGGTAGGTTCGAACATGTGCCGCCTTCTTCCGTTGTTGCTGCTCACCCTGTGGGCGCCCTCTTCCTTCGCCGCCTCCATCGGCACCTCCACCGACGAGAAAGCCCAGGCCGCGGTGAACAAGGCCGAAGTGCTGGAACAGCAGGTCGCCCACCCGGCGACGGCAGTAACCAGCCCGGCGCCCATCAGCAAATCCGAGGTCAAGGCGCTGGACCCGGCCGGCAAGGCGCCGCTGGACGACGCCATCACCTGCCTGTCGCGGACCATCTACTGGGAAGCCAAGGGCGGCGGCAAGGCGGATATGGAGGCAGTGGCCAATGTGGTGCTCAACCGCATGGGCCATGGGGGCTTCCCCGACACCGTGTGCGGCGTGGTCAAGCAGGGCCAGGCGCAGAAGCACTGCCAGTTCTCCTGGTGGTGCGACGGCCGATCCGACCAGGTGGAAGAGAAGAACCGCTACGACATCGCCAAGGAAATTGCCCGCCGGGCCCTGAACCAGCAGCTCAGCGACCGCACGCGCGGCGCCATGTACTTCCACGACCGCCACGCCTCGCCTGGATGGGCGAAGGAATACATCCGCACGGCAGAGACCGACGAGTTCGTCTTCTACAAGCCGCGCGGCGGTGATGCGCGCTAGGGCGCTCCAGGTCAGCTGACGGCGCTGGAACCGTCGCGCTGGCCGTCCATCCAGCGCACCAGGGCCTCGCCGAACTCCGGTGGAGCCTTGCGCCCGACGCGGCGCGCGAGGTCGAGCACGGTGTGCTGAGCCAAGGCCTCTTCCATGCGTTTCTGCGCGGTGAGCATGACCGCGTGGATCGAGCAGGTGCCGCAGGTCGCCCATTCCGGGGGCGAGCCTTCGAACACGGCGCAGCGCCCACGGATGTCGCGGCACTCGAAGATCTGCTTGTCGCCGTCGATGGCCCTGACGATATCCAGCACGGTGATTTCGTCTGCCGGCCGCGCCAGGCGGAAGCCGCCGCGCACGCCTTCGGTGGCCGCCACCAGCCCGGCCTTGGCCAGCTTGGTGAAGACCTTGGCGAGCAGCTCCTGGGGCACGCCCTGCAGCTCCGCCAGCGCACGCACGCTGGAGTCGCGGCTGTCGCCCTTCTCGTCTGTCAAATAGAGCAGGCAGTGAATACCGTACTCCACGCCTGCACTGTACAAAGCCATCACAAACTCCGACTAGATTAGTCGCACTATTCTCAAGCCCTGTCGGGCATCCGGCAAGCACTTAAGCATGCATTCTGACGAGCTGTCATCTGCGGTATGCGGGCTATCGACTCTTTTTCCTGTCCGCCGCATAAACAGAAGCAGTGGTTCTTTCCCGTCCCGCCCGTGACGAACGGTCGGAGTTTGTGGCAGAAATCGGTTGCGCCACTTAACTACGACCAATATAGTCGTAGTTATCCGAGGCGAGCCGGGAAGCGAACCGCTCCGATATCAGGCACTCGGGAACCCAACAACCTGGATTCATCCTTTTCGTCGGAGAGCACCATGAAGCAACGCATCCTGATCGTCGGCACCGGTTTCGCGGGTATGTGGAGCGCCCTGAGCGCCACCCGTCTGCTCGACCTGCACCAGCGCGGCGACGTCGAAGTCGCGGTCCTCGCGCCCCAGGCCGAACTGCGCATCCGCCCGCGCTTCTATGAGCCGAACGTGCATCAGATGGCCGCGCCGCTGGGCGACCTGTTCGGCGCCGTGGGCGTGACCTTCATCCAGGGCAGCGCCGAGCAGATCGATGTCGACGGCCGCCAGCTGGAATACCGCAACGCCAGCGGCGAAATCGCCACCCTGGGCTTCGACCGCCTGATCCTCGCCAGCGGCAGCAAGGTCGCCCGTCCCGCCCTGGCCGGCATCGAGCACGCCTTCGATGTGGACGACATCGACCAGGCCGTGCGCCTTGAAACGCACATCCGCGCGCTGCATCAGCTGCCGGAGTCCGAAGCACGCAACACCGTAGTCGTCGCTGGTGGCGGCTTCACCGGCATCGAGACCGCCGCTGAAATGCCGGCGCGACTGCGCGAAGTGCTGGGCGCGGACGCAAAAGTGCGCGTCATCGTGGTCGATCGCGGCGCCGAGATTGGCGGCGCGCTGGGCGTCACCTCGCAGTCCGTGGTGGCCGAGGCTTCCGCCGAACTGGGCGTGGAATGGCGCCTGAAGGCTTCGGTGGAATCCATCGACGAGAACGGCGTGACCCTCTCCAGCGGCGAGCGCATCGAGGCGAAGACGGTGATCTGGACCGCCGGCGTACGCGCCAGCTCGCTGACCGAGCAGGTTTCCGGCGAGCGTGACCGCCAGGGCCGCCTGCATGTGGACCGCAACCTTCAGGTGATCGGCCAGGACGCGGTATTCGCCACTGGCGATACCGCCTACGCCGCCACCGACGACGTCGGCAACTACGCGCTGATGACCTGCCAGCACGCCATCGCCCTGGGCCGATCCGCCGGTAACAACGCCGCCGCCGACCTGCTGGGCGTAGCGCCGATCCCCTACAGCCAGCCCAAGTACGTAACCTGCCTGGACCTGGGAGCCTGGGGCGCGCTGTTCACCGAAGGCTGGGACCGCCAGGTGCGTTTCCAGCGCGAGGAAGGCAAGAAGATCAAGACCGAGATCAACACCGTGTGGATCTACCCGCCGGCCGCCGATCGCGCCACCGCATTGGCAGCGGCTGACCCGATGATTCCTGTCGTGGCCTGATGCAGTGAACGAAGCCCCGGTCGGCGCGAGCCTTCCGGGGCTTTTTCTTTGGCACTTGCTGGCGGTACCCGCTGGCACCATACCTGCCGGTAACTCTGCGTAGGATGGGTGGAGCGTAGCGATACCCATCGTCAGGGTTGCCCGTCATGCCAGCAGCATGGGTATCGCTGCGCTCCACGCCATCCTACTTGTGCCTTCCTGATGCCTTGCGACGAACGCTGCGCCGCTGCCGGCGCTCCTATTGGCTTGGCCGGGTGCGTGGCGCACAGAGGGACTCGACCATCCGTGCCAGCGTATCGATCACCTCCTCGCGCCCCAGCAGCGGCTGTGCCTCGCTCAGGTAGCGCGCGGTGGTGTACTGCACGGAGTTGATAACCACGAACAGCACGGCCGGCAGGTTGTCGATGCGGTAGTCGTCGAAGTGGCGCATCAGGTATTGCCGGCACACCTCCATCATCTGCTGCTCCAGGGTCTGGAACACCGGCGCGGAATTGAGCCGGTGCCAGTGCCGCAGCAGCTCGCGCTGCGCCGCATCGCCCTCGACCTGCTCGAAGATGCCCTCCAGCACAGCGCGGGTGACGCTGCCGATGTCTGCACCTAATAACGGCGTGACGCGCTCGTGCACCACCTTCATCAAGGTCCCGGCGCGCTGCATCAGCAGGGCCTCGACGATCATCTCCTTGTTGGCGAAGTACTGGTAAAGCGAGCCGACGCTTACCCCGGCGCGACGTGCCACGTGGTTGGTGGTCAGGCCATCGAGGCCGCGCTCGCCGATCTCCAGCGCCGCCACCTCGACCAGCACCGCCACCATCTCGCTGGCGCGCTGCTGCGTGGGTTGCTTCCTCATGCCTGTCTCCTGGTGCGAGCCGGATGCGAGTTGAATGCGAGCAAATACTCGCAATAGCGTAATTCGACGAATCCCCCCGGCCACCCAACCAAGGTATGAATCGATGAGCGCAACCGCCCTGCCCACCCGCCACGGCGCCGACCTGCAGCGCGCCCGCCGCACTGCCGCGCCGGTACGGCGCTTTCTCAAGGGTCCGAGCGAGCCGGACGCCGTGACCTGGCAGGCCATCGGCGAGTCCCTCACGGCGGGCGATGCGCCCATGGATACGCTGGTGGAGTGGATGTTCGACATCGGCCTTGGCAGTGGCATGCAGCTGTACGAGCAGGCGCTGAACCAGGGCATCGCCGCCATCCCCGACGCACCCGAGCCGCTGAAGACCTTCTTCGCCCAGGTCGATGCGCTGCCCGCCTGGGTCGACCTGCAACGCCTCGATGAAGGTGCCCGTGCCTGTGGTCTGTCGGGGCTCACCGGCATGCGCGTACTCCGCGACCTGGGCCTGCTGGCCGGCTACCAGGCCTCCGGCATCAACCGCACCCTCGTGCTCACCGGCGCGCTGGAGAAAGGCCCGCAGCGGCGCATTGCCGAAACCACCAAATGGTGGATCGACTGCACCCGTCCCGGCGGCATGGCGCGGGGCGCAGCGGGCTATCGCAGCACGCTGCACGTACGGCTGGTGCACGCTCTGGTGCGGCGGCGGGTTTCACGGCTGGAAGCCTGGGACTTCGCCCACTACGGCCTGCCGGTCAATCAGGGCGACATGCACGCGACCTACCTGGCCTTCTCGGCGATCTTCCTGATCGGCCAGCGCATGCTGGGGGTGGCCCTGAGCCGGCGCGAGCGCGAAGCGATCATCCACCTCTGGCGCTACATCGCCTGGCTGATGGGCGTCGAGGAGCGCTGGCTGTGCGCCAGCGAGAACGACGCGATCCGCGCGCTCTACCACAACCTGCTGTCCCAGGCGCCGCCAGACGACAGCAGCCGTATTCTCGGCTCGGCGCTGGTGGACGAACCGCTGCAGCGCCATTACGCCAACTTCGCCTGGCTGCGCGGACGGCTGAACCGGGCCATCCACCTGAGCATCGCCGGCACCTTCATCGACGCCCAAGGCCGGCGCGCCCTCGGCCTGCCCGGCGGCAGCCTGCCGTGGTACCCGCTGCTGAGCGCGCCGCCGCGTTTGCTCTTCCACCGCCTGCTGCGCGCCCTGCCCGGCGGCCGCGCCTGGCTGGTACGCCGCGGCCTGCAAAGCCAGGAGGATTATCTGCGCACCCTGTTCGGCGGGGCTGATCCCCGGCTGATCTCGCCCACGCACCTGGCAGTGGAGGACGTCCGCCCCTGAATCTGGCCAAGTGAAAAAAACGGCACTCGAAGCGCCCTTCCGCGATCCATACACGCAAGAGCCTTCGAGGAGCCGCCATGGGTACACCGTCGGAACTGCCTGAGCTACCGCCCGACCTGCACTACGTCGACGACAGCCTGCCGGGCATCAGCCGGCGCCGGCTGCGCGGGCGCTTCGCCTATTTCGACCCGGGTGGCGAACGCATCCGCGTGGAGGCGGAAATCCAGCGCATCGACCAGCTCGCCATTCCGCCGGCATATATCGATGTATGGATCTGCATCGACCCGCTCGGCCACCTGCAGGCCACCGGGCGCGACGTGCGCGGGCGCAAGCAATACCGCTACCACCCGCGATGGACCGAGGTGCGCGACAGCGCCAAGTACGAACGCCTGCTGCGCTTCGGCGAATGCCTGCCAGCCCTGCGCCGGCGCATCGAGCAAGACCTGGCGCAGCCGGGCCTGGGCGCGGAGAAGGTCATGGCGACCGTGGTCGCGCTGCTCGATCGCACACTGATCCGCATCGGCAACCAGCGCTACCGCAAGCAGAACCGCTCCTTCGGCCTCACCACCCTGAACAACCGTCATGTCGAGGTACAGGGCACCCGCATCCACTTCGCCTTTCGCGGCAAGAGCGGCGTCAAGCACAACGTGGACATCGAGCACCCGCGCCTGGCGCGCATCCTCCGGCGCTGCCTGGAGCTGCCCGGCCAGCAACTGTTCCAGTACCTGGACGAAGAGCGGCAGCGGCATATGATCGACTCCCGCGACATCAACTCCTACCTGCGTGAGCACGCTGGCGAAGAATTCACCGCCAAGGACTACCGCACCTGGGCGGGCACTGCCCTGGCCCTGGAGTACTGCCGCAAGACCCGCTGGGAGGACGAGAAAAGCGCCAACCGCCAGCTCAAGGAGATCATCCAGCAGGTCGCCGACGAGTTGGGCAATACGCCGGCGATCTGCCGCAAATGCTACGTGCATCCGCAGGTGGTCGAAGCCTTCCTCGCTGGCGAACTGGCCGGCCTGCGCAAGCAGCGCAAGCGGCAGAACCTGAGCGCCGAAGAGGCTACCCTCCTGGCATTTCTCTCGCGCACGCCGTCCTGAGCGTTCGCCAGAACGAAGCACTCGAGGGCAATGACAGCAAGATTGTTCAAGCCAGCCGGCGCCGATCTCTGCCACGCTGAAAGCACTTACCTGCCTGCAAGAAACGTTCATGTCCCAAGATCAGCTTCCCTCTCGCGCCTTCCTCAGGGGCGCGATCGACATCATGCCGCTGTCGCTCGCGGTCCTGCCCTGGGGTCTGCTCGCCGGCTCCCTGGCCATCGACGCCGGGCTCTCGCCACTGCACGGCCAGGGCCTGTCGGCCATCGTCTTCGCCGGCGCCGCGCAACTGGTGGCCATCGGCATGCTCAAGGGCGGTGCCGGGTTCTTCTCGATCATGATCACCACCCTGCTGCTGACCTCGCAGCATCTGCTCTACGGGATGACCATGCGCCCGGTGATTGCCCCGCTGCCGGGGCGCTGGCGCGCCGGGCTGGGCTTCCTGCTCACCGACGAACTGTTCGCCCTCACCAGCGGCCATGACCGCGAAACCTTCAACCGCTGGTACGCCCTGGGCGTGGGCCTGACGTTCTACATCGCCTGGAACCTCTTCACCCTCGCCGGCGTGCTGGTGGGCACCAGCATTCCCGGCCTCGAGCACCTGGGGCTGGACTTCTCCATTGCCGCCACCTTCGTTGCCCTGATCGTGCCGGTGGTGAAGAACATCCCGACCGTGGTCTGCGTCGCCGTCTCGCTGTTCTGCTCGGTGCTGCTCAGCTACTGGCAGGTCGGTTCGGCGCTGGTGCTTTCCGGCCTGGCGGGGATGTTCGCCGGCTTCCTCTGTCAGAAATTCTCGGGGGTGCGCGCATGATGGCCTGGGCAGTGATCTTCGGCATGGGCCTGATCGTGTTCTTCAACCGCTACGTGTTCCTTGAGCCGCGCCTGCCGATCCGCCTGAGCAGCAACGTGCGGCAGTTCCTCGGCTTCGCCGTGCCGGGGATGCTCACGGCGATCTGCGGACCGATCGTGTTCCTTCCCGAACACCAGTTGAACCTGCGCGTGGACAACCCCTACCTGCTCGGCGCCATCGTCGCCGTGGCCCTGGTGCTGTGGACGCGCAACGTGCTGCTCAGCGTGCTCCTCAGCATGGGGGCGTTCTACCTGCTGCGCTGGTGGCTGTGACGGGCGCCGGGCTTCAGCCCGCCTCGCCCCGCCCGTAGTACGCCAGCACCAGTCGCACCAGCGCTTCCTCGATGCCCTCGCGCCGCCCCGGCGCCAGGGCAGCGGGGTCCTCCAGCAGGGCGCGCAGCACGCCACCGACAGCGTGGGCGAGCACGAACACCTCGGGCTCGTCGAGCTTGCGCAGCTGCTGGTCATGGCCGATCAGGCCATGGGTCACCAGGTGGGTCATGATGCTGCCGCGCAGCGCCGGCAGCGGGCTGCCACCGCCGCGGGTCATCAGGTAGTGCATCAGCGCCTTGTGCGCGCCGGTGCGCCCTCCGTAGGCGCTGACGGCCGCATGGATCACCGCACGGATGCGCTCGCCGGGCGTCTCTGGCGGGCGAGCGGACAGCGCACCCATGATGCCGGTGGCCAGCGCCGCCAGTTCGCGTCGGGCCAGTTCGTCGAGGATGCGTTCCTTGTTGGGGAAATACTGGTAGAGCGAACCGACGCTGACCCCGGCCAGTTCCGCCACGTGGTTGGTGGTGAACCCCTCCAGGCCATGACGTTCCAGGATGCGCCGCGAAGCCTCCAATATGAGCTCGACCTTCTCCAGCGCCCGTGCCTGCCTCGGCAAGCGACGGCTATCTGGCTGATTTTCCGCTGTTTTTCGTATCACCTGGGGCCACCGGGAAAGCGAGTACAGCAAGCGCCGCGTCCTTCCTATCATGGCAGCCACAACGAAGCCGGCAAGGCGAGCGGATGAACCGCAGCGGCCGGCCCGGGAGGTCCCGTCATGAGCCACAAGAGCCACACCGCGCAACTGGACGACGACATCTGCGTGCACATCTTCGCCGCGTCCGGCGCCATGGTCGGCGTGTGCCTGACGGTGGTCGGCATCCTGCGCATCATCGTCGGCCAGCACCGGGTCGACCTGATCGGCCAGGACATGCTCGCGGTGAACACGGTGATCTACCTGGCCACCACCCTCGCTGCCTATTTCGGCCTGCGCACCCGCAAGCTGCAACGCAACCATCGCCTGGAGCGCCTCGCCGACACCCTGTTCCTGGTCGGCTTGAGCATCACTACCCTGACGACCGCCTTCATCGCCTGTGCAATGTCCTGCTGTTGAGCCCGCGATTGAATTTCCCTACCGGTATGTAGAAATATATACGGCGATAAGGTTGTCGCTCAGAGAGAAGAAGAATGAATACCGCCGTGTACGCCAAGGAAGCCGTCGGCGCGAATTACGCGCTGGAATCGATGCAATACGCCCAGGCTCGCACCTGGGAAGCCGTGGACGCCATCGCCGCCGCGATCGTCCCCGGCATGACCGAACTGGAGGCCGTCGCCATCGGCAAGCAGGTGCTCGCCGACCTGGGCATGGAGCGCATCTGGCACCCGCTGCTGATCCGCTTTGGCGCCAATACCCTGAAGACCTTCAAGCAGCGCTCCGAGGGCAACCCGGTGCTGGGTGAGAACGACATCTTCTTCATCGACATGGGCGTGGTCTGGCGCGGCCATGAAGGCGACGCCGGCGCCACCTTCGTCACCGGCGACGATCCGCAGATGACAGCCTGCGCGGCGGCGGCGAAGACGCTGTTCCAGCGCGTCGAGGCGCGCTGGCGCGAGACCGGCTGCAGCGGCGTCGAGCTCTACGACTTCGCCCACCAGCAGGCCGAGGCCATGGGCTGGAAGCTCAACCTGGACATCAAGGGTCACCGCGTCAGCGACTTCCCCCACGCCATCTACCGCGCCGGCGACCTGGGCGACTACGCCGAGCATCCCCACGGCGGCCTGTGGATCCTGGAAATCCAGATCGCCCACCCGAGCAAGGCCTACGGCGCCTTCTACGAAGACCTGCTGGCCTGACCCGGAGCCCCTGCGATGACTGAAAACGTACTGCTGTTCTCCTACGGCACCCTGCAGGACAAGTCCGTGCAACTGGCCAGCTTCGGCCGCGAGCTGCAAGGCCGCGCCGACGCGCTGGTGGCCTTCCGCACCGACTGGGTGGAGATCACCGACCCGGCCGTGCTCGCCACCAGCGGCAAGACCCACCACCCCATCGTCCAGTACAGCGGCGCGGAGGCCGACCGCGTGCCCGGCACCGTCTTCGAGATCACCCCACAGGAGCTGCTGGCAGCGGACGCCTACGAGGTATCCGACTACCAGCGGATCAATGTCCGGCTGTAGTCGGGCCTGCAGGCATGGGTCTATGTAAAGGCCTGACGACAGGCCCGACTCGTTAGACGCCTTGCATGGATTCATTAGCAGGGCTTCAGGGTTGGCTATTTCGCGATCAGCGACAGGTTGATCACTTTTCTCCTCCAAGCCAGCAATTTCGCTGGCTGCGAGCCAGCTCCCAACTCGACGGGGGCTGGCCTGCATCAACTGGCCTGCACGATTCGATCATTCCCAGCAGTTTTCCTCATGGGTTCGTGCGGTGACCGGTCAGTAGACTGTGGCCACTCGCGAGCAACACCTATCTGAAGTCCACTACCCGAGAATTCCTTCATGAAACTGCTCACTGCCAGTGTCCTGTCCCTCGCCGCCCTGCTCGCCAGCCAGGCTTCCATGGCCGAAGAATCCGCCCTGATGACCAACCGCCTGACCGAGTCCAACTACCAGGCCATGCAGGCCACTCGCGCCAAGGCCGATGCCGAGCAGCAGACCGCACAGAACGCCCAGCCCGATGCCGAGAAGAAGGCCGGACAGGACAAGCACTGCTGATACTGCTGTACGCCGGGAGCGCGCTGTCGTTCCCGGTTCCCGCCTTTTCCGCCCGTTACCTGCCCTCCGCCCAGCCTGATCGTTGGCACGCGCTCCTACACGGGCAATCCCCTGCCTGCCCTGGCATCATTCCGGCAACTACCCCACAAACATCAGCCTCAATTGATGTCAGCCCAATCAAATATGAATTTTTCCTGATGCGGCAGCGCCCTACTCTGGCTCTGCGCTGCACTGACAGCGCCAGCTACTCAGCCGTCCTCTAGAGACGCGGGTTCTCGATAACAACTCCAACTGCCCCGAGGATCTCCCATGCGCCTTCGCCCACTCATGCCTGGCCGTGAATCCCCCTTTTCCCTGAACACCGGAGGCCGGCATGTCTGACCTTCGCAGCTCCACCGTCGCCAGTGGCGACGAAAGCCTGCTCGCCAGCCACGGCTACCGCCAGGAGCTGGACCGCGGGCTGAACCTGTGGTCCTCGTTTTCCGTCGGCTTCGCCACCATTTCCCCGGTCGTCGGCATCTACTCGGTGATGTCCCTGGGCGCCATGAGCGTCGGGCCGTCGTGGGTGTGGATCGTGCCGCTGTGCCTGCTGCTGCAACTGAGCGTGGCGCTGGTGTACGCCGAACTGTCCTCGCAGTTCCCCCTGGCCGGCGGCTGCTACCAGTGGGTGCGCCGACTGATCGGCGACCGCGCGGCCTGGTTCACCGGCTTCCTCTACCTGGCCTCTGCCCTCGCCTCGCTGACCACGGTTGCCTACCTGGGCGGCTTCTGGCTCGGTCTGCTGGTGACCGGCGAGCCGCCATCGGCCAACGCCCAGGTACTCTGCGGTGCGGCGCTGCTGGCCCTGGGGCTCGGCGTGAACCTGCTGGGCATCAACCCGCTGAAGTACTTCGTCAACGCCGGCATCTTCGCCGAGGCCATCGCCTCCATCGGCATCGGCGTGCTGTTGCTGCTGTTCTTCCGCAACCACTCCTTCGAGATACTGTTCAGCAGCCTGAATGCCCTGGAAGTCTCCGGCGGCACTTACTGGACGGGCTTCCTCACCGCGCTGGCGGTGGGCGGCTGGGCCTTCCTCGGCTTCGACGCCTGCTCGCAGATTTCCGAGGAAACCACCGACGCCCGCGTCTCCACACCGCGCGCCATCCTGCGTTCGATGCTGGTGGTCGGGCTGACCGTGATGCTGACCGCCTTTGCCGTGACCCTGTCGTACAAGGACCCGGCCGCCGTGGTCAGCGGGCAGATCATCGACCCGGTGACCCCCGCCGTGGTGGACGCCTTCGGCGCCTGGGCCGAGCGGCCGTTCGTGGCCATCGTGCTGGTGGCCTTCGTTGCCTGCGTGGTGTCGGTGCAGACGTACATCGGCCGCGCCATCTTCGGCATGGCCCGCGATGAAATCCTTCCCGGCTCCGCCCTGCTGCGTCGCGTGGACAAGCGCAAGGTGCCGATGGCCGCGATGGTCTGCAGCACCCTGCTGGCCAGCCTGGGCCTGGCGCTGGGGCTGAACGCCACCGCGGTGGGTACGCTGATCGCCTTCGGCAGCGGCGGCTTCTTCTTCGTCTTCCTGATCGTTGCCGCCAGCGCCCTGTATGCCCGCCTGAGCGGTCGCTGGGACCCGGACAAGGGCGCACTGAAGCTGGGCCGCAAAGGCCTGCTGGTCAACGTCATCGCCGTGTTCTGGCTGGTGTTCGAGGCGATCAACGTGGCCTGGCCGCGGGAACTGCTCGCCCCGCCCGGCGCGCCCTGGTTCCAGGTCTGGGCGGTGGTCGTGGTGTTCTCCGTACTCGCCCTGTTCGGTCTGGCCTACCTGTTCATCGCCAAGCCGCACCGCCGCATCGCCACCAGCCTGAGCTTCGCTGGCCGCGCGGTCGGCTGAGCCATCGACTGAATCATCCGCGCCGGCACGCACCGGCGCCTCTCCCTTCCTTCTGCCCTGCCGGACTGCCCTGCGCCCCGGCACGGGCAGGTCATGCCTGCAATCCGGAGCTTCCCATGTCCACCTTGAACTACTGGAACTACCCCACGGAAATCCTCTGCGGCGTCGGCGCCCTCGACCAGTTGGCCAAGCGCTGCCGCCTCGCCGGAATGCGCAAGCCGCTGCTGGTCACCGACCCCGGCATGCTCGAACTGCCGCCGCTGCACGAAGTGCGCCGCCGCCTGGAAGCCGCCGGCATCGATTACGCGCTGTTCCACGGTTTCTCCAGCAACCCCGCGCTGGAGGAAGTCACTGCCGGCGCCCTGGCCCTGGCCGAAGGTGGCCACGACTCGCTGATCGCCCTGGGGGGCGGCAGCGCGCTGGATGCGGCAAAGGGCATCGCCCTGCTCAGCCGTGATGCCGATGGCCTGCGCCATTTCGAATGGTCGCAGCTGATCGCGCAGTACCCGACCCTGGGCGATCATCCGGCCCTCGACCTGCCGCCGCTGATCGCCATTCCGACCACCGCCGGCACCGGTTCCGAACTGGGCCGCGAAGCCGTGCTGACCGACACCTCGCGCGACATCAAGATCGTCGTCGGCCACCGCGAACTGCTGGCCCGCTCGGTGATCCTCGACCCGGCGCTGACCGTCGGCCTGCCGAAGTCGCTCACCGCCGCCACCGGCATGGACGCCCTGACCCATCACCTGGAGTCGCTGTTCTCGCCGCTCTACCACCCCATGTCCGCCGGCGTCGCCATCGAAGGCGTGCGCCTGGTCAAGGAGCACCTGCAGCGCGCCGTCCACAACGGAACCGACCTGGCCGCCCGCGAAGGCATGCTGGTGGCTTCGGCCAGCGCCGCCGTGGCCTTCCAGAAGGGACTGGGCGGCGTGCATGCGCTGGCCCATCCGCTGGGCGCCAGGCACCACAAGCACCACGGCCTGCTCAATGCCGTGCTGTTGCCTTACGTGCTGGTCGCCAACCGCCCGGCCATCGAGGCAGACGCCACGCGCCTGGCGCGTTATCTGGAACTGCCGGAAGCCAGCTTCGACGGCCTGCTCGGCTGGGTACTGGAGCTGCGCTCGTCCGTGGGCATTCCCCATACGCTCAAGGAAGTGGGCCTGGACGGCGAAGACGCGCAATGGGTCGGCGAGCAGGCCGTGGCGGACATCTCCTCCTCCGAGACCAATGCCCTGCCACTGCAAGCCGGGGACTACTCGCGCATCTACCTCAACGCAGTCAACGGCGTACTCGCCTGAGCGTTAACCGCCGAGGCCGTGCACGCTCAGCAGGTCTTCGATGAAGGCGCGGGCGGCCTCGCTGCGGGGGCGCCCGGCATAGGTGATCATGCTGTGCGTCACCTCGTAGCAGAGTTTCTCTGGCAGCAGCGGCTTCATCCGCCCGCGCTCGACCCAGATGTTCGCGTAGTGGGTCGGCAGGTAGCCCAGGTGCGTACCGGCCAGCACCGAATGCGCCACCGCCTCCATGTGATGCGCGGTGGCGCTGCTGCGTTCGGGGCGGAACGGCAGTTCCTGGTCCGCCGGCAGGAAGCCATGGCGCACCCAGTTGTACTCGGCGATCTGCTTCAGCGTCGGCTTGCGCGCGCTGAACAGTGGGTGGCGCTCGCCGCAGAACACGCCGATCTCCTCGGTGTACAGCGGCAGGTAATCCAGCGTCGGCCGGGTGCGGCTGAAGTAGGAAATCGCCAGGTCCAGCTGCCCATCGATTACCGCCAGCTCCAGCTCGGTCGGCGAGTTCACGTAGAGGTTCAACTGCACATCCTGCTCGCGGCCGTGGAAGGCTGCCAGGGTCTCGTCGAAGCGCGCCTGCGGCAGGGTCGTGACGTTGTCCGCCAGCCCCAGGTACAGCTCACCGACCAACTGCCCGGACAGCGCCTGCGCCTGGTCGCGGAACAGCCCGATGGCGTCGAACATCACCTGCGACGCTTCGAGAATCCGCTGCCCCTTCGCCGTCAGGCGGAAGCCGCCCTTGCCGCGCTCGCACAAGCGGTAGCCCAGGCGCTTTTCCAGGCTGCCGATGTGCATGCTGATGTTCGACTGGCTCATGTTCAGCTCGGCCTGCGCCGCGGTGAAGCCGCCGCACTTCACCACGGAGGCGAAGATGCGCAGCAGGCGCAGATCGAGGTCGGTGAAATTCCTGAGCATGGGCAGAGTCCGGCGCCGGGCGGGCGGCTAGTCTACTGCACGGGGCGGAGCCAGTCCCGCTGGTGCGATCCGATGGAATCCCCGGCGCGCCCGCGAGTCCCTGCCCAGGTATCCCTCAAGGCCAAACAGCAAGGAGAGACGCCATGCTGCTCGAAGGTTCCTGCCACTGCGGCGCCGTGCACTTCAGCCTGCACAGCGCCCATCCCTACCCTTACCAGCGCTGCTACTGCTCGATCTGCCGCAAGACCCAGGGCGGCGGTGGCTATGCGATCAACCTCGGCGGCGAGGCTGCCAGCCTCAGGGTGCGCGGGCGCAAGCACATCAGCATCTACCACGCGAAGATCCGCGAGGAGGGCCAGCGCACCCACACCAGCGGCGCCGAGCGGCATTTCTGCAGCCAGTGCGGCAGCGGGTTGTGGCTCTACGATTCACGCTGGCCGGAACTGATCCACCCCTTCGCCTCGGCCATCGACACGCCCTTGCCGGTTCCTCCCGAGCACACCCACCTGCTGTTGCGATCGAAGGCCCGCTGGGTCGAGGTGGAGGCCGGGCCACATGACCTGCAGTTCGACGATTACCCGCAGGAGTCCATCGCCCAGTGGCACCAGCGCCTCGGACTGGAACAGTGACAGTCATGCGCGCCAGAACGGCTTGGCGATCTCCTGTGCCACCCGGCGGCGCGTCAGGCCGATGTCCTCGATCAGGTGCGGATTGGCCCTGGCCATGCAGGCGAGCTGGCGGCGGACCCGCGCACGCGTCTGCCAGAGCGCAAGCAGTTGCAGCAGGGACGACAGGCTGAACGACCGGCGCGAGGCTTCCGGCAGCAGCAGGCGGGGAGTATGGTTCATGGCAACCTCCATTCGACTCGTGCCTCATGGGGCCGAGCATGGCGGTCGCCCGGGGCGCCGTCCTCAAGCCGCGCCAAACACTTCCAAAAACTTGCAAAGGGGGCGTCATGCAGCAATCGCGTCTGGCTTTCGGCCCCTTCGTCCTCGATGGCCCAACCGGCGTGCTCAAGCGCGACGAGCAGCCCGTCGCCATCGGTTTTCGCGCACTGAACCTGTTGCAGACCCTGCTCGAGCAGCCGGGTGAGATTCGTACCAAGGCCGAGCTGATGGACGCCACCTGGCCAGGCCTTGTAGTCGAGGAAGGCAACCTCACCGTGCAGATCGCGCAACTGCGCAAGGTGCTCGGCGAAGCGCCGGACGGCAGCCCCTGGATCACCACGGTGCCCCGTGTCGGCTACCGCTTCAGCGCTGCGGTGCAGCGCCTGGCGGACGCACCGCGCACGCCGCCGGCCCTGCCGGAGGAGCCGTCCATCGCCGTGCTGCCCTTCGTCAACCTCGGCGACGACCCGCAGCAGACCCTCTTCGCCGACGGCCTGACCGAAGACCTGACCACCGAGCTTTCGCGGGTCGGCGGGCTGTTCGTCATCGCCCGCACCTCGGCCTTCGCCTACAAGGGCAAGGCCATGGACGTGCGCGAGATCGCCCGCGAGCTGGGCGTGCGCTACCTGCTCGAAGGCAGCGCGCGGCGTGCCGACGCGCGCGTGCGGATCAACGCCCAGCTGGTGGACGCCAGCACCGGCGAGCATGTCTGGGCCGAGCGCTTCGAGAGCCGCGCGGAAGACCTCTTCGACCTGCAGGACCAGCTGACCGGGCAGATCATCCAGGCCCTGCTCGGCCACCTGCGCAGGCCGCTGCCGCGCAACCGGCCGAAGAACCTGGAAGCCTACGAACTCTGCGTGCGCGCCCGCCAGCTGATGGATGATTCACCGCTGGCCGCACGGGAAGCTCACCTGATGCTGAGCCGCGCCATCGCCCTCGACCCGCAGTATGCCGAGGCGCGGCGCTGGCTGGCGATGAACCACTGGATGGGCTGGATACACAGCGGCGGCCCGACGACGCTTGAGCGCGAAACCGCCCTGGCGCAGGCGCGCGAGGCGGTGGCCATCGACCCCAACGATGCCGGCTGCCGCTGGAGCCTGGCCTACCTGCTGAGCTACGAGCGCCAGTACGCCGAAGCCGACGCGCAGTTCCAGCGAGCACTCGAACTGGACCCCAACGATGCCGACGCCTGGACCGCGCTGTCCGATGTCACGGTGCTGGCCGGGCGCATCGACGAGGGCCTGGAGTACATCCGCCGGGCCTTTCGCCTCAACCCCTTCCCCGCCGGCTGGTACTACCTGACGCTGGGCCAGGCGCAGTACGCGGCGCGCGATTATCCAGGCGCGATCCAGACCCTGCGCCGCGACGAGACCTACCGCAGCAGCTCGCGGCGTTTCCTCGCTGCCAGCCTCGCCCAGTTGGGCCGGCTGGACGAAGCCCGTGCGGAAACCGAGTTTTTCCTGGTCACCAACCCCGCCTTCACCATCCGTCACTGGGTGGACACTGAGCCACTGCGGGACGGAGCGGTGCGCGAGCACTTCGTCGAAGGCTTCCGCAAGGCGGGACTGCCGGATTGACGGGTTGCGTCACCTCGTAGGGCGCATAACCCGGAACGGGTTATCCGCCATAGCGGCACGCTTGCAGGAGCGCGCCGTGCGCGCGATCGCGGGCATGGCCCGCTCCTACAGGGAAGTACCGGTGTCCGGCCTGACCCGCCATTTGCGCTTCACGCGGCCACCGACACGCAGTTGTAACCCTCGCCGACTAACGTGCTCGCCCATCTTTCCTCCCGGCGCTGCCAGAAGACGGACCATGACGGTAGACACGAGCACCTCGCGCAAGCAGTTCCTGATCCGTTCCGAGAACATGACCGCCGATGATTTCGGCGAGCTCTACACGCGGATGTTCGGCAACCTCTATTCGGGGATGCCGCGCCCCGAAAAGCCCATCGCCATCGGCGGGGTCTACGGCCGCTACGAAGGCGTGAGCTTCCGCCGCCTGAGCTTTCGCGGCGACCTGCTGGCCGAGATGCCGGACCTGGACGACGAGATCACCTTCATCTTCCCCAGCGCCGGCCGCGTTGTCTTCAACCAGTGCAGCGACAGCATCGGCCTGCCCAGCGTGGGCCTGGCCATGGAGAAGGCCTCGGTACGGTCGGTCGGTTTCATCGACGGCCACGCGCACCATGGTCTATCCGTGCGCCGCTCACTGTTCGCCCGTCGCCTGGCGACCCTGCTCGGCCGGCCGATCACCCACAAAGTGCGTTTCCAGCCACGGGTGGACCTGAGCAACGACACCTTCCAGGGCATCAAGGCCATCGTCGCCATGGCCACCGGCAACGAGTTCGACCTGCTGATCAATTCCAGCGCGCTGATGCCGGCGCGCCTGCAGGAAATGCTGGTGGACTCGGTGCTGGAAATCTGGCCGCACAACTACAGCGACGCACTCAGGCGCCCCGCCCCGCAGATCGCTCCGCGCCATGTGAAGCTGGCCATGGACTACATCCAGCACGCCATCCAGGAGCAGCCGGACACCATGGTCAGCGGCAGCGAACTGGCCGAGCTGACCAACGTCAGCCTGCGTGCCCTGCAGGACGGCTTCCGCCGCTTCGTCGGCAGCTCCATCGTCGCCTACCAGCGCGAGGTGCGCCTGCAGCGCGCCTATGACGCGCTGCAGCAGGACAGCGCGCAGTCGGTCAGCGAGCTATCCCTGGCTCTGGGCTTCAGCAACGTCGGGCGCTTCTGCCAGTACTTCCAGAGCGCCTACGGCATGAGCCCGGCGGACTTGCGGCGGAGCCTGTCAGTGCCCGCGTAGGGCGCGTGACCCGGAACGGGTTATCCGCCGGCCACCCTGGCGGATAGCGCTGTGCTCAGGCTGAGCCCCCTCACCCTAGCCCTCTCCCGGAGGGAGAGGGAACCGTCCGGCGCAGGATGAAACCATGGTGTCAGCCGGCACGATCTGCTCCCTCTCCCCCTGGGAGAGGGCTGGGGTGAGGGAGTGAGCGGGCACGAATCTAATCAGGTCCGGAGTGCGCAAGAAAACGGCCCGCCGCGATTTCCGCGACGGGCCGTTCTTACAGCGCGATGGCAATCAGAACTGATAGCTGGCCTTCAGAGTGCCGCTGGCACCATGGCTGCCGCTACCGCCCAGTACGCCAGCTTCGGCGCCGACGCTGAAGTCGCCCTGGCTGGCGGTCAGGCTGAACGCGCCGCTGAACTGGTCGCGATTGTCGAAGGCGGCACGCTGGGAAACGTCCAGGCCCAGCAGGTGGCCTTCGCTGTCGACCTTGTAGTCACCCAGCGCGTGGTCGTAGCCCACTTCCAGGCCCGGCACCATCTGCCAGCCGCTACCCAGCGCCACGGGAGCGAAGGAAGCCTTGAGGTTGGCATAGGCGCTGCGGCGGTTCTCGCTCATGTCGTCGACGTCCAGCGCCAGCTCGCTGCCCTTCTCCTGGAAGCCGTCCAGGTCCAGGTGGCTGTAGCGCAGGCCAATGCTCGGCTCCAGGGTGACGGTGGACACCGCCGTGCGATAGCCCAGCGCGATGCTGCCGCCGCTGAGGTTGCCGCTGGTGTCGCCCTTGGCCTTGCCCAGGCCGCCGCCGATGTCGCGCTTGCTGTCGTAGTCGAGCCAGCCGTAGCTGAGGTCGGCGTCGACGAACAGGCCCTGTTCCAGGCTGTCGAGAGCGAAGCGCGCGCCGCCACGGATGAAGGTCAGGTCGGTATCCACGTCACCCCCGGCGCCGCCGACGCTGCCCTTGCTGTAGCCGAAGCCGGCGTTGGCGCTGAGCTGCTCGGAGAAGCGCTGAGTCACGCCGATCATCATGCCCTGGGTGTGTTCGTTGCTGCTTTCGGCGTTCGAGGTGGCGGAGTTGCCCTGGTAGCCGGCCAGCGCGGTGGTCCACAGGCGGGTCTGCCCGGCCTTCAGGTCGACGCCGCTGGCATAGGGCGCGGCGGCGCGGTCGATCAGCGCATCCTGGCGCAGCAGGTAGCTGGCCGCGTCGGCATGCACCTGGCCGCCGACGGTGGACTCGACGCCACCGAGGGTGCCGGCGTCGATGGCCGACTGCAGGTAGTAGTTGTAGGCGGTGTAGTCGCCGGACAGGCTGCTGTTCTGCAGCTGGGTCAGCAACTGCGCACCAGCGGCGGCGTTGCCGGAGAGACCGGCGACGCCCGGCAGGGTGCTGTAATACACCATCTTGCCGCGCAGCACGTAGATGGTTTCCTGGGACAGGCCGAGGCCTTCCTTCAGGTAGTTGTCCATGCTGCCGTACTCGGCGGTCACTTCGTCCAGGCCGGCCTGCAGGTAGCTGGCCTGCACACCCAGCAGCGGCTCGTAGGTGGCCGCCAAGCTCGCCGGCAGCATCGCCAGGGTCGCCTTGACCCGCGCGGCGGTGTAGTCGTTGGTGGCCAGGTAGTTTTCCATGATGGTCTGGCTGTCCACCCCGGCGATGCTCAGCAGCACGGCGGCGGTCCAGCCGGTGCGGTCCTTGCCGGCGGTGCAGTGGAACACCGAGGCTCCGTCGGCGGCGGCCAGCTCGTTGAACAGCGTGGTGAACTGGCTGCGCATGCCAGCGTCGCTGACGAAGGCGCGGTTGGTCTTCTCCATCATCTCGATGGCCTGGGCGGCGCTGGTGAAGGAGATATTGGTGACGTTGGCGCCGGAGGTGGTGCTGCCGATGATGTCGATGTTCTGGTAGGTCGCACCCGCCGGCAGGGTATCCGGCGTGCCGGCGATTTCACTCGGGGTACGCAGGTCGAACACATCGCTGATACCCAGGCGGTTCAGTACCGCCAGGTCCGTGCCCTTGGGCGTCAGCGCGTTGGAGCGGTAGAACACCCCGGAGCGCATCACACCGTCGTTGGACGTGGTGTAGGCGGTGGTGGTGCCGGCGATGTCACGGAAGTTGTCGATGCCGGCCAGGTGCGGCGTGTCCAGGGTATAGGTCTCGGCCGCGTTGGCGCAGGCGATGGACAGACTGAGCAGGGACAGGCCGAGGGTGGATGCGGAAAGCAGAGCACGATGGAACACGATGTAGCCTCTTTGAGCTTTGTTGGCGGGGGCTACTATCGGCAGGGTTTTCGAGCGCGAATGTGACAATCCTGCAGCAAAGGGAAATGCCGGCGCGATCTGTCCGTGGCTTGCGTTTTCTGTCCGTGATCGGCGCTTGCCCTAGTCTTCGCGCCGCTCGGTCGACTCGCGGTCGCGCTCGTAACGATGGCTCAGCGGGAACGCCGGCAGCCACGCCTCGCGGCGGCAGGTCCAGAGTTCATAGGTGGGCTGGAAGCGGTCCGGCTCGTCCAGCGCGCCAAGGCTCACTTCCACTTCGTCGCCGCTACGGCCGAACACCGAGGAACCGCAGCGCGGGCAGAAGCATCGCCCCTGATACTCCTGCGTGTCGCCTTCGATACGCACGGCGCTCTCGGGAAAGATCGCCGAGGAGTGGAACAGCGCGCCATGGTGCTTGCGGCAGTCCAGGCAATGGCAGATACCGACCCGGTAAGGCAGGCCCGTCGCCTCGATACGCACGCTGCCGCACAGGCAGCTGCCGGTGGTCTTGTCCATGTTTTAGCTCCTCTCGTGCCCGAAGAAGATGGGTTGACCGGCTCTGGCGGCGCCCGCTCCGCCAGTCCGACGCGTGGGGTATTTGGCCGTTTCGCGATATTCGTCGTCCGGATCGCGTGAGACAGCCAGGGTCCGCACGCCTAGCATAGGCCTCCCAATACGAAGAACCCGGCGCGCCCTGCCCGCGCGCCACACCTTGCTGCCCCGGAGTCCCATGTCTACCACCGCTTCTTCCCTGGCCACGCCGTCCGTGGCCAGCCAGGCCAGCCCGCTGGTCATGCGCGTGATCGGCGCGTGCGCCCTCGCCCACCTGACCAACGACCTGATCCAGGCCGTGCTGCCGTCTATCTACCCGGTACTCAAGGCCAACTACGGCCTGAGCTTCACCCAGGTAGGCCTGATTACCCTGACCTTCCAGCTCACCGCCTCGCTGCTGCAGCCCTGGGTCGGCTACCACACCGACCGCCATCCCAAACCCTGGCTGGCGCCGCTGGGCAGCGTCTGCACGCTGATCGGCATCCTCATGCTGGCCTTCGTCGGCAGCTTCCACGCCATCCTGCTGGCCTCGGCGCTGGTGGGCATCGGCTCCTCGACCTTCCACCCGGAAACCTCGCGCATCGCGCGGCTGGCCTCCGGCGGGCGCTACGGCCTCGCGCAGTCCACCTTCCAGGTCGGCGGCAATGCCGGCAGCGCCTTCGGCCCGCTACTGGCGGCGGCCATCATCATTCCGTACGGCCAGGGCAACGTGGCCTACTTCGGCCTGTTCGCGGTGTTCCTCGTCGGCGTGCTCTGGGGCCTGAGCCGCTGGTACAGCCACCACCTCAACCTGTTCAAGCTCAAGGCCGGCGGCGTGGCCACCCACGGGCTGTCCAAGGGCCGGGTGACCGCGTCCCTGGTGGTGCTGGCGCTGCTGGTGTTCTCCAAGTACTTCTACATGGCGAGCTTCACCAGCTACTACACCTTCTACCTGATCGAGAAGTTCGATCTCTCGGTGGCCAGTTCGCAGCTGTACCTGTTCGGCTTCCTCGGCGCGGTGGCGGCCGGCACCTTCTTCGGCGGCCCGGTGGGCGACCGCATCGGCCGCAAGGCGGTGATCTGGTTCTCCATCCTCGGCGTCACGCCCTTCACCCTGGCGCTGCCCTACGTCGACCTGTTCTGGACCAGCATCCTCAGCCTGGTGATCGGCTTCATCCTCGCTTCGGCGTTCTCGGCCATCGTGGTCTACGCCCAGGAACTGGTGCCGGGTAACGTCGGCATGATCGCCGGGGTGTTCTTCGGCCTGATGTTCGGCTTCGGCGGCATCGGCGCGGCCTTCCTCGGCCACCTGGCCGACATCCACGGCATCGAGTACGTCTACAAGCTGTGCTCCTACCTGCCGCTGCTGGGCTGCCTGACCATCCTGCTGCCGTCCACGAAGAAGAAAGCGTAAGCCTTCTGCCGCCGGCCCCGAGCCGGCGGCAGACCCTTCGCCCGGCCGTTCGTGCGCGGGCAAATGTAATGGATTGTTGTAAAGCGCCCCGAGCCTCGCCGGCGATACATTTGCGCCGCCTGGGCCACGGGCCATCACTGTTAGCCTTCCCGCAATGCAAATAACTCGCATTTGCCGGAGAGCTTTCCGTCCATGTCGTCCCGCCTGAACCTCACTCCTGTTACCCGTTCCGAAGCACCTCTCACCCTCGCCCCCGTCGTCGGCCTCGCCACCTTCATGGCGATCCCACTGAGTGCCTGGGCAGATCAGCCGCCAACTGCCGATGACCAGGACGCCCTGGCCCTGCCCGACAGCACCGTGCAGGCCACCCGGGAGTCGCCCTACAAGGTCGACCGCGCCAGCTCGGCGAAGTACAGCGAGCCGCTGCGCGACACCCCGCAGAGCGTCACCGTGCTCTCCGAGACGCTGCTCAAGGAGCAGAACGCCCAGAGCCTGAAGGACGCCCTGCGCAACGTGCCGGGCATCACCTTCAACTCCGGCGAGGGCGGTGGTGGCGTCGGCGACAGCCTGACCATCCGCGGCTTCAACGCCGACGGCAACATCTACCGCGACGGCGTGCGCGACCCGGCCAAGTACTCGCGCGATGACTTCTTCAACACCGAAGGCGTGGAGGTCTTCAAGGGCTCCAGCACCGCCGCCTGGGGCGTCGGCGCCGTCGGGGGCGCGGTCAACCTGGTGACCAAGACCCCGCAGCTGGACGACTTCAACCTGCTCAGCGGCGGCGTCGGCACCGCCAACTTCAAGCGCGGCACGCTGGACGTGAACCACCGCATCGACGGCCTCGGCGAAGGTGCGGCCTTCCGCGTCAACGTGATGGGCGCCAACACCGGCACCGACGGCCGCGACTGGGTCGGCGACGAGCGCTACGGCTTCGCCCCATCCCTGGCGCTGGGCCTGGGCACCGACACCCGCGTCACCCTGGCCTATGAGTACCTGCACGACAACGCCACGCCCGACTACGGCATCCCCACCGTCAACGGCAGCAACGGCGGCTCGCCGCACCGTGCCGGCGGCGCCAGCTGGAGCAGCTACTGGGGCTGGCGCAACCTCGACTACGAGAACAACGAATCGCACCGGGTGAACCTGAAGTTCGCCCACGACTTCAACGATTCGCTGAGCCTGGACAGTCGCTTCACCTGGTTCCACCTGGACCATGACTTCTTCGTCACCACCCCCGGCGGCGACCCGAACGCCGGTGCGCCCGGCATCCAGGCCGGCAAGGGCATCTACCGGCGCAACATCAACACGCCGCTGCGCGAGCAGACCAACGACACCTACAGCAACCAGACCAGCCTGACCTGGCGTGTCGACACCTTCGGCATCGGTCACACCCTGGTCGGTGGCTTCGACCTGAGCAAGCAGACGCTCGACTCGAAGACCGGTGCGCTGACCGCCGCCAGCCGCAGCGCCATGGGCAACCTGCCGGTGGCCAGCAACGACTGGTCGAAGTACCCCTACGCGCTGGACACCTACACCTCCGCCAAGCAGTCGGTGGAGCAGCTGGACAAGGCCTTCTACCTGCTCGACACGCTGAAATTCGACGAGCACTGGCAGCTGCACCTGGCTGCCCGCCAGGATCACTTCGACACCCGCGTGCTGGACAGCCAGACCCGCGCCAGCCAGAGCGCCGCCTGGGTCGACAAGGGCAGCTCCTCGCAGAACGAGAAGCTCACCAGCGTGCACACCGCGCTGACTTACAAGCCGGTGGAGAACGGCAGCCTCTACGTCAGCTACGCCAACGCCAAGCAGCCTTCCGGCGTGCTCGCCGTGGCGCAGACCGGCAGCATCGCTTCGACCAAGGGCGACCGTGGCAAGACCTACGAAGTGGGCAGCAAGTGGGAGTTCCTCGACGGCCAGCTGGCGCTCAACGGTGATGTGTTCGAGACCAAGCGCCAGTTGACCTACATCGATGACGAGGAGCTTTCCGCCTACACCGGCGGCGAGGAGCGGGTACGCGGCATCGAGCTGTCCGCCAGCGGCAACATCACCCGAAACTGGTCGTTGTACGCAGCCTACGTGCACCAGAACAGCAAGCTGGTGAAGCCCTACAACGGCTCGGACAAGGGCGTGCAACTGGCCAACACTCCGCAGAATGCCCTGAGCCTGTGGAGCACCTGGCAACTGCCGGAAGACTTTGCTCTGAGCTACGGCGTGCAGTACGTGGACGACGTGAAGATCTACCCCGGCCTGGGCTCGACCATGACCCGCGCCGGCCAGACCACCGTGCCCGGCTACGTGGTACACGACGCCATGCTCAGCTGGCAGGCGACCCAGGACGTGCAACTGCGCCTGAACGTCAACAACCTGTTCGACAAGCACTACTGGAGCCAGTACAACGGTCGCGGCTACGGCGTGCCGGGCGCGAGCCGCGGCGCGGTACTGAGTGCGGACTATTCGTTCTAGGCCGGACCGCCAGGGCTTGCGTAGGAGCGGACTTCGTCCGCGATGTTGTCCGGCGCGATGCGGACCTGTCGCGGACAGAGTCCGCTTCTACGGGGTATTTCTGCGCTCGGACCCCCCCTCACCCTAACCCTGGCTGCGCGCCCCGCTCAGAGGGAGAGGGAACCGTTCGGAGCAGGCTGAAACCATCGCATCAGCCAGCACAATCTGCCCCCTCTCCCTCGGGAGAGGGCTGGGGTGAGGGGCAAGCGTCGGCACAGATATCCCAGCAGCCAATAGTTGCTCTGCGAGAGCAGCACCTCTACCGCGAACCTGTCCACCATCAGGACTCCCTCCCCGGAAACCCGGCGGGCAGGTTCGCGACCCAATCGCCGCACCGATCTTCTTTTGTAGGAGCGGGCCACGCCCGCGACCACCGCGACAGCGGTGCCATCGAATGGCACCGGCCTGTCGGCCGGGTCGCGAGCATGGCTCGCTCCTACAGTGGAATCGAAACCCGTCGGTTATCTGCACGAGGGCCGACGGGCTCTTGTAGGAGCGGGCCACGCCCGCGATCATCGCGACAGCGGTTCCATCGAACGGCACCGGCCTGCCGGCCGGGTCGCGGGCATGGCCCGCTCCTACAGGGGGGGTCTACTTCAGGCGCCGCGGTCGAACAGCAGTGTCGCCGCCAATCCGCCGCCCTCGCGATTGCGCAGCTCCAACCGCCCGTGATGCGCGGCGGCAATGGTCTGGGCGATGCTCAGGCCCAATCCGTAGCCACCCGTGGCGCGATTGCGCGACGGCTCCAGCCGGTAGAAAGGCTCGGTCACTCGCTCCAGCTGCTCCGGCGCAATGCCCGGCCCGCGATCCAGCACGCGGATGCACAGCGCCTGCGCGCTGTCCTCGACTTCCACCTCGGCGCCACCGGCATAACGGATGGCGTTCTCCAGCAGATTGAGCAGCGCCCGCTGCAGGCTCAGCGGGTAACCGGCCAGCGGTTGCAGCGCGCGCCCGGACAGCGAAACCCGCTCGCCCTGCTCCTCGAAATCCGCCTGCAGGCTCTGCAGCAGCGCGTTCACATCGAGGTTCTGCCGTGCCTCGTCGAGGTCGCTGCCGCTGATGAAATCCAGGGTCGCGGTGACCATGCCTTCCATGTCGTCGAGGTCCTTGCGCATCTTCTGTCGCGCGGTCTCGTCGTCAAGCATCTCGGTGCGCAGGCGCAGGCGGGTGATGGGCGAGCGCAGATCGTGGGACACGGCCGCAAGAAAACGCATGCGCTCGCCAAGGTTGTGGATCAGCCGTTGCTGCATGGCGTTGAAGGCGCGGGCGGCGCGGCGCACTTCCAGCGGCCCTTCCTCGGCCAGCGGCGGCCGCTGGATGTCCTGGCCCAGGCCTTCGGCGGCGCGCGCCAGCTTGTCCAGCGGGCCGATGGCCAGGCGCACCGCCAGCAGGGCCAGCAGCACCACCACGAGGATGCGCAGCAGGTACAGGCGCAGCAGGTAATCCAGCGCCACGTCGAGGGTCGACTGGCTGCTCCAGCCCTGCCCTTCGATCATCGCGATGCGCAGCCAGCGGCCATCGTCCAGCGGCGCTTCCAGCAGCAGGTGCGCCTTGGCGCCATTGCCGGTGAAAAGCCCGGTCAGCCCGCTGCGCTCGCCAGCACCGTCATGCAGTTCCACGCGCAACAGGCGCAGCCCCTGTGAGTCGCCGCCCTGATCGTGAACCGCGCGACGAAGCAGGCGCTCGGCTGCCGGGTCGAAGGAGCCATCCGGCTCGTCCGCCGAATCCACCAGGCGCGCCTCGAACCCCGGCCGGTCGAGCGCGCTCAGCGCCTGTGTAAAGCTCTCCGGCTGACGCTGGTGCAGGTGCAGGTGCTGCAGATCAGTCAGCCGCGCGGCCGCCAGGCGCAGGGGAATCTCCAGCGCCTGGGTGTGGCGCACGTCGTACCAGATGCTGCCGGTGAGCACCTGGGCGGCGATCATCCCGCCCACCAGGATCACCACCAGCCGCCCGAACAGCGTGCGCGGCCACAGGCGCATCAGGCGCTGACCACGTCTTCGGCGGTGAGCATGTAGCCCTGGTTGCGCACGGTACGGATCAACTTCGGTGACTTCGGGTCGTCCTCCAGGTGCTGGCGCAGGCGGCTGACGCAGACATCGATGGCGCGATCGAACGGCAGGCGCTCCTTGTCGAACACCTGGCGCAACAGGAAGTCACGGCCCAGCGGGCGATTGGGATGCTGCAGCAGCAGGCGCAGCAGGCGGAAATCCGAGCCGGCCAGGGCGATGCTCAGGCCGACCGGCGAGCGCAGGTGGCGGGCACGGGTGTCCAGCTCCCAGCCGGCGAAGCGCAGCGTCGCCGCCTCGTCCACCTGGGCGCGCTGCGGGAAGCTCTGCACCCGGCGCAGCACCACCTTGATCCGCGCCAGCAGCTCGCGCGGGTCGAAGGGTTTGGGCAGGTAGTCATCGGCGCCCATCTCCAGGCCGATGATGCGGTCGATCAGCGTGCCGCGCGCGGTGAGCATGATCACCGGCACGTCGCTGCGCGCTCGCAGGTCGCGGCACAGGGTCAGGCCGTCCTCGCCGGGCAGCATCAGGTCGAGCACCACCAGGTCCACCGGCTGCACTTCCAGCTGGCGCTGCATCTCGCGGCCATCGGCGGCGGCGGACACCTGGTAGCCCATGCCCTTGAGGTAGTCGGCCAGCAGTTGGCGGATCTCGGGGTCGTCGTCGACGACGAGGATGTGGTCTGGCCTGGACATCGGGAAACTCGCGGCGGGTCGCTATCGTTCCGGCTGGCGGGGCGGGCTGCACGGCGCAAATGTAATGGAATGTTGTGGCGCGGGATTTCGCGCCCCTCCAATACAAAGCCGCCCGGCTCGCCCGCGACGGCAGCGGTAGAGTGGATTGCAAATGCGATTAATTCTACTTCATGCCCAGGTCGTTCCGCATGCCCTTCCTGTCGTCCCGCGCTTCCCGCTCCCGTCTGACTCACGCCTTCGCCACCCTCGTCCTGCTCTGCCTCGGCTGGTTCGGCCTCGCCCTGCCCGCCCAGGCGCTCACCGTCACCGACGTGCTCGGGCGGAAGGTCGAAGTGAACGGCAACGCCCAGCGCGTAGTGCTGGGTGAAGGTCGACTGTTCTTCGTCCTCGCCCTGCTCGACCGCGACAATCCCTTCCAGCGCGTGGTCGGCTGGCAGAACGACGTGCGCCTGCTCGACCCGCACACCTTCGACGTCTACGCCCAGCGCTTCCCCCAGGTGAAGCAGATTCCGCTGATTGGCCAGGCCTCGGAGCAGAGCGTCAGCGCCGAGCAGATTCTCGCGCTGAAGCCGGACCTCGCCGTGTTCAGCATCGCTGGCGAAGGCCCGACCCAGCACAGCCCGATTGCCGACATCCTCGCCGCCGCCGGCGTGCCGGTGGTGTTCGTCGACTTCCGCGTGCACCCCATCGAGGGCGTGCGCACCAGCCTCACCGCGCTGGGCGCAGCGCTCGGTCGCCAGGCCGAGGCGGACCAGTACCTGAAGTTCTACGACAGCCACCTGCAGCGCATCCGTGACGGCGTGGCCGAGCTGGATGATGCACACAAGCCGAGCGTGTTCCTCGAACTGCTGGCCGGCGTCTGGCAGGCGCCGGGCCACACCACCGGCAAGAGCGGCCTGGGCAGCGTGATCGACGCGGTGGGGGGGCGCAACATCGCCGCCGGCGTGGTACCCGGCGCGCTGGGCGACATCAGCGTGGAGTACGCCCTGTCGGCGAAACCGGATATCTACATCGCCACCGGCAACCGCAATCCGGGGCTGATCCTCGGCGCCGGCGTCAGCCAGCAGCAGGCCCGCGAGAGCCTGGGCAAAGTCCTGCAACGCCCCGAGTTCGCCACCCTCGGCGCGATTCGCACCGGCAACGCCCACGGCCTCTGGCACGACTTCTACAACTCGCCCTTCAACATCCTCGCCATCGAGGCCATGGCACGCTGGGTCCACCCGGAACGCTTCGCCGATCTCGACCCGGCAAAGACGCAGGCGCAGATCAACCAGGACTTCCTGCGCATCGGCCTGGACGGCACCTACTGGATCGACGCCGGCCAGTCTGAATGAACGCCGCCCTGGACAAGATCGACCTGCAGCAGGCACGCCACGAGCGCCGGCTGCAACTGCGTCGCCGTGGGGCGGTGCTGGTCGCGCTGCTCGTCTTGCTGCTGGGCTCAATGGCCTGGGACCTGCTCAGCGGGCCGTCCGGGCTGACGCCCGCCGCGCTGTTCCATGGCCTGCTGCATCCGGGCGAACTGGAGCCGAGCCAGCGGGTGATCATCTGGAACGTGCGCCTGCCCTACGCGGTGATGGCGCTGCTGGTAGGCGGCGCGCTGGCCCTGGCCGGCGCGGAAATGCAGACCATCCTCGACAACCCGCTGGCCAGCCCCTTCACCCTTGGCGTGTCCTCGTCCGCCGCGCTGGGCGCCTCGCTGGCGATCTTCTTCCATCTGGGCAACGCCTGGCTCTCGGCCAATGCTGCGGTGTCGCTGGCGGCCTTCGTCTTCGCCTGCCTGTCGCTGGTGCTGCTGCAACTGCTTTCGCGCCTGCGCGGGGGCGGAGTGGAAAGCCTGGTGCTGTTCGGCATCGCCCTGGTGTTCAGCTGCAATGCGGCGGTGGCGCTGCTGCAGATGATGGCCAGCGAGGACGTGCTGCAACAGCTGGTGTTCTGGACCCTCGGCAGCCTCGCCCGTGCCGACTGGCACAAGGCTGGCGCGCTGGCCCTGGTGCTCGCGCTCTGCCTGCCCTTCTCCCAGGCCGCCGCGTCGAAACTCACCGTGCTGCGCATGGGCGAAGACCGCGCCCGCAGCCTTGGCGTGGACGTGCGCCGCCTGCGCCGCTTCGCCCTGTTGCGTATCTGCCTGCTGTCGGCGTGCGCGGTGGCCTTCGTCGGCACCATCGGCTTCATCGGCCTGGTCGGCCCGCACATCGCGCGCATGCTGATCGGCGAGGACCAGCGCTTCTACCTGCCGGCCAGTGCGCTGGTCGGCGCGCTGCTGCTATCGCTGTCGTCGGTGGCCAGCAAGCTGCTGATGCCGGGGTTGATCGTGCCGGTGGGCATCGTCACCGCGCTGGTGGGTGTGCCGATTTTCATCACGCTGATCTGCCGGGGAGGACGCAGCGCATGAGCCTGCTCGCACAGAACCTGACGGTTGCCTACCGCCGTCACCCGGTGGTCCACGACGTGACGCTGCCGGAGCTCAGACGCGGCACCCTCACCGCCCTGATCGGCCCCAACGGCGCGGGCAAGTCCACCCTGCTGCGCGGCCTCGCGGGCCTTGAGCAGGTGCGCGGCGACCTGAGCCTGGACGGTCAGTCACTCGCCTCGCTGTCGGTTGGCGAACGCAGCCGGCGCATCGCCTACATGCCGCAGAACCTGCCCGGCGGCATCGCCCTGAGTGTGCTCGACGCGCTGCTCGCCAGCCTGCGGGTCAACCCATTCGACACCGAACTGCGTCGCGCCGACCCGCTGGCCGCCGCCCTCGAAGCGCTGCGTCGGGTCGGCATCCTGCACCTGCGCGACCAGCGCCTGGACCGCCTCTCCGGCGGCCAACGGCAGATGGTCAGCCTGGCCCAGTTGCTGGCGCAGCGTCCGCAGGTGTTGCTGCTGGACGAGCCCACCAGCGCGCTAGATCTGAACTACCAGCTACGGGTCATGCAGTGCGTGCAGGAGGAAGTGCGCCGCCACGGCCTGATCGCCATCGCCGTGCTCCACGACATCGGCCTCGCCGCGCGTTACGCCGATCAGCTGGCGGTGCTGCACCAGGGCCGGCTGGTTGCTGCCGGAGGCGCCGAATCCATCCTTACACCGCAACTGTTCGGCGAGGTGTACGGCGTGCAGGCGCGAGTGGAGCGCTGCTCCCGGCAGACGCTGCAGATCATCATCGACGAAGTGGCCTGCTGAGCGCTCAGCCTTCGCGGCGCTCGGGCTGGGTGGTGTGCACGAACACCGTGTAGGTGTCCGCCGGATGCGCCACGCCAGCCTGGTCCAGCGCGCGGGCGATGGAGCCGCGGTGGTAGGTGGCGTGGTTGAGGATGTGGAAGAACATCTCCTCGCGGGTCAGGCTGCCGCTGCGGCCATCGGTGAAGCGGAAGCGGATGACCTCCCGCGCACGCTCCGGGGTCAGGGCGGCGAGTTGCTCGACGTACCACTGGGCGGAAGTCAGCAGGCGCTCGCGCAGCTCGTCATAGCCGGGCACCGACTGGGTATTGGTGGCCGGGTGCGGGTCCGCTTCGCCCTGCAACCGCGCGCGGAACAAGTCCTCGACTATGGCCATGTGGTTGAGCTGCTGGAGCGCGAAGGCACGTTCCTCGGGAAAGCGCTCGGCATCGATCCGGGCGATGGCGTCCAGTGCCCGGCGGTCCGACCAGCATTTGTAGGCGAAGGCCTGGGTCAGCATCGCGATTCCTTGTCAGCGGCCAATGAAGAGGGAGGCGGCACTGTAGCGCATCCAGCGCTTGGGTTGTGCCGGCCCAGCTGCCAGACTGCAGCCAGCCCCAAGGACGATTCGCCGCCATGAAAACCCCTGATATAGAAGCCATCCGCGCCTTCCTGCTGGTCGCCGACCTGAAGAGTTTCACCCGCGCCGCCGAAGCCACCGGCGCCACCCAGGCGGCCATCAGCCTGAAGATCAAGCGCCTGGAGGAATCCCTCGGCCGCCCGCTGCTGGAGCGCACGCCGCGCCGCGTCACGCTGTCGGCCCACGGCTCGGTGTTCCTCGCCAGCGCCCGCCGCCTGCTGGCCAGCTACGACGAAACCCTGCGTTGCTTCGACACGCCGCGCCGTACCCTGCGCATCGGCGTCAGCCACCACATCCTCGGCGCCGACCTGAGCCATTGGCTCAAGCGTCTGGCACAGGCCGATCCGGAGGTGATAGTCGCCTTCAGCCTCGGCACCTCGCGGCAGATGCTGGAGAGCTACGAGGAAGGCGCGCTGGATATCGCGCTGATCCTGCGCCACGACAACCGCCGCCAGGATGGCAAGGTGATCGGCGCGGAGCGTTTCGCCTGGATGGCCGCCGAATCCTTCGAGCTGGCCGACGGCGCGCCGCTGCCACTGGCGATCCAGCCGGCGCCCTGCGGCATGCGCAGCATGGTAGAAAACGCGCTGCAGACACAGGGCCGCAGCTGGAGCGAGGCCTTCGTCGGCTCGGGGATTCTCGCCATCGGCGCGGCGGTGTCGGCCGGCATCGGGATTGGCGCCATGGTCGAACGCATGGCGCCAGCGGGCTGCATGGATGTGCGCGAACGCTTCGGCTTGCCGGAGCTACCGCCCCGCGACATGGTGCTCTACAGCGCCCATCGCGACGCCCAGACCCGCGCGCTGATCAGCACGCTGAGCCAGGCCATCGCCGCCTGATCCTCAGTGCAGCAATACACCCACACGCGCCAGGAATAACGCCAGCGCGAGGATCAGCGAGCCGCACAGGGCAACGGCGGCAAAGTGGGTGAAGGCGAAGTCGCGGGCATCAATCGGTTCGTGGTCCATGAACGGCACTTCCTGAACGGCGGTTGGGAGCCGCCAGTATCGAAAGTGCCGTGCGGGACAAACAGCGCGCGCCGGCTATTTCAGTGATAAGCGAAACGCGTCAGTAACCGGTCTGGCGATTCACCGTGTGCAGCAGCTCGGCGCCATCCAGGTCGCGCAGGATGTTCTTCGCCACCACCGCCGCGCCGCCTTCCACCTGCATGGTGCTGGCGATGTGCGGAGTGACCCAGGCTTGCGGGTGCGACCACAGCGGATGGTCTTGCGGCAACGGTTCCTCGCGGAATACATCGAGGATCGCCGCGCCGACCTGCCCCGCATCCAGCGCTGCGACCAGGTCGGCTTCCACCACGTGCTCGCCCCGGCCAACATTGATCAGCCCGGCACCCTTGGGCAGTTGCGCCAGCGTCTCGCGGTTGAGAATGCCGCGGGTGCTGTCGGTCAGCGGCAGCAGGTTGACCAGGATGTCGCACTGCGACAGGAAGCTCGCCAGTTCCTCGGGGCCGGTGTAGGTCTGCACCCCGTCGATCTGCCGCGCGGAGCGGTTCCAGCCCAGCAGCTGGAACTTCAGGTGGCGCAGTTGCGCGAGGCACGCCTGGCCAAGCTGGCCGAGGCCCATCACGCCGACGCGGCTGGTCGCCGCCGGCAGGATGCTCAGCGGCTCCCAGACCTGACTGGCCTGCTGCCAGCGGTAGGCCGGCATCTCGCGGTGCAGGGCAAGCGCCGACATCACCACGAACTCGGCCATGATGTCCGCCAGGGAGTCATCGACCATGCGCACCAGCGCCACCGACTCGGGGATCTTCGACAGGTCGAACTGGTCCACCCCGGCTCCCGCCGCGAACAGGACGCGCAGGCCGGTGTAGCGCTCGATGTCGGCGACCGCCTTCCAGGTCAGCAGGTAGGTGACACGCGCCGGATCGACCGCATCGAAGCCCTCGACGAATTCCAGGTCCGGCACCTGGGCGGCCAGCAGGGCCCGCCACTTCTCGGCGTGTTCGGGTTCGGCGTTGTAAAGAAAGATCACGTCCTGTTCCTCGCTCTTGTTGTTCGCACGTCCTGGCAGTTAACCAGCCGCCCCGCGCGAGGAACACCACTGGAGCAGTACTGCGGGCCCGCAGACCGGCCCGCCCTGCTCACTTGGCCGAGCGCACGCAGCCGAAGCGCACTTCCTTCGACGGCGAATGGCCGAAGAAGGACGTGTAGCACTTGCTGAAATGGCTGGGCGAAACGAAGCCGCAAGCCAGCGCCACTTCCACCAGCGACAGATCGGAATGCTGCAGCAGACGCCGGCTTTCGGTGATGCGCAGCTCCAGGTAATAGCGCACCGGCGAGGTCCCCAGCTGCTCCTGGAACAGCCGCTCCAGCTGGCGCTTGGAGCGGCCCACACACTCGGACAACTGGTCGGTGCTCAGCGGCTCCTCGATGTTCGCACTCATGAGGTTGAGCACGTCGCGCAGCGGCTGGGTCATCTTCTCGTGCAGTGCCGGGCGGGTGCGCCGGTAGCGCGATTCCTCGAAGGCGAGGATATCGACGATACCCTCCACCAGCTCGCGGCCGTGCAAGTTGTGAATCCACTCCAGCACCAGGTTGAAGGCGCCAGTGGGGCTACCGGCGGTGAGGCGGTTGCGGTCGAGGATGTAGCTCTCGGCGGTCACCACGCTGTTGCGCGCAACCTCCGCCAGCGAGGCGCGGTTCTCGGGGTGCACCGCGCACTTGTGGCCGTCCAGCAGGCCTGCCTTGCCGAGGAACCAGGCGCCGTTCCACAGGCCGGCCAGGACGATGCCGCGCTCGTCGGCAAGGTGCAGCAGGCGACTCAGGTTGGGCATGTCCTTGAGCGGTGTGCGCAGGCCACCACACACCACCAGCAGGTCCATGTCCAGGTACTTGCTTTCCAGCGCGGAGGCCGGGCAGATGACCAGGCCCAGGTCGCTGGTGACCGACTCGCCATCGAGGCTGTAGGTGCGCGTGGCGAAGGCGCCTTCACGGATCAGATTGGCAGTGACCAGGGTATCCAGCGCCTGGGTGAAGGCCGGGAGGGAGAAGTTCTCCAGCAGGACGAAACCGACCTTGCGCGGGCGCTGCGGCTCGGCGTTGCGATCGCCGACGAAGCGCAGGTTCTGCCCCTGCATGGACTCGCTGAACTGTCGTCTTTCCACCACTGCACACCATTGTGAATTCTTGTTGGCAGGTACTTCAGCTCAGGTGCTCACCTTGGCGCCCGCCCGGCACAAAGCCGGTTCTGCCGCTTGTGAAAAGGATTATACAAACGCCCCGCTCTGGGCCATAGCGCTGCGCGCGGAGGCCGGCACGCCGCCAGCTCGGCATGTCAAGTGGATGCCTGCACAGTCCGCCGATAGCCGAGCCAGACCATCAGCGCCGCCACTATCTGGCTGCCAGCAAAGAGCAGGAACACCGCCCCCGTGCTCCACTGCGCGACGAGCAGGCTCCCGGCGATGGCGGGTGAGATGATCGCCCCCAGCCGCCCGGTCGCCAGCACCAGCCCCACGCCACTGGCGCGAATCGCCGCCGGGAAGGACTGCGGCGCGAGGACGAACAGCGCCGCGACCGCGCCATTGAGCGCCATCCCCGCTAACACGCCAACGGCAACCGGCAGCGCCGATTCGGCGACCAGCGAGGCCATCAGCACCATCACCAGCGCGTTGAGCAGCAGCAGGCCGAGCAGTAGCGCCCGTCCCCCGCTACGGTTCGCCGAGAGTCCCACCAGCAGCGCGCCGAGCATGCCGCCGCAGGACAGCAGCAGCCCGTCGACGGCCCCCTGCTGCTCGCTGAATCCGTTGCGGACCATCAGTGTCGGCGTCCAGCTCATCACGAAGTAGAAGCCCGCCATCGCCAGGAACAGCGCAAGCGCCAGCGATGCGGTCAGTCGCCACTGCCGGGCAGCGAACAACTGCCCGTAGACCTCGCTGCGCGGCACTCGCGGCGTGGTGGCTGCGAGCCTGATGAACTGCGGCGACTCGCGCAGCCAGAATGCGCCCGCCACCGCGCCAGCCAGCGTGACTCCGCCACCGGCCAGGAACACGTAGCGCCAGCCGATCCATTCATTGAACTGGTGCGCCAGCAGCCCACCCAGACCCGCGCCCAGGGCAAAGGCGACCGATTGCAAGGCAATCGCCAGGTTCCTCCGGCGTCGGCTGGCGGACTCGTAGGCCAGCACATTGGCGCCCACCAGCACCGCGCCGATGCCCAGGCCGGTGAGTACCCGAAGAAGCAGCAGCTGGTAGTAGTCCTGGCTGCAGAACGACAGCAGCATGCTCAGGCCGCTCAACGACAGCGCCGCCAGCAGCAGTGGCCGGCGGCCGTGCAGGTCAGCTCGGGAGCCGAGCAGCGAACCGCCGGCCATGCCCAGCAGGCTGGCGCTGAGCAACACGCCAAGCTGGCCCGCGCCCAGCCCCCATTCCGCGGACACGCGGCTGCCGGTAAAGGCCATCGCCATGGCGTCCAGCCCGTCGATGACGTTGAAGAGCATGCACAGGACAACGACGCTCCACCGCGTGGGCACGTCTGCTTCGCTATGGGTCAGATCCTGGGGCACAGAGCGTTCCTGGTGCTTCGGGTATTACAGGGCATAGCCGCCATCCAGCGTCAGGCTCGAGCCGCTCATGTGGGCCGCAGCCGGGCTGGCGAGATACGAGACCAGGCCGGCAATCTCCGCAGGCTGGGCGACTCGTCCGAGCGGGACGAGTTCAGCCAGCGCTTCCAGATGCGCCTGCGTCATGTCCGTCGCGGTCGGGCCGGGCTGGATATTGTTGACGGTGATCCTGCGCGGCGCCAGGTCCAGTGCCAGTCCTTGTACCAGCCGCGCCACGGCGGCCTTGGTCATCGAGTACACTGCGCCCTCCACCGAAGTACGGCCGGATGCCGTGTTGCTGCCGATGGTGATCACCCGCCCACCGTCACGCATGCGGGCTACCACAGTCTGGACCGAGAGGATGACGCCGCGGATGTTCACGTCGAGCATCAGGTCGAGGTCCTCGACGCTGAGCGTGTCGATACGCGCCAGCCGGAGCACGCCGGCATTTACCACCGCCACATCGAGTTCGCCGAAGTGTTCGACCGCCGCCGACACCGCGTCGCGGATGGCGCCGGCGTCCGCGCTGTCAGCCTGGATGGCAATGGCCCGGCCGCCGCCGGATTCGATCTCGGCGACCAGCGCCTGGGCGCTGTCCGGCCGTGACACATAGGTCAGCGCCACGGCGAATCCGTCGGCTGCCAGTTGCCTTGCCGCTGCGGCACCGATACCTCGGGAACCGCCAAAAACCATGGCGACCTTGTTGCGCCCTGCTTCGTTGCTCTTCATCGCCTCACCTGTATTGACTCATCAGCGCAGCGCTTGCCGCCAGAAGGCCTGCAAATCCTAACAATCCTCGGGCGCCACAAGCGAGGCGCCCTCCGCAAACGGGCATCAGGCGATACCCGAATCCTGCGGGGAAGCCACGCGCTTGCCCAGCGGAGTCCTGCCGAAGCCATCGGCGGCAAGGGTCTGTTGCGCCGGCTCGTCGGAGTTCACGCGCATGCCCAGGGGAGTACGGCTGAAACCATCTTCGGCAATGGTCTGCTGTGCCGGTGCATCGGGGCTCACGCGCATTCCCAGCGGAGTTCTGCTGAAACCGTCGGAAGCGATGGTCTGCTCTGCCGGCGCTGCCGAGTTCACCCGCATGCCCAGGGGCGTCCGGCTGAAGCCCTCTTCAGCCAGTTGCGGCGCCGTGCCCTGTTTGGCCAGGGGTGTCAGTTGGAAGCACGCAGCGCCCTGGGAGCAGCTGGCTTCGGTAGCGGCATTCGCGTGCACTGCGACGCCAGCCAGCGAGAAGGCAATAGCGGTCATGAAGGTTTTCAGGTTTTTCATGGCATCGATCCTCAAGGGGTAAGGGGGACAGCTCAACGGAGCGGGACACCACGCACTGGAGTACCCTGGAGTGCTTGCCGTGCCGATGAGCTGTTGGTGTTGATTAAGAGCCCCTGGGGTATCTGCAGCGTGTCGAAAACAGCCGCCGCCATCTCCGCGAATGTCAGAGCGGTCGCCGGATACAGTGGGATACAAAATGGCTGCGAGGGAGCCCTCGAAGAGCGAGCGACGGGCGTGTAATCACTTTCCTACAAGTCGTGACTGGATTTCGCGCTGTCGCCCCACGCGCGCCGGCAAACAATAGCGCCAGTGGAAGTCACTTCCCTTCGAGCTTTCCTCCCCTCCCGTTGAACGACCCAAGAAGGATGTGCCATGCGCGCACTACTCGCAGTTACCGTTACCGTCCTCCTCCTGGCCGGCTGCTCAAGCCCGGCGCAGCGGATGTCCACCTGCCTGGCACAGGGAGTCAGCCGCGATGCCTGTTACATGGCGGAGCAGAATCGCCAGACCGCCATCACCGCCGCGGCAGAAAAACAGGCCCTGGAGAACGCCCGAAACCAGTAGAAATGACGTTCGCAACTGCCGTGAAGACGGTTGTTGTTGCGGTAGAAACCCATGCTTGAACGGAATCTGTCGACAGCGGCCGGTCGCGGACCGCATCGGACTCCCGGCATCCTTTTAAAATCTTCGCGTAGCGATTAGCCTCGCCCCGGTCCGGGCTGATCCGCCGTTGCCTATCAAGGAAATCTGATGCCGCTTTACCTGCAGTTCGAACAGGTCGATGTCTTTGCCGAACACCCCCACGAAGGTAACGCGCTGGCAGTGGTGGTGGATGCCGACGAGCTCACCACCGAACAGATGCAGGCGTTTGCACGGTGGACGCAACTCAGCGAGACCACCTTTCTGTTGCAGCCCCGAACGCCGGAAGCGCATTACCGCGTGCGCATCTTTACCCCGCTGCGCGAACTGCCCTTTGCCGGCCACCCGACGCTGGGCAGTTGCAAGGTATGGCTGCATCAGCAGGACAGTCTCGAGCTTGCCGAGGTTGTCCAGGAGTGCCCGGCGGGCCTGATCCGCATACGCAGGCAAGGTCGGCAACTGGCGTTCTCCGCTCCGCCGCTCAAGCGCAGCGGACCGCTGGATGCGGCGACGCTGAAACTGATTGAACAGGGGCTCGGCCTCGCCACCGGGCAGGTCCGCGCCAGCCAGTGGGTCGACAACGGCCCGGGCTGGGCCGGCGTGCTGCTGGCAAATCGAGCTGAAGTGCTGGCCATCAGGCCCGACTACGCCGCACTGCAAGGGCTGAATGTCGGCGTCATTGCTCCGTGGACGGGCCCGGACGCTGAAGCCGATGTGGAGGTCAGAGCTTTCATGGGCGAGGAATGCAACGAGGACCCCGTCACGGGCAGCCTGAATGCCGGCCTGGCTCAATGGCTGATCGGCTCGGGCACCCTGAGCGACCGCTACACGGCCAGCCAGGGTACGGTGATCGGGCGCCGCGGGCGAGTACAGATCGAAAGCATCGACGGGACAATCTGGGTAGGCGGAGACGTGCAGCACTGCGTTTCCGGCAGGGCCGTCTTCTGATGGACAATGAGCACCACTGACAGATCAATTCCCCGTCCACTGAATGGCCTTCCCAGGATCGAACCAGTGCGTTAGCGGGTAGCAATCCCTCGCGCAGTGATGGTAACGCAGGCGGCGAAAACAGCGGCTCGTGTGAGACTCGCAAAGCGGACTACGCTCCTCCAGTCGACCTCTGGAGAGCTCACCATGATCCGCTCCCTGCTGACCGCATCCCTGCTGGTGATCCTGAGCATTCCGGCACATGCCGGCGTCGTGGCTTTCCCCTCCTCCTTTCGTACCCAGGACATCGCCGTAGACGGCGCGACCATCCACGTCCGCGTCGGCGGCAAGGGTCCGGCTGTAGTGCTGCTGCACGGGTTCGGCGATACCGGCGACATGTGGGCGCCACTGGCCATGGACCTGGTCAAGGATCACACCGTGGTGGTGCCGGACCTGCGCGGCATGGGTCTGTCGTCCATCCCCGCCGACGGTTACGACAAGAAGACCCAGGCCGGCGACGTTCGCGCGGTGCTGGCGTCGCTGGGCATCGAGCACTCGGTGGTGGTCGGCCATGACATCGGCACCATGGTGGCCTACGCCTACGCCGCCCGATATCCGCAGCAGACTGAACGCCTGGTGGTGATGGACGCTCCCGTCCCCGGAATCGCGCCGTGGAACGACATCGTTCGCTCACCGATGCTCTGGCATTTCGACTTTGGCGGCGCGGACATGGAGCGCCTGGTGGCCGGGCGCGAGCGCATCTACCTGGACCGCTTCTGGAACGAATTCGCCGGAAACCCGCACAAGGTCGACGAAGCCACCCGGCAGCACTACGCCAAGCTCTATGCCCGCCCCGGTGCGATGCATGCGGCCTTCTCCCAGTTCCGCAGCATTCGCCAGGATGCAGTAGACAACGAGGCGTCGAACAAGACCAAGCTGACGATGCCGGTGCTGGCCGTCGGCGGTGAGAAATCCTTCGGCGCCAATGAAGCCATCGTCATGCGCAATGCCGCCGACAACGTCACCGAAGTGGTGGTGCCGGGCGCCGGGCACTGGCTGATGGAAGAGGCGCCGACCCAGACGATCCAGGCGGTTCGCCAGTTCATTTCGCCCTGACGGGCAGGACTCGCCTGTAGGAGCGAGCCATGCCCTCGAAGAGCGCCAACAGGTGCTCTTCCGTTCCCCATTGCCACAGCAACTTCACTGCCGCTTGTCACAAAAATCCTACAAGCAGGTTGACCATCAATACCTGCGCCTCTAGTTTCCTACCCTTCTTTCGCCGGGGTGCGCTGCGCTCGGGCGATCACAACGGCAAAGGAATGTCCGATATGTTCAAGCCCCTCAGGCCCTGGCTGCCTGCCATGCTGCTTTGCAGCCCGCTCGCCGCGCAAGCGGAAGGCCCCTCTGGCGATTTCTGGCTGATTCACCAGCAGGGCAGCCTCTACAAGAACGAAATCTTCGTCATCGATGGCGACCCCGCCAACATCTATGACCGCAAGAACGGCGTGCGCTCGCTGGGTGTCTACGAATTCTACGAGGAAGGCGCCAAGCCGACCTTTACCGCCTATGACGTCGAGGTCGACTGCGCGAAGAACCGCGTGCGCCTCAACGGCGCGCAGAACTACGACAAGTTCTACAACGACATCCGTCCGAAGAAGGTTTCCAAGGAATGGCAGAAGAAGCCTGAGGCGTGGATCGCCCAGAGCCGCGACTTCCTCTGCAAGCCGGACGCCCACGTCGAGCAGAAGATGTACCCGCTGGGCAAGATGCCCATGCTGCAACTGGTCTCCGCCGCTCCTGGCCTGTTCCAGCTGCGCAACCGCGAGCACGCCAAGAACCTGATTCTGGAAATGGTCGACAAGGGCTTCGAGCAGATGCCCGTGAAGAACGCACCGGCCAAGGAGGGCGTGCAATGAAAGGACTACTCGCACTGGGGATGATCGCCATCCTGCTCGGCGGCTGTTCCGCCATTCCCACCCTGCCCGAAGCGCAGGCCCGCAGCTACTGGAAGGGCCGCCCGGCCGGCGACGCCATCGACCACTTCGGCGCGCCCAGCGATATCGGCCTGGCGCCGGAGAACGACTGGGTCGTGCTGATCTATCGCCGCGACACCTCCTACGTCTCCCGAGAGGCGCTCGGCACCTACACCGGCCCGCAGAACGGCCAGCTGGTGCATACCGAGTACTGGGGCGACGTGGTCCATTCGGCCAGCTGCGAAATCCGCGTCGCCATCAACCGCGCCCGCCAGGTGGACTACCTGCTGACCCGCGGCAATTGCGGCGGCATCGCGCTGAAGCCGGAAGCCTGAGCCCAGGCCCCCTCAAGGAAGAGACACAACCATGGCTAACCTGAACTATCTGGCGAAAATCGTCTTTGCGCTGCTCGGCCTCCTGGCCATCGGCTCGCAGGCTTCTGCCGAAGAGGTCAAGGTGACGGAACTGCTGCGCAGCGGCTACGAAGTGAAGGCCGCCTACGTGGCGCCGGGTCGGGTCACCCAGATCCACTTCCTGATCCTGCAGAAGGGCACGTCGGTCTACCAGTGCGGCACCTACGAGGCCAGCTCCCTCGCCCAGCAGTTCTACGACTACTCCAACACCTACTCCTGCTCGGCGGTCGGTGACTGGGTGTCGAAGAACGCCATTCCCGGCCTCAAGCAGTAATCCGGCGAAGGCCGGTATCCAAGATGCCGGCCATGCCACCCCCTCCCCCCGACACGGATGTTCCCCCAATGAAGATTCGCCTGCTGCCCGCCAGCCTGCTGCTGGCCTGCACCCTTGCCCACGCCGCCGAGCAGCCGCCCGTGCCCAAGCCCCTGGAAGAACAGGTAAGCCGCCTGGTGGAGCTGTACAAGGACAGCTTCGCCACCGGCTACCCCGAAGCCACCCATGTGCAGCCCCTGAAGACCGGTCAGGACAGCGAGATCATCCTGGCGGTGTTCACCATCGAAGGCTTCGACATGGGCAACAACTACAGCCAGTACCTCGCCGTCTTTTCCTCCACGCCCAATGAAGAAGGCCAGGAGCACTACAGCCTGCTCGATGCCATGCAGATCGGCGGCGGTGGCTGGCGCTCGGTCGAGAAGCTGGACGCCCGGCTGGTTGTCGACCCGGCGGGCAAGCGTACCCTGATCGACATCCCGGTGATGGAGAACAGCGACGACGATGCGCCGAACTTCCCCAGCCGTGCCGGCGTGATCCATCTGGCCCTGGAAGGGTCGCAGACACCCCGGCTGGTGGAGCAGAAATGAGGGGGTGCGCCTGATGTACCAGGCCCGATACCAAGTCGATAACAAACCGCTCTAAATTTCTCTTCCTGGCGGCCGCCATTGCGGATACCCATCCTCAGCGGAAGCCCATCCATGACTACCATCAGCGCCGTCAGCGCCACCAACGTTCGCTACACCACCGCCTCGACTTCGGCCGCCTCGACCTCTGCCACGAGCAGCGAGGACAGCACCACCAGCGATGCCACCAGCACTTCCCAGACCACGGCCAGCTCTTCCACGCAGGCTGCTGGCGGAGCGGCTGGTGGCGCTGCCGGCGGAGCGAGCGGCAGCTCCGACAGCAGTTCCGACACCACCCTGGAGAAACTCAAGCAGGCCATGGAGCAGGCGCAGAAGGAGCTGGAAGAGGCCGAGCAGGAACTGGCCAAGGCCAGCCAGGGCGGTGGCCAGACCGAGGAAGAGAAGCAGGCCCAGCAGATCGCCGCGCAGGCTGCCCAGGCACGCGTCTCGTCCGCCTCGGCGGCGGTAGCGGCGGCCACCGCGGCCTACTCAGAAGCCCTGACCGAGTCCGGCAGCAGCACCAGCGGCACCTCGGTGAATACCACCGCGTGAAGTCGCGCGGCCAGCTTTCGACGCTGCCAGGGCTGGCCGCTGCTCACTCCCCCTCGCCACGTTTCAGCGAGCGGCGGCTCCTTCATTCATCAGGTAGGTCACCAACTGCCGCGCATGGGATGACAACGCATCCCAGTCAGCCACGCAGATGCGCAGTTCACGGGTGGCCCAGGCGTCGGCGAGCGGCACCACTACCGCCGGCAGCTCCTGAGCCATGCGTGTAGCAGCCGCCTCAGGGAGCATGGCCACGCCCACCCGCTGGGCGACCAACTGGGCAATGGCATCGAAGCTCGGCGCGCGCACGCGCACCTTGAGCGGCATTGCATTGCGTACTGCCATCGCCTCGACGAAACGCTGCATGGCGCGTTCGGCCGGCAGGCAGACGAAGGGGAAACTCAGTGCATCGCGCAGGCTCGGCAGGTGCTGTCTGGCCAGCGGATGATCCTGCGGCACCAGCAGCACCAGCTTGTCGTTGCGGAACGGCAGCGACAGCAGGCCGGCGGTGGGCAGGTTGCCGTCGTAGACACCAATGTCGATCTGCCCTTCCTGCACGGAGCGCAGCACGTCCTTGCTGTTCTGCTCGATCAGTTGCAGGTCCACTTCCGGGTAGTCCGCCAGGAATGGCCCCAGCGCGGTGGGCAGGAAGGTGCTGTTGGCCACCGTGGAAGCGGCCAGGCGCAAGGTGATGCGCCGCTCTCCGCTCAGCTCCTGCAGGGTGTCCCTGAGCTGCCGGGCTTCCTTCAGCACACGCTGGCCGGCCTCCAGCACCAGGCGGCCGGTTGGCGTGAGGGTCATGCCGTCGCTGTGCCGGGCGAACAGGGAGAGCCCGCAGCGCTCTTCGAACAGGCGCAGACGGTTGCTCGCCGCCGAGACCGCCACCGGCACCGAAGCCGCCGCCTTGCTCAGGCTGCCGGTGCTGGCGATAGCAGCGATCAGGCGCAGGTCGGCAAGATCGAAATGCATGGGGTATTCTCCAAAAACGAAAGCCACGTTCGCCAAGTTGCGATTCTAGTGGAATGGCCTTCTCTCTAGAATAAAGCCTTTCCCCTGCCTTGCATCCGTGCCGCCATGAATAGCCTGACCTCCCTCTACCAGCGCAGCCTGCGCAACGGTGTGTTCTTCGCCGTGCTGTCCGCCACCGGCTTCAGCCTCAAGGCGGTATTCGTGAAGCTCTCCTACGCCGCCGCGCCGGTGGATGCGGTAACGGTGCTGGCCATCCGAATGGGCCTGGCGCTGCCGCTGTTCCTCTGGCTGATCTGGCTGAGCCGCAGCCCGCAACAGCCCCGCCTGACGCTGGCCGACGGCCTGCGCATCCTGCTGCTCGGGTTGTTCGGCTATTACCTGTCCAGCCTGTTCGACTTCTACGGCCTGCAGTACATCAGCGCCGGGCTGGAACGGCTGATCCTGTTCACCTACCCGACCCTGGTGCTGCTCCTGCAGATGGCCGTCAACCGCGAACGCCCCGACTCCCGGACCCTGGTCGCCATGGGCTTGTGCTACCTGGGCCTGGGCATCGCGCTGGTGCATGACATCCGTGTGGAAGGCGGTGACGGACAGATACTGCTTGGCGCGCTCTGGGTGTTTGCCAGCGCCGTCACCTATGCCCTCTACTACATGGGCACGGCCGCCGTGGTGCGGCGTGTGGGCTCGATGCGCCTGGCCGGGCTGGCCGGCGGCGCCTCATCGGTGATGGTGCTGATCCACTACGCGGCGAGCGGCGACGTGCAGCAACTGGCGACCTTGCCCGGCGCAGTGTGGGTCCACGGTTCGCTGATGGCACTGATTTCCACCGTGCTGCCGATCTACTGGATGGCGCTGGCGATCCAGCGCATGGGCGCCACCCATGCGGCCGCGTTCGGCAACCTCGGCCCGGTGCTGACCGTATTTGCCTCCTGGGCGCTGCTCGGTGAGGCGATCACCGTCTACCAGATTGCCGGGCTGGCACTGGTGTTGTTCGGCGTGTCGCGGTTGTCCGGGGCCAAGGCAGCTCCTCAGCCTGCGCCAAAGCAGCAGGCCGAGGATTGCAAGGCAACAGGTTGAGCGCGTCCGCTCGGATGACCCGCAAGCTCGCAGCAGGCGCATAGCCCTCGGCGTACCAGTAGCGCGGCGGCACTGGCACGCCTGGGGCGATTACTGCACGTTGCCGCTGTCGAGCTGGCGCTCTTTCTCGGCCAGGCCATTGGCCAGGGTGGTCAGCTTGGTATCGGGGGCGTTGCTGGGCAGCGGATCGACGCCGGCCGAGGCGAATACCTGGCCATAGCTGTTGCGCAGTTCGGCGTAGGCCAGGTCGCGGCGCAGGTCCGCCTGCAGGGCATTGAGCTCGCCCTGGATCAGGTCCAGCTCACCGATGCCCTGCGCCTGATGGCGGTTGCGCAACTGGCCGACGATCTGGGTGTCCAGGCTGGCCAGCTCCTGGGTGGTGACGAACTGGCGGCGCGCCTCGTTGTAGTTGGCGTTGGCCACGTAGAGCTGCGCCAGCACGGCCATCGACATGGCCTGCCGGCGCGCCACGTTGACGTCCTCGCCCGCCTTTGCAACGTCGATGGCGGCCGGGGCGGACAGGACGTTGAACAGGTTCCAGGTGACTTTCACGCCATAGTCGGCCCAGCGGTTGTTGACCAGGAAGCTGTTGGAGTCGTAGTGCCCGCCAGCGGAGAACTCCAGGCCCGGCAGCAGACGCAGCATGGCCTTGCGGGTTTCCGCAGCGCTGATCCGTGCCTGGTAGTCCTGCTCGCGCAGTTCCGGGCGGCTGGCCAGGGCCTGCTGCTCCAGTTGCTCAAGGCCCACCTTCAGCTCCGGCACGTCGTAGCCTTCCGGCGCGGCGAGGGTCAGCTCGGTACCCAGCGGCAGGTTGATCAGGGTAGCCAGTTCGGTCTTGGCCAGCGACAGTGCGCGACGCTGTTCCTCCAGCTGGCGGCTGGCCTCGATCAGGGCGCGCTGGTAGCCCAGCGCCTGGACCGGGTCGCCGATGCGCTGCTGGCTCATCTGCTGGCTGTCCTTGCGCGCGCCGTCGACCCGTGCCATCAGCGCGTCGATACGGTCGAGCAGGCGTTGTGCGGCGACCGCGCGCCAGTAAGCCGAGCGCACGTCCTGGATGATGGTCTGCACCACCTTGCGGCGGCGCTCCTGGACGATCAGGCGCTGGTCGGCCTGCTGCTTGGCGCTGACATAGCTGACGCCGAAGTCCAGCACGTTCCACACCATGGTCAGGTCGGCGACGTCGCGGTCGCGGTCCTGCGAGGTGGAGGGTTCCAGCGACTGGGTGTTGGTCAGCACGCTCTGGCTGCTGGAAGCGCTCTGGTTGTTGCGCCCGGCGTAACCGGCCTCGAGCGCCATGCGCGGCAGCATGTCAAAGGTGGCGAGATCGAGTTGCCGGCGCGACAGCGCCTCCTCCATTACCTTCAGACGCGACTCGAGGTTGTACTTCACCGCACGGGCCATGGCCTCGTGCAGGGTCAGCGGGCCGCTGAGCGGCTCCTGATCCTTGAACATCGCCTGCAGGTCGTCGCGGGCGCGTTGCTCGCTGACGCTACGGTCGATGGGTTGCGTGGTGACGGCGCAGCCGGACACGGCAAGCGCCAACAAGCTGATCCCTAGCAAGGTCGTGTGTTTTTTCATCCCTGGCCGTCCCCCTCGTTACGGCTTCGTTCTTGTGCTTTTTCTACTTGGCGATGTGGTGATCAGGATGCGTCGCGGTCCTGGGCTACTTGCCCCAGCGCCCAGGCCAGCTCGCGCAATGGTTGTTGTTCGGATTCGTGGATCTGCTGCAGTTGCTGCGTCAGGCTCGGCGCGCCGAAGATGCCGCGGATGCCCTGGTCGATATCGCCGCTGCGACGGTCGAAGGCCTTCAGCGGCGAGCTGTCGTCGAAACCGTCGCTATCGAAGATGCCGGCCAGCGTGCTGCTGCCGAAGACGCCTGCGTCACCGCCGCCGAAGCCCAGGAAGCCCTTGCCACTGCCGTCGCCAAACGACGAGCTGCCAAAGGCTTGGGCAATGAAGCTCTGCGACGGTGCGCCGTTGTTCACGAAGATATTGCCCAGCGGTGGCAGGCCACCGGCTCCTTCGCTCGGGAACAGCGACGGCGGCAGCACCGGCGAGGAACCCTGCGGCGTGACGACCACCGGCACATTGGGTTGCAACGGCGTGGGCGACGGCACGGCAGGCACGCTGGGCGTGGTGATACGGAACTCCGGGTCACCATCGGACAGCGAGCCGATCACATAGCTGTCGCCCCGCAGCGAGTTCGCCAGCGCGTTGCCGGCCGCATCGCTGATGCCGCCGGCGTTGACCGCCAGGCCCAGGCTGCCCTGCCCGCTCACGCTGCCGACGGTTACGCGGTAGATGCGGGCATCCAGTTGCACGACGGAGAGTATGCTGCCGCTGGCGGAGTTGCTGGTCACCAGGGAGAAATCGCCGGCATCGACGCCGCTGACGTCCTCGTCGAAAGTCACCAGGAAGTTCACCGTGCTTGCGCCGGTGGGCGACGGGTCCAGCCGCACGACTCCAGTGGCGGTGGGCGCGCGGGTATCGACCAGCACGCCATGGCTGTCACCGATGCCGTTCAGCGAAGGATTCAGTGCGTTGCCGGTGGCGTCGCGCAGGGAGCCGCCGTTGGCGGAAAGCCCACTGACCTGGATGCCGTCGGCGTCGTTGTCGCCAACCTGGATGGTGTAGCGGAACACCAGGCTGTTGCTGCCCGAGCCGCTGACGTAGTCGGCGTAGACGGTGCGCCCGCCCATGTCGATGGCCAGTTTCGGCGAGCCGTCCACCACCACGGCTTCGCTGGTCTGCACCACGAATTCGAGGGTGTCGCCCGCGTTGTTGAGACTCCCCGCAGGCACGCTGACTGCGGTAACGGTCGGCGCATCGCGGTCGACGCTGTACACCGCACCCGTCAGCCCGCCGCTGAGGGCGTTGCCCGTTGCGTCGACGATGTCGGTAGCGCTGCTGTTGAGATTCAACCCAAGGGTGCCGGTGCCGGACACGCCGCTGACAGTGATCCGGTAAGTGTGCGCATCGATCTGCTGCAGACCGCTCAGGGTGCCCGCCGCGGTCCCGGTGCCGACCAGGGCGAAGTCGCTCAGGTCCACGCCGCTGACGTCCTCGCTGAAGGTCACGGTGTAACGCACGCTGCCGGCATTGGTCGGCGACGGGTCGAGGGTGACGATGGCGCTGGGCGTCGGCGCATCCCGGTCGACGCTGTACACCGCGCCGGTCAGGCCGCCGCTGAGGGCGTTGCCTGCCGCGTCGAGTATGCCGGTCCCGCTGCCGTTGAGGTCCAGGCCCAGGGTGCCGGTTCCGGACACACCGCTGACGGTGATCTGGTAAGTGCGCGCGTCGATCTGCAGCAGACCGCTCAGGCTGCCAGCGGCGGTGCCGGTGCCGACCAGGGCGAAATCGCTCAGGTCGACGCCGCTGACGCCTTCACTGAAGGTCACGGTGTAGCGCACGCTACCGGCATTGGTCGGCGACGGGTCGAGGGTGACAATGGCGCCGGGCGTCGGCGCCAGGGTGTCGACGATGATGCCGCTGGTGGAGCCCACGCCGTGCAACGCCAGATCCATGTTGTTGCCGGTGCCGTCACGCAGGGAGCCGCCATTGGCTGAAAGCCCGCTGATCTGGATGCCATCGGCGTCGTTGTCGCCGGCCTGGACGGTGTAGCGGAACACCAGGCTGTTGCTGCCCGAGCCGCTGACGTAGTCGGCATAAACGGTGCGCCCGCCCATGTCGATGGCCAACTGCGGCGAACCGCCGACCATCACCACCTCACTGGTCTGTACGACAAAGTCGAGGGTATCGCCCACGCTGTGGAGCGCACCCGGCGGCACGCTGACCGCGGTAACAGTCGGCGCATCGCGGTCGACGCTGTACACCGCACCGGTCAACCCGCCGCTCAGGGCGTTGCCTGCCGCGTCGAGGATGCCGGTTCCGCTGGCGTTGAGGTTCAGGCCCAGGGTGCCGGTCCCGGACACGCCGCTGACGGTAATCTGGTAGGTACGCGCGTCGATCTGCTGCAGGACGCTCAGGCTGCCCGCGGCGGTACCACTGCTGGCCAGGGAGAAGTCGTTCAGGTCGACGCCGCTGACGCCTTCGCTGAAGGTCACGGTGTAACGCACGCTGCCGGCATTGGTCGGCGACGGGTCAAGGGTGACGATGGCGCTGGGTGTCGGTGCCACGGTGTCGACGATGACGCCGCTGGTAACGCCCACATTGTTGAGCGTCAGGTTCATGCTGTTGCCGGCGGCGTCGCGCAAGGTGGCGCCGTTGGCGGACAGACCGCTCACGCTGATGCCGTCGGCGTCGTTGTCGCCCGCCTGCACGGTGTACTGGAAGACCAGGGTCGAGGTGCCGGAACCGGAAACCAGATCGGCGAATGCCGTGCTGCCGCCGATGTCCAAGAGCAGCCTCGGGACGCCGTTGACCAGTACCGTTTCGCTGGTATTGACCGTGAAGGTCAGGGTGTCGCCGGCATTGTAGGCAGCGCCGGCCGGCACGCTGACACTACTGACCGTGGGCACCACGGCATCGACCAGCACGCCGGTGGTACTCGCCACGCTGTTCAGGCTTGTGTTGATGTCGTTGCCGGCGCTGTCACGCAGGGTGCCGCCGCCGGTCTGGATGGTCGAGCCAAGGCTGATGCCGTTGCTGTCGAACTGACCACTGGATACCACCAGGCGGAACAGCAGGGCTGTGCTGCCACTGCCGCTGAGGTACTGGGCCAGTACGGTGCCTCCGCCATCCAGCGTCACGAGGATGTTCGGCGTGCCCCCACTGGTGTCGACAATCACGTTCTCGCTGAAGTTGACGACGAAATCGAGGTTCTGCCCCGCCACGTAGGTGCCGTTGGCTGGCACCGTGACACTGTTGACGACAGGCGCCACGCCGTCGATCACCAGGTTGGCGCGACTGGCCAGGCTGTCGATGCTGGCCGGGTCCGGCAGGTCGCTGAAGGCATCGTCCAGGCGCGCGTTGAAGATCCTCGCGCCGTTGAGCGACAGCGCGCCGACGCCGGCAATGTTGAGGTCCGCACTCTGGTCGCCGGCCTGCACGGTATAGAGGAACGACAGGACGTTGCTGCCGCTGCCGCCCAGGTACTGGGCGGTGCGGTCGATGGTGCCGGTTTCCAGCAGCAGGCTCGGCCTGCCGGAGGTGGTGTCGACGCTGACGCTCTGGTCGAACTCGACGAGGACCAGAATCTGATCACCGACCTTGTAGGTGCCGTCCGGGGTGCCGGCACTGACGCCGACGATACGCGGGTTGGGCTGCTCGACGTTGATCGAGATGATATCGGTGTCGGTCTGCTGGCCACCGGAGCCGGACTGCCCCTGGTCATTGGTGATGATCTGCAGCGAAGCCGCGCCGTGGTAGCCGGCCATTGGGGTGAAGCTCAGCCCTGCGAGCGCATTGTTGATGTCGGCGAGGGAGCCATCGAAAGTCATGATGGCATCGACTGTGCCATCACCGGCCAGGAACGACAGGCCCGAGATGCTGCCCAGGGTGATCAGCCCGTTGATGCCGACGAGCGTCACGCGCAGGTTCCCACCCGCGACATCCACGTCCGAGATGGAGATCGCGTTGCCATTGCCGGCGCTGAAGACCAGCGTTTCGTTCGAGAGCACCGTCTGGGCACCCGGCACGCTGTTCACCGGAGCGTCGTTCACCGGGCTGATGTCCAGGTTGAAGGTGGCCGATGAAACCTTGGCGCCGCCCGTGCCGGTATTGCCGCGGTCATTGAGGCTGACCGTCACGATGACGATGCCCGAAGCGTTGGCCGCCGACAGGTAGCTCACCTGGCTGCCGGCGATGAAGGCGTTGATATCGCTGAGGCTTCCGCTGAGCACCAGCTGGTTGGTGCCCGAGCCTGTCAGCGTTACGCCGGCGCCCGCCAGGGCACTGAAGGTGCCGCTGCCCAGGGCGACGCTGAAGGTCGCCTGGACCACACCCGATCCGGCATCGATGTCGCTGAAGCTGATGCCGTTCAACACCAGGGGGACGTCCTCGCTGCCGCTCACCGGCAACAACGGCACCACGGGGGTGCTCGGCGCATCGTTCACCGCGTCGACCTGCAGGATCAGGCTGCCGCTGTCGGTCTTCGCCGGGCCACCGCTGTTGCCCAGGTCAGTGATACTGACACCGAGGGTGACGTTGCCGTTGAAGTTCGCGTTCGGCGAGTAGAAGAGGTTCATCCCGGCGATGTAGGCGTTGATGTCCGCGACCTTGCCGGTGAGGGAGATGGTGTTGAGCCCCGTGTCAACCGCGATGTTTCCGCTGACGGTCGCGAACAGGATGCCGCTGTTGGGCGGCAACGTGAAGGTGACCTGAACGTTGCCGGTACCCGCGTCGACGTCGGAGACAACGATGCCGGTAATGATCCCGGTAGCGTCTTCGCTGAGACTGATCACGCCGGGCAGGCTGAGCTGAGGAGAATCGTTGGCGGCCGTCACGGTCACGCTGCGCGTGGCGTCGGCGCTGTCGAGCTGGCCGTCGCTCACGCTGAAACTGACGCTGCGCGTGGCGGTGTCCGGGGTGTCCGAGCTGTTGCTGTAGGTCACCGAGCGCAACGCTGCCTGCCACTGGGCCGCGCTGGCGCCACTGGCGGAAGTGAAGGTCATTGTGCCAGTGGCGGCGTTGTAGCTGCCGCTGATGTCACCCATGGTGGCAGGATCGTTGGTGAATCCGAGCACATCCTCGGAGGGCCGCAAATTGCCAGTGATCTTCACCGAGGCGCTGTAGAGCAGCGGCGAATCGTTGTCCGACACGGTGAGGCCGCTGTCGACCACCACCGGCGTGGACGCCACGTCCGCCCCTTCGACGAACGCCGCGTTGCCGCCACTGCTAGTGACCGTCGGCGCATCATTGACTTCGACGACTGTAACGCTGGCGGTATCGCTGACCAAGGAGAACGGCGTGGTGCCGCCGCTGCTGGAAGCATCGAGCTTGAACCCTTGCTGGCCGGCGGTGATGCCGCTCTGGTCCCAGGCCTTGAAGGTGAAGCTGGCAGTGGTGCCATGGACGCCGTCGGGCACGAAGCGCACGCGATCGCTGCTGCGCAGCAGCAGCGCCGAAGCCGTGGAAACCGTACCGACGTCCTGCCAGCTGGCGCCGCTGTCCAGGCTGAACTGCCAGGTGCCACCGACGCCGGAGTTCAGGCCGGTGATGGCAATGCCCTGCACCGCGCCCGTGTCCACGTCGCTGACCTGACCGGTGATGAGGCTGGAAACCGCCTGTCCGACGTTATTCACGTCACCGTCGGTCAGCGTGTTGAGCACCGGGCTGGAGGGGCTCAACACGGGCGCATCGTTGACGCTGCTGACGCTGATCGTTGCCTGCGCGATGCCTGTCGAGAACGCCGTGCTGCCGCCGTTGGAGCTGGTATCGGAGGTGGAGCGAATGCCGTTGAGGGAGGCGATGCCGAAGGTCTGGTCCCAGGCGCGGAAAGTCAGTGTGGCCGTCCCACCGTTTTTGCCATCGGGCACATAGCGAAGCAGGGTACTGCCCGACAGCAGCAGCGCGCTGCCATTGGACACCGCGCCAACATCGGTCCAGGTCACGCCATCGGTGGAGTACTGCCAGACGCTGCCGCCGGTGCTGGCTGTCAGGGCGATTCCGCTGGCGGGGCCATCGACGTCGGCGTAGGTAACGCCGGCCAGCAGGCTGCTGACCGTGACGGCCTGGGAGCTGGTGTCTTCGCTGGTACCCACCCAGGTGTAAGGGCCGCCGGACAGGGTCGGCGCGTCGTTGATGGCGGTGATCGCCACCTGGACGACGGCGGTGTTGGAGTCGTCGCCAGCGCTGTCGGTGACAACGAAGTTGATCTGCCGGGTGGTATCGGCCCCCCCGAAGGTCGGGTCATCCGAGCTGGAGGAGAAACTCACCGAGCGCAGGACGGCCTGCAACGCGGCGGCACTGCCGCCACCGGTGATCGTCAGGACGCCGGTGGCACTGTTGTAGCTGGTGGCAAAAGCGCCCGGACTGCCGACGGTGAGGGAATCGCCGACGCGCAGATCGCTGATGGTGACCGTGGCCTTCTGGAAGCTGCTGCCATCGTCCACCAGGGTCAGCGTGGGGCTCAGCGCCACTGCGGCTGCGTTCTCGGTGTAGCCGATGACGTTGTTGGCCGGCGCGAGCATCGGGGCGTCGTTAGTGGCGATCACGCTGAGGGTAACGTTCGATGCTGCGCTGGTACCGCCATCGCCATCGGAGACAGTCACGCTGATGGTGCGCGTTGCGGTGTTGGGGTCGAGCCCGTTGCTGTTCACGTAGGTGAGGTTGTGCACCAGCGCCTGGGCTGCCGCCGCGGTGGCCGCGGAGTTGAAGGTCACCACCAGGTTGCTGCCGCCGATGCCCCCCGTGTAAGTGCCGATGAGCACTCCGCCGTAGGAGATGTTGGCGCCCGAAACGCTGATCTGGCCGGCGCCGGTCCCCTGGTTGCGAATGCCCAGGACGTCCTCCAGCGATTGCTGGCCGGAGGTGATCGCCACGCGCAACTGACCGCCATCGAAGTTCGCCGAGTCGCTGTCGCTCACCGTGGCCAGGCCCGCCGCATCGATCAGCGTCGGCCCGCTGTCCTCGGTGAAGCTCGCGGTCCTGCCGTTGAGCCCGCCGAGCACCGGGTCGGCGTTGGGTCCCTTCAGGTCGGTGAGCAGGACCTGCTGCAGGTCGATGTTGCCAACCGTTTCAGAGCCGTTGAGCTGGGTGACACGCAGGGTAAAACCACTGATGTCGTTGAACAGTGAACTGTCGATGTTGACGGTCAGCGGCCCCTGTGCACCCGAGAAGGTGAACGACTGGGTAACCGTCGCGCCCCCGGAAATCGCGCTGACGTCCAGCCGGTAGTTGCCGCCGAAGGACTGGATCACCAGGCCGTCCAGGTCGAACTTGCCAAGATCGACGTTATCCGCGGTCCAGGTCAGCTGGTAGTAGTGGTTGCCGTCCCCGTCGGCCACGGAGCTCGTGCTGAAATAGATCGAGTCCGGCGAGCTCATCCGCACCGCCCCCGTGGATTCACTGAGGGTGAAGCCATCCACCGTGTTGCCGCCGGTGTTGTTGGTCCAGTAGATGTCGCCCAGCGACTGGTTTGCCGAGGGTAGCGCCAGCAGGTCGGCATAATCGGGGCCGCTGTCGGAAGCCCAGGGGCGCTGCGTCTCGATGCTGCCGGTGTGGGCTTCCAGCGTCCAGTTGCCGCCCAGGGCCGCGGCGCCGGTGCGATCGGTGGAGGCAGCCACGTCGGCGCGGGTGAGCGCCGATAGCTGCTGAAGCAGCACTTCGCCGGAGCCCTTGGCCACGTCGCAGCCGTACAGAAGTATGTCGCCATCGGCGTCCAGGCTGTCGCCGATGGCGGACAGCTGCGAAGCCTTGCTGGCCAGGTTGTCGGCGCTGAGCACGGTGTTGCCCAGATGCACTTCACCCTCTTCGCCGTGGCTGAGGATATGGATGGCGTCGATGCCGGTGCGACCGTTGAGGTACTGGGCGATCTGCTGCAGGCCGTCCTTGTTGCCGTCGAGCACCACCACTTCGGTACCCGGCTTCAGGCTGGCGACCAGCTGCTGGTAGTTGGCGACCTTGCTGTCGACGAACACCACTTCATGGCGCTGGTCGGAGGAAGCAGTGGGGGCTGCGGCGAGGGTGTCGTGGGAGGACGAGTCGGAAGGTGTCTTGTCCTGGGCGGCGGGATGATCGGCCGCCTGGCTGGAGGCGGTATCCGCGACGGTGGCGGCGACCGCGCCGTCGAACATCATCCTGGCTTCGAGGCTCAGGGCCAGTGGGGAGCGCATGGCGCCGGACTGATGCTTGCGAACGGCCGATGACGCGAACCAATGCCTGAACATATGGCCTCCTCCCTGAGAGCACACACGCAAAGCCGCACCGGCTCCGGTACGACGACTGCAAGCTGGCAAATTGTTATTGGATTGATCTCACCATAATGCCTGATGGAAAGCTGACGTCAATGGCCCGATAGCCGGCATTCGCCGGCAATTCGCTCAATAACCGCGAGCCCGACGCTCTCATGGATATCGTCTATGTTTCCTCTCGGCCCGATCGCCAGCGGAATGGTCGGCGGGCCAGTCCCGTGATGAAGCGATAACAACTCAAAGTAGGGAAATGATCATGAGTGAACAGTCCTATCTCGGCTCGATCAGCGGCTGGGCCCCGAACTTCGCACCGCGCGGCTGGATGATCTGCGCCGGGCAGATCCTCGCCGTCCAGCAGAACTCCGCGCTGTTCTCGCTGCTGGGCACCAACTTCGGCGGCAACGGCCAGACCACCTTCGGCCTGCCCAACCTGCAGGGCCGCGTCCCCGTCGGCGTGGGCCAGTCGCCGGGTACATCCATGTACGCGCTCGGCCAGGTGGGGGGCACGGAAAGCACCACCCTGACCACCGCGCAGATGCCGATGCACACCCACGCCGCCACCGGCACCCTCAGCGCCTCGTTGCCGACCAGCACCGCAGCAGCCACCTCGGCCACGCCCAGCGCCACCTCGGTGCTGGCAGCCGCCAATGGCGCCTACGGCCGTGATGCCGTCGACGTGAAGATCTACGCGCCGGCACCGGGCTCGGTGAACCTGCCGCTGTCCAGTTCGGCGACGGTCAACGTCCAGATGACCGGCGGCTCCCAGCCGTTCTCCATCCTGCAACCGTTCCAGGCCATCAACTACATCATCTGCGTTTCCGGGCTGTATCCCTCGCGCAACTGACGACTCAAGGAGCACCACATGGATGTCGAAAGCTATATCGGCGTCGTCGCGCCCTTTGCCGGCAGCTTCGCGCCGAGAAACTGGATTACCTGCAATGGCCAGCAAATGAGCATCTCGCAGAACCAGACGCTCTACGCGCTGCTGGGCACCACCTACGGTGGCGACGGCGTCAACACTTTCTGCCTGCCCAATCTTGGCGGACGCGCCGGCCTCGGCCAGAACGCCAGCTACCCGCTGGGTGCCGTGGCCGGTACGGAACACACCACCCTGCTCACCAGCAACCTGCCGACCCATACCCACGGCGCCACCGCGGAGGCCACCGTGCTGCTGTCGGAGTCCAGCAGCGCCGCCAGCGCCAGCCAGGCGACGACCAGCGATACGCTGGCGCAGTCGCTGGGGGCCGCCGGGCGTGATGCCGTCACGGTGCAGATCTACGGTCCCGCGCCGGGCTCGGTGCAACTGCCGGCACAGGGGCAACTGAACGTGACACTGGCGGCGGCCGGCGGCAGCCAGCCTGTCTCGATCCTGCAGCCCTATCTGGCGCTGACCCAGTGCATCTGCGCCCTCGGGGTCTTCCCCAGCCGCAACTGATCGACCCGGCCCGCTGCCAGGCCCTAGCTGAACAGGGCCTGGTAGTGGCGCTGGTCGCCGGGCGTTGCCGCCAGCGGCGCCAGGTAAAGTTCGTAATCGCGCCCGCTCGGGCTGCTCAGGCGATACTGGGCCTCGAGCAGCAGTACATTCATCGGCGTGGTGAAGATCAGCGAGAAAGGCGTGCGGAAACCACCGCCGACCTCGCGCCCTTCGATCACGTTGTGCAAAGTCAGCTGGACCGGATCGGGAACGGTGTGCGCAGTGAACACCTGGCCGAGTTCAGAACTGAATGCCTGGGCCGTCAGGCCCTGGAGGTCGATGAGCATGAGGTCACTCCCTGATCGTTGAATGGCAGGCTCCGCCTTCGCGAAACCTGGAAAACCTGAGCCTGAAACCCTGATCCTGAATGCCTGATCACGAAATCCAAGCCTGGAAAACTACAACAGCCCATGAGCGAGATAAAGACCCGCCCCACCCTGCTTCGCCGCCCCGCCGACAGCGCCGACGAACCCTGGCTGAAGCGCCTGTTCGCGCAACTGCGCGGCCTGGACGCGGCGCTGATCGCAGCCTGCCCCGCCCTGCTCGACCAGCAGTGGCAACTGCAGCAGCGCATCTTCGCCAGTGACTATCCAGGCGCCCTTACCGAACTGATCCTGCTCGACGGCGAAGCAATCGGCGTGCTGACCCTGGACGACCGCCCGGACAGCCTGCGCATCCTCGAAATCGGTCTCGAACAGCATCAGCGCGGACGCGGTTTGGGTGAGCAGCTGCTGCGCGAGGTCGTCGCCCACGCCGACCATCAGGGCAAGGCGCTTGAGCTCGCGGTGATGCGCCACAATCCTGCGGTGCGCCTGTACCAGCGCCTGGGCTTCGCGAGCCTGGGAGGAGCGCCGGACGAGGCGCAATGGCAGATGCGCCGCGAGCCCGTTCAACCCGCCTGATCCCTGCGCAACGCCTCCAGCTCCCGGTAAGGCGCATCGGCCCAACGAGCCACACTGTCACGCAGTAGCGCCGAAGCGGAGTCGCGCTTGTCGCGGGAATCCGCCACGAAAGCCTCGCCCGGACGCTTGGCATTCTGCCGGCTCACCGCCATGGCCTGTTCGACCTGCCCAGTCGTCAGCCGCAGGCGCTCGCGCAGGCGTCCGCCCAATACCTGCGGCAACTCCTCGTAAGCCACTGCCAGGCCGCCCTGTCCGCGGCACGCTTCCACCGCCAGCGCCAGCAACCGCCCCAGGCGACGAGCGATGTATTCCTCGCGGGGTGCCACCGGCTCATCGACCAGGTTCAACGGCGACGGACTCAGTTGGCCCGGGATCATCTGCATGCCCGGCATTTTCAGGTGCGATGCAGCGATCTCCAGCGGGTCGCGGTAGAGAAATATCCACGGCGTTTCGGGGAAGCAACCGCGAATCAGCGGCAACTCGAATAGATTCCACGCATCGAGCTTCACCACCAGATGCTGCGCCGGCGGCCCCGCGTTCTGCGCCAGCGCTGACAGCATCGCGATGACGGCCCGCTCCTGCTGGCCTGCCTCCCACTCGTGGAGGTAGTGACTGCGCAACAGGCTATCCAGCGGACCGGGCTCGGACAGCACCAGGTGACTGTCGAGCCCGGCGAGCATCTGTGCCAACAGCGTCGAGCCGCAGCGCGAGGCGTGGAAGACCAGCAGGCTCGGAGCCAAGCCGGGGCTCGCGCGCTGCCAATCGAGCAGCTCCGTCAGGCCGGTCTCGCGACGGAACGCCAGGTTGAAAGGCAGGCGCAGGGCCTGCTCCACGTCGTCATGGAAGAATGGTCGGGTCAGGCGCTGCTCGCCGAACCAGCACCAGTCCAGGCGCCAGTCCCGTGCGTCACACCAGGCACGAATGGGCCGCCAGCCACTGAGGTCCAGCACGGGGCTCAGGCTCTCCATTGGTCACTCCAGGCTCTGCGGGCCAGGCGCATCGTGGCGCGAACTTCAGCGGCGGAAAAGTGCAGGTCGCGAGCGGCCCCCAGAGCGACCACCCGCGCGACGAAGTCTGCGCTGTCGGTCATCGAGCGCAGCGCCTGGGCGAGCTCAGGCTCCTGCGCGACCTGCACGCGGAACTGCTCGAATGCCAGGGCCGCCCGACCAGGACGCAGGTTCGGCGTATCCGCCAGCCCCTGCTCGATCAACGCCAGCAGCCAGTCGTTGCGCTGGCAGTCGAGGACCAGATGGATGCGCTCCCCGGGCCCCGGATTGTCGACCCGATGCGGGCGGGCGAGATCGATGAACCAGCACTCGCCCGGATGCATCGGCACCTGCAGCCCGTCCACCAGGAACGCGACGCCCTCAGGGCTCAGCAACGGCAGGTGCAGGCGCAGGTCACTGTCGGGCAGCCCCAGATCAGGATCGCAGTGCTCGTGAATCCGCGAGCCGCAGCCCAGGCGCAGCAGGCGCGCGCTACGGATAGTCGTGCGGAAGGCGCCCAGTGCGGCCTGCCAGGCCGCGCTGCGCCGCAACAGGTCGCTGGCCAGCGGTGCGCCCTGCCCCGGCGCCAGCGGCATCAGGGCGTCGTCGGGGGTGATCAGCGCAACGCCGCTCCAGTCTCCTTCGTAGAAGCCACGGTTGAAATGCCCTTGCCACGCCGCCTGGTCCACGGCAGCCAATGCGTCGAGCAACGGCTGCAACGGGATGTCCAGCCCAAGCCGGGCGCAGCGGGGTAACGATGTCGCGCTCATGGAACTCTCCCTGCTCCGAGAAAAGCCGCCGCCTCAGAATCCGCTTTCCCTCACACCCAATGCCGCCAGCCGCCGCCAGGCGAGCCCCAGGATCGACTGCCCACTGCCGTCCAGTACGACCATGCCGCGCTGCGGCTGCGCCAGGGCCCACGGGGCATCGCGCAGGCTCAGGCGCACACCGTACTGCGCCTGAACCGGTTCGGCGCGCTGCTGGGCATCGCGGCGCACGGCAATCGGGCCATGATGATCGGAGCTCAGCGCCTCCAGTTCGACGAAGACCGCGCCGTTGGCGTCCACTTCATCGAGCTGCACCGGCACGGCCGGGCGGGCCGGGTCGTCGGCGATGAAACGCCCCTGCGCACCGTTCTGCACACGCCACAGGTCGGCCTCCGCCAGATAACCGCGCAGGCGCAGGCCTGGCTCCACCACACGCACCAGCACATCGGCAGGCTTCAACCATCGGCCCGGGCTCAGGTCGGGCAGCAGGTCGCGGATGACCCCGGCCTGCGGTGCGCGCAGTAGCAGGCGCTCGCGTTGGGCAGCGAGGCCCCGGTACTGGGCCACCGACTCCGCCAGCCGTTGTTCGAGAATGCCGACATCGGCAGCCGTCTCGCTACGGCCCGCCTGGCGGCGCAACTGCAACTGCAGCAGATCGATCTCGCGGCGCACGATGAGCTGTCTGGCATCGAGGTCCGGTGAAGTCAGTTCCAGCAGCAACTCGCCCTGCTCCACCGTCTGGCCATCGCGCACCAGCAGTCGCCCGACCCGGGCAGCCGCCGGTGCATGCAGCGCCACGGCACGCGTCGCCTCCAGCTGCGCCGGCACTTCCACGGCACTGCGCCAGGGCACGATCAGCAGCGCCAGCAGAGCCAGCAGCGTCAGGCCAAGCCCGACGACCTTGCGCGGTGCAGCCTGCTCGCGGCGCTGCCACCATTCCTGCAGCTCCCGCCAGATCGGCAGGCCGATGAACCAGACCAGCTCCACCAGCATCAGGAAGATGCCCAGCAGCTTGAAGAACAGGTGGTAGACCGCCAGGGCGATACCGAAGAACAGCACCGCGCGCCAGATCCACGAGCCGTACCCCCAGATCAGCAGACGCCGGCGCAACGGTAAGGGCCAGGGTTCAGGCATGGGTTCGCCGTAGCCGAACAGCGCCTCGCGCAGCCGCCAGCGACACAGGGCGAAAGCCCGCGCCTGGAGGTTCTCCACGCCGAGCAGATCGGTGAGCAGGAAGTAGCCGTCAAAACGCATGAACGGATTGAGGTTCACCAGCACCGTGGTGATCCAGGTGGCGCTGGCCAGCATGAAGGCCGAAGTACGCAGCGGCCCGTCCGGCAGCAGCGACCAGGCCAGCAGCGCAAGCACTGCCAGCACCAGTTCGGCCAGCACGCCACCGGCGCCGATCAACAGTCGTGAGCGTCGGTCGCTGACGCGCCAGGCGTCGCTGACGTCGGTGTAGAACATCGGCAGCATCACCATGAACGCCACACCCATGCTCTGCACCCGGCAACCGGCGCGCTTGGCCATGAAGGCATGGCCGAACTCGTGGCAGAGCTTGGCGAAGGTCAGCGAAACACCGAAGGCCAGCGCCCCGCCCAGGCTGAACAGATGCGGGAAGGTCGCCAGGAAGCGCTGCCAGTCCCGCGCCACCAGGAACAGCCCGAGGGCGAACACCAGCGGCAAGCCCCAGCGCAGTATCCACCCGCCGTTGCGCTGCAGGACCGGCCAGGCGCGATTGAGAAAGGCATCCGGGCGCCACAGCGGAATCCGGAAGAACAGGTACTGGTGCAGCACCTTCTGCCACAGGCTGCGCTTTTGCAGCTGCGCCTTCTGCCCGTAGCTGGCGCGCTGTTCGGCGTCCACGGCGGCGATCAGGTCATGCCCGCGCAGGAAGCGCAGGAACTCTTCCAGCTCCTGCGCCCCCAGGGTCTCGCCGGTTTCTGCATTGGCCGCCCCCAGCACCCGCTGCGGGTCGCCCAGCGCCCAGTGGCGCAACAGCCGCACCGCAGCGCCACCGAGTTTGAAGTAGCGCCCGCGCAACGGGTCGGCCAGCGTCCATTGCGGTGCTCCGTCCAGCGCCGGTGCGGCTGGCGACAGCTGCAGGTCCGGTCGCAGCGCTGGCAGCATCACAGGCCCAGGCTCTGCCGCGCTGCCGCCAGCGGCCGGCGCAACAGGTAATAGGCCAGCGGGGCGCGATCGCCATACAGCTTGGCGGTGCCGCGCAGGCCGATGCGCGGGGGCGCCTCGTCGAACGCCGCGTCGAGTCGATACGCCAGCTGCCCGGCGGCAGTGGTCTGGGCCTCGTAGGCCGCGCGCTGCAGGCGAGCGTCATGGCGGCGCAGCGGATCGCTATCGAGCAGCAGCACGACTTCCGAGCCTGGCTCGAGGACGATGGCGTCCCCCACCGCCAGGTCGATGCGCAGCTCCGCCTGGTGCGGGTCCGCCAGATCCATCAGGCGCTCGCCGGTCTGCACCGGCTTGCCGGTCCAGCGTTCAGCGTCGGCAAACACCGCAATGCCGTCACGCGGCGCCCGCACTTCGGCACGGGCCAGCAGGTCGCGGGCATAGTCACGCTCGGCGCGCTTCTGCTCCACCCGTGCGGCCAGCAGATCGACCTTGGCGCCGGACTCGGCATCGGAGAAAGCACGTTGGGAGTTGGCCTTCAGCTCGGCTTCGGCCACGCCGAGTGAGCGTTCGGCAACATCGGCCTGGGCTTGCAACGTCGTGGCGTCGAAGCGCACCAGCAGGTCGCCGGACTTCACCGCCTGGTTGGGTTTGACCAGCACCTGCTGGATCACGCCATCCAGCGGCGCAGCGATCACCTGGCCATCCAGCGGCACCACTTCGGCCGGCGCCAGCACTGACTGGCGCACGGGCGCAAGCAGCAGCAGGCAGAGCACTGCGGCAATCGCCAGCAGCTTCTTCTTTGGCCAGCGCAGCCGCCAGGGCTTGCGCGGCTGCAGGGCCGTCCAGGCATGTGCGTACGCATCGCCCAACTGCACCAGCAACGCCTGCTCTGCCTCGCTCCACGACTGCTCGCGGGCCAGCCAGAGGCCACCGAAGACTGCGCCCTGACGATCAGCCAGCGGCAACCAGAAGACCTCGCCGGCGGAGAGCTCCTGCCAATCGATCTGCTGCTGTGCGCCCAGCTGCTGGAAGTCCACGCGCTGCGCCTTGCCCAGCGCATCGTGCTGGTGCAACTGGCCGCAAGCCTGCTCGACGAAAGCCACGAAGGGAGCGTTGGGCTCCACCACGCTGATGCCGGTGAGTGCCCGGACCTTGCCCGCGATCAGCAGCGCCGCATGGCGGTAACCGAACAGCGCCTGGGCGTCGTTGACCATGTGATACGCCAGCTGCTCCACCGTCGAGCAAGCCCGCGCCTGCCGCTCCAGGGCGAGAAACTGCGCGAAGACACGCTCGGCCAGACCGACCTGCGGCGCGTTCATGGCGTCTCCGCGAAGCGCGCGGTGCCGCTCATGCCAGCCAGCAGGCCCTTGGCGTCCCCCGGCAGCGAAGCGATCAGCGGGAGCATCTGGCTGCCCTCGTCGATCCGCGCGCCCAGGCGTTTGACTTCTACCTGCAGCGGCTGGCCGGTCTCATCGGGCACGAAGGTGAAGGACTGTCCCACTTTCAACCGGGACACCCAGCGCGAAGGCACCAGCAGGCGGATTTCCAGGCTGCGGTTGTCGACGATTTCCAGCAGCGGCGCGCCGCCGGAAACGCTCTCGAAGGGCTGCGCCTTGCGCTGCACGACCTGGCCGTCGAAGGGCGCAACCACCGCACAGCGGCCGACCTGGACCCTGTAGACCTGAGCCTGCGCCTGGGCTTCGGAGAGCTTGGCCTCGGCCAGTGCGACCTCGAAGCGCCCCAATGAGTTGAGCGCCGCCAGCTGGCGGTTGTGACCCAGCTGTTCGCTGGCCGCCTTGGCGCCGGCCTGGGCGGCATTGAGCTGGGCCTGATAGGCCGAGCAGTCGAAGCGCACCAGCACATCGCCCTTGCGGAAGGACTGGCCGTCCGCGAATGGCATTTCCAGGATGCGCCCGGACAGCTCGCTCGACAGCATCGCCTGGTCCCGCGCCCGCAGGATGCCGCGGACATCGCCCGAACCAGCGGAGGACGGCGGGCTCGACAGCAAGGGGTCGTCCTGAGCGGGGTCCGCGGCATAGGCCGCTCCCGCCACGCACAGCGACACCCCAAAACCCAGCCAGATCCCTTTATGCATTGTCAGCTCTCCCTGCAGATCGGCGGAGTCTACGGTACTCCGCAAGCGGCGGATATTGGCCGCAGCAGAATTCCTCCGTAGGCTTGGCTGCCGGTCGGCGCCGGCGAAAACCCGGCTCAACGCGGCAACCGCTCTAGGCCGGGCCCATCGGACAGAGCACAAGGACGAAAGGCAAATGGATGCAGCCAAGCTCGACTACCAGCGACTCCACAGCGAAGGTTACGCCCTGCTGCGCCAGGCGATCCCGCGCGCCCTGCTGGAGGAGCTGCGCGCGGCTTTCGATGCCAACGTCCTGCCCTCGGATCGCTGGCCCGTGCCCCGTGGCGTGGACTGGCGCCACGCGCAGATCGACCTGGAGCCCTGCGCCCAAGCGGCTTGTCGACTGCCGCCGCTGCTGGAAGCAGCCGGCGCGTTGATCGGCGAGCGATTCTTCCTCGCCCAGGCAGAGGGACGTGAACCCCTGCCCGGAGGCGGCCATCAGCAACTGCACCGTGATCTGTCCGCCCTGCGTCCGGGGGACATGGTCAGCGCCCTCGCCTTCCTCGATGACTTCTCGCCAGAAAACGGAGCCACCCGCCTCGCACCCGGCAGCCATCGGCCCGCCCCTGGCCAGCCACCCTTCGACTTCCTTGACGAGTCCCATTCCCTGCAGCTGAGCGGCCGGGCCGGCGACATCCTGGTGTTCGACGTCGACCTCGTGCACGCCGGCAGTCTGAACAGCAGCGGCGCGCGGCGCCGCACGATCCTGATCAGCTACCGGGCCGAGCCTCTATATGCAGCGCACCTGGAGACTGTGGGCCTGCGCAATGTGCGGATGAACACCGCCGAGCGTTTCGATCCGCCGCAGTCGTGCTGAGCGGTACGCCGACTAGCCGGCAACCGCAGCGGACTTCTCCCCCAGCCGCTGGACGAACCGCTGCAGATCGATGATCGCGCGACGATGGGTGCCGGCGCCGATGACGCCCGCCTCGTCGCGGCACTCGACGCGGAACAGCAGCGACTTTCCATCGATGGCAATGAGCTCCACCGCCGCCGTCACCTTCATCCCCACCGGCGTGGCGGCGATGTGGCTGACATCCACCTGGGTGCCCACCGTGCGCTGCTCAGGTGTGAGGACGGGCCGCAGCCCTTCGATGCAGGTCTGCTCGATGAAGCCGATCATCATGGCGGTGGCGAACACCGGCGGCATGTCGGCAAAGCCAGGCCAGTCGGTCGCCACCTGGGGCACCGTGTGCCGCTGCTCCACGATCAGGGTTTCATTGTGAGTCAGTCCAACGGCAAGCACTGGCGGGTTCATACGCGTCCGATCCTCATGTTGATGGGCCAACTGACCCGGTGCCGCGCAGTGGGATCGCCCCAGCGCTCGGCCATGTCGGCTGCGAAGTCATGCAGCAGGTCTTCGCGCCGGGCCTCGCGGGCGCTGCGCACCGCCGACCAGGTGGAGACGTAACCGAGGAACTCCCCGAGGTTCCACTCCAGGCGAATGGCGATCTCCGGGCCGGGAAACTCGGCGAAGGGGAAGTCGAGGGTGGCGTAGCCGCTGTCCACCAGCTTGCGTTCGGCCGGCCAGTAGGGGCCGATCTCCTTCCAGTAGAACTGCTCGAAGCGCTCGCCCAGCGCCCCTTCCAGCCGGAGCACGCCATAGCTGATCAGCGCCAGGATCGCGTTGGGCTCGGCGACCCGCCGCACTTCGGCGTAGAACCTCGGCAGATCGAACCAGTGCGCGGCCTGCGCGGCGGTGATAAGGCTGGCACTGCGGCTGAGCAGCGGCAGGTCCTCGGCCGGGGCACAGGCGTAGTTGACGTTCTCCTGCGGCGCGGTATGGGCGATCTGGTCCGCACTGGGATCGAAGCCAACCACTGCATTGAAGTGCTCGGCCAGTTGCCGGGTCAGTTGGCCGCTGCCGCAACCGACATCGACCGCGAGCACCCGGTCGGGTGCCATCGCTGCCAGATGGGCGGCCAGCTCGACGGGATATTCGGGACGGAAGCGCGCGTAGGCCTGCCCACCCTGGTCGAACCAGTTACGCAGGTCGCTCGACGGGTTACTCATGGCTGGTGGCTCCTGTCTTCAGGGCTTGCTTGGCGTGGCTCAGACGCTCGGAGAAGCCCTGTGCTTCCAGGGCGCGTGCGGCGTCTTCCAGCACGCGACGCAGCGGATGGCCGATCTCGGTTTCCAGCTGCTCGATGGCTTCGAAGGTCGCCGCCCAGTGGGTGTTGAGCTTGCTCACCAGCTTCTTCCCTACCGGCGTCAGTTGCAGCACGCTCTTGCGGCCGTCTTCGGCGCGCTGGCGGGTGATCACACCGTCGGTCTCCATCTGGCCGACGGTTTGGCTGATGGCGCCCTGGGTCAGGTGGGTACGCGCGGTGATCTCGGTGACCGTCTGCGCCCCGGAACGGATGGCGCGCAGCACCGGCGTGTAGCGGGCCCGGTAGTTCATGCCCATCTGCTGGTAATGCTCCTCGGCGCCCAGCTCAACCAGTTCCGAGACGTAGCGCAGCAGTTCACCCAGGCCGGGTTCGTTCTTTCTGTTCATCGCAGCCCTCTCCATCGATGGCTTCAAATTACATTAGCGCTAATGCAACTGGCAAGCCGGTACGCAGATGAAAGCGGCAGGACCGGCCAGAGCTTGCGCCCTGCCCGGTCCATTGCGCAGTCAGACCTGAGCCATGCCGCCGTCGACGAACAGTTCGATGCCGTTGATGAAGCTGGCGGACTCCGAGGCCAGGAAGGCCACCGCCTTGCCGATCTCCCGCGGCTCGCCCAGGCGGCCCAGCGGCACCTGGCTGGCCAGCGCGTCGAACAGGCCCTGACGTGCCTCCTCGGGCACCAGGTCACCCAGGCCGGGAGTGCGCACCGGGCCGGGGCTGACGACGTTGACGCGGATGCCACGGTCCTTGAGGTCAAGTGCCCAGGAGCGGGCGAAGTTGCGCACGGCGGCCTTGCTGGCGCTGTAGACGCTGAAGTTGGCGGTGCCCTGGATCGAGGTGGTGGATGAGGTAAGGATTACCGACGCGCCGTCGGTCAGCAGCGGCAGCGCCTTCTGCACGGTGAACAGCACGCCGCGCACGTTGGTGCCGAAGATGCGGTCGAAGTGCTCCTCGGTGATCGCCCCCAGCGGCAGCATGTCGCCGCCGCCGGCGTTGGCGAAGAGGATGTCCAGGCGACCGGCGGACTTGGCGATCTGCGCATACACCGCATCGAGATCGGCGAGCACCGAGGCGTCGGCACGGATGGCCGTGGCGGCCGGGCCGATGGCTTCCACGGCGGCGTCCAGTTCGGCCTGGCGGCGGCCGGTGATGAACACCCGGGCGCCTTGCGCGGCAAGCTCCTGGGCGGCGCCGAGGCCGATGCCAGTGCTGCCGCCGGTGACCAGTGCAACTTTTCCAGTGAGGGACTTGTTCATGATGAGCTCCTGAGATTCGCGGTTGAGGGTTCTGCCTCGCAGCCTGCGTCTGTCGCGGCTTTGCGGTGAGGCATGGCGCTACTCTAGGGCCCGTCGATTGATGGAAAAAGCGCATACAATGGAATGACTATCCATATCCATGGATAATCAGATGATCCCTTCAGAGGAATTCCCATGGATCAGCTCCAGGCCATCCGCGCCTTCGCCCGCGTCGTGGAGGCCGGCAACTTCACCCGCGCCGCCGACTCGCTGGACATGCCCAACGCCACCCTGAGCAAGCTGGTGCAGGAGCTGGAAGCGCACCTGGGCGTGCGCCTGCTGCAGCGAACCACGCGGCGCGTCACGGTGACGCCGGAAGGCCAGGACTATTACGCCAAGGCCACCCGCGTGCTGCGCGACCTGGAAGACATCGACTCGACCTTCAACATCGCCCGCAGCAAGCCACGCGGCCACCTGCGCATCGACGTTGGCGGCTCCACCGCGCGGGACGTGCTGGTGCCGCTGCTGCCGGACTTTCTCGCGCGCTATCCGGACATCCGCATCGACCTGGGCGTGTCCGACCGCTCGGTGGACCTGATCGGCGACAACGTCGATTGCGTGATCCGCGGCGGCGCGCTGGACGCCTCGTCACTGGTGGCGCGCGGCATCGGCCAGGCAACCATGGTCACCTGCGCCTCACCCGAATACCTGCGCCACAACGGCATCCCCGCCTACCCCGAGGAGCTGCGCAACGGCCATCGGCTGGTCAGCTACCTGTCGCCGCAGAACGGCCGGGCGGTGCCCTTCCGCTTCGAGCGCGACGGCGAACGCAGCGAGCTGAAGCTCGAACACCGCATAGGCGTCAACGAAAGCAACGCGCACCTGGCCGCCTGCGTGGCCGGCCTGGGTATCGTCCAGACCTTCTCCTACGCCGCCGGCGCCGCCCTGCGTGATGGCTCGCTGGTGGAGATTCTTGCGGACTGGCGCCCGGCGCCCTACCCCTTCCACGTCGTCTACCCGCACAACCGCTACGTCACGCACCGCCTGCGGGTGTTCATCGACTGGCTGGTCGGGTGCTTCCCGACGAAGGTCGCCGGCTGAGTCCTCAGGGCTGCTTGTCCGCCAGCGACTCGAGCAGTTCGGCCGAAGGCACGAAGAACAGGCTGCCCGTCACCGCCTTGCTGTAGTCCAGCAGGCGGTCGTAGTTGCCGGCCGGGCGGCCGACGAACATGTTTTCCAGCATCTCCTCCACCGGCGCCGGCGAGCGCGCGTAACCGATGAAGTAGGTACCGAACTCGCCCGCTCCGGGCCGGCCGAACGGCATGTTGTCGCGCAGGATCTTCACCTCCTGGCCGTCCTTCTCCAGGGTGGTCAGCGAACTGTGCGAGCAGCTGGGCTTCACATCGTCGCCCAGCTCGATGTCGGCCAGCTTGGTGCGCCCGATGATGCGTTCCTGGGCTTCGGTGGAGAGCTGGTTCCAGCCGGTCATGTCATGCAGGTACTTCTGCACCAGCACATAACTGCCGCCGGCGAAGCCCGCGTCCTCGTCGCCGATCAGGGTGAAATGCGCGACCTCGCGGCCTTCCGGATTCTCGGTGCCGTCGACGAAGCCGATGATGCTGCGCATGTCGAAGTAGCGGAAGCCCTGCACTTCGTCGACCACCGTGACCGCATCGCCCAGGCGCCCCACGAGTTGCGCCGCCAGCTCGAAGCACAGGTCCATCTGCTCGGCGCGGATGTGCAGCAGCAGGTCGCCCGGCGTGGACACCGCGACCCGCTCGCCGCTGCCGATCTCGCGGAAGGCATGCAGGGACGCCGGGCGTGGAGCGCCGAACAGCGCATCCCAGGCCGCCGAACCGAAGCCCACCACGCAGGACAGGTTGCCCGTCGGTACACGCTTGCCGACCGAGCGCACCAGCGCGGCAACGTCTTCGCAGAGTGCGCGCACCGGGCTCCAGTCCTTGCCTGGCGTCAGGGTGGCGACGAGGAAGATCGCGCTGCGGGTGATCGGGCTATCGACGGATTGGGGTTCGGGGGATTCGTTGAGCATGGTTTCCATTCGCCGCCAGTGGAATCAGGGGGATGAGATTATCAAAGCAGCCCGCTCGCAGCGTTGACAATGCGGGTTGCAAAAAACAAAGGGCCGGTCTTTCGGGCCGGCCCTTCGCTCAAACGGATGCCGCGTCGCTCCCTAGCGCATCGCCGCCAGCTTGATGCCAAAACCAAGCAGGCAGGCGCCGGCCAGGCGTTCCAGCAGATTGGCCACCCGCGGGTTGGCGCGCATGCGCTCAGCCAGCTTGTGGGTCAGCAGCACAGCCACCAGCCCATAGAGGAAGGTCACCACCGCCACGGTCGCCGCCATGAAGGCAAAGGTCACCAGCCCCTGGTGCTTCACCGGGTCGACAAACAGCGGCAGGAAGGCCATGTAGAACACGATGGCCTTGGGGTTGAGCAAGGTGATCAGCAGGGTCTGGCGCAGGTAGTGGCCGTTGTCCATGCGGCTCTGCCGCGGCGCCTCGCCGGGCTTGCTCAGCAGCATGCGCAGGCCCAGCCAGGCCAGGTAGCCCGCCCCCAGCCACTGCACCGCGTGGAAGGCCGCCGGGTAAGTCGCCAGCAGCGTCGCCACACCCGCCACCGCCATCCACAGCAACACCTGATCGCCGAGGATCACCCCGCAGGTCGCCGCGAGGCCTGCCTTCACACCGCCCTTGCCGGTCGCGGTGATCAACGCGAAATTGCCCGGACCGGGAATTGCCAGGAGCACCACGAAGGCAATCAGGAAGGCGCCGTAATCGGTCACTCCGAACATGGGGGAAGCTCCTGGGCAGGACAGGCGAGACTTTAAGCGTGCAAGTCTATCACCCAGGGTTGCATGGGGCGCCCTTCGCATCATCGTCCGGCTGCTGTCGGGCGATGGCAGCTTTCGGCTGCGGACCCAGCAGGTCGACGCAACAGCGCACTCAAGGCGAAGGCTTCGGCGCTCAGTGCACGCCAGGGGCCGGCCGCTCAGCCTTTCGGCGCCTGCAATTGCCCTACGGCACCGAGGAAGATCTTCAGGGTCGCCTCCACCACCACGCCGATCGGCGCCGAGTAGCGGCTGCGCACCCAGGCCGCGGCGGCATGGATGGCCGAGCCGGCCAGGGCCGCACCGACCAGCGCCATCTCACGCGGATCATGGGAAGTGATCGGCACGCCCGCGCGCTCGAGGTACTCCATCATCAGCTCGGCGAACTCACCCATGTGACGGCTGTACAGCTCGTCGACCCGCGGGCTGACACCCAGCACTTCGCGGTGGGTCACCTGGGCGAACTGGGGATTGGTCATGGCTTCGAAGAAGCAGGTCAGGCCCGCACGCAGGCGTGGCTCGACACCGCCCTCCGCCGCGTCCAGCACCTGGCTCAGGCGCTCCCGGTAATCGCCCATGAGCTGCTCGTAGCAGGCCACCAGCAGGTCCTCCATGGTCGCGAAGGACTCATAGAAGTAGCGGTTGGTCAGGCCCGTCGCCGCCGTGAGGGTGCGCATGGTGGTGGCGTGGTAGCCCACGGTACCGAACAGCTCGATACCGGCCTCGATGAAGCGCTGCCGCCGCTGGGCGGCTCGTTCGGCCACTGCCACACCGGAATAGGTGCGCTCCGCCGACGCATCGGCGGGGGAAGGTAATTCACTCATGGCGAAATCTTACTCCTTGACAACAAGCGCTGTCACACTCCAGAGTTAATTGACAACAATCGTTGTCACAACCGTTCGTTGTCACGGCCATTCGTTGTCACAACCAGGGTGCAACTCGATGACTACAACAAAAAACCACTGTCTTGCTTCCGTTGACGTTCTGATCATCGGTGCCGGCATCTCCGGCATCGGCGCCGCCTACCACCTGCAGAAGGACTGCCCGACCCTCTCCTACACCATCGTCGAGGCGCGCGCCGACCTGGGCGGTACCTGGGACCTGTTCCGCTATCCGGGCATCCGCTCCGACTCCGACCTCTTCACCTTCGGCTACGGCTTCAAGCCGTGGAAGGAGAACAAGGCTATCGCCGACGGTGCCTCGATCAAGGCCTACATCGCCGAAACCGCCAGGGAGAACGGCATCGACCGAAACATCCGTTTCCAGCACCGGGTGACCGACACCGACTGGTCGAGCGAACGCCAGCGCTGGCAGGTCACGATCCGCCGCGAAGACACCCAGGAAACACAGGTCATCGAGGCGCGCTGGATCTTCACTGCCGCCGGCTACTACCGCTACGACCAGGGCTTCGCTCCCGACTTCCAGGGCCAGGACGAATTCCGGGGGCAGATTGTGCACCCCCAGCACTGGCCGGAGAACCTCGACTACCGCGGCAAGCGCGTGGTCGTCATCGGCAGCGGCGCCACGGCGGTGACCCTGATTCCCTCGATGGCAGACGAGGCCGCGCACATCACCATGCTGCAGCGCACACCGACCTACGTGCTGCCGGTGCCCGCACAGGACCCGATCGCACGCCGGCTGCGCCCGTGGCTGGGCGTCGACCTGGCGTTCACCCTGACGCGCCGTTTCAACATCGCCAAGCAGCGCTGGGTCTACGCCTTCTGCCAGCGCTTCCCGAACAAGGCGCGCGAGATCATCCACAAGCTGAACACGCGGATGCTGCCCGAAGGCTACCCGGTGGACGTTCACTTCAACCCGCCCTACAACCCCTGGGATCAGCGCATGTGCGCAGTGCCTGGCGGCGACCTGTTCCGGGCGATTTCCTCGGGCAAGGCGTCCATTGTCACCGACCACATCGAGCGCTTCACCCCGACGGGCATCCAGCTTCGCTCCGGCGAGCATCTCGAAGCCGACCTGATCGTCACCGCCACCGGCCTCAACCTGCAGCCGTTGGGCGGCATCCAGCCGAAGATCGACGGCCAGCCGGTGCCGCTGTCGCAGTGCGTCACCTACAAGGGCATGCTGCTCAGCGGCATCCCCAACTTCGCCATCGCAATCGGCTACACCTCCTCATCCTGGACACTGAAGATCGGCCTGCTGTGCGAGCACTTCACCCGGCTGCTCGGCTACATGCACAAGCGCGGCTATGAGGTCTGCACCCCTAGGGCCGACCCGTCGATGAAGACCGAACCGCTGCTGAACTTCGGTGCCGGCTACGTCCAGCGCTCCCTCGACAAGCTGCCCCGGCAGGGCAGCACGCAGCCCTGGTCCATGTCCTGGAACTACGCCGCCGACGTGAAGGTATTCCGCAAGGGCCGCATCGACGACCCGGCCCTGGAGTTCGTCTCCGCCAAGGTGGGAGGAGCCCGCGCATGAGCCTGGCCCTGCACGAAGAACGCTTCGCCACACTGCCCAACGGCCTGCGCCTGTGCTACTCGGAACACGGCAGCGAAGCCGCGCCGGCGCTGGTGCTGATCGCCGGGCTCGGCCTGCAGATGGTCTACTGGCCCGCCGCGCTGATCGACCGACTGGTGGAGAGCGGGCTGCGGGTGATCTGCTTCGACAACCGTGACGCCGGGCGCTCCGGCCGCAGCTCGACGCCTCATCCGAGCCAGCTCCAGCAGTTGCGCGGCAAGGCGCCGGACGCCTGCTACGGCCTGGAGCAGATGGCCGACGACACCGCCCAGTTGCTCGAGCACCTGAATATCGGCGCCGCCCACCTGGTCGGCATGTCCATGGGCGGGATGATTGCCCAGACCCTCGCCTACCGCCATCCCGGCCGGGTGAAGTCGCTGGTGTCGATCTTCTCGACCACGGGCAACCGCCGCGTCGGACAGCCTGCGTACTCGACGCTCTGGCGCCTGTCGCGGGCCAAGGCGCCGAAGTCGCGGGACGAAGCCATAGCCAGCTACAGCGCCATGATGAGCCACATCGGCGATGCCAACGCGCCGGATGCCCTGGCCCAGTGGCAGGACTACTCCGCGCTGGCCTGGGTGCGCAACGGCGAACGCGCCGACGCCAGGGCGCTGTTCCGGCAGATCGGCGCGATCCTGCGCTCCGGCGACCGCACGGCCCAGCTGAAAACCATCAGCGCGCCCAGCCTGGTGCTGCACGGCGACCTCGACCGGATGGTCCACCCCAGCGGCGGCGAAGCCACCGCCCGGGCGATTCCCCGCGCGACTCACCAGGTGATCCGTGGCATGCGCCACCAGATCGACTCGTTCCAGGCGCATCAGCTCTCGCGCCTGATCGCCGACCACATCCAGCGCACTCAGGACAACTCTCATGAAGCTCGATAATCAGGTTGCCGTACTCACCGGGGCAGCCAGCGGCATCGGTCGCGCACTCGCCGAGCAACTCGCCGCGAAAGGCTGCCACCTGGCCCTGGTCGACCGCGACGAAGCCGGCCTGCGCGAGACCCTCGCCCGCCTCCCGCGCACCGGCCGCCACGTCAGCCTGCATGTACTCGACCTGGCGCAACGGGATGCTGTTCGACAGCTCCCGGAGCAGGTGCTGCAGGAACACCCGACGGTTCACCTGGTAATCAACAACGCCGGTGTAGCCGTCGGCGGCAGCTTCGACCGGGTGAGCGAGGAAGACTTCGACTGGCTCATGGCGATCAACTTCCACGCCGTCGTCGACATCACCCGCGGCTTCCTCCCGGTACTTCAGCGCAACGGCGCGCCCGGCAAGTTCGTCAACGTCTCCAGCCTCTATGGTCTGGTCTCCCCGCCCGGCCAGGCCGCCTACAGTGCGAGCAAGTTCGCCGTGCGCGGTTTCAGCAATTCCCTGCGTCACGAACTGCGCGGCAGCAACGTGGACATGATGGTCGTCCATCCGGGCGGCATCGCCACCTCCATCGCCACCAATGCCAAGGCGCCGAAGGACATCGACCCGGCCGAGGTCGAGCGCCAGCGCAAGGAGATGAACCGCCTGCTGCGCATGCCACCGCCCAAGGCCGCCGGCATCATCCTCAACGGCATCGAGAAGGACCGCGCGCGGGTCATCGTCGGCATGGATGCGCTGATCCTCTCGCTCATCGAGCGGCTGGTGCCGGTGAACTACTGGGGCATCATCGAGCGGCTGATGAACCAGCGCAGCAGGGCGAAGTAATACCCCTCCCCCGCAGGCCGAACCCGAGGCCAGCCCTGCTGGCCTCTTTGCTCCGCACCGAATCCGACGCGTGCGGCGTTCGCTGCGCCGGTCAGGGAGGAGCCGGGAGGCGAATAGAGCAGGAGCATCGAGCCTGAACCGGCACCAGCCTGCGGCCATCCGCCGGCGCGCCGGGTATGATCGGGTCTCCCCAAACTTCAGCGAGCCCCCGAACGTGAGCAGCACCCTTCCCTTCGGCACAGGCGATGCCTCCTACCAGGCCGCTGGCGGCATCGACGGCCTGCGCCGCCTGGTCGATGACTTCTACCGGTTGATGGATGAACTCCCGGAAGCGGCCAACCTGCGCCGCATGCACCCGCAAAGCCTGGAGCAGTCCCGCGACAAACTGGCCTGCTTCCTCAGTGGCTGGCTGGGCGGCCCAAGGCTGTTCAGTGAAAAATATGGTTCGATCTCCATCCCGTCCTTCCACGCCCAGTGGCCCGTCGACGAAGCTCTCAGCGCCGCCTGGCTGGGCTGCATGGAGCGCGCCATTGCCCTGCAGCCCTTCTCCCCGGAGTTCGCCGACTACCTGCTGACGCAACTGCGCGTGCCGGCGCACCGGGTGGTGCAGGCAAGCCAGGCGCGGCACAGCTGAGCCACCTCCGTCGCCTGCCCGGCCAGCCGCTTCAGAAACTGTACTTCACCGACAGCATCATGTTCCTCGGCTCGCCATACACGTTGCTTGGCACCGTGACGGAGGAACTCAGCGAGTTGTAGTACTTCTTGTCGAACGCATTGTTCAGGTTCAGCTGTGCATCGATATGGGCAGTCGGCTTGAACCCCACCATGAAGTCCACCAGCGTGAAGGCGTCCTGTTCGACCATGTAGGTGGTGCCTTTGTTGTAGATGCGGTTCTGCCTGTAGAGGGAGCTACCGATGCGCCACTGGTCAAGCGCGCCGGGCAAGGTGTAGGTCGTGCTCATCTTGAACAGGTGTCGTGGTATGTCGGTATCGAACAGGCGCCCTTCGTTGGCCTTGTTCGCATCCTTGCGGTATTTGGCTTCGGTGAAGGTGTAACCGGCGCCCAGCTGCCAGTTGGGCGTGAGCTGACCTTGCAGTTCCAGTTCGATGCCTTTGCTGCGCACCTCGCCGGCCGCCTCGTAGCACGAGGTCGTGGGGTAGCTGGGGCAAAGGCTCTGGTCGGTGATGGCCTTGGCGCGGTTCTCCTGGTCCAGCTGGAAGATGGCGGCGGAAGCGTTCAGCGCACCATCGAAATACTCCCCCTTGATGCCCAGCTCGTAGTTCTTGCCGGTGATGGGTTCGATGACCGAGCCTGAAGTATCGAAGTAGCTCTGCGGCTTGAAGATGTCGGTGTAGCTGACGTAGACCGAGTGATGCGCGTCCAGGTCATAGACCAGGCCGGCGTACTTGGTGACGTGACGGTTGACCTTCAGCTCCGTCTCCGTGCCTTTGTAGGGCGCGCTGGTATCGTTTTCGTACCAGTCCAGGCGACTGCCCAGAATCAGCTTCAGCGGGTCGGCCAGGCTCAGTCGGGTGGTCGCGTAAACGCTGTTGAGCTTGGCGTTGGTGTTCTGCCAACCGTATTTGGTCTGGCTGGCAATCTTCGGGGTGTCGCCGTTCCAGTTGTAGATATCGATATTGCTGTGCAGCAGCACGTTTGGCGGCACATCACCATTGAACACCACGCGGCGATGGCTGGCGCCGAACACCAGTTCGTGGTCGCGGTCCATCAGGCGGAACGGGCCACTGGCGTAGGCATCGAAGCTGTTCTGGCTCTCCCGGTAATGGCCGGCGCCGACGTACTGGTCATAGGTCTGGGTGGCGGTGCGCCCGAGTATGTAGGTGCCCAGCATGTCCAGGTCGGCCCAGGTCCTGGTGGCCGACAGGTTGAGTTTCCAGCCGTTGTCGAGGGCGTGTTCGAGGGCGGCATACGCGGAGGTGCTGGTCTTGTTCCAGTACTCCCAGTCATTGCTCAGCGAGGTGGAACGCGACAGCTTCAGGTCGCTGCCGTCAAAGCCCACGGGCAGGCCGGTCCAGCCGTTGCCGTTGTAGTCGTCCTGCTGGCGCGACGCGCTGACTGTCAGGGTGGTGCTGTCGTTCAGGTCGGCTTCCACGATTCCGTAGAACAGGTTGCGCTCGTTATCCAATGAATCGCGGAAGCTGCCCTGGGTCTGGTAGGCGGTGACCAGCCGGCCGCGCACGGCACCGTTGTCGGTCAGCGGGCCGGACACGTCGAGGTCGGTGCGGTAGCGGTCCCAGGTGCCGGCGCTGCCCTGGATGCTGGCCTGGAAGGTTGGCGTAGGACGCTTGCGAATCAGGTTGATGGCCGCGGCCGGGTTTCCGGCACCCTGCATCAGGCCGGTGGCACCGCGCACCACTTCCACCCGGTCGTACATGGCCATGTCTGCGGACAGCAGGTCCTGGGACAGCTGGGAACTGTCGAGGCTGGTGGGCAGGCCGTCGTACATGATGTTGTCGAGGGCAAAGCCGCGGGCGTAGTAGGTGGAGCGCTCCGGCCCCGTGCGCCGGATGACCATGCCCGGGGTGTTCTGCACAACGTCATTGAGGTCGGCCAGGGCCTGGTCGTCGATGCGCTGGCGAGTCATCACCGTCACCGACTGCGGCGTTTCGCGCAGCGACGACGGCAGCTTGGTGGCGGTGCTGGTGCTGCCGGTGGTGTAGGAGCCGGTGTGTTCGGTGGTTTCTCCCAGGCCCTGGCCGATCACCGAAGTGGCGTCCATCTCCAGCGCGCCTTCGGTGGACGCGGCCACCAGGGTAAAGCGGCCATCACTTTCCCGCACGGCGCGAATGCCCGTTCCGGCAAGCAGGGTGCGCAACCCCTCTTCCACCGGGAAGCGGCCGTCCAGACCCGTGCTGTTCAGGCCGCGGGTCAAGCGCGAATCGAACGACAGCACGATCCCCGACTCGGCAGCAAAGCGCGTCAGCACCTGACCAAGTTCACCCGCGGCAATCTGATAGCGCTGCGTGGCAACCGTCTCGGCCAGCGCCGGCAGGGGCGCCAGCAAGGCGGTGCAGAGGATGGCCAGCCGCACACGAGCGCGCAGAGGGTGCAGGGAATTTGCCGGGGGGAAATGCGGGGAATTCATCGTCGTCCTTCTCTCATGGTCACCGACCGTATGAATCGGCCGTCTTTCATGGGTCGAACGAAGATGCGAATTGATATCACCCCACATGAATTATTTTCTGATCAGGCCGGCACGACCGTGATCCAGAAGCGTGTGCGACGCTCCACGCGCACCGGCAAGGCGCTGGCCAGCGCACGAAAAGTCTGTTCGGTGTCGTCCAGCTCGAAGGTGCCGCTCAGGCGCAAGTCCGCCACCTGCGGGTCGCAGCGCAGCAGGCCGGGCCGGTAGCGCCCCAGGTCGGCCAGGAAGTCGGCCAGGCGCTGGTCGTTGGCGATCAGCAGCCCGCGAGACCAGGCATCCGCTGCGTAATCCAGCCTCCGCGTGGAGACCACCTCGACGGCACCGAACCGACAGGCCCGCCCCTGATCCAGCGTGGTAACACCCGATGCGTACTTCGGCTGCACCTGCACCTGCCCGCTGTAGGCCTCTACCTGAGATACAGCATCGAACTGGCGCACCGAAAAACGCCCGCCCACGGCACGGACGTCGCCCTGCCCCGTTGTCACGCTAAGGCTCGAGCCGGCCAGGGCGTTCACCAGCACTTCACCGCTGCGCAAGGTCACCCGGCATTGCCCGTCGGCATAAGCGACGTCCAGGGCGCTCTGGGTATTGAGCAGCAACTGGCTGCCATCGGCGAGGGTGACCGGGAGCCGCTCCCCAATGGCACTGCGGTAATCGGCGAACAGCGCGCCCTGCTCGACCTCGCGGTACCCGGCCAGCCCGAGAGCGCCCGTCCCGAGGGCCAGCAGCATGCCTTTGAGTACGGTGCGACGGTTGCTGCGCCTATCCTCCCGCGCAAGGCCGAAGACACGTCCGCTGAAATCACCGGGCATCCCCTGCATGCGCCGCTGCAATCTCTCAGCCTGCTGCCAGGCCCAACCGTTGTGCGGGGATGCATTCAGCCAGCGCTGCCAGGCTTCGCGATCCGCGGCAACCGCGTCACCGCTGGCAAACAGGCTGAACCAGTCTGCCGCCTGTTCGATGGAATCCAGTTGCGCGGCGCTGATGCCGGCGCCGCTCACAAGCCGTGCTCCAGGCTGTAGAGCATGCAATGACGCGAGGCCTTGGCGATGTAGCGGTTCACCGTGACGAGCGACACGCCAAGAGTCTGGGCAATGCAGCGGTAGGTCATGCCGTCGAGCTGGGATAACAGAAAGGCCTGGCGCACCTTGTCGCCGAGCGCGGCAAGCATGGCGTCGAGTTCGACCAGGGTTTCCATAAGGATCAGCCGATCCTCGGCGGATATGTCCAGGGCTTCCGGCACCTCGGCCAGCGCCTGCAGCCACGCACGCTCCAGGCGCTGACGACGGAAGTGATCGATCATCAACCGGCGCGCGACCGTCGCCAGAAAGCTGCGTGGCTCACGCACCGCTTCGATGCGCCCCTGCCGGTCGGTACTGCCGAGCAGGCGGAGGAAGACGTCCTGAACCAGGTCAGCCGCCAGTTGGCTGCATTCCACACGACTGCGCAACCAGCCACGCAGCCAGCGATGCTGTTCCTTATAGAGGTCGCCGACCTCCAGCTGCCGGATCGGGCCCTGGCTCGTCATCACCAATCATCTTCCAGGCGCAAATGGGAATAATTATCATATCAATCCCATGGGAAGCTGGGCAATCTTCATGAATGCGCGGCAAGGTGTATTGCTGCGGTATTTATCTGGCTGATGTCTGCCAGGGGCCGATAGCTACCGCTGAACAAGGGCAGCGATCGGCCAATCGCGGGTATATGCGGGAGGAAGGATTGTGGCCGCTCCTTGCCTCCCGACCTGGTATGGCCGTCTAGGCACCAGGGAGAAGATGCCGGTACCCGGCAGCTCGGGTGAAATCGGCCAGGCGCCAAAGACTGCCGTTCGCACCCCATGTGCCATCGGGAATGTCCGTCAGCTGTATCGAAGTCATCAGCATGCGTCCGTCATCCGGCTCTGTGCTTTCTTCGATTGCCTGGTGCAGGCCGAGCACGTAGTCCTTGCGCATCTGCTCATCGAGGACACCGGCAGGTACCTTGACCATGACGATGCAGGGAATGGCATGGGCATGCACGCCAAGGCCGCCACAGGTCCAGTCGGCAGCCCGAACCTCCTCGATGAGCACCCAGCACAGGCTGCGCTGCCGAGGATCGTTTCCTATGCGCTCATGAGCGATGGCTGTCTCGCTGACGCGAGTCAACAGTCGCGCTCGCTGCTGATCGCTGAATGCGCCGGTCGGTACCTTGATCAGGATGTTGGGCATGGCTGAAACCTTGACGATGGATTGAGGCGCTATTGAGCCTGGCGTCCGCTGCTGGCAAAAGTGTCCTATCCGTCCTCTTTCGAGCATAATCGGACAATGCACGATTTCACCATTGTGGTCATACCGGGAGCATTCGCCTCGAGCGTGGCCTCCACTCTGGACATACTCGCCACCGCAGTCAGCGTCGGCGAGCGGCACGGCCTGGCCGCACCACGCTGGCGGATATGTGGCCCTCAACCCGGATCGGTGACGCTGGGGCATGGTCTGCAACTGCAGGTGGCCCCCATCGAGCATGACGCCCAGGACAACTCCTGCTGGGTCATACCGGGTATTGGCGTCAGTGACATCGACCTGCTTCAGCAGCGCCTCGAAGAGCCTTGGGCGAGCCCGTTGATCTCGGCGCTAAAGACTCACGTCGTAAACGGCAAGGAGATTGCCGCGTCATGCTCTGCCGTCTTCCTGCTGCATGCGGCAGGGCTACTGGACGGGCGACGGGTGACAACCTCCTGGTGGCTGGCGCCACATCTGCAGGAAATCGCTCCGGGCTGCCGTGTCGACCCGGACTTCATGGTGCTGGCCGATCCTCCCTTGACCACCGCGGGGGCCGCCTTCGCTCAAACAGACCTCATGCTGCATCTGCTACGGCGGCGCTTGTCGCCCGAAATCGCCAACTCCGTAAGCAAAGCTCTCCTGCTCGACCGCCGGCAACTGCAGTCGCCATTCGTGATCCCCGCCATGCTGGTGCAGGGAAATGCCCTGGTCTCACGCCTGACCGCACAGATCGAGGACTCGCTGCCGGACCTGCCCGGCGTCAAGGCACTTGCCGCGAGCGTCGGCATGTCCGAGCGGACCCTGTCGCGTCACGTCCACAAGGCGACGGGGCATTCCACTCGGCAACTCATCCAGCGAGTGCAGTTGAGCAGGGCCCGAGCGCTGCTCGAGTCTGGCGAATACTCCGTCGAAGCGGTCGCGGCGCAGGTCGGTTACCAGGACGCAACAGCTCTGCGGCGCTTGATGCGTCGATTCCTGAACGCGACACCACGGCAATTGCGCCAGGGCTGATCGAGCGGCTGCTTTAGCATTTCTGAACGTCCGCCATGGGTCGGCAGCTGCCCACGTCGCTGGCAGAAATCGGCCAGGAACGGACGTTGCGAGTATTCGATCCATCGTCCCGACCGTGTGCGACGCTCGGTTACTTGGCAGCCAGATGCAGGTCCAACGCCTCGCTTGCCCGCCGCGATGCGTCGGCACTGACCTGTTCGGCCAGCACCCGGATCAGCTGACGGAGCTGCTGCGGCGTAACCCCCGTGTTCATGGCGATACGGATATGGGCCTGCAGTTGTGGCGCTACGCCCTCCAGTGCAGAGAGCATCGCCACGGTGGCAATTTCCCGACTTTGCCAATCCAGGTTGTCTCGCTCGAAGATGTCGCCGAAAAGATGCGTGCGCAGGTATTCATTGGCGACCGGCGCGAAGTCGAACAAAGCACCTTCCACCGGGGCGCCGGACAACCTGGTCTGGTTTGCGGTACCCGCCGCCAGAAGCTCATCCCCTTTGGGAATCGATTTGCCGGGTCCGCGCCCCGGTTGGTCCACGATTCCTTGCTGCTTGCGTGCCTGTACCACCTTCATCAACTCGCCCAGTGCATTCAGGCTTCGAGGAAAGCCTGCATAGGCGTACAGCTGGACCAGCACCTCGCGCGCCTCGCTGATGGTCAGCCCGGCATCCAGTCCCTGATTGATCGCACGGTTCAGACCAGCAATATCCCCCGCTGCCGCGAAGGCGGCGATGGGCACGATGCTTCGCTGGCGATCATCGAGCGTGTCACTCTGAGGGGTTGATGTGTCGTTCTCAGCCATGGATCGGTTCTCCTGTGCGGCCAGTGTCTGTGTCATGACGCCCAGCGTACAAACCAGGCCCAGGGCAACCCCGAGTGCGCGGGCCGCCCGGCGCGGGTCAGTCAGCCCGCTCGGCGTTGTATTGTTCATCGGTGACTTTCTCCATCCATTCGACATTCTTTCCATTCACCGAGCCAGTGACCGCCAGGTGGGTCATGGCGGTACCCGGTGCGGCGCCATGCCAATGCTTGACGCCGGCCGGGCACCAGACCACATCGCCAGGGCGAATGACCTGAACCGGCTTGCCCCACTCCTGGGTGAGGCCGACCCCGGTAGTGACTAACAGCCGCTGCCCTGCCGGGTGGGTGTGCCAGGCCGAACGGGCTCCGGGCTCGAAGGTCACCAGACCACCCGAGGCATTGATCTGATCGTCGGCAGGCCAGACCGGATCGATCCGCACGCGCCCGGTGAAGTACTGCTCCGGACCTGCCATCGACGCCTGCGTTCCGGCACGGCTGATCTGCTGCGTGTTTGCAGTTGCCGGCTCAGCGGCGCTGGCCACGGCAGCCTGCATGGCCGCTCCGCACAGGACGGCATCGACAATTTTCTTGCTCATGCTGGTCATCTCCGAAGATAGGTTGGCGTGATCGATCAGGCCCGGCGGCGCCGATCCTGCAGTTGCTTGGCATGGGATACCGCGAGTTCCGCAGGCAGAGCGACGGCGTTCTTGGCAGCGAGAACTTCCGCCATGACACTGACTGCGATTTCCGGCGGGGTCTTGCTGCCGATATAGATGCCGATGGGCCCGCGCAGTCGTTGGAGCGACTCCTGCGTCTCGCCAAAATGCTCGATCAGGCGAGCGCGCCGGCTTTCGCTGTTGCGCCGCGAGCCAATCGCCCCGATGTAGAACGCCGGGCCACGCAGCGCCTCCAGCAAAGCCAGATCGTCCAGCTTCGGATCGTGACTGAGCGCGATGACGCAACTGCGGACATCCGGCGCGAAAGCTCTGACGACGTCATCCGGCATGTCCTGAATGCGCTGCACGCCAGCAACGCTCCAACTCTCCAGGTACTGTGGGCGAGGGTCGCAGAGGGTGACCTGGAACCCGTTGAACTGCGCCATCGTGGCGACGTACTCGGCCAGCGCGCCGGCACCGATCAGCAACATGCGGTAGCCCGGGCCCAGCGTGCTGACCATCCGCCGGCCGTCGAAGATGAACTCATCCGGTGTTGCCGTGCTTTCGAGGCTCGTTCGCCCCGTCTCGATGTCCAGCTTGCGCCGCATCAGTTGCCCCTGGTCGAGGCTCCCCAGCAGTTGTTGCAGAGCCGCCAGGTCGGGCTCGAACTCAAGGATCAGCTCCAGCGTGCCGCCACAAGGCAAGCCAAAACGGTGTGCTTCTTCAGCGCTCACGCCATAGCGAACCAGTTGGGGGCGAGCTTGTGGCAACCCTGTTCCGCCGTAGGCAGTGGTATGTCGATGAATGAGGTCATCCTCGATGCATCCGCCCGACACGCTGCCTACAACCCGGCCGTCGTTGCGCAGGGCCATCATCGAGCCCACCGGCCGCGGAGAAGAACCCCAGGTGCGCGCCACCGTCACCAGCATCACGCGCTCGCCCGCGGCCAGCCAGTCACGGGCGGTTCGCAGGACCAACAGATCGATACTTTCCATCCAGGCTCCGCAACCTCATTGCCCAGCCGGCACAAAAACGTGCTCGCCGGCGGTGTCGTTCAATCGGATTCCCCGGCGCTGCAGTGAGTCCTCCAACGCCCTCCCCTGCACCTGTACAGTCCACTGCGAAGCGATCACCTGCCGCTGCGTCGCGGCGGAAAAAGCTTCGACAAGACGTTGCCGCTCTGGCAGGTAAAGCGTCAGCCCATTGCCTTTCCAACCCGCCACCGAATATCCCAAGTCCTGGCAGATAGACAGCTTCGATGCAGAATCGCGTCGATCAGCCTCGCGCGACGCCTCGATCAACGCGGCGAACTCGGGATTCACACGGTGATCGGTGGCTATCAGCACGTCACTGTCGGCGCGGCCCCAGGATTCCGGCGGACAATCCTTCGCCAAGGGGTTCAGCGGGATGAAAGGATTGATCTCCATCGGATAGATCCGGCAAACCAGGGGCCGCTCCGCATAGATTGCACAAAGGTTATCGTCGCCGAGGTTCGGGCATTGCGGCTGAGCCACGCCGGCAAATATGGCGATGACATTGAGGTCTGCAGAGCCCGACCGGCCAACGCCAGCGCGACCACTGTCATGGGCGTAGCGTGGCTCATGGCTTCGCGCCGGCTCGAGCAGGAATGCTTCCAGCAGGATCGCCACATCGCCACCGCGGGCCAGCCAGGCAAAGGCTTCGTCCCCGGTCAGCGGTACGAACCGGCCACGGCAACAGGCACCGCAACCCACGCAGGCAAACTTCACCGCGCCAGCGTTATCCATCAGCGAACTCCCGCGAGCGGCTCGCCGGCGTTCCCGGCCATGGCCTGGTAGTGCTTGAGATGGGTGGAGTCAGTGTGTCTGTCATGCCTGCCTCAACGCATATGCAGCACGATCGGCGTCGGACTGGCCGGATCGGTATGCTCGCGCAGCCGGGCGACTGCCTTCGGGTCCACCTTGCCGCCCTGGTTTCCCCAGGTGGTCCGCACGAAGCTCACGACAGCGGCGATCTCCTGGTCCGACAACTGCTCGCGGAAGGCCGGCATGCGGTACGCATCCGGCACCCCGGCGCTGACCACGCGCAGCGCCCCGTTGAGGCTGATGTTGATGGCCGAATCGGCGATTGGCGTCATCGCCGAAGTAGCGCCGGCCAGCGGCGGCATCCATTCGTTCTGGCCCTTGCCGTCGGCGCCATGACAGCTCGCGCAGCGTGTCAGATAGAGATGGCCGCCGGGCGAGTTGAAGGCCGCAGCCTCGGCACTCTGGTACTGCCAGGCAGGCCCGTCACGAACAGGGTCGCCAGGCAGGGACTTGAGGTAATGGGCGATAGCGCCGAGGTCCGCATCGGTCAGGAATTGCGTGGAGTTGTTGAACGCCTCGGTCATCGATCCGTAGACCACCGCATGCTGGTTGCGGCCCGTCTTGAGGAACCGCGCAACCTCCTCTTCGCTCCAGCGTCCCAGCCCGGTGTTGGGGTCGTTGCGCAGACTCGGGGCATACCAGCCATCGAGCAGAGCGCCGGCCAGGAATGGCGCGCCTGACTTGCTCAGGGCCTTCTCGTTGAAGGCCAGGCCGCGCGGGGTGTGGCAGCTGCCACAGTGCCCGGCGCCCTGTACGAGATAGGCGCCACGGTTCCACTGTGCGTCCTTGCCCGCTTGATCGGTGAAGGGCGAGGAGTCGGTGAACAGCGCATTCCACAGCGCGATGGGCCAGCGCATGTTCAACGGCCAGGGTATCTCGCTGGCCGTGTTGGCCCGCTCCGATGGCCGGACGCCCGACATGAAGAAGGCGTACAACGCGCGCACATCCTCATCGCGGAGCTTGGCATAGGACGGATAGGGCATCGCCGGATAGAGTCGCCGGCCGCCCGGCGCCACGCCGTGGCGCACAGCACGGTCAAAGTCCGCCAGGCTGTACTTGCCGATTCCCGCGTTGTCGTCCGGCGTGATGTTGGTGGCGTAGATCGCACCCAGCGGGGTGGCCATCTTCAAACCGCCGGCGAAGGCCGGGCCGTCTGGCAGGCTGTGGCAAGCCACGCAATCGCTGGCACGGGCGACGTACTCACCCTGGCGGACCAACGCTTCGTCGGTTGCGTTGCTGACGGCGGAATCGAAAGTCGAACCTGGCTGGCGAGTCCCATACCAGGCCATCAGGCACGCGGCTGCGACACCGGCCAGCGCCAGCGCGCCGACATATCCTGCGAATGGGCGTCTGCTCATGGGCAAGGCCTCCGGTCAGGCGGTTTTGCTGAAGTCATAAGCCGACAGCGGCATGCTGCGGATGCGCTGGCCGGTGAGTCTGGACACCGCGTTGGCTACTGCCGGCGCCACAGCCGGCAACGGCGGCTCGCCGATCCCGCCCATCTTCGCGCCGCTCTCGATCACCTTCACATGCACCCGCGCCATGCGTGAGGGCGGCAGGATGGGATAGAGGTCGTAATTGCGCGCACGTGGCTTGCCGTCAACGTAGACGGCTTCCTCCACCAGGGCCTGGGACAAGCCCAGGGACACCGCGCCATTGACCTGGGCCTCGACGATGGCCGGGTTGACGATGCTGCCCGGGTCGATTGCCTGCCAGATGTCATGCACCCTGACCTGCCCATTCTCGATGGACACTTCGGCAATCACGGCGGTCTCCGTGCCGAAAGGCGAAGCCATGGCCACGCCGCGCGCTCGGCGCGAACCATCCGGGGCGTCGAACGGCCCGCGCTTCCAGCCCCCCGAGAGTTCGCCCACGGTTTTCAGCAGGTGCAGCAACCGCGCATTGCCCTGCAACAGGTGCAGGCGCAGCTCGAAGGGATCGTGGCCACCCTTGTCGGCCAGTTCATCGAGGAAGGCTTCGTAGAAGAAGTCGTTGAGCGAATTGCCCACCGAGCGCCAATAGCCCAGCATCACCGGCCCCTTGGCATAGACCTGGGCGATGCGTCGATTGGGGATCGCATAGGACTTGCCGGCCAGGCCCTCGAGCGCGGTGGGGTCGAGCTTGTCGCCCTGCTTGCCGGCAATGCCCTCCGTCGGCCCTTCGGTAGCGCTGACGGCTTCCAGCGCCACGGGCAGGCCCTTGTCGTCCAGCGCGGCACGGAACCTGACCACCGCCATCGGCCGCAACACGTCACGCAGAAACTCTTCCTCGCGGCTCCAGATCAGCTTGATCGGGCGTCCCACGGCCTTCGCCAGCTCGATGGCCTGCGGATAGGGATTGGCAGTGGGGTAGAGAAAGTGCCGGCCGAAGAAGCCGCCAAGCAACGGCGTGTGCAGCTTGACCCTGGCCGGATCGACCCCTGCACGTTTAGCGATATCCCCCAGGAACATGTCCTGGGCCTGGTTGGGCAGCCAGATGTCCAGCGAGCCATCGGCATTGAACCGCGCCAGTGTGGCGGGCGGCTCCAGCTGGGCGTGGTTGAGGTACTGGTTGTAGTAGGTGGCCTCGACCCGGGTGGCGGCCTTGGACAGGACACCTTGCGCATCGCCTTCCTTCTCGGCTTCGCGCCCAGGGTCGGTCTGCCTGGCCAGTTGCTCGCGATAGGCCACGCTGGAGAAATCCGCCGGCATGATTCGCAGCGGCGAATCCGCCGCCGGCTCCTGCCATTGCACCTGGATGGCTTCCGCCGCGCGCCTGGCATGCCACCAGCGCTCGGCGACCACCGCCACCGCACCGTCGAGGCGGTGTACCGAATGCACACCCTTCATCGCCCTGACCTGATCTTCATTGCGCAGTTCGCCCACCGTCATGCCCAGGCGCGGCGCATGCTGGACGGCAGCATGGAGCATGCCGTCGACCTTCATGTCGATGGTGTACAACGCCTTGCCCGTGGACTTCTCGTAGCTGTCCACCCGGCGCACCGGCTTGCCGATCCAGCGGAACTGGGCGGGGTCACGCAGGGTGACACTGGCGGCGTCGGGTACCGGCAGATCCAGCGCGTGGGCGGCCAGTTCGCCGTAGGTCAGCGAGCGGCCCGAGGCGGCATGCAGCACCCGGCCCGGCTCGGTGCTCAGGTTCGCGACAGGCACCTTCCACTGCGCGGCCGCCGCCTGCAGCAGCATCGCCCTGGCCAGCGCGCCGAGCCGGCGCATGGTGTCGTAGCTCATGCGCACCGACATGCTCCCGCCGGTGATCCGCAGGCCGTTGTCCATCACCACGTAGGCTTCGCCCGGCGGCGCGCTCTCGACCAGGAAGCTCGCAGGATCGGCGTCCAACTCCTCGCCGACAATCTGCGCCATCGCGGTATAAGTGCCCTGCCCGCCTTCGATGAAGGGGCACAGCAGACGCACTCGGTTGTCCGGGCGGATTTCCAGGAAGGCGCCCACCTGCGTGCCGCGCTCGCCGGGCGCCGCCAGGGCTTGCATCCTGGCCGACCCCAACGGCAGGCCGAAGCCCAGGACCAGCGCGCCAGCCGCCGCACCGGCGGAGGCCAGGAGGAAGCGCCGGCGCGACAGGTTGACGGCCTCACCGCGGTCTTCGAACTCGATAGGCTGGCTCATCAGACCTTCTCCTGCGAGGTGGCGGCAGCCGTTGCCAGATCGTGGACGGCGGCATGGATGGCGTTGTAAGTGCCGCAGCGGCACAGGTTGATCATCGCGGCATCGATCTGTGCATCCGTCGGTTCCGGGGTCTGCTTGAGCAGGGCCGTGGCCGCCATGACCTGCCCGGACTGGCAGTAGCCGCACTGCGCCACCTGGTGCTCGACCCATGCCGTCACGACCCGCTTGCCCACCTCGTCCTCCTCGATGGCTTCGATGGTGGTGACTTCACGGCCCACCACGCCAGCGACGGGCGTGACGCAAGAGCGCACGACATTGCCGTCGACCAGCACCGAGCAGGCGCCGCACTGGGCCAGGCCGCAGCCGTATTTGGTTCCGGTCAGTCCCAGGTCGTCGCGAATGACCCACAACAGCGGCGTGTCCGCCTCGGCGTCGACCTCATAGGTTTTCTGGTTGATCCGCAGTTCCATGGCTCACCCGCTATCACGTTGGTTGGTCTTGGTGTTCTCTTCGGACGGTAGCATGGGCCCCGCCCTGCACAGCCGCCGCTTGCCGATAGCTCTCATTAGCAGGGCTCATGAATCGCCCCGCTCAGCACCCGCTCGGGGAAGCCGACGCGCAACCGGATGTGCTCTCCCGTGAGGCCATGAACGCGAACCCAGCAGCCAGCAACAGCACGAAAGCGCTGAGTTCGAAGGTTGCCCGATAGCCTTGCAGATCGAAGACCACCCCGCCCACGGTGGCCCCCAGCGCGATGGCCAGCTGAACGATAGCCACCATCAGGCCGCCACCTGCCTCTGCGTCATCCGGCAGACTGCGAGCCAGCCAGGTCCACCAGCCTACCGGCGCGGCCGTCGCAACCAGGCCCCAGAGCCCCAGCAGCGCGCCGGTGGCCACCGAGGAAGCTCCGACGCCGATCAGCGCGAGCGCCAGCAGCGCCATCAGCAGCGGGATAAGCATCAGCGTTCGGTAGAGCCCGCTCTTGAGGAATGCCTCGATCAGGAAGGTTCCGGCCAGCCCGGCCACCCCCAGCACCAGAAGCGTGAGCGACAGACCCGAAGGGCTGACCTGGGTAACCGTCTCGAGGAACGGGCGCAGGTAGGTGAACAACATGAACTGGCCCATGAAGAAAACGCTGACGGCGAGCATGCCCCAGGCCACCGGGCCCCGGCGCAACAGACGAAAGACATTGCTGCTGGCGGCACGGGACTCGATGCGAAGCGCCGGCAGGCTCATCCATAGCCAGAGCGCGGCGGCCACGGCCACCGGAACGACGCAGAAGAAAGCACCGCGCCAGCCGATCAGCGCGCCAAGGTAGCTGCCCAGGGGCGCGGCGATCACCGTGGCCAGGGCGTTTCCGCCATTGACGATGGCCAGCGCGCGCGACACCTGGTCCTGTGGCACCAGGCGCATCGCGGTAGCGGCTGACAACGACCAGAAGCCACCGATGGCGATGCCGATCAGCGCACGCCCGGCCATGAACCACGCGTAATTCGGGGCGAAAGCCACCAACGCACCTGACAGCACCATCAGCAAGGTCAGTGCAATCAGCAGCGGCTTGCGGCTGACCCGCGCCGCGACTGCGGCAATCATCAGACTGGTGAGCAAGGCGAACAACCCGGAGACCGAGATGCCCTGCCCTGCCTGACCTTCGGAGACCCCCAGGTCGGCGGCGATGGGCGTCAGCAGGCTCACCGGCATGAACTCGGAGGCAACCAGGGCGAAGGCCGCCATCGACATGGCGAGCACCGCGCCCCAGGAACCCTGTTCCGCGGCGGCTGGGCGGGAAGAAGACGTCATCGGCAGCGCCCCTCAGCCGGCGAGGCTGGCGTTATCGATCACGAAGCGGTACTTGACCTCGCCGCGCAGCATGCGCTCGTACGCTTCGTTGATCTGCTCGGCGCGCACCAGTTCGATATCGGCAACGATGCCGTGCTCTGCGCAGAAATCGAGCATCTCCTGGGTTTCCGCAATGCCGCCGATCATCGAGCCAGCCAGCGTGCGGCGCTTCATGATCAGGTTGAAGACGTTCGGCGAGGTATGCGGCGATGCCGGCGCACCCACCAGCGTCATGGCTCCGTCGCGCTTGAGCATGACCAGGAAGGCATCCAGGTCATGGGGCGCCGCCACGGTGTTGAGGATGAAGTCGAAGCTCTTGGCATGGACCGCCATCTGACTGGCGTCGCGGGAGACCACCACCTCGTCGGCACCCAGTTGCAGAGCGGCTTCGCGCTTGTTCTCGGACGTGGTGAAGGCCACCACATGAGCTCCCATGGCATGGGCCAGCTTGATCCCCATATGACCAAGGCCGCCGATGCCAACCACACCGACCTTCTTGCCGGGGCCGGCATTCCAGTGGCGCAACGGAGAGTAGGTGGTGATGCCCGCACACAGCAGCGGCGCGACCGCGGCCAATTGCTCCTCGGGGTGGCCGATGCGCAGAACATAGCGCTCGTGCACGACAATCGCCTGGGAGTAGCCACCCAGCGTCCAGCCCGGCGCGTCCGGCGTCGGGAAGTTGTAGGTGCCGATCATGCCATCGCAATAGTTCTCCAGGCCGGCATCGCAGTCTTCGCAGTGCTGGCAGCTGTCGACAATGCAGCCGACACCGACCAGATCGCCCGGCTTGAAGGCAGAGACATGCGCGCCGACCTGGGTCACCCGTCCGACGATCTCATGGCCCGGTACGCAAGGGTACTGCGTACCCTCCCACTCGGAGCGCACCTGGTGCAGGTCCGAGTGGCAGATGCCACAGAAAGCAATCTCGATCTGCACGTCGTGGGCATTCGGAGCACGTCGGTTGATACGCAGCGGCTCAAGGGGTTGATTGCCCGCGTGGGCACCATAAGCGTTGACTTGCATGGGAATGGCCCTCCTTCAATTCGTGGAGGCCATTGTCCGGGCAAGCGCGGCTGAATCAGTAGCGCAATCCACTGGATTACTTGCCTGATCCTCTGGGCGTGCAGCTTTTTGATGGAAAGCGAGCCGAAGCTCGCGGTAGCTTCTAGCGAAACAGGTGCCAGACCCGAACAGCATGACCGATCTCACCCCGCATCCAGCCCAGTCGATGGCACAGGCCATTGCCGCGCGCATCGCCGAACCGAGCGACGTTTCCACTGCAATCGCCGGGCTCAGCCTGTTCCGCCGCAACAGCCCGTCACCGCCGTGCATCTGCATGGTCGAGCCCAGCATCGTCCTCGTCGCCCAGGGCGAGAAACAGCTCTGGGTGGGCGCTGAGGGATATGCCTATGACCCATCGCGCTTTCTCGTCACCTCGCTGGATCTGCCGGCCAATTCGGAAGTGCTGCAAGCCAGCGAGGAAGCCCCTTGCGTAGGACTGGTGCTGAAGCTCGACCTTCGCATCCTGGCCGAACTCATCGCCCAGGGCGGCCTGCCACTGACCCGCGAGCGGGCTGTCAGCAGAGGGGTGGGGATCGGCACCATGAGCCCAGGCCTGCTCTCCTCGTTCGGACGTCTGGTGGACTTGCTGGACGACCCCGATGCGATTCCCGTGCTGGCCCCGCTGATCCAGCGCGAGATCCACTTCCGCCTGCTGCGAAGCGACCAGGCAGCGCGTTTGCGGCAAATCGCCTCGGTGGATAGCCAGGGATACCGGATCGCCAAGGCCGTCGACTGGCTGAAGCAGAACTTCCACTTGCCTCTGCGGATCGAAGAGCTGGCGGCAAGGGTTCAAATGAGCCCGCCGACCTTCCATCACCACTTCCGCCAGCTGACCGCCATGAGCCCGCTGCAATACCAGAAGTGGTTGCGCCTGAACGAGGCTCGTCGGCTGATGCTCAATGAGCACCTGGATGTGTCACGGGCGGCCTTCTCGGTCGGGTATGAAAGCCCCTCCCAGTTCAGCCGCGAGTACAGTCGTCTGTTTGGCATCGCGCCCAGGCTGGACCTCAAGTCCTTGCGCGGCCACGCCGACGCGGCAGCACCGCGAGAATAGGCAAGAAGCCTGGGCAGGGTCGAGGCCGCGCGGATACCAAGCTCAGGGCTTGTAACCTGGCTTCTTGTAGAGGTTGTCGCCTGCACCGAGGATATCGGTGTCGTAAACCGTCCGTTTCCAGTCCGCAGGCGCCACATCCTCAATGGCTACGGATATCGATTCGTCCCCGCACCCGACGACCGACTTCAATGCATTCGCGATTTCTTCTGTCAGCTCGACCTTGAGGGCCTCACTTCGGCCTTCGAGCATTTTGATAATGACATGTGGCATGGGTGTCTCCGCGTTAGGGGGCAGGATCAGGTCAGCCTGAGCCAGGCTCCATTGATAGCAGATCCAGCAGACGGGCGACTGCCACCCTTGAAGCGAAGCCATTCAGCACGGATTCGAATTTCAGCGCAACACTGAACATCCAACCTGATTGCATCGGCCGTTCTACTTGCCGCCGGACAGGGCAAATGAGCGTCCGCCATGGGTCGGTAGCGGTCTCTCGCCAGAGGCAGAAACGGCCAGTAGCGGACACTGAATAAGCTGAGTGGAGAGCCTTAGCCGTCAAACCTGCGCCTGACGGCCCGCTATACGTCTCTAGAACAGATACTTGAATCCGACCATGGCGTCGTACCCATGGCTGTCGCCGTCAAAGGCCTCGCGGTAGCCGGCAGAGACGGTGAAGGTCACTTTCTCGCTGGCCTGGTGATCTATGCCGAGGTTCGCTTCCCACCATGTGCCATCAATATCCGCCTCGAACGGGATGTAGCCGGACTGCGAGGAGAACTCGGTCTTGGGCTGCCCCTTGAATTCATGCCAGACACTAGGGCGAACCCAGCCCTGCGTGCGACGACGACTCTTGTCGCTACCTTCCGTCTCCCAGTCCTTGGCAATGCGCACGCCGAGGCGGCCGATCAGCGATTCGACATCCCGGAAGCGCACGTCGGCACCGACATCATCGCTGTCATCGAGATCGACGTAGCTGTAGATCACCTGGGCCTGGGGCTCGATCCACAGATCCTTGTCCGCCTCGTAGGGGTATCCGCCCTCCAGCGATCCGGTGTAGCCCCAGCCCCTGGTCTCCAGCTTGGCAAGCTCGTTGGGGCGCGCTTCGATGTCGTAGCGACTGACCTGCAGGACGCCATCCAGATACCAGCCTTCCGGGCCGAAGTGCGTCCAGTAGCCACCCAGGCTGTATGCGCGCAGCGTGTCATCGCCGGCGTTGCGGCCGGTGTAGTGGCTGACGCCGGCATCCATGCTGCCGATGCCCAGCGAGAAGCCCGCCTGGTCATGGCTGCCATCGGCCCGCTCCTTGCGGTACAGGTCGGCGCCCACCTGGAAGGCGGTCAAGTCGTAGTTGTATTCGGGGGTATTACCCACGGCGTCCTTGCGGTCGCCATCCTGCTTGCCGCTGCGGTAGATCACCCGGCCCCAACCCAGCGACGGCCCCCAGGTCGCCTCGTCTTCCGCCGGGGGCTCCTGCCAGGCCGTCGGACGCTCCTCTCCCACTCGCTCGTGCAGGGTATCGACCATGGTGCGGCCATAGACAAGGGCCAGCGCCGGCAACGCCCCGTACAGCGAGACTTCGGGACGGAAGTTCGGCGTGCGCGGCTCAGGTGGCGCAGGTGGAGTCGGAGGTTCCGGCGGAGTGGGCGGATCGGGTGGCGTCGGCGGGGTCGGCTCGATGTCCGAGCGCAGGTACCAGGTCTGGGTGCCCGAACCATCTGGCGCGCCACGATAGAGCTGGTACTCGTAGGGCCCGGCTACGACCCGGCGGGCCAGGCTGAACGCATTGGCGTCACTGGCAGCCACTGCCGTGTCCAGCAGGTTCACCACAGCGATACCGTTGCCCTCGGTAAGGGCCCCCTGTCCACCGACATTCCTAACCAGCAGCCCGGTGGAGCCTCCGCTACCTGTGGCGGTGGAATCCACCACCAGCATGTCCGAATGACTGTTCGGGCCGCCCTCGTTGAGCTCGCTGTTGAGCAACAGGCGCCCTCCGTTGGATACAAACACACCGGTTCCGGCGCTGCCGGCGACCTGGGCGTTGCTGATGAGCAATACGTTGCCCACCGCATGACTACCCCCGGTGAGGTCAATCAGGCCACTGTTGGTGAAGGTTCCTACGCCCAGCAACTGGCCTTGTACCGCGCCACCCAGCACTGGGGAGTTCGCACTCTGCCCAAGCGGCAGATAAGCACCCGTGGTGTCGAAGGTCAGAATGCCGCTGCTCGGCTGGGCGGCCAAGGTCAAGGTGCCGCTGTTGTCGATGCTGTTGCCTGCAGCGGTTCCGAGGTTGTTGACCGCCACCCCCCAAGTGTCCCGGACACCATCTCCATTGCTGTCGGCATAGTTGCGCAGCGTCCAGGAACCCTGGTTGTCGAGGCTTACCTGAGAAGTAGCAGCGTTGATTGCGCCGACGATTGATCCGCCGTTATCAATGGTTACGGTGGCATCCGGGCCGTTGGCATCCCCCAGCACCGCGCGGTCGCTGAGGGCGCCGATGGAGCCGGTATTGGTCAGCGCCTGGGTCTCGCCGGCCAAAGACACACCCGTGCTCTGGCCCCAACCTCCAAGGATCGCCGCGCTGTTGGTGACGCTTGCCGATCCACCGACCGAGAGCGCATCGATACCTGACGCAATGCTCCCATGGGTCGTGATATTGCCGCTGTTCTCCACGCGGATAGTGGCCGCGCCGGAGGCCTGAGCCAGAATCCCCTGGCTGTTCGTATCTCCCAGGGTGGTAATCGCCCCACGGTTGATGACCGTCTGGTCGCCGGTCGCAGTTATTGTTCGTATGCCGCGCTGTTTATCGCCTCTGGCGACCAGCTCCCCGCTGTTGTCCACTGTGGCAGCGCCGACGCCTGTTCCCGTCTTGTAGGTGGTATTGGCAAGGATGGCAGCACCTTGGCCGTTTACATCGATCTTGGTGCCGGTGTAGGTGACGCTGGCATCCTGGAAACCGCTCTCTGCGCGTAACCCATACGCATCAATACCCGAACCTACGCCGCCCGAACCTTCAGAGTGGGTGGTGATGGTGCCGGTGGAGCTGACCGTTGCCTTGCCCTGCAGCGCAGTTGCGTAAATGCCATGAGCGTTAGTGCTGAGTGTTTCGAGCTTCTTGCCCGTGTAGATCACCGTCACATCGCCATCGATGGATTCCAGGCGAATAGCGCTCGCCCCCGGCCCGCTCGTGATGATTTCACCGCTGTAGTTCACCAGGCCGTCCTGGGCGCTTGTGATGGTGATACCGTTTGCTCGAGTCGACACTGAACCGTTCTTGACCGTGATGTTGCCACTCCCGGTCAGGGTAAAGCTGCCGGTGCCGCGCTTGATGGCGTAAATACCCCGTGAACCAATCGCGTCGGTGTCGTTCCCCACTACCAGATCGCCGTCGTTCTGGATGCTGATATCGCCCGTCGCACCAGGATTGTCAGTAACGTAAATGGCGTGGCCGTTATTACCGGTGGTGGTGATATCGCCGCTGTTGACGATATGGATGCTGCCAGTGGTGGAGATGGAGCGGATGCCGAAGCCGTTCAGCCCGTCGGTGGTAATGCTTCCGGTATTGGCGAGGTTGGTCGTACCCGCACCACCCTCTGTGAAGATGCCGAAAGCGTTCTGACCCATACCGCGAATGGTCGCGGCGTTACTCACGGTCGTGTCGCCATTGACGGCGCGGGTGTGCACCCCAGCATGGTTGCCGGTTCCGGCCTGAGGGTCGTTTTCGTCGTCGATGTTTGGATCGCCTCCCGATAGCGGGTCGTTGTTGTCAACGGTAAGGCTGACGCCAGAACCCACCGTGGCATTCACGTTCCCACTGGAAACTGCCTTCAGCCAGATGTTGTTTCCGCCGTAAGTGAGGATGCTCCCAGTGCCGGCATGCTGGAACACGATGTCCCCGCCCCCGGAAGCGCTCACATCAATACCATCGCGCTCGCTGCCAACTGAGCGGTTATTGATGTTCACCTCAGTGCCGGCGCCAATCAGGACTGTCGATGAACCAGTGTTAGTGTTGAGGATGGCGACAGCGTCCAGGCCGCTGCCTCCTGACTGGATGAGATTGCTCCCGCTCTGGAAGTTGATGAGTGCTTCCCCAGTCCCCAAGATTCCACCCGTGATCTGAGCCTGTACTGCACTGACCGCAGTCAACGGTGTGCTCTGAACTTTAGTGCCGTTGAGCAGGATGCTGGTGTTCGCGTTGGCGGCGCGGGCAAGCAGGGAGTTTCCTGCAGCCGTGGTCACCTGGGTGCCGGTCAGCGTGGTGATGTCAGCCGCGATTCCGCTAGCCGGAGTACAGGTCTGGGTTGTCGTGTAGGTGCCGCTTTGCTGCCCACAGACCGCATGGGCTGTCTCCGGCAGCATCACCAGGGTGAAAGCATTGGCTATGGCGACGCCCAGAGCGGATCGGGCATAGGCAGGCAGGGAATGCCGCGTAAATGGCGGGAGCATGAAGAACCTCCTTGTTGCAGTTACATCCGTGGCAGTTTCGTTGCCTCGGCTGCACGCCGTACTCCCTATATCGTCGTGACCACCTGCCGGCTGGCGCTTGTAAGCGAAATGTAGCGCAAGGCGTCAAAATCGCTACAAATGAAGTGCAGGTCTTAGTGGCTCGAATTGCAGTGCCAGGTGTCCGCTATGGGTCGGCAACTGCCCCACATCACAGGCACCAATCGGCCGGAAGCGGGCGTATGACCAGATACCCCTACGGTGTTCCCCCTGCTGTCACGCAACCTTGGCGCGATAGGCTGCAACCAGCGTCACCCGTTCGAGGCAGAGCGTGCGCGGCGCCAGCCGGGGCTGAGCGGCCGTCTGTAGTGGCCCACTCCAGCTGTAGGACGAATGACCCGCCGTGTTATCCGCCTTCCTTCCAGTCGTGGCGAACCAGCCTACATACGCGAACCACCTGGACTGTCACCCTCTCCCACCTTTCCTGAACCTGTCTCCTACGCCGCGAAGTATCCTTCCGGCGCAGCGCTGGCTTCCGGGAAGTTCCTGACTCGCCATCGGCATTGCGGTCCTACAAAGCCTCTGCTTAGCGTTTCTCCCGCCACGGAACAGCCGTGGTCAGGTGTGGAAACCTGTTTGGATTACTCCTTTGCCATAGCAGAGTTAGCCCGGTCCCTTACCAGACCGGGATAGCTCTGGCTGTCTATGGCGGGCCGTGTGAGGCGGGCTTCGGCCCGGCCGGTCTTTGGGGTAATCCACCGGTTTTCCACCCTTGCACGGTCCGCCTCCCTTCCCTTTCGGGGGCGGTTTTCTCGCTGTACTTCCTGCCCTGAGCAAGGAGAACGCCATGACCCCAAGGATCGAATTCCCGGCCAACCCGGGCCTGATTGCCCAGACCTTCCACCGCTTCGACCGCACCCTGCGCGCGCTGATGATCGACCACCAGGCCTGGTTCGTCGCCCGCGACCTGGCGCGCCTGACCAACACCCACTTCAGCGCCCGCGTGCCGCGCAAGCTCGACCCGGACCAGTACCGCTGGGAGCAGTTGGCGGGCTGCCGCGAGGACGAATTGCTGGTCAGCGAAAGCGGCCTGTATACGCTGCTGTTGCTCTATTTCTTCCACCCGGAAAACCGCAACCTGCGGCAGTGGCTGAGCAACGAGGTGGTGCCGGTGCTGCGGGATTCGCAGCTGCAGCAAGGCAACGGCCCGCGCTATTTACAGCGCAGGGTGCAGGACCATTCGCTGGCCATGCTGGAATGGCAGGGCGGCGTATGGATGCGTGTGGGCGACGCGGCCAGGCTGCTGGAGGCGGAAGCCCGCGCGTCACGCTGAGGCCACGCACGAACCTGCCACAGTTTTCAGCCCGCCCTTGTGCGGGCTGTTTCTGGCCTGCGAGTAGCTGGGCGATGCCTTGCACGACTTGTTGGCCGTTCAGGCATCAGGAATGCTGAAGCTCCACTCTGGATCGAAAGCCTTCTGAAGATCGGATATCGTCCTGCGGTAATCCAAACGACCGCAGAGGCGGACTCCCCATGAACATCGTCATCCCCGATGACTACCAGGACGTGATCCGCACGCTGGACTGCTACAGCCAACTGGCCGGGCACGACGTGCGCGTGCTGCATGACCTGGGCCCCGCTTCGGCGGACGAGCTGGCTGCACGCTTCGCCGAGGCCGACGCGCTGGTACTCACCCGCGAGCGCACCCGCATCGACGCAGCGCTGCTCGACAGGCTGCCCAGGCTCAAGCTGATCAGCCAGACCGGCAAGGTGTCCGGCCACCTCGACCTGGACGCCTGCACCGAGCGCGGCATCGTGGTGACCGAGGGACGGGGCTCGCCCGTGGCGCCTGCGGAACTGGCCTGGGCGCTCATTCTCACGGCGCGCCGGCAACTCGTCCCGGCCATCGAAGCGTTCAAGGCCGGGCAATGGCAGGTCAACCTGGGCCACGCACTGGCCGGGCAGACGCTGGGCATCTGGGGCTACGGCAAGATCGGCCAGCGTCTGGCGCGCTATGCCCAGGCGTTCGACATGCCGGTGCTGGTCTGGGGCAGCGACAACAGCCGGGCCGCCGCCATCGCCGACGGTCATCAGGCGGCGGCTTCGCGCGCGGCCTTCTTCGCCGAGGCGGATATCCTCAGCCTCAACCTGCGCCTGTCCGAAAGCACTCGCCATGGCGTCACCTTCGCGGACCTCGCGGGCATGAAGCCCAGCGCCCTGCTGGTGAACATCAGCCGCGCCGAGCTCATCGCCCCCGGCGCGCTGTTGCAGGCCCTGGACGCCGGTCGGCCTGGCTACGCGGCCGTGGACGTCTTCGAGCAGGAGCCGCTGCTCGCCGCCGACAACGACTTGCTGAAACATCCCCGCGCGCTCTGCACCCCACACCTGGGATACGTGGAGAAGAACGGCTACGAGCTGTACTTCGGCGATGCCTTCGACAACGTGGTGGCGTTCTTCGGCGGAGCACCGAAGAACGTGGCGAATCCGCAGGCCCTGGCGAACAGGCGGGCGGACAACTCCTAGCGGAGACTGTTTCGCCCAAGCACTGCCGTGCCAGGTAGCAATGCAGGCAACTGAAAGGCGCCGCTGACAGATGGAAAAACGTCGCTGCGCCGCCTTCCCAAGCGCCACGGGCGCCCGGCAAGATGGACGCATTCGCCGCCGCTTTTCGGTGGCCCTCTTCTGCCTTGTGCCACCGGAGTCGTATGCAACCGCGCGACCTTGCCGCCTATCTGTTCCTTGCGATCGGCTGGGGGCTGTCCTTTCTCGTGCTGCTCAAGGCCATCGCCGGGTTCGGCTGGGTTGGCGCTGTCAGCTTCCGCGCGCTGATCGCCAGCTTCACGTTGTTCGCGGTGGCCAAACTATCCGGGCGCCGGCTGAATTTCGAAGGGCTGTGGAAGCCACTCTGCGTGGTCGGCGCCACCACGGTGGCCGGCCAGCTGATCGGCATGACCTACGCCACCCCGCGCATCGGCACGGCCATGGCGGCGATCTTCGTCGCCGGCATTCCGCTGTTCTCCATGCTCATCGGCCGCCTCTGGGGCCTTGAGCGCATCACCTGGAGCGGACTGGGCGGGCTGGTGCTGGGCTTCTGCGGGATGGTGCTGCTGGTGGGCTTCCCGGCGGTGCCAATCACCCACGAATTCATCCTCGGCAGCGCAGCCTCGGTGTTCGGCGCGGTGTGCGCGGCCTTCGGCAGCAACTACGCCAGCCTGAAACTGCGCACCGCCGGGCCCTGGGAAGTGACCTGCGGCGCCTTCGGAATCGGCGGGCTGATAACCCTGCCGCTGTTGATCTGGGTGCCGGTGCCGGGCACGCCACAGCCCGTCGACTTCCTCTTCCTGCTCCTCTGCGGCTGCGTGCTCAGCGCGGTGAACTACGTCGTGTACTTCCAGCTCGTCGCGCGTATCGGCGCCACGAAAACCATCAGCGTGGAATTCGTCGTCACCGTGGTCGCCGTGCTGGTGGGTGCACTGGTGCTGGGCGAAAGCCTGTCGCTGATGCAGGGCGTGGGCGCGCTGATCATCCTGCTCGGCTGCGCCCTGGTGCTCGGCCTCGTGCCGGGCACCAGGGCACGCGCGGTCAGTTGACCGCCTGCACCGGGACGGCGTCTGGCGCGGCGTCGTCGCGGTCGATCACTTCCATGGGCAGGCGCGAGGTTTCCCGCAGCAGCCAGGAGCACACCGCCACCAACAAGAGCGCCGCCGCGCCGTAGAGCGCCACGCCGAACGGGTTGCGCCCGGTGGCGATGAGGATGGCGGTGGCGATGCTCGACGCCGTGCCGCCGCCCAGTGCCGCGCCGATCTGGTAGCTGAACGAGATGCCCGAGTAGCGCATTTCCCGCGGGAACTGCTCGGCGAGGAAGGCCGGGATCGGCCCCTGGGTCGCGCCCATGAAGAAGCCCACGGCGACATAGGCCAGCAGCGCCAGCGGCAGGTTGTGCAGGCCGATCAGCGGGAAGAAGGCGAACAGCCCGAGCGCCATGATGGCCGCGCCGAAGATCATCACCGCGCGGCGGCCGAAGCGGTCCGACAGGTGCCCGAAGAACGGCGCGGAGGCGACGATGGCCACCGACAGCGAGAAGTCGAACAGCAAGGCATGGCTGCTGCTGTAGCCGATGTCGGTCGCGTAGGCGAGGAAGAAGGTACTGCCGATATAGGCAATGGTGACGTAGCCGAAGGCGATGCCGATGCACAGCAGCAGCTCGCGCGGGCGACGGCGGAAAGCTTCCATCAGCGGCATGCGCGCCTCGGCTTGCGGCGCGGCCTTGGGCTGCGGCGCGGTGTTCTGCAGGCGCGCATAGAGGCCGACCAGCACCAGCAGGCCGCCGAGCCAGAACGGGATGCGCCAGGCGATGCCGCTGAGGTCGTCGTCGAAGGCGAAGCTGACGATGGCGAACACCGCCGAACCGAGGATGCCGCCGATGCCGATGCCGATGCTCGTGAAGCTGCCCCACAGGCCACGACGCCCCTTGGGCGCGACCTCGATGCCGAACAGCGCTGCCCCGCCCCACTCGCCGCCGGCGGCGAAACCCTGCACCAGGCGCAGCAGCACCAGCAGGACGGGCGCGGCCGCGCCGATGCTGGCGTGGGTCGGCAGGAAGCCGATCAGCAGGGTGCTCAGGCCCATCAGCACGAGGGTGGCGACCAGCGCCTTCTGCCGACCGTAGCGGTCCCCCAGGTGGCCGAACACCACGCCGCCCAGCGGGCGGGCGAAGAAGCCGGCGCCGAACGCCGCGAAGGCGACCAGCACGGCGGTCAGGCGATCCATGCCGGGGAAGAACAGTTGCGGGAAGATCAGTGCGGCGGCGTAGCCGTAGATGACGAAATCGTAGAACTCCAGCGCGGTGCCCATGCCGGAGACGCAGAAGGTGCGAAAGGCCGAGCGCGGGCCGGGAGCTGCGGGCGTGTGGTCGATCATGACGGTTCACTCTTGTTTTTGTGGCAACACGAAACCCGCGCGGCGGCCGGCGGGCCGTCACGGGGCGTTGGTTTGGCAAGTGGTGATACGCAGGGCGCACAATCCGGAACGGGTTATCCGCCGTAGCTTGGCGGCGGATAACGCTGGCGCGTTATGCGCCCTACGACGGGAGGAAGAGCGTCAGAACCGCAGGAACCCCTCATCCGCCAGCTTCTTCGGCGTGCCGGCCACGTACTCCAGCGCGCAGCCAGTGGTATCCAGGCCGATGCTCAGCAAGGTTTCCCAGCGTTCGGTGTCCGGCTCGGACATGTCCGGGTGGAAGCACACCACCGCCTGGTCGCCGTCGGCGCCGCAGAAGGCATCGGCGCGCTCGCGCAGGGCCTTGCCAGTCATGCCGGCAGTGCCGGCCTTGAGGTGCTCCAGGCGCGCGTAGGTGGTGGACACGTCGGCCGTGCGCTCACCCCAGCTCAGTTCGCCGTCGAGGAAGTGGTTGGTGTGCAGCAGCCAGCCATCCTCGCGCGGCACCACCACGGCGGTGTGCGCCGGGCTCATCTCGATGCTGGCGGCACGGGCCCGGACATCATTGCGGGTGAAGACGGTCAGCACGGTGGACGCACTGACCCGCGCCGAGCGCGCCATGTCGATGGCCTCGGTAACGCTGGTGGCTTCTTCCAGCACGCGGCGGGCGATGGCATGCACCGGCACGCCGGCGCTGCCGTCGTCACTGGCGTGGTGCAGGATGTTGAAGTGCACGCCAAGCCCTGCGCTGTTCACGCCGATCTTGCCGAGCATGCCGAACTCGGTGAACAGCTTGGCGGTCAGGCCGGTGCTACCGGTGAAGCCCAGCAGCAGGGCGTGGGGCACCAGGCTGTCGTGCCAGTCCCAGGTCTGCAGGCTGCGCGGGGCAGCAGCGCCAGCCGGGGCATGGACGGAGGTGGAGCACTCGCCTTCCACCGGCTGCTCGGGCATCACCGCGAGAATTTCGGTGCGCGCATTCAGCGCCGCCAGCTGCCACAGCGGCAAGGACACGCCCAGCGCCAGGCCTTCGACTTCCCTGGCCAGGGCCGGGCACCAGTCGGCCAGCGCCGCGAGGCTGGCTTCGCCGATGGCGCGCGCCTTGTCCAACTCCACGCCGACGCGCGGGAAGAAGTCCAGGTACAGCGCCACGGTCTGGCGGATCTGTTCGGCGAAGGTTTCGCCGATCTGCCGGCCACGCTGCAGCGGGTCGCGGATGTCGGTGGTGAAGGTGTGAAGAATCACGGCAAGGCTCCTGCAATTGCTTTTTAAACGGGCCGGAGCGCGGGGCGCTCCGGTTGGATCAGAGTTTATCGCCTGGACGACTATAGACTTCGCGGCCGGCGAACCAGGTCTTGAGCACCCGCGTGTCGCGCAGTGCTTCGGGCTTGACCGTGAACACGTCGCGGTCGAGCAGGATCAGGTCGGCCTGCTTGCCCGGCTTGAGCGAACCGATGCTCTGTTCCAGGCGCATGGTGCGCGCGGCATTGAGGGTGTAGGCCTGGAACATGGTCTGCCGGTCGATATCCTCGGCGGCATTGAGCACGCCCTTCGGGCCGACGCGCTGGATCGCCTGGTAGATGGCCTTCCAGGGATCAGGCGTGGTGATCGGCCAGTCGCTGGCGCCGGAAAGGGTCGCGCCGTTCTTCAGCAGCGAGCGCGCCGGGTACATGTGCAGGAAGGCCATGGCACTGACGTAGGGCTTGACCAGGTCGACGCTGTTCTCGTCGGCGGCGGCCCAGTACAGCTGCATGGCGGCGATCACGTCGAGCGCCTTGAAGCGCGGGAAGTCCCTGGGGTTGACCATCTGCAGGTGGGTGATCGAATGCGGGATGCCGCTGTGGCGATCCTTGCGCGCCTGCTCGATGCCGTTGAGCGATTCACGTACCGCGCGGTCGCCGATGGCGTGGATGTGCACCAGCCAGCCACGGGCGTCGGCCGCGCTGACCAGCTCACCGAAGTGCTTGGGGTCGATCAGCAGTTCGCCGTACTTCTTCGAGTTGCTGTAGGGCTCCAGCATGGCCGCACTCTGCGCCGGCACTTCGGCCACTCCGTCGGCGAAGATCTTGATGCCCGGCAGGGTCAGGTTGTCCACGCCGATGAACTGCTGGCGTACCTTGTCCAGCTCGTCGAGGTCGGCGGGGGTCGCCTTGGAGTCGGCCATCAGCAGGGCCGCGACGTGCGCGGTCAGCCCGCCCTCTTGCGCCAGCATCCTGTAGGCCGGCAGTACGCCGACGGAATCGTTGTGGATGTCGCCGCCGGGGTTCTCGTTGGCCAGGGGTTCCATCCAGGCGGTGATGCCCAGTTCGTGGTAATAGCTCTGCGCGCCCTTCAGGGCCTTGAGCAGCTCGTCGTTGCTGGCCAGCGGCAGCAGTGCCTGCACCGGGTAGAGGCCGGCATCCACCAGGAAGCCGTTGGGCTTGCCGTCGGCGTCGTGGCCGATGGTGGCCTGCTCCTCGCCCTTCAGCGACTTGACCTTGGCGGCGTCTATCCCGGCGAGATCGAGCAGCGCCTGGTTGGCCCAGCCGGTGTGATAGTCACCGCCGGCCAGGAGGATCGGCTGCTTCGCCCATTCGCCCTGGTTGAAGCGCTGCTGCAACTCGCCGAGCTCGTCCCAATACGCCGTGGGCACACCACCGACATAGAGGAACGGGCCACGCCGCGCACGGCCGTCGTCGCGCCACTGACGCAGCTTGCTCTCGAACTCGGCGAGCGGCAGGTCCTGGTTGTCCAGGTTGGCCTGGAGCATCTGCAGGCCGCCCTTGACCAGGTGGGTGTGGGCGTCGATGAAGCCGGGCATCAGCACCTGACCGTGCAGGTCGATGACCTGGGTCGCCGGTTGCTGCAGCTTGAGGATCTGCGCGTCGGAGCCGACGGCGAGGATGCGACCGTTCTCCACCGCCACCGCCTGTTGCAGCGCCTGGCCGGGTTCGGCGGTGTAGACCTTGCCGCCGTGGAAGATGAGGTCGGCGGCGGCCATAGTTTCCATCGAGGAAAAAGCGCAAGCCGCCGACACCAGCGCCGGAATCAGTAGTTTCATCGCAGAGCCTTCGTTATTGTTGATCTGTGACGAAGGTTAAGCAAAAGCCCCGGTGGCTTTAACACTGACTTCCCGCACAACTTTTATTCCTATCAGGAAGCAATCCTTGGACAAGATGACTGCGCTCACCATGTTCGTCGCCACGGCTGACCACGGCGGCTTTAGTCGCGCCGCCGAACAGCTGGGCAAGACGCCATCAGCGATCACCAAAGGCGTGGCGCAGCTGGAGGCCGACCTGGGCCAGCGCCTGTTCGAGCGCACCACAAGGCGCATGGCGCTGACCGAGGCCGGGCACATCTACCTGGAAGGCGCGCGCTCGGCGCTGATGCAGTTGCAGCGTGCCAGCGAGGAAGTCGAGCAGTTGCAGACCGAGCTGCGCGGCAGCCTGCGTATCGTCTCACCGCCCTCCTTCGCCCCGGCCTTTTTCAATGCGGTGTGCTGCCGCTTCCTGCGCGAGCACCCGCAGGTGCGCCTGGAAGTAGACCTGCTGGACGAGTTCGTCGACCTGGTGGAAGGCGGCTACGACATCGCCCTGCGCGACGGCCCCATCGACCTGCCGGACGTGATCGCCCAGCCGCTGCTCGAAAACCGCCTGATGCTCTGCGCCAGCCCCAAATACCTCGCGGAAAAGGGCCTGGACGTGACGCTGGAGAACTACGAACAGCACGACTGGCTGATCTTCCGTCACCCGCTGCTGAACCGGAATTTCTGGTGGGTGCAGAAGGACGGGGAACGCATCCGCATCCGCCAGCCGGTGCCGCGCATCGCCAGCGACAACTACGACTTCCTGCTCTCCTGCCTGCTCGATGGCCAGGGGCTGCAGTTCCTCCCGCAATGGAGCGCACTGCCCTACCTGGAAAGCGGCGAACTGGTGGAACAGCTCCCCGACTGCTGGCGCGACCAGAGCGCCTTCGGACCCTGGGTGCATGTGCTCTACCTGCCGCACCGCCGCAGCACGCGCAAGGTGCGGGTGTTCATCGACTGCCTGCGCGAGCATCTGCAGGGGAAGGGGTTGGTCTGACAGCGGCTCAACGTAGGATGGCGTGGAGCGCAGCGATACCCATCAATGCCTCACACCGACAGCATGGGTATCGCTGCGCTCCACCCATCCTACAAATACGCAGCGACCGGCTTTGGCTCTTAAGTCTTCCAGCGAAACATCCGAGCACTCCGAATGCCCCGTTCAACGAGGGTATTTTTCGCCCCAAGCGAAAAACCGGATGTCCGGGGCAAGACCTTTGCCTTCTTTGGGTGGGGCGGCCATCCGTCGTTTGCCAAAGAAGGTCGCCCGAGGGGGCGAAACAAGAAGCCCGCGCGCACGCCGTGGCGGCGCAATACACCCACGCCGAAGCAACTCTGCAATGCTGGCGCCGGCCCTGCCGGCGGATCGCGGGCATGGCCCGCTCCTACAATGGAGCGGCGTACCACCGCGAACGGTTGTACGTCTTACACCAACCTCTGCTCCCGCAGGTAATCCCGCAGATGCTCGATGAACGCGATGATCTTGCGCGTTGCCCTTCGCGTGCTCGGGTACACCGCCAGCAACTCCGACCCCAAGGCCTTGGGGTCAAAATGGCAGTCATCGAGGATCGTCCGCAACCGCCCGTCCCGCAGGTACGGCAGCACGCTCCAGACCGGGCACGGCAGCACGCCCTGCCCGGCCAGGCAGGCCTCCAGCAGCAATTCCTGGTTATCGCTGTTCAAGCGCCCGCTGCGCGGTAGCAACAGCCGCTCGCCAGCCCGCTCGATCAGCCAGCTCTCGCCCAGCGCCGGGTGGCGATAGACCAGGCATTCGTGCTCCACCAGTTGCTCGGGCCGCTCCGGCACGCCGCAGCGCTCCAAGTAGTCGGGGCTGGCGCAGAACACGATGCGACTCTCTCCGACCGGTTGCGCGATCAGCCCCGGCAGGTCGCTGTGTCCCAGGCGCAAGGCAAGGTCGTAGCGACCATCAAGCATGTCGATGTAGGCATCGGTCAGGTCGACCTGCAGGCTCATGTCCGGGTGCTTGCGCATGAAGCTGGCGCAGGCGCCGTTGAGGAAGGGTCGACCGAACGCCAACGGGCCATTGATGCGCAGGCGCCCCTTGAGGCTGTGGTGCAGCTGGGCGATTTCCTCCTCGGACTCGCGCATGCGCTCCAGCACTTCCCGTGCTGTTTCCAGATAGAGCTGCCCGGCCTCGGTCAGCGCCATGCTGCGGGTGGTGCGCTCGAACAGCCGCGCACCCACTTCCTGCTCCAACTGCCCGACCGACTTGGCCACCGCCGAAGGCGTCTTGCCCAACTCCTCGGCGGCGCGGCTGAAGCTGCCGAGCTCGGCGCTGATGACGAATAGCTGCAGGCTGTTGAGCTTGTCCACGATTGAGTCCGAATTTTCCCAAGTGTTATTCCAAGGCGCCGCTTACTCGCCGCCTGGAAGGCCCTTAGCCTCTGCGCAACGCCAACAAGAATCAAGAGAAAGGCCCTTTCCCCATGGAAAGCCACCCTGCCTCATCGTCACGCATTTTGAACTCAGAAATGAAAATAAGCTGCCTTGCCCGCTTACCTGCGCTCGTCCTGATGCGTCCCCGTGCCGCGTTCGGTGACGCGCTTGGCAAGTCCGCCCTGCTCTCTCCCCAGCGCCGTTTCCAGCATGGACGAACGAACGTCATCCGGGCGATACGCAGCCTCCGCGATGACGCCCCGTTCGATCCCGTCAGGCCCTGATCCTTTCGAACCCTTCCGCCTTGCCTGGAGTCACCATGTCCACCGCCGCCGAACTGATCATCACCCACGCCGACATCCGCACGATGAACGAGCGCCAACCGCGCGCCGAGGCCATCGCCATTCAGCGCGGTCGCATCCTCGCCGTCGGCAGCAATGTCGAGATCGAGGCGCTGGCCAACAGTGCCACCCGCCGCATCGACGCCGGCGGCCGGCTGATGCTGCCGGGCCTGCAGGACACCCACGTACACTTCCAGCTCAGCGCCGCCGACCTCTACCACAACGCCTCGCTGTATGACGCCACCACCCTCGACGAGCTGCTGGAAACCATCCGCACCTTCGCCCAGGCGCACCCGGAAAAACCCTGGATTCGCGGCGTCGGCTTCTCCTCCGCGCGCTTCACGCCCGAACAGCTCACCAAGGAGCGGCTCGACAGTGTCACCGACGGCCGTCCGGCGCTGATGTTCGCCAGCGACTACCACAACGGCTGGGCCAACAGCGCCGCCTTCGAACTGGCCGGCGTGCGCCCGGGCAGCGTCGAGCCGGATAACGGCGAATACCTGCGCCTGGCCGACGGCACGCCGAAGGGCTGGCTGGTGGAAGACGCCATCTGGGCGATGAACCGCATCGCCCCCGGCTATACCGACGACGACTACCTGCAGGCCATGGCGCACTACAGCAAGGCCTTCAACGCGCGCGGCATCACCGGCGTGCTCGACGCCATGGCCGCGCGCAACTACCTGAAGAACTACCAGGCCTCCCATGATCGCGGTGACCTGACCCTGCGCGTCTGCGCCACGTCGAAGATCTTCGCGCACAAGTCGCTGGCCGAGCAGATGGCCGAACTCAAGGACCTGCGCGCCACTTACCAAGGCGACCGGGTGCGCCTGCACTCGGCCAAGTTCTTCCTCGACGGCGTGCTGGAGAACGGCACGGCGGTGCTGGCCGCGCCCCGCAGCGATACCGGCGGGAATGCCGAGCTGATGTTCAGCCAGGAGCAGATCGACGAGTTCTTCAGCGCCTTCGACCGCGAGGGTTTCCAGATCCACGTGCACAGCATCGGCGACGGCGCCGTGCGTGCCGCGCTCAACGGCCTGGAGGTCGCCCGCGAGCGTAACGGCCAGTGGGATTCACGCCACCAGCTGGCGCACCTGCAGGTGGTCGACCCGGCGGATATCCCGCGCTTCAACCAGCTCGGCGCGCTGGCCAACTACCAGACACTGTGGGCGCAACCCAACCCCGAGGCCGACGCCATAGTCGAAGCCATGATCGGCCCCGAGCGCAGCCAGTACATCTATCCGCTGGGCGAGTTCGTGCGCCAGGGCGTGACCTGCATGCTCAGCAGCGACTGGGGGGTGACCGGTTTCGATCCGTTCCAGATCATCCAGTGCGCCCTCACCCGGCAGAACCCGGCGCTGGGCAACGACAGCCCGGTGCAGACCGCGCAACACCGCATCGGTATCGCGGATGCGATCAAGGGCTACACGATCAACGCCGCCCACGCCGCCTGGCGCGACGACTGTACCGGCAGCCTTGCACCGGGCAAGTACGCCGACCTGATCCTGCTGGACCGCGACCTCTATGCCATCTCCCCCTACGAGATCGGTCAGACCCAGGTCCTGCTGACCCTGCTCGAAGGCCGCGAGGTCCACCGCGACGCCGCCTTCGCAGGCTGAGCCAGCGGCCCGCCAACGAGGCGGGCCCTTCTTCCAACAACAATAAAAGTGGAGCCTGATCATGGGCGTTGCAGTTCCCCACGGGGGCGCGCAGCTCAAGCGCACCCTCGGCCTGAAAGACCTGGTGGCCTATGGCATGGCCTACATCGCGCCAATGGCGCCACTGACCACCTTCGGCTTCGTCTGGAACGCCTCGGGCGGCCTGATCGCGCTGGCGTACCTGCTGGGCGCGATCTGCATGTACTTCACCGCGCAGAGCTACGCCACGCTGTCCAACGAAGTACAGAGCGCCGGCTCCGTCTATGGTTTCGCCCGGCACAGCCTGGGCGAGGTTCCGGGCTTCGTTGCCGGCTGGCTGATCCTGCTGGATTACCTGCTGATCCCCGCCCTGGTGTTCCTGATCATGTCGGTGGGCCTGCAGATCCTGGTTCCGGGCCTCGACCGCGCGCTGTGCCTGGTGCTGCTGGTGGCGGTGTCACTGGGCATCAACTGGTTCGGCGTCGCCGTCACTACGCGCGTCAGCATGGTTTCGGTGGTCCTGCAGTTCACGGTGATGTTCGGCCTGCTGGCGCTGGCGCTGTTCGCGCTGGCGCAAGGCAAGGGCGCCGGCACACTGACTGCCGCGCCGTTCTTCGACAACAGCGCCTTCGATGTCGGCAAGGTGTTCACCGCCACGTCCATCTGCGTGCTGTCGTTCCTGGGCTTCGATGCCATTTCCACCCTCGCCGAAGAAGTGAAGGACAACGACCGCCGGCTGGTCGGCCGCGCCATCCTGCTGGTGCTGTTCATCTGCGCGACGCTGTTCGTGGTGACCACCTGGGTGCTGGGCAACCTGATGCCGGGTGTGGCGATCAAGGACGCCTCGGCAGCCATCTACGAACTGACTGCAGCACAGATCGGCCCCTGGGTCGCCCTGCTGCTGGCCTGGGTGATCGCGGTGATGGTTGGGCTGACCAACGCGCTGCCGATGCAGGTCGGCGTCTCCCGTGTGCTGTTCGCCATGAGCCGTGACCGCCAGCTGCCAACGCTGTTCGCCCGCCTGCACCGCCGCCACGGCACTCCGCATGTGGCGCTGGTGCTATCGACCCTGCTGTCACTGGGCATCGCCCTGGTGATGCGCGAGCGCATCGACACCCTCGCCTCCTTCGTCAACTTCGGCGCGCTCACCGCCTTCGTCCTGCTGCACCTGTCGGTGCTGGTCAAGCTGGGCATCAAGGGCCGCAGCCGGCGCTGGTTCGCCCACTGGCTTGTGCCCATCGTGGGCATCGCGGTGGTGCTGACGGTGCTCGATGGCATGGATATTCATGCGCTGACCATGGGGAGCGCGTGGCTGGTGATCGGGCTGATCTACGGCCTCTACCTGCGCAGCAAGGGGCGGGTGGCGCTGAGCGTTTGATGCCCCGTGCCGTGCGGTTCGCGAGCAAGGACTAGGCGTCCCCTTCGGTCTTACGAAAAACCCCACCGATCCAGCTTTGGCTCTTAAGCCTTCCAGAGAAACATCAGCGCACTCCGAACGCCCCGTTCAACGAGGGAATTTTTCGCCCAAGCGAAAAACCGGATGTCCGGGGCCAGACCTTTGCCTACTTTGCGTGGGGCGGCCATCCGTCGTTTGGCAAAGTTGGTCGCCCGAGGGGGCGAAACACAGAATCCGCGCTTACGCCGAAGCGCTGCAGAAACACGCACAACAACGCAGGCAACGCCAACGGCGGATAACGCTGGCGCGTTATGCGCCCTACAAGGGCATGCCGGCGTAGGGCGAATAACCTGGAACAGGTTATCCGCCGCCCCCCTCACATCACTTGATGTACCAACCCCACGGCTGGTCGCTGAGGTACTCGGTGACCTGCTTGGTCTCCAGATAGTTGTCCAGCCCCCATACGCCCAGCTCGCGGCCGAGGCCGCTCTGCTTGTAGCCACCCCAAGGCGCCTGGGTGAAGGTCGGCTGCGAACAGTTGACCCAGACGATGCCCGCGCGCAGGCCGCGGCTCACGCGCTGGCAACGCGCCGGATCGGCGGACATCACCGCCGCTGCCAAGCCGAACTGGCTGTCGTTGGCCAGGCGCAGCGCCTCGGCTTCGTCCTTGAAGCGGCGCACGGCGAGGACCGGGCCGAAGATTTCCTCGCGCCATACGGCGCTCTCCAGCGGCGCGTCGATGAACACTGTCGGCTCGACGAACCAGCCCTTGTCGCAATGGGCCGGACGCTTGCCGCCAGTGACCAGCTTCGCCCCATCGCGCACGCCGGCTGCGATGGCCTGCAACACCTTGGCGTGCTGGCCGGCGCTGACCAGCGGGCCGAGCAGCACGCCCGGCTCCAGGCCGTTGCCGATGGTGATGCGGCGGGTTTCTTCCACCAGGCGCTCGATCAGCCGGTCATGCAGCCCGTCCTGCACCAGCAGGCGCGACGTGGCGCTGCACACCTGGCCCTGGTTCCAGAAGATGCCGAACAGGATCCACTCCACGGCTGCCTCGACATCCGCGTCATCGAAGACGATGAACGCCGATTTGCCGCCCAGCTCCAGACTGACGTTCTTGATGTCCTGGGCCGCCGCCTGCATGATCGCGCGCCCGGTCGGCACGCTGCCGGTGAAGGCCAGCTTGTCCACGCCCGGATGCGCCGAGAGCGGCGAGCCGGCGTCACGGCCCAGGCCGGTGACCACGTTGAGCACGCCCCTGGGCAAGCCCACCGCATCGGCGGCAGCGGCCAGTTCCAGGGAAGTCAGCGGGGTCAGTTCCGAAGGCTTGAGCACGGCGGTACAACCGGCGGCCAGCGCCGGCGCGACCTTCCACGAAGCCATCAGCAGCGGGTAGTTCCAGGGGATGATCTGCCCCGCCACACCGACCGGCTCGCGCAGCACGCGGCAGGCGAAACGCTCGTCGGGCAGCGCGACCAGTTCGCCCTCGTCATTCAGCCCTTCGGCCAGCTCGGCGTAGTAGTCGAAGCAGCCGATGGCGTCGTCGATATCCCACTGCGCCTCGGGCAGCGGCTTGCCGTTGTCCTGCACTTCCAGGCGGGCCAGGTCTTCGCGGCGGCCACGCAGGTTGTCGGCGATGGCGCGCAGGTAGCCGGCGCGTTCCTTCCCACTGCTGCGGCCCCACTCGCCCTCATCGAAAGCCCGGCGCGCGGACTGCACGGCGCGATCCACGTCCTCGCCGGTGGCAGCGGCGACTTCAGTCAGTACGGCTTCGCTGGAGGGTTCGTACACCTCGAAGCGGCCACCTTGCGCGGGTGCCTGCCATTGGCCATCGATATAGAGCTGGTCGCGCATGCGAAGGTCTCCTGAGCTTGTTGGAATGCTTGTGGGCCGAGCATAGGGAAATGGGCACGGGGTTGATAACGCGGGCGCCGTGCATGCGGGCACGCGCGGAGGGGACTGTCTGTAGGAGCGAGCTTGCTCGCAGACCGCCCGGCTGCGAAGCCGAGGGGAAGCCCCGTAGGATGGGTGGAGCTTGCGATACCCATCGCCAGGGTCACCCGTGATCGATGGGTATCGCTTCGCTCCACGCCATCCTACAAAAGCACTCCGCTCACGAAGCCGCCTTCTGTTCCAGGTACGCCTTGGGCGACAACCCCGTCTCCTCGCGGAAGCAGCGGTAGAAGGTCGACAACGAGCGGAACCCCGCTGCCCGTGCCAGCTCATCGATGCGCGTGACGCTGGTAGCGCCGTCGAGCTGGCTGAGCAGGTGGCGCAGCCGCAGCTGGTTCAGGTACTGGTAGAAGCTCAGCCCCAGTACCTGGTTGAGGAAGTAGGAAATCTGGTTGCGCGTGTAGCCGGTGGCCGCCGCGACCTGGGGCATGTCCAGGTCGGGGTTGAGGAAGGGCCGGGTCTGCTGGAAGTACTGCTGGATGTCGCCGCCGAGCAGGCTCAGCTGCCGTGCGGAGAGCCCGAGGCGGCTGTCGGCCATGCGCGGCTGCGGCTCGCTGGCGGTTTTCTGCGGCTGGCCGATCAGCGCTGCGTGCTCGTTGACCCTGATGATCCGCCCGTCACGCACGGTGTAGGCCTCGGTGGCGCGGAAGGACACCAGCCCCTGGGTGCCCCGCAGGGTCACCTGATACTGCAGGAAGGCGGTGTCGCCATCGACCCGCAGGCGGTCGGCGTAGACCTGCGACTCATCCCCTGCTGCGGGCATGCTGGTCTGCAGGTACTCGCGCAGTTCGTTCGGCGCAATCCGACGACCCTGGAAGAAATCGTTGTACTCCACTTGCGGGTCGAACAGCGCCATCAGCGCCTCGATGTCATGACGACGCCAGGCCTGGTGATAACGCATGACCACCGCGTGGGTAACGGCGCTCGCCGGGTCGGGCTGGTAAGTCGTGCCTTCGAGCGTGGCGCTCCAGCCCTGCTCTTCGCTCATGCTTCTGCGCTCATGGTTTTCCCCTGCCGGTCTTGGCCGGCTTGTCCTGCTCCGGGCGTGCCCGCAAAGAGCGACTAGCCGTATGCCTGGGCACCCCGGAGCGATTACAAAACTCGGACGCGGCCCGAAGACCGCTTTTTCTTCCGACATTCTGCCGGAGTTTTCCGATGACATCCGCCCTTCTTGCGCACGCCACTCCCCGACCGTTCTGGCTCGACACTCTCGATCCCGCTCCCGCCGCACCGGCGCTGGAAGCGGATCGCCGCTTCGACCTGGTGGTGGTCGGCGGCGGCTTCACCGGTCTCTGGACCGCCCTGCACGCCCGCCTGCGCTGGCCCGGCGCGAGCATCGCGGTGGTCGAGGCGCGTCGCTGCGGTGGCGAGGCGAGCGGGCGCAACGGTGGCTTCTGCGCGCCGAGTATTTCCCACGGCGTAGGCAATGCCCTGCGCCGCTGGCCGGAAGAAGCTGAAACCCTTGTACGCCTGGGCCGTCAGAATCTCGAAGAGTTCGAGGCGGACCTGAAGCGCTTCGGCATGAACGTGGAATTCGAGCGTCGCGGCAAGCTCAGCGTCGCCATGCAGCCCTGGCAGGTCGAAGGCCTGCGCGGCATGCAGAGCAACTACCAGCGCTTCGGTATCGACTGCGAGTGGCTCGAAGGCGCGGAACTGGCGCAGAAACTCGACTCGCCGCTGTACAAGGCCGGCGTTTTCGAACCCAACTACGCGCTGCTCAACCCGGCGAAGATGGCCGCCGAGCTGCGCCGGGTATGCCTGGAGCAGGGCATCGAGCTGTTCGAGAACACCCCGGTGCACGAGCTGCACCAGCGCGGCGACCGCCTGATGCTGCGCTGCGATCGTGGCGAGCTGGAGGCCGGGCAGATCGCCCTGGCCACCAACATCGCCCCGCCGCTGCTCGGCCACCTGAACTCCAGCGTGATCCCGGTGTACGACTACTCGCTGGTCACCCAGCCGCTCACCGACGACCAGCTGCGCGCCATCGGCTGGGTCGACCGCTACGGCATCGCCGATGCCGGCAACCAGTTCCACTACCTGCGCAAGACTGCCGACAACCGCATCCTCTGGGCCGGCTTCGACGCCATCTACCACTTCGGCAGCCGCCGCGACGAGGCCCTGACCCAGCGCCCGGAAAGCTTCCAGCGCCTGGCCGGACAGTTCCGCGAGGCCTTCCCGCAGCTCGGTCCGGTCGAGTTCAGCCATGCCTGGGGCGGCATCATCGACACCTCGGCGCGCACCACGCTGTTCACCGGCTGCGTGCTCGGCGGGCGCGTCGCCTATGCGCTGGGCTTCACCGGCCAGGGCGTGGCGGCCAGCCGCTTCGCTGCGCTGAACATGCTCGACCAGCTGGGCGGCGAAAGCACTGAACGCACCCGACTGCGCATGACCTCGCAGAAGCCCTTCCCCTTCCCTCCCGAGCCGCTGCGCTACCTCGGCGTGCGCCTGGCCCAGCGTTCGCTGGCCAAGGAAGACCGCACCGGCCGCCGCGATCTGCTGCTCAAGACCTTCGATGCCTTCGGCGTCGGTTTCGATTCCTGATGGAGAACCTCATGTCCACCCTGCCCCGCCACGTCATCGATTTCGCCAACCCCGACCTCGCCCCGCAGGAGCGCGAGATCAACGACCCGGCGATCGTCGATGCGCCGTACCAGAGCCGCAGCTGGCGGCACTTCAGCGCCCCGGAAAAGAACGCCATCGCCGGTATCTGGGAAGCCGGCGTGCACCTGGAACGCTGCGAGTGCGACTACGACGAGCTGTGCCACATCCTCGAAGGCAGCGTGCGCCTGACCGACGCCGATGGCGTGGCGAAGACCTTCGGGCCGGGGGATTCCTTCGTGGTCGCGGCGGGATTCAAGGGCACCTGGGAAAACCTCACGCCGGTGCGCAAGGTGTATTTCATTCTCGGTTGAGTTCGGCGTTGCAGGTGTTCGCGAGCAAGCTCGCTCCTACAAGGGAGTGCCACACGCACTGCGTAGGAGCGAGCTTGCTCGCGAATCTGCGGACCTGCACCCTGACCTGGAAGGCCAGCCAGCCGTACGTCCCCCCAAGCTCCACAACCGTTTGAAAGGGCTATAACTAGCGAAACGAAACGGCAGGTCACCCGGGATCAACCGGCTACGACCGCCCCTGATGGCCCTTTTCCTTTACCCGGATCAGGCTTCCCCAGCCTGATCGGCGCCCGCGGCGCGGAGCGGTTTGATGAGTTCCAGAACCTGGCGATGGGCTCGCAGGAGCCTCCCTGGCTGCATCGGACTGGCACTGCTGGTCGCTCCGCTCTACGCCAACGCACTGTTCAAATGCCAGGCCCGCGACGGGACCGTCAGCCACACCAGTCACGCCGTTGCCGGGGCGCGCTGCACGCTCCAGAACAGCAAGACAAGCCAGACCAGCAAGTCAGGCGCGACTGCCAGCCCCAGGTCGAAGGCCGCGCCAGCGAGCGAGCGCGGGGACGAGCCTGGCGCAGGGCGGGTTCGGGTTTACACCTTCGTCCACAAGGGCGTTCGCCAGTACGTGAGCCGTCGCCCGGTCGGGATCTCCGCGCGGGTCGATGTGATCGATGTGTATTACATCAAGGGCTGCTACCTGTGCATGGCGCCGAAGGATTTCAACGTCGCCACGCTGCGCCTGGACACCCGTTCCTATCGCCGCGAGATCGAGGCCGCGTCGCTGCGCTACGGTGTCGACCGAGCGCTGGTGCGCGCGGTGATCCATGCCGAATCGGCGTTCCAGCCCAACGCCATTTCCGTCGCCGGCGCGCAGGGGCTGATGCAGTTGATGCCCGACACCGCTGAGCGTTTCAATGTCAGCAACCCCTTCGATGCGCGGCAGAACATCCGTGGCGGCGTGCGCTACCTGGCCTGGCTGCTCAAGCGCTTCAACGGCAATCAGCGGCTGGCGCTGGCGAGCTACAACGCCGGTGAGATGACCGTCGACAAGTACAACGGAATACCGCCCTACGCCGAGACGCAAACCTACGTCGCCCGCGTGCAGTCCCTGACCGAGCGCTATCGCAATCATCGCTAGCCGGTTGAATGTCGAGGTCAGAGAGTTCGTAGGATGGCGTGGAGCGCAGCGATCCCCATCAGTTTCCTGCGCCATCCGCATGGGTATCGCTGCGCTCCACTCATCCTACAAAGAGCGCAGCGGCATGCCGGCCCGACTCGTAGGGCGCATAACCTGGAACAGGTTATCCGCCGGGACATCCGCGGCGGATAACGCTGGCGCGTTATCCGCCCTACCGGTCAGCCCGACCCTGCCAGAGCTGATGGCTCAGCCGAACTTCCACCCCGCCGTCGCCAGCCGGGTGTCCAGCGCGGCGAGGTCGGCTTCCACCCGCGCGGCCGGTTCCGGCATGTAGGCCAGCGGGTCGGGCAGCGTGGACGGCTGGCCGAGGAAGCCTTCCGTCGCGGCATGCAGGCAGTAGGCGCTGTAGGCCGGGTTGTAGCCGCCCTCCTGCACCACCAGCAGGCGCCCCTGGCAGAGTTCGTCGGCCAGCGCGCGGGCGCGGCGGGCCAGGCGGTTGAAGCCCTGCATGGTCACCAGCTGGCGGCCGTTGGGGTCGAACTGCGAGGCGTCCAGGCCGTTGGCGATGATCAGCAGGTCCGGCTTGAAGGCGCGCAGCGCCGGCTCGACGAAGCGGCTGAAGACCATCTCGTAGAGCTGGTCGCCCGAGCCCATGGGCAGCGGCAGGTTGAGGTTGCTGCCCAGCCCCGCGCCGTAGCCGCGCTCATCGGCCGCACCGCTCTGCGGGTGGCTTGGTCCCCACGCCCCGTGGTCCATGTGCAGGGACACGGTGAACACCGAAGGATCGTCGTAGAAGCCTTCCTGGGTGCCGTTGCCGTGGTGCACGTCCCAGTCGACGATGGCCACCCGCTCCAGCCCCCCCGCCTGCGCGGCGCGCGCGGCAACCCCGACGTTGTTGAAGAAGCAGTAGCCGTCGGCCATGGCCGGCGCGGCGTGGTGGCCCGGCGGGCGTACCAGGGCCATGGCCGGGTTGCCGGTGGCCAGCACGCTTTCCAGTGCCAGCAGGCTGGTGCCGGCGGCGGCCAGCAGGCCGGCGAGACTGCCGGCGGACATCAGCGTGGTGCTGCTGAATCGCTTGCCCTGGGCGTCCGCCGCGAAGATGCCGCGCAGGTAATCGGCATCGTGGAAGCGCAGCAGTTCCTCTTCGCTGGCATGGCGGCCTTCGTGCCAGTTCAACGAACCGGCGACCGGCCCGCGCTGGAGGATGGCGCGCATGTTGAGCAGCCGGGGATTGCTCTCCGGGTGCAGCAACTGCTCGGCCAGCAGGTCGCTGGGCGGCGCCTCGAACACGCCGGCAGCGGTGTCGTGGCGCAGCACGTCGTCGTGCCAGAAAATATCCATCGTGTGACTCATCAGAAACCCTCGGATTCCATCACTGCGCCCGCAGGCGCAGACACGCAACACGGATTCGCCCCCGGCAGTACACGGACCGGGGGCGAACCTCCATCAGTCGATGATCGTCAGCTCCGGCGGCAGCTCCGACAGGCTCGCCGAGCCCTTCTCGCCGCACAGCACGGTGTCGCCGAGCTTGATGCCGAAGCCTTCGTTGTACAAGGACAGGTTGGGCTCGATGGAGAACGACATGTTCGGCTGGAACACATGGTCGTCGGCCTCGTCCACCATCATCGCTTCCAGCCAGGTCGGCGGGTAGGCCAGGCCCAGGCTGTAGCCGATGCGGTGCACGCGGGTGCGCGACAGGTCGATACGGTCGAGGATCTGGTTGCACACGCGGTTGGCCTCACCCACCGGGGTGCCCGGCTTGGCGATGTCGATGGCCGCGTTGAAGGCTTCGGTGAGCAGGGTCGCCACTTCCTTCACCCGCGGGCTGGGTTTGCCGATCACCGCGGTGCGCATGAGGATCGCGTGGTAGCGGTTGCACACGCCGGCGTGCTCGAGGATCACCACGTCGCCGTGGCTGATGGTCTGGCGGTGCGGCATGGCGTGGGTCATGGTGCTGCGGCGGCCGGTGGCGCACATCGGGCTGATCGCCGAGTACTCGCTGCCGGCGCGACCCAGGGCGTTGGCGACGATGCCGGCCACTTCCACTTCCGAGATACCCGGACGCAGCGCTTCGAAGGCGGCCAGCATGCCCTGATCGGCCATGCGCGCGGCGCTGCGCTGGTACTCGATTTCCTCGGCGGTCTTGATCAGGCGGTTCTCGGCGACCAGCGGGCCGGCGTCTTCGAAACGGGCTTCGGGCATATAGCCCAGCAGCGCGTTGTACTGCGCCGGGGAGAAGGTCGAGGCGGTCATTTCCAGGCCGATGCGCGCCTGGGAAAGGCCGGCCTGGGCGAGCACGTCGGCGACGATCTTCAGCGGGTCCTGCTTGGCGATGTCATAGAAGATCGCCTCGTTGATGCACGACAGCTCCCAGGTGCAGGGCTCCTCGCTGGTGCGGGTGAGGAACACCGGTTCGGCCAGCTTCGGCGAGATGATCAGCGCCTGGTACCAGAGGAAGCCCAGGCTGTCGAAGCCGGTCAGGTAGTTGATGTTGTCCGGGTAGTTGACCACCAGGGCATCCAGGCCACGATCGGCCATGCGGCGTTTGACGGCTTCGACGCGTTGACGGTAGGTGCGCGCGGGGAAAGCGGTAAGCATGGGGATTCCCTCCTCAGGGACAGGCAGGTGCTTTGCTACAGAGTGGTTGGGGTCGCCAGCGCGGCGACCGGATGTGAGTCGGGGTGTGGATCAGGAAGGCGGTCGCTGTCGCTCCAGGTACATGCGCAGCAGCATCACCGCCAGGGTGAGGACGATCATCAGGGTGGACACGGCGGCGATCGCCGGGTCGAGGTTGTAGCGCAGGCCGTCCCAGATGCGCTTGGGCAGCGTCACCACGTTCAGGCCGCTGGTGAACAGGGTCACCACCACTTCTTCCCAGCTCATCACGAAGCCCATGAAGAAGCCGCCGAGAATGCCGCCGCGCACGTTGGGCAGCAGCACGTGCCAGAGCGTCGGCCAGAGCCCCGCGCCGAGCGAGCGCGAGGCCTTGTACAGGCTCTGGTCGAGCCGCGCGTAGGCCACCAGCATGGCGATCACCGAGTACGGCAGCGCCATCAGCAGATGGCCGAAGCCGACGCCCAGCAGGTTGTCGAGAATGCCCAGGCGCGCGTCGAGGTAATAGATCGACATCGCCGAGACCACCTGCGGGACGATCATCGGCAGCAGCACGATCAGCGTCAGCACGGTGCGGAAGCGCCGCTGCAGCCAGATGCCGGTGGCGAACAGAAAGGCCAGCGCGGTGGACAGCGCACCGACCACCAGCGCCAGGCCCAGGCTCTGCAGGATCGACAGCAGCCACGCGCCGTCGAACAGCGTTGCGTAGTGGCGCAGCGACCAGCCGCCGTCCGGGAAGGCCAGGTAGCGCTGCTTGCCGAACGACAGCGGCACGATCACCAGGATCGGCAGCAGCAGGAACAGCGCGGACAGCGCCAGTGCGGTCCAGGACAGCCAGCGCCCCAGCGCCGGGCGTGGCAGCTGCGGCTTTTTCACTGGCATGGCGGAGAGATAGGTTCCCTGCGGAGTCACAGCTCAGTCCTCCCGAGCAGGCGGCGGTAGCCGATGAGTTGTCCGAACAGCAACGCGCAGCCCACCACCAGCAGCATCAGCACAATGCTCAGCGCCGCACCTAGGCCCCAGTTGGAGAGCTGGAACATCTGCACGTAGATGTACTCGGCGAGCATCGCGGCCTTGCCGCCGCCCAGCAGCGCCGGGGTGACGAAGCAGCCGAGGCTGAACACGAAGACGATGGCGGACGCGGCGACCACGCCCGGCAAGGTCAGCGGGATGAAGATGTCCTTGAGCGTCTGCCAGTGGCTCGCACCCAGGCTGCTGGAAGCGCGCAGCAGGCTGTCGTCCACCTGTTTCAGCGAAGACAGCAGCGGCAGCACCGCGTAAGGCACCATGAAGTGCACCATGCCGATCAGCGCGCCGAGTTCGTTGCGCACCAGCGGCGGCGGCGCGTCGAACCAGCCGGTGGCCATCAGCCCCTGGCTGACCAGCCCACCGTTGCGCAGCAGCACCAGCCAGGCGAAGGCGCGGATCAGCATCGACAGCCAGAACGGCAGCAGCACGAACAGCTCGATCAGCTGCCGGCCGCGCGGCGTCGCGAAACGCCAGCGGTAAGCGATCAGGTAGGCGATGGCGACGCTGATCGCGGTGGTCAGCAGGCAGATGCGCAGGGTGCGCCAGATCACCGCCTGCAGGTTGGCGTTGTCGGCGATGGCCGCGTAGTTCTGCGTGCCCCACTCCGGCAGGCTGAAGCTCCAGCCGAGCACGCCGAGGGTCGGCAACAGGTAGCCGACCACGACGAGCACAGGCAGGGGCAGGATCAGCAGGCCGTAGACCGGCAGCACGCCCGGTGCGAAACGTCGCATCTCAGCCACCGATCAGCGCGAGGTAGCGCTCCAGGGTTTCGCCGTAGTGTTCGGCGTGCCACTTGTTGTTCAGCGACACCTGCTTCTTCAGGTTGTCCGGTGCGGTGGGGTTGATCGCCTGCAGCTGGGCGCTGAGCAGGTCGTTGGCCGCAAGGTTCACCGGGCCCATGTTGTAGACCTCCATGAGCTTGGCCTGGACTTCAGGACGAAGGGCATAGGCGATGAAGTCCATGGCCGCCTTGGCGCCGGCCGGGTTGCCCTTGGGCACCATCCACACCGAAGGCGAGACGATGCCGCCGTCGAAGCTCCAGTCGATCTTGCCGGCGGTGTCGTTCTTCACCAGTTCGGCGCGGGTGTGCCACATCTGCGCCATGCTCACCTCGCCATCGCGGATCAGCTGCTGCGACTCGGCGCCGGTGGACCAGTGGGTGGCGATGTGCGGCAGCAGCTCCTCGATCTTGCGCAGCGCGCGGTCCACGTCCAGCGGGTAGAGCTGTTCCGGCGGAACGCCGTCGGCCAGCAGCGCGCACTCGAGGTTGGCGCTCATCCACTTGTAGAGGGTGCGCTTGCCCGGGTACTTCTTCACGTCCCAGAAGTCGGCCCAGGACTTGGGCGGGTTCTTGCCGAACTGCTCGTGGTCGTAGCCGATCACGTAGCTGTAGGTGTAGTTGGCGAGGCCGAAGTCATGCACGTCGCCGTAGCCGATCAGCGATTTGTCGACGATGCCGAAGTCGATGGGGGTGAGGAACTTGTCCTTGCCCAGCCGGTAGGACGAATACATCTCGCCGTCGCACACGTCCCAGCGCACCGCGCCGCTGCTTACCTGGGTCTTCAGCGCGCCCTCGGTGGGGCCGCTGCCGTCGACTTTCAGGGCCAGGCCGGAAGCCTGGTCGAAGCCGCCGAAGCTCTTCTCGAAGGCCGGCACCGCATCACCGCCCCAGTTGGCCAGCACCAGGTTGCCGCCGGCTGCGAAGGCCCGACCGCCGGCGCCGAACGGCAGCGCACTGGCGGCGGCGAGCAGCAGCAGGCTGCGGTTGAAATCGCGGCGGCTGATGCCGGCGCGCTCGCCCTTCTGGACGGCGATCTCGATGGCGTCTTCGATGAAGCCTTGGCCTGCTTTTATAGAGTCGCTCATGTGATTGCTCCCCGATCGTTTGTTTTCGTTATGGGTTAGTCAGGCGGACAACAGGTGGCAGTGCTGCGGCGACCAGCTGCACCAGTAGCGCTGGCCGCTGCGCAGGCTGCCCAGCAGCGGGTGCGACACCGGCAGGCGCAGGTCGAGGCGATCGCCCTGCTCCAGGGTCAGTTCGAGATTGACGTGGGCGCCCTGGTAGGTCGCGGGGCCTGCGGTGGCGCAGAGGCCGTTGTCGCGGCCGGCGTCCTGCAGCGGGCGCAGGTCGATGTGTTCCGGGCGCACCGCCAGCCAGCTCTTGCCGCCCTGGCCGGCATTGGGCGTATTGGCCACGCGCAGGTGCTGGCCACGGAAATCGCAGAGCGTGGCTTCGGCCTCGCGCCGCACCACGCCGACCTCCAGCAGGTTGGTGTCGCCGAGGAAGTTCGCGACGAAGCGGCTGGCCGGGCGTTCGTAGACCTCGCGCGGGGTGCCGACCTGTTCCAGGCGGCCCTTGTTGAAAACGGCGATGCGGTCGGACAGCGCCAGGGCTTCTTCCTGGTCGTGGGTGACGAAGACGAACGTGGTGCCGAAGTCCTTGTGCATGCGCGCCAGCTCGCCTTGCATCTCCTGGCGCAGGCGGCGATCGAGGGCAGACAGCGGCTCGTCGAGCAGCAGCAATTTCGGCTTGAACACCAGCGCGCGGGCCAGCGCCACGCGCTGTTGCTGGCCGCCGGACAGCTGGCTGATGCCGCGCTCGCCCATGCCGGCCAGGCCGACGCGTTCCAGCACCTCGGCGACCCGGCGCTCGATCTCCGCGCCCGGCACCTTGCGGATGCGCAGCGGGTAAGCGACGTTCTGCGCAACGCTCATGTGCGGGAACAGCGCGTAGCCCTGGAACACCACGCCGAACTCGCGCTGGTCGGGGGACAGATGGGTGATGTCGCGGCCGTCCTGCTCGATGCGCCCTTCGCTGGGCTCGACGAAGCCGGCGAGCATCATCAGCGTGGTGCTTTTACCGGAGCCGGATGGGCCCAGAAGCGTGAGGAATTCGCCCTGGCGGATGCTCAGGCTGAGGTCGCTCAGGACCTGCAGGTTGCCGTAGCGCTTGCCCAGGCCGAGCAAGTCGACGAAATGCTGCATGGCGGATCTCCAGCCGTTTTTTCTTGTTGATCGGTGTTGGCTTGGGCTCATCTTCTGTGCAAATTTAACTAACGACAATTCAATAGATTTCCGCCTGAATCGTTAGTCAAATTCACGAAAGAAGGTCCTTCATGCGTCAGAACAGTGCGTTTCGCATGCCCTCGCTCATCGCCCTGCGCGCTTTCGAGGCGCTGGTTCGCCAGGGCAGCATCAGCCGCGCAGCGCTGGAGCTGCACGTCACCCACGGAGCGGTCAGCCACCAGGTGAAGAAGCTCGAGGAAGAACTGGGCATGGCGCTGGTGGAGCGCCAGGGCAAGGGCGTCAAGCTGACCCCGGCCGGGCGCCAGCTGAGCCAGCAGATCAGCAGTGCCTTCGACCAGCTGCGCGATATCCGCCGCGCCCTGCCCACCGAGGAGCCGGCAGGCGAACTGCGCATCGCCTGCGCCCCTGCGCTGCTGGCGCGGGTTTCATCGCTGCTGGAGAAATTCCTGCGCAACTACCAGGAAGTCGCCCTGCACCTGCTGCCAATGAGCAGCGACCTGGGCCAGGTAGACATGGTGATCTCCTTTGGCGAGACGTACATCGAAGGCCAGCGCTTCGCCGCGCTGGGCGATATCCGCTACTTCCCGGTGTGCAGCCCGCGCCTGCTCAACACCCAGGAACACCTGCGCAAACCCCGCGACCTGGCGCGCCAGGTGCTGCTGCACGAGGACGACGGCTTCGACTGGAGCCGCTACTTCCTCGCTGCTGGCGTGCCCGGCCTGCAGGCACGGCAGAACGTCTTCCTGCCCGACGCCTACCTGACCATCCGCGCCGCCCTGGCCGGCGGCGGCGTGACCATCAGCGACCACATCCTCGCCGGCGAGGAGCTGCATCAGGGACGGTTGGTGCGCCTGTTCGACATCGACTTCCCGGCGCCCCACCCCTACTTCCTGATCATCCCGCCCCACGGCAACCAGGCCCTGGCGCGGGAGTTCGCCGACTGGCTGCTGCATGAGCTGGAGGCGATTCCGGCGTTTGATTGATGGGGTGTTGCCTTTCACAGAAGCGACAGGAGGAACACCTCGTAGGATGGCGTGGAGCGCAGCGATACCCATCGATTCCGTATGGCGACAGCATGGGTATCGCTGCGCTCCACGCCATCCTACGTTCGAGGTTTGCCTGTTGCCTCTTCAGGACCGTAGGGCGGATAACGCGCCAGCGTTATCCGCCGTCGTGGGAGCGGCGGATAACCCGTTCCGGGTTATGCGCCCTACGGGGGAACCTGAGCGCGACGGTGAGCACGCCCAAGGCTGGCTCAGAGCTTCTTCCCACCCAGCAGGAAATGCGACAACGCCGGAATCAGGATCAGCGCCCCGAGCATGTTCCACAGGAACATGAAGGTCAGCAGAATCCCCATGTCGGCCTGGAACTTGATCGGCGACCAGGCCCAGGTGATGACGCCCGCCGCCAGGGTCACGCCGACCAGCGCGACGACCTTGCCGGTGAAAGCCACGGCCTGTTTGTAAGCCACCGACAGCGGCAACCCGGCGCGCTGCATCTGTAGCTGCACACTGAGCAGGTACAACGCGTAGTCCACCCCGATCCCCACGCCCAGCGCGATCACCGGCAGCGTGGCGACCTTCACGCCAATGCCCATCATCACCATCAGCGCCTCGCAGAGGATCGAGGTGAGCACCAGCGGCAGCAGCGCCACCAGGGTTGCGCGCCAGCTGCGGAAGGTGATCAGGCAGAATATGCCCACCGCCGCGTAGACGTAGAACAGCATGCGGTGGTTGGCCTCGCGCACCACGCGGTTGGTCGCCGCTTCGATCCCGGCGCTGCCGGCGGCCAGCAGGAACTGGCGGTCCGGCGTGCTGTTGGCGCGGGCGAAGTTCTCGGCGATGCCGGCCACTTCGTCGAGGGTCTGCGCCTTGTGGTCCTTGAGGAAGGCGATCACCGGCATCAGCGAGCATTCGGTGTTGAACAGCTCCGGCGTGTTCACCGAAGCCTGCTGGGCGGCGTAGTTGAGCACGTCCTGGTTGCGCTGCAGGCTGGCGAACTTGGGGTTGCCCTCGTACGTGCCGGCGGTGATCTGCCGTACCGCGGTGACCAGCGAAGTGGTCGCCTGCACGCCTTCGTGCTGTTGCAGCGCCCAGCCCAGGCGATCGGCGAGGATCAGCGTGCGGTAGTTCAGGCAGCCTTCCGGCGCGGTCTTCACCATCACCGCGAAGAGGTCGCTGGAGAGTGCGTAGTGGCTGGTGATGTAGGCGTTGTCACGGTTGTAGCGCGAGTCGGCGCGCAGCTCCGGAGCACCGGCGTCGAGGTCGCCGATCTGCAGGTGCTGGCTGACCAGCAGACCGCCGGCACCCAGCAGCGCGGCGATGATCAGGGTGACGCTGGCCCAGCGGCGCTCGGTGAAGCGGTCCAGCAGGTCCCACAGTTTGCCCAGGCCGGCATGCTGGTCCACCTGGCGATCCTCGCGCAGGGCACGCGCGGCGGCCTTCGGGCTGACGCCAACGTAGGACAGCGCCACCGGCATCATCAGCAGCGAGGTGAAGATCAGCACCGCCACGCCGATGCTGGCGGCGATGGCCAGGTCCTGGATCACCGGGATGTCGATCAGCATCAGCACGGCGAAACCCACGGCGTCCGACAGCAGCGCGGTGACGCCGGCCAGGAACAGGCGGCGGAAGGTGTTGCGCGCGGCCACCTGCTTGTGGGTGCCACGGCCGATGTCCTGCATGATGCCGTTCATCTTCTGGGTGGCGTGGGACACGCCGATGGCGAAGATCAGGAACGGCACGAGGATCGAATACGGGTCCAGCGCGTAGCCCAGCCAGGCCACCAGCCCGAGCTGCCAGACCACCGCCAGCAGCGAGCAGCCGATCACCAGCAGACTGCTGCGCAGGCAGCGGGTGTAGAAGAAGATGATGACGAAGGCGGTGACCACCGCCAGGCCGAAGAACAACATCACCCGCACCAGGCCGTCGATCAGGTCACCCACCAGCTTGGCGAAGCCGATCACGTGCAGGCGCACCGGACCTTTACCCTCCTCTCCGGCAGCGAAGGCGCGGGCGTCGCCCAGGTATTCGTACTTCAGGCGCAGGTCGTCGAGGGCGCGGGAGAACTCGCGGTAGTCGATACCCTTGCCGGTGGCCGAGTCGCGGTCCAGCAGCGGCACCACCAGCATGCTCGAGCGGAAGTCGTTGCCCACCAGGCTGCCGACGATGCCGGCGCGGGCGATGTTCTGGCGCAGCTGGCCGATGGACTCGGGCTTGCCGTCGTAGCCGTCGGGCATCACCGGGCCGCCCTGGAAGCCTTCCTCGGTGACCTCGGTCCAGCGCACCGCCGGCGACCACAGCGACTTCATCCAGGCGCGGTCGACGCCGTGGCTGAGGAACAGCTGGTCGCTGATCTGCCGCAGGCTGTCGATATAGGCCGGGTCGAAGATGTCGCCGTTGGGGTTCTCCACCACCACCCGCACCGAGTTGCCCAGGCCGCGCAATGCGGCGCGGTTGTCCAGGTAATTGCGGATATAGGGATCGCTGTGCGGGATCATTTTCTCGAAGGCCGGACGCATCTCCAGGCGGGTCACGGCCATGTAGCCCAGCACCAGGGTGACCAGCGCGATCAGGGCGATGAACAGCGCGCGGTGGTTGAACACCAGGCGCTCCAGCAGGTTGCCGCTGTGGGTGTCAAAGTCCCGCAGTTCGCGGACTACAGGCATCTCGCCTTGCTTCAGGTCGACCATGAGGCTGTCTCTCTATCTCTTGTTCTTATGGTTCTTGAACGGGTGAAACACCGGTGCGCTCAGCGCACCGGCATCGCGTTCTCGCGTACGCCGCGGGCGCCGACCAGCAGCAGGCGTCCGGGACCGGCCACCGCGCCGCTGACGGGCAGGCGCTCGGCCAGGTCCAGGGATTTGAAGCTGGCGCCGCTGTCATCGCTGACCAGGCCCTGGCCGGCCTGGCTGAACAGGTACAGCCGGCCGTTGGCGTCGAAGCTGGCGGCGGTCAGGCTGACCGGCAGGCCCGTGTCCACGGTTTTCCAGCTTTCGCCGCCGTCGAGGCTACGGATCGCGTGGCCGCGCAGGCCGTAGGCGAACACCAGGCCCGGCCGCGCGACCACACCGAAGAAGCTGCCGGCGTACGGCGACTGCAGGGCGACGAAGCGCTGCTGCTGGCCCTCCTGTTGCGGGGAAAGGCGCAACAGCAGGCCCTGCTCGCCGACGACGAACAGGTCATCGCCGCTGGCCGCCATGGCGGTCAGGTGCAGTGCCTGCGGGTTGTCGATGCGGTGGTTCCAGGGCTCCCAGGTGCGCCCGCCGTCACTGGTGTGCAGGATCAGGTTGAAGGCGCCGACCACGAAGCCTTCCTTCGCGTCGCGGAACCACAGGTCGAGGAACGGCTTGTCGGCGCCCTCCTCCTGGTACCGGCGCGCCTGGTCCAGCCAGGTGGCGTTGTCCGGCTGCGGGTGGGCGGCGTAGTAGTCGAGCATCAGCTGGCCGATCTGCCGGCCGTCGAGCTGGCGCTCCCAGTGCTTGCCGCCGTCGGCGCTGTGCAGCACCACGCCGTCGTGGCCCACCGCCCAACCGTCCTGCGGCGTGGGGAAGCGCACGGCGGTGAGGTCGGAGCTGACCGGCACCTCGGCCTGCAGCCAGCTGGTGCCGCCGTCATCGGAATAGAGAATGTGGCCGCGCTGGCCGACGCTCACCAGGCGCTTGTCGACGCGGGTGACGGCCAGCAGCGGCACATGGCAGGGAACGGCGCTGTGGGGCGCCGGCTGGTCGAGCACATCGACGAACTCTGCAACCGTTGCGCCGGCTTGAGCGCCGCCCGCCAGAAGCAAGGCGCCCAGGAGCATCAGGCGCTTGAAGGGGATCTGCATGGTGCTTTCCTCACAACTCTCTTCGCATCTTTTCCGGCAGCTTTCGCTGCAGGAGCCGCGGCGACCCCGCTTGGCATCAAGCCGGGCCGCCGCGCCCTTCATCAGCGAATGCCGCTACCGGCCAGCGCCTCGGGGGACCACTGGGTCTTGGCCAGCGGGTCGATGTAGCTGATGCCGCCGTACGGGCCGACGACGCCGTTGATGTTGTAGGAGCCGGCAGTCAGGTCGTAGATCATGAACGGCGTGGCGTCCGGGATGCGCTTGTCGTAGCTCTGGCTGAGGAAGGCGAAGGAGCCGCGATAAAGTTGGCCACGGGCGTCGTACTGGTCAGAGGCCACGGCCACCCAGCTGTCTTCATCGAGGTAGAAGCGACGCTTGGCGTAGATGTGCCGCGCGCCGGACTTCAGGGTGCCTTCGACGACCCACACGCGGTGCTTCTCCCAGCGCACATAGTCCGGCGACAGGTGGTTGGGCGTGACCACCGGCTTGATGTCGCTGGCGTAGGTCAGGCGGTAGGTGTTGTAGGGCACGATCATTTCCTGCTTGCCCACCAGCTTCCAGTCATAGCGGTCCAGCGCACCGTTGAAGACGAACACGTCGTCGTAGGTGCCGGCGCCGGCCATGCCGGGGTTCGGGGTGTCGTAGGCCAGGTTCGGTGCCAGCTTCACGCGGCGCTGGCCGGGCAGGTACTGCCAGGCGCGGCGCGGCTGCTGCAGCGGGTTGGCGGCGTCCTTGAGCATCATCGCCTCGCCGGCACGGCGGGCCGGGCCGCTGTAGTACAGCTTCATCTGGTAGTAGACCTCGGAGCCCTTCACCGGCTGGGTGAGGTCTTCGTACACCGGGTAGTTGATGAAGGCCTGGCCGGTGGTGGCGAGGTTGGCGCTGCCGGAAGCATCGACGTTCCAGGAGTCGTACTTGGCCTTGATGTTCACGCCCTGGTAGCGCAGCAGGAAGTTCCACATCGCCTCGGCACCGGTCTTCGGAATCGGGAACGGCACGCCCGGCAGGGCGTTGTCGATGGCGGTGCCGCCTTCCAGGGACTGCGCGGTGACGGCGTTCTTCTTGCTGTTCTCCAGCACGGTGTCCGGCAACGCGGCGCTGCGGTGGGTCGGGTAAACGTCGACGCGGAAGGTCGGATAACGCTTGGCCAGCTCGACGGTGGTGGCCGACAGCTGGTTCTTGTACTGGTCGACGTTCTTGCCGTCGATCACCAGCACCGGCTTGTCGCTGGCGAACGGGTCCGGGCGCATGCTGTCGCCGGCCTTGAAGCTGGCCGGGGCGGTGGTCAGGCCGCCGGCATAGGCGGGAATCGCGCCATCGCTGCTGGCGGCTTTCTCGGCGCCGACCAGGGTCAGGGTGCTCCCCAGCTGGGCGGCGTCCTGCGGGGAAACGGCGGCCTGGGCCAGACCGCAGAGGGTCAGGCCGAGGGCGGTGGCGATCAGGGTGGGCTTGAAGTTCATGCTGTTTTTCTCCTGCCTCGAAGTCGAGGCCTTACGTGAAATCAGAAGGTGGCCTTCAGGGAAGCGGTAACCATGCCGCGGTCCTTCAGCAGGGGCGCGAGGCCGCCTTGCGAGGTGATCTGGCCGGGGATGCACTGGTACTGGCCGTTGGCGCCGGGGGTGTTGTTGTCGCGGCCGCTCTCGCAGGTATCGAAGGGGCCGAAGGCGTCGACGTATTTCAGGTCCAGGCGGTATTTCTGGTGGAAGTCCGCGGCCACGCCGACCGAGTAGCTGCCTGCGTCTTCGTTGCCGCCCAGCTGCACCGCCGAGTTGCCGTGCAGGCCGACGTTGTAGGCCATGGGCATGGACAGATCGACGCCCGGGAAGGCCTGGTACCAGGTCGGGGTGAAGTTGGCGGACATGGCGTAGGCGTTGGTGGTGACCTTGTCGACACCGCGGTAGCTGGAGTCGCCCTTGAAGGTCTGCTCGCCTTCGGTGACGTCGATCAGGTGCGTCAGGGTGCCTTCCACGGCCAGCGACGAGGCGTCCCACAGCGGGGTGGCGCCGAAGGTCACCAGGCCGTTGAGCACGACGTGGAAGGTCTTGCCGCGGGCAAGGCCGGTGTCGCCATCGCTGGGCATCTCGCCGATCAGGTTGGCGCCGTTGACCGCGCCGCGCTTGGAGGCTGCATAGAGCGTGGAGTTGACCGTGGTGAAGTTGCTCGCCAGCGGCATGTTCTCGCGGTAGTTCAGGTCCATGCCGACGCTCACGCCGCCGATTTCCTTGGACAGGCTGATGCCATAGATGTCGATGTCGTCGGCGTAGGCGGTGACGTAGTTCATCCCCTGCAGGCCGGCCAGGCCGGGCTTGTGCAGGTTCGGCGCATTCACCAGTACCGCCGGCAGGGTGTCGGAGGTATTGCGGTAGTAGAAGCCCAGGGTGCCGTCGAGCCATTCCGGGCTCCACTTGGCCATCAGGCCGAAGTCGCCGGTGTTGTCCGGCTCGCGGTCATGGCCGCGCGGGGCGCCGTAGAAGGCGTTGAGCGCGGGCAGCGGCAGCCAGAAGACGTTGCCGCCGTCGTTGAGCATGTCGTAGGGGCCCATGTAGGTGCCACCTTCGGGGAAGCGCGAGTTCTCGAACTCGAGGAAATACTGCGCGGCCAGGGTCAGCTCGGGGTTGACCGTCAGCGAGGCGGACAGCTGGTTGCGCGGCATGAACAGCTCTTTGGCCTCGGTGCCGGGCACGTTGTACAGCTTGCCCAGGTCCAGGGCCGACTGGCCGTAGTTGATGCCGTTGGCGGCGCTGAACAGGGTCTCGCCCCAGTAGATGGTGTGGCGACCGAGCTTGCCGCTGAGCTGCATGTCGTCGCCGACCTGGTGGCTGGCGAAGACGAAGGCATCGAGCAGTTCACCGGACGGGCCGTTGTAGTAGCGGTCGGCGAAGTTGCTCAGGCCGTGGGTGGCCGGCTGCGCGCCACGCGGGGCGATCACAGTGCCGTTGCGGCTGACCAGGTGGCCGGCGTTGCCCTTCTGACCGGGGAACGGGTTGTCGGAGCCGACATCATCGTAGGCGTGGTCGTACCAGCCGGCGGCGGACAGGCGGAAGCCCATGCTGTCGCGGTAGACGAAGTCCAGTTCGCTGAGCAGGTCGAAACGCTGGGTCACCGGGGTGCCGGAGGAGAAGTTGCGGTCGCCGTCGTTGGTGTTGGCGGTGCCGGCGATCTTGCTGTTGGGTGACTCGACGCGCTGCCCGTAGCTGAGCTTGACGGTGTTGTCGAAGCGGATCGAAAAGTCCGGGTTGCCGGTGTCCAGCTCGAAGGCCAGCAGCGGTTGGCCGGCCATGGCAGCGAGGACTGCGGTCGCCAGCAGGCAGCGTTGCAGGGGGTTGCTCTGATGATGCATTCGTGTGCTCCGTTTCTTGTTGTGGTCGGGACGCTTTCCGGGCCCGTCCCGCAGCCCCTTTGGCCGTGCGCCAGGGCGCACGGGGGCCTGCCCCGGCGCGAGCGCCGGAACTGGGAGTTGCTTGGTTCAGTGAATGGCCTGGGTGAATCAGCTATCCAGCATCTGGATCAGCGCCTCGGCCTCTGGCCAGTCGCCGAATCCCGAAGCGGGGTTGAGGTGGCCGACCCGGCCCAGCTCCACCACGCTGGCGCGCCAGTGGCGGGCCATGCGCTGGACTGCCTCGGGGCTCGCCAGCGGGTCGTTGTCGCTGCAGGCCACCAGTGTGGGGAACGGCAGCGGCTCCAGCGGTAGCGGCGACCAGCCCATCTCGGCCAGGACCGCAGGCTTGGGGTAGTGCGCCGGCCAGTCACCGTCGAGATCCGGCGGAGTAGCCAGCAGCGCGCCCTTGATCGGCCGGCTGTAGCGTGCCGCCCAGTGAGCGACCATCAGTACACCGGCACTGTGGGCAACCAGGATCACCTCGCCGTCGATGCTTTCCAGCTCACGCTGGATGGCTTCGATGCGGGCATTCAGGTCCAGCTTGTTCTCGGTCAGCGGCGGTACGCTGCGCACATTGGGCAGGCGCTGCTCAAGCAGGGTCTGCCAGTGCTCGGCGACGTGGTCGCGCAAGCCGGGGACCATGAGGACGGTGGTGGAAGTCTTGTTGTTGCTCACCGGTTCACCTTTGGGTGATTTCGAACTTGTTGGACAGACAGTAGAGGTGCACCGGTGAAGGTGCTTTGCATTGAGCGTCAGGCACTTCGCATTTGATGACAGGCCCCGGCCAGCCTGCTGTCCCGCCGACTCCACGCGTGGCGGGCGTACCGGGACGTACGGTGCATTCCAGAGCGCCGCAGGCACTGGCCGAAGTGAGAACTTTCGTACACGATTGGTAACAGCTGTCGCTAGAATCTGACGTCATCGACCCAGCCAGCGTGCACTCTGGCCACAAGGCGTCCCCGGACCCTGACGGCACGGAGCAACCACAAGAACAAGAAGGCGATCGGCATGACCCCAATGGTTCGCATTGCGGCCCTCACCAACTACCTGGAAGTGGCCCGCCACCTGGGCCTCAACCCGCATCAGCAGCTGAGCGCGGTGGGCCTGTCCCAGTCCATGCTCGAGCACCCGGAGCAGCGCATCCCCGTTGCCACGGCGGTGACCCTGCTGGAGGAATCGGCGCGCATCAGCGGCTGCGAGACCTTCGGCCTGCGCATGGCCGAATCGCGGCAGCTCGCCGACTTCGGCGTGATCAGCCTGCTGCTGTCGCACCAGGCGACGCTGCGCGAGGCCATCGACACCATCATTCGCTACCGCCATCTGCTCAACGAATCCCTGGCCCTGTACATCGACCAGGAAGGCAAGCTGGCGATTCTGCGCGAAGAACTCCTCACCGTGCCGCCGATGCCCATGCGCCAGGGCCTGGAACTGGCCCTGGGCACCCTCTACCGCCTCTGCGCCGCCCTCCTCGGCCCGCACTGGCGGCCGGTCAGCGTGAACTTCAGCCACGACGCCCCGGCGGACATGCAGGTGCATCGCCGGGTGTTCGGCTGCAAGATCGAGTTCGGCAGCGAGTTCAACGGCATCGTCATCCCCGCCGCCGACCTGGACGCCGCCAATCCCATGGCCGACCCGGCCATGGCGCGGCATGCACGCAGCTTCGTCGACTCCCTGCCCGGCGCCACCGACGGCAGCACCCTGAACGAGGTGCGCAAGTCCATCTACCTGCTGCTGCCCATGGGCCGCGCGACCATCGAACAGATCGCCCAGTCGCTGGGGCTGAACGTGCGCACGCTGCAACGCCGACTGGAAGACAACGGCGTGACCTTCTCCGACCTGATCAACGAGGTCAGGCGCGAGCTGGTGCTGCGCTACATGGAAAACCCGCGCTATTCACTGGGGCGCATCGCCGACCTGCTGGGGTATTCGATGCCCAGCTCCTTCACCCGTTGGTTCGCGGTGCAGTTCGGCGTGTCGCCGGCGGCGTGGCGCAAGGAGCATCTGGGGCGGGAGACGGAGTGATCATTTCCGGATGCGCCGGCCCTGCCGGCGGATCGCGGGCAGGGCCCGCTCCTACAAAAGCGCGCCCTCACCCCCGGCTTTGGCTCTGGATTTTGAGGGTTTCCAGAGAGACATCCGCAAGCGCCGAATGCCCCGTTCAGGAGGCCTCGTTGAAGCGGAGTTTCAGGGGTTTAGCGGCATGGATGCCGCGAGAGCCGCGATGGGCCAGGGATGGCCCTTCGCGGCGTGCCCCTGAAACTGCGCTTCAACGAGGGTATTTTTCGCCCCAAGCGAAAAACCGGATGTCCGGGGCAAGACTTTTTGGTTCCTTTCGGGGCGTTTGCCAAAAGGGACTCGCCGAGAGGCGAAACCAAATCTCGACATGCATGCCAATGCGACGCGGAAAACCGATCCTGACGCATCGTGAAGTTTGGTTCTTCTGGCGAAAAACTCCCTGCTTCTGGTCAGGGGGTAAGCGTCGCCTCGGCGTACGCGCGGACTTCTTGTTTCGCCCCCTCGGGCGACCTCCTTTGGCAAACGCCCCAAAGGAGGCAAAGGTCTGGCCCCTGCCATCCGGCTTTTCGCTTCGCGAAAAGTACCCTCGGTTCTTCGGAGTTTCAGGGGCCCGCGTTGACGGGCCATCCCTGGCCCGACAACGCTCTCGCGACATCCATGTCGCTCAACCCCTGAAACTCCGATCACCTTCGGCCTCCTGAAAGGGGCACTCCGGAGTGTGCGGATATTCCTCTGGAAGACCTTAAAAGCCAGAGCTAGTGCCTGTACGTAGGGCGCATAACCCGGAACGGGTTATCCGCCGATACCACGTCGGCGGATAATGCTGGCGCGTTATGCGCCCTACGCACTGCCATTGGCGCACGGCTCTCGATGGGTATCGCTGCGCTCCACACCATCCTACGTTCGTGCGCCACCGCAATTCCGGTGTGGGCGGATACGCCGATTGGCGCGTAGGAGCGGACTCCGTCCGTGATGGTTATCCGCCACGCACGAATCAACCGGCGAAGCGCAACATCCCCAACACCAGCACTGCGAGGAATGCGGTCTCCCCCAGCATCAGCAGGATCGGCTTGATCCCGACTGTCGCCAGTGCCCGCAGCTGGGTCTTCATGCCCAGCGCCGCGATGGCGATCACCAGGCACCACTGCGACAGCTTCCCACCCGCCTCCACCACCACTGTCGGCAGGTAGCCGGTGCTGTTCACCGCCGCCAGCAGCACGAAGCCCACAGCGAACCACGGCAGAAGCGGCGGACGCTGCTCGCCCGGTTCCACACCGCGGGCACGGGTGATCATCGCCGCGCAGAGGATCACCGGCAGCAGCATCGCCACGCGCATCAGCTTGACCACCGTGGCGCTGTCGCCGACTTCCTTGGAGATGCTGTAGCCGGCGCCGACCACCTGGGCCACGTCGTGGATGGTGCCGCCGAGGAAGATGCCCGCCTGCAACGGCGGCAGGCCCAGCGACTTGACGATCATCGGGTAGAGGATCATCGCCAGGGTCGACAGCGCCGATACGCCGAGCACGGTGAACAGCGTGGCCTTTTCCTTCTGCGTGTGCGCCGGCAATGCCGCCGCCAGTGCCAGCGCCGCAGAGGCGCCGCAGATGGCCGTGGCGCCGCCGGTGAGCAGGCCGAAGAGGAAGTTGAAGCCCATGGCGCGGGCCGCGGCGATGGAGACCAGGATGGTCACCGTCACCAGCACCACCACCATGATCACCGGCTGCCAGCCCAGCTCGGCGATCTGCCCGAAGGTGATGCGGATGCCCAGCAGCGCCACGCCCAGGCGGAGGATTTCGCGGGCAGTGAACTCGATGCCGGCCTTGCACACGCTGTCGGCCGAAAGGAAGTTCATCGCCAGGCCGAGCAGCAGCGCGAAGAGCATCACCGGCGCGCCGTAGTGCTCGGAGAGGAAGGTCGCGGCGGCCGCCACCATGGCGCTGACCAGCAGACCCGGCAGCAGGGTGCGGCTGCGGGTGCCGAGGGCGGAAAGGGTCAGCGTGGTCATGCCGGCACCTCCTGCCGGGCCAGCACCACGTAGCACTCGTTGGCGCGCCATTCGATCTCATAGCGCTGCAGGCCGAAGCCCTTGATGCCCGCCGGGCAGCCTGTAGCCAGGTCGAAGCGCAGGCCGTGGGCCGGGCACTGCAGCCAGCGGCCGTCCAGGCGGCCGCTGAATAGCGAGGCGCCGGCATGGGGGCAACGGTCGTCGATGGCATGCAGTTCGCCGTCGATATCGAACAGCAGGATGATGCCCTTCTCGTGATGCAGCAGGCTGCGGCCGCCGCGCGCCGGCAGGCGGTCGGCGGGAATACGGATCGAGCAGCTCATGCCGGGATCGCCTCGGGGTGCTGTCGATCAATCGCTCGATGGAGGGCCGCCAGCAACTGCTCGGGGCTTTGCCCGCCGAGGGCGAAGGCGCGGCCTTCGAGGAGGAACATCGGCACGCTGGAATCGGCCAGGGCCACGCGGCGGCCGATGAACTGGCGCGCGCCGTCGGCCAGGGCGTCGTCGAAGTCGGCCACGTTGAAATCACAGGCACGCAGCAGGCGGCAGAGGGTTTCGCGGTTGCCGATATCCTGGCCCAGCTGGAAGTGCGCGCGGAAGATCATCTCCAGCAACTGCTCCTTCTGGTTCTCGCTGCCCACATGCACGGCGCGCTGGAATACCCGGTGGGCATAGGTGGTATTGGGCATGGTGAGGATGCGTTCGAGGTCCAGGTCGACCCTGGCGCCCTCGGCCGCGCGACGCACTTCACCCATCCGCGCACGCACGGCGCGCTTGCCGCCCAGGCGGCGCTGGTAGAACTCGGCGAAGGGTTCGCCTTCCATGGAAATCTGCGGCAGCAGCTGCAGGCCGAGCCAGTTCACCCGCACGTCCAGTTCCGGACGCTGGCGGGCCAGCAGGCGCAGCGCGACGTCAAGGTTGCGCTTGCCGATCAGGCACCAGGGGCAGATGAAGTCAAAGGTCATGTCCAGATTGAGAGTCGGCATCAGGCGCCCTCCTCTTCGCCGCGCAGGCGGCGGATATCGCTGTGGTAGTGGCGCCGGGCGTAGAGGAAGACCAGCGCGGCGAGAATGCTCAGCAAGGGGATGAGCTGGAAGGCACGGTCCAGGCCGATGCGGTCGGCCAGCACACCGGTGAGCAGCGGGCCGGGCGCCAGGCCCAGCAGGTTGTTGGCCAGGGTCAGGGTGGCGAAGGCGGTGCCATGCACGGCCGGCGCGGTGAGGTTGGCGACCATGGCGCCGGACGGCCCGGAGGTACCGGCCGCGACCAGCATGCCGAGGGCGATCAGGCTCAGTTGCGCAGTGCCCGGCGGCAGGTGGAAGGCCACCAACAGCAGCAGGCAGCTGGCCAGGCAGAAGCCGATGGCGAGGATGATCTTGCGCGGCGGGTTGCTGCGGCCCAGGCGGTCGCAGAGGATGCCGCAGAGCACCATGCCGCTGCCGCCGACCAGTACGATCACCGCGGAGATCATCCCGGCCTTGCCGGTGTCCAGGTGGTAGTAGCGGTTCAGGTAGCTGGGAATCCACACCATCACGGCGGCGGCGACGAACAGCTGCAGGCCGCTGCCCAGGTAGGCGGCGATCACCGAGCGGCTGCCGAACAGGCTGCGCAGCGAGCGCCCGCCGGCCTGGCGCGGCGCTTCGGCAGCGGCCACCGGGGCAATGCGCTTCTCGCTCACCACCAGCGGGTAGAGCAGCGCCAGCAGCAGGCCGAACAGCGCCATGCCGGCGAACGCCCAGCGCCAGCCCAGGTGCGCGGCGAGCACGCCGCCCAGGCCCATGCCGAGCACCGAGCCGAACATGCCGCCGGCCATGAAGGCGCCGGTCAGGGTGGCGCGCAGGTGCGCCGGGAATACCGAGATGACCACGGCGATACCGACGCTGCCGTAGGCGGCCTCGCCGACGCCGACGAAGAAGCGCGCGGCGAACATCTGCGGGAAGGTCTCAGCCGCGGCGCAGCCAAGCGTTGCGAGGCTCCACAGCATGGCCATCAGCGCCAGGCTGCGTACGCGCCCCCAGCGGTCGGCGAGCAGCGAGAGCGGGAAAGTCAGCAGGCCGACCATCACCGCGACGATGCCGCTGAGCAGGCCCAGCTGCGCATCGCTCAGGGCCCATTCGACCTTGAGCAGCGGGAAGACGGCATTGAGCACCTGACGCGACATGTAATCGGAGATCAGCAGGCCGAAGGTCAGAGCGAACACCACCCAGGCATAGCGGCGCGGCACGCTGGGCACGGTGGCAGGGATGTCGCCCAGGGCGACGGAGTGGATGGCCATGGTGCTAGCTCTCCAGGTGGGTCAATGGATTCTTGTTGTTCTGGGATAAAAGCCGTGGCGCGGTACTGGCAGACCGCGCCACGGAGCCTGTCACGCGCGAAGCGGAACGGACTTCTGGCCCGGCTGGCGGTTGGGCGCCATGCCGTTCATGCGCAGGGTTTCTTCCACGCTGTCGTACTGCACGCCGATCTTGTAGATGGCGCGTGCTTCCTTGCCGCTGGCGACCTCGCGGCCCAGTTCATGGGCGACGCGGACGCACTGCTGGATCTGTTCCACCGAGGTCATGCGCTGGCCGTGCTGGCCGATGATGGTGTCCTCGATGCCGCAACGCGGGTGCAGCCCCATGGCCATCGCCATCATGTTGAACGGCAGGACGTTCTTGAGCAGCGACTCGGCGGTGACGGTGGCGCCGTCCGGTGCGCGGTGCACGAAGTTCATGAAGTTGAACGGGTTGGGGCCGTCGAAGCCGCCGCCGATGCCAATCCAGGTCAGGTTCAGCGGGCCCTTGTAGACGCCCTTGCGCACCAGGCGCTCGAGGGTTTCCAGGGCATGCATGCCGGTCAGCTGGAAGTGCGGCTGGATGCCGGCGGCCTGCAGTCGCTTCAGGTGCTCTTCGACCCAGGCCGGGCCGGCCGGCACGGTCATCTCGCTGTAGGCCGCCTGGTAGAGCGGGTTCTCCAGGGAGGTACCTTTCAGGTACTCCGGATAGAGCAGCTCCATGATGTTCATCTGGGTGGTGTTGATCGCCACCGTCACCTGGTCGGGCTTGGGAGTCAGCTCGGCGAGCATGTGGCGGGTGTCGTCGGACAGCCACTTGGCCGCTTCGCCGTCGCTTTCCGGGGCAAAGGAAATCGAGCCGCCGACCTGGATGATCATGTCCGGCACGGCTTCGCGCACGCCAGCGATCAGCTCGTTGAACTTGGACAGGCGCTTGGAGCCCTTGCCGTCCAGCTCGCGGACGTGCAGGTGGAGCACGGTGGCGCCAGCCTCGTAGCAGTCAACGGCCTTCTGGACCTGCTCGTCCATGGTCACCGGAATGTCTTCGGGGAAGTCCTCGGGCATCCATTCGGGGCCGTAGGGAGCGGTGGTGATGACCACCTTGTCCTGGTTCTCGGGGTGCAGCGAATCGTCGAAGAATTGCATGTCGGTCTCCGTAATTGTTTTTGTCAGAAGTCTTTCTTCAGGGATCAGAACGGCTTGTCGCCGATGATTCCGGCGCGTTCCATGCGGCGCACGCAGGGCGGGTAGTCCATCACCGCGTAGTGCTGGGTACAGCGGTTGTCCCAGATCGCCACATCGTTCTTCTTCCAGCGCCAGCGCACCTGGAATTCGGGGATGTACACCTGGCTCACCAGGTAGCGCAGCAGGTCGGCTGCGCCGGGGTTGGCGTCCTGGCCGAAGCGCACGTTCTGTGGCGTGTGGTAGTTGCTGAAGTGGGTGGTGAAGGCATTGACGAACAGCACCTTCTCGCCGGTTTCCGGGTGAGTACGCACCACCGGGTGCTCGGCGTCGGGGTACATGGCCTTGAGCGCCAGGCGCTTCTCGATCGGCATCGCCGCGCCGAAGCTGGCCTCGATGCTGTGGCGCGCGCGCAGCTTGGCGATGCGCTCCTTGATCTCGGCCGGGAGCATGTCGTAGGCCAGGGCCATGTTCGCCCACATGGTGTCGCCGCCCACCGGCGGGCACTCCACGCAGCGCAGGACGCAGCCCAGGGGCGGCACCTCGCGCCAGGTGGCGTCTGTGTGCCAGGCGTTCTCGTAGCGGTCGTTGGGCAGGTCCGGAGTCTTGTAGATGCGCACCAGGCCCGGGTGCTCCGGGTCACTGCCGGCCACCGGGTGGTCTTCCAGTTCACCGAAGCGGCGGGCAAATGCCACGTGCTCGGCACGGGTGATGTCCTGGTCGCGCAGGAACAGCACCTTGTGCTTGAGCAGCAGCTCGCGCAGCTCGGCGAACAGGCCTTCATCGCGGGAGGCGTCGCCCAGGTTCACCCCGGAGATTTCGGCGCCGATGCTGCAGGTCAGACGTTCTACGTGCATGGCGGCGCCCTCAGATGACGAAGATCGACGAGCCGGTGGTCTTGCGCGACTCGAGGTCGCGGTGGGCCTGCACGGCATCTTCCAGCGCATAGTGCTGGTTGATCTCGATGCGGATGTCGCCGTTGCCCACATGGGTGAACAGCTCGTCCAGCAGCGCCGCCTTTTCCGCCGGGTCGGCGATGTAGTCGGCCAGGGCCGGGCGAGTGAGGAAGAGCGAGCCCTTCATCGCCAGCAGCACCGGATCGAACGGCGGGATCGGGCCCGACGCGGTGCCGACGCAGACCATCAGGCCACGACGCTTGAGCGACTCCAGGGAGGTCATGAAGGTGTCCTTGCCGACGCTGTCGAAGACCACGTCCACACCACGGCCATCGGTCAGTTCGCGCACGCGCTCGGCGACGCCTTCCTGGCTGTAGTTGATGACGTGCTCGCAACCGTGGGCGAAGGCGATCTCGGCCTTGGCGTCGCTGGAGACGGTGCCGATCACCCGCAGGCCGAGCAGCTTGGCCCACTGCGAGACGATCAGACCGACACCGCCGGCGGCGGCGTGCAGCAGGATGCTCTGGCCCGGCTTGAAGTCGTGTATGCGACGCAGCAGGTAGGCCGAGGTCAGGCCGCGCATGGTCATGGCGGCGGCGGTCTCGAAGGCGATGTTCTCCGGCAGACGGATCAGCGGCGCCGCCGGTACCAGGCGCTCGGTGCTGTAGGCGCCGAGGGTGTTGATGAAGCCGGTGTAGGTGACTCGGTCACCGGGCACGACGTTGGTCACGCCCTCGCCCACCGCCACCACCACGCCGGCGGCTTCCACGCCCATGCCGCTGGGCAGCGGAACGGCGTAGGTGCCATTGCGGAAATAGGTGTCCGCATAGTTCAGGCCCACCGCCACATGGCGAATGCGCACTTGCCCCGGGCCGGGCTCGCCGACCTCCACGTCCTCGTAACGCAGGACTTCGGGTCCCCCTGTTTCATAGAAACGAACGGCTTTGGCCATGGCCGGAATCTCCAGTTGTCTTGTTGTCTTGGGCGCCCCGTTTGGAGCAGGCAAGCGCCCTTTGAGCGGACAATAGGCAGGGGCCGGGCGGGAAGCTTCACATCGTGCGACAGGGGCTTTTCATTTCATGACAGGCCGATGCGGCGCCACGCTGGGCGCCGCATGGAGAGCAGGTTTGTCGGTGCTGGTGCAGGCCCTGGCGGACGAGCGGGATTGCTTGAATGACGAGAACTACTTGAGTTCGCGCAATTTGCTGTAGGTCAGGCGCATGTCGCGGGCCCAGCCGTCGAGCACGCCCTTGAAGTCGCTGGCGGCCATGGCCTGGCTGTCGTTCTCCAGCGCATGCCCGGTGCCTTTGCGCACTACCTGGGCGACCACACGGCTGGAGGGGCCGTCGAGAATCGCCGCTTCGGTGGCGATCTGGGTGTCCTGGTCGCGGATGCCGGTAGCGGTGCTGACCCCGGCGGCGATCAGGGCGATCGGAATGACTTCATAGGGTTTGAGCGACTGGGTGTGGCTGCTCACCGCGGTGATCGCCGGACGTAGCACCAGGGTGCCCGGGCCGGGCTTGTCGACGACCTGCAGCACCTGGCCCAGCTCGCGGCGCAGCGCCTTGTCGTAGTAGTCGGTGATCTGCGTCATGGTCGCTTGCGAGAGCTGATCGGTGGCCTTGGGCGCCGGGTAGAACTGCGAGCGCTCGATGACGATGCTGCGGTAGTTCATCAGGTTCAGCTTGGGGTCGATCCAGGCCAGGACCTTGGTGCCCGCGGCGTTTTCCTGTTCGGTGAGACGGGAGTAGTCATACAGGAAGCCGGAGTATTCCTCCGGCTGGACCTGTTTTTCCGCGCAGCCTTGCAGAAACGGCAACAGCAGCAGGGACAACAACGCGACATAGGACTTCATAGGGTTCTCCGGTTGAGCTATCGATGTCGCCAGGTTGTACGGCAGGAGACTGCGCTACCCCCTCCCCCGTGTTGTTCGCGCGCAGACGGACGCCCACGCGCAGGCGCCCCCGTGGGGGCGCCGCAATGCCGCGAATCAGTGGAACGGGAAGATGTAGTTCATCCAGGCCGCCATGCGCAGGAGGATCTTGCGCATGATCGCCACATGGTGGAAATGCTCGCTGTAGAGCGCCGCCTGGCCGTAGGAGCCGCCGGGCATGATGCTGGCGTACTGGGCGAAATCCGGGTCGGTGATCTTGATCAACACCGGTACCCGACCCGGCGGCGGGGAGCCGGTGTAGCTGATCAGGGTACCGGAAGGCTGCACCTGGCCCTCGCCGATCACCGGCAGGACCTTGTCCACGGTGCCGGCGAAGACCCTGCCGGGTATGCCGTCGAAGGCGACTTCGGCCTCGTCGCCGACGGTCAGGCGCAGCTGGCTGTTCTGGCGCATCCAGGCGGTGAAATACGGACCTTCATCCGGTACGAAGACCATCGAGGGGCGCAGCGGCAAGCGGCTGGCCATCATCCCGGGACGCAGCGACACGTGGCTGACGAAGCCCCGCGAGGGCGCGCGCACCACGGTGTTGTCCAGGTTGAACTGAGCCAGGGCCACCTGCGCGTTGAGGTCATCGACGCGGGCGGTGGTCAGGTCCACGTCGCGCTTGTTGCCGACGTTGCGCAGCGCCAGCTCACGGGCGCGGGCCTGGTCGGCGCGCGCCGAGACCAGTTGCGCCTTAAGCGAATCCAGCTTGAGCTGGAAGGGTTTGGGATCGATGCGGAACAGCACGGCTCCCTTCTCGATGATCTCGTTCCCCTTGACCGGCACCTCCACCACTTGCCCGGTAACCACCGGGATCACCGGCGTGGTGACGAAGTAGGTGCGCGCCACCTCGGAATACGGGTGGTTGTAGTTCATCAGGAAGATCAGCGTACCGATCAGCACGATGCCGCCGAGCGCGGCGGTAGGTACCGTCCACTTGTTCAGCGGGATGCGGAAGATCTTGAAGATGGCGACGCAGAAGGCTGTGTAGGTGAGGATCAGCAACAGGTCCATGGCTCAGCCCTCCCCGCCCGGTTGAGTGGTCGCCGGTGCGGCAGGCGAGTTCTGGCGGCCTTCCAGCGCATCCAGGCGCTGACGCAGCTCGGCCAGCTGCTGTTCCAGGTATTGCGCCTCCTGCGCCGGCGTCTTGCCGTGATGGAAGCCCCAACCCCGGTCCTCGCGGTACAACATGGCCCAGATCCACAGGAACGGCCACAGCGCATGCAGCGTGAAAAGGCTTACCCAGCCGGCCGCGTGGATCGCGTCCTGGTGGGGATGGTTGCGGTGTACCGCAATCTCATAAGGAATGTCGTGCAGCACGATGATCCCGTAGAACAGTACCAATCCGACAAAGATCAGTACCCCCAGCGCAAAATAGTCGAGCATCCCGCCCTCCTTGTTCCCCCGAGCACAACGCCGGAGCGAGTCGCCTGAGTATGGTTGATCCATGGCAATCTGCACGATCGTAACCGCGCGAAAACAGCGGGATTTCAAGCGATTGCCAGGGAAACCGGCGGGCCGGTTGCGGCGCCCCCATTCGTCCGACCGGCCGGCTCACCGGCGGGTTTTCGTTTTCACTGGAAGGACGGCTCACCAGGAGCAACCACCATGGGAAAAACCACCGCTCTACTCATGATCGGCGCGCTGGCCGTGCTGCTGGGCGGCTCGTCCTGCGGCAGCCACAACGACCACGACGCACCACGCCCGCCGCCCATGGAAGAGGGCCAGATGGGCTACCGGAACATCCCGCAGCAGCAGATGCAGCCGCAGGTGCAGTCCATTCCGCGGCGCTGAGCCGTATCGGCCCAGTACCGGTGGCTCCTACACAGGCTTCGGCCGCATCAGGATGAACCGCGCCACCACCAGCGCCAGCGCGCCGACCACAGCGAAGGCGACAATGGTCGCCACACCGCCATCGCGCTGCAGGAAGTCGGTCAACGCCGCAAGCCCCACGGCCAGGAACAGCAGGACCAGGCCGAACCATTGAATCCGCTGGGCACGCAGGTACAAGGACGCCCGGTGCGCGCTCGTGGTGTTTTCGTCTTTGCCCATGGTGGCATCTCCATCGGGATGTCTCTCCACGCTAACAGGCGACGCCCCCAGCGGCACGGCAGCTGACGAAGGGCAGGCTCTGCGACGCGGGGTAGCGGCCTGCGTCAGAGTCCTGGGGCGAATAACTGTCTATCCTTCACCGGGCTGTCATGAATCAGGGATGGGCCGATGCCTAAGAAGCTGGTGCTGGTGGCGCTCGTTGCGCTGCTGCTGGGGGGCGGGCTGTGGTGGTACCTGCAGTCCCGCGAAAGTGATGACAAACGCCTGGTGCTCTACGGCAACGTGGACATCCGTCAGGTGTCGCTGGCCTTCACCGGCAGCGAGCGCATCGCGAAGATGAATGTCGAGGAAGGCGACGTGGTGAAAGCCGGCGACGTGCTGGCCAGCCTGGACACCCGCGCCCTGCGCCTGCAGATCGACAAGGCCCGGGCACAGATTGCCGCCCAGGAGCAGAACCTGCTGCGCCTGAAGAACGGCTCGCGCCCCGAGGACATCGACCGGGCGAAAGCCCAGGACAAGGCCGCTCGCGCCCAGCTCGACCTTGCCAACACCCAGTTGCGCCGGCTGCAGAGCATCCGCGCCAACAGCCCCGGCGGCCGCGCCGTCAGCCAGCAGGACATCGACAGCGCCACCTCGCAGCAGAAGGTCGCCCAGGCCGAGCTGGAAGACCGGCAGAAGTCCCTGCGCCTGGCGCAGATCGGCCCGCGCGCGGAAGACATCGCCCAGGCCGACGCCCAGCTCGCCGCCGCCCGTGCGGACGTGGCGCTGCTGCAGCACAACCTCGATGAAGCCGACCTCAAGGCGCCGCAGAACGCCACCGTGCGCTCGCGCCTGCTGGAGCCCGGCGACATGGCCTCGCCGCAGCGCCCGGTGTACTCCCTGGCGCTGACCGATCCGAAGTGGATTCGCGCCTACGTCAGCGAAACCAACCTGGGCCGCATCAAGCCCGGCATGAAAACCCAGGTGTTCACCGACAGCCACCCGGACCAGGCCATCGACGGCCATATCGGCTTCATTTCCTCGGTGGCCGAGTTCACCCCGAAATCGGTGCAGACCGAGGAGCTGCGCACCAGCCTCGTCTACGAGGTGCGCGTGCTGGTGGCCGACCCGGACAACCGCCTGCGCCTGGGCATGCCGGCCACGGTGCGCTTCGCCGACGAGCCGCGCTGATGTCTGACGCTCCAGTAATTCGCGCCGAGGGCCTAGCCAAGCACTTTCTGGTGAAAGAGTCGGGCAAGACCGTGCAGGCGCTCAAGGACATCAGCCTGGACATCCCGCGCGGCCAGCTCACCGCGCTGGTGGGCCCGGACGGCGCCGGCAAGACCACCTTCCTGCGTCTGGTCGCCGGACTGCTGCAGGCCGACGCCGGCACGCTCACGGTGCTGGACGTGGACGTCCACGCCCACCCGCAGCAGGTGCAGGACCGTATCAGCTACATGCCGCAGCGCTTCGGCCTCTACGAGGACCTGAGCGTGCAGGAGAACCTCGACCTCTACGCCGACCTCCACGGCGTGCCGCACAAGGAGCGCCAGGAGCGCTACCAGCGCCTGCTGGAGATGACCGACCTGGCACGTTTCACCGATCGCCCGGCGGGCAAGCTCTCCGGCGGCATGAAACAGAAGCTGGGCCTGGCCTGCACCCTGGTGCGTTCGCCGGACCTGCTGCTGCTCGACGAGCCCACCGTCGGCGTCGATCCGCTGTCGCGCCGCGAGCTGTGGGAGATCATCCAGCAGCTGATCGAGCAGGAGCAGCTCAGCGTGCTGGTCTCCACCTCCTACATGGACGAAGCCGAGCGCTGCGCCGAAGTCTTCCTGCTGCACCAGGGCCAGCTGATGGCCAAGGGCGACCCGGCGTCGATCCGCGAACACGCCGACAACCTCTGTTTCATCGCCACTCCGCCCGCCGACGAGCCCGCGCGCACCCTGCAGGCGCGGCTGCTGGACGACCACCAGAACATCGTCGACGCGGTGCCGCAGTCCGGCGAGGTGCGTTTCATCCGTCAGTCGGACGCCGACCAGGGCAAGCTCGAGCAGATGCTCGACGGCGCACCGGTACGCCAGGTGGACGCGCGCCTGGAAGACGGCTTCATGTTCCTCCTGCGCGCCCGCAGCGATGCCGAAGCCGTCGACATGGAATCCCTGAAAGCCGGTACTCACCGTCATGACGACAGCAACGAAGCAGTGATCGAAGTGAAGGACCTGGTGCGCAAGTTCGGCGACTTCACCGCCGTCGCCAGCACCAGCTTCAGCGTGCGCCGCGGGGAAATCTTCGGCCTGCTCGGGCCCAACGGCGCCGGCAAGACCACCACCTTCCGCATGCTCTGCGGGCTGCTGCCGGCCACCAGCGGCACGCTGCAGGTGGCCGGGGTCAACCTGCGCCACGCGCGGGCCCAGGCGCGGCGCAAAGTCGGCTACGTGTCGCAGAAGTTCTCCCTCTACGGCAACCTCTCGGTCGCCGAGAACCTGCGCTTTTTCGGCGGCGCCTATGGCCTGGGCGGCAAGCGCCTGAGCCAGCGGATGGACGCGGTGTCCCGGCAGTTCGACCTCAGCGGCCAGGAGGACTCGCCCAGCGGCCAGCTTCCCGGCGGTTTCAAGCAACGCCTGGCGATGGCGGTCGGCCTGCTCCACGAGCCGGAAATCCTCTTTCTCGACGAACCCACCAGCGGCGCCGACCCCCTCGCCCGCCGGGGCTTCTGGCAGCGCATCACGGCGCTGGCGGCCTCCGGCACCACCATCATCATCACCACCCACTTCATGGAAGAGGCCGAGTACTGCGACCGCATCGTCATCCAGGATGCCGGCAAGCTGCTGGCCATGGGCACCCCGCAGGAAGTCCGCGAGCAGGCCGGCGGCAAGGGCAGTACGCTGAACATGGAGCAGGCTTTTATCGAAATCGTGGAAAGCAACCGCCATCCGGCCAAGGCGGGCGCGGCATGAGCGCCGGCGGTTTCTGGCGGCGCCTCGCCTCGCTGACCCGCAAGGAAGTGCGGCAGCTGGTGCGCGACCGCAGCAACCTGCTGATCGGCATCGGCCTGCCCATCGCGCTGATCCTGATCTTCGGCTACGGCCTGTCGCTGGACGTGAAGCGCGCCATCGTCGCCATCGTCCTCGACGACCCGTCCCCCGTGGCCCGCGACGTGGCTGCCGGGATCAGCCACACCGAGTACCTGGAGCCTCACCTGGTGCGCTCCTTCGCCGAAGGCGAGGCGCTGATGAAGGCGCGCGAGGTGGACGCGCTGGTGCAGTTCCCTGCCGATTTCACCCGCCGCCTGAACGACGGCAACGCGCAGGTCCAGGTACTCGTGCAGGGCTCGGATGCCACCCGCGCCGCCAGCGTCTCCACCTACGTCAGCAGCGCCCTGGCCGGCTATGGCGAGAAGCAGGCCGACCGCAGCGCCGGCAGCACGGCCCAATCCACGGATCAGCGCGGCGCGGTCACCATCGTCCAGCGCATGTGGTTCAACGCCGCCAACACCAGCACCTGGTACCTGGTGCCGGGGCTGATCGTGCTGATCATGACCCTGGTCGGCGCCTTTCTCACCGCGCTGGTGATGGCTCGCGAATGGGAGCGCGGCACGCTGGAGGCGCTGTTCGTCACGCCGGTGCGGCCGGTGGAAATCCTCCTGGCGAAGATCATCCCCTGCTTCGGCATCGGCATGATCGGCCTCGCCTTGTGCCTGCTTGCCGCGCGCTTCCTGTTCGACGTGCCGATCTACGGCTCCTTCGTCGTGCTGGTGATCGCCTCGATGCTCTACATGCTGGTGGCGCTGGGCATCGGCCTGCTGATCTCGGCGGTGACCAAGAACCAGTTCCTCGCCAGCCAGATCGCCCTGCTCGCCAGCTTCCTGCCGGCGATGATGCTCTCGGGCTTCATCTTCGACCTGCGCAACGTGCCCACCGCGATCCGGGTGATCGGCAACCTGCTGCCGGCGACCTACTTCATGGAGCTGGTGAAATCCCTGTTCCTGGCCGGCGACTTCTGGCCGATGATCCTCAAGAACTGCGCCATCCTCGCCGCCTACGCCGTCGCCCTGCTGGGCCTGGCGCGGATGGTGACGCGCAAGCGGCTGGACTGAATCCCATGGAATTTCTCTGGCGCATCCTCAACCTGTGGCGCAAGGAACTGCTGGTGATCCTCAAGGACCCGGCCAACCGCATCGTGCTGGTGGCGCCGGTGCTGATGCAGAGCGTGCTGTTCGGCTACGCGGTGACCTTCGACCTCAACGATGCGCCCTACGCCATCCTCGACCTGAGCCACAGCGAATCCTCCACCCGCCTCGCCTCGCGCCTGGACGGCAGCGGTATCTTCCACCGGGTGGCGACGCTGACCCGCGTGGAGGAAATCCAGACGGTGATCGACGAGCAGAAGGCCCTGCTGGTGATCCATATCCCGTCGGACTTCCAGACCCGCCTGGCGCAGGGCGACCCGGCGCCGATCCAGGTCATCCTCGACGGGCGCAACTCCAACACCGCCGGCTCCGCAGCTGCCGGGCTGGCCGTGGTGGTCGGGCAGTTCAACCAGGAACAGGGCCTGGCCTCGGCGCCCATCAGCGTGGTCAGCCGCTCCTGGTACAACCCCAACCTGGAGACCCGCTGGCCGCTGATCCCGGCGCTGATCGCCACCCTGAGCATGATGCAGACGCTGATGCTCACCGCGCTCTCGGTGGCCCGCGAACGCGAACAGGGCACCTTCGACCAGTTGCTGGTGACGCCCTACACGCCGCTGGAGATCATGCTCGGCAAGGCCATTCCGCCCCTGCTGATCGGTATGCTGCAGGCCACACTGGTGCTGCTGATGGCGCTGTTCTGGTTCCGAATACCCATGGCCGGTTCGCTGTTCAACCTCTACGCCGGGCTGGCGGTATTCACCATCGCCTGTGTCGGGCTGGGCATGTCGATCAGCGCGGTGTCGCTGAACATGCAGCAGGCAATGCTCTACACCTTCGTGCTGATCATGCCGCTGACGCTGCTCTCCGGCCTCGCCACGCCGGTGCGCAACATGCCCGAATTCCTGCAGGTGGTGACCTACGCCAACCCGCTGCGCTTCGGCATCGACCTGATCCAGCGCGTCTACCTCGAAGGCGCGACCCTGGCCGATGTCTGGCACAACCTGATTCCCATGCTGGTGGTGGCCGCCGTCACCCTGCCGCTCGCCTCGTGGCTGTTCCGCCACCGGCTTGCGTAGTCGATCACTGGAGATGGCCCCGCGATGCAATACCCTCACCCGGAACCCCACTTCAGAAGCCGCCACCCATGAGTGAAACCAGCCAGTTCATCGTCTTCGCCGTCACCCAGCTCGCCCTGCCGTTCGGGCTGGGCTACCTGTACTGCCGCCGCAAGGGCATCCCGACCGACACCTGGCGAGCCGGAGGCATCTACCTGATCGCCCTGTCGCTGGCGATGCTGTTCTTCATCGGCCTGCTCGGTCTGCCGACCCATGTGAAAAACGTCGGCATGGTCAGCAACCGCTCCATGGGCCTGACGCTGGGCCTCGTCGGTATTGCCGCAGGCCTGCTGCTGGGCTACGTCGCACGGCGTTTCGAGGGCTCGTCCGATGACTAGCGCCCAGCGAATCTGAAAAGGTGCAATTCTGAAAAGGTGCCATCGATGAACCGCACGTCTCGCCTCGTCTCCCTCGCCCTGCTCGGCACAGGCCTCGCCGGCTGCGCCGTCGGCCCCGACTACGAAGCGCCGCGAACCCAGGCGCCGGCCAGCTGGCAGGCCGCGCACTCGGGCGACGCGCAGTTGCACCCCGCCCAGGGCGATGTCCACCTCAGCGAAGACTGGTGGACGCTGTTCAACGACCCGGTGCTGAACAACCTGCAACGCCGCGCCGACAAGGCCAGCCCCGACCTCAACAGCGCCGTGCTGCGCTTCGCCCAGAGCCGCATGCAGCGGCAAATGGTGGCGGCCCAGCGTGGCGTGGATGTCAACGCTTCCGGCGGCGTGACCCGCCAGCGCATGAGCGAGAACGGCGCCAACGCACTGATGATCCAGCGCATCGCCCCCGGCGCCAGCAGCGACGAGATCAGCAAGGTGCTGGCGCAGCCCTTCACCCTTTATCAGGCCGGTTTCGACGCCTCCTGGGAGCCCGACCTGTGGGGCCGCGTGAGCCGCTCCATCGAAGCCGCCGATGCCAGCGTGGCGGCGCAGCAGGCGATGTTCGAGGAAACCCGCCTGGGCGTCTCGGCGGAGCTGGCCCGCGCCTACTTCGAGCTGCGCGGCGTGCAGCAGCAGATCGTCGTGGCCAACCAGGACATTGTCGCCACCGAGCAATCCCTGCAGCTGATCCAGGTGCGCGCCGACGGCGGCCTGGTGGACGACTTCGACGTCGAACGCCAGCGCGGCCAGCTCGCCGACCTGCGCTCCAGCCTGCCACAGCTGCACGCCAGCGAGAGCGCGGCGATCAACCAGATCGGCGTGCTGATCGGCGCCGAGCCCGGCAGCCTGCGCGATGACCTGAAGCCCGTCGCGCAGACCACTGCGCAAACGCCCGACCTGAGCCTCGGCCTGCCGTCGGAAGTGGCCCGCCGTCGCCCGGATATCCGCGCCGCCGAGGCCCAGCTGCACGCCGCCACCGCCAACATCGGCGTGGCCGTGGCCGATCTCTACCCGTCCATCCGCCTGGGCGCGAGCTTCGGCTACGAGTCCGCCGACGACGGCAAGTTCAGCGACTGGGGCAGCCGCACCTGGAGCGTCGGCCCGAGCCTGTCGCTGCCGATCTTCGACAACGGCCGGCGGCGCTCGCAGATCAACCTGCGCAAGCTGGAGCAGCAGGAAGCGGCGGTGTCCTACCAGCAGACCGTGCTCAAGGCCTGGCAGGAAGTGGACGATGCCCTCAACCACTACGGCGCCGAGCGCCAGCGCAACCAGCGCCTGCAGGAGAAGCTGCACAGCAGCGACGTCGCCTATGGCATGGCCAAGGCGCGCTATGCCGGCGGCATGACCGACTTCCTGGTGGAGCTGGATGCCCAGCGCGCGTTCCTGCAGTCGCGCCGCGATGTGGTGGACAGCGATACCCAGCTGCGCCTGACGCTGATCGCCCTGTGCAAGGCGCTCGGCGGCGGCACGCCGGCGCCGGAGGCCAGCGCCAGCCGCTGAGGTCAGTTCTGCTGTGCGGTGACCTTGCCGTCGCGCAGGTCCTTGGCGACCCGGCGCTGCATCTCGTAGGCCGGTGCCTCCACGGCATCGAAGTCCTCGGAGTAGCGCGTGGCAAAGCCCTGCACGCCCCACTCCTGGTACTGCTTCACGTGCCACAGTTCGTGGGCCCAGAGGGCAACGTCATTCTGCGCGTCGTCCTCGCTGCGGAAGACGATCACGTCCACCAGGGTGACCGCCTCGGTGTCAGGGTTCTGCATGATCGCCTGGGCAGCGTTCAGCTCGTCCAGCGCACCGGTGGAATAGCGCGCGGCCATCAGCACGTCGTCAGAGAAGTACGGCTGCAACTGGGCGCGGATCTCCAGCGGGATCGGCTCGGTGCCGCCCTGCGCCGCCTGCTCGCGGGACTGCTGCAGCCACACGCCCAGCGCCTGGGCGGCCATCTTGCGGGTATCCGACAGCACCGGGCCGAGCACTGCGCCCAGGTCCGGCAGGCAGGTGCAGGTATCCAGGCAGACCTGGCGCTGCCCCGGCGGGCAGGTCGCGGCAAGGGCATCGACGGACGCGGCCAACCCGGCGAGCAGCGCCAGGGCGCGCAGGAAGCGGGTTGCAAGGGGGGACGGCATGAAAAGACTCCGCTACAGCGTGGAGAAAGACATGGTGCTCAGACCATGGCGCGGCGCGATCATGCCATGCCGCCAGCAAAAAAGAGCGCTGGCGCGACGTATGAAACTTCTGATAGCTTCTGAGCCATGAATGCCGCCAACCGCACCTTCCAGCAGATTATTACCACCATCGCTCCGATGGTGGGTTAGCGCATTCCGCGAACAACCAAACCCGCCTCCCGGCGGGTTTTTTAATGCCCGCCGTCCGAGGCTCCCGATCGAGGAGACACTGATGGACCAGGCACCTTCCCCCGCTCTTTCCCCGGAGCTGCACCCCCTGCAAGCGCTCATCCAGGCCGCCGACGAAGCCATCGGTCGCGAGGACTTCGACGCGCTGCTCGGGTTTTACACCGAAGACGCCCTGCTGGTGGTCAAGCCCGGCCTGCTGGCACGCGGCAAGGCGCAGATCCGCCAGGCCTTCGTCGCCATCGCCGAGCACTTCGGGCACAAGCTGCGGGTGCGCCAGGGGCGCCTGGAAATCCTCGAAACCGGCGACACCGCGCTCGTTGTCGCGCAAACCCTGCTGGATACCAGTCACGGCAAGCTGAGCCGCCGCGCCAGCTACGTGTTCCGCCGCGAAGCCGACGGCGCCTGGCGTTGCGCGGTCGACAACTCCTACGGCACCGACCTGCTGGAGGCCACCACATGAATACACAGACAGGCACCCTGCACCTGCTGTGCGGCAAGGCGGCGTCGGGCAAATCCTGCCTCGCCCGCGAACTGGCCGAGGCACCGGGCACCGTGATGCTAGCCGAGGAGCAGTGGCTGGCCGAGCTGTTCCCCTGGGGCATCAGCAACCCCGACGACTACCAGCTCTACGCCCGCCGCGTGCGCAAGGTCATGGGCCCGCACGTGGTCGGCCTGCTCCGCGCCGGCACCAGCGTGGTGCTGGACATCCCCGCCAACACCCTGGCCGACCGCCGCTGGCTGATCGACCTGGCGCAGCAGGCCGGTGCGGCGCACTGCCTGCATTTCCTCGACGTCGACCCGGCCACCTGCCGCAGCCGCCTGCTGGCGCGCCACGCCATCGCCCCGCTGGCTGCGCCGCTGGACCCGGCCGGCTACGAGGCGCTCAACCGCTACTTCGTCGCCCCGCGCCCGGAGGAAAAACTGCAGGTGCAGCGCCATGGCGCCTGAGCGCGTAGAATCGCCGCCCCGATTTGCCCCAATCGCCTGAATTCAGAAAGACCGGATAGATGAACACCGAAGCCATCGCCACCCTGCGCGAGCAACTGCTCACCGCCCTGAACCCCGCCCCTGCGGAAACCCGCCGCCTGTTCCACGGCCGCGGCCGCCGCTGGCCGGGGCTGGAGCAGGTCACCGCCGACTGGCTGGAAGGCGTGCTGCTGGTGTCGCTGTTCCGCGAGCCCGCCGAAGACGAGCTGAGCGCGCTGCGGGCGATGCTGGTGGAGCTGGCGCAAGGCGATGTCTGGCGCGCTACCGGCGCCCGCAGCCTGATGCTGCAGCACCGCTACACCCTGGAAAGCACCATGGAAGTGCTCCACGGCGAAGCCTTCGACGGCTGGCAGATCAGCGAACACGGCCTGCGCTACCAGCTGGACCTGGGCCGCAAGCAGAACAACGGCCTGTTCCTCGACATGCGCTACGGCCGCCAGTGGGTGCAGGCCAACTCCGCCGGGTTGCGCGTGCTCAACCTGTTCGCCTACACCTGCGGCTTCTCCGTGGCGGCGATGGCCGGCGGCGCGCAGAAGGTGGTCAACCTCGACATGGCCCGTGCCGCCCTCAGTCGTGGCCGCGACAACCACCGCCTGAACGGCCACGACCTGTCGAAGGTGAGCTTCCTCGACCACGACCTGTTCAAGTCCTGGGGCAAGGTGAAGAAATCCGGCCCGTACGACCTGATCATCATCGACCCGCCGAGCTTCCAGAAAGGCAGCTTCGTCCTCGACAAGGATTACGCCCGCGTCCTGCGCCGCCTGCCGGAACTGCTGGACGGCGCCGGCACCGTGCTGGCCTGCGTCAACGACCCAGGTATCGGCGTGGACTTCCTGCTCCGTGGCATGGCCGCCGAGGCGCCTCAGCTGCGCTTCATCGAACGCCTGGAAAACCCGCCGGAGTTCGCCGACATCGAGGAAGACAGCGGCCTCAAGGCGCTGGTGTTCCGGTTGGACTGATCCACCACTTCACCACGCCTGGCATTGAACGGCGGATAACCGTGAACGGTTATTCGCCCTACGAACGAGCGCTCCGACTGAATCACCCGTAGGGCGCATAACGCCTACAGCGTTATCCGCCGCCCTACCGCAAACCCGGCGTCCACTGTAGGAGCGAGCTCCTACAGAAAAGCCCAACTTCTCCCGATGAAAGGCCGTGCCAACCCTTGCGGCCAGGCCCCCATCACGCCATCCTTGCCACTGTATGTAAAACCAGTGCCAACCGATGTCCGTGCCGCTCGACCCCAGCCTCTACTACCTGACCAACTTCCACCGCGCCCTCGACTGGATCGACGAACGCTACGCCGACCTGCTTGACGCCGAGGAAGCCCGGTTCATCGCCGATTTCCGCGCGCTGCCGCTGCCGTCGCGGGCGCTGCTGGTGCGGCTGGTGATGCGCAAGGGGCCGCACTTTCGCGCCGGCAAGCTGAGCTACGCGGAGATCGGCGACATCCCCAACGCCGCCGCGCCGCTGCTGGAACTGGGCTGGCTGGACGATGCCTACCCTCTCGCGCTGGAAGAGTTGCTGCCACTGCTGCTCAAGGACGAACTGCTCGCGCGCTTCCGCGCTGACCTGCCGCGCGGCGCGCTGAAGAAGGCCGAGCTGTACGAGCACCTGCACGCCTACCACGAGCAGGTACAACCCTTCGCCGGCTGGTACCCGGAGCTCGACCACCTCTACACGCTGATGGCAACGCCGTTGTGCGATCGCCTGCGTCTGCTGTTCTTCGGCAACCTGCAGCAGGACTGGTCCGAATTCGTCCTTGCCGACCTCGGCATCTTCCGTTACGAAACAGTCCCTTTCACTGCCGACTCCCGAGCCTTCCGCCGCCGCGATGACCTTGAGGCCTACATCCACCTGTGGAACGGCGCGGTGCGCTTCGAAACCGGCGAACCCATCGCCGAGCTGCTGGCCGAACTGGGTGACTTCCACAGCGACAACAGCTATCTGCAAGCCCGCCACGACCGTCTGCTGTACCGCATGGCCTACCAGCTGGAGCGCGAAGGTGAGCTGGACGCCGCACTGGCGCTTTACCAACGCACCACCGCCGGGGGCTCGCGGCAGCGGCAGATTCGCGTGCTGGAACGCCTGCAACGCTTCGAGGAAGCCCATGCGCTGGTGCAAGCCGCCCTGGCCGCGCCGGAAAGCGACGGCGAGCTGCAGTTGGTCGAACGTGCGCTGACCCGGCTGATCCGCCAGCTCGGGCTGCCGAAGGAAAAAGTCGCCAAGGCTGCGCCGCCGCTGCGCATCGACCTGGAGCTGGCGCGCCCGGACGTCAACGTCGAATTCGCCGTGCAGGCCGTGCTTCACGAAGACGAAGCGCCGGTGTACTACGTGGAGAACGCGCTGATCTGCAGCCTGTTCGGCCTGCTCTGCTGGGAGGTGATCTTCGCCCCGCTGCCCGGCGCCTTCTTCCACCCCTTCCAGGTCGGGCCCAGCGATCTCAACCGCAGCGACTTCGTCAGCCGCCGCGCGGAAGCCTTCGCCGCACGCCTGGCGTTGCTGGACAGCGATGCGTACCTGAAGGCGATCCGCGAAACCTGGGCCGCCAAGACCGGCATCCTCTCGCCCTTCGTACACTGGGAGCTGCTCGACGAAAACCTGCTGGAGCAGGCCCTGCACTGCCTGCCGGCGGCGCACCTGAAGCTGTGGTTCGAGCGCCTGCTGGCCGACCCGAAGGCCAACCGCGCCGGCATGCCCGACCTGATCCAGTTCTGGCCCGCCGAGGCGCGCTACCGGATGATCGAGGTGAAAGGCCCCGGTGACCGCCTGCAGGACAACCAGAAGCGCTGGCTGGCCTTCTGCGCCGAGCACGGCATGCCAGTGGAAGTCTGCTACGTGCGCTGGCAGGGCGCGGCGGACGAAGCCGAATGAGCTACGCCATCGCCGTGCGCGCGCTCTGCGAATTCACCGCCAAGGAAGGTGACCTCGACCTGCGCTTCACCCCCGCCCCCACCGCCCAGGAAGGCATGGCCGGCCACGCTACGGTGGTCTCTCGGCGTGGCCTGGGCTACATCGCCGAACTGCCGCTGCGCGGCGAATACCCGGGGCTGGTGGTCAGCGGCCGCGCCGACGGCTACGACCCGAACGAAAACCTGCTGGAAGAGATCAAGACCCACCGCGGCGACGTCGCGCGCATCCCACAGAACCACCGGCTGCTGCACTGGGCGCAGGTGAAGGTATACGGCTGGCTGCTGTGCCAGACCCTGGAGATCGACGCCATCGATCTCGCCGTCGTCTACTTCAACGTCATCACCCAGAAGGAAACCGAGTTCCGCGAGCGCTTCGCCGCCGCCGAGCTGCGCGCCTTCTTCGAGCTGCAATGCCAGCGCTTCGTGCAATGGGCCGAGCAGGAAAGCGCCCACCGCGTCGAGCGCGACCAGGGGTTGGAGACGCTGCGCTTCCCCTACGCCGATTTCCGCCAGGGCCAGCGCATGCTCGCCGAATCGGTGTACCGCGCCGCCCGCGACGGCCAGACGCTGATGGCGCAGGCCACCACCGGCATCGGCAAGACTCTCGGCACGCTGTTCCCGCAGCTCAAGGCCTTCCCCGGCCAGCAGCTGGACCGCCTGTTCTTCCTCACCGCCAAGACCCCCGGCCGGCGCCTGGCGCTGGACGCCCTGGCGACCCTGCGCCAGCAGGAGGCCGCCCAGCCGCTGCGGGTGCTCGAGCACGTCGCCCGCGACAAGGCCTGCGAGCACCCGGACAAGGCCTGCCACGGCGAATCCTGCCCGCTGGCCAAGGGGTTCTACGACCGCCTGCCCGCCGCCCGCGAGGCCGCGCTCAAGCAGTGCTGGCTGACCCAGGAGGCGGTGCGCAAGGTGGCGCTGGAGCACCAGGTCTGCCCCTACTACCTGAGCCAGGAACTGTGCCGCTGGTCCGACGTGGTGGTGGGCGACTACAACTACTACTTCGACATGACCGCCCTGCTCTATGGCCTCACCGTGCTCAACGACTGGAAGGTCACCCTGCTGGTGGACGAGGCGCACAACCTCATCGAGCGCGGCCGCGGCATGTACAGCGCCGAGCTGGACCAGGGCGAGTTCAACGCCCTGCGCAAGGTCGCCCCGGCCAAGCTGAAGAGCGCGCTGGAGCGCGTCGGTCGGCACTGGAACCAGCTGCACCAGGACCAGGACGCGGAGTACCAGATCTACCCGACCATCCCCGACCTGTTCATCGCCGCGTTGCAGAAGGCCGTCAGCGCCATCACCGACCACCTCACCGACCAGCCCACCGGCAACGAGGCCGAGCTGCTGCGCTTCTATCTCGACGCCATGCTGTTCTGCCGGCTGGCCGAAGCCTACGGGCCGCACTCGCTGTTCGACATCACCCGCCACGACGTCAGCGCGCGCCGCGTGCTCTCAACCCTGTGCCTGCGCAACGTGGTGCCGGCGCCCTTCCTCGCCGAGCGCTTCAAGGTGGCCCACAGCACCACGCTGTTCTCCGCCACCCTGACCCCGGCGCACTACTACGCCGACCTGCTCGGCCTGCCCGAAGACACCGGCTGGCGAGAGGTCGAGTCGCCCTTCCACGCGCAGCAGCTGGAAGTCCATGCGCTGAGCAACCTGTCCACCCGCTACCAGCACCGCGAGGCCAGCCTCACACCGATCAGCACGCTGATGGCCCGCCAGTTCCGCGCGCGCCCCGGCAACTACCTGGCCTTCTTCAGCAGCTACGCCTACCTGCAGCAGGCGCTGGACCGTTTCACCGCCGAGCACCCGGACATCCCGCACTGGGCGCAGTCGCGCAGCATGAACGAACTGGAGCGCCAGGCCTTCCTCGACCGCTTCACCACCAGCTCGCGCGGCATCGGCTTCGCCGTGCTCGGCGGCGCCTTCGGCGAGGGCATCGACCTGCCGGGCGACCGTCTCATCGGCGCATTCATCGCCACGCTGGGCCTGCCGCAGGTGAACGAGGTCAACGAGGAGATCAAGCAGCGCATGCAGGGGATGTTCGGCGACGGTTACGACTACACCTACCTGTTCCCCGGCTTGCAGAAAGTCGTTCAGGCGGCGGGCCGGGTGATCCGCACGCCGACGGATTCGGGGGTGATCTACCTGCTCGACGACCGCTTCAACCAGCCGGCGGTGCGGCGGTTGCTGCCAGGGTGGTGGAAGCCGGAGCGACTGAAGTTCATCGCCGATCCACCTCGGTTCAAGGCGCCGCAGGGGTATCTGCTGCTATAAACCGTTGGGTGGCGCTCTTTGTGCTCCGCCGTGATGCAGGCACGAGCGTAAACTTGGGTCGCGGGCATGGCCCGCTCCTACAGTGAGCCACCCAACGTCCGTCAGTCCAACCGCCATTGACGGCGCCTTCCCACCGGATAAACTGTATATCCATACAGCATTATCCGAGTCATCCCATGCCCCGCCACGCCAGTTCCCTCCCCCGGCCCTCTCGCCGGGCGCATGACCGTCGCCGTTCGCCGGCCGGGAGGCCGTGATGGGCAGCGTGGTCGCACTCGACACCCTGTTCCACCAGCGGCAGGTCTGGAAGGGCCAACCGCAAGGCCTGCCGCCCAGCCAACAGCCCACCGGCCATGCGCTGCTGGACGCTGCCCTGCCCAGCGGCGGCTGGCCGGAAGCGGCGCTCAGCGAAATCCTCCTGGCTGCCGAAGGCACCGGCGAACTGCAACTGGTCTGGCCGACCCTCGCGCGACTCAGTGCAGCGGGCGAGCGCATCGTGCTGGTCGCACCACCCCACATTCCCTACCCGGCCGCCTGGCAGGCCGCCGGCGTCGCGCTGGAGCAGCTCGCCATCATCCAGGCGCGCGGGCGCGATGCGCTCTGGGCCGCCGAACAGTGCCTGCGCTCGGGCAGCTGTGGTGCCGTGCTGTGCTGGCCGCAGCAGGCCGACGACCGCGCCCTGCGCCGCCTGCAGGTGGCCGCCGAAACCGGGCAGACCCTGGCCATCGCCTACCGCTCGCAGCGCGAAGCGCTCAACCCCTCGCCCGCCGCGTTGCGCCTGGCGCTGGACGCCAACCCGGCGCAGCTGCGCGTGCTCAAGTGCCGGGGTGGCCTGGCGCCGGCGCGGCCCATCCCGCTGCCCTGGCACTGACCATGCTCTGGGCCTGCATTCTCCTGCCACAGCTGGCCATGGACGGCGTGCTGCGCGGCCGTCCCGAGCCGGACGCCGCCCTGGCGCTGCTCGCCGGGCCGACCCAGCGCCGCGTACTGCAGGCGGTGAACCCGGCTGCGCGGGCGCTGGGGCTCAAGCCCGGCCAGTCGCTCACCGCCGCCCAGGCCTTGAGCCGCGACTTCGCCACCGCCGAGTACGACCTGCGCGACGTGCAGCGCTGGCAGAACCTGCTGGCCGCCTGGGCCTACGGCTTCAGCTCGCAGGTCAGCCAGCACTACCCGCGCGCGCTGCTGCTGGAAGTGCAGTCGAGCCTGCAACTGTTCGGCCCCTGGCCGCGCTTCGAGGCACGTCTGCGCGAGGAGTTGAACGGGCTGGGCTTCCGCCACCGCATCACCGCCGCGCCCAACCCGGCCGCCGCGCGCATCCTCGCCAACGGCCACGACGGCCTGGCGATCCACGACAACCAGCAGCTGCGCCAGTACCTGGGGAAGATGCCGCTGGAGCGCCTGGGCCTGGAGCGCGACGCCGCCACGTCGCTGGGGCGCATGGGCCTGCGCAGCCTGCAGCAACTGCTCGCCCTGCCGCGCGAAAGCCTGGCCCGGCGCTTCCCGCCACAGGTGCTGCGGCAGGTCGACACCCTGCTCGGCCAACGCCCGCTGGCCCTGGAGTTCTACCGGCCGCCGGACTGTTTCGAGTCGCGTATCGAGCTGAATTTCGACGTGGAGTCCACCCAGGCGCTGCTGTTCCCGCTGCGCCGCCTGACCGCCGATCTCGCCGCCTTCCTCGCCGGACGCGACAGCGGCGTGCAGCGTTTCGTCCTCCATCTGGAGCACCACGAAGGCAGCGACACGCTGATGCCGGTCGGCCTGCTCAGCGCCGAACGCGAGGCGACGATGCTCTTCGAGCTGACCCGTGGCCGCCTGGAGCAACTGCAACTGCGCGCCCCGGTGCACAGCGTGCGGCTGCTGGCCGACGACCTGCCGGCCTTCGTGCCGCAGCACCGCGAGCTGTTCGACGACCGCCCGCAACAATCGCTGCCCTGGGAACAGCTGCGCGAACGCCTGCGCGCGCGGCTGGGCGACGACGCCGTGCACAGTCTCGGCGGCCGCGCCGACCATCGCCCGGAGCGCGCCTGGCAAGGCAGCCCGACGCCGCTGCAGGCCATCATCGAAGCCCCGCGCCCCGGCTGGCTGCTGGCCGAGCCCCAGCCACTGCGCGAGTTCGCCCCGGCCCTGCTGGCCGGCCCCGAGCGCATCGAATCCGGCTGGTGGGACGGCGAGGACATCCGCCGCGACTACTACCAGGTGCGCACCCGCAGCGGCCAGCGCGCCTGGGTGTTCCGCCCGGTGGGCGACGACGGCCCGCTGCTGCTGCACGGCTGGTTCGCATGAGCGCGCCGGAGGAAGGCATCGGCTACGCCGAGCTGCACTGCCTGTCCAACTTCAGCTTCCAGCGCGGCGCCTCCAGCGCTGACGAGCTGTTCGAGCGGGCGAAGAAGCTCGGCTACCGCGCCCTGGCGATCACCGACGAATGCAGCCTGGCCGGCATCGTCCGCGCCTGGCAGGCGGCGAAGAAACACGAGATCGCGCTGATCACCGGCAGCGAACTGAGCATCGAGCAAGGCCCGAAGCTGGTGCTGCTGGCGGAGAACCTGGCCGGCTACGAGAACCTCTGCCGCCTGCTCACCCACGCCCGCCGCCGCGCCGAGAAAGGCAGCTACCGCCTGGTGCGCACGGACTTCGACGGCAACCTCGACCACCTGCTGGCAATCTGGCTGCCTCGGGATGATCAGGACGACGACGGATTCTGGCTCCGCGAACTGTTCCCCGAGCGCCTGTGGCTGGGCGTCGAACTGCACAAGGGCCCGGACGACGCCGGCAAGCTGCGCCGTCTACAGGAACAGGCCGCACGCCTGGAGATTCCCGCCGTGGCCTGCGGCGACGTACACATGCACGCCCGCGGCCGCCGCGCCCTGCAGGACTGCATGACCGCCATCCGCCAGCACCTGCCGGTGCACGAGGCCGGCCAGCACCTCTATCCCAATGGCGAACGGCATCTGCGGCCGAGGGAGGCGCTGGCGTCGATCTACCCGGCCGAGCTGCTGGCGGAGACATTGAAGATCGCCGGGCGCTGCACCTTCGACCTGGGCGATCTGAAGTACCAGTACCCGCGCGAATTGGTACCCGAGGGCCATACGCCCACCTCCTGGCTGCGCGAGAAGACCGAGGAAGGCATCCGGCGCCGCTGGCCGGATGGTGAGACAGAAAAAGCGCGCGCACAGGTGGAATACGAGCTGGAGCTGATCGCCGAGCTGGGCTACGACAGCTACTTCCTCACCGTCCACGACATAGTCGCCTTCGCCCGCCGCCAGAGCATCCTCTGCCAGGGGCGCGGCTCGGCGGCCAACTCGGTGGTCTGCTTCGCCCTCGGCATCACCGAGCTGGACCCGTCCAAGGCCAGGCTGCTGTTCGAACGTTTCATCTCCCGCGAGCGCAACGAGCCGCCGGACATCGACGTCGACTTCGAACACGACCGCCGCGAGGAGGTCATCCAGTACGTGTTCCAGCGCTACGGCCGCAGCCGCGCCGCGCTCACCGCCGTGGCCAGCACTTACCGCGGCGCCGGTGCGGTACGCGACGTGGCCAAGGCGCTGGGCCTGCCGCCGGACCAGGTCGGCGCGCTGGCCGACTGCTGTGGCGCCTGGAGCCGCGAGGCGCCGCCGCCCGAGCGCCTGCTGGAGGCCGGCTTCGACCCGGAAAGCCCGATCCTGCGCCGCGTGCTGGCCCTGACCGGGCAACTGGTCGGCTTCCCCCGGCACCTGTCGCAGCACCCCGGCGGCTTCGTCATTTCCCAGCAGCCACTGGAAACCCTGGTGCCGGTGGAGAACGCGGCAATGCCCGAGCGCACCCTGATCCAGTGGGACAAGGACGACCTCGACGCCGTCGGCCTGCTCAAGGTCGACGTCCTCGCCCTCGGCATGCTCAGCGCCCTGCGCCGCTGCTTCAACCTGGTCGCCGGCTATCGTGGCCAACAGTGGACCCTGGCGACGCTGCCGCAGGAGTGCGCGAAGACCTACGAAATGATCAGCCGCGCCGACACCGTGGGCGTGTTCCAGATCGAGTCCCGCGCGCAGATGGCCATGCTGCCGCGCCTGCGGCCCGAAACCTTCTACGACCTGGTGATCGAAGTGGCCATCGTCCGTCCCGGCCCGATCCAGGGCGACATGGTCCATCCCTACCTGCGCCGGCGGAACAAGGAGGAAAAGGTCGAGTACCCGCACGAAGAGCTGATCCCGATCTTCGAACGCACCCTGGGCGTACCGCTGTTCCAGGAACAGGTGATGGAGCTGGCGGTGGTTGCTGCCGAGTACACGCCCGGCGAAGCCGACCAACTGCGTCGTTCCATGGCTGCCTGGAAACGCCATGGCGGGCTGGAGCCGCACCGCCAGAGATTGTCCGAACGCATGGGCGCCAAGGGCTACAAGCAGGAATACATCGACCGCATCTTCGAGCAGATCAAGGGCTTCGGCAGCTACGGCTTCCCCGAATCCCACGCCGCCAGCTTCGCCCTGCTCACCTACGCCAGCTGCTGGTTGAAATGCCACGAGCCGGCGGCCTTCACCTGCGCGCTGATCAACAGCTGGCCCATGGGTTTCTACAGCCCCGACCAGCTGCTGCAGGACGCCCGCCGCCATGGCCTGGAGATTCGCCCGGTGGACGTGCGCCACAGCCACTGGGACTGCACCCTGGAACCCATCGCCGAACGCCAGCCGGCGATCCGCCTCGGCCTGCGCATGGTGCGCGGGCTGCGTGAGGACGTTGCCAACGCCGTGGCCCGGGCGCGCGAGCAACGCCCCTTCGCCGATGTCGCTGACCTCTGCCTGCGTGCCCATCTCGACGGCCGCGCCCGCGAACAACTAGCCGACGCCGGCGCCCTGCGCGGCCTCGCCGGCCACCGGCACAAGGCGCGCTGGGCGATCGCCGGAGTCGAGCCGCAGCTGCCGCTGTTCGCCGGCCAGGCCTCCGAGGAAGCGCCGGTCAGCCTGCCGCTGCCCAGCCGCGGCGAAGACCTGCTCACCGATTACGCGACCCTCGGCACTACCCTCGGCCCGCACCCCATGACCCTGCTGCGCGGCGCCCTCAAGGCCCGTCGCTGCCGCAGTTCAAGGGAACTGGCCAGCCTGGAAGCCGACCGCCCGGTACGCGTCGCCGGCCTGGTGGTCGGCCGCCAGCGCCCCGGCACGGCCAGCGGCGTCACTTTCATCACCCTGGAAGACGAGTTCGGCATGATCAACGTGATCGTCTGGCGCGACCTCGCCGAACAGCAGCGCCGCCCCTTCCTCAGCGCCCGCCTGATGCAGGTGGACGGCACCCTGGAAGCCAAGGACGGTGTGCGCCATGTGATCGCCGGACGGCTGACGGACCTGAGTGAGCTACTGGAGGGGCTGGATGTGCGGAGTCGGGATTTCCATTGAGCCAGCAAAACGAATCTCGCAGGAATGCGGCTTCGTAGGATGGCGTGGAGCGCAGCGATACCCATCAGCCCCCGGCACCATCAGCATGGGTATCGCTGCGCTCCACCCATCCTACCTAATCCCATCCTGATGCCTATGCGCTGGGGCTGTCGCAGGCATGGCCAGCTCCTACAGGCCGGCTGTAGGCTGCCCATGTAGGAGCGGGCCATGCCCGCGAAAAGCGGACAAAGTCCGCACCGACATACCACCCCAGGCCTCGATACACCCCCAATCCCTCCAGGAACGCGCGGTCAGGACCGCACTGGTGCCCTACCCAGAACAACGCCACAATGACCCGCACTCCAGCATCGGACCCAGCATGATCACCCTCCGCCACATCGAAGTCTTCCGCGCGGTCATGACCACCGGCAGCGTCACCCGCGCGGCGGCGTTCCTGCATACCAGCCAGCCCACCGTCAGCCGCGAGCTGGCGAGGCTGGAGCAACTGGTCGGCTTCGAGCTGTTCCTGCGCGAGCGTGGGCGGCTGGCGCCGACGGCGCGGGCGCTGATGCTGTTCGAGGAGGTGGAGCGTTCCTTCACCGGGCTGGACCGCATCGTCGCCTTCGCCGACAGCCTCGGGCAGTTCGCCGAGGGCAAGTTCTCCATCGGCTGCCTGCCGGCGCTGACCCAGGCGCTGCTGCCCGAAGCCTGCAAGCGCTTCAGCCGGGAGAACCCGGCCATCAGCCTGGAGGTGGCGGCGCTGGAGTCGCCGCACCTGGAAGAGGCGCTCAGCGCCCAGCACCACGACATCGGCCTGATCGAGAACGACGACGCCCCGCGCGGCACCGAGCTGCAACCGCTGCTGGCGGTGGACGAGGTGTGCATCCTCCCGGACGGCCACCCGCTGCTGGCCCGCGAGCACCTGGCGGCGGCAGACTTCGCCGGCCAGCCCTTCGTCAGCCTGGCCACCAGCGACCGCTACCGACACCTGATCGACGCCGTGTTCCTCGGCGCTGGCGTGCAGCGGCAGATGCAGGTGGAAACCCACAGCGCCGTCTCGGTGTGCAGCATGGTCCGCGCCGGCCTGGGCCTGGCCGTGGTCAACCCGATCACCGCGCTGATGTTCCAGGGCCAGGGCATCCAGCTGCGCCCGCTGGCTTTCTCGCTGCCGTTCCAGGTCAGCGTGGCGAAACCGCTGTACCGCCCCGCTACGCCGCTGCGCGAGCGCTTCGTGGCGGCACTTCAGGCAGAGGCTGGCGTGCTGGTACAACGCCTGCGCGAAGCCGGCGTGGGCTGCACCCTATATCAAAATTGAATTGATCCGATAACAAGCGGCATTATTCAGCCATGCAAAGGACCGGTAGACTAGCGCCATCTACCTTCGGAGCCCATTCATGACTTTCCTCGCCCTGCCCCGCGCCGAACAGCTCGCCCTGCAATTCGGCACCCCGCTGTGGATCTACGACGCAGCCACCATCCGCGGCCAGATCGAGCGCCTGAAAAGCTTCGACATCATCCGCTTCGCCCAGAAGGCCTGCTCCAACCTGCACATCCTGCGCCTGATGCGCGAACAGGGGGTGAAGGTCGATGCGGTATCCCAGGGCGAACTGCTGCGTGCCCTGGCCGCCGGCTACTCGTGCCGCGAGGATGAATCCGAGATCGTCTTCACCGCCGACCTGCTGGACCGCACCACCCTGGAAACCGTGGTCGAGCACGGCATCCCGGTGAACGCCGGCTCCATCGACATGCTCCGCCAGCTGGGCGAGGTCGCCCCCGGTCATCCGGTGTGGCTGCGCATCAACCCCGGTTTCGGTCACGGCCACAGCAACAAGACCAACACCGGCGGCGAACACTCCAAGCACGGCATCTGGCACAGCGACCTGCGCGCCGCCCTGGACGTGATCCGCGAGCGCGGCCTGCGTCTGGTCGGCCTGCACATGCACATCGGTTCGGGCGTCGACTACGGCCACCTGGCCCAGGTCGGCGAAGCCATGCTCGGCCTGGTGCAGCAGGTGAAGGACGCCGGTCATGATCTGTCCGGCATCTCTGCCGGCGGCGGCCTGTCCATCCCCTACCGCGCCGGCGACCCGGAAGTGGACACCGCGCACTACTTCCAGCTGTGGGACAAGGCGCGCAAGGCCGCCGAGGCCGTGGTCGGCCACAAGCTGCACCTGGAGATCGAACCGGGCCGCTACCTGGTCGCCCAGTCCGGCTGCCTGCTCAGCGAAGTGCGCGCCACCAAGGACGCCGGCCGCAACCACTTCGTGCTGGTGGACGCCGGCTTCAACGAGCTGATGCGCCCATCCATGTACGGCAGCTACCACGGCATCCGCGTGCTGGCCGGCGACGTCGCCAGTCGCGAGGTGATCGATACCGTGGTGGCCGGCCCGCTGTGCGAATCCGGTGACGTGTTCACCCAGGGCGATGGCGGCGTGGTCATCCCCCGCGCCCTGCCGCGCGCCCAGGTCGGCGACCTGCTGCTGATCGAGGACACCGGCGCCTATGGCGCGTCCATGTCGTCGAACTACAACAGCCGCCCGCTGATTGCCGAGGTGCTGCTCGAAGGCGCCGACGCGAAGCTGATCCGCCGCCGCCAGCGCGTGGAAGAGCTGCTGGCCCTGGAAGAAGATCTGGGCTGATCCCCGCCGTCACGATCCGCCGGCCCTGCCGGCGAGTCGCGGGCGTGGCCCGCTCCTACAGTCAGTGCTCAACCTGTAGGAGCGTGCCCTGCACGCGAAAGGCGGGCAAAGCCCGCCCTCTGCCGGAAGCGTCCGCCCCTCACCGATCGATGCGCGTCGACAGAATGATCGACGACATCGTCCGCTCCACCCCGTCCAGCGCGCCGATGCGGTCCAGCACCGCGTCCAGGTCGCGGATCGACAGCGCCTCGACTATCACGATCATGTCGAAGTTGCCGCTCACCGAATGCAGTGTCTTCACCTCGGCGATCTTCTCCAGTGCCTGCACCACCTGGTGCGACAGCTTGGGCAGCGCCGTCACCAGCACGTGGGCGCGCACCAGCGACTGCGCGTAGCTGTCCGACACCTTGATCGAATAGCCGGTGATGACGCCCTGCTGCTCCAGCCTTTCGATACGGCTCTGCACCGTGGAGCGCGACACCCCGAGCTTGCGCGCCAGCTCGGAGATCGACTCGCGGGCATTGGCGCGCAGCAGGTTCAGCAAGGCCGTGTCGGCATTTTTCGTCATATTGCTCATGGTATTGGTCAATCTGCCTGAAAGCTCCCGACAATCTTGCAGATTGTCAGGTTCATTTCAACGACGGCCTTTGCAATAGTGGACGCCACGGCGAGCCCTCACAGCTCGCCATTTCTTTGCCCGCGCGCCATCCATCGACTGGCCCCGGCGGGTCGCAGAAAGCCTTGCCAAGCTGGTGCTACAAGCCGGCACGTCGAACAAGAAGGAAATACCCAATGCTCAAGAACCGCCACCCCCACACCCCCGGCAAGAAACCGGTGACCATCTTCGGCCCGGACTTCCCCTTCGCCTTCGACGACTGGATCGAGCACCCCGCCGGCCTGGGCAGCATCCCCGCCGAGAAGCACGGCCAGGAAGTGGCCATCGTCGGCGCCGGCATCTCCGGCCTGGTGGCGGCCTACGAGCTGATGAAGATGGGCTTGAAGCCGGTGGTCTACGAGGCCTCGAAAATGGGCGGCCGACTGCGTTCGGAGACCTTCGAAGGCGCCGACGGCATCATCGCCGAGCTGGGCGGCATGCGCTTCCCGGTCTCCAGCACCGCCTTCTACCACTACGTCGACAAGCTCGGCCTGGAAACCCGGCCCTTCCCCAACCCGCTGACCCCGGCCTCGGGCAGCACCGTGGTCGACCTGGAAGGCACCAGCCACTACGCCGAGAAGATGGCCGACCTGCCGGAAATCTTCCGCGAAGTCGCCCAGGCCTGGGCCGAAGCGCTGGAAGACGGTGCGCGCTTCTCCGAGGTCCAGGACGCGCTGCGCGAGCGCGATACGGTCAAGCTCAAAGCCCTGTGGGACGAACTGGTGCCCAAGTGGGACGACCGCACCTTCTACGACTTCGTCGCCACCTCCAAGGCCTTCTCGCGCCTGTCCTACCGTCACCGCGAAATCTTCGGCCAGGTCGGCTTCGGCACCGGCGGCTGGGACTCGGACTTCCCCAACTCCATGCTGGAAATCTTCCGCGTGGTGATGACCAACTGCGACGATCACCAGCATCTGGTCGTGGGCGGCGTCGAGCAGGTGCCACGCGGCATCTGGAGCCATGTGCCGGAGCAATGCGCGCACTGGCCGGCCGGCACCTCCCTGGCCACCCTGCACAACGGCGCGCCGCGTCCGGGCGTGAAGAAGATCGCCCGCGCCGCCGACGGCACCTTCGCCGTCACCGACTACTGGGGTGACACCCGCCACTACGCGGCCGTCCTCGCGACCTGCCAGACCTGGCTGCTGACCACCCAGATCGAATGCGAGGAAGCGCTGTTCTCGCAGAAGATGTGGATGGCCCTGGACCGCACCCGCTACATGCAGTCCTCGAAGACCTTCGTGATGGTCGACCGGCCGTTCTGGAAGGACAAGGACCCGCAGACCGGCCGCGACGTGATGAGCATGACCCTCACCGACCGCCTCACCCGCGGCACCTACCTGTTCGACAACGGCGACGACAAGCCGGGGGTGATCTGCCTGTCCTACTCCTGGATGAGCGACGCCATGAAGATGCTCCCGCACCCGGTGGAGAAGCGCGTGCAGCTTGCGCTGGATGCATTGAAGAAGGTCTACCCGAAGGTCGATATCGCCGGCCACATCATCGGCAACCCGATCACCGTGTCCTGGGAGGCCGACCCGCACTTCCTCGGCGCCTTCAAGGGCGCGCTGCCGGGCCACTACCGCTACAACCAGCGCATGTATGCGCACTTCATGCAGGACGACATGCCCGCCGAGCAGCGCGGCATCTTCATCGCCGGCGACGATGTGTCCTGGACCCCGGCCTGGGTGGAAGGCGCGGTGCAGACCTCGCTGAACGCCGTGTGGGGCATCATGAAGCACTTCGGCGGCGCGACCCATCCGGAGAACCCCGGCCCCGGCGACCGCTTCGCCGAACTGGGCCCGATGGAACTGCCGGACTGATCCGCGCCGCTCCCCTGCCTTGACTGAACAGTGGCTCGCGCGGGGCCGGGATCGGGTGCAAACTGCCTGATCCCGGCCTTGCGCGTTTCGAAGGAGAACCCCATGTACCTCGCCCTCTACCAGTGCCCTCCCGGCCCCGACGACATCGCCGGCAACCTGCGCCGCCTGGAGCAGGCCGCGCAACAGGCGGTGCAGAACGGTGCGGACCTGCTGGTGCTGCCGGAGATGTACCTGTCCGGCTACAACATCGGCGCGAAGCGTGTCGCGGAGCTTGCGGAAAGCTGCGACGGCCCGTCTGCCCTGCGCATCGCAGAGATCGCCCGCGAGCACAAGCTCGGCATCCTCTACGGCTATCCCGAACGTGACGGCGACGCCATCTTCAACAGCGTGCAGCTGATCGACCGGCAGGGCGAACGCCGCGCCAACTACCGCAAGACCCACCTCTACGGCGACCTCGACCGCAGCCAGTTCAGCGCCTCCGATGAGCCGCCAGCGATCTTCGAGCTCGACGGCTGGAAGGTCGGCCTGCTGATCTGTTTCGACGTGGAATTCCCCGAGGCCGTGCGCACGCTCGCTTTGGCCGGCGCGGATGTCGTGCTGGTGCCCACTGCGAACATGCGCCCGTACGAATTCGTCGCCCAGGTGCTGGTGCCGACCCGCGCCTACGAGAACCAGGTGTTCCTCGCCTACGCCAACTACGTCGGCAGCGAGGGCGAAATCGAGTACTGCGGCCTGAGCAGCATCGTCGCCCCGGATGGCCAGGTGCTGACCAAGGCCAAGCAAGGCGAGGAATTGCTGGTGGCCGAACTGGACCCGCACCGCATCGCCCTGGCGCGTGAGGGGTACAGCTATGTGCACCTGCGGCGGCCGGTGCTGTATCGCAGCTGAAAAAAGGCCCGGCTAAATGCCGGGCTTTCTTTTGCACAAGAACAATCGTAGGGCGCATAACACGGAACGGGTTATCCGCCGCGATGGCGGATAACGCTTCAGGCGTTATGCGCCCTACGGTAACGGCTTCCCGGCTGTATCACGGTGGCACGCCTGGCAGCTGCGCACCGGTCCGCTGGCGTGAAACGCCTGCAGGCGCTGCAGGTGGCAGCTCTGGCAGAGCTGGTGGAAATCCGCCTCGATGCGCGCGGCCAGCGCCGGGCTCTGCTTGTGGCAGAGGATGCAGGTGCGGTTGCCGGAGACCGAGGGCGACTGGTCCTGGTAGTCGTGGTGGCAGCTGATGCAGTTCACCGAGGCGTGCGGCTCATGGGGGAACGCCAGCGGCAGCAGCGGGCGGCTGCGCTGCCAGTGCTCATGGGCGAACCACGCCCCTGCCGACAGCACGATGACTGCGGTAACTGAAAACCCGATCCAGACGCGCCTCACAGTGGCAGCTCCAGATTCGCCAGCACGCTGTAGAGCGCCGACAGGCCGATGATCAACACGCTGGCCGCCAGCACCAACCAGGTGGCGCGCTGCGCGGTGTTGCGCTTGCGACCGCTGACGCCGTTGGCAGGCTTGGGCAGGCGCGGCCAGAGGGCCACCGCCAGCATCAGCGCCACCAGCAACGCGCCCTTCCAGACTCCGCCGCTGTAGTAGCCCGCGCCGAGCACATGAACAGCCATCAGCGACAGGGCGAGCAGACTGCCGCCGTAATGCCAGCGGCGGAACGAAGCGGCGCTGCTGCTCCAGCGCGGGCGGACGCGGCTCAGGCTGGAAACCGCCAGCACCAGCATCAGGATCGCCGACGCCAGCCCGGCCAGCATGTAGCCGGGTGCGGATGGCAACAGGTCCTCGATCAGCAGCGGCTCATCGACCAGCAGCACGACGATGTGCACCAGCAGCAATGCGACGGCAGCAAAGCCCAGGTCGCGGTGCAGGCGCAGGAAGAACTTGCCCTCATAGAGCGGGCGCGGTTGCGGCCGGCCGCCGATGACGAACAGCAGCCCCAGCAGGCAGGCGCCGAGCAGACCGGCGGCGTTGGCGAAATCCCAGGCATAGCCGAGCCCCGGCATGGCGCCGAGGCCGAGCAGGATGACGACCGGCAGCAGGCAACCGAGCGCCAGGCGCGCAAACAGCGCAGGCATGGGGGACTCCGAACACGGGTCTATTACCGGAGGCTAGCAAGCACCGGAGGCGCGCGAGTGTCGCTGCCTGCCAGACGAATTGCCGCCTGTGCCACACCCTGTAGGAGCGCCCCATGGCCCGCTCCTGCGCTGGGCTCCGTAGCGCGCCAGGAAACACCACGCAGGATGGCGTGGAGCGAAGCGATACCCATCAATCCGCTCACCAGCAGCATGGGTATCGCTGCGCTCCACCCATCCTACGAAGAGCAGTCCGGATTACAGGTCCAGCACCAGCCGCGCCGATTTGGCGCGAGACACACAAGCGCAGATCTGCTTGTTGGCAGCCTTCTCCTTGTTCGACAGGCAGTTGTCGCGGTGCTCCGGCTCGCCCTCCAGCACTTCGACGATGCAGGTGCCGCAGATGCCCTCGCGGCACTCGGTGTCGATGTCGCAGCCATGGGCCTGCAGCACATCCACCAGCGTCGAGTCTGCCGGTACGTGAAGCACCACGCCGGAGCTGGCCAGTTCCACTTCGAAGGAGCCGGTCGGCGCCGCGTTGGCGGCCGGGTCGGCCTGGAAGTGTTCCAGGTGGATAGCGTCTTCCGGGCGGCTGCGCGCGGCGATTTCGACCACCTTGTTCATGAACGGCGCCGGGCCGCAGGTGTAGACGTGGGCCTGTTGCGGCGCGCGCTCCAGGCACTCGCCCAACACGCGGTCGAGGTCGGCGGGTTCGACGCCGTAGTGCAGCTCCACCTTGCCGGCGAAGGCCTCGCTGGCCAGCAGCTCGACGAAGGCCGCGTGCTCGGCCGAACGGGCGAAGTAATGCAGGCGATAGGACTCGCCCATGGCGTTCAGGCGGTAGGCCATGCTCAGCAGCGGCGTGACGCCAATGCCGGCGGCGAACAGCACGTGCTCGCGGGCTTCCGGCGCCAGGCGGAACAGGTTGCGCGGCGCGCCGATGTCCAGCTCCATGCCTTCGCGCACTTCGTGCAGCGCGCTGGAGCCGCCACGGGAGGCGCCTTCCTTCTTGATCGCTACCAGATAGGCCGCGCGGTCATCCGGCGGGCTGCACAGCGAATACTGGCGCGTCACCCCGGTGGGGCCGGTGACGTCGACGTGGGCGCCCGGCTCGTAGGCGTCGAACGGCTGGCCATCACAACGTACGAGGCGCAAGGAACGGATGTCCTGCGCTTCCTCGACGATCCTTTCGATTCTGACCTTCATCATGGCGTTACCTGCAAGGCGTTGAGTGCGGGCTCTGTGGCCCCTTTCCGGCCTCTTTTTCACGAGCGGACGGGTTGTCGATGTTGCTCTGGAGAGAGGTTTCCTCTCTCCGTTTGATTGATTTCGGAGCAAGGGCACTGCCCTCACCCCAGCCCTCTCCCGGAGGGAGAGGGAGCAGAATGTGCCGGCTGACGATGCGGTTTCATCCTGCTCCGGACGGTCCCCTCTCCCTTCGGGAGAGGGTTAGGGTGAGGGGGCTTGAAGCCCATCACCCATGCCAGGACCGAGCGCAGGGCGGATAACGCGCAGCGTTATCCGCCGATCACTCAGCCCGAAGCCTCAGCGCATGAACAACCCGCCATTGATATCCCAGCAGGCGCCCGTCACCGATCCGGCGTTCTCCGCGCAGAGCAGCAGCACGCTGTCGGCGATGAAAGTCGGGTCGCCCAGGCGGCCTGTGGGGATGGTCTTGAGGATCAGTTCCAGGCGCTCGGGCGCCACGCTCTCGTAGACCACCGGCAAGTCCAGCGGCCCCGGCGAGATGGCATTGACGGTCACGCCCTGGCCCGAGAGTTCGCGGGCGAACACCTTGGTCAGGGTCGCCACGCCGCCCTTGGCCGCCGCGTAGTGGCCGCCGGTGGCAGTGCCGCCGTTCTGCCCGGCCAGCGAGGCGATGTTGACGATGCGGCCATAGCCGCGCGCCGCGAAGTGCGTGCCGAAAACCTGGCAGGCGACGAAGGTGCCGCGCAGGTTCACCGCCATGGAGGCGTCGAAGTCCTCCGGGCTGATGTCCATGAGCGCGGCCACCTTGGACATCCCGGCGTTGTTCACCAGGATGTCGGTGCCGCCCCAGCGCTCGGCGAGCAGGTCACGGGCACGCTCGAAATCGGCTTTCTCCCGCGCGTCCAGCTTCAACCCGACAGCCGTGCGGCCCTCGGGGTCGAGTTCGTCGGCCAGGCGCTGTACCGCTTCTTCGTTCAGGTCGGCCAGCGCCACGCGCAGGCCGGCAGCGTGCAGTCGGCGTGCAATGACCTCACCCAGTCCGCGTGCGGCGCCGGTTACCAGGGCTACTCGTTGCATGGCGCGGCCCTCAGAGCAGGAAGCCGAGCGCGTTGAGCGCGTCTTCGGCGTTGATCAGGCGGATCACCTTGCGCTCCAGTCGCGGCTGGCCGTCGACGAAGCGGATACGGTGGTTCAGGTCGGCAATGAACGGAGTCGCCACGCCGCGCTTGTAGGCGTATAGCACCTGCGCCGAGTTCATCTCGACCAGGTCGCCCGCCGCTTCCACCAGGGAAAAGCGCGAGATGGTGCGCACGGTCTTCGCCGCATCCACTGCCGACGGCGAGTGGCCGCCGGTGAGGCGTTCGATACGCAGGGCGCGCATACGCGCATCGTCGAAGACGTAGTTCAGTCTCGAGGCGAAGTCATCGTCCTCGCCGTCGATCGGCACCACGTAGACGCCATCCTCGCTCCACAGCTGCGACCACTGTGCGTAGTCCTTGCGGTCCAGCAGTTCGGCTTCGCGCCAGACGAACTCGATGGCCTTGGCCAGCGGGCCGGAGAAGCCGTTCAGGGTGTCGTTGCTCATTGGCTCATCATCCTTTTCCACATCTGGTATGCCTCGCGCATGCCGCCTTCGTCGGTGGCGTGGGAGACCTTGTCGCCGTTTTCGGCGACCACTTCGCGGTTCAGGCCGCGGTTGACCAGGATCGGCGCGTCGACGCCGGCGTAGGAGCCACGCTGCACGCGGTCCCAGGCCTCGGCGTCATCCGGGCTGCCGAAACCGAACGGGCCCTGGAAGTGCTCGTGGATGCGCATGCGCTCGCGGTTGGCGATTTCCGGGCCGCCGTCCATGCCCAGCGCGACGTGGCGAATTTCGGTCTCGGTGACGGAGATCGGCCGCAGCACGCGGAAGAACGACATGGACATGGCCACGTTGGGAAACAGGTTGAGGTTGAAGCCGGCGCCATGCAGCGAACGGACGATGCGACGCACCTGCGCAGGCTCCATGGTTTTCGACAGTTCCTCGGTGACGTGGGCGAAGCGCTCCTGGAGCTGCTCGGTGCCGTCGTCGTGGTCGAGATCGACGTGCTCAGGGACCATCACCATCACGCTGTGGCCGTTGCCCAAGGCGTGGGTGACCGCCTGCTCGTCGCTCATGAACGAGAGCATCTCTTCGGTCTCTTCATCCACCGAGGACATGAACGACTTGTGCACGATGGGGAAGTGGTAGCCGTCGGTGGTGTTTTCCAGCTGGATCTTCCAGTTGCCGCGGAAGGTGAACTTGTGTTCGCCCTGGGTCTTGATCGGGTAGCCGGCGCCCTGCTTCATGAACAGGTCCATCCAGTGCTTCGCCCCGCCGAGGAAGTCTTCCAGCGGCTCGATCTCGTCGTTGTAGGTGGCGAACACCATGCCGGCGTAGCTCTCCACGCGCAGGCTGGTCAGCGGCAGCTCGGACTTGTCGAGGATGTCCTCGTAGCCGTCCGGGTACGGCAGCGCGCGCAGCTTGCCGTCCAGCGCATAGGACCAGCTGTGGTACGGGCAGGTGAAGCCGGTGGCATTGCCCTTGTGCTTCTCGCACACGGTGGCGCCGCGGTGGCGGCAGCGGTTTTCCAGGACGTTGATAGTGCCCTTCTTGTCGCGCACCACGATCACCGGGCGGCGACCGACGCTGGTGGTCTTGAAGTCGCCGGCGTTGCGCACTTCGCTTTCGTGGGCGACCCACACCCAGGTGCGGTAGAAGATCTTGTCCATCTCCGCTTCGAACAGCTGCGGGTCGTTGTACAGCGAAACATCGACGCGGTCGTCGCCGACCAGCTCTTCGACGCTGCGCGACCGGGCGATCAGCCGGTATTCGTGAGCGCTCATGCCCATCTCCTCATGCCGATTTCTTATGTTTTTGCGCAGGCCGCGTGGCAGCCAGGCTGTGTTCGAGTTGCGCGCCGAAGGCACACACACGTTCGTCGTCGCCCTTGCGGCCGACGATCTGCAGGCCGACTTTCAGCCCGCCGCAATCCAGGTCCACCGGCACCGTCAGCGCCGGGTGTCCGCTCAGGTTGAAAGGCCGCACCAGAGGCGTCATGCCCGCCACGGACTTGCCGTTGCGCGCATCGCTGAGCAGCGGCGGCAGGTCGGGCATGGTCGGCAACAGCAGGACTTCGAAGTCCTCCAGCGCAGCGTCGATAGCGCGGGTGAAACCGTCGCGCACCTTCTGGGCCTCGGCGCGCTCGGCGTCGGTGGTGCGACTGGCCAGCAGCAGGCGCTGCTCGACATCGGCACCGATCAGGCCCTTGCCGGTCAGCGCCGCATAAGCGGCCCAGTTCTCGTGGTTGATCACCACCAGCCCGGCCTGGAAAGCCGCCTCGAACTCGCCGAGGAACAGGTGGCTGCGGCGCCAGCCGGCGCGGTCGGCGGCGGCACCCAGGCAAGCCTGGATGTGCGGCGCCGCCGGCACTTCGAGGAAGGCCACGCGGGCACCCTCGCCCGGCATCCGGACCTCGCCGAAGCCGGGGCAGATGACCTGCATGGCGGCGATCAGGTCGGCCATGTTGGCGGCGAACGGGCCGACGCAATCCAGGCTGCTCTGCGCCGGATGCACGCCGTCGCGGCTGACCCGGCCGAAGGTCGGCTTCAGCCCGGCGATGCCACAGCAGGCCGCCGGTACGCGGACCGAACCGCCGGTATCAGTGCCCAGGGCGATATCCGCCAACCCGGCCGCCACGGCAGACGCGGAACCGCTGGACGAGCCGCCCGGCACGCGGTCGGGCGCCATCGGGTTGATCGGCGTGCCGGTCCAGTCGTTGATGCCGGTGACGCCGAAGGCCAGTTCGTGAAGGTTGGTCTTGCCGACGATCTGCCAGCCGGCGTTGAGCACAGCGTCGACCACGAAGGCGTTGCGCTCGGCTGGCGCGGCGTCGGCCAGCGCACGGGTGCCGCAACGGGTCGGGTAGCCGGCGATGTCGATGCTGTCCTTGACCGCGACGCGCTTGCCGTCGCCGTTATCGTTGCGGCCGAGGAGGAACTCGCTGACGAAGGTGCTCATGGACGGGTCTCCTCTGCGCTGCCCAGCAGGCGCTGCGACAGGCGCTGGGTGCGGAAGTGGCTGATCTGCCAGCGCCCGTCGATCTCGCGGAAATCGATGTCCAGGCGCGTGCCGAACAGCTCGGTGTGGCCCTCGGCGTAGGTCGAAAGCTGCTGCATGATCCATTGCCCACGAGCGGTGCGACCGTCGACGCGGATCGACTCGCTGGTGAGGAAGTGCAGGTTCAGGGTGAAGTGCGGCGACGGCGGCAGGTAGCCGAAGACGAACGCGGCAATCGCCTCGCGGCCCTGGTGATGACCGAAGGTCTGCGCCGTGGAAGAGCCGATGCCCTCCCACACCGCGTCCTCGCTGAACAGCTCGGCCAGCTCGCTCATCGCCACCGGCGCGTGCGGCACGTCGCAGAGGTCCATGTAGCGGGCCATCAACCGGCGCACCTGGCTTTCCCCTTCGAGGGTCTCCAGGCGGCGGTTCAGCTCGGCCATGCTCAGGCTGCTCATGGCTCAGGTCCGCGCGGCTTCGGGAATGGTCAGCGGGCGGCCGATGCGCGCCTCGACCTTGGCGTACTTCCACAGGCTGTACTCGCCCACCGGAGTGGTGCGGAACAGGTTGCAGGCGTCGATCACGGTCTGGTGGCAGTCCACGTCGGCCATGATGTAGACGGTCCAGGGCGAGGTGGTGGACGGGCCGACCATCAGGCGGTCGTCATCCAGCACGCCGAGCACGTTCATGCCCGGCAGCGCGTCGAGGTCGCCCATCATCTGCGAGAAGCCCTTCCACACGGTGATGCCTTCACCGGTGGGCAGGTCGAAGAACGGCTGGGCGATGCCGATGCAGAACAGTACGCGCAAGGGTTCGGTGGTCGGACGGGTCATGTTTCTGGGTCCTTGTTCTTATGGGTTCGAATCAGATGTATCCGGGGAACGGCGGCACATCGAGCAGCACCGCGCCGGCGCCGTCGTACATGCCGTCGCTCAAGAAGGCGTGCTGGGTGACCACCATGGCGTCGCGCAGGTAGCGCTGCAGCGGGTGGTGCATATAGATGGCCGTGGTTCCGGCCAGGGTGTAGGCGCGGCGCACCACGTCGGCGCCGGCGCGGGACACGTGCACGGCGGACAGGCGCAGCTGGCTGACCTGCTCCGGGCTGACCGCATCGCCCGCAAGAATGGATGCCCAGACGGCCTCGGTGGCGTCATAGAAGAAGCCGCGCGCGGCCTGCAGCTCGGCCTCGGCCTTGCCGATCTCGATGCGCACGTAGGCGCGGTCACCCAGTTTGGGCGCGCCGGTCACGCCGCTGGACGACGCCATGCGGGTGATCTCGTCCAGCGCCGCGCGTGCCAGGCCGAGGTTGACCACGGCGAGTACCTGGGCGGCGTAGGCAATGGTCGGGTAGCGGTACAGTGGCTCGTCGATGTTCGATTGGCCGCCACGGATGAAGGTCCAGTCGTCCGCGACGAAGGCGTTGTCCAGCTTCAGGTCGTGACTGCCGGTGCCCTTGAGGCCGACCACGTTCCAGTTCTCGACGATCTCCACATCCTTTGCCCGCAGCAGCGCGGTGCGCGGCTTGCCGCCCGGCCCGCCGATACCGATACCGACGCCGAGCACGTCGGCGCCCTTGCAGCCGCTGGCGAACTTCCAGGTACCGCTGACACGCCAGCCGCCTTCCACCTGGGTCGCCGGCTGGATCGGGAACAGGCCACCGGCGAACACCAGGTCCGGGCCGTCGGCATAGAGTTCAGCAAGGGTGTGACGCGGCAGCGCGGTGAGGTAGGTGCTGGCGCTGCCGAAGCTGGCAACCCAGCCGGCGGAGCCATCGGCTTCGGCGATGCGCTCGACCAGACGGAGGAACTGCGCCGGCGGCAGCGCGTCGCCACCGAAGCACTTGGGCGTGGCAGCGCGGTAGATGCCCACGTCGCGGAAGCGTTCGACCATGTCGCGCGGGACAAAGGAGCGGGTGTCGAACTCCTCGCGGCGCTGGCGGACTTCATCCAGTACGCGCTGGAATTCGAGGGCACGGCCGTCCGCATCGAGCGGTTCGGCGAGAGCGGCACGCAGCATGGCGTCATCTCCGGTTGTTCTTGTAGGGCCGGCCCGTTCGATGCGGGCCGGTCGTCGTTGGGGCCAGTGTATGAACCGCCCTGCCCGCCCAACTATTGGTGCGTGCAGCCCCATGCCTAAAGAAATCCCCTAGTCGGCGCCGGGTTACTCCGCAGTCCCTTCGCGCTACGCTGCGCGGTATAAAGACGCCACTGCCAATCCGAACCTGCCTCCGAGAGCACGCTCGATGTTCCAGCCCAAGCCCGACGACTTCCTCGCCCTGCTCCAGGCCATGCCGCTGTGCGTGATCCTCCACGACGCGCAGACCAAGGAAATCCTCTGGGCGAACAACGCAGCGCTGGCCGTGCTCGGCTTCACCCTCGAAGAGCTGGTACCGCTGAAAGCGCCGGACATGACCGCCAAGGCCCCGCAGTACCGCCGCTCGGTCGGCCTGCGCTGGCTGGAAGGCGCCGCGCGCACCGGGCAGCGCACCATCGAGTGGTGCTACCGCTCCAAGCAGGGCGTGGAAATCCTCTCTGAAGCCGTCGCCACCCGCGTCCACCTGCAGGAGCGCGATGTGCTGATGGTGCAGTTCCGCGACATCTCGAAGGAGAAGCAGGTCGAGCGCGACCTGCAGCGTTTCGAGAGCCGCCTGAAGGCCTTCATGCAGGACCTCGCCGAAGGCGTGGCGGTGCTGGATGCCGACGGCAACCTGCGTTTCTTGAGCGAATCCGCCCTGCCCCTGCTGGGCGGCAGCCAGGACGACTGGCTGGCGCACAACTTCCTCGGCCGCTGCGACACCGCCACGCGCCCGCGCCTGGAACACCACCTCGCCATGCAGCCGCCGAGCCGCGAGCCCTATTCCGTCAGTTACCAGTTGCAGCGCCTGGACGGCGAATGGCGCTGGCACCACGCGACCTGCCGCTACATCGAGATCGAGGACGACCTGGTCGGCCACCTGCTGCTGTTCCGCGACGTCACCGAACAGGTGCGCGCGGCCCAGGCGCAGCGCCAGAGCGACCAGAAGCTGGAGTACCTGGCGCGCTACAACGCCATGGGCGAGATGGCCTTGGCGATTGCCCACGAGCTCAGCCAACCGCTGGCGGCCACGCGCAACTTCATCGAGGGCGCGCTGATCCGCCTGGACCGCGAACAGAAGACCGAAGCCTCCGCCGCCTGGGGCCTGGACAGCGCGGTGCGACAGATCGAGCACGCCTCGCTGATCATCAAGAGCGTGCGCGAATACGTGGTGAAGCTGGAGCAGGCCGAGCAGCGCATCGACCTCAACGAACTGCTCGGCGAAACCCTCTACTTCATCAGCCTCAAGGCCCAGCCGAGCAATGTGCGCGTGGAGCTGGAGCGCTGCGAGGAGCCGCTGTGGGTGAGCTGCGAGAAGGTGCTGGTCGGCCAGGTGATCCTCAACCTGGCCTTCAACGCCATCGAGGAGATGCTCAACCTCCCCGAAGAGCGCCGCCTGCTGCGCATTCGCACTTCTAGCGAAGGGAACAGCGCGCGATTGTCAGTCCTCGATCAGGGCCGGGGCATCGATGCCGGCGCCAAGGAACGGCTGTTCGATGGCTTCTTCACGTCGAAGGTGAGCGGCAACGGCATTGGTCTGGCGCTGTGCCAGAGCATCGTCTCGCGGCATCGCGGTGATATCTGGGCGGAGAATGTCGAGCCGTGTGGCGCGATGTTCTGTTTCGAGTTGCCGTTGGCGGAGTGATTGACCGCCGGCCCAGCCGGCGGGTCGCGGGCATGGCCCGCTCCTACAAAAGAAGGCCGGCGCACACCCTGCTTTTCGCTCCCGAAGACTTCCAGAGAAATATCCGTGCGCGCCGAGTGCCCCGTTCAGGAGGCCTCGTTGAAGCGAAAAACCGGATGTCCGGGGCAAGCCTTTTGGTTACTTTTTGGGGGCGGCCTTCCGTCGTTTGGAAAAGTAACTCGCCCGAGGGGGCGAAACACTATGTCCGCGCGCACGCCGAAGCGACGCAGAAACACCCAAGTCAATGCAGCACCGTAGGGCGCATAACCTGGAACAGGTTATCCGCCATTCCCGGCGGATAACGCTGGCGCGTTATGCGCCCTACGAAATGCGCCATCGCTAGGCTCCACCAAAGAAAACGGCGCCCGCGGGCGCCGTTATCGGTTCAGGAACAACTCACCCCTGGGACTTCTTGATGATCGCCTCGGCGATGTTCGCTGGCGCCTCGGCGTACTTGGTGAACTCCATCGAGTAGCTCGCCCGCCCCTGAGACATCGAACGCACGTCCGTGGCGTAGCCGAACATCTCGCCCAGCGGCACCTCGGCGCGGATGACCTTGCCCGCCGGGGTGTCTTCCATGCCCTGGATCAGTCCGCGCCGGCGGTTGAGGTCGCCCATCACGTCGCCCATGTAATCCTCCGGCGTCACCACCTCGACCTTCATCACCGGCTCCAGCAGCACCGCGCCGCCCTTCTGCGAGAGCTGCTTGGTGGCCATGGAAGCGGCGATCTTGAACGCCATCTCGCTGGAGTCGACGTCGTGGTAGGAGCCGTCGAACACCGAGGCCTTCAGGCCGATCAGCGGGTAGCCGGCGAGCACGCCGTTCTGCATCTGTTCCTCGATGCCCTTCTGGATCGCCGGGATGAACTCGCGCGGGATCACGCCGCCGACCACCTCGTTGACGAACTCCAGCCCGTCCTTGCCCTCGTCGCCCGGCTCGAAGCGAATCCAGCAGTGGCCGAACTGGCCACGGCCACCGGACTGGCGGACGAACTTGCCTTCGATCTCGCACTTCCTGCGGATCGCCTCGCGGTAGGCCACCTGCGGCTTGCCGATGTTGGCCTCGACGTTGAACTCGCGGCGCATGCGGTCGACGATGATGTCCAGGTGCAACTCGCCCATGCCGGAGATGATGGTCTGCCCGGTTTCCTCATCGGTTTTCACGCGGAACGAGGGGTCTTCCTGGGCCAGCTTGGACAGGGCGATGCCCATCTTCTCCTGGTCGGCCTTGGTCTTGGGTTCCACGGCCACGGAGATCACCGGATCGGGGAAGTCCATGCGCTCGAGGATGATCGGCTTGTCGATGGAGCACAGGGTGTCGCCGGTGGTGACGTCCTTCATGCCGATCAGCGCGGCGATGTCGCCGGCGCGCACTTCCTTGATCTCTTCGCGCTGGTTGGCGTGCATCTGCACCATGCGGCCGACGCGCTCCTTCTTGATCTTCACCGAGTTGAGCACGGCGTCGCCGCTGCTCAGTACGCCGGAATAGACACGGGCGAAGGTCAGGGTGCCGACGAAGGGGTCGGTGGCGATCTTGAAGGCGAGCGCGGAGAACGGCTCGCTGTCGTCAGCGTGGCGTTCCAGGTGCTTCTCTTCGTCGTCCGGATCGGTGCCGTTGATCGCGGGGATTTCCGTGGGCGCCGGCAGGTAGTCGATCACCGCGTCGAGCACCAGCGGCACGCCCTTGTTCTTGAACGAGGAACCCAGCACCGCCGGGACGATCTGGTTGGCCAGGGTGCGCTGGCGCAGGCCGGCCTTGATCTCCTCGATGGTCAGTTCCTGGCCTTCGAGGTACTTGTTCATCAGGTCGTCGTTGGCTTCGGCCGCGGCCTCGACCATGTGTGCGCGCCACTCGTCCGCCAGCGCCTGCAGTTCGGCCGGGATGGGTTCCTCGGTGTAGCTGGTGCCCTGGTCGGCGTCGTTCCAGACGATGGCCTTCATCTTCACCAGGTCGATCTGCCCGGCGAAGGTTTCCTCCGAGCCGATGGCCAGCTGGATCGGCACCGGGGTATGCCCCAGGCGCTGCTTGATCTGCGCCACCACGCGGAGGAAGTCGGCGCCCTGGCGGTCCATCTTGTTGACGTAGGCCAGGCGCGGCACGTGGTACTTGTTGGCCTGGCGCCAGACCGTCTCGGATTGCGGCTCGACGCCATCGGCGCCGCTGAACACCACCACCGCGCCGTCGAGCACGCGCAGGGAGCGTTCCACCTCGATGGTGAAGTCCACGTGGCCGGGGGTGTCGATGATGTTGAAGCGGTACTTGTTGGGGTACTGCTTGGAGGAGCCCTGCCAGAACGCCGTGGTGGCCGCCGAGGTGATGGTGATGCCGCGCTCCTGTTCCTGCACCATCCAGTCCATGGTCGCCGCGCCGTCGTGCACCTCGCCCATCTTGTGGTTCACACCGGTGTAGAAAAGGATGCGCTCGGTCGTCGTGGTCTTGCCGGCGTCGACGTGGGCGACGATGCCGATGTTGCGGTAAAGCTCGATGGGCGTGGTGCGAGCCATGGTGTGCTCCGTATCTGCTGGGTGACTGCCGGGCCTGCTGCTGCGGGTCCGTTGCCTGCGCGGGACGGCGAGAGGAAGTACGGCGTCAGAAATTTCTGAGCGCAACAGGCTCAAGGTAGCGCGTCTTCGTGGCAATTCCAGTGTCGGAGGGTCGCGGGCGGCGTCGTCCGACCGGCTGCGCCGCCGTGCCATTGCGCTATGCGGCGGGAAAACCATAAAATGATAGGCATTCTCAAATGAAAATCTGACGCACACACTGTGGCCCTCGTCGAAACCCCGTCCCCGCAGCATCTGCACACCCTCTACAACGAGCACAACGGCTGGCTCCAGCAGTGGCTGCGCGGCAGGCTGGGCAACGCCTGGGATGCCGCCGACCTCGCCCATGACACCTTCCTGCGCCTGCTGCGGCGGCCGCTGGAGGACCTCGGCGAGCGCCCGCGCGCCCTCCTCACCCACATCGCCAAGGGCCTGCTGGTGGACCGCTGGCGGCGTCAGGAGATCGAACGCGCCTATCTGGAAAGCGTCGCCGCGCTGCCCGAAGAGCAGGCGCCCGGCCCAGAAACCCGCGAGCTGATCCTCGAAGCGCTGGAGCGCATCGATGCCGCCCTGAGCGAGCTGCCGGCACTGACCCGCGAGGCCTTCCTGCTGTCGCAACTGGATGGCCTGACCTACCCGGTGATCGCCGGGCAGCTGGGCATCTCCCTGGCCAGCGTGAAGCGCTACATGCGCGCCGGCTTCGTCGCCTGCCTGAGCATCGCCTGATGCGCGAGCAACCGCTGGACCCCGGCATCCTCGGCGAAGCCGCCGACTGGCTGGTGCGCCTCAACGAACACCCGGCCAGTAGCGCCGACCTGCAGGCCATCGAGCAATGGCGCGCGCGCAGCGCTCAACACGCCGAAGCCTGGCGCCGCGCCGAAGCCCTGCTGGGCCTGCGCCAGCTGCCGCCGGGCCTTGGCCGGCAGAGCCTGCAACGCAGCGGCCTGAGCCGCCGGCAGATGCTCAACCGCCTGGGCGTGCTGATGGCCGTGGCGCCGGCCGCCTGGCTGGCGGCGCGGCAGCTGCCCTGGGCGGAATGGAACGCCGACCTGCGCACCGCCGTGGGCGAGCGCAAGCACCTGCGCCTGCCCGATGGCAGCCAGCTGACCCTGAATACCGACAGCGCGGTGAACGTGGCCTTCAACGCCCGCGAAAGGCGCCTGAGCCTGCTCGAAGGCGAAATCCTCGTCGACGCCCTGCCCGACCCGCGCCCCTTCCTCGTCGACAGCCGCCACGGCCAGCTGCGCACCCCGGCCGCACGTTTCAGCCTGCGCGACCTGGGCGATGCATGCCGCGTCGCGGTGCTCGACAAGGAGGTCAGCATCGAGCTGCCGGGCTACGCAAGCCAGACAGTCGGCGCCGGCCAGCAACTGGTGTTCGGCGCGCAGGGCTTCCAGCCGCTGCAGACAGCGGATGCCAACGCCAGCGCCTGGGAAAACGGCATGCTGCTGGCCCAGGGGATGCGCCTGGACGACCTGCTGGGCGAGCTGGGCCGCTACCGCAGCGGCTTCCTGCGCTGCGACCCGCGCCTGGCGAACCTGCGCGTGACCGGGGCGATACCGCTGGGCGACAGCGACGCCGGCCTCGCGCTGCTGGCGGACATGCTGCCGGTGAAACTGCGGCGGATGACACGCTACTGGGTCACCGTGGAGCCGGCATGAACGACCACCCCCGTAGGGCGCATAACCTGGAACAGGTTATGCGCCGGCATGCCCGTGGCGGATAACGCTGGCGCGTTATGCGCCCTACGAACTGCCGACCGTCCTTGCCATGAGCACCTTTGTAGGATGGGTGGAGCCTAAGCGATACCCATGCTGTTTACGCACGGACCGATGGGTATCGCTGCGCTCCACGCCATCCTACAAATGGCCCCCTCTGAAATTTTTTCACCCATCCCTGACACCTTTTCCAATCTCGCCCGGTGACGAGGAAGACAACCTCCATTCGCCGACAGGAACACTCCATGCTCCTCCGCTCCCGCCTCCGCCCGCACTCCCTCGCCCTGGCCGTCGGCCTGGCCCTTTCCGGCGGCGTCGTGCTACCCAGCCTGGCCGCCGAAGCCGCCAGCCAGCAGCGCCAGTACGACATCGCCCCCGGCCCGCTGGGCGAGGTGCTGGCGCGCTTCGCCGCCCAGGCCGGCGTGCCGCTGGCGTTCGAGGCGCAGGCGCTGAACCGCCAGCAGAGCGCGGGCCTGAAAGGCAGCTTCGCCCCCGAGCAGGGCCTGGAGCAGTTGCTTGAAGGCAGCGGCTACCGCCTGGTGCGCAAGAGCAGCGGCTACGGCGTGGAGGCCGCCCCCGATGACAGCGGCGCCCTGGAAATGGACGCCACCACCGTCAGCGGCGCCGCCCGGCAACCCGGTGACCTGCCGCCCGCCTATGCCGGCGGCCAGGTCGCACGGGGCGCGCAACTGGGCATGATGGGCAACCAGGATATCCAGGACGTGCCCTTCAGCTTCGCCAGCTACACCGCCAAGACCATCCAGGACACCCAGGCGCAGACCGTCGGCGACGTACTGCTCAACGACGCCTCGGTGCGCCAGGGCAACGGCTACGGCAACTTCTCGCAGATCTTCGTCATCCGCGGCCTGCCGCTGAGCACCGACGATGTCTCGCTCAACGGCCTGTACGGCGTCACCCCGCGGCAGATCATCGGCACCGAGTCGCTGGAGCGCGTCGAGCTGTTCAAGGGCCCCAACGCCTTCATCAACGGCGTGACGCCCAGCGGCAGCGGCATCGGCGGCGCGGTCAACCTGCAGACCAAGCGCGCCGAGGACACCCCCACCCGCAGCGTGACCCTGGGCTACGGCAGCGACAACCAGATCGGCGAGCACCTCGACCTCGGCCAGCGCTTCGGCGAGGACAACCGCTTCGGCGCGCGGGTCAACCTGGCCCAGCGCGAAGGCGAGACCGGCGTTGACGACGAGAACCAGCGCTACAAGCTGGCCACCGTCAACCTCGACTACCGTGGCGAGCGCCTGCGCCTGAACACCGACTTCGGCTACCAGAAGCAGCGCATCAACCAGGGCCGCCCGGTGGTCTACGTCGGCAGCGGTGTCACCAGCATCCCCCACGCCCCGGATGCCGACCACAACTACGGCCAGTCCTGGAGCTACTCGCAGCTGGAAGACACCTTCGGCATGTTCCGCGCCGAGTACGACCTCAATGACAACTGGACGGCCTACCTCTCCGGTGGCGCCAAGCACACCCGCGAGAACGGCGCCTACTCCGCGCTGACCCTCAACGACAACAGCGGCGACGCGGGGGGCGGCATGATGGACGCCACCCACGACGAGGACAACAAGAGCGCCATGGCCGGCCTCAACGGCCACTTCGCCACCGGCCCGGTCAGCCACCAGATGAACCTCAGCGTCGCCGGCATCTGGGCCGAACAGCGCAGCGCCTACACCATGACCACCAAGCGCTACCCGACCAACCTCTACAACCCGGTGCAGACGCCCAAGCCCGCGCCGACCCTGGCCGGCGGCGACTACAGCGACCCTGGCATCGTCGGCAAGACGCTGAACAGGAGCGTGGCCGCCGCCGATACCCTGGGCTTCCTCGATGACCGCGTGCTGCTGACCGTCGGCGTGCGCCGCCAGAGCATCGGCACCGACGGCTGGAACTACGTCGGCAAGCGCACCGCCAGCTACGACGAGTCCATCACCACGCCGGTCTACGGCCTGGTGGTGAAACCCACCGAGTACCTGTCGCTCTACGCCAACCGCATCGAAGGTCTGGCCGCCGGCCCGACCGCACCCAGCAGCGCTTCGAACTTCGGCGAAGTCTTCGCGCCGAACCGCTCCAAGCAGGTGGAAGTGGGCGCCAAGCTGGACTTCGGCAGCTACGGCGGCAACCTGGCCTTCTACCGCATCGAGCAGCCGTTCAGCACCACCGACCCGGATTCGAAGATCTTCAGCGTCGATGGCGAACAGGAAAACCGCGGCATCGAACTGAACCTCTTCGGTGAGCCGGTCGACGGCCTGCGCCTGCTGGCCGGTGGCACCTGGATCGACACCGAGCTGAAGAACACTGCCGGCGGCAAGACCGACGGCAACCGTGCCGTGGGCGTGCCGACCTTCCAGTACAACCTGGGCGCCGACTGGGACGTCCCCGGCATCCAGGGCGCCGCCCTCAACGGCCGCGTGCTGCGCACCGGCGGTCAATACCTGGACGCGGCCAACGACCTGAGCATCCCGGCCTGGACCCGCTTCGACCTCGGCGCCCGCTACGCCTTCAAGGTGGACGAGCGCGACGTGACCCTGCGCGCCAACCTGGAAAACGTCGCCAACAAGTCGTACTGGGCCTCCACCATCGGCGGCTACCTGACCCAGGGCGACCCGCGCACCCTGAAGCTGTCGATGACCGTCGACTTCTGATTTCCCCATCGCGACAAGGAAGTCGCACCCCATCCCCCCGCCGCCGGCGCTTCAGCCCGGCGGTGCAGACCCCCGGCAATCAGGCGAAAAGCACTCCCGGCCGTCTCGCCACTGGATCGAAACGCCCTTCCGGGTCCATGCTGGAAGCTCGCCCAATTGCCGGAGTTCGCCCCATGAGCGACGCCATCACCATCGATTTCGTCTCCGACGTGGTCTGCCCCTGGTGTGCCATCGGCCTCAACGGCCTGTTGGCCGCCATCCGCCGGGTAGACGGCGAACTGACCGTGGAACTGCGCATCAAGCCCTTCGAACTGAATGCCGACATGCCCGCCGAAGGGGAAGACCTGGTGGAGCACCTGCAGCGCAAGTACGGCAGCAGCGCCGAGGACATCGCCCGCAATCAGGAGCACCTGCGCTCCATGGGCGAGGAAGTCGGCGTGCACTTCGACCTGAAGAAGCGCAGCCGCATCTACAACACCTTCGACGCCCACCGCCTGCTGCACTGGGCGGGTGAATCGCACCGCGACATCGCCCTGAAGCAGGCGCTGCTGCACGCCTACTTCGGCGAAGGGCGCGACCCGAGCGACCCGGAAGTGCTGCTGGAAGTGGCCGTCAGCGTCGGCCTGGACGCGGTGCGCGCGCGGGAAATCCTCGACAGCGACGCCTACGCCGACGAGGTGGTGGCCGAGGAGGATTTCTACACCAGCCATGGCATCCGCGCGGTGCCGGCAGTGATCCTCAATGGTCGCCAGCTGATCTCCGGGGCGCAGAGCACCGACTACTACGAGCAGGCGCTGCGCCAGGTGGCGCGTAATGCACCGTTGCCGGAGTGAGCCTTCTACCGCAGTGAAAAGGCCCGCTTCGCGCGGGCCTTTTCATTTGGCACGGTCGTTTCCTGCGAACGCGGTGCTCCCCTGTAGGAGCGGACATTATCCGCGAAGGATTGCAGGACCGTAGGGCGCATAATCTGGAACAGGTTATCCGCCGGCACCCGCACGGCGGATAACGCTGGCGCGTTATGCGCCCTGCAAGGGCCGCCCGCCTGCATTTGCCACAAAAGAAAAACGGCGCCCGAAGGCGCCGTTTCTCGTGCAGCATCAGCCGATCAGAGCGCCGACCAGCCGTCCATCTGACCGCCCAGGTCAGCGGAGTGCTCGGACAGCAGCGCCGCGTAGCCGCTGATGTGCTCGTGGGAGAGCTCCATCACCGGGTAGGCCAGGACCTGCCAGGGCAGCTTGTCGTTGCCGTCGTACTCGGAGTACGCCACCTTCTGCCCGTTCTGCAGCAGCATGATGGCGAAGTCCAGGGCGGACTGCTCGTCCGGGAAGATCACCGCGAACTCCACCTCATGCTCGAGGGAGAGGTCTTCGCCGTCTTCCTGCAGGGCCCACAGGGCATCGCCGATTTCGTCTTCCGGGAAAAGCTGCTTGTCGCGGCTCATGTCACTGCTCCAGTTCGATTTACAAAGTGCCCGGTGTGGGCACGCCCGCGCAGGATACCCGTCCTGCATGACAACTGCCGGAAAATCTCGCCGGCACCATCGCCTTTCGTGATGTTCACCATCACGGCGTTTCACTTCCGAGCTTGCCCGCCTGGCGCGAGGATGTGTCCATCGGGCCTGCGCCCTCCCCTCATCGAGCCTGCGACCATGCACAGCACCGAGGCCTACCGCATCACCTACATCACCCTGGACGAGGTGCAACTGCACTTCGAGACCGAAATCGCCATCCCCGACGAGGACGGTGGCCTCGCCCTGCTCCGTGCCGCCACGCCGCCAGCCGAACGCCGGGCGCTGCGCGAACTGATCTGCGAGCAGGCCCCGGCGGTTCTTTCAGCGTAGACCCTGCAAAGCAATAGCCCCGCATTCGCGGGGCTATTGCTTCAGGCTTCGAACCTCACGCCTGCAACTGATTGCCGATCGGTAGCGTGCGGATACGCTTGCCGGTCGCCGCGAACAGCGCGTTGGCCAGCGCCGGCGCCAGGGGCGGCACGCCCGGCTCACCGACACCGGTCGGCGGTTCGGCGGACGGCACGATGTGCACCTCCACTACCGGCATCTCGTTGATGCGCAGCACCTGGAAGTCGTGGAAGTTGGACTGGTCGACCTTGCCGTCGGTCAGCGTGATGGCGCTGTGCAGCGCCGCCGACAGGGCGAAGCCGATGCCTCCCTCCATCTGCGCCTTGATCACGTCCGGGTTGATCGCCAGGCCGCAGTCCACCGCGCAGACCACGCGGTCCACCTTGAAGCTCTTGTCGGCCTTGTAAGTCACCTCGACCACCTGGGCGACGAAGCTGCCGAACGACTCGTGCACGGCGATACCGCGACCGCGCTGTTCGCCGTCCTTGCCCTTTTCCAGCGGCGCCAGCCAGTTCGCCCGCTGCGCCACCAGCTCCAGCGCGCCACGATGACGCGGGTGCTTTTCCAGCAGCTTGCGGCGGAACTCGTACGGGTCCTGCTTGGCAGCAATGGCCGCTTCGTCGACCAGCGTCTCGGTGGAGAACGCCGTGTGGGTATGGCCCACCGAACGCCACCACTGGGTCGGCACCGTGACGTTCTCCGCCAGCGCCTGTTCGACGCGCAGATTCGGCACGGCGTAAGGCAGATCGGCGGCGCCTTCGACGGCGATCTTGTCGACACCGTCCTTGACCATGAACTTCTCGAACGGCGTGCCGACGATGAAGGACTGCCCCACCAGCCGCTGCTCCCAGCCCACCAGGTTGCCCTGGGCATCCACCGCCAGCCGCGCGCGGTGCAGGAAGGCCGGACGGTAGTAGCCGGCGCGGGTGTCGTCCTCGCGGGTCCAGACCATCTTGATCGGCACCTTCACGCCCTGCTCGCGGGCGGCCTTGGCAATGGCCACCGCCTCCAGCACGTAGTCCGAATGCGGATTGGCACGGCGGCCGAAGCTGCCGCCGGCGTACAGCTGGGTGATGCTCACCTGCTCGGGCGGCATGCCCAGCAGCTGCGCCACCGACATCTGGTCGCCGGTCTGCCACTGCTCGCCGTTCCAGATCTGGCAGCCGTCTTCCTTGAGGAAGACCACACAGTTCAGCGGCTCCATGGCCGCGTGGGCGAGATAGGGGAACTGGTATTCCGCCTCGATCAGGTGCGCCGGTTTCTCCAGCGCCTTGCCGATGTCACCTTCGTTGCGCGCCACCAGGCCCGGCTTGCTGGCCATGTCGCGGTACTGGGCGAAGATTTCCTTGCTGCCCATCTTGAAGGCCTTGCTCTCGTCCCACTCGACCTGCAGCGCGTCACGACCCTGGCGCGCGGCCCAGGTGTTCTTCGCCAGTACCGCGACCCCGGCGAAACGCCGCTCGCTGCCGGGGAACTGCACCACGTCGACCACGCCGGGCACGGCCTTGGCCTTGCTCGCATCGACTTTCGCCGGCACGCCGCCGAAGCGCGGCGGGTGGGCGACCACGGCCACCAGCATGTCGGGCAGGTGTACATCCTGGGTGAACTGCGCGGTGCCATCGGTCTTCGAGGGGCTGTCCTTGCGTGGCAGCTTCACCTGGCCGATCAGCTTGAAGTCCTTCGGGTCCTTGAGCTTCACGTCCGCCGGCACCGGCTGCTTCGCCGCCGCCTCGGCCAGTTCGCCAAAGCCGGCCTTGCGCCCGGAAGCCGGATGGGTGACGACGCCGTCGTGCACTTCGATCTGCGCCGCCGGCACCTTCCACTGTTCCGCCGCTGCGCCGACCAGCATGGCGCGGGCGCTGGCGCCGGCCTTGCGCATCTGCTCGAAGGAGTTGGCCATGGCGTTGCTGCCGCCGGTGCCCTGCAGGTTGCCGAAGGCCAGGTTGGCGTAGCGCTTGGCGTCAGCCGGGGCGCCTTCGACCTGCACGTGGCTCCAGTCGGCGTCCAGTTCCTCGGCCACCAGCGTGGCCAGGCCGGTGTAGCTGCCCTGGCCCATTTCCACATGCTTGGCGATCACGGTGACGGTGCCGTCCGGGGCGATGCGCACGAAAGCGTTGGCCTCGAAATCGCTGGCCGCCTGGGCGTCGCCCAGCTTGCCCAGCAGCGGCGCGAAATAGATACCCAGGGCCAGGCCGCCAGCGCCACGCAGGAAGCCGCGGCGGCTGACGTTGAGGATGCTGCCGGGCTGCGCCGGCTGTTCGTCGGTACGGGGTTCGAGCATGACTTCGGTCCTCAAGCCAGGGTCTGGGCGGCGTCGTGGATGGCCGCGCGGATCCGCGCATAGGTGGCGCAGCGGCAGATGTTGCCGCTCATGGCGGCGTCGATGTCAGCGTCGCTGGGCTTCTTGTTCGAAGCCAGCAGCGCAGTGGCCGACATGATCTGCCCGGACTGGCAGTAGCCGCACTGCACCACGTCGAGCTTGCGCCAGGCCTCCTGCACCGCCTTGCCGGCGGCCTGCTCGGCCACCGCCTCGATGGTGGTGATTTTCTTGCCGGCCACCGCCGCCAGCGGGGTGACGCAGGAGCGCGTCGGCTGGCCGTCGATGTGCACGGTGCAGGCGCCGCACAGCGCCATGCCGCAGCCGTACTTGGTGCCGGTCAGCCCGGCGACGTCGCGGATGGCCCAGAGCAGCGGCATCTCACCGGGGGCGTCGAGCTCGTGGTCCTTGCCGTTCAGGTTCACGGTAATCATCAGGAATTTCACCTCTTTCACTGGGTGATAAAAAACAGGGTCTTGAAAGGGAGCCAAGCGCAGCGGCTCCGGCACGCAATGGATTCAGCCTAGGCGCAGCGGCCGGCAGGTGCCGCGACGATACGCGAGGAAGGCGCCGAGCGGTTTGCCTGGTTCTCCCGAGGCTTGCCTGATACTGCGGGGGATATCGCGGTGTATAGAGGCCTCTACTCCGAAGCTTTGCGGCGGACGAGTACAACTCGGAAAACCCATGCTGCTTCTCGCAGGATGGCGTGGAGCGCAGCGATACCCATCAATCCTGCGCGGCGACAGCATGGGTATCGCTTAGGCTCCACCCATCCTACATTTCAGCAAGCCTTTAACCGTCGCCGGGGTAGCGATAATGGGCGCGCACAAAAAAGCCACTCCGAAGAGTGGCTTTTTCAGCTACCGATGACGGATCACTCCGGCATCTTCATCACCACACGGCCGCCGCCCGGGCAGGTTTCCATGTAGTAGTTGGCGTCGCGGTACTGGGCGAAATCGAACACCCGGTCGATGCTCGGCTTGAGCAGCTGGTCGGCGGTCATCTGGTTGATCGCGGTCAGCGCCCGTTGCACGGCTTCGTCGTTGCGGGTCAGGCCGATCTCCGGTTGCCCGGTGAAGTCCAGCACGCAGTGGCGGTAGAACTGCAGGTGCTTCTTGAACGCCGCGCAGGCCGGGAAGGCTGCGTCGTTGCCGCCATTGATGCCGTAGAGGATCAGCTTGCCGCGCGGCGCGGCGACGTCACCCAGCAGTTTCATCTGCGGGCCGGCGCACTGGTCCAGGACGATCTCCACGCCTTCACCCTTGGTGAAGCGTTCGACTTCCAGCACCAGGTCCTGCTCCTCGGTGTAGATGATCTTGTCCGCACCCAGGCCCTTCAGAAACTCGCGCGTTTCCTCATGGCTGGTGGTGGCGATCACCCGGGCGCCGAGCGCCTTGGCCAACTGCACCGCCTGCGGGGCGAGGCAGTGACCGGCCTCGGTGATCAGCACGCGCTGGCCGGGCTTGATCTGCGCCAACTCCACCAGGGCGAAGTAGGAATACAGCAGGCCGGTGTAGTGCACGGCGGCTTCGACCGGGGTCAGCACCTCGGGATAACGGGTCAGCGAGGTGCGCGGCACGATGACGTGGTCGCCCCAGGCCGGGTACAGGTTCGGCGAGTTCGCCGGGAAACTGGCCACCGCCACGCCGGGCTCGAGGTCTTCAACGCCCTCGCCCACGGCTTCGACGATGCCGGAGAGTTCATAGCCGATGCCCGCCGGCAGCTTGGCCTGATCCGGGGCGAGGTTCTGCCGCCAGAGCACGTCGCGCCAACTGACGCCCAGTGCCTGGGTACGGACCAGCACTTCACCCGGCCCCGGCTGCGGGGTCGGCATTTCCTCGATCTTCAGGACCGAGGCGTCACCGAACTGGTGGAAACGGATCATGCGGGACATCACATACCTCGCCTTAGTAGTGCTCATAGCCACGGACTCTATCCGGGCTTTAGGGGTGACGCCACCGTTCACCATTGATAATTGACATAAACGCCGATGATTCGGCCCGCGTTGAAAGCCTTGTCCGGCGCGGCTGCAAGGCTCTGCGACGGGGCTGCGGGAGGGACCGGGGCGACTCTGTTCCTACAGAGTCTGACCACACGGCCGGGGCGAGATTCTCATTAAAAAAGTGGAAATTGATCAAGGACTTATCTGACAGACTTGACTCAGGACACGCTCGGCCCCACTTTTCCCCCATCGCCAGGGAGTCCCTATGAACCGCAACGACCTCCGCAAGGTTGATCTCAACCTGTTGATCGTTTTCGAGACGCTGATGCATGAACGCAGCGTGACCCGCGCCGCCGAGAAGCTGTTCCTCGGCCAGCCGGCGATCAGTGCGGCCCTGGCGCGCCTGCGCGGTCTGTTCGACGATCCGCTGTTCGTCCGCACCGGGCGCAGCATGGAGCCTACCGCGCGGGCGCAGGAAATCTTCGGCCACCTCTCGCCGGCGCTGGACTCCATTTCCACCGCCCTGAGCCGCGCCGCCGACTTCGACCCGGCCACCAGCAAGGCGGTGTTCCGCATCGGCCTGTCCGATGACGTGGAGTTCGGCCTGCTGCCGCCGCTGCTGCGCCGCCTGCGCTCCGAGGCGCCGGGGATCACCCTGGTGGTGCGCCGCGCCAACTACCTGCTGATGCCGCAACTGCTGTCGTCCGGGGAAATTTCCGTAGGCGTGAGCTACACCGACGAGCTGCCGGCCAACGCCAAGCGCAAGACCCTGCGCCGCAGCACCTGGAAGATCCTCCGTGCCGACTCGATTCCCGGTGCGCTGACCCTCGATGACTACTGTGCGCGGCCCCACGCGCTGGTGTCCTACGCCGGCGACCTGGACGGCTTCGTCGACCAGACCCTCGCCGAGATGGACCGCAAGCGCCAGGTGGTGCTGGCCGTGCCGCAGTTCGTCGGCCTCGCCCAGTTGCTGGCCGGCACCGACATCATCGCCACCGTGCCCGAATACGTGGCCCTGGCGCTGACCGCCGCCGGCGGCCTGCGCGCCGAGGAGCCGCCCTTCCCCACCCGCCTGGCCGAGCTGTCCATGGTCTGGCGCGGCGCCCAGGACCAGGACCCGGCCGAGCGCTGGCTGCGCTCGCGCATCACCATGTTCGTGGGTGATCCGGACAGTCTCTGACACCCGACAACCGATTCAACCTGCAGGAGCGCGCCATGCGCGCGATCGCGGGCATGGCCCGCTCCTACAGGGGAACGCGCGCTCGCGGCAATCCCCGTGCCCACTCCTTCTATCTATTCCTGCGCATAGTGCAAAAGCATTTATCACTGCGCGTGATAATCAAAATCTGCTCGTTCGATTAGTTCCCGGGCGCCCCCTTGCGCAGACTCCGCTCCATCAGAAATCCCAAAACCAATTAGATCGCCGGAGTATTTCCATGGAGCGAAATCTGAACACCTTGCGTATTCCGTTGGCGTTGGCCGCCGTGCTGGTTCTCAGCGCCTGCGGCAAGGGCCAGGAAGCGGCGCAGAACATGGCCGCCCCCAAGGTCAGCGTGGCGGACGTCATCGAACAACCGATCAACGAATGGGACGAGTTCACCGGCCGCCTGGAGGCTCCCGAGTCCGTCGAACTGCGTCCGCGCGTCTCCGGCTACATCGACCGCGTCGCCTTCCGTGAAGGCGCGCTGGTGAAGAAAGGCGACCTGCTGTTCCAGATCGACCCGCGGCCGTTCCAGGCCGAGGTCCATCGCCTGGAGGCCCAGCTGCAACAGGCTCGCGCCAACCAGACCCGTACCGTCAACGAAGCCTCCCGTGGCGATCGCCTGCGCGCCACCAATGCCATTTCCGCGGAACTCGCCGACGCCCGCACCGCCGCCGCCACCGAGGCGAAAGCCGTGGTCGCCGCGACCCAGGCGGAACTGGACAACGCCCGCCTGAACCTGTCGTTCACCCAGGTCACCGCGCCCATCGACGGCCGCGTCTCGCGCGCCGAAGTCACCGCCGGCAACCTGGTGAACAGCGGCGAAAGCGTGCTGACCACCCTGGTTTCCACCGACAAGGTCTACGCCTACTTCGACGCCGACGAGCGCGTCTACCTGAAGTACGTCGACCTCGCCCGCAAGGGTGGCCCGGACGCCCGTGGCACCAGCCCGGTGTATCTGGGCCTGACCGGCGAGGACGGCTTCCCCCACCAGGGCCGCCTGGACTTCCTCGACAACCAGGTCAACCCCAAGACCGGCACCATCCGTGGCCGCGCCGTGTTCGACAACGACGCCAACCAGTTCACCCCCGGCCTGTATGCCCGCATCAAGCTGGTCGGCAGTGGCACCTACCCCGCCGCGCTGATCAAGGACGAAGCGGTCGGCACGGACCTTGGCAAGAAGTTCGTGCTGGTGCTCGACAAGGACAGCAAGGTGCAGTACCGCGGCATCGAACTGGGCCCGAAACTCGAAGGCCTGCGCATCGTCCGCAGCGGCCTGGTGAAGGGTGACCGCATCGTGGTCAATGGCCTGCAACGGGTCCGCCCGGGCGCCCAGGTTGATGCCCAGGGTGTCGAGATGGCCAGCAAGGAAACCCTCGCCAACCTCGAAAGCCAGCGTCGCGCGCTGGAGAGCTTCGAGGCACCGAAGGTCGCCGAGAAATCGGCCAAGCCGGGTGCGCCGCGCGGCTGACCCCCCAACCCGTAATCCATGAACTGATGTACCAGGCCCTGTCCCACCAGGGCCTTGGGTGACCTTTGTCCCGGGTTTGGCGAACCGCAGCGTTCGCGACAGGAACCAGCCATGAACTTTTCGCAATTCTTCATCCAGCGGCCGATCTTCGCCGCCGTGCTGTCGCTGATCATCCTGATCGGCGGGGCCATCTCGCTGTTCCAGCTACCGATCAGCGAATACCCCGAGGTCGTGCCGCCCACCGTGGTGGTGCGCGCCAACTTCCCCGGCGCCAACCCCAAGGTGATCGGCGAGACCGTCGCCGCACCGCTGGAACAGGCCATCACCGGCGTCGAGAACATGCTCTACATGTCCTCGCAGTCCACCGCCGACGGCAAGATGACCCTGACCATCACCTTCGCTCTGGGCACCGACCTGGACAACGCGCAGGTGCAGGTGCAGAACCGTGTGACCCGCACGCAGCCCAAGCTGCCCGAGGAGGTCACGCGGATCGGCATTACCGTCGACAAGGCCTCGCCCGACCTGACCATGGTCGTGCACCTGACCTCGCCGGATAACCGCTACGACATGCTCTACCTGTCCAACTACGCCATCCTCAACATCAAGGATGAGCTGGCGCGCCTGGACGGCGTGGGCGACGTGCAGCTGTTCGGCATGGGCGACTACTCCCTGCGTGTCTGGCTGGACCCGAACAAGGTCGCCTCGCGCAACCTGACCGCCACCGACGTGGTCGCCGCGATCCGCGAACAGAACCGCCAGGTCGCCGCCGGTTCGCTGGGCGCCCCGCCCTCGCCGAGCGACACCAGCTTCCAGCTGTCGATCAACACCCAGGGTCGCCTGGTCACCGAGGAAGAGTTCGAGAACATCATCATCCGCAGCGGCCCGGACGGCGAGATCACCCGCCTGAAGGACATCGCCCGCGTCGAACTCGGCTCCAGCCAGTACGCCCTGCGCTCGCTGCTGGACAACCAGCCGGCGGTCGCCATCCCGATCTTCCAGCGCCCCGGGTCCAACGCCATCGCCATCTCCAACCTGGTGCGCGAGAAGATGGCCGAGCTGAAGAAGGACTTCCCCCAGGGCGTGGACTACTCCATCGTCTATGATCCGACCATCTTCGTTCGCGGCTCCATCGAAGCAGTGGTGCACACCCTGTTCGAAGCCCTGATCCTGGTGGTGCTGGTGGTCGTGCTGTTCCTGCAGACCTGGCGCGCCTCGATCATCCCACTGGCCGCCGTGCCGGTGTCGCTGATCGGCACCTTCGCGGTGATGCACGCCTTCGGCTTCTCGCTCAACGCGCTGTCGCTGTTCGGCCTGGTACTGGCCATCGGCATCGTGGTGGACGACGCCATCGTGGTGGTGGAGAACGTCGAGCGGAACATCGGGCTGGGCCTCACCCCCATCGAGGCGACCAAGCGCGCCATGAAGGAAGTGACCGGCCCGATCATCGCCACCGCGCTGGTACTGTGCGCCGTGTTCATCCCTACCGCGTTCATCTCCGGCCTCACCGGGCAGTTCTACCGGCAGTTCGCCTTGACCATCGCGATCTCCACGGTGATCTCCGCGTTCAACTCGCTGACCCTGTCGCCAGCGCTGTCCGCCGTGCTGCTCAAGGGGCACCACGAGCCGAAGGACCGCTTCTCGGTGCTGCTGGACAAGCTGCTGGGCGGCTGGCTGTTCCGTCCGTTCAACCGCTTCTTCGACCGCGCCAGCCACGGCTATGTCGGCACCGTCACCCGCGTGCTGCGTGGCAGCTCGATTGCGCTGCTGCTGTATGCGGGGCTGATCGGCCTGACCTACCTGGGCTTCTCCAGCACCCCGACCGGCTTCGTGCCGCAGCAGGACAAGCAGTACCTGGTGGCCTTCGCGCAACTGCCCGACGCCGCCACACTGGACCGCACGGAAGCTGTGATCAAGCGCATGTCGGAAATCGCCGGCAAGCACCCGGGTATCGAGCACACCGTGTCCTTCCCCGGCCTGTCGATCAACGGCTTCACCAACAGCCCCAACAGCGGCATCGTCTTCACCCCGCTCAAGGACTTCAGCGAGCGTAAAGGCCCGGGCATGTCGGCCAACGAGATCGCCGCCGAGCTGAACAAGCAGTTCGCCGATATCCAGGACGCCTACATCGCGATCTTCCCGCCACCGCCGGTACAGGGGCTGGGCACCATCGGTGGCTTCCGCCTGCAGATCGAGGACCGTGGCAACGCCGGTTACGAGGAGCTCTACGCGCAGACCCAGAACATCCTCAACAAGGCCCGCGCGCTGCCGGAGCTGAACCCCATGTCGGTGTTCACCAGCTACCAGGTGAACGTGCCGCAGGTGGATGCCGCCATCGACCGCGAGAAGGCCAAGACCCACGGGGTGGCGATCAGCGACATTTTCGACACCCTGCAGGTCTACTTAGGCTCGCTGTACGCGAACGACTTCAACCGCTTCGGCCGCACCTACCAGGTGAACGTCCAGGGCGAGCAGCAGTTCCGTCTCGAACCCGAGCAGATCGGCCAGCTGAAGGTGCGCAACAACCTGGGTGAAATGGTTCCGCTGGCGACCTTCATCAAGATCAGCGACACCTCCGGCCCCGACCGCGTGATGCACTACAACGGCTTCATCACCGCCGAGATCAACGGCGCTGCCGCACCGGGCTACAGCTCCGGCCAGGCCGAGGCTGCCATCGAGCGCCTGCTCAAGCAGGAGCTGCCCAATGGCATGACCTACGAATGGACCGAGCTGACCTACCAGCAGATCCTCGCCGGCAACTCCGCGATCTACGTGTTCCCGCTCTGCGTGCTGCTCGCCTTCCTGGTGCTGGCCGCGCTGTACGAGAGCTGGGGCCTGCCGCTGGCGGTGATCCTGATCGTGCCGATGACCCTGCTGTCGGCCATCGCGGGCGTGATCCTGTCCGGTGGCGACAACAACATCTTCACCCAGATCGGCCTGATCGTACTGGTGGGTCTGGCGTGCAAGAACGCGATCCTGATCGTCGAGTTCGCCAAGGACAAGCAGGACGAAGGCATGGACCGCCTGAGCGCGGTACTGGAAGCCTGCCGCCTGCGTCTGCGGCCGATCCTGATGACCTCCATCGCCTTCATCATGGGCGTGGTGCCCCTGGTGCTGTCGTCCGGCGCCGGCGCCGAAATGCGCCATGCCATGGGTGTCGCGGTGTTCTCCGGGATGCTCGGCGTGACCTTCTTCGGCCTGCTGCTGACCCCGGTCTTCTATGTGCTGATCCGCCGCTTCATGGAAGCTCGTGAGGCGAAGAAACAGGAACGCGCCGCCCTGAGCCACACGACCAATAACGAGGCCCACCAGGCATGAGCGTCATGACCATCAATGCTGTGAGCAAGAGTGCCGTGAAACTGTTCGTCCCTTCCCTGCTCGCGCTGGCCCTCAGCGCGTGCATGGTCGGCCCCGACTACCAGAAGCCGGACACCGCGCCGGCCCAACTGGACAGCAACGCCCAGGCGCAGAACTACGACCGCACCCGCTTCGAAGACGCCTGGTGGAAACAGTTCGATGACCCGGTGCTGACCCAGCTGGTCGACCAGGCCCTCAAGGAAAACCGCGAGCTGCGCGTGGCCTATGCCCGCGTGCTGGCTTCGCGGGCGATCCGCGACGACGTTGCCAATGACCGTTTCCCCACGGTCACCAGCCGCGCCGAAGGCCAGGTTGGCAAGGGCCAGGTGCCCGGCCAGACCGAGGACCGGGTGAACCAGGAGCGCTACGACCTGGGCCTGGACATGATCTGGGAAGTCGACCTGTTCGGCCGCGTGCGTCGCCAGCTGGAATCCAGCGACGCGCAGAGCGAAGCCATAGTCGCCGACCTGCAGCAGTTGCAGGTCAGCCTGATCGCCGAGCTGGCCGATGCCTATGGACAGCTGCGCGGTGCGCAACTGCGCGAGAGCATCGCCAAGAGCAACCTGGACAACCAGCGCGAGTCCCGTGACCTGACCATCCAGCTGCGCGACGCCGGCGTCGGCAGCGAACTGGACGTGCAGCGTGCCGAAGCGCGCCTGGCTTCCACCGAAGCCAGCGTGCCGCAACTGCAGGCCGAGGAAGTACGCCAGCGCAACCGCATCGCCACCCTCCTCGGCCAGCGCCCGGACGCGCTGAGCGTGGACCTGTGGCCGAAGAAACTGCCGGCCATCGCCAAGGCCCTGCCCATTGGTGATCCGGGCGAGCTGCTGCGTCGCCGGCCGGACGTCGCCTCCGCCGAACGCCGCCTGGCGGCCGCCACCGCGGACGTGGGCGTGGCCACCGCCGACCTGTTCCCGAAAGTCAGCCTCGGCGGCTTCCTCGGCTACACCGCCGGGCGTGGTTCGCAGATCGGCTCGTCCGCCGCCAGCGCCTGGGGCGTGGCCCCGAGCATCACCTGGGCGGCCTTTGACCTGGGCAGCGTGCGGGCCCGCCTGCGCGCCTCCAAGGCCGATGCCGACGGCGCCCTGGCGACCTACGAGCAGCAGGTCCTGCTGGCGCTGGAAGAGTCGTCGAACGCCTTCAGCGACTACGGCAAGCGCCAGCAGCGCCTGGTGTCGCTGGTGCGTCAGTCCGAAGCCAGCCGCAATGCCGCGCAACAGGCCGGCCTGCAATACCGCGAGGGCACCGTGGACTTCCTCAACCTGCTGGACGCCGAGCGCGAACAGCTGGCCGCCGAGGACGCCCAGGCCCTGGCGGAAGTCGACGTGTATCGCGGCATCGTGGCGATCTACAAGGCCCTTGGCGGCGGCTGGCAGCCGACGCCGGCAGCCTGATCGATCCTCCCCGGTCGGGAATCTCCCGACCTTCTGACCCCGCGGTCTGACGCTCCGGACCGCGGGGCTTTTTTATGCCCGCCGCCAGGCAGTTCCCGCGCAGCCGGTCACTTTCTGCCCCACGCAGGCAAGCCCCAAGGACGCCGGTTCGAGAATCTGTCAGAAACCCAGATGTCGATCAGTGTTTTCCGATAGCAAATAAAAATAAGCTGAAGCCGGTTCGAATTCAGAATTCACTGACATCAAGAATCAGGGAAGCCGCTCAGTGCTCAACAACGAGGTCGAGAGAAGTCCACCATCCTCCGGCGACAGCGAGCTGTGCCGGCTCCTCCTCGGCGTCAGACGCGGCGAGGTCGTCCACCCTCGTTTGAAGTGGCTGCTGGTACACCTCGGATTCGCCGAACGGCGCGGCCTGCAGCTTGCCCTCACGGGCAAGGGCCGGCTCCTGCTGGAGACCTGAGCTTGGGCTGAGCGCCGCGGGCCGCTATGATCCGGACCGACTTGCCAGGGATCAAAGGAGTTCGGTCCTGCTCTGGCCTAGACTCTCTATATCGGATATTTCAGACAAGGACACGCCGTGGACGCCACTGCCCATTTCATCCCGCTGGACCCCACGTCTCTCTTCATCACCCTCGGCATCATCGTCTTCGGCATGTTCATGCTGGGCATCGGCTTCACCATCCGCCATCGCCCGGTGGGCGTGTTCCTGATGTGGGTCGGCACGCTGAGCATGCTGTCGATCATTGCCTACCGCATCTACATCGCTACCTCGGTGTAACGATGCAGGCAAAAAAATGGCGCCCTCGGGGCGCCATTTTCGTTTCAGCCAGCCTCAGTGCTGCATCGCCCGCGCATAGCCTTTGGGCGAGAAGCGCAGGGTCACGCCCAGCATCAGCACCACCGACACCGCCAGCAGGACCCAGGAAGCCTGGAAGCTGCCGGTGCTGTCGCGCAGCCAGCCGGTGACGTAAGGCACGATGCCGGTGACGATGAAGCCAATGCCCTGCACGAAGGCCGCCAGGCGCCCGGCTGCGCCGGCGTCGGCGAGGTGGTCCAGGGTCAGGGTCAGGCTCAGGGCGAAGCAGGCGCCCAGGCCGTAGCCGATCATCGCCACCCAGATGCCCGGCAGGTGCAGCGGCGCGCAGATCAGCCCGACGAAGCCGGCGAGTTGGATCAGCAAGCACAGGCACAGCCAGCCACGGCGATCCAGCGAGCGGCGGATCAGCAGCGGGATGGTCAGCGCGGCGATCACCTGGAAGATGGTCATCAGGCCGATCAGCTGGCCGCTGGCCTGTGCCGTCCAGCCAAGCTGGCGGTAATACACCGGCAACCAGGCCACCATGCTGGTGTAGCCGCCGTTGATCAGGCCGAAGTACAAGGCCAGCAGCCAGGCGCGACGGCTGCCGAAATAGTGCTGCACCTTCTGCCTGGGCGGCGCGGCCACCGGCGTCTCGCGCGGGCGGGCGACGGACCACAGCAGCAGGCCGACGACAGCCAGCAGCAGCCAGGCGCCGAGGCCGTCCTGCCAGCGGTGGAAGTGCTCCGATACCACCGGCGCCAGTACGGCCGCGCTGCCGCCGCCGGCCATCAGCGATGCCGAGTAGAGGCCCATGGCGGACGGTACCTTGTGCGGGAACCAGCGTTTGATCACGCCCGGCACGAACGCCTGGATCACCGCCACGCCGCAGCCCGCCAGCACCGCGCTGGCGATCAGTGCGAAGCCGCTGTCCAGCAGCAGCCGCCAGAAGCAGGCCGCACCAATGGCCAGCAGGCCGAGCACCATGCCGCGGCTCTCGCCCAGGCGCGGGCCTACCCACGGCAGGCCCAGGGCGAACAGGCCCATGCACAGCACCGGCAACACCGTCAGCATCGACAGGCCCTGGAAGCCCAGGCCGGTGGCATCGTGGATATCGGCCAGCAGCGGGCCGATGGAGGTGAGGATCGGCCGCAGGTTGATGCCCAGCGCGACTATCACCAGCAGGCCGATCCAGCCGGCGTGGCTGCTCTGCCCCGCCGCTTCACCCTGGGCCGGCAGCGTCATGCCGCGGCTCATGAGCGCTGCTCCTGCCAATGGTTGTAGAGACCCTCTTCACCGCTCGGACGCAGCGCGCGCAGCGGTACCGATTGCCACTGCGGCGGCTGGGTCATCTGCTGGTACACGGCGGCAGTCGACAGCCCGAACGGCTCGCCATCGTCGTTGGAATAGGCGAAGTACGCGCCCTCCACGCCGCACAGGTGCATGGCCGCCAGGCACATCGGGCATGGGTGGCCGCTGGCGTAGATCACGCAGCCGTCCAGCCGCGACATGCCCAGCACCGCCGAGGCACGGCGGATCGCCAGCAGCTCGGCGTGGGCGGTGGGGTCGAAATCCAGGTGGATGGAGTTGGCGGCGCGGGCGATCACCCGGCCGTCCTTGACGAGCACGGCGCCGAACGGGCGGCCGCCGGCCTCGATGTTGTCGCGGGCCAGTTGCAGGGCCTCGCGCATGAAGACTTCGTGTGACATGGCAGTTTCCAGCGAATCGGTTCGATCAATGCGCGCCGGCGACTTCCAGCATCCTGGCGATGGTGGTCTGGTTGCGCTGGCGGGCGTGTTGCAGCGGCGTGACGCCGTCGTTGTCGGCCAGGTTCAGGTTCGCCCCGGCTTCTATGAGTTGTTTCACGATGGCCTGGTGACGCGGGCCGCCGTCGCTGAGCAGGATGGCTTCGAGCAGCCCGGTCCAGCCCAGCTTGTTGACGTGATCGGGGTCGACGCCGGCCTTGAGCAGTGTCGCTACCACCTCCACATGGCCGCGCTCGCAGGCCGGGATCAGTGCCGTGCCGCCATAGCGGTTGGTGCTGCGCAGGTCGGCGCCGTGGGCCAGGGTCAGCCGGAGGATCTCCAGGCGCCCCGCCGCACCGGCCAGCAGGTAGGCGCTGTCATGGATACGGTTCTGCCGGTTGACGTCGGCGCCAGCGGCAATCAGCAGCCGCGCGACTTCCACACGGTTGCCGGCGGTGGCCAGCAGCAGCGGCGTGTTGCCCTGCCCGTCACTCACATCCACCGGTACGCCGCGTTTGAGCAGGGCCGCCACCTCGGCTTCGCGACCGTCGCTGGCAGCGCCCAATAGCGAGTCTGCGGCGGCACGGCTGTGCACGTCCTCGGTCTGAACAATCGGCATTTCCATGGGCGCTCCCCCGTGATGGCTGTCGTGCCTCTAATCAATGCAGCCAGTATGACGAAGGGATGTTCTATGCTGAAATTAAATAGAAACATGACTTTCAGTGGGAATCGCAATGCTTGATCCCAACCTGCTGCGCAGCTTCGTGATGGTGGTGGACGCCGGCAACTTCACCCGCGCCGCCGAGTTGCTGCACCTCACCCAGTCCACCGTCAGCCAGCAGATCCTGCGGCTGGAGCAGAGCCTGGACTGCCGCCTGCTGGACCGCAGCCAGCGCCAGGTGCTGCCCACCGAACAGGGCGAGCAGCTGCTGGGCTACGCGCGGCGCATCCTCGAACTCGGCTCGGAGGCACGCGAGGCGCTGAGCAGCGAGCACAGCGAAGGCGTGCTGCGCCTGGGTATGCCGGAGGACTTCGCCGGCGAACGGATGATGCCGCTGCTGGCGGCCTTCAGCGCAGAACGCCCGAGGCTGCGCCTGGAAGTCTCCAGCGGTCTCAGCCAGGAACTGCTGCGCCAGTACCGCAGCGGCGAACTGGACCTGGCGCTGGTCAAGCAATGGGGCGCGGACAGCGACTGCCTGGCCCACTGGCCCGAACCCCTGGCCTGGCAGGACAGCGCCGCCACCCCTGCCGCCACCCGTGATCCGCTGCCGCTGGTGGTCTTCCCGCTGGGGGCGCTGTATCGCCAGGAGATGATCCACGCCCTGGAAGCCAGCGGCCGGCGCTGGCGCATCAGCTACAGCAGCGCCAGTCTGGCGAGCCTTTCAGCGGCGGTGGCGGCGGGCATGGGCGTCAGCCTGCTGCCCCTGCGCGGCCGTCACGAAGGCCATCGCGTGCTGACCGCCGAGGAAGGTTTCGCCCCCATCGAGGGGCTGGAACTGGCGCTTTATGCGCGCCCGGAGCTGGGCAGCGCCGGACGCAGCCTGTGCGAGCAACTGCGCGAACTGTGCGCGCAGCTCGCAGCGACCGCGCCGGAAAACTGAAGGGCTCAGGCCGGCGTGCCGAGACGCTCGAGAAACTGTTCGGCCGGCACCGGCTTGCCGAGCAGGAAGCCCTGCAGCGAGTCGCAGCCCAGGCGGGTGAGGAAGTTCTGCTGCCCCGAGGTTTCCACGCCCTCGGCGACGATGCGCAGGTCCAGCGCCTGGCCCAGGGCGACGATGGCCGAGACGATGGCCGCGTCGTCGCTGTCCTGCTCCAGGTCGCGGACAAAGCCGCGGTCGATCTTCAGCTCGTTGGCCGGCAGGCGCTTGAGGTAGAGCAGGCTGGAGTAGCCGGTGCCGAAGTCGTCGATGGACAGGTCGACGCCCATGTCCGACAGCCTGCCGAGGATTTCCAGGCTGGAGTCGGCGTCGCGCATGGCGGTGGTCTCGGTGATCTCCAGGGTCAGGCAGCGCGCCGGCAGCTGGTGGCGCTGCAGCGCGTCGGCCACCGACTGCACCAGGGCCGCATGGCAGAACTGCAGCGCCGAGAGATTCACCGCCACACGCCAGCTTTCATGGCCCTGCAGGTACCACTCGCGCATCTGCCGGCAGGCTTCGTCCAGCACCCAGTCACCGATGGGGATGATCAGCCCGGTGCGCTCGGCCAAGGCGATGAAGGTGTCAGGCATCAGCAGGCCACGCTGCGGATGCTGCCAGCGCAGCAGCGCCTCGGCGCCGATGGGCTCGCCGCTGGCGGCGAACTTGGGCTGGTAATGCAGGATGAACTCGCGACGCTCCAGGGCCGCGCGCAGGTCGTGCAGCAACTGCAGGTGGTTGCGCGCGTTGGTGTTCATCGACTGCTCGAAGAAGCTGTAGCCGTTCTTGCCGTTGCCCTTGGCGTGGTACATCGCCGCGTCGGCGTTGCGCAGCAGTTCATGCTGGCTGGCGCCGTCGCCGGGATAGACCACGATGCCGATGCTGGCGGCGATGCGCAGCTCCTGCCCGGCGACCTGGAACGGCTGGGCCAGCAGGCTGATCTGCTGCCCGGCGACGGTCACAGCGTCCTCGGCCTCGGCCAGTTCGGCGAGCACCACGAACTCGTCGCCGCCGATGCGCGCCACGGTGTCTTCGCTGCGCAGGCTGTCGCGCAGGCGCTGGGCCACAGCCTTGAGCAGCAGGTCGCCGACATGGTGGCCGAAGGCATCGTTGACCGGCTTGAAGCCGTCGAGGTCGAGGAACATCAGCGCGAAGTGCCCGCCGCCGCGCTGCACCTTGCCGATCATCTGCTCGATGCGGTCTTCCAGCAGGATGCGGTTGGGCAGGCGCGTGAGGTTGTCGTGCAGGGCGAGCTGGGTCAGTTCCTGGTTGGCCAGGGCCAGCGACGAAGTGAGCTGCGCCGTGCGCGACTCCAGCCGTGCGTCCAGCACCGAGGTGAGCAGCGCGATGCCGATCACCGCCAGGGTGACGATGATGATCAGCAGCGCCAGCCAGTCACTGTTCAACCCGCTGGGGGAGGCGCCGCAGAAGCTGCCCGCGGGGAAACGCGCGGCCGCCATGCCGGTGTAGTGCATGCCGACTATGGCCACACCCATCACCAGCGCCGCGCCAGCACGGGCCAGGCGCACGTAGGGCGTGTTCTGCCGCAGTTTGAAGGCAATCCACAGTGCCGCGCCGGAAGCCGCCACGGCGATCGCCAGGGACAGGCCGAACAGCGCCGGGTCGTAATCGATACCCGGCTGCATCAGCATCGCGTACATGCCCAGGTAGTGCATGCAGCTGATCCCGGTGCCCATGGCCAGCGCGCCGCAGATCAGCTGCCAGAGCGGCAGGCGATCCTGGCTGACCAGCGCCAGGGCGAAGCCCGAGCTGAGCACGGCAATGGCCAGCGACAGCAGCGTCAGGGTGAGGTCGTAACCCAGTGGGATGGGCAGGCTGAAGGCGAGCATGCCGATGAAGTGCATCGACCACACGCCGATGCCCATGGCCACCCCGCCGCCGCCGATCCACAGCAGCACCGGCCAGCCACGAGTGGTCGCGATGCGCCCGGCCAGGTCCAGGGCCGTGTAGGACGCCAGCATGGCGACACACAGCGAAATCAGGACAAGGGAGGGATCGTAACTACCGGCAAGCATGGGAAATCTCGGTGCCCGTGGGGCGGGCGCAAAAGTGCGGAATTCTAGCGAAGACCGGTGAAGAGGAACCAGCGCTTCCGGTGGAATTTCTATCGGCGTGCCCGCAGCTGCCTTGAGCCCGTTCGGCGGCTCGCCAGAATGATCCACCGCAGGCTCTGGCCGGCGCAACCGGCTACCCTTGCAGAGTCCCCCACAACCGGAGCCGCTTCCCTTGGCGAAGCAACCCTCGATCCTCACCCTGCCGTTCCGCCGCCTGGCCAACCCCTACACCCGCTACCGCTACGCCGCCTGGATTCACTGCGTGCGCGTCGGCCTCGCGCTGCTCGCCTCGATGCTGCTGACCAGCGCGCTGAAATTGCCCCACGGTCTCTGGGCCTCGGTGACGGTGCTGGTGGTGATGGGTGGGCTGGTGCACCAGGGGACGATCCGCGGCAAGTCCTACGAGCGGGTGATGGGCACTCTGGTGGGTGCGGCGCTGGGGCTGTGTGTGATCGCGATCTACGACCAGACCCGTTCGCTCACCCTCACCTACCTGGCCATGTCGGTGCTGGGCGCGGCCTCGGCCTTCTATGCGATCCGCCGGCCCGGCTACGTCGCGCTGCTGGCGGGGATAACCATGTGCATCGTCGCCGGTCCCGGTGAGACGGGCTTCACCGAAGGGCTGTGGCGTTCGGCCAACGTGCTGATCGGCGTCGCTGTAGCCCTGCTGTTCTCGCAGATCTACCCGCTGCGGGCGGTCTATGTCTGGCGCTACCTGCTCTCGGACAACCTGCGTGCCTGCGCGCGGATGTACGGGCAGCTGTCGTCCAACCACGACTTCACCCCCGAGCATTTCGCCCGCCAGCTGGAGGAGCTGGACCACCGTCTGGTGGCATCGCGTGCACACCTGGGGCCGGTGTCGCGGGAGACCGGCATGCCGCTGCGCGAGCTGGAGATTCTCCAGCGCATCCACCGCGCGATCATGGGCACCCTGGAATCGCTGATCGCCTCACGGCAGTTCGCCGCCGAGGCCGGGGAGATAGAACCGGTGCCGGCCAGCCTCGACAGCCACCGGCAGATCATCGGCCGCCTGCTGCTGCAATCGGCCCATGCCCTCAAGTTCAGTCGCACCAGCAAGCTGGTGCAGGCCTGCCAGGGTCTGGAAAACCTCCCGGTGCGGCCGCACAACCTGACCGACTCCTTCGAGAAGCAGGGCTTCTACTGGCTCACGCTGCGTCTCTATGAACAGGTGGAGATGCTTTCGGAAAAGCTCGCCGCCACCTCCGGGCACTGGAACATCCAGAGCAGAGATAGAGTTTGATTGCGCGAGCTAGAGCAGAACAAGGCGAAAAATGCCACGGACGCGGAGTTTGCAGATTGCAAATGAGCAGTCCGGGGCATTTTTCAACGCAGTTATGCCGACGCGCAGCCAATCAAGCCCCGAAGCCGCCGTCGATGGTCAGGCTGGCACCGGTAATGTAGCCCGCTTCCGGGCCGGCCAGGTAGGCGACGAAGGCGGCGATTTCTTCCGCGCGGCCATAACGACCCACCGCCATCAGGTCCATCAGGGAGGCCGCGAAGTCGCTGTCGGCCGGGTTCATGTCGGTATCCACCGGGCCGGGCTGCACGTTGTTCACGGTGATGCCGCGCGGGCCGAGGTCACGGGCCAGGCCCTTGGTCAGGCCGACGATAGCCGACTTGCTCATGGCGTAGACCGCGCCGCCGCCGAAGGGCATGCGGTCGGCGTTGGTGCTGCCGATGGTGATGATGCGCCCGCCCTGCCCCATGTGCCGCGCGGCGGCCTGGGTGGCGACGAAGACGCTGCGCACGTTCACCGCCAGGGTGCGATCGAGGTCTTCCAGGCTGAATTCTTCCACCGGGGCGATGGCCAGCACGCCGGCGTTGTTCACCAGGATGTCGATGCCGCCCAGGCGCTGGGCCGCGGTGTCGATGGCCTGTTGCACCGAAGCTGCATCGCCGCTGTCTGCTTTCAGCGCCAGGGCGCGGCCGCCGCCGGCTTCGATGCTGGCGGCGAGGTCTTCGGCCTTCTGCGCCGAGCTGACGTACGTGAAGGCCACGGCAGCGCCTTCGCGGGCCAGGCGCTGCACGATGGCGGCGCCGATGCCACGGGAGCCGCCCTGTACGAAAGCGACTTTGCCGGCGAGAGGTTGATGGGTTTGCGTGGTGGTCATTTCGTGTCTCCAGGAATCCAGTGGGGGAGTAAGTTCGACGGGGCCAGTTTCCCTCGCGGACTCGTTACTCGGTAGCCAGCAATCGCTATATTCAGTCGATACCAAACGTCCGGAATACCACCCATGGAAAGCCTGATCAGTATCGAATGCTTCGTCCGCAGCGCCGAGGCCGGCAGCTTCGCCGCCGCCGCGAGAAACCTGGGGCTGACGCCCGCGGCGGTGAGCAAGAACGTGGCAAGGCTGGAGAGCAACCTGGGCGTGCGGCTGTTCCAGCGTAGTACCCGCAGCCTGACACTGACCGAATCCGGCGCGCGATTTCTCGACGAAGCAAGCGGTGGCCTGGCCAGCCTGCAGAGCGCCATCGCCAATCTGGCCAGCGCCGACGGCCAGCCCAGCGGCATGCTGAAGGTGAGCATGGGGCTGGTGTTCGGCCGCGACTACATATTGCCGCTGCTGGGCGACTTCCTCGGGCGCTACCCGGCGATCCGCCCGGATTGGCACTTCGACAACCGCCAGGTCGACCTTATCGCCGAAGGCTTCGACGCGGCCATCGGCGGCGGCTTCGAGCTTCCGCCCGGCGTCGTGGCGCGCAAGCTGAGCCCGGCGCACCTGGTGCTGCTGGCCTCGCCAGCCTACCTCGACGGCCGCCCGGCAATCCGCTATCCGTCGGACCTGCCCAGCCACGACGGCATCCGCATCCGCTCGCCGCAGACCGGCCGCGTGCGGCCCTGGCCGCTGACCAACCGCCAGCAGGCCCAGGCGCCGATCTCACTGAAGGAACGCATGACCTTCAGCGACCCGGAAGCCGCCTGTGTCGCCGCACTGATGGGCCTGGGGGTAACCCTGGTGAGCATGCAGCACGCCGTGCCCTACCTCGACAGCGGGCGCCTGGTGCGCGTGCTGCCGGAGTGGTATGTGGACGCCGGCAACACCGCGCTCTACTACGCCGCGCAGAAACTGCTGCCGGCCAAGACGCGGGTCTTCGTCGATTACGTCATCGAGCACTTCCGCAGCCAGGGCCTGGAGCAGCGCTTCAGTGCGCTGTGAAGCGCTACGACCTCGACCCTTGTTGCGAAAATTGAAATGAATCTTGCCAGTCGCCAGCGGGTCGATACTTAGCAAGCTACGCAGACCAGAAGCTTGCGCATCGAGAATCGAGGAGAACCTGGATGAAAAAATATGCCCTGCTCCTGGCCATGATGTTTTCCGTACCGGCCTTCGCTGATAGCGCGCTGTGCGACGGCAACCTGCAGCAGATCAACGACTTCCTCAAGACCGCCAGCAAGAACGCGACCGGCGTGAAGGTCAATACGGTCCACGAGTACGTCGCCAAGGCCGAGGCGGCGAAGAAGGCCGGCAACTACGAGGAGTGCGTCAACCAGTCGAGCCAGGCGCTGCGCGTGATCAAGAAGCCCGCCAACCGCTGAGGGCTCCGCAATGAAAACAGGCCGCAGCAGCGGCCTGTTTTTTGCGCGCACCGGCAACTGCGTTCACTCTCTGGGCAGATGACCCTGATAGCGTTTCCAGGCCGCCGACCCCACTTTTGTATAACTGATGTGTGCACAGGTCTGACACCAGTGTCCCGCACGGACCTGACGAAAAGGAGTACTCCATGTATGTCCTCGAGCGCACAACCACTGATATTTCACATGAGCACCACGGTACTCCTCGGCCAGGCACTGTCCGCCATGCCTTGCGGCAGCCTCCTGCATATCCTCCAGCGTAAGCCAGCGAGCATCCTTGGCGCATTGTGCGCACCAGTTTCCCTTGCGGACCGTATAGAACAATGCCTCCCAGACGTGTCCCTTCGCGCATTCCCAGCGATGCTTGGCACTCACGCCCAGAAAAACCTCGGACAGGCATTTCCCACCGTGAAGCGCGGCGGCTTGCTGCAATGGTCCCAGGTCCGCGGCTTTGTCCTCCTTGACGCACTGCAAACACCAACTGCCCCTGCGTATACGTGCGTATTGCCCCTCCCAGATATGGCCTCTGGAGCAACGCCAGGTATAGCGCTCCTTGCTCGTCATGAACTCTGGAGAGAGAAACTCACCTCCGCGCGATTGCGCCAGGCGTCGAGCGTCCTCGATATCCAGCCGCCGTTCCGTGCCCTTGCCCCTGCACCTGTAGCACCAGGTCCCTCTCTGCAGCACCTGTATGGCCATCGCCTCCCAGGTGTGCCCTTCGGCGCAGCGGAACAGGTATTTGAAGTTTTGCCCACGAAAGACAGTGGACAGGCATTCCCCTCCCCGCTTCTTCGCGTGCTCCTGCAAGCGCGGCAATCCCTTGCGCGAAACTCTCTGCAAGGCCCCAGCCCGGCGTACACAAAGCGGACACACGCTATCGCGAACGGCGGAGTTATAGTTTCGCATCCACTCATGGCTCGGCTCATGCAGGCAGCGAAAGCGATAATGGCTGTATTGCCCGTTCCATTGCTCGTCCAGGCACACACTGCCATCCTGTCGCGCCTTGCTATGCAGACGCTGCATTCGCGCCGCCTCACGGCACAAACGGCAACTGCGAACAGGCACCAGGTTATAGGCCGTGTAACTCAATACATGCCCCTGGCTGCACTGGAATCGATAGAGCGCCTTGCTGTTCACCCACTCGCTATCCAGCGCGATGAAGCCCAACTCTTCCAGCTTGCGTCTGACGAAAGGTGGGCAATTGAAAGTGTCCGTGTTCATTTCCGCGCTCCCACGGCATAGGCCGCGTCATGTCTGGTACCCAGCAGCACCTCCTGCGGCAACCTGAAATCTCGCAGCTTCAACATCGCCAGCACTCCGCCACCTTGAGCGCGCAGCTCCCAGGTCAGCGGCAGGCCATCCGGCGCCATCAACCTCACCTGATAGATCGAACCACCGCCCGCAGGAGGTGTGATCTTCGCCTGTTCCAGCAGCCGCAACAGCGCCCAGGGGCCAGAGTAGTCGCCATACAACCGGGCGCCCGCCTTGACGCTGCTCCAGGTCAGCATGACGCCCGGATGGTCGTTCTGGCTTGGCCAGGTGAAGGTCTTCCAGCTTTCCATCTGGTTGAAGTACTCCAGCCGCTCACCATCGATGATCAACGTGGTCTCCACCACATCACGCACCGGCTTGGCCTTCAGCTCGAAAGACATACGCATGGCGCCATCCGAGTACAGGGCACCGGCCAGTTCACCCAGTCGATTCACCGCAGCCAGGAAGGCGGGATTGATGCGTACCCCCTGCGCCTCGCCGCCCACCGGCACCCAGCGCTTGCCTTGCTTGCGCAGGACCCCACCCAGCTCATCGGCGATGAAGCGGTCGATACGCCCACCGGACCGGATCATCTGCCCCAGCATGGGTAATGGCGCATCTGGCCCACTAACGACGAAGGGATAACGCCCAGCGAACGCACGCTGCCAATCGGCGGCTATCTCCTGTTGCCACTGGCGATTCAGGTTACCCGCCGAGGACTGCATCATCCCCGACCAGGCCTGCCCCACAGGCAGTACGAACAGGTTCTGGGCGAAGGCCTCCAGCGGTTTGCCGAGGCTTTGCGCGACCACCTGGCCGTAGTCCTGGGTGTCGATGGTGCGACCCTGGAAGGTGGCTTGCGCCAGAGTCTGCGCCATCGCCCGTGGATCTGACGCGCTCTCGACCTGTTGCAAGCGTGTGCGCACCTGTCCGACACGGATGAGGTAAGTCGGCAGGCTGGCCTTCTGACTGGCCGTCGGAGCCGCCCTGCCCAGCAAGGCCAGAAGCGGCCCGAACGTTTGCTGCATGGCTGTGCTTGCGTCCGTAGCCGCCTCATCGCCGGCACCTTCGCCCTTGGCGGAACGCTGCACATTGGCAGTGCCGGCCCCGCCCTGGAATGCCAGCGAATCCATCAACGCCACCAGGGGCGAGCGACGTGAGTCGGCCAAAAGGCCCAGTTGGTCAATGGCCTCCCTCCGAGAATCCGCCTTGCGCCAGCGAATGCTGTTAAGGAATTCCAGCCAGGCCTGGGCGAAATCCTGGAAGTAGCGCTCGCTAATGCGTGCCTGCAGGGCGGCTGGTTGCAGCTCAGGGGCCAGCGGGTGCTGCGGGTCGCTGAGTACCCAGTCGAGTTCCTCGTGGCGGATTTCGCCGAGCTTGGCGATGGCTTCACGGAGATAGCCGTCCCACGCCTGACGGGTGAAGGCTCCCGCCACGCTGGCGGGTGTTTCGAACAGCGTTGTGGCTTCATTGGCGCCTACCAGGCTCGCCAGCCCGAGGTCGACATACTGCTTGCCCGCCCGCGTCAGCAACTGCTGGTAGAGCGCCTCTTCGGTCGTGGGCTGGTCGAGCTGTCCGAGCAACGCCTGGCGCGCCTGGGCGATCAGCCCGGCGTCGGGCTGGAGGCGCCACTCAGGATGGGCCTGCAGGTGCTCGGCATAGAACCCCCAGAGGTCTGGCGCCAACGCCTGCCACTTCTCGGCGGGCAGGTCCGCGCGCTCGGCACTGACCTTGCGCAGCTGCTTGCCGAGGAACTTGCCGTCGGCCTTGTCCGGCTGGCTCATCATCAGGTAGGCCTTGAGCTGGTCGCGGGCGCTCAGGGCGCGCTCAGCCAGTTCGGTGCCGTCAGTTGGCAAACCGGCCAGGCTGGCGAGTTGTCGCTCCAGCGCGCGGGCGCCCACATCGCGCATGAGCTCATTGTTGGCCTTGGCATAGCGCGGCCAGAGCGCCGCCAGCAGCGCATCGTTCTGGCTCAGGCCGAAGCCCTGGTACCAGGGTGCACCCTGCTCCCGTCGCTGCTCCAACCTCGACAGTTCGCGGGTAAGAGCCCGCAGCGCGGTCAACTGCGCATCAAGGTCGCCCGCTGTGCTGACCGTCGTCACGGTCGCTTCGGCCGTAGCGATCTGGCTACGGTTGCTGGCGAACGAAAGCAGCAGCGCCAGCGCGCAAAGCCCGGCAAACCCCAGCGCAGCTACCTGCGCACCGCGCAACCATGTCCAGCCGAAGCGACGCCCGCGCGCCTGCCGGTCCTCGCGAATGGCATCCCAGGCCGGCGCCGGCGACCAGGAGTTTTTGGCTTGCCCTTCGGCAGAGGGCACTTGCGCCAGGCTGAACAGCAACCCACGCAACGGTACGCCACGAGCAAAACGGCTCAGCAAGGGTTCCAGAACCTTGCGCCAGCTAGCGATACCCGACTCGCCCAGGTCGCGGGACAGGCGCAGCAGGAAATCCTGGCTGCTGGCCGAATTCATGCGTTGCAGCCCCTGCCCACGCAACGGCGCCAGCAACTGGTGCAAGCGCGTTTCGATTTGGTCAACCGAGGCGCCTGGCGGCAACAGGCAGCCCACCGAAGGGTTGCTGCGGGACTGCTGCTCCCAATCGCTTCTACGGAGTTGCCACAGGTACAACGGCGCCTGCCAGCGCAGGTCCCGCGCCAGGCCGCGCAGTTGCAGCACGCCTTCGCTCAGCGCCGGCAACTCGTGGCTTTGCCCTTCGCTCTGGGCCCAGACCACGCCATCCAGTGGCAGCCTTGGACGTAACTGCCCCAGCAGCCAGATGACGCCAGCGCGCCAGGAACCGCGCAGGCTGCCGCCATGCAGCAGCACCACGCCCTCGCCTTCCAGCCAGCGGGCGGCAGGCAACCCAGGCGCGATGGCATCGACCTCCGTCTGCTCGCCCACCACCAAAAACAGGCGAACCTTGTTGCGCCAAGCAAAGCCGTAGACGGTGGACATATGCTCGCGAATGGCACGCAGATCACCCCGGGCAGCATCCTGCGCCGAATCAATCGCAGTTGGCGTGGCTGGCTGCGCATCATCGGCGCTTTCCACTTGGTAATCGAACTGCCCGGACTTCCTGCCCAGGAAGCGATAAAGCCCCAGGAGCAGCAGCACAAACGAGCCGAGCGCCAGCGTCCAGAACAGCCCTGAGGACTGCTCCGCGCTGCCAGCACGCACCCCCAGCAACTCCGGATAGCGCCGCAGCAGCACGGTAACGACACCGCCAATCAGCACGACCAACGAGACGATCAGAACCAGCAAACGAGCAGAACGCATGGGCATTTCCTTATTGCGGCGACGGCGCAGCCATCACCACCGCACCCCAGAGCGCGGACTCGGCAACGACGTTTCCGCTGAAGATGATTTGCGCCTGGCCCTCGCGGCGCGCCGCCTGCACCGCAGCCGCGATGGCCGCCCACGGAGCCGCACAGCCGGGGTGGCCCAGGAGAGCGCCCAGGTCGCGCAGGGCCGGTTCCGGCTTGAGCAGTTCCAGCGCCATCGTATTGACGTCGCCCTGGCGCTTGGCGGGGATACCCACCAGCCACAATCGCTTGAGCGCATCGGCCTTCAACGGCACCCAGTCCAGCGCCTGGCGAGCGGCGTAGTGCAGGGTTTCGCTGGTGATGCCGTGCTCCTGCTCCGGGCGGTGCAGATAAGCCACGGCGGGCACGGTTTTCTGCGTCAGGCGGTTGCCCAGCAGCAACGCCACCGCCACCTCCGCCGAGTCTTCCAGCGGCTCCGGCGCAACGCACAGTGCAACCACCAGCAACAGCGCCGGGTCGGTGATGCGCACGTCCAACCAATGATCAACAGCGTCCAGCCCCTTGCGCTCCAGGCGCGTCGGCGTCTGGCGGATACCCGACTCGGCCCAGGCCAACTGCCAGGCATCCTGCTGCTGAGCCAGGGGAACGCCGCTGTCGGTTTCCAGCACCAACGTCACTGGCTGTTCGGCCGGGAAGGCCTGCAAGGTTTCGGCGATGTCGCTCAGCACCTGGCGATACAGGCGCAGCAGCATCGCCGCGTCATCCAGCAGCGCGCCCGACTCGCCAACCACCGGCGCCATCGCACTGTGCCGGGCGGTGGGTTCCCCCTTACCGCGTACGGGCTGGGTTTTCAGCACGCTCTTACCGCCGACCAGCGCCTCGTACTGCATGTCGCCCTGCTCATCGCCCTCTTCACGCAAGGCGGTGTAGAGGCTGATCGCCAGCACCTGCTGCGAGCGACGTCCCTTGCGCAGCTTCGCCAGCCAATCGGCCTCACGCGCCTCGTTCCAGCCTTCCGCACTGCTGAGCAGGCTGAGATGCACCATGAAGCGGACCAGCAACAGACCACTCCAGATGAGCAAGGGAAGCCCCAGCGCCATGCCCCAGAACGTCACCGGCTGCTGGCCCAGCGATTGCCCGCCCAGCACCAGGGTCAGGCCCATACCCAACAACAGGGCCAGCAACAACAGACCGAGCCAGACCCACGCATTCGGTGAAGCCGGCAGCTTGGCAGGCGGCGGCACCTTATCCAGACGGACAGCCATGATCAGCTCGCGGTCGCCTCGGGAAGAGAAGTGATCAATGCACAACCGCAGGCGCAGCGATGGCCGTGGAAGGCAATCGGGATGCCGTTATCCTTGAACGTCGGGTGCCCCTCGCTCACCACCGTCTCGCCATGGGCAGGGCAACTCACCCGGTCGCCTACTCGGGCCACGCCGATGCCGTGGAATTTCCTGTCACCGGAGCCGGTCAGGACACTGCCGCCGCTGGTGGTTTTGTCGCCGATACGGATGATGCCTTTCATTGCAACACTCCTATTCCTTTACCAAGTTTAAGTATCTGAAGATCAACAAAGCAGTATCGCTAATGGCTCAAAGCACAAGATCAATTTCAAAAAGCAAAGCTCCAAGCCAACCACACACTGCTACCCCTTAACTCTGAACAACAAAGGATTTCTCTTTCTCAAAACCGAATAAGGGATAATTGACCATTCTGGATTATCACAAGCGCGCTGCACGCGCGCAAAGTAAGCCCCTATGCGGAGTCCTTTAGGAGTCAAATACCAAGAAGGGTATTTCCAGACATTAATATCCGAATAGTCGCAACCACCATTACCATCAGGACCACTCATATCATCAGGGTAAAGCCTCCTGAACAACTCAACTATGGCCGGGGCGAATACCTTACGTCGATACTCCATCCAGGCATCGGAATCCGGAACAAGTTTATCCGCACCGCCCAACCAATACATTTCTTCCAGCGTCAATTCCAAGCCTGTTTTTGCACTTATAGTTACCCCCTCAACACCAAAATCAGGATGAGCTGCCCCCACGCAGTACCAACCACTATTCACAGCATAACTCACAAAGTTCTCACTCAGAAAATAACTACCCACCACCAACTCAACACCTGACTTTCCAAGCCCATCGGAGCAACCAAAATAATTTCTTAACTCAGAATAGAATCGCCCATCAATAATACTATTTATAGACCTTATTACCGACTCCGGATACCCGCCCGTCACATGAAACATTGAAAGTCCCGATCTAGTCTCATGAAACCATTGAAGATTGAATCCTCCACCAATAACCTCTTTTTTCCCCGGGACAAACTCAAGGCCAGTCAGTTGCAATTTCTCATAGCCGCCCAAATCTTTTAAAATCCCCGAATCTATTCGAGGTTCCTTTACAGATGAAGGCGTAACGACCTTTAGCTCTACGGACAACTCTTTACCTTTAGGACTTATGAACTTGCCACTCACCAAGCCCCCCGCTCGGCTTAACTCGAAAACATCCGCAGGTCTATCATCGCCTTCATAATTCGCTGAACTAAGGCGATAGACGTTTCCGTCGAGATGCCCACGCAATGGTATATCCTGCCTATATCGCTCATAAAAGTATCGACCCGAAACATCACCACCCGCATCCCACAAATCCATTACGACCGGATACTTACCTACCTGACCCTGGAGCAAAATATGCTCTGCACGAGCACAATGAACAACCAAGAAAGCCAGCAATACAACCAAACACCTTAAAGCTCCTTTCATAAATCATCCTTGAGCCCCAAGAGACTTCAAAAATTAGTCGATTAATTCCCTGCACCAAACCCTAGCCTACCGAAGCGATCCAAATCAGAACAATCACCCTCTTTCCCTCCAAGCATCAAATCTAATACGCCTAACCTCCGTAATTACATTTGCTTGCATCGCTACATTTTATCCAACCTTCAGTTATTACCTTACCTTTGAATCTAATTCTTGCGTAATCCTCTCCTCCATACTTCCCAAACTCCAGCACCAAAGCCCTATCCCCCTTAACCAGATACTTCTTGGTTGGCTTTAGGGTCTCCTGCCCGCCATAGATAACGGCCTTAGTTGATGAAACATCAATAACCACAGGCGAGCGGCCACTAAACTTCTCACTATCCGTCACCAAATACCGTAGCGCGCCCAATGAATTGAATTCAGTCCTTGATATCTCTCCACACCCCACACAGCGATCCTTATAGTAGATATTTGCCTGCCCACTTTTAAACTTGTAGAAGTCCTCTTCCCACAACGCGCCAACCCGATATGAACTGACAAAATACCCACTTTCCCTCCTAACATTACACACCCCAGCACTACCAAACTTAATCTCAACCAGCGAATTGGAGTTTTTTTCGTACCTATACACTTTTGAACAAATATTTACTGAGCTTGAACTCATCGTTGCCACAACCTCAGCGACACCATCTCCATCAAGGTCTTCTAGTGAAACACTCGAGTATATACCCCCAATAGAATCAGCTATTTCCTTAGACATTAAGACCTTCTTTCGCCCTCCACCACTCTCATAAAAAATTGAAATAGGACTCACTGAATTTACTACTAAACCTGACGAATTAAGCGCCTCAACCTCACTCAACGCCGAATTAGAAAAAACAAATAGCGTTAAAAAATAGAAACTTCCCCTCATCAAACCAACCTCCACTCATTTTTATGGCCATGTCTGAGTTAACTGCTGGAACACAACACAAAAGCCCGGATTCTGGGCTTTTGCCCATCTCGACGAGCAATCTGCACAGAGCTCCAGCTCACAAGGCTTCGAGCTTCATTCAAGAACACCTATAACAGCTAATTCATACATAGCCTTTTTACTGTCTCAAACAACCTCCTTCGCCCTAACAGCCCACACAAAATTAAATCTGACACCCTTAATTTCGAGAGCTATCCAGCTGCACTTGCAGAAATAATAAGAAAAGCAAGAAACACACATCCACTGCCGCTATTGCTGTAACAGGTAATTTATTTCCTTCAGACGCTGAATGGCTTTTTCCATAGGACACACTGAGTACATAGGCGACCCAATATGCACCCCAGAAAGCTCACACTGCATATCTCTATATGACTCCCAAAACCTTTGGGACTCATCTAGCCTCTCAACATCCTGCGGAGCCTCTTCTACATATGCCTTTCGCAAACTCTTCAGCTTCTGAACCATTTCAGCGTTAACCCTCCTCGATATGTCGTCGGCACAAGCGTGAACCACCATATTATCCAAGCCCCCTGCCTTTGAAAGGCAATCTTGATAGGCCTTTGAGTAACCATCAGGATCTGTTGAGGCCAGAGCCCGAGATGGAGGAACGACTAGGAGAATTGCTACGACCGCTCCCACCGCCCCAAATGCTTTTTCACTAAAAATAGTATTCTTCAATTATCGACCATCTAGAATTATCTAATTAAGTTAGCAAATACAAAGAACCGTGACTGATGCTAATTTCGCAGACAAGACCTCGCCTACCTGGCAATATATATCTTTATAACAAGCTCTCCCGCTAGCCCTGCCTGGAGCATCTCACCGATGGTAAGCTGAGTTCTCATTAGTCGTGGTTAGTCGTCTTTTTAAAACCCACCCTTCTTCCGTTCCCCCTCCCTTCTTAAAGTACATAACTGAAATATAATCATTGTATTCAGTGTATACCTGAAGCTTGTCTCCCCGCACCACAAATGTGCGTTTTCTACACGACGCATCGGGAGCACTATAAAAAAGTCCTGCCTCTGTCCGCAACAACATAGACACCCCCTTCAGGAAGAACTCTAGCTTCATGCTTATAGGATTTTTTATTTAATTCATCGCAGAAATCTCCCGCCGCAGAATTTACAGAAAAAACAAGAAAGAGAATCAGAAAAACTTCTCTCACTGCAACCCCCAAGACATGATGATTTATTTTAAATCCCTAGCCCATTAAACATTTCTTTCAAGCAGCGAGTTAATTTCGAATCCGCAAAACTATTCACCTCTACTTAAGCAGGCAACTCATTGATCAATGCGAATATTTTCTATTTTGTCATTTTTACCCTTAACCCTAACCAAGTAGACATGATTAACCAACCTACTCCCAATTACTCTCGAGGGTAGAGTTGTATTTTTAGGTATATCAACATTGACGACTTTTATGGCACTCTTTGTTGGGGGCAAAAACCTGTACAACTTAAAATCTCGCTTACCCACGCTCAGCAATGTGCCTTTTTCATAATCAATAGAGTCGACTAGAGAATAAGGGCCTGATATTGAGTTATTGGAAAGTATGAAATAAGTAGCAGAGCATTCCGTTCCGCAGGAGTAGAGCACCTCGATAACTCCACGAGTTTCCCTTGCCGAAACAGGAGCATAGGGAAAGTCTATTCTCGCCAACTCACCTCCCCCACTGGATTTAATAGTGCTGCATTTATACATTGACTCGCAGTCACTGGACAGAGTCCAGCCCCCTCCAGTAAGCAGTGTTTGTTCGGCATCAGCATTAGCCATCAGCATCATAGTAGTTAGCGCGAAAACACTAATTTTTATAGAATCGATAATCTTCATTTCTTACACCAGCAGGGTTTGGGACACGTTTGCTCTCTATTGCAAACGGCGGTGTTGCCGGATAGGTACTCGGATTCACTGCATGGAGTTGCGCCTGTGCAGTAGGACTATAATAGTTAACCGCCCCCGGTAGTGGATTACTATCGTCTGATGCAGACATCACCTCTCTAGCTGCGCTCTTGCAATCTTCCCAAGCGAGGCCGACCGGATTGTGAATTGCGGCGTAGCCTTGTGGATCAACAGCTTGACTCCAGCACGTAAATTGCAGGCGCGCCGTAACTACTAACTTATAGGTCTTCCCCCATCTGCCAGTTGCCAGGCGATTTCTGATGACCCAGCCAACGGCTATTTTTGATTCATAACTTTGCCCACGTGCTTCTCCATAAATAGTCATCGCCAAGTGCATGAACTCATCGTCAGATCCATGTACAAAGTTTCCGAGCAACCCAATCGGATGCAAGTGATAAACCCGCCCCCCCTCCGGCAATCCCACTCTCCCCGCCACATCACTCCACCACTTCAACTCTCGAATCCGTTCCTTTTCCGCCATCCAGTTAAGGAAGGGTGTCGAAGGCGTATGACCCTGAACATCGTCCAAGTCATCCCATTTCTGCTGGCGGTAGTGCCATTCGCTTTCGTAGTTGATGACCAGTTGTGAAAGGGATTGCGCCTTGGCGGGAATAGCCAGGGCAGCCTGCATTTCATCCGGGCTCAACTTGCCATCTCGGTTGCTGTCGATAATGTCGTACAGCCGAGTTTGTAGAGGTCCTTGATCCCAGGCGTCGATATGCGGGCGTAGACGCTCGACCTCGTCGTCGGTCAGCAGGCCTCGGACATTGAAGCTGTACGCCAAGCTGCTGGCCAAGGGGCCGTAATCATTGATGATCTCGTAGCCATCCCAGTGCCAGGGGCTGACCCAGGGCGTGGTACCGACCCGCTCGCAAACCCAGCCGTCCAGCGGTTTGTCTGCCGCATCGAGGAGCAGCCCTTCGAGGCGATACCAATTGAACGCCTCGCCGGCAACAACGCGCTTGTTCGCAGCGCCCAAGCCATCAAGCAAACTGCGAGGGACCAGCAGGGTGTAGCCGCTGGGTGTACCGACTCGCATCACAGAGGGCGGGCCGCCGGTACTGGTGGTGACTACATCGGTGCCCTTGGCCAGCTTGAGCCAGGTTTTTTCCTTCGCCGGCAGGCGGTCCGCCCAGGTGCGGCTGTCCTGGAAGAACTTCGGCAGGTTTTCCGCAGTGAAGGTTTCCAGGTGCAGCTTGTACACGGGGGGTGCAGGTTTGCTGGTCTGGTAGGGGCCGAGATGCCCGATCAGTTCGCCGGCCTTGATCGCAATGGGCGGCTCCAGGATAGCAACCGTGTCCAGTTGATGGGGCAGGATGATCGGCTCCAGGGCGCTGAAGCGCAGGTAGCCGCTGGCCGCATGGAAATCGTCCGCGCTGGAGCTGGCAGATTCCGGTGCTAGCACGTTTTCCAGCTTGCGGTATTCCCCTTCGCCGCTGACCACCACCTCAGCGCCGCGCGGCAGGGTGGCAATGACCTTGCTGCTGGCCTTGGCTTCGGCATGGACGTTGAGGTGTTCGCACTTTTCCTTACCCAGGGCATCGTCCTTGACCCTGTATCGGCCGGTCGTGCTCTCCAGTGCATCCATGCGGATATAGCCCAGCGCTGGGTTCTTTGGACCAAGGGGCGGCAGGTCGATGCCATCGGCACTGACCAGCTTGCAGAAATCGCCGGTGCCGCTGATGGTGACGGCAGTCCCTCGCGGCAAGGTCTTGAGCACCTTGCCGCCTGGTTTGGGCTGTGCAAGAACGCTGGTGCCGAGGGGACCTGGATCGGTGGTATCGGGCTTGACCCGGTAGCTGCCGGATTTCCAGAAGGCGGGGCGCGCGAGCTTCGGGTCGTCCTCGTAGCTTTTCCAGTCCTGCAGGTGCATGTAGAGGCTGTAGAAAATCAGGCTGGGGGGAATATCCGGACTGTTCTCCAGCTTGGGCGCTTGCAGATGGTGACGCACCAACACGAACCCAGACGCGAAAGGCGCCTCCATCAGTTCATCGGCCTTCGTGTGATAGGCAGTTCTGGGGGTGTTGGCGGCGATGCGGTAGGCCACAACTTCGCCATCAGCCAGACAGCGGACGTGATCTTGCTTGAGGATGCCGGCGGTTCCGCTGTCGAAGTGCACACCACCGTGCCACAGCCCGCCTCGCCCTATCGGGTAATAGCCGGCCACGGCCTTGGAAAGGTTGGTCAGCTGCACCAGCGGATTGGACTTGTCCCCAAAGGGATGGGCCCAGTTTTTCAGGGGTGCCAGGGTGCCTCGCACAGCAGGAACTGGTGCAGGAGGCGGTGCAGCGGGTTTCGCGGGAGGCGGCGCTGGTGGTGGGGCATCGAGTAACGAGCGAGGCGGTGACGGGCCGTCGCGTCGGTTGCGATAGACGTCCATCAGGCCTTCGTAGAGGTCGCGCAAGTAGTTGAGCATAGGTTTCCGTTCCCTTATCTGAACTGCGTGATGTCCGGTCAGTCGGAGTGGTCACTGCCGTTTTGCCTCGCGATGGGTGTGTCGGCGAGTGGAGCTACGTCCGGCATCGCCACTGGCTTGGCAGCCGGCCCTTGGAAATCGAAATCCGCCGACTTGATCAGGTAGTCGCCCTGAGTGCCTGACTCGATGCCGCAGTTGTCCATGCGGATGTAGCTGCCGCCGGCGTTGAGGACGATCTTCTTCCTGGCGGTGATGTGGATTTCGTCCTCGGTGCTGGTGATCTCCAGCGCCTGCCGCGCGAGCAGTTCCAGGCGGTCGTTTTGTGCCTGGATCTGCACGGCGCCCTGGTTGGCGATGAGCTTCATGCCGAGCTTGCGGACGAACAGGCTCATGCCCTGGCCGACGCCGATGAACAGGCGCCTGACCACGCTGATGTCGGCCTCGTTACCGGCGTTGAGCATGAGGTTGCGCTGGGCGGCCAGTTGCAGGTGCTGGCCGCTGGTGAGGGCGATGCCTTGCGGGGCGCTGAGCAGCGCGACCGAGGCCTGCAGTTGATCGAGGCGCTCGTTCATCAAGGCGAATTGCGCCTGAACATCCGCGGGCTCTGCCTGGGCGCCCTGGGCATCGCTGGAGAGGGACTGGAGTTGTTCGCCGGCTTCCTGCAGGCGCTTGACGGCGGCTTCCATGGCCAGCACCTGCCCCTGGGCGCCGGGCTGCACATCGGCGCTGATGAATACGCCCTTGCCGGCTCGCACGGAACCCCAGCCGTCGGTGCGCAGCTCGAAGCCTTCGCCGCGTTTCTGCCGCTGGGCATCCACCAGGTGGCCGAGGTTCAGCTGGCTCTTGCCGCTGTGCTCGGTTGAAATCTTGATGTGCTCTTGCCCGCGTGTGTCATCGAGGCGGACCTTATTGTTACTTGGCGTCCTAAGGACGTTTCGCTTGTAGTTATGGATGGTTACGTGGTCAGGATGGGAAGAATCATGCAGTGCATGGGCGATAATCGGACGGTCAGGGTCGCCCTGCTCAAAAATTACAGCTACCTCAGTGCCCGCCAACAGAGGCATATGGAAGCCGAATGTGTCTCCCGAATAGGGCCGCGCTAGACGCATCCACATGCTGGATCGCCCAGCGGGCCATTCATCCCTATCGAATAGGAAGCTAACGCGGTAGCGCCCTTCGCCGTCGATATCGGCGTAGGGGGCGTTCCGCTGCGGGCTGGTGATACGCGCCGGAACGGTGCCGGCAATGCGCGGCTTGGGCGGCACGGGTGGGCGGAACGCGATGTTGCTGTCGGGGAGGGCCTCGAAGCGGACTTCAAAGCTGCGATCACGGGCGGCGGTGCAGTGGGTGCGGACGATCAACGCGCCTTCGGTGAAAGCGACCGAGGCACCGCCCTCGACCTTGAGCACCTGGCCGGGGGCAAGGGCAGCGCTGCTGCTGGCACCGTAGAGGCGGGTCTGCTCGTTCAGGTAGCGCTCGTGGGCCAAGCGCGCATAGAACACGCCACTTTCGGCGAAGCCCTCTTCATGGCCATGGGCGTAGGGGTTGCCCAGTTCCTGGTAGGGTTCGTCGGCGTAGTGGTAGGCCTCGCCGTAGGTGGTTGTCGCGCCACGCGTGAGGTCGACGTTGGCATCGAGGTTGGCGCTGGCATCACGCGAGTAGTAGGCGCGGGTGCTGACCTGCTGTTCCACCATCTGGTGGCTGGCTTGCAGGTCCCAGACGGCATCCTGCCCCGTACTCTCCAGACCGCTGAGCGGGCGCAGCGGCAGGCGGACATCGCGGGTGTAGTGCATGACCGAGTCATGGAACTCGACCACATCAATTTTTAACCTCGCATCCATGCTGAAGGAAAACCAGATACCCCTCTCCGCACAGATGCGCTTGATGTAGGAAAGATCACTTTCCCCATACTGAAGCAGTTGCTCGTGCTGCTTGTAGGTTCTGCCGAGGTCGATCAGGAAATCCTGCCCACGAAATCCATGGCGACGCAGGATGAGCTCTACGACTTCCGGGACGCTCTGATTCTGGTAGATGCGGTACTGGCAGCCCTTGCTCAGGAGCGCCAGGCGTGGCTTGAGGATCAGCTCATACCTGGCCTCGTCCCGTGAAGCGGACAATCGATTGAACCCGCTTACAACGCCATGAAGGGTGCGCAGCGGTGGCGCCACCGGAGGTGTGTAGCCGCGTATTTTTATCGAAGGCGGCGCTTCGCGCAGGCTGAAGGTGCCGTCCTTGCCGAGCACGCTCTCGGGCGGTATGTCCAGTTGAGGGCTGGTGACTTCGATGGCATAGCGAAAGGTCTCGCTAAGACTTTCGCGACCGTCAAACGCCAAAACGTCTAATGGATTCTCCAGACCTTCCACGACCAGAGTGTGCCGGGAATGATCGAAGAAGCTGCGCAGCTCATTGAGCATCGCGAGTCACCTCGCGACGATCGAGGAATCGAGTGGGGACAGCAGGGGACGAGCGCGACGGGAAAGCTGCATTGCTCATGGAGGGGCATCCTTGTCGACCAGAAAGAGCCTGGGAAGGACGCACCATCGGTGACGGATCACTGTTTTCATAGCCGCTAAAACGGCAACAGCGGTTTCGCACGGTATCTAGGGAAACAGCGTCCAGTTCGGGCAGAACATCCCCGACAACTAGGAAGACACCAATCTGATCTTGCCAAGAATTGCCTGACAGAAGCCCTGTGAAGGCAGGGGCAAACGCCATAGAACGAAAAAGCCCCGCCTAGGCGGGGCTTTTTCATGGGCGCCGGCCGGCGAAGGACTCAGCCGCAGGAGACCTGCTTCACCACCTGGTTGTCATCGACATCGATGTTCAGGCGCTGCGAGTTGTACTCCATGGTCACCGGCTGGTGCGGGGTGAGCACGCGGGCAACACTGGCGCCGGCGTCGCGGCGGGCTTCCTCGGTCAGGGTCGGGTTGACGACCTTGCCGATGATCGATTGCACCGCCTTGGCGTTGCAGGTGCCGGTCATGGCCGGCGAGTCGTCCGCGGCCGGCTGGGCGGCATCGGACGAGGAATCCTTGGAACTGCAACCGGCAAGGGCAGCGACAGCAAGAAGCGACAAGAGCGTCACTCGGTTGAAGGGCATGGAAGGTCTCCCTGGTTCTGCATGGAAAAAACGCGAAAGGCGCCACCTTACCAGCCCGGAGGCTGCGGCAGCGCGACGGATGTATTGCAGGCTGATACATGCAATGCCCATCGCAGAGCCGTACGGCGCCATTTACACAACCTTTACACCGGCGGCGTTACGATTCTTTCGAGGCCGATGTCTCATAGATACCTGGTTCCTCGCCGGGTTCCTCAGGAGGTGCATCATGCTTCACCGTCTCCCCCAGATCGCCCTGCTCTGCGCCGGCCTTGCCCTCGCCGGCCAGGCCGCGGCCAACAGCAACACCGATGCCGCGGCAATCGGCGCGGTGGTCGGCGCCGTTGTCGGGGGTGCCGTGGTCGCCGGCTCGCAACCCGCGCCGGCGCCCTATTACGCTCCGCCGCCCCCGGTCGCCTATTACCCGCCGCCACCGGTGTACTACCAGCCGGCGCCGGTCTACCAGCCCGTGTATCAACCGGTGTACCAGCCGGTCTACCGCCCGGTCGTGGTGGTACCCGGCCCGCGTTACTACGGCCCGCCCCGCTACTATGGTCCGCCACGCTATTACGGCCCCGGCTACTACGGCCCGCCGGGGCACTACCGCCACTGGTAGGTACAGCTACAGACCAAAGACCCCGCTTCCCTGGCGGGGTCTTTTCATTCAGGCCGGCAGACGAATGCTCCCGGCCAGTTCCTCGAACAGCGTCACCACCGCCCGCAGCGCCCGGCAGTCCGGCCGGGTCAGCAACCAGAGATGGATGCTGCAACCGGGCAGTTCCGGCTCCAGCACCTGCAGCCCGTCGTCCGGGCGCAGCAGGAACGCCGGCAGCGCAGCGAGCCCCAGCCCCGCGCGGCACAAATCGAGCACCGACAGCATGCTGTTGCAGCGGTAGGCCGGAAGTACCGTCGGGAACGCCTGGCGGCGCCAGGCGACGCTGGAGTGGTCGGGCAGAAAGTCGTCCGGGGCGATCCAGCTCATGTCCTGCCAGGGGCGTTCGCCCTGCTCGGCCAGGTAATCGCGATGGGCACAGAGGACGTAGTGCACCTCGCCCAGCTTGCGTCCGACAAGATGCTCCGGCGGCGCATTGGTCAGGCGCAGGGCGATGTCGGCGTCACGGCGGCTGAGGTTGGCGAAGGCGTTGGAGGTGGTCAGCTCCAGGTTCAGCGCCGGGTAGCGCTTCATGAAGCGCGCCAGGGCCGGCAGCAGCAGGCCTTGCAGCACGGTGTCGGAACAGGTCAGGCGCACGGTGCCGCTGAGCACGTCGTGGCCCTGCTCCAGGCCCAGGCGCGCCGCTTCAAGCGCCTGTTCGGCCAGTTCCGCCTGGGTCGCCAGTTGCTGCGCGGTGGCTGTCGCCAGGTAGCCGTTGCGGCCCTTTTCGAACAGCGCGGTGCCCAGTGCCTTCTCCAGCCGACGCACAGCACGGAATACGGTGGAGACGTCTACCTCGAGCAATTCCGCGGCGCGCGCAAGGCTGCCTCCGCGTACCAGCGCCAGCACCAGGGCCAGATCGGCGTATTCCAGACGGTATTGCATCGACGCACTCCAAGGTTGCGCAATTGCCCATTTTCGCTTGCGCCTGCGCAACTATAAATTGCCTCCCAGGGGCCCGCCAATGGGCCACGACGCCAGGGGGAACAAAAGATGGGGAAACGTCGTAAAGCACTGCGCATCGGCCTGATCGGCGACCGCGATAGCCGCGTCACCGCCCACTGGGCAATTCCCCTGGCCCTGCAGCAATCGCTGCTGCCACATTCAGGCACCTTGCGCGTGGACTGGCTGGACACCCCGCGCCTGGCACAGGGGCTGGACCTTGAGCCCTTCTCCGGCTTCTGGGCGATCCCCGGCAGCCCCTACCAGAACACCGAAGGCGCCTTGCGGGCGATCACCTTCGCCCGCGAGAACCAGGTGCCCTTCCTCGGCACCTGCGGCGGCTTCCAGCACGCCCTGCTGGAGCGCGCCCGCAACGTCCTCGGCTGGAGCGACGCGGCCCACGCCGAGACGGACCCGGAAGCGGCGCGCCCGGTGGTGCATGCCCTGCCCTGCTCACTGGTGGAAGTCAGCGAGACCATCCGCCTCACCGCCGGCTCGCACCTGGCGGCAATCTACGGCTTGCCGGATATCCGCGAGGGCTATCGCTGCAGCTACGGGGTGAACCCGCAGTTCCAGGACGAGCTGTTCGGCGGCTCGCTGCGCGCCTGTGCCCACGGCGAGGACGGCAGCATCCGCGCACTGGAAGCGACCGACCATCCGTTCTTCGTCGCCACCCTGTTCCAGCCCGAACGCAAGGCCCTCGCCGGCATCGCCGTGCCCCTGGCCGAAGCGTTCCTGTCCGCTGCCTTCCGCCATCAATCCAGTCAAGAGCCCACTCGCATCGGGAGTCCCGCATGATCGCCAGCACACCGCAACCGCCCTACTACGCCGTGACCTTCACCTCCTACCGCACCGAGCTGGACGAAGGCTATGGCGCCACCGCCGAACGCATGCTGGAACTGGCCGCGCAGCAGGACGGTTTCCTCGGCGTCGAGTCGGCCCGTGGCGCTGACGGCCTGGGGCTGACCGTGTCCTACTGGCGCGACGAGGCCGCCATCCGCCAGTGGAAGCAGCAGACCGAGCACCGCATGGCCCAGCAGGCCGGCCGCCGCGACTGGTACAGCGCCTTCCGCGTACGTATCAGCCGGGTCGAGCGCGAATACGGTTTCGAACGCTGAGCGACCCGTTCTGGCCCAGACACGACATGCCGGGTTCGATGCCCGGCGCACATCGTCTAGGCTGGTCCCCATTGAGCACGGGGGACCGACGCATGCACCGACAAGCCAGTGAACTGCAGGCCGCCTACCTGGGCGAAGTCCGCGGTGAAAACTTCTTCCTCGGCCTGGCCGAGCAACTGCCGGAGGGGGCATCCTCGATGCTCCTGCTGGCGCGACTGGAACGCCAGACTGGCCTGCGCATGGCGCGGCTGCTGCAGCGCCACGGCCTGCCGCTGGGCGACACCGCACACGCCGCCGCCCAAGGCCGCCAGCGCGCCGCCGACTGGCTCGGGCTCGACTGGCCGCAGACCCTGGAAAAACTCGAAGTGCTGGTGGAGCCCTACGTCCAGCGCTACGACAGCCTGGCCATCGAGGGCGACGACGATGACCGCGACATCCTCGACGACCTCGCCGAGCATGAACACGCCCTGCTGGACTTCACCCGCCTCGCCCGCGAGGGCCAGATGAGCGCGGCCAAGGCCACCATCAGCCGCCTGCTGGCCGTACCGGCCTGAACCTGACAGGGAGCACGTCCATGGCGCTATCGCCCTTCCACCTGGCCATTCCCGTTTACGACCTCGCCCTGGCCCGGCGTTTCTACGGCGAGGTGTTCGGCCTCGCCGAGGGCCGCAGCAGCGCCCAGTGGGTAGACTTCGATTTCTTCGGCCACCAACTGGTGATCCACGAGCACCCGCGCACTGCCAGCCAGGAGACGGCGCACACCAACGCCGTCGATGGCCATGACGTGCCGGTACCGCACTTCGGCGTGGTGCTGCCGTGGGAAGACTGGGAGCGCCTGGCGCAAAGGTTGCGCGAGCGTGGCACGCAGTTCGTCATCGAGCCCCATGTACGCTTCCAGGGCCAGGTGGGCGAACAGGCCACGCTGTTCCTCTTCGACCCCTGCGGCAACGCTTTGGAGTTCAAGGCCTTCAAGGACATCGGCCAGCTGTTCGCCCACTGAAGGCGGTGACCACTGATCCACGCATGGAATCCACCTTCAAGCCAACTAGAAAACTCCTACATAGATTTTCCCACTCACTTCCTAGGATGACGCCCGTCCCGATTTCTCACCGCGAGGTGATGCGACGTGCGCATCCGCTGCTGCCTTCCTCTCTACCTGGCCTTGGCACTCGCCGGCCCCGTGGCCCAGGCCGATGACTTCGACGCCCCGGCCTGGCGCCGCTTCGATGCGCCCCAGGCCTCGAACCTGGCGCTGGGCAGCGCACTCTCCGCCCCCCGCCGCGAAGGCCGGCCCAAATCCGAGGGACAAGCCACGGCGAAACCGGCCGAAGCCCTGAACGGCAGGCAGCGCTTCGCCATGCTCAAGCTCGAACGGTTGCGCAGGCAATTTGGGCAGCAGAGTCCGGTCGACACCGACCGCATCGTCGCCCGCGCTCACGAACTGATCGGCACACCCTACCGTTGGGGCGGCGAATCGGAGAAAGCCGGCTTCGATTGCAGCGGCCTGCTCGTCTACCTCTACAGCAGCATCGCCAAGCGACAACTGCCGCGCACCACCGGCCTGATGGTCGCGCAACAGCGCAACCTGGTTGCCCAGCGCGACCTGCAGCCCGGCGACGCAGTGTTCTTCAACCACAACGGTCGCGGCCGCACCAACCACGTGGGCCTGTACATCGGCGCGGGACGGTTCATTCACGCCCCCAGCACCGGCAAGACGATCCGCATCGACTCTCTGGACAACAGTTATTGGCAACGCCGCTACACCACAGCGCGGCGGTTCAGCGGCTGACCGCGCAAGAAGTACTTCAGGAGTCACCGCCACGATACAAATAGGAAAAATCCCACGCCTACGTGGCGTTAGTCCACGTTCCTGGCGGCGAGGAGATTCATACGATGACGCCCCGTTTTGCACGATAGCCATACGATGTACCCCAAATGCGTTTCCTCCCTACCCTGCTGGGCACAACTCTGCTGCTCTCCCTGACCATTACTCTCGCCCAAGCCCGCGAAGTGAAGCACACCTCCGCACACAAGACCGCATCCAGCGCGGTACGCCCTGCCCAGGTGAAGAAGGTGGTCATTCGCAAGAACGTCCGTCCGCACCGGGAACTGAAGCGACCGCTCCAGTCCAGCCTGCGCCGGGGGCAAAGGGCGACCAACTCCCGTGTGGTCAACCGCGCCCGCGAACTGATCGGCGTCCCCTATCGCTGGGGCGGCACCACGGTGGCCAGCGGCTTCGACTGCAGCGGCCTGCTGGTCTACCTGTTCCGCACAGAGGCCGGCATGCAGTTGCCGCGCACCACGGGCGAAATGATCGACAGCGGCAGCAAGCGCGTCGGCCTGGGCGAACTCAAGCCTGGCGATGCGGTGTTCTTCAATCGCAATGGTCGCGGCGATGTCAGCCATGTCGGGCTCTACATCGGCAACAACCAGTTCATCCACGCGCCGAGCTCGGGCGAGAGTATCCGCATGGACTCCTTGAGCGAAGGCTATTGGCAACGCAGCTTCACCACCGCCCGCCGCTTCAACGGCTGACTCCCTTCCCGCTATCGGAATCCGAAGATGCCCAGCCTGCTGGTCGAGATCGTGCGTTACACCGAAGAGTGTTTTCCTGGCTGGGCCGAATGCCGTCTGATCGATGCTGGCGGGCGTGACTGGCGTTTCCTCAAGCCACGTGCGCGCCTGCGTACCGCCCGCCAGGACGATCTCCTGCCTGCTGTGGGAAGGATCGATTGCGAGGTACTCGAGCGTCAGGAAGGCACCGTGCTGGTCAGCACGGCACTCCCACGTGGGATCAAGTCACTGGACGGGGAAAGCCACTTCCGCATTCCCCTCAGCGCCCTGATCGAGGACTGACGCGGGCTCAGTCCCGCGTCGCCTGCCCTTCCTCGGCGATCTTCGCCGCATCCCAACCGCCGCCCAGCGCGGCGATCAACTGCACGCTGGCAGTCAGCCGGCTGCCCGTCAGGGTCAACAACGTGCGCTCGTTGGACAGCGCGCTGGTCTGGGTGGTGACCACGTTGCTGTAGTCGATGGTGCCGGCCTTGTACTGGTTGGTGGTCAGGCGCAGCGCCTCGCGGGCGGAATCCAGCGCTTCCTGCTGCACGCCGCTTTCCTCTTCCAGCACCTTGAGCTGGACCATGTAGTCCTCGACCTCGCGGAAGCTGTCCAGCACGGTCTGCCGGTAGCTGGCCACGGTCTGGTCGTAGCTCGCCTCGGCCTGCTCGACCTGGGAGGCGATCAGCCCGCCGTCGAACAGGGTCATGGCGAACTGCGGGCCGATGGACCAGTAGCGGTTTGGCGTCTCGATCCAGTTCTGGAAGCTGCCGCTGCGGTAGCCACCGGCGGCGGTGAGGGTCAGGTCGGGAAACCAGGCGGCCTTGGCCACGCCGATCTTGGCGTTGGCGGAAATCACCTGGCGCTCGGCGGAAGCCACGTCCGGGCGGCGCTGGAGTATCTCCGACGGCAGCAACGCCGGCACTGCCGGCAGGTTCGGCACGCCGTCCACGGCAGCCAGGGAGAACTGCGCTGGCGGCACGCCGACCAGCACGGCGATGGCATGCTCCAGTTGCGCGCGCTGGTACTTCAGGTCGATGGCCTGGGCCTCGGTGCTTTTCAGCTGGGTGCGCGCCTGGGCGACATCGGCCTTGGTGACGATGCCGGCGTTGTACTGGTTCTCGGTGAGCTTGAGCGAGCGCTGATAGGCCGTGACCGTGTCGTTGAGCAGCTTGATCTGCTGGTCCATGACGCGCAGTTGCAGGTAGTTCTGGGTCAGCTGCGATTGCAGCGAAAGCCGCGAGTTGGCCAGGTCGGCCGCGCTGGCGTCCATGCTCGCGTTGTCGGCTTCCAGCTGGCGGCGCAGCTTGCCCCACAGGTCCAGCTCCCAGCTCACACCGAGACTCGCCGAGTAGCTGTTGCTGATCGAGCTGCTGCCGCCGCCACTGCTGACGGTGGAACCGTCCGGCAGGCGCACGCTGCCGCCGCTGCCGGTGCCTTGCCCGGAGCGGGTCTTGCCGACGTCGGCGCTGATCGTGGGGAAGAAGGAAGAGCGCGCACCCTTGGCCAGCGCCTGAGCCTGGCGATAGGACGCGAGCGACTGCGCCAGGGTCTGGTTGGCAGCCACCAGGCGGGTCTGCAGATCGTTCAGTGTGGCGTCGCCGTAAAGCTCCCACCAGGCGCCGTGGTTGAAGCCGTCCTGCGGCTTCGCCAGTTGCCAGCCCTCGCCCTCCTTGAAGCTGGCGGGCACCGTCAGCTCGGGGCGCTGGTAGTCCGGGCCGATGGCGCAACCGGCCAGGGCCACGGCCAACGCCAAGGGAAGAAGTGAACGGGAACGGATCATACGGGTGTCTCCAGGGCGCCGTCGGTGCGCACGCCGCGCTTCTTGTTGACCCAATGGCGCAGGCGGTCGAGGTAGAGGTAGACGACGGGGGTGGTGTACAGGGTCAGCAACTGGCTGCCGATCAGGCCGCCGACGATGGTCATGCCCAGCGGGCGACGCAGCGCGGCGTCGCCGCCGATGCCGAAGATCAATGGCAGCGCGCCGAGGATGGCGGCCAGGGTAGTCATCATGATCGGCCGGAAGCGCTTCATCGCCGCCTCCAGGATCGCGTCCCGAGGGGACAGGCCCTGGGTGCGTTCGGCGTCCAGGGCGAAGTCGATCATCATGATGGCGTTCTTCTTCACGATGCCGATCAGCAGGATCACCCCGATCAGCGCAATCAGCGACAGCTCGGTGCGGAACAGCATCAGCGTGAGCAGCGCGCCGACGCCCGCCGAAGGCAGCGTCGAGAGGATGGTCAGCGGGTGCACATAGCTCTCGTAGAGGATGCCCAGCACGATGTAGACCGACACCAGCGCCAGCAGGATCAGCCAGGGCATGTCGTTCTGCGTGTCCTGCACCGCGCCGGCGTTGCCTTCGAAGGTGGCCTGGATTTCCATCGGCAGGTGGATGGGTTCCACCGCCGCCAGGATCGCGTCGCGGGCCGGGCCGATCTGCGCGCCCTGGGCGAGGTTGAAGGAGAAGGTGGTGGCGGCGAACTGGCCCTGGTGGTTGACCTCCAGCGGCGCGCGACTCGGCTCGATATGCGTGAAGGCCGACAGCGGAATGCGCTGCCCTTCGCTGTTGATCACGTAGACCTGGCGCAGCTCCTCGGGCGTTTCCTGGTACGGCTGGGCGACTTCCATCACCACGTGGTACTGGTTCAGCGGGTTGAAGATGGTCGAGACCTGGCGCTGGCCGTAGGAGTTGTTCAGCACCGCGTCCACCTCGGCGACGTTCACCCCCAGGCTCGCCGCGCGGTCGCGGTCGATCACCAGGCGGCTCTGCACGCCCTTGTCCTGGGCATCGCTGTTCACGTCGACGATCTGCGGCACCTTGTTCATCGCCGCCTCGACCTTGGGCGCCCATTCGCGCAGCAGGTTGAGGTCATCGCTGCGCAAGGTGAAGTCGTACTGCGCGTTGCCCTGGCGGCCGCCGATGCGCACGTCCTGGCCGGCGACCAGGAACAGGTTGGCGCCAGGCACCTCCGCCAGCTTCTTGCGCAGGCGGTTGACGATGGTCTCGGCAGAGTCGCGTTCGGTGATGTCCTTCAGGGTGACGAAGAAGGAGCCGGTGTTGCTCGACTGCCACTTGCCGCCGCCGACAAAGCCCACCACGTTCTCCACGCCGGGGTCCTCGGAGAGGATCTTGCGGAACTGCGCCATCTTCTTGTCCAGCGCCTGGAACGAGATGCTCTGGTCGGCCACCGCGAAACCGCGCAGGCGCCCGGAATCCTGCTGCGGCAGGAAGCCCTTGGGCACCACCACGAACAGGTACAGGTTCAGCGCGATACAGCCGAGCATGATCATCACCATCAGCCGCGAGTGCTCCAGCGCCCAGCTCAGGCTGGCGCGGTAGCGCTGCATGAAGGCGACGAAATAGCGGTTGCTCTGGCGCTCCACCGAGGCCTTTTTCGGCCCGCGCTCGACCGGCTTGAGCAGGCGCGCGCAGAGCATCGGCGTCAGCGTCAGGGAGACCACCAGCGATACCAGGATGGCCGCCGCCAGGGTCACCGAGAACTCACGGAACAGCCGCCCGGTGATGCCGCCCATGAGCAGCAGCGGGATGAACACCGCCACCAGCGACAGGGTCATCGACAGCACGGTGAAACTCACTTCCCGCGCGCCGCGGATCGCCGCCTGGATCGGCGGGTCGCCTTCCTCGATGCGCCGGGCGATGTTCTCCACCACCACGATGGCGTCGTCCACCACGAAGCCGGTGGCGATGATCAGCGCCATCAGCGACAGGTTGTTCAGCGAGAAGCCGCACAGGTACATGACCGCGAAGGTGCCCACCAGCGACACCGGCACCGCGAGGCTGGGGATCAGCGTGGCGCGGCCGTTGCGCAGGAACAGGTAGACCACCAGGATCACCAGCACCACGGAGATGATCAGGGTCAGCTCAGCCTCCTCCAGCGAGGAGCGGATCGACGGGCTGCGGTCGTCCATCACCGACAGCTTCACCTGCGGGCCGAGCACGTCCTGGATGATCGGCAGCTGCTCGTGGATGGCGTCGGTGGCCTCGATGATGTTGGCGCCAGGCTGGCGGGTGATGATCAGCAGCACCGCCGGCAGGTCGTCGGAGAAGCCGGCGTTGCGCACGTCTTCCACCGAATCGGTGACCTTGGCCACGTCGCGCAGGCGCACCGCCGCACCGGTGTCGGCGTTGTAGTGGACGATCAGCGGGGCGTACTCGCTGGCCTTGCGCAGCTGGTCGTTGGAGTCCACCTGCCAGTGCCGCTCGCCGAACTCCAGCGAGCCCTTGGGCCCGTCGGCGTTGGTGTTGTTGATGGCGTTGCGCACCGTGTCCAGGGAAATGCCGTAGTGGCTGAGCTGGTCCGGATTCACGTCGACGCGAACCGCCGGCAGCGAGGAGCCGCCGATGCTCACCTGCCCCACGCCCTTCACCTGCGCCAGCTTGGGCGAGACGATGGTCGAGGCCAGGTCGTACATCTGCCCGCGGGTGTAGGTGTCCGAGGTCAGCGTGAGGATCATGATCGGCATGTCCGACGGGTTCGCCTTGCGGTACGTCGGGTTGTTCGGCATGCCCGAGGGCAGCAGGCTCATGGCCGCGTTGATCGCCGACTGCACCTCGCGCGCGGCGCCGTCGATGTCCTTGGACAGGTCGAACTGGATGATGATGGTGGTGTTGCCCAGGGAGCTGCTGGAGGTCATGTCGGTGACCCCGGCGATGCGCCCCAGCGAGCGCTCCAGCGGTGTTGCCACCGTGGAGGCCATGGTTTCCGGGCTGGCGCCGGGCAAGGAGGCCTGCACCAGGATGGTCGGGAAATCGACGTTGGGCAGCGGCGCCACCGGCAGCAGGCTGAACGACAGCGCACCGGCCAGCATCAGCGCCAGGGTCAGCAGGCAGGTGGCGACCGGGCGCAGGATGAACAGGCGAGACAGGCCGCCCATCAGCCACGCTCCGCCGGGTCGATGCTGTTCACGTCCAGGCCGTGGCGCTGCCGCCAGTTGGCCCAGCGCGTGGCCAGACGGTCGAAGTACAGGTAGATCACCGGCGTGGTGAACAGCGTCAGCAACTGGCTGACCAGCAGGCCGCCGACCATGGTGACGCCCAGCGGCTGGCGCAGCTCGGCGCCGGCGCCGCCGGCGAGCATCAGCGGCAGCGCGCCGAGCAACGCGGCCATGGTGGTCATCAGGATCGGCCGGAAGCGCAGCAGGCACGCCTGGTAGATCGCCTCATGGGGCGGTTTGCCCTCGTTGCGTTCGGCATCCAGGGCGAAGTCGATCATCATGATCGCGTTCTTCTTCACGATGCCGATCAGCAGGATGATGCCGATGATCGCCACGATGCCGATGTCCTGCCCCGAGAGCATCAGCGCCAGCAGCGCGCCCACGCCCGCCGAGGGCAGCGTGGAGAGGATGGTCACCGGGTGGATGAAGCTCTCGTAGAGGATGCCCAGCACGATGTACATGGTGACGATGGACGCCAGCACCAGCAGCAGGGTGTTGGACAGCGAAGCCTCGAAGGCCTGCGCCGCACCACGGAAGCTGCCCTGCAGGCTGACGGGCATTTCCATCTGCGCCTCGACATCGCGGATCGCCTGCACCGCCTCGCCGAGGGCGACGCCCTTGGCCAGGTTGAAGGAGATGGTCGCGGCCGGGAACTGGGCGATGTGGTTGACCGCCAGCAGGGTGTGGCGCTCCTCCACCTTCGCCAGGCTCGACAGGCGCACCTGGGTGCCGTCGCTGGATGGCACGTAGAGGTTCTCCAGCGACTGCGGGCCGATCTGGAATTCCGGCGCCACTTCCAGCACCACGCGGTACTGCGTGGCCTGGGTGAAGATGGTGGAGATCAGTCGCTGGCCGAAGGCGTTGTACAGCACGCTGTCGATGCTCGACAGGCTCACGCCCAGGCGCGAGGCGGTGTCGCGGTCGATGTTGATGTAGGCCTGCAGGCCCTTGTCCTGCCAGTCGGTGGCCACGTCGGCCAGCTCAGGCAGTTGTTGCAGGCGGTCCACCAGGCGCGGCACCCAGTCGGCGAGGACATCCGGGTCGGCATCCTGCAGGGTGAACTGGTACTGCGTGCGGGCGATACGGTCCTCGATGGTCAGGTCCTGCACCGGCTGCATGTACAACTTGATGCCGGCGATCTGGTCCAGCTCCGGCTGCAGGCGATGGATCACCTCGCTGGCGGTCACGTCACGCTCGGCGTGCGGCTTGAGGTTGATCAGCAGGCGCCCGGTGTTGAGGGTGGCGTTGGTGCCGTCGACGCCGATGAACGAGGACAGGCTGTCCACCGCCGGGTCCTTCAGCACGATCTTCGCCAGGTCCTGCTGGCGGCTGGCCATGGACTGGAAGGAGATCGACTGCGGCGCCTCGGCGATGCCCTGGATCACCCCGGTGTCCTGCACCGGGAAGAAGCCCTTGGGCATGAAGATGTACAGCAGCGCGGTGAGCACCACGGTGGCGATGGCCACCAGCAGGGTCAGCGGCTGATGGCGCAGCACCACGCGCAGGGCGGCGGCATAGCGCTCGATCATGTTGTCGATGAAGCGCCCGGCGGCGCGGGCGAAACGCCCTTCCTTCTCCGGCTCGACGTGGCGCAGCAGCTTGGCGCTGAGCATCGGCGTCAGGGTCAGGGAAACGAAACCGGAGATCAGGATCGCCACCGCCAGGGTGATGGCGAACTCACGGAACAACCGGCCGGCGACGTCACCCATGAACAGCAGCGGGATCAGCACGGCGATCAGCGAGAAGGTCAGCGAGATGATGGTGAAGCCGATCTGTTTCGAGCCCTTGAGCGCCGCTTCCAGCGGTTCGTCGCCCTGCTCCAGGTAACGCGCGATGTTCTCCACCATGACGATGGCGTCGTCCACCACGAAGCCGGTGGCGATGGTCAGCGCCATCAGCGTCAGGTTGTTGATCGAGAAGCCGGCGAGGTACATCACGCCGAAGGTGCCGATCAGCGACAGCGGTACGGCGAAGCTGGGGATCAGCGTCGCGGAAATATTGCGCAGGAACAGGAAGGTGACCATCACCACCAGGCAGACGGCGAGGAACAGCTCGAACTGCACGTCCGCCACCGAGGCGCGGATGGTCGTGGTGCGGTCGGTGAGCACCGTCACTTCCAGGCTGCCGGGCAGGGTCGCCTGTAGCTGCGGGAGCATCTTCTTGATGCTGTCGACCACCTCGATGACGTTGGCGCCCGGCTGGCGCTGGATGTTCAGCACCACGGCCGGCGAAGTGTTGGCCCAGGCGGCCAGGCGCACGTTCTCGGCGTCGTCTTCCACGCTGGCCACGTCGCGCACGCGCAGCGGCGAACCGTTCTTGTAGGCGATGATCAGGTCGCGGTAGGCGTCGGCGGACTTGAGCTGGTCGTTGGCGTCCAGGGTCGAGGAGCGGGTCGGGCCGTCGAAGCTGCCCTTGGGGCCGTTGAGGTTGTTGTTGGTGACGGTGGTCTGCAGGTCTTCCAGGCTCAGGCCGGCGGCCGCGAGGGCGCCGGGGTTGGCGCGAATGCGCACGGCCGGGCGCTGGCCGCCGCTGATGCTGACCAGCCCGACGCCGGAAATCTGCGAAATCTTCTGCGCAAGCCGCGTGTCCACCAGGTCCTGGATCTGCGGCAGCGGCATGTCCGGGGACATCACTGCCAGGGTCAGGATCGGCGCGTCCGCCGGGTTCACCTTGCTGTACACCGGCTGGTTCGGCAGGTCCTTGGGCAGCAGGCTCTGCGCCGTGTTGATCGCCGCCTGGACTTCCTGCTCGGCCACATCGAGGTTGATCTGCAGGCTGAACTGCAGGGTGATCACCGAGGCGCCGCCGGAGCTGGTGGAGGACATCTCGTTCAGGCCGGGAATCTGCCCCAGTTGGTTCTCCAGCGGTGCGGTCACCGAGGAGGTCATGATGTCCGGACTGGCGCCGGGGTACAGGGTCACCACCTGGATGGTCGGGTAGTCCACTTCCGGCAGCGCCGAGATCGGCAGGAAGCGGTAGGCGATGATCCCCGACAGCAGGATCGCCACCATCAGGAGCGTGGTGGCGACCGGCCGCAGGATGAACAGGCGCGACGGGTTCATTCGCTCTTACCGCTGTCCTGGACCGGAGTGTCCGAACCGAACGGCTTGGCGGTGGACTTGTCGCCCTCTTCAGTGGCGGCCGCGCGGGCCTTCTCGTCGGAGGTGGCGATGTTCATGCGGGTGCCGTCACGCAGGCGGTCGGTTCCTTCGACGACCACGCGGTCGCCTTCTTTCAGGCCCTCGGTGACGACCACTCGCTCGCTCTCGCTGGTGCCCAGGGTGACCAGCTGGCGCTTGGCCTTGCTCTCCTCGCCGACCAGGTACACGTAAGTGCCATCGTTGCCGCGCTGCACGGCGTTGGCCGGGATGGTCAGCACGCCCGGCAGGGTTTCGGCGAGCAGGCGCACGTTGACGAACTGGTTGGGGAACAGCTTGTGGTCGGCGTTCTCGAAGCCGGCCTTGAGCTTGACGGTGCCGGTGGTGGTATCGATCTGGTTGTCCAGGGTCTTCAGCACCCCGGTGGCCAGAGTCTGGTTCTGGTTGCGGTCCAGCGCCTCGACCGGCACCGGCTTGTTGCCATACAGCTCGCGGGCGATGGTGCCCAGTTGCTGCTGCGGCAGGCTGAACACCACGGAGATCGGCTTGACCTGGGTGATGACCACCAGCGGCGTGGTGTCGCCGGAGGTGACCAGGTTGCCCACGTCCACCTGGCGCAGGCCGACGCGGCCGGAGATGGGCGCGCGCACCTGGGTGAATTCGAGGTTGAGCTTGGCGTCGGCGACCTGGCCCTGGTTGGTCTTCAGGGTGCCTTCGAACTGGCGGACCTGGGCTTCCTGGGTGTCCAGGGTCTGCTTGGCGATGGAGTCCTCGGCGTACAGGCCCTTGTAGCGGGCCAGGTCGATTTGCGCGTTCTTCAGTTGCGCCTGGTTCTGCAGCAGGGTGCCCTGGGCCTGGTCCAGCGCGGCCTGGAACGGACGCGGGTCGATCACCGCGAGGACGTCGCCAGCCTTCACTTCCTGGCCTTCCTGGAACGGCACCTTGACAAGCTGACCGCTGACCCGCGCGCGGACATTGACGGTGTTGTAGGCCGTCACCGTGCCTAGCGCATGGTAGTGCACCGGCAGGTCGCCCTTGAGCACCGGCGCAACGCTGACGGTCACCGCCGTGCCGCCCTGCCCCGTGGCCATCTGCCCCGGCCCCGGTCGCCCGCCGCGCCCGCCCTGGGCTGCCGGCGTTCCCGAAGACGTCGAGTGCAGCCACATGATCAGCCCGACCACGGCGGCGAACAGCAGCGCGGTGATGAGCCAGGGGCGCAGGGTGCGAAGTTTCGAGGGCGATCCGTTGCTTGCAGTCATGGGACTCTGTCTTTTGAAAAGGGGGTTTGGCGCAAGGAAGTGAGAATACCGAGGCTGAACGATAAGCACAGCATGGCCGCAGGCAAAGTCTCTTTACCCGCTATTTACCTTTGATTTACCGGGAGTTACGAATTACCGGGGCATTGCGACCCGGAAATGGCGCGGGAGGTTCCGCGCCATTGGGGCCAGTCCTGATGGACCGGCCCGATCCTTCCATCAGGCCAGGGCGGCGATGGCGGCGGCGTAGTTCGGCTCGTCGGCGATCTCGCCTACCAGCTCGCTGTGCAGCACCTTGTTCTGCTCGTCCAGCACCACGACAGCACGGGCAGCCAGGCCGGCCAGCGGGCCGTCGGCGATGGCTACGCCGTAGTTGGCGAGGAACTCGCGGCCACGCAGGGTGGACAGGTTCACCACGTTCTCCAGGCCTTCGGCACCGCAGAAGCGCGCCTGGGCGAACGGCAGGTCGGCGGAAACGCACAGTACGACAGTGTTGGCCAGCTTGCTGGCTTCAGCGTTGAACTTGCGCACGGAGGTGGCGCAGGTCGGGGTGTCGACGCTGGGGAAGATGTTCAGCACCTTGCGCTTGCCGGCGTAGGTTTCCAGGGTGACGTCGGACAGGTTGCCGGCGACCAGCGACAGGGCCGGAGCCTGCTCGCCTTTCTGCGGCAGCTTGCCGTCGACGGAAACCGGGTTGCCCTTGAGGGTAACTTGAGCCATTGCTTGGGTCCTTCTGTGAGGGATGGCGGCGCTGGCGGGTTGCCAGCGCCGCAGGAGGATTCGGGGCCGGGGCAGATGCTAGCACGACTTTCCCGAGCTTAACGCTCGGGCATGCATCCGCTCGCTCCTCCTGCCCACGCCCGGCTCAGACGAACGGCTGGTCCTGGAACCCGCGCGGCAGGCGCTGGCTGCCCGGCATGGCGACGAGGCGTTTCTCCCAGAAGCTGCGCCAGTCGTTGTGCACGGCTTCGGCACGGGCCTTGCGCTGGGCGCGGCGGGCGGCGTTGCGCGCATCGCGGCGGGCTTCCTTATAGACCTCGGTGTTGCGGCAGCTGCGGCATTTCACCCGGTTCAGCTCGGTGGTGGATTCCAGGTGCTTGCCCGCATGTCCGCAGGCCAGGTGCCCCTTGACCTTGTAGTGAGTGACCATCGCAGATTCTCCCTGTCCGGCGAGCGCACCCTCGCCGCTTGGCGGTGCCACAGTCGGGCAATCGGTGCGTACCCGGTGACTGCGACGCTCAGGGAGTTGGACGAGCCGTCAGGGGCCGGGTTCGAATTTTCTCGTCAGGCACGCATCAGTGGCTTGCAACCATCCGCGCACCGAACAGCAGGTAGCAGCAGCCGGCGAAGCGGTCCAGCGCCCGGCGGAAGCGCCGGTACACGCCGGCCATGCGCTCGCTGGCAAACACCAGGACCACACAGCAGTACCAGCCCAGGGACAGAGTCACCATCAGCGCGATGGCCATGGCCAGAAGTGGCGCAGACGGTGAAGCCGGCATGGCAGTGGCGAACAGCGTGGCGACGAAGAGCGCGGTCTTGGGGTTGGTGAGGTTGCCCAGCAGGCCGAGGCGGAACGCCGAGAAGGCACTGCGCTGCCGGGTCACCTCGACAAGGCTCTCGCCGCCGTCGGCGGGCGCCTTGCGCTTGAGCAAACGGATGCCCAGGTAGATCAGGTAGGCGCCACCGGCGAGCTTGAATCCCAGGTACAGCGCGGGGGCAGCGCTGAACAACGATTTGATTCCCAGCCCACCGGCGAGCCCCCAGACCAGCGTGCCGCAGGCCACTCCCAACGCGGCGATGAACCCATGGCGGCGGGAGTGCACGGCGGCGATGCGCGCGGTGGTGAAGAAGTTCGGCCCCGGCGTGATGACCGCCACGATCCACAGCAGGGCAACGGAAAGCAGCGGTGCGATATAGCTGGCAGCGGTCATGGATCACTCTCGTTGCGCGGATGGCGAATGAGCATTCTAGCGCCCTTGAGCGGGTCTCATTCGTCCAGATGGCAGACGCAACACAGCTTGTTGCCGTCCAGGTCACGTACGTAGGCGCCGTAGTAAGTCGGTGAGTAGTTCAGGCGCAGGCCGGGCGGCCCCTCGTCGACGCCGCCCAGTTGCACGGCGCGGGCATGGAAGCTGTCGACCTGGTGCCGCGTGCGCGCCTCGAAGGCCACCAGGCTGCCATTGCCGATGCTGGCTGGCCGGCCGTCGATGGGCTGGTAGACGCAGAACACCACGTCGCTGTCCGGGTGGGCGAAGATCGCCCGCTCGGGCGCATGGCGATGCGCCTTGAGGACGATCCCCAGCGCGCCGAGCACCCTGCCGTAGAACTCGATGGCACGCGGCAGGTCGTTGGTGCCGACGGTGATATGGCTGAACATGCCGCGCGCCCTCCTCTGCCTGTGGGAATCAGTTGCCGGCGTGAGCGCGCTCGATGGCGGCCATGTCCAGCTTCTTCATGCCCATCACCGCCTGCAGTGTTCGGCTGGCCTTCGCCGGGTTCGGGTCGGCCACCATGTCGCCGACGTGGCGCGGGCAGATCTGCCAGGACACCCCATAGCGATCCTTCAGCCAACCGCAGACCTGCGCCTCCTCCGGGCCACCGGCGCCGAGCTTGTCCCAGAAGTGGTCGATCTCCTTCTGGCTGTCGCACATCACCTGCAGCGACAACGCCTCGGTGAAGTTGAAGGTCGGCCCGCCGTTCAGCGCGATGAAGGTCTGCCCGTCGAGGACGAACTCCACCGTCAGCACCGAGCCGGGCACGCCGCCGTGGCGGTCCTTCTCGGCCTCGGGGTAGTAGGCGGTCTGGACGATCCGCGAGTTGGGGAAGATGGCGACATAGAACTCGGCCGCTTCCTCGGCCTTGCCGTCGAACCACAGGCAGGGGGTGACGCGTTGCAGGCTGGACATGGTGAATCTCCTGATTCTCGCGCGGTCGGCTTGACCGGCATGCAGCTTGGTCGCCTGGGCGACGGCGGAATCGACAAGTCTAGGCGGACTTTCGCGCTTCACCGGACGACCGGTCGAGCGGCATGCAGGACTGCCAACCCAATGGCCAGACATGAAAAAGGGCACCCGAAGGTGCCCTTTCCGTGCAGTTCCGTAGGGCGCATAACCCGGAACGGGTTATCCGCCGTTTGCTCCGCGGCGGATAACGCTGCGCATTATTCGCCCTACGGACTCGCTGACTACGCGAAATCGACTTTGTCGGATCAGCGGCCCGCCACCGCCCTGGCCCGTGCCTGGTGCAGTTTCTTGTAGCTCTCGATCAGGCGCAGGTGCTTGTCCAGCCCCTCCAGCCTGGTGCTGGTCGGCGTCAGGCCGTAGAAGCGCACGCTGCCGTCCAGCGAGCCGAGCACCGCGTCCATGCGCTCGTTGCCGAACATGCGGCGGAAGTTGGCCTCGAAGTCGGCCATCTCCAGCTCCTCGTCCAGGTGCACTTCCAGGGCGGCGCTGAGCGCCTGGTAGAACAGCCCGCGCTCGACGGTGTTGTCGTTGTACTGGAGGTACATTTCCACCAGCTCCTTGGCCGTCTCGAAGCGCTTCGCCACGAGATTGATCAGCAACTTGAGCTCGAGGATGGTCAGTTGGCCCCAGACCGTGTTGTCGTCGAACTCGATGCCGATCAGCGTGGTGATGTCGGTGTACTCGTCCACCTCGCAGGCTTCCAGGCGCTTGAGCAGCGACTTGAGGCGGACGATGTTCAGGCTGTGCAGGTTGAGGATGTCCGCGCGGAACGCCAGCGCCTTGTTGGTGTTGTCCCAGATGAGGTCTTCCACCGGGTAGATTTCCGAGTAGCCCGGCACCAGGATGCGGCAGGCGGTGGCGCCCAGGTGCTCGTACACGGCCATGTAGACCTCCTTGCCCTGCTCCTCGAGGATGCCGAACAGGGTCTGCGCTTCCTGCACGTTGGAATCGTCACCGTGGCCGGAGAAGTCCCACTCGACGAACTCGTAATCGGCCTTGGAGCTGAAGAAGCGCCACGACACCACGCCGCTGGAGTCGATGAAGTGCTCGACGAAGTTGTTCGGCTCGGTCAGCGCCTGGCTTTCGAAGGTCGGCCGCGGCAGGTCGTTGAGGCCTTCGAAGCTGCGGCCCTGGAGCAGCTCGGTGAGGCTGCGCTCCAGTGCTACCTCGAAGCTGGGGTGCGCGCCGAAGGAGGCGAACACGCCGCCGGTGCGCGGGTTCATCAGGGTCACGCACATCACCGGGAACTCGCCGCCCAGGGAGGCATCCTTGACCAGCACCGGGAAGCCCTGCTCCTCCAGGCCCTTGATGCCGGCGACAATGCCCGGGTACTTGGCCAGCACGTCCTGTGGCACGTCCGGCAACGCCAGTTCGCCTTCGAGGATTTCGCGCTTCACCGCGCGCTCGAAGATTTCCGACAGGCACTGCACCTGCGCTTCGGCCAGCGTGTTGCCGGCGCTCATGCCGTTGGACAGGTAGAGGTTCTCGATCAGGTTGGACGGGAAGTACACCGTCTCGCCGTCGGACTGGCGCACGAACGGCAGCGAGCAGATGCCGCGCTCGGTATTGCCCGAGTTGGTGTCGTAGAGGTGCGAGCCACGCAGCTCACCGTCCGGGTTGTAGACCTCCAGGCAGTGCTCGTCGAGGATTTCTTCCGGCAGCTCGTCTTTCGCGCCCGGCTTGAACCAGCGCTCGTCGGGGTAATGCACGAACGGCGCGTTGGCAATCTCCTCGCCCCAGTACTGGTCGTTGTAGAAGAAGTTGCAGTTCAGCCGCTCGATGAACTCGCCCAGCGCCGAGGCCAACGCGCTTTCCTTGGTGGCGCCCTTGCCGTTGGTGAAGCACATCGGCGACTGCGCGTCGCGGATGTGCAGCGACCAGACGTTGGGCACGATGTTGCGCCAGGATGCGATCTCGATCTTCATGCCCAGGCCGGCGAGGATTTCCGACATGTTGGCGATGGTCTGTTCCAGCGGCAGGTCCTTGCCCTGGATATAGGTGCTGGCGCCGGCGGCGGTGCTCGGCATCAGCAGCGCCTGGGCGTCGGCGTCGAGGTTCTCGACTTGCTCGATGACGAAGTCCGGGCCGGTCTGCACCACCTTCTTCACCGTGCAGCGGTCGATGGAGCGCAGGATGCCCTGGCGGTCCTTCTCGGAGATGTCCGCCGGCAGTTCCACCTGGATCTTGAAGATCTGCTTGTAGCGGTTCTCCGGGTCGACGATGTTGTTCTGCGACAGGCGGATATTGTCCGTGGGAATGTCGCGGGTCTGGCAGTAGAGCTTGACGAAGTAAGCCGCGCACAGCGCCGAGGAAGCCAGGAAGTAATCGAACGGCCCCGGTGCCGAACCGTCGCCCTTGTAGCGGATGGGCTGGTCGGCAATCACCGTGAAGTCGTCGAACTTGGCTTCGAGTCGGAGGTTGTCGAGAAAATTGACCTTGATTTCCATGCGGGCATTACCACGAAAAAGTAGAAAGCGAACTGCCGCGCATTATCCGGACAAAAGCGCCGCGGGGATATCCCGACGTGCCCGGCGCCGGTCGGGAAGCGTGCTTGCACAATCGACACGTGGTCGGCTACAGGCAGCCCGCACGGCGCCCTTGGGGTAAGATGCGCGGCTTTTGCGTCGCCCAGGCGCTCGTCCACGAGGAATCCACCGTGCTCAGATCCCAGGTCATCATCATCGGCGCCGGCGCCGCGGGACTGATGTGCGCCATGAGCGCCGCCGCGCGCGGTCGCCAGGTCCTGCTGATCGACCACGCCAACAAGGCCGGCAAGAAGATCCTCATGTCCGGTGGCGGGCGCTGCAACTTCACCAACATGTACTGCGAGCCGGTCAACTTCCTCTCGCAGAACCCGCACTTCTGCAAGTCCGCGCTGGCGCGTTTCACCCAGTGGGACTTCATCGCCCTGGTGGCCAAGCACGGCGTGCCCTACCACGAGAAGAAGCTCGGCCAGCTGTTCTGCGATAACAAGTCCAGCGACATCCTCGGCCTGCTGCTGGACGAGTGCGAGCAGGCCGGCGTCGACCTGCGCCTGGACACCTCGGTGAGCGAGATCGCCCGTCTCGACGAAGGCGACTACCAACTGCAGACCAGCCTCGGCCTGGTGCGCTGCGAATCCCTGGTGATCGCCACCGGCGGCCTGTCGATCCCGACCTTGGGCGCCACCGGCTTCGGCTACCAGGTCGCCCGCCAGTTCGGCCACAGCGTGCTGCCGACCCGCGCCGGCCTGGTGCCCTTCACCATTACCGATCCGCAGCTCAAGGCGCTGTGTACCGAGCTGTCCGGCACCTCGGTGGAGGACTGCCGGGTCAGCTGCAACGGCCAGAGCTTCGTCGAGAACATCCTGTTCACCCACCGCGGCCTCAGCGGCCCGGCGATCCTGCAGATTTCCTCCTACTGGCAGCCGGGCTACACCATCAGCATCGACCTGCTGCCGCGCATCGACCTGCCCGTCTGGCTCGTCGAGCAGCAGCGCGAGCGCCCCAACAGCGAGCTGAAGACGCTGCTGGGCGAGCTGTTCACCAAGAAGATGGCCGGCCTGCTGGCCGAGCAGTGGTTCGTCTCCAGACCGATGAAGCAGTACACGCCGGCCGAGCTGAAGGCGATCGCCGAGCGCCTGGGCGACTGGCAGCTGGTGCCGGCCGGCACCGAGGGCTACCGCACGGCGGAAGTGACCCTGGGCGGCGTCGACACCCGCGAGGTGTCGTCCAAGACCCTGGAGTCGCTGAAATCCCCCGGCCTGTACTTCGTCGGCGAAGTGCTGGACGTCACCGGCCACCTGGGCGGCTTCAACTTCCAGTGGGCCTGGGCCTCGGGCTATGCGGCGGCGCAGTTCGTCTAAGGCAGACGCCCCACGCCGAGGCTTTCGAACGGTAGGACCGTAGGGCGCATAACCCGGAACGGGTTATCCGCCGATTGCCTGGCGGCGGATAACGCTGGCGCGTTATCCGCCCTACGATCTTCGCTCTGCATCGGCGCTCCTGCAGGTGAGCTCGATTTCAGAGGTTTACAGGCTGCTGGCAGCAAAGGATGCACGGCTGTCCGGATTCGCTCCCTCGCCCTCGTTGTCCCTCGGGGGCCGCGGATTTCCAATGGCATGGAGCGCGACGCACCCCGCGCCGCGCGTAGAAATCCAGCCCAGGAGCCCGCCATGAGCCTCGACCTGAACGGCGTCAAAGTCCCCGACAGCGCCCTTGCCAAGGCCATCACCGAGATGGTCCGCGACAACGCCACCCCGCTGCTCTTCCACCATTCCTCGCGCGTCTACTACTGGGGCGCGCTGACCGGCGCGCGCAAGGAACTGAAGTTCGACGCCGAGCTGCTCTACGCCGGCGCGATGTTCCACGACATGGGCCTGATGCCGCGCTACTGCAGCCAGTGCGAACGCTTCGAAGTGGATGGCGCCGACTGCGCGGCAGAGTTCCTGCGCAGCCACGGCATCGCCGAGAGCGATATCGATACGGTGTGGACCGCCATCGCGCTGCACACCACGCCCGGTATCCCGCAGCACATGAAGCCGGAGATCGCGCTGGTCACCGCCGGGGTGGAAATGGACGTGCTGGGCATCGCCTACCCGCAGTTCAGCGACGCCCAGCGTGACGCCGTGGTCGCCGCCCATCCACGCGGCGGGCAGTTCAAGCAGGACATCCTGCAAGCCTTCTACGACGGCATCAAAGCCAAGCCGGAAACCACCTTCGGCAACGTCAAGGCCGACGTGCTGGCGATGAAGGATGCGGACTTCGTGCGCGGCAACTTCTGCGAAGTGATCCTGAATTCCGACTGGGCCAGCTAGGTCTTCACAGTCACGGGAGTACCCAGCACCCCGGGTTCGCCCAGCAACTGTGCCAGCCATTGCATGAACACCCGCACCCGCTGCGGCAGGCGGCGATGGGCGTAGAGCAGGGAGATTTCCATGGGCGGCAACGGGATGTGCTCCAGCACCGCCACCAGCCGCCCCGCTTCCAGGTCGTCCAGCACGCCATGGATCGGCACCTGGATGATCCCCAGCCCACCCATGGCCGCGCTTTCGTAGGCCTCGGCGTTGTTCACCGACAGCGCCCCGCCCATCGGCACGAAGCGCACCTCGCCATGGTGCAGGTACTCGAAGCCCGGCGGCCGCGCACCCAGCACCGTCACATAGTGGATCAGCTGGTGCCCGGCGAGGTCGTCCAGTGTCTGCGGCACGCCGTGTTCGGCGAGATAGGACGGGCTCGCGCAGGTCACCTGCGGAAACTGCCCGAGGCTGCGCGCCACCACCGATGGATCGCTCACCGAACCGACCCGCACCACGCAGTCGAAACCCTCGCGCACCAGGTCGACGCGGCGGTCGGTGCAGCTCACCTCCAGTTCCAGCGCCGGGTGCCGCGCGAGGAATTCGCCCAGGCGCGGCATCACCAGCTTGCGCGCCATCACCGTCGGCATGTCCACCCGCAGGCGGCCGCCGAGGGCTTCGTCGTCCTGTCGGAACAGGCCCTGCAATTCGTCCAGCTGGGCCAACATGTCCTTGCTGCGCTCATAGAGCACCAGGCCGTCCTGGGTTGCGGTAACGCGTCTTGTCGTGCGTTGCAGCAGGCGCGTGCCGAGCAGTTCCTCCAGCGCCTGGATGTGTTCGGACACGGTGGAGCGCGGCAGGCCGAGCTGCTCGCCGGCCTGGGTGAAGCTGGCCAGCTCGGTGACGCGGACGAAGGTGCGGAGCAGGTCGGGGCGGATCATGGGTGGCTCTCTGTGGAATGCACGGCTTATTGTTCGGCAATGTCGACCAGTATTTCCGATTCATGCCTGTTTATCACCAGCCAATCGAACAATAAGCTTTCCCTCAATCCCACCTGCTCTCCAAACCAGCACAGGAGCTTCGCCATGACCCGCAAGATCGCTCTCATCACCGGCGCCAGCCGTGGCCTTGGCCGCAACGCCGCCCTGCACCTCGCCGCTGCCGGCGTCGACATCATCGGCACCTACCGCAGCCAGGCTGACGAAGCCCACGCCGTCGCCACCGAGATCGAGCAGCACGGCGGTCGCGCGGTGATGCTGCAACTGGATGTCGCGGACAGCACCCGCTTCGCGGCCTTCGCGCAGCAGATCCGCACCACCCTGGGCGACACCTTCGGCCGGCAGGACTTCGACTTCCTGGTGAACAACGCCGGCATCGGCCTCTACGCCAGCTTCGCCGAGACCAGCGAAGAGATGTTCGATCAACTGATGAACATCCAGCTCAAGGGCCCGTTCTTCCTGACTCAGAAGCTGCTGCCACTGATCGCCGATGGCGGCCGCATCCTCAACGTCTCCAGCGGCCTGACGCGTTTCTCGCTGCCCGGCTACGCCGCCTACGCAACCATGAAAGGCGCCATGGAAACCCTCACCAAGTACCAGGCGAAGGAGCTGGGCGCACGCGGCATCGCCGTGAACATCCTCGCCCCGGGCGCCATCGAGACCGATTTCGGCGGCGGCCAGGTGCGCGACAACGCCGAGCTGAACAAGCAGATCGCCAGCAACACCGCCCTGGGCCGCGTCGGCCTGCCGGACGATATCGGCGCGGTGATCGCCACCCTGCTCTCCGACGGCGGCCGCTGGATCAACGGCCAGCGCGTGGAGGCTTCGGGCGGGATGTTCCTCTGAACCCCCGCAGCTGCGTGACCTTGGCGTAGGAGCGGACTGCGTCCGCGATCGGTCCGCATCGCACCGGGTCATCGCGGACAAAGTCCGCTCCTGCACACCCTGTTAGTCCGCGGCGCGTCTGGCCCGCGGATTTTCTCAAAATCCGCAACAAGCCTTTACCGCGAAAAAACCTGCAACATTTTGTTACGGCCTCTAGTCTAAAAACGCGCGTGGAAAAGACGAAGCGCCAATCCGGCACAGGCCAGGGACCATTTCCGGCCAGCCGATCGGCACAGTGCCCCCTTGCGGGCCGACTTCGCACCCCCGCTCCGCTCGACTGCCGCGGCACAGAGCGCACCACCGTGAACAGACCTGGCAAGACCCTTCCATTCCCCCTCGACAACGAGCGGACGGGTATTGCCTCAGGAGCCGAAATGACCGAACACCCCAAGGGCTTCACCCGGCGCCAGCTGTTGAAGTCGTCCGCCGCCTCGCTGGCCGTCGGCGCTGCCGCCAGCGCCCAGGCCACCACCGTGATCGGCACGCCGAAATGGCTGCCCTTCGACCACAACGGCCCGCTGCACTACGACAGCCCCGGCTGGCAGTTCTTCACCGCCGAGGAAGCCACCGAGGTGGAAGCGATAGTCGAACAGCTGATTCCCGCCGACGAGCTGAGCGTCAGCGGCAAGGACGCCGGCTGCGCGGTGTTCATCGACCGCCAGCTGGTCAGCGACTACGGCGACTTCGGTCGCCTGTACATGCAAGGCCCTTTCACGCCGGGCACTCCGGCCCAGGCCGATCAGTCGCCGCTGGTGCCGCGTGAGCGCTATCGCATCGGCCTCGCCGCGCTGGGCAAGTACTGCCAGGGCAAGTTCCAGAAGAACTTCAGCGCCCTGCCCGGCGAGCAGCGCGACCAGGTCCTGACTGACCTGGAAAAAGGCGCCATCACCCTCGAAGGCATCGACGCCAGACTGTTCTTCCAGCAGGTGCTGGACAACACCATGGAAGGTTTCTTCGCCGACCCGATCTATGGCGGCAACCGCGACATGGTGTCGTGGAAGATGCTCGGCTTCCCTGGCGCACGCTACGACTACCGCGACTACATCGCCCTGCACAACCAGAAGCTCGACCTCGTGCCGCTCTCCATCATCGGCAGCTCCGCCTGGACGAAAAAGGGATAACCACCGCATGGCCAAGAAACTACCTTCCACCGATGTGGTGGTCGTCGGACTCGGCTGGGCCGGTTCCATCATCGCCCACGAACTGGCAGACGCCGGCCTCAATGTGATCGGCTTCGAACGCGGGCCGTGGCGCGACACCGCCGCCGACTTCAACCTCGCTTCGGCGGCTGACGAACTGCGCTACAACCGTCGCCAGGAACTGATGCTGCGCACCCGGCAGAACACCTGCACGATGCGCAACAAGGAAACGGAAACCGCCCTGCCGATGCGCTCCTGGGGCTCGTTCCACCCCGGCAACGGCACCGGCGGCGCCGGCAACCACTGGGCCGGTATCACCTTCCGCTTCCAGCCCGAGGAATTCCGCCTGGCCAGTCATCTGAAGGAGCGCTACGGCAAGGAAGTGCCCGAAGAGCTGACCCTGCAGGACTGGGGCACCACCTGGGAGGAAATGGAACCGCACTACGACGCCTTCGAGCGGCTGGCCGGGGTTTCCGGCAAGGCCGGCAACCTCAAGGGCAGCATCGTCGAGGGCGGCAACCCCTTCGAGGGTGCGCGCTCGCGCGAGTACCCCAACCCGCCCACCGCGCAGACCTACGCCCCGACCCTGTTCGCCGAGGCCGCGCGCAACCTGGGCTACAAGCCGTTCCCGGTGCCCTCGGCGCTGGCCTCCCAGGGCTACACCAACCAGCTCGGCGTGACCATGGGGCCGTGCACCTTCTGCGGCTTCTGCACCAACTACGGCTGCGCCAACTACTCCAAGGCCAGCGCCATCGTCAACGTGATGCCAGCGCTGATCCGCAAACCCAATTTCACCGCGCAGACCAATTCCGAAGTGCTCAAGGTCACCCTCGACAGCACCGGCCAGCGCGCCACCGGTATCGTCTACGTCGACTCCAGCGGCGAGGAATGGGAGCAGCCGGCGGATATCGTGGTGGTCGCCGCGTTCATCTTCGAGAACGTGCGCCTGATGCTGCTCTCCGGCATCGGTGAGCCGTACAACCCGATCGCCAACACTGGCACCACCGGGCGCAACTTCGCCTACCAGACGGCCAACAGCGTGAAGCTGTTCTTCAAGGACAAGAACTTCAACCCCTTCATCGGTGGCGGTGCCATCGGCATGGGCATCGACGAGTTCAACAACGACAACTTCGATCACTCCGGACTCGGCTTCGTCGGCGGCGGCAGCACCCGCGTGACACCCATCGGTGCCGCGCCCATCGACTCACGCCCGACGCCGCCGGGCACCCCGACCTGGGGCGCGAAGTGGAAGAAGGCCACGGTGGAAAGCTACCTGAGCAACATGTCCATCGGCTGCGAAGCCAGCAGCTACACCACCCGCGGCAACTACCTGTCGCTGGACCCGAACTACAACGACCCCCACGGCCGGCCGCTGCTGCGCATCACCTTCGACTTCCCCGAGAACGACCTGCGCATGGCGCAGTACTGCACCGACAAGGTGGCCGAGATCGCCCGCAGCATGAACCCGCAGCAGATCGTCCCGGCGCCGCGCAAGGGCCCCTGGTCCAACACCTCCTACCAGTCCTCGCACATCGTCGGCGGCTTCATCATGGGCGCCGACCCGAAGAACAGTTCGGTGAACAAGCACCTGCAGGTGTGGGGAGTACCGAATCTGTTCGTGGTCGGCTCCTCGGCCTTCCCGCAGAACCCCGGCTACAACCCGACCGGCACCGTCGGCGCCCTGGCCTTCAAGGCTGCCGATGCGATCCGCCGGCTCTACCTGAAACGCCCCGGGGAGATGATCAGCGCATGAAGACTCTCCTCTCCCTCGGCACCCTCGCCCTGCTCGGGCTCAACCTGCAATCGGCCGTCGCCGGCACGGCTGCTGACTCCTACAACCTGGTGGAAAAAGGCCGATACCTCGCCGTGCTGGGCGACTGCACCGCCTGCCACACGGTACCCGGCCAGGCGCCCTTCGCCGGTGGCGTGGCGATCGAAACGCCGTTCGGCAAGCTGGTGGGCGCCAACATCACCCCCGACGCGGAAACCGGCCTCGGCCGCTGGAGCTTCGACGACTTCCAGGCGGTGATGTCCACCGGCCATGGGCGCAACGGCAAGCGGCTGTACGGCGCGATGCCCTTCACCGCGTACACCAAGGTGCGACGCGAGGACAACCTGGCGCTCTGGGCCTACCTGCAGACCCTGGAGCCGGTGCGCAACCCGGTGGAAAGCAACCAGCTGCCCTTCCCCTTCAGCGTGCGCACCAGCCTCATCGGCTGGAACTGGCTGAACTTCACCCAGGGCGAATTCGTGCCCTCGCCGGACAAATCGCCGCAATGGAACCGTGGCGCCTACCTGGTGGAAGGCCTGGGCCACTGCGGTACCTGCCACACGCCGAAGAACCTGATCGGCGGCGACGACAACGACCGCTTCCTCGCCGGCGCCAACCTGCAGGGCTGGGTCGCCCCGGACATCACCGCCAACCCGCACAGCGGCATCGGCCAGTGGAGCACCGAGGACCTCGTGCAGTACCTGAAGACCGGCGCCAACCGCTTCGACATCGCCTCCGGCCCCATGGCTGAAGCGGTGGAGAACTCGACCCAGCACTGGAACGACGAAGACCTGCTGGCGGTCGCGGTGTACCTCAAGGATGGTGCGGCCGACAAATCGGCACCGACGCCGGTGGCGGCCAGCGACGCGGCGATGGTCGCGGGCAAGGCGATCTACGCCGACCGCTGCTCTGCCTGCCACGTGAGCAACGGTACCGGGGTGAAGAACCTGTTCCCGACCCTCGCCGCCGCACCGCTGGTCAACAACGACGACCCGACCTCGCTGATCCGCGTGGTACTGGCCGGCAGCCGGGCCGGTGGCACCGAGGCTGCGCCCACCTCGCCAGCCATGCCTTCGTTCGCCTGGAACCTCGACGACGAGAAGGTCGCCAACGTGCTGACCTACGTGCGCAATACCTGGGGCAACGCAGCGGCGCCGGTCACCGCCGGCCAGGTGGCGGACCTGCGCAAGGAGCTGGCCCAGTAGGGTCCGGCAAAACACCGGAGCGGACGCCGTCCGCTCCGGCTGGTCCCGAATCCCGGTTTCTGCAGGAGCGGGCCCGCGAACCCCTCCCCGGCTTCGCGCTGCCCGGCGCTCCCCCGCCCCTGCGAACGCCCGGCGCGCGGGCGTGGTGATCACTTCAGGCAACGCTCGGCGGCGATCTCCGGCAGGTCGGTGCGGCGCAGGTAGGTCAGCAGCGCCTCGTTGAGGTTCAGGCGGTCGTGGATGTTCTGCTCGGCAAGAATCTGCAGGCACTCGCGGCTCAGGGTCATCACCACGCCGTTCTTCGGTGCCCAGACGAACTCGCAGGCCGGGCGGATACTGTCCTCGGCCACGTCCATGCCGAAGGAGTCCTCGCTGAAGCGCACGATGTACTTGCCGGTCTTGAGGTTGAAGCCGACGAAGCCGGACAGCCCGTCGGCGGCGTTGCAGATATCGCTGGAAGTGATGGCCATGCTGCCCCCTGGATTTGTTCTGTTATGGATTCGCACGCAGGAGATTCCCACTTCTGTGAGCGGGTGAACTTCGAATTCTGACAGCCTTGCCGGCGCCTGCTCAGGGGCCGGTTGTCGCACCCGGCACTGTTGCCTGACCAACACTTGCCCAGCAGCTGTGCGCCGTGCGGAACACCCGCCGCTGTCCTGGCCAAACGCCAAGCTGCTGATCCGCTGGGAATTTCCCCGCGTGGCACGGCTTTCGCTCTGCACAGCCTGCGGCACCTTCGCCGCTGTGCAGCCCCGAGGAGCCCGAGCCATGAGCCAACAACCGATCCGCTTCGCCTACTGGGTCCCGAACGTCAGTGGCGGCCTGGTGGTCAGCAAGATCGAGCAGCGCACCCACTGGGACATCGACTACAACCGCCAGCTCGCGCGCATCGCCGAGGACGCGGGTTTCGACTACGCGCTGACGCAGATCCGCTTCACCGCCGGCTACGGCGCCGAGTACCAGCACGAGTCGGTAGCCTTCAGCCATGCCCTGCTGGGCGCCACGGAAAAGCTCAAGGTGATCGCCGCCATCCTCCCCGGCCCATGGACGCCCGCGCTGGCGGCCAAGCAACTGGCGACCATCGACCAGCTCACTGGCGGGCGCATCGCAGTGAACATCGTCAGCGGCTGGTTCAAGGGAGAGTTCCAGGCCATCGGCGAACCCTGGCTGGAGCATGACGAGCGCTACCGCCGCTCGGAGGAATTCATCCGCGCCCTGAAGGGCATCTGGACCCAGGACAACTTCAGCTTCCACGGCGACTTCTACCGCTTCCACGACTACAACCTGAAGCCCCGGCCACTGCAGCGCCCGCACCCGGAAATCTTCCAGGGCGGCAGCTCACGGGCCGCGCGCGACATGGCTTCACGAGTCTCCGACTGGTACTTCACCAACGGCAACAGCGTGGAAGGGATCAAGGCACAGGTGGACGACATCCGCGAAAAGGCCGCGGCCAACGGACACGCGGTGAAGATCGGGGTGAACGCCTTCGTCATCGCCCGCGATACCGAGGAGGAAGCCCGCGCAGTGCTCGCCGAGATCATCGACAAGGCCGACCCGGAAGCGGTAAACGCCTTCGGCCACGCTGCCAAGCAAGCCGGCGCCGCCTCGCCGGAGGGCGAAGGCAACTGGGCGAAATCCAGCTTCGAGGACCTGGTGCAGTACAACGATGGCTTCAAGACCAACCTGATCGGCACGCCGCAGCAGATCGCCGAACGTATCGTCGCGCTCAAGGCGGTGGGCGTGGACCTGGTGTTGACGGGCTTCCTGCACTTCCAGGAAGAAGTGCGCTACTTCGGCGAGAAGGTGCTGCCGCTGGTGCGCGAGCTGGAGCAGAAGAAGGCACGGCAGACCGAGGCTGCCTGAGGCGTCAGGAGCCGTACCATTCGCGAGCAAGCTCGCTCCTACCGCCACCGAGCCACTCGGTATGCTTTTCGTAGGAGCGAGCTTGCTCGCGAACGCTTTTACGCTCCAGAGCAAGCCCCGTAGGGTGCATAACGCCTACGGCGTTATCCGCCATTGTGGCGGATACCAAGCCAGCTATCAGGCCCCCTGGGTCAGATGCTTGGCAATCGCCGTGCGCAGCGGCGGCAGGTTCTGCGCCAGGCGCAGGCCGGCATTGCGCAGCAGACGCACCGGCGGGCGCGGGTCGGTGTACATGCCGACGATCAGCCGGGTGGCCTGGTACAGCGGCCAGGTCGCCAGGCGGTGGGCCATGGCGTAACGACGCAGCGGCCAGGTGCCGCCGATATCGCCGCCACGGCGATGGGTCGCGAGGATTTCATTGGCCAGCCGACGCTGGCTCTGCAGACCAAAGTTGAAGCCGTGGGCGGTGACCGGGTGCATGCCGACCGCGGCATCGCCGATCAGTGCGCTGCGCGGGCCGACGAAGCGGTCCGAGTACACACCCACCAGCGGGTAGCTGTGGCGCGGGCCGAGCAGCTGCATGCCACCCAGGCGGCGGTCGAAGCGGCGCTCCATCTCCTGGGCGAAGGCCTTCTCGTCCAGCTCCAGCAGCGGCGCCATCTCGCGCTGCGGCAAGGTCAGCACCACCGAGGAGCGGTCGCCGTTGATCGGCAGCAGCGCCAGGGTCTGGCCGTAGCCGAACCATTCCCAGGCGACATTGTGATGCGGTTTCTCGTGGGCCATGCGGCAGACCATCATGGTCTTGCCGAAGTCCTCCATGTGCGCGCCGATGCCGAGCATGCGGCGGGTCTCGGAGAAGCGGCTGTCGGCCGCCACCAGCAGGCGCGCATGGACACGGCTGTCATCGTCCAGCGTCAGCGACACGCCATCCTGCTGCACCTGCAACGTGCGCAAGGCACGGCCGCAGACCAGCGAGACGTCCGCACATTCGTGCACCGCATCGAAGGCGGCGCGGCGGATCATCTGGTTGGACACGAAGTAACCCAGTTGCTCGGCGCCGGCGTGCTCGGCCTCGATGCGCAGGGTGAACAGCGAGGGGCCATTGAGCACCTGGGCATCGCGCAGCGGCGAGACTTCCTGCGGATCGATCCGCGACCACATGCCCAGCCGCTGCAGTTCGGCGCGGGAGGCGTGGGTCAGGGCGATCTCCCGGCCGTCCTCGGCGGGCTCGGACACGGCGGCCAGCGGCTGGCGGTCGATCAGCAGGATCGACAGCCCGTTGCCCGACAGCGAGCGGGCCAGGCAAAGCCCGGCGGGGCCGGCGCCGACGATGGCGATGTCCACGTGCATGGGAGACTCCTTTCGCGAGGGATGGGCGGTCCCGGAGTCTAGGCTGGCCACTGGTCCGTTTCGTTGCCGTGGATCAGTGGCCCGCGGCGAATACCTCCAAATAGACGGGCCCGAGCAGAGCGGGCTAGATCGACAGCCGCACGCCCCGCTGCGGGTCGATCACCGCCGCGCTCCGGCGCTTGTTCACCACCAGCTCGCCGATCTCGATCAGCCGCGTGCGCGTGACGTTGCGGCTCAGGCCGAGCAGATTGGCGGTGTGGACCTGGTTGCAGTGGCAGAAGCGATAGGCCGCGCGCAACAGCGCATCTTCCACCCGCGCATGCAGGTTGCCGCCCTGCTCCTCGAACAGCCGCTGGAAGGCCTGCTGGAGAATCTGCTCGGCGCCCAGGGACTCCAGCCGTGGCTCCTCGCTGCGCTCGATGCGCAGGTTGGACAGGTGCAGGTCCTCCGCGCGCACCACGCCGTCGCGGCAGATCAGCAACGTATGGTGGATGACGTTTTCCAGCTCGCGGATGTTGCCCGGCCACGAGTAGCTGCGCAGCTTCTGCGCGGCCTCGGCGCTCAGCTGGCTCTGACCGTAACCCAGGCGCCGGCTGTACTCGGCGATGAAATGGCGGGTCAGCGGGAGGATGTCGCCGGGCCGCTCGCGTAGCGGCGACAGCTCCAGGCTGACCACGTTGAGCCGGTAGTAGAGGTCCTCGCGGAAATGCCCGGCGTTGATCGCCTTCTCCAGTTGCACGTTGGTGGCCGCGAGCACCCGCACGTCGATCGGGATGCTCTTGCGCGAGCCCAGGCGTACTACCTCGCGCTCCTGCAGCACACGCAGCAACTTGACCTGGATCGGCATTGGCAGGTCGCCGATCTCGTCGAGGAACAGCGTGCCGCCATTGGCTTCCTCGAACCAGCCGGCCTTGGCCGCCAGCGCGCCGGTGAAGGCGCCCTTCTCGTGGCCGAACAGCTCGGCCTCCACCAGCGACTCGGAGAAGGCCCCGCAGTTCACCGCCACGAACGGGCCGCCGCGCCGCGCACTGAGGTTGTGGATGTGCCGCGCCACCAGCTCCTTGCCGGTACCGGTCTCGCCGATGATCAGCACGCTGGCCTCGCTGGGCGCGACCTGCTGCAGGTGGTCGAGCAGCGCCTGGGATTTCGGGTCTTCGAAGACCTGGGCGGTCGCGCGGATGGAGGTGGCCAGCGCGGGCGATTTGGGCAGGGTCAGCAGCCCCTCGGGTGTGGTCGCGTTCATGAGTAGAAGGTCGGTTGCGGCAGTTGCTGGTTCAGCGCCCAGTCGCCCAGCTCGCGGACCTTGTAGTCCACCGGGTCGTGCAGGGTCTGGGTGCGCAGGTTGCGCCAGTAGCGGTCGATGCGCAGCGCGGCATGGGTGGAGCGCGCGCCGGTGACTTCGAACAGGCGGTTGCAGATGTCCAGGCCATTGCGGGTGGCCGCGACCTTGGCGGTGGCGATGGCCACGGCGAGCCGGCCGCGCTCCTCGGCGTCCAGTGCCGCTCCTTTGGTCCAGGCTTCGTCGAGCAGTTGCGCAGCACGGCGCACCAGCAGGCGGGTGCTTTCCAGGCCAACCCAGAACTCACCGTAGTGCGCGAGCACGTAGGGGTCTTCAGCCACCGTTGCGGCGCTGGAACGGAACCACGGGCGGGCCTCCTTGAGCGTGTACTGCCGCGCTTCCTCGAACGCACCCTCGGCAATACCGAGGAAGACGTGGGTGAAGATCAGCTGGGCAATCAGCGGGCGCAGGCAGGCAAAGGGCGTGCTCAGCGGGCCCGGATCGAGCAGCAGCTCGCTCTCCTCCACCCGCACGCGCTCGAAGGTGGCGCTGCCGCTGTCGGTCTGGCGCTGGCCCATGTTGTCCCAGTCGTGGGCCAGGCTGATGCCGCTGCGCGCGGTGGGGATGGCGGCGATCAGCAGCTTGCCACCCTCGCCGTCCAGCGCCGAGGCAATAAGCATCTGCGAATCCAGCGCGCCGGAGCAGAAGCTCTTGCGCCCGGAGAACTCGCGCCAGCCGGCGAAGCTGCGCGACACGGTACGGGTATCCAGCGGGTTGAGTGCGTTGCCCCAGAACCATTGATTGCGCGCGGTCAGCTCGAACCACGGCTGCCACTGCTCGGGGCGGGAGAACAGGCGCACGGTGGCCAGCATCAGGTGCTGGAAACCGAACACGTGGGCAATGGAACTGTCGACCAAGGCGAACTGGCGGACGATGTCCAGCGTGGTGCTCCAGTCGGCGCCCAGGCCGCCGTACTCGCTGGGGATGATCAGCGACAGCAGGCCGCTCTGGCGCAGCGCGTCGCGCTCGGCCTTCGGCGTGCCGCCACGGATGTCGCGCTCGGCGGCGGTTTCGGCGAAACCGGCGGCCAGGCGCTGGGCAATCTGTCCGGGAGTCGCTTCGAACTGCCCGGATGTCTGTGCGTCGAGACGCGTCTTGGCGTTCACGCTCGCTTCCTCTTGAGTCTGTTCAGGGCAAGCCGGGCCTGTGCCCGGCAAGTCGGGGCGCGGAGAGCCGGGTCAGCCGGCCTTGCGTCCGGGCAGCACATCGTTGGCGATCATTTCGCCAAAGGGCCCGGTGAGGTTGGTCACGCCGCGCCCGGCAAGGCTGGCGTAGGGCTCAGGAAGCAGCGGGAAGACCAGCTCGGCGAAGCGATAGGCCTCTTCCAGATGCGGGTAGCCGGAGAAGATGAAGCTGTCGATGCCGAGGTCCGCGTACTCCCTGATGCGCTCGGCCACCTGCTGCGGGTCGCCCACCAGCGCGGTGCCGGCGCCACCACGGACCAGGCCGACACCGGCCCAGAGGTTGGGGTAGATCTCCAGCTGGTCGCGGCGCCCGCCGTGCAGCGCAGCCATGCGCCGCTGGCCTTCGGAGTCGAAGCGGGCGAAGGATTTCTGCGCATTGCTGATGGTCTCGTCGGAGATGTTGGCGATCAGCCTGTCGGCGGCCTGCCAGGCTTCCTCGGCGGTCTCGCGGACGATCACGTGCAGGCGAATGCCGAACTTCACGCTGCGCCCCTGCTTCGCGGCCTTCTCGCGGACGTCGGCGATCTTCTGCGCGACCGCTTGCGGCGGCTCGCCCCAGGTCAGGTAGACGTCGACCTGCTCGGCGGCCAGGTCGTGGGCCTCGGCCGAGGAGCCGCCGAAGTACAACGGCGGATAAGGCTTCTGGATCGGCGGATAGAGCGCCTTGGCGTTCTCTACCTGCAGGTGCTTGCCGGCGAAGTCCACGGATTCGCCCTGCAGCACGCGGCGCCAGATGCGCAGGAATTCGTCGGTGACTTCGTAGCGCTCGGCATGGCTGAGGTGGATGCCGTCGCCACGGTTTTCATCCGGGTCGCCGCCGGTGACCACGTTGATCAGCAGGCGCCCGCCGGAGAGGCGATCCAGGGTCGCGGCCATCCGCGCGGAAACGGTCGGCGAGATGATTCCCGGACGGATCGCCACCAGGTAACGCAGGCGTTCGGTGAGCGGCGCCAGGGCCGAGGCGACCACCCAGGAGTCCTCGCAGGAGCGCCCGGTGGGAATCAGCACGCCGTAGTAGCCCAGGGAATCGGCGGCCTGGGCGATCTGCTTGAGGTACGGCAGCGACACCGGGCGCGCGCCCTCGCTGGTGCCGAGGAAGTGGCCGTCGCCGTGGGTGGGCAGGAACCAGAACACATTCATCGAAGGCTCCTCAGGCGGTCTTGCGCAGTTGCGGACGGGCGAACAGCGGCGCGGCGCGCTCGGCGGCCAGCTGGATGCGGGCGAGCAGGGTGTCGCTGGTGATCTGGTAGTTGGCGAAGTCCGCCTCGCTGGCGTACACACCGATCGGCAGCGTGATCGACTGGAAGAAGCTGAACAGCGGGCGCAACTGATGATCGAGGACCAGCGCGTGGCGCTCGCTGCCGCCGGTGGCCGCGAGCAGCACCGGGGTGTCGATCAGGGCATTCATGTCCACCAGGTCGAACAGGTGCTTGAGCAGGCCCGGATAGGAGCCGCGGTAGACCGGCGAGGCCACCACCAGCAGGTCGGCGGTCTCGATCTCGCGCAGGGTGGCTTCCAGCTCGGCGGAAAGCTCCTGGCGCGACAGCGCGGCGCCCAGCGGGCGGGCGATGTCGGCCAGTTCGATGACTCGGGCTTCTACCGGAAGCTGCTCGCCGAGGGCGTCGAGCACGGCCTGGGTGAGCACCAGGGTGCGCGAGGGGCGATAGGTGCCGCCGGAGACGGCGACCACTTTGATGGGGCTGGTCATGGGTTTTCCCTGTTGACTGTTGCGCTAGGTACAGAAGCCTTGAGCAAGGGCCGTACCAACAGGGAAATGTATGATTTTCGGGCACTTCAGCCGGTTTTTCCGGCGCTTCATGTCACTCAGGCAACAACGCTGCTGATCGACTGTTGCCTGGGCAACAGTCTGCTATCAATGCGCAGCCAGTTCGCGCAGCCCCTGGGAGATGTCCAGCCCTTCCAGTTCGGCCACGTATTCATCCGTGGTGAGCAGGCCGATACAGGGGGTCGCGCCGCGCTGCCGCAACTGTCCGGCGGCGAGCTTGCGCGCCAGCGCCACCGCCGCCATGCAGGGGATGTTCGGGCCGTGGTCCTGCTGCGCGAGAATTTCCCAGCACAGCGCCAGGGGTTTGCCGTCGCCATCGACGCCCTGCAGGTGGACGAACATGCCGCTGCGCCCATCGCCCAATGGCTGCATCGCCACAGCCAGGCGGTGCAGGCTGGCGCCCAGGCGCGCAGCGTCCTTCACCAGCCCGGCGCGCACCAGCCACGACAGGCCCCAGGTGCCGAACTGGGTGAGCTTCAGGCCGAGGCCGGCGGAGAAACGCACGTCCTGCACACCGGGGTAGCGCTGCGGGAACAGGTCGAGGTCCGGTACATCACAGTGGGCCAGCCAGCGTTTGCCCAGCGGGGCGGGAAAGCGGTGGCGAGTCAGCCCCTGCCAGCCGTGTACGTCCTGCCAGCGCCCCTGGCGCCACTGGCGCAACGGTTTGCCGCAGTAGCCCAGCACCGCGGAGACCGTGGCCTGGCCGGGAATCTTCGCCGAGGAGCTGATGCCGTGGTGGATGCTGTCCAGGCGCTGGAAACGTGGCAGCAACTCGTCGATCACCGAGGCCGCCAGAGCAGGCACCGAACTGGCGCCGCTGCATACCAGAACCCCCGCGCTGCGTGCGGCGCGGTCGAGTTCGTGGATGCCGCAGACGAACTGGCGGGCGTCGGCCAGATCGATGTAATGGGCGCGAGCGCCGATGGCAGCGCGGGCAACGCGATAGTCCTGACCCTGGAACGGCCCGGCGGTGGAAATCACCAGGTCGACCTTCAGTTCATTGAGGCGGCCGGCCAGCGTCGGCTGGTTCATGTCCAGGCACACCGCCTCGCCGCCCACCTGCGCGGCCAGTTCATTGGCGCGGCGCTGGTCGCGCCCGCCGACCAGCACGCGGATGCCTTCGATGCCGCTGAGGCGATGCACGATCAGGCTGCCGAAGTTGCCGTAACCGCCCAGCACCAGCACGCGAAATTTCCGTTCCATTGCCACTGACCTTATTGCTCCCTGACTGCTGCTGGCGGTGCCAGCTCCTTCATTCCGACCTGGCGCCCCCGTGATGGGGCAGATTGTCCTCCAGCGGCCACCAACTGGCGCGGGAGTCGACGTAGTAATGTGCTTCGAGCTTTGTCCGCACGGGCTCGTCCAGGGTTCCCGCCCGCACCCGCAAAGTGTCCGGCAGCGCATCGCGAGCGCTGTAGATGGGCGAGCCGCAGGTGCGGCAGAACACGCGTTTCTTTTCCGGCGTGGCGCGGTACTCGGCCAGCTCCGACTCACCGCTGAGCAGACGGAACGCCGTGCGCTGCACCGGGACATTGGTGGCGAACGGCCCACCCTGTGCCTTGCGACACTGGCCGCAATGGCAGACCTGGATTGGCGCCAGCTCGCCGCTGATCTCGTAGCGCACCGCGCCGCACAGACAACCGCCCGAATGCATGCCCTGCCCCCTCTTCCGGTTTCGCGGAGCGAAGGAGTCTAGATCAGGCTCGGTTACCTGCACCACCGTGCGTGGGAGCAACTGTCTTCCCCAGGGGTTGTCCGTGCCTGCACTTCCCCTCACCCCAACCCTCTCCCGGAGGAGAGGGAGCCGTCCGTACCAGCTGAAACCAAGGTCTCTCCCTGCACCGAACGGTCCCCTCTCCCCCTGGGAGAGGGTTAGGGTGAGGGCGAACCCGAGCGTCGGACTTTCGCTAACGGGGCAGTTCTTCGCTGCCCCAGCCCAGCGGATAGAGCAGCTCTTCCTTGTAGCCCGCCCACACCCGCACCGCCGCCGGGAAGCTCGCGTCCAGCCCGGCATCGCCACTGTCCACCAGTAGCGGCCGGCCCTCGAGGGTGCCGAGCTTGCGCTTGGTGGCAATCACCCGCAGTCGCTCGATGCCGATGGCGCGCAGCACGCGCGGGCTGATCTGCTGGTTGCCGCGCCCAAGAATGTGGCCCTGACCACCGATGGCAGTCACCAGCAGGAAGGCCGGGTGCCCGTCCACCAGCTCGAACAGCTGCGCCTCGGTGACGTCGCGGGCGATCACTTCGCCGTTCTCGATCACATCCACGCCCAGCAGGGTGGTGTCCAGGTGCAGGTCGGCAGCCAGCCCGTGCAGCGTCGAGCCGGGGCCGAAGACGTAACGCACATCGTCCTCCCAGCTGTCCTCCAGCCAGGCGGCGAGATCGGCGAGCACCAGCTCCTCGGTCTCCATGCCGGCCTGCTTCACGTGCTGCATGAAGTGGCCTTCCTCGGGCACCGTCAGTTCGGCGTACCAGCGCGCGGCGACGCGTCCCTCACGCAGCGCGGCTTCGTCGAGATCGCGCACTTCACCCTGGGTCAGGCGCACCAGCCCGCCATCCACCAGCCGCCGCGCCAGCTCCCCGGCCGCGCGCGGGCTGATGGTGTAGACCCCGGAATGGATCTTCACCCCGGCGGGAATGCCCAGCACCGGCTGGCCTTCGCGGGCCACCTCGGCCACATCCCGCGCGGTGCCGTCGCCACCGGCAAAGAGGATCAGCGCCACGCCGGCCTCCTGCAGCGCCTGCACGGCGTGACGGGTATCCGCCGCGCTGCTCTGCTCTTTCTCCAGCGCCCCAACCAGGCGATGGGCGAAACCCATGTCCGCCAGCAGGTCACTCCCCATCGGGCCGGGAAAGGTGAGGAACTCCAGGCGCTCGCGCACCGGCAGCAGGTGCTCCAGGGCAACCCGCGTGCGCTCCGCCGCCCGTGGTTCGGCGCCGCGGGCCAGGGCCAGCGCGGCCACGCCATCGCTGCCCTTGAGCGCGGTCGGGCCGCCGATACCGGCCAGCGGATTGATGATCAGCCCTATGCGAATCCTGTCCATACTCAACCTCGAGGGAAACTTCTTCGAACCACCGGCGCAACGCCGGGTCGGACCAGGGAAGCGGCAACTCCACTGACTATAACGACAAGCAAACGACCGGGGACCTCGCGATTGGCACGCAATCTGCGAGCGCTCGGGTCGTCTGTCTTCGGTGACGATTTTCAGGCGCTGCCCTTGGCCGCCTCTGTCACCGGGGTTTCATCTGATCTGCCTAGACTGCAATGCACTGATGTAGAGGAGATTGGCCATGAGCCTGCAAACCCACCGTGAATCCGCCCCCCGCCCCACTCCGCGCCAGCCGCAACAGCCGGTCGGCGGCTCGATCATCGATGCCCAGGGCCGTGAAGTGCCGATTACCGAAGACATGATCCAGCGCGCCTGCCAGGAACTGGACAAGACCTGCGAGCCGCCACGCCGCCAAGCGGAATAACAGCGCGGCAGCACGTCCGCCCTACTCCCCGACCCGGTTGGCCCCCAGCGCGGTCAGCAGGCTTTCCAGGCGCGGCGAATCGCCCTGGATGTCTACCCACAGCCCGGTGATTTCCCGGCGCGGCGGGTAGTGCTTGCGCAGCGCGTCGAAAGCCGCCCGCCGGGTCTGGGTGTCTCCGATCAGACTGCGACGGAAATCGGCGTCATCGCTGCGCGGGTCGTACACCGCGCGGCAGAGCATCGCCAGCGCCCAGTCCGGATCGCATTCCTCTTTCAGACTCAGTTCGGCCAGCCATTGCGCCGGCAGCAGGTCGTCGAGATCGACGGCCGGCTCGCAACGCTGCCAGGCGCAGAACGCCTCGTAGATCTGCGCCGTGCCGCGCAACTTGCCATCCAGGCTGTAGCCAGCGATGTGCGGGGTGGCGATACGGCAGTGATGGGCCAGTTGCACGTTCACTTCCGGCTCGCCTTCCCAGACGTCCAGCGCCACGTCGATATCCGCGCCGGACTCCAGGTGGATGCGCAGCGCCGTGTTGTCGACCACCCCGCCTCGGCTGGCATTGATCAGCCAGGTGCCGGGGCGCAGCGCCTTGAGGCGCTGCGCGTCGATCAGGTGGCGCGTCGGGTTGTCGCCGTCGCGGGTCAACGGTGTGTGCAGGCTGATCACGTCGCACTCGCGCAGCACTTCTTCCAGGCTGCGGAAATCACCCCCTTCGGCAGCGGCGCGCGGCGGGTCGCAGACGCGCACGTCCCAGCCCAATCCGCGCAGCACATCCACCAGGCGACCACCCACCTGCCCGGCACCGATCACGCCATAGCGGCGTTCGGAGAGCTTGGCGCCGTGTACGTCGGCCAGCGCCAGCAGGCTGCCCAGCACCCAGTCCACCACACCGCGGGCGTTGCAACCCGGCGCGCTGGACCAGGCGATGCCGGCCTCGGCGAAGTAGTCCAGGTCCAGGTGATCGGTGCCGATGGTGCAGGTGCCGACGAACTTCACCTGGCTGCCCTGAAGCAGCTCACGGCTGACGTCCGTCACCGAGCGCACCAGTAATACTTCGGCATCACCCAGGGCGGCGCGGTCGATCCCGCGTCCGGGCAGGCGACGGATGTCGCCATGGGCGCCGAAGAAGGCTTCGACCAGGGGAATATTTTCATCGGCAAGGATACGCATGGACTGACTCCAGAAATCGTCACCGGCTACTTTACCAGCGCCGTTGCGCGCGGTCCCGCGCCACACACGCCAGGCTTTGCTGCCCGGGCGGACAGCCCTTAAACTGGCCGGCTTCCCGTTCATTTCTTCTGCCAAGGAAAGCCGTGACCAGCCTCACCCAGCCCGTCTCCCGCGGACGGCGCACCGCCACCGAACTCAAGGAACTGCTGACCCTCGCAGCGCCCATCATGATCGCCCAGCTGGCAACCACCGCCATGGGCTTCGTCGATGCGGTGATGGCCGGCAGCGTGGGCCCGCGCGATCTGGCCGCGGTGGCACTGGGCAACTCGATCTGGATTCCGATCTTCCTGCTGATGACCGGCACCCTGCTCGCCACCACCGCCAAGGTGGCCCAGCGCTACGGCGCCGGCGACCAGGCCGGCACCGGCCCGCTGGTGCGCCAGGCGCTGTGGCTGGCACTGCTGGTCGGCCCGCTGGCGGGGGCGACGCTGTGGCTGCTCTCCGAGCCGGTGCTGCGGGCGATGAAGGTCGAGGAAGCGCTGATCGAGCCGAGCTGCTTCTACCTGCGCGGCATCGCCTGCGGCCTGCCGGCGGTGGCGCTGTATCACGTGCTGCGCTGTTTCAGCGATGGCCTGGGGCGCACCCGGCCAAGCATGGTGCTGGGCATCTGCGGACTGATGCTGAACATCCCGATCAACTATGTGCTGATCTACGGCCACCTCGGCTTCCCGGCGCTGGGCGGCCCCGGCTGCGGCTGGGCCACCGGCTCGGTGATGTGGTTCATGCTGCTGGGCATGCTGGTCTGGGTGAACTGGGCGAAGGTCTACAAGCCGAGCCAGCTGTTCAGCCACTGGGAGCTGCCGAAGCCGCAGGTGATCGGCAGCCTCGTAGGGGTCGGCCTGCCCATCGGCATCGCGGTGTTCGCCGAGTCCAGCATCTTCTCGGTGATCGCCCTGCTGATCGGCGAACTCGGCGAGAAAGTGGTGGCGGGCCACCAGGTGGCGCTGAACTTCAGCGCACTGGTGTTCATGATCCCCTACTCGCTGGCCATGGCCGTGACCGTCCGCGTGGGGCAGTCGCTCGGTGCCGGTGCGCCGCGCGATGCTCGTTTCGCTGCCGGCGTGGGCATGGGCGCGGCACTGGCGTACGCCTGCATTTCCGCCAGCGGCATGCTGCTGATGCGTGAGCATATCGCCGGGCTCTATACGCAGGACCCGGACGTGCTGGCGCTGGCCGCCACGCTGCTGGTGTTCTCGGCGCTGTTCCAGTTCTCCGACGCCGTACAGGTCACCGCCGCCGGCGCCCTGCGCGGCTACCAGGACACCCGCGCGACCATGATCATGACCCTGTTCGCCTACTGGGGCATCGGCCTGCCGGTGGGCTACAGCCTCGGCCTCACCCACTGGCTGCAGGAGCCCACCGGCCCGCGCGGCCTGTGGGAGGGCCTGATCGTCGGTCTGACCTGCGCCGCGGTGATGCTGTGCATTCGCCTGTCGCGCAGCGCCAGGCGGCAGATCGTGCTGAACGAGATGCGCACGGCGGGCTGATCGCCCACAACGCAGAAAGCCGCCCGAGGGCGGCTTTTTTATTTGGGAGTCGTGCAGGAAAAACACTGCGTAGGATGGCGTGGAGCGCAGCGATACCCATCAATCCCGTGCACGGACAGCATGGGTATCGCTGCGCTCCACCCATCCTACAAAAGCAAAAAGCCGCCCAAGGGCGGCTTCTTCGTAGCGCAGGGAGGATCAGTCGGTAACCAGCGCCGGCTTCGGCCGGCTGCTCAGCGTCGTGCCCACCAAGGCGACGATGATCGCGCCGATGGCGATCCACTGATGCGAAGTCAGCTGCTCGCCCAGGAACACCAGGCCGGACAGCGCGCCGAAGGCCGGCTCGATACTCATCAGGGTGCCGAAAGTCCGCGCCGGCAGGCGAGTCAGCGCCACCATTTCCAGGGTGTAGGGCAAGGCGCTGGAGAGGATCGCCACGCCCAGCAACGCCGGGAACAGGCTGATGTCGAACAGCGCCATGCCGCTGTGCGCAAGGCCGATGGGCGCCACGCAGATCGCCGCGATGCTGATGCCCAGCGCCGCCCCCTGCGCGCCCAGGTCGTTACCGGCGCGCTGGCCGAAGATGATGTAGAGCCCCCAGCAGACGCCCGCCCCCAGCGCCAGCGCGGCGCCCTTGGGGTCGATGCCGTGGCCGAAGTCGGCGATCGGCAGAAGCAGGCCGAGGCCGACCACGGCGATGGCGATCCACAGGAAGTCGATCGGCTTGCGCGAATAGAACAGCGCGACTGCCAGCGGCCCGGTGAACTCCAGCGCCACGGCAACGCCCAGCGGAATGGTCTGCAGCGCCATGTAGAAGGTCAGGTTCATCAGGCCCAGCGTCACGCCGTAGATGAACAGCGGCTTGAGCGGCTTGCCGCGCAGCGAGGTGCGCCACGGGCGGAGGATCGCCAGCAGGAGGATGGCCGCGAAGATCAGGCGCATGGAGGTCACGCCTTCGGCGCCGAGCACCGGGAACAGGCTCTTGGCGACCGATGCGCCGGTCTGGATCGAGGCCATGGACACGATCAGGATGAGAATGGGGAAGGCAGTGGAAATAAAGCGAGAGCGAGGCATGATGCGGACCTGAACAGGCGTTGCAACGGTTGGGATTTCTTGGTTGACTGTTATGCGCAACATAATGCGCAAAAAGGCCAGAATGAGCAATATACTGCCCACTCCTTCCGAACGTCCCAGCGTGCTGGTGCACGTCGCCGATAACGTGAAGACGCACCGCCGCAATGCCGGCTTCAGCCAGGACGCGCTGGCCAAGGCATCGGGCGTCAGCCGGCGGATGCTGGTCGGCATCGAGAGCGGCGACACCAACGTCAGCCTCGCCACCCTCGACCGCATCGCCGCCGCCCTGACAGTCACCTTCGCCGACCTGGTTCGCCCGCCGTCCACCGGCGGCCTGTCCCGCGTCGACGCCGTCGCCTGGGGCGGCCAACAGGCCGACAGCCGCGGCACCCTCCTCGCCAGCACCCCCGCCACCCGTCAGGCCGAGCTCTGGCACTGGACGCTCGCCCCCGGCGACCGCTACAACGCCGAGCCCGATGCCGAAGGCTGGTACGACATGGCCTATGTCATCGAAGGCCGGCTGACCATCGTCCTTGCCGAGGAAACGGTGGAGGTCGACGCCGGCGGTTTCCACGTATTCAAGAGCAACCAGCCGTTTTCCTACCAGAACCATGGGGATGTGCTGGTGCGGTTTGTGCGGAACGTTGTGAACTGATTACTGCTGACAGTCGCGCCTGTCGGCGCTGATCGCGGGCATGGCCCGCGACCGTATGCACTACCCCCCATGAAAAAGGCCCGCACAAAGCGGGCCTTTTTCATGAACACCAGGCGTCAGCTGCCCTGCGGCATCTCACCCCGCGCCAGGCGCGCATTGATGTCGGCAATCACCGCCGGCAGTTCGGCGATGGTGTCGATCAGGTAGTGCGGGCGCGAGCCTTCGAACATCTGGCCGATGCGGCGACGTTCCTGCTCCAGTTTCTCCGCCGGCAGCGCCTTGTACTGCTCATAGGTCAGACCCAGGGCGTTGCCCGAGCAGGTCAGCGCCACGGTCCACATGCCGGCACTGCGGCCTTCGAGGATGCCCGGCCAGGTGTCGTCGACCTTCACGCAGGCCGCCACGTCGTTGATGCCCAGGGCAATCACGTTGGCCAGTGCCTGGGCCGGGTGCGGACGGCCGTTGGGCACTTCATCGGTAGCGACCACATGGTCGGCGACGTAGCCGTTGGTCTTTGCCAGGGCGACGACCTTCTCCATCACCACTGCGGGGTAGCCGGAGCAGGAACCGATCTTCAGACCGCCCTTGCGCAGCGCAGCGATGGCATCCAGCGCGCCGGGAATCAGCGCCGAGTGCTCGGCGATCTTCTCGATCTGCAGCGGCATGAAGCGCTCGTAGATGGCGGTGACGTCATCGTCGCTCGGCACGCGGCCGAACTTGGCCTTGTAGCGTTCGGCGATGGCCGGGATGTCGCACAGGGTGCGGATGTGGTCCCACTTGCCCATGCCCATCGGGCCGCGGGCTTCTTCCAGGCTGACCTGGACGCCGAACTCGGCGAAGGCCTCGACGAATATCTGGGTCGGCGCGAAGGAGCCGAAGTCGACCACGGTGCCGGCCCAGTCGAGGATGACGGCTTGCAGTTGCTTGGGTTGCTGGTAATTCATGGCGTTCAATCCTGTGAGAATTCGGGCGGGCGTCAGATTTCGAAGACTTCCATTTCCTTCAGCGTCTCGGCGATGGCCGCGACGGCGGCGCGCATGCCGCTGGCGTCGACCTGGCCGATGCAACCGACGCGGAAGGTTTCCACCTGGGTCAGCTTGCCCGGGTAGAGGATGAAGCCCTTCTCGCGCACCCGGTTGTAGAACTCGGTGAAGGTGTAGCGGGCGTCACTCGGGGCATGGAAGGTGACGATGATCGGCGCCTGGATCTCGGCCGGCAGGAAGCTGCGGAACCCCAGTTCGGCCATCTCCGCCAGCAGAGTCTGGCAATTGTTTGCGTAACGCTGATGACGGGCCGCGAGACCGCCCTCTTCCTCGTACTGGCTCAGCGCTTCGTGCAGCGCGGCCACCACGTGGGTCGGCGGGGTGAAGCGCCACTGGCCTGTCTTGGCCATGTAGGCGTGCTGGTCCTGCAGGTCCATGGACAGCGAGTGGCAATTGCCGGCGCTGGCGTTCAGGGCGGTGCTGCGGGCGAAGACGAAGCCCATGCCCGGTACGCCTTCCAGGCATTTGCCGGAAGCGGCGATCAGCGCATCGAAGGGGATGTGGCGGGCGTCGATGTCCAGCGCGCCGAAGGAACTCATGGCATCGATGATCAGGCGCTTGCCGTGGGATTCGATGACCCTGGCGATCTCGGCCAGCGGGTTGAGGATGCCGGTGCTGGTTTCGCAGTGGATCAGCGCCACATGGGTGACGCTCGGGTCTGCGCTGAGCAGGCGGTCCACGTCGGCGGCGGTGGTCGGCACGTCTTCTTCGGTTTCGAAGGTGCTGAACTCACGGCCGATCACCTGGCAGATCTTCGCCAGTCGCTTGCCGTAGGCGCCATTGATCAGCACCAGCACCTTGCCGTCACGCGGTACCAGGGTGCCGATGGCGGCTTCGACGGAGAAGGTGCCGCTGCCCTGCAGGGGCACGCAGGTGTGGGTCGCCTCGCCGTGGATGATCGCCAGCAGGCGCTTGCAGACGTCGGCGGTCAGGTCGTTGAAGTCGCGGTCCCAGGAGCCCCAGTCGACCATCATGGCGCGACGGGTGCGGGGGGACGTGGTCAGCGGACCGGGAGTCAGCAGGATGGGGGCTCGCTCGGCAGTGCTCATGCTCGATTCCTCTTTCGTGGGAACGTCGTCAGGGCTGAATTCGGTTGGGCCGGGGCGGGTTCGCGGCGGCCTGGGCATAACTTGCCGGCCGGGAAGATATCGTTCAAATTGTTTATCACGATGCACTGCATAAGCCGGACATATACCTCATGAACCTCTTCCAGCTCCGCGCCTTCGACGCCGTCGCCCGCGAACGCAGCTTCACCCGCGCCGCCGAGCGCCTGTTCATCAGCCAGCCGGCCGTGACCGGGCACGTGAAGGCGCTGGAGGAGCACTACCAGGTCAATCTGTTCCGCCGCACCGCGCGCGGCGTGGAGCTGACAGAAGATGGCGTACGCCTGTCGGCCATCAGTCGCACCCTGTTTGCCCTGGAGGAGGAAGCCGAAGCCGTGCTGGACGCCAGCCGCGAGCTGGTGACCGGGCGTATCGAAGTGGCCGCCGACGGCCCGCACCTGGTGATGCCGATGCTTGCCCGGCTGCGCGCGCGCTACCCCGGCATCACCGTCAACCTGCGCCTGGGCAATGCGCAGGAGACCCTCGCCGCGCTGATGGACGAGCACGTCGATATCGCCGTGCTGACCGAGGTGGAGCCGCGCGCCGGACTGTTCCTGCGCGAGCTGGTGGAGTCGCGCATCTGCGCCCTGGTGCCGGCCAGCCACGCCTGGAGCGAGCATGCTGGCGAACTGCCGCTGGGGGAGCTGGACCGGCAGATCATGGTGCTGCGCGAGCCTGACTCGATCACCCGGCGCACCTTCGATGCGGCCTGCTCGGCGGCATCGGTCGAGCCCCGCGTGCTGCTGGAACTGGACAGCCGCGAGGCCGTGACCGAAGCGGTGGCAGCGGAGCTGGGGATCGGCATCGTGTCGTCGCTGGAGGTCAGCCCGGACCCACGGGTAAAGGCCATCCCACTGGGTGGCGATGGGTTGCTCAACCGCCACGCCATCGGCTGCCTGGAGCGGCGCCGGGGGTTGCGGGTGGTCAGTGCGTTTCTGGAATTGGCGGAGGGCTGAGGGTCATCGCCTGAATCGACTGCAGGAGCGTCGCCCTGCGCGCGATCGCGGGCATGGCTTGCTCCTACCGGATAGATCTGTGCTCGGATCGGCCCTCACCCTAACCCTCTCCCAGGGGGAGAGGGGACCGTTCGGTGCCGGATGAAACCACAGCGTCAGCCGGCACGATTTGCTCCCTCTCCCTGAGGGAGAGGGCTGGGGTGAGGGGGAAAGCACAAACACCGAACTACCAGGAAAAGACAGTTGCTCCTACAACAGCGCCGCGCGCCGATATCCCCTGTAGGGCGCATAACGCCCAGGGCGCTATCCGCCGTCCTGGCGGATAACCCGTTCCGGGTTATTCGCCCTACGAGTGCGACGGAACCTTCGGATGGATGCGAACAGCCGCCCTACTCCGCTGGCAAGTCTTCCTTCACCAGATCGAGAAAGGTCGCCACGATCCGCCGGGTGCTCTGCTCACGCAGGCACACCAGCGTCTCGCTCATGCGCCAGTGGCAGTCGAGGATCGGCAGCGCATGCACGCGCGCATCCGCCCCCAGTTCGGCAGCCGACACCACGCCGACGCCAATCCCCACCGCCACTGCTTCCAGCGACGCTTCGCGGCCTTCCACCTCGATGGCCGGGCGGATGCGCCAGCCAGCGCGGGCCATTTCCGCCTCGAGCATCTGCCGGGTCACCGAGCCCTGCTCGCGCAGCACCAGCGGCGTGTCGTCGAGGTCGGCCAGTTCGATGGACTCGCGCCCGGCCCAGGGATGGCTGCGGCCGACGAAGGCGACTATGGGGTCGCTGCGCAGGGTGAAGGTCAGCAGGCGCTCGTCCTGCACCTCGCGGCCGAGCAGCGCCAGGTCCGCCTGGTAGTCGAACAGGCGTTGCAGGGATTCGTCGGTATTGCCCGTTTCCAGCTTCACGCGGATGCCCGGATGGCGCTGGCAGAAGCGCGCGATCTGCGGCAGCACGTGCACCGGCGCGTCCACCGCCAGGGTCAGGCTGCCGGTCTGCAACGCGCTGGATTCCTGCAGCAGCTCCTGCGCCTCCGCCTCGATCACGAACAGCCGCTGGGTTACCGCCAGCAGGCGCTCGCCCAGTTCAGTCAGGCGTACCGAGCGCTTGTTGCGGTGGAACAGCAGCACGCCGTAGCGCTCCTCCAGCTTGCGCACCTGGTCGGAAATCGCCGGCTGGGTGAGGAACAGTCGCTCGGCGGCGCGGGTGAAGCTGCCGTGTACGGCAACGGCATGGAAGGCCTTGAGTTGAGCGTGGGAAACGGACATGGGCACGCCTCGGCGGGAAGGTTCTGACCGTCTTTTCACCAGCAGACGGAAAGCGACTACAAAGTCATTCGCGCAGAACACTAACGTCATGGCCCTCTGTCATACAAGCTCAGCTTATTTTTGAAATCTGATAAATCGATTTCAGTTATTTATTCGAAATTGTTTCCATCCCTCCACCGCCGCCGAACCTGATGGGTTCAGCAAGGCGGTACAGAACAGCTCCAGCGCTTCTGACCCGCACCGCAAAGACGGTGCGACGTGCTTCGAAAACAAAAATAAAAAAGGCGTTACCCACTGACTGCCGGCACAGCACAACAACAAAGAGGTCAGATCATGCTCAACCCTCACGGCACCGCTTCGCCGCGCGCTTCGCTGGCGCGCTGGAAATGGCAGATCTTCGCCATCACCTGGCTGGCCTACGCAGCCTTCTACTTCACCCGCAAAGCCTTCTCGGTGGCCAAGCTCGGCATCGCCGAAGACCCCACTTTCCATCTCGACAAGATCGCGATGGCCAACCTCGACGCCATCTACCTCACCGCCTACGCGGTGGGCCAGTTCACCTGGGGTGTCTTCGCCGACCGCTACGGCCCCCGCGTGGTGGTGTTCGGCGGCCTGCTGATCTCCGCCGTCGCCGCGCTGGTGATGGGCAGCTTCGCCACCCTGCCGATCTTCGCCACCTGCATGGTGGTCCAGGGCCTGGCGCAATCCACCGGCTGGTCCGGGCTGTGCAAGAACATCGGCAGCTTCTTCGCCACCCATGAGCGCGGCCGCGTGCTCGGGCTGTGGAGCACCTGCTACGCCTTCGGCGGACTGGTCGCCTCGCCCTTCGCCGGCTGGTGGGCCTATGAGGTGTTCGGTACCTGGCATGCGGCGTTCTACTCCACCGCCGCGGTGGTCGGTGCGGTCGCCATCCTGTTCCTGCTGCTGCAACGCAACCGCCCGCAGGACGTCGGCCTGCCGCCGGTGGAAGCCGATGTGCAGCAACCCGGGGCGGTGAACTACGCCGGCTTCAAGCAGGAGGGCGCGAACGGCAAGTCCCTGCGCATCCTCGGCAAGGTGCTGCGCAACCGCACCGTGCTGACCCTGGGGCTGGCGTACTTCCTGCTCAAGCCGGCGCGCTACGCGATCCTGCTGTGGGGCCCGGTGATCGTCTACGAACGCATGCCGGGGCTGGGCAAGGTCGGCGCGGCGATCCTGCCGTCGGCCTTCGAGGTTGCCGGGCTGCTCGGGCCGATCCTGATCGGCTATGCCTCGGACCGCATCTTCGGCGCGCGGCGCATGCCCGCCTGCGTGATCAGCCTGCTCGGCCTGACCGTCTGCCTGGCGCTGTTCGTCCCGGCCATGCAGACCGGCAGCAGCCTGCTGGTGCTGGCCCTGCTGTTCATGATGGGCCTGACCCTGTACGGACCGGACTCGATGATCAGCGGCTCCGCCGCCGTGGACTTCGGCACCGGCGAAGCGGCCGGCACCGCGGCGGGCTTCGTCAATGGCTGCGGCTCCGTCGGCGCGATCCTCGGTGGCCTGCTGCCAGGCTACTTCGACACCTACACCGTGTTCATCGGCTTCACCGTCACCGCGCTGATCGCCGCCGGCATCCTCATCCCGCACTGGAACAGCCGCCCGGAAGCAGCCGACCAGGCACAACCGGCCAACGACCAGCCCCGCCTGAACGCACGCCCCGTGCGCTCCTGAGTCCCGCTTACCCCTCACCGGCCGGCTGAGGGAATGGGCGAGGCGCCCCGCGCGCCTCGCCCTTTTTTCGTTGGCGCCTACACATCCGGAACCACGGATAGACTTGTGCCATGCGTCTCCTCTGAATAATATTGATTATCATTTAAAAATTATTCCTGCTGGACGCCCTTGTGAGCACTTCCAACCTCGACGCGGTCTTCCTGGCCCAGCGCCTGCCTTTGCTGCGCACGCTCGTACGGATGGTGAAGAACCCGAGCATCGCCGAAGACCTGGTGCAGGAAACCTACCTGCGCGTCGCCCGTACCCTGCTCGAACGCCGCATCGATCACCTGGAACCCTTCCTCTTCCAGACCGGCCGCAACCTCGCCCTGGACCACCTGCGCCACCTGCGCATGCAGTCGCGGACCATGCTCGAGGACGTGCCTTTCGATGTGGTGCAGGCGGTACCGGCGCCGGGCTCCAGCGCCGAGGACCAGTTGCACGCGGAAAAGCTGCTCGAACGCCTGGGCGCCACCCTCGAAGAGCTCAGCGAGCGCCAGCAGCGCATCTTCATCCTCAGCCGCCTGCACGGCTGCGGCTACGCGGAGATCGCCGAGCAGCTCGACATCTCGCCCAGCACCGTGCAGAAGGAACTGAAACTGATCATGGCGATCTGTGTCGGACTGGTCAGCCGCCTTGAGGAATCGGTATGACGGACTACCGTTCGCCGGCCGATTCGACAACAATGCGCGGCTCACCACCCCAGCACCGCCCCGAGGATCGCCCCTTGCCCCACGCCGCGCCGCCCGACGACCAGCAGATGGCCGAAGCCCTCGACTGGCTGATCCTCGAGGACGACATGGACGCCGCCACCCGCGCGCGCTTCGATGCCTGGCTCGCCGCCAGCGAAGGCAACGCGCGTGCCTACCAGCGCGTGCGCGATGCGTGGCAGTCACCGTTGCTGCCGGTTGCCGCTGCGCGCCTGGAACGCAAACGGGCGCAGGAAAAAGTCCGGCCGCTGCGTCGCCCGCGGCGCTTCTGGAAACCCGTCGCCACGGCCGCGGCGCTGGTACTCGCCATCGGAGTCGTGGTGCAGGGCGACCTGCTGACGCGCCTGCGTGCGGACCATCTCACCGCGGTCGGCGAACGCCAGAAAGTCCAGCTGGCCGACGGCTCGAACGTACTGCTCAACACCGACACCGCATTCTCCAGCAAGGTCGACGACCAGCAGCGCGTTGCCCGCCTCTACCGCGGCGAAGTCTTCTTCGACGTCGCCCATGACCGCAGCCGTCCCTTCGAGGTGGAGGCCGGGCCGGTGCAGGTCACGGTGCGCGGCACCGCGTTCGCCGTGCGCTACCTCGGCAACGAGGCGGAAGTCAGCGTGCAGCGTGGCGAAGTGGACCTGCGCACGCGGCTGGACGACGCCCGCGTCAGCCTCGGTGCCGGCGACAGCATCCGTGTCGGCCCGCAGGGCTTCGGCGAGCGCCAGCACGGCGCCGAGGCCGAATCCCAGCTGGCCTGGGTAAAGGGCCGCATGGTGTTCGAGAACTGCCCGCTCAGCCAGGTGCTGGCCGAATTGCGCCGCTACTACCCCGGCTGGATCGTGAATACCAACGAGCGCCTGGAGAACGTCAGCGTCACCGGCAACTGGCGCCTGGACGACCCGCTGGGCGTGGCACGTTCGCTGGCGCAGATCACCTCCGCCGAGCTGCACGAATACCCGAAACTGCTGATCCTCAACTGAGCCCCCGCCACACGGCAGAAAGTTTTTTTACGCGATCCGAAAGGCTCGTTCGTTTAGTCAGAAGCCAATGCAATAGATTCGCATTTACGAATGCGAACAAAGACTGACTAAGAGAGCCCTTCGATGACCATTGCTTCTTCGCGTGCCCCTCTGCGCCGGCTGTCCGCGCCGGCCAGCATCTCGCTGCTCGCCCTGTCCATCGGCCTCGCCAGCCTGCCGGCCACTTCCGCCCAGGCGGCGGAAGCCAGCCAGACCCAGGCCGGCTACAGCTTCGACATCGCCCGCCAACCACTGCCACAGGCACTCAACGCTTTCAGCGCGGTGACCGGCTGGCAGGTTGGCGTGGCCGGTGACCTGGCTGACGGCGTGGTCTCTCCGGGCGTCAGCGGCCGCCTGCCGGCGGAGCGCGCGCTGAAGACCCTGCTCGGCGGCACTGGCCTGACCGTGCGCCAGCTCGGCCCGCGCAACGTGGTGCTGGAGCGCAACCTCTCCTCCGTCGCCGAGATGCAACCGCTCACCGTCACCGCGACCCGCCAGGCAGAGAGCGTCACCTCGGTACCCTCCACGGTGAACGTCGTCAGCCGCGAAGAACTGGACCGCAAGAACGTCAACAGCATCAAGGAGCTGGTGCGCGATATGCCCGGCGTCTCTGTCGGCGGCACCGGCAACCGTGCCGGCATCACCGGCTACAACATCCGCGGCATCGACGGCGACCGCGTGCTGACGCAGATCGACGGCGTCGAGATCCCCAACAGCTTCTTCAACGGCCCCTATGCGCAGACCGAGCGCAACTATGTCGACCCGGAAATCGTCAAGCGCGTGGAAGTTCTGCGCGGCCCGGCCTCGGCCCTGTATGGCAGCAACGCCATCGGCGGCGCGGTGAGCTACTTCACCCTCGACCCGGACGACATCATCAAGAACGGCCAGGACGTCGGCGCGCGCCTGAAGACCGGCTACAGCTCCGCCGATGACAGCTGGCTGACCTCCGCCACCGTCGCCGGCCGCCACGACGACTTCGACGGCCTGCTGCACCTGAGCCAGCGCAACGGCCACGAGACCGAGTCCTACGGCAGCACCGGCGGCACCGGCCTTTCGCGCACCGAAGCCAACCCCGAAGACGTTCGCACCACCAACGTGCTGGCGAAACTGGGCTGGAACTACGCCGAAGGCAGCCGCTTCGGCCTGGTCTACGAGAAGTACAAGGACGACGTCGACACCGACCAGAAGAGCGCCTACGGCGGCCCGTACTTCAACGGCGCACCGACCATCCCCGACAGCGTGCTGCCCGGCGGCATGTACCAGTGGCGCACCGGCAACGACACCATCACCCGCGAACGCTACGGCCTGGAACACCAGATGCTGCTGGACAGCGCGGTGGCCGATCACCTGAAGTGGACCTTCAACTACCAGATCGCCAAGACCGACCAGAGCACCGACGAGTTCTACTACCCGATCACCCGCCAGGTGCTGCGGACCCGCGAGACCCAGTACAAGGAGCGCCAGTGGGTGCTCGACCTGCAGATGGACAAGGCCTTCGCCCTGGGCGACACCGACCACCTGCTGACCTACGGCACCACCCTCAAGCGCCAGAAGGTCACCGGCTACCGCGAAGGCGACGCCACCTGCCTGGCCGTCAGCCGCACCTGCACCACCATCGGCGGCCCGAGCTCGGTGGCCTCCGACCGCCTGGCCCGCAGCAGCGACTTTCCCGATCCGACCATCGACACCTACGCCCTGTTCGCCCAGGACGAGATCCGCTGGAACGACTGGACCTTCCTGCCCGGCCTGCGCTACGACCACACCCGCCTGAAGCCGCACATCACCGACGAGTTCCTCAACACCGTCGACCAGAGCGGCGAAGGCGAAGTGAGCAGCGAAGACAAGAGCTGGCACCAGCTCTCGCCCAAGCTCGGCGTGACCTATTCGTTCAACGACAACTACCTGTGGTACGGCCAGTACGCCCAGGGCTTCCGCACCCCTACCGCCAAGGCGCTCTACGGCCGCTTCGACAATCCCACCACCGGTTACCGCGTAGAACCCAACCCGGACCTGGACCCGGAACGCAGCCAGAGCTACGAGACCGGCCTGCGCGGCAACTTCGAGGAAGGCTCGTTCGACGTGGCGGTCTTCTATAACAAGTACCGCGACTTCATCAACGAAGACGCCATCACCCCCGGCTACGACGAGCCGACCTTCACCAGCAACAACATCAAGAACGCCATCATCAAGGGCGTGGAGCTGAAGGGCCGCCTGGAACTGGGCGCCTTCGGCGCGCCGCAGGGCCTCTACACCAAGGGCTCGGTGGCCTATGCCTACGGCCGCAACAAGGACACCGGCGAGCCGATCAACAGCGTCAACCCGCTCACCGGCGTGTTCGGCCTGGGCTACGACGAACAGGCCGGCCGCTACGGCGCCCTGCTCGACTGGACCCTGGTCAAGCGCAAGACCCGCGTGGACGACAGCCAGTTCAACGCCCCCGACGGCACCAGCAGCCAGTTCAAGACTCCGGGCTTCGGCATCCTCGACCTGACCGGCTACTACAAGCTGACCGACGACCTGACCCTCAACGCCGGCCTGTACAACCTCACCGACAAGAAGTACTGGCTGTGGGATGACGTGCGCGGCTACGACGGCGTCGGCGAAGCCTCGGTACTGGCCCCGGCCAACCTCGACCGCCTGACCCAGCCGGGCCGCAACTTCGCGATCAACCTGGTGTGGGATATCTGATGCGCAAGCGCCCTTGCTGAGCGTAGGGCGCATAACCTGGAACAGGTTGTCCGCCGCCCGGCGCGGCGGATAACGCTGACGCGTTATGCCCCCTGCAAAAGCGCGCCCGCACAGTGAACGCCGACAATCTTTACGCTTTCCCCGAACTCGTTCGTCTCGTCTGTAAAGACCTGTAATTTCAAGGAATTGGACATGACCACCCTGGAACTCCCCGCCCTGCGCTCGCAGCGCCTGAACGCGCTGACCCACGCCCCCCACGAGCGTCTCGACCACGCCGTGAAGGCCCGCGAGCCCTTCTCCAGCCGCGAGCGTTTCGCCCGCTTCGTGGTCGCCCAGTACCTGTTCCAGTCCGAGCTGCAGGCCCTGTACCAGGACGCCGAGCTGGGCAAGATCTTCCCCGACCTGCCGCAGCGCTGCCGCGCCGAACAGGCCCGCCTGGACCTGGCCGACCTCGACACCGAAGTGCCCGCCCCGGTTGCCGGCGCCATCAGCAACCCGAGCCAGGCCCACGCCCTGGGCTGGCTGTTCGTCTCCGAAGGCTCCAAGCTCGGCGCCGCCTTCCTGATTAAGCGCGTCGCCGCGCTGGGCCTGGACGAAAACACCGGCGCCCGCCACCTGGGCGAGCCCGAAGGCGGCCGTGCCGAAGGCTGGAAGCGCTTCACCCGCACCCTCGACGGCCTGGAGCTGAGCGAAGCCGAAGAGCGCGAAGCCGAAGCCGGCGCCGTGGCCGCTTTCGAGCGCTTCTCCGAACTGCTGCAGCACAGCTACGACAGTGCTCCCGCCGCCGTCTGACGCCCTCGAGCGCGCGCCTGCCGATGCGGCGCGCGCCAATCCCTTCGGCCCCGCGCGCTCGCGGCTGGCCCGACTGGCATTCGCGTTGCTGGCTTACACCAGCCTCGGTGTGGGCATGGTGGGATTGGTGGTGCCGGGTTTGCCGACCACCGAGTTCGTCCTGCTAGCCGCCTGGGCCGCGTCGAAGAGTTCGCCGCGCTTGTCCGCCTGGCTGGAGAACCACCGGCTGTTCGGTCCCATCCTGCACAACTGGCGCAATGGCCGCGCCGTCGCGCGCCGCGCCAAGATCAGCGCCAGCCTCGCGATGCTCGTGGCGCTTGCGATCATGCTGATCACCCTGCCCCACGGCCTCTGGCTGTATGCAGTGATCCTCGGCATGGCAGTTGGCAACCTGTGGATCTGGTCGCGCCCGGATACGCCCAGGCCGTAGCCAGCGCGCGGCAGCGGACTTATGCTGGAAGTCCGATTCCACACTCTCTTCTACGAGCCATGAACCAGCCCACCAGCAAAGTCGACGCCGTCCTCGCCGAAGCCCAGCGCCGCCGCGAAACCAGCTACCGCGAAAAAGCCCTGAAGATGTACCCCTGGATCTGCGGGCGCTGCGCCCGCGAGTTCAGCGGCGTGCGCCTGCGCGAGCTGACCGTCCACCACCGCGACCACAACCACGACAACAACCCCGAGGATGGCTCCAACTGGGAGCTGCTCTGCCTGTTCTGCCACGACAACGAGCACCAGCGACAGGTGGACCTGCATTACCAGAACAGCAACGACGCGGGCGCGAAAGGGCCGAAGGTCACCCACAAGGGCCTGGCCGGGTTGGCGGATCTGCTGAAGAAGAAGGACGACGGCGAGGCCTGAAGCCCCCCCATTTGCTGCCGCAGGTTTCTGCCGATGCAGGCGGATAGATCTGCGCTCGGATCGGCCCTCACCCTAACCCTGGCTGCGCGCCCCGCTCAGAGGGAGAGGGGACCGTTCGGTGCCGGATGAAACCACAGCGTCAGCCGGCACGATTTGCTCCCTCTCCCTGAGGGAGAGGGCTGGGGTGAGGGGGAAAGCACAAACACCGAACTACCAGGGAAAGACAGTTGCTCCTACGCCATTCTCGGACGCTGAATCTCCCTGTAGGAGCGGGCCATGCCCGCGATTGCGCCCATGGGGCGATCCTGAAGGCGAGGCTCGGCGCAGTCCTGTAGCGAGCTTGCTCGCGAACCCAGCCCCGCTGCGAGACCATTCGCGAGCAAGGGCTAGGCGCCCCCCTCGGTCCTACGAAGAGCCTCGATCAGCGCAGACCGGCAACGATTTCCAGCGAGCGCAGGCGCAGCTCGTGGTCGTAGATGTCGCTGGTGAAGATGATCTCGTCCACACCAGTCTGCTCCAGCAGGATTTCCAGGCGGCTGCGCACCTTCTCCGGGCCGCCGATCACCGCCAGGCCGAAGAAATTGCCCACCGCATCCTGCTCATGGGGCAGCCACAGGCCGGCCATGCTCTTCACCGGCGGTTTCTGTTTCAGGCTGTCGCCACGGATCAGCGCCAATACGCGCTGGAAGGCGGTGGTCGCCAGGTATTCGGCTTCCTCGTCGGTCGGCGCGGCCACCAGCGGCACACCAATCATGGCGTAGGGCTTGTCGAGCACCGCCGAGGGCTGGAAGTTCTCGCGATAAATGCGCAGCGCGTCGTGCAGGTAGCGCGGCGCGAAGTGCGAAGCAAAGGCATAGGGCAGACCTTTCTGCGCGGCCAGATGGGCGCTGAACAGGCTGGAGCCGAGCAACCAGATCGGCACGTTGGTGTCCTCCCCCGGAATTGCCAGCAGCGACTGCTGCGAGCGACGCGGGCCGAGGAGCATTTCCAGTTCGGCAACCTGCTCGGGGAAGTCCGCGCCGTCGCCCAGGCGATCGCGACGCAGGGCGCGCATGGTCGCCTGGTCGGCGCCGGGCGCGCGGCCCAGGCCCAGGTCGATACGGCCGGGGTACAGAGTTTCCAGGGTGCCGAAGTTCTCCGCCACCACCAGCGGCGGATGGTTGGGCAGCATCACCCCGCCGGAGCCGACGCGGATGCGCTCGGTCTTGCCGGCGATGTGGCCGATCAGCACGGCGGTGGCCGAGCTGGCGATGCCGTCCATGTTGTGGTGCTCCGCCAACCAGTAGCGGGTAAAGCCCAGGCGCTCGACGTGCCGGGCAACCTCGACGGCGTTGTTCAGCGCCTCGGCAGCGCTGCCCTGGTCGCGCACGGGCACCAGGTCGAGCATGGAGAAGGCAATATCTGACAGGGACTTCATAGGCACTCCGATTCGGGTCACACAGGCGCTGACACGCAACGCCGCGGACATGACTTTGACCGTGACTCTATCGAGGCACTCCGCGCCTGACCACTTGTCGGGATCGATAGTGCTCATGCCGCCGAGTGATACAGGGCCGCCAGCGTATTGCCATCACCTGTTCACCGGACGGTCACCGCTCTGTCATGCGGAGTGGCCAGAATGCCCTTGCGCTGAAGGACCAGCGCCCCATCTCTACGGGAATCCGCCGCCAATCCTCCCCAGGCAACGGCGAAATCCTGTGGCCTACGAAGCAAAAAGCCCGCATCCGTGCGGGCTTTTTGCTTTGTCATCGCCGGAAGCTTCAGTCGCGGTTCTTCACCATTTCGAAGAGCTTCAGGCGATCGCTGATTTCCTGCAGGGTATGGCGGAACGGGTCGTGCTGTTCGCTGTGGGCCGGATCGGCGAAGTTCCACACGATCACTTCGCTGGAGGTCGGCAGTTCGTCGCCCTCGTCGGTGGACTTGTCGCACAGGTCGATCAGGTAATCGAAGTGCTGGCCGCGGAATTCGTCGATGGACTTGCTGCGCAGGCCTTCGGCGGAGATACCGGCGTGCTCCAGCACGTTGCGCGCGCGGGGGTCGATGGTGGTCGGGTGGATGCCCGCGCTGAACGCTTCGAAATGCTCGCCATCGGCGTGCCGCAGCAGTGCTTCGGCCATCGGCGAGCGGGCGTCGTTGGCGATGCAGACGAACAGGACTCGGCGTTTCTCGGTCATCTTTACCTCGGCACGGGGGCGGCTATGCGCCCTATATACGTCAGGTTTTATGACAGGGCCGTGTCAGCAGCATGAAGGCTCACAACACGATGTAGTCGCTGCGCTGCACAATGCCGCGGCTTTCGCCTTCCACCAGGTGCACGTAGCGCCCGCCGACCTGGTCGATGGCGATGCAGTCGTCGACGTCGATCACCGCGTCGGTGTGCGCCTTGTCCCAGCTGCGCGGCATGCGACGCTTGGCGCGCACCTTGGCGTCGGCGGCGTCGCGCGCGGCCACCAGCACGTACTGGTGCGCCTCGCCGAAGCTGCCCAGTTCATAGCCGCCCAGGTTGACGAAGAACAGCCGTTGCTCGCCCGGCGCCGGCATTGCCTCGCTGAACTCGACGCGGTAGGCCTCGACGCCGTCCACTTCCAGCCAGGAGTCGATGTGCAGGCCATCCGGGCTACCGAACCAGGACTCGCGCAATTGCGGGTAGGTGGATTTCAGGTTGTCGCCAATGACGAAAGCCACATCGTGGATTTCGATCCGCGCGCGCGGATGGCGTCCGCCCAGCATGACTACGAACAGCATTTCAGACCCTTCCCAGGTTTCAGATTTGGTCTGACAGATCCGTCATACGGCAGGTTCAATCTACTGGCGGATAAATGGCCATCCGCCAGTCAATCCGGTGGGTGGCAATCGCTATATAGAAAGTTATATTCTGAATCTTCGTTTCACTGCCCCGACGTTTTCCCATGCCCCAGACCGCGCCTGCCCCGACGCGACGCCGACAACGCCCTGCCCTCAGCATCCGTGATCGCAACCGTCAGCGCATCCTGCTGGCCGCAGGCGAAGAGTTTGCCGAGAAGGGTTTCACCGCCGCCAAGACCCAGGACATCGCCAGCCGCGCCGAGCTGCCCAAGTCCAACGTCTACTACTACTTCCAGAGCAAGGAGAACCTCTACCTGCGCCTGCTGGAAAACGTGGTGGACGCGGTGCTGGAAGCCGCCGCCCTGCCGCGCGAGTGCGACGACCCCGCCTGGGCGCTGCCCGCGCATATTCGCGCGCGCCTGCACATCGCCCGGCAGTGGCCGCACGCCTACAAGGTGTTCGCCAGCGAAATGCTCCACGGCGCACCGCACCTGCCGCCGGAGTGGCTGCAGCGCCTGCGCGCGGGGTCGCGCCGCAACGTCGAATGCATCGCCGCCTGGATCGACCGCGGCCTGCTCGCCCCGGTAGACCCGCAGCACCTGCTGCTGAGTATCTCCGCGGCCACCCGCACCTACGTCGATTTCGACTGGCAGATCGCGATGATTACCGGCAAGGCGCAACCCGCCGCCGATGACTTCGAGGCGGCAGCGGCGACCATCACCCGCCTCGTCCTGCGCGGCACCGAAGCAGAACCGGCGGCGCGCCTGCGTCCCTTGCCGCTGTAGCGGCCAACGGCGGCTGCACTAAGCTGAGAATGTCCGCACGGCCATGCGCCGTGCCTGCATTCGTCTGGGAGACGCCATGAAATCGCTACTGATCGCCGCATCGCTGATCGTTGTGCAGCCCGCCTTTGCCGCCATCCCCATGCTCAACTACGACTGCCCGAACGATATCCAGATCCACACCGACGAGAACGGGCCGGTCTACATCAATGGCCAGGAAGCCAAGGTCACGCAGAACACCGACAGCACCGTGGTCGCCAAGGGTGAAGGCGTGACCGTGCAGATCAGCACCAACGACGACGGTACTGTCAGCGTCTCCTACACCGGCCCGAACGGCGACAGCGGCGTCTGCGACCCCGCCGAGGGCGACTGATCAAGCACTACGGCGCCCGCCCCAGGCAGCGCTGGTAGCGCTCGTCGACGCGCTGGGCGAACCAGGCAGTGGTGAGCTGACGGGTGATCTTCGGGCTGTGCAGCGTGATGCCCGGCAGCATCGCCCGCGGCATCGACTTGCCAGCAGCGCGTTCGGCCAGCGCGAAAACCTTGGTGTAGAGCTCCGACTTCGTGAACTCCGGCTTGTCGCCGAGCTCCAGGTCGCGGCGGATTTCCCTTTCGCTCATGCCCAGCTTCGGCCCCAGTGTGCGCACCGCCTTTTCAGTGCTGCCGGCGTCGTAGCTGCCGTAGAGGATCAGGTCGCCATCCAGTGCCAGGGTGATGCCGGTGAGGTCCGCCACCACGCGCTGGAACGCCGCGTTGCGGCTGGCGTACCAACCCGCGTTGAAGTCGGCGAAACGGTACAGCTGGCGCGGGTAGTTCACCGGGTAGCTGAGCAGATGGGCGATGCCGAAGTACATGCCGCCACGACGGCTGAACACCTCGCGGCGGATGCTGCCGTCCACCGGGTACGGATAGCCTTCGGCATGGGCCTGGGCGAATTCGATGCTGACCTGCATCGGCCCGCCGGTATGCACCGGGTTGAAGCGGCCGAACAGCTGCTGGCCCAGCGGTACCCCGCCGATGAAGTCATCGAAGATCGCGCTCAGCTCCCGCTCGGTTTTCGCACTCGCCAGGCGTTGGCTGTAGGTGCGGCCGTTCGGCGATTTCAGCGCCAGCGCGGTATCGATGAGGAAGCCCGGCACATGCACCTTGCCCGCACGCCGGTCGATCTCGGCGCGGGCGATCTTGCCCAGCCCCGGCACGGGCGGGTCAGCCTTGAAGTTGGACTCCTGCTCGGTGATCGCCACGACCGAACAGAGGTTTTCGGTGGTCGCCGGAATGCGCTGGGTGGTGAAGGCGACCTGGATGTCCTTTGCCCAGCCCTGGCGGTCGGAAGCGCCAGCGGGAATCAACTTGGCCAGCTTGCCGCGCACCTCTTCCGGGGTCGGCTCCGGAACGCTGGGTGCGCGGCTGCTGCAGCCGGCCAGCGCCAGCAGCGCAGCCACGCCCAGCAGATGAATGAATCGTGATGAAGGCCTTTTCAGGCTGAATGAATCTGCCGTCAGGGCAGCCGCAGTCATAGTCCGTTCCTTGCTTGATTTCTGCCGCCTACAGGACCTGTGCCCGGCGGCACAGGTTCCCCGGCATTGTCAGGCAAGCACGGATTTCAGCGCCAGGCCAGGCGCCTCAGGTTCAGGCTCCAGCCGCGCTGCATGCCGGCGGCGGCCAGCGGGATGGCGGCCACGCCCAGCCATTGCAATGGCGTCAGGCGGTGGCCGAAGGCGAACCAGTCGACGAAGATCGCGGCGATCGGGTAGATGAACGACAGCGCGCCGGTCAGCGCCGTGGGCAGTTTCTGGATCGCGCCATAGAGCAGCACGTACATGATGCCGGTATGCACGATACCCAGGGTCGCCAGGCTGGCCCAGGCGCTGGTGGCCTGCGGCAATGGCGACAGGTTCGCCCAGGGCGCCAGCAGCAGGACGCCGGTCACCGCCTGGATCAGCGCGATCAGGTGTGGCGGCACGCCGGTCAGGCGCTTGATGATCAGCGCCGCCACCGCATACAGGGCCGCCGCGCCGAGGGCCAGGGCGATGCCGCCCAGATAGTCGCTGCCCACCTGCCCCGCCTCGCCGTGTGCGCTGACGATGGCCAGCATGCCGACGAAGGAAACGCCGAGCCAGGCGAGCTTTTGCGCAGTGACCTTCTCGCCGAGGAACAGCGCGCCCAGCAGCACCAGCAGGAACGGCTGCACGTTGTAGACCGCCGTGCCGATGGCGATGGACGCCCGCGAGTAGGAGCCGAACAGCAGCACCCAGTTGCCGACGATGGCCGCGCCACTGAGCAGCGCCAGGCCGAAGGTGGCGCGGGTGAGAATGCCGGGGCGCAGGAATCCCATGGCCGCGCAGATCACCAGGAGCGTCGCGGCGCCGAACACGCAGCGCCAGAACACCACGTCCAGCACCGGCTGGCCCGAGACCACCACCAGCCAGCCGATGGTGCCGCAGATCAGCATGGCGCTGATCATTTCCAGGGTGCCGCGTCTGATGGATTCGTTCATGGATCACCTCCGCTTGTTGGTGATCAGTATGAACAGGTGGATTCGTGCACTCCATCGCCTGGCGCAGGCAAATCCCAGAGATCACCTTTATTATCAAGGCAACTCTTCGACTTCACCTTTCGAGGCAAAGATGACCGACGACATCGACCAATTGCTGATCTCCGCGCTGATGGAGGATTCGCGCCTTTCCCTCAAGGCCCTGGCCCAGGTCAGCGGCCTGAGTTCGCCCAGCGTCGCCGAGCGCCTGCGCAAGCTCGAGGAGCGCCAGGTGATCACCGGCTACACGGTGAACGTCGACCCGCGCGCCTTCGGCTACCAGCTACAGGCCATCGTCCGGGTGCGCCCGCTGCCGGGGAAATTGCAGGACGTGGAGAAGCAGATCCTGGCGATCCCCGAATTCACCGAGTGCGACAAGGTGACTGGCGAGGACTGTTTCTACGCCAGGATGTGCGTGCGCTCCATGGAGCAACTGGACGAGATTCTCGATCACCTAAACGGTTTCGCCGAGACCAACACCGCCATCGTCAAGAAGAGCCCGGTGAAGCGGCGGTTGCCGCCGATGGCGTGAAGCCCGCCCTACGATCTCAGCCCTACCCGGCGCCGAAAATGATCCAGGCTCGAAGTAGGATGGCGTGGAGCGCAGCGATACCCATCAAGCCCGTCCGGCGCCGCACTTCCGAGCCTGCGCACTCCGCAGGGCGCATACAGCGACGCGTTTAATCCGCCCGACCTCACGGCCAGCACGGCTGGATTGACACCCTACCCTTGAGTCCCTAACTTTGCCTCGCTGCCCCACCTGGGCAGTTCGGGATTGGCGTCCCGGAAATAGGAAGGTGCCGAGAATCTCTCGGTACCTGGCATGGTTGCACCTGCGTTATGGGGGGACCGTGCAGGGCATCTTCGGATGCGCCGGTCTCCTATTCCGGTACGCCAACCTGTACGGTCCACCCACCCTGATTGGCGTCAGGACGTGGAAACTCCGCAAATAGGGGATACAACCATGAATCTCACAGCACCATCCCTGCTCCACCTCAAAGACGACATTTCCAACCTGTCGCTCCAAGACGCCGCCGACTGCCGTCATCAGGCCCTGTGCAATATGCTCAGTTTCCTCGCCGGTATTTCCGACCACGGGAATCCGTCGACGGATGTGCTGGCCGGCACATTCGCCTGCCTGGAATACCTCGCAAAAGATTCAGCCCAGTTGTACGCCGCCGCCGAAGCTCGGTCTCGGGCAAAGGCACAGGCACAGGCACAGGCACAGGCACAGGCACGGGCGTAGCGGAAGGTTCGGAGCGCTGCCGGACGATGGGTATCGCTGCGCTCCACGCCATCCTACCCCGAGCGCCTGCCTGACCCGTCACAGCGCCCGGGAGACGAAAAAGACAAAGGCCCCCTTCGGGGCCTTTGTCGTTCACACGCTTAGCGCGATGCCTTGCGGCGCAGCGCCGACGGGCTGAAGTTGGAATCGTCCGGCGCCGGCTGACTGAAGTCAGCGGTGCCCGGCTCCTCGTTGTCCAGCCACTGGATGCTGTAGCGGTGTGCCTGGAGGTCGTGGAAGGTGTCCAGCGCAGTCCACACCATCGGCTGCTCGTAGAAGCTCTTCAGGTAGGCCAGCGACACACGCCACAGTTCACCGCGACCATCGTACTGGTCCACCACGGCGGCACCCCAGCTGTCCTCGTCGAGGTAGAGGGTGCGGCGCGAGTAGATGTGCCGCGCGCCGGCCTTCAGCTTGCCATCCACCACCCAGACGCGGTGCAGCTCGTAGCGGGTGTACTTGGGATTGACGTGGCCTGGGGTGAGCAGGTCCTTGTACTTAACCTCCGGGCTGGTGATCTGGTAGTTGTTGTAGGGGATGTAGATTTCCTTCTTGCCCACCAGGGTCCAGTCGTAGCGATCCGGCGCGCCGTTGTACATGTCGGTGTCGTCGGCGGTACGCAGGCCATCGGAGTCTTCGATCGGGGTGTCGTAGGCCAGCGTCGGGGCGCGGCGCACGCGGCGCTGGCCGGGGTTGTAGCCCCAGGCCTGGCGCGGTTCCTTGACCTGGTCGAGGGTCTCCTGCACCAGCGCGCCGTTACCGGCCAGGCGGGCCGGGGCGGTGGTGAAGGTCATGTAGTAGAACATGGTGTTGCCGAGCTTCTCGAAGCTGCCCTTGGGGTCGTAGAAGCGGAACAGCGCCTCGTCCTGCGAGGTCACCAGCGCGTACGCGCCGTTGCGCTGTACACCGGCCTGGGATGAGCGCCGCACGATGTAGGTGCCACGGTAGCGGGCGATGTGGTTCCACACTGCTTCCACGCCGCTCTGCGGGATCGGGAACGGCACGCCGCCGTAGGCATCGGAGAAGCCGTTGCCACCTTCCACCAGCTTGGCGCTGGTGGCGTTCTTGTAGATGTTGTCGTAGATCCACTGCGGCGCCGAGCCGGTGCGGTGGGTCTCGTAGACCGGCATCTGGTAGCTGTCCGGGTAGGCGTTGAACAGCGCGATCTGCCCCGGTGTCAGGTTGGCCTTGTACTGGTCGAGGTTGGCCTTGGTGATGACGAACTTGGGCTTCTCGCCGGCGAACGGGTCGACATGGTGCGAGCCCGGCCCCTTGTAGCCGGCGGGCGCAGAAGTCAGGCCGCCGCTCCAGGCGGGGATGCTGCCGGCGGCGTTGCCGGCCTTTTCCGCGCCCATGGGCGTCAGGCTGCTCTTGAGCTGGGCGGCCTGGTCGGCCGAGACGGCAGCACGCGCATCGGTGACGGCCAGGGCCGTCAGCGTGGCAAGGACGATCAGGGAACTCTTCTTGTACATGGTTCTCTCCGGATCAGAACGAGTATTTCGCGGTGATCGAGACGTTGTCGCGGTCACGCGCGGAGTTGCTGGAGCCGGCGCCGTAGTAGCTGGTGTACTGGGTGCCGACCTCGAAGGTGTTCAGGTAGCTGGCGTCGATGCCGAGGGTGTAGGCCTTGCGGCCTTCGATGAAGTTGCCGGTGCGGTCGGAGTTGCCGCTGAAGTCCTCCTGGTAGACGGCGTAAGGCGAAAGCTTCACCCCAGCGTAGACGTCGTTCCAGCTGCCGGTGAGCAGCAGCGTGTAGCCGTAGCTGTCGCGGCTGATCTGCACGTCATCGTCATTGCCGCCGACGTAGGCCTTGTCCTGGGCGCCGACGAACTTGCGCTTGCTGCCGTCCCAGGCGGTGTATTCCAGGCTGCTGCCGCGGATGTGCTCGGAGGCCAGCTCGGCCACGCCGGTCATGGAGTCGAAGGTCAGGTGCGGGCCGAAGTTGTAGATGGTCGACAGCGAGATGTTGTAGGTCTCGGCACGCTCGTAGTTCTCGAACAGCTCGCCACGGCACAGCTGCTTGCCGGCCACCGGGGCGCAGGCCTGGCCGGCGGGCGTGTTGGCATCGAACAGGTTGGTCTGGCCAAGCACGCCCTGGGTCAGCAGGTCGCCCAGCAGGTCGTCGGTAGCGGAGATGCTGATCGGCATGTTCGGCCGGTAGGCAATCTCGCCGGACACCGAGGCGTCGCCCAGGGTCGTGTTGAAGCTGAAGCCGTACATGCGGATGTTTTCGACGTAGTCACGGCGTGCTTCGGCGTTGCTCGCCATGTCCAGCGTGGCCAGCCCCGGCACCGCTTCGCCCAGGCCCAGCGGGCCGAGCAGCGAGTTGAGTTCGTCGACATCAACCCCCTGGTAACCACGCAGGTCGACGGCGATCTGCGGCTCCTTGGCGTGGTAGTTGACGAAGTAGAAGCCGAACTCGGTGGAGTTCAGTTCTTCGGCGATGTAGCGGAACGCCACGCCGAACTGGCCGCTGTCGCTGGCTTCGATGTCCTTGCCGACGTTGGCGACCTTGAAGGTGCCGGTATTGGGGTTCAGGTAGGAGTTGGGCCCATGCGGCCCGTTGCCCAGCAGGCCGAGGGAAGCCACGGTCGGGTAGCCGGCCAGCAGCTCCTTGATCAGCGGGTTGTCCTCGGTGGTGTAGGCGGTGTTGCCGCCGTCGCTGAACAGGTCGGTGTCGGAGAAGTAGGTGCCTACCGAGTCCAGGCGGGTCTCCTTCCACTTCCACTGGTAGAAGCCTTCCATGGAGAGGTCGTCGGTGAGGCCGAAGTTGAGGCTCAGCGCCTCGGTCGGCACCAGCACTTCCTTGAGTTCCGAGCCCGGCAGGTGGAAGCGCGCGGCGTCCACCGGGTTGATGGTATTGATGCCGCCCCGGTAGAACACACCCTCGCCCCAGTTCAGCACCTGGCGGCCAACGCGGCCGGTCAGCGGGTGCTCGGCGACGTCCCAGCTGCCGGACAGGTAGGCATCCAGCAGCTCGGCCTTGCGCCCGGCGATGTGACGGGTGTCATCGGTGAAATGATCGTCCTGGGGGAACGACTGGCTGGGACGCTCCACGCCATTGGTGGTGTCGTAGTAGTCGTTGCGCTTGTCCATGATCTGCGTGTCGTAGTAGGCGGTGCCACGCATGAACAGGCCGTAGTTCTGGTACTTGGCCGAGAGATCGGAGGTGAGCTTGAAGACCTGGGAAACCAGGCCGGTATCGAAGTTGCGGTTGCCGTCGTCGGCGTTGATGTCGCTGATGTTGCTCTTGTCACGCCCCTGCACGCGCCACATGGCGCCGTAGGACAACGTACTGTCGAGCGAGCCGGTGATCTCGTTCTCGGCCAGCTTGAACTCCAGGGCCTGGGCCGACCCCGCCACCAGCAGCGGCAAGAGTCCCATTACCGCCCCCGCCCGCCGCGGCGCCCAGAAAATGGACGAACGCGCACCCAATCGACTGTTCATAGACAGCATTACCTCCATGGCCAAGATTTATCGCCCCGGTCATTGCGGCCGGCGCTGTTCTTATTCGTTTCTCGGCTGCCGACGACCTCGGAATAACCGGGCCACCGTGCAGTAACACTCCTGCCAGAGCGCTTGCGGGCGCCTTGGCCCCCTCTCCTCTTCTGCTTGCACGCCGGGAGTTGGGACTATCGTGCAGGCAAAGTAACAAACTGTTTCTCCCCTGCCAATGGAAAGGATGTAATCCGTGCCTTTCAACGGGCAAAGAAAAGCCCGACACATGGCCGGGCTTTTCTCTTACAGAAAGCTCACACAGCGAGATTTACTCGACGGTGAAGGTCTTCTCTGCCAGCAGGCGGTCGCCCTGGAACACCATGAAGCGCCACTGGCCCTGCACCACCTCGTGGTTCTCGGTGAACTGGTAGGCCATCACGTCGGTGGGCGCGCCCACGACCAGCTTCTGCACGACCTCGAGCTTGTCGTGGCGCTGGCCGTCCGGGGTCACCACGCCAGGGGTGAAGTACAGCAGGGTCAGCGGGGTGTCGCCTTCCTGCTTGCCGCTGAGCTGGTAGCGCATGCCGAACTTGGTGCCCAGCTTGGCCGGAACGCGGGTCGTGGACTCCAGCTGCTCCTTGCTGCTGGTCAGCACGCGCTCACCGGGCTGGTAATCCTTGTAGTTGCTGACGAAGACGCCGTACTCCACCGGGCCGTTGACGCGCACTTCGGCAAAGGCCGAGGAAGCGAAGGCACAAGTCAGGGAGAGAGCCAGGACTGCTGGCAGGCGGGAAATGGACATGTCGCGCTCCTTGTTGGGGTCCGCGCGAGGCTATGACATCGCCGTGACAGCCTGATGACAGCTTGACGCCGCGCGGGTCGGTGCGGCGCCAAGCGTCTATCATGCGTGGATCGGACCACTGGACACCATCATGAGCGACAGCCTGCTAGCCATCCGCCCACGCGCCGAAGACGTCGAGGGCGTGCCTATCCTGCGGCCCCTGCCCTCGGCCCAGCGCCGCAGCGTCGGGCCCTTCGTGTTCTTCGACCACATGCTCGAGAGCAGTTTCGCGCCGGAGCACGGCATGGACATCCGCCAGCACCCGCACATCGGCCTGTCCACCCTCACCTACCTGTTCGAAGGCCAGGTCCAGCACAAGGACAGCCTCGGCTCGGACCAGCTCGTGCTGCCCGGCGACGTCAGCTGGATGACCGCCGGGCGCGGCGTTGCCCATGTCGAGCGGACCCCGGCCGACCTGCTGCACAGCGGCTCGCGCCTGCATGGTCTGCAGGTCTGGCTGGCCCTGCCGCGCGAGCTGGAAGGGTGCGAACCCAGCTACAGCCACCACGCCAGCGCCAGCCTGCCGGAGAGCGACAGCCTGGGCGTGCGCGTCCGCATGATCGCCGGCTCCGGCTTCTGCCTGGAGTCGCCGGTGCCGGTGCGTTCGAAGACGCTCTACGCCGACCTGCAACTCAGCGCCGGCGCGACCCTGGCGATCCCGGACGAACATCCCGAGCGCGCGCTATACCTGATCGAAGGCGAAGCGCTGCTGGACGACGAATCGCTGCCGCTGCACCAGTTGATCGTGCTGCCGGAAGGCGAGACTTTCACCCTTTCCGCCTGTGGCGACTGCCACGCCGTGATGATCGGTGGCGACGCGCTGGACGGGCCCCGGCGGATGAACTGGAACTTCGTCGCCAGCGACCCCGATCAGATCGACAGCGCCCGCGCCCGCTGGGCCGCCCGTGACTGGCCGACGGTGCCGGGCGAGCAGGAACGCATCGAACTGCCGCGCTAGCCATACAGAGACGCCGATCAGAAATCGCCGCCACGCAGCCAGAACCGGCGAATGCCTGAGGACTTGCGCAGCGGCTTGCCGCACCATCGCGCGCCCCGAACCCTTGCCGACGGCAAGCCCGCTACTTCTGGCCCAAGGAGTCCGTGATGGACCAGTCGACCGCCAACCGCCACACCAGCGCCCTCACCGTGCTGACCCTGCTGTTCTTCATGTGGGGCCTGATCACTTCGCTGAACGACATCCTCGTGCCGCACCTCAAGGCAGTCTTCACCCTGTCCTACGTTGAGGCCTCGCTGGTGCAGTTCTGCTTCTTCGGCGCTTACTTCATCATGTCCTTCCCCGCCGGGCGACTGGTGGAGAAGGTCGGCTACAAGAGCGGCATCATCGTCGGCCTGGCCACCGCCGGCATCGGCTGCCTGCTGTTCTACCCGGCGGCCGGCGCGCAGTCCTACCCGTTCTTCCTCGCCGCGCTGTTCATCCTCGCCTCGGGCATCACCCTGCTGCAGGTCGCGGCCAACCCCTACGTGAACATACTCGGTCCGGCAGCCACCGCCGCCAGCCGGCTGAACCTGACCCAGGCCTTCAACTCGCTGGGCACCACGGTCGGCCCGCTGGTGGGCTCGGTGACCATTCTCGCCATCGGCGCCGGCGCCGCCTCGCAGATCGGCAGCTCCGCCGCCAGCGAAGCGGACTCGGTGAAGACCCCCTACCTGGTGCTGGCCGGCCTGCTGTTCGCCATCGCCGTGCTGATCGCCCTGTTCCGCCTGCCCAAGATCCACCACGGCGAGCCCACCGACGGCGTGGCCGGGCGCCAGTCGATCTTCGCCCACCGCCACCTGGTCTTCGGGGTCATCGCGATCTTCTGTTACGTCGGCGCCGAGGTGTCCATCGGCAGCTACCTGGTCAGCCTGATGGGCCAGCCGGATATCGCCGGGCTGCCGGCGGACCAGGCCGGCAAGTACCTGTCGTTCTACTGGGGTGGCGCCATGGTCGGCCGCTTCATCGGCAGCGCACTGATGCGCGCCATCGCGCCGAACCGCCTGCTGGCCTTCAACGCCGTGGCCATCGCCGTGCTGATCGGCATCGCGCTGAGCATCGGCGGGCACGTGGCGATGTGGGCGCTGATCCTGATCGGCCTGTTCAACTCGATCATGTTCCCGACCATCTTCTCCCTCGCCCTGGAAGGCCTGGGCAACCTCACCAGCAAGGGTTCCGGCCTGCTCTGCATGGCCATCGTCGGCGGCGCCGTGATGCCGCTGGTGCAGGCCTTCTTCGCCGACCGTATCGGCCTGCTGCCTTCGTTCGCCGTACCGCTGGTGTGCTACCTGTACATCGTCTGGTTCGGCGCACGCGGCTATCGCGCCGACCAGGCCTCCACGGCTCCCGCCGGCAACGCCTGACGCTGATCCCTGACGGGGCGCAGTACCTGCGCCCCTATCACCTGATTCCTACAGCCCTTTCGGCCTGCGCGCTCTAGCTGGCGTCAGGCTGCTCCCGAAGACTTCCTTCCTTTTCCCTATGCCCGGCCGACGCCAGGTGTCGGGCACGACACTCTCAGGAAGGAGCCCACCCCATGGCTGATCCCCTCTCGCTGGTCGTCAACGGCCAGCCCCGACAGCTCGCCGTGGCAGCCGATACGCCCCTGCTGTACGTCCTGCGCAACGACCTGCAGCTCAACGGCCCCAAGTTCGGCTGCGGCCTGGGCGAGTGCGGCGCCTGCACCGTCCACCTCGATGGCGTCGCCACCCGCTCCTGCATCACGCCAGTCTCTGCCGCCCAGGGGCGCCAGGTCACTACCCTGGAAGGCCTCGGCACGCTGGAGTCCCCGCATCCGGTGCAGCAGGCCTTCATCGACGAGCAGGCCGCGCAGTGCGGCTACTGCACCAACGGCATGGTCATGACCAGCGCCGCGCTGCTCGCGCGCAACCCCAAGCCCAGCGACGATGAGATTCGTCAGGAACTGGCCTACAACCTGTGCCGCTGCGGCACCCATATTGAAATCCTCAACGCCGTGCGAAGGGCCGCCGGCCGCGGCGGTGACGACGGACAGGGGAGCCCCGCATGACCCCGCTCAGCCGCCGCAACTTCCTCAAGGCCGGCGGCGTGCTGCTGGTCAGCGTCCAGCTGCCACGCCTGTCGCTCGCACAGGGCACTGACGCCACGCTGCCGCTCGATCAGGTCGACAGTTTCATCGCCATCGCCGCCAACGGCACCATCACCGCGGCCTGCGGCCATGTCGATCTGGGCACCGGCATCCGCACCGCCCTGAGCCAGATCGTCGCGGAAGAGCTGAATGTCGATATCCATCAGGTGACCCTGCTGCTGGGCGATACGCGCTACACCCCCGACCAGGGGCCGACCATCGCCAGCTCGAGCATCCAGGTCAGCGCCATTCCTCTGCGGCGCGCGGCGGCCGAAGCACGGGAATTCCTGATGCAACGCGCGGCACAGGTCCTGAGGACCGACATCCGCCAGCTCGACTGCGCTGACGGCGCCATCTTCGTCAAACGTAAACCGGCGCGCCGTATCGGCTATGGCGAGCTGCTGCAAGGGCAGCGCTTCGAGCTGAAGATCGACGCCAGCGCGCCGCTCAAAGCACACAGCGAATACCGGGTGGTCGGCCATTCGGTACCGCGCCTGGATATCCCGGCCAAGGTCACCGGGGGGCTGACCTACGTGCACGACATGCGCCTGCCGGGAATGCTCCACGGCCGCGTGGTGCGCCCGCCCTACACCGGGGCTGACGTCAACGCGCCCCTGGGCCGGAGCCGGCTGGAAGTCGATGAGCAATCCGTGGCCCGGTTGCCCGGCTTCGTCCGCCTGGTGGTGATCGGGGACTTCATCGGCGTGGTGGCCGAGCGCGAAGAGCAGGCGATCCGCATCGCTCGGGCGCTGAAGGTCCGCTGGAAAAGCTGGAGCGACCTGCCGCCGCTGGGCCTCGACGACCTGGAAAAGACCCTCCGCGAGCACCCCAAGCAGCCACGCATGCTGCAGGACGACGCGCAGATGGATGCCGTGCTCAGGCAGGTCGACCGTCCGCTGCAGCGCACCTACGTCTGGCCCTACCAGCAGCATGCTTCCATCGGCCCGTCCTGCGCGTTGGCGAACCTCGAGGACGGCGTGATGAAGGTCTGGTCCGGCAGCCAGAATCCCCACGACCTGCGCGCCGACCTGATAACGCTGCTGGGCATGCAACCCGAGCAGGTCGAAGTCATCAGGATGGAAGCCTCCGGCTGCTACGGGCGCAACTGCGCCGATGACGTGTCCGCCGACGCCGCCCTGCTCGCCCTGGCTGTCGGCCGCCCGGTGCGTGTGCAATTGATGCGCGAACAGGAACACGGCTGGGAACCCAAGGGCTCGGCGCAGCTGATCGAAGTCCGTGGCGGGCTGGACAAGGACGGCAACGTGGCCGCCTACGACTTCGCCACCTGCTACCCCTCCAACAACGGCATCAACCTCGCGCTGCTGCTCACCTCGAAGGTGGACGCCAAGCCCCAGGTGACGCGGATGGGCGACCGCACCGCCGTGCCGCAGTATGCCTACCCGCACATGCGCGTGGTCTGCAACGACGCCGCGCCCATTGTCCGGGCGTCGTGGATGCGCGGGGTGTCGGCATTGCCCAACGTCTTCGCCCACGAGTCCTATATCGACGAACTGGCACAGATGGCCGGCGCCGACCCCATCGAGTTCCGCCTGCGCTACCTGCACGATGAGCGCGCGGTCACGTTGATCAGGGCACTGGCTGCGTCCGCCCACTGGCAGCCGCGCGCCTCACCCAACCCGCAGGCGCGCCAGGGCAATCTGCTGGTCGGCCGCGGCTTCGCCTATGCGCGGTACTTCCACAGCGACTTCCCGGGGTTCGGTTCGGCCTGGGCCGCCTGGATCGTCGACGTCGAGGTCGAACCGCACACTGGCGCCGTCCGCGTAACCGACGTCCACGTCGCGCAGGACTGCGGGCAGATGGTCAACCCCGACGGCGTGCGCCATCAGGTCCACGGCAACGTGATCCAGGCGACCAGCCGGGCACTGATGGAGTACTCGACGTTCGACCGCAGCGGGGTCACCAGCCTGGAATGGGGCGGCTATCCGATCCTCGGGTTCCCGCAGGTGCCGAAGATCACCGCGCTCCTGCTCGACCGCCCCGGCACCCCGCCGCTGGGGGCCGGCGAGTCCACCTCGGTGCCCAGCGCCGCAGCCATCGCCAATGCCCTGTACGACGCCACCGGCGTGCGTTTCACCCGTCCACCGTTCACGCCCGAGCGGGTTCGCGCCGCGCTGCAGGAGAAACAAGCGTCATGAACAAGACCTCTCTGGCCATTATCGGCGGGCTGGCTGCACTCGTCGTGACGGGAATGATCGCCACCGGGAAACCGAGCATCGCTCCGATCGACCCGCCGGCTGCCCAAAGCTTCAGCGCCGAAGCCATCGCCCGCGGGCAGCAGTTGGCTGCCCTCGGCGACTGCGCGGTGTGCCACACCCGTGACGGCGGCGCGCCACTGACCGGTGGTCGCGCCATGGTGACGCCCTTCGGCACGCTCTACACCTCCAACCTCACTCCGGATCGCGAGACCGGTATCGGCGTCTGGTCCTTCGAAGCCTTCAAGCGGGCGATGCGCGAAGGCATTTCGCGCGAGGGCGACTACCTCTACCCGGCCTTCCCCTATACCGCGTTCACCCGCGTCGGAGACGAAGACCTGCGCGACCTGTACGCCTACCTGATGACCCGCCCGGCCGTCGTAGCGGATACGCCGGACGACCGCCTGCCCTTCCCCTACAACCAGCGCCGGATCATGGCGGGCTGGAACTTCCTGTTCTTCGACAAGGGCGTCTTCCAGCCGCAGCCGCATCGCGATGCCGCGTGGAATCGTGGCGCCTATCTGGTGGAAGGGCTGGGTCATTGCAGCGCCTGTCACACGCCACGCAACGCGCTGGGCGCCGAGCGCACCGGCAAGGATCGCTTCGCCGGCGCAACGGTGGACGGCTGGCAGGTTCCGCCGCTCAACGGTGGCAGCAAACCCGCCATCCCTTGGACCCAGGCGACGCTGTACGACTACCTGCGCAACGGTTTCTCGCGCTACCACGGAGCCGCCGCCGGCCCGATGGCGCCGGTAGCCGCCGGGCTCACGCAGCAACCGGACGCCGACTTGCAAGCCATGGCGCGCTATCTTGCGACCTTCCTCCCGGAGCAAACCGGCGACTTCTCACCGGAGCAACGGGCCGTCGAACTGGAGCAGCGCACCTACGGCACGCTGCAGCCCGTCAGTGGCAGCGGTGGTCGGATATTCAATGGCGCCTGCATGGCCTGCCACCATGACGGCGACAGCCCGAAGCTCAATGGCGTGCGGCCATCGCTGGCGGTGAGCAACAACCTGCATGCGGCCACGCCGGACAATCTGCTGCGGGTGATCCTGGACGGCATCGGCCACCCGGCGCGGCCGGAGCTGGGCTACATGCCGGCCTTCCGCAACAGCCTGAACAATGAGCAGATCATCGCGCTGGCGCGCTATCTGCGGGAGGACTTCGCCGGCCTGCCAGCCTGGCCGGACCTGGAGTTCAAGGTGGCCAAGCTGCGTTGAATCCCGCACGGGGGAGCCGCTCGCTGCCCTCCCCCGACCCGGTCAGGCGCCGAAGCGTTCGTCCAGCAGGTCGAACATCGCAGCGAAGGCGCGACGCGCCACCTTGGCGTCGTACTGCATCTTGCCCGGTACCTGCGCGTGCGGGTCGGTGAAGGAGTGCGCGGCGCCGCCGTAGCTGGTCAGGGCCCAGTCGACATTGGCGGCGGTCATTTCCCTGGCGAACTCGCCCAGCTGCTCGCGCGGCACCAGCGGGTCGATGGCGCCGTCGAGGACCAGCACCGCGCCCTTGATGTTCTTCGCGTCCGCCGGGTTCGGCGTGTCCAGGGTGCCGTGGAAGGAAACGGCGGCGGCCACCGGAGCGCCATCGCGGGCCAGTTCCAGGGAGCAGCAGCCGCCGAAGCAGAAGCCGAAGGTGGCCAGCTTCGCGGTGTCCAGCGGCGCCTTGCCGGCCTGCTCCAGCAGCGCCTTGAGCGAGCCCTGCATGCGTTGGCGCAACAGCGAGCGGTCGTTCTTCAGCGGCATCATGGCGGCGAGAGCCTGGTCCGGGCCGTTGGGACGTACATCCTTGCCGTAGAGGTCGGCCACCAGCACCACGTAGCCGCGCTCGGCGACCTTGCGGGCGGTGTCCAGGGCGCCCTGGCTGACGCCCATCCAGTTCGGCGCCATCAGCAGGCCGGGACGCGGCGCAGTGCTGGAAGCATCGAATACCAACTGGCCTTCGAAGGCCTGGCCATCGACGCTGTAGGCGACGGGTTGCACGCTGATCTGACTCATCGGGGTAGTCCTCTGGTAAATGCCGGGGATGCCTATCGAACCGGGAACAAGCCTACTCGACTATCTCGGGTTCGGTGGGTGATTGTTTCAGGGCAAGCGGCAGCAGGAGGCACAGTGCAAGGCCTCGGCTGCGCCCGCCCCTTCAGTAGATGCTGACCAGCACATGTCGCTGCTCAGTGGCGCAGACATGATAGAAGTCGCGCAGTTCCCGGAAGGCTTCTTCCAGTTCAGCCTTGAGCTGCGAAGGATCGTCCGTCCAGATCTTCGGGTAGAGTTTGGCCTTGCGGAACCTGGCAAAATCCGCGGCGGCCAGCGCTTCATCGATCGACACCGTATCGAGCGCAGCGACGATAGCCGGCAGTTCCTCGCTCCTTGTGCAGGCAATGAAATCGTCGCAATCGAAGACCTGCACGCCGACCACCGCTTCGCTGAGCGGGTTGCCTTCGATCGGCGAACTGGCCGACACGCCGGTGAGCAGGAAGTGCAGGCCATCCCACAGCTTGTCCAGCCCGACTTGCGGGCATTCTGCTTCCTCGAGCGCTTCGACCAGATCGAGCAACTCTTCAGCCGGCGCTTCACCGAGGCGCTTGAGCGCGGCGTCATCCACGCTCAGATAGACGGCCTGGATTCCCATGTTGATTCTTCCCGTGTGCGTTGAAGTTCCAGGGCTTGTCGCGTTGGTCTGGTGAGCATCACTGCTGTTCGAACTCCTCCAGCACATCGCGGGCATGCTCGCGGATGAAGGCCCACTTCGAGGTCAGCCCCCGTTGCGCCGCCACCACTTCGTCGGCTTGCAGCGTGCAGAAGCCACAGCCAGGCGCCAAAGCCTCGGCGACTGCTGGCGCAATAGCCGGGTGCTGCTCCAGCACCGCTTCGAGCGGGCGGTAGTCCAGGGGCTGGTGCTTGCCACGATCGCGGAAGGAGCGGTAGGGAGCGCTGAGCCCACGCGCGGCCACTTCGGCGGGCAAGCCGTTCAGATGCGCGCCAATCAGGTCCATGCGGTCGAGCCGTGCCAGGGCTGAGGCGGCCCAGGCACGCTCGCTTTCACTGGAAGCCGCGCTGCACAGGGCGGTTTCCAGCGTACTGATGACGTCGGGCGTCGAGTGGTTGATCTCGGCCAGCAGCATGCTCGCCTGCCACGCTTCGCCGGTACTACGCCCGGCGACGACGTCGAGCAGCGCCGGTACGGCGGCTTCGCCCAGGGCGCGGACGAGGGCGTCGTACTCGCCGAGCAGCGGTCCGGGCGCAACCGCCCGCACGGCTTGCGGCACCACGTCGGCGACCTGTTCCGCCAGCGGCAACGCCGCGATGCGCGCACGTTCGCGCTCGGCCTCGTCGTACATCGGGAAGTGCCGCAGCAACTGCGCGCGGGTCAGGCTGAGCGGCACCAGGTCGCCCGCTTCATCGGTGGCGACGGCGATGAAGTGCCTGTCGACCAGGCCCTCCTTGAGCAACTGAGCACGGGCCCGTTTGGCCGCACGGGGGAAACAGTGCAGGAAGCGGTCATAGACCGCCTCCCAGGCGCTGAAGCTGCCCTTGGCCGTGGCTTGCGCGAACTCGGCACACTGCGTCGCCCATTGATCCTGCTCGTCGCCCGGCTCGAAACCATGGTCCTCGGCGTGCTGGCTCAGGTCCGGGCCGGACCAGCGCAGGTCCTCGCCATCGTCGTCGTAGTCTGCGGCCACCTGGGCCAGGACCTCTTCCGTAGCGACCGTCACCATCGGCCAATAGAGCACCGAGCCGTCGCCGTAGAACTCGTGGAACATCGCGCCGTAGACGGTCTCGTCCGGATGGTCACGGCGAATCTTGCGCACTGCATTCACCACATGGTCCACGGCGACGTTTTCCAGGGCCTTCCAGTCGAACTTCTGCTTCGGGGGCATCCTCACTCTCCGCTGGCGCTGACCTGTATTGACGGTTCGTCTATCGCCGCCAGGGTACGAACCAACCTGGCCGCGTAGTCCGCCGCGAAGCGGTAGCCACCCTCGACGCGAACGATGCTGCCGGCGGCGAGCCGTGCCTCCCACCAGTCACTGAGGAAGCCAGGGGCATAACCGCCGGTGCAGAATCCGTAGGGGTCGGCCACATAGCTGGTGGTCAGCATCAGGGTGTAGCAGGGGCGCCGGTAGTCGCTCTGCTCCCGGGAGCAGTCATGGAAGTCTTCGTACGACTCGGCGAGCTTGAGATGGGAGAACAGCCAGAACATCGCGTCGTACATCAAATGCGAATCCGCGTCGGCATGCAGGGCGAAGAAGCCCTTGGCGCGGACGATCCGCTCGGCCAGGCGGCGGATTCGCAGCTCGCCATCGGGCAGCTCCGTCGCCGCTGCTTCCAGCGCGCGGCGCAGAATGGGCGACAGCGTGCCGCGCTGCACCGTGGCCAGGTCGGCTTCGAGGGTTTCGGCGTCATCGTTGAACTCATCCTCGCTGACCAACCCGCGGATGAAGGTCGCGAAGTCCGGCGCGACCTCGGTAATCGCAAAGTCGGCTTCCTGATCGACATGCACTACCCGTGGCTCCCCCTGCGGCCCGCACTGGCGGTAGTCGAGCATGATCATCTCGTGCCCGGCGCTGGGAGTGTTGGCGATACCGATACCGATGTCGGGATAGCCCCATTCGGCGCGCATGAAGGCCGAGCCGAGATCACCGCACAGCGAATAGGTAGCGGTGCGCCCGATGGCGTAGAGGCCAGTGATCGCGATGTGATCCTCGGCCCAGCCGGTCGGCTCATCCATCGGATAGCAACAGCGCTCGACAGCACCGCCATTGCGCAGGCGCGCCAGCTCCACATAGGCATCCGGCAAGCGGTAGCCGCACTCCGCCTCGATCTGCGCAATCAGTTCGTCGCTGGGGGCTGGCTCGGTGTAGTGGCTGAGCGAGTAGTCGCCATCGTCCCAGAAGCCTTCAAGATCGAAGCCTTCGAAGGCCCCGGTAGTTCTTGCGACAGGTTGCGTCATTCCATTCTTCCTTGGGGGCGCAGCATTTCGTGCTTGCGCCGAGTCAGCATGCCGAGCGTTTGATGGCCTGCATCGGCATATCCTTGCAGCGGTCCTTGACAGTCCTGCGCAATGAAAAACGCCACGATTCCAGCACTGAAATCGTGGCGTCTGTTCCAACCCTCGCAGAGGGTTAGGCGGAAAGCTCCACCAGCAGCTTGTTCAGGCGGCGCACGTAGGCGGCCGGGTCCTTCAGGCTGTCCCCCGCGGCCAGGGCGGCCTGGTCGAAGAGGATGTGGGTCAGCTCGCCGAAGCGCTCTTCGTCGGCTTCCGCGTCGAGTTTCTCGATCAGCGGGTGGGCCGGGTTGAACTCGAAGATCGGCTTGGCTTCCGGCACCTTCTGCCCGCTGGCCTCGAGGATCTGGCGCATCTGCAGGCCCAGGTCCTGTTCGCCGATGGCGAGGATCGCCGGCGAATCGGTCAGGCGGTGGGACACGCGGACCTCGGCGACTTCATCGCCCAGCGCGGCTTTCAGGCGTTCTGCCAGGCCCTCTTTGGCCTTGGCGATCTCTTCCTGGGCCTTCTTGTCCTCGTCGGAGTCCAGGCTGCCCAGGTCCAGGTCGCCACGGGCGACGTCGACCAACTGCTTGCCATCGAACTCGGGCAGGTAGCTCATCAGCCACTCGTCGATGCGGTCGGTGAGCAGCAGCACTTCGATGCCTTTCTTGCGGAAGACTTCCAGGTGCGGGCTGTTCTTCACCTGGGCGAAGCTCTCGCCGGTGAGGTAGTAGATCTTGTCCTGGCCTTCCTTCAGGCGACCGATGTAGTCGGCCAGGGAAACGCTCTGCTCGCCGCTCTCGTCGCTGGTGGAAGAAAAGCGCAGCAGGCCGGCGATCTTGTCCTTGTTGGCGAAGTCCTCGGCCGGGCCTTCCTTCAGCACCTGGCCGAAGTTCTTCCAGAAGCCCTTGTAGGCTTCGGCGTCGTTGCTCGCCAGCTTCTCCAGCATGTCCAGGGAGCGCTTGGTCAGCGCGGACTTCATCGAGTCGACGATGGGGCCGGACTGCAGGATCTCGCGGGAGACGTTCAGCGACAGGTCGTTGGAGTCCACCACACCCTTGATGAAGCGCAGGTACAGCGGCAGGAACTGGTCGGCCTGGTCCATGATGAACACGCGCTGCACGTACAGCTTCAGGCCGCGCGGGGCCTCGCGGTGGTACAGGTCGAACGGCGCGCGGGCCGGGACGTAGAGCAGCGAGGTGTACTCGAGCTTGCCCTCGACCTTGTTGTGGCTCCAGGTCAGCGGGTTCTCGAAGTCATGGGCGATGTGCTTGTAGAACTCCTGGTATTCCTCGTCCTTCACCTCGGTGCGCGGACGAGTCCAGAGGGCGCTGGCGCGGTTGACCACTTCCCACTCGGTCTCAGCCGGGGCGTCTTCGCCAGCAGCCTCTTTCGGCAGCTCGATGGGCAGCGCGATGTGGTCGGAGTACTTCTTGACGATGTTGCGCAGGCGCCAGCCGTCGGCGAACTCGTCTTCACCGTCCTTGAGGTGCAGGACGATGCGGGTGCCGCGTTCGGCCTTGTCGATGCTCGCCACATCGAACTCGCCCTCGCCTTTGGACGACCAGTGCACGCCCTCGCTGGCCGGGGCACCGGCGCGACGGGTGAACACGTCCACCTTGTCGGCAACGATGAAGGCGCTGTAGAAGCCAACGCCGAACTGGCCGATCAGGTGGGAATCCTTCTTCTGGTCACCCGAAAGGTTCTTCAGGAAGTCGGCGGTGCCGGACTTGGCGATGGTGCCCAGGTGCGCGATGACCTCCTCGCGGCTCATGCCGATGCCGTTGTCTTCGAGGGTGACGGTCTTGGCGTCCTTGTCGAAGCTCACACGGATCTTCAGCTCGGCGCCGCCTTCGAGCAGCTCCGGCTTGGCCAGGGCTTCGAAACGCAGCTTGTCGGCGGCGTCGGAGGCGTTGGAAATCAGTTCGCGAAGGAAGATTTCCTTGTTCGAATACAGGGAATGAATCATCAGGTGAAGCAGCTGCTTCACTTCGGTCTGGAAGCCCAGTGTTTCTTTTTGAGTCTCCGCGCTCATTGTTTCTCGCTCCGAGGATGACAAATGCCGCGTCATGCGGCCGATGTCAGCGAGATGGGGGCTTCCCGAACCAATTCAAGGGGTTGGCGAAAAATCCCTGGTGCTGCGATGGCAGAGCGCCGGCCGAGGGTCAGTGCGCCGGCAACTCGATATCGGTGATTTCGCTGGGGCGCAGCGTGTAGCTGGCCTCGCCCGGCCCATCGATGACCCGACGAATGACAACACGGCCGTCGGCATTCAGGCCGACGAAGACGCCCTCGGCGGTACGCCCGCGCTCGGTGGTCACGCGCATGCTGCGATTGATGTAGCGCTGCGGGTTGGCCTGCAACCGCTCCAGCGCCAGGCGACCGCTTTCCGCCGCCGGCGGCACCGAGGCGCTCGTTGCCGCCGGGGCAGGCGCAGGAACCGGTGCTGCGGAGACGCTGGCCGCCTTCAATCGCGGATAGTGGTCACCGTGCACACCCCAGCCGCGCGTCGGGCTCTTCTCCAGCTTCACTTGCAGATCCTGCGCCTGCCCGTCCATCTCGACGGTCAACGGGACCTCCTGGGAAGCCCGCTGGGGATCCAGGGTCGGTATCCGACTGATGGCGACGTCACGCCGGGCAAAGCGGCGCTGCAGGTAGTCCTGCAGGACGTGGCGCAGGGTGTCGCGGGAGTCGAAGCGGGTGTCCACCTCACCGCCTATGTAGCGCAGGCGGTCGGTGAAGACTTCGATGGTGCCGGACAGCGTGGTGCGCATCTCGGCCGGCAGCACCAGGTGGAAGACGCCTTCCATGCGGTTGGGGGCCTTGGGCGTCAGGTCCAGGTGCAGGCTGTAGCCGCGTTGCAGGCGCACCGCCTCGGGCAGGTCCTGGCCCGGGGCGAGCCAACTGACTTCGATTTCCGGCAGGCGGCCCTTGTCGTCGGGCAGCACATCCAGCCGGAGCGGGCCGCTGACCGGCGCCGCCAGGCGCACCTGGACTTCGCGATGGGCATAGAAATCCTGCCCTTCGCGCAGGCTGAGCACGCCGTCGATGAACTCGGCCTGCTCGGGCACGAACGGCTTGCCATTGAGCTCGCCACGCAGGTCGATGGCCAGTTCAGGCTGCACGACCGGTTCAGGCTTGAGCCATTCGAGGCGCAGAATGGCCTCCAGGCGCGCGCTGTCGTGGCTGGCCAGCAGGGTCAGGCCGACCACCAGCGGAATGCAGCCCAGCCCACCGAGAGCGACGGCACTGCGCGCGTGGCGCCAGTGAATCAGCACAAACAGCACTGCCAGCGGCGGCAGCAGGCTGGCAAGCCCCCAGAACAGGCTGCGCTCGAAGGCGCGGGCGATGAGCCAGACGTACCCGGCGAGGATCAGCAGCAGGCCGAGCAGGATCAGCAGCGTGTCCATTCAGGCGCCGTCGACCTTGAAGTGCGCGCGGGCGGTGGCGATGGGCTCGGTGCGGGTGGTCTGCCAGGCGGTGATGGCGACGTTGGCCACGCGCCGGCCCTGGCGCCAGACCTGGCACTGCGCGTAGGTATCGCGGAAGTGCCCGGCGCGCAGGTAATCGATGGAGAAGTCGATGATCTTGGGCATGTGCGGGATGCCCATGAACATCAGCAGGTGCAGCAGCGCCGATTGCTCCATGAAGCCGGCGATCACCCCGCCATGCAGGGCCGGCAGCGTCGGGTTGCCGATGTTGTCCGGGTTGGCCGGCAGGTGGAAGATCGCGTCGTCGCCCAGGCGCAGGCAGCGGATGCCCAGCAGCCTGGCGTAGGGAATCATGTCCAGCAGCGGGTCGTAGTTCTTGCTCTCGTGCGCCGCACGCACCATCGCCTCGATGTTCACCGCGCTCATCCCTGGCCCCCCTCGACGTCACGCTTCACGGCGCCGGCGGACACCGCCTTGCCCATGCGCATGAAGGTGCCGACTACGTGGGCGATGGGCTCCGAGGGGTCGTCCTGGTAGGCGTAGCCGCGGGTAAAGATGATGTTCGGGGTGACCCGGTAGCACTCGGCGAATCCGTAGACGTCCTTGTGCGGCTGCGCCGGGTGCATGTAGTCGATGCGCAGGTCCAGGGTCGGGCATATCTCGAATTGCGGCAGCACGCAGACGGTGGAGATGCCGCAGGTGGTGTCCATCAGCGTGGTGATGGCGCCGCCGTGGATCACGCCAGTCTCCGGATTGCCGACGATGGCCTCGCTGTAGGGAAGCCGCAGGGTCAGGCCGGAAGCATCCGCCGCGTGTGCGCTGATGCCCAGCAACTGGCAGTGGCGCAGCGCCGACAGGAAGCGTTGGGCACGCTCCAGGAGTGGGTTTTCGGACATGGGAGGGGTCGACCGATTGACTGCACGGGGCCGCATCATACCCCGTGCGTTGTCACTCCTGCAGTGATGGATTACAGGGCCTGCGGAATATTCGTTGAACTAATTCACACAACCTCTGTTCAAAGGGCTAACACCAGGAAAGCCGCACATGGAGGCTCCGCATGAAAAAAACCCTTCCCTTCGCTCTGCTGATCGTTGCCGGTCTCGGCCTTGCCGCCTGCGACAAGAAAGAAGAGCCGAAAGCGCCGGCCGCACCCGCCGCGACCGAGCAGCCGGCAACTCCGGCGCCGACCACCCCGCCGGCACCTGAAGCCGCCCCGGCTGCTCCGGCTGCCCCGGCCACCGCGCCGCAGGAGCCCGCCGGCGAGCAGAAGCAGCAATAACAGCGCTTTTGCCGCACAAAACAAGGCCCGCACTATGCGGGCCTTGTCGTTTCTGTCGTTTGCCGGTCAACCGCTGGGGGGAATGTCATTGTCCCGTGGCGCGTCGCCCTGCAGCGTCGGCGTGTAAACCATCACGTGGAGCACGCTGGAGTGGAATTCGCGCTGGTACAGCACGCCCACCACGCCCGCCGTCACCAGCATGAAGATCCACGGGTTGATGAACCAGGCGAGCATGGCCAGGGCAAAGTAATAGGTCCGCAGCCCCTGGTTGAACTGGTGCGCCGCCAGCGATACCACGCGCGCCGCCCGCTCGGCGAAGGACTTGCGCTCCAGCTCGCCGACGTTGCGCTCCCCCACCATGGGCGCGGAGCCGATCAGCACCGCCGCGAAGTTGTACTGGCGCATGCACCAGCTGAAGGTGAAGAAGGCGTAGACGAACACCACCGCCAGGCACAGCAGCTTCAACTCCGACAGGCCACGGGTTGGCGCCGTGACAAAGGGCAGGTCGGCCAGCACGGAGATCGTGCGCTCGGCGGAGCCCAGCAGGGTAAGGATGCCGGCCAGGATGATCAGGGTGCTGGAGGCGAAGAACGAGGCGTTGCGCTCCAGGTTGCCGATCACGCTGGCGTCCGCCACACGGTTGTCACGCAGCAGCACGCGGCGCATCCAGTCCTGGCGGTAGAGGTGCAGCACGCTGGCCAGGCACGCGGTGTCGCGGGCCTTGGTCTTGGCATAGCGGGTGTAGCCGATCCAGCAGAAGAGGAACCAGAGGATGGCGAGCAGGTTCCAGAAATACTGGATGTCGAACAGGTCGACGACGTCGGTCATGGATTTCCTTGCGATTCGAGACGGGATGAAGTCAGTACGCAGCCGATAGACGCCAGATCCTACCCTCAAGACACGATTTCCGCTTCCCAGGGCAACGCCCTCTTCCGCTGCGCCCCGCCATCGACATTGCCTGTCCAGGGACCCGATCAGATCGGAAGAATTTCTGAATAAAAAGCCAATATTGACGTACTCGTCATTTTTGTTAGATTCCGCCTCACCCGGATCAGCAAGAATCCGGGCCCACTTCTGGCTGCGGATCTCCCAATGCATAACAACAATGAGCTCCTTCCCGAATCGGTCGATGTCCTGGTGATCGGCAATGGCCCGGTCGGCGCGACGCTGGCTGCCCTGCTCGGCCGCTATGGCGTGGACGCCCTGGTGATCGACAAGGCCCATGACATCCTGCCCATGCCGCGCGCCATCGCCCTGGACAACGAAGCGCTGCGCATCCTCCAGCTCGCCGGGCTGGGGGAAGACGCGTTCGAAACCGTGGTCATCCCCCAGGTGAAGATGCACTGCCCCATCGTCGGCCAGTTCGGCCAGGCCAACACCAGCGGCCGCATCGACGGCCACCACAAACTGGTGACCTTCTACCAACCGGACCTCGAACAGGCGATGCGCCGACAGGCCCGGCACTACGAGAATCTGCGCTGCCGGGGAGGCCTGGAATTGCAGGAGTTCACCCAGAACGACTGCGGCGTCAGCGCCACCCTGCTTGACGGAGCCGGCGTGCAGCACCATGTACGTTGCCGCTATTTGGTCGGCGCGGACGGCGCAAGCTCGCGGGTACGCGGGTTGATCGGCCAGGAATTCAACGGCCAGAGCTATTCCGAGGACTGGCTGATCGTCGATGCCGGCTCACGCCAGGGAAAGGCCATCGACCACGTCGAATTCCTCTGCGACCACCGCCGGCCGACACCGCACATGCCCGCCCCCGGCGGCCGCGAGCGCTGGGAGTTCATGCTCCGCCCCGGCGAAACCCGCGACGAAATGGAAGACCAGGAGCGCATCCGCAGCCTGCTGGCGCCCTGGATCGAGCCGCAGCACCTGACCATCGAGCGCCAGGCGGTCTATCGCTTCCACGCCCGCTGCTGCGAACGCTTCCAGCAGGGTCGGGTTTTCCTCGTCGGCGATGCCGCGCACATCACTCCACCCTTCGTCGGCCAGGGGCTGGTGGCCGGCTTGCGCGACGTGGCCAACCTGGCCTGGAAGCTCTCCTGGGTACTCCAGGAACGCGCCTCGCCGCGGATACTCGACAGCTACGATCAGGAGCGCCAGCCCCACGCGCGGGAGATGATCGACCTGGCCAAGCTCATGGGTCGCCTGGTCATGCCCGGCAATGCCCTGGCCGCCGCCCTGATCCACGGCCTGATGAAGACACTGCGGCTGATCCCGGCGGCGCGGCGGCACTTCGAGGAGCTGGACATCAAGCCCAAGCACCGCTTCCGCCGCGGCCTGTTCGTGCGCAGCCCGCGGCAGGCGCGACCGGTCAGCGGCGGGCTGTTCCCCCAGGGCTGGGTGCGCAACGCCGGACGCATCTGCCTGAGTGACCAGTTGCTGGGCGATCGCCTGCAACTGGTCGGCCTGGGCACCGACCCGCGCCAGTGGCTCGACGCTGCGCAACAGCAGCAATGGCTGGAACTGGGAGGCAGCTTCCTGCAGATCGTCCATGCCCGCGACGATAGCCGCGTGGATCTTGCCGAAACCCTCGACGGATCACTGCTCGCGCCCTGGCCTGATCCGGCGCTGGTGGTGGTGCGCCCGGACCGCATCATCATGCATCAGGGCCGGCCCGAGCAGGCCGCCGAGTTGCTGCGCCATTGCCAGGCGCTGCTGCGGGCATGAGCGGGTACCGGTTGGCCATGGGCATCCCGTATCATCGCCGCAGCCCCGCAGACGAATGATCGCCATGACCGACCGCCAGCCCCGCGAAGACCACAGCGAACCCCTCACCCGCGGCCACAAGAAGCGCGCCCGCACCCGCCAGGGACTGCTCGATGCGGCGCTGCGGGTGTTCGCCCGGCAGGACATCGCGGCCACGGTGTTCCAGGACCTGGCCGCCGAGGCACAGGTCTCCACCGGCACCATCTACAACTACTTCAAGACCCGCGAGGAGCTGGCCGAGGCCGTGGGCATCTCGCTGGCCGGCGACTTCTCCGAGACCATCACCCAGCTCAGCGCCGGCATTTCCAGCGGTGCCCGACGGCTGGCCATCGGCGTGCGCATGTTCGTCCTGCACGCACAGGCCGACCCGCAATGGGCCAGCGCGCTGTTGCGGGTGATCCATTACGACCAGGCCATGCATTCGACGCTGGCCGGGCATGTTCGCGACGACCTGCGCGGCGGGCAGGCCGAAGGCGTCTTCAACTACGAGAACGAAGATGTCGCCCTGGACCTGGTGCTTGCCTGCGCCACCGGAGCCATCCGCGCCAGCCTCGAGGGCCGGGCGCCGGAGGGTCAGGACATCCTGCTCAGCGAGATGGTCCTGCGCGCTCTCGGCGCCACTCCCGCCAGGGCGGCGAAGCTAGCCGCCCTGCCCTTGCCGCAGGGCGACTGAACGCGACTCAGGCCTGAGCGACCCAGAGCCGGTAGCGACGCGACAGCTTGCGCAGCTTCAGCTGGTTGCCGATCAGCGCCAGCAGTGGCGAGGTGCGCGGATTGGTCGGGCGGCCCTGGCTGAGCAGCGTCAGTTGCTTCTTCACCACCGACTGGGTCGCCACGGCGGCGAAGGCCTTGTTCTTCCACGCCACGACTATCGGTTCGACCTGTGCGCCCTCGCCGGCCTGCCAGCGCCGTGGCAGCGTGGGATCGACTGCCAGGGCCGTGGCCATCCCCACCATCGCCACCGGGCCCTGCAGGGCGCGTTCGGCGACCTCGCGCCTGCGAATGCCACCGGTGACCATCAGCGGCATGCGTGCCGTCGCGGCGATACGCTCGGCGAACTCGAGGAAGTAGGCCTCCCGCGCCAGTGTGCTGCCGTCGCGAGTCTGCCCCTGCATCGCCGGGCTTTCGTAGCTGCCGCCGGACAGCTCGACCAGGTCCACGCCGCGCTCGTTGAGCAGACGCACCACGGCCTCGGCGTCCCGCGCCTCGAAACCGCCGCGCTGGAAATCGGCGGAGTTGAGCTTCACCGCCACGCAGAATTCCGGAGCCACCCGCTCGCGGATCGCCTCCACCGTGCGCAACAGGATACGCGCGCGGTTCTCCAGGCTACCGCCCCAGTCGTCCTTGCGCTGATTGCTCAGCGGAGAGAGGAACTGGCTGAACAGGTAGCCATGCGCGGCATGTACCTGCACGCCAGTGAACCCGGCGCTCTCGGCCAGCAGAGCGGTGTTCAGGTAGCGCTGGATCAGCCCGTCGATTTCCGCGCCGGACAAGGCACGCGGCTGCGCGAAGACGCCCTTCAAACCGGGAATGTCCACGGCGATAGCCGATGGCCCGAGGGCTTGCTGGCCAAGGTCGGCCATCAGTTGGCGGCCCGGATGGTTGACCTGCATCCAGGCCTGCGCGCCCTGGCTGCGACAGACCTCGGCCCAGCGTCTGAAGCGCGGCAGCAGACGGTCGTCCTCCAGCACCACGCCGGCCGGGCCGGTCAGCGCGCGGCGGTCGACCATCACGTTGCCGGTGATGATCAGCCCGGCCCCGCCTTCGGCCCACCGCTGGTAAAGGCGCAGCAGCGTTTCGCCAGGCGCGTGGTCGGCATCGGCGAGGTTTTCTTCCATCGCCGCCTTGGCGATGCGATTGCGGATCACCTGCCCGTTGGGCAGGCGCAACGGTTCGAACAGGGTGCTCATGGGATCGCTTCTCCGTTAATCACTGGGACCTGGCTCAACGGCTGCGCACCCGCTCGACGTAGGCGCCCAGCGGACGGGTGAGACTGCGCTTGATCCGGCTGGCGAACGACTCGCCGCTGTAGATCGGCGCCGCCACCACCTGCTCGCGGGCATCGCGGTACTGCGGGAACAGGCTCAGCGCGTGCCCCCGGTTGATCCCGTAGCGCTGCGCACCCGACCACAGGGTGTTCTGCTCCAGGGTCTGGCAGGTCAGGGTGGTGACCGGCGCCGGCGCGAAGGGGAAGTCGCTGCCGAAGAGAATCTGCGAGGGCTCCACCAGCTCCTTGAGCGCCGCCATGGAGTAACGCGACGGCGACAGCGCGGTGTCGAAGTAGAAGCGCTTGAGGTAGGTCATCACCCCCTGCGGGGCCTTGTCCTGGAACTGCGGCAGGGCATTGGCAAGGGACACGCGCCAGGCCACGTAGGGCAGGAAGCCGCCGCCGTGTGCGAGGATCCAGCGGATGCGCGGGTACTTCTCCAGGGTGCCGGTGAGGATCAGGTTCACTGCCGCACGGGTGGTGTCGCAGAGGAACTCGACGAGGAAACCCGGCGCGGCTATGCCCAGCTTCTCGCTGCTTTCGTGCATGTTCGGGTGGACGAAGACGATGGCCGCGCGGCGGTCCAGTTCGGCCATCAGCTCGTCGAAACGCTCGTCGCCAAGGAACACCCCATCGGTGCTGCCCAGCAGCACCACGCCTTCGGCCTTCAGCTCGTCCAGTGCGCGGATGGCCTCGCGACAGGCGGCTTCGGTGAAGGGAGTGGGCAGCACGGCGAAGTTGCCGAAGCGCCCCGGATGATCGGCCCGCATCTGCGCGGCGAAGTCGTTGCAGCGCATCGCCAGCTCGCGGGCCTGCTCCACTCCTCCGCCGAAATGCACGCCCGGCGCCGACAGCGAGGTAATGGCGGTCTGGATGCCGTTGAGGTCCATCACCTCGATGGACTTCTGCGGCGACCATTTCGGCAGCGGCGCGCCGGCGACCATGTCCAGGCCGTTTTTCGCCATGACCTCGACGAAGGCCGGCGGGATGATGTGATGGTGCACGTCGATTCGACCTTGTTGGATCGTCATTCTTGTTGTCCTTGTGTGATCCGTGAGGGGCTAGGCAGCCCGGGCGATCTTCATGGCTTCGTTGAACCACAGGGCCACCGCGAAGCGCCCCTGCAACTGGCACTGCCCGCCTTCGACGGCGCGCAGCATGTCGGTCTCGTCGCGGCTGAGCATCACCCGCAGCGCGTCCGCGCTGCGTTGCCAGTGCTGGATGAAGTCCGGCCTGCGGTGCTCGCCACGGTGCAGGCTGAGCACCCCGCCGCGCAGTTGGAAATAACCGCCGACGCCATCACCGGTGCGAATCTGCAGCACGAACGAGTCCTCGTGGAGCAGCTCGCGCAGGCGCGCCGAGCGGCGTTCGGCCCGGCGCAGCAGCGGGATGGACGCCAGCAGGAGCAGGCGCAGTTTCAGCGAATCGATGAACAGGCTCATGGTCAGCGGGCTCCGCGCAGACGGTTGAACAGCGAATAGCAATCGACCGGCAGGCTGTCGCCACGCCAGCACACATGCTGGTCCGGGCGTACCAGCACGAAGCGCCGTTCGTACAGGCTGGCCAGGTACTTCTCGTGAATCGGCAGAACGCTCAGCGGCACGCGGCATTCCTCGGCGGCCTCCTGCAGCGGTGCGCAACTCTCGGCGTCCACATCGAAGGCCAGCAGGGTATAGCCGCCCAGGGCCAACTGGTCGAAGACCGCCATGCCATCCTCGCGGAACGCGCTGGGCAGGCGCGCGCCGGACCAGGTGGTGGGGGTGTAGCGAATCTCCTCGTAGGCCGGCTCACTCGCGGTGTCTGCTTCGATCGCCGGAGAGCCGTGATAGCGATAGCCGATCTCCACGCCCAGCGACTCGTAGAGCCGCGACACCTTGCGTTCGAACTCGCGCCCGGCAGCCTCTCGCGCCGCCTCACCGGCCGGCCCCTGGGCGAGTAGCGCGTCGTCGCGGCGCATCTGCGCCTCGAAGGTCGCTGCCGCGCATTTCTTCACGTGGTCGCGGTTGCGCCGGGCAACGGGCAGGCGCTCCGCCTCGTAGCTCTCCAGCAGGCGCGGGCCACCCCAGCCGGCCAGGCAGGCCGCGAGCTTCCACGCCAGGTTGTGCGCCTCGGCCACGCCGGTGTTCATCCCCAGTCCGCCGGTGGGCATGAACTGGTGGGTAGCGTCGCCGGCAATGAATACACGCTGCCGGCCGAACGAACGGGCTACCAGGAACTGCGGGCGCCACGGGCCGGACTGGACGATCTCATAGCGCAGCCGGGTGCCGAGGGCAGCGTCCACCACGCTCTCCAGCGACTCGCCGGGGCGCGGCGCAAAGGGCCGGTGCAGCACGTAGTCGTTGCGGCTGGCATCCGGCGATACCAGCAGCCCGGCAAAACCCGGCCGGGTCAGCCAGGTGTGCCAGTAAGGCTGGTTGTTCGGAAACAATCCAGCGATCTCGTCGGAGCGCAGGTGGATGATGAACAGCTCGCCGACCAGGTCGCGGGTGCCGTCGTAATCGATGTTGAGGAAGTTGCGCACGCGGCTGTTGGGGCCGTCGCAGCCGATCAGGTACTGGGCGAAGAACTGCTGCGCCTCGCCGCTATCCACTTCGTGGGCCATCGCCACCACGCCGGTAGAGCCCTGCTCGAAGCCGTACAGGCGCCAGCCCATGCGCAGCTCGATGTTCGGGTCAGCTTGCACCTCGGCCATCAGCACCGGCTCCAGGTGCATCTGCGCGATTCGCTGCATCGACTCCAGCGGCAGGCTGCCGTCGCGGCAGGCGCGGATGGCCTGTTCGGCCTGGCTGACCGGCTGGTAAATGAGGTGACGGTCCGCCATCACGCTGTAGAACGGCCCGTTGGCCGACGCCGCCATTGCCGAGTACTGGTTGGCGTCGACCGGGTTGCCGGCCGCGCGGATGCGCTCGGCCAGGCCCAACTGGCGGAAGATTTCCATCGAGCGGCAGTTCACCACGTCCAGCTTGGGATGCGTGGTGGTCTCCCGGCGATCGTTGAGCAGCACCGAGCGAATGCCCAGGCGGCTGAGGTTGAGCGCCAGGGTCAGGCCGACCGGACCGGCGCCGCTGATGAGAACGGGCGTGTCGATCATGCCGCCACTCCTTGGGGTTGGTTGCTGTGCCGGACCAGTGCCAGACCGGCGAGGAAGCGCTCGGCGACACGACCCAACTGGTCGGCACGGCCGGCGTCGAAGACGTAGCGGTCGGGGCGGATCAGCACGAAGTCCATGTCGGCTTCGTCGAACCAGTCCTGCAGCGCGCCGGTGGGGTCGCCCAGCACCGGGCTGGTCGGGTCTTCGGCGAACTCCAGCAGGCGCAGCTCCACCTGTTGCGCCAGCCGCTCCAGCAGGGCGCGCTGGGTGTCCAGGCAACCTCGCCGGGCGAGCAAGGCGAAGCCGTGGCCGAGCGCCTCGTCGAGCAGCACCCGCTCGCCCTCCTCCTCCCGCAACACCTTCGGCTGCAGCGCGAGGTGGCCCGACAGCCGATGCCCCCAGCCGCAGAAGCCGGCAGCCAGCGGCTTCTTGCGGTTGGCGCGCTCGTTGAACGCCTTGTTGGCGAACGGCAGCATGCCGGCGATGCGGAACAGCAGCCAGTCGCGCAGGAAGGCCACGCCGCGGTGGCGGGTCTGGATGACGTTGCCGAGGAACATCGCGCCGTTGATGATTTCGCGCACGTGGGCCGAGCGCTCGGCCTCGTAGTCGTCGAACAGTTTCTCCTGCGCGGCCCCGCGCAGCACCATGTCCAGCCGCCAGCACAGGCTGCTGGCATCGCGCACGCCCGAGCACATGCCCTGGCCGAGGAACGGCGGCATCTGGTGAGCCGAGTCGCCAGCCAGGATGATCCGGCCGTTGCGCCAGTCGTTGGCCCACAGGCCGTGGAACTTGTAGTAGGCGATGCGGGTGATCTCGATCTTGTCGAGGTCGACGAAGTCGCGCAGCTGCTGGCGCACCAGGTAGGGATCAGTGGCCTCGCGCTCGGACTTGCCGCCGGTGACCATGAACTGCCATTCGTAGTACGGGCCGGCCATCGGCACGTAAGTCACCGGCTGCGCCGGGTTGCACACCTGCGAGTGGTTGGCCGGCAGCAACGCATCCTTCTCGCCGGAGCGCGTCTTGGTATCGACGACCACCCAGGCCTCGTCGAAATCCGCTGACTCCAGGCGCAGCCCGGCCTCGCGGCGGACGAAGCTCTTGCCGCCATCGCAGCCGATCAGGTAGCGGCCCTGGAACACCCGCTCGCTGCCGTCGCGCTGTACGGCGGTGGCGCGCACGCCTTCGGCATCCTGCTCGACGCCGGTGACTCGGCAGCCATACACCGGAGTGACGTTGGGGTAGCGCTTGAGCCCGTCGTGGAAATGCCGTTCCAGGGTCGGCTGGTGGAACCACCAGGCGCCGGGATGGCCGTAGCGGCGGTCCTGGCTGCCGATGCGCGAGCGGGTCACCGGCTTGCGACCGGGGCGCAGGATGATTTCCATGTCGGTGAACGACTCGCTGGTGCGGCCGATGTCGTCGGCCAGGCCAGCGGACTGGAAGATGCGCATGATCTCGTCGTCGAAGTGCACGGCACGCGGGGCATAGTAAAGGTCCTCGTCGCGCTCCAGGCCGATCACCGACCAGCCATAGCGGCCCAGCAGGTTGGCCAGTACCGCCCCGGTGGGGCCGAGGCCGACGATGATCACGTCACAAGTTGTCGTTGTTGTTGTGGACTGTTGCATTGCTTGCTCCAGGGGAAGACATCGCCGAATCATTTTGAACACTAGTGTTCAATTTAGTCAACTGGAGATCAATTTTGATTCGAATTGCCTAACCAAACCCGCCGGCCAGAGCCTTTCCAGAGCACCGCCGCGGTACTGGAAAGGTCCGGAAGTCGGAAGAAACCGAGGAGAAAGCAGGAAAAATGACGACCAATGGACCCTGTTGACTTATTTTGAACGCAAGTGTTCAATCGCTCCAAGCTTGACCTTGGAGCCATTTCTTCATGGAAACCCTCAACCCCGTACAACGCCGCATCCATCAGGCCGCCCTGCGCCTGTTCGCCGAGAAGGGCGCCAGCCAGGTGAACATCAGCGATCTGGCGCAGGAGGCCGGTGTGGCCCGGGGCACCATCTACAACAACCTGCAGTCGATCGACGACCTCTTCCAGCACGTGGCCAGCCACCTGGCGGCGGAGATGCACCAGCGCGTGGTGAAGAGCTTCGGCGAGACCTCGGACCCGGCCCTGCGCCTGGCCAACGGCATGCGCTTCTTCGTCCGCCGGGCCCACGAGGAACCGCACTGGGGCGCCTTCATCAGCCGCTTCTCGATGAGCGAGGAATCGCTGCGCGGCATGTGGTTCGGGCCACCCACCGCCGACCTGCTCAGCGGGCTCGCCAACGGCCGCTACAGCTTCCGCCAGGAGCAGCTGCCGTCGGTGATCTCGATGATTGCCGGGTCCGTGCTCAGCTCCATCTTTCTGGTCCTGGAGGGCCACCGCACGTGGCGCCAGGCTGGCAGCGATGCCGCAGAACTAACCCTGCGCGCGCTCGGCGTGGCGCCGGAGGAAGCACACAGCCTGTCCACCGGTGAGCTGCCGGTGCTACCGCCAGCGGACTGATCCAGCCGAACCTGCCAACGCTCCTTTTCAGGGGCGATGGCGAAGCCTTGCCTGACGAAAGCCACGGAGAACAACAAACATGAGCCGTCAGCACTCCTCTACTTCCCTGGCAACGCCGCAGCCGGCGCGCCATCCGCAGCCGACGGTGAAGGCCCGCGCGCTGGCGCACCTGATCTTCGAGCGCCCGGACCTGGAGCAGGCCGAACGCTTTCTTGGCGACTTCGGCCTGACCCTGGCGCGCCGCGATGCCGACTGTCTCTATCTGCGCGGCACCGGCCCGGCGCCCTACTGCTATCGGGTGCAACAGGCGGCACAGGCGCGCTTCGTCGGCTTCGGCCTGGTCGTGGAATCGCGCGAGGACCTGCAACGGCTGGCACGCCTGCCGGGCGCCTCGCCGATCCAGAAGCTCAGTACTCCCGGTGGCGGCGAGTCCGTCAGCCTGAACGACCCTTCCGGCTTCGTCGTCGAGGCGATCCACGGCCAGCAGCCGGCCAGCCAACTGGCGCACCGGGCGGCCCTGCCGCTGAACCAGGTCGACGACGCACCGCGGATCAACGCCACCCAGCGCCCGCCCGTGGCGCCGCCGGACATCATCAAGCTCGGCCACGTGGTGCTCGAAGTGGCCGACTACCAGGCCACCGCCGGCTGGTACACCGAGCATTTCGGCCTGATTCCCAGCGACGTGCAGGTGCTGCCCGATGGCTCCCCGGCGGTAGCCTTCCTGCGCCTGGACCTGGGCGACACACCCGCCGACCACCACACCCTGGCACTGGCCCAGGGCTTCATGGCGGCCTACAGCCACAGCGCCTACGAAGTAGTGGATGCCGACGCCGTCGGCATGGGTCAGCGGGTGCTGCGCGAACGCGGCTGGAAGCATGCCTGGGGTATCGGCCGGCACATCCTCGGCAGCCAGATCTTCGATTACTGGCAGGACCCCTGGGGCGACAAGCACGAGCACTACTGCGACGGCGACCTGTTCACCGCCGAGCGTCCCACCGGACTGCACGGCGTCAGCCCCGAAGCCATGTCGCAGTGGGGCCAGCGCATGCCCAAGAGCTTCACCAAGCCGGCGATGAACCTGCAGAAGCTGCGCATCCTGCTGCACAACCTGCGGCACAGCCCGGACCTGACGCTGCGCAAGCTGATCACCCTGGCGCGGATGTTCGGCTAGCCCCGCGGCACAACAAACAGCACAACAACAATCGCCGCCCCGACGCGGCCCACAGCAGTACCAGGAGTCGCCCCCATGCCCGTGCACCTTGTCCGCTTCGAACACCAGAACGAAACCCGCTGGGGCGTGCTGCGCCAGGGACGCATCAGCCCCCTGCCCGACCGCTACGTCAGCACCGGCGAGCTGATCCGTCAGATGCAGATCGAGGAATTGAGTGAGCTGCGCGGCGACGAACTGGCGCTGGATGCGGTGAAGCTGCTATCGCCGATCACCCGCGACCAGCAGTTCGTCTGCCAGGGCGCCAACTACCGCCAGCACATGATCGAGTCGGGCATGGACCCTGACGCCAAGCACTTCAACATGATCTTCACCAAGGCGCAGAGCTGCATCGTCGCTGCCGACAGCGACCTGATCAAACCGCGCCAGGTGCGCTTCCTCGACTACGAGATCGAACTGGGCCTGGTGCTGCGCCGCGAGATCACTGGCAAGGTCGCGGTGAGCGACGCCAACCTGCACGAGTTCATCGCTGGCGTGGTCATCGTCAATGACTACTCGGCGCGGGATATCCAGATCCCGCAGATGCAGTTCTACAAGGGCAAGAGCTTCCGCACCTTCGGCCCGGTCGGCCCGTACCTGTGCCTGCTGCAGAAGAACGACATGCGTTACCTGAAGGATCTGCAGCTGCGCCTGACGGTCAACGGCGAAGTGCGCCAGAGCGACAGCACCGCCAACCTCGTGCACGGCCCGGCGGAGACTCTGAGTGAGCTGTCCGGCGTGCAGGACTTCGCCGCCGGCGACCTGATCGCCACCGGCACGCCGGCCGGTTGCGCACTGTCGGTCCCCTCGCCAGCCAAGCAGCGCATCGCCGCGCTGCTACCCGAGCACATCAAGTGGAAAGCCTTCCTCAAGACGCAGGCGGGGCGTAGCCAGTACCTCAAGGCCGGCGATCTGGTCGAAGCCAGCATCCGTAGCGCCGACGGCGTGATCGACCTGGGCGTGCAGCGCAACCGTGTGGTGGAGCAAGCCTGATGGCCGTGCAGACCCTCGCCGACATCCAGGCACTGGAGAGCGTACCGCTGTCCCGTCGCGAACTGCCCGCCAGCACCTATGAGGCCCTGCGTCGCTGCACCGCGCAGCACGGCCAGGCAACGGCGCTGAGCTTCTTCCTCGAAGCAAAGGATTTCCGCCGTACCCACGACTGGACCTACGCCGAGCTGTTCGCCGACATCACCCGCGCCGCCAACGCCTTCCATCGGCTTGGCGTCGGGCCGAAGGACGTGGTCGCCTTCCTCCTGCCGAACCTGCCGGAGACCCATTTCGTCATTTGGGGCGGCGAGGCCGCAGGCATCGTCCTGGCGATCAACCCGCTGCTGGAAGCCGCGCAGATCGGCGACCTGCTGCGTGCCGCCAATGCTCGGCTGGTAGTGACCCTGGCGCCGACACCCGGCAGCGACCTGTGGCCCAAACTGGCCAGCCAACTCGACAGCTTGCCCGGGGTGCGCGATGTGCTCTGGGTGAGCATGGCGCCCTACGTCGGCAGCGTGGCGTCTCTCGCGCTGCGCTGGATGGCCCGGCGCGAACGCGCTCGCCACCCGCGCCTGCGCATCCACGACCTGCGCCGCCTGATGCGCCGCGAGAATGGCAAGCAGCTCAGCAGCGGCCGGGTGATCCGCGCGGAGGAGCCCTCTTCCTATTTCTGCACCGGAGGCACCACCGGTCTGCCGAAGATCGCCAAGCGCAGCCACGGCTCGGAAGTCTTCAACGCCTGGGCCATGGCCGCCAACATGCAGCCACGCCAGAGCGGCCAGGTAATCTTCTGCGGGCTGCCGCTGTTCCACGTCAACGGCCAGCTGGTGACCGGGCTGATGCCCTGGACCCATGGCGACCGGGTAATCATCGGCACGCCCCAGGGCTATCGCGGCGAGGGGGTGATTCCGGCGTTCTGGGCGATGGTCCAGCACTTTGGCATCAACTTCTTCTCCGGCGTGCCAACCGTCTATTCGGCACTCCTGCAACAACCGGTCGCCAACCATGACCTGTCCAGCCTGCAGTACGCGCTGTGCGGCGCCGCGCCTATGCCGGTGGAACTGTTCCGCGAGTTCGAGCGCGTGGTAGGCGTGCGTATCCTCGAAGGCTACGGCCTGACCGAAGGCGCCTGCGTCTCGTCGAGCAACCCGCCCGACGGCGAGCGCCCGATCGGCTCCATCGGGCTGCGCCTGGCCTACCAGGGCATGCGTGCGGTGATCCTCGATGACCACGGCGACTATCTGCGCGACGCCGAAGCCGACGAAGTCGGGGTGATCGCCATCCACGGCCCGAACGTCTTCCTCGGCTACCTCGACGACAGCCACAACAAGGGCCTGTGGATCGACATCGGCGGACAGCGCTGGCTGAACACCGGCGACCTCGGGCGACAGGACGCCCAGGGCTACTTCTGGCTCACCGGGCGCAAGAAGGAACTGATCATCCGCGGTGGCCACAACATCGACCCGAAGCAGATCGAGGAGGCACTGCAGGCGCACCCGGCAGTTGCTCTGGTAGCCGCGGTGGGCAGCCCCGATCCGCATGCCGGCGAGATTCCCGTGGCCTACGTGCAGCTCGCCGCCGGCCAGCGTACCGACAGCGCCGCGCTGCTGGACTTCGCCAACCAGCGGATCAGCGAACGCGCCGCGGTGCCCAAGCGCATCGAGATTCTCGACGCCCTGCCGGTCACGCCGGTGGGCAAGATTTTCAAGCCCGCATTGCAGCAACGCGAGATCGCTCGGGTGATCCACCAGGAAGCGGACAACCAGGGTCTGGCCGGCATCGCCGTGGAGGTGGTGCAGGACGCCCGTCGCGGGCTGGTGGCGCAGGTTCGCGCCGGCACCGGACGCGATGAACTGGCCCGCGCGCTGGGCCGCTACAGCTTCGCGGTGGACTGGCACGGCTGAGACCAATCGCACCACCGCCTCGCTCGCACCCGAAACAACAATAAAACGAAGGAAGTGCCATGCGCCCCCGACTGCCCCGAGCCCTTGCTCTGCTGCTCGTCCTCGCCCTGCCCGGCTGCGAACGCATCCAGCACGCGGCCCTGGATACGATGGTCAAGGACCACACCGACCAGTCCCTGATCCAGGGCGGCAACGCCATCCGCGTCATCCTCTGCGGCACCGGCACGCCGCAGGTCAACGCTACCCGTGGCCAGGCCTGCACCCTGGTGGCTGCCGGCGGTCGACTGTTCCTCTTCGATGCCGGCGAAAACGCCATGCGCAACCTGGAGACCAATCACGTGCCGGTGCAGGCGCTGAACCAGGTGTTCATCACCCACTGGCATTCCGACCATTTCAATGGCCTCGGCGCGCTGATCAACCACAGCTGGATCTACGGCCGGCAGACGCCCTTCCTGGTCTACGGCCCGCCCGGCGTCGAGCAGGTCGTCGAAGGTCTGGCCATGGCCTACGCCCAGGACGCCGGTTACCGCAGCGCCCACGCCCTGCCGCCGACCAACCAGCAGCTGGCGTTCGCCGAGCCGCGCCGGGTGGAGATCGTCGAGGGGCTGGAGTCGGTGCGTGTCTATGACCAAGGCGGGGTGACCATCGACGCCTACCGTGTCGATCACCACCCGGTGGAACCGGCCTACGGCTACGTACTGCACTACCAGGGCAAGAAGCTGTTCATCAGCGGCGACACCCGCGTCAGCGAGCGCTATCTCCAGGCCATGCGCGATGCCGACCTGGTGGTGCACGAGGCGATCAACGCCCATCTGGTCCGCGAAGGCGCCGCCGCGCTGGAACGCACCGGGCAGCCGGATCGCGGCGCGCAGGCCGTGCGCGTGCTCGACTACCACGCCGACACCCTGGAGCTGGCGCGCATGGCCCAGCGTGCCGGGGTGCGCCACCTGCTGCTTACCCACCTGATTCCCGCCCCGGACAACTTCCTCGCCCGACGCATGTTCGTCAGCGGCATGGCCGATGAGTATTCGGGTGAGATCACGCTCGGGGAGGACGCCCTCGACCTGAGCCTCTAGCGCCTCCACCTCACCACCTTCATCAACTGGCCCGCAGACCGCGGGCCAGCGGGGAGCCGCTGCGCCCGAAAAAGGGCCGGCAGACGACAGAACAACAACAAGAGGTCGTTTCAGATGAACCGCAGATCACCCGCCTTGCACAAGCTTGCGCTACCCGCCGCCATCGGCCTGGCCCTCTTCGGTAACGGCGCGCAAGCCTACACCTTCTCCCTTGGCGAGATCGAAGGGCAGTTCGACTCCAGCCTGTCAGTCGGCGCCAGCTGGGCCATGCGCAACGCCGACGCCGCACTGCTGCACAGCCACAGCTCGGATGACGGCAAGCGCAACTTCCGCGAGGGCGACACCTTCTCCAAGGTGTTCAAGGGCATCCACGACCTGGAGCTCAAATACGGCGACTCCGGCGCCTTCCTCCGCGGCAAGTACTGGTACGACTTCAAGCTCAAGGACGAGCACCTGCACTTCAAGGACATCGATGACAACGGCCGCGAGGAAGGCGCCAAGGCGTCGGGCGCCGAGTTCCTCGATGCCTTCCTCTACCACAACTACAGCATCGGCGACCTGCCCGGCACCGTGCGCCTGGGCAAGCAGGTGGTGAGCTGGGGCGAGAGCACCTTCATCCAGGGCGGCATCAACGCCATCAACCCGATCGACGTCGCCGCCTTCCGCCGGCCCGGCTCGGAGATCAAGGAAGGCCTGATCCCGGTGAACATGTTCTACGTCTCGCAGAACTTCAGCGAGCACCTGTCCGCCGAGGCCTTCTACCAGTTGCAGTGGCAGAAGACGGTGATCGACAACTGCGGCACCTTCTTCTCCACCACCGACGTGATGGCCGACGGCTGCAACGGTCTCGCCGCCGGCCCGGTAATCAATCAGAACCCGCTGGCGGTACAGGCCCTGGCGCCGGCCGGAATCAACCTGACCGACGAAGGCATCGTCATCCCTCGCGGCAAGGACAACGAAGCGCGCGACGACGGCCAGTGGGGCGCGGCGCTGCGCTGGTTCGCCCCGGAACTGGACAGCGAATTCGCCGGCTACTTCATCAACTACCACAGCCGCCAGCCCTACCTCAGCCTGCGCAGCGGCCCGCACGCCGCCGACCTGGGCTTCGCCCCGCAACTGTGTGGCAACCTCGGCATTCCCGACGCGCTCTGCGGCGCGGTGATCGGCAGCAGCGCCGGCCAGCAACTGACCCAGGCCTATCGGCTGGGCAGCGCGCAGTACTTCGCCGACTACCCCGAGGACATCCAGCTCTACGGGCTGAGCTTCAGCACCAGCCTGCCCACCGGCACCACCCTGGCCGGCGAGATCAGCTACCGGCCGAACATGCCGGTGCAGATCAACCCGGTCGACCTGGTCACCTCGACCCTGGGCATACCGGCGCTCACACCGGTCTACGGCGATGCGCCGGCACCGGCCAACGACGCGGTCCTCAAGGGTTACCGGCGCAAGGAAGTGACCCAGGCGCAGGTCACCGCCACGCACTTCTTCGACCAGGTGATGGGCGCCGACCGCCTGACCCTGATCGGCGAGATCGGCGTCACCCACGTCGGCGGCCTGGGCGGCGACGACGAGCTGCGCTACGGCCGCAGCCCGGTGTTCGGCCAGGGCGCGTTGTACCCCGACAACAGCCTGTGCACCGGCAACAGCGTCACGCCGCAGTACTGCAACGACTCCGGCTTCGTCACCAGCACCGCCTGGGGCTACCAGACGCGGGCGATCTGGGAATACGCCGACCTCATCGACGGCGCCACGGTGCGACCCAACCTGGCCTGGTCCCACGACGTCCACGGCTACGCCCCGGAGCCGGGCTTCAACCAGGGCGCGCGGGCGATCAGCATCGGCGTCGATGGCACCTACCTCAACACCTACAACATGAGCCTTTCCTACACCAACTTCTTCGGCGGTAAGTACAACGTGAATACCGACCGGGACTTCCTTGCCCTGAGCTTTGGCGTGTCGTTCTAAGCGGAGAAAAACCGATGAACAAGAAACTTGCGTGCGCTTCACTGCTGTTCCTGGCCCTGCCCTTCAACCTCCAGGCTGCCGTTCCCGAAACGGAAGCGGCGAAACTGGGCAACACCCTCACGCCCCTGGGTGCGGAGCGCGCCGGCAATGCCGACGGCAGCATTCCCGCCTGGGACGGCGGCCTGCCAGCCAACGCAGGCAGTCGCGGCGCTGACGGCCGCCTGAGCGACCCCTTCGCCGCGGAAAAACCGCTGTTCACCATCACCGCGAAGAATATGGCGCAGTACGCGGCGAACCTCACGCCGGGCCAGCAGGCGATGCTGCAGCGCTACCCGGATTACCACCTCAACGTCTATCCCGCGCATCGCTCGGCGACCTACCCGGCAGCGGTACTGCAAGCTGTGTCCGCGAATGCGCGCCATGCCAGCCTGGTCGAGGGCGGCAATGGCCTGAAGGACTTCCAGACGGCGATTCCCTTCCCCATTCCGCAGAGCGGCGTCGAGGCGTTGTGGAACCACATCACCCGCTACCGCGGCGGCAGCGCCCAGCGTCTGCACGTGCAGGCGACGCCCACCGCCAGCGGCACCTACACGCCCACCTACTTCCAGCAGCAGTTCAGCTATCGCGACCAGCTCACCGATTACAGCCCGGACAAGGACAACAACGTCCTCTTCTACTACAAGCAGTTGGTCACCGCGCCGGCGCGCCTGGCGGGCGATGTGGTGCTGGTCCACGAAACCCTCGACCAGGTCCGCGAGCCACGCATGGCCTGGGTCTACAACGCTGGCCAGCGCCGCGTGCGCCGCGCCCCGCAGATCGCCTACGACGGCCCCTACCCGGCCTCCGATGGCCTGCGTGTCGCGGACAACCTGGACATGTTCAACGGCGCGCCGGACCGCTATGACTGGAAGCTGGTGGGCAAGAAGGAAATCTATGTGCCCTACAACAGCTTCGCCCTGGACTCCACCACCCACCGCTATGACGACCTGGTCAAACCCGGCCACCTCAACCAGGACCTGGTGCGCTACGAGAAACACCGCGTCTGGCAGGTCGAAGGCACCCTGCGCGCCGGCGAGCGACACATCTATGCACGCCGCGTGCTGTTCCTCGACGAGGACACCTGGCAGGCCGTGCTCGCCGACCACTACGACGGCCGCGGCACCCTCTGGCGCGTGGGCGAGAGCTTCATGACACCGCTGTACGACAAGCAGATTCCCTGGCTGGGCGTGGAGGCCATCTATGACCTCATCAATGGTCGCTACCTGGTGTCCGGCCTGACCAACCAGGAGAAGTCCCAGGTGGAGTTCGGCTTCAAGGCCAGCAGCGTCGACTACACCCCGACGGCGCTGAGGAACCAGGGCATCCGCTGACCTTCAGCGAACGGGATAAATCGACCTGCATGAAAAAGGCCGCCTTGTGGGCGGCCTTTTCGTGGATGGCAGGATATCAGGCCATCGCTTCCTGAGGTTTGCCCAGCAGGCGATCAATCACCACCATCACGGCCAGCATCACGACCGAAGGGATCAGCCAGGCGAGGCCCTGTTCGGCCAGCGGCAGGTGTTCCATCCACGCCGGCATCCAGGCGTCGAGCTTGGCGCCCTTCAGGGCATCGATGAGGCCGAAGACGAAGGAGATCACCATTACCGGGGCGACGATGCGGGTCTGCGAACGCCACAGGCTGGCGCAGAAGCTCAGCGCCACCAGCACGATGCACGGAGGGTAGATGGCGGTCAGCACCGGGATCGAGAACTGGATGAGCTTGGTCAGGCCCAGGTTCGATACCAGCAGCGAGAAGCCGGCGAGGATGACCACCAAGCTGCGGTACGACAGCGGCAGGATGCGGCAGAAGTACTCGGCGCAGGCGCAGGTCAGGCCAACGGCGGTGACCAGGCAGGCCAGCGCGATGAGCACGGCGAGGAAGGTGCTGCCCAGCGAGCCGAAGGTGTGCTGTACATAGGCGTGCAGGACGGCAGCGCCGTTGGCGGCACCGGCGGCGATGTCGTGGCTGCCCGAGCCCAGGCGGAACAGGCTGATGTATACCAGCGCCAGGCCGACCCCGGCGATCAGGCCGGCGATGATGGCGTAGCGGGTGATCAGCCGCGGCGAGTCGACGCCACGGGAGCGGATCGCGTTGACGATGACGATGCCGAAGACCAGCGCGCCGAGGGTGTCCATGGTCAGGTAGCCATTGACGAAGCCCTGGGAGAACGCCGCGGCCTGGTAGGCCGGTTCAGCGACGCCGATGGGACCAGCCGGCAGCATGAAGGCGGCGATGCCCAGGGCGGCCAGGGCAATGATCTTCAGCGGCGCGAGGAAGCGGCCGACGGTATCGAGCAGCTTGCCCGGATACAGCGAGATCACCAGTACCACCGCGAAGTACACCAGGCTGTAGAGGAACAGCGGCAGCGCGCCCTCCCCGGTCAGCGGCGCCAGGCCGACTTCGAAGGACACGGTGGCGGTACGCGGGGTGGCGAACAGCGGCCCGACCGACAGGTAGCAGACAGCCGCCAGCAACCCGCCGGCGACCTTGCCGATGGGGTGGCTCAGGGTGTCCATCGCCCCACCGACCTTGGCCAGCGCGACGACGGTGATCACCGGCAGGCCGACTGCGGTGATCAGGAAGCCCAGCGCGGCCATCCACACATGCGGCCCCGACTGCAGGCCCACGATCGGCGGGAAGATGATGTTGCCCGCGCCGACGAACAGCGCGAAGGTCATAAAACCAAGTGCCAGGACGTCCTGGCCTTTCAAGACTTTCATGAAGGGAAATACCACAGTGCTGAAACGGTTTCGTGGTCTCCCAAGGCACGCACACCATACAGACGTGACAAAGCCGCATCGAACGGAATTGGCCGACTCACGCTGGGCGAGCCTGGGCATCCTGTGATGCTGCTGTCATCGGTACGGTGATTTGTTCTTGGAAGTCCGATAGCAGAGGTTTTCCATGGGCTCGTGGCCCGGTTGCTCCTGCATTCTGGTTATCCCGACATCCTTGCCGGTCAGGAATCGCCGTCGCTTCCGGGTAGGAATTGACGGTGAGCGAGCCTTCCCTTGTGGGGAACGCGACGCTTCATATAGTTGCTAGCCTAACGATCTATTCCGATGAACTGCACTGACATACGTCAGATCGTCCGCGCAATGATCGGCGATGTCGCCTGAACGACACTTTGTAGACGCCGCCATAACGACAGAGGCCACCCGAAGGTGGCCTCTGTTGACAGGCGGTTAAGTAAGCGAGGGGCTTACTTGACCGGCCAGCCGGTCAGCTCGGCCAGGGCCTTGCCGATGTCAGCCAGCGAACGCACGGTTTTCACGCCAGCGTCCTGCAGGGCGGCGAACTTCTCGTCCGCAGTGCCCTTGCCGCCGGAGATGATGGCGCCAGCGTGGCCCATGCGCTTGCCGGGCGGTGCGGTTACACCAGCGATGTAGGACACCACCGGCTTGGTCACGTTGGCCTTGATGTAGGCAGCCGCTTCTTCTTCGGCCGAACCACCGATTTCGCCGATCATGACGATGGCTTCGGTTTTCGGGTCTTCCTGGAACAGCTTCAGGATGTCGATGAAGTTGGAGCCCGGGATCGGGTCACCACCGATGCCCACGCAGGTGGACTGGCCGAAGCCGGCGTCGGTGGTCTGCTTCACGGCTTCGTAGGTCAGGGTGCCGGAACGCGACACGATGCCTACCTTGCCCGGCAGGTGGATGTGACCCGGCATGATGCCGATCTTGCACTCGCCGGGAGTGATCACGCCCGGGCAGTTCGGGCCGATCAGGCGTACGCCCAGCTCGTCGCACTTGACCTTGGCTTCCAGCATGTCGATGGTCGGAATGCCTTCGGTGATGCAGACGATCAGCTTGATGCCGCCGAAGGCCGCTTCCAGGATCGAGTCCTTGCAGAACGGAGCCGGAACGTAGATGACCGAAGCGTCAGCGCCGGTAGCTTCCACGGCTTCCTTGACGGTGTTGAACACCGGCAGGCCCAGGTGGGTGGTGCCGCCCTTGCCGGGGGTCACGCCGCCAACCATCTTGGTGCCGTAGGCGATGGCTTGTTCGGAGTGGAAGGTACCCTGCGAGCCGGTGAAGCCCTGGCAGATGACTTTGGTGTCTTTATTGATCAGGACGCTCATTACTTACCCTCCGCGGCCTTGACGACTTGCTGGGCAGCGTCGGTCAGGCTGGTCGCCGCGATGATGTTCAGACCGCTTTCGGCCAGGACCTTGGCGCCGAGGTCGGCGTTGTTGCCTTCCAGACGAACGACAACCGGGATTTTCACGCCGACTTCTTTCACGGCGCCGATGATGCCTTCGGCAATCATGTCGCAGCGAACGATGCCGCCGAAGATGTTCACCAGAACGGCAGCGACGTTGCTGTCGGACAGGATGATCTTGAACGCTTCGGTCACGCGCTCTTTGGTGGCACCGCCGCCAACGTCGAGGAAGTTGGCCGGCTTGCCGCCGTGCAGGTTGACGATGTCCATGGTACCCATGGCCAGGCCAGCGCCGTTGACCATGCAACCGATGTTGCCTTCCAGCGCGACGTAGTTCAGTTCCCACTTCTGCGCATGGGCTTCACGAGCGTCGTCCTGGGACGGGTCGTGCATGGCGCGCAGCTTGGGCTGACGGTACATGGCGTTGGAGTCGATGTTGATCTTGGCGTCCAGGCAGTGCAGGTTGCCGTCTTTCTTGATCACCAGCGGGTTCACTTCCAGCAGCGCCAGGTCGTAGTCCTGGAACAGCTTGGCCAGGCCCACGAAGATGTGGGTGAACTGCTTGATCTGGTCGCCCTTCAGGCCCAGCTGGAAGGCCAGCTCACGACCCTGGTAAGGCTGCGCGCCAACCAGCGGATCGATGGTCGCCTTGAGGATCTTCTCAGGGGTTTCGTGCGCAACTTTCTCGATGTCCACGCCACCTTCGGTGGAGGCCATGAAGACGATGCGACGGCTGGAACGGTCGACAACGGCGCCGAGGTACAGCTCCTTGTCGATGTCGGTGCAGGATTCCACCAGGATCTTGCTGACCGGCTGGCCATTGGCGTCAGTCTGGTAAGTCACCAGACGCTTGCCCAGCCAGTTGGCGGCGAACGCCTTGGCGTCCTCTTTGCTCTTGACCAGCTTCACACCGCCCGCTTTACCGCGGCCACCGGCGTGTACCTGGGCCTTAACGACCCACTCGGTACCACCGATCTTTTCACAGGCTTCTGCGGCCTCTTCGGGTGTGTCGACGGCGAAGCCCTTGGATACGGGCAGGCCGTACTCAGCGAACAGCTGCTTACCCTGATATTCGTGGAGATTCATGCTTGTCTACCGTTTTCGTCTTGGGTATTGCGCATTCGGCGCGGCGCTCGTGGCACCACGCCACCTGTGACCGAGTCCCCCTCGGGGGAGAAACGATCCGGCGGGATGGACGGCAGCCCCTCGCAAAAGACTGCCGCCCTCCCCGCCGTGGTCCCGTTCCTTAGCGCTTCTTGCGGTTGGCGATGTGGATGGCGTGGCCATTCACTGCCAGGGCCGCTTCATGCAGCGCTTCGGACAGAGTCGGGTGGGAGAAGACCATCATGCCCAGGTCTTCGGCACTGGTGCCGAATTCCATGCCGATCGCGCCCTGCTGAACCAGCTCGGCGGCGCTCGGGCCGATCACGTGGACGCCCAGTACGCGGTCGGTCTTGGCATCGGCGATGACCTTGACCAGACCGCCGGTGTCGTTGGCAGCCATGGCGCGGCCGCTGGCGGCGAACGGGAAGGTACCGACGTTGACTTCGACGCCTTCACCCTTGAGCTGCTGCTCGGTCTTGCCGACCCATGCGATTTCCGGGTGGGTGTAGATCACCGACGGAATCAGGTCGTAGTTCATCTGGGCCTTGTGGCCGGCGATGCGCTCGGCAACCATCACGCCCTCTTCCGAGGCCTTGTGCGCCAGCATGGCGCCGCGGACCACGTCACCGATGGCGTAGACGCCCGGAACGCTGGTCTTGCACTGGTCGTCGACGAAGATGAAGCCACGCTCGTCCAGGGTCACGCCGCTGTCGGCAGCCAGCAGATCGGTGGTCACCGGGCGACGGCCCACGGCCACGATCAGCTTGTCGAAGACTTCCTTCTGCTCGCCGTTGGCGTCGGTGAAGGTCACGGTGACCTGCTTCTTCTTCACATCCGAACCGGTGACGCGCGCGCCCAGGCGGATGTTCAGACCTTGCTTGGTCAGGGTCTTCAGGGCTTCCTTGGCGATCTGCTCGTCGGCAGCCGGAAGGAATTTGTCCAGGGCTTCCAGGACGGTGACTTCAGCGCCCAGGCGAGCCCAGACCGAACCCAGTTCCAGGCCGATGACGCCAGCGCCGATCACGCCGAGCTTCTTCGGTACGCTCTGGAATTCCAGGGCGCCGGTGGAGTCGACGATGATGTCTTCGGTCAGCGGGGCCGGCGGGATTTCGACCGGCTTGGAGCCCGAAGCGATGATGATGTTGTCGGCTTCCAGAACCTGGGTCTTGCCATCCAGGCCGGTCACTTCGACCTGCTTGTTGGCCAGGACCTTGCCGTGGCCTTCGAAGGAGGTCACGCCGTTGGCCTTGAACAGGGTGGCGATGCCGCCGGTCAGGTTCTTCACGATGTTGGCCTTGCGACCAATCATCGCCGGAACGTCCATCTTCACTTCGCCAGTGGAGATACCGTGAACGTCGAAGCTCTCTTTGGCTTCCTTGTACTTCCAGGAGCTGTCCAGCAGCGCCTTGGACGGAATGCAGCCTACGTTCAGGCAGGTACCGCCGAGAGCGACCTTGCCCTCTTTACCGATGTACTTCTCGATGCAAGCGGTCTTCAGGCCGAGTTGGGCGGCACGGATGGCGGCTACGTAACCGCCGGGGCCGGCACCAATCACAACCACGTCGAATTTCTGGCTCATGTCTCAATCCTTATTCCGGTGAAGCGGACGGCCCCTTGCGGGGCCGTCGTGTAGTACGGGGCCGTCGTGTGAACTGACGTATCAGACGTCGAGCAGCAGGCGAGCCGGATCTTCCAGCAGATCCTTCATGGTGACCAGGAAGCTTACCGCTTCCTTGCCATCGATCATGCGGTGATCGTAGGACAGCGCCAGGTACATCATCGGCAGGATCACTACCTGGCCATTAACGGCCATCGGGCGTTCCTGGATCTTGTGCATGCCGAGGATGGCGGTCTGCGGCGGGTTGACGATCGGAGTCGACAGAAGGGAACCGAATACGCCACCGTTGGAAATGGTGAAAGTACCACCGGTCATGTCTTCGATGGACAGCTTGCCGTCTTTGGCTTTCTTGCCGAAGGTGGCGATGCCGTTCTCGATCTCGGCCAGGCTCATGAACTCGGCGTTGCGCAGAACCGGTACGACCAGACCGCGGTCGCTGGAAACTGCCACACCGATGTCCTGGTAGCCGTGGTAGACGATGTCGTTGCCGTCGATCGAGGCGTTGACGCCCGGGAAGCGCTTCAGGGCTTCGGTGGCGGCCTTGACGAAGAAGGACATGAAGCCCAGGCGAACGCCGTTGTGCTTCTTCTCGAACAGGTCCTTGTACTTGTTGCGCAGGTCCATGATCGGCTTCATGTTGACTTCGTTGAAGGTAGTCAGCATGGCCATGGAGGACTGGGCTTCGACCAGACGCTCGGCAACCTTGGCGCGCAGGCGGGTCATCGGCACGCGCTTCTCGACGCGGTCGCCAGCGGCGAACACGGGAGCAGCGGCAGCGGCCGGAGCAGCTGCCTTGGCGGCCGGAGCGGCAGCCGGGGCATTCTTCTTGGCTTCAACGGCGGCTACGACGTCTTCCTTGGTCACGCGACCGCCCTTACCGGTGCCGGCCAGGCTGTTCGGGTCGATGCCGTTCTCTTCGGCCAGCTTGCGGGCAGCCGGCGAGAGGATGTTGTCGTCGCCGGCAGCGGCGGCCGGGGCAGCAGCAGCCGGTGCGGCAGCCGGAGCCGAGGCAGCAGCCGGAGCGGCAGCGGCAGCACCGCCTTCGCTCAGCTTGCCCAGCAGTTCGTTGGAAAGAACGGTGTCGCCTTCGTTCTTGACGATCTCAGCCAGGACGCCGTCGGCCTCGGCCAGTACTTCGATCACGACCTTGTCGGTCTCGATGTCGACGATCAGCTCGTCACGCTTGACGGCTTCACCGACCTTCTTGTGCCAGGTTGCGACGGTGCCGTCGGCAACCGATTCCGGGAAGGTTGGGGCTTTGATTTCGATAGCCATTATGTGTGTTTCCTTAAATTCGGTATCAACTGCGCGTTGGCGTTAAACGGTGAAGGCGTCCTGCAGCAGTTTTTCCTGCTGCTCGGCGTGCATCGAAGCGTAGCCGCAAGCCGGAGCTGCCGAGCCTTCGCGGCCCGCGTATTCCAGGTTGAGACCTTTCTTGTGCGCGGCGATGACACGACGCATGTGGTGCTGCGAGCAGAACCAGGCGCCCTGGTTCATCGGCTCTTCCTGGCACCAGACGATGTGCTTGAGGTTCTTGTACTGCGACAGCACCTCGGTCAGATCGTCTTCCGGGAAGGGATACAGCTGCTCGATACGAACGATCGCGATATTCTCGAGACCTTCGGCACGACGCTTCTCCAGCAGGTCGTAGTAGACCTTGCCGCTGCACAGCACGATGCGGTCGACTTTCTTCGGATCCAGGCTGTCGATCTCGTTGATCACAGTCTGGAACGAACCGTCGGCCAGATCTTCCAGGGTCGAGATGGCCAGCTTGTGACGCAGCAGCGACTTCGGAGTCATCACGATCAGCGGTTTGCGCAGCGGACGGATCACCTGACGACGCAGCATGTGGTAGACCTGAGCCGGAGTAGTCGGCACGCAGACCTGGATGTTCTGCTCGGCGCACAGCTGCAGGTAACGTTCCAGACGCGCGGAAGAGTGCTCCGGGCCCTGGCCCTCGTAACCGTGCGGCAGCAGCATGGTCAGACCACACAGACGTTGCCACTTGGTTTCGCCGCTGGTGATGAACTGGTCGATCACGACCTGTGCACCGTTGGCGAAGTCACCGAACTGCGCTTCCCACACCACGAGTGCATCCGGGGTGGTGGTGGCGTAGCCGTATTCGAACGCCAGTACAGCTTCTTCCGAGAGGTAGGAGTCGTACAGGCTGACGCGCGGCTGGCCGTCGAACAGGTTGGCCAGCGGGATGTAGACCGAGTCGTCCTTCTGGTTGTGCAGCGCCGCGTGGCGGTGCGAGAAGGTGCCGCGGCCGACGTCCTGACCGGTCATGCGGACCGGGTGACCTTCGAACAGCAGGGTGGCGTAGGCCAGGTTCTCGGCGAAGCCCCAGTTGATCGGGAAGCCACCGGCAGCCATCTTGGCGCGGTCTTCGTAGATCTTCTGTACCTGACGCTGCATGACGAAGCCGTCCGGGGTTTCCAGCAGCTTGTTGGACAGGTCCTGCAGGGTCTTCAGGTCGCAACGGGTGTCGTGACGGGCGGTCCAGGCATGGCCGATGTACGGACGCCAGTCGACGAAGAGCTCCTTGTTGGGCTCCTTCACCAGGCTCTTCACCACGTGCAGGCCGTTGTCGAGAGCGTCGCGGTATTCGTCGACCTTCTCCTGGGCCTGCTCGGTGGTCTGCACGCCAGCGGCGATCAGCGCGTCGGCATACAGGTCACGGGTGGTGCGCTGCTTGGCGATCTGCTGGTACATCATCGGCTGGGTGCCGCTCGGCTCGTCGGCCTCGTTGTGGCCGCGACGACGGTAGCAGACCAGGTCGATGACCACGTCACGCTTGAACTGCATGCGGTAATCGATGGCCAGCTGGGTCACGAACAGGACCGCTTCCGGATCGTCGCCATTCACATGGAAGATCGGCGCCTGGATCATCTTCGCCACGTCGGTCGCGTACTCGGTGGAACGAGCATCGTCCTGACGGCTGGTGGTGAAGCCGACCTGGTTGTTGATCACGATGTGGATGGTGCCGCCCGTCTTGTAAGCACGGGTCTGCGACATCTGGAAGGTTTCCATGACCACGCCCTGCCCCGCGAAGGCGGCATCGCCGTGGATGGAGATCGGCACGACCTTGTCGCCGCTGCCGTCTTTGCGACGGTCCTGACGAGCGCGTACCGAGCCCTCGACCACCGGGGAAACGATTTCCAGGTGCGAGGGGTTGAACGCCAGGGCCAGATGGACTTCGCCGCCGGTGGTCATGACGTTGGAGGAGAAGCCCTGGTGGTACTTCACGTCACCCGAGCCCAGTTCGACCAGTTTCTTGCCTTCGAACTCGTCGAAGAGGTCGCGCGGGTTCTTGCCCAGGGTGTTGACCAGGACGTTCAGACGGCCACGGTGGGCCATGCCGATGACGATTTCCTTGACGCCGTAGGAGCCGGAGCGCTGGATGATCTCGTCGATCATCGGGATCAGGCTCTCGCCGCCTTCCAGGCCGAAGCGCTTGGTGCCCGGGTACTTGGTGCCCAGGTACTTTTCCAGGCCTTCGGCAGCGGTCAGGCGCTCGAGCAGGTGGGAACGGGCGTCGGCGGAATACGTCGGACGGCCGCGCACGCTTTCAAGGCGCTGGGCGAACCAGTGGCGCTGCTCGGAATCGACGATGTGCATGAACTCGGCGCCGATGGTGCTGCAGTAGGTCTGCTTCAGCGCATCGATGATTTCACGCAGGGTCGCTTCTTCCTTGCCGATGTAGAGCTCACCGGTACGGAAAGTAGTGTCGAGGTCTGCAGCGGTGAGCCCGTAGTGTTCGAGCGACAGATCGGAGGGAGCGGTACGCACCCAGAGACCCAGCGGATCGAGCGATGCTGCCTGATGTCCACGCAGACGATATGCCAGGATCAGACGCAGGACTTCAACCTGCTTTTTCTCGTGCTCGGTGCTTACGCTGCCAGCGGAAACAGGCGCAGCGCGGCGCTGGTTCTTGGCCAGGAGTACGAAATGATCACGGATAGAGGAATGCGAGACGTCGGGGGCAGGATTGCCGTCGGCGGGGAGCTTCTGGAAGTACGTGCGCCACTCTTCTGGCACAGCGTTCGGGTCGTGCAGGTAGAGCTCGTAGAGCTCTTCGACGTAGGCAGCGTTTCCACCGGATAGATGGGCACTGTTCCACATCCGCTGCATTACGCTTTCGTGCATGCTTGGTCACCCTCGGTAAGGGGACTCCACCTGTGGAATCTCTGGCGCGAAGTCATACACAGCGACTTCAAGCCACCGATCCCCGCAGATAGTCCGGGTACCAGCCCGGATGCCCCTGCTGGTCATATATACGTTTTCAAAACAGGACCCCCGCTTTGTGGGCTTGGGTCCTAGGGACTGTACCGCCGGAAAATGTTCCGGCGGCACAGGTGTCGCTCTTGCAATGATCTTTGGGCGCGAGGCCCTCGGATCAAGTGCCGCTCTGCAGCAGCATGTTACGGATGTGACCGATTGCCTTGGTGGGGTTCAGACCCTTCGGGCAGACGTTCACGCAGTTCATGATCCCGCGGCAGCGGAAGACGCTGAACGGGTCATCCAGGCTCGCCAGGCGCGCCTGAGTTTCGGTGTCACGGCTGTCGGCCAGGAAGCGATAGGCTTGCAGCAGTGCGGCGGGACCCAGGAACTTGTCGGGGTTCCACCAGAACGACGGGCAGGACGTCGAGCAGCAGGCGCACAGGATGCACTCGTACAGACCGTCCAGCTTCTCGCGCTCTTCCGGGCTTTGCAGACGTTCGATGGCCGGCGCTGCATATTTGTTCTGCAGGAACGGCTTCACGCTCTCGTACTGCTTGTAGAAGATGCGCATGTCGACGACCAGGTCACGGATGACCGGCAGGCCGGGCAGCGGGCGAATGACCAGCTTGCCGCCCTTCAGGCCAACGGCCGACAGGGGGGTGATGCAGGCCAGGCCGTTCTTGCCATTCATGTTCATACCGTCGGAACCGCACACGCCTTCACGGCAGGAACGACGGTAGGAGAAGCCCTCGTCCTGTTCCTTGATCAGCGCCAGCACGTCCAGGACCATGATGTCCTTGCCGTCGGTATCGACCTGGAAGTCCTGCATGTAAGGTGCAGCGTCCTTCTCAGGGTTGTAGCGGTAAACACTCACTTGCAACATGGCGGGCACCCTTAGTAAGTACGAACCTTGGGTTCGAATGCCGGAACAGTTTTCGGCGCGAAGTTGACGGCACGCTTGGCTACACGCTTCTCACCCGGGAAGTACAGGGTGTGGCACAGCCAGTTCTCGTCATCGCGCTCCTCGAAGTCTTCACGGGCATGCGCGCCGCGGGACTCTTTGCGGGCTTCTGCCGCAATCGCAGTGGCTTCGGCCACTTCGAGGAGGTTCTGCAGTTCCAGCGCTTCGATACGCGCCGTGTTGAATGCCTGGCTCTTGTCGTTGATCTTGACCGCGGCGATGCGCTCACGCAGATCAGCCAGCTGAGCGATACCTTTCTGCATGTATTCGCCGGTACGGAATACACCGAAGTAGTTCTGCATGCAGGATTGCAGCTCGCGCTTGAGCGGAGCGACTTCTTCGCCGCTGGTGCGCTCGTTCACGCCGTTCAGGCGCTTGAACGCAGATTCCAGGTCGGACTCGGAAGCCTGGCGGTGCTCGATACCATCCTTGAGCGCCTTCTCCAGGTGCAGACCGGTGGCACGACCGAACACAACCAGGTCGAGCAGCGAGTTGCCGCCCAGGCGGTTGGCGCCGTGTACCGATACGCAAGCCACTTCGCCTACAGCGAACAGGCCTTCGATGATCTGCTCGTTGCCGTTGGCGTCCATGGTCAGGGCCTGGCCATGGATGTTGGTGGCAACGCCGCCCATCATGTAGTGGCAGGTCGGGATAACCGGGATCGGAGCGACAACCGGGTCAACGTGGGCGAAGGTCTTGGAGAGTTCGCAGATGCCGGGCAGGCGGCTGTGCAGAACTTCTTCGCCGAGGTGGTCGAGCTTCAGCAGTACGTGGTCCTTGTTCGGGCCCACGCCGTTGCCGGCGATCACTTCTTTAACCATGGAGCGGGCAACCACGTCGCGGCCGGCCAGGTCTTTCGCGTTCGGAGCGTAACGCTCCATGAAACGCTCGCCATGGGCGTTGATCAGGTAGCCACCTTCACCGCGGCAGCCTTCGGTGACCAGTACACCAGCGCCGGCGATGCCGGTCGGGTGGAACTGCCACATCTCGATGTCCTGCACCGGCACGCCAGCGCGCAGGGCCATGCCGATGCCGTCACCGGTGTTGATCAGGGCGTTGGTGGTGGAGGCGTAGATACGGCCAGCACCGCCAGTGGCCAGGACCACGGCCTTGGAGCGGATATAAACGGTGTCGCCGGTTTCGATGTCGATGGCGATGACGCCAACCACATGACCGTCCTGGTTCTTCACCAGGTCAACCGCGTACCACTCATTAAGGAAGGAAGTACCGCTCTTCAGGTTGGCCTGATAGAGGGTGTGCAGCAGGGCGTGACCAGTACGGTCAGCCGCGGCGCAGGTACGGGCAGCCTGGCCACCCTTGCCGAAGTCCTTGGACTGGCCACCGAACGGGCGCTGGTAGATGCGACCCTGTTCGGTACGGGAGAACGGCAGACCCATGTGTTCGAGTTCGAACACGGCTTCCGGGCCGACGGAGCACATGTATTCGATAGCGTCCTGGTCACCGATGTAGTCGGAGCCCTTGACGGTGTCGTACATGTGCCAGCGCCAATCGTCGTTCGGGTCGGCCGAAGCGATGGCGCAGGTGATGCCGCCCTGGGCGGATACGGTGTGCGAACGGGTCGGGAAGACCTTGGTCACCACGGCAGTCTTGTGACCGCCCTGGGCCAGTTGCAGCGCAGCGCGCATGCCGGCGCCGCCACCACCAACGATGATAGCGTCGAAGGAAAGAGTACGAATGCTAGCCATGGATCAGTTACCCCAGAGAATCTGCACACCCCAGACGAAGAATGCGAACATGGCCATGCCGCATACCGCCTGGACGAGGAAACGCACGACGGTCGCGGACTTGCCCAGCGCCATCGGAGTCAGGTAGTCGGTAGTGATGGTCCACATACCAACCCACGCGTGCACGCTCAGGGAAACCAGCGTCAACAGGCTGAAAATCTTCATCAGGCTGTGGGAGAACAGACCATGCCACTCGGTGTAGGTGATACCCGGGTGGGCGATCAGGAAGCCCAGCAGGAAGAGAACATAAGCCGCGAGAACGACCGCGGAGACGCGCTGGACCATCCAGTCATAGAGACCCGAACGCGACAAGTTAGTGACGTTAGTTACCATACCCATACCCCCGCCAGAACGATCAGCACCACTGCGACAGCGATGACGATTTTCGAACCACGCTTACCGCCTTCCAGCGTTTCGCCAATACCTGCGTCCATGACGAGGTGACGAATACCGGCTACCAGGTGGTACAGGAGCGCAGACAGCAGGCCCCAGATCACAAGCTTGACCAACGGATGGGTCAGACACGCCTTCACCTGCTCGAAGCTTTCTTCCGAAGCGAGGGAACGATCCAGTGCGAACAGCAGCACTGCGATGCCCACGAACAGAATGACGCCAGAGATGCGGTGGAGAATCGACGTGTAAGCAGTGATAGGGAGTTGGATGGTCCTTAGGTCTAGGTTTACGGGTCGTTTGCTATTCACGGCTTTTTTCACACTGAGAGCCCTTCTATGAATCAGGGCTAGTTGTCGGGAGGTGCACTTGTCAGGTACCCATCACCTTCGGGAGTGACAACCACCAATCAAGCGAGGCCGGACGGCCCTTGGCGGCTGGTCGCCGAGTATAGACAGTTAGGCTCCTAATGACAACGGAAAGACCTTCACCTAAGGACTAATTGCCGCACCCCCCGAAAAGGCGTAAACAGGCAAATTTTTCCGGCAAAACAGGGGCTTGGAGGAGCCAAACTTCTCCGATTGTGCAAATTGACATTCGGATTTATCTCTCTATAGTGGTGCGGGCCCTGCGTGGGGGGTCGTACAGATGATTTCAAGCATAAATAGGAGGCCATCATGGCTGACAAAAAAGCGCAGTTGATCATCGAGGGCGCTGCCCCCGTCGAACTGCCTGTCCTCTCCGGCACGCTGGGTCCCGATGTTGTCGACGTGCGGGGCCTGACCTCCACGGGTCACTTCACTTTCGACCCCGGCTTCATGTCCACCGCCTCCTGCGAGTCGAAGATCACCTACATCGACGGTGATAAAGGTGTGCTGCTGCACCGCGGCTACCCGATCGAGCAACTCGCCGAGAAGTCCGACTACCTGGAAACCTGCTATCTGCTGCTCAACGGCGAACTGCCCACTGCCGAGCAGAAAGAGAAGTTCGTCGGCACCATCAAGAACCACACCATGGTTCATGAACAGCTGAAGACCTTCTTCAACGGTTTCCGCCGTGATGCGCACCCGATGGCCGTGATGTGCGGCGTGATCGGTGCCCTCTCCGCCTTCTATCACGACTCCCTGGACATCAATAATCCGAAGCACCGGGAAGTCTCGGCGCATCGTCTGATCGCCAAGATGCCGACCATCGCTGCCATGGTGTACAAGTACTCCAAGGGCGAGCCGATGATGTACCCGCGCAACGACCTGAACTATGCAGAAAACTTCCTGCATATGATGTTCAACACCCCTTGCGAGACCAAGCCGATCAGCCCCGTGCTGGCCAAGGCGATGGACCGCATCTTCATCCTGCACGCCGATCACGAGCAGAACGCCTCCACCTCCACCGTGCGCCTGGCGGGCTCCTCGGGTGCCAACCCGTTCGCCTGTATCGCCTCGGGCATCGCTGCCCTGTGGGGACCGGCTCACGGCGGTGCCAACGAAGCCGTTCTGCGCATGCTGGACGAGATCGGTGACGTGTCGAACATCGAGAAGTTCGTGGCCAAGGCCAAGGACAAGAACGATCCGTTCAAGCTGATGGGCTTCGGCCACCGCGTGTACAAGAACTTCGACCCGCGCGCCAAGGTCATGAAACAGACCTGCGACGAGGTTCTCCAGGAGCTGGGCATCAACGACCCGCAACTGGAACTGGCCATGAAGCTGGAAGAAATCGCCCGCCACGATCCCTATTTCGTGGAGCGCAACCTCTACCCGAACGTGGACTTCTACTCCGGCATCATCCTGAAGGCCATCGGCATTCCGACCAGCATGTTCACCGTGATCTTCGCCCTGGCACGTACCGTGGGCTGGATCTCGCACTGGCAGGAAATGCTCTCCGGTCCGTACAAGATCGGCCGTCCGCGTCAGCTGTACACCGGCGCCACCCAGCGCGACTTCGTGGACCTCAAGGCCCGCTAAGCGCTACGGCGTACGAGAAAAGGCCGCCTTCGGGCGGCCTTTTTTATTGCCGCGGGCAAGGCTTCGCCTTCCTGCAGAAGCGAGCCCCGCCGACGCGCCACGACAGGAACGAAAAAGCCGCCCGAAGGCGGCTTTTTCATGCAAGGCAACGACAGCGCCGATTACTTCTCGGCAGCGCTGCGCAGGCCCTTCAGGGTGTTCATCGGCGCATCGACCACGAAGCTGTTGGCCAGCCAGGACGGGATGCTGCCACCCGGCTCGGTCTGCACCTGGTAGGTCACTTCGGTCACGCCGGCGCCCTTGGGGACCAGCTTCCACTCGCCGATCAGCTTCGGCACGCGGATTTCGCCCTTCTCTTCCGGGATGTAGGTCGGCTCGGCCTTCAGGTGCCGGATCAGGCCGCCGTCGGCGGTCTTCTCGGTGGTCACATGGATCACCACGTCGCGGCCGGTCACCGGCCAGGGCATGTCGATCTTCGAGTAGGTCCAGGAATTGTCGCCTTCGGTCTTCAGCAGACGCATCTCGGCACAGGCATGGATCCACTTGCAGGAACCGGCCACGTCTTCCTGCAGGGCGTTGATCTTGGCCACATCGGCCTTGATGTCGACGACGCCACGGTAGGCCTTGTACTTGGAGCCGGCCACAGGGCTGAGGAAGACCTTCACGCCGTCTTCTTCCTTCTCCAGCTTCCAGTCTTCCGCCAGGGCAGTGCCGGCAAAGCCCATCACGGCAGTGGCCAGCAGGGTCATACGCAATACACCACGCATCGTCTTACCTCTCTTTATTCTTGATCTTGTGGGGGCAGCAAACGCCGCCGCCCCGTCGCAATCCGCGGTCTTGATCGGGTCGGGGCGTCAGTATGGACCGCGAAAACGTGACTTCCAAGTCACATCAGGCGGCGGTGATGCGTTCCCACTCGGTGAGGATCTGCAGGGCCTGCTCGTTGCTGCTGCCGCAGGCGTCGGCGTCTGCATCGAAGGCCGCACAGACCTTTGGACGCCGCGAGTCGCCGAATAGTTTGCACAGATTGCGTTCATCGAGCTGCACGCAGCGGACGCCCGCCGGCTTGCCGTCAGGCATACCGGGGATGGGCGAGGAAATCGACGGCGCTATGCAGCAGGCGCCACAGCCGATACGGCATTGCATGGATGAACTCTCGACAGGGAAATCATGGACTGGAGCGCAGCATCCCCTGCTTGCGCAGGGCCGCCACCAATTGCTCGCCATCGGTGGAGCCGGCGCGATAGAACACCGCCGGCTCGCCAATCGGCGCGGGAACCTCGACCGTCCCGCCGGCAGCGACTTCAAAGGTCGCACCGCTCCACAGATGCACCCAGCGCCCCTCGGGCAACGCCACGTTCAGACGCTGCACGCCAGGCTCCAGCACCGGGGCCACCAGAAATTGGTCGCCGAGCATATAGCTCGTCGGCGTTTCCGCCAAGCTGGCCGGATCAGCGGGGAACTCCAGCCAGAGCGGGCGCGCCAGCGGCCAGCCATGCTGCGCCGCCTCTTCCATCAGGCGCTGGCGGTACGGCGCCAGCTCGCGGAACACCGTGGCGAAGCGCTGCAACTGCGCCACGGTCGCTGGCGAACTGTAGGCCTGTACGTTGTCGTCCGGGCGGTTGCCCTCGTGGGTGCGCAGCAGGCTGGTGAAGGCGGAGAATTCCATCCAGCGCAGCAGCAGTTCCTCGCTGCGGTGGTAGTTCCTGATCGGGCTGCTGATGGTGGTGTAGCCGCCGGTGTCGCTGTGGTTCAGGCTGAAACCGGATACCCCGCCCGACAGCAGCCCCAGCAGCGCACTGTGCAGGCCGTCGTCGGCATCCCAGGTCACCAGTTGGTCGCCCAGCCACATACTGGTGGTCAAGCCAGGGCTGCGGCTGTACGCGGAGCGCATGAAGAACAGCAGGTCACCGGCGCCCTCCTCGTCCACCAACTGCCGGTTCAGCTTGGCCCACAGCTCCGGATAGCGATTGTGCACGACGGAGGCCGGCTCACCGGAGGCCAGCTTCGCCTCGTAAGGCAACGCCTCGCCGAAGTCCGCCATCCAGCCGGAGAAGCCCGCGCCGAGCATCTCCTTACGCATCACCCCGCGCAGCCAGTCAGCCGCCCGGGGGTTGGTCAGGTCCACCAGGCCGGCGCTGAAGCTGGTGTTCTGCAACAGCAACGGCTGCCCCTGTTGATCCAGGGTCAGGTAGCCGTGTTCCAGCGCTTCACGGTAGAGGTTGCGGGTCGCCCCGCCCTTCTCAGCCGTATCCACCAGGAAGGGATTCACATAGGCCAGGCTGCGAATGCCCTTGGCCCGCAGTTCAGTGTTGAACGCCAACCAGCCCGGATAGCGCTCGCCATCCAGCACCCAGTTCCACCACAGTTGCTTGCCGAAGCTGGTGGTGCGCTGGCCGACCCAGTCCTGCACCCAGACGCCCGCCAGCGGCACCTTCGCCTGCTCGAATTGCCGGACGATGCCGCGCACGCGCTCGGTGCCGCCCTGCAGCCCGAGGATCGCGCCCTGCTGGGTCCAGGCCGGCAACGGCGGCATGCGCCCGACCACCGAGGTGTGCGCCTCGATCAGCGCCTTGGGGCTGCTGCCTTTATAGAAGTGGGCCTGGAGCTTGCCAGCATGCACCTCCAGCGCCACGCGCTGGTCGTCGCGCAGGTCGAAGACCTGGTACTCCGGCGCCTCGCTGAAGAAGCCGTGCAGGCGCGAGGTGAGATAGAAAGGCACCGGCGCGTAGGTGGTCCACCAATCGCCACCAGCACGAGCACTGAGGTCCGCGGCCAGGGTGATCGGTTGAAGACCGCGCCCCACGCCCTGCTCCTGCACCAGGATCGGCAGCCGCCGCCCGCTCAGGTCGAAGCGGGTGAATTGCTCGCCGAAGCCATGGAACTGCTCGTCCGCCTCCCGTGCCCAGGCCAGATAGAGGCGATTCAGCGCCGGATCAGCCAGGCTCACGTCCATCACCACGCCTCGCTCGCCGTCGGCGCGCAACGAGAAGGTATAAGGAGCTTGCCGGCCATCGGCACAACCAAGCGTACCGGCGATCAGCAACCTGTCCGCTTCAGCGCGCACGGAGTCCAACTGTTGCTGGCGACACAGCAACTCGCGGTGTTCGTGGACGAACATCGCGCCGCGATGCTCTTCGGCATCCACGCGACCGATGCCCGCGGCCAGGAATCCGCCACGGGTCTGCCACAGCGTCTGCGCGGGATGTTCGCCCGCGCGCAGGGCGAAGGACGCACCGTCCCACTCCAGGCGATAGTCACCCAGCGGCCAGTTCTGCCCGGCAGCCATGGCCGGAGCCACCGTCAGCTGCGCCCAGACCGGCCGCTGCTGCCACCACTGCCAACCTTTCCAGCCGCCGAACGCCAATACCCCCAGCGCCAGCAGCGCCGCCGTTCCCCGCAATACGAACCTGATCAATATCCCGCCCCTTGGCTGTCGCGTCGCGCATCCACTAGGCTCAGGCGCAGTCCCCTTCTGGAGCCGCTGCCATGCCGGTCTGGCTGCAAACCGCGTTTCTTCTGTCACTCTCCAACCTGTTCATGACCTTCGCCTGGTACGGTCACCTGAAAACCCTGAGCAGCAAGCCGTGGATAATCGCGGCGCTGGTCAGCTGGAGCATCGCACTGTTCGAATATCTGCTGCAGGTGCCGGCCAACCGCATCGGCTACACGGTGATGTCGGTGGGGCAGCTGAAGATCATGCAGGAGGTCATCACGCTGGCGGTCTTCGTGCCGTTCAGCGTGTACTTCATGCAGCAGCCACTGAAGCTCGACTATCTATGGGCCGGCTTGTGCCTGCTGGGCGCGGTGTACTTTATCTTCCGCGCCTGAGGCGATCAGGAGCGGCGCACGACGATCTCTGCGACCGATGGCGCCACCTGAGGGGGAGAAACGGATCAGGCCTCGGGCGAGTCCTGAAGGCGGGTGATCAGGCTGGAAGTGTCCCAGCGTCCGCCGCCGGCGGCCTGCACCTCGGCGTAGAACTGGTCGACCAGCGCGGTCACCGGCAACTGCGCGCCGTTGCGGCGAGCCTCATCCAGGACGATACCCAGGTCCTTGCGCATCCAGTCCACCGCAAAGCCGAAGTCGAAGCGACCTTCCAGCATGCTCTGGTGGCGATTCTCCAGTTGCCAGGACTGCGCGGCGCCCTTGCTGATCACTTCCATCGCCGCCATACCGTCGAGGCCGGCGCTCTGGGCGAAGTGCAGCGCCTCGGACAACCCCTGCAGCAGGCCGCCGACGCAGATCTGGTTGACCATCTTGGTCAACTGGCCGCTGCCCACCGGGCCCATGCGCCGCACCATGCGCGAATAGGTGGCGATCACCGGCTCGGCGCGGGCGTAGAGGTCAGCGTCGCCGCCGACCATCACCGTCAGCGCACCGTTCTCGGCGCCGGCCTGGCCGCCGGAAACCGGCGCATCGAGGAAGCCCAGCTCGCGCTCGGCCGCCGCCACCGCCAGCTCGCGGGCCACTTCGGCCGAGGCGGTGGTGTGGTCCACCAGCACGGAGCCGGGCTGCATGCCGGCCAGCGTGCCATCCTCACCCAGCACCACACTGCGCAGGTCGTCATCGTTGCCCACGCAGCACATCACGAAGTCGGCCCACTGCGCGGCCTCGCGCGGGGTCTGCGCCGAGCTGCCGCCGAACTGCTTGACCCACTGGGCGGCGCGGCTCGCGGTGCGGTTGTAGACGCACACCTCGTGCCCTTCGCGCGCCAGATGCCCGGCCATGGGGTAACCCATCACGCCCAGGCCGATGAAAGCCACTTTCGCCATCGCAGTCCCCTTGTCCGATCAAGTCGCTCAGCCTAGCACAGCGGTTTGCCGGTCCCGCAAACGCCTTCCATACTCGATTCGAACCCAACCACGAGCACCGACTATGCCCCACTGGCTGGTGATCGACCTGGAAGCCACCACCGAGGAAGGCGGCTGGCCGGTCGAGGAAATGGAGATCATCGAGATCGGCGCGAGCCTGGTAGCCGAGGCCGACGGCCGCGAGCTGGACCATTTCCAGCGTTTCGTCCGCCCGCAGCGACGCCCGCTGCTGACGACCTTCTGTCGCGAACTCACCCACATCACCCAGGCCAATGTCGATGCCGCCGCGCCGCTGCGCGAGGTCTGGCCGCAGTTCGAGCGCTGGCTCGCCCAGCACAGCCCGCGCCTGGCCGGCTGGACCAGCTGGGGCGACTACGACCGTCACCAACTGGAACTGGAATGGCGCCGCCAGCACCTGGACAGCCACCTGTCCCGCGTCCCCCACGTCAACCTCAAGCAGCGCTTCGCCCAGGCCCGTCAGCTCAAGCGCCAGGTCGGCCTGAACGCCGCGCTGCACCTGGCCGGCCTGCACTTCCAGGGACAGCCGCACCGCGCCCTGGAGGACGCCCGCAATACCGCCCGCCTGCTGCCGCTGACCCTGCCCGTCGCCGGCTGAAGCCGCCAACTCATCGTCGATTCAGCGCCGACCTGGCACTGACCGCACGGTCGCCTGCGCCGCTCTAGTGACGGGGCCTGCGGCCTTGGGCATACTGGCGGGCCCTTTTTCACCCCTCTAGCAGGAGAAGCCCATGTTCAAGGTCAACGAGTACTTCGACGGCACCGTCAAATCCATCGCCTTCGACATGACCGCAGGCCCCGCCACCATTGGCGTGATGGCTCCCGGCGAATACGAATTCGGCACCAGCCAGCTGGAGGTGATGCACGTCGTCGCCGGCGCACTGACCGTCAAGCTGCCGGGCAGCGACAGCTGGGAAACCTTCGAAGGCGGCAGCAACTTCACCGTGCCGGCCAACAGCAAGTTCCAGCTGAAAGTCGCCCAGGACACCGCCTACCTCTGCGAATACCGCTGAGTTCGGCGCGTCATGAAAAGCCGGCCCTGAGGGCCGGTTTTTTATTTGTCCCGCAGAAGAAATAGCCTGGTCAGGAAAGTCCGTACCATCTCATGCCCTCACCCCAGCCCTGGCTGCGCGCCCCGCTCCAAAGGGAGAGGGAGTGGATTGTGCCGGCTGATACCTCAGCTTCATCCTGCACCGAACGGTCCCCTCTCCCCTTGGGAGAGGGTTAGGGTGAGGGGAAGCCCAGGCGCAGAGTTCCAGGCAGCTTTGTCTACGAAATGCACCCTCGCAGCCCGACCTCAAGATCCGCCCGCAACCCCGCATCCTTCTCGGCAATGAACACCAGCCGCGAGCCCTGCGCCGCCTCGGCCGCAGTGGCCGGGCGCAGCTGATAGCGCCCGCCGACATATTGCAGCCAGACCGTCTCGCCCTGTCCCGCCAGGCGAATCAGCCCCTTGAGGCGCAGCAGGCCGCGGGGCAGTGCCTCCAGCCATTGTTTCAACCGCGCGCCATCGAAGCTCGCCTCGCCCTGCCAGCTCCAGCTGTCGAACAGGTCGCCATGGTCGATGCCTTCCTGCCCATGGGGCCGCAGCTTGCGCGACGACTCACCGAGCAGCAGCTCATCGGGAATCTGCGCCTGGATAGTTTCCAGCACCCGCGCGCCCCGGCCGAAACGCTCGCACTGGCTGGCACGCTCGTCGGCGTCCAGCAGGTCGCACTTGTTCAGCAGCAGCAGGTCGGCGGCGGCGGCCTGCATGCGCTCCAGTCGCGCATACTCGCCTTCCAGCGGCTCCCGGCGGGCAGCATCGACCACGGTGAGCACCGCATCCAGATGCAGGCGCCGGCGCAGTTTCGGGTAACCCAGCGTCTGCACGATGCGCTGCGGGTCGGACACCCCACTGCACTCGATCACCACCTGCTCCAGCGGCGGGTACATATTCGCCAGGCGCTCCAGCTGCGCCAGCAGGTCGTCCTGCACGCTGCAGCAGATGCAGCCGTTCTCCAGGCTGTACACTGCCTCGGTCTGCTCGGCGATCATCCCGGCATCGATGTTCAGCTCGCCGAAATCATTGACGATCACCGCCAGGCGCCGGCCCTCGCAGCGCTCCAGCAGGTTGCGCAGCAGCGTGGTCTTGCCCGCGCCGAGGAAGCCGGCGACCACCGTCACCGGGATGCTCGCGGCGTTCATGCGTTGACGCCTTCGATGCGCGGCGGTTCGCCCTGCCACACCGCCGCCAGGGCGGTATCGCTGAACTGGCCGAGGCGGTCGTACACCGGGCGGCCTTCGACGAAGGTCAGTTGCACCTCGGTGCGGTGGATGAAGTTGCGCGCCGGCTGCTCGAACAGGTTGCGGTCGAGCACGATGAAGTCCGCCGACTTGCCAGCCTCCAGGCTGCCGGTGAGCTTCTCCAGGCCCATGGCATAGGCGCCATTGAGGGTCGCCACGCGGATCGCCTGCTCCAGGCTGATCGGCTCGCCGAAGCAGGCCGGGTCGTCGTTCCACGGGTTTTGCCGGGTGACCAGGGTTTCCAGCGCCAGCCAGGGGTCGATGGATGCCACCGGCCAGTCGGTTCCGAATACCGCGATGCCGCCGGCGGCCAGCACGCCCTTGAAGTCGTAGATGCGTTTCAGGCGATCCGTGCCGTAGCCCGAACGCGCGCCGCTGGCGAAGGGCGTCGGGTACCAGGCTGCCGGGGAGAACTCGGCGATCACTTCCAGCTCGCGGAAGCGCTTGAGGTTGCCCGGATGCAGGATGGTGCTGTGTGCGCACTGGTGGCGCACACCGCTGAAACCATTGCGCCGGCGCGCTTCGGCCACCGCATCGAGGAACACGTCGGACGCCGCATCGCCAGTGCAGTGGGCGATGACGCGGATGCCACGGCTGTCCATATCCACCACCATGTCGGTGATGTGCTCGGGCGTCAGGTTGAGCTTGCCGCGCCAGGCGTCCTCGCCCGGCCAGGGTGTAATAAGGAAGGAAGAGCGCGGCTCGACGGTACCGTCGAAGTGGAACTTCACAGCGTTCGCCGACAACCGTGCGCTGCGATAGTAGTGACGCTCGCCGCTGAGCAGCTCCCAGCGGCGGCGCACCGGGAAGATGTCGTCCTGCCAGCTGATCGCTGCTTCCACGCGCAGGGTCAGTTGGCCGGCGTCGTCGAGATACTTGAGAGCGTCCAGGCGGTTCTCGCAGACGTGCAGGTACTTGGCCGCGGTGACGCCGCGCGAGCTCTGGAAGTGCACGCCCTCGCGGTAGGACTGGCGCAGCACCTTCGCCGGGGTCGGCGGCATGGCGGCGTGGATCAGCGCGTAGGCGCCGTCGATCATCAGCCCGTTGGGCTCGCCGGTCAGCTCGTCGCGCTCCAGGTAGCCGTTGCGCGGGTCGGCGGTGCTGGCGTCGATACCGGCCAGTTCCAGCGCGCGGGAGTTGACCATCATGGTGCCCCACATGCGGTCGAGCAGCGCCACGGGGCGATCCGGCAAGATACTGTCGAGCCACTCGCGGCCCGGCTTCAGCCCGGCTTCGCGGAAGGTGTAGCGCACCCAGTACTGGCCGTAGACCCAACCGTCACCGGGGTGGCTGGCGGCGTAATCGAGGATGGCTTTTGCAAGCTGCTCCGGGGTCGGGTCCTCGATGCCGACGTCGAGGTCGTCGGCGTAGCGCGGGTTCAGCGCCAGGTCCGGGTGGGTGTGCATGTCGTGCAGGCCGGGCATGCAGAACGCGCCTTCGAGGTCGCGAACCAGGGTGTCCGGGCCGATCAGGTGCTCCATGTCCTCGCGACGGCCCACCGCCAGCAGCCGGCCATCGCGAATGGCCACGGCCTCGGCCCAGGGCTGGGCGGGGTCGAGGGTATAGAAGCGGCCGTTGTGCAGCAGCAGTTCGGCGAAGCGCTCGGTGGGGGAATTGGAGGAGCGGAAGCGGTCCGGAGCGGTCATGGGAAGCCCTTGTTGTTCTTGTCCGTGGAGGCAGTATAGGGCTCGGCTTTCGGTCATCGGCTAGCATAAGATGACAACTCACTAGCATCAGACGACAGCTTGAGCCTGCGCCATGCCCACCGCGTCCTTCGACATCGATTACGCTGCCCGCCAACTGTTCCGCCACTTCCTCGACGAGTGGCGCGCACGCCCCACCCTGCCGGCGCTGGCGCCCTTGCTGGGTGGCCTCGGGCTCCCCAGCAACAGCGAAGCGGCGGCCGCCGAGATGAACTTCGCCCGCTATTACCGCCTGCTGCAGCAGGCCGCCGGGCTGCTCGGCCCGAGCGACTTCTTCCTGCGCCTGGGCCAGCGCTACAACCTCTATGACCTGGGGGTGATCGGCTACGCGCTGATCAGCGCGGCCAACCTGCGACGCTCCTGGGACATCTCCCTCGGCCAGCCGTCGAGCCTGATGCCGCATCCGATCCACACCCACCGCGAGGAAGTCGGCGAGCACATCCGCCTGACGCTGCAACTACCGCCCTTCGGCGAGGTGGAACGCATCGCCCTCTGCGAGGAGTGGCTCAGCAGTACCTGGCGCTGGCTATGCCAGCGCCTGCCGGACCTGGAGGCCTGCACCGGCATGCAACTGCACCTGCCCTACCCGCCACCCGCCCACGCGGCCCTGTATGGCGAGCTCTTCCCCGGCCCCAGCCAGTTCAATGCCGGGCAGGCCGAGCTGTGGATGCCGAAGGCCTTCCATGACCAGCCCTTCTCCACCGCCAACCCGTCGGTGAGCCGGCTTTGCCAGGCCCAGGGCGCGGCAACCCTGGCCAGCTTCGAACGCGGCCCGGCGCTGCCGGACGATGTGCGCTACTACCTGCTGCAGAACGCGCGCATCCCGCTGCCGGACCTGGAGCAGACCGCCGCCTGGCTGCGTCTGCCGCCGCATACATTGCAGCGCCGGCTGCGCGAGCACGGGCTGACCTTCAAGGGAATCGTGCTGGAGGTGCGGATGGCGCTGGCCCAGCGTTATCTGCTGGCCAGCCGGATGGCGCTGCAGGAGATCGCCTTCCTGCTCGGCTACGAACATGTCACCAGTTTCCACCGGGCTTTCCAGCGGTTCACCGGGACAACGCCGGAGCGCTTCCGCGCCGACGCCGGGAAGGACTCCCTGTAGGAGCGGGCCATGCCCGCAATCGCGCCCATGGGGCGCTCCTACAGGGAGAGTCCTGCGATCAGACCTCTTTCTCGCAATTGATCATCCACGGCACCCCGAAACGGTCCTCCAGCGCGCCGAACAGCTCGGCCCAGAAGGTCTGCTCCAGCGGCATGGTGACCTTGCCGCCCTGGCCGAGGGCATCGAAGATGCGCCGCGCTTCGGCCTTGGTGTCGACGTTGAGGGTGATCGACACGCCCTTCACGCCCTCGTACTGGCCGCACTGGGGCGAGGCGTCCGAGCCCATCAGCACGTGGCCGCCCACTTCCAGGCGAACGTGGATGATGCGGTTCTTCAGCGCCTCGGGCATGTCCTCGCAACCCGGCGCATCGGAGAAACGCATCAGGTGCGGCAGCTCGCCGTGCAGTACTTCGGCGTAGTGACGGAAGGCTTCTTCGCAGTTGCCGTCGAAGACCAGGTAGGCATTCATCAACATGGCGGATTCCTCCAGGCTCAGGATTTGCTGGCGATTTCGGCGCGCAGGCGTTCTTCCTGCTCGCGCAGTTCGGGGGTGAATTCGGCGCCGAAGTCCTCGGCTTCGAAAATCTGCCGGATTTCGATCTCGGACTCGCCGTCGAAGGGATTGGGCGAGCGCCTGACCCAGTCGATGCACTCCTGCAGCGACGCGGTCTGCATGATCCAGAAGCCCGCGATCAGCTCCTTGGTCTCGGCGAACGGGCCGTCGATCACCTGCCGCGACGCGCCATCGAAGCGCACTCGCGCGCCCTTGACACTGGGGTGCAGGCCTTCACCGGCCAGCATCACGCCGGCCTTCACCAGCTCCTCGTTGTAGGCTCCCATGGCGGCAAGCAGCTCTTCCTTGGGCATCACACCGGCTTCGGAGTCGGCGGTGGCTTTGACGATCACCATGAAACGCATGGTCTTTCTCCTCTTGTTGTCATTCTCTTGTAAGGGCCAGCGTGGCGGCCGGTTGCTTCCGGTTCCTGACAAGTAGTCGAAGGGCGCAACGACAGATCGACAGGCCACGCGAAATTTTTTTCGAGCGGGGCGACGGGGCTTTTGAGCATAGGTCGCGCCAGGGTTCCCGGAGGCGATATGGGAAAATTCGCTATGGACGCTCGGGGGCAGTGCCCTTAGAACGTGCCGCTCAGCAAACTCCCGGCGGTCCCATGCAGGTTCAGCTCATCCCCGTCATCGAAATCTTCTACCTGGTCGACTCCGTTCCCTTGCCGTCCCACGGGCCGTACTGGGAGCACGTGGCAGGCTGGCGTGATTACCATGAGCGCAACCTGCGAGCCAACGGCTTCAGCCCGCGACTGCGACCGTACCTGCAGGGCAGTGCGTTCCATCGCATTGCCGAGCTGAGCGACACGGACATTTCGCGGTTGGTCCGCCTGCACTGCGCCGAGGGCCTGGAGGGCTCCGGAGACTGGCGCCAGGTTCCGCCCCTGTCTGGCGGCTACGTGTTGCGGATCGGCGATCTCGACGTCCTGTTCCCGCAATGCTGCAGCGACCTGGGCGACATGCACAGCTGGAAGCGCATCGCCGCCGGCAAGGGCGCCTACCTGTACAGCGGCCATCCCTCTCCCGATATCAATCAGCACAACCAGTCCGTCAGCTTCGACTTCAACGGGCCGGGCGAGACCTTCATCCCGCCGCCGCCGCTGCATTCGGTCACGGTACCGCTGTCCGCGCTGACCCGCGCGGTGCAGGCGGCCGACCGCGAGCTGAGGATCTTCGCGGCTCGCCTGGATCTGCTGAACGCCAACCAGTCCATGGGCATACCCGACATCGAGACGCTGCTCATTCGCGGACACTGAAAACCCGCTCTGGACAGCTCCGCCCACGCTCCCTAGATTCAGTCCTTTTCGCACCATACGGAGCATCGCCCCATGAGCCTGGAATCGGTTCGCGCCTTCTTCGCCGAAAAGGCCCCCGACATCGCCATCATCGAGCTGGAAACCAGCACCGCCACCGTGGCCCTGGCCGCCGAGGCCCACGGCGTGGAGCCGGGCCGTATCGCCAAGACGCTGTCCCTGCGCGTCGGCGAACGCACCGTGCTGGTGGTGGCCCGCGGCGACGCGCGGCTGGACAACCGCAAGCTCAAGGAAGCCTTCGGCGGCAAGGCCAAGATGCTCGGTGCCGAGGACGTCGTGGCCCTGACCGGCCACCCGGTGGGCGGTGTCTGCCCGTTCGGCCTGGCGACGCCGTTGCCGGTGTATTGCGATGTGTCGCTGCAGGCGTTCGACGAAGTACTGCCGGCGGCCGGCGCGGTGCACAGCGCAGTGCGGATCGAACCGCAGCGCATGGCGCAGCTGGTGGCGGCGGATTGGATCGACGTCTGCCAGGAACTGGCGTGAAGGTTTTTGATGCCCATGCCTCCTGACCTGTAGCACGTAGGGCGCAGGGTTATGCGCCGATGCCACAATGGCGGATAACGCTGGCGCGTTATGCGCCCTACTGAATGCTCACGATATCCAGCCCGCTCTGGGCGCATCGCGATTGATGGGTATCGCTGCGCTCCACGCCATCCTACGTTGATGCTCTGTGTGGCTGGGAACTCTGATCGCCGAGAAGCTTCGCTCCCGCAAGGCCAATCGCTGCTCCAGCACTGTTGCTACAGCAACACCCGCCCAACACTTTGCTGCGTGCCCAGCGCCCAAACTGTTGGATAAAATATTCAAGCCATTGAATTCAAAGGGTTTTAATTTACGGCACAGCTTGTGCAATGACCTCATCAGTCAGACCCGAACGCCGGGTCGAATCATCTGCCGAGGTCGCTGTACTGCCATGCCCCCACTCCCCGAATCCGCCCACTACGACATCCGCGAACCCAACGCGCAGCGGATCGTCTCCGACGCACAAGCCATCGAAGTCGCCCACAAGGTCGCCGCGTTCCTGCTCGAAGGCGCCGCCGAACGCGACCGCAACCGCGTCGTCCCGCCCGAGGTCGTCGAGGTCTACTCCAACAGCGGCCTGTGGGGCATCACCGTGCCCCGCGAGTTCGGCGGCGCCGAGGTGTCCTATGCGACCCTCGCCGAGGTCATCGCCATCGTCTCCGCTGCCGATCCCTCGCTGGGCCAGATTCCACAGAACCACTACTGCCTGCTGGAAGACATCCGCCTGCAGGGCAGCGACGAGCAGAAGCGCTTCTTCTTTGATCTCGCGCTCAAGGGCAACCGCTTCGCCAACGCGCTGTCGGAAACTGGCGGCAAGAACGTCCAGGACATCCAGACCCGCCTGCGCCACGACGGCGACAGCGTGCTGATCGACGGCCGCAAGGGCTACTGCACCGGCTCGCTCTACGCCCACTGGATCGGCGTGCTCGGCCTGGACGAACAGAACAACGCCCAACTCGCCTTCGTCCCGCGCGGCACGCCGGGGCTGGTGATCGTCGACGACTGGGCCAGCATCGGCCAGCGCACCACCTCCAGCGGCACCGTGCTGGTGGAAGGCCTGCGCGTACCGGCGTTCAACGTCTTCCCCACGCACCGCTCGTACGACGTGCCGACCCTGGCCGGCCCGTTCGCGCAGATCACCACCGCCGCCATCGATGCCGGCATCGCCCGCGCGGCGCTGCGCGACACCATCGCCTTCGTCCGCGAGCAGGCGCGCCCGTGGATCGACGCCGGCGTGGAAAAGGCCAGCGACGACCCGCTGACCATCATCCAGATCGGTGAACTGGGCATCCGCATCGAAGCCGCCGACGCCCTGCTGGAACGCGCCGGCAAGGTGATGGACGCCGCTCGCCCGGCGCCGGACGAAGACAGCGTGGCCCGTGCCTCGGTCGCCGTGGCCAAGGCCAAGGTGCTGACCACCGAGGTTGCCATCGAGGCCTCGAACAAGCTGTTCGAGCTCGGCGGCACCCGCTCCACCCTCGCCCGCCACGGCTTCGACCGCCACTGGCGCAACGCCCGCGTGCACACCCTGCACGACCCGGTGCGCTGGAAGTACCACCTGGTCGGCAACTGGCTGCTCAACGACAAGCGCCCGCCGCGCCACGACTGGAACTGAGGACGCGCGATGAGCAAGCAGATCCGTCTCAACGCCTTCGCCATGAACTGCGTCGGCCACCTTTCGCCCGGCCTCTGGCGCCACCCGCGCGACCAGCAGGCCGCGCGGTACACCGACATCCACTACTGGATCGAACTGGCGAAAACCCTCGAACGCGGCAAGATCGACGGCCTGTTCCTCGCCGACGTGCTGGGCGTGTATGACGTCTACCACGGCAACGCCGACGCGGCCCTGCGCGCCGGCGCGCAGGTGCCGGCGAATGATCCGCTGCAGCTGGTCCCGGCCATGGCCGCGGCCACCGAGCACCTGGGTTTCGGCATCACCGCCTCGGTGTCCTTCGAGCACCCGTTCCCCTTCGCCCGGCGTATCTCCACGCTGGACCACCTGACCCGTGGCCGCGCCGGCTGGAACATCGTCACTTCCTACCTCAACAGCGGCGCGCGCAACCTGGGGCTGAAGCAGCAACTCAACCACCAGCAGCGCTATGCCCTGGCCGAGGAGTACCTGGAGGTCTGCTACAAGCTCTGGGAAGCCAGCTGGGATGATGACGCGCTGGTCGCCGACCGTGCGAGCGGCATCTACGCCGACCCACGCAAGGTGCACCCCATCGAGCACAAGGGCGAGCACTTCGAAGTCCCCGGCTTCCACCTGAGCCAGCCGTCGCCGCAGCGCACACCAGTGCTTTACCAGGCCGGCGCATCGAGCCGGGGCAAGGCGTTCGCCGCCGGCAACGCGGAGTGCGTGTTCGTTGCCGCGCCGACCAAGCGCATCCTCCGCGACCAGGTGGCCGACCTGCGCCGCCTCGCCGTGGAAGCCGGCCGCGAGCCGAGCGACGTGCTGGTGCTGAACCAGCTCACCGTGATCGTCGCACCGACCGACGCGGAGGCCCTGGCCAAGCTGGAAGACTACCGCCGCTACAGCGACCGCGAGGGCGCCCTGGCGCTGGTCTCCGGCTGGACCGGCATCGACTTCGGCCAGTACGCGCCGGATCAGGTGTTGCGCCACGTACAGAGCGACGCGATCCAGTCCGCGGTGGACGCCTTCAGCGCTGCCGACCCGGAGCGCCAGTGGACCGCAGCCGAGATCGCCGACTACTGCGCCCTGGGTGGCGACGGCCCGCTGCTGGTGGGTTCGCCGCAGACCGTGGCGGACCAGTTGCAGGCCTGGGTCGAGGAAACCGACGTCGACGGCTTCAACCTCTCCAGCCTGGTGGCGCCGGAGACCTTCGTCGACATCGTCGACCTGCTGGTGCCCGAGTTGCAGGCGCGTGGGCTGTTCAAGCGCGAGTACGAACAAGGCACCCTGCGCCACAAGCTGTTCGGCCAGGGCGATCGCCTGCGCGCGCCGCACCGTGCGGCGAAACTCAGACGAGGTGGCGCCTGATGGACGGCTGGTTCCGCAACCTCGACTGGCACGATCTCGCCCAGGCCTGCCTGGACACCCTCGCCATGCTCGGCGGCGCACTGGCCTTCACCGTGTTGCTGGGGCTGCCGCTGGGCGTGCTGCTGTACCTCACCGGCAAGCGCCAGTTGCATGCCAGGCCCGGCCTGTACCGCGCTCTGTCGGTGGTGGTGAACATGCTGCGCTCGCTGCCATTCATCATCCTGCTGATCGTGCTGATCCCGGTCACCACGCTGATCACCGGCACCTCGCTGGGCGTCGCCGGCGCGATTCCGCCGCTGGTGGTGGGTTGCACGCCGTTCTTCGCGCGGTTGGTGGAGACTGCCCTGCGCGAAGTCGACCGCGGCCTGGTGGAAGCCACCCAGGCGATGGGCGCCAGCACCTGGCAGATCATCTGGCACACCCTGCTGCCGGAAGCGCGCACTGGGCTGATCGCCGCCGTGACCGTCACCGCCATCGTGCTGGTGGACTACACCGCGATGTCCGGCGTGATCGGTGGCGGCGGCCTCGGCGACCTGGCCATCCGCTTCGGCTACCAGCGCTTCCAGACCGACGTGATGATCATCACCGTCGCCCTGCTGATCCTGCTGGTGCAGGCCCTGCAGATGAGCGGCGACCGTCTCGTGGCGCGCTACACCCGGCGCTGAATTCCCCGCCCACTCCCCCTCCGGGAGCGGCACTTGCGATCCACCCGCCGGCAGCCGGGCCCCGCTGCCATCAAGGCCCCACGTCCACACCACGACGGCCCACCCACTACTGCCAAGGAGCAACACCCATGAAAAAGGCCATCGCCATTCTGGCGGCCGTCGTCGCCTTCTCCGCCCACGCGGGGGAGAAGCTAGTGGTCGGCGCCACCCCGGTGCCCCACGCCGAGATCCTCGAGTTCGTCAAACCGGAACTGGCCAAGGAAGGCGTCGACCTCGATATCAAGGTCTTCACCGACTTCATCCAGCCCAATCTGCAACTTGCGCAGAAGAACCTCGACGCCAACTACTACCAGTACCGTCCCTTCCTCGATGACTTCAACAAGACCCGCCACACCGATCTGGTGCCGGTGGTAGGCATCCACATCGAGCCCTTCGGCGCCTACTCCACCAGGTACAAGTCCCTTGCCGAGCTGCCCGACGGCGCCAGCGTGGCCATCCCCAATGACCCGGTGAACACCGGCCGCGCCCTGGTGCTGCTGGCCGAGAGCGGCCTCATCAAGCTCAAGGACCCGAGCAACCCGCAGTCCACCGAGCGCGACATCATCGACAACCCCAAACACCTGAAGATTCGTGAGCTGGAAGGCGCCCTGCTGGCCCGCGCGGTGAAGCAGGTGGACCTGGCGTTCATCTTCGCCAACTACGCGCTGGAAGCCGGCATCGACACCAAGAGCGCGCTGATCGTGGAGAAAGGCAAGGACCTCTACGCCGAGTTCCTCGTCGCCCGCCCGGACAACATCCAGGACCCGGGCATCCAGAAGCTGGCCAAGGTGCTGAATTCGCCGGAGGTCCGCCAGTTCATCCTGACCCGCTACAAGGGTGAGATCGCTCCCGCCTTCTAAGCACCGATTCTCCCCTGTAGGAGCGAGCTTGCTCGCGAACCCTGCCCGCAGCGGGTGTCGTTCGCGAGCAAGCTCGCCCCTAAGAAGAGATGCTCCGTCAACACAGGAAACCGCATGACCGACGAATCCGCACCCAAGGACCTTCGTGACCAGGCGCCCCGGCAACTCCCGGCGCGCCGCATCGACAACGACGCCCAGGCCATCGACGCCGCCCACGAAGTGGCCCGCCTGGCGAAACCCGGCGCTGCCGCCCGCGACCGCGAGCGCGCACTGCCCTGGCGCGAGCTGGAGCACTTCACCGCCCTGGGCCTGGGCGGCATCAGCATTCCCCGCGAGTACGGCGGCGCGCAGGTTTCCTACGCCACCGTGGCCGAAGTCTTCCGCGTGATCTGCGCCGCCGACCCGGCGCTGGGGCAGATTCCGCAGAACCAGTTCGGCCTGCTCAACGTGATCGACAACGTCGCCAGCGACGCGCAGAAGCGCGTGCTGTTCGGCGGCGTACTCAACGGCCGGCGCATCGGCAATGCCGGCCCCGAACGCAACACCCGCAACACCCTCGAACTCAAGGCGCGGCTGCTGCGCGACGGCGAGCACTTCCGCGTCAGTGGCGAGAAGTTCTATTCCACCGGCGCGCTGTTCGCCCACTGGGTCGCGGTGAAGGCCATCGACGAGCAAGGCCGCGCGGTCATGGGCTTCGTCGAGCGCGGCGTGGAAGGCCTGCGCATCGTCGACGACTGGTCCGGCTTCGGCCAGCGCACCACCGCCAGCGGCACCGTGCTGCTGGACAATGCCCCCGTTGCCGGTTCGCTGGTGATCCACAACGGCCGCCTCGCCGACGTGCCGAACATCCAGGGTGCCGTCTCGCAACTGATCCAGGCCGCCATCGATGCCGGCATCGCGGCGAACGCCCTTGAAGATGCCATCGACTTCATCCGCACGCGCACCCGTCCCTTCATCGACGCCAACGTCGAGCAGGCCAGCGAAGAGCCCTTCACCATCGCCGAGATCGGCCGCCTGCAGGTCGAACTGCACGCCGCCGAGGCGCTGCTGGAGCGCGCCGGCCATGTGCTCGACGAAGTCAGCGCACGCCCCATCGACGACGAGTCCGCCGCCCGTGCCTCCATCGCCGTGGCCGAGGCCAAGGTGCTGACCACCGAGGTCAGCCTGGCCGCCAGCGAAAAACTCTTCGAGCTGGCCGGCAGCCGCGCCACCCTTGCCGAATTCAACCTCGACCGCCACTGGCGCAACGCCCGCGTGCACACCCTGCACGACCCGGTGCGCTGGAAGGTCCAGGCGGTCGGCGCCTACCACCTCAACGGCGCACGCCCCGCGCGTCATTCCTGGATCTGAGGAGCGCCGATGAACAGCCTCGTACAATCTCCCGCACAGATCGCCCCCATCCACATCATCCGCAGCGACGACGAAGCCCTCGACGTCGCCCGTACCCTGGCCGCCGACTTCCGCGAAGACGCCATCGCCCGTGACCGCGAGCGGCGCCTGCCGATCGACGAACTGGAGCGCTTCAGCCGCTCCGGCCTGTGGGGTATCACCGTGCCGCGCGAGCATGGCGGCGCCGGGGTTTCCCGCGTCACGGTGGCCCGCGTGATCGCGATCATCTCCGCCGCCGACGGCTCGCTGGGGCAGATTCCGCAGAACCATTTCTACGCCGTCGAACTGCTGCGGGTGAACGGCAGCGAAGAGCAGAAAGCCCGCCTGTTCGCCGAAGTGCTGGCCGGCGTGCGCTTCGGCAACGCGCTGGCAGAAATCGGCACGCGCACCGCCCACGAGCGCACCACCCGCCTCAAGCGCGAAGACGGCCAGCTGCGCATCCGTGGCCGCAAGTTCTACTGCACCGGTGCGCTCTACGCACAGCGCATTCCGACCCTGGTGATCGATGACGACGGCGTCCAGCAGTTCGCCTTCATCGCGCGCGACAGCCAGGGCGTGGAGGTGATCGACGACTGGTCCGGCTTCGGCCAGCGCACCACCGGCAGCGGCAGCGTGGTGTTCGCTGGCGCGCCGGTGGGCGAGGACGACATCGTGCCGTTCCAGAGCGCCTTCGAGCGTCCGACCACGGTCGGCCCCTTCGCACAGATTCTCCACGCCGCCATCGATGTCGGCATCGCCCGTGGCGCCTATGAAGATGCTTTGGTGTTCCTGCGCGAAAAGGCGCGGCCGTGGATCGACGCGGGCGTGGACAAGGCCAGCGACGATCCGCTGGCGATCAATGAAATCGGCCGCCTGGCAATCCGCTTGCACGCCGCCGAAGCGCTGCTGGATCGCTCGGGCCGCGTGCTCGATGCCGCCACTGCCGAGCCAAGCGCCGAGAGCGTCGCCGCCGCCTCCATCGCCGTGGCCGAGGCGCGGGCGATCACCACCGAGGTCTCGCTGCTGGCCGGCTCCAAGCTGATCGAACTGGGCGGCAGCCGCGCCAGCCTCGCCGAGCTGGGCCTGGACCGCCACTGGCGCAACGCCCGCGTGCACACCCTGCACGACCCGGCGCGCTGGAAGTACTTCGCGGTGGGCAATTACTACCTCAACGACCAGCTGCCGCCGCGCCGGGGGACCCTATGAGCCAGAAGCAGATCCTCCTCAACGCCTTCAGCATGAATTGCGTCGGCCACATCAACCACGGCCTGTGGACCCATCCGCGCGACCGCTCCAGCGACTTCAACAAGCTCAGCCACTGGACCGACCTCGCCCGCCTGCTGGAGAAAGGCCTGTTCGACGGCCTGTTCCTCGCCGACATCCTCGGCGTCTACGACGTCTACCAGAGCGGCATCGAACTCACCGCCAGGGAAGCCATCCAGCTGCCGGTGAACGACCCGCTGATGCTGGTCTCGGCCATGGCCGGGGCAACGGAGCACCTGGGCTTCGGCATCACCGCCAACCTCACTTACGAAGCGCCCTACCCGTTTGCCCGGCGACTCTCCACGCTGGATCACCTGAGCGACGGCCGGGTCGGCTGGAACATCGTCACCGGCTACCTGGAAAGCACCGCCCGCGCCATGGGCCAGGACCGACAGATCGACCACGACCGTCGCTACGACCGCGCCGACGAATACCTGGAGGTGCTCTACAAGCTCTGGGAAGGCAGCTGGGAAGACGATGCCGTCGTCGCCGACCGCCAGCGGCGCATCTACGCGCAGCCGGCCAAGGTGCACAAGGTCCGCCACCACGGCGAGTTCTTCGACATCGAGGGTTACCACCTCAGCCAGCCGTCGCCGCAGCGCACGCCGCTGCTGTTCCAGGCCGGTGCGTCGAATCGCGGGCTGGCCTTCGCCGCACGCCACGCCGAGTGCGTGTTCGTCTCGGCGCAGACTCGCGAGGCCACCCGCGTGCTGGTGGAGCGCATCCGTCAGGCGGCGGTGGATGCCGGCCGCCGGGCGGACGACATCAAGGTATTCATGGGCATCAACGTCATCGTCGCACCGACCGAGGCCGAGGCCCGCGACAAGCTCGCCGAATACCGCCGCTTCGCCAGTGCCGAGGCCGGCCTTGCACACTTCGCCAGCACCACCGGCATCGACTTCTCGCGCTACGCACTGGACGAGCCGATCCGCTACGAGAAGACCAACGCCATCGAGTCCGCCACCAAAGCGCTGACCGTCGCCCGCACCGACGCCACCGTGCGCCAGTTGCTGGAACAGCTCGCCCTCGGCGGCCGCTACACCACGCTGGTCGGCGACCCGCTGCAGGTGGCCGATGAGCTGCTGGGCTGGATCAACGAGGCCGGTCTGGACGGCTTCAACCTTACCCGCACCGTGGAGCCGGAAAGCTACGCCGACTTCATCGACCTCGTGGTACCCGAACTGCAGAACCGCGGCGCCTACAAGACCGCCTACGCGGACGGCACGCTGCGGGAAAAACTCTTCGGCGCCGGCCGCGCCCGACTGCCCGCGCGGCACGTCGGCGCAGGCTTTCGCCAGGCAACCGCCACTGGAGCGACTCCAGCTTTCTCGCTTTGACGATCGGCTTAAAAAATCACAAAGGATTCGTTGCCATGCATGCACGCTTCAAACTGGCCCTCGGGCTCTCCTTCAGCCTCCTCGCCGCCGGCCTCGCCCAGGCCGCCGACACCCTGCGCCTGGGCACCACCGCCGCCTTCGCCCCACCGCTGGAAGTGGCGGTGAAGGAAGCCGCCGAACAGGGCCTGAAGGTCGAGCTGGTGGAGTTCACCGACTGGAACGCACCGAACATCACCCTCGACCACGGCGACATCGACGCCAACTACTTCCAGCACACGCCCTTCCTGGAGAACGCCAACCGCGAGGGCGGCCTGCACCTGAAGGCGTTCGCGCCGGGGATCATCAACAACGTCGGCCTGTACTCGACCCGATACAAGGCCATCGCCGACCTGCCCGAGGGTGCCAAGGTCGCCATCGCCAACGACCCGATCAATGGCGGCCGTGGCCTGCAGCTGCTGCAGAAGGCCGGGCTGCTCAGGCTCAAGGATGGCGTCGGCTACAAGGCGACACTGGACGACATCGTGGCCAACCCCAAACACCTCCAGATCATCGAGCTGGAGGCCGTGCAGCTGGTCCGCGCGCTGGACGACGTCGATCTCGCCCAGGGCTACCCGCATTACATCCGCCTGGCCGGGACCCTCGATCCGAACAGCGCGCTGCTGTTCGATGGCATCGAGAACCGCGAGTACGTCATCCAGTTCGTGACCCGCGATGACTACAAGGACCCGGACGGCAAGCTGAAGAAATTCGTCGATCTCTACCAGCACTCGCCGCAGGTCCGCGCCGCGCTGGACAAGGCCCACGGTTCGCTCTACCAGCCGGGCTGGCAGTAAACGCGCCAGCATCACCGCTGGCGCGCTATTTCGTAGGACGCATAACGCGTCAGCGTTATCCGCCGCGCAGGCGCCGGCGGATAACCTGTTCCAGGTTATGCGCCCTACGTTCCGGCCGCGCCGAAATCTCCGGCAAGAACCGCAATTGCCGAACACACCGAACCAGTCCCCTCTCCCTTCAGGGAGAGGGTTAGGGAGAGGGCAAGGCGCCCGCTCCGAACTACCGAACAGGCCCCCACCATGGTCAGCTTCAACCGCAATCTCGAACTCGCCACCCAGCACATCGCCCTGCGCGGGCTGGGCAAGACCTACGCCGGCCACCACGGCCCGGTGGAAGCACTGAGCGACATCGAACTCGCCGTCCGCCGTGGCGAAGTGTTCGGCATCATCGGCCGCAGCGGCGCCGGCAAGAGCTCGCTGATCCGCACCCTCAACCGCTTGGAACAACCCAGCGTCGGCCAGGTACTGATCGATGGCGAGGACATCGGCACCTTCGACGCCCAGCAACTGGTCGGCCTGCGCCGTCGCGTCGGCATGATCTTCCAGCACTTCAACCTGATGTCGGCCAAGACGGTGGCGCAGAACATCGCCCTGCCCCTGCGCGTGGCCGGCGTGCCCAAGGCGCGCATCGCCGAGCGAGTGGACGAGCTGCTGCAGCTGGTGGGGCTGGAAGACAAGCGCCACGCCTACCCGGCGCAACTCTCCGGCGGGCAGAAGCAGCGCGTCGGCATCGCCCGCGCTCTGGTGCACCAGCCGGAAATCCTGCTCTGCGACGAGGCCACCTCGGCGCTGGACCCGGAGAGCACCCAGGCCATCCTCGCGCTGCTGCGCGACATCAACCGCCGCCTGGGTCTGACCATCGTGCTGATCACCCACGAGATGGCGGTGATCCGCGAAATCTGCGACCGCGTGGTGGTGCTCGAACGCGGGCGCATCGTCGAACAGGGCGACGTCTGGGAAGTCTTCGGCAACCCGCAGCACGAGGTCAGCCGCACCCTGCTCGGCTCGCTGCAACAGCACCTGCCGCCTGACCTGCTGGCACGGCTGGAGCATCCCTCGGACAACGAAATGATCCTCGACCTGCACTACACCGGCGTACGCGAACAGGAGCCGGACCTGCTGGCCATCGCCCAGGCCCTGGGCAGCCGCATCAGCCTGCTGCACGGCGGCATCGAGCGCATCCAGGGCCGCGCCCTCGGCCGGCTTCTGCTGAGCGTCGCAGCACCCGCCGCCAGTGCCCCGCAACTGCTCGAACGTGCCCGCGATGTAGCCGACAGGCTGGAGGTGCTCACCCATGCCTGATCGCCTGCTGCAAGGCCTGCTCGACACCCTGCTGATGATCGGCGCGTCCTCGGCCATCGTCCTGCTGGTGGGCATCCCGCTGGCCCTGGTGCTGGTCACTACCGGGCCCGGGGGGATCTTCCAGGCGCGCCTGGTCAACCAGGGCCTGGGCAGCGTGGTCAACGTGCTGCGTTCGATCCCGTTCCTGATCCTGATGGTCGCGCTGATCCCCTTCACCCGGCTGATAGTCGGCACCAGCTACGGCGTGTGGGCGGCAGTCGTGCCGCTGACCATCGCCGCGACGCCGTTCTTCGCGCGCATCGCCGAGGTCAGCCTGCGCGAGGTCGACCACGGCCTGATCGAAGCGGCCCAAGCCATGGGCTGCCAGCCCCGGCACATCATCTGGAACGTGCTGCTGCCCGAGGCACGACCGGGCATCGTCGCCGGTTTCACCATCACCCTGGTGACCATGATCAACTCCTCGGCCATGGCCGGCGCCATCGGTGCAGGCGGCCTGGGCGACCTGGCCTACCGATACGGCTACCAGCGTTTCGACACCCAGGTGATGCTCACCGTGATCATCCTGCTGGTCGCCCTGGTGACCCTGATCCAGTTCGGCGGAGATCGCCTCGCGCGCTGGCTCAACAAGCGGGCGTGACGTTCGTCGGCTGGGCTCGGCGCAACCCTGCCCCCACGCGGGTTGCGTCTAACCTGACAACACACCCGCCCCTCCGTGCCCAGGCACAGCTCGTGGATGCGTGGCGTCCCTGTGCTCACTGCGGAGGCGTTCGTCATGGCCAATCCCCTTTCCACCCTGGGCATCGTGCATACCGCCATCAGCCTGGTACCACTGGTTGCCGGGTTGTGGGCTTTCTACCAGGCGGGGCGCATCGATCCGCGCAGCCCGGCCGGACGCTGGTATGTCTACGGAATGATCCTCGGCGTGCTGACGGCCTTCGGCCTGTCCAGCACCGGCGGCTTCAACGCCGGCCACGCCATCGGCATCCTCTGCCTGATTGCCATCGCGGCAGGCAGCTACGCGCGGCGGATCAGCGCGCTCGGCGGGCTGCGTGAATACGTGGAAACCGGCGCGATGAGCTTCAGCTTCTTCCTGATGATGATCCCCACGCTCAACGAATCCCTGTCGCGCCTGCCGCCGTCCAGCCCCATCGGCCAGGGCCCGGATTCGCCGCCGGTGCAGACGGCGGTGCTGGTCGCGCTGCTGGTGCTGGTGGTCGGCGTGCTCTACCAGTTCTACCGCATCCACCGTCGGCGCATGCCGCCGGCACGCCCGGCGCACTGAGCGTCTATGCTGGCGGACTCCCGCCTCGGAGCTCCGCCATGACCGTCCGCCGCATCGTCGCCAACCTCGCCACCGGCCAGCCTGCCGAGGTCGCGCGTTTCTACCGCGAGCTGTTCGACCTCGACGTGGTGATGGACCACGGCTGGCTGATCACCCTCGCCAGCGGCGACAGCGCGCTGGCGCAGATGAGCCTGGCCAGCGAAGGTGGCTCCGGTGCGCCGGTGCCGGACCTGTCCATCGAGGTGGACAATCTCGACGAGGTGTACGAGCGCGCCCACGCGGGCGGCCACGAGATCACCTACGCACTGACCGTCGAGCCCTGGGGCGTGCGGCGCTTCTTCCTGCGTGACCCGTTGGGGACGCTGTTGAATGTGCTGGAGCACCGCTAGCCACTGACCGTTCGTCACTCCCGCCTTTGCTCGCCCCTCTTTCCCGGCAAACCGCCTGGGGCGACCTAAACTGCTTCTGGGCGCCGCCGAGCAAGGCCGCCCAGCGCCGGATGGAATCGGTTCCCGCCCGCCAGGCAGAAGCCCGCAACGCACCATGCAACCCGACGCCCGAGACAGCCCCTGCCCAGAGCCCCGCCCTGCCGGAAACCGGCAGCAGCCCTGCTCCAGGTGCTTCCCGCCTCACCATGAACAGCTTCGGGAGAACCGCATGAGCATTCGCAATTCCAAGGAACCGGCCGAAGGCGCAGGCCAGCCGAAGCCGCAGCGGCCCTTCGCGCACCCACAGGACCACCTGTCGCAGCTCTATGACCTGCCGCCCGGCCAGCTGCCGGACGCGCTGGGTGCCACGCCGAGCCAGGCATCCGCCTATTCGGCCGGCGCCACGGACTACGCCCGGAAACAGCAGCAGAGCGCACAGCACACCCTCGACCAGCTCGACGAAATCGATGAAACCCTGCAGCGCGAGGCGAGCCGGCCCACCCCCGATGCCATCGTCACGCCGGATGGCGCGCCCGACACCCCGCTCAGCCAGGCCGATCAGTTGCTGCAAGCAGTTGTCTCGCAGGACGCCAGTGACACCGAAAACGTGCTGCAGGACGTGCAGAGCACTCTCGACTCCCTCGCCGGCATGGCCCAGGGCCTGTCGCAGCAACGCCTGGACTCCATCAAGGAACGCGAGACGCTGGACGCACGCCAGGAACAGGCCGATGAGCGCGAGCGCCTGCTCAACGAACGGGAAGACGCCTTGCGCCAATGGGAGCAGCGGTTACAGCAGGAGAAGGCTGCGCTGACCCGCCTCGGCGAGCAGCAGGCCGCCACCCTCGCCGAACGCAGCGCCACCCTGCAGGCGCTGGCGGAGACCGTCGACAGTCGCGACCGCGCCACCAGCAAGCGTTGCGAGGTGCTGCAGACGGAGCAGGACCAACTGGAACGCAAGCTGGCGCAGATGCGTATTCGCCATGCCGACCTGGACGGCCGCGAGACGCTGCTGCAGCAAAAGGACAACGAGCTGACCGAACGCTTCAAGCAACTGGTGGATGCCAAGGAGCGCTTCGGCGCCATCGTCCGCAGCTTCAACGAAACCGTACGCTTCAACACCGCGCTGAGCGCCATCAACCGCACCGTGAACGGGCGCCCGGACGGCCACTGATTCACTCGTGGAGTGCCGGGGCCCAGCGGCCCCGGCAGCGGCGTCTCAGCGATTGAGGAAGCCCAGCAGGTCCTCGTTCACCTGGTCGGCCAGGGTGGTGCACATGCCGTGCGGGCCGCCCTTGTAGACTTTCAGCTCGCCCTTCTGCACCAGCTCCACCGAACGCTGGCCGGCGGCGCCGATGGGCACGATCTGGTCATCGTCGCCGTGGAGGATCAGCGCTGGCACGTCGATCTTCTTCAGGTCCTCGGTGTAGTCCACTTCGGAGAACTCGTGGATGCACAGGTACTGGCCCAGGTGCCCGCCGGTCATGCCCTGCAGCCAGAAGTTGTCGATCACACCCTGGGACTGCTTAGCGCCCGGCCGGTTGTAGCCGTAGAACGGCACCGCCAGGTCCTTGAAGAATTGCGAGCGGTCTTCCTTCACGCCCTTGCGGATGCCGTCGAACACGTCGATCGGCAGGCCGCCGGGGTTGGCAGCCGTCTTGAGCATCAGCGGCGGCACCGCACCGATCAGCACCGCCCCGGAAAGACGTTTGGTGCCATGCCGGCCGATGTAGCGCGTCACCTCGCCGCCACCGGTTGAGTGGCCCACCAGCGTGGCGGACTTGAGGTCCAGCGCATCGATCACCGCCGCCAGGTCATCGGCGTAGGTGTCCATGTCGTTGCCGTTGGCCGGCTGGCCCGAACGGCCGTGGCCGCGCCGGTCGTGGGCGATGACCCGGTAGCCCTTCTGCACCAGGAACAGCATCTGCGCGTCCCAGGCGTCGGCATTGAGCGGCCAGCCGTGGGAGAACACCACCGGCTGCCCGCTGCCCCAATCCTTGTAGAAGATCTCAGTGCCATCTTTCGCTTTGACGAAGCTCATTTAGGTCGTTTCCTTCAGGGAGTGGTTGAAAAGAAACGCCGCAACTCCAGCGACTGCGAACCGCTCTACGGCGGCCTTGAGCATAGCCAGCGCGGTGACGCCGGCAGCCGCGCCTGGCAGCTTTCCGACAAGCGACCACTCAGCCGATGCCGGCCGCGAACAAACCGCCGAGCCAGTCGGAGAACACCCGCAGGCGCCGCGACATCTGCCGGCGCACCGGGTGCAGCACGCTGACCGGCAGCGGCGGCGGCTGCCAGGCGCGCAGCACCTCCACCAGCTCGCCGCTGGCCAGGCCTTCGTGCAGGTGATAGCGCGGCGCCTGGATCATGCCGAAGCCGGCGCGGCAGGCGGCAATGTAGGCGTCTGCGTTGTTCACCGCGATCCGGCTGGGCAGCCGCTGGGTGCGCAGTTGGCCATCGAAGCGGAACTCCAGGTCGAAGATGCGCCCGCTGGAGGCCGACTGGTAGTTGACCGCCAGGTGCCCTTCGAGCCGCTCCGGATGCTCGGGCAGGCCGAACTCCTGCACGTAGGCGCGGCTCACGCAGGTCAGTTGCTCCAGCTCGGCGATGCGCCGGCCGACCAGGCTGGAGTCCGGCAGTTCGCCTGCACGCAGCACGCAATCGACGCCTTCTCGCACCAGGTCCACCTGGCGATCATTCAGGCTCAGTTCGAGCTCGATCTGCGGGTAGCGCCGGCAGAACTGCGGCAGCGCCGGGATTACCACCAGCCGTCCCAGCGAACTGGGCAGGTCGATGCGCAGCTTGCCGCGCGGGTTGTCGGGCGAGTCGGAGAAGCAGTTCTCCGCCTCCTCCAGGTCCTCCAGCAGGCGCACGCAGCGCTCGTAATAAGCCTGTCCATCGGCGGTGACGCTGACCTGCCGCGTGGTACGACGCAGCAGTTGCACGCCCAGGTGCGTCTCCAGTTGCTGGATCAGCTGGGTCACGCTGGCGCGCGGCATCTGCAGGCTGTCCGCGGCCTTGCCGAAGGCCTTGAGTTCGACGATGCGGGTGTAGACCTGCATGGCCTGCAAGCGGTCCATGGCGCACTCCGATTATTCATCCAGGCCGAATAGTTAAACCGCAATCTGCCGGTTTATCCATGCCTGACAAACAACAAGAATGGTCCTGCCCCTTTACCCACCCCGGAGAATCCCCGCATGAAGACCCGCCGCCTGGGCTCGCAAGGCCCCGTCGTCTCCGCCATCGGCCTCGGCTGCATGGGCATGTCCGACTTCTACACCACCGGCAGCGATGAGGCCGAATCCATCGCTACCCTGCACCGCGCGCTGGAGCTGGGCGTCACCCTGCTCGACACCGCCGACATCTACGGCCCGCACACCAACGAGGAACTGCTCGGCCGCGCCCTGAAGGGCAAGCGCGAACAGGTGTTCCTCGCCACCAAGTTCGGCATCGTGCGCACCCCTGACCAGCCGCAGGTGCGCGGCGCCAACGGCAGCCCGGAGTACATCCGCCAGGCCGTGGAAGGCAGCCTGAAGCGCCTGGGCACCGACCACATCGACCTCTACTACCAGCACCGCGTCGACCCCAAGGTGCCCATCGAGGACACCGTCGGCGCCCTGGCCGAGCTGGTGAAGGCCGGCAAGGTGCGCTACCTCGGCCTGAGCGAAGCCTCGGCAGAAACCCTGGAGCGCGCACACAAGGTCCACCCGATCACCGCGCTGCAGAGCGAATACTCGCTGTGGACCCGCGACCCGGAAGAGAACGGCGTGCTGGCCGCGTGCGAACGCCTGGGTGTCGGCTTCGTGCCCTACAGCCCGCTGGGCCGCGGCTTCCTCACCGGCGCGCTGAAGAGCCCGGATGACTTCGCGCAGGACGACTACCGGCGCTCCAGCCCGCGCTTCACCGGCGAGAACTTCGCGAAGAACCTGCTGCTGGTGGACAAGGTCGCCGAGCTGGCCGCCGCCCGCGGGGTGAAGCCCTCGCAACTGGCGCTGGCCTGGGTGCTGGCCCAGGGCGAGCACCTGGTGCCGATCCCCGGCACCAAGCAGCGCAAGTACCTGGAAGAGAACGTCGCCGCCGTGGACCTGGCTCTGACCCGGGCGGAACTGCTGGAGCTGGACGCAATCTTCCCGGCCGGTGCGGCCGCTGGCGGGCGCTACAGCGAACAGGTGATGGCGCTGATCCAGTAAAAGCTCTGCATCGGGGCTCCGGTGGACGCTCGCAGCGGTTATGCTGACGGGGTCCACCGGAGGCTCCATGCGATTCGTTCCCGCCGCACTGCTCGTACTTTCCTTCCTTCCCCTCGCCGCCCACGCGGATGAGGAGTGCCAGGTGACGGCCGTGTTCAGCGGCGACCAGTTGACCTGCCAGCGCGCGGATGGCGGTGATACCACCATCCACCTGCGCGGCATCACTGCTCCAGAACTGGAACAACCCTTCGGCCAGCGCTCCCGCGCGGCCCTGGTGCAGCTCGCCCTGGGCAAGAGCGCCACCCTCAAGCACGCCGAGCCGCTACCCGACGGCAGCCTGCGCGCGGCGGTGTGGGTCACCCCGGCGGAGTGCCCGAACTGCGGTCATACCCTGGATATTGGTCGCGCCCAGCTGAGCATCGGCCTCGCGCGCTGGCGGCAGAGCGACGCGCAGACGCCCGAGGAAGTCGGCCAGTACCAGTTCGAAGAGCACGAGGCCAAGGCCCGCCGCACCAATCTCTGGCGCAAGCCCTGACGCGGGAATCCGTCAGTTGCTGACGTAGTGCTGCAGGATGCGCCGATCCTCGCCCGCTTCCACCAGCGTCTTCAGCGTCTGCGCGTAGCGACGGACGAAGTCCTCGTCCTGGGTGCGCTTGCTGAAGGCGACTTCCGCCGACTCCGCTGACACCACCACGCTGGTGGGCTCGATGCGCTTGGCCAGGCCCAACTGCTGCAGTTCGTACTGGCCGCTGTGCTCATCGGCGATGATGCCGTCGATTCGGCCCTTGTCGACCATGTGCCAGAGGTTGCTGCGGCTGGGATTGAAGAACACCCGCGCGGCGAAGTCGGGGTCGGCCATCAACTGGCGATAGGGTTCACCGTAGGAAACGTCGATCTGCGCGCCGAGGCGGAAGTCGCTGCCGGGCAGGTCGGAAAGCTGCTGCAGGCTGCCCAGCTGGGGCAGGCCGCGACGGACGAAGAGGATGTTGCGCGACGGTGGCAGCACGGTACCGGAGAACCAGGCGTAGGCCTCGCGCTCGGGCTTGCGGAAGGCCCCGGGCAGCACGTCGAGGCGACCGAGTTCGAGTTCCTTGAGCGCCCGAGCCCAGGGCAGCTTGACCATCCGCACCTCGCATCCCAGGCGCTCCAGCACAGTGCGATTCAGCTCGACGTAGAGCCCGCCGACGCTGCCGTCGGGCAATTGCATGCTGAAGGGCGGGTCGTCATCCCAGCGCAGGGTCTTCTCGCAGGCGGCCAGCGGCACGCTGGCCAGCGCCAGGCCCAGCAGGACCAGGCGCTTCAGGCGCGCACGCGGGAGCAACGGCAGGCGATGGGCTTGCGACGGCAAGATCACGACTCACAGCAGGAGAAGACGGATGACCGGAGTGTATTGAACCCGATGCCTGCGTGACCAGTGGTGATCGGGTTCGCACGTTGGTTCCGTTTCGCTCACTGCCAGCCGTAGCGCCGGGCGAACCAGCCCTTCACGGTCTGGGTCAGCGCCATGTAGCCCAGCAGGATCGCCACCAGCCAGGGCCAGTACCCCAGCGGCAGCGCCTCCATGCGGAAGGAATGCGCCAGCGGCCCCATGGGCAGGAAGATCGCCACCGCGACGATCGCCAGGGTCATGCCCAGCAGCGGCCAGGCGGCGCGGCTCTGCAGGAAGGGAATGCGCCGGGTGCGAATCATGTGCACCACCAGCAGTTGCGAGATCAGCCCCTCGACGAACCAGCCGGACTGGAACAGCGTCTGCTGCTCCGGTGAATTCGCACCGAACACGTGCCAGAGCACAAGGAAGGTGGCGATGTCGAAGATCGAGCTGATCGGCCCGAAGAACACCATGAAGCGCCCCAGTCCGTCCGGGTTCCACTGCTGCGGCTTGCGCAGCAGTTCGTCATCGACATGGTCGAAGGGAATGGCGATCTGCGACAGGTCGTAGAGCAGGTTCTGCACCAGCAGTTGCAGCGGCAGCATCGGCAGGAAGGGAATGAAGGCGCTGGCCACCAGCACGCTGAACACATTGCCGAAGTTGGAACTGGCGGTCATGCGGATGTACTTGAGCATGTTGGCGAAGGTACGGCGCCCTTCGATCACGCCCTCCTCCAGGACCATCAGGCTCTTTTCCAGGAGGATCAGGTCGGCGGCTTCCTTGGCGATGTCCACTGCCGAATCCACTGAAATGCCGATGTCCGCCGTACGCAGCGCCGGGGCATCGTTGATGCCGTCGCCGAGGAAGCCGACCACGTGGCCGCGCTCGCGCAGCACGCGCACCAGGCGCTCCTTGTGGCTGGGCGTGAGCTTGGCGAACAGCGTGGTGCGCTCGGCCAGTTCGCCCAGCTCGGCGTCGTTGAGCTCGTCCAGCTGTGGGCCGAGCAGCACGCCCTCGACCAGCAGCCCCACATCGCGGCAGACCTTCAGGCTCACCCGGTCGTTGTCGCCGGTCAGCACCTTCACCGCCACGCCGTTCTCCGCCAGCGCGCGCAGCGCCTGGGCGGTGGTTTCCTTGGGCGGGTCGAGGAAGGCGATGTAGCCGGCCAGGCACAATTCGCTCTCGTCCGCCACGCCGTAGATATCGCGGGTGGGCGGCAGCTCGCGGGTGGCCACGGCGACCACCCGCAGGCCTTCCTGGTTGAGCCCGTCGGCCACTGCGCGGATGCTTTCCAGACGCGCCCCGGTGAGCGGCTCGACACCTTCGGCGGTTTCCACCGTGGCGCAGACCGACAGCACCTCTTCCAGCGCGCCCTTGCAGATCAGCAGGTGGTTGTCCTCGCGTTCGCTGACCACCACCGACATACGCCGGCGGGCGAAGTCGAAGGGAATCTCGTCGAGCTTGCGGAAGCGGCTGTCTACCTTCAGTGCATGACGCAGTTCGACGTGCTCGAGGACGGCGACATCCAGCAGGTTCTTCAGCCCGGTCTGGTAGTGGCTGTTGAGGAAGGCCAGTTGCAGCACGCGGTCCTGCACCTGGCCGAAGGCGTCGGTGTGGCGCTCGAGGACGATGCGGTCCTGGGTCAGGGTGCCGGTCTTGTCGGTGCAGAGGATGTCCATGGCGCCGAAGTTCTGGATGGCGTCCAGGCGCTTGACGATCACCTTGCGCCGGCTGAGCACCACCGCGCCCTTGGCCAGGGTCGAGGTGACGATCATCGGGAGCATTTCCGGGGTCAGGCCGACGGCGATGGACAGCGCGAACAGCGCAGCCTCCAGCCAGTCACCCTTGGTGAAGCCGTTGATCAGCAGGACCACCGGCGCCATCACCAGCATGAAGCGGATCAGCAGCCAGCTGACGCGGTTGACACCGGTCTGGAAGGCCGTCGGCGTCGGGTCGCTGGCGATCACCCGTTCGGCGAGGGAACCGAAATAGGTACGTGTGCCGGTGCCAATCACCACCGCCAGGGCGGAGCCACTGACCACCGTGGTGCCCATGAAGCACAGGCTGTCACGCTCCAGCGGGTTGCCCTGGCGGGCGTCACGCAGCTGGGCAAACTTCTCCACCGGCAGCGATTCGCCGGTGAGCGCGGCCTGGCCGACGAAGAGGTCCTTGGCGCTGAGCAGGCGCACGTCCGCCGGGACCATGTCGCCCGCCGACAGCCACAGCACGTCGCCGGGCACCAGCTCGCGAATCGGCACTTCCACCCGCAGCGCGGGGCCATCGCCTTCGGCACTGCGAAATACCGTGGCCGTGTTGCTGACCATCGCCTTGAGCTTCTCGGCGGCACGGTTGGAGCGCTTCTCCTGGATGAAGCGCAGCAGCGTGGAAATCCCCACCATGCTGCCGATCACCACGGCGGCCTCGACGTCCTCGGTGAACCAGGAAATGGTCGCGAGCACGGTGAGCAACAGGTTGAAGGGGTTGCAGTAGCAGTACCACAGGTGCATCCAGGCACCTAGCGGCCGGTCCTGGTCGACTTCGTTGAGCCCGTCACGCTGGCGGCGCTCGCCCGCCTCGGTCTCGTTGAGGCCCTCGCGCCGGCTCTCCAGGCGCTCCAGCACCGTGGCCGATTCCAGCGCGGACCACTCCAGCAGGGCCGCAGCCAGCGCATTGGGCGCCTGTCTCCCGGCCGCCGAACCGCGCAGCAGGTCGCGCGCGACCAGCCGGCGCAGTTGGCGGGCCGGGAAGCCCTTGTTGATGAATTCGAGCAGGTGGGTCCTGATGAGGTCCAGGCGCATGATGACTTTCCCCTTGTGCGCACTTCGTCCGGCGGCGGGGGGAGTCTGTGCCGGGTACCTTAAGGGGCCATGAAGACCGGCGGCGCCGAACGACGGCGCCGCCGAGCGCACTCAGAAGTCGCGCTTGTAGAAGATATCCAAGGAGCTGGCCAGGCCGCTGGCGGCCTCCAGGTAGACCTTCTTGCTCAGCAGGTAGCGCAGCGCGATGGTGTTGGCCGGTTCGAACACGCCCACGCCGTAGCGCAGGCTGAGACGGTCGGAAAGCTGGCCGCTGGCGACCACGCTGGTGCTGTTGCCGGTGCCTTCGGTGTCCAGCTGGAAGTCCTGGATGCCCAGGCGCTGGGCGACTTCACCGGTCAGCGGCGCGCTGCCTGCCAGGCCGAGCGCCAGGGCTGCCTCGCCGAGCATGTTGCTGTCCTCGCCGCTGGACATGGGCCGGCCCAGCACCAGGTAGGACAGCGCCTGCTGCTGGCTCATGGCGGGCTCGGAGAACACTTCGCTGCGCGGCTGCTCGGCGTTGCCGGTCAGGCGCAGGCCGGCCACCACGTCGTCGACCTTGCGGATCGCCTCGACATCGAGGAACGGCTGGTCGATAGGCCCGGCGAACAGCAGGCGCGCGCGGCGGATGGTCAGCTTCTGGCCGTAGGCGCGGTAGCGGCCGTTGTTCAGGCGCAGCTCGCCACGGGTGTCCATGTTGTCGCCGATGTGCACCTGACCCGCCAGCTCCGCGTTCAGGCCGAAGCCGCTGAAGGTCAGCTTGTCGCTGCCGACCCTGACATCGATATCCATGTTCAGCGCAAGCGCGCTTTTCGGCTCCTGCTTCGCGCCGACGATCACGCTGTCGTCGGACACCTTGACCGTGGACGGCGGCAACTGGCGAATGGTGATGGCGCCGCGCGGCACCTGCACCGAGCCGGACACGGCAAGCCGTTCGCCCGCCATCTGCACCGTGAGATCGGGCTCCACTTCGAGGTTGGCGTAGGGCTCCACGGTCACCGGCAGTCGACTGCCGCGCAACTTCACGTCGACGTCCAGGCCACTGAACCAGGCGATGCGCCCGGACAGGCTGCCGTTGCCATGTTCTCCGGCCTTCCAGTCGCCGCTCAGGTCGACCTGCTCGCCGGCAATCCGGGCGGTGACCTGCAACTGCTCGAAACGGGTCGGCAGGTCGCCGCCGGAGATTTCCCCGTCGTTCAGGCGCAGCTCGCCATCCACCCGTGGTGCCAGCAGGCCGCCAGAAATCTGCCCGCTGCCGTTGAGGTGGCCTTTCAGGGTTTCCACCATGGGCGCAAAAGGCCGCGCCACGGCGATGTCCAGGCCACTGAGGCTGAAGGTGCCGCTCACCGGCTTGGCTTTCGGCCGCGGGTCGAGCTGGACCTGGGCCTGCAGGCTGCCGAGCTTGTCGCCCTGGAACTGCAGGCTGGTGTCGATGCGCCGGGGCGTCAGGCGGCTCTCCAGTTGCAGGCGCTGGTAGGGGAAGTCGACCCACTCCTCCTGCTCCTTGATGCGCAGGGTGCCGTTGTTGGCATTGATCAGGATGGAGCCGTTGGGGCCGCTGGCGGGCAGGTCGAGCTGCACGTCGCCGTCGAGCTTGCCCTTCCAGGCGAAGTCCTCGGGCAGCCAGCGCGCCAGGCTGTCCAGCGGGAACTCGCGCAGGTGCATGCGCAGGCGTGGATCGGGCATCAGCCGCTGGTCTTCCATGCAAAGGCTGGCGGGGCCGGAAGCCCAGCAATGGGCGCCGAGGTTGATCCGACCGTCCGCCAGGCGTTCCAGGCGTGCCGGCTGTTGCAGGCGCCAGTCCTGGCCGCCGCTCTGGATATCGCCTTTCAAGAGACTTCCGCGCCAGTCCTTGCCGTTCCAGTTGCCGTCCAGGCCGAGGTCGAGCACTACCGGCTTGCCCTGCAGGTTCAGGGCAAGTTGCTGGCGCTTGAGGTCGCCGCTGCCCTCCAGCTTGAGCGCGCCGAAATCGGTGTCGCCGCTGCGCAGCCCCTGGGCTGTCAGGTTGACGCGACCACGCTGGCCGGCATCGAGGGAGGCGCTCAGATCCAGTGTGCGCAGGCCCTGGTCGGCGTAGGCGACGCGCTGGCCGTCGAGCTTCAGCTGCCCTTGCGGCGCCTGCAGCGTGCCGGCCAGGTCGAGCTGGCCGTTGAGACGGCCGAACAGCTGCGGCCACAGCTGACCGAGGCGATTCAAGGCGATGTCCAGGCGACCGGATAGCCGCTGGTCCAGCGCGGCTTGCCCGCTGATGCGGTTGTCGCCCAGCTGCAACGCCAGGCCATCGACCTTCCACGCCTGCCCTGCCGCCGTGGCATTCGCCTTGAAGGTAGCCGGCTGGCCACGCAGGCGGCCCTGCAGGTCGAGGTTGGCATCGAGGTTCAGCGCTTCGCCCTTGAGCGAGCCCTTGCTGCGCAACGGTCCAGCGAGGCGGCCGGGCATTTCTTCGAGCCAGTAGGCCGGGTCGAGATCGGACAGGTCGAGCGCTGCGTCCCAGCTCACCGCATCGGCGAAACCGACCTTCAGGTGCCCTTCGGCCTTGCCCTGCCCGGCCACCAGTTTCAGCGACGGCAGGAAGACTTCCGCGAGATTGCCAGACACCGGGCTGGCCAGGGTGAAATCGCCGGCCGGCCCCTTGAAGGCGCCGTCAAAATTACCCAGGTAGGCACCCTCGCTGTAGCTCACCTCGGCCTTGAAGGTGTGTACGCTCACCGGCGGCTCGTCGATCTCCGGGTACAAGCGGCGCCAGGGGAAGTCCAGCCAGTCGAGCTGGGCGTTGGCGGCGAAGGCGTCCTTCCAGTCGAGGCGGCCGGTCAGTGCCACACGCTGGTCCTTGGCGGCGCTCAGGTCGAGGGCGGCGATATCCGCACCCTCGGCGTCGACGCGCCCGCGCAGGGTCAGCACCACCGGGCTTTCCTCGGCGGGCAGCACGGCGGCGCCAGCCAGCTGGTAGCCATCCTTGAGGTTGCCGCTGGCATTCAGGCGCAGCTGGTTCAGCGTCAGAGTGTCGGGTAAGGACGCATCGGCCTTGAAGCCGTCGGCAGTCACCAGCGCGGTGGCCGGCAGGTTCTCCGCCAGCGGTTGCAGGTCTCCTTCCAGGTTGCCGTTCAGGTAGCCACTGCTCTGCGCCTGCAATTTGAGGTGGCCCATCAGCTCGCCCTTGGCCTGCAGCTGCAGGGTCCAGGGCTTCTCGCCCGGCGCGGGCAGGCCAAGCGTCCCCTCGGCCTCCAGCGGCCAGCCCTGGGTCGGCTTCAGCAGGCCCTTGAGCGACAGGCTCAGGCCATCACGGGCAAGCTTCACTGAGTCGATGTGCAGGCCTTCATGGTCCCAGTGCGCGGCCAGTTCGGCGTCGCGCAGCTGCTCCTGGCCATCGAGCAGGAAGCGGCCGATGCGGATGTCACCCAGTTCCAGTGACAGCGGCAGGCTCAGGTCGGGCAGCTCGATGGGGCCGGACGATTCGCTCGGCTGGCTCGGCGGCAGGGTCAGCAGCACTTCGTTGGCCACGACCTTGTGCAGGCACAGCGTCATGCGCAGCAGACAGGCCGGCGACCAGTCGATCTGCGGCTGGTCCAGCACCAGATGGGTGCCGCCGTCGGTCCACTCCAGGCGCTTGGCGCTGAAACCACCGGCAAGGCGGCCGTCGAACTCATCGACGCTCAGGCCCGGCACCCAGCTCAGCACGGCGCGGCTGCCCGCAGGCGTGCCGAGCAAGGCGGCCACCGCAATGACCAGCAGCAGGATCAGCCCGAGCAGGCCGCCCAGGCTCCAGCGCAGCGCGCGCATCCAGCCCGCGCGGGTCACAGCTCAGGCCCCATGGAGAAGTGCAGGCGGATGCCGCCGTCCTCGTCCAGGCCATCGGCGAGGTCCAGGCGCAGCGGGCCGACCGGGGAAATCCAGCGGATACCGATGCCGACGCCGGTCTTGATCGAGGGGAAGTCCAGCGAGTTGAACGAGTTGCCCTGGTCGACGAAGGCTGCAATACGCCAGCGCTCTGCGATGGGGTACTGGTATTCGACGCTGCCGGCGACCATGTAGCGGCCACCGATGCGATCGCCGTCGGAGTTCTTCGGCGACAGCGTCTGGTAGTCGTAGCCGCGCACGCTCTGGTCGCCGCCAGCGAAGAAGCGCAGCGACGGCGGGATCGCGCTGTAGTCATTGGTGGCGATGCCACCAACCTGGATGCGTCCGAGCAACCGCTGCCCTCCCCAGAAACTGGTCACGCCCTTGGCCATGGCGTTGATATGGGCGACGTCGGCGTCCGCCAGCAGCCCTTCCTTGGCGCCCTTCACCTCGAATTGCAGGCGATAGCCCTTGCCGGGGTCGATCTTGTTGTCGGCCTCGAGGATCGAATAGCCGATGCCCGGCATCAGGAAACTGCTCAGGCCCGAATCGTCGCCCAGTTTGTATTCCTCGCGCTGCCAGTTCAGCGAGACGACCCGCTGCCAGCCGCTGTCGAGCTTGTGGTGCCACTCGCCGCCGAGGGTCAGCAGCTTGCTCTCGGTGTCCACCAGGTCTTCGTACTGGTAGCCGCTGGTGAAACGCAGCTTGTCGGTGAGCGGCGGGTCCAGCGGAATTTCGTACCAGGCGCCGACGTTCTGCCGGGGCGCGGAAACTTCCGCCTCGAATCCCAGACTATGGCCCTGCGGGTTGACCCAGTGGCGGGTCCAGGTGGCCCGTGCACGGGGCCCGACGTCGGTCGAGAAGCCCAGGCCAAGGCCCATGGTGCGTGGCTTGCGCGCCTCCAGATGAACGTTCACCGGCACCACTTCGCCATCGGCGTTGGTCGGCGCGGCATCCACCCGTACGCCATCGAAGTAGCCGCTGGACTGCAGGGCCTGGTTGAGGTCGGCGATCTGTTCGGAATCGTAGTCGGCGCCTTCCTTGAACGGCACCATGCGCTGCAGCAGGTCCTCGTCGAAGGGGAAATCGCCAGCGAATTCGACCTTGCCCAGGCGATAACGCGGCCCGCTGGCGTACACCAGTTCGATGTCCGCCACGCCGGCTTCGGGGTCAATGCGCAACTGCTGCTGGGTGAACTGGCCGCGGAAGAAACCGAAGCGCGAGGCCTGGTTCTGGATCAGCCGCTTGGCGTCTTCGTAGGCACCGTGGTTGAGTTGCGCGCCAGGCTTCAGGGCGTCGCCGCCGGGCACCCGGAAACTCTTGAGTCTGGCTGCCGGGCCTTCGACGCGCACGGTGACGTTACGCAAGTGAACGGGCTCGCCGGGCCGCACATTGATGCGCAGGGTGGGCACCTTGTCATCGGTCACCCGGCCACGGATGCGCGCCTGGTAGTACCCCAAAGCCTGGGCGGCCTTCTGCGCCTGCTCCACGGCATTGCGCCGGAATCTTTGCAGGGCCTCCTGATCACGCTCGCCAAGGCTGCCCACATAGGCCTCGATATTGGCCTTGAGCGCAGCGTTGGCGGGGGTGACACGAACGTCGAGATGGGCTTCGGCCGCCAGGACCCTCTGCAAGCAGAAGGCCATCACCAGCAGCAACCCAAGCAATCCTTGGACAACTCTCATGGCGCGAAATGCTAGCACGGGTTTTCCCCGTATTGCCTTCCTTCAGGCTGTAGGAAGCGTCTGAGGATTCAAGGCGACAGCTATCCCGCGGACACTTTCACTGCCTCGCGCCCATGGGTGGGATGGAACAACACGTGCTCGCGGATCGGGCCCAGCGCCACCTCTCCCAGTTCCTCGTAACCGTGGCGCCGGTAGAACTCCAGGTAGCGAGCGTTGCCCGTATCCAGCACCAGTCCCTGGGAGCCACCGTCCTCGGCGCACCAGGCATGCAGCGCATCGAGCAACTGCTCGCCCAGGTGCTTGCCCTGGAACTCCGGGTGCACGCCGATCAGCGGCAGGATGTGATAAGGCCCCGGCGGCAGGCAGCCGAGCACGGCGGCGTGGTAGTCCAGGTAGCGTCGGGTGCAACCCAGGCCGGTGGTGAGCAGCATGCGCATGCGCCAGAACCAGCTCTCGGTGACATCCAGGCGACGTTGCGGCGGGACCACCAGCGCTACACCCACCAGACGATCCTCGATCAGCAGGCCGATGGCGGGCAGCTCCTCGAGGAAGTGCTGGTTGACCAGCTCGCGGACGGTCGCCCGCACGCGCTGGTCAAAACCGGCACGGTCGGATTCGAACAGGTAGGCGAAGGTGGGTTCGTGGCGGTAGGCGTGATAAAGCAGCGAGCGGACTTCACGGCTGTAGTTGCCGTCCAGCAGACTGACTTCGGCGAGGGTATCAGGCATGCGGACGCCTCTTCGTGTGAGTTCTTCTTATGGTTATGAGTCCAGCCACAAAACCCTAGCAGCGCCTTGCCGGGGTCGCCAGGGTCGCCCTACCTGGGCTAGCATCGTGCTTTTGCCAGGGCGCCCAGGATGAAAATCGTCTCCTTCAATATCAACGGTTTGCGCGCACGTCCCCACCAGCTCCAGGCGATCATCGAACGCCACCAGCCGGACGTGATCGGCCTGCAGGAAACCAAGGTTGCCGACGAGCAGTTCCCCCGCGAGGAGATCGAGGCCCTTGGCTACCACGTGCATTACCACGGACAGAAAGGCCACTACGGCGTCGCCCTGCTCTCCCGCCAGGAGCCGCTGGAACTGCAGCGCGGCTTCCCCAATGACGGCGAGGAGTCCCAGCGCCGCTTCATCTGGGGCACCTTCAAGGACGCCGACGGCCAGCCGATCACCGTGATGAACGGCTACTTCCCACAGGGCGAGAGCCGCGACCATCCGGTGAAATTCCCCGCCAAGCAGCGCTTCTACGCCGATCTGCAGGACCTGCTGGAAACCCGCTTCCAGCCCGACCAGCCGCTGGTGGTGATGGGCGACATCAACATCTCGCCGGAAGACTGCGACATCGGCATTGGCGAGGAGAACCGCAAGCGCTGGCTGAAGACCGGCAAGTGCAGCTTCCTGCCGGAAGAGCGCGAATGGCTGGCGCGCCTGAAGGGCTGGGGCCTGGTGGACAGCTTCCGCCTGCAGAACCCGAGCGTGGACGACCGCTTCAGCTGGTTCGACTACCGCAGCCGTGGCTTCGAGGACACGCCCAAGCGCGGCCTGCGCATCGACGTGATCCTCGCCTCCGAAGCCCTGCGCGGCCGCATCGCCGAGACCGGCGTGGACTACGACATCCGCGGCATGGAAAAGCCCTCGGACCACGCGCCGATCTGGCTGCAGCTGAAGTAATTGCCTTGAACGAAAAAGCCCGGCCAATGCCGGGCTTTTTCATTTTCCGATGAGAATTCAGGCTTCTTCCGCACCAGTTCCAACCGTCTTGCTGATGGCGCTGTAGGTCGTGTTGAAGCGCACGGTCTCATTGAAACTCTTGACGATGGCGCCAAAGCGCTCCTTGGCGTCGAGCAGTTGCTTGAAGCGGTCCGCCAGCTCGCCGCTCTGGCGCTGCAGGCCGGCCTCGCGATCATCCAGCTCCTGAACCCGCGCACGCAGCTGGTTCTGCTGGCGGTCGATACTCTGCTGCTCCTGGCCCAGGACCTCAGCGCGCTTGGTCGTCGCGCGGTCGCGGCTATCGACGGTCTCGGCCAGGGCCTGCAAGGCCGTGCTGCGTTCAGCGAGAACGGTGGCGTTGTGTTCGGCGATACGCTCGATGCCTTGTTTCTCTTCCTGCAGGCGTTGCTCCTGCTGACTCAGGCGCTCCTCCCGCTCGGCCAGCTGGCGCTCGCGCTCCAGTGTCGCCAGACGGCGCTCCTCGAGCGCCTCGCGCATTTTCACGATCTCCAGTTTCTGCTGCGACAGGCCGTGCGCCATGCCAGCCAGCGAGTCGAGAGTGGACTGAACATCGTGCAGGACGCCATCGGTTTCGAGGACCGAAGATTGGCGCACAGTCACGGCGGATTCCACGGACGCCCGGGCATTCGCGGCTTCGGTGGTGGTGGGTTGGGCTTGAGCGTTCATGATGGAGGTTTCCTCGTGGGAAATGGGGGAAGTCGCCTGACTGGAAAGCAGATGGGTTGTCGCATCGACAGGAGTGTGTGGGTGGCCCTGGTTCGGCTCCGGAATCCGTAGCGAATCCAGCAGGATGTCAGCCTCTTGAACTTCGGAAACCGCCAGCTCGAAATGGGGAACACCAGCGGCCAGCGCCAGTGGCTCGGCGATGTCGGGGGAGTCGTTTTCCGCGACACCCAGCCCAGAACAGGCAGAGGCGAGTTCGGCAAGGTCTCTTTCGAGGTGCTCGAAAGCCTCCAGGGACTGAGGGCCCTCCGGCTGCCCGGCGGGCGAAGTCTTGTCGCTCTGAATCGGGATGTACCCTGCCGATAGTGCAGGGCGAGCAATTTTCTCGGCCGGCGGGGGTAGAGGTGCCGTGAGACTGGGCAGGCCCTCGTCGATAGCTGGAGAAAGAAGTGCGGTGACCTCACCGGACGAATGTGGAGCGGTCACGTCTGACGAGCCGTCCTCCTGGAGTCCTTCGAACCGCTGCGCATCTGAAGTCATGAAACGTCCTACCCTGAGGGTGGTCAGCCACACCTTCTCTGCACGCCGCACGACAAGTCGAACGGAGGTCGGAGACTCGGTGGCGCTGCCCCTTCGCAATCAAGGGCAACAGGCCGACGGGAAGAGCCGATGGGATGCCCCGCTCTTCTCGGATGGGGGAAGAGCAGGACAGGTTGCAGGAGGAATTCTTACAACCCCGCGCCACCGTGACTGTCAGTTAATTCCTGCACGAATGAAGGAAAACTATGGAAGGTCACCTGATCGATTCGGCTCGTTACCACGGCGCCGACTGCCCTCCAGAAGCCAGGCGAGCGTCACTGACCGATGCCCCTAAAGCAGGCCGATCTCCTCACTGATGCTGAACAGCTCTTCCAGGGTAGCGGCCGACAGTTTCCGCATCAGTTGCCTCTTATGCTGGCCGACACTGGCCCCCGATAGAGCCAGCACCTCCGCAAGCGATGCCACCGAACGCCCCAGTCGCAACCCGTGCAGCACGGCGACCACATGGGTGGGGAGACCCAGTGCCGACTCCAGCCGTGGATCGTCCACCAGCGGCAAACGCTCATGTTCAGGGAAGATCTTGCCACCCGAGAGTACGGCGTCGACGGCCCTGCCGATCAAGGTCGGTCGGTCGTCCATCAAGAGAAAGCCTGAAACCCCGACGCGAATTGCGCGTTGAATGTTCAGCGGTGAGCCCAGGCTGGAGCAGACCAGCACAGGAGTGCTGGGTTTGAGTCGGCCGTCTCGCCTGAGCATGGTGACCAGTTCCATACCATGGATGTCCGGCAACTCCAGGGTCACCACCAGCAGATCGCAGTCACTGGCCTCCAGGCTGCTCAAGGCCTGGCGTGCGTACTTGAAATGCACGTCGCACTGATGGCCATGCTCCTGCAGAAACCGGCGGAGCGTGAGGAAGTCACGCCGAGACGGCTCGATGAGTACTATACGGGCCATGTTCCTCCTTGCTGCAAAGGCCCCGCGGGCCGCGTGCGACATGGCATACAGAAAGAATCCACTGCAGTAATCGTTCCCACAGAAATCTCATTGAACAGCTAAGCCAACGGAACACGGCGCTGGCGTAACTGACAAAGCCGGACAACTCCTTGTCTCGGCATCCCCTGTTTCGCCAGCCCCCACTGCGGCAGATAAACCCGACCGGAACGCCCGATGGCGTGCCGGTCGCTCCGGTCACTCGTTGACGGTTTTGGAAATGGCCGACAGGGTGCTGTTGAACTGCACCGTCTCGTTGAAGCTCTTCACGATAGTGCTGAACTTGTCCTTGGCGCTCTGCAGTTGCTTGAGCCGAACGCCCAGTTCCTCGCTCCTGCGCTTGAGGGAACTCTCCCGCTCGTCCAACTCGCTGGCACGGGCACGCAGGCTGGCAGTCTGTTCATCGATACGCTGCTGTTCCAGCTGGATCGACTCGGCACGTTTGACAGTGGTCTTGTCGCGCAAATCGACGGTCTGGGCCAGCTCCTTGAGCGCTTCGCTGCGTTCGGCGAGTAGACGATTGTTCTCTGCGGCCATGCGATCCAGGTTGGTCTTGGCCTGCTTGAGATGATTTTCCAATTGCAGCAGGCGCTCTTCCTTGTCGCCCGCCAGGCGCTCGCGCTCCTGCAACTGGATGTTCCACTCCTCCAGCTCTTCCTGCAGACGGCCCGCCGCCTGTTTCTGCTGAGTCAGCCCTTGAGCCATGCCGGCGAGCGAGTTCAAGGTGCTCTGCACATCGGACAGCACGTCATCCGGATCGGCATCAAGCTGCGGAACACTCAGCGTGGCCGCTACTTCCTGCAATTCCGCCGAGGAGATGGGGGCATTGGCCGGAGCCTCGACCTCGATTGACTCATCGTGCATTTCGGTCATTTCAGTTTCCTTCTGGATAAAGATTCCCTGAAGCGCCGTCGCTTCAGGAAGGTGGTCGTCTGTCTGCCTGACCCCGGCAGCAAGGGAGGCGGACGAGGTGTGCGCGACGTTCGGCCGGGCCTTTGCTGCCGGGGTTGCATCGCGAACGACATTGGCAACCGTCAGCGCAGCCAGGGCGTCCTCCAGACTTGCGATCATCGGTTCAAAACCGAAATCGTCCGTGACAGTGCCTTCCGGGGTCATTTCGATCACTTGCGTGTCCACCTGCCGGACCAGATCAGGCTGTTGCTCCGGAGTCACGGGCTCCCAGTGCATGACGGCCGGTGGATGATCCGTTTCGGGCTGGTCGGCGGCCTCCGCGATCGGCGACTGCGCAGGCTCGGCAGCCTCTGTGCCGGTGTTTTCGGTGGTACACACGCTCGCAGCGATGGTTTCCAGCGCGCTCGCTTCCGGCACATCGGCTACCGCCGCCGGCTGGGCGTGCTGGAGCGCAGCCTCGACCTCGGGAGCGCTCTCATCAGCCGACAGCGATATACCGAGACTCGGAGCGGCAGACGCCCGCTCCACGCTCGGCCGTGGCCGCGCGAAGACTTTCCTGGCAAGACGCACGCCACTGACGACGATGCCCGGACCTGCTGCTTTTGGCGTTTCCACCACGGGCGCGGGCCCTTGCTCGTGGCCGACCTCACTGTCTGCCTCTGCCTCTGCCTCGGGCACTGCCGGTACCGCTGCAGTGCTCATCGCTGACAACTGCCGTTGCTCGACAGCCTCCTCGATCACCGGCGCCTGCTCGATGGGCTCCGACTCAGCCACGACCGTCGCCTCGACGGCAGCCACGGTCTCGGCAGGACCTTCAACTTCAGGCTCGATCGCTGCCGTGACCACTGGTGCTGTCGGTGCAGTGCTCACCACGGACGGCTGCCGTTGCTCGACAGCCTCCTCGATCACCGGCGCCTGCACGATGAACTCCGGCACAGCCTCGTCCGACGCCTCTACGTCAGCCACGGTCTCGACAGGACCTTCAACTTCAGGCTCGATCGCTGCCGTGTCCACTGGCGCTGTCGGTGCAGTGCTCACCACGGACGGCTGCCGTTGATCGACAGGCTCCTCGATCTCCGGCGCCTGCACGATGGGCTCCGGGACAGCCTCGTCCGACGCCTCTACGTCAGCCACAGTCTCGGCAGGACCTTCAACTTCATGCTCGATCGCTACCGTATCCACTGACGCTTCCACTGCTGGAAGTTCGCTGACGATTTCTTCCAGCTGGGACGGCTCGCCAACGGGTTCAACGAATGGCATTGGCACGGGTGCGGCCACTGGCTGCAGTCCTACGTCCTCGACCAAGGGCGACGTCCGCCCTTCAGAGGCAGCCGCTTCCGGCGTCGAAACCTGCGGTCGCTCGACGCGTTCCTGAACGTTCAGCACTGGCTCCACTGCCGCAGATTCGCCCCGCTCCACCAGGGCCGGAACGTCCAGCACTTCCATGGTCAACTCGACCGGAGGTTCGTCCAGAGGAAGCGGTGCCTCCGGCATCGGGGGAAGCTCGGCAATCTGCTCTTGTGGCGCCTGCGCAGCCTCGGTACGGCCCTTCGCGGCAGACGATTCGCGTACCAGGAAGTCCTGGTCCAGGGACTCCGACGCCACGCTGCCGGCCAGACTGAGCCCATGCAACTGGTCAATACCGACAGTGGAAGCGAGAGCGGACGGCTCATCGTTACTGGAAGCTGCAACCACGGCCTCGGGTTCCGCTCCCACTTCTTCGGCGGAGCTGTTGTGCCTCGACTGGCGGGCGAAATTGGCGAAATCCAGGATCATCTCGGTAGCCATTTCGAATCCAAGGTCTTCGATCCTGGTCGGCGCATCCTCTTCGCCCTCGTCGGGCTGTCGCAGGACGCCGGCCGCAGGCGGGCGTACGCCGAGCATTCCGGCTCGGGACAACAGTTGCAGCCACGAACGCATCGGCTGTAGCGGCAGCCGGATCCCCTTGAAGGTCAACGCCTGGGGAGAAGGCAGGCTCAGTGCGCGACGCCGCCAGGGCCGTCCCCAGGAAGCGGCGGATGCGACGTGCAGGGCCAGAGCGGTGGGTTTGACACGATGCTCGGAGCCAGCCGAGGCTGGCGCGCTTTGGAATTGGGTCATGATCACTTTCCGGCGGGGACGTTGAAACGACGCAAGTTTCGCTTGGCCGGAAAACGGGTGTTATCAGGCTTTCCTGATGAGCCAGGAGATTTTTCCTATCACTTCGTCAGCGCCCTTTTGTCAGCCGTTCCAGCAAGTCCCGGCTCAGTCGCGGCGTCAATGCGGCAGGCGCTTTCTGGCCCCCTTCGCGGAAAAGCGCTGAGCGAGCCCCGCGAGATCCAGCAGCATCACCAGGACAAAAAGTGGCGCCACCAGCATGAGCATCGGGACCGCCAAGGCCAGCGCCCTTTCCGGTGCGATGACCAGCGTGCCGGCCATCAGCACCACCAGAAGAATGAGCACCAGCTTCATCAGGACCGACGCAAAATCGAGGGTCTCGTGCATGTCGTTCTCCAGCAGGGTCGATTCGAGTGACCTGTATAGCCGTGGGCCAAGAGCGTCGAAATCGGAAACTTCCTGCAATCCGCCAGTCATGTCCGAAGGCATCAGGAACTGCTCTGCCCTGCTGCGAAGCGTCATATCGATGCAATGATTCCGACTTAATCTGCCGCGCCAACGATGCCTCAAATGGAAGTTGACCCATGCAGTACAAGTCGAGCCCCAGCGATGCCCAACCCTGGCCCGTCACCATCGCCTGGCTCACCATCGCATTCATCTGCTACGCATTTCCCTGGTCGGCCTTTGCCGCCCTGCCCTCATCCCAGGGCGGCGAGCCGGTGCTGCGTATCCAGGGCTCCAACACCATCGGTGCGCACCTGCTGCCGGAGCTGGTGAAGGGCCTGCTGGTCAGCGAGGGCTACGCGGACGTCAGCGCCAAGCCGGGCAAGGCGGACAACGAACAGCGCATCATCGGCCGCAGCAAGGAAGGCAAGGAGGCCATCATCGATCTCGCTGCCCACGGCTCCAGCACCGGTTTCGTTGCCCTGAAGGACAACAGTGCCGAGCTGGCCGCCGCTTCGCGCCCGATCAAGGACGCCGAGGTCGCGGGCCTGTCGGCGTCGGGCAACCTGCGCAGCGCCAAGGCCGAACAGGTGATCGGTATCGACGGCCTGGCGATCATCGTCAACGCGGCCAATCCGCTGGACGAGCTGACCACCGATACGCTGGCGAAAATCTTCTCCGGCGAGGTGAAGACCTGGGAGGAAATCGGCGGCCGCGGCGGTGCGATCCGCCTTTACTCCCGCGACGACAACTCCGGCACCTTCGATACCTTCAAGGAGCTGGTGCTGGCCAGCCACGGCAAGACGCTGGCCAGCGGAGTACAGCGCTTCGAGTCCAGCGACCTGCTGTCGGCCGAGGTGAGCAAGGACCCGCAGGGCATCGGTTTCGTCGGCCTGTCGTCGATCCAGAAGTCCAAGGCCCTGCGCATCGCCGATGGCGACTCCCAGGCCATGCCGCCGTCCACCACCCTGATCGCCACCGAGGACTACCCGCTGTCGCGTCGCCTGTTCCTCTACATGAAACCCGAGGAACCGAACCGCTGGGCACGCGCCCTGCTGCAGTTCGCCCAGGGCGACAAGGGCCAGGCCCTGGTCAGCGCCAGCGGCTTCGTCGGCCAGCGCGTGCAGGCGGTGAAGATGGCACCGCGCGCCAGCATGCCGGAGAACTACCAGGCCCTGGCGCGCGACGCCGAGCGTCTGTCGGTGAACTTCCGCTTCCGCGAAGGCAGCGCCACCCTGGACAACAAGGCCCAGCGCGACATCGACCGCCTGCTCGCCTACCTGCAGCAGAACGGCAAGATGAACAAGCAGGCGGTGCTGGTCGGCTTCGGCGACCCCAAGCAGGACCCGGCGCGCGCCGAGCTGCTTTCCAAGCTGCGCGCCATGGCCGTGCGCCGCGAGCTGGCGAAGGAAGGCGTGATGTTCCGCGAGATCAGCGGCATGGGCGATGCCCTGCCGGTGGCGGCCAACAGTGACAACGACGGCCGGGTGAAGAACCGCCGCGTCGAGGTCTGGGTGTACTGAGTCTCCAGATCGAAAAGGGTTCTTCCGAGGATCAGCGTCTAGACTTTCTTTCAGACGCTGCTCCTCAGTCGCAAATTCATGTAGGAACTTGTTACGTTCCATCGCTTGCCTGAGGCGTCCGCTCTGCTATTTTCCCGCCAGTGACGCCGGGCCCCTCTGACGGTTGCCAACCGCCATGTCGGAGTCACTTTTCGACAACGACACTAAGGGAGGGGCCACATGACAGCTCTGCACGCCTTTTTGACCGAACCATTCCTCGGAACCGCCACCTGGTTCTGGCTGGCCTTCCTGGCCATCGTGATTCTTCTTCTCGTACTCGATCTGGGCGTCCTGCAACGCGATCACCACGAGATCGGCGTGCGCGAGAGCCTGATGCTCTCCGCCGGCTACTTCGCCTGCGGCCTGGCCTTCGGTGGCTGGGTCTGGTACGAGTTCGGCGCCACCAGCGCGGTGGAGTACTACACCGGTTTCCTCGTCGAACAGTCGCTGTCCATGGACAACGTGTTCGTCATGGCGATGATCTTCGGCTTCTTCGGCATCCCCCGCCGCTACCAGCACCAGGTCCTGTTCTGGGGCATCCTCGGGGCCATCGTCATGCGCGCGCTGATGATCGGCCTGGGTGCCGCACTGGTGAAGGAATTCGAGTGGATCATGTACGTGTTCGGCGCCTTCCTGCTGTTCAGCGGCGTGAAGATGCTGTTCAGCAAGCATGACAGCGAACCCGACCTGGCCAACAACCCGGTACTGAAGTTCCTGCGCAAGCGCATCCGCATGACCGACACCCTTCACGAGCATCACTTCTTCGTGAAGATGCCGGATGCCTCGGGCAAGCTGGTGCGCTACGCCACCCCGTTGTTCCTGGCGCTGATCCTGATCGAACTGGCCGACCTGGTGTTCGCCGTGGACAGTGTGCCGGCGATCTTCGCCATCACCCAGGACCCGTTCATCGTCTACACCTCGAACATCTTCGCCATCCTCGGCCTGCGCGCCCTGTACTTCTCGCTGGCGGCGATGATCCACCGCTTCGTCTACCTGAAGTACGCCCTGGCGCTGGTGCTGGTGTTCATCGGTACGAAGATTTTCCTCCACGGATTCATCGGCAAGGTTCCCGCAGCCCTGTCCCTTGGCGTAACCTTCGGCCTTTTGGCAGGTGGCATACTGCTATCCTTGCTCAAGACCCGCCGGACCAGCGAGGAACCGCTGGAAATCGTCAGCCAGGAGAGGATCCATGCAAGCGCTGGAGGTGAGGATCGAAGCCGTTGAGTTTCGCGGCCGGGCCTATTGGCAGGTCCGCCTCGGTCGTCGCGCGCTGCGTTTCCCCCATGAGGCCGCTGCGCGCGCCTTCGCCGCCCAGTTGCACACGCGGCGGGAGTGGCTGATCGAGCAGCGGGCGAACGCCGAAGGGCCGGAACCCTCCGCCCCGCAATGAAAGAACAAGGCCAGCGCAAGCTGGCCTTGTTCGTTGTGCGGGGCGGAGAATCTCCCGTAGGGCATATAACCCGGAACGGGTTATATGCCGAAGGCTCCGATGGCGAATAACGCCTCAGGCGTTATTCGCCCTACGCTTTGCCAATGAAAAGGCCCGCATCAGCGGGCCTTTTCAGTGCTGCCTGGGATCAGCGGCTGCTGCGCAGCGCGTCGCGCGGCACGTACTTGCCGATCTCGTATTTGCCGATGGCGGCGCGGTGCACTTCGTCCGGGCCGTCAGCCAGGCGCAGGGTGCGCTGCATGGCATAGAAGTACGCCAGCGGGGTGTCGTTGGAAACACCGGCACCGCCATGCATCTGGATGGCGCGGTCGATCACCTGCAGGGCGACGTTGGGCGCCACGACCTTGATCTGGGCGATCTCGCTCTGGGCGATCTTGTTGCCGGCGGTGTCCATCATGTACGCGGCATGCAGGGTCAGCAGGCGGGCCTGGTTGATCTCGATGCGCGAGTTGGCGATGTGGTCGATGTTGCCACCCAGGCGCGCCAGCGGCTTGCCGAAGGCGGTACGGCTGACGGAGCGCTTGCACATCAGTTCCAGCGCGCGCTCGGCCATGCCGATGGAGCGCATGCAGTGGTGGATGCGGCCCGGGCCGAGGCGACCCTGGGCGATCTCGAAGCCGCGGCCTTCGCCGAGCAGCACGTTCTCATAGGGCACGCGCACGTTCTCGAAGAGCACTTCGGCGTGGCCGTGCGGGGCGTCGTCGTAGCCGAACACCGGCAGCGGGCGGAGGATCTTCACGCCGGGGGTGTCGGTGGGCACCAGGATCATCGAGTGCTGCTGGTGACGCGGCGCGTCCGGGTTGGTCAGGCCCATGAAGATCATGATCTTGCAGCGCGGGTCGCAGGCGCCGGAGGTCCACCACTTGCGGCCGTTGATGACCCACTCGTCACCGTCGCGTACCGCGTTGGCTTCCATGTTGGTGGCGTCGGAAGAAGCCACGCCCGGCTCGGTCATGGCAAAGGCGGAACGGATCTCGCCGCGCAGCAGCGGCTCCAGCCAGGTGCGCTTGTGTTCTTCGGTGCCGTAACGCACCAGCACTTCCATGTTGCCGGTGTCCGGCGCGGAGCAGTTGAAAGGCTCGGAGCCCATCAGCGAGCGACCCATGATTTCCGCCAGCGGCGCGTATTCCATGTTGGTCAGGCCAGCACCCAGCTCGGACTCGGGCAGGAACAGGTTCCACAGACCCTCGGCCCGGGCCTTGGCCTTGAGCTCTTCCATGATGGCCGTGGGCTGCCAGCGGTCGCCTTGCGCCACTTGCTCCTCGAACACCTTCTCGGCGGGATAGACATAGGCATCCATGAACGCGGTAACGCGTTCACGCAGGTCCTGAACCTTGGCGGAATAAGCGAAATCCATGGGGGCTAACCTTCTGGCGGCGGTTGTTTGTGTGGTGATGATGCTAGAACAGCCCAAGGCATTTACCCAGCCTATTATCCGAATCAATGAACATTCATAACCCGTATGGACCTGAGCGTTCGTTCGGGTATGATCGGCCGCAGAACAAATACAAGCGGAGCCCTGGAATGAACCTCAGCAAGGTCGATCTGAACCTGTTCATCGTCTTCGACGCGATCTACACCGAAGCCAACCTGACCCGCGCCGGACAGATAGTCGGCATTACCCAGCCGGCCGTGTCCAACGCCCTCGCCCGCCTGCGTGAAACCTTCAACGACCCGCTGTTCGTGCGGACTGCGCAGGGCATGGTGCCCACGCCGATGGCGCAGAACATCATCGGGCCGGTGCGCAACGCGCTGCAGTTGCTGCGCGTCTCGGTGCAGGAGAGCCGCACCTTCACGCCGACCCAGGCGAGCAAGACCTACCGCATCAGCATGACCGACCTCACCGAGGCCATCGTCCTGCCGCCGCTGTTCCAGCGCCTGCGCCGCCTGGCGCCGAACGTGCACATCGAGAGCTTCCTCTCCAAGCGCCGCGAGACCACCAAGGAATTGGCCGCCGGCCGCCTGGACTTCGCCGTGGACGCGCCGCTGAACACCGACCCGCAGGTGCGCCACGTCAAGCTGATGGAAGACCGCTACGTCTGCGCCATGCGCCAGGGCCACCCGCTGGCCAAGGACAAGCTGAGCCTGGACGAGTACCTGTCGGTGGCGCACATCCAGATTTCCAGCCGCCGCAGCGGCCTGGGCTATGTGGACCTGTCGCTGGGCAAGATGGGCCTGCAGCGCAAGATCGCCCTGCGCTCGCAGCACTACCTGATGGCCTCGACCGTGGTGCAGCAGACCGACATGGTGGTTACCGTCCCCGAGCGCTTCGCCCGCCACCACGGCCTGCATTTCGTCGACCTGCCGGTGAACGACGTGCCCAAGCTGGAAACCCATCTGTACTGGCACGAAAGCACCGACCAGGACCCCGCCAACCGCTGGATGCGCGAGCAGATCATCGAGTTGTGCCAGCAGGTGACGGCGCGGGAAGCGCGTGAGGCGGCGGAGCGCGCCTGATGCTTCGAGCGATGTCCATCGATGGGTATCGCTTCGCTCCACGCCATCCTACGTAGCGCCTGTAGTCAATGTAGGAGCAACTGTCTTTGTACCGGTTCACTTCGTGCCAGCTTTCCCCTCACCCCAGCCCTCTCCCAGAGGGAGCAGATTGTGCCGGCTGACGCTGTAGTTTCATCCTGCACCGAACGGTCCCCTCTCCCTCCGGGAGAGGGCTGGGGTGAGGGCAAGCCCAAACGACGGAGCCCCATCGTAGGAGCGAGCTTGCTCGCGAACCGCCCAACGGTGAAATCTCCGGCGAGCACTGTTCGCGAGCAAGCTCGCTCCTGCAAGAAATGTCCGCTACATAAGCCACCCGCAAACCCCGCCCTGCCGAAGTGCCTGTCCAACGAACAGGCCGGGGTCTGCCGGCGAACCCTTCAAAGACTCCGCGCGATCACCAGCCGCTGCACGTCGCTGGTGCCTTCGTAGATCTGGCACACGCGCACGTCGCGGTAGATGCGTTCAACCGGGTAGTCCTGCAGATAGCCATAGCCGCCGAGGGTCTGGATCGCTGCGGAACACACGCGCTCGGCCATTTCCGAGGCGAACAGCTTGGCCATGGAGGCTTCGGTCAGGCACGGCAGGCCGGCTTCGCGCAGGCTGGCGGCGTGGTGGACCATCTGCCGGGCCACGGCGATCTCGGTGGCCATGTCGCTGAGGCGGAAGGCCACCGCCTGGTGCTGGATGATCGGTTTGCCGAAGGTCTCGCGCTCATGGGCGTAGTCGCGGGCGTACTCGAATGCCGCGCGAGCCATGCCCACCGCCTGCGAGGCGATGCCGATGCGCCCGCCCTCCAGGTTCGCGAGGGCGATGGCGTAGCCCTGTCCCTCCTCGCCCAGCCGGTAGCTGGCCGGGATGCGCACGTCGTCGAAGGCGATCTGGCAGGTATCGGAGGCGTGCTGGCCGAGCTTGTCCTCGACGCGCACCACGCGGTAGCCGGGTGTGTCAGTGGGCACGATGAAGGCGGTGATGCCCTTCTTGCCCGCCGCCGCATCGGTCACCGCGAAGACGATCACGAGACCCGCGTGCTTGCCGGAAGTGATGAACTGCTTGCTGCCGTTCAGCACGTAGTGGTCGCCGTCGCGGCGAGCGCGGGTCTTCAGGAAGCTGGCGTCGGAGCCGGCCTGGGGTTCGGTCAGGGCGAAGGCACCGATCATCTCGCCACGGGCCAGCGGCACCAGGAACTGGCGCTTCTGCTCATCGTTGCCGAACTTGGCGATGGGCATGCAGCCCACCGAGTTGTGCACGCTCATGATGGTCGAGCAGGCGCCGTCGCCGGCGGCGATTTCCTCCAGCGCCATGGCGTAGGCCAGGTGGCCGGTCTGCGCGCCGCCCCACTGCTCCGCCACCAGCATGCCGAGGAAGCCGAGGTCGGCCATTTCCTTGATGGCTTCGGCCGGGAAGCGGTGCTCGCGGTCCCACTCGGCGGCGAAGGGCTTCAGCCGCTCCTGGGCGAACTGGCGGGCAACGTCGCGGATCTGGATATCTTCTTCGCTGGGAATCATCACTCGCTCCTTAGGCCAGGCGCTCGACCGCGATGGCCGTGGCTTCGCCGCCACCGATGCACACCGAGGCAACGCCGCGCTTGAGGTCGTACTGCTTGAGCGCCGACAGCAGGGTCACGATCACGCGCGCGCCGGAAGCCCCGATGGGGTGGCCGAGGGCGCAGGCGCCGCCGTGGACGTTGAGCTTGTCGTGGGGAATGTCCAGGTCGCGCATGGCGGCCATGGCGACCACGGCGAAGGCTTCGTTGACCTCGAACAGGTCGACATCGCCCAGCGCCCAGCCGGTGCGCTGCATCAGGCGCTCGACCGCGCCCACCGGGGCGGTCGGGAACAGGTTCGGCGCGTCGGCGTAGGACGAATGCCCACGGATTGCCGCCAACGGCGTCAGTCCGCGCTTCTCGGCTTCGGACAGGCGCATCAGCACCAGCGCGGCGGCGCCGTCGGAGATGGAGCTGGCATTGGCCGCCGTCACGGTGCCGCCGTCGCGGAACGCCGGTTTCAGGGTCGGAATCTTGTCCAGCCTGGCCTTGGGTGGCTGCTCGTCTTCGCTGATGGCGCGCAGTTCCTTGCCGGCCTTCACGGTGACCGCGACGATCTCGTCCTTGAAGCGACCTTCGCTCATGGCGTTCTGGGCGCGGGTCAGCGAGGTGATCGCGTAGTTGTCCTGCTGCTCGCGGGTGAAGCCGTACTTCTCGGCGCAATCCTCGGCAAAGGTGCCCATCAGGCGACCCTTGTCGTAGGCATCCTCGAGGCCATCGAGGAACATGTGGTCGAGCACCCGGCCATGGCCCATGCGGTAGCCGCTGCGGGCGCGGTCCAGCAGGAACGGCGCGTTGGACATGCTCTCCATGCCGCCGGCCAGGGCGACGCGAGCGCTGCCGGCGAGGATGGCGTCGTGGGCCATCATCGCGGCCTTCATGCCCGAGCCGCACATCTTGTTCACCGTGGAGCACGGCGTGCCGCGCGCCAGGCCCGCGCCCAGCACGGCCTGGCGTGCCGGCGCCTGGCCCTGCCCGGCGGCAAGCACGCAGCCGAGCACGGCTTCGTCCACTTCTTCGGCGCCCAGGCGGGCGCGCTCGACGGCGGCGCGGATCGCTGCCGCGCCGAGGGTGGCGGCGGTGACGTCCTTGAAGTCGCCGAGGAAGCCGCCCATGGGGGTGCGGGTGGCGCTGACGATGACGATGGGATCGTTCATGACTCTGACCTCCTGCTTACTTCGCGGCCATGCGGATGGCGCCGTCGAGACGGATCACCTCGCCGTTGAGCATGGTGTTCTCGATGATGTGGCGGGCCAGCGCGGCGTACTCGTCCGGGCGACCGAGGCGCGGCGGGAACGGCACGCTGGCACCGAGGGAGTCGCGCACTTCCTGGGGCATCGCGGCCATCATCGGAGTCTCGAAGATGCCGGGGGCGATGGTCATCACGCGGATGCCCGAACGCGCCAGTTCGCGGGCGATCGGCAGGGTCATGCCGACCACCGCGCTCTTGGACGCGGAGTACGCGGCCTGGCCGATCTGCCCGTCGAAGGCGGCGACCGAGGCAGTGTTGATGATGATGCCACGCTCGCCACCGGCGTCCGGCTCGTTGCCGGCCATGGCTTCGGCAGCCAGGCGCAGCATGTTGAAGGTGCCGATCAGGTTGATGTTGATGGTACGGGTGAAGCTTTCCAGCCCGTGCACGCCGTTGCGGCCGATGACCTTTTCCGCCGGGGCCACACCCGCGCAGTTGGCCAGGCCGTGTAGCGCGCCGAAGGCGTCCAGCGCGAGTTGCACGGCAGCTTTGCCGTCCGCCTCGCTGCAAACGTCGGTGCGGATGAAGCGCGCGTTCGCCTCGCCCAGCTCGGCAGCCTGGGCCGCGCCGGCTTCGGCGTTGACGTCGGCCAGCACCACCTTGGCGCCGGCGCTCACCAGCAGCTTCGCGGTGGCCGCGCCGAGGCCGGAACCGCCGCCGGTGATGAGGAATACCTTGTTCTGGATCTGCATGAAGTCTCTCCGCTGTACTTAGTGAGCCGCCGCTTTCTCGGCCGCTTCGCGTTGCCTGGCAATCTCCTGGTTGCGCAGGAGGAAGCGCTGGATCTTGCCGCTGGGGGTCTTGGGCAGTTCGTCGACGAACTCCACTTCCCGCGGGTAGCTGTGCGCCGACAGTCGCTTGCGCACGTACTGTTGTAGTTCCTCGGCCAGCTCCGCGCCCGGCCGGTAGGACGAACAGAGCACCACGAAGGCCTTGACCAGTTCGGTGCGCTCCGGGTCCGGCTTGCCGATCACCGCCGCCTCGATCACCGCCGGGTGCTCGATCAGCGCGCTCTCCACGTCGAACGGGCCGACACGGTAGCCGGAGGTGGTGATCAGGTCGTCGGCGCGGCCGACGAAGCTGATGCTGCCGTCGGCGTTCAGCTCCACGGTGTCGCCGCTCAGGTAGTAGTCGCCGACGAAGGATTTGGTCTCCATGCCCTGGTAGCCGGCGAACCACATCAGCGGCGACTGGCGGCGGTCCATGGCCAGCACGCCGGGCTGGCCGGCGGGCAGTTCGTTGCCCTGCTCGTCCAGCACCACCACACGGTGGCCGGGGATGGAGAAGCCGGCAGCGCCCAGGTGCACCGGGTGCTGCAGTTCGTGGTGATTGGCCAGCACCATGCCCAGCTCGGTCTGGCCGTAGTGGTCATGGATGGTCACGCCCAGCTCGCTGGCGAACCAGCGGATCACTTCCGGAGTCAGCGGCTCACCGGCGCTGCTCACTGCGCGCAGGCGACCCTTGAGCGGTTTGGACACGGCCTCGCCAGCGGCGATCAGCAGGCGGTAAGCGGTGGGCGAACCGGCCAGGTTGGTGATGCCGTACTTGCGCACGATGCGGCAGGTGCTTTCCACCGTGAACGCGCCTTCGTAGAAGGTGATCGGGTGCCCCATGGCCAGCGGCCCGGTAACACCGTAGTAGAGGCCGTAGGCCCAGCCCGGATCGGCGAGGTTCCAGAACGAGTCCTCCTCGCGCAGCCCCACCGCATCGCGCATGTAGCCGACGAACGCGACTATGGCCTTGAGCGGCACGGCCAGCGGCTTGGCCAGCCCGGTGGTGCCGGAGGTGAACATCAGCAGGAAGGTGTCTTCGCCGCTGCGCAGCACCGGTTCGAAGTCCGGCGAGTGGCGTTCCAGTTCGGCCCAGAAGCTGAAGTCGCCATGACGGATGCCCTGCCCCTTCGGACCACCAACCGTCACCAGCAGAGGCGCGTCGGGCACCTCGTCGAGCTTGCCGCGGTTGGCGCCGTCGGTAACCACCACCTTGCTGCCGGCCAGCTTGACCCGGTGCTCGATGGCCTTTGGGCCGAAGGCCGTGAACAGCGGCTGGTAGACCGCGCCCAGACGCCAGGTTCCGAGTACGGCGATCAGCAGTTCCGGGGTGCGCGGCAGCATGCCCGACACCACGTCGCCGGGACGCACGCCGAGGCCGTGCAGGAAGCTGGCGAAGCGGCCTGAAAGCTCCTTGAGCTGGGTGAAGGTGTAGGAGGCGCTATCGCCGTCCTTGCCCTCCCAGAACAGCGCGACGCGGCCGGGAATGGCGTGGCGGTCGCAGCATTCGACACAGGCATTGAGGGCATCGAGATTGCCGGCCAGGACGGCGTCGGCGGTGGCGCGGTAGTCGAATTCGGCCGTGGCGGCGGTATGGGAACGCATCGCGGAACTCCTGGGTTTGTTCTTGTCTGGAGTCCCCTGATGTTCCCGCCGCGCTGGCGCGCGGGCAATGTCGAAAGCCGCCAATCTGGATGAGCGGATTGGACAGCCCTAGCGTGTGGAGATGATGGGCGTTGCGTAGGAGCGGACTTCGTCCGCGATGGGTTTGGTGCCGTGCGGTTCGCGGGCATGGCCCGCTCCTACAGGGATGTTTCGGCGCTTGGGCGGGCCCTCACCCTAGCCCTCTCCCAGAGGGAGAGGGGACCGTTCGGAGCGCGATGAGGGATCAGAGCTCGCTGGTTAGCAGAGGTGCAGGAAGAGCGACAAACTCGCCGAGTGCAGCAGACTGCCCCCTCTCCCTCCGGGAGAGGGTTGGGGTGAGGGGAAAGCCCGAGCGCCGAAGGTTGGGATCAAACGCGGAACTGATCCATCAACCCCTGCTGATGGTTCGCCAGCTTGTTCAGCGACTGGCTGACCTGCGCCGATTCCTGCGCCTGGCTGGACAGCGATTCGGTGACGTCACGGATGCCAGCGACGTTGCGATTGATCTCCTCGGCCACTGCGCTCTGTTCCTCGGCGGCGCTGGCGATCTGCAGGTTCATGTCGGTGATCACACCCACGGCGTCGCCAATGCGCTTCAGCGCGGCCACGGCCTGTTCGACCTGGTTCACGCTGTCCTGCGCCTGGCGGTGGCTGTTGTTCATGGCGCCGACTACCTCGCGGGTGCCGTTCTGCAGGCCTTCGATGACCTGGCGGATTTCCTCCACCGAGTCCTGGGTGCGCTTGGCGAGGTTGCGCACCTCGTCGGCGACCACCGCGAAGCCGCGCCCGGCCTCACCGGCGCGGGCCGCTTCGATGGCGGCATTGAGCGCCAGCAGGTTGGTCTGCTCGGCGATGCCGCGGATGACTTCCAGCACCGAGCCGATCTGCTCGCTGCTCGCCGCCAGCCCTTCCACCTGACTCATGGCGCTGCTCATATCGCTGGCCAGTTCGTCGATCAGGCGGGTGGTGTTGTCGATCACGCTCAAGCCATCGCGGGTCGCGCCGTCGGCGCCACGGGCGGCATCGGCGGCCATGGCGGCGCTGTTGGCGACGTCATGGGCGGTGGCGCTCATTTCCTGGGAGGCTGTGGCGACCTGATCGACTTCACGGAACTGCTGCTGCATGCCGGCGCTGGTCTGGCTGGCGATTTCCGAGGATTGGTCGGCAGTGGCGCGGGCGTCCTGCACCGAGGATTTCACGTCACGGATGATCGGCTGCAGCTTGTCGAGGAAGCGGTTGAACCAGCCGGCCAGTTCACCCAGCTCATCCTTGCCGCTGTAGTCCAGGCGCTTGGTCAGGTCGCCTTCGCCGCTGGCGATGTTGCGCAGCATGGCGGCGACGTTGAGGATCGGCCGGGTCACGCCGCGAGCGGTGAGCCACACCAGCAGCAGGCCGACGATGGCGGCGGCGAGGCCGAACAGGGTCTGCCACAGCGCGCCGCTGGAGTTGCGTTCATCCAGTTGCTTCTGCAGTTCCAGCGCCGGAGCCAGCAGCACGTCCTGCGGCACGTCGAGCACCACAGCCCAGGGCTTGGTGGCATCCGGGATCGGCAGCAGCGGCTCGAGCACGCGCAGCTGGCCGTCCTGCTCCAGCACCTGCGGACGACCGCCGGCCTGCAGGGACAACAGCTCGGCGGCCTGGTCGGGAATGGCCTTGGCCAGCGGCTGGCCGAGCAGCGCTTCGTCGCTGCTGTAACCGGCGAGCAGGCCCGCCGGGCTGACGATGCTGACGCTGCCGGCGCCGTCGTAGAGTTGGTTGTCGCCATCGACAGAGAGCTTCTGCAGGCGGCTGAGGCTGATGTCGATGCCGATCACGGCGATGACCTTGCCCTGGTCGATCAGCGGGAAGGTCACGGTGGTCATCAGCACCTTGGTGCCCGAGGCGCTGTCGAAATAGGGGTTGAGCACGCAAGCCTTGCGGGTCTGCAGCGGGCACAGCTGCCAGGTGTTGAACGGGCTGCCGTCGAGCATCGCCGAGGTGTCGGCGATCATGTCCTCGGTCACTGCCAGGCCGGTCATCTCGCCGGAGGCCTTCTGCGCCCAATAGGCGCCGAAGCGCCCCTTCTCGTTGCTGCCGGCGTCGGGCTGGTCATGGAAGGCAGCGTCCTGGCCGTCCAGCGCATCGGGCTCGAAGACCACGTAGAGGCTGAGCAGGTTCGGGTTGCTCTTCAGGCCGTCGCGCACCAGCTGGTTCAGGTCCTTGCGCACGCTGCCGGCGTCCGCGCCGTGCTGGGTGCTCTGCTCGCGCAACTGGGCGACCTGGCGGGAGAACTGGTTGCCGAAGTGGTAAACGTCGGTGAAGAAGCGCTGGATGATCTCCGCCTGTTGCTCGCTGCGCGCCTGCATCCGCGACTTGGCCGCGTCCTTGAGCATGTCCGCGTTGGCCGCCTTGATCAGCTGCGCGTCGTGGTTCATCCGGAACAGCGAGAGACCGACCAGCAGGCAGACGATGCAGAGCAGGCAAAGGCCGGTCAGCAGCGTGATCTTCCACTGGATCGAGAGGCGGGAAAGGGGCATGGAGTGGCGTCCTTGAGCAACAAGCAATTCTTGGGAGTTTTATCGGCTTGTAAGGCGGCTACTTGAGCTGCGCCCTTAAATTTCAGGGCTCCTGGCGGATCAGCGCGCGGTACTGCCCAGGCGTCGATCCGGTCCATTTGCGGAAGGCCTTGTAGAAGGCGCTGGTGTCGGCGAATCCCAGCTCCTCGGCCAGGTCGGCGAAGTTGCCGTCGCCGCTGTCCAGCCGGGCGATGGCGAGGTCGCGGCGCAGCTGGTCCTTGAGCGCCTGGTAGGACTGCCCCTCGGCGGCGAGCTTGCGGCGCAACGTCGAGGGCGCCATGTAGAAGTGCCCGGCGAGGGCGTCGAGGTCTGGCCAGCGTTCGAACTTCAGGCTGCGCAGGTAGGCCTTGGTGCGGGCGGCAAGACTCTGCGGGTCGCGGTAGCGCACCAGGATGTTCGCTGGCGCGCCACCGAGGAAGCGCCGCAGCTCGCGCTCGTCGCGGCGCACGGGGAGATCGAGCGCCTCGGCGTTGAACAGCAGGCGCGACTGGCGACGGGCGAAATTGAGGTTCTCGGTGAACATCACCCGGTAGTCGGCGATGAAGTCCGGCTGCGGGCAGCGCAGTTCGATGGCCAGCACCGGGATGCGTCGCCCCACCAGCCAGCAGGCCAGGCCGTGCAGCATCAGCCACAGGGTGAAGTAGCAGAACGCGCGCGGCGCCGGGCCCTCGGGCTCGTCGAGGACGATGGCGGCCAAGCCTTCCTGGCGCGTCAGGCGCGGGGTGAAGTCGTCGAACACCAGGCCCATGAAGCGCAGCGCGGCGTTCATCGCCGTCTCCAGGGTCGGCTCGCGGACGGCGGCGGCGGTCATGAAGTTGAAGCTGCCGGACTTCATGCGCCGGGCGTTCATGCCGAAGAACTCGTCGTCCATCTCCCTGGCCAGGCGCAGCCAGAGCCGCGCGTAGGCCTGGCTGGAAACCCGCGCGTAGGGTTTGCCGAACAGCTCCGGGGCGATGCCAGCGGCGGCCAATAGCGGGCCGTCGTCGCGGCCGGCGCGACGAAACTCGGCCAGCGCTTCGCTGACCAGGCGGATGGAGATGGTGCCCTTCTCTACGCCCATGGCGCCCCGGCAATCCGGGCGCGCGCCAGGGCGCAGGCGGGCATCGGGAGATCAACCACGCTGGCTGCGCACCTCTTCGATGCTGATCTCGCGCATGCGGAACTTCTGGATCTTGCCGGTCACCGTCATCGGGAACTCGTCGCAGAAGCGGAAGTGGCGCGGCACCTTGAAGTGGGCGATGGCGTTCTTGCAGAAGGTGCGCAGCTCGTCTTCGGCGACGCTATGGCCGGGGTGGAACTTGACCCAGGCCACCAGTTCCTCGCCGTACTTCTCGTCAGGGATGCCGATCACCTGGGCGTCTGCCACGGCGTGGTGGGTGTAGAGGAACTCCTCGATCTCGCGCGGATAGATGTTCTCGCCGCCGCGAATGATCATGTCCTTGCTGCGTCCGACGATGCGCACATTGCCGGCTTCGTCCATCTCGGCGAGGTCGCCGGTGAGCATCCAGCGCGCCGGACTGATGGCCTCGGAAGTCGCCTGCGGGTTGTTCCAGTAGCCGAGCATCACGCTGTAGCCACGGGTGCACAGCTCGCCGATGGTGCCGCGCGGGACGATGCGGCCGTCGGCGTCGATGATCTTGCTTTCCAGGTGCGGCTGGGTGCGGCCGACGGTAGTGACGCGGGTTTCCAGGTCGTCTTCCGGGCCGGTCTGCAGCGACACCGGGCTGGTCTCGGTCATGCCGTAGGCGATCTGTACTTCGGCCATGTGCATCTCGTCGATGACCCGGCGCATCACTTCGATCGGGCAGGTGGCGCCGGCCATGATCCCGGTGCGCAGGCTCGACAGGTCGAAGTCGCGGCGGGTCGGGTGGTCCAGTTCGGCGATGAACATGGTGGGCACGCCGTACAGCGCGGTGGCCTTCTCTTGCGCCACCGCCGCCAGGGTCGCCTCGGGTTCGAAGCTGGGCGCGGGGTAGATCATGGTGGAGCCGTGGGTCAGGCAGCCGAGGTTGCCCATCACCATGCCGAAGCAGTGGTACAGCGGCACCGGGATCACCAGGCGGTCGTGCTCGGTGAGGCCGAGGCTGTCGCCGACCATCAGGCCGTTGTTGAGGATGTTGTAGTGGCTGAGCGTGGCACCCTTGGGGAAGCCGGTGGTGCCGGAGGTGTACTGGATGTTGATCGGCTCGTCGAACTGCAGCAGCGCCTGGCGCTCGGCGAGTTCGGTGGCGGCGATACCACGCCCCAGCGGCTCCAGCTGGCTCCAGCGCAGGAAGCCGGCGGGCGCGGTATCGGACAGGCTGATCACCCCGCGCAGCTCCGGCAGGCGGTCGCTGGACAACTCTCCCGGCCTGCCCTGCCCCAGTTCGGGCAGCAAGTCAGCGAGCATGCCGTGGTAATCGGAGGACTTGAAGGCGTCGGCGCACACCAGCCAGCGGCAGCCGGACTGCTTGAGCGCGTATTCGAGTTCGTTCACCCGGTAGGCCGGGTTGATGTTGACCAGCACGGCGCCGACCTTGGCGCTGGCGAACTGGGTGACGCACCACTGCGCGCAGTTGGGCGCCCAGATCCCCAGGCGGTCGCCGGGACGCAGGCCGAGGGCAAGGAAAGCGCGGGCGATGCCATTGACCACCTCGGCCAGCTCGGCCCAGGTGTAGCGCAGGTTCTGGTGACGCACGACCAGCGCCTCGCGCGCGGCGAAACGCTCGACGGTGGCGTCGAAGGCAGCGCCGACGGTCATGGCCAGCAGGGATTTGTCCTGCGGGCCGCGGGTGTAACTCAGGTGGTTCATGGCTTTCCCTTGTTGTGCTTGTTCTGGGATCAACACTGAACGATCGGTTCGGGCAGCGACGCAGAGCGTCTGGAACCGCGCTTGCTTACCGGCAGCCGCGCGGTTGACTGGCCGGTCGCGGGCTGCGAAACATGTTTACGTTAACGTAAAGGTAAACGCAACCCCGACCTTCGACAGCGCAGCAGGCCGGGCGCCTCCGCTCATTGCAGGATAGCCACTCACAAAGCGTGCCATCCGGCCTGAACGCCATATGCGGCGCGGCTTTGAGAAGGTTTTCAGTCGTTCGTGGGTAAGCCGTCCCGGTTGCATTTCGCAACAGCTCCGGCAAGCTGCCGCGCCACGACTGCCAGCATGGCGCACGGCCTCTGCGCAGCGGGCGGCGCGAAGTCTCAATCTGTCGCAATCTGAGACGCCCCGCGCCGCGTGCGCTATGACGGACCTTGCATTAGAATTCGCCGAAAATGCCTACATGGATGTAGATACATTCCCACTCACGCTTGCGAATCCCGTCCATGACTAGTCGTCGTTCGATACTGAGCCTGCTGTTTGCCTGTGCCGCTGTTGTCTGTTCATCGAACACCTTCGCCGCCTCCCCCGCCAAGGCGGCTTCCTCCAAGGAGCTGGTGCTCGCGTCCGGCAGCGCCCTGGTGGTCGACCTGGAGAATGGCAAGACCCTCTACTCCAGCAATCCCAACCTGGTAGTACCCATCGCCTCGGTGACCAAGCTGATGACCGCCATGGTCACGCTGGACGCCAAGCTGCCGATGAACGAACTGATCCCCGTGGACATCTCCGAGACCGCCGAGATGAAGGGCGTGTTCTCCCGCGTCCACCTGGGCAGCATGATCAGCCGCCAGAACATGCTGCTGCTGGCGCTGATGTCCTCGGAAAACCGCGCCGCCGCCAGCCTCGCCCACAACTATCCGGGCGGCTCCAAAGCCTTCGTCGCGGCGATGAACGCCAAGGCGAAATCCCTCGGCATGACCAGCACCCATTACGTCGAGCCCACCGGTCTGTCGATCCACAACGTCTCCGACGCCAATGACCTGATCCGCCTGGCCAAGGCCGCCTACACCTACCCGCAGATCCGCCAGCTGAGCACCACGGCGACCAGCGACGCGCGCTTCAGCAAGCCCAGCTACTCGCTGAGCTTCTTCAACACCAACCCGCTGGTGCGCAACGGCAAGTGGGACATCCGCCTGACCAAGACCGGCTTCACCAACGATGCCGGCCACTGCCTGGTGATGGTCACCATGATGAACGGCCGCCCGGTCGCCCTGGCCCTGCTCGATGCCTTCGGCAAGCGCACCCACGTGGCCGATGCCGGCCGCATCCGCCGCTGGGTGGAAACCGGTGTCGCCTCGCCGGTGCCCGCCGTCGCCCTGCAGTACAAGGCCCAGCGCAGCCAGGCGCGTGCGGCCAACATCACGGCCACCGCCGAGTAAGCTCCTCCCCGCGCTGGCGGAGTCCGCTCCGCCGGCCGCGTTTTTTCTCCCCTCCCCCTCCTATCGCACTGTCGTTTCAGCCCTGCTGGATGGCGCTTCCGTCACTTATATGCCGATCATCATTCAATGATAGTATGACGGCTGTAATATTTGATTGCCGGAGCCTTGCGATGACCGAACTGACACTCACCCGTGAACAGAAGATTGCCGCCTGGGAAGCGGCGGCTGCGCAGATACGCCAGCGTCTGGCCGAGCCCGGCGTGGTTTCGCTGCAGGAATTGCGCGGCAAGACGCCCCAGGAGTTCTTCGACGGCATCGGCGCTGGCGAACTGCCCGCCCCACCGATCAATGCGCTGATCGGCTTCGTCCCGCTGGAATGGGGCCAGGGCCGCTTCATCTTCCAGGGCACCCCGGACATGCGCCACTACAACCCGCTGGGCACCGTGCACGGCGGCTACGCGGCGACGCTGCTGGACTCGGCCATGGGCTGCGCGGTGCACACCATGCTCGAACCAGGGCTGGGCTACACCACCACCGACCTGCGCATCAGCTACATCCGTGCACTGACCCGTGATACCGGGCCGATCCGCGCCGAAGGCACCCTGGTGCACATCGGCCGCTCCACTGCCCTGGCCGAGGGCCGCCTCTACGACGTGGATGGCCGGCTCTACGCCACCGGCTCCACCACCTGCCTGATCCTCGGGCGCTGATCCCTCAGGAGACCGACCATGACTTCCGTCGTCATCGCGGGTTATGCCCGCTCCCCGTTTCACTTCGCCAAGAAGGGCGCGCTGATCGACGTGCGCCCGGACGACCTCGCCGCGCAGACGGTCAAAGGACTGGTCGCACGCAGCGGCCTCGACGCCCGGCTGATCGAGGACCTGATCATGGGCTGTGCCTACCCCGAGGCCGAACAGGGCATGAACCTCGCGCGCATCACCGGCTTCCTCGCCGGCCTGCCGGAAACGGTGGCCGGCGCCACGGTGAACCGCTTCTGCGGCTCGTCCATGACCTCCATCCACTTCGCCGCCGGGCAGATCCAGCTCGGCGCCGGGGATGCCTTCATCTGCGCGGGCGTGGAGTCCATGACCCGCGTGCCCATGGGCGGCTTCAACCTCTCGCCCAACCCGCGCCTGCTGGCGGAGTTCCCCCAGGCCTACATGCCCATGGGGCAGACCGCCGAGCTAGTCGCCGAGCGCTTCGGCATCTCCCGCGCGGACCAGGAAGCCATGGCCGTGGACTCCCACGCCAAGGCCGCCCATGCCCGAGAGCAGGGCCTGCTGGCGGCGGAGATCGTGCCCATCGACACGCCCAACGGGGTGGTCAGCGAGGACGGCTGCATCCGCCCCGGCACCAACCTGGAGGCACTGGCGCAGCTCAAGCCGGCCTTCGGCGGCAGCGTCACCGCGGGCACCGCCTCGCCGCTCACCGATGGCGCCGCGGCCGTTCTGGTGTGCAGCGAGGACTTCGCCCGCGCCAACGGGCTGGACATCCTGGCGCGGGTAAAAGCCGTCGCGGTGGTCGGCTGCCCGCCGGAAATCATGGGCATGGGCCCGCTCTACGCAACCCGCAAACTGCTCGAACGCACTGGACTGCGCATGGCCGACATCGACCTGGTGGAGATCAACGAGGCCTTCTCCAGCCAGGCGCTGGCCTGCCTGCGCGGGCTGGAGCTGGATAGCGACCGGGTCAACCTGCACGGCGGTGCCCTGGCCATCGGCCACCCGCTGGGCGCCACCGGCGCTCGCATCACCGGCAAGGCGGCAGCGCTGCTGAAGGAAACCGGCGGGCGCTACGCCATCGCCACCCAGTGCATCGGCGGTGGCCAGGGCGTGGCGACGCTGCTCGAGGCCGTTCGCTGACGGCCACGCCCGTAGGGCGCATAACGCGCCAGCGTTATCCGCCGGCGGATAACCTGTTCCAGGTTATCCGCCCTACGGTGCTGATGATTCCCCTGTAGGAGCACGCCATGCGCGCAATCGCGGGCACGGCCCGCTCCTACAGGTTAAGTCCATGCCCCGAATCACCTCCCCGCGCCCGCCCTGCGTTAGAATGACATCCAGCATTCCATGATCCGCAGGAGACCGGTCATGCGTTACTCCGAAGACCACAAGGCCCAGACCCGCGAACGCATCATCAACGAGGCGGCGCAGCGCTTCCGCAGCGAGGGCGTGGACGCCACCGGCCTGCAGACGCTGATGAAGGCGCTGGGCCTGACCCACGGCGGCTTCTACGCACACTTCAAGTCCAAGGACGAACTGGTGGAGATCGCCCTGCAGCAGGCCGCCGAGCAGCTGCGCCCGGTCGTCGACCAGCAGTTCGAAAAGGCCGAGCCGCTGCCCGGCTTCATCGACCAGTACCTCTCCCCCGGCCACCGCAATGCGCCCGGCAAGGGCTGCCCGCTGCCGACCATCTCGGCCGAGCTGGGCGCGCGCGGCCATGCCAGCGCCACCACCGACGCCATCGTCCAGGCACGCATCGACGCCATCGAGAAGGCACTGCCCAGCGAGCATGCCGAGGATGAGAGCGTGGCCATGCTAGCCACCCTGATCGGCGCGCTGGTGCTATCGCGCAGCGTGGCCGATCCGCAGATGTCCGACCGCATCCTGGAGAGCACCCGCCGGCACCTGAAGCGCGAGATCGGCGCGGCGGAGTGAGGCGCTTTTGTAGGGGGCATAACGCGCCAGCGTTATCCGCCGTTCAAGGGCCGGCGGATAACCTGTTCCAGGTTGTTCGCCCTACGCTCCCGGGCACCAATTTCAGCGCCGATCGACACCTGTAGGAGCGGGCCATGCCCGTGATCGCGAGCATGGCGCGCGCATAAAAAAGCCCCGGCGCAAGGCCGGGGCAAGCTTTTCGCCACTCAGTTACCCGATCAAGCCACTGCCACGCCATAGCGCTGTGCCGGGGCGCTGCGCGACAGGTTCGGCGCCATCTTCAGGCGCGCGGCAGTAAAGGCTTCGAATTCGCCCGCATCCGGCAGCGCCGGCAGGGTCACCACTTCACCCTGGGCCAGGCCGGCCAGCGCGGCGTCGACCATGTGGTTCACGTCCATCAGCATTTCCGCCGGCAGTGCGGAGATGTCGGTGCCGGCGCGGTCCCAGATTTCGGTGCGGGTGGCGCCCGGCAGCACGGCCTGGATGCGCAGGCCCAGCGGCGCCAGCTCCTGCTGCATGGACTGGGTCAGGTTGAGCACGAAGGCCTTGGTGGCGCTGTAGCTGCCATTGAACAGTTCCGGCGCCAGCGCCAGCACCGAGGCCACGTTGATGATGGTGCCGCGGCCACGCCCGGCGAAAGCCTTGGCGGCAGCGCCAGCCAGGCGCGCAGTGGCGATGACGTTCAGCTCGATCATGCTTTCCAGGCGGTCCAGGTCGGTTTCCAGCAGGGTGCCGTTGATCGCCACGCCGGCGTTGTTCAGCAGCAGGCTGAGACTCGCATCCTCGGCCAGGCGGGCCTCGATGCGGGCGCGGTCTTCGCGACGGGTCAGATCAGCCTTCAGCACATCCACCGAAACGCCGTATTCCTCACCGAGGCGCGCGGCCAGGGCGTCCAGGCGTTGCTGGTCGCGGGCCACCAGCAGCAGGTCGTAGCCCTGCGCGGCGAGGCGCTGCGCGTAGGTGGCGCCGATGCCGGAGGAAGCACCGGTGATCAGTGCGCGGCCCAGTTCGGATTTGGCATTCATGGTTCTTTCTCCAGGGAGGCGTTCGCCCCGCTTGCAACGTTGGGTGGGCCTGGTGGCCGTCTGGAATGTCCGGCCACTGGAATGATGACCGTCATCTGAAGTTGAATATTATGCTCATAATATTATCTGTCAAGACCTGCCATGCGGTGCTGACGAACGGCCAGGGAGTCGCCGGCAAGCCTTGCGGGGCAGGCGCCAGGTGCCATCCGGCAGTTTAGGTTGCCCATTCCAGAGCGCCCGCGAGAGGCTCGCCGGGTCTCCACACAAGAACAATCCCGGAGCGTCACCTGCACCCTGCTGCCTGTCTAAGTACCGGAGCGATCCGGAGGAGGACACATGCGATTGCGCTGCTTTTTCCTGGGATGTGTTTGGGATGAAGGGAATCTGACCGAAGTCGGCCGCGTACCGATGCTGTGCCAGCGCTGTGCGCGCTGCGGTGCACAGCGGTATCTGGCAATGAAGAGCGAGGGTCCAGAGGCGGAAATCTGAGCCGGAAACGAAACTGCCCCGGAGCACGCGAATGCTCCGGGGCAGTTCGTCAATCAGACAGCTTTCAGTTGGCCACGAACGCCTGACTGGTGGTGATCGCCATGTCGCCGCCGGGCAGCTTCAGATCGCCGATGCGCTCCAGGCTGTCGGCGTCGAAGATCGCCACGTCGTTCAGGGTGCCGGTCAGGTACAGCTTGTTGCCGGCCTTGTTGGTCGACAGGCAGTAGTAGGAGTGGTCCAGGTTCGCCGCCTTGACCAGCTTCTGCTCCTTGATGTCGTACTTGGCCAGGCGGTTCAGCACGCCGTAGACGATATTGCGGTCCTTGGCCGAGCGGATGCCGCTGAAGTACACCTCGGTGACCGGGCCGAAATCGACGGTCTCGGTCTTGCCGGTGGCCAGATCGATGTTGAAGAAGCCGTAGAGGAAGTCGGCCGTGGCCATGTCCTGCTTGGCGTCCTTGAACTTCGCCGTGGTGTAGAGCAGCGAGAAGTCACGCGGGTAGGTCTGCTGGTTCCACACGTAGAGCACATCTGGCGGCGCGTAGTTGGGGCGCTTCCAGTTGCGGCTGGGGATCACCACGTCGAACTTGCCGGTCTTCACGTCCACCTTGTAGATGTCCGGGCCTGCCACGTAGAGGGTGCCGTCATCGCCGCTCTGCATGATGGTCAGCTGGCGCGGCGCCGGGAAGGTGCGCACCGGCTTGGCGCCCATGCCGTCGGCGACGGAATACACCTGCAGGCGCGGCTGCTGCACCTCGTAGTGCTCGGCGAGGATCAGCGTCGGGTTGGCGATGGCGTAGATCTCCTTGCCGTCGTGGCTGACGGTCATGGAGAACATCGCCCGCGCGTTCTCGCCCGGCTTCTGCGCAATGGTGGCGTGGAACACCGGTTTGCAGTCATCGAGCTGGATGCCGTAGATGTCCGCGTAGTGGTTGCTGAGGATGTAGACGGTCTTGCGGTCCGGCGACAGCTGGGTCATGCCCGGGCCGTAGGCGCCGGGGATGGTGCAGGTCTTGAACAGCTTGTCGGTCTGCATGTCGATGACGTGCAGGTTGTTCGGGTAGTTGGTGCTGATCAGGTACTCGTGGCCACTTTCCAGCGCTTTGCTCACGTCTGCGCCGGCGTCGGCGGCTACAGCTTGCAGCGCGCAGGCCAGCGAGAGGCCACCGAGGGCGGCGGCGAATGCTTTTCTGGACATGCAGGTTTTCCTCTTGTTCTTCTGTCCCATATGTTTCAGGGCGATCATTTGTCGTCCGGGAATACGGTGCCGAGGTTGCGCCAGTTCTCGGCCGAGGCCTGCGCATCCTTGTTCCAGTCGGGGTAGGTGCTCATCATGTCCGGCACCTGGGCCGGCCACCAGCAAGGATCGGAGCAGCCGTAGAGGTCCGCTTCCATCGGCTGGCAGAGCGAGGACACGCCGCCGAACACGTCGACTTCCCAGCCCGGGTCGGTGGTCGCCGCGCAGCCGGCCACGGAGTTCATCGCCACCACGTCCTCGATGCGATCCTCGGCGGCGGCCTGTTCGAGCTTCTGTGCTTTGGTGTTGATCGCTTTCAGATGTTTCATGTCAGTGCGCCTTCCGCGGAGTGATGTGGCGGTCGATGAAGCTGGGGTTGGAAGCCATGATCCGGCTGTAGACCTCGATGCCGAAGTCGACCCAGTCCCTCATCAGTTCGCAGTAGTGGTAGGTGGGGTGCGCCGGGTCGCCGTAGCGCGCGTAGCTCTCGTGGTAGCAGCCGCCGGAGCAGAGGTTGCGGATATGGCAGCTGGCGCAGCCGGTATCGGTGCGGTCCAGGCGCTGCGAGAGGAACTCGTTCAGCTCGGCCTGCTTCACCCCTTCATGCACGTTGCCGAAGGTCGGCAGCGAAGAACCGGTGAAGCGATGGCACAGGTTCAGCTCGCCCTTGTGGTCCACCGCCAGCATCTTCAGGCCGGCGCCGCACGGCAGGGCCTTCTTCTGCCCTTCGTGGATGTCGGTGATCAGCTGGTGCAGGTTGGAGAAGCCGATGTTGCGCCCTTCCAGCGCCTCGTCCAGGTAACGGCGACCGAGGGCCTTCATACCGGCGAAGACAGCCTTCAGCTCATCGGTGGTGAGGTTGTAGCTGCTGATGTCGCCCGAGGTGACCGGTGCGAAGCCGACTTCGGCGAAACCCATCTCGTTGAACAGGTGATTCCAGATGGTCTCGACGTCGGTGACGCCGGTGGTCAGGGTCACCCGCGCGCCAACCGGCCGCGCGGTGTAGCGCGACAGCAGCATGTCAGCCTTGCGCCGCACCACGTCATAGGTACCCTGCCCGCCCACGGTAATGCGGTTGCGGTCATGCACCGTCTTCGGCCCGTCGATGCTGATGGACAGCCCGAAGCGATGGGCATTGAGCCAGTCGACGATTTCCTCGGTGAGCAGCGTGGCGTTGGTGGTCATGACGAAGTCCACCGTCTTGCCCAGCTCGCCGAAACGGCGCTCGCAGTACGCGACCATGTGCTCGATCAGCGGGCGGTTGGACAGCGGTTCGCCGCCGAAGAACACCACGGTGTAGCGCTGCTCGTCGGGGGATTCCTGGATCAGCATTTCCACCGAAGCCTCGGCAGTTTCCGCGCCCATCTTCTTGCCGGCGGAGGGCTTGTCCAAGTCTTCCTTGTAGCAATAGGTGCAGCTGAGGTTGCAGCCGGTGTTGACGTTCAGCACCACGGTGTTGAGCGCGGTGCGGTCAACCTTCTTGATGCCGATTTCAGGGGTCAGCGGCGAGCCGTCGCTGACCAGTTCCAGCGCGATCAGCTCGCGCAGGGTCTCGTCGATATCCTCGGCGGCGAAACGCCCGGCCAGGCGCTGGGTCAGCTCGTCCGGCGAGCAGGCATGCCCGCGCAGCGCGTCGATGATCCCGCCGGTCAGCTCGTCGCTGGCGAACAGCGAGGAGCTGGGGATGTGGAACAACAGGCGGTCGGCGTCGACCTGCACTTCATGCAGGTTGCGTTCGACCAGATTCAAGATGGCGCCCATGGCGACCTCCCGGAACTTGCTTGGTACACCCGCCCGAAGGCGGGGGCTCATGCTCTGAGTTCATCCGATACCGACACTTACGGGATCGGCGGGTTGTTCCAACGCTGCACGGTGACGATCATGTGCCCTTCGCCCTTGTGCGACTGGCCGGCGTCGTCCACCGCGGCGATCACCTTCAGGTTGCCGGCGTTGTTGGTCATCATCTTGCGTTCCGGGTTCGGGCCGGCGTCACCCGGGGTGAAGATGCCGGTGGCGGCGTCCATCGCGCCGGCGAACTTCACATCCTGGTCTTCCTTGGCGCGGTCATCGAAAGGCTCGACCGACCACTGCGCCGGGAACACGCCGATGCGGAACGGCTTGCCGTCGGCGCCCTTGCCCCAGGCCTCGGCATCGAAGCTGCCCTGGACCTTGGGCGTGGAGCCGCCATTGCCACCGATGCGGGAGATGGAGAACTCCGGCACTACCTTCACTTCGGCGATGTCCTTGTACACCGCGAGGCTGCCGCCCTTGGCGGTGCCCACGGTGACATCGCGCTCGCCAGCGGCAGCCGCGTCGCTGGCCTTGACCTTGACGGTCACGCGCTCGGGCGTCTCGGAAACCACCGACACCACTTCCACGCCCTTGCCGAACGACGGCTTGCCCTTCAGGCCGGTGCCGACCACGCTGACTTCGGTCTCCGCGCCCGCCTTGATGTAGGCCGGCTGCACACCCAGCACGTGGCTGGTGCCGTCCTTCGCCGCGACGAAGTCCAGGCCGCGCTCGTCGTGGGCCTTGTCGAACATGCGGCCCTGCATCTGGCCATTGAGGGCGGCGAACACCTGACGCATGGTCACGTCACCGACGGTGACCGCGCCACGCCATTCGTAGCCGTTGTAGAGCACCGCGCTGCCCTCGCCGCTGAACGGCGAACCGTCGGCGTACTGGCCCTTCACGCTCACCTTGAAGGCATCGTCGCCGTCCTTGCTCACGCTCATGCTGCCGGCCAGGTCGCCCTTGCCCGGCATGTGCCCGGCGAAGCTCCAGTTACCCGCCAGCGACTCGGCCTTGGGACGGTTCTTCTGCCAGTCGGACCAGGCCTTGCTGTCCAGCGGGTAGCGCTTGGCCAGTTCCGGGACCATCTCTTTCCTCGCCAGGTCGAACCAGTCGCGGTCGCGGGACAGGGCCTGGTATTCCAGCGACGGCCAGCGGCCGAGGTGGAAGTTCACCAGCTTCTCCCACTCCGCCGCCGGGCGGCGCTGCAGGGCGATGCGCGCACCCGAGTGGCAGCGGGCGCACATCTGCTCGAAGTTCGTATCGAATTTCTCGACGGTGTTCAGCCGGCGCTCGAGGGCGTAGCGCACGCCTTCGGTTTCGCTGGGCGCCAGGCCCTGCTTGTCGGCGAGGAACTTGACCACCGAGCGACGTTCCTCATCGGTGATCTTCAGGCCGTACATCACCTGCATGCGGGCGATGCTCATCAGCCAGCCTTCGGGGGTCTTGCGCTGGTGGCTGATGCGGCTGAGGGAATTGTTGCCTTCGGGCGTGTGGCACGCCTGGCACTTGGCGTTGATGATCGCCTGGCCTTCGGGTGCGGCCTGGGCCGTCTGGTGGAGCGCAAGGGCCAGTGCGGCCAGGGTTCCGGCACCCAGATAGTGCCGAAGTCGTGTCATCTTCAAGGTCAGGCCTCCTCGGTATTCTTGTAGGTTATTCGCGCCCACCGATGGGCTAAGAGCGAGCTCTTGAAAGCGGTTTTGCAGGTTGTGTGCCACTACTGCGCAAACCGCGCCGAATCAGGCTTTCAGCGCTGTTTGCAGGCACGTCCGGCAGAGGACACCGGGATTGCGACGTCACATTTCGCGATTGCTGTCTAACTCTGAGACAGGGCCCGTGAGACACCCTGCGAAGCAGTATGGTCCGGCTGGCGCAAAGCGCCGCCCGCCGGGAGCAACAAGGCGCCGAACAGCATGGTCAGCAGGCCGATCCAGACCAGCGAGAGGAACGGAAAACGGCGCACCACCACGACGCTCTCGATGTCGTCGCCGGGCTGCTTGAGCAGACGAGCGGAAGCCGGCACCCAGATCTGCAGGTCGCCGCTCCAGCCGCGGACGATGAACGGATGCAGCACGTAGCCACGATCCGAGGCGAAGCGCGCGTAGTGGTAGTCGAGGATTTCGCAGAGCTGGCGCACCGGGCCCTGGTAGGCCGGCGGGTTGCCGCGGCTGTCCTGGAACAGCGCGTGGCCGGCCAACGTGCGGTCACCGTCACGCAGCTCCACCTTGGCCACCGCGTGGTAACCGGAGAAGTCCGGGCGGCTGGCATCCGGCGAGACGCGCATCTGCATACCGCCGATCACCGCGTGCCACTGCTCGAAGGAAGTGCCCGGCGGGATGCTGATCTGCTGGTAGCTGTTCAGCGCCGTGGCGGCCAGCCCGCCCACCAGCGCGATCACCGCGCCGCCGTGCACCAGCGCCAGCCCGCCGCTGTAGCGCAGGTTGCCGACACGCCGGCTGCGCCACAGGGTCTGCGAGCCCCAGAGCAGGCAACTGCCCATCAGGAAGGCGCCGCCCAGCAGCGACGCGTCCAGCCACGGCAGCACCCGCACGATGTTCTGCGAGAGCATGCCGTCGCCGTTGTAGCCGTCGCTCAGCCAGCCGCCGTGCCAGCCGGTCCAGAGCATCACGGCGGCCATCAGCAGGGTCGCCAGCAAAGCCAGCCGGGGCCGCCCGCAACGGCGCAGGAAGCTGTAGCCGCCCATCAGGCCGAGCGCCGCCAGCAGCGGCACTACCCAGTGCGCCAAGCCGTAGCCGTTGACGTCCCACTGGTCGAAGGCACGGCGCAGGCTGTCCATCTCGGCGGTGGTGGCCCAGGCGGTCAGGGTCTCGAAGAAGGGTTTCAGCTCGCTGGGACGCTCCATCCCCAGCCACTCGTAGAGATGCGCCTGAAGCAGCGCACCGAGTGCCAGCAACCCGGTGCCGGCGAACAGGTAGATGGCCACGTCCAGGGTCCAATCCGACGCCCCGCGCCGCCGCCCTGCCCGCTTGCGCGGGCGCCACCCAACCAGCAGGTGGAACGCCGCGAGCGCCAGCAGGATCGCCGCCAGCGCCAGGTGGCTGAGCCAGGAGGTGGTGCCGATGTAGCGGTGCGAACTGGCGAGCACCGTGCTGCGGGTCACCGCCATGGCGCCGCAGGCCATGGCCGCCGCCAGCAGGCTGAGCACCGGCAACAGCCGCGCGTATGAGCCGTCCGCGCGCCAGCGGCGGGCGCCGTGCAGCACCGCGCCGAGCAGCGCCCAGATGATGAAGGCCGAGGTCTGGACCGGGTCCCAGTGCCACAGCTGGCCGTAGGTGAAGTCCTCCATGGCCCAGGCCATGCCGACACCGATACCGGCGCTGAGGATCAGCCAGGCGCGGCGACTGTAGCGCGGCATCACCCAGGCATAGGCGTGGCCGCCTCGGCCCAACGCTTCCAGCGCGGCACCGGCCGGCGCCAGTACCCAGGCATAGGCGCAGAGGATCAGCGGCGCGTGCAGGGACATCCAGAAGGTCTGCAGATGGGCGTTCATGCCCTGGCTCGGCTGCGCCGCCAGCCAGTCCGCCGGCGTCGCACTGAACGGCCCGAGCCAGGCGGCGGTGGCGACGTACCAGGCGGCGATCAGCGCCATGCCGCGCCCGGCCCAGCCCGGCAGCGCCGCGCTCTTCAGGGCAATAGCCATGCTGAAGGTCGCCAGCAGCAGCACCGTGCCCTCGTCGCCGCCCCAGAGGTTGGAGAACTTCAGATACGTCGGCAGCGCCGCGCTGCTGTAGAGCCAGGCGTAGCGCAGCTGGAAGTGGTCGGCCACCAGGTGCAGGCCAAGCGCCAGGCAGGTGCCGCACAGTGCGCCGAAGCCAACCAGCCATACCCGCCCACGCCACTCCTGGCGGATGGCGCCCAGGGCAATCAGCGCCGCCAGGCCCCAGAGCAACCCATCGCCCGCGCCAGGCAGCAGGCACAACAACAGGCAGGTCAGCGCGGCAGCCAGCGGCCCCGCAATCCACGGCAACGACAGGTGCATCCTCTTCAAGCCAGGCCTCCTTGTGCAACGCCGACGTGGCGCCGGGCGAAACCCCGAGCGGTTCACGTTGCGTGCCATCCGGAAAAGTCCTTGCAAAACAGCAGGCTGCGCTCGCCCGGACGCTGCCTGTGCGTGGCAGATCGCGACAGCTGTAGCAGTCTGAGACAGCCCTGACCGTTATAGACGATGGTCTAATTGCACGACTTCCCCACAAGGAAGTGCCGGCCAATGAGGCGCCAGCCAGACGCCTCGCGTCATCCGGCCTGTCCGGAACAGGTGCCAATCCGCGCCAGCCGGGGCTTTGCCGGGGCCGGCAGGTGGCCGAATACGTGAGAACGATTATGCTTTCAGATGACCTTGCGGCCAGCCGCAGGGCCGCCTGACTTCACGCATCGCGCAATCCGTACGACCTGTCATCAGCCCTGGGCTCGAGTGCGGTAACGGAAAATCGAGGGACTCCGGCCCAAAACAACAACAAGACGGAGACGAACATGGCGCAGACATACAGCCCGGCCGCGGGCAACGCTCCTCACAGCGGAATCACCAAGGAGGAGCGCAAGGTCATCTTTGCCTCCTCCCTGGGTACGGTGTTCGAGTGGTACGACTTCTACCTCTATGGCTCCCTGGCGGCGATCATCGCCAAGCACTTCTTCGCCGGGGTCAATGAAACCACCGCCTTCATCTTCGCCCTGCTGGCCTTCGCCGCCGGCTTCGCGGTGCGGCCCTTCGGCGCCATCGTGTTCGGTCGCCTGGGCGACATGATCGGGCGCAAGCACACCTTCCTCATCACCATCATCATCATGGGCATCTCCACCGCCGTGGTCGGCCTGCTGCCCGCCTACGCCACCATCGGCGTGGCCGCGCCGATCATCCTCATCACCCTTCGGCTGCTGCAGGGCCTGGCGCTGGGCGGCGAGTACGGCGGCGCGGCGACCTACGTCGCCGAGCATGCGCCCAAGGGCAAGCGCGGCTTCTTCACCTCGTGGATCCAGACCACCGCGACCCTGGGCCTGTTCCTCTCGCTGCTGGTGATCATGGCCTGCCGCACCGTGATGGGGAACGAGGCGTTCGAGGCCTGGGGCTGGCGGATTCCGTTCCTGCTGTCGATCCTGCTGCTGATCATCTCGGTGTACATCCGCCTGCAGCTCTCCGAGTCGCCGGTGTTCCTGAAGATGAAGGAGGAAGGCAAGGCGTCCAAGGCGCCGCTGACCGAATCCTTCGGCCGCTGGGAGAACCTCAAGGTGGTGATCATGTCGCTGCTCGGCGGCACCGCAGGGCAAGCCGTGGTCTGGTACACCGGGCAGTTCTACGCGCTGTTCTTCCTGCTGCAGACGCTGAAGATCGACGCGCAGACCGCCAACCTGCTGATCGCCGGCTCCCTGCTGCTGGGCACGCCATTCTTCGTGTTCTTCGGCAGCCTGTCCGACCGCATCGGCCGCAAGAAGATCATCATGGCCGGCTGCATCCTTGCCGCGCTGACCTACTTCCCGATCTTCCACGGCCTGACCCAGTTCGGTAACCCGGACGTGTTCGCCGCCCAGGAGAAGAACCCGGTCACCGTGGTGGCCGACCCGAACGCCTGCTCCTTCCAGTTCGATCCGGTGGGCAAGGCGAAATTCGTCAGCTCCTGCGACATGGCCAAGAGCCTGCTGGCCAAGCGCGCCATCCCCTACGAGAACCTCAAGGCGGAAACCGGCGCACTGGCCCAGGTGCACGTCGGCGACAAGATCATTGCCAGCTTCGAAGGGGCCGGCATGCCGGCGGCGGAGTTCAAGGTGCAGTCAGAGGTCTTCACCGCGCAGCTCGCCGCCTCGCTGAAGGAAGCCGGCTACCCGGAGAAAGCGGACCCAGCGAAGATCAACCACCTGATGATGCTGGTGCTGCTGACCATCCTGGTGATCTACGTGACCATGGTCTACGGGCCGATTGCCGCGTGGCTGGTGGAGCTGTTCCCGACGCGCATCCGCTACACCTCCATGTCGCTGCCCTACCACATCGGCAACGGCTGGTTCGGCGGCTTCCTTCCCACCGTCGCCTTCGCCATGGTGGCCGCCACCGGGGACATCTACTACGGCCTCTGGTACCCCATCGTCATCGCCGTGATGACGGCCATCCTCGGCATCTTCTTCCTGCCGGAAACCAAGGACCGGGATATCACCAACACCTGAGCCCTGCGTCTCAGCCGCTGTCGCACAATGCGACAGCGGCTTTTCTCCCGCTCACCAAAAACCACAATTAAATCCTTTTAATTCAATAAATTATAAAAACTGGCCAGCCTTGGCACAGCCGTTGCGATGCTCCGCCTCAGCGACTCCCAGACCGGGAGCACGAACAGACAACAAGAGGCCACCGCAATGCTCGCTTCCCTGCCCATCAAGCCCGAATCCCGCGCCTTCCTGCAGCGCGCTCCGAAGATGCTGATCGGTGCCGACTGGACCTCCGCCAGCGACGGCGCCCTGATGGACCTGCGCAACCCGGCTACCGGCGAAGTGCTCTGCCAGGTGCCGGCCGGCACCGCCGCCGACGTCGACCGCGCCGTGCGCGCCGCGCGCCAGGCCTTCGATGACTCGGCCTGGAGCCGCACCCGCCCGCGCGAACGGCAGAACCTGCTGTGGAAGCTCGCCGACCTGATGGAGCGCGACGCCGACCTGCTGGCCGAGCTGGAATGCCTGAACAACGGCAAGAGCGCCGCCGTCGCCCGCGTGATGGATGTGCAACTGGCCATCGACTTCCTGCGCTACATGGCCGGCTACGCCACCAAGATCGAAGGCACCACGGTCGACGTGTCCATGCCGCTGATGCCCGACGGCGAATTCCACGGCTACATCCGCCGCGAAGCCGTCGGCGTGGTGGGCGCCATCGTCGCCTGGAACTTCCCCCTGCTGCTGGCCTGCTGGAAGCTCGGCCCGGCGCTGGCCACCGGTTGCAGCGTGGTGCTCAAGCCCGCCGACGAAACCCCGCTGTCCGCGCTGAAACTTGCCGAGCTTGTCCTGGAAGCGGGCTACCCGGCGGGTGTGTTCAACGTCGTCACCGGCGCCGGCATCACCGCGGGCGCCGCCCTCTCCCACCACCCGCTGGTGGACAAGCTGACCTTCACCGGCTCGACCCCGGTCGGCAAGGAAATCGGCAAGGCGGCCATGGACAACATGACCCGCGTGACCCTGGAGCTGGGCGGCAAGTCGCCGACCATCGTCATGGCCGACGCCGACCTCGCCACCGCCGCCGCTGGCGCTGCCCAGGCGATCTTCTTCAACCAGGGCCAGGTCTGCTGCGCCGGTTCGCGCCTGTATGTGCAGCGCAAGCACTTCGACAACGTGATCGCCGACATCTCCGGCATCGCCAACGGCATGAAGCTGGGCAACGGCCTGGACCCGAGCATCGACATGGGCCCGCTGATCTCCGCCAAGCAGCAGAAGCGCGTGTTCGACTACATCGAACTGGGCCGAGGCAAAGGCGCCACCATCGCCTGCGGCGGCGAGCAGTTCGGCCCCGGCTACTTCGTCAAACCCACGGTGATCGTCGACGTCGACCAGAAGAACCCGCTGGTGCAGGAGGAGATCTTCGGTCCGGTGCTGGTCGCCATGCCCTTCGACGACATCGAGGACGCCCTGCGCCTGGCCAACGACAGCCCCTACGGCCTGGGCGCGAGCATCTGGTCCAACGACCTGGCGGCGGTGCACCGCATGGTGCCGCGCATCAAGTCCGGCTCGGTGTGGGTCAACTGCCACAGCGCGCTGGACCCGGCGCTGCCCTTCGGCGGCTTCAAGATGTCCGGCGTCGGCCGCGAGATGGGCGCCGCGGCCATCGAGCACTACACCGAGCTGAAATCGGTGCTGATCCGTCTGTAAGTGATGTAGCTGACCTGTAGGAGCGGGCCATGCGCGCGATCGCGGGCATGGCCCGCTCCTACAGGTTCATGCCGGTATCGAGCCAACGTGTCTACCTCGCCCGCGCGGTCCCCCTGCGCGGGTCTTGCATCCCCCGGTCGCGGCAGCGCACGGGGGATTTTTTTGCCCGGTTCAATCCCGATCCGGCGCCCCCAGCGGGAACAGCGGCCGGTGCGGCCGCGCCTCCTCCACGGCGCGGGCGAAGGATGGGCGCGCCAGCAAGCGCGAGCGGTAGGCGCGCAGCGTCGGATACTGCTCGCCGATGGGATGGGTCCAGTCCGCATAGAACAGCGACGGAGCGGCCGCGCAGTCGGCGAGGCTGAAGCTGTCCCCCGCCGCCCAGGTACGCCCGGCGAGTTCCTCCTCCAGCCAGGCGTAGGCCAGCTCCAGTTTGCTCACCGCATGGGCCAGGCCTTCCGCGCGCTTGCCCGCTTCGCCGCTCATGGCGCCCAGAACGGCGTGCTGCACCGGGGTCATCACATGCCAGTCGAAGAAGCGGTCGAGGAAGCGCACGTCCAGCGCCTTCAGCGGGTCGTCCGGCAGCAGGCGCACCGGGCCGGGATGCTTGAGGTGCAGGTACTCGATGACGATGCTGGTCTCGGCGACGCTGTGCTCACCGTCCAGCAGCACCGGGAACTTCGCCAGCGGCCACAGGCGCAGCCAGTGTGCGCCGTTCTCCGGCTGATCCGGGCCGAGGCCGCGGAACTCGAAGGGCGTGGCGTTCTCGTAGAGGGCGATCAGGACCTTCTGTGTGTAGGAGGAAAAGGGATGGCCGAACAGGACGAGGGACATGGCAGGTCACCTAGGCAGACGAAAGTACTCAGCCTAGACCCGAATGCCGGCGGGCGAAGCGGGCATGACCGCCGATCCGATCAGGCCGCCGTGCAAAGCCGTCCACTACGCATGGAACCTCCGTCCCAGAGCGGCCTATCGCCACTACGCCAGCCGCCGCCCATGTCGTTTTTGGTCATGCCCACGGCGATTTCGAGCAACTCGCCACCCATCCGGTGCCTTAGCTTGAGCCCCGCGTGAAGCGCATAGCCGCCACGCGGATTCCCCGGCCTCTACCAGCGCTCCAGCGGTTGCGGGGAAGCCGCACCCGGCCACGCGTCGCCGCGCCCTACATAACAATTTCAATAAAAGGCCGACAGATGAGTGCTCCCAGTGCAAAAGGCGCCAATGGCGATCTGGTGCAGGGCTTCAAGCCCCGCCACGTAACCATGCTCTCCATCGCGGGAATCATCGGCGCAGGCTTGTTCGTCGGCTCCGGCCATGCGATTGCCGCCGCCGGCCCCGCCGCCATCGTCGCCTACGCCCTCTCCGGGCTGCTGGTGGTGCTGGTGATGCGCATGCTCGGCGAGATGGCCGTGGCCAGCCCCGACACCGGCTCCTTCTCCGCCTATGCCGACCAGGCCATCGGCCGCTGGGCCGGCTTCACCATCGGCTGGCTGTACTGGTGGTTCTGGGTGCTGGTCATTCCCATCGAGGCCATCGCCGCCGGGGTCATCCTCAACAACTGGTTCCCGCAGGTCGAGACATGGGTATTCGCCCTGTCGATGACGCTGCTGCTCACCGTCACCAACCTGTTCAGCGTCGCCAAGTACGGCGAGTTCGAATTCTGGTTCGCCATGCTCAAGGTGGTCGCCATCGTCGCCTTCATCGGCCTTGGCGCGGCCGCGCTGTTCGGCCTGCTGCCGGGGCGCGAGGTGAGCGGCCTGAACAAGCTGATGGGCGAGCACGGCGGCTTCATGCCCAACGGCTGGACGGCCATCTTCAGCGCACTGATCACCACCCTGTTCAGCTTCATCGGCACCGAGGCGGTGACCATCGCCGCCGCCGAATCCAGCGACCCCAGCCGCAACATCGCCAAGGCCACGCGCTCGGTGATCTGGCGCATCAGCGTGTTCTACCTGCTGTCGATCCTGGTGATCATCTCGGTGGTGCCGTGGAACGACCCGCGCCTGGTGGAGATCGGCTCCTACCAGCGCACCCTGGAACTGCTGAACATCCCCAACGCGCAACTGCTGATGGACCTGGTGGTGCTGGTCGCCGTGGCCAGCTGCCTGAACTCCTCGGTGTACATCGCCTCGCGGATGATCTATTCCCTGAGCCGGCGCCACGATGCGCCGGCTTTCATCCAGCGCACCTCCGCCGCCGGCGTGCCGCGCGCGGCGGTGATCGCCAGCACGCTGATCGGCATGTTCACCACCCTGCTCAATTTCTTCGCACCGGGGCGGCTGTTCGAGTTCCTGCTGGCCAGCTCCGGCTCCATCGCCCTGCTCGTCTACCTCGCCATCGCCGTGTCGCAGCTGCGCATGCGCGGCATCCTGCGCCGGCGCAACCACGAGCTGGTGTTCCGCATGTGGCTGTTCCCCTGGCTGACCTGGCTGGTGATCGGGATCATCAGCTTCATCCTCGCGGTGATGTTCATCATGCCGACGCACCGCATCGAAGTGAGTTCGACCCTGGCGCTGACGGTAATCATCATCCTGCTCAGCCAGACCAGCCGGCGCACTTCGCCCTCAGGCCAATCCGCCCTCGGCCGCCGCGCCGTGCGCGGTTGAGCCGGTCACCAACCCACGCAGACGAGGTGCCGATTGGTCGAACGCCGCCAGTTCAGTGGGGCCATGCAGGGCCGCAACCTGCGCTACCTCGACGGTGATTCCAGGGAGCCCGGCCGCCTCGCGCGGGTGGGCTTCCTGCTGCTCGAACACTTCTCCCTGCCCGCCTTCACCCAGGCGCTGGACACACTGGTCACCGCCAACCTGATCCGCACGCAGACGTTCGCTACCGAGACCTTCAGCCTCGACGGAGAGTCGGTCACCAGCGACCTCGGTCTGGTGATCTGCCCCGGCGCCATGCTGACCTCGACGCAGCTCGCCGAGCTGGACCTGCTGGTGGTCTGCGGTGGGTTGCGCACTCCGCTGCGCGCCATCCCGGAGCTGACCCGCCTGCTCCAGGCCGCCGCCGACAAGGGCATCGCCCTGGCCGGCCTGTGGAACGGCGCCTGGTTCCTCGGCCAGGCCGGCCTGCTCGACGGCTACCGGTGCGCCGTCCACCCGGAGAACCGCGCGGCGCTGGCGGAAATCGCCCGGCACAGCGAAGTCACCAGCGAGAGCTACCAGGCCGACCGCGACCGCCTCACCGCCGCCAGCCCCACGGGCGCCTTCAACCTGGTACTGGAGTGGATCAACGCCCGCCACGGCCGCGAACTGGTGGACGCCATCGTCGACATCCTCGCCTTCGAGGAATCACGCTTCCGCCGCACCCGCCCGGCGCTGCACGAGAAGCTCAGCGAGCCGCTGCGCGAGGCGATCAACCTGATGAGCGCGAATATCGAAGAGCCGCTGAACCAGGACCAGTTGTCGAGCTACGTCGGGCGTTCCAAGCGGCAGATCGAGCGACTGTTCCAGGAGCAACTGGGGACCACGCCGGTGCGCTATTACCTGGAACTGCGCATCACCGAAAGCCGCCGCCTGCTGCAGCATTCAAGCCTGCCGATGTACGAGGTCGGCCTGGCCTGCGGCTTCGTCTCGCCCAGCCATTTCAGCAAGTGCTACACGTCGTTCTATGGCTACTCGCCGTCGAAGGAAGCACGCTTTGGTTGCGTGAAGGCACAGCGAACCTTGTAGGTGCGGGAGATTGGGTGCTGTGCGGTTCGCGAGCAAGCTTGCTCCTACAAATAGCCCTCACGCCCACCCCTGACGTTGGCTCGGTTCGTAGGGCGCATAGCGCGCCAGCGTTATCCGCCGCAATGACATCGGCGGATAACCCGTTCCGGGTTATGCGCCCTACATGTCTGAGTGCACACCAAAGCGGTGCAGGAACACCCAAGCCAAAGCAGCAAAACCTGCACCAGAGGAGCTGAGACAGGCGCCGGCTCTGCCGACGGATCGCGGGCATGGCCCGCTCCTACAGGGGAGTGCCAGTGCCACCGGTGAATACCAGGCTGGTTCACGAGCTACCCATGCATCGGACCATCGACAACGAGGCCCCCACACTTTGCGACCATAAAAAAACCGCGCCCAGGGGCGCGGTTTTTCGTCATGCAACCGGTCAGGCCAGCGGCGGCGTGCTCGGCGGCACCAGGCGCTTGGAGCCGGTGGCTTCGAAGGCCGCTGCGAAGCGCAGCAGCGCGGAGTCGTCATAGGCGCGACCGGCGAAGGTCAGGCCCACCGGCATGCCGATGTCGGCCATCACGCCCATCGGCACGGTGACGGTCGGCACGCCCAGGTGACGGATCGCCAGGTTGCCGTTGGCGACCCAGATACCGTTACTCCAGGCGATGTCGGCCGACTCCGGATTGACGTCGGCGTCCGCCGGGCCGACGTCGGCCACGGTGGGGAACAGCACGGCGTCGAGCTTCAGGCCGTCCATCCAGTCTTCCAGGTCGAGCTTGCGGGTCTTCTCCAGGCCGCGCAGGCCGTCGGGCAGGGACTCGATCTGGTCCCAGGTCTTCAGGCCGCGCTTGGCCATGTTGACGTACTCGTCCATGCCGGCGACCAGGTCGTCCTCACGGTTCGGCAGGGTGCCCGGGTCGTGCGGAAATATCTGCGGGCCATCGACGTCGGCCAGCTTGTTCAGCTTGGGGTCGCCGTTGGCGCGGAGGAAATCGTCAAAGCCCCAGCCGGACAGCTCCCACAGCTCGTCATGCATGAACTGCTCGGTGACGAAACCACGGTTGAACACGGTCGGCGCGCCCGGGCGGTCGCCCTCGCAGTTGGAAACCAGCGGGAAGTCCACTTCGACGACTTCGGCGCCAGCGGCTTCCAGGGCCTTGCGGGCCTGTTCCCAGAGGTCGATGACCGAGGCGCGGGTGTTGATGCGCTGGCCGGTCGGGCCGCCGATGCCGGGCTTCTCGCTGGTGCCGGCGAGTTCGTCCTTGTTGATGAACATGCGCGGCACGCCCAGGCGCTTGCCCTTGAGGGCTTCGGGGCCTGCTGCGAGGTCCAGGTAGGACGCCGGGCGCACGTCGGCAACGGCGGGAATCGGCACCCACGGCTGCAGGCGCCAGAGGTCGCCACGCTTGTCGGCGTCTTCGGCAACGACCACGTCGAGCACTTCCAGCAGGTCGGCCATGGTGCGTGCATAGGGCACCACCACGTCCATGGTCGGGGTCAGCGGCCAGTTGCCGCGCACCGAGATCACGCCACGGGACGGGGTGTAGGCGCACAGGCCGTTGTTCGAGGCCGGGCCACGACCGCTGGACCAGGTTTCCTCCGCCAGGCCGAAGGCCGAGAAGCTCGCGGCGGTCGCGGTGCCGGCACCGTTGGAGGAGCCGGAGGCGAAGGGCGCGGTGAGGAACTTGCGGTTGTACGGGCTTTCCGCACGGCCGTAGACGCCGCGCTGCATGCCACCGTTGGCCATGGGCGGCATGTTGGTCTTGCCCAGGCAGATGGCGCCGCCAGCGCGCAGGCGCTCGACGGTGAAGGCGTCGCGGTAGGCGACCAGGTCCTTGAAGGCCGGGCTACCGGAGGCGGCGGTCAGGCCCTTGACCAGGTAGCTGTCCTTGGCGGTATAGGGGATGCCATCCAGCGGGCCGAGGGTCTCGCCACGGGCGCGACGGGCGTCGGAGGCTTCGGCTTCCTTCAGGGCCTGCGTGTTGCGCACGACCACGGCATTGAGCTTGCCCGGGCCATCGTAGGCATCGATGCGCGCGAGGTAGGCCTTGACCAGTTCGACCGCGGTGGTGCGGCCCGACTCCAGGGCTTCACGCAGCTGCGCAATGGAAACTTCGGTTACCTCGATCATGCTGTCACCGTCGGCTGAAGGGTGGTGGGAAGGGGCAGGTCTGCGTCGCGACGGACCCAGACGGCGCAAGTCGGAAAATGCGTGTTCATCTCGATTCTCTTGTACTTCTGTTACGCGACGGGAGTGAGTGTACCGTCGGCCGGCGGCAGCGTTCAGCGCCCGGCGGACAAACCGGATGCGCATCGACAGGCTGTGAAGGGCGAATACAGCCGCCAGGGCGCACACACTGGCATGACCGATCAGAATACACAACAGTCGTAAATTAAAAAAAACGCCCGCCGAGTGGGGGGACTCGCCGGGCGATAGTCGGGCGCTGGGGGGAGCGCCCCTGGAGAGTGAATCAGCGGCAGCCCGAAGGCAGACGCTGACGCAGGCTATTCGCCGCCTGCCGGCGCTGAGCGGGCCGCTGGGGGGAGCGGCCCGCTCGAAGACGGTTCAACTGTGCTGTGCGCACTGGTAGGCGGCATCCAGCAGCTCGCCCTTGTCCTGCCAGGCGCTGCGCTGGTAGGCGCTGAAGTGGTTGCCACCGGCAATCGGGGTCACCTGGACGATGCCACTGGCCTGCCGCGGATCGGCGCTGCCGGTGAGCAGCTGGCGGGTGGCGCCGCTGTCACTGACGAAGGTGGCGGTGCCGGGGGTGAGCCGGCCGTCGACGCAGCTCAGGTAGGTGCTGCTGTCCTGGGCGGTGGTACCGCCGAGGCTGTCCCAGCTCAGCCGGGTTTCCGAGGTCGCCGCGCAGCCGGTCAGACTGGCCACGGCCAGCAGCAACGGACCAAGGGCGATGCGGGCGGCCAGGCGATTGGGTGTGGGGCGCTGTGTGTTCATCGTTTCTGTCCCTTGCTCGGTTCGACAAGCTCTTGGGACAGATAGTCAGCTGCGCCCGGCCGGCGCACCACTCGATTGCATCGATAGTGAAGCTCGACGTCGTCGATGGTTGCGCCGCACCGCGTTGGCGCACCGCCGCGCAGGAAGTTCGAACCCTCCCCGCCCGGCCGGGTCGCAACTCAGGAAGGCCCTGCATTGATGACCCCGGAGGACACGCCATGAGCTACGACTGGGACCTGATCGAACGCCTGCTGCTGCGCGCCCAGGAATGCGCCGACCAACCCTACAAGGCCCGCGAGTGCGGCGAGGAAGTGGCCGAGCAGCACCGGCTGCAGGGCGAGCCGGTGGACGGCAGCGTCGATCACCTGAAGAAGGTCGCCGGCGACCTGGAGGGCGACCTGCTCGCCAACGGCTATATCCAGGAACGCCCCCGCGAGCACGGTGGCACCGGCAACAACTTCGAGCTGACCGAGCGCGGCACCGAGCTGCTGACACTGATCAGCCGCAGCTTCCCGGACCACCTGGTGTTCCGCCAACTGCTCGACGAACAGGGCGAAGCCGCGCTGCTGCCGGAAACCTTCGACCTGCTGGCCGAACGCGCCACCCGCGACCGGGTGAACGACCGGCCGGAGCGCTGACGCTTCAGCGATCAGGCGGCAGGCAGCTCCATCACCATCTCGTGCCACGCCATGCCGCCGTGGTCGGACGCCGACGGCTTCACGTAGCGATAGCCGAAGCGCTCGTAGAGCGGCACGTGACGGTCCTTGCACATCAGGTGGATGCTGCGCTTGCCCAGGCCGGTCATGCGTTCGATGAAGGTACGCATCAGCAATGTGGCGTAGCTCCTGCCCTGCTGCGCCGGGTCGATCACCACCGACATGATCACCACGTTGGGCGCCGCCGCGTCGTGGCCGATGAGTTCCTTGAACTCCTCGTCGGACATCACCACCTCGAAAGCGCAGCCGCTGTTGATGAAGCCAATGATCTCGCCGTCCAGCTCCATGATCAGGAAGCCTTCGGGATACTGTGCGATGCGCGTGGCGATCTTCTCGCGGGTCGCGGCCTCGTCGCCTTCGTAGGCGGATATCTCGATCTCGAAGCAGCGGTCGGTATCGGCGGCTGTGGCGGTGCGGAAAGTCGGTTGGCTCATGGTGATGTTCCGGTGGATCAGGTGGATCGGAGACAACAGGATAATGAAAGCGCAGAATGCACGTACTGCATTTTCTTCACCGGATACTGAACACCGTGCACGCCAACCTGCGCCGCCTCGACCTCAATCTGCTGCTGGTGTTCGACGCTCTGTTCCGCCACCGTAGCGTGGTGACCGCCGCCGACGAGCTGGCCATGAGTCCCTCCGCCTGCAGCCACGCGCTGGGCCGCCTGCGCGACACCCTGGGCGACGAGCTGTTCGTCCGCGCCGGTAGCGCCATGCAGCCCACCGCCCAGGCCGAGCTGATGGCCGAAGGCATCGGCGAGGCCCTGGCGCTGCTTGCCGAAAGGCTGTCCAGCGCCGCGCCTTTCGACCCGGCAAGCACCACCCAGACCTTCGTCTTCGCCGCCACCGACTACACCAGCTTCACCCTGCTGCCGGGACTTGTTTCGCGGATCGAGAAACTCGCCCCGCACCTGCGCATCAAGGTGGTCTACGCGACGCAGCAGGACTCGCTGGACGACCTACGCGAAGGCCGTGTGCACTTCGCCCTGGGCGTTACCCACGAGCGCAGCGAAGGCGATGCCCTGGAGGCCATCGAGTGCTTCAGCGACGACTACGTGATAGTCGCGCGCAAAGGGCACTCGCGGATCAGCGGCGGGCTTTCACTGCAGCAATACCTCGCCGAGCGACACGTGGTGGTGCTGCCCTGGAGCGACGCCGTCGGCGTGATCGACGCTGCCCTGGCGCGTCAGGGCATTCAGCGCGACGTGGCGGTGCAACTGCCCAGCCTGCTGGCCGCACCGAGCCTGATCGCCGTCTCCGACTACCTGCTCACCCTGCCCCGCCGCGTGGCGCAACAGCTCAATGCCGACGGTGCGCTGGTGTTGTACCCGGCGCCCCTCGAGCTGCCGCGCTACAGCCTGCGCATCCTCTACCACCCGCGCCACGCGAGCCGCCCGGCGCACCGCTGGCTGCGCGAGCAGATGCTGCGGGCGCTGGGCGACACCTAGCGGCCTTCCGGCAGCCTGGCGATCACCTTGATCTCGAAATCGAAGCCATACAGCCAGGTCACTCCCACCGCCGTCGCCGTCGGATAGGGCGCCATGCCCCAGTAGTCGGCAGCGACCTGCCAGGCACGCTCGAAATTCATCTGCGGATCGACCATGAATACCGTCACGTCGATCACGTCCTCGAAGCTGCAGCCGGCGGCGGCGAGTATCGCGTTGAGGTTGTCGAAGGCCCGGCGCACCTGGGCTTCCAGCTCCGGTTCGGGCGAACCGTCCTCGCGGCTGCCGACCTGGCCGGAGACGAACAGCAGGCCGTTGCTGCGGATCGCCGGGGAATAGCGGTTGCGTTCATAGAGGGCCTGGCGGCCAGCGGGGAAAACCACGTCGCGAGTAGTCATGGACTTGCTCCATCAGAGGGGGCCACAGCCCCGGTTTCAACGATGGAGTCAGGTTAGGGCGCAGCGCACCGGCGATAATCGGGCAATACGGGTCAGCATTGTTTGTAGAATCCAAACAATCAGCCCGGGGACAGCCCCTTTCACCAGCCAGCCGGAGCCACCATGGACCGTTTCGATGCGATGCAAGCCTTCGCCCGCGTGGTGGAAACCGGCAGCTTCACCAAAGCCGCCGACACCCTGCACATGAGCCGCACCAGCGTGACCCAGCTGATCCAGCAACTGGAGGCGCGGCTGCGTGTGCGCCTGCTCAACCGCACCACGCGCAAGCTCAACCTCACCGCCGATGGCTCTGCGTACTACGAGCGCGTGGTACGCCTGCTGGCGGACATGGACGATGCCGAGACCAGCCTCTCCAGCGCTGCCGCCCTGCCGCGCGGGCGCCTGCGGGTGGACGTCCCCAGCCCGCTGGCGCGCCTGCTGCTGATCCCCGCGCTGCCCGACTTCCACGAGCGCTATCCGGACATCCAGATCGACCTGGGCGTCAGCGACCGAATGGTCGACCTGATCGACGAGAACGTCGACTGCGTGGTGCGCGGCGGCGAGCTCACCGACCTGTCGCTGATGGCGCGCAAGATTGGCGAGCTGCAACTGGGGGTTTTCGCAGCTCCCGCCTACCTGCAACGCGCCGGTGTGCCGCAGCACCCGAGCGAGCTGGAAAACAGCCAGCAACGCATCGTCGGCTACCTCTGGGCGCGCACCGGCAAGCCACTTTCCTATGCCCTGCAGAAGGACGGTGAGAGCGTTCAGGTCCACGGTCGCCCGGTACTCACGGTGGACGATGGCAACGCCTACCTGGCCGCCGGAATTGCCGGCATGGGCGTGCTCTGGTTGCCGCGTTACATGGCGCTGGATGCCCTGGCGCGCGGCGAGCTGGTGGAACTGTTCGGCGACTGGAGCATGGAGAGCATGCCGCTGTACCTGGCTTTCCCGCCCAATCGCCACGTCAGCGCCAAGCTGCGGGTGTTCATCGACTGGGTCGCCGAGCTGATGGCGCGGCATGCACCGGTGGCCCACCCGCCGCTCTAGCCAGCGCAGCTTCAGCCCAGGCGCATGGACAGCTCCACATCGTCCGCGAAGGGAATCGACAGGTAGCGCCCGCCCGGCAGGCGAACTTCGGCCAGGTACTCGGGGCAGTAGTCGGCGTTGTCGGCGATGACCATCGCGCCGGGGCGAAGACGGCTTTCCACCAGGGCGAGGATCTCCGGATAGAGCGACTTGGCGCCGTCGAGCAGCAGCAGGTCGATGCTCTCCGGCAGGTCGCGGGCCAGGGTCTGCAGCGCGTCGCCCTGGCGAATCTCCACCAGGTCGGCGACGCCGCCGGCCTCCAGGTTGGCCTGAGCCCGCGCCACTTTCGACGGCTCGAACTCGCTGGTGATCAGCCAGCCACCGCCGTTGTCGCGCAGGGCTGCGGCCAGGTGCAGGGTGGAGATGCCGAACGAGGTGCCGAACTCGACAATGTTTTTCGCGCCGATGCCGCGCGCCAGCATGTACAGCAGCGCACCGGTTTCCCGCGAGACGGGCAGCGGCTGGTCCTTGAGCTGGCCGTAAAGCTCGCGGTACTGCGTCTTGCTCTGCATCAGGCGGGTCAGCACGGCCTGGTCGAGGTTGGCGAAAGCTGGGCTGGACTGCGGAGAAGCCGCGTCGGCCTCCTCGAACAGGTGTTGCAGCAGGGGCGCCACGGGGGCGGAAGTGAGGGTTGTCATGGTGGGTTTCCCGTGTGGAATTTGAGTGCGAAAAAGCGCCCGACTAGAATGCGATCTTTTCGTCAGGTTTTACTATTCGCATTGCCGGAGCCAGCCATGAGCGAACGCCGCAGCCCGCGTATTTCCACGCGCAAGGAGCCGAAACAGGCCCGTTCCAACGACCTCGTGACGGCCGTTCTCGACGCTGCTGTTCAGGTTCTGGAGAAGGAAGGCGCCCAGCGTTTCACCACCGCGCGGGTCGCCGAGCGCGCCGGGGTCAGCGTCGGTTCGCTGTACCAGTACTTCCCGAACAAGGCCGCGATTCTGTTCCGCCTGCAGAGCGACGAATGGCGGCAGACCACCGAGATGCTGCGCGGCCTGTTGGTCGATGAAAGCCAGCCGCCGCTGCAACGCTTGCGCAACCTGGTGCACGCCTTCATCCGCTCAGAGTGCGAGGAAGCGCGCATGCGTATCGCCCTGAGCGATGCCGCCCCGCTCTACCGCGACGCCCCCGAGGCCAGGGAAGCCAAGGCTGCCAGCGAAGGCATCTTCCAGGCGTTCATCGCCGAGGTCCTGCCGCAAGCCAGCGACACGCAGCGCACGCTGGCCCGCGAACTGATCACCACGACGCTGAGTTCGGTGGGCAAGCAGTTCTCGGAAAGCCCGCGCAGTGCGGAGGAAATCCAGGCTTTCAGCGAGGCCATGGCGGACATGTTCTGCGCATACCTGGAAAGCCTGGTGAAGTGACGGCTCACGCCCTGCAATGCACCAGCAGCACCTCGGCCCGAGCCCCCGGCATCATCGCCAGCAATCCGGCGACAAGCTGGTCGCCCGCTTCGCGCAGGGCCTCCAGCGGCATCTCCGGCAGGCTTTCGAGGATGAACCACATACGCTGCGCCTCGGCGTCCAGGCGAGTGCGCACGCCCTGGCGCCAGTTCCAGCGGCGGCAGGTGACACCCATCTCGTCGCGCCAGATGACTTCGCCGGCGCCGGGGGATTCATGGGCCGGCGCGCCGTCCTTCAGGGTGTCGAAGGTCTCGCTGCCCTCGGCGATTACCAGGCGCGGAGTACCGGCGTAGGCGGCGAGGTTTTCCCCGCCGACTGGAATGGCGAATTGCACGCTGATGGCGTTGTACAGGTCCACTACCGGGTCGATGCTGGGCAGGCTGCCGTCGCGCAGCGCGCGCTTGCGCAGCGCCTCCGCCGAACAGGGCGTGCGCTGGGGCTTGGCGCCGAAACGGCGGAACACCTCGGCCCAGGCCGCCAGGTGCGCGTCGCCCCAGGCCGGCTCGCCCGCCGCCAGTGCCGCGCAGGCTCGCTGCAGCGCCAGCTCCGCCACCTCCGGATGGAGGATCGGTGCGGCGTCCACGGTGATGCTCAGGGCACGAAAGCCAGGAGCGAGGGTTGCGATGGCAGGGTCGATTTGCGGCGTGACGGCTTGCATGGCGGAATCCTTGAGGTGCAGCGGCAACGAGGTGGAACGGTCTGGCGCAGGGCCTGCCTCAGCGGCGGACGAAGTTGCGTTTGTTGTAGTCGCCCCAGGCGACGGAGAGGGTTTTCAGCACACACAGCAAAGCGGTCCATCTGGACGTCATTGGAATAACTCCGGAATCAGTGGGAATGGGCACGAACAGCGCGCCCGACCCGCACAGTTCTACCGGCATGGCGACATCGCTGCCATGAAATCCCCGAATGAATAATTAGCTCTGCTTATGAAGCGCCGCGAAAATCACTTCCGCTAATCGCGATCACCAACGGATCCGCAGGCCGATAGCACCGCTCAGAGACTCCTGGTTCTCGCTGTCGACATTGCCGCTGTAGGTGGTCGAAGCGTACAGCGCGACCTCCTCGGACAGGCGCGCGGCGATGCCGCCACCGATGTCCATGGCAGAGCCCTGGTGATCGGTGCGAATGGCATTCGTGTGGTCGTAGACCACCGCGTCGCGGCCACCGAAGTTGTGCCAGAGGTTGGTACGCAGCCAAGGCTCCAGCGGCGTGCCGTTGACCAGGTAACGGCCCTTCAGGCGCGCGCCGAGCCGACCGGTGTAGTACTCCTGGTTGTCGAAGGAGACGTGGGAAATACCATCGTTGTCGCTGTCCAGCGAGACCTTCTGGACGATCAACTGCGCCTGGGGTTCGACCACCCAGCGCAGACTGACCGGGATCGGCCGGCCGACCTCGGCGGATACCGCCCAGGCGTGGCCATCGAGGTCGAGCTTGTAACCGCGCTCCGAACGGCTGCGTCCGTCCAGGCGTGTACCCATGGCCAGCAGGTCGAGGTAGCCGCCAGCGGGGCTGCTCAAGGTCCAGTAGGCGCCCAGGTTGTCTGCATCTAGATCGAGATCGCCTGCGCGCAGGCTCTCGAAGCCGAGATTGAAGCCCCTGACATCGCCATCGACACTCGAATGCCCGACGAACAGGCCGGCGCGCTGGATATAGCCGTTGTCCATGGCCGCGCCAAACAGGTCATGGCCGACCTGGAAGCCGTTGAGGTGGCCATCGAAACTGGGCGAAACGGTGCCCGACCAGCTCTGTCGCAGACTCTGCCCCATCACCCGCACCCAGCCGGCCGGCGCACCGCCGGTTTCACCAAGCAGGCTCTGTTCACCCTGGCGCTCGTGGAAGGTACCGATGGCACTGGTGACCAGCAGCGCCGCCACGGGTGGGACGGCGGAGTACACCGGCACTTCCGGGCGGTAGATGACGATGGTTTCGCCGGGGTTCGGCGTGGGCAGCGACGGAGTACCCGGAGCCGCCACCGGCGCGGTGGCCGCGGGTTCCAGCGGAGCTTGCGGACCGGGGACTGTCGGCTGAGCAGGAGGGACAGCTGGCGGCGTTACCGGTGGCGTCGGCGGCGGCTCAGGTGGCGTGCCGGGTGGATTTTCCGGTTGTTCGGGCGGTGTGACCGGTGGCTCTACAGGCGGCTCAGGCGGTGCTACCGGCGGCTCAGGCGGAGTGACCGGTGGCTCAGGCGAGTTGGCCACACTGGAACGCAGGTACCAGGCGTTCTCCGAGCCGGCGGTGTAGCCACCCTTGAACAGGTAATACTGATAGGGGCCGGCGGAAAGTCCGTGGGCCAGGCGGAAGGCATCGCTGCTGCTAACTGCGCCCTGCCCGGCTTCCACGACCTGAATGCCGTTCAGCTCGGTGAGAGCACCAGCGCCGCCGAGGTTGCTGACCTCCAGCAGCGTATTGCCGGAAAGGCCACCGCGATTGACCACCAGGCGGTCGGAAGGGGCATCGTCACCGGCCAGTACGGCCTGCAGGCGCACGCTGCCATTCTCGCCGAGGTAGTCACCATCGATCGAAAGGCGATCGGCAGCACTGGTACCAGAGGCAGTGAGGTCAATGACCCCGGCATTCACCACCCGCGCATTGAGGGCACTGTTGAACGGCAGAATGCTCCCGCGGCTGGAGGTCAGCAGGCTGCTGGAGTCCAGCAACAGGCTGCCGGTACCGCTGCCGGCGTCGCCCAGCCCCAGGCTGTCATTGAGGTCCAGCCGCGCCCCCTGGGTCAGCGCAATGCTCTCCCAGCCGACGTAGCGCCCGCCCCGGTTGGTCGTGCTGCCGACAAAGGTGAGGCTGTCGCTCCCCGGCCCACCATCGAGGGAGGAAGTGCTGGCCAACTGGGTTTCGCTGAGGTTGCGCAACTGCGCCGTGTCGTCGCCATCGCCCATGAAGATGGCGCTGCGCACGGTGCCGCCACCCTCCCAGGTCAACCGATCGTTGCCGGCACTCAGCAGGACCTGCCCGCGAATGACGCCGCCGTTGATCGTGACGTTATCGTCGCCGCCGCTGAGGCTGACATTTCCGCCAATGCTGCCGCCGGAAACGATGACGGTGTCATGGCCGAAGCCGGTAATCAGGTTGCCGATGATCGAGCCGCCGGAAAGCTCGAAGAGGTTGTTGTCCAGTTTCATGTCCACCCGGCCGATGGTGCCGCCACTCATGGTCGCCGTGTCGCCGTCCTCGAAGGCCCCGACGATGGTGCCGCCAGTCATGGTGAAGGTATCGTGCTGGTCGCCCTGGGCCAGCGAGCCGATGACACCGCCGGTCATGCTGAAATCGTCGCCGCCCTCCCCCTGGTTGACAGCACCCTGGACCGCTCCCGCGCTCATGTGGAAGCTGTCGGATCCACTGCCCAGGCTGAGGCTGCCGCCGATGCTGCCCGAATCCATGACGACCGTGTCGTCGCCGTTGCCAAAGGCAACGTTGCCGGTGACGACGCCGCTGCCCCCGGCGGGAAAAGTCAGGCTGTTGTTGCCCGCCGTATCACTCAATGACGCGGCGGTCCCGGAACTGCAGAGGTGTGGATCGTTCCCCGCCCCCGGAGAAAAACTGCAATCGGCCCGGGCGGAGGCTTCCGGCAGGAGCAGAGCCAGCGGCAGAAGCGCTCCCAGGGCTTGATGCAGGCAGGACCTTGTCATCGTGGGTTGTATCCCGGTGATGGCTCTCCGAAAGTCATAGTTGAATGGTCGGATATGACAAGGCAGCCGATCGGCTGCCGCTTCGCTTTCCCGCCCCCCGCTCTGGCAGGCGATACGGACCATGCCGGCGGATGCTTTAGCCGGACGCCAGCCTGAGGCTTTAGAAATCGTGCATTGAAGTACACCCTCGCCAGCGGTGAGATGGGCCGGCGGACAACCCGCCACCCCCGACAACAACGAGAAAGAGGTTCGCGCCCCATGCGCACGCTGATCAAAGCCCTGGCCCTGGCTTCCACCACACTCCTCGGCGCGCCCTTCGCCACGACCGCCGCCGAAGCCCCCAAGGCCGAAGCCCCCAAGGCTGAAAAGCCGGCCTTCGTGGTACACAAGCTGACGGACTTCCTCTACGCCATCGGCGAGCCGAACTACTACCAGAAGAATTATTCGTACCTGCTGGTGGGAGCGAACCAGGCGCTGATGTTCGACTCCGGCGCCAACCAGAAGGAAGACATCACCCAGGTCGCCCGCCAGATCACCGACAAGCCGCTGTCGGTGCTACCTTCGCACCTGCACTTCGACCACCTGGGCGGGCTGCACAACTTCCAGAGCATCTACCTGGTGGATACGCCCTTCACGGCGAAATTCCGCCGTGCCGACGGCCTCTACCAGGTGCCCGAGCCGGTCTACCTGGGCAACATCGACCACATGACCCTGGCGCCCTTCAAGGTCTCGCGACTGGTGAAGCCCGACGAGGTGATCGACCTGGGCGGTCTCAAGCTGCGCCTGCTGAGCATGCCCGGCCACACCCCGGACGAAGTGGCGCTGCTCGATGAGGCGCACAACATCCTGCTCTCCGGTGACCACCTCTATCCGTCCTGGCTGCTGGCCGGGAATCTCAAGGACTACGTCGCCTCGCTGGACGCCACGCTGAAGGTGATCAACCCGCAGACCACTCTCTACGGCGCCCACGCCGACGAGGACCCGAGCAAGGTACCGGCCATGACCTACGCCGACGTGGTGGCGGTGCGCGACAAGATGCAGCAGATCCAGGCCGGCCGCGCCAAGGGCGAAGCCTTCAGCGACCCGGAGCTGATCAGGAGCTCGGAGCTGTACAAAGTGGAGAAGGACATCAGCATCCTCACCGATATCCAGTTCACCGATGGACGCGGTTACGGCTACTGAGCCGGCTCGCTGATCGACAGCAACCACTCGATGAACGCCCGGACCTCCGGGCGTTCGCGTTTCGCCTCAGGGCAGACCACGTAGTAGTTGTGCACCGCCGCCACCGAGATCGGCAGCGGGCGCACCAGCCGGCCTTCGTCGAGGTCGCGCTGTGACACCGTCTCATCGCTGAGCGCCACGCCGAAACCATCGCGCGCGGCCTGCAGGACCATGCCGAAGTCTTCGAAATGGATGTCCTCGGCACCACCCCGACTGTATCCAGCCTCGGCCAGCCATTGCTGCCACTGGCTGCCGTCATCCTCATGCAGCAACCGGTGCCGCGCCAGATCGGCGGCCTCGACGATGGCCAGCGGCCCGCGCAGGTATTGCGGGCTGCACACCGGCGTCATGCGGATGCCATGCAGCAGGCGCCACCAGACACCCGGCCAGGGCGGTGTGCCGTAGATCACCGCCACGTCGGCGCGGCGCCAGTCCACCTGCGGCATGCCCGGCGCGGTGATCACGCTGACCCGCACCGAGCGCGACTCCTCCATGAAGCGCAGCAGCGGCCGGGTCAGCCACTCCACGCCTTCGGCCGGCGGGATCGACAGGCAGATGTCCACCCTGTCCTCTTCCAGCCGAACTCCCGCCTGCAACGCCTGGACCGCCTCGGTGATCTCGCCCATGGCACTGGCCACGCGCTTTTGCAGCTCGCGGCCGCTGTCGGTCAGCACCAGCTGACGGCCGCGTTTCTCGAACAGCTCCACGCCCAGGCTGGCCTGCAGCGCCTTGACCTGCTGGCTGACCGCGCCCGTGGTGACGTGCAGCTCGACAGCAGCCGCGGCCAGGCTGCCCAGGCGGGCCACGCTTTCGAACACCCTGAAACTGTGCAGCGGTGGGAGGGCCATCTCTTTTCGAAATCCAACGAAAACCAAGGCGGACGGTTATAGCAGGAGCAGCCTTCGCCGGGGAGGACGGCGAGCACGGCGCATCACTGGCCCGCAATTTGCGATGACCTGTGTACAGGTGGCCGGCACGAGTCTTTCAGAGACTTGCATGCAGCCAAGTGGTGCTTTTGGATTCAAACATGCACACATTTCGTGCAACACACTCCGGGTCAGGAATTCATGCAGAAAGCCGATTGCAGAGCCATCCACCCCGATAAAACACATAACCGACCGGTCAGATTCCGGACCATCGACCGCAAACATGTATACAAAACAGTGGATATTCACCACGGACTTTGTCTACAGTGGCCCCACAACAAAAACAAGCGAGTCCTCAGCCATGAATGATCGTTCAGCTGTAGCGTCCGCCGGAGCACGCCCGGAAGACGAGAACCTCGGAATCGGCGCCAACCTGGCGTACGGCCTGCAACACGTTCTGACCATGTACGGCGGTATCGTCGCCGTGCCCCTGATCCTCGGCCAGGCGGCCGGGCTCTCCCCCAGCGAGATCGGCCTGCTGATCGCAGCCTCTCTCTTCGCCGGTGGCCTCGCCACCTTGCTGCAGACCCTCGGTCTTCCCTTCTTCGGTTGTCAGTTGCCGCTGGTGCAAGGCGTGTCCTTCGCCGGTGTGGCCACCATGATCGCCATCCTGGGCGGCGGTTATGAAGGCGGAGGCCTGCCTGCCGTGCTCGGCGCAGTCATGGTGGCGTCGCTGATCGGCTTCCTGATCACGCCGATTTTCTCGCGCATCACCAAGTTCTTCCCGCCCCTGGTGACCGGTATCGTGATCACCACCATTGGTCTGACGCTGATGCCGGTGGCGGCGCGCTGGGCCATGGGTGGCAACTCCAAGGCGCCCGACTTCGGCAGCATGAGCAACATCGGCCTGGCGGCCATGACCCTGGTGATCGTCCTGCTGCTGAGCAAGCTGGGCAGCGCAACTATCTCGCGTCTATCGATCCTGCTGGCCATGGTAATCGGCACCCTGATCGCCGCTGCCCTGGGCATGACCGACTTCTCCCGTGTGGCCGAAGGCCCGATGGTTGCCTTCCCGACGATCTTCCATTTCGGCATGCCGACCTTCCACGTCGCCGCCATCATCTCGATGCTGCTGGTGATCATGGTGACCCTGGTGGAAACCTCGGCGGACATACTCGCCGTCGGTGAAATCATCGGCACCAAGGTCGACTCCAAGCGCCTGGGCAACGGCCTGCGCGCGGACATGGCCTCCAGCATCGTGGCGCCGATCTTCGGCTCCTTCACCCAGAGCGCCTTCGCCCAGAACGTCGGCCTGGTGGCCGTGACCGGCGTGAAGAGCCGCTACGTGGTCGCCACCGGCGGCCTGATCCTGGTGACTCTCGGCCTCCTGCCAGTGATGGGCCGGGTGATCGCTGCGGTGCCCACATCCGTTCTCGGTGGCGCCGGCATCGTCTTGTTCGGCACCGTAGCTGCCAGCGGCATTCGCACCTTGTCCTTCGTGGACTACCGCAACAACATGAACCTGATCATCGTCGCCACCTCCCTGGGCTTCGGCATGATCCCGATCGCCGCCCCGAGCTTCTACGAGCATTTCCCCAGCTGGTTCGCCACCATCTTCCACTCGGGCATCAGCTCGGCCGCGATCATGGCCATCGTTCTCAACCTGCTGTTCAACCACTTCAAGACTGGCAACTCGGACCAGCAGTCGGTGTTCGTCGCCGCCAGCGAGCGCACCCTGCGCTATCAGGACATCGCCGCGCTGAACGACGGCGACTACTTCCAGAACGGCAAGCTGTACGACGCCAAGGGCAACGAGGTTCCGCTGATCAAGGACGATCACGACAACCACCACGCGCCAGCACCCCGCCCCTCACGACGAGAGGCGGAAAACAGCAGCGCCTGACGCTCAGTCAGACGCCCATGAAAAAGGCCCCTTCCGGGGCCTTTTTCGTTCTTGCCAGCCAAGGGCAACTTCAGTGCAGCGCCACCGCAGAGTCTTCTTCGGCCGAAGCCACCACCATCGCCACCGGACCAGCGTGCGGCGGCTCTGATTCCGCTTCGGCCTGCGGCGGCGCGCTCACTTCCAGCATCAGCGACGCAGAAGGACCACCACCCGGCGGCGGGTTGACCACCACCACGGCCAGGCTGCCGCCAACGGCGACATCCTCGGGCAACAGCTGGAAGGCCAGGCGCGAACTGTCGGCCAGCGACGTTTCGCGCTCCTTTCCATTCACCTGCACCCGCGCGCCACGGCTGAAACCCTTGCCACGCAGGGTGACGTAGAGCGACTGGGCATCGAGGACCGGCGGCTGTGCTTCGGTGATAACGGCGAGGGGGTTTTCCAGCGGGTCCTTGCGCCGCGCGTCACCGGCCGGATGGCGGATGCGAAATAGCGCATCAAGGAGGACGGCGAACTTGTCGGTACCCTGCTTGGACGCCATCCCCACCAGAGCGGCCATGGCCATCAGCCCATAGAGATTGACGCTGGCCGGTTCGCTGGCGCCGCTCACCGTGAGCACCACCGCGCGCACGATCAGGTAGAGCATCAGCGCCAGCGCCATGCCGATGCAGGGCTTGAGCAGGTACCACCAGATCCAGCTGGCCATGAAGCGGTCGTTGCCGACGAAGTCGCCGAAGGACTTCGCGACATGGACGAAACTGCCCAGCGCGCCTGCGACCATGACCATCACCAGCAGCCGCGCGTCCGGGCCAGGACACCAGCCGACCAGGCATTGCACGCCGGGGTCGCCCACTGCGCCGGCGCGAGGAAACTGCGGGTAGGACTGCGGCCACAGGCCGACCAGGGCGACCGCAAGGGTCAGGGCGAGGAGCATCAGCCCCGCCCCCATCAGGGTGATCTGCAGGGTATTGGCGCGTCGTCTCTTGCTGCGTGTCTCCATCATGCGCTCCGGGCAGAAGGTCAGCGGGAAAAACGCCCTGCCGCGAAGGGTGTTTCCCGCCTTCGCACGACGAACAGAGAAACTCACGTTAGCGCAGCGCCAAGCCGCTGCAAGAGGCCCTGGTGAATTTTTAACCGCTGTCTCGACGGCGTTACGTAACGCTGGCGAAACGGCGCGCGCGAAGTCCCGCGCTCAGGCCACTTCAGCCTCGGACAGGGGCGCATCCAGTAGTCCGATAAATGCCCGCAGCGCCGGCGTATCGGTGCCGCGCCGCCAGAACAGCCAGGTCGTCGCGTCGGCATGCTGCGGCGCCAGGCGATGGATCGCCACGTTGCGCCCGCCAGCCAGGCTTTCGAACATCGCCCGCGGGATGATCGCCACGCCGCCGCCCGCCGCGATGCAGGCGAGCATGCCGTGGTAGGACTCCATCTCCATGATCTTGCCCGGCACCACGCGGTGCTCGGCGAACCAGCCTTCCAGGCGCTTGCGGTAGGAGCAGGTGTCGCGGAAGGCGAACACCGTCTCCCCCGCCACGTCCCGCGCGTCATGCACCGGTGCATGGTGCTTGGCACTCATCAGCACCAGCTCCTCGCGGTACACCGGCTTGCCGTCCAGTTGCGGATGGTTGGCCGGGCCATCGGCAAAGGCGGCGATGAAACGGCCGGAGAGCACGCCGTCGATCATCTCGCCTGAGGGGCCGGTAGACAGGTCCAGCTGCACCTTCGGGCACTGCTGGTGATAGCGCGCCAGCATCTCGGGAATGCGCACCGCCGCCGTGCTCTCCATCGAACCCAGGGAGAAGCCGCCATGGGGCTCGGCGCCCACCGCCACCTGCCGGGCCTCTTCCACCAGATCGAGGATGCGCTCGGCATATTCGAGGAAGCTGCGGCCGGTAGGCGACAGACGGAGGCGCAGCTTCTCGCGGATGAACAGCTCGGTGCCCAGCTCCGCTTCCAGCTGCTTGATCCGCGTGGTCAGGTTGGAAGGCACGCGGTGTAGACGGGCCGCGGCGGCGGTGATGCTGCCCTCGTTGGCGACGGCGCGGACGATTTCCAGCTGGGTGAGGTCCATAATTCTCTCCGAGAGAAAGAGTCTTTCTTGATTATTCATTTTACATGAATGGTTGCGCATCTTAATTTCTGCGCCATCCCGGAGCCACCGCGCCCGGACGAACGACCGGCCTTGCGCCCCCCCCTAGAACAAGCAGGACTCACCATGAACCAGATCGCCGCCATCCCCGCTGCCATCTCCCGCAGCCCCGCCACCGGCCAGGAACTGGCCCGCTACACCTTCGAAGACGCCGCCCAGCTGGAAACCTCGCTGGCCCACACCGATGCCGCGTTCCGCCAATGGCGCGACACCAGCATCGCCGAACGTGTCGCCGTGCTGCGCAAGATGGCCGAAGTCCTGCGCGCCAACGTCGAGCCGATGGCCCGCATGGAAGCCCAGGAAATGGGCATGCCGGTCACCCAGGCCCGTGGCGAGATCAACAAGTGCGCCAACCTCTGCGAGTGGTACGCCGACAACGGCCCGGCCATGCTCGAAGACGAGAAGACCAGCATCGAAGGCGCGTACATCTCCTACCTGCCGCTGGGCCCGGTGCTGGCCGTGATGCCGTGGAACTTCCCCACCTGGCAGGTCATGCGTGGCGCGGTGAGCATCATCCTGGGCGGCAACACCTACGTCCTCAAGCACGCGCCGAACGTCATGGGCTGCGCCTATCAGCTGCGCGACGCGTGGCTGCAGGCCGGCCTGCCCGAAGGCGTGTTCGAGGTGCTGAACGTCGAGCCGCCGCTGGTCTCCAAGGCCATCGCCGATGACCGCATCGCTTCCATCGCCGTGACCGGCAGTGTCGGCGCCGGCGCCGCCATCGCCTCCCAGGCCGGTGCCGCGCTGAAGAAGTGCGTGTTGGAGCTGGGCGGTTCCGACGCCTTCATCGTGCTCGCCGACGCCGACCTCGATGCCGCCGTGAAAGCCGCCGTCGCCAGCCGCTTCGGCAACTGCGGCCAGGTTTGCATCGCCGCCAAGCGCATGATCCTCGAAGAATCCATCGCCCCGGCCTTCACCGAGAAGCTGCTGGCAGCCGTCAAGGCGCTGAAGATTGGCGACCCGCTGGCGGACGACACCTTCGTCGGCCCGATGGCCCGCTTCGACCTGCGTGACGAACTGGACGGCCAGGTACAGCAGGCCATCGCCGATGGCGCCACCCTGCTGCTGGGCGGCCACAAGCTCGAAGGCGAAGGCAACTACTACGCACCGACCGTGCTGGCCGACGTAAAACCGGGCAACACCGCGTTCAGGAAGGAAATCTTCGGCCCCGTCGCTTCGCTGATCGTCGCCCGAGACGCCGAGCACGCCCTGGAGCTGGCCAACGACAGCGAGTTCGGCCTCTCCGGCGCGATCTGGAGTGCCGACAAGGCCAAGGCCCAGCACATGGCCCGTCGCCTGGTCAGCGGCGGCGTGTTCATCAACGGCTTCTCCGCCTCCGATCCCCGCGTACCGATCGGCGGCGTGAAGAAGAGCGGCTTCGGTCGCGAGCTGTCGCACTTCGGCCTGCGCGAGTTCACCAACCCGCAGACCGTGTGGATCGACCGCAAGTAAGTCGCCCCACAAAAAAGGCCCCTTCGAGGGGCCTTTTTTATTGCGCGTCACAACGCCCACACCGCTCCTACAATGTACGTCAGGGCTTGCTCGCGTCCTTCTTCAGCTGCAGCAGCTCCAGGGTGCTATGCCGCAGGTTCTCGGCCAGGCTGCCCTGCTCGTTGAAGCAGTCTTCGACGAGCCAGCCGCCAGCCGTGCGATGCAGCAACAGGCCGAGATCGCGATCCTCCCCCGTCAGGGCATCCTTGAGCACTACCCGTGCCTTGATGCGCTCGTCGTCCACCGGAGTGAACGCCAGCGACTTCACCTTGATATCGCCCCAGTCCTGGCAATCACACAAAGGGTCGCCACCGAGGTAGCCCAACTCGCCATCGGCGGCGTCCTGGTCAGCCTTCATCAGTGCGATCAGCGAGGCATCGTAGACGTCCTCTTCCTTCAATGTCGGGTTCGGCACGCCCGGGCCGTCCGGCGTATAGCTGGCGTACAGCCGGCGCAGGAAGCGTTCGGCGCTGGCGCTATCGGTCGCCGACGTCGAGGCCGCGAGCGAAGTATCGAAGAGCGTCAGCAGGATCAGCGACAGGGCGAAAGCGGATCGCAGGAAGGCCATGGGATTCTCCATCGGTCAGCCGGTCATCATCGCCCGACGCGGCCTCGAAATTCCGTGAAGTGGTTAAAGCTGCAGTCGATAGCCCTGGGACAAAAAACAGATCCGTAGGGCGCATAACGCCTACGGTGTTATCCGCCACACCCAGTCACCGGCTAGCGCCGGAGTAGGATGGGTGGAGCTTGCGATACCCATCGAGCGACCCCTCCCAGGAATTGATGGGTATCGCTTCGCTCCACGCCATCCTGCGAAGAGCCCTCACGCGAACGTCCAGCGGACCCATAACGCCAGCGGCGCTATCCGCCATGACGGGGGCTGCGCAATCAGGATCGCGGACGATATCCCTGGGACAGCAGCCAGCCCTGGAAGGCCCGGCGGCGCTCCGGCGGCAGGTCTGCCAGCACCTGGGCCTCGGGCTCCGCGCGCAACCGCCGCAGCCAGGGCGCCAGCTCCAGCCCGTCGAGGTGCCAGATGCCCAGCGGCTGATCGGCGCTGACCACCACTTCCGCCTCGTCGACGAACTCACCCTTCAACACGGGAGCGCGCTCGATACGCAGGCTGGCGAAGTCCGCCGACATGTGGCTCGGCTGCTCGTCGGGCCAGGCGCGGCGCGCCTGCCAGAACGGCAGATCGGCCCACTGCGTTTCGCTGGCATAGAAGTCGCGGCCGACACGGGCGAAGCGCAGGAACAACTGCTCGACCCGCTGCTGATGGAAGCGCTTGGCCAACTCCGCCCGCTCCGGCGCGCGCAGCAGCGTGTTGATCACCAGCGGCGCCTGCAGGGCCGAGGACAGCGACTGGAAGATGCCATTGCCGGACAGCGGGTCCACGGCCATCGCCGCATCGCCCACGCGAATCCAGTAGTCGCCACAGGCTTCCAGGCAGAGGATCGCCGTGCTGCTGCGGGCGTGCAGGTCCAGCTCGTGCTCGGCGGCATCGCCGAAGAACTGTCGGACCAGCGTCGACGCGGCGCGGCGCTCGCGGCAGTAGTCCAGCAACTGCTCGCGGGGCGGCAGTTGGCTGCAGGCAACATCCAGGGTGAGCTGCCAGTAGCAGCGCCCGTCCTCCAGCCGCGCCATCCATGCCCAGCCATCGGCCAGGCTTTCCACCGCCGTCGCCAGCGGGCCAGGCGCGCCCTGCCAGCGATTGAGCAGGCTGAGGGTTTCCGGGCCGCGCCGGGCCTTGCTGCCCTTCTGGTTCAGCGGCGCCTGCCGGCCGCGGGCCTCGACCAGAAAGGCGCCCTGCACTTCGCGGCCGCCTTCGAGCTTTACCCGCCAGCCGGGGGCTTCTTCCGCCACGGTCAGCACCTGGGCTTCGATCAGTTCGACGCCGGCTTGCTTCAGGTCCTCGCGCAGCCCGGCATCGAAGCGCGGGCGGTCGAGGACGCATTCGATGTTCTGCGCGCTTGCCACGCCGTTCCAGTGCACGCGCCGTTGCGACGGCGGCGCGGCGCACGCCAGTGCGCGCTGCAGGCCGGAATTGCGCAGACCTTCCAGCACGCGCTGGGACACACCTTCCACCGCAGCGAAGCGACGCCATTCACTGATCACGGTGACGGGGTGTCCGAGACGGCGCAGGCCGAGGCCGACCGCCGCTCCGGCCGGGCCGGCACCGAGGATCAGGATGGGGAGATCAGTCATGCTCCGGATGCCCTCACCCTAACCCTCTCCCAGAGGGAGAGGGGACTGTTCGGTGCTTTTGGAGGTTTCTGCGCACGCCGATAGCAATGGACAAACGCCAGAGATGAGCCCCTACGGAGGACGGCCCCCTCTCCCTCCGGGAGAGGGCTGGGGTGAGGAGGACGGACTCGACCTCCACTCACAACCCCACCCTCCGCTCAATCCCCCGAAAAGCCGCCTGCGCCCGCATCAGCTCGACGAGCTGAACATTCGACAACTCCGGCCGCTCCGCCAGCAACGCCGCCAGATGCCCAGCGAATGCCGCGCATCCCAGGCTCGCACCGGAGCGCCCGCCCACCTTCACCGCCGCACCGAAATCGGCCTGCGGGCTGTCCAGCCAGGACCACTCGCCCTCGCCGCAACGGGCATCGCCGGTCACCCGGATCACCCCCGCGTAGCTTGCCGGGAACACCGGCTCGCCCCGCGCCGGGCTGGACGCGCAAACCAGTACGCCGGCCTCGATCAGCTCCGTCACGGCTTCGCGCAGGATCGGCCGGTCCTGGCGCACGCCCAGGCTCAGGTTGATCAGCCGCACACCCTGCTCGCCGAGCCAGTGCAGCGCGGCGGCGATCTGCAGCGGGCTGGTCACGCCACGCTCATCGAAGACCTGGGCGACGGAAAGGCGAGCTTCGGGCGCCTGGGAAAGAATCGCTTCGCAGACGACGCTGCCGTGGCCCAGTGCATCCACCACAGGCTCGCCGTCAGCATGACCGTCATCAGTCAGGAAGAACCGCCGCGCACCGCTGACGCTCGCGGATTGAGCCTCGGCAAAACCACTGTCGACCACTCCAACCCGCAGTTCAGGCCTCATGCTGCTGCACCAGCTGCGCCTCACGCACACGCATCTGCCCATCCTGCAACTCCAGGTGCAGGTCGGCGGCGGCCAGGGTCGAGGTGCGGTGGCTGATCAGCAGCCGCGTGCGCCCGGCGAACAGTCGGTCGATAGCCGCGATCACCTCGCGCTCGGTGCTCTCGTCCACCTGCGAAGTGGCTTCGTCGAGCACCAGGATCAGCGGGTCCTGCAACAGCGCGCGGGCGATGGCGATGCGTTGCTTCTGGCCGCCGGAAAGCTGCTGACCCCGTTCGCCCAGGGGGCTGTCGAGGCCTTCGGGCAGGCTGGCGATCAGGCTGTCCAGCTGCGCCGCGCGGGCGGCCCTGTCGATGGCCTCGCGGCTCGACTCGGGCGCGCTGTAGGCCAGGTTGTCGGCGAGGCTGCCGCGGAACAGCACGATGTCCTGGCTGACCACCGCCACGCGCCGGCGCAGGGCGTGCAGGTCGAGTTCGCGCAGGTCGATGCCGTCGAGCAGGATGCGCCCCTGGTCGGGGTCGTAGAAGCGTTGCAGCAGATCGATCAGGGTGCTCTTGCCGACCCCGGACGGGCCGCTCAGGGCAACCTTGAGGCCGGCGGGAATCACCGCCTGCACATCCTGTAAAACCGGCTGCACACGGCCAGGCCAGGCGTAGTGCAGATTCTCCAGGCGCAGCTCGCCCACCGCCGGCATCGGTCGCGGCGCGGCGGGCGAAACGATGGTCGCTTCCTCGCCACGCAGCTCCATTACCCGGCCGAGGCTGACGGTCATGCGCTGCAGCGCGACGTACAGGCCGAGCAGGCTCTGCACCGGCCCGATGGCCATGCCCAGGTAGGTGGAAAAAGCGATCAGCGAGCCGAGCTGCCAGGTGCCCTGCACCACCCAGTAACCGCCGACCAGGAAGGCGCAGGCGCGGGACAGGGACATCAGCGTGCCGGGCACCGCCTGGGTGAAGAACTCGGTGAGTTGCAGGCGCAGCAGTTGGCCGAGGTAGCCCTGCCCCAGGCCTTCCAGGCGCCCGGATTCGCGGGATTGCTGGCCGGCGGACTGGATGAATTTCATCGCCGGCAGCGTCTCGACGAAGAACGACGACAGGTCTGCCGAACGCTCGCGCAGGCCCCGCGCCTCGCGCTCCACCTTGCGCCGCATCCAGCGCAGCCAGAGCACGTCCAGCGGAATCAGCAGCGCCACCAGCAGCGAAAGCTTCCATGACAGGGTCAGCAGAAGCACCAGCGCGCCGACCAGGCCGATCACGCTGGAGACCGCGGAGAACAGCGAGTCCACGGCGAAGCGCTGGATCTCGGCGACGTCGCCGTCGAGCCGGGACATCAGGTCGCCGATGCGGCGGCGGCCGAAGAAGCTCGGCGAGAGCGTCTGCAGGTGGCGGTACAGCGCGTCGCGCAGGGAGAACAGGATGCGTCCGGACAGGCGCGTGTGCAGGTAGCGGTTCAGGCCGGACAACGCCGTGCCGACCAGGCCGACGACGATCATCGCGCCGGCCACCATCACCAGCACCGGGAAATCCCTCGCCAGCAGGCCGTCGTCGATCAGCGTCTTGGTCAGCCAGGGCTGCGCGAGCACCAGGATCGAGGCACAGAAAGACAACCCGAGCAGGCCGGCAATGGCGGTCTTGTGCGGCCGCACGAAGCCGTACAGCCAGCGCAGCGAGGCCTTGAGCTGCTGCGGGTCCTCGGTGTCGATAAGGCGGGTGAAGAACATCAGCCCACCTTGAGTTGCTTGAGCTTGCGGTACAGCGTGGCGCGGCTGATACCCAGTGCGTCGGCGGCGGCGGAGACGTTGCCCTGGTGGCGCTCCAGTGCCTGGCGGATCAGCTCCAGTTCGTTCTCGCGGATGCTGCCGCTCTGCGGGCGCTCGCCGGCGGCGAGTTCGTCCAGGGTGCTGTCGGGCAGGTGCTCGAGGGCCAGTTCCTCCTCGCCCTCCTCGCGCATGGCCAGCGCGGTGCGCAGGACCATCTCCAGCTGGCGGATGTTGCCCGGCCAGTGGTACTCGCGCAGCAGGCCGAGCAGCTCGGCGGAGAGCTTGACCTTCGGCGCGCCCAGGCGCGCCAGCAAGCCAGTGGCGAGCTCGGCGAGGTCGTCGCGCTCGCGCAGCGCCGGCAGCTTCACGCTGATGCCGTTGACGCGGTAGTAGAGGTCCTCGCGGAAGTGCTTTTCCTCCACCAGGCGCTTGAGGTCGCGGTGGGTCGCACAGATCAGCGCGACGTCGATGTCCTGTTCCTCGCCCGCGCCCAGCGGCGCCACCTTGCGCTCCTGCAGCACGCGCAACAGGCGCGCCTGCAGGGCCAGCGGCATGTCGCCGATTTCGTCGAGGAACAGCGTGCCGCCATGGGCCTGCTGCAGCCGGCCGACCATTCCGCCGCGCCGCGAGCCGGTGAAAGCGCCGTCGCGGTAGCCGAACAGTTCAGATTCGATCAGGCCCTCGGGGATCGCCGCGCAGTTCACCGCGACGAAGGGTTTGTCGCTGCGCGCGCTGGCCTGGTGCAGGGCGCGGGCGACCACTTCCTTGCCGCTGCCGGTTTCACCCAGCAGCAACACCGGCAGTTCGTTCACCAGACCCTGGCGCGCCATGCGCAGGGCGCGGGCGTAGCGCGGGTGGCTGCCGGCGAGGGCTTCGAGTTCGGGGCCGGCGGCCGGGCGCGGCGCGCGGGCGCTGACCGGCACCGCGTGGCTGCGCAGCGGCGCTTGCAGCGTCTTGTAGAACAGCTCGCCCTTGGGCGTCTGCAGGCTGCCGACGCCGCCCTGGTAGAGGCGGCCGAGCAGCTGGTCGCCGCGCAGGCCGAGGAAATCCTCGCTGCGCCGGCCCACCAGGCTCTCTCGGTTGGCACCAAGCAGTTGGCAAGCCTGGCCGCTGACGGCCAGTACCTTGCCGTCCAGCCCCAGCGCCAGCAAGCCCTGCCAGGCGGAATCGAGGTACTGGCGACGGTAATGGAAGGCGATCACCACCTGCCCCGGATGGCTGACGGCGAACAGCCGCGCCTCGATCTGGAACACCGCGAGACTGAGCAGCGAGAGGCTTTCGCGCGGGCCGGAGAGCGGCCCTTCACGGGTCATGTCGAGCACACCGAGCAGTGTGCCCTGCGGCCCCTCGATGGGCACCGAGGTGCAGGAGAAACGGCTCAGGCGATCGAGGAAGTGTTCGCCGCAGTCGATCTGCGTGGCGCGCTTCTCTACCAGCGCGGTGCCCAGGGCGTTGGTACCGCGCGAGGCTTCGCTCCAGCAGGCGCCCTGGACGATGTCGGCCAGGCCCTTGCTCTGCATGCGCTCGCGGGCGCCTTCGACACAGAGGATGGTGGCGTCGGCGTTGGCCAGGATGATCACGCCGTCGTGGCCCTGGCGCTGTTGCAGGTAGTCGAGTTCGGGGGTGGCGGCGTCGAGCAGCAGGCGGTTGCCGGCCAGCAGCACGTCGGGCTTCACCCGCGTATCGAGGCCGTGCTCGGTGCCGCTGGCGCAGTCCAGGCCATGGCCGACACTGCGCCGCCAGGAGGCGTCGATTTCCTCGCGGAGCACGCCGCTGGGGACTTCGCCTTCCTGTTGCAGGCGTTCACGGGCCAGGTGGGCTTCACGCAGCAGGTCGCTGCTTATTGTTCTTGTAGTCATGCATCGCTCCGGTAGGTTCCGTGCCCCTTTTCAGGGATGTCGGGGCGCGGAACTCGCAGGCTGGTCAGGGCTGTGTACACCCGCAGACGGCGTCAGTAAAGGGGAAGCCCCAGGTAGGAAAGTCTAGTAGGGAGCAGCAGGCAATTCCCGCGCCACTCCCCCTTCCTACGCCGCCTTCGAGTTGTATTGACACTGACTCAAGGCAGGTTTACGTTAACGTAAAGGTAAACGACCTAGCAAGAGCATTCCCATGGCCACGACCTACACCATCTCCGAGCTTGCCCGCGAACTGGACGTCACCACCCGCGCCATCCGCTTCTACGAGGAGCAGGAAATGCTCAGCCCCGAGCGTCGCGGCCAGGAGCGCGTCTACAGCGCGAAGGACCTGGTGGCACTGAAGCTGATCCTGCGCGGCAAGCGCATCGGCTTCTCGCTGGCCGAGTGCAAGGAGCTGATCGACCTCTACGACCCCAGCAGCGGCAACACCAAGCAGCTGCAGACCTTCCTCGACAAGATCACCGCGCGCCGCGCACAGCTGGAACAGCAGTTGCTCGACATCGAGCAGATGAAACTGGAACTGGACACGGCCGAGGAGCGCTGCCTGGCGGCCATGGCCGAGACCGACAAACCCCGCAAGCAGCGCGTGCCGGTTTAAGACAATCTCCTGGGCCTCGCGAGCTAGAGCCAGGCAAGGCGAAAGGCGCCGAGAACGCGGAGTTTACGCTTGTAAATGAGCAGTTCTCGGCGGCTTTCAACGCAGCATGGCCGACGCGCAGCAGGTCCATTCACCCATCAGATTACAAATACAAGTACAGGTGATCCCATGAGCTACCCCTCCCTCAACTTCGGCCTCGGCGAAACCATCGACATGCTGCGCGAGCAGGTGCAGGGCTTCGTCGCCAGCGAACTCGCCCCGCGCGCCGCGCAGATCGACGCCGACAACCTGTTCCCCATGGACATGTGGAAGAAGTTCGGTGACATGGGCCTGCTCGGCATCACCGTCGCTGAGGAGTACGGCGGCGCCAACATGGGTTACCTGGCCCACGTCATCGCCATCGAGGAAATCAGCCGTGGCTCGGCTTCGGTCGGCTTGTCCTACGGCGCGCACTCCAACCTGTGCGTCAACCAGATCAAGCGCAACGGCAACGCCGAGCAGAAGGCCAAGTACCTGCCCAAGCTGATCAGCGGCGAGCACATCGGCGCCCTGGCCATGAGCGAGCCCAACGCCGGCTCCGACGTGGTGTCGATGAAGCTGCGCGCCGAGAAGCGCGGCGACCGCTTCGTCCTCAATGGCAGCAAGACCTGGATCACCAACGGCCCGGACGCCAACACCTACGTCATCTACGCCAAGACCGAGCCGGAGAAAGGCGCCCACGGCATCACCGCGTTCATCGTCGAGCGCGACTGGAAAGGCTTCAGCCGTGGCAGCAAGTTCGACAAGCTGGGCATGCGCGGCTCGAACACCTGCGAGCTGTTCTTCGATGACGTGGAAGTGCCGGAAGAGAACGTACTGGGCGCAGTCAACGGCGGCGTGAAGGTGCTGATGAGCGGCCTGGACTACGAGCGCGTCGTCCTCGCCGGTGGCCCGATCGGCATCATGCAGGCCTGCATGGACGTGATCGTCCCCTACATCCACGACCGCAAGCAGTTCGGCCAGAGCATCGGCGAGTTCCAGCTGATCCAGGGCAAGGTCGCCGACATGTACACCCAGCTCAACGCCAGCCGCGCCTACCTCTATGCCGTGGCCCAGGCCTGCGACCGTGGCGAGACCACCCGCAAGGACGCCGCCGGGGTGATCCTCTACACCGCCGAGCGCGCCACCCAGATGGCCCTGGACGCCATCCAGATCCTGGGCGGCAACGGCTACATCAACGAGTTCCCCACTGGCCGCCTGCTGCGCGACGCCAAGCTCTACGAGATCGGCGCCGGCACCAGCGAAATCCGCCGCATGCTGATCGGCCGCGAGCTGTTCAACGAGACCCGTTAAGCCTAACTCGCCGATTCGTAGGATGGGTGGAGCGAAGCGATACCCATCAGCTTGACCTGCGATGGGTATCGCAGGCTCCACCCATCCTACCTGCCCTTCGCACGTGGAGACGCCATGACCATCCTCGGCACCCAACTCAACACCCGTTCCCCGGAATACGCCGCCAACGCCGCGACCATGCTGGAGAACGTCCAGGACCTGCGCGCCGTCCTCGGCCGCGTCCATGAAGGCGGCGGCGCCGCCGCCCAGGCCAAGCACACCGCGCGCGGCAAGCTGCTGGTGCGCGAACGCATCAACCGCCTGCTCGACGCCGGCTCGCCCTTCCTCGAAGTCTCCGCCCTCGCCGCCCATGACGTGTACGGCGAAGACGTCGCCGCCGCCGGCGTGGTCGCCGGCATCGGCCGCGTGGAAGGCGTGGAATGCATGATCGTCGGCAACGACGCCACGGTGAAAGGCGGCAGCTACTACCCGCTGACCGTGAAGAAGCACCTGCGCGCCCAGACCATCGCCCAGCAGAACCGCCTGCCGTGCATCTACCTGGTGGACTCCGGCGGCGCCAACCTGCCGCGCCAGGACGAAGTCTTCCCCGACCGCGAACACTTCGGCCGCATCTTCTTCAACCAGGCCAACATGAGCGCCCAGGGCATCCCGCAGATCGCCGTGGTGATGGGCTCCTGCACCGCCGGCGGCGCCTACGTGCCGGCGATGAGCGACGAGACCATCATGGTGCGCAACCAGGCCACCATCTTCCTCGCCGGCCCGCCGCTGGTGAAGGCCGCCACCGGTGAAGTGGTGAGCGCCGAGGACCTGGGCGGCGCCGACGTGCACTGCAAGACCTCCGGCGTGGCCGACCATTACGCCGAGGACGACGAGCACGCGCTGGCCATCGCCCGCCGCTGCATCGCCAACCTCAACTGGAGCAAGCAGGGCCAGCTCAACACCCGAGCTCCGCGCGCCCCGCTGTACGCCAGCGACGAGCTGTACGGGGTGATCCCGGTGGACAGCAAGCAGCCCTTCGACGTGCGCGAGATCATCGCCCGCCTGGTCGACGGCAGCGAATTCGACGAGTTCAAGGCGCTGTTCGGCACCACCCTGGTGTGCGGCTTCGCCCACCTGCACGGCTACCCGGTGGCGATCCTCGCCAACAACGGCATCCTCTTCGCCGAGGCCGCGCAGAAAGGCGCGCACTTCATCGAACTGGCCTGCCAGCGCGGCATCCCGCTGGTATTCCTGCAGAACATCACCGGCTTCATGGTCGGCCAGAAGTACGAGGCCGGCGGCATCGCCAAGCACGGCGCCAAGCTGGTCACCGCGGTGGCCTGCGCCCAGGTGCCGAAGTTCACCGTGATCATCGGTGGCAGCTTCGGCGCCGGTAACTACGGCATGTGCGGCCGCGCCTACGACCCGCGCTTCCTGTGGATGTGGCCCAACGCGCGGATCGGCGTGATGGGTGGCGAGCAGGCCGCCGGCGTGCTCGCCCAGGTCAAGCGCGAGCAGGCCGAACGCGCCGGTAACGCGCTGTCGGCCGAGGACGAGGCGAAGATCAAGGCGCCGATCCTCGAACAGTACGAGCGCCAGGGTCACCCCTACTACTCCAGCGCGCGCCTGTGGGATGACGGTGTCATCGACCCGGCGCAGACCCGCGACGTGCTCGGCCTGGCCCTCTCCGCCTCGCTCAACGCGCCTGTCGAAGCCACGCGCTTCGGCGTCTTCCGCATGTAAGGCCGCAGCCATGACCGACTATCAGAACATTGAGCTTGATATCGACCCGCGCGGCGTCGCCACTCTCTGGCTGAACCGCCCGGAGAAGAACAACGCCTTCAACGCCCAGACCATCGCCGAGCTGATCCAGGCGCTGGCTGCCGTGGCCAGCGACGAGCGCGTGCGCCTGGTCGTGCTGCGCGGCCGCGGCCGGCACTTCTGCGGTGGCGCGGACCTGGCGTGGATGCAGGAATCCGTGCAGCTGGACTACCAGGGCAACCTCAACGACGCCCAGCAGCTCGCCGAACTGCTCTACAACCTGCACCAGCTGAACAAGCCGACCCTCGCCATCGTGCAGGGCGCGGCCTTCGGTGGTGGCGTCGGGCTGGTGGCCTGCTGCGACATGGCGCTGGCCGCCGAGGACGCGCAGTTCTGCCTGTCCGAAGTGCGCATCGGCCTGATCCCCGCGACCATCGGCCCGTTCGTCACCAAGGCCATCGGCCAGCGTGCCGCCACCCGCTACGCCATGACTGCCGAACGCTTCAGCGGCCTGCGCGCCCGCGAACTGGGCCTGGTGGACGAGCACTACCCGGCCGCCGACCTGGATGACGAAGCCGACGCCTGGATCGCCAACCTGCTGAACAACAGTCCGGCGGCCCTGGTGGCCTGCAAGGCGCTGTTCCACGAAATCGGCGCCGGCGAACTCACGCCCGAGCGCCGCCGCTACACCGAAGCCGCCATCGCCCGCATCCGCATCAGCCCCGAAGGGCAGGAAGGCCTGCGCGCCTTCCTGGAAAAACGCAAACCGGCCTGGCAGGAGCAAGTCTGATGAAGAAGATCGATACCCTGCTGGTGGCCAACCGCGGCGAGATCGCCTGCCGCGTGATGCGCACCGCCAAGGCCCTGGGCCTGACCACCGTGGCCGTGCACAGCGCCACCGACCGCAACGCCCGCCACGTCGAAGAGGCGGATATCGCCATCGACCTGGGCGGCGCCAAACCCGCTGAAAGCTACTTGCGCGCAGACGCCGTGCTGGCCGCCGCGAAAGCCGCCGGCGCCCAGGCCATCCACCCCGGCTATGGCTTCCTTTCGGAGAACGCCGGCTTCGCCCGCGCCTGCGAAGAGGCCGGACTGGTGTTCCTCGGCCCGCCGGCCAGCGCCATCGACGCCATGGGCAGCAAGTCCGCCGCCAAGGCGCTGATGGAAACCGCCGGCGTGCCACTGGTACCCGGCTACCACGGCGAGGCGCAGGACTATGCGACCTTCCAGCGCGAGGCCGAGCGCATCGGCTACCCGGTGCTGCTCAAGGCCGCCGCCGGTGGCGGTGGCAAGGGCATGAAGGTGGTCGAGCGCGAGGCCGAACTGGCCGAGGCGCTGGAGTCCGCCCAGCGTGAAGCACAGTCCGGTTTCGGCGACTCGCGCATGCTGGTGGAGAAGTACCTGACCAAGCCGCGCCACGTGGAAATCCAGGTATTCGCCGACCAGCACGGCAACTGCCTGTACCTCAACGAACGCGACTGCTCGATCCAGCGTCGTCACCAGAAAGTGGTCGAAGAAGCGCCGGCTCCGGGCCTCTCCCTGGAACTGCGCCAGGGCATGGGCGAGGCCGCCGTGCGCGCCGCCCAGGCCATCGGCTACGTCGGCGCCGGCACCGTGGAGTTCCTCTACGACGAAGGCAGCGGCCAGTTCTTCTTCATGGAAATGAACACCCGCCTGCAGGTGGAGCACCCGGTCACCGAAGCCATCACCGGCCTCGACCTGGTCGCCCTGCAGATTCGCGTTGCCCGTGGCGAACCGCTGCCGATCACCCAGGAACAGGTGCCGCTGATCGGCCACGCCATCGAAGTGCGCCTCTACGCCGAAGACCCCGAGGGCGGCTTCCTGCCTGCCAGCGGCCACCTCGCGCTGTACCGCGAACCCGCCGCCGGCCCCGGCCGCCGGGTGGACAGCGGCATCCGCGAGGGCGACGACATCTCGCCGTTCTACGACCCGATGCTGGCCAAGCTGATCGCCTGGGGCGAGAACCGCGAGGAAGCGCGCCAGCGCCTGCTGTCGATGCTCGGCGAAACCGCCGTCGGCGGCTTCAAGACCAACCTGGCTTTCCTGCGCCGCGTGCTGGCCCACCCGGCCTTCGCCGAGGGCGAGCTGGATACCGGCTTCATCGGCCGCTACCAGGATGACCTGCTGCCCGCGGCCACCGCCCTGCCCGAACGTTTCTGGCAGCTCGCCGCCGAAGCCTGGGTGCAGAGCGAAGCCGCCCGCGTGCGTGGCGACGATGCCCATTCGCCATGGTCCGCCCAGAGCGGCTGGCGCAGTGGCCTGCCGGGGGAAACCGACCTACACCTGCTGGCCAAGGGCGAGTCGCATGTCGTGCGCCTGCGCCACGCTGATGGCCAGCGCATTGCGAATCTGGACGGCCAGTATCTGGACGTGAAGGACGGCGACATCCGCCGCCGTCACCAGGTGATCCGCCGTGGCGACAGCCTCTACCTGGAATGGAACGGCGAGCTGGTCAGCGTGCAACGCTTCGACCCTATCGCCGAGGCCGAAGCCGCGCACTCGCACCAGGGTGGCCTGGGCGCGCCCATGAACGGCAGCATCGTGCGCATCCTGGTCGAACCCGGCCAGAGCGTCGAAGCCGGCGCCGCGCTGGTGGTGCTCGAAGCGATGAAGATGGAACACAGCATTCGCGCGCCGCACGCTGGCGTGGTGAAATCGCTGTATTGCAGCGAAGGCGAACTGGTGTCGGAAGGTACGGCGCTGGTGGAGCTGGAGGAGGCGTCGGCCTGACGCCGGCTTTTGTAGGGCGCATAACGCGCCAGCGTTATCCGCCGCCAGACAATGGCGGATAAAGCGTTCCGCTTTATGCGCCCTACACGACTTCCGCTTGATGCCGCATTTGCAGGAGCGAGCAAGCTCGCTCCTGCAGAAAGCACCGCCCTTCGCGTGAACCCAACGAGGACATTCCATGACCCTGCCCCCATCCGTCCGCCTGGTCGAAGTCGGCCCGCGCGACGGCCTGCAGAACGAGAAACAGCCCATCGCCGTCGCCGACAAGGTGCGCCTGGTGGACGACCTCACCGCCGCCGGCCTGAGCTACATCGAGGTCGGCAGCTTCGTCTCGCCCAAGTGGGTGCCGCAGATGGCCGGCTCGGCCGAAGTCTTCGCCGGCATCCAGCAGAAGGCCGGCGTCACCTACGCCGCGCTGGCACCGAACCTGAAGGGCTTCGAGGCCGCACTGGAATCGCAGGTGAAGGAAGTCGCGGTATTCGCCGCCGCCTCCGAGGCCTTCTCGCAGAAGAACATCAACTGCTCGATCAAGGAGAGCCTGGAGCGCTTCGTGCCGGTGATGGAAGCCGCGCGCCAGCACGGCGTGCGCGTGCGCGGCTACGTCTCCTGCGTGCTCGGCTGCCCCTACCAGGGTGAGGTGGACGCGGAACAGGTTGCTGCCGTCGCTGCGGAATTGCACGCCATGGGCTGCTATGAAGTTTCCCTGGGCGACACCATCGGCGTCGGCACCGCCGGCGCTACCCGGCACATGTTCGAAGTCGTCGGCCAGCGCGTGCCGCGCGCGCAACTGGCCGGGCACTTCCACGACACCTATGGCCAGGCCACGGCGAACGTCTACGCGAGCCTGCTGGAAGGCATCGCGGTGTTCGACAGCTCGGTCGCGGGTCTTGGCGGTTGCCCCTACGCCAAGGGCGCCACCGGCAACGTTGCCACCGAAGACGTGCTCTACCTGCTCAACGGCCTGGGCATCCACACCGGCATCGACCTGGACCTGCTGATCGACGCCGGCCAGCGCATCTGCGCCGTGCTCGACAAGCCCAACGGCTCCCGCGTGGCCAAGGCGCAGCTGTCCAAGCGCTGAAGTCGGCGCAGACCGTAGGGCGCATAAAGCGGAACGCGTTATCCGCCGCCAGGCCATCGGCGGGTAACGCCCTACCCGGCTGACCTCATCTCCACATCCCGGTACAGTGCGCTCTCTGCCCTTCTCGCGCACGGCCCCCCGATGACCGATTCCGACAGCCTCAAGGACTACCCCAGCGTCCGCCAACTGGCGATCCGCTCGCTGTTCGAGATCTTCGAGCAGTTCAGCGAAGGCACGGTGATAGTCGACCGCGAGGCGCGCATCGTCTGGATCAACCAGCGCTACGCCCAGCGCTTCGGCCTGGACAGCGCCGAGCAGGCCGTCGGCCGCCCGGTGGAACAGGTGATCCCCGGCAGCCTGATGCGCGAAGTGGTCAGCAGCGGCCGGCCGATGCTGCTGGACATCCTCGACATGGCCAAGGACCCGCTGGTGGTCATGCGCGTGCCGATCCGCGACGATTCAGGCGTGGTCATCGGCGGCATCGGCTTCGCCCTGTTCGACGAACTGCGCGCACTCTCGCCGCTGCTCACCCGTTACCAGCGCATGCAGGCCGAACTGGCCTCGACCCGCTCGCTGCTGCAGGCGCGCCAGGCCAAGTACAGCTTCGCGCATTTCATCGGCACCAGCCCGGCCAGCCTGGAAGTGAAGCGCCGCGCCCGCCGCGGCGCCGCCAGCGAGGCGCCGATCCTGCTGCTGGGCGAGACCGGCACCGGCAAGGAACTGCTCGCCCATGCCATCCACGCATCTTCGCCACGCGCAGACAAACCCTTCGTCAGCCTCAACGCCGCCGCCATCCCCGAGACCCTGCTGGAAGCCGAGTTCTTCGGCACCGCACCGGGCGCCTTCACCGGCGCCGACCGCAAGGGCCGCGCCGGCAAGCTGCAGATCGCCCAGGGCGGCACGCTGTTCCTCGACGAGATCGGCGACATGCCGCTGACCCTGCAGAGCAAGCTGCTGCGCGTGCTGCAGGAAAAGGAATTCGAGCCGGTGGGCTCCAACGAGGTGCTGCGCAGCGACATCCGCCTGATCGCGGCCACCTCCATCGACCTCGACGCCGCCGTGCGCGAAGGGCGTTTCCGCGCCGACCTGTTCTACCGCATCAACGTCCTGCCCATCGAGATTCCGCCGCTACGTGAGCGCCTGGAAGACCTGCCGGCGCTGTGCGAAGCCATCCTCGACGGCCTGCGCGACGACCGTCAGACCCTCTTCGAGCTGGATGCCGGCGGCCTCGCCCTGCTTGCCCGGCACGCCTGGCCGGGCAACGTGCGCGAACTGCGCAACCTGCTGGAGCGCACCGTGCTGCTGGGCGACCGCCCGCAGATCGATGCCGCTGCCCTGCGCTCGGCGCTGGGTGAGCTGCAACCGTTGCCGGTCGGCACAGCAGCGCCGTCAGCCAGGCTGGGCGAAGGGCAGGATTTCTATGCGGCACGGGATGCCTTCGAGCGCGAGCTGATCGCCAACACCCTGGCCGAGCAGGCCGGCAACGTCGACGCCGCCGCGCAGCGCCTCGGACTGGGCCGTTCCACCCTGTACAAGAAGATGGCGACACTGGGTCTGCAATCCTGACCCGCCAATCCCGAAACAGAGACAAGTCTCAAAAACGAGACAAGCCAGTTTCTCCACAAAATCACTGCCCCCTGGCATAGCCTTGCGGAAATCCGTCTCCATTCAGAGACAAACGATACCCATCAGCAGTCGATTTTCTCAAAATAAGACTTGAAAATCATATAGTTACAATCCTGGCACGGTCCTGGCTATGTCGCCTCTCGCGGCCTTCGCGCCGCACAGCCGACATAACAACAATCAACGCTGCCCGAACGCGAACAGACCCCAGCGGACACCACGGCTAGTCCCGCTTCGCACACGGCGCCGCGCCAGGAGATCACCCGATGAGCCGTACCGCCATTCTGGCCGCCCTCGGTTCCACCCTCGTCCTTTCGCCCCAGGCCTTCGCCGAATTTCTTGCCGACAGCAAGGCCAGCGTCGAACTGCGCAACTTCTACTTCAACCGCGACTTCCGCCAGGACAACGCCGCGCAGTCCAAGCAGGACGAATGGGCGCAGGGCTTTCTGCTGCGCTACGAATCCGGCTACACCGAAGGCACCATCGGCGTGGGTGTGGATGCCCTCGGCCTGCTCGGCGTGAAGCTGGATTCCAGCCCCGACCGCGCCGGCTCCGGCCTGCTGCCGCGCGCCAAGGACAAGGTCAACGGCGCGCCGGACGACTACAGCGAGCTGGGCCTGACCGCCAAGCTGCGCGCCTCAAAAAGCACGCTGAAGATCGGCACCCTGTTGCCCAAGCTGCCCACCGTGCTGGCCAACGATTCGCGCCTGCTGCCGCAGACCTTCGAAGGCGCGCACCTGAATTCCGCCGAGTTCGCCGGCCTGACCTTCGACGGTGGCCGCCTGCGCCAGGTGAGCCAGCGCGACTCGTCCAACCGCGAGGACATGACCGTCACCAGCGGCAGCGCGCGCGGCATCGTCGCCACCGACACCAGCGACCAGTTCGACTTCGCCGGCCTGAGCTACAAGTGGACGCCGCAACTCACCACCGGCTACAGCTACGCCAAGCTCGACGGGCTCTACGACCAGCACATCGTCAACCTGGTGCACGTGCTGCCCGTCGCTGCCGGCCAGTCGCTGAAGACCGATCTGCGCTACGCGCGTTCCGACGACGACGGCCACAGCAACGTCGACAACCGCGCCTTCGGCGCGATGCTCACCTACACGCTGGGCGGCCACGGCTTCGGCGCCGGCTACCAGAAAATGAGCGGCGACACCGGCTTCGCCTACATCGGCGGCACAGACGCCTTCCTGGTCAACTTCGTGCAGATCGGCGACTTCGCCAACCGCGACGAGAAGTCCTGGCAGGCTCGCTACGACTACGACTTCGGCGCCCTCGGGGTTCCCGGCCTGACCTTCATGACGCGCTACCTGTCCGGCGACAGCATCGAGCTGGGCGCGGGCAAGCCCGAAGGCAAGGAATGGGAACGCGACACCGATATCGGCTACGTGGTGCAGAGCGGCCCGCTGAAGAACGTCGGCGTGAAGTGGCGCAATGCGACGGTGCGCTCCAGCCACTTCGGCAACGACCTGGACGAGAACCGCCTGATCCTCAGCTACGTGCTGCCGCTCTGGTAACCAACTGACCGCCTGACTCCTGATCGTCAAGCAAGCCCACTACAACAAGAACGACGCGCGGCTCCTGGCCGCGCGACAACTGGAGATACTTCGATGAGCGTGGTCATCGCCCTTGCGGCCCTCGCCCTGCTGATGCTCGCCGCCTACCGCGGCTACAGCGTGATCCTCTTCGCCCCCATCGCGGCGCTGCTCGCGGTGCTGCTGACGGACCCTGCCGCCGTCGCCCCGGCCTTCACCGGGGTGTTCATGGAGAAGATGGTCGGCTTCGTCAAACTCTACTTCCCGGTGTTCCTGCTCGGCGCGGTGTTCGGCAAGCTGATCGAGCTGTCGGGCTTCTCGCGCTCCATTGTCGCCGCCGCCATCCGCCTGCTTGGCACCAGCCAGGCGATGCTGGTGATCGTGCTGGTCTGCGCCCTGCTCACCTACGGCGGCGTCTCGCTCTTCGTGGTGGTGTTCGCGGTCTATCCGTTCGCCGCCGAGATGTTCCGCCAGAGCAACATTCCCAAGCGCCTGATCCCGGCAACCATCGCCCTGGGCGCGTTCAGCTTCACCATGGACGCCCTGCCCGGCACCCCGCAGATCCAGAACATCATCCCCACCGCCTTCTTCAACACCACCGGCTGGGCCGCGCCCTGGCTGGGGGTGATCGGCAGCCTGTTCGTCTTCACGGTGGGCATGCTGTTCCTGCGCCGCCAGGCCGGCAAGGCGCGCGCCGCCGGCGAGGGCTACGGCAGCGAGCTGCGCAACGAGCCGGAAACCGCCGACGACATCCGGCTGCCCAACCCGCTGCTGGCGCTCTCGCCGCTGGTGCTGGTGGGCGTCGCCAACCTGCTGTTCACCCACTGGATTCCCCAGGTCTACGGCAAGACCCACAGCCTGCAACTGGCCGGCATGGCCGCCCCGGTGGCCAGCGACGTGGCCAAGCTGACCGGCATCTGGGCGGTGCAGGCGGCGCTGCTGCTGGGCATCCTGCTGGTGCTGGTGACCAGCTTCACGGTGATCCGCAGCAAGCTTGCCGAGGGCAGCAAGACCGCCGTGGGCGGCGCACTGCTGGCGGCCATGAACACGGCCTCGGAATACGGCTTCGGTGCGGTGATCGCCTCGCTGCCGGGCTTCCTGGTGCTGGCCGATGCGCTGAAGAAGATTCCCGATCCGCTGATCAACGAGGCCATCACCGTCACCACCCTGGCCGGCATCACCGGCTCGGCGTCGGGCGGCATGAGTATCGCCCTGGCGGCCATGTCCGAGCAGTTCATCGCCGCCGCCCACGCCGCCAACATCCCGCTGGAAGTGCTGCACCGGGTCGCGGCCATGGCCTCCGGCGGCATGGACACCCTGCCGCACAACGGCGCGGTCATCACCCTGCTCGCGGTCACCGGCCTGACCCACCGCGAGGCCTACAAGGACATCTTCGCCATCACCCTGATCAAGACCCTCGCGGTGTTCGTGGTGATCGGCACGTTCTACGCCACCGGCATCGTCTGAGAATCCGCTTGTGGCTAGCTGCGCGTCGGCATAACTGCGTCAAAAGCAGGCGATGGCTGCTCATTGACTACACGTCAACTCCGCGTCCTCGCCTGCTTTTTCCTTGTTCTGCTCTAGCTCGCAAGGCCACAAACGAATTCTGGGCAATCCAATGTTTTGATAGTCGCAGCAATGCGGCCAACCCGTTCCAGAGGAGATTTGCATGACTCTCAAAGGCAAGACCGCACTGGTCACCGGCTCCACCAGCGGCATCGGCCTGGGCATCGCCGCGCGCCTTGCACAGGCGGGTGCCAACGTGGTGGTCAACGGCTTCGGCGATATCGACGCGGCGGTACGCGAGCTGTCGGTACACGGCACGCGTATCGGCCACCACGGCGCGGACATGGCGCAACCCGAACAGATCGCCGAGATGATCGCCTACGTCGAGCGCGAGTTCGGCGGCCTCGACATCCTGGTCAACAATGCCGGCATCCAGCACGTCGCGGCGCTGGAGGAGTTCCCCGTGGAGCGCTGGAACGCGATCATCGCCATCAACCTCTCCTCGGTGTTCCACACCACCCGCCTGGCGTTGCCGGGCATGCGCCAGCGCGGCTGGGGGCGCATCCTCAACATCGCCTCGACCCACGGCCTGGTCGCCTCCGCCGGCAAGAGCGCCTACGTGGCCGCCAAGCACGGGGTGATCGGCCTGACCAAGACCACCGCCCTGGAAACCGCTACCAGCGCCATCACCTGCAACGCCATCTGCCCCGGCTGGGTGCTGACGCCGCTGGTGCAGCAGCAGATCGACGCGCGCATAGCGGCCGGTGTCACACCCGAACAGGCACGCCACGACCTGCTGGCGGAGAAGCAGCCGTCGCTCGACTTCGTCACCGCCGACCAGCTGGGCGAGCTGGCGCTATTCTTGTGCTCTGAATCCGCCGCCCAGGTCCGCGGCGCCGCCTGGAACATGGATGGCGGTTGGGTCGCGCAGTGATCCACCCGCAGCGGCGAAGCACTTCCGGCGACGCTTCGTGTCAAGATGATGGGGGCCGCTGGTCGGCGGTGCCCACCGTTCCTTCGCTGGAGTCGTCGTCAATGAACCCACTGCTCTGGACACCCTCCCCCGAACGCATCGCCGCCACCCGGATGGACGCCTTCCGCCGCAAGGTGGCGCAGCAGCACAGAGTCGACCTGCCCGACTACGCCGCATTGCATGCCTGGAGCATCGCCGAGCGCGAAGCCTTCTGGCTGGCCATCATCGACACCTTCGGCGTGCAGTTCCACGAGGCACCCACGGCGGTCCTCGAGGAAGGCCCGGAAATGCCCGATGCGCGCTGGTTCCCCGGCGCCACCCTGAACTTCGCCGAACACCTGCTGCGCCGTCGCGACAACAAGCCGGCGCTGATCGCCATCAGCGAGGATGAGCGTCGCGAGGTGATCAGCCATGCCGAGCTGGCCGCCCAGGTCGCCGGCCTGCAGCGTGCACTGCGCGAAGCCGGCGTGGGCGTCGGCGACCGCGTCGCGGCCTTCATGCCCAACACCTGGCAGACCGTGGTCGGCATGCTCGCCACCACCAGCCTCGGCGCCACCTGGTCGAGCTGCTCGCCGGACTTCGGCACCCATGGCGTGATCGACCGCTTCGGCCAGATCGAGCCCAAGGTGCTGATCGCCTGCGCCGGCTACCGCTACGCCGGCAAGATGCTGGACCTCAGCGCCAAGCTCAACGAAATCCTCGCCCAGCTGCCCACCCTGGAGCAGCTGGTGATCGTCCCCTACGCCAACGGCCACGCGCGACGCAGCGACTTCCAGACGCCGGCACGGGTCAGCCTCTGGCAGGACTTCTTCCACAGCGGAGGCGAGCCGGTATTCACCCCGGTGCCTTTCGACCACCCGCTGTACATCCTCTACTCCTCCGGCACCACCGGCGTGCCCAAGTGCATTGTCCACGGCGCCGGCGGCGTGCTGCTGCAGCACCTGAAGGAGCACGGCCTGCACGTCGACCTGGGCAACGACGACACGCTGTTCTACTACACCACCTGCGGCTGGATGATGTGGAACTGGCTGGTCTCGGGACTCGCCGTCGGCGCGACGCTGGTGCTCTACGACGGCTCGCCCTTCCACCCCGGCCCCGAGCGCCTGATGGACCTGATCGACGCGGAGAACATCAGCGTGTTCGGCACCAGCGCCAAGTACATCGCCGCACTGGAAAAGGCCAACGTGCGGCCGCGCCAGAGCCACTCGCTGGAACGTCTGAAGACCCTGCTCTCGACCGGCTCGCCACTGGCCCACGAGAGCTTCGACTACGTCTACCGCGAGGTGAAACCCGACCTCTGCCTGTCGTCGATCTCCGGCGGCACCGACATCGTTTCCTGCTTCGCCATCGGCAATCCGACCCTGCCGGTGTGGCGCGGGGAAATCCAGTGCAAGGCACTGGGCATGGCGGTGGAAGTCTGGGACGAGGCCGGCAGACCGGTGCGCGGCGAGAAAGGCGAGCTGGTCTGCGTGCGGCACTTCCCGTCGATCCCGGCGGGCTTCTGGAACGACGAGAACAACGAGAGATTCCTCGATGCCTACTTCGCCACCTTCCCCGGCGTCTGGGCCCACGGCGACTACGCCGAGGAAACCGAGCACGGCGGTCTGGTGATCCATGGCCGTTCCGATGCCGTGCTCAACCCCGGCGGTGTGCGCATCGGCACCGCGGAAATCTACCGCCAGGTGGAGAAGATCGAACAGGTGCTGGAGTCCATCGCCATCGGCCAGGAGTGGCAGGGCGACGTGCGCGTGGTGCTGTTCGTGCGACTGCGTGACGGCGTGGAGCTGGACGAAGCGCTGCAGGAACGCATCCGCCAGACCATCCGCAGCAACACCACCCCACGCCATGTGCCGGCGAAGATCCTCGCGGTCAGCGACATCCCGCGCACCATCAGCGGCAAGATCGTCGAACTGGCGGTACGCAACGTGGTGCACGGCCAGCCGGTGAAGAACACCGACGCGCTGGCCAACCCGCAGGCGCTGGAGTTGTTCAGGGATCGCAAGGAGTTGGAGAGCTGAGGCCTTTCAGCATGGGCATCGCTTCGCTCCACCCATCCTGCGAGAGCTCGATTGACCTGCAGGAGCGGGCCCATGGGGCGCTCCTGCGGGATCGGATCGTAGGGCGCATAACCTGGAACAGGTTATCCGCCGGCAAATCCTGCGGCGGATAACGCTGGCGCGTTAGCCGCCCTACCAGAGCGGCCCGAGCGTCAGCCAATCAGTCACCGCCCGGATGCGTGGTCCGGGCGGCACTGATCAGGCGTCGCCCAGCGACTCGGTGCCCAGCTCGTCCCACACCGCCTCGGCGAGGTGGAAGGTGGCGTTGGCGGCCGGAATGCCGCAGTAGATCGCACTCTGCAGCAGGACTTCCTTGATCTCTTCGCGGGTCACGCCGTTGTTGCGCGCGGCGCGCAGGTGCAGCGTCAGCTCGCCCTCGCGGTTCATGCCAATCAGCATGGCGATGGTGATCAGGCTGCGGGTGTGGCGCGGCAAGCCGGGGCGGGTCCAGATGTCACCCCAGGCATGGCGGGTGATCATTTCCTGGAACTCTTCGTTGAAGGTGTTGCGCTTCTGCAGGCTGCGGTCGACGTGGGCGTCGCCCAGCACCGCGCGGCGCACCTGCATGCCGGCTTCGTAGCGTTCTTTCTCGTCCATCTGGTAACTCCAAAGTGAACCTGTAGGAGCAACTGTCTTTCTCTGAAAACTCGTGCCTGGGTTTCCCCTCTCCCCCAAGCACAGTACTTTCCAGGTAAGCGGGCCCATGGGGCGCTCCTACAAGGGAAGGCAATCAGGCGCGCAGGAAGTCCAGCACGCGCTGGCTGAAGGCATCGCCGGCCTGCACGTTGGACAGGTGCGCGGCGCGGAATTCCGCCAGCTCGGCGCCGGGAATGCGCGCCTGCAGGAAGCGGCCGTCCTCGGTGGTGGTCACCGGGTCGGCAGCGCCGCAGACCACCAGGGTCGGCGCAGTGATCGCACCGATCTCACCACGGAAATCGGCATCACGCACAGCCGCGCAGTTGGCTGCGTAACCTTCCGGCGAGGTCTGCGCCAGCATGCCGACGATAGGCTCGACCTTGCCCGGCTCAGCTTCGGCGAAGTCGGCGGTGAACCAGCGCGAGATCGAAGCATCACGCAGATTGCGCATGGCCTCGGCGCCGCCGCTGAGCACGGTCTCGATACGCGGGTTCCAGACTTCCGGGGTGCCGATCTTGGCGGCGGTGTTGCACAGCACCAGGCGCTCGATGCGCTCCGGCGCATGGATGGCCAGCCACTGGCCGATCAGGCCGCCCATGGACAGGCCGCAGAAATGCGCGCGCGGGATGTCCAGAGCGTCCAGCAGGGCCAGCACGTCGCGGCCATTCTGCTCGATGCTGTACGGGCCGGGAGTGACCAGCGAAGCGCCGTGGCCACGGGTGTCATAGCGCAGCACGCGGAAGTGTTCGGCGAAGGCGGCGACCTGCGCGTCCCACATGTGCAGGTCGGTGCCCAGGGAGTTGGACAGCACCAAAACCGGAGCGTCGGCGGGGCCTGAGAGTTGCGGCCCTTCAAGTAAGTAATTCAGGTCGCCATCGGCGAGACGTACGGCAGGCATGCAAGGCTCCTATGGGGATTCTTTGCGCAAGGAAAGTGCGTGGTGTTCGGCCAGCGCGCGCTCGACCCAGCGACGCGCCTGGCCCAGGTAATGGGCGGGATCGAGCAGGCGATCCAGTTCCCCGGCATTCAGTTGGGCGGCGACTTCGGCGTTGGCGCCGAGCACCGCGCGCAGGTGTGCACCCTCCTTCACCGCCTGCTTGCAGCACTGCTCCACCAGGTGGTGTGCCGCGTCGCGGCCGATGCGCTGGGCCAGGGCGATGCTCACGGCTTCGGCGAGCACCAGGCCACGGGTCAGGTCGAGGTTGGCCAGCATGCGCTCGGCATCCACTTCCAGGCCCGGTACCAGGCTCAGTGCCTGTTGCAGCGCACCAGAGACAAGGCAGCACAGCTCCGGCAGGCTTTCCCATTCGGCGTGCCACAGGCCGAGGCTGCGCTCGTGCTCCTGGGGCATGGCGGCGAACAGGGTCGAGACCAGGCCGGGCGCGCGGGTCGCCGCGCCAATCAGCACGGCGGCGCCCACCGGGTTGCGCTTGTGCGGCATGGTGGAGGAACCACCCTTGCCCGGCGCGGAAGGCTCGAAGACTTCGCCGGCCTCGGTCTGCATCAGCAGGCTGAGATCGCGGCCCAGCTTGCCCAGGCTGCCGGCGATCAGGCCGAGCAGGCTGGCGAACTCCACCAGGCGGTCGCGCTGGGTGTGCCAGGGTTGTTCGGGGAGTTGCAGGTCCAGCTCTTCAGCCAGCGCTTCGGCCACGGCGAAGCCCTGCTCGCCCAGCGCGGCGAGGCTGCCGGAGGCGCCGCCGAATTGCAGGCACAGCAGGCGCGGCTTGAGTTCGCTCAGACGCTGGCGATGGCGGGTAATCGCACCCAGCCAGCCGGCGATCTTCATGCCGAGGGTGACGGGCGTGGCGTGCTGCAGCCAGGTGCGGCCGACCATGGGCGTGCCGGCGTGGGCTTGTGCTTGTACGGCGAGCGCGTCGGCCAACTGGGCGAGGTCGCCTTCGAGCAGCTCGATGGCGGCACGCAACTGCAGGACCAACCCGGAGTCCATGGCGTCCTGGCTGGTGGCGCCCAGGTGCACGTAGCGCTCGGCTTCGGCGTCCTCGGCGGCGATACGCTTGCCCAGCGCCTTCACCAGCGGGATCGCGGAATTACCGGCGCTGCAGATGGCCTGCGCCAGTGCAGCGAAATCGTAGAGTTCGGCGCGGCAGGCGGCGGCGACGGGCGCCACGGCGCTTGCCGGGATCACACCCACGCGGGCCTCGGCACGGGCCAGCGCGGCCTCGAAGTCGAGCATGCCCTGCACCCGGCCGAGGTCGCTGAAGATCGCGCGCATGGCGGGCTGGGTGAAGTAGGCGTCGAACAGAAGGTTGGTGCTCACGAGGTGGCTCCGGAGATCGGCGGGCGTTGTCGGACAGTATGACCGGAGAGTTGCCTTTCGTAGGGCGCATAACGCGCCAGCGTATCCGCCGACCCATGGCCGGCGGATAACCTGTTCCAGGTTATGCGCCCTACAAGGCCAGAGGTCAGACGCGCTCGACGACCAGCGCCACGCCCTGCCCTACGCCCACGCACATGGTGCACAGGCCAAGCTTGCCGCCGGACTTCTGCAGCTGGTGCACAGCGGTCAGCACCAGGCGCGCGCCGCTGGCACCCAGCGGGTGGCCGAGGGCGATGGCGCCGCCGTTGGGGTTCACCCGTACGTCGTCATCGGCGATGCCCAGATCACGGGTCACCGCCAGACCTTGCGCGGCAAAGGCTTCGTTCAGCTCGATGGCATCGAACTGGTCGACCGACAGGTTCAGGCGTTCCAGCAGCTTGCGCACCGCCGGCACCGGGCCGATTCCCATCACGCGCGGGGCGACACCGGCGCTGGCCATGCCGAGCACCTTCGCGCGCGGCGTCAGGCCGTGTTTCTTCACCGCCTCGGCGCTGGCGAGGATCAGAGCCACGGCACCGTCATTCACGCCGGAAGCGTTGCCGGCAGTGACGGTCTTGCCTTCGCCGTTGACCGGCTTGAGCTTGGCCAGCGCTTCCAGGGTGGTGTCCGGGCGCGGGTGTTCGTCGGTGTCGACGACGGTCTCGCCCTTGCGGCCCTTGATCACCACCGGGACGATTTCCTCGGCGAAGTAGCCGTTGGCCTGGGCGACGCCGGCACGCTGCTGGCTGCGCAGGGAAAAGGCGTCCTGGTCGGCGCGGTTGACGTTGTAATCGTCGGCCACGTTGTCGGCGGTCTGCGGCATGGCGTCCACGCCGTACTGCGCCTTCATCAGCGGATTGATGAAGCGCCAGCCGATGGTAGTGTCCTCGATCTTCTGACCGCGGCCGAAGGCGCTGTCGGCCTTGCCCATCACGTAGGGCGCGCGGGACATGGACTCGACGCCGCCAGCGATGACCAGCTCGGCCTCGCCGCTGGCGATGGCGCGGAAGCCGGTGCCTACCGCGTCCAGGCCCGAGGCGCAGAGACGGTTGAGGGTCACGCCCGGCACGCTTTCCGGCAGGCCGGCCAGCAGCAGCGCCATACGCGCCACGTTGCGGTTGTCCTCGCCGGCCTGGTTGGCGCAGCCGAGGTAGACCTCGTCCAGCGCGGCCCAGTCGACTTGCGGGTTACGTTCCAGCAGCGCCTTCACCGGCACGGCGGCGAGGTCGTCGGCGCGCACACCGGAGAGCGAGCCGCCGAAGCGACCGATGGGCGTGCGCACGGCGTCGCAGATGAAGACCTCGCGGCTCATTCCTCACCTCCCAGCTGGCCGTGGGCGGCGGCGGTGCGGGCTTCGAGGGCGCGCAGGGCTTCCAGCTCGACGTCGGTCGGCGCGACGGTCTCGGTCACCTGCTCGGCGAAGCGGATCGCCCAGCCGGTGTTCTCGACCACCTGCTCGCGGGTCACGCCCGGGTGCAGGGTGGTGACGATGAATTCGTTGCTGCCGGCTTCCGGCTCCATGATGCACAGGTCGGTGATGATCGCCACCGGGCCCTTGCCTGGGAGGCCGAGCTGCTTGCGATGGTCGCCGCCCTCGCCGAAGCCGACCGAGGTGATGAAGGCCAGCTTGTCGACGAAGGTGCGGTGGGACTGCTTGAGGATGATCAGCACTTCCTTGGCGGAACCGGCGATCTCCGGTGCGCCACCGGCGCCGGGCAGGCGCACCTTGGGCTTGTTGTAGTCGCCGATTACGGTGGTGTTGATGTTGCCGAAGCGGTCGACCTGGGCTGCGCCGAGGAAGCCGACGTCGATGCGCCCGCCCTGCAGCCAGTAGCGGAAGATCTCGCCGGTGGGCACCACGGTGTCGGCGGTCTCGGCCAGCTCGCCGTCACCGATGGACAGCGGCAGCACGCTGGGCTTGGCGCCGATGGGGCCCGATTCGTAGATCAGGACCACGTCCGGCGAGGCGGTCAGACGCGCGAGGTTGGCGGCCTTGGACGGCAGGCCGATACCGACGAAGCAGACGGCACCGTTCTTCAGGCGGCGGGCGGCGGCCACGGTCATCATTTCATTGGTGCTGTAGGCGCTCATTACTTGGCCTCCGCGAGCTTGGCTTTGAACTCGTTGAAATCTTTCGTGCCGCGGATGTAGGTATCGATCCAGGCGTTGAAGGTGTCGCGGTCGCGGGCGATCGGGTCCCAGGCCTGGTAGAAGCGGTTGTCGCGTTCGGAGTAGCCGTGGGCGTAGGAAGGGTGCGAACCGCCGGGCACCAGGCAGACGGCGGACAGTGCCCAGGTCGGCAGCACGCAGGAGTTCATCGGCGCATTCAGGTCGTCGACGATTTCCTCGACGGTGACGATGCAGCGCTTGGCGGCCAGGGCGGCTTCCTTCTGCACGCCAAGGATGCCCCACAGCAGCACGTTGCCCTTGCGGTCGGCCTTCTGCGCGTGGATCACGGTGACGTCCGGACGCACCGACGGCACGGCAGCCAGTTGCTCACCGGTGAACGGGCAGTTGATGAACTTGATGTTCGGGTTGACCTTCGGCAGGTCGGAGCCGGCGTAGGCGCGCAGCACGGCGAACGGCAGGCCCGAGGCGCCGGCGACGTAGGAGTTGGCGAGGTCGGCGTGGCTGTGCTCGTCGATCTCCAGCTCCCGCGGCCAGCCCTTCTCCACCGCGTCACGCAGGCGATGCAGCGAACCGACACCGGGGTTGCCGCCCCAGGAGAAGGTCAGCTTGCGCACGCAGCCGGCACCGATCAGCAGGTCGTAGACCAGGTCGGGGGTCATGCGCACCAGGTGCAGGTCTTTCTTGCCCTGGCGGATCAGCTCGTGGGAGGCAGCGGTCGGGATCAGGTGGGTGAAGCCTTCGAGCGCGACGGTATCGCCGTCGTTGACGAAGCGCTCGACCGCTTCGCGGAGAGTCAGGAGTTCAGCCATGGTCGGTCTCGTTGTGTAGGGGGTGCCGATGGGAAAACAGTACCGTCGGGGGGATGGGCGAACAATGCGATAATCGACTATTGGTGCGAATATCGAACACTTCTCTTAGGGGGCTAACGGCTGGTTTTCACGGGATCGGAGGTGTCTGAAGGTGGACGCGGACGTTGTCCGCGGGTCGCGGGCATGGCCCGCTCCTACAGTGTTGGCACAGCGTTGATCTGTAGGAGCTGGCCATGCCTGCGACAGCCCGAGCTGCGGAGCATCAGGGCGCTCTGCGTAGGATGGGTGGAGCGCAGCGATACCCATGCGGTCGGTGCACGGATCGATGGGTATCGCTGCGCTCCACGCCATCCTACGTCGGGGTTACCGGCAAAGTCGGAGCGTTGGCGGGAATCAGGCTTCCTGCAAGGCGCGGGGACGGTTGCTGCGGTCCTCGGCATCGGCAGAAACCGCCTGCTGCAACTGGAAGTCGAACTCGATCTCGGCGAAGCGCCCTTCCACGCCGCGCGCCTTGGCGGCAGCCGCGTCCTCGACAAAACGCACCTCGCCGATCAGTCCGTCACGGGTGGCATAGGCGAAGTCGTCCCACAGGTATTGGTCGCCGGCGAGGTTGATCTGCGTGGTCAGGTGGCGATGCCCCGGTGCGGAGATGAAGAAGTGGATGTGCGCCGGGCGCTGGCCATGGCGGCCAAGCTGATCGAGGAGCTCCTGGGTCGGGCCGTCCGGCGGGCAGCCGTAGCCGCTGGGCACGATGCTGCGGGCCTTGTAGCGGCCTTCGGCGTCGGTGACGATGCGCCGGCGCAGGTTGAACTCGGACTGGGTGCTGTCGAAGTACGAGTAGGTGCCCTGGGTGTTGGCGTGCCAGAGGTCGACCACGGCGCCGGCCAGCGGCTTGCCCTGCGGGTCGAACACGCGGCCGGAAAGGAACATCACGGTGCCCGCGTCCTTGCCGTCATCCATCCGCGCTTCGCCTTCGGACAGCGGCGCGCCGGCCACATACAGCGGGCCTTCGATGGTGCGCGGGGTACCGCCGCCGATGCCGGCAGCCGCGTCCTGGGCATCCAGCAGCAGGTCGAGGTAGTGCTCGACGCCGAGGCCGGCGACGACCAGGCCGGCTTCCTGGCGGGAGCCAAGACGGTTGAGGTAGTCCACCGCTTTCCAGAATTCGTCGGGAGTGACGTTCATGTCTTCGATGAGTTTCGCGGTGTCCTGCAGGATGCGCAGGACGAGGTTCTTCACGCGCGGGTTGCCCTGGTCATTCAGGGCGCCGCTGGCCTCTTCGAAGAACTTCTGGATGTCGGCAGTCTGGGAAATCTTCACGGTCATGATGCGATCCTCAAGTCTTGTTCTTGTTGATTCGTCCGGGACGTAAATCAGCGGTCGTCGGTATGGATCGAGGACGGATGGCGGCAGAGCCCGTCGACCTCGATGTCCATGTAGGGGAACAGCGGCAGCTGCATCAGGGTGTCGTGCAGCTCCTCGACGCTGGCGAGGTCGAACACGCTGTAGTTGGCGTAGTGCCCGGCGATGCGCCACAGGTGGCGCCACTTGCCCTCGCGCTGCAGGCGCTGGGCCAGCTCCTTCTCGTCGGCCTTGAGCTGGGCGGCCTTGGCCGGGTCCATGTCGACGGGCAATTTCACGGTCATCTTCACGTGGAACAGCATCGGGTCTTCTCCTCTATCGGGCAGTCGGAAAGGGTTGCAAATCAGTGGCGGCGGAAGCGCGCCAGGCGCTCCTCGTCGAGGGTCAGGCCCAGGCCGGGCGTGCGCGGAACGTGCAGCTGGAAGTCGCGGTAGACCGGCGCCTCGGTGACGATTTCCTCGGTGAGCAGCAGCGGGCCGAATAGCTCGGTGGCCCAGGTCAGCTTCTCCAGGGTGAGGAAGGCGTGGGCCGAGGCCAGGGTGCCGACCGCGCCTTCGAGCATGGTCCCGCCGTACAGCGCGATGCCGGCGGCTTCGGCGATCTGCGCAGTGCGCAGCACGGCGCGCGGGCCACCGTTCTTGGCGATCTTCAGGGCGAAGATGCTGGCGGCGCCGTCAGCGGCGAGGCTGAAGGCGTCGGCCACGCTCTCGATGGATTCGTCGGCCATGATCGGCGCCGGGCTGCGCTGGTTCAGGCGCACCTGGCCGCTGCGGTTGATGCGCGAGATGGGTTGTTCGACGAGGTCGATGCCGTTCTCGCCGAGCACCTGGCAGCCACGGATGGCCTGGGATTCGTCCCAGCCCTGGTTGACGTCCACGCGCACGCTGGCGCGCTCGCCCAGTGCCTTCTTGATCGCCACCACATGCTTGAGGTCCTGCTCCAGCGGGTTGGCGCCGATCTTCAGCTTGAAGATGCGGTGGCGGCGGATGTCGAGCATCTGCTCGGCTTCGGCGATGTCGCGGGCGGTGTCGCCGGAGGCCAGGGTCCAGGCCACTTCGAGACTGTCGCGCAGCCGACCGCCGAGCAGCTCGCTGACCGGCAGGCCGAGGCGCTTGCCCTGGGCGTCCAACAGCGCGCTCTCGATACCCGAGCGGGCAAAGGTGTTGCCCTTGATCGACTTGTCCAGGCGCTGCATGCAGGCGTTGATGTTGCTGGCGTCCTGGCCCTTGAGCAGCGGCGCGAAGTGCGCGTCGATGTTGGCCTTGATGCTTTCCGGGCTCTCGTTGCCATAGGCCAGGCCACCGATGGTGGTGGCTTCGCCGATGCCCTCGACGCCGTCGGAGCAGCGCAGGCGGATGATCACCAGCGTCTGCTGCTGCATGGTGTGCATGGCCAGCTTGTGCGGGCGGATGGTCGGCAGGTCGACGATGATCGACTCGATGCGTTCGATGACGGGGCTACTCATGGACGGCGTTCCGGTCTGGGATTTGTGGGTGGGCCGGGCCGCATTGCGGCGATACCCGACAGGTCTTTTCACGATTGACGAAGGATTGCGCCGGGGCCTGCAGGCAGTCCAATATCGTTGCCATCTTGTTGCATACCCTGGAGGTATCATGGAGCTGCGACACCTGCGCTACTTCCGCGAAGTGGCCGGCACCCTCAACTTCACCCGCGCCGCCGAGCGCCTGCACATCGCCCAGCCGCCACTGAGCCGGCAGATCCAGCAGCTCGAGGAACTGCTTGGCGTAGCGCTGCTGGAGCGTGGCCGACCGCTGCGCCTGACCGACGCCGGGCGCTACTTCCACGAGCAGACCGGCACCCTGCTGGCGCAGCTGGAAAGCATCTGCGAGAGCACCCGGCGCATCGGCCAGGGCGAGCGCCAGTGGTTCGGCATCGGCTTCGCGCCCTCGACGCTGTACGACGGCTTGCCCGAGCTGATCCGCGAGTTGCGCGGCGACGCCGCTCTGGAGCTGGGGCTGCAGGAAATGACCACGGTGCAGCAGGTCGAGGCGCTGAAAAGCGGGCGCATCGACATCGGCTTCGGGCGCATCCGCATCGACGATCCGGCGATTACCCAGCAGGTCTTGCGCGAGGAGCCGATGGTCGCCGTGTTGCCCGCCGGCCATCGCCTGCTCGGCACGCCGCTGAGCCTGGAACAGCTGGCCGGCGAGGACTTCGTGCTCTACCCCGCCAACCCGCGCCCCAGCTACGCCGACCACGTGCTCGCGCTGTTCGCCAACCACGGCCTGAGCATCCGCGTGGCGCAGTGGACCAACGAATTGCAGACCGCCATCGGCCTGGTCGCCGCCGGCCTGGGCGTGGCGCTGGTGCCGGCGTCGGTGCAACAGCAGCACCGCGCCGACATCGGCTACGCCACGCTGACCGACGCCGGGGCGGTCTCGCCGATCATCCTCAGCCAGCGCCGCGGCGACGTCAGCGCGCCGCTGCAACGCTGCCTGCAACTGATCGGCGCAAACCTGCCGTAAGGGCATCATGGCGGCGACTCAGCCCAGGTCGCCGCCACCCACCGGCAGGGTCACGCCGGTGATGTAGCTGGCTTCGTCGGAGGCGAGGAAGAGGATCGCGCCGACCTGCTCGTCGATGCTGCCGTAGCGCTTCATCAGGCTGCTGTCGAGGGTCTGGTCGACGATCTGCTGGTACCAGGCTTTCTCCTCCTCGCTCTGCTGCGCCGCGTTGCGCGGGATGCGCCGCGGCGGCGCTTCGGTGCCGCCGGGCGCGGTGGCGTTGACCCGCACGCCGCGCTCGGCGGTCTCGAAGGCCAGGCACGCAGTCAGCGCGTTCACCCCGCCCTTCGCCGCCCCGTAGGGCACGCGATTAACCCCACGGGTGGCGATGGACGAGACGTTGACGATGGCGCCCGCGCCCTGCTCCAGCATCGGCACCAACGCCGCGCGGCAGCACCACAGGGTCGGGAACAGCGAGCGGCGCACCTCGGCTTCGATCTCGTCCTCGGCGTAATGCTCGAAGGGCTTCGCCCAGATGGTGCCGCCGACGTTGTTGACCAGGATGTCGAGGCGGCCGAAGCGCTCGATGGCCTGGGCGACCACGCCCTGGCAGTCGGCAAAGCGCTCCAGGTCGGCAGTCAGGGTGAGCACTTCGCCGTGCTGGCCGAGGGCTTCCTGCAGTTCGTGGACGATTTCCGAGCGGTCCACGGCGATGACCTTGGCGCCCTCTTCCACCAGGCGTTCGGCGACGCGCCGGCCGATGCCCTGGGCGGCGCCGGTGACGAGGGCGATCTTGTTGTTGAATCGGTTCATGGAAACCTCATGTTCAGTTGATTCCCGAAACTTGGTGCGTTACCCACCACCCTCACCCCAGCCCTCTCCCAGAGGGAGAGGGGGCCGTCCGTACCGGTTGATACCGTGGTTCTATCCTGCGCCGAACGGTCCCCTCTCCCGCTTGCGGGAGAGGGTTAGGGTGAGGGGCTCTTGACCCATCAGGCCGCGCTCGCCGCAAACTTCTCGTAGTAGAAATTCGCCGGCGTGATGCCCTGCTCGCGGATGTGCTGGCTGACCGCCTCGACCATCGGCGGCGGACCGCAGAGGTAGATGTCCACCTCGCCGTCGTTCAGATGCACCGGCTCGATGTGCTGGGTGACGTAGCCCTTGCGCGGATAGCTGCTCTCCGGGCTGGCCACGCAGGCGCTCCAGGTGAAATTGGGGATGCGCGCGGCGAAGGCTTCCAGGCGGTCCATCTCCACCAGGTCGAAGTCATGGGTGACGCCGTAGATCAGGTGCAGCGGATGTTCGCTGCCACGCTCGGCGATCTGTTCGAGCATCGCGGTGAAGGGCGCCAGGCCCGTGCCACCGGCCAGCAGAAGCAAGGGCCGCTTGATCTCGCGCAGGTAGAAGCTGCCCAGCGGGCCGGCCAGGAACAGCGCGTCCCCGGCCTTGGCCAGACCGGTGAGGAAGCTGCTCATCAGGCCGCCCGGCACGTTGCGGATCAGGAAGCTGACCTCGCCGTCCTTCTGCAGCGAGCTGAAGGAGTAAGCGCGGCTTTGCTCGCTGCCCGGCACCTGCAGGTTGACGTACTGCCCCGGCAGGAAGGCCAGCCTGCTCAGCGACTCGCCCTTGATCGACAGCGCGATGGTGCTTTCGGAGAGCTGGCGCACCGCGCTGATGCTGGCCTCGAAACTGGCCTGGGCGGTCTTGCAGACTTGCGAGGAGGCCGGCACGCGCACCACGCAATCGCTCTGCACGCGCATCTGGCAGGTGAGCACGTAGCCCTGCTCGGCTTCGTCCTCGGTGAGCGCGTCCTCGATGTAGTCCTGGCCCAGGTCGTAGCGGCCGGCTTCGGCGAAGCACTTGCAGGTGCCGCAGGCGCCGTCGCGGCAATCCAGCGGAATGTTGATGCCCTGGCGGTAGGCCGCATCGGCCACGGTCTCGCTGGGGCTGGCGTCGATGAAGCGGGTAACGCCGTCTTCGAAATTGAGGGCGATCTTGTGGTTCATGGCGTGCACCTCGGTGCCGCGCAGGCAGCATCGCGCGCGGCGAATCCACGCACGCGCCGCACAGCCTGCGACGGCGAATCAGATGTGGTAGATGTCGATGACTTGCCTGACGTAGTCGTTCTTCAGCACGACCTTCTTCGCCTTTACCAGCGGCTGCTCGCCACGCACGTCGAGCGTGTAGAAGCTGGTGCCGAAGTAGCTGTCGACGGTCTTGTAGCGGAAGCTCAGGGTGTGCCAGTTGAAGCGCACCTGGCACTGCCCGTCGGCCTCGCCGAGCACCTCGATGTTGCTCAGGTTGTGCGAGGTGCGCGTGTCCGGCAGGGTCGCGCTGGAGCGCTCGGTCTTGATGCGGAACACGCGGTCTTCCAGGCCGCCACGGCTGCCGTACCAGATCAGCGAGATTTCCCGCTGCGCGTCTTCGGTGAGCTGGTCGCGGTCATCCCAGGAGGGCATCCAGAAGGTGGCGTCGGCGGCGTACAGCTCCAGCCACGCATCCCAGTCCTTGTCATCGAGGTAGCGCGCTTCGCGGTAGAGGAAGTCGCGGACGCTCTCGTAGCGGCTCATCACACGCCCTCCTCTGTCACGGCGATGCGATTGGCCTGCTCGGCGGCCAGCGCATCGATCATGATCTGCTGCCAGTACTGGTGCTGCAGCACGAACAGGCCTTCGTCCTCGGTGCGTACGCCGGACAGAGCCGGCGCCAGGTCGATTTCCCGCGCCGCATCGTCGGCGCCGTCGATCCAGTGCTGCGCCCCGCGCGACATGTCGTTCCAGCCGCCCGCGCTGCCCTGGTAGGCCTGCTGGCAGGATCGGAATTCCTCCAGGTCGTCCGGCGTGGCCATGCCGCTGACGTTGAAGAAGTCCTCGTACTGGCGGATGCGCTGGGCACGAGCCTCGCTGCTCTCGCCCCTGGGCGCGATGCAGTAGATGGTGATTTCGGTGCGGTTGACGTCGATGGGCCGGGCGATGCGGATCTGCGAGCTGAACTGGTCCATCAGGTAGACGTTGGGGTACAGGCAGAGGTTGCGCGAGTTCTCGATCATCCAGTCGGCGCGGGCGCGGCCATGGTCGCGGGCCAGTTCGTCGCGGCGCTCGAAGGCCGGGCGCGCCTCGGGGTTGGCCCAGCGGCTCCAGAGCAGCAGGTGGCCGTGGTCGAAGGAGTAGAAACCGCCGCCATGCTTGGCCCAACCACCGGCGCTCATGGTCTTCACTTCTTCGCCGGCTTCGCGCTGCTGGCGCTGGCTCTGGGTGGCGGCGTAGTTCCAGTGCACCGAGCTGACGTGGTAGCCGTCGGCGCCGTTTTCGGCGGTGAGTTTCCAGTTGCCTTCGTAGATGTAGCTGCTGGAGCCGCGCAGCACTTCCAGGCCTTCGGGGGACTGGTCGACGATCATGTCGATGATCTTCGCCGACTCGCCCAGGTGCTCCACCAGCGGCTTGACCTCGGCCTTCAAACTGCCGAAGAGGAAGCCGCGGTAGGACTCGAAGCGCGCCACTTTCGTCAGGTCGTGGGAGCCTTCGCAGTTGAAGCCTTCCGGGTAGCCGGCCTCGGCCGGGTCCTTGACCTTGAGCAGCTTGCCGGAGTTGTTGAAGGTCCAGCCGTGGAACGGGCAGGTGTAGCTTGCGCGGTTGCCGGACTTGTGCCGGCAGAGCATGGCGCCCTTGTGGCTGCAGGCGTTCAGGAAGGCGTTGAGCACGCCGTCCTTGTTGCGCGCGATGAAGACCGACTGGCGACCGATCATCGTGGTCAGGAAGTCGTTCTTCTCGGGGATCTGGCTTTCATGGGCGAGGTAGACCCAGTTGCCTTCGAAGATGTGTTTCATCTCCAGGTCGAACAGGCGCGGGTCGGTGAACATCTCCCGCCGGCAGCGATAGACGCCTTTGGCAGGGTCTTCCTCAAGCAGCGAACGCAGGTAGTCGATACCCAGGGACATGGCCGGGGCCTCCGTTGTTATTGTTCAGGCAGGCTCAGGTTAGGGCTGGGTTCGGCGGGGCAATATCCGCTTTGTGCAGAGTGCTATCCGTTTTCTGCAGGGTTGCCGTGAAGCCGCAACGAAGGCCCGCGCGAGCAGGCCGCCGGGGATTCAGAGGTGGAAGATAACGCCGTATTCAGCGGCCACTTCGACGGTCTTCGGTACGTCCACGGGGCCGGGCGCAAGCTCGCGATCCAGGGCGCGGAACATCTCGATGGCCTGGCTCTGGGCGCCGGTGATTTCGAGCATCTCGCCACCGCCGGGGCCGAAGTTGAAGCCATGCAAAGTGCCGGCGGGAATGTGGATCAACGTGCCGGCCTGGCAGGCGGCCGTGCGTTCGGCGACCGTGAAGACGACTTCGCCGTGGAGCACATAGAAGGACTCGTCCCAGTCATGGGTGTGCGGCGGCGGCCCGGCCCCCTCCTCGCCTGCCTGAAAGGTAATCCTCAGCGCCGCCGAGTCGGTGTCGGCGACCAGCACGTTGATGCGGATGCCGACGACATTGAGGGCCGGGCTGCGCGCTCCCGGCGAGAGAATGAACGGGGTGGGATTCATGGACGCGACCTCGCTGGAATTGCGCACGCCTCTTCCCAGTACAGCCCCACCCCGGCAAGCGAAGCGGGGAATCGGAGGAACGGCAGCACGTAGGGCGCATAACCCGGAACGGGTTTTCCGCCGGCCACCTCGCGGCAGATAACGCTGGCGCGTTATGCGCCCTACCAATCGGCTTTCGCAGGAATGGCCTGGTGCCCTGCCGCCTTCCCCGGCGAACGCTTGAGTAGGATGGGTGGAGCTTGCGATACCCATGCTGTCGGTGCGCCGGAATTGATGGGTATCGCTGCGCTCCACGCCATCCTACGTTGGTGCTCAAGCATAACGTCGGCGTGAGCCAGCAGAGATCAGCTGCGGCGCTTGAGCGTCTCCGAGGGCAATTCGCCGAACTGCTGGCGGTAACCTTCGGCGAAGCGCCCCAGGTGCAGGAAGCCATAGTCCAGCGCCAGCTCGGTGACGTTGCGCACCGGGCAGGCCGGGTCGCTCAGGCAGGCGCGGATGCGCTCCAGCTTGAGGCGGCGGATGTACTGGCGCGGCGTGGCGCCTGCATGCCGCTCGAACAGCGCGTAGAGCGAGCGCAGGCTCATTGAAGCCTGGCGCGCCAGCGCTTCGACGTCGATGTCCTCGCGCAGGTGGCCCTCGATGTACGCCTCGATGCGTTCGAAGGAAGCGCTGGCACCGGCGATGGGTTCGCGGCTGACGTTGGTCTTCAGCAGGGTCAGCAGCTTGCTGGCGACTATCTGCTGGTAGTGCTCGTCGACCCGCGCCAGGCGCTCGCCGGCTTCGGACTCCTGGCAGACCATCGACAGCAGGTTGACGAAGCCTTCCAGTTCGCCCAGCTGGTAGCGGTTCTCGGTGAAGCGCACACCGGCGCGCGGGTGGTTCCAGCGCTGCTCGGCGCAGACGGCTTCGAGCAGGGTCACCGGAATCTTCAGGATGAATTTCTCGCAGTCGTCCGAGTAGGTCAGGTCGACCGGGTCGTCCGGGTTGATCAGCAGCAGCTCGCCCGGCGCCAGGTAGTGCTCCTGGCGCTGGCCGCGCCACAGGCAGTGGCCACTGAGGAGGATCTGCAGGTGGAAGATGCTCTCCAGCGCCGGCGAGGTGACGCGCACCGCGCCGCCATAGCTGATGCGGCACAGGTCGAGGCTGGCAAAACGCCGGTGATTGAGGCTGGCCTGGGGATGGCCGTGGGCCGGCAGGCGCAGGTCGTGGGTGCCCACATGCTGGTTGACGTAGCCGGACACCGCATAGGGATCGGCACGCTCGAACACGCGGCTGCGCTCGCTCAGCAGGCTTTGCATACAGGCACTCACTCTTGTGGTTGGCCGCGCTCTTCGTCGCGGCTCGTGCGCCCAGTCTATGCCGTGGCCCGGAATACGGGCAGCGGCCGGGATGGACGGTCGCGCGGGTAATCCAGGTGCAAGGCAGGCCCGCGAATCCGCTTCACCCTAGGGGCCGGTACCGGCCGGCGCAATTCGACCTGTGGCGCAGTGTTCGCCAATCGCACGCTTTCGTCGCCCACTCATTGCCAGCAGGTGGTGCCGGTTCCGGTGCCGGTATTGCTGCGAGTGCCGGCCTGGTCGAGGCTCAGGGTCAGGCACGGGGCATCCTTGGCCTGGGAGCCCGTGGCGGTGGCGGTGAGCGTGTAGGTGGTGGCGGTGATGTTGGAAATGACCAGGCTGTAGTACTGCAGAGCGTTGACATTGCTGGTCATGTTCAGCGCGGCGGCAGTGCTGGCGTAGGCATTGTTCTGCGAGTAGTAGCGCTCCTGCCGGGCCGCCGCCTCGCTGAGCACGGCCTGGGCTTCGACCCGGTGGCCGCGCAGCACGTAACGCTGGTAGCTGGGGAAGGCGATGGCGGCGAGGATCGCCACTATCGCCACCGTGACCATCAGTTCGATCAGGGTGAACCCCCTCTCCTGCCGACGTTGATTCATGCTTTCTCCCTGTCAGTTGGCTGGCTGGATCTGCCAGGTACGCCGGCCGCTCACGGTGCCGGAGTTGGTGCGGATGGCGTCCGGCAGCAGGTTGGTGCCGCCGCCCTCGCCGCCGGTGTAGGTGTAGCCACCGGAGACGGTGATATCGCCACCGCCGGTGATGAACGCCGAGAGCGCATCGAAGCTGCCGTCGTTGTTCAGGTCGAAGACGTTGTACGGCGTCAGCCCGCCGCGCTCGGGATCGATGGCGTAGCGGGTGCCGGAGAGGCCGGCGGCGCAGGTGCCGGTCTGCGGCGTGGAGCTGCTGAAGATGAGGGCGGAGCCGTAGAGCGTCATGTCGTAGATCTGCCGCTCGCCGGCCACCGGGAAGTCGAAGTACCAGCCCCATTTGTTGACGTTGGCATCGGCGGTGTTGCCAGAGGTGTCATACCACGCCACTTCGTTGTTGCTCAGGGTGTAGGTCGAGGTGCTGTTGAAGGTCCCCGTGCTGAGCGTCTGTGCCTGCAGGTTGCTGCGCGTGCGCGCCGCCGTCAGTGAGGAGGTGGTGGCCTCGCCGGCGATCTTGCGGTCCCAGATGCCGTAGACACTCTGTTGCGCCGTGGAGGTCTTGTCGGCGGTGAGCAGATAGCGGCCCGTGCCGAAGGCGACGATGTAGCCGGTGCCGCTGGGGTGATCGACCAGCGACGGCGCGGTGGTGATCGGTTGGCGCGTACCGCTGGCATTGCGCGCAACGTACAGCGGGTTGCCGCCGAAGGAAACGGCGTATCGCGCCTCCGAGGCCGTGCTGTTGAGCGGGTCGCCCCCGCTGGTGTCGATCAGGTCGAAACGCCAGAGGTTGCCCAGCAGGTCGCCGCCGTAGGCATAGTCGGCGATGCCGTCATTGTTGGCGTCCGCCACGAACAGTCGCGACAGGCCGTTGTTGAGGGCATCCAGAGAGGCGGTCTCGGCGGCGGTCAGGCTCGGCGTGGCGGTGATCTTCTTCAGCAACGCACCGGTCTGGATGTCGATGATCAGCAGCGACGCAGTGCTGCTGCCGATGTCGTAGCCATTGGGCACCAGTGCCACCCACTTGCCGTTGTGCAGGCGCGCAATGGAAGGACGCGCCGCCGTGTAGCCGAGGCTGCTGTCGTTGTCGCTGGTGAACTCCCAGAGCAGCCTGGGCGCGGCAGGGTCGGTGACGTCAAGGGCGAACACCTCGCGGCCGCCGGCGCCAAGGCTGCCCAGCAGGACCTTGTGCCAGGCCGAGCCGTAGTAGACGTCGGACACCACGGGCGTGCCGTCGACGAAAAAGCGATGCTCGGTGCCTTGCTGCTTGCCGTAGTCCGGCGCGGTGAGGGCGTTCAGGTTGGGGATCACCGCGCTGGGGATGAAGGCGAAGATCTCGGCGCCGGTGGTCGCGTTGAAGGCATGCAGCATGCCGTCGTTGGCGCCGACATAGACCACCGAGGGCTTCGCCGCCAGCGCGGTGGCGAACGCCGCATAGGTGGTGCTGCCCTCCAGGGCGTCGGCGCGCGAGGACAGATAGTCGGAGCCGCTGACCAGCACCGGTGCCGAATTGATCATGTCGCCGAGCAGCGTCGTGCGGGTGCGGAAGGTGTTGTTCTCACCACGCAGGAAACCGACCCGCGCCTGCCCCTGGGTATCGACCACACCGGCAACGGTGCGATTGAGCTGGGTCTGCTGGGCGGCGGTCAGGTTGCTCCAGTTGAAGGCGGTGAGCGCTCCGCTCTTGGCGAACAGGATGTTGCGCGTGCTGGGTGTGCCCAGTTGCGCCGACGCCCGCCACAGCGTGGTTGTGGTCGTGGTGACGGCGCCGGAGCTGCTGGTGGTCATGGTTCGCTGCTTCTTCAGCAGGTCGCCGGTCCAGTCGCCGGTGACGAAGCTGGTGCCGTAGGTGTAGCTGCCACTGTCCAGCGACTGGGAGTCGACCGCCACGGCGGCGACCGACGTATTGAGCTGGAGGATGTCGTCGAAGGCCGACTTGAGCTGGGAGGCGAGTTTGCTGGGGTTGCTGACCAGGAAGTAGTTGTCCGGCACGCCATCGCCGTCGCGGTCCCAATTGGTGAGGTCGGTCTTGCCGTACTTGGCGGCGTACCACATGGGGTCCTGCAGGCTGGTCACGGCGGTAGTGGCCGACGGCGTGAAATTGCGCGTGTGATAGGCCGGCCGGTTGCCGCTGAGCGCGCCGCTGCTGCCACTCAGGCCAGGCAACAGCGCGCAGGTGATCGACGAGCAGTCGCCGGGGGACCGGCCATCCGGAGTGTCGAGCCGGAAACGCGAACTGCCGCTGCCACCGCCGGTGACCTCCAGGTACACGCCATCCTTGGTGGTGCCGGCCATGGTGTAGCCCATGTGCGATTCATCGCCGGCCACCGAGTATTCGGTCTGGCTGGTCACGTCCACGGTACCGTCGCTCCTGGCCGTCACCGTGTAGAGCACGATGGCGTCCATGTCGTAGTCACGGCCCTGGGCGGAGTCGTCGTAGACCACGCGGAAGGTGATGGAGGTGAGGTTGCCAGCGCTGTCGCGGGTCAATGTGTCGATGTAGAAGCCGGTGATCTGGCTGACCACGCTCTGGCTGACGTTCATGCTGAACGGCACCAGGCGCAATGTCCCCTTGCTGGTCTTGATGCGGATGTTGGGCAGGGTCGAGGACTGGGCGATGGAGAAGCTCTGCACCCGGTTCGAACCCGCGGTGGTGAGCGCGTTCTGGCTGCCGAAGAAGGACACGGCCGAGGTTGCGTAGCTGCCCTGGCGCGTGGGCTCCTCGGCAAGCCCGCGAATGGTGGCGAAGCTGCTGGCGGTCTTGGCGGTGGGCGCCGAGTCATTGGTGCCGCCGGACTGGCCGACGTTCACCGAGGCACTGCCGCCGACCTCGCGGCTCCACAGGGTGGCGCCGATGCTGGCGAAGTTGAAGCTGATGTCGTTGGTCGGCTGGCTGTCGGTGCCCAGGGAGCTGCCCGGCACATCCGAGTCGTAGCTCGGGTTGACGTCGCTCATCAGCGTCATGAACGGCCGGGTGCAGGACGGGTAGGTGCTGTAGGGGTTGGCCCAGCTGGTCAGGCTGGAGAGGCCCAGGTTGGTGTCGGCTGTGCCGGCCGCGTAAGCCGCGGTCGGCGCCTTGCCGGCGTAGTAGCGCAGCGTCTCGTAGGCCATCTCGCCGAGCGGGTTGCCCCAGTCGACGCACTTGCCGTTGGTCAGCGGATTGAGGTTGTAGCCGCTGGAGTCAGTGCAGCCGGCGGAAAACACCAGGCGGTCGAGGTTGGCGACTATGCCGCTGTTGTTCACGTAGCAGCGGCCGTTGAGGCAGCCGGTGCCGGTGGTGGAGTCGGTCAGAAAGCGCCCGGTGGAGCTGTTGTATTCGTTGCTGAAGGACGCCGCCGCCTTGCGCACCACGCCACCGCGCAGGTTGTTGGCGTAGGTGCCGGTGACCAGGCCGAAGTACATCTTGTCCGAGGCGCCGTAGTCGTGGAGCACACCGGTAGGTTTGTAGAGACTGCCGTACTGGGCGCAGTTGCTTTCCAGCAGACCGGCCACACACACCTGCACCCTGACGTTGAGGTCGTACGCGGGGATGATGGTGGTGTCGCTGTTGGTGGTGCTGGTGACGGTGTTGGTGCCCTGGGCCGACTCGCGCGACACCCAGCCCCAGATCCGGTACGTGCCCAGCAGCGCCTGCTGCAGGCTGGTGATGATCCGCAGCCGCGGCGTGGCGCTGCTGTTGTACGAGCCCAGCGTGCTGGAGCCGATCGAGGTGTTGGCGAAGAGCACGTACTTGCCGTTGGTCGGCACCGGGATCGGGGTGTAGTCCGCCAGGCTGTAACCGTCACGGGCGACGCTCAGGTATTCCTTGCCCCAGCTGTGCGCATCATTGGGGATGAAGGCGCGTTCGAGCACAGTGGAAAGGGTGTTGTCGGTGGAGCGGTAGCCGCCGTAGAGCACCTTGCGCAGCACATCCTGGCGCGACATGGTCAGGTAGTTCAGGTAGTCGCCGCTCCAGCGGCCAACCGCGCTGGTGCACTTCTTGGTGCTGGTGGCGCTGGAGGGCGCGAAGGTGCCGCTCAGCACATCGTAGATGTAGCACTTGTAGGAGTCGAAGTAGCCGGTGTAGTCGATGCTGGGCTTGTAATAGGTATCCAGCTGGCCGTCGCCGTCGATGTCGGAGGCGTCGTTGTAGGCCGGGAAGTAGAGCTTCTGGTCGCGGCCCACCACCAGCATGTTCATCGGCGGCGCGATGTTGCTGACGAACAGCGGCGTCTGCGCCAGGGACGCGCCCCAGGCCTGGCCACCCGCCAGGCAGGACAGCAGCAGGAACAGCGTCGCACGCAACGACTTCATGGTGTCGGCATCCTTGTACGACCGGAAAAATTCACTGGATCACCAGCCCGAAGGTCGAGCGCAGGCACAGCGCGTCGGCACCGCAGGCCTTGCTGGTGGCCGTGCCCTTGTAGGCCTGGGAGTTGACCTCGTAGTAGTAGGTGCACCCCACCTGCCCCTTCGACAGGTAGGAATTCGCGCTGCCTCCCGCGCCGCCCTTGCAGTTGTTGGAGATGTAGCGCAGGTACCAGCGCGCACTGCGCAGCAGGCTGGTGCCGCCTTCCATGCCGGAGTACAGGTTGGACTTGCTGAAGTCGGTGCTGTAGTTGGTCGCCGCTGCGGTGAAGCACGGCGAGGTGCCCGCCGTGCAGTTGTCCAGTGCGCGGGTACTCTTGCGCAGGCGCCCTTCCCCTTCGCGCAACGCGGACTCGGCCGCGCTCATCAGCCGTTGCTGCTCCAGGCGATTGCCGGTCATCCGCCCTTCCAGCTGCATGCCGCGCATGCCGCTGACGGCAGCCAGGGTGATCAGCAGCAACATCACCAGCGCGACGAACAACACCGCGCCACGCTGCCGGCGGGAAGACAGTCGTTTCATGGCATCAGGTTCCTCAACATGCTGGTGCCGCTGACGATGCGCCGCACGGGCCCGTCGCCATCGGTGCAGGCCTTGCTGCCGTAGAGGTCCTGCCAGCGCTGGCAGGTGGTGGCAGCCAAGCCGCCGCTCACCGAGCTGCTGCTGGCCAGCAGCAACGCGTAACGCAGACTGCGCACTGTCTGACCAGCCGCCGGCGTGGCGACGTACTGCGCCACCTGGCGATTGAATTCGTCGCTCTCGCTGTCCACCCCGAAGTCGAAGCGCAGCGCCACCACGTTCTCCACCAGGCTGGAACCGTTACAGGTCAGCTTGCCGTTGCTCAGGGTGAGTTTCTCGACCACGTTGTTGCTCGGGCTGTAGTTGCTGTAGGGCTTGTTGACCCCGGCGCGGCTGGCCAGCGATGCGCCGGTGCAATCGACGTCAGTGGTGTCGCGCGGCTGGTAGCGCAGGCAGACGGTGTTGGCATCCACCCGCACCAGCGCCTGGCCGGCTGCGAAGACGCAGCCATTGCTGGTCTGCGCGGGAAACGCGGCGGTCATGCGCGAGGACGGCAGGCGCCGGTAACCGGCTTTCGACAGGCGCCCATCAAGCATCTGCTGGGCGTAGCGCGCGCTGTCCTGGTTCTGCGCCTGGCCATCGAAGTAGCGCGAACGGTTCTGCCCGTCGAGGAACATCTGGGTGATGCCCAGGATCAGGAACAGGCTCAGGCCCATGGAGATCATCAGCTCGATGAGCGTCACCCCAGCCTGGGCACGCAAGCCTGGCCCGCGCATCCTAGGGTTCCTCCCGCAGCACGTAACGGCAGATGGTGTTGTCGCCGGTGGCGTTGGCGTCCAGGCACTCGCCGGCCTTCACCCGCCAGGCCAGCTGGATCTCGATCGCTGACCCGCTGTTACTGCACGTGCTGCTGCCATTGGTACGGCAGACATAGAATTCGCTGGCCAGGTCGGAAGCGCCCGGCAGCGCCTGGTTAACCCGCTGCGACCAGCAGGCCAGGCGCTGGCTGGCAGTCAGCGAAGCCAGTGAGGCGCAACTGCTGGGAGCGGTGGGAAATGACGCGCTGGCAGCCTTGTAGTAGCCCCAACTGGTCGGTGGCACCACCTGGGCCGCGCTGCCGTCCTGGGTGGAGTAGATATCGGTGCGCATCATCTCCATCAGCTCGTCCGCCAGCTCCGCCGCGTTGCTGCGCAGGATGGTGTCCTGGGCATAGGCGATGGTTCGCCCCTGCATCGCCAGCATGCCGAGCACGCCGAAGCAGGTGACCAGCAGGGCCACCATCACCTCCACCAGGCTGAAACCGGCCATGCTCCGGCTCGCCATGTTCCGTTTCATTGCCCGGTCGCTCCCTGCAGGCTGATGTAACCCGAAGCGGCCACCTTGATGCTGAATGCCTTGCTGGTGCCGCTGCTGGATATGTCCAGGTCAGCCGCCGCGGCGCTGCCATCAGGCTTGAACGAGAGGTTACTGATGGTGCTGCTCACGCTGAGGCTGCTCGGCAGGTCCAGGCGCTGGCTCACCGAGGTGGAGGTGATCGAACCACAGGTGCTGGCGCGCACCACCACCCACTGCAGGTTTCCACTGCTGGGGCAGAGCGTGAGGGTCTGTCGGGTGTTGACCGCATCCGCACGGGACGCCTGGAGCAGCCGGAAAAGCGTCGATGCGCCGCTCTGCACACGGCTGGATTCGATCAGGTAGCGAAAACCTGGCAAGGCCACGCCAGCGAAGATCGCCAGCAGCGCGACAACCACCATCATTTCCACCAGGGAGAAGCCTTCCTGGCGTCCGGGGCCCCGCCGCGATTTCAGGCGGGAAAATGAGCATCCAACTGCATGAAGAACCATGGACTTTTCCAACGATGGTCAGGTGGCCGGGCCCCGTGTGGAGCCCCCCTTTTGGGGTGCCAGGACAAAGATTGGCTATTGGTCCGACAGCAATTTCTTCAGGGAGTTGAATCTATTTCAGCGAAACGGGCCGATTTTTCGACCGTTCACTCCCACCCAGAGACCGTTCATCCTATTGACGCCAGAACAACCGACATTGCGTCGAGCTCTGCAGCGTAGGAAACGTTCGCCAGCGGAAGGGCCACGACCTTGCATCGCGGCCCCTTTCAGACGCGTCCGTCAGGTCGCGTCGGCGTGGCTCACCAGCCCCTTGATCAGCACCGCGGCGGTGGCGATGGCGGCGGGCACCATCAGCGCGGTCAGCACCTGCTCGAAGTTCCAGCCCAGGCCCAGCAGCGTGGCGCCGATCCAGGCACCGAGGATGGCGCCGAAACGACCAATGCCAAGCATCCAGGAAACCCCCGTCGCACGACCCTGAGTCGGATAGAAGCGTGCTGCCAGCGACGGCATGGCCGACTGCGCGCCGTTCACGCACATGCCAGCCGCCAGCACCAGGGTCGCCAGCAGCGTGACGGTGCCCAGGCTCTGCCCCACGCAATAGGCGAACACCCCGGCCAGGCAGTAGAAGATGCCGATGACCTTGTGCGGATTGAAGCGGTCCATGGCCCAACCGACCGCCACCGAACTGAGCACCCCGCCGAGCTGGAACAGCGCACCGATGAAGGCAGCCTGTTCCATGCTCGCGCCGGCGTCGCGCATCAGCGTCGGCAACCAGTTGGTGAGCAGGTAGACGATCACCAGACCCATGAAGTAGGTCAGCCACAGCAAAAGGGTTCCGGCGCTGTAGGTGCCGGAGAAGATCACCCTGAACACGTTGCGGCTCTGCACCGTCTTCTGCTCGGGCACGCTGAAGTCACGGGCGGCAACCACCTCGGCCGGCGCGATGGGCGCCAGGGCGCGCTTGACCTTGTCCGCCCCGCGATTGCGCACCACCAGGAAGCGCGCCGACTCCGGCAGCCACACCAGCAGCACCACCGCCAGCACCAGCGGCAGCACGCCGCCGAGCAGCAGCAGGCTATGCCAGCCGTAGGCCGGGATCAGCTTGGCGGAGACGAAGCCGCCCGACGCCATGCCCAGGTTGAAGCCGCAGAACATGCTGGTCACCAGCAGCGACTTGAGGCGCTCGGGGGTGTACTCCGAGAGCAGCGTGGTGGCGTTGGGCATCGCCGCGCCGAGGCCGATGCCGGTCAGCAGGCGCAGCGCCATCAATTGCTCAAGGTTGCTGCTGTAGGCCGAGATCAGGCTGAACAGGCCGAAGAGGAACACCGCCACCACCAGCACGCCCTTGCGCCCGAAGCGGTCGGCCAATGGGCCGGAGCCCAGGGCGCCGAACACCATGCCAATCAGCGCGGCGCTCATCACCGGGCCGAGGCTGGCGCGGTCGATGCCCCAGTCCTGGGTCAGCGCCGGGGCGATGAAGCCCATGGCGGCGGTATCCAGGCCGTCGAGGAAAACGATGAGGAAGCACAGCAGCACGATGCGGCACTGGTACAGCGACAGCGGCTGGGCGTTGATGAAGGACTGGACGTCGAGGGTGCCGGCAGCGGGCACGTGGGCGGAGCTGGTCATGCGAAGACTTCCTGCGAAGGCGTCGTCGCGGGAAGGCCGGCTTTATCGCCCTGCACTCCCGCAAGCTGGACAGGAATGAGGCGCGAGCCGGTGGACGCACGGACCGGCGGATGGGGCAGGCACACAGGGGCCATGGCTGACGCTCATTGTTGTTATTGCCCGTCCGGCTGGACGGGTCGCTCAACAGTACGAAGAGACGTTCAGCCGTTCAATTCGATAATCGCGCCTGTGGGCGGTTAGCGAACAGGGAATGCCGAAGGCCGGCGAAAGACGCCCGACCTCCCTCACACTCAATGGAACAGCCGCGTGCCCAGCTCGCGGCTGGCTTCCAGCAGCACCGGCAGGAAGCGCGTTTCCAGTTCCTGGCGGGAGACGCGGCCGGCGTGGGTGCCGACGTTCAGCGCGGCCAGCACCTGGCCGGCGGAATCCTTCAACGGCACGGCGATGGAGCGCAGGCCGACCTCCAGTTCCTGGTCGATGATCACCCAGCCCTGCTGGCGGATCTCGGCGATGCTCGCACGGAGCATTTCCGGGGTATGTACGGTGCGGCTGGTCTTCACCTGCAGGTCGGCGTGGGCCAGGTAATCCTCCAGCGCGTCGTCGTTCAGCCCGGCGAGCAGGATGCGCCCCATGGATGTGCAGTAGGCCGGCAGGCGGCTGCCGACGCTCAGGTCCACCGAGATCAGGCGCTGCGGCGTGGCCGAGCGGGCGATGTAGAGAATCTCGTCGCCTTCGAGCGTGGCCATGGAGCAGGCCTCGTGCAGTTGCTCGCTGAGACGGTCGAGGATCGGCTGGGCGGTGACCGCCAGCGGCGTCGAAGACAGGTAGGCGTGACCGAGGGTCAGTACCTTGGGCAGCAGCGAATAGGTGCGGCCGTCGGAAGTGACGTAGCCCAGCTTCATCAGTGTGTGCAGGCAGCGGCGCACGGCGGCGCGGGGTATCTCGGTACGGTGGCTGATCTGCGCGATGGTCAGGTGGCGCTTGCGCTCCTGGAACGCATGGATCACCGCCAGGCCTCGGGCCAGCGAGGTCATGAAATTCGGGTCGCCGGTAAAGGCCTCGATGCGCTTGGCGGGCGAAGCGATGATCGGCGGCGCGAGGGGCGGCAGGCTGGCACGGGGAGCGTCGGTCATTGTTGTTGTCCTGGCAGGCGAATGCCGGGCGATTATCGACACGCGCGGGCGATTATCGCAATACAAATGGCCGATTATCGAACAGAGGTTGTAACCCTTTCTTGGGAAATACCCTGCACAGCCTAACCCTCTCCCCCGCCCTCTCCCTGAAGGGAGAGGGCTGGGGTGAGGGGGAAAGCACAAACACCGAACTACCAGGGAAAGACAGTTGCTCCTACAGGTTGAATCCGTCCTTCGCTGAAACAGCGCGGCTACAGCGGCTCCAGCTTAAGCTGCCGCAGCCGGCTCAGCGTGCGCGAGAAATCCAGTGCTGCGCCGCCTGCCGCCAGCTCCTCCAGCGATACCCTGGCGAACAGCTGCAGCTTCAGCTGCCGGTCATAGGCAATGTCGATGAAATTGAGGAAACGCATGCTCACGTCCGGCGGGTAATCCGCCAGCGGGCCGAGGCCGCTCACCGCCATGCGCGGGTAATGCTCGATCAGCCACAGGTAGTCGCTGGCCGAGCGCGGACGTTCGAACATCTCGCTGAAATCCATCCACGCACAATGATCGTCGTGGGCATGCACCTTCAGCGGGTGGTGGTTGACGCTGAGCGTTTCATTGAAGTGCGCCTCGTCCGCCAACCCCAGGCGCGAATCAATCAACTCGATATCATCCGTCGTCGCCGGCCAAAGATAAGTGCCCCACTCCTCCAGCGACGTGCTGTGCTCGCGGTAGTCCTGGCCGGCATCCACCGAAATCACGTCGAAGCGCTTTTCGATCAGCTCGATGGCCGGGCGGAAGCGCTCGCGGTACAGCGGGTTCGGACAGAGATTTTCCGGCTCGTAGTTGGACGTACAGACCAGGCCTACGCCCTCGTCCACCAATACCTTCAGCATCCGCCCCAGGAGCATGGCGTCGCCGATGTCGTGCACGTGGAATTCGTCGAAGCACAGCAACCGGGTTTCTTCGGCGATGGCGCGGGCCACGCGCACCAGCGGGTCGGACTGCCCGGTGATCGCCAGCATGCGCACCTGCAGTTCCTGCAGGAAGGCATGGAAGTGCACGCGGCGCTTGGCCTGGGTCGGCGCGGCAGCGAAGAACTGGTCCATGACGAAGCTCTTGCCGCGCCCCACCCCGCCCCAGAGGTATACGCCGGCGACAGGTTTGCGCAGGAAGCCGTGACGGCCGGCGAGGAAGTCGTCGAGCCAGTTGGCGAGGTGGTCCACCGCTGCCATCTGCGCATCATCCGCGCGGTAGCCGCGCTCATCGAGCGCGGCGGCGAAATGCCGCCGGACACGGTCGGCGACCGGCTCGGCGGATGTTTCCTGTAGTCGTGTATCAGAAGTCAAAGAACACCGTTTCCGCATTTCCCTGGACGCGGATATCAAACCGGTAAGCGAGCTTCCCGTCCACCTCGCAACGCTTTGCGATGAGGGTTTGCCGACGTTCGGGCTGCTCGATCAGGTTCAGCACCGGGTCCACCGCGTTCGCCTGCGCCTCGTCCTCGAAGTACAGGCGGGTCTGCAGGTGGATGTTGATGCCACGAGCGAACAGCGACAGGTTGATGTGCGGCGCCATGGGCACACCGGCGGCGTTTTTCACCACTCCGGGCTTGATGGTCTGCACCTGCCACTCGCCGGCATCGAAGGTCGTTGCCGTGCGTCCGAAGCCGTTGAAGGGCTTCTCCTGATCGTAGGCAGCGTCATACACACCTTCATGATTCGCCTGCCACAGCTCCAGGAAGGAGTCGCGGATCAGATGGCCGTTGCCGTCGTACACGTTACCGATCAGCAGGATGTGTTCGCCGGGCGCGCCAGACTTGGCCATCTCGCTCCAGATTTCCTGGTCACGGGCCAGGTTGCCGGCGGCGGAAAGCGCCAGGCCGATGTGTACGTACGGGCCGGCGGTCTGCGAGGGGGTTTCCGGCAGCAGTTCGATAGGCATGGTCGGTCCTCCTCACTGGTTCTCGAAATGGGTCTTGCGTTGGCCGCGCAGCACGATGTCGAAGCGGTAGGCCAGGCAATCCATGGGATTGGCGTTGCTCATGTCGAGCTTCGCGATCAGCGACTCCACCGCGTCCGGGTTGGCGATGGACTTGACGATGGGGCACATCGGAATCAGCGGGTCACCCTCGAAGTACAGCTGGGTAATCAGCCGCGTGGAGATCGACGGGCCGCTGATGGAGAAGTGGATGTGCGCCGGGCGCCAGTCGTTCGGGCCGTTGCGCCACGGGTATGGGCCGGGCTTGATGGTGCGGAAGACGTAGCGCCCTTCGCTGTCGGTCAGCGCACGGCCGACACCGCCGAAGTTCGGGTCCAGCGGGGCCAGGTAGCGGTCGTTCTTGTGCCGGTAGCGGCCGCCGGCGTTGGCCTGCCACATCTCCACCAGGGTGTGCGGGATGGGCTTGCCGTACTGGTCCATGACCCGGCCGGAGACGATGATGCGCTCGCCGATGGGCAGGCCGCCGTTGTTGAAGTTGAGCAGCAGGTCGTTGTCGTGCTCGCCCATCTTGAGGTGCGAGAAGTCCGGGCCGCTGGTTTCGGAGACCGATTGCGGAATGCTCACCAGCGCCTGGCGCGGGGAGCGGGCGATGGAGGTCTTGTAGTCGGGGGTCAGGGCTTTGGGGTGCCAGTTTCGGTCACGAATGACGAAGCGGCTGTTCTCCGCGTCGGACATGTCGGTCTCCTCTTGTTGGATTTATAGGAGCCTGTTGCATCAGGCAGTGCGACGGAGTGTCGCCCGCAAGCCCGACGCCGAAAACTGAAAAGATGCCCACAATCCATAACCATTCAGTTATGGATAAGCACCCTCGCGGTACGCTTCCCCGACCTCGCGCAGCACCTCCAGGCACCAGTGCGCACCGAGCGAAAGCGGCAGCGTCGAGTTGCTGCAAACCCCTACTGAACCGCCCGGTTCCTGTACATCCAGAGGCAGTTCGACCATCTCGCCGGAACGCAGGTCCAGGCGCACCGAATCCAGCGGGGCGATCCACAGTGCGTCGCTGGTCAATACATAACGGCGGCTGAGTACCGTGGACAGGGTTTCCAGTCGACGACGCGGCTGGCCGAGGCCGCTCTGCACCAGCAGGCTGTCGGCGGACTTGCGGATGGTGGTGCCGGCCAACGGCAGCACCAGCGGCCAGTCGTCCAGCGCCGAGGGCGGCAGCGGGCGACCCAGCAGTGGGTGCCCGGCGCGGGCCACCAGGGTCATGGATTCGCTGTACAGGTGTTCGAAGGCAAGACCCTGGATCTGCGGGCTTTCGGTCATGCGGCCGACCACCAGGTCCAGCTCGCCCACGCGCAGTTGCGAGAGCAGGTGCGCGCTCGGCCCGGTCACCACGCTGACCACCAGCGCCGGGTGGCGCTCGTGCAGGCGCCGCACCGTCTCCGGCATCAGCAGGCTTTCCACGGTGGAGAGCACGCCAAGGCGCACGGTGCTGGAGGCGTACTCGCCGCCGCGCAGGCTGTTCACCCCGTCGCGCAACGCCTGCACGCAAGGGCCGGCGTAGCGCAGGAAGGCCACGCCGGCCTCGGTCAGGCTGGCGCCGCTCTTGCCGCGCTCGAACAGGCTGGCCTCGAGCAGGTCCTCCAGCTCCTTGAGCGTCTTCGAGATGGCCGGCTGGCTCACCGCCAGGGCGTCCGCCGCCCGAGCCAGGCTGCCCTGCCGGGCCACTTCGAGGAAACACACCAGGTGGCGGAACTTGATACGCGAATCGATATTCATGGCGGCTCAACGCGGCTCGCGGAACGCGCGGGGCGAGACCCCGGCGTAGCGCTTGAAGAATCGGGAGAAGTAGGCGGGTTCGGAGAAGCCCAGGCTGTCCGACACCTGCTGGATGGTCATGGCTGTGTACACCAGGTTGCGCTTGGCCTCCAGCAGCAGGCGCTGGTGGATCATCTGTAGCGCCGACTGCCCGGCCAGTCGCCGGCACAGCGCATTGAGGTGCGCGGCGCTGATACCCAGCGCCGCCGCGTAATGCTCGATGGGCCGGTGTAAACGGAAGTCCTGCTCGAGCAGGCGGGAGAACGCATGCACATGCTCGACGCCACGATCCTGCTGGCTCGCCTGCGCGCGAGCCTGCTCCAGCGCCCGGCGGCTGAGCCAGACCAGCAGCATGTTGAGCAGCGACTGCAGCATCAGGTCGCGGCCCGGCGCCTGCTGGGCGTACTCACGGTCGATGGACTCGAACAGCGCATCCAGCTGGCGCTTGCCCTCGCCCACCGTGAAGCACGCCGGCTGCTCCAGTACCGGGCTCTGCAGCAGGCCGCCGAGCTGCTCGGCCAGCGGCAGGCCCATGCTCAGCACCCAGCCCTGCACGTCCTCGGCAAAGCGGAAGCCGTGCACAGCCAGCGCCGGCGTGACCTGAAGCGAAGCCTCGCGGACTGGCGTGACCCGCCCTTCCACTTCCAGCTCCGCCGCGCCGGACTGCACATACAGCAACTGCACCAGATCGCCATGCCGGTGCGGGCGGATTTCCCAGTCATGCAGGCGGCTGCGCGAGGCGATGGATTCGCAGTGGATCAGGTCCGGCGTCGGCCACACCGTCGTCTCGCCATACAGGCGGAACACCGGGACCGGCGTGTCAGCGCGTTGTTCGATCACCGCCCACATCCATGAAAAATCCAAGAAGACTGTTGGAAATTACCTTCAAAGGCCGATCTCATCCACAAAAAATGCAGGAGACAAAAACAACAGCGCTCTCCAAGGAGCCACCCCATGAAGACTCAAGTCGCCATCATCGGTGCCGGTCCTGCCGGCCTCCTGCTTGGCCAGCTGCTGCACAAGGCTGGCATCGACACCGTGATCCTCGAACGCCAGACGCCTGACTACGTGCTCGGCCGCATCCGCGCCGGCGTACTGGAACAAGGCACCGCCGACCTGCTGCGCGACGCCGGCGCCAGCGCCCGGATGGACGCCGAAGGCCTGCTCCACGACGGCTTCGAACTGGTCCTCAATGGCCGCCGCGAGCGCATCGACCTCAAGGCCCTCACCGGCGGCAAGCAGGTGATGGTCTACGGCCAGACCGAAGTCACCCGCGACCTGATGCAGGCCCGCGCAGCCAGCGGCGCGATGAGCGTGTATGAAGCGGCCGACGTGGCGCTGCATGACGTAACCAGCGAAAAGCCCTACGTCACTTTCACTCACCAGGGCGAACACGTGCGCCTGGACTGCGACTACATCGCCGGCTGCGACGGCTTCCACGGCGTGGCCCGGCGCAGCATTCCCGCCGAGCGCCTGAGCGTCTTCGAGCGCGTCTACCCGTTCGGCTGGCTCGGCCTGCTCAGCGACACCCCGCCGGTCAACCACGAACTCATCTACGCCAGCAGCGAGCGCGGCTTCAGCCTGTGCAGCCAGCGCAGCGCCACCCGCAGCCGCTACTACCTGCAAGTGGGGCTGGAAGAGAAGGTGGAAGACTGGTCCGACGAACGCTTCTGGGAAGAACTCAAGCGCCGCATTCCCGAGGACGCCGCACGCCAGCTGGTCACCGGCCCGTCGCTGGAAAAGAGCATCGCCCCGCTGCGCAGCTTCGTGGTGGAGCCGCTGCAATACGGCCGGCTGTTCCTCGTCGGCGACGCCGGCCACATCGTCCCGCCCACCGGCGCCAAAGGCCTGAACCTCGCCGCCAGCGACGTCGACGCGCTGCACCGCATCCTCGTGAAGGTCTATGGCGAGGGCCGCATCGACCTGCTGGAACAGTATTCGCCCATCGCCCTGCGGCGCATCTGGAAGGCCGAACGCTTCTCCTGGTGGATGACCTCGATGCTGCACCAGTTCCCCGACAGCGACGCCTTCACCCGGCGCATGCTGGAGACCGAACTGGACTACTTCCTCGGCTCCGAAGCTGGCCGCACGACCATCGCGGAAAACTACGTCGGCCTGCCGTTCGAGAAAGTGGACTGACGGCATTTCTCCAGCCCCGTAGGGCGCATAACGCGCCAGCGTTATCCGCCATTCAAGAGCCGGCGGATAACCTGTTCCAGGTTATTCGCCCTACGATTCTGTAGGAGCGAGCTTGCTCGCTCCTACAAGCAGCCCGCTACTATCCTTACCCTCCAGCCACACCGCTCGCCGCGACACCGCCGGAGGCCGTCATCGACCCGGACGAAGCGAACTTCCTCAGCTACCTGCTTGCCGAAAGCGGCGACGGTGACGCGCGCGCCTTTGCCACGCTGTACCGCAGCACAGCCTCGCGCCTCTACCCACTGGCGCTGAAGCTGAAGACCGATCAGACAGAAGCGGAAGCCCTGCTGGTCGACACCTTCCTCCACGTCTGGACAGACGCCGATCGCTATCACCCCACGCGCATCGCCGCGCTGGACTGGATGATCGCCCTGCTCTACCAGCTCGCCGACCACCCTTCCCCACCAGCCAGCGACGAACCCTGGCCAGAACTGCCACCACCGGACGAACTCTGGCCCGCCATCCACGCGCGCATTCCCGATGACGAGGCCGACAGCCCCGGCCTGCGCTGGCCGCTGATCATCGCCAGCGTGGTCGGTGTGCTGATCGGCGCGGCGATCTGCCTGAGCCTGCTGCTGGAGCTGCGCCCCGCGTCCTAGGCATTCACCTGAAGGGCGATGGGTATCGCTTCGCTCCACACCATCCTACGACGTGCCACCTGCCCACCTTGGAGCTTCCGCAGGATGGGTGGAGCGCAGCGATTACCCATGCTGTCGCTCTTCGAACAAAGCCAGAAACACGCCGCTCCAGCCCCGTAACCCGCCATAAAAACCCTGAATTCCGTACGGCATCACCTTGCCAAGCCGCCGCGTACTTGGCATAAACGTCCGATTCTTTTTCGCACACATAACAAGGAAGTTTCGATGCGCATTATCGGCCGCGTCCTACTTGCAGTCCTGCTGCTGCTTTTGCTCATCGGGGGCGTCATCGCCTGGTACACCGCGCATCCCAATCTCCCCGAGTATTCCAGGCCGGAGAAGATGATCCACCTCGACCAGTGGAGCCCGGCAGACCGCGAAACCTACTACTACACGCCCCAGGGCACCCAGGTGAAAGGCCTGCGCTACGACTGGTTCACCCACCTCGAGCAGCCCTTCTCCAGGGACAAGTTCGCCAGCCCCGAAAACCTCGCGCGCTTCGGCTTCCTCATCGAGCCCGAACAGATCGGCCGCGACGCCGACGACACCCTGGCGGCCACCTCCAGGAACCCCGGCAACCTGCCGGTCGGCTTCGCCCGCCACCAGGACGGCGAGTCCGGCGCCTGGTACCTCGACATCACCTGCTCCGCCTGCCACACCGGCGAGCTGCGCTACAAAGGCACCGCTGTGCGCATCGACGGCGGCGCCGCCATGCACTCCATCGCCTCCACCGTGCCTACCCTGCGCGGCGGCGCGTTCGGCCAGGCGCTGGGCGCCAGCCTTGCCTCCACCTACTACGTGCCGTGGAAGTTCGACCGCTTCGCCAAGGGCGTACTCGGCGACCGCTATCCCAAGGGCAAGGCCGCACTCAAGCGCGACGTGCGCAACGTGCTTGGCACCCTGGTCTCCACCGCCTGGAACGACACCCACCGCGGCCTCTACCCAACCCTGGAAGGCCCCGGCCGCGCCGACGCCTTCGGCCGCATCGCCAACAGCGTTTTCGGCGACGGCATCGATGCCTCCAACTACCGCGTCGCCAACGCCCCGGTGAACTACCCGCAGGTGTGGGACATCTGGAAGTTCGACTGGGTGCAGTGGAACGGCTCGGCCATGCAGCCCATGGCACGCAACATCGGCGAAGCCCTCGGCGTCGGCGCCACCCTGCGCATGTTCGAGAGCGACGGCAAACCGGTGATGGGCGATGAGCGCTACGCCTCCAGCGTGCGCCTGCGCGACCTCTACACCCTGGAAGAGACCCTCAAACAGCTCAAGCCGCCGGCCTGGCCGAAGGACGTCTTCGGCGAGATCGACCTGAAGAAGGCCTCCCAGGGCCGCGCCCTGTTCCAGGCCAACTGCGTCTACTGCCACGGCCCGCACGTCAAGGAGCCGGGCGCCAAGGACTACATCGCCCCGGCCCGCGTGCCCGAGTGGCGCATGAAGATGGTCCCCACCAGCGAGATCGGCACCGACCCGACCACCGCCGACAACATCGCCGACCACACCTTCGACGTGCGCCCGCTGAAGCTCAAGCTCGATGAGCTGCAGAACATGAACGTGGTCCTCGTGCCCAAATCCGACGCGCCGCTGGACCTGTCGAAGATCTCCGCCGCCAAGGGCCTGGCCTACGTCACCGCCTTCGTCGAGCAGCGCGCCTACCGCGACGCCCACATCAGCCCGCTGCAGCAGCAGGAAATGAACGGCTACGGCCTGCCCATCGGCGTCCGCGAACTGCGCGCCTACAAGGCCCGCCCGCTGGATGGCATCTGGGCCACCCCACCCTTCCTGCACAACGGCTCGGTGCCCAACCTGTTCCAGATGCTCTCCCCGGTGGCCGAGCGCGACAGCCAGTTCTGGGTCGGCAGCTTCGAGTACGACCCGAAATACGCCGGCTACCGCACCGAGCGCTTCCCCGGCGGCTTCCTCTACAAGACCAGCGTCACCGGCAACAGCAACGGCGGCCACGAATTCCGCGACGGCTGCCGCAAGGACGGCGCCATCGGCCGCGCCCTGTCGCCGGAAGAACGCTGGGCACTGGTGGAATACCTGAAGGTGCTGGGCAACCCCGACTACGAAAGCAAGCTCGACCCGAACGTCCCCACCCCGCCGTGGACGCCGGGGCCGAAGTGCGAGTGAGCCAGGCAGGGGAATACGCCACCACTCGGACCAGTTCCCTCTCCCTTCAGGGAGAGGGCTAGGGAGAGGGAAACGCCCAGCGCCATTCCCCTCCCGCAACACCGATCCGCCAAGCAGTCCCCTCTCCCCAGAGAGAGGGTCAGGGAGAGGGAAGCTCCTGGGGTCCCCTCCATAAAAAGAACACGAAAGGACCCCGTGCCATGCGCTCCCTGCTCACCCGAATCTGGCTCTTCCTCGGCAAATGGCTCGGCCGTCTGCTGCTCGCCGTCGCCGCCATCGGCCTGCTCGGCTGGGGCATCGGCAGCCTCTACTACGCGTGGAAATTCTCCGGCCCCGTCTCCGCCCAGGAAGAAATCCCGCCGGGCGAAGCCCAGCTCACCCAGGCCATCATCGAAGACGCCGTGCGCATCGTCGAACAGCACCGCGACAACACCCGCGTCCTGCGCGACGCCCACGCCAAGGCCCACGGCTGCGTGAAGGCCGAAGTCACGGTCGCCAGCGACCTCGCCCCCGGCCTGCGCCAGGGCGTGTTCGCCGAACCGGGGCACAAATGGGAGGCCATGGTCCGCTTCTCCAACGGCAACGCCTACCCGCAGTTCGACAGCGCCCGCGACGCCCGCGGCATGGCCATCAAGCTGCTCGACGTGCCCGGCGCCAAGTTGATGCCCGGCAAGGGCCACGACACCGAGCAGGACTTCGTCATGTTCAACCACCCGGTGTTCTTCGTCCGCGACGTCGCCGAGTACCGGCAGAACTTCGCCGCGCAAGCCAGCGGCCAGAAGGTCGCCGCGTTCTTCCCCAGCTGGAAGCCCAGCACCTGGGAAGTCCGCCACCTGGTCATCGCCCTGCAGACCCTCGCCCCCGCCCCGGACAGCCCCCTTCAGGCCGGCTACAACGGCATCGCCCCCTACAAGCTCGGCGAAGCCAACAACATCAAATACCGCGTCATCCCGCTGAGCGAAGGCTGCCCGGCCTACCAGCTACCCAAGCTCAACGAGAAGCTGCCCAACTTCCTGCGCACTGCGATGTACCAGCAACTCTCGGTCGACCGCGTCCCCGCCTGCTTCGCCCTGCAAGTGCAGAAACAGGACCCGAGCAAGTACATGCCCATCGAAGACGTCAGCGTCGAATGGAGCGAAAAGGACTCCCCCTTCCAGACCGTCGCCACCGTCAGCATCCCGCCCCAGGACTTCGACAGCCGCGAACAGAACCTCGCCTGCGACAACCTCTCCTACAACCCCTGGCACGCCCTCCCCGAACACCGCCCGATTGGCGGCATCAACCGGCTAAGGAAGGCGGTTTATGAAGCGGTGAGTGTTTATCGGCATCAGAGGAATGGGAGCAGTGACTCTCAATAAATAAAAGGCCTTCGAATTAATCGAAGGCCATTTTTAAATCGAACAATTCAAATATGAAAACCACTAGTCCGGCTCATAATCCTTTACAGCAGCAGCCAACTGATCTTCTGCCTTCCAACTGAGAACACCAGCCGGACACTTATCAACCTTTCCCACCAAGTACTCTAGCAAACTCGAAACTCTTTCACGCACCTCGGCATCACCTCGCAATTTCTCCCATGCGCCATAGGGCTTTTCTCCATCAGCAGGCTCACCAAACATTGCCATTTCGAAATTCGGTATAGAAGCGGCCAGCCTTGCCGTGCCAGGGACTGCATTAACGACGTCAAGAATCTTAGAATTGGCTGCCCATGCAGAATTTTTCCTTAACCCCTTCTTCCCCCTGACAGTGGTTGTATCAGCATCATGAAGAACGGCATAGGGGCTGCCAAATTGGTTCAAAATCTTGCACAATGCAACAATAGTATATTTACCTCTTGCTCGCACAACATGAACCCCTCCGAAAGTTTCCTTATTCGACTGAATTACTTCTTTAAAAGCAGTATATTCCGTATCACCTTCAACCACGACGGTGCTTCCACCGAAGAAGAATTCCGCCACGTATGGATCATAAATATTGAGAAGCTTCAACTCCTCGCGATCATCTTCGCTTAACCGTGCGCGCTCGGGCCTAAATATAGTTGTCCCAGAAACCTCACCCTTGGCCGTTCGCTCCACTCTAACTATCGAAGTATTATCTCGAGAGAGATCAATGAACACTGGAGAGTGCGTTGTAACAACAACCTGCCACTTTCCAGATTTCGGGAGAGAATAAAGCACATTACAAGCATCTCTAATAGCGCTTGGGTGCAAGCACATCTCGGGCTCATCAAGCAATAGGACATGCGGCCGTTCTACAGCATCGGCTTTTGCGGGTTTTGCCCTATTATGTTCAGCGAGGATTCTAAGCGCTGTCCAAAGCAATGTTCTTCGCGCACCGCTGCCTTGTCGCTCAAGCGTCGTCTGGTGGCCATCAGCCGGGCCCATACGTAGAACAGGCGCAGCCTTGAAAAGACTGATTGCCTTATCAAGGTCGTCCTCTGGCCTTGCATCTAGACTGACGCTGTACCCTGGAAAAACTTCTGCAATTGACGTATTCAGACTAGCCTTAACTTCATCAATCGCCCCAACTGCATCGATAGCCAAACTTCTCTGAAGCTGAGCTACTGATTCTAGAAGTTTTTCGTATGGCCCTTTCTCCTCCCCTTCCCCCGCCCGTCTCTGGCTAATGTCCTTAACTTTTTCTTTAATGGCCTCTTGCAACAGCCCAACGACCTCAGCAGCTTGCTCTTCCGGATCATGAAAAGCATCTATACGATGAGGCTCTGGGCGATTTACTTGCGCTACGGAGCTCACCCCCCAAGGGCCATGATTCTCATCCCACGCACCATCAATAACGTTGAAGCCTCTCTTCTCCGGCTTCCCAATATCACGCCAAACCCAGCGCTCTTTGACGTGCCTATCACCATTCTCTTTAACTTCAACCCACTTTTCAGCAGGTGGGTTACTACCTTCGTAAAGTACAGTTTCGAGCTCTATTGTTGGGAAAAGCCCCGCATCATCACTCGGAACTTTCCCTCCAGGAAAGTCTTCAACTGAAAGCTCATTGAGCTTTCCAGACTGCATAACCACCTCATAAGCCCGGAGTATCGAGCTCTTCCCCGCATTATTCGGCCCAACCAGCACCACAATATCGTCCAGCTCTATGGTTACTGGAACATTTCCTATAGCGCGGAAATTCCTAATTATAAGCTTATGAAGTCGCGCCCTCGGAGCGATCTCGTCGACAACATCCCCAGCCTTCTTTGCACTTTGCTTTGCCATTCCCTTGTTCCTTGTGCTAGTTAGAACATCCTAAATACTCCAGCAAAAATAAAAATTCAATAAATGCAGCAAGAAATAATTTTCAACAACATAAGTATATAATTTTTAATGCTTTTCTAAAAAACACTCCCTGCTCGCCGTACGCTCTTGACCACGCTATCCGAAAATCTTTAATCTCCACCGGCCCCGTGAAACCGACGGGGCCGGGATTAGCAGCCCGAAAACTCCAAAGACTCGGTAATGCCATGGCATTTCCCGACGACTGTGTTCGTCCGGAGATCGCCTTTTATGGCGGCCGCACTGGGAGGCTTTCGGGCCTGCCGATGTCTTTGGAGATCGGTACTGCTAACCCTTTGCGGCTCGCCTCCATTACCGATTAGCAGCGGCTGGTGGCGATTTTTGGACACTCCAAAGGACTACCACCATGGACGATTTACCCTTACCCACCCCACTCCCCTTCCTCCGCAATCGCCGCACCCTGCGCGCCCTGCTGATCGACGATCAGGTCTGGTTCATCCTCTCCGACTTCTGCCGCGTGACGGGCTACCCGCACGAAGACCGCCTGGCCATGCGCATGGCCGACGACCAGATTCGCCAGGAGCGGCTGCTGACCGAGGACGGCCTTGAACTCGATTACGTGCTGCTGAGCGAATCCGCCGTGTACCAGGCGCTGGTGACGTTCAACGTGCCGGACTATGGCGCGCTGCGGCGCTGGATCAGCGGCACGGTGGTGCCGCAGGTGCGCAGCCAGTTCAACGCCGCCGGCCCGCGCCATGTGCAGCTGCAATTCGAACGGCACTGCCTGCGGGTGCTGGATTGGCAGGATGATCTGTGGGTGCGCTTCGGCGATCTGCCGCGCGTGCTCGGCGGGCGCTCGCCGATTGCCGGGCGCGGCGGCTGGCGGGGTTGGGCGAAGCGGTTGCGGACGTAGGGTGTCGTCTGACCGAGGCTGCGAAGCTCCCTGTAGGAGCGCGCCATGCGCGTGATCGCGGGCATGGCCCGCTCCTACAGGTACTTACCGGCTTTTCAGATAGAGAACGGCAGAGCCGTAACGCTCCAGCTTGGCGTCCGCCGTCACTAGTTGCAGCCCCTCGACCTGTGCCTGGGCAACCAGCATGCGATCGTGCGGGTCCTTGTGGTCCTCATGCAGCGGCAGCGCGCGCAGTGCAACAGCATGAGCGCCGACGAAGGGCAGTTCGCGCAGACCACCCTCAAGGGACGCTCGGCGCAGATCATCGGGCTCCACGCCCAGCGACTTTTTCGCAAGGCTGGCCTTGATGGCGACTTCCGCCAGGCTGATGGCGCTGAAATGCACAGGCTGGCCATTGTCCAGCGCACTCTCGATCATCTGGCGGGCTTTGGGAGTCAGCCGTGGGTCATCCGTGGCGGCCCAGATCAGGATGTGGGTATCCAGCAATATCAATCGGATGGCTCCTCGAGATAAAGCTGGGCAATTTCGTCATCCAGAGCATCGAACTCGTCGGACAGACGTCCTTTCAGGCTACCGATGAAGGGTTTGCGCTGCCCCTCTCCATAGGTCAGCGATACCAGCTTGGCGACGGGCTTGCCTGCCTTGCCAATGATCACCACCTCCCCTTTCGCCGCCTGATCGACAAGCTTGGACAGGTTGGATTTTGCGTCATGGATGTTGTGGACGTCAGGTGCTTGCATGGCTGCGCCCCTCCGGGGGCAGGTTGGCGACGTGTCCAGCTTAGCTAAGGTATTAGCTAAAATACATCGGCTTCCGCCGAATCACCTGCAGGAGCGCGCCATGCGCGCGATCGCGGGCATGGCCCGCTTCTACAGGGTTAGCCTAGAGGGTCCCGTCAGAGCTTCCCGCCCAGTTTGAGGAGGGTCGTTATCAGCCCGCCGATGGTCATGAAGGACGCGAGCAGCGTGCCGAGGATCAGCGGGACGACACCGATCGGCGAGACGTAGGGCGTCACTTCCAGCAGGAAGCCAGGGCGGATGTGCTGCGGGGTCAGGCAGGTGATCCGGTAGTCGCCGGGGTCGCTGCAGTGGAATTCGCCCAGGGGATTGCTGGAGTTGCCGCCCATGTCGCTGCGGCGCACGGTGAAGACGTTGAAGCGGCTGTACGCCTCGTAGGGCACGGGATTGCCACTGGCGCTGGCGGTGATGGCGAAATCGGCGTTGAAGTGCGCGGTACCGGTGACGACGGTGAAGGGCGGGAAGACGATGTTGACCACGTAGCGCCCCGGTTGCGGCAGCGCCACTACTTCCGCGCGGGCGGGGTCGGCCCAGCGGTAGCAGATGTCAGGGGCGATCACCCGGCGCAGCCCGCCGATGCAGCGGATCAGCAGGTAGCCACCGAGCAGCATCACCAGCGGTGCGCCCCACAGGAGCATCGACAAGTCTGACTTCATTCCACCAACCCTTGGTTAACCATCATGCTGTCCCTTTGCGACGCGGCGGACAGACCGTCTACATCAGATCACAGGCCAGTGCTTCAGCTCTTGGCAGGAACGCACCAGTCATGCATCAGCCGCCGAAGTTGGCCACGAGAGACTTCGTAATTATCGCCGCTACGTGCAGGAATTTTCCGATAGAGCTCATTCCCTCGGCTCCCTAGCCTTGCGCTCCATGTCATCGACGCGCGCAAGCTGCTCATCCCGTGCAGCACTTTCCGCCGTCGTCGTGCCCTGGAGAATCCTGCATGTCTGCCGCCGAGAAGAAGTTGAACAAGCTGGCCGCCACTTTTCGGGCGGCGCTGGCCAAGGGGAATTACCGACTGGGCCGCGATACGGCGCGCGAGGCGCTGAAGATCGCGCCGACCCATCCCACGCTGCTGGCGGATTATGCCCTGTGCCTGATGCGGACCCAAGACTACGAACAGGCCTACAAGACCTACCTGAAACTGCTGAACAAACTGGGCGAGGAGAATATGCCGGGCACGGCGCTGGACGGGCTGACCGAGGCCTGCGGCTGGCTGAAACGAGAGGACCTGGTGCGCCGCTACGGCAACCTGTCGCTGAGCGTGGCGGACCGCAAGTACAGCCAGTTCCCCGCCCACCCGCTGCCCGAGGCGCCGCCACCGGCTTTCGACGGGAGCAACCCCGAGCACAACCTGATCGTCTTTTCGCTGTTCGGCGCCCGCCCGCGCTATTGCGAGAGCGCGCTGAAGAACGTGGAGGCCGCGCACGAGCTGTTCCCGCAATGGCGCTGCCGCTTCTACGTGGATGACTCGGTGCCGCAGGCAGTGCTGACCCGATTGAAGGAGTCTGGCGCGCAGGTCGTGCTGGTTGACGAAGCGACTCGCAGCGCCATCCCCGCGACCATGTGGCGCTTCCTGGTGATGGAGGACCGCGAGGTCTCGCGCTTCCAGGTGCGCGACGCCGACTCGCTGCTCTCCGAGCGCGACCGCGCGGCGGTGGAGGCCTGGCTGCAGAGCGGCTGCTGGTACCACCACATGCGCGATTACTTCAGCCACACCGAATTGCTGCTGGCGGGCATGTGGGCCGGTTGCCACAACCCGAACCTGCCGGGCATCCGCGAGTTGATCGCCCAGTACCTGAAGGAAGAGAAAGCGCACCAGCGCTTTGCCGACCAGTACTTCCTGCGCCGCAGCCTGTGGCCGACCATCCGCCAGAGCCTGTTGAGCCATGACGATCTGTTCGGCTTCCTTGAGGCGCAGCCCTTCCCGCCGCATGAGCCGGTGCGCTGGCGGACGGAGTCGTTCCATGTGGGCTGCAATGCCAGCTACCAGGGCATCAAGGTGCAGAGCAAGCTGAAGGACGGTGAGTTGCAGCCCTGGGGGTTGTTCGATACCGAGGGCACGCTGCTGTGTCGTTACGAATCGCCGGTGGCCAGGGGGCACTGGGAGGAATGGATGCCCTACTTCCTCTGCGAAGCCATTGCGGATGGCAGTTGCTCGGTGCGCAGTCTGGCCAAGTAAGGGGATCGCTTCGGGAGCGGGTCCGTTCCTGCTACGCAGCCGGGGCAACCGTAGGATGGGTGGAGCCTGGGTGATACCCGTGCTGTTGGTGCGCCGGACAGCATGGGTATCGCTGCGCTCCCCGCCATCCTGCAAAAGCCGCCCGAAGTCAGCCGGTGCAGCGTCAGTAGACTTCCGGCACCTGCAGTTCCTGCGGCGTGGGATGCCGGCGATAGCCTTCGTGGCGCTGCCGCTCGGGCAGGTCGACGGCGGGCTGTTGTACTTCCTGGTAGGGAATCTGGCTCAACAGGTGGCTGATGCAGTTCAGCCGAGCGCGCTTCTTGTCGTCGGCCTGGACGATCCACCAGGGCGCTTCGGGGATGTGGGTGCGTTCGAGCATCACTTCCTTGGCCTTGGTGTAGGACTCCCAGCGACGGCGCGATTCCAGGTCCATCGGGCTGAGCTTCCACTGCTTGAGCGGGTCGTGGATGCGGCTGAGGAAGCGGTAGTGCTGTTCCTCGTCGGAGATCGAGAACCAGTACTTGAGCACCTGCACGCCGGAGCGCACGAGCATGCGCTCGAACTCGGGCACGCTGCGGAAGAATTCCTCGTACTGGGCGTCGGTACAGAAGCCCATTACCCGCTCGACGCCGGCGCGGTTGTACCAGCTGCGGTCGAACAGGACGATCTCCCCCGCCGCTGGCAGGTGCGAGACGTAGCGCTGGAAGTACCACTGGGTGCGTTCGCGATCGTTCGGCGCGGGCAGCGCGGCGACCCGGCACACGCGCGGGTTCAGGCGCTGGGTGATGCGCTTGATCACCCCGCCCTTGCCGGCGGCGTCGCGACCTTCGAAGAGGATGACCACCTTGTGGCCGGTCTTCACCACCCAGTTCTGCAGCTTGACCAGCTCGGCCTGCAGGCTGAACAGGGTGTGGAAGTAACGCTGGCGCGCCAGGCGTTCCTCGTGGGTCTGCAGGCTGCCTTCGCGCAGCCCTTCGAAGTCGTAGAGTTCGTCGAACAGTTCGAGTTCGAGCTCTTCGTCGCGGTCATCCAGCAGGTCGCGCTGGACGCGTCGTGGGAAGTTCTTGTCATCGAGCAGCATGGTGGGTTGCCTTGTGCCGTCACTGGCTCAGTCACATCGAGTGACACTTTCATGACAGAAAAATGTAATCACGCTTTATGACGAATTCATTACAGCCAGCGAAAGATATTTCTTACAAAGCCCGTGCTAGAGCGTTCTTCGATAGGACACCCAATGGATTAAGAAGGTCTTCATGATAGCCATCTCTGCGCTAAGCGGTTTTGCGGATTTATTGAGCCCGCCTCGCATAAGACGATGAACAGTGTGAACCTGCGGTTTTATACTCCCCTCGATTCCAGGCATTCGCCAGTTCCCAGAGGCCAGTTGCCGGACCGTGCTGCCTTGCCTGAGCAGAGACAAACAGATGAATGGAAGCACCCCCAGCGGATTTACAAAACGGAGATTTCTCCAGGCCGGTATGACCGTGATAGCGGTTGGTGCACTGGCACCCTGGCCCTCATGGGCGAGGGAACCGCGCGTCCTTATCAACGATGTGACGCGGCTCAATCCGGTGTGGGTCAAGCAGGTTCTCGTACCCACTAGCACCGCCGAAATCTGCCAGGCGCTGGCCACCAGTGATGATCCCGTGAGCATCGGCGGTGGCTGCTACAGCATGGGCGGGCAGATCGCGGCGCAGGACAGCCTGCATCTGGATATGCGCCAGCTCAACCAGGTGGTCAGTTTCGCCCCCGAACGACGTGCCATCCGCGTGCAGAGTGGCATCCGCTGGCGCGATCTGCAGACGGTCATCGACCCGTACGACCTCTCCGTCAAGATCATGCAGAGCTACGCCGACTTCACCGTGGGTGGGGCATTGTCGGTCAATGCTCACGGGCGATACGTCGGCGCAGGCCCACTGATCAATTCGGTGCGCAGCCTCCAACTGGTGCTGGCCAATGGTTCGGTAGTCGAAGCCTCCCGCCAGGAGAATGCGGACCTGTTCCACGGCGCCATTGGTGGATACGGTGCACTGGGGGTCATTACCGAGGTCGAGTTGGACCTGGTGCCCAATGTCGTCATGGAGCGCCACGTGGAGCACATGCCGTTAGCTGCTTATCTCGCATTCTTCAACGAGCAGGTCCGAGGCAGTGCGAAAGCGATCCTGCACAATGCCGATCTTGCCCCACCCCACTTCGACCAAGCCGTTTGCGTGACCTGGCGAGAGACGAACAAGAAGCTGACGGTCAACGATCGACTGGTCCCAGCGCAGGCATCCTACAAACTGGAGCGGGCAGCGATGTGGAGCATCACCAGGCTGCCGGGTGGCCCCCTGATTCGCCAGGCCCTGATCGATCCCCTGCGATACAGGGGTGCTGCAGTGGTCCACCGAAACTACGAGGCGAGCCTGGATGTTACCTCCCTCGGGCCTATTGCCACTCAACACGACACCTATGCGCTGCAGGAATATTTTGTGCCGATCGCTCAGTTCGGCCCATTCGCCATGCGGATGGCGGAGATCCTCCAGGCGCACAAGGCGAATGTCATCAACGTTTCCGTTCGCCATGCGCCGCGTGAAACGGAATCGTACCTGTGCTGGGCGCGTGAGGAGGTCTTTTCATTCGTGCTCTTTTACTGGCAACGAACAGCCCCGGAGGCCTGCCTGGAAGTCGGACGGTGGACACGCGAGCTTATCGACTGCGCCTTGGCACTGGGCGGCACCTACTACCTCCCCTATCAACTTCACGCCACACGCGAACAATTCTCGGCAGCTTATCCCGGTGCGCGACGTCTGCGCGATCTCAAGGCCAAGGTGGACCCAGGCAATCGCCTGCGCAATAAGTTGCTGGAGCACTATTTCCCCGTGTAGCAGCCGGATGAACCGGTTGGTCGAAACCAACTCGCCGAGCAGTCAAAGGTGCAGTCGGACGGACGGCTTCCAATCCGATAGCTTTCGACTCGCTGGCCGGGCGTCAGGCGTCAGCCAGCGGGCGTGGCTTATTGACGTACTTGAAGGTGCCGGAAGCGGTCGCGACGACCACGCCCTGGCTGTTGCGCAGTTCGCCCTCGCAGAAGGCGATGGAGCGGGTGTGGTGCTGCACCTTGCCGTGGGCTTCGAGTACTTCGCCGACTTCGCCGCCGGGGCGCAGGAAGCTGGTCTTCATCTCCACGGTCACCACGCCGCGATAGGCTTCGTCGGCATCGCTGGCACTCAGGGCCATGGCGACATCGAGCAGGGTCATGATCAGGCCGCCATGGGCGTTGGCCCAGCCATTCACATGCTGCGGTTCGACGCGTATGACCAGGCGGCCCGGCCCGTTTCCATCTTCCGCCGGGGCATGGCGGAACTGCAGGAAGTCGAGCATGGGAATGGCGATGCCACGGTGGGCGGTGTAGAGCTTGAGCTGGTCGATATCGAGGGGCATGGGGCTTCCTGGTGCACGAGTGAGGCCAGGCGATGTTCCCCGCTCAGGCCAGCGGATCGCAAGCCCGAAGTGGCTTCATGCACGACAGGAATGCCCGGCGATTGCAGCGCTCGGGCGAACAATCGGCGCCCCTCGCCCCGGGTGGTCAGCGCGAGCGGCGGGTGCCGTTCTTCTTTTCGCTCTGGCGCTCGACGGCCTGGACAAAGAGTTCCTCTACCAGCAGTGACTGGATTGGCGTGCGGGTCTCCAGCGACAGGCTCATGGCCTCCAGCTTCTGGTTCACCCCCAGGCGGGCGATGCCGCACAGCAGGATGCGCTGGGCGCCGAAGATATTTCCCTTGTCGACCAGCACTTCCCGGGGCTTTTCGCCGTCCAGGTAGCTGATCTTGAGGGCGATGGCGGTGTCATCGCGCACGGCCAGGTTGAGCCAGGTGGCGACGTTGAACTCGACCACCCAGCCCAGGCCTGTCTTCTTGGCCACGGCTTCACGGACCAGATGAGCGGGAACCGGACCCAGGGGGGTGCTGTGGTTTTCCATGGGGCTACTTCTGACTGCTGCGGGTAGAGCGAAATGCGCTAACGGTATCCCCGATTTTATGTGAAGCAGTTCAAGTTTTCAGTCTGAATTTTGTAAGACAACTGCTATCAGGTATGCGTGACATTACAGAAGCGGGCCGCTCTGGAATGCCGCTCTGCTGCCGGAATGAGCTGAAGGAAGGGCGCGCGGCAGTGTCGGGATACCGAATACTGTCCGACGAAGTGAATGAGTGGGGTCAAGCGTCACGCAAGGCCGGTCCGGCGCGATGCCGAATCGACCCTGCCGTGTCTCCTTGGCTGGCGCAAGCGCCAGTGAGGCCGGGCCTGGGGCCCGCTTGCTCAGGCCGCGCCAGCGAAAGTGCGGGGCCTGTGTTCGCCCGAGCGGTTCTTGCGCACTTCCCGGCGCTCTCTGAAGTCCAGTTCTTCCAGGGCGTCCATGCGTTCCTGCAGGTCTTCGATGACCTGCGGGGTCAACAGCTTGCGATGTCGAGTCATACGCACCTCCTGCGTGCTGATGCCTCATTAATTGGACTAGCACGCGGGTACGAAGATTCAACAGCCAGGCGGGGTGGATTGACCAAACGGTCAGGCGGGCGAGGTGTAGGCATTGTGCAGAAAAGCGTCGCGGGCATGGCCCGCTCCTACACGGAATGCCGGTGCAGGAGCGGTCCATGCCCGCGATCAGCGCCTGAAGGCGCTCAATCGATCAACGCAATTCGTCGATCAGGCTCGCCACCGTCACCAGCACCGCCCCCGCCAGCGCCTTCGAACGCGCGCCGCTCCACCCGGTGCGGGCATTGGGCGACAGGTTGTGGTCCTTGAACGGCATCTCCAGGGTCAGCGACAGGCAGTCGTAGGTGCGGCCGACGTGGTTGCAGGCCAGGGTCAGGTTGGCCTGGCCGGGGGCGTCCTTCGGGTAGCCGTGCACGCTCTGGAATTCGCCGTTGGCTTCCAGGCGCTCGCGGAACAGGCTTTCCAGGCGATCCAGGCGCGGCGTGAACTCCGGGTTGCCCTCGCAGCCGGCGGCGAACACGAAGGGGATTTCCTCGTCGCCGTGCACGTCGAGGAACAGGTCCACGCCGTATTTGGCCATCTGCTGCTGGACAAACAGCACTTCCGGGCTTTCCTCGGCGCTGGGCGCGGCCCAGGCGCGGTTGAGGTCCTTGCCGGCAGCGTTGGTGCGCAGGTGGCCGTGGAAGGCGCCGTCCGGGTTCATGTTCGGCACCAGGTAGAAGTCGGCGCGCTCCAGCAGGCGCTGGATGTCAGCGTCGCCGGATTGCAGGCGGTCGATCAGGCCTTCCATGAACCACTCGGCCATGTGCTCGCCGGGGTGCTGCTGGGCGATCAGCCAGATCTTGCGCGCACCCGCCGCGCCCTTGCCGATGCGCAGCAGGGGCAGCTCGCGGCCTTCGAGGCTATGGCCAGTGGCGAGCAGTTCGGCGCCACTGGCCTGGGCGCGTTTCACCAGTTCGGCGTGGCGTTCGCGGCTGTAGGGCTCGAAGTAGGCGAACCAGGCCTGGGGCTGCTCGGCATCGAGGCTGAAGTGCAGGCCATTGGAGTCGTAGGTACTCGGCACGCGGAACCACTCGCGCTGATCGAACGACGCCACGGCGTTGTAGCCCGGCCAGCCGCCGATGTAGCTGGAGCCGGGGGTGTTGGTCAGGCTGAACTGGTACTGCTGGCCGGGTTCGAGGCCTTCGGCCTTGAAGTGGAACCACTGGAAGTGCGGGCTTTTGCTGTCCGGGCGCAGCGCCAGGCGCACGTGGCGCGGATCGCTGTCGTCAATGACCTGGATGTTGCCGCTGTCGAAATCGCAGTCGATCTTCATGAATTCTCCGTAGGCGCACGAACCTGAGGCGCCAAAGCCCTGCATTTTCGCCCTCCCCGCCGCGCCTGTCATGTAGCGGCGACTTGCCCGCACAAATATATTATGCATGCAATATAAATAAGGTGACGGATTGAAGCGGCCCTGCGCTGGTGATCCAGCGACCACCGGCTAACCTCGATTGACCCTTTCCACTGACTCTTTCCAAGCATGGAGAACACGGCATGAGCGCATACGATGTGATCGTCATTGGCGGCGGCCCCGGTGGCTACAACGCTGCGATTCGCGCGGGCCAGCTGGGCCTGAAAGTCGCCTGCGTGGAGGGTCGCGAAACCCTCGGCGGCACCTGCCTGAACGTCGGCTGCATGCCGTCCAAGGCGCTGCTGCATGCATCCGAGCTGTATGAAGCGGCGGCCGGCGGCGAGTTCGCCAACCTTGGCATCCAGGTCAATCCCAAGCTGGACCTGGCGCAGATGATGAAGCAGAAGGCCGAGAGCGTGGCCGCGCTGACCAAGGGCGTGGAATTCCTGTTCCGCAAGAACAAGGTGGACTGGGTGAAGGGCTGGGGCCGCATCGACGGGCCGGGCAAGGTCGAGGTGACCGACGCTGAAGGCAGCAAGACCACGCTGACCGCCAAGGACATCATCATCGCCACCGGCTCGGAGCCCTCCCCGCTGCCGGGCGTCGAGGTCGACAACAAGCGCATCCTCGATTCCACCGGCGCGCTGTCCATCCCCGAGGTGCCCAAGCACCTGGTGGTGATCGGCGCCGGCGTCATCGGCCTGGAGCTGGGCTCGGTGTGGCGCCGCCTGGGCGCGGAAGTCACGGTGATCGAATACCTCGACCGCATCTGCCCCGGCATGGACCTGGAAACCGCCAGGACCTTCCAGCGCGCACTGACCAAGCAGGGCATGAGCTTCAAGCTGGGCTCGAAGGTCACCCAGGCCAAGGTCAGCAGCAAGCAGGTGACCCTGAGCGTGGAGCCGGCCGCCGGCGGCGCGGCGGAGTCGATCCAGGCCGATTACGTCCTGCTCGCCATCGGCCGCCGCCCCTATACCCAGGGCCTCGGGCTGGAGAGCGTGGGGCTTACGACCGACAAGCGCGGCATGCTGGAGAACCACGAGCACCGCAGCAGCGTGCCGGGCATCTGGGTGATCGGCGACGTCACCTCCGGCCCGATGCTCGCGCACAAGGCCGAGGACGAGGCCATCGCCTGCGTCGAACTGATCGCCGGCAAGGCCGGGGAAGTGAACTACGAGGTGATCCCCAGCGTGATCTACACCCACCCGGAAGTCGCCACCGTGGGCAGGACCGAGGAACAGCTCAAGGCCGAGGGCCGCGCCTACAAGGTGGGCAAGTTCCCCTTCACCGCCAACAGCCGGGCGAAGATCAACCACGAGACCGAGGGCTTCGTGAAGGTGCTGGCGGACGAGCGCAGCGACGAGATCCTCGGCGTCCACATGATCGGCCCGAACGTCGGCGACATGATCGCGGAGTACTGCGTGGCGATGGAATTCCGCGGCGCCGCCGAGGACATCGCCCGCACCTGTCACCCGCATCCGACCCGTTCCGAGGCGCTGCGCCAGGCGGCGATGAACGTGGACGGCTGGGCCATGCAGGCCTGACCGCCCGTCGCTTCTGACGAGCGGTAGGTGCGGCGCGATAGCGCACCCACCACAACGCTGCAGGCCACGGCTGACGGGGCCTGCAGCGATTAACTCGGATTAATTTGCGACTACTTTGTGTACAAACGCGACATGGGCTGTGACTTTCTTCGACTCTGAAACCATCAATTGCGTGAACGAACACGAAAGTGGATGAACCGCTTTCGCCACCTTCGCAATGGATTACCGCAGAGAGATCACAACCATGCATGCGACTCTTCGTTTCAACGAGGCTCTGCTGATCACCGGACGAGCCTTCCAACCCTTCAATTGTGTGACCTGGGTTGACCAAGGGGGCGACGGCAGCCTCGACCTGTCCGTCCTCGATCGTACCGGTGCCCGTCTGCTGGGCCTCACCCGCATTCCCAGCTCCGCCTACTCCGACCCGGAGCAGCTCGAAGGCCTGCTGAACCAGGCCCGCGACGAGCTGAACCGCGAAGGCTACCGCCTGCAGGAATGGCACATGCCCGCCTGATCCGCAGACAGGTACCCGCGAAAAAGCCCGGCCTCCGCCGGGCTTTTTCATGGGCGCTGCCAGCCGTCGGCAAGCGCTCAATTTCCCGCCTCTTCCGCCGATAGCGCGTTATCGGTCGCCTCACCGGCTGCATCGTTTCAGCTTCGATTCCGAACCCTGGCTTCCCACTCGTCTGAATCCGTCCTCGTGACGCGGCTTTCGCGGGTGCAGCGACCGACAATGATGGCAATTTGCAGCCATCCTGTGTTTTGCTTCCCCCAGTCTCGTCTTCCACCGGGCCTTCGGCACGCAGTACGGTCTTCGTTCAATGCTCGATCTGCAGCGATATTTCTACAGTGGCGACACCCCTTCGCTGCTGGTTTTCGGCGAGCACAACACGGCGCTGGTGGCGCTCTCCATCCTCATCGCCATCTTCACCTCGGCCATGGCCCTGCAGCTGTCGGGCGTGGCGCGGCTGGCGCGCAGCCCGTTCTACCGCCAGTTGGCCATCGGCACCGGCGCGGTGGCGCTGGGCGGCGGCGTGTGGGCGATGCACTTCATCGGCATGCTGTCCTTCCAGCTTTGCGCGGCGGTGCGCTATGACCCGCTGATCACCCTGCTCTCCGGCCTGCCCAGCCTGTTCGCCTCGTGGATCGCCCTGAACCTGCTGGCCCGGCGCAACGTCAGCCCCCTGCAGCTTATCGGCGGCGGCGTGCTGGTCGGCGCCGGCATCGGCGCCATGCACTACAGCGGCATGGCAGCGATGCAGATGGCTCCGCTGCTGCGCTACAACCCTTGGATGTTCGCCCTGTCGATCCTGGTCGCCGTGGTGCTGGCGGTGATCGCGCTGTGGGTGCGCTTCGGCCTGCGCGGGCGGATGCGGCCGAACCTGACGATTCTGGTCAGCGGCGTGGTGATGGGGCTGGCGATTGCCGGCATGCACTACACCGGGATGGCCGCCGCGCGTTTCGTCGGCCGGGAGGAATTCGGTGTGCCGCAGGGCGTGCAGGGCAGTTTCTACCTGGCGATGGCAGTGTCCATGGCCACCATCAGCCTGAGCATCTGCGTCGCCGCGGTGAACGGCCTGCTGCGCTACCGCCAGCTGTTCCAGGAACTGCAGCGCCGGCGCAAGCACCTGGACTCGCTGCTCGACGCCGCCGTCGAGGCCATCCTCACCATCGACCACAGCGGCGTGATCCGCTCGGTCAACCACGCCGTGCTGCGCCTGTTCGGCTGGCACCCTCACGAGCTGGTCGGCCAGCCGATGCAGGTGCTGATGAACGAGGCCTACGGGCAGCAGTTCCGCATCGCGCTGGAGAACTACAAGCGCAGCGGCGAACGCCAGTTCCACAACTCCGAACTGGAGCTGGAAGGCCTGACCCGTGACGGCCGTGAATTCCCCGCGCGGGTCAGCCTTGGCGTCACCGACCACGACGGCAAGCCCTGGTTCGTGGTGTTCGTTGCCGATATCAGCGAGCGCCGCGTGATGGAGCAGGCCCTGCGTACCAGCGAGGAACAGTACCGCTCGCTGATTCGCAACATGCCCGGCATCGCCTTCCGCGTCCTGCCGGACGACGTCTGGAGCACGCTGTTCGTCAGCGACGCCGTCGAGGCCGTCACCGGCTGGTCGGCACAGGACTTCATCGAACGGCGCATCACCTTCGGCGAGCTGTATCACCCCGATGACCAACCGGCGGTGAACGAAGAAGTCCGTCGCGCCATCGCTGAACGCCGCAGCTATGTCGTCGAATACCGCATGTTCGACCGCAGCGGCGCGGAGCATTGGATCTGGGAAGGCGGCAGCGCCTGCTACGACGAAGCCGGCAAGCCGCAGTGGATCGACGGCGTGCTGCTCGACCAGACCGAAACCAAGTTGCTGAGCAACGAGTACGAAGGCAAGGTCACCGCCATCGGACGCGCCATGGCGCTGATCGAGTTCGACCTCGACGGCCGCGTGCTCGCCGCCAACGAGAACATCCTCGAACTCTTCGGCTACACCGAAGCCGAGGTGCTGGGCCAGCACCACAGCCTGTTCTGCCCGCCGGACGTCGCCGCCAGCGCCCGCTACCAGACGTTCTGGCAGGGGCTGCGCGACGGCGAGTACAGCGCCGGCGAATACCGCCGCCTGGCCAAGGACGGACGCGAGGTGTGGATCCACGCCACCTACAACCCGATCCTCGACTTCGACGGCAAGCCGGTGAAGGTGGTGAAACTGGCCACCGACCTCACCCCGCGCCGCGTCATGGAGCAGGAACTGCGCAGCGCCCGCGACCGCGCCGAACAGGCCGCTGCCGCGCGCAGCAGCTTCCTCGCCAACATGAGCCACGAAATCCGCACGCCGATGAACGCCATCATGGGCTTCACCGAACTGCTGCTGGATTCGCCGCTGGAAGAGAACCAGCGGCGCTACCTGACCACCGTGCAGAACGCCTCGCGCTCGCTGCTGGGCCTGCTCAACGACATCCTCGACACCGCCAAGCTCGACCGTGGCGCCATCGAACTGGAAGCGCTCGACTTCTCCCTGCCGGAGCTGTGCGAGCAGGTCTGCGCGGCGCTGCGACTGTCCGCCGAGCGCAAGGGCCTGAGCCTGCAGATCGACTACGGCCAGCGCGCCGGCGAGTACTTCCAGGGCGACCCGCTGCGCCTGCAGCAGGTGCTGACCAACCTGCTGGGCAACGCGGTGAAGTTCACCGAGCGCGGCGAAGTCCGGCTGCTCATCAGTGGCGAACCGGGCGCGCTGCGCCTGGCCATCCGCGACACCGGCATCGGCATCGCCGCCGACCGCCTGGAACGCATCTTCGACCCCTTCGCCCAGGCCGACGCCTCCATGAGCCGGCGCTTCGGCGGCACCGGGCTGGGCACCACCATCTCGCGCCAGTTGGTGGAGCTGATGGGCGGCCGCATCACCGTGGAAAGTGAAGTGGGCCGCGGCAGCGTGTTCACCGTCGACCTGCCGTTGCCGGCCGGGCGCTGCGTGCAACCGACGGCCCGCAGCCACGCGCCGAGCCTGCCACCGCTACGCATTCTGGTGGCCGACGATGTACCGCAGAACGTCGAGCTGCTGGAGCTGAACCTGCGCCGTCTGGGCCACCAACCGTACAGCGTCGGCGACGGCCAGGCCGCCGTGGATGCGTACAGCGCAGAGGACTTCGACCTGATCCTGATGGATGTGCAGATGCCCGGCATGGATGGCCTGGAAGCCACCCGGCGCATCCGCAGCATCGAACAGGAAAGGGGCATTGAGGCCGTGCCGATCATCGCCCTCACCGCCAGCGTACTCGACCGCGACCGGCAGAACGCCCTGGACGCCGGCATGAACGGCTTCGCCAGCAAGCCGCTGGACCTCGCCGGCCTGCTGGATGAAATGGCCCGCCTGCTCGGCACCGCTCCTGCGGTGCGCAGCGCGCAGACCGCCGACAGCACGCCGCTGGCAACCCTGGACTGGGCCGCCGGCGCGCGCCTGTGGGGCGGCCCGCTGCCCATGGCGCGGGCCATTGTGCGCTTCCTCGACGAGCAGAAAGCCAGCCTGGATACCCTGGAAATCGCCGTGAGCGAAGGTGACCGCGCCGGCATCGCCGCCCTCGCCCACCGCCTGCGCGGTGCCGCTGCCAACCTTGCCCTGCCGCGCCTGGCCAGTGCCATCGGCGCGCTGGAAGGTGCCGCCGAGCATGGCCCGGCTGAGCAGCTGAACTCCACGCTGGAGCGTGTCCGCGTGGAGTTCGCCACGGTCCGCGAGTCGGTGCCACTGGTGCCGGAAGCGGTTACCGAGGCGGTCGGCCAGATCGTCGGCGAGGCCGCCTCGCAGGACCTGCGCGACGCGCTGCAAGCCCTGCAACTGGCCCTCTCCCGTGGCGGTCTCGACGACCAGGCACTGGAACGCCTGCGCCTGGGCACCGCCCAGGGCGAGCACCGCGAGGCCTTCGAGGCCCTGCGCTACGCCATCGACGATTTCGACTTCGACCAGGCCCTGGAATGGGTCCGGACCCTCGGCACCCGCCTGGAGCAAGCATGACCCAGACCGCCCAAGATCATCGGCCCTGCCTGCTGCTGGTGGACGACGAAGCCACCAACCTCCAGGTGCTGCGCCACATCCTGCAGGATGACTACCGCCTGCTGTTCGCCAAGGACGGCGACAAGGCGTTGGAGCTGGCCAACCGCGAGCGCCCCGACCTGGTCCTGCTGGACGTGATGATGCCCGGCATGACCGGCTTCGAGGTCTGCCAGCGGCTCAAGGCCGAGCAGGCCACCTGCGCCATCCCGGTGATCTTCGTCACCGCCCTGGCCGACGTGCCGGACGAGGCCAAGGGCTTCGAGGTGGGCGCGGTGGACTACATCACCAAGCCGGTCAGCCCGCCCATCGTCAAGGCGCGGGTGCGCACGCACCTGTCGCTGGTGAGCGTGGAGGAGCTGCGCGAGACGCGCCTGCAGATCGTCCAGCGCCTGGGCAAGGCCTCGGAGTACAAGGACAACGAGACCGGCCTGCACGTCATCCGCATGAGCCACTACGCCCACCTGCTGGCGCGCGCCGCCGGCTACTCGGAGAAGGCCGCCGACGACCTGCTCAACGCCGCGCCCATGCACGACGTGGGCAAGATCGGCATTCCCGACGCCATCCTGCGCAAACCCGGCCGGCTCGACGAGCACGAATGGCAGGTGATGCGCCAGCACCCGGAGATCGGCGCGCGGATCATCGGCGAACATGACTCCAACCTGCTGCGCCTGGCCCGCAGCATCGCCCTCACCCACCACGAGCGCTGGGACGGCACCGGCTACCCGAAGGGCCTGCGCGGCGAGGAGATTCCCGTCGAGGGGCGCATCGTCGCCATCGCCGACGTGTTCGACGCGCTGACCAGCGTGCGCCCCTACAAGCCGGCCTGGAGCATCGACGAGGCGGTGGAACTGCTGCGCCGGGAGAAAGGCAGCCAGTTCGACCCTGAGCTGGTGGAGCTGTTCCTCGGCTGCCTGCCCGACATCCTCGCGGTGCGCGAGCGCTGGGCCGACGCCGGCTGAACGGCGGACCGCGCAAATCCTGCTTTACTCTCTGACCTTTCCCCTGCCGAGAGTAAGCAAGATGAATGCGAAACAGCACGACACCCTGCTGGCAACACTGCAGGCCCGCTTCGACCAGCACCCCGAACGCCACCAGGGCATCGACTGGGCGGACGTCCAGGCGCGCCTGAAGAGTGCCCCGGCCAAGCTCAAGGCGCTGGAGCAGATGGAAGCCACCGGTGGCGAGCCTGACGTGGTCGGCCGCGAGAGCGCCAGCGGCGCCATCCTGTTCTTCGACTGCTCCGCCGAGACCCCGACCGGGCGCCGCAGCCTCTGCTACGACCGCGAGGCGCTGGACGCCCGCAAGAAGGACAAGCCCGCCGGCTGCGCCACCGAGCTGGCCGCACAGATCGGCATCGAGCTGCTCGACGAGGCGCAGTACCGCCAGTTGCAGGAGCTGGGCAGCTTCGACCAGAAGACCTCCAGCTGGCTGCGCACCCCCGGCTCCATGCGCAAGCTGGACGGCGCGCTGTTCGGCGACCGCCGCTACGAGCGGGTCTTCACCTACCACAACGGCGTGCAGTCGTATTACGCGGCGCGGGGCTTTCGCGGCGTGCTGAAAGTCTGACGGAGGACTGGATGTAGTCCGTTTCTGAACGATTCCTGTACCGCCGCTGAACTTTCCCAGGGCCGCCCGGCGGCCCTTGATACAAGTCAGGCGGATTCCTCCGAGTGGCGCGCAGCCTTGTCGCATCCCACTCGATGACGAGGAATCTTCCGTGAAAACCCCCGCCTGCCTTCTGCTCGCCAGCCTGCTCGTCGGTTGCGGCCCGACGCCTTCGGTGCCGGCCGACAGCGTGCGCCCGGTGAAGCTCTACAGCGTGCCCGCCGCGGCTGCCGAAGGTGTGCGTCAGTTCCCCGGCCAACTGGTGGCCTCGGATGAAGTCGACCTGTCCTTCCGCCTCGCCGGGCATCTCAAGACCCTGGCGGTGAAGACCGGCCAGCGCGTGGAGCGCGGCCAGCTGATCGCCGAGCTGGATGATGCCGACCTGCGCCTGCGCCTGCGTGACCGCGAAGCCACTTTCAACCTGGCCCGCGCCCAGTACCAGCGCGTCGCCACGCTCAACGAGCGGCAACTGGTGGCCCGCGCCGAGCTGGACCAGCGCAAGGCCCAGCTGGACTCCGCCGAGGCCGCGCTGAAGCTGGCCCGCCAGGAGCTCGGCTATGCGCGCCTGACCGCGCCGTTCGAGGGCGTCATCGCCCAGCTGCCGGTGCAGAACCACCAGATGCTGCAACCCAAGCAGCCGGTGGCGATCCTGCAGTCCGCCGATACCTATGACGTGCAGTTCCAGCTGCCGGAAAGCCTGCTGGAACGCGTCAACGGCGCCAGCCTGCGCATTGACTACCAGCCCATCGTGCGCCTGGCCCGCGTGCCCGGGCGCGACTTCCTGGCGCAGTACAAGGAACACAGCACCCGCCCCGATCCGGCGACCCTGAGCTACACCGTCACCCTGACCCTGCAGCGGCCGAAGGACGTCACCCTGCTGCCGGGCATGAGCGCCACCGTCGAGGTGGACTTCGCCCAGCTCGGCCGCGACGCCCAGACCAGCCTGCGCGTCCCGGTGGAAGCAGTGTTCAGTGCTGACGACAGCGCGCCGGGCCAGAGCCAGGTGTGGGTGGTGAAAGGTACTGGCGATGCGCTGCACGTCGAGCGCCGCGCGGTGCAGCTCGGCCAGCCGGGCGCCGAGGGCATCCAGATCCTTTCCGGGCTCGAGCCGGGTGAGCATATAGTCGCCGCCGGCACTGCCGAGCTGCGCGAAGGCCAGCGCGTGCGCCCGTGGCAACGCGAACGGGGGCTGTGATGGATATCAGCGGCTACTTCATCCACAACAAGGTCAGCAGCTGGATCGTCATTCTCCTGCTGGCCCTCGGCGGCCTCTACGCGATCCTCGAGATCGGCCGCCTGGAAGACCCGGCCTTCACCGTGAAGACCGCCGTGGTCGCCACCCGCTATGCCGGCGCCTCGCCGCAACAGGTCGAGGAAGAGGTCACCTACCCGCTGGAAAACGCCATCCAGCAGCTGGCCTACGTCGACAAGCTCACCTCGATTTCCAGCGCCGGGCTGTCGCAGATCACCGTCAACGTGAAGCCGCAGTATCGCGCCGGCGAGCTGCCGCAGATATGGGACGAGCTGCGGCGCAAGGTCAACGACCTCGCCCCGCATCTGCCGCCGGGCGCTTCGCCGCCGCAGGTGAACGATGATTTCGGCGACGTCTACGGCATCCTCCTGTCGCTGTCCGGCGACGGCTATCGCTACCAGGAACTGCGCGACTACGCCGACTATCTGCGCCGCGAACTGGTGCTGGTGCCGGGCGTGAGCAAGGTGGTGGTTTCCGGGCTGCAGGCCGAGCAGGTCCAGGTGGAGGTCTCGCGGGAGAAGATGAACGCCATGGGCGTGCCGCTGCAGCGTCTGGCGGACCTGCTGAACCGGCAGAATGTGGTGTCCGACGCGGGCAGCCTGCGGGTCGGCAGCGAGAGCATCCGCCTGCATCCGACCGGCGAGTTCGCCGACGTCGGCGAGCTGGAGCGCCTGCTGGTCAGCGCGCCGGGCAGCGCCCAGTTGATCCGCCTGGGCGATATCGCCACGGTGAAGCGCGGCTTCACCGACACGCCCAGCCACCTCTGGCGCGCCGATGGCAAGCCGGCGCTGGCGCTGGGCATCGCCTTCGCCCCGCAGGTGAACGTGGTGAAAGTCGGCGACGCCGTGCACCAGCGCCTCGACCAACTGGAAAGCGAACGCCCGGCCGGCATGCAACTGACGCCCTTCTATGACCAGGCCGTGGAAGTGCACGGCGCGGTCAACGGCTTCCTGCTCAGCTTCGTCATCGCGCTGGCGATTGTCGTCGGCACCCTGCTGGTGTTCATGGGCCTGCGCAGCGGGCTGGTGATCGCCGGGGTGCTGGCGCTCAACGTGCTGGGCAGCCTGCTGCTGATGTACCTGCTGGGCATCGAGCTGCAGCGCATCAGCCTCGGCGCGCTGATCATTTCCCTGTGCATGCTGGTGGACAACGCCATCGTCGTGGTCGAGGGCGTGCTGGTCGGCCGCCTGCGCGGCCAGGGCATCGACGCCGCGATCCGCCATATCGTCCGCCTCACTGCCCTGCCCCTGCTTGGCGCCACGGTGATCGCGGTGCTGGCCTTCGCCCCCATCGGCCTGTCCGCGGACTCCACCGGCGAATACTGCCGCTCGCTGTTCGACGTGCTGCTGGTGTCGCTGCTGCTCAGCTGGGTCACCGCCATGACCCTGGCGCCGCTGCTCGCCCGCTGGGCCTTCGCCAAAATGCCGGTGAAGGCGGACAGCGCCGAGCCGCACGCCGGCTGGCTGTACCGTGCCTACCGCAGCCTGCTGGAAGCCTGCCTGCGCCAGCGCGCGCTGACCCTCGGCGTACTCGCCGTGGCGCTGGCCGCCTCGCTGCTGGGCTTCTCCCAGGTGCGGCAGAACTTCTTCCCGCCGGCCAACACGCCAATGTTCTTCGTCGACCTGTGGCTGCCCCAGGGCACCGCCATCGAGCACACCCGCGACCTGGCCGCCGAGATCGACCGGCACATCACCGCCCTGCCGGGCGTGGAGCGCACGGTCACCAGCATCGGCCAGGGCGCGCCGCGCTTCATCCTCACCTACGGCGCCGAGCGCCAGCACGCCAACTACGCCCAGGTGCTGGTGCGCACCGAGAACCGCGCGCAGATTCCGGGGCTGATCGCAGGCCTGCAGCACTACCTCGACGAGAACTACCCGCAGGTACAGACGGGGCTGAAGCGCCTGATGTTCGGCCCCTCCAACGGCAGCGCCATCGAAGTGCGCCTGACCGGCCCGGACCCGCAGGAGCTGCGCCGCCTCGGCGCGCAGGTGGGCGACATCCTCGCCGCCGACCCGGTGGCCACCGGCGTCAGCCACGACTGGCAGGCCCGTGCGCTGCTGGTCAGGCCGCAGTTCAATGAGGCCCGCGGCCGCGAGCTGGGCATCGACAAGCGCGACCTCGACAGCCTGCTGCGCATGAGCTTCAGCGGCCTGACCGTAGGCCTCTACCGCGACGGCACCCAGCAGATGCCGATCGTCGTGCGCGAACGCGACGTGGACGCCGGGCAGATCAACGACCTGATGCTGTGGAGCCCGGTGAGCCAGCGCTACCTGCCCATCGAGCAGGTGGTCGGCGGTTTCGACAGCGTCTGGGAGGACCCGCTGATCCTGCGCGAGGACCGCAAGCGCACGCTGACGGTGATGGCCGACGTCGCCCCGCAGAGCGGCGAGACCTCCTCGCAACTGCTGAATCGGGTGCGCCCGCAGATCGAGGCGCTGACCCTGCCGCCGGGCTACGAGCTGGCCTGGGGCGGCGACGTGGAAAGCTCCAGCGACGCCCGCAACGGCGTGCTCGGCAGCCTGCCCATGGCCTTCCTGGCGATGTTCATCATCACCGTGCTGATGTTCTCCTCGCCGCGCAAGGCGCTGCTGATCTGGCTGACCGTGCCGCTGGCGATGATCGGCGTGACGCTGGGCTTCCTGCTCACCGGCATCCCCTTCGGCTTCATGGCCCTGCTGGGGCTGCTGAGCCTGTCCGGCATGCTGGTGCGCAACGGCATCGTGCTGCTGGAAGAAGTGGACAACCTCGCCGAAAGCGGCCAGCCGCCCCGCGAGGCACTGGTGAACGCTGCCTGCGCGAGGCTGCGGCCGATCTGCCTGACCGCGCTGACTACCATCCTCGGCCTGGCGCCGCTGCTGCTGGACGCCTTCTTCCAGAGCATGTCGGTGGTGATCATGTTCGGCCTGGGTTTCGCCACGCTGCTGACGTTGATCGTGCTGCCGGTGCTGTACGCCAGCGCCTACCGCCTCGGCGGTTCGAAGGTGACTGCCCACTGATTTGGCAAGATCCGTGGGGTGACTGACGTTGCCGCCAGCGTCGGTCACCGCCACACTCGTGGCATCCAATGAACGAGCCTTGCCATGGAATCGCCACGCCGTATCGCCTGCCTGCTCTACCCCGAGGTCATGAGCCTGGACATCACCGGGCCGCTGCAGGTGTTCGCCTCCGCGAACGTCGAGCGCCAGCGCCAGGGCCTGGCGCCGCTCTACGAGCTGCTGGTGCTGGGCGAACAGGCCGGACCGGTGGCGACCTCGGCTGGCATCCGCATCTGCGCCGACCAGGCGTGGCGCGAAGTCGATCCCTCGAGCCTGGATACCCTGCTGGTCCCCGGCGGGCTGGGCGTACCGGAGCAATGCGGGAACAGCGAGCTGCTGCACTGGCTGGCAGCCGCCGAACCGCAGGTGCGCCGCCTCGGCTCGGTGTGCTCCGGTGCGCTGATCCTCGCCGCCGCCGGCGTGCTCAATGGCCGCCCGGCCACCACCCACTGGGCGGATGTCGACGAACTGTGCGCCGGCTTCCCCGAAGTGCTGGTCCAGGGCGACCGCCTGCACACCTACGACCCGCAGCGCCGCGACGGCGACGATCACGTGTTCACCTCGGCGGGCGTCACCGCCGGTATCGACCTTGCCCTGGCGCTGGTGGAGGCCGACCTCGGTCGAGCGCTGGCCCTGGCGGTCGCACGGCGACTGGTGATGTTCCTCAAGCGTCCCGGCGGGCAGGCGCAGTTCAGCCACTGGCTGACCCCGGAGCCGACCCGCACGCCAAGGCTGGCCGCGCTGCTGGAGTGGATTCCAGCGCACCTGGGCACCGACCTGTCGCTGGAAGCCCTGGCCGAGCAGGCCTGCATGAGCCCGCGCACGCTCTCGCGGGTGTTCATCAACGAACTGGGCATGGGGCCCGGCCGTTACGTCGAGCGGGTGCGCCTGGAAGCGGCTCGGGCGCTGCTGCAGGACGCCCAGGCGTCGATCAGCACGGTGTCGCGGCTGTGCGGTTTCGGTCATCCGGAAAACCTGCGCCGCACCTTCCACAAGCACCTGGCGATCAGCCCGCAGGAATACGCCGAGCGCTTCGGCCAGTTGCACTGACAACGACGACCACCCAAAGGAAGATTGCCATGCTCGAACTCCGCCCCGGCTGCGAGTGCTGCGACCGCGACCTGCCCGGCGACAGCGCCGACGCCCGCATCTGCAGCTTCGAATGCACCTTCTGCACCGACTGCGCCGAGCAGGTGCTGAAAGGCCAATGCCCGAACTGCGGCGGTGAGCTGGTGCCGCGTCCGCGCCGCCCGCTGGCGAAGCTGGCGGCCAATCCGGCCTCGACCCAGCGGGTGCTCAAGCCCAACGGCTGCCAGGGCTGAGGACGGACCATGCTGCTGCGCACCCCGGCAATCCGCCTGCTGTTCACCAGCCAGGCGCTGTACTGGTCCTGCTCGCTGATCGGTATCACCCTCACCTCGCTGGTGGGCGCCCAGCTCGCTCCGCTCAACAGCCTGGCCACGCTGCCCCTGGCGATCCTGGTGCTGGGCAATCTGCTGGCGGTGCAGCCGCTGTCGCTGTTCATGCAGCGCCACGGGCGCCGGCGCGGCCTGCTGCTGGGCGCCGCCTGCGGCGTGCTCGGCGGCCTGCTCTGCGCGCTGGGAGTGTGGCTGGCGGATTTCCTGCTGTTCTGTCTCGGCGCGCTGCCCATCGGCGCGTACCAGGCCTCGGCGATGTACTACCGCTTTGCCGCGCTGGAGGCGGTCGATGAAACCCACAAGGGCCGTGCGACGGCCTATGTGATCGGCGGCGGCGTGCTCGCGGCACTGCTGGCGCCGAGCCTCGCCCTGTGGTCGCGCAACGCCCTGCCCGCTCCTTTCGTGGGTTCCTATCTGGCGATCGCCGTCCTGGCGCTGGTCGCCATCGCCGTGCTCAGCCGTCTGCCGGAGGGTGCGGCGCCCGCGCCATCCACCGGAGGCTGGAAAGTGATGCGCGAGCTGCTGGCGCGCCCGGCGGTCCGCGCGGCCATGGCCTGCACCGCCGCCGGCCACGGGCTGATGATCCTGATCATGAACGCCACGCCGCTGGCGATGAGCTTCTGTGGGCTGCCGCTGGAGCGCTCGGTGAGCGTGATCCAGTGGCATGTGCTGGGGATGTTCCTGCCCGCCTTCGTCGCCGGTCCGCTGGTAGACAGATTGGGCGGGCGCCGGGTGGCCTGGGTCGGCATGGCGTTACTGGCGGTGAGCGCGGCGGTGGCCCTGAGCGGGCAGTCGGTGGCGCAGTTCCTGGTCAGCTCGCTGCTGCTGGGTATGGGCTGGAACCTGATGCTGGTGGCAGGCACCACACTGCTTGCCTTTGGCCACACGCCCCAGGAGCGCGGCCATGCGCAGGGCCTGATGGAGCTGGGCAATGGCAGCCTGGCGGCGCTTATGTCCTTCAGCTCCGGCGCGCTGATCACCAGCGTCGGCTGGAGCGCGGTGAACCTGCTGGTGTGGCCGGTGCTGCTGGTGGCGCTGGTGATGGTCTGGTCGGGGCGCAGGGAATTGGCGGCCGCTTCGTAGGGCGCATAACCCGGAACGGGTTATCCGCCGCATTGGCGGATAACGCTTGAGGCGTTATGCGCCCTACGACTGCGTGGAAGTCCACCAATGAAAAAGGCGACCCGAAGGTCGCCTTTTCGCTGCCAGACGCCGACTCAGTAGTAGGCGTTCTCGCGGTTGCTGTGGTCGGTGACGTCACGCACGCCCTTCAGCTCCGGGATGCGCTCGATCAGGGTCTTCTCGACGCCATCCTTCAAGGTCATCTCGACCGCGCCGCAGCCCTGGCAACCACCGCCGAAACGCAGCACGGCGATGTTGTCCTCGACCACGTCCACCAGGCTCACCTGGCCGCCATGGCTGGCAAGCCCTGGGTTGATCTCGGTCTGCAGGTAGTAGTTGATGCGCTCGGTGATCGGACTGTCTTCGTTGACCATCGGTACCTTGGCGTTGGGCGCCTTGATGGTCAGCTGGCCGCCCATGCGGTCGGTGGCGTAATCGACCACGGCGTCGTCCAGGAACGGCTCGCTGATGGCGTCGATGTAGGCGGTGAAGGCTTTCAGGCCGACCGGGGTGTCTTCCGGCTTCTGCTCGCCCGGCTTGCAATAGGCGATGCAGGTTTCGGCGTACTGGGTGCCCGGCTGGGTGATGAAGATGCGAATGCCGATGCCGGGAGTGTCCTGCTTGGACAGCAGCTCGGCCAGGTAATCCTGTGCGGCTTCGGTGATGGTGATAGCGCTCATGGCAACTCCTCGCAAACGTGGCGCCAGTTTACGCCATTCGGGGGGACGGGATAAAGCCCTACCGTTTTAGTAGGAATAATTCGCAGCTGGATGGACAGCAGGTAACTCCCTGCAGGATGGGCGGGGGCGCCTGGCCCATGCCCGCGATCACGGGCATGGGCCGTTCCTACAAAGAGCGTACCGGTCAGAGGTTCTCGTAGCGGTTCATGTCCAGCACGCCCGCTTCCACCGGCTCGGTTTCGCGCAGGTAAGCGTCCAGGTCATGGAAGTAGAACCAGAACTGCGGGTGGCTGCGGCGAATGCCCCAGCGGTCGGCGACCTTCTCGAAGTCCGCCGCGCTCTTCACCTGCTCCAGCGCGGCGACGAAATCGCTCACCTCGGCGGCCTTCAGGTTGAACATGAAGTTCGGGTAGCTCGACAGCACGCCGGGGTAGATGGTCAGGGTGTCCAGCCCCGGCTGGTAGCGCAGGGATTCGCCCGCAATGAAAGCGACGTTGCTGTGCGCGCGGTTGCGCAGCACGGTGTAGATCTCGCGCTCGCCGTCGGGCAGTTCCACACGCAGGATGGTCGCCTCGGGGAACTGGTCGATCACCGGCAACCCGGCGGCCGGACGGCTGACCAGCCGGCTGAAGGCCTGCTCGGCGTCCTGCAGCGGCGCCGCCACGGTGTTGCGGTAGCAGGCACCGTTCTCACACAGGTTGATCGGGTCGGGCCGCGCATTGAGCGCCACGTAGTTCTTCAGCAACTGCTTGGCGAAGGCCAGCTTGGCGCCCTTTTCCGGCAGGAACAGGCCGGTCGGCTGGTCACTGTCATTGCTGTAGTAGTCGGCCCACATCTTGATTTTCCCGCTGTTCTGGTACCAGTCGTCGAGCAGCTTCTTGCGTGCGCCGACAGGCATCAGCCGCAGGAAGTTCTGTTCGGCGCCGTTGCGGATCAGGTCGAAGTACAACCGCGTCTGCGCCTGGTGGGCGACGTTGCCGAACACGTCGAAATTCACCACCAGCCCGTAGTAGGTGCGCTCCAGCAGCGGGTAGTCGAGCCACCAGATGGTCTGCGGCACGCCGCCGATCAGGCCCTTGCGCACCGAAGCGCTGTCGTACTGGCGGAAGATGCTCAGCACGGCATTGTCGTTGCCGGCCCAGATATCGGCCCAGGTCGGCGTCGGCGCATCGTCGTAGACGTCCTGGCGCAGCTCTTCGTACTGGTTGCGCTTGTCGCGGTAGGAACGCCACTGCGACAGCATGGCGCCCACGTCATCGATCTGCCCCGGCAGCGCCAGCAGCGGCGAGGCCTGGCGCTGGAATTTCGGGTCGGTGACATAGAGGTCGTGGTCCGGGTCCTGGAACAGCGCCCAGAAATTGTCGCGGATCACATCGGTGGCGATCTGCCCGCGGCACACCGGACCGCGAATGAAGGTGCGGACAAAGTACTCGGCATTGTCGAGCATGAACTGGTAGCGCGCCCGCGCCGGGATCGCCTCGAAGGTCACGAAAGGATTGGCGCGGTGCTGCAGGCCGTAGCCCGGTACCTTGTCGGTGTTCCAGTCGCTGCCGTAGAACAGCTCCTGGTTGCGCTTGAGGCGTGCCTCGTTGAGCGGATAGGTGATGTGCGTCTTGTGCACGATCACGCCCTGGATGGGCCACAGGCGGTAGTAGAAGGTATTGCCCGGATCGTCGTTGGGCCGACGCGTGGCGATAGGGTCGATGGGCTGGCCGCTGGGCGTGCGCGAACGCACCAGCTGGAAGAAATGCCCCGGCTCGCCGCGTTCGGTGAAGTACAGGTGGGCAAGGAACAGGTGCTCGTAGATCCAGCGCTGCACCAGGCTCTGGCGCGCGCCGGGCTGGTTGAGGAAGGCTTCCCAGTCGGCGATCTGCGCGGCCTCGCCGGCGCCCGCCTGCCAGGCCTTTTCGTCCACCGGCGCGCCCTGGGCCAGCCAGGTCTTGATGGTCGACAACTGCTTGTCGCTCAGGCCGGTGACGGCGAACGGCATGCCGCTGCGAGGATTTTTGGCAGCGAAGTCGTCGATGGAATCGGGTGTCGGGCACTGGTTGGTGCGGTTGATCGACAGGTCCAGCCCGTCGGGAATCTTCGCGTTGGGCACCAGCGGATGCTCATGTCCAAGGTCGATCATCCGCGCCATCAGCGCCGCCTGGCTGCCGCGGCCGTCGAGCACCGACCAGAAGTCCTTGCGCCGCCAGGCATCCGCGCCCTGGGCGTCGAGGAACAGCCGCGTCGGGTCCTGCGCCTTGCTGCGCCCACCGTCGTAGACCGGCAGCTTGTTCGCCCCGCGCTGCGCGCCTTCGGCGGCCGTCAGGTTGAGCTGGCAAGGCGAGTCGTAGCAGGCGTGGCAGGCCACGCACTTCTCGGTGAAGATCGGCTGGATGTCCCTGGTGTAGGACAGCCCTCCCGCCAGGGCCTGCGCCGAAAACGCCAGGGATGCGATGAGCAACGTGAAACGGGCTCGCAGGGACATGAAGGACTCCGGACATCAGAATGGAGCGGATTCTAGCGGGAGTACCGGCGCAATGCGCTCCAACCAAAGGCGGAACATGAGGAATCTTCATGTAAAACCGCGCCCGGTCAAATTTCCTGCAGCTTTGTTATCATCAGCGACCTTTCGTCACGCCTTTTTCCGAGAATTCCAATGATCGACCGTGCCGCACGCCTGCAAGCCCTCCAGCAAGCCCTCAAGGAGCGCATCCTGATCCTCGATGGCGGCATGGGCACCATGATCCAGAGCTACAAGCTGCAGGAAGAGGACTACCGTGGCGCGCGCTTCGCCGACTGGCCGAGCGACGTGAAGGGCAACAACGACCTGCTGCTGCTCAGCCGCCCGGACGTCATCCAGGCCATCGAGAAGGCCTACCTCGACGCCGGTGCCGACATCCTCGAGACCAACACCTTCAACGCCACCCGCGTGTCCCAGGCGGACTACGACATGCAGGAACTGGCCTACGAGATGAACGTCGAGGGCGCGCGCCTGGCCCGTGAAGTGGCCGACGCCAAGACCGCCGAAACCCCCGACCGCCCGCGCTTCGTCGCCGGCGTCCTCGGCCCGACCAGCCGCACCTGCTCGATCTCCCCGGACGTCAACGACCCGGGCTTCCGCAACGTCACCTTCGACGAGCTGGTGGAGAACTACAGCGAATCGACTCGCGGCCTGATCGAGGGCGGCGCGGACCTGATCCTGATCGAGACCATCTTCGACACCCTCAACGCCAAGGCGGCTATCTTCGCCGTGCAGGGCGTCTATGAAGAGCTGGGCGTCGAGCTGCCGATCATGATCTCCGGCACCATCACCGACGCTTCCGGCCGCACCCTGTCGGGCCAGACCACCGAAGCCTTCTGGAACTCGGTAAGCCACGCCAACCCGATCTCCGTCGGCCTGAACTGCGCCCTCGGCGCGAAAGAGCTGCGCCCGTACCTGGAAGAGCTGTCGAACAAGGCCGGCACCCACGTCTCCGCGCACCCCAACGCCGGTCTGCCCAACGCCTTCGGCGAATACGACGAGACCCCGGCGGAAATGGCCGTGGTCGTGGAAGAGTTCGCCGCGTCGGGCTTCCTCAACATCATCGGCGGTTGCTGCGGCACCACGCCTGGGCACATCGAAGCCATCGCCAAGGCCGTGGCCAAGTACGCGCCGCGTGCGATTCCGGAAATCCCCCGCGCCTGCCGCCTGTCCGGCCTCGAGCCGTTCACCATCGACCGCAATTCGCTGTTCGTGAACGTCGGCGAGCGCACCAACATCACTGGCTCGGCCAAGTTCGCCCGCCTCATTCGCGAGGAGAACTACGCCGAAGCGCTGGAAGTGGCGCAGCAGCAGGTGGAAGCCGGCGCCCAGGTGATCGACATCAACATGGACGAGGGCATGCTGGATTCGAAGGCCGCCATGGTCCGGTTCCTCAACCTGATCGCCTCCGAGCCGGACATCTCCCGCGTGCCGATCATGATCGACTCCTCCAAGTGGGAAGTGATCGAGGCAGGCCTGAAGTGCATCCAGGGCAAGGGCATCGTCAACTCCATCTCCATGAAGGAAGGCGTCGAGCAGTTCAAGCACCACGCCCGTCTCTGCAAGCGCTATGGCGCCGCCGTGGTGGTGATGGCCTTCGACGAAGCCGGCCAGGCCGACACCCAGGCGCGCAAGGAAGAAATCTGCCAGCGTTCCTACGACATCCTGGTCAACGAAGTGGGCTTCCCGCCGGAAGACATCATCTTCGACCCGAACATCTTCGCGGTCGCCACCGGCATCGAGGAACACAACAACTACGCGGTCGACTTCATCGAGGCGTGCGCCTACATCCGCGACAACCTCCCCTACGCCCTGACTTCGGGCGGGGTGTCCAACGTGTCGTTCTCGTTCCGCGGCAACAACCCGGTGCGCGAAGCGATCCACTCGGTATTCCTCTACTACGCCATCCAGAACGGCCTGACGATGGGCATCGTCAACGCCGGCCAGCTGGAGATCTACGACGAGATCCCGCAGGAACTGCGCGACAAGGTCGAGGACGTGGTGCTCAACCGCAGCCCGGACGCAACCGAGGCCTTGCTCGCTATCGCGGACAACTACAAGGGCGGCGGCGCGGTCAAGGAAGTGGAAGACGAAGAGTGGCGCAGCCACAGCGTCGAGAAGCGCCTGGAGCATGCACTGGTCAAGGGCATCACCACCTTCATCGTCGAGGACACCGAGGAGTGCCGGCAGAAGTGCGCGCGCCCCATCGAGGTCATCGAGGGCCCGCTGATGAACGGCATGAACGTGGTCGGCGACCTGTTCGGCGCCGGCAAGATGTTCCTTCCGCAGGTGGTGAAGTCCGCCCGCGTGATGAAGCAGGCGGTGGCCCACCTGATCCCCTTCATCGAAGCCGAGAAAGGCGACAAGCCCGAGGCCAAGGGCAAGATCCTCATGGCCACGGTGAAGGGCGACGTGCACGACATCGGCAAGAACATCGTCGGCGTGGTGCTGGGCTGCAACGGCTATGACATCGTCGACCTGGGCGTGATGGTCCCGGCCGAGAAGATCCTGCAGACCGCCCGCGAGCAGAAGTGCGACATCATCGGCCTGTCCGGCCTGATCACCCCGTCGCTGGACGAGATGGTCCACGTCGCCAAGGAAATGCAGCGGCAGAACTTCCACCTGCCCCTGCTGATCGGCGGCGCCACCACCTCCAAGGCGCACACTGCGGTGAAAATCGACCCGCAGTACAGCAACGACGCCGTGGTCTACGTGACCGACGCCTCCCGCGCAGTGGGCGTGGCGACCACCCTGCTGTCGAAGGAAATGAAGCCCGAGTACACCCGCAAGCTGCGCGAGGAGTACGCGGAAGTCCGCGAGCGCACCGCCAACCGCAGCGCACGCACCGAGCGCCTGAGCTACGAACAGGCCATCGCCGCCAAGCCGAAGTTCGACTGGGCCGGCTACCAGCCGCCGGTGCCGAGCTTCACCGGCGTCAAGGTGCTGGATGACATCGACCTCAACGTGCTGGCCGAGTACATCGACTGGACGCCCTTCTTCATCTCCTGGGACCTGGCCGGCAAGTACCCGCGCATCCTCACCGACGAAGTCGTGGGCGAAGCGGCGACCAGCCTGTTCAACGACGCCCAGGCGATGCTCAAGAAGCTGATCGGCGAGAAACTCATTCGCGCCAAGGCAGTCTTCGGCTTCTGGCCGGCCAACCAGGTGCACCACGACGACCTGGAAGTCTACGGTGACGATGGCCACAAGCTGGCTACCCTGCACCACCTGCGCCAGCAGACCATCAAGCCCGACGGCAAGCCGAACTTCAGCCTGGCCGACTTCGTCGCGCCGAAGGACAGCGGCGTGAAGGACTACGTCGGCGGCTTCATCACCACCGCCGGCATCGGCGCCGAGGAAGTGGCCAAGGCCTACGAGGCCAAGGGCGACGACTACAACGCGATCATGGTCAAGGCCCTGGCCGACCGCCTCGCCGAAGCCTGCGCCGAATGGCTGCACCAGCGTGTGCGCAAGGAATACTGGGGCTACCAGCCCGAGGAGCACCTGGACAACGAGGCGCTGATCAAGGAGCAGTACGTCGGTATCCGCCCGGCGCCCGGCTACCCGGCCTGCCCGGACCACACCGAGAAAGGCACGCTGTTCAAGCTGCTCGACCCGAAGGGCCTGTCCGGCGTGACCCTGACCGAGCACTTCGCCATGTTCCCCGCCGCCGCCGTCAGCGGCTGGTACTTCGCCCACCCGCAGGCGCAGTACTTCGCCGTGGGCAAGGTCGACAAGGACCAGATCGAACGCTACAGCGTGCGCAAGGACCAGGAAATCACTACCAGCGAACGCTGGCTGTCGCCGAATCTGGGCTACGACAACTGAGCACCCCATGTCGCGACCGGGCCCGCCCGGCGCGACATCCTCGTCAGGGCTTGCAACTGCCCGGGCAAAACCTTCGCTGCACTTGCGGCGCAGATGCGGGATAATCCCGCCATCCTGGGTACCCCCGGGCCACAACGGACCGAAGCCGGCCACCCGCCAGGCTTCCGCTGACGAGAGCAATGCGAATGAAATACCTCACCCCCGAACAGATGGCCAAACCGCGCAAGCGCCGCCTGCTGAAGAAACTGCGCCTGGCCGAGTTCCAGGAATTCGGCTTCAGCCTGGAAGTGAACTACAGCGGCGACCTGGATGACGTGCTCGACCAGTGGATCGCCTTCGTCGAGTCCGAGGGCTGGGTCTTCGTCGGCGGCGCCACCGAAGCCGGCGAGTTCACCGGCTACCTGTGCCTGAACGCCGTCGGCAGCCTGACCGAAGCCGACCGCGAGACCACCCGCCTGTGGCTGGAAAAGCAGTCCTGGGCCAAGTCCTTCGAGCTGGGCGAGCTGAGCGACTGCTGGCACGGTCTGTTCGAGTAATACCCGCACCAAAGGAAACGTGGGCAAGCCTCCCCGGCAAGCCCACGCTTTCACCCCGCCCTTTTCGTTACATCGCCATCTGCCCCTCCACCTCCTGCAGCTTGCGCCGGGCCAGCGCCAGATTGGCTTTCACCTTGTCCAGCACGTAGTACATGAACACGCCTTCATGCTTCGCCATGGGGCGGATGATGTGGTACTGGCGGCCCAGGGTGATGAGGATGTCCTCGATCACATCGTTGAGCGCCAGCGACTTCATGGTCTTGAGCTTGGCGCGGACCACCTCGGTGTTACCCGCTGCCGCCAGTTCCAGGTCCACGCCGCCACCCGCCTGCCCGAGCAGCATGCCGCTCTTGGCATCCACCACGGCCGACGCCAGGGCACCATCCAGGTTCAGCAGTTCGTCCAGCGATTGTTGCAGTGCTGCCATAGCGATTACTCCTTGAGTGCGCGTCCTGTTGTAGGGGCCCCGCAGCCGCGCGCGCCGCGAAGCCTTTTGTCTCAGCCGGCCAGCGACAGATCCGCCAGCCGTGTTGCCGTGCGTTTTGCCTGGTAGAGCACCTGGCCGAGCATCTCCTCGCGGTCGGCGACCAGGTTGAGGATCATCGGGTGGCTCGGGTGCGGGATGTCGACGATGACGATGTAGCCTTCGCTCGCCTCGACGATCACGTTCTGGTGCGGCCCGACTTCGCTCTCCTGGCCGACCATCGCACCCAGGGCAGAGATCGAGCAGGCCATCGCCGCCAGCTTGGAAACCTCCAGCCCCTTGCCGGCGCGGGAGGCGACTTCGAAACCATCGGTGGTGGCAATCACCGCCGCGCTCAGCCGGCCGAGGCTGGCGCCCAGTTCGTCCAGCGCCAGCTCGGCGTCGTGGCGCAGTCTTTCCGGCAGGCTCATCAGGGCATGTTCCATGGTCGACTCCAGTCGGTGGCGAACGTCAGGCCTCAGGCCGCCGTGCATTCCAGTTGCAGCAGGAGCAGGTCGAGCAGCAGCCGCACCTCCTCCGCTTCGCGTACGTCCACCTCGATCACCGGGAAGCTGTATCCGGCCTGCGCCAGGGCGGCGGCGTAGTCGTCCAGGCCGGGATGGGGATTACCCGGCAGGCGGCCGACACCGATCACACAGGGCGCGCGGCCGATACAATCGGCGAAGCCGTCGAGGTAGACGCGCAGGTCGCCCAGCGGGTCTGGCCGCGAGTTGTCGATCAGGATCACCAGCCCGAGCGCACCTCGGGCGAGGATTCCCCACATGAAGGCGAAGCGCGCCTGGCCTGGGGTGCCGTACAGGCGCAGGCGCTCTTCCGGGCCGAGGACCACTTCGCCGTAGTCCAGGCCGACCGTGGTGCGCGCCTTGTCCAGGCTCGGGTCGTTGTTCTGCACATCGGTGCTGACCGGGTCGATATCGCTGATCGCGGCGATGGCGGTGGTCTTGCCGGCGCCCATGGTGCCGGTGAAGAGGATCTTGTATTCCCTCATCGGCTGGCCTCCGCAGTACCGCCCAGACCGAGATGACGACGGATGCGCGCCAGCAGGCCGATGGGCGCTGCGGTTTGCTGCGCGGGCGCAGCAGGCATGGCCTCGACGGGTTGAAGCATCTGCTGGGCGTCCATCAGGCGGACGAAGCTTTCCGCCACCTGGCGCGGCACGCCGGAGCGCTCGCACAACTCATCCAGGCTCATGGCCCGCGCGCAGAGCAGTGTGGCCAGGCGCACGTAGCGATGCTCACCCTTGAGCAAGGAAGCCGCCGGCCAGTGCTTCAGGCGCAGCGCTCCGCCAGGAGTCTCCACTGGCCGGTGACCGATGGCACGGGCGGCGCGCTCAAGACAGTCGAAGACTTCACTGGCACGCAGTGGCCAATGGACCCAGAGCGGCTCGCCTTCGGCGGTGCGCAACTGGACGCGGGGCTCGCCTTCCTCCCCCTCGACCAGCAGATCGGCCGGGCCATCGACATACGCCCAGCTCGCCAGCGTGCGACCGCTGAGCAGGCCGACAATGGATTTGAAAACCACCTGATCCCGCAACGCCATCCGGGCGAACCCGTAGGTGTAGTGAACCTGATACGGCTGATTCATCGGCGCGCTCCCTTGGGCCAACAAACACCATCAACCTGCACGGGTTGATCAGGAGGCTCACCGGGACGTTGGAAGATGCCGAGCGCAAGCTCGCAGAAGGCGCGGACGAACGTCCGGCCTGCTTGGCAACCCCGCGGTCATGGCCCTTTCGGGCTGTAGATCGGTGGCTTTGCGTCCCTGGCTTTCGCACAGGTTTGCCCTGGTCAATTGAGTCTCAGCGTAGTACGCCGATCTCGTTCGCCAAGGCGAAAAAACGTGACGCGCCTCACACAAATATCGGAAATATCGCCGGAACAACTTCGCAATATTCGTAGGCATACTCCGTTCTAAAAGGGGGCGGGAAGCGCTCCCTTCGGCTAGGATTTCCTGCAGCGAAGCCCTACCGGCACGGGCCCGCCGGATGTCCAGAACAGGCCGGAGCTTACTGCCCAGAGACGCCATGCTAGAGCGCCAGCGGTTCCAGAATATTCTCAGCCTGGGCTTGCCGATCATCGGCGGGATGCTCAGTCAGAGCCTGCTTAACCTGGTGGATGCGGCCATGGTCGGCCACCTCGGGGAAAAGTCCCTCGCCGGGGTCGGCATCGGCAGTTACGCCAACTTCGTCGCCATCTCGCTGGTGATGGGCCTGGGCGCAGGCGTGCAGGCACTGGTGGCGCGCCGGCGGGGTGAAGGCCGCAACGCCGAGCTCGCCGCTCCGTTGAACTGCGGGCTGCTGGTGGCGCTGGGCCTGTCGCTGCCGATCACGCTGATCTGCCTGTTGTTCGCCGAGCCCATTGTCCGCGCTCTGTCCAACGACCCCGAGGTGCTCGCGGTCGGTATTCCCTACTTCGAATGGCGCGCCTTGTCGGTGCTAGCCGTCGGCCTGAACTTCTCCTTCCGCGGCTACTGGAACGGCACCCGGCGCTCGGGCATGTACATGCGAACCCTGGTGGTGATGCACCTGGCCAACGCGGCGATCAGCTACAGCCTGATCCACGGCCTGTTCGGCCTGCCCCGGATGGGCGCGGTGGGCAGCGGCCTGGGCACCACGCTGGCGCTGTACCTCGGCTCGCTGATCTACGCCTGGATCACCTGGCGCGACGCCCGCGCCCAGGGCTTCCACCCGCGCCTGCCAAGCGAAAGGGACATCCGCACGCTGCTGCGCCTGTCGCTGCCCAACTCGTTGCAGCAGTTCTTCTTCGCCGCCGGCATCACCCTGCTGTTCTGGATCATCGCCCAGGTCGGCACCCGCGAGCTGGCAGTGGCCCACGTGCTGATCAACCTGGCGCTGTTCCTGATCCTGCCCGGCGTCGGCCTGGGCATGGCGGCCACCACGCTGGTCAGCCAGAGCATGGGCGAGCGCGACTTCGACAGCGCGCACCGCTGGGGCTGGGACGTGGTGAAGGTGGCGGCCTGCGGCCTGGCACTGCTGGGCGCGCCGTTCTGGATCTTCCCCGAAGCCATCCTGCGGCTGTTCGTCAGCGATCCTGCGCTGATCGAACTGGGCCGGGTGCCGCTGATGCTCACCGGCATGGGCATGGTGATCGATGCCACCGCGCTGGTACTGACCCAGGCGCTGCTGGGCGCAGGCGCCGTGCGCACGGTGATGGCGGTCAGCCTGGGCAACCAGTGGCTGTTCTTCCTGCCGCTGGCCTACCTGGTCGGCCCGGTGCTGGGCGGCGGGCTGCTGGCGATCTGGAGCATGCAGATACTCCAGCGAGGGCTGGCCTCGGCGATCTTCGCGGTGATGTGGCAGAAGCGCCAGTGGACGCAGATCGAACTCTAACGTCTAGGATTGGATGCAAAAGGAGGACGAACGATGGACGAGCAACAGAACAAGCCGCCGAGCTTCTGGCAGATGCTCCACAGCGTGCTGGCCGCGGCCTTCGGCGTACAGAGCGGGCGCAACCGCGCGCGCGACTTCACCCACGGCAAGCCCAGTCATTTCATCGCCATGGGCATTCTCTTCACGCTGGTCTTCGTGTTGCTGCTCTACGGGCTGGTGCAGTTGGTGCTGCATTTCGCCGGGCTGTAGAAAAGCCGGCCGGGAAGTGAGGTACCGGGCGGGCCGCAGCGCGACCCGCCGGCACCGCTGTCACTGGTGGCTGACCCAGAATACGGCGGTCGCGACCACCAGCAGGATCAGGATGAATGCGGCGCGGGCATCGACGACGCTGTCGCTGGTCTTGCTGGACGTTTCTTCGCTCATGCTTCCCCCATCTTCTCGTTATTGGCTGAAGGACCACAGCCCAGAGTTAAGACCAGCCCGGCCCGCAGCTCAAGGAACCGCCCCTTTCCGCCACTGCGCAAATGCCGTTAGGCTGCTGGCTCCATAAGAACAAGCGAGTGGATGAAGCACGTGGACTCACTGCAAGACACTGTCGCGCCGGAAGGCGTCTGCTACGGCTGCGGCGGCAGCAACCCGCACGGACTGCACATCAAGAGCCGCTGGCACGAGGACGGCATCCACGTCGTCGCCGAACACCTGCCCGAAGCCAAGTACTGCGGCTGGCCGGAACTGGTCTACGGCGGCCTGATCGCCATGCTGGTGGACTGCCACTCGAACTGGACCGCCATGGCCTACCACTACCGCGCCGAAGGCCGCGAGCCGGGCAGCCTGCCGCGCATCGACTGCGTCACCGGCAACCTCGGTATCAAGTACATCAAGCCGACGCCCATGGGCGTGCCGCTGACCCTGAAGGCCCATGTAGAAGGTGAAGTCGGACGCAAGAGCCGGATCATCTGCGAGGTCTACGCCGGGGACGTGCTGACCTGCGTCGGCGACTCGATCTTCGTCCGCGTCGACACCTCACAATTGCGCGACGCTGCCCACGGCCGGGATGCCTGATCGGCTCCCGTTGCGCCGCCGCCCATAGCCCGGCGAAGCGGCGCAACGGAGCAACGGCCGTCCTGCTTCAAGTCCCCGTCCCGCCTGTGTTTCAGGCCTGGCGCGACTTATACCCGAAAGTTCTCGCCATATACTCAAACATCACTTTTGCGCATATTCCCGAACTGGTATCGTGCGCCCCACTCCGCGTGGAGCGCGTTGCCGTGCGCGCTGGGATACGCAATACGCCCTGAGCGCTATAGCCTGACAGCAGGATGATTCATGTACGTATATGACGAATACGATCAGAGGATCGTAGAAGATCGCGTCAAGCAGTTCCGCGATCAGACCCACCGTTACCTGGCGGGTGAACTGACCGGCGAGGAATTCCGCCCGCTGCGTCTGCAGAATGGCCTGTACATCCAGCGCTACGCGCCCATGCTGCGAGTGGCTGTGCCTTACGGCCTGCTGTCCTCCCGGCAGGTCCGCAAGCTGGCGCAGATCGCCCGCGACTACGACAAGGGCTACGCGCATATCAGCACCCGCCAGAACGTGCAGTACAACTGGCCGGAACTGGAAGACGTGCCGGAAATCCTCGCCGAACTGGCCACCGTGCAGATGCACGCGATCCAGACCAGCGGCAACTGCATCCGCAACACCACCACCGACCAGTTCGCCGGCGTCGCCCGCGATGAACTCGTGGACCCGCGCCCCTGGTGCGAGATCATCCGCCAGTGGTCGACCTTCCACCCCGAATTCGCCCACCTGCCGCGCAAGTTCAAGATCGCCGTCAACGGCGCCGTGAGCGACCGTGCGGCCATCGAGGTGCACGACATCGGTCTGGAAGCGGTGCAGAACGAAGCCGGCGAGCTGGGCTTCCGCGTCTCCGTCGGCGGCGGCCTGGGCCGTACCCCGATCGTCGGCAGCTTCATCAATGAATTCCTGCCTTGGCAGCACCTGCTGTCCTACCTGGACGCCATCCTGCGCGTGTACAACCGCTATGGCCGTCGGGACAACAAGTACAAGGCGCGCATCAAGATCCTGGTCAAGGCGCTGACGCCGGAAGTCTTCGCCCAGAAGGTCGACGCCGAATGGGCGAACCTGAAGGACGGCCCGAGCACCCTGACCGACGCCGAGCTGCAGCGCGTGGCTGCGCACTTCGTCGATCCGGCCTACCAGGCCCTGGAAGACCAGGACGCCACCCTCGCCCAGCTGGACGCCGAGAACCCCGGCTTCGCCCGCTGGCGCACCCGCAACACCTTCGCCCACAAGAAGCCCGGCTACGTCGCCGTGACCCTGTCGCTCAAGCCCACCGGCGTGGCGCCTGGCGACATCACCGACAAGCAGCTGGACGTGGTCGCCGACCTGGCCGACCGCTACAGCTTCGGCGAAGTGCGCAACAGCCATAACCAGAACATCATCCTCGCCGACGTCGAGCAGGCGCAGCTGTTCACCCTCTGGGGCGAACTGCGCGAGAACGGTTTCGCGACCCCGAACGTGGGCCTGCTGACCGACCTCATCTGCTGCCCGGGCGGCGACTTCTGCTCCCTGGCCAACGCCAAGTCGCTGCCGGTGGCCGAAGCCATCCAGCGTCGCTTCGATGACCTGGACTACCTGTTCGACATCGGCGACCTCGACCTCAACATCTCCGGCTGCATGAACGCCTGCGGCCACCACCACGTGGGCCACATCGGCATCCTCGGCGTGGACAAGAAGGGCGAGGAGTTCTACCAGGTCTCCCTCGGCGGCAGCGCCAGCCGTGAGGCGAGCCTCGCGCAGATCCTCGGCCCGTCGTTCGCCCAGGACCAGATGGCCGACGTGATCGAGAAGATCATCAAGGTCTACGTGGAACAGCGCACCGAAGAGGAACGTTTCCTCGATACCTACCGTCGCATCGGCATCGACCTCTTCAAGGAGCGCGTATATGCAGCGAATCATTAAGAACCGCGAGGTCGTCGACGATCGCTGGCACCTGCTGCCCAAGGACGCGACCCTCGAGACCGTGCCCAACTGCGACGACGTGATCATCCCGCTGAACCTGTGGCTGGAACACGGCCCTGCGCTGCGCGGCCGTGACGGCGGCCTGGGCGTGTGGCTGGACGCGGACGAAGAGCCCGAAGCCATCGCGCAAGACCTGGACAAGTTCAAGGTCATCGCCGTGAACTTCCCCGCCTTCACCGACGGCCGCGGCTTCAGCACCGCGCGCCTGCTGCGCGAGCGCTTCGGCTACAAGGGCGAAGTGCGCGCCATCGGCGACGTGCTGCGTGACCAGCTGTTCTTCATGCAGAGCTGCGGCTTCGACGCCTACGCCATCCGCGCCGACCGCGACCCGCAAGCGGCGCTGGCCGGTCTGGATGACTTCTCCGAGGTCTACCAGACCTCGGTGACCCAGCCGCAACCGCTGTTCCGTCGCCGTCAGCTCGCCTGATTCAGCGACAGGAAAAAGCCCCGCACTGCGGGGCTTTTTCATTTCTGCTCGGCACGGTTTCTCGCAGGGCGCCTATCGCGCCAGCGTTATCCGCAGCCGGGACAACGGCGGATAACCTGTTCCAGGTTATTCGTCCTACGGTTCGGCGAGCCCCCTAGTGGCTCGCTCCTACCGGGTGCCATTGCGCGACCACGGTATCAGGCGCGGACGCTGTCCCACGCGATCTGCGCCAGTTGCTCACGGCACTCGATCAGGTCCACCCGCGTGCGACCGGCCAGCCAGTTGCGCGCGTAGTCATGAGTCGGACCAATCACCACGGAGTTGAACAACTCCGCCGACAGCGCCTTGAACGCCCCCGCCTTGCGGTGTTCGGCCAGCAGCTCGGCAATACGCCGGCCCTGCTGGCGGTTGGCTTCGCGCAGTTCCTCGCCCACCTCCCCCGCTTCCACCCGCCCGCGGCTGTGCAGGATGAAGCGCGCCCACTGCGGATTGGCCGAGACCCAGTCGATGTAGGAGGTGACGAACAGCTTCACCACTGCCTCGGCGCTCTTCGCCCCCTCCAGCCCGGCGTCGAGCAACGCCGCGTACTGGCCGATGCCGGTCAGGTACAGCGCGCCGATGATGCGCTCCTTGTTGCCGTAGTGGTGATAGAGGCTGCCGATGCTGGCACCGGAGCGATCGCGGATCATCTCGATGGTGGTGGCGTCCACGCCGGATTCACTGAAACAGGCCAGCGCGGCCTGGAGGATGTCGTCTTTGCGGGAAGGTCGGGCCATGGGGGTCCTGTATCGGAATTCGGTCCAGAAAGTAATTCTAGAATAATTTTCTAGAATTACTTTCTAATCTTCGTATACTGCCTGGGCGCGCACCGCTCTTCAATGACAGTTCTTCAATCACAGCTCTTCAATCCCAGCTTGCCCACCCCATCAGCCTGCGGAGCCACCATGAGCCAGATGCTGCAGATGTTCCAACAGGCCGGCCCGGCGCAGTTCAGCGCCATGATCGGCCAGGTCGCCCCCTACTTCTCTACCATCGCCCCGCAGTTCGTCGAGCTGCGTCCGGGCTATGCAGAAGTCACCTTCCCCAAGCGCCGAGAAGTGCTGAACCACATCGGCACCGTGCACGCCATCGCCCTGTGCAACGCCGCCGAACTGGCGGCCGGTACCCTGACCGACGTGTCGATCCCCAAGGGTCGCCGCTGGATTCCCCGCGGCATGACCGTGGAATACCTGGACAAGGCCGAAGGTGATGTCCGCGCCGTGGCCGACGGCCTGGCAATCGACTGGAACCAGGAAGGCGACATCACCGTACCGGTGCTGGCTTATGTCGGTGACAAGAAGGTCTTCCGCGCCGACATCACCCTGTACGTCAGCCAGGCCTGAGGGACGCTGCCATGATCACCCCGCTCCCCCGCCCCCTGGACAACGGTAACGGCCACAGCCTCTCCAGCCACTGGTACTACCCACCCGGCGAAGCCCGCGGAGCGGTGCTGATCGTCCCCGCCATGGGCGTCGAACAGCGCTTCTACACCGCCTTCGCCAACTGGCTAGCGGAGCGCGGCTTCCTCACCGTGACCTTCGACTACGTCGGCATGGGCAAGTCCCGCGCCGGCCACCTGCGCGACCTGGACGTCAACGTCGTCGCCTGGGGCAACCACGATTGCAGCGCCATGCTCGACGCCGTGGTCGAGGCCGCTGGCGAGTTGCCGGTGTACTGGATCGGCCACAGCCTGGGCGGGCAGATCCTGCCCTTCGTCCGTGGTAACGAACGCATCCAGCGAGCCTTCACCATCGCCACCGGCAGCGGCTACTGGCGCGAGAACACCAAGGGATTGCGGCACAAGGCCTGGCTGCTCTGGTACTGCCTGGCACCGACCATCACGCCGTTGCTGGGCTACTTCCCGGGCAAGCGCCTGGGCGTGGTAGGCGACCTGCCGCGCGGGGTGATCGAGCAATGGCGGCGCTGGTGCCTCGACCCTGAGTATGCCGTGGGCGCGGAAGGCGGTGCGGTGCGCGAGGCGTATTCATCGGTGCGCACGCCCATCACCTCCATCTCCTTCACCGACGACGAGATGATGTCCGGCCGCAATACCGAGTCGCTGCACGGCTTCTACCGTGGCTCGCCAAAGACCGTGAAGCGAATCGCCCCGGAGGACATCGGCGTGAAACGCATCGGCCACTTCGGCTTCTTCCGCAGCCAGTTCGCCGATTCGCTGTGGGCGGGCTACCTGCTGCCGGACCTGGGCTGAAGCTCAAGCGGCAACAAGCGCAGAAAGATACCCAGCGGTTAGCGAACCAGCTCTCCGCTGGAAGTCCTGATCTCGTCGACATGAAAGCCCAACGACGACGTCCGCCCCACTAACCGATATTGAGCAGTCACCGGCAAGGCCTCGAACTGCTCCGCGCCGACACAGAGGTAATCAGGCCACACCGCACGCAGCACGGGCCCCACGAGTCGGTAGTCGCAAGCCCGCCGACTATGCACGCGCTCTTTCGTCAAAACAGCCTCGACCTGCATCGCGCGCCCAACCAACCGCGAATACAGATCGGCAGCCCCTCGCACCACCCCCAGCCACACTACGAAGTAAAGAAACAGCGGAAGCGCCAGAACGGCCAGCCACTTGCGCCAGAAGGAATTTGTGCTTTTCAGGGGAACGCGTCCCAGCGCCAGGTTCACTAGGAAGACAAACATCGCGATGGCCGTGATGGCAGCTGCAATGTAGGCGCCAATGGACTGCCAAACGGGGGCAGGCACAAAATCGGTGATCGCTCCATAACCGAACATGCCCAGCGCAAAGTACATGCAGAGCACCCAAGCTAACCGCTCTTTTGATGGGCTTTCGCTGCCGATAACCGCTGTTTTCCAGCTCACTCTGCGGCCTCCCTGCCCCAGAAAGAACAAAGGAGCCCATTGCAGGCTCCTCCATAGTCCATCTCAGTCCAGCGTCACCAGCACCCGGCCGACCAGCTTGCCGGCGAGGATCTGGTGGATGGCGGCGGGCAGGTCGTCGAGCTTGACCTCGCGCACCGCCGCTTCGAGGTTGTCGAGCTTCCACTGCAGGGACAGCTTGTCCCACATGGACGCCTTGACCACCAGCGGCAGCTCTACCGAGTCGACGCCCAGCAGGTTCACGCCGCGCAGGATGAAGGGCAGCACGGTGGCCTTGAAGGCGGCGCCGGCAGTCAGGCCGCAGCAGGCGACGCTGCCGCCGTATTGCAGCGACTTGACCACGTTGAACAGGATGTCGCCGCCCACGGTGTCCACCGCGCCGGCCCACTGCTCGCGCAGCAGCGGCTTGTCGACGCCATCGGAGACGGTGGCACGGTCGAGGATCTGCCGCGCGCCCAGGCGGTTCAGCAGCTCGGCCTGCTCCAGCTTGCCGGTGGCGGCGGCCACGGTGTAGCCCAGTTGCGCCAGCAGCATCACCGCGATGCTGCCCACGCCGCCGGTGGCGCCGGTGACCAGGATCGGGCCCGCGGACGGCGTGACGCCAGCGCGCTCCAGCTTGTCGACGCACAGCGCGGCGGTCAGGCCGGCGGTGCCGAGGATCATCGATTCACGCAGCGACAGGCCCTGCGGGCGCTTGATCAGCCAGGCCGCGGGCACACGGATGTACTGGCCGAAACCGCCAGGGGTGTTCATGCCCAGGTCGTAGCCGGTAACGATGACTTCGTCGCCAACGGCGAATTCGCCCACCGAGGATTCTTCCACCACGCCAGCAGCATCGATGCCGGGAGTATGCGGGTACTTGCGGGTGACGCCACGGTTGCCGCTGGCGGACAGCGCATCCTTGTAGTTCAGCGAGGAATACTTCACCCGCACCAGCACTTCACCCGCCGGCAGATCGGCAACCTGCCGCTCGGCCACCTGCAGGTCATACACGCCATGCGCGCTCTCCGTGACCCACAACGCCTTGAATGCACTCATCTCGACCCTCCTCTTTCGAATTTGGAACGGGCGCGATCCCGGCGCCCGACGACGATCATTGCCAGAAGCGGCTGCGACCCAGGCGGTCCCACCAGGTCACCAGCACGCGATCGATCACACCGCTGACGCCCACGCCGAAGCGCTCCTGGATGGACTTCTTCTGTACGTAACTGAGCTGGTAGACATCCGCCTCGCGAGCGCGTTCGGCCAGGTATTCGTCACTGGTCTTGAGCTCGTCGACCAGCTTCTTGCCCAGCGCCGCCTGACCCAGCCAGACCTCGCCGGTGGCGATCTCGTCGATGGCCAGTTGCGGGCGGTAGTGGACAACGAAGCGCTTGAACAGCTCGTGGGTGGTTTCCAGGTCTTCCTGGAACTTCTCCCGGCCCTTGTCGGTGTTCTCGCCGAACACGGTCAGGGTGCGCTTGTACTCGCCAGCGGTGAGCACCTCGAAATCGACGTCGTGCTTCTTCAGCAGGCGATGGATGTTGGGCAGCTGCGCCACCACGCCAATGGAGCCGAGAATGGCGAAGGGTGCGGAAAGGATGCGTTCGCCGATGCAGGCCATCATGTAGCCGCCGCTGGCTGCAACCTTGTCGACGCAGACGGTCAGCGGTACGCCAGCCTGACGGATGCGCGCCAGCTGAGAGGCCGCCAGGCCGTAGCCGTGGACCATGCCGCCGCCGCTCTCCAGGCGCAGCACCACTTCGTCACGCGGGGTGGCGAGGGTCAGCAGCGCGGTCACTTCATGGCGCAGCTGCTCGGTGGCCGAGGCCTTGATGTCGCCGTCGAAGTCGAGCACATAGACGCGGTTCTTCTCGCCGCCCTTCTTCTTTTTCGCTTCCTTCAGGCTTTTCGCCTCGGATTTGCGCAGGGCCTTGAGCTTGGTCTTTTCCAATACGCTATGTTGCAGGCGCTCGCGCAATTCCTTGTAGAAGTCGTTGAGCTTGTGCACTTCAAGATGCCCGCTGCCGCCGCGACGACCGCGGCCGCGCAGTGCGGCGATCACCACCAGGACGATGACGATGGCCACCACCACGGTGAAGGTCTTGGCCAGGAAACCCGCGTAATCCGCTAGAAACTCCACTCACATCCCCTTTTACAATTCTGGTCGAGCCCGCCAGGCGAGCGCAGCGAATCCCGCAAGCATACCCACGCCGCAGGCCCGCCACCAGCGCTGGCAAACCGCTGCATCAGTCCAGCGAATGCCATTCAAACAAGCGTATGTTTTTTCGTTGACAGCCCCAGGTGATCCTCATAACCTCGCCGGAACTTTCAGCCCTGCCGGGATACTGCGCGTGGGAAGCATCTACCTGATTCGACATGGCCAGGCTTCATTCGGTGCCGACGACTACGATGTGCTCTCGGCCACTGGCGTACGCCAGGCTCAAATCCTCGGCGAACACTTGGCCGGCCTGGGCCTGCGCTTCGATCGCTGCGTGGCCGGCGACCTGCGCCGCCAGCGCCACACCGCCGAAGCGGTGATGGGCCGGCTGAACGAAGCCGGGATCGAAACCCCCACCCTGGAAATCGACTCCGCCTTCAACGAATTCGAAGCTGACGCCGTGATCCGCGCGCACCTGCCGGACCTGCTCGAGATCGAGCCGCAGGCGCTGCACATCATGCGCAACGCCGCCGACCACCGCGCCGAGTTCCAGCGCCTGTTCTCCACCGTGATTGCCCGCTGGGTTTCCGGCGACCACGACAAGGACGGCCTGGTCAGCTGGGCCGAGTTCCTCGACACCGTGCACGGCGGCCTCCAGCGCCTGCTGGAGTCGGCCAGCGGCAAGGACAACATCGGCGTGTTCACCTCCGGCGGCACCATTACCGCGGTGCTCCAGCATGTGACCGGGATTCCGGCGCTGAACGCCTTCGAACTCAACTGGCAGATCGTCAACACCTCGCTCAACCGCCTGAAGTTCCGCGGCAGCGAAGTGGCCCTGGCTTCCTTCAACAGTCACGTGCATCTGGAACTGTTGAGGGCGCCGGAACTCATCACCTATCGTTGAGTACCGGCCCATTGCGACGCGAGCGTCGCGCGAGAAAACCTAGAAAAGGAATAGAACCATGAGTGTTGCTGACATCGTTTCCACCATGCAGAGCAAGTTCAACGCCAGCGCGGCCGCCGGCCTGGATCTGGTGTTCCAGTTCAACATCGAAGACGGCGACAACCACTACCTGGTCGTCAAGGACGGTACCTGCCAGGTCGTACAGGGCGACGCCGAGTCCCCCAACGTCACCCTGATCATGGACAGCGAAACCCTCAAGGGCATCACCAGCGGCGAAACCGACGGCATGCAGGCCTTCATGGCTGGCAAGCTGCGCGCCGAAGGCGACATGATGCTGGCGATGAAGCTGGGCGAACTGTTCCCGGTCTGATCCGAGGAAAACCTGCCCGCGCAGCACGAGAAACCGGAGTCCATGGCTCCGGTTTTTTTATGCCCGCGCCCCGCTGCAATACCCGGATCAGGCAGCTTGATCGGGGTCCAACACGAACGCCAATAAGGGCTTTGTGTGCTTGTGACGGGCAAGGCCTGACATTAGATTAGCCAATGATCACCCGGCGCCATCATTGCTTTGCCTGATCCTGCCGCGACCCATCGGGCAAGATACAGACGCCGGCCTGCGCGCACCTCGCCAGGAGCCCTGGGCCCTCGCGGGGACGATTCGTAAAAGCCCGTACAAGAAAGGGACCAGCATGTCGTTGACCGACCAGACCATCCGCTCCCGCGAAGGCGAAGAACTCGATGCCGCCGTGATCGACGGCTTCCTCAAGGACCACATTCCCGGCCTGCAGGGTCAGCCGCGCATCAGCCAGTTCCCCGGCGGCGCCTCGAACCTGACCTACCTGATCCAGTACGACAACCAGGAACTGGTCCTGCGCCGCCCGCCGTTCGGCAAGAAGGCCAAGTCCGCCCATGACATGGGCCGCGAATACCGCATCCTGAATCAGCTCAAGGACGGTTTCCCCTACTGCCCCAAGGCGTACGCCTACTGCACCGACGAGTCGGTGATCGGCGCCGAGTTCTATGTCATGGAGCGGGTCAACGGCATCATCCTGCGCAGCGACCTGCCCAAGGAACTGAACCTCGACGCCGGGAAGACCACCGCGCTGTGCAAGAGCTTCATCGACAAGTTCGTCGACCTGCACAACGTCGACTACAACGCCTGCGGCCTGGGTGACCTGGGCAAGCCCGAGGGCTACGTGCAGCGTCAGATCGGCGGCTGGATCGATCGCTACGAGAAATCCCTGACCCCCGACGCGCCGGCCTGGGAACAGGTGAAGGTGTGGCTGCGCGAGAAGATGCCGGCCGACCACCACAAGCCGGGCATCGTCCACAACGACTATCGCTTCGACAACGTCATCCTCGACCCGAACAACCCGATGCAGATCATCGGCGTGCTCGACTGGGAGATGACCACCATCGGCGACCCGCTGATGGACCTGGGCAACACCCTCGCCTACTGGATCGAAGCGGGCGACCCGCAGCCGATGCAGATGCTGCGCCGTCAGCCCAGCCACGAGCCGGGCATGCTGACCCGCCAGCAGTTCGCCGACTACTACGCCGAGCGCGCCGGCATCCAGATCGACAACCTCGATTACTACTACACCTACGGCCTGTTCCGCCTGGCCGGCATCATGCAGCAGATCTACTACCGCTTCTTCCACGGCCAGACCCAGGACAAGCGCTTCGCCACCTTCATCCACGCCAACAAGCTGCTGGAACAGGTGAGCCTGCAGGTCATCGGCAAGTCCCGCCTGTAACGGCGCCCCAGAACAAGGAGAACCCCCATGTCCAAGACCCAACTGTTCGACCTCGAAGGCAAGATCGCCTTCGTCTCCGGCGCCAGCCGCGGCATCGGCGAGGCCATCGCCAAGCTGCTGGCCCAGCAGGGTGCCCACGTGATCGTCTCCAGCCGCAAGATCGACGGCTGCCAGGCCGTGGCTGACGAAATCGTCGCCGCCGGCGGCAAGGCCACCGCGATTGCCTGCCACATCGGCGAGATGGAGCAGATCCAGGCTGTCTTCGCACAGATCCGCGAGCAGTTCGGCCGCCTGGACATCCTGGTCAACAACGCCGCCACCAACCCGCAGTTCTGCAATGTGCTGGACACCGACCTGTCGGCCTTCCAGAAGACCGTCGACGTGAACATCCGCGGCTACTACTTCATGTCCATCGAAGGCGGCAAGCTGATGAAGGCCAACGGCGGCGGCAGCATCATCAACGTCGCCTCGGTCAACGGCGTCACCCCGGGCGAGTTCCAGGGCATCTACTCGGTAACCAAGGCCGCGGTAATCAGCATGACCAAGGTCTTCGCCAAGGAATGCGCGCAGTTCAACATCCGCTGCAACGCCCTGCTGCCGGGCCTGACCGACACCAAGTTCGCCTCGGCGCTGGTGAGCAACGATGCCATTCGCAACGTCGCCCTGCAGCGCATCCCGCTCAAGCGCGTGGCCGATCCGAGCGAGATGGCCGGTGCCGTGCTGTACCTCGCCAGCGACGCCTCCAGCTACACCACTGGCGTGACGCTGAACGTGGACGGCGGCTTCCTCGCCTAAGCGCTATCGCGGAAACCAAAAAGGGAGCCGGTTGGCTCCCTTTTTCTTTGGTGAGGATTGGGCTCGCTCAGACAAGATCAAAAGCCCCTCACCCTAACCCTCTCCCGCAAGCGGGAGAGGGGACTGTTTGGTGCAGGATGACACCACAGTGCCAGCCGGCACGAGTTGCCCCCTCTCCCCCTGGGAGAGGGTTGGGGTGAGGGAATGAGGCGGCACAGACTTCACAGAGGAAACCAGTTGCTCCCGGCTCACTGCCAATCCTTGAGAGCCTGGTTCGCCGCCGCATTCATCGGCTCGGCGGTCAGCCCGCCGGCCCCGTAACGCACCGCGAAAACAGCCTGGTCGGCCAGCGGCAGGTAGTTCACCCGGCCCGCCTTGGGCACGAAGGTCAGCAGGTCATGCTGGCCGTCGCGCAGCCATCGCCACAGATCGAGACCCAGCACGTCGTCCGCCAGCGCCACCTTGCGCCCCAGGCTCTGCTGCTCGACGGCGAGGAATCGGCCGCTGAGGTCCTGCAGGCGGTAACCCGGCGCCATCCCTATCAGCCGCGCCAGGCCTTTCCATTCCAGCACCCGCGCATCCAGTTGCCAGAGGTCGCCGGCCAGTTCAACACGACGCTCGTCATCGCCCTGCAGCAACGTCACGTCATACCGCTGCTCACCGACCTTGTGGAAGCTCAGCGTCGCCAGCGGGCGCTCTGCCGGTAGCGGGTCGTAGCTGCGCAGGTCCCAGGCCACCAGCGCCACCAGTGCGGCCACGGCCACGAACAGCATGCCCGCCGTACCCCGCAGCCAGCCGAGGAACCAGTGACGGTCGAACAGAATGCGGGCGGCTACCACCAGGGCCAACAGCGCCAGGAAGGCAACGACCCAGGCCAGACCGTCGTACTGCATCGAATGATTTCCTTCCTCGTAGAAATGCCGGCATTATGCGCACCGCGTACCTGCACGGCCAGCCAGACCGTCGCAGCTTTCGGGCCCGTTAACGTTTCCCGCGCACCATTCTTTACGAGAGAGTGGCGCCACGGGCCCCCGATCAAGGCCAACCCCATGCCCTTCGAACTCGTCGTAGACCCGACCACCCTCGTCATTCTCGCCGGCGTCGCCTTCCTTGCCGGCTTCATCGACGCCATCGCCGGCGGCGGTGGCCTGCTGACCATCCCTGCCCTGCTCACCGCTGGCGTCCCTCCGCACCTGGCGCTGGGCACCAACAAGCTGAGCTCGACCTTCGGCGCCGCCGTGGCCAGCTACACCTTCTACCGCCGCAAGCTGTTCCAGCCGCGCCAGTGGCGCAAGGGCCTGATCGCCACAGCCATCGGCGCAGCGCTCGGCGCCTGGGCCGCGCACCTGATGCCGGCGGAATGGCTCAACCGCATGCTGCCGGTGGTGGTCTTCGGCTGCGGCCTGTACCTGCTGTTCGGCAAGACGCCCGAAGCGCCTCTGGACGCCAATCCGCAAATCGCCCAGGGCCGTCAGTGGCCGCAAGGCCTCGGACTGGGCTTTTACGACGGCGTGGCAGGCCCCGGAACCGGCGCCTTCTGGACCGTCAGCACCCTGCTGATGTACCCGCTCGACCTGGTCCGCGCCAGCGGCGTGGCGCGCAGCATGAACTTCGTCAGCAACATAGTCGCGCTGGCGGTGTTCATCGCCTCGGGTCAGGTGGTCTGGCTGATGGGCCTGTGCATGGGCAGTTCGCTGATGATCGGCGCCTACTTCGGCGCGCGCACGGCGATTGGCGGCGGCGCCAAATTCATCCGTCCGGTATTCATCCTGGTGGTACTCGCCTTGACCGTGCGCCTGGCCTGGCAGCACTGGTTCACCGCCGCGGCCTGAGGGAGGCCGGAGCGGCGCCTGGAATCAGGCGCCGCCGGGCAGGACAGGATCGGGACGACCGGCGCGGCGCGCCAGGTAGACCTCGATCAGGTAGCGGGCGATCGAGCGTTCGGCCGGCAGGCGCGGCAGCTCGTCGACGTGGAACCAGCGGGCGTCCTCGATTTCGTCCGGCTGCATGACGATCTCACCGCTGACGTACTCGGCGTGGTAGCCGAACATCAGCGAATGCGGGAACGGCCAGGGCTGGCTGCCCATGTAGCGGATATTGCCGATCTCGACGCCCACCTCTTCGCGCACTTCGCGCGCAACGCAGTGCTCCACCGACTCGCCCGGCTCGACGAAGCCGGCCAGGGTGCTGTACATCCCCGGCACGAAGCGCGGCGAACGTGCCAGCAGTACCTCATCGCCACGGGTCACCAGCACGATCATGCTCGGCGACAGCAGCGGGTAGCGCTGGATGCCGCAGCTTTCGCAGTGCATGGCGCGGTCGCGGGGCATGCGCAGGCTGGGCTGGCCGCAGCTGCCGCAGAAGCGGTTCTGCCGCCACCAGATGCCGATCTGGCTGGCGAAGCCGAGCATGGCGAAGATGTCTTCCTCGGCCTGCATCATGAACTGGCGCAGGCCGATCCAACTGGCGCCTTCCAGCGGGTCGGTACGGTCGATTTCCAGCAGGTACACCGGTTCGCCGTCGAACTGGCCGACAGCATGTTCGGACAGCACCGAAAGATCCTGGCGCTTGAGCCAGTCACGGGGGAACAGCACGCCGTTGCTGTCGGCGAGGAACTGCTGCTGGCAGTGGGCAAGCGCCCAGCCGCCGTTGGCAGCGACCTCGAACATCGAGGACTCCCAGCGCCCGGTGCGCATCAGGCTGCCACCGTCAGGCCCAGGGCCTTGACGCTCTCGCTGGCGACGTCGAGGACGTCGGGTTGGCCTTCAGGCCGCATCATGGCTCCACCCTCCAGGTAGTACTCCAGGCCGGTCAGCGCATCCGCCAGGGTTTCCAGCATCTGCTCGGACGGCATCTGGGTCGTCTCGATCATCTGCCCCTGAATGTAATCGGCACAGGCGCCCACGAGCAATGCCGCGCGCTCCTGGCCGAGGAACCACAGGCCGCCGCGCACTGCCTGCAGGCTGATCGGCACGTTGGCCAGGTGAAGTTTGTCGCCATTGGATTCCAGGTAGGCGGTGATCGCGCGCTTGGCCAACGCCAGGCCCGCCTGAGCCTCGTCGATCACCACAATGCGCGCTTCGGCGAGCTGGTGCACAGCGAAGGAGTCATCCTCACCCATCGGCGCCGGACGCGCATTCATGCGCTCGCCACGCTCCAGGTTGCCGACCATGCTCTCGACGTAGAGCAGCGCGTCGGCCAGGGAGTTGAGGGCGGCAGGCTCGTCCACCGAGCCCTTGGCGACCCAGCCGGCGACCACGCCGTGCTGGTGCTGCAGCGAAGTGGCGGCGGAATTCAGGCCGACCATGCCCAGGGTCTTGGCCAGCTTGCCCAACTGAGTGTGCAGGATGCCCAGCGCATCGGCCTGGGACACGCCACGCTCGATCAGGTCGAGCTGGTCCTTCACCGCCGTGAGTTCCTCGCGGATCGCCACCGACAGCGAGCGCATCACCGACTTGCCCGGGCCGGACAGGCGTTGCGACTCGTCTTCGAGCAGGTGATCGGTGAACGGCAGCGGTGCCAGGCCGAAGACCTGGCGCAGTTCGGTCGCGCGCACGCCGCTGGTGTCAGCCAGCGTGGTGAGATACAGCAACTCCTTGAGCAGCTGCCGTGGCGCTTCGTACTGCGGGTTGGCGATCAGCTGCTTGAGTTCGCGGTCCAGGCGCGAGAACACCTGCTTGCGCGTCTTGCGCGGCAGCATCTGCGCGTCCACCAGCGACTCCAGCGCGCCAGCGCCGACCCAGCACAGGCGGGTGCGCGCGGCGCTGCCCAGCAGTACGTCGAGCTTGCCCAGTGCGCGCCCCATGAGCTTGAGGCTGGGATAGAGATTCTGTTCGCGAATCAGCCCGACCAGGCCGACCTGGTACATCTGCCGCAGACGGCGGACTTCGCGGGCCGGGTCTTCCACCTGCGGTGCGGTAACGGCGCGCAGCGGGCGTGGCAGGTCCAGGCGCGCGCTGAAGAAGAAGCTCTCCGGCAGCGCGGGCTGGCCAGCGGCCTGGCGCACATCGTTGATCGCCGGCAGCAGCAGCTCGGGGATTTCCTGGCGGTGCGCCTCGAGGTTTTCCAGGTAGCGGCGCAGCACGTAAAGCGCATTGCCGAGCGCTGCCAGCTGGCCGTCGCGGTCTTCACTGACCCCGGTCGGAATGTCGGTGGCCAGGTCCAGCGCTTCCTGCGCCAGCAGCTCGGCGCCGGCCAGTTCGATGAGATTCAGCGTACCGCGAATCTGGCTCAGGCAATCGACGGAATGTTGCAGCAGGCTGCCGTTCTGACGCTCGGCGATGAAGTGCTCGAGATTCTGCTCGGCCTCCTCCATCGTCGCGAACAGCTCGTCGCGGACCAGACTGAGGGACGTGGCTCCAGTAACCATCGGCCTAGTGCGCCTCCTGCGCGCAAGAAGAGTGGACGGACATCAATCGGCGAACTCGGGGGTCTTCTTGCTCATGTGCGCCATCATCGCGGCCTGCAGGTCAGCGGACTGCAGCATGGCGGCGTTCCAGGTGGCGATGTATTCCAGGCCGTCCTCGACGCGGTGGTCGCGGGCGTAGCCGATCATTTCCTTGGTGCCGCGGATGGCAATCGGCGACTTGGCGGCAATCTGTCGGGCCAGTTCCATCACGCCGTCCTGCAGCGCGGAATGGTCGGCGTAGACGCTGTTGACCAGGCCGATGCGCTGCGCTTCCTCGGCGTTGACGTTACGCCCGGTGTAGGCCAGCTCACGCATGATGCCGTCGCCGATCAGGCGCGGCAGGCGTTGCAGGGTGCCGACATCGGCTGCCATGCCCATGTCGATTTCCTTGATGGAGAACTGCGCGTCCGCGCTGCAGTAGCGCATGTCGCAAGCGGAGATCAGGTCGATGCCGCCGCCGATGCAGTAGCCCTGGATCGCCGCAAGGACCGGCTTGCTGCACTTGTCCACGGCGTTGAAGGAGCCCTGCAGCTGCAGGATGGTCTTGCGCAGTGCGCGGGCGTTGCGGCCGACGTCCTTGCCCAGGTGGCTGGCGGCCTGGGCCAGCAGGGCGAGGTCGATACCGGCGGAGAAGTGCTTGCCGGCGCCGCTGAGGACGACGACGCGGACTTCATCCGTTTCATCGGCCCACTGGAAGATATCGATGATTTCCTTCCAGAAATCGGCGTTCATCGCGTTGAGTTTTTCCGGGCGGTTGATCTGCACATGGGCGATCTTGTCCGCCAGTTCAACGCGGAAGGCTTTGTATTCGGTCACGGGAGATGTCCTCGGGAATGCCCTGCTTCTCGTCTGGGTGCGGCGCGCTGCCGCTGGAGCCCGGGCCAACAGTTCTTATGGTTGCCGCATACAGATTTTTGGCATCGCGCCACTATAACAAGGCAAGACCAAAAGTCGATGCCGCGGTCTGTGACACAGGCCACGGCATCGGGCGTGAATCCGCTCGCAATTCGCTCACCAACTGCTTGATCTGGCAGGAAGGTGGCCGCCGCGACAATCAGTCGCCGGCGGCCATCGGCAGCCCCTGCGCGCGGTTGCGGTACTGGCGCCAGGTATACATCGGGATGCCCGCCATGAACACCAGGAAGCCCCAGAAGATCGCCTGCTGCCCAGTGCCGTAGAGCGCCCACAGCGAGTAGAGGAAGCCCAGGCAACCAATCGCCAGCACCTGCGGGCGCGAACGCGGGGAGAAGGACTCCGGTTTCACCGCCAGCATCTGGATCAGCGCGGCAGTGCAGAAGGCGTAGGGTACGACGCCCGTCATGGTGCCGAGCAGGATGATGACGTTGAACACCTCCACCAGCTCGCCATGGCCATCGACCATCACCAGCGCGGTGACCAGCAGCCCGGAGGACAGCAGGCCGTTGGCCGGCGCGCCGTTCTTGTTGAGCTTGCCCAGGGACTCGGGGAACAGCCCGTCGCGGGCCGGCGCCACCGGGATCTGGCCCTGCAGCAATACCCAGCCGTTGAGCGCGCCGAGGCAGGCGATCACTGCCCCGCCAGCCACCAGGTAATAGCCCCAGGTGCCCAGCAGGATGCGCGCGGCATCAGCGAACGGCGACGTGGACTTGGCCAGCACTTCCGGCGGCATCAGGCCCTGTACGGCGGTGATCGACAGGATGTACACCGCGGCAGCCGCCAGGGTGCCGAACAGCGTGGCGCGGGGGATGGTCTTCTTCGGGTCGCGCACATCGTCCGCCGGCACAGTGGCCGATTCCAGGCCGATGAACGACCAGAGCGTCAGCGCTGCCGTGGTGGCGATGGCCTGGGCATAGCCCATGTTCGGCAGCTCGCTGGGCGCCGGGATGGTCAGGTAGTCGGGGTTGAAGTGGAACCAGCCGAGAATGCCCACCAGCAGCAGCGGGATCAGCTTGAGCGCGGTCAAGCAGTTCTGCACCACGGCAAAGGCGGTGATGCCGCGCAGGTTGATCAGGGTGCACAGCCAGATGGCGCCGATGGCCGTGGCGACCATCAGCAGCGGGTCGGCCAGTGCCGGAATGAAAACCCGCAGATAACCGACCAGCGTGACGGCGATGGCGGCGTTGCCGATCCAGGCGGCTTTCCAGTATGTCCAGGCACAGAGATAGCCGGCGAAGCTGCCGAAGCCGTCACGGGTATAGGCGTATGGCCCGCCAGCTCCAGGGTTGAGCCGCGCCAGCCGGGCGAAGGTGAAGGCGAGGATCACGGCCCCGGTGCTCGACACCAGCCAGCCGAACAGACTGAGCCCGCCGAACGCGGCCAGGCTCGACGGCAACAGGAACACCCCCGACCCCACCATGTTGCCAACCACCAGCGCGGTGCAGCTCCAGAACCCCATGCTGCCCTTTTTCGCTTCCGCCATCTGCGCTCCTTAGAAGCCCGCGATCTGTATTTTCGTGTTGTCGCCCTGGCCATCGAAGGGGCGCAGAGCGGCGATCTGTCCTACAGGGTAGACAGCGCCGGGCAAAGGAGGAAACCGTTTTGCAGGACGAGACCGCCCGTTTCGAGCGATTTCGCCCCGCGCGGTCAATGCCGCTGCAGAAATTCCGCCGCTCAGGCGGAGCCGAACTGCCGCGTGCCGATCCCGTAGAGCTGCTCGAACTGCAGCGACGGCATCGGCTTGGCGAACAGGTAGCCCTGCCCTTCGGTGCAGCGTTCGGCGCGCAGGCGGTCGCGCTGGGCGGAGGTTTCGATGCCTTCGGCGATGGTCTCCAAATCGAAGCTGCGGGCCATGTCGAGGATCGCGCGGATCACCGAGAGGTCCTGCTGGGTCTCCAGCATGCCGATGACGAAGGTGCGGTCGATCTTGATGCGGCTCAGCGGATAGGTCTTGAGCAGGCTGAGGGAGGCGTAGCCGGTGCCGAAGTCGTCGAAAGCGATCCCGACCCCATAGGAGCGCAGGCTCTGCAGGGTACTGAGAACGGTGTCGTCGTGGTTGAGCACGATGTTCTCGGTGATCTCCAGTTCCAGCGCCTCCGCCGGCAGGCCGTGCCGTTCCAGTGCCTCCAACACCTGGGTGACCAGGTTGCCCATGCGGAACTGCGCGCCGAACAGATTTACCCCCATGCGCAGGTCGGGCGCACCGTTGCGCCGCCAGTAGGCAGCCTGGGCGCAGGCCTCATCCAGTATCCAGGCACCGACGATGGCCGCCAGCGGGCCGCCCTCCAGCGACGGCAGGAAGGCCGCCGGCGACAGCAGGCCGCGCTGTGGATGCTGCCAGCGGATCAGCGCCTCGGCCCCGCGCAGGGAGCCGTCGCGCAGGCTGACCTGGGGCTGGTAGAACAACAGGAACTCGCCGTTGGCCACGGCACGATGCAACTCCATGCCATACAGGTGCCGCGCCGCCGCTTCCATCTTCAGCGCCGGAAGGAACACAAACGCGTGGCTGCGACCGCTGCTCTTGGCCTTGAACAGCGCCAGGTCGGCGTCACCCACCAGCTCCAGCGCTTCCTGCGCATGCAGAGGCGCCAGAGCCACGCCGCAACTGGCAGCGACCCGCACCTCATGAGCGTCGATGACGATGGGCTCGGCGATACTGGCGATCACCGCCTGGGCGAAGCGCATGGCGTGTTCGGGCGAGAGCAGGTTCGGCTCGAGGATGGCGAACTCGTCGCCACCGATGCGCGCCACCGTGGCGCCAGCGGTGGCCAGCCGGGCCAGTCGCTCGGCAACCTGCCGCAGAATGCCGTCGCCGACGGCGTGGCCGAGGGAGTCGTTGACGTCCTTGAAGCCGTCCAGGTCGATCATCAGCACGGCCGCCGGGCGCGACTGCACCAGGACTTCCTCGGTGCGCCGGTAGAACTGGCCGCGATTGGCCAGCCCCGTGAGTACATCGACGCTGGCCAGTTGGCGCAGCGCCTCCTCTTCCCGATGGCGGGCGGTGAGGTCCTTGAGCACTGCCTCGAACTTGAGCTTGCCCCTTTCCGACCAACTGAAGAGCGTCAGGCCCAGCGAGAGTTCGGAGCCGTCCTTGCGCAGGCCGGCGATTTCCCCCGGCACGGCCATGCCGTCCAGGGAGGTGGCATCGCTGGCTCCGCTGATCAGGGCGCGGAAGGACTGGCGACTGCGCTCGGGCAGCAGCAGCTCGAAGGACTGGCCGCTGCCTTCGATCAGGTCGTAGCCGAACAGGTTGGCCGCCGCTTCGTTCCAGGCACCGATCTCGCCCCAGCAGTCGAACCAGACCACGGGAGTCGGCGAGGTGCCGGCGTACTCCTCGAACAGCGGCCGGGTGCGCGACGAGGCCACCTCGATGCGGCGCAGTTCGAGCCGGTCGGACGCCATGCGCGCCAGCTCGACCAGACGCTCGCGGTCCTCGCCGGAAAAGTCTTCGTGGGGCTGGCTGTCGATGATGCACAGCGCGCCCAGCGCCTGTCCCTCGACCGAGAGCAGCGGCACGCCCGCGTAGAAGCGCACGCCATTGGGCGCCGTCACCAGCGGGTTGTCGTGGAAGCGCTCATCGCGGCTGGCGTCGCCCACCACCATCACGCCGTCCTGGGCGATGGCATGGGCGCAGAAGGATACGTCGCGCCCCATGTCGACTTCGCCGATGCCGGTGGCGGCGGCGAAGAACACGTGGTCACTGCCGATCATGTTCACCGCTGCGACCGGCATGCCGAACATGCGCACAGCGATCTGCACCACCGGGTCGAGGCTGGGCAGCAGGCTTTCGTCGTCGAAACCGTAATCGGAGAGCGCACTCAGGCGCTCGCTCTCGTTCGGCAACGTCACGGGACAGCGCATGGGGGAAACCTCCCTTTTTCCTCAATTTCTCCCTTTACCGATGCGCACAAGGATAGTTCCACTTTTCATACAGTGATGTATGTCGCTGCTGTCAGTAGTCGGACGGTCACTTGCAGCACTCCACGGTATAGCGCCGCTCGCCGTCTACCTCGCGCACCTGCAGGCCATGGACGTCGGAGTCGAAGCCGGGAAAATTGCGTTCGAAGCTCTGCGCGAAGGCCAGGTAATCGAGTATGGAGCGGGTGGATTCGGTGAACCGCTCGCCCGGCATGATCAGCGGGATACCTGGCGGATATGGCACCAGCATCACCGCGGCGATGCGCCCTTCCAACCGATCGATGGGCACCGCCTCGACCTCGCCGCGCACCAGTTGCGCGTAAGCGTCCGCCGGGCGCATGGCGATTTCCGGCAGCACCGTGTACATGCGCTTCATCGCCTTGGCGGTGGCGTGGTCGCGATAGCAACGGTGCAGCTCATCGCAGAGGTCGCGCAGGCCCATACCCGCATAACGTACGCCGCCGGCCTGGGCGACGCTGGGCAGCGCGTCCGCCAGCGGCTGGTTGGCGTCGTAGCTGCGCTTGAACTCCAGCAGTTCGGTGACCAGGGTGCTCCACTTGCCCTTGGTCACGCCCATGGAGAACAGCACGAGGAAGGAGTACAGCCCGGTCTTCTCCACCACCAGCCCGCGCTCCCAGAGGAAGCGGCTGACCACCGCGGCGGGAATCCCGCGCGAATCCAGGCGCCCGCCGGCGGTGAGCCCCGGCGTGGCCAGGGTGACCTTGATCGGGTCGAGCAGCACGTAGTCTTCCACCGCGTCGCCGAAGCCGTGCCAGTCGGCGTTGGGTTCCAGCACCCAGTCGCGGGTCTTCACCTCGTCAGTGCCCTCGACGCCCGGCGGCTGCCAGACGCAGAACCACCAGTCGTTCTCCGCGAGGTTCTGTTGCACATTGGCCAGGGCGCGGCGGAAGCTCAGGGCTTCGTCGAAGGTTTCCTGGATCAGCGAGCGCCCCGCCGGGCCTTCCATCATCGCCGAGGCCACGTCCAGCGAGGCGATGATGCCGTACTGCGGCGAGGTGGAGATGTGCATCATGAAGGCTTCGTTGAAGCGTGCCTGCTCGAAGCGCCGCGCGCCGGCATCCTGCACATGGATCATCGAGGCCTGGCTGAAGGCGGCGAGCATCTTGTGCGTGGAGTGAGTGGTGAACACCAGCGGGCCGCTGTCGTCACGACTGGTGCCCATGCCGTAGCGTCCGTCATAGAACTCGTGGAAGGCCGCGTAGGCGTACCAGGCTTCGTCGAAATGCAGTACCTCGACGCTGTCGCCCAGGGCCTGCTTGATCATCTGCGCGTTGTAACAGAGGCCGTCGTAGGTGGAGTTGGTCACCACCGCCAGCCGCACCCTGGGCTCTCGGCCGCGCGCCAGCGGGCTGGCCTCGATCTTCGCGGCGATGGATTCGCGGCTGAACTCCGACAGCGGGATCGGCCCGATGATGCCCAGCTCGTTGCGCTCAGGCGTCAGGTACAGCGGGATGGCGCCGGTCATGATGATCGAATGGAGGATCGACTTGTGGCAGTTGCGGTCCACCAGCACCAGGTCGTCGCGGCAGACCATGGAGTGCCAGACGATCTTGTTCGCCGTGGAGGTGCCGTTGATCACGAAGAAGGTATGGTCGGCGCCGAAATTGCGCGCCGCACGGGCTTCCGCCTCGGCCAGCGGACCAGTGTGATCGAGCAGCGAGCCCAGCTCGGGGACCGAGACGGAAAGGTCCGAACGCAGCGTGTTCTCCCCGAAGAACTGATGGAAGGCCTGTCCCACCGGACTCTTGCGGTAGGCCACGCCCCCTCCGTGGCCAGGCGTGTGCCAGGAATAATTGGACTGCGCGGTGTGCTCCACCAGCGCGCGGAAGAACGGCGGCAACAGGCCTTCCAGGTACTTGCGCGCAGCGCGACTGACCTGGCGGGCGAGAAAGGGCACGGTGTCTTCGAACAGGTAGAGGATGCCGCGCAGCTGGTGCAGGTCGGCCATGGACTCGGCCGGCGCGTTCTCGATGGTCATCTGTTCGCCGAGGGCGAAGATCGGCAGTTGTGGCGCGCGCACCCGCGCCATGCGGATCAGCTCCACCACATCCTGCAGAAGGCGCTGGTTCTCCCCCGCCCCCTCGGCGGCGACCAGGATGCAGGCGAGACCGTGGTGGGTCGAGGCAACGATGCGCCCCTCGGCGGAGCTGGCGGTGGAAAGGATGCTGAAGCCATCCTGCTCCAGCTCCCGCGCGATATCCCTCACCCGGTCGCCGGCCACGGTATCGGCCTTGATGTCGCGGTGAACGATGAGGATGGGGAATTTTAAGTCTTTGTACATTGTGAACCCCTGAATGGACGTACGACTGGCGTCGATCCCTTTCAGAGTATGGGCTCACGGAATGTAGGGGAATGCACCCGGCAGACGGCTGTAATAAAACGTCGCGTGGCTGACAGGTGCGCTCACCTTGAGCGTTTTGCTCTGGCTCTGGCTCTGGCTCTAAAAGACTTCCAGAGAAATGCCAGCGCACTCCAGACTGCCCCGTTCAGGAGGCCTCGTTGAATTGGAGTTTCAGGGGTTGTGTCGCGAGAGCCGCGATGGGCCAGGGATGGCCCTTCGTGGGGGGACGCCTAGTTCGTGCCCCTGAAACTTCGATTCAACGAGGGAGTTTTTCGCCTAAGCGAAAAACCGGACGTCCGGGGCAAGCCTTCTTGGTTACTTCTTCGGCGCTTGGAAGAAGTGACTCGCCCGAGGGGGCGAAACACAGAGTTCGCGCGTATGTCAGAGCGACGCCGAACCGCCTAAGTCAAAGCAGCGTTACAGGATCAACACCCGAGCAGAGAACGGCGCCGGCCCTGCCGGCGGATCGCGGGCATGGCCCGCTCCTACAGAAGTCGCATCCGTGCGTTGACCCTCGGAAACGAAAAAGGCCCCTGTTCAGGGGCCTTTTCTCAGGTAGCGCGGAGGATCACTCCTTCGGCGCCTCCATCTGCGCCCACAGCGCCGGACCACCCGCGGACTTCTCGATCACCGCCAGGCGCGCCACATGCGCCTCGATCTCCGCATCGCTCGCGCGAATCACCCGGGTCAACCCGCGATCTGCCGCCAGGCGACGGATCGCCGAGGCCGTGGCACGGCCGCTGCCGTCACCCTCCGCACCATTGCCAGCCAGCGATAGGCTGGTCTGGCCACCGGTCATCGCCAGGTAGACGTCGGCAAGAATCTCGGCGTCGAGCAATGCGCCGTGCAGGTCACGGCCGGAGTTGTCGACGCCATAGCGCTTGCACAGCGCATCGAGGTTGTTGCGCTGGCCCGGATGGCGCTCGCGGGCCATCAGCAGGGTGTCGAGGATGCCGCAGTAGTCGGCGACGTCCGCACGCTCGGACTGCCCCAGCAGGGCGAACTCGTTGTTGATGAAGCCAACGTCGAACGCCGCGTTGTGGATGATCAGTTGGGCGCCCTTGATGAATTCGAAGAAGTCATCCGCCACTTCACGGAAGCGCGGCATGTCCTTGACGTATTCATTGGTGATGCCGTGGACCGCGATCGCACCTTCGTCGATCTCGCGGTCGGGCTGCAGGTAGACGTGGAAATGCCGGCCGGTCAGGCGGCGACCGTCGAGTTCGACGCAACCGATCTCGATGATCCGGTGGCCGTCGGTGACCGGCATACCGGTCGTTTCAGTATCGAGTACGACGCTGCGCATTCTGTGTGAAACCTTCTTGCGATTGATGCGCCCGAATGACTTCGGGCGACCTTGATTCTGAGAGCGGACGCTTAGCGCGGCAGCTCGCTCACGCCACGGTTGGCGAGCATGTCGGCGCGCTCATTGCCGGGGTGGCCGGTGTGGCCGCGCACCCAGCGCCATTCGACAGTATGCCGGTTTACCTGCTCATCCAGCGCCTGCCACAGGTCGGCGTTCTTCACCGGCTGCTTGGCGGCGGTCTTCCAGCCGCGCTTCTTCCAGTTGACCATCCACTCGGTGATGCCCTGCATGACGTACTGCGAGTCGGTGACGATACGCACATCGCAATGCCGCTTGAGTGCGGCCAGGGCCATGATGGCGGCCATCAGTTCCATGCGGTTGTTGGTAGTTTCGGCCTCGCCGCCCCACAGTTCGCGCTCGGCGCCCTTGTAGAACAGCACGGCGCCCCAGCCACCCGGTCCCGGGTTGCCCTTGCAGGCGCCGTCGGTGTAGATCTCGACTTTCTCTTCGCTCATTTGGCTCGCTTTCAGGACTCGGAATCGCGGCGGCTGACCTTGGCCACCGGCAGCGGCACCAGTTGGCCGCGCGGCTCGCGACGGGGCTGACGCAGGGGCCGCAGACCGACCACCAGCTTGCGCGCCACCAATAGATAGAAGCCGGCGCCGGAGCCCTGCAGGACGGGGCCCCAGGTCTCCATGCGGGCCAGACGGCCCTGCCATTTCGCCGATGCAAGCGGCGGACGATAACACCCGAAGCGGCGTTTCTCCAGCGCGAAGCCCAGCAGGTTGAGCCAGTCGCAGACCCGGTTCGGCGAGATGCAACGGGCGCGGCGCAAGGCATCGCGGGCGAAGTAGTGGCGGATGCCCCAGGCACTCCAGGGATTCACCCCGACCACCAGCAGGTGCCCGCCCGGACGCACGCTGCGCGCGGCTTCGCGCAACAGGCGATGCGGCGACAGGCAGAAATCCAGGCCATGCTGCAGCAACACCACATCAGCGGCATGCTCGCCCAGCGGCCAGGCCGCCTCGTCGCAGGCGATCTCCACGCCGGGCAACGGCGGCCCGAGGCGCACGCCACGCTGGATATTGCCAACGCTGGCCGGCAGCTCCGCATGCGGCCCGTAATGCACCAGGTAGCCGCCGAAATAGCGCTCCAGCTCGTCGATCAGCAACTGCTGTTCTTCGGCGAGCATCATTCCGCCGATCGGCCCGGACAGCCAGTGGCGGGCCTGGTCGATCAGCTCCAGCCAGTCGGCATCGGCCTGGGCGAAGGGTTCTTCGATCATCACTACCCCCTGTGGGACAGCGCGACACAAAAGTGCGTATCCGCACTACTATGCGCCAATGCCCACCACTTGGCGACTTTCCACCCATGATACAGATAGATGCTCTGCCCGCCTTTTCCGACAACTACCTCTGGCTGTTGCAGGATGTGACCCGCCGCGAATGCGCGGTGGTCGATCCGGGTGACGCCGCGCCAGTCGAGCAATGGCTGCAGGCCCATCCCGGCTGGAAGCTGACCGACATCATCATCACCCACCACCATGCCGACCACGTCGGCGGCGTCGCCCGCCTCAAGGCGGAAACCGGCGCCCGCGTGCTGGGCCCGGCCGGAGAGAAGATTCCGGGACGCGACGTGGCGCTGGAAGACGGCGACCAGGTCGAAGTGCTGGGGCTGGGCTTCGAAGTCATCCATGTGCCCGGCCACACCCTCGGCCACATTGCCTATTTCCATGCAACGAACAGCCATGACGATGAAAGCCAGCCACTGCTGTTCTGCGGCGACACCCTGTTCGCCGCCGGTTGCGGCCGCCTGTTCGAAGGCACGCCGGCGCAGATGCATGCCTCGCTGAGCCGGCTGGCCGCCCTGCCCGGCCGCACCGCCGTGTACTGCGCCCACGAATACACCCTGAGCAACCTGCGCTTCGCCTGTGCGGTCGAACCGGAGAATCCGGAGGTCCTCGCGCGCTTCGAAGGGGTCAGCCGCTGGCGCGAACAGGGCAGGATCAGCCTTCCTTCTTCCATTGCCCTAGAACGAGCTACGAATCCTTTCCTTCGCGTGTCGGAAATATCCGTTAAGAAAGTCGCCGACGAGCGGAGCGGCCAGCAAATCCGCACGCCGGACGAGGTCTTTGCGACCATTCGCCGCTGGAAGGATCAATTCTGAAGGCTGGCGAAATCTTGACCAGGGCAGGCTCGGTTTCTAGAATCGCCGAAATTTTTGCCCCGGACATAGTCATCAGCCAATGCCGCCCAAGACCAGAAAGACCTCCGATCTAGACGCATTGGCACGTGCCATCCGAGTCTCCATCGTCCTCCTCGCAGCGGGCCTGGCGGGTTGCCAGTCGACCCAGCAGACCGCCAGCGACAACCAGGCCCGCAGCGCCTCCCGCGCCGTCGACGTGCAGTTCAATCCAGCCTGGAACCAGGCCCAGAACGATATCTGGGAACGCATGCGTGGCGGCTTCCAGTTGCAGGACCAGCTCAATACCAACCCGCGTATCGAGCGTCAGCGCCTTTGGTTCATGAGCAACCAGTCGTTCCTGGAAAACGCCAGCGAGCGCGGCGCGCCGTACATGCACTACGTCGTCGAGCGCCTGGAAGAGCGCGACATGCCGCTGGAACTGGCGCTGTTGCCGATGATCGAGAGCTCCTACAACCCGATGGCCGTGTCGCGTGCCCAGGCCGTAGGCCTGTGGCAGTTCATCCCGAGCACCGGTACGCACTTCAACCTGCGCCAGACCAACTTCTATGACGGCCGCCGCGACATCACCGCGTCGACCAATGCCGCGCTGACCTACCTGAACCGCCTGCACGACATGTTCAACGGCGACTGGCTGCTCGCGCTGGCCGCCTACAACGCCGGCGAAGGCACTGTCAGCCGCGCGATCGAGCGCAACGAGCGCCTCGGCCTGCCCACCGACTACTGGAACCTGCCGCTGCCGCAGGAAACCCAGGACTACGTGCCCAAGCTGCTGGCCCTGTCGCAACTGGTGAATGCCCCGACTATCTACGGAATCAACCTCAGCCCGATCGCCAACCAGCCCTATTTCACCTCGATCCGCGTCAAGCCGGGCCTGGACCTCTCCCAGGTCGCCGCCGCAGGCGATCTGGACCAGGACGAACTGCAGCAGCTCAACCCCGCCTTCAAGCGTGGCGTGACCTTGGATGGCCCGCACCACCTGCTGGTGCCGCTGGCCAAGGCGGATTCGCTCAAGGCCGGCGTTGCGAACCTGGAGCCGGTACAGGTCAAGCCCCTGGTGGCTTCGAGCAATGGCCATTATCGCGTGCGCAAAGGCGACAGCCTGCACAGCATCGCCCAGCGCTACCGTCTGAGCGTGGCTGAACTCAAGGCCGCCAACCGCCTGAGCGCCAACCGTCTGCGCAATGGCCAGACCCTGGTCATCCCCGGCCAGCCCGGCCGTCCGACCATCGAGCCGGAGAGCCCGCGCCAACTGGCCCAGGTGGAAAGCTCGAAGACCGTCGCCAGCGCCCGCGTCGCTACTCGCAGCTACACCGTGAAGAATGGCGACACCCTGTGGAACATCGCCAAGAAGAACGGCGTCGAGGTCGCGGACCTCAAGCGCTGGAACGGCCTGGACAGCCATGGCGTCAAGCCCGGCCAGACCCTCAAGTTGCAGAGCGCCGCCGCTACCCAGCTGGCTTCCAGCAGCAAGAGCAAGGCCAAGCAGGACACCGCGACCTACTACAAGGTCAAGCAGGGCGATTCGATGTACCTGATCGCCAAGCGCTTCAACGTCGAGATGCAGCACATCAAACGCTGGAACCCGCGCAGTGGTCAGGCCCTGAAGCCGGGCCAGACCATCACGCTGTACCTCGATACCGCCAGCCGCTGAGTTTCACCTTGCGCCGGGGCGCACAGCCCCGGCCGCATGTCTTCTGGCAGCAAGGACAAGCTGCTACTGTACGACGCAACTCTCCTTCAGCCAGCCGGGATCGGATCCTACGCCTGATGCGTCGCTTGTCTCTCCTGTTCCTGGGACTCTTCCTGGGCCTCCCCGCCTCCGCCCAGATCACCGAGAGCCACGGCTACGCCCAGTTCGGCGACCTCAAGTACCCGGCCAGTTTCGACCATTTCGACTGGGTCAACCCCAAGGCGCCCAAGGGCGGCCTGCTGCGGCTGATGGGCCTGGGCACCTTCGACACGCTCAACCCCTACACCTTCAAGGGCAGCCCGCCGGTCAGCACCGCGGACTTCCTGCAGTACGGCGTCAGCGAGCTGAACGAGCCACTGATGGTCGGGACCGGGCTGTATGACCCGTCCGGCGACGAGCCTGCCTCCAGCTACGGCCTGATCGCCCGCAGCGTGGAATACGCCGAGGACCGCAGCTGGGTGGTGTTCAACCTGCGCCCGGAAGCCCGCTTCCACGACGGCAAGCCGATCACCGCCTACGACGTGGCGTTCTCCTACCGCACCCTGCTCAAGCATGGCCACCCGATGTACCGCACCAACCTGCAGGAAGTGCAGCGGGTCGACATCCTCTCGCCACAGAGCATCCGCTTCGTCTTCAAGCGCCACGACAACCCGCTGCTGATCCTGCGCCTGGGCGAGATGCCGGTGCTGCCGCAGCACTACTGGAAAGGCCGCGACTTCCAGGCCACCACCTTCGAGCCGCCGCTGGGCAGCGGCCCCTACCGAATCACCGAGGTGGTGCCGGGGCGCCGGCTGGTGTTCGAGCGGGTCAAGGACTGGTGGGGCAAGGACCTGCCGGTGAATCGCGGCAAGTACAACTTCGACCGTGTCGAGGTGGACTTCTACCGTGACGCCGGCATCGCCTTCGAAGCCTTCAAGGCTGGCGAGTTCGATGTCTACATCGAGCACCAGGCCAAGAACTGGCGCAGCAACTACCGCTTCCCGGCCGTTCGCCGGGGCGAGGTTATGAAGGTGGAAATCCCCCACCAGATTCCCACCCAGACCCAGGCGCTGTTCCTCAACACCCGCCGCGCGACCTTCGCCGATCGCCGCCTGCGCGAGGCGCTGGGGATGATGTTCGACTTCGAATGGACCAACCGCGCGCTGTTCAACGATGCGTACGTGCGCGCCAGCAGCTACTACCCCAACAGCACCCTCGCGGCCACCGGCGTACCGCAGGGCCAGGAGTGGCTGCTGCTTTCGCCGTACCGCTCGCAACTGCCCGAAGCACTGTTCAAGCGCCCCTTCACCGTCCCGGTGACCAAGGGCGCCGGCATCCCGCGGGAAACCCTGCGCCACGCTTTGGGTCTATTGGGCGAAGCCGGCTGGAAGCTCTCCGGCGACCGCCTGCTGGACGCCAACGGCAAGCAGCTGCGCTTCGAGATCCTGCTGGTCAACCCCAGTCTGGAACGCATTCTCCAGCCGTATCGCGAGAACCTCGCCAGCATCGGCATCGATGCGAGCTTGCGCACCGTGGACCGCGCCCAGTACAAACAGCGTCTGGACCAGTTCGACTACGACATGATTCTGATGACCCTGCCCCAGACCCTGAGCCCCGGCCTCGAACAATGGCAGTACTTCCATTCCAGCCAGGTGGCGGTGAAGGGCAGCAAGAACTATGCAGGCATCGCCAACCCCGTGGTGGACGCGATGCTCGAGAAACTCCTCGGCGCCACCAACCGCGACCAGCAGGAAGCCGCGGCGCGCGCCCTGGACCGGGTGCTGCTGTGGCAGCACTACAGCATTCCCAACTGGTACCTGAACAAGCACCGACTGGCGTACCGCAACCGCTTCGCCTTCGTCACCACGCCGCCCTATACGCTGGGTCTGCGAGCCTGGTGGCAAAAAGACCAGGAGAAAACCCTATGAAAAGCCCCCGCCGCGCCGCGCTCTGCGCCGGCCTGTTGCTGGGACTGCTGGGCAGTGCGCAGGCCGCGCCGCAGCACGCCATCACCCTGTATGACGAGGCGCCCAAGTACCCGGCGAACTTCAAGCACTTCGACTTCGTCAATGCCGATGCGCCCAAGGGCGGCACGCTGCGCCTCTCCGACTTCGGCGGCTTCGACAGCCTCAACCCCTTCATCGCCAAGGGCAACTCCGCGCCGCAGATCAACCTGATCTACGACACCCTGACCTTCCACTCCCTCGACGAGCCCTTCACCGAGTACGGCCTGCTCGCCGAGAAGATCGAGAAGGACCCGGAGCACCGCTTCGTCCGCTACTACCTGCGCCCCGAGGCGCGCTTCCAGGACGGCACGCCGGTCACTGCCGAAGACGTGGTGTTCACCTTCGAGACGCTGATGAAGGACGGCGACCCGATGTACCGCAACTACTACGCGGACGTCGACAAGGTGGTGGCCGAAGACAAGCTGCGCGTACGCTTCGACTTCAAGCACGGCGACAACCGCGAGCTGCCGCTGATCCTCGGCCAGCTGTCGATCCTGCCCAAGCACTGGTGGGCCAGCCGCGATTTCAACAAGACCAACATGGAGCCACCACTGGGCAGCGGCCCGTACCGCATCGCCAAGGTCGAGGCCGGCCGTTCGATCCGCTACGAGAAGGTCAAGGACTGGTGGGGCGACAAGCTGCCGGTGAACCGCGGCTTCAACAACTTCGACGCCGTGGTGGTGGAGTCCTACCGCGACCTCACCGTCGCCCTGGAAGCCTTCAAGGCCGGGCAGTTCGACTTCAACGACGAGCGCATCGCGAAGAACTGGGCGACCGCCTACGACTCGCCCGCCGTACGCGACGGCCGCATCGTCCGCGAGGAGCCGGTGAACGGCAACCCGTGGGGCATGCAGGCTTATGCCTTCAACATCCGCCGCCCGGTGTTCCAGGACCCGCGCGTGCGTGAAGCGATCACCAACCTGTTCGACTTCGAGTGGACCAACAAGCAGCTGTTCTTCGGCTCCTACCTGCGTGACGGCAGCTACTTCGAGAACTCCGAGATGGCCGCCAAGGAACTGCCCGACGCCGAGGAGCTGAAGATTCTCGAGCCGCTGCGCGAAAAGCTGCCGCCAGAGGTCTTCACCCAGGTCTACGTGCCGCCCACCAGCGACGGCAGCGGCATCATCCGCGAGCAGAAGCGCAAGGCCTACCAGTTGCTGCTGGAGGCCGGCTACAAGATCGAGAACGACAAGATGGTCGGCCCCGACGGCAAGCAGCTGAGCTTCGAGTTCATGCTCGCCCAGGCGGACTTCGAGCGCGTGCTGCTGCCCTTCAAGCGCAACCTCGCGGAGCTGGGCATCGACATGCAGCTGCGCCGCGTCGACGTCTCGCAATACATCAACCGCCTGCGCTCGCGCGACTACGACATGATCGTCAGCAGTTGGCCGCAGTCCAGCTCGCCCGGTAACGAACAGCGCGAGTTCTGGCATTCCAGCAGCGCCGACAAGCCCGGTAGTCGCAATTTCATCGGCCTGCGCGATCCAGGCATCGACGCTCTGGTGGAAGGCCTGATCAACGCCGGCTCCCGCGAAAGCCTGGTGCGCCACGCCCGAGCCCTCGACCGCGCGCTGCTCTGGGGCCACTACGTGGTGCCCAACTGGTACCTGGGCAATTGGCGCATCGCCTACTGGAACCGCATCGCCCACCCGGAAAAACTGCCGCCCTACAGCTACGCGCTGCAGACCTGGTGGCAGGCCCGCGACAAGGCCGTACCGACCAAGACGGATGCCAAGGCCGCGAGCGAAACGCCGGCTGACGGCACCGTCGCCCAAGGGACCCACTGATGCTGGCCTACATCCTGCGGCGCCTGCTGCTGATCATCCCCACCCTGTTCGGCATCCTGCTGATCAACTTCATCATCATCCAGGCCGCCCCCGGCGGCCCGGTGGAGCAGATGATCGCCAAGCTGGAAGGCTTCGACGCCGCCAGCGGCGGTGCCACCGGGCGCATTTCCGGCGGCGGTGGTGAAGTCGCCTCCGCCGGCACGCACTACCGCGGCGCCCAGGGCCTGGACCCGGAACTGGTGAAGGAAATCGAGCGCATGTACGGCTTCGACAAGCCGGCGCCCGAGCGCTTCTGGATCATGCTCAAGAACTACGTGCACCTGGACTTCGGCCAGAGCTTCTTCCGCGACGCCAAGGTCACCGACCTGATCGTCGAGAAGCTGCCGGTGTCCATCTCCCTCGGGTTGTGGAGCACATTGATCATGTACCTGGTGTCGATCCCGCTGGGCATCGCCAAGGCGGTGCGCCACGGCAGCCACTTCGACGTCTGGACCAGCTCGGCGATCATCGTCGGCTACGCCATCCCCGCCTTCCTCTTCGCCATCCTGCTGGTGGTGCTGTTCGCCGGCGGCAGCTACTGGGACTGGTTCCCCTTGCGCGGACTGACCTCCAACAACTTCGACGAGCTGACCTGGGGCGGCAAGGTCCGCGACTACTTCTGGCACCTCGCGCTGCCCATCACCGCGCTGGTGATCGGCAACTTCGCCACCATCACCCTGCTGACCAAGAACAGCTTCCTCGACGAGATCGGCAAGCAGTACGTGGTCACCGCCCGCGCCAAGGGCCTGACCGAGCGCCGCGTGCTCTACGGCCACGTGTTCCGCAACGCCATGCTGCTGATCATCGCGGGGCTGCCCTCGGCCCTGCTGGGCATCTTCTTCACCGGCTCGCTGCTGATCGAGGTGATCTTCTCCCTCGACGGCCTGGGCCTGCTCAGCTTCGAGGCAGCGCTGAACCGCGATTACCCGGTGGTGTTCGGCACGCTGTTCATCTTCACCCTGTTCGGCCTGATCATGAAGCTGGTCAGCGACGTCCTCTACACGCTGGTCGATCCGCGCATCGACTTCGAGAACCGGGAGTAATCCGATGCGCCTGTCTCCCATCAATCAGCGCCGCTGGGCGCGCTTCAAGGCCAACAAGCGCGGCTGGTGGTCACTCTGGCTGTTCCTCACGCTGTTCATCCTCAGCCTGGGTGCCGAGCTGATCGCCAACGACAAGCCCCTGGCGATCCGCTACGACGGCGAGTGGTATTTCCCGGTGGTCAAGCGCTACCCGGAAACCGCCTTCGGCGGCGAGTTCCCCATGGAGGCGAACTACAAGAGCCCGTACATGCGCGAACAGATCGCGCAGAAGGACGGCTGGATACTCTGGCCGCCGATCGCCTACAGCTACGACACCATCAACTACGACCTGCGGGTGCCGGCGCCCTCGGCGCCCACCGCGGAAAACTGGCTAGGCACCGACGACCAGGCGCGCGATGTGATGGCGCGGGTGATCTACGGCTTCCGCGTGTCGGTGCTGTTCGCCCTGATCCTCACCGTGCTCAGCTCCATCCTCGGTGTCGCCGTGGGTGCATTGCAGGGTTTCTACGGCGGCTGGATCGACCTGCTCGGCCAGCGCTTCCTGGAGATATGGTCGGGCCTGCCGGTGCTCTACCTGCTGATCATCCTCGCCAGCTTCGTGCAGCCGGGCTTCTGGTGGCTGCTGGGCATCATGTTGCTGTTCTCCTGGATGAGCCTGGTGGACGTGGTGCGCGCCGAGTTCCTCCGCGGCCGCAACCTGGAATACGTGCGTGCAGCGCGCGCCCTGGGCATGCGCAACGGAGCGATCATGTTCCGCCACATCCTGCCCAACGCGATGATCTCCACCCTGACCTTCATGCCCTTCATCCTCACCGGCGCGATCGGCACCCTGACCTCCCTGGACTTCCTGGGCTTCGGCCTGCCCGCCGGTGCGCCGTCACTGGGCGAGCTGGTCGCCCAGGGCAAGTCCAACCTGCAGGCGCCCTGGCTGGGCATCACCGCCTTCGTGGTGCTGGCCGTGATGCTGAGCCTGCTGGTGTTCATCGGCGAAGCCGCCCGCGATGCCTTCGACCCGAGGAAGTGACATGAACCAGAACGAAAACCTCATCGAGGTCCGCGACCTGTCCGTCGACTTCCTCTGCGGCGACGAACAGGTGCGCGCGGTAGAACACATCAGCTTCGACATCCGCAAGGGCGAGACCCTGGCGCTGGTGGGCGAAAGCGGCTCGGGCAAGTCGGTCACCGCGCATTCCATCCTGCGCCTGCTGCCCTACCCCACCGCCAGCCATCCCTCCGGCAGCATCCAGTACGCCGGCAAGGACCTGCTCAAGCTGCCCGAGCGCAAGTTGCGCGGCATCCGCGGCAACCGCATCGCCATGGTGTTCCAGGAACCCATGACCTCACTGAACCCGCTGCACACCATCGAGAAGCAGATCGGCGAAGTGCTCGCGCTGCACAAGGGCATGAACGGCAATCAGGCCCGTGCCCGTACGCTGGAGCTGCTCGACCTGGTCGGCATCCCCAATCCCGCCAGCCGACTCAAGGCCTACCCGCACGAGCTCTCCGGCGGCCAGCGACAACGGGTGATGATCGCCATGGCCCTGGCCTGCGAGCCGGAGCTGCTGATCGCCGACGAACCGACCACGGCGCTGGATGTCACCGTGCAGCTGAAGATCCTCGACCTGCTGCGTGACCTGCAGCAGCGCCTGGGCATGGCCATGCTGCTGATCACCCACGACCTCAACCTGGTGCGGCGCATCGCCCATCGCGTCTGCGTGATGAAACGCGGCTGCATCGTCGAGCAGGCCGATTGCGACACCCTCTTCGCGGCCCCACAGCACCCCTACACGCGCGAATTGCTCGGTGCCGAGCCCAGCGGCAAGCCCGCGCAGAACGAGCCCGGTGCGCCGCTGCTGGAGGTCGACGACCTGCGCGTGTGGTTCCCGATCAAGAAAGGCGTGTTCCGCAAGACCGTCGACCACGTCAAGGCGGTGGACGGCATCGACTTCAGCCTGCCGCGTGGCCAGACCCTGGGCATCGTCGGCGAGAGCGGCTCGGGCAAATCGACCCTGGGCCTGGCCATCCTCCGGCTGATCAACAGCCAGGGCGGCATCCGCTTCGAGGGCCAGGCCATCGAAAGCATGAACCAGGCGGAAGTCAGGCCGCTACGGCGCGAGATGCAGGTAGTCTTCCAGGACCCGTTCGGCAGTCTCAGCCCACGCATGTCGGTGGGCCAGATCGTTGGCGAAGGCCTGGAAATACATGGCATGGGCACGCCCGAGGAGCGCGAGCAGGCGATCATCGAGGCGCTCAAGGAAGTCGGACTCGACCCCGACACCCGCCACCGCTACCCCCACGAGTTTTCCGGGGGCCAGCGGCAACGCATCGCCATCGCCCGCGCGCTGGTGCTCAAGCCGGCGCTGATCCTGCTGGACGAACCGACCTCGGCACTGGACCGCACCGTGCAGCGCCAGGTCGTCGAACTGCTGCGCGGGCTGCAAGCCAAGTACAACCTGACCTACCTGTTCATCAGCCACGACCTGGCGGTGGTGAAAGCCCTCAGCCACCAACTGATGGTGATCCGCCACGGCAAGGTGGTCGAACAGGGCATGGCCGAGGAAGTCTTCGCCGCGCCGCAACATGCCTACACACAGCAACTGCTGGAAGCAGCCTTCATGGTACCGACGCAAGCCTGAGCCAGCAGCAGACAAGGAAGCAATGACATGGGGTTTCTCGCCGGTAAACGCGTACTGATCGTCGGTGTCGCCAGCAAGCTGTCCATCGCCTCCGGCATCGCCGCGGCGATGCACCGCGAAGGCGCCGAGCTCGCCTTCACCTACCAGAACGACAAGCTCAAGAGCCGCGTCGAGGAATTCGCCGCCGGCTGGGGCTCCAGCGCCGAGCTGTGCTTCCCCTGCGACGTGGCCAGCGATGCTGACATCGAAGCCGTGTTCGCCGCATTGGCAAAGCAGTGGGACGGCCTGGACTGCATCGTCCACTCGGTGGGGTTCGCACCGGGCGACCAGCTCGACGGCGACTTCACCGAAGTCACCACCCGCGATGGCTTCCGCATCGCCCACGACATCAGCGCCTACAGCTTCGTCGCCCTGGCCAAGGCCGGCCGCGAACTGATGCAGGGCCGCAACGGCTGCCTGCTGACGCTCTCCTACCTGGGCGCCGAACGCACGATGCCCAACTACAACGTGATGGGCATGGCCAAGGCCAGCCTGGAAGCCGGCGTGCGCTACCTGGCCAGCAGCCTCGGCCCGGAAGGCACCCGGGTCAATGCAATCTCCGCCGGCCCGATCCGCACCCTCGCCGCCTCGGGCATCAAGAGCTTCCGCAAGATGCTCGCCGCCAACGAACGCCAGACGCCGCTGCGGCGCAACGTGACCATCGAGGAAGTCGGCAACGCTGGCGCCTTCCTCTGCTCGGACCTGGCCAGTGGCATCAGCGGCGAGATCCTTTACGTCGACGGTGGCTTCAACACCACGGCCATGGGCCCGCTGGACACGGACTAAGTCTTCCGGACAGGCAACCAAGAAGGCCCCTTTTCAGGGGCCTTTGACTGAGCCCGTCAGTTGTACGCCATCGTCACGGTGGCAATGCTCGCTACGGTTCCAGGCGATACCGTCCCCGTTCTCACGTACCGGACCGACAAGGGAATACTGACGGTCGTTGTGCCGGTTACCGTTGTGACATACCACTGGTTCAGTGTTCCAACGGTGCTGGAGTCCGGGCCGAACCGCACTGCGCTCCCATCAGCCTTGAACACCCGCAGCCCCACCCCCTTGGCGGTCGAGCCGGACGCGAGCGACAAAACATCGGTGATGTTACCGGTGTTGTTGGCATCCGAGAGGGTGATGTACATCTTGCTGGCCCCTCCCGTACCAGTGCCCGCCTTGCAGTTGAGGTCGACGCTGAAGTTTGTCGCCTTGCCTGCCGCGTCGCCGATCGCCCCGAAAGCCCCCATGGAAATCGGGTCAAGTTTGACGGATTGCGAAAATGCACTGATGGCGCAGGTCGGGTTGGTCGGTTTGATCGGAATCGAACCGCTGATGACGATAGTCGCCAGTTGCTTTCCCTGGCTGGGTACCCACCAGCCCGCGACCTCACCGTTGATAGTGCCACCGTCGGCGATCGGCCCTGTCTTGACAAAGGTGATGGTCAGGTTAGCAGTCGGGTTAACGTGGCTCGGATCACCGGGCGTATTGAAATAATAAGGGAATGTGGACTTATTGGAGCCCGTATATTGGAACTTCATTCCGAGGCCGGCGATGCCAGTTGAGTAGATCGCCTGCGCTCCTACCGCTCCTATCTGCGGTGTACTTCCCCGGTGGACCTGCTGCACACCATCACAACCCGTGATGTCGCCTGCAACAGTGCTGAGGGGAACGGACTTGGTAAATAAATCCGTCCCGTCGGGGACGTTGGTATCGATGGCGGCATCGAATCCGGGCAGTGTAAAGGTGAACATTGGCTGTATGGTCGTATCGCAGGCCGCCCATGCGCCGGCAGATGCAAAGAACGGCAGCAAGGCCAGTAGACTGACGGAAATCCGAGTCTTGACCGGGGTAACCCGCTGGCGATCCAGATGAAAGTGGCAACGGTTGGGTTTGGAAAACAGCTTCATCCCGGTCTCCTGACCTACTGCTGCAGGTCCATATGCATAAATATTCATGGCGACAGACTGACTGCCTCCTCCTTGATGACGATGAGCGCTGGCCGGCAGCGCCGTTTATTCTGCGTCCTTCCGAGCACAGTCATCTGTCAGCCTGCCCCGCCTTTTTCTCTGAACTTTCCCAAGACCTGGCAAGCACCATCCCGCTGCCGGGGCCGCGTCTCACAAACATCCAGGGAAGAATTACCCACCTCTTCCTGGATAAAAGGAAATCTCCTTCAGGACTGACTGATAACTGGCGTACCGATGAAAAACTCGGGCGAATCGTCCACCCGCCCAATGCATCGATAGACCGCCGCAAAAAAGAAGGCCGCTGATGCGGCCTTTTTTGAGGATTGTTAGAGGAAGAGCTCCGGATGGATATTCCACCCGGAGCGTTCTGCAATCTCGGGCAAAAAAGGATCAATGCCCGATTCGGCTCACACCAGGTTGACCTTCACCGCCTGTTGCACCAGCAACTCGGCGTCCAGGCCGGAGTGCTGATAGACGTTGTATGTCGTGCCACCAACGTTGATCGATCCGTTGTTGGCCCAGTCGCCGTAGTCCGGCCCCTTGGCGCCCAGCAGGTCATCAAGGTTCACCACGCTCTTGGCGTTGCCCTTCACCATCATCTGCACCGTGTGCTTGTCGGTGCCGTGGAACAGGTCGGTCTGACCGTTCTCCAGCACGTCCTGCACGGACAGCTTCAGCGTGTTGCCATAAGAGGCGTTGGTGCTGGTGAGATCGATGATTTCCATGCTGCTGACCTTGCCCTTGGAGGTGGCCAGGGTCAGGTCCAGCACCTGGTTGTAGTTCTCCACCTTCAGGGTATCGACGCCGTCGCCACCATGGATGCCGGTGTTGCCGGTGTAGGCCAGGTAGCTGCTGGCAGCGTACTTGAGCAGCGCCACGTCGTCGCCAGCGGTGCCGTAGTAGCTGTCCGTCGCATGGTCGATGGTCTGCGCCCGGGTATCACTCACATGCAGGGCCTCGGTGAAGCTGAAGCTGCTCAGCGTCACGCTGTCGCTGCCGGCCACCACCTTGAAGCTGCCCACTTCCACACCCGCCGTCGCCGTGTAGGTGTAGTACTTGTAGTAATACGGAGTGGTCAGCGTCTCGTGGGCAAGCTCCTTGCCATCCACGCCGTAGACATAGACCGTGGCGCCCGTCTTGGCCAGCGCAGCGCCCGACAGGTACATCGCGAACTTGGTCGCCGGCTGGTTCAGGGTGACGGCGGCATTGGCGTTGCTCGCGTCGCCGAGCGTCAGGCCCGCCATCTGCTTGTTGGCTAGCGCCGCAGTCTTGGCCATGCTGGTGCCGCTGGTGCTCACCGAGAAGTCATTGCCGGTATAGACGTTGCTCGACACCGCTCCGGCCGTGAAGGCCGCATCGCTGATCGCCTTGGTGGCAAAGCCGCCGCCCACGATCGCGTAGGGCTGCGAACTGGCCCCAGCCACGCCGTTGGAAACGATAGACGCGCTCACGTTGAAGTTGTAAGCGACGCCCTGTTCGCTGTACGCCACGGCGGAAGGTACCTTGACGGTGACCTGGCCGGCGGTGATGTTCGCCGCGGTCAGTGCCTGGTCATACAGCCCCACGCCCCACTGCACGTGAACGATATCGCCTGCCTTGGCGCCGGTGTCGGCCAGGGACACCACCATGTCGACACCGCTGTAGGCCTCGCTCGCAGTCAGCAACCCGTCATCTGCCTTGGGGATGCTGAGGATCGTCGGGGCCTTGGCGATATCCGCCAGGGCCACCTTCTGGCTGGCCAGGTTGGCGCTCAGACCAGTGCCATCGCTGACCCGCAACTGAACGTTCCAGTCGGAGGTATGCGCGATCTTGTCGACGAAGGCCCACTCCGAGCCCGAGATTGCCGTAACCTTGCTCCAGCTGGCGCCATTGTCCGAGGAGGCCTCGAGATAGCTGCCGCTGGCCAGGGCGCCGGAAAGCTTGCCCGTTACCAGACGACCGGCCAAGCCGTCCTCAGTGATGAAGTCGGTCAGGACGCCGGTGTCCTTGGTCATGGCATCGATGCTGCCGGCGCCACCACCTTCGGCACTGATCGTGATGCTGGTGGTCACGCCCTGCTTGATGAAGATTTCCGCATCCAGCGCGTTGTAGCTGTAGACCTGATAGACCACGCCGCCAATGGTGGCGGTGCCGCTGTTCTGCCAGCCGCCGATGCCCGCGCCATGCCCTTCCAGGCCGTACAGCTCGACGATGTCGCCGGCATTGCCGTCAACCATCACCTGCACCTTGCCGTCTTTACGGAACATGTCCGTTTCGCCCAGGTGCAGCACTTCGTTGAGGGAAATCTTCAACGTGTTGTTGCCGATGCCGGTGATGTCGAACTTCTCGATGCTGCTGATCTTGCCTTCGCCGCTCTCACCGGTCAGACCGCGCAGGTCCAGGACCTGATCCTTGCCGGTGAGCTTCAGCGTATCCATGTGGTTGCCGCCATGGACATGCGCCGAGCTCTGCTTGAAGTAGGCCGTCGGATCAATCGACATGGAGATGACATCGCTCGCCGACGAGCTAATGCTGTCGGAGAAGTAGGACTCCCAGGGATGGTCGATGAGCTTCTGGTTCGGCGCCTGCCAGGGTGCCGTAACGGTGACTTCAACCGGGACCAAGTACGGCACCTGCACCTGCACGGTCGTCGTGACCTGTTGCGTTGTGGTGAAGTTATCGATCGGCAGGCCAAACATGTCGCTGTACACCATCACCTTGCCGATGGTGGTGCCCGAGGGCGCGCTATAGCTGAAGTTATTCACCAGCCCATAAGGCCCATGGTTGTTATAGCTGTAGATCAGCCTGTAGCTACTGTCGAAAACCTGAACCAGCGAGCCGTTGCTCCCGATGTTCTCGGTGCCCCAGTAATCATAAGAGAAGGACGTCACCGGATTGTCGAAGGTGAAGATTGCCGCACTCTTGCCGCTGGCATTCGGGTCTGTGATGCCGCCGATATACAGACCACCGCCATGGCCCTTGCCGCCGGGGAGTATAACTTTCACGATGCCGAAGGAATTGACGGTGAAGTGGCCCGTTCTGCTGTAGAAACTTCCGCTATAGCCAACCTCGCTGTCAAAGTTGTCGAGGTACGTGACGCTCTTGGTTTGCGTCTGCGTCTCGGTCCTGTAACGAGTCTCGTAATGGATCTCGGTACGGGTCTGGTTGAGCGCGAAGACGGAGCTGGGGTTACTGATCTGCCCCTCGTCGGTCACGATCTGCGCCGTCACCCCGAAGCTGTAGGAAACGCCCTGGGACAAGGTCTGAACGGCCGGTACGTTGGCCGTGACGCTGCCATTGGCGATATCGGCCGCGGTCAGTACCTGGTCGTAGGTGGTGTTGCCCCAGATGATATGCACCGTGTCGCCGGCCTTGGCGCCAGTATTGGCCAGCGAGACGTTCACGTCACTGCCATCGGCGGCCTTGGCCAGCGTGTACCCACCAATGCTGTCCGGGATACCGGTGATGGTCGGGGAAGCGACCTGCGGAGCCAGGTAGGTCACATCCTGCGAGGCGAAAGCCGACTCCAATGGTGGCGAGATATTGGCGATAACACGAGCCTGGATGGTCCAGTTGGCGCTATGGGCCTTGGTATCCACGGCGACCCAGTTCTGACCACTGACGACGGCATTCGTCCAGGTGGCGCCTTTGTCGAAGGACACCTGAACTGTCTCGTATTCGAGCAACTCCTTGCTCAGAGAGCCGTAGACCCCACGCCCCGCTGTACCATCGGCAGTGATGAAGTCGACGGAGTGCGCCAGGTCGGTCGAGGAGTCCTTGCTCATGCTGTCGATGGTAATCACCAGCTCGGGCTCTTCCACGGTGTACCTATGGGGCAAGGTGGTAATGGTCCCCGCATTGCCCGCCGCATCGTGTGCCACCAGCGTGGCCACAATCGATTGGCTGGCATCAGCCACCAGCTTGCTGCCGGGCACGCTCGTGCTCCAGCTGCCATCCGCCGCGACCTTGGCGTTGTACTGAGTGCCATCGACCGTGACGGACACCAGATCACCGGCGGTGAAGTCACCAGATACCTTACCGCTGATGGCCACGTTTGCCTTGGCCTCACCGACACTGATGAAGTCGTCACCAGTGATGGCATCGATGCTCAGGAAGGTCGATTTCGCGTTGGGCCCGGTGTAGTCGGAGATGACGTTGAACGGGTCGGACTTGACGCTGGTGTTGCCCATCGCGTTGGTCGCCTCAACGGTAAAGGCGTGCGAGCCTTCGCTGAGGTTCGTCACCGGCGTGAAGCTCCACTTGCCATCCTTGTCGGCGGTCGTGGCGCCCAGCTTGCTGCCATTGTCGTAAAGGGTCACGGTGGAACCGGCTTCGGCCTTGCCCGACAGGATCGGCGCCGCGTCGTCGGTGGCGCCGCCGCTGGCGACTGGGCCCTGGATGCTGCCCTGGCCGTCATAGACCTGCTCGATGCTCGGCTTGGCCGGTGTATCGAGGTTCACCTCGTAGGCGTGGACCTCGGTCACGGTGTTGACCTTGCCCGCTTCGCCATGCGCGCTGACAGTGGCGGTGATCGCATGCAGATCATTGGCCACCAGATCGCCTCCCGCCACGCTGACGCTCCACTTTCCATCAGCACCAATGGTGGCACTGTAGTCGTGGCCATTCAGCGTGAAAGTAACCTGGTCGCCCTCCTGGAAGACGCCACGGACCTTGCCGCTAATGACTTGTGACGCCTTCGACTCGGGCAGGTTGACGATGTCATCCCCGGCGACCGTCGCGATAGTGAGCGCGGTGGCGCCCGGCGCCAGGTGCGAAAGGGTAATCGGGTAAGGTTCGGACAGGGCGCTCAGGTTGCCAGCCGGGTCCTGCGCCTGCACGGTGAGCTGGTGATCGCCATCACTCAGGGCCTTGTCGGCCGGCACTTCGAACGACCAGGTGCCATCCGTCTTGGCCACGGTACTGCCCAGCTCGGTTTGCTTGCCGTCGACGCGGTCGAAAATGTGGATAACGGCGCCCTTCTCGGCACCACTTCCGGAAATCACCGGCGTGGCGTCCTCGCTCGAACCATTCCTGGGCACCTCGACCTGATGCGCGGGATCGCTGCCATCCGCGATCTGTTCGATGACCGGGACATCGGTCTGGGTATCAACGGTCAGTTGTACGACCGTTGGCGCACTGGCGTTACCCGCCGGATCGGTGGCAACGATGCTGATGGTATTGGGGCCTTCCGGCAGTGCCAGGGCCGGAGTGACCTTCCAATCACCGTTCTCGTCCGCCAGGACAGTGAGCGTTTCGCCGGTCGGGAACTGGACACTGACGCTGGCGCCAGGCTCGGTCCTACCCTCGATGGTCGGCTTAGTGACATTGGTGATGCCGTCTCCCTTGATCCCGGAGTCGAAAGCCGGGTCGAGCGAGACCTGTGGTGCCCCCGGTGGGGTGAGGTCCACGACGTAGCCATGGTCGGCCACGATATTGCCGGCAATGCCGTTGGCATTGTGGGCCACCAGGGTGGCGTGAATGTTGTTGGCGGCCGCCAGGTCGGCACCGGCCACCTTGACGCTCCACTCGCCCTTGGCGTTCACGGCGGTGCTATAGGTGACGCCATTCAGCGCGAACTTGACCACATCGCCGGCCTGGAAAATGCCACTTGCCTTACCGGTAACGGTTTGTTCGGCCTTCGATTCGGCCAGATTGACGAAGTCATCGCCCGTGACGCTGAAGATGCTCAGCTGCGTGGTATCTGCATCCGGGACATCCTCAACGACAGTCGTGGTCACGCCCAGCTTGATGAAGATTTCCGCGTCCAGAGCGCTGTAGCTGTAGACCTGATAGACCACGCCGCCGATAGTGGCGGTGCCGCTGTTCTGCCAACTGCCAATACCTTTGCCGTGCCCTTCCAGGCCGAACAGTTCCACCTTGTCGCCGGCATTGCCGTCGACCATCACCTGGATCTTGCCATCGGTGCGGAACATGTTCGTTTCGCCCAGATGCAGCACTTCGTTGAGGGAAATCTTCAACGTGTTGTTGCCGGTGCCGGTAATGTCGAACTTCTCGATGCTGCTGATCTTCCCTTCGCCGCTCTCACCGGCCAGACCGCGCAAGTCCAGGACCTGACCCGTGCCGGTCAGTTTCAGCGTATCGAGCCCTGCGCCACCCAGCACATGAGCCGAATCCTGAGCAAAGTAGGCGGTCGGGTCGACCGTCATCGAGACGACCTTTGCCGCACTGCTCTCGGAAAAGTAAGTTTCCCAATTGTGGTCGATAACCGTCTGGCCGGTATCAGGCGCTGTGCTGTGAACCTCCTGGGTGAACTTGAGATTGCTGAGCACCACTGGCCCGTCGATACTACGGATTTCCAACCTTCCGATCTTCCAGGCATCTGTGGCGGCATAGCTGAAAGTGTTGTAGTACTGGGTTATGTTGTACGTACCGGTCCACAGAGCCGCACCATTCGTGCTGTAGACGGAGATGAAGACACTATGGCTGCCCGCAAGGGTACTGTTGAGGCGCACACTCAGGGACTTGGTCGTCTCAACGAAGTCGACTACTGCGGTGCCTGAACTCAACAACAACCCGTCACTGACGAAGGCCTGCATGTTGTTGCTAATACGCACCTGATCGAGTGAGTCAGGATATTCTCTTAGCGACTCGATGAAGGACTTCATGACTCCCGCACCCGACACGGAGACAGCACTGCTGGGTGCACTGACCTGCCCCTCGGGGGTCACGATCTGGGCCTTCACAACGAAATCGTAGGCAGCACCTTCCAGTACAGTCTGTTGCGCCGGAACCGAGGCCGTCACACTGCCCTTGACCACATCCGCCGCCGTCAGTATCTGATCGTAGGTGGTGTTACCCCAGACGATATGCAGGGTATCACCAGCCTTGGCGCCGGTATTGGCCAGCGAGACATTTACGTCGCTGCCATCTGCTGCCTTGGCCGCGGTGTAGCCACCAACGCTGTCGGGAATACCGGTGATGGTCGGAGCGGCGACCTGAGGCGCGAGATAGGTCACATCCTGCGAAGTAAATGCCGTCTCCGGCGATGGTGATGGCGATGCATTTCCGATAACGCGAGCCTGGATGGTCCAGCCAGCGTTATGGGCTTGGGTATCCACGGCGACCCAGTTCAGGCCACTGACAACCGCATCCCTCCAGGTGACGCCGTTATCGACGGAAACCTGAACCGTCTGGAAAGTGGTCAACTCTTTATTCAGAGTGCCGTAGATTCCGCGCCCTGCCGAACCATCGGCAGTGATGAAGTCAACGGAGTGCGCCAGGTCGGTCGAAGAGTCCTTGCTCATGCTGTCGATGGTGATCGCCAGCGCGGGCTCTTCCACGGTGTACCCATGGGGCAAGGCGGTAATGGTCCCCGCATTGCCCGCCGCATCGTGCGCCACCAGCGTGGCCACGATCGATTGGCTGGCATCAGCCACCAGCTTGCTGCCGGGCACGCTCGTGCTCCAGCTGCCATCCGCCGCGACCTTGGCGTTGTACTGAGTGCCATCGACCGTGACGGACACCAGATCACCGGCGGTGAAGTCACCAGATACCTTACCGCTGATGGCCACGTTTGCCTTGGCCTCACCGACACTGATGAAGTCGTCACCAGTGATGGCATCGATGCTCAGGAAGGTCGATTTCGCGTTGGGCCCGGTGTAGTCGGAGATGACGTTGAACGGGTCGGACTTGACGCTGGTGTTGCCCATCGCGTTGGTCGCCTCAACGGTAAAGGCGTGCGAGCCTTCGCTGAGGTTCGTCACCGGCGTGAAGCTCCACTTGCCATCCTTGTCGGCGGTCGTGGCGCCCAGCTTGCTGCCATTGTCGTAAAGGGTCACGGTGGAACCGGCTTCGGCCTTGCCCGACAGGATCGGCGCCGCGTCGTCGGTGGCGCCGCCGCTGGCGACTGGGCCCTGGATGCTGCCCTGGCCGTCATAGACCTGCTCGATGCTCGGCTTGGCCGGTGTATCGAGGTTCACCTCGTAGGCGTGGACCTCGGTCACGGTGTTGACCTTGCCCGCTTCGCCATGCGCGCTGACAGTGGCGGTGATCGCATGCAGATCATTGGCCACCAGATCGCCTCCCGCCACGCTGACGCTCCACTTTCCATCAGCACCAACGGTGGCACTGTAGTCGTGGCCATTCAGCGTGAAAGTAACCTGGTCGCCCTCCTGGAAGACGCCACGGACCTTGCCGCTAATGACTTGTGACGCCTTCGAATCGGGCAGGTTGACGATGTCATCCTCGGCAACTGTCGCGATAGTGAGCTCGGTGGCGCCCGGCTCGACAGCCGAGATAGTGATCGTATGGGGCTCTGACAAGTCGCTGAGCTTACCGGTCGGGCCTTCCGCACGGAGTGTGATCGAATGGTCGCCATTGGAGAAAGCCATCGCGGCCGGCACCTGGAACGACCAGGAGCCATCCTCGTCAGCCACAACGCTACCCAACTGGGCTGCGCCGCTGAAGACATGGATGATGACGTCCTTCTCGGCGCCCACGCCTGAAATCAGCGGATGCGCGGTGTCCTGGTCGATGACGGTGGCGACACCAGGTACGTCGGGAGCCAGTACATCGACAAGCACTTGAAGAGTCTTGGAGGAGCTCGGATTGCCAGCAGCGTCCTTGGCGATCAGGATAATGTCATTGTTGCCTGCGGACATGGCCTGGACCGGGGTAACCGTCCAATCGCCATTCTTGTCCGCCGTGACATTGATCGTTTCGCCAGTCGGGAAGGACACGGTGACCACCGCGCCCGGCTCGGTCTTGCCTTCGATGGTCGGTTTGTTTACGCCGGCAGCGGCCGGATCAATCCAGGCATCCGGTGCAGCAGGTGCAACGAGATCCACACTGTAGGCATGATCCTGGGTGATGGTACCGGCGGCGCCAGCCTTGCTGTGTGCCACGATGGAAGCGTGGATGCTGGTGCCGGCGGCGAGCTCGCCTCCGGGCACCGACACGCTCCATTCACCCTTGGCGTTCACTGTCGTGCTGTAGAGGGTGCCATGCAGGTCGACCTTGACCACATCACCGGCCTGGAAAATACCCACGACTTTGCCACTGACGGTCTGCGCGGCCTTTGAATCGGCCAGGTTGACGACGTTGTCGCTCATCACTGGGTCAACGATGAGTTGGGTATCCCGCGCAGTGACGGTTCCCAGCATCGTTTCAGCAATTTTCTGCGCCGAGGGCTCCTCGATGGTCGCGCTGGTGGTGATCTGCGACAGATAGTAGTCACCGATACCGGCACCAATGCGGAATGTCGTCACCGGAATTGGCTCATGGGTCGCCGATGGCTTGTCCATGAAGGCATGCCAGGCCTTGAGCGTCGCGGCAGAGGGCACATGGGTCGTATAAGGAGCGGCGCTACCGTTGGAGATGAAGAACACTTGCTTGTTCTCCACCATGCCGGCCGACGCTTCCTTCTGCAGATTGGCCAGAGCCATCTTCAGACTGGCTTCGTAGTTCGAATTCCCCGACGCCATGAAGCCGTTGATCACATTGAGCAGCTTGTTGTAATCCGGGTCCGCGGGGCTACTGAACTTGAAGGAGCCAAGATCTTTCGCGGTGTCTTTCATTTCGATCAAGTTGAAGGTCACCGCGGAGCCGGACCTCAACGAGACGCTCACCATCTCCATCAGCGCCATTTTGACCGAGTTCAGGCCGATGAAGCCCATGCTTCCAGAGGCATCGACCACGACGGTATAGCTTTGCGGAGCGGCAACCGCTGATAACGTACTCGCCTGATCAGCTTGTGCACCCAGGGTCGCCCCGAGAACGAAGGACTTGGGGGACGCACTGGTGCTGGTCGTCTGGGAAATCTCACTGCTCAGCAGGCTCGGACTCGAACCGACGGCAAGGCCCGATTTGCCAGGCAACTCCTGTGTGGCACCGAGGCTGCTGCCCAGGGGGGCAACGACAACACCCGGCTGCACCATGGGGGTGGTTATTCCGGCGTCCTTAGCGGTGATCTGGGCGTCACTTGCCAAATGGTCTTGCGCCATGGCCGCGACGGGAGAGCTGGTCGGTCCTTGCTCCTGCAGAACTGCTGACTGCTGTGGCGGTACTGACGAGGTGGACTGGACGATAGCCTCTCCACCATTGGTGTCCGGCGAACCGGACCGCAGCAGCTCGGATTGGGCAGTGATCAATTCCGTCTGGGCAACGGCCAATTGGCGCGGTGTAAGGGAGTTGGGTTCAGTCATGGTGCTCTCCTGGAAACCTCACCGACAACGGCGAGGAAAAGTGAAGTAGCGAAAGCATTGCCAGGGCACGAAGTACCCCGTCGGCGCATCGCTGTCATCGGAATCGAAAAGATGTCGTCTGCGGTTGAGTTCGCCGTGCTCAGCGGCATTGAGGCGGGGTCAGGGCCTGCCTCATCGCGACTATCTATTCGGCGTGACTCGAAAACAGGCTCTGGAGCAACCCGGGAGCGACTGTCGGGCGACAGCGCTGTGATGCAGGGTTGGCGGCAGCTGCACCACGTCTTCGGCGTCACCCGGGGCGGTGACGAAGTCGGGCAAGACGTTGCTGCCTTCGTGGTATTGGCCCTTCGCTTCACCCGACGCTGTGTCGTCGACCTTGGGCGATGCTTTCAGGCCTGCGTGGGGAGAAAAGAGAGTCAGAGCTACCTTTTCCATGGGTATCTGTTTCCTTCCTTATGAAATCTGTCACCTCCAAATCTTAAAATTCACCCCACTGGCGTGGCTGTCAGACGAAGCTTTTCAGCGGCGTGACGTTTCCCGCACCGACGTACTAAACCCCCCCGCCCCTCAGAAGAAGAATCTCTGAATTCCGCCCCCGGGTAGAAAGGCAGATACACCAGGCCGCCGAGAAGCGGGATCGCACCCCGCGAGCAAAAACACAGGACCAAAAAAAACGCCGTTTCCCTCACGGGAAACGGCGTTTTTTGAGAAGACCGAGTCAGGGCCGTCGTCGACAGCCCATACCGATCACTTCTTGGCGTCGTCGAATTTCTCGATCTTCGCCTGATCCTGCAGGTAGCGACGGAACGCGGAGAAATCGTCCTGGCCGCTACGCGAAGCGAGGAAGCGCTGGTACATCGCTTTCTCCTGCTCGGTCGGCTTGGCATCCGGCTCACTTACACCGCTGAGCTTGACCAGCACGAAGTCGCCGTTCTGCAGCGCGACACCGCCCAGGCTGGGCTTGCCGGCGCCTTCCGGACGAGCCATGCGGAACACACTCTGCAGCACGACCGGATCGACGCCTTCCTGACCGCGGGCAGCGGCTTCCACGACTTTCCAGTCCTGGCCTTCCTGGGCCTGGGTCAACGGGATCTTGCCGTCGCGCAGACCTGCCAGCAGCGCTTCACCACGAGCCTTGACATCGGTGGCAGCGTGCTCGACCTGCAGGCGCTTGAGGATATCGGCACTCACCTGCTCCAGGGTTTCCTGCTCAGGTTTGTGGTGCTCTTTCACGCGCAGCACGACCACGGTGTCGGGGTCCAGCTCGATGGCGCCGCTGTTGGCACCCTCTTCCAGCACTTCGGGACTGAAAGCGGTCTGGATGACCTGGCGGTTGGCGGTCACGCCCTCACCACCTTCCTTGCCGAACGGCTTGCTGGTCTGCACCTTCAGGCCCATGTCCTGAGCCGGCTGGCCCAGATCGGAGGCTTCGTAGGCAGAGCTTTCCAGTTGCTTGGTCGCATCGACGAAGCGCTGTTCGACCAGTTGGGTCTTGGCTTCGTGCTCCAGCTTGGCCTTCAGGCTGTCGAAGGTCGGAACCTCCGGCGCTTCAACGCCCAGCAGCTTGATCAGGTGCCAGCCGTAGGAGGTCTTCACCGGAGCAGAGACTTCGCCCTTCTTCAGCGCATACAGCGACTCTTCGAAGGCCGGGTCATACACGCCACGACCGGCGAAGCCGAGGTCACCACCGTTGGCGGCGGAGCCGGTGTCGTTGGACAGCTCCTTGGCCAGCTTGGCGAAGTCTTCACCCTTGTCCAGGCGTGCCTTGATCTCGTCGATCTTGGCCTTGGCCTGCTGGTCGTTCTGCTTGTCGTTCACCTCGATCAGGATGTGCGCGGCGTCGCGCTGCTCGGCCAGACCGGCGATTTCCTTCTGATAGAGGGCATCGAGGTCTTCTTTCTTCACCTCGACCTGGTCGAAGAAGGCGGACTTCTTCAGCTCGACGTAGTCGATGGTGACCTGTTCGGGTGTCATGAACTCGGTGCTGTGGGCGTCGTAGTACGCCTTGATCTCACTGTCCTCGACCTTGCTCTTGGCCGGGTCGGCCTTCAGGGTCAGGGTGGCGAAGTCGCGGGTCTGCTTCTCCAGGCGGGCGAAGGCATTCAGCTCGTCGTCGGTGACGAAGCCAGTACCGGCGATACCGGCGCGTAGCTGACCAATGAGCATTTCCTCGCCGAACATGCGACGGAACTGCATGCGGTCATAGCCCATCTGGCGGATGACCTGGTCGAAGCGCTCGGCGCTGAACTTGCCGTCCACCTGGAATTCCGGGGTCGACAGGATCAACTGATCCAGCGCCTGCTGGGAAAAGGCGAACTTGTCGTTCTGGGCGGCCTGCAGAATCAGCTTGCGCTCGATGAGCGACTTCAGCGCGGAGTCCTTGAGCAGCTTGTCGTCAAGCATGGACGAATCGAAGTCCTTGCCCAGACGCTGCATCAACTGGCGACGCTGCATGTCCGCAGCCTGCTGCAGCTCCGGCAGACCGATGTCTTCACCGTTGACCTGAGCAGCGACGTTCTCGTGGTGGGTTGCGCGAATGATCTGATCGAACCCGGTCAAAGCCATGAGGACAACGATCACGCCCAGGATGGTCTTGGTGATCCAGCCTTGGGAATTGTCCCTGATGTTTTGCAGCATGCGGCCCCCGACGCGGCCACGGCTCACCGTCAATGGCGGCGCGGCGTGGAAAAAAGGCGGATATAAGAAAGGCGCATCCGAGGATGCGCCTTCTCGTAACTGGTGGAGCTTGCGGGCATTGAGCCCGTGACCCCTGATGATTCCAACCGACCTACGCCAGCCGGGTCATCGCTCCGTGACCGATTCAACCGAGGTTGAACCGGTCCAGGTCAAGTCCAAAAAGACGCTTAGTTGACAGCGTCCTTGAGGGCTTTACCGGCCTTGAAGCCCGGGATCTTAGCAGCAGCGATCTTGATCGGCTTGCCGGTTTGCGGGTTGCGACCGGTGCGAGCAGCGCGCTCTTTGACAGCGAAGGTGCCGAAGCCTACCAGTACGACGGAGTCACCAGCCTTCAGGGCGCCAGTTACGGACTCGATCACCGCGTCCAGAGCGCGACCGGCAACAGCTTTCGGGATATCAGCAGATGCGGCGATAGCATCGATCAGTTCCGACTTGTTCACTCTAAGTCCCCTTATTTCTGTTGAGTATGTTTCTATGTGTTAGGTGTAAGCAAAAGCAGGTGCTGGTTTGCCAACTGACAAAGCAAGTGCCGCTTTATAACAAGGGCTCAAAAACAGTGTCAAGAAAGCCCCCCAACTAATGCGTGCTGATTCGCTCCTTGGAATCAGACTCGCGCTTCTCATCCTTTGCAACCATCTCGGGAGCCGCATCGGGCAAGGGCTCCGGGGCGTATTGCAGCGCAATTTGCAGGACCTCGTCAATCCATTTAACCGGTTTAATAACGAGATCGGCCTTAATATTATCCGGAATTTCCCTAAGGTCCCGTACGTTTTCCTCGGGAATGATCACCGTCTTGATTCCACCACGGTGCGCAGCCAGAAGTTTTTCCTTCAGGCCGCCAATCGCCAGCACCTGCCCCCGAAGGGTGATCTCGCCGGTCATGGCAACGTCCGCGCGGACCGGGATCTGGGTGATCGCCGAAACCAGTGCGGTACACATGCCAATGCCCGCGCTAGGGCCGTCCTTGGGCGTCGCGCCTTCCGGCACGTGGATGTGGATATCGTGCTTTTCGTGGAAGTCCGGGGCGATGCCCAGGCTCTTCGAACGACTACGAACCACGGTCAGCGCGGCGGTGATGGACTCCGCCATGACGTCGCCCAGCGAGCCGGTCTTGGTCAATGCGCCCTTGCCGGGAACCATTGCCGATTCGATGGTCAGCAATTCGCCGCCCACCTGGGTCCAGGCCAGGCCAGTAACCTGGCCGATCTGGTCCTGCTGCTCGGCCAGGCCGTAGCGGAACTTTCGCACACCCAGGTAGTTCTCCAGCGAATCCGGAGTCACCACGGCTTCGATGCGCTTGGCCTTGCCGCCGTCCTTGACGGCCTTGCGGCAGACCTTGGCGATCTGGCGCTCGAGGCTGCGGACACCGGCCTCGCGGGTGTAATAGCGGATGATGTCACGGGTAGCCGCTTCCTCGAAGACCACCTCGCCCTTCTTGAGACCATTGGCCGCAGTCTGTTTCGGCACAAGATATTTCGAGGCGATGTTGATCTTCTCGTCCTCGGTGTAACCCGGCAGGCGGATGACCTCCATGCGGTCCAGCAAGGCTGCCGGGATGTTCATGGAGTTCGCCGTGCAGAGGAACATCACATCGGAGAGGTCGTAGTCGACTTCGAGGTAGTGGTCGTTGAAGTTGTGGTTCTGCTCCGGATCGAGCACTTCGAGCAGCGCCGACGCGGGGTCGCCGCGCATGTCGCTACCCATCTTGTCGATCTCGTCGAGCAGGAACAGCGGGTTGCGCACGCCCACCTTGGTCATTTTCTGAATCAGACGACCGGGCATGGAACCGATGTAGGTGCGACGGTGACCGCGAATCTCGGCCTCGTCACGCACGCCCCCCAGGGCCATGCGCACGAACTTGCGGTTGGTCGCGCGGGCGATGGACTCGGCCAGCGAGGTCTTGCCCACGCCGGGCGGGCCGACCAGGCAGAGCACCGGGCCCTTGAGCTTCTTCACGCGCTTCTGGACGGCGAGATACTCGAGGATGCGCTCCTTGACCTCTTCCAGGCCATAGTGGTCCGCGTCGAGGATATCCTCGGCCTTGTCCAGGTCGTGGCGCACCTTGCTTTCGGCCTTCCACGGCACATTCACCAGCCAGTCGATGTAGGAACGCACCACGGTCGCCTCGGCGGACATCGGCGACATCTGCTTGAGCTTGTTCAGCTCGGCAGTGGCCTTGGCCAGGGCCTCCTTGGTCAGGCCGGCGGCGTCGATGCGCTTCTTCAGCTCCTCGACTTCGTTGTGGCCTTCGTCGATGTCACCCAGTTCTTTCTGGATGGCCTTCATCTGCTCGTTGAGGTAGTACTCGCGCTGGCTGCGCTCCATCTGCTTCTTCACGCGACCACGAATGCGCTTCTCGACCTGCAGCAGGTCGATCTCGGCATCCAGCATGGCCAGCACGTGCTCGACGCGGGCGGACAGCTCGGTGATCTCGAGGATTTCCTGCTTCTGTTCGATCTTCAGCGCCATGTGGGCAGCCATGGTGTCTACAAGACGGCCCGGCTCATCGATGCTGTTGAGCGAAGACAGGACTTCGGCCGGGACTTTCTTGCCCAGCTGCACGTACTGCTCGAACTGGCTGAGCAGGCTGCGGGTAAAGACTTCGGATTCGCGCTCGCCGACGGTGGCCTCGTCAATGATCGAAACTTCCGCGCGGCAGTAGGCTTCCTCGTCGATGAAGCGCTCTACCTGGCCGCGCTGCTCGCCTTCGACCAGCACCTTGACGGTGCCATCGGGCAGTTTCAGCAGCTGCAGGACGGTGGCTACGGTGCCCATGCGGTACAGACCGTCAGCGCCCGGATCGTCGTCGGCCGGATTCTTCTGCGCCAGCAACAGGATCTGCTTGTCACTGGTCATGGCGGCCTCGAGGGCCTCGATGGATTTCTCTCGTCCCACGAAAAGCGGGATGACCATGTGCGGATACACCACTACGTCACGCAGGGGGAGCAGGGGCAACTCGACGAGTGTTTTCATGATATTCGGCTCTACAGCGGCACTTGGCCAAAACGATGGGATTGGACCCTTCGGCCTAAGATGGGGTTAGGACTGGGAAAAAACAAGCGCGGTAGATGGGAAGAAAAAAGGGGCCCTAGGGCCCCTTCTGGTTTCAGGCGTCAGGTGCAGCCTTGGCCGGCTGCTCGCTGTTCTCGTAGATCAGCAGCGGCTGGGAGGAGCCCTCGATGACGCTTTCGTCGATCACCACCTTGCTGACATCGTTCTGCGAGGGGATCTCGTACATGGTATCGAGCAGGATGCCTTCGAGGATCGAACGCAGGCCACGGGCGCCGGTCTTGCGCTCCAGCGCGCGACGGGCGACAGCCTTGAGCGCGTCCGGGCGGAACTCGAGGTCCACGCCTTCCATTTCGAAGAGCTTGGCATACTGCTTGGTCAGCGCGTTCTTCGGCTCGGTCAGAATCTGCATCAGCGCAGGCTCGTCCAGCTCGTCGAGGGTCGCGATGATCGGCAGACGGCCGACGAACTCGGGGATCAGGCCGAATTTCACCAGATCTTCCGGCTCGACCTCACGCAGCGCTTCGCCAACCTTCTTGCCCGCTTCCTGGCTGCGAACCTCGGCATTGAAGCCGATGCCGCCCTTGGTGGAACGGTTCTGGATGACCTTTTCCAGGCCAGCGAACGCGCCACCGCAGATGAACAGGATGTTGCGGGTGTCGACCTGCAGGAATTCCTGCTGCGGGTGCTTGCGGCCGCCCTGGGGCGGTACGGAAGCCACGGTGCCTTCGATCAGCTTCAGCAGAGCCTGCTGAACGCCTTCGCCGGACACGTCGCGGGTGATCGACGGGTTGTCGGATTTGCGCGAGATCTTGTCGATTTCGTCGATGTAGACGATGCCCATCTGGGCCTTCTCGACATCGTAATCACACTTCTGCAGCAGCTTCTGGATGATGTTCTCGACGTCCTCGCCCACGTAGCCAGCCTCGGTGAGGGTGGTGGCATCGGCGATGGTGAAGGGAACATTGAGCAGACGCGCCAGGGTCTCGGCGAGCAGGGTCTTGCCCGAGCCGGTCGGCCCGATCAGCAGGATGTTGCTCTTGCCGAGTTCGACGTCGTCCTTGCGCTCACGCTGGTTCAGGCGCTTGTAGTGGTTGTACACCGCTACTGCCAGGGTTTTCTTGGCACGTTCCTGGCCGATCACGTACTGATCGAGGATGGTGCGGATCTCTTTCGGCGCCGGAAGCTTGTGCGCACTGCTCTCCGCCTGTGCTTCCTGCACCTCCTCACGGATGATGTCATTGCACAGGTCGACGCACTCGTCGCAGATAAAGACCGAGGGGCCGGCAATCAACTTGCGCACTTCGTGCTGGCTCTTGCCGCAGAAGGAGCAATACAGCAGCTTGCCGTTGTCCTCGCCGTTGCGGGTGTCAGTCATTCGATCGTTCCAATCGGGGATATACGTGAAGGACAAGATGAAGGCATTCGCAGGCATTTTCAAGCCCGCGAGCGGCCGGATTACCGGCCGCGGTACAGCGGAGAGACTCAGCTGGCGGAAGGACGCTGAGTGAAGACCTGATCGATCAGACCGTACTTGACAGCCTCGTCGCCGCTCATGAAGCGGTCACGGTCGGTATCGCGGGCGATGACGTCCAGCGGCTGGCCGGTGTGGTGTGCCAGCACCTGGTTCAGGCGCTCCTTGATGAAGAGGATTTCCTTGGCGTGGATCTCGATGTCCGAGGCCTGGCCCTGGAAGCCGCCCAGCGGCTGGTGGATCATCATGCGCGAATGCGGCAGGCAGTAGCGCTTGCCTGCGGCGCCGCCGGCCAGCAGCAGGGCACCCATGCTGCACGCCTGGCCCACGCAGATGGTGGACACGTCGGGCTTGATGAACTGCATGGTGTCGTAGATCGACATGCCAGCGGTGACGGAACCACCCGGGGAGTTGATGTAGAGGTGGATGTCCTTGTCCGGATTCTCGGCTTCAAGGAACAGCAACTGGGCAACCACGAGGTTGGCCATGTAGTCCTCGACCTGGCCGACCAGGAAGATGATCCGCTCCTTCAGCAGGCGCGAATAGATGTCGTAGGAACGCTCACCGCGGGCGGACTGCTCCACCACCATCGGCACCAGACCACCAGCGGCCTGAATGTTCGGAACTTGCGGCATATAAGGATTATGCATGTCCGACGATCACTCCCTAATAAAAAGTCATGTCTCTATAGACGCACAAGCCAGCCCGAAGGCTGGCTTGTGACAATCGAACGAAGAAGCGCTGGATCAGGCCGCTTGCGGAGCTTCTGCAGGCTTGACCGCGTCTTCGTAGGATACCTGCTTGTCGGTCACATTGGCCTTCTGCAGGACAGTATCTACAACTTGTTCTTCCAGTACAACCGAACGAACTTCGTTCAGTTGCTGGTCGTTCTTGTAGTACCAGGAAACAACTTGTTCCGGCTCCTGATAAGCGGAAGCCATTTCTTCGATCATTTCGCGAACGCGGGCTTCGTCAGCCTTCAGCTCGTGCTGCTTGACCAGCTCGGCAACGATCAGACCCAGTACGACGCGGCGCTTGGCCTGCTCTTCGAACAGCTCGGCCGGCAGTTGGTCGGGCTTGATGTTGCCACCGAACTGCTGGACAGCCTGGACGCGCAGACGATTGACTTCGTTGCCGATCAGGGCTTTCGGAACTTCGATCGGGTTGGTCTCGACCAGACCTTCCATCACCTGGTTCTTCACCTTGGACTTGATGGCCTGACGCAGTTCACGCTCCATGTTCTTGCGAACTTCGGTGCGGAAGCCTTCCAGGGTGCTTTCCTTCACGCCGAACAGAGCGAAGAACTCTTCGTTCAGTTCCGGCAGCTTCGGCTCGGCGACGCTGTTGACGGTAGCGGTGAACTCGGCGGCTTTGCCGGCCAGGTCCAGGTTCTGGTAGTCCTCGGGGAAGGTCACGTTCAGAACACGCTCTTCACCAGCCTTGGCGCCGACCAGGCCTTCTTCGAAGCCCGGGATCATGCGGCCGGAGCCCAGCACCAGCAGGGTGCCCTTGGCGGAACCACCAGCGAAGGCTTCGCCGTCGATCTTGCCAACGAAGTCGATGTTCACCTGGTCGTCGTTCTGAGCGGCGCGGTCAACAGCTTCGAAGCGGGTGTTCTGCTTGCGCAGGATTTCCAGCATGTTGTCGAGATCGGCGTCAGCCACGTCGGCCTGCAGGCGCTCGACCTTGATGCCGTCGAAACCGGCAACCTGGAACTCGGGGAAGACTTCGAAGGTAGCGATGTACTCGAGGCCCTTCTCTTTCTCGAACACTTTCGGCTCGACGGAAGGAGCACCGGCCGGGTTCAGCTTCTGCTCGACCACGGCTTCGTAGAAGGTCTCCTGGATCAGGTCACCGAGGGCTTCCTGACGAGCGGCGGCTTCGTAGCGCTGACGGATCACGCTCATCGGCACCTTGCCGGGACGGAAGCCAGGAACCTTGGCGCGACGAGCGGTCTGCTGCAGACGCTTGTTGACTTCGGTCTCGATGCGCTCGGCCGGCACGCCAACGGTCATGCGGCGCTCAAGAGCGGAGGTGCTTTCAACGGAAACTTGCATGGATATTCCTCGTGGCACAGACGTAAGCCGGTCCTTCCGGCTCCCAGAATCAAGGGCAAGCATTCTAGTAGCTAGAAATGCAGAAGTCACCCTGAGCGGAAGCTGCGGAAATTCACGGATGCGAGAGCTTATGGAAAGAAGATGGTGCGGACGGAGAGACTCGAACTCTCACAGCTTGCGCCACCGGAACCTAAATCCGGCGTGTCTACCAATTTCACCACGTCCGCAGGGTACCGCAGAAACGAAAACGCCAGGCTCTGGGCCTGGCGCTTCGGAATATGGGGTGGACGATGGGAATCGAACCCACGACACCAGGAGCCACAATCCTGTGCTCTACCAACTGAGCTACGCCCACCATATTACATTTGCTTGTACCGAACGCCACTTGGCGCACCCGGCAGGACTCGAACCTGCGACCATCCGCTTAGAAGGCGGATGCTCTATCCAGCTGAGCTACGGGCGCTTTAGTGGCGGCAACCCTTGCTAAGCAGACTCAGTGGAAACCACCGAATCGGTTGGCACCGCCTCTTTCGTGTTTCAGGCTGTGCTCGGCAAGCGGGGCGCATGTTATCGATGAGGCCATACCCCGTCAACAACTTTTTTAAAAAAAGTTCAAAGAGATAAAGGAGTTACGCCAAATCAGGGGCTCCCGCCTTTGCCTTATGGAGGCAGCATGCGAAAATGCGCGCCTTCTTTTCACCCGCCTTAATGGTTATCCCCCCGACATGACTGCAAAACTGATCGACGGCAAAGCGATCGCCGCCAGCCTCCGCCAGCAGATTGGCCAACGCGTCAATGAACGCCGCCAGCAAGGACTGCGCATCCCCGGCCTGGCTGTGATCCTGGTCGGTAGCGACCCCGCCTCTCAGGTCTATGTCGCGCACAAGCGCAAGGACTGTGAAGAGGTTGGCTTCCTCTCCCAGGCGTACGACCTCCCCGCCAGCACCACCCAGGAAGAGCTGCTGGCACTGATCGACCGCCTGAACGCCGACCCGGCCATCGACGGCATCCTCGTCCAGCTCCCCCTCCCCGCCCACCTCGACGCCTCCCAGCTGCTGGAACGCATCAGCCCGGACAAGGACGTGGACGGCTTCCACCCCTTCAATATCGGCCGCCTGGCCCAACGCATCCCGCTGCTGCGTCCCTGCACCCCGAAAGGCATCATGACCCTGCTGCAGAGCACCGGCGTCGACCTATACGGCATGGACGCAGTGGTAGTGGGCGCATCGAACATCGTCGGCCGCCCCATGGCGCTGGAGCTGCTGCTGGGCGGCTGCACCGTCACCGTAACCCACCGCTTCACCCGCGACCTGGCCGAGCACGTACGCCGCGCCGACCTGGTGGTCGTGGCCGCCGGCAAGCCGGGCCTGGTCAAGGGCGAGTGGATCAAGGAAGGCGCCATCGTCATCGACGTGGGCATCAACCGCCAGGAAGACGGCAAGCTGGTGGGCGACGTGGAATACGACGTCGCCGCCGAGCGCGCCAGCTGGATCACCCCGGTTCCAGGCGGTGTCGGCCCGATGACCCGCGCCTGCCTGCTGGAAAACACCCTGTACGCCGCCGAACACCTGCACACCTGACAGGTTTTCGACGAGCAAGAAAAAGGCCGCTGATCAGCGGCCTTTTTCATTTCCGGGGAGCTGTTACTCGGCGAGGCGCCAGGTAGTGCCGCCCTTGCCGTCTTCCAGCACTACGCCCAGAGCGGTCAGCTCGTCGCGGATACGGTCGGATTCGGCCCAGTTCTTCGCCGCACGGGCATCCAGACGAGCCTGGATCAGTGCCTCGACCTGCGCCGCGTCGACCTTGCCGGCTGCGCCGGCCTGGAGAAACTCGTCGGCATCCAGTTGCAGAACACCGATCAGCCCACCCAGCTCACGCACACGTGCCGCCAGGGCAGCCGCGACCGCCGGCTCGCTCTCGCGCAGGCGGTTGACCTCACGGACCATCTCGAACAGCACGGCAACCGCTTCCGGCGTACCGAAGTCGTCGTCCATCGCGGCGCCGAAGCGCTCGACGAACTCCTCGCCACCCGCCGCAGCCACCTGCGGCAGACCACGCAGCGCGGTGTAGAAACGCTCCAGCGCGCCCTTGGCTTCCTTCAGGTTGTCTTCGGAGTAGTTGATCGGGCTGCGGTAGTGGCTGGAGACCAGCAGGAAGCGCACGACTTCCGGGTGGTATTTCTCCAGCACCTCGCGGATGGTGAAGAAGTTGCCCAGGGACTTGGACATCTTCTCGCCGTCCACGCGCACCGCTCCGGCGTGCATCCAGCTGGCCGCATAGAGTTTGCCGGTGGCCGCCTCGCTCTGGGCGATCTCGTTCTCGTGGTGCGGGAACACCAGGTCCGGGCCGCCGCCGTGGATGTCGAAGGTCTCGCCCAGGCAGCAGGTGGACATTACCGAGCACTCGATGTGCCAGCCCGGACGCCCGGCGCCCCAGGGCGACTCCCAGCTCGGCTCGCCCGGCTTGGCGCCCTTCCAGAGCACGAAGTCCAGCGGGTCTTCCTTGGATTCGTCGACCTCGATCCGCGCACCGATGCGCAGGTCCTCGATCTTCTTGCGCGACAGCTTGCCGTAGCCGGCGAACTTGCCGACCCGGTAGTAGACGTCGCCATTACCCGGCGCGTAGGCGTAACCCTTGTCGATCAAGGTCTGGATCATCTCGTGCATGCCGGCGATGTGACCGGTGGCGCGCGGCTCGATGTCCGGACGCAGGACCGACAGGCGCGCCTCGTCTTCATGCATCGCGGCGATCATGCGGGCGGTCAGGTCTTCGAACGATTCACCGTTCTCCTGGGCGCGGCGGATGATCTTGTCGTCGATGTCGGTGATGTTGCGCACATAGGTCAGGTCATAGCCGCGATGGCGCAGCCAGCGCGCAATGACGTCGAACGCCACCATCACGCGGGCATGGCCGATGTGGCAGAAGTCGTACACGGTCATGCCGCACACGTACATGCGCACCTGGTTGCCCACCAGCGGTTTGAAGCTGTCCTTTGTCTTGGACAGCGTGCTGTATATCTGCAAGTCAGCCATCCGTTACTGCCCCCAGGAATCGCGCAGGGTCACGGTACGGTTGAATACCAGGGCGTCAGCCCTGGAATCCTTGGCATCCGCGCAGAAGTAGCCTTCGCGCTCGAACTGGAAGCGATCCTCGGCGGTGGCGCTGGCCAGCGACGGCTCGGCGCGGCAACCCTTGAGCACCACCAGGGAGTCCGGGTTGATGTTGTCGAGGAAGCTGCCGCCCTCTTCCGACTTCTCCGGGTTGGCGGAGCGGAACAGGCGGTCGTACAGGCGCACTTCGCACTCGACGCTCTCGGCGGCCGGCACCCAGTGGATCACGCCCTTGACCTTGCGGCCTTCCGGGTTCTTGCCCAGGGTGTTCTCGTCGTAGCTGCAGCGCAGCTCGACGACGCTGCCGGCGGCGTCCTTGATGGCTTCGTCGGCGCGGATCACGTAGCTGCCGCGCAGGCGCACTTCGCCACCCGGGATCAGGCGCTTGTAGCCGGCCGGCGGGACTTCCTCGAAGTCGCTGGCGTCGATGTAGATCTCGCGGCTGAACGGCAGCACGCGCACGCCCATGTCCTGTTTCGGATGGCGCGGCAGCTCGAGGTTCTCGACCTGGCCTTCCGGATAGTTGGTGATGACCACTTTCAGCGGCTTGAGCACGCACATGGCGCGGCCAGCGTTGGCATCCAGATCGTCACGGATGGCGAATTCCAGCATGCCGATGTCCACCACGCCGCCGGCGCGGTTCACGCCGATCATGTCGCAGAAGGTACGGATCGATGCAGGGGTGTAGCCGCGGCGGCGGTAGCCGGACAGCGTCGACATGCGCGGGTCGTCCCAGCCATGCACGTGGTTTTCATCGACCAGTTGCTTGAGCTTGCGCTTGCTGGTGATGGTGTAGTTCAGGTTCAGGCGCGCGAATTCGTACTGGCGCGGCTGGGCCGGTACCGGCAGGTTGGCCAGGAACCACTCGTACAGCGGGCGGTGATCCTCGAACTCCAGGGTGCAGATGGAGTGGGTAATACCCTCGATGGCGTCCGACTGACCGTGGGTGAAGTCGTAGCTGGGGTAGATGCACCACTTGTCGCCGGTCTGGTGGTGATGGGCGTGGCGGATGCGGTAGAGGATCGGGTCGCGCAGGTTGATGTTCGGCGAGGCCATGTCGATCTTCGCGCGCAGGGAGCGGGCGCCGTCCGGGAACTCGCCGGCTTTCATGCGGGCGAACAGGTCCAGGTTCTCTTCCACAGAACGCTCGCGGAAGGGGCTGTTCTTGCCCGGCTCGGTCAGCGAACCACGGTACGCGCGCATTTCCTCGGCGTTCAGGTCGCAGACGAAAGCCTTGCCGGCCTTGATCAGGTCTACCGCCCAGTCATGCAGCTGGTCGAAGTAGTTGGACGCATAGCGCACCTGCCCGGCCCAGTCGAAGCCCAGCCACTTCACATCGGCCTCGATGGCATCGATGTACTCCTGGTCTTCCTTCGCCGGGTTGGTGTCGTCGAAGCGCAGGTGGCAGTCACCGCCGAACTCCTTGGCCAGGCCGAAGTTCAGACAGATGGACTTGGCGTGACCGATATGCAGGTAGCCGTTGGGCTCCGGCGGGAAGCGGGTGACGATTTTCTGGTGCTTGCCACTTTCCAGGTCGGCCGCAACGATCGGGCGCAGGAAGTTGGCGGCAACAGTGGCTTCTTTCGTATCGGCGGTAGGCTTGCTCATGGTGTCCTTGATCATGCTGGTGTTCGGCCAGGGTAGGCCAGCCAAACCAAAGCGCTTATCATAGCCGAAGCTGTCAACCCCCTGACAGGCCTTCGATTTTTCCAAAGAGCGGAATTCCCTGATGACTACCACCGTCAAACTGCAGACCAACTTCGGCGACATCACCCTTGAACTCTTCGACGACAAGGCGCCGGAAACCGTGGCCAATTTCAAGGAGTACGTGAAGGCCGGCCATTACGACAACACCGTTTTCCACCGTGTGATCAACAACTTCATGATCCAGGGCGGCGGTTTCGAGCCGGGCATGAAGCAGAAGTCCACCCGCAAGTCGATCAAGAACGAAGCCAACAACGGCGTCGGCAACAAGATCGGCACCGTCGCCATGGCCCGCACCATGGAGCCGCATTCGGCCAGCGCACAATTCTTCATCAACGTCGCCGACAACGATTTCCTCAACCACAGCGCGCCGACCGTGCAGGGCTGGGGCTACTGCGTGTTCGGTGAAGTGAAGGACGGCATGGACGTGGTCAACAAGATCAAGACCGTCGCCACCACCATGCGCTCCGGCCACCAGGACGTACCGGCCGACGACGTGATCATCGAGAAAGCAGAAGTCATCGGCGAGTGAGTCGATGAGCGTCCTGTTCATCTCGGACCTGCATCTCGAAGCGGAACGCCCGGACATTACCCGGGCGTTCTTGCATTTTCTCTCCACCCGCGCCCGCATGGCCGAGGCGCTGTACATCCTCGGCGACTTCTTCGAAGCCTGGATCGGCGACGATGGCATGGACGAGTTCCAGCACTCCATCGCCCGCGCCCTGCGGGAGTTGTCCGACAGCGGCACGCGTATCTACCTGATGCACGGCAACCGCGACTTCCTGATCGGCCAGGCCTTCTGCCGCGAAGCAGGCTGCACGCTGCTGCGTGACCCGAGCCTGATCGACCTGGACGGCGAGAAGATCCTGCTGATGCACGGCGACAGCCTGTGCACCCTCGACGCGGCCTATATGAAGCTGCGTCGCTGGCTGCGCAATCCGCTGACCCTGTTCATCCTGCGCAACCTGCCGCTGGCCACCCGCCACAAGCTGGCGCGCAAGCTGCGCAAGGAAAGCCGCGCGCAGACCCGCATGAAAGCCAGCGAGATCGTCGACGTCACCCCGGCGGAAGTGGAGAAGATCATGCGCGACAAGGGCGTGCGCATCCTGATCCACGGCCACACCCACCGCCCCGCCGTCCACGAACTGGAAATCGACGGCCGCCCCGCACGACGCATCGTCCTCGGCGACTGGGACAGCCAGGGCTGGGCTCTGGAGGCCGACGACCAGGGCCTGCAGCAGGCACCCTTTTCCCTGTGAAGCTCCAGGCCACCGCAATGGTGGCCTTTTGGCGTTAACCCACACGCACTGTCAGACATTTCTCCTTGACCAGCACCGACCGCCTTGCGCAGCATTCGCGGTTTGCTCAATCAAGGAAGAAACATGTTCAGCAAGGGAAACCTCATCAAGTTCGGCGCCCTGCCCCTGGCATTGGTCGCCGCCGCCTTCATCCTGTTCAACGGCGTCTTCTTCTATAACGAAGCCGGCTTCATGACCCACGTGCGGACCATCTTCGGCGACGAGAAGATCGTCGACGACGTCGGCTACGCCACCAAGTGGTTCGGCCGCGCCACCACCTGGAAGAAAGCCATCAGCGTGCAGTCCGTGCTGATCATGGACGAGAACGACAACAACCCGGACAACGACGGGCTGGGCGCGACCATCGAAGCCTTTCCCATCGTCTTCCTTGGCAACGTCGACGCCAAGGTCGAATCCTCGGCGCGCTTCCGCCTGCCCGGCGGCGACCAGTTCCTGAAGATGGCCCAGGAATACCGCAACCCGGACAACTTCATCCGCACCGCGCTGGTCCCGGCGATCAAGGAAACCCTGCAGGCCACCGCCTCGCTGATGACCGCCGACGACTACTACGCCGGCGCCCGCAGCGAATTCGCCGCGGAGTTCGAGAACCAGCTCAACGATGGCCTGTACCTGATCAAGCGCAAGGAAGTCCGCGGCCCACGCGGCGCCGTACCACACCAGACCGCGATCCTGCAGGCCGGCACCGAACAGGGCAGCTTCGGCGACAACAACGCCAGCCAGTTCGTCACCGAGAAGGTCACCGACGCCAAGGGCATCCCGGTGCGCAAACAGCAGCAGTTCCGCAAGTTCGGCGTGGAAGTGGTGGAGGCGCGAATCACCAACGTCGACCCGAACCCGCAGTACAAGCAGCGCATGGTCAAGGTGCAGCAGGCACTGGCCGAGCTGGCCGTGGCGCGCCAGAACCGACTGAAGGAAGAGGAAGAGAAGCTGCTGGTCACCGCCCGTGGCGAGAAGGAAGTAGAAGCCAAGCGCCAGGAAACCCTGCGCGACCAGATCGAGCGCACCACCCAGGCGGAAACCGAGAAGCAGCTGGCGGTGATCAACGCCGAGCGCGAGAAGCAGCGCGCCGAGATCGAGAAGCAGACTGCTGAGTTGCTGCGCGACAAGGCTGCCGTGACGGCGCAAGCCACCAAGATCACCGCCGACGCCGATGCCTACGCCCGCGAAGCGGTGATCAAGGCGGACGGCGCGCTGCAGCCGAAGCTGGACGCGCTGATCGCCATCAACAGGGTCTGGGCCGAAGCAGCCGCCCAGGCGCCCGTCCCCAGCGTGATGATGGCCGGCGGACAGAACAGTGCCAGCAGCCGCCAGGATGAAATCGGCCAACTGATGGGCGTCCTGGCGACCAAGGCCGCGCGCGACCTGGCGCTGGATCTGAAGGTGAAGGACTGAGCCCCACCAGCAGCGACAAAGAAAAAGCGCCCGTCAGGGCGCTTTTTTTCATTTCGGCGGACGACTCAGGCCGCCTGCTCCACCGGCACTCCGCTGTGGAAGCGGAACTCGCTGTCCGGCGACTGGATCAGGCCAGCCTCCACTTCGCGAATCTCCGCCACGCGGCGGTCGATGTCGGCGTCATCGCCATAGCGGCGCGCCAGGCTCAGGTAGCCCTGGAAGTGCCTTGCCTCGGATTTGAGCAGCGAGCCGTAGAACTTGGCCAGGTCGGCGTCCAGGTGATCCACCAGCGCGGCGAAGCGCTCGCAGCTGCGGCATTCGATGAAGGCGCCGACGATCAGGGTATCCACCAGCTTCTGCGGCTCATGGTTGCGCACCACGGTGCGCAGGCTGGAGGCGTAGCGGCCGGCGGAGATCGGCCGCAGGGGGATGCCGCGCTTCTTCAGGATCGCCAGCACTTGCTCATGGTGGCGCAGTTCCTCGCGCGCCAGGCGCGACATGAAGTTCACCAGTTCCTCGTGGGCGCTGTACTTGGCGATCAGGGCCAGGGCCGTGCTGGCGGCCTTGAACTCGTTGTTCTTGTGGTCGATCAGCATCACCGCCTGATCCCGCAGCGCGGCTTCCACCCACGCATCCGGCGTGGCACAACCGAGGAATTCCCTGATTTCAGACAGCATGTTCAAAACTCCGAGCTCGCGACCCACCGGCTGGCCGGTGTCATAAAGGCGGAGCATTATACGAATGCCACCGCGCGGAACCAGCTTCCGGCGTTGATATGCCTCAACGTCATGAACGAGATATCCCGACTACAGTTGTTCCACATAAACAACGCGCACGAAGGGAAACGATCATGCAAGCCATCCGTAGCATCCTCGTAGTCGTCGACCCGGACCAGCCGGAAGGTCTCGCGCTGAAACGGGCCCGCCTGATCGCCAGCGTTACCCAGTCGCACCTGCATCTTCTGGCCTGCGAGCGGCGCGCCGACTACAGCGCCAAGCTCGAGGAAGTCGCCGAGGTGCTGCGCCAGGAAGGCTTCAGCGCTTCCAGCCGCCAGGCCTGGAAGGACAACCTGCACCAGACCATCATCGCGGAGCAGCAGGCCGAAGGCTGCGGGCTGGTGATCAAGCAGCACAGCCCGGACAACCCGCTGAAAAAAGCACTGCTCACCCCGGACGACTGGAAGCTGCTGCGCTTCTGCCCGTCTCCGGTGCTGCTGGTGAAGACCAGCCTGCCCTGGGCCGGACGCAACATCCTCGCCGCCGTGGACGTGGGCAACAACGATATCGAGCACCGCACCCTGCACGCCGGCATCGTCAGCCACGCCTACGATATTGCAGGCCTCGCCCACGGCCAGTTGCACGTCATCAGCGCGCACCCCTCGCCCATGCTCTCGGCCGCCGACCCGACCTTCCAGCTCAGCGAGACCATCGAGGCCAAGTACCGCGAGGCGTGCAAGGCGTTCCAGGCCGAATTCGGCGTCGACGACCAGCACCTGCACATCGAGGAAGGCCCGGCGGACGTACTGATCCCCCGCGCGGCGCACAACCTCGACGCGGCGGTGACGGTGATCGGCAGCGTGGCACGCACCGGGCTGTCCGGCGCACTGATCGGCAACACCGCCGAAGTGGTGCTGGATTCGCTGGAGAGCGACATCCTGGTCCTCAAGCCGGACGACATCATCGCCCACCTGGAAGAGATCGCCGCCAAGCCGTGATCCGGCAGCCATGACGAAAAAAGCCGCCCATCGGGCGGCTTTCTCATTGCGCGGCGACGATCAGACCCGCGACTCCAGCGCGTCAGCCAGGAAGCTCGGCGCGATATAACGCTCGTAATGCGCCTCGGAGAGGATGAAGAACTCCTTGTCGATGGCGTCGCGCAGGTCCGGCAGCGGCCACTCGCGAAACTCCGGCAGCAGCGCCAGGCCGTAGGCTTCCACCTGGTTGATCATCCGCGAGCCGCGGGCAATCAGCTGGTAGGCCCAGCAATAGGGCGACTGCTCGGGCACGAAGCGGATCTGCCGCTGCTCCAGCTGGCTGCGCAGCAAGGACGCATCGAAGACTTCCAGCTTGGCCATCATCACCTGCGTCAGCAGGATCTCCAGACGGCTCAGCACCGCCCGCTTCTCCTCGTCGCCGTAGCGGTTCCAGTTCACCACTTCGTGGTGGAAGCGCTTGCAGCCACGGCAGACCAGGTCGCCATAGACCGTCGAGCAGAGCCCGACACAGGGGGTTTTGATGCGTTGCGAAGACATGGCTGAACAGATAGCTGGCAAAGCGGGCATGTTAGCCCTTTGTCTAGGCAAGATCACCCTCGGGCGCCACGCAAATCGGCTTACCAAGGCCCATTAATTCCATTAGAATGGCTGCGCCTTTTTGGCGTCATTGTCCGAAAGAAGCTGTTTTCAAAGCGTCACGAAGCACAGATTCCGGCAGCCGCGCGGTCTGGGCGCCTCCCTCAAGCGCCCATTCCCATCAGTCCCAGGCCACCCCGGCGTAAAACTTTGAAAACAGCTTCTGCCCGGAGATCGCCGGTGCCGTCGTAGGTCAGTGGATTACCGTCCACCATGCCTGACGAATGGATCGGAGGGGTCTCCTGGATACGCGTCCTCCGGGACCACTGATGAGGGAAATACTGTGCTTGAAGCCTATCGCAAACACGTAGAAGAGCGTGCCGCCCAGGGCGTCGTGCCCCAGCCGCTGAACGCCGAACAGACCGCTGGTCTGGTCGAACTCCTGAAGAACCCGCCGGCCGGCGAAGAAGAATTTCTCCTCGACCTGATCACCAACCGCGTACCGCCGGGCGTGGACGAAGCTGCCTACGTCAAGGCCGGTTTCCTGTCCGCCGTCGCCAAGGGTGAAGCCACTTCCCCGCTGCTTTCCAAGACCCGCGCCCTCGAGCTGCTGGGCACCATGCAGGGTGGCTACAACATCACCACCATGGTCGAGCTGCTGGACAGCGCCGAGCTGGCCGAAGTCGCCGCCGCGCAACTGAAGCACACCCTGCTGATGTTCGACGCCTTCCACGACGTCGCCGAGCGCGCCAAGAAAGGCAACGCCGCCGCCAAGTCCGTGCTGCAGTCCTGGGCCGAAGGCGAGTGGTTCAAGGCCCGTCCGGCCGTCGCCGAGAAGCTGACCCTGACCGTGTTCAAGGTCCCCGGCGAAACCAACACCGACGACCTGTCCCCCGCTCCGGACGCCTGGTCGCGCCCTGACATCCCGCTGCACGCCCTGGCCATGCTGAAAATGGCCCGCGACGGCATCGAGCCGATCCAGCCGGGCTCCGTCGGTCCGCTGAAGCAGATCGAAGCGGTCAAGGCCAAGGGCTTCCCGGTTGCCTACGTCGGTGACGTGGTCGGTACCGGTTCTTCCCGTAAGTCCGCCACCAACTCGGTGCTGTGGTTCTTCGGCGACGACATCCCCTACGTGCCGAACAAGCGCGGCGGTGGTTTCTGCTTCGGCACCAAGATCGCCCCGATCTTCTACAACACCATGGAAGACGCCGGCGCCCTGCCGATCGAATTCGACTGCACCAACCTGGCCATGGGCGACGTCATCGACGTATACCCGTACGAAGGCAAGGTCACCCGTCATGACAGCGGCGAAGTGGTCACCACCTTCGAGCTGAAGACCCCGGTTCTGCTGGACGAAGTCCGCGCCGGCGGCCGTATCCCGCTGATCGTTGGCCGCGGCCTGACCGAGAAGGCCCGCGCCGAGCTGGGTCTGCCTGCCTCCGACCTGTTCAAGAAGCCGGAAGCGCCGGCCGACAGCGGCAAGGGCTTCACCCTCGCCCAGAAGATGGTTGGCCGCGCCTGCGGTCTGGTCGAAGGCCAGGGCGTACGTCCGGGCACCTACTGCGAACCGAAGATGACCACCGTCGGTTCCCAGGACACCACCGGCCCGATGACCCGCGACGAGCTGAAAGACCTGGCTTGCCTGGGCTTCTCCGCCGACCTGGTGATGCAGTCCTTCTGCCACACCGCCGCTTATCCGAAGCCGATCGACGTCAAGACCCACCACACCCTGCCGGACTTCATCATGACCCGCGGCGGTGTTTCCCTGCGTCCGGGCGACGGCATCATCCACAGCTGGCTGAACCGCATGCTGCTGCCTGACACCGTCGGCACCGGCGGCGACTCGCACACCCGCTTCCCGATCGGCATCAGCTTCCCGGCCGGTTCCGGCCTGGTCGCCTTCGCCGCTGCCACCGGCGTCATGCCGCTGGATATGCCGGAATCGGTTCTGGTGCGCTTCAAGGGCCAGCTGCAACCGGGCATCACCCTGCGTGACCTGGTCCATGCGATCCCCTACTACGCCATCCAGGCTGGCCTGCTGACCGTCGAGAAGAAGGGCAAGAAGAACATCTTCTCCGGCCGCATCCTCGAGATCGAAGGCCTCAACGACCTGACCGTCGAGCAAGCCTTCGAGCTGTCCGACGCCTCCGCCGAGCGTTCGGCTGCCGGTTGCACCATCAAGCTCCCGGAAGAGGCGATCGCCGAGTACCTGAAGTCCAACATCACCCTGCTGCGCTGGATGATCGGCGAAGGCTACGGCGACGCCCGCACCCTGGAGCGCCGCGCGCAAGCGATGGAAGCCTGGCTGGCCAACCCGCAACTGCTGGAAGCCGACAAGGACGCCGAGTACGCCGCGGTCATCGAGATCGACCTGGCCGACGTCAAGGAGCCGGTACTCTGCGCTCCGAACGACCCGGACGACGCCCGTCTGCTGTCCAGCGTCGAAGGCCGCAAGATCGATGAAGTCTTCATCGGTTCCTGCATGACCAACATCGGTCACTTCCGCGCTGCCGGCAAACTGCTGGACAAGGTCAAGGGTGGCATTCCGACCCGTCTGTGGCTGGCTCCGCCGACCAAGATGGACGCCCACCAGCTGACCGAAGAAGGCTACTACGGCATCTACGGCAAGGCTGGCGCGCGCATGGAAATGCCGGGCTGCTCGCTGTGCATGGGTAACCAGGCTCGCGTACAGACCGGTTCGACCGTGGTCTCCACCTCGACCCGTAACTTCCCGAACCGTCTGGGCGACGCCACCGACGTGTTCCTGGCATCTGCCGAGCTGGCCGCTGTCGCTTCGATCATCGGCAAGCTGCCGACCGTCGAGGAGTACATGGCCTACGCGAAGGACATCGACAGCATGTCTGCCGACATCTACCGCTACCTGAGCTTCGACCAGATCGCCGAGTTCCGCGAAGCTGCCGCCAACGCGAAGATCCCGGCCGTCCAGGTCTGAGTCTCCTAGCGTGATGAAAAGCCCCGCCCCGTGCGGGGCTTTTCTTTTCCAGGCCCCGAAACAGAGCGCTCCCGCCCGCCCCTAACGATGGGCCTAATACTTATTGACCGGTTGCGCCGCAGGCCACCGGGTCTAAGGTGGACGACAGGCTCCTGCCGATATCCGTGCCCAGGTGCCCTTGTGGAACCCTCCAGAGGTGCGCTCCCTTCCTCTGCGCCCCGCCCTCCATGGCGGGGCTTCTTTTTTTCTGCACCGCCACTGGCACAGCCCTTGCTCCACTCCTCACACCTGCGGTCCAACGGCGGATCGCGCCCGACAATCAACAATCGACAATGGCGTCGTGCCTACCTCCTGTGACAGCAGGTGGCGCGGCGCCATTTTTTGCATTGAAAGCGCGTTGAGAGTGTGTTCAGAGGTGGAGATGATCGACAGCACCAGCCCACTGCCGGACAGCCTGGCCTGGGTGGCCGGTTCCGATGCCCCGGAGAAGACAGCCCTTAACCTGGGCTTCATGGCCCTTACCGACTCCGCCTCGCTGGTGGTAGCCGCGACCCAGGGCTTCGGCCAGCCCTACGGCCTGACGCTCAACCTGCAGCGGCAGAATTCCTGGGCCGGGTTGCGCGACCGCCTGCTCAGCGGCGAGCTGGACGCGGCGCAAAGCCTCTACGGGCTCATCTATGACCTGCAACTGGGCCTGGGCGGCGCCCCAGCCACCGACATGGCCGTGCTCATGGGCCTGTGCCAGAACGGCCAGTCGATCAATCTTTCCGCCCCACTGATGCGCGACGGTGTGACCTCTGCCGGGGCACTGCAGAGCCACGTGCGCCAGAACGGTGCGCAACTGACCCTGGCCCACACCTTCCCCACCGGCACCCATGCGATGTGGCTCTACTACTGGCTGGCCAGCCACGGCATCCACCCCCTGCAGGACGTCCGCAGCCTGGTGGTGCCGCCGGCACAGATGGTCGAGCACCTGAAGGCCGGGCGCATCGACGGCTTCTGCGCCGGGGGCCCGTGGGGCGCCCTGGCGGTGGACGAAGGCATGGGCTTTACCCTCGCCACCAGCCAGCAGATCTGGCCGGACCACCCGGAAAAGGTCCTGGGCACCACCCGTGCCTTCGTCGAGGAGTATCCCAACACCGCGCGCGCACTGGTCATGAGCCTGCTCGATGCCAGTCGCTTCATCGAAGCCAGCGCAGACAACCTGCGCAGCGCCGCCCAGCTGATCAGCAGCGAAGACTACGTCGACGCCCCACTCGCCAGCGTCGAGCCGCGCCTGCTCGGTCGCTACCAGGACGGCCTCGGTCACGCCTGGCAGGACGCGCATCCACTGCGTTTCTTCAATGCAGGCCACGCCACCTATCCCTGGCTCTCCGACGGGCTGTGGTTCATGACCCAGTTCCGCCGCTGGGGCCTGCTGCGAGAAGACGTCGACTACCTTGGCATCGCCCGCCAGGTCCAGCAGCTCGACCTCTACCGCGAAGCTGCCAGCGCCGTGGGCGCAAGCGTGCCGGACGCCGAGATGCGCACCTCGACCCTGATCGACGGCCGCCTCTGGGACGGCAGCGACCCGGCCGGCTATGCCCGCAGCTTCGAGCTGAATGCCCTGGCGGAGCGAGGTTGAGCATGCTGCGCGTCCTGCTGATCAACGACACCCCGAAGAAGGTCGGGCGCCTCAAGGCCGCGCTGGTGGAAAGCGGCTTCGAGGTCATCGACGAATCCGGCCTGACGGTCGACCTGGCGCAACGGGTGGAGGCCCTGCATCCGGATGTGATCCTCATCGACACCGAGTCCCCTGGCCGCGACGTAATGGAGCAGGTAGTGCTGGTCAGCCGCGACCAGCCGCGCCCCATCGTCATGTTCACCGACGAGCACGACCCGCAGGTGATGCGCCAGGCGATCCGCTCCGGGGTCAGTGCCTACATTGTCGAGGGCATCCAGGCCGAGCGGCTGCAGCCGATCCTCGATGTCGCCATGGCCCGCTTCGAGAGCGACCAGGCCCTGCGTGCCCAGTTGCAGGCCCGCGAGCTGCAGCTGGCGGAGCGCAAGCGCATCGAGCTGGCCAAGGGGCTGCTGATGAAAATGAAAGGCTGCGCCGAGGAAGAGGCCTACACCCTGATGCGCCGCCAAGCCATGGGCCGCCAGCAGAAGCTGGTGCAGGTGGCCGAGCAGATCATCGCCATGCACGAGATGCTCGGGCACTGAGGCTGCAAGTGCGAATCGGCTGAAAGTGCGAGGCGGCCAACGGCCAGCGGCGGCAAGGCGCGATCATTTCGCCAGCCGCCGAGCTGGCCCCCACCTCGCCCGCAACGCCCTATGCTGCGGCCGCCCGGTCTTCTGGCCGGGCCCCAGGAGCGTCATCGGCAGGGTTCGATGGCGCATCGCAGTGGCCGCCGCCGGCTAGGCACCTCGGCGCCCACCCGACCTCGCCGCCTGCGCGGCTCAGCAAGGGCAAGCCCATGATCGACCTCACCACCTGGAACCTCAGCGTTCCCACCGACCCTCGCCCCACCGAAGTCACCACCGAACAGATCGCCCGGGGCTACCAGAGCCGCTACTTCCAGCGCGGCGGCAGCCAGGTGGTGTTCTGGGTGCCCGTCACCGGCTCGCACACCTCCGACAGCGTCTACCCCCGCAGCGAGCTGCGCGAGACTCTGTCCAACGGCGAGGTTTCCAACTGGTACTACACCCAGGGCGACAACGAGCTGCGCGTGACCATGAGCGTCCAGCAGGTGCCCTCGAAGAACAAGATCATCATTGGCCAGATCCACAGCCGCTCGCCCTACACCGGCAACGGCGAGCCGCTGGTCAAGCTGCAGTACCACTACTTGCCCACCCTGGAGAGCGGACGTCTGGAAGCCCTGGTGCGCAACCACCCCGACGACAGCGCCAGCATCAACGTCCCGCTGATCGACAACATCGCCCTGGACCAGACCTTCAACTACAGCCTGCGCGTCACCTCGGTGGGCAACCTGGCGATCCGCGTGGAGACCTCCGACGGCCGGGCCAACTACTACCGCAAGATCCTCAGCACCACCTGGTCCAAGCAACTGCTCTACTTCAAGGCCGGCGCCTACATCAACGACAACTACGGCGACACCAGCGAAGGCGCGCGGGTAACCGTCTTCCACCTGAACTCGGCGCACCGCTGATTCGCCATTCACTGGCCTGATGAGGCGCGGGGCGCGCGGACTGCGCGTAGAATGCGCGGCACATCCGCACTACCCGTTGCCTTGTCACCGAGACCGCCATGGCCCGCCTGAAACTGGAATTCCCCGAAGAACTCTTCATCTACGAAACCAAGCTCACCGTCCGCGTCACCGACATCAACGGCGCCAACCATCTGGGCAACGACTCGATGATCTCGATGATCTCCGAAGCCCGCGCGCGCTTCCTGTTCGACTACGGCATCCGCGAGACCGGCATCATCGTCACCGACCTCGCCACCACCTATCGCGCCGAGGCCCACGCGCGCGACCAGCTGCTGTTCGAGGTCGGCGTGATGGACTTCAACAAGTACGGCGGCGACATCATCTTCCGCATCACCCGCCCGGCCGACGACACGCTGGTAGCCATGGCCAAGTCGGGCTTCGTGTTCTTCGACTACAAGGCCGGCAAGGTCGTGCCGATCCCCGAGGCATTCCGCGACACCTTCCCCAGCGTCAACTGGATCGCCTGACGCTCCAGTACAGGGCACGCCGCAGCACGGCGCGCCCTCTGATGGATCAGCATCGGTCCTGACCCTCCCCTCATCTCTTTGATCTGACTGGGATTTCTCATCCTGGCCCGCGCCTTGCTCTGCACAAGGCGATGGTAATCAACGGCGATTACCCGACTTCGACAAAGGCGTCGCATCCACACCCGCGCAGTGCGGTGGGTGGAGCGACGCCTTTTTCGTTTGCCCCGGCGCAGGGGCACTGGGGTCTGATGACGTTTTGCCGCGACCGCGACGGCGCCGCATTTTGCGCAGTGTTAGGCGCGAGGAGTGTGGTTTGGTCATTCCAAATGAACGACGAGTAACGCAGCACTGCGCAAAATGCGGCCCGTCCCTTCGGGTTGCGCGGCAAATCACGCCATGCGTCGTTGCGGGACTTGAAAAGGGAATGACCATTTCCTGCATCCCGCGCCTAGCCTGGCGTGATTTGTCGCAGCAACGCGGCTTGCGTCAAAACGTCATCAGACCCCACGACCTTCTCGAACCCGGCGGCTGCCAAGTGGCGCATGACCGGGCTCCTCTACCGTTGCTGATGAGGTGTTCGATGAACACGAGTTTCTGGAAAGCCGGCCACGCGCCGACCCTGTTTGCCGCCTTCCTGTATTTCGACCTGAGCTTCATGGTCTGGTACGTCCTCGGCCCGCTGGCGGTGCAGATCGCCACCGACCTGCAACTGACCACCCAGCAGCGCGCGCTGATGGTCGCCACGCCGATCCTCTCCGGCGCCATCCTGCGCTTCCTCATGGGCCTGCTGGCCGATCGCTGGTCGCCCAAGGCCGCCGGCATCCTCGGCCAGGTGATCGTCATCTGCGCGCTGTTCGGCGCCTGGCGACTGGGCATCCACAGCCTGGAGCAGGCGATGATCCTCGGCGTGCTACTGGGCATGGCCGGCGCCTCCTTCGCCGTGGCGCTGCCGCTGGCCTCGCAGTGGTACCCGCCGCAGCACCAGGGCAAGGCCATGGGTATCGCCGGAGCCGGCAACTCCGGTACCGTGCTCACCGCGCTGTTCGCCCCGGCCATCGCCGCCGCCTTCGGCTGGCAGAACGTCTTCGGCTTCGCGCTGATCCCGCTGCTGGCCACCCTGGTGGTGTTCGCCCTGCTCGCCCGCAACGCCCCGGAGCGCCCGCCAGTCAAGTCACTGGCGGATTACCTGAAGGCCCTGGGCGACCGCGACAGCTGGTGGTTCATGTTCTTCTACAGCGTGACCTTCGGCGGCTTCCTCGGCCTCGCCAGCACCCTGCCCGGATACTTCCACGACCAGTACGGCCTAGACCCGGTGAAAGCCGGCTACTACACCGCCGCCTGCGTCTTCGCCGGCAGCCTGATGCGTCCGCTGGGCGGCGCCCTGGCCGACCGCATCGGCGGCATCCGCAGCCTGCTGGTGATGTACACCGTCGCCTCGATCTGCATCGCCGCCGTAGGCTTCCACCTGCCCAGCGCAGTGGCGGCACTGAGCCTCTTCGTGGTCGCCATGCTCAGCCTCGGCGCGGGCAACGGTGCGGTGTTCCAGCTGGTGCCGCAGCGCTTCCGCCAGACCATTGGCGTGATGACCGGCCTGATCGGCATGGCCGGCGGCATCGGCGGTTTCTGCCTGACGGCGGGCCTGGGCGCAATCAAGCAGGCCACCGGCGACTACCAGATCGGCCTCTGGCTGTTCGCCAGCCTCGGCGTACTGGCCTGGTTCGGCCTGCACGCGGTGAAAGCCCGCTGGCGCACCACCTGGGGTAGCGCGGCCGTTACCGCGGCGCGGGTGTAGGCCATGGCCTTTGCAGCAACACTCATTTTCTGCAGGGGTGACAGCCTTTTCACGGGCAAGTCCGTGCCTGTGCTTTCCCCCTCACCCCAGCCCTCTCCCTCAGGGAGAGGGCGCTGTCAATACCGGCTGACACCAAGGTTTCATCCTGTGCCGAACGGTCCCCTCTCCCTCTGGGAGAGGGTTAGGGTGAGGGCCGCCCCGAGCGCCGGTCCATCCCGCAGGAGCAGGCCATGAGCCTGGCCCTGAGCTTCGCCCAGGCCAGCGCCACCGGCCCGCGCGACGAGAACCAGGATGCCCTGCGGGTGGTCACCCCGCCCGCAGGGCTGGCCGCCAGCAAGGGGCACCTGTTTGCCATCGCCGACGGCGTCAGCCACTGCGCCGACGGCGGCCTCGCCGCGCGCCTGAGCCTGCAGGCGCTGGCCGCCGACTACTACGCCACCCCCGAGACCTGGGCCGTCGCCCAGGCCCTCGACCGCCTGCTGATCTCGCAGAACCGCTGGCTGCAGGCCAACGGCGGTGGCCAGCCGCTGCTCACCACCCTCACCGCGCTGGTCCTGCGGGGCCGGCGCTTCACCCTCGCCCATGTCGGCGACTGCCGCCTGTACCGCTGGCACGCCGGCCAGCTGGATTGCCTGACCCAGGACCACGTCTGGGAACAACCCGGCATGCAGCACGTGCTCAAGCGCGCACTGGGCCTCGACCAGCATCTGGTGGTGGACTACTGCGACGGCGAACTGGAAGCCGGACAGAGCTTCCTGCTGGTCAGCGACGGCATCTGGGCTGCTCTTGGCGACAGCGCCATCCAGCGCCTGCTGGAGGACGCACAGAGCTTGCAGGCCTGCGCCGACGCACTGGTCAGCGCCGCCCACCTGGCCGGCAGCCAGGACAACGCCAGCGCGCTGCTCCTGCAGGTGGACGAACTGCCACCCGCGAGCCTCGGCGACGCCCTCGCCCAACTCGACCACTGGCCCGCGCCGCCGGCCCTGCGGGACGACCAGGAGTTCGAAGGCTGGCGGGTGGAAGGCCGACTGGCGCAGTCGCGCCAATCGCTGATCTACCGCGTGCGCGACCGGCAGAACCGCCACTGGCTGCTCAAGACCCTGCCGCCGGCACTGCGCGACTCCGCGGAAGCCGCCCAGGCGCTGCTGCTGGAGGAGTGGTTCCTGCGCCGCGTGCAGGGCCGCTACTTCCCCGAACTGCACAGCCTGCCGCAACGCCAGCACCTGTACTACGTGATGCGCGAATATCCGGGGCAAACCCTGGACGAGCACCTGAAACTCAACGGCCCGTTGAACCTGCCCGACTGGCTGGACCTCGCCCAGCGCCTGTTGCGCGGCCTGGGCCAGCTGCACCGGCGCAACATCCTGCACCGCGACATCAAGCCGGAAAACCTGCACTGGGCCGACGACGGCGAGCTGCGCCTGCTGGACTTCGGCCTGGCCTACTGCCCGGGCTTGTCGCAGGAAGACCCGCACGACCTGCCCGGCACCCCGAGCTACCTCGCCCCGGAATCCTTCCAGGGCGCGGCGCCGGAAGCCCGCCAGGACCTCTACGCGGCCGGGGTCACGCTCTACCGCCTGCTCTGTGGGCACTACCCCTATGGCGAGATCGAAGCCTTCCAGCATCCGCGCTTCGGCACGCCCGCACCGGCCAGCCGCTATCGCCCGGATGTGCCAACCTGGCTGGACGACTGGCTGGCAAAGCTGATCGCCGCCCAACCGCAACAGCGCTTCGAAACCGCCGAAGAATGCCTGCTCGCCCTGGAACAAGGTGAACGCCAGGCACCGCCGCGCCCACGCCCGCTGCTGGAACGCGAACCGCTGCGGGTCTGGCGCGGCGTCGCCCTGGCCTCGCTGGCGATCAACCTGGGGCTGCTGCTCTGGCTGCTGCACGGGGGCTGAAGGCGCACCAGATCGGTTCAGAACGCATCACCGCAGTGCAGCAAAAAGGCCAACCGGCAGAACAGGCCAGCCGAGAGCCCCGAAAACCGGGGGCCGAGAAAGTTGGCACAGCCCCTGCAATAACCGTTTCAACAATCTACAAAAGCGCGTCCCTCAACGAAGAGGCTCGCACTTCCCGATCGATCGGGACTTGGACAAAGGCGTCCTCGCTGGGTAACCGGCGGGACGCCTTTTTTGTTTTCCGCGATTGCGTGACGGAGCCCTGACATGAAGAAGCTCAAGCTCGTACTGATCGGCAACGGCATGGCCGGTGTGCGGACCCTGGAAGAACTGTTGAAGATCGCCCCCGATCTTTACGACATCACCGTGTTCGGCGCCGAGCCCCACCCCAACTACAACCGCATCCTGCTCTCCCCCGTGCTGGCCGGTGAGCAGGCCTTCGAGGACATCGTCCTCAACGACCTCAACTGGTACAGCGAGAATGGCATTCGCCTGCTGCTCAACCGCAAGGTCAGCCGCATCGACCGTCATCGCCGCAAGGTCTACGCCGAAGACGGCACCGAGGCCGAGTACGATCGACTGCTGATTGCCACCGGCTCCAATCCCTTCATCCTGCCGGTGCCGGGCAGCCGCCTGCAGGGCGTGATCGGCTACCGCGACATCGCCGACACCCAGACCATGATCGACACCGCCGGGACCCACAGCCATGCAGTGGTCATCGGCGGCGGCCTGCTCGGCCTGGAAGCGGCCAACGGCCTCAAGCAGCGCGGCATGGACGTCACCGTGGTGCACCTCTCCGACTGGCTGCTGGAGCGCCAGCTGGACCGCACCGCCGGCAAGCTGCTGCAGGAAGCGCTGGAATCGCGCGGCATCAACTTCCGCCTGAACACCCACACCGAAGAACTGATCGACGACGGCAGCGGCCGCGTCTGCGCCATCCGCTTCAAGGACGGCGAAGTGATCGCCGCCGACCTGGTGGTGATGGCCGCCGGCATCCGCCCCAACACCGAACTGGCGGAGAAGACCGGCCTGCCCTGCAACCGCGGCATCCTGGTCAACGACACCCTGCAGACCTATGACCCGCGCATCTACGCCCTGGGCGAATGCGCCAGCCACCGCGGCATCGCCTATGGCCTGGTGGCCCCGCTGTTCGAGCAGGCCAAGGTCTGCGCCAACCACCTGGCCATGCTCGGCTTCGCCCGCTACCAGGGCTCGGTGACCTCCACCAAGCTCAAGGTCACCGGCATCGACCTGTTCTCCGCCGGCCAGTTCATGGGCGGCGAAGGCACCGAGACCATCACCCTCTCCGATCCCATCGGCGGCGTGTACAAGAAGCTGGTGATCAAGGACGACGTGCTGGTCGGTGCCTGCCTCTACGGCGACACCGCCGATGGCGGCTGGTACTTCCGGCAGATCCGCGAGAACCACAACGTCGGCGAAATCCGCGACCACCTGATGTTCGGCGAGAGCAGCATCGGCGACGTCGGCCACCAGGGCCAGAACAGCGCAGCGAACATGCCCGACACCGCCGAAGTCTGCGGCTGCAATGGCGTATGCAAGGGCACCATCGTCAAGGCGATCCAGGAGAACGGCCTGTTCAGCGTCGATGAGGTGAAGAAGCACACCAAGGCCGCCAGCTCCTGCGGCTCCTGCGCCGGGCTTGTCGAGCAGATCCTGATCAGCACCGTGGGCGGCGCGGCGGACGTGAAGCCCAAGAGCGAAAAGGCCATCTGCGGCTGCAGCGACCTCAACCACGGCCAGGTACGCCAGGCGATCCGCGACCATCACCTGATCACCCTGAGCAGCGCCATGCGCTTCATGGACTGGCGCACCCCGGACGGCTGCGCCACCTGCCGCCCGGCGCTGAACTACTACCTGATCTCCACCTGGCCGGGAGAAGCCAAGGACGACCCGCAGTCGCGCCTGATCAACGAGCGCGCCCACGCCAACATCCAGAAGGACGGCACCTACTCGGTAGTCCCGCGTATGTGGGGTGGCGTCACCAACGCCGCCGAACTGCGGCGCATCGCCGACGTCGCCGACAAGTACCAGGTACCCATGGTCAAGGTCACCGGCGGCCAGCGCATCGACCTGCTGGGCATCAGAAAGGACGACCTGCCGGCGATCTGGAAGGAACTGGACATGCCCTCCGGCCACGCCTACGGCAAGTCCATCCGCACCGTGAAGACCTGCGTCGGCAGCGAGTTCTGCCGTTTCGGCACGCAGAACTCGACCCAGCTGGGTATCGACCTCGAGCACGACCTGTTCAACATGTGGTCGCCGCACAAGGTCAAGCTGGCGGTCTCCGGCTGCCCGCGCAACTGCGCCGAGGCCGGCATCAAGGACATCGGCATCATCGGTGTGGATTCGGGCTGGGAGCTGTACATCGGCGGCAACGGCGGGATCAAGACCGAGGTGGCGGAGTTCTTCGTCAAGCTCAGGACCTCCGACGAAGTCCGCGAATACAGCGGCGCCTTCCTCCAGCTCTACCGCGAGGAGGCCTTCTACCTCGAACGCACCGTGCACTACCTGCAGCGCGTCGGCATGGAGCGCATCAAGAAAGCCGTGCTGGAAGACGCGGAAAACCGCAAGGCGCTCAATGCCCGCCTGCAGTTCTCCCTGTCGCTGGAGCAGGACCCGTGGCAGGAGCGCATCGCCCAGCAGCCGCTGAAGAAGGAATTCGAACGGATTCCCCTCAAGCAGCTGGAACCCGCCTGAGTGCCCCGCCGGGCCCCGCCAGCGGGGCCCCTACTACCCGATTGCCGGAGACACCCCATGAACTGGTTAGACATCTGCGCCCTGGACGACATCAACCCGCTGGGCTCGCGCGTCATCGCCGGCCCCAAGGGCGACATCGCGATCTTCCGCACCTCCGATGACGAGGTCTTCGCCCTCGACGACCGCTGCCCGCACAAGGGCGGCCCCCTGTCCCAGGGCCTGATCTACGGCAAGCGCGTGGCCTGCCCGCTGCACAACTGGCAGATCGAACTGGCCAGCGGCGAGGCCGTGGCCCCCGACCAGGGCTGCGCCCATCGCCACGAGGTAAAGATCGAAGATGGTCGCGTGCTGCTGGCCCTGCGCGACAACCTCGCCCACTGCGCCTGATCCCCCTGCGATTGATTTCCCTGCTTCCGATTCAGAGCGAGGCTGCGCCATGACCCACAACCGTCGCACTACTGCCTCCACCTGCTGCTACTGCGGCGTGGGTTGCGGTGTACTGATCGAGCACGACGACGAGCGCATCCTCGGCGTACAGGGCGACCCGCAGCATCCGGCCAACTTCGGCCGCCTGTGCAGCAAGGGCTCGACCCTGCACCTCACCGGCGACGCGGACGCCCGCGCGCAATTCCCGGAGCTGCGCCTGGGCAAGGGACTGTCACGCGCCCGCACCGACTGGGACACCGCACTGGAGCATGCCGCCGGCGTCTTCGCCGAAACCCTCCGCGAGCACGGGCCGGACAGCGTGGCCTTCTACGTCTCCGGCCAGCTGCTGACCGAGGACTACTACGCCTTCAACAAGCTCGCCCGCGCCCTGGTCGGCACCAACAACATCGACAGCAACTCGCGCCTGTGCATGTCCTCGGCGGTGGTCGGCTACAAGCGCAGCCTGGGCGCCGACGCCCCGCCCTGCAGCTACGAGGACATCGAGCTGGCCGACTGCGTGATGATCGCCGGCAGCAACATGGCCTACGCCCACCCGGTACTGTTCCGCCGTCTGGAAGAGGCCCGCGCACGTCGCCCGGAGATGAAGCTGATCGTCATCGATCCGCGCGTCACCGACACCGCGGAGCAGGCCGACCTGCACCTGGCGATCCTGCCCGGCACCGACGTTGCGCTGTTCCACGGCATCCTGCACATCCTGCTCTGGGAAGGCTGGACCGACCGCGCCTTCATCGACGCCCACACCGACGGCCTGGATGAACTCAAGGCCCTGGTGCGGGACTACGGTCCGCTGGCCGTGGCGGAAATCTGCGGCATCGCCGTCGATGACCTGCAGCGCGCGGCCCAGTGGATCGGCCAGTCGCCCTCCTTCCTCTCGCTCTGGTGCATGGGGCTGAACCAGTCCACCGCCGGCAGCGCGAAGAACAGTGCGCTGATCAACCTGCACCTGGCCACCGGGCAGATCGGCCGACCCGGTGCCGGCCCCTTCTCCCTCACCGGCCAACCCAATGCCATGGGCGGCCGCGAGACTGGCAGCCTGTCCAACCTGCTGCCCGGCCACCGCGAGGCGGCCAACGCCGAACACCGTGCCGAAGTGGCTGATTACTGGGGTGTCGAACAACTGCCGGAGAACCCCGGCCTGAGCGCCATCGAACTCTTCGACGCAGTACGCGACGGGCGCATCAAGGCCCTGTGGATCGCCTGCACCAACCCGGCCCAATCACTGCCGGACCAGACCCGCGTGCGCGAAGCCCTGGCCGCCTGCCCCTTCGTCATCGTCCAGGAAGCCTTCACCACCAGCGAGACCTGCCAGTACGCCGACCTGCTGCTGCCGGCCGCCAGCTGGGGCGAGAAGGAAGGCACGGTGACCAACTCCGAACGCCGCATCAGCCACGTGCGCCCGGCCATCCCGGCCATCGGCGAAGCGCGGGCGGACTGGAACATCGTCTGCGACTTCGCCCGCCGCCTCGAGCAGCGCTTGCGCCCCGGCGAAAACAGCCTGTTCGACTTCGATTCGCCGTCCTCGCTGTTCGACGAATTCAAGCTGCTGACCCGTGATCGTGATCTTGATCTGTCCGGCGTCGACTACGCCCTGCTGGACACCCGTGGCCCGCAGCAATGGCCCTTCCGGGCCGGTGCAACCCAGGGTACCGAGCGCCTGTATGGCGACGGACAGTTCCCCACCGCCAATGGCCGCGCGCGACTGATCGCCGAGCCCTACCGAGCACCGAAGGAAAAGCGCGATGCACGTTACCCGCTGATCCTCAACACCGGCCGCCTGCGCGATCAGTGGCATGGCATGACCCGTACCGGCACCGCGCCGCAACTGTTCGGCCACGTGGAAGAAGCCGTGCTCGGCCTGCACCCGGACGAGCTGCGCCGCCGGCGCATCAGCGACGGCCAACTGGTTCGCCTGCACAGTCGCCGTGGCGAACTGGTGCTGCCGGTGCAAGCCGACGACCGCCTGCGTCCCGGCCAGGCCTTCCTGCCGATGCACTGGGGCGACCGCTTCCTCAAGGGCCTGGGCATCAACGTGCTGACCCTGCCGGCGGTGGACCCGCTGTCGCGCCAGCCCGAGCTGAAGCACGCCACGGTGGAAGTCAGCCGCATCGAGCTGCCCTGGCAGTTCTTCGCGCTGGTGGAAGGTGAGGTGCAGAAGCGCTTCGACGCCCTGCGCCCGCTGTTCGAAGACCTGCGCTACGCCAGCTTCAGCCCCACCGGCCGTGAACGCCCGGCACTGGTGATCCGTGCCGCACACCACGAAGCGCCCAGCGCGGACTGGCTGGCCCGCATCGACGCCCTGCTCGACCTCGGCGACGGTCCGGTCATGGCCTATGACGACCCGCGCCGCACCGTCGGCAAACGCGTGCGTATCGAACAATCGCGAATCGTCTCGCTGCGCCTGGCTGGCGAAACCGCCGCCCGCGCCTGGCTGCGCGAATTGTGGAAGGAAGGCCGCGCCGACCAGGAGCTGCGCCGCTGGCTGCTCGCCCCGCTCAGCGCCGCCCCGGGTAAAGCCGGCGCGGCGGCGGACAAGACGCTGTGCAACTGCCTGAACGTCAGCCAGAGCCGCATCCAGGCCGGGATCGACAAGGGCCTGGACCTGGAAGGCCTCAAATGCGAACTCAAGTGCGGGACCGCCTGCGGCTCCTGCGTACCGGAAATCAAGCGCCTGCTGGCTCAGAAGCCACTGGCCGCTACCGCCTGAATCAAGCCGCGAAGACGGCAGCCTGAGGAGAACGACATGAGTGGAAAAGTCTGGCTGATCGGCGCCGGCCCCGGCGACCCGGAACTGCTGACCCTGAAGGCCGTCCGGGCCATGGCCCAGGCCGACGTGGTGCTCATCGACGACCTGGTGAATCCGGCGGTGCTGGAGCACTGCCCTTCGGCGCGAGTGATTTGCGTCGGGAAACGCGGCGGCTGCCGCTCCACCCCGCAGGACTTTATCCACCGCCTGATGCTGCGCTACGCCCGCCAGGGGCGCCGCGTCGCACGTCTGAAAGGCGGCGACCCGTGCATCTTCGGCCGTGGCGGCGAAGAAGCTGACTGGCTGATTGCGCGGGGCATCGATTGTGAGTTGGTCAACGGCATCACTGCCGGGCTGGCAGCAGCGACTCAGTGCGGCATCTCCGTAACCCTGCGTGGTGTCAGCCGGGGTGTGACCCTGGTGACCGCACACACCCAGGACGACAGCCCGCTGAACTGGCGCGGCCTGGCCGAAGGCGGAACAACGCTGGTGGTGTACATGGGCGTGGCGAAACTGGCGGAAATCCGCGACGGACTGCTCGAAGGCGGCATGGCGGCCGGCACGCCGGTGGCGATGATCGAGAACGCATCCCTGCCCGCCCAACGCGAATACCGCAGCCAGTTGGGCGACCTGCTGGAAGACGCCCAGAGTTTTGCCCTGAAGAGTCCGGCAATCCTGGTGATCGGCGAAGTCGCCGCCGCTGCGCAGCAGGCAATCCTGGCCCGCACCGCCTGAGATTCACTTTCCTGCAGGCAAAGAAAAACCCGGCCTAGGCCGGGTTTTTCTCGTCAGCTCAGACCAATTACTTGGCTTGGGCTTCCACTTCGGCTTCTACGCGGCGGTTAACAGCGCGGCCTTCGGCGGTTGCGTTGTCAGCAACCGGACGGGACTCACCGTAACCAACAGCGTTTACGCGGCCGCCTTCAACACCGTACTCGTTGACCAGTACGTCACGAACGGCGTTGGCACGACGCTCGGACAGCTTCTGGTTGTAGGCGTCGGTGCCGACGGAGTCGGTGTGGCCTTCAACGGTGGTGGAGGTGGACGGGTACTGCTTCATGAAGTCAGCCAGGTTTTTGATGTCAGCGTAGCTGTTCTCTTTAACCTTGGACTTGTCGAAGTCGAACTTCACGTCCAGCTGAACGCGAACGACTTCAGCAACAGCCGGGCAGCCGTTGGCGTCAACGGTGACGTTGGCCGGGGTGTTCGGGCACTTGTCGACGTTGTCGCAGACGCCGTCGTTGTCGGAGTCGGAGCAGACTTCAGCAACCGGCTCGGGAGCCGGGGCCGGCTTGGCGCCGCCGCCGAAGTTCATGCCGACGCCCAGGCCAGCCATCCACTCGCCCTGGTGACCGTTCTCACGCTTCTCCAGGCCGTACTGACCGTCGAGGCTGGCTTTGGCGTAGAAGTTTTCGGTGAAGTAGTACTTCAGACCGGTACCGACCATGGCCATGGTCAGGTTCTGACGACCACCGTTGTCGGAGTTGATGTTGGTCAGGCTCTGGTGGCCAACGCCGGCGGAAACGTACGGACGCAGGTTGCCAGCACCCGGAGTGCCGAAGTGGTAGATGGCGTCCAGAGTGCTCAGGTTGCCATGGACCTTCTTGTTGCCGGTCTCGTAGGTGCCACGTACGTCGTGGTACTCACCGTAGGACAGAGCCAGCTCGACGTCGTCGGTCAGGAAGTAACCAACGGAGCCGCCGTACAGGTCCGCGTTCTTCATGTTGCGGGTGCTGTCGGTGAAGTAGCGCTTGCCGAATGCTTCGACTTCGACGGCGCCCTGGCCTTGAGCGAAGGCATTGACAGCGGCGGTGGCGATCAGCGAGCCAACTACGACGCCTAAGGTGTTCTTCAGTTTCATCCGTTAAATCCCCATCTTGGTGGTCAATAAGTTGTCCTAACCATAGGCCGTACAACTTGGGTGGCAAGTTTATCAGAACTTGCCAAACAGAGAGACAATATTTCCCGGACTAAGATTCCGTCACATTCGAAAACTTTTCTCTCATTCGATCGAGTGCACGTTTGTAGCGCATCTTTGTGGCGCTAAGCCCCATGTGCATGATGTCGGCGATCTCCTGGAACTCCAGTTCCGCAACAAATCGAAGCACGAGGATTTCCCGATCAATGGGATTGACATGAACTAGCCAGCGGTCTAGTCCACCCCGTTCTTCGACTTTCGGAGCCTTCTCTTCAGAGGCTTCCTCGACTGGATCCAGACTCAGCGCATCGAGCAATCTGCGTTTGCGCCGTTCCTTCCGATACTGGGTAATGCACTCGTTGTAAGTGATGCTGTACAGCCAGGTCTTGAACTTCGACTTTCCCTCGAAGTTCTTCAGACCATACAGCACCTTGAGCATGACCTCTTGACACACATCATCGGCGTCCCGGTCGTTGCCCAGATAGCGCGCGCAGACGTTGAACAGCGTGCGCTGGTATCGGCGCATCAGCTCTTCATAGGCCCGCGTCACGTGGTAGAGCTCCTCGTGGGAACGCTCCACCAGCTCCTCGTCGGTGAGCTGGCGCGGGTCATAGCGCAAGGACAGTGATTGCGGCTTGTTCAAGTCGGGTCGGGCCAGGTCAAGTCAGCGTCCGGCGCGGCTTTCAGGAAGCCGTACCGGTAATCGGTCATCATCTTCAGCGACTGGTTACACGCTGATCGAGCAGGATGCGGTTGGCGATCGACACCAGCTCACCCTCGTCTGTCAGCAGGATAGTCTTGATGGTACCAATTTCCTCGATGATGCCTTCGACATCAGCCACTTTCACCTGTTGTCCGACCTGATACAGCTCCCGCACGTAAATACCCGCGATGATCTGCCCTGCCACCTCACGGCTGCCCAGGCCCAGGGCCAGGGCGGCAGCCAGGCCGATGGTGATCAGCACGATGGCGATGATGTAGTTCAGCAGGTCGGTCTTGACCTCGAGCTGGCCGATAGCCACCGAGATGCTGATGATGATGACCAGCCACTGGGCAACGCGGCCCAGACCGTTGGCGTATTCCAGGCCGACACCATCGGCCGCGCCGCGCACCAGGCTGTTGGCCAGTTGGGCGAGCAGGATGCCGACGATCAGCACCAGCGCCGCGCCGAACACCTTGGGCAGGTACAGCGCGAGCATGTCCAGGGTTGCCGAGACGCGCTGCAGACCGAGGGACTCCGCCGCGGAGACGAGGAATACCAGCAGCACGAACCAGTAGATGATCTTGCCAATCAGGGTCGAGACCGGCACCTGGATGCCGGCACGAGCCAGCAGCTTGGTCAGGCCGGTACCCGCCATGAGGCGGTCGAGGCCGAGCTTGGCCAGCAGCTTGGAGATCAGCGCATCGAGCAGTTTGGCGACGACGAAGCCGAGCAGCACGATCACCAGCGCGGCGAGCAGGTTCGGGATGAACCCGGCCAGCTTGCCCCACAGGGTGTTCATGGCGGTGAGCAGGCTTTGCGTCCAGATGTCGAATTGCATGTTCAGTCGGCCTTGTCAGCGGAAGGGGCGGAATTCTGCGCGTGGCGCGAGACGGGTGCAAGGTGCGCGGCGCCACGGCTCACACCAATGGACAGGGCCTGGAACCAGTGCCCCATCAGGCTGAACAGATCGCCCGCGCCTACCTGGCGGTTGGCGGTCTTCAGGACGCGATCCAGGCGCGAATCGTCTCCCGGCTGTTCCGGGGGCATTCGCAGCAGATCGCGCAAGGATTCTTCAAATGGGTCGTGCATACGCACCTCGCCTGTGTGAGGTGCTTGACGCCCCCACCACCTCAAAAGTCACACCTAGAGCCAACGCATGCGGCGGAATATCCACCATTGGAAAGCCACTATCCCGAGGATTACCAGGCAGGCCACGGCGAAGCCGTAGGGTGCACTGGAGCCGGGAATGCCGCCGACGTTGATGCCCAGGAGACCGGTCACGAAGCTCATGGGCAGGAAAAAGCCGGTAATGATACCAAGCAGGTACATGGTGCGGTTCATCCGCTCGGTAATTCGACGATGTTCGGCTTCCTGGATCAGGCTGATGCGCTCGCGCACCAGCTCCAGTTCTTCCAGGTTGCGGGTCAGGCGGTTGTAGAGCTCGTTCCAGTAGTCGGCGTCGTCGGCCACCGTCCAGGACGCCTTGAACCGGACCATCTGCGAGTAGATTTCCCGCTGCGGCGCCAGGTAACGGCGCAATCCCGCGGCACGTCGCCGCAGGGTGCGCAGCTGGTGCTGGTCGGGAATGCTGCGCTCGTCTTCTTCGATGGCCTCTTCCATCGCGTCGAGCTGATCAGCCAGGCCGCCGATCAGGGTATCGACGCGGTCGGTGAGGTAGTGGGCGAGGTACAGCACCACTTCCGAGGCCGTCTTCGGGCCGGTGCCGGCATCCAGGTCGGCGCGCAGGTCGGCCACCGCCTTGAGCGGACGCAGACGCAGGGAAATCACCCGCTGCGACTCGGCATAGACCCGCAGCGAGACCATGTCCTCAGGTACCGCACCGGGGTTCAGGTTGACCCCGCGCAGGAACAGCAGCAGGCGCTCACCCCCCAGGTCGACCAGGCGCGGGCGGGTGGCCTCTTCCAGCAGCAGGTCGCAGGCGAATTCGTTCAGACCGCTGGATTCGCGCAGCCAGGACTGGGCTTCGGGCACACCGCGATCCCAATGCACCCAGAGGCTTTCCTCGGGCTTGAGATCCAGCAGCGGCAATTCGCTCCGGGTGATCCGCCGGCCACCACCGTGGCCGTCCAGCACGAAGCCGTCGATCAGTCCGCGTTCCGTGCCGCTCTCGTACTGCTGCATGCCCTTTTCCTTCGCTCAAGGTCGCTTGCGCGAGGCCCCATGAAAAATGCCGGAAGCTTTCGCTCCCGGCATTGACCCGAACTTCAGCTGGAAGGTTCGAATTATTCCGGCATTTTCAACGCTTTAGGCGAGACGATGATGCCGTTGTTGTCGGCATAGACGAACTCGCCCGGGCGGAAGGTGATGCCGCCGAAGGTCACGGCCACGTTGAGGTCGCCGATACCGCGCTTGTCGGTCTTCATCGGGTGGCTGGCCAGCGCCTGCACGCCCAGATCGGTCTGCGCGATCACGTCGACGTCACGGATGCAGCCGTACACCACGATGCCTTCCCAGCCGCTCTTAGCGGCCTTCTCGGCCAGCATGTCACCCAGCAGTGCACGGCGCAGCGAGCCGCCGCCGTCGACCACCAGCACCTTGCCCTTGCCGTCCTTCTCGACCTGCTCCTTGACCAGCGAGTTGTCCTCGAAGCACTTGATGGTGACGATCTCGCCACCGAAGGAGTCCCGTCCGCCGAAGTTGCTGAACATCGGCTCGACGACCTGGACCAGCTCCGGGTAGGCATCGCACAGATCGGGGGTGACGTAATGCATGGAGAAGCTCCTCTTGATGAAATCCGGCAGGGTTTCAGGCCTGGATGTGACCGAAAGCCGCAATGGCGTCACAGTCTACTCCCTGCCACGCCAAGCTCAAGCCTGCGCCAGAGCGCCCTGCCCTTCCGGCAAGCCGCTGTGCTCCAGCCAGTATTGCAGCAGTGGCCAGACCTCACGCTGCGCGCCCTTGCTGATCAGCATCTCGATGTGACCAAAATCTTCCGAGAAGCCCTGGCGCCGTCCCAGGTGCAGGAACTGCCGGATCTCGGAGCCGAACTGCTCCAGCAACTTGCGACAGGCCCAGGCCGGGTCCTGGATATCGCCATCGGAGCCGATGGCCAGCACCGGCAGGGAAACCTTCTGCAAACCGCCCCACCAGTCGTTGTCCTTCTCGCCGAAGCGGCCGAACAGGCTGTACCAGTGCAGGGCCTCGAGGGCGAGCCCCAACGGCTCGTCCTCCGGCCCGCGTTTCAGGCGCGAACCGGACAGCCCGCCCATGCGTTTGAGCAGCAAGCGCCCGCCCCAGGCCACGGGCGGTAGCTTCAGCGGCCAGTAGGTACGGCTGATCTGGCTACCGCACAGCGCCGCGCTGGCGGCCTGCTGCTCATCCAGGTAGCCGCCGCCCAGCGCGGCAGCCAGGGTGACGCCGCCCAGAGAGTGCCCGACCCAATGCGGCGCCTGGCCGCTCTGCTCGACCACGAAATTGGCAATGGCCGGCAGGTCGAAACGTGCGTAGTCGGCGACACGATTGCGATCGTAGTCAGCGTTACGGGGCGACAGGCCATGCCCGCGCATCTCGGCGATCCAGACATCGAAGCCGGCACGCGCCAGATACGCACCCAGGCCAATACCCTTGGGCGAGAACCAGAAGCGGCGGTTGGAGAAGCTGCCGTGCAACAGGATCACCGGCACGCCACGCCGCCCTTCGGGGCGACCGAGACGGGTGACCGCCAGCTCGACGCTGGAGTCCGGGCTGTTGTTCGGCTTGAGGCGGTAGACGTCCTCGGTGAGGTCGCCGCGCAATTCCGCGCTGACTAGCGCGACGGGGAAGAGTTGACTGCTGCTTTGCATGGAATCGCTTGCATAAAAAAGGGCGGGTGAAATCACCCGCCCTTCTCAGGATGGAGAAGGAACCGTCAGGACTGGCCTTCGGCGAGGAAGAACCAGGTGTCGAGGACCGAGTCAGGGTTCAGCGACACGCTCTCGATGCCCTGCTCCATCAGCCACTTGGCGAGGTCCGGGTGGTCCGACGGGCCCTGGCCGCAGATGCCGATGTACTTGCCGGCGCGGTTGCACGCCTGGATGGCATTGGACAGCAGCTTCTTCACCGCCGGGTTACGTTCGTCGAACAGGTGCGCGACGATGCCCGAGTCACGGTCCAGGCCCAGGGTCAGCTGGGTCAGGTCGTTGGAGCCGATGGAGAAGCCGTCGAAGAACTCAAGGAACTCGTCGGCCAGCAGGGCGTTGGACGGCAGCTCGCACATCATGATGACGCGCAGGCCGTTCTCGCCACGCTTGAGGCCGTTGGTGGCCAGCAGGTCGACGACCTGGGAGGCTTCACCGAGGGTACGGACGAACGGCACCATCAGCTCGACGTTGGTCAGGCCCATCTCGTTGCGGACCTTCTTCATCGCGCGGCATTCGAGCTCGAAGCAGTCGCGGAAGGATTCGCTGATGTAGCGCGAGGCGCCACGGAAGCCGAGCATCGGGTTCTCTTCTTCCGGCTCGTAGAGCTTGCCACCGATGAGGTTGGCGTATTCGTTGGACTTGAAGTCCGACAGACGCACGATGACCTTCTTCGGCCAGAAAGCCGCGGCCAGGGTGCTGACGCCCTCGACCAGCTTCTCGACGTAGAAGCCGACCGGATCGTCGTAGCCGGCGATGCGCTTCTCGACGCTTTCCTTGATGTCCGCCGGCAGGCTGGCGAAGTTCAGCAGCGCCTTGGGATGCACGCCGATCATGCGGTTGATGATGAATTCCAGGCGGGCCAGGCCCACACCTTCATTCGGCAACTGGGCGAAGTCGAAGGCACGATCCGGGTTGCCGACGTTCATCATGATCTTGAACGGCAGGTCGGGCATGGCGTCGACCGAGTTCTGGCGGACGTCGAAGCCCAGTTCACCTTCGTAGATCAGGCCGGTATCGCCTTCGGCGCAGGATACGGTCACGCGCTGGCCATCCTTCAGCGCCGCGGTGGCGTTGCCACAGCCGACGACTGCCGGGATACCCAGTTCACGGGCGATGATCGCGGCGTGGCAGGTACGGCCGCCACGGTTGGTGACGATGGCGCTGGCGCGCTTCATCACGGGTTCCCAGTCCGGGTCGGTCATGTCGGAGACCAGCACGTCGCCCGGCTGGACCTTGTCCATCTCGGAAACGTCGTGGATCACCTTCACCGGGCCGGCGCCGATGCGCTGGCCGATGGCGCGGCCTTCGACCAGGACCTTGCCTTTTTCCTTGAGCAGGTAGCGTTCCATCACGTTGGCGCTGGAACGGCTCTTAACGGTTTCCGGACGGGCCTGCACGATGTACAGCTTGCCGTCGTCACCGTCCTTGGCCCACTCGATGTCCATCGGACGCTCGTAGTGCTTCTCGATGATCAGGGCCTGCTTGGCCAGCTCGGTCACTTCGGCGTCGGACAGGGCGAAGCGGGCGCGGTCGGCCTTCTCCACGTCGACCACCTTGACCGATTTGCCGGCCTTGGCTTCGTCGCCGTAGATCATCTTGATCGCCTTGCTGCCCAGGTTGCGACGCAGGATGGCCGGGCGGCCGGCTTCCAGGGTCGGCTTGTGGACGTAGAACTCGTCGGGGTTCACCGCGCCCTGCACCACGGTCTCGCCGAGGCCGTAGGCGCCGGTGATGAACACCACGTCACGGAAACCGGATTCGGTGTCCAGGGTGAACATCACGCCGGCGGTGCCGGTTTCCGAGCGGACCATGCGCTGCACGCCGGCGGACAGGGCGACCAGTTTGTGGTCGAAGCCCTGGTGGACGCGGTAGGCAATGGCACGGTCGTTGAAGAGGGAGGCGAAGACTTCCTTGGCCGCGCGGATCACGTTGTCCACGCCGCGGATGTTCAGGAAGGTCTCCTGCTGGCCGGCGAAGGAAGCGTCCGGCAGGTCTTCGGCGGTGGCGGAGGAACGCACGGCCACGGCCATGTTGTCGTTGCTGCCAGCCATCTCGGCGAAAGCCTTGCGAATCTCGGCATCCAGACGCTCGGGGAACTCGGCGTCCATCACCCACTGGCGGATCTGCGCGCCGGTCTTGGCCAGGGCGTTGACGTCGTCCACGTCCAGGGCGTCGAGGGCCGCGTGGATGCGATCGTTCAGGCCGCTCTGGTCGAGGAAGTCACGGTAGGCCTGGGCGGTAGTGGCGAAGCCACCCGGTACGGAAACGCCGGCACCGGCGAGGTTGCTGATCATTTCGCCCAGGGATGCGTTCTTGCCCCCCACATGTTCGACATCGTGGACGCCGAGCTTATCGAGGGAAACTACGTACTCTACCAAGGTGATCTCTCCACTAAGTGTTGGAAAAGGTCATACAAGTCGGTGCGGCCCCACCCTGTCTGGCCGGAGCCGGAAAAATGGGTGAGAATGCCCCGGCAAAGGGCCTTGCAAACGCGGGGCCTATCATAACCAGGATTCGATCCTACCTATAAGGCCCGCAGCGCACATGAAACGAACTGCATTCTTCATCTCCGACGGCACCGGCATCACTGCCGAAACCCTCGGCCAGAGCCTTCTGGCGCAGTTCGAGAACATCAACTTCACCAAACTGACACGACCTTACATCGATACCGAAGAAAAGGCGCGCGTCATGGTACAGCAAATCAACCGGGCTGCGGAGGCGGACGGGGCAAGACCGATCATCTTCGATACCATCGTCAATCGTGAGATCCGCTCGGTCCTGGCGCAATCCAACGGTTTCATGATTGACATCTTCTCGACCTTTTTGTCCCCGCTCGAGCAAGAATTATCCTCAGACTCGTCGTATTCCGTCGGAAAATCCCACAGCATCGGCCATAACCCGCACTACATGGAGCGGATCGATGCGGTGAACTTCGCCCTCGACAACGACGACGGCGCCCGCACCCACTACTACGACAAGGCCGACCTGATCCTGGTCGGCGTCTCGCGCTGCGGCAAGACGCCCACCTGCCTCTATATGGCCCTGCAATACGGCATCCGCGCGGCGAACTACCCGCTGACCGAAGAAGACATGGAGCGCCTGCAACTGCCCAACGCGCTCAAGCCCTACAAGCACAAGCTGTTCGGCCTGACCATCGACCCGGACCGGCTCACCGCCATTCGCCACGAGCGCAAGCCCAACAGCCGCTACGCCAGCTTCGCCCAGTGTGAGTTCGAGGTTCGCGAGGTGGAGAATCTGTTCCGCCGCGAGAACATCGCCTACATCAACTCGACGCATTTCTCGGTGGAGGAGATCTCCGCCAAGATCCTCGTCGAGAAAGGCGTCGAGCGCCGGCTAAAGTAACCGGCCACCGCGTAAAAATCCCCCAACCGACGGCCGGCATCACCGGCCGTTCGACTTTCTGCAGCCTTTCATTCGGGCGCCTATCATTCTCTGAACCCGCGTTTTACCCGTGGCAGTTTTCACGGATCGGGCATTCCCGGCACAGGAGAGCGCCATGCGAGAATGTCAGTACCTGATTCTGGTCGCCTTGTTGGCATTGACGGGTTGCGATTCGGGCGACAAGCCCGTCGCCAAGACCGCCACGGCCGCCACGCCACCCGCCAGCCCGCCCGCCGCGACAGCGCCTCCTCCGCCAGCGCCCCCTGCCCCGCCTCCAGCCGCCGCCCCGGCTGCGCCCGCTGCCGCGCCCTCGCAGGCGGTGTTCAGCGTCGAGGAACTGGACCAGATGCTCGCGCCGCTGGCGCTGTATCCCGACTCGCTGCTGGCCCAGGTGCTGATGGCCACCACCTACCCCGGTAACGTGGCCGACGCCGCAGCCTGGTCGAAGGCCAATCCCAAGGCGGTAGGCGATGACGCGGTGAAACAGGTCGCCAACCAACCCTGGGACCCCAGCGTCCAGTCGCTGGTCGCCTTCCCCCTGGTGCTCGCCACGCTGGGGCAGGACCCGGCCTGGGTGCAACGCGTCGGCGATGCCTTCCTCGCCCAGCCCGATGCGATGATGGATTCCATCCAGCGCCTGCGTCGCCAGGCCCAGGCCGCCGGCAACCTGCAGTCGAACGAGCAGCAGACCGTGACCATCAAGCCGGCCGCCCAGCCGGCACCGGCGCAGCCCGCTTCCGGTGGAGACACCGTAGTAGTGCAGCAACCGGCAGCGGCGCAGACGATCATCATCGAGCCCACCGATCCGCAGGTGGTCTATGTGCCCAGCTACAACCCCACGCAGGTCTACGGCTCCTGGCCCTATCCCGCCAGCCCGCCGGTGTATTACCCGCCGCCGCCCGAATACCCGGTCGCCACGGCGCTGGCCACCGGCCTGGCGTTCGGCGCGGGCGTCGCCATCGTCGGTTCGCTCTGGGGCGATTGTGATTGGGACGACCATGACATCGACGTCGACGTCGAGCATTACAACAACTTCAACAGCAACCGGAACGTGAACCGGAATGTGAATCGAGATTTCACCGGCAACGTCAATGGCAACCGGGCGAAGTGGCAGCACAACCCGACCTACCGCAATGGCGTGCCCTACCGCGACTCGGCCAGCCGCGAGCAGTACAACCGCCGGCTGGCCGGGGGCGAGCAGCGCGATGCGCTGCGCGGGTTCGACTCGGCCCGCACCCAGGAGCGCGCGAAAGCCAGGGAGAGCCTGAGCCAACGCGGCATCGCCCCACCGGCGGCGAACAATGCCCAGGCCCGCGAGCGCGCCCAGGCGGCAACCCGCGACCTGCGGGACAACCCGCAAGCCCAGCAGCGTCTGCAGCAAGGCAACCGCGACAACGCCCAGGCCCGTGAGCGGGCGCAGGCTGCCACCCGCGAGTTGAACCGTACCCCGGAGAACCGCCAGCGTGCGCAGAGCCAGGTGCAGAACCGCAGCAACCAGGCACAGCAACGGCCGCGGACGCAGAACAACCAGCAGATCCGCGAACAGGCGCGCCAGCAGCATGCCCGCACCCAGGCCCCACGCAACAATGCCTTCGCCGGCGCCAACAACCCCAGACAGTCCCGCGAAGTTGCCAACCGCGGCCAAGCCAGTCGCGCCGCCGCCAGCCGCCCGCAGGCCGCCCGCGCCGGTCACACCGTCCAACGTCCTGCCCGCGCGCCCTCCGGCGGCGGCCGGCGCCGCTAGGAGACGAGCCATGCCCATCGCATCGCGCCTGCTGGCGCTCGCCCTCCTCGCCGCCCTGCCCGCCAGCCTGCTGGCCCAGGACAGCTTCCCCACCCCCGACGCGGCCGCCGACGCCTTCATCGCCGCGCTCGGCACCGAAAAAGCCGATCCCGAACGCCTGGCCGCCCTGCTGGGCAAGGACTGGCAGAGCTATATACCGACCGCCGGCATCGACCGGGATGAAGTGGACGCCTTCCTCGCCCACTACAAGGACAAGCATCGGATCGAGAAGGACAACCCGCACCTCGCCCATCTGGTCGTCGGCAACGATCCCTGGACCCTGCCCCTGCCGATCGTCCACGACAAGAACGGCTGGGCTTTCAACGCCAAGGCCGGCGGCGAGGAAATCCGCATTCGCCGCATCGGCCGCAACGAGGAGTCGACCCTGGAGGCCGTGCAGGCGTACCACGATGCGCAGATGGACTACGCCGAGGTCGACCGCAACGGCGATGGCGTCCTGGAGTACGCGCAGCAGTTCGTCAGTAGCGACGGGCACCATGACGGTCTGTACTGGCCGGAAGAAGACGGCGGCGAGGAAAGCCCGCTCGGCCCATTGTTCGGCGACGACCTGCCGGGCGACGGCTGGCATGGCTACCACTACCGCATCCTCACCGCCCAGGGCCCCTCGGCCCCCGGTGGCGCCTACGACTACAAGATCGGCGGCAGGATGACCCGCGGCTTTGCCCTGATCGCCTGGCCGGTGAAGTACGGCGACAGCGGCGTGATGAGCTTCATGATCAGCCACGATGGCGAGATCTTCTCCAAGAACCTCGGCCCGGAGAGCGACAAGATTGCCAAGAAGATGAGCCGCTTCGACCCGGACAGTAGCTGGACCGAGGTCACCGCCGAGGAGGAAAAGCCCTGAGTGACTGAACCCACCCGGCCGCCTGGCAGTCGGACGGGTTCTGGCAGAGCCCGCCGCTCGCCCGGCATTCGGCGGGCCCGCAAGGCCCCTGTCATATGCCTGAAACAAATACCCTGCCAACACGCCAACCGACTGTCGCCAGCGAAAAACCACATGATAGAATTCGGCGCGCTATTGCCTGGCGTCACCAGGCCACGCCGGCCGGCATGCCGGCCACAGCCATTTGGGGTGACGACCGGGGCGTTTCTTTTCAAGGCTTTGCGGCCACTCACTCATCAAGGCCCATGAGACTCAAGCCCACTGCCCTGCTCCTCTTCCTGAGCATCTTCCTGCTTCCCGGCATCAGCGCAGCTGCCGGCAAGACCGTCTATGGCCTGAACGAATACGCCCGGATCAACGACCTGGACATCGAACTGGCCGCCAAGCTCGACACCGGTGCCAAGACCGCCTCCCTCAGCGCCCGCGACATCAAGCGCTTCAAGCGCGATGGCGAGACCTGGGTGCGGTTCTACCTGGCCACCGACACCGCCGACAGCCAGCCGATCGAGAAACCCCTGGCGCGCATCAGCAAGATCAAGCGCCGCCACGGCGACTACGACCCTGACGAAGGCAAGGCCTATACCGCGCGTCCGGTCATCGAGCTTCAGCTGTGCATGGGCAAGGCCCTGCGCACCATCGAAGTGAACCTTACCGACCGCAGCGCCTTCCAATACCCGCTTCTGATCGGCTCCGACGCGCTCAAGCGCTTCGGTGCCCTGGTCGACCCGAGCCTGAAATACGCTGCCGGCAAGCCCGGCTGCCAACCCGTAGCGAAACCTGCCGAGTAATCCCATGCGCTCTCTTACCCTGCATCTGAAGGTCCTGATCGCCATCCTGCTGACGCTGGGCGTCGCGATCACCGCCTACCAGATCTTCGTCCTCGGCATTCCCATGACCGAGGCCGAGACCGACGACCTGTGGAACATCGACGCCAAGGTCGAGTTCGTCGCCACGCCGAAGACTCCGGTGAAGGTGCAGATGTTCGTGCCGCCATTGGCCCAGGATTACGTCAGCCTCAACGAGAGCTTCGTCTCCAACAACTACGGCGTGGGCATCAACCGCTCCGACGGCAACCGCAAGGTGACCTGGTCCTCGCGCCGCGCCAGCGGCCAGCAGACCCTCTACTACCGCCTGGTGCTGACCAAGCGCTATGCCGGCGCCACCGAGAAGGCCAAGGAAAAGGGCCCGATCTTCCGCGACAGCCTGCCCCTGGAAGGCCCGGACAAGATCGCCGCCGAAGCCCTGATCGCGCCCATCCGCCAGCACTCGGCGGACGTCGAGACCTTCGTCAGCGAAGCCATCAAGCGTGCCAACAACCTCAATGACGACAACGTGAAGCTGCTGCTGGCCGGCGATACCAGCCTGGACAAGCGCTCGCATGTGGTCGAAACCCTGCTCGCGGTGGCCCATGTGCCGCTGGAGCGCGTGCACACCATCCGCCTGGTCGCCAACCAGCCGCAGCAGCCCGAACTCTGGCTGCGCAGCTACAACGGCAAGGAATGGCTGTACTTCAACCCGGAAACCGGCGAGCGCGGCCTGCCCAACGATCGCCTGATCTGGTGGCTGGGTGACGAGAGCCTGCTGTCCATCGAAGGTGGCAAGAAGGCCCAGGTCAGCTTCAGCCTCAACAGCAGCGAGATGAACGCCATCCGCCTGGCCAAGCTGTCGGACGAGAACACCGACGCGGCCTTCCTCGAGTACTCGCTGTACGGCCTGCCGCTGTCCACCCAGCAGACCTTCCAGATCATGATCATGATCCCGTTCGGCGTGCTGGTGATCCTGATCCTGCGCAACCTGATCGGCCTGCAGACCCTGGGCACCTTCACCCCGGTGCTGATCGCCCTGGCCTTCCGCGAGACCGGCCTGCAGTGGGGCATCGGCCTGTTCACCGTGATCACCGCGCTGGGCCTGTCGCTACGCTCGTACCTGGAACACCTGAAGTTGCAGATGCTGCCACGCCTGTCGGTGGTGCTGACCTTCGTGGTGGTGATGATCGCCGCCATCAGCCTGCTCAGCCACAAGCTCGGCTTCGAGAGCGGCCTGTCGGTCGCCCTGTTCCCGATGGTGATCCTGACCATGAGCATCGAACGCCTGTCGATCACCTGGGAAGAGCGCGGCGCCGCCCACGCCATGAAGGCTGCCATCGGCACCCTGTTCGCCGCTGCCCTGGCGCACATCCTGATGCGCGTACCGGAGCTGGTGTACTTCGTGTTCACCTTCCCGGCCGTGCTGCTGATTCTGGTGTCGTTCATGCTGGCGATGGGTCGCTACCGCGGTTACCGCCTGACCGAACTGTTCCGCTTCAAAGCCTTCCTCAAGGACTAAGCCATGTTCGGCCTGATCAAGCGATGGAAAGCCCTGGAAGCCAAAGGCATCATGGGCATCAACCGACGCAACGCGGACTACGTGCTCAAGTACAACCAGCGGCACCTGTACCCGATCGTCGACGACAAGATCATCACCAAGCAGCGCGCCATCGAGGCGGGCATCCACGTACCGGAAATGTACGGGATCATCTCCACCGAGAAGGAGATCGAACGCCTGCCGGAGATCATCGGCGAGCGCAGCGACTTCGTGATCAAGCCGGCGCAGGGCGCCGGCGGCGACGGCATCCTGGTGATCGCCGATCGCTTCGAGGAGCGCTACAAGACGGTCTCCGGGCGGATCATCAGCCATGAGGAAATCGAGCACCAGCTGTCGAGTATCCTCACCGGCCTGTACTCCCTGGGCGGCCACCGTGACCGCGCGCTGATCGAGTACCGGGTGACCCCGGACCAGATCTTCAAGAGCATCAGCTACGAAGGTGTACCGGACATCCGCATCATCGTGCTGATGGGCTACCCGGTGATGGCGATGCTGCGTCTGCCGACCCGCCAGTCCAACGGCAAGGCCAACCTGCACCAGGGCGCCATCGGCGTGGGTGTGGACCTCGCCACTGGCCTGACCCTGCGCGGCACCTGGCTGAACAACAAGATCAGCAAGCACCCGGACACCACCAACGCGGTGGACGGCGTGCAGTTGCCCAACTGGGACGGCTTCATGAAGCTCGCTGCCGGCTGCTACGAGTTGTGCGGCCTGGGCTACATCGGCGTGGACATGGTGCTGGACCAGGACAAGGGCCCGCTGATCCTCGAACTCAATGCCCGCCCCGGCCTGAACATCCAGATCGCCAACGACTGCGGCCTGACCTTGCGTACCCATGCCGTCGAGGCGCATCTCGCCGAGCTGGAAGCCAAGGGCGTGAAGGAGACGGTGGAAGAGCGCGTGCGCTTCTCCCAGCAGCTCTTCGGTCATGTGCACCCGAAGGAAGTCTGAGGCGCCCCGCCCCACAAAAAAGCCCGGCATTCGCCGGGCTTTTTCATGGTCATCTGATTTCGCGGACAGCGCGTAGGGCGCATAACACGCCAACGGCGTTATCCGCCGTGGAGGCTGGCGGATAACCCGTTCCGGGTTATCCGCCCTACGGAACTGCTTCAGCGCACTACGGCCAGCTCGAACCCACCCTGGTCTCCGTGCTCGCGCACCTTCATCCCGGCCTCGTTCACCGCCAGGTCTTCCAGCGGTCGCTTGTAGGGCTTGTTGTCGAGGGTCTGCAGGCTGCGGTCCTCGTCGGTAGTGAGCAGCAGGACGTAACGCTCACCCTGGTTGGCGCGCACCGGGATTGTCCCCTCGATGAAGGCATAGCGGTACCAGGTCTCCGGGTTGAGCTTGTACACCGCGTCACTCACCAGGCGCGTCGGGCGCTTCTGCTCGTCGAGGAACAGCAGCGACGGGTAGACCACCTGGTGGTTTGCGAAGCTGCGCACGCGCAAGCCGTAGACGTGTTGTGAGCTGGGTAGCTTCATTGCCACGAAGTAGCTCTTGCCCATGGGGAAATCGAAGCTCGGCGAGAACTTGTTCAGCTCCTCGTAGCGCGGTTCTTCCACCGACAGCTCGGTGAAGTCACCGTCGCCCATCTGATCGCAGCAACGCCGCTGCAGGTCGACATAGAGGTCGTCCAGGGTCTTGCCACTGCCCTTGAGCAGCGCCTTCATGGCGTCAGTCTGCTCGCCCATGCCGTCGAGCCCCGGCAGGTTGTTCGGGCGCCCCTTCAGGTCGATCTGCCGGCCTTCGGTAAAGGCGATAGTGCTACCACCCTGCTCGCCCCGACGAAACATCGCCCCGCGCTGCTCCGCCGTGATCGGCGAGTTGCGCACCTGCCCCTTGTCGTCGACCCAGGTGAAGTACGGGTTGCCGTTCTCACTGCGGACAAAGCCGCGATCCTCGTAGGACTCGGCGTCGATGTACTCGGAAGAGTGCTCACCATTGGGCAGCACGTAATCCGCGCGGCCGGGTGCTACCTGGCCGGCGGCGTAGAAGCTGTTCTGCAGGTTGCCCTGAGCGTCCACCCAGGTGAAGTAGCGGCGCTTGCTCTCCCCTGCCGGCCGGGCACCCGGCCACTGGGTGGCGCTGAGGTCGATCAAGCGTGCGCGGTCGCTCTGGTCGATGCGCTTGTCCGCCTGGCGCTGCTGTTGGGCGTAGTTGGCATCGACGAAGGTGTTATGCACCTGGCCGCTGTCGTCGATCCACGACAGGTAGCGACCGCTGGCAGCCTGCGCCGATGCGCTCGCCACGCCGACGGCGGCGACGCAGGAAATCAGGAGGGTCAGCCTGTTCATGTTGTTGCCCTCAGAAGGTGGTGCGGTAAGTCATGGCGAACACATAGGCCTTTACCGTGGTGCTGACGTCGAGGCCGGCATAGGGGTTGTACACCAGGTTGTCGATGCCGGTGCAGTTCAGATTGCAACTGGTGCCCGCCTTGATGCTCTGCTTGGAGACGAAGTAGTTGAAGCCCAGGTCGATCACCGTGTCCTTGTCCCACTGATAGCCCAGGCCCAGGCCGTAGAGATCGGCGTCGCCGATGGGCACCAGGGCATCGGCCTTGTCCTTGGGGATCGCCGAGGGACGGTACTCGTATCCGGCGCGCAGTTGCAGGCGGTCGTTGACGTCGTACTGCACGCCCATGGCATAGCTCCAGGTGTCCTGGTAGCCGCGGTCGAGGATGATGCTGTGGTCGGTGGCGCCGTTGGGCGCAAAGTTCTTGGCGATGCGCAGCAGGTCGAGCTCCTTGTCGAACTCGATTTCCAGCTTGTTCCAGTCGCTGTAGTCGGTCCACTTCAGGTCGAAGTTGAACTGCCACCTATCGAACGGACGCACCTTGATGCCGGTGGAGAAGCTGTCCGGGTTGACCATGTTCAGCGTCGCCACGCCGTGCTCTTCCTCGGCGTTGCCGTAGGGGAACAGCGGGCTGAGGAAGGCGCCGAACACCGAGTTCTGCATGCCGGACCAGAAGCCCTGCCAGTCCTTGGTGTAGTCGACGCGGTACTTGCCCTTGAGGTGCATGCGCGACTCGCTCTGGTAGGTCGCGCCCCAGGCAAGCCAGTCGTAGGGTTCCCAGAGCACGCCCAGGTTGAAGCTCGGCGACAGGGTCTGCTGCATGTCCAGCTTGAGGTTGGCCAGCGAGTCGTAGGGACCGATGCGGCCGCCGCAGACGTTGAACACCAGCTCGACGATCTCCTGCGCACCCGGCACGCAGGTGGTGTCGTGCAGGGTCTGCAGCAGGCCGGTGAGCAGGCCGGGGTTGCGGAAGTCGGTATCCAGCGCCATCGCCTGGTGGGAGAAGCCGATGCTCAGGCCCACCGACAGGTCGTCGTTGACCTCGTAGCCCACCGAGGGCGAGAAGTAGGTGATGCGCTGCAGCGAGACGCGGCGGCCTTCGTAGCGTGCCGGGTCGCTGTCGGAGTCGCGCGAATAGCCCAGCGCCTGGGGCGCGTAGACGTTGGTGGCGAAGGTGAACTTGGAGCCCGGCGGGTTGATCGACAGGCCGGCCAGTGGCGCCACCAGCAGCGGCATGTCGGTCATGCCGCCGAGGCCCGGCAGGTACATGGTCGGAGTCAGGGTACGGCTGTTCTCACCGGCCACCGGGTCGTCGTCCAGGCCGAAGGAGGACGAACCATAGTCCGGCGGCGCCTTGAAACCGGCGCGGATATCCATGACCCCGGTGATCAGCTTGAGCTGGGTCTGGCGGCCCTTGAGCTTGGTCAGGGCAGCAGGGTTGTAGTGCACCGCGTCGATGCCGGTGGAGTCGGCCGTGACCGCGTTGGCCATGGCCATGGCCTTGGGGTTGCCGATGGTCAGGTCGTTGGCGAGCTGGGCGTTGGCGAGCGTCGCCCAGCCAAACCCTACCCCTGCCATCGCCACCGCGAGGGGCGAAATGCGCATAGTCATGTGGTGGTCGCTCGTCGGTTACTGGGCTTTTAGGCCTTGGATATCCAGGGGAAGGGAAACCCCCAGCAGTACATCCGGCGAGTCTTCGGTCAGACCGAAACCGGCGTTCACGTTGACGATGTAGTCCGGCGATGTTCGCAGGCCGAGCGAGAAGTTCATGATCGCGCTGGTCTGCTCGGGCGCCTCGACCGTGCGGTCGTTGAAGTAGTACTTGTTCTTGAACGAGTAGGCCATCTGGTAGGAGGTGGCCAGGGAAACGTCGTAGGACAGCGCGTAGGCCATACCCATGGCGAAGTTCAGCGTGTCACCCGGCACCACCTTCTCCAGCTCCTCGCCGAACTGGTTCTGGTGGATGTCATCAACCTTCATGTTGTAGGTGTAACCCAGCGAGCCGTAGAGCACGACGGGGTCGATCACGTAGGACATGTTGGCGCCGGCGCCCAGGCTGTAGAAGCCGTTGCCGGTGGAGACGTCATCCTGCACGTTGCCCTTGTACGGGCTATCGCCGGTGGGCAGGCCGAGGGTCGCGTAGAGCGTGGTGACCGGGGCGCCGCGGCGCGCGGCCCAGGGCTGCCAGCGCAGGGTGGCGGAGACGTCGCCCAGGCTGTAGGCATGGATGTCGCGCTCGGTGTCGTACTTGGCCACGAACGGCAGGCGCATGCTGAAGGTCAGGTTGTCCCAGATGCCATAGTCGAAGGTGAACGAGTTGGTGAAGGTGTGTTGCGCCTCGCTCTGGGCCAGCACGCTGTAGACGTTCTCGCCACTGCGCACGGCCTGCAGGCGGGTGTCGCGCATCAGGGTGTAGTCGAAGCCGTAGGTCAGCTGGCGCTCACCTTTCTTGAGCAGGGTGTAGCTCTTCTCGGCGGCCTGGAATACCTGCTCCAGCGCCTTGGCGCTGTCGGCGTCGGTATCCTTCTTGGCCAGCGCATCACGCGCGTCTTCGGTTGTCGCTTCTTCGGCGATGGTGCTGGTACTTGCCAGCAAGGCCAGAGCGGCAACGCACGCAAACCCCTTGAAATCCATGTTGCTATCCCCTGGTCTTGTTCTTATTCGTATGGGCCGATCGGGCGATCACTTGCGCCGGATGTACTGGACATCTCCGTTCGTGGCGGCTGTGCCAATCTGGTTCTGGGTGACCTTGCTCATCTCCGGGAACTCGCGGAATGCCAGCAGGCTCACGGTCCGGTCGTCCACCAGGCGCATGTCGGCCTCCTTCAGCTCCAGGGCGTTCCTGGGCTCCTGGCCGCTGGGGTAGATCACGAAGAGCACGTTCTGGTCCCAGATTTCCTCGAAACGGGCGCGGGTGAAACTGATGTTGCCCAAGGCAGGATCGGCAACGAAGACGTGGTCGTTGTAGACGTCGCGGACCACGACGAAATGCTTGAAGCCGGCATAGTGGATCGGCACCAGCGCCGGGTGTTCGAGCGAGTCCAGGTCGGAGAACTCGGCACGGAAGCCGCCACTCTTGTAGCCGAGTGCGGCGGCATAGCGCTTCATGTCCAGAAGTGAGAATCCACGGCGCTGGACGATCTTGTCGGCCTCGCCGTACTTGATCAGGCCTTCCATGACCTGACGTTCTTCCAGGTTGCGGCCCAGGTAGTAGTCCAGCAGCGTGGTCAGCGCCGCCGAGCCGCAGCTGTAGTCGTAGGCCTGGCGGATGACGTTGCGGAACTGCACCTGGCTCATCGGCTCGAGCTGGACCGACTCACGGAAGGGACCGTTGGGCGTGAGCGGCTGCGAGATGTTCACTGTGCCCTGCTGTTGCGGCTTGGTATCCACGGCCTGGGTAAAACCGAACAGGCCCAGCAGGCTTCCCAGCAGAATCTCGAACATCCCACCCCTCGCTTCAAATTCTGGAAGTCATTCCTGGAAGACCCTCGCCGGCAGGCGCCGGCAAGGGGTACTGCGCTTCAACCTTCGGGATCAGTGACCCCAGACCTTCACGGTCGAACCGGCGAGGTTCAGGTTGGAAACGGTCAGCGAACCAATGCTGGCGCCGCCGGTGCCTACCTTGACGGCGTCGATGGTGACGTCACCGGTCACGGTGGGCAGGCCGATGGCCAGTTGTTCGGTGGCTACGGCAGTGCCGCCGCCAACCGGAGTGATGTTGGTTTTCACCACGTCGACGGTCATCGGCGCGTTGTCGGCGATGGTCACGCTCGGCAGGTGGATACCCTGCAGGACCAGGGAACCGCCGTTGGTGTCGGCGTCCTTGTAGGTGACAGCGCCAATGGAGGCGTTGAAGGTACCGGAAATGCTGATGCCATCCTGGCCGGTGATACCGGACAGTGCAGCGTCATCCATGGATTTCATGTCGGCATGTGCCAGGAACGGAGCGGCCAGAACTGCGCTTGCAAGAACCAGTTGCTTGATTTTCATTGTTATAACTCTCCAGTGTTCAGGTGGGGTTGCCCCAGGCACTGCAAGGGGCGTCCTACCCCGCTGCAGGTTGACCGGCTGCTGCCGATCTTCCAGACCCCCGACTTCTTCCTTAGGCGCCGCGGGTATGGATTCGTGAAGCACGAAGCTTCTCGTCCTGGTCTCCAAGCTACTGACCCGCCGTGAGCCTGCCAGCCCATCCAAGGGATGGCGCAAAACCAACCGTCCGACTCAAGCTTCGCTGAGCAGTCCCAGACTCTTCCCCTTGAGTACCGCCTGGGTGCGGCTGCGCACGCCGAGCTTGGCGAACAGGTTGTGCAGATGCCACTTGATGGTGGCCTCCGACAGATGCACCGCCTGGGCGATATCCCGGTTCGACAAACCCGCCGCCACGAGCCGCAGGATTTCCCGCTCGCGATGGCTAACATCTTGATTTTCATCGAAACTTTCGGGATCTACAGAGAGCCTGCGGCACTGTTCGCGAAGCATCTCGGCCACCCCTTGCCAGGCCGATGCGCGCTTGGGTTCGGCGCCTTTCCAGGCCTCCCAGAGCGGCAGTAGCCACAGGGCGTCGTCCTGGAACAGGCGCCGGTAACCCAGGTTCCAGGCTTCCTCGAGGGTGGGGGCGAACAGAGCGAAGGCTTTTTCGCTGTTACCTTTCTGCCAATACGCCACAGAAAGTAACAGCGAAAGACGCAGCCGCCGGTCGCGCTGATAGGGCGAGGTAAAGCCCGCCAGGCACGATTCCAGACGCTGCTGCGCACGTTCGGCGTGGCGCTCGGAAAGCGCCAGGCGCGCCTCCGCCATCACCAGCGCCGCGTGGGCATCGGCGTAGCGTTCGGCGTTGAGCCCTGACAGGTGCCGCGCCAGTTGCAGACACACGCGCTCGGCCTCGTTGGGCCGGCGCATCCACAGCAGCAGCTGCACCTTGCAGCTCATGGCCAGCGCATGCACCCGCTCGTAGCCCGGCGACTGCAGGCCAACCAGCCATTCGTCGAGCTGGGCCAACCCTTGTTCGGCCTCACCAGCGAAGAATCGCGCCTTGGCCATCACCAACTGGCCACGACTGATCAGCTCAACCGGTGTGGCAACGTCGCGCCAGGTGGTGGCCAGCGGCAGTTCGGCGAGAATTGCCGCGTGGCGATCCTGCTCGTAGAGCAGATCGGCATAGGCCAGGGACAACGGTCCTCCGACCCGGCTGCGCCGGCCGAAGACCCGCTCCACACGGCTGCGCGCGCTCTCGGCGATGGTCCGCCCACGCTCCAGCTCACCGCGCTCCTTGCAGATCAGCGCCTCGATCATGCTGACGACGACCTGCAGGTATTCGCTGTCGGCCATGCGCAGGCAATCGCGGGCGACACCGATAGCGTTCGCCGCTTCGGCGTAGTCACCCAGCAGCGCATAGGCCGCCGCCTGGATGCACGACAGGCTGGCGCGGAACACCGGCTGGTTGCCTGGCACCAGCGCCAGCCACTGGCGCGCCACCTTCAGGCAGGCCTCCAGCTTGTCCTGGTAGAGCAGCACCAGCGCCTTGAGTACCTGGGCCACGGCGAGCAATTCGGCCATGCCGAAGTGGCGCACCTTGCCCTGCCCCTGCAGCAGCCGGACGCTGAGCTCTTCGATCAGCGCCTCGGCCTCGGCGAACTTCTGCTCGAAGGCCAGTTGCCAGGCGTAGAAGATCTGGAACACCGGGTGCTCGCGGATCACCTCGGCGGGAATGCTGCTGAGCATGCCGAGGATGCCGTACACGCGGTTGCCGGCAATCAGCTTGGCGCCCTGGCGCTCCAGCAGGTCGGCGGCGAAGGCGTAGTCGCGGGCGCGCAGGGCGTACTTGATCGCACGGTCCGCCATGTCGCGACCCTCGCACCAGCGCGCGGCAGCATGCAGCAGCGGCGTCGGATCGGAGTTGCGCGCCAGGCGGCCCTGGAGGAATTCGGCGAACAGGTGGTGGTAGCGGAACCACTCGCGCTGGTCATCCAGCGGGATGATGAACAACTGCTCGTTCTGCAGCCGCATCAGCATGTCCAGGCCATCGCGGCGCCCGGTCAGGGCGTTGCACAGTTCAGCGCAGAATTCGTCGAGCACCGAGGTCTGGTCGAGGAACTGCTGCAGCGGTTCGGGCAGGCTGCGCAGAACGTCCTCGGCGAGGTAGTCGGCAAGGTCGCGCTCGGTACCGGAAAGCCCCTTGAGCAGCGCCGCGCGGTCCGGGTTGCGCGCCAGCGCCAGGGCCGCGAGATGCAGCGCAGTGATCCAGCCTTCGGTGCGTTTATGCAGCAGCTTGAGCTCGCTGTCGCTCAGGGCCAGCCCCTTGAGTTCGGTGAGGAAGGTGTCGGTTTCCTCGCGGGTCAGGCGCAGGTCGTCGCCGCTCAGGCAGAAGGCCCAGGGCGCCAGGCCAGGCTCGTCGACCAGGAAGCGCGGGCGATAGCGCGTGCTGGTGACCAGGCGGATGTTGTCCGGCAGGTGCTCGATCAGGTAGCGCGCACCGTGGGCCAGCGCCGGGTGGCGGATCTGGTGGAAGTCGTCGAGCAGCAGGTAGATCGGCCCGTCGAGGCGACGCAGGTCGGAAAGGAAGGCGTCGATGATGCCTTCCAGCGGCAGGGTCATGTCCGACTGCAGCAGGTTCGAGGTGTTGGTGCCGAAATCCGCCTCGACGCTGCGGATGCTCGCCACCAGGTACTGCACCAGGCGCTGCGGCTCGCTGTCGCCCTCGTCGCAGGACATCCAGGCGACCCGTGCGCCACCCTCCAGCAGGCGCTGGCGGAACAGGCTGAGAATGGTGCTCTTGCCGAACCCGGCCGGCGCACTGAGGATCAGCACGCGCTGCTGGCGGTGGGCATACAAGCGGTCGATCAGGGCGCGGCGCGGCAGCAGCGAATCGCTGTCGGTGCGCGGTGGGAACAGCTTGGTGCGCAGCAGCGGCATGGGCTGCTGCGGCAGTGTGGTCAGGGTCGTCATGTCAGAGCAGACTCAGCTCGCGGGCACGGCGTATCGCTTGGGTCCGATTGCGCACCTTGAGCTTCTCGTAGATGTTGTGCAGGTGCCATTTGACGGTGCCCAGGGCCAGCGACAGCTGCTGGCCGATCTCCTCGTTGGAGAGTCCCTGGGCCGCCAGGCATACCACCTCGCGCTCGCGGTCGGTCAGACCTTCCTCGAGCACCTCGGGTGACCTGCGTGCTTCCTGCCCCGGCCAGACGGTCAACATTCCGCGAATGAAGACCTGCAGCGCCGGTTGTCGCTCAGTGGACTCCAGCTGCTGCAGCAACTGGCGAATCCCCTCGCCTTCCTCGATGAAAATGCTCCGCACCCCTTCCCGCTCGGCGCCGACCAGGCATTGGCCGAGCAGGCTGTGGGAGCGTTCCTGGTAGCCCAGGCGCTGGTAGCTCAGGGCCGCCAGCAAGTCCAGGCGCAGCCGTTGCAGGCCGTGCCAGCCCGGCTGCAGCATGCCGCGCAGCTGGGTGATTTCGTGCAACGCCTCGCTGAAGTGCCCGCGCGCCTGGAGCAGGCGCACACGGCTGATGCCCTGCACCCAGAGCACCGGGTTGAACGGCATCTGTTTGTAGTGGCTGGCGAGCTTTGCCCAGTCGATCGCCTTGAGCCGCTGCTCGGCGCGCTTGCAGCGGTCGGTGGCGGTTTCCTGGAGGATCAGGTTGATCTCCTCGCCCACCGCCATGGCGAAGAAGCGCCAGGACTGGTTGCGCGAAGCCAGGGTCTGCATCAGCCCCAGAGTCGCCAGTGCTTCCTTGCCGCGGCCCTGCAGGCGCTGGATGCGCGCCAGGCACTGCATGCCCTGGGCGTACAGGTCGATGGGATTGACCACGTCGACCCGGCCCAGCGCCCAGCGCAGGCGTTCTTCAAGGCCATCCAGTTCGGTGCGGTAGTAGGCCGTCAGCGCTTCGGCGATGGCCGGCAACGCCAGGGCCTGGGAGCGTTTGTCGAACAGCGGCATGGCCTGCTCACGTACGCGCTCGATGAGCATCTGCGCCTGGTTGACGTGTCCCTGCTCCAGCGCCAGCACCACTTCGATGGTGCATTGCTGCATGTGCAGGTAGCGGCCATCGAGGAAGTGGTTGCGCTGCTGCGCCAGCCCCATCAGGCGACGTGCCTGCTCCGCCTGGCCACGCACGACCTGGGCGAAGGCGGCGATCAGCAGGATCGCGCCCTCGAGGAACGCCGAGTTCTGCCCCAGTTGGCTCTCCACCTTGCGAGCCAGGGTAATGCACTGTTCGAGGTCATCTTTCTGCAGCGCCAGTACGGCTTTCACCGCCAGCGCCGAGAGGTACTGGTTGCCCATCGGGCCGTTGCCGCGCGAGTCGCCCCAGCGCGCCAGCAGCTCGTCGATCATGCGATTGGCTTCGGGCAGGCTGAGCTCGGTGGCACGGGTCCAGACGTCGCTGAGCACGAGGATCGGGTAGCGCTCGGCGATCTCGTTCGGCACATGCTTGCGCCAACGCGAGATCAGGTAGAGCTGGCCCCGGTTGATCAGCTCCAGGCCGCAGCCATCGACCAGCGCGGCTAGCATCTCCGGGTCCTCAGCGAGACAGGCGTGCTCGATGGCCAGGGTCGGCATGTGGTGATTGGTGAACCACAGGCTGGCGTTGAAGTGCAGTTGCTTGAAGCGCTCCGGGTCGCGCTCGCGCAGGCGGGCGCGGAGGAAGTCGGCGAACAGCTGGTGGAAGCGGTACCACTGGCGGTCGCGGTCCAGCGGCAGGAGGAACAGCTGCATGCTGTCCAGGTGCTCCAGCAGCGCCTGGCCGTCCTGGCGACCGGTCAGGGTGTTGGCCAGATCGCCGTTCAGGCGATTGGCGATCCCCAGGGACAGCAGGGCGCCCTGCACGTCGGCCGGCAGGCGCTCGAACACCGCGCGCAGCAGGTAATCACCCACCGCCGCCTTGTCGCTGCTGAGCAGCCTGAGGTCTTCCGGAGCACCCGGCTGCTGGCGCAGCCACAGGCTGACCAGGTGAACCCCCGCCATCCAACCTTCGGTCTGGTTGTGCAGCGACTTCAGGCAGCTATCTTCGAGTTGCAGGCCATCGCGGGCCAGGTACTCGCGGGTTTCGTCGCGGGACAGGCGCAGCTCGTCCTGGCCGATTTCCAGCAGCAGCCCCTTGGCGCGCCAGGTAGCGAGGTTCAGCGGCGGCTGGGAACGGCTGCCGATGGCCAGGGTCAGGCCGGGCGGCGCGTACTGCACCAGGCGATTGAGGCCGGCGAAGACGTCGGAATGGGTGATCTCATGCAGGTCGTCGAGTACCAGCAGGACCTTGCGCTCGTCGCGGGAGAGGTCCATCAGCAGGCTTTCCATGACCGCGACCACGGGCACACGCATGGTGTTGTGCACGTAGCCCAGCGCATCCTCGCCAGTGCCCGGCACGGAGGTAGCCAGGGCCTGGATGAGCTTCAGGCAGAAACGACCGGGATCGTCGTCGTCACTCTCCAGGGAGAGCCAGGCGACCTTGTGGCCTTCGCTTGCACGCTTGCCGGCCAGCGCCGCCAGTGCGGTGGTCTTGCCGAAGCCGGCGGGCGCCGAGAACGACAGGATCGAGGCATAAGGATGTCGGTCCAGGGCATTCTGGACCTCGGGACGAATCAAATAATCAGCAGGCACCCGAGGGGGTGTTAATCTGGAGCGCAGAAGGCTGCCGGCTGCGGGCTCGAGCACTACATCCACGGCCTGTATCCCTATGTCATTATCGTTGTTGGTACGGAGCACTGTCCGCGTGGGATTCGTCACTTCTTATCAGAATGCTTTTCCTACGTAAACTGAAGAAATAGCTCTAGGATCGACACTTCAGCCGACCTGATCACCTCATTTGCCTGCACGCTGTTACCCATGCCTGACTGTTTTCTGTACCCGCTTCCTTACCGGGAAGACCCGGGCGAACGCTTCGCCCTGATTCATCGGGCACCCGGCGCCGTACTCCTGGACGCCGGTCGACCCATTGCCACACGTGGACGCTATGACCTTCTGAGCGCCTGGCCATTGGCAGAACTGGCACCAACCGCCGACGAATCGGCCAAGCGCTTCTTCGCTCGCGCAAGAGCCGCCTTGCAGAGCCTGGGCGAGGCAAAAGTCCCGGACAATCACCAATTGCCATTCGTCGGCGGAATGATCGGTTATCTCGGTTATGACTTCGGCCGGCGCGTCGAGCACCTGCCCGAACCGAACCTCGACGACCTCGCTCTCCCCGACGCACGCCTGGGCCTGTATGCCTGGGCGCTGGTCACCGACCACGAGGAGCGCAGCAGCCAGCTGGTTTTCCACCCGTCACTGGCGACGAGCGAGCGGGAGCGTCTGATCGCGCTGTTCGAGAACGCCCACGATGATGAAGCGCTGCCGCCCTTCCAGCTTGCTGCGCCCTTCCGTCCGGACCTGAGCCGCGAGCAGTACCGCGAAGCGCTGGAGCGGGTGCACGGCTACATCCTCGCTGGCGACTGCTACCAGGTGAACTACACGCAGCGCTTCCGTGCGCCCTGCCAGGGCTCGCCCTGGCTGGCCTACCGCGCGCTGCGCGAGGCCTGCCCTACGCCCTTTGCCGGTTACCTGGCATTGCCCGAAGGCGCCGTCCTCAGCCTGTCGCCGGAGCGCTTCATCCAGCTCCACGGCAAGCAGGTGGAAACCCGCCCGATCAAGGGCACCCGCCCGCGCGGCGACACCCCAGAGGCCGACCGACAGAATGCCGATGCCCTGCTCGCCAGCGAGAAGGATCGTGCCGAGAACCTGATGATCGTCGACCTGCTGCGCAACGACCTGGGCCGCAGCTGCCGCCCTGGCAGCGTGCGTGTGCCCGAGCTGTTCGCGGTGGAGACCTACCCCAACGTCCACCACCTGGTCAGCAGCGTGCGTGGCGAACTGGCGGACGGCAAGGACGCGCTGGACCTGCTCGAAGGCAGCTTCCCCGGTGGCTCCATCACCGGCGCACCGAAAGTCCGCGCCATGCAGATCATCGACGAGCTGGAGCCGACCCAGCGCAGCATTTACTGCGGCAGCCTGCTCTACCTCGATGTGCGCGGCGAAATGGACAGCTCCATCGCCATCCGCACCGTACTGGTCAAGGACGGCCAGGCAAGCTGCTGGGCCGGCGGCGGCATCGTGGCCGACTCGAAATGGGAAGAGGAATACGAGGAATCGCTGACCAAGGTGGGCGTGCTGCTGCGGACCCTGGAAAGCCTCTGACAGAAACGTAGAAAACAAAAAGCCCCGCATCAGCGGGGCTTTTTCGTCACAGCCGGTATTACAGGCTGAGCGGGCGGTTGGACGCCTTGAGGAATTCCTTCTTCAGGTCCTCATAGGTGTGCACGGCCGGGAACTGCGGGAACTCGCGAATCACGTTTTCCGGCGCGTGGAACAGGATGCCGGCGTGGGCTTCGGAGAGCATGGTGGTGTCGTTGTAGGAGTCGCCGGCGGCGATCACACGGTAGTACAGGCTCTTGAAGGCGATGACCGACTGACGCTTCGGGTCCTTCTGGCGCAGTTGGTAATCCACCACGCGATCGGTCTCGTCGGTGATCAGCTTGTGGCACAGCAGGGTCGGGAAACCGAGCTGGCGCATCAGCGGCTGGGAGAACTCGTAGAAGGTGTCGGAGAGGATCACCACCTGGAAGCGCTCGCGCAGCCAGTCGACGAACTCCACCGCGCCTTCCAGCGGCTTCAGGGTGGCGATCACTTCCTGGATGTCGGACAGCTTCAGGCCGTGCTCGTCGAGGATGCGCAGACGCTGCTTCATCAGCACGTCGTAATCCGGGATGTCACGGGTCGTCGCCTTCAGCGCTTCGATACCGGTTTTTTCAGCGAAGGCGATCCAGATTTCCGGAACCAGAACCCCTTCCAGGTCGAGACAGGCGATTTCCACGAACGATTTCCCCGCAGGTTTGACTTGAGAGGCGGCACTCTAGCCGCTCGCTCCAGGCGGTGCAACGCACCACTTATACCCAAACACCACAGTCGACCTTCCTGATGGTTATTTAGGGGCATATCCCCCTCTTTGCTACCATCGCGCCCACAGAGCGCCTTGCGCCATTAAAACTAGGAATACCGCCTGATGAGCCTCCCGTTCGATATCGCGGAAATCGCCGCGAGCTATGCCAGCAAAGCCCCACAGGACATCCTGAAGCTTGCCTTCGAGCACTTCGGCGACGAGCTGTGGATTTCCTTCAGCGGCGCCGAGGACGTGGTGCTGGTGGACATGGCCTGGAAGCTCAACAAGAACGTCAAGGTGTTCAGCCTGGACACCGGCCGCCTGCACCCGGAGACCTACCGCTTCATCGAGCAGGTTCGCGAGCACTACGGCATCGCCATCGAAGTGATGACCCCCGACCCGCGCCTGCTGGAGCCGTTCGTCAAGGAAAAGGGTCTGTTCAGCTTCTTCAAGGACGGCCATGGCGAGTGCTGCGGCATCCGCAAGATCGAGCCGCTCAAGCGCAAGCTGTCCACCGTGACCGCCTGGGCCACCGGCCAGCGCAAGGACCAGAGCCCCGGCACCCGCAGCCAGGTGGCCGTGGTCGAGGTGGACGGCGCCTTCTCCACCCCGGAGAAACCGCTGGTGAAGTTCAACCCGCTGGCGAACATGAGCAGCGAAGAGGTCTGGGCCTATATCCGCATGCTGGAAATCCCCTACAACAGCCTGCACGAGCGCGGCTTCATCAGCATCGGCTGCGAGCCCTGCACCCGCCCGGTGCTGCCGAACCAGCACGAGCGCGAAGGCCGCTGGTGGTGGGAAGAAGCCACGCAGAAAGAGTGCGGCCTGCACGCCGGCAATTTGATCAGCAAGGCCTGAAGCCGTACCCTCGGCTGACGGAAATTTCCTTGTCAGCCCGCAGCCCAGGATCGGACGCCTGCATGCCTGCGGCGGAGCCGATCCCATGCGCATCACCCTGGTGAAGAAGGTCCTGGCCGACGGCCAGGACTGCCGCAAGTGCCGCGAAGTCCACGAACGCCTGGTCAAGGGCGGCTATCTGAGTCGAATCGACCGCACCCTGGTCGCCGATGAGCGCAACCCCGCCAGCACTGGCTGGCTGGTCGCCGCGCAGTACGGTGTGGACACCGCGCCGTTCTTTGTCGTCCGCCACGATGATGGCCGCGAGGTCGTCTACACGGTGTTCATGAGCTTCCTCCATGAAGTTCTGGAAGGCCGTGGCGAACTCCCGCTGGACTCCCGCGAAGCGCTGGCCGAACTGGCCCAGCGCGACGACCTCGATCGCCTCTGAGCGTCGTCTTTGACGCTTTCTTGATGCCCGTTCGGCCAGACTGTTTTCTCCTTCCCTGACGCACAAGGATGTTTCGCCATGGCCGACGGCACGGATCGCAGACGCCCCCGCATTCCCGCCACCGTCTGGGCACTGGGTTTCGTCAGCCTGTTCATGGACCTGTCCTCCGAACTGCTGCACAGCCTGTTGCCGCTGTTCCTGGTTGGCAGCCTCGGCCTGAGCATGGTCGCGGTGGGCCTGATCGAAGGCATTGCCGAAGCCACCGCGCTGATCGTGAAGGTATTCTCCGGCGCCATCAGCGACTACCTCGGCCGGCGCAAGGGCCTGGTGCTGTTCGGCTACGGCCTGGCGGCGCTGTCCAAGCCGCTGTTCCCGCTGGCTACCTCCGGCGAGACCATCTTCGCCGCGCGGCTGCTCGACCGTATCGGCAAGGGCATCCGCGGCGCACCACGCGATGCACTGATCGCGGACGTTTCGCCGCCGTCGATCCGTGGCGCGTGCTTCGGACTGCGCCAGTCCATGGATACCGTCGGCGCCTTCGCCGGCCCGCTGCTGGCCATCGTGCTGATGCTCTGGCTGGGCAACAACCTGCCGCTGGTGTTCTGGTTCGCCTGCATTCCGGCCGGCGTCGCGGTGCTGGCCATCGTCTTCTTCGTCCAGGAGCCGGAACAGGCCGAAGGCACCCAGCGCTTCCGCTCGCCGATCCATCGCGATGCGCTGCGCAGCTTCCCGGCGCGCTACTGGTGGGTGGTCAGCATCGGCGCGGTGTTCACCCTCGCGCGCTTCAGCGAAGCCTTCCTGGTGCTGCGCGCCCAGGACATCGGCCTGCCGATGGCCTGGACACCAATCGTCATGGTGGTGATGGCCCTGGTATTCATGCTCTCGGCCTACCCGGTGGGCTGGTGGTCGGACCGCACCGACCGCACCGGCCTGCTGGCCATCGGCATGCTCCTGCTGGTGGCGGCCGACCTGCTGCTGGCCTGGGCTGACTCCACGCCGCTGATGCTCGTCGGCGTCGCACTGTGGGGCCTGCACATGGGCTTCACCCAGGGGCTGCTGGCGACCTTGATCGCCGACACCACGCCAGCCGACCTGAAGGGCACCGCCTTCGGCGTGTTCAACCTCGCGAGCGGAATCGCCATGCTGCTGGCCAGCGTGCTGGCCGGCTGGCTGTGGCAGAGTTTCGGCGCCAGCTGGACCTTCCTGATCGGCGCGGCGCTGGCCTTCGCCGCCCTGCTGTTGCTGCGCTGGCGCATCCACTGAAGTCAGCAATGAAAAAGCCCGGCATCTGCCGGGCTTTTTCGAGAGCGGAGGCGATCAGTAGACCGGCAGTTCGATGCCGTCGAACAGCTCGTCCAGCTCGGTCTTGTTGTGGCACTGCACGGCCTTGGCCAGCAGGTCGCGGGTCAGGTGCGGGGCGAACTTCTCGATGAAGTCGCACATGAAGCCGCGCAGGAAGGTGCCGCGACGGAACCCGATCTTGGTCACGCTGGACTCGAACAGGTGGCTGGCGTCGAGCATCACCAGGTCGCTGTCGAGCTTCGGATCGACCGCCATGTGGGCCACGATGCCCACGCCCAGCCCCAGGCGCACGTAGGTCTTGATCACGTCGGCGTCGGCCGCGGTGAACACCACTTTCGGCACCAGGCCACGCTGGTTGAAGGCTTCGTCGAGCTTGGAGCGGCCGGTGAAGCCGAATACGTAGGTCACGATGGGCTGCTCGGCGAGCAGTTCCAGGGTCAGCTTCGGCACCTTGGTCAGCGGGTGGCCCTGAGGCACGATCACGCAGCGGTTCCAGCGGTAGCACGGCATCATGATCAGGTCGCCGAACAGCTCCAGCGCCTCGGTGGCGATGGCGAAGTCGACGGTGCCGTCAGCGGCCATCTCGGCGATCTGCATCGGCGTGCCCTGATGCATGTGCAGGGAGACGTCCGGGTACTGCTTGATGAAGCCGCTGATCACGCCGGGCAGTGCATAACGCGCCTGGGTGTGGGTGGTGGCGATGGACAGCGTGCCCTTCTTTTCGTTGGAGAACTCCTGGGCGATCTGCTTGATGCTCTCGACCTTGCGCAGGATCTCGCCAGCGGTGGTGATGATGCGCTCGCCGGCCGGGGTGACGCGGGTCAGGTGCTTGCCGCTGCGGGCGAAGACTTCGACGCCCAGCTCGTCTTCCAGCAGGCGGATCTGCTTGCTGATGCCGGGCTGGGAGGTGTACAGGCTTTGGGCGGTGGCCGAGACGTTCAGATCGTGGTGCGCGACTTCCCAGATATAGCGCAGTTGCTGAAGCTTCATGGACTTTCCTCGAAATGAATGTCGCGACCCGCGATCAGGGGCTTGTCGTTTTATAACCATATTAATGGTTTAAGGAATAAAACTAGACGTTTTTTTTCGCCCTGCATGCCATTCGTCTAAAGCCCCACGGAAATTCCGGGCTTGCCCGACGTATCGTCACAAAGCCTTCAGCGGTGCTGCAGCATCGGTACCAGGTAGACCGGCACTTCGGCCAGCTGTACCAGGCGCGCGGCGGTGCGCCCCAGCGGCGTGTTCAGGCCATCCCCATGGCTGTGGCTGCCGGCGACGATGATGTCGACGTCCAGGCGCTTGGCCTCGTCGAGAATCACCATCGGCGCGTCCCCCTGCACCACGCGCACCGAGCGGATCAGCTCGGCGTCCTGGCGCGCTTCCCCCAGTTCATCGCGGAACCCTTCCATCACCCGCTGCTCGATGCTGCCCATGACGTTGGTCAGGCCGTTGGTGCGCATCTCGTTCAGCGTGCCTTCATCCAGGTAGGTCTGCAGGACGGACTCGGCGAACAGCCCCAGCGGTTCGACCGCGTGCACGACATACACCTCGGCTCCGTAGGCACGGGCCAGCGAAAGTGCGTGCTGAAGGACGTAGGGGGCGTAAAGACCGAGGTCGGTGGCGTAAAGAATCGTTCGGATCATGCGGCCTCCTCGACTGCCTGCGCGGCGGGGCCTATCCAGCAGCGTAGCAGGAGAACGCGAATCGCTCCGAGAAGGCCGGATGTCGCGGCCGGGCGACTAACCGGCGACCTTCTTCTCGTTGCTCACGCCATGGGGAACATGGCCGGTCGCCACCACTTCCCGCGCCTTCTCGCAGTGCATCGGCTGGTCGTCGAAGAACACGTCGGCGGCGAAGGCTTCGAGGAAGGCGGCCTTGTCCAGGCCACCGAGGAACAGCGACTCGTCCAGGCGGATGTCCCACTCGCGCAGGGTGCGGATCACCCGCTCGTGGGCCGGGGCCGAGCGCGCGGTGACCAGCGCCGTGCGGATAGGGCAGGACTCCTGGGGGAAGGCCTGCTGCACGCGATTGAGCGCCTTCAGGAAGGGTTTGAACGGGCCGCCACCCAATGGCTCACGGGCGGACTCGCGCTCGTGGGTCTGGAAGGCCTCCAGGCCACCCTGCTGGTAGACGCGCTCGGAGTCGTCGGAGAACAGCACCGCATCGCCGTCAAAGGCGAAGCGCAGCTCGCCATTGGCTTCCCGGCGGGTGCCGCCGGAAAGGATGGTCGCGGCAGCGAAGCCGGCGTCCAGCGCGTTGCGCACGTCCTCTATGTGGGTGGAGAGGAACAGGTGGCAGTTGAACGCCTTGAGGTAGGGATAAGGGCTGCGCCCGCCAACGAAGGCGGCGCGGGAGATGCCCAGGCCGTAATGCTGGATGGAATTGAATACGCGCAGGCCGGTATCGGCGCTGTTGCGCGATACCAGGACGACTTCCACCGGCGCGCTGTCGGTCCCGCCGTTGAGGGCGAGCAGCTTCTGCACCAGGGCAAAGGCATCGCCCGGCGGCAGGACTTCGTCCTCGCGGTCGATCTGGTACTGGCGATAGGCTTCGACGCCCTCGCTTTCATAGACCTGATGGCTTTCCCGCAGGTCGAACAGCGCCCGCGAGGAGATCGCCACCACCAGCTTGTCGCCCAGCCCTTTTGCCATGCTTCCCCCCCGGTGCTCGTCAGCGAGTCTGGTTGCGCGCGTCGATGAAACGCAGCGCGCGATACAGTGCCTCGATCTTCGGCAGTTCGCGCCCCGCCCTGCGCGCAGCTTCCAGAGGCGCCGCATAGATGGCGCCCAATTCCAGCGGCCGGCGCTGGGCAAAATCATGGTACATGCTGGGCAGGTAGTCCGGCATCGCATCGGTGGAGCTGAGCATCGCCCCGACTATGCCCTGGGGCAGCGAGTGCCCGCACGCGGCGGCGCCGGCGATGACTTCCTCCATCAGTTCGGCCACCAGGGTGCGACTGTCGGGGTTGCCCATGATCACCCGCGTGCCGCTGTCGAGCAGCACCGAGAGACCGTTGTAGGGGATGTTCCAGACCAGCTTCTGCCAGCGCGCCTGCTCCAGGTTGGGCATGGCATTGGAGTCCAGGCCGGCGCTGCGGAACAGCGCGGCACCCTCCTCCACGATCGCCTGGCGCGCTTCGGCCTCCTGCGCGGAGCCCGAGTGATAGCCAATGTTCACCCCACCGAAGGCCTGGTGTTCGATCACACCCGGCTCGGCGCGGTGCACGCAGATGAAGCAGAGTCCGCCGAGCAGGTGGATGTGGTCGGGCAGCAGCGCGCGCAACTCGTCCTCCACGGCGAGGCCGTTCTGCAGCAACAGGACCTTCGCCCCCTGCGCAGCGGCCTGAATGATCAGCGGCGCGAGGTCGGCGTTGCTGGTGGTCTTGGCGCACACCAGCAGCCAGTCGCAGGACGGCATCTTCGCCACATCGTCGTAGGCGTTCACCGGCGACAGGCTAAGCGCGCCGTGCACCTGGCTGTTCAGACGCAGGCCGTTCTGGGCGACGGCGGGATACTCGCTGCGCAGCAGGAAATGAACGTCATGGCCGGCGCGGGCCAGCATCAGGCCGTAGAAACCGCCAATGGCGCCGGTTCCGATGATGCCGATTCGCAGATTCATCAAGGCAATTCCTCAGCAGGGCGCGCCAGGGCAGCGCGCAGGGCTTGGGTCAGGGGTTCGGGGCGCAGCGGTGCGTGGACCGGGCCCAGGAAGTGGCCGTCGCGCACCAGGAACAGGGACGGCAGGTGGAAGACCTCATAGCGCTCGACCAGGCCGCCGCTGTGCCCGGCGTCGATCCAGCACAGGCGGTCGATGGGCAGGTGGAACTGCGGCAGCACCTGCCGCGCCCAGCGACAGGTGGAGCAGCCAGCGCCGGTGAAAATCAGCAGCGATACGCCCGGCAGCTCCAGCAGCCGGCGGTCGGCATCCAGGTCGGTCAGCTCCAGGGCCGGCACTATACTCAAGGTGCCACCACTATAAAGATTGCAGTCGGAGCGTTCCGTCATGCGTCAGTTCCTGCGCCACCCGTGCGATTTTCCGGTCGAGCTGGTCATCCGCAAACAGACTTTCCTGCCGCGCCAGCGGTTGCACAATATCAGCCTCGGCGGCGTCGCGTGCAATTCGCCACGGGGCTTTCGCCGCGGCACCTCCATCGAGCTGCGCATTCCCCTGCTGGGCGACTCCGCCTGCTACCCCGGCGTCATCGCCTGGAGCCGCAAGCAGGCCAGCGACTACCGCGTAGGCATTGCCTTCATCGACGAAGACACCCTGTTCCGGGCGCGCATGGTCGAGCAGGTCTGCCAGATCGAGCAGTACCGTCGCCAGCAGGAACAGGCGAGCGGCAGCAGCCTGCCCTTCGAGACCCTGGCGCTGGAGTGGATCGCGCAGAACGCCGCCGACTTCCCGATGTTTTGCGCGGTCTGACCAGCGCCCCGCAGAAAGTCGCGCAAATGCCCGTGTTGCGGGCATTTTCCTGCATCGAGCCATTGTCGAGGCTACGCCTGAACGGTTAAGGTTCGGGTTCCCCTTAGCGACACCTCTGCCTGCGCCCCATCGCACGGGGATTTCTGGCGGCCGGCACCCGTGACCTGATTGAGTACCACGATGGCTGATTTACAGATCGACGACCTTAACGTTGCCTCCAACGAGACACTGATCACGCCGGAGCAGCTCAAGCGCGAAATCCCCCTGACCGACGCCGCCCTGCGCACCGTCGCCAACGGCCGCCAGGTCGTCCGCGACATCCTCGACGGCAAGGACCACCGCCTGTTCGTGGTAATCGGCCCCTGCTCGATCCACGACATCAAGGCCGCCCACGAATACGCCGAGCGTCTGAAGGTGCTGGCTGCGGAAGTCTCCGACACCCTGTTCCTGGTGATGCGCGTGTACTTCGAAAAGCCGCGCACCACGGTCGGTTGGAAAGGCCTGATCAACGACCCGTACCTGGACGACTCCTTCAAGATCCAGGACGGTCTGCACATCGGCCGCCAACTGCTGCGCGACCTCGCCGAAATGGGCCTGCCCACCGCCACCGAGGCGCTCGACCCGATCTCCCCGCAGTACCTGCAGGACCTGATCAGCTGGTCGGCCATCGGCGCGCGCACCACCGAATCCCAGACCCACCGCGAGATGGCTTCCGGCCTGTCCTCGGCGGTCGGTTTCAAGAACGGCACCGACGGCAGCCTGACCGTGGCGATCAACGCCCTGCAGTCGGTATCCAGCCCGCACCGTTTCCTGGGCATCAACCAGGAAGGCGGCGTCTCCATCGTCACCACCAAGGGCAACGCCTACGGCCACGTGGTGCTGCGCGGTGGCAACGGCAAGCCGAACTATGACTCGGTCAGCGTCGCCCTGTGCGAACAGGAACTGACCAAGGCGAAGATTCCGCTGAACGTGATGGTCGACTGCAGCCACGCCAACTCCAACAAGGACCCCGCCCTGCAGCCGCTGGTAATGGACAACGTCGCCAACCAGATCGCCGAAGGCAACAACTCCATCGTCGGCCTGATGGTGGAAAGCCACCTGGGCTGGGGCGCTCAGCCGATCCCGAAGGACCTGTGCCAATTGCAGTACGGCGTGTCGATCACCGATGCCTGCATCGACTGGGACACCACCGAGAAGGCCGTGCGCAGCATGCACACCAAGCTCAAGGAAGTCCTGCCCAAGCGCCAGCGCGGCTGACGCTCAAGGCACGAACGAAAAAGCCGGGCATCTGCCCGGCTTTTTTTATTGTTCCGCCGCCTCGCGGGATGAACCTGTAGGAGCGAGCTTGCTCGCGAACAGAGTCTCCGCCAGCGCCAGCGTCAGGCAATTCGCGAGCAAGCTCACTCCTACGAAAAGCCAAAGAAAAAGCCCGGCATTGGCCGGGCTTTTTTCATTTCAGCGCGCTGAACGTCAGAGCGCTGTATCGGTGTGACGCTGGCGGCGTTCCAGGTAGCGCTCGACGTAGGAGCACGACGGGATGACGCTATAGCCCTTGCGCTCGGCGAACTGCAGCGCATGCTCGGTTAGAGCGGCGGCGATGCCGCGACCACGCAAGCTGTCCGGAACGAAGGTGCGGTAGATGTCGAGCGTCTGCTTGCCCAGATCCATGTAGGCCAGATAGGCGCGATGACCATCAACAGTCGTTACGAACTGGTGGCTGGTTTCATCATGCTGGATGGACAACGACTCACTCACTTGCTCTCTCCTTCGCAGGGCCTCACAACATGACCCGCACCTGATTGATCTTGTTCAGGCGGAGGAACATTTCCGCCGAGCCCGTCCCGATCATGACGGTGATATAGACTCGGCCGTTCTCCACCTTGTGCAGCACACCCTGATAATAGGCACCATCAAACGTGATGAACTGCAGGCGCTTGTCTGTGTACTGGGCAAGACTTTCAACGCTAACGAACTCATATTGCTGCGTTTTGGCCTGCGACTCAACCGTTTCCGGGGCCGAAACCATTTGATACTGGCTTTCCGGCGTGAGTTTTTCCTTAGCCGGATCGACCCACGCGAACCCCAGCGGTGTGACTGACTGCTGGTTCACTAAGACGACCGGATGCAGCATCTGGATCACATCCTTGGGCTCGAAAAATTGCAGACCGCCCCAGGCCATTCCCTCACTGGGCATCAGCTCGATGCGCAGCGAACGCGGATCTTCCAGGTAACGGCCATAGGCCTCGAGTAGCGGCTTGTCGAGCGCGACGCGCTGCTGGCGCAAGGCCTTGTCGAATTTCTCCAGCGACAGCGCGGTGTAGGCTTTCTGATCGACGCCCAGCTTGCCACGGCAGAATTCGCTGACCCGGCGCTGGTACTGGTTGTCGTTCATCTCGAAGACAACCTGGGATACCCGCGGCGGGTTCACGCGCATGTCGCCCGGACGCTCGGAAACGTTCATCAGTGTCATGCTGGTGTGCATGTCGAGCATGTCGCGAGTGTCGCTGCGCAGGTCGAAGGTCAGGGTCTGCGCGCCCGGCTGCATGCGGTAGGAAAACTCGATATCCGACTCGAGGGTGCGGTACCCCATCTGCAGCAACTCATCGACGCCGATGTTGCGGACGTTGCCGCAGGCCACTTCGCTCATGGCAGTGAAGGCGCTCTTCTCTGCCGGCTTGGCGTACAGCGATTGCATGAACGGACCGTGGATCTGCAACTCGACGCCCTTGAGGTCTGCTGCCATCTGCTCCGGCAGCTTGCCCTCATCCAGACGCTCCTTGAAGCTCAGCAACTCGCGCAGCCCATTGAACTTCAACTGGGCGTGGGAGACCTTCAGGCTGTCACCGGCCATGGGCACCCTGATCACCACGTTCTGCAGACCGACACGGCCGTCGAAGGACGAAGAGATTCCGCCATAGGTGATCTCCATGAACGGAGAGACGCGGGCGATGGCTTCGTTCACCACGCTGCGTACGGAAAGCCAGAGCGACGCCTTGATGATGAGGGCGATCGCCACGACGGCAAAAAGGGACCACTTGAGAATCTTCGACATGGCAGGCACATCCTGGATTGTGCGAGAGCGGGACGCAGGGATACTGGCAGCTTAACAGTACGCCTGAGACCTCTCCACGAACGCCGTCGGAATTTGCGTGCACAGCGCACAGAAATCGCCCGAATTTAGTGGCATGCGGCTGACTCATCAGTCAGTCAAAACGCTTTACGCACCAGGCCTGCGTCAGTATGTTCTGGCCACTTCCAACCCAAGGACTGCAACCCAGGACCCTCTGCCATGAGTGAGCTGATCAGCTACCAATTCGAAGACGGCATCGCCACCCTGACCCTGAACAACGGCAAGGTGAACGCCATCTCCCCGGCGGTCATCGAAGCCTTCAACCAGGCCCTGGACCAGGCGGAGAAGGACCGTGCCATCGTCATCGTCACCGGCCAGCCGGGCATCCTCTCCGGCGGCTACGACCTCAAGGTGATGACCTCCGGCCCGGAAAACGCCGTGAACCTGGTGGCCGCCGGCTCCACCCTGGCCCGCCGCATGCTGTCCCACCCGTTCCCGGTCATCGTCGCCTGCACCGGCCACGCCGTGGCCAAGGGCGCCTTCATCCTGCTCTCGGCGGATTACCGCATCGGTGTCGACGGGCCGTTCCAGATCGGCCTCAACGAAGTGGCCATCGGCATGACCATGCACCACGTCGGCATCGAACTGGCCCGTGACCGCCTGCGCCGTTCCGCCTTCACCCGCTCTGTGGTGAACGCCGAAATGTTCAACCCGCGCGACGCCGTGGACGCCGGTTTCCTCGACAAGGTGGTGCCGGCCGAACAACTCCAGGCCGCTGCCCTGGAGGCCGCCCAGCACCTGAAGAAGCTGAACATGACCGCCCACCGCAACACCAAGCTGAAAGTGCGCAAGCAGTTGCTGGAAACCCTGGACAAGTCCATCGAGCTGGACCGGAACCACCTGGCCTGATCGCCCGATGACCAAAAGCCCGGCCTGGTGCCGGGCTTTTTCATGCCATTACTATTACCTAAATAGCAATACTGATTAAGCCTGTTTGCTATTTTTCAAAAATTATTACGCATTAACCTATAGATGAACCCGAAACAAACCAACCCAGAGGTGTTCATCATGAAACTCAACATCATCGCCGCCGGCGTACTGGCCGCCGCTACCGCCTTCGCCGCCCAGGCCAGCTTTGCCGAAGAGTCCCCGCTGATGCAGGACCGCATGGTTCACATGACCCAGGCCGCTATTCAGCAACAACAGTCCGAGCAGTCCGCCAGCCAGGTGAATGTCGAAGCCGCTTCCAAGCAGGGCTGAAACCCTCACATCCCGCCAGCCGCCTGCAGCAGGTGACGTCATGCAACCCTGCCCGAAGCGAAAAGCCCGGCGTGATGCCGGGCCTTTCAGGGACGATGACGCAACCTCAGTGCTTTTCGACGGCCGCCACGCCCGTCGCCTCCCCTCCCTGACGAGGGTCAAGCAGCCATGAAGCCCGCCAGAGTTCCGGAAACATCCGATAGCGTCCCGCCACTCACCTCCTTGCGTCTGGTCGTAGCGCCGCCATCTATCAATTTGCCTGATACCGGGAACCAACCGGCATCGTTATTCAATCGAAATGACCAAAGCGACACTGGGCCATCACTTCCCCTGACCCGAGTCGCCAGCATGAACCGCCAAGCCCACCGCTACGCCCGCAACGGCGCCCTCGCCGCCCTGGGGCTCTACACCATCGTGATCCTGGTGGTCACCGCCCTCAGCGCCGGCTTCGACGGCGCGCGCCGTGCCCCGGTGGACAACATCGACCGCAGCGGGCTCTTCGAACGCTTCAACCAGGCGGTGCCCGTGGCACTGCAAGGGCTCCAGGAAGCGCTCACGCCTCACTCCTGATTCCGCTTCGCTGGCGCGTCGCGCCAGGCTGGCCAACACTCAATCCCTGCAGAACGACCTATCCAGCAGCAGGGTGGGCTTGAGCATGGGCCGAGTCATCGCTTCCGCCGTCTACAGCAAGGGCCGCAAGGTCTCCGACATCCCGCTCGAGGACGGCTACCGCTGGGCGTGTCAGCCCGACCACTTCGTCTGGACCGGCCTGCAGGAGCCAACGCCGGAAGAGATGTTCAACCTGCAACGGCAGTTCAACCTGCACGAACTGGCCGTGTCAGACGCGCTGGAAAAGCACAGCAGGCCGAAGCTGGAAACCTTCGGTGACGCGCTGTTCATCGTCATCTACTCACCGATCCGCGCCGATAGCCGACTGATGTTCGTCGAAACCCACCTCTTTGCCGGCATCGGCTACATCATCAGCGCGCGCCACGGCTTCTCCCAGTCCTACGCCCAGGTCCGCCAGCGCTGCGAGGCGCGACCGCTGCTGCTGGCCCATGGCACCGACTTCGTGCTCTACGCCCTGCTGGATTTCGTGATGAGCAATTACGAGCCGGTGGTCGAGGCGATCCGTGCGGAGATTGAGGAGGTGGAACAAGAGGTGCTGCGCAAGTCGCTGACCCAGGAGCAGATCGAAAAGATCTACGGCCTGCGCCGTGAAGTACTGCGGCTCAGGCGCTATGCCGCGCCCATGGTGGAAATCTGCCAGGAGCTGCAGCGCCTGGACTTCCCCTTCATCGACAAGCAGATGCGCCCCTACTTCCGCGACGTGGCGATCCACGTGAACCGCCTGCTCGAAGACCTCACCACTTTGCGCGACGTGGCCAGCCAGACCATCGAGGTCGGGCTGGCGCTGGAGTCCTCGCGGCAGAGCGTGGTGCAGCGCAAGTTCGCCGCCTGGGCAGCCATCCTCGCGTTCCCCACCGCCGTGGCCGGCATCTACGGGATGAACTTCGAGTACATCCCGGAGCTGCACTGGCACTACGGCTACTTCCTGATCATGGGGCTGCTGGCGCTGGGCTGCGTCGGGCTCTACATCAGCTTCAAGCAGGCCGACTGGCTCTGACCGCAAGCTACAGATGCCCCCGGGAAGCTCCGCCCATCCTACAAAAGCCGTTTGCCGATACGCCGTCTCCAGAATCGAAAACGCCGCTCGATTGAGCGGCGTTTTCAGTCAACACGGCAGGAGTCAGGCCGCGCTCTTCTTTTCATCACGCCCCTGCTGGACGAAGCGCATCATCCATTCGCCGACCGCCGTACCCTGGTGCGGGCGCGAGAGGCTGTCGATGCCGGACTGGAATACCGGCTCGCTGAAGATGTGCTTGCGCAGCTCGAGGATCGCCTGGGAGTAGTCGCTCTGGAACTCCGGGTGGCCCTGGAAGCACAACACCTGGTCGCCGATGGCGTAGGCGGCGTTCGGGCAGAAGTCGCTGGAGGCGATGCGACGGGCGCCGTGGGGCAGCTCGGTAACCTGGTCCTGGTGGCTGACCAGCAGGGTCAGGCCATCGCCCGGCGCCGGGCTCATCCACTCCGGCTGCTCCTCGATGCGGTAATCGTGGATACCCACGCCCCAGCCCTGGCTCGCGCGCTCGGTCTTGCCGCCCAGCACCAGTGCCAGCAGCTGGTGGCCGAAGCACACACCCAGCAGCTTGTCGCCGCGCTGGTAGAGCTTGAGCACGTAGTCCTTGAGGGTCTGGATCCAGGGATCAGTGCCGAAGGAGTCCGCCTTGCTGCCGGTCACCAGGTACGCGTCGAACTTCTCATCTTCGGGCGGGTAATGCCCTTCCACCACGTTGTAGACCGTGAACTCGGCCGGAACGGGTTGCTTGGCGAACAGTTGCTGGAACATCCAGCCATAGCCCTTGTACTGATCGATGAGTTCGGGGCGGAGGATGTCGGTTTCCAGAATGCAGATGTGCAACGACATGCAGGGGTGATTCCTGGGGGGTTGGCGGCTGATAAGAATGGTTTTCCTGACACTGATGAAACGCGCGTGAAAATTACGCCCTATTTTTTCACCACACAAGATGCCGAGGCCGATTCTTGTGTAGGAATTTCAGGGGAAATACCGGAAAAACCGACTTCCTTCAATTGCACGGATGCACAGGAGTGACGGCCGGTTGGCAAGGATTCAGCCGATGGACAGCCTTTGCAGCAGCGAGTTCGTGTCCAGGACCTGCGCGTACTCGCCCTGCAGGTTGGCCAGGGACATGGCGTGGACCTCCTCGGCACTGCGTTGCACACCGTTGAAATCGCGCTTGTCGAAGGCGAAACAGGCGTCGGCGACGACCTGCGTAGTGAAGCCCAGGTTGCCCGCCGTGCGCGCCGTGGCCTCCACCGAGTTGTTGGTGCTGACGCCGCAGATCACCAGCGCCCCGATATCCCGCACACGCAGCCAGCGCTCCAGCCCGCTGTGGATGAAAGCGTCGGGGACGTTCTTTTCCACCACGTGCTCATGCTCCAGCGGTGCCAGCGCCTCCTGGAACTCGGCGCCCGGCTGTCCCGGCCAGAACGGCGAGCCCGGCGTGCGCGACATGTGGCAGATATGTACCAGCGGCCAACCTTCCCGGCGCCAGGCCGCCAGCAGGTCGCCGATTCGCTGCTCGGCCTGCGGGTTGTTGCGCGGCTCGCGGCTGTCACGCATGCCTTTCTGCTGGTCGATGATCAACAAAGCGGGAGGCGTCATCGGAGCGATCCTGCTGAAGGGGAAGACGCCATCCTACGGTTTGCACAGGCAAGAAAAAACCGGCACAGGGCCGGTTTTTCTTGCAGGTACGGTCAGAACTGCTCGTTACGTGCGGCCTTCTCCAGCAGCAGCGCCGGCGGCAGGAAACGCTCGCCGTACTGCTCGGCCAGATACTCGGCGCGGGCGACGAAGTCCTTCAGGCCGTACTGGTTGATGAACTGCAGTGCGCCGCCGCTCCAGGCCGCGAAGCCGATGCCGAAGATCGAGCCGATGTTGGCGTCGGCGGTGGAGGTCAGCACGCCCTCCTCCACGCAGCGCACCGTCTCGATGGCCTGCACGAAGAGAATGCGGTCGCGCACATCCTCGGCGGAAATCTGCGCGTCAGCCTTCTCGAAGCGCTGCTTCAGCTCCGGCCACAGGTGCTTCTTGCCGTTGGCGGGATAGTCGTAGAAGCCGGCGCCGGCGGCTTTGCCCGGGCGCTTGTACTCGTTGACCATCAGGTCCACCACCGCGAAGGCCGGGTGTCTGGGCAGTTGCTTGCCTTCTGCTTCCAGATCCCTGCGGGTCTGCTCGCGGATGTGGGTCATCAGGCTCATGGAGACTTCGTCGCTGATCGCCAGCGGGCCCACCGGCATGCCGGCCTGGCGCGCCTGGTTCTCGATCATCGCCGCCGACACACCCTCGCCGAGCATGGCCAGGCCTTCGTTGGTGAAGGTGCCGAACACGCGGGAGGTGAAGAAACCACGGCTGTCGTGGACGACGATCGGGGTCTTCTTGATCTGCAGGACGTAGTCGAAGGCGCGGGCCAGGGTGGCGTCGTCGGTCTTCTCGCCGCGGATGATCTCCACCAGCGGCATCTTGTCCACCGGGCTGAAGAAGTGCAGGCCGATGAATTTCTGCGGCTGCGCTACCGCCTCAGCCAGGCCGGTGATCGGCAGGGTCGAGGTGTTGGAGGCGATCACCGCATCGGGCAGCGCGGCAGACTCGGCGGCAACGCTGACCTTGGCCTTCAGGCCACGGTCCTCGAACACCGCTTCGATGATCAGGTCGCAGCCTTCGAAGTCAGCGTCGCTGGCGGTCGGCTTGATCCGCGCGAGGAAGGCATCGCGTTTCTCGGCGCTCATCTGGCCCCGGCCGACCTTCTTGTCCAGCAGGCCGGCGGAATAGGCCTTGCCCTTCTCTGCCGACTCCAGGGAAACGTCCTTGAGCACCACCTCGATGCCGGCGGCGGCCGAGACGTAGGCGATGCCCGCGCCCATCATGCCGGCACCGACTACCCCGACCTTCTTCGTCTGCTGCGGCGGGATACCCTGCGGACGGGATTTGCCGGCGTTGATCTCGTTGAGCTGGAACCAGAAGGTGCCGATCATGTTCTTCGCCACCTGGCCGGTGGTCAGCTCGGTGAAGTAGCGCGCCTCGATCAGCTGAGCGGTGTCGAAGTCCACCTGCGCGCCTTCGACGGCGGCGCACATGATCTTCTCCGGCGCCGGGAAGCAGCCCTTGGTCTTATCGCGCAGCACGGAAGGCGCGATGGCCAGCATCTGCGCCACGGCCGGGCTGGATGGCGTGCCGCCGGGGATCTTGTAGCCAGCGCTGTCCCACGGCTGCTTGGCGGCCGGGTTGGCGGCAATCCACTCACGGGCCTTGCTCAGCAGCTCGTCGCGGCTGGAAGCCAGCTGATGGATCAGGCCGGCCTTGAGTGCCTGGTCCGGGCGCACCTTCTTGCCTTCGGCCAGGTACGGCAGGGCCTTCTCCAGGCCGAGCAGGCGCACCATACGCACCACGCCGCCACCTCCTGGCAGCAGGCCCAGGGTGACTTCCGGCAGGCCGAGCTGGACGTGGCTTTCGTCCAGGGCGATGCGGTGGTGACAGGCCAGGCAGATTTCCCAGCCGCCGCCCAGGGCCGCGCCGTTGATGGCGGCGACTACCGGCTTGCCGAGGGTCTCCAGGCGACGCAGCTGGCCCTTGAGCACCAGGATGCCTTCATAGAAGGCCTGGGCATCGGCCTTGGTCACCTTGATCAGTTCATTGAGGTCGCCGCCGGCGAAGAAGGTCTTCTTCGCGGAAGTGATCACCACACCGGCAATCGACTCCTTCTCGGCTTCCAGGCGCGCCACTGTGGCGGCCATGGCCTCGCGGTAGACACCGTTCATGGTGTTGGCGCTCTGGCCGGGCATGTCCATGGTCAGGACGACGATATTGTCCTGGCCTTTCTCATAACGGATGGCGTCGGTCATTTTCTTGTTCTCCGGCCTCAAACCCTTTCGATAATCGTCGCGATACCCATGCCGCCGCCCACGCAGAGGGTGGCCAGGCCGTAGCGCAGGTTGCGCCGCTCCAGTTCATCCAGCAGGGTGCCGAGGATCATGCAGCCGGTGGCGCCCAGCGGGTGGCCCATGGCGATGGAGCCGCCGTTGACGTTGACCTTGCTCTCCGGCACGCCCATGTCCTTCATGAACTTCATCACCACCGAGGCGAAGGCTTCGTTGACCTCGTAGAGGTCGATGTCCTCGGCCTTCAGCCCGGCCTTGGCCAGCGCCTTGCGGGTCGCCGGCGCGGGGCCGGTGAGCATGATGGTCGGGTCGGTGCTGGTCACCGCGGTGGCGACGATGCGTCCGCGGGCCTTAAGGCCCAGTTCGCGGCCCTTGGCCTCGGAGCCGATGAGCATGGCGGTGGCGCCGTCGACGATGCCCGAGCTGTTGCCCGGCGTGTGCACGTGATCGATGCGCTCGACGAAGCTGTACTTGCGCAGCGCGCTGGCGTCGAAGCCCATCTGCCCCATCATTTCGAAGCTGGGTTTGAGCGCGCCGAGGCCTTCGAGGGTGGAGTCGGCGCGGATGAATTCGTCATGGTCGAGCAGGACGATACCGTTCTGGTCCGTCACCGGTACCAGGGATTTGCCGAACAGCCCTTCAGCGCGGGCCTTGGAGGCCTTCTGCTGGGAGCGCAGGGCGAAGGCGTCGACGTCGGCGCGGCTGAAGCCTTCCAGGGTGGCGATCAGGTCGGCGCCGATGCCCTGGGGCACGAAGCTGGTGTGCAGGTTGGTTTCCGGGTCCAGCGCCCAGGCGCCGCCGTCGGAGCCCATGGGCACGCGGGACATGGATTCCACGCCGCCGACCACCACCAGGTCCTCGAAGCCCGAGCGCACCTTCATGGCGCCCAGGTTGACCGCTTCCAGGCCCGAGGCGCAGAAGCGGTTGATCTGCACGCCGGCGACCTGCTCGTCCCAGTCGGCGACCAGCGCGGCGGTCTTGGCGATGTCCGAGCCCTGGTCGCCCACCGGGGTCACGCAGCCCAGGACGATGTCGTCGACCTGCGCGGTGTCGAGCTGGTTGCGCTGCTGCAGCGCGCGCAGGACCCCGGCCATCAGGTTGACCGGCTTGACGCTGTGCAGCGCGCCGTCCTTCTTGCCCTTGCCGCGGGGAGTACGCACCGCGTCGTAAATGAATGCTTCGGTCATGGCGTTCTCTCTTAGAGTTGTCGTCACGCAGGCGTGGCGTGTCGGCCTACCTTAGCGGCGTATCGGCGCGCGGCAATGACCGCAGCGCTCAGCGCAATTGACCGCCACGCTCAGCCACCGACCGGCGGCGAACGGGTCGAAGGCTCTGGAAAGGGGCTGCCGGAGCAGGCAGACGAACGGTCGAAAAGCTGAACAGAGCTGTCACGGCCCGGTCATATAGAGGGAATATGCCTGAAGCTGCAGGACTTGCTGCCAGATGGTCTAAGCCCCCGCGGCACTAGGCTTAGACTCAATCAGGCAGATGATGCGAAGAGTGCCGTTGCCGGGTTTTGCCGGCTCGGCTCGATAAACCAGAAGCCAAGGCATGGGCGTCACTATCAACAGGCCGTGAGTGAGCCGTGCCAAGAACAAGAAAGGCGGAAGGACATCATGGACAAACAATCGAGAAAGTGGCGTCAGGCTAGCCTGATCGTCTTCGCAACCACCGTTGTTTTGATCATCCCCAATCTGAGTCGTCTGGTCGGCTAGGGCCAACACCCGGCAACCCCGCCGCTGCGTACCGCGTGCCGCCATTCGCGAGCCACGGTCAACGCAGCGCGGGAGCCACCTGCCTCCTGCTGCGCCCACTCCTCTGCTAATGTTCCGCGGCCCTCTCCCGCCACGGATGCGACCATGCGCCCACTGCTGCTGACGCTGCTGCTGCTCTGCCCCACCACTTTCGCCGCCACGCTCACCCTGGAACTGCCCGACGGCAGGCACGACTTCAGCACGGAACAACTGCTGACCAACCCCAAGGCGCAGGACATCGAGATTCCCGCCGACGTCTCCTACAACCGCACCATGCATTACCGCGCGATACCGCTGGCGGCGCTGCTGCAGGGCGTGAAGCCGGCCGACCACCTGCAGGCCGTGGCGCTGGATGGCTTCGCTGCCGAACTGCCGGCCGCGCCGCTGCTGGCGGAAAAAGGCTCGCGCGCCTGGCTGGCCATCGAAGAGACAGGCAAACCCTGGCCACCGTTGGCCGAAGGCAAGCCTTCCGCTGGGCCTTTCTATCTGGTGTGGACCGATCCGAAAGCCGCCGGCATCGGCCCGGAGCAATGGCCCTTCCAGGTCGCCAGCATCCGTTACCTCAAGCCGCTGGCCGAGCGCTTCCCCGCGCTGCTGCCGGCGAAGAATGCGCCTGAATCAGTGCAGAAGGGCTTCGCCCAGTTCCAGAAGAACTGCCTGGCCTGCCACCGCCTGAACGGCGCCGGCGACTCGCAGTTCGGCCCGGACCTGAACCTGCCGCACAACCCCACCGAGTACTTCGCGCCGGGCTATCTCAAGCAGTACATCCGCGATCCGCAGAGCCTGCGGCACTGGCCGGAAGCGCGGATGAAGGGCTTTGCGGCGGATGTGGTCAGCGATGCGGAACTGGAGCAGATCGTCGCCTACCTGAAGCACATGGCGGGGCGGAAGGTAAAAGCCGGCGGATAAAGGCATCCAGCTCTTGTAGGGCGCATAACGCGCCAGCGTTATCCGCCGCTTGGGGGCACGGCGGATAACCTGTTCCAGGTTATTCGCCCTACAGTGCAGGTCGTCAGGATCGGCGCGAACCCGCCCCTGCGACCGCGCTCAGTGCCAGTAATCCCCCGGCGGCGCCGGCAGTTCACCGAGCAACTGGCGCAGCCCCGCGCCCCACTGGTTGCGAATGCCCTCGAAATACGGGTCACCCTCCTGGATGCGGTACCCCGCCGGCACCTCCAGGCTGCCCTCGCGGTACACCAGCAGGTCCAGCGGCATGCCCACCGAGAGGTTGCTGCGGATGGTCGAGTCGAAGCTGATCAGCGCGCAGCGCAGGGCCTGTTCCAGCGGCGTGGCGTAGCTCATGGCGCGGTCGATGATCGGCTTGCCGTACTTGCTCTCGCCGATCTGGAAGTACGGCGTATCGCGGCAGGACTCGATGAAGTTGCCCTGCGGGTAGACGTTGAACAGGCGCGGCACTTCGGTGCCGATCTGCCCGCCGACCAGGAAGGAGCTGCCCAGGTCGACACCCTGGTTCTGACCAATATTCTCGTCGTGATCGACCACTTCACGCAGCGTCGAACCCACGAGGCGCGCGGCCTCGAAGAGATTCTCCACTGTGCCGAGGTTCGGTCCGTCGCCGCCCATGCGCTGGCGCAGCGTGCTGATCACCGACTGCGAGGTGGCCAGGTTGCCGGCGCTCTGCACCACGATCAGGCGCTCCCCCGGCGTGCCGAAGATATGCAGCTTGCGGAACACCGCGATGTTGTCGACGCCGGCGTTGGTGCGCGAATCAGAAACGAAGACCAGGCCCTGGGCGAGGTTCATGGCGACGCAGTAGGTCATGGCTTTCTCATGGCGGCAGGAACTGGCACCGATCTTATGCCGGTGCCGTCGCTTGTGCCACGCATCCTCACTGTTGCGCCTGCTGCATCTGCTGCAGATGACCCGGCGCCACGGTGACGCGGGCGTGCATCTGCTCGCCACCGCCGCCCCGGCGCATCCCGCGCACCGGGCAGGCATCGAGGTAATCCAGGCCCACCGCCAGTTTCAGGTGGCGCTCAGGGCGATCCAGCACGTTGGTCACGTCGAAGCTGTACCAGGCGTCATCGAGCCAGGCCTCGGCCCAGGCGTGGCTGGCCAGGTGATCCTCGACGTCGGTGTAGAGATAGCCGGAGACGTAGCGCGCCGGCACACCGAGGTAGCGCAGGCAGGCGAGGAAGGCGTGAGCGTGGTCCTGGCAGACGCCCTGCCCGGCCGCGAAGGCTTCGGCGGCGGTGCTGTCCACCTGGGTCGAGCCCGGCACGTAGGCGATGCGCTCGTTCAGCGCCTGCATCAGGCGAATCATCGCCTTGCGGTCGCGGCGATCGGAGCACTGGGCACGGGCGAACTCCTGCAGCGCGCCGTCGGCCTGGGTCAGCCGGGTGCTGCGCAGGAACGGCAGCGGCGACAGGTGATCGTGCTCGCGCTCGTTCTCCACGTCGATTTCCACGTGACCGTGGGCGGCGATGACAATGGCCTCGTGGGGCTCATCCAGGGTCAGTACGTGAAGGATGTTGCCGTAGGCATCGCGCTGCGGGTGTGCCGGTCGCGGCAGGTGCAACTGCCAGTCGAGCACATGCTGGCGCTCGCTTTCCTGCGGGGTCAGGCGCAGGTACTGGATGCTCGCGCGCACCTGGTCTTCGTAGCGGTAGGTGGTGTCATGGCGGATGGAGAGTTTCATGCGGCCTCCAGGTACGAGCTGTGAATGGCGTTGGCGAGCTGGCGCACCAGCCCGATATGGTCGGTGATCCAGGGATGCAGGCCACTGCCCAGCACTTCGTCGATGCCGATGTAGCGCACCCGCGCTTCCAGTTCGGCGGCCAGACGCTGGGCCGGACGGCCGTTGATGCCGGGCAGGCTGGCGAGGATCTGGCGCAGCTCTTCGGCGCAGGCCAGCAGCGAGCGCGGGACGTCCTCGCGCAACAGCAGGAGTTCGGCGATGTTCCGCGCGTTGAGGGCGTCGCGGTATAACTCGGTGTAACCCTCGAACGCCGACAGCGCGCGCAGCAGCGCGGTCCACTGGTAGTAGCCGCGTGCCGTGCCTTCGGCCGGGCCAGCGCTGTGCTCACCCAGCACCTGATGGCGCGCGTCGAGCAGGCGCAGGGTGTTGTCGGCGCGCTCGATGTAGGTGCCCAGGCGGATGAAGTGGAAGGCATCGTTGCGCATGCTGGTGCCGAAGGTGGCGCCACGGAACAGGTGCGAGCGGTCCTTCACCCATTCGCAGAAGTGGCTGATGCCGTAGCGCAGCAGGCCCTGGTGGGCGATGTCGCGCATCTCCAGCCAGGTGGCGTTGATGTTCTCCCACATGTCGGTGGTGATCCGTCCGCGCACCGCGTGGGCGCCGGCACGGGCGGCGCCGAAGCAGGAGTAGATGCTCGCGGGGTTCTGCGCATCCAGGGCGAAGAAGTTCAGCAGACGTTCGGCGTGCAGCTCGCCGTGGCGGGCGAGGTAGGCGTCGAGGTTGCCGGTGATCAGCAGCGGCATGGCCAGTTCTTCCAGGCCGTCGCCACGGCCGTCCTGGGGCATCAGCGACAGCGAGTAGGACACGTCGAGCATGCGCGCGAGGTTCTCGGCGCGCTCCAGGTAACGCGACATCCAGTACAGGTCCGAGGCGGTTCTACTGAGCATGCTTAATCCTCTACTACCCAGGTGTCCTTGGTACCGCCACCTTGTGACGAGTTGACGACCAGCGAGCCTTCGCGCAGCGCCACGCGGGTCAGCCCGCCGGGCACCAGGCGCACGTTGTCCGGCGCGGAGAGCACGAAGGGGCGCAGGTCGATATGGCGCGGGGCGATGCCGTTCTCGACGAAGGTCGGGCAGGTCGACAGGCTCAGGGTCGGTTGCGCGATGTAGGCTTCCGGGCGCGCCATCAGCCGGGCGCGGAAGGCTTCAATCTCGGCACTGCTGGCGGCCGGGCCGACCAGCATGCCGTAGCCGCCGGAGCCCTGCGCCTCCTTCACCACCAGCTCGGGCAGGTGCGCCAGCACGTGGGACAGGTCCTGCGGGCGGCGGCACTGCCAGGTCGGCACGTTGTGCAGGATCGGCTCCTGGTCGAGGTAGAAGCGGATCATCTCCGGGACGTAGGGATAGACGGACTTGTCATCGGCGACGCCGGTGCCGATGGCGTTGGCCAGCACCACGTTGCCCGCACGGTAGGCGGCCAGCAGGCCGGGCACGCCGAGCATGGAGTCGGGGTTGAAGGCCAGCGGGTCGAGGAAGTCGTCGTCCACCCGCCGGTAGATCACGTCCACCGGCATCGGGCCGGAGGTGGTGCGCATGTAGACGCGCTCGTCGCGAACGAACAGGTCGGCGCCTTCCACCAGCTCCACGCCCATCTCGCGGGCCAGGAATGCATGCTCGAAGTAGGCACTGTTGAAGCGACCGGGCGTCAGCACCACGACGCAGGGCTGTTCCACTTCACTGGCCTGGCGCAGGGTGTCGAGCAGCAGGTTCGGGTAGTGGTCGATGGGCGCGATGCGCTGGGCGCCGAACAGTTCGGGGAACAGGCGCATCATCATCTTGCGGTTCTCCAGCATGTAGGAGACGCCGCTGGGGGTGCGCAGGTTGTCTTCGAGCACGTAGTAGGCGCCGTTGCCGTCGCGTACCAGGTCGATGCCGGCGATGTGCGCATAGACGTTGCCGGGCACGTCCAGGCCCTGCATGGCCAGCTGGTACTGGTCGTTGGCCAGGACCTGCTCGGGCGGGATCAGGCCTTCCTTGAGGATGCGCTGGTCGTGGTAGAGGTCGGCGAGGAACAGGTTGAGCGCCTGCACCCGCTGGATGCAGCCGGCCTCGATGATCTTCCATTCGCTGGCCGGGATGCTGCGCGGGATGGTGTCGAAGGGGATCAGGCGCTCGGTGCCCTGGTCGTCGCCATAGAGGGTGAAGGTGATGCCCGCGCGATAGAACAGCAGGTCGGCCTCGCGGCGGCGCTGCTGCAGCTGTTCGCCGGGCATGTCCGCCAGCCAGCGGGCGAACTCCGTGTAGTGCGGTCGGCAGGCGCCAGCGGCGTCATGCATTTCGTCATAGAACACCCGAGCCATCTTCCACTCCTTGTTGCCGCTCTCACTCGGCTACAGGTGCCGTCGCAAGGCCCGTGCCAGAGGTCGATTTCCTGTCCATTCAATGACTTGCAAAGGCTGTTTGCGCAGGCCGCACTGCCATGGTGCGAAACCGCCACCGCCCCTGCGCGCCGCGCCCTTTTTGGGGCCACGGGCCGCGCCAGGGCTCGCTTGTCAGCCTCCGGGGCCAGAACTACGCTGCAAGAGCGTGGCCATTCCCCATGGACTCGCAGCGGTCAACGGAGGTGCCATTTTTCTGCGCGCTGGTTCCGCAGTGGCTCCCACAACGAAGAACAACAGGAGTCCGTCCATGTCATCAGTGCAATTGCTTTCACTGAAAGTCGCGGCGCTGGCCTTTGCCGGCGCCGGCCTGCTCGCCAGCGGCTCGTTGCAGGCCGCCGAGGCGCTCAAACAACTCGGCAATCCCGAAGGGGCGCTGGATATCATTGCCTGGCCCGGCTACATCGAACGCGGCGAGAGCGACAAGAATTACGACTGGGTCAGCCAGTTCGAGAAGGACACCGGCTGCAAGGTCAACGTGAAGACCGCCGCCACCTCCGACGAGATGGTCAGCCTGATGGCCAAGGGCGGCTACGACCTGGTCACCGCGTCCGGTGACGCTTCCCTGCGGCTGGTCTACGGCAAGCGCGTGCAGCCGATCAACATCGCCCTGGTGCCCAACTGGAAGAACGTCGACCAGCGCCTGCAGGACGCGCCCTGGCACACGGTGGACGGCAAGCACTACGGCACACCCTACCAGTGGGGGCCGAACGTGCTGATGTACAACACCAAGGTCTTCCCCAAGGCGCCGGAAAGCTGGAGCGTGGTGTTCAGCGAGCAGAAGCTGCCCGATGGCAAGTCGAACAAGGGCCGCGTGCAGGCCTACGACGGCCCGATCTACATCGCCGACGCGGCGCTCTACCTGAAGACCGCCGAGCCCAAGCTGGGCATCCAGGACCCCTACGAGCTCAACGAGGAACAGTACGCCGCCGCGCTCAAGCTGCTGCGTGAACAGCAGAAGCTGATCCACCGCTACTGGCATGACGCGACGGTGCAGATGAGCGACTTCAAGAACGAAGGCGTCGCCGCTTCCGGCTCCTGGCCCTATCAGGTCAACGCGCTGCAGGGCGAGAAGCAGCCGATCGCCTCGACCATCCCTGGCGAAGGCGTCACCGGCTGGGCGGACACCACCATGATGCACGTCGACGCCAAGCACCCGGTGTGCGCCTACAAGTGGCTGAACTGGTCGCTGGAGCCCAAGGTGCAGGGCGACGTTGCCGCCTGGTTCGGCTCGGTGCCCGCCTCGCCCGATGGTTGCACCGGCAGCCAGCTGCTGGGCGAAAAAGGTTGCGCCACCAACGGCTACGACCAGTTCGACCGCATCGCCTTCTGGAAGACCCCGCAGGCCAAGTGCGACCAGGGCCAGTGCGTGCCATACAGCCGGTGGACGCAGGACTACATCGCGATCATGGGCGGGAGGTGACGTAGCGTCCTCCCGGCGGCGGATGACCGGTCCCGGTCATCCGCCGTTTTCGTTTCAGCGCGCCCCGACCAGCACCCGCGCGCCCATGCGCTACCTTTTCTGATGCAGCCCCCGCCATTCAGGTAGCCAGCAGCATGACCACAGCCGTCCAGTTCACCGACGTGAGCCGTCATTACGGCGAGGTGCGCGCCGTCGATTCGGTGTCCATCGAGATCCGCGACGGCGAGTTCTTCTCCATGCTCGGCCCTTCCGGCTCGGGCAAGACCACCTGCCTGCGGCTGATCGCCGGCTTCGAGCAACCCACCTCCGGCTCCATCCGCATCCATGGCGCAGAAGCGTCGGGCCTGCCGCCCTACGAGCGCGACGTGAACACGGTATTCCAGGACTACGCGCTGTTCCCGCACATGAGCGTGCTGGACAACGTCGCCTACGGCCTGAAAGTGAAAGGCGTGGCCAAGGCCGAGCGCTACCACCGCGCCGAAGAGGCCCTGGGCATGGTCGCCCTGGCCGGGTACGGCAAGCGCAAGCCGGCGCAGCTCTCCGGCGGCCAGCGCCAGCGCGTCGCCCTGGCCCGCGCGCTGGTGAATCGCCCGCGTGTCCTGTTGCTGGACGAACCCCTCGGCGCGCTCGACCTGAAGCTGCGCGAGCAGATGCAGGTGGAGCTGAAGAAGCTGCAGCGCCAGCTCGGCATCACCTTCATTTTCGTCACCCATGACCAGAGCGAAGCGCTGTCCATGTCCGACCGCGTGGCGGTGTTCAACAAGGGCCGCATCGAACAGGTCGACACCCCCGGCAACCTCTACCGCCGCCCCGCCACGCGCTTCGTCGCCGAGTTCGTCGGCACCGCCAACGTGCTGCGCGGCGACCTCGGCCAACGCCTGCTGGGCGAATCGCGCCCGCACTCGCTGCGCCCCGAGCACGTGCGCTTCGGCCGTGCGGGCGACGGCGAGCTGGAAGTCAGCGGCACGCTGTTCGACGTGCAATACATGGGCGCCAGCAGCCGCTACGAGATCGAACTGGAAAACGGCGTGCGCCTGGTCGCGGCCCTGCCCAATGGCGAGCGAGAGGAGCAACGGCCGAAACCGGGTGACGCGGTGACCGCCTGCTGGGCACGCAGCGCGCTGGTGCCGCTGCTCGAGGAGCCGGCGCCGTGAGGGCGATCTCCAGCTTCCTCTACCGGCGCAGCACGCTCTACCTGCTGATGCTGCTGATCCCGCCGCTGCTGTGGTTCGGGGTGATCTACATCGGCTCGCTGTTCGCCCTGCTCTGGCAGAGCTTCTACACCTTCGACGACTTCACCATGGCGGTGACGCCGGACCTGACCCTGGCCAACTACCAGGCCCTGTTCAACCCGGCCAACTACGACATCGTCCTGCGCACCTTCAGCATGGCGATTGCCGTGTCGGTGGCCAGCGCCGTCCTCGCCTTCCCCATCGCCTACTACATGGCGCGCTATGCCGGGCCCAAGGAGAAGGCCTTCTTCTACATCGCAGTGATGCTGCCAATGTGGGCCAGCTACATCGTCAAGGCCTACGCCTGGACGGTGATCCTGGCCAAGGGCGGCATCCTCTACTGGATAATCGAGCACCTGCACCTGCTCGGCCTGCTGGACCTGCTGCTGCAAGTGCCAGGCGTGGGTGGAAACACCCTGTCCACCTCGCACCTGGGGCGCTTCTGGGTGTTCACCTACGTCTGGCTGCCGTTCATGATCCTGCCGATCCAGGCTGCCCTGGAACGCTTGCCGCCATCGCTGTTGCAGGCCTCGGCGGACCTTGGCGCGCACCCGCGGCAGACCTTCTTCCAGGTGATCCTGCCGCTGGCCTTCCCCGGCGTGGTGGCGGGCTCGATCTTCACCTTCAGCCTGACCCTGGGCGACTTCATCATCCCGCAGCTGGTGGGCCCCAGCGGGCTGTTCATCGGCACCATGGTCTACGTACAGCAGGGCGCGGTGGGCAACATGCCGCTGGCGGCGGCCTTCACCCTGGTGCCCATCGTGCTGATCGCCGTCTACCTGTCCATCGCCAAGCGACTGGGGGCTTTCGATGCGCTCTGACGCACACTCCACCGATCGCCCCTCCTGGTTCCTGCGCCTGGCAGCCTGGGGCGGGCTGGTGTTCCTGCACTTCCCGATCATGGTGATCCTGCTCTACGCCTTCAACACCGAGGAGTCGGCCTATAGCTTCCCGCTGCAGGGCTTCACCCTGAAGTGGTTCAGCATCGCTTTCCAGCGCGGCGACGTGCTCGACGCCATCTGGCTGTCGGTGAAGATCGCCTGCGTGGCCACGCTGATCGCCATGGTCCTCGGCACCTTGGCCGCCGGCGCGCTGTACCGCCGCGACTTCTTCGGCAAGGAGAGCATCTCGCTGATGCTGATCCTGCCCATCGCCCTGCCCGGCATCATCACCGGTATCGCCCTGCTCTCGGCGTTCAAGACACTGGGGATCGAGCCGGGCTTCCTGACCATCGTCATCGGCCATGCGACCTTCTGCGTGGTGATCGTCTACAACAACGTGATCGCCCGCTTCCGCCGCACCTCCTTCAGCCTGATCGAAGCGAGCATGGACCTGGGCGCCGACGGCTGGCAGACCTTCCGCTACATCATCCTGCCGAACATCGCCACGGCGCTGCTGGCCGGCGGCATGCTGGCGTTCGCGCTGTCCTTCGACGAGATCATCGTCACCACCTTCACCGCCGGCCACGAGCGCACCCTGCCGCTGTGGCTGCTCAACCAGCTGAGCCGCCCACGCGATGTGCCCATCACCAACGTCGTTGCCATGCTGGTGATGCTCGCCACCATGCTGCCGATTCTCGGCGCCTACTACCTGACGCGCGGGACCAGCGATGTGGCGGGCAGCGGGAAATGATTCCTGGCGTTTTGCGAAGCGCCCCCTCGCCAGCCCTCTCCCTTCAGGGAGAGGGCTGGCGAGGGGGGGAAACCCATTGAAGGAGGAGCCCCCATGCAAACCAAACTCCTGATCAACGGCCAGTTCGTCGCCGGCGAAGGCGCCCCGCTGGATATCCTCAACCCCGCCACCGGCACCGTGATCGGCCAGATCGCCGAGGCCAGCGAGGCGCAGGTGGACAGCGCCGTGCGCGCCGCCGACGCAGCATTCGACGGCTGGTCGCAGACCGCGCCGAAAGACCGCGCCATGCTCCTGCTGCGCCTCGCCGACCGCATCGAGGAACACGCCGAGGAACTGGCCCGGCTGGAATCCGACAACTGCGGCAAGCCCTACGCCGCCGCGCTGAACGACGAGATCCCGGCCATCGCCGACGTGTTCCGCTTCTTCGCCGGCGCTTGCCGCGTGCTGCCCGGCTCCGCCGCTGGCGAATACCTCCCCGGTTTCACTTCGATGATCCGCCGCGACCCGGTGGGCGTGGTCGCCTCCATCGCGCCTTGGAACTACCCGCTGATGATGGCCGCGTGGAAGCTCGGCCCGGCCCTGGCCGCCGGCAACTGCGTGGTGCTCAAGCCTTCCGAGCAGACGCCGCTGACCGCCCTGCGGGTGGCCGAATTCATCGCCGAGCTGTTCCCCGCTGGCGTGGTCAACCTGGTGTTCGGCCGCGGCCCGAGCGTGGGCGCGCCCCTGGTGAGCCACGATCTGGTGCGCATGGTTTCGCTGACCGGCTCGGTCGGCACTGGCAAGGCCATCATCCGCAGCGCCGCCGACAGTGTGAAACGCCTGCACATGGAGCTGGGCGGCAAGGCGCCGGTGATCGTCTTCGACGACGCCGACCTGGAAGACGTGATCGCCGGCATCCGCACCTTCGGCTTCTACAACGCCGGGCAGGATTGCACCGCCGCGTGCCGCATCTACGCCGGCAAGAAGGTCTATGACAACTTCGTCGCCGACCTCGCCAGCGCGGTGTCGAGCCTGAAGACGGGTCTGCAGAACGACCCTGATACCGAGCTTGGTCCGCTGATCACCGGGGCCCAGCGCGACCGCGTCGCCGGCTTCGTCGAGCGCGCCAAGGCCAGCCCGCACATCCAGATCGCCACGGGGGGCAAGGTGGTCAGCGGCAATGGCTTCTTCTACGAACCAACGGTGGTGGCCAACGCCCAGCAGGACGACGAGATCGTCCGCCGCGAAGTGTTCGGCCCGGTGGTTTCGGTGACCCCGTTCAGCGACGCCGACGAGGCGGTGCGCTGGGCGAACGACTCCGACTATGGGCTGGCCTCGTCGGTGTGGACGAAGGATGTCGGCCGCGCCTCACGGGTGGCGGCGCGGCTGCAGTATGGCTGCACCTGGGTGAACACCCACTTCATGTTGTGCAGCGAGATGCCCCACGGCGGCTTCAAGCAGTCCGGCTACGGCAAGGACCTGTCCATGTATGGCCTGGAGGACTACAGCGTGGCGCGGCACATCATGTTCAAGCATTGAGCCGGTGGAGGAGCGGATTACCGGTAAAAACGGTTGCGCTCTTCTGGTCAGTCCGTGCTTGCGCTCCCCCCTCACCCCAGCCCTCTCCCTCAGGGAGAGGGGGCAGTCCGTGCCGGCTGACACCAAGGCTTCATCCTGCACCGAACGGTCCCCTCTCCCGCTTGCGGGAGAGGGTTAGGGTGAGGGGTTCTTGATCTCGTAGGAGCGGACTCCGTCCGCGATGGCTCGCCGCCGTACCGAAACAGCAGGATCAGACCAACCCGGCCAGCCTCAGCCAATGCTGGTAGAACCCTTCCGCTACGCGGTTCATCGCCGCGACCTTCTGCGGCAGGTCGGCCAGCATCGCTTCCGCGCACTCCTGGCTCGGCTGGCTGGGGTCCTGGTATTCCGGGAAGCCATTGACCCAGCCGCTCACCAGTTCCTCGGTCATCTCCGGGTGGCCCTGCAGGCCGAGGATGCGCTCGCCGAAGCTGAAGCCCTGGTTCTCGCACCAGGGGCTGGAGAGCAGGCGGGTGGCGCCTTCGGGAAGGTCGAAGGTATCGCCATGCCACTGGTAGATCGGGAATTCCTCGGGCAGGTGCGCCAGCCACGGGCTCTGCCCTTCCTGGCGGCGCATCGGCTGCCAGCCCATCTCGGTGTACGGCAGGCGGTGGATATCGGCGCCCAGCGCCTTGGCCAGCAGCTGGCCGCCCAGGCAGTGGCCGATCATCGGCACGTCGCGCTCGATGAAACGGCGGATCGCAGCGATCTCGTCGCGCAGCCATTGCAGGTCGTCGTTCACGCTCATGGGCCCACCCATGATGGCGACGGCTTTCGGCCGCTCCAGGTCGTAGCCATCCAGCTCGCCCAGATCGACACGGCGTACGTCGAACGGCAGTTGCAGACGGTCGAGCAGCGCGCCCAGGTGGCCGGGCGGGCAGAAATCGACGTGGGTCAGGATCAGGATATCGGTCATGGTCACCTCCGCGCGGCAGTCTGCCGCATCGGTGGCGGTGAGGAAACCCGGCGTGTCCGCAAGCGCGTCCTTGCACGGCTGCCGTCCTGGCGCCGTTCCCCGGACGAAGAAAGGCGCGCCGTCACAGCTGGCGACGGCGCGCATTTTCATTCTTACGGGTAAAGAGCACAGGTGAAAAACGCGGGTAGAAGATCGGCCGTCGCAAGACGGCTCAACGACGTGTTGCGATCAACGCAGGGAGGTGACCTCCTGGGTCACGCCCCATCCATCGAGCGTACCGCCCAGTGGCACCACGACTTCCTCAAGGTCGTGTTCGAAATCGCCGATGGCGGCATGGGTGGCGAACATCACCTTGCTGATCTGCAGGTTCCAGCCGCCGTCATCGCGCGCTTCGACCTGGGTTCTCAGCGACTCGCCGCGAAACTGCCGGGCAGCTTTACGGGCGTTCTGTTCATCGGAAAAGATGGCGAAAAAATCGATGGGATGAATACGAGCGAAATCGAAGCCACCTTCCTTCATCCGGCGCAACACGTTGACGCTGATATCCTCCGAGAGGGGCTTTTCCATGGTACGCACCTCCTGTCGAGACGTTCAGAGTGTATTCCCCGCCAACGAACACGCCCTGCGCGGGCGTATTCCGGGCACTTCAGTGTGCCGCCGGGAAACGTCAAATGACGCAACGTCCCCCGAAATGGTGGCCAACTCCGCCGAACGCGCCGAGCGGCGCAGCGGATATCTCCCGGCCACATTGCTCAGCGTAGCGTCTGGCGGCGGGCCCTGCCGCTACTTTGACACCAAGGCCCGTTCGGCGGCGACAGGCGGCAGCCCGATGGCGCCATCCGGGATGGCTACCCACCCAGCGCCAGGCAGATGCCAGTCATGGCCACACCCAGCGCGGTGAATCCAACGGCGCCCTGCCACGGCCGCCCGCCAGCCCAGCGCGCCAGCAGCCAGCCCAGGCCGAACATCAGCAGCAAACCCGTGATCTGCGCCAGGCGCAGCGCCAACAGGTCGTCACGGATAACCAGCAGCGGCAGGATGATCGGCAAGGTCGCAAGGAAGGTATGGCCGGCCAGGATCAGCCACGCGAGCCAATGCTCGCGCCCCAGGCTCGGCGCTTCCCCGGTACCGAGCAATGATTTCAGGAAGTTGCCGCGCAGGCGCTGGACGTCGCTGCTCTGCAGGTGATCCACCATCAGGTCCGGGAGGAATTCCCGCAGGCCTTCGCGGAAGCTCTTCTCGTCCGCCGACCGGCGCAGGGCGCGCAGGCCGGCGTGGCGATGCTCACGGTCCACGCGCATGCCAACCAGGGTCATCAGGGCGTCGACCATGCCCCACGCCAGGTTGCAGCCCAGCGCCGCCAGCACCAGTTGCTGTCGTCCTGCGCCATCGGCGGCGGTGGGAATGACCGAGATGATGGTCAGCGCCATGATCACCCCGAAGGCGACCTCGCTGAGCCGGTCGAACGGATCGGTCAGGTCGCTCCAGGCCTTGCTCCAGGCGGCTTTCCAGGAAAGTCGCGATTGCTCCACGAATCAGGCTCCTTCACTGCGTTGCCGCCCCGGCCAGAAGGCGCCGGGGCGGATTTCCAGTACGCAGTCTAATGGGAGCGTCCGACAGTGACGTTGATCGCAGCCGTTCTCCAGGAGAATCTCGAAGCGGACCGTGAACGCCCGCGCGCTGCGCTCAGCGACTGAGCCAGGCCATCACCCAGCGGTTGATCGCCGGAGGCGAGAGCTGGCCGGACCAGTACATGGCGCGGAACATCGCGCCGATGGGCCGGTGCACACCGCCGCTCTGGGCCTGCCGCCACGCGGCCTGGGCGATGTCCTCGGCCACCAGGGTGACGCCCAGGCGGCGCAGCACCGGCGGCTCGAAGGTCTGGCTGGCGACCATTGGCGTGCGCACGAAGGGCGGCATCAGGTCGGCGACGCGGATGCCTAGCTCCCGCCACTCCAGTTCCAACGCCTCGGTCAGTCCGCGCACGGCGAACTTCGACGCTGAGTAGCTGGCCATCTGCGGCACGCCATAGAGCCCGGAAGCCGAGCCCATGTTCAGCACCTGCGCGCCCGGCGTGCGCTTGAGGTAAGGCAGCGCGGCATAGCAGCAATTGAGCACGCCCTGTACGTTGATGGCGATGATGCGGTTGTGCTCGGCGAGGCTGATGTCCTCGAAGCGCCCGAAACGCAGGATGCCCGCGCAGTTGAACAGCAGGCGCAGGTGCCCGTTGTGGGCTTCGGCGAACTCGCGCACCGCCGCCGATACCGCCTCGGCATCGGTGACATCCAGCGCCCGCTGCCAGGCGCCGTCCAGCTCGGCTGCCAGCGCCGCCAGTGGCTCGGGATTGAGGTCGATCAGGCCGACGCGCCAGCCGCGCTGGTGGAACAGCTTCGCGGTGGCAGCGCCGATCCCCGAGGCCGCTCCGCTGATCAGGATGGTGTTCATCGCTGCATTCCTTGCGTTGAGGTGGGTTGCGGGTGCCCGGCCTGCAAATGGCTGGCGAGAAAATTGGCGACGTCCTGCAAGGCGCGATCGGCCACGTCCAGCAGGCCGGCGTGGGCCTGGAACACGTGCCAGCAACCGGGAAACCGCTGCAGCTGCACGGTATTGCCATAGCGCCGCGCAGCATCGACGAAGCGCAGGCTGTCGTTGCGCAGCACCTCGTCCTCGCCGACCTGGATCAGTAGCGGCGGCAGGCCGCCCAGATCAGCGTGCAGCGGCGACAGCCGGGCGTCCGCGCGGGGCACGCCCGGCGGGCAGAACATGCCCATGGCACTGTCCATCCAGGCGCGGGTGATCAGCGGGTCGCCCGCTGCCGGCGCGTGGAGGTGTTCATTGGAGAGATCGGTGACCGGCGAGAAGGTCACCAGCGCACCGGGCATCGGCAAGCCCTGCGCCTTGGCTTCCAGCGCCAGCTGCAGGGTCAGGTGACCGCCGGCGGAATCCCCGGCCACCGCGATGGCAGGCGCAGGGATGCCCTTGTCCAGCAGAGCGCGGTAAGCCGCCACGGCATCTTCACGCTGAGCGGGGAAGCGATGCTCGGGCGCCAGGCGGTAGTCGATCACCCAGACCTCGGCCTTGCAGCGCCGCGCCAGGTTGGCGGTGATCGCCCGGTGCGTGGCCGGAGAGCCGATCAGATACGCGCCGCCGTGCAGGTAGAGGATCACCCTGCCCTCGCCGACACCTTCCGGCCGCCAGACTTCGGCGGGAACGCCGCCCAGCGTCGTCTGCTCCCGGTGCACGCCGCGCGGCGTCAGCGTGGCGGCCGTCAGCCCGCGCAGCAAAGCGCGCTGCGCCTTCACCGGCAACTGCGGGCCCATCAGCCCGCGGAACAGCAGGTTGAGCGCGCCACGCAGGGCGGCCGTCAGCAGCTTCTGGCGGGTCGGCAGCGGCACTTGCGGTTCAACGGATGCAGTCATAGTCGGCGAACTCCGGCTGACGGGTCTGTTGGCGATAGCGGAAGGTGAAGCCCGGCCAGTTCACGGTATTGCGCCCGCTGGCGGTCTTGTACCAGCTGCTGCAACCGCGCTCCCAGATGGTGTGCCGCAGGTCGTGCTGCAACTGGCGGTTGAAGCCCTGCTGCGCCTGCGGCTTGAGGTCCAGGTACTTCAGGCCCTCGCGCTGGATTCGCTGCAGGCAGCCGAGCACATAGGGGAACTGGCTCTCCAGCATGTAGATGATGGAGTTGTGCCCCAGGTTGGTGTTCGGCCCGTAGAGGATGAAGAAGTTGGGGAAGCCGCTGACACTGATGCCCTTGTAGGCCTCGGCACCGTCACTCCAGGCCTGGTTCAGTTCGCGCCCGGCCAGGCCGGTGATTTGCATCGGCGCGAGGAACTCGGTGGCGGCGAAACCGGTGCCGTAGATGATCGTGTCCACCGGATGCCGCACGCCGTCGCGGGTGGCGATGGCGTCCTCGGTGACTTCGCGGATGCCGGTATCCACCAGCTTCACGTTGCTGCGCGCCAGCGCCGGGTAGTAGTCGTTGCTGATCAGGATACGCTTGCAGCCCATGGGGTAATCGGGCTCCAGCCGCGCGCGCAGTTGCGGATCGCTGATGCTCTTGCGCATGTGCAGGTGGAAACTGATCCGCATGATTTTCATCATCGGCGGGAATACGGTGAAGGCCAGCGCGCGGGCCTCATGCTGGATGTACTTCAGGCCCCGGTCCAGACGCTGCAGCCAGGGCAGGCGCGACTTGATGCGGCGCTCCCAGTCGGCGTAGGGGCGGTCCGGCTTGGGAATCACGTAGGCGGCGCTGCGCTGGAACAGCAGCAGCTCGGCCACCTTCGGAGCGATCTGCGGGACGAACTGGATGGCGCTGGCGCCGGTGCCGACTACCGCGACGCGCTTGCCCTCCAGCGGTGCGCCGTGGTCCCACTGCGCGGAGTGGAACGCCTTGCCCTGGAAGCGTTCGATGCCCGGCAGCTTCGGGATCAGCGGGCGGCTCAGCTGGCCGAGGGCGCAGACCAGCGACTGGGCGCGCAGCTCCTCGCCGTCGGCGCAGGTCACCCGCCACTCGCCGGCCGCTTCGTCGAAGCTCGCCTCGCGCACTTCGCAGTTGAAACGGATGCGCTCACGCAGGCGGTACTTGTCCGCGCAGTGCCGCGCGTAGTCGAGGATTTCCGCCTGGGGCGCGAACTTGCGCGACCAATCGGCCTTGGGTTCGAAGGAGAAGGAGTACAGATGCGAAGGCACGTCGCAGGCGGCGCCCGGATAGACGTTCTCGCGCCAGCAGCCACCGACGTCGGCAGCCTTCTCGAGGATCAGGAAGTCCTGGATGCCCGCTTGCTGCAGGCGGATCGCCAGGCCCAGGCCGGCAAAGCCGGCACCGATGATCAGCACGCGCGGGGCGGCCGATCGACGGGATGATGTTGTCATTGTTGTGCTCCCGGTTTCGAAGTCCGCACAGCGGCGGATGACACCATCCTAGTGCGACTTCCTACCGCAGGTTATGGCATAGTCGGACATAAAATTGTGACTTTCGGTCACCCCTGATTTTCGGTCATTTGAAAGCCGAGGTTCCGATGCCTGCTACTCCAGCCTGGTCGCCGCGGCGCAGCGCCATCAGCGTGCAGCTCATGACGCAGTTCGGCCTCGACCACGGCATGACCCTGGAACAGTGCCTGGATGGCGCGGGCCTGGACATCGGCGTGCTCGCCGACCCGGGCGCCGAGGTGGAAGCCAGCCAGGAACTGGAGCTGCTGCGCAACATCAACCGGCAGATCGGCCAGCGCCCCGGTATCGGCCTCAAGGCTGGCCTGCGTTATCACCTCAACACCTATGGCATCTGGGGCTTCGCCCTGCTCAGCAGCTCGACCTTCCTCAGCGCGGCGCACCTGGGCCTGCGCTACCTCGACCTGACCTACGCCTTCCACCGCATGACGCTGGAGGAGCACGACGGCGAGGCGCACCTGGTGCTGGACGACTCAGCGGTGCCGGAAGACCTGCGCGACTTCCTCATCGACCGCGACGGCGGCGGCGTGCTGCGTATCCAGCGCGATCTCACCAACCAGCCGCCGCCAATCCGCCAGGCGCTGTTCCGCCGCGAGGCGCCGGCCGACCTGCAACCGTACATCGATGAACTGGGCGTGACGCCGCTCTTTGGCCAGGCGGAGAACCGCATCGTCTTCGACAGCCGCATCCTCGAAATGCCGCTGCCGGGCGCCAACCCAGAGGTGGCGCGCCGCTGCGAGGAGCAGTGCCGCGCCCTGCTCGCCCGGCGCCAGGTGCGCACCGGGCTGTCCGGACAGATCCGTGATCGACTGCTGGGTACGCCGGGGCGGCTACCGGACATGGAGCAACTGGCAGATGAGTTGCACATGACGTCGCGCACGCTGCGCCGCCGGCTGGAAACCGAAGGCAGCAGCTATCGCACCTTGCTGGACGAGGTACGCCAGGCGCTGGCCGAGGAGTTGCTGGCCACCGGGGCGATTCGTCTGGAGGAGATTGCCGAGCGGCTCGGCTATGGCGAGGTGTCGAACTTCATTCACGCCTTCCGCCGCTGGAAAGGCGTGACGCCGGGGCGTTTCCGTCGCGGCTGAGCGCTCGGGAAGCTGGCGCTTAGAAGACCAGCTTGTAGCCGATCATCGCCAGCATCACAGCCAGGCACGGCCGCAGGATGCCGTCCGGAATGCGTCCGGCCAGGTGGCTGCCGACGTAGATGCCCGGCAGCGAGCCGATCAGCAGGTAGCCCAGCAGGCCCCAGTCCATGTTGCCCATGCTGGCGTGGCCGAGGCCGGCGACCAGGGTGAGCGGTACGGCGTGGGCGATCTCGGTGCCCACCAGGCGGCGGGTGGCGAGGAACGGATAGAGGATGAACAGTGCCACGGTGCCCAATGCGCCGGCGCCGATGGAGGTCAGCGCGACCATCGCGCCGAGGATGGCGCCGGTGATCACGGTCAGGGTGTTCAGCTTCGAGCCACTGAAGTGGAAACTGTCGCCGGCATGGCGCTGGGCGAAGGCCAGCACCTGCTTCTTGAACAGCACTGCCAGCGCAGTGAGCAGCAGCACGACGCCCAGGGCGTTCTTGATCACGGCGTTCATGGCCGCGGTATCGGTGTGCAGGCTGTGCAGGAACAGCAGCGTCAGCGCCGCCGCCGGAACGCTGCCCAAGGCCAGCCAGCCGGTGATGCGCCAGTCGATGTTGTCGTTCTTGCGGTGAACCAGGACGCCGCCGGACTTGGTAATGGCGGCATAGAGCAGGTCGGTGCCCACGGCGGCAGCGGGGTTGATACCGAACCAGAGGAGAATCGGCGTCATCAGCGAACCGCCGCCGACACCGGTCATTCCAACGATAAAGCCAACGACAAGACCCGCGATTACGAAACCGATATTGCCAACATCCATCTACGCGTCCTGACTGGCGAAACTGATCACCTCGTGGTGTGGGCGGCAGGATAACGGCTTTTCTTATAATCCATTAGATCGATGTGGTCTTACTTTATAACTGCTTTTTACCGTTAATCGGGTTGCTTATTTCCTATCCGCAGCGCCTGGCATAAGCCTTGTAGGAGCGCGCCACACGCGCGATCGCGGGCATTGTCCGCGCCTACAGGATGCTCCGTCAGTGGAATGAAAAAGGGGCCCGAAGGCCCCTTTTCACTCAGCGCTCGATCACTTCACGTCAGGCTTGCCGTCCACCACGCCAGCGGTGTTGTCCAGCAGGCTCTTGGTCGCGGTCTGGATGAAGGACTCCAGGCGCACGCGCAGGCTCTCCTGGTCGGACGCGCCGTCCACACGCTTCACGCCGAAGTCGCTGCCCAGCTTGTAGTCGTAGACGCGGATATCGCCTTCCTTCGGACGGATGAGGATGCGGTTACCGGAAATCACGGCGACCACCTGCTCGCTGCCCGACGGCTTGATGACGCCGATGCCCTTGTCGCCAGCCGGCAGGTTCAGCAGGTCGCGGCCCCAGCACTGGTGACGCACTTCACCGCCCAGGCGGCCCATGATGGTCGGCACGATGTCGATCTGGGTGCCGACGGTATCGCGGGTCGCGCCGAACTTCTCCTGGATGCCCGGGGCAACCAGCAGCAGCGGCACGTTGAAGCGGAACAGGTCCATCTCGGTCAACTGCTCGGGACTGCCGAAACCATGGTCGCCGACGACCACGAACAGGGTGTCCTTGTAGTACGGCGATTTCTTCGCCTTCTCGAAGAACTGCCCCAGCGCCCAGTCGGAATAACGCATGGCGGTCAGGTGCTCGTCGAGGCTGCCGTTACCGGTCACGCGCTCCACCGGCAGGTCCTTGGGCAGTGCGTAGGGCACGTGGTTGGACAGGGTCTGCAGCAGGGCATAGAACGGTTTGCCGGTGGCTTCGAGCTTGTCCAGCTCCTCGTTGCCGCGAGCGAACATGTCCTGGTCGGACACACCCCAGGTCGGGTCGGAGAACACCGGATTGACGAAGTCGTTGCGGCCGATGAACGAGGTCATGCCCTGGTTGGCGAAGAAGCCGGACTGGTTGTCCCAGGCGAAGTCGCCGTTGTAGACGTAGACGTCCTCGAACTTGCGCGCCGACAGCAGCTGCGGCAGGCCGGAGAACTTGTGGCCACCCTCGGGCGTCTGCATCAGGTATTCGAAGCCCGGCAGGTTGGGGAAGCACGCCATGGTGGCGAACATGCCCTGGTGGGTGTGGGTGCCGTTGGAGAAGTACTGGGTGAACAGCAGCCCTTCCTTGCTCATCTTGTCGAAGTACGGCGTGATGTTGCCCTTGCCGCCCAGCGCACCGACATAGTGGCCGGCGAAGCTTTCCATCAGGATCACCACGACATTCTTGATCGGCAGGGTGCCGTCGGCCGGCGGGGTGTAGTCGCGGCGCACGGCGGCATCGTCGGCGTCGACCAGCTTGTCGTCCGGCATCACCAGCATCTGGCGCACCACATCGCGTGCCTGGTCCACCGGCAGGGTGGCTTTCCAGATGTTGTCGCGGTCTTCGGACAGGAAGCGGCTCTCGGCAGCCTTGATCAGGCTGAGGGTGCCGTTCAGGCCCAGCTGGTTGGCGAACATCGAATCGGTGGTGAAGGCATCGCCCCAGCGCAGCGGCGGGCCCTGGCGCAGGGTGCCGCGAGCGGCCACCACGCACAGCACGATCACCACCAGCATCACGGCCACGCGGATGTACCAGACGGCGGCGGACGGACCGGAAGCATCCGGACGGGTGGCACGGTCGATGCCGCGGAACAGCAGGTACAGGATCCAGGTGGCAAAGGCCCAGGCCAGCAGATAGCGAACCACCGGGTAGCCGTACCAGATCATGCTCATGACCGTCTTCGGGTCTTCGGACATGTACTGGAACACCAGGCTGTTCAGGCGCTGGTGGAACTCGCGGTAGAAGTCCATCTCCAGCACGCCGAGGAACAGCGTAATGCTCGCGGCGATGGTCAGCCAGGTCTTCCACAGCCAACGCCAGCCCATGGCGCGCACGCTGGCGATGGCGAACACCAGCGGGGCGACGATGTAGACCACCGCGCGGATGTCGAAGCGCATGCCGGTGATGAAGGCCTCGACGAAAGTGGACGCCGGGGTGCTGCCGATCAGCTCGCGGTTGTAGACGAGCAGTGCCACGCGCAGCAGGGAAAACATCACCATCAGCGCAACGACGCTGAGCGCGGTGAACGCCAGGTGGCTGGACAGGGTCGGCCGCGTGAGGCTCGCACCGGTCTGGCGGTTGGTCAGGACTTCTGATTGGCCCATTTCTTGGTTCCGTTGTGAACGTTCAGGGTTCGAAGGAGCGTCGCCATGGCCGGACAGACGGGCTGCCCGCGCGAGCGCGAAAGGCTGCGGCATTACACCGCAAAAGCAGCGGCGTCGCATTCTATTGTGCGCGCCTTAAGCGGACATTAAGCCTGGCCGTGCATTCGTTTCGGGATGATGCAAGCGTGAACCGGCGCAGGTGGGACCGCCTGACGGCGGGGATAGTGCCGGCCGGCATGTGAAGAAAATGTCCCGAAGGACGGGCAATCCGGGGCATTGCGCCCCTGCCCACCACGCGCGGGGCGTGGCGGGCAGCGCTGGATCAGTCGTTGGCCGGCTTGCCGATGGCCTGCAGCACGTACTGCGGCAGGGCGAAGGCGCCCTGGTGGATGGCCGGGTTGTAGTAGCGGGTCTGAATGCCGCTTGCAGCGAAACGCTGGGCCAGGGTGGCAACGTCGACCTTGCGCAGCGCCGGGTTGGTCGAGCCCCAGGCGAAGGTCATCGAGCCGCCGATGTAGGTCGGCACGGCCGCCTGGTAGAAGTGCCAGTCGCTGAACAGGCCGTTCATGCGCCCAGCGGTGTTGCGCACGGTGTCCAGCTGCATGAACGGCGTGCCGTTCTGGGTCACCAGTACACCGCCTTCGTTCAGGCAGCGGTGGCAGGCCTGGTAGAAGTTCTCCGAGAACAGCACTTCGCCCGGACCGATCGGGTCGGTGGAGTCGGAGATGATGACGTCGAACTTCTCCGTGGTGGTGGCGACGAAGCGCATGCCATCGTCGATCACCAGGTTCAGGCGCGCATCGTCGAAGGCGCCCTGGGAATGGTTGGGCAGGAACTCCTTGCACATGTCGACCACGGTACCGTCGATCTCGACCATGGTGATGTGCTCGACGCTGGCGTGCTTGGACACCTCACGCAGCATGCCGCCGTCGCCGCCGCCGATGATCAGCACGCGCTTGGCCGCGCCATGGGCGAGGATCGGCACATGGGTGAGCATCTCGTGGTAGATGAACTCGTCGGCCTCGGTAGTCTGGATCACGCCGTCCAGCGCCATCACCCGGCCCATGCGGGCATTCTCGAAGATCACCAGGTGCTGGTGCTCGGTGCGCACCTCGTGGAGCATCCTGTCGACGCTGAAACGCTGGCCATAGCCGTCGTAGAGGGTTTCCTGGTAATCGTGCATGCAGTGGGCTCCCGTCGGGACAAGACACTAGGAGGGGACGGCCGGGCCGCCCCGAAAGAGGCGCGCATTCTACGTGCCGGAAGATGACAGGTCGAACCCTGCTGTCGGCGCCTTCCATATAAACAGCCTGAGCGCGACAGTTTGAAAGTCAGGCGCGGGAGGACAGCCCGCCGCGCAACAGGTAAGGTCGCCGCATGAACAACACAGCCACCGACTCCCGCACCATCCGCCTGCCCTACCGGGCCCCCTGGGACTGGCAGCAGTTCCACGAGCACTTCGCCCTGCGCAGCCTGGCCGGCGTCGAATGCCTGTCGCCCCGGCGTTACGCCCGCAGCGTCCGGCTGGGCGCGGACAGCGGCTGGTTCAGCGTTACGCCGCTGGATGACTGCGCCGAGCTGGAACTGGAGCTGCACCTGCCGACCCGTCACGCCGAGGCGCTGACGGCTCGGGTGCGCAAGATGTTCGACCTGGACAGCGACCCCGCGCCTATCGCCGGGCACCTGGGCGAAGATGCCGTCCTCGGCCCGCTCCTGCTGCAAGCCCCCGGCCTGCGCCTGCCCACCGCGTTCGACCCGTTCGAGCAGGCTGTGCGCGCCATCGTCGGCCAGCAGGTCACGGTGAAAGCCGCCGTGACCATCGTCGGGCGGCTGGTGCAGCGTCTGGGCGAAATATTGCCCGGAGAAGCCGAAGGCCAGCCAACCCGCCTCTTCCCCACGCCCGAAGCCCTGGCCGGAGCCGACCTCGCCGGTATCGGCATGCCCGGCAAGCGGGTGGAAACCTTGCAGCGTTTCTCCGCCGCCTGCGCAAGCGGCGCGCTGGCGCTGCACGTGGACGACGGCGCCGATGACCTGGTGAAACGCCTCTGCGCCCTCCCCGGCATCGGCCCATGGACCGCGGAGTACGTCGCCCTGCGGGCCTTCGGCGACCCGGATGCCTTCCCCGCCGCCGACCTGGGCCTGCTCAAATCGCCCGTCTGGGGCGCCGAAGGCATCACCGCCCGCGAACTGCAACGCCGCGCCGAAGCCTGGCGGCCATGGCGCGCCTACGCCGCCGTCTATCTGTGGCACGCCTATTCCCAGGCCGGCCGCACCGGAGGATGACCATGCACTACCGCTACCACGACAGCCCCACCGGCCGCCTGCTGCTGGCCGGCGACGAAGGCGGCCTGCGGATGCTCTACATGGACCTGGAGACCCGCCACTATCCCGAGCCTGACTGGCAACAGGGCAGTCCTTTGCTGGACGAGGTTGCGCGACAGCTGGACGAGTACTTCGCCGGCAAGCGCCAGCGCTTCGATGTACGCCTCAATACTGGCGGCACCGAATTCCAGCGCCAGGTCTGGCAGGCGCTGCTGGAAATCCCCTACGGCTACACCACCGTCTATGCAGAACTCGCGCGACGCATCGGCCGGCCCAGGGCAATTCGGGCGGTGGGAGCAGCTAACGGCGCCAATCCCATCAGTATCATCGTCCCCTGCCACCGGGTGATCGGCAGCAACGGCAGCCTCACCGGCTACGCCGGCGGCCTGCCGCGCAAGGAACTGTTGCTACGCCTGGAAGGCGCGCTGGAGTCGGCTTAGCTGCAGTCGGCTCAGGAGAGTCCTGCCTAGAAATCGAAGGCGGTCTGCGCTGCCTGCGGGTCCTCGAAACCTTCCAGCGCCAGCATGCGCATCTTCGAGGTACTTCCGCCCGGCGCGGAGAAGCCGCCGGTCTTGCCGCCACTGGCGAGCACACGGTGACAGGGAATGATCAGCGGGATCGGGTTGCTGCCCATCGCCTGCCCTACCGCACGGGACAAGCCGACATCGCCCAGTCGCCGGGCGATCTCGCCGTAGGTCGTGGTTTCACCGCGCCCCAGCTGGAGAATGTCGTCGTAGACCCGGCGGTGAAAATCGCTCACCGCGGAAAGGTCCAGTGGCAGATTGCCGAAGGACACTGCCTCGCCCCGTGCATACCCCAGGATAAGCTGGCGCGCCTCGTCGATGAACGCCGGCCAGTGGGCAGTTTCGCTGCCGAGCTTGTCGAAGCGCTCGCGCACGCTGTGCACGGAGTCACCCGGCAGATAGGCGCGCGTGATCCCCTGCGGGCTCCAGGCGAGCCCGAACCAGCCGAGGTCTGTTTCGATCAGGCAGTAATGCATCGAACGAGTCTCTATCCCTGCGTCCTATCCCGCAACCCTTTCCGCCTTCAGCACGACGTCGCACCAACGCCGCAACTCTGCGCCGATGGCGCTGGCCGGATCGCCCTGGCGCTCGAAGGCCCACCACAGCTGCGCGCCCTGCCACTGGCTGGCCATCAGCCGGCCGAGTATCGGCTGCCGCTGCGGATCATCGCTCAAGCGCCGCCCCAATGCCTTGGCCAGCGTGGCGCCCCACTGCGCACCGCGCTCTCGCAGCAGCGGATCGCGCATGTCTTCCCTCAGGATCAGCAGGCCTTCGGCGTAATCCGTCTCGCCCTCGCCCACCGGGAACATCGCCACGAGCATCTGCACGGCGCCTTCCGGGCTCAGTTCGGCGCTCTCGTCCAGGCGCGCGGTCTGCTCATCCAACTGGTCCCAGGCGCGCAGCAGCACGGCGCGAAGGAACTCGGCCTTGGTTGCGTGTCGCTGCACCAGCGTCGCGGCGGAAAGCCCGACTTCGCGGCCCACGGCGGCGAAGGTCACCGCCTCCGGCCCTTCGCGCACCATCAGCGCCATGGCGGCGTCGAGTATCGCTTCGTCACTCACCGTCTTGGTTCGAGCCATGCCACCCTCTTTTATAAATGAACATTCATTTATATATTAGCGCAAAGCTTACCCAGGGAGACCCCACATGGCCAGGATTCTCGGCTACATCGCCAGCAGCCTCGACGGCTTCATCGCCACCCCGGAACACGGGCTGGACTGGCTGTTCAAGCATGACCAGCTGCAGCTGGGCGAACACGACTACGGCCTGTTCCTCCTGCGCATTCGCACGGTCGTCATGGGCCGTGCGACCTACGACTTCCTCGCCGCCGATCCAGGCCCCTGGCCCTACGGCGAACAACGCGTGCTGGTGGTGACTTCTCGCCCCATCGACGACCCGAAGGGCCCGCTGGAAATCCGCAGCGATGTCGACGCGCTGGTCGCGGAGTTGCGAGCGCTGGAAGATGGCGACGTGTGGATGCTCGGCGGCGGCCAGTTGCAGATGGCCTTCCTCGAGCGCGGGGCGCTGGATGAGCTGGAGGTGTACGTGATGCCTGAGATCATCGGCGGCGGCTTCCCGCTGTTCCCCGCCACCGGACTGCGGGTATCACCGACGCTGCTGTCGGCCAAGGTCATCGAGCCAGGCTGCGTGCGGATGCATTATCGGTTTGGCTGAGGAGCACCCTGCAGGAGCGCCCATGGGGCGCCCTGCAGGGAGCGGTACGGCAACTAGATCTTCACATTCCCCCGCGGCCCCGCTACCGCCCAGATAATCAGGCCCAGTACCGGCAGGATGACGATCACCAGGATCCAGATGATCTTCATCGACATCTCGGCGTTGCTCTTCACCACGTTGATGATCGCCCAGATATCCAGGGCAAAGATGATCAGGCTGATCAGGCCACTCAGGGTCGAACCCATATAGAAGATCCCTCTATGCGATTGTCGGCCTGATCAGCATAGCCGTCCGCGCCGCAACGGCACGGGCGTGGCCAACGGAGGGCTCAGACCCGCGCCGGGTCGATCACCGCAAAGCTGGCCACGGTGTCGTGGCCTTCCAGCACACCGCCCTCGCGGGCCAGGCCGATAGTCTGTAGGCCGGCCAGCTGCGCGGCGTCCAGCTCCTGGACCACGTCGGACAGGAAGAGGATTTCCTCGCCCGGCAGGCCGATGGCAGCGGCGATGCGCTGGTAGGAATCAGCCTCGCGCTTGGGCCCGCTGGTGGTGTCGAAGTAGCCGGAGAACAGCGGCGACAGGTCGCCGGCCTCGGAGCAGCCGAAGATCAGCTTCTGCGCCTGGATCGAGCCGGAGGAATAGACGTACAGCTGGTAACCCTCGGCGTGCCAGTGACGCAGCGCGTCGACGGCGTCCGGGTAGACGTGACCCTTGAGCTGGCCGGCACGGTAGCCCTGCTCCCAGACCATGCCCTGCAACGCTTTGAGCGGCGTGGCCTTGCGGTCTTCGGCGATCCAGCCGAGGAGGATGTCGATGCAGCGTTCGGTGTCGGCGTTCGCCTCGCCGCTGTCGGCGCGCACAGCAGCCAGCTGCTCGGCTACGGCGGGCTCGGCGGCGTGCTCGCGCACGTAGTCCGGCAGGTGCGCGGCGGCATAGGGGAAGAGCACGTCGAAGACGAAGCTGACGGCGCTGGTGGTGCCTTCGATGTCGGTGAGGATGGCTTTGATGGGCATGAAAACTCCAAAGGCCTGCCCCTGGCGCAGGCGGGGATGTGACTGTAGGAGCGAGCTTGCTCGCGAACAGACGCAGCAGCACGGTGCGTTCGCGAGCAAGGACTAGGCGTCCCCCTCGGTCCTACGAAAAGCAAGGAACGCCCGGCAACGCCGGGGCGAAAGAATCAGTCTTCCAGCAACGGAAACCGCTTGGCGATCTCATCGCCGGTGAACTTCGCGACCCAGCCCTCGGCGTTGTTGAACAGGCGGATGGCGACGAAGTGCGGACGCTCGCCCATGTCGAACCAGTGGCGGGTGCCGGCAGGCACCGAGATCAGGTCGTTCTTCTCGCACTGCACGGCGTACACGTGATCCTCGATGTGCAGGGTGAACAGCCCGCGACCAGCGACGAAGAAACGCACCTCGTCCTCACCGTGGCGGTGCTCGTCGAGGAACTTGGCGCGCAGCTCGTCCTTCTGCGGATGGTCGGCGGTGAGGCTGACCACGTCAACGGTGACGTAACCCTCCTCCTCCTGCAGGCGGCGAATCTCGTGCTGGTAGGCGGCGATCACTTCTTCCTGGCTGGCGCCGGGAACGATGGGGGCGTTGGCCGCCCAACGCTGGAAGCGCACGCCCAGCTCGCCCAGGGTGGAGGCGATGTCCTCGGCGTGGGTCAGCAGCTTCAGTGGCTGCTCGGGGTTGGATTCGTGGTAGACGGTCAGGCTGCTCATGGTCGTTATCCTTCTGGGCTGTTTCCGCAAAAGCGGGCCGGATTCGCTCAGCGCGTGCCGCCGCGAAGGCTCAAGACTTTCAATTCGCATTCGAAGAGGAATTCGAAGGCTTCGATCTGGCGCAGGGCATCGGCCATGCGTGGGCCCCAAGTGTACAGGCCGTGGCCGCGGATCAGGTAACCCGGGCAATCCGGATGCGCATCGAGCCAGGGCTGCACCTGGGCGGCCAGGCGGGCGATGTCCTGGTCGTTGTCGAAGATCGGCACGGTCACGCGGCCTTCGTGGGTGGTGACGCCGCTGAAGGCCTTCTGCAGCTCGTAGTCTTCCAGCTCCAGGCGGTCGCCGGCGGTCAGTCGCGACAGCACGGTAGCGTTGACCGAATGGGTGTGCAGCACCGCACCGATCTCCGCGCGCCAGGCGTAGAGCTGGGTGTGCAGCAGGGTTTCCGCCGAAGGCTTCTTGCCCGGCTCCAGGCTGTTGCCGGAAAGATCCGTTTCCAGCACGTCGTCCTCGCCAAGCTGGCCCTTGTGCTTGCCCGAGACGGTGAGCAGCGCGCGGTCGGCCGCCAGGCGCGCCGAGTAGTTGCTGCTGGTGGCCGGCGACCAGCCACGGCCATAGAGGAAGCGGCCGGCGTCGATGATCTGCCGGGTCAGCTGTTCACGGGTGTCGTTCATGCGGGTCCTCGTTCAGACGGGTCCAGATGATGAAGGCGGCGGCCAGCGCGGCGATGCTGGCGATGGAAAAGGTCCAGGCCGGGCCAAGGCTACCCCAGCTGTAGCCGGAGTAAAGCGCGCCGAGCGCGCCACCGGTCCCCGCCAGTGCGGCGTAGAGCGCCTGGCCCTGGCCCTGCTGGCGCGCCTGGAAGCTGCGCTGGACGAAGTGGATAGCGGCGGCGTGGAAACTGCCGAAGGTCGCCGCGTGCAGCAACTGGGCGAACAGCAACACCAGCAGGTGCCCGGCCAGCGTACCCAGCAGCAGCCAGCGCAAGGCCGCCAGCAGGAAGCTCGCCACCAGCACCTGGCGCAGGGAGAAGCGCTTGAGCAGGCGCGGCATGACCAGGAACAGCAGCACCTCGGCCACCACGCCCAGCGCCCAGAGCTGGCCGATCAGCCCACGGGCATAGCCGAGCGCTTCCAGGTGCAGGGTCAGGAAGGTGTAGTACGGGCCGTGGGACAGCTGCATCAGGCACACGCAGAGGTAGAACGCGAGCACGCCGGGCTTGAGCAGTTGCTGACGGAAGCCACCGGCGCTGGCTTCGTCCTGCCGCGCCGGCGGCTGGGCGTTAGGCACCCACCAGCTGGCGCCGACGATGCCGAGCATGATCGCCAGCAACGCCAGCGGATAGGCGTCCAGGCTAGCGAACTCGAACAGCCAGCCGAGGCCGACCACGGTGCAGATAAAGCCGATGGAGCCCCAAAGGCGAATACGGCTGTAGCTCTCGGTGCGCCCGCTCAGGTGCGCCAGGGTGATCACTTCGAACTGCGGCAGCACCGCGTGCCAGAAGAACGCGTGCCCGGCCATGATCAGCGCGAGCCAGGCATAGCTGTGGCCGAGGAATATGCCGGCGAAGCACAGCGCCGTGCACACCGCGCCAAAGCGCACGATGGCCAGCCGCTGGCCGCTGCGGTCGCCCAGCCAACCCCACAGGTTCGGCGCCACGCAGCGCATCAGCATGGGGATGGCGACCAGCTCGCCGATGCGCGCGCTGGAGAAGCCCAGGTGATGGAAATACAGCGCGAGGAACGGCGCCGTCCCGCCCAGCAGGCAGAAGTAGAAGAAGTAGAAACTGGACAACCGCCAGTAAGGGACCTGCGTCATCGGCGGCGCGACGAACCTTCCGCGAACCGGTTGGCCCGCGGAAGGTTCAGGTCGATCAGAGCTGACCGAGGACCGGAGTGCCGACCTTCACGTCGGCATTCTGCGCGCGATGGCGCAGCAGGTGGTCGAGCAGCACGATGGCCATCATCGCCTCGGCGATGGGGGTCGCGCGGATGCCCACGCACGGGTCGTGGCGGCCCTTGGTGATCACGTCCACCGGGTTGCCGTTCACGTCGATGGAACGGCCGGGGGTGGTGATGCTGGAGGTCGGCTTGAGCGCCAGGTGGGCGACGATCGGCTGGCCGGAGGAGATGCCGCCGAGGATGCCGCCGGCATTGTTCGACAGGAAGCCTTCCGGGGTCAGCTCGTCGCGGTGCTCGGTGCCGCGCTGGGCGACGCTGGCGAAGCCGGCGCCGATTTCCACGCCCTTCACCGCGTTGATGCTCATCAGCGCGTGGGCCAGTTCGGCATCCAGGCGGTCGAAGATCGGCTCGCCCAGGCCTGGCGGCACGCCTTCGGCGACCACGGTGATCTTCGCGCCGACCGAGTCCTGGTCACGGCGCAGCTGGTCCATGTAGGCCTCCAGCTCCGGCACCTTGTCCGGGTCGGGGCTGAAGAAGGCGTTCTCTTCGACGCTGTCCCAGGTCTTGAAGGGGATTTCGATCGGGCCGAGCTGGCTCATGTAGCCGCGCACGCTGATGCCCATGCCTGCCAGCACCTTCTTGGCGATGGCACCGGCCGCCACGCGCATGGCGGTCTCGCGCGCCGAGGAGCGGCCGCCACCACGGTAGTCACGCACACCGTACTTGTGGTGGTAGGTGTAATCGGCGTGGGCCGGGCGGAACAGGTCCTTGATCGCCGAGTAGTCCTTGGACTTCTGGTCGGTGTTGCGGATCAGCAGGCCGATCGGGGTGCCGGTGGTCTTGCCCTCGAACACGCCAGAGAGGATTTCCACCTCGTCGGCTTCCTGGCGCTGGGTGGTGTGGCGGCTGGTGCCGGGCTTGCGGCGGTCCAGGTCGCGCTGCAGGTCTTCCAGGGAAATCTCCAGGCCGGGCGGGCAGCCGTCGACGATGGCGACCAGCGCCGGGCCGTGGCTTTCGCCAGCGGTGGTGACGGTGAACAGCTTGCCGTAGGTGTTGCCGGACATGCGAGGCTCCGCGAAAAGACTGGGATTCGAAAAGGCCGAGCAGTATACCTGCGTCAATCCGCCCTGCGAACCTTCGCGGCCCGAGAGGATCAAAGCGCCATCAGCCCCATCCTGAAGTCATCGATGCGCCGTCTCGCCCTGTTCTGCTTCCTGCTCATTTCCTCCTTCGCCCAGGCAGCCCCCACCAGCATCCTGCAACGCCCCTATGACCTGGACACAGGTCACGGCGTGCTGCGCGGCACGATGCTGCTGCCACAGACTGACACTCCACCGCCGGTGGCCCTGCTGATCGCCGGCTCCGGCCCCACCGACCGCGACGGCAACAACCCCGAGGGAGGGCAGAACGCCTACCTGCGCAAGCTGGCCGAGGCACTGGCGGAGAACGGCATCGCCAGCGTGCGCTACGACAAGCGCGGCGTGGCCCGCAGCCTGCCCGCAGCGCCGCGCGAGGAAGAGCTCAGCGTCGAGGCCTACGTCGGCGACGTGGTGGCCTGGAGCGACAAGCTGGCCCACGACCCGCGCTTCGGCCGGCAGGTGCTCATCGGCCACAGCGAAGGCGCGCTGATCGCCAGCCTCGCCGCACCGCAAACCCATGCCGAGGCGCTGGTTTCCCTGGCCGGCAGCGCCCGCCCGATCGGCGATGTGCTGCGCGAACAGTTGCAGGGCCGCCTCCCCCCGCCCCTGCTGGCGCAAGCCGACCAGCTGATCGACAGGCTGCAGGCCGGGCAGTTGCAGCCCAGGGTGCCGGAGCCGCTGAAAGTGCTGTTCCGCCCCAGCGTGCAGCCGTACCTGATCTCGCTGTTCCGCCAGGACCCGGCCCGCGCCTTCGCCACGCTCAAGCTGCCCACCCTGATCCTGCAGGGCACCAACGATATCCAGGTCGGCGTCGAGGATGCCCAGGCACTCAAGCGCGCCAAGCCCGACAGCGACTTCCACCTGATCTCGGGGATGAACCACATCCTACGCATCGTTCCGACCAGCGGTCCGCAACAGCTCGCCTCCTACAACAACCCCAACCTGCCGCTGGCCCGCGAGCTGGTGCAGCACGTCACGACTTTCATCCGGCAGGCGCAGAACCTGCCCGGTGGCACGCTGGCGGAATCTGGAGCGAACGTCTCAAGAAATCCGCCGGTGCGTCGATAAACCACGGGAGAGCCCTGGTCACGCCCACCAGGCCCCGAGGTAGATCCCCATGACTGAAGCCGAACAGACCGCCGTCGCCGCCGACGAGGCCGCCGCCCGCCCGCACCCGTGGGCCGAGCTGGCGCCGGAACACTATCGCCTGCTGCGCCTGGCGCCGCTGCCCACCGACCGCAGCACCGGTGCGCGCCCGCTGCGCTTCGTCCAGCTCGGCCGGGTGGAACGCCACAACGCCGAGCAGAGCCTGCTGCGCCTGACCGTTCAGGTGCCCGGCCAGGTGCTGCGCAAGGAGGTGAACCTGCTGGAGGTCTGGGCGGACCACCGCAACAAGGAAGTGCGCTTTGGCGCCGATTCAGGCTTTGCCACCGATCCGCTGAACCGCGGCCTCGGGCGCTTCCTGCTGGCCCAGGGGGTGGCCTGGGCGAAAAAGAAGTGGTCACACTACCGCGTCGAGGGCGGCGCGCTGGCGATGAAGGACACGCCCAACGAAGAGGCCCGGCAGCGCCGCGACCACTTCCTGCGCGCCCAGGGCTTCGACGTGATCTACGAAGACTCGCGGTTGCTGAAGGCGCGCTACAGCGTCGGCCGGGTCAGCGAGCTGTATGACGACTGGCACAAGGAGAAGGTGCAGATACTGCCGCTGCTGGAGGCCGGCTCCATGCTGGAACAGGCCGACCAGAACCTCGCCACCCAGTCCAACGAAATCCGCCGGCTGGAACAACGCATCGAGACCTTCCGCCGCGACGACACCAGCCTGCGCTTCACCATTGCCTGCCTGACGGTGTTCGCCGTGTTCCAGGCCGGTCTGCTGATCTGGATCGCCACGCACTGAGGCGTGGCGATTCCCTGTAGGAGCGCCCCATGGGCGCGATCACGGGCATGGCCCGCTCCTACAGGTTCATTCAGGCTTTGATCCGCGACCTGAACAGCTCCTGATGCTCGCGGCACTGCTGCGCTGAAAGCAGGAACACGCCGTGGCCGCCGTACTCGAAGTCCAGCCAGGTGAAGTCCACTTCCGGGTAGAGGGCCGCCACGTGCACCTGGCTGTTGCCCACTTCCACCACCAGCGTGCCGCGTTCGGTCAGGTGGTCCCCGGCCTCGGCCAGCATGCGCCGCACCAGGTCCAGGCCGTCGTTGCCGCAGGCCAGGCCCAGCTCGGGCTCGTGGTGGTATTCGGCCGGCATGTCGGCGAAGTCTTCGGCGTCGACATAGGGCGGGTTCGACACGATCAGGTCGAAACGCTGGCCCGGCAGGCCTTCGAAACCATCACCCTGCACGGTATAGACGCGCTCGCCGAGCTCGTGGCGCTCGATGTTGATGTTGGCCACTTCCAGGGCATCGAACGACAGGTCGCCCAGCACCACCTCGGAGTCCGGGAAGGCGCTGGCACAGGCGATCCCGATGCAGCCCGAACCCGTGCAAAGGTCGAGGATTCTCGTCGGGTCGGCCGCCAGCCAGGGCTCGAAGCGGCGTTCGATCAGCTCGGCGATGGGCGAGCGCGGCACGAGTACGCGCTCGTCCACCACGAAAGGCATGCCGCAGAACCAGGCTTCGCCCAGCAGGTAGGCGGTCGGCACGCGCTCCTCGATGCGCCGGCGCAGCAGGTGCATCAGGTAGTCGCGCTCCTCGTCCTCGAGGCGGCAGTCCAGGTAGGCATCGGCCATTTCCCAGGGCAGGTGCAGCGCGCCCAGCACCAGCTGGCGGGCTTCGTCCCAGGCGTTGTCGGTACCGTGGCCAAAGAACAGTTCCTCGGCGTGGAAGCGGCTGACGGCCCAGCGGATGTGGTCACGCAGGGTCAGCAAACGGGATTCGGTCACGGCAGCAGTCCTCGCAGCTCGCAAAAAGGGGCGCATTCTAGCGGAACGCGGGGGCTCTGGGGCGCCTCCGGGCGGTTCCTGAGAAGAATGCCAATACCACTTTGGCGCGAGTTCGCAAAGATTCACAGCGGACGCGTTACGGCCCACAATGAGTGAACATGCATTTACAGGAGTCCAGACATGTCCCATCCGCTCAGCATGCTGCAGATCAGTGGGCGCGGATATCCGCCGGCCACCCTGCGCCAGAGCACTCTGTTGATCATCGACGCCCAGGAGGAATACCGCAGCGGCGTGCTCGCCCTGCCTGACCTGGACGCGGCGGTGGCGCAGATTCGCCTGCTGCTGGAGACGGCCCGGAACATGGGCACTCCCATCGTCCATGTGCATCACCTGGGCGTGGTCGGTGGCCTGCTCGACCCGCAGGGCCCGCGCGGCCGCTTCCTGCCGGAGCTGGCTCCACTGCCTGGCGAGGTGGTGGTGGACAAGCGCCTGCCCAACGCCTTCGCCGGCACCGACCTGCATGACCGCCTGCAGGCCAGCGGCCGCCTGGACCTGATCGTCTGCGGGTTCATGACCCACTCCAGCATCAGCACCACCGTCCGCGCCGCCAAGGACTACGGCTACCGCTGCACCCTGGTGGACGCGGCCTGCGCCACCCGCGACATCCCCACCCCCGAAGGTGGCGTGCTCGCCGCCCGCGACCTGCACCGCGCGGAAATCGCCGCCCTGGGCGACAACTTCGCCGCCGTGGTCGCACAGGCCCAGGCGCTGGTCTGAAGCCACTCGTCCCGACGGGCGGCAGCGACAAGCGCCCGGGGTTAGGCTCAGCTTAGGCGCGAAAGCCCGCGAACCCGCTCACCCAGCGGGTTCGCCGTGCTTCCCGACCCTGGGGTTGGAACCCCACCCCTCCCCACCGGTCATAGCCTCGTTCAACAGATGAGGAAGTCGGGATGAAGATGACCGAGAAGTTCGACCCACCCAGCCTGCGCCCGAAACGACCGGGGCGCTGGCGCTGGCGCTTTGCCGCCGCGATTGCCGCGGTGATCGCCACCTTCGGCATCCTGTCCAGCATGGCCGGCGTCGCCGCCCTGCTCCGCCGCCAGCCCGCGGTGGGCGTCCTGCACATCGAACCGGGCGCTGGCGCCGTGCTGCTGGTCATCGGCCTGTTATGTCTCTGGCTGGGCGTCACCTTCTGGCGCGCCGCCCGCCGCCGTGCCCGTGGCCGCGACGGCCTGAGCCTGTCGCCGCGACTGATGAAGCGCCGCAACTGAATTCCTGGGCGAATTTCCGCAGGACCGGCACGATCCGTTAGACTGCGCGGCTCTTCGAGGAGGTGCGCATGCAAGACGACGATTTTTCCCAGTTCGCCCGCGAGATGCGCGGCGTCAAGCGCATCACCGTGGATCAGGCCGACACCGGCAAGCCCAAGGCCGACCGCAAGCAGCTCAAGGAGCTGCGGCAGAACGCGACCGTGCGTACCGAGAACATCCGGGTGGACGGCCTGTCCGACCAGTTCGTCATCGACGTCGGCCCCGAAGACGAACTCTACTGGGCCCGCGACGGCGTCCAGGAAGGCCAGATCCGCAAGCTCAAGGCCGGCCAGATCGCCTTCGAGGGCAGCCTCGACCTGCACGGCATGAAGATCGAGACCGCCCGCGAAACCCTCTGGGACTTCATCGCCGAAGCCACTCGTTTCGAGATCCGCTGCGTCCGTGTCACCCATGGCAAGGCCGCTCGCGTCGATGGCCGCAGCCCGATGGTGAAGAGCCACGTGAATACCTGGCTGCGCCAGCACCCGCAGGTGCTCGGCTTCACCTCCTGCCTGCCACGCCACGGCGGCACCGGGGCGATCTACGTGATGCTGCGGCGCACCATGCTGGAAGGCCGCGACGAGTAATCAGACGGGAAAACGCGCGCCGTAGCTTTCCCGCTCCACCTTCAGGCCGTTCACCACGAACGACACCGAATGGTAGAACCCCACCACCATCAGGCACTCGATCAACTGATCAGCGCTGAAGTGCTCGCTCAGCCACGCCCACAGCTGGTCGTTCACGGTCGAGCTGTCGTGCAGGCTGTCCGCCAGCGCCAGCAGAGCCCGCTGCGCGGGGCTCCACAACGCAGCGTCCGGTGTTGCGCGGCAGGTGTCGGCCAGTTGCTCCTCGCTGAAGCCGGTCTTGCCGGTATAGAACGCCACGTGCACGCCCCACTCGTATTCCGCGCCGCAGCGCGCGGTGGTGCGCAGGATCAGCAACTCACGGTCCTCCAGGGCGATGCTGCCGCGGTCCAGCAAGCCGCCGGCGAAGAAGCGCTGCAGCACCCGCGGGTTATGCGCCATGGTACGGAACAGCTTCAGCGGCTCCACGCCGGTCGGCATGATCCGGGTGAACGCGGCTTGCTGGTCTTCGGGGAACGGCGGTTGCAACGGCTCGATACGCGGTTGTGTCATGATGCGCCTCCGACTGCTATCAATTAAGTAGCAATCAAGCTAGACCGCTACTGAAAAAGTAGCAAGGAGAGTCGATGACACTTCCCCTCCCCGGCAACCCCGTACGCGGCTCCGACAGCGGCCGGCCGATCATGGCGCTGCTCGACCTGCTCGGCCGCCGCTGGAGCCTGCGCGTGCTCTGGGAATTGCACCAGGGGCCGGCGAGTTTCCGCGAGCTGCAGGCGCGCTGCGAAGGCCTCTCGCCCTCGGTGCTCAATACCCGTCTGGGCGAACTGCGCGAGGCGCAGCTGGTGGAAAACGGCGCGGACGGCTACCAGCTTTCCGAGCAGGGCCAGGAGCTGGCGCTGCACTGCCTGCCGCTGGCGCAATGGGCCGAGGGCTGGGCGCAGCGCCTGGCGCCAAACCGGCAGCCATAACGCGCCAACCGGCGCGCGGGCCTTGCCAGAGGGGGCTGAGCGCCCTACCCTGCGCCACGGTTTTTATTTTTGTCATTGCCACAGGTAGATCATGTCCCTGGAACAAAACTACTCCGCGATCCTCAGCCAGCTTGGTGAGGACGTCACCCGCGAAGGTCTGGTCGACACGCCCAAGCGTGCCGCCAAGGCCATGCAGTACCTTTGCCGCGGCTACCAGCAGACGCTGGAGGAGATCGTCAACGGCGCCCTGTTCAGCTCCGACAACAGCGAAATGGTGCTGGTCAAGGACATCGAGCTCTACTCGCTGTGCGAGCACCACCTGCTGCCCTTCATCGGCAAGGCCCACGTCGCCTACATCCCCAACGGCAAGGTGCTGGGCCTGTCCAAGGTCGCGCGCATCGTCGACATGTACGCCCGCCGCCTGCAGATCCAGGAAAACATGTCGCGGCAGATCGCCGAGGCCGTGCAGCAGGTCACCGGCGCCCTGGGCGTGGCCGTGGTGATCGAGGCCAAGCACATGTGCATGATGATGCGCGGTGTGGAGAAGCAGAATTCCTCCATGGTCACCTCGGTGATGCTCGGCGAGTTCCGCGAGAACGCCGCCACCCGCAGCGAGTTCCTCAGCCTGATCCGCTGATCGCGAACCGCCGCCATGAAAAAACCGGCCCTCGGGCCGGTTTTTTGTGCCTGCAAGAAGGCATCAGCGGGTGTAGTAACCCACCGCCACCAGGTAGTGCCCGGCCTTGCGCAGGAAGGCGTGCTTGTTCTCCACCTTGCTGGTCACCGGGTTGCGCCACTGGTACTCGAACTCCGCCTCGCCCTTGGCCTTCACCAGTTCCAGCATGGCGTGGCCGATGGGGTTGCCGCCCGGGTCCTTCAACGAGTCGAAGTCGGTGCCGACCATACGGGTATTGAAGCCGTGGGCGACGAACTTCGAGGACTCCAGGTCGACCACGAAGACGTAGAGATCATCCTCGATGAAGGCCTTGTCCCGTGCGGTGATCTGCTTGAAGGCCGCTTGCGGGTCGGCTTCGACGGCCTTCACCGCCTTGTCCAGCATGGACACCGCCTGCTGCGCCGAGGCGCGCGGGATGTAGTAGCCCACCGCGAGGAAGCGCTCACCGACGCGCTGGTAATAGACGTGCTTGCGCTCCACCTTGCCGTCCGCCCAGTTCTTCCAGCGGTAGTCGGCCTGCTGCACCTTGCCGGTTTCCGGCGACTTCAAGGCCTTGGCGAACTGCTCCTGCAACGAAGGATCGAGCGTCGAGGAAACGTCGCGGTCGATCAGCACCACCGACGGCCCGCCGCTGGCGAGCATGGTGCCCTTGCTGTCCACCACGAACACATAGAGGTCGCCATCGACGAATTCGCCCTGGCGACTGAATGCGGCGAAGGCCTTGTCGCCGTCCTGCTTGTAGGCAGCCACCGCCTTGGACAGCAGCGCCTTGGCGCGCTGGTCGTCAGAGCCTGACGTGGCGCTCGACTGGGCGGCGAACAATGGGAAGGACGACAGGAAGGAAAGCAGCAGCAGTGACTTCAACAGCGTCTTCATATGCGAATACCCCCGTGGCATAGCTTGTAGTTGTGCACAGAGCATAGCCAGCCAGGGGCGATTCGCGTCGGCATTCACTGCCGAAACAGCGGGCGATTCAGCCGAAGAATCGCTTCATCGAGCGCGAAAGCCAGCCACCGTGGCCCTGGTCGCGGGTCAGCTCGTGCATGGTCGCCTTCACCGCCTCCACATAGTTGGCGTCGTCGTTGCGGATATGGTTGAACAGCCAGCGGCCGAGCAGGCCCTTGAGCTCCTCGGCGACGTCCTCGCCGGCCTCGAAACGCGTGCGGTAATCGGAAACGCGCTTGATGAAGAGTTCATGGACCTTCTTGTGCGCGCGGGTGAACTGGTAGCCGGAGTCCTCCAGCAGGGTCTCCTCGAAGGCGAAGTGCGAGATGGTGTAGTCGACCAGTTCCTCGATCACGCCGCCGAGCATCGCTCGATCGTGATGGGCCTGGGCCTCGTGCAGCTGGTTGATCATTTCGACGATGCGCTTGTGCTGTGCGTCGATCACTCCGATCCCGGTGTCGAGATCCGCCTGCCAGACCAGATAGGCCATCTTTTCCCTCCCCATGCCAGGCGACGAGACTGCCTGCCGCTCGCGCCCGGCCACATCGGTACATCCCGCATGGCAGCGCGTCCAGATTAGGGAGGGCGACAAAAAGCCGCCATGATGCCGGTCAACCCCAAAGCGCCGGAATCCGCGGTTTAGAGCGGTTTTTTCGGATTCGTCTGATGGCGTTTTGCCGGTTTTCTTCACCGACGCCCGGATCAACCTGTAGGAGCACCGGGCGCACAACGAAAAACGCCGCTTCCAGGGAAGCGGCGTTTTCAAAAAGCAAGGCGCAGATCAGTCCTGCATGCCCACATGCCGCGGGTGATCCGCCACCCGCGCCAGCCACGCGTTGATCGCCGGGAAGTTCGACAGGTCGAAGCCGCCCTGGTGAGCCACATGGGTGTAGGCGTACAGGGTGATATCGGCGATGGAGTAGGTGTCGCCCACCAGATAAGGCGTCTGCTCCAGCTGCTTCTCCATCACCTTCAGCGCCTTGTAGCCGCCCTTGTGGCAGCGCGCGTATTCCTCGCGGCGCTCCTCGGGCAGGCCGAGGTAGAACTCGATGAAGCGCGCCACCGCCACGTACGGCTCATGACTGTACTGCTCGAAGAACTGCCATTGCAGCACCTGAGTGCGCAGGCGCGGTTCGCTGGGCAGCAGCTCGCTGCCATCGGCGAGGAAGTTGAGGATGGCGTTGGATTCCCACAGGCAGGTGCCGTCCTCGAGCTTGAGCACCGGCACCTTGCCGTTGGGGTTCATCGCCAGGAACTCGGCGGTCTGCGTCTCGCCCTTGAGGATGTTGATCTCGCGCCACTGGTAAGGCAGGCCGAGCAGGTGCAGGGCCAGCTTGACCTTGTAGCAGTTGCCGGACAGTTGATCGCCGTAAACGGTGTACATGCTCATCTCCTCACTGGGCCTGGGCGTCACGGATCACCGTCGCCAGTCGACGGAGCCCTTCACCGGCGCGTTCGGGCGCCACGTGGCTGAAGTTAAGCCGCAAATAGCCGGGATTGGCATCCGGTTCGGTGAAGAAAGGCTCACCCGGCATGAAGGCCACGTTCTGCGCCAGCGCCGCGTCGAGCAGCGTGCGGGTGTCCAGCGGCTGCTTGAGCCTGAGCCAGAAGAACAGCCCGCCCTGGGGCACGTTCCACTCCGCCAGCTCGCCGAAGTGCTCCTCCAGCTGCGCCTGCATGGCGTCGCGGCGGATGCGGTAGAAATCGCGCAGCTCAGCCAGATGGCCACGGTACGCTTCGGTGCCGAACCACTGCAACGCCTGCCACTGGCCGACGCGGTTGGTATGCAGGTCGGCGGACTGCTTCAGCCGCAGCAAATGCGGGAACAGGTCCGGCGTGGCGATCAGGAAGCCCACGCGCAGGCCCGGCAGCAGCGTCTTCGACACGGTGCCGGTGTAGATCCAGCTCGACTTCTTCAGGCGGCTGACCAGCGGGGTCGCAGCGCCCTCATCGAACACCAGCTCGCGGTAGGGTTCGTCCTCGATCAGGGTCACGCCGAATTCGTCGAGCACGGCGGCCACCTCATCGCGGCGCTGTTCGCTGTAACGCACGCCGGACGGGTTCTGGAAAGTCGGGATCAGGTAAGCGAAGGCCGGCTTGCTGGTCTCCAGGCGCTGGCGCAGCGCGGCGACGTCCGGGCCTTCGGCGCCCAGCGGCACGGTCAGGCAGTTCGCGCCGAACAGCTGGAAGGCCTGCAGCGCAGCGAGGTAGGTCGGCGCCTCGAGCAGCACTTCGGTGCCCGGATCGATGAACAGCTTGCTGGCCAGGTCGAGCGTCTGCTGCGAGCCGCTGACGATCAGCACCTGGCTCGCCTCGCAGGGCACGCCCAGTGCGCGCGCTTCGGCAGCGATGGCTTCGCGCAGCGCCGGCTCCCCTTCACTCATGCCGTACTGCCCCATGCTTGCGGGCATGGCGTCCCAGTTCACCTTCGGCAGCATCGGCTCGGCGGGCAGGCCGCCAGCGAAGGACATCACCTCCGGGCGCTGCGCCGCGGCGAGGATTTCACGGATCAGAGAGCTTTTCAGTCGGGCGATGCGTTCGGAGAAGGCCATGGGAGTCACCGGTAGCGGGAGCACGGAAGAATGAGTCAAACTGCTTGACCGAAGCTACGACGCCCGAGACGGATACGTCAATATGCCTGACCTAATAAAAAATGCCCTGCAACTCCAGGCCATGGAAGCCTTCTTCTTCAGCTACCGGGCCTTCACCGCAAAACCCGACGAGATGCTGGAGCGTCGCGGCCTGAGCCGTGTGCACCACCGCATCCTGTTCTTCATCGCGCGCAATCCGGGGCTGAGTGTCAGCGAGTTGCTGTCCGCCCTGGGCGTGACCAAGCAGGCGCTGAACGTGCCGCTGCGCCAGTTGCTGGAACGCGACCTGATCCGCAGCGAAGCCTGCGACAACGACAAGCGCAGGCGCCTGCTGGAGCTGACGGCCGAAGGCGGCAAGCTGGAAAAGGCCCTGCGCCAGGAACAGGGACGCCTGCTGCAACGCGCCTTCGACGAAGCCGGAGAGGACGCCGTGCGCGGCTGGCTGGCGGTCAACCAGGCCATCGCCTGGTCGCAGGACGAAGACTAGCGGGCAGCGGCTTCCAGCTCGCGGGCGGCGCGCAGGAACATCAGCGCCAGCGGCAGCAGGCTGGCCATCGCCAGGGCTGTACCGGGCAGGAACAGCAGGACGCTGAGCAGGCACACCCCGGAGGTGACCTCCAGCCAGCCCATGACCTTCACCGACGGGTACGGCAGCTCGATCTTCAGCAGGCGGATGCCGTACCACAGCGTGACGATACCGGTGGGCACGAACAACCCCATGAAGCCCATCAGCGCGCCGTTGAATTCGCCGCTGAGCTGCTCGTCGAAGATCAGGCTGTAGACCTGCATCACCAGCGCGATGGCGATCGACAGCCCGACCGGCCAGGCCAGTCCGCGGGCGTTGAAGCGATCCTCGAGAAAACTGCGGGTACGCCACAGCAGGAAGCAGCCGAGCACCGTGCTGAGCACGCCGACCCAGAGTTCGTAGCGCTGCCACGTACTCGACTCATGCAGCGCTGCCGCGAAGGACAAGGCGAACAACACCACATTGCACAGCAGCAGCGCGAGACTCAGGAAACCGAGCAGACGCAGGTGGCCGGGGTTCCAGCGCCCGGCGAGGAAGGCCCCCGGAGCGCTCTGATCCACCAGCTCGACCTTGGGCGCGGCGTAGGGATTCTGTTCCATGGTGGCGATCTTCCATCAGTCGTACGGCTTTCCCGCACCATACCGGCGCACTCCCGCGCACGCCACTGCCGCTCGCACTGTACGGGCCACTCGGCCGCTGGCTGTTATGGGACAGCCTGGAGCCCGCGGGATTAGGCTGGTCCTACAACTAGACCGGTATACCGCCATGCCCCTCGAACTCCTCGGCGCCTTCGTGCTGTTCGCCTTCGTCACCTCCATCACCCCCGGCCCCAACAACATGATGCTGCTGGCCTCGGGCGTGAACTTCGGCGTACGCCGGACCATCCCGCACATGCTCGGCATCAGCATCGGCTTCCTGCTGCTGGTGGTCGCCGTGGGCCTGGGCCTGCACCAGCTGTTCGAGCGCTTCCCGGCCACCTATACCGCGCTGCGCTACGCCGGCGGCGCCTATCTCCTGTACCTGGCGTGGAAGATCGCCCGTTCCGGCGCGCCCGAAGCCAAGGGCGAGCACAGCGCCAAGCCGATGACCTTCCTTCAGGCTGCCGCCTTCCAGTGGGTCAACCCCAAGGCCTGGGTGATGGCCGTTGGCGCTATCGCCACCTACCTGCCAGCCAACAGCTGGATCGGCAACGTGGTGCTGATCGCCACCCTGTTCGCCGTGGTCAACCTGCCCAGCGTGGGCGTCTGGACGGTGCTCGGCAGCCTGCTGCGGCGCTGGCTGGAAGACCCGCTGCGGCTTCGCCTGTTCAATGTCGGCATGGCGGCGCTGCTGGTCGCCTCGCTCTACCCTCTGTTCACCCGCACCTGATGGAAGTTCGTGCATGACTGACACCACACCCGCCAGCGCGCCCATGCGCCCGCTGGCAGACTCCTCCCCCGCCGCCATCGTCGCCGGGTTCGTCGCCATGCTCACCGGCTACACCAGCTCGCTGGTGCTGATGTTCCAGGCCGGCCAGGCGGCGGGGCTGACCACCGCGCAGATTTCCTCGTGGATCTGGGCGCTGTCCATCGGCATGGCCCTGACCACCATCGGCCTGACCCTGCGCTACCGCACGCCGATCGTCATCGCCTGGTCCACCCCCGGCGCCGCACTGCTGATCAGCAGCCTGCCCGGCGTGCCTTACGGCGAGGCCATCGGCGCGTTCATCGTGTGCGCCGCGCTGATCACCCTCTGCGGCGTCACCGGCAGCTTCGAGCGTCTGATGCGCCAGGTACCCGGCTCGCTGGCCTCGGCGCTGCTGGCCGGCGTGCTGTTCCGCATCTGCATCGAAATCTGCAACGCCGCGCAGCAGCAGACGGCGCTGGTGGTGGCGATGTTCGTCAGCTACCTGATCGCCAAGCGCCTGTCGCCGCGCTATGCGGTGTTCGCCGCGCTGCTGGTGGGCGTAGCCCTGGCCGGCGTCCTCGGCCTGCTCAACTTCAGCCACTTCCAGCTGGAAGTCGCCAGGCCTGTGTGGACCACGCCGAGCTTCTCGCTGGCCGCCACCATCAGCATCGCCATCCCGCTGTTCATCGTGGCGATGGCCTCGCAGAACATGCCCGGCCTCGCCGTGCTGCGCGCCGACGGCTACCAGGTGCCCGCCTCGCCGCTGATCTCCACCACCGGCATCGCCTCGCTGCTGCTGGCGCCGTTCGGCTCCCACGGCATCAACCTGGCGGCCATCAGCGCAGCGATCTGCACCGGCCCGGAGGCCCACGAAAACCCGCACAAGCGCTACACCGCCGCGCTCTGGTGCGGGCTGTTCTACGGCATCGCCGGCATCTTCGGCGCCACCCTGGCCGCGCTGTTTGCTGCATTGCCCAAGGCGCTGGTGCTGTCCATCGCCGCGCTGGCCCTGCTCGGTTCGATCACCAACGGTCTGACCAATGCCATGGCCGACGCGCGCCAGCGCGAAGCGGCGATGGTCACCTTCCTGGTCACCGCCTCGGGCTTCACTTTGTTCTCCGTCGGTTCGGCCTTCTGGGGACTGGTGGCCGGCCTGCTGACCCAGCTGGTGCTGAACTGGCGCCGCGCGCCGTAAAGGCGCAACCCTTCTGCTAGCATGCGGGCGATTGCCCGAACCGGATCGCCCCGCATGCTGCACACCCTGGCTGTCGCCAATTACCGCTCGATCAACTCGCTGGTGCTGCCGCTGGGCCGGCTGAACCTGATCACCGGCGCCAACGGCAGCGGCAAGTCCAACCTCTACCGCGCCTTGCGCCTGCTTGCCGAGACCGCCCAGGGCGGCGTGGTGAATGCACTGGCGCGCGAGGGCGGGCTGGAGTCCACCTTCTGGGCCGGGCCGGAAACCCATTCGCGGCGCATGCGCACGGGCGAAGTGGAAGTCCAGGGCGGCCCGCGCAACGAAGTGAAGCGCCTGCGCCTGGGCTTTGCCGGCGAAGATTTCGGCTACGCCATCGCCCTCGGCCTGCCGCCACCGCCGGTGGTCAGCGCCTTCGGCCTGGACCCGGAGATCAAGCACGAAAGCATCTGGGCCGGCCCCTGGTACCGCCCCGCCTCGCAACTGGTGGAGCGCAACGGCCCGATGCTGCGCGCCCGCGAAGGCCGCAGCTGGCAGGTGCTGGAACAGCACATCCCGACTTTCGACAGCCTGTTCACCCAGATCGGCAGCGGCTCGGACTGCCCCGAAGCCCTGCTGCTGCGCGAGCAGATTCGCGGCTGGCGCTTCTACGACCACTTCCGCACCGACGCCGACGCCCCCGCGCGCCAGCCGCAGCTCGGCACCCGCACCCCGGTGCTGCACCACGACGGCCGCGACCTCGCCGCTGCGCTACAGACCATTCGAGAAATCGGCAACACGACAGCACTGGAAACCGCCATCACCGACGCCTTCCCCGGCGCCGAACTACAGATCGACTGCCAGCCCGGCGGACGCTTCGCCGTGGCGCTGAAGCAGTACGGCCTGCTGCGTCCGCTGAGCGCGGCGGAGCTCTCCGACGGCACCTTGCGCTACCTGCTGCTGGTCGCCGCCCTGCTCACCCCGCGCCCGCCGTCGCTGATGGTGCTCAACGAACCGGAAACCAGCCTGCACCCGGACCTGCTGCCCGCGCTGGGGCGGTTGATCATCGAGGCCTCGAAGCACACCCAGGTCTGGGTCGTGTCCCACGCCAGCCGGCTGATCGCCACGCTGGAGGAACACCCCGAGTGCAACTGCCTGCACCTGGACAAGGAGCTGGGCCAGACGCGCATCCGCGACCAGGGCATGTTCGATGCCCCGGCGTGGCATTGGCCGGATTGAGTCTACTCAGCGGCAGCAGGCGCGCACCTTCGCAGGTTGGCCAGGGCGGCGTTCCGCGAGTTCGCGATCCCCATGCGCCCCCTGCTGGGGTTCGATGGGTATCGCAAGCTCCACCCATCCTACGTCGCGTTCAACCGGCGGTATCGGGTCCACGGAGCACGTAGGGCGGATAACCCGGAACGGGTTATCCGCCCTACGACCTGCCAGGAGCGTGAGAAACCAACCGGCAAGGCACGGCGCCGCCCTGTACGACAGAGGCCGGGGATTCGCAAGCAAGCTCGCTCCCGCAGGAGCCGGTGAGATGCCAGGGAGGAGGTAGGCGCCCTACCAGCCTCCACGGGAGCGAGCTTGCTTTCGAACCCGAGACTTCAGACCTTCAGGACGGCTGGCGAGGCGGCGGCCATGAGGCGTTGCTGCAGGCGCCAGAGGAAAGCCGTTTCATAGGCAACCTGATGGAAGCCTCGTCCCTGGTCCAGTCGCCCCATATGCAAGGCCATCCAGAGGTTGGATTTGTGTCGCTCGGCGAACCATTGCTCGACGCGGGCCACGCCGGCGTCAGCGGCCGACTGGCAATCCATCGGCCACTCCAGCGCCAGCCCCGGCCAGCCATCGGCCTGCGGAATGTGGCACAGGTGGAATCTCGCGTTGCGCACCTTCTTGTCTCTCATTGAAAACTCCCTTTGCCGCGCTCGCGGGCGCGGGCGCCGATCCATGTCCAAAGGGCCGCCAGGCTCCCAATACACCCGGCGGCCTGCCGCAAATCTCAGGTGCCCGGCAGGGTGGCGAGCACCGAGGGTTCAGCCAGTTCAATTAGTCGGTAGAAGGAATTCCAGAGGGGGGTTGCCGGTGGTGCGCGGGGGTAAAAGCGGGGTAATGCATACTTCTGTACTCCTACAATGACGTGAACCGCCAACCATCCGTTACCACACGAAGGGTGGCGGGCCGCACAAGGGTGGTAAGCCGGTTGTAGGACCCGGTCGGTCCGAAGACCGCCCTGCACGGCCCGCCATAGCTCAGCGCACAGCGGGCACAAGAAGCGCCAACCGTACAGCCATGGCGCTTCCGCGCCTACAAAACCCCGGGTTACCACACCCAGGTCACGACGACCGTCGCGACCCGGAAACCTTACCGGCGGCCTTGCAGGCACAGCAATGCGGCATGCTACCGGTTCTTCCGACGCCGGTGCAGGACGCTTCCCGAGTACCTTGTCGCATTTGCGTAGGAAGATGGACCGATGCAGGAAAGGTCGCGGACGCAACCCGTTCTGTCGCCAGCCGGTTAACGCTGAGATCACCTGCAGGAGCGCGCCATGCGCGCGATCGCGGGCATGGCCCGCTCCTACAGGGAAAATCCGGGCGTCAGGCGGGCGCCTGCTCCGGTGCGGTCTTGGCCACGCCACGGCTGACCCACCAGCCGAAGAGGCCGGCGGTGAAGAACATCAGCACGCCGTAGATGGCCGCCGGGATCGCCATGGTCTTGTTGTTCAGCAGCATCGGGCTGAGCGCCAGGGCGATGGCGAGGGTGCCGTTGTGGATGCCGATTTCCATGCCGATGGCGATGGATTGCGGCTTGGACAGCTTGAGCAGGCGCGGAATCCAGTAGCCCACGGCCAGGCTCAGCAGGTTGAAGCACAGTGCCGCCGCGCCGACGATGGGCGCATAGGTGAGGAACGTCTGCCAGTCCTTGGTCACGGCCACGCCGATGATCACCGCCAGCAGCAGCGCGGAGAGGATCTTCACCGGCTTCTGCAGTGCCGCCGCCACGCCCGGCAGCAGGCGCCGCACGATCATGCCGATGGCCACGGGGCCGAGGACGATGATGAACACCTGCACCACCTTGGCGAACTGCAGCGGGATGGTCTGGCCGTCGTTCATGAAGTACAGCAGCGACATGTTCACGATCAGCGGCATGGTGAGGATGGCGATCACCGAGTTCACCGCGGTCAGCGTGATGTTCAGCGCGACGTCGCCGTGGGCCAGGTGGCTGTAGAGGTTGGCGGTGGTGCCGCCGGGCGATGCGGCGAGCAGCATCATGCCCACGGCCAGCGCCGCTTCGAGGGCGAAGCCCAGGGTAATGAGGAAGCACGCCAGGGGCAGCAGGATGATCTGGCACACCAGGCCGATCAGCACGGGCTTGGGATAACGCACCACGCGGGCGAAGTCGGCGATGGTCAGGGACAGGCCGAGGCCCAGCATGATGATGCCCAGGGCGATGGGCATGAACAGCGTCAGCAAGGGATCGTTGGTCATTGTCATTATTCTCCAACTGGAATGGGCCGATTGTTTCGGCCTCTTGGGCGCTTGTAACTGGCCTTGCAGGCCAATACCACTTCTTCCTGTAACAGAATGCGAAAGTTTGTGGCGAACGAGGCGGGATCTTGCAGGCGAGCTCGCTGTAGGAGCGCGCCACGCGCGCGATCGCGGGCATGGCCCGCTCCTACAGGAGGGGGCCAGACGCGAGCACATCGCGGCAGCGTGTAGGGCGCATAACCTGGAACAGGTTATCCGCCACATGGTTCGTGGCGGATAACGCTGGCGCGTTATCCGCCCTACGGGGCTGCAGGTGCCTCACGGAAAAAATGGTGAGGGCAGCCCGAGCACCGGGCAGCCCCGAGACGATCAGATCGCCGTCGCCCCGCCATCCACCGGCAGCGCGATACCGGTGGTGAAGCCGGCGTGATCGCTGCACAGGTAGAGCACGGCGGAGGCGATTTCCTCGACGCGGCCGACGCGACCCACCGGGTGCATGGCGGCGGCGAACTCGGCCTTCTTCGGATCGGCCTCGTAGGCGCGGCGGAACATGTCGGTGTCGATCACCGCCGGGCACACCGCGTTGACGCGGATTTTCTTCTTTGCGTACTCGATGGCGGCGGACTTGGTCAGGCCGATCACCGCGTGCTTGGAGGCGGCATAGATGCTCATCTTCGGCGCGGCGCCCAGGCCGGCAACCGAGGCGGTGTTGACGATGGCGCCGCCGCCCTGCTCCAGCATCACCGGAATCTGGTGCTTCATGCACAGCCAGACACCCTTGACGTTGACGCCCATGATGGCGTCGAACTCGCTCTCCTCGCCATCGGCCAGCTTGCCCTTCTCGATCTCGATGCCGGCGTTGTTGAAGGCGTAGTCCAGGCGGCCGTAGGCAGCCACGGTGCCTTCCACCAGCGCCTTGACCTCGGCGTCGCGGGTCACGTCGCAACGGATGAAGGTCGCCTCGCCACCCGCCGCGCGGATCAGCTCGACGGTGCCTTCGCCGCCCTTGGCGTCGACGTCGGAAACCACGACCTTCACGCCCTGCTGGGCGAAGGCCTGGGCGGTGGCGCGGCCGATGCCGTTGGCGGCGCCGGTGACCAGGGCGACCTGGCCGGAAAGCAGCTGACTCATGAGCGTTCCTCGAAAGCGTTGCGAAGCGAATGGGGATAACCGTCGCAGTCTAGCCAGCGCGTTGCGGGCGCGAAGCACTATCAGGCGGGGCGACGTCGTTGCATCCATGCCGATGATGATTCGGCCAAATCCGGATCACTGGAACCGATGGACGGACATTCCCCCGGCGGACGGAACTTGCCCCAACGCCGCGCGCGGACTATCACCTAGGCTTTCCCCCTGACTGAGTCCACTGCCATGTCCGCCCAGATCAACCGTCAGTTCCAGCTCGCCCAGCGCCCGGTCGGCGCCGCCACCCGCGACACCTTCGCCTACGTGGAAACCCCGGTCGGCGAGCCCGGCCCCGGCCAGATCCTGGTGAAGAACCAGTACCTGTCGCTGGACCCGGCCATGCGCGGCTGGATGAACGACGCGAAGTCCTACATCGCCCCGGTGGCCATCGGCGACGTGATGCGCGCCCTGGGCGTGGGCAAGGTGATCGCCTCGCAGCACCCGGACTTCAAGGTCGGCGACGAAGTGAACGGCGCCCTCGGCGTGCAGGATTACTTCCTCGGCGAGCCCAAGGGTTTCTACAAGGTCGACAGCCAGCGCGCGCCGCTGCCGCTATACCTGTCCGCGCTGGGCATGACCGGCATGACTGCCTACTTCGGCTTCCTCGACGTCGGCCTGCCCCAGGCCGGTGACACCGTGGTGGTCTCCGGTGCCGCCGGCGCGGTGGGCAGCGTGGTCGGGCAGATCGCCAAGATCAAGGGCTGCCGCGTGGTCGGCATCGCCGGCGGCGCCGACAAGTGTCGCTACCTGGTGGATGAACTGGGCTTCGACGGCGCCATCGACTACAAGGCCGAGGACGTCAACGCCGGCCTCAAGCGCGAATGCCCCAAGGGCGTGAACGTGTTCTTCGACAACGTCGGCGGTGACATCCTCGATGCCGTGCTCGCCCGCCTGGCGCCCAAGGCGCGGGTGGTGATCTGCGGTGCGATCAGCCAGTACAACAACAAGGAAGCCGTGCGCGGCCCGGCCAATTATCTCTCGCTGCTGGTCAACCGCGCGCGCATGGAAGGCATGGTGGTGATGGACTACGCCCACCGCTTCCAGGAAGGCTTCAAGGACATGGCGACCTGGATCGCCGAGGGCAAGCTGAAGTCGAAGGAAGACATCGTCGAGGGGCTGGAAACCTTCCCCGAAACCCTGGCCAAGCTGTTCAGCGGCGAGAACTTCGGCAAGCTGGTGCTGAAGGTCTGACGGCCGCTCTTACCAGGATTCCTGTGCTCGGATCGGCCCTCACCCTAACCCTGGCTGCGCGCCCCGCTCAGAGGGAGAGGGGACCGTTCGGCGCAGGATGAAACTACAGCGTCAGCCGGCACAGTCGGCTCCTTCTCCCCCGTGGGAGAGGGCTGGGGTGAGGGAAATCGCAGGCCCAGGTTTTCCGGAAAAAGACAATTGCTCCTACAGGAGCAAAAGCCCCTAACCCTCTCCCGCAAGCGGGAGAGGGAACCGTTCGGTGCAGGTTGAAGCCCTGGCATCAGCCGGCACAATCGGCTCCCTCTCCCCCTGGGAGAGGGCTGGGGTGAGGGAAAAGGCGCTGCGCCAGAATCACAGGGGGCGGGTGTTCGCGGACATGGCCCGCTCCCGGAGTTCTGCATTCCTCGCTCTATCTCGATGATTTCCGACAAGCTCTGTTGAGCCTTTCCAGCTAGGATTTCCCCTGGTCGATTCCAAGGAAGATCCCCCCGAATGTCCCTCGCCCGTTGGCTGCCCGGCCTGGACAGCCTGCTGCACTATCGTTTCGACTGGCTACCGCGCGATGTGCAGGCCGGCCTGTCGGTGGCCGCGGTGCAGATTCCCACCGCCATCGCCTATTCGCAGATCATCGGCTTCCCGCCGCAGGTCGGGCTCTACGCCTGCATCCTGCCGATGCTGATCTACGCCATCGTCGGCAGCTCGCGGCAACTGATGGTCGGCCCGGATGCCGCCACCGCCGCGATGGTCGCGGCCGCTATCACGCCACTGGCCGCCGGCAACCCGGAGCGCCTGCTGCAACTGTCGATGATCGTCGCGGTGCTGGTGGGCGCCATGTCCATCGCCGCCGGGTTCGCCCGCGCCGGCTTCGTTGCCAGTTTCCTCTCGCGGCCCACGCTGGTGGGCTACCTGAACGGCATCGGCCTGAGCCTGATCGCCGGCCAACTCGGCAAGATCCTCGGCTACCACAGCGAGACCAGCGGCTTTGTCCGCGGCCTGATCGCCCTGGTGCGCAACCTCGCCGATACGCATTTCCCGACTCTGGCGCTGGGGGTCGGCACGCTGGCGCTGATGATCCTGTTGCCGCGTCGCTACCCGAAGATTCCCGGCGCACTGGTGGGCGTGCTGTTCGCCTCGGTCATCGCCGCCGTATTCGGCCTCGACCAGTACGGCATCAAGCTGCTGGGTGAAGTGCCGCAAGGCCTCCCGCAATTGAGCTGGCCGAAGACCAGCTACGAAGAACTGGGCAGCCTGTTCCGCGATGCCATGGGCATCACCATCGTCAGCTTCTGCAGCGCCATGCTGACCGCACGCAGCTTCGCCGCCCGCCACGGCTACGCCATCGATGCCAACCACGAGTTCATGGCACTGGGCATGGCCAACATCGGCGCGGGGATTTCCCAGGGCTTCGTCATCAGCGGCGCGGACTCGCGCACCGCGGTGAACGACATGGTCGGCGGCAAGAGCCAGCTGGTCGGCGTGGTGGCCGCGCTGGTCATCGGCCTGGTCCTGCTGCTGTTCAGCAAGCCGCTGGGCTGGGTACCGATGCCGGCGCTGGGCGCGGTGCTGCTGATGGCCGGCTGGGGGCTGATCGACTTCCGTGCGCTGCGCGGCTTCTGGGCACTGAGCCGGTTCGAGTTCGGCCTGTGCGTGCTGACCACGGCCGGTGTGCTCAGCGTCGGCGTCCTGCCGGGCATCTTCGTCGCCATCATGCTCGCCCTGCTGCGCCTGCTCTACCTCACCTATCGCCCGCACGACGCGGTGATGGGCTGGGTGCACGGTATCGACGGCCAGGTGGAGCTGGAGCAGTACCCCAACGCCCACACCCTGCCTGGACTGGTGATCTACCGCTTCGACGCGCCGATCCTGTTCTTCAATGCCGACTACTTCAAACAGCGCCTGCTGGAAGTAGTGGCCGAGGCGCCCAGCGCCCGCGCGGTGCTGCTCAATGCCGAGGGCATCCTCAACCTGGATATCAGCGGCCTGACCACCTTGCGCGAGGTTCAGCAAACCCTCGACGCCCAGGGCGTGCACCTGTCCCTGGCGCGGGTGACCGGCGAAGCCCTGGCGATGCTCAAGCGCTCCGGCGCCCTGGGCGAGGTGAAACCGCCGCTGGTATTCAGCTCGGTGCGGGCCGGCGTCAACGCTTACCGGCGCGTGCATCAGCAACACAAGCGTGAGCAGGCGGCCGAACGAGTCGCGCCGGCTTCAGAGACGGAACTGCCCGACCAGCCCCTGTAGCTCGCGGCTGAGCTGCGCCAGCTCGACGCTGGAAGACGCGGTGGACTCCATGGCCTGCGCCGATTCGTCGGCGATGCCACGGATGCTGCTGACGCTGCGGCTGATCTCCTCGGCCACCGCGCTCTGTTGCTCGGAAGCGGCGGCGATCTGCTGGTTCATCTGGTGGATCACCGCCACCGCCGAGGCGATGGTGCCCAGCGCGGCCTCGGTCTGTACCGCGTCGCCGACGGTCATTTCCACCAGCGCGTGACTGCGCTGCATACGTTGCACCGATGTATTCGCGCCGTTCTGCAGGGCGGCAATCAGCGTCTCGATCTCCGCGGTGGACTGCTGGGTACGCCGCGCCAGCGCCCGCACCTCATCCGCCACCACGGCAAAGCCCCTGCCCTGCTCGCCCGCCCGCGCAGCCTCGATGGCGGCGTTGAGTGCCAGCAGGTTGGTCTGCTCGGCGACGTTCTTGATCACGTCCAGCACGCTGCCGATGCTCTGGCTCTCGCGGCCAAGCTGCTCGATGCTCTGCGTGGCCGCGCGCACCGCATCGGCCAATTGTTCGATGCGACCCAGCGTCTGGCGCACCACGTCCTGCCCGCTGGCCACTTTGCCGTCGGCCTGTTCGGCGGAGCTGGCGGCCTCTTCTGCATTGCGCGCCACGTCATGGACGGTGGCCGCCATCTGGTTCATCGCCGTAGCAACCTGATCGGTCTCGGCCTTCTGGCTGTTCACTCCGTGCTGGGTGCGCTCGGTGACGCTGGACAGTGCCTGCGCCGAAGCGGTGATCTGCCCCACGCCATCGCTCAGCCGGCTGACGATGCCGCGCAGGCTGTCGGCCATGCTGCCGACTGCGCCCATCAGTTGGCCGACCTCATCCTTGCGCCGCACCTCGATGCTCACGCTCAGGTCACCCTCGGCGATGCGTCGAGCCATGCCGATCACCTGGCGCAGCGGTCGCACGATCATCCAGGTGATCAGCATCGACGCCAGCGCGCCGACCAGCAGCGCCAGCGCCGCCGAAGCGACGATCAGCAGCGTATTGGTCCGCAACTGGCTCTGCATCGCCGCACGCTGGGCAGCGTAGGCATCGTCGACCTGCTGCATGACCAGCGCCGCTCGGTCGTTCATCTGCGCGTGGACCTGTTTTTCCTGCTCGAGGCTGGCGGTGTATTCGTCGAGCTTCTCGACGAAGGCGTTGATGTTGGTGATGACGTCCTTGAGCACCGAGACGTAGGTCGGATCGGTAATCGCTTCCTGCAGCTTGGCGGACAGCTCCAGCGCCTCGGCGGCGGACTTGATGCGACCGCTCTCGGCCTTCTCGTCACTGCCCGCTTCCATGCGCGAGCGGGCCTCGTTCAGCCCCTGCAGCACCAGGCGATAGAGCTGGCTGACCTGGGCGGCCTGCTGCAGCAGTTCCTCGCCCTTCTGGCCCTGGGAGTCCTTGAGTTCGTAGGCGCCGTCATCGGCCAGGCTGGATTGCAGGATGTCCAGGCTGTTGGACGCGCCGTTCACCGACCAGGTGGCGGCGTCCAGCGACAGGCGCCGGCTCTTGCTGGATTTCTCGAAGCTGGCGAAGGCGGCCAGGTAGTCGGCAATGCCCTGCTCCACGCGGGCCATGGCCGCAGCCTGATCCGGCCGGGTCTTGAGACGCGCCACCGCTTCGCCGAGGTTGCCGGCGTGTTCGCGCAGGCGCTTGGCCGAGGCATCGCTGGCGTCGATCACGAAGTCCTTCTCGCTCTGGCGCATCTCCAGCAACTCGCGGTTGATGGTCGACATGTCGCCGAGCAGATCGAAGCGCTGGGAAATCGCCCGCAGCGAGGTCACGCCGATCACCGCCACCACGGCCGTCAGCAACAGCACCAGGCCGAATCCGATGGCCAGTTTCTTCGCCGTTCCCATGTCGGCCAGACGACGCTGCACGAAGGCAACCATGGCTTCTCCCCCCCATCCGCAATGGCGTTGCAGGAAATCCCGAAGGTCTCCTGATCGTTATCGCTGCTTTTGCGCGGAACATTAGGAGCGCCGCCCACCGACTGGATAGAGGGTACGACGGTGATGGCACGGTGATGCTGCACAGAGATACGTGGAGGTCGTATCCAGAACACTGAACAGGACTTTCCTGACCCGGATGCGGAAATCGCCGACAGCGACCTGCCAGCCTGACCGTTCAGATTCCGACACCTGACTTTTCACTCCAGGTGCTCGGATGAACGCCTACTACCAACTGGTCCTGCAGCGCCCGCTGGCGGGATTCGCCCAAGAACTCTTTCTGCCGGAGCTGTACCGCCAGCAGCGCCGCCTCGACCCGTTGCTACTGACTCGCGGACAGCTGCCGATCCGTCACTTTGTCTGCCCGCAGGCGTATGACGAGGCCAAGGGCGAATGGCTGGACTGCTGGTTCGATGCCCAGGCCGGCTGGCGCCTGGTGCACGGCATCGTCAGCCTGATCCACGGCAGCACGCTGGACTTTACCCGCCGTGACGAACTGCTCTCCGAACTCTTCGCCCTTGGCGAACGGCTGGACGTGGCGCGGATGGGTGGCATCCACTGGCAGCTCGGGCTGGAACTGGAGTTCGCCTGACGCCGCCGCGCCAGGCGCGGAGTCCTACTTCGGACGGATCATGCTGAAGGTGTCGCGGGTGTAGCTGTACTGGGTGCCGCCCAGGCGACCGACCAGGTCCAGCTTCGCCGGGTCGACGTGGCGCTCGTCCTGCATCACCGACTCATCGATATGCGCCAGCAGCACGCGGGCGAAGATCAGCATGCTGGAGGGGTTTTCTGCCGGGTACGGCATGATTTCCGCCAACTGGCATTCGAAGGCCACCGGTGCGCCGACAACGCGCGGCGGTGCCACGCGCTCGCTGGGCACGGTGGCGATGCCGGTGTGTTCGATCTCGCTGACGCCGTGGGGCAGCCAGGCGGCGGTGGCGTTCATGTTCTCGGCCTGGTCGGCGCTGACCAGGTGGATCACCATCTCGCCGGTCTCGCGCACGTTGCGCAGGGTGTCCTTGACGCTGCCATCCTCGCGCACGCTGGTGTTGACCAGCAGGGTCGGCGGCGAATCGCTGATGACCTGGAAGAAACTGAACGGCGCGAGGTTGCTCTGGCCGTCCCTGGACAAGGTGCTAACCCAGGCGATCGGGCGTGGCGTGACAGTGGAGGCCAGCCAGCGGTAGGCCTCGACCTTGGACAGTTGGGTGAAGTCGAGTTGCATGTCGAAATCCGGGCGATGCGGTAGGGAAGGCGCGGGCCGCTTCAGGCGGCCCGGCGATACGCGGCTCAGCGGCCGGCGCGGGATTCCTTGATGTAGAAGCGCGCGCGGCTGGCCTTGTCGGCGCAACCGTCATAGGCCTCGACCTGCTGCTGGGTCTTGGCGGCGGTCAGCAGCCCGACGGCCTTGGAGTAACTGACGGTGCCGGCGAAACCTTCGGCCTTGGCCAGGTCCAGTTCGTGCCAGGCGGCATTCAGCTCGTTGGCGCAGCTGTCGCGGTTGACGGTCTTGCCCGAGCAGCCGGCAACGGCGAGCAGCAGGGCGATGATCAGGGGAATGCGCGGCATGACGAAACTCCTGGAAGTATTCGGGGGTGAATCCAGCTTAGAACGCGGCGCAGGGGCCTGCCGGACGGCGCCGCAGTATGCCACCGGACGGATGGCATTCAAGCGACTACTACACTGTTTGCCCACGGGGTATCCCGACAAGGAGAAGGATCATGGTGCACCAGGGCAGCTGCCATTGCGGGCAGATCGCGTTCGAAGTGGAAGGGGATGTCGGTGAAGTCGTGTCATGCAACTGCTCGATCTGCCGGCGCAAGGGCTCGCTGCTGTGGTTCGTGCCGCGCGGCAAGCTGAAGCTGACGACTCCTGAGAGTGCGATGAGCACCTATACGTTCAACACCCATCGCATCGAACACCGCTTCTGCCCCACCTGCGGCTGCGCGCCGCTGGCCTACGGCGCAATGCCGGACGGCACGCCGATGGCGGCGATCAACGTGCGCTGCCTGCCGGGGGTGGACCTGGCGGGGCTGACGGTGAAGGAGTACGACGGCAAGAGCGTGTGAGCACCTGTTGGTCCGCTGCAGCGTGTAGGGCGCATAACCCGGAACGGGTTATCCGCCGATGGCATAACGGCGGATAACGCTGGCGCGATATGCGCCCTACGAAACTGAAAGCTAGTCGTAGGATGGCGTGGAGCGAAGCGATACCCATCGCTCTCATGCACCGACAGCAGCATGGGTATCGCAAGCTCCACCCATCCTACGTTGGTGCTCCGTCGTGATGCCGGTGCGGGCCGGTATGGCCCGCACCTGTAGGGGAACGCCGGGATCAGCGCTCCGCGCGGAAGCGCAGGTACTCCACCACCTCGTCCTGGGTGCCGCGGAACTCCACGCGCTCGCCCTTGCTCTCACGCTGGAAGGCGTACATCGGGTCGTAGTATTCGCCCAGCAGCCCTTCGATCCAGCCCCGGTGCAGGTCCACCGCGCCGCTGCGCTTCTGCTCTTCCAGGGCCTCATCCATGATCGCCGCCAGGCGCTGGTAGCGTTCGCCGCCCAGGCGCTTGACGATGCCCGACAGGCTCTTGCGCAGGTAGGCGGCGAAGGACTCGAAGCCGCCCTCCTCGCCCACTACCTGCACATGGTCGGCGCACAGGTTCACCACGTAGTCCTTGAGGATGCGCTCCACGCGCTGCTCGAAGCTGTCTTCCAGCCACACCAGCGGGTAGTGCTGCATGCCCTGGTACAGCTCCAGCGGCACCGAGCAGCTGCCGACGATGCGCCCCTCGTCCTCCAGCACGAACTGCTCCGTGCCGGCGTGGCGCTTCTTCAGGATGTCGATGGCCAGGCGGTTCTCGAAATCGATCTGCGCCGGCTGCGGCGTGGCGCGGCGGCCGAAGGCGGAACCGCGGTGGTTGGCGTGGCCTTCGAGGTCCAGGCTGTTGGCCAGCTGGGCGATGACCTCGGTCTTGCCGGTGCCGGTCAGGCCGCCCACCAGCACGAACTGGCACTCCTCGACGGCGGCGCGGGTGGTGTCGAAGAGGAAACCGCGCATCGCCTTGTAGCCGCCGACCACGCGCGGGTATTCGATGCCGGCTTCGGTCTTCAGCCACTGCTGGGTGATCTGCGAACGCAGCCCGCCGCGGAAGCAGTACAGATAGCCCTCGGGGTTGGCCCTGGCGAAATTCGCCCAGGCCTCGATGCGCGCGGCCTTGAGCTTGCCCATGACCAGCTCGTGGCCCAGCGCGATGGCCGCCTGCTGGCCATTCTGCTTGTAGCAGGTGCCGACCTTCTGCCGCTCGCTGTCGTTCATCAGCGGCAGGTTGATCACATTGGGGAACGCGCCCTTGTCGAACTCGACCGGGGCGCGCACGTCCATCATCTTCACATCGCCGAGGAACAGTTCGCGGTAGTGGCGGGTGTTGTCGCGCATCACATCACCTCGACCGCGTGACGCTGTCGGCCGACCAGTTCGCCGATGGGCGCCAGGTCCATGCCCAGCTCCTTCGCCGTGGCGAGGAACTGCGCCTCGCCCGCAGGCTCCACCGCCACCAGCAGGCCGCCGCTGGTCTGCGGGTCGCACAGCAGCAGCTTGTGCAGCTCGGGCAGCGGCGCGATGCGTTCGCCGTAGCTGTCGAAGTTGCGCAGGGTGCCGCCGGGTACGCAACCGGCTTCCAGGTAGTACTCGACGCTGGCCAGACGCGGCACGGCGTCGTAGCTCACGCGGGCAGTCAGGCCGCTGCCGTCGGCCATTTCCACCAGGTGGCCGAACAGGCCGAAGCCGGTGACGTCGGTCATCGCCTTCACTCCGTCGAGCTTGCCGAAGCGCGCGCCGGGCTTGTTCAGGGTGCACATCCAATCCCGGGCGACGCCCACGTCTTCGGCGCGCAGCTTGGCCTTCTTCTCGGCGGTGGTGAGGATGCCGATGCCCAGCGGCTTGGTCAGGTACAGCTTGCAGCCGGCGGTGGCGGTGTCGTTGCGCTTCATGAAGCGCTTCTCCACCAGCCCGGTGACGGCCAGGCCGAAGATCGGCTCGGGAGCATCGATGGAGTGCCCACCGGCCAGCGGGATGCCGGCTTCGTCGCAGACCTTGCGGCCACCGGCGATCACTTCGCGGGCGATTTCCGGCGCCAGCACGTTCACCGGCCAGCCGAGGATGGCGATGGCCATCAGCGGGTCGCCGCCCATGGCGTAGATGTCGCTGATGGCATTGGTGGCGGCGATACGGCCGAAGTCGAAGGGATCATCGACGATCGGCATGAAGAAATCGGTGGTGGACACCACGCCGCGCTCGGCATCGATTTCGTAGACGGCGGCGTCATCGCGCGAGGCGTTGCCGACCCACAGCTTGGGGTCGAGGTTCTGCGCGCCGCTGCCCGCGAGGATGACCTCCAGGACCTTGGGGGAAATCTTGCAGCCACAGCCGGCACCGTGGCTGTACTGGGTCAGGCGGATCGGTTCGCTCATCGGGAGGCTCCGGGCAGGGAAATCAAACGGCGATTCTAGCAAAGCCCGGCTTGGCGCGGCCGCTGCCCACGGCGTATCGTCGCAGGGTTCGTCACGCGGAGTTGCCCCATGTCAAAACAGATCGCGCTGGTACTCGGTTCCGGCGGCGCGCGCGGTTATGCGCATATCGGAGTGATCGAGGAGATCGAACGGCGCGGCTATGAGGTGGTGTGTATCGCCGGCTGCTCCATGGGCGCGGTGATCGGCGGCATCTACGCCGCCGGCAAGCTGGGCGAGTACCGCGACTGGGTGGAAAGCCTGGACTACCTCGACGTGCTGCGCCTGCTGGACGTCAGCTTCCGCCTCGGCGCCATCCGTGGTGAGCGGGTATTCGGCAAGATCCACGAAATTCTCGGCGAGATCGACATCGAACAGCTGCCGATCCCCTACACCGCGGTGGCCACCGACCTCACCAACCAGCAGGAAATCTGGTTCCAGGAAGGCTGCCTGCACCAGGCCATGCGCGCCTCGGCGGCGATCCCCAGCCTGTTCACCCCGGTCATGCAGGGCACCCGCATGCTGGTGGACGGCGGCCTGCTCAACCCGCTGCCGATCGTCCCGGTGGTCTCCACCCACGCCGACCTGATCGTCGCGGTCAACCTCAACGCCACCAACCAGCGCCAGTACTCGCTGCCGGTGATCGAGCGCCCACCAGCGCTAAAGGGCCGCTTCGATTCGGTGATCTCCGGGCTGTCGAACAAGCTCAGCTTCTTCCGCCGTGGCGACGTCGAGCCGCCACCCGAGCTGATCGCCGACGCCCTGCTGCATCCGGTGCCAGCCGCCTCCGAAGAGCCCGCCGAACCGGAAATGCAGCAACCCGCCGCCGCCCCGCAGGCCAAGGGCTCGCCACGCTCGGCCACCGGCAGCCACGTGATCGACAGCAGCAGCCCGGCCTCGCTGCTGGAACTGGTGAACCAGAGCTTCGAGGTGATGCAGACCTCGCTGGCGCAGTACAAGATCGCCGGCTACCCGCCGGATATCCTGATCAACGTGCCCAAGCGCGTGTGCCGCTTCTTCGAGTTCTACAAGGCCCCCGAACTCATCGCCCTCGGCCGGCAGATCGCCAGCGATACGCTGGATCGGTATGAGGCGGAGAATCCTTATTGAGTTGAGCCGCCCCTGCAGGAGCGCGCCATGGGAGTGGGTCGCGGGCATGGCCCGCTCCTACAGGGAGCGTGATGCTCCGGAGTTTCCCTTTTGGATCAGATTTCGCCGCGAGGGACTTCGCGGACAAGGTCCGCTCCGACGTGGCAGTTTCGTAGGGCGCATAACGCGACAGCGTTATCCGCCGCGGCGGCATCGGCGGTCAGCCCTCGCGCAAGCGATAACCGACGCCTGCCTCGGTGACGATGAACCGCGGCACCGCCGGATCATCCGCGAGCTTCTGCCGCAGGTGACCGACCACCACCCGCAGGTAGTGCGTGTCCTCGGTATGCGTCGGCCCCCAGATATCCTTGAGCAGTTGCTGCTGCGTCACCACCCGGCCCACATGCCGCGCCAGGGTCGAGAGCACCGCGTACTCCTTGCGCGTCAGCGACACCTCCTCGCCATCGAGCAGTACGCGGCGATAGGAGAAATCCACACTCAGCGGCCCCACCGCGACCACCGCCTCCTGCGTCTCGCCACTGGCGCCCTGGCGCAGCAGCACGCGGATGCGCGCGAGGAATTCCTGGATGCCGAAGGGCTTGGTCACGTAGTCATTGGCGCCGCTGTCCAGCGCCAGCACCTTCTCGCTTTCGCTGGCACGCACGGAAAGCACCAGCACCGGCACCTGCGACCACTCGCGCAGTTCGCGCAACACGTCCTGGCCGTCCTTGTCCGGCAGGCCTAGGTCGAGCACCACCAGGTCCGGGCGGCCCAGTGCGGCCTGGGCCAAACCTTCCTCGCCGGTGCCAGCTTCGAGCACCTTGTAGCCGCCAGCACTGAGGCTGATACGGAGGAACTTGCGGATCTGCGGCTCGTCGTCGACGACCAGGATGGTGGCGGCGCTGGCGTTCATCGGCAGTCCGGGCTGGCGGGGGGCGTCCAGCTTGAGCCTTTCAGACAGCAGCATCAAGCTGCTCCAAGTCCGGCTGTTGCTGCAGCGGCAGGTGCAGCACGAGGGTGGTGCCGCGCCCGTCGATGCCGTCCTCGACGGTGATGCGCCCGCCGTGGGCGCCGACCATGCCCTGGCAGATCGCCAGGCCCAGCCCGGTGCCTTGCCCGCCACGATCACCGCGCGCGGCGGTGTAGAACATGTCGAAGATCTTCTCGCGCTCCGCCGGCGGTATACCCGGCCCTTCGTCGCTGACCAGGAAGCGCAGCTCGTCCTCGCCCTGCTCTACCGCCACCCGCAAGCGGCCTTGCGGCGGCGAGAAACGCGCGGCGTTTTCCAGCACGTTGACCAGCGCCTGTTCGATCAGCGCGGCATGCACGTAGAGCAGCGGCAGTTCCGGCGCTACGCTGGTCTCCACCCGATATGGGGCGACCACCGCGCGCAGGCGATTGAGCGCGCTGCCAACGATGTCGCCGGGCGATACCCAGTCGCGCGACAGCTTCAGGCCGCCATGGCCGAGGCGGGTCATGTCCAGCAGGTTCTGGATGTAGCGGTCCAGGCGCTCGGCCTCGTCGCGAGTGCTCTCCAGCAGCTCGCGGCGATCCGGCGGCGGGATGGCGTCGCCGAGGGCCAGCAGGCTGTCGATGGCGCCGCGCATGGAAGTCAGCGGGGTACGCAGGTCGTGGCTGACCGAGGCCAGCAGCGCACTGCGCAGTTGTTCGGTTTCGCCGTGCAGACGCGCGGCTTCGAGGTCTTCGGCCAGACGCGCACGGGCCAATGCCTGCGCCAGTGGCTGCCCCAGAGCTGCAAGCAGACGACGGCGCGAGCCGGACAAGGGTTGCGAATCACGCGGGCTGACGCCGAGCAGCGCCAGCGGACCGTCCTCGCCGGACAGCGGCCACCACCACCAGCGCCCGCCCGGCAGCGTGCCGGTGCCCAGGCCGGCGGGCTGATCGTGCTGCCAGGCCCAGTCGGCAGCGGCGCGCTCCTGGTCTTCCAGCGTGCGGTTGAAGCCACCCTCCAGCTTCCACTCGCCGTTGACCCGGCCAAGCAGGCAGATATCCAGCCCCTCCCAGCCGCCCAGTTGCTGCGCGGCGGCAGCCATCACTGCCTGGCGGTCGGTGGCGGCGGTGAGCTTGCGCGACAGTTCGAGCATCTGGCTGGTCTCTTCCTGCGTTTCGCGCAGCGCCTGCAACTGCCGACGCTGGCGGGCCGCGAGGTTGCCGGTGAGGCCGGCCATGAGGAGGAAGAACAGCAAGGTCAGCACGTCTTCTTCGCGCTGGATGGAGAAGGAGAAATGCGGCGGGATGAACAGGAAGTCGTAGGCCAGGAACGACAGCACCGCGCAAGCCAGCGCCGGGCCGAGGCTGCTGCGTACCGCCACCAGCAGTACGGCGGCGAGGAACACCAGGGAGATGTTCGGCAGCTCCAGCACACTGGCCACTGCCCACGCCAGGGCGCTGGCACAGCCGGCGGCCAGCGTGGCGAGCAGGTAGTTGCCCCAGGGCCAGGGCGATTGCGGACGGGCCCTGGGCGGTGCGAGGTCGGCCTCGCTGTCGAGCACGCTGATTTCCAGCCCGTCGCCCAGGCGCAGCAGGCGCGCTGCCAGGCCGCCGCCGAACAGACGGCGATACCAGCGTTGCCGCGAGCGGCCGACCAGCAACAGCGTGGCGCGACGTTCCTTGGCGTGTTCGACCAGGGTGCGCGCGACTTCGCCGCCGCGCAGTTCGACCACGTCGCCACCGAGGCGCTCGGCCAGTTGCTGGGCGTTCTGCAACTGCATGCGCGACGTTTCGCTGCGCGCCTCGCCGGTATCGACGTGGACCAGCGACCAGGGCAGATGCCGGCGTTCGGCGACGCGGCTGGCATGGCGCACCAGCCGTTCGGCGTTGTGTTCTCCATCCACCCCCACCAGCAACCTTCCGCGCACAGCGGGGGCGTCGCCGCCCTGCTGGCGATAGCGATGGGCGAGATCGTCGTCCACCCGCGCGGCGGCGGTCTGCATGGCCAGTTCGCGCAGTGCGGTGAGGTTGGTCTGGCTGAAGAAGGCGTCGATGGCGGCGCGGGCCTGCTCGGGCACGTAGACCTTGCCCTCGCGCAGGCGCTCCAGCAGCTCGCGCGGCGGCAGGTCCACCAGCAGCAGCTCGTAGGCTTCCTGCAATACCCAGTCGGGCACGGTTTCGCGCACCTGCACGCCGGTGATGTCGCGCACCTGGTCGTTGAGGCTTTCCAGGTGCTGGACGTTGACCGTGGTGTAGACGTCGATGCCGGCGGAGAGCAGTTCCTGGATGTCCTGCCAGCGTTTGGCATGGCGGCTGCCGGGGGCGTTGCTGTGGGCCAGCTCGTCCACCAGCGCCAGCGTCGGCGGATCGCCCAGCAGGCCGTCGAGGTCCATTTCCTCCAGGGTGATGCCGCGGTACTCGGAGCGCTTGAGCGCCTGCTGCGGCAGGCCGGCGAGCAAGGCCTCCGTCTCCGCGCGGCCGTGGGTTTCGACGACGCCGACGCGCAGCTTCACGCCCTGGCGCAACTGGCTCTGGGCGGCCAGCAGCATGGCGTAGGTCTTGCCGACGCCCGGTGCGGCGCCGAGGAATACCTTGAGGCGGCCACGGCCCATGGGGGGCAGGTCGGCCAGCAGGGCGTCGGCGCGGTTGGGGTCGGTCATGGGGCTATCCTCGGAGCGCGCGGGGCGCTCGTTTCATGTTTTGCCAAGGCGGAGACAAGCCCCTCTCCCCAGCCCTCTCCCTGGAGGGAGAGGGAGCTGTCCGCAGCAGGCCGGCACCCTCGTGCAGCGGCCTGGACGGCTCTGGCGCTGGAGTCTAGCGAGGCAGGCTGGCCAGGGCCATGTTCAGCGCCAGCACGTTGACCACGGCGGGGCCGATCAGCGGGCGTTCGGTGTTGGTTTCCACCAGTTTCTCCAGGCTCGCCGCCGGTACGCCGCGCTCCAGGGCGATGCGCGGCACCTGGTACAGCGCGGCGGCGGGCGGCAGTTGCGGGTCAAGACCGCTGCCGGAGGTGGTGACCAGCGCCAGCGGCACCGGTTGCGCGCCAATCTGCTGGGCAGCGGCATCCTTGGCGATGCGTTCGGCCAGCGCCGGGTTGCCGGGCGCGAGGTTGCTGGCGCTGCTGGAGACGGTGGCGAAGTCGCCAGCGGAGGGGCGCGAGTGGAACCACTGGGCACCGTCGAATTTCTGCGCGATCAGCGCCGAGCCGCGCACGTTGCCCTGGTCGTCGCGCACCAGGCTGCCGTTGGCCTGGTCGTGGAAGGCGACCTGGGCAATACCGGTGACGGCCAGCGGGTAGGCAACGCCGGTGACGGCGCTGAGCAGGACCAGCGAGGCGATGGCAGGGCGGAGTTGGTTGAGCATGTTCGTGTTCCTCTGTGAGATTCGGAGCGAGGGAATGCCCTCACCCCAGCCCTCTCCCAGAGGGAGAGGGGGTTGTTCGGCGTATCCGGCGAGATCGGTGCTTCCCGATCACTCCGAACGGTCCCCTCTCCCTCCGGGAGAGGGTTAGGGTGAGGGGGAAGCCGCGTGCCTTAGGCCAGGCCTACGCCCACCAGAATCATGTCGATCACCTTGATCCCCACGAACGGTGCCACCAGCCCACCCACGCCGTAGATCAGCAGGTTGCGCCGCAGCAGCTGCGAAGCGTCGCTGGCCTGCACGCGCACGCCGCGCAGGGCCAGGGGGATCAACGCGACGATGATCAGTGCGTTGAACACGATGGCCGAGAGGATGGCGCTCTGCGGGCTGGCCAGTTTCATCACGTTGAGTACGCCGAGTTGCGGGTAGATGCCGGCGAACAGCGCAGGAAGGATGGCGAAGTACTTGGCCACGTCGTTGGCCACCGAGAAGGTGGTCAGCGCGCCGCGGGTCACCAGCAGTTCCTTGCCCACCTGCACCACGTCCAGCAGCTTGGTCGGGTCGCTGTCCAGGTCCACCAGGTTGGCGGCCTCGCGGGCGGCCTGGGTGCCGTCGTTCATGGCCATGCCGACATCTGCCTGCGCCAGGGCAGGGGCGTCGTTGGCGCCGTCGCCGCACATGGCGACCATGCGGCCCTCGCCCTGCTCCTGGCGAATGCGCGCCAGCTTCTTCTCCGGCGTGGCTTCGGCGATCACGTCGTCCACGCCCGCTTCGGCGGCGATGGCGGCAGCGGTCAGCGGGTTGTCGCCGGTCACCATCACGGTGCGGATGCCCATGCGGCGCAGCTCGGCGAAGCGCTCGCGGATGCCCGGCTTGACCACGTCCTTCAGGTGGATAGCGCCCAGCAGCTTGCCGTCGGCCACCACCAGCAGCGGCGTGCCGCCACTCTGGGCGATGCGCTCGATCTCCTTGGCGAGGGTTTCGGGCATCTGCGTGCGGTCCATACCGATAAAGGCCAGCGCAGCGTCCACCGCGCCCTTGCGGTACACGTGGCCGTCGATGTTGATGCCCGACAGGCGCGTCTCGGCGCTGAAGGCCACCGGGGTCACGCGGTTGCGGTCCGGCTCCGGCAGGATGATCTGCGCGCGGAGGAATTCGACAATGGACTTGCCCTCCGGCGTGTCATCGGCCAGCGAGGCGAGGAACGCGCCCTCGGCCAGCTCCAGCGGCTGCACGCCGGGAGCGGTATGCAGCGCGCTGCAGCGGCGATTGCCGAAGGTGATGGTGCCGGTCTTGTCGAGCATCAGCACGTGCACGTCCCCCGCCGCTTCCACGGCGCGGCCGGACTTGGCGATGACGTTCAGGCGCACCAGGCGGTCCATGCCGGCGATGCCGATAGCCGAGAGCAGCCCGCCGATGGTGGTGGGAATCAGCGTCACCAGCAGCGCCACCAGGAACACCAGCGGCAGGTTGCCGCCGACGAACAGGGCGAAGGGTTTCAGGGTCACGACCACCAGCAGGAAGATCAGCGTCAGGCCGATCAGCAGGATGTCCAGCGCCACCTCGTTGGGGGTCTTCTGGCGCTTGGCGCCCTCCACCAGGGCGATCATGCGGTCGAGGGTGGACTCGCCGGGATTGGCGGTGATCTTCACCAGCAGAGCGTCGGAGACCAGCCGGGTGTTGCCGGTCACGGCCGAGCGGTCGCCGCCGGATTCGCGGATCACCGGCGCGGATTCGCCGGTGATGGCGGCCTCGTTGACCGCCGCCACGCCTTCGATCACCTCGCCGTCGCCGGGGATCAACTCGCCGGCTTCGACGCGCACCACGTCGCCCTTGCGCAGGCTGCTGGCGGCGACCTTCTCGAACTTGCCGCTGACCGCCATGCGCATCGCCTGCAGGCCCTGGGTGCCGGCTTTCAGACTGTCGGCGCGGGCCTTGCCGCGGCCCTCGGCGAGGGCTTCGGCGAAGTTGGCGAAGAGCACGGTGAACCACAGCCACACGGCGATCTGCACGGCAACGAAGGTCGGCACCGAGTCGCCGCCCACCGCGCAGAGCACTGTGGTCAGCACGGCGGTCAGGGCCACCACCAGCATCACCGGCGAGCGTTGCAGCTGGCGCGGGTCGAGCTTGACGAAGGCCTGCACCAGCGCCGGCTTCCACAGGGCGGACAGCGCGGTGGTCGGGCGTTTTTCGACGGCCTTGTTCAGGGCCAGTTCCTGGGTTTTCGCATTCATGGAGGCGGTTCCTCAGAAGCCAAGCGTCAGGTGATCGGCCACCGGGCCCAGCACCAGCGTTGGCAGGAAGTTCAGGCCGCCCACCAGCAGGATGGTGGCGGTCAGCAGGCTGACGAACAGCAGGCCGTGGGTCGGGAAGCTGTTGGGGCCGACCGGGGTGGCCTTCTTCGCCGCCAGGCTGCCGGCAATCGCCAGCACCGGGAGGATGTAGCCGAAGCGGCCGATCAGCATGGCCAGGGCGATCATCAGGTTGTGGAACGGGGTGTTGGCGCCGAAGCCACCGAAGGCCGAACCGTTGTTCGCGGTGCCCGAGGTGTAGGCGTAGAGCAGTTGGCTGAAGCCGTGGGCGCCGGGGTTGCTCACCGCCGAGGCCGGGCCGGGCAGGCTGGCGGCGATGGCGCCCAGCACCAGTACGCCGACCGGCATCACCAGCAGGGTCGCCACCAGCAGGCGCACTTCACGGGCCTCGAGCTTCTTGCCGAGGTATTCCGGGGTGCGGCCGACCATCAGCCCGGCGAGGAACACCGCCACCAGGACGAACAGCAACATGCCGTAGAGGCCCGCACCCACGCCGCCGAAGATCACTTCGCCGACCATCATGTTGAGCATTGCGACCATGCCCGACAGCGGGTTGAGGCTGTCATGCATGGCGTTCACCGAGCCGTTGGAGGCCGCCGTGGTGGTCACCGCCCAGAGCACGCTGGCGGTGGTGCCGAAGCGGCTCTCCTTGCCCTCCAGCGGAGCGACCTGCTCCACCGGCAGCGCGCTGAGCGCCGGGTTGGGCTGGTACTCGGCCCACAGCGTCACGCCCAGGCCCAGGGCGAACAGCACCAGCATGCAACCGAGGATGGCGCGGCTCTGGCGCAGGTCCTTCACGTAGTGGCCGAAGGTGAACACCAGCGCGGCCGGGATCAGGATGATCGACACGACCTCGAACAGGTTGCTCCAGATGGTCGGGTTCTCGAACGGGTGCGCCGAGTTCACGCCGAAGAAGCCGCCGCCGTTGGTGCCCAGCTGCTTGATGGCGATCTGGCTGGCCGCCGGGCCCAGCGGGATGGACTGGTCGGCGCCCTGCACGGTCAGCGCGTGGGCATAGTCGAGGAAGGTCTGCGGCACGCCCTGCCAGACCAGCAGCAGCGCCAGCAGCAGGCACAGCGGGATCAGCCCGTAGAGGGTGGCGCGGGTCAGGTCGACCCAGAAGTTGCCGAGGTTGTTCGTCGACTTGCGCGAGATGCCTCGGGCCAGCGCCACCAGCACGGCCAGGCCGACGGCGGCGCTGACGAAGTTCTGCACGGTCAGGCCGAGCATCTGGCTCAGGTAGCTCAGCGAAGCTTCGCCGCTATAGGCCTGCCAGTTGGTGTTGGTGACGAAACTCACCGCGGTGTTGAACGCCAGCGTCCATTCCAGGCCCGGCAGGTTCTGCGGGTTGAGCGGCAGCAGCCCCTGCAGCACGAGGATGGCGAACAGCAGCACCAGCCCCACCAGGTTGAACGCCAGCAGGGCCAGGGTGTAGCTCTTCCAGTCCTGTTCGTCTTCGGGACGGATGCCGCACGCACGGTAGATCGCCCGCTCCACCGGCAGGAACAGGGGGCTGAGGAAGGTGCGCTGCCCCTCCATCACCTTGTAGTAGAAGCGCCCGAGGAACGGTGCCGGCACCAGCACCAGCGCCAGGAAGGCGACGATCAGCAACAGGTCATGACTGTTCATGACGTCTCCTAGGAACGGTCGGCGCGCAGCAGCGCCACCAGCAGGTAGATGAACAGTCCCGTGGCCAGGACCAGTGACACAACGTCGAGCACGCTCATGATTGCTTTCTCCTCACGCGGGCGACTCCATCGCTTGGGCGGCCGATGCCGCCTGACGGAAATTTTCCGCAAGCGGCGCGTAAAGGAGCGATTCCCGGCCCCGGCGGGCGGCATAAAGAAAGCGTAAAAAACCGCTCTGGCACGGTGATCGGAAGGATTTGTATCGAGCCCGATACAGAGCGGACACGCTGGCGACACCCGCACACCGCAGCCTCGCCGACCATGGCCCGCGCACGCGATGACGGGTTAGCATGCGCGCGTCGCATGCCCCTGGCGGCCCCTGGCCATCCTGCCCCACGTTTTCCCGCGACAGGTTTCTTCATGTACCCGACCACTACCGACGACCCACGCCGCTGGACTACCCGTGCCCTGCTGGTGGATGACGACGAGCCGATCCGCGAACTGCTCTGCGGCTACCTCGCGCGCTTCAACATCGAAACCCACGGCGTCGCCGACGGCGTCGAAATGCGCCGCGCGCTGGAGAACGAAAGCTTCGACGTGGTGGTACTGGACCTGATGCTGCCCGGCGAAGACGGCCTGTCCCTGTGCCGCTACCTGCGGGCCGAGTCGGACATCCCGATCCTCATGCTCACCGCCCGCTGCGAACCGGCGGACCGCATCATCGGCCTGGAACTGGGCGCCGACGACTACATGGCCAAGCCCTTCGAGCCGCGGGAACTGGTAGCGCGCATCCAGACCATCCTGCGGCGCGTGCGCGGCACCAGCCTCACCAGTGAGGAAGGCACCCGCGGCGAACCGCGCGCCCAGGTGCGCTTCGACCAGTGGCGCCTGGACAGTGTGCTGCGCCAACTGCATGCGCCCGATGGTCTGGTGGTGCCGCTGTCCAACGCTGAATTCCGCCTGCTCTGGGTGTTCCTCGAACGCCCACGGCGGGTGCTCAACCGCGAACTGCTGCTGGACGCGGCCCGGGGCCGCACCATCGAGGCCTTCGACCGCAGCATCGACCTGCTGGTCTCGCGCCTGCGGCAGAAGCTCGGCGACGATCCGCGCTCGCCCCGGCTGATCAAGACCGTGCGCGGCGAAGGGTACCTGTTCGATGTCCGCGATATCGCCTGAGTCCGCGCCCGAGCGCGCGAAGGAAAAACCCCTGGAGCGCGCCGATAGCCTGTTCGCCCGGCTGTTCGGGGTGTTCCTGCTGGCCATCGTGGTCGCGCACCTGCTGGCCTTCGCCTGGTTCCACCATTACGGCCCGCACCGGCCCGACATGCCGCCGCCACCGCCGCCGGAGCAGGGCTTCCAGCGCGGCCCGCCACCGGAAGGTTTCGCGCCGGGCCCCGAAGGCTTCCGCCCGCCGCCTCCTCCACCGCCGCGGCTGCCGTTCTGGAGCGCGCCGTTCGCCTTCCAGCTGCTGGCGCTGATCCTCGCCGCCGGCATCGGTGCCCGCCTGCTCGCCCGCCCGGTGCAGCGCATGGGCGATGCCGCGCTGCGCCTCTCCGAAGACCTGGACAGCCCGCCGCTGCCGGAAACCGGCCCGCGGGAAGCGCGCCAGGCCGCCCACGCCTTCAACCGCATGCGCGAACGTATCCGCGAACAGGTGCAGCAACGCAGCCGCATGCTGGTGGCCGTCTCCCATGACCTGCGCACCCCGCTGTCGCGGCTGCGCCTGCGCGTCGAGGAAATCGACAACCCGCAGCTGCGCACCCGCATCGGCCAGGACCTGGCCGAGATGATCGGCATGCTCGATTCCACCCTGCACTACCTGCAGCAGGAGCGCGCCACCGAGCCGCTGCAGTGGTTCGACGTGAAGGCCCTGGCCGATTCGCTGGCCGAGGACGCCTGTGAGCGCGGCGCCGATGTCGGCGTGGAAGGCTTCTGCGCGCCGCTCAAGGTCCAGCCGATGGCGCTGCGCTCGTGCCTGAACAACCTGCTGGACAACGCCCTGCGCTACGCCGGTGATGTCAGCATCGAGCTGCGCGACGGCACCCGCGAAGTGGAAATCCGCGTCCGCGACCACGGCCCGGGCATCCCCTCAGAGCTGCGCGAGCAGGTGTTCGAACCGTTCTTCCGCCTGGAAGGCTCGCGCAACCGCAATTCCGGCGGAGTCGGCCTGGGACTGTCCATCGCCCGCGATGCCGCGCGGCGCCAGGGCGGCGACCTGACCTTCGAGGAAACCCCCGGCGGCGGCGCCACCGCCGTGCTGCGCCTGCCCAGAAGCGCAGCCACGTAACGCCGTGTAGCGACCCGCAAACAAAGCGCACAAACCCGCGACACAGGCGAGCCCGAGGCTGTCATCAGCGGAGAACCCTCCGCTTCGGCAACCACGGAGACTCTCCCATGATCAGCGGCGTGAGCAGCAGCTATGCGAGCTACTACACCAGCTCGCTCGCCCGGACCCAGACCGCCAGCAGCACCACCGCGACGCAGAGCGGTAGCACTGGCGGTTCCCAGGGCGCGGCGAAATTCCAGGAAGACCTGTTCAAGTCCATCGACAGCGATGGCGACGGCAGCATCAGCAAGGACGAACTGACCAGCGCGCTGTCCTCCAGCGATGACTCGGACAGCAGCGACATCGACATCGACGCCCTGCTCAGCGAGCTGGACAGCGACAGCAGCGGTGGCATCTCCCAGGACGAACTGGCCGCCGCCATGCCTCCTCCTCCCCCATCACCCGGCGACATGGGCGGCATGGGCATGGGCGACTCCGCAGAAGACCTGATCAGCGCCCTGGACAGCGACGGAGACGGCAGCATCAGCAGCGACGAGCTCTCCGCCCTGGGCAGCAGCGACGACGACAGCGAGCGCCTGAGCGAACTGTTCAGCCAGCTCGACGCCGACGGCAGCGGCTCGATCAGCAGCGACGAGCTTTCCAGCGCGCTGCAGGCCCAACGCCCCGACGGCCCGCCGCCGCCCCCGCCGGCTTCGGCCTCCAGCAACTCGTCCGACGACTCCTCCAGCAGTGCGTCGGACAGCTCGACGACCACCGCCTCCAGCGCCTCCTCGACCAGCGCCAACACGGGCGCCGCCTACCAGAAGCTGGTGGCCAACCTGCTCAAGCAGTACCAGAGCAGCGAAGTCACCGCCCTCCAGGCGACCAGTGGCAGCCTGGTGAACATCGCCGCCTGATCCGCGTCGATGCCCACCGCCGGAGCGCCCCCGCTCCGGCGGCCTTCTCTTCTCCCCGCATTGCCAGCCAACACGGAACTGTCCTAATCTTGGCCTCTTAAAATTCATCCGATGATTGGATGTTTCAATGCCAAGCCCCATTCAGAAGCGCTCGCTGGTGGACATCGCCCTCGAGCAGATCCATCTGCGCATCGACGACGGCACCTGGCCATTGGGCCAACGTCTGCCGCCAGAGCCCGAACTGGCCGAATCCCTGGGTATCAGCCGCAATACCGTGCGCGAAGCGGTCCGCGTGCTGACCTTCTCCGGCGTGCTGGAAGTGCGCCAGGGCGACGGCACCTATGTGCGCGCCCGCGCCAACCCGCTGGAAACCATGCTGGTGCTGGCCCGCAGCTCGGTGGAGCAGGCACTGGAGGCGCGCGGCGTCATCGAAGTGGAAGCCAGCCGGCTGGCCGCCGGGCGCCGCACCGAAGCCGACCTCGCCGCACTGCGTGAGGCGCTGGAGCGCTCTGCCGTTCATCACGGTGGTGCTCTGGATGAATACATCGCCCACGACCTGGCCTTCCACCAGCGCGTGGTGGACAGCGCCCACAACCCGGTGCTCAGCGAGCTGTACCGCTACTTCTCCCAGGTGATCCGCGCCGGCCTGGAGCGCACCATCGGTGACCCGAGCCGGCCGCAACCGGGCTTCGATCTGCACCGCGAACTGGTGGATGCCATCGCCCGCGGTGACGCGGACGCAGCCGCAAAAGCGAACCGCGCGCTGCTGATCTGACTCTGAATGCTTTCTTCTGCCTTGCTGCCCTGGAATGCCCACCATGTCCTTGCCCAATGACCCGAAAGACGCCGAGCACAAGGTGTCCTGCCCGCCCGAAGAACTGCTGATCGACGCCGAGAAAGCCGCGCCGCGCCCGCAGCGCACCTGGCTGTTGCTGCTCGGCCTGGTGCTGGTCGCGATCAACCTGCGCCCGGCGCTTTCCAGCCTGTCGCCGCTGCTCAACACCGTGCGAGACGGCACCGGCCTGTCCGCTGCCGCTGCGGGCCTGCTGACCACCCTGCCGGTGCTCTGCCTGGGCCTGTTCGCGCCGCTGGCGCCGATGCTTGCGCGACGCCTGGGCGCCGAACGAACCGTACTGCTGATCCTCTTCACCCTGGCCGGCGGCATCGTCCTGCGCAGCCTGTTCCCGGTGGCCGGGCTGTTCCTCGGCAGCCTGGTGGCCGGCGCCAGCATCGGCATCATCGGCGTGCTGCTGCCGGGCATCGTCAAGCGCGACTTCCCGCACATCGCCGGGACCATGACCGGCGTCTACACCATGGCCCTGTGCCTGGGCGCCGCCACGGCCGCCGGTGCCACCGTGCCGCTGGCAAAACTGATGGACAACAACTGGCAGGTGGCGCTGGCGTTCTGGGCGATCCCGGCCGTGGTCGCCGCGGCGATCTGGCTGCCGCAGACCCGCCAGAACCACCATGCCCACCGCGCGGTGTACAAGGTGAAGGGGTTGTGGCGCGACCCGTTGGCCTGGCAGGTGACGCTGTACATGGGCCTGCAATCGTCGCTGGCCTACATCGTCTTCGGCTGGGTGCCGTCGATCCTCATCGACCGTGGCCTGAGCGCGGTGGAAGCCGGGCTGGTGCTCTCCGGCTCGGTGATGGTGCAGCTGTTCAGCGCCCTCGCCGCGCCCTGGCTGGCCACCCGTGGCAAGGACCAGCGCATCGCCGTGGTGATCGTCATGGGCCTGACCCTGGCCGGCCTGCTCGGCCTGCTGTTCGCCCCGCTCTCGGGCATCTGGGGCTGGGCGGTAGTGCTCGGTCTCGGCCAGGGCGGCACCTTCAGCATCGCACTGGCGCTGATCGTGCTGCGCTCGCCGGACTCCCACGTCGCCTCCAACCTCTCCGGCATGGCCCAGGGCGTGGGCTACACCCTGGCGGCCTGCGGGCCCTTCCTGGTCGGTGTGGTGCACGACGCCACCGGCGGCTGGGCAGCGACCGGGGTGATCTTCGTGGTGGTGACGGTGGCGGGGATCGTCTTCGGCCTGGGCGCCGGGCGGGACAAGCTGGTGCAGGTGAAGAGCGAGCACGTCTGAATCACGTAGGGCACATGACGCCCCAGGCGTTATCCGCCATGGCGGCGGATAACCCGTTCCGGGTTATGCGCGCTACGTTGCTGTGAACTTTGGTGCGTCTGCTGACACCCTCACCCCAGCCCTGGCTGCGCACCCCGCTCCAGAGGGAGAGGGTTAGGGTGAGGGCAATCTCTCGCGCCGAAGTATCAAACCACCGGCGGCGGCGGAGGCCGTTGCGAGCTGGCCACCCACGCGCTGACCAGGTTGTAGACCACCGCCAGCAGCACCGGGCCAAGGAACAGGCCGATGAAGCCGAAGCTGAGCAGTCCGCCGAGCACGCCCAGCAGCACCACCACCAGCGGCAGGTTGCCGCCGCGGCTGATCAGGTAGGGCTTGAGGATGTTGTCCACGCCGCTGATCACGAAGAAGCCCCAGATCGCCATGAACACCGCGTAGCCGTAGCTCTCCTGGTAGAACAGCCAGATCACCGCTGGGCCCCACACCAGCGGCGGCACCATCAGCAGGCTGCAGACGAAGGTCAGCAGGCCGAGCAGAAAGGCGCCGGGAACGCCGGCAATGAAGAAGCCGATGGTGGCCAGCACGGCCTGGGCCGCGGCGGTGCCAATCACGCCGTTGACAACCCGCTGCACGGTGCCGGCGATGATGTCCATGTACTGCTGCGCGGCAGGCCCGATCAGGCGTTCCAGCACGCCATGGGCAAAGGCTTGCAGGCGCAGGCCGTCGCGATAGAAGAAGAAGATCAGCACCAGGCTCAGCACCAGTTCGAAGATGCCCGCGCCCAGCTTGGCGCTACGCGCCAGGGCCCAGTTGCCGACCTCGCCCATGTACGGTTTGAGCGCGGAGAACATCGCCACGCCCTGCTGGTCGGCCTGGTACCACCAGCCGATCAGCCGGTCGCCGATCAGCGGCACCCGCGCCATCCACTCCGGCGGCGGCGGCAGGCCGGACACCTGCAGGTTCTTCACCAGCTCGACGCCTTCGCGCACCCGGTCGACCAGGCCAAAGCCCAGCCACACCAGCGGCAGCGCCACCAGGACGATCCAGCCGATGGTCAGCAGGCCCGCCGCAGAGGCCTGGCGACCGCCCAGCAACTGCGTCAGCAGACGCATCAGCGGCCAACTGGCGAAGGCCAGCACGGCGGCCCAGAACAGCGCCGACCAGAACGGCAGCAGTACCCAGATACTCGCGCCCAGCAGGCCGAGCAACAGCAGGCGCAGCAACAGGCGATCGTTGTCGAACATTGGAAACCCCGGTTGGCTCGAAAGCCCCAGTGTAGGGCGTTTCCGCTCTCAACGTAGGATATTCAGCCTGGAGAATCAGTTCCGGAAAATCAGCGCAGCCAGGTCAGGTGCAGGCCGTCACCGTCATCCTTGCCCTGCTCCAGGCGCGCATCGCGTACGCCCTGGGCGGTGAGCGCGGCACGCCAGTCACCAGCGTGCTGGCCGGCCAGCTCGACGCGCACGCCGGTGTCCAGGCGCAAGGTGCGCACCAGCAGGTCGAGCCAGGCGCCGCCCGGCTCCTGCGGCACGTGGCTGAGGGTCAGCTCGCCGTTGGCCTTGAGCAGGCGCATCAGGGTCGCGGGGCTGGGCAGCAGTTCGCCGAGGGCGGCGGTGCTGTCCAGCTGTTCGGCATGCAGGTAGGCGCGGCGGTTGCCACGGGTAATGGTGTAGACCGCCAGCAGGCTGTCCTCGTGGGGCGCGGCGAGGCGCACCAGCAGGTAGGCCTGCTGGTCGTCCGGACCGAACAGTTTGGAGTTGCCGAACACCGAGTTGGCCAGCAGGTTGCTGGAGCCGCAGTCACGGCTCTCGCACCAGAACAGCGGCGTAGCGTCGGCCTTGAGCAGGTCCTTGCGCGCGGCGGCGAAGGCGCTCTGGCTGGAATCCTCGTCCGGCAGGCGATAGGTCACGGCGGTCAGGTCGCCGATGGCGCGCACCTCCCCTTCCATGCGCAGGCGCCCGCTGATGCGGCTGATCGAGCCCTGCGGGTAGATGCGTTCCTGGCTGGCGGTCTGGTTGAAGTCGACGATCTCCGAGCGCGGGAAGCGCGGGAGTATTTCCAGGTCGTGGCTATCGGGCAGGTCAGCGGCGCCGGCGAGGCTGGCGATGCCGAGCAGTCCACCGGCGAGCAGCGTGCGGAGCAGCCGTGACATCCGGTGCGCGTCGGTCCTGACGAAGTGAGGGTTTTCCGGCCCCTGGCGCGCGGCGGTCTGGATGTCGAGCATGCACAATCTCCCTGAAGCGATCCGTGCAGCGTCGCGGCCGGCCCTGCTTTAGTCAAGCCGCAGGGCGCTACGGGGTGTTTCCCTCAGGCCTGCAGGAAGGGTCGGAAGATCGCCGCGACGGCTTCGGCACCCGCCTCGTCATCCAGGTGCAGGTGGTGCTGGCCGGGCAGCTCGTGGACCGCGAAGGGCCTGTCTTTCAGCAGCTCGCGGGTGGCCGGCTCGACCAGCATGAGGCCCTGCTGCGCCAGCACGAGGCTGGTCGGGCATTGCACGGAGTGGACGAATTGTCGCGCATGGGCGCGGGTCAGGCGCAGCGGCGACGGCAGGGTCAGGCGTGCATCGGTGCGCCAGGTGTAGCCACCGGGTACCGGCACCAGGCCACGGGATGCCAGCAGCTCCGCCGCTTCTCGGCTTACCGCGCCGACACCTTTCATGCGCGCTTCCACCGCGCGGTCGATGGCTTCGTAGACCGGCTTGCGCTTGTTCGGCAGGGCGAGCTGGGCGCGCAGGGCTTCGCCGAGCTTCTGCGGCGAAGTCTCAGGTTCGCCGGTATAGGGCACCAGGCCGTCGATCAGCGCCAGGCGCTCGACGCGTTCGGGCATGGCGCCGGCCAGCAGCACCGAGACGATGGCGCCCATGGAATGCCCGAGCAGGGAGAAACGCTCCCAGCCCATCTGGTCGGCCACCATCAGTACGTCCAGCGCGTAGTCCCACAGCAGGTAACTGGCCCCCGGCGCACGGTGGCCGGAATGGCCGTGGCCGGCGAAGTCCAGGGCGAGGATGCGCACGCCCTCGAGCTTGGGCGCGAGGCGGGCGAAGCTCATGGCGTTGTCCAGCCAGCCGTGCAGGGCGATCACCGGACGGCCGTCTTCCGGGCCGAAGAGGTGTGCGGCCAGTTCGATGTGCGGCAGGTTCAGGCGGATTTCCTGGACTTTGGCGGTCATGGCGATTCCTTAGGCGTTGGCGCGCTGTTGCCAGCGGGCGAAGACGGTCTTGAGCAGCGCGGCGGTGTCCTGCGGGCGCTCCAGCGGGAACATGTGGCCGCCCGGCAGCGACAGGCTCTCGCCCATGGGGATGCGGCCGATCAGGCGGGCATGGTGGGGCAGCACCACGCGGCTGTGGCGCCCGCGCACCATGGTCAGCGGCACGGCCAGCTGTTTGGCGCGGCCGGGCGCGGTATGCGGCACGTTGCGGTAGATGGAGATCTCGGTGGCCGGGTCGAACTTCAGCCGCAGGCCCCGCGCGTCGACCGGCGCCAGCCCGTGGCGCACATAGGCCTCCAGGCAGTCGCGGTCGAAGCGCTTGAACAGCGGCTTGCCGGCGAAGTATTCCAGCGCCTCGGCAAAATCGTCGAAGTCCTCGCGGCGGCCGAGGGTGCGGCCGGCGGGTGTCAGCCGGTCGATGAAGCCGAAGCGCTTGGCGACGCGGATCACCAGTTGGTCGGCCAGCGTCAGCAAGGGCGAGTCGAGCATCACCACGCCGCGGTACAGCTCGGGTTTGCGCAGCGCCGCGTGGTAATGCAGCACGCCGCCGAGGGAATGGCCGACGCCCCACACGGGCTCGTCCAGCGCCTCGAGGTGGTGCAGCAGCTCTTCCACCAGGTTTTCCCAGTTGGCGTTCACCGGGAAGCGCGGGTCATGGCCGTGCATGTCCAGCCGATGGACCCGGTAATCCGGCTCCAGGGCATCGAACAACTTGCCGTAGGTCCCCGAGGGGAAGCCATTGGCGTGGGCGAAGAAGACCGCTTGCGACATGCTGCGTGAACTCAGGGGAATGACAGCCTGAATTTTCCGACAGCACCGGGGGCGCGGCAATGACCCGCGCTCCCGCGAATGACGGCACTACGGCCAAACTCCATGGCGCTCCGGCGGATTTGCCCTGATCTCTCCCTTATTACGGCGGATAACTTGTTCCAAGTTATCCGCCGTACGATGGAGTTCTCGTAGGGCGCATAACGCGGCACGCGTTATCCGCCGACAGCCCTCAAACCCAATGCGTCGCGTGGTTCACCACACTGAACAGGATGCCGCCCGCCACCAGCAGGAACACCAGTCCGCAGGCGCCGTCGATCACCGGCACCGCGCGCAGCAGGCGCCGCTGCCACAACGGTCGGGTGAGGATCACGCTGAGCAGGCTGAACCAGACGAAACCGGTGCCGAACAGCATTACCGCCACCGCGACCTTGCCCGGCGCCGACATGTCCACCGGGATCAGGCTGCTGAGCAGCGCAAGGAAGAACACCAATGCCTTGGGGTTGAACAGGTTGGTCGCCAGCCCACGTAGCCAGGGGCCAAGCCTCGACGCGGACAACTCGCCGTCGATGCGCCCTGCCCCGCCCGGCTTGCGCAATGCGCGCAGTGCGCCGACACCGAGCCAGCCGAGGTAGGCCGCGCCCACCAGTTGCAGCGCGCTGAACAGCAGCGGCGAGCGGCTGAGCAGCAACGACACGCCGGTCAGCACCAGGGTGCCGTGGACCAGGATGCCGCAGGCCAGCCCGAGGGCACTGAGCACCCCGGCGCGGCGGCCCTGGTGCAGCGAGGTACGCACCACCAGCGCGACGTCCGGGCCGGGGCTGACCAGGGCGACCGCGAACACGGCGGTAAGCATGAGCAAGACGTGAACCTCCTGCATGGCGGGATTCTCCAGTGGGAATGAAACGGGATTTTTTAGGGCGGATCAGCGCTGGCGTAGTCGCGCGGGCGGCAATCCGTAGGTACGGCGGAACAGGCGGCTGAAGTGCGCCTGGTCATAGAAGCCCAGGCTCAGGGCGATCTCCGACAGCGGCTGGCCCTTGATCACCCGCGGCAGCGAACGCTCCAGGCGCAGCTGGGTGAGCCACTGGTGCGGCGGCAATCCGCACTGGTGGCGGAAGCGACGCAGCACCTGCCAGGGGCTGAGGTCGCAGAACCCGGCGATCTCTTCCAAAGTCGGCGGGGTTTCCAGGCGCGATTCCAGCCACTCGCGAAGGCGCGCCCAGGTCGGCGCGTCGAAGCCCTGCCCCGGCTCGCGGATGCGCAGGCTGGAGGCGCGCTCCAGCAGCGCGGCCAGCGCCTGCCAGAGCTGGCCTTCCTGCGCCAGCCGCTCGCCGCCGAGCATCAGGGCGTGTGCGCGTTGCAGCTCGACCTGCAGCAGTGGATCGCGCAGTTGCGCGGCGGTCAGGCGCGGCGCGCCCTGGCGGCCATCGCTGAAGGCGCGGCAGGCGTCGTCCAGCCATTGCGGGTCGATGGACAGCACGCGGATGCGGTAGCCGTCCTCGCCCTCGCTGGAACCGTCGTGGATGCTTTCGGGACTCATCAGCAGGATGTCGCCATTCCCGGCCAGCGAGCGTTCACCGCGATGGGTGTAGCGCTGGCAGCCGTCCAGCATCAGCCCGACGTGGTAGTCGAGATGAAAATGCCGGGGAAAGGCGAAACGGCGGTACTCGGCGTCGATGAAACGGACGCCGGGCAGGCCGCTGCTGTGGTGTTCGATGCGTTCCATGGGCCTACTGTACCGGCGCGGGAACGGCGGGTCTTGGACAAAATTGCGAGGGCGCCGGGCGGCGCTCCTACAATCGCAGGGAGCGCCCTTGTAGGATGGGTGGAGCCTAGGCGATACCCATGCTGCTGGTGCAGGGATCGATGGGTATCGCTTCGCTCCACACCATCCTACGGCCGAGGCGCCGGTTCAACATTGCGAGGGCGCCGGGCGGCGCTCCTGCAATCGCAGGGAGCGCCCTTGTAGGATGGGTGGAGCCTAGGCGATACCCATGCTGCTGGTGCAGGAATCGATGGGTATCGCTTCGCTCCACACCATCCTACGGTCCCATCCAGGGACAGGCCGCTGATTGGAACTGGTTCAGCGCTCCAGCGGCACCACCGCCATGGTCAGCCGCGAGATGCAGCTCGGCTTGCCGTCATCTCCATGCAGGCGGATTTCCCAGACGTGGGTCGAGCGGCCGATATGCACCGCCTTGGCCACCGCCGTCACCCGTCCGCTGCGCAGCCCGCGCAGGTGGTTGGCGTTCACTTCCAGGCCCACGCAGTAGTACTTGCTGTTGTCCAGGCACAGGTAGCTGGCGGTGGAGCCGACGGTTTCCGCCAGCACCACCGAGGCGCCACCGTGCAGCAGGCCGTAGGGCTGGTGGGTGCGCGAATCCACCACCATGCTGGCGGTCAGCGAGTCGTCGTCGAACGCCTCGAAACGGATGTCGAGCACTTCACCGATGGTGTTCTTCAGGTTCGCGTTGAGCTTTTCCAGGTCGGGCGTGGTGCGCCAGGTCATTCCGCATTCCTTCTGTCATTCATGCCATTGCACCGCCTCGCGGCGCTCCGCCCATTCATTGAAGCGCTTGCCGTAGGTCCCTTCCACCACGTTGCGCTTGATCTTCAGGGTCGGCGTGAGGAAGCCGTTGTCCACGGTCCAGACGTCCTTGACCAGCACCAGCCCGGCCAGGCGCTCGTGCTTGTCCAGCGCTTCATTCACTTCCGTCAGCAGCTCCTGCAGGCTCTGCTCCAGCTGGCTGCGCGAGCCGTTGGCGGCTTCCTGGCGGCCTACTTCGGAGAGCACGCAGAGGCCCAGCGGGGCGATCAGGCCGTCGCCGACCACGCAGATCTGCTCGATCCGCGAATGCACGGCCAGGCGGTTTTCGATGGGCGCCGGAGCGACGTACTTGCCCTTGGCGGTCTTGAAGATTTCCTTGATGCGGCCAGTCAGGCGCAGGTGGCCTTCGGCGTCCTGCTCGCCCTTGTCGCCGGTGCGCAGGAAGCCGTCTTCGGTGATGGTCTCGGCGGTGCGCTCCGGGTCCTTGAAGTAGCCGACCATGGTCGCGCCGCTGCGTACCTGCACCTCGCCTTCGTCGCTGATGCGCACTTCCACGCCGGGGCTGTTGCGGCCGATCCAGCCGACCCGCTGCTCACCCGGCCGGCAAACGTGGGAATAACCGCAGTTCTCGGTCATGCCGTAGACCTCGAGCACGTTCAGGCCCAGACGCTGGTACCAGCCCAGCAGCGCCTGGGGCACCGGCGCAGCCCCGCACAGGGCGAAGCGCACGGCGTCCAGGCCAAGGCCGGCGAGCACCTTGCGGCCCACCAGGCGGCCGACGATGGGCAGGCGCAACAGGCGGTCGAGCTTCTGCGCCGGCATCTGCGAGTAGACGCCCATCTGGAACTTGGTCCAGATGCGCGGCACGCCGAAGAACACCGTGGGCCGCGCGCGGCGCATGTCGGCGACGAAGGTGTCCAGGCTTTCGGCGAAGAAGATCGTCTGCCCGGCATAGATCGACGCCATCTGCACGAACATGCGCTCGGCCACGTGGCACAGCGGCAGGTAGGACAGCAGGCGGTCCTCCTCGCCGACGCCGAACAGGTCGATGGCATGGCTGGCGGCGAAGGCGAAATTGCCGAAGGTGTGCATCACGCCCTTGGGCGTGCCTGTGGTGCCGGAGGTGTAGATGAGGGTCGCCAGCGTCGCGGCGTCCGGGCGCGGATCGTCGCTGATCGGCGCCAGCTGCTGCAGGTCGCTCCACTGCTGGTCGAAGTGGCCCTGCGGATGCAGCGGCAACGCGACGGTCGGCACGTCCTCGGGAATGCCGTCCTTCATCGCCGGCCAGTCGTCGAGCTTGCCGATGAAGGCCACCCGCGCTTCGGAGTGAGTCATCACCTGGCGCACGGAATCGGCGGTGAGGTTGGGATACAGCGGCACCGAGACGTGGCCGGCCATCCAGATGGCGATGTCGGCGACTATCCAGTGCGCGCAGTTCTTCGAAATGATCGCCACCCGGCTGCCTTCGGGCAGGTCCAGGCTACGCAGCCAGGCAGCGGCGCGGCGGGCCTGCTCGCCCACTTCGCCCCAGGTCAGGGTCTGCACTTCGCCGCCGGTCAGCGGCTGCACCAGGTAGCGTTTGTTCGGGTGGCTCTTCTCGCGCTGATAGAACAGGTCGAGTGGTAATCGGACTGCTTTAACCACGTGCCCCTCCTTTGTTCTTGTTGTCAGAGGTGTAGCTCAGGGATATAGCGATGGATCAACCAAGCACTTGCTTGGTTGAATATTCCACGCAGCGCAGCGGCAGACAAGGCTGGTCGTGTGAACTTTTGTAGGATTTAGCCGAAGGATGGGCTCCGGACGCTCTGCGACGGGCCCTGCGTGGAAACATCCGGGCACGATTTGCCGGCGTCGGAAATGCAAAAGGCCCCTTGCGGGGCCTTTTCGCGGAGACTTGTCTGCCTCAGGAATGCCGCGGATGGTGCAGCGACACCAGCTCCATCAGCCCCGCTACCGGCACCTCGCCTTCCAGCTCCGCCAGGGTGGCGGTGCTGAACGGCACGGCGTCGCTGCGGCTGCCATGCACCAGCAGGCCGGCCAGCGCGCCCACCAGTGGCTGGTGGGTCACCAGCAGCAGGTTCTGCTCGTTGCGGCCATCGAGGAAGCGCAGCACGTCCTTCGGATCGTCGTCCGGCGTCAGCCAGGGCGCGGTGCCGACCGAGCCTTCGAAACCCAGCGCCTCGCGGACCAGCTCTGCAGTCTCCTGGGCGCGCACGTAGGGGCTGGCGAGGATGCCATCCAGCGGCTGGCCGGCGAGCTGGGCGGCGCTCTTGAGCACCTCCTTGACGCCATGTGCCGTCAGCCGGCGCTCGGAATCGCGGCGCGCCTGGGGTTCGGCTTCGCCATGACGCAGCAGCCAGAGCTTCAAAGCTTGGGCTCCTCGTCGCGCACCGGGTGCGGCGCCGGCGGCACATCATGCGGGGCCTCGCCTTCGGGCGTATGGGCGGTCGGCCAGTCGGCGAACGGCCAGGGCTTCTCTTCGGTCTGGAAGGTGCCGAAGCGGCCGATCTGCGCGAAGTACTGGCTCAGGCTGTCACCGAAGCCCATCAGGCTGCCGCTGGGCGCGCCGTAGATGATGCGGTAGACCAACTGGATGACCACCACGGCGCCGAGGATCATCTCGGCGACGAACCAGACCAGCGCGAAGACCAGCATCCAGACGACGCGCAGGACCAGGGACTCTTTCTCCAGACGGTCAGAGGGGTGACGTTCCGCAGACATGGTGATACCTCCTCAGAAACCGGTGGTGGGAATGAAGTCGACGTCGGTCTTCGGCTCGCCGCTCATCAACGCGCCGATGACCTGTTCCAGGGTGCGGCCGCCGAACAGGATGGCGTTGAGGCCGGCCACCAGCGGCATGTAGACCTGCAGCTCGTCGGCCTTGGCCTTGAGCACCTTGAGGGTGTTCACGCCCTCGGCAGTCTCGCCCATGCGCGCCACGGCGTCTTCCAGGGTGAGGCCTTCGCCCAGGGCGAAGCCCACCTGATAGTTACGGCTCTTGGGTGACGAACAGGTGACGATCAGGTCGCCCACGCCGGCCAGGCCGAGGAAGGTCATGGGGTTGGCGCCGAGCTGGACGGCAAAGCGGGTCATCTCCGCCAGGGCGCGGGTGATCAGCATGCCCTTGGTGTTCTCGCCCATGCCCAGCGCAGCGGCCATGCCGGCAATGATGGCGTAGACGTTCTTCAGCGCGCCGCCCAGTTCGACGCCGAAGCGGTCGCCACTGGCGTAGACGCGGAAGGTGCGCCCGTGCAGTGCATCCTGCACCTGGGCGCAGAGGTCGTCATCCTCGCTGGCGACCACGGTGGCGGTCAGCTCGTGCTCGGCGATCTCGCGCGCCAGGTTCGGGCCGGAGATCACCGCGATGCGGGACTTCGGCGCGATCTCTTCGAGCACCTGGCTCATCAGCTTGAAGCTCTGCGCCTCGATACCCTTGGTCAGGCTGACCAGCATCTTGCCCGCCAGCTCCTCGCTGCGGCCGTCGAGCACCTTGCGCAGGGCGCTGGAAGGCACCGCGACGAAAATCATCTCGCACTCGGCCAGGGTCGCGGCGAGGTCGGTGGTCGGCTCCACGCCGTCATGGATGCGCACGCCCTTGAGGTAATTGGGGTTCTCGCGGCGGGTGCGGATCGCCTCGGCCTGTTCCTCGTCGCGCATCCACTGGCGAACGCGCTGTCCGTTTTCTGCCAGCAGATTGGCGAAGGCGGTGCCGAAACTGCCACCACCGAGGACGGCGATCGGTTGCTGCTGTGTCATGTCTGTTCCATTGGTGACCGCTTAGGGGCGGCGATTGGGCCATTATAAGGCCGCATCGGCGACCGGCCAGTCCGGATCGCGGGACTGGCAATCAGCGCTGCCTCGTTTAACATCCGTCCTGTGGAAAACGTCTAGCCGTAGACATTGACCGAACCCATAAGAACCGAGAACAAGGTCGTTCCGTGCATCGTCCCGTCCGCGCTCCCCTGCCGCTTTCCCTGCTTGCCGCACTGCTGGCGGGCGAGGCCGTGGCGGGCGACCTGTTCGTGGACAGCCTCGACGTCCCTGAAGTTCTGACCGCGACGCGGCTCAAACAGTCCCCCGCCGAAGTCCCTGGCAGCATGACGGTGCTCGACCGCGACCTGATCAAGGCCTCCGGCGCCCGCGACATTCCCGAGCTGATGCGCCTGGTGCCGGGCATGATGGTCGGCTACCTGTCGGGCAACCAGGCGACGGTGAACTACCACGGCACCAACGTCACCGAGGCGCGGCGCCTGCAGGTACTGGTGGACGGCCGCTCGGTGTACCGCCCGGGCCTGGCCACGGTGGACTGGAGCGACATCCCGGTGGCCATCGAGGACATCGACCGCATCGAAGTCTTCCGTGGCCCCAACGCCGTGAGCTACGGCGCCAACGCACTGATGGGCGTGATCAACATCCTCACGCGCCACCCGGCGGACAGCCAGGGCACGCGACTGAAGTACACCGCCGGGCAGAACGGCGTGCGCGACTGGTACGCCAGCCAGGGCATCCATGACCGCTCCGGCGACTACCGACTGTCACTCTCCGGGCAGGCAGACGACGGCTTCGACCACGACCAGTTCGACCGCGACTACCGTGACGGCCGGCGCCTGAGCCGCTTCAACCTGACGGCCAGCCACAACCTTGACCTGCGCAACAGCCTGGACTGGCAGCTGGCGGCGAAGGAAGGCAGCAACCAGCGCCCCTACGACTACGAGCCGATCTTCGGCAACATCGCCGCCGGCGACGACAACTCCGACCTGACCGCCCGCGACTACGCCGGCTCCCTGCGCTGGACCTTCGACATCAACCCCGAACACAGCCTCTACGTGCAGGGTTACGCCGAACACTGGGAGCGCCTGCAGGACTTCGGCGCGTGCGAGGCACAGATCGCCTTCAGTCCGCAGCTCGCGCAGTTGTGGGATATGAATCCGAAGTACGTGCAGAACTTCGCCGACACCTTGCCGCGCATTCCCCGTGGCACCGCGCAGGAGCAGGCACTGGCCCGGCAGGTGGTCCAGCAACTGGCGGCCGGTGCCTACCTGCCGGTCTGCGGGCAGGTGAACCAGAACATCCGCGAAACCCGCTACGACCTCGAAGTCCAGGACACCCTGAACCTCGCCGATGGCGTGCGGCTGGTCAGCGGCATGAGCTACCGCCACGACCAGGCCACCTCGGAAACCTACTTCGACGGCACGGTGAACAACGACATCTGGCGCCTGTTCGGCCAGCTGGAGTGGCACCTGACGCCGCACTGGCTGCTACAGGGCGGCGCAATGATGGAGGACGACCAGCTCTCCGGCAGCTCGGTCAGCCCGCGCCTTGCCCTCAACTACCTGATCACCCCGCGCCACAGCCTGCGCGCGGTGTACTCCGAGGCCGTGCGCTCGCCGGACATGTACGAGAACGACGTGAACTGGAGCTACCGGGTGCGCAACCTCTCGGCACCGGTCTACGGCCAGTCCAGTGCCTACTACTTCGCCCGCGCCCACGGCCCCGGCGATCTCGACCAGGAGCGCATGCGCTCGCGGGAAATCGGCTACAACGGCCAGTTCGACGAACTCGGGCTCGCGGTCGACATCAAAGCCTACTACGACGAAATCCACGGGCTGATCAGCGATCCCTTGAAGGTCTCCGACTTCGAACCGAGCAACGACAACGACATCCGCTTCAGCGGCGCCGAGTCCCAGCTCGACTGGCGCCTGACGAGGCAGGATCGCGTGCGCCTGACCTACGCCTACGTCGATTACGACGCCAGCAGCCGCTACGACCAGCGCCTTACCGCACGCAACAGCGGCTCGGCCGGCTGGATGCGCGACTGGGGGCGCGGCTGGTCGAGTTCGGTCTTCTACTACGGCGACGATGCACTGAACGAGCACCGCTTCGAGCGCGTCGACCTGCGCGTGGCCAAGCGCATTCCCCTGGGTCGCGCCGCACTGGAGCTGGCCGGCGTGCTGCAGCAACGGCTGGACGACGAACCGCTGACCTGGCCGGAAAACCGCTACGACAGTCGCCACCTGCTCTACTTCAGCGCCGAGGTCGACTTCTAGCATGTCTGCCCGCCGCTCATGGACGAGCCTCGGAACCCTACTCAGCGCCCTGCTCCTCGGGCTGGCCTGCCTGTTCGCACTACCAGCCCAGGCCCGTGACATCCTGCTGGTCAGCACCGAACAGAGCCAGGCCCTGCAGGACTTCGCCGAGGCCCTGGCGCAACGCCGCCCGCACGACCAGGTGCGGCTGGAATCCCCGGAGAACCTGCCGCCCGCCGCCAGTCTCGATGGCGAAACCCGCCTGCTGCTGCTCGGCAGCGGCGCGCTGAACTGGCGCCTGGCCAGTGACGATGCACCGCCGGCACTGACCCTGCTGGTCAGCCGCGTCGAAGCCCGGCAAGTGCTGGGCGAGCGCGAGCCGCCACACCTGAGCCTGCTATGGAGCGACCCGCCACCGGCACGCCAGCTGCAACTGGCGCTGCAACTCAGCCCACGCCCGCAACGCATTGGCGTGCTGATCGGTCCCAGCAGCGAATTTCTCCTGGAAGAGCTTCAGCGCAGCGCGGATCAACTCGGCGTCGAACTGGTCAGCGAGCTGCAAACCCGCGCCGAAGATAGCCGCCCGCTACGAGAACTGCTCGGTCGCAGTGACCTGCTGCTCGGGCTGGACGACAAACAGCTTTATAACGCGCAGACCATCAAGGGCATCCTCCTCAGCGCCTACGCCGAGAACCGGGCGCTGATCGGCCCCACCGCCGCCTTCGTCAAGGCCGGCAGCCTGGCCAGCAGCTACAGCGACCAGAGCGACTGGCTGGAGACCCTCGACACCCTGCTCGACGAGCCGGCGGAGCAATGGCCCCGCAGCCTCTACCCCGAACGCTTCAAGGTGCAGAGCAACCGCCAGGTGGCGCGCTCGCTCGGCATCGACCTGCAAGGCGACGCGGAACTCGCGCAGCGCCTGGCCGAAGGAGAAAAACCATGAGTTCCCGCAAGAGCTGGAACATCCAGACGCGCATGCTGGCCATCAGCCTCGGCCCGGCGCTGCTGCTGACTGTGCTGCTGACCGCCTACTTCACGTATTCGCGTCTGCAGGACCTGCGCCTGGAGTCCAACCACACCGGCCAGCTGATCGCCAACCAACTCGCCCCGGCGGCGGAATACGGAGTGATCTCCGGCAACCTGCCGGTGCTGCAGAGCCTGTTGCGGGCGACCTTGAGCACCGCCCACGTGCGCTTTATCGAAGTGCGCGATCGCGGCGACAACATCCTCGTCTACGTCGAGCACGCCGCCGATCCCGCGCAGGCGAGCACCAAGGTGGAGATATTCCACGCCTCGATCCAGCGCGAGAACATCGCCCTCAATGGCAGCGACCTGGCGAGCTCCAACGACATGCTACCGACGGCCGCACCGCCCAGCGGGGATTACCTCGGCCGCGTGGTCGTCGGGATGGCCAGCGACGCCTTCAGCGAACGGCAACAGGAAATCCTCCTCAAGGCCAGCCTGCTCGCGCTGTTCGCGCTGATCCTCACCTACCTGCTGGCGCGCCGCCTCGCCCGCCGCCTGGCCGCGCCGATCCGCACCATGGGCCGCGCCGTGCAGGCGATCCAGACCGGCGACTACCACACCACCCTGCCGGTGCCGGATGACGGCGAAGTCGGCGACCTCGCCCGGCACATCAACAACCTGGCCCGTGGCCTGCAGCAAGCCAGCCTGGAGCAGGAGCGCAGCATCGCCCAACTGGTGGCGGCGCGGGAGGAGGCCGAAGAGGCCAACCGCGCCAAGTCCGATTTCCTGGCGATGATGAGCCACGAGCTGCGCACCCCGATGAACGGCGTGCTGGGCATGCTGCAGCTGCTGGAAACCACCGAGCTGAACCAGGAGCAGGCCGAGTACAGCGCACTGGCCACCGAATCCACCGAGCACCTGCTCAAGGTCATCAACGACATCCTCGACTTCTCCCGCGTCGAGCGCGGCGCGCTGGAACTGGAGCGCATCCCGTTCAACCTGCTGGAACTGATCCAGAGCTCGATCCAGGTCTTCCAGCACAGCGCCCAGCAACGCGGCCTGGAACTGGAAATGAACGTGCAGGACGGCCTCGACAACCTCGAGGTGCAGGGCGACCCGACGCGCATCCGGCAGATCCTGGTCAACCTGCTGGGCAACGCCTTGAAGTTCACCGAGGAAGGCGGCGTGCGCCTGGAAGCCACCTGGCAGGCGCTGGACGACGAGGTGCTGTGGCTCAGCTGCTCGGTGCAGGACAGCGGCATCGGCATCTCCCGCGAGCGCCTGGAGCACATGTTCGAGGCCTTCCAGCAGGCCGATTCGTCGACCTCGCGGCGCTACGGCGGCACCGGACTGGGGCTGTCCATTGCGCGCACCCTGGCCGAACGGATGGGCGGCACCCTGGGTGCGGTCAGCGAGGAGGGTTGCGGCTCGACCTTCACCCTGGAGATCCCCCTGCCCTTCCGGGAGCGTCAGAGTGCCGCAGACGACGGGACGAACGGCGGCGACGCCCTTGCCACTGGTCAGTCCGTGCTGCTGGTGGAGGACAACCCGGTGAATCAAACGGTCATAGAAGCTATGTTGCGCAGCCTGGGTTATCGCGTCACGCTGGTGGGTGACGGCGCCCAGGCAGTGCGTACCTCGGAGCGCGGCGAGTTCGCGGCGATCCTGATGGATTGCCGCCTGCCGGTGCTCAACGGCTACGAAGCCACCCGGCAGATTCGTGCGAAACCGGGCGGCGAACAGGTACCGATCATCGCCCTGACCGCCAACGCGCTGCAGGGCGACCGCGAGGCGTGTCTTGAAGCAGGAATGAACGACTACCTCGCCAAGCCGTTCAAACGCGCGGAGCTGCAGCGGATTCTGCAGCGCTGGGTTGCTCCAGGTCGTTGATCGATGGAGCGCTTGCCCGCAAACTGCGGACCGGCCCGGGCCTGCGTCCCGACGGAGAAACCAGGCATCGGCGAAAAGTGAACAAGCGTTCGCCGATTGCTGTGACTTTCACTTAAAGGCAATAGTCTATGACTAGGCTGCCGCATGACACCGTGACAAGAACAACGGAACGCGGCGCCGCAGGCACAAGCCAAACAACGCCTGCTATCCAGGATTTTTGAGGAGCTCGCATGACCAAACAAAACGCCTTCACCCGAGAAGACCTGCTGCGCTGCAGCCGCGGCGAGCTCTTCGGCCCGGGTAATGCGCAACTGCCCGCCCCGAACATGCTGATGATCGACCGCATCACCCACATCAGTGATGTCGGCGGCAAGTATGGCAAGGGCGAACTGGTCGCCGAGCTGGATATCAACCCGGACCTGTGGTTCTTCGCCTGCCACTTCGAGGGCGACCCCGTCATGCCCGGCTGCCTGGGCCTCGACGCCATGTGGCAGCTGGTTGGCTTCCACCTCGGCTGGCAGGGCAACCCCGGCCGTGGCCGCGCCCTGGGTTCGGGCGAAGTGAAGTTCTTCGGCCAGGTCCTGCCGACCGCCAAGAAAGTCACCTACAACATTCACATCAAGCGTACGATCAATCGTTCGCTGATCCTGGCCATCGCCGACGGCACCGTCAGCGTCGATGGCCGCGAAATCTACAGCGCCGAAGGCCTCCGCGTCGGCCTGTTCACTTCCACTGACAGCTTCTAAGGGTATCCGCATGCGTCGCGTCGTGATCACCGGTCTGGGCATCGTTTCCTGCCTGGGCAATGACAAAGACACCGTCTCCGCCAACCTGCGTGCAGGCCGTGCTGGCATCCGCCACAACCCCAGCTACGCCGAGATGGGCCTGCGCAGCCACGTTTCCGGTTCGGTCAACCTGAACCTGGAAGAGCTGATCGACCGCAAGGTCTTCCGCTTCATGGGCGACGCCGCCGCTTATGCCTACCTGGCAATGGAACAGGCGATCAAGGACTCCGGCCTCACCCCCGAGCAGATCTCCAACCCGCGCACCGGCCTGATCGCCGGCTCCGGCGGTGCTTCCACCCTGAACCAGATGGAAGCCATCGACACCCTGCGCGAGAAGGGCGTCAAGCGCATCGGCCCATACCGCGTCACCCGCACCATGGGCAGCACCGTTTCCGCGTGCCTGGCCACTCCCTTCCAGATCAAGGGCGTGAACTACTCCATCTCCTCGGCCTGCGCCACCAGCGCGCACTGCATCGGCCAGGCCATGGAGCAGATCCAGCTGGGCAAGCAGGACGTCGTCTTCGCCGGCGGCGGTGAGGAAGAACACTGGAGCCAGAGCTGCCTGTTCGACGCCATGGGCGCCCTCTCCACCCAGTACAACGACACCCCGGAAAAGGCCTCCCGCGCCTACGACGCCAAGCGTGACGGTTTCGTCATCGCCGGCGGCGGCGGCATGGTCGTGGTCGAAGAGCTGGAACACGCCCTCAAGCGTGGCGCCAAGATCTACGCCGAAATCGTTGGCTACGGTGCGACTTCCGATGGCTACGACATGGTTGCCCCGAGCGGCGAAGGCGCCATCCGCTGCATGCAGCAGGCCCTGTCGACCGTGGATACCCCGATCGACTACCTGAACACCCACGGCACCTCCACCCCGGTCGGCGACGTCGCTGAAATCCGCGGCGTGCGTGCAGTGTTCGGCGACAAGGCCCCGGCCATCAGCTCCACCAAGAGCCTGTCCGGCCACTCCCTGGGCGCCGCTGGCGTTCACGAAGCGATCTACTGCCTGCTGATGATGGAAGGCAACTTCATCGCCGGTTCGGCAAACATCGACGAGCTGGACCCGGAAGTCGCTGACCTGCCGATCCTGCGCGAGACCCGCGAAAACGCGAAGATCGACACCGTCATGAGCAACAGCTTCGGCTTCGGCGGCACCAACGCCACCCTGGTCCTGAAACGCCACAACGGCTGATCGGTGATCCAAACAGGAAAGGCGCCCCAGGGCGCCTTTTTTGTTGCCTGCGATTCCGCCCTACCCTCGCGCTGCCAATCCCGTCAGGATGAGCGGAGTAGATAGCAGGAAGCGTGCAGATGGATGTTCTGATCAGACAGGCCCACAACGGCGACGCCAAGGCAATCAGCCAGGTCATCGTCGCGGCCGTCAGGGAAAGCAACGGCCAGGACTACCCGGCGAGCGTCATCGAATCGGTGGTGGCGAACTTCACGCCTGAACGGGTGATTGAGCTGCTGCAGCAACGCCTGGTGTTCGTCGCATTACTGGATGACGAAATCGTCGGCACTGGCGCCCTGGATGGCCATACCGTGCGTAGCCTCTTCATCGCACCACAGCAGCAGCGCAAGGGCATCGGCCAGACCCTGATGGGGCAAATCGAGGAAGCCGCTCTGCAGCGCGGTATAGAGGCCCTGCTGGTCCCCTCATCTCTCACCGCCGAAAGCTTCTACGCCCGCCTCGGCTATCGCCTGCTGCGCGAACAACTCCACGGCGAAGAGCGCACCCTCATCATGACCAAACCCCTCACTCCCCTGTAGGAGCGGGCCATGCCCGCGAACCGCATCCCTCACGGACCTCCGGCAAACGCCGGTCGTAGGTCGCACAACGCCTCAAGCGTTATCCGCCATCGCAACGAATAACCCGTCCCGGGTTACTCGCCCTGTATAGGGCTCCCGCATTGGCTTTTTCCGCCCCAAAAACAAAACCCCCGACCAGCTTTCGCTGATCAGGGGCTTTGGAATTAGAAGCTTGACGATGACCTACTCTCACATGGAGAAACTCCACACTACCATCGGCGATGCATCGTTTCACTACTGAGTTCGGGATGGGATCAGGTGGTTCCAATGCTCTATGGTCGTCAAGCAATTCGGCTGGATGCTCGCCTTGGCGCTCATCCGAATTCGGGTTGCTTACACTAATAAGCAAAACCCCCGGCCAGCGATGCTGACCAGGGGTCTTGGGATAGGAGCTTGACGATGACCTACTCTCACATGGAGAAACTCCACACTACCATCGGCGATGCGTCGTTTCACTACTGAGTTCGGGATGGGATCAGGTGGTTCCAACGCTCTATGGTCGTCAAGCAATTCTTTATGGACGCTCGTGGCAGATGCACACGCTCATCCAGATTCGGGTATGTGACAGGTATTTGCGGTTCACACGAACTTTCGGTTCGTTACGTCTTCACCGTACAACACGCAAATTGTTTGGGTGTTATATGGTCAAGCCTCACGGGCAATTAGTATCGGTTAGCTCAACGCCTCACAGCGCTTACACACCCGACCTATCAACGTCGTAGTCTTCGACGGCCCTTTAGGGGAATCAAGTTCCCAGTGAGATCTCATCTTGAGGCTAGTTTCCCGCTTAGATGCTTTCAGCGGTTATCTATTCCGAACATAGCTACCCGGCAATGCCACTGGCGTGACAACCGGAACACCAGAGGTTCGTCCACTCCGGTCCTCTCGTACTAGGAGCAGCCCCTCTCAAATCTCAAACGTCCACGGCAGATAGGGACCGAACTGTCTCACGACGTTCTAAACCCAGCTCGCGTACCACTTTAAATGGCGAACAGCCATACCCTTGGGACCGGCTTCAGCCCCAGGATGTGATGAGCCGACATCGAGGTGCCAAACACCGCCGTCGATATGAACTCTTGGGCGGTATCAGCCTGTTATCCCCGGAGTACCTTTTATCCGTTGAGCGATGGCCCTTCCATACAGAACCACCGGATCACTAAGACCTACTTTCGTACCTGCTCGACGTGTCTGTCTCGCAGTCAAGCGCGCTTTTGCCTTTATACTCTACGACCGATTTCCGACCGGTCTGAGCGCACCTTCGTACTCCTCCGTTACTCTTTAGGAGGAGACCGCCCCAGTCAAACTGCCCACCATACACTGTCCTCGATCCGGATAACGGACCAGAGTTAGAACCTCAAGCATGCCAGGGTGGTATTTCAAGGATGGCTCCACGCAGACTGGCGTCCACGCTTCAAAGCCTCCCACCTATCCTACACAAGCAGGCTCAAAGTCCAGTGCAAAGCTACAGTAAAGGTTCACGGGGTCTTTCCGTCTAGCCGCGGATACACTGCATCTTCACAGCGATTTCAATTTCACTGAGTCTCGGGTGGAGACAGCGCCGCCATCGTTACGCCATTCGTGCAGGTCGGAACTTACCCGACAAGGAATTTCGCTACCTTAGGACCGTTATAGTTACGGCCGCCGTTTACCGGGGCTTCGATCAAGAGCTTCGCTTTCGCTAACCCCATCAATTAACCTTCCGGCACCGGGCAGGCGTCACACCCTATACGTCCACTTTCGTGTTTGCAGAGTGCTGTGTTTTTAATAAACAGTCGCAGCGGCCTGGTATCTTCGACCGGCATGGGCTTACGGAGTAAATCCTTAACCCTCGCCGGCGCACCTTCTCCCGAAGTTACGGTGCCATTTTGCCTAGTTCCTTCACCCGAGTTCTCTCAAGCGCCTTGGTATTCTCTACCCAACCACCTGTGTCGGTTTGGGGTACGGTTCCTAGTTACCTGAAGCTTAGAAGCTTTTCCTGGAAGCATGGCATCAACCACTTCATCATCTAAAAGATGACTCGTCATCAGCTCTCGGCATTAAGACCCCGGATTTACCTAAGATCTCTGCCTACCACCTTAAACTTGGACAACCAACGCCAAGCTGGCCTAGCCTTCTCCGTCCCTCCATCGCAGTAACTAGAAGTACAGGAATATTAACCTGTTTCCCATCGACTACGCTCTTCAGCCTCGCCTTAGGGACCGACTAACCCTGCGTCGATTAACGTTGCGCAGGAACCCTTGGTCTTTCGGCGTGGGAGTTTTTCACTCCCATTGTCGTTACTCATGTCAGCATTCGCACTTCTGATACCTCCAGCAAGCTTCTCAACTCACCTTCACAGGC
>NZ_CM181224.1:0-2070000 GCF_014852575.3 Pseudomonas sp. PDM20 | reverse complement strand
CCTATATCTACGCATTTCACCGCTACACAGGAAATTCCACCACCCTCTACCGTACTCTAGTCAGGCAGTTATGGATGCAGTTCCCAGGTTGAGCCCGGGGATTTCACATCCATCTTACCAAACCACCTACGCGCGCTTTACGCCCAGTAATTCCGATTAACGCTTGCACCCTTCGTATTACCGCGGCTGCTGGCACGAAGTTAGCCGGTGCTTATTCTGTTGGTAACGTCAAAACAGCAAGGTATTAACTTACTGCCCTTCCTCCCAACTTAAAGTGCTTTACAATCCGAAGACCTTCTTCACACACGCGGCATGGCTGGATCAGGCTTTCGCCCATTGTCCAATATTCCCCACTGCTGCCTCCCGTAGGAGTCTGGACCGTGTCTCAGTTCCAGTGTGACTGATCATCCTCTCAGACCAGTTACGGATCGTCGCCTTGGTAGGCCTTTACCCCACCAACTAGCTAATCCGACCTAGGCTCATCTGATAGCGCAAGGCCCGAAGGTCCCCTGCTTTCTCCCGTAGGACGTATGCGGTATTAGCGTTCCTTTCGAAACGTTGTCCCCCACTACCAGGCAGATTCCTAGGCATTACTCACCCGTCCGCCGCTGAATCCGGGAGCAAGCTCCCATCATCCGCTCGACTTGCATGTGTTAGGCCTGCCGCCAGCGTTCAATCTGAGCCATGATCAAACTCTTCAGTTCAATACTGCTTGGGTTTTGAGAAAACCCTAAACTTGGCTCAGCAATCGCATGCTCTATTTAAAGAGCTAAAACTCTCGAATTCACGAGTGTTACTTGCGTTGCTGATAATCAGTCGATCATCAGTCTTACATCACAAGCACCCACACGAATTGCTTGATTCAACTTGTTAAAGAGCAGTTGGTTAAGGCTTTCGTCTCAACCGAGGCGCGCATTCTACGCTAACCTCATCTTCCGTCAAGCTTTATTTTTCGAAAATTTCTTTTCTACTCAATCGCTTGTGCTTCAGCGAAGGAAACCTTCTCATCAGCGGGAGGCGCATTCTACAGCGATCAAACTCGCTGTCAACCACCTCGGCGATCTTCTTTTCAGCTCGCTGCCGGAGCAGCTAATGAAGAGCGGCAAGTGAATCACCTGCCTGACCACCACTCTCAACTTCAAATCTCTGTAAGTACTTGATTTTCAAGTTCTTTCAGCGCTTCGTCGCTGGGAGTGGTGCGCATTATAGGGAGTTTAAATTGGCCGTCAACGACTTTTTGCAGAAAGATGACAAAGGGGCTTCTCCCCTCCCCCCTTTATATAGAAGCAGCACGTGCCCGCCCCCGCTCCGCACCGGCGCAGCAACGGTTTCCAGCCAGCTACGCTCTGCCACCTATATAAAGAAGGGACCGCTGAACCTCACATCCCAGAGATGCGCTTCCCGGATTCCTACGCGCTTTGCAGGTTGCCGCCTCGGCAAGCCCTCCCCCATCCTCCACCCGTCACGGTCAATCCCGTGACCGGGTTTAGCGACTCGAAAGACACTGGCGCGACTGCGCTGAAAGCGCATGCGGGAAAAAGAGAAGGTTTCCTGTAGGCACTTTCACGCCTGTAGTATTCACTACTGGCTCTATGGCAGATCGCGCGGGGAGACCCTCGGGTCTGCCGGATCAGTGTCTCCGGTTCGCTAACCCCGCGCGGTCTGCCACCCTACGCTTAGCGACGTAGATGGCAGCTCTTATATGGACACTGGAGCATTGTCATGAAAGGACCATTCACCCCGGTCGTTTTCCAACGCCACACCCACCAACTACGCGCCGTCCTGATCGACCGCCAGCCCTGGTTCGTCGCCCACGACTTCGCCCGCCTGATCAACGCCCACCGCCCCTACCGCCCCCCCCCCCCCCGGCGCATGGACCCGGAACAGAAACGCGCCGTCGTCCTGGAATACCTCAGCGGCTTCCGAGAGGAAGTGGAAGTCATCAGCGAGTCCGGCGCCTACAAAGCCCTCTACCGCTTCTGGCACCCCGAACACCGCCACATCGCCAAATGGCTCAGCGACGAAGTCCTCCCCACCCTCCACGACACCCAGCGCACCCCCGACACCCATCCCCACCGCGCCTTCATGACCTGGGCTGACCAACGCATCGGCGTCATCAAGTGGCAAGGTGAAATCTGGATAGCCCGCCGCGACCTGCCGACCTTTCTGGCGGCGCAGGATGATTGGGCGCTGCGGGACACGCCGAGCTGGCGATCGATCTAGGTAATCTTTGCGGAAAGAGAAATGCAAAAAGGCCGGTTCATTACTGAACCGGCCTTTTCAAAATTGGTCGGGACGGAGTGATTCGAACACTCTACCCCTTGCACCCCATGCGCTTATTTCATGGATTTCCATGGACGCTAGTGGACACTGACGGATCGCCTACACCCTAGTAAATACGGGGCATACAGGCTAAATTAGCGTCCATCACGGTCCATGAGCATCCACCGACAGCCAAGCGATTCGGTGGGGCAAAAGTGGGGCAAAATTCCAAGGCGACCGCATCGAGCAAGGGGTAGAAGGTGGCAAAACTGACGGCGAAGCAACTGGAAGCACTCACTTCGGCCGACGACGGCAAGACATTACGTGAAGACGGCGGCCTGGTCGCCAAAGTTCGCGCCGGGGTACGCGGCGTCACTGTCCTGTTTCGCTACGAGTTCAAACTGGATGGAGCGAAACGCGACCATCGCTTGGGCAGTTGGCCTAAGAAGTCGCTGGCGCAGATTCGCGCCGAGCGCGATGAAGTGAAAGCTACAGTCACAAAGGGGATCGATCCCACTGCCGCCCGCAAGGCCGCCAGGATCGAAGCCCAGGCCGCTATCGCGGCCACCATTGCCGAAGCCGAGCGCCAAGCAGCGGAGAATAAGACAGTCGCCGACCTCTTCGAGGAGTGGATGCGCGATGGCGTATCGCGCCAGGACGGCAATGCCGAACTGCGCCGCAGCTTCACCAAAGACGTGCTACCGCTCATAGGCAAGAAGCCGCTGCGCACGCTGACCGAGAAAGACTTGCTCAATGTGCTGCGCTCGGTCAAAGCACGCGGCCTGAACCGCACCGTGGTGATCCGCAGCAAGGACATCGGCCAGATGCTGCGCTGGGCGGAGAAACGCAAGCCCTGGCGCACTCTGATGGCCGACGGCAACCCGGCCGCTTTGGTGGATGTCAATAAGCTGCTCGATCACGACTACGAAGAACAGCGCGACCGACTACTTTCCCCTGACGAAATCCGAGAGCTGCACGACATCTTCGCCCGCCTGGAACGCGACTACGATGCCCTCCCCGCCGGCCAGAAATACTCAGGCATCCGTCCCGTCAATCCACGTGTGCAATGCGCCGTCTGGATTTGCCTGAGCACCCTTTGCCGTATCGGTGAGTTGCTCAAATCAGAATGGCGGCATGTGGATCTGGAGAAAGGCACCTGGTTTATCCCCGCCGAGGCCACCAAAGGGCATAAGGGCAAGCGCCAGGACCATCATGTGTTTCTGTCGTCATTCGCGCTGAAGCAGTTCACGCGCCTGAAAGAAGAAACCGGACACACCCCCTTCTGCTTCCCCAGCAAGGACGAGAAAAGCCATGTCGACACAAAGACGGTCAGCAAACTGATTGGTGATCGACAGTGCCGCTTCAAGAACCGTAGCAAGCCGCTTACTGGTCGCCACCATGACGACTCCCTTGTGCTGAGCAAGGGCTCCAAGGGCGAGTGGACACCGCATGACTTGCGCCGCACTGGCGCTACCATGATGCAGGAGCTCGGCATAACACTGGAGATCATCGACCGCTGTCAGAACCACTTACTGGGCGGCTCAAAGGTTCGTCGGCATTATCTGCATCATGATTACGCCCAAGAGAAGACCCACGCATGGCATCTCACGGGAGAGAAGCTAGAAAAAATTCTGACCGCATCTTCAACGAAGGTGTAGAGCTAATCAGCCAAAAATATAAAATTCTAGAAATCGATTGAAAACAGAAAATTAAAGCTCACTCAAAAAAGCCTAAAATTAAATGAAAAAAGACAAACCGGACTGGGAAAAATATGAGCGCCTGGTGGCAAAGTTGATCTCTGACCAACTCTCCACCGAATACCGTGTAACACCCAACGCCAAAATAACAGGAAAAATTAGCAATAAAAACGGCACATTGATGCTTTGATTGACTCAAGACACAATGCCAACAATGAAAACCGCATAATCATCGACGCCAAGATTCGCACTCGTCGAATCGACATTACGCATGTAGAAGCTTTTCTAGGGTTAATGGCTGATGCAGGCGCAACACATGGCTACTTAGTTTGCCCAAGTGGATACACGAAAGCAGTAGAACTTAGAGCCCAGGACTTTGTATCAATTCGCCTACTACCACTGAATCGCCTAGAGAATTTTGATCCATCAACATGGCCTAACTGCCTTGCTCCAAACTGCCAAAATGGTCGTATATTTTGGGATGGCTACCCCTCTATAAATATCGCCCTAGCACCGCCAAATGGTGGGAAAGCAATATCTATCTCTTACGTTCATTACGTAGGAAAATGCGACAAATGCAGCCGATTTCATGTCAAATGTTTATCCTGTAACGAGATACTGTCCCTCCCTCACGACTCTGATGAAGATTGCGGGGCCCAATGCAGTTGCGGCCTGCCATGGTTTTGGCTCGCATCTATTGAAGAGGATCACACAGGACAGCGCTCTGCAGAGCTGCACTTAGTTCGAGGCCAAAATCAAATACTTACAGCAAGCCGACGATCACTATAAATTTATCGCTATAGCAAAATACCCTCACTGCGGCCAGTCGCACATGTTAGTGCATAATATACACTAGCCATTGTAGTCCAATCGCAGAGCGGGAGCAGAGAACATCAGCCATCCAAGTCGACGAAACTGGAGCTCACCCAACGAAACAACAAGGCAAATAAATGCGGAGACCTCTATGATAGATACCATCAGTGCCGGTGAGCGTAGCCGAATCATGTCCCTAGTAAAAGGTAAGAATACCCGGCCCGAGATGCTTGTTCGGCAGTTGGTGCACAGCGCCGGGTTCCGCTATCGACTGCATGATGCCAAGCTCCCCGGAAAACCAGACCTAGTATTCTCGCGCAAACGCAAGGTAATCTTTGTGCATGGTTGCTTTTGGCACCTCCATGAGGGCTGTCCATTTTCTCGAATGCCTAAATCAAATCAGGGGTATTGGGTTGCAAAACTCGAAGGCAATAAAGTTCGCGACGAGATAAACCTGAAAAAGCTTCATGATACCGGCTGGCAGACATTGGTGGTATGGGAATGCGAGCTGCGGGATCTGATTTCATTGGCGTCACGGCTTCACTCATTCCTTTTAGATTAGCCACCCTGTTCCGGAGCCTTTCGTAAAATACTGATAAAACTCTACTCAGAGCTTTACCACAACATCAATGGGTCAAAACCGGATGACTGTTTGGAGTCCCTCACGAGCTCTGGAGCCTAATCGCGCAGCTGAATTAATCCGTCAACTACGGGACGTCAACAAGCTGGAAAGGCATGTCATACAACGGCAATGCCGACAATATTAACTACCATGCTTATCTTCACAACTGACGTCCTAATATTTTCTTTCCCTAGCCCAGTACCTGGCCGATCTTCGCCAGCTCTATAGCCCGTAATGGTCGCCGTTCGAGGTTAAAGGTATCGAGAAACTTCACCTCAGCCCCCCCACTCAACCTTTTGCCGAAATCACCATCGACGCGCCAGAGCGGGTGGACGATCAGGAAAGTGTCGCCTCCTTCATGCATTTCACGAAGCACTGGCAGATTCGAAGGGCCATGGACTTCGACCGAAAGCGAGCCTGGCCGCATCCCCGCAACGGTTTCCGCAAGCGCAAGGGCGCGCTGACTCCAGCCAATTGTCTCAGGGAACATCTGGTCCTTCGCATCCAGCCCCGCAGTGTAGCCCGGTGTCACCAATGCTCGCAGGTAGGTGAGCCCGAGCCTCCAATCAAGAAGTCCGTGATAGGAGCGGTTTCCGTATCGCTGGATACATCGATAGCACGACGTCTGGCATCGTGCGGCGTGATTACCATCCTCATCAACACTTAGGAATTCAATCAGTGGCCAGACCGCCCGGTCCGTAAGCGTCTCCTGGATGAGATGCACGATGTGTGGAGTGCCATCGCTACGATCGTCGCCGAGACGACGACAAAGACCTGAACCGTTGATTAGAGCATCGGCGATTTGCAGCATCGGATTGCCTTCGCGCAATCGAGGCTCGAGCGCTTCGAATTCATCTGGGGAAACGTCAAGATCCAACGCTGCCTTCTGCACGAGAATCTGCGTCGCGCTGATCGCGGCAGAACGCGTGGGTAGATGGTTGAAGTTACCTTTCCTAGCAACGTGATCGAGAGTCAGCCTAGGATCGAAATCGAGGAGTTCGAGATAAAGGGCGTCAGTCTCTTTCTTGGCGATGAGGCCGAAAGTACGCTGCGTGTTGGGCTTCACCACCCATCGGCTGCTCGAGCCAGAGATCTCGTCAAGTGCGATCGCCTGATCGTCCGCAAGAGTCGTTGATGCAGCTCCTGGGATACGGACACGGCTATCTTCAGCCTCGCAGACGGAGAATCTACTTGGCTGCCCAGTATCGTCATCAACCCCGTCGTTGAGCTGCATAATCGTCACGCCAGCACCACGACGCACCCGAAGTGATCCAGCGTCCGTCCATCCCCCCAAATGGAGTACCGTGGCAACCGTGCGCACCGCCATACGCCCCACAGTGTCAAGGTCGGTTTCAGCCGCTTTGAAATCGGTTCGGAATGCAGCCGGGCTAATGTAATCTTTGAACTCGTTAGGCTCTATGTCACCACTGCAGTCTTCGCATTGTTGAGTGCTTTGCGGCCGACGAAGGCTATATCGGGCGGATCCACAGGCAGGGCAGAGGGCCACCTGGTGTTCAGATTCGGCCCAACGCGATAGGCTTTCAATCACCACATCCTTCCCGCGTCTTTCCGGAGCTGAAAGCGTGCCACTGAAGCCGATCACACGATGGCGCTGCTTATCCTTCGTCAGTACCGCACCAGGCGCAAACTCGAAAACGGCAGTGTCAATATCCCGATCCATGGTCGACCATGAATAATCAGAATTAGTGTCGTCAGTTTCCGCACGTACTCCGAGATAGAGCTGGCGCACCCGGGTAGGCATGCCATACATCGGCAGCAACCCCCGTTCGGCCAAGAACTGAGCAAGCCCCTGTCGATTGACCGGCTTGTACTCCCTCTGACTATTGATTTCCTCTATCAGCCTCTCGACAGTGGACTCCATGCGGAGGCGCTCTCGCTGAACTGAATCAATGCAGGCTGCGTCGATATATGCATCACGTTGTGCAACAGTCGCCTGAAGAGCATCCTTCAACCGCTTCTGCCAGTTATAACCTTCACAATCATCGTAATAGTCATCCGTTGGCACATATTCGCCATGGACGTCCGGTGGGACGAGCAGATCGCCGGGATATACGCCCCCTTCATTGACGAAGTCATCGCGCACCTTCTGAAACGCGGCGCGAAGCCAAACCTTCGTTAGAAGACGGCGAGGAATCGGGTCGTGCCCCGTTGCCAGGAACGGCGGTGGCGGCGGGTCCCCAGTGATAGCGGCGGGATGGGCAAAATAATATGCGTCGTGACTTCGCCCGCGACAGAAGGTGATGACGAAGGAAAAGGCCTGACCGCGGCGACCAGCCCGACCAACACGCTGCTGATAGTTGAAACGTTGCGGAGGCATGTTCGCCTGATAGACAGTCTGGAGTGATCCAATGTCGATCCCAACCTCCATCGTTGTCGTGACTGATAGCATGTCAATTTCGCGCGCTAGCCTCGCCACTTCACCGAAATCGTCAACGAAAATGTTCTTGAACTTACGCAAACGCTCTGAGAAATCATCGGTCTGCCCAGTCAACTCCTCGCACCTAAGACGGAAACGGGCAACACCGTCCTTCTGACCTCGGACGATGCGCCGCCCGAGGAAATTGGTCTCCCAGAGCTCCTCTACCTTGCCACTCCTCTCAGACGGCAGCGGCTTGTAACAACGAGTACAGTTGCCTACTCCCCGATGGAGGTGGATGCGCTCGCAATAACCGCACCGCCAAAATGGATCACCTGGCTCGGAAACCCGAAGAAACACACGCCCCACACGGATGATGCCGTTCACATGGCCATGCTTGCCAAATGCATCGAGAACGCTCTGAAGCTGGTCATTTGTATCTCCATTCAGAGCATCAGCAAACTTCCAAACACGGCTTGAAGGCCTAATCTTGCTTGCCTGATCCCACTCGGTGGTTCGGCTGCGATCATAGAACTTGTTCTCCTGGACACGAGTAGCGCTCGCGAAGACACGGAGCCAAGCGTCTAGTCGATCGATGTCAGGGTCAGATTCGCGACTGATCGATGGATAGGCGAGTCCGGTTTCTTCTAGCGCAAAGAAGGTGTTGGCGAAAATAACGTCGTCGACGAGTTCCATCAGCTCCTGCTCAATGAACACGCCCAGCTCTTTTTGCTGAGTATCGTCAAGCCAAGATGCATAGCTGATTAGTTCACCTGACTTCTGGAAAGCCTGGAACCAAGGGCGCTTATCGTAGGGCTTGCGACCAACCTCATCGAACGGATGGATGCCGAGACTCACGTATTCGGAGATCAACGCACCGACACCGCCGGTAGTGTCCTTGTAGTCGAATAGTCTGCTGATTTGTACTTTTCGGGACTCTACAGAGACCTGAGTGTCTTGCGCCTGTGCGCTGATCGCAGCAATAGCCTTTTGGAAGCCCTCCATGTCACCCGCGTCCAGCAGCTTCTGCGCTGCAGCCATAGCCGACTTCGGATCAACTTTTGCTACCGCTGCACATTGAAGGTAATCCCGAGCAACGGTCACTAAAATCTCACGGCGCAAATCTCGAAGATGGAGGCGCTCGATCTCAAGTGATTGATTAGCTGCGTCCTGCCGACTATCCGAGAAGACTATGCTCTTAGCCTCTGCCCCCACCGCATGAAGCAGCTCGAATAGCTCTGTCGCCACCAGCTGCGATGCCTTGCTGACACCGGTCCGGAATGCACGGATTGGTGACCGCGAACGCGAGCTGGGCGGTCTATTCGAGTAATCGGTGCCGCAGTTCGGGCAACAGAACGGCTGAGCGGTGCGATGCCCGTTTTGCGACGCAGTCGTAGACTGATGATAGAGCCTTCCGCCGATTCGCCCGCCGGGCACCTCTTCCCCCAGAGTCACGACGCCAGATTCTGGATCGAGATGAGCTGGCTCCCATTCATCCCAGCCACGGGCATCCTGCTGTGGGGTAAGCTGGCTCGGCCAAAACACGGCGAACTGCTCAAACGACATACGATCGTAGTATTCCGAAGCGGCGCGCTCCGGTAGATTTTCGAGCTCAGCAGTTGAGGGCAGCAACTCGGTCAATGAGCTGGTTCCGACGCGCTTACCACGTTGACCGCCGAGCAGTAGGTCACCACACGCCTCGCAATAAAGCATCTCAAATAGCCTTCGGCCACGAGCTTCGCCCGGGGCGGGCTGGCCATGGGACAGACCACGCTCAACACTTAGACCTGTAAATGTGACTTTGCCAGCCACATTGGAGGGCGCACCAAACAGCCCTTCCACGTTGCGCACGAACGCGTGAACCCTAAAGGACGGCGTCCCCTGAGAAACACGTCCACTCCACTGCCCACTTTCTGGCAAAGCACGTGCGAGCATTAATCCTTGAACGGCGACATCAGCATTCGCTATACCACCAAACAGCCGCTTGCCGAGATCTGCAATGCTGGCGGCCCGAACCCCCTCACCTACCCTACATGCGCTAGTGAGAACTGCCGCTGCGACTTCCGCGATCTCAACGATACGGGCATCACCGGATGCGGTGACGTTGAGCGCGTTGGCAACAGCATCGATCGCTTTCTCTAAGGCATCGCTCCTCACAATCTTCGCGATGAAGTCCTTATCGTTAGTGCGTGCAGCTTCCATCAACTTGAGGAACGGTCCAGACGCAATAAACCCGCCCTCCCAAGATGGAATCTCGGCCTCGCCTTTGATAACGCAGTCGGTCCAAAACTCCTCGTTTTCTGAGCCGGTCTCTCCGGCCTTAGTGCTTGTGCCGAATGGTGCGAAAAGATCACGCAGATATCGCCGAGATTGAATGCCGGGTTCGCCATCCATCGGCAACGATGCCGACGAGGCGAGGACACGCAGCTTATGCCGATGGACTGGATCATCCAGCCCCAATCGTTGAATGAGGGACTTGATTAGGAAGGCCACCTCCGTGCCGGCAGAGCCACGAATGAGGTGGAGCTCGTCAAAGACGAGATAGAAGTAAGCATCATCATTGTCGCGGAGCCATGTCCGAGTCTTCTCGAAGATTGGCCCCTCAACCTCGCGCGACAACATAGCGCCAAGCATCGATGCGTTAGTAACGAGAACATCTGGTGGCGTTTCCTGCATATCCCAGCGCGAAAGCATTTCACCGCCATCTAACGACGGGAAAATAAAGCGGGTCATCTCAGGAGGGGACGCTCCCCGTTCCTCTGCGCTCTTCCGCGCTTCGGCATCATGAATGCGCGCGTCGTTCTGATCCTGGTTGACCTTCCTCATTGCCGAACGAAGCTCTCGCTGCCGGCGCTGCCTCCGCTTCTTCTCCACCTCGCTATCCGCGATACGAGGGTGATCTTCGTATCCAGTCACCGGCGTCGATGACGTGTACTGTCCAAAGAACACTCGATTCCCTTCGAACCGGCGATCCATTACCGCTCTTGCCTCGTCCGAATCGAGCGTACGCCGGAGACGAACCATTTGATCCTCGACGAGGGCGTTCATGGGATACAACACAAGAGCACGCACTGCGGCCGGACGGTTCTCTCCGTCACGCTGCGGGCTCCACTTCCCCCTCGGTGACGCCCACCAGGGCGTTTCGAGATATCCGGCATCCGGCTTCGACCAACTGACAGCCTCACGCGACAATGCAGCCATGATTGGCAACATGAAGCTTTCGGTTTTACCTGAGCCGGTTCCCGATGTGACGATGCCAGGATGCCCCGGCTGAATACCCCGTTGAAGCATCTCAACCTGATGCTTATAGGGTGCATAGCGGCCGATGCGCGTCAGCTCACCAGAAGCAGCATCGCCTTCGAATAGACCGGAAAGCACCAGTTCAGCGAATGCCACCTGCACATCATACGGCAGGTTCGCGAGTGGGCCATCCGCAACCCCGACCATCTGATCGATACGCAGTTCATGCGTCCGATAACGCAGTACCGGCTCCACGAATGACGCTGTAGCGAAAACGTTAGTTGTCTCTAGGAGACGACGGCGCTCTGCCGCAATATTCCTATCCGCAATGCGAAAGTTTGTCTCCACATACGAGATGAAGAAGTCCCTGATGCGGTTAAAACCACCAATTGGATCAAGCATCGATTCCCTCCGAATTTCCTTATTAGTTGGACTTTATGGCCAGCTGCTTCGCAACTTTGAGGACGAGACGCTGCGCCAACTCCATGTCACCGAGTAATATGATTGCTTCTGCGAACATGCGCGCGCTGCGCATAGCAATATCCAGGCTCAAGTTTTCACCGAGCTCCAGCGCGAGCGAACTGGCCCCAGATATATCCATGGGCATGCCCCCTGGATCCAGCATCTCCAGCTCAATCCGGGGAGGCGTTAGGAGAGATAGTCCAGCCAACGCCGCTCCAGGCGAGAAGACGTTCGTTATCTCGAGCCATGGGACGCTTCCCCGGAGAACGCGAACCTCATCGTGCTCGGGCTCATGGGCCGTACAACAGACAAATAGTCCACGTGGCAACCCTCCACTCCGCAGCACTTCCGACAAGGCCGGCATCCAAAAACGCGCGCCCGACCGCTCAACACCCCTAATAACAACCAGGATTGCCCCACCATCCTTAGCGGCCTCAGCGGCTGCCGCCAGTAGAGTAGGCGCGCCCGAACCCGGTCTGGCCCAGAGGTCGTCGAGAGAGATAAGCGTCGGATCTGCTTCGATGGAAACAAACCGTCCGGGACAGATGACCGACTCAGCAACACGCAATAGATCTGTCGTGTCGCTGCCGACAAGGATAGGCAGCTCTCCCGAGAGCAGCATAACAATCAGGCTCCGCAGAACATCCTTACCCTTATCCGAGAGCATCACTTGGCGCGCGATTAGCTGCCCCTTAGTGGCTACGTCAACCTTCGGATAGTTCGGAAAGACTCTCCCGATGCCGATACTACTTGCTGCATGCTGCGGGGCATTGATCATCATAGGGCCAAGCTGCGCTGCGATGGCGAGTAAGCGGTCGATCTCCTCCTTCGCATCGGTAAGCTGTGTTCGAGCATATTCTGCTTCGGCCCAAAGCTCTCCCCGCTCAGCTTCTACACCTGCGATCTCTGCCTTGATATCCGTCAGCCTCTGCGTCTGCTCGGCAATTTGGCGCTCTATCTGGTCGCTACGTTCACTGGCACTGGCTTCTAGCGCCTGGATTCGGACGGAAACTGCGTGCTCAGTATCCTGTAGCCTTACGTCACATTCCGAACGACCGTCTGCCTCGTACTTTTCAAGCTCCTGTTCGATGCGAGCCATACTCTCCGCACGCTCCGCATCAATTTCAGCTGATAGCTGGGCGAGGCACTGCGTCTTCTGTGCACTGATTTCCTCATGAAGTTCGGCACGCAGCTTGTCCCGCTCGGCTCCGTGCCCCTCCTTCACATAATCAGCTACGACATTGCGCACGGCTTCGTCGCGGAGCACCGCTGCAAGATAAACCTCCATCAGCTTACGATCGGCTCGAAGGCGGTTTGCCAAAGCTGCCGAACGTAGCACGTCAAGCGCAGGCTCTCTGTCGTCCGATGTGGATACCCGATTCGCTATGACTTCCTGATGGCGCTCTAGCCAGCTGATGATCTCTAAGACACGAGGGTCACTAATGCCCGCAAGAGAACTGACAACGCGAAATACGTAGTCCACATCATCCGACCAATCTAATGAGGTCATCTCGCCAGATATCGAAGTGATGAAGACGTCGTCAGACTTCACGCCATTGTTAGCGTGTACCACGCTTTCGTGAGCGTAGTGATAACGCTTCACCTCTCGCGCGGAAGTTCGCGTAATCCGAAGCCTACCGTCCTTACCGGTCTCCAACTCGGCGACAATCACCGTGTCGTCGGCTAGGCGGAATGCCCAGAGCCCCGGCCTCGTATCTCCCGACCAGCCGTCTCGGGTGAGGAAATCACGGTACATCGACAAGGTCGACTCCGGTAAAACCGCGAGTCGCGGTAGTCGCTTCAAGTGAAGCGCCTTATATGCGGGGGCCCTGAATCGCGTGTTCTTGATTACGTCAAACTCGACCCACTCGCCCTGGTGTAAGTCACCATGCTGCCCCCCCCTTTGTATCTCAACTAGACCATCACGTGGGAATAGTCGTTTCGGGTTCGCAATTAGGTCCAAACCATCCTGGTTCAATTGGCCAACAACGGCGATAGAACCATACTGTCCCTGCCAACGGACAAAGTGACCCACAAATCGCTTTAAGTCGGAAGCTGCAAATACGCTGCGTTCCATTTTAACATCCACTGTCACTCCACAAGTCCTCCATCAGTCCAAATAGGACGCCGGTAGCCCCGCCCGCGACGATACGATGTAGCAGCATCCGCCACTGACTCATCTCGCACGCCATCAATGAGGCCTGGCAAAAGTCCAGCCAACCACACAGCGTCTTGCTTGGTCACCTCATATCGCCAGCTGCTGCCTGTACAAACTGCGTTGAAGAGCGTCCGTACGCGGAGTGCAGCTGATACTTCCAAGGGCAGCGCCCCCTCAGATGTGAGCCGAGATAAATGATCTTCGTCAAATCTAAATAATGGCCTTCCGGCCTGCAGGTATGCATCGATGATGGCGGCATGCCGCGAGTGGAATGACCTAATGCATTTGCGCCCCTGAACCCGATAGATATCGTGGTCCCGCAACCCTGGATGGACGAGTCTGACAAGAGTTACCGACTCATCAGTCCCTACTCCACTACAAAAACGGCCAGCAGCCCAATCCCAATGAGACGATACCTGGTAGCCTTCTCCACTCACCTTGGTTTCAATCAGTCGACTGACGCCAGTGCCATCCGGCTGAAAAGGGGCGTCAACCACTGGCCACCCAAGGGCTCTCGACAATATCTCGGGCGCCACTCCAAACGCCCCGAACAGCGGAAGAGCGAAATTCTCTTTTGAAAGCCTGCGAAAGGCGGTCCCGCCCTGCGATACCACCGTCGAGCGGAAGTCGGCTTCAAGCCGTGCGGGGACTGCGCCAGAAACCAACAACGCCGTGCCGCTACCCATTTGAATCTGCACGAGCCTCGGCTGTCCTAGCGTGAAAACCCGCCCTCTCCAACGGGCGAGTGGGCGAGCATCGAAAAATGAGGCCTCTTGGAGCAGCCGGAGAGTCTGCCACCTAAAGGGCCCTACAGCTCGGTCGATAATCGAAATCGCGTCGCCCTCAGATATGCCTGACCGCGACGAGGCGTAGAGGGCTTCGATCATGTCCTGGTTTGTGCAGGGAGTATCGTCCCACTTCTCCACCACAGTATGGGAGCGGTCGCACCTTCGGTTCGCTGCCCCCATCCACTCTGCCTGTTCCGGCAGAGAGTAGGCCGAAGCTCTGAAGCTGGTATGGACTTCGGCCAGTGCCACGAACGATGCGCGCCTGGTCCAATGCGCACCAGCATCAGAAATCGAGAATTGCCCATCCACGGGATCATCGGCTCGAAGTTCGCCGTCTATCCAAGACAATCTCTCAGGTGAACCACCGTCCACTGATTCGATCACGACATCACCAGACGCTCCTCCGAGATGTGGAAGGTATCGAGGCTGACCGAGCCAGGAATTACCAACGCGCACGCCATCCACAAGACCGATCATTCGCACGGCCTGTTTGGCATTCGTGATGCCGATTTGGGTTAGGACGTCATCAACAATTCGCCCGGTAATTGGGTGCGCAGTAATGAACCAATTACCGGAGGATATGAACTCGGTACACACTCCCCTAACAGAGCCAATGTGTTGACTGGAGATCCCTACGTGAAAGGGACCACTCCCAGGATGGGGTTCGCCAGCGGCGCTCCAACTCGCGATCCCGCTAGAGCGGAAAAACAGGATGCCACGCCTGATGGACGGTCCTAGATTCGAACTATCAGCGACCCCAAGCGAAGCGACTGCGCTGCCTAGCAAGTTGAACGCAGCACTTTCATCCAGCACCTGCCCAGCCCTATAGCGACGGACACCATCCTCATCGAAATCCATCACGAGGCTTCCAACCTTTGGTGCCGCATGCCCCGACTGCGTGCCCGCTCGAAGCACCAAGCGCCAGAACCGGTGATCAACGGATGCCGCACCCGACCTGAGAGCCATCTTGAAATCTTCGAAGGCAACCTTCAGTCCGTGCGAGGTGCTCGAAGCTCGCATTATCGGGTCAAGCTGCCAAACTAACGACGCAGGATCGATACTAGTATTGACACTGCGATCGATATGCTTGGACAGCAAGCGAATATCACGTTTGGTAGGAAAAGACAGGTGCCTGGTATAACCGATATGAGTCCAGCTTGCCGGTATTGCTGGCAGGATAAGGCGTCGGAACGGCGCGCCGGCAGCGATTCGGCTGTCCAGCCAGGCGACAAGCTGCTTCCACATCATCGCTATACCGTGCAGGTCCGTGAAGGACCGATCGATGCTCAACCATTCGGCAAGCTTGGCACGATATTGCCCTTTCTCTTCGTAAACGCCATCGAGCAGGCTATCGACCAACAGACTGAGTGCAAGCATCGCTAAGCAGTTCGGCTGCTCATTATCTGGCTTTTTGAGCCGACCGTGCTGAAGGCACCAAATCAGATGCGGGTCGGCTCGGAGCGCATTCCTGAATGCTGCCTCCGCAGCCTCGGAATACCCCATATCAAGCCCACAGTACATCGCAAGCGTCTCAGGAGTAATTTCAAACGAGCGGATGGCATCGCTATCTCCGCCCTCAGCGTGCAATAGTGCCCGAGTGAGCGTCAGCTCCCAATCGTGCAACGTAATCGGAAGCCCCGATGACGCTTGCACATATTGGGTCACGCCAATTTTCTCCCATTAATTGTGGTGAAAACGCCCTCCTTCGCGTGCTTCGCCAATGGCTCCAACAGTCTATCAGCCAGAAAACGCACGACTGCCGGCACGACACCATCACCGATCAAGCGGAAGCATTCGTGATAGGTTTCCGGGAGAACGAAATCCTCCTCGAGCCCCATTAAACGCGCTGCCTCCGCCACGGTAAGCAGACGTGTACGGACTCGTTCACCCTCAACGACGATGATGCGCGGCCGAGAGGCTCCTCCCTTCGGCGTGCGCAGACAGCCAAGCGTGGCCCCAAAAGCGATCTCAGCCCGCTGAACATTACGGTCATCCCCATTGGGGCGCATTCGCAAATAGAGACTTCCAATCATCAGCCTAGCCTCTGCCTTGGCCGCTGCCAACCGATTGAGTTGCAACTCACTCATCATGCCAATGAGGCGCTGGGTTGCCTCTTCGGAGTTCCAGTCGGCATCATCACTCAGATCAACTATATCCTCGAGCTCGAAGTCCTTTTGGGGAGGTGGAGCACCTGGCGACCACCAAACCCAAGCAGCCATATCCTCAACAGAAAGGCCAGCATGGGCACGAAGTAAAGTTTGGGGATGCCATGGAGATTGTGGAAGCTCAGTCCGCAGCGCTGCCGGTATAGACACCTCGCGGCGAATCGCCACTATGAACACCCGCGGGCGAGATTGGGGGACGAAATGTGATGCATCCGCTACGATCGCGCCAAATCGGTAGCCAATCTCGTTCAATGCGCCACAGAGTGAACGGAAGTCATTACCACTATTCGCACTAAGGAGACCGACTACATTCTCTAGTGCTAGCAGGGCCGGGTGCCTCCCCTCTTCCGCCAGGCCACGAATGATCCTCAGGAACGGCCACACAGCCCCAGAGCGCGTCACCGAGGTGCCATCGGCCTCCCCGATACCTGCCTTCGAGCCAGCTTGAGATAGATCTTGGCATGGAAAGGAGGCCCAGGCGAGATCGGCCACTCCATCGAGGTCAGTTGTTTCAACTTCCGCAACATCGCGAGAATCAAAAGCTTCTCCTGCCCAATTGTCAGAATACGACTGCCTCTTAAGCTGATCGCTGTCGTTAGCGAACAAGCATTGCCAATCCCCACCAAGCCCTGCCCTCGCCATACCGACACCCGCGAAGAACTCGTAATACTTTAGCTTTTCAGAATACAAAATCGCCTCCCCCTTCCCTGCGGGATCGTAACATCAAAACAGACGGCCCCATATTGCTCACAAACCGTTCAAGACCCAAAGCAAGGATCTACCCCCCACATCTCTGGCACCTTACCCCCGATTTCCGGTATCTCGACGACGCATTCTAGGGGTGAGATCGCTCGATGTGTTTGAATAGAGTCGTTGGTCCTTTGTCGCAAATCTGAATTGATTGACGGGTCAGCCCTCCATTTGAGCAAGCCGGAAAAACCCTCACGAGCACCGTAGCCGCCTCAACCGGGGAGCGCGCTGCCATCAATCGAATCGAGCTCACGATGAAGCACTGGCGGATCTATTCGACTACATCGAGCGGTTCCACAAACCACGTATGCGCCGTAGAGTCGCCGGGCAAGATCTATGGCTTTCAGCTTTTTTCACTCGCCCATGGCAACGGGGCAGAGCCCGAGGTACCGACAGGGAGTGGTGGCAGAATGATGCGATATTGGTGGGTGAATCACAATAAGACTGCGCGACAGGAGCTGGATGGCGGCTACCTTTGGTCGCCACTGCGTGAGGCCAATGGCGCGCGAAGCCAGTTCTACGAAAACATGCGAATCGCCGAGCCCGGTGACGCTGTGCTTTCCTTTTCTGGTGGATTTATTCGCCACGTTGGATTTGTCTTAGATTTCGCAAGCCCAGCGCCGAAGCCTGATAGTTTTGGCAACGCCGGCGAAAACTGGGCCAACAGCGGGTGGCTTCTGCCGGTGGAATGGAGAGTATTGACCACACCCGTTCGCCCTAAGAACCAAATCGCAGCGCTGGGCCCTTCGATGCCCAAAAAGTATTCACCGATTCATCCAGTTACGGGAAACGGCAATCAGAAGGCATATCTCGCCGAAGTCGGACAGGCGGTGTTCGAGCTGCTAGTTGGTCTATCTAATTTCACAGACAGGCCGGTGGCGATGTCAGATCACCCCACCGACTCAAGGCTGAAACGTATCGATGATGTTTTAGAGAGCCAGATCGCAGCAGATCCCGCCTTGGACTCAACAACTAGGCAACAGCTTATCCTCGCACGCCACGGTCAAGGCCTATTTCGATCTCGCGTATTCGAACTTGAAAAGGTGTGTCGCTTAACAGGTGTAGAAACTTCTCGACTATTGATCGCCAGTCACATAAAGCCATGGCGAGTATGCAGCAGTGCTACCGAGCGGCTGGATGGTGCTAACGGTCTACTTCTTGCCCCTCATGTTGATCGCCTATTTGACCGCGGCTTGATCAGTTTCAGTGAACATGGCGAGGTCATTGTTTCAGCACACCTCAACCGTCTCGACCTCAAGCGCTTAGGACTGGAAGAGGCATGTGCGAAAGGCTGTGCTCCTTTCCACCCACGCCAGGCCGCCTACCTAACCTTTCACCGAGACAAAGTTTTTCTGCCCTGACACCCCCAAAACTGGACATCTGTTCTTGAAGGGAGGATTGGACGATAAATTTGGCGCGCCTGGTTAGTAAGGGAGGAATCACCGCTGAGAACCAGGAAGCCTTGCAATATGTGGCGGCAGATCAATCGCGCGTGCAGGTACTCCCGCCCAGCGCAGTTTCCCTTTGTAAGCGTACGGGAAATACGCCTTGGGCAGGGCAGCCTAGCATCCCCTGATGCGGCAACAACTGCTCGATCTCGCTGGCCTTCTGCGTCGGCAACTGCGTCAGTATATCCTTAAGGTACGCGTACGGATCATGCCCAGCCATGCGCGCCGACTGGATCAGACTCATGATCGCCGCATCTCTTTTGCCGCTTCGCACTGATCCTGCAAAGAGCCAGTTCAAGCGAAACAGCGCCACGGCCTGATCGTGTTTTCCACCGGGTTATTGTCGGTGCGCACAGCACCATCATCCAGGTGGCGCGTCAGCGCTACCCAGCGTTTCAAGCTGTAGTCCAAAGCCTTGGCCGTAGCCGAGCCCTCGGGCACAAGCCCATGTTGAGCCAGCATCCATTCATGCAACTTGCCAGCGAGGGATGCCGCTATTCCTTGACGCAATCGCTAGCGGTCTTCATCGCTTATGTCCTTGGCCTGCCGTTGCCGGACGGTTACACACGCCCGAACTACCAATGACAAAAGCCCCGCGGATGCGGGGCGTTTAGACAATATCGTCACTTTGCAGCGGTGGACTGGCCCTCTGGCTCATCACCGTAGTCATCTTGGTCAGTAATCTGTGTAACCTTCTCAATCTCTGCCTTGACCAGTTTACCGCCTCTGGTTTTGGTGATCATCTGCAGGAGGACAACCTTGTCACCCCATTCTGCATCCTGGATCACATCAAGGATTGCATCGGTAACAAACGAGCCATCCTTAGGCAGGGTGGCCGTGATCTCAACCTTCCTGATCACATCGAATAACGTCAGCTTGTACTCGTCCTTGGACCGATGGTCGACACCCCTAATCCGATAAACACTTGCCATTCGGTCAGCGACTGCAACATTTCGAGGAGAGTGGCTGATCTCGCCGACAAAAGCTCCGGGGAGGCTCAAACCATGTACGTTCACAGACTCTGCGTCTGTAGTGCTCGCAATCAGTTTGTCGTAGGTTCCGGCCATGTGCTCTGAGATAGTCTGCACCTGTGGAATTCGCTCGGTAACCATCTTGAACATCTCAGCACGCGCCGCCGCATCGCTTTGAGAGACGTCCTTCACAAGCTCCAGGGTCTTCAGGCGCTCTTCTCTCTCGGCATCCGACTCTAACTTGGCGAGCTCAGCCTTCCGAGTTTCCTTCTGGAAATCAACGTAACTGCTGAATCCGAGATAGCCGAACCCCAATGCCCCAATAGCAAGAATCGCTATCAATTTGTGCTTTGAGTTCATGGATTTGAAGCCCTCAGCAATTCCTTTTGCAATAGCCTCGGCTTGGTCCTCAAGCTTCGCAACAAAGCCAGAGCTTCCATCCTTGACTTCTATAAGAATCTTGAGCTCTTCGCGGTCCGCATTCGTCAACCGCTTGCTTGAGTCAGCATAGCGAACCAAAGCATAGGATTTGTTGATGGTTTTCTGCAGATCGAGAAACGACTCCATCAGCTCAGGCGTGATTGTCGAGTGATACCGATCGCCTTTGACATGCATCTCGAAGCGAGGCCAGTTTTCAAACACAACCTCAGGGAGAGGGGCATCAGAATCTTTTAGAAGAGTCTCCAGCAGCTGAAGAGCGGACTCATCGTCCCTAATTACTACCTTTCCCATCCCGCTTCTCCTTGTCATGACGGGCCGAGAAGATATCACAGTGCCATAACCAAAACACAACGCCGGGCTGTTCGAAAAGCCAGCACCGCGTGCTCCTACGATGGAAATAGCCTTGGCCGTCCCCTGAACAAATCGCTCAAAAGGTCTACGGTCTGTGCTGACGGCCCCCTGGATTCAAAGAAATTTCAGACCTGTATCACCTAAGCGAAGACGGGCACGTATGGCCCTCTTCAGCCTTTTCCGTTGAACAGGAGTCTGAAAAATGCCGATTTACTGCCCTTCCTGTAATTCTGGGCACATTCGTACCCGCAATTTCACCCGCAAAGTCGGCGGCGCAGCCGGAGCGCTCGGCGGCGCAGCGACCGGTGCCGCCAGCGCGGTCACTGGTGCCCAAAGTGGCGCTGCTCTGGGCGCCGTTGCCGGTCCCATTGGCACCGTACTCGTTGGCGTAGCAGGCACAATTCTGGGTGGTCTGGCCGGTGGCACCGTCGGCAGCCTTGCCGGTGGGCGCATGGGCGAGGAAATCGATGCCCGAGTGCTCGACAACTTCGAATGTCAGGCCTGCGGCCAGGTGTTTTCGGTCAGCGAAAACTAGCCCTCCCTTGTAGTACCTCGCTCCCACGCGCTGCCTTTTCTCTCACTTTTTCCGCACGTCGATGCTCGCTGCTGAAGCCGAGCATTGGCGCTCGCCAGTGTCCTCTGGCAAGGAGATTTTTATGGCTCATCTCATCGAACAAATGGCTTACGTTGGTGCCATGCCGTGGCATGGCCTGGGCAATCAACTCACCCAGCAACAACCCATCGAAGACTGGCAGCGCGAGGCCGGCATGGACTGGAAGATCCAGGAACGCCCCGTCCACTTCAAAGCGGGCGCGGTCGGGCACCTGGGCAGCATCCATTCCTTCCCCGAACAGAAGGTGCTCTACCGCTCCGACAGCAAGGCGCCACTCTCGGTGGTTCCCCCCAGCGCTACCAGGTGGTGCAGCCTAGGGAGGTGTTGGAGTTCTACCGCGACCTCACCCAGGTCTCCGGCTACGAGCTGGAAACCGCCGGCGTGCTCAAAGGTGGTCGCAAATTCTGGGCTCTGGCACGCACTGGACAGAACACCTCGCTGAAGGGCAATGACCTGGTCAACGGCTACCTACTGCTGGCCACCTCCTGCGACGGCACCCTGGCCACCACCGCCACGCCGACCACAGTGCGGGTGCTGTGCAACAACACCCTGACCATCGGGCGCGACCCGGGCAATCAAGGTGCCGCACAGCACGCGCTTCGATGCCCAGGCGGTGAAGGCAACTGGGCATCGCCGTCTCGCAATGGGACGAGTTCATGTATCGCATGCGCCATCTGACCACATAAGGCCAATTGTCAGAAACAGCCGGTTGGAATGAGGTTTTGTCGCCTTTGAAAGGCCCGGTTTACAGGGCTTCGGGGTAGCGCGGGGTGGCTCTCATGCGATTCATAATGCTTGGCTGCACCAGTCGATCGGAAAAAATCTCAGTCCTACATCACTGCCATGACATACCCACAAGGAGGCTCCCCAGCCATGTCACTGCAGTGCCCTCGCTGTAATTCTCCCAAGATCGCATCCCTGCATCCCGCCATGAAGATTGGTGCCCTCGTCGGCACGGTCGGTGGTGCTGCACGTGGTGCTTCCGCCGCTCTTGCTGGCGGCCAAACTGGCGCAGCAATCGGCGCTATCGCTGGCCCATTGGGCATCACCCTCGGCTCGTTGTCCGGCGCCATTCTCGGCGGCCTGGCCGGCGGCGTCGGCGGTTGTGCTCTGGGCGCCCAACTTGGCGACCAGTTGGATCGTCACGTGCTCGCCAACAACCTCTGCCTGATCTGCGGACATCGCTTCAACCTGCCGTCCTGATCAGCTTCATTCTTCGCTCCCCTTCCCTTTTATCCCTTCCGCCGGTGCTGCGCGTTGCGCAGCGCTTTATGCCGGCTATTGCTCACAGGAAACTCATCATGGCTCATCTCATCGAACGTATGGCGTATATCGGCGAAGCCCCTTGGCATGGACTGGGCAGCCGCCTCTCCCCGAAACAGCCGCTGGAAGTCTGGCAGCGCGAGGCCGGCATGGACTGGCAGATCCAGGAAAGCCCAGTGCACTTCAAAGCGGATGCGGTCGGGCACCTGGGTAGCATCCACTCCTTTCCCGAACAGAAGGTGCTCTACCGCTCCGACAGCAAGGCACCGCTCTCGGTAGTCTCCCAGCGCTACCAGGTGGTGCAGCCTAGGGAGGTGTTAGAGTTCTACCGCGACCTCACCCAGGTCTCCGGCTACGAGCTGGAAACCGCCGGCGTGCTCAAAGGTGGTCGCAAATTCTGGGCTCTGGCACGCACTGGACAGAACACCTTGCTGAAGGGCAACGACTTGGTCAATGGCTACCTGCTGCTGGCCACTTCCTGCGACGGCACCCTGGCCACCACGGCAACGCCGACCACCGTGCGGGTGGTGTGCAACAACACCCTGACCATTGCCGTCGACGGTGCTACCCGGGCAATCAAGGTACCGCACAGCACGCGCTTCGACGCTCAGGCGGTGAAAAAGCAACTCGGCATCGCCGTCTCGCAATGGGACGAGTTCATGTACCGCATGCGCCACCTGGCCGAGCGCAAGGTGCAGTGGCACGAGGCGATGGGCTACTTCATGCAGGTGCTCTGCGATGCCCAGCCCAACAATCCGTTGCCGGATTCCTTGCCGAATGAACGCGCTCTGCGTCGGGTGCAAAGCCTGTACGAAGGCCGCGGCCGTGGCTCTCAGTTGGAAGCCGCCAACGGTACTGCCTGGGGACTGCTCAATGCCGTCACTGAGTACGTCGACCACGAACGCCGTGCCCGCAGTAATGAGTACCGCATGGACTCGGCCTGGTTCGGTCAGGGGGCAGTGATCAAGCAACGCGCCCTGGATGCGGCCCTGCAATTGGTGGCCTGACGGCCGTTCCCTCCTTCCGTTATCCCTCTTCGCCCAACCGGTTCTGCGACGACAGGAGTCTCTCACTGGTACCGCGGCGTTGGGCGTTCTCTTCCACCCGCCGGGGTTCCACTCCTGGGGAGTGGGCTCCGGTATTTCATTGGAGGCCTCTCTCATGGGCTGGCTGTTCTCATCCCGTACCCGGGCAGAGCTGATCCGGGACCTGACTCAACCTGAAGACCAGGCTCGCGCCCGCGGTCGCATCATCGCCCACACTCTGCGCGGCAATGTGCTCTGGTCGGTCACCGAAGTCACAGCGAAAACCGAAGGTGTTTACCCTGGCCTCGCTCCCGGCGAGTCCATGCGCTACATCCGCTGTGATCTGCTGCAACGTAGTGGCGGTGAGTGGGGGTACAAAGCCATGGACGAGTCCATGGCGCCGTACTACTACAGCTGCCCGCTGCGCTATCTCGACATGGCCAAGGAGCTCTCACCCGGCTGGCGCGAGAAGGTTCGAACCCATCACGCACGGCGACGGCAGTCGACGACCGCTACAGCCGGTGGTGTAGCCCGGTAAGTGGGAGAGCCCAGCCCCGCCAGGATGCGGTTCTCCCGTTGATGGCCTGGCAGCCATTGCCCACGTCATTCCCCTGATGCCCGACCGGTGCTGCCGGCCGGGCATTTTTATGTCCGGAGAAAATCCCCATGACTCATGCCCATTCCACACCTAACAAGGCACGGCAGCGCCCTGCCCTGCGCCTGGTCGGCACCAAAGAGCTGTCCCGTGATGACTGGCTAGCGGTACGCAAGCACGGTATCGGCAGTTCGGACGCCGCTGCTGCGGTCGGCCTCAATCCCTACAAGTCGCAGCTAGAGCTCTGGCTGGAGAAGACCGGCCGCGATGCTGGCCTGCCCAAGAGCGATCCAAACGACGAGGAAAGCCCGACCTACTGGGGCAACATCCTCGAACCCATCGTCGCCAGCCACTACGCCCGGCGTACCGGCAACCGAGTGCGGCGGATCAATGCCGTGCTGCAGCATCCGGATCCTGAGCTGCCCTGGATGCTGGCCAATATCGACCGTGAGGTGATCGGCGCCGACGATGTGCAGATCCTCGAATGCAAGACCGCCGGCATCAATGGCGCCCGTCTCTGGAAGGAAGGTGTGCCAGTGTACGTGCAGTTGCAGGTGATGCACCAGTTGGCGGTCACCGGTAAACAGGCGGCTGACGTGGCCGTGCTACTCGGTGGACAGCACCTGGAGATCCATCGCATCGAGCGCGACGAGGAGCTCATCGGCCGGCTGATCGAGCTGGAGCGCGACTTCTGGGGCTACGTGCAACGCGATACGCCTCCGCCGGCGGATGGTTCCGACTCGGCGGAGCAGGCCCTGCGCTGCCTATACCCGGAGGACCAGGGCCACACTCTGGACTTCACCCAGGATCCGCTGCTGTCGGCGGCCTTTGATGAACTGCAGGCAGTACGCGCCAGTCTGGAGCTGCAGAGCAAGCGCGAAGCCGAACTGAAACAGCAACTGCAGCAGGCCATGGGCAGTGCCAGCCGGGCACTGTTCGCCAACGGCGCGGTGTCCTGGCGCAAGGCCAAGGACAGCGTGGTGCTCGATGTGTCCCTGCTGCTCAAGGAAAAGCCCTACCTGCTGGCGCGCTACCCCACCACCAAGCTCGGCAGCCGGCGCTTCCTGATCACTTGATTTCGCTTCCCCCCTTGACCACCTCGGCGTATCCCCTGCGTCGGGGTGGTCTTTTTTATTCATCCACTGGAGAACCACCATGCTCAAAGGCTTGGCCATTACCCCGCCGGTGCTCGGGCGGATTTCCATCGGCAAGGTCGTCGAGAAGAACGGCAAACGTCTACCGGAGAAGGACGATCAATTCACCCTCACCTCGCAGGTCCAGCTCCGCGATGGCTGGCTACCCCATCCCCTGGACGAGGAGCTGCGCAAGGTCCAGGGCGGCAAGATCCGCAGCATTCCGATCCGCTTACTGTTCAACGCGCCAGAGCTGAACTTCCGTGCCGAGTACTGCCTGTTCGATCGGCAGTCCGGGCGGCCGCTGTGTGTCGGCAACGGCGAAACCTGCAAGCGTCGCGGTCAGGACGGCATCGCCTCGCTGCCCTGCCCTTCGCCGGATGGTTGTCCGTTGGCCAAGGGCGGTGCCTGCAAGCCTTATGGCCGGCTCAACGTGGCAATCGGCGATGAGGATCCGCTAGGGAGCTTCGTGTTCCGTACCACCGGCTTCAACAGCATCCGCACCCTCGCGGCCCGGTTGCAGTACCTGCAGGCGATTTCCGGCAACCGCCTGGCGTGCCTGCCGCTGGAACTGCGCCTACGTGGCAAGTCCACCCGGCAAAGCCATGGCTCGCCAATCTTCTATGTCGACATCACGGTGCGTAGCGGGTTGTCGATGGAAGAAGCGCTGCTGCAAGCCCGGGAGCTCGATGAAGCACGTCAGGCCTCCGGCTTCGACCAGGTGGCACTGGATGCCACGGCACGGCTGGGCTTTGCCAATGGCGCCTTCGAGGACAGTGATGAGGAAACCAGAGCCATCGCCGAAGAGTTCTTTCCGGAACCGACTCCCGAATCGCCCCCTTCAACTGCTCCTGCAGCAGAGCCACGCACCGCACCGAAACCCACCCTGTCGACACTGCTGAAAGCCCGCGCCCAACACGCCGCGGAGTGACATCCGTAGCGTCACCACCATTCAACCTACGAGGAGGATAGCGCCATGAGCCTGGTGCGTTTTATTGGTTTGCTGTTCGTGTTCATCGGCGTGCTGGCCAGCTGTGCAGTGGCTGTTGCGCTGCTGGTACTCATGTTGCGCTTCTGGCCACTACTACTAGTGATCAGTGCCGCCTGCGCAGTCTTCAATAAATTCTTAGAAGGAGGCTCGCCGGCTAATCAACCGGGGCAATTGAAGGAACTAGTCTAACTAGCAAGCAATTCGTCGAGGTATTGCAGCAGTTGTATGCGCTTCGAAGCCTCTAACTGATGAAACTTGGTCAGAAGCTCAGCCTCGTCTTCCTCAGTCGAATAGAAGTAGGCCGCCGGAACCCCGAGAACCACCCCCAAACGCTCGACAAAGTCGGGTGTGGGAATGCGTTTCCCCAGTTCGTAGCGGTTCATGCGCGCGCTAGCAGACATCGCGTCCAAACCAGCCTCTAGCCCGAGACGCTCCTGCGAGAGCCCAACTCGCATCCGGGCCTGCTTGATTCGGCTTCCCAGCACCGACATCCCGATAACTCGCTGCAAAAGCAGCATCGTGCATGTTGGTACTTCACCAAATACTACCGTTTTGGTAGTGTCGCAATGACACTAGGACCCGAACGGATACCTGCGCCCTCACTACAAGGACCAGTCCCTATGCATAAACACATTTTCACCTCCACATTGCTCAGCCTGATATCCATTACCACCGCTCACGCCGGCACCAATGAATGGAGCGCCAGCTACACCCAGGGCGTCGAGGAACACCTCGTCGACGACGGCCTCGGCAACCAGTTGAACATCACCTGCCCGGACGATGACGAAAGCCCCGTCTCCGCCTACGCCACCCTCGCCGGCAAGCGCTACTCCTCCGAAAAAGATGGCTTCGACGTCATCGTCGACGGCACCACCTTCAGCAATCCCTTCTACACCGACTGCGAAGCCTGCAGCTCCAGCTTCCCGGGGTTCTGGGCCGCGCTGCGCAAGGCCCGCACCCTGCAGCTCAGTGCCGGTGGCCAGACGGTGACACTTCCGACCCAGAACCTTCCCCAGGTTCTCCAGCCCCTGACCAGCAAGAAAAACCTCTGCCGCTCCGCCTGGTAATCACCAGCTCTTTCACAGGAATCCGTTCAATGAAGAAGTACATCCCCCTACTGCTTATGGCTGTGGCGCTGTCCGGCTGCGGCGCGGAACCACCCATCACCGTGGAGCTGGGGCACAACCCCTATTGGGGATCGCCTCAGTTGCAGATCACCGCCAAGAAAGACGCCGTCACGATCAACAGCGTGACCATCAACCGTGGCAACTGCAAAGCCAACGCCTATGAAGTCCTGCCCTACCAGGTGCCGTTCGGTGACGTCCTGAAGGTCGACTCGCGCTACTGCCAGAAGATCATTGAGGCGTCGATCTCCACCAGCGAGGGTGATTACGACTTCAGCTTCGGCAACTAGTCCCATCCTCCGCTAACCCCACTCGGAATACCCAACTCCGCCCACGGCCATCACTTGGCCGTGGGCGGAGCAGGGACCCTTTTGTTTTTTGAAAACCCAGGAGCTGCCCATCGAGACACACCCCAATAGAACAAAGCACCACGGCCATACACACTCAAGGATCTGAACTCATGACACCGACGTACCGCAAAACCCTCCTCGCCCTGGCCATTTCCGCCAGTGCCCTGCCCCTAGCCGCGCACGCTTTGACGCTGACCAACAGCGGCCTGGACAGTGAAGGCAACACCTACACCGACAGCACCGAAGTGACCGGGGCCTTCACGGGCAGCGACCAACCTCTTCGCTTCTACAGCGACACCTTCAACCACGACCTGGTGCTCAACGCCCAGGAGCAAGCCACGGGGGATGATCTCAATGGCGTCGACCTGTCCTACGCGGGTGACGACGACAATCCCTCCTCCATCGGTGCGCCCACCGAAGTGTTCGGCAACCTGCAGAACAAGGGCAGCATTTCGGTGAGCGGTGCGGGCGTCACCGGCCTGCTGATCGACCCCGCAGTTATCCACGGCAACCTGGTCAATGAAGGCACCCTGCAGGTGGCCGGTGGTGTCCTTGAGGGCGATGGCATTCGCGGCCTCAAGTTCGCCGGCCAGTCGGTATTGCAGGGCGACCTGATCAACGCCGCCAGCGGCAAGATCCTCGCCGATGGCGACGAGGCCACCGGCATCCAGCTCAAGGGCGGCACCATCGGCGGCAAGCTGATCAACAACGGCCTGGTCCAGGTCAGCGGTACCGAATCAACGGGCGTTCTCGCCACCTATGACGACGACATGGGTAACCCGGATCGAGTGGACCTCGGCGGGATCGAGAACCACGGCAGCATTGTGGCCAGTGGCGACGATGCGACGGCGCTGCGCCTGGATGGTGTGAGCTTTGCCGACGCACCGGTGCAGGTGCTTAACACCGGCGCCATCCAGGCTGACGATGCCGCCATCGAGGTGGGCGCCTTCGACATCGACGGCGCGAATGCCAGCAATACCCTGGTCATCCAGAACAGCGGCACCCTGATTTCCCAGGACGAAGCCATCGATGCCTCCCAGGCCAGTGGCGGCGTGCGCCTGGTGTGGAATGCCGGCAGCATCACCGGCAACCTGATCGACCTGTCCAACATCGAAGTGAACGGCGACGTGACCTTCAATGGCACCGACGCCAGTACCGATGGCGCGAACATCCGACTGAAGGACTCCGGTTGGCTGGATGTCGGCAGCGATGCGGGCAACACGCCGGCGCACCTGGAATTCGGTCAGCCGCACACCACTATCCAGGGCAACCTGGACGTGGCCGGCAACTCGTCGCTGGGGCTCAACCTGAGTTCGGCCACGGATCCGAACAAGGCCGTGGTTGCGGTCTCCGGCACGGCGGAATTCGCCAAGGGCTCGCAGATCCAGCTGGCGGCCCAGGGCAATGACTTCAAGGCCCAGGGCACGACCTATACCCTGATCCAGGCCGGCACCCTGCAAGATGACGGCGTCAGCGTAACCAGCCGTTCGGCCCTGCTGAACGTCGACACTGTCAGCAGTGGCGATAACCAGATCCTGGCCAAGGTCAGCACCAAGGACCAGGACGAAGTCGGCGACGTGATCGGCCAGATTGGTGGCTCAGCCAACGCCCAGCGTGCGGGCGCAGCCTTCAGCCAGGTGGTGGCGGGTTTGGCGCAAAGCAATCCCAACGATCCGGTGTTCCAGGCTTACGTGAATGCCTCGCAGGATCCGGTGGCGCTGAAGCAGCTGACGGAGCAGTTGGCCCCCGAGGTGAACGGTGGTGCGACCCAGGCGGCCACCAGTGGGCAAACGCTGGTGAGCAACGTCACCGGCAATCGCACCAGCAGCCTGCGCGGTGCGTCCTCGGGGGATGTGCTGCAGAACACCGGTATCTGGGCCCAGGCGCTGTACAGCGATGCCAACCAGGATCTGCGTGACGGCGTGGCCGGCTTCAACGCCTACAGCCGCGGCATCGCCCTCGGCGCCGATGGCAAGCTGACCGACCAATTGACCCTGGGCGTGGCCTACAGCTTCCTGCATACCAGCGTGAACAGCGACAGCGGCAACATCACCGACGTCGATGGCAATGCGCTGACCCTGTACAGCGGTTTCGAACAGGGCAACTACTTCGTCGACGCCAACCTGAGCTATGGCCTCAACGACAACGAGAGCAAGCGTCGCATCGCCAGCACCACGGCCAAGGGCGACTATGACAGCCAGGTGCTGGGCGCCAACGTCGTCGGTGGCTACACCTATCACCTGAACGAGCAGTTCCTGGTCGAGCCGCGCCTAGCCGCACGCTATGCGCGCGTCGATATCGACGGCTACCACGAGAAAGGTTCGTCGGCGGCGCTCAAGGTGGATAGTCAACGCTACGAAGTGGCGGAGCTCGGTGCTGGTGTGCGGGTAGCCGGAGACTTCCAGGTCGGTAACGGCAACCTGCAGCCGCAAGCCAAGCTGATGGCCTACCATGACTTCGCCGCGGACGAAGCCCAGAGCACCTCGACCTTTGTGCTGGGTGGCACGCCCTTCGTGAGCCAGGGCGCCAAGGCCGTGCGCAACAGCTACGAAGCGGGTGTGGGGGCGGACTACCATCTGGGTGCGGTCACAGTTGGTGTCAGCTACGACTACACCGGCAAGACCGACTTCAGCGCCGACACCTTCACGGCCAAGGTCCGTTACGACTTCTGATGAGCCACTACCTTTCCGGCCCACGCAGGTGGGCCGGTTTTCTTCGAGTTATCCCGGCGCTGCTGCTCAGCGCCCTCCTCGCCAGCTGCCAGTCGCCTCGCGAGGCGCTGCAGCAGTTGGCGGATGCAAATGACCGGCAACTACAAATCCTGCCGGGGCAGCCGTTTCCGCTCGCCATGCTGGCACCGCAGGGCACAGCGAAAACCACTCGCCTGCGCGTCTACCTGGAAGGCGATGGCCATGCCTGGGCCACTGCGACACAACCCAGTCAGGATCCGAGTCCGCACAGCCTGCTGGTGGCGCGGCTGGCAATAGATGATCCAACGCCGAATGCCTATCTGGCGAGACCTTGTCAGTTCGTCATGGCACCGGCCTGCGAACCTGACCTCTGGACCGATCGGCGCTTTTCGCAGGAGGTGGTCACCAGTCTCAGCCAAGCGCTGGATCAGTTGAAACAGCGCTATGGCAATCGGGAGTTTGAGCTGGTGGGATATTCGGGAGGCGCGGCACTGGCACTGCTGCTGGCGGCACAGCGGGAGGACGTCACCCAGGTCCAGACGCTGGCGGGCAACCTCAGCCCGCGGCTTTGGGCACAACTGAAAGGGCTGGCGCCCCTCGGCGGCTCGCTGGATCCGTTGGACTATCGAGATCAACTGGCAGCAATACCACAGCGACACCTGGTGGGAGACGCAGACGACGTTATCCCCACATCGCTGGCCAACGCCTATCCGGTACGGCTACACCCATACGCCTGCAGTCAGGTTGTACTCTCACCTGCGGCAGATCACCAGCAGGGCTGGGAAGCTTTCTGGAAGACCTGGCGAGATAAGCCATTAAATTGTGAGAGCAACCGACCTCAAACACGTACTGATTCGCCCTCAGCAAAGTAACTATGGCCCGCTATCGTTCAGAAGCGCCCCTTCGCGACAGGCAGCTACAGCCAGAAGCAGACATTCGCATGCCTTTCGGCCAGTCCCATCGAAACGCAGGTTTGCAGATCACACTGGTTCAAAGCCCCTGATAGCGCCGCTCGAAATCACTGGATAACTGTTCACTTCCCAAGCGGTTTATAAGCAACGCCTGTGCCGCGTCAAACGCGTCTGTCAGCGCAGCGTTCACCGCTTGTTCGACCAGGCATTGTGGATGGTCGGTCGACAAACCGATGGCGAAAAGCGAAGACGAGCCCAAGGCCTGTTGGCACGTTGAAGGCCTGGATGGCCCCCCCCATTTCCTCACCCGAACGCTCGACCGGGTAAGCACGGAAATGAGCCTGCATGTGCTCGCCTACAACTTCAAACGGGTGCTGAACCTGCTGGGCAATAGTGCGCTGATGGCGGCGATGAAGGCCTGAAACCCCATTGGCAGCACGCTGAACTCGTTGCACAGCATCACGGAAGCCGCATTCCTGAATCAGTTGAATGACTCGGATCGACGCGCCAGGAGCCCATAGAGTCTCTGGGCACCGTTAGAACCATCCCAAAATCAGCCACCCATCACACGCTGCGTTTTTACACAGTCTGGGCCGGTAACTGACAACGGCGGGTCCTTGGTCTAAAGCAACCAGAATTGTCACCGTGACTAGCAGCCTGCTTTGATAACCTCGTCCTTCCCCATTTCGATAGCGGCGCATGGAACCTATGCTCAACGAATCCCCCCTCCCCCAGGCAGTCGACAGTCCGATTACCCGCAGCGCGATCATCCTGGTCGCCACCCTGACGCCGGGAAAGGACTGGGGCTCCGTGCGCTCGCTCTGCGAGGACGTTGCTGCGTTGGTGCGCTCAGTCGGCAAGCGTGTGCCGACGGGCAATCTGTCCTGCGTAGTAGGCTTTGGTTCAGCGGCTTGGGACGCACTCTTCGGCGCTCCGCGGCCGGCCTCCCTGCACGCTTTCCGCGAGATGGGCACGGGGGAGCGTGTCGCCGTGTCCACCCCCGGTGACCTGCTGCTGCACATCCGTGCCGAGCACATGGACCTCTGCTTCGAACTCGCGACACAACTGGTCGCGCGCCTGGGCGACGCCGTCACGGTGGTCGATGAAGTCCAGGGTTTTCGCTACTTCGACATGCGCAGCATCATCGGTTTCGTGGACGGCACCGAGAATCCGGAAGGGCGGGACATCCCGCACTTCACCCTCGTCGGCGACGAGGATGCGGACTTCGCCGGCGGCAGCTACGTCCTGGTGCAGAAATACCTGCATGACATGGCAGGCTGGAACCAGCTCTCTACCGAAGCTCAGGAACGTATCATCGGTCGCACCAAACTGGCCGACATCGAACTGGGAGATGACGTGAAGCCCAGCTGCTCGCACAGTTCCCTGACCACCCTGGAGAAGAACGGCCAGGAGGTGAAGATCCTCCGCGACAACATGCCGTTCGGCCGCCCCGGAGCAGGAGAGTTCGGCACCTACTTCATCGGCTATGCCCGCTCCCCGGCGCCGGTCGAGGAAATGCTGGAAAACATGTTCATAGGCCGCCCAGCCGGCAACTATGATCGCCTGCTGGACTACAGCAAGGCAGTGACGGGCAGCCTGTTCTTCGTGCCTTCCGCCGACCTTCTGGAATCGCTGGCCAACAAGGCGCCCTGAAGGAACTTCTTCCACGCGGCCGCTACCGGCCCTTCGCAGCAGCTCACTAATGGCTGAAGCACTCGCGAATGCCGGGAATGCGGCCCTGCCGGGTTTCAGATCCCCGCCATATCCCCCCGAAGGGCGGCCTTTTCGTTGCCGGTGCGCCTGCTACAGCAGGCCCACCAGCGCATGGCCGGGCAGTACGCGGAAGTCGTTCGACATCATCACGCTCAGCGCGCTGATCGCGATGAGGGAGAACGCGACGAGGTCTGGAATGCCGTGTACGCCCAGGCGTGCATCGAACTGCATGACGCGATGGACTTGGCGTATCTGACGGCCCAGCGGCCGAGCGACGTGCTGATCGCCCGCGCGCCTGGCATCGACGGCGACCTCCTCAGCACCTCCCAGGGAAAAACCTCGAAAAAGCTGCGAATTCGCCTGATCAATGCAGGTGGAAAGACCGATCTCGGCATCCTGATTGATCGCCGGCGCCAGCAGCGGAAGGACCGTCACATCGTTGGCCGCTACCTGGTAACTACCCCAAACGGACGGAGGCCCACCGCCTCGATGTCGCGCATTCGGTTCGATGAGGCCCGGGAGGCTGCAGCCAGGGCGGCGCTGGAGAACCGCGACAAGACGTTGGCAACTGCCGTCCGGCAATTCCAGTTCCGCGCCATCCGCCCCAAGGCCGCCTCGGAAATCGACGACCTGGGCCGCGCCTCGAAGCGGCTCGTGCATACCGACAGGCGCATCACCGAAACGGTGCATCGGCGCGTTGGCGAGGTTGTCGACCCAACCCGCTGGACGAATGTTACGGAAAACGGCCTTAAGGTTACGGAAATAAACCGCTGGCAATCTCGTTGCCATGAGCCCCAGGCAGAAACGCGAAAGCCCCGACGTGCGGGGCTTTCAGCGTGCTCAAATTGGCGGAAGCGTAGTCCGCCAGCCGTGAGTCCCAGAACATCCCTCGATATCCAACAGCCATTTGATAACAAAGGAATTTCTCCTTTCAACCGTCCCATAGCGTCTTGCAGCGTTTGGCAGAATCCCGCTATAAGACGTGGGTAGAAATGTGGGTATCAATATGACTCGAGGCATCAACAAGCTTTCCGCTCTCGCGGTACAGAAGGCCAAGGAACCGGGCTACTACGGCGACGGTGGCGGCCTATGGCTTCAGATCAGCAAGCTAGGCGGCAAGTCCTGGGTGTTTCGCTATACCCGCCATGGCAAGACCCGGGAGATGGGCCTTGGGCCGGTGCACACCGTTTCCCTGAGCGATGCCCGCCTGAAAGCCCTCGAGCACAGGAAGAGCCTGCTCGAAGGTACCGACCCGCTGGAAGAAAAGAAGGCCAAGGCGCAACTCGCCAAACTGGAGGCTGCGCGACACAAGACCTTCAAGGAATGCGCCCAAGCCTATATCAAGGCCAATCGGGCCAGCTGGAAGAATCCCAAGCACGTCCAGCAATGGGAAAACACCCTCGAAACCTATGCCTTCCCCATCATTGGCGAGTTGGCCGTAGGCACCGTTGACACCAACCTGGTGTTGAAGGTGCTGCAGCAAGAAGTGACGTCAGGAAAGGAAACCGCGCAGTTCTGGTATGCGAAGGCAGAGACGGCCAGCCGGCTGCGAGGCCGTCTTGAAAACATTCTCGACTGGGCAACTTTCCGCGGCTACCGCCAGGGAGAGAACCCTGCGCGCTGGAAAGGCCACCTGGAGCACGAGCTACCCGCACGGAGCAAGGTGCAGAAGGTTGAACACCATGCCTCCCTCCCCTACACGGAAATTGGCAGCTTCATGAGCGAACTCCGGAAGCGCCCTGGCATCTCTGCTCGAGCGTTGGAGTTTTCCATCCTTACGGCCTCTCGCTCAGGGGAAGTGCGCGGTGCGCAGTGGGACGAGGTGAACCTCAAGGAAGGCGTCTGGACAGTGCCAGCAGAGCGAATGAAAACCGGCAAGGAACACGCGGTGCCGCTTTCGTCAGAGGCGATACAACTGCTGGAAAACGTCCCAAGAGTGGCCGACAGTCCCTATGTCTTCCCATCGCCAAAGGGCAAGCAGCTCTCGGACATGTCGCTTACGGCCGTCTTGCGGCGCATGGAACTTGGGCATCTGACCCAGCACGGCTTTCGCTCAACCTTCAGGATCTGGGCGGCAGAGCAAACGCACCATCCACGAGAAGTGTGCGAGCATGCTCTTGCACACAAGCTGCCGGACAGTGTCGAGGCCGCTTACCAGCGCGGGACCTTATGGCCAAAACGGATCCAACTCATGGGTGATTGGGGTGTTTACTGCTCACAATCCTAAGCAAATCGCTCCTCAAAATCGGAGGCCTAAGCAGGCAGCTTTCGGCCGATTTTGTTGAAAAAGTCCCGACTGCGTAATTGCATTGCACTTGACCACCCAGTTGCATTGCCGTTGACCAGTCAATTGCATTCGTGCTGACCACCGTTTGCATCCGACTTGACCTGTACCCAGAAGAGGCGGCCGGCAGAGAACGGCCACATGCGGGCTTCCATATGAGGCTGAGATCGGGATCCTAGCGCTCGTGGAGCAATTTCCCGCTTGGGCGTGCAAATTGAATTGCGCTGGCTCGTGAAAGGGAGGAAGGTGGTAAAACTTTGCGCCCGAGCCCTGGCGGAATCCCTCTTCCACTGTTCGGTCGTCACCGAGGATGGTATGGACCACGAACGCTTCACCCGTGGACTGAACATCGCAGCGTGCTGCTTGAGTGTGGCGATGGAAGATATCTTGGCCGAAGAATACGTATCTGACTCTGCAGCCTCAACGCAGCGCCTCTCGACAATTCGCCAAAACATCCAAAGCTGCGCTCTAATTCTGCAGTCACTCCAGATGCACCAAAAGAAATCGCAGCGACCGAGCATATCCGATCACTGGGACTGTCTCCCTATCTCAGATAAGGTATGCCAATGCAGTTCTAGTTGGCCTTCTGGTCTCCGATCTCGACGGAGCACTGCTGCACGCCACTGACGATGAGAACTTCAGTTCCGCACAATTCACCAGGAACACAACACCGAAAGCAGTACGGTCTGGCGAACAGACCCCACAAGCCCAAAGGCCGCATCCCAATGCGGCCTTTTTCATTTCCTGTGTCCTGTCCTGAATAAGGTTTACACCTTGGCCCTTATTTCAGGAGAGTTGCGATGGCAGAAGGTGTGCGGCGTAGCCAGCGTGATTACACGCTAGCTTTTAAACTGGCGGTGGTCGATCGGGTCGAAAAGGATGAAATGAGTTACAAGGAGGCTCAGGCCCGTTTTGGCATCCAGGGTCGCTCGACGGTGCAACGCCCCTCAAACGGGGCTAGCTAGGTGCCTTCATGTGCTTTGGAAAGTTTTCAGCGCCTTGGCGTTGGGAATGCGGCAACTCCTGAGGCCTGGCCATAACGATAGGCCTCGACTTTTTTCTGCTATACGGCTAAGTGCCTTTCACCTTGGGCTTAGCTTGCTGCTTAACCCACTGCCCCTTTTGAGCATTCCGATTCCAGGCTGTCTCACCTGCTGGAATTTTTTCGATCCTGCCTCCTTTCGACAGGAATACATCAACCTGAACGCTTAGAACGTTTCTCGCTTCATTTTCCGGAGAACCTCTCACAGCATACCTCTCAATGGGGAGCCCTTCAGCTGAAGAACCTGCCGGGACTATACAGGTGCTCGTCCACAATCACAGCAAAGGCGACCGACCGTCGAATATCAGGGCTCAGCCAAAATATTGCTATCTAATCCCTGCAACATCTGTATGCTGACTTAGCTGCCTGTTAGGTTTAGCGGTTCCGTCTTGATGTTTAGTCTGTTTGATCTCCATCTCCTCGGCTTCTCTTCACTTTGCATCCAGTCTAGTCAGGCCTAATGCCTGAAACTTTACATACCTTGGAGATTCACATCATGGCAACCCGCCAAACCGGTATCGTCAAATGGTTCAACGCTGATAAAGGCTTCGGTTTTATTACCCCTGAAAACGGTCCGGACGTCTTTGTTCACTTCCGTCAGATCGAGTCCAGCGGCTACAAGTCCCTCGATGAAGGCCAGAATGTCAGCTTTCTCGTAACCGCCGGCCCCAAAGGCCCGCAGGCCGAGCAAGTGCAAGCCATGTAAGGCTACTGTCGCACCTGAAAGCCCCGCATCGCATTGCGGGGCTTTTTGTTTTCTGTAACCGAAAATCTCCAGTTTGATTAGAAAGACACCTGTGACCTGCCCCCAGTTTTAGTATCGCTACCTAGTTAGTAGGCCTTGGGGTTGATATCAATTTTTCCTGTTTCGGCTGCTGCTGGCGAGTTCGCCAACTTGCAGCAAATTCTGCAGGGTAAGATTGCCAATACCGACCGACTCCTTGGCGAAGGCATCGACCATCGTTAGGCATTTGATCCGCCGCCCGGTGCTCAGTGCATCGAAGACGAAGTCCATCGACCAGACCTGGTTTGGTGCGTTTGGCAAACTCAGACGTTCGCGCTCCACCGCGACGCCGTAGCGGCGCCGCAGCCGTTTCACCATCAAGCCGGCAGCGCGGTACAGGCGATAGATCCGCTTGTGGTTGACCTGCACACCGGAACGCCGCAGCAGGAAGCGTCAAACCAAGGCTCGACGCTTCGACTGTTCAAGCTGCTCGCAAAGTGAGCGCCAGTCTGTACGTTAGGGAGCGTTAGTGCTGCCTCTCAGTCACCCACTTCTCGCCAGGCCATTCTAGCTAGGGGATCTTGGTGCGGTGACGTACAGACCCCTCCTCCAGGCCGGCTGCAACCTACACAAAGACAGGCCATTGCCATGCAGTGGAAGGAGGCATCAAATGTTCGAAGCTCTCGTACTAACGCTACTGGCCCTGTGGGCACTAGGGTTGATCACCTCGTACTACATGGGAGGACTGATTCACATTCTGCTGCTCGTGGCAATCGGACTGGTGGTGTATCGATTCAGACGAAGACCGCTGCCGTAACATCTGTACATTGCACCAAGGCTCATTCCGAGCTCGCACCGTTACGGGCAGTCGGCAGGCAGACGATGGCAACCCAGGACCATTGCGTCGAAGCGTCGCCATGCATCCCTCCACAGACTTCCGAGTTGAGTGCCTCCGCACGGACTGCCCTGGCGCCGGGTACGCCGCGGGCGAGCATCACGGCACGCGCACGCTCGGCATCGTTATGCAAGGTCCCACGAAGAGTGACCACTCCGTCGCAAGTGTTCACTGCAACGGCCGAGCCACGGATGTCCTCCATGGACACCAAGGCCAGCATCACTTTGGTGGTTATCCAGATATCGTCGGTGGCCAGGCCGAACTCCGTGGCGAAAACCCTGCAACGTCCGTCATTCACCGGCGCCTGCCCTGGGCTCTTCGATTCGACCTCCACCTTCGCTCGAACGACCGATGCCTGCGGTAACGGTCGTGCCCCGGTGATCCGGTTGTCCACCGAGATGATCCCCGCAACGCCCATGGCGATACGCGCAGCCAGCCTCCTGGCCCCCCCGTCGTCGACGCGCCCGCTCAAGATGGCGCGGCGTGCCTGCACGAAGGCTTCCAGGTTGCTGGTACGCAACTCGGGGCGTTGCGCATACCCCGTGAGAATCGATATCTCCAGGCGTATGTCGGCAGCGTCCTGCGCCCCCTGTTCGGCGGCGATGGGCGCAGCGCTCGCGGCCAGCAAGAACCCTGCGAAAAACCCACGCACGATCGTACCCGGCCTGAAAAGCCTGCATCCCATGGTCCTCGCTCCTGAACTTGATATTTAAATCATGCCACCGGCGAGTTCCAGCATCGGTGCGCTGGCGTACCCTTGAGCTCGCCTCGGCGCCCCTGCTGCGGTAGCGCTCTGTACGCTTGCGCACAGATACCGGGGGTGCTCATGCGTAGGCTGGAGCCAGGTCGCAAAGAGGCGGCCCTTTTCCAGGAGAATCGCCATGGCCGGCTATCGCCATCAGGTATCGGGCGTGTTTGCCCACCGTGCACAGGCCGAAAGCGCACGTGTCCGGTTGAGCGAGCGCGGAATACACGACCGGCAGATGCGGATACTCGGCGCCGAGGACCTGCCTCCTGCTAACGGCTCCAGACAGATCAAGCGCACACTCCGGCAAATACTAACAAGTGGTGCGGTCGGGACTCTGCTCGGCTTGGCGGTGAGTACGCTGACCGCCATCGCCCTGACCCGCACCAACGCCGGGCTGTTCAGCGGCCCCCCGCTGGTTCTTGTGGGCTGGGGAAGCGCCCTAGGCGCCCTGCTCGGAGGAATGATCGGAACTTCGGCGAACGCCGGCCAGGTTGACAGGACCTTCCGCTATGCCATTGCCCATGGCGACGTCGTCCTGCTGGTGGAGACCCTTTCGGAACGCGAGACACTGCTCGCCCGCGACACCATCGAAGCCTCCCTAGGCGTCGGTACGCACATGGACATCAGCCTGGTCTGAACCTGCGCAAGAGCAGGCCGGGCTTAGCCAATGGGCGCCCCTTACGACGGAGCCCTTTCATCACCGACCAGTCGGTGCTCCCCAGGTTACCCAGGGTAGCGGGGCGCGGCTGGCAGCCAACGAGGTTTTCCCATGAGACCACCCCGGCAACTGCACGACCTCGGCCAGAGCCTGTGGCTGGATAACATCACCCGCGAGCAGCTCGACAGCGGCACCCTGCGCCGCTACATCGACGAGCTCTCGATCAGCGGGCTGACCTCCAACCCGAGCACCTTCGACGCCGCCATCGGCAACGGCAGTGCCTATGACGCCGGTATCCGCGAAAAAGCCCAGGACGGGCTCTCCGGCGAGGCGCTGTTCATCGAACTGGCCCTGGAAGACCTGCGTCGCGCGGCGGACCAGTTGCGTCCGCAATTCGAGGCGAGCCACCGGCTCGACGGCTGGGTGTCGATGGAAATCTCGCCGAACCTGGCCGACGACAGCGCCGCCAGTCTCAAGGCGGCACGACACATCCAGAGCCGGGCCGCGCGGCCCAACCTGCTTGTGAAGATTCCCGGCACCCGCCACGGCATCCCAGCAATCGAGGACGCGATCTTCGCCGGCGTGCCGGTCAACGTCACCCTGCTTTTCTCTCCAGAACACTACCTGGCTGCCGCCGAAGCCTACCTGCGTGGTATCGAGCGACGCATCGCCGCCGGCCTGGATCCGCGGGTCGGTTCGGTCGCTTCATTGTTCGTCAGCCGCTGGGACGTGGCGGTGAACGACCAAGTATCGGCCGAACTGCATAATCGCCTGGGCCTGGCCATCGCCGGGAAGACCTACCACGCCTATCGCCAACTACTCGCTTCGCTACGCTGGCGCCGCCTAGCTGCGGCCGGGGCACAACCTCAGCGGCTGCTCTGGGCCAGCACCGGCAGCAAGATCCCCACGGTCGCCGATACCTTCTACGTCGAGGCCCTGGCCGCACCAGACACGATCAATACACTGCCAGAGAAAACTCTGCAGGCGTTTTCTGAACACGGTTCGCTGACGCAGACCATGGCCGAGGACGGTGCTGACGCCGAAGTGCTGCTCGCGCGCTTCGGCCAGGCCGGAGTGGATATCGGCGCTCTGGCGGAACGCCTGCAGAAGGAAGGCCTGGAGGCATTCATCAAATCCTGGCGGCAGTTACTGCATCGTATCGACGAGAAGAGCGCGGGCTTCGCCCCGCGCCGACGCTGGGTAAAATGACCGCCATCGGGCCGCCAGAGTGCGCTAACGCACTGACGGCCGCCCCCATCACTGACAAAGTACTGACTCCGGCCGCCACGAGCACGGTATGTACCGGCTCCGCCATCCAGCGGCCCTTCCCTTGCGCTACCGTTGGAGCGTGCCCCGTGAACGAAGATCAAGTGAAAGGCAAAGTCAAACAGGTTTCCGGCCAAGTCAAGGAAACCACTGGAAAGGTGGTCGGCAACAAGTCGCTGGAGAACAAGGGCAAGGTGCAAAAGACGATCGGAAAGGTCCAGGAAAGCGTTGGCGACATCAAGGAGGATATCAAGAAGGGAATCTAGCCTTGGCCATATGGTAGGGACAGGCCACGGCCTGCGATGCCTGACTGGAGGCAGTGAAAAAGGCTCCGCCTCTTACCCGATGATCGTTGTGAGGCGGAGATCATCAAAACACTCTGTCGCGGTCGCTTGGCGATACACAGCAGTGCCACCTCCAAGCGACCAGGAAGGTCCCCCATGATCACTCACTTCAAAGTCGACGGACACCTGGCCTGCGGCCGCCATGGCAGCAACCTCCTTTCCACTGGCGAACCTAGCCGCGTGAAGTGTCGCAACTGCAGAGGCACCGAGGCTTTCCAGAGAGCCCGCAAGGACATGAGAAATGCCGCGCGCAGAGCCACCCGCAAGTCTCTGAAAGTCCATACGAAGCAAAGCTGGCGTGCATTCTGGCTGGAGAAGCTCACTGAGATGCCCGGGTTGCAGCGCCTCCCAAGAGGCTTCAGTGGCCAACCGTACATCTAGTAGTAGCCACCGCCCAGGCAGCCAAGCCTGGCTGCACCGTACCGGCACCCTCCACATCGGTCCCGTTCTCGATTCCCCGCCTCCGAAGCCAGGGGCGTCGTTGGCGGGGCTATTATTATCGGCCGTCGCCGGCATCAGTGTCTCTGTCGGGGTAATGGCCATGACCGGTCGTCAGGCCGCTCAGCGCTTGATCCTGGAAATTTTGGTCCCCTCGATACTGATGCCGGCCATCAGCCCCTGCTGGTCGAAGACGAAGGCATAGGCGTCATCCTTCAGCGTCGAGGTCGAGAGGTTCTTCGCCACCCCCTCGTCCACCACCACCACGGTGGGCCCAACGCCGATCTCCCAACCTTGGGTGGTGCTGACGTACTGGACGGCCTTCTCGGTCATCAGGAACACAACATAGCCATACGACTGGGCGCCCGCCTGCAGGCCCCAGGAACCGGTCACGGAGTTGTAGTAGCCTTCGACCTTCGAGCCCTTCAGCAACTCGCCTTCACCATAGCTGCCGCCGAACACCAGGCCTGCCTTGATGACCTTGGGGAACACCAGCACAGCCTTGGCATTGTGGGAAATGGTCTCGGCGAACGGGGTGGCCTTGTAGAGGATCTGCAGGGCCTGGAGGGAGTCCTTGTCCAGGTCCTCGGCAGTGGCCCCCCTCGCATCGGTCATGAACCCCGCCGAGACGAGCGAGAAGAAGGCAAGCATGAGCAATGGAACGAAAGTTCGTGAACTGATCATCGTCGTACTCCACAGGTAGATGAGGACTCGGTCATGAATGGCCTGCGCTTGCAGGTCCACGCCCGAGTACCCGGGTGATAGCACCGATGCACATCGCGGCGTGTCGATCATGATGTGGGGAGAATGGCAATTCTTCCGTACGCTAGCGCACCCACGGCACCAGGACTCCCCCGGCGTTACACGCCTTCCGTGCCTATGGAAACGCCATGACGGCCGGTGTTCGGAATCACTGCTCAGCAGACGGGTCATCGTCGTCGGGAAGGAGAATGTTCTTCAGTTGCGGCCACTTCGAACCGTAGCTCGTCGGCTCCTCCAACGGCACAAACGCCGGCTCCTCCGGGGGCTGTACCTCGTCTGGTTTGCCGCCGGCTGCCTTGCAGCTGCCACGGGAGGAATAGCGTTCAGCAGCCGATTCATATCACTGAGCCAAGGGAATGCCCTCGCCTGTCGACGGCTTCTCGATGGTGGATTCAATACGCTTGCACATGGTGCTCTCCAGGTACGGCTTCGGGTTTCAACAACAAAACGATGAACGAAAATCGCCGCCGCGTCGGTGCGTAGGCGTACAGACCAGGCCCACCATCGGCTGCAGGACGAAACAAGTTCATCGCGCAGTTGCGCAGAAGCTCGAAAAATGGACAGCCTCACCCTGAGCACCCAGCAGTACCCGCCCGACGCGGCGCCAAGTGCACCGCAACGCCTGTATCTGCAGAAACTCAGCGGTGTTCGCTACCTGGACATCCTCGAGATCGACGACACCTACACCCTCATACCGGCCTACGGATGCACCAAGCACGTAACGGGCGAAGACCTGACTAACACCGATGCCTGGAAAAAGCAGCATTGAACGGCAGCCCCCGGCCCAGTTGCAGCCTCTTGCCGTAACCGGTGGGCAAATGTTCGATAGCGTACCGACTGGCCCTACCGATGCTGCAAATCTTGATTCCCCGCAGCCCTTCAATGACGAGGGGCGCAAGACAACAGTGAGGCCGCCATGAACAAGTACACGCCCACCGAACACGGCGCGATCGAGAAAGCACCGAACCAGCAGCGCCGCACCGAGCACGACTCCCCCCTGGCCCACCGGGCCGAACGTTCTTCAGACGGCAAGCCGCGGGAGAGCAGTCCGGCCCCCGCCACCACGACGGAACCCACGAACCGGGGGAGAAAACCGTTACGGGCCAGCGATCAGAAGGGCTAGACGCGTTTCCGGAGTACCAGGGCCTGGCGGTCGTAGCCCACTCCCGACGGTACGTAAGGAGTCAAAGACGATGCTGACATTCCAAGATGCAAAACAACGGCTCATGTCCGCCTTCACGCCCTTCACCTGTACCCCCTCCAAGAGCTGGGATGGCTCGTTGAGCCTGCTTTCAGGAACCCGGGGACGGGAGCCATCGAGACCTTCGTCACCGCCATCGGACCTGAGCAATGGCAGAGCGAAGTCGCCATCGCACGACTCATCGGCGAGTTGCGCCTGGAGGCAAACACCTGGAATTGCGGCCATTTGTTTGCCGACGACTTGGAGCACGACGCGAACGAACGGCCCCCAGAACAATCACTGGAGGCAGCATGAGTACCTTTACCATCGAAGGCTGGTGCAAGGCTGGCAACGAACAGAAGGCCGTCGCGCTGGAAGGCATCCACTTCTGTCTGAATGGCAACGATCACCTGCTGCTGGAACAGGCGCAGGAACGCCTGCAAAGAACCCGTGAGCCGGACGTCATGGTCTACATCAACCTGGCCACGCTGGAACTGCGCCTACCGCCAGGCTATGGTCCCTTGTCCGACTGCGGGATGCGCGTTTACCTGGACTCGACCCAGCGCGGTCAGTTCCACTTGGTCGGCCACCGGGCCAGCGACGGCAGCCTCATCTATAGCAACGCGGTGCTGATTGATCAGTTGATCTAGATACGGCCACCCCGCATGACCACACTCGAGCCGGCGCTAGCAACGGTACTGGCGCGATCCAGCATACGCCATGACGGTACCCGGAAGACTTTGACAGCGGGCTAATTCTCCGACCATTTGCGCGCGTTTTCCGCGCGCGTGGCCGGGTCGTCCGCCCTTGGTGGTTGCCGGAGCGAACTCCTGGCAGTGCTTGCACTCACCCGGCCCCAAGCCCGCCGACAAAGTACCAAGGCGTGCCGCCATTGCCGTTTGAGAGCGGCCGCCACGGAGCGTTTCATGATACCTGCGGCTCCTGGCTCATCAGATCATCATCGCCGCGGGCGGCGTGACGTTCCGCTTCGGGGGTTCCCTTCGATGCCGTCGATGGGCGGGGCAACTCGGTATCCGCGGCCTGACGAAGAGCCTCGTCGGCGCGGGTCTTCGGGTTGGAGTAGTTTTCCGCCGGGGACAGCCGAGGTGCTTCGTGGCGGGGACCTTGTGGGTGGGATTGCCCCTTCGGGCGACTGGAGTCATTGTTCGGGCCTTGCTTGCCTGGCTTGTCCATGGTGACCTCTTGGCTCATCCCGCTCTCGCATCATTGCGAGGCGTCGGGGGTACTAACAATGGCAGCCCGCGGCCACCATGTCGGTGCGTTAGCACGCATACCCGGAGGCCAGAATTGTCTTCGCGGTGATCCTGTCCCCGTCGACCTCGGCCCGCCCCGCATCGGGGTGAGCGACCGGACTCGGCCACTGGGTGCGCTACCGAACAGACAGTGGAAGTCCGGGCTCGCAGGGTAGATACGCGACAGATCGCCTGGCGATCCCATCTCCAGGACGAAAAAGAGATGACAGTTGCGCTTTCCAGCCTCGAAGAAGGAGTACCCTGATGCCGACCGACCATTCGGATGCTTTCGTCTTTTTCGGCGTGCGGGGCGACCTGGCGCAAAAGAAAATCTTCCCGGCTCTGCAGGCTCTCACCCGTGCCGGCGAACTGGACATGCCGGTCATCTGCATCGCCCGCGCGGGCTGGACTTCGGGGCAGTTGCAGGAATGGGTGCGCACCAGTCTCGAAGAACACGGTGGAATCGATCGCGACGCCTTCGTCCGACTATGCAGCCGCCTGCGCTACATCGATGGCGACTACGACGATGCGCAGACCTATGCCCGGCTCAGGCAAGCCTTGGGCGACGCGGTCCGGCCGCTGTACTACCTGGGCATCCCGCCGAGCCTGTTCGACAGCGTGGCCCGGGCCCTGGCTGAATCCGGCTGCGCCGGCAACGCCCGGGTGGTCCTGGAGAAACCCTTCGGCCACGACCTGCGCTCCGCCCAGGCGCTGAACCGCTCGCTGCGCGAAGTCTTCCCCGAGCCAGCGATCTTTCGCATCGACCATTACCTGGGCAAGGAGGCGCTGCTGAACCTGCTGTACTTCCGCTTCGCCAACGCCTTCCTCGAACCGGTGTGGAACCGCAGCTACATCGACAACGTACAGATCACCCTGGCTGAGCGCTTCGGCGTGCCAGGCCGCGGCCATTTCTACGAAGAAGTCGGAGCGATTCGCGACGTGGTGCAGAACCACCTGCTGCAAGTCATCGCCCTGCTGACCATGGATGCGCCGCAGGGTACCGACAGCCGCTCGATGCGCGCCGAGAAGCTGCGGCTGCTGCAGGCCATGCGCCCGATCGACACGGCGCAGGCGGTACGCGGCCAATTCCACGGCTACCGGGACGAGCCGGGCGTCGCGGCGCACTCCCAGGTGGAGACCTTCGCCGCCCTACGCCTGTACATCGATACTTGGCGCTGGGCCGGCGTCCCCTTCTACATCCGTGCAGGCAAGTGCCTGCCACTGACTGTCTGCGAAGTCCTGGTGACGCTCAAACGCCCACCGCTGGCAGTGTTCGACGCGCGCCCGAAGGCCCGCCCGAACTATTTCCGCTTCCGCCTCGGCCCGCAGGTCACTCTCGCTACCGGCGCCTACGTCAAACGCCCTGGCGAAGCGATGCGCGGAGAGACCGTGGAACTAGTGGCGCACCATGCCCCAGGCAATGAGGAGCTACCCTATCAACGCCTGCTCGGCGACGCCCTGCGCGGCGATGCCACCCTGTTCAGCGGAGACGAGTGCGTCGAGGCGGCCTGGCGCGTGGTCGAGCCTATGCTGTGCCAGCCAGGCGTGCTGCACACTTACGCCACCGGCAGTTGGGGACCTGCGGCCGCGGCCAGCGTGCTGGACAGTGGCGACGACTGGTACGACCCGCAAGCGGAGGCCCTTTCGCCATGCTGAAACCGGTCCCACTGGTCTTCCTCGTCGACGTCGACAACACCCTGCTCGACAACGACCGCTTCATCGACGACCTCTCAGCGCACCTCGTCCAGGCCTTTGGCAGTGAGCAGAGCAAGCGCTACTGGAGGGCCTTCGACGAGTTGCGCAGCCAGCTCGGCTATGCCGATTACCTGGGCGCCGTGCAGCACCTGCGCAACGGCTGCGACAACGAGGAGGAGTTGCTGCGGATGTCCAGCTTCCTGCTCGACTATCCGTTCCGCGCACGGCTGTATCCCGGCGCCATGGCCCTGCTCGCGCACCTACGCACGCTGGGCCAGACGGCGTTGCTGTCCGATGGCGACATGGTCTTCCAGCCACGGAAGATCCAATGCTCCGGGCTGTGGGAGGCAGTCGGTGGCCAAGTCCTGATCTACGTTCATAAGGAACGCATGCTCGCGGCTATGCAGCGCCGCTTCCCGGCCCGCCACTACGTGATGATCGACGACAAGCCACTGCTGCTGGCAGCGATGAAACGCGCCATGGGTTCACGCCTGACCATTCTGTTCGTCCGCCAGGGCCACTATGCTGCCGAAGCCATCAACCGCCGCATCTCACCAGCGGCGGACATCAGTGTCGAACGCATCGGCGACCTCTGCGCACTGAACATGTCGGACCTGAGCATCGCCGCAGCGACCGACCTGGCGGCCAACGAGGACATGCCATGATACCGGCCCAGCAACTGCACGACCTCGACCGGCGGGACACCGAGCCGGGCAAGGTCTCGGCCGGCAGTCTGCCCCGGCACGCTGGCCAGTTACAGGAGCCCCTCCCATGAGCAACGGCATCAGCCCCCTGGCCGGACAGTTGGCCCCCGCCGCGTCGCTGGTCGACGTCGCCGCCCTGCTCGCCGCCTACGCCGACCTGCGCCCCGATCCGGCGGAACCGGCGCAGCGGGTCGCCTTCGGCACCTCCGGGCACCGCGGCATCCCGTTCGAGCGCAGCTTCAACGAGTGGCACGTGCTGGCGATCAGCCAGGCCATCTGCGACTACCGCAGGCTGCAGGGCATCGACGGCCCGTTATACCTCGGCGCGGACACCCACGCGCTGTCGCAGCCGGCATTCGAGAGCGCGCTGGAAGTGCTCGCCGCCAATGGCGTGGAAAGCATGATCGCCAAGGGTGGCGAGTTCACCCCGACGCCCGCCGTGTCCCATGCCATCCTGGCATACAACCGCGGGCGCGGCAGTGCGCTGGCCGACGGCATTCTCATCACTCCGTCGCACAACCCGCCGGACAATGGCGGCTTCAAGTACAACCCGCCCGACGGCGGCCCGGCTGCCGACGAGGTCACCGGCTGGATCGAGGCCCGCGCCAACGCCCTACTCTCCAGTGGCCTGCATGGCGTGCGGCGGATGCCCTTCAGCAGCGCCCGCCTCGCCGCCAACACCCATGGCCACGACTTCCTCCACACCTACGTCAATGATTTGGTCCGGACCATCGATTTCGCCGCGATCCGCGCCGCCGGTCTGCACCTGGGTGTGGACCCGCTCGGCGGCGCCGGAGTGCATTACTGGCGGGCCATCGCCGAGCGCTACCGCCTGGACCTCGACGTGGTCAGCGAAACCGTCGACCCGACCTTCGGCTTCATGCCGCTGGACTGGGACGGCAGGATCCGCATGGACCCCTCCTCACCCTACGCCATGCAACGTCTGCTGGCCCTCAAGGACCGCTACGACCTGGCCTTCGCCTGCGATACCGACCATGATCGCCACGGCATCGTCACCCGCGGCAGCGGGTTGCTGCCGGCGAACCATTACCTGGTGGTGATGATCGACTACCTGTTCCGCCACCGCCCACTGTGGCCCCCCTCGGCGGCCGTCGGCAAGACTCTGGTCAGCAGCGCGCTGATCGACCGCCTGGCAGCCCACCTCGGGCGGCGCCTGTACGAGGTGCCGGTGGGCTTCAAATGGTTCGTCGACGGCCTACTCGACGGTGCTCTGGGCTTCGCCGGCGAGGAAAGCGCAGGAGCCTCCTTCCTGCGCCAGGATGGCACGGTCTGGACCACCGACAAGGACGGTATGGTCGCGGCCCTGCTGGCTGCGGAACTCACCGCGCGCAGCGGCCGCGACCCCGGCCAGCGCTACCGCGAGATCGCCGACGCGCTCGGCGACCCGCTGGCCGACCGCGTCGAGGCGCCGGCCAGCGCCGAGCAAAAGGCGCGGCTGGCGAAGCTCTCGGCGGTCCGGCTGAACGCCGGCGAACTGGCCGGCGAGAAGATCACCCAGGTGCTCGACCGCGCGCCGGGCAACCAGGCGCCGATCGGCGGCATCAAGGTATGCGCCGCCAGCGGCTGGTTCGCGGCGCGACCATCCGGCACCGAAGCGATCTACAAGATCTATGCCGAGAGCTTCAAGGACCCAGCTCACCTGCAGGCCATCCTGCAGCAGGCGCAGGGCATGGTCGACAGCGCGCTCACGAGCCCTTGAACCCCGGCTGCGGAGGCAATCATGCCCAGCGTCCTCGATCGGCAATGCATCGATACCCTGCGTTTCCTCGCGGTGGACATGGTGCAACGGGCCAACAGCGGCCATCCCGGCCTACCACTGGGCGCCGCCCCCATGGCCTACGTACTGTGGACCCGCTGGCTGAAAACCAACCCGGGCAACCCGGACTGGCCCGACCGCGACCGTTTCGTCCTCTCCGCCGGGCATGGCTCGGCGTTGCTCTACGCCTTGCTGCACCTCAGCGGCTATGACCTGTCCCTGGAGCAGTTGCAGCGCTTCCGCCAATGGCGCAGCCAGACTCCTGGCCACCCCGAGCGCGGCCATACCGCCGGCGTCGAAATCAGCACCGGGCCGCTCGGCCAGGGCCTGGCCAACGCGGTGGGCATGGCCGTGGCCGAGGCGCAACTGGCCGCGAGCTACAACCGCCCCGGGCACAGCGTGATCGACCATCGCACCTTCGCCCTGGTCAGCGACGGCGACCTGATGGAGGGCGTAGCCAGCGAGGCCGCCTCGCTGGCCGGGCATCTCGCCCTGGGTAAGCTCACCTGCCTATACGACGACAACAGCGTGACCCTGTCCGCCGGTACCGCCATCGCCTTCAGCGAGGATCGCGCACAGCGCTTCGCCGCCTATGGCTGGCACACCCAGGCGGTCGAGGACGGCAACGACCTCGACGAGTTGGAGGCCGCCCTGCGCGCCGCCCAGGCGCAGGTTTCCCGCCCCTCGCTGATCCTGGTGCGCACGCACATCGGCTATGGCTCGCCCGAGCAGGACAGTTTCAAAGCCCACGGCGCGCCGCTGGGGGTCGAGGGCGTGCGCCTGACCAAAGCCAGGTTGGGCTGGCCTGCGCAACCGGCGTTTCTCATCCCGGACGTAGTCCTCACGCACTTCCGCCTGGCCCTGCAACGCGGTGCCGGTGACGAGGTGGCCTGGCGCCAACGCATGGCGGCCTACGCGCAGGCCTTCCCGGTGCTGGCCAAGGAGCTGGCGCAACGCCTCGATGCGCAACTACCGACCGACTGGGACGCCGACATTCCGGTGTTTCCCACCGACGCCAGCGGCCTACCCAGTCGCGATGCCTCCGGCCAAGTCATGAACGCCATCGCCGCGCGGCTGCCGGCACTGGCCGGCGGTTCCGCCGACCTCGATCCCTCGACTCGGACTGCTCTCAAGGGGCTGGGCGACTTCAACGCGGCGCCGGCAGCGGGCGAAGACCTGCAAGGCTCCGATAGCGCCGGCTGGAGCCGCTCGGGGCGCAACCTGCACTTCGGCGTGCGCGAACATGCCATGGGCGCCATGCTCAACGGCCTGGCTGCCCACGGCGGCTTCATCGCCTACGGAGCAACCTTCCTGGTGTTCTCCGACTACCTGCGCCCAGCGCTGCGCCTGGCGGCGCTGATGGGCCTGCACCTGGTCCACGTGTTCAGCCACGACAGCGTGGCCCTTGGCGAGGACGGCCCGACCCACCAACCGGTGGAGCATCTGGCCAGCCTGCGGGCGATCCCCGGCCTGCTGCTGATCCGACCGGCCGACGCCAACGAAACTGCTGTGGCCTGGCGGGTCGCCGTCGAGACCCGCGACCGCCCGGTGCTACTGGTGCTCAGTCGGCAGGCGCTGCCGACACTCGACCGCATGCGCTACGCCGCCGCCGAGGGGCTCAGGCAAGGCGCCTACGTGCTCAGCGACCCGGTGACCGGTCCGCCCGAACTGATCCTCCTGGCCAGTGGCTCGGAGGTAACGCTGATCCTCGCCGCCGCCAGGCGCCTGGCGGGCAAAGGCATCGCCGTGCGCTGCGTCTCGATGCCCTGCTGGGAACTGTTCGAAGCGCTACCTCAGGCCGAGCGCGAGGCTGTGCTGCCGTCTCAGGTAACGGCACGGCTGGCGGTCGAGTTGGGCGTGCGCCAGGGCTGGGAGCGATACATCGGCGCCCACGGCGAGATGCTCGGCGTCGAGCGTTTCGGTGCCTCGGCGCCGGCCGAGGTGTTGCTGCACGAATACGGCTTCAGCGTGGACAACGTCTGTGCCCGCGCCGAGGCGCTGCTCGCCCGCTGCCACACAGGCCCTATTCCTTCCTGAGCTCGTGGCCACCGAACTGGTTGCGCAGCACCGCCAGCAGGCGATCGGCGAAGGACTCGGGGTCGCGCGAACGTAGCCGGGCGATCAGCGCGTGGGTGATGACCGGTGCCGGCACGCCCAGAGCGATGGCCTCGTCCACCGTCCAGCGGCCCTCGCCGGAGTCGGCGACGTAGGGCGCGATGTCGTGTAGGCCCGGGTGTTCCGCCAAGGCCTTGGCGGTCAGCTCCAGCAACCAGGAACGTACTACGCTGCCATGGCTCCAGATATCCGCCAACTGCTGCAGGTCGAGGTCGAATTCGCACTTGTGGCGCAGGATCGAGAAACCTTCGGCATAGGCCTGCATCAAGCCGTATTCGATGCCGTTGTGCACCATCTTGGCGAAGTGCCCTGCCCCGGCAGGGCCAACGCATCCCCAGCCGCGGTCAGGCACCGGCGCCAGGCATTCGAACAGCGGGTACAGGCGCTCCACCACCGCCTCGTCGCCACCGATCATCAGGCTGTGGCCCTCAGCTAGGCCCCAGACGCCGCCGCTGGTGCCACAATCCACGTAGCCGATGCCATGTCCAGCGAAGGTCGCGGCCCGGCGCAGGCTGTCCTGGTAGTGGGAGTTGCCGCCGTCAACCAGCGTATCACCGGCCTGCAGCAGCGGCAGCAGGCCATCCAGGGTGGCGTCGGTGACCTCGCCGGCAGGGACCATTAGCCAGAGCACCCGCGGCGGCTGCAACTTTGCTACCAGTGCGGCGAGGGACTCCGCGGTTTGCGCGCCCTGCCCTTCGAGGGCCTTGCGGGCCTCGATCCTGGGATCGAAGCCGACCACCGGGTGCCCGCCGCGCCGCAGGCGCTGGGCCATGTTGGCGCCCATGCGCCCCAGTCCGATCATGCCGATTTTCATGGGAAGTCCTCCTTGCGGGCCGTGGGTAATCGTTCAACGCTCCAGCCAGCGCATCAGGCGCGCCCTGATCCGGGCCGACAGGCGAGTCCGAGTGTAGGCGTCGGCCGCCATGCGGATCGCCTCGGCCTGGGTCGGGTAGGCATGCATCACCCTGGACAGGCTACGCAGGCCAATGCCCGCAACCATGGCCAAGGTGACCTCGTTGATCATGTCGCCGGCATGCCGGGCGACTATGGTCGCGCCGAGGATCCGGTCGCTGCCTTCGCCGACGTGGATTTTCACGAAACCGTCGGTTTCGCCGTCGGTTACCGCACGGTCAACCTCGTGCATCGGGATGGTGAAGGTCTTCACCGGGATGCCCCGCTCGTTGGCCTCGCGCACATAGAGCCCGACATGGGCGATCTCCGGGTCGGTGAAGGTGCACCAGGGCACGACCAATGCGCTCATCCGCCGGCGGCCGCGGAACAGCGCGTTGTGCACGGCGATGTGTGCCGAGGCCGCCGCCGTATGGGTGTACTTGTGTTCCAGACAGACATCGCCGGCAGCGTAGACATTCGGGTTGCTGGTGCAAAGGAAATCGTCGACGCGGATGCCGTCAACGGCGCCGTGGTCGATGCCAGCGGCTGCCAGACCTAGCCCCTGCACGTTCGGCGAGTGGCCAATGCCGGTGAGGATGGTGTCGACCGCAAGCGTGTGCCGATAGTCGTCGCAGAGCAGCTCGACGCGCTTCTCCCCCGCCACCGCGCACACGCCCAGTATCTGGGTGTTCAGGCACACCGCGATGCCGTCGCGGGCGAAGGCGTCGGACAGCAGCTGCGCGGCATCGCGCTCTTCGTTACCGAGGAACAGCGGCATGTCCTGAACGATGGTGGTCCGTGAGCCGAGACGGCAAAAGGCCTGGGCCAGCTCGCAGCCCAGCGGGCCGCCACCAATCACCAGCAACCGCCGTGGCAGGTCGAGGAGGTCGAAGACGTTCTCGTTGGTCAGGTAGCCGGCCTCTGCCAGACCGGGAATCAGCGGCACACTAGGCCGGGCACCGGTGGCGACCAGAGCCTTGCGGAAGCGCAGCAGCTGCCCCTCGACTGCCAGCGTATCGGAGTCGACAAAACACGCCTCGCCGAAGAACAATTCGACGCCCAGCGCGCGCAAGCGCAGCGCCGACTCCGCCGCGCTCAGGTGGCCGCGAATATGCCGTACGCGTGCCATCGCCGCGGCGAAATCGACCTGGATATCCCCTGGTATTCGCGCGCCATAGCGCTGCGCATCGCGCATCTCGGCGTACAGACGGGCCGTACGGATCAACGTCTTCGAGGGCACGCAGCCATCGTTCAGGCAATCGCCGCCGATCAGCCGGCGTTCCACCAGGGCCACTCGCGCCCCCAGCGCCAGCGCGATTTTCGCGGCAGCCAGGCCGGCCGGACCGGCACCAACGATCACCAAGTGGTAGCGCCCGCTGGCGCGGGGGTTGCGCCAATGCAGTGGGGGCACGTTGGTCACCAGGCCCGTCTTGGCGGCAGCTTGCGGAGGCCGGTCATCGTCGGCCATCAGTTCGCTCCCCATGCACCAGCCAGCCGCCCTGGAAACCGGCGCGACGTAGGCCGGTGCGCAGATAGGGTGAGCGCCGCATCAGCTGCCAGAGCCCCTGGTTGCAGTGGTTCTCGATCATCAGCAGGACGATGCCCTGGTCCAATCCAAACTGCCCGGCAGACACCCAGGCACGCCCATCGGCTCCAGCCAGGCCTGGGTTGAAGCTGCTGGCCAAGCGCCCTTCGCGGCACATTTCCGGGTAGCACGCGAGCATGTGCCGTAGTGCTGGCAGAACGATTTCTGCGGCGAAGGGCAACGACGCCAGCAGCGCCGGCGCCGACAGTGAACCGTCATCGGGGCCGTAAGGCACGCCGCGGGCGGCATAGCCGAACAGCCGGCGGCGTTCGTTGGCTTGGTCGGTCTGTTCGTCGCTCGGCCCGTCGCAAGCCGACAGGCCCCAGCAGTTTTCCGCGTAGCCGGCAAACCCGTGTGGGTTGTGCCGCGCGTACTCGCGCTGGATGTAGGTGGCACGCCGGCTGTTCTCGAAGTAATCCGAGCGTTTCTCGCCCATGAACGGGTCGCGAATGCCGCGGAAGTCGATCCAGGCATGGGAGAACTGGTGGATGAACAGCGGCCCGGCATACAGGTAGTCGTGGTCGTAAAGGTTCTCCCACTGGTAGGTGGCGGTCCAGGCGCGGTAGCCGTCGGCAGCTATCGGCTGGCTGGGCGAGCCGAGGGCCAGCACATACAGCAGAATGGCCTCACTGTAGCCCTCCCAGCCGTAGTGCAGGAAGCCACACTCAGGCTTCCAGCCCTGACGGATGGTCGCTTCGCCGCCCTGCGCCCAACACCAGTCGACCCGCCGGTAGAGTTGCTCGACCAGATCGCGCAGTTCGTGTTCCGCGGCGTTGGCTCCGCTGAAGAACTCGCTGGCGGCGAACATCCCGGCGATCAGCAGCGCGCTGTCGATCATCGACAGTTCCGAACGCCAGGCCCGCGCGCCGCTACGGAAATCCAGAAAGTGGTAGTAGAAGCCCTTGTAGCCGCTGGCCATGGGGTCGTCGCTCTGCTCGCTGCTGGCGAAGAAGCGCAATGCCGCGAGACTGGAGCGCAGCGCTTCGACACGAGTCAGCCAGCCGTGCCGCACCGCCAGCGGGTAGGCGCTCAGGGCAAGACCGACCACCGCGATGCTCACCGGAGAGTCGGGCCGCGAGGTGTCGGCCACCAATCCGTTACGCGGATTTAGGTTTTCCCGGAAGTAGCTGAAAGCCGCACGCTGCAGGTGCTCCAGCAGCGCCTCGGCGGGCAGCGTGGAAAGTCGCGTCGGCGAATACGGGCTGCAAAAGTCCATTTCGCCGGCTATGACCGGAGCATCCGCTCGATCAGCAGCACCAGGGCGAGTAGCGCAAGGATCAGCAGGACGTGGATGAAACCACCCAGGATGTGCGAGGTCATCATCCCCAGCGACCACAGGGCAGCCAAGACGACCACTATGCCTTCGAGCATGCCGATTCTCCTCCCCTACCGCTGGCAGGGTTGCATGACAGCCCCAGCGTGCACGCCCGGAGCCGTGCTGGTCTGTGCGCCAGCGTACCCAGGAGCACTGGCTAACGGCGGCGCCAGGTGTATGCTGAACGGCGGGTGAGGTGAAAGGCTTCCACCGAGAAAGGATACGGCTATGCAAGAGTCCCCTTCCCCCCTGCAGAACCATTTGCTGGCCGCATTGCCGAGCACCGTGCAGGAGCGCCTGTTCCCCCACCTGGAGCTGCAGCACCTCGCCCTCGGCAAGGTTCTCTACGAGTCCGGGGACGCCATGCGCCACGTGTTCTTCCCCACCGACGCCATCATCTCGCTGCTGTACGTGATGGAAAACGGCGCCTCGGCGGAAATCTCGGTGGTTGGCAACGAGGGCCTGATCGGCGTCGCGGTGTTCATGGGCGGCGAAAGCACCCCGAGCCGGGCCATCGTGCAAAGCGCCGGCAATGTCTACCGGTTGTCCGGGCAACGCATCAAGGAGGAGTTCAACCGCCACGGCGAGATGCTCCAGCTGATGCTCCGCTACACCCAGGCGCTGATCACCCAGATGGCCCAGACTGCGGTGTGCAACCGTCACCACTCCATCGACCAGCAGCTCTGCCGCTGGCTGCTACTGTCCCTTGACCGCCTGCCGAGCAACCAGTTGACCATGACCCAGGAGCTGATTGCTAACATGCTCGGCGTACGCCGCGAAGGCGTCACCGAGGCCGCCGGCAAGTTGCAGAAGCAAGGGGTGATCGAGTACAGCCGGGGGCGCATCACCGTGCTCGACCGGGCCAAGCTGGAAGAGCTGAGCTGCGAGTGCTACGCGGTGGTGAAGAAGGAAACCGACCGCCTGCTGCCCTATGTCCCCACTTGGCCATCCGTCCCCTCCGGGGGGCAACGACGCAAGGAGTAGGTCCGCAGCAATCCGGCGAACTCGTGCAGCGCATGCAGTTGGCTGGCCTCCGCCTCGCTCACCCACTGCACGATGGCCTCGCCCAGCCCTGGCCCGGCGGCCCTGGCCCAGATCCGCTGCAGAGCCATGCGCCGTTCGTAGGCTACGCCCAGTACCCGACTCACTTCCAGCGTAGCGTTGACGAGCGCCTGCTGGTGCTCGTCGAGCAAGCTCGGCTCGCGCCCCAGCAGCCGCCGCGCGCGCCGGATCAAGCGACGCAGCGAGGCGTCGGCATTGGCCAGCTCCTGCGCCACCAGCGGCGCCATGACCTGCTTGCGGTACTGCGCCATGACCTGGAAGCGATCGTTGAAGATGGCCATGGCGGTGTCCGCATCCAGGCTCCGCTTGCCCTGCAGCCGATAGGCGACAGGCGCCACCCTTAGCGCCCGGGCCAGTCCCAGGCCGCTGAACAGGCGGATCCATGCCCAGCCCAGGTCGAATTCCCAGGATTTCACCGACAACTTGGCCGAGTTGGGATAGGTGTGATGGTTGTTGTGCAGCTCCTCGCCGGCCACCACCAGGCCCCAGGGCACCAAATTGGTGGCGGCGTCGCGGCATTCGAAGTTGCGGTAGCCGACGGCATGGCCGAGGCCATTGACCACGCCGGCGGCCCAGAAGGCGATCCACATCATCTGTACGGCCCATACGGTCAGGCCCGCCACACCGAACAGGGCCAAGTCGAGCAGCGCCATCAGCATCACCCCGCCATTGGGGAAGCGGCTATAGAGGTGCCGCTCCAGCCAGTCGTCCGGGCAGTTCTTGCCGTACAGGCGCAGCGTCTCCGGGTTCCTGGCCTCTTCGCGATACAGCTCCGCACCTTGCCAGACAACCCGGGACAGGCCCTTGTAGCGCGGACTATGTGGATCTTCGGCGGTTTCGCAGCGGGCGTGGTGCTTGCGGTGGACGGCGGTCCACTCGCGAGTGAGCATTCCGGTGCTCAACCATAGCCAGAAACGGAACACATGTTTCAGCGCGGCATGCAATTCCAACGAACGGTGCGCCGAGTACCGATGCAGGTAGAGGGTGACGCTGAGCGTGGTGAGGTGGGTGAGCAGCAGCGTGACGGCAATCAGTTGCCACACCGATAGATCAAGAAGGCCGGAATACCACATGGCGGCGTTGCCTCATGGTGAGTGCGGATGGCCCTTCGTGGAGCCACCCGCATGGCACTAGGCTCCGACTCCCGAGATCAGAGCCGCCGGCCCTGTAGCACCCGGAACACCACGGCCATGAGTGCCAGAATCAGCAGGATGTGAATGAAGCCTCCCAGAGTGTACGACGAGACCACCCCGAGCACCCACAGGACGATCAATAGAACCGCAATGGTTTCGAGCATTTTGACACCTCCGCTATCGACAGCTTCAGTCTGGGCAGCCCGGGCGCGCGTGTCTGTTCGTCAACGTACGCAGGAAAAAGCATCGAGGCCGGAGTCATTCATCAGGGGACGGCGCGCGCTCTTCCTGATCCTGCCGGAGCGGCGCGGCTCCGGTCCGGAGTTGGCGGATCAGTACCGCAGTCCCTTCGCCTGCACCTCCCTGACGCCCCGCACGTTGGACGCCAGCTCGATGGCCAGGCTCCGTTCCGCTCGGCTGCCCAGCCCACCGCTGAGGGTGACGATGCCATTGTGGGTGCTCACGGTAATATCCGAACTGCTGACGTTGCGCGAATACAGCAGGGTCGATTTCACCTTGGTGGTGATCCAACTGTCGGAGATGCCCTGCCCGGCGGCATTCACCGTGCTCTTGCCGGTGGCCAGCGCAGTTTTCGGCTGTTCAGCCTTGACCTGGATGCCGTTGTCCACTGCAACGACACCCTGGGTGGTCGAAGCCAGGCGGCCGGCCGCGGTACGTGCGGCGGAACTCGTGGCGGTGCCACGCAAGGTCACCTTGCCGGCGGTGGTTTCGACGTTGGTCGACAGGCCATCGGTGTATTTGCTCCACAGCAACTTCGACTTGACCGCGGTGGTAATGCTGGCGTCGTCGATCGTCTGGCCAAAACCACGGACGCCATCCTGCTTCGGCGGCAGATAGTCGGGCTTGACCAGGATCTGGTTGTCCACCGACTTGATCCCCTTCACCCCCATGGCGATCTGCGTCGCCAGGTCCTTGCTGGTGCTTTCCTCCACGGTGCCGCGCACGGTGGCCTTGCCGTCGAGCACCGAGACCTCGAGGCCGTTGTCACGCAGGTACGGGCTCAGGGAGTAAGTCGTGGCGATCTGCGATTCCTGCCGCGCGTCCATGACCTCTTGCGAGGTCGGGCTTGCGGCGAAGGCCGGGCCGCCCGCCGCCATCGCCATGGCGATGCAGGACGCCACCTGCAGTTTGCGGAAATAACTGTGCATGCTGTTTCTCCACCAGGGATAGCGTTGCGTCCGCCCCTGGGCGGCCCCGTCCCTGGGACCTGCCGCCCACTGCAGCACACGGCAGCACACGGCAGCACACGGCAGCAGCAGGACGGCAGGTTCGTACCTAGGGTTGGTGCAAGGTGCTGTGTCGGGTATACGCGCCACAACGGCACGTCGGCGACGTCTGTGGCCATCAGGTTTCCTTGGGCTCGGCCTTTTTCATGCCAGGCTTGGTTTCCTGCGTGCGTTCCGTGCGGGTATCGGTCGGTGACTGCGGATGAGTCTTTTCAGCGGCCTTGGGAAGGCCGCTACCAGGGTTGTGCTTGTTCGTTCTGTTCATACTGACCTCTGTGTGCCGGGATTCGCGAAACTGCGAGGAAACCGGGAATGAGACAGTGACAGGCGTGCCCCCGGGCGTCGGTGCGCCGACGCATTTATCCGCAGCAAAAGGCTGCGATAGCGCCCGGAGACCTGCCCTACGTGCGCTAGCAGACAGACCGCCGCTGCCGCCGTTACGGATGCTAGAAGCTCAGTCCGAAGGCCCATTCCCGAGCCTTCGCCCTCACCGATCGGGGACCAGCATGAAGCTGCTCAAGTTGGAGCACAGCCCGGCAGCCTACCTCGCCGACTTCATTCTCTATGGCCTGGCCAGCCTGGCCCTCGCGGGCCTGCTCGCAGCTTTCTGCCCACCCGTGCTGCGTCTGCAGAGCCTGCTCCTCGCGCTGCTCGGCCTGCTTGGCTGGACGCTGCTCGAATACCTGCTGCACCGCTTCGTGCTGCATGGCCTGCAGCCATTTCGCGACTGGCACCTGCAGCATCACCGACGCCCCACCGCGCTGATCGGCATACCCGCGCTGCTCAGCGCCCCGCTGATGGCGCTGCTGGTGTTCCTGCCGGCCCTGCTGCTGCTCGATGTCTGGCGCGCCGGGGCGCTCACCCTCGGCGTGCTCGTCGGCTACCTGCTCTACTCAATCACCCATCACGCCCTGCACCACTGGCACGGCATAGACAATCGCTGGCTGTCACGGCGCCGGCGCTACCACGCCTGGCACCATGGCACGCTGGCGCAGCCTGGCCACTACGGGGTGACCAGTGGCTTCTGGGACCGCCTGCTGGGCAGCGACCGCCAGGCGCTGGTGCGCGGCCGGCCCACACCGGGCGCAGTGAAGGCGGCCGGATTGGCGCCACCACGCTCGCTGGCCGCCGAAGCCGCGGGCCGGTTGTTGCAACGCCTGCTGCGCGGTACCGGCGCGAGCTTCGCCATCCGCCTGTGGGACGGCGACGAACTGCATTTCGGCAACGCCGGGGCACCGCGCTTCACCCTGGTCTGCCGTACTCCCGCGGCGGTCCAGGCTCTGGTGCTGGGGCACGACCCACTGCGCCTGGTCGAGTCCTACTTGCGCGACGACATCGACGTCGAAGGCGACCTGTTCGCCGCCATCGGCATGAAGGATTTGCTGCAGGACAACCCACTGCCCTGGCACCAGCGCCTGCGCATCGGCCTGGAGGCCTTGCGGCTGCCTTGTGCCGGCAGCGGCGAAACCCTCACCGGAGGCTACCGGCGCCCGGTGAGAAGCCATACGAAGCAAGAGAACCGCGACGCCATCGCCTTTCACTACGACGTCTCCAATGCCTTTTACGGCCTCTGGCTAGACGCCGACATGGTCTATTCCTGCGCCTACTTCGAACACCCCGGCGACAGCCTGGAGCAGGCCCAACACGCCAAGCTCGAACACATCTGCCGCAAGCTGCTGTTGCAACCCGACGAGCAACTGCTGGACATTGGTTGCGGCTGGGGCGCGCTAATCATCCACGCCGCCCGCTATCACGGCGTGCGCGCTCACGGCATCACGCTCAGCCGCAAACAGCTGGAATTGGCCCGCGAACGCATCGCCCAGGCAGGCCTGGACGACCGGGTGACGGTGGAGCTGTGCGACTACCGCGACCTTGAAGGCGCCGCCCGCTACGACAAGATCGCTAGCGTCGGCATGTTCGAGCACGTCGGGCTGGCCAACCTACCGCTGTACTTCGCCACCATGCAGCGCCAACTCAAGCCTGGCGGGCTGTTCCTCAACCACGGAATCACCAACACCCGCGAGGGCTGGAAAACCACCACCGGCACCCGCTTCATCAACCGCTACATCTTCCCCGACGGGCAACTGGATAGCATCGGCAACATCCAGCGCGCCATGGAGCGCGCGGACTTCGAGATCACCGACGTCGAGGCCCTGCGCCGTCATTACGCGCTGACACTCAGGCACTGGGTCGCGCGCCTGGAACAGCACCACGCGGAGGCCTTGCAGCACGTCACCGAGCCAATCTACCGCACCTGGCGCCTATACATGGCGGCCAGCGCGCTGGAATTCGAAGCCGGCGGCCTCGGCATCTACCAGATTCTCGCCAACCGCCGCGCCGACGGCGCCGCCAGCCCGCTGCCGCTGACCAGGCGGCACCTGTACGCACAGTGACAGTGCCAAGGGTATCGCATAGACGAGTGAACGCCCCACGCGCAGCGTCAAGAGAGCCCCCATCATCGCACCGTCGGAGGTCCCACCATGAACCCCATCACCCTGTTCATCGTCACCGTACTCACGGCCATCGGCGCCGTGCTCTTCTACAACGACCACCTGGCGGCCGGCATCGCCCTGCTGGCCAGCGCCCTGGTGGTCTCGCAGGCACTGAAGATGGCCAATACCTGGCAGAAATTCGTGGTGCTGCGCGCCGGCAAGCTGCAGGGTGTCCACGGCCCGGGCCTGTTCGTCATCGTTCCGGTGCTGGACAGCGTGGTCGCGGTGATCGACGAGCGCATCCAGACCACCGCCTTCAACGCCGAACAGGCGCTGACCCGCGATACCGTGCCAGTGAACGTTGACGCCATCATCTTCTGGCACGTGCATGACGCCCGCAAAGCCGCGCTGGCAATCACCGATTACCGCCAGGCCATCGACCGCGTGGCGCAGACCTCGCTGCGCGAGATGATCGGTTCGTCGATGCTCGCCGCATTGCTTTCCGACCGCCGCAGCTCCGACCGGCAGCTGTGCCGAGAGATCGGCGAAAAGACCCTGGAATGGGGCGTGACCGTCACCTCGGTGGAAATCCGCGACGTGGCCATCCCGGAAGCCTTGCAGGATGCCATGTCGCGCCAGGCCCAGGCCGAACGCGAGAAGCAGGCGCGGATCATCCTCGGCTCGGCCGAGGCGGAAATCGCCGGGCGCTTCGTCGAGGCCGCCAAGGTCTATGCCACCCAGCCCTCGGCCCTGCAGTTACGGGCGATGAACATCATCTACGAGACCACCAAGGAACGCGGCACGACCATCCTGATTCCCAGCGCGATGGTCGACAGCATGAACCCGGCCGCCGTCGCCGCGTCCCTGGCGGCACAGCCAGGCGTGGTCTACGCCGGTGTCGGGCCGGCGTACGAACGGCCCCATGGCAATGGCCAGACGCCCGAGGAAAGACGCCAGGCCGCCCGCCTCAACGAAGCGCTGTCAAAGGAACAGTTGTAGATGGTGCTCGCCCGTCTCCAGCCGGACGCGTATCGTGCCCTCATCGCAAAGCAGCGGCCTGTCGTCGAGCAGCGCCCGCTGTATTCCCCGACAGCGCAGTCCGGCGGACACCAGGCTGATCTCGTAGCGGCAGCCTTCCAGCGAAACAATGGCCTCGAAGCCCGGCCAGTCCCTCGGGATGCACGGGTCCATGACCAAGTTCGCGCCCTCCCGGCGCAAACCGAGAATGCCCTCCACGCCTGCCCGGTACATCCAGGCGGCGGAGCCGGTGTACCAGCTCCAGCCACCCCGCCCGATGTGCGGGGCGACAGAATAGACATCGGCGGCGACCACATAGGGTTCGACCTTGTAGCGCTGCACTGCATCCGGCGTAAGCGCATGGTTGATCGGGTTGAGCAGCGCGAACAGCCTGGCGGCCTTGTCGCCCTCCCCCAGGCGCGCCAGCGCGAGGATATTCCACATCGCCGCGTGGGTGTATTGCCCGCCGTTCTCGCGCACGCCCGGCGGATAGCCCTTGATGTAGCCGGGGTCACGCTGCGTGTGGTCGAAGGGTGGGGTGAACAGTAACGCCAGGCCGTCTTCCTGGCGGATCAGCCAGCGCTCCAGGGCATCCATGGCGATGGCCGCGCGTACCGGGTCGGCGCCGCCGGAGAGCACCGCCCAGGACTGGGCGATGGCGTCGATCCGACATTCCTCTCCGGCTGCCGTACCTAGCCAGGCGCCGTCGTCGAAGGTCGCCCGGCGATACCACTCGCCATCCCAGGCGTCGCGCTCCAGGGCGTGCTGCAGCCCCCCCGCATGTTCGCGCCAGCGCTCGGCACGTTCGTCGTCACGGCCATCGGCCAGGGCGGCGAAGCGCTCCAAGGTATGCAGAAGCAGCCAGCCCAGCCAGACGCTCTCGCCCTGGCCACCTGCGCCGACGCGGTTCATACCGTCGTTCCAGTCACCGCCTCCGATCAGCGGCAGGCCGTGGGCGCCGGTCAGTTCCAAGCACTGGTCGAGGGCGCGGGCGCAGTGCTCGAACAGCGAGGCGCTCTCCTCCGCCGGCAGCGGCTGGAAGAACGCATCGCTCTCGCCGGGGTGCAGTTGCGGCCCTTCGATGAAGGCTACCGACTCATCCAGTACAGCACTGTCGCCCGAAGTCTCGATGTAGCTGGCACAGGCATAGGCCAGCCAGACCCGGTCGTCGGAGATCCGCGTACGCACGCCCTGCCCCGTCTGCGGCAGCCACCAGTGCTGCACGTCGCCCTCGACGAATTGCCGGCCGGCGACGCGTAGCAGATGGCGGCGGGTTTCCGCCGGGCAGGCGAACGACAGCGCCAGGCAGTCCTGCAGCTGGTCGCGGAAGCCATAGGCGCCGCTGGCCTGGTAGAACGCCGAGCGCGCATGGATGCGGCAGGCCAGGGTCTGGTACAGCAGCCAGCCATTGAGCATGAGGTCTATGGCGCGATCCGGTGTGCGCACCCGGACCGCGCCGAGCAGCCCTTCCCAGTGCGCAGTCACCGACGCGAGCAGCGCATCCAGGTCGGCCACGCGGTAACGCTGGAGCAGTTCGCGCACCTCACCGACTGAACTGGCCTGGCCTAGCAGGCCCAGCACCTCGACCGACTCGCCGGCAACCAGTTCGACCACGCACTGCAGGGCCGCGCAGGGATCGAGCCCGGAGCCGCAGGCCCCGGTCAATGGCACAGAGCCCAGCAGCGCCTGTGGCGCCGCCAGGCTGCCGGTATAGCCGATGAACTCGCTGCGGTTGGCGCTCCAGGCGCTCTGCCGGCCGCCGAGGTCGGCGAAGGCTAGCGGGTCGGCAAAGGCGATACTCCAGGGGTTGCGCGCCAGCAACGCGCCGCTGGCGGCATCCACCTCGGTCTGGATGAACGGCGCCGATGACCCGCGCGCGGTCCCTAGCACCCACTCCACGTACGCCGTGACCGAGAGCCGGCGCGTGCGTCCGGAGGTGTTGCGCAGGGTCAGCCGGGAGATTTTCAGCGGATCGTCCAGCGGTACGTACTGCAGCAGTTCCGCCTCGATGCCGTGGGCGCAATGGCTGAAGCGGCTGTAACCGAAGCCGTGTACACAGTGGTAGACCCCTCCATCGCGGATCGGCTGCGCGGTGACACTCCACAGCGCCCGACTCTCCTCGTCGCGGATGTAGAAGGCCTCGCCCGGCGGATCGACGACCGGGTCGTTGGACCAAGGGCTGAGCTGGTTGTCCCGGCTGTTGCCGGCCCAGGTGTAGCCACTGCCCTCGGCCGAGACCTGGAAGCCGAAAGCCGGGTTAGCGACTACGTTGATCCATGGCGCCGGGGTGGTGCGCTCGCCGTCCAGGTCGATGCGGTACTCCCGGCCGTCGCGGTCGAAACCGCCCAGGCCGTTGAAGAACTCCGGCCGCTCGCCGTTTTCACCGGCGGCCGCCGGCAAGACCGGGGCGATTGCCTGCGCATGCCTGGTCGGTGGCACGCGCAGCTCGGCCGGCGGCAGGTGGCTGAGCTGTGCTGCGATCAAGCCGCGCCGTGCCGGCAGGCTGACCCGCGCCACCGATTGCAGCAGCTCCCGTGCTTCCAGCGTCATCAGGTCGGCGCGCAGGGTATACACGCCACCGCGCAGGGCCTGACCGTTGGCACGCGGACGCGACGGGCTGCTGCGCACGGCGGTCTCGATGGCCACCTGCAGGTCCTGCACATAGGACGAGGCGCGTTCGTTGACAATCACCAGGTCGATGTCCAGGCCCTTCATGCGCCAGTATTCGCGGGCACGCAGCAATTGCCGCACCAGTGCCAGGTCCTCGATCTCGTCGATGCGCAACAGGACGATCGGCAGGTCGCCGGAAATCGCTAGCGGCCACAGCCCCGACTGGCGCCCGGCGCCGCGCCGGAGCGCCTCGGGCGGCGCGCGGAAACGCCGGTCGGCGTACAGGATGGGCGCAGCCAGGCGCTGGAAGTCCGCGGCTTCCTCGACGTCGATGCCGAGGTCGCGCAGCTCTACCTGGGCCTGGGTCCAGGCCAGGGTCTTGGCGCGTTCGAAAGCGCTGCGCTCGTGGTGCTTGTCGATCAGGTCCAGCAGCGCCTCGCGGGAGCCCGCCACCAGGGTCCAGAACGCCACCCGCGCGACCTTGCCCGGCGCCACCCGCAGGCGCTGGCGCAGCGCGAAGATCGGGTCGAGAACACTGCCCTGGCTATTCGACAGCGGCCGGTGCGCATGGATAGCCTGCGCTTCGCGCAAGCTGCGGCCTCTGCCGAGGAAGCGGGCGCGGTCGGACTCGTACTGCGGCTCAGCGGTCAGCTCGCCCTCGACCACAGTGAAATGCGCCGCCCACACCGGCTTATCACCAGGCGAGCGCGGGCGGCGGGTAGCCATCAGCGCGCCGAACTCGGCGAGGTACTCGGTCTGCACGAACATCCGCGAGAACACCGGGTGGGCAGCATCGGCGGCCGGGGTCGCGAGCACCACCTCGGCATAGGAGGTCAGCTCGATTTCCCGCGGGCGGCGACCGTGGTTGGTCAGCGAAACCCGTCTCACCTCGCCGTCGTCCTCGCCGGACACCAGTACATCGAGGGTGGTCACCAGCGAAGCGTCGCGCTGGATGAACTCGGCGTGGTCCTCGTCGAACAGCACCTCGCCGTTCTCCACCGCCTGCCCGCTGGGCTGCATGGTTGGCGACCACAGCGCCCCGCTCTGCATGTCGCGCAGGAAGATGAAGCTGCCCCAGTCGTCGCGGGTGGCATCCTCGCGCCAGCGGGTCACGGCGATATCGCCCCAACGGCTGTAGCCGCCACCGGTGGCGGTGAGCATCAGCGCGTAGCGGCCGTTGGAGAGCAGATGGGTAATGGGCGGTCCGCCGAGCGCAGCCTCGACACGGCGCAGCGTCGACACCTCGCCACGGCCCTCTCTGGCCGACACCGTGACCTCCTCAGCGCGCGGATGGGCCAGCGCCACATCGCGCGGCACGCGCTCCTGCAACAGCAGCTCACTGGCCTGGATCATCGGCTCGCGGTGCAGGCGGCTACGCATGCACCCGTCCTGCAGAGCATTGGCGATGGCGACGATGCTCATGCCCTGATGGTGGGCCATGAAGCTTCGCACGATCGCCACGCTTTCCTCGTCCTGCAACCGCGAACGGGTGAAGTCCAGCGCTTCGTAGTAGCCGTAGCGGCCGAGCGCACCGATATCAGACAGTCGTTCGAAATTGCGCTGTGCCGCCTGCGGGTCGACCATCGCCGCCAGTGCCGTGGCATAGGGTGCGACTACCACGTTCTCGGCCAGCCCACGCTTGAGGCCAAGCCCCGGCACGCCGAAATTCGAATACTGGTAGGTGAACTCCAGGTCGCGGGCGTTGTATGCCGACTCCGAAATGCCCCAGGGGATGCCCAGGGTGGTGCCATAGGCCTGCTGCTGCGCCACCACGCACCAATTGCTCCGCTCCAGCAAGCTGCCGGCCGGTGCGCGCATGACCAGCGATGGCATCAGGTACTCGAACATCGAACCGGACCAGGAGATCAACGCCGAACCACCGGCCACTGGTGTCGCGGTACGGCCCAGATGGAACCAGTGGCGGGTCGGTAGGTCGCCCTTGGCGATAGCGAACAGGCTGGCAAGGCGCGCCTCGGAGGCCAGCAGGTCGTAGCAACTCGGGTCGAGGCGATTGTCGTCCACGGAATAGCCGATCGACAGTAGCTTGCGTTCCGGGTTGAGCAGGAAGCCGAAGTCCATCTCCAGCGCCAGCCGTCGGGCAGTGTCGGCCGCGGCCTGCAGGCGCTCCGCCAGAGCGTCCCGATAGACCGGCAGACGATCGCGGCTGTGCTCGACCAAGGCCTTGCGCAGGGCCTCGATCCAGTACAGCAGGTCGCTCACAGCGCCCTCTTCCCCAGTCGGCACCAGGCAACCGGCCGCCTTGGCAGCCTTCTCGGCCAGGCGCCCGAGGCTCGGCAGCAGCACATCGAGCGCCTGCGGACCGCTCAGGGCAACGTGGATTTCTTCCAGCTCGGCCTGCAATTGCCGCAACGGCTCGCCACCGACCAGCGGCTGCCCAGCGATGCCATTGGTGACCTGTAGCGCCAGTTGCAGGTCATCCAGCAGGCCCTGACGCGCCTGGGCCACCGTTGGCTGGTCGCACCATTGCTCGCAGGCATTGGCGAGCACGATCAGGTGCCCGGCGAGGTTGCCGCTGTCTACCGAGGACAGGTACATCGGATCAAGGATGCGCAGGTCTCGGGTGCCGTACCAGTTGAAGAAATGGCCGTGGCTGCGCGGTAGTTTCTCCAGCACCGCCAGGGTGCCCTCCAAGCGCGCCAGCGTCTCGTGGGCGCCAGCCCAGCCGAAATCGCGCGCGGCCACCGTTGAGAGCAGGTAGAGGCCGATGTTGGTCGGCGAGGTGCGATGCGCCAGTACCGGCTTAGGCTGCTCCTGGAAATTGTCCGGTGGCAGCATACTGTCCGCCGGAGTAACGAAAGTCTCGAAGAAACGCCAAGTACGCCGGGCAGTCAAGCGCAGGGCCTCGGCGTCCTCCAGCGACAGGCTCAGCCGCTGGGCCATACGAGTTGGCCGGCTGCTGTACCAGGCGAGAACCGGTGCGCCCAGCCAGAGCAGCGTCAGCGGCAGAACCAACGGCCAGTTCGTCGGCGCCAGGGCTAGCCCGGCGAGCCCCGCCAGCAATGCCAGCGTGGTGCCCGCTGCCATCTGCCGGTAGCTGCCGCACCAACCGGGCATTGGCCGGCTCGACGACTGCGCGGCCGTGGTCCACTCCAGCAGGTGCCGTTGGCTGACATACGTTCGCCACAGGGTACGGACAATAGCATCGCCCATGCTCCATGCCTGGTTGGGCAGAAAGGCCAGCGACAGAAGCATCTGCAGCGCAGTACGGCGTAGGTCGGCCCCGAGCATGGCGAAGTGACTGCGCAGGCAGATCGCCCTGCGTGCCGGCAACAGCGCGCAGGCGATCGGTAGCAAAGAAGGGATCGCCTGGGTGACCAGCACCAGCAGTGTGGCGAGCAGCGCCAGGGGAAGCGGCAGCCACCAGCAGAGCAGCAGGCTAGCTAAGGCGAAGGGTGAGACCAGCGAGCGACGCAGGTTGTCGAGCATCTTGCAGCGGCCGATCAGCGGGACCGCATGCGGTCCCGTCCAGTGCCCGAGCATCCAGGGCAGCAGTTGCCAGTCGCCGCGGGTCCAACGGTGCATGCGCTTACTAGCCACGTCGAAGCGCGACGGCGACTCCTCGACCACCTCGACGTCCGAGGCCAGCCCCGCGCGGGCGAAGATGCCTTCGAACAGGTCGTGGCTGAGCAGGCGATTATCCCCTACCCGGCCGGCCAGCGAGGCCTCGAAAGCATCCACGTCATAGATACCCTTGCCGGTATAGGAACCCTCGCCGAACAGGTCCTGATAGACGTCCGATACGGCCGCCGCGTATGGGTCCATGCCGGCGGGGCCAGAGAACACACGCTGGTACAGCGAGCCCTCGCCGCCTATCGGCAGCGACGGCGTCACCCGAGGCTGGAGCACCGCGTGGCCGTTGACTACGCGTTGCAGCGCCGCGTCGAAGCGCGGCCGGTTCAACGGATGGGCCATCTTGCCGATCAGGCGTATCGCCGCCTCCCGTGGCAGGCGGGTATCGGCGTCGAGGGTGATGACCAGTTGCACGTGGGACGGGACCCGTGGCGGCTCCCCGGCGACCGGCAGGAAGCTGGTATCGGTTGCGCCACGCAGCAGGCGGTTCAGCTCATGCAGCTTGCCGCGCTTGCGCTCCCAACCCATCCAGCAATTCTCGGCGGCATTGAAGCGCCGACTCCGGTAGAGCAGAAAGAAGCGCTGGCCGTCGGGGCCGGGGCCATAGCGTCGGTTCAGGCGCTCAATCGCCTCGGCCGCCACCGCGAGCAAAGGCCCATCGCTGTCCAGTACCTCCTGTTGCGCATCGACCCCATCCAGCAGCAGGACGAACGCCAGGTCGCCGCCGATGCCCGCCAGATGGTGCACCTCCAGACGCTCAATCTGCTCCAGCAAGTCGGCCTCGCTGGTCAGCAGCGTCGGTACGGCGACCAGCGTACGCAAAGCCTGCGGTACGCCGCCCAACAGTTCCAGCGCCGGCAGGGTTATGGCGCCGAAGCTCCAGGTGACCAGGCGGTTGATCAGGGCGGTTGCCGCCTCGGTCACCGGCACGCACAGGCACAGCAGGAACGCCAGTATCCAGCCCCAGGGGAGTGCCGGGCGGTATAGGAGCTGCGCCGCCAGCACCAGCAACAGGGCGCTGAGCAGCAGGATGGCGCCGATGTAGCCGCCTATGCCCTGGCGTACGTTGAAGCGACTCAGGCACAGACGCAACGGCGCGCGGAACGCGATGGCACGTTCCAGCGCCGGACGCCCCTCGGCAATCAGGTGAAAGCCCGGATCGGTGGCGCGGCGGGCCTCGACACCTTCCTGTCCGTCATGGGCAGCCCGGTGGGTGGCCTCCAGTACCTGATCGACCACTTGCAGTTCACTGAGCCTGCAGCCTCGTGCCAATTGCTCGATGGCGTTGCGATAGAGGTTGCGGGTTGGGAAATCCATGGCAGCAAAGGCACTGCCGGCACGCAGATGCGCATCCACCAGGCTGACGCTCTCGAACAGCCGGGCCCAGTCGATGTCGGAAATCAGCCGCATGCTGGTGATCACGTTGCGTACCGTAACGTTCGAGGCACCCTGGCGTTGCTGCGCGTGTTGCACCACCTCTTCGACCGTGGTGCCCTGCTCGCGCAAGCGCTCCTCCAGCCAGCCGAGCGTGGGGGTCGTACGCGGATCCTGGTCGCGCAGGCGCTTGGCCAACTGCGCGGCGAACAGCTCGGACAGCGGCCCCCGCGGACGCTGAGCGATGTCCGCATCCAGCGCCGAACGGGCGCACCCGGCTACCAGCAGGCGGTCGGCCAGCGCATCGGCGTCGGCCCGGGTCTCCCGGCCGCTGCCGATCTGTTCGGCGAGCCGTCGCAGGTTCTCGATCAGCACGATGCGCAAGGTGATCGCCACCGCCCACAGCTCGCCGATGGTCAGCGGCTGGACGTGCTGGTAGGCAGTGATGAAGCGCCGCAGCAGATCCACGTCCAGGTGGCTGTCGGTATGTGCGACGAAGGCCCAGGCCAGCCCGAAAACTCTCGGGTAGCCGGCGAACGGCCCCTCGGCGAGCTTGGGGAGTTGCCGATAGTAGCCCGGCGGCAGGTCATCGTGGATCTCGCGGATCTGCTCTTCGACGATGTGGTAATTGTCCAGCAACCATTCGGCAGCGGGCACCACCGCATGACCACTCTCCAGTTCAGCGGCACTGGCCCGGTAGGCCGCCAGCAGGACAGCGGCGTTGTCGTTCATCCGAACATGCAGAGGCAGCACCGACGGCGGATGCTCAGTCACCTGCTGGGCAAGGGCCAGGCTTTGAGCATGCTGTTCGAGTCGCTCGACGCCGAACAGTTCTTCGCGCACAGGGGTCAGGCTGTCCCAGGGAGGGAATGAACGGCTACGGACAAAGGCCCGTCGAAAAAACGATGTCATAGGCAGGACTCCGGGTCCGTGGCAAAAACCTTGGCCCCTTCAACAAAAGGCAGGGTCAGCCATGACGGTGCAGATACTGACGCCTCGATTCGGGTGAACACTCGATAGGAAGCAAAGCGGCGCTGGGTACAGTTCAGGATCAGTCCCGACTGAAAAGCTTCTGCGCCATCCGATTGGCCTCATCGCGAGTCATGGAATAGCGCTTCTGCACCACACCCAAAACCTGTTTCTTTACCTGAATCACCTGTTTGAAGCGTTCCCGACTCCAGATCACCTTTATGGCGTCAACACGCCTCCGCCATTTGGCGAGCAGGCTGGCTTCAACAAGACATTCGAACGAATCGTTGCCAGTCTGGGGTAAGGCCGCCCCCCATGCGGGGGAGTATCTAAGGCCGAATGGTCAGCCCATTTGTCAGAATCAGGGGTGTCGTCCTTCGTCTTGGGCAAGTCGGGCGCTTTCGACTCAACAACTGCAGTCTTCACGTCGGAGAGCGGCCTGAACTCCTCGCCATCGATGGGTGCTTTCATGTAGACCTCTGAAGCGAACCGGCAACGCACGAAATTGTCCATTGTCGGTCTTCTCAGACTGACGGTCTTACCTGGCAATGTCGGTGCGCTGGCGCACTTACATCATCAGCACAACCCTCCGAATGAGGATAAGCACAACCGTCTCGCCGCTTATTGGGGCCAGTTCAGCCTCAGTTCTCGAGAGATGCCTGCCCCTATACCGAACTCACACCCCTCAGACATGAAGTCGACATATACACCCAAAGCAGGTCAGGCAAGGCTGGACTGCTCTCATTACTGCCGAGGCGGCCAACGCGACTCGGGCGACCATGAAGACATCACCATGTACGCAACGGCGCCCATGGCGGTGCCGCCACCGACGCCCCGCACCAGCGAACACAAACCGCGCATCCTGCTGCTGTACGGATCGCCCCACGAGCGCTCCTTCAGCAGACTGCTGGTGGAGGAAGCCGCGCGCCTGCTGGAGCACTTCGGTATCGAAACTCACCTCTTCGACCCGTCCAGCCTGCCGCTGCCTGATGACGCGCCCGTGGGTGCAGGAGCTGCGCGACCTGGTGCAGTGGTCGGAAGGCCAGGTGTGGTGCTCCCCCGAACGCCACGGCGCACTGTCCGCGGTATTCAAGGCGCAGATCGACTGGATTCTCCTAGCGCTTGGCGCCGTCCGCCCCACGCAGGGCAAGACGCTAGCGGTAACTCGCAGCGCATCAGCGAGGTATTCGAGGACTACCTGTGGGATGACCATGGCCGGAAATCCGAACAGTTCAGTGACAAGGGTATCCTGCGCTACCAGCGGCCTCTGGCTATATGCCTCATGCGCGTTGCTCTCGGGCGTCAGCACAAAGCGTGTTCCCGAGCAGACGCCATGCCGTAGTGATATTCGAGCGTCTCTTTCGAAATATGGGGAGCGAGCGCGTCCAGTTCGAAAGGAAGCTAGGGGAGTTCGAATGCCATGGGTGTTCTCCGTTTGCGATGGCAGGTGTCATCCGACAGGAGCTAACCGGCGGATCGCGAGGCGCCAACTCTGGAATCACTTCAGGGAATGCCGGTTGCGCACCGGCAGGCATATGCGCTCAGTTGGCGCGGAACTTGGGCAAGCCGATGTCGCCGCGGACAAAATTGCCCAGCATATAGCAGAGCGCGACTTTCAGGACGGATTCGTCCGGGCGGGCCTGTCCCTTGCACGCGATGCGCATGAGCTGGTGCGTGTACCAGATGATTTCCATCATCCGTGACCGGTCGATGGCCTCCACGCCGGAACCCCTGGGGCTGACCTCATGGCTACCGCCCTTGCGGGTGGCCGAGATCAACGCAAAGTTACTCATCATTGGCAGCCTGCTAATAGCCGTAACGTACTACTGGGATCTGCTGAGAAAAACGACGGTCATGCTCTACGACATCGAGTCAGAATTCGCCGGTGTCGTCGAGCAATTGCATACCGCCTTCGACGGCGTTCGAAGCTGTCGCGCAACTTGGCATCTTCAGGCGCAAGGGAAGGTGCTTGATCGCAAGTACCACGCCGGCGCCAGTCACCTGGTGACCAGAAGCTCGATCGCACTCGGACTGCAAAACCCGCCCTTCGTCAAAACCAACGTTGCCACCCCCAGCATCCCCGTGGGCCGCCAGACCCTCTATTTCTTCCCGGACAAGGTGCTCGTGTTCGAAGCCAACGGGGTCGGCGCGGTGTCCTATGAAAACCTGCGAATCGACATCGCTACGACGAACTTCATCGAAGACGGCGCCGTCCCGAAAGACGCCGAGATCGTCAGCAGAACCTGGAAGTTTGTGAACAAAAAGGGTGGCCCAGACAGGCGCTTCAAGAACAACCGAGAACTGCCTGTCGTGCGCTATGAGGAGGTTCAGTTTTCGAGCAACACCGGCTTACTCGAGCGCATCCAGATCTCCTGCGTAGGACGCACATCCAGCTTGGCCCAAGCTATCGGCAGCATCGGCAGAGCAAAAGGCGAGCGCCAGTAGCCATTGCGTAGTTGCTACCACGTCCGCAGCGACGAGGCGAAGGAGCGGGATGTAGCCACTCAGCGTGCTGATTGAGCGCCGCTGAAAGGGCTTGGCCACGACCGGCCAACGTTTTCTCGCAGACCAGGAGGCGCTCAGCTCTCTGGCAGATAGAATGGGCTTTCTCGTTTCAAATTGGAAAGTGGGCGATGTCGGAGCGGACGTACACGAAGGAACAATTGCAGGTCATCGAGCACGCAGGTGCCCATGCAATTGTGGCGGCAGTGGCAGGCTCGGGAAAAACCGAGACGCTGATTGGCCGCGTCCGGCATCTTCTGCGCGACATCAGCCCAGCCCATATCGCCGTCGTCATGTTCAACAGGGACGCCGCCCTATCGTTCCGGCGGCGTTTCGAGCAGGCAGTCCAAGGTACTGCGCCTGAAATCAGGACGTTCAACTCGATGGGCAACAAGATCGTCAATCGACTTGTCCAGAACGGGCTGCTTCCAGAAGCCAGGATAGAACCCAAGGATCATCTGCGGACGAAGATTGCCAAGGACGCTTTCACTCGGGTGTTTAAAGCGATCAACGGCAGCAACGTCACGCCGGACAAGGAGTTGATCGATGGATTCATCGCCTTCTTGCTGCTGGTCAAGTCGAGCACGCACAGCCCCGAGGAGGTGTTCGAAACACGCCAGTACGGGCCGATAACCCAAGGGTACGTCGAGGCATTTCGTCTCTATGAAGAGCACCGGGCGCAGCTGAAGGTCAGGTTTTTTGAAGATCAGCTGTACGACCCCGTCAAGCTGATGCTGAGGCAACCCGCGACACAGCGATACGTTCAGAACCGGGTTGATCACCTCATCGTCGATGAAGCCCAGGACATGAACGGCATCCAGATCGCTCTGCTGAAAATCCTCGCCGGCGACCGGGCCAAGGTCATGCTCGTCGGGGATGAAGACCAGGCCATCTATGATTGGCGTGGTGCCGAACCCGACTACCTCATCCGGGGCTTTGAACAAGACTTTCCAGAGGCCACCCGATACACCCTGCCGCACACGTTCCGCTTTGGCCACATGCTTTCGATCGCGGCCAGCCAGGTAATCAGCTGCAACACCAATCGCAACCCCAAGATCAGCATCTCTGCCGAGGGCACACCGCGCACGCGTATCCACTGCCTGCCGCTGGCCCTCGGGCTGGCTGACCTGGGAGAACACGTAGCAGAGCGGCTCACCTCCGGGGTGAAGCTCCAGGACATCGCGGTGCTGGTGAGGACCTACGACCTGAGCGTTACCTTGGAGCTGGATCTGCACCAACGCAGCATCCCCTATCACGTCTATGGCCGGCCGCCGCTGATGCGTATTCCCGAGATCAGCGCGCTGCTCGGTGTCCTCCAGTTGGCCAGTGGCCGCTGGAAAACCTTGGATGCCGACCAGCTCCGATACGTCATCAAGAGTTTGCTGTACCGCCCTACCCTCTACTTGGACAAGGCAGCAATAAACCGTGTCGTAGAGCTCGTCGTGCGTCAGCCAGAATGCCTTGTTGAAGCCATCCGCTCGACCATCACACTGCAAACCAAAGACTATCAAGCCAACCAGATTCGTGACCGTGCGGATTTGCTTGAGATCCTGGCGACCGCCACCGATCCGCAGGATAAGGTGCTCACCGTCCTGGATCGCTATCTGCTGGCAACGGAGTTCGAACGCAATATCGAAAAACAGTCCCCCACCGCGGATCAGGCGGCTGCCGTCATGGCGAACGTCCAGGCCTTCCGTCTCATTGCCAGCCGGCATGAAGGCAGCATCGACGCGTTTCTGGATAGCATCGACCCGCTCATCGACTCATCGGCCATGGAACCACCGACAACGCCACACGTGTGGATCAGCTCCATTCATCGAGCGAAAGGGGCACAGTGGTCAAGGGTCTTCGTACCTGGAGTCGTGAGAAGCGGCTTTCCCAGGGACGACCTAAGCGCCGATGAAATCGAGGCAGAGCGCCGGCTGTTCTACGTGGCCATCACGCGCGCCGTCGATGAGGTTTTCATTGCTCACCCCAACGACCTGGAGTTTCAGCGCAGCCTGGAGCGCCCGGATATCACTGAAACGCACCCGGAAGCGAGCTCCGTATCTCGCTTTCTTTGGGAGATGGATATTGCCTTGGCTCGGCATGCAGGAGCCGCTGTCGAAGAAGAACGCTTCGCGGCCCTTGGAGAGGTAGACCGCCCTGAGATCGCGAATACCTATTTCGCGACCTTCCCCTTCTCTAAAGACTGGCGCTATGCAAAGCGCCCACAGCCGTCCTCACCCGCGTCCGTGGGAGCAAACCACGACATCTTCGGCGCGGCAAAAGGAACGCGGGTAATTCATGCCATCTTCGGGAGTGGAACCATCGACAGATGGATCGACGATCGCGTTCTGCGAGTCGTTTTTGACGATGGGGATACGCGTCTACTGGTGGCCAGCATGGCACCGATGGAGATAGCGTCGGCATAAAGGCGGTACTCTAGGTCAGTAAGGGCGTCACTCGACAGCCATGTACAAGCCAAAGGGCATCACATTGCGCGGAGTTCTATCCCATTTCCACGGGCAGTGTGAAAAGGGCTGAAAACTTCGAATCTTGCCGGGCGACTCATGGGTTAGGGCTTAGTAATCGCGAAGGATGCGGCCAACCCGGAACGTCCTTGCCCCCACTGGCTTCACCCGTAACGATTGGCCATCCTCTATCAGGTAGTGGCAGGCCTTGATCACATTGCGCCTACCAACTGCGTCCTTACGGCTGAACATCCCTACCCCACGGTCATCCTCATACTTTTCTTTCTCGTGGTTGCAACTGTGGAAGTACCCCCAACCCACGGTGATCTTCCTCCACAGCCCACCGATGGCCTCAGCCTTGGCATAGTCACTGCGCACCTCCCGACCATCGAAGAAGAACGCTGCGTGGATGTGGTAGCCCATGTCCGCGCCCTGCTCCACAGCGCAGATGTAGCCCGTCTCGTGCTGGAAAACCGGATCGTATTCCCGAGCCCGGATCAGCCTGTCCAGATCCTCGAAGACGTCCTCTACCTTCAGGCGATTACGTACAGCCTCCCGGTAGTACAGATTCACCCTCACCACTACAGTGCGTGAACGGCTATCCAGTACCCGTTCCACGTATTCAGTCACTGTCTGCCGATTCCCCTTCTCCCGGTAAGTACGGTCATTCTTCCCACGCTTGAACCACTTGGTCTGTACGTGCTCCCGGATCCTCTCCACGAGCCAGTTGTAGGTCTGGGCCTCTGACAGGAGCCCTCCCTCGCTCTCGTCCATGCACGTCATCCCGAACATCCCGAACTCAATGCCGATGTCGTAGCACGCCTCCTTGAATGCGAGCAGGTGTTCACTCAAGGCGTACGTCTCGTCATGCACCAGGTGATACATCTGCCGAACGTGATCGAAGTACCGAGAGAGCCTGGTTCTCTCGATGACCTCATCCCCCTGTGCGTCGTAGCTGATCCTGAATGCAGGACAGTCATGACGGATCACTGCGTTCACGAGTCGTTCGATCTGGATAGCGATGTCAGATTGAGAGAGGTGTTTGGCTGTTTGATTGGTCATGGTGCGTACCTGGTTGGTTTAAGGCATACCAAGTACGGAGTGGGTATTTTTAAACTGGAGAGATGGGTAGCTAGGTTCCGGGTAGTAGCTAGCCATGACTGGAGAGAGGTGGGTGGATTAGAGATAGGTTATTGGAGATGGAGTAGGTGTATGGATTAGATAGATGGTTAGAGATAGTTAGTAGCTATATCAATAAACCACACCGCCCTGATCGCCAAACAACAAGCGCCATCGAGCATCCAGACGAAGAACACCAAGCGTAGCCGGGAAAAATCACAGAGCAGGTAACTGGGAGTTATCTGAGAAAGAGCACTAACCTAAGCAGACGGCAGAGATACCCGATGACCAGGGACTCCCTGGTCATCGGGTAGCTCTATCGCCATTAATGCTTACCTACAGCCTGGAGTTTCTCATCACGCTCAGCGATCCGCTCAAGGATCCATTCGTGCACTTCGCTCTCCAGCCAGCGAACGCAACGCTCCCCCACAGATAACGGAAGCGGGAACGTGCCGAGAGCGATGTACTTATAGATAGTCGAGCGAGCAAGACTGGTGAGGTCCATGACCTCTTTCAAACTGATGATCCTCATGGACATGGACGGTGCTCCTGTATTGGTCCAGAGGATGGGCAACGTTCATAAAATTTAACCAGCCGTACTCTCTGCCACAAAGGAGACCAAGCCATGCTTGGAAAGCTGCTCTCGAGAAAGGTCAGACTCTTTCGTCCAGATCTCGACGTGCCCCTTGGTGCCGCTTAAAGAAACTATACATTCAGGACCTTCTCCCTTGGGCTCTTGAGCAAAAACCAAGGTCATCGAATCATCCGTGTCTCTATTTTTGGCAGGGAACGCAAGCACCCTCCGCCCTACCAAGCTCGCAAAAGCGCTATCCCCCGCTATTCGATTCTTAACCCGCGAAGCCAAATGGAAAGCCCACCAGCACATTTCAGTAACCATGACCTCAAGCGAGGAATCATCTTTACCCGACGCATGGAGGCTTTCAGTCATGATTTTCTCTAGACCATCAATTTGGGGGAGACGGACGGACTCACCCAAGACGCTCCAGTGATTCGAAAGAAGCAGGCTTACACCTTGATAGATCTTCCAGACAAGCATTTCATAAGTGCGGCCTAGGCCCTGAAACGCCCCTTGCACCCGCGCAAATCGCTCCGCAAAACCATGGCGGCTCTCCTCAGAGCGCATTGCCTCACCATAAAAAGCTACAACTGGGCTGCTGCAGCCCGCCGAAGCAAGCCCTGGATGGTTCAGGTTCAGGATATAGCTGCTGGTCACTTTCGTATCGGCATAGAGCGAGTCCGAGAGCCCCGCTATCTTTCGGCGAATGAAGCCAAGCTGTAGGAGTTCCTTCAGCCACCTGTCGACCTTCTCCTCGTCCGCCCCCAATAACTGTCGGAGTTGAGCGAGCCCGAGGTTATCTACCAGTCCCAGTTCATTGGCATGAGCGAATAGCGTTGCGAGCAATAGGCGGAGTTGCGGTCTCAGAAGCTCATTCGATGATATCGGCGTTCGGTTGGCCTCATAGTCACGATAGATCGCACCGCTGAAAAGGTGGCGCAGAACGGGCCCATGATGGGATGCCGAAGTGCTGAGGTCACCAAGTTTGCTGGCCAGCCCCCGGCCCACCTTCAGCCCGAGAGTGGGCCTCCCTCCAGTAGGAGCCTTGTGGCATTCAAGGCATTGGTGTTCAATCAACGCTTTGCGGGCCCTGGATACCGCCCCAGCGGTCACCTTCAAGGACGAAGCCAACTCACTCACTGGCATCTCCACCCAGCGTGTAGCGCCAAAGCGATAGATGAACGCAATGAGGAAGTACTTCGCCTCAGCCCCAACGCCAGCTATCGGCGCAGTCAGCAGCCTCTCGCCCATGCAATACCCCCCCTTTTTTTAGATTTTACCCCCTATACCGCACTTGAACCTCAAAAATCCATAGCGTAACGTTACCGTAACGCAACAAAATGGACAGACGGCATGGCTAGGGAAATAGAATCATTCTCAGTATGGGCACCAAAAAATCTTCATGCGGAATCCGATATCGCCTGGGTACAAAACTACCTGCATGAAAAAGGGGAAATATCTCTCCATGGGCCTGTAGATTTAGATCGACTTATTAGAGCGGGAGTACAACTCGAGAAAAGCGACTCAGGAAGAAATTCCCTTAGACAGTTAAAGGCTGCCTATAGGACAAGGAAAAGCAGGAGTGCGGAGGAAAGATCAAGCGCTGGAGACATAAAACCTGCAGAGCAAAACCTTCCCTCTCAAAATAAGAATCACAAAACCCTAATAAAATTAGCCAATGAAATACTAAAGTCCGAAGAATCACTTAAACAAAAATCAAAAACCCTAGAAAGCCAGAAAAAAGAATTAAAAGAGAGAGTGTCAAAATCTCAAAAAATCACACAAAAGGCCCTCAATAAAATAAAGAAAATAGAACGAGAACTTAACACCCTTCGAGGAAAAGAATCCCACAAATCAGAAATAGAAAAAGTCATACTGAACAATGAAGAAATAAAAGAATTACTTGTAGACATACTAAATATTCTAGATCCACGCCCTATCAAAAGTCGCCCTTTAAGAAAATCAGACATAACGAGACATGCAAACAGACAAAAACTAAAAACCAAAAGCCCAGAAAGCCCAGAAACTAAAAATAAAAACTCCAAAAGCATCCCAACAACAGTGCTTGAACTAATAAACAGAATAAATAAGCAAATCGCAGAGTAAAATCAAACAGAAACAAGACAAAATAGCCGAGAAAATCATACATCACGCACATAAACACAATTTAAAAATCAAACAATCTCCAGTCTCAAATTCAAGTCAGCGGATCGACAGACCTCAGGAAAAACCATCATGGACGAGCAATCTAAAACCAACTTAAAGACCAGCCAACTATACGACCCCTAATACGCGCACCATTCGTCTGATGGTAAGACCGAGATATTTTCTTAGCAGACCCTTTGCTCTTTTCCTCGCGACCGACCGCCGCCATTGGAAATTTTCTTTCACAGCTCTACCACAGTTTCACATGCTTGTCTTGAAGATAGAGCGATTACAGATCACAGGATTTGCACAGCGACTGAACCTTCGAAAGCTTTGATCGGGCGCTATAAAGTTGAGACACAGCCGTTGGCAGCTGAGATAGCCCACCTCTCGCGGGATGTTCTACATCCTCATGCACCGAAGCACAGGGGAACGAGGTAGATGGCTTGAACAACCGGAGTGCCTATCGTGGCCTCCTACGCTTTGAACGCGACCGATCATCGATCAGGCGGTACGCGCCATCAGCGACATGACCATCAGACCGATACGATTGCTCCATGCGGATCTGATGTCATCATTCTCTGTATTACGACAAGCTGAAAGGAAGGAATCAGGCATCGTCAGTCAGAGTCAAACTGACTCCTGCTTGCGCAAGCCCGCCATGTGTGCGTGCTGTAAGCCCCCCTGAGACTGTGCGTGGAGCACCTCGAGGTAGTTCACAACCATCGCGACCACTTCGTCTTCAGTCCAGTTTTCACCTATGCGGATGATGCTGCAGCCAAGCGCAGTGAGGGCAGGTACTACCGTTGCTTCGCCACCTGAGAACCGCTCTGAGGTCTGGGTACTGCTTGCCGGACGCAACGCAGGCAATCGCCTTGAAGTCGTAGCCCGCACCCGTCCGAGGATCCCGCCCCCGGTAGTCACGTGACTTATCGAATCCATAACGAGTGGGGAGACCGTCCTGCCCAAGGCTACGAACTCGTAAATGGCTTCTTGTACTGCAACTCGGTCTGTTAGTTGCGTAAGCAATGTCATTGGCGACTACATCCATTGCAGGAAAATAGATCCTGCAACAGGCCTGAGACTGGCTTCAAGACGCGGAGCATTGCCGCATCCACGATGGAAAGCCTTACAATCTGTCTTTCAGAATGTTCGGCAAGTCATTTCAGACAGACGAGCTGATCGCCAAACCCTATCTGGAGGCTTTGCATCCCTTGGAACCTCTCGTCGATGTATCCCCTCTTGCCGAGGCGCTTGAAGAGTTCGCAAGCGCTCGGAACTGGCATCAATTCCACTCCCCGAAGAACCTCGTCATGGCCCTGACCGGCGAGACCGGCGAGCTGACGGAGATATTTCAGTGGATGAGCGAAGAGGATTCGCGATCGGCGGCCAACCACCCAGAGCACAGTCAAGCCATCAGAGAAGAGCTGGCAGACGTCTTGATGTACCTGGTCAGGCTGGCGGACGTGCTGGGTGTGGACCTCAACGCTGCCGTCAAACAAAAGCTGAAACTCAACGGGGAGAAATACCCCGTCAGCAAGGCCCACGGCACTAGCAAGAAATACGACCAGCTTTGAAAACAGGTTCAGGGAAGAGAGCGTGATCGTCTACGAAGCCACCAAGCAGCAATTCCTCCACGACAGTGACAACGACGATATCGAGGATGTGATTCTCGCCCACTACACGGCGAAAACGGGCAAGGGGGTCGGCCGCTCTGAAGTTGCTTCCTGGAAAGGCTCGCTGGGGTACATGGCCAAGGTCCTACGTGATGAGGCGGTACCGAATGACACCGGCCTCGCAATCGAGCTACACCTGCCGCAATCGTCCAAGCGAATCGATTTCACGCTGACCGGCCATGGCGAAGCAGGCGAGAAGAATGCAGTCCTCGTTGAACTCAAGCAGTGGAGTTCCTCAAAGCTGTCGGAGAAGGATGCGATCGTCGTCACTGCGCTTGGCAAGGGCTTGAACGAGACAGTCCATCCGTCCTACCAAGCCTGGTCATACGCCTCTCTGCTCGAAGGCTTCAACGAAGCGGTCTATGAACGGAGCATCGCGCTTCGCCCATGCGCCTACCTGCACAATTACGCCCGTGACGGCGTCATTGATGCGCCTCACTACCAGCCCTACATCGACAAGGCCCCCCTCTTCCTCAAGGGAAAAGACGAACTCGAGCAGCTCAGAGCCTTCATTCGCAGGTACATCCACTCCGGCGACAACAAAGCCGTACTGTACGAACTGGCCAATGGCAGGATTCGTCCGTCGAAAGCCCTGGCCGACTCCCTTACGGGTTTACTGAAGGGCAATCCGGAGTTTGTCCTTATCGATGACCAGAAGGAGGTCTATGAAGCAGCGCTCGCAGCTGCAAAGTCCTCCTCGGCCGAGCAGCCAAGGGTACTCATCATCGAAGGCGGACCAGGGACAGGCAAAACCGTCTTGGCGCTGAATCTCCTCGTGAAGCTGACTTCACTCGGGTTGGTCGGCAAGTACGTCTCGAAGAATGCAGCACCACGACGGGTCTACGAGACCAAACTGGTGGGCACACTCACCCGCACGAAGTTCTCACACATGTTCACCGGCTCCGGCTCGTTCATCGATGCCGAGCCAAACCTCTTCGATGTTCTCATCGTGGATGAGGCGCACCGCCTGAATGAAAAGAGTGGCTTGTATGCCAACCTGGGTGAGAACCAAATCAAGGAGCTAATCGGGGCGTCCAAGTGCACGGTCTTCTTCATCGATGAAGACCAACGCGTAACGTTGAGCGACATCGGCAGCAAGCAGGCTATACGGCATTTTGCAGAAGCCAAGGGAGCAGTGGTCGAAGGGTACAGCTTGGCATCACAGTTCCGCTGCAGCGGCTCGGATGGCTATCTTGCGTGGCTCGATAACGTGCTGGACATTCGGCCGACCGCCAATGATCGCCTCGACCCACACGACTACGACTTCCAGGTGTTCGATAGTCCTCAGGCGCTGCATGAGGCCATCGAAGCCCAGAATGCCCATAACAAGGCTCGAGTAGTAGCGGGGTACTGCTGGCCTTGGCGCAGCAAGAAAGATCCATCAGCCGATGACATCGTCATTGGCGATTACCGACGGCAATGGAACCTAAGCCAAGACGGTAGCCTATGGATCATTGCCGACCGCTCCATCGAGCAGGTGGGATGCATCCATACCTGTCAGGGCCTGGAAGTGGACTACATCGGCGTGATCATTGGTCCCGACCTCATCGTACGTAACGGACAAGTCATCACAGCTCCCGAGAAACGCGACCAGCACGATAAGTCCATCCGCGGGTACAAGAAGCTGAGCAAGGCCAATCCTGAATTTGCCCGGCGAGAAACTGATCTGATCATCAAGAATACCTATCGGACGCTCATGACCAGGGGCCTGAAAGGCTGTTACGTCTACTGCACAGACGCAGAGACTGCAGCCTTTTTCCGCTCAACATTGACCTGACGGCAAGGCGGGCGAACACCTCAGTGTCTCCGCAGGCTCTGACTAGGTGACTCGCGAGGAGGGCGCCCGGCGCGCATCTTTCAGGTGAACGCCAACGGCACGGCATGCCCCCAAGTTCCTCACGGAACGCGACGAAATGCCAACTGATCATCCGCTGGTGCGCCGAGTAAGATGCGGTTCCCAGACTTCAGCGAGCCCCGTCCGTGAGCAGCACCCTCCCCTTCGGCACAGGCGATACCTCCTACCAAGCCGCTGGCGGCATCGACGGCCTGCGCCGCCTGGTCGACGACTTCTACCGGCTGATAGACGAACTCCCGGACGCGGCCGACCTACGCCGTATGCACCCGGAAAACCTGGAACAGTCTCGCGACAAACTGACCTGCTTCCTCAGCGGCTGGCTGGGCGGCCCAAGGCTGTTCCGTGAAAAATACGGCTCCATCTCCATCCCGTCCTTCCACGCCCAATGGCCGATCGACGAAGCCCGCAGCGCCGCCTGGCTGAGCTGCATGGAGCGCGCAATTGCCCTGCAGCCCTTCTCGCTGGAGTTCGCCGAATACCTGCTGACGCAACTGCGCGTGCCGGCACACCGGGTGGTGCAAGCGAGCCAGACGCGGTACGGCTGAGCCACCTCCACCACCTGCCCGGCCTTTGCCCACCCGAGGTTCCTTTTGGCCGATGTCTGCCCGTCGTGACGGGCAGACATCGGCCAAAAGCGGCCCCCTCACATCAGGCGACTTTCGATCTCAATCGGCCCCTAACGATTAAATTAAGGGGTAGCGGAACGCGCTTCCAACGAACGATTTGAGCGCATTGTTAGCCCTTCAAATGTTTGACCATTAAACGCTCAAGCAATAAAACGGAGCTCTCGAAGTTTAAGCTTCGCTCGTTTCCTTTTGATTTTGTGTCGAAGACATCTCGGCGTAGCATCATAGAGAAATCTTTGTCGACGGACTTAATATGGCTAGATTTTTCTTCGATAAGAGCCTCTATTGACGCTCGAAGTCTTATGATGTGCTGCATGAAGTCTTTTGTTGCGCCGACTACATATTTTTCCAGCAAGATCTCTGCCTCGATCATGTTTAATTCGATTTCTTCTATCGTAGGAGAGAAAGGCTCCCAGCGTTTTTGAATACATGAGCATAGCCATTTTCTTCTTGCTCGGGAGTTCTGTCTGGCGATGCGTCTTTATATTCGACAGGGAATTCATGTGAAAATATTAGAGGTGATCTTACTGATGCAATGTATTGTCTAGCCTTATACACAGACCGCATCAGGCCTCTTGCAGCATCAAATTCAGCCCTTCCTTTGAGCTCAGATCTCCATGTGTTAACTCCTATTGCGGCGGTTATCGCGCCTGCGCTGGCTGCGATGGCTGTAATAATTTCCGCTAATGATGAGTCGGGCACAGAAACCCCTAGCGGCTAACGTTTAGTTAAGTGGCCGACTTTAGCCGGTCCCGAGCGAGCGAAGCGAACGACTTGAACCGTTTGTTAGATGCATACTGCCAGGCCTTCTAGAGCCTCATAGCTAGCATGAAGGTCATGAAGGAAATCCTCAGCTAACCCCGGCAGGCCGTAGATATAAGTATCTCTACTTACGATATTGAATAGCTTGTAATTTTTCATACTGCCAATGCGCCCTGTGGATACGGGTTTAAATGGCCTACTTCTAATTATATTATTATTAAGACATTTTTCTTCAATAAAATTGTATTGATCGGCTGTTAAGTCAATTGCAGTTTTTTTGTACTCGAGCCAGTAATGGGATATTGCATCATCCCCACCATGATTGATGGCTCTTCCGCTAACGCCATATATGACAATAGACGGCCATTTTTGCAAGGCATGATAAGTAAACAGCAAGGAAGATAGCTTGCAGTTCATGACCGGAAAATCCTCCGTAATTAACCGGATATTCGCTTTTTTGGAACACTCCAACTTGAGTCTGAATTTTTTCGCTTCAGTGACTACTTCGCTTATGTCTGGCTCGGCCATGATTCTATGCACCTATCGATTAAGCTAAGGGGCCGGCTTTAGCCGGTCCCGGCGAGCGAATTGTTAGAGGTTTGCTCAAAGCGAGCGGTAAGAATTTTTAATTAATAGTGCGCACCAATAATTGTAATGACTGTTACAGAAGAGCCGCGCTTTGGCTTTTTCTTTGTAGTTGAATTGTAGTAGCCAACAGCCTGGACCAATTCTGGACGGGTCAGCGCTCGGTAAGCCATTACATGATAAGTAATATCTTTGGCCGAATCTTTAATCGAGTTGCGTACAGAAGGTGCTTCCATTTCTACCTCTAACGATTAAGCTAAGGGGCCGGTTTTGCCGGTCCCGGCGAACGAAGTTGCGCTTTGAGCGTATTGTTAGAAAATGCCCAGCTCGGAAAGTAGTTTCTTGGCGGTAATTTTAGAGCCTAGCTTGTTAATTGCGTCAGCTGCTGCGTTGTAGGCTCTGATTTTCATTGCGTCGGTGTTACCTTTTGCATCGACGTCATAGCCAAGCTCTTTTAGTACTCTGACTTTAAAGCCAAAACCATCCCACCCTGGGCCACCTAGCGAAGAGAGCGCTCCTTCAATTTTCAGATGATTTGGTAGCGGGCCTTCGACTCTGTACAGATCTTCAATATTTACGTGCTCGAGCATAAATTTTCCTAGGAGGTTCCTAAGGTTTGGTTAAGGGGCGGGCTTTAGCCCGTCCTAGTGAGCGAAGCGAACACTTTGAACCATCTGTTAGCCTTTGGAGGCCAGTAGAAGATTTAGCTTTTTATGGAACTCCATTGCATTGGAAATTGATAGGGCTAATCCCGAGCCAAAAATAAATATAGCTAGGCCGACATATATCCAGACTGAAAGATTAAGTATTAGCACTACATTTGCGACGCCAAGTATTAGCAGAAATGTAAGTGAAATTATTGCTAGTAAAATAGCCAACTGACCAGCAAGGCTCCTCCAGTGACTTGAGTTGCTTTCGTTTGCTGGCACAGGCAGCAGCATGCTTAGGTAATGAAATGAGAAACAGCCGCCCCAAAAGAATACTGCGAATCTTGAGAATGCAGCCTCATCAAGACCTCTCATGTCGGTTAGGCTTATCGCGTATAAAAGCGCGCTTGTAAAGAGCACGTACATGAGAATTACAAACCGTTTTAGGGCTTCGTATTTGTTTGTCATGCGCATACCTAGGGCTAACTATAAGTAGGCGACACATGCTGGGTGATTTTTTACGTCACTTATGTCGCATAACGTTCCTTGTCGCCCTGTCAGTCCTTCATCAGCTAGCAAGGCGCGGTTGAAACGCGACATGGGGCAGGGAGAAAAAGCGACATGGCCTACATGGAGATTACGAAGTCGCTAGCAGTGTGTCCATCGCCTGGTTTGGCCGGTTACTGCAGTTCGTGACAAGGCTTCAGCCACCTTACTCGAGGAGCCGCTTCTGGCTGATTGCTGCCTGTCGCGAAGAGCAGAAAAGGGGAAGATGCACCCGCCCCGCCAAAGAGCAGAGTGTTGTTGCCTATCTGCGCAGCAATCCTATTACCCCTGTGAGCTCGCCCCAAGCCAGTCAGCAAATGCATCGCCCCCATCCAATGCCTGAAGGGGCCAACTCACCATCAAAAGAAGGGAGATAGCACTCCAAAATCTCGGGTGGGGCAAAAAGTGGGGCAAAAAGTGGGGCAAAATTCAGAAGCGCCACAAAAGCATCAGGCATAAAAAAATCCAGTCACCGCTAAGTGACTGGATTTTCTAGGGATTTTTGGTCGGGACGGAGTGATTCGAACACTCGACCCCTTGCACCCCATGCAAGTGCGCTACCAGGCTGCGCTACGCCCCGACGTTGCTTCCAAGTTCCCTCAGAAGCGGCTCGCACTATACTCCAAGCATTTGCTTTGGAGAAGTGCTTTTTTCATTTTTTTCAGTTACTTGCGCAGCACATGCAGCACATCTTCCAATTCGGCGATCATCTGCCGGATCAGTTGCTTGTACTGGGTGGCGTCCTCGCGGGCTTCATCGCCGGTAAGGCGCTGACGGGCTCCACCGATGGTGAAGCCCTGATCGTAGAGCAGCGCACGGATCTGGCGAATCATGAGCACGTCCTGGCGTTGATAGTAGCGCCGGTTGCCCCTTCGCTTGACCGGGTTGAGTTGCGGGAACTCCTGTTCCCAGTACCGCAGCACGTGCGGCTTCACCGCGCAAAGGTCACTGACTTCACCGATGGTGAAATAGCGCTTGCCCGGGATGGGGGGCAACTCGTCGTTATGACTTGGTTCCAGCATAAGCTTCAACCCTGGCCTTCAGTTTCTGCCCTGGACGAAAGGTGACGACGCGCCGGGCTGTGATCGGGATTTCCTCTCCCGTCTTCGGGTTGCGTCCGGGACGCTGGCGCTTGTCGCGCAGATCGAAGTTGCCGAAACCCGACAACTTCACCTGTTCGTTATGCTCCAGCGCCTGGCGGATCTCTTCAAAGAAGAGCTCCACCAGTTCCTTAGCTTCCCGCTTATTCAGGCCCAGCTCTTCGTACAGACGTTCAGCAATTTCAGCTTTCGTCAGAGCCCCCATACGCTACTTCCTTAACGTGGCGTTGAACCTTTGTTCCAGCGAGGCGACGATATTCTGCGTAGTCGCGTTCACCTCGTCATCATTAAGAGTGCGTGATGGATGCTGCCAGGTCAAGCCAACGGCCAAGCTTTTTCTAAGCGGATCAATGCCTTTACCGTGGTAGACGTCAAAGAGCCTGAGGTCCGTCAGCCATTCGCCCGCCGTTTCACGGATATTTGCCAGGACGAATTCGGCCGGGGTATCCAGATCGACGATCAGCGCGAGGTCACGGCGCACTTCGGGGAAGCGCGACAGCTCGCTGAATTTCGGCAGGCGGCCCTTGGCGACTTCGGCCAGTACCAGCTCGAAGACGTAGACCGGGCGATCCAGGTCCAGCGCCTTGGCCAGCTCCGGGTGCAGGGCGCCCAGGTAGCCGACCAGCACGCCATCGCGTTCGATCTTGGCGGTCTGCCCCGGATGCAATGCCGGGTGTTCGGCCGGGGAGAAGGTGAAGGCTTCGAGGGCGCCGGCGTTACCCAGCAGCGCCTCGACGTCGGCTTTCACGTCGAAGAAATCGACGCTCTCGCGGCCGTTGGCCCAGCCTTCCGGCTGACGGGCACCGCAGACGACGCCAGCGAGCATGTTTTCCTGCACCAGACCTTCCAGCTGGCCGACGAAGCGCAGGCCGCTTTCGAACAGACGCACGCGGGTCTGCTGGCGGTTGAGGTTGTGCTGCAGGGACTTCACCAGACCCGGCCAGAGCGAGGCGCGCATGGCGGCCATGTCGGCGGAGATCGGGTTGGCCAGCATCAGCGGCTCGACACCAGGGTGGAACAGCTGGAACAGCTTGGGATCGATGAAGCTGTAGGTGATGGCTTCCTGGTAGTCGCGCGCGACCAGCAGGCGGCGCAGTGCCGGCAGCTCCGCCTGGGACTCGGACTTGGTGTTCGGTGCCAGGCGAGCCTGCGGGTAGCGAACCGGCAGACGGTTGTAGCCGTACAGGCGGCCCAGCTCTTCGATCAGGTCAACTTCGATGGAGACGTCGAAGCGATGGCTCGGCACACCCACGGTCCAGGCATCGGCACCGGCCTTCTGGACGTCGAACTCCAAGGCAGTGAGCAGACGCTCGATCTCGGCGTTTTCCAGGGTCATGCCCAGCATCTGGGTGACGCGCTCGGCACGCAGGGTGACCGGTGCGACCTTCGGCAGATCGGCTTCGCTGGCTTGCTCGACGATCGGGCCAGCTTCGCCGCCAACGATCTGCAGCAGCAGTTCTGTGGCGCGCTCCATGGCGCGACGGGCCAGCTGCGAATCCACGCCACGCTCGAAGCGGTGCGAGGCATCGGTGTGCAGGCCGTAGGAACGGGCCTTGCCGGCGACGGCGATGTTGTCGAAGAAGGCGCTTTCGAGGAACAGGTCGCGGGTCTTGGCGCTGACGCCGCTGTGCTCGCCGCCCATCACGCCGGCAATGGCCAGGGCGCGTTCGTGGTCGGCGATCACCAGGGTATCGGCACGCAGGGTGACTTCCTGACCATCGAGCAGAACGAGCTTTTCGCCCTCCTCCGCCATGCGCACGCGCACGCCACCTTTGATCTCGTCGAGGTCGAAAGCGTGCATCGGCTGGCCCAGTTCGATCATCACGTAGTTGGTGATGTCGACGGCGGCGTCGATGCTGCGGATGTCGGAACGGCGCAGGCGCTCGACCATCCAAAGGGGGGACGGCTTGCTCAGGTCGACGTTGCGGATAACGCGGCCGAGGTAGCGCGGGCAAGCCTTGGGCGCCAGCAGCTCGATGCTGCGAACCTCGTCGATGCGCGGGGCAACGGCATTGACCACCACCGGCTTGACCTCGGCGCTGTACAGCGCGCCGACTTCGCGAGCGAGGCCGGTCAGGGACAGGCAGTCGCCGCGGTTCGGGGTCAGGCCGATCTCAATGGAGGCGTCGTCCAGCTCGAGGTAGTCGCGCACGTTGGCGCCCACCGGCGCATCTGCGGCGAGCTCCATCAGGCCGGCGTTCTCTTCGCTGATTTCCAGCTCTTTGGCCGAGCAGAGCATGCCGTTGGATTCAACGCCGCGCAGCTTGGCTTTCTTGATCTTGAAGTCGCCCGGCAGTTCGGCGCCGATCATGGCGAAGGGGATCTTCAGGCCCGGGCGCACATTGGGCGCGCCACAGACGACCTGGAAGGTCTCCGAACCGTTGCTGACCTGGCAGACGCGCAGCTTGTCGGCGTCCGGGTGCTGTTCGGTCGACAGCACTTCGCCTACGACCACACCGCTGAACTGGCCGGCAACCGGGATCACGGCGTCGACCTCAAGGCCGGCCATGGACAGACGAGCGACCAGCTCGTCGCGCGATACCTGCGGATTTACCCAGCTCCGCAGCCACTGTTCACTGAATTTCATCCTGCTCTCCTAAATGCGTTGACGGTCGTGCGGGCTAGCGGAACTGGCCGAGGAACCGCAGATCGTTGTCGAAGAACAGGCGCAAGTCGTTCACGCCATAGCGCAGCATGGCCAGGCGCTCGATCCCCATGCCGAAGGCGAAGCCCTGGTATTTCTCGGGGTCGATGCCCGACATGCGCAGCACGTCGGGGTGGACCATGCCGCAGCCCATGACTTCCAGCCAGCCGGTCTGCTTGCAGACGCGGCAACCCTTGCCGCTGCAGAGCACGCACTGGATGTCGACTTCCGCCGAAGGCTCGGTGAAGGGGAAGAAGGACGGACGGAAGCGGACTGAGAATTCCTTCTCGAAGAAGGCGCGGAGGAATTCCTCGATGGTGCCCTTGAGGTCAGCGAAGCTGACGTCTTCATCGACCAGCAGACCTTCGACCTGGTGGAACATGGGCGAGTGGGTCAGGTCGGAGTCGCAGCGGTAGACGCGGCCCGGGCAGACAATGCGAATCGGCGGCTTCTGGTTTTCCATGGTGCGGACCTGTACCGGCGAGGTATGGGTGCGCAGCAGCATGTTCGCATTGAAGTAGAAGGTGTCGTGCATGGCACGAGCCGGGTGGTGGCCCGGAATGTTGAGCGCTTCGAAGTTGTGGTAATCGTCTTCGACTTCCGGCCCCTCGGCCACTTCATAGCCGATGCGGGTGAAGCACTGCTCGATGCGCTCTTTGGTGCGGGTGACCGGGTGCAGGCCACCGGAGGACTGGCCACGGCCCGGCAGAGTCACGTCGATGCGCTCGGCAGCCAGCTTGGCGGCGAGGGCGGCGCCCTCAAGCTCAGCCTTGCGGGCGTTCAGCACATCCTGAACCTTTTCCTTGGCGACGTTGATCAGCGCACCGACCTTGGGGCGCTCTTCGGCCGGCAGGTCGCCCAGGGTCTTCATGACCTGGGTCAGCTCGCCTTTCTTGCCGAGGTAGTGAACCCGGATCTGCTCCAGGGCGTTGACGTCTTCGGTGTTCCGCACGGCGTCCAGGGCCTGCGAGACCAGCGCGTCCAGGTTTTCCATGTACCAACTCCAGATACAAAATAGGGGAAGAGCGGTAAGGCTCTTCCCCTATCGGTGACGTTACGTCCGGACCGAGATCCGGTAACTGTCGTGGGGCTTAAGCCAGGCTGGCCTTCGCTTTCTCGACAATCGCGGTAAACGCCGCTTTTTCGTTCACAGCCAGATCGGCCAGGACTTTACGGTCGATCTCGATGGCCGCCTTTTTCAGGCCAGCGATCAGACGGCTGTAGGACAGACCGTTCTGACGAGCACCAGCGTTGATACGGGCGATCCACAGGGCGCGGAACTGACGCTTGCGCTGACGACGGTCACGGTAGGCGTATTGGCCGGCCTTGATTACCGCCTGTTTGGCAACACGGAACACGCGCGAACGCGCGCCGTAGTAGCCTTTTGCGAGCTTCAGAATCTTTTTGTGACGACGACGGGCAATCACGCCACGCTTAACACGAGCCATTTATTTATCCTCTACCAGAAATCAACGCAGACGCAGGGAGCGCGCTACACGGCGAACGTCGGAAGCAGCGAGCATCGAAGTGCCGCGCAGCTGACGCTTACGCTTGGTGGTCATTTTGGTCAGGATGTGGCTCTTGAAAGCGTGCTTGTGCTTGATGCCACCAGCAGTCACTTTGAAGCGCTTTTTGGCGCCACTCTTGGTTTTCATCTTTGGCATGTTTGGTACTCCGCATTCGTTAACAACTGATAACCATCAGGCCTGCCAGTGCCCGGGAGGTTATTTACGCTTCTTGGGAGCGATGACCATCATCAGCTGGCGTCCTTCCAGCTTAGGATGCTGTTCCACGGTGCCGACTTCGGCGAGGTCGGTTTCGACTCGCTTCAGCAGCTCCATGCCCAGCTCCTGGTGGGCCATCTCACGACCACGGAATCGAAGCGATACCTTGGCCTTGTCCCCTTCATTAAGGAAACGTACCAGGTTGCGTAGTTTTACCTGGTAATCCCCTTCTTCCGTCCCTGGACGAAACTTGATTTCTTTGATCTGTTGCTGGTGCTGGTTCTTCTTCGCAGCAGCGGCTTGCTTCTTCTTCTCGAAGAGGTGCTTGCCGTAGTCCATGATGCGGCAGACAGGGGGCACCGCATCAGCAGAAATTTCCACCAGGTCCAGCTTGGCTTCGTCAGCCAGACGGAGAGCCTCATCGAGGGAGACCACACCAATCTGCTGACCGTCAGCACCAATCAGGCGAACCTCACGGGCGGTGATGTTCTCGTTGATCGGCGGTTTCGGGACAGCCCGCTTATCCTGTCTCATTTCACGCTTAATAATGATTACTCCGAGTCTTGGCGACCACGCCGGGAAACCGCCTGAGCGAGCAGCTCAGCGAACTGGGCGACCGGCATCGAGCCGAGGTCTGCCCCTTCGCGCGTACGTACGGCGACGGCCTGCGATTCAACTTCTCTATCGCCGATAACCAGCAGATAGGGAACCTTGAGCAAAGTATGCTCGCGGATTTTAAAGCCAATTTTCTCGTTTCTCAAGTCAGACTTGGCACGGAATCCGCCTTGCTCGAGCTGACGCACCACTTCTTCAGCCCATTCGCCCTGCTTGTCAGTGATATTCATCACTACTGCCTGGGTCGGTGCGAGCCACGCCGGGAACAGGCCGGCATAGTGCTCGATGAGCATGCCGATGAAGCGCTCGAAGGAGCCTAGGATCGCGCGGTGTAGCATGACCGGGCGGGTACGGCTGTTATCCTCGGCGATATAGCTGGCATCCAGACGCTCCGGCAGGTTCGGGTCGTACTGCAGGGTGCCGCACTGCCAGTTACGGCCGAGGCAGTCCTTCAGGGTGAACTCGATCTTCGGACCGTAGAAAGCCCCCTCCCCCGGCTGGTATTCCCACTCCAGGCCGGATTCGTTCAGAGCGTCGGCCAGCGCACTTTCGGCGCGGTCCCACAATTCTTCGGAACCGACTCGCTTGGCCGGACGAGTGGACAACTTCATGGAAACATCGGTGAAGCCGAAGTCCGAGTAGACCTGCAGGGTCAGCTTGATGAAGTCGGCCGCTTCCTTCTTCACCTGTTCTTCGGTGCAGAAGATGTGGGCGTCGTCCTGGGTGAAGCCACGCACGCGCATGATGCCGTGCAGCGCGCCGGACGGCTCGTTGCGGTGGCAGGCACCGAACTCGGCAAGACGCAGCGGTAGGTCGCGGTAGGATTTCAGGCCCTGATTGAATATCTGCACGTGACATGGGCAGTTCATCGGCTTGACCGCGAAGTCACGGCTTTCCGACGAAGTGGTGAACATGTTCTCGGCGTAGTTGGTCCAGTGGCCGGAGCGCTCCCAGAGGATGCGGTCGACGACCTGCGGGGTGCGGACTTCCACATAACCGTGGTCGCGCTGCACCTTGCGCATGTACTGCTCGAGCACCTGGTAAACGGTCCAGCCGTTCGGGTGCCAGAAGACCATGCCAGGAGCTTCTTCCTGGAGGTGGAAGAGGTCGAGTTGCTTGCCGATGCGACGGTGATCGCGCTTCTCGGCTTCCTCGATGCGCTGGATGTAGGCAGCCAGTTGCTTCTTGTCCGCCCAGGCGGTGCCGTAGACGCGCTGCAGTTGCTCGTTCTTCGAGTCGCCACGCCAGTAGGCACCGGAAATCTTGGTCAGCTTGAAGGCCTTCAGGAAACGAGTGTTCGGCACGTGCGGGCCGCGGCACATGTCCACGTACTCCTCGTGGAAGTACAGGCCCATGGCCTTCTCGTCCGGCATGTCGTCGATGAGGCGCAACTTGTATTCCTCACCACGAGCCTTGAAGGTCTCGATGACTTCGGCACGCGGCGTCATCTTCTTGATGACGTCGTAGTCCTTCTCGATCAGCTCGGCCATGCGCTTTTCGATCGCAGCCATGTCTTCCGGCGTGAAGGGGCGCTCGAAGGCGATGTCGTAATAGAAGCCTTCGTCGATCACCGGGCCGATAACCATCTTGGCGGTCGGGTACAGCTGCTTGACCGCATGGCCCACCAGGTGAGCGCAGGAGTGGCGGATGATTTCCAGCCCGTCCTCGTCCTTCGGGGTAATGATCTGCAGGGTCGCGTCGCTGTCGATGATGTCGCAGGCATCGACCAGTCGGCCGTTGACCTTGCCGGCCAGGGTGGCTTTCGCCAGTCCCGCGCCAATGGATTGCGCCACCTCGGTCACGCTGACCGGATGATCGAAGGAACGCTGACTACCGTCGGGAAGAGTAATGATGGGCATGGCGCCTCCTCTCCTAGTGGTGACCCCTACGAAAGGCCACATGGGTTGGGATGTGCCAGTAAGCGTCGCCCGCCGGGTAAGCCTGCCTCACAGTGGCAGGCGCCTTGTCGGCACCCTGCGCATTCGCGCGCGGACGTAGATCACTGGAAGAAATCGAAAACCTGCCCGCAAACGATAGCGGGCAAGGCGTGGGATGTTACTGCAAGTTAAGGAAGCTGACGAGCGGCAAGCCTGACTTCGCTCAGTACTGCTCGACAAATTCCAACACGCTGCGATTGAACGACGCAGGGCGGATCACATTCATGCCGTGGGACGCACCAGGAATCGTCACCGAGCGCGCATCCACCAGTGTCGATTGCAATGCCTGGATGATTCGCGGAAACGGCTCCGGACTTTTTGCCCCGCCGATCAGCAATACCGGCAACTGCAATTGCAGGATCTGCTCATGTCTTATAGGCACGGGATGATCGGCGACCTGCCCAACCAATGTCATGGCATTAGCTGTCGCCATTTCGCGGAATTGCCGGGAAGACCGCGACCAGACTCCCGCACCACTGACAGTATCGACGAAGAGTTGCAGCCCCTCTTCCACCGCCCCTGCTCGAATCATCTCCAGCGCCTGCTGACGAAACTGATTACGCGCCACGGGAGATACTGGCGCTTCGATATTTACCCCCGCAAAAACATCATCGGCAAAGTCGCCGCCGGGATCGGCGAGCGTCAACGAGAGCAATTTCTGCGGAGCCGCCAGCGCCACACGCAGACAGATATTACCGCCCCGCGAATGCCCCAGCAGATGAACCGGACCGGGCAACTGATCGAGCAACGCCAACAGATCATCGACATGCTGCTGCGTTGTAAAACCCGGCCCCGCGCCATCCCACTGCTCGGGAAAATAGTGGCGCAGGCTGGGCACCAACACACGATAACGGGCAGACAACGCCTGAACCTGCCCCTGCCAGTAGCGGTAGTCACAGAGTGACCCATGCACAAGCAGCAGCGGCACGCCCTGCCCGGCGACCTGGCACGTCAGTTCATAATCATTGACCCGGTATTGCACTATCTCGTTATTCATCCAGCACTCGCACGCAACGCACCACAATAAAGCACACAGATTTCGCAGGGGTTATTGATCGACAAAAAATACCGCCACACCCTTTAGCCTGGGCATTATCCCTCATTGATCAATTAATCGACCAACCCTTCATGCGCCCTTAACATTTAAAGCGTGCCTCCCAATCGCAACAATTCATATATTCAGTTGACGCGAACAATCACAAGAACACAGAATCGCGCCGTACTAATCACCCTGCATACGGGAGCACCCAGATGTCCAAACTTGCGGAATTCCGCGAAGCCGAGCGCAAACTCCAGGAACAACTCGCCCTGCTCGAGAAACTCAAGAGCGATGGCGGCCTGAAGAAAGAACTGGAGTTCAAGGATCAACTGCAAGCCTTGATGGACCAGTACGGCATGAACCTGCGCAACGTCATCAACATTCTCGACCCGCAGAATTCCACCGAGCCGGCTGCCGCACAACAGCCGCGCCGCACCCGCCAACTGAAGGTCTACAAGAACCCGCACAACGGCGAGACCATCGAGACCAAGGGCGGCAACCACAAGACCCTGAAAGCCTGGAAACAACAATACGGTGGCGATACCGTGGAATCCTGGCTGCAGTAATGCTGATGTTCCGCGGAGCGCTCCCGCTCCGCGGAATCTCTCCCTCGCTCGGCGACTTCTGACAGACGGCTGTATAAAAACTAGCCATCGTTAGAAGAAATCCTTATACTGGCTGACAGCGAGCACCAAACCCAAGGTCGCCCCTCCCAGCACTCCCTACCTGATCCAGGGCAGAAGCTGGGCTCTACAGGGCCACGGCCAGCGCATCCTCCGCATCGATTCCAGAGCACGCCAACCGCGCCAGGAACATTTGCCCGAGCGATCAGCGCCCCACGTCAGATCCTCTGCTTTCACCCAACATCGCAGCCTGACGCGAACAGACCCTCAAGTTTCCAATCGCTGCCATATTCCGGTCATACGTTTTCTGCATTCTCAGATCGCACCCGGAGCTTTTGACGATTTCGACGGTCATAGGACCGTTACCTATTTGGAAAGACAAGACAATGAAAACCTCCCTGCAAATCCAGGAGGCGATTCGCACCCTCTCGGCGGCTTTCGCCCCTCTGAACTGCGTCATCCAGGCCAAGCGCAAGCACGGCTTCAGCTTCACCCTGGTGAACGAGCATGGCATCGCCAAGCACACCGAACGCCTCTACCCTCAGCAGTACCAGGGCGAGGCACCGCTGAGCGCGGTGATTCAGCGAGTGCAAGCCACTATCGCTGCCTGAGCCTGAAAACGAAAAAAGCCCCGCATGAGCGGGGCTTTTGCTTTTCTGCCTCTCCTATAGAGGCAGCACCTCAATTCAGACTGATGCCCGCCTTCACCGCTTCGATCTCCGCCATCAGTGCCGCATAGCGCTCCGATGGTGCCGCATAGGTCAGCGAGTACGCCGCCCCATCACCCAATGCGACCTGAACGGTCTGCTTGAGCACCTCGGTGCCGTTCTGGCTGATGCCGCAATGCACTTCCAGCCCCGCCAGCCCACCCAGCTTTGCATCCAGAGGCTTGCTGCACGCTGCCTGGAACCCCTGGCGCATGAAGTCCTTCTGGAGCGCCTTGCGCATCTCGACGATAACATTCTCGACACTGACCTGGGCGGCAGAGCCAAGTCGACTGCGGGTAACCTCCATGATCAGGTCCTGGGAGCCATCCTCCGCCATGCGCACCCCACGCTGACGAACCACGGGCGCATCAGCTGCCGCATCCATTGGCGAGCGCGAAACTTCCCAACCCTGCGGCCAGATCACCTGCATTTCCGCCAACGCCGGTAGCGGCACCCACAACACGCTGAGCAACAACCAGGATCGCAGACCGCTCATCACCACCTCCGGGCACACCTCAACGGACACCATAGCAGGCTCCCCTGTCATTTCGCGGGCCAGCCGCCCTTCGGAGAACCAACGGAAGGGCGACCCTACCGAACCGCCCATCCAGCGCCAAGTGCCACTGACGACACCTGACGAGCCAACCACTGGAAGGACGCCAGGCCGGAGCTACAGTCCACAGTGCAGCCGAAGGACCGGCCAGCTCGCAATCCCCTGAGTTGCCGTCTTGAAGCCCCGCTCTCTCCAGGTGCGGGGCTTCTCGTTAGTGCCGCCGGCACAATCCCTTCCATCGCCGCCGGTCATGCATCGGCGCCGACACAATACTTACCTTGCCGATACCAAATTCTTCGAGACACCCGCGCCGCCTGCGGGTCTACTTTGCGCCGTTTTTTCCCGCCTCATGGTGTCTCGATGTTGTCCAAGCTGACCAAAGCCGCTCTGCTCACCACCTTAGTATTGCTCTCCGGCTGCTGGCCGTTCTTCCCACCCTTCGGCGGCCCGGGCGGCGGCCCAGGAGGCGGAAGCAACCATGGAGGTGGCGGTCACGGCGGCGGCCCCGGCTTTGAAAACCACCGATAAGACGACGCCCGATGCACAGCATCGGGCGTTTTTTGTTTACGACCCGCCCCGCCCGATCCCCCTGAAGATGAGCCCCGCCGGACGAGCAGAAGACCGCAGCAGACTCCATACTGACAGGCAGAACCAAATTGCAGGCTCAGTGAGGCCAAATGAACAAGCTCACAGCGATGCTCCTGCTCATGACCCTCGCCAGCAGCGCTCAAGCGTCTGACTTCTGCACCGGCATCGGCTTGTTTGCACGTGCGGGAGCGCTGTACCGAAACGAGGGGAAAACCGAACAGCAGGCCATCGCAGCCATTCACGAGGGTAGCGCCAAGCTTGACGCTGATACGCAGGTGATCGTCAGGTACTTCGTGCGCTTCGGCTACCACGGCAACCAGACTCCCGATCAGGCGTCCGCCAACGCCGAACAGAAGTGCCGACAGTACGAAGCCTCCAGCGAACGCAGGAACGCCATGAACTAGGGCCGGCACCTTTAACCCTCGCCCCACACTCCTACTGCCGAAGAGCAGCACGGGCACACACACGAACTGCACGCGAATGAATTCAGGCTCTCTATATAAGGAAGGCTTGCCAAGCGAACAGACAGAAGCTCCGCCAAGCCGTACCAACCCAAATCAGAAGCAGCAGGCGCGCCAAGCCGAAGCAACGGAGCATGCAGGCGCTTCCCGACTCAGAAAAGAAACGCGCAAAACAAAAAGGGCGACCCTTTCGGATCGCCCTTTCTGAAATCGCCGAAGCGATTATGTTTGGTAGGCACAATTGGACTCGAACCAACGACCCCCACCATGTCAAGGTGGTGCTCTAACCAACTGAGCTATGTGCCTGTCGTGTGGGGCGCATTCTACGCGATCGTTTTAGAGCGTCAAGCACTTTTTTCAGCTAAGCCACTGAAAAAGTGAATTTTTTTATGTTCGACCGTCCGTAAATTATTTTGCACGGGCACTAGCCGGTCTGATTCGACTCAGGTAGCATCCGCACATCTCGTAAAAAATAACAAACACAGGTGCATTATGCCGCACACCTCCTACCCCTCCTCCTATTACGCAGCTTCGGCCAACCCGGTCCCGGCCCGTCCTGAACTGCAAGGCGAGGTGGAAACCGATGTCTGCGTGATCGGCGCAGGCTACACCGGCCTGTCGACCGCCCTGTTCCTGCTGGAAAACGGTTTCAAGGTCACCGTACTGGAAGCCGCCAAGGTTGGCTTCGGTGCCTCGGGCCGCAACGGCGGTCAGATCGTCAACAGCTATAGCCGCGACATCGACGTCATCGAACGCACCGTCGGCGCCAAGCAGGCCAAACTGCTGGGCGACATGGCCTTCGAAGGCGGCCGAATCATTCGCGAGCGCATCGCCAAGTACAACATCCAGTGCGACCTGAAGGACGGTGGCGTGTTCGCTGCCCTCAGCGCCAAGCAGATGGGCCACCTGGAGTCGCAGAAGAAGCTGTGGGAGCGCTTCGGCCATACCCAGCTGGAACTGATGGACGCCAAGCGCATCCGTGAAGTCGTCGGCACCGACAGCTATGTCGGCGGCATGCTCGACATGAGCGGCGGCCACATCCACCCGCTGAACCTCGCCCTGGGCGAAGCCGCCGCCGTCGAGTCGCTCGGCGGCGTGATCCACGAGCAGTCCCCTGCCGTGAAGATTGACCGCGGCGCCAACCCGGTCGTGCACACCCCGAAGGGTCGTGTGAAGGCCAAGTTCATCGTGGTAGCCGGTAACGCCTATCTCGGCGGCCTGGTGCCAGAGCTGGCTTCCAAGTCCATGCCGTGCGGTACCCAGGTGATCACCACCGAGCCGCTGAGCGCCGACCTGGCCAAGTCCCTGCTGCCGACCGACTACTGCGTCGAGGACTGCAACTACCTGCTCGACTACTACCGTCTGACCGGCGACAACCGCCTGATCTTCGGCGGTGGCGTGGTCTACGGTGCACGCGACCCGTCGAACATCGAAGCGATCATTCGTCCGAAGATGCTCAAGGTGTTCCCGCAGCTGAAGGACGTGAAGATCGACTTCGCCTGGACCGGCAACTTCCTGCTGACCCTCTCGCGCCTGCCGCAGGTTGGTCGCATCGGCGACAACATCTACTACTCCCAGGGCTGCTCGGGCCACGGTGTGACCTACACCCACCTCGCGGGCAAGCTGCTGGCCGAAGTGCTGCGCGGCCAGGCCGAGCGTTTCGACGCCTTCGCCACCCTGCCGCACTACCCCTTCCCGGGCGGCCGCATGTTCCAGGTTCCGTTCTCCGCGATCGGCGCCTGGTACTACACCATGCGCGACAAGCTGGGCATCTGACGCCTCGCTTCTCACCGCACGAAAAAACGGCGCCTCAGGGCGCCGTTTTTCTTTTCGGGGACTTCTCCGGCGGCGAAGTATCGCTGCGCACCTGGGCATGGCTCATCAAAGCGAAGATCAGGCTGCCGCCGACGATATTGCCCACCAGCGTCGGCAAGGCGAAATCGACGACGAACGCCGCCAGCCCAACTTCGCCGGCAAACATCAGGTAACCCACCTCGCAGGCGCCAACCACGATGTGGCTGAAGCTGCCCAACGCCATCAGGTAGGTAACCAGGAAGATGATCCACACCTTGGCGTTTTCCGCCGCCGGCACCAGCCAGACCATGGTGGCGATCATCCAGCCGGAAACGATGCCCTTGGAGAACATCTGCCAGTGGTCGTTCTCCATCACCTCGCGGCCGATGTCGAGGAAGGCCTGGTCGGCCTTCGTGTCGAAGATCGGCAGATGCAGCATGCCGTAGGCGAACAGCAGCGCGCCGACGACATTGCCCGCCAAGACCACCGACCACAGCCGCAGCAACTGGCCGAACTTTTCCAGCGTTGGTTCGCTCATCACCGGCAGCACTGCCGTCAGGGTGTTCTCGGTGAACAGCTGCTGGCGCGCGAGAATGATCGCCAGGAAGCCCACCGGATAACCCAGGCTGGTGGTGATCACCGCCATGTCGTGATCCGGCAGCCGAGCACGGAACAACCCCATGGCCATCAGCGACAGGCCGATGGTCAGCCCGGCCGCCAGCGCCGACCACCAGAGCGCCGCCAGGGTGCGGTCCAGTTCATGATTGCCCTGCAGGCGGATGACTTCATGCAGCACCAGCGCGCGGGGCGGCTGGCTTTTCTCGACCTTGCGGCGCTCCTCGGCGGAGAGATCGTCGGCCGTGTCACTTCCGGCTTTCGAGCTGCGGGAAGGATTGCGAGGCGCCGCCTTCTTGGCAGTCGACGCGCTCTCCTTGGCACGCGCGCCGCCGCGTGCCGGTGGTTTTTCGCTGGCCATGCCAAGCACCTCGCTGGGACATTGCAGGTTTAGGCTGTGCCCTTCCCGCTTCGGTTCCAGAAACCTTCGCGCCTCAGTTCGCCGGGCAGGCCGGAACCGCCTGGCAACTGCCACCTGCCGCGGCCGTACTGCCGATCTTCTGCGAGAAGCGCGCATCGTCCGGCGCGAGGTGCCGCGCACAACTCGCCGCTGCGCCAGCCTGCTGCGGACAACCACGCTCGCCCAATACGTTGGCCAGGTTGAACCAGCCCGCCGCAAACCCCGGCTTCGCGCCGACGCTGTGGCGCAGCGCATCCTCGGCATCGCCGAGATTTCCGTCGCTGTAGCGCGCATTGGCCAGGGCGAACCAGCCGAGCGACTCCTGCGGCCAGGCCCTGGTCGCGGTGCGGTAGGCCTGCTCCGCCAATGCCGGCTGACCGGTTTCCTCCAGATCGTGGGCCGCCCTCAACCAGGCCGTCGGCTCCGCCGTCGCCGGTAGCCGATCCGCCGGCACGGTCAGCACAGCCCAGCGCTGGCTGCGCTTCCAGGTCACGTCGAAGGCGGTGAAGTCGATCACCAGGCGCTCGGTGATGCCCGAGCGGAGGATCAGTTCGTGCCGATTGCGATCGAAGCCGACCACCACCGCGAAGTGCCAGACAGACAGCCAGTCCAGCCCCTGATTCTGCAGGATCAGCACCGGATTGCCCGCCGCCACTTCGGTCAGGATGTTCTCCAGGCGCGGCTTGAGCGGATAGACCAGCATGCCCTGCTCCCGCGCCGCCGCCACCAGTTCCACCTGCAGGCTACCCTCGCGTCCGGGGATGAACACCCGATCCTTCAGTTCGCGCGGCGTCACCCGCACGCCGCGCTGGTTAAGCATGGTCGCCAGCGCGGCCGGGCCGCACTGGAACTCCTGCTGCGGGAAGAACTGCACATCACTCAGTTCCACTCGCTCCGGCAACGCCTCCACGCTGGCTGGCAACGTCGGCGACTGCGAGCAGCCGCCGAGTGCCACGGCCGCCGCAAACGCGACGGCCATGGCCCAGCGTCTCAACGCTGGCACCTCACAAAGGTGAAGATGTGGGTGATACAGAGCAGGTCGGTGATCACGAAGATCAGCAGGAACAACAGGATGATGCCGATGATGCCGCCAGCGGGGGCCTCGTCCAGTTGCTGGTTGAACTGCGCCAGCTCATCATTGGACAGGCTCTTGATGCGCTGCTCGACCTTGCTGCGCTCGACGCCCATGGACTGCAGTTTTTTCTGCACGCCCTGGTCATCGAGCATTTTCAATAACTGTTCGCGGTCGACCTGTTGCTGCTGTGCCTGCAGCACTTCGCCGGTGCCAACCATGGCGGCCTGAGCCAACGGGACTTCCGCAACGACACCCAACTGCGCGAACACCAGGACTGCTGCAAGGCTCTTTACCCGTCTTGTTATGGTCATTCTGGGTCACCTCATCATGGACTGCATGCACTGGGCAGGAGGTGCAGGCCGCTCGCACGCGAGACAACCGACCATGACGCTCCCGCCATATCGGCGGCAACCGCAGGGCCGCTATCTAGTGTGATGCCGGCTCAGGAAAAGAGTTCGAAGCGTATTTGGCGCCAGTCGGCGTCCAGATGCCCCAGGTAGATGCAGGCATGGCCACGGGGAAAGAGGATGTGCTCCGGGCCGATGCCCGGACCTTCGAGACGCAGCAGGCGCCCCCAGGGATGGTGGCTGATGCGCCCGCGCACATCGTCGACCGTGCCGCCACGCCACCAGTGGATGGCGGCCTCGGCATCCTCGACGCCTTCGGGCTGCTCGATACGCACCGGCTCGTCGCGCCAGCCGATCACCCGCTGCGGGTCGAATCCGACCTGCTGGGCCAGCGGCAGCGGCGTGATCCACTGTGCGCCGTCACGCTCCTCGAGCGACACGGCCAGCGGGCACCACTGCGGCTGCTCCAGCGCCCAGAGCAGATCGCCGTCGATGGCCAGCGAGGGTTCGGGCTGGGCCTGGATGCGGAAACCGGGGCAGACCAGCGTGCCTTCGCGCAGGGGAATATGGAGCTCGCTCATGCACTCTCCTGCCGCAGGAGAGGTCCGACCTTGCGCTCCAGCAGGAGTACCAGCTCGGGCTGCAGATAGACGTAATCGTCAGGGATATCCAGGCACACCAGACGCTTGCCGCGCATCGCCACGGGGAAGCGGCGCAGCAGTGCCTGCCGATGGCAGCGCTCCATGACGAAGACCAGGTCGGCCCACTCCAGTTGCTCGGCGCTCAGCAGGACTTCCGCATCCGGCGCCAGCCCGGCGGAGTCGGTCTCGACCTCCGGCCAGCTGGCGAAGACGGTTTCGGCGGTGGGACTGCGCAGGCGATTGCGGCTGCAGATGAACAAAGCGCGGCGCACTTCATCCTCCCTACGGCTGGCGCGCAAACGGCAGCGGCGATTCTAGGGAAGAAGGCGGCTCACGGCGACTTCTGTTTCGCTTTCTGGCGCTCGAGGAAATCCACTTTCCACTGCTCGACGCCCAGGTGCTCGGAATCCAGGCTAGCCTCGACGCCGTACTTGGCCTTGAGCACGGCCACCTCCCTGGAATGGTCGACGAGGAAGCGGTCGAAGCGCTCGATCAGCTCGCCCTGCTTCACCGTGGACAGGTGGAAGGCGCTGCGCGTGTGTGGCAGTGAAGGATCGAACACCAGTGCCCCCGGCTTCGCACGGATGTTGTCCAGGTAGAAAGTGGCGACCACCACGTTGAAGTAGACGCCATCGGCCTGCTTCTTCAGCGCGGCATGGATCATCTGCTTGAGGTCGGCGCTGGGCGTGAGGGCAATCTGCCCGGCCTGCACCGACTGCTCGTAGCCACGCGGCGTCCAGCCGTCCACCAGCGCCAGCCGCTTCAAGGAGCCAACGCCTTGCCCCAGCCGCTCCGGCGCCACCAGCACGCCGTCGACGTACTCGGTCACCGGCTGACTGTAGCGCAGGGTTTTCCCGGCTTTCTGCTCGGGCGCCCAGTTCGGGTTGTCCGGGTACTTGAGATCGATCTGGCCCGACAGCAGCGCCGGCAGCAACTCATCCACCGGCAGCGGGCGATATTCCAGGGTGATGCCGCTGGTACTGGCGAACAGGTCCAGCACCTCGCGGGCGAAGCCCTGGTAACTGCCCTGCGCATCGGTGCTGTAATGGGGGGCGAACGCCAGGTTCTCGACGCCGACGACGTAGGTCTGCGCCATGGCGGCACTTGAAACACCGCTGGAAAAAATGCTGGCGAGCGCGCAGCAGAATGCCTTGAGCTTCAAACGACTCTCCTTGTTGCCTGTTGTTTTTGTTCTGTCCGGCGGGCCGGGCGCCCGCCGTGGCGGACTCAGCCGCCGGTCATGCTCATGAAGCGCAACACCTGCACCTGCTGGTCGGCTTCGAAATGATGGCGTTCGGGCTTGAGCTGCAGCGCCTGCATCAGCGCTTCGCGCAGGCGCGCGCCGTCGCCGGGGTGCTCGCGCAGCAGTTGGCGCAGGTCCAGCGCGCCCTCGTGACCCAGGCAGAGCACCAGCTTGCCTTCGGCGGTCACCCGCACCCGGTTGCAGTCGCCGCAGAAGTTGTGACTGTGCGGGGAAATGAAGCCGATGCGGCTGGCGTAGCCGTCGATGCGGTAGTAACGCGACGGGCCACCACTGCGCTCCGGCGTCGGCAACAGTTGCCAGCGCTCGGCGAGCTGCGCACGGACTTCGTCGCTGCTGCACAGAGTCTGCTTGCGCTCGTGGCTGCTGACGCTGCCCAGCGGCATCTCCTCAATGAAGCTGATGTCGATACCCTTCTCCAGGGCGAAAGCCACCAGGTCGCAGACTTCGTCGTCGTTGCGGCCCTTCTGCACCACGGCATTGAGCTTGATGCGCTCGAAGCCGGCCTCGCGGGCGGCGTCGATTCCGTCGAGCACCTGCTCCAGCTTGTCGGAGCGGGTGAAGGCGGCGAAGCGTTCGCGGCGCAGCGAGTCGAGGCTGATATTCAGCCGACGCACGCCGGCCGCGCGCAGCTCTGCTGCACGCTCACGCAGTTGCGAGCCGTTGGTGGTGATGGAGAGATCGTCCAGCTCCGAACGTGCGCCCAGTCTTGCCAGCAGACCGGTCAGGCCCTTGCGCACCAGCGGCTCGCCGCCGGTGATGCGGATGCGCTTCACGCCCAGGCCGATGAAGGCGTCGGCGACGGCTTCGAGTTCCTCCAGGCTCAATACCTGGTCGCGCGGCAGGAACTGCATGTCTTCGCTCATGCAGTAGGTGCAGCGGAAGTCGCAGCGGTCGGTGACCGACAGGCGCAGGTAGGTAATGCGTCGACCGAAGGGGTCGACCAACTGGGAATCGGACATGGGGGGTTCCGGATGGCAGGTGCCGAACGAAAGTGCGCTAGAAATACCTTAGAACGCCGTCGCTGTACACACAAAACCGACCCGCGAGTCAGGAAATTGCACGCAAGTACCCGCAACGGGGCCGAGTTGAGGGGCTCAAGAGCCCGGTGCTACCATGCCCGGCTCGGTGACAACAGCTATAACAGCAATAAAAGAAAAGAAGACCAGCCAATGACCAGCATCCGCGAGCGTAACCGTCGCCTCATCCTTCGCGCCGCCAGCGAAGAATTCGCCGAAAAGGGTTTCGCGGCGACCAAGACCAGCGACATCGCCGCTCGCGCCGGGCTGCCCAAGCCCAACGTCTACTACTACTTCCAGTCCAAGGAAAACCTCTACCGCTGCGTGCTGGAAAGCGTGGTGGAGCCGCTGCTGCAGGCCTCCGCGCCGTTCCGCGAGGATGACGAACCGAGCGAGGCGCTGCGCGCCTACATCCGTTCCAAGGTGAAGATTTCCCAGGAGCTGCCGCACGCCTCCAAGGTGTTCGCCAGCGAGCTGATGCACGGTGCGCCGCACCTGCCCAGGGAATACCTGGATGAGTTGAACGCCCAGGCACAGCGCAACATCGCCTGCCTGCAGAGCTGGATCGACCGCGGCCTGCTGGCGCCGGTGGACCCGCATCACCTGCTGTTCACCATCTGGGCGGCGACCCAGACCTACGCCGACTTCGACTGGCAGATCTCCATGGTCACCGGCAAGACCAGCCTCAGCGAGGCAGACTTCGAAGCGGCCACCGAGACTATCACCCGCCTGGTGCTGCGCGGCACCGCGCCGGACAATGGCGCCGAACACAAGCCGCAGGGGCGTTTGCGGCCGTTGTCGATCTGACGGTTATCAACCGCTGCTGCATGGGTATCGCTTCGCTCCACCCATCCTACGGATGCCCCGGAAACGCGTAGGAGCGAGGCGCGCGATGAGCCGCGCGCGCTGCCCTTCTTCGATCAGCCCGCGTCAGCGACCAGGCCCAGTGCCTGCACGCCACGGATCGCGCATTGCTCGTCGATGTCCGAGACGTCGCCGCTGATGCCGATGGCACCAATCACTTCATTGGCCGAATTGCGGATCAGCACGCCGCCGGGCGCGGGCACCACATTGCCTTGCGCCAGGGTGTTCACCGCGGCGATGAACGACGGCCGCTGCTGAGCGTCCGCCGCCAGCACGCGCGACGACTTGCCCAGCGCCACCGCGCCCCACGCCTTGCCGATGGCGATCTGCGGACGAAGCATGCTCGCGCCGTCCTCGCGCTGCAGGCTCAACAGGTGCCCGCCGGCATCCAGCACGGCGATGGTCAGCGGAGCGGTGGACAGCTCGCGGCTGGCGACCAGGGCGTGACGGGTGATGTCCAGTGCGGTTTCCAGACTCAGGGTGCTCATGAGGTTTTCCTCTTCAAGTTGATAAGGCGGTTCAAGGTCGACAAGCCGGGGCCACGCCATGCGCAGAGGTGAATGCTGCGCACACGCGCATCAGAAATCTGTACGCAATCTAGTAGCCGAAGGTCTCAACCAAAGCAACTGAAAAGGACAATCCACATCTATTTTTGTATACATTTTTTCAAACGACAGTTTGACCCAGCGTTCAGCTTTTTCTCGAAATCCCCGGAATACAAGGCCTACAGCGAAAAATGACCACTCAGTCCCTCGTATACAACCCGTCTTGACCTTCGTCGAATTGCCTGCCTAGAATCGCCTCAACTTTTGTACACAATCAGTATAAGAACCGAGGAACAAAATATGGCCAGAATGAGAGCAATCGAGGCTGCCGTACTCGTCATGCGTCGCGAAGGCGTGGATACCGCCTTCGGCGTACCGGGCGCCGCCATCAACCCCATGTATGCGGCCATGAAGAAACTCGGTGGCATCGATCACGTCCTGGCCCGCCACGTGGAAGGCGCCTCGCACATGGCCGAGGGCTACACCCGCACCAACGCCGGCAACATCGGCGTGTGCATCGGCACCTCCGGCCCCGCCGGCACCGACATGGTCACCGGCCTGTACTCGGCTTCCGCCGACTCCATCCCGATTCTCTGCATCACCGGCCAGGCTCCCCGTGCGCGCATGCACAAGGAAGACTTCCAGGCCGTGGACATCACCAGCATCGTCAAGCCGGTCACCAAGTGGGCGACCACCGTGCTGGAGCCGGGCCAGGTGCCCTACGCCTTCCAGAAGGCCTTCTTCGAAATGCGCAGCGGCCGTCCCGGCCCGGTGCTGATCGACCTGCCCTTCGACGTGCAGATGGCCGAGATCGAATTCGACATCGACGCCTACGAACCGCTGCCGGTGAACAAGCCCAAGGCCACTCGTGCCCAGGCCGAGAAAGCCCTGGCCCTGTTCAATGACGCCGAGCGTCCGCTGATCTGCGCCGGCGGCGGCATCATCAACGCCGACGCCTCCGACAAGCTGGTGGAATTCGCCGAGCTGACCGGCGTGCCGGTCGTCCCGACCCTGATGGGCTGGGGCACCATCCCCGACGACCACCCGCTGATGGCCGGTATGTGCGGCCTGCAGACTTCGCACCGCTACGGCAACGCCACCGTTCTGGAATCGGACATGGTGCTGGGCATCGGCAACCGCTGGGCCAACCGTCACACCGGTTCGGTCGACGTCTATACCGCTGGCCGCAAGTTCGTCCATGTGGACATCGAACCGACCCAGATCGGCCGTGTGTTCACCCCCGACCTGGGCATCGTTTCCGACGCTGGTTCCGCCCTCGACGTGTTCCTCGAAGTAGCCCGCGAGTGGAAAGCTGCCGGCAAGCTGAAGGACCGCAGCGCCTGGGTCGAAGCCTGCCGCGAACGCAAGCGCACGATGCAGCGCAAGACCCACTTCGACAACGTGCCGGTCAAGCCGCAGCGCGTCTACGAAGAGATGAACGAGTTCTTCGGCAAGGACACCTGCTACGTCAGCACCATCGGTCTGTCGCAGATCGCCGGCGCGCAGTTCCTGCACGTCTACAAGCCGCGCCACTGGATCAACTGCGGCCAGGCCGGCCCGCTGGGCTGGACCATTCCGGCAGCGCTGGGTGTGGTCAAGGCCGACCCGAGCCGTCAGGTCGTCGCGCTGTCGGGCGACTATGACTTCCAGTTCATGATCGAAGAACTGGCCGCCGGTGCGCAGTTCAACCTGCCGTATATCCACGTGCTGGTGAACAACTCCTACCTCGGCCTGATCCGTCAGGCGCAGCGCGGCTTCGAGATCGACTACTGCGTGCAGCTGGCCTTCGACAATGTCAACGCTCCGGAGCTCAACGGCTACGGTGTGGACCACGTCGCGGTGGTGGAAGGTCTGGGTTGCAAGGCGATCCGCGTATTCGACCCGAACCAGATCGGCGCCGCCTTCGCCCAGGCTCGCGAGCTGATGCAGCAGCACCGTGTACCGGTGGTGGTCGAGGTCATCCTGGAGCGCGTCACCAACATCTCCATGGGTACCGAGATCAACGCGGTCAACGAGTTCGAAGAGCTGGCCCTGAAAGGCGTTGATGCGCCGACCGCCATCTCGCTGCTGGACTGATAGATCCGAACGACTCCTCCCTTCGGGGAGGAGCAGGGGGTGGATATTTCCTGGCGGAGAGTCCCCCACCCCCTGCTCTCTTTCATCAGGAAGCCGAGCGCCACGCACCACCCGTTCAACAGGAGTGACCCCATGCCCCGTTTCTGCGCCAACCTGTCCATGCTGTTCACCGAGGTGGACTTCCTCGACCGCTTCGAAGCCGCCGCGCGCGCCGGTTTCAGCGGTGTCGAGTACCTCTTTCCGTATGACGTCGAGGCCGAGGTGATCAAGGCCCGCCTGGACGCCAACAAGCTCGAACAAGTGCTGTTCAACCTGCCGGCCGGCGACTGGTCAAAAGGCGAGCGCGGCATCGCCTGCCACCCGGACCGCGTCGAGGAATTCCGCGCCGGCGTCGACAAGGCCGTCGCCTACGCCAAGGTGCTGGGCAACACCCAGGTCAACTGCCTGGCCGGCATCCGCCCGCAGGGCCACGACTGCGCGACCATCGAGAACACCTTCCTGAACAACCTGGAGTACGCGGCGGGCAAGCTCGAAGCCGCGGGCATCAAGCTGGTCATGGAAATGATCAACACCCTCGACATTCCCGGCTTCTACCTGCAGACCACCAAGCAGGCCCAGGACATCCGCGAGAAGGTCGGCAGCGCCAACCTGTTCCTGCAGTACGACATCTACCACATGCAGATCATGGAAGGTGACCTGGCGCGGACCATCGAGAAGAACCTCGCCTCGATCAACCACGTGCAACTGGCCGACAACCCCGGCCGCCACGAGCCGGGCACCGGCGAGATCAACTACCGCTTCCTGTTCGATCACCTGGACCGCATCGGCTACCGCGGCTGGATCGGCTGCGAATACAAGCCCAAGACCACCACCGAAGCCGGCCTCGGCTGGCTCAAAAGCCACAACGTCATCTGATTCGCCGGCCGGCGCGGTGGGTACGCACTGCGCCAGCCAGCCTAACAAGAACAACCAGGAGAACTCCTCATGGCCAAAATCGGATTCATCGGCACCGGCATCATGGGCCTGCCCATGGCGCAGAACCTGCAGAAAGCCGGTCACCAGATCTTCGTTTCCACCCACCACGACGCAGCCCCGGCGGCCCTGGTCGAAGCCGGCGCCATCGGCCTGGCCAACCCCAAGGAAGTCGCCCAGGAAGCCGAGTTCATCATCGTGATGGTCCCGGACACCCCGCAGGTCGAAGACGTGCTGTTCCGCAAGGACGGCATCGCCGAAGGCGTGGGCCCGAACAAGGTGGTGATCGACATGAGTTCGATCTCCCCCACCGCCACCAAGACCTTCGCCGAGAAGATCAAGACCACCGGCGCGCAGTACCTGGACGCCCCGGTCTCCGGCGGTGAAGTCGGCGCCAAGGCTGCTTCCCTGAGCATCATGGTCGGCGGCTGCCCGAACACCTTCGAACGCGCCCTGCCGCTGTTCCAGGCCATGGGCAAGAACATCACCCGCGTCGGCGGCAATGGCGATGGCCAGACTGCCAAGGTGGCCAACCAGATCATCGTCGCCCTGAACATCCAGGCTGTTGCCGAAGCCCTGCTGTTCGCCGCGAAGAATGGCGCCGACCCGGCCAAGGTACGTGAAGCCCTGATGGGCGGCTTCGCCTCCTCGCGCATTCTCGAAGTGCACGGCGACCGCATGGTCAAGGGCACCTTCGATCCGGGCTTCCGCATCAGCCTGCACCAGAAGGACCTCAACCTGGCCCTGGCCGGTGCTCGCGAACTGGGCCTGAACCTGCCCAACACCGCCAACGCCCAACAGGTGTTCAGCACCTGCGCGGCCATCGGCGGCAGCAACTGGGACCACTCCGGCCTGATCAAGGGCCTGGAGCACATGGCCAACTTCTCCATCCGCAAGGACTGAGAATCTGCGCCAGTGTCTCGGCGGATAAAGCGTTCCGCTTTATGCGCCCTACGCGGGACTCCAACGTAGGGCGCATAACGCCAGCGGCGTTATCCGCCAGACAGAGCAAAGTGACGGGCGAAGTTATGGGAGTGGCCTCGCCCGCCACGCTGCAAAGCGACTCGAACACCCGGCCGTAGGGAATACGGCCTCGCCGGCCGGGATGTTCGATTCCATCGCTGAGCCTTCTGCAAGACAGAAGCCTGAGCCATGGAACACCACAACAAGAATCATCGGAGCCTGTCATGAGCCTCGACCCACGCGCCTTCCTGCGCGAGCTGTTCGACACCGCCATTGCCGCCGCGCATCCGGCCCAGGTACTGGCGCAGCACCTGCCCACCGACAAGGGCGGCCGCACCATCGTCATTGGCGCCGGCAAGGCCGCCGGAGCCATGGCTGAAGTCGCCGAGAAGCACTGGAATGGTGACGTCCAGGGTCTGGTGGTGGCGCCTTATGGCTATGGCGCCGAGTGCCGCAGCATCGAGGTGGTGGAAGCCTCACACCCGGTGCCGGACGACGCCGGCGAACGCGTCGCCCGTCGCGTGCTGGAACTGATCAGCGGCCTGTCCGAGAACGACCGGGTGATCTTCCTGCTCTCCGGCGGCGGCTCCGCCCTGCTCGCCCTGCCGGCCGAAGGTATCAGCCTCGACGACAAGCGCAGCGTGAACAAGGCGCTGCTGAAATCCGGCGCCGCCATCAGCGAAATGAACTGCGTGCGCAAGCACCTCTCGGCCATCAAGGGCGGCCGCCTGGCCCGCGCCTGCTGGCCGGCCAGCGTGTACACCTATGCGATTTCCGACGTGCCCGGCGACGAGGCCACGGTGATTGCCTCCGGCCCGACCGTGGGCGACCCGACCACTTCCGCCGATGCCCTGGCCATCCTCAAGCGTTATGCCATCGACATCCCGGCGAACGTGCGCGCCTGGCTGGAAGACCCGCGTTCGGAGACCGTCAAACCCGGCGACGAATGCCTGTCGCGCAGCCACTTCAAGCTCATCGCCACGCCTCAGCACTCCATTGACGCGGTAGCTGCCAAGGCCGAAGCCGCCGGCATCCCGACGCTGATCCTCGGCGACCTGGAGGGCGAATCCCGCGAGGTCGCCAAGGTCCACGCCGGTATCGCCCGGCAGATCCGCAAGCATGGCCAGCCGCTGAAGGCGCCGTGCCTGATCCTTTCCGGTGGCGAGACCACCGTGACCGTGCGCGGCAACGGCCGTGGCGGACGCAATGCAGAGTTTCTCCTCAGCCTCACCGCCGACCTCAAGGGCGAACCGAACATCTGGGCCCTGGCGGGGGACACCGACGGCATCGACGGCATGGAAAGCAACGCCGGTGCCCTGATGAGCCCGTGCAGCTACAGCCGCGCCCTCAAGGCCGGCCTGAATCCGCTGCACGAACTCGACAACAACAACGGCTACGGCTTCTTCGCTGAACTGGGCGACCTGGTGATCACCAGGCCGACCCGCACCAACGTCAACGACTTCCGCGCCATCCTGGTCCTCGAGAACGACAAATGACTCCGGATAAAAAAGTAAAGATCCTCGCCACCCTGGGCCCGGCGATCAAAAGCCGCGACGACATCCGCGCCCTGGTGGAAGCCGGCGCCAACCTGTTCCGCCTGAACTTCAGCCACGGCGAATACGACGACCACGCCCAGCGTTTCGCCTGGGTGCGCGAAGTGGAAGCCGAACTGAACTACCCCATCGGCATCCTCATGGACCTGCAAGGGCCGAAGCTGCGCGTGGGTCGTTTCGCCGACGGTGCGGTCCAGCTGCAGAAGGGCCAGACCTTCACCCTCGACCTGAACGACGCACCGGGCGACGACAAGCGCGTCACCCTGCCCCACCCGGAAATCATCCAGGCGCTGGAGCCGGGCATGAGCCTGCTGCTGGACGACGGCAAGATTCGCCTGCAGGTACTCAACGCCCATAGCGACGCCATCGAGACCCGCGTGATGAACAGCGGCGAGCTGTCCGACCGCAAGGGCGTCAACGTCCCCGAAGCGGTGCTCAAGCTCAGCCCGCTGACCGCCAAGGATCGCCGCGACCTGGCTTTCGGCCTGGAGCTGGGCGTGGACTGGGTGGCCCTGTCCTTCGTGCAACGCCCCGAAGACATCGAGGAAGCTCGCGAGCTGATCGGCGACAAGGCCTTCCTCATGGCCAAGATCGAGAAGCCCTCGGCGGTGCAGTCCATCGAAGCCATCGCCAGGCTGTCCGACGCGATCATGGTTGCCCGTGGCGACCTGGGCGTGGAGATGCCGGCCGAGAGCGTACCGGGCATCCAGAAGCGCATCATCCAGGTCTGCCGCCAGCTCGGCCGCCCGGTGGTGGTCGCAACCCAAATGCTCGAATCCATGCGTTTCTCCCCGGCGCCGACCCGCGCCGAGGTGACCGACGTCGCCAACGCCGTCAGCGAAGGCGCCGACTGCGTGATGCTCAGCGCCGAGAGCGCCTCGGGCCAGTACCCGCGTGAAGCGGTGGAGATGATGGCGAAGATCATTCGCCAGGTCGAAGCCGAACCGGACTACCAGGCCACGCTGGAAATCAACCGCCCGGAACCGGACGCCACCGTCTCTGACGCCATCAGCTGCGCGATCCGCCGGATCAGCCGCATCCTGCCGGTGGCGGTGCTGGTGAACTACACCGAGTCCGGCGCTTCGACCCTGCGCGCCTCCCGCGAGCGGCCCAAGGCGCCGATCCTCAGCCTGACCCCGCAACTCAAATCCGCCCGCCGCCTGACCGTGGCTTGGGGCGTCCACTCGGTGGTCAACGCGCAGCTCGCCCACGTCGACGAGATCTGCTCCACCGCCCTGGACATCGCCCTGGCCCAGCGCATGGCGCGCCGTGGCGACACCGTGGTGATCACCGCCGGCGTGCCCTTCGGCCAGCCGGGCAGCACCAACATGCTGCGCATCGAGACCGTGGCGCCGGCATTGCAGGCGTAAGCGTGAAAGCCCCTTTCCCCTTCGCGGGAGAGGGCAACCGAGTTCAGGAGCCACGCCCAAGCGCGTGCCTCCGCACCGAGTCACTCCCGGACGGACGGGGCCGGGAATACGGGGCCGCGTCCCCGTCCGTCCGGGATTGACCTTTGTTCTGAGTGCTTGCGCACCAGCAACATGAGTACCGAATGCTTGTCGGTCCATGGCCCCCACGCAGCAACTCCCAATGCTGGCCATGGAATTTCGAGGTTGCCTGCGGTGATCCCGCCGGCAGCCTCTTTTCTTTTTCCAGACCCGTGGCGCAGCCCCGTATGGCGGCGTCACAAGATTCTCACGCAGCGCCCGCCGATGGGGCCTCGATGCCCCACACCCAACGAGGCGCTGCGGAGTCACTTTCAACTGCCCAGAACCAAGATGCCCCTGACCCTCTTCTCGCAGAAACGGCTCCTCCCCAACCGCCTGATCGGCTTCGGCCAGATCTACCTGCAGGCCGACGCCCGCTTCGGCCTGATCCTGCTGCTGACCATCGCCTGGTCCGCGCCGCAACTGCTGCCCGGTGCCCTGCTCGGCGCACTGCTCGGCCCGCTCACCGCGCGCTTCGTGCGCGAGCCGCAGGCGGACATCGACGCCGGCCTGCACGACTACAACCCGATCCTCATCGGCCTGCTGCTGCCCTTCCAGTTCCAGTGGTCGCTGGGGCTGGTGATGCTGACCGTTGCCGCCATCCTCACCAGCGTCGCCGTGCAGGCCGTGCTGCTGCGCCAGTCGCGCCGGCGCTTCGGCCTGCCGGCCTACACCTCGGCCTTCGTGCTGCTGGGCTGGGTCTCGGTGGCGCTGGGCAAGGCGCTCGGTTTCGCGCCGGCCAGCGGCGTCGCCTGCCTGTCCTGCGGCGCTGCCAATCCGCTGCTGGATTCGACCGCACTGGGCTTCGGCGAAGTGATCTTCCTCGGTGAACCACTGGCCGGCCTGACCATCGCACTCAGCCTGCTGCTGGTGGAGCGTCGCGCCGCGTTCTGGGCACTGGCCGGCGCCGCCGGTGCGCTGGCCATGGCGCCGCTGTTCGACCTGCCGACAGCCTCAGCGCAGGCCGGCCTGCTCGGCCTGAACGGCGCGCTGGCCGGTATCGCCCTGTCGCTGCGTTTCCGCAGCCCGCTGGCGCCGCTGTGCGGCATCGTCCTGGCGGTGCTGCTACAACCCGGCTTCGCCCTCGTCGGCCTGCCCGCGTTCACCGCGCCGTTCATCCTCGCCTGCTGGCTGGTGATCCTCGGCCAGCGCGCGCTGGAAGCGCTGCTGCACGATCCGCGAAGGGAAAACAGCGGCCCGCGTGTATAGTCAGGAGCCTTCTTCCGGCGACGGATCGCATCGATGAACTTCGTGAAATACCAGGCCCTGGGCAACGACTACCTCGTCTATGCCAGCGACGCACCTTTTGCCCTGACCGCTGCGCAGATCGGCCGCGTCTGCGACCGCCACCACGGCATCGGCTCCGACGGCATCCTGGTGGCGAGCCACAGCGACGCCGCCTTCGGCCTGCGCATCCTCAACCCCGACGGCTCCGAGGCGGAGAAAAGCGGCAACGGCCTGCGCATCTTCTCCCGCTACCTGTGGGACTGCGGGCTGGTCGCCGGGCAGCCGTTCGACATCGTCACCGCCGGCGGCACCGTCACCAGCCAGGTGTCCGACGAGGGCCGCACCGTGGAGGTGTCCATGGGCCGCGCCGAGTTCGCCTGCGCGAAGATCCCGGTGCAGATCGATGCTCCCGAGGCGCTGGACTTTGCGCTGGAAGTCGACGGCGTGGCGCTGAGGATCAACGCCGTCTCCATGGGCAACCCGCACTGCGTGGTGTTCGTCGAACAGACCAGCCGCGAGCTGGCCTGCCGCCTCGGCCCGCTGCTGGAAAACCACCCGCTGTTCCCCCGCCGCACCAACGTGCAGTTCGTCCAGTGGCTATCCCGCGATGCGCTGCGCGTGGAAATCTGGGAGCGCGGCGCCGGCTACACGCTGTCCTCGGGCACCAGCAGCTGCGCCGCCGCTGCGGTGGCGCGCCGGCTCGGCCTGTGTGACGGGCACATCGACCTGCACCTGGCCGGCGGTCTGCTGAAAATCCGCGTCGAAGACGACTTCCAGGTGACCATGCGCGGCGCCGTACAGCGGGTCGCCGGCATCGACCTGGACCCGGAAGCCTTCGCCGACCTCGGCTGACCCGCCGGCTGGTTCCTCGGGAATTGCCGACGCGACCGGCATGGATCAATGCCGGTCCGCTCGCGCCCGTCCAGACTGCGACCTGACACCTGCCGAAGCAAAGCCTGACCGATCAATCGACGGGTAACCGCGCATTTCCCGGCATCAGACGGCATAATCCGCGACCTTTCGCACCCGGCCCGCCGGGGCGATCCCACTTCCAGCAGCGAAAGACGTCATGACGCTTCCAACTCCCACCCTCCTGCAGCGCCTCAAGGGCACCAGCCTGGTCCTGCGGATCTTCATCGGCATGCTCTGCGGCATCGCCCTCGCCGTACTCTGGCCGCAGGGCGCGGCGGCGGTCAGCCTGCTCGGCAAGCTGTTCATTTCCGCCCTGAAGGCCGTGGCGCCAGTGCTCGTCCTGGTGCTGGTGATGGCCTCCATCGCCAACCACAAGCAAGGCCAGCGCACCCACATCCGGCCGATCCTGCTGCTGTACCTGATTGGCACCTTCTCGGCTGCCGTGGTCGCGGTGATCGCCAGCTTCACCTTCCCCTCGACCCTGGTGCTCAGCGCCCCCACCAGCGAACTGGCGCCGCCCGGCGGTATCGGCGAAGTCATGCGCTCGCTGCTGTTCAGTGTCACCACCAACCCGGTGAAGGCGCTGCTGGAGGCGGACTTCATCGCCATCCTGGCCTGGGCCATCGGTCTGGGCATCGCCCTGCGCCACGCGCGCCAGAGCACCCGCGACCTGCTCGATGACATGGCGGGCGGCGTGACCCTGATCGTCCGCGTGGTGATCGCCTTCGCCCCGCTGGGCATCTTCGGCCTGGTGGCCGGCACCATCGCCGAATCCGGCTTCGACGCACTGCTGGGCTACCTGCACCTGCTGGCCGTGCTGCTGGGCTGCATGCTGTTCGTGGCGCTGGTGGTCAACCCGCTGATCGTCTTCGCCAAGATCCGCCGCAACCCCTACCCGCTGGTCCTGCTGTGCCTGCGCGAGAGCGGCATCACCGCTTTCTTCACCCGCAGCTCGGCGGCCAACATCCCGGTCAACCTGCAACTCTGTGAACGCCTGGGCCTGCACGAGGACACCTACTCGGTGTCGATCCCGCTGGGCGCGACCATCAACATGGCCGGTGCAGCGATCACCATCAGCGTGCTGACCCTGGCAGCGGTGCACACCCTGGGGATAGCCGTGGACCTGCCCACCGCCATCCTGCTCAGCGTGGTCGCCTCGGTCTGCGCCTGTGGCGCCTCCGGCGTGGCCGGCGGCTCGCTGCTGCTGATCCCGCTGGCCTGCGGCCTGTTCGGCATCTCCAGCGAAGTGGCGATGCAGGTGGTGGCGGTCGGCTTCATCATCGGCATCCTCCAGGATTCGGCCGAGACCGCGCTGAACTCCTCCACCGACGTGCTGTTCACCGCCGCGGCGTGCATCGCCGAAGGCGACGTGGACGAGCCGCAGGAAGGCGAGCGCGCCTGAACCTGCTTTCCCGGATGTGAACCGGGGCGGCTGCGGCCGCCCCGGTGCATCTCGGCTAAGGTGTCTGAATCCCTTCCGTGGATTCCCCCATGGCCGACTCCCCCAGCTGGCGCCAGCGTCTCTACGTCGTCATCTTCCAGTCCGACACCATTGCCGGCCGGCGCTTCGACAGTGCGCTGCTGATAGTCATCCTCGCCAGCCTGCTGGTAGTGATCCTCGACAGCGTCGACGACATCAGCCACGCCTACGGCGGCCTGCTCAGCGACATCGAGTGGGTGATCAACGGCCTCTTCCTCATCGAATACCTGCTGCGCCTGTACTGCTCGCCCAAACCGCTGCGCTACGCGCTGAGCTTCTACGGGCTGGTCGACCTGCTGGCAGTGCTGCCGGGAGTGATCGCCATCTTCTATCCCGACGCGCAGTACCTGCTGGCGGTGCGGGTGATCCGCGTGCTGCGCATCTTCCGCATCCTCAAGCTGCGCCAGTACCTGCGCCAGGCCGACTTCCTGCTCACCGCGCTGCGCGGCAGCCGGCAGAAGATCACGGTGTTCTTCGTCTCGGTGATGAGCCTGGTGACGGTGTTCGGCTCGCTCATGTACGTGGTCGAAGGCCCTGAGCACGGCTTCACCAGCATCCCGCGCGGTATCTACTGGGCCATCGTCACCCTCACCACCGTGGGCTTCGGCGACATCACGCCGAAGACGCCGCTGGGCCAGGCCATCGCCAGCCTGGTGATGCTCACCGGCTACTCGATCATCGCCGTACCCACCGGCATCTTCAGCGCCGAACTGCACAACGCCATGCGCCAGGAACGCCCAGCGGGCGCGCTGGACAAGCCTTGCCCCGCCTGCGCCAAGGCCAGCCACGAGGCCGAGGCGGCGTTCTGCTCGCGCTGCGGAAACCCGCTGTTTCCTCGAGCGGACGACGCCACCCAACGCTGACTGCCGATGACCGCTCGTCGTCCATGACGGCATGACCTCCCCCGTGCTCAACCCGTTTCCACCGCCCTCTTCGTCACACGCTGCATGGACGGACGCCGTGGTGGCGTTCCGCAGTGCCGGCCGCCTTCCAGGCCGCGAGGTGAGCACATGCCCTTTCGATTCCACCCACTGATCCTCGCCATGGCCGGCGCGCTGGCCAGCCCTTCGCTGCTGGCCGCACCGCAGGTGGCCGACAGCCGAATCAGCGCGGTCACCGTCTACACCGACCGCGCCATCGTCACCCGCACCGCCACCCTGCAATTACCTGCCGGCCAGCATGAAATCGCCCTGGAGCAGTTGCCCCTGCGCATCGACGACAACAGCCTGCAGGCCTCGCTCAGCGCCAGCGCCGCCGCGACCCTGCTCGATGTCAGCAGCGCGCCGCAGGTGTCGCCGCCCTCCGCGGACAACCGCTTGCAACAACTGGACGCACAACTGCGCGACATCGAGCGGCAGGAGCGTGAGATCAGCGACCGAGGCAGCGTGCTGGAGAACCAGAAGCAGTTTCTCGCCGACATCCAGGCCAGCAGCACCAAGCCGGGCAAGAACCAGGCACTGCCGAGCATCGACGAACTGAAGAACCTGCTGCAGATGAGCGAGGGCAACCTCGGCCGCATCCTCGACGAGCAGCGCAAGCTCGACCAGCAGGGCGAGGAGTTGCAGCAGCGCAAGCAGGAGCTGGAGAACCAGCGCAGCCACCTGGCTGGCGACGGCACCCACTACAAGCGCGCGATCCTGCGCGTAGCGCTGGAGAAGCCCGCGCAGGTCCAACTGCAGCTCAGCTACACGCTCTATGACGCCTCCTGGCGCCCGGCCTACGACGCCCGCCTGCGCGATGGCGAAGAGCAGATCGAAATGACCTACCAGGGCATCGTCCGGCAGAGCAGCGGCGAAGACTGGACCGACGTCGACCTCACTCTGTCCACCGCCCGCCCCAATCTGGGCAGCAGCGTACCGGCACTCTCGCCGTGGTTCGTCGATACCTTCGACCCGCGCACGGTGATGGCCGCCCGCCCCGCCCCGGCGCCAGCCGCGCCGATGATGGCGCTGGAGGCGAAGAAGGCCCAGCGCTTCGCCGCCGACGAGATGGCCGTTGCCGGTTCGCTGGAAGAGATGCCGGTGGCCGTCGCCGAAGTCAGCGGCGCCACCACCAGCGCCTCCTTCCATATCCCGACCCGTGCCACACTGAACAGCGACGGCAGCTCGCAGAAGGTCTCCATCGCCCAGTTCAAGCTACCGGCGACCTTCCGCTACCTGGCCACGCCGTCGCTGCGCGAAGCCGCCTACCTGCAGGCCGACACCCGCAACGCCAGCGACTATCCGCTGCTGCCGGGCACACTCAACACCTACCTGGGCAACACCTTCGTCGCCAGTGGCCAGCTGCGCGCAGTGATGCCGGGCGAGACCTTCGAGCTGGCCCTGGGCGGCGACGAGGCGATGTCGATCAAACGCAAGCTGGTCAACCGCTACACCGACTACACCGGCCTCACCGGCGGCCGCAAGCGCGTCACCTACGAGTTCCGCATCGACGCGCAGAACAACCACAAGACGGAGCAGCGCCTGCAGTTCAAGGACCAGTTGCCGGTCTCGCGCAACGAGCAGATCAAGGTGGCCCTGCTGGCGCCCGAAGACCAGTCCGCCACCCGCGAGGACGACGGCAAGCTGCTGTGGGACTGGCAACTGAAGCCGGGCGAGAAACGCAGCACCACCTTCAAGTTCAGCGTGGAGTATCCGAAGGAGCTGGAAGTCAGCGGGCTGGACTGACGTCCGTCGGGGCAGTCATTGCCCGGCAGGCCTGCTAGGCTGCCGGGCAAGCTTCCCCTTCGTTGGGTGCGGAATTCGCGGAACCGCGAACCGGGTCCCCGCATAAGCAAATAGCCTTTAAGTATTTAAGTGCCATATAACCTGTCGGCATAATCGACACCCAACAACACTGCCAAAAGGAACTGCTCGTGAAACGTCTGTTCAGCGCCTCGCTGCTGGCCGCCGGCCTCGCCCTGGCCTCCACCGCCCAGGCCGCCCAGCCCCTGCTCAACGTCTCCTACGACGTGATGCGCGACTTCTACAAGGACTACAACGCCGCCTTCCAGAAACACTGGCAGGCCGAGAAAGGCGAGAAGATCACCATCCAGATGTCCCACGGCGGCTCCAGCAAGCAGGCCCGCGCAGTGATCGACGGCCTGCCGGCCGACGTCATCACCATGAACCAGGCCACCGACATCGACGCCCTGGCCGACAACGGCGGCCTGGTGCCCAAGGACTGGGCCACCCGCCTGCCCAACGACAGCGCACCCTTCACCTCCGCCACCGTGTTCATCGTGCGCAAGGGCAACCCCAAGGGCCTGAAGGACTGGAACGACCTGGTGAAGCCGGGCGTGCAGGTCGTGGTGCCGAACCCGAAGACCTCGGGCAATGGCCGCTACACCTACCTATCCGCCTGGGGCTACGCGCAGAAGCACGGCGCCGATGAAGCCAAGGCCAAGGAATTCGTCGCCCAGCTGTTCAAGAACGTCCCGGTGCTGGATACCGGCGGCCGCGCAGCGACCACCACCTTCATGCAGAACCAGATCGGCGACGTGCTGGTGACCTTCGAGAACGAAGCCGAGATGATCGCCCGCGAATTCGGCCGTGGTGGCTTCGAAGTGGTCTACCCGACCGTCTCCGCCGAAGCCGAGCCGCCGGTGACCGTGGTCGACAAGGTGGTCGACAAGAAAGGCACCCGCGCCGAGGCCGAGGCCTACCTGAAGTACCTGTGGTCCGACGAAGGCCAGACCATCGCCGCGAACAACTACCTGCGCCCGCGCAACCCGGAAGTGCTGGCCAAGTTCTCCGACCGCTTCCCGAAAGTGGACTTCTTCTCCGTGGTGAAGACCTTCGGCGACTGGCGCACCGTGCAGAAGACCCACTTCGCCGACGGCGGCGTGTTCGACCAGATCTACACCCCGAACTGATTCCGCTCCCGCGAAAATGTGAAAGCCGGAGCTGCCCAGCAGCTCCGGCTTTTTTCATGGCTCGGCAATCCCCTGCAGGAACGCGCCGCGTTTTAGAAGGCATTTGGGGCGCACCCGCGGGCGTGGCCCGCTCCTGCAAGAAGCCACTGGCTCGCTCGCGTCGGCTCAGTGAAACTCGTGCTTCACCTCGCTCCACAGACTGACCCGCAACCCACGTGCCTCGAAGAACTCGATCTCGCGGCGAATACCGGCGCTCTGGTCCCAGCCCTCCAGGTCCAGCACCACCAATTCCTCCAGCGCTTCCATGAAGAACGCATCCACCGGCCCCCACATCTTGCCGATGGCCGCCCGGTCCAGTTCCGGCAGGCAGCGATTGATCGGGTGGGACATGGACACCTGGCTGTAGACCGCATGGCCTGACTTGACGATTTCGGCAGCTACCTGATTGCAGGCCGCGAAGCGTTGCTCGACCACTGCGGCGTCCGCATGGCTGTAGGGGCAGGCCAGGAATATCTTGCGCATGAATACCTCTTGCAGAGAAAAACGCCCCGGCCGGCATCACCGGCGCGGGGCTATGGGAAGGGTTGGATCAGGCGGTGCGCAGTGCGCCGTCCTGTTCCTCGGGCTGCGGGTCCTGCAGGGCAAAACGCTCAGCGGCAGGGACCGAGATCTTGATGGCGATGAAGACGGCGAACAGACCACCAAACAACTTGCCGAGCAGGATCGGCAGAATCAGCGTGGGCTGGAAGTTGGCGGTAAAGGCCAGGTGATCGCCGATGGTGGCCTGGGCGCAGACTCCCAGCGCCACGCACAGCACCTTGTCGCGCGCGTTCATGTACTTGAACAGGTGGTAGGTGGCGATGATGTTCGCCAGCACCATGACGAAGGCCGTGGCGCCGATGCGCGTCAGGTTCAGCTGACGGCCGAGCAGCTCCATGGGCTTCCTGCAGTAACGCTGGAACAGGTAGCAGATGGGGAAGGTACCGGCGAGCATGATGCCGATGTAGCCGGCGATCTCGATGGCGCGGATCAGCTCCTTCTCGTCGGCGAACATCGGGTCGAGCCCCCAGCTGCCGAAGACCTTGGCGAATACCCCGGTGAAGTGCTCGACGATGGACAGGGCCAGGGCGATCTTGATGAAGGCATCCATGATCTTGCCGAACACCAGGAACCCCGAAACCATCATGTTGGCGCGGTACTTCAGCCCCGCCGCCAGCAGGAAGCAGAAGACGAACAGCGGCGCCAGCAGCTTGAGCATGCCGATGAAGTCCAGCGCCAGATAATGCGTGGCCGGCGAAGAGGTGGAGACCAGCTCGCGGACCGGCAGCTCGCCCAGGGTGATCAGCAGCAGCGCCGCCAGCACCGCGAAGGGAATGCTGATCAGCCCGGCCATCGCTCCCAGCGCCAGGTACTTGTGATCCTTGCGCTCGAGCATCGTCAATCCGACCGGGATGAGATAGACGATGGTGGCGCCCGAGGTGTAGCCCACCAGCATCGCCGTGATCCACATGTCACGATTGGCTGTCAGGGCATCAGCCAGCTGATAACCGCCCATGTCGACCGCGATGATCGATAGCGCCGCAATGGATACATCCGAGCCCAGGGCGTGGAAGAACGGCCCCAGCACATGGGAAATCAGCTTCGACAGGTAAGGGATCGCCACCATGATCCCGGCCTGGGCCAGGAACACCGGGCCAATGGAGTGAATGCCATTGACGAATTCGCGCCCCAGCCCACTGTCGGGCCGCAGTATCGATGCCAGCGCGCCGATGACGGCCCCCAGCATGATCAGATAGATCACGTAATTTCCGAACTCGGCCATCTGCCGTGCACTCCCCTCATCGAGTCTTGTAATGGACGCGTTCAGCGTCGCTGCTTGCCGACCAGTCAGGCGAATGGTCGTTCTGGCTGTGGTTGCTTCGAATACTCTCTCGCACGCAGCGTGCCAACGCTTGGTTTTAATGTTGATTTGAGGTTTTAAACTGCCTAAATTAATGGAAAAACCACAGCCAGCGACTTCCGCGTCTGAGCAGGGAAAAGCCTTACAGAGCTGTGGGAGATTTTTTCCAAACGTACAGAAGACATGTCTTGCACACCCCACCTGGTGCAAAGCGCGGCGGGCCGGGCGCCCCAATGGTGTGCCTTGGTAACAGTCACGGCCCCAGTGGGTGGCAAGACAATGATCCGGAGAACGGCGCATGCGCCCCAATGAAAGACGGCAACAGATTCTCGAACTGCTCCGCCAACGCGAACGCGTGTCGGTGGATGAACTGGCGCACCTGCTCGCCACATCCCAGGAAACCATTCGCCGCGACCTCGCCGAACTCGCCGCCGGTGGCCACGTCACCAAGTTCCATGGCGGCGCCTCGCTGCCTCCCAGTGGCGAGCACGAGAACGCCTTTCAGACCCGACTGAACGAGCATGCCCAGGAAAAGCGCGCGGTGGCGCGCTATACGGCCGGCCTGTTCGCTCCCGGCGACAGCATCTTCGTCGATACCGGCACCACCACACTGCTGCTGGGGCGGGAACTGGCGCGGCTCAATCGCCTGACGGTCATCACCAACTCGCTGCTGATCGCCAACGAGGCGGCGGCGTCCGGCAATCGGGTGTTCATGATCGGCGGCGAATTCCGCAGCGAATCGCAGCAGAACGTCGGCGCCCTGGCGCTGGAGCAGATCAGCCGGTTCAACGCCGAGCACGCGGTGATCACCATCGGCGCCCTGGACTGTGACGGCGCCATGGACTTCTCCATCGAGGAGGCCGAAGTGGCGCGCGCCATGATTGCGCAGGTGCGTACCCTGACGGTAATTGCCGACTCCTCGAAAATGGGACGTCGCGCACTGTTCAAGGTGTTTCCCCTGAACCGGATCGACCGCCTGGTAGTGGACCGCTCGCCGACTGGCGCGCTGCTCGAAGCCTTGCAGGAAGCGGGTGTCGAGATCCACGTGCCGCCCGTTCGCAACCCGATCAGCTGAGCGGAGCCTGAGGCGAAGGGAATGACCGGCTGTTGACTGAGTTGAAATTAAAAGCCACATTAAAACAACATAATTTCAACACCATTCCGCTAATACGGTAACAAAACCTCCTAAAATGGAGTGTTACCACAGGAAACAGTCAATAAAATGACCGATCATACCGCGAAGGCCGAAACGGCCTTCGACATCGCCGTCATAGGTGGCGGTGTAGTGGGCTGCGCCATGGCGCGCCGCTTCACCCTCGAGGGTGCGCGAGTGGTGCTGCTGGAGCGTGGCGCCGATATCCTCTCAGGGGCCAGCAAAGGCAACAGCGCGATCCTCCACACCGGCTTCGATGCGCCGCCGGGCAGCGTCGAACTGGCCTGCATGCAGGAGGGTTACCAGGAGTACCTGGAGATTCACCGCAAGATGAATCTGCCCCTGCTGGAAACCGGAGCCCTGGTGGTGGCCTGGAGCGAAGAAGACCTCGCCCGGCTCGACGGCATAGTCGCCCAGGCCCACGCCAATGGCGTCATGGACACGGTCAGGGTCGACGGCAGGGAACTGCTCACCTATGAACCCGCGCTGGCGCGCAGCGCGCTGGCTGCCGTGCGGGTTCCCGGCGAACACCTCATCGACCCCTGGTCCGCACCGCTGGCCTACCTGCGCCAAGCCGTTTTGCATGGCGCCGAGGTTCGCCTGGGCACGGAAATCCTCGGCGGCGAGTTCGATGGCGAGTGCTGGTCCCTGCGTTCGGCCGACAGCACGCTGAAGGCCCGCACCGTGATCAACTGCGCCGGCCTGTTCGGTGACGTACTCGAAGAGCGCCTGCTGGGCGAGGCAGCCTTCCGCATCCATCCCCGCAAGGGTCAGTTCGTGGTGTACGACAAGGCGGCCTCAAGCCTGATCAATCACATCATCCTGCCGGTGCCCAACGAGCGCACCAAAGGCATCGTGTTCACCCGCACCATCTTCGGCAACCTGCTGGTCGGCCCGACCGCCGAGGAGCAGGACGATCGCGTACACGCTGGCCTGGAAACGCCAACCCTGCAGCACCTGATGGAGGCCGCCGAGCAGCGCATTCCCGGTCTCGTCGGCATGCCGGTCACCGCGACCTACGCCGGGCTGCGCCCCGCCAGCGACAAGAAGGAGTACCGCATTCGTGATCTGCCCGAGCGCCACTGGATCACCGTCGGCGGCATTCGCTCGACCGGGCTCACGGCGGCGCTGGGTATCGCCCGGCATGTCCATCGACTCTATGCCCAGCGGCAAACCCATTTACCGCCGGGCGACCTCCAGTGGCCGCAGCTGCCCAACCTCGCCGAACACCTGCCGCGCGACTGGCAGCGAGCCGGCTATGGGGAAATTGTCTGCCACTGCGAAATGGTCACCGAACGGGAGATCCGCGAGGCGCTCGACGCCCCGCTGCCTCCGGGAGACTTCGGCGGACTGAAACGGCGCACCCGTGCCTGCATGGGGCGTTGCCAGGGCTTCTACTGCGGCGCGCGGGTTGCCGAACTGAGCGCGGGCCGACTGGCCCTGCCACTTGCCACCGGGGCCTGCCATGAACCGCACTGAGACCACCGACATCGCCATCATCGGCTCCGGCCCGGCGGGCCTGGCTGCCGCCATCGAACTCAAGCGCCTGGGTGTTGCCCGGGTCATGGTACTGGAGCGCGAGAGCGAAGCCGGCGGCATTCCACGCCACTGCGCTCATCCGCCCTTCGGCTTTCGCGAATATGGCCGGTTGCTGACCGGCCCCGCCTATGCCCGTTTCAATGCCGAGACCGCCCGAAATGCCGGAGTGGACATCCGCCTGCGCCACAGCGTCGTCAGCCTGGGGCTGCTGGGGCATCTGGAAGTCGCCACCCCGGAGGGCCCGCTGAAGGTGGAGGCCAGGCGCGTCCTGCTGGCCACCGGCGCGCGGGAGACGCCCCGCTCGGCACGCCTGGTCGGCGGTGACCGCCCCTTGGGCGTGATCAATACCGGCGCCCTGCAATCCTACCTCTACCTGCAAGGGCTCAAGCCTTTCGAACGCCCGCTGATCGTCGGCACCGAACTGGTCAGCCTGTCATCGGTCCTCAGCTGCCGGCGCGCCGGCATCCGTCCGGTGGCGATGATCGAGGAACGTGACCGCGCCACCGCACGCTGGCCGCTGGGCCTGTTCCCGAAACTCTGCGGCGTGCCGATGCACTTCGGCTGCGAGCTGCTGGACATCCAGGGAGCCGGCCGCGTGGAGTCCGCGCGGGTACGGCAGGCCGACGGCAGTATCCGCGAGATCGAATGCGATGGCGTGCTGCTGACCGGGCGCTTCACCCCGGAGTCCAGCCTGGTGCGCCTGAGCCACCTGCACCTGGACCCGGCCAGCGGCGGCCCGAGCATCGACCAGTTCGGGCGCTGCTCCGACACCAGTTACTTCGCAGCCGGCAACCTGTTGCGCCCCATCGAGACGGCCGGCTGGTCGTATCGCGAAGGCAAGCGGCTTGCCGGGCTGATTGCCGAAGATATCCAGCGGTCGCTACCGGCTCCCGGCGACTTCATTACCGTGAAGTGCTCGGCGCCCCTGAAGCTCTGCGTGCCGCAGCGCCTGGTACCCAGCGACAAGGTCGGCCTGCAGCAGTTGCAATTGCGCGTGGACCAGGCCGTCAGCGGCGAGCTGCAGGTCTGCCTGGATGGCCGCGAGATCTGGCGCCGCCGGACCTCCTGCCTGCCGGAGCGACGCCTGCTGATCCCGCTGGGCGAGCTTCCGCTGAGCGCGAGCGCCCAACGCCTCGATATCGCCTTCCTGCCACGCTGAACATCGTCCAAGAGAGCACGCCATGCGCATTGCAGCACTCGACCAGGGAACCACCAGTACCCGCGTCCTGGTCGCCCACCAGGATGGTTCGGCCGATATCCATCTTTCGTTGCGCCATCGGCAGCACCACCCGCAATCCGGCTGGGTCGAGCACGACCCGCTGGAGCTGCTGGCCAATCTGCAGAGTTGCCTGGAGGCCGCCGGCCCGGTCGACGCCATCGGCCTCGCCAACCAGGGCGAAAGCTGCATGGCCTGGGATGCACACAGCGGCGAGCCGCTGTCGCCACTGATCGTCTGGCAGGACAACCGCACCACCGGGCGCATCGAGGAGCTGCGCGCCCAGGGCGGCGAAGCACTGACGCTGGAGCGGGCAGGCCTGCCGCTGGACGCCTACTTCTCGGCCAGCAAGCTGGCCTGGATCATCGAGCATCTGCCCGCCGCGCGTGACGCGCTGGCGACAGGGCGACTGCGCCTGGGCACCAGCGATGCCTGGTTCCTCGACCGCCTGACCGGGGTTTACGCCACGGACGTCACCACTGCTTCACGCACCTCGCTGATGAATCTCTCCAGCGGGCAATGGGACCCGGACTTGTGCGCCCTGTTCGGCGTGCCGATCGTGGCGCTGCCGGAAATCCGCGATACCGTCGGGTACTTCGGCGACATCGGTGTGACGCCGGTGACCGCCTCGGTGGTCGACCAGCAAGCGTCCCTTTACGGGCACGGTTGCCGCCAGCCCGGCGATGCCAAGATCACCTTCGGCACCGGCGCCTTCGCCCTGACGCTCAGCGGCGACCGCATCATTCGTTCGCCGGAAAACGGCCTGCTCGCCACCATCGCCTGGCAGCTCGACGGCAAGCCCGTCTATGCCATGGATGGCGGCGTGTACGACGCCAGCGCCGCCGTCGAGTGGGCCGGGCGGCTGGGGTTGTTCAGCGATGTCTCCGAGATCGCCGGATTCGACCAGCCGGCAGCCATCAGTCGCGGGCTGGCGTTTGTCCCTGCGTTGTCCGGGCTCGCCTGTCCGCACTGGGACCGCAGCGCCGGAGCACTCTGGCTGGGCATGAACGCCGCCACCACCCGCGAGGACATGTGCCAGGCACTGCTGGAGGGCGTCGCCCTGCGCAGCGCGGAGGTGATCCGCTCGATGGATGGTTTCCTGACCGTCACCGACCGCCTCTCCATCGACGGCGGCCTGGCCCGGAGTCCCTACTTCGCACAGTTCCTCGCCGATATTCTGCAGCGCCACATCACCACGCAACGCTTCGACGAGCTCACCGCGTTCGGCTGCGCCGCGCTGGCGGCGCGCGGCCTGGGCGTTGAGCTGAAAGCTCCGCGCAACACCTGCACCGAGTTCCGCCCGAAGATCGACAAGGCGACTGCGGAGCAGTGGCAGGCGCGCTTCAGCGATGCCATCGGCCGTAGCCGCGGTTGGCGCTGACGGCGCGACAATGAAAGCCGGAGCTGCCCAGCAGCTCCGGCTTTTTTCATGGCACGGCATACCCCTGCAGGAGCGCGCCATGCGCGCGATCGCGCCCCTGCATTTCTAATAAGCGGCCCGCTCCTACAGGGATGCTCGCCGCCAACTGTTTTTCGTAGGAGCGAGCTTGCTCGCGAACCCGCCCAGCTCTGGAGCCGCCGGAAAATCCGTTCGCGAGCAAGCTCGCTCCTACACATCCTGCAAATGCATCACGTCATCCCTTCCAACCGACCTCGCGCAGCGCGGCCAGCAGGCGCTCCCCACTCAACGCCGGCACCAGCACGCCGTCATCGGTGCGCATGTCCTTGCCGGCCAGCAGCACGTTGACGATGGCTTCTTCCACTGCCTCGGCGGCGGCGGAGAACAGCGGCGAGATGTGGTCGTTGTTGAGCATTTCCAGCGCCGTGGCGAAAGGCAGGTCCTTGCGCCCATAGTCTGCCGGCGGCAGGTCGCGGTTGCCGGTGGCGAAGGCCAGGAAGATGTCGCCGCTGGAGTCGTCGGTGCCGCCCCCCGTGCGGGCGATCCCCAGCGAAGCACGCTGCGCCAGGCGCTGGCACTGGTGCGGCAACAGCGGCGCGTCAGTGGCGAGGATCACCACGATGGAGCCCATGCCCGGCGTGCCCTGCTCGGCGAAGGGTGACGGCAGGTCACCCAGCTGGCGGCCGACCGGGTAACCATCCACCCGCAACTCGCGACGCTGGCCATGGTTGGCCTGTACCAGCGCGCCCACGGTCCAGCCGCCCTGCTCCATCGGCAGCTTGCGCGAGGAGGTGCCAATGCCGCCCTTGAACTCGTGGCAGATCATCCCCGTGCCGCCGCCCACCGGCCCCTCCCGCACCGGACCGGATTCAGCTGCGGCCAGCGCCTCGCGCACCTGTTCGGCGCCGATGTGCTGGCCCCAGATGTCGTTGAGCAGCCCGTCGTAGGTTTCCATCACCACCGGCATGCACCAGTAGATGGACGGGTCCGCCAGTTCGGCATGTTCGGCGGCGATCAGCGCATCGCGCACCGTGCCCACGCTGTGGGTGTTGGTGATGGCGATGGGCGTGGTCAGCAGCCCAGCCTCGCGAATCCACTCAAGTCCGGTGGCGTCGCCGTTGCCATTGAGCACGTGGCAGCCGGCGAAGCAGGGTTGCTGGCGCGCTGCGCCGTCACGGGGTTGCACTACCGTGACGCCGGTGCGCACGGCCTTGCCGTCATGCTCGCCGATCAGGGTGTTGTGGCCGACGCGGATGCCGGGAACATCGGTGATGGCGTTGAACTCGCCGGGAGTGCCCAGGCCGAGGGTGATGCCGAGTTGACGAGCGCGCATGCTGTCTCCTTGGAGGGGTATCAGAGCTTCTGGAAGGCCGGACTGAGCTTGCCGTAGGTGCTGTAGAGAATCACCGACACGGCCAGTATCCCGACAATGATCATGACGTCCCGCGAAGAGGCGTCCAGTAGCAGGTTGAGCAACAGGTAGCCGGCGCCGACCACCGCCAGCATCGCCGGCAGCGGCCACAGCGGCATGCGGTAAGGGTGTTCACGGTCGCGGCGCAGTACGCGGCTGAACAGCGCGCAGAGCGCCACCACCAGGTAGACCATCACCAGCAGCAGTACGGTGAAGGAGGTCAGCTCCTCCAGGTTCGAGCTGAAGCTCAGCCCCGCCGAGGGCACGCCGAGGAACAGCGTGGCGATCCACGGCGATTCCCAGCGCGGGTGGATGCGGGTGAAGGCGCGGTTCATCAATGGCGTCCACAGCTCGTCGCGGCCGCTGCTGAAGATCACCCGACCGACCTGGATGACGATGGCGACGATGGCGTTGAACACCGAGAGGAAGATGCCGGCGCTGACCAGCCGCGACAGCGTTGCATTGCCGTGGGCGGTGAGCAGGTAGCCGACCGGATCGGGGCTGGCGATCATCTCCTGCAGAGAAGGCGCGCCCAGCAGCAGCGCGGTCAGCGGGACGATCTCGATCGCCACCACCAGTACCAGCGACCAGATCACCGCGCGGTGCACGTTACGCCCGCCGCACTTCATGTCCTCGGCCAGCAGCACTGCGCCGCCGAAGCCGTTGTAGGAGAACAGCGCGGTGCCCACGGCGCCGATCACCAGCGCCCAGGGCGCGGCGGCCAGTATCCCGCCGTCGATGTGCTGTGGCTGCACCAGCACGCTCACCGGCTGGCTGACGTGGCCGAAGCCGAGCACCACGATCACCAGCAGCGCCGCCACTTCGCAGAGCAGGAACACGCCGGTGATCCAGGCGTTCACGCGGATGTTGAGGATGCCCAGCACGTAGCTGGCGGCGACTATCACCAGGGCGACGGTCTGGGTGTCGAAGCTCGTCCCCAGGGCGTTGTTCAGGTAGGTCGCCGCGCCCGTCGCCAGTACCGGCGGGATGAACAGCAGCGAGACCAGCACGGTAAGGAAGGTGGCGTAGCCGGCGAGACCACCGAACACGCGCTTGGCGTAGACATACTCGCCGCCAGCGGAGCTGTGCGCGCGGCCGAGTTCGGCATAGCACCAGGCGAACATCAGGGCCAGGAAGCCGGCGAAGACGAAGGCCAGGAAGGCGCCGCTGCCGGCCTGCTGGATGGCGAAGGGAGCGATGACGAAAACGGAGCTGGCGGGGGTGACCGCCGAGACGGTGATCGCGACTACGTCGAGCACGCCCAGGCTGGGCTTGAGCGCGCTCGCTGGCGCAGGGGAAGCGCTCATATCGTTGTTTCCTCGTGTTGTTATTGGTGGCTGAGGCAGGAACGAAAACCTTGTTGCGCCCTCTTGCTCGGGGCGTCAGGTGGCGCTGAGTCTGTGCGTGGCAGGCAAAGCGGCCAATCACCATTTGGGGTTACGCCCCCTTGACGGCGAACCGGTAAAAGGAGGAAACCGTGGGCCGAACCCACGCCGCCTCTTTCGGAGAAACGCCGCCGATGCACACCCTGTTCCGCGAGGTCGGCATGCACGCCAACCTCGGCCGCGCCATCGAGCAGATCGGCCAGCCGCGCTTCTGGAAGCAACTGGTCCTGCTGCTGCACCAGTGGTTGCCGTTCGACAACGCCCTGGCGATGTTCTACCCGGCCAGCGGCACCCCGGTGGCGCTGGAGGAGTACGACGCCGAGCCCACCGCCGGCCCGGCCGCCATGGCCATCTACCTCGACGGCCTGTTCCAGCTCGACCCGTTCTACCAGGCCTGCCGCGAGGGCGTGCCCAGCGGGCTGTACCGGCTGGAGGAAATTTCCCCGGACCAGTTCCGCCAGAGCGAGTACTTTCTCAGCTACTTCCACGACAACGTGCTGGAGGACGAGGTGCAGTTCATCCTCCAGCTTCCCGGCCAGGGCGCGCTGTCGCTGTCACTGGGTATGCGTCGGCTGTTCGATGGCGAGCAGACCGGTCTGCTGGCGATGCTCTGCCCCTGGGTGCTGGCACTGATGCAGCAGCACTGGCAACAGCGCAGCCAGCGCCTGCTGCCGGGCACAACCGACGGTGTGGCGGTGCAGGTGCGCGACGCCCTGAGCCACTTCGGTGCCGGCGTGCTTTCCGAGCGTGAGCTGGAGATCGCCCGGCTGATCCTGCGGGGTTACTCCTCCAAGGCCATGGCCGAGCGCCTGGCGATCTCGCCGGAGACCATCAAGGTCCACCGCCGCCACCTGTACAACAAGCTCGATATCTCCTCGCAGCCGGAGCTGTTCTCGCTGTTCCTGCAGTCGCTGGGGCACGACCCGCAGAATCCCTGAGCGTCGCTTCAGGCCAGAGCAGCCGCCATCCGCGCGGCTGATGCCAAGCCATTCGCGCCCACCGGGACACCCCGCTGGCGCTGCACGGACACTACCGCGTGCCCGTCAGGCTTCTAGACTGGACCCGTGCCATCCAGACACGCCACGACAATCACAAGAGAGCACAGCCTGATGAACGCACGCGCCAACTTCACCCACATGGAAGACGGCAGCGCCGAGGACTGGGCGATCATCGCCAAGGACTTCGGCCAGTACGCCGCGCTTCTGCCCGACCGGATCATGACCCACCTGCGCCTGCTCGACGGCGACTTCGGCGGCTTCCCGGTGGACCGCCTGACCCACTCGCTGCAGACCGCCACCCTGGCCCACCGCGACGGTCGCGACGAGGAGTACGTGGTCTGCGCCCTGCTCCACGATATCGGCGACACGCTCGGTTCGTTCAACCACGCCGACATCGCCGCGGCCATCCTCAAGCCGTTCGTCAGCGAGGCCAACCTGTGGATGATCGAGAAGCACGCGATCTTCCAGGGTTACTACTTCTTCCATCACCTGGGCCTGGACCGGCACCTGCGCGAGCAGTTCAAGGACCACCCGCAGTTCGAGCAGACCATCGAATTCTGCGCGCGCTACGACGCCGCCGCCTTCGATCCGGACGGCGAAGTGCTGCCCCTGGAGTTCTTCGAACCCATGCTGCGCCGGGTCTTCGCCCAGCCCCGCCGTTCGATCTACCAGAAGCCCGACGGCACGATGGCCTGAGGGTCCCGTGGTGACCGGCGGTCCGCGACGAAGAGTGGCGAACCGCCGCTGGCCCGGGGGCTGCGCATGGAATAAGATTCCTCCCAAAATCAGACGCGCAATTGGCCACGAGCCTACGCGCACCAGGGAAGTTTCTTGCGCATGAAGCCTAACGTTCTTGAGCGTTCCAGCAGTCCGCTCACCCCCGCCCCTCTGCGCGAATACCATTCCCGCGTGCTGGCGTATATCGCCGTCGCCGCGACCATCACCGCCGGCACCTTCGCCAGGTACTTCGGCTACGAGATCCTCTGGATGATCCCGTACGCCCTGCTCTACCCGCACCTCGCCCAGCAGGTCAGCCGCCGCTTCAAGCGCGACAACCCGCAGCGCACCCGCCTGGTACTGCTGTTCATCGACGCCCTGCACGCCGGCATCGCCACCACGCTGCTGGGCTTCTCCGAAGTGCCCAGCCTGATGCTGGTGCTGATCCTCGCCTTCTCCGCGCTGATCATCGGCGGCCTGCGTTCCCTGGGCCTGGCACTGCTGGTGGCGCTGAGCGCCGCGGTCCTCAGCGCCGCGCTGATCGCCCCGGCCTACAAGGGCCAGACGCCGAGCATCGTCGCGCTGGTCAGCGTGCTGTTCTCCACCCTGTACATCTGCATCACCGCCTTCTTCGTGCACCAGCAGGGCCTGCGCCTGGCCCAGGCCCGCTCGGACATCACCCTGGAGCAGGAAAAGGCCGCGCGCCTGGCCAGCAACCTGGCCAAGTACCTGTCGCCGCAGGTGTGGGAATCGATCTTCAGCGGCAAGCGCACGGTGCGCCTGGAGACCCAGCGCAAGAAGCTCACGGTGTTCTTCTCCGACATCAAGGGCTTCACCGAGCTGTCCGAAGAGCTCGAAGCCGAAGCCCTTACCGACATGCTCAACAACTACCTCAACGAGATGTCGAAGATCGCCCTGAAGTACGGCGGCACCATCGACAAGTTCGTCGGCGACTGCGTGATGGTGTTCTTCGGCGACCCGGCCACCCAGGGCGCGAAGAAAGACGCCGTGGCCGCCGTGTCCATGGCCGTGGCCATGCGCAAGCACATGAAGGTCATGCGCCAGCAGTGGCGCGCCCAGGGCATCACCAAGCCGCTGGAAGTGCGCATGGGCCTGAACACCGGCTACTGCACCGTGGGCAACTTCGGCGCCGACACGCGCATGGACTACACCATCATCGGCCGCGAAGTGAACCTCGCCAGCCGCCTGGAAAGCGCCGCCGAAGCCGGCGAGATCCTCATCAGCCACGAGACCTACTCGCTGGTCAAGGACGTGCTGATGTGCCGCGACAAGGGCCAGATCGCCGTGAAGGGCTTCAGCAAGCCGGTGCAGATCTACCAGGTGGTCGACTTCCGCCGCGACCTGGGCTCCAACCCCAGCTTCGTCGAGCACGAGGTGCCGGGGTTCTCCATGTACCTGGACACCAACAACGTGCAGAACTACGACAAGGAACGAGTCATCCAGGCGCTGCAGCAGGCGGCGGAGAAGCTCAAGGACAAGATCATTCTTTGATCGTCCCGATTTCCTCGCCGGCAGCTCGAATTCGCAGAATTGTTCGCTCTTCGCTGACACCTCCCCTATCGCGGACGGAGACCGCTCCTGCGCTCACCGGGTGCCATCTGCCGTCCGGCAAGGCTGACGCCTTGCGTCGCGGGCATGGCTCGCTCCTACACCACACCGGATAGCCCCGCGCCAGCCCCCCTGCAGGAGCGGGCCATGCCCGCGATCCGTCGCCTGGCGACGGCCATCCCAACCACAACTGCTGGGCCATGCGCGCCGCCGTGGCCTGGCTTGCGAACCCGCCCCACTCCGCAATTGCCGGGAAAGGCTTCGCGAGCAAGAGCTGGCGCCCCCTCGCTCCTACGAAGAGCCGCCGTCTTTCACCCGCCCATAAAAAAGCCCGCTCAATCGAGCGGGCTGGAAAGGCTCCGGCGCTTCACGTTCACCGGGCCGAATTGCTCGTTGAGGAACTCGTCAGGAGGGCTGAAGCTCCGCGGAGTTGCCCGGGCCGGCGGCCAGTTCGGTGGACAGGGTCTTCTCGTCCAGCTGCTTGCACCACTTGGCGACCACGATGGTGGCCACGCCGTTGCCGACCAGGTTGGTCAGGGCGCGGGCCTCGGACATGAAGCGGTCGATACCCAGGATCAGCGCCAGGCCGGCAACCGGCAGGTGGCCGACGGCGGACAGGGTGGCGGCCAGCACGATGAAGCCCGAACCGGTGACGCCGGCAGCGCCCTTGGAGGCGATCAGCAGCACGACCAGCAGGGTCAGCTGGTGGGTGATGTCCATCGGGGTATCGGTGGCCTGGGCGATGAACACCGCGGCCATGGTCAGGTAGATCGAGGTGCCGTCCAGGTTGAACGAGTAGCCGGTGGGGATCACCAGGCCGACGACGCTCTTGTCGGCGCCCAGCTTCTCCATCTTGGCGATCATGCGCGGCAGGGCCGATTCGGAGGACGAGGTGCCCAGCACGATCAGCAGTTCTTCGCGGATGTAGGAGATGAAGCGCAGGATGCTGAAGCCGTGGGCGCGGGCGATGCCACCCAGCACGATCAGCACGAACAGCAGGCAGGTGATGTAGAAGCACAGCATCAGCTGGCCCAGCTGCACCAGCGAGCCGAGGCCATAGGCGCCGATGGTGAAGGCCATGGCACCGAAGGCACCGATGGGAGCGACCTTCATGATCACGTTGATGATGTTGAACATCACGTGGGTGATGCGATCGATGAACTCGAACACCGGCTTGCCGTAGTCACCCAGGCGGTGCAGCGCGTAGCCGAACAGCACGGAGAAGAACAGCACCTGGAGGATGTCACCGTTGGCGAAGGCACCGACCACGGTGCTGGGGATGACGTTCATGAAGAAGTCGATGGTGCTCTGCTTCTCGCCCGAAGCGATGAAGCCGGTGAGCGCCGCGTTCTTGTTCATTTCGGCGGTCAGCGTGGCGACGTCGGCGTGCATGCCGGCACCCGGCTGGACGACGTTGACCACGACCAGGCCGATGATCAGCGCGACGGTGGAAACGATTTCGAAGTACAGCAGCGCCATACCGCCCGTCTTGCCCACGGCCTTCATGCTCTGCATGCCGGCGATGCCGGTAACCACGGTGCAGAAGATGATCGGCGCGATGGCCATCTTGATCAGTTTGACGAAGCCATCGCCCAGCGGCTTCATCAGTTTGGCGGTGTCGGGGTAGAAGTGGCCGAGTGCGATACCGATGGCGATGGCGATCAGTACCTGCACGTACAGGCTTTTGTAGAAGGGTTGCTTGGTCATGGCAGCTCTGTCCTCACGGGCGAGTGCTCCCTGGGAGGAAACACAAGACCGAACGCGTTATCTCCCTGCAATGGGAGAATTTGTTTTCAGGGCATGCCAGAAGGCAGGCCTTGATCGCATATGGCAAGTGCTGTGCCAGACCTTTAAAAAATATGTAATCCCTTTAAATTCAATAGCTTCCGTAAAAAGTCGCGGCACGGAAGGCCTCAGAAATGGCGGAAACCCGCCTCCGTACTGGCGGGTTTCCCGCCCTCTGGCGGGTATCCGCCACGGCCTTCGTACCGTAGATTGTAGAACTCCGATCAGGTTCGATCGGGTTAACCGCGCGGCTGTTGGACGTGCGGCCAGAACAACAAGGACCGCTCATGCGTGAACGCACCATTGCCAGCCATTTCGTCCGCGCCGCCGTCCACGGGGCTCAGCGCAAGGGGCTGGATGTCCAAGTCCTGCTGCGTGACGCCGGTATCGCCCCGGCCATCCTCGACGAGCCCCGCGCACGCATCGATCCGTCGCAGTTCACCTGCCTGATGCAACGCCTGTGGGAAGTCCTCGACGACGAGTACATGGGCTTCGGCGCCATGCCCAGCAAGCGCGGCACCTTCGCCATGATGTGCAACGCGATCATCCACTGCCGCACGCTGGAAAAGGCTCTGGGACGCGGCGCGCTGTTCTACGGACTGTTTCCCGAGGCGCCACGGATCGAGCTGGTGCGCGACGGCGACCGCGCCCGCCTGACCCTGGATGAAACGCACCTGCGCGACCCGGACCACTTCCTCGCCGAGAGCCTGCTGCTCATCTGGCACCGCCTGGCCAGCTGGCTGATCGGCCAGCGCATCCGCCTGGAGGAAGCTACCTTCAGCTACCCGGCGCCCGAGCATCAGGCCGAGTACGACCTGCTGTTCCCCTGCCCTCGCCGCTTTTCAGCCGGCAGCACCAGCCTGCTCCTGCAGGCGCGCTACCTGGACATGCCGCTGCTGCAGGACGAGCGCACGCTCAAGCACTTCCTCAAGGACTCGCCCGCCGACCTGCTCGCGCGCCCCGATGGCGGCGACAGCCTGACCAGCCAGATCCGCCGCCTGCTCGGCCGCGACTGCCGCAGCTGGCCGGACCTGGAACAGGTCGCCACGCAACTGCACATGAGCCCGCAGACCCTGCGCCGCCACCTGCGCGAGGAAGGGCCGAACTTCCAGGAGCTGAAGGACCAGCTGCGCCGCGACCTGGCGATCTACTACCTGGGCCGCGCCGAACTCTCGATCCAGGACATCGCCGACCAGCTCGGTTTCTCCGAGCCTTCGGCGTTCCACCGGGCGTTCAAGAAATGGACGGGGCTGACGCCGGGGGCCTACCGGGCGCAGCAGGGGGAATAGCTCGGTTTCAACCTGTAGGAGCGCCGGCGCCCAGGCCGTAGGGCGCATAACCCGGAACGGGTTATCCGCCGATTGCTCTCACGGCGGATAACGCTGGCGCGTTATGCGCCCTACGACCTAGAACGAAACTCCGGTGCGTGGGCGTTCGCGAGCAAGCTCGCGAACCCGAACCGGCTCCCGATCACCCCGGCAGGCGAATGCGGAAACACGCCCCGCCCAGCGCGGAATCCTCCAGCGCCAGCTCGCCGTCGTAGCTGTCGATGATGTCCTTCACCACCGCCGTGCCGATGCCCTGGCCGGGGTGCTGGGTGTCCAGGCGCTCGCCGCGCTTGAGGATACGTTCGCGCTGGCTGGCCGGCACGCCGGGGCCGTCGTCCTCGATGATCAGCTCGAACAGCCGGCCGTTCTTGCGTGCGCTGACCTTTACCGTGGTCAGGCACAGGCGGTAGGCGTTCTCCAGCAGGTTGCCGAGCATCTCCAGCAGGGCGCCCTTCTCCAGCGGCAGGGAAAAGCCCGGCGGAATCTCCCGCTCCAGCTTCACACGCTTGTCGCGGTAGACCTTGTCCAGCGCACCGCCGATGGTGTCCAGCAATGGGTCGAGTGCCGCGCGGTGGCGGATCAGACCGCTCTTGCGCATCGTTGCGCGCTGCAACTGGTAGCCGATCTGCTGGCTCATGCGCTCGATCTGGGTCTGCAGCACCTGCACCTGCTCGCGGTTCTTCGGCTCGTCGGCGAGGGTTTCGCTGACGCCCTGCAGCACCGCCAGCGGCGTCTTCAGGCTGTGGGCAAGGTCGCCCAGGGAGTTGCGATAGCGCTCGCGCTGGGCTCGCTCGCTTTCCAGCAGGCGGTTCACCGAGTCGGTCAGGCGCAGCATCTCGGCGGGGTGATCGTCACTCAGGCGCTCGCGGTCGCCGGTCTCGATCTGGTCCAGTTCCGAACGCAGGCCGCGCATGGAGCGGAAGCCCCAGCCGAGGCCGAGCCACAACAGGCCCAGCAACAGCAGCAGCGCACCACCCAGCCAGAGGTAGAGCTGGTCGCGGAAACCGCTGACCAGCTCGCGGAACTCGCTTTCCGGCTGCATGGTGACGATGCTGTAGGCCGCACGCTTGCCACCGAGCAGGTCGATCTCCACGTCGTAGACGAAGAACTCCTGGCCGGTGGCGTCGCGGATGCGGGTGAACTCGTCGATCAGGCCGTCATACTTGGGCGAGTAACTGACGCTCTCGTCCTGGGCCGAGGTGGAGCGCCACACCAGCCTGCCGGACTGGTCGTAGATGAAGCCCAGCAACTTGGACTCGGGGAGGTTGAAGTCCTCCACCGGCAGGTGCTCGGGCATGCTCAGGACATTGCCCTCGATGCGCGCCGAGGACACCAGGGTCGCCACGTCCGCCGCCAGGCGCTGCTGGATGGCGTTCTCCAGGGCGATGCTGAACGCACGCTGGAGAGCCGGCAGCAGCGCCGCCATGAACAGCACGGCGAGAATCGCCGCACCGATCATCAGCCGCAGCCGTAGCGAGCGGATCATTTACACAGCTCGTTGAAGATATAGCCCTGGCCGCGCACGGTATCGATCGGCTTGAAGCCCGCGGCACTCTCCAGCTTGCGGCGCAGGCGGCCGACCAGCACTTCGATGACGTTCGGATCGCGCTCGTCGTCGTCCGGGTAGAGCTGCTCGATCAGGCGCTCCTTGGCCACCACCTGCTGGTGATGGCGCATGAGGTATTCAAGGATGCGGTACTCGAAGGCCGTCAGCTGCAGCGACTCGCCGTTGACCAGCGCCTGCTTGCGGTTGGTGTCCAGCACCAGCGGGCCGGCCTCGATGCTCGACTGGGCGAAGCCGCTGGAACGGCGCAGCAGCGCGTTCAGCCGGGCCTCCAGCTCTTCGAACTGGAAGGGCTTGACCACGTAGTCGTCGGCGCCGGCGGCCAGGCCTTCGACCTTGTCCTGCCAGTTGCCGCGAGCGGTGAGGATGAGAATGGGGAAGGTCTTGCCCTGGCTGCGGAATTCGCGGATCAGGTCCAGGCCGCTCATGCCCGGTAACCCGAGGTCGATCATCGCCAGGTCGTGATGGTATTCGCTGGCGCGGTACAGCGCCTCTTCGGCATTGGCGACGGCATCGACCACATGGCCTTGCTCGCCGAGCCGGGTATACAGGTGATGGCGCAACAGCGCCTCGTCTTCCACCACCAGCAGTTTCATGCGCGTGCTCCCTGAGTCAGGCAACCGGGCCACGCGGGGCCCGGTTGCGGTACCGGTCAGAACTTGTAGTTGGCACCCAGGTAGAACTGGGAGCTGCTGTGCAGGTCAAGGGATCCCACCTTGCCGCCGCCGTGCGGGCTCATCTCGGTACTCGCGTTGGTACGCAGGTAACGGTAGCCGCCTTCTACGGATGCGTTCTTGCCGAGTTCCTGGAGGATACCGGCTTGGGCGCCGATGGCGTAACCCACATCGCTGTCGCGGCTGTAGCCCTTGGAGTCCTGCTCCAGCTTGACCAGGCCGGCGGTGCCGCCGCCGAACAGCTTGGTGCCCTGGTCGCCCAGCGGCAGGAAGGCGTCGTAGCTGCCGAGCAGGTTCTGCTGGCGCAGCTTCAGGCCATTCTCGGTGTCGGAGACGTTTTCATAGGTGACGTAGTAGCGACCCTGCTCCATCTGCTGGCCGGCGCGTACGCCCCAGGTGCCGCTGTTGTTGATCACGCTGTCGAATTTCGGGTTGCCGAGGTTGCGGTTCAGCGCGTCGGACTTCTGGATGTTGTTGCTGGTTTCACCCCAGGTCATACCGACGAAAGTGTCGGCGGCATTGGCTGCGGTAGCGGCGACACTGGCACCGAGAATGGCGGTGGCGAGGGCGATTTTCTTCATGGCTTTCATGGGGATTCTCCCGTCAAGGATGTCTGTAATGTGTTGACGGGGAGTAGGTTACGAGGGGGGCACTGAACCGAACCTGTCGGACTGCTGAACCAATGCTGAACGACTTGGCTGAAGGAAATTTCGCTCCTACAGAAATGCAAAGCCCCGGCACAGGCCGGGGCTTTGCTGGAGCTGACGGGATGCTCAGCCGCCCTGCAACGCCTTGAGGATCTTCTGCCCCGCGCGACCGTCCGCTGGCGTCATACCGCGCTTGTTCTGCTCCTGCTGGATCGCCTTGCGCGTCACGTCGCCGATCATGCCGTCGGGCTGGCCGATGTCGTAGCCACGCTGGATCAGCAACTCCTGCAGCTCCTTGCGCTGTGCCCGGCTCAGGCCCGGATCGTCGGTCGGCCACGGCGTGCGCAGGCCCGGCTCGCCGCGCAGGCGATCGGACAGCAAGGCAATGGCCAACGCGTAGCTTTCCGCCGCGTTGTAGGAATAGATCGCGTCGTAGTTGCGCAGCACCAGGAAAGCCGGGCCGTTGGCGCCCGCCGGCAGCAGGATCGCCGCCTTGGAATCGATGCTCGGGATCGGCTTGCCGTCGACGCGCTTCACGCCGCGGCTGGTCCAGTCGGACAGCGCACGGCGCTTGGTGCGCCCGGCCAGCGAGGCGTCGAAGCCCGCCGGCAGTTTCACTTCGTAGCCCCACGGCTGCCCTTCGCGCCAGCCGGCCTTGCGCAGGTAGTTGGCGGTGGACGCCAGGGCATCGGCGGTGCTGCCGACGAGGTCGCGATGACCGTCGCCGTCGAAGTCCTCGGCGATGCGCGCGTAGGTCGAGGGCATGAACTGCGTCTGGCCAAAGGCGCCCGCCCAGGAACCGGTGATACCGCTGTCGCGGATATCGCCCTGCTGCAGCAGCTTGAGGGTGGCGATGAACTCACCCTGGAAGAACGACTGGCGCCGCCCGTAGCAGGACAGCGTCGACAGCGACACCAGCAGCGGGCGCTTGCCGGTGATGCGCCCGTAATCGCTTTCCACGCCCCACACGGCGACTACCGTGGCCGGGTCGACCTGATAGCGCGCCGCGACCTTGCGCAGCAGGTCGGCATGCTCGGCCATGCGCGCCTTGCCGTCGGCCACGCGCTGGTCGTCCACCAGCCCGGCCAGGTAGTCCCAGATCGGCGTGGTGAACTCGGGCTGGGCGTCCAGCAGCGGCAGCACGCTCATGTCCGGCTGCAGGCCCTGGGTGAACTGCGCGAAGCTGGCGGCGCTGACGCCCTTGGCCTGGGCTGCGCCCTGCAGGCGGTTCAGGCAGGAGCCGAAATCGTCGCCCGGCGCTGCCTGCGCCAATGCCGCCGGGAGCAGCAGGGACAAGGCCAGGGACGCGCGGCGCGCGATGGAGGAAGTCTTCATTGGTGTCGAATGCTCAGATCGGTGAAGGTGGCGCGCCCGCCCTCGCTGGCGGGCCCGCGATTGTCCTGCAGGTAGAGCCCTGCCTTGAAGTACAGGCCCTGGTAGGCCCATTTCGTATCCAGTTGCTGGCTGACCTGGCCGCCCTCGACCTGCACGCTCAGCACCCCGCTGCTGGACACGCCCAGCCGGTAGGTAAAGGTATCGCCCAGCGCAATGCCGTCATAGACGGTATAGGTGCGCGTGGTGATGTCGTCCGGCCGATCGCGAACCAGCGCCTGTACCCGCGCCTTGTCCAGGCGCTGCTGGTAGACCAGCTTGACCAGCGGCAGGGCCTCGGCGCTGCCGCTGCCGTTGCTGTGGATCTGCCCGATGACCATGCGCCGGCTGGAGGGCACGGATTCCACGCGCAGGGTGGCGACCATCAGGTTCTCCGCCAGAGGATAGCGCCAGGTCACCAGGCGGCCGTCGGGCTTGGTCTCGCGCAGCTCGGTACGGGGATATTCGCTGCCGCTGGTGTGGGCGCCGTTCACCGGCACCCAGAACTCCACGCCATCGGCGCTGCGGCGGAAATACGGGCTCTCGTAGTCACGGCCGAGTTTCGCCGTGGAAATGGTCGCGGCCGGGCCGCGTTGGGGAATGGTCAGATTCCAGGTGCTCAGGTCCAACATCGGCCTATCGCTTCGCGGGTCAGGACATGGGCGCAAGGGTAGACGAGGCTGTCGGACTTTTCATCCATACGGCTTCCCCATCTTCTGGCGGACAACCGCGCCCTTGAGCGGCCGCGTACAGGCTGCACAGGCGTTTTCCGCATCAGCGGCTATCGTCATGGTTTCCGCCATCCGCCATCGCCACGGCCAACGCCACGGAGAAACCTCATGCGCCTGCTCACTGCCCTGCTGCTGTTCGCCTTCGCGGCCAGCGCTTCAGCCGCGATCAAGACTCAGGAAATCCCCTACGAATCCACTGACGGCACGAAGATGATCGGTTACTTCGCCTACGACGACGCCAAGTCCGGCATCCGTCCCGGCGTCATCGTCGTCCACGAATTCTGGGGTCTGAACGACTACGCGAAAAGCCGCGCGCGGCAGCTCGCCGAACTGGGCTACAGCGCCCTGGCCATCGACATGTACGGCGAAGGCAAGCACACCGACCATCCCAACGATGCCAAGGCCTTCATGGCCGAGGCGCTGAAGAATGCCGACGCCGCCAAGGCGCGCTTCCAGGCCGGCCTGGAGCTGTTGAAGAAACAGCCGCAGACCGACCCGAGCAAGATTGCCGCCATCGGTTACTGCTTCGGCGGCAAGGTGGTACTGGACATGGCCCGCGCCGGCCTGCCGCTGGCCGGCGTGGCCAGCTTCCACGGCGTGCTGGCGACCCAGACGCCGGCGCAGCCTGGGCAGATCAAGGCGAAGATACTGGTCGAGCACGGCGGCGCCGACACCCTGGTACCGGCCGAGAGCGTTGCGGCATTCAAGACAGAAATGGACAACGCCAAGGCCGACTACAAGCTGGTGATCCAGCCTGGGGCCAAGCACAGCTTCACCAGCCCGGACGCCGACAAGCACAAGGGGCACGGCCTGGACGTGGGCTACGACAAGACCGCCGACCAGAAGTCCTGGGCGGACCTGCAGGCGTTCTTCAAGGAAATCTTCGACGTCAAACCGGACGCGTCATAAATCGCAGGCAATAAAAAACGGGAGCCCATTCGGGCTCCCGCACTCAATCAAGTGTCTAAGGTCAGAGCCCGCCTTGGCGGCACTCCAACAACAACCTCACCTGCGTCCCCTAGGGAACGCGGCGTGCAGTGTGACAAAGCTTGTCAGACGAATCCGTACGCCTTTGGTGAAGGTTTGCAAACGAATGTAAGTGCCGCGTGACTGGTGAGCCACGTTCTGGCGCGGCAGAATGCTCCCATGACTGCCCTCCCCGACTTCTGCACCCCCCTCGATGCCGACTGGCCCCTGCCCACCCCGCTGGCAGGCATTCAATTGCGCAGCACCCGCTTCGACCGCCAGCGCCTGCAGGCCGGGGACTTTTCCCTGAGCCAGGTCGAGGCGCCGGCCAACATCCAGCGCTCCGTCGCCAAGCGCCAGGCCGAGTACCTGGCGGGGCGCATCTGCGCCCGCGCGGCATTGCTGGCCGCAGGCTCGACGGCCTGGGTACCGGGCACCGACGAGGAACGTGCGCCGGTCTGGCCGACGGGCTTCTGCGGCTCGATCACCCACGGTGACGGCTGGGCGGCGGCCATTGTCGCCCGTGACAGTTGCTGGCGCGGGCTCGGCCTGGACGTGGAGAACCGCCTGGAAACCGCACGAGCGGAGCGACTGGCCGCTGAAATCCTCACGCCGGACGAACTGGCGCGCCTCGATCCGCAGCAGGCGGCGCTGCAGGTCACCCTGACCTTTTCCCTCAAGGAAAGCCTGTTCAAGGCGCTCTTCCCGCTGGTACGCAAGCGCTTCTACTTCGAGCACGCCGAGCTGCTGAGCTGGTCCGCCGGGGGCCATGCGCGCCTGCGTCTGCTCACCGACCTGTCGGAGGAATGGCACCACGGCAAGGAGATCGACGGGCAGTTCAGCCTGTTCGATGAACGTCTGCTGAGCCTGGTGGCCATTCCTTCGGTCAAGGGCAGCTCCTGATCGCTGCGACTGACAGACACATCTGAAAGTCTTGACTTAAAAGTCAGAATTTGGCGTCATGCACGCCATCCAGACGTCTCCGTACCTCTTTTGATCCTCAGATTTTGCCTTCAGAGGAATCGTCAGCAGGCCTATCGGTATATAAAATCATATACAGCCAAACGGCAACGTCTGGTTCTTGGGGTCCCCACAAAAAGAAATGACCATCGGAGCAAACGTAATGACCAGAAACACCCTGGCGCTCGCCATTGCCGCCAGCTCGCTCGGCCTCATCGCGCAATCGGCACACGCCGGCGGCTTCATCGAAGACAGCAAGGCCAGCCTGACCCTGCGCAACTTCTACATCAACACCGACAACCGCAACGGCCCCGCCTCGCCCAGCAAGCAGGAAGAATGGGGCCAGGGCTTCATGCTCAACTATTCCTCGGGCTTCACCCAGGGCACCGTGGGCTTCGGCGTCGACGCCCTGGGCCTGCTCGGCGTGCGCCTGGACGGCGGCGGCAAGTCCGGCAAGGCCGGCGTGGATCGCCAGCCCGGCACCATCTTCCCGCTGGAGAGCGATGGCAGCGCCGTCGACGAATTCAGCAGCCTCGGCATGACTGCCAAGGCGAAGATCTCCAAGACCGAATTCCGCTACGGCACCCTGCAGCCCAAGCTGCCGGTGGTGGTCTACAACGACGCCCGCCTGCTGCCGATGACCTACGAAGGTGGCCAGGTCACCTCCACCGACATCGACAACCTGACCCTGACCGGCGGCCAGCTGACCCACACCAAGGGCCGCAACTCCACCGACTGGCGCAGCATGTCCATCGCCGGCGCCAACGGAAGCTCGGCAAGCTCCCGCGACAGCAACAAGTTCTACTTCGCCGGCGGCGACTACAAGGCCAGCAAGAACCTGACCCTGTCGTACTACTACGGCGAGCTGGACAACTTCTACAAGCAGAACTACCTCGGCCTCGTCCATAGCTTGGCTGTAGGAACGGGTACCCTGAAGTCCGACATCCGCGTCTTCATCAGCGATTCCGACGGCAAGAACGGCAGCGCTTCCGGCCGCGCCGACGGCTACGTCAGCAGCGGTTACTACGGCGGCAACAGCCTGAAGGGCGAAGTGGACAACAACGTCTACAGCGGCATGTTCACCTACTCCCTGGGCGGCCACAGCATCGGCGCCGGTTACCAGACCATGACCGGCGACAGCGACTTCCCCTACCTCAACCGCGGCGACGGCGAAGGCACCAGCACCTACCTGATCTCCGACGCCCAACTGCTGAAGTTCAACCGTGCCGGCGAGCGCACCTGGATCGGTCGCTACGCCTATGACTTCGCCGACCTCGGCATGCCCGGCCTGACCTTCAGCGTGCTCTACCTGAACGCCGACAACATCGACACCAAGCAAGGCGACAAGGGTGAGTGGGAACGCGATATCGCCCTGGGCTACGTGGTCCCGGAAGGCACTTTCAAGGGCCTGGGCCTGGCCTGGAAGAACGCCGCCATGCGCAGCGGCCTGCCGGCAACCAGCACCGCAGGCGTGCCGAGCCAGCGCGATCAGGACGAGAACCGCCTGATCGTCAGCTACACCATTCCGCTGCTGTAAGGCGTGGAGTGAAACGAAAAAGGGCGGCCACTGGCCGCCCTTTTTGTTTCTGATCTATCCGCAAAGCTGGACGTCAGGAGGCATCTGCAGGATGGCGTGGAGCGCAGCGATACCCATCCTACGAGAGGCAGGCGCAGTCTCAGGCCAGCAACGCCACCGATTTGATCTGCGCCCAAACTTCCTGCCCGGCGTGCAAGCCGAGTTGGTCGTGGGAGTAGCGGGTGATCCGCGCCAGCAGCGGCGTGCCGGCCACATCCAGCTTCACCAGCAGGTGCGCCGGGTTGTCCGTCGGCACTATCTCGACCACCGTCGCCGGCAGCACGTTGAGAATGCTGCTGTGGGCCGCCGGCTCCAGGCTCAGGCTGACGTCCCGCGCCTGCACCTTGATGCGCAGCGCCCTGCCCTTGTCCATCGGCGCGTGGGCCAGGCGAATGCGCTGCTCGCAGTGCGGCAGCGCCAGGGTCAGCAACCCGTAGTCGGCGTTGTGCCCCAGCACCTGGCCGTCGATTACCACGCCGGCGTCTTCCAGATGGGAGATGGGCAGGTCGGTGCGCGCCAGGGTTTCCACTACCGGGCCACTGGCGATGGCCTTGCCCTGGTCCAGCAGCACCAGGTGATCGGCCAGCCGCGCCACTTCATCCGGCGAGTGGCTGACATAGAGAATCGGGATATCCAGCTCGTCGTGCAGGCGCTCCAGATACGGCAGGATTTCCGCCTTGCGCTTGAGGTCCAGCGCCGCCAGCGGCTCGTCCATCAGCAGCAGGCGCGGGCTGGTCAGCAACGCGCGGGCCATGCCGACACGCTGGCGTTCGCCGCCGGAGAGGTGACCCGGCATGCGCTCCAGCAGATGACCGATGCCCAGCAACTCGGTGGCCTGCTCCAGCTCGACTCGGTGCTGGTCGCGCGGCACGCGCTTCATGCCGTAGGTGAGGTTGCGCTTCACCGACAGGTGCTCGAACAGGTTGGCATCCTGGAACACATAGCCCAGCGCGCGCTGGTGCGGCGGCAGGAACACGCCGCTCGCGCTGTCCTGCCAGACCTCGCCGTTGACCACCAGCCGGCCGAGCGGCGCGCGCTCCAGGCCCGCCACGCAGCGCAGGCAGGTGGTCTTGCCGGAGCCGGAATGGCCGAACAGTGCAGTCACACCCTTGCCCGGCAGCTGCAGGTCGACGTCGAGGCTGAAGCCCGGATAGGCGATCTGGAAGCGGGCCTCGATGGCACGCGCGGAAAGCTCTTGCGACATGCCCACCTCAGGCCCAGGCCGACCGGCTGCGGCGACTCGCGTAGAGCGCCAGCAGGACGAAGAAGGAGAAGATCACCATGCCGCCGGCCAGCCAGTGCGCCTGGGCGTACTCCATGGCCTCGACGTGATCGAATATCTGCACCGACACCACGCGGGTCTTGCCCGGGATGTTGCCACCGATCATCAGCACCACCCCGAACTCGCCCACCGTGTGGGCAAAGCCGAGGATGCTGGCGGTGATGAAGCCCGGCCGCGCCAGCGGCAGGACCACGGAAAAGAAGGTATCCAGGGGGCTCGCGCGCAAGGTCGCGGCGGCCTCCAGCGGCTTGTTGCCGATGGCCTCGAAGGCGTTCTGCAACGGCTGCACCACGAAGGGCAGCGAATAGAACACCGAGCCCACCACAAGCCCGGCGAAGGTGAACGGCAGACGCCCCAGCCCCAGGCTCTCGGTCGCCTGGCCGATGACGCCGTGAGGCCCCATGGTGATCAGCAGGTAGAAGCCGATCACCGTCGGCGGCAGCACCAGCGGCAGCGCCACCACCGCTCCCAGCGGACCTTTCAGCCAGGAGCGGGTGCGCGACAGCCACCAGGCGATCGGCGTGCCGATCAGCAGGAGGATCAAAGTGCTCAGGGCGGCCAGCTCGATGGTGAGCCGAATGGCCAGGAAATCCTCCTGCGTGAGGGGCATCGCTATTCCTTGAAGACTTAGAGTTCGTAACCGTAGGACTTGATCACCGCAGCGGCCTTCGGCCCTTTCAGGTACTCGACCAGCGCCTTGGCGGCGGCACTGTCCTTGCCCTTGTTGAGGATCACCGCGTCCTGGCGGATCGGGTCATGCAGGTCGGCCGGGACGATCCAGGCGGAACCGCTGGTCACCTTGCCATCCTTGTAGATCTGCGACAACGCCACGAAGCCCAGCTCCGCGTTGCCGGTGGAGACGAACTGGAAGGCCTGGGTGATGTTCTGGCCTTCGACGATCTTGCCGGCGACCTTGTCCTTCAGGCCGAGCTTGTCGATCACCTGGGTCGCTGCCAGGCCGTAGGGCGCGGCCTTCGGGTTGGCGATGGACAGGTGCTTGTACTCATTCTTCTTCAGCACGTCGCCCTTGGCGTCGACGTAGCCGTCCTTCGCCGACCACAGCGCCAGGGTGCCCACGGCATAAGTGAAGCGCGAACCGGGGACGATTTCCTTCTCTTCCTCGAGTTTCTTCGGCGTGGTGTCGTCGGCGGCGAGGAAGACCTCGAACGGCGCGCCGTTCTTGATCTGGGTGTAGAACTGGCCGGTGGCACCGTAGGCGGCGACCAGCTTGTGGCCGGTGTCCTTCTCGAAGTCCTTGGCGATCGCCTGGATCGGCGCGGTGAAGTTGGCGGCGACGGCAACCTGCACTTCATCGGCCAGGGCCGAGTGCAGGGTGAAGCAGGAAGCGACCAGCAGGGAAAGACTTGCGAAGCGGTGTTTCATCGTGAGGCTCCAGTGGGTGTTGTTTTAAAACTTCGATCTGTCAGGACTGGTCTATAAACTCGGTTCAGCCCCGTGTTACGTCCGGCGATAAGTCGGCCATTCAAAACGTTCAAGGAGAGTCAGTTCATGAAGGTCAGTGCACGCAACGTGTTCAAGGGCAGCGTCAAGCAACTGCGCAACGGTGCGGTCAACGCGGAAGTCGTGGTTGCCCTGCCCGGCGGCAGCGAGCTGGTGGCGATCGTCACCGAGGAAAGCGTGAAGAGCCTGAGTCTTGCCCAGGGCAAGGAAGTCATCGCGCTGGTCAAGGCGCCCTGGGTGATGCTGATGACCGAGGCCGACGGCATCCGCCTGTCCGCGCGCAACTGCCTGGCCGGCACGGTGAAATCGGTCACCGACGGCGCGGTGAATGCCGAAGTCGTGCTGAGCCTGCCGGGCGGCACCGAAGTGGTGGCCGTGGTCACCCGCGATGCGGTCAGCGAGCTGGGCCTGGCGGCCGGCGTGAAGGCGACTGCAGTGATCAAAGCGTCCCATGTGATCCTCGGTGTTCCTGCCTGAAACCCTGTGCGGGCCTGTCGCTGACAGGTCCGCCTGCCGTGCCTGCAAGCGATCGTTATAGCAAAAATTACATAACGATACCGGTGACTCTGCAATACCCCCTAAGAGAGAGTGATCCCGGAAGGGCTATTTACCGTAGGGAAGGCATGCAGAGTGACGCGGCGACTGCCATCCACCCGTGATGGCACCGCAGCATTCTGCATTTTTTGACTTCAAGGTCAAATACTGTCTTCGACCTTCGGCGCCTGGCGGCGTGGCCACATCAGCGTGAAGCACGCGCCACCCAGCACTTCGCTTTTGGCGATCTGCGCGCGGCCGCCGTGCCAGTGGATGATCCGCCGCACGATGGACAACCCCAGCCCATGCCCGCCGGTAACCCGCGCGCGGCTGTCGTCGGCACGGAAGAACGGCTGGAACAGCCGGTGCCACTGCGCTTCCGGCACGCCGGGCCCGTCGTCTTCCACGTCCACCTGGCAACGGTCCACGCTCACCCGGTAACTGATGCGCACCCGCCCTTCGGCGTAGCGCAGCGCGTTGGTCATCAGATTCTGCAGCGCGCGATGCAGGTAGCGCGGCTCGGCCTCGATCCAGCTGCCCTGGTCGAACGGCACCAGCGCACCCGCCTCGCAGGTGACGGTGATTTCCCGGCGCAATGGAGCGATCTCCGACACCACCTGCTCCACCAGCGCACCCAGCTCTATACGCTGGTAGCTCAGCGCCGGCGAGCCCTGCTCCAGCCGCGCGTAGGTGAGCATCTCGTCCACCAGCTGGTCGAGGTCCTGGATGTCGCCATCCATGCCTTCCATGTACTTGCGCCGTGCCTTTTCGGTCTCGGCGGACTCGATCATCTCCAACCCGAAGCGCAACCGCGCCACTGGCGTGCGCAGCTCGTGGGACACCGCGCGCACCAGCTCGCGCTGCACCGTCAGCAGCAGGTGCAATTGCTCGGCCATGTGGTTGAAGGCCCCGGCGAGGCGCCCCACCGAGTCCGCGCCGCGCACTTCCACGCGGGTATCCAGGCTGCCGCGGGCGATGCGCGTGGCAGCAGACTCGAGGCCGCGCAGGCGCTGCTCCAGGCCGCTGATCAACAGGTACAGGGTCAGGCCGATCAGGGTCAGCGCGACCACCACGATGATCGTCAGCAACTGCGGCGGGTACGGGTTCATCTGGTAGATCGGCCCCAGCTCCAGCACCCAGGGCGTATCGAGGATGCCGGAGAGCACGCGGATCGAATCGCCGCCCTTGCCCAGCGCCATCACCGTGTCGCCCTCCTCCACACGACGGCTCTGGTCGTCGTCCAGATCGACTTCCTTCAGACGCAGCAGGTGCACCTCGAAGCCGAAACGCTTGTCGCGGACGATGCGCGCCAGGTGATAGGGCTGCTCGCTGGCCGGGTAGCGCTTGAGCTCGTCCATCAGCAGGTAGATGGTGGCGCGCGCCAGCTGCTCGCTGACCTGCTCCACCTCGCCGGTGAGGACCAGCCCTTCCGCTGCGCTCACCTGGGTCATCACCTTCACTTCATGGGGCGCACCGGCCTGCACCAGCACCTGGTCGTTCATCAGCCGCGCCCGGCTGCGCCCTTCCATGCCCAGCGCGTCCAGGCTGGTGAGCTTCAGCGGGATACCCAGCAGGCGGCTCCACTGGCTCAGCGCACGCTTGCGGTCCACCTCGCTCATGGGCAGCAACTCATCCGCCATCAGGCGGAAGGTGCCGCGCGCCAGGTCCTCGCGGTAGCGCTCACCACGCACGTCGTTGACCAGGTGCAACGTCAAAACCGCCAGCGCGGCGACCGCCACCAGGGTCAGCAGCATGCCGCCGTAGATGCGCAGGAAGATGGATTTCATTGAGGGCTGTTCCGGGGTGACACGGTGCAGGCTGGGAGCACCCTCACCCTAGCCCTGGCTGCGCGCCCCGCTCCAAGGGAGAGGGGACTGTGCGGAGTACGCGTGAAGATTGGCGCCCTGCTCGACTGGCTCGGCTGGCATCGATCACGACAGGACAACACCGAATCGGCAGCTCGCACGGACGGCCCCCTCTCCCCCTGGGAGAGGGTTGGGGTGAGGGCAGGCCCGAGCACCGGACTCACCCTGCCTCCTCCGAGTTGAGCAACCCATAGTTGTCCAGGCTGAGGAACGCCCCGTCCTTCACCTCGCACTCGCGGCGCCGGCCTTCCAGCGTGAACCCCTGGCGCAGCAGCAGGCGGCCGCTGGCAAGGTTCTCCGTTTCCACCTCGGCCTCGATGCGGTGCACGTTCATTTCGCGGAAGGCGTGGCGGAAGATCAGCGGCAGGCACTCGCCCATCACGCCCTGCCCCCAGTGCTCGGGCAGCAGCCAGTAGCCCAGTTCCAGGCGCCGATGTTCCTGCTGCCAGTTGTTGAAGCCGCAGCCGCCGAGGATGTCCTCGGGCGCATCCGGCCGGCAGATCGCCCACCAGATGCCGCTGCTTTCCTTATAGATGCGCTCGAACCATTCCATCTGCTCGCGGGTGGCTTCCAGCGTCGCGTAGGAGACGCCGTAGTAGCGGATCACCTCGGGATGCGACAGCGCGCGGAACACCGCCGGCTGGTCGGCATCGGTGAAAGCCCGCAGGCGGAAGCGTTCGCCGTGCAGCTCGGGGAACGGTGGCACGGCGCTCACGGCTCAGAGTTCCCCGACGAACAGGTAGCCCTTGCTGCGCACCGTCTTGATCAGGCGCGGGTGCATCGGGTCGTCGCCGATCTTTGGGCGGATGCGCGAGATACGCACGTCGATGGAGCGGTCCTGGCCGTCGTACTCGATGCCGCGCAGGGAGTTGAAGATTTCCTCGCGGGAGAGGATGCGCCCGGCGTTGGCCGCCAGCAGCCAGAGCAGGTCGAACTCGGCGCTGGTCAGCTCGATGGTCTGCTCGTCCAGCCAGGCCTCGCGCATCGCGTTGTCGATCACCAGCTTGCCGAAGGTCAGGCGCTTGCCGCCCACCACAGGCGCGGCTTCGGCCGGCTCGCTGCGGCGCAGCAGGGCGCGGATGCGCGCCAGCAGCACGCGCGGGCGCACCGGTTTGCACACGTAGTCGTCGGCGCCCATCTCCAGGCCCTGCACCTGGTCCATGTCGTCGGTACGCGCGGTGAGCATCAGGATCGGCCCGTCATAGTCCGGGCGCAGGCGCTTGCAGATGGACAGCCCATCCTCACCCGGCAGCATCAGGTCGAGCACCACCAGGTCCGGACGTTCGGCCAGCACCCGCTCCACCGCCTTGCCGCCATGGGACTCGATGGACACCGCCAGGCCGTTGCTCTCCAGGTAATCCTGGGTCAACTCGGCCAGTCGCTGGTCGTCCTCGACGATGAGAATGCGCGCTTCTTGTTCCACCTTGCCTCCTGATGCGCCATGAGCGAGCACGGGCCCCCTTACTATAGAGAGCCCGCAAAAGCGGCCGGCATTGTAGCCAGATTGCCAGCGCCGCCGCACGCCAACGGCGTAAACAGGCATTACGCAAAAAGGTCAAGGGCTGCTGCGCCAGAAACACTACATATTGTGGTAGTGTTCCTCCCCGTGCAGCGCCCCCTACGCGTGTGAAAAATCTGTCGCCAGGCACGACGAACGGTGAAAGGCAGACAGCATCAGGGATAGCGCGAGTTACCCCGCTTCACCCACATTCCATGCACATTTTATCCACAGCTTTTCCCCGTCTCCCCGCCTTGCAAACACCCCCTTAGCGCATTATCTTGTATCCCCGTTGCGGTATACCCCTACATCTTGGGGTTGCAGCAGCGAACCGGACACAAGAAGAAAGTCGAAATCCCGAGCCTGTTCCACGGCTCCTCCGGTTCCACCACAACGTATTCCAGACGTACTGATGTGCCAGGCGGGCCCACCCGCAAGGAGCGATTCATGTCGATGGAAATGCGGTACGGGTGTTGCAACGTAACGTTCAACACCACTAGGTATTGTGGTCCCGGCCCGTAAAGCCGGCACCCGAGATGGGCCAGGGAGGCGCTTCGGGTCATTCCCCCTGTTCCAGAAGAATTCCAGCTCGCGGCTGCAATCGCGGGCGACTGCTCTTTTTGCTCTTTTTATCTAGGAACGGCGCCCCGGCGTCAGCAACACACCAAATTACGAGAACGTGGAGACAACCACCCATGCAAATCGACACCACTCGCGAGAACCCGCAGGCCGCAGCGCCCACGGCCGCCGAATCCGCTCAGGATCTGGCTGCCACTGCGCCCGGCCAGCTGCGCGTGATCAAGCGCAACGGCACCGTAGTTCCCTACACCGATGACAAGATCACCGTAGCCATCACCAAGGCGTTCCTCGCCGTGGAAGGCGGCACCGCCGCCGCCTCGTCGCGCATCCATGAGACCGTGCGCCGCCTGACCGAACAGGTCACCGCGACCTTCAAGCGCCGCATGCCCTCCGGTGGCACCATCCACATCGAAGAAATCCAGGACCAGGTCGAACTGTCCCTGATGCGCGCCGGCGAGCAGAAAGTCGCCCGCGACTACGTGATCTACCGCGAAGCCCGTGCCAACGAGCGCAAGACCGCCGGCACCGCCAGCGACATCGCCCAGCCGCACCCGAGCATCCGCATCACCAAGGCCGACGGCAGCACCCAGCCGCTGGACATGGGCCGCCTGCAGACCATCATCCGCGAAGCCTGCGAAGGCCTGGCCGAAGTCGATGGCGCCCTGATCGAACGCGAAACCCTGAAGAACTTGTACGACGGCGTAGCCGAGAAGGACGTCAACACCGCCCTGGTGATGACCGCCCGTACCCTGGTCGAGCGCGAGCCGAACTACTCCTACGTCACCGCCCGCCTGCTGATGGACACCCTGCGCGCCGAAGCCCTGGGCTTCCTCGGCGTCGCCGAGAGCGCCACTCACCACGAGATGGCCGACCTCTATGCGCAGGCCCTGGTTGCCTATGTAGAGAAAGGCTCCGAGTTCGAGCTGATCGACAGCAAGCTCAAGGGCTACGACCTGGCCAAACTGGGCGCCGCGATCAACCACGAGCGCGACCAGCAGTTCACCTACCTCGGCCTGCAGACCCTGTACGACCGCTACTTCATCCACAAGGACGGCATCCGTTTCGAACTGCCGCAGGTCTTCTTCATGCGCGTGGCCATGGGCCTGGCCATCGAAGAGAAGGACCGTGAAGCTCGCGCCATCGAGTTCTACAACCTGCTCTCCTCGTTCGACTACATGTCGTCCACCCCGACCCTGTTCAACGCCGGCACCCTGCGTCCGCAGCTCTCCAGCTGCTACCTGACCACCGTTCCGGACGACCTGTCGGGCATCTACAACGCCATCCACGACAACGCCATGCTGTCCAAATTCGCAGGCGGCCTGGGCAACGACTGGACTCCGGTCCGCGCGCTGGGCTCCTACATCAAGGGCACCAACGGCAAATCCCAGGGCGTGGTTCCGTTCCTCAAAGTGGTGAACGACACCGCCGTCGCCGTCAACCAGGGTGGCAAGCGCAAAGGCGCCGTCTGCGCCTACCTGGAAACCTGGCACCTGGACATCGAGGAATTCCTCGAGCTGCGCAAGAACACCGGTGACGACCGTCGCCGCACCCACGACATGAACACCGCGAACTGGATTCCGGACCTGTTCATGAAGCGCGTCTTCGACGACGGCAAGTGGACCCTGTTCTCCCCGTCCGAAGTACCGGACCTGCACGATCTGACCGGCAAGGCCTTCGAAGAGCGCTACGAGTATTACGAAGCCCTGACCGAGTACAACAAGATCAAGGTGTTCAAGGTCGTCCAGGCCAAAGACCTGTGGCGCAAGATGCTCTCCATGCTCTTCGAGACCGGCCACCCGTGGCTGACCTTCAAGGACCCGTGCAACCTGCGCAGCCCGCAGCAGCACGTGGGCGTGGTCCACAGCTCGAACCTGTGCACCGAGATCACCCTGAACACCAACAAGGACGAGATCGCCGTCTGCAACCTGGGCTCGATCAACCTGGTCAACCACATCGTCGACGGCAAGCTGGACACCGCCAAGCTCGAGAAGACCGTGAAGACCGCCGTGCGCATGCTCGATAACGTTATCGACATCAACTACTACTCGGTCCCGCAGGCTCGCAACTCGAACCTCAAGCACCGCCCGGTTGGCCTCGGCATCATGGGCTTCCAGGACGCGCTGTACCTGCAGCACATCGCCTACGGCTCCGACGCTGCCATCGAGTTCGCCGACAAGTCCATGGAAGCGGTGAGCTACTTCGCCATCCAGGCTTCCTGTGACCTGGCCGACGAGCGTGGCGCCTACGAGACCTTCGACGGCTCCCTGTGGTCCAAGGGCATCCTGCCGCTGGACTCCCAGCAGATCCTCATCGAAGCCCGTGGCCAGAAGTACATCGACGTCGACCTGACCGAATCCCTCGACTGGGCTCCGGTACGTGCCCGCGTACAGAAAGGCATCCGTAACTCGAACATCATGGCCATCGCGCCGACCGCGACCATCGCCAACATCACCGGCGTATCGCAGTCCATCGAGCCGACCTACCAGAACCTGTACGTGAAATCGAACCTCTCCGGCGAGTTCACCGTGATCAACCCCTACCTGGTTCGCGACCTGAAAGTGCGCGGCCTGTGGGACCCGGTCATGGTCAACGACCTGAAGTACTACGACGGCTCCGTGCAGCAGATCGAGCGCATCCCGCAAGACCTGAAGGACCTGTACGCCACCGCCTTCGAAGTCGAGACCAAGTGGATCGTCGACGCCGCCAGCCGCCGCCAGAAGTGGATCGACCAGGCCCAGTCGCTGAACCTCTACATCGCCGGCGCCTCGGGCAAGAAGCTGGACGTGACCTACCGCATGGCCTGGTTCCGTGGTCTGAAGACCACCTACTACCTCCGTGCCCTGGCCGCTACCAGCACCGAGAAGTCCACCATCAACACCGGCAAGCTCAACGCCGTGTCGGCCGGTGGCAACGAAGGCCTGCAAGCCGCCGCTGCCGAGCCGCAGCCGGCTCCGGTCCCGCAAGCTTGCTCCATCGACAATCCCGATTGCGAAGCCTGCCAATAAGGTGAGCGCGCCGCGAAAGCGGCGCTGACACCGAAACGGCAGACCGCACGGACTGTCCCCTCTCCCTCTGGGAGAGGGCTAGGGTGAGGGGCTCTTCCGGGCCCCTTTTCCCCACCGAACAACAGCCTCCTCCGCCGCGCACCGCGCAGGACGGAAGACGCACAAGCTCTTAGCGTGCACCACACGCCACCAGACATCAGGCCGCCCTAGAACGGCCATCCAGAACAGGAGAGGACCCATGCTGAGCTGGGACGAATTCGACAAAGAAGACGCCACCGAAGCCAAGGCCGCCCCGGCCGTCGCCCAGGCCGCTGCGCAGAACGCTGACAAACTCGACGCCGACGCCGCTGGCTCCGTCGAAGAAGCGCGCGCCGTATCCGCCGACGACTCCGACGCCGTCGCCCGCGCCAAGCAGGCCCTCGACGCCCTGGACATCCAGGAAGGCCTGGACGATCTCGAAGGCTCCGCCGCCCGCGTACAAGTCGGCGACAAGCAGATGATCAACGCCCGCGCCGACCTCAACCAGCTCGTACCCTTCAAGTACGACTGGGCCTGGCAGAAGTATCTGGATGGTTGCGCCAACCACTGGATGCCCCAGGAAGTGAACATGAACGCCGACATTGCCCTGTGGAAGAGCAAGGACGGCCTGTCCGAAGACGAGCGCCGCATCGTCATGCGCAACCTCGGCTTCTTCTCCACCGCCGACTCCCTGGTCGCCAACAACCTGGTGCTGGCCGTCTACCGCCTGATCACCAACCCCGAATGCCGCCAGTACATCCTGCGCCAGGCCTTCGAAGAAGCGATCCACACCCACGCCTACCAGTACTGCATCGAGTCGCTGGGCATGGACGAGGGCGAAATCTTCAACATGTACCACGAGATCCCGAGCGTCGCGAAGAAAGCGTCCTGGGGCCTCAAGTACACCCGCTCGATCTCCGATCCGAAGTTCGAAACCGGCACCCCGGAGACCGACCGCCAGTTCCTGCGCAACCTGATCGCCTACTACTGCGTCCTGGAAGGCATCTTCTTCTACTGCGGCTTCACCCAGATTCTCTCCATGGGCCGCCGCAACAAGATGACCGGCACTGCAGAGCAGTTCCAGTACATCCTGCGCGACGAATCCATGCACCTGAACTTCGGCATCGACGTGATCAACCAGATCAAGATCGAAAACCCGCACCTGTGGGATGCCCAGATGAAGGACGAGGCCACCCAGATGATCCTCCAGGGCACCCAACTGGAGATCGAATACGCTCGTGACACCATGCCGCGTGGCGTACTGGGCATGAACGCCGCGATGATGGAGGACTACCTCAAGTTCATCGCCAACCGTCGCCTGACCCAGATCGGCCTCAAAGAGGAATACCCGGGCACCAGCAACCCGTTCCCGTGGATGAGCGAAATCATGGACTTGAAGAAAGAGAAGAACTTCTTCGAGACCCGCGTGATCGAGTACCAGACCGGCGGCGCGCTGAGCTGGGACTGACGGAAGTAGTAGCACCACCGCAAGTCAAGACCATTAGAAACGCTGTAGACCGAAATGGATTTTTGGGGCAGTGATAAAGAAAGACGAAAAGCCCCGCCTTGTGCGGGGTTTTTTTTGAGCACTTAAAATACCCCGACTCTCAGCAGTTGCTTTTCAGTTATATTTTAGATATGAAGAACCTAGAAATATAAAAACTACCCGTGCCAACTTCCACGAAGGACATTACAGATCCATGAAAGGAAATGTATTAGGCGATATCAGAGCAGAGCATGATTCGAAAATGCTTGAATCCTCCTTCTGGGAGACGTCCGACTACAAGTCCCTCTTAGAGTCAAATGACAGACCAATAGTCGTTGGAAGACGAGGCACGGGAAAAAGCGCATTAGTTCACATGCTTTCGAAGCACTGGTCGCACAAGCCCAAGACCAGGGTTATGAAAATTTCCCCCGAGGAAGAACAAATTATCGGGCTTCGCGATACATTTGAGCTCTTTGGCGACAAATATCTCCACATTAAAGCCGGTACAAAAATGGCGTGGAGATATGGGGTTTATATGGAAATAATAACGGACCTACTTAACCACTACAAACTCCAAAAAGACCTTGACGTCGCCTCCATCAACCATCACATACAAGCATGGGGCTCTCGCAGGCAGAGTATCTCAACAAAAATCAGAAGAAAACTCAAAGAAATATTAAACATAGAGAGCACACCGCAATCAAGGATCGCAGACCTCTCTGACACTCTCGAACTTGACCTTATTGAAGAGGTTCTCTTCGAAGCGCTAGAAAAATCCCGAACTCAATATGTAATATTTGCAGACAAACTAGATGAAGGATATAGCCCAGACGATCTAGGCGTCGCCATTGTCGATGGGTTCATTCAAACAGTTATTGACATAAAAAGTCGATCCAACGAGTCCGTAATTGCCTTTGCCTTTGTCCGCGACAATATTTACAGATCAATATCAAAACTTGACCCAGACTTCACCAGAAATATTGAGGGCCAAACTCTTCGCCTTCACTGGGACGAATACAACCTATTCAACCTGATCTGCAACAGAATGCGCATTGCATTTGAGTGCGACATCGAAAATAACACTCGCGTTTGGAACCAATTTTCCGCTAACGGACTAAAAGGGAAAGAGGGATTCAGAACAGCACTAAAACTGACGTTATATAGACCTAGAGACATTTTAGTTCTACTAAATGATGCTTTTCTCCGAGCGAACTCACAGTCACGAAAGGAAATTATCCTCGAAGATATAGAATCCACAGCAAAGACCATTTCAACCAACCGACTTAACGACTTACACAAAGAATATGAGTCAATATTTCCAGCGCTAGAGGAGTTCACAAAATCATTCAACGGCAGTCAGCCAGAGATCACAATCACTGATGCCGTAACGATGGTTGAGTCCGTCTTACATACAGACATACTCGACAAAGTAAAACTCCAAGACATCTACCTTTTTGAAAACGGAATCCAGGTATTACAGCGATTATATAGCGTAGGATTCATTGGCATATACAATGAGAACTCAGCCTCCTTCGTTTTCTGCCACGACGGAAAAGAACCTGACCGAAGCTTTGTGGCAAATTCAAGGTTATTAATTCACCCTTGTTACTGGCTAGCTCTAGGTACTTCACAAGCAGAAATCAGCCTCGGAGAGGCCGAAGACATTCATGACGAATATGACATAGAGGTAAGCTCCGCCACAATTGAACAGAGAAACCAACGAATTGGCGCACTCTTACAAGAGCTATCTGAAATCCAGGAAGGGAAGCCCGGTGCAGTAGAGTTCGAAGCATGGTGCCTCAAGGCGATAAAGGTAATATTCGCCGGTTCACTATGCAACGTTGAAATCCATCCAAACAAAAATGGCCTTCAACAGCGCGACATAATCGGAACCAATCTTGCGGAAACAAAGTTCTGGAAAAGAATATTGGAAGACTATCAATCCAGACAAATTGTCTTTGAAATCAAGAACTATCGCGAACTCAACGCAACTGAATACAGGCAAATAAACTCGTATCTATGCAACGACTACGGAAGAATTGCCTTCTTAATAACCCGCGATTTCAACAACAACCTTTCAAAGGACAAAGAGCTAAACTGGGCAAAAGAACTGCACAGCAATCATAAAAAAATAGCAGTTAAGCTTTCAGTCAAGTTTTTGGAAAAACATCTAAGAAAGGCGCGCAGCCCTCAGAAACATGATGCCTTAGATAAAGAACTAAACAACCTGCTCGACACATATATCCGACAATACCTTATTATAAAGGCGCGATAAACATGAAGGCGGCGGGGATAACACTCACTCTTGACCCCGCCCTTCACAGCACCTACCCTCGCACCCGGCGCCTAAGAAACGCCTCAACCAGAGCGGTTCACCGCACCCGATAGCTTTTGCGGCTTTTTTGCGCCCGTAGGTCTAACCACGTCCGCAGAAAAGGTCACTCGCGCTGTCGGGAGTGGGCTAATACAAGACCCGCAAGGGGAATACGTCCGGCCCGTCTCTGGTGGGTTTCTTAGCTCCCGACTCCAATTACGCCCTAAGAAGCGACCAGAGGTAATGGAAATGCCTTTCACCCCCAGCCTTCGCCCCGAAGGCGCTTCGCTGTACCCGCCCTCTTCGCCCTCCTTCCCGGAGGTGCGCCATGTCTGAAGAGTTCCTGATCCCCACCGAATTCATCCGCCACAAACGCCTGCTGCGCGCCGTGCTACTGGAGGACCAGTGCTGGTTCTGCGCCCACGACCTGGGTCGGCTGATCGGCGTTCCATGGCTGGCCGAGCGCGTGGAACGCAACCTGGACGACGACCAGTTCCGCCGCGCCTGGGTGCGCGATGGCAGCGGCGATTACGTCGATGAGCTGCTGATCAGCGAGTCGGCGGTTTATGCGGCGCTGATTCACTACTTCCATCCGGAGAATCGCAGCGTCCGGCAGTGGTTGTCGCTGCATGTGATTCCGGCGTTGCGGGACCAGCATCGGCTGGATGCTGGCGAGCCGAGACGGGAGCTCCTGCGGGGGACGACGACGTTGTCGGTGTTGAAGTGGCAGGGCGTGACCTGGGTGCCCTACCAGAACTGGCCCGAGCTGAGCCTCGGGCCGGAGAGCAAGACGTAGGATGGTGTGGAGCGGAGCGATACCCATCGCTCTGCTCTTCCGTTGACCGGCTGACTCCCCTGTAGGAGCGGGCCATGCCCGCGATCCGCCGGCAGGGCCGGCGTCTGTTTCTGCGCCGGTGTTGGTCGGTTGCTTGGGAATGGGTGTTTCTGCGCCGCTTCGGCGTGCGCACGGACTCCGTGTTTCGCCCCCTCGGGCGAGTTACTTTCTCAAACGCCAGAAAGTAACCAAAGGTCTTGCCCCTGCCATCCGGCTTTTCGCTTCGCGAAAAGTACCCTCGGTTCCTCGGAGTTTCAGGGGGCCGCCGCGAAGGGCCATCCCTGGCCAGTCGCGGCTTCCGCGGCATCCATGCCGCTCTCCCCCTGAAACTCCGATCACCTTCGGCCTCCTGAAAGGGGCACTTCGGCGCGTGTGGATAGTTCTCTGGAAGACATTAAAAGAAAGTGCAGGAGCCAAAAGCTGTTCGCGAGCAAGCTCGCTCCTACGAAAAGCCCAACCTGCCAATCCCCGGCTCTGGCTTTGGCTCTGGCTCTGAAGGCTTCCAGAGAAATACCAGCGCACTCCGACCTGCCCCGTTCAGGAGGCCTCGTTGAATTGGAGTTTCAGGGGTTGAGCGACATGGATGTCGCGAGAGCGCTGTCGGGCCAGGGATGGCCCGTCGAGGGGGACGCCTAGTTCGTGCCCCTGAAACTTCAATTCAACGAGGGAATTTTTCGCCCCAAGCGAAAAACCGGATGTCCGGGGCAAGCCTTTTTGGTTCCTTTTGTGGCGTTTGACAAAAGGGACTCGCCCGAGGGGGCGAAACACGAAGCCCGAGCGCACACCGAAGCGGCGCTGGAATACCCAAGCCAACGCAGCAGCAGCAGCAGCAACAGCCCTGCAACACCACAGCAAAAGAAAACGTCGGCCCTGCCGACGGATCGCGGGCATGGCCCGCTCCTACAGGGAGCTCCATGCAAACCCGCAACGAAAAAACCGGAGCCCCCAAAGGAGGCTCCGGTTTTCATTTCAGCGAGCTGTTACTTGCCAGCCGCAAACGCGTTGTAGCTGGTCATCAGATTCCGGTAATCCGGGATGTGGTTGGAGCACAGCGCCGCCAGCCCTTCGATATCGTTGCGCCAGTCACGGTGCAGCTCACAGGCCACGCCGAACCAGGTCATCAGCTGCGCACCGGCCGCTTCCATCCGGCGCCAAGCCGCATCACGGGTCATTTCGTTGAAAGTTCCGGACGCATCCGCCACTACGAACACATCGAAGCCTTCCGCCAGCGCCGACAGCGCCGGGAACGCCACGCATACCTCGGTCACCACGCCGGCGATGATCAGCTGCTTCTTGCCGGTGGCCTTCACCGCTTTCACGAAGTCTTCGTTGTCCCAGGCGTTGATCTGACCGGGGCGAGCGATGTACGGCGCGTCCGGGAACTGTGCCTTCAGCTCGGGAACCAACGGGCCGTTGGGGCCGGTTTCGAAGCTGGTGGTGAGGATGGTCGGCAGGTTGAAGAATTTGGCCAGGTCACCCAGCGCCAGCACGTTGTTCTTGAACTTGTCCGGATCGATATCACGGACCAGCGAGAGCAGACCGGCCTGGTGGTCGACCAGCAGTACGGCGGCGTTGTCTTTGTCCAGGCGGTTGTAGGTGGCGTTGGTCATGGTGAAATCCTCGATTTGCTTTCAGTGGGTGCCGGCTGGGCCGGGAAGGTTTGGACTCGTTTGCAGTGCGTCACTGCATGGAACAAAGATTAAATTCGACACCCTTGATCCACCAGACGGCAAAAATTGCTTCTAGCGTTCCATTTTCAGAACGATAGCAACCAGATACCCCGCAAACCCACGGCTCCCAGAGGCTGCGCCTCTGAGCAAACGCCGACCATCACTCCAAGCACCGCCCCAGAGCTCCCGATTTAACGTCCTTCAGAAATCAGCTTACCGACGATCACCCAGGCCTTTACAAGAAATACTGTATTTACATACAGTATTTCCATCCACCCCGAACCGGAGGCCTCCCATGCACGCCGCAACCTACAACCAGCTGTCCGCCCGCGTGAACGCCCTGCTGGCAGACCCGACCACCCTGAAGAACCTCGGCATCACTCTGCGCCGCGAACCCAGCGACGACTCCGCCGCCTGGAGCCAACTGGTCACCGACCTGCGCCAGGCCCCGAACCTGACCCTGCTGCCCCTGCAGGACGGCGCGATCCGGCTGGCCTGGCACAGCTGGCTGGATTGATCGGCGACTAGGAAAGCGAATCTGGATGGACCACAAACACCCCATCCCAGGTGACTTACGGCGAACTGGTCCGCGCCGTATCGGCGATGGCGTTGCAGGTGGTGGGGTTGAGGCAGTAGGTGATGTAGGTCGCCTGCTTGTTACAGCCGCGCACGCCGATGGTGTATTCGGTGCGCTCCATGGCACGGCGCACCTGGGTGACCTTGCTCGACAGCACGCTGCTGGTGACCGACTCGCAATTGAGCTCGAACTTCGCCCGTGATTCGGTGGCACTGATCGCGGCCTGCTGGTTCGAGGCAAGGAACTCTTCGTTACTCATGCAACCGGACAACGCGGCGACAGCAGCCAGCACCGGCAGGGACAGCGGTAGACGTTTCATGAAGACGCTCTCCGTGTGATTCCCCCGGTAGGGTCAGCTTCTGGAGTCTAGATCGCGCTGAAGGAAACGTCTGACGTGCAGTCCGTCGGCTGATACGGCGCAACGCCACTACGCTTCTACGCTCACCTCTGAGGGTATTGCAGTGGAGCGACGCGTGATGAATCTCGACGACGATTTCGACCTCAGTGATTTCAACTTCGATGACCTGAACAGTGACGAACTCAGCCTGGTTCCCATGGAACCCGCCGCGGCGCCCGTTGCGGCGATGCCGGCCAAGCCCAAGGCCAAGTTCCAGATCGACACCCGCCACACCGAACGCCGTTGCAGCGCCGACCGACGACAAACCATCCGCTTCGAAGACGACCGCCGCAAGGGCGACCGGCGCGGTAGCAGCGTCAGCGATCCCTGGGCGAAGACAGTCGACTTCTGAGCGTCGGCGGCGCCAGGTGATTTGCCGGGGCTCGGGCTGAGCTGCTAGAAAGCGGTATCGCATTCAGATTTCCGATACTGCCATGAGCGACAGTGATAAACCGAATACCCGCCTCTTCGACCTCGACCTGCTCCGCGCCATCGTCACGGTGGCCGACTGCGGCAGTTTCACCACGGCCGCTACGCGCCTGCATTCGACCCAGTCCACCGTCAGCCAGAAGATCCGTCGGCTCGAGGAAATGGCCGGGCATCGCCTGCTCGAGCGCGGCAACCGCGATGTGCTGCCCACCGATGCCGGCGACACGCTGCTGGGCTATGCCCGGCGCCTGCTGGCGTTGAATGACGAGATGCTCGAGGCGCTGTCCGGCGCCACGGTGGCGCTGACAGTGCGCATCGGCGTGCCGGACGACTTCGCCACCGGGCGCACCACCGAGCAACTGGCCGCGTTCAACCGCCGCTATCCGCAGGTGAAGCTGGAAGTCACCAGCGGGCTGAGCCGTGATCTGTCCGCCAGCTATGACCGTGGCGAGCTGGACCTGGTACTGCTCAAGCAGCGGCAGAACGCCCGCGAGGCGGTGGCCTGCTGGCCGGAGAAGACGCGCTGGGTGGATAGCGCGAAGAACGCCTGCATCGAGCTGGACCCGCTGCCCATCGTGACCTTCCCGCCGCGCGGGGTGTACCGCGACGAGATGATCGCCGCGCTGGAATCCATTGGCCGGCGCTGGCACATCAGTTTCACCAGTTCGAGCCTCTCCGGCATCCAGTCGGCCATCGCCGATGGCATGGGCATCGGTCTGCTGCCGCAGCGCGCGGTGACGATGGAGCACGCCGTGCTGCCGAAGAATATCGGGCTACCCTCGGTGGACGTGTTCGAAGTGGCGATGCTCCACCGGCCGGCGGTGGACCCGATGGTGAAGGAGCTGGCGCGGGTGCTATCGCGGGTTCTGGCGCAGGACACGAAAGGCTGAGCTCCACCACCATCGCATTCATAAATTGAATACAGCGGATTCCAACATTTAATTTGTGCATGAACACGCTGCTGGATATCGTGGTTTCCAGCGACGGCCAGCGCACCGACAGCGCGCCGCTCTGCACCAATTGCTCACCACGGCGCCGCACGCGCCGGGCAGCAAGACAACAATGAGGAATTACCCCATGGCCAAATCCACTTATTACGCGCCGCACGGCGGGCACCCGGCACAGACCGAGCTGCTCACCGACCGCGCCATGTTCACCGAAGCCTATGCCGTGATCCCCAAGGGCGTGATGCGTGACATCGTCACCAGCCACCTGCCCTTCTGGGACAACATGCGCATGTGGGTCATCGCCCGCCCGCTGTCGGGCTTCGCCGAGACCTTCGCGCAGTACATCGTCGAACTGGCGCCCCAGGGCGGCAGCGACAAGCCCGAGCAGGACATCAACGCCGAAGCGGTGCTGTTCATCGTCGAAGGCGAGCTGACCCTGACCCTGCAGGGTGAAGTGCACAAGATGCAGCCGGGCGGCTATGCGTTCATTCCGCCGGGCGCCGACTACAAGGTGCGCAACACCAGCGGCCAGCACACCCGCTTCCACTGGATCCGCAAGCACTACCAGAAAGTCGACGGCGTACCGCTGCCCGAGGCCTTCGTCACCAACGAGCAGGACATCGAGCCGAAGGTGATGCCGGACACCGAAGGCCGCTGGAGCACCACCCGCTTCGTCGATATGGCCGACATGCGCCATGACATGCACGTGAACATCGTGAACTTCGAGCCGGGCGGCGTGATTCCGTTCGCCGAGACCCACGTGATGGAACACGGCCTGTACGTGCTGGAAGGCAAGGCGGTGTACCGCCTGAACCAGGACTGGGTCGAAGTGGAAGCCGGCGACTTCATGTGGCTGCGCGCCTTCTGCCCGCAGGCCTGCTACTCCGGTGGCCCCGGTCGCTTCCGCTACCTGCTGTACAAGGATGTGAACCGTCACATGCGCCTGACCCTGAACCAGCCGCACTGAGTGGCAGGCTCAGCCGGGAGCTGACTCCGGTTTCCGCAGCGACACCCGAAAGACCGGCGCCCAGGCGCCGGTTTTTCTTTTGCGCGTAGCCCGCAGCGTGACCGGTCTCGCGTGGCAAGCATGGCCTGGTCTGCTAAAACGTCTGGCTGGGAAATGTTTTGCAGTCGCCGAGGAAACAGGTACATGGAAGTCCGGTTCTTGCCGCAGACCGAGTTCGACAACGTCCATTTCTACCGCGCCGCCACGCTGCTGATCCTGCTGGCGATGGCCGCCTTCACGCTGATCAAGATGTTCAGCGGCGTCGTTCCCCTGTTCTCCGCCCTGCCCCTCTGCCTGCTGCTGCTCGGCGGGCGCTTCGCCGTGGAGTGGCGGCGGGTGTCGAAGGCGGAACCGGCCTTCATCGACAAGGGCGAACTGGTGCTCTGCGGCCAGGAAAGCCACCGGAACATCGCCCTGGAGAAGATCAGCTCGGTACGCAGCCGCCACAGCCTGTTCATGGTGCGGCGCTATCGCTCCTGGTCGGAGCACCTGGCGTTCGTGGAATTCACCCTGGACAGCGGCGAGCGCGTCTCCACCCTCGCCGAGAGCCGCGTGTTCGAACTTCCCGCGGCCTCGGGCACGCTGGCGGCGGTCGAGTCGGCCATCCTCGCGGCGAAGGTGAAGCGCCAGGGCGGCGAGGCCGACGCCGTCAGCGGCGGTCGATGACGGCTCAGGGCGAGCCAAACATGGCCGTCCAGTAGATGCCTGCGTCGCTCTTCGGGTCCGCCGCGTAGGCCGCGCCCAGTTCGCTGTACTGCGGGTTCATCAGGTTGGCGCAATGCCCGGGGCTGGCCAGCCAGCTGTCCACCACCTTCTGCGCGTTGCCCTGCCCGGCGGCGATGTTCTCGCCGATGCGCTGGCCGGCGTAGCCGTCCAGTTCCGCGCGGTCGCCCGGCGTGCTGCCGTCGCGGCCCTTGTGGTCGAAATAGTTGTTGTTGGCCATGTCGCGGCTGTGGGCTTCGGCGGTGCCGCCCAGGGTGGCGTTCCAGCTCAGCGCAGCGGCCGGGCCGAATGCCTGGCCGCCGCACTGGCGGCCCTTGCCGCGTGCCGCGTTGATCGCCTGCAACAGTTGCTGGCCTTCGGCTTCCCAGGTGCCCAGCTTGCCCTGCAGCAGCGGGCGGCCGAGCAGCACGCGCCAGTCATCACCCTCGCGGACGATGCCGACATCGACGAACTGCGGGTCCAGCAGCACCTGGCAGAAGCTTTCCTGCAGCGCCTTCATGGCCGCCGTCACGTCGCGCGGGCCGGTGAGGCTGAGCATGCGCACGCTGCTCATCGGGTAGCCGGCCTGGTTCAGCGCGGCCTTCCACTCCCCCGCAGAAGCGGGCAGCGCCAGGCGCGGGTCCGGCGACAGTGGCGGCAGCACCTGGGAGGCCTGGCCACCGCAGGACTGCACGTCGCCACGGTAGGCGTTGATAGCTTCGAGCAGTTGATCCTGGTCGGCCGCGCCGGCATTGGCGGCGGCCAGCAGGCCGAGCGACAACAACAGGCTACGCGGAAGGAACGACTGGCTGGGCATGGATGGCTCCGATGGTCGAAAAGGGCTCAATGATGCGTGATTTCTCGGCGTTTGGCTGCGGCCGGGACGTTCCGGTTCCCTTTGCGGAAAAAACCGGCAACGTTTGCCACCACCCCGCCGCAAAAGAAATCGTGACGCGCCTGACATAGGACAAGGGAGTCCGGGACTGCGATTGAAGGCCGCGCGCCAGCACGGACAATTCAGGTACCTGAATGAATCCTGAATCGCCCGGGAGGTGGGCATCGTGCTCAAACCGCTGCATGTCTTCGCCCTGACCTTCCTCCTGGCCGTGCTCGCCACGCTGCTGGCCGGCTGGCACATGCTGCAGATGAAGCAGGACGCGCTGATGTACGCCCGCGCCAGCGGCACCAACACCCTGCTGCTGGTGGAGCGTGAATTCCACCGCGACCTCGACGTCCACGCGCAGACGTTGCAGACCCTCGCCAATGTCATCACCGGCCCCAGCACACCGGCCATGACCCAGCAGGTGCTGCAGGAACTGGTACAGGGGCACGCGGCGGGCGCGCTGCAGTCCGGCACCCTGGTGGTGACCAACGCCAAGGGGCAGTTGCTGGTGGACCTCAACCATGCCGGCGAAACCCGCCGCGACCTGTCGGCCCGCGAGTACTTCACCGCGCAGCGCGCCAACCCGGGGCATCTCTACCTCAGCCACCCGTTCCTGCCGTCCTATCCCGGCTCGGGGCCGAGCATCGCGCTCAGCCGCGCCATCGTCGGCAAGGACGGTCAGTTCCAGGGCGTGGCCGTGGCGATCAAGGACCTGCATCACCTGGACGCCTTCGTCCACGGCCTCGACCTGGGCCAACGCGGCGGGGTCGCCATTCGCCTGCTCGACGGCACACCGCTGACGCAATGGCCGCCGCAGCACCCCATGCACGAGGACGAGAGCGGCACCTTCCATGACTTTGTCGCGTCCGGCCGCGCCGAAGCGATCGACGAGAGCATCGGCGGCGCCAGCGCCCACTGGCGCGGCTACCGGCGCATCGGCGATTACCCGGCGGTGGTCTCGGTGGAGTTGTGCCGCGAGGAAATCTTCCACACCTGGACCGGGCGCACCTGGATCACCGCGGGCCTGCTGCTGGCGATCAATGCCGCGACCATCTATTTCGCCTACCGCCTGACCCGCCACCTGAAGCGCCGCAATGCCAAGGAGAACAAGCTGCGCATCCAGGCCGACACCGACCCGCTGACCGGCCTGCACAACCGTCGCTGGTTCGATGAGAAGGCGCAGCACGAATGGCAGCGCCGCCGTGCCGGGGATGGCCACCTGGCGGTGCTGATGATGGATATCGACCAGTTCAAGGCCTACAACGACCACTACGGCCACCCGCGCGGCGACCTGGCGCTGATCAATGTCGCGCACCTGGTGCGCAAGGGCTGCCGCCGCGAGGAAGACGGCGCGGCGCGCTACGGCGGCGAGGAGTTCGTGATGATCCTCCCCGGCTGCGACAGCGCCGCCGCCGCCCAGGTCGCCGAATCGATCCGCCGCGACGTGGAGGAAACCGCGCTGCCCCACGAAAAGAGCCAGCGCGGCGTGGTGACTATCAGCATCGGTGTGGTCAGCACCTCGGACACACCGGCGGACAGCCTGCAGGCGCTGATCGATGCGGCGGACGCCAACCTCTACAAGGCCAAGGAAGCCGGGCGTAACCAGGTGGTGGCCTGAGCGCCGGTCAGCGCGGCTGCATGACCTCGACTTCCTGAATATCGAAATCGCGGCGCAGGTATTCCATGCGCCGCTCGTGGAACTCGCGCATGTGCGGTAGCGAGGAGTGGATGGCCAGGTGCTCGCGGCTCTGCCAGACCTCGAAGAAGGTGAACAGGGTCGGGTCTCTGGCGTCGCGCAGCATGTGGTACTGGATGCAGCCTTCCTCGGCGCGGCTGGGGATGAGGTAGGTACGGAACAGGTCCTCGAAGGCCTGGGATTTTTCCGGAAGGGTGTGGGCCTGGAGGGTGAAGGCGTACATCGGATTGGCTCCTGGGGGGCGAAAAGATTGCCTAATCCTGACGCAAATCAATCCTCTTCATTCTTGATTCTCACGCACGGATCATTTGTCCGAGAACGGGTTTTTCCGCCCCGCTGCGCTCGATATTCTGCCGCCATCCAATTTCTCACCTCAGGGCCCACACCATGAAAAAGATCCTGCTGATCAATGGCGGCAAGCAGTTCGCCCACTCCGATGGCCGCTACAACGCGACCCTGCATGAAGCCGCCATCGCGCATCTGGACCACGCCGGTTTCGACGTGAAGGAAACCTTCATCGACGGCGGCTACGACATTCAGGAAGAAGTGCAGAAGATGCTCTGGGCCGACGTCATCGTGTACCAGATGCCCGGCTGGTGGATGGGCGCGCCCTGGACCGTCAAGCAGTACCTCGACGAGGTGTTCACCGCCGGCCACGGCAGCCTCTACGCCAACGACGGCCGTACCCGCTCCGACGCTTCGCAGAAGTACGGCAGCGGCGGCCTGCTGCAGGGCAAGCAGTACATGATCTCGGCCACCTGGAACGCACCGCAGCAGGCCTTCGACGACCCGACCGATTTCTTCGAGGGCAAGGGCGTGGACGCGGTGTACTTCCCCTTCCACAAGGCCAACCAGTTCCTGGGCATGAGCCCGCTGCCGACCTTCCTCTGCGTGGACGTGATGAAGCGCCCGAACATCGAGAATGATGTGGTGCGTTATCAGCAGCACCTGAGCGAAGTGCTGGGCGGCAAGGCCTGATATCCCGAAGCCCGGGCGCCGGCCTTAACCTGTAGGAGCGCGCCACCCGCGCGATCGCGGGCATTGCCTGCTCCTGCAGGGGAACGCCGTACCGCTTGGCCAACAGCATTGGGTTCGAGCCTGGAATCGGCTAGGCTTCGCCCTTTCCTACTGCCTGTTCAGGAGTTATCCCATGGCCCGTGCATCCGCCCGTCACATCCTGGTTTCCAGCGAAGCCAAATGCAATGAACTTAAAACCGCCATCGAAGGCGGCGCCGACTTCGCCCAGGTGGCGCGCGACAACTCCACCTGCCCGTCCGGCCGCAGCGGCGGCGACCTGGGCACCTTCCGCCCGGGCCAGATGGTTCGCGAGTTCGACCAGGTCGTGTTCAGCGCCCCGCTGAACGTCGTCCAGGGTCCGGTGAAGACCCAGTTCGGCTACCACCTGGTGGAAGTGACCAGCCGCGAGGACTGATCCACTTCGCCCGCGCCGCGCCCTTTTCCGGGGGCGGCGCCTGCTCTGCTTTGCGCTCCAGATCCCCGCGTCACACCGGCCCGCCCCGCGCCACCAGCATCACGCCCAGCCCTACCAGAATCGAACCGCACACCCGCGGCATCAGCCGCTGTCCGCGTCCCTTGCCCAGTGCGCCCAGCAACAGCGAGGCGAACAGCACGGCGAGCACGTCGGCGGTGGAAAACACCAGGTTGACGATCATCCCGAGGATGAAGAACTGCAGGCCCACCGGCAGGCTCGCGGTCGGGTCGACGAACTGCGGCAGGAAGGTCAGGAAGAAGAGCGCCGTCTTGGGGTTGAGCACCTCGACGATGATGCTGTCGCGCAGCACCTTCGGCCGTGCCTCACCTGCGCCCTGCTCGTTCCCGAGCAGGCGGCGCCCGCCGAAGATCATCGTGCCGCCAAGCCAGATCAAGTAGGCCGCGCCGGCCAGCTTCAGCGTGAGGTACAGGTTCGGCGCGTGGTGCAGCAGTGCGGCGAGGCCGGCGCTGGCGGCGAGGATGTGTGCGTAGCAACCCAGGTGAATGCCCAGCGCGGCGTGCAGGCCGGCGCGGCGGCCGTGGGCGAGGGTCTGCGAAGTCATGTAGAGGATGGCCGGGCCCGGCATGCAGGCGAAGGCCAGCGTCGCCACGGCGAACGAGGCCCAGTAGGCAGGCAGTGTCATGGTGTGATCCTTCCCTTGATCGGGTGTCGGCCGGCGCTCATCGAGGCGGCGTCTGGTCCGTGACGGGAAAGGTTAAGCAGCGCGGGCGGCCGGGCACATACGGCAGTTGCCGTATTTTTTCCCGGCGTGTGGGACGCTAGTCTCTGCCAGAAGATTCACCCACGGGACGCGCCGCATGCGCACGCAGGCAAGGCACAGGTTCGACTCAGGCGCTGGGCAGGCCCAGGCGCACAGCGAAGGCAGCCAGCTCCGCAGGGCTGTGCAAGTCGAGCTTGCGCATGAGGTTTTCGCGGTGCTTGCGCACGGTCAGCGGGCTGATGCTGAAGTGCTCGGCGATTTCCCGCGCGCTGTGCCCCTGGGCGGCGAGGATGAGAATCTGTCGCTCGCGCCTGGTCAGTTCCACGGCCGACAGCAGGCTGGAATCAACCGGGGCGCGCGCGTTCGGGCTGTCCAGCAGGACGCGCAGGCTGTGCGCCAGGAAGTGCCGGCCGCCGCGCAGGGCATCGATGGCTTCGAGCAGCTCGCCGGTATCATCGTTCTTGCTCAGGTAGCCGTGTACGCCGGCGTCGAGCACCGAGCGCACCGTGGCCGTCTCCGTGTTGGCGGTGAGCACCAGTATCTTCAGCCGGGGGTGACGCTGGCGCAGTTCGTGGATGAACTGCAGCCGGTTGAGGCCGGGCATGTTCAGGTCGAGCAGGAGCAGGTCCGCGCCCTGTTCTTCCAGCAGGGCGTGCAGGCGCATGCCGTCCCCCGCCTCGCCCACCACCTGGATGCCGTCCTGGGTCGACAGCAGCAGGTGCAAGCCGTCCCTTACGATGCCGTGGTCATCGGCGATGACCACCCGCAATTCGCGCTTCCCGTCCATCTTTCGTCTCCCTGAGGCATTCCGGATATGCACAACAGCCTGCAGCAGCGCGATCTGGTCGATCTGTTGTTCCGCCAGTCCTACGCCGTGCTCTTTGCCAACCTGGTGATACCCCTGCCGGTGCTGTACATCTTCCGCAACGCCCTGTCGCCGACGACGATGGTCTTCTGGTTGGTCGCGCTCTACGCGCTCACGCTGGGGCGGATTGTCCTGGCACGCACGTACTTCCGGCAAGCCCCGGCGCGCACGCGGGAAGAAAAATGGTTGTGGAGCAATACGCTGCTGTCCTGGGCCAGCAGCCTGCTCTGGGGATGGCTGGGCTGGGCCGGCTTCGCCCATGGCGATCCGCAGCTCTTCGCCTTCACCTGCATCGTGCTCACGGGCCTGGTGTGCGGCGCGGTGCCCTCGCTGTCGGCCTTTCCGCCGGCCTACATCGGCTCGCTCACCGCCATGCTGCTGCCCATGCTGGTACGCTGCCTGAGCATTGCCGATGAACAGCACACCACCTACAGCTTCTTCATCGTCTGCCTGGCCGCGGTCAACCTGTACTACAGCCGGGTGACCTACCGCAGCCTGTGCGAGACCATCCGCCTGCGTCAGGAAAACTCCGAGCTGGTGCACGATCTGCGCGAGCAGCGCGACCGCGCCCGCGCTGCCGACCAGGCCAAGACGCGCTTCCTCGCCGCCGCCAGCCACGACCTGCGCCAGCCGATCCACGCCCTCGGGCTGTTCGTCGGAGCGCTCTCCGCCCTCGCCGAGCGCGGCCCCGTCGATGCCCGCCAGGCGCGCGATATCGCCTCGCGCCTGCGCGCCATGCTCGGCAACCTGAGCGACCTGCTCAACGGCCTGCTGGATATCTCGCGCCTGGACGCCGGCGTGGTGCCGGTGGCGCGCGAGCCGATCTCGCTGCACAAGCTGTTCGCCGACCTTCGCGAGGCATTCGCCGGCACCGCCTGCGAGCACAATCTGCGCTGGCGGGTGCAGGACAGCCGGCTGTGGGTGGATAGCGACCCGCTGCTGCTCAAGCGCATCCTCGACAACCTGCTGAGCAACGCCTTCCGCTATACGCCCAAGGGCAGTGTGCTGCTGGGCTGCCGGCGGCGCGGCGACGAGCTGGAGATCCAGGTGATCGACACCGGCGTCGGCATCCATGCCAGCCAGCAGGAGGTGATCTTCGACGAGTTCGTCCAGCTGCATAACGCCGAGCGCGACCGCAAGCAGGGGCTCGGCCTGGGCCTGGCCATCGTGCGCCACACCGCGCGGCTGCTCGGGCATCCGCTGGCGCTGACCTCCGAGGCCGGCCGGGGCACCTGCTTCAGCCTGCGCGTGCCAGTGGCCGAAGCGCCGTTGCAGGCTCCGCCCCTGCCACTGCCGACGGCCGCCCGCGGGCCCGGCCTGGGCATCATGGTGGTGGAGGACGAAGTCGACGTGCTGCACGCGCTGTGCAGCCTGCTGGAGGTCTGGGGCCATCGCGTCTATCCCGGCACCAGCGCCCTGCTCGCCTGCCAGCGGCATATCGAGGCCAGCCACACTGGCCGCGCGCCGGTGGACCTGATCCTCAGCGACTACCGCCTGGGTGAGGGCCAGACCGGCGCCGACGCCGTCCGCCGTATCCGCAGCTACCTGTCGCGCGGGCAATTGGAAGAGGTGCCGGCGCTGATCATCACCGGCGACACCTCCCCCGAGCGCCTGCGCGAGGCCGCCGCCAGCGGCAGCCAGCTGTTGCACAAGCCGCTGGACACCGACCAGCTGCGCGCCGCCATCGCCAGCAGTCAGGATGTGACCAGCACCGCCTGAAAACTGGCGCCAGGCCTTGTGGCATGGGGGCTACGCCGATTCATCCGGGGCTAAAGTCGCGGCTGGATCGGCCGATGCAATGGGTGAAACGAATCGGCAGCAGCCTTCGTGCCTCACCACTAGAGAAAGCCCTCGCATGTTCAACTCGCGTCTGAAGCAGGAAATCGCCACCCTGCGTGAAGAACTCGCTTCCATCGAAGAGATCCGCGCCAGCCTCGACGAGGAAATGCTCGTGCTGTTCCTCGACCCCCGAGGGCGCATCGAGTCGGTGAATGCCAACTTCGAGAAGGAAATGCTCCACCGCGGCGAACAGCTCAAGGGCCGCCCGCTGCTCGACCTGATTCCCGACCATGTACGCGGGCTGGACTTCCACCTGAAGGTGAAGCACGCCATCGAACGCGGCGAGCACCTGGCCGGAGTCATTCGCCTGCTGCGTGGCGACGGCGAGGAAGCCTGGCTGCGCTCGATCCTGCAGCCGGTGCACGACAGCGCCGGGAAGATTCAGCGCTTTTCGATCTACGCCAGCGACCTGACCCGCACCATCGAGAACTCCCGCGAGCACGAGAACCTGATCGAGGCGCTGCAACGTTCCACCGCGGTGATCGAATTCAACCTGCAGGGCGAAGTGCTCGCCGCCAACGACCGCTTCCTCAACGCCATGGGCTACAGCCTGACGCAGATCCAGGGCAAGCATCACCGGATGTTCTGCGAGCCGGCCGAATACAACTCGTCGAACTACGACGCCTTCTGGGCCAAGCTGCGCCGTGGCGAATTCGTCACCGGCCGCTTCAAGCGCCTCGACAGCCGCGGCCACGAGGTCTGGCTGGAGGCCTCGTACAACCCGATCATCGACGCCCACGACCGCCTCTACAAAGTGGTGAAGTTCGCCACCGTGATCACCGAACAGGTGCACCGCGAGAACGCCGTCGCGCAGGCGGCGACCATTGCCTTCGACACCTCGCAGACGACCGACGACAGCGCCACCAAGGGTGCGGCCGTGGTGCAGCAGACCGTAGATGTGATGCGCGAGCTGGCGGATCGCATGCAGGAGGCCGCCCAGGGCATCGAGGCACTGGACCGCCAGTCCCAGGCCATCGGCGCGCTGGTGCAGAGCATCCGCAGCATCGCCGACCAGACCAACCTGCTGGCCCTCAACGCCGCCATCGAAGCCGCCCGCGCGGGCGACCAGGGACGCGGCTTCGCGGTGGTCGCCGACGAGGTGCGCCAGCTCGCCTCGCGCACCAGCGCTGCCACCGAGGAAATCACCCGCGTGGTGGAGCAGAACCAGCACCTGGCGGGTCAGGCCGTGGCCATGATCGACCGCGGCAAGCAGCAGGCCGAGCTGGGCCTGGAGCTGTCCGGGCAGGCCGGTACGGTGATCATCGAGATCCAGGACAGCGCCCAGCGCGTGGTCAACGCCGTCGGCCAGTTCGCCAACCAGCTGTCGACCTGAGGTGCTTCCCTGCGGCACGTCAACACGGCGTGTCGCAGCCTCCCCTAGGCTCCCGTCCGGCATTGCAGCTAGGCTCAATGCAGATGCGCACCCTCGCCATCGAAGGACGATCCCATGAGCGACACTCCCCTCCCCGACGTCATCCAGTACCTGCGCCTGCTGCCCGAGCGTGGCGGCTCGGACATGTTCTTCAGTGTCGGCGCGCCGCCGCACCTGAAGGCCGAAGGCCACAGCCAGCCGGCGGATGACCGCGTACTGCAGAACGGCGAAGTGAAGACCCTGGCCTGGCAACTGATGTCGCCGGCGCAGGCCCAGGATTTCGAGCGCGACCTGGAGATGAACCTGGCGCTGAGCGTGCCGGACGTCGGGCGCTTCCGCGCGAACATCTACTACCAGCGTGGCGAAGTGGCCATGGTGGTACGCCTGATCAAGCAGGTGATCCCCGACGTCACCTCCCTCGGCCTGCCGTCGATCCTCGACAAGCTGGCCATGCAGGATCGCGGGCTGATCCTGGTGATCGGCGCGGCCGGCGCGGGCAAGTCGACGACCCTGGCGAGCATGCTGGACTTCCGCAACCGCCACCGTTCCGGGCACATCGTCTGCATCGAGGACCCCATCGAGTTCCTCCACACGCACAAGAAGTCGATCATCGACCAGCGCGAGGTGGGCCTGGACACCCACAGCTACGAGGACGCCCTGCGCAACGTGCTGCGTGAGGCACCGGACGTGATCATGCTCGGCGAGATCCGCGACGCCGCCACCATGCAGCACGCCCTGCACTACGCCGAGACCGGCCACCTGTGCGTCGCCACCCTGCACGGCACCAGCTGCCGCCACGCCATCGAGCGTATCACCCGCTTCTTCCCCGACGAGGCGCGCCCGCAGGTGCTGGCCGACCTGTCGCAGAACATCCTCGCGCTGGTCGGCCAGCGCCTGGTGCCCGGCACTCACCAGCGGCGCGCCGTGGCGGTGGAACTGGTGCTGGGAACGCCGCACATCCGCGGCATCATTCAGCGCGATGAACTCCCCGAGCTCAAGGGCGCGGTGGAGCGCGCGCTGGAAAGCGGCATGCAGAGCTTCGACCAGAGCCTCTACAAATTGCTCGAGGAAGGCCGCGTGAGCGTGAGCGATGCACTGAAGTTCGCCGACTCGCGCACCGACCTGGCGCTGAAGATCAAGCTGGAGCGCGGCATGGACGACGACAGCGTCGGGCCGGTGTTCGGCAGTTGAGTTGACCCGGCTCGCTCCTACAGGTGTGGTGCGTGGAACTTGCAGGAGCGGGCCATGCCCGCGATCAGCGCCTGCAGGGCGCTCCTACAGGATGCCCTTGAGCAACGCATCGATATCCACGCTCTGGGCCATCGCCCGGTTCCCCGCATCGTTGGGGTGCAGGTGGTCGCCGCTGTCATAGGCCGGCAGCAGGCGCAGCGGATGGGCGGGATCGCGCAGGTGCGCATCCAGGTCCACCACCGCATCGAACTCGCCGCTCTCGCGAATCCACTGGTTAACCCGCTGGCGCAGCGCTTCCTTGTTGGCGGCGTGATAGTTCTCGATGGGCGACCCGCTGAGCGCACGCTCGAACGGCAGAAGGGTCGCGCCGATGAGACGCACACCACGCACATGGGCCTGGGCGATCAGCTGGCGGTAACCGGCGACCAGGTCCTCGTACTGCACCAGCGGGTTGTTCGGCGCGAAGGTACTGCCGGGCCAGGAGATGTCATTGATCCCCAGCGCCACGATGGCCGCCTTCACACCCGGCTTGCCCAGCACGTCGCGCTGGAAGCGCACCAGGGCGCTCTGCCCCATGCCGTCGGAGAGCAGGCGCGCGCCGGAGATGCCGGCATTGATCACACCCACGTCACGCGACGCCAGCCGCTGCGCCAGCACGTCCGGCCAGCGCTGATTGCCATCCAGGCTGGCACCACGGCCATCGGTGATCGAGTCGCCGAGCACCGCTACCACCGGGCGCGCTGCGGAGCTTTCCACCAGCACGTCGGCGAGGAACAGTCGCGCTTCCATCTTGCCGTCCGCCGGCAGGCGCACGGCGTCGAGCTGTTCGCCCGGACCACCGTAGACGCGCTGCTTGCCGTCCCAGTGGAAGCTTTCGATGGCGGTGGTCTGCGGCAGATAGATCGACACGGCCAGTTCGCCCAGCGCCGGAACGGCGAGGTCCAGCGGATCACTCAGCAGCTCGGCGCCCGGTGCGATGTACGCCGTGGGCTGACCGGCGAAGGTGAGGCGGCGGCTCGGGCCATCGAGCTGGCCGGCGGGCGCGGCGCGTGCGACCGCGACACCACCGATGGCCACCGGCTGGCTGCCATAGGCGTTGGACAGCGCGATGCGCACGCGCTGGCCACCCAGGCTGAGCTTCACGCTCTGCCGCAGTGTGTGGTTGCCGATCACCGAGGGCACACCCAGCGGCAGCGGTACTTCCTTGCCCCAGGTGCGTTGCGGGCTGGCGCTCCAGGTCGCCTGCCAGTGTCCTTCTTCGGCCTGCGCCAGCGGCAGGGCCAGGGTGATCAGGGCGGCGAGCAGCAGTCGTTTCATGGCATTCCTCGAGATCGGTGATGGGATGACCACAGGCTCGGCCATTCCCAATCACGGCGGTAGACGGCATATTTGCAGACCCGTCATTCGATAAACGAATAAGACATGGATACTCTCAAGGCGTTGCACTGTTTCGTCCGCGCCGTGGAGCTGGGCAGCCTATCCGCTGTGGCCCGCGAGTCCGGCAGCAGCCAGCCGACGGTGAGCAAGACCATGGCTGCGTTGGAGCGGCAGGTCGGCGCGCAACTGCTGATCCGCAGCACCACCCGCGTGCAGCCCACCGAACAGGGCCGGCGCTTCTACGAGCATGCCCGGCAGACGCTGGAAAGCTACGCCGAAGGCGTCCGCGAGGCCCGTGGCGAGACCGAGCAGGTGCGCGGCCGCCTGCGGGTCAGCGCACCGGTGAGCCTGGGCGTGCTGCGCCTAAATGCACTGCTGCTGGAGTTCATGCAGTTGCACCCGGAGGTCGAGGTGGAATTGCTGCTCAACGACCGCTTCGTCGACCTCGCCGAAGAAGGCATCGACCTCGCCCTGCGCCTGGGCGGCGAACTGCCGGACCAACTGATCGCCCGCCCGCTGGCGCGCTCGCCGCGTTATCTGGTGGCCGCCCCGGCATGGCTTGCGCGGCAGCCCGGACTGCAGGCTCCCGACGACCTGCCGCTGGCCGACTACCTGCGCTTCGCCTGGCTCGACGCCGGGCAGAACCTGCTGCTGCGCCACGCCGACGGGCGCGAGCTGAACCTCGCCACACGCAGCCGCTACACGGTGAACAGCTCCCTGGCGATCCGCGAGAGCTACTGCCTGGGCGCCGGCTTCGGCCTGACGCCGGCCTGGCTGGTGGCCGACCTGCTGGCCGACGGCAGCCTGCAACGCCTCCTTCCGGGGTGGCGCGGGCCTACCCAGGAGGCCAGTCTGCTGTATCCTTCGCGGCTTTTTCTGCCGGCCCGGACCCGTGCGCTGATCGATTTCCTCATCGAGCGCCTGCCGCGCCTGCCTGGTTTCGAAGCTCTCTGACGGGCAGCGGCTATGCTTTTCGCCAATGAGCAGAACCGGCGCGCCCACCGACCGGTCGAACCCTGACACCCGCTCCCGAGGGACTTGCATGGGCAAGCAACACATACCTTACCTGCTGGCCGCCCTGGCCCTGCCGCTGCTGCTCGCCGGTTGCTCGACGAACGCCAGCAACCCCTGCGACGAGCCACTGAGCGGCGAGGCCTGCCGGCAGGAGCACCTGCTCTACCAGAACGACATGCTGCAGGCGAAGCTGCTGATCGCCAGCGGCGACCTGGCCAACTACGAGCTGGCCGAGGCGCTGCTCGCCCGTTCCATGGAAAAGGACGTGCGCGGCGAGGCGAGCTTCTACCTGGCGCTGCTGAAGATCAAGGAAGGCCCGCAGGTGGACGAGGTGCTGCCGCTGCTGGAGAAGGCCGCCGACGCCGGCCAGCCCTACGCCGTGGCGCTGCTCTACAAGATCTGGTCCGAGCCCTTCCTGGTCGAGCAGGCCGACCCGGCCAAGGCCCGGCAGTATCTTGAGGACTACGGCAACCTGGACGTCGCCAGGAGCGGCTACCCATCGTTCGAGAAGGCCACCGCACTGGTCAACTCACTGCTCAGCGAACCACCCGCCGTCGCCGACCAGCCGGCCCAGCCCTAGCCCTCATCGGGCGCCGGAGCGGCCTGCTCGAAGGTCTTCTCGCCCTCGTCCTTGCCGTGGGGCAGATGGTGCTCGATCACCGCATTGAGTTCCGCGCCCAGCAGCAGCACCGCAGACGAAATGTAGAAGTACAGCAGCAGCACGATGATCGCCCCGACGCTGCCGTACATGGCGTTGTAGTCGGCGAAGTTCTTCACGTAGTAACCGAACCCCAGCGACGCGGAAATCCACAGCACCACGGCGAGCACCGAACCGGGGGTGATAAAGCGGAATTTCTGCTGCACGTTGGGCGTGACGTAGTAGATGATCGCCACCGCCATCATCATCAGCAGCACGATCACCGGCCAGCGCAGGATGCTCCAGAGGATCACCACGAAGTCCTCCAGGCCCACCTTGGCGGCGATCCAGCCCATCACCTGGGGCCCGAGGATCATCAGCGCGGCGATCAGCATCAGCATGGCCACCAGGCCGAAGGTGTAGAACAGCGACAGCGGGATGCGCTTCCACGCCGGGCGTGCTTCGCGCACGTCGTAGGCGGCGTTGAGCGCGATCATCAGCGAACGCACCGCCGCCGAGGACGACCACAGCGCCACCACGATACCGATGGACAGCAGCCCGCCCTGGCGCTGCTGCAACTGGTCGATGACCGGGTTGACCTGATCCAGCGCCTGCGCCGGCAGCACGTAGTCGGCCTGCTGGCGGAGGAAGTCGAAGAACTCCGGCAGGTGCAGGAAGCCCAGCAGCGCGATAAGGAACAGCAGGAAGGGAAACAGCGAGAACAGCCCCTGGTACGCCAGCGCGGCGGCATAGGTGGGCATCTCGTCGTCGAGGAACTCCTTCACCGTCAGGCTGATCAGCTTCCAGGGCCCCAGACTGAGCCCGCGCATGTCCATGAATCGCATCCCGCACCGTCCTCCCGATGAGCGTCCCGCTCGCCAGCGGGCTGCAGGGTGGACCTGCGCAACGCCGGCAAAGTTGCAACAAAAGCGCGACGCAGAGCGCCCGCCAGCACAGACCATAGCCGCTGGCGGGGCGTGGAAGCCAGTGCGGGGACGGTTTCAGTCGGCCAGGAGATAGACCTTGGCGAAGCGCTCGGCCTTCACCACGCCGTAGTCGCCGGGGGCGTATTGCATGACCCAGTCGCCAGCGGCACCGGTGAGGCGGTCGCCACCGGCCGAGCGCAGCAGGGTGAAGGGTTCGTCCATGCGCCGGGCCAGCACCGGACTGGGGATGTTGCGGTAGGCACCCGGCTCGCCGTGGGTGAGCGCGGCGTCGGCGGGCCGGTATTTCGGATCGAAGCGCTCGCGGGAAACGACCCAGCGCTCGCCGGTCGCGCCGCTGATGATCGCGTCGCCGACGGCATAACGGTTCGGGCCTTCGAGGCTCATCAATTCGCCGGGCACCGCAGCGAATTCGACGGTGACGGTTTCGTCCTTCACCACGCGCTGCGCGGCGGGATCGGTGCGGAGGTCGACCTGGGTCAGTTCGATCATGGCGGGACTGCGGACCTGCGGAAAAGGTGGGGGGAGAACGGGGGCAAGCCTACTCGCAAAAGAATCGCCCTGCGAGAAGCCAGCCGCTGGTGGTGCTCTACACTCACTGACCATGCGTGCCGTCACGACACTCCCGGCCGAACCCAGCCCGCTTTCCGGCGGTCGCACCTACTGAGCCAACCCCATCAGCCGTACAGGAATCTCCCATGCCGTTTGCCCGTCTCGCCCTGCCCTTCCTGTTGCTCACCAGCCTTGCCGTCCACGCCGAAGACACTCCCGAAGAAGCGAAATTCCTCAAGGAATCGGCGGACTATTTCGACCAGGTGACCAAGTCCAACCTGCCACGCCAGGTAGACAAGGTGACCACCCTCAACAGCGTGCAGCTCGACCCGGCGAAGAAGATGCTGTATTACCGCTACGCCATCTCCAACCTGCGCCTGGACGCCATGGACCTGGGTGCCCGCGCCAAGTTCGAGAACGGGCTGAAGAAGCAGCTCGAAGGCACCACCTGCGAGCAGCCCGACCTGCTGCAGCGCTTCCGCGAGCACCACCTGAGCGTCACCCACGAGTACGCCGGCAGCGACGCCAAGCCGCTGGCCAGCATCACCATTGATCCGCAGACCCTGAGCTGCGCCAAGACCTGACGTTGCACCGAAGAACCGCCGATGAGCCGTGCCGACTACCACCAGGAAAACGCCCAGCGCGCCGAAGCCGAAGCCCGGCGCCTGCTGGCCGAACGCGACCAGCTCGGCGCCCGCTGGCTGCCCTGGGTGGCCGGCGAGCTGTACCGGCTGAGCCCGCCGCACTACGCCAACATGGTGCGCCGCGAGCTGGAGCGCCTGACCGCCGGCTGAACAGCCGCCTGCCACGGGACTATGCTGAAGCAGTCAGCTCTCGGCCCGAGGGCGTCCCGTTGGAGGACAGGCTCGTGAAAGGTCTCGACGCGAAGAAACAGGCGAAGAAGAAGCCGCTGAAAACCGCGCACGAAAAACGCATGGCCAAGCGGCAGAAGAAAACCGGCAAGTCGCTGCTGGGTACTCCGCAGCAACCGTCCTGAGGGCGCGCCCCTCGTCCTGCGGATGGCCTCGGTGAGGCTGTCCGCTCACCTCTCTCCCCGAGACTCTGCAGGAGCGCGCCATGCGCGCGATCGCGGGCATGGCCCGCTCCTACAAGTGTGTTCCTACGCTCCCCAGGTAGGGGGCGCGACACCAATCCTGATCAGATCAATCCCGCGCGCAGATTCAGCAGCATCCGCTCGCCCTGGGCGAGAATCAGCCCGCCGGCGCGATAGCCGGCGGCGCCGATGCACAGGAAGCGCTCCGCTTCACCCGGCTCCACCTGCTCCACCGCGCGGCTGCCGGGGTGCCAGATGACACTGCCGGCGCTGGTGTTCTTGTCGATGCGCAGGCGCCGCTGCCAGCCGGCATCCTCCAGCACCAGGGAACCGGTGTTGTAGAGCACCTGCTTGACCGCGCCACGGGGAGCCCAGGTGTTGGGCAGGCCGCTGGCCTTGCCGTCCAGCTCCATCCCATGGACCACCGAGCGGCGCAACGAACCCACGCGCCAGTAAGGCTGCAGGGCGAAGCTGAAGAGACAGTCGCTGTCATCCTCGTGGTAGCTGGAGAGTTCGATGTCCAGGTCCTGGCCCAGGCGCGCTTCCAGGCGCACGTGCCAGTCCTCGATATCCAGCTGCCAGCTGACCACCACCTTGCTGTCGTCGGCCCAGGCATCGAGCATGCGCCACTCGCGCTGGCGCGCCCAGCCGTGCTGCGGCCAGTCGGCTTCCACCGGGTGGCTGCCGAACCAGGGCCAGCAGACCGGAATACCACCGCGGATCGGCGCCGTGCTCAGGCTCGGCCACTGGCTCGAACACCACAGCAGCGGGCGCGCGCCGCGCGGCTGGAAGTGCAGCAGTTGCGCGCCCTGGCGGCTGAACACCGCCTGGCACTGCGGGTGATCGATGAGCAGCAGGTCGCGACGCTGGAAGCGCACCCAGTCGAAGGGGCGCTTGCCCCGCATGGAATGAAAAAAGCGCTGCAGCGGATGCTCGAGCATTGTCCGGATGTCCTGATCCAATCCCTGCCCGGACATTCCGGGGCGTGAAGATCTCTGTAGTTTCACTACATCTTACAGAAAAGGCGGCGATTCTAACCGCAAAGCCTAGTCACGCGCAGCGCCCGCGCCAATGAAAAAAGGCCCGTCGCAAGGACGGGCCAGGTTCGCACCAGGGAGCAATCAGAAGCTGGACTGGATCTTCAGGCCGGCCACCACGGCGTTGTTGACCTCGTCCACGCCGCCCGGGTGGCGGATGTACTGCAGGTTCGGCCGCACGGTGAGCCAATTGGTCACATGCACGCCGTAGTACAGCTCGGCGTTGTACTCGGTGTCCTGGATGGGCTGGTACAGCGGGTTGTCGTAGTCGTCGACGCCGTTGACCTGGTTCACCAGGCGCTGGCGATCCTGCACGTCGTCGTTGACGTGGATGCGCGCCACGCCAAAGCCGATGTCATCCTTGGGCCGCGCGTCGAACGGGCCTTTGTAGACCACGCCGAGCTGCTGGTAGTTGTCGACGGTGTTGGTGGCCTTGTCGTGCACGGTGAAGTTGGCGAACAGGCTCAGGCCGCGCGAGGTGTCGCCGTCATGGGCGGTGACCTGCTGCTGCGCCACCACCCACCAGCCGTGCTTGCCGCTGTGGGTCTTGGCCGGCTCGCCGGTGAGCGCCTGCGGGTTGCCGTTGACGTCGTCGTACACGTCGTCGGCCTCGGCAGTGCTGTAGTAGTAGCCCAGGCGGTATTCGCCGGGCAGTTGCTGGGCGCCGACCTTGGGCATCCACACCAGCTCCACCGGCAGGATGGTGCCCTTGGTGCCGCTGCCGTTGAGCTTGAAGCCGTTGCCGGTTTCCAGGTTCGACGGGTTCTGGTTGTACGCGCCGACCTGGGCGTACCACTCGTCGTTGAAGTTCCACTTCACGCGGGCCGCCCACTGGCTGACCGGCCAGTTGTACCAGATACCGCCGACCCAGTTGCCCACCTGCGAGCCGCAGAAGGCCAGGTTCTGGAAGTCGCAGGGGAAGCTGTTGAAGTCCTCGCCCTCGCCGAAGCGGCCGACTTTCACGTCCAGCGCGCCATCGAAGTACTGCTGCTTGATCCACATCTGCGTCAGGCGCCAGGTCTGGCCACGGCCCCAGACTTCCTGCACCGAGCTGAACTGCCCGGCGCGCGGGTCGCTGATGCGGTCGTTGGAGAGGTTGCGGCCGCTACGCTCGGTGACCGTCAGCTGGAACTCGGTGGCGTCCCAGCCGAGGATCTTCTGCAGGTCCAGGTGGGTGCCGAGGGCGAACTGGTCGGAGTAGCGCGCCGTGGTGTGCTGGTCGTAGCCGCCGCCCAGGTTGCTGGCGGCCTCGCCGACGTAGTCGAGCTTGAAGTCGTAGCCCTTCTCCAGCAGCTCGGTGCGCTTGCCGCCCCAGTCACCCAGGCCCCACTTGGACTCGGATGAGAAGGCATCGGCGGCATGCGCGACGTTGCCCGCGCAACCCAGTGCGAGCAGGCAGCCCAGGGTTCGTGCTGCAGGCCGGTTCTTGTTGTTCTTGTGCATCTCCAGCGTCCTCGTTGTCTTGGTTTCTAGCGTAGTTACAGGCAGGGGTGTTTCAGGAATGCTTCTGGCGGGCCAGCGGCGTCACCTTGTTCGCGCCGTCGCCGCGCGGCTCGGCGCGCAGGCGCTCGCCGCTCTGCGCGTCGAACAGCAGCGCGCGGGAAGGATCGAAGCGCAGCTGCAGTGACGAGCCCGGCTGGGGCGCCTGGTCCGGCGCGAGGCGGCAGCAGACCTTGGCGCCATTGAGCGTGACGAACGCCAGGGTGTCCGGGCCGGTGGGCTCGACCACCTCGACCTCGGCGCGCAGGTCGCTGGGACCGTTGGCGCCATCGCTGGCCAGCTGCACCTGTTCCGGGCGCACGCCGAGGATCAGCTCGCGGCCCTCGATCAGCCCGGCCTCCAGTTGCAGCGGCAGCTCGCAGCGGTCCTGGCCGCTGTCCAGCAGGCCGACCAGCCGGCCGCCCTGCTGCTGGACCTTGAGCGGGATGAAGTTCATCGGCGGCGAACCGATGAAGCTGGCGACGAACAGGTTCGCCGGGTCGTTGTAGATCTGCTGCGGTGTGCCGAATTGCTGGACGATGCCGTCCTTCATCACCGCCACCTTGTCACCCAGGGTCATGGCCTCGATCTGGTCATGGGTCACGTACACCGTGGTGGTCTTCAGGCGCTGGTGCATCAGCTTGATCTCGGTGCGCATCTCCACGCGCAGCTTGGCGTCGAGGTTCGACAGCGGTTCGTCGAACAGGTAGATCTTCGGCCGCCGCGCCAGCGCCCGGCCCATGGCCACGCGCTGCTGCTGGCCGCCGGAAAGCTGCGAGGGCTTGCGTTCGAGCAGGTGCTCGATCTGCAAGAGCTTGGCCACGCGAGCCACCTCGGCGTCGATCTCGGTTTTCGGCAGCTTGCGGATCCTCAGGCCGAAGGCGATGTTCTCGCGCACGCTCATGGTCGGGTACAGCGCGTAGGACTGGAACACCATGGCGATGTCGCGGTCCTTCGGGCTCATGCCGCTGATGTCCTGGCCGTCCACCAGGATGGCGCCGCTGGTGACGTTCTCCAGCCCGGCGATGCAGTTCATCAGGGTGGATTTGCCGCAGCCGGAAGGGCCGACCAGGATCAGGAACTCGCCCGAGTCGATCGACAGGTTGATCGACTTCAGGGTGTCCGCCAGGCCTGCGCCGTAGGACTTGTGCAGGTTGTGCAGTTCAAGGGTGGACATCGGTGCTTACCTCAACCTTTGACGGCGCCGGCAGTGAGCCCGCGCACGAAGTACTTGCCGGCCAGTACGTAGACCACCAGCGTGGGCAGCGCCGCGATCATCGCGGCCGCCATGTCGACGTTGTATTCCTTCACGCCCGTGCTGATGTTCACCAGGTTGTTCAGAGCCACCGTGATCGGTTGCGCATCGCCACTGGCGAACACCACACCGAAGAGGAAATCATTCCAGATCTGGGTGAACTGCCAGATCAGGCAGACCATCACGATGGGGGTGGACATCGGCATCAGAATGCGTAGGAAAATGGTGAAGAACCCCGCGCCGTCCAGGCGCGCGGCCTTCACCAGCGCATCCGGGATCGCCACGAAGTAGTTGCGGAAGAACAGCGTGGTGAAGGCCAGGCCGTAGATGCAGTGCACCATCACCAGGCCGGTGGTGGTGTTGGCCAGGCCGAGCTTGCCGAGGGTGAAGGACATCGGCAGGAGGATCACCTGGAACGGCAGGAAGCAGCCGAACAGCAGCGCGCCGAAGAACAGCTGCGAACCGCGGAAGCGCCACATCGACAGCACGTAGCCGTTCATGGCGCCGATGAAGGTGGAGATCAGCACGCCCGGCACGGTGATCTTCACCGAGTTCCAGAAGTAGTCGCCCACTGCGCCCCAGGCTTTCACCCAGCCGATCGCGGTGAACACATCCGGCAGCGCCAGCAGGTTGCTGCTGCGGATGTCCTCGGGCGACTTGAAGCTGGTCAGCAGCATCACCAGCAGCGGGATCACGTACAGCGCCACGGCGCCCCAGAGGGTCGCGTGCACCGCCAGGCGGCTCAGGCTGAACGACGGTTTCAGGGTCGAGTCATGCATGGCGCTTGCCCCGCAGTTCGGAGTACAGGTACGGCACGACGATGGCCAGCACGGCGCCCAGCATCAGCATTGCGCTGGCCGCGCCCAGGCCCATCTGGCCACGGGTGAAGGTGTGGGCATACATGAACATCGCCGGCAGGTCGGAGGAGTAGCCGGGGCCGCCGGCGGTCATCGCGGCGACCAGGTCGAAGCTCTTGATGGCGATGTGCGCGAGGATCATCAGTGCGCTGAAGAACACCGGGCGCAGGCTCGGCAGGACGATGCGCAGGTAGATGGTTGGCAGGCTCGCACCGTCCACCTGGGCGGCGCGCACGATGGCCGGGTCGACCCCGCGCAGGCCGGCGAGGAACAGCGCCATGACGAAGCCCGAGGCCTGCCACACGGCGGCGATCACCAGGCAGTAGACCACCCGTTCCGGGTCCACCAGCCAGTCGAAGCGAAAGCCGGTCCAGCCCCAGTCGCGCAGCAGCTTGTCCAGGCCCAGGCCGGGGTTGAGCAGCCACTTCCAGGCGGTGCCGGTGACGATCATGGACAGCGCCATGGGGTACAGGTACACCGTGCGGATGAAGCCTTCGCGACGGATGCGCTGGTCCAGCAGCACCGCGAGGAACACCCCGAGCACCAGGCAGACGCCGATGAACAGGCCGCCGAACAGCAGCAGGTTCTTGCTCGCCACCCACCAGCGGTCATTGTCCCACAGGCGCAGGTACTGGGTCAGCCCGGCCCAGCTGTAGGCCGGCATGAAGCGTGAGTTGGTGAAGGACAGCAGCAGCGTCCAGCCGATGTAGCCGTAAACGCAGACCAGCACCACGAGCATGCTCGGGGCCAGCACCAGCTTCGGCAGCCAGGCCTGCAGGCCATCGAGCAGCGAAGCGCGGGGCGCGGCGGCGGGAGTGAAAGTCGGAGATCGGGTCGCCATCTGCTTTCTCGAGGATGAGTGAGCCCACCCGGGCTGCCATGGCGGCCCGGAGTCGTTCAGTTGGGGAGAGAGGCCGGCTCCGCGACGGAGCCGGCGAGCGCCTTACTGCGCGGCGGCCTGGATGGCGGCGCCCAGTTGCTGCGCGGCCTTCTGCGGGTCGGCGGCGGGGTCGTTGAAGAAGTTGGTGACCACGTCGAAGATCGCGCCCTGCACATAGCTGGAGGCGGCCATGCTGTGGGCCATGCTTGGCACCAGGTTGCCGCTGGCGGAGGCTGCCTTGAAGTCCTTCATCGACTGCTGGGCGCAGCTGTCGAAGGGCGTCATGTCGACGTCCAGGCGCACCGGGATCGAGCCCTTGTTCAGGCTGAAGTCCTTCTGGAAGGACGGGTCGAGCACCGCGCGCGCCAGGTCTTCCTGGGCCTTGCGGTTCTCCTCGTTGCTCAGCTTGAACATCACCAGGGAGTCGATGTTGTAGTCGAAGGCCTTCTGCGTGCCGGGGAACGGCAGGCACTGGTAGTCCTTGCCCGCCACCTTGCCGGCGGCGGTGAACTCGCTCTTGGCCCAGTCGCCCATGATCTGCATGCCGGCCTTGCCATTGATGACCATGCCGGTGGCGACGTTCCACTCGCGGCCGGCGGCGTCGGCGTCAACGTAGCCGTGCAGCTTCTTCAGCGCGGCGAAGACGTCGGCCATCGGCGCGCCGGTGAGGGTTTCCTTGTCCAGTTCGACGAAGGCCTTGCGATAGCCCTCCGGGCCCATCTTGCTGAGCACCAGGTTCTCGAACAGGGTGCCGTCCTGCCAGGGCTGGCTGCCGTGGGCCAGCGCCGTGAAGCCGGCAGCCTTGAGCTTGTCGGCGGCGGCGAAGAATTCATCGAGGGTGGTCGGCGGCGTGGCGCCGGCCTTCTTGAAAACTTCCGGGTTGATGTACAGCCAGTTCACCCGGTGCACGTTGACCGGCACGGCCACGTAGTCGCCCTTGTACTTCATTATCTGCGCCACCTGCGGCGGCAGCAGCTGGTCCCATTTGCCTTCGGCGGCGACGTCGTTGAGGTCGGCGAGCAGCCCCAGCTCGCCCCACTCCTGGATGTCCGGCCCCTTGATCTGCGCGGCGGCCGGCGGATTGCCGGAGACGGCGCGGGTCTTCAGCACGGTCATGGCCGCTTCACCACCGCCACCGGCGACGGCGAAGTCCTTCCAGGTGTGCCCCTTGGCTTCGACGAGTTTCTTCAGGGTTTCGGCGGCGCGCTTCTCACCGGGGGAAGTCCACCAGTGCAGCACTTCGACTTCACCGGCGTGGGCCAGCAGGGGGGAGAGACAGAGGGAGGAAAGACAGATGGCGGCCGACAGGCGACGGATCGCATTCATGGGGAGCACCTTGTTCTTGTTATTGGAGGCAAGTCTTCGCTTGCGATGGTCCGAGTCTATCCAAGGCATTCTGGTCTCCGGGTAACGAAGCGATCTTTGATTGTCACCGGCCGGTGACATTGGGCGAATGTTCATGGCGAAAGATGACGGGAGCACGAAGCGCCCTACTCCACTTCCAGCCGCGGCAGCCTCAACGTCACCCGCAGCCCACCCTCACGGCGGTTCTGCAAGGTGACTTCGCCGCCGTGGGTATGCGCGATGTTGCGCGCGATACCGAGGCCAAGGCCGTACCCCTGGCCGCGTTCGGACAACCGGAAGCGCGGTTCGAAGACTTTCTCCAGGCGCTGTTCCGGCACGCCTGGGCCCTGGTCGTCGACGTGCAGGACCACCGCGTCGGGATCATCCTCGATGCTCAGCTGGGCGCGGCCGCCGTATTTCAGGGCGTTGTCCAGCAGGTTGCCGATACAGCGCTTGAGCGCCAGCGGCTTGCCCGGATAAGGCTCGAGCGCCGCGCCCAGTACCTCGACACGGCCGTCGGCGATGTAGGGCCCGGCGACGTATTGCAGCAACTGGTTGAGGTCCACCGACTCGACGTTTTCGTGGATGTCGGTGTCCTTCACGCATTGCAGCGCGCCCTTCACCAGCAACTCCAGTTCGTCGAGGTCGTGGCTGAACTTGTCCTGAGCCTGTTCATCCTCCAGCAGTTCCACGCGCAGGCGCAGGCGGGTGATCGGCGTGCGCAGGTCGTGGGAGATGCCGCTGAACAGCTGGGCGCGTTCGTTGACGTAGCGGTCGATGCGCTCGCGCATGGTGTTGAAGGCGCGGGAGACCTCCACCAGCTCGCTCGCGCCGCTCTCCTCCAGCGGCTGTTCCTCGCCGCCCAGGGCGATGTCGCGGGCGGCGCGGGCCAGGCGCTTGAGCGGGCGGCTCTGCCAGTGCACCAGCAGGCCGGTGAACAGCAACAGCAGGAGGCTGGTGAAGACGATGGAGATGACCTGCTGCGGCGGCAGGCCTTCGGGTTCCAGGGTGACGTAGGGCGCCGGCATCAGGCTGGCGATGTACAGCCATTCGCTTTCGCCGATGCGGATCTGCGTGACCAGCACCGGTGGGTTCACCGGCTCCAGGGTCAGCGCGTAGTGCGCCCAGGAACGCGGCAGTTCCTCCAGCTTCAGCTCGCCGTTGAACAGCCGCAAGTCGTCCGGGCTGACAAACTCCACCTGCAGCTCGACGTCCTTGCCCAGCTTCTGGTGCAGCACGTCCTGCACGATGTCGATCACCGCCTGCTTGTTGGTGGTGTCCGGCAGCGCGCGCAGGTTCAGCGGGCGTTCGTTGAGCGAGACGAAGAAGCGCGTACCGCCCATGCTGCGCAGCTGGTCGAGCACCAGCGGACGGTAACCGATGGGCAGCGAGCGAAAGTAGCTGACGCTGGCGGCCATGGAGTAGGCCAGGCTGCGCGAGCTGGTGAGCAGGCCGTCGCGCTGGCTGGTGCGCAGGTGGGATATCCAGAACAGGCTCGACAGGCCCTGGGCGATCAGCACCGCCAGCAGGGTGAGCAGCAGCATGCGGCCGAGCAGCGAGCGCGGCACCAGGGCCCAGCGGCGGCGTTCACTCATGGCCGGCGAGGTGCGGGCGAACCTGGGCGGCCAGCAGGTAGCCGCTGCCGCGCACGGTCTGGATCAGCCGCGCCGGTTTCTCGGTGTCGCGCAGACGCTGGCGCAGGCGCGACACGGCCATGTCGACGATGCGCTCCAGCGGCATCACCTCGCGGCCACGGGTAGCGCTGGCGATGGTGTCACGGTCGAGAATCTGCCGGGGATTGTCGAGGAACAGCTTGAGCAGGGCGAAGTCGGCGCCGCTGAGGAAATGCTCCTCGCCGTCCTCGTGGAACAGTCGGTGGCTGATGGTATCCAGCCGCCAGTCGTCGAAGGCGATGACTTCGCCGCCGCGCACCTGGGTGAACTGCGCGCGGCGCAGCAGCGCCTTGATCCGCGCCAGCAGTTCGCGGGGGCTGAAGGGTTTGCCGAGGTAGTCGTCGGCGCCCAGTTCCAGCCCCACCACGCGGTCGGCCTCGTCGGAGCTGGCGGTGAGCATGATCACCGGCATGCAGGCATGGCGCTGGTGCGAGCGAATCCAGCGGCACAGACTGAAGCCGTCTTCGTCGGGCAGCATCACGTCGAGGATCGCCAGGGCGGCGTCCTCGTCGCACAGCGCCCGGCGGAAGCTCTCGCCATCGGCGACGCTGCGTACCTGAAAGCCGGCACGGCTGAGGTAGGTTTCCAGCAGCTCGCGGATTTCCTGGTCGTCGTCCACCAGCAGGATGGATCGGGCAGGCTGGTTCACTTCGGGCGTCCTTTGTTCTTGTTGTTCTTCAGGGATGAAGCGGGGTGTCAGCCTTCGTTGCGCAGCGCCTGCTCCAGGGCCACGCCCGCGCCGAACAGGCCCGGATGATCCGCCGTCATGACCCACACCGGAACCGGGTCGAGGTACGGCCCGCTGGTCTTGCCACGGGTGCGGAAGGCCTCGGCGAAGCCGCTGCGCTGGAAGCGTTCGAGGAAGCGCGGGACGATACCGCCGGTGATGTACACGCCACCCAGCGCACCGACCGTCAGCACGGCGTTGCCGGCGACGCGCGCCAGCCAGACGAAGAACTGTTCCAGCACCGCGTCGGCATAGGCGTCGCCGGCCATGGCGCGTTCGCCGATCTCGGCGGCAGTCGCGCACTGCGGCTCCACACCATCGAGCTGACAGCTCATGCGGTAGAGGTTTTCCAGGCCGCTGCCGGAGAGCACGCGCTCGGCCGAGACATGGCCGTACTTCTCGCGCAGCAGTTGCCAGAGGGCGAAGTCACGTTCGGAGGTCACCGGCAGGTCGACGTGGCCGCCTTCGCAGGGCAGCACTTCCCAGCCGCCACCCGGCAGCGGCATCAGGCTGCCGACACCCAGGCCGGTGCCCGGACCGATGATCAGCTTGGCGCGGCCTTCCAGTGCCTTGCCGGGGCGCACCTGCACCAGATGTTCTTCGGAGAGACGCGAAGCCGCCCAGGCCATGGTGCTGAAGTCGTTCACCAGCAGCAGGTGACTCAGGCCCAGTTCGGCACGGAAGGCGTCGCGTTTGATCACCCAGTGGTTGTTGGTGAACTTGAAGTCGCCTGCGCCAACGGGGCCGGCGCAGGCCAGGCAGACGTTGTCGACGGCCGACAGCGGCTGGCCGACGCGCTGCAGGTAGTCGCGCACGGCATCTTCCGGGCGCGGGTAGTCGGCGCAGGCCAGAACCTCGATGGACTCGAGGACTTCACCGCGCCACAGGGCGAAGCGGGCGTTGGTGCCGCCGATGTCGCCGACCAGGGCGAAGCCGTTCGGGGCGGGCTGAGCGTTGTTGGAAATCATTGTGGGCTCGGGCCTGGAAGTGGGGGGAAAGATTCAGCGTAGGACAGCACCGGAGGCTCTCCCGCGCGGCGGACAGGCAGTCAACGCCGCGCAGAAGATTCCATCAGGTGAGCGTCTCAGCGCAAGCCGTCGAGCTCGGCGGTGAAGCTGCAGGCGCCCTGCTCGGCCGAACTGAAGGCATTGCGCATGAAGGCGAACAGCTCGCGGCCCATGCCCATGTTATCCAGCGCGGGGGTTTCCACGAGCGGACGGGCATCCCATTGCGCGGCATCCACCAGCACGCGCAGCTCGCCGGTAGTGCCGTCGACGCGCACCACATCGCCGTCGCGCAGTTTGGCCAGCGGGCCGCCGTTGAGCGCCTCCGGTGACACATGGATCGCCGCCGGCACCTTGCCGGAAGCGCCGGACATGCGCCCATCGGTGACCAGCGCCACCTTGAAGCCACGGTCCTGCAGCACGCCAAGGAACGGCGTGAGCTTGTGCAGCTCCGGCATGCCATTGGCGCGCGGGCCCTGGAAGCGCACCACGGCCACCAGGTCTCGCTCCAGCTCGCCGGCCTTGAAGGCGGCAGCCAGACTCGACTGGTCATGGAAGATGCGCACCGGGGCTTCGACGATCTGGTGCTCCAGCGCCACGGCGGAGACCTTCATCACGCCGCGCCCGAGGTTGCCTTCCATCAGGCGCAGGCCGCCTTCGGCCGAGAACGGCTTGTCGATGGGGCGCAGGATGTTCTCGTCCAGGCTCGCCGCCGGGCCTTCGCGCCAGACCAGCTTGCCGTCGTCGAGGAAAGGCTCCTGGATGTAGCGACGCAGGCCCTTGCCGACCACGGTCTGCACGTCTTCATGCAGCAGGCCGCCGTCGAGCAGCTGACGGATCAGGAAGGACATGCCGCCCGCCGCCTGGAAGTGGTTGATGTCGGCCTGGCCGTTGGGATAGATGCGCGCCAGGGTCGGCACGATTTCGGAGAGGTCGGCCATGTCCTGCCAGGTCAGCTGGATGCCGGCGGCCTGGGCGATGGCCAGCAGGTGCAGGGTGTGGTTGGTCGAGCCGCCGGTGGCCAGCAGCGCCACTACCGAGTTGACCATGGCCTTCTCGTCGACGATCTCCGCCATGGGCACGAACTGGCCGTTCTCCGGCGCCAGGCGCGCGGCCTGGCGCGCGGCTTCGCGGGTCAGCTCGTCGCGCAGCGGGGTGTTCGGGTTGACGAAGGAGGCGCCCGGCAGGTGCAGGCCCATCACTTCCACCAGCAACTGGTTGGTGTTGGCGGTGCCGTAGAAGGTGCAGGTGCCCGGCGCGTGGTAGGAGGCCATCTCCGAGGCCAGCAGCTCCTCGCGGGTGGCCTTGCCTTCGGCGAACAGCTGGCGCACCGCGGCCTTCTCCTTGTTGGAGATGCCGGTGGGCATAGGGCCGGCGGGCACGAACACCACCGGCAGGTGGCCGAAGCGCAGCGAGCCGATCAGCAGGCCGGGGACGATCTTGTCGCACACGCCCAGGCACAGCGCGGCGTCGAACATATTGTGCGACAGCGCGATGGCGGTGCCCATGGCGATCACGTCGCGGCTGGCCAGGGACAGTTCCATCCCCGGCTCGCCCTGGGTCACGCCGTCGCACATGGCGGGCACGCCGCCGGCGAACTGGCCGACCGAGCCGATCTGCCGCAGGGCGTCCTTGATCAGTTCCGGGAAGCGCTCCAGCGGCTGGTGCGCGGAAAGCATGTCGTTATAGGCGGAGACGATGGCGACGTTGGCCTGGTTCATCAGCCGCAGCGCCTGTTTGTCGGAATCACCACAAGCCGCGACGCCGTGGGCGAGGTTGCCGCAGGGCAGCGTGCCGCGGTGCGGACCCTTGGTGGCGGCTGCCTTGACCAGATCGAGGTAGCGCTGACGCGTGGCCGCGCTGCGGGCCTGGATGCGCTGGGTGACTTCAAGCACACGAGGGTGCATGGCAGCATTCTCCTACAGACTATCGGTTGTTGTTTTTACAACATTATCGTTGATTACTCGGTGTTTACTTTTCATCAACGTGGAAATTTAATTGTTTTTACCACAACAAAAGAAAAGAGACGACCTTCATGACTATACGCCTGGCAATCAACGGATTTGGCCGCATCGGTCGGAACGTACTCCGCGCGCTCTACTCGGGCCCCTACCGCCAGCACCTGCAAGTGGTGGCGATCAACGACCTGGGCGACGCCGCGATCAACGCCCACCTGTTCCAGTACGACAGCGTGCATGGGCGCTTCGCCGGCCACGTCGAGCACGACGCCGAAAGCCTCAGGGTAGAGGGCGACCGCATTGCCGTCACGGCGATCCGCCATCCGGCCGAGTTGCCGTGGAAGGCCCTGGGGGTGGATATCGTGCTGGAGTGCACCGGCCTTTTCACCTCCCGCGACAAGGCTGCGGCGCACCTGCAGGCCGGCGCGCGCCAGGTGCTGATCTCCGCGCCCGGCCAGGACGTGGACGCCACCGTGGTGTTCGGCGTCAACGAAGGCATCCTGCGCGCGGAGCACCGCATAGTCTCCAACGCCTCCTGCACCACCAACTGCCTGGCACCGGTGGCCCAGGTGCTGCACCGCGAGCTGGGCATCGAACACGGGCTGATGACCACCATCCACGCCTATACCAACGACCAGAACCTTTCCGACGTCTACCACAGCGACCCGTACCGCGCGCGCTCGGCCACCCAGTCGATGATCCCGACCAGAACCGGCGCCGCCGAAGCCGTTGGCCTGGTGCTGCCGGAACTGGCGGGCAAGCTGACGGGCCTGGCGGTGCGGGTGCCGGTGATCAACGTGTCGCTGGTGGACCTCACGCTGCAGGTCGCCCGCGACACCAGCGCGCAGGAGGTCAACGCGCTGCTGGAGCGTGCCAGCGAAGGCTCGGCGATCCTCGGCTTCAACCGCCAGCCGCTGGTCTCGGTGGACTTCAACCACGACCCGCGCTCGGCCATCTTCGACGCCAGCCACACGCGGGTGAATGGCCGGCTGGTGAAGGTGATGGCCTGGTACGACAACGAATGGGGCTTCTCCAACCGCATGCTGGATACGGCGCGGGCGATGGCTGCGGCACGCGGCTGACATTCTGTAGGGCGCATAACGCGCCAGCGTTATCCGCCGTGGAGGATGCGGCGGATAACCCGTTCCGGGTTATTCGCCCTACGTCTGTAACTCCTGCATTCGCCTTTGACCACCCTCTCCCTAACCCTCTCCCTGAAGGGAGAGGGGACCGGATCGGAGCAGGTTGAAACCATGGCATCAGCCGGTAGGGACCGCTCCCTCTCCCTCCGGGAGAGGGCTGGGGTGAGGGAAAACCCCTGCACGGCGCCTCAGGAGACGCCTCTCAGCGATACAGCCTTTTACCCTGCGCCTCCAGCACCAGCAGGCGCATGTCCGCCTCGGCCAGGATCGCCTCCTGGCCCAGGTGGTCGACACGCTTCCACGCCTTGATTTCCTCACGGCTGCGGCCGCAGCCCAGGCAAATGCCCTCTTCGAACTCGCAGACCTTGATGCACGGACTCTTCACGGACTTCCTCTCGATTCGATGGGTGAACGTCAGTGGGCCTGCACAATGGACACCCGCGCGGCGCCAAGGTCCAACTCGATTTCCCCATCGGCGCCATCGACGCGGGTTATCGAAGCGGGCAATCGAAGCCTGCGCGCCTTGCTAGAATCCGCCCTCCACGCCTTCCGGCCTCGCCCATGCTCGCCCTCAAGCTCACCCTGGTTCCGCTGTTCCTGCTACTGGTGTCCCTCTCCGGGCGCTGGTGGGGGCCGACCGTTGCCGGCTGTCTCGCCGCCCTGCCCGCCATCGCCGGTCCCATCCTGTACCTGATCACCGTGGAGCACGGCCACGACTTCGGCGCCCAGGCCGCGTTGCTGGCACTGGCGGCGATCTTCGCTTCGGAAGCGTTCAACTTCGCCTATGCCTGGTTATGCCGGAAACACCGTTGGACGCTGGCCCTGAGCGGCGCGATGCTCGCCTGGCTGGTGGCTGCCTGGGCCCTGACGCAACTTCCAGCCGCGCCCGCCTGGGCGCTAAGCGCCGCAGCACTGGGCGCGCTGACCAGCCAGCTGTTCATGCCCCGCGCCGAGTTGCCGGGCACGGTCGCTGCGTTGGGCCGCTTCGAGCTGGGCCTGCGCATGCTCGCCGGTGCGTTGCTGACCCTGGCCGTCACCGCCCTCGCCGGCTGGGCCGGGCCGAGCTGGAGCGGCCTGCTGGCGGTCTTTCCGCTGCTCTCCATCGTGCTCTGCGTGTCATCGCAGCGCTTGCACGGCGCGGGCTTCGTCATCGCCCTGCTGCGCGGCATGGTCAGCGGGCGCCCGGCCTTCGCAGCGTTCTGCCTGTGGCTGGCGTTGCGCCTGCCGGCCAACGACACCCTGCCGAGCTTCGCCGAGGCGGCGCTACTGGCCGTGCTGGTGCAAGGCGCGGTGCGCTGGCTGATCGGGCTCCGCTCCCGCAAGGCAGCCAAAGCTGCCTGAAAGCAAAACGCCACGGCTGGGTCAGCCGTGGCGTTCTAGTTTGCAGCAGCGAGTGACGCTTAGAGCAGCGTGAAGCTCTGCTCTTTCACGTTGTCCGAATCCAGGCCGACGTAGACCTTGAACTCGCCCGGCTCCGAGGCGTAGCGCAGCTGGCTGTCGTAGAAGCGCAGGTCTTCCTCGCGGATCGGGAATTGCACCACCTTCGACTCGCCCGGCTGCAGCAGGATCTTGCTGAAGCCCTTGAGCTCCTTGACCGGGCGGCTGATGGACGCGGCGACGTCGCGCAGGTAGAGCTGCACGGTGGTTTCACCGGCGACCTTGCCGGTGTTCTTCACGCTCACGCTGGCCGTCAGCTGGTCACCCTTCTTCAGCTTGCTGCCCGACATCTTCACGTCCGAGACGCTGAAGTCGGTATAGCTCAGGCCGTAGCCGAAGGGGTACAGCGGGCCGTTCTGCGAGTCGAAGTAGCGCGAGGTGTACTTGTTCGGGTGCTCATGGTCGAACGGGCGGCCGGTGTTCAGGTGGTTGTAGTAGATCGGCACCTGACCCACCGAGCGCGGGAAGGTCATGGTCAGCTTGCCCGACGGGTTGTAGTCGCCGAACAGCACGTCGGCAATGGCGTTGCCGCCCTCGGTGCCGCTGAACCAGGTTTCCAGCACGGCGTCGGCGTTGGCGCTTTCCCAGCGCAGGTCCATCGGCCGGCCGTTCATCAGCACCAGCACCAGCGGTTTGCCGGTGGCCTTGAGGGCCTTGAGCAGCTCGATCTGGCTCTGCGCGATGTGCAGGTTGGTCTTGCTCGACGCCTCGTGGGCCATGCCCTGGGATTCGCCGACCACGGCCACCACCACGTCAGCCTGTTTCGCCTTCTCGACGGCTTCGTCGATCATGGCTTTCGGGCTGCGCGAGTCGACCTTCACGTCTTCGCTGTACTCGTTGAGGTATTTGACGATCTCCGGATCGTCGGTGACGTTGGCGCCCTTGGCGTAGAGCAGCGCGGCATGGCCACGGGTGGCGGCGCCCATGCCCTCGAGCACGGTCACGGCCTGGAAGGCCTTGCCAGCGGCGGACCAGCTGCCCATCACGTCGCGCTTGCTGTCGGCCAGCGGGCCGATCAGGGCGATCACGCCGTCGCGCTTGAGCGGCAGCACGCCGCCTTCGTTCTTCAGCAGGACCATGCCCTTGCGCGCGATCTCGCGAGCGTCGGCGCGGTGCAGGCGGTCCTCGGCGTCGGTGTCGACCGGGTCCTTGCCCTGCAGGTAGCGGTACGGGTCGTGGAACAGGCCCATGTCCCACTTGGCGGCGAGCACGTCGCGGCAGGCACGGTCGATCTCGTCCTGGCTGATCAGCCCGGCCTTGAGCAGCTCGGGCATGTGCTTGCCATAGAGATCGTCGTTCATGTTCATTTCGACGCCGGCGTTGATCGCCGCCTGGGTGGCGTCACGCTCGGTGGCGGCCACGCCGTGCTTGATCAGCTCCAGCACCGCGCCGTGGTCGCTCAGGGTCAGGCCCTTGTAGCCCCACTGGCCACGCAGCAGGTCCTGCAGCAGCCACTTGTTGGCAGTGGCCGGCACGCCGTTGATGCTGTTCAGCGAGACCATCACCGCGCCGGCGCCGGCGTCGATGGCCGCGCGGTACGGCGGCAGGTAGTCCTGGAACATGCGCTGGGGGCTCATGTCCACGGTGTTGTAGTCGCGGCCGCCTTCGCCGGCGCCATACAGGGCGAAGTGCTTGACCCCGGCCATGATGGTTTGCGGCTGGTTCAGGCCCTGGCCCTGGTAGCCCTTGACCACCGCGGCGGCGACCTTGCTGGTCAGCCAGGCGTCTTCGCCGAAGCCTTCGGAGACACGGCCCCAGCGCGGATCGCGGGCGATGTCGACGGTGGGCGAATAGGTCAGGTTGAGGCCGTCGGCGCTGGCCTCGATGGCCGCGACGCGGGCGCTGCGCTCGATGGATGCCATGTCCCAGCTCGCCGCCAGGCCCAGGCCGATGGGGAACACGGTGCGATGGCCGTGGACCACGTCATAGGCGAAGAACAGCGGGATCTTCAGCCGGCTTTTCATGGCCGCGTCCTGCAGGTCGCGGATGCCCGGACGGACCACGGTGTTGAACACCGCGCCGGTGGTGCCCTCGGCGATTTCCTTCAGCAGTACCGGCTTGAGATGGTCCGGCCCGACACTGACCAGGCGCAGCTGGCCGATCTTCTCTTCCAGCGTCATGCGCTGCATCAGGCTGTCGATGAAGGCGTCCTTCGACTGCCCGGCCAGCGGCACGGCGGGTGCAGCGGCAGGTGCCTGGGCGGCGGAAAGCGAAGCGCTGCCAAGGCCCAGCAGGAGGCCGAGCCAGCAGATACGGCTGATTGGAGTTCTTTTCATATGGGTACTCAGCAGCCTGCGCGCAGCGCCAGGCCACTGTGGATTGTTGTCGAGAGACGTCGTCAGGGCGGTCGATCGGGCGGCATCCCCGGGTGTTGCCGCCAGCGCCTTGCGAACGCGGCACATAAGGTCGTCGCGCCGAGGGCGGAAGTCAATCACCGAACGGCTGGAAAGCCTCGGTCAGATGCGCCAAAGGCCGGGCTCAATGGTCGCGATTGCGCGCGTTGAACTCCATTTCCTCGAGCATGGCTTCGCGCAGGGCGCGCTCTTCGTCCCATTCGTCTGCCGCGGGCGCGGACGGCGCAGGTGCTGGCGGCGGCACGGGCGCTTCAGGCTCGGCTGCCGCTTCGGGCTGGCCTTGTGTTTCGGGCGGGGCATTCGCTTGGGCTTCGTCCTGCGGCTCGACCTCCGGCAGCGCGTGCACGCCGCTGAAGTCGGCATCCACGCCGGTGTCTTCGTCGTCGCTCGGCGGACGGTCGATCAGGTCGTCGAAGTCGGTCTTCAGGCCCTGCTCCATCTCGTCGAGCTCGGCGAGCAGGCTGCGGAAGCTGGTCTCCTCCTTCGGCTCCTCCGGCGGCGCGGGCTCCGGCTCCTCGCCGGCATCGCGCACGGCCTGGTCGGCCAGGGCCTGCAGCGACGGCGGCACGTAGTCCTCGTCGTATTCCTCGGGGCTCGGCAGGCTCGCCACTGGCGCCATGTCCTCGAGGATCGGCTGTGGCTCGGGCTCCATCAGTTTCAGCTCGGCCAGCGGCGGCAGGTCTTCCAGGCTCTTGAGGTTGAAGTAGTCGAGGAAGGTGCGGGTGGTGGCGAGCATGGCCGGGCGGCCGGGGACTTCGCGGTAGCCGACGATGCGGATCCACTCGCGCTCCATCAGCGTCTTGACGATCTGGGTGTTCACCGCAACGCCACGGATTTCCTCGATCTCGCCACGGGTGATGGGCTGGCGATAGGCGATCAGCGCCAGGGTTTCCAGCAGCGCACGGGAGTAGCGCTGCGGACGTTCCTCCCAGAGCCGGCCGACCCAGGAGGCGAACTTCTCGCGCACCTGCAGGCGGTAACCGGTGGCGACTTCCTTCAGCTCGAAGGCCCGCCCGGAACAGGACAGGCTCAGTACCGCCAGCGCATCGCGGAACTGCTGCGGCTCGGGGCGCTCGGCCTCCTCGAACAGCTCGCCGAGGCGCTCCAGCGACATGGGCTTGCCGGCAGCCAGGAGGATGCCTTCGAGCAGGGTCGCCAGTTCTTGCGGGTCGGAGAGATTCATCGGGGGCTCGGGTCGGGGGTTGAAGGATTCGCCGTTCAGGCGGGAAAGCTACTCAAAGCGCGGCGCCAGGGCAACGCTGGCGGATCAGAGCGGCTCGTCTTCCGGCTCGCCGTCCAGGGCCTGGTCGAGCGCCGACTCGCCTTCGGGGCCGTCGAAGTGGCCGTCCTCGAAGGTCAGCTCGGCCGGCGGCTCTTCGCGCGGTTCGAAGACGTCTTCGTCGCCCTCTTCCAGTACATCTTCCGGCACTTCCCCGAAGCGCGCGGCGCCTTCCTGTACCTCGGTGCGGGCGCGGACGTGGATGGGCGCGAAAGCTTCGTTCTGCACCAGTTCCACCAGCTGTTCCTTGACCAGCTCCAGCACCGCCATGAAGGTCACCACCACGCCGAGCTTGCCCTCCTCGACACGGAACAGGCTGATGAAGGGCACGAAGCCCTCGCCCTTCAGGCGTTCGAGGATTTCGGTCATGCGCTCGCGGGTGGAGAGCATCTCGCGGGTGACCTGGTGGCTTTCGAACAGGTCGGCGCGGCGCAGCACCTCGGCCATGCACAGCATCAGTTCCTGCATGTCCACTTCCGGCAGCAGCCGGCGCGCCCGCGCATCCGGCGCGGCGACAGTGGGCACCACGTAGTCGCGGCCCAGGCGCGGCAGGTCGTCGAGGTCCTCGGCGGCCTTCTTGAAGCGTTCGTACTCCTGCAGGCGGCGAATCAGTTCGGCGCGCGGGTCTTCCTCTTCTTCCTCGGCCTCGGCCGAGCGCGGCAGCAGCATGCGCGACTTGATCTCGGCGAGCATGGCGGCCATCACCAGGTACTCGGCAGCCAGCTCCAGGCGCACCGATTTCATCAGTTCGACGTAGCCCATGTACTGGCGGGTGATTTCCGCCACGGGGATGTCGAGGATGTTGATGTTCTGCTTGCGGATCAGGTAGAGCAGCAGGTCGAGCGGGCCTTCGAAGGCTTCGAGGAAGACCTCCAGGGCGTCCGGCGGGATGTACAGGTCCTGCGGCATCTCCGTCAGGGCCTCGCCGTAGACGAGCGCCAGCTGCACCGGCACCTGGTATTCAGGGGCGGCGGCGGGGGCTTCCGGCTCGGTCAGGTCACTCATCGGCCACTCGTCAGGCGCTGGGGTTCGAAGGCGGCATTATCCCTGCTTTTGCCGGCGGCGCGAGGGGCTTTTGGCTCAAGGGATGGGCGGTGTCACATCACAGGCAGGCCGTGCTCTGACAGAAAGCATCGCGGCGGAATCGGTTCGGTTCGGCAGAACACCTGCGTGCGGCGCTCCTACACCGTCAGTTGATCCGCACACCCTTCAGCGGTAGGACAGCCCCATCGCATGCCGCACTTCCACCAGCGTCTCCCGCGCGGCCTCGCGGGCGCGCTCGGCGCCTTCGGCGAGGATGCTGCGCACCAGTTCGGGATTGTCCTCGTAGTCCAGCGCACGCTCCTGGATCGGCGCCAGTTCGTGGAGGATCGACTCGATCACCGGCCGCTTGCAGTCCAGGCAGCCGATCCCGGCGCTGCGGCAACCTTCCTGCACCCACTGGCGGCAACTCTCGTCGGAGTAGATCAGGTGCCACTGCCATACCGGGCAGTGCTCCGGGTCGCCCGGATCGCGGCGGTGCACGCGCGCGGGGTCGGTGGGCATGCGCGCGATCTTTTCCTCGACCACCGCCGGGCTGTCGCGCAGGGCAATGGTGTTGTGGTGCGACTTGGACATCTTCTGCCCGTCCAGCCCCGGCATCTTCGGCGCGTGGCTGGTGAGGGTCTGCGGCTCGGGCAGCAGCATGCGACTGGTGCCTTCGAGGTAACCGAACAGCCGGTCACGGTCGCCCAGGGTCAGGCTCTGCTGCTCCATGAGCAGCGCACGGGCGGTCTCCAGCGCCTCGGCGTCACCCTGTTCCTGCCAGGCGCGGCGCAGGCTGCTGTAGAGCTTGCCGGTCTTCTTGCCCAGGCGGGCGATGGCAGTCTGGGCGCGGTCTTCGAAGTCCACCTCGCCGCCATAAAGATGGTTGAAGCGGCGGGCGATCTCGCGGGTGAATTCGACGTGGGCGAACTGATCCGAGCCTACCGGCACCAGGCCTGCGCGGTAGATCAGGATGTCCGCGGCCTGCAACAGCGGGTAGCCGAGGAAGCCGAAGGTGGAGAGGTCCTTGTGGACCAGCTTTTCCTGCAGTTCCTTGTAGGTCGGCACGCGCTCCAGCCAGGACAGCGGGCAGATCATCGACAGCAGCAGCTGCAGCTCGGCGTGCTCGGGCACCTGGGACTGGATGAACATCGTCGCGGCGCTGGGGCTGACGCCCACTGCCAGCCAGTCGATGGCCATGTCGCGCACGTGCTGGCGGATGCTGGCGGTCTCGTCGTACTCGGTGGTCAGGGCGTGCCAGTCGACGATGGAGAAGTAGCATTCGTACTCGTGCTGCAGTTTCACCCAGCTCTGCAGCACACCGTGGTAATGGCCCAGGTGCAGGCGCCCGGTGGGGCGCATGCCGGACAGCACACGGCGCAGGGATTCGACGCTGGTCAAGCGGTCAACCTCGCGGGTTCGGCGATGGGACGAGGGAGTATAGCCAGCACGCCGGGCGTGTTCAGGCGTTGACCATGAAGGGTTCCGGGTCGCCGCAGCCGACGCGCACGACCACCGGGTCTTCGTCGGTCAGGGCGATCACGGTGGAGGCCTCGCCGCCGCCGAAACCGCCGTCGATGATCAGGTCGACCAGGTGCTCCAGCGAATCGCGCATCTCGTACGGATCGTTCAGCGGCTCGCTCTCACCGGGCAGGATCAGGCTGACGCTCATCAGCGGCTCACCCAACTCCTCCAGCAGCGCGAGGGCGATCGGGCAGGCCGGCACGCGCAGGCCGATGGTGCGGCGCTTGGGATGCAGCAGCATGCGCGGCACTTCGCGGGTGGCGTTGAGGATGAAGGTGTAGGGGCCGGGCGTGTGCGCCTTGAGCAGGCGGAACAGGCCCGTGTCGACCTTGGCGTAGAGGCCCAGTTCGGACAGGTCGCGGCAGACCAGGGTGAAGTTGTGCTTGTCGTCGAGCCGGCGGATATGGCGGATACGCTCCACCGCGGACTTCTCGCCGATACGGCAGCCCAGCGCGTAGGAGGAGTCGGTGGGATAGGCGATCACCCCACCCTGCCGGACGATCTCCACCGCCTGCTTGATCAGGCGCGCCTGGGGATTTTCCGGATGGATCTGAAAGAACTGGCTCATGGAGTCTCCTTGGTCCCGATGGCGCTCTCGGCGCTGGCGAAGCGCGGCCAGAGCGGCGCCAGGTCTTCGGGCACGCTCCGGTAAAGGCCCAGCTCCGACCAGTCGCTGGGGCCGTGGAAGTCGCTGCCGGCGGTGACCATCAGGCCGAATTCACGGGCGAGGATGCTCAGCACGCCGACCTGCTCGGCCGGCTGCGGGCCGTTGCAGACTTCCAGCGCATGCCCGCCGGCGGCGATGAAGTCGGCCACCAGCTTGCGCCGCTTGGTGCGGGTGAAATCGTACTGATAGGGGTGCGCCAGGCTGATCCAGGCGCCCGCCGCGCGCAGCGTGCCGACGGCATCGGCGAGGCTCGGCCAGTGCTGCTTGACGTCGCCCAGCTTGCCGGCGCCCAGCCACTTGCGGAAGGCCTCGGCGCGGTCCTTGACGTAGCCCTGGCGCAGCAGGAACTCGGCGAAATGCGGGCGTGCCGGGGCGTTCTCGCTGTCGCCCAGTTCGGCCTGAATCGCCCGCGCGCCCTCGAAGGCACCGGGCATGCCCTTAGCCTCCAGGCGCCGACCGATTTCCTCGGCGCGGGTCCAGCGGGCGCGGTGCAGGTCGTCCAGCGCCTGCACCAGCGGCTCGGCCGTCACATCGAAGCCGTAGCCGAGCACGTGGATGGTCGCCCCGCCCCAGGTGCAGGACACTTCGACGCCGTCCACCAGCTCCATGCCCAGCGCCTGTGCGGCGCGGCGCGCCTCGGGCAGGCCGTCGAGGGTGTCGTGGTCGGTCAGCGCCAGTACGCGCACGCCGCGCCCATGGGCACGCTCGACCAGGGCCGTCGGGCTGAGCTGTCCGTCGGACGCGGTGCTGTGGCAGTGCAGATCGACTCGCATGGGGCTTCCAGGGAATGCAGGATGACTTTCAGTCGGGATAACTTTGCGTCGGGATAGCTTTCTGTATAGACGTTTCTGTGCCAACGCTCCCGCAGCAACGCATTGAAACCATGATCTGACGCAGCGTTGGGCGGATGGCTCTTTCAGTTCATCCGCAGGTTGGTATTATGCCGGCTCTACTGGGCTCTGGCTGCCGTAATGAAGCAATTCATCGATTTCATTCCCCTCATCCTCTTCTTCATCGTTTACAAGCTCGACCCGCGCAACGTCGAACTCGCCGGCCAGAGCTTCTCGGTCGGCGGGATCTACAGCGCCACGGCGGTGCTGATCGCCGCCTCCGTGGTGGTCTACGGCGCCCTGCTGATCAAGCAGCGCAAGCTGGACAAGGGCCAGTGGGTGACGCTCGCCGCCTGCCTGGTGTTCGGCGGCATGACCCTGGCCTTCCACAGCGAAACCTTCCTCAAGTGGAAGGCGCCGGTGGTGAACTGGCTGTTCGCCCTGGCTTTCGCCGGCAGTCACTTCATTGGCGGCCAGCCGCTGATCCAGCGCATCATGGGCCATGCGGTACACCTGACCGATACCCTCTGGGCGAAACTGAACGTCGCCTGGGTGCTGTTCTTCCTGATCTGCGGCTGTGTCCAGCTGTTCGTCGCCTTCACCTTCCAGGACTACTGGGTGGACTTCAAGGTGTTCGGCAGCCTGGGCATGACCCTGCTGTTCCTGATCGGCCAGGGCGTATTCCTGGCCCGCCACATGCACGATGAACCTACCGGCGAAAAACCCAAGGACTGACATGCTCTACGCGATCATTGCCCGTGATATCACCGCTTCCCAAGAACGCCGCCTGGCCGCCCGTCCCGCGCACATCGCACGCCTGGAGCAGCTGAAGGAAGAAGGCCGCCTGGTGCTGGCCGGCCCGCACCCGGCCATCGACAGCAACGACCCGGGCGCCGCCGGCTTCACCGGCAGCCTGATCGTCGCCGAGTTCGACTCGCTGACCGCCGCCCAGACCTGGGCCGACGCCGATCCGTACCGCGCCGCCGGCGTCTACGCCGAAGTCGTGGTCAAGCCGTTCAAGAAAGTCCTGCCCTAACAGCGCGCGAGCGTTGCACCCCGAGGCACGGAGCGCCACGGGGCATCGCAGCCGGACTGCGCCGGGATGGCCATGGACGGCGGCACATCATCGAACAAGGAGTCCCGATGCGCCGTTTGCCCCTGCTCGCCTGCCTCGCCCTGCCGCTGCCCGCCCTCGCCGAAGAGCCCGTCACGGAGCAACCGGCGCAAGGCGCTGTCCAGGCAACAGCTCAACCGCCGGCCGCCAATCCTGAACTGGAGCAGCGCCTGGCCGACAGCGAACGGCAGCGCGCCGAACTGGCCGCGCAACTGGCCGCGCAACCGGCACAGCAGGATAACAGCCAGGATGAAGCCCGCATCGCCCGCCTCACCCAGGAAAACCAGCGCCTGAAGCTGCAACTGCGCGAGGCCCAGGCCAACCAGCCGCCGCGCCTGCTCAGCGAGCAGCAGACCTGGTACGTGGCCGGTGCCGGCACCGCCCTGCTGGCGTTCATCCTGGGCATGCTGAGCCGTGGCCGACGCCGCTCGCGCCGCGAATGGATCAACTGAAAGAAGCCTCTTCATGAGTGAACTGCTGCTGATCGACGACGACGTCGAACTCTGCGAACTGCTGACCACCTGGCTGACCCAGGAAGGTTTCAGCATCCGCGCCGCCCACGATGGCGCGCAGGCCCGCGCCGCGCTGGGCAGCCGTGCGCCGGACGCGGTCGTGCTCGATGTCATGCTGCCCGACGGCAGCGGCCTGGAACTGCTCAAGTCGCTGCGCAGCGACCATCCGGACCTGCCGGTGCTGATGCTCTCCGCCCGCGGCGAGCCGCTGGACCGCATCCTCGGCCTGGAGCTGGGCGCCGACGACTACCTGGCCAAGCCCTGCGACCCCCGCGAGCTGACCGCCCGCCTGCGCGCCGTACTGCGCCGCAGCCACCCGGCACAACCCGCCGCGCAACTGGAACTGGGCGACCTGGCGCTGAACCTGTCGCGCGGCGTGGCCACCATCGGTGCCGAAGAAATCAGCCTGACCCTCTCCGAGAGCCGCATCCTCGAAGCCCTGCTGCGCCAGCCGGGCGAACCACTGGACAAGCAGGCGCTGGCGCAGCTCGCGCTGGGCCGCAAGCTGACCCTGTACGACCGCAGCCTGGACATGCACGTCAGCAACCTGCGCAAGAAGCTCGGCAGCCACCCCGACGGCCGCCCGCGCATCCTCGCCCTGCGCGGGCGCGGCTACTTCTACGCAGCCTGAAATCTCGCCCTGCGGAGGGCCCGGGCCGCTCTGGCCCGGGCTTCGTAAAGTTTCCAGCCGGGCTTCACGTAATCTTTACCGAAGCTTTACGTGGGACTGACCGCCCTTGACCTTGCCGACCCTAGACTGGGCTCATCCGGTAACGACCGGCCCCTGAAAGGAGAAACACCATGCGCAAGACCCTGACCGCCCTGCTGATCGCTGCCGCCCTGCCGACCGTCGCGCTGGCGGCCACTCCCGCGCCGACCGACGCTCCGCCGCCGGCCCCGTTCATGAAGGACCACGGCCCGAGCATGCACCGCGGCCAACACGGCGGTGCGTTCCGCGAACTGAACCTGACCCAGGACCAGCGCCAGCAAGTCGGCAAGTTGATGGGCGACTCGATGAAGGATCGCCGCGCGATCACCGAGAAGTACTGGAACAAGCTGCCCGAGGCCGACCGCAAGGCCATGCAGGAAGAACTGAATGCCAACCGTGACAAGGCCGACGCCGGCATCCGCGGCATCCTCACGCCCGAGCAGCAGAAGAAGTTCGACGAGATGAAGAAGCAGCGCGAACAGCGTAAGGCCGAATGGGCTGAATTCCAGACCTGGAAGGCCCAGAAGGACGGCGCCAAGACCAACTGATTCGCTCCAGCAAACGCAGGCGCCGGGTTCTACCCGGCGCCTTGCCGTGGAGCCCCCGACAACGGATAGACCATGCGGCTGAACAGGAAGACCATGCGTTCACTCTTCTGGCGGATCCTCGCCGCCTTCTGGCTCGCCCTGCTGCTGGTGGCCGGACTGTCGATCCTGCTGGGCCGCGCCCTGAACCAGGACACCTGGGTGATCGCCCGCTATCCCGGCCTGCATGACATCGCCAAGCAATGGACCCTGCTTTACGAGACGCAAGGCCCGGATGCCGCGCAGGAACTGCTGGAAAGCCGCCGCAAGCAATACGAACTCTCGGTGCAGGTGCTCGACGAGACTGGCCAGCGCCTGGTCAACGGTACCTACCTGCCGCGCCCGCCACGCCCGCGCGACAACAACTTCGACCGGGAAAACCTGCCGCGCTTCCCCTGGCGCCAGTTGAGCCAGGAATACACCAGCAGCCGTACCGACCAGACCTACCTGTTCATCTACCGCATTCCGCACCCGACACTGCAGGCCTGGCACCGCAGCAGCCTGCTCTGGCCGCTGAGTGCGCTGGGCATCGCGCTGGTTGTGCTGACCGTGTTCAGCCTGCTGCTGACGCTGTCCATCACCCGCCCGCTGAACCGCCTGCGCCGCGCTGTGCATGACCTCGGCCAGACCAGTTATCAACAGGACAGCCTTGCCCGCCTCTCCCGCCGTGGCGACGAACTAGGCGTGCTGGCCCGTGATTTCAACCGCATGGGCGCCCGCCTGCAGGGGCTGATCGGCAGCCAACGCCAGCTCCTGCGCGATGTGTCCCACGAGCTGCGTTCACCGCTGGCGCGCCTGCGTATTGCCCTGGCCCTGGCCGAACGCGCCGAGCCCGAACAGCGCGCCGCCATGTGGCCGCGTCTGGAACAGGAATGCGACCGCCTGGAAGCGCTGATCAGCGAGATCCTCGCCCTCGCCCGCCTCGACGCCGAACCCGGCCCGACCAGCCGCATCGACCTGCTGCCGCTGTTCGAACGCCTGCGCAACGACGCGCAACTGCTTTACCCGGAACAGAACATCCAGCTCGACGTCTCGCCGCAACTGGCTGTCGACGGCTGGCCCGACATGCTCGAACGCGCCCTCGACAACCTGCTGCGCAACGCCTCGCGCTTCAACCCGGCCGAGCAACCGCTGGAGGTCCAGGCACGGATCGATGACGAGCGCCTGCACATCAGCGTGCGCGACCACGGTCCCGGCGCCAGCGAGGAACACTTGACGCAACTGGGCGAACCCTTCTTCCGCGCTCCCAACCAGAGCAGCCCCGGCCATGGCCTGGGCCTGGCCATCGCCCGCCGCGCCATCGAGCGCCATCACGGACGGCTGCGCCTGGCAAACCATCCCGATGGCGGTTTCCTGGCCAGCATCGACCTGCCGCTGCGCCGCCAGGGCGCCTGAACCGAGCGCATTTTCGGAGAGCAACCATGAGCCTTCCCGCCTTCGCTGTCCCGACTCCCGCCCTGGAAAGGCCGCTGCCGCCGGCAGCCCTGCTGAGCCACGAACCCTACGACGATCCGCAATACCTGGTGCTGGCGGTGGAACTGGCGCGCCTCGCCACGCAATGGCGCGCACGCTGGCCCGGCTTGCGCCTGAGCCTGCCGCAGAGCGGCACCTGGCCGCTGGAAAGCTGGCCGGATGCGCTGGGCGAAGCACTGGATGCCTTGCTGGAAGGGGCGCTGGCGCGCCATCCATATGCTGCGCTGGAGCTGACGCTCAGCTCAGCACACGGTGAATTGCGTCTGGATCTGCAAGGCTACGACCCGCAGGCGCGAGCCTGGCTGCCGGAAGCCCTGCCCCCGGCGCGACGCCTGGCCGCCTGGCAGGGCGGGCACCTGCTCTGGCGCGCCCGCGGCGCTGGCTGGAAGGTGCGCCTGGAACTGCCGCTCAGCCCCGCCAGGCGCTGACGAACTCAGCCGGGTCCAGCGGTGCCGGCCGGCGCAGCTCGCCGATAGGCGTGCCGAGGTAGATGAAACCGACGATACGTTCGTTCTCGGCCAGCCCCAGGCCCTCGCGCACCAGCGGATCGAACGCCATGGCGCCAGTGCGCCACATCGCTCCCAATCCTTCGACGTAGGCCGCCTGGATGATGCCGTGGGCGGCGCAACCCGCCGCCAGCCACTGCTCGATCTCCGGCACCTTGGGGTGATCCTGCAGGCGGGCCACGGCGACCACCAGCAGCGGCGCGCGCAGCGGCATGGCGCGAGCCTTGTCCAGCGCCTCGGGCTTGCCATCCGGCTCATTGGCCGCCACGGCACGGGCGAACAGTTCACCCAGCTCCTTGCGCGCCTCGCCTTCCACGGTGAGGAAGCGCCACGGGCGCAGTTGCCCGTGATCCGGGGCGCGCAAGGCGCTACGGAACAGGCGGTCCAGCTGCTCGGCAGACGGTGCCGGCTCGCTCAGGCGGGCATGGGACACACGGTTGAGCAACGCGTCGAGAGCCTCCATGGGCTGCCTCCAGTCAATCTCGAAAGCCGCCATTGTAGACGCAAAGGGTTCGCATTTGTCCGGGAAAGACGGCGCACTCCTTCTCCGCCCAACTTGTAAAGGGGAACGGTGTCACGCGGTTTACTCTCGGCAGGCGGCAGGTAAAATGGCCGATTCCTCCTGGATTCAGACCTCAGCGCATGGCCCTGCCGACACTACGCACCCTCGGATTCATCATCGGCATCTTCGTGATCACGCTGGCGGTCGCCATGCTGGTCCCCATGGCCACGCTGCTGTATTACGGCCGTGCCAACGAGCTGCACCCGTTCATCTGGTCGGCGATCATCACCTTCACCTGCGGGCTGGGCATGGTCATTCCCGGCCGCCCGGAGCAGGTACACATGCGCCCGCGGGACATGTACATGCTCACCGTGTCGAGCTGGGTGATCGTCTGCTTCTTCTCGTCCCTGCCGTTCATGTTCGCGCGGCACATCAGCTTCACCGACGCGATCTTCGAGAGCATGTCGGGCATCACTGCCACCGGGTCGACCGTGCTGTCGGGGCTGGACAAGATGTCCCCGGGCATCCTCATCTGGCGCTCGCTGCTGCACTGGCTGGGCGGCATCGGCTTCATCGCGATGGCGGTGGCGATCCTGCCGATGCTGCGCATCGGTGGCATGCGCCTGTTCCAGACCGAATCCTCGGACCGCTCCGACAAGGTCATGCCGCGCTCGCACATGGTGGCCAAGTACATAGTCGGGGTCTACGTGGCCATCACCATCGCCGGCACCCTGGCCTTCTGGTGGGCCGGCATGGGGCTGTTCGACTCGCTCAACCACGCGATGTCGGCAATCTCCACCGGCGGCTTCTCCACCTCCGACCAGTCCCTGGCCAAGTGGCACCAGCCGGCGGTGCACTGGGTCGCGGTGGCGGTGATGATCCTGGGCAGCATCCCCTTCGTGCTCTACGTCGCCACCCTGCGCGGCAACCGCAAGGCGTTGATCCGCGACCACCAGGTGCACGGTTTCCTCGGTCTGCTGGTATTCACCTGGCTGGTGATGGGCACCTGGTATTCGGTGAACTCGGGCCTGCCCTGGTTCGACGCCTTCCGCATCGTCGCGGTGAACGTGACCTCGGTGATGACCACCACCGGCTTCGCCCTGGGCGACTACGGTCTGTGGGGGCACTTCTCGATCATGCTGTTCTTCTACCTGGGCTTCATCGGCGGCTGCTCCGGCTCCACTGCCGGCGGCATCAAGATCTTCCGCTTCCAGGTGGCCTACACCCTGCTGCGCGCCAGCCTGTACCAGCTGATCCACCCGCGCGCGGTGATCAAGCAGAGCTACAACGGCCACCGCCTGGACGAAGAGATCGTGCGGTCGATCCTGACCTTCTCGTTCTTCTTCGGCGCCACCGTCGGCGGTCTGGCGCTGGGCCTGTCGTTCCTCGGCCTGGACTGGATGACCTCGCTCACCGGCGCGGCCAGCACGGTAGCCGGCGTCGGTCCGGGCATGGGCCCGATCATCGGCCCGTCGGGCAACTTCGCCTCGCTGCCGGACGCGGCCAAGTGGCTGCTCTGCGGCGGCATGCTGCTCGGGCGCCTGGAGATCATCACCGTGCTGGTGCTGTTCACCCCGGCGTTCTGGCGCCACTGATCGCTCCAACAGCCGCTTAATGGGCCGAATGAACAGGCCGTAGGATGGCGTGGAGCGCAGCGATACCCATCGAATCCGCGCACGGCCAGCATGGGTATCGCTGCGCTCCACCCATCCTACAAACCGATACACCGGGAACGCCGGCACACGGCGCTGCCCTTGCAGGAGCGGCCGTGCCCGCGATCAGCGCCAACCGGCGCTGGGTGAATCACAAGTCCTCGCGGTACTCCCCCGGCGTCTTGCCGAACCAGCGGCGGAAGGCGCGGAAGAAGTTGCTCGGCTCCGAGAACCCCAGCAGGTAGGCGATCTCCAGCAGCGTCATGCGCGGCGTGGCGAGGTACTGCTGGGCCAGTTCGCGGCGAGTGTCGTCGAGCAGTTGCTGGTAGCTGGTGCCCTCTTCCTGCAGGCGGCGCTGCAGGGTGCGCTCGGACAGGTTCAGCGCCTGGGCCACGCTTTCGCGCTTGGGCTCGCCCTGGGGTAGCAGGCGGCACAGCACCTGGCGGGTCTGGTGACTGAAGCGACTGCTGACGAAGCGCGCCAGGTACTCCCCGGCGAAACGGTCATGCAGGCGCGCCAGCTCCTCGTTGGCAGTGGGCAGCGGCGCGCTCATGTCCTCGTGGGAGAACAGCATCGCGCAGTCGGCATGGCCAAAGCTCAGCGGCGCCTGGAACAGCTCGCGGTAGGGTTCAATGTCCGGCGGTGGCTCGCCCGCCAGGCGCACCTCCAGCGGCTTGATCGCCCGCCCGGTGATCCAGCGCAGCATGGCGATCAGGCTCGCCAGTGAGCACTCTGCACTCTGGCGCGGCACCGGCAGGCGATCACCGTGAACCACGATGCGATACAGGCAGCCCTCGGGCAGGCGGCGGAAGGTCAGGTCGGCGCCCTCTGCGATGATCCGCTGGTAGCGCTCCAGACGCTCGAAGCCCTCGCCCAGGTTGCGGCTGGACATCAGCGCATAACCCACCACGGGGAACGCCGGCGTGTGCACGCGGGCAATGTTCAGGCCGATGGCCGGGTTGCCGGACAGCTCCACGGCGCGGTTCCACAGGCGGCTCATGGCGTCCTGCGGGAAGCGCGCATCGGGGTCGTCGAGGGCGCCGAAATCCAGCTGCAGTTCAGTGAACAGCGCGCGGCAGTCGAGGCCTTCCAGCTCCAGCGACTGGACGATCCCCCGCACCCAGCTCGACAGGGTTGTACGCTCAGGCATGCAATTTCTTCTGGTTATGGTGGTGATCCGCGCCGAACGGCCGGAGAAGCCGGCGGCACAGGGGGATACTAAACTGGCCCCCTATGTCATCCGCAAGTCTGAAGGCACCGGCCTACACTGGCGCCATCACAACAACAGGAGGTGCGCCATGAGCACCCAGACCGCCGATCGATTCCAGAGCTTCGCCGAGTTCTACCCGTACTACCTGCAGGAACACAGCAACGCCGTGTGCCGTCGCCTGCACTACGTGGGCAGCCTGCTGGTGCTGTCGATCCTCGCCTACGCCCTCGTCAGCGGGCACTGGCTGTGGTTGCTGGCCATGCCGCTGGCCGGCTACGGCTTCGCCTGGGTCGGCCACTTCGTGTTCGAGAAGAACCGCCCCGCCACCTTCAAGTACCCGCTGTGGTCGCTGATGGGCGACTGGGTGATGCTCAAGGACGCCTTCACCGGGCGCATCCGTTTCTGAGCCATTGAGCGGTCAGCGCGCGGCGTTACGCAGCGACGCGCGCTCGAACAGCAGCGCCTGAACTTCCCCGCCGGCATGCTGGGCGATGCGCCGCCAATTGGCCGGCACATCGGGAATCTCCTGGTCGTTGTAGCGACTCATCACCAGCCAGACACGGCCATCGCCTGGCGGCAGGTCGGCCAGGCGGTCGACGAAGCTGTGCTGGCGATCATCGATCAACGAGCCGAAACCGTAGAGCCCCGGCCGCCCGGACGAACCATCCGCAGCTGGCGCGGTGTACAGCAGCGGTTCGCTGCCGGTGCGGTTGTAGTAACGGAACGCCAGGTACCAGAGGATATCGTCCACCACCACCCGGTCACCGGCGTGGTAGTGGGCATTGACGTAGGCGACCATGCCGTCGAACTGCTCGTCCGGGTCCGTCTCGTAGGCCCGCGCCAGCCCCAGGCCCTGCAGGCCGAGCAGCGTCGCCAGGGTCACCACTCCCAGTGCCCGCCGCGCCTCCAGCAGGCGGTCCAGCGCCAGCGCGAACAGCAGCGGCAGCCCCAACGCAAAGGCTGTCAGGTAGCGCTCGACGAACACCGGCGAAACAAAAGACACGCCATACAACCCCAGCAGCGGCAGGCCGACGTACAGCGAGAGCAACACGCCGGCGCGCTGGCGGCTGCGATCGTGATGCAGTACCAGCAACATCGCCCCCACCACCAGCAACGGCACGCCCACCAGCAGGGGCCACGCCAGCTCGTTGCCATCGGACTGCGCGAGCCATTGCCAGAGCATCGACGGGACGGAACGGCCATCCACCGGCGGCGCCCAGCCCACGTCTCCGCCCGCGACCAGCACCGCCATGTGGCGAACCAGGTCCAGCAGGCCGGGCAACCAGGGCAGGAACAGCATGGCGATGGCCAGGTTGGCCAGCCACCAGTCGCGGCGACGCAGGGGTGTTTCCGGCAGCGACGCCAGCCAGGCCCAATGCACCAGCAGGCCGAACAGGCTGAAGTAATGGGTGTAGAACGCCGCCGCCATCAGCAGGACGTAAGCCAGCAGATGGCGCCGTTTGCCCTTCTCCCGCCAGTAGAGCAAGGCCAATGTCGCCGCCAGCAGCCAGCAGCCGAGCAACGAATACATGCGCACTTCCTGGCTGTAGCGCACCGCCGTGGGCAGCAGCGCCAGCAACACGACAGCGAGCAAGGCCGCGCGGCGACTGGCGAGGCGCCACGCCAGCCAGCCGCCGAGGAACACCGCGAGCGTGCCGAACACCGCACTGAACAGGCGCAGCGACAGCACGCCCTCGCCCAGCAGCCCGGTCCACAGGTGCAGCAGATAGAAGTACAGCGGCGGATGCACGTCGTGGGCAGCGTGCTGCCAGAGTTGCAAAGGCGAATAGCGGGCGAGGAACAGGCTGGAGCTTTCGTCGCCCCAGATAGCCGAGCCGGTCAGCTCATACAGGCGCAGGCACAGCGCGAGGGTCAGCAACGGCAGGAACCACCACTGGCGCAACAGCTCAAGCAGGCTCGGGGACTCGCGGGAAGACATCACGGCCTCGCAGGGACAAACTTCCGTGCCGCTGAGTGTACGTCAGGCGCGCCCGGCTTACCGGCGGATCAGCAGCTCCCGCGCGCGGGCCTGGTCGTCCGGCGGCAGCTCCGCGAGCAGCTCCACCTCGCCGGCGATCAGCGCGCCCACCGGCACGCCATCGCGATAGAGCACGCGGTTGCCGCTCACGGCCGGCACCTTGCGCCCCGGCAGCAGGGTGCCAGCCAGGTTCAGCGGGTCGACCGCCGACACCACCACCCATTCGCCGCTCGCTTCCCGGCGACGCACTTCACGCAACAGGCCGACGGCTTCAGGCAAGGCGAACTGCTCGCCGGTCAGCCCGGCAACGAAGCGCCCGCCGCGAATTTCCCCGCGCGCTTCCAGACGGTGGTAGACCCGCAGCAGGTCGCGCCACGGCGGCAGCCAGTCGGCTTCGCGGTCGAGCAGCCGCCAGCAGACCACGCCGTAGCGGCGCAGCAGGGTCATGGCGACATGCTCCAGCACCTCCGCCGACACCCGCGCTCCTGGTTCCAGCGTGGCGCGGCGCAGCAGCGCCCAGCGCCCGGCATCGGCCATGCCGAACAGTGGCGTACGCGAACGACGCTGCGGGTGCCGCCGAGCCGCCGGCATCAGCAGGGCGCGCAGGCCGGCGAAGCTGTCGGCATTCACCCGCCCGGCCGCCACCAGTTCACCCAGCACGGTTTCCAGCTCGGTGCGCAGCAGGTGACTGTCGCTGGCCAGTTCCTCGAAGAAGGACGCGCCGTGCTCCTTGAGTACCTCCAGCACCTTGCTGGCCTTGGCGGACAGCTCGGCCTCCGTCTGCCCCGCGCTCAACGCGCTCCACTGCGCCATCTGCGCGCGGGGCAGCAGCACGATGGGCGTGCTCTTCAGCGGGCCGCCGCGCCCCTTCGCAGCGGCTCGGCCGGGCAGACGCGCCCAGACGATGCGACCGGCGCGGCACAGGTCGTCCAGCCAGTTGATGCCGTAGTCGGCCACGCGGCTGGGCAGGAGGTCGCTTTCCCAGGCGCTGGCAGCGGCCTGGAAGCCTTCCAGCTGGCTGAGTACGCCGGCCAGGGATTCAGCACCGCGCACCCTCGATCCAGCGGACACTCGCTGCCAGTCGAACAGGAAGCGCATGAAATCCGCCCGCGCCACCGGTTCGATCTCCCGGCGCAGGCGCTTGACCGTGTAACGGTGGATGCGCGCCAGCAGGTGGCGCTCGCACCATTCCTCCTCGCTCACGCCCGGCGTGAAGCGACCGCGCAGCACGTAGCCCTCGCGCTCCAGGCTGGCCAGGGCGAAGCCGGTATCGCCGGAGGAAATGCCCAGGTCATCCGCCAGCTCGCGCAGCAGGCGCGGGCCGAAGCCGGTCAGGCGCGCCCGCACCAGTTCGACCTGCGCTTCGTCCACCGCACAGGGCTCGCACAGCGCCGCAGGCAGATCGAGCGAAGGCTTCATCGCGACCTGCGGATGCAGCGCAAGCCACTGGCTGAGCCGTTCCGCCGCCACCCAGACTGCGCCCGCGAGCAGCTCCAGGCGCGTCGCCCTCCCCGCTTTGGCCAGTGACTTGAGCAGGAAAGGCCAGCCCTCATTGGCCTGCGCCTCGCTGTCGCGGATGCCACCCAGACCGGTCAATGCCTCGTGCATCTCGTCGGCGTCGCGGGCTTCGGGCCAGGCCTCGGCGCGTACCGCGTCGATGGCATCGGCATCCAGCGCGCCGAGGCCGTCGGCGCTTTCCGGGTCGGTCCAGCGGCGGCTCTGCACGGCCTGGGTGCGGCGCTCTTCAAGAGGCGCGTCGTCGAGGAAGGAATAAGGACTGGCGGACAGCACCTCCGCCGCCAGTGGCGACGGTGCCGGCAGATCGCGCGCGAGCAGGGTCACCGCTCCGCTTTCCATGCGCCGCAGCAGGTCCAGCCAGCCTTCACAGTCCATCGCCTCGTGCAGGCAGTCGTCGAGGGTCTGAGCCACCAGCGGATGATCGGGAATCTCGCGCTCGCCGACGATGTTCTCCAGGCACGCGACCTGGTCGGGGAACACCGAGGCCAGCAGGTCCTCGCTGCGCATGCGCTGCAACTGCGGGGCGACTTTCCGCCCGCCGCTGTAGCGCGGCAAGGCCAGCGCGGTGGTGGCGTTCCAGCGCCAGCGCACACCGAACAGCGGTGCATCGAGCAGCGCCTGGATCAGCACATGCTCGCCGCTGTTGGAGTGCAGGTAGCGCCACACCTCGTCCAGCGGGAAGCTGTGGCTGGTGGACAGCGAGAGGATGATCGCGTCTTCCGTGGCCGCAGCCTGCAGCTCGAAGTTGAAGGTGCGGCAGAAGCGCTTGCGCAAGGCCAGGCCCCAGGCGCGGTTGATACGGCTGCCGTAAGGCGAATGGATGACCAGCTGCATGCCGCCGGATTCGTCGAAGAAGCGCTCGAGGATCAGCGTCTTCTGCGTCGGCAGCGCGCCGAGGGCGTGGCGTGCGCGGGCCAGGTATTCCACCAGCTGGCGCGCCGCGGCGTCATTCAGGCCGAGCAGGCCCTGAAGCCAGTCGATGGCCCGTGCCAGCGGTTCAGGGTCGTTCTCGCCCTGGGCGAGCAACTCGTCCAGCTGCCCGCGCAGGCGAGCGACACTGGTGGACAGCTCGTCGGTGCGCCCTGGCGCCTCGCCGAGCCAGAAGGGGATGTTCGGTGGCTGGCCCTGGGCGTCTTCGACGCGCACGCGGCCTGGCTCCACGCGCAGGATGCGGTAGGAGATATTGCCCAGCTGGAACACATCGCCGGCCAGGCTCTCCACCGCGAAGTCCTCGTTCACCGTACCCACGCTGAGGCCCTGCGGCTCCAGCAGCACGGCGTAGTCGCCGGTATCGGGAATGGTGCCACCGGAGGTCACGGCGGTGAGCTTGGCTCCGCGCCGGCCACGCAGGCGCTGGTGCACGGCATCACGGTGCAGGTAAGCGCCGCGCTGACCGTTGCGGCTGGTGTAGCCCTCGGCGAGGGTACGCAGCATGGCGTCGAAGTGCTCGCGGCTGAGGTCGGCGTAAGGTTGTGCGGCAGTGAACAGTTCGAACAGCGCGTCCTCGTGCCATTCCTGGCAGGCCACTTCGGCGACTATCTGCTGAGCCAGCACGTCCAGCGGAGCGTGGGGAATGCTCAGGGCGTCCAGCTCGTTCTGCCGCACGCTGTCGAGCAACGCCACGCATTCGATCAGGTCATCCCGCGAAGTCGGGAACAACCGTCCCTTGGGCGTACCGCCGACACTGTGGCCGGAGCGGCCGACCCGCTGCAGGAAGGCGGCGATGGAACGCGGCGAGCCGATCTGGCAGACCAGCTCGACGTCGCCGATGTCGATGCCCAGCTCCAGCGACGCGGTGGCCACCAGCACCTTCAGTTGCCCGGCCTTGAGCCGCCGTTCGGCGCCCAGGCGAAGTTCCTTGGACAGGCTGCCGTGGTGCGCCGCCACCCAACCGGCGCCGATGCGCTCGGCGAGGTGCCGGGTGATACGCTCGGACAGCCGCCGGGTGTTGACGAACACCAGCGTGGTGCGGTGCTCGCTGGCCAGCTCGGCGAGGCGGTCGTAGACCTTGTCCCAGACATCGTGGGACATCACCGCCTCCAGCGGCGCTGCGGGCACTTCCAGGTTCAGGTCGCGCTCGCGGCTGTAGCCGATGTCGACGATGCGGCAGGTCTGGTGGCGCCCTACCAGGAAGCCCGCCACTGCCTCGATGGGCTTCTGCGTGGCGGACAGGCCGATGCGCACCAACGGCGCTTCGCACAAAGCCTGCAAACGCTCCAGTGACAGCGCCAGATGGCTGCCACGCTTGCTCGCGGCCAGCGCGTGGATTTCATCGACTATCACGCTGCGCGCGCCGGCGAGCATGGCGCGGCCGGAATCCGAGCCGAGCAGCACATAGAGCGATTCGGGTGTGGTGACGAGGATGTGCGGCACCTGCCGGCGCATGGCCTCGCGCTCACTGGAAGTGGTGTCGCCGGTGCGCACCGCCGTGCGGATATCCACCTCCGGCAGGCCCATTTCCAGCAGCGCCGAGCGGATGCCGGCCAGGGGCTCCTCGAGGTTGATGCGGATGTCGTTGGACAGCGCCTTGAGCGGCGAAACGTAGACCACCGAGGTGCGATCCGGCAGCGTCCCGCCGTTCGCCAGCCCCTCGCGGACCAGTGCATCGATGGCCGAGAGAAAGGCCGTGAGCGTCTTCCCCGAACCGGTGGGCGCCGCCACCAGGGTCGATTCGCCTGCCTGGATTGCCGGCCACGCCTCGACTTGCGCCTGCGTCGGTGCCGCGAAGTGCGCACGGAACCAGCCGGCCACCGCCGGGTGGAAAGCGGACAGCACATCGGCGCGCCTGGCGCGGGAGGAAGTTCGAGGAGCAGTCATGCAGACCAATATGGTGGTGCGCGAAGCCGGTCACAAGGACCACTGATCGCGCCTCGCCGCAGGTCGCGCCAGCCGTTACTCTTCACGCATCCACCCGGCGGAAGTACACCGATGAGCGAGCGTGATCGCGACTATTACTGGGAGCAGGTCAGGCAGCGGAACAAGCAGAAGCCGCCCGAAGACCCGAAACGCAACTGGCGGCTGCTGGTGAGGCCGCTGCTGTGGTTCCTCATCCCGCTGCTGCTCCTCGCCGCCGGTACTGCCCTGTGGCGCAACCCCACCAGCCATGCCTGGCTTCAGGAGCGCTGGGTGGTGCTGCAAAGCCGCCTGGGTATTTCCCCTGCCGGCCCACAGGCGACTCCAGCGGGCTCTCCCTACAGCGATAGCCCGCGCAGGCTGTCCGACTGCATCAAGCCGGGCAACGTGATCGACGACGAGGTGCGGGCCTGCGTGAAGGGGTATCGGCCGAAGACCTGGTGATTGGCTGGCGCCGGCCCTGCCGACGGATCGCGGGCATGGCCTGCTCCTGCAACGCGCGCTCCCCCGTTTACGTAGGGCGGATAACCCGGAACGCCCTACGAACTGCTCGGGAAGGAACGGGCCTTGTCCGCGAAATCCTGCACACCGGAACGTCCCCCACCCGCGACCGCGAGCAGGTCCCACGCCCTCATCAGGATTCGTCGTTCTGCCCCAGCCCATGCATTCGCAGCTTGTTGGCGATGGTGGTGTGCGACACCCCCAGCCGCTTGCCCAGCTGCCGGCTGCTCGGGTGCTCGCGGTAGAGCCGCTCCAGCACCGCCCGTTCGAACCGGCCGACGATGGCGTCGAGCCCGCCTTCCAGGGAGAAATCCCCCAGTGGGTGCGGCGCGCCGTAGTCCGGCAGGCGGATGTGCTCGGGGCGGATGGTGCCGCCTTCGCACAACGAAACCGCCTGGAACAGCGCGTTCTCCAGCTGCCGCACGTTGCCGGGCCAGTGGTAGCGACCGAGGCGATCCAGTGCCTGCGGCGACAGCCTGGGCAGCGAGCAGCCGATCTGCCGGCTGGCCTGGTCGAGGAAGTGCTCCACCAGCGGCTCCAGGCCGTCCAGGCATTCGCGCAGCGGCGGGATGTGCAGCGACAGCACGTTGAGGCGGTGGTAGAGGTCCTGACGGAATTCGCCCTTGGTACACAGTTCGGACAGGTCGACCTGGGTCGCGCAGATTACCCGCACGTCCAGGTACACCTCCTCGTCGCTGCCGACGCGGCGGAAGCAGCCGTCCTGCAGGAAGCGCAGCAGTTTGGCCTGCAGGCGCGGGCTCATTTCGCCGACGCCGTCGAGGAACAGCGTGCCGCCGGCGGTCAGCTCCAGCAGGCCGAGCTTGCCTTCCGGGCGTGCGCCCTCGAAGGCACCGGGGCCGTAGCCGAACAGTTCGGTCTCGGCCATGGATTCGGGCAGGCCGGCGCAGTTCAGCGCCATGAACGGCGACTGCCCGCGCGGGCTGGCGAGGTGGCAGGCGCGGGCCAGCAGCTCCTTGCCGGTGCCGGTCTCGCCTTCGATCAGCAGTGGCGCGTCGAGCGGCGCCATGCGCCGCGCTTCGCGCACCACGGCGGCCATCACCCGCGAGCTCTGGAAGATGCTGTCGAAGCCGCGCAGCTCCAGGCGACGCACGTTGTAGATGCGCTCGCCGACTCGGTCGGCGCGGTGCAAGGTGAGCACGGCGCCAGCCAGTGCTTCGCTTTCGTCGTGCTCGGTCTGCAGCGGCGCGATGTCGGCGAGGAACACGTCGCCCTTCACCTTCACCCGCAGGCCGTTGATGCGTGCCTTGTTGGCCCGCACCAGTTCGGGCAGGTCGAGGTCCTCGACGTAGCGCGACAGCGGGATGCCCGGCACTTCGTCGACGCGCACGCCCAGCAGCTGAGCAGCGGCGCGGTTGCCGGCGACGATCTGCCCGGCCATGTCGATGGACAGCACCGGGAACTCCAGCGCCGCCAGCAGCGCGTTCAGCTCCAGGTGACGGCGTTCGCTGGGCATCAGGCCGACGCGCTTGACGCCGAACACGCCGGGCACCGCTTCAAGCTTGGGCTTGAGCGACTGGAACTGCAGGTTGATGAGGTTCGGGCAGAGCAGGTAGATGGCGTTGCCCTGCTCGCCACCGACTTCGCCGCGGTTGACGTTGATGCCGTAGTCGACCAGCAGGTTGAGGATGTCGCGCAGGATGCCGACGCGGTTCTGGCAGTGCACTTTGATGCGCATGGCGGGCCCGTGGTTGTCGTTGTGGTGGGCGCTCCGGCACGGGTATTCGCAAGGCGGCCGGAAATTACCGTCAAGAATATGTGACAGATCACCGCACCTTCAAGCCATGGCCGGATGCTGGCGCCGACGATCGTAATGTTTTCTTTACGGATTGACGGACCACCGACCTGCCAGGGTAGCGCCAAGGGGGCTGTTCGCCGGCACGCATCGCGCTATTTGTGAGTCATCACAAGAACAGGCAGCTCGACGCCGGAGGCTCCATGAAGACAACGCAGTACGTGGCCCGCCAACCTGACGAAGACGGTTTCATCCACTACCCGGAAACCGAACATCAGGTCTGGAATACCCTGATCACCCGCCAGCTGAAAGTGATCGAGGGCCGCGCTTGTCAGGAATACCTGGACGGCATCGAGCAGCTCGGCCTGCCCCATGAGCGCATCCCGCAGCTGGGCGAGGTCAACCAGGTGCTCCAGGCCGCCACCGGCTGGCGCGTGGCGCGGGTGCCGGCGCTGATCCCGTTCCAGACCTTCTTCGAGCTGCTGGCCAGCCAGCAATTCCCCGTCGCCACCTTCATCCGCACCCCGGAAGAGCTGGACTACCTGCAGGAGCCGGACATCTTCCACGAGATCTTCGGCCACTGCCCGCTGCTCACCAATCCCTGGTTCGCCGAATTCACCCACACCTACGGCAAGCTCGGCCTCGCCGCCAGCAAGGAAGAGCGCGTGTACCTCGCCCGCCTCTACTGGATGACCATCGAGTTCGGCCTGCTGGATACCTCGCAGGGCTTGCGCATCTACGGCGGCGGCATCCTCTCGTCGCCCAGGGAGACGGTCTACAGCCTCTCCGGCGAGCCCGAGCACCAGGCCTTCAGCCCGCTGGAATGCATGCGTACGCCGTACCGCATCGACATTCTGCAGCCCCTGTATTTCGTGCTCCCCGAACTCAAGCGGCTGTTCGAGCTGGCCCATGAGGACATCATGGCGCTGGTGCGCGAAGCCATGCGCCTGGGCCTGCACGCGCCGAAGTTTCCGCCGAAACAGGCCGCCTGATCCGCTGCAATCGATCCCATCTGTGCCTAGGATGAGACGTGCTCGCGAGCCTAAGATGGTTCGCGAGCGCACTCCTATGCCACCCCACGACAAGGAGAACCTTTCATGACCGCACTCACCCAAGCCCATTGCGAAGCCTGCCGCGCCGACGCCCCGAAGGTGTCCGACGAAGAACTGGCGGTGCTGATCAAGCAGATTCCGGACTGGAACATCGAGGTCCGTGACGATCACATGGAACTGGAGCGGGTCTTCCTGTTCAAGAACTTCAGGCACGCCCTGGCCTTCACCAACGCCATAGGCGCCATCGCCGAGGAAGAAGGCCACCACCCCGACCTGCTGACCCAGTGGGGCAAGGTCACCGTCACCTGGTGGAGCCACGAGCTGAAGGGCCTGCACCGCAACGACTTCATCATGGCCGCGCGCACCGACGAGCTGGCCGCGAAAGCAGAGGGACGCAAATGAGCCATTTCGCCAAGGTCACCCGCGTACCGGGCGACCCGATCCTGGGCCTGCTCGAAGCCTACCGGGCGGACCCCAATCCCGCGCGGCTCGACCTTGGCGTGGGCGTCTACAAGGACGCCCAGGGCCTCACCCCGATCCCCCGCGCGGTGAAGCTCGCCGAACAGCGCCTGGTGGATAGCGAAACCACCAAGAGCTACGTCGGCAGCCACGGTGATGCCCTGTTCGCCGCGCGCCTGTGCGAGCTGGTGCTGGGCGTCACCTCGCCGCTACTGGCCGACTCCCGCGCCGACGCCACCCAGACGCCCGGCGGCACCGGTGCCCTGCGTCTGGCTGCGGAGTTCATCGCGCACTGCCTGCCGGGCAAGAGCATCTGGCTGAGCGACCCGACCTGGCCGATCCACGAGACCCTGTTCGCCGCTGCTGGCGTGCCGATCAAGCACTACCCCTACGTTGGCGCGGACAACCGCCTCGACGCCGAAGCCATGTTCACCATGCTGGAGAAAATCCCCCAGGGCGACGTGGTGCTGCTGCACGCCTGCTGCCACAACCCCACTGGTTTCGACCTGGATCACGGGCAATGGCAGCGCGTACTGGAAATCGTCCGTCGCCGCGAACTGCTGCCGCTGCTGGACTTCGCCTACCAGGGCCTGGGCGACGGGCTGGAAGAGGACGCCTACTCCGTGCGCCTGCTCGCCCAGAGCCTGCCGGAAGTGCTGATCACCAGTTCCTGCTCGAAGAACTTCGGCCTCTACCGCGACCGCGTCGGCGCGCTGATCGTCTGCGCCGAGAACGCCGACAAGCTCACCGACATCCGCAGCCAGCTGGCGCTGTTCGCCCGCAACCTGTGGTCCACCCCGCCAGCCCATGGCGCGGAAGTGGTCGCCACCATCCTCGGCGACCCGGAACTGAAGAACCTCTGGCTGGACGAACTGGACGGCATGCGCGGGCGCATCGCCGAGCTGCGTGTCGGCCTGGTGGAAGCCTTGCGCCCCCACGGGCTGGCGGATCGCTTCGCACACATCGCCATCCAGCGCGGCATGTTCTCCTACACCGGCCTGCAGGCCGACCAGGTGCGCATCCTGCGCGAGGAGCACAGCATTTACCTGGTGAGCAGCGGCCGCGCGAATATCGCCGGGCTCGACGGCGAGCGCCTGGATCACCTGGCGGCAGCCATCGCCCGCGTCTGCCGCTGACGACGAATTCTTCCCCCTCGACCGGCCTTTGAGCCGGTCTTTTTTTGCCCGGACGCCGGAATCACCGTGTAGGAGCGCGCCATGCCCGCGATCGCGCGCATGGCGCGCTGCTACAGGGAAATCCCGTCAGTAATCGTCGCGCTTGCGGAACGCCCAGCGCCCGGCCAGACCGGTGAAGCTGGCCACCAGCACCACCAGGATCCAGAAACCTTCCGGGTCGCCGGAAAAGGGAATGCCACCGACGTTCATGCCGAAGAAGCCGGCGATGATGTTGATCGGCAGCGCCAGCACCGTGACCACGGTGAGGGTGAACAGCGTGCGGTTGCTCTGCTCGTTGATCTTCGCGGCGATCTCTTCCTGCAGCAGCTTGATGCGTTCGCCCAGCGCGGTGAGGTCGTTGATCACCAGGGAGAACTCCTCGGTAGCCTCGCGCAGCACGCGCACATCGTCCTCCGTCAGCCACATCGGTGGGCGGTTGAGCAGGCGCATCAGCGAGCCCGGTTCCAGCGCCAGCAGGCGCTGCAAACGCACCAGCACGCGGCGCATGGCACCCAGGTCGGCGCGGCTGGCGGAGAGGCGCGAGGACAGCAGTTGGTCCTCGATGCGGTCCACGCTGATGCTGGTCTCGCGAACGATGCGGGTGAGGATTTCACCCTGATCGCGCAGCAGGTGGATCAGCAACTCCAGTGGCGAGTTGAAGCTCTCGCCGTGCTTCACCGAAGAACGCAGCGTGTCCACCGAGCGCAGCGGCTGCGCACGGGCGGTGACCAGCAGGCGACCACGGGCGCAGACCCAGAGGGTGGCGACATCCGAGGACATGCGACTGCCGAAGTCGAATACCACGTCGTTGACCACCGCCAGCAGCGCACCGTCCACATGCTCGATGCGGGTGGAGCGCGAGCCTTCGCGCAGGGTCTCGAAGAAGTAGTCGGGCAGCTCCAGGTGCGACTTCATCCAGCGCTCGCAGGCCGCGTGCGCCAGGTTCAGGTGCAGCCAGAGGAACTCGTCCGCCGCTCGCGGCTCCTGCAGACGCTGCAGGGCGGTGGGCGAATCGATCTCGAGCCCTGGCTGACCGGGGCGAAAGCTGAAGCCATACAGCAGGCCGAACAGGTCGGAATCCTGATGGTTCTGGACGATGCTGTGGTTCATGGGACCCCGCTGAACCTGGGATATCTGACGTAGGGCGAATGACCGCTTGCGGTCATCCGCCATGGCGGATGAAGCGTTCCGCTTCATGCGCCCTACGAAAGCCGCGTCGCCCTTCCGGTGTTATCAGAACCGGGTGAACGGCAGATGACAGCCCCGTGTCAGCCGAACAGTGCGGCAACAGTGCGTTCACCCAGCGCCGGGCCGATGCTCATGCCCACGCCGGTGTGCATCAGCACGGCGCTGATGCCGTCGGCGGCCTGCAGCACCGAGAACGGTCCTGGCCCGCGCGAGCCGTAGACGCCCTGCCAGCGTTCGACAACCTCGACGCGCATGCCCAGCGTGTCCTCGGCCAGCTCCAGCATCAGCCGGTCGACGAATTCGGCGTTGAACGGCGCGGCGTCGCTGCCGTAGTGGTGGGAATCGCCGATGATCAGCTCGCCATGGGGCGTCGGGCTGACCAGCAAATGGATGCCCTGCTCTTCCAGCTCCGGCGTTTCGCGGCGGATCTGCTCGCGCACCGCTTCGGCCTCGGGCAGGTCGGAGAAGGCGCCGTAATGCACGCAGCTCAGGCCGGTGAGGATCGAATGGGAAAGACCGATGTCGACCTGCGGGCGGGCGCGCAGCATCTGCAGCCGGCATACCTGCGGCTCCAGCGGCGCGATGACTTCGGCCAGCAGCGTCTGATAGTCGTGGCCGGAGCAGACGATCACCTGCCCGGCGGTGAAGGTGCCCGCTGTGGTGCGCAGCACGCCGGTGTCGACGTCACGCACCAGGGTGGAGAAGTGGAGCGCCACGCCGTGCTCGCGGCGCAGGTAGTCGATCAGGCTCGGCAGCGCCTCGCGGGAATACAGTTGCTGGTCGTCGAAACCCAGCAGTGCCGCGCGATGATGACGGAAGTGGCCCTGATAGAGGTCGTTCAGTTCGCTGCCGCGCAGCAGGCCCACGCGGTAGTCCAGCTCCCTGGCACGACCGGCGCAGAAAGCTTCCAGCAGGTGTTCCTCGGCTTCGCTGCGGGCAAACAGCAGCGAGCCGTTGCGCCGCAGGGAGAACCCGGCGCCTTCCGCCCATTGCGCCCAGATCGGCCGGCTGGCACGGGCCAGTTCCGACATCACGCCCGGCGGCTGGCCGGTGACCAGCGCCTGGCCGAAGTTGCGCACGGAGGCGCCCAGGGGCGTGGCGGTGCGTTCGAAGACACGCACGGACAGGCCGCGGCGGGCGGCGGCGTAGGCATGGGAAAGGCCGAGGATGCCGGCGCCGACGATGGCGACGTCGCAGTGGGTCTGGGTCATGGGGATAAGTTCCTTGCGTATAAAACAAGCAGAAAAGCGCCTCTCCCAGCCCTGGCTACGCGCCTTGCTCCGAAGGGAGAGGGAACCCTCCTCTGCCGAGAAGAATTCCGAGTTCATCCTGCTGCCTCAGGGCATTCAGGCAACTGCCTTCAGCAACCCGCTGCCTGGGTCGGCAAGCAAATGACACGTCGGTCGCGCCGCCCTGTCACGCTTCGCTGGCTAACAGGACTGCGCCAACCTCGAACCAGCACACCGGACAGCCCCCTCTCCCCTCGGAGCGGGGCGCGCAGCCAGGGTTGGGGAGAGGGAGCCGCCAGTGCCGAATCTCAGTCGAACCTTACTTCTGCGCGACCTTCTCCGACTTGCCGTCATAGCGCTTGCGCCACTCGGCAAGGATCTCGTCGCGGTTCTTCGAGGCCCAGGCGAAGTCGTTCTTGATCAGGCGCTGCTCGTAGTCGGCCGGCAGTTCGGTCTGCGGCTTGGCGATGCCCGGCTGGGCCAGCACGGCGAAGTTTTCCTTGTACAGCTCCATGGCCTTGGGGCTGGAGGAGAAGTCGGCGAGCTTCTTCGCCGCGGCTTCATGCTGGGTGCCCTTGACGATGCCGGTGGCTTCGATTTCCCAGCCCAGGCCTTCCTTCGGCAGGACGATGTCCAGCGGCGCGCCCTGGCGCTTGAGCTGCACGGCCGGGTACTCGAAGGAGATGCCGATCGGGAACTCGCCGGCGGCGGCCAGCTTGCACGGCTTGGAGCCGGAGTGGACGTACTGGCCGATGTTCTCGTGCAGGGCATCCATGTAGGCCCAGCCCTGCTTCTCGCCGAAGGTCTGCAGCCAGGCGGAGACGTCGAGGAAGCCAGTGCCCGAGGAAGCCGGGTTCGGCATGACGATCTTGCCCTTGTACTCGGGCTTGGTCAGGTCCTGCCAGCTCACCGGCTTCTCCAGACCGAGCTTCTCGGCCTCGACGGTGTTGAAGCAGATGGTGGCGGCCCAGACGTCCATGCCGACCCACGCCGGCGGGTTGGCCGGGTCGCGGTAGTTCTTGCCGATGGCGTCCAGGTGCTTGGGTGCGTACTTCTCCAGCATGCCCTGCTGGTCGAGGATGGCCAGGCTGGAAGCCGCCAGGCCCCACACGGCGTCGGCCTGCGGGCGATCCTTTTCGGCCAGCAGCTTGGCGGTGACGATGCCGGTGGAGTCGCGCACCCACTTGATCTTGATGTCCGGGTTCTCGGCTTCGAAGGCCTGCTTGTAGGCGGTCAGCTGTTCCGGTTCCAGGGCGGTGTAGACGGTCAGCTCGGTGTCGGCGGCGTGGACCTGTGCAGCGAAACCGGCAACCACGGCGGCGGCGAGGGCAAGACGTTTGAACATGTGGAGCTCCTTGGCAGTGTTGGTCTCCCGCTCGGGGCGGGTTTGTCAGGGGTTGAGCCCGGCGCACAGGCGCCGGGCGACAGCGTCCAGCGGTGTTAAGGGTTCGCGCCCGTCCTCCAGGCCTGCGAGCGGCGCAGCAAGCCGCGCGAGGCGCCGGCCAGCAGCAGCGACACGGCCGCGGAAGTGAGCAGGATCAGGGTCGACATGGCAGCAGCGCCGCCGACGTTGCCGGAGTCGTCCATGTTCAGCACGGCGACGGCGGCGAGAATGGTGTCCGGGTTGTAGAGGAAGATCGCCGCCGAGACGGTGGTCATCGCCGAGACGAACAGGTAGCGGGTGATGTCCAGCAGCGCCGGCAGGCAGATCGGCACGGTGACGCGCAGGTAGTGGCGCCACAGCGGCATCTTCAGCGACAGCGCGGCAGCCTCGAACTCGCCGTCGAGCTGGCGCAGCGCGGCGGTGGCGGTCATCTGCGCGGTGGTCAGGTAGTGGGCAATGGTGCACACCACCAGCAGCGCCATGCTGCCGTAGAACACATGCAGCGGGTTGCCCGGGAGGTTGAAGAAGAACACGTAGCCCAGGCCCAGCACGAGGCCCGGCACGGCCATCGGCACGAAGCACAGCATGCGCAGCAGTTGGCTCAGCCAGCGCTGCTCGCGAGTCTTCTCGATCAGGTAGGCACCGGTGAAGATCAGCGCGCTGCCGATTATCGCGGTGCACGCGGCCATGGTCAGGCTGTTGCGGTAGGCCAGCCAGCCGCCGCCGGCTGTGGTGTTGAAGTCGTAGTGGTTCAGCGACAGCGAGAGGTTATAGGGCCAGAACTTCACCAGCGAGGAGTACACGGCCATGCCCAGCACTCCCAGCAGCACCGCGCTGATCAGCACGACGATGGCGAGGAAGGCACCGTCGCGACGACGCGACGGCTTGGGATGGTAGACCTGTGCGCGGCCACTCATGGCGTCGCCCTGGCGACGGCGCAGCCAGGTGTCGACGGCGAAGCTGAGCAGTGCCGGCAGCAGCAGGATCATGCCGATCTGCGCGCCACGGCCGAACTGCTGCTGGCCGACCACTGCCTTGTAGGCTTCCAGCGCCAGCACCTGGTAGTCGCCGCCTACCACGACCGGCACGCCGAAGTCGGTGATGGTCAGGGTGAACACCAGGCAGAAGGCGGCGAATACACCCTGCCGCGAGGCCGGCCAGGTAATGCTGCGGAAGGCCTTCCAGGGCCCGGCGCCCATGCTCGAGGCGGCGTCGAACAGGCGCGCATCGGCCAGCGACAGCGCCGACAGCAGGATCATCAGCGCATGGGGGAAGGTGTAGATGGCCTCGCCGAGGACGATACCCCAGAAGCCGTAGATGTTGTCCGGCAGCAGGTGGCGCAGCAGGCCCTGGTTGCCGAACAGGTAGATCAGCGCGATGCCCGGTAGCATCGACGGCGCCAGCAGCGGCAGCAGGGAAATCCCGCGCCACAGGCCCTTGGCCGGGATCAGCGTGCGTTGCAGCGCGTAGGCAAACAGGTAGGCCGCCGGCACGACGATGCACGCCACGCTCAACGAAACCTTCAGACTGTTGCCCAGCAGCCAGTGAAAGTTGTCGCTGCGCAGCAGCTCACCCATGGCTGCCAGGCCGCCGCCCTGCCCTGCTTCGCCGCTGAAGCCGCGCCAGAAGATGGCCAGCAGCGGCATCAGCACCGCGAGAGTGAGCAGGAGCAGCAGCAGGTACTTGCCGCCGCGGACGAACAGGCGATCACCCAGATCGCCGCGAATCTTGCCGGCGGACAGCGCCGGGCTGTGTTTCACCACGGCTTCCATCTCAGGCGAACACCTGCAGGCTGCGGGGTGGCAGCGATACCCAGATGTCCGGGGTGCCCAGGCGCGGCATGTCCTCGGGCGCCAGCTCGGCGAGCAGCGCGTGGCCCGGCAGCTGTTCGAGCTCGAAGCTCATGCGGCAGCGGTTGCCAAGGAAGGTGATCTCGCGGACCTGCGCGCGGAACAGGTTTTCCTGGTGCACGGCGGGGTTCACGCTGATCGCTTCCGGGCGGCAGAACAACCGGCCCGAGGCGCTCGGTGCCTGGCAGTGCAGGCGCAGGTTGAGGCTGCCGACCCGCGCATGACCGTCACTGCCGCGCTCGAAGGGCAGCCAGTTGCCCTGGCCGACGAACTCGGCGACGAAGGGCGTGCTCGGGCTGCTGTAGATCTCCTGCGCCGTGCCGTACTGCTCGATGCGCCCGTGGTTCATCACCGCGATGCGGTCGGCCATCAACATGGCCTCGTCCTGGTTGTGGGTGACCATCACGGTGGTGATGCCCAGGCTCTTCTGCAGCTGGCGCAGCTCGCCGCACAGGTGTTCGCGGACGCGGGCGTCCAGCGCCGACATCGGCTCGTCGAGCAGCAGCAGCGACGGGCTCGGCGCCAGCGCGCGAGCCATGGCGACGCGCTGCTGCTGGCCACCGGAGAGCTGGCCGGGGTACTTCTTCTCACTGCCGCTGAGGCCGACCAACTCGAGCATCTCGGCGACGCGGCGGCGGGCTTCATCCTTCGAAGCGTTGGCCAGGCCATAGGAGATGTTCTGCTCGACCGTGAGGTTGGGAAACAGCGCATAGGACTGGAACAGGATGCCGTAGTCCCGCGCCTGCGGCGGCAGGTTCGAGACATCGCGCAGACCCAGGTGCAAGGTGCCCTCGTCCTGCTGCTCCAGCCCGGCAATGCAGCGCAGCAGGGTGGTCTTGCCGCAGCCGGAAGGGCCGAGCAGGCACACCAGCTCACCGGCCTTGACGTCCAGCGACACGCCGTCGAGGGCGACGAACTGGCCGAAGCGTTTGCGGATGTGGCGCACGCTGAGCGGCGTGCCGGCAACGGTGGGATGCATGGCGGTACCTCGTATTCTTGTGGTCCACGCCGGGTGAGCCGCGGCGTGAAGGAACGAGGTCCATGCTAGGGAGCGATTGCGACGGCACTATTGCTAAAGGGCCAAGTGCGCCGATAGATCCATAGGCAGATTTGGGTATGGGGGCGAAAATTTTTTGGAAGTGGCGGTGTAGAGCGGGCAAACGTAGGGCGCATAACCCGGAACAGGTTATCCGCCAATACCCATGTGCCGGATAACGCTGGCGTGTTATTCGCCCTACGAACTGCCACCTTGCCCGGCGCCCTGCCGTCCGAGCCGGTGAACACCATCCTACGTTCGTGCGTCGCTCTGACTTCGGTGGGGAGGGAAACTCTGATCCCGGGCATGGCCCGCTCCTACACGGGAATCGGTTCTACACCTGCGCCAACGCCAGAAACGCGCTCGGCAGGCGCGCCTGCCGCCGGTCCTTCAGGCAATACAGGTACTCGTCGATCAGGCTGGCGCCCTTGATCTCAAGCACGCACAACTGCGGGTTATCCGGCACTTCCTGGCGGGCGATGATGCTCACGCCCAGGTTGCGGATCACTGCCTCGCGGATCGATTCGCGGCTGCCGATCTCCAGCATCGAGGCGGGTGTCACCCCCGCCTGCTGCAACATCGCTTCGGTCAACTGGCGGGTGGTGGAGCCCGCCTCGCGCATCAGCAGGCAATGGCTGCGCAAGTCGCCCAGGCTCACCGACTGCAGCGCCGCCAGCGGGTGGCTGCGGTGTACCGCCAGCACCAGCGGATCGCTGCCCAGCACCACGCGAGTCAGGCGCGCGTCGTCCACCTGCTGCGAGGAGGCCGCCAGGTCCACCCGGCATTCGATCAGCGATTCGAGCACCTGCTGGGAGTTGCCGATCTCCACCGACACTTCGATCTGCGGGAAGCGCTCGCGAAAGTTCTTGATCAGCCCGAGCACGTAATAAGGAGAGGTGGCGCCGATGCGCAGCGCACCCTGCATCTGCCCGCAGTTGCGCAGGTAGAACTCGATGTCGGCTTCCTGCTGTAACAGCGTCTCGACCATCGGCAGCAGACGCGCGCCCTCGTCGCTCAGGGTCAGGCGACGGCCGCCGCGATAGAACAGCTCCACCGCATACTGGCTCTCCAGGTTGCGGATCTGCGTGGTCACGGTCGGCTGGCTGAGGCCGAGCTTCTTCGCCGCCTGGGTGATGCTGCCCAGCTTCGCTACCCGGTAGAACGCCTTCAATTCCGCGCTCAGCATCGACCGATCCGCCTTTTCGAAAAATTCATCAACAGTTTTTCTCGGCGCTGCCGGCAAACCGGCGCCAGCCCACTGACGACGCGGCCTGCAGCCAGGCGACAAAACACCCAAAAAGGTCAATGTACCTGACCTGTATCACTGGCAACACCAGTTGTCGCTGGACAGCCCGGACTTGAGCGACTTTCATTGCCCTTGGAAAAATCCCACACGGAAAACCGAAGGCGGCCCCACAAGGGTGCGCCCAAGGAGCAATTGATGAAGTACAAAGTCACCATGGTTTTCGGAACCCGCCCGGAAGCCATCAAGATGGCCCCCCTCGCCCGCGTCCTCCGCCGTACCCCGGAAATCGAGCTGCGCATCTGCTCCACCGGCCAGCATCGCGAGATGCTACAGCAAGTGCTGGACTCCTTCGAACTCGAGGTGGATGAAGACCTCGACGTCATGACCCAGGGCCAGACGCTGAACAGCCTGTCCCTGCAGATGATGGGCAAACTGGACGACAGCTACGACCGCCATCGTCCGGACATCGTGCTGGTCCACGGGGATACCACCACCAGCTTCATCGCCGCTCTGACCGCCTTCCACCGGCAGATCCCGGTGGGCCACGTCGAGGCCGGCCTGCGCACCGGCAACATCCACCAGCCCTGGCCGGAAGAAGCCAACCGCCGCCTCACCGCAGTGATCGCCGACCTGCACTTCCCGCCAACCAAGGCCTCGCGCGACAACCTGCTGCGCGAAGGGGTGAACATCGACCAGATCGAGGTCACCGGCAACACGGTGATCGACGCCCTGCTGTGGATGCGCGAGCACCTGCACGAGACCGGCTGGAAACCCGCCATCGACTCGCCCCTGGCCAAGTTCACCGGGGACCGCCGCCTGGTGCTGATCACCGGCCACCGCCGGGAGAACTTCGGCAAGGGCTTCGAGCGCATCTGCCAGGCCCTGGCCGAGCTGGCCCAGCGCTTCCCCGAGGTGGACTTCGTCTACCCGGTGCACCTCAACCCGCAGGTGCAGAAAGCCGTCTACGGCCTGCTCTCGGACAAGCCGAACATCCACCTGATCGCCCCGCAGGACTACCAGCACTTCGTCTGGCTGATGGACCGCGCGTACATCATCCTCACCGACTCGGGCGGCATCCAGGAGGAAGCCCCGGCGCTGGGTAAACCACTGCTGGTGCTGCGCCGCGTCACCGAGCGCCCGGCCGTGCTGGAAGGCGGTACCGTGGTGCTGGTGGGGACCAACACCGGACGCATCGTCAGCGAAGCCAGCCATCTGCTGCGCGACGAGGAAGTCTACGAGCAGATGAGCCGGGTATTCAGCCCCTACGGCGACGGCCATGCCAGCGAGAAGATCGTCGCCCGGCTGCTGTCCTGGTTCGGTGAAACACGCACGACAAGCGAGTTCGAATGAGCCTCGAACTGGTCGATATCCTCACCTACGTTCTCTATGCCCTGAAGTACCTGGCGATCATCCTCGCCGCGCTGATGTTCCTGCTTGGCCTGGATGACCTGTTCATCGACCTGGTGTACTGGGGCCGGGTGCTGGTGCGCCGCTTCCGTATCTACAACCGCTTCGACCGGGCCGACGAGGAACGCCTCTTCGCCGCCCCGGAAAAGCCGCTGGCGATCATGGTGCCGGCCTGGAACGAGGTCGGCGTGGTGGGCGAGATGGCCCGCCTGGCGGCCTCCACCCTGGACTACGAGAACTACCAGATCTTCGTCGGCACCTACCCGAACGATCCGCAGACCCAGGCGGACGTCGATGCGGTGTGCCTGCACTACCCCAACGTGCACAAGGTGGTCTGCGCGCGCCCCGGCCCGACCAGCAAGGCCGACTGCCTGAACAACATCATCGACGCGATCCTGCGCTTCGAGGCCGACGCCCGCATCGAATTCTCCGGCTTCATCCTGCATGACGCCGAAGACGTCATCTCGCCGCTGGAACTGCGCCTGTTCAACTACCTGCTGCCGGCCAAGGACCTGATCCAGATCCCGGTCTACCCCTACGCCCCGGAATGGACCGGCTTCACCGCCGGCCACTACGTCGACGAGTTCGCCGAGAACCACGGCAAGGATGTGCCGGTGCGCGAGGCGCTGACCGGCCAGGTGCCCAGCGCCGGCGTCGGCACCTGCTTCAGCCGCCGCGCCATCGCCGCGCTGCTCGAAGACGGCGACGGCATCGCCTTCGATGTGCAGAGTCTCACCGAGGACTACGACATCGGCTTCCGCCTCAAGCAGAAGGGCATGAAGTGCATCTTCGCCCGCTACTCCATCACCGACCCTCAGCTGGCGCTCAAGAGCGACTGGGTGCCGGGCATGGACCGGCGCTTCTCCCAGGTCATCTGCGTGCGCGAACACTTCCCGCGCACCTGGCAACACGCCATCCGGCAGAAGTCCCGATGGATCACCGGGATCGTCTTCCAGGGCACGCGCAACCTGGGCTGGAGCAGCAAGGGCATGCTCAACTACTTCCTTTGGCGCGACCGCCGGGGGCTGATCGCCTACCTGCTGAGCTTCCTGGTCAACCTGCTGTTCCTGGTGCTGATCACCATGTGGCTGATCACCAGCCTGTCGCCCAACGCCTGGCGCTTCCCGTCGATCCTCGAAGGCAGCCAGTTGCTGGTGGTGCTGCTGTTCCTCAACGGCTTGATGCTGCTCAACCGGCTGTTCCAGCGCTTCTGGTTCGTCACTCGCTTCTACGGCATCTTCGAGGGGCTGCTGTCGGCGCCGCGGATGATGTGGAGCAACTTCGTCAACTTCTTCGCCAACCTGCGCGCACTCAAGCAGGTGATGGAGATGGGCGATTCGCGCCGGGTCGCCTGGGACAAGACCACCCATGAATTCCCCGCCCTCGCCGGCCCGCAGCGCACGCCGCTGGGCCAGCGCCTGGTCGCGCAGGGCCTGATCACCGAAGAACAGTTGCAATCGGCACTGACCAGCCCGGTCCGTCGCCGCCTGGGCCGCGAGCTGCTGCTGCGCGAGCTGATCACCAGCACCCAGCTGGTCACCACCCTGGCCGAGGAACTGGGTGAGGAATGGGCGCCGCTCAACCCCTTCACCCTCGACGAAAAGCTGATCGAAGCCCTGCCGCGCAAGCTGGCGCTGCGCTATGCAGTGCTGCCGGTGGCCATCGACGGCAACACCCTGGTCCTGGCCAGCGAGCAGCAGATCAGCCAGGTTTCCCTCGGCGCCATCAGCCGCCAGCTCAAGCGCCCGGTGCGCGGTCGCCTGGCTCCCCAGGGTCGCGTCACCCTCGGCTTGCGCCACTGGTACGGCAGCCGTAACCAGACCGACGAAACCCGCGCCATCGTCGATGCGCTCCGTCAGCGCCAGGGCGACGAGTCGCTGATGGAACGCCTGTGCGGGCACGTGGTGATGTTCGGCACCCTGCTGCAGGTTCGTGGGATGGTCCCGCCGAGCCTGTTCAACCAGGCCCTGATCGATTTCGACCCGGAGCAGGACTCCCTCGGCGAACACCTGATCAAGCGCGGCATGATCACCCAGCAGGTGCTCGAGGAAGCCCTCAAGGAACAGGCCAGCGAACAGCACGAGGCCTATCGCATTGCCCGGGAGGCCGTGTGAAACCGCAACAACCCCTGCTTTACGGCCTGATCCTGGCGAGCTTCGCCGCCCCGCTGGCGCAGGCCGCCGATGACCAGCTCACGGAGTTCCAGCGCTTCCGCAGCTTCCCCTACCTCGACAAGGGCTACAAGGAAGCGAAGAAGAGCAACTGGGCGGAAGTCGAACGCCTGATGCGCCACCTGCTGGGCCGCGTGCCGAACAACACCGAGGCGCGCTCGCTGCTGATCCAGTCCCTGGCCAAGCAGCGGCGTTTCGACGATGCCGAGAAGGAAGCCCAGGCACTGGCCGGCACCGATGCCGGCGCGCAGGCCCTGACCGAACTGCGCCTGGACCTGATCGAGAACGGCCCGCCACCCGAAGCCCAGATCAACCAGTGGCTGGCCCACACCAGCAACGCCAACGAGCGCGTACGCCTGTGGCAAGCCTACAGCCTCAAGCTCGGCCAGACCCAGGGGGCCGCCAAGGCGCTGGACTGGCTCGGCAGCCTGCCACCGGGCAACGATGGCCGCGTGCTGCGCGAGGCCCGCGCCAACTGGGCCGAACAACTGCGCGACTGGGACACCACCATCGCCCAGCTGGCTCCGCTGGCCACCGCTCACCAGCTCTCCGCCGATGACTGGCGTCGCCTGGCCAACGCCTACGCCCAGCGCCTGGAAGAAAAGCCGCTGGAGCAGTTGATCCAGCAGGCCCCCGACGCCAACGCCGCGCGCCAGGCAAGACTGGCGATCATCGACCGTGCCATCGCCGTCGATCAGACCGAGGTGGCCAAGCGCTGGTTGCTCACCCTGCCGGAGCAGGACCGCAACGACCCGACACGCCAGGCGCAACTGCTGGAGGTCGCCCGCGACAGCGCCGACACCTCGCTGGTGAGCAAGCTCAGTGACCAGCAGAATCGGCCGTGCCTGGAAACCACCGAATGGCTGTCACGCCACGACCAGGCAGCGGCGCTGGCGAAACTGCAGCAGTGCAAACCCGCTGACGACCCGAAGACCTGGCTGGTGCTGGCCCAGCGCCTGGACGCCACCGACCTGCTGGAAAACACCCGGCTTCCCGAACCCTGGGACACCGCCCGGCGCGACCAGCTGGTGGACTCCTGGCGGCGCCAGGGGCGCACCGATCTGGCGCTGGCCTGGCTCTCGCGCCAGCCACAGACACCCGACACCGTACGCCAGCGCGCCGAGCTGCTGCAGGCCCGTGGCCGCACCGGCGAAGCGGCGGCACTGTGGGAACAACGCTACCGCCAGACCGGCGACCTCAAGGCGCTGGATCAGGCCAGCTACCTCGCCCTCAACGCCGGGCGCACCGAACGCGCCAAGCAGCTGCTGGAGAGCGCCTACGACCGCCGCGGGGGCAACCTGCCTCCTGCGCTGCTTCAGCGCCTGGCCGGCATTCACGCGCGCAGCGACACGCCTCTGGATGTCGCGCGCATCGAAGCCCTGCTGCCCAAGGCCGATCCGGTCTCGCGCGGCTACCTGCTCGGCCGCCTCGCCGAAGCCGGGCGCTGCGACGCCCTGCAACGCTACCTGAGCCCGGACTCCAACACTCCCGGCGAGCTACGCGCCCTCGGCCGCTGTTCCATGCCCGCGCGGCCCGGCGAGGCGGTGGTCTACTACCAGGCCGCGATCGCCCACGGCGACAAGCAAAGCCAGCTGCCACTGGCCTATGCGCTGGAAGCCGCCGGCGACCCGGCCGGCGCGCTGCGCATCTTCAACGCCCTGCCCACCAGCGAACTCAACGACAACGCCCGTCTCACCGCCAGCCGCGCCGCGTTGCTCACCAACGACAATGCCGGCGCCGAACGCTACTGGCAGCAGGCGAAGAAAAGCAGCGCGGACGACTGGGCACTTGGCGCCAACATTGCCGACGCCCGCGGCGATTACCCCGAAGCCCTTTCGCGGCACCGCGAGGCCCTGCAGCACCAGCCCAACGGCCAGCACTTCTACAACGCCGCCGGCAGTGCACAGAAGGCCGGGGACACGCAGCAGAGCAAACTCTGGCTGGCCGAGGCGGTACGCCGCGAACCGGACAATCCGCGCTTCCGCGCCGACTACGGCATGCGCCTGGCCGGCACCGACACCCCGGAAGAACGCCGCACCGCGATCCCCTACCTGGAGCGTGCCACCCGCGATTACCCCGAGGACTTCCGCCTGGGCGAAACCCTCGCCTGGCGCTATGACGAAGCCGAAGACAGCTTCGCCGCCCGCCGCGAGCTGCGCCGGGTGATCGATCTGGAACAGGACCCGGTAGCCGCCGATGACGAGTACGGCAGCCTGGAAGCCCGCCGCTTCCGCCAGCGCCGCGCGCACCAGGTCATGTCCCAGCGCGACAACCTGACCATCGCCAGCACCTGGTCGCCGGCCGGCGTCACCACGGTGCCGATCCTCAATGGCGACACTCAGACCGGCGACCGCCGCCGCGCGCAATCGCAGAACCTGCAGACCTTCATCTGGGACCACGCCCTGGGCGAGGAGCCGACCCGCAACGGCAGCACCCTCTCGGTCTATGGCCGGGCGATCGCCGGCAACGAAGGACGCAAGCAGTACACCCAGACCCTCGCCGCGGGCTTCGGCCTGCGCTACAAGCCCTTCGGCGACTACAACCTCAACCTCTACAGCGAGCTATACAAGCAGAACACCGTGAACGACGACGGCGATTCCGACTACGCCTTCGACGGCATCCGCCTGCACGAGATCGGCACCCCCGAGAAGTTCGAGCGCTATGTGCGCCAGCGCGACAAGTACGGACAGACCTCGACAGACTTCCTGCTGCGCGCCACCGCCTCCTTCCTCGACCAGGGCGAGTACCGCAACGACTGGCGCGTCGACGAGAGTGACTGGGACGAGCGCTTCCTCTACACCGACTTCGCCTGGTGGACCCACGCTGGCGATCACCAGTGGGTCTCGCGCTACCAGCAGGGCCACACCTGGAAGCTGCCGGTGGACTCGCCGCAGACGATCATGCCGTACGGCTTTGCCGAGTTCTCCGCGCAGGACCCGAGCAACGACTGGCGCCAGGACCTGCGCAGCGGCGTCGGTCTGCGCTGGCAGTACTGGTACGGCGAGGACCGCTACAACGCCTACCGCGCCCACGTCACCGTGCGCACCGAGTACCAATTGGGCATGGCGGGCAATCTCTACGAACAGGCCAACGGCTGGCTGGTGGGACTCGAGGTGAACTTCTGATGCGACGTCTGATTTTCGCCCTGGCCCTGCTGTGCTCCGCCGCCACGGCGCACGCCGATGACCGTTTGTTCTACCAGCCGCTGAATGTCGATGCTGCACTGAGCGACGCGCAGTGGCAGCAGGTCTGGCGCGCCAGTGCGGCCCAGGGTGCGAAGACCCTGATCGTGCAGTGGACAGCCTATGGCGACTCCGACTTCGGCGGTGCCAACGGCTGGCTCGCACGCTCCCTGAAAAGCGCCCACGACAACGGCCTGCAACTGGTCCTCGGGCTGTACATGGACCCGGCCTACTACCAGCGCCAGAGCGAGCTGGACACACCCGGCCTGGAGGCCTACTGGCAGCATCAGCTGGGCCGCTCCCTGGCGCAGCAACGGCAGGTGAGCGAGCAGTGGAAACTGCCCGTCGCCGCCTGGTACCTGCCGATGGAACTGGACGACTGGCACTTCCAGGCCGCCGAGCGCCGTCAGGCCCTGCAGCATCAGCTCAAGGACTTCGCCGGCCAGTTGAAGGCGCCGCTGCAGCTGAGCGCCTTCTCCGGCGGCAAGCTGGCGCCGCAAGTGTATGGCGACTGGCTGGGGCAGATTGCCGGGCTCGGCGTGCAGGTCTGGTGGCAGGACGGCGCCGGCACCGGCGCGCTACCCGAGCGCGTGCGCCAGGCTTACGCCGCCGCCCTGCCCTGCCCGGTCGGCATCGTCCGCGAAGCCTTCCGCCAGACCAGTGCCGCCGGCCAGCCTTTCCACGCCGAACCTGCCGCGCCTTCCAGCGCGTCCACCGGCTGTCACGCCAGCGCCGTGTTCGAGGTGCGCTACCGGCCCTGGGGCAAGGCGCTGCTGGACAACCAGCGCGCGCATCCCAGCACCTCCGCAACGCCCTGAAACATCCCCCACCCGATGCCCGCCGCACGCTAGCGCGGTGGGCATCGGGTTCGGCTATTCTCGCGCGAGCGATCCCACACGCGCACAGGGCGGTTCATGTTCAAGACCATCGAGTCCGAGATACTCAAGCAAAGCGTCCCGGCCGGGATCAGGGCCGAATTCCTCCAGCACGATTTCGAGCGACTCCACGGGCTCAGCCTGCTGATCTTTGCCGTGAGCGCCGCCATGTGGCTGCTCTTCGACCTCATCGTCAGCTTCCAGGCCGGCCAGGGTTTCACCTACGTCTCGGTGCTCTTCCTCGGTGTGTTCTTCCTCATCACCGTGGTGGCCAGCTTCGTACGCAAGGCGGTGCACTTCTACTGGCTCAACCTGGCCTTCGTCATCACCTTCAGCCTCGGCGCACGCCTGGTGATCGACGGCTTGCCGGAGCCACTGCGCCCTGCCTGGCTGGTGATCGCGGCCGCCACGGTGCTCTACAGTGCCACCGCGATGCCGCTGAACAATCTCGCCTTCTATTCCGTGCTGGTAGTGACCTGGACCTTCCTCAACCCGCTACTGGGCGATGTGCCGGCCCTGGACGCGCGGCGCAGCATGCTGGTCTGCTACCCGCTGTTCATCAGCGCGCTCTCGGTCTACATCTTCCACCACCTGAGCAAGGCCAAGCTGTACAACTACGCCATGGCCAGACTGCTGCTGGACCAGGCCTACCTCGACGTGCTCACCGGCATCCCCAATCGCCGCTCCTTCATGACCCGCGTCGGCCAGCGCCTGGGAAACGACGGTGAACAGCGCTACCTGGTGATGATCGACATCGACCACTTCAAGCGGGTCAACGACACCTACGGCCATGACATCGGCGACGAAGTGCTGACCCGCGTCGCGCGCGCCATCCAGCATGAAATGCAGGACTTCGAATTCGCCCGCCTGGGCGGCGAAGAGTTCGGCCTGTACCTGTGGGGGATCAGCGTGGAGGAGGCTCAGTCACGGGTCGAGCAGTTGCGCCGCGTGACCGCCGAGCTGCCCGGCACGCCCAGCGTCACCATCAGCCTGGGGCTGGCCCATCTCACCGCCGACGGCACCCTCAGCCAGGCGCTGATCAAGGCCGACCAGGCCCTGTACGACGCCAAGCACAACGGGCGCAACCGGGTGACCTATTCGCCCTGATGACCACCCCGGGCAGAAACGAAAAAGGCCCGCAGATGCGGGCCTTGGCGTACTGGTGTCCCGGAGAGGGGTCGAACCTCCAACCTTCCCCTTAGGAGGGGGACGCTCTATCCAATTGAGCTACCGGGACAATCGGGTCGGCATGTTAACCACCGACAAGCGATTTGTCATGCCGCCGCCACCGTCGCGGTCCATAATTTCGCCGTCAGCCGGAGAATCACCATGACCACAGACGACGGCGCCCTGCCCGATTCCCCTTTCGCTACCTTCGATGTGCGCGTCGCCACGGCCGATGATGCGGCGGCGCTTGCTCCGCTGCTGCAGCAACTGGGTGCGCGTGACCCACTGCCCGACACCGCTTTGCTCGCCCTCGCCCTGAGCGACCGGCAACCGTCACGAGTGACACTGATCGCCGAGCGCGACGGAGCCTTGCTCGGCACTTGCACGCTGCACCTGATCGAACACATCGCCCACGGTTTCGCCCGCTCGGCAATCCTCGAGGACATGGTGGTGGACAGCCGCGCACGCGGCCAGGGCATCGGCCAGGCGCTGATCGGCCGGGCCGTGGAATGGGCGCGGGACTGGAAGTGCTACAAGCTGGCGCTCTCCAGCCACCAGGACCGGGAAATGGCGCACCGCTTCTATGCCGCGATGGGCTTCGCGCCCCACGGCGTCAGCCTGTCGCTGAGCCTGGACTGACCTCAGCTGGCCTGGGCATCCGGCGGGGCGAGCAGGTCCAGCAGGTGGCCCACCGTGACATCCAGGGACACCGAGTTGTCCAGTTCCACCAGCGGCCCGGGCAGGCCATCGGCGAAGTGCGCATTGCGCGCCAGGCGCTCCTCGATTTCCGCCAGCGTCTCCCGCCCACGCTGGAGCAGGCGCTGGCGCAGCACCTCGGAATCGACCTTCAGCAGCACTGCGATCAGTCGCGGATAGCGACGACGGGCCTCGGGCAGGTACTTGCGCGAGCCATTGACCAGCACGTCATGGCCGGCGGCAAGCCAGGTGTCTATCTCGCGGGGAATGCCGTAGTGCAAGCCATTGGCGCGCCAGCTCATGGCGAAGGCGCCGGAGCGCTCCAGCTCGGTGAATTCGTCGACGCTCACCGAATGCGCTTCTTCACCGCGTGCCTCTGCAGAACGGGTGATGACGCGCCGGACGATCCGGCAATCCATCGCGGCCAGCGGAACGCTGGCGGCCTGCAATACGCTGTCCTTGCCGGAACCCGAAGGGCCCATCAGGAAAATCAGTCTGCCTGGGGTCATGAAACTCTCGGTGCGCCGGCGGCTCGGCGCTACTTCAATTCTGATCCGCGGGGCGGATAATACTCCGAGCCTTGTGCGATATCAGTGAAATCCCGATATCGATGCCTGCCCTCCGCCACCGCTCCTGACTCTCCACCCAGCGCTGTGCCATCATGGCAATCCGCGACGAAGTGCCCTCATCAGGCTGCCCAACGGCAGGCAGGCGCACGGTACACATCGACTACGCTGACTGGAACGGGCACTTCGCCAGCTTTCCCTTCAATTCCCATCCAAAGAAGGGTCTGCCTAGGCGGTCTCATTTCGGACGATTGGTGCTGGCATTTAGCCTTCACCCGAGACACAATATGCCGAAGGTTTGACGTCAAGTTATTGGATATTTTTTCAAAAGCTTTGACGACGCGCTGAACGGCCACTGGAAATCGCTGTCAAAGGGCCTGAACGAACGCTGACCCATGGCATCGGCCTCCCTGACTTACAGGTTTAAAGTATGCGCCCATTGAAACAGGCAACCCCCACCTACTCCAGCCGTACCGCTGACAAGTTCGTCGTACGTCTGCCCGAAGGCATGCGTGAGCGTATCGCCGACGTCGCTCGCAGCCACCATCGCAGCATGAACTCCGAGATCATCGCGCGTCTCGAACAGAGCCTGCTGCAGGAAGGTGCGCTGCAGGACAACCTGGGCATCCGCCTGGACAGCCCGGAACTCAGCCTGCACGAACGCGAACTGCTGCAACGCTTCCGCCAACTGACCCATCGTCAGCAGAACGCACTGATCGCCCTGATCGCGCACGATGCCGAGATGGCACAGAACGACGCCTGATTCGTTCGCGACACCCGAAACAGCCGGCCTTGAGCCGGCTTTTTCATGCCCGCGATTTACCGGTGCCGCATAACCACAGGCACAAAAAAGCCGCCTCGCGGGCGGCCTTTTCGGCAGGGCTGGCGTTACATCAGGAACAGCGTGGCTAGCCCAAGGAAGATGAAGAAGCCGCCGCTGTCGGTCATGGCGGTGATCATCACGCTGGAGCCCATGGCCGGGTCGCGACCCAGGCGCAGCAGCGTCATCGGGATCAACACACCCATCAGCGCGGCGAGCAGCAGGTTGAGCGTCATGGCGCCGGTCATGACCGCACCCAGCTCCCAGTTGCCGTACAGGTAGAAGGCGACCAGACCGATCACTCCACCCCATACCAGGCCGTTCACCAGCGCTACGCCAAGCTCCTTGCGCAGCAGGCGGTTGGCACTGCTGGTCTGGATCTGATCCAGTGCCATGGCGCGGACAATCATGGTGATGGTCTGGTTGCCGGAGTTGCCACCGATGCCGGCCACGATGGGCATCAGCGCGGCCAGCGCCACCAGCTTCTCGATGGAGCCTTCGAACAGGCCGATCACCCGCGAGGCGATGAAGGCGGTGACCAGGTTGGTGGCCAGCCACGCCCAGCGGTTGCCGACCGACTTCCAGACCGAGGCGAAGATGTCTTCTTCCTCGCGCAGACCGGCCATGTTCAGGACTTCGCTTTCGCTTTCCTCACGGATCAGGTCGACCATCTCGTCGATGGTCAGACGGCCGATGAGCTTGCCGTTCTTGTCCACCACAGGGGCGGAAATCAGGTCGTAACGTTCGAACGCCTGGGCGGCGTCATAGCCGTCCTCGTCGGGGGTGAAAGTCACCGGATCGGTGGCCATGACTTCGGCCACGTCCTTGTCCGGATCGTTCACCAGCAGGCGCTTGATCGGCAGCACGCCCTTGAGCACGCCGTCGTAGTCGACCACGAAGAGTTTGTCGGTATGGCCCGGCAGCTCCTTCAGTCGACGCAGGTAGCGCAGCACCACTTCCAGGCTGACGTCGTCGCGGATGGTGACCATCTCGAAGTCCATCAGCGCGCCGACCTGGTCTTCCTCGTAGGACAGCGCCGAACGCACACGCTCGCGTTGCTGCTGGTCGAGGCTTTCCATCAGCTCGTGGACCACATCGCGCGGCAGTTCCGGCGCGAGGTCCGCGAGTTCGTCGGCGTCCATGTCCCTGGCCGCAGCGAGGATCTCGTGATCGTCCATGTCGGCGATCAGGGTCTCTCGTACGGAGTCGGAGACTTCGAGGAGGATGTCGCCGTCGCGCTCGGCCTTGACCAGCTGCCAGACCGTCAGGCGGTCATCCAGCGGAAGGGATTCGAGAATGTGGGCGATGTCGGCCGGGTGCAGCTCTTCCAGCTTGCGCTGGAGTTCCGCCAGGTTCTGGCGGTGCACGAAGTTTTCGACGAGGTCTTGATGCTGGCCTTCCTGACGATGCGTCAGGTCTTCCACCAGCTTGTGCTTGTGCAGCAGGTCGACCACCTGGTTGAGGCGGTCCTGCAGGCTTTCCTGCGGCTTTTTGGCTTCTACTTCGGTCATAGCACGCTCCACCCCCAGTGGCAGAACGGGCCAGAGGGGATCAATACATCAGGTCGTGTGTACGCAATCGGGGTTCTGAGTAACTACTGGGTAAGTCCATGGTGGTGTCCCATGCGCCCATCGAGGGCAGATGCGGGAAATGATAACACTCCGGGGTGTATTAGGCGTTACAAAATGGCGGCCAGAACAATCGCTTGCGGGCGAAAGTTCACTGGCGAATCACTGCCCGGTTCGACGCCCGAAAGCTCCCACAGGACACCCGGCTCCGACTGACAATTTCCACTCCTAGGCTGCAGGCAGGCCCGCCATCACGGAGGAAACCATGCGCCTGTCCGCCCTGCTCTGCTCACTCCTGATTCCACTGGTTCCGACCAGTGAGGCAACCTCGGTGTTCCGCTGCACTGCGGCCGACGGCAGCGTGCTGTTCAGTCAGTATGGCTGCCCCGCGGAAAGGCAGCAGGAAATCCAGGAAGCGAACAACCCCACGCCCGGCAGCGGCGAGCCGGTGCCGATGGCGATCCCGCAGGAGTCCGCCCCACAGAAGCCGCTGGCGCGCAGTAAAGGCCAGGGCAAGGAAGCCGAGCGCGAGTCCGTCGTGGTCGTTGGTGAACAGCAGAACGGCTGCGGCAACCGCGTCACCGGCAGCGCACGACGCAAGGCGATCATCGAGGGGCGCGTGAGGACGGGAATGACGCGCAGCGACGTGGAGAGCGCCCTCGGGCGGCCGGACAGGACCAGCCAGCACAACGAGACGCTGCGCTATCACTACGAGGCGGACAAGAAGCACGGTGCACGCACCGTGACCTTCGATGAGGATGGTTGCGTGATGGGCAAGGCGAAGCGCTGATTACGCTGCCCATGTTTTTCGAGTGGAAAGTTTTTTGAAGGCAAAGAAAAAGGGCCTGCATTACTGCAGGCCCTTTTGTATATGGCGCACTCAGGAGGATTCGAACCTCCGACCGCTCGGTTCGTAGCCGAGTACTCTATCCAGCTGAGCTATGAGTGCGTCGTTGGTAAAGTTTAACCAGATTCACCAACTGGTTGCAGCTAATGGCTTTTCAGCCCTTTCGCCACTGAAGCCCCGCTCTCGCGTTGCCTCGTATATGGCGCACTCAGGAGGATTCGAACCTCCGACCGCTCGGTTCGTAGCCGAGTACTCTATCCAGCTGAGCTATGAGTGCGCTGATGAGGGCGCAAATTCTAGGGCGATTTTTCTGACCTGTCAACAAGATTTTTCAATCTTTTCAGTCACTTACGTAACCGGACAACTCATCGCACCAGAGGATGCAATGGCGGAGAGGGGGGGATTCGAACCCCCGACACCCTTTTGAGGTGTACTCCCTTAGCAGGGGAGCGCCTTCGGCCACTCGGCCACCTCTCCGCAACACGGGGCGCATGATATCCATGTTTTCCCCGTTTGCAAAGAAAAATTTTAGAAAAATTAATGGTTTGGTTCTTGGTCTTTCTCTTTCTGGATGCGCTGGTAGATTTCCTCACGGTGCACGGCAACTTCCTTCGGCGCATTCACACCGATACGCACCTGATTGCCTTTGACGCCCAGTACAGTCACGGTGACGTCATCACCGACCATCAGGGTCTCTCCGACCCGGCGTGTCAGAATCAGCATTCCTTTCTCCTTACGTGTTACGGGATAAGCAGTCTGCAAAAAAAGAAATGGTGGCAGATTCGTATAGATCAAGTGCGCGAATCCTTCACCCAAGTATTGACCAGTCCTGCCGGAAAGAAAGTTCCTGTCAGACAGTCAAAAACGACAAAAGGCGCGGGGTAGCCGCGCCTTTCGGTATATCCCGCCTTACTCGCCCTGTCGGGCCGGGGCGTCGAGTTCGAAAGCGGTGTGCAGGGCACGGACCGCCAACTCGAGGTATTTCTCTTCGATGACCACGGAAACCTTGATTTCCGAGGTGGAGATCATCTGGATGTTGATGGTCTCCTTGGCCAGGGCTTCGAACATGCGGCTGGCGACACCGGCGTGGGACCGCATGCCGACACCGACGATGGAAACCTTGGCGATGTTGGTGTCGCCAGTGGCTTCGCGCGCACCGATGGTGGTGGCGGTCTGCTTGAGGATTTCCAGGGCAGCCTGGTAGTCGTTGCGGTGCACGGTGAAGGTGAAGTCGGTGGTGTTATCGTGCGCGACGTTCTGCACGATCATGTCGACTTCTACATTGGCGGCACTGATCGGGCCGAGAATCTTGAAAGCAACGCCGGGGGTATCCGGTACGCCACGGATGGTCAGCTTGGCTTCGTCGCGGTTGAAGGCGATGCCGGAGATGATCGGCTGTTCCATGGATTCCTCTTCATCAAGGGTAATGAGGGTGCCCGGACCCTCCTGGAAGCTGTGCAGCACGCGCAGCGGGACGTTGTACTTGCCGGCGAATTCCACCGAGCGGATCTGCAGCACCTTGGAACCGAGGCTGGCCATTTCCAGCATCTCTTCGAAGGTGATCTTGTCCAGGCGACGCGCCTGCGGCACGACGCGCGGGTCGGTGGTATAGACGCCATCGACATCGGTGTAGATCTGGCACTCGTCGGCCTTCAGTGCCGCCGCCAGAGCTACGCCGGTAGTGTCGGAACCGCCACGGCCGAGGGTAGTGATGTTGCCCTGCTCGTCCACACCCTGGAAGCCGGCGACCACGACTACGCGGCCTGCTTTCAGATCTGCGCGAATGTTCGCATCGTCGATGCTCAGGATACGCGCCTTGGTGTGGGAACTGTCGGTCAGGATACGGACCTGGTTACCGGTGTAGGAAACCGCCGGCACGCCGCGCTTCATCAGCGCCATGCTCAGCAGGGCGATGGTCACTTGTTCGCCGGTGGAGACCATCACATCCAGCTCGCGCGGAATGGGCTGGTCCATGATCTGTTTCGCCAGACCAATCAGGCGGTTGGTCTCGCCGCTCATGGCGGACACCACCACGACGATGTCGTCGCCCGCTTCACGGAATTTCTTCACCTTCTCGGCTACCTGCTCGATTCTCTCGACGGTGCCGACGGAGGTCCCTCCAAACTTCTGTACGATCAAAGCCATTTCAAAAGCCGCCTGATTCCTGAAGGGCGCCCATTAAACATGCATCACCGCATGCTGCCAAGGCCCGCCGGACGCGCTGCGGGCCCCGTATTTCAGGGCCTTTAGAGGCCCTGTTCGACAAATTTCACTGCCAGCGCCAGAGCTTCGTCCAGCTTGCCGGCATCGACGCCACCGCCCTGGGCCATGTCCGGGCGACCACCGCCCTTCCCGCCCACTGCCGCAGCGGCCTGCTTCATCAGATCGCCCGCTTTCAGCCTGGCGGTCAGGTCCTGGGTCACGCCGGCAACCAGCACGACCTTCTCTTCGAACACGCCGCCCAGCAGGATCACGCCGCTGCCCAGCTTGTTCTTCAGTTGGTCGACCAGCGCCAGCAGCGCCTTGCCGTCCAGGCCATCAAGGCGCGAGGACAGTACCTTCACGCCACCGACGTCCACGGCAGAGCCCGCCAGATCGTCGCCGGCAGCGCTGGCAGCTTTGGCCTTCAGCTGTTCCAGCTCTTTCTCCAGCTGACGGTTGCGCTCGATCAGGCCGGAGAGCTTGTCCAGCAGGTTGTCGCGGCTGCCCTTGACCAGGCCGGCCGCTTCCTTGAGCTGCTCTTCGGCGCCGTTGAGGTAGGCCAGTGCAGCGCCGCCGGTGACTGCTTCGATACGGCGCACGCCGGAAGCCACACCGCCTTCGCTGGTGATCTTGAACAGGCCGATGTCACCGGTGCGGGACACGTGGGTGCCGCCGCACAGTTCGACGGAGAACTTGCCGCCCATGCTCAGCACGCGCACCTGATCACCGTACTTCTCGCCGAACAGCGCCATGGCGCCCTTGTTCTTGGCGGACTCGATGTCGGTCTCTTCGGTCTCGACCTCGGAGTTCTTGCGGATTTCGCTGTTGACGATGTCTTCCAGCTGCTTCAGTTGCTCGGGCTTGATAGCCTCGAAGTGGCTGAAGTCGAAACGCAGGCGCTGGCTGTCGACCAGCGAGCCCTTCTGCTGAACGTGATCGCCCAGCACCTGGCGCAGCGCGGCGTGCAGCAGGTGGGTAGCGGAGTGGTTCAGCGCAGTGGCCTGGCGCACGCCAGGCGCGACCTCGGCCTTCACGGCAGCGCCAACGGTCAGGCTGCCCTGGGCAACCACACCGTGGTGCAGGTGAGCGCCGCCAGCCTTGGTGGTGTCGCGCACGTCGAAGCGCACGCCGGCAGCCTCAAGGAAACCGCTGTCGCCAACCTGGCCGCCCGACTCGGCGTAGAACGGAGTCTGGTCGAGGACGACCACGCCCTCCTCGCCTTCACCCAGCTGCTCGACGGCCTTGCCGTCCTTGAACAGGGCGATGATCTGGCCGGCGCCGGAAACGCCCTGGTAGCCGAGGAAGCGGGTGTCGCCATCCACTTTCACCAGGCTGTTGTAGTCCATGCCGAAGGCGCTCGCGGAGCGGGCACGCTCGCGCTGGGCCTCCATCTCGCGCTCGAAGCCTTCCTCATCGAGGGTCAGGCTGCGCTCGCGGGCGATGTCGTTGGTCAGGTCCACCGGGAAGCCATAGGTGTCGTACAGCTTGAACACCACGTTGCCGGGGATGACGCTGCCCTTGAGCTCGGACAGGTCCTGCTCGAGGATCTTCAGGCCCTGCTCCAGGGTCTTGGCGAACTGCTCTTCCTCGGTCTTGAGCACGCGCTCGATGTGCGCCTGCTGCTGCTTGAGCTCGACGAAGGCCTCGCCCATCTCGCCGACGAGGGCGGAGACGATCTTGTGGAAGAAGGTGCCCTTGGCGCCCAGCTTATTACCGTGGCGGCAGGCGCGACGTATGATGCGGCGCAGCACGTAGCCACGGCCTTCGTTGGACGGCAGCACGCCGTCGGCGATCAGGAAGCCGCAGGAACGGATGTGGTCGGCAACGACTTTCAGCGACGGCGCGTCGTCGTTGGCGCAGCCGATGGCGTCGGCCGAAGCCTTCAGCAGGCTCTGGAACAGGTCGATCTCGTAGTTCGAGTGGACGTGCTGCAACACGGCGCTGATGCGCTCAAGGCCCATGCCGGTGTCCACGCTCGGCGCCGGCAGCGGGTGCATGACGCCGTCCGCGGTGCGGTTGAACTGCATGAAGACGTTGTTCCAGATCTCGATGTAGCGGTCGCCGTCTTCTTCCGGCGAGCCGGGCGGGCCGCCCCAGATGTCGGCGCCGTGGTCGAAGAAGATCTCGGTGCACGGGCCGCACGGACCGGTGTCGCCCATCGCCCAGAAGTTGTCCGAAGCGTAGGGAGCGCCCTTGTTGTCGCCGATGCGGACCATGCGCTCGGCGGGAATGCCGACTTCCTGGGTCCAGATGTCGTACGCCTCGTCATCGCTGGCATAGACGGTGACCCAGAGCTTTTCCTTGGGCAGGTTCAGCCACTTGTCCGAGGTCAGGAATTCCCAGGCGTAGGTGATCGCGTCGCGCTTGAAATAGTCGCCGAAGCTGAAGTTGCCCAGCATTTCGAAGAAGGTGTGGTGGCGCGCGGTGTAACCGACGTTTTCCAGGTCGTTGTGCTTGCCGCCGGCACGCACGCACTTCTGGCTGGTGGTGGCGCGGGTGTAGGCGCGCTTTTCCAGGCCCAGGAAGCAATCCTTGAACTGGTTCATGCCTGCGTTGGTGAACAGCAGGGTCGGGTCGTTCGCGGGGATCAGCGAACTGGACGCTACGCGGGTGTGCCCCTTCTCTTCGAAGAAGCGGAGGAAGGCTTCACGGATTTCAGCGCTTTTCATAGGTTCTTCCACGGAAAAATGCGGCCACGAATCGCCGGCAAAGGGCCGCATTATATCGGCCCCGCATCAAGGTTGTAGTGTCTTTGCGCGATAGTTAACCCCTATCGCGCAATAATTTCTGTCAGGAACGACGAAAGGCGGCAAAAGCTTCGACGATACGCGGGATATCGGCGTTTTTCACATCCAGGTGGGTGACCAGCCGCAGGCGCGCCGCCGGGCTGACGCGAATGCCGCGTTCGGCCAGGTGCTCGCCCAGCGCGCCGGCCTGCTCGCCGATGCCGACGTAGACCATGTTGGTCTGCACCGGCTCGATGGCGTAGCCCAGTTCAGCCAGGCCACGGCCCAGCGCTTCGGCGTTGGCGTGGTCCTCGGCCAGGCGCTCGACCTGATGGTCCAGCGCATACAGCGCCGCCGCCGCGAGGCCACCGGCCTGACGCATGCCGCCGCCGACCATCTTGCGCAGGCGACGCGCGCGGCCGATCAACTCGGCATCGCCGCAGAGCACCGACCCCACCGGCGCGCCAAGGCCCTTGGACAAGCAAACAGAAACGGAGTCGAAGTGGCGGGTGATCTCGCTGGCATCAACGCCCAGCTTCACTGCCGCGTTGTACAGGCGCGCGCCGTCCAGGTGCAGCGCCAGGCCACGGCGGCGGGTCATTTCCCGTGCAGCGGCCAGATAGGTCAGCGGCAGGACCTTGCCCTGCATGGTGTTTTCCAGCGCCAGCAGGCGAGTGCGGGCGAAGTGGAAATCGTCCTGCTTTATTGCCGCCTCGACCTTGGCCAGGTCCAGCGAGCCGTCGGCTTCGCCATCAATGGGTTGCGGCTGGATCGAGCCCAGGACCGCGGCACCGCCGCCTTCATATTTATAGGTGTGCGCCTGCTGGCCGACGATGTACTCGTCGCCCCGGCCGCAATGGGCCATCAGGCCAAGCAGGTTACTCATGGTGCCAGTGGGCACGAACAGCGCGGCGGCGAAGCCCAGGCGCTCGGCCAGGGTCGCTTCCAGGCGGTTCACCGTCGGGTCTTCGCCGTAGACGTCATCGCCCAGCTCGGCCCGCGCCATCGCCTCGCGCATGCCGGCGGTGGGCAGGGTCACGGTGTCGCTGCGAAGGTCGATGATGGACATGGCAAGGCTCCTCGGGCATCAGGCTCAAAGGGCCGATGCTAAGCGCTCGCCAGAGGGGAAACAAGGCGCGCGATGGGCGCGCGCCGGGGAGATCAGAGCTCGGTGGGAATGACCAGGATGCCGGCGCGCAGGCCGTTCTTCACCCGCGGGTTGGGGAAGATGATCCGCGCGCCCTGCTCTTCCACGATCCAGCGGGTGCCGCCGATGTCCTCGGCGAGCAGGAAGCCGTGGTCCAGCTCGGTGAAATTGTCCACCGCGTCGTCCAGGTGCAGGCGGAAGTGGTCGCTGTGCTTGATCACTTCGCGGGAGACCGCGAACAGTTGCAGGCCGTCGAGCTGTGCGCCGTCCGCTTCCTGGCCGCTGATCACGCCCTGCAGCATCGCTTCGAGGCGATCCAGGTTCACCGCCTGGTTCTGCCCGAACGGCCGCGCCTTGCCCAGTTCCAGGGTGAACGCCTCGGCGCCGAGCTGGCTGTAGGTGTAGGCGCTGAAGGTGATGCCCGGCTTGCTTTGCAGCAGCACCGCATCGATGCCGGCGCTGCGCAGGCGCGCCAGCTCGTCGCGGGAGTGCTCGCGACCGCTGGCCCAGGGGTAGAGCGCGAACTGCTCGATCTTCGAACCCCGGATGGCCGTGTGCAGGTCGTAGTGCAGGCGCGGGCGGCCCTCACGGGCGAAGAACGCGGCAGCCAGACGCTCCAGCTCCGACGCACGCAAGGCCTCGTTGCCGCTGCCCTCCTCGTGGCGACCGCAGAACAGGCGGTTGATGTCCTGTTCCAGGTAACGCTCGCCACGGCGCATGGCCTCGGGATTGCCGAGCAGGAACAGCACCCGCGACGCCGGCTTCAGCTCGCCACGGGCGATGCGGTGCACCAGTCGGTCGAGCAGTTCGATGGGGGCTGTCTCGTTGCCGTGGATACCTGCCGAGAGCAGCAGGTCGCGGCCATTGTCGCGCGCCACCGGCGGAGTGACTTCGAGGGCGCCTTCAGCCAGCCAGTGCAGACGGGTGCCGTCCGCGGTGAGCTGAATCTTTTCCGTCGGCTCACGGCCGGCGAGGGTCAGTTCGAGCAGTTTGCCCAGAGCTAGCATGCGGACGCCTCCATCATTCCCCGCGGCCGGAGCGGCCACGGACTCCGCGATCAGTGGTGATGGTCACATCCACAGTCTGGACCATGTTCGTGGACTTCGGCGGCTTCCAGCTCGAGGCTCAGGCCCAACTGGTTCACCGCCTGCGGGCGCACCACCAGCAGCGGGATCTCGGCGTCGTCCTCATGGGAGTCGGCGTAGATCGTAAGGCCGCCCTTGCCGTCGGCCTCCAGCCACAGCTCGCGCCCTTCCAGGCGGATGGCCAGGCGCGCGGTGTGGGTCTCGCGGCGCTCGCCCTTGTTGTCTTCGAGAATCAGCGGGAGGCTTTCGGTCATGTCAGTTACTCAAATCTGCTGGAAGGGATAAACCGAGCCCAGTTTAAGGATCTGGCTCAATTCATCCAACGCCGTCCGGCACTCGACGAGCAGTTGCGGATCGGCCAGGTCGGTTTCGGCCAGGCGATCGCGGTAATGCTTGTCGACCCAGGTGACCAGGGTGTCGTGCAGGGTCGGCGTCATGATCACGCCCGGATTGACCGCAGCCAACTCGGCGTCGCTGAGCGCCACGCGCAGGCGCAGGCAGGCGGGGCCGCCGCCGTTCTGCATGCTCTGCTTGAGGTCGAACACCTTCACCTCGCGGATCGGGCCGTCCTCGGCGGTCAGACGCGAGAGGTATTGCCACACGCGCTCGTTCTTGCGGCACTCCTCCGGGACGATCAGCAGCATGTTGCCGTCGGCACGGGTGAGCAGTTGGCTGTTGAACAGGTAGGACTTCACCGCGTCCTCGACGGTGACCTGATCGCGCGGCACGCACACGGCGCGGAAGCGACCGCCACGGCGCCCCAGCTTGTCGTGCAGCTCGGCAAGCACGCGCTCGGTGTCGAGGAAGGCGTCTTCGTGGTGGAACAGCACTTCGCCATTACCGACCGCAATCACGTCGTTGTGGAACACGCCCTGGTCGATCACCGCCGGGTTCTGCTGGGCGTAGACCACGCCGTCATCGCTCAGGCCGTGCAGGCGGGCAACCGCCTGGCAGGCTTCCAGGGTCTGCCGCGCCGGGTAGCGCTGCGGCGCCGGGAAGCGGCTGTCGAAGGCGCTGCGACCGAACACGAAGAACTCGACACCGGCCTCGCCATAGGATTTGCAGAAACGCGTGTGGTTGGCCGCGCCCTCGTCGCCGAACTGGGCGACCGCCGGCAGCGCGGCGTGGTGGGCGAAGTGCTGCTCGTCATTGAACATCGCCGCGAGGATACGGCTGGTCTGCGGATGCTCGATGGAGCGGTGGAACTTGCAGTTCAGGTTGGCGGCGGTGAAGTGCACGCGGCCATCGGCCGTGTCGGCACCGGGGCTGACGGTGGCGGCGTTGGCGGTCCACATGCAGGACGCCGAGCTGACGGCGGCGAGCAGCGGCATGGCCTCTTTCGCCGCCCTGGCGATCACTTCGGCGTCGCTGCCGGAGAAGCCCAGGGCGCGCAGCGAGGCAACGGCCGGACGCTCCTGCGGGGCGAACACGCCCTGCTTGAAGCCCATCTCCATCAGCGCCTTCATCTTCGACAGGCCCTGCTTCGCCGCTTCGCGCGGGTTGGACGCGGCCTGGCTGTTGCTCTGCGAGGCGACGTTGCCGTAGGACAGGCCGCCGTAGTTGTGCGTCGGCCCGACCAGACCATCGAAGTTCATTTCATAGGCAGTCATCACAGGCTCACTCCCGGAGTCAGGGTTGCAGGCAGGCTCAGGCTGTCGCTTTCCAGCGAGGCGACCGGGTACGCGCAGTAGTCGGCTGCGTAGTAGGCGCTCGGGCGGTGGTTGCCGGAGGCGCCGATGCCGCCGAACGGCGCGCTGCTGGCGGCGCCGGTCAGTTGCTTGTTCCAGTTGACGATGCCGGCGCGGCTCTCGATGAGGAAGTCCTCGTAGCGCTCGCGGGAATCCGACAGCAGGCCGGCGGCGAGGCCGTACTGGGTGGCGTTGGCTTCACGCACGGCGGCGTCGAAATCGGCATAGCGGATCACTTGCAGCAGCGGGCCGAAGAACTCTTCGTCCGGGCGCTCGCTGACGGCGCTAACGTCGAGGATGCCGGGAGTCAGCAGCGCGGCGGTGGCCAGCGGCTGGGTCATCGCCAGCAGCGGCTTGGCGCCCTTGGCCAGCAGTTGTTCCTGGGCCTTGATCAGGTGCTGCGCGGCGGCCAGCGAGATCACCGAGCCCATGAAGGGCGCCGGCTGCTCGTCGAAGGCGCCGACCTTGATGGTCGCGGCCACGGCCACCAGGCGCTCGATCAGCGCGTCGCCCCAGGCGCCCTGCGGTACCAGCAGGCGGCGGGCGCAGGTGCAGCGCTGGCCGGCGGAAATGAAGGCGGACTGGATGATGGTGTAGACGGCAGCATCCACGTCCTTCACTTCGTCGACGATCAGCGGGTTATTGCCGCCCATTTCCAGCGCCAGGATTTTCTGCGGGCGACCGCCGAACTGGCTGTGCAGCAGGTTGCCGGTGCGGCTGGAGCCGGTGAAGAACAGGCCATCGATGTCGTCATTGCCCGCCAGAGCCACGCCGGTATCGCGGGCGCCCTGCACCAGGTTGATCACACCAGAGGCAATGCCCGACTGGATCCAGGCCTGCAGGGTCAGCTCGGCGACCTTGGGAGTCAGCTCGCTGGGCTTGAACACCACGGCATTGCCGGCCAGCAGGGCCGGCACGATGTGGCCGTTGGGCAGGTGGCCGGGGAAGTTGTACGGGCCGAACACGGCGACCACGCCATGGGGCTTGTGGCGCAGCACGGCGGTGGCGTCGGCCAGCGGGCCGCTCTTCTCGCCGGTACGCTCACGGAAGGCCTGGACCGAGATGGCAACCTTGTTGACCATGCTGGTCACTTCGGTGGCAGCTTCCCACAACGGCTTGCCGGTTTCCTCGCCGATGGCACGGGCCAGCTCCTCGGAACGGCCCTTGAGGGCAGCGGCAAAGCGCTCCAGCACGGCGATGCGCTCTTCCACCGGGCGACGGGCCCAGGCCGGGAAGGCATTGCGCGCGGCGGCGACGGCGGCAGCGACTTGCGACTCGGAAGCGGCGCGGCCGGACCAGACTACGTTCTGGCTGACCGGACACAGCGATTCCAGAGGCTCGCCTTCGCCCGCCAGCCACTGGCCGGCAATGTAGTGGGTATTCATCATCAGGCTCCCCTGACGCCGGGCGGCGTCAGTTGCGTTTTCCGGAGAGGGGCACCGCGCGGACCGAGGCCCCGGCGGACAGGCGCAGGCGCTTGGCGGTCTGCGCATCGACCACCAGTGAGCCAGCGGCCACGCGCGCCGGGGCCGCGGTGATACGGCACTCCTCGCGCTTGCGGTTGTGGATCAGGTAAGGCTCGGCGTCGTCGCCCGGCGTGCCGATCGCCAGCACCAGGTTCTGGCTGTCGGCAATGGCGCGGACCTTCTCGGTCGGCGCCTCGATGGCCGGGCCGGCGTCGAAGATGTCGACGTAGCCCTGATAGCTGAAGCCCTCGGCCTTGAGCATGGCCAGCGCCGGCTCGGTATCGGAGTGCACGCGGCCGATCACCGAGCGTGCCTCTTCCGAGAGGAAGCAGGTATAGAGAGGGAACTTGGGCATCAGTTCAGCGATGAAGGCCTTGTTGCCCACGCCGGTCAGGTAGTCGGCCTGGCTGAACTCCATCTTGAAGAAGTGCCGGCCCAGGCTTTCCCAGAACGGCGAACGCCCGGCGGCATCGGACATGCCGCGCATCTCGGCGATCACCTTGTCACCGAACAGCTCGCGGAACTCGGCGATGAACAGGAAGCGCGCCTTGGACAGCAGGCGACCGTTCAGGCCGGCGCGATGATCGGCATGCAGGAACAGCGAGCACAGTTCGGACTGCCCGGTGAGGTCGTTGGCCAGGAACAGCGTGGGAATCTCGCGATGGATGCCCAGCTCCTGGGAGGCGCTGACGGTGAGGCCGACACGGTAGTTGTACCAGGGCTCGCGCAGGCCGACGGCGCCGGCCACAGCGGAGATGCCGACGACCTTGCCTTCGTCGTTCTCCAGCACGAACAGGTAGTCGGCATCGGCGCGCTCGGCTTCGCCGCGGAAGGCCTTCTCGGCCCAGCTCACACGGTGCTGCAGGCGCTGCTCGTTGGCCGGCAGCGTGGTCAGGCCGGTGCCGGTGCTGCGCGCCAGGTCAAACAGAGCCGGCAGGTCGGCACTGGTTACGGGACGGACGATCATGCTCTCTCCCCTCAGATCGCAACCAGGCGCACGCTGGCGCCCTCGCCGATGCCCAGGGCATCGGCGGTTTCCTGATTCAGGGTGACGGGCTTGCCCGGCACCCAGTCGAGTTCGGCGACAATGGCGCGGAAATCCTGCAGCTGGCCGTTGGTGACGAGGTAACCACGGTTACCCTTGCCGCCCTCGCCAATACGCACCGGCACCTGCCGGCTCTGCGCGATGGAGCGGATGTTCGAGGTGCGCGCATGCAGCGCCGGGCCGCCATCGAAGATGTCCACGTAGTTCTCGGACTCGAAGCCGTCGCGCATCAGGATGTCGAAGGTGATCTGCGCACGCGGATGCACCTGGCCCATCGCCTCCTGCGCCTCGTCTGGCAGCAGCGGCACATAGATCGGGTAGTGCGGCATCAGCTCGGCGAGGAAGGTGCGGCTCTTCAGCCCGGAAAGCTTCTCGGCCTCGGTGTAGTCGAGGTCGAAGAAGTTGCGACCGATGGCGTTCCAGAACGGCGACTGGCCCTGATCGTCGCTGTAGCCGACGATCTCCACGACCACCGCATCGGCGAAGCGCTCCGGATGGCTGGCCATGAACAGCAGGCGGCCACGGGAGTTGAGCTCGGCGATCGGCGTGTTCACCAGGTCGCGCTCGACGTAGAAGCTGGTCAGCAGGCTGTTGCCGGTGAGGTCATGGCACAGCGAGAGGACGTGGATCTTGTTGTGGATCTTCAGCTCGCGGGAAGCGTGCACGAAGGTCTCGTTGCGGAAGCTGTAGAACGGCTCGGAGAAACCGGCCGAGGCGACAATGGCCGAGCAGCCGACGAGGCGGCCGGTCTCACTGTCCTCGAGCACGAAGAAGTAGCTCTCTTCACCGTTGAAGCTCACTTCGGCGGTAAACGAAGCCTCCGAGGCAAGTATCTTCTCGCGCAGGCGTTCCGCGTCGTCCGGCAGCGACGTGACGCCGACCGGGCTGTCCGCGGCGAGACGCTGCACTTGCTGCAGGTCGGCCACTTGGGCGGGGCGCATCACCAGCATGGCGTCACTCCTCTAACCAGACAAAAATTGTGATTCTTGGTTGATGAATCATGGGCGCGACACGGCCTGTGCCGCGCACATAGGGGCATTCGAAGAACCGGCCGGGACGATCCGACCGGTTGAGCGGCGAGGCGCGGGCCCCGCCGGTTCAGCGTAGCCGGGGGATCAGCCGCGGGTCAGCTTGGCGATGGCGCGCTCGAGGCGATCCAGGCCTTCGTCGATGTCCGCGTCCGGGATCACCAGGCTGGGGGCGAAGCGCACCACGTCCGGGCCGGCCTGCAGGACCATCACGCCTTCCTTCTCGGCAGCGTTGAGCACGTCCTTGGCCTTGCCCTTGAAGGCATCGTTGAGCACCGCGCCGATCAGCATGCCCATGCCGCGGACCTGGGTGAAGATGCCGTACTCGGCGGCGATCTTTTCCAGGCGGACCTTGAAGCGCTCATGCTTGGCCTTCACGCCTTCGAGCACTTCCGGGGTATTGATTACGTCGAAGGCCGCGCCGGCGACCGCGCACGCCAGCGGGTTGCCGCCGTAGGTGGTGCCGTGGGTGCCGACGACCAGGTGCTCGGCGATCTTCGCGGTGGTCAGCATGGCGCCGATCGGGAAGCCGCCACCCAGGCCCTTGGCGCTGGAGAGGATGTCCGGGTTCACGCCGTAGTACTGGTGGGCGTAGAGGTAGCCGATACGACCGAAGCCGCTCTGCACTTCATCGAAGATCAGCAGCGCGTTGTTCTCGTCGCACAGCTTGCGCACGCCTTCCAGGTAGGCCTGGTCGGCCGGCAGCACGCCGCTCTCGCCCTGCACCGGTTCGATGATAACGGCGCAGGTCTTGTCGGAGATGGCCGCCTTCAGGGCTTCCAGGTCGTTGAACGGGATGTGGGTGATGCCTTCGACCTTCGGGCCGAAACCATCGGAGTACTTGGCCTGGCCACCGACATTGACGGTGAACAGGGTACGCCCGTGGAAGCTGTTGACCATCGAGATGATCTCGTACTTCTCGGGGCCGTAGACGTCGTGGGCGTAGCGGCGCGCCAGCTTCAGCGCGGCCTCGTTGGCCTCGGCGCCGGAGTTGGCGAAGAACACGCGCTCAGCGAAGGTGGCGTCGATCAGCTTCTTGGCCAGGCGCAAGGCCGGCTCGTTGGTGAAGACGTTGGAGACGTGCCAGATCTTGCCGGCCTGCTCGGTCAGCGCCTGCATCAGCGCCGGATGGGTGTGACCCAGGGAGCTGACCGCGATGCCGCCAGCGAAGTCCACCAGCTCTCGGCCGCTCTGATCCCAGACTCGGGAACCCTCGCCACGCACCGGAATGAAGGCAGCCGGCGAATAGTTGGGAACCATGACCTGGTCGAAGTCGGAGCGTTGGACCTGAGCTTGCGGAGCGGACATCGGTGTTCTCCTGCCTGGTTGAGGCGGCTATCGATGAATGGATTGTAGGGACGAACAGCGGGCCGTCATTGCCGCCATGCGACAACTTGTTATAGCGCCAACCCGCGAATTGCCGAGGCTTACGGAAATGCGACAGAAAGCGTCGGGAAGGCGCAGTGTAAGGCCTGCGGCCTGCTGCGGGTACAAGGAGGCGTGGAATTTGTTCGCTGCGCGAACGGGGGAAAAAGGAATAAGGCAGGAAGGGGTTTTTATGCAGAAGCAAGGGGGCGCCTGGCCCTTGCTCGCCAACTGCGCAACAAGAAAGTATCAGGTAAACCTTGTAGGGCGGATAACGCGCTAGCGTTATCCGCCGTGACCGCCTCGGCGGATAACCTGTTCCAGGTTATTCGCCCTACGCTCCCCGTGCCAGCTACCGAAGGATGGATACATGCTGATCAACGGAATCGAATACCGAATTCAATTCGCTTCGGACGTCAATCCACGAGATGGACTGGGGCTAGAGTGCTGGGCCGATAACGTGCCGATACTGGAGATTTTCCGGGACGACAGGAATCAGCGCTACGTCGTGAATCTGTTTCAGCAAGATGTTCCGCTGGAAATCCTCGAAGCACTCATACCTACGGCCAGGAAGGAGTTGGGCGATTTCATGCCGTAGGTTGCATCAGCTGCGCTCGGTGGCGACCGGCGCGGCTTCGGCGGCGCCCTGGCCGCGGCGCTGGTTGCGATCTTCGCGCGGGGTCACGCCAAAGAAGTTGCGGTAGGCGCTGGAGAAGTGCGGACCGCTGGAGAAGCCGCAGGACAGGCCGATCTGGATGATCGACTTGCTGGTCTGCATGAGCATCTGCCGCGCGCGGTTCAGGCGCAGCTCCAGGTAGTACTGGCTGGGCACGCGGGTCAGGTACTGCTTGAAGATGCGCTCCAGCTGGCGGCGCGAGACGCACACGTGCTGGGCGATCTCGTCGGTGGTCAGCGGCTCCTCGATGTTCGCCTCCATCAGCAGCACCGCCTGGGTGAGCTTCGGGTGACTGGAGCCCAGGCGGTTCTTCAGCGGGATGCGCTGGCGTTCGGAACCTTCGCGGATGCGCTCCACCACCAGCTCTTCGGAGACTGCGCCCGCCAGCTCCGCACCATGGTCGCGGGACAGCACGGCCAGCAGCAGATCGAGCACCGCCATGCCGCCGCAAGCACTGAGTCGATCACGGTCCCACTCGAACAGGTGGTTGGTGGCGATGACCTTGGGGTAACGCTCGGTGAAATCGTCGTGCCAGCGCCAGTGCACAGCGGCGCGGTAACCGTCGAGCAGGCCCAGCTGCGCCAGCGGGTAGATACCGGCGGACAATGCTCCGATGCTCACGCCGCTGCGCGACAATTGCTTGAGTACGGCAGACAGTGGCGCGGGGACCGTCTGCGGAATCTCGTCGGCGACCAGGAATATCCGCTGGCACTGCTCCAGCACACCGTTCCAGGCCTGCCCCGGCAGGCGCCAGCCATCGGCCTCGGCCACCGGTTCGGCGCTCATGAAGACCGGTTCGTAGAGCGCTTCGGGGTGCAGTCGGCGGGCGACCCGCAGAGCCTCCTCGGCCAGACCGAGGGTCAGCGCCCGCGTGTGCGGCCAGAGGAGGAATCCGATGCGTTGTGCGGTCATGCGATCAGGTCACCAGGCGACTGTAACGGACAGCTTACTTCAAGCTGCCGGAAAGGAACTGCTTGAGGCGTTCGGATTGCGGATTGGCCAGGACTTCCTTCGGGCAGCCCGCCTCTTCCACCAGGCCCTTGTGCAGAAACACCAGCTGATTGGAGACCTCGCGGGCGAAGCCCATCTCGTGGGTCACCACCACCATGGTGCGGCCTTCCTGGGCCAGGTCCTGCATCACGCGCAGGACTTCGCCGACCAGCTCGGGGTCGAGCGCCGAGGTCGGTTCGTCGAACAGCATGACTTCCGGCTCGACCGCCAGGGCACGGGCGATGGCCACGCGCTGCTGCTCACCGCCGGACATGTGGGCCGGGTAGGCATCCTTGCGGTGCGCCACGCCGACTTTCGCCAGGTAGTGCTCGGCCTTTTCCAGTGCCTCTTTCTTCGATACGCCCAGCACATGGACCGGCGCTTCGATGACGTTTTCCAGGGCGCTCATGTGCGACCACAGGTTGAAGTGCTGGAACACCATCGACAGGCGCGAGCGCATGCGCTGCAGCTGCTTGGCGTCGGCAGCCTTGAGCGCGCCGTCCTTGTTCGGCACGAGCTTGAGCTCTTCGCCGTTGAGCAGGATCTTGCCCGCATGGGGCTGTTCGAGCAGGTTGATGCAACGCAGGAAGGTGCTCTTGCCCGAGCCGGAGGAGCCGATGATGCTGATCACGTCGCCCGCTTTCGCCGCCAGGGAGACGCCCTTGAGCACCTCGTGGGTGCCGTAGCGCTTGTGCAGGTCCTGGATTTCCAGTTTGTACATGGTGTCGGTTCTCGAATTCAGTCGTTGATCAGCCGGCCCTTGCGGAACGGCTCACGCCCGGCCACCTTGGCCAGCCAAAGCCCCGGCTGGGCGTAGCGCCCACGCTCGATGGCGAACAGCACGCCGGACGTGCCGGCGCGAACGGTGCTGACCTGGTCGTTCAGCGGGTCGACCACTTCGAACAGTGCGTCGCCCTTCTCCACCCACTCCCCCGCCTTGCGCAGGAAACTCACCACGCCAACGTGGGGTGCGTAGAGATATTCGGTGCCTTCGAAGGGCATGCCCTCGCAGCATTCGGCCGGTGCCGCCGGCCAGTCGCCGGCGATCAGGCCCTGCTCGGCGAGGAAGCCGAGGATGGCCTCGGCATTGGCCTGCCCCTGGTCGACGCGGGTATCGCCCACGCCACCCAGTTCGACGGTGGTCGCCAGGCACGCGAGCGGAATCGCCGCCTGCGGGAAGGCCTGCGCCAGGCGCAGCCAGGGCAGCGAACAGGATTCGTCGAAGGAACTGCCGCCGGAATCTTCGGCAAGCAGAGCGACGCCAGCTTTCAGACGCGCTGCCAGCGACTTCCAGCGCGGCCAGTGCTGCGGGATCGCGTAGACGTGGATGGCGGCGTCGAAGTCGCAGTGCAGGTCGAGCACCACTTCGGCGTCGCAGGCGTGGCGCAGCAGGATGCGCTGCATGCCCTGCAGCTCGGACGAGGCCGGCGGCAGCGCGTCGAGGCCATCACGCATGGCCTGGCGGATCCGCTCGACGTTGGCAGCTTCATCGGCGCCCAGCTGGTCGCCGACACGCTCGGCAACCAGAGCGCTCAGCTCGACGAAATCGCGGTTGAAGTTCTTTCCGCTGCCGAACTCGAAACGCCCCAGATGGCTGGCCTGCAGGGTCTGGCCCAGGCCGATGGGGTTGGCCACCGGCACCAGCTCGACGACGCAGTTCAGTTGCCCGCGCGACTCGAGGTCGGCCAGGCGCTGCTTGAGCTCCCAGGCGGTGCGCATGCCCGGCAGCTCGTCGGCGTGCAGACTGGACTGGATGTAGACCTTGCGCGGACCCTTGCCGTAGCGGAAAACGCTCAGGCGGCGCTCGCTACCCAGGCTGCTCCACGGCAGCAGATGATCGATACGTTCCACGGTGTATTCCTCAGTGCTTGCGCGGCGCGAGATAGGCCAGCCAGCGGCGCTCGGCCAGCTTGAACAGGCGCACCAGGGTGAAGGTCATGATCAGGTAGAAGATGCCGGCGGTGATGAACGCCTCGAACGGCAGGTAGTACTGCGAGTACACGGTGCGCGCGGCGCCGGTGATGTCCACCAGGGTCACGATGGACGCAAGGCTCGTGGTCTGCAGCATCATGATCACTTCGTTGCTGTACTGCGGCAGCGCGCGGCGCAGGGCCGAGGGCAGCAGGATGCGGCGGTACAGCTTGAGCCGCGACATGCCCATGGCCTTGGCGGCTTCGATCTCGCCGTGCGGGGTGGCGCGGATGCTGCCGGCGAGGATCTCCGCGGTGTAGGCGCTGGTGTTGATGGCAAAGGCTGCGCAGGCGCAGAAGGTGGCGTTGGACAGCAGCGGCCACATCGCGCTCTCGCGTACCGCCTCGAACTGTGCCAGGCCGTAATAGATGAGGAACAGCTGCACCAGCATCGGGGTGCCGCGGATCACATAGGTGTAGAGCCAGGCCGGGAGGTTCACCGCCGGGTTCTTCGAGCAGCGCATCAGCGCCAGCGGCACTGCCGCCAGCAGGCCGAAGAACAGCGAGATCGCCAGCAGCTTGAGGGTCACCAGCAGACCGCTGAAGTAGAGCGGCAGGCTGTCCCAGATGACGGAGAAGTCGAAAATCATGATCAGGCTCCCGGTCTCAAAGCTCGGCGACTTTCACGCCGACCGAATAGCGGCGTTCGAGCATGCGCAGCAGCACCAGGGAAACGCTGGTGACCACCAGGTACAGCGCCGCCACGGCGAGGAAATAGGTGAAGGGTTCGCGGGTGGCGTCCGAGGCCTGCTTGGCCTTGAACATCATGTCCTGCAGGCCGACCACGGAGATCAGCGCGGTGGCCTTGACCAGCACCAGCCAGTTGTTGGTGAAGCCGGGAATGGCCAGGCGGATCATCTGCGGCACCTGGATGCGGAAGAACACCTGAAGCGGGCTCATGCCGTAGGCGAAGCCGGCCTCGCCCTGCCCTTTCGGGATGGCCATGAAGGCGCCACGGAAGGTCTCTGACAGGTAAGCACCGAAGATGAAGCCCAGAGTGCCGACGCCGGAGGCGAAGGGGTTGAGGTCGATGTAGTCGTCATAGCCGACCATGGGCGCGATCCAGTTCACCGCAGCCTGGCCGCCGTAGAAGATCAGCAGGATCAGCACGAGGTCCGGTACGCCGCGGATCACGGTGGAATAGAGGTCGCCGCACCAGGCCAGCCACTTCACCGGCGACAGGCGGATGGCCGCGCCGAGCAGACCCAGCGCGATCGCCAGGGCCATCGACAGCAGGGACAGCTGAAGCGTCAGCCAGGCACCATCGACGATGGTGGCTCCGTAGCCATTGAGCATAATTTCGTACCTCGTGAAACCGGACGCCGCCCGCAACGACACGGACGCTCAGGGCGAGCGCGACTGCCGGCTCACCCCCAATAAAAAAGTGGCACAAACTTCAGGATCAGGCCTGGGTCTGTGCCACTTCTGGACGTGGATCAGTTCTCGCCGTAGACGTCGAACTTGAAGTACTTGTCCTGTACTTCCTTGTACTTGCCGTTGGCACGGATGCCGGCGATGGCCGCGTTGAATTTCTCGGTCAGGGCGGTATCGCCCTTGCGCACGGCGATGCCGGCGCCACCACCGAAGTACTTCGGATCGTTGTATTCCGGACCTACGAAGGCGTAGCCCTTGCCGGCATCGGTTTTCAGGAAGCCGTCGTCGAGGTTGACCGAGTCGGCCATGGTCGCGTCGATGCGGCCGGAGACCAGGTCCATGTTGGCTTCGTTCTGCGAGTTGTAACGCACGACTTCGATGCCGGCCGGGGCCAGGACGTCGGTGGCGTAGCGGTCATGGGTGGAGGCGCGCAGCACACCGACCTTCTTGCCCTTCAGGTCCGCCAGCGGATCGCTCAGGGTCACGCCTTCCTTCATCACGAAGCGCGCGGGGGTGTGGTAGTACTTGTTGGTGAAGTCCACGGACTTCTTGCGCTCGTCGGTGATGGTCATGGACGAGAGGATGGCGTCGATCTTGCGAACCTTCAGTGCCGGGATCAGGCCGTCGAACTCCTGCTCGACCCAGGTACATTTGACCTTCATCTCTTCGCACAGGGCGTTGCCGATATCCACGTCGAAACCGGCGAGCTTGCCGTCGGGAGTCTTGAAGGAGAAAGGCGGATAGCCGGCTTCGATGCCGATGCGGACCGGCTTGTCGTCAGCGTGGGCAACCAGGGAAAGCGCGGACAGGGCCAGCGCACCGAGAAGTGCAAACTTCTTCATCAGTAACTCCTTCGAGGGTAGGACTTCGATTGGCAGGAGAAAGGGGTTGGCCCAGGCTGCCCGTGCAGAAGTGAAGGTTATTGTTCGTCTGCGCATTGCCGGCGCGATTCTTGTGAAAAGCGCGCCTACCGGGGTGAGCGGCATTCTAGCGACAGCCCCGGAGCGGTTATTTCTTCAATGCGACAAGTAATTATAGAAGCGCTGGAGACAGAGCCCCGGCGGCTTGACGGCGCGGATTTTACGTGATCTGAAAGCGAGTAGTAAAACCCAATTTACCTGCAGTAATTGGGCCATAAATACCAGGCCTCAGTCCCTGCGCGGGGTGCGCGATATTGACTCATTCCGCACGGACAGAAAAGACGCACCGAAGCTGTGCGAAATGTTTCCTGGCGCCTCATTTTGTCGCAGGGAAATGTTACCGGTGGGAGGGAAACACACTGTAGGACCAGCCGCTCAAGTCTAAATCGGCACTGAAGGCATCCTGTGCGTAGGGTGCATAACCCGGAACGGGTTATCCGCCGATGCCACGGTGGCGGATAACGCTGACGCGGTATGCGCCCTACGGTCTGCCAGATCCGTTCCGGAATTGATGGGTATCGCTGCGCTCCACACCATCCTACGTTCGAGCTCCGCCACGGCTTGCATCCAGTAAAGGCGCAGAAATGAAAAACGCCCCGGCAAGCGGGGCGTTTTTCATCGGGCGGCGGATCAGGCTGCGCGCATGGCCTGGTGCGTGTCGATCAAGTGCTGCACCACACCCGGATCGGCCAGGGTGGAGATGTCACCCAGGGTGTCGTACTCGGCCGTGGCGATCTTGCGCAGGATGCGGCGCATGATCTTGCCCGAGCGGGTCTTCGGCAGGCCGGGCGCCCACTGGATCACATCCGGGGTGGCGATCGGACCGATTTCCTTGCGCACCCAGGCACGCAGTTCCTGGCGCAGTTGCTCGTTGCTTTCCTCGCCGGCATTCAGGGTGACGTAGACATAGATGCCCTGCCCCTTGATGTCATGCGGTACGCCAACCACCGCGGCCTCGGCCACTTTCGGGTGTGCAACCAGGGCGCTCTCGATCTCGGCGGTGCCCATCCGGTGACCGGAGACGTTGAGCACGTCATCCACGCGGCCGGTGATCCAGTAGTAGCCGTCTTCGTCGCGACGGGCGCCGTCGCCGGTGAAGTACATGCCCTTGAAGGTCTTGAAGTAGGTGTCCACGTAGCGGTCGTGGTCGCCGTACAGGGTGCGCGCCTGGCCCGGCCAGGAATCCAGGATCACCAGGTTGCCCTCGGTGGCCCCTTCCAGGATGTTGCCCAGGTTGTCCACCAGCGCCGGCACCACGCCGAAGAACGGCTTGGCAGCGGAGCCCGGCTTCAGGCCGTGGGCGCCCGGCAGCGGAGTCATCAGGCAGGCGCCGGTTTCGGTCTGCCACCAGGTGTCGACGATCGGGCAGCGCGACTGGCCAACGGTCTCGTAGTACCACTGCCAGGCTTCCGGGTTGATCGGCTCGCCCACCGAACCCAGCAGGCGCAGGCTGGAGCCGTCGGCGCCTTCGACCGCGGCCTTGCCCTCGGCCATCATGGCGCGGATCGCAGTCGGAGCGGTGTAGAGGATGTTGACCTTGTGCTTGTCGACGATCTTGGCGACGCGGGAGATGTCCGGGTAGTTCGGCACGCCCTCGAACAGCACGGTGGTCGCGCCATTGGCCAGCGGGCCGTAGACGACGTAGGTGTGGCCGGTGACCCAGCCGATGTCGGCGGTGCACCAGAAGACTTCACCCGGGCGGTAGTCGAACACCCGCTCATGGGTCAGCGAGGCGTAGACCAGGTAGCCGCCGGTGGTGTGCAGCACGCCCTTGGGCTTGCCGGTGGAGCCGGAGGTGTAGAGGATGAACAGCGGGTCCTCGGCGCCCATTTCCTTCGGTGCGCAGGTGGAGCCGGCGACCTTCATCAGGTCCTCGAACCACACGTCGCGGTGCTGGTTCCACTTGATGTCCGAACCGGTGCGCTTGCAGACGATGATCTTCTGCACGCTGTTGGTTTCCGGGTTGGTCAGGGCGTCGTCGACGTTGGCCTTGAGCGGGGTCTTCTTGCCGCCGCGCAGACCTTCGTCGGCAGTGATCACCACCTTGGAACGGCAGTCGATGATGCGGCCGGCCAGGGCTTCGGGGGAGAAGCCGCCGAACACCACGGAATGGATCGCACCGATGCGGGCGCAGGCCAGCATGGCGACCACGGCTTCCGGGATCATCGGCATGTAGATGGTCACCACGTCGCCACGGTGCACGTCCTGGCCGCGCAGGGCGTTGGCGAACTTGCAGACCTGCTCGTGCAGCTCGCGGTAGGTGATTTCACGGTGCTCGGAAGGATCGTCGCCTTCCCAGATGATGGCGAGCTGGTCGCCGCGCTCGGCCAGGTGGCGGTCGAGGCAGTTGTAGGAGAGGTTCAGGGTGCCATCGGCGAACCACTTGATGTCCACGTGGTGATCGTCGAAGGAGGTCTGCTTGACCTTGGTGAACGGCTTGATCCAGTCGATGCGCTGGGCCTGTTCGCGCCAGAAGCCGTCGGGGTTGACCACCGACTGCTGGTACAGCTTCTTGTAGGTGGCCTCGTCGGTCAGAGTGGTCGCGGCCACTTCGGGACGCACGGGGTACACGGATGCCGCTGTCATGGCGTTCTACCTCGGTGAAGAGTGTTGTTTTTGTTGCCCTAAGTTGTAACGGCGACACCCTCTCCCGAACCATACGACCATGGTCTTACCAATCCTTAGTCTTAGTGATGAGCCCCATAAGCCGTTGTTTTGACAACGGACTCATGGGGCCGCGACAACCTGTCACATGCCAAGGGCGTGGGGCAGCGCCAGCGAGATGTAGGGCACGTAGGTCACCAGGATCAGGAACAGCAGCAGGATCATCAGCCACGGCAGTGCCGCGCGGATGGTCGAGCCCAGCGGCAGGCCGGTGACCGCCGAGGTGACGAACAGGTTGAGCCCCACCGGCGGGTGCACCAGACCGATCTCCATGTTCACCACCATGACGATGCCGAGGTGGATCGGGTCGATCCCCAGGCGCATGGCGATGGGGAAGAAGATCGGCGCCAGGATCAGCACGATGGCCGAGGGCTCCATGAAGCTGCCGGCCACCAGCAGCACCACGTTGACCATCAGCAGGAAGCCGATCGGCGTCAGCCCCTCCTGCATCACCCACTCGGTGATCTGCTGGGGAATCTGCTCGGTGGTCAGCACGTGGGCGAAGAGCATGGCGTTGGCGATGATGAACATCAGCATGATGCTCAGCCGCCCGGAGTCCACCAGCACCTTGGGGCAGTCGCGCAGGCGCATGTCCTTGTAGACGAACAGCGCGACGAAGGCCGAGTAGACGGCCGCCACCGCCGCCGCCTCGGTAGGCGTGAACAGCCCGGAGTAGATGCCGCCGAGGATGATCACCAGCAGCAACAGGCCCCAGATCGCCCGGCGTGCGGCGGACAGCCATTCGCGCAGGCTGGCGCGCGGTTGCGCCGGCAGCTTCTTCACCCGCGCGACGATATAGATCACCACCATCAGGATCACGCCCAGCAGCAGGCCCGGCACCACGCCGGCGACGAACAGCTTGCCCACCGAGGTCTCGGTGGCGGCGGAATACACCACCATGACGATCGACGGCGGGATCAGGATGCCCAGGGTGCCGGCGTTGCAGATGATCCCGGCGCCGAACTCGCGCGGGTAGCCCGAACGCACCATGCCGGCCACGGCAATCGAGCCCACCGCCGCCACGGTCGCCGGCGAGGAACCCGACAGCGCGGCGAACAGCATGCAGGCCAGCACCGCCGCGATCGCCAGGCCGCCACGGATGTGGCCGACGCAGGCATTGGCGAAGTCGATCAGCCGGCGGGCCACGCCGCCGGTGGTCATGAAGGCGCCGGAAAGCAGGAAGAACGGGATCGCCAGCAGCGTGTAGGCCTCGGAGGTCTCGAACAGCTTGATCGCCAGCGAACGTACCGAGTCAGGGCTGAACAGCAGGATCGTCAACGCACCGGACAGGCCCAGGGAAATGGCGATGGGCACGCCGATGAACATGAAGACGAAGAGCAGGAGGAACAGGATCATCACGGTCATGGACGGCTCTCCGCAGCTTCTTCACCGGCCAGCTTCGACGCTTCCGCGGCCTCGTCGGCGAGGCCCAGGCCGAGCTGGCGGCCGCGCAACAGGTTGACGAGGATTTCCAGGTAGCGCAGGACCACCAGGCCGAAGCCGATGGGCACGATCACCGCGATGTAGGCCTGGAGGATGCCGAAATGGTCGAGGTCTTCCGCACCGATGCCGGCGATGAACAAGGTCTTCACCCAGTCGAAACTGGCGACCATGAACAGCCCGGCGTAGCCCAGGCAGCAGAGGCAGGCGAGCACGCCGATGCAGCGCTGTACCGGGCGCGGCGCCAGCCGCACCAGCGCGTCCACGCCCAGGTGGCCGGCGGTGCGCACGCCATAGGCGATGCCGAAGAAGATCAGCCAGCCGAACAGCGCCTTGGTCAGCGCGTTGCTCCAGGACATGTCCTGGGCGACGCCGAGAATCGCATCGCCGATGGCGTAGAGCGGCCCCTGCAACGATGGCAGGCGGTCGCCCAGGTCATAGAACAGGGTGAAGACGTTGGTCATCACCACGTAGACGAAGGTCACCAGCGTCATGGCCGCCAGCAGGAAGGCGATGGCGCCTTCCTCGAAGTGGTTCCAGACGCGCACGAGTCGGTTCATCGAAAGTTCTCCACAACGGAACATCCGCACACAGCCCCGCCAGCCGGCGGGGCCGGGAGGATCAATGGGGACGGTTGGAGGCTTCGGCGGCCTGGAGGAAATCGGCGCCGACGTTGTCGCGGAATTTCTGCCACACCGGCTGCATCGCCTCGCGCCAGTCGGCGCGCTGCTGCGCGGTGAGCGGGTGGATCTCGCTGGTGCCGCTGGCGAGGATGCGCTGGCGGGCGTCGCGGTTCAGCCGCTCGGCTTCCTGGTTCACCTTCACGGTGACCTCGGCCATGATCCTTTCCAGCTCGGCGCGCAGGTCCGGCGGCAGGCCGTTCCAGAACGTCGCGTTGGTGATCACCATGTAGTCCACCAGGCCGTGGTTGGACTCGGTGAAGTACTTCTGCACCTCGTTGACCTTCTGGCTCTCGTAGTTCGACCAGGTGTTCTCGGTGCCATTCACCACGCCGGTCTGCAGGCCCTGGTAGACCTCGGCGAAGGACATCTTGCGGGAGATCGCACGCAGCTCGCGGAACTGTTCGTTGAGCACGTCGGAGGCCTGCACGCGGAACTTCAGTCCGCGCGCATCGCCCGGCTCGAGCAGCAGGCGGTTGGCGGACAGCTGCTTCATCCCGTTGTGCCAGTAGGCGAGGCCGAGGATGCCCTTGCCCTGCATGCTGGTCAGCAGGCTCTGGCCCTGCGGGCTGCGCTGGAAGTTGTCGACGGCGTCGATGTCGTCGAAGAGGAACGGCAGGTCGAAGATCTGTACCTTGCGGGTGTACTGCTCGAACTTGGCCAGTGACGGCGCGAGCATCTGCACGTCACCCAGCAGCAGCGCTTCCATTTCCTTGCCGTCGCCGTACAGCGAGGAGTTCGGGTAGACCTCCACGCGCACCCGGCCGGGCAGGCGCTCCTCGGCCAGGCGCTTGAACATCAGCGCGCCCTGCCCCTTGGGCGTGTTCTCCGCGACCACGTGGGCGAACTTGATCACTATCGGCTCATTGGCAGCCGGCGGTTCATCGGCAGCCTGACTGGCAGAAGCGCAGGCCAACGCCAGGACGGCGAGCAACGCCCGCCCCATGGTTGTAAACATCGCGTCACCCTCAATTTGTTCTTGTGCTTGCGAGGTGAGCCTGGCGACAGGCTCGCAATGAGACTGACGCAAATAGTCGCGTTCGGAGAATTCGTCTTTTCCCAAAGCGGCGTTCGACACAGCGGAACGCAAGGTACGAAAAAACGCGCCCGGCAGATGCCGGGCGCGGTGAGGTTCAAAGGCTCAGGACAGCGGAATGGCGCGTCAGCCGGGCACTTGGGTGCGATGCTCGAGCATCATCCGTTCGTGCTCCTCGAGCATGCCGGGCACGCAATCACGGAGGAACTCCACCCAGGTGCGAATCTTCGCGTCGAGGTACTGGCGCGACGGATACAGCGCATAGACGTTGAGGTGGAACAGGCTGTAGTCGGGCAGCACGCGCACCAGGCTGCCGTCCTTCAGGCCCTGCACAGCGGAGTACACCGGCAGCGCGCCGATACCCATGCCGGCACGTACCGCCTCGGTCATGGCGTCAGCGGTGTTGACCTGGAAATGCGTCTGGTTGATGCCGACCATTTCCTGGCCGTCGGGGCCGTCGAACAGCCACTTGTCCAGCGACATCACCGAGTTCACCAGGCGCAGGCAACGGTGATCGGTCAGCTCGCCGAGTTGCTTGGGCAGGCCATGGCGCGCCACATAGTCGGGCGACGCGCAGAGCACGCTGTAGGTCTTGCCTATGCGCTTGGAGACGAAGCCCGAATCAGGCAACTCCTGGGCGATGACCACGGAGATGTCGTAGCCCTCGTCGAGGATGTCGGTGATGCGGTTGGCCAGGGTCAGGTCGAAGGTGACCTCCGGGTAGATCTCGCAGTACTGCGAGATCGCGCGGATCAGGTAGTGCTGACCGATGCCGGTCATGGCGTGCACCTTCACCTTGCCGTGCGGCCGGGCGTGGGCATCGCCGGCCTCGGCCTCGGCTTCCTCGATGTAGCCGAGGATCTGCTGGCAGCGCTGCAGGTAGCGCTGGCCGGCTTCGGTGAGGGCGATGCGGCGGGTGGTTCGGTGCAGCAGGCGGGTGCGCAGGTGTGCTTCGAGCTTGGCCACCGTCCGCGAGACGTAGGCGGTGGTGAGGTCCATGCGCTGGGCAGCGGCGGTGAAGCTGCCGGTCTCGGCGACACAGACAAAGGCACGCATGTTGTGCAGCAGGTCCATCATTTCTCCAAAAGAGCCTGTCCACGCCACGGCGGGCGGCCTCTGCAACGGCGCTCGGGCGAGCAACGCCTTGTTACAGACTCATGACAGGCGGCGAATTGTCGCACACCTGCCGCGACGGGATTATTGTCCTTTCAGGCAACAATAATTCATCCAACCGTCAGCTTATCCTGCCCCCCGGCGCACTTCTAGAATCGCCCTCCCCAACGCGGCCCGCCGCGACACCCCAGGATTCGCACCCGTGCTCCGCCTTTCGTGCAACGTGCTGCCACCCCTTCGCTCGGCCTCAGAACTACAGGGTTGTCCAAACCCGTCCGCCGCCTGCCAAGAAAAGCCCGACCACCGCCTGCCGAGATAACCCCGATGAGCAGTCTGTCCGTGCGCCTGCCCAAGGCCGCCGCGGTGCGCTTCGCCCTGTCCGACTGGGCGCACACCGACGGCGTTACCTGGATGTTCATCCTCAAGACGCTGATCACCGCCTTCACCGCGCTATGGCTGGCCTACCGCCTGGAGCTGCCGCAGCCCAACACCGTGCTGGTGAGCGCCTTCATCGTGCTGCAGCCGCAGAGCGGCCAGGTGCTGGCGAAGAGTTTCTACCGCATCCTCGGTACGCTGGCCGGGCTCACGGTGATGGTTACCTTCATTGCCCTGTTCGCCCAGGAGCGCGTGCTGTTCCTGCTCTGCGTGGCGATCTGGGTCGGCCTGTGCACTGCGGGCGCGGCGCGTTACCGCGACTTCCGCGCCTATGCCTGCCTGCTTGCCGGCTACACCGCGGTGATGATCGGCATCCCCGCCACCCTGCACCCCGAGGGCGCCTTCATGCAGGCGCTGTGGCGGGTGATCGAGATCACCCTGGGGATTCTCTGCACCGGCGTGATCAGCGCCGTGGTCCTGCCGCAGACCAGCACCGCCGCCCTGCGCAACGCGCTGAACACCCGCTTCGGCGACTTCGCCGGCCTCGCCAGCGCGGGCCTCAACGGCACGCTGGAGCGCGAGCGCTTCGAGCAGGCCAGTGCGCGCATCGCCGCCGAAGTGGTGGGTCTGGAAAGCCTGCGCAACGTCACTGCCTTCGAAGACCCGCACATGCGTCTGCGCAGCGGCCGCCTGGCGCGGCTGAACAGCGAGTTCATGCAACTGACCACACGCTTCCACGCGCTGCAGCGGCTGCTCGACCGCCTGCGCGAACGCCAGGCCAGCAACGTGCTGGAAGTGCTGATGCCGTGCCTGATCGATGTCAGCGAGCTGCTCGCCAGCTGGCACGGCCGGCCGCTCAGCGAAGCGGATGCCGAGCGCCTGAGCGTGCAACTCGAACTCTGCAAACATCACCTCATGCCCCGCATCCGCGAAGCCCGCGCCAACCTCGGCCACACCTGCCCGCGGGAAGCCGACCAGCTGGATTTCGAGACGGCCGCCGAACTGCTCTACCGCTTCGCCGACGATATGCACAACTACGCCCAGACCCACGCCTCGCTCGCCGCGCACAAGCACGAGCGTGAGCAGTGGAAGGAGCGCTTCACACCCAAGGCCAACGCCCTCGCCGCCGCCGTCGCAGGGTTCCGTTGTGCGCTGCTGGTGATAGTCGGCGGGGTATTCTGGATCGAGACCTCCTGGCTGAGCGGAGCCACCTTCGCGCTGACCTCGGTGCTGATCGCCGCGCTCTCCTCCGCCTCGCCGAATCCCAAGCGGCTATCGCTGCAACTGACCCTTGGCACGCTGCTCGGCGCCACGCTCGGCTTCATCCTGACCTTCCGCGTGCTGCCGCACATCGACGGCTTCCCGCTGCTGTGCTTCGTACTCTCGCCGGTATTCGCCCTGGGCGCCTTCCTGATCACCCGGCCCAAGTGGAGCGGCTACGGCGTGGGCCTGCTGGTGTGGTTCTGCATCGCCTCGCTGCCGGCCAACGTGGCGCGTTACGACGCCTACACCTTCATCAACGAATACCTGGCGATGCTGCTGTCGATGGGCATGGCCGTGGTCGCGGCCATCGTCATCCTGCCGCCGAACCGGCCGTGGCTGTGGGAGCGCCTGGAAGCCGAGCTGCGCCTGCGCGTGGTGCAGGTGATCAGCGAGCCGCTGAAGGGGCTGTCGTCGAATTTCGAAAGCGGTACCCGCGACCTGCTGAACCAGGCCTACGGGTTATCCACAGGCCGCCCGGACGTGCAGCGCCGGCTGCTGCGCTGGACCTTCCAGGTGCAGGAGATCGGCCTGTCGATCATCGAGCTGCGCCGCGAGCAGGCCGCCCTGCCGAAGGAGCCCTGGTACGCCGAGCGCATGCCCTGGCGCCGGGCGATCCGCGCGCTGGGCCGGGCGCTGATCCGGCTGTTCATCCAGCCCAGCGAGAGCAACCGCCAGCGCGCCCTGGCGGCAGTGGAACACGCCATCCATGCCACGCGCACCACGGATGATCGCCGCCCGCCGCACTTCGACTCATCGCCCCTGCGCCGGGTGTGCAGCTACCTGCACTTCATCCGCACTTCGCTGCTCGACCCGCAGTCGCCGCTGCGCGATTGACTCCTGCAGGTTCGCGCCATAGGCGCACTCTCAGAAGATCCAAAGCCCCTCACCCTAACCCTCTCCCGCAAGCGGGAGAGGGGACCGTTCGTGCAGGATGACACCACAGTGTCAGCTGGCACGATCAGCTCCCTCTCCCTCCGGGAGAGGGCTGGGGTGAGGGGGAAGCCCCGGCGCCGCGATGTCACTCCTGCAAATGCCGAAATCTGCGGCATCCCGCCACAACAGCACCCCTGAAACCCGCGCCACGCCTGGATTGTTGCCTCTGAGTACGAAGTCTTGTTGGCGCCTGGATATATGACTCAGGTCAGGCAAATCCTATTATTTCCGTGCTGTTACAGCGCGCGCCGCAACACCACCCAAGACCCATCATCATTCCCCAACGCTTCCCGATGCAGCCATGAGCTGAACGTCACGGACCCGTCACGTCCGGACTCCGGGAACAAGGCAGGTAAATTCATGAAAGCTGTAGTCATCCTGGCCATGCTGGGCTTCTCTTCGCTCGCCCTCGCCGAGCAGGTGAACGCCGCCGACCAGGCGCCAAGCGCGGCCGTGGAGCAGTACACCTACGACATGAAACTGGACGTCGCCCACGTCATCTCGACCACCGACGTATCCAACGAATGCGGCATCGTGCCGGCACGCATGACCTACGACGACTCCAACGGTCAGCGCCACACCGTCGAATACCAGGTGTGGGGCAACGGCTGCTCCGGCGGCTAAGCGACTTGCGCACTCCCGCCGCGGCCCACGCAGCCCGGCGGGAATGCCAACCCTCTTCCTTACGGCTGCAGGGCCGCCTTCGCGATGTTGCGACTGTGCGCTCCGAAGTGCCGGATCAACTGTAGAATCTGCTCATCCAACGCCTCATCGTGGCGGAACGGTTCCGGTGAGTTCCCCGCGCTGAAATCCCCCGCCGGCGCCTTCTCGTTTTCCAGCCAATGGCCGATCGCCGCATCGAACGCCGCCGCATGGGCATGGGACTCGCTCGCCACGACCTCGCGCAGGTACTGGGTCGAATACGGCGGATAAGTGCCATCCGTGCTGACATCCGCATAGGCCGCCAACAACGGCGACTGCCCACCCAGGCGCAGCATCTCGCGCAGCCAGTCCACCTGATAACGCTCAACACCCGTATGCCGGTCCGCCACGCGCTGGATCGCCGCCTGCTTGTCGGCATCGAAACCGGCGATGGACTTGCCCGCCGTCCACAGCATGCTGGTAGTGGTCTCGCCCGGCAGCGGCGTCGAGTGGTAGGGCTGGGTCATGTCCTGGATGTAGTGCATCGCCCAGCCGAGGAAACGGTAGCCCCAGTACGGATGGCCCTTGTCGAAGGCGAAGCGCGCCAGGCCGTAGAACTGGTAGGCACGCCACTCCGGCCAGTTGCGCTCCAGGTACGGTGCACCGGCGTAGATGACCGCGTCCTCGTGGTAGAAGCCCATGTGGAACGGCGCCTGGGAGCTGAACTCGTAACGCGGGTCGCCGAACGGCTGGGTGCCGAAACCGTAACGCTGGCCGGCCTCGCCGGGGTTGTCGCTGAACAGGTTGATGTCGTGGCCGAAGTCCGGCTCATCGGCGGCGCTGGCCAGCACGTCCAGCGCAGGAATCTTCTCCCCCGCCTGCAACTGCACGAAGCGCCACTGGTTCCAGCCCGACAGGTCGCGGAACACCAGCACGTCCGCCGGCTGCAGGGCCGCATGCTTCTGCAACAAATCGCTCGGCGGCTCGCCCCCCGGCGGTGGCTGCACGGCGGGGGCCAGCTTGATCTCGGGGTTCAGGCGCAGCGCCATGAGGAAGGCCTTGCGCAGGTCGTCGCGACTGTCCTCGGTCAGGCGCAGATCGTCCGGGCGCGGCGGGTACTGGCGGAAGCGCTCGCGGGCATAGGCCTCCTGCTCGTCCAGCAGTTGCACCAGGCCGGCGCGCTGCTGGCTGACGAAGCTCTCCAGCGGCTCGACCTCGACATCCGGCGCCTGGGCGAGCGCCGGCAATTGTTGCAGGGCGATGTAGCTGCCCAGGGTGTGATTGGACCAGGCCCAGAGGCTTTGCGGCAGGGCCAGCAGGCCCGCCAGCAGGCAGGTGGGCAGACAGATGGAAAGTCGCTTCATCGGCTCTTCGCTCTTATTTGCCAGTGCAGTTATTTGCCAGTGCAATGCGGAAAATTCCGACGCAGCCTAACAATCCAGAGCCACTCCGGCACTGTCGAAGCTTGCCAGCGCGTGTCACCGATAACGCCATCGCTGACCATCATCAATGGCACGAACCGTCCCAGCCACTACACTTGCCCGGCATGGAAAGGCACCGGTTGCGCGCGCGTGCCGGCCACTCGAAATAAGGGCGTCCCCATGCTGCAGTCCGTTTCACCCAAGCAAGACCTTCCCCTCAAGCCCGATCCAGCCGAACCCCGCAGCGGCGTCCTCGCCCCCTTCAGCATCGCCGCGTTCCGCATCATCTGGATCTGCAACCTGTTCGCCAACCTGGGCACCTGGGCGCAATCGGTTGCCGCCGCCTGGGTGGTCACGGAGGCCCATGCCAGCCCGCTGATGGTGGCGATGATCCAGGTCGCCTCGGCGCTGCCGCTGGTGCTGCTGTCGATCATGTCCGGCGTGCTGGCCGACAACCACGACCGCCGCAAGATCATGCTGGTCGGCCTGACGGTGGAACTCTCCGGCGCCGCGCTGGTGACGGTGCTGGCGTTCATGGGCTACCTCGACCCGCTGATGCTGATCGTGTCGATCCTCTGGCTGTCACTGGGCAGCTCGATCACCATTCCGGCCTGGCAGGCGGCGGTGAACGAGCAGGTGCCGCCGCGCATGCTCGGCGATGCGGTGTTGCTCAACAGCGTCAACTACAACGTCGCCCGCGCCGTCGGCCCGGCCATCGGGGGCCTGCTGCTGTCGGCCACCGGGGCCTCCTGGGTATTCCTGTTCAACTGCCTGTGCTACGCCGCGCTGATCTGGGCGATCTGGCAATGGCGCCGCGACGTGCCCAAGCGCACCCTGCCGCCCGAGCACATCTTCGAAGGCGTGATCGCTGCGCTGCGCTTCACCCAGTACTCCAGCGTCACCCGCCTGGTGATGCTGCGTTCGGCGGTGTTCGGTCTCTCCGCCAGCGCCGTCTGGGCATTGCTGCCGCTGCTGGCGCACCGCAACCCGGACGGCAGCGCCTCGGTGTACGGCTACATGCTCGGCGCCCTGGGCCTGGGCGCCATCGTCGCCAGCACCATGGTGAGCAAGGCGCGGCAGTGGCTGGGCAGCAGCCGGTTGATCAGCTTCGCCGCCGCCACGCTCGCCGTGGTCATGCTCATTCTCGGCTGGGTCGACAACCTCTGGGTGATCTTCCCCGCGCTGGTGCTGGGCGGCGCCTGCTGGATCGCGGCAGTGGCCACGTACAACTCCGCCGTGCAGATCCTCGTGCCCGACTGGGTCAAGGCCCGCGCCCTGGCGCTGTACCAGACCGCGATCTACGGCGGCCTGGCGGCAGGCTCCTTCCTCTGGGGGCATTTCGCCGAAACCATGGGCGTGCAGGGCGCGCTGATCGCCGCCGGCTGCCTGCTGCTGGTTTCGGTGGCGCTGCTCTACAACTCCCGGCTGCCGGAGCTCGATTCGACCAGCATTGCCCGCGCACCGGGCGGCGTGCCGGGACAGCCAACCTTCGTGTTCAACCCCGAGCGCGGCTCGGTGCTGGTCTCCATCGAATACCGGATTCCCGCCGAGCGCACCCGTGACTTCGTCCGCTCCGCCAAACCCCTGCGGCGCCTGCGCCTGCGCAACGGCGCGGAGCGCTGGGCGCTGTACCGGGACGTCAGCAACCCTGAGGTCTGGCAGGAGCTGTTTCTGGTGGACAACTGGATCGGCCACCTGCGCATGCTCGATCGCCTGACCCTGGAGGACAAGACCATCATCGACAACGTCACCAGCCTGCACGTGGGCGACGCGCCGCCGGTGATCCGCCACGGGGTGAGCTACGAGTCGGGCAGCTATGAGCCGCCGCCGGAGACGCTGGGCTAGCGGCGCACAAACAAAAACGCCTCCCGGTCAGGGGAGGCGTTCGGGGTGACGCGAAAGACTTATTCCGCAGCAGGCTTCTTGCGCTTGAGCGGCGCCAGGCCGTCCTGGCTCACGACCTTGGACGGGCCAACCTTGCGCTTGGCAGCGGGCTTCTTCTTCGCCGCCGCCTTGCCACCGGCCTTCTTCGCATCGTCCTTTTTCTTCTTGGTGCCAGCGGCCTTGCCGGAAGCCTTGACCTTCTTCGGCCCCTTGTAGGTGGCCTTCAGCTCATTGATGACACGCAGTTCGAAGCGCAGCTTGAGGTAGCGCTCGATGCTCGACATCAGGTTCCAGTCGCCATGGCCCACCAGCGAGATCGCCGCGCCCGCGGTGCCTGCGCGCCCGGTACGGCCGATGCGGTGCACGTACTCATCGCCGCGACGCGGGATGTCGAAGTTGATCACCAGGTCCAGGCCGTCGACGTCCAGACCGCGTGCGGCCACATCAGTGGCGACGAGGATCTTCACCGCACCCTGCTTCAGTCGCTCGATGGCCAGCTTGCGATCCTTCTGGTCCTTCTCGCCGTGCAGCACGAAGACCTTGTGGCCAGCGGCGATCAGGCGGCCGGTCAGACGGTCGGCGGCAACGCGGGTGTTGGTGAAGACGATGGCCTTCTCGTAGGTCTCGTTGGTCAGCAACCACTGCAGCAGCTGCTCCTTGTGGCCAACGTGGTCGGTCAGGATCACCTGCTGGCTGACGTCCTCGTTCAGCTCGCTGACGCGGTTGAGCTGCAGGACCTCAGGCTCGCGCAGGACCTTCTCGACCATCTCGTGCAGGCCGCTGCCGCTGGTGGCGGAGAACAGCAGGGTCTGGCGCTCGGTCGGGCACTGTGCGGCGAGCTTGAGCACGTCCTCGGAGAAGCCCATGTCGAGCATGCGGTCGGCTTCGTCGAGGATCAGCACTTCAACGTCGCCCAGCGGCAGGTTGCCGGCGTTGAACTGCTCGTTCAGGCGACCCGGGGTGCCGATGATGATCTCCGGGTTCTTGCGCAGACGCGCACCCTGCACCTTGAAGTCCTCGCCGCCGGTGATCAGGCAGGCCTTGATGTAGGTGAACTGGGCGAAGCGCTCGACTTCCTTGAGGGTCTGCTGGGCCAGCTCGCGGGTCGGCAGCAGGATCAGCGCGCGGGCGCCGCTCTTGGGCTTCTCCTCGGCGAGCAGGCGATGCAGCAGCGGCAGCAGGAAGGCGGCGGTCTTGCCGCTGCCGGTCTGCGCCGTCACCCGCAGGTCGCGTCCCTCCAGGGCCTTCGGAATGGCCGCAGCCTGGACCGGGGTCGGCTCGGTGAAGGACAACGAATCGAGCGCCTTGAGCAGGCGTTCGTGGAGGGCGAATTGGGAGAACAAGGCAGACCTCGATATCACGTAAAGACCAAATAGCTGCATAGCTTAATGTTTGCCGAGCCGGCGCGCTGGAATTATTGCCGATGGCCCCTGTGCGCGACCCGCCGCGTCAATAACCCGACAAACGTACCGGCGCCCCGCCTAAGGCGATGCCATGCTCTGATGGGCCTGACAAAAAGGAGAATACAGGTGCCATCGACTCTCATTTATTACGTGGCGGCCAGCCTCGACGGCTACATCGCCCGCCCCGACGGCAGCGTGGACTGGCTCGAAGGCTACGGCAGCGAAGCCGACGACCACGGCTACAACGCCTTCTATGCCGGCATCGACGGGCTGCTCATGGGTCGCGCCACCTACCTTTTCTGCCTGAAGCAGGACCAATGGCCCTACCCGGACAAGCCCGCGCTGGTCATGACCCGCTCCAACCATCTGCCCAAGGCCGCGCCGCAGGTGGAACTGGAGCACTACACACCAGTGGACGCGCTCGCCTCACTGGAACAGCGCGGCTGCGAGCACATCTGGCTGGTGGGTGGCGGCAGCCTGGCGGGCAATTTCCTCGCCGCAGGCTTGCTCGACGAAGTGATCGTCAGCATCATTCCGCACCTGCTCGGCGCTGGCATTCCCCTGTTCAGCATCGGCCTCGAGCAACGCTTGCAGCTGCTGGAGCAGCGCAGCTTCCCCAGCGGCATCGTGCAGATGCGCTATCAGGTTCTGAAGGAAACGCCCTCGCCATGACCATTCATATCGCCGCCGCCTGCCTGCTGGATGAAGCCGGACGCCTGCTGCTGGTACGCAAGCGTGGCACCCAGGCCTTCATGCTGCCTGGCGGCAAGCACGAGCCCGGAGAGACTTCAGTCCAGGCGCTGCTGCGCGAACTGGGCGAAGAGCTCGACCTGCACCTGGCGGCCTCCGCACTGACGCCGCTCGGCCACTTCCAGGCCAATGCCGCCAACGAGCCGGACATGCGCGTGGACGCGCAGGTCTACCTCGCCGCCCTGCCCCACCCCGTCCAGCCCGCCGCCGAGCTGGAAGAGCTCGCCTGGCTGGACCCAGCCGGCGACTACCCGCACAACCTCGCCCCACTGCTGCGCGAGCAGGTGCTTCCCGCTCTGCTTGCCCATCTGGGCTGATTCGTTCAGCTCAAATACCTGCATTTCGTCGGGTTTTTCCTTAAGAAGCCTTAAGCGACTGGCTTCTGGCTAGTACCCCGCCAGTTTTCTGCCGCCAGGCGGAAAGCCCCGTTTTATAGGGCTTCCGGCTATAAGGTCAGGCCATGACTGATGCGTCGGAGCACATGTCACGCAGCGCCCTGCAAGTCACAAGGGAAAAGTCAGAATCGACAGACGGTACGAACTGTCATGAAAAGTCGTTCAGAATGCGTGGAATTTTTGAGCGGACCAAAGGAAACCACGCCGACAACAATGGCGATCCAGCGGAGTCTGGGCGATATCAACCAGCAAGAAGACATGCCGAATGCGAAGTACCCTTTTGACATGCCTTTCCATAGGCTTGGCGACCTTTTTGGCCGCTACCGAGGCTACCGCCTCCTACAAGATCACGCGCACCTATCAACCCGCCCCGGTTGATCTCCGTGTCCCGGTCCAGGGCAGCGCCCTGCTGACCTTCAACGCCAAGCCGGTCAAACAGACCAAGAGCGAGGCGCACCAGGTTACCCAGCGTGCCTACAGCATGATCGGTACGCCTTACCGCTGGGGCGGCACGTCACCCAAGCGCGGCTTCGATTGCAGCGGCCTGGTGAACTACGTGTTCCAGAACGTCGACGAAGTCGACCTGCCGCGTACCGCGCAGCAGATGTTCAGCATGCGCGGCAACTCCAAAGTGGCGCGTGATGATCTGCAGCCCGGCGACCTGGTGTTCTTCCGCATCCACAACCGCCGCAATGTCGACCATGTCGGCATCTACGTCGGCGACAACCAGTTCGTCCACGCGCCGCGTCGCGGCCAGAAGGTCCGCGTTTCCGACCTCGGTGGCGACTACTGGAAGAAGCACTACACCGCTGCCCGCCGCATCCTGCCGGAAACCCTGGCCAAGGCTGACGTCGGCGGTCGCTTCGACTGACGCCGAGCGCTCTCCCCTTGCGGTAGAGCGCTCGCTCCTCCTCTCTCTCCCTGCGCTTACAGGCCGCGACGCGCCTGTCGGCGCAGGAGTCGCGCGCTATCCCAACCGGTCAGCAGCACGGCGATCCAGATCGGCCCGTAGGTCCAGATCTGCGCCGGGTTGAACGCCTCGCCCAGGAACAGCACGGCAATGGCAAACAGCAGCACCGGCTCGACGTAGCTCAGAATCCCGAACAGCCCCATGGGTAGCAGCCGGCTGGCGGCCATCATCGCGCCGAACGCCAGCGCGCTGATCAGTCCCAGCAGCGGCAACAGCACCCACAGGCGCGGCACCTCCTCCAGCACCTTGCCGCTATCGGTTATCCACAGGGCCGCCAGGGCGAACGGCAGCAGCACGATCATCTCGAAGACGAAGCCCGACAGCGAATCCACCGCCATCTTGCGGCGCAGCATGAAGTACGGCGGATAGCCCAGCGCAGTGATCAGGGTGAACCAGGAGAATGCGCGGGTCAGCCAGAGTTCGTGCAGCACGCCCGCCAGCGCGAAGGCAACGGCGATGGCCTGCAGCGTGGTCAGGCGTTCGCCGTAGAACACCCGACCGCACAGCACCATGGTCAGCGGCAGCAGGAAATAGCCCAGCGACAGCTCCAGCGTACGCCCGACCATGGGCGCCCAGATGAACACGCCCCACTGGATCAGCATCATCGCCGCCGTCAGCGGGAAGCACGCCAGCAGCCACGGTTCACGCAGCAGGCGCCGGCCCGCGTCGCGCAGCACGCCACCCTGGCGGGTGAACAGCACCAGCAGCAGGACCATGGGAATCGACCAGACGACCCGGTGTGCGATCACCTGGATGCTGGTCAGCGGCTCCAGCGAGTGGATGTAACCCGGCAGGGTCACGAACAGCACGGAAGACGCCAGGGACAGCGCTACGCCACGTCCGGATATGTTCATGCGAAGCGCTCCTTCTGACGACGCAGACCGAAACGGTTGACGCCCAGCGACGCGACGATCACCACACCACCCAGCGCCAGGCGCGGCAGGTCGGCAGCTTCGTTCCAGATCAGCAGGTTGATCAGCAGCCCCACCGGTACGTGCAGATTGTTCATCACCGCGAGCGTACCGGCATCCACCAGCGTGCCGCCCTTGTTCCACCAGAACTGCCCCAGCGCAGTGGCCAGCAGGCCCATCCACACCAGCACGCCCCATTGCAGGTCGGTGGTTGGCAACTTCTGTGGGTTGCCGAAGAGCAGCCAGCCCGGCAGCGCAATCAGCAGCGCGCCGACGAAGAAGTAACCGAAGCGGCGGTACTGCGGGATATCCGAGGGATAGCGCTGCACCAGGTGCTTGTAGAACACCTGCCCCGCGGCAAAAGTCGCGTTGGCCAGTTGCAGCAGCAGGAAGCCCTGGATGTAGTCGCCGCTGACGCCGTCGTAGCGAATGATCCCGGCGCCGAGCACCGCCACGGCGGCTGCCAGCAGCGCCCAGGCGTTGAAGCGGCGGTTCAGTGCGTCATCGATCAGCGCCACGTGCAGCGGGGTCAGCACAGTGAACAGCAATACTTCCGGCACCGTCAGCACGCGGAAGCTCTGGTACAGGCAGACGTAGGTAATGCCGAACTGCAGCGCGCCCGCCAGCATCACGCCAGCGATGAAGCGCGGTTCGACGCCGCGCCAGCGGGTCAACGGCAGGAACACCAGGCCGGCCAGCACCACGCGGGTCAGCACGGCGAAATAGCTGTCGACCTGCCCGGCAAGGTACTCGCCGATCAGGCTGAAGGAGAACGCCCAGAGGACGGTGACAAATAGCAGGTAAGGCATGGAAAAGGCGACCGGAACGGGGCAGGCAACATAGCGCCAGTCTCAACGTAGAGAAAGCACTGCGCGCCCGCGCCCAAGGAAAGGCAGAAACGAAAAAGGGCGACCGAAGTCGCCCTTTTCCTTGGATGGTGAATCAGGGATTAGCCCTGGTTCTCCATCTGAGCACGGATCAGATCACCGATGGTGGTCGGACCAGTGTTTTCTACGTCTTGCTTGGTGCGCAGTTCTTTCATCGCATCCTTCTCGTCATCAACGTCTTTCGACTTGATGGAGAGGGAGATGACGCGGCTCTTACGGTCGATGCTGATGATCTTGGCTTCGACTTCTTCGCCTTCTTTCAGAACGTTGCGAGCGTCTTCAACGCGGTCACGGCTGATTTCGGAGGCTTTCAGAACGCCTTCGATTTCGCCGCCCAGGCTGATGACAGCGCCTTTGGCATCGACTTCTTTCACGGTGCCGCGAACGATGGTGCCTTTCTCGTTGAGCGAGGCGTAGTTGGAGAACGGATCGTCTTCCAGCTGCTTGATGCCCAGGGAGATGCGCTCACGCTCCGGATCAACGGAGAGGATGACGGTTTCCAGCTCGTCGCCCTTCTTGAAGCGGCGAACGGCTTCTTCGCCAACTTCGTTCCAGGAGATGTCGGACAGGTGAACCAGACCGTCGATGCCGCCTTCCAGGCCGATGAAGATACCGAAATCGGTGATCGACTTGATGGTGCCGGAGATCTTGTCGCCCTTGTTGAAGCGGCCAGAGAAGTCTTCCCACGGGTTGGACTTGCACTGCTTGATGCCCAGGGAGATACGACGACGCTCTTCGTCGATGTCCAGAACCTGAACTTCCACTTCGTCGCCAACCTGAACGACTTTCGACGGGTGGATGTTCTTGTTGGTCCAGTCCATTTCGGAGACGTGTACCAGGCCTTCCACGCCCTCTTCCAGCTCGGCGAAGCAGCCGTAGTCGGTGAGGTTGGTGACGCGCGCGGTAACGCGGGTGCCTTCCGGGTAACGGGCTTTGATGGCAACCCATGGGTCTTCGCCCAGTTGCTTCAGGCCCAGGGATACGCGGTTGCGCTCGCGGTCGAACTTCAGAACCTTGACATCGATCTCGTCGCCAACGTTGACGATTTCCGACGGATGCTTGATACGCTTCCAGGCCATGTCGGTGATGTGCAGCAGACCATCGACGCCGCCCAGGTCAACGAACGCACCGTAGTCGGTGAGGTTCTTGACGATACCTTTGACCTGCTGGCCTTCCTGCAGCGATTCCAGCAGAGCTTCGCGCTCGGCGCTGTTTTCGGCTTCCAGGACGCTGCGACGGGAAACGACAACGTTGTTGCGCTTCTGGTCCAGCTTGATGACCTTGAACTCGAGCTCTTTGCCTTCCAGGTGAGTGGTGTCACGCACCGGACGCACGTCGACCAGCGAACCCGGCAGGAACGCACGGATGCCGTTGACGTCGACGGTGAAGCCACCCTTGACCTTGCCGTTGATGACGCCTTTGACCACTTCGTCGGCAGAGAAAGCAGCTTCCAGAACGATCCAGCTCTCGGCACGCTTGGCTTTTTCGCGGGACAGCTTGGTTTCACCAAAGCCATCTTCCACCGCGTCCAGCGCAACGTGGACTTCGTCACCCACATTGATGGTCAGCTCGCCCTGTTCGTTGTAGAACTGCTCGACCGGGATGACGCCCTCGGATTTCAGACCGGCATGGACGGTGACCCAGTCACCATCGATGTCGACCACGATGCCGGTGATGATTGCACCCGGCTGCATGTCGAGGGATTTCAGACTTTCTTCAAAGAGTTCTGCGAAGCTTTCGCTCATGTCTATACCTGTAGTCAAAGGCTTGTAAGCCCGATTCCGCGCCACCAGCAGACACGGTCAAGTGATGAAAAAGAAGCCAGCGGGATCAAGACTGGTATCCCGCCGGCCCCCTGTTGCACCCGCCGAAACGGATGCTCCACATTCAGATTTTAAGGGAACGTTTCGCTCGATATGGGCAAAACCCTCCCGATATAAGGTCTGGAATGGTAGCAACGGATCCCGATTGCGTCAATCGGCGCTCCCGGTTTCCAACGCTCTTCGCGGCTCCAGCCTCACCTCTTCATTTTCGCCCAGCCTCGGGAATTGGGAGAACCGCCCGTCAGATCCCTCCTGCGGACGTCCTTACCTGAAAAGAAAAATCCCCGGCATGGCCGGGGATTTTCGTTTCCCGATCGACTAGTCGGCCAGACCCAGCCGCGAAACCTCGGCGAGGATGCTCTCCACCACCTCATCGATGCTCATCGAGGTGGAGTCCACCAGGATGGCGCCTTCGGCAGGCTTGAGCGGGGCGACGGCACGCTGGCTGTCGCGCTCGTCACGGGCGCTGATTTCCTCGGCCAGTTGCGCCTGGTCGCTGTCGATGCCCTTGCCCTTGAGTTGCAGGTAGCGGCGACGGGCGCGCTCCTCGGCGGAAGCGGTGAGGAAAATCTTCAGCGGAGCGCTGGGGAAGACCACGGTGCCCATGTCGCGACCATCGGCCACCAGCCCTGGCGCTTCGAGGAAAGCACGCTGGCGTTGCAGCAGCGCATCGCGGACCGCCGGCAGCGCGGCAACCTGCGAGGCGCCGGCGCCGACCTGTTCGGTACGGATCACGTCGGTGACGTCTTCGCCTTCGAGGATGATGTGCTGGCCCTGCCCGCCCTTGGCGTGGGTGAACTGCACGTCCAGGTGCGCGGCGAGGACCTTGAGGGCTTCCTCATTGGTCAGGTCGATGCCGTGGTTACCGGCGGCGAACGCCAGCAGGCGATAAAGTGCACCGGAGTCCAGCAGGTTCCAGCCCAGACGCTTGGCCAGCAGACCAGCGACGGTGCCCTTGCCCGAGCCGCTGGGGCCGTCGATGGCGAGGACCGGCCATTCTCCGTTCATCAGTTCTTCTCCTCGGCGACACGAATGCCTGCACCGGACGCCAGCCCGAGGAAGTTCGGGAAGGAAGTCGCGACGTTGGCACAGTCGTGGATGCGGATCGGCGCGCCGGCGCGCAGGGAGGCCACGCTGAAGGACATGGCGATGCGATGGTCGCCGTGGCTCCAGACTTCGCCGCCGCCGTAGCTGCCGCCGTCGATGATGATGCCGTCCGGGGTCGGCTCGCACTTCACCCCCAGGGCCAGCAGGCCGTCGGCCATGACCTGGATGCGGTCGGACTCCTTCACCCGCAGCTCTTCCGCGCCGCGCAGCACGGTTCGGCCCTCCGCGTTGGCGGCGGCAACGAAGAGTACCGGGAATTCGTCGATAGCCAGCGGCACCAGGTCTTCGGGGATATCGATGCCTTTAAGCTGCGCCGAACGCACGCGGATGTCGGCAACCGGCTCGCCACCCACTTCACGCTGGTTTTCCAGGGTGATGTCGGCGCCCATGAGCTTGAGGATGTCGATGACGCCGGTGCGGGTCGGGTTGATACCGACGTGCTCCAGGGTCAGGTCGGAACCTTCGGCGATGCTCGCGGCGACCAGGAAGAAGGCCGCCGAGGAGATATCGGCCGGCACTTCGATGGAGGTGGCGCTGAGCTTGTGGCCGGACTCGACGCGGGCGGTGGCGCCTTCGACGTCGACCGGGTAGCCGAAGCCGCGCAGCATGCGCTCGGTATGGTCGCGGGTCGGGGCCGGCTCGGTGGTGGAGGTTTCGCCAGCGGCATAGAGGCCGGCGAGCAGCAGGCAGGACTTCACCTGGGCGCTGGCCATCGGCATGTCGTAGTGCATGCCGGTGAGTTTCTGGCCACCACGGATGGTCAGCGGCGGACGGCCTTCGGGGCCGGTCTCGATCACCGCCCCCATTTCACGCAGCGGTTTGGCGACGCGGTTCATCGGGCGCTTGGACAGCGAGGCATCACCGGTCAGGGTGGTGTCGAACGGCTGGGCGGCGAGCAGACCACTTAGCAGACGCATCGAGGTGCCGGAGTTGCCCAGGTAGATCGGGCCAGGCGGAGTCTTCAGGCCGTGCAGGCCAACGCCGTGAACGGTCACGCGGCCGTGGTGCGGGCCTTCGATGACCACGCCCATGTCGCGGAACGCCTGGATGGTGGCGAGGGCATCTTCACCCTCGAGGAAGCCTTGCACCTCGGTCGTGCCTTCGGCGAGGGAGCCGAGCATGATCGAGCGGTGGGAAATGGACTTGTCGCCCGGTACGCGAACACGTCCGGAAAGGCGGCCACCCGGCTGGGCCAGGAAAATCAGGTCATTGTTGTGCATGGCGTCCACATAGGCCCGACGGGCCAGGATTTTGCTGAAATGCTCGCGGGCAACGCGGGCGCGGGTAAAGACGCCCATCAGTTGTTGCCCGTCCCCTTTGTCGACGGCCTCGCGCAGATCATCGAGGTCGTCACGGAATACGTCGAGGATGCGCAGCACCGCCTCGCGGTTGGCGAGGAAGATGTCGTGCCACATCACCGGGTCGCTGCCGGCAATCCGCGTGAAGTCGCGGAAGCCGCCAGCGGCGTAGCGGAAGATTTCCAGATTCTCGCTGCGTTTGGCCAGCGAGTCGACCAGCGTGAAGGCCAGCAGGTGCGGCAGGTGGCTGGTGGCAGCGAGGACTTCGTCGTGGTGCTCGACGGCCATCTGCTCGACATCCGCACCCAGCTCGCGCCAGAGGCTCTCGACGCACTGGATCGCATCCGCGTCGGCATTATCCAGTGGAGTGAGGATGACTTTATGACGGCGGAACAGTTTCGCGTTGGCCGCCTCCACACCGCTCTGCTCGGAACCGGCGATGGGATGGCCAGGGACGAAGCGCGCCGGCATGCCACCGAACACTGCTTTCGCGGCGCGCACCACGTTGCCCTTGGCGCTGCCGACGTCGGTAAGAATCGCGTTGCCGATGTCGAGGCCCGCGAGTTCGCCGAGGACCTTCTCCATGGCCAGGATCGGCACGGCGAGCTGGATCACGTCGGCGTCGCGGCAACCGACGGCAAGGCTCTCCTCGCAGCGGTCGACCACGCCCAGCTCCACCGCCAGGCGACGGGTCTGCGGGTCACGGTCGACACCGACCACTTCCTCGAACAGGCCTTTCTCGCGGATACCCTTGGCGAAGGAGCCACCGATCAGGCCGAGCCCCACCACCACCAGGCGGCGCAGCTTGTGCGAATGGACATCAGGCACGGGCGAGCACCTTGGCCAGTGCGTCAAGGAAGCGGGCGTTCTCGGTCGGCAGGCCGATGGAGATGCGCAGGTGCTGCGGCATGCCGTAGCCGCCCACCGGACGGACGATCACGCCCTCGGCGAGCAGGGCCTGGTAGACCGGGCCCGCATCGCGCTTGAGGTCCACGGCGATGAAGTTGCCCTTGGAGGGGATCCATTGCAGGTCCAGCGCGCGCAGGCCGCTTTCCAGTTGAGCCATGCCTTCGTCGTTGATGCGCTTGCCTTCGGCCAGGTACTGCGCGTCATCCAGCGCGGCGCAGGCGGCGGCCAGGGCCAGGCTGTTGACGTTGAACGGCTGGCGCACGCGGTTGAGCACGTCGGCGACCTGCGCCGAGGAGATCGCGTAGCCGACGCGCAGCGACGCCAGGCCGTAGGCCTTGGAGAAGGTGCGCGAGACCAGCAGGTTCGGGTAGCGGGCCAGGTACTTCAGGCCGTCCGGCAGCTCCTCGCCTTCGGCGTACTCGATGTACGCCTCGTCGAGCACCACCAGGACGCTTTCCGGAACCTGCGACAGGAAGCGCTCCAGCGCGTCCGGGCCGAACCAGGTACCGGTGGGGTTGTTCGGGTTGGCGATGAAGACCACGCGGGTGTTGGCGTCGATGGTCGCCAGCATGGCTTCCAGGTCATGGCCCCAGTCTTTCGCCGGCACGACCTTGCCCTGGGCACCGACGGCCTGGGTGGAGATCGGGTAGACGGCGAAGGCGTACTGGCTGAACACGGCGTTCAGGCCGGGCGCGAGGTAGGCGCGGGCAACCAGGTCGAGAATATCGTTGGAGCCGTTGCCCAGGGTGACCTGCGCAGTCTCTACGCCGCAGCGAGCGGCGAGGCGGGACTTCAGCTCGAAGCCGTTACCGTCGGGATAGCGGGTCAGTTCGGTCAGTTCGGCACGGATGGCCTCGAGGACCTTCGGGCTCGGGCCCAGCGGGTTCTCGTTGCTGGCCAGCTTGACGATGCCGGCGGGGTCGAGCTTCAGCTCGCGGGCCAGTTCATCGACCGGCTTGCCGGGGACGTAGGGGGAAAGCTTCTGCACGCCCGGTTGGGCCAGGGCAAGGAAATCACAGCTCATGGACATCTCTCTCGACTGGGACCGCGCAGATTTACCCGATGTAACCGGCGGCAGCCATGTAATCGCAGATACGGTGGACAGATTCCTCTACCGACAGCACGGAGGTATCGATGCTCACTTCGGCGGCCAGCGGCGCCTCAAACGGAGCATCTATGCCGGTGAACCCCTTGAGTTCACCGGCTCGCGCCTTGCGGTAGAGCCCTTTGGGATCCCGCTCCTCACACACTTCCAGCGGCGTGGAGACATGAACCTCGATAAAGCGCTCCGGCAACAGCTGGCGGACTCGATCGCGGTCCGCACGGAACGGTGAGATGAATGCAGCGATGGTGATAAGCCCGGCATCCACCATCAGCGCACCCACCTCGCCAACCCGGCGAATATTTTCGCTGCGGTCTTCGGCACTGAACCCCAGATCCCGATTCAGCCCCTGACGGAGGATGTCGCCATCCAGCAGGTAGGTATGCCGCCCGGCGGCGTGCAGTCGCTGTTCGAGAGCTTCGGCCAGCGTCGACTTGCCGGAGCCGCTCAGCCCTGTCAGCCATACCATGCCAGGGCGCTGGGCCATCAGCCTTGCGCGCCCCGTACAGTCGACCATTGGCGACCGCCGACGGGCGTTTCGCTCCATGTCAAAGCACGGCCTTGGGGTACGAGCCCAGCACCTTCAGGGCAACGGCTTCGCTGTTGATCTTCTCCAGCACATCCTTGATCAGCGGATCCTTGTGGTGGCCGACGAAGTCGATGAAGAACACGTAGGTCCACTTGCCGCTGCGCGACGGGCGGGTCTCGATGCGGGTCAGGTCGATGCCGTTGTTGTGGAACGGCACCAGCAGCTCGTGCAGTGCGCCCGGCTTGTTGCGCATGGAGACGATGATGGAGGTCTTGTCGTCGCCGGTGGGCGGCACTTCCTGGTTGCCGATCATGAGGAAGCGCGTGGAGTTGTCCGGGCGGTCCTCGATCTTCTCGTGCAGCTTGTCCAGGCCATACAGGCTGGCGGCCATGTCGCCGGCAATCGCGGCGCTGTTCCACTCGCTCTTTACCCGCTTGGCAGCGTCGGCGTTGCTGGAAACCGCCACGCGCTCGACGTTCGGGTAGTGCGCGTCCAGCCACTTGCGGCACTGGGCCAGGGACTGGGCGTGGGAGTAAATGCGGGTGATGTTGCTGGTCTTGGTGTTCTCGCCCACCAGCAGGTGGTGGTGGATGCGCAGCTCCACCTCGCCGCAGATCACCATGTCGTGCTCGAGGAAGCTGTCGAGGGTGTGGTTGACCGCACCCTCGGTGGAGTTTTCCACCGGCACCACGCCGAAGTTCACCGCACCGGCGGCGACTTCGCGGAACACTTCGTCAATAGCCGCCATCGGCGTGCTGATCACCGCATGGCCGAAGTGCTTGAGCGCCGCGGCCTGGGTGAAGGTGCCTTCCGGGCCGAGGTAGGCCACTTTCAGCGGCTGTTCCAGGGCCAGGCAGGAGGACATGATCTCGCGGAACAGACGAGCGACTTCCTCGTTGTCCAGCGGGCCCTTGTTCAGCTCCATGATGTGCTTGAGCACCCACGCCTCGCGCTCGGGCCGGTAGAACACCGGCTTCTCGCCTTCGGGCAGGGCGGCCATCTTCACGCGCGCCACATCGGTGGCGCAGCGGGCGCGTTCGCTGATCAGCTCGAGGATCTTCTCGTCGAGGCTGTCGATGCGTACGCGCAAAGCCTTGAGCTGGTCAGCATCGCTCATCAGCCGTGCTCCTTCTCGAACTCGGCCATGTAGCCAACCAGGGCTTCGATGGCGTCCAGGCCCAGGGCGTTATAGATGGAGGCACGCATGCCGCCCACCGAACGGTGGCCTTTCAGGTTGAGCAGGCCGCGCGCATCGGCGCCTTCGAGGAAGGCCTTGTCGAGCTTCTCGTCGGCCAGGCGGAACGGCACGTTCATCCAGGAGCGGGCGCTGGGCTGCATCGGGTTGGTGTAGAAGTCGCTGTTGTCGATGAAGCCGTACAGCATGTCCTTCTTGGCGCGGTTGCGCTGCTCCATGGCATCGACGCCGCCCTGCTCCTTCAGCCACTCGAAGACCAGACCGGAGAGGTACCAGGAGTAGGTAGCCGGGGTGTTGTACATGGAGCCGTTATCGGCGGCGACCTTGTAGTTGAGCATGGTCGGGCAGATGCTGCGGGCGCGGCCCAGCAGGTCTTCGCGGACGATGACAACGACCAGGCCGCTTGGTCCGATGTTCTTCTGCGCGCCGGCGTAGATCAGGCCGAACTTCGACACGTCGGTCGGGCGGGAGAGGATGTCCGAGGACATGTCCACCACCAGCGGGACGTCGCCGACTTCCGGAATCCAGTCGAATTCCAGGCCGCCGATGGTCTCGTTGGACGCGTAGTGCAGGTAGGCGGCGTCCTTGGACAGGTTCCACTCGTTCTGCCCGGGGATGGCGAAGTAGTCGTACTTGGACGCACTGGCAACCACGTTGACGTTGCCGTAGCGGCGAGCCTCTTCGATGGCCTTCTTCGACCAGATGCCGGTTTCCACGTAGTCCGCCACGCCGTCTTCGGGCAGCAGGTTCAGCGGGATCTCGGCGAACTGCTGGCTGGCGCCGCCCTGCAGGAACAGCACCTTGTAGTTCGACGGCACGCCCATCAGGTCGCGCAGGTCCTGTTCGGCCTTCTCGGCGATGGCCACGTAGTCGTCGCTACGGTGGCTCATCTCCATGACCGACAGGCCCTTGCCCTGCCAATCCAGCAGTTCGGCGCGGGCGCGCTCCAGCACCTCGGTGGGAAGCGCCGCAGGACCGGCGCAGAAGTTAAAGGCTCGCTTGCTCACATCCACTCTCGCTATCAGTCTTCGCTGGCCTGCGGGGCTTCTTCAGCCGCAGCTTCGCCTGCTTCTGGGTTCTCTTCCGACACTTCGCCCTCGACGATCTCGCCGTCGATGACGTCGTCTTCGTCTTCCACCACCGTCGGCTCCTGCACCCGCTCCAGACCCACGACGGTCTCGTCGGCGGCCAGCTTGATGAGGATCACGCCCTGGGTGTTACGGCCAGCGCCGCGGACTTCGTCGACACGGGTACGCACCAGGGTGCCCTGGTCGGAAATCAGCATGATCTCCTCGCCGTCCAGCACCTGTACGGCGCCCACCAGGTTACCGTTACGCTCGTTGATCACCATGGCGATCACGCCCTGGCCACCACGACCGCGACGCGGGTAGTCGGCCAGCGGGGTGCGCTTGCCGTAGCCACGCTCGGAGGCGCTGAGGATCTGCGCTTCGCGGCACTCGGGGATCAGCATGGAGATGATGCGCTGGCCTTCGGCCAGGCGCATGCCGCGCACGCCACGGGCGTTACGGCCCATGATGCGCACCTTGCTTTCCTTGAAGCGGATGACCTTGCCGGCGTCGGAGAACATCATCACGTCCTTCGAGCCGTCGGTGATGGCGGCGGCGATCAGCGAGTCACCCTCTTCCAGCTTCAGCGCGATCAGGCCGTTGGAGCGCGGCTTGGTGAACTGGATCAGCGGGGTCTTCTTCACGGTGCCTTTCATGGTGGCCATGAAGATGTACGCGCCAGTCGGCTCGTCCTGGCTGAAGTCGGCGTCGTCGCCCTCTTCGGCCTCTTCGGCTTCCACCACTTCGGCGACCTGCTCGGCAACCACGTCGTCGTCATCGTTGTCGTCGCCGGCGAACTGGGCGCGCACGGCTTCCAGGTCGATCTGCAGCATCGCGGTGATGCGCTCGCCTTCGTCCAGCGGCAGCAGGTTCACCAGCGGACGGCCACGGGCGGTACGCGAGGCTTCCGGAATCTCGAAGGTGCGCAGCCAGTAGACCTTGCCCTTGCTGGAGAACAGCAGCAGGGTGGCGTGGCTGTTGGCGACCAGCAGGTGCTCGATGTAGTCCTCGTCCTTCACGCCACTGGCGGACTTGCCCTTGCCACCGCGACGCTGGGCCTCGTAGGCGGCCAGCGGCTGGGACTTGGCGTAGCCGCCGTGGGAGATGGTCACCACGCGCTCTTCTTCGGTGATCAGGTCGGCGATGGTCAGGTCCATCTGTGAGGCGACGATCTCGGTGCGACGGGCGTCGCCGAACTCGGCCTTGACCTTCTCCAGTTCCTCGCGGATGACTTCCATCAGGCGCTCGGGGCTGGTCAGGATGCGGATCAGCTCGCCGATCAGGGTGAGGATTTCCTGGTACTCGGACAGGAGCTTCTCGTGCTCCAGGCCGGTCAGGCGGTGCAGGCGCAATTCCAGGATGGCCTGGGCCTGTTCCGGCGACAGGAAGTACTTGCCGTCACGCAGGCCGTACTGCGGGTCCAGGTCTTCCGGACGGCAGGCATCGGCGCCGGCGCGCTCGACCATCGCTTCCACGGCGCTGGATTCCCAGCCAGTGGCGATCAGGCGTTCCTTGGCCTCGGCCGGGGTCGGCGAGGTCTTGATCAGTTCGATCACCGGGTCGATGTTCGACAGGGCAACGGCCTGACCTTCGAGGATGTGGCCACGCTCGCGCGCCTTGCGCAGCTCGTAGACGGTCCGGCGGGTCACCACTTCACGGCGGTGACGGATGAACACCTCGAGCATGTCCTTGAGGTTCATCGTGCGCGGCTGGCCATCGACCAGGGCCACCACGTTGATACCGAAGACGCTCTGCAGCTGGGTCTGGGCGTAGAGGTTGTTCAGCACGACCTCGCCCACTTCGCCGCGACGCAGCTCGATGACCACGCGCATGCCGTCCTTGTCGGACTCGTCGCGCAGCTCGGTGATGCCTTCGATCTTCTTCTCTTTCACCAGCTCGGCGATCTTCTCGATCAGACGGGCCTTGTTCAGTTGGTAGGGCAGCTCGGTGATGATGATCTGCTGGCGGTTGCCGCCCTTCTCCATGTCCTCGATGGTGGCGCGGGCACGGATATAGACGCGGCCACGACCGGTGCGATAGGCCTCGATGATGCCCGCACGGCCGTTGATGATGCCCGCGGTCGGGAAGTCCGGGCCGGGGATGTACTGCATCAGGTCATCGATGGACAGCTCGGGGTTGTCCATCAGCGCCAGACAGCCGTCGATCACCTCGGTGAGGTTGTGCGGCGGAATGTTGGTCGCCATGCCCACGGCGATACCGCTGGAGCCGTTGACCAGCAGGTTCGGGATCTTGGTCGGCATGACCGCCGGGATCTGCTCGGTGCCGTCGTAGTTGGGCACCCAGTCGACGGTTTCCTTGTCCAGGTCCGCCAGCAGCTCATGGGCGAGCTTGGACATGCGCACTTCGGTGTATCGCATGGCTGCGGCGTTGTCGCCGTCCACCGAACCGAAGTTGCCCTGGCCGTCGACCAGCATGTAGCGCAGCGAGAACGGCTGGGCCATGCGGACGATGGTGTCGTACACCGCGGTGTCGCCGTGCGGGTGGTACTTACCGATCACGTCGCCGACCACACGGGCGGACTTCTTGTAGGGCTTGTTCCAGTCGTTGCCCAGTTCGCTCATGGCGTACAGGACGCGGCGATGCACGGGCTTCAAGCCGTCGCGCGCATCGGGCAGGGCACGACCGACGATCACGCTCATGGCGTAATCGAGGTAGGACTGTCGGAGTTCGTCTTCGATGTTGACCGGGAGGATTTCTTTGGCCAGTTCGCCCATGAGAAGCCTGGTTCCTTTTTCAAATGGGACTCCGCCAAGCCCGTCCTGAGCCCGGCGGAGCGCGGTGCGCCATCAAAGCGCCACCGACTCTCTACAAATCAACGACTTGGCCGTTGATCCGCGATGCTGTGGGGGCCGAAAAAATGCCCCATCAAGAACCGTCGGAGCTTACCACAAGCCAGGGTCAAACCCTACCCTCGGCCAAGCCCCTCGATGAATTGCCGCAGGCCCCGTCAGTGCAGGCGCTTGCGGCTCATCAGCTGGGCCATCCGCTCGGTGTCCGGACGTTCGACGACGCCGCGCTCGGTCACAATGGCGTCGATCAGGTCGGCCGGGGTCACATCGAACACCGGATTGAAGGCTTCGACGTCAGCCGCGACACGTTTGCCGCCGATTTCCAGGAGTTCGCGACCGTCACGCTCCTCGATAGGGATGTCCTCGCCGCTTTCCAGGCCCATGTCGATGGTCGAACTGGGCGCCACCACCATGAAACGCACGCCGTGGTGCATGGCGGTGACAGCCAGCTGATAGGTGCCGATCTTGTTGGCGACGTCGCCGTTGGCGGTGATGCGGTCGGCGCCGACGATGACCCAGGTGATGCTTTCGGTCTTCATCAGGTGCGCGGCGGCCGCGTCCACGTTCAGGGTGACCGGCACGCCTTCGTTGGCCAGTTCCCAGGCAGTCAGGCGAGCGCCCTGCAGCCAGGGGCGGGTCTCGTCGGCGTAGACACGCTCGATCAGCCCTTCCAGGTGCGCCGCGCGCAGCACACCCAGTGCGGTGCCGAAGCCGCCGGTGGCCAGGGCGCCGGTGTTGCAGTGGGTGAGGATCTTCTGCGGGCCGCCATGGTGCTTGCGGATCAGGTCCACGCCCAGTTGAGCCATGGTCAGGTTCGCCTCGCGGTCGCTCTCGTGGATCGCCACGGCCTCGGCTTCCAGCAGCGGCAGCGGGTCCTCGCCCGGCTTCAGGCGCTCCAGGCGGTCGCGCATGCGGTTCAGCGCCCAGAACAGGTTGACCGCGGTCGGACGCGACTCGGCCAGCACGGTGAAGTCTTCTTCCAGCGCCGCGCGCCAGTCGCCACCAGCGGCCACACGGGCACGCAGGCCCAGCACCAGGCCATAGGCAGCGGCGATGCCAATCGCCGGCGCGCCGCGCACGACCATCTGGCGAATGGCGTCGGCTACGCCTTCGGCGGTCTCGTACGACAGCCAGGTTTCCTCCAGCGGCAGCAGGCGCTGGTCCAGCAGACGGAGTGTGCCCTTGCGCCAATCAATGGCCGTGACCCGTTCGGCCGCCAACAGTCGCTCACGCATGGAACACCTCTTCTATTTCAATGGAATCGCGGGCCGCTCCGGCGCCACGGGAATCACCCGGAAACACCGGGAAACGGCCGAGTATACCGAGCCTGAAGCCCTGGTGCTCGGCTATACTCGGCGCCTTTATCCACGCGCCCAGGATGCGCTTCATGCCGACCGAAAAAGTCCCGCTCGACCTGCTGCTCTTCCCCACCTGGATCGTCCCCGTCGAGCCCGCCGGCGTCGTCCTGCGCGATCACGGCCTGGGCATCCGCGACGGCCGCATCGCCCTGCTCGCCCCGCGCACCGAAGCGCTGCGCCATCCGGCCACGGAAACCCGCGAGCTGCCGGGCATGCTGCTCTCCCCCGGCCTGATCAACGCCCACGGCCACGCGGCGATGAGCCTGTTCCGCGGCCTGGCGGACGACCTGGCGCTGATGACCTGGCTGCAGGAGCACATCTGGCCGGCGGAAGCCAAGTGGGTCAGCGAGGACTTCGTCCGCGACGGCACCGAACTGGCCATCGCCGAGCAGCTCAAGGGCGGCATCACCTGCTTCTCGGACATGTACTTCTTTCCGCAGGTCGCCTGCGAGGTGGTGCACAAGGCCGGCGTGCGCGCGCAGATCAGCGTGCCAGTGCTGGACTTCCCGATCCCCGGCGCCCGCGACGCCGACGAGGCGATCCGCCAGGGCCTGGCGCTGCGCGACGACCTCAAGCACCACCCGCGCATCAAGGTCGCCTTCGGTCCGCACGCGCCCTACACGGTCAGCGACGACAAGCTGGAAAACATCCTGATGCTCGCCGAGGAGCTCGACGCCGGCATCCACATGCACGTCCACGAGACCGCCTTCGAGGTCCAGCAGGCAGTGGAGAAGCACGGCGAGCGCCCGCTGGCCCGCCTGCACCGCCTCGGCCTGCTCGGCCCGCGCTTCCAGGCGGTACACATGACCCAGGTGAACGACGAGGACCTGGTCATGCTGGTGGAAACCAACAGCTCGGTGGTGCATTGCCCGGAATCCAACCTCAAGCTGGCCAGCGGCTTCTGCCCGGTGGAGCGGTTGTGGCAGGCCGGCGTCAACATCGCCATCGGCACCGACGGCGCCGCCAGCAACAATGACCTCGACCTGCTCGGCGAAACCCGCACCGCCGCGCTGCTGGCCAAGGCCGTGGCCGGCCAGGCCACCGCGCTGGACGCCCACCGTGCGCTGCGCATGGCCACCCTGAACGGCGCCCGCGCGCTGGGCATGGAGCAGGAAACCGGCAGTCTGGAGCTGGGCAAGTCCGCCGACCTCACTGCCTTCGACCTCTCGGGACTGGCCCAGCAGCCGGTGTACGAGCCGGTCTCGCAGGTCATCTATGCCAGCGGCCGCGACTGCGTGCGGCATGTCTGGGTCGGCGGCAAGCAACTGCTGGACAACGGCAAGCTCACCCGCCTGGACGAAGAACGCCTGATCGCCGTCGCCGGCGAGTGGGGCCGCAGGATCGCCGGCGCCTGAGCCCCGACGCCCCTGGCGCTGCGACAATCTGTCATGCCGCGCCCCATCCAGTGAACGAAGCTGGCATCATAGTCAGCCTTCGTTTCCAGCTTTTTGATCAATAGGGACACCATGAGCAACGTCGACCACGCCGAGATCGCCAAATTCGAGGCCCTCGCCCACCGCTGGTGGGACCGCGAAAGCGAGTTCAAGCCCCTGCACGACATCAACCCGCTGCGGGTCAACTGGATCGACGAGCGCGTCAGCCTCGCCGGCAAGAAGGTGCTCGACGTCGGCTGCGGCGGCGGCATCCTCAGCGAAGCCATGGCCCAGCGCGGCGCCACCGTCACCGGCATCGACATGGGCGAAGCGCCCCTGGCGGTCGCCCAGTTGCACCAGCTGGAATCCGGCGTGCCGGTGGAATACCGCCGCATCACCGCCGAAGACCTGGCCGAAGAGATGCCCGAGCAGTTCGACGTGGTGACCTGCCTGGAGATGCTCGAGCACGTGCCGGACCCGGCCTCGGTCATCCGCGCCTGCTACCGGATGGTCAAGCCCGGCGGCCAGGTGTTCTTCTCCACCATCAACCGCAACCCGAAGGCCTACCTGTTCGCCATCGTTGGTGCGGAGTACGTGATGCGCCTGCTGCCGCGCGGCACCCACGACTTCAAGAAGTTCATCCGTCCCTCCGAGCTGGGCGCCTGGTCGCGTGACGCGGGCCTGGCGGTCAAGGACATCATCGGCCTGACCTACAACCCGCTGACCAAGCACTACAAGCTGGCGGGCGACGTCGACGTCAACTACATGATCCAGACCCTGCGCGAGGAGTGAGTCGCATGCTCAGAGCGGTTCTCTTCGACATGGACGGCACGCTGCTGGACACCGCGCCGGACTTCATCGCCGTGTGCCAGGCGATGCTTGCCGCCCATGGCCGTGCGCCAATCGATGACCAGCGCATCCAGGACGTGGTTTCCGGCGGCGCCCGCGCCATGGTTGCCGCGACCTTCGACATGGACCCGGAAGCCCCCGGCTTCGAGGCCCTGCGCCAGGAGTTCCTCGACCGCTACCAGGAGCATTGCGCCGTCTTCACCCGCCCGTACGACGGCATGGCCGAACTGCTGGAGAGCATCGAGCAGTCGCGCCTGATCTGGGGTGTGGTGACCAACAAGCCGGTGCGTTTCGCCGCGCCGATCATGGAGCAGCTCGGCCTGGCCGAGCGCTCCGCCGTCCTGGTCTGCCCGGACCACGTGACCAGGAGCAAGCCGGACCCGGAAATGCTCCTGCTGGCCTGCAGCCAGCTGAAGGTCGACCCGTCCGAAGTGCTGTTCATCGGTGACGACCTGCGCGATATCGAGTCGGGCCGCGCCGCCGGGACCAAGACCGCGGCCGTGCGCTACGGCTATATCCACCCGGACGACAACCCCGCGCACTGGGGCGCCGACGTCATCGTCGACGCACCCCGCGACCTGCTCGCCGTCCTCGACCGCGCTCTCTGCTCCTGCTGAGCCCCATCCCCGCGAGCCCGTTGTCCGTCGCGCTGACGGGCTCCGCCAAGGAGAAACCATGTTCGACTATTCCGCCCGCCCCGACCTGCTCAAGGGCCGCGTGATCCTGGTGACCGGCGCCGGCCGCGGTATCGGCCGGGCCGCCTCGCTCGCCTTCGCCGCCCACGGTGCCACCGTGCTGCTGCTGGGCAAGACCGAGGACTACCTCAACGAGGTCTACGACCTGATCGTCGCCGCGGGCCATCCGGAACCGGTGGTGATCCCGCTGAACCTGGAAACCACCCTGCCGCACCAGTACGACGAACTGGCGGCGATGATCGAGAAAGAATTCGGCAAGCTCGACGGCCTGCTGCACAACGCCTCGATCCTCGGCCTGCGCTCGCCCATCGAGCAGATATCCACGGACAACTTCACCCGCGTCATGCAGGTGAACGTCAACGCCATGTTCAGCCTCACCCACACCCTGTTGCCGCTGCTCAAGCTCTCCGAGGACGCCTCGGTGGTCTTCACCTCCAGCAGCGTTGGCCGCAAGGGTCGGGCCTACTGGGGCGCCTACGCGGTATCGAAGTTCGCCACCGAGGGCCTGATGCAGGTGCTGGCGGACGAGTGCGAGGACATCACCCGCGTGCGCGCCAACAGCGTCAACCCTGGCGCCACCCGGACCGCCATGCGCGCCCACGCCTATCCGGGCGAGAACGCCTACAACAACCCGGCGCCGGAAGAGATCATGCCGGTCTACCTGTACCTCATGGGCCCGGACAGCCAGGGTGTGAACGGCCAGGCCTTCAACGCCCAGGACTGATTCCGCCCCTGAAGATCCGGCACGGACGTACCAGCGGCGTCGGCCTGCAGCCCAGCAACCACGCCGCTTTCCGCCAATTTTCCGGCTCCATCGCTCACCGCCCTCCGGCAAAGTGCCACTATTTCGCCAGACTTCTGGCGAAACCTTCCGCCCCTCGGGAACCCTGACCGCCATCGGTCGGTCAATACGGCGTCTTTTCAGGCCTTTCCGCGCCCTGGCACGGAAATCGCTCTGTCCTTCGCAAACGCCGTAAAAATGGTCACCGCCATGGTTCCTCCCAAGCAGTCCAACACCATCGATTTCGATGCTGCCAAGCTCCAGCGCGCAGCCAGCCAGGACACCCGCCCTCTCTCGCGGCGTCCGCTGGACCTGCTGGAATTGCGCCAGCAGTTGAACCTGCAATTGCAGGTGAGCCTGGAGGCCGAGCGCATCCTGGCGGTGTTCTTCCGCGAGATCCAGCAGATGCTGCCGGTGGAATACATGGCCTACTACCACGCCGGCGCCGACCTGCGCCTTGAGTTCGGCGAGGCGGCCCGGCACAGCGCCGACTACCGCCTGACCCACGGTAGCGAATACCTCGGCGAGATCAGCTTCCGCCGCGCCCGGCGCTTCTCCGAGGCCGAGCTGTCGCAGCTGGAATCGCTGATGGCCTGCCTGCTCTACCCGCTGCGCAACGCCCTGCTCTACCGCGCCGCCGTGCAGTCGGCACTGCGTGATGCGCTGACCGGCACCGGCAACCGCATCGCCATGGACCAGACTCTGGGCCGCGAGGTCGAGGTGGCGCGGCGGCACCTGCTGCCGCTGTCGATCCTCATGCTCGACCTGGACCACTTCAAGCAGATCAACGACGAGCACGGCCACAGCGTCGGCGACGACGCCTTGCGCGCCGTGGCCACTGCACTGAAGAACAGCCTGCGCAACGTCGACATGGTGTTCCGCTTCGGCGGCGAGGAGTTCCTCGTGCTGCTCTCCAACACCCCCGGCGTCTCCGCCGTGCAGGTGGGCGAACGGCTTCGCGCTGCCGTGGAGGAGCTGAACCTGGCCGCCGACGGCAAGCGCTTGCCGCTGTCCATCAGCCTGGGCTGCGCGACACTCAATGGCGGCGAGTCGGTGGACGATCTCCTGCGCCGGGCAGACAACGCCCTCTACGAGGCCAAGCGCGACGGTCGCAACCGGCTGGCCTGCGCCAGCTGACGCCTGCCTCGGCTGCAGGAGCGCTGCCGGGTCGACAGCGCGATGCTTTCCCCCCCAATCGCAGGCAATAAAAAAGGGCTCCGAGGAGCCCTTCTTCATTTACTGCTGTCGCTTAGCGCTTGAAGCCCGGACGCATGCCGTCACCGGCAGCTTGCGGACGACGCTTGGCGATCGGCTTGCGGGCGACTGGCTTGCCGGGACGCTCGGCCAGCGGGGCGCCTTTCTCGCGAGCCGGGCGGTCGCTCGGCGCCTTGCGCGGTGCGCGGCCTTCGCCGGCATCGCTGCGCGGACCACGGGCCGGACGATCGGCGCCGTCACGCGGAGCGCGAGCAGGACGATCGCCACCAGCGTCACGCGGTTTGCGCGGAGCGCGGCCTTCACCAGCATTGCTGCGCGGGCCACGAGCCGGGCGATCACCCGCATCGCGCGGAGCACGAGCAGGACGATCACCACCGGCGTCACGCGGCTTGCGCGGGGCGCGGCTGTCGGCGGAATCACCACGCGGGGCGCGCGCCGGACGGTCGCCTGCATCACGCGGAGCGCGAGCCGGACGCTCGTCCGAATCGCGTGGAGCACGGGCCGGACGCTCACCAGCAGCCGGACGCGGAGCACGCTGCGGACGCTCGCCTTCGGCGCGCTCGGTGCGGGTACGCGAGCCACGGCCCGGACGCTCGCTGGGCGCCAGCTTCTTGCCGAGCTTGCGCTCCTGGCGCTCGACCTTTTCCTTGGTCTTGGTGGAGACCGCCGGCAGGGCGATCGGCGTCAGGCCGACTTCCTCGCTGAGGATGTCCAGCTCGCGCTGGCCCATCTCGCGGTAGCGGCCCATGGTCAGCTCGGAGGTCAGGAAGACCGGTCCGAAGCGCACGCGCTTCAGGCGGCTGACCACCACGCCCTGGGATTCCCACAGGCGGCGGACTTCGCGGTTACGGCCTTCCATCACCACCACGTGGTACCAGTGGTTGAAGCCTTCGCCACCCGGCGCTTCCTGGATGTCGCTGAACTTGGCCGGGCCGTCTTCGAGCATCACGCCGGCTTTCAGGCGCTCGATCATCTCTTCGTCGACTTCGCCACGCACGCGTACGGCGTACTCGCGGTCCATCTCGTACGACGGGTGCATCAGGCGGTTGGCCAGCTCACCGTCGGTGGTGAACATCAGCAGGCCGGTGGTGTTGATGTCCAGGCGACCGACGTTGATCCAGCGACCACTGCGCAGGCGCGGCAGGCGGTCGAATACGGTCGGGCGGCCTTCCGGATCGTCGCGGGTGCAGACTTCGCCTTCGGGCTTGTTGTAGATCAGCACGCGACGGACGTGCTCTTCGATCTTCTCGCGCTTGAGCAGGCGGTCATCGACGGCGATGGCATCGCGGTCGCCTACGCGCTGGCCGAGGGTGGCCACGGCGCCATTGACCTTGACGCGGCCTTCTTCGATCCAGGCTTCGACGTCGCGGCGCGAGCCGACGCCCATGCGGGCGAGGACTTTCTGCAGTTTCTCGCCGGCCGGGGCTGGGGTAAGTTCTTCAAGGTTTTCGTGCGTGTCGGTCATCTGGGCACCTCCCGGTGTGGCATGCAACGAATAAAAAAGGTCGCGCATCATACGCGCTTGCGGGCAGCAAAGCACCGTCCGCAGTCGGGAAAGACTAGTCGACTTGCAGGGGGAAGAAAGCCATGCAGCCAGAAGACGACTTCACCGGCGCCAAGCTCGCGCTGTTCCACGCCGGCCAGTTGGTGGTCTACAAGCGCGACGAGAAGCCCGGCATCCCCTACCCCGGCTGCTGGGATTTCCCTGGCGGCGGCCGCGAAGGCGGCGAAACGCCGGCGCAATGCGCGCTGCGCGAACTGGAGGAAGAATTCGCCCTGCGCCTGGACGAGCAGCGCATCGAATGGCAGCGCCGCTACCCGGCCACCCATGGCCCGGCGCCCTGGGCGTGGTTCCTGGTGGCGCGCCTGGAGCAAGCCGAGTTCGAGGCCATCCGCTTTGGCGACGAAGGCCAGTACTGGCGCCTGATGCGGGTCAGCGAATACCTCGCCCATGACGAGGCAGTGGATTACCTGCAGGAACGCCTGCGGCATTTCCTCGCAGGGCGGCTGGACATCGCCTGATTCCGCAGCGCAGGCCGCTGATCCGTATTTGCGCGGCCTATCTGAATCTGTTTCCTGCCCGCGCATTTTCCTAGATTGCCCGCTCACCGAAGCGTGTCGGACTCGCAGTCCATGGCGCGCCCGGACGTTCTGACACAAGCGGGAATCGAGCATGAACACGAGAAGCACGGAGCAGGCGTACAACTACAAGGTGGTCCGCCAGTTCGCCATCATGACGGTAGTCTGGGGCGTCATCGGCATGGCCATGGGGGTTCTGATCGCCTCACAGCTGGTCTGGCCGCAACTGAACCTGGACCTGCCCTGGACCAGTTTCGGGCGCCTGCGCCCGCTGCATACCAGCCTGGTGATCTTCGCCTTCGGCGGTTGCGCACTGTTCGCCACCAGTTACTACACGGTGCAGCGCACCTGCCAGACGCGGCTGTTCTCCGACAGCCTCGCCGCCTTTACCTTCTGGGGCTGGCAGGCCCTGATCGTGACCATGATGATCACCCTGCCGCTGGGCTACACCACCACCAAGGAATACGCCGAGATCGAGTTCACCGGCGCGGTATGGATGGCCATCGTCTGGGTCGCCTACGCCATGGTGTTCTTCGGCACGCTGATGAAGCGCAAGACTCCGCACATCTATGTGGGCAACTGGTTCTTCGCCGCCTTCATCCTCGTTACGGCAATGCTGCACATCGTCAACCACCTGGCCATTCCGGTGGACTGGTTCAAGTCCTACCCGGTGTACTCCGGCGCCACCGATGCCATGGTGCAGTGGTGGTACGGACACAACGCAGTAGGCTTCTTCCTCACCACCGGCTTCCTCGGGATGATGTATTACTTCGTGCCCAAGCAGGCCGGACGACCGGTGTACTCCTACCGGCTGTCCATCGTGCACTTCTGGGCGCTGATCACCCTGTACATCTGGGCCGGCCCGCACCACCTGCACTACACCGCGCTGCCCGACTGGGCGCAGAGCCTGGGCATGGTGATGTCGCTGATCCTCCTGGCGCCCAGCTGGGGCGGCATGATCAACGGCATGATGACGCTCTCCGGTGCCTGGCATAAGTTGCGCACCGACCCGATCCTGCGCTTCCTCGTGGTTTCCCTGGCGTTCTACGGCATGTCGACCTTCGAAGGTCCGATGATGGCGATCAAGACCGTCAACGCCCTGTCTCACTACACTGACTGGACCATCGGCCACGTCCATGCCGGCGCACTGGGCTGGGTGGCGATGATTTCCATCGGCTCGCTCTACCACCTGATTCCCAAGGTCTTCGGTCGCGAACAGATGCACAGCATCGGTCTGATCAACGCACACTTCTGGCTGGCCACCATCGGCACGGTCCTCTACATCGCCTCGATGTGGGTCAACGGCATCACCCAGGGCCTGATGTGGCGCGCGGTGAACGCCGACGGCACGCTCACCTATTCCTTCGTCGAAGCGCTGCAGGCCAGCCATCCCGGCTTCGTGGTGCGCATGAGCGGCGGCATGCTGTTCCTCGGCGGCATGCTGCTGATGGCCTGGAACACCTGGATGACCGTGCGCCAGGCGCGCCCGGAAGCCCTGCGCATCGCCGAGCGGATGGCCTGAGATGACGCTCTGGCTGGGGCTGGTCGGCCTGCTGGCGCTGTACTTCGGCGTCGGCTGGTGCCTGCGGGCACACCGCGAGCGGGGCATCGAGGAGGCCAGCATGCTGCCCTTCGCCGATGACGAAGAAGCCGCCCAGCGCATGGAGAAAGCCACGGGCCGCAGCCGCACCGGCTGCGCCTGCCCCGGCCGCTGCCAGGGCGACTGCGAGCACTGGCGCGACTGGCAGCCCTAGCGCGCCACCTCGGGCGCGCAACTGCGACAGAGCGCCGCATCACCTCCATCAATTTTCATTAGCAAGCACATCAATTTCCCGGCGGGCAGCCCGAGGAGGAATATCACTCCCGTGCCCCGCCACCAGATGGACGCCTGAAGCATCGTCCCCTGTCCTGTCTGGACCCCAGGACAGACATCATCGATGCCAGTGCTCCCCGGTGGGGCTTTCAAACCCATTCAGGGCCCCAGCGGGCCCTCACCGAGCGTTTTATCGAGGGAATAAAGAATGAAGCTTGCCTCTGTCGTGTCGGCTGTCATCTCCAGCCTCGCCCCGATGGCTTTTGCCCAGGACGCAATCAAGAACCCCGGCGCCGAGCTGCCGGTTACCGAATACCACTACGGCATGTCCCTGGACGTCGACAAGGTTCTGCACCGCACCGACAACTCCGGCAAGGTCGGCATCGTGCCCGCCTACATGGTCTACCAGGATCACAACGGCGAGACCCACAAGGTCCGCTTCCTCGAATGGGGCGGCAGCACCAGCCAGGGCTGAGCCTTTCGCGAACATCGTCCTCCGGCCGTCTTGGCCCAACCCCGCGAGCCTGTGGTGGCGGTCGGGGGGCGATCCTGATTTCCTGCACAGCGATGCAGTTCGGCCCTACGAAGAGCCATCAGCACGGGGCTGCACCCACAATGAAAAAAACGCGCCATTGGGCGCGTTTTTTCATACAGCGAGAACTCAGATTTCCACCTGCGTCCCCAGCTCGATCACCCGGTTCAGCGGCAGGTTGAAGTAACGCAGGTTGCCATTGGCGTTCTTCAGCAGGAAGGCAAACAGCGCTTCGCGCCAGCGCGCCATGCCGATCAGCTTGGACGGGATCACCGTCTCGCGGCTGAGGAAGTAGGTGGTGCGCATCGGGCTGAAGTCCAGCTCGTTGAGGTGGCACAGCTTGAGCGCCTGCGGGATGTCCGGGTCTTCCATGAAGCCGAAGTGCAGCACCACGCGGAAGAAGCCCTCGCCGTAGGCATCCACCTCGAAGCGACGGTCCGGCGGCACGCGCGGACTGTCTTCGTTGACCACGGTGAGCAGCACGACCTGCTCATGCAGCACCTGGTTATGCAGCAGGTTGTGCAACAGCGCATGGGGCACGGCGTCGGTGCGGGCAGTGAGGAACACGGCGGTGCCCTGCACACGGTGCGGCGGCTGCGAGCGGATGCTGGAAATGAACAGCGGCAGCGGCAGCGAGCCCTCGTCGAGGCGGTCCACCAGCAGTTGGCGGCCGCGCTTCCAGGTGGTCATCAGGATGAACAGGCCGATACCGGCGATCACCGGGAAGGCACCGCCCTGAACGACCTTGGGCAGGTTCGCGGCGAAGAACAGGGTGTCGACGAACAGCATCATCAGGAAGAACGGAATCGCCAGCCACAGCGGCCACTTCCACAACAGCCAGACCACCACGCCCATCAGCAGGGTGGTCATCAGCATGGTCCCGGTCACCGCCACGCCATAGGCCGAGGCCAGGGCGGCGGAGGATTCGAAGCCCAGCACCAGCAGGACCACGCCGACCATCAGCGCCCAGTTCACGCCCGGAATGTAGATCTGCCCCTGCTCGTGGCTGGAGGTGTGCTGGATCGACATGCGCGGCACGAAGCCGAGCTGGATGGCCTGGCGGGTCAGCGAGAAGGCGCCGGAAATTACGGCTTGCGATGCAATCACCGTCGCCGCAGTGGACAGCGCCACCATCGGCACCAGCACCCAGCCCGGCGCGGTCAGGTAGAAGGGGTTCCGCGCGGCTTCCGGGTTGACCAGGATGGTCGCGCCCTGGCCGAAATAGTTCAGCACCAGCGCCGGCAGCACCAGGGCGAACCAGGCACGGGCGATGGGCTTGCGGCCGAAGTGGCCCATGTCCGCGTACAGCGCTTCGGCGCCGGTCAGCGCCAGCACGGTGGCGCCGAGGATGGCCACGCCGATGCCCGGATGGGAAACGAAGAAGTTGAAGGCCCAGGCCGGGTTCATCGCCTTCAGCACTTCCGGCTGCCGCGACACGCCGTAGGCGCCCAGCGCCGCCAGCGCGAGGAACCACGCCACCATCACCGGGCCGAACAGAATGCCGATGCGCGCGGTGCCGTGCTTCTGGATGAGGAACAGGCCGACCAGCACGATCAGCGACAGCGGCACCACCCAGTGCTCCAGGCCGTCGAAGGCGATCTCCAGGCCCTCGATGGCCGAGAGGACCGAGATTGCCGGGGTAATCATGCTGTCGCCATAGAAGAGTGCCGCACCGATCAGGCCGGCGATCACCACCATTGCCTGCAACCGATGCTTCCCGGCGGCGGCGCGGCGAGCCAGCGCGGACAGCGCCATCACCCCGCCCTCGCCCTGGTTGTCGGCGCGCAGTACGAAGATCACGTACTTGATCGACACCACCCAGATCAGCGACCAGAAGATCAGCGACAACACGCCGAGCACGCCGTCGTGGTTGGCCTGTACGCCATATCCGCCGACGAAGACTTCCTTGAGGGTGTACAGCGGGCTGGTGCCGATATCGCCGTAGCAGACGCCCACGGCGCCGACCATCAGGCCGATCGCGGAGCTCGAATGGGGCTGCTCATGCTCAACGGTGCCGGCGCTTGCATCGGACATGTAACAAAATTCCTCAAAAAAATTCGGCGCATCCTGCTCCGACCCTTTCGTCGATGCAAGAGCCGGGTACGAAGGTTCTGAATGACTATAGAGCGTGTTGCCCGGAATTACCGGGCGAACGGGGCTGTCAGGCGGCGTGCGACAGCTTGTCCCAGAGAGGCTGGTCAAGTGCGCGGGACGCCGCTAGAATTGCGCACTTTTTGATCAGAGGCGCCGCCAGCGCGCCCTTCGAGGTTAGCCGCACATGTCCACCGCCACACCCAAAGTCGGATTCGTCTCGCTCGGATGCCCGAAAGCGACCGTCGACTCCGAACGCATCCTCACCCAGCTGCGCATGGAAGGGTACGAAATCGTTCCCACCTACCAGGACGCAGACGTGGTGGTGGTGAACACCTGCGGCTTCATCGACAGCGCCAAGGCCGAATCCCTGGACGCCATCGGCGAAGCCATCGCCGAGAACGGCAAGGTGATCGTCACCGGCTGCATGGGCGTCGCCGAAGACAGCATCCGTGACGTGCACCCCAGCGTGCTGGCCGTGACCGGCCCGCAGCAGTACGAGCAGGTGGTCAATGCCGTCCACGAGGTGATCCCGCCCAAGGCCGAGCACAACCCGCTGATCGACCTGGTGCCGCCGCAAGGCATCAAGCTGACCCCGCGTCACTATGCCTACCTGAAGATTTCCGAAGGCTGCAACCACAGCTGCAGCTTCTGCATCATCCCGTCGATGCGCGGCAAGCTGGTCAGCCGGCCGGTCGGCGACGTGCTCAGCGAAGCCCAGCGCCTGGTCAAGGCCGGCGTGAAGGAACTGCTGGTCATCTCCCAGGACACCAGCGCCTACGGCGTGGACCTGAAATACAAGCTGGACTTCTGGGACGGCCAGCCGGTGAAGACCCGCATGCTGGAGCTGTGCGAGGCGCTTTCCTCGATGGGCGTGTGGGTGCGCCTGCACTACGTCTACCCGTACCCCAACGTCGACGACGTGATCCCGCTGATGGCCCAGGGCAAGCTGCTGCCCTACCTGGACATCCCCTTCCAGCACGCCAGCCCGAAAGTGCTGAAGTCCATGAAGCGCCCCGCCTTCGAGGACAAGACCCTGGCGCGCATCAAGAAGTGGCGCGAGATCTGCCCCGAGCTGACCATCCGCTCCACCTTCATCGTCGGCTTCCCCGGCGAGACCGAGGAAGACTTCCAGTACCTGCTGGACTGGCTGACCGAAGCCCAGCTCGACCGCGTCGGCTGCTTCCAGTACTCCCCGGTGGAAGGCGCTCCGGCCAACGACCTGGGCCTGGACGTCGTACCCGATGACGTCAAGCAGGACCGCTGGGAGCGCTTCATGGCGCACCAGCAGGCGATCTCCGCCGCCCGCCTGCAACTGAAGATCGGCAAGGAAATCGACGTGCTGATCGACGAAGTGGACGATGAAGGCGCGGTCGGCCGCTCCTACGCCGACGCCCCGGAAATCGACGGCGCCGTGTACATCGACAGCTTCGACGTGAAGCCGGGCGACAAGGTGCGTGTACGCATCACCGACGCCGACGAGTACGACCTCTGGGCCGAACTGGTCTGATCCGCAAAAGCCCCGCTGAAGCGGGGCTTTTCATTTCAAGGGTAAGAACATGACCAACAACGACGTGCTGCGCAGCCTGCGCTACCTGCTGGACATCCGCGATGCCCAGGTGGCCGAGATCACCGCGCTGGCCGGGTTCAACGTCAGTGCCGAGGAAATCGGCGCCTACCTCGCCCGCGACGACGAGCCGGACTTCAAGCCGTGCAGCGACCGCGTGCTGGCGCACTTTCTCGACGGCCTCATCGTGCATCGCCGTGGCCGCGACGAATCGCGCCCGCTGCCGCCGGTGGAACTGCCGCTGACCAACAACATCACCCTGAAGAAGCTGCGCGTCGCCTTCGAGCTGCGCGATGACGACATCCTCGCGATCCTCGACAGCGTCAGCTTCATCGTCACCAAGACCGAACTGGGTGCGCTGTTCCGCAAACCCGGCCACAACAACTACCGCCCCTGCGGCGACCAGTTGCTGCGCAACTTCCTCAAGGGCCTGACCCAGCGTCAGCAGCGCTGAGGCCAACGTGCTCTATCGCCTGGCCGCCGACGCCGTCGTCCTGCTGCACCTGGGGTTCATCCTCTTCGTGCTGCTCGGCGGCCTGCTGGTGCTGCGCTGGCCGCGCCTGACCTGGCTGCACGTGCCGGCGGCGGCCTGGGGCATGGCGGTGGAGTTCCTCCACCTCTACTGCCCGCTCACCCCGCTGGAAAACCACTTCCGCGCGCTGGCCGGCGACAGTGGCTACAGCGGCGGCTTCATCGAACACTACCTGATCCCGCTGATCTACCCCGCCGGCCTGACCGAGGCGACCCAGGTCGTGCTCGGCCTCGTGGTGGTCGCGGTCAATCTGCCGCCTTACCTGCTTCTGCTGCGCCGGGCACTGCGTTCGCGCTGAGCGGATTGGTCATGGGCAGATACGCCAGGCTGGCCTCCTTGTTCTTCGCATGGCCCAGGCGCTGGCCATTGTTGAGCCTCGACTCGATCAGCCGGTGATCCGCCGTCAGCCAGTTCAGCGGCTGCTTTCCTTCGTGCGTCACCTGGGAAATGATCAGGGTACGCGCCGGGTCCCAGTCCTCGCCGGTAATCTTGCGCAGCCAGTCGAACAGCGCGGCGCTGTCGCCCTGTGGATAACCGGAGTGGATATAGAGGAACGGATGCGCCTGGCGTTCGCCGCGCTGCTCCAGATATATCGGCAGGCGTGCATCGTCATCGCCGAGGATCAGCACCCGCCACTGCGACCAGGGCGCGGTCTGCTCCGCCGCGGCGCGCACCTCCTTGGCGAACAGCGGAACCCCGCCACCGCCGTTGCTCCACGGATAAGCCACGCCAACCACCAGCAGCATCAGCACCGCTCCCGCGCCCACCACCCGAGGCCAGATGCGGCCCAGCCCCGCGAGCCCGCGCTCGTGCCGCGATTCGGCCACCCACCAGGCCGCCAGCAACTGGGCGAACGGCACCAGCGGCAGTACGTAGTAGCTGCGCCGGCCGCCGCTGGCGGTGAAGAAGGCGAACAGCAGCACCAGTGCCCAGACCAGCCAGCGGGCGTTGGGTTGCAGTTGCTGCCAGCGGTGCGCGGCGAACCACAGGCCGAGTATCCACAACGGCGCCCAGGGCAGCGTGTAAGCCGGCAGGTAAAGCAGGTAGGTGTAGATCGGCCCCTCATGATCAAAGGGCTGGAAGAAGCGCACGACGTTCTCGCGGAACACCAGCGCCAGGCCGCTCTCGCCGTAGCTGGGCTGGCCGTAGAAGTGCGACAGCACGAAGGGAATAGCGTAGGCGGCACCGGCCACCGCCAGCGCCGCCATCAGCCGCAGGTTCAGGTGCCGGCACCAGCGCCCCTCGCTGAACAGGTGCGGCAGCAGCACCAGCCCCGGCAGGACGAAGCCGATCAGGCCCTTGCACAGCGAGGTCAGCGACAGGATCAGGAAGAAGCCCAGGTAGCCCGAGAACCGTGTGTCCTCCGGATCACGCCAGTACCAGGCCAGCGCCGCCAGCACGCCGAACACCGTGAGCATGTCCGCCGTCGCCACCCGCGCCCAGAACAGGAAGTAGAAGGTGGTCGCCAGCAGCCAGCCGGCCAGCACTCCAGTTCCCTTGCGCAACAGCCGCTCGCCCAGCCACCAGGTCAGCCAGACGCTCCCCAGCCCGGCCAGTACGGTGCTCAGACGCAGCGTCCAGTGGTTGAGGCCGAACAGGCTGGCGGGCGCGGTGATCAGCCAGTAGGACAGCAGTGGCTTGTCGTAGTAAGGCGCGCCGCGCAGGTAGGGGTCGAAGTAGTCGCCCGACTGCAGCATCTGCAATGAAATGTCCGCCCAGCGCACTTCCGGCCCCCAGACCTCGCGCCAGCCCAGCCCGAACACCAGCAGCACCAGCGTGGCGCCCAGCAATAGCGCCAGTGCCTTGCGATCGTTACTCCAACCCTGCATCACCCGGCCCCCGGCCTCTCGAACGTGCGCCGGACACTAGGGCAGCGATGGTTATGCGCAGGTTAAGAAAATGCAGCCATCGCGTAATGCGTCGGCATTTGCCGATTGGATAGTGCTCGGAGCGCCCCCGCGATACCGCTAGGGTGAGGCGAAAACCCAGCCAGGAGAGGCTCATGCACCCGTACTTTTCCCTCGCCGGACGGACCGCCCTGGTCACCGGCGGCACCCGTGGCATCGGCCGGATGATCGCCCAGGGCCTGCTCGAAGCCGGCGCCAAGGTAATCATCTGCGCCCGTGATGGCGCCGCCTGCGCCGACACCGCCACGGAGCTGTCGCAGTACGGCGAGTGCATCGGCCTGCCGGCCAACCTCGCCACCGAGGAAGGTGCGCGCGCCCTGGCCGCCGAGCTGAACGAGCGCCTGGACCACCTCGACATCCTGGTGAACAACGCCGGCACCACCTGGGGCGCACCGCTGGAAAGCTACCCGGCCTCGGGCTGGGAGAAGGTCATGCAGCTCAACGTCACCGCCGTGTTCAGCTGCATCCAGCAACTGCTGCCGCTGCTGAAGAAAGGCGGCAGCGCGCAGAACCCGGCCCGGGTGATCAACATCGGCTCGGTGGCCGGCCTCACCTCCCACGGCGAAAGCGCCTACGCCTATGGCCCGAGCAAGGCCGCGCTGCACCAGCTGTCGCGCATGCTCGCCCGCGAACTGGTGAAGGACCACATCAACGTCAACGTCATCGCCCCCGGCCGCTTCCCCAGCAAGATGACCCGCCACATCGCCAACGACGAACAGGCCATGGCCGAGGACACCGCCGTCATCCCCATGCGCCGCTGGGGCCGCGAGGAAGAGATGTCCGCCCTGGCAATCAGCCTGGCGAGCGCCGCCGGCGCCTACATGACCGGCAACATCATCCCCATCGACGGCGGCTTCCACCTCGGCTGAGCCCCGCTACGAGGGGAATCGGGTACCATGGCGGCCCCAGCAACAGCCCGTGCCGCCATGTCCCACAGCATCTCGCCGATCGGCCACGTCCGCTCCTGCTTCAAGGAGAAGTTCGCCATCCCGCGCCAGCCGCAACTGGCCCCGGCAGCGACCGGCGTGCTGGAACTGCTGCCGCCATTCGACACCGGCGACGCGGTGGAAGGCCTGGAGCAGGTCAGCCACGTCTGGCTGATCTTCCTCTTCCACCAGGCGCTGGAAGACAAGCCGCGGCTGAAGGTGCGCCCGCCGCGCCTGGGCGGCAACCAGTCGATGGGCGTGTTCGCCACCCGCGCCACCCACCGCCCCAATGGTCTTGGCCAGTCGGTGGTGAAGCTGGAGAAGGTCGAGCCCGGCCGCCTCTGGCTGTCCGGCATCGACCTGCTCGACGGCACCCCGGTCATCGACATCAAGCCCTATGTGCCCTACGCCGATATCGTGCCGGACGCACACAACGCCATCGCCGACGCGCCGCCCGCGCCCATCGCCGTGCACTGGAGCGACGAAGCCCTGCGCCAGGCCCATGAACATGGCCTGCGCCTCGGCCAGCCGGTGTGCGAACTCATCGAGCAATGCCTCGCCCAGGACCCGCGCCCGGCCTACCAGAAGCCGCCGCCCGAGCGCCGCTATGGCGTGCGCCTGTGGGACCTCGACGTGCACTGGCACTACCCCAGCGACGGCGAAATCCGCGTGCTGGACCTGCAACCCGCCGCCGACTGAAGCCTGCGTCAGTCCACCGGATTGAGGGCGATCACGTCGCTCTCGAAGCACTCCTGCTCGAGGATCAGCGGTTCCACCAGCGGGCGGCTGTCGCGGAAGTGCGCGGTTTGCGTGTGCGCCTCGTAGGCCGCGTCGTCGCGGTAGATCTCGTAGAGGTAGATCACGTCCGGATCGAGGCGATCCTGGGACACATCGAAGACCAGGCAGCCGGGCTCGCTGGACACGGAAGCGGCGGCATTTGCCTTGATGGCGTGGAGGAAATCCTCGGCGCTGCCGGGCTTCACGCGGGTCTTGATGAACAGACTGTACACAGGACGTTCCTTTTGTTTTAAATTTGAAATCGAATTGTATACAAAAAAGGAACCGCGTCCATGTCCGATCTCCCTGCCCGTCCCGGCCGCCTCAACGGCCTGCGCCACCTCGCCCTGCTGGTACCGAACCTCGAGGAGTGCGAGCGCTTCTACGTCGACGTACTCGGCATGCAGGTGCTCAACCGCGCCAACGAAGACCTGGTCTACCTCACCTGCGGCAACGACAACCTCTCCCTGGGGCGCGGCTTCGGCGCGGCCAACGGCCTGCAGACCATGGACCACTACGGCTTTGTCGTCGACAGCGTGGAAGAGTTGGAAGCCTGGTACCAGTATTTCAAGGCACGCGGCGTGACCCTGCTGGACCGCCCTTTCGACCATGGCGACGGCGCGCGCAGCTTCCACCTGCTCGACCCGGCGGGGAACAAGGTGCAGCCGCTGTATCACCCGGCGGTTTCCGGCCAGCGCCTGGCATAAGCCGTGCCTCGACGCTCGCGCAGGGCGCATAACCCGGTACGGGTTATCCGCCAATTCGGCGGATGACGCCGCTGGCGTAATGCGCCCCACGTCCCGCACCACAGGAATCCGCGCATAAAAAAACGCCGCGATCCCAAAGGAGTCGCGGCGTTCTTTCGACTGAAGCGTCGTGCGCTTCTTACTTCTCGGCTTACTTTTCTACGAAAGCGCGCTCGATCAGGTAGTCGCCCGGCTCGCCCATGCGCGGGGAGATCTGCAGGCCGAAGCCGTTCAGCACTTCGCTGGTCTCGTCGAGCATGCTCGGGCTGCCGCAGATCATCGCGCGGTCGTCCTGCGGGTTCATCGGCGGCAGGCCGATGTCGGCGAACAGCTTGCCGCTGCGCATCAGGTCGGTCTGGCGGCCCATGCTGTGGAACTCTTCACGGGTAACCAGCGGGCAATAGATCAGCTTCTCTTTCACCATGTCGCCGAAGTACTCGTGCTCCGGCAGGACCTTGGTGATGAAGTCGGAGTAAGCCAGCTCGCTGACCCAGCGTACGCCGTGGACCAGGATGACCTTCTCGAAGCGCTCGTAGACTTCCGGGTCCTGGATGACCGACAGGAACGGCGCCATGCCGGTGCCGGTGCTGAGCAGGTACAGGTGCCGGCCGGGCTTGAGGTCGTCCAGCACCAGGGTGCCGGTGGGCTTGCGGCTGACCATCAGCTCGTCGCCTTCCTTCAGGTGCTGCAGACGCGAAGTCAGCGGGCCGTCCGGGACCTTGATGCTGAAGAACTCCAGGTGCTCTTCGTAGTTCGGGCTGGCGATACTGTACGCGCGCATCAGCGGACGACCGTTGACTTCCAGGCCGATCATCACGAACTGACCGGTCTTGAAGCGAAGACCCGGGTTACGGGTGGTCTTGAAGCTGAAGAGGGTGTCGTTCCAGTGGTGCACGCTGAGAACGCGCTCGGTGTACAGGTTGCTCATCAAGGACTCCTAGGAGAAACGTGGCGCACCCCAGCAGATCCCGGACGTAGCGCAATTGCGCGACATTTTATAGGCGGCGACAATATCCGCAAAATAAATTATCTGGATATTGCTAATCCAAAACGCAGATAAGGCCGCCCAGTCGCCGCGAAAGGATACCGTCAGGTGCTTCCTACGCCGGGGTGACGAAATGTCGCGCAGCCTTCTCCGGAGCCCCACAGCATGAAGTTCACCCTGCGCCAGCTCGAAGTCTTCGTCGCCGTCGCCCAGCAGGAAAGCGTCTCCCGCGCAGCCGAAGCCCTGTCCATGTCGCAGTCGGCCACCAGTACCTCGCTGGGCGAGCTGGAGCGACAGTTCGACTGCAAATTGTTCGACCGCTCCGGCAAACGCCTGACGCTCAACGCCCTCGGCCGCCAGCTGCTGCCCCAGGCAGTGGCCCTGCTCGACCGCGGCAGCGAGATCGAGAACATGCTCAACGGCAAGAGCGCCTTCGGCTCGCTGGACCTGGGCGCCACCCTGACCATCGGCAACTACCTGGCGACCCTGCTGATCGGCACCTTCATGCAGCGTCAGCCCGATTGCCGGGTGCGTCTGCATGTGCACAACACCGCCCACGTGGTGCAGCGCGTGGCCCACTACGAACTGGACCTGGGCCTGATCGAAGGCGACTGCCAGCACCCGGACATCGAGGTGCAGCCATGGATGGAAGATGAACTGGTGGTCTTCTGCGCGCCGCAGCACCCGCTCGCCCGTGAAGGCCGCGCGAGCCTGGAGCGACTGACGGAGGAAGCGTGGATTCTGCGGGAACAGGGCTCGGGCACACGGCTGACCTTCGACCAGGCCATGCGCCATCACGTGGAGCCTTTGAACGTGCGACTGGAGCTGGAACACACCGAGGCGATCAAGCGTGCGGTGGAGTCGGGGCTGGGCATCGGCTGCATCTCGCGCCTGGCCCTGCGCGACGCCTTCCGCCGTGGCAGCCTGGTGCCGGTGGAAACGCCGGACCTGGACCTGCGCCGGCAGTTCTACTTCATCTGGCACCGGCAGAAGTACCAGACCGCGACCATGCGCGAGTTCCTCGAACTGTGCCGCAGCGAAACCGCCGGGGTGACGCGCAGCGACGACATCGTCCTGCCGATGATCCCCTGACGCGAAACCGAACGCTGCGCAGGGCGAATAACCTGGAACAGGTTATCCGCCGGCTCTTGCTGGCGGATAACGCCGGCGCGTTATCCGCCCTGCGAAAGCCCCAGCAGAAAACCGTTTAGCCGAGCAGGATGCCCGCCCAGGTCACGGTGATGATGGTCAGCGCGACGAACTGGGCGGCGCTGCCCATGTCCTTGGCGTTCTTCGACAGCGGGTGGCGCTCCAGGGAAACCCGGTCCACCACCGCCTCGATGGCGGAGTTGAGCAGCTCGACGATCAGCGCCAGCAGGCACACGGCGATCATCAGCGCGCGTTCGCCGCGGGTCACGTCGCAGAAGAACGACAGCGGGATCAGGATGACGTTGATCAGCACCAACTGGCGGAAGGCCGCTTCACCCTTGAAGGCGGCGGCAAAGCCGGCCAGGGAGTAGCCGGCCGCGTTGAAGATGCGTTTCAGGCCAGTCTGGCCCTTGAAGGGGGAAGCGGACACGTGTGGTTCTCACAGGCAAAGGTCGCGGCACTCTATACCAGCGATCGTCAAAATGGGGTCAAGGCCATTACAGAATGTGACGGCCTCAGGGGCTGAATGTGACGGGCCTCAGGCCCCCGGCACCGATTCCATTTGCGCCAGCAGCAACGCCGCCTGGGTACGGGTGCGCACGTTCAGCTTGCGGAAGATCGCCGTCACGTGAGCCTTCACCGTGGCTTCGGAGACACTCAGTTCGAAGGCGATCTGCTTGTTCAGCAGGCCTTCGCAGACCATGGTCAGCACGCGGAACTGCTGCGGGGTGAGGCTGGCCAGACCGGCGCTGGCGGCGCGCACGTCGTCGCTCATCTCGGTCACGGCGTCCACCTGCGGCGGCCACCAGACATCACCATCGAGCACCGCACGCACGGCCTGCTGCAGCACGCTCAGCTCGCTGGACTTGGGGATGAAGCCGCTGGCACCGAACTCGCGGGAGCGCTGCACCACGGCGGCGTCTTCCTGGGCCGAGACCATCACCACCGGAATCTGCGGGTACTGCCCGCGCAGCAGTACCAGGCCGGAGAAGCCATAGGCGCCGGGCATGTTCAGGTCCAGCAGGACCAGGTCCCAGTCGGCCTTCTCGTTCAGGCGCGTCTCCAGCTCCGCGATACTCGCCGCCTCCGACAGCCGCGCCTCGGGGCCGAGACCGATGGTCAGGGCCTGGTGCAGGGCACTGCGGAACAGCGGGTGATCGTCAGCGATCAGGATCTCGTAGGAAGCCATGAATTTTCCTTGAAGGCCGCGCCGAAGTCCCGCCGTGGATAACAGCCAGACTTGCGCAGGAAAGGTCGGAGCACGGATAGAGCACTACTTGTCACATTGTACGCAAAGAGCGGCTTCGCTGTCCGCCGCGAATACGTCCCTCGCAGTACATGCACAATGGCCTGAAAGCCCCTGCCACTGTGCCCGCCGGGAACCCTGTCCCCTTTCCAAAGGCCCGGCGTTACGGCAGAGTTCCGCTTTTTTTCCTGCCCGTTACGAGAACAAGATGAAAAGCCATGCGCTGCGCGCCGATTTCCTGATGCTGTTCACCGCGATGATCTGGGGGGTCTCCTTCGTCGCGCAACGCCTCGGGATGGATGCCATCGGTCCCTTCCTCTATACCGGCCTGCGCTTCACCCTCGGCGCCGTGGCACTGCTGCCGCTGCTGGCCTGGTCGAGCAAGCGCGGCGCCCAGCCGTTCAACCGCGGCCTGATCCTGGCCGGTCTGGCCATCGGCACCGCGCTGACCGTGGGGATCAACCTGCAGCAGGTCGGCCTGATGTTCACCAGCGTGACCAACTCCGGCTTCATCACCGGCCTGTACGTCATCATCGTGCCGCTGCTCGGCCTGCTGATCGGTCATCGCGCCGGCACGGGCACCTGGATCGGTGCTGCGCTGGCGGTGACCGGCATGGCGATGCTGAGCATCGGCCCGGACTTCCACGTCGCTTCCGGTGACTGGCTGCAACTGACCGGCGCCTTCGTCTGGGGCGGCCACGTCCTGCTGGTGGGCCTGTTCGCCAGCCGCTACGACCCGATCCGCCTGGCCTTCCTGCAGTTCGCCACCTGCGCGGTGGTGAGCATGATCCTGGCGCTGGTGTTCGAGGAGATTCACCTCGACGCCATCCTCCAGGCCGGCCCTGCCCTGCTCTACGGCGGCCTGTTCGGCGTCGCCACCGGCTTCACCCTGCAGGTCATCGCGCAGAAGCACGCCATCGCCTCCCACGCGGCGATCATCCTCTCGCTGGAAGCCGTGTTCGCCGCCATCGCCGGCGCGCTGTTCCTCAACGAAACTCTGCACGTGCGCGGCTACTTCGGCTGCGCGCTGATGCTCGCCGGCATGCTGGTCGCTCAGCTGTGGCCGAAGAAGGCTGACGCCAAGGCGGCTTGAAACACCCAATAAGCCTGCAGGCGCGCGCATGGCCCGCGCCTGTAATGGTTGCGTTGGCGAGGCAGGCTATCGCTGGGTAAACGGCCTCAACGCCTGATGCGCCGGGCTCTGCTCGTCCAGCGGCTGCTGGCGCTTGGAGCCCAGGTAGCGTTCGCTGAACACATCCAGGTAGGCATCCAGCGCATCGCCGGCGCGGCGGTCGCCGGCCAGCCCCAGGCACAGCGCGGCAACCTCGGCGGTGCACAGGTGTTCGTCGAACTTGGAGCGGCGCAGGCGATAGCGCGACAGCGCATCGGGGGTGATGCTCAGCACCGGGAAGCGGTCCAGGTACGGGCTCTTGCGGAACATCTTGCGCGCCTCGTTCCAGGTGGCATCGAGCAGGATGAACAACGGGCGCTTGCCGTCCTGCGGCTCCACCGTGGTGACCACGCGCTCGGGCTGGACGAACTCGCCAGGGAACACCACATACGGCTGCCACTGCGGATCGTCGAGCAGCACCAGCAGCGCAGGGTCGACCTCGATGCGCGACCAGCCGAAGGCCCAGGTCTCGGGCACGGTCTCGGCGATCAGCCAGCCGGTGTTGCTGGGCTTGAGCGGTTCGGTGTCGAACATCACCAGGCACATCGCCGAGTTGGACTCGACCTGCGGGCGCAGGCTGCACATGCAGTAGTTCGGCCGCAGGCGGCAACCGGGGCAGCGCGGCGAGCGTGAGCCACGGGCGAAGAACGGCTTGATGCAGCGGGCCAGGCGTTCATCGCGAAGGCGGGCGACGGCGTGGCTCATGCTGCAGCCACCGGGATGAGGAAAAGCGAACGGGACATCGAAGGCTCGAACGGGACGACGGTTGCGGACCGCCGATTGTACCAGAGCCGCCGCCCGCCTCCCTGCGAGCGGCGCGGTGGCGTTCAAGGCAAGTAGCTTGGAGATAAGCGGCCTTCAGAAGCTGTGGTTAAGCGCCAGGCCGATGAACTGGATCTGCTGCTTGTATTCGCCCTTGTAGTTGCCTCCGTTGCCGGTGCAGCGCACGCCGCTATCGACGTAGAGCCCTCCGGAACCGGGCGCCCAGCCAGCCGGCGAGCAGCCGTCGGCGTAGTCCATCTTGCCGCTGTCGAACTTCACGAAGCTGTAGGCCAGGTCCACCGAGGTGTCCTTGGTGAAGTGGTAGTTGGCCCCCAGCGACAGCCACTTGCGATTGGCGTCGGGGAAGGCCGGGTGGCGTAGCCCGTCGCCGCTGACCGGGGTCTTGTCGTAGGCGATGCCGCTGCGCAGCAGCAGGTCGTCGTTGAACTGGTAGTTCATCCCAAGCGAGACCTTGTAGGTGTTCTTCCAGTCCTGCTTGACGCTCAGGTCCCCCTCGTTGACGCCATTGAAGTACGGGTAGCCCTGCACCTGGTCGATGCCGATATCCACCGAGTCCAGCCGCGAGTGCCGCGTCCAGGTCACGTCGGCCATCAGCGCGACCTTGTCGTTGAGCTGGTGGAAGCCGTTGATGGACAGAGATTCGGGCGTGTCGATGGTGACCTTGGCCTTGGAGTTGGGGTGCAGCCGGGTGGCGGCGAACTGGCCGGGGTTGACCCACTGGTCCGGGTCGAACAATTGCTGGATGGCGTCCTTGGGCGGCAGTTCGATGATGCCCAGGTCCAGGCCGCCGCTGAGGTCGGTATCCGGCGAGGGCACCGTGCCCTGCACGTCGGAGAAGCTCCACTTGGTCTTGCCTTCCAGCTCATGCTTGATCCGCGAACGGTAGGCGATACCAAAGCGCGTGCGCTCCGTGGGTTCCCACAGGTAGCCGAAGTTCCAGCCGTAGCCCCAGTCGTCACCCTTCACGCGGAAGTAACCGTCGCCCTGGACGTTGTCGGAAAAGTTTTTCGCCACGCAGTCGACGAAGGCATCACCGTTCTGGCCGTTACAACTGGTCACCTCCTCCGGCACCTGCACGCCGTAGACCAGCGGGATCACCGCCTGCCCCAGGGGCGAGGCGGCCAGTTCGGTGACGTCCTGATTCTCCCTGACGAACTGCCCGGCCAGTTGCCGCGAGGCACCCTTCACGTCGGCCGCGCCGCGCTGGATGGAGCGGATGTACTGAGCCGAGACGCCGAAACCGACGCTATGGTGCTCGTTGAGGCGGAAGGAAATGCTCGGGTTGAAGGTGACGGTTTCCAGCGAGGCCGACTGGATGCCGTAGCGGCCGCTCCAGTCCTTCTCGTAGTCGAGCTTGGCGCCATAGGGCGTGAAGATGCCCAGGCCGATGTTGATGGTGTCGTTCACCTGGTGGGAGAAGTAGAAGTTCGGCGCGGCGGCCGCGTCCGGCAGGTAGGAGCCGGCGTCGCCGTCGCCCTCACCGGTGCGGTTGCCGAACACGTCGGTGGAGCCGTCGTCATCGTACTCGCCCTTGGGCAGCAGGATGGTCAGGCCGCCGGTGACCTGGTTGCCGGGCAGGCGGGCCATGCCGGCGGGGTTGTAGAAGATGGTCGAGGCGTCGGCCGCTTCGGCGCCGTTGGCGTGGGCGGTGCCCTGGGCGGACACCGACTGTGAGCCGAAGTGATAACCGGACGCCTCGGCCTGCTGCGCGGGGACTGCGATCAGGCACCAGGAGCCCAGGGCAAGCGGCCAGGGGCGCAATACTCTTGTCATTGTTCTTCTCCTGCGATGGGATGATTCGCCCGACGCATCGACAAGAGTCCGCCCTACCGCAGAAGCAGCATGAAAATGGCACCGCCTTGCGCGGCGGCTGGACCTCCCGATGGTCGACCCTCCCGCTCGGAGGGCAGAGGTTGTGACCGGAGAGCGGCGCCATCCTCCCCCCATCCTTTGACGGGGTTGGCCGCCCGGCGGCGCGGTCTGGGGTCTGAGGTAACAGTTCCTCGGCAGGCGCGCCGTTTTAAGGGACAATAGGCGGCTTGAATGACCGTCGAACCCGAAAGGCTCGCCACGGTCGAATCGGCACCATTGTCAGGAGATGCCCATGCTGCGCCTCACCGCCCTCGCCCTCTGCCTCGTCATTCCCGTCGCGCACGCCGCGTCGAAGAAGGACTTCGAACTGACCCAGACCCTGGAAAAGGTCGCCAAGGAAAGCAGCGAAGGCACCCCGCGCGCCATCAACGAGGACATCCTCGACCAGGGCTACACCGTCGACGGCCCGCAGTTGATCAACCACCTGAGCGTGCGCGCCAGCCATGCCGAGCGCATGCGCGAGAACCCCGACAGCGTGCGCAGCCAGTTGGGCGACAGCGTCTGCAGCAACACCGCCTACCGCCAGTTGCTGGCCGAGGGCGCGATCCTCACTTACAGCTTCACCGAGTACAAGACCAACGCCCCGGTCGCCACCGAGCGCTTCGACGCTGGCAGCTGCAAGATCAAGCTGAAGAAGTAAGCCGCACCCATGCTCGACAAGGAAATGCTGCTGAAGATCGCGCGTACGCCGATGCCCTTCGGCAAGTACCAGGGTCGCATGCTGGTGGACCTGCCTGACGAGTACCTGCTGTGGTTCCACAAAAAGGGGCAGTTTCCGGCCGGCGAATTGGGCCGGCTGATGCAGCTGACCCTGGAACTGAAGATCGATGGCCTGGACGACCTGATCAAAGCGCTCAAGCGCTGAGGCCCGCGCAACCGCCCTGTGGCGGTTGCGCCAGCGCTCGTCAGCGCAGCACGGCGGGGTTCTCCTTGCCGGCCACCGCCGCTGCTTCGTCCGGCGCCAGCAAGGCGCTGCGCGGCACATCCAGCAACCGCGCGCAGGCCGCCAGCACGTGGGCCCAGCTGCAGCGGTTGGCGAACAGCATGCCCGCCTCGTCCAGCGTACCGCCCTGGTTGCGATAGCCCAGCACCGCCGTCTTCAAGGCGTCCGGCAGGATCGGCCAGAGGTGCCCGCGCGCCACTTCCGGACGCATGTGAGTGAGCAGCACGCGGCGCTGGTAATGGTCTGGGAACAAACGCATGGCCACGGACTCATCCGTCAGCGCCTGCAACTCCCAGTTGTCACGCGGCGCGCGGAAGCGCCCCGGCTCCTGCAGATAGACCAACCGATACGGATAACCGGCCTCCTCCAGCCGCAACGCGGCGCGACGCATCTCGGCCAGTTGGTAGCTGCCGTTGGCGATCAGCAGCAGTGGCTCGGCGCCGGGATGTTCGTCCATCAGGATCGCGCCATCGCGGGCCAGCTGTTCCGCCTGGGCCTGGTTGAACACGGCCGGACGCTCGCGCTTGGGTGCCACGATGCAGGCCAGTTGCCCGCGACTGCGGTAGATGTCCGGCAGCAGGGCCAGGTGACTGTTGTGGTCGGCCGGGAAAACCACCCGAACCATGTCGCTCATCTCGCCCAGCAGCGCCTCGCAGAAGGTGGTGTCCTGGTGTGACTGCTGGTTCTTGCCGTTCTCCCACGTATGCGAAGTCGCCACCAGCGGCCAGCCGAGCCAGCCCGCAGGACGCCCGGCTTCCTTCTGCTGGCGGGCAAAAATCAGCGTCTGGCGCACGGCCCCGAGCATCTTCACGCAGAAGGCTTCGTAGCTGGCCACCAGGTTCAGTCCACCCTGGTTGGCCAGGCAGGCGGAAACCACCGCTTCCTCGTTGAGCGCGGTGATGATCCGGCCATCCACGGCCTCCAGATCGCTTTCCGGCTCACTCACCCGGTGCCGCAGCGCCTTGAGCACGCCGCCCAGGCGGTTGCTCGCCAGCTCGTCCGGGTTGCCGACGCGGGCGCGCAGGTCCGGGTTGGCGCCGCACAGGTCAACGAAAAAGCGATCCAGCGCGGCCATGGGCGAGCATTCGTCGTTGCGGTAATGCAGCGGCGGAATCGAAGGTTCGATAGGCCGACGCACGGCCAACGGGTTGTCCCGCTCCAACACCCGGCCGCTGCGCGAGGCAGTGAACAGGCCGCAGGCCTCGGCGAGCTCTTCCGGCTCCACCCACAGCGGCGCCGCATGCTGGTTGAACAGCTCGCGCGCCTCGGCGTCCACTCCGGGGTTACCCGGGAGTGGCAGGTTGTGCGCGGCGTTGCTGCCGGCCCCGTAGAAGCCGTAACCCTTGGTCGTCTCGGCAATGCCATAGGGAATCGGCAGCGGATAGCGCAGGATGCCGCGCTCCTTCTCGTCGACGCGATGTTGCAGGCGTTCTTCCATTTCCCACAGGGCGCAGACGAATGCCGCCGGGTCACGTCCATCGAAGCTGATCGGGTCGAAGCCACAGCGCCGCAGGTGCAGCTTGAAGCCTTCCAGTCCCTCGTGGGTGCCCAGGTCGGTACGCTGCTCGATGCGCCGGCCGTTGGCGATCATCACCGGCAGCGCCGTGCCGCAATCTTCGGCGCGCCACCAGCGGGGAATCCAGTCGCTGCCGCGCTGTTCCTCGGCGGCGCCGTCGGAAAGAAACGCCACCAGGGTTTCGCCCGGTAGCGGCATGTGCGCATACATCAGCTCGGCGAAGCCGAGGTAGCCGCCTTCGGCAATGCCACCAGCGGTATGCGGGTTGACGTGGCTGCCCAGCGGCGCGGCGACCTTGCCGTCCGGCTGCTGGGCGTAGCTGTAGAAGTCCTGCAACAGCCGATCCAGCCCAGCCGCGCCACTTCCGTAGGCGGCAGCCTGTTCCGGATGCAGGTTACCGGTGAGCACGTTGAGCGCGTCGATCGCCGCCACACAGTGCCCCTGCCCCATAAGCCAGCCGCGGGTCTTGCCGCTCAGGGCATTCAGGGCGAGGTAACCGGCATAGGCCGGCACCATGTTCAGCGCACCGCCGGTGTGCCCTTCGGGCTGCGCCTTGAAATCCTCGGCCTGCAAGGGAGCGCCATCAAGGCGGACGCGCCTGGCGTAGGTCATGTGCGCCACCAGCCAGAGCCCGGCGCAGGTCAGCCGGTCCAGCGCGCCAAACAGTCGGTAGACGCTGGCCAGATCAGGTTGCAGACCGTACTGGACCAATTGATGAGCAACACGAAAGACCGCCGCCTGGGTCTGCGGGCTATGCTGAAGCGGTCCACGGCCTTGCCGCCAACGGGCAAATTCCGGCTCGGCTGCCGCGTGGCTGTCGAGTTCCTCGGGACTGGGCAGTATCTGTGGCATCTCGGCTCTCCCTTGGCTTTGCAGGAAAGTCTAGGTCGCCACGGATCGGACCGGCGCTGACATGTATCAACGAGCGCCCCGACCATTCGAGCAAGGCTGAAAGAGAATTCCCACAAGGAGACGACATGGCGCTTCTCACTTTCATCGGCGCGATCCAGGAAGTCACCGGCTCCTGCTACCTCCTGGAAACCCGCGACGGCGTCCGCGTGCTGCTCGAATGCGGGATGCGCCAGGGGCGCGGCGGCAACGAGGGTACCCGCGAAAACGAAGCGACCAACCGCACGCCCTTCCCTTTCGACCCGAAGGAGCTCGATGCCGTCGTCCTGTCCCACGCCCACCTGGACCACAGCGGCCTGCTGCCGCGCCTGGCGAAGGAAGGCTACAAGGGTCCGATCTACGCCACCGAATCCTGCTGCGACCTGCTGGAGCTGATGCTGATGGACTCGGCGCACCTCCAGGAGAAGGACGCCGAATGGGAGAACAAGTGGCGCGCGCGCCTGGGCAAGCCGCCCGTCAAGCCGCTGTACACCGTCGAAGACGCTTCCCGCGCCCTGAACCAGCGCCGCCGCGTCAGCTATGGCAGCACGGTAGACGTAGCGCGCGGCATCCGCGTGACCTTCCACAACGCCGGGCACATCCTCGGCTCGGCCATCGTCGAACTGGAAATCCATGAGTTCGGCTCGACCCGCCGCCTGGTGTTCTCCGGCGACCTGGGCAGCACCTGCTCGCCACTGATGCGCACGCCGACCCCGCTGACCCGCGCCGACGTGGTGCTACTGGAATCCACCTACGGCGACCGCGACCACCGCGAAGCCAACGAAACTCTGCTGGAACTGGCCGGCATCCTGCAACGCGCGCAGAACGAAGGCGGCAACGTGCTGATCCCGTCGTTCGCCGTCGGCCGCACCCAGGACCTGATCTACTACCTCGGGCGCTTCTACCAGGAAGGTCGCCTGCCGCAGCAGGTGGTCTACCTCGACAGTCCCATGGCCGCCCGGGCCAACAACATCTACCTGCAACACATCGGCGAGATCGCCGACGTCGACCGCGAGTACATGCGCGGTACCGGCACGGCCAAGGTCGGCGAGTGGCTGCCGATCCTGCGCACCACCCAGAGCGCCGATGAATCCATGGCGCTGAACCGGATCAAGAGCGGGGCCATCATCATCGCCGGCAGCGGCATGTGCACGGGAGGGCGCATCGTCCACCACCTCAAGCACAACCTCTGGCGCGAGGAATGCCATATCGTCTTCCCTGGCTTCCAGGCCAAGGGCACGTTGGGCCGCGCCATCGTCGACGGCGCCCAGACGGTACGCATCCTGCGCCAGCGCATCAGCGTGAAAGCGCAGATCCATACCCTCGGAGGGTTCTCCGCTCACGCGGGACAATCACAATTAATTCAGTGGGTTGGCCACTTCGAGAACAAACCCGAGCTATACCTGATACATGGCGAGCGGGAAAAGATGGATGTACTCAAGGGTGCACTCCAGGATCGCCTGAACTGGACGGCCAACATTCCGGAGCCCGGAGACCGGATCGCCATCTGAAATCGGGGCCTCACCGACTGTCACACCCCGCGTGCCAGACTGGGCAGGCCTCCTGCTGAACCCTGTGCGTGCGGCGAAGCGCCAATGCGTCAACGCCAGAGCCACCTTGCGTGGCCGGCGCCGCCCATGGACAGGCGATCAGGGGTTGATGAACAAGGAGTATCAACATGCCCTATGAGCCCGACGACTACCTCTCCAGACACTTCCAGACCAGCGGCACCGACCTCGCACAGAAGATCGAGGAACTGGCCGAACTGGCCGCCCCCGGAAACAGCCAGAACCTGCCGCTGTACCGCGAGATGCTCACCACCGTGGCCCGCATGGCCCAGGCCGACCGCAACCGCTGGGACGCCAAGATCATGCTGCAGACCCTGCGCGAGATGGAGCACGCCTTCAGCACCCTGGAGCAGTTCAAGCGTCGCCGCAAAGTCACGGTGTTCGGCTCGGCCCGTACACCGGCCGACCACCCCGTCTACGTCCTGGCCCGCGAACTGGGCGAAACCCTCGCCCGCTACGACCTGATGGTCATCACCGGCGCCGGCGGCGGCATCATGGCCGCGGCCCACGAAGGCGCCGGGCTGGAAAACAGCCTTGGCTTCAATATCACGTTGCCCTTCGAACAGCACGCCAACCGCACCGTGGACGGCACCAGCAACCTGCTGTCCTTCCACTTCTTCTTCCTGCGCAAGCTGTTCTTCGTCAAGGAGGCCGATGCCCTGGTGCTCTGCCCCGGCGGCTTCGGCACGCTGGACGAAGCACTGGAAGTACTGACGCTGATCCAGACCGGCAAGAGCCCGCTGGTACCGATCGTGCTGCTGGACCAACCGGGTGGGCACTACTGGGACCACGCCCTGGAATTCATCAAGGAACAGCTGGAAGACAACGGCTACATCCTGCCCAGCGACATGAACCTGATGAAACTGGTGCACACCGCCGAGGAAGCCGCCGAGGAAATCGCCCAGTTCTACAGCAACTTCCACTCCAGCCGCTGGCTCAAGGATCGCTTCGTGATCCGCCTGAACCACCCGCTGAGCGTGCGCGCACTGCAGTTGCTGGAGCGCGAGTTCGGCAGCCTGTGCGTCACTGATGGCTTCCACCAGCAGCCCTACAGCGAATCGGAACTGGACGAGCCGGAGTTCTCCCACCTGACCCGCCTGGCCTTCGCCTTCAACGGCCGTGATCAGGGGCGCCTGAGAGAACTGCTGAACTTCATCAACCAGCCGGAGAACTGGGAGCGCTGATTTCCTGGGCAACTTCCAGAGCAAGAAAACAAAAAAGGCACCCGGTGGGTGCCTTTTTCGTTCAATCATCTGATCGTCGACCGCTCAGAAGCCGGCTGATGGCTTCCATCGAGTAGCCCCGATAGCTCAGGAACCGGCCCTGCTGGGCTCGCTCGCGAGCGTCCTGCGGCAGTCGGGCGAACTTGCGGCGCCATACTTCACGCAGGTTTTCACTCCAGTCGACACCCGACTCGCTCAGCGCACCGTCGATCTCGCTACGGGGCAAACCACGTTGCGACAGCTCCTCGCGAATCCGCACCGGACCGTAACCGGCCCGCGCACGGCTGGCGATGTAGCTTTCCAGGTAGCGGCTTTCGTTGAGCAGCCCTTCCTCGGCCAGACGGTCGAGGGCGGGATCGATCAGGTCCTGCGTGGCGCCGCGTTGCCGCAGCTTGCGTGAGAGCTCGGCCCGGCCATGCTCGCGTCTTGCCAGCAGGTCCATGGCGACCCGCCGCACCGCGACGGGGTTATCGAGCTCGACGGCCATCGCTATCAGTAGTCGGCTTCAGCTTCTGCTTCGGCTTCCGCCGCAGCGAGCTCGGCCTTGGTCGGCGGAGTCTGCTTGGACAACAGCTGGTCACGGATAGCCTTGTCCAGGGTGGTGCAGACCTCGGCGTTGTCTTCCAGGAACTTGGCGGCATTCGCCTTACCCTGGCCGATCTTGCTGCCCTGGTAGCTGTACCAGGCGCCGGACTTCTCGATCAGGCCCAGCTGTACGCCCAGGTCGATGATCTCGCCGGTGCGGTAGATGCCGCGGCCGTACATGATCTGGAACTCGGCCTGACGGAACGGCGGAGCAACCTTGTTCTTCACGACCTTGACGCGGGTTTCGCTGCCGACCACTTCGTCGCCTTCCTTCACCGCGCCGGTACGGCGGATGTCGAGACGGACGGAGGAGTAGAACTTCAGCGCGTTACCACCGGTGGTGGTTTCCGGGTTGCCGAACATCACGCCGATCTTCATGCGGATCTGGTTGATGAAGATGACCAGGCAGTTGGCGTTCTTGATGTTGCCGGTGATCTTGCGCAGCGCCTGGGACATCAGGCGGGCCTGCAGGCCGACGTGCTGATCGCCCATCTCGCCTTCGATTTCGGCCTTGGGTACCAGGGCCGCTACGGAGTCGACGATGATCACGTCAACGGCATTGGAGCGCACCAGCATGTCGGTGATTTCCAGGGCCTGTTCGCCGGTGTCCGGCTGGGAAACCAGCAGGTCGTCGACGTTGACGCCCAGCTTGCCGGCGTAGTCCGGGTCCAGGGCGTGTTCGGCGTCGACGAAGGCGCAGGTGGCGCCGATTTTCTGCGCCTGGGCGATGACCGACAGGGTCAGCGTGGTCTTACCCGAGGATTCCGGGCCGTAGATCTCGACGATACGGCCGCGCGGCAGACCGCCGATGCCCAGCGCGATGTCCAGGCCCAGCGAGCCGGTGGAGATGGCGGGGATTGCCTGGCGCTCATGGTCGCCCATGCGCATGACCGCGCCTTTGCCGAATTGGCGTTCGATCTGTCCCAGGGCCGCGGCCAGGGCGCGCTTCTTGTTGTCGTCCATTGAAGTCCTCGCGAAGTCAGGCGGCCGGGCGGCCACGAACAACTGTATAAGTAGACAGTATTATTCCACAGGGCAAGCCGCTCGCCTACCCCTGAATCGGATTTTCCCCGTCCGCCAGTCGCAATAGCCCTTCCAGAGCGGTCGCCACGGTCTGCCGGCGAACAGCTTCCCGATCACCGGCATACAGACGGCGTTCACTGAACACCTGTGCGCCTTTCCTCCAGGCCAGCCAGACGGTGCCCACGGGTTTCTCGGCAGAACCACCATCCGGTCCGGCAATACCGCTGACCGCTACGGCGATATCCGCGCCACTGCGCGGCAACGCACCGTCCACCATGGCCTCGACCACCTCACGGCTCACCGCGCCGACTTGCGGGAACAGCTCGGCCGGCACATCCAGCTGACGCGTCTTCTGGCTGTTGGAGTACGTGACGTAGCCTGCCTCGAACCAGGCGGAGCTTCCGGATATACGGGTGATCGCCTCGGCAATGCCGCCACCTGTGCAGGATTCGGCGGTGGTGACGCGCAATTTGTTGGCAGCCAGCCGCGCGCCAAGCCGGGAGGAGAGTTCAGTAATAAAGGAATCGGTAACGGGCACAGTGCGCTCCGGGGTTAAAGAAGGCCAGGCGGATACCGTACACTAGGCGCTTTTGCATGTTGAAGCCGGACAGCCAGAAGCCATGAGTCAGAGCGACCTCTCCGCCCACACACCGATGATGCAGCAGTACTGGAGGCTGAAGAACCAGCATCCGGACCAACTGATGTTCTACCGCATGGGCGACTTCTACGAGCTGTTCTACGAGGACGCCAAGAAGGCCGCCAAACTGCTGGACATCACACTGACCGCACGCGGCCAGTCCGCCGGCAACTCCATTCCCATGGCCGGCATTCCCTTCCACTCCGCCGAAGGCTACCTGGCCAAGCTGGTGAAGCTCGGCGAATCGGTGGTGATCTGCGAACAGATCGGCGACCCGGCCACCAGCAAGGGACCGGTTGAACGCCAGGTTGTACGCATCCTGACCCCCGGCACCGTCAGCGACGAAGCGCTGCTCGACGAGCGCCGCGACAACCTGATCGCCGCCGTGCTGGGGGACGAGCGCCTGTTCGGCCTGGCCGTGCTGGACATCACCAGCGGCCGCTTCAACGTCCAGGAAATAAAAGGCTGGGAAACCCTGCTGGCCGAACTGGAGCGCCTGAACCCCGCCGAGCTGCTGATCCCCGACGACTGGCCCCAGGGCCTGCCGGCTGAAAAGCGCCGTGGCGCACACCGCCGCGCCCCCTGGGACTTCGATCGTGACTCGGCGAAGAAGGGCCTGTGCCAGCAGTTCGGCGTGCAGGACCTCAAGGGCTTCGGCTGCCAGGAACTCACCCTGGCTATCGGTGCGGCCGGCTGCCTGCTGACCTACGCCAAGGAAACCCAGCGCACCGCCTTGCCGCACCTACGCAGCCTGCGTCACGAGCGGATCGACGACACCGTGATCCTCGATGGCGCCAGCCGCCGCAACCTGGAGCTGGACACCAACCTCGCCGGCGGCCGCGACAACACGCTGCAGTCGGTAGTCGACCGTTGCCAGACCGCCATGGGCAGCCGCCTGCTGACCCGCTGGCTGAACCGACCGCTGCGTGACCGAGCCGTGCTCGAAGCTCGCCAGGAGTCCATTGCCTGCCTGCTGGAGCGCTATCGCTTCGAAGTCCTCCAGCCGCAGCTGAAGGAAATCGGTGACGTCGAACGAATTCTCGCCCGAATCGGCCTGCGCAACGCCCGCCCGCGCGACCTCGCGCGCCTGCGCGACGCCCTCGCCGCCCTGCCGGAGCTGCAGACTGGCATGACCGAGCTGGAAGCCCCGCACCTGGGCGAATTGGCCGTCAGCATCCGCACCTACCCGGAACTGGCCGACCTGCTGGCCCGCGCAGTGATCGAGAACCCGCCGGCCGTGATCCGCGACGGCGGCGTCATCGCCCGCGGCTACGACGCCGAGCTGGACGAACTGCAGATGCTCAGCGAGAACGCCGGCCAGTACCTGATGGATCTGGAAACTCGCGAGAAGGCCCGCACCGGCCTGCCAAACCTGAAGGTCGGCTACAACCGCATCCACGGCTACTACATCGAACTGCCCCGCGTGCAGGCCGAACAGGCACCCGCCGACTACATCCGCCGCCAGACCCTGAAAGGCGCCGAGCGCTTCATCACGCCGGAACTGAAGGCCTTCGAAGACAAGGCGCTGTCGGCCCAAAGCCGTGCCCTGGCTCGCGAGAAGCAACTCTACGAAGAACTGCTGGAACTTCTGATAGGCCAACTGGCGCCACTGCAGGACACCGCTGCCGCCCTGGCCGAACTGGACGTGCTGTCCAACCTCGCCGAGCGCGCACTGAACCTCGACCTGAACCGCCCGCGCTTCGTCGAAGAGTCCGGCATCCTCATCGAGCAAGGCCGCCACCCGGTGGTCGAGCAGGTGCTGGATACGCCCTTCGTCGCCAACGACCTGAACCTCGACGAAGACACCCGCATGCTGGTGATTACCGGCCCGAACATGGGCGGTAAATCGACCTATATGCGACAAACAGCGCTGATCGTGCTGCTAGCGCACATCGGCAGTTTCGTCCCGGCTGCGCGTTGCGAACTGTCCCTCGTGGACCGAATTTTCACCCGTATCGGCTCCTCCGACGACCTCGCCGGTGGCCGCTCCACCTTCATGGTGGAGATGAGCGAAACCGCGAACATCCTGCACAACGCCAGCGACCGCAGCCTGGTGCTGATGGACGAAGTGGGCCGCGGTACCAGTACCTTCGACGGCCTGTCGCTGGCCTGGTCGGCCGCCGAACACCTGGCCAAACTTCGCGCCTTTACCCTGTTCGCGACGCACTATTTCGAGCTGACCGTGCTGCCCGAAAGCGAACCGGCGGTGGCCAACGTTCACCTGAACGCCACCGAACACAACGAGCGCATCGTGTTCCTGCACCACGTACTGCCCGGTCCCGCCAGCCAGAGTTATGGTCTTGCGGTTGCACAATTGGCCGGTGTGCCGGGTGCGGTAATTCAGCGCGCCCGCGAGCATCTGTCGCGCCTGGAAACCACCAGCCTGCCCCATGAAGCACCGCGTTCGAGCGACCCGAAAAGCCCGGCACCACTGCAAAGCGACCTGTTCGCCAGCCTGCCGCACCCGATCGTCGAAGAGCTGATGCGTGTCAGCCCCGATGACCTGACTCCGCGTCAAGCTCTCGAATTGTTATATGCATGGAAGATGCGGGTCTGACGGACCGCTGGACAAGCTGCTAGAATCGCGCGCGCTTAGCCGCCCGCCTGAGGAGAAAATTAGAAATGACCTTCGTCGTCACCGACAACTGCATCAAGTGCAAATACACCGACTGCGTGGAAGTATGCCCGGTGGACTGCTTCTACGAAGGCCCGAACTTCCTGGTCATCCACCCGGATGAGTGCATCGACTGCGCCCTGTGCGAACCGGAGTGCCCGGCACAGGCGATCTTCTCCGAGGACGAGGTCCCGGATGGCATGCAGGAGTTCATCGAGCTGAACAAGGATCTGGCCGATGTATGGCCGAACATCACCGAGAAGAAGGACTCCCTGCCGGACGCCGAAGAGTGGGACGGCAAGCCGAACAAGATGCAGTATCTGGAGCGCTGATTTCCAGCACCTCCGGAAATAGAAAGGCCCGCCTGGTGCGGGCCTTTCTGCATCTGGATGCTTCACTTTTCTGCAGGCAAAAAAAAGGGGCGGGATAACCCGCCCACTCTTTCTTCCCTTCTTCATCATCCTGATGAACCGCATCCTGCGGTGGGTCCTGACCGACATCCTTACCGGCCTGCGCCTTTCCGTGTACGCAGGAGTGATATTACCCGCCTGCCGGAACGCGGCAACTGGGACACTTCCGCGCATCCACCACCGCCAGCGCCCCATCATTGAAATAAAATGCTTACAAAACAACAAGATAAGAAAAATAGACGTCAAGGCTGGCGACACTTCAAGCTGAACGCTCACACACTGTGTAAGCGAATGCTTACATCGCGACGCATAAAAAAGCCCGGAATCATCCGGGCTTCTTCGTTGTCGACCTGAACGCTACTGGAACAGTGCGTCGCTCGACAGGCCGTTCTTCTCGAGAATCTCGCGCAGACGCTTGAGAGCCTCGACCTGGATCTGCCGAACCCGCTCGCGAGTCAGGCCGATTTCCTGGCCGACTTCCTCCAGGGTACTGCTTTCATGGCCACGCAGGCCGAAGCGGCGAATCACCACCTCGCGCTGCTTGTCGGTCAACTCCGACAGCCAAAGGTCGATGCTCTCGCTGAGGTCGTCGTCCTGCAGCAGTTCGCAGGGATCAGTGGGACGGTCGTCGGTCAGGGTATCGAGCAGGGTCTTGTCCGAATCCGGGCCGAGGGAAACATCCACCGAAGTGACCCGCTCGTTCAGACCAAGCATCCGCTTGACCTCTTCCACCGGCTTCTCGAGCAGGTTGGCGATTTCCTCGGGCGACGGCTCGTGGTCCAGCTTGTGGGTCAGCTCGCGAGCGGCCCGCAGGTAGACATTGAGTTCCTTCACCACATGGATCGGCAAACGAATGGTGCGGGTCTGATTCATGATGGCCCGTTCGATGGTCTGACGAATCCACCAGGTTGCATAGGTGGAGAAGCGGAAGCCACGTTCGGGGTCGAATTTCTCCACCGCGCGGATCAGCCCGAGGTTGCCCTCTTCGATCAGGTCGAGCAGGGAAAGGCCGCGGTTGACGTAACGTCGCGCGATCTTCACCACCAGACGCAGGTTGCTTTCGATCATTCGCCGCCGACCGGCCGGGTCGCCCTTCTGCGCGAGACGCGCGAAATGGACTTCCTCTTCCGGAGTCAGGAGCGGCGAGAAACCGATTTCATTCAGATACAGCTGGGTCGCGTCGAGCGCGCGGCTGTAGTCGATGTGCTTGTGTTGCTTGAGAGACGAGAGTGAGGTGGCTTTAGGAGTGACTCGAAGCGATACCTGCTCTTCGGCAAATGACTCTTCGAGGATGATGCCAGGCTCCAGCAGGAGCACTTCATCATCGACGTCAAACTCCGGCCCTTCTTTTTTAAGTGCCATGTCGTTATCCCTTGCTGAGTTCGACAACAAGCCCAGGTGCTTCCTTATCCTTAGGACACCTAGGCCCGCTCACCCACGCAGGGGAACAGCAAGCGTCAACGACTTGGCAGGTATTGCAGCGGATCTACAGGTTTACCCTGGCGGCGAATCTCGAAGTGCAGCTTCACCCGGTCGGTCCCTGTGGAGCCCATCTCGGCAATGTTCTGCCCGACTTTGACCTGTTGCCCTTCCCGCACCAGCAACCTGCGGTTGTGACCGTAGGCGCTTACGTAGGTATCGCTGTGCTTGATGATCACGAGTTCGCCGTAGCCCCGCAAACCACTACCGGCGTACACCACCGTGCCATTAGACGCAGCCAGGACAGGCTGGCCCAATTGCCCGCCTATATCAATCCCTTTATTCAAACTGCCGTTTGATGCAAAACGCCCAATGAGAGTGCCATTGGTCGGCCATATCCAGCCCCCCGGAGCCCCCCCTGCAACCGCCGGAGTTCCGCCGCTGGCGGGGGGCTGCGCCGGAGTCGTGACAGCAGGCGTGGTCGGTTTGCTGGCGGTTGCCGGTGTGGATGTCGGTTTGTTGACTACGACTGGAGCGACAGGCGTCGTATTTTTTGCGACAGACGGTGCTGTCGACGAGCCACCATCGAAGCGGATGGTTTGGCCGGGGCGAATGGTGTACGGCGCGGAGATGTTGTTGCGCGCGGCCAGGGCTTTCCAGTCCCAGCCGTAACGGAAGGCGATGGAGTACAGCGTGTCACCGCGGCGCACCAGATACTGCCCACTGGTGACAGCCGGCTTCTGCTGGGCATTGCGGTCCACCACGGTCGTGGTGCTGCGCGAAGTCGAAGAACAGGCCGCCAGCAGAGAGCAGACGGCAATGGCCACCACAGCGTGGCCCAGGCCCTTGATCCAGTTCCGTTGACACAGGGTCGCTGTCAAGCTCACCCATCCCCCTTATCCATGAATTGACGTCCAGCCTCACTGGCCGGCAGTTACCGCAGACTTGACCGGCTTGCTCTCAGCCTAGCGGACCGTTGAGCAGCGGGACGAAGCGTACGGAATCCAGCACCTGGCGCTGGAAGCCGTCCTCGGTGCGGACGATCAGCATCAGTTGCTGCACCTCGCCGCCGCCGACCGGAATCACCAGCCGCCCCCCAGGCGCCAGCTGGTCCAGCAGCGCCTGCGGGACCTCGGCCGCTGCCGCGGTGACAATGATGCCGTTGTAAGGCGCAAGGGCGGGCCAGCCTTCCCAGCCATCGCCCCAACGAAAGACAACATTTCTCAGGTTTAGCTCCGCAAGTCGCTCCTTGGCGCGATCCTGCAGGGCCTGGATGCGCTCGACGGAGAACACCCGCTCCACCAGTTGCGACAGCACGGCGGTCTGGTAGCCGGAGCCGGTGCCGATCTCCAGCACCTTGTCCAGCGGGCCGGCGGCCAGCAGCAACTCGGTCATCCGCGCCACCATGAAGGGCTGCGAGATGGTCTGGTTGTGCCCGATGGGCAGAGCGGTGTCTTCGTAGGCGCGGTGCGACAGCGCCTCGTCGACGAACAGGTGGCGCGGCGTACGACGGATCACTTCCAGCACGCGGGCGTTGGACAGGCCCTCTTCGTACAGACGCTGGATCAGACGCTCGCGGGTGCGCTGGGAGGTCATGCCGATCCCGCCGCGACGCGACAATTCATTGGCCATGGTCGAGCCCTCCGAGCCAGTCGCCAAGGACATTGAACGCCTCCCGGAAGGTCCGGTCCATCTGCAGCGGCGTGATCGACACGTAACCCTGCATGACCGCGTGGAAATCGGTGCCCTCGCCGCCATCCTCGGCATCGCCGGCAGCGGCGATCCAGTAGCCTTCCTTGCCACGCGGATTGACCACCTTGACCGGCGGCTTGGCGCGGGCACGATGCCCCAGGCGGGTCAGCTGGATGCCCTTGATGCGCTCCAGCGGCAGGTTGGGAATATTCACGTTGAGCACGGTGCGCGGCGGCAGCTCGAGCTTCTCGTGGGACTCCACCAGCAGGCGGGCGAAGTGCATGGCGGCCGGCAGGTTGTCGGTCAGGCGCGAGCACAGCGAGAAGGCAAAGGCCGGGCGGGACAGGAAACGCCCCTCCAGGGCCGCTGCCACGGTGCCCGAATAGAGTACGTCGTCGCCCAGGTTGGCGCCCAGGTTGATGCCCGAGACGACCATCTCCGGCACTTCTTCGAGCAGGCCGTTGAGGCCCAGGTGCACGCAGTCGGTCGGGGTGCCGTTGAGGCTGATGAAACCATTGCCCAGGCGATGGGGATGCAGCGGCCGATCCAGCGTCAGCGAACTACTCGCTCCGCTACGATCGGCTTCCGGGGCGATCACGATGCAGTCCGCATAGTCGGACAGCGCGTCGTGAAGCGCGGCGATACCGGGTGCAGTGACCCCGTCGTCGTTGGCAATCAATATGCGCATGGGCTTTCCGTCTGCCCTGCCGGCACGAGGTCGATCAGCTCGCGCACTACCACGGTGGCGAAGCAGCCAGCCGGCAGGACGAATTCCAGTTGCAGAATGTCAGGGGCGGGATAATGCCATGTAAGACCCGGGATGGGGAGGCGCAGAATGCGCCGTTCGTGCGCCATGTCCGCACTGGCGAGCCACTGGCAAAGCGCCATCTCCGCCTGCTGTACGCTGCTTTCGATCTCTCCGGGCTGGTTCGTCGCCGGTGAATCGCCCTCGCCCCACATCGGACCGGTGGGGTGCAGGTCGAGCGCGGCGAGGCGCGGGTCGGAGCACTCCGCTTCGCCAGCGGGGAAGAAGCTGCGGCTGTCGGTGAACGCCAGCAGGTCGCCGACCCGCGCCTGGTTCCAGGTGCCTTCCGCGACGCGGCGGGCCAGCACCTGATTGAAGATGAAGCTGCGGGCCGCCGAGAGCATCCGCGAGCGCATGTTGCGATGTTCCGGCAACTTGCCACGCTCGGCGAAGCCACGGGCATCGAAGACGTTGCCGCCGTCATGGCCGAAACGCTGAGTACCGAAGTAGTTCGGCACGCCCTGGGCGACCAGGGCCTTCAGGCGCGCTTCGAGCTGTTCGCGATCGGCCTGCAACTCGGTCAGGCGCAGGGTGAAGCCGTTGGCCGAATGGGCGCCGCGTTGCAGTTTGCGGCGATGGCGGTTGCGCTCGAGGATGCGCAGGCTGTCGTCCTCGGCGGCGGCCAGGTCCGGATCGGACTTGCCCGGCAGGTGCAGGCTGAACCACTGGCGGGTCAGCGCCTGGCGATCCTTGAGGCCGGCGTAGCTGATCATTTTCACCGGTACGCCGGCGGCACGGGCCAGGCGACGGGCGGCTTCTTCGGTGTTCAGGCCGCGCTTCTCGACCCACAGCCAGAGGTGTTCGCCGTCGCCGGAGAGCGGGATGTCCAGCACTTCGTCGACCTGGAAATCTTCCGCCACGGCCTTGAGCACGGCGCTTCCGCAAGCATCGCCGTGGGCGCGCGGGCCCAGCAGTTCCAGCTCCGTCATGCGCGAACCAGCAGGGCGACTGCGTGGACCGCGATGCCCTCTTCTCGGCCGGTGAAGCCGAGTTTCTCGGTGGTGGTGGCCTTGACGTTGACCTGGTCCAGTTCGACCTTCAGGTCGGCGGCGATGGTCTGGCGCATGCTCTGGATGTGCGGCGCCATCTTCGGTGCCTGGGCGATGATGGTGGTGTCGACGTTCTCGACCTTCCAGCCCTTGGCTTCCACCAGGCTCAGCACGTGACGCAGCAGGGCACGGCTGTCGGCGCCCTTGAACTGCGGGTCGGTGTCGGGGAAGTGCTTGCCGATGTCGCCCAGCGCGCAGGCGCCCAGCAGGGCATCGGAGAGCGCGTGCAGCAGCACGTCGCCGTCGGAGTGGGCGACGAGCCCGAACTTGTGGGGAATACGCACGCCGCCGAGGGTGATGAAGTCGCCCTCGCCGAAGCGGTGCACGTCGTAGCCATGTCCGATACGCATGAAAAAACGCCCTGTAGATGTCAGGGCGTCGATTCTACCGGATCACTGCGCCGAGGGTGTCAGCCACAGAGCGCCGCGGCGTGGTGGCGCAGGTGATCTTCGATGAAGCTCGCAATGAAGTAGTAGCTGTGGTCGTAGCCGGGCTGCAGGCGCAGTTCCAGCGGATGGCCGGCCGCAGCAGCCGCTTCGCGCAGGGCTTCGGGCTTGAGCTGCACGGCGAGGAAGTCATCGCGCTCGCCCTGGTCCAGCAGGATCGGCAGGCGCTCACTGGCATTCGCCAGCAATTCCACGGCATCCCATTCACGCCAGGCCGCCGGGTCTTCACCGAGGAAGCGGCCCAGGGCCTTCTGCCCCCACGGGCAATCGCTCGGATGGGTGATGGGTGCGAAAGCCGACAGCGACAGGTAGCGGCCCGGATTGCGCAGGGCGCAGACCAGTGCGCCATGGCCCCCCATGGAGTGCCCGCTGATGCCGCGCTTCTGGGAAACCGGGAAGTTCGCTTCGATCAGCGCCGGCAACTCCTGCACCACGTAGTCGTGCATCCGGTAGTGGCGCGCCCAGGGCTCCTGGGTGGCATTGACGTAGAAGCCGGCACCAAGGCCAAAGTCCCACGCACCATCCGGATCGCCCGGCACTTCCGGCCCGCGCGGGCTGGTGTCCGGCGCGACAATGACAATCCCCAGCTCGGCAGCCATGCGCTGGGCGCCGGCCTTCTGCATGAAGTTCTCGTCGGTGCAGGTCAGGCCGGACAGCCAGTACAGCACCGGCAAGCCCGCCTCGGGCTCGGCCTGGGGCGGCAGATACACCGCGAAGACCATGTCGCAGCCGAGGGTGGCGGAACGGTGGCGGTAGCGCTGATGCCAGCCGCCGAAGCTCTTCTGGGTGCTGATGAGTTCGATGGAATCCGTCATGGAGCCTCCTGTGAGGCCGGGCGCGTGGCGCGCCCGGCGGTTCGATCAGTAATGGATGACGGAGCGGATGCTCTTGCCTTCGTGCATCAGGTCAAAGGCCTCGTTGATCTTCTCCAGGCCCATGGTGTGGGTGATGAAGGTATCCAGCGGGATTTCGCCCTTCTGCGCCTTCTCCACGTAGCTCGGCAGCTCGGTGCGGCCCTTCACGCCGCCGAAGGCGGAACCGCGCCAGACGCGGCCGGTGACCAGCTGGAACGGACGGGTGCTGATTTCCTGGCCGGCACCGGCGACGCCGATGATGGTGGATTCGCCCCAGCCCTTGTGGCAGCACTCCAGCGCCGCACGCATCAACTGGACGTTGCCCACGCACTCGAAGGAATAGTCCACGCCGCCATCCGTCATTTCGACGATGACTTCCTGAATCGGCTTCTGATGATCCTTCGGATTGACGAAATCGGTGGCACCCAGTTCCTTGGCGATATCGAACTTCGCCGGGTTGATGTCCACCGCGATGATGCGCGAGGCCTTGGCCATCTTCGCGCCGATGATCGCCGCCAGGCCGATGCCGCCCAGGCCGAAGATGGCGACGGTAGCGCCCTCTTCCACCTTGGCAGTGTTCAGCACGGCGCCGATGCCGGTGGTCACACCGCAACCGAGCAGGCAGACCTTCTCCAGCGGCGCCTCCTCGGGGATCTTCGCCAGGGAGATTTCCGGCAGCACGGTGTACTCGGAGAAGGTCGAGCAGCCCATGTAGTGGAAGATCGGCTCGCCCTTGTAGGAGAAGCGGCTGGTGCCGTCGGGCATCAGGCCCTTGCCCTGGGTGGCGCGCACGGCCTGGCAGAGGTTGGTCTTGCCGGATTTGCAGAATTTGCACTCGCGGCATTCGGCGGTGTACAGCGGGATCACGTGGTCGCCCACTTTCAGCGAGGTCACGCCCTCGCCCACCGCTTCGACAATGCCGCCACCCTCATGGCCCAGGATGCACGGGAACACGCCTTCGGAATCCTGGCCGGACAGGGTGTACGCGTCAGTGTGGCAGACGCCGGTGGCGACGATGCGCACCAGCACTTCGCCCTTCTGCGGCGGCGCAACATCCACTTCGACGATTTCCAACGGCTTGTTGGGGGCGAAGGCGACGGCGGCACGGGACTTGATCATCGGGAAACTCCTGAGCGAAGGAAACGACAACGCCCGCCTGGGGCGGACGGGTCGGCGCGGTGGCCGAGAAACCGGGACGGGCCTGGGCCACGTCGGGGAGCGTTCGGGGCAGTGCGGCAAAAGCACGCCCCAAAGCCTTGGAAGTGTAGAAAACCCCGTTTCAGGGAATAATCAGGCAATAATCAAAACATTATTGCCATACAGGGATAATCCAGATGCACCGCTGGGAAGGACTGGACGAATTCGTCGCCGTCGCCGAAACCGGCCAATTCACCGCCGCCGCCGAACGCCTAGGGGTTTCTTCGTCGCACGTCAGCCGCCAGGTCGCGCGACTGGAAGAGCGACTGCAGACGCGCCTGCTCTACCGCAGCACGCGAAAGGTGACGCTGAGCGAAGCCGGGCAGACCTTCCTGCAGCACTGCCGACGCCTGCAGGATGCCCGCGAGGAGGCACTGCGCGCGGTCAGCGATCTGTCCGCCGAGCCCAAGGGCCTGCTGCGCATGACCTGCGCCGTGGCCTACGGCGAGCGCTTCGTGGTGCCGTTGGTGAACGAATTCATGGCGCAGTTTCCGCAACTGCGGGTGGAGATCGAGCTGTCCAACCGTCAGCTTGATCTGCTCCACGAAGGCTTCGACCTGGCGATCCGCCTCGGCCGCCTGAGCGATTCGCGGCTCGTGGCGACTCGCCTGGCGCCGCGCGTGATGTATCTCTGCGCTACCCCGGACTATCTGGCGCGTCACGGCGCACCACAGAGCGTCGCGGAACTGGCGCAACACAACTGCCTGGTGGGCAGCAGCGACCAGTGGAGCTTCCTCGAGGACGGCCGCGAAACCCAGCACCGGGTACAGGGCAACTGGCGCTGCAACAGCGGCCAGGCGGTGCTCGATGCGGCATTGCGCGGCTTCGGACTGTGCCAGTTGCCGGACTACTACGTACTGGAACACCTGCGCAGCGGCCGCCTGGTGTCCCTGCTGGATGCGCACCAGCCGCCCAACACGGGGGTCTGGGCGCTTTATCCACAGCAACGGCACCTGTCGCCCAAGGTGCGGCAGCTGGTGGATCATCTGAAGGAAGGCCTGCAGCATCTTCAACCCACTCCGTTGCCCTGAAACAAGCGCCTGAAAGACGCGTTGGCTAGAATGGGCGGTTTCCCACCCTTCGGATCAAGGACGACGAGATGTCAGCCCTATCTTCTTTCCGGGAGCGCTATCTGCTGCGCTTCTGGTCGCCCCTGCCAACCCTGGTTGCCCTGGGCGTCATCTCCGCCTACTACTTCGCCATGACCGGCACCTTCTGGGCAGTCACCGGCGAGTTCACCCGCTGGGGCGGCCACGTGCTGTCCTGGTTCGGCCTGCAGCCCCAGGAATGGAGCTACTTCAAGATCATCGGCCTCCAAGGCACGCCGCTCGACCGCATCGATGGCGTGATGATCATCGGCATGTTTCTCGGCGCGCTGGTCTGCGCGCTCTGGGCCGGCAACGTCAGCCTGCGCTGGCCGACCAGCAAGCGCCGCCTGCTGCAGGGCCTGGTCGGCGGAGTCATCGCCGGATTCGGCGCGCGCCTGGCGATGGGCTGCAACCTGGCGGCCTTCTTCACCGGCATCCCGATGTTCTCCGTGCACGCCTGGGCCTTCATGTTCTCCACCGTGATCGGTGCCTGGTTCGGCGTGAAGATCAGCCTGCTGCCCTTCCTGCGCATTCCGCTCAAAGTCGGCGGCAAGGCTGCCGCCCTGCCAACTGCCGAAGCGCTCGCTCGCCGTGCCAAGCTGCAATGGCGCCTGGGCATGGGCGTGCTGGCGATCGCTGCGCTGTTCGCTGCCTGGCGCTTCGAAGTCTCGCTGGTGCTGGGCATGGCCTGCCTGTTCGGCCTGCTGTTCGGCGGCCTGATCGAACGCGCACAGATCTGCTTCACCAGCGCCGCCCGTGACCTCTGGACCACCGGCCGAACCCAGGCCGCACTGGGTATCCTGCTGGGCATGGCAGCCGCCTGCGTCGGCACCTTCGCGGCGATCCACAACGGCCTGCCGCCGAAGATCTTCTGGATGGGTCCGAACGCCGTGATCGGTGGTGTGCTGTTCGGCATCGGCATCGTGCTGGCCGGCGGCTGCGAAACGGGCTGGATGTATCGCTCGATGGAAGGCCAGGTGCACTTCTGGGTGGTAGGCGTCGGCAACGTCATCGGCGGCACCCTGGTCGCGGTGTACTGGGACCAGCTCGGCACCAGCCTTGCCCTGCCCTATCCCAAGCTCAACCTGTTGCAGGAGTTCGGCCCTGGCGGCGGCCTGCTGATCACCTTCGCCGGCCTCGCCCTGTGCATGCTGCTGGTACAACTCAACGCGCAACGCTTCACCCGTAAACGGAAACCGTCCGATGCCCGACACCAAGACGCCGACGCTGTCGCTTGATCTGCGCGGCGAACACTGCCCCTACAACGCCATCGCCACCCTGGAAACTCTGGAGACGCTCAAGCCAGGCGATCTGCTGGAGGTGATCACCGACTGTTCGCAGTCAGTGCACGGCATTCCGGAAGACACGAAGCGCCATGGCTATCACTGCCTGGCGGTGGAACAGCACGGGGCGCTGTTTCGCTTCCTGATCGAGGTGCCGCTGCTGGGCTGAGAGGCTTTCGTAGGGCGCATAACGCGCCAGCGTTATCCGCCGCTTAAAAACAGGCGAATAACCTGGAACAGGTTATTCGCCCTACGATACCGCCGGGGATAACGGTTTTCGTAGGAGCGGACTCCGTCCGCGATTGTTGTCGGCCGGCACACTCTCCACCTGGGCGATGCCGATCGCGGATAAATCCGCTCCTACGACATTCCAAACATCGCGACTGTTTCAGTGCTTGGCGAAATTGCGCTGCAGGCGCTGCAGGTCTTCCGGGGTGGTGACCTTGATGTTGTCCACCCGCCCTTCCACCATGCGCGGCGCATAGCCCGCCCACTCCATGGCAGAGGCCTCGTCGGTGATGGCCGCATCGGCCACCAGCGCATCGGCGAGCGCGCGGTGCAGCGCGCCGAGGCGGAACATCTGCGGGGTATAGGCCTGCCAGACCACGCTGCGGTCGATGGTTTCCACCACGCGGCCGTCAGCACCAACGCGTTTCAGGGTATCCCGCGCGGGGACCCCGAGCAGGCCACCCACGGCGTCGAACTCCAGCTCGCCCAACAGGCGATCCAGATCAGCGCGAGCCAGGTTCGGCCGGGCGGCGTCATGCACCAGCACCCAGTCGTCGCTGCCTGCGCCCAACTCGGTCAGACGCAGCAGGCCATTGAGCACGGAATCGGCGCGCTCGCGGCCACCGTCGGCACGCTGGATCAGTTCGTTGGAAGCACTCGGCAAGGTCGGCCACCAGGGATCGTCGGCGGCCAGGCACACCACCAGACCCTTCAGCCGGGGATGGCCGAGGAAGCAGTCGAGGGTGCGTTCGAGAATGCTGCGACCGGCAAGGTCGAGGTATTGCTTGGGGCGGTCGGCGCGCATCCGCGAACCGATGCCGGCGGCCGGGATCACGGCCCAGAAGGCGGGTGTGGTCATTGCGCGAGCTGGTAGAGGGTTTCCTTGTCCTTGACCATGCCGAGTTCGTGGCGCGCACGCTCCTCGACGGTCTCGGTGCCTTTCTTGAGCTCGGCGACTTCCGCCTCGAGGATGCGGTTACGCTCGAGCAGGCGCTCGTTCTCGCCCTGCTGGTCGGCGATCTGCTTCTGCAGGTCGCGCACCTGCGCCAGACTGCCATCGCCAATCCACAGGCGATACTGCAGGCCGGCCAGCGCCAGGATCAGCACGACGAACAGCCAGTAAGGGCTACGTAACCTCAAACCATCAGCTCCATACGCAAAGGGGTGGCTCGTGCCACCCCTTTACCGTACCAGACTAGTATCAGGATCAGGATCAGCCGCGGAATTCCGCGCGACCACGGTACGGCGCCTTGGCGCCCAGCTGCTCTTCGATGCGCAGCAGCTGGTTGTACTTGGAAACGCGGTCGGAGCGGCAGAGGGAACCGGTCTTGATCTGACCAGCGGCAGTGCCGACAGCCAGGTCAGCGATGGTGCTGTCCTCGGTTTCGCCCGAACGGTGCGAGATCACCGCGGTGAAGCCAGCGGCCTTGGCCATCTGAATGGCTTCCAGGGTCTCGGTCAGCGAGCCGATCTGGTTGAACTTGATCAGGATCGAGTTGCCAATCTGCTCGTCGATGCCGCGCTTGAGGATCTTGGTGTTGGTGACGAACAGGTCGTCACCGACCAGCTGTACCTTCTCGCCGATCTTGTCGGTCAGGACTTTCCAGCCAGCCCAGTCGGACTCGTCCATGCCGTCTTCGATGGAGATGATCGGGTAGCGCTGGGTCAGGCCGGCCAGGTAGTCGGCGAAACCTTCGGCGCTGAACACCTTGCCTTCGCCTTCCAGATCGTACTGGCCGTCCTTGAAGAACTCGGAGGAGGCGCAGTCCAGGGCCAGGGTAACGTCGTCGCCCAGCTTGTAGCCGGCGTTGGCGACAGCTTCGGCGATGGCAGCCAGGGCGTCTTCGTTGGAAGCCAGGTTCGGCGCGAAGCCGCCTTCGTCACCCACGGCAGTGTTCAGGCCACGGGCCTTCAGCACGGCTTTGAGGTGGTGGAAGATCTCGGCGCCCATGCGCAGCGCGTCGGCGAAGTTCTTGGCGCCAACCGGCTGAACCATGAACTCCTGGATGTCGACGTTGTTATCGGCGTGCTCGCCGCCGTTGATGATGTTCATCATCGGAACCGGCATGGAGTACTGGCCAGGGGTGCCGTTCAGGTCGGCGATGTGCGCGTACAGCGGTACGCCCTTGGCCTGAGCGGCGGCCTTGGCGGCAGCCAGGGAGACGGCCAGGATGGCGTTGGCGCCCAGCTTGCCCTTGTTCTCGGTGCCGTCGAGGTCGATCATCGCGTGATCCAGACCTTTCTGGTCAGTCGCGTCCTTGCCCAGCAGCAGGTCGCGGATCGGGCCATTGATGTTGGCCACGGCTTTCAGCACGCCCTTGCCCAGGTAACGGCTCTTGTCGCCATCGCGCAGTTCGAGAGCCTCGCGGGAACCGGTGGATGCACCGGACGGGGCGCAAGCGCTGCCGACGATGCCGTTGTCCAGGATCACGTCCGCTTCAACGGTCGGGTTGCCGCGGGAGTCCAGGACCTCACGGCCCTTGATGTCGACGATCTTTGCCATTCTTGATAACACTCCGAAGATAGAGATAAACGGGGCGGCTGGTGAGACATCAGAACCTGCCCGATGCCCCGCCGAGCTTGACGCTACGGGGCACATCGGGCGGATTCTCAGGCAGTCTCGATAATGGGGAAACTCTTGACCAGGTCGTCCAGCTGCTTGAGCTGGGACAGGAAAGGCTCGAGCTTGTTCAGACGCAGGGCGCACGGACCGTCGCACTTGGCGTTCTCGGGGTCCGGATGGGCCTCCAGGAACAGGCCGGCGAGGCCCTGGCTCATGCCGGCCTTGGCCAGGTCGGTGACCTGGGCGCGGCGGCCGCCGGCGGAATCGGCGCGACCGCCTGGCATCTGCAGGGCGTGGGTCACGTCGAAGAACACCGGGTACTCGAACTGCTTCATGATGCCGAAGCCGAGCATGTCCACCACCAGGTTGTTGTACCCGAAGGAGGAGCCACGCTCGCAGAGGATCAGTTGGTCGTTACCCGCCTCCTCGCACTTGCGCAGGATGTGTTTCATCTCCTGCGGCGCGAGGAACTGGGCCTTCTTGATGTTGATCACCGCTTTGGTCTGGGCCATGGCCACGACCAGGTCGGTCTGCCGGGACAGGAAGGCCGGCAACTGGATGATGTCGCAGACCTCGGCCACCGGAGCAGCCTGGTAAGGCTCGTGCACATCAGTGATGACCGGCACGTTGAAGGTCTTCTTGATCTCTTCGAAGATCTTCAGCCCTTCTTCCATGCCCGGACCACGGAACGAGGTGATCGAGGAACGGTTGGCCTTGTCGAAGCTGGCCTTGAACACGTAAGGGATACCGAGCTTCTCGGTAACCTTCACGTACTCTTCGCAGACCTGCATCGCCAGGTCGCGCGATTCCAGCACGTTCATGCCGCCAAACAGCACGAACGGCAGGTCGTTGCCGATCTGGATATCGCCGACGCGGATGATCTTCTGTGTCATGTTCAGGCTTTCCCGGCTTGCTTCAGGGCGGCGTTGACGAAGCCGCTGAACAGCGGGTGACCATCACGCGGGGTGGAAGTGAATTCCGGGTGGAACTGGCAGGCCACGAACCACGGGTGGTCCGGCGCTTCCACGACTTCCACCAGCGCACCGTCGCCGGAGCGGCCGGAAATCTTCAGGCCGGCGGCTTCCAGTTGCGGACGCAGGTTGTTGTTCACTTCGTAGCGGTGACGGTGACGCTCGACGATCACTTCCTTGCCGTAGCAGTCGTGCACCAGGGTGCCGGCGGAGAGCAGGCATTCCTGGGCGCCCAGGCGCATGGTGCCGCCCAGGTCGGAGGCTTCGGTGCGCACTTCGGTGGCGCCGGTAGCGTCCTGCCATTCGGTGATCAGGCCGACGACCGGGTGGCCGCTGGACTTGTCGAACTCGGTGGAGTTGGCATCGGTCCAGCCCAGCACGTTGCGGGCGTATTCGATGACGGCCACCTGCATGCCCAGGCAGATGCCCAGGTACGGAACCTTGTTCTCGCGAGCGTACTGCACGGCGGTGATCTTGCCTTCCACGCCGCGCAGGCCGAAGCCGCCCGGAACCAGGATGGCGTCGGCGCCTTCGAGCAGGCTGGTGCCCTGCTGCTCGATGTCCTCGGAGTCGATGTAGCGCAGGTTGACCTTGGTGCGGCTCTGGATGCCGGCATGGGTCATGGCTTCGATCAGCGACTTGTAGGCGTCGAGCAGTTCCATGTACTTGCCGACCATGGCGATGGTGACTTCACGCTCGGGGTTGAGCTTGGCGTCGACCACGCGGTCCCATTCGGACAGGTCGGCCGGGCCGCACTCCAGGCCGAAGCGCTCGACGACCAGGTCGTCGACGCCCTGGGCGTGCAGTACCGACGGAATGCGGTAGATGGTGTCGACGTCTTCCAGCGAGATGACCGCGCGCTCTTCCACGTTGGTGAAGAGGGCGATCTTGCGGCGGGAGGACACGTCCACCGGATGGTCGGAACGGCAGATCAGGATGTCCGGCTGCAGGCCGATGGAGCGCAGTTCCTTGACCGAGTGCTGGGTCGGCTTGGTCTTGGTCTCGCCAGCGGTGGCGATGTACGGGACCAGCGTCAGGTGCATCAGCATGGCGCGGCGCGAACCGATCTCCACGCGCAGCTGGCGGATAGCCTCGAGGAAGGGTTGCGACTCGATGTCACCGACGGTGCCGCCGACTTCAACCAGGGCCACGTCGGCATCGCCGGCGCCCTTGATGATGCGACGCTTGATCTCGTCGGTGATGTGCGGGATGACCTGCACGGTGGCGCCCAGATAGTCACCACGGCGCTCCTTGCGCAGCACGTCCATGTAGACGCGGCCGGTGGTGAAGTTGTTGTTCTGGGTCATCGTGGTACGAACGAAACGCTCGTAGTGGCCCAGATCAAGGTCGGTCTCAGCGCCGTCGTGGGTGACGAACACCTCACCGTGCTGGAACGGGCTCATGGTGCCCGGATCGACGTTGATGTAGGGGTCCAGCTTGAGCATCGTGATCTTCAGGCCACGCGCTTCCAGAATGGCAGCCAAGGAAGCCGAGGCGATGCCTTTCCCCAATGAAGAAACAACACCACCCGTGACGAAGATGTAGCGCGTCATGAAAAGCCCTGAATGTCAGCGTTTAGGCGGCTCGGCCGCCGGGGAAGCGAAGGTGTCGGGTACAAGACCCGGCTCACGACTTCGTCGTGAAAATAGCGAACTCCCACTGATTCGAAGGCGAATCAACAGGAGCGGTACAAGACGGGAGCGTAGTCTACCGGAAAGCCGCTATCAGCTCAAACCCGAGTCATTCGTCGGAGGTGTCCAGCGCAGAGTCCAGCCCTGCCCCGCCTCCCCCCGCAGGTCCGGCAGCAGGGCTACGCCAAGCAGTTCGTCGGCTCGCCAGAGCAGCGGCAGACGACCACGCAGGAAGGCCGGCACGGCCGCTTCATTGAGCAGGCGTTTGAGGTCGCGGGAGCCTCGACCGGCCAGCAGCATGACCTCCCCACCCTGCCGGTAGCGAACCTCCAGCGGCCCGTTCGGCGGTTCGCCCTCGAAACGCAGCGAGCCGTTGTCCGGCAGCGAAAGCGGCTGCGCCGGATCACGCCAGGCCTGATTCGCCGGTACGAAGCCGAGCCAGGGGTTGGCCAACCACCAGAGCCGGCCATGAGCGCGGCGCAGTTCACCATCGGCGAGGCGCCAGATCGGTTCGGCATCCTCGCGGGCGTCACGCAGGTCCTGCCAGCCAGCCCAGTGCGCGCGGTCGGGCAGACGAGCCAACGGTGCCAGCCAGTGACGCAATGCATTGCGCTGGCGCGGCTCACTCAGCTCCGCCAGCGCGGCGATGGCCAGCGAGGGCAATTGCATGCCGATGTATTCGTTGCGCGCCCCAGCGGAAATCAGGTCGCTTTGTGCCAGCTCGCCCAGCAGCCCGTCGGCTTCCGCCAGGTGCTCGGCGCTGCGGCTGATGGTTTCGACGGCCGCAGGCCAGCGCTCGACGATGCCCGGCAACACCCGGTTGCGCAAGTAGTTGCGGTCGTAATCGTCGTTGGCATTGGACGGGTCCTCCACCCAGGTCAGCCCATGACTGCGGGCGTACCGCTCCAGCTCCGCGCGACTGAAATCCAGCAACGGACGCAGCAGCATTCCAGCGCCAAACGGACGACTGGCCGCCATTGCCGACAGGCCCCGCACCCCGGCGCCGCGGAACAGCCGGAACAGGACGGTTTCCGCCTGATCGTCACGGTGCTGGCCGGTCAACAGGCACTCGCCCTCCCCCAGCGCCGCGGCGAAAGCCGCATACCGCGCCTCGCGCGCCGCGCGCTCCAGGCTGGCGCCGTCATCGACTTGCACGCGCGCCACCTGCATCGGCACGCCAAGGGAGTCGCAGAAACGCTGGCAATGTTCCGGCCAGGCATCAGCGACAGCCTGCAGGCCGTGGTGCACGTGAATGGCGGAAATCGGCGGCAAGGCCTCGCGGGCAGCGAGTTGCGCCAGGAGATGCAGGAGAACGGTGGAATCCAGCCCGCCGGACAAGGCGACACGCCACGCCGGCGCGTTGCGCCAGGGCGCGAGAAAAGTCAGCAGTCGGGATTGGAAATCAGCAGGCATGGCGCAGATCGGCAGGGTCGGGGACGAGGCAAGGATACCTCGTCACCCGCGCTGCGCCGAAGGCGTCGATCAGGCGACGCCGTAGCTCATCAGGCGCTCGTAACGGCGCGCCAGGAGCTCTTCGCTGCTCAGCTGGTTCAGCGTGTCGAGCTGGCCGAGCAGGGACTTGCGGATGGTCTCGGCCATCGCGGCCGGGTCGCGGTGGGCGCTGCCCAGCGGCTCGGGGATGACGCTGTCGACGATACCCAGGTCCTTCAGGCGGTTGGCGGTGATGCCCATGGCTTCGGCCGCTTCCGGCGCCTTCTCGGCGGTACGCCAGAGGATCGAGGCGCAACCTTCGGGCGAGATCACCGCGTAGGTGGAGTACTGCAGCATGTTCAACTGGTCGCACACGCCGATGGCCAGTGCGCCGCCGGAGCCACCCTCGCCGATCACGGTGGCGATGATCGGGGTCTTCAGACGCGCCATGACGCGCAGGTTCCATGCGATCGCCTCGCTCTGGCCGCGTTCTTCGGCGTCGATGCCCGGGTAGGCGCCGGGAGTGTCGATGAAGGTCAGGATCGGCATCTTGAAGCGTTCGGCCATTTCCATCAGGCGGCAGGCCTTGCGGTAGCCTTCCGGACGCGGCATGCCGAAGTTGCGGCGCACCTTCTCGCGCACTTCGCGGCCCTTCTGGTGGCCGATGATCATCACCGGCTGGTCTTCCAGGCGGGCAACGCCACCGACAATCGCGGCGTCGTCGGAGAAGTGGCGGTCACCGTGCAGCTCTTCGAACTCGGTGAAGATGTGCTCGATGTAGTCCAGGGTGTAGGGGCGACGCGGATGGCGCGCGAGCTGGGCGATCTGCCAGCTGGACAGGTTGCCGAAGATGTTCTCGGTCAGCGCCTTGCTCTTCTCCTGCAGACGGGAGATTTCGTCGGTGATGTTCAGGGCGTTGTCGTTACCGACCAACCGCAGCTCTTCAATCTTGGCGTGCAGGTCGGCAATGGGCTGTTCGAAATCGAGAAAATTCGGGTTCATGGGCTATCCGTCGTTCTGTTGGCGGCTGGGCCTGGTCCGTAGGCGCCCTACCTTACGGTATCGGGCGCCAAGGGTCGAGACTGGCGGGCGGCCTTTGGCCACCGGCTTCACTAGCGGGCTTCACTAGCGGTAGTTGAGGAAGACGTTGTCGCGGCCAAACTGGTCACGCAACGCTTGAATCAGGTTGTCTGCCGGGTCGATCCGCCACTGCTCGCCGAACTGCAACAGGGCGCGCGCCTGCTCGCCACTGTAGTCGACGGTGACCGGGCAGCTGCCGCGGTGACGGGTGCACAGGTCGGCCAGCCAGCGCAGACGGTCGCCCTTGAGCGCGTCGGCATGGACGCGCACGCGCAGGCTTTCCGCCAGCGAGGTGCGCGCCTCTTCCAGGCCCATCACGCGCTTGGCGCGCAGGCGCAGGCCGCCGGAGAAATCGTCCTGGCTGACTTCGCCCTCGATCACCACCAGCGCGTCGGTCTGCAGCAGCGCCTGGTTGGCGGCGAAGGCTTCGGCGAACAACGAGGCTTCGATGCGGCCGGAGCGGTCGTCCAGGGTCACAAAGCCCATCTTGTCGCCGCGCTTGTTCTTCATCACCCGCAGGTTGACGATCAGGCCGGCGACGGTCTGGGTATCACGTGCAGGCTTCAGCTCGACGATGCGCTGGCGGGCAAAACGTCGCACCTCCCCCTCGTACTCGTCGATGGGGTGACCGGTCAGGTACAGGCCGAGGGTGTCCTTCTCGCCCTTCAGGCGCTCCTTGAGGTTGAGCTCCTTGACCTTGCGGTGGTTGGCATAGACATCGGCCTCAGGCTCGGCGAACACGCCGCCGAACAGGTCCATGTGGCCGCTGTCGTGGCTGCGCGAGGTCTGCTCGGCGGCCTTGACGGCTTCTTCCATGGACGCAAGCAGCACGGCGCGGTTGATGTCGACGTGGGCGTGGTAGGCCTTCTGCTCTTCATGGAAGTGCGGGCCGAGGCGATCCAGCGCGCCGGCGCGGATCAGCGCCTCCAGGGTGCGCTTGTTGACGCGCTTGAGGTCGATGCGATCGCAGAAGTCGAACAGGGTCTTGAATGGCCCGCCTTCGTTGCGGCACTCGGTGATGGCTTCCACCGGGCCTTCGCCGACGCCCTTGATCGCGCCCAGGCCGTAGACGATCTGGTTGTCCTCGTCGACGGTGAAGCGGAACTCGGAGTTGTTCACGTCCGGCGCCAGGATGCGCAGCTTCATGTGGCGGCACTCTTCGATGAGCGTCACCACCTTGTCGGTGTTCTGCATATCCGCGGTGAGTACCGCGGCCATGAACGGGGCTTTCCAGTGGGTCTTCAGCCAGGCGGTCTGGTACGACACCAGACCGTAGGCGGCCGAGTGCGACTTGTTGAAGCCGTAGCCGGCGAATTTTTCCACCAGGTCGAAGATGTTGCCCGAGAGGTTTTCGTCGATGCCATTGCTGGAGCAGCCTTCGATGAAGCCGCCGCGCTGCTTGGCCATTTCCTCGGGCTTCTTCTTGCCCATGGCGCGGCGCAGCATGTCCGCGCCGCCGAGGCTGTAGCCCGCCATCACCTGGGCGATCTGCATCACCTGTTCCTGGTACAGGATGATGCCGTAGGTCGGCTTGAGCACCGGTTCGAGGCCGGCGTACTGGTAATCCGGGTGCGGGTAGGAGATTTCCTCACGACCGTGCTTCCGGTTGATGAAGTCGTCCACCATGCCCGACTGCAGCGGACCGGGACGGAACAGCGCCACCAGTGCGATGAGGTCTTCCAGGCAGTCCGGCTTGAGCTTCTTGATCAGCTCCTTCATACCGCGCGATTCAAGCTGGAAGACCGCAGTGGTTTCCGCCTTCTGCAGCAGGTCGTAGGTCTTCTTGTCGTCCAGCGGAATGCGATCGATGTCGACCAGATCGGTCTCGCCAGCCTTCTGCTGGATGCGATGGATGATTTCCATCGCCCATTTGATGATGGTCAGGGTGCGCAGGCCGAGGAAGTCGAACTTCACCAGACCGGCGGCCTCCACGTCGTCCTTGTCGAACTGGGTCACCAGGCCGGCGCCCTCTTCGTCACAGGCGATGGGGGCGAAGTCGGTCAGCTTGGTCGGCGCGATCACCACACCACCGGCGTGCTTGCCGGTACCGCGGGTAACGCCTTCCAGCTTGAGGGCCATGTCCCAGATTTCCTGGGCTTCCTCGTCGGTCTTGAGGAAGTCGCGGAGCATTTCCTCCTGCTCGAAGGCCTTCTCCAGGGTCATGCCCACTTCGAAGGGAATCATCTTCGACAGCTTGTCGGCCAGGCCGTAGGACTTGCCCTGCACCCGCGCCACGTCGCGCACCACCGCCTTCGCGGCCATGGAACCGAAGGTGATGATCTGGCTCACCGCGTTGCGGCCGTAGGCGCCGGCCACGTAGTCGATCACCCGGTCGCGGCCCTCCATGCAGAAGTCGACGTCGAAGTCGGGCATGGAAATACGTTCGGGGTTCAGGAAGCGCTCGAACAGCAGGTCATAGGCCAGCGGGTCGAGGTCGGTGATCTTCAGCACATAGGCGACCAGCGAACCGGCACCCGAGCCCCGGCCGGGGCCCACCGGCACGCCGTTGTTCTTGGCCCACTTGATGAAGTCCATCACGATCAGGAAGTAGCCGGGGAAGCCCATCTGGATGATGGTGCCCAGCTCGAACTCCAGGCGATCAACGTAGAGCTGCCGCTTCTCTTCGTAATTGGGCGTGGTGTCCTTCGGCCAGAGCACCGCCAGGCGCTCCTCTAGGCCCTCGTAGGAGACATGGCGCAGGTAGTCGTTGATGTCCATGTCATCAAAGGGAATCGGGAAGTTGGGCAGGAAGTACTTGCCCAACTGCACGTCGATATTGCAGCGCTTGGCGATCTCGACGGAGTTTTCCAGAGCCTCGGGAATGTCGCTGAACAGCTCGGCCATTTCTTCCGGGCTCTTCAGGTACTGCTGGTCGGAATAGCTGCGCGAACGGCGCGGGTCATCCAGGGCACGGCCTTCGCCGATGCATACGCGGGTCTCGTGGGCCTCGAAGTCCGCTTCCTTGATGAAACGCACGTCGTTGGTCGCCACCAGCGGCGCGCCGCTGCGCGCGGACAGGGCCACGGCGGCATGCACGTGTTCTTCGTCGTTGACGCGACTGGTGCGCTGGATATCCAGGTAGAAGCGGTCCGGGAAGACCTCCAGCCACTCAGCCAACAGCGAGTCCGCCAGGGCGTCGTCACCCTCCAGCAACGCCATGCCGATCTCGCCTTCCTTGGAGCCGGACAGCGCGATCAGGCCTTCGGCGGCGTCCTTGACCCACTGCCGCTCGATGATGATCTCGCCGTTGCGCTGGCCTTCCTGCCAGCCACGGGAAATCAGCTCGGTGAGGTTGCGGTAGCCCTTGGCGTTCATCGCCAGCAGGGTCAGGCGGGTCAGAGGGCCGTCCTCGTCGCGGTTGGCCAGCCAGATGTCGGCGCCGCAGATCGGCTTGATCCCGCCACCCATGGCCGTCTTGTAGAACTTCACCAGCGAGCACATGTTGCTCAGGTCGGTCACCGCCACCGCCGGCATGCCCGCCCCACCCACCGCCTTGATCAGCGGCTTGACCCGTACCAGGCCGTCGACCAGGGAGAATTCGGTGTGCAGACGCAGGTGAACGAAGGTGGCGGTCATGGTGGTCCTTGGCAAACGCGAAAAACGGCAAGCCCCGGATTGTACCGGGGCTGTCCGCAAAGCTACAGGGATCAATGGGCCAGCCGTCGCGCCGGGTGTTTGAAGTCACCGGCGGGCCGCTGGCCGCGAGGAATTCCAGAGTAATAACAGGGTGTTACAGGATGCCGGCAGGGTTTTCCAGCAACGCGCGCACCGGCCCGAAGGAGCGACGGTGGATGGGCGTCGGGCCCAGACGCTTTAGCGCCTCCAGGTGGACTGGCGTCGGGTAGCCCTTATGGCCGCCGATGCCGTAGCCGGGGTACTGCGCTTCCATTTCCTGCATCTCGCGGTCGCGGCTGACCTTGGCCAGGATCGACGCGGCAGCGATGGCCGGCACCTTGGCGTCGCCCTGCACGACCGGCGCGGAAGGCACCTTCAGTTTCGGGCAGCGGTTGCCGTCGATCAGCGCCAGTTTCGGCGTGACGCTGAGGCCTTCCACCGCGCGCTGCATGGCGAGCATGGTGGCGTGAAGGATGTTCAGCTGGTCGATCTCGTGCACATCGGCACGGGCGATACACCAGGCCAGGGCCTTCTCGCGGATCTCGTCGAACAGCGCTTCGCGGCGCGCTTCGCTGAGCTTCTTCGAGTCGTTGAGGCCCTTGATCGGACGAGCCGGATCGAGGATCACCGCCGCGGTGACCACGGGACCGCAGAGCGGACCACGACCGACTTCGTCGACACCGGCCACCAGTTCTTCCACCAGGGTGAAGTCCAGGCCCATCTGCATCAGCGTTTCTCCACCAGGGCGAGCACCGCTTCGGCGGCCTGCGCGGACGCATCCTGGCGCAGGGCGCGATGGATGGCGTCGAAGGATTCGGTCTGCACACTGCCGTCGTCGAGCAGGGGCAACAAGGTCGTGGCCAGCGCCTCTGGAGTCGCCGCATCCTGGATCAGCTCGGGCACCAGCAGGCGGCCGGCCATCAGGTTCGGCAGCGAGATGTACGGACTCTTCACCAGGCGCTTGAGGATGCGGTAGGTCATCGGCGCCACCTTATAGGCGACGACCATCGGCCGCTTGTACAGCAGGGCTTCCAGCGTGGCGGTGCCGGAGGCGATCAGTACAGCGTCGCAGGCGGCGAACGCTTCGTGGGAAGCTCCGTCGAGCAATTGCACCGGCAGATCGCGACCCGCAAGCATTTCTTCGATCTGCACGCGGCGTTCGGGGCTCGCGCAAGGCAGCACGAAGCGCAGGCCAGGGCGATCCTGGAGCAGGCGCTGGGCGGTATCGAGGAACAACGCGCCGAGCTTCCCGACCTCTCCTCCCCGGCTACCGGGCAGGAGCGCGACGACGCTGGCTTCCTGCGGCAAACCGAGACGCTCGCGCGCACCGGCGCGGTCGGCCTCCAGCGGAATGGTATTGGCCAGCGGATGCCCGACGAAACGCACCGGCACCGCATGTTCTTCGTAGAAACGCGCCTCGAAGGGGAAAAGCGCGAGCATCAGGTCGCAAGCTTCCTTGATCTTCAGCACACGCTTCTGCCGCCAGGCCCAGACCGAGGGGCTGACGTAGTGCACCGTACGGATGCCCGCGCGGCGCAGCTTCAATTCAAGAGTCAGGTTGAAGTCCGGCGCGTCGATGCCGATGAACACGTCCGGTTTGGCCGCGATCAGCATCTTCAGCAGGTCCTTGCGCCGGCGCAGCAGTTCGCGCAGGCGACCCAGCACCTCAACCAGGCCCATGACGGCCAGGCGCTCCATCGGGAAATGCGACCGCAGCCCTTCGGCCTGCATGCGCGGGCCGCCGACGCCGATGAACTCGATGTCGGGGTGGCGCTGCTTGAGCGCCTGCATGAGGCCGGAGCCGAGGATATCGCCGGACGCCTCGCCCGCGACCAGGGCGACGCGCAGCTTGCGTGCGGTCGATTGCATGGTCAGCGGGTGATGCCGCGGGTGGAGCTCTGGATGGAGTCGCGGAACACCGCGACTTCCGGGAACTGCTCGGAGACTTCGGCCAGTTCGGCCAGCGCCTCGTCCACCGTCAGACCCTGGCGGTAGACCACCTTGTAGGCACGGCGCAGCGCCTGGATCGATTCGGCGCTGAAACCGCGACGGCGCAGGCCCTCGAAGTTCATGCTGCGGGCCTCGGCGGGGTTGCCGAAGACTGTGACATAGGCCGGAACGTCCTTGCCGATGGTGGTGCCCATGCCGGAGAAGGCGTGCGCGCCAATGCGGCAGAACTGATGCACCAGGGTGTAGCCGGAGAGGATCGCCCAGTCATCCACATGCACATGCCCCGCCAGCGCGGTGTTGTTCACGAGGATGCAATGGTTGCCGATCACACTGTCGTGGCCGATGTGCACATAGGCCATGAGCAAGTTGTGATCGCCGATGGTGGTTTCCGAGCGATCCTGGATGGTGCCGCGATGAATGGTCACACCTTCGCGGATCACATTGTTGTCACCGATCACCAGGCGAGTCGGTTCGCCCTTGTACTTCAGGTCGGGGGTATCTTCACCCACGCTGGAGAACTGGAAAATCCGATTGTGCTTACCGATCTTCGTGGGACCTTTGACCACCACGTGCGGACCGATCACCGTACCTTCGCCGATCTCCACATCCGGCCCGACCATGGACCAGGGGCCCACTTCTACGTCGTCAGCCAGCTTTGCGCGCGGGTCGATGATGGCGCGAGGATCGATCAAACTCATAGTTTGCGTTCCGCACAGATGATTTCGGCCGAGCATACCGGCTTGTCATCGACGGTGGCATGGCAATCGAACTTCCAGATGCCACGCTTGACGCTCAGGAACTGGGCATTGAGCTGCAACTGGTCGCCCGGCAGCACCGGCTGGCGGAAGCGCAGCTTGTCGGAGCCGACGAAGTAATACAGGGTGCCGTCGGCCGGCTTCACGTCGAGCATCTTGAAACCGAGGATGCCGGCCGCCTGGGCCATGGCCTCGATGATCAGCACGCCCGGCATGATCGGATGCTGCGGGAAGTGGCCATTGAAGAACGGCTCGTTGATGCTGACATTCTTGTAGGCGCGAATGCGCTTGCCTTCGATGTCCAGCTCGACCACCCGATCCACCAGCAGGAAGGGGTAGCGATGAGGCAGGTATTCGCGAATCTCGTTGATGTCCATCATGTTCAGGGGAGCCTGTTCAGAAAAGGGAAACGCCAAAAAATGCGTGGATCACGCATCTGATGGAGCGTCTCCGCTTGGGGTCACGGCGGCCACGCGCTTTTCCAGCTGCTGCAGACGACGGGCCATGTCATCCAGCTGACGAATGCGCGCGGCACTCTTCTTCCATTCAGCCGCAGGCTGCATGGCGGTACCGGACGAGTAGGAGCCCGGTTCGGTGATCGAACGGGTCACCATGGTCATCCCGGTGACGAAGACGTTGTCACAAATCTCGATGTGGCCGACCAGGCCGACACCGCCAGCAAGCATGCAGTGCTTGCCGATCTTGGCGCTGCCGGAAATCCCGCAGCAGCCGGCCATGGCAGTGTGATCACCGATCTGCACGTTGTGGGCGATCATGATCTGGTTGTCCAGCTTCACGCCATTGCCCACCAGGGTATCGGACAGCGCACCACGGTCGATGGTGGTGTTGGCCCCGATCTCGACGTCGTCACCCAGGGTCACGCCGCCAATCTGGGCGATCTTCTGCCAGATGCCCTTGTGGTTGGCGAAGCCGAAGCCCTCCCCCCCCAGCACGGCGCCGGACTGGATCACCACGCGCTTGCCAATGCGCACGTCGTGGTAGAGCGTCACGCGGGGCGCAAGCCAACCACCGTCGCCAACCACGCTGCGCGCACCGACGAAGCAGTGGGCACCGATGGTGACGTTGGCACCGATCTGCGCACCGGCCTCGATCACGGCATAGGGGCCGACACTGGCGCTCGCGTCGACCTGCGCACCTTCATCGACCACCGCAGTGGGATGAATGCCGACCGGCGCCTTGGGCTTGCGGTCGAACTGGTGGGACAGGCCGGCATAGGCCAGGTAGGGATTGGGGACGATCAGCGCATTACCGCTATAGCCTTCGGCATCGGCAGCAGTCAGCAGAATGGCGCTGGCCTGGCTGCCTTCGAGGAACTTGCGGTACTGCGGATTGGCCAGGAAGCTCAGCTGACCGGCGCCTGCGTCCTGCAGGGTAGCCAGCCCGCTGATCACCTGAGCGGGATCGCCGCGCAACTCGGCATCGAGTTGCGCAGCCAGTTCGGCGAGGGTAAAGGACAGCTCGGTCATCATCAGCGCAGTTGGTTCATGCGCTCGATGACTTGGCGGGTGATGTCGTACTGCGGCTTGACGTCGACCACGGCACCACGCTCGACCACGAGGTCATAACCACCTTTTTTGATGGTTTCCTCGACGGCCTGGTCCAGCTTCGGCTTGAGCTTCTTCAGCATGTCGCGGTCGGCGACGGCCTTGGCTTCGTTCAGCTCCTTGGACTGGAACTGGAAGTCACGGGCCTTCTGCTTGAAGTCACCTTCGGCCTTGTCGCGCTCGGAAGCGGACATCTTGCTGCCGCCGTTGACCAGCTTGTCCTGCAGGGCCTTGGCATCGGTTTCCAGGGCCTTGAGCTTGGTCAGCTGGGGGCCGAACTTCTTCTCGGCATCCACGGCGTACTGCTTGGCCGCATCCGACTCGAGGAGTGCCATCTGATAGTTGAGCACCGCGATCTTCATGTCGGCGAACGCGGGGCTCGCTGCCAAGGCGGCGGTGATCAGGACGAACTGGGTCAACTTACGCACAATGCACTCCTGCACAAAGCATGGTTGTCATTACAACGATACGGCCAATTAGAAGGTCTGCCCGAGGGAGAACTGGAAGATCTGGGTTTCGGCGTTATCCGGTTTCTTGATCGGAGTCGCCAGGCTGAAGCTCAGCGGGCCCAGAGCGGTGATCCAGGTCAGACCGACACCCGCGGACATCGCCATGTCCTGGAACTTGACGCCGTCACAGCCCTGGGTGGTGGAGATCGGGCAATCGGTGTCGAACACGTTACCGATGTCATAGAACAGCACGGTACGCAGTTGGCGCTGATCCTTCACGAACGGCAGCGGGAACAGCAGTTCGGCGCCGCCGGTGATCAGGATGTTACCACCGAAGGCTTCCGGATCCTGATCCGGGTCGGTGTAGCGGCCATCCGCGTCAGGACCGTCGCCGTTGCTGCGCGCCTTGCTCGGAGTACTGCGCGGACCAAGGGAGCTGTCCTTGAAGCCACGCACCGAGTTGAAGCCACCGGCGTAGTAGTTCTCGTAGAACGGCAGGCGATCGGTGTCGCCGTAAGCGCCGCCGTAACCGAGTTCGGTATGGAAGCGCATGGTGTAGTTTTCGGTGAGCGGCGCGAAGATCTGGCCACGGTAGTCGAGCTTGTAGAACGACAGGTCGCTGCCCGGAATAGTGGTTTCCAGCACCAGGCTCTGCGAGTGACCGCGGTTCGCCAGCACGCCCTTGTTCAGGGTCGACTCGGACCAGCCGATGGACGCCTTGAAGTTGGTGAAGCTGTCGCCTTCCTTCTCGATGAAGTCGAAGATCTCGTCGACGGTATAGGCACCGGTGTCGATGTCGTCGCGCTGCACGGTCAGGCCGTAGGTCAGGCGCGAGGTCTCACTGATCGGGTAGCCGATGCTGACGCCGGCACCCAGGCTGTTCACCGAGTAGCTGGAAACGTCGACATCGAGCTCGTCGTAGTCGGTCTTGCGGTAGAAGGCGTTGTAACCCAGGCTCACGCCGTCGACGGTCCAGTAGGGGTCGACGAAGCCGAAGTTGTAGCGTGTCTGGTAATCGGACTTGGTCAGGCCGATGCTGACCTTGTTACCGGTACCCAGGAAGTTGTTCTGGCTGATCGAGCCGCCGAGGATCAGACCGGCGCTCTGGGCGAAGCCCACGCTCGCGGTGATCGAGCCGGACGGTTGCTCTTCCACGCTGTAGTTGACGTCGACCTGGTCGTCGGTGCCCGGAACAGCCGGGGTTTCGACGTTGACTTCCTTGAAGTAGCCCAGGCGCTCGAGACGCTGCTTGGACTGGTCGATCAGGTAGGTCGAGGCCCAGCCGCCTTCCATCTGGCGCATTTCGCGACGGAGTACTTCGTCCTCGGTCTTGGTGTTGCCACGGAAGTTGATGCGGTTGACGTAGGCGCGCTTGCCCGGATCGACCACGTAGGTGATCGATACGGTCTTGTTCTCGTCGTTCGGCTCGGGAACACCGTTGACGTTGGCGAAGGTATAACCCTCGTTACCCAGGCGACGGGTGATCAGGTCGGAGGTGGTGGTCATCACCTTGCGGGAGAACACCTGCCCCTTCTTCACCAGCAGGAGCTTCTTCACTTCGTCTTCCGGCACTTTCAGGTCGCCGGAGAGCTTCACGTCGCTGACGGTGTACTTCTCGCCTTCGTTGACGTTGACGGTGATGTAGACGTGCTTCTTGTCCGGGGTAATGGACACCTGGGTGGAGGCGATATCCATGTGGATGTAGCCACGGTCCAGGTAGTACGAACGCAGACGTTCCAGGTCGCCGGAGAGCTTCTCGCGGGAGTACTTGTCGTCGTTCTTGAAGAAGGACAGCCAGTTGGTGGTCTTCAGCTCGAACAGGTCGGTCAGGTCTTCCTCGGAGAAGACGGTGTTGCCCACCACGTTGACATGGGCGATGGCCGCCACGGTGCCTTCGTTGATGTTGATCTTCAGCGCGACGCGGTTGCGCGGCTGCGGCACGACTTCGGTCTCGATCTCGGCGGAGTAGCGGCCCTGGGCCACGTACTGGCGCTGCAGCTCGTTGCGCACGCCCTCGAGGGTCGCACGCTGGAAGATTTCGCCTTCGGAGAGGCCGGACTGCTTCAGACCCTTCATCAGGTCTTCGGTGGTGATGGCCTTGTTGCCCTCGATCTCGATGCTGGAGATGGACGGACGCTCGACCACGTTGACGATCAGCACATTGCCATCACGGCTGAGCTGGATGTCCTGGAAGAAGCCGGTCTTGAACAGCGAGCGGGTCGCTTCGACCAGGCGGCGATCGTCGATCTGCTCGCCGACGTTCAGCGGCAGGGCCGCGAACACGCTGCCGGCAGACACGCGCTGCAGGCCGTTGACCCGGATATCGGAAACAGTGAAGGACTCGGCGTGAACCTGGGCGATCATCAGCGCGGAAAGGGCCGCGGGAAGCAGAAAGCGTTTCATGGAGTCCTTTTATTCCAACTGACAAATAGAGAATCTGCCGCAAAGGGCGGCAGATCCGAAAACCAACGGGCGGTTACAGTCGACTCAGATCGTTGACCAGGGCCAACAACATGACCCCGACTACCAGGCTGATGCCAATCTGCATCCCCCAAGCCTGGACCCGCTCCGACAGTGGGCGACCTCGCACCCACTCGACCATGTAGAACAGCAGATGCCCGCCATCGAGGACGGGAATCGGCAACAGGTTGAGAACCCCCAAGCTGATGCTCAGATAGGCGAGGAAATGCAGAAAATCCCCTACGCCGGACTGGGCTGAAGCGCCCGCCACTTTAGCAATGGTTATCGGCCCGCTCAAGTTTTTTACCGAGAGCTGCCCGAGCACCATTTTCTTTAGAGAATCCAGAGTTAGCAGGCTCATGGACCAGGTTCGGGAGAGCGCCTGCCCCACCGCAGCCACCGGCCCATAGCTCACTTCGCGGAGCATTTCCGGCGGCCACTGACCACCGGCGACACCCGCGCCCAGGTAGCCGGTACGGGCCTTGCCCTCCCCTTTGGCCGCCAGGGTCAGGGCAAGCTCCTCGCGCTGGCCTGCGCGCTCGATGCCGAGCGTCACCTTGCCTTCAGGCATGGCGCGGACACGCGAGACCACTTCCTGCCAATCCGTGACCGACTGACCATCCAGACTGACGAGCCGGTCACCAATCTGCAGGCCGGCAGCCTTGGCAGGTCCTTTTTCATCCAGTTCAGCGATCACCGGTGCGACAGCGGGTCGCCAGGGCTGGATTCCCAGACCACCGATGGGATCGGGATTGTCTTCGTTCTTCAGCCAGGAACTGATGCGCACCTGGTGCACGGTCGGAGCACTCGAACCCTGCTCCAGCACCGAAACGCTCAGCTCGCCGGTTTCACCGAGACGGCGCACCAGCTGCAGGTTGACGCCGCTCCAGCCGTCGACGGCCTCGCCATCCACCGCCACGACTTCCTGGCCGGACGCCAGACCGGCGATGGCCGCGGGACTGTTCGCCACCACGGAACCGATGATCGGCTTGATCTGCTGACTGCCCAGCATGGCCAGGACCCAGAAGAACAGGATGGCCAGCAGGAAGTTGGCAATCGGCCCCGCCGCAACGATGGCGATGCGCTGGAATACGGTCTTGCGATTGAAGGCGCGGTCGAGCAGCTCGGCGGGAACATCGCCTTCCCGCTCATCGAGCATCTTCACGTAGCCGCCCAGCGGAATGGCAGCGACAACGAACTCAGTGCCCTGGCGATCATGCCAGCGCACCAGCGGCGTGCCGAAGCCCACGGAGAAGCGCAGGACCTTGACCCCGCAGCGGCGGGCGACCCAGAAGTGTCCGAACTCGTGGAAGGTGACCAGTACGCCCAGGGCGACAATCAGTCCCACCACCATATAAAGGGCGCTCATCGCTACCTCCTCGGGCTCAATGCCCGCGCTCCTGCAACCACGCCTGTGCGGCGCCGCGTGCACGCTGGTCGGCCGCCAGCACCGCATCGAGCGATTCGACCGGTGTGCGCGCCTCGCAGTTCAGCACTTCGTCGATGATAACCGGGATATCCGTGAAGCGGATGCGCCGCTCGAGGAACGCCGCGACGGCCACCTCGTTCGCCGCATTGAGCATCGCAGGCACGCTACCACCCGCCTCGGCGGCCTGCCGCGCCAGGCGCAGACAGGGGAAACGCTGCTCATCGGGCGCACTGAAGTCCAGGCGAGCGATGGAGAACAGGTCCAGCGGCGAGACACCGGAGTCGATTCGCTGCGGCCAGGCCAGGGCGTGGGCGATGGGGGTCCGCATATCCGGATTGCCCAACTGTGCGAGCACCGAGCCATCGACGTAGTCCACCAGGGAGTGGATCACGCTCTGAGGGTGGATCACCACCTCGACCTTTGACGGCGCGGCATCGAACAGCCAGCAAGCCTCGATCAGCTCCAGGCCCTTATTCATCATGCTGGCCGAATCGACGGAAATCTTCCGCCCCATCGACCAGTTGGGGTGTGCGCAAGCCTGCTCCGGGGAAACCCGGGCCAACTGCTCCAGCGGCGTTTCGCGGAACGGGCCACCCGAGGCCGTCAGCAGGATACGACGAACACCGACCTCACCCAGGCCGCGAGCGTAGTCCGCCGGCATGCACTGGAAGATCGCATTGTGCTCGCTGTCGATGGGCAGCAGGACGGCGCCGCTGGCTCGCACCGCATCCATGAACAGGGCGCCGGACATCACCAACGCTTCTTTATTGGCCAGCAAGACCCGCTTGCCAGCCTCGACGGCTGCCAGAGTAGGTTTCAGACCCGCAGCGCCAACGATGGCCGCCATCACCGCGTCCACTTCCGGATGAGCGGAAATCTCGCAAAGACCGGCCTCGCCGACCAGCACCCGGACCTCGAGCCCCGCAGAGCCCAGGCGATCCTGCAAGGCACGCGCCTGCTCAGCCTCCGGCACGACGACGAAGCGCGGCTGGTGGCGCAGGCAAAGCGCCTCGAGCTCAGCCAGGCGGGAAAAGCCGCTGAGCGCGAAGACGCGATAACGATCAGGATGACGCGCGATGACGTCGAGGGTACTGAGGCCGATCGACCCGGTCGCCCCCAGCACGGTAATCCACTGCGGATGACTCACGGCGTACCCCAGCCCACGGCCCAAAGCAGCGCAGTGAACACCGGGATGGCTGCGGTCAGGCTGTCGATGCGGTCCAGCACGCCACCATGACCCGGCAGCAGGTTGCTGCTGTCCTTGAGCCCGGACTGGCGCTTGAACATGCTTTCGGTCAGGTCACCGATGACCGACAAGGCCACCACGATGGCCGCACACGGCAGCGCCAGCAGCAGTTCACGCACAGTCCAGTCACGGTAGATGGCGACAGCAACGGTGATCGCCAGGCACAGCGCCATGCCGCCGAAGAAGCCTTCCCAGCTCTTGCCCGGGCTGACGCGCGGGGCGAGCTTGCGCTTGCCGAAGGCCTTGCCGGAGAAGTAGGCGCCGATGTCGGCAGCCCAGACCAGCACCATCACGGCAACGATCAGCCAGTTGGACAGCGGCCATTGCTTGAGCAACACCAGCCCTTGCCAGGCCGGCAGCAGGATCAGCAGGCCGATCAGCAGGCGACGCCAACGGCCGCCCCAGCTCGACGCGCTATCCGGATAGGTCAGCACCATGACGGTCGCGAGCGCCCACCAGAGCAGTGCCAGCACCAGGACTGCACCTGCCAGCTGTGGCAACCAGGCCAATACCAGCATCAGAACGGCCACCACGGCGGCATAGCCGACGCGGGCGGGTTGTTCGTTGTAGCCCGCCAGCCGCGCCCATTCCCAGGCACCCAGGCTGACCACCAGACCGATGAACAGCGAGAACGCCGCACCATCGAGCAGGAAGAAACCACCCAGCGCGATCGGCAACAGGATCAGCGCCGTGATGATTCGTTGTTTCAACATTTCGGGGGTGCCTCGGCCTCGACCTGCTCACTGGTCTTGCCGAAACGGCGCTGACGAGAGGCGTAGTCCTGCAACGCAGCCTGCATGGCTTCGTGCTTGAAGTCGGGCCAGTAGAGATCGGAGAAATACAGCTCGGCATAAGCCAGCTGCCAGAGAAGGAAATTACTGATGCGGTGCTCGCCACCGGTACGGATGCACAGGTCGGGCAGCGGCTGGTCAGCAGTGGAGAGACAACCCTGGATCAACTCCGGAGTGATGTCCTCTGCCGCCAGATGGCCGGCCTGCACTTCACGGGCGAGACGCTGGGCCGCCTGGGTGATATCCCACTGGCCACCGTAGTTCGCCGCCACCTGCAGCAGCATGCTGCCGCCATTGGCGGTCAGCGCCTCGGCCTCGCGCATCGCCGCCTGCAAGTCAGGAGCAAAGCGACTGCGGTCGCCGATGATGCGCAGGCGGATGCCGTTGGCACTGAGCTTGCGTACCTCACGGCGCAGCGCCATGAGGAACAGCTCCATCAGCGCACCGACCTCTTCCGCCGGGCGCTGCCAGTTCTCGCTGGAAAAGGCGAACAGCGTCAGCACCTCGACGCCCGCCTCGGCGCAGGTCTTGATGACTGCACGAACGGCATCCACGCCAGCTTTGTGCCCGGCAACGCCGGGCATGAAACGTTTCTTTGCCCAGCGGTTGTTGCCGTCCATGATGATCGCCACGTGCCGAGGCACGGGCGTCACCTGCTTGGTCTTTTCCATGACGAGAGCCCGGCCGTCAAACGGCCATCAGGTCCGCTTCCTTGGCCTCGAGGGCCTTTTCGATCTCGGCGACGAACTTGTCGGTGATCTTCTGCACATCGTCACCAGCGCGGCGCTCTTCGTCCTCGCTGATTTCCTTCTCTTTCTGCAGATCCTTCAGCTGTGCCAGTGCGTCGCGGCGGATGTTGCGCACGGAAACACGGGCCTGCTCGGCCTCGGCGCGAGCCTGCTTGGTGAAGCCCTTGCGGGTCTCCTCGGTCAGCGCCGGCATCGGTACGCGAATGGTGGTACCGGCGGTCGCCGGGTTCAGGCCCAGGTCGGAGGTCATGATGGCCTTCTCGACCGCCTGGATCATGCTCTTGTCGAACACGCTCAGAGCCAGGGTACGGGAGTCTTCCACGGTGACGTTGGCCACCTGGCGCAGCGGAGTGTCGGAACCGTAGTAGGACACCATCACGCTATCCAGGATGCTCGGGTGCGCACGGCCGGTACGAATCTTGGCGAAGGCATGGCCCAGGGCTTCCAGGGTTTTGCCCATACGATCCTGCGCTTCCTTCTTGATCTCGTTGATCATCTCAATCCTCCTCGATCAGGGTGCCTTCAGCACCACCTACAACAATATTCAGCAGCGCGCCGGGCTTGTTCATGTTGAACACGCGCAGCGGCATTTTCTGGTCCCGGCACAGGCAGATGGCGGTGAGGTCCATCACACCCAGCTTGCGATCGAGCACTTCATCGTACGTCAGACGTTCGAACTTCTCGGCATTCGGGTCCTTGAACGGGTCGGCAGTGTACACGCCGTCCACCTTGGTCGCCTTGAGTACTACGTCAGCATCTATTTCGATGGCACGCAGGCAGGCGGCGGAATCGGTGGTGAAGAACGGATTGCCGGTACCGGCGGAGAAGATCACCACTTCGCCACTCTTCAGGTGACGCATGGCCTTGCGGCGGTCGTAGTGATCGGTCACGCCGACCATGGAAATGGCGGACATGACGATGGCGGTGATGTTGGAGCGTTCCAGGGCATCACGCATGGCCAGGCCGTTCATCACGGTGGCGAGCATGCCCATGTGGTCGCCGGTGACGCGATCCATGCCGGCCGCGGACAGCGCCGCGCCACGGAACAGGTTGCCACCACCGATCACCAGGCCGACCTGCACGCCGATACCGACGAGCTGGCCGATCTCCAGCGCCATGCGGTCCAGCACCTTGGGATCGATGCCGAACTCCTCGGAGCCCATCAGGGCTTCGCCGCTCAGTTTTAGAAGAATGCGTTTATAGCGAGGTTGACGAGCGCTCAGCTGCTGAGCCATGACCTTTTTCTCCTGCGGCGATTGAATGCTGTGCGCCTTGTGGGCGCTTGGCGGAAAGCTTGGACCAGCCAGCCTTACGGCGCTCTTAAACCCGCCTTGCGGGCCCGCGCCGTGGAAACCGCCCCTTTTGGTTTCCCCAGTTTGGCAAAGAGGCCGCGCGCGTTAGCGGGCAGCCTCTTGCGGGGCGACAGTCGTGAGACTGTCTATTACTGCTTGGAAGCGGCTACTTGAGCGGCAACCTCGGCAGCAAAGTCAGCTTCGACTTTCTCGATGCCTTCGCCTACTTCGAAGCGAACGAAGGAAACGATTTCGGCGCCGGCTTTCTTGGCCAGGTCACCAACCTTGACTTCCGGATCCTTGACGAACGCTTGTTCGACCAGGCTGGCTTCGGCCAGGAACTTCGAGATACGGCCTTTGACCATGTTCTCGACGATGTTTTCCGGCTTGCCAGCGATCTTGTCGGCGTTCAGAGCGAGGAAGATTTCCTTCTCTTTGGCCACGGCTTCTTCGGAAACCTGCGACGGATCGAGGAACTGCGGGTTGCTGGCAGCGACGTGCATGGCGATGTCGCGAGCCAGTTCAGCGTTGCCGCCCTTCAGGGTGACCAGAACGCCGATGCGGTGGCCGTGCAGGTAGGCGCCAACCACTTCGCCTTCGGTACGAGCCAGGCGACGGATGTTGACGTTCTCGCCGCACTTGGCGACCAGGGCTTCACGGGCCGGCTCTTGTTCCGCGATCAGCGGAGCAGCATCGGTCAGCTTCTGGGCAACCGCCTTGTCCAGGCTGGCAGCGACGAAGTTCTTGAAGTCGTCCTGCAGGGCCAGGAAGTCGGTCTGCGAGTTGACTTCGATGATGGTGGCCGATTTGCCGTCGTCAGCCACTTTGGCGGCGATGGCGCCTTCGGCGGCGATGTTGCCAGCCTTCTTGGCAGCCTTGATGGCGCCCGAAGCGCGCATGTCGTCGATGGCCTTCTCGATATCGCCTTCGGCGGCTACCAGTGCCTTCTTGCACTCCATCATGCCCTGGCCGGTACGCTCACGCAGTTCCTTGACCAGTGCTGCAGTAATTTCTGCCATTTCGAAATCCTCTTGAGTTGTTCTCAAAACCAGATCGCCCGGATACCCGGGCGGAATTCTCAGGGTGGCAAAAAGGGGGCCTAGCCCCCTTCCTGCTCACCGTAGGACGTCTGGACGTCCTGGAATCAGCCTTCGGCGGATTCGGCCGGTGCTTCTTCGACGAACTCGTCAGCAGTCACGCCGCCGGCATTCTTGCCGCGCAGGACGGCTTCAGCCATCGAGCCCAGGTACAGCTGCACGGCGCGGATGGCGTCGTCGTTACCCGGGATAACATAGTCAACGCCTTCCGGGCTGCTGTTGGTATCGACGATGCCGATAACCGGGATGCCCAGCTTGTTGGCTTCGGTGATAGCAATGCGCTCGTGGTCAACGTCGATCACGAACAGAGCGTCCGGCAGGCCGCCCATGTCCTTGATGCCGCCCAGGCTGCGATCCAGTTTTTCCAGATCACGGGAGCGCATCAGAGCTTCTTTCTTGGTCAGTTTGGCGAAGGTGCCGTCCTGGGACTGCACTTCCAGCTCGCGCAGACGCTTGATCGACTGACGGATGGTCTTGTAGTTGGTGAGCATGCCGCCCAGCCAACGGTGGTCGACGTACGGCATGCCGCAACGGGCAGCTTCTTCGCGAACGATCTTGCCGGCGGAACGCTTGGTGCCGACGAACAGGATCTTGTTCTTGCCCTGGGCCAGGCGCTCAACGAAGGTCAGAGCCTCGTTGAACATCGGCAGGGTTTTTTCGAGGTTGATGATGTGGATCTTGTTACGCGCGCCGAAAATGAACTTGCCCATTTTCGGGTTCCAGTAACGGGTCTGGTGGCCGAAGTGCACACCGGCCTTCAGCATATCGCGCATATTGACTTGGGACATGATAGTTCCTCGATAAGTCGGGTTAGGCCTCCATGCATCCCAACGGCCAACCCTCCGACTGTGTCGAAAGGCACCCAGGCCATCGTGTCGATGCATGTGTGGGTTAATGCCCCGAAATGGCCGTAGCCTTCAGAGCGGGGCGCTTTATACCACAACCATGGCCAGAACAAAACCCGAAAGGACGCCCGGCACCTCTCCCGCCGCCTCGCCTGAGCAGCCCCTCGGCCGCCTGCCCTTAATAGAAAGGCGCCAAATCTGATAGACTTGCGTATTCCTCTCATTTACCCGCGCGTACGCAGCGCCTGAAGAGAAGTCGCATGACCGTCACCATCAAGACGCCCGAAGACATCGAGAAAATGCGCGTCGCCGGCCGTCTGGCCGCCGAAGTGCTGGAAATGATCGGCGAACACGTCAAGCCCGGCGTCACCACCGACGAACTGGACCGCATCTGCCACGACTACATCGTCAATGTGCAGAAGGCCATTCCCGCGCCGCTGAACTACAAGGGCTTCCCCAAGTCCATCTGCACCTCGATCAACCACGTGGTGTGCCACGGCATCCCCAACGAGAAGCCGCTCAAGGAAGGTGACATCGTCAATATCGACGTCACTGTGATCAAGGACGGCTACCACGGCGACACCAGCAAGATGTTCTCCGTGGGCAAGACCCCGGAATGGGCAGATCGCCTGTGCCAGATCACCCAGGAATGCATGTACAAGGGCATCGACGTGGTCAAGCCGGGCGCGCGCCTGGGTGACATCGGCGAAGTGATCCAGAAGTACGCCGAGAAGAACGGCTTCTCCGTGGTGCGCGAGTACTGCGGCCACGGCATCGGCCAGGTGTTCCACGAAGAGCCCCAGGTGCTGCATTACGGCCGCGCCGGCACCGGCCTGGAGCTCAAGGAAGGCATGATCTTCACCATCGAGCCGATGATCAACCAGGGCCGCCCGGAAACCCGTTTGCTGGGCGACGGCTGGACCGCCATCACCAAGGACCGCAAGCTGTCCGCACAGTGGGAGCACACCGTGCTGGTCACCGCCGACGGCTACGAGATCCTGACCCTGCGTAACGACGAAAGCTTCCCGCGCACCTCGGCCTGAGGCGCGGTTTGCAATCTCGCCGACGGCTGGGTAGAACATAGAAATCCCGGCCCGGCACAGCCATCGGGCCTTGCGCCATGCGCACAGGCCCGGTTGCCCTCTTGCCCCTGCCCTCCCCTAAGCCATTGATCAGGAAGGCCGCCATGCCGCAGGTGGATCCCGAGTTGTTCGACCGTGGGCAGTTCCAGGCGGAACTGGCCCTCAAATCCAGCCCCATCGCCGCCTTCAAGAAGGCCATTCGTCAGGCCAACGAGGTGCTCGACGCCCGCTTCAATGGCGGCCGCGACATCCGCCGTCTGATCGAGGACCGCGCCTGGTTCGTCGACCAGATCCTGCAGCAGGCCTGGAACCGCTTCGACTGGGGCGACGACGCCGACATCGCGCTGGTTGCCGTGGGCGGCTACGGGCGCGGCGAATTGCACCCGCATTCGGACATCGACCTGCTGATCCTGCTCGACAGCGAGGACCAGGAAAGCTTCCGCGAGCCGATCGAGGGCTTCCTCACCCTGCTCTGGGACATCGGCCTGGAAGTGGGCCAGAGCGTGCGCTCGGTGGCCGAGTGCGCCGAGGAAGCGCGCGCCGACCTGACGGTGGTCACCAACCTGATGGAATGCCGGACCATCTCCGGCCCGGACAGCCTGCGCCTGCGCATGCTCGAAGCCACCAGCACGAAACAGATGTGGCCCAGCGGGCAGTTCTACCTGGCCAAGCGCAAGGAACAGATTCACCGCCACACCAAATACAACGACACCGAATACAACCTCGAACCCAACGTGAAGGGTTCGCCCGGCGGTCTGCGCGACATCCAGACACTGCTCTGGGTCGCCCGCCGCCACTTCGGCAGCCTCAACCTGCATGCCCTGGTCCGCGAAGGCTTCCTGGTGGAAAGCGAATGCGCGGTGCTTGCCTCCAGCCAGGAATTCCTCTGGAAGGTCCGCTACGCCCTGCACATGCTCGCTGGCCGCGCCGAAGACCGTCTGCTGTTCGACCATCAGCGGCGCATCGCCGGGCTGCTCGGCTATGAAGGCAACGACGCCAAGCTGGCCGTCGAGCGCTTCATGCAGAAGTATTACCGCGTGGTGATGGCCGTTTCCGAACTGAACGACCTGATCACCCAGCACTTCGAGGAAGTGATCCTGCGGGCCGGCGAGAACGGCCAGATCCAGTCGCTCAACAGCCGTTTCCAGCTGCGCGACGGCTACCTGGAGGTCACTCACGCCAACGTCTTCAAGCGCACCCCGTTCGCCCTCCTGGAAATCTTCGTCCTGCTGGCCCAGCACCCGGAGATCAAGGGCGTGCGCGCCGATACCATCCGCCTGCTGCGCGACAGCCGGCACCTGATCGACGACGACTTCCGCCACGACATCCGCAACACCAGCCTGTTCATCGAGCTGTTCAAGTGTCAGGAAGGCATCCACCGCAACCTGCGGCGAATGAACCGCTACGGCATTCTTGGCCGCTACCTGCCGGAATTCGGCCTGATCGTCGGGCAGATGCAGCACGACCTGTTCCACATCTATACGGTCGACGCGCACACCCTCAACCTGATCAAGCACCTGCGCAAGCTGCGCCGCCCGGACATGGCGGAGAAATATCCGCTGGCCAGCAAGATCATGGAGCGCCTGCCCAAGCCCGAGCTGATCTACATCGCCGGCCTCTACCACGACATCGCCAAGGGCCGCGGCGGCGATCACTCGGAACTGGGCGCGGTTGACGCCGAGCACTTCTGCCAGCGCCACCAGCTGCCGCCGTGGGACACCAACCTGGTGTCCTGGCTGGTGCAGAACCACCTGATCATGTCGACCACGGCCCAGCGCAAGGACCTGTCCGACCCGCAGGTGATCTACGACTTCGCCCAGCTGATGGGCAACCAGACCTACCTGGACTACCTCTACGTGCTCACCGTGGCCGACATCAACGCCACCAACCCGACGCTGTGGAACTCCTGGCGCGCCAGCCTGCTGCGCCAGCTCTACACCGAGACCAAGCGCGCACTGCGGCGCGGCCTGGAGAACCCGGTGGACCGCGAGGAGCAGATTCGCCAGACGCAGAGCGCGGCCATCGACATCCTGGTGCGCGGCGGCATCGACCAGGACGATGCCGAGCAGCTCTGGAGCCAGCTGGGCGACGACTACTTCCTGCGCCACAGCGCCGCCGACGTGGCGTGGCACACCGAAGCCATCCTCCAGCACCCGGACGACGGCACCCCGCTGGTGCTGATCAAGGAAACCGCCCAGCGCGAATTCGAGGGCGGCACGCAGATATTCATCTACGCCGGTGACCAGCACGACTTCTTCGCCGTGACCGTGGCGGCGATGGACCAGCTCAACCTGAACATTCAGGACGCGCGGATCATCACTTCCACCAGCCTGTTCACCCTCGACACCTACATAGTGCTCGATGCCGATGGCGGCTCGATAGGCAATAATCCCAGCCGGGTCGAGGAAATTCGCGAGGGTCTGGTCAACGCCCTGAAAGACCCGGACGAGTATCCGACCATCATCCAGCGCCGCGTGCCGCGCCAGCTCAAGCACTTTGCCTTCAACCCGCAGGTGACCATCTCCACCGACGCGGCCCGCCAGGTCAGCGTGCTGGAAGTCACCGCGCCCGATCGCCCCGGCCTGCTGGCGCGCATCGGCGGGCTGTTCCTGGACTTCGACCTGTCGGTACAGAACGCCAAGATCGCCACCCTGGGCGAGCGCGTGGAGGACGTGTTCTTCGTCACCGATGCGCACAACCAGCCGCTCTCCGACCCGGAGCTGTGCAAGCGCATCCAGACGGCCCTGGTGGACATCCTCTCGGATGGCGGCCAGCCGAGCATGCCGGTGCGCATCAGCATCTAGCCCCCATTCAGTCAGAATCAGTCGTCAGAATCAGAAAGAAAGAGCCTTGCCATGAACCCTGCCCTCGACTCGCTCCAGCCCTACCCCTTCGAGAAGCTCCGCGCCCTGCTGGCCGGCGCCCAGCCGCCGGCTGAGCTGAAGCCCATCGCGCTGTCCATCGGCGAACCCAAGCACCGCTCACCGGACTTCGTCGCCAAGGCCCTGGCCGACAGCCTCGACCAGTTGGCCGTCTACCCGACCACCCTGGGCATCCCCGCCCTGCGCGAAGCCATCGCTGCCTGGTGCGAGCGCCGCTTCAAGGTGCCGGCCGGCTGGCTGGACGCCGCGCGCCACGTGCTGCCGGTGAACGGCACCCGTGAAGCGCTGTTCGCCTTCACCCAGACCGTGGTGGACCGCAACGCCAAGGGCCTGGTGATCAGCCCGAACCCGTTCTACCAGATCTACGAAGGCGCAGCCCTGCTGGCCGGCGCGGAGCCGCACTACCTGCCCTGCCTGGAAGACAACGGCTTCAACCCGGACTTCGACGCCGTCCCGGCGGACATCTGGGCGCGCTGCGAGATCCTCTTCCTCTGCTCGCCGGGCAACCCCACCGGCGCGCTGGTTCCGCTGGAAACCCTGAAGAAGCTGATCGCCCTGGCCGACGAGCACGATTTCGTGATCGCCGCTGACGAGTGCTACAGCGAGCTGTACTTCGACGAACAGAACCCGCCGGCCGGCCTGCTGACCGCCTGCGCCGAACTGGGCCGCTCGGATTTTGCGCGCTGCGTGGTGTTCCACAGCCTGTCCAAGCGCTCCAACCTGCCGGGCCTGCGCTCGGGCTTCGTCGCCGGCGATGCCGAAGTACTGAAGAAATTCCTCCTGTACCGCACCTACCACGGCTGCGCCATGCCGGTTCAGACCCAGCTGGCCAGCGTCGCGGCCTGGAACGACGAGGACCACGTGCGCGCCAACCGCGACCTGTACCGCGAGAAGTTCGACGCCGTGCTGGACATCCTCGGCGGCGTGCTCGACGTGCAGCGCCCGGACGGCAGTTTCTACCTGTGGGCGAAAACTCCGGTGGCCGACACCGAGTTCTGCCGCGGCCTGTTCGACCAGCAGCACGTCACCGTGGTGCCGGGCTCCTACCTGTCCCGCGAAGTGAACGGCGAGAACCCCGGCGCCAACCGCGTGCGCATGGCGCTGGTGGCTCCGCTGGCGGAATGCGTGGAAGCGGCCGAGCGCATCAAACAGTACGTGAAAAGTCTCTGACGCTGCACCGCCCCTTGTAGGAGTGGGCCATGCCCGCGATCGCGCCCACGGGGCGCTCCTACAGGGGAGCCGCTACACCCACCGCCCCGCCTTGCTGGTTACCCAGGCCTCCTGGTTATCCAGCTCGCCCAGCACCTCGCGCATGGTCTCGTCGTCGATCTCGTGCTCGCGGCGCATCCGGTAAAGCTCCAGCCGCTGCGCGCGCAGTGCCTTGATGCGCAGCGCCTGGTCAGCCAGCTCGAGGGCGCGGGCGCGCTCGCGGGCCTCCTTGCTGTCCGGCGCCGGGTCCAGCTCGTGGCGATATTCGGCCATCAGCCTGGCCTTCATCTCCGCCAGCCGCGCCGTCTCGTCGGCATCACCGCCACCTTCGCTGACAGGCACCTCCTCGCTCTCCAGCATGTGAATGGCCGCTGCCGCGGTCTTGCGCCAGACCCCCTGCACCTCCAGCTCGCGCTGGTCGTTGCTGGCCGCCGGCAAGCCTCGCAACAGGATCGGCAGGCCAATGGTGGCCGCAATCAGCGACACCAGGATCACCCCGGCAGCGATGAAGATGATCAGGTCACGCTGCGGGAAGGCCGAACCGTCCAGCAACAGCAAAGGAACCGACAGCACGCCGGCCAGGGTCACCGCCCCGCGCACACCGCTCAGCGCGGAGATCGCCGACAGCCGCAGCACTGGCTCGCCCGGTTTGCCGCCCAGCTCGATGCCCCACCACTGCTCGAAGCGCACGGAAATCTTCCAGTAGCACCAGACCCAGCCAAAGCGCAGCGCGAGCAGCACGGCGAATACCGCGAACACGTAGAAGGCCAGCAGCGACGAGCGCCACATCACGTCGTCGGCGTGATGCGCGACGGACTTGAGGATGTCCGGCAGTTGCAGCCCCAGCAGCAGGAACACCACGCCGTTGAAGGTGAACTCCAGCATCGACCAGACGCTGCGGTTGAGCAGGCGGGTGTTGGTCTGCCGGGGCAGCAGGTCGACCCAGCTCTGCATCATGCCGGCCGCCACCGCCGCGAGGATGCCGGAGACGCCCAACTCCTCGGCGATCATGTAGCAGGCGAAGGGCAACAGCAGCATCAGCACCACATGGGTGGCCGGGTCATCCCAGCCGCGGCGGATCATCCAGGCGCGGATGCGCCCCAGCAGCCAGCTGAGGAACACGCCGCTGGCAAGGCCGCCGACTGCCACCAGGAGGAAGTTCAGGCTGGCGTCCATCAGCGAGAAGGTGCCGGTCAAGGCCGCGGCGATGGCGAACTTGAACGCCACCAGGCCGGAAGCGTCGTTCATCAGTGCCTCACCCTGCAGCACATGCATCAGGCGCTTGGGCAGACGGTTCTGGGCAATCGCCGAGACCGCCAGCGCATCGGTCGGTGACAGTACCGCCGCGAGGGCAAAGGCCGCGGCCCAGGGAATCTCGGGGATCAGCAGGTGGATGAACACGCCGCCGCCAACCACGGTGAACAGCACCAGGGCGAAGGCCAGTGTGAGGATCGGCCAGCGCATCTTCCAGAACTCGCCCTTGGGCATGCGCCAGCCATCGGCGAACAGCAGCGGCGGGATGAACAGGAACATGAACAGTTCCGGGTCCAGCCCCACGTGCAGCCCCAGGCTCGGCCAGGCCAGCATCGCTCCGGCGGCGATCTGGATCAGCGGCAGCGGCAGCGGGATCAGCTGCGCCGCAAGCCGCGTCCCCCCCACGACCAGCAGCAGGATGAGTACGGTGTAAACGGTTTGCATCGACGAACTCCCAGCACAGCTCTCCATTGAAGCACCCGTAGCGCGGCGGATCAGCCCCGCAATGGGCAAAAAACTGTTGCAAACGACCGACCTCCCGGCGGCGTCCCGCAAGCGCTGCGGAAATGGCATAATCCCGCGCCTGAAAAAAGCATCGAAAAGGAGTAGCGCCCCGTGAGTGAGCGGACGCTGTATGGAATCAAAGCTTGCGACACCATGAAGAAAGCCCGCGTGTGGCTGGAAGAGCATGGCGTCGACTACGCCTTCCACGACTACAAGAGTAGCGGCATCGACCGCGAACACCTGCGCCAGTGGTGCACCGAGCATGGCTGGGAAACCGTCCTGAACCGCGCCGGCACCACCTTCCGCAAGCTCGACGACGCGCAGAAGGCCGATCTCGACCAGGACAAGGCCATCGAACTGATGGTCGCCCAGCCGTCGATGATCAAGCGTCCGGTGCTGGACCTGGGTGACCGCACCCTGGTCGGCTTCAAGCCCGACGCCTACGCCGCCGCGCTGGCCTGAGCAGCACCACGATGAGCATCGCCTGGGCCCTGTTCCTTCCCGCCTGCTTCGCCCTGAACCTGGCGCCGGGACCGAACAACCTGCTGTCGCTGAACAACGCCGCACGCTTCGGCCTGCTGCGCGCCACCGTCGCGGGCGGCGGCCGGCTGGTCGCCTTCGCCGGCATGCTGGCCCTGGCCGCCTCCGGCCTGGCGCTGGTGCTGCAGGCATCGGCCTGGCTGTTCCTGGCGATCAAGCTGGTGGGCGCCGGTTACCTGTTGTGGCTGGCCGTACAGCTGTGGCGTGCCCCGACGGCGAACCTGTCGGTGGACGGCACCCCGGCTCCCGCCACCAGCCTGTGGCGCCTGGCTCGCCAGGAGTTCTGGGTGGCCGCCGGCAATCCCAAGGCAATCCTCATCTTCACCGCTTTCCTGCCGCAGTTCGTCGATCCGCGTCAGGCCGTGGGCGCCCAGTTCGCCCAACTCGGCGCAGCCTTCCTGCTTCTGGAATGGCTGGCCATCGCCCTTTACGGGCTCGCCGGGGTCCGCCTCGGCAAGCTGCTCGCCGGCGCACGCGCCCGGCGCCTGTTCAACCGTGGTTGTGCCGCGCTGCTGGGCAGCGCCGGGCTGGGCCTGCTGCTCAGCCGCCGTCCGGCCTGACCGACTTCATTCGCCAAGAACCTCTTTGCAAGGAAATACCCACATGTCGAAATCCCTGTTCAGCATCGCTTTCGGTGTCGGCACCCAGAACCGCCAGGGCAACTGGCTGGAAGTCTTCTACGCGCAGCCGCTGCTGAACCCCAGCGCCGAACTGGTCGCTGCCATCGCCCCGCTGCTGGCCTACGAAGGCGGCAACCAGGCGATCGCCTTCACCGCTCACCAGGCCTACCAGCTGGCCGACGCCGTCGAGACCGTCGACGCCGCCCAGGCAGCCCTGCTCAACCGCCTGGCCGAGAGCCAGAAGCCGCTGGTCGCCACCCTGCTGGCCGAAGACGCCGCCCCCAGCTCCACCCCGGAGGCGTACCTGAAGCTGCACCTGCTGTCGCACCGTCTGGTCAAGCCCCACGGCCTGAACCTGACCGGCATCTTCCCGCTGCTGCCCAACGTCGCCTGGACCAACCAGGGCGCCGTCGACCTGGCCGAACTGGCCGAACTGCAACTGGAAGCGCGCCTGAAGGGCAAGCTGCTGGAAGTCTTCTCCGTCGACAAATTCCCGAAGATGACCGACTACGTGGTCCCGGCCGGCGTGCGCATCGCCGACACCGCCCGTGTGCGCCTGGGCGCCTACGTCGGTGAAGGCACCACCGTGATGCACGAAGGCTTCGTCAACTTCAACGGCGGCACCGAAGGCCCGGGCATGATCGAAGGCCGCGTCTCCGCTGGCGTGTTCGTCGGCAAGGGTTCGGACCTGGGCGGCGGCTGCTCCACCATGGGCACCCTGTCCGGCGGCGGCAACATCGTCATCAGCGTCGGCGAAGGCTGCCTGATCGGCGCCAACGCCGGCATCGGCATTCCGCTGGGCGACCGCAACATCGTCGAGGCAGGCCTGTACGTCACCGCCGGCACCAAGATCGCCGTGCTGGACGACCAGAACAACCTGGTGAAAGTGGTCAAGGGCCGCGACCTCGCCGGCCAGGCTGACCTGCTGTTCCGTCGCAACTCCCAGACCGGCGCAGTCGAGTGCAAGACCAACAAGACTGCCATCGAGCTGAACGAGGCGCTGCACGCGCACAACTAATCTGGGCGCCCCGCTCGCGCGGGGTACGCACTAAGCTTTGAGAAGCGGGGGCTGCGGCCCCCGTTTTCCATTCGCCACAACCGGCCGCACGCCCATGTCCATTCCCTCGCCCTGGCGCACCGACTTCCCGGCCCTCGCCGCCTTCGAGGCCGAAGACCAGACCTACCTCGACAGCGCCGCCACCGCGCAGAAACCGCGCGCCATGATCGACGCCCTCACCGGCTACTACGCCGGCGGCGCCGCCAACGTGCACCGCGCCCAGCACCTGCCCGGCGAGCGCGCCACCCGAGCCTTCGAGGCGACCCGCAGCCTGGCCGCCCACTGGCTCCATGGCGGCAGCCCGGCGCAGATCATCTTCACCCGCGGCGCCACCGAAGCGCTGAACCTGCTGGCCTACGGGCTGGAAGGCCAGTTCCAGGCGGGCGACGAGATCGTCGTCAGTGCGCTGGAACACCACGCCAACTTGTTGCCCTGGCAGCAACTGGCCAAGCGCCGCGGCCTGAAGCTGGTAGTGCTACCGCTGGACGCTGACGGGCGTATCGACCTGAACCGCGCCGCCGGCCTGATCGGCCCGCGCACCCGCCTGCTCGCTGTCAGCCAGCTGTCCAACGTGCTCGGCACCTGGCAGCCGCTGCCGGAACTGCTGCAGATGGCCCGCCAGCACGGCGCATTAAGCGTGGTCGATGGCGCCCAGGGCGTGGTCCACGGCCGGCACAACCTGTCGGCGCTGGGCTGCGACTTCTACGTCTGCTCCAGCCACAAGCTCTACGGCCCGGAAGGCCTCGGCCTGCTCTGGGGCCGCCAGGAAGCGCTGGAGCGCCTGGCGCACTGGCAGTTCGGCGGCGAGATGGTTCGCGTGGCGGACTACTTCGACTCGCAGTTCCACTGCGCACCCATGGGCTTCGAGGCCGGCACCCCGCCTATCGGCCCGGTGATCGCCCTGGGCGCCACGCTGGAATGGCTGGCCAGCCTGGACAGCGCCGAAGTCAGCGCCCACGAGGACTTCCTCCACGCCCGCCTGCTGGCCGGCCTGCGCGCCCGTGACGGCGTGCGCGTGCTCGGCGAGCCGGAAGTGGCGCTGGTCAGCTTCGTGGTCGAGGGCGTGCACGTCTCCGACCTCGGCCACCTGCTCACCGAGCAGGGCATCGCCGTGCGCGCCGGGCACCACTGCGCCATGCCGCTGATGAAGACCCTGGATGTCGCCGGCGCCCTGCGCGTCTCCCTCGGCCTGTACAACGACAGTGCGGATATCGAGCGCTTCTTCGGCGCGCTGGACAGCGCCCTGGAATTGCTGCGATGAGCCTCCCCGTCGCTGCCGCCGAGGCATTGGAGACCTTTACCGCCCTGCAAGGCTGGGAGCAACGCGCCCGCCTGCTGATGCAGTGGGGCGAGCGCCTGGAGCCGCTGAGCGAAGCCGAACTGGGTGACGAGCAGCGCGTGCAGGGCTGCGAGAGCAACGTCTGGCTGGTGGCGGATCGGCGTGATGAGCGCTGGCACTTCCGCGCCTACAGCGATGCGCGCCTGCTGCGCGGGCTGCTGGCGTTGCTGCTGGTGCGGGTGGACGGCCTGCCGGCGGACGAGCTGTCCGCCATCGATCTGCCGGGCTGGTTCGAGCAATTGGGGCTGGGCCGGCAACTGTCGCCGTCGCGCAGCAACGGCCTGAATGCCGTGCTGAAACGGATGCAGGAACTGATCACCCACCTGTAGGAGCGCGCCATGCGCGCGATCGTGGGGATGGCCAACTCCTACAGGTAACGGTCAGCCCGCAACGCGCTCCGAAGGCCGCCGCGCACCCGCGACGATCTTGTCCACGGCCCGCGCCGCCGCGACCATGCCGAAAGTCGCGGTCACCATCATCACCGCGCCGAAACCACCGGCGCAGTCCAGTTTCACGCCCTCGCCGACAAAGCTCTTGGACTGGCACACGGTGCCGTCCGGCTTCGGATAGCGCAGCTGTTCGGTGGAAAACACGCATTGCACGCTGTAATGCCGGCCCGGCGTGCGCGAGAAGTTGTAGTCGCGACGCAGTGTCGAGCGAACCTTGGCGGCCAGCGGGTCGTTGAAGGTCTTGTTCAGGTCGGCGACCTGGATCTGCGTCGGGTCCACCTGCCCGCCCGCGCCACCGGTGGTGATGATCTGCAGCTTGCGGCGCTTGCACCAGGCAATCAGCGCGGCCTTGGCGGCGACGCTGTCGATGCAGTCGATCACGCAGTCCAGTTCGGGGGTGATGTAGTCCGCCATGGTCTCGCGGGTGACGAAATCGGCTACGGCGTGCACGACGATGCCCGGGTTGATCGCCTTCAGGCGCTCGGCCATGACCTCGACCTTGGGCTTGCCCACGGCGCCCTGGATGGCATGCACCTGGCGATTGGTGTTGGTGACGCAGACGTCGTCCAGGTCGAACAGCGAAATCTCGCCCACGCCGCTGCGCGCCAGGGCCTCGGCCGCCCAGGAGCCCACGCCGCCGATCCCGACCACCGCCACATGGCTGGCCGCCAGTCGCTCCAGGCCCTCACGGCCGTAAAGCCGCGCGATTCCGCCGAAACGCTGTTCATCCAGTTGCATCGCCCACACCTCATCTCGAAACGGCCGGCATTCTATAACGACCGGGCCCCTGTAACGACCGCGCCCCTATAACAATCGGCCTGGGCCGTCCTGCAACAAAGCCGGATTGCCGCAGTCTCAGTCACGCGCCTGCCACACATTCTAAACTGTCGGAAAATGCCCACGAACGCCCACGCGGCGGACGGCGCCGGCAACCTGTACAGCCCCCGGAGTGCGGGGTAGGATGCGCCCCGACCGAGCTGTCCCGTACAGAGATTGTCCCGGCCCCTCCCCGTTCCACCCTTTGGAACCCGATCGCACCATGCCTGCACGCAAGTTCGGCCTCAACCTGGTGGTGTTCGTTGCCCTCGCGGCACTCTTCACCGGCTTCTGGGCCCTCTACAACCGCCCCGTCAGCGTTCCCGACTGGCCGGAAAGCATTTCCGGATTCTCCTTCTCGCCCTTCCGCCTGAACCAGAATCCGCAGAAGAACCAGTTCCCCAGCGACGACGAGATCCGTTCGGACCTGGAACTGGTCTCCAAGAGCACTGACAACATCCGCACCTACTCGGTGAAGGGCTCGCTGGCCGACATCCCGCGCCTGGCCGAAGAACTGGGCATGCGCGTCAGCCTCGGCATCTGGATCGGCCCGGACGAGGCCGAGAACGAGGCCGAGATCGAACGCGGCATCGAGATCGCCAACAACTCGCGCAGCGTGGTGCGAGTGATAGTCGGCAACGAAGCGCTGTTCCGCCGCGAGGTCACGGTCGAGCAACTGACGGCCTACCTGGACCGCGTGCGCAAGGCGGTGAAGGTGCCGGTGACCACCGCCGAGCAGTGGCACATCTACGAGAAGTACCCGGAGATGGCCAAGCACGTCGACCTGATCGCCGCCCACGTGCTGCCCTACTGGGAATACACGGCGATGAATGATGCCATCCCGTTCGTCCTCGAACGCGCCAAGGAACTGCGCGCCAAGTTCCCACGCAAGCCGCTGCTGCTGGCCGAAGTCGGCTGGCCGAGCAACGGCCGCATGCGCGGCGGCGCCGACGCCACCCAGGCGGACCAGGCCATCTACCTGCGCACGCTGACCAACGCACTGAACAAGCGCGGCTACAACTACTTCGTCGTCGAGGCCTTCGACCAGCCGTGGAAAGTCGGCGACGAAGGCTCGGTGGGCGCCTACTGGGGCGTCTACAACGCCCAGCGCCAACCGAAGTTCAACTTCGACGGACCGGTAGTCAACATCCCGCAGTGGCGCGCCCTGGCAGTCGCCTCGGTGGTGATGGCGCTGCTCGCCCTGACCCTGCTGATGATCGACGGCAGCGCCCTGCGCCAGCGCGGGCGGACCTTCCTCACCGTGGTCGCCTTCGCCGGCGGTTCGGTGCTGGTGTGGATCGCCTACGACTACAGCCAGCAGTACAGCACCTGGTTCAGCATGACCGTCGGCGGCCTGCTGGGCATCGGCGCGCTGGGCGTGTTCATCGTCCTGCTGACCGAGGCCCACGAACTCGCCGAGACCGTTTGGGTACGCAAGCGCCGCCGGCCGTTCGATCCGGTCCTCACCGATACCGGCTACCGGCCCAAGGTCTCGGTGCACGTGCCCTGCTACAACGAACCACCTGAAATGATGAAGAAGACCCTGGATGCGCTGTCCAGGCTCGACTATCCGGACTTCGAAGTCCTGATCATCGACAACAACACCAAGGACCCGGCGGTCTGGGAACCGGTGCGCGACTACTGCGAAGTCCTCGGCCCGCGCTTCCGCTTCTTCCACGTCGCACCGCTGGCCGGCTTCAAGGGCGGCGCGCTGAACTACATCCTGCCGCACACCGCACCGGACGTCGAAGTCGTGGCGGTGATCGACGCCGACTACTGCGTCGAGCCGAACTGGCTCAAGCAGATGGTGCCGCACTTCAGTGATCCGAAGATCGCCGTGGTGCAGTCCCCGCAGGACTACCACGACGGCGAGGAAAACGTCTTCAAGAAGCTCTGCTACGCCGAGTACAAGGGCTTCTTCCACATAGGCATGGTCACCCGCAACGACCGCGACGCGATCATCCAGCACGGCACCATGACGATGATCCGGCGGACCGTGATGGACGAGCTGAAGTGGGCCGACTGGACCATCTGCGAGGACGCCGAACTGGGCCTGCGGGTGTTCGAGAAAGGCTATTCGGCCGCCTACTCGCACCAGAGCTTCGGCAAGGGCGTGATGCCCGACACCTTCATCGACTACAAGAAGCAGCGCTTCCGCTGGGCCTACGGCGCCATCCAGATCATGAAGGGCCACGCCCGCGCGCTGTTCCAGGGCAAGGACAGCAAGCTCACCCTCGGCCAGCGCTACCACTTCATCGCCGGCTGGCTGCCGTGGATCGCCGATGGCATGAACATCTTCTTCACCGTCGGCGCGCTGCTCTGGTCCTCGGCGATGATCATCGTGCCCAAGCGGGTCGATCCGCCGCTGCTGATCTTCGCCATCCCGCCGCTGGCGCTGTTCTTCTTCAAGTTCGGCAAGATCATGTTCCTCTACCGCCGCGCAGTGGGCGTCGACCTGTTGCGCTCGTTCCAGGCGGCGGTGGCCGGCCTTGCGCTGTCCCACACTATCGCCAAGGCGGTGCTCTACGGGACGTTCACCAAGACCATCCCGTTCTTCCGCACGCCGAAGATGGCCTCCAACCACGGCCTGCTGGTCGCACTGGCCGAAGCCCGTGAGGAGGTCTTCATCATGCTGCTGCTGTGGGGCGCGGCGCTGGGCATCGTGCTGGTGCAGGGCGTGCCGAGCCGCGACATGATGTTCTGGGTAGCCATGCTGCTGGTGCAGTCGCTGCCCTACCTCGCCGCCCTGGTGATGGCGCTGCTGTCTGCCGCACCCAAGGCCCAGGAAGCACCGGTAGCCAACGCCGCACCAGCCAGCTGAACTCGAACGTAGGATGGCGTGGAGCGAAGCGATACCCATCCTACGAAAGACCGAGGCCTGCAGGAGCGAGCGTGCTTCTACAGGTTGAGCTGCACCGCTTATCCGCTACCAAGAACGCCGGCCATGCGCCGGCGTTTTTGCTTTAAGATGGGCGCCTTTTTCCGTTCCACCCCCAGGATGCCCTCAATGTCCCTCTCGCCGACACTGGTCCTCGCCTGCGAGCTTATTCGCCGTCCCTCCGTCACACCGGTCGATGCCGACTGCCAGCAGATGATGATGCAGCGCCTGGACGCCTGCGGCTTCGCCCTGGAGCCCATGCGCATCGAAGAGGTGGATAACTTCTGGGCCCTGCGCCAGGGGCGCGACGGCGCCAACGGCCCCGTGCTGTGCTTCGCCGGCCACACCGACGTGGTCCCCACCGGCCCCGAGCAGGCCTGGCAGCACCAGCCGTTCGACGCCCTGATCGACGCCGACGGCATGCTCTGCGGCCGTGGTGCGGCAGACATGAAAGGCAGCCTGGCGTCGATGATCATCGCCACCGAGCGCTTCGTCGCCGACCATCCGGACCACCGCGGCAGCATCGCCTACCTGATCACCAGCGACGAGGAAGGCCCGGCCCATCATGGTACCAAGGCCGTGGTCGAGCGCCTGAAGGCCCGTAACGAGCGCCTGGACTGGTGCATCGTCGGCGAACCGTCGAGCACCACCCTGGTCGGTGACATCGTCAAGAACGGTCGTCGCGGCTCCCTCGGCGCCACCCTCAGCGTGCGCGGCAAGCAAGGCCACGTGGCCTACCCGCACCTGGCGAAGAACCCGATCCACCTCGCCGCCCCGGCCCTGGCCGAACTGGCCGCCGAGCACTGGGACAACGGCAACGACTACTTCCCGCCGACCAGCTTCCAGATCTCCAACATCAATGGCGGCACCGGCGCGACCAACGTGATCCCCGGCGAGCTGAAGGTGATCTTCAACTTCCGCTTCTCCACCGAATCCACCGTCGAAGGCCTGCAGCAACGCGTCGCGGCGATCCTCGACAAGCACGGCCTGGACTGGCACATCGACTGGGCGCTGTCCGGCCTGCCGTTCCTCACCCAACCGGGTGAGCTGCTCGATGGCGTGGCGGCGGCGATCCGCGCGGTCACCGGCCGCGAGACCACGCCGTCGACCTCCGGCGGCACCTCCGACGGCCGCTTCATCGCCACCATGGGTACCCAGGTGGTCGAGCTCGGCCCTGTGAACGCCACCATCCACCAGGTGGACGAACGCGTGCTGGCCAGCGACCTCGATGTACTGACCGAAATCTATTACCAGACCCTGGTGCGACTGCTGGCATGAGTGGACCGAACAAAGGCTTCTGCCTGGGCGCCGTACAGCCCGACACCCCGCCGCCCGCGCCAGCCGCCGAGCGTCGTTATTCCCTGCGCGTGTACCAGATCGCCCAGCGCCGCCGTTCCCTGCCCACCGTGCTGCGCAATGACTTGCCGCAGCCGCTGGTGCCGCCGCCGCAAGGGAAGAAAGGATGCTGATCTGCCCGCTGTGCCGCGAGGCGCTGACCGAGGTCGACAACGGTGTCGCCTGCTCCGCTGGCCATCGCTTTGACCGCGCCCGCCAGGGTTACCTGAACCTGCTGCCGGTGCAGCATAAAAAGAGCCTCGATCCGGGCGACAACGCCGCCATGGTCGAGGCGCGCCGGCACTTCCTCGGTGCCGGCCACTATGCTCCGCTGGCCAGACGCCTGGCGGAGCTGGCCGCTGAGCGCGCTCCGGGGCGCTGGCTGGATATCGGTTGCGGCGAGGGTTACTACACCGCGCAACTGGGTGAAGCCCTGCCGCAGGCCGACGGCTATGCGCTGGATATCTCCCGCGAGGCTGTCAAACGCGCCTGCAAGCGCGCTCCGCAGCTGACCTGGATGGTCGCCAGCATGGCCCGCGTGCCGCTGGCCGATGCTTCCTGCCAGCTGCTGGCCAGCGTCTTCAGCCCGATCGACTGGAAGGAAGCGGCTCGCCTGCTCACTCCCGGCGGCGGCGTGCTGCGCCTGGGCCCGGCGCGCGACCACCTGCTGGAACTGCGCCAGCGCCTGTACGACGAAGTTCGCGAGTACGTCGAGGACAAGCACCTTGCCGACCTGCCCGAAGAGCTGAAACTGGCGCACAGCGAACAACTGAGCTTCAAGCTGCCGCTGCACACCCGCGAAGCCCGCGAGCACCTGCTGGCGATGACGCCCCACGGCTGGCGGGTCAACCCCGAGCGGCGCGAGCGCATCCTTGCCGAGCCCTTCGAGGTGACGGTCGCGGTACGCTACGATTGGCTGGAACGCCAAGAACCCTGACGAGGACGCCATGCGCCAACCGGATATCGAGATCTACATCAAGGATGCCGACCAGGCCGCCGTCGGCGCCTGGCTGGAGAAGGCTCTTGGCCCCTGCTCCGAATGGCGCGCCCAGGGTGAGACCTTCAAGTGCACCGCCGGCAGCATTCCCGCCACCTGGCTGCCCAAGGCCGTGGGCAAGTGGAACAGCCTGTTCCTGGACAGCGACAAGACCCCGTGGGACGACGATGTCGCCTGCGCCCGCGATGCCTGCGCCGCTCTGGAAGTGGAGGTGCGCTGCGCACCGGGTAGCTGGAGCGAGGATCAGGGCGAGGAAGACGCCGACCGCTGGCTGAAAGTGACCGCCGCGGGCGTCGAAGAGATTACCTGGCGCACGGGCTGAAACCGTGCCGGCAGAGAGTGAAAATCAAAGGCCCGTCCATTGGACGGGCCTTTGATTTCGGGGGCTCAGACCTTCGACACGTCTTCTGCCTGGAGGCCTTTCTGACCCTGGATCACCGAAAACTCCACTTTCTGGCCTTCGACCAGGGAGCGGTGACCATCGCCACGAATGGCACGGTAGTGAACGAAAACGTCCGGACCGCTATCGCGTTGAATGAATCCATAACCTTTGGCGTCATTGAACCACTTGACGGTTCCGACCTCACGATCAGCCATTACCACACTCTCCAACTTGCCTATTATTTTTGGATGGCCCCCGGGAATGAGGACTTCGGCAGTCGCCGGCTGAACGCTTTCCTTATCATCCAACCCGCGCCGAAAGGCACGTAGGAAGGTAATTCGAATAACGCCCAAGGGCGACAGCGCTCCCGAGTATATAAATCAAAAGTTACAGCTGAAAAGCACTTTTTCATCAGCTTCCCGAGCCTATGACCAATCAGGCCAAAGTGCCATTTTTCGGGGCCTGCAGAGCCATTTTGGTGCTCGTTACCCTGCGTAACGAAAGTGTTTCGAACGTGGACCCTTTCGCACTTTCGCGCATTTACGGCGGGTAGTTTCGTTCCCGTTGATCCGTTTTCGGCGACCTACGGAAATGTCTTTCAGAAGCAGTCGGAGTGCGTCCTGCAGTTTCTGCCGCGGCAATATGCCCAATCATTTATCTGCTGAATTGGCAGTCCGCCAATCCATTGCGCCCGATGAATAACGGCCATGAAATACCCCACTGACCGCACTCATGCGCGGTCAATCGTGCACCATCAGAGGACTCGCGCGCTCAGGGGCTGACCTGGTAGCCCCTCCCCTGCAGGCAACCACTGTAGGCGCTGGCACTGGCAGTGTTCTGCGCCTCACTCTGGGTGCGGCGGTCCTCCCGGCGGTCCTGGCGCTGGCGCGAAGCGCCCACTACGGCACCCGCCGCCGCCACGTCGCCAGCGCGGTTCTGCCGGTACTGCTGCTTGGCATCGTCACTGGCGCGATCGTAAACCTCATCATGCCGCTGCCCACGCACTTCCGCCGCCACAGCGCCGGCCGCCGCTCCCCTTGCCGCGCCGCGAACCCGGCCGCCGACATTCGGATCGGAACTGCTGGTGGCGCTGCTCGCCGCGTTGGCGGCGACGCTGTTGCACTCAGTCATGTCCTGCTGCATCTGCTGGCTGCTCTGGCCCTTGAGCGGGACAACGGTCTGGGCCGCGACGGGCAGCACAACCGACAAGGCGAGCAGGCATCCCCAGGTGAACGTACGCATCGCGGAACCTCCATAGAATGTCATCCCCTAAATGGCAGGATAGCCGCAGTCCACGGGGTGTCCGCCCGCGCCGACCAAGCGCTCGTGACTTTGCTGGCGGGGGCCTAATCCGGCAAACTAGCCGGCCTGAGCAATCGCTCGTTTTACCTACGCCAGCCATAGGGCCTGTATGCCTCGTTACCCGTTCCGCCGCTTCGGTTTTGGTGCCCTGCGCCGCCTGCTGTACCTCTGGGTGCGCTCGGAAACCATCAACCAGTCGGCCTTCAGCCTGAAGATCGACCGCAGCAAACCGGTCCTCTACGTCCTGCAGCAGCCCTCGGTGACCGACCTTGCCGTGGTCGATACCGAGTGCCGCAAGGCCGGCCTGCCGCGTCCGGTGATGCCGGTGGCAGTGGGTGAATCCATCGAGCCGGCGGCCTTCTTCTACCTGACGCCCGAGCCCGACTGGCTCGGCCGCCAGGACAAGCGCGGCGCGCCGCCAGCGCTGGTGCGCATGCTCGGCGCCATCGGCCAGAACGGCATCGACGATGCGCAGATCGTTCCGGTCAGCGTGTTCTGGGGCCAATCCCCGGACAGCGAGAAGAGCGCCTGGAAGCTGCTGTTCGCCGACAACTGGGCCGTCACCGGCCGCCTGCGCAAACTGGCGCGCATCCTCATCCTCGGCCGCAAGACCCGCGTGCAGTTCTCCGCGCCCATCCACCTGCGCGAACTGGTAGAACAAAACAAGGGCCACGAGCGCACCCTGCGCATGGTCCAGCGCATCCTGCGGGTGCACTTCCGCAACCAGAAGACCGCGGTAATCGGCCCGGACCTCTCCCACCGCCGCACCCTGGTCAAGGGCCTGCTGCGCGCGCCGCTGGTGCGCCAGGCGATCCAGGAAGAATGCGATACCCAGAAGATCTCCCAGGACAAGGCCGAGGCCGCTGCCCTGCGCTACGCCAACGAAATCGCCGCGGATGTTTCCTACCCGGTGATCCGCTTCCTCGAAGTGACCCTGACCTGGTTCTGGAACAAGCTCTACGAGGGCGTGAAGGTCAACCACATCGAGCGCGTGCAGGAAGTCGCCCAGGGCCACGAGATCGTCTACGTGCCCTGCCACCGCAGCCACATCGACTACCTGCTGCTGTCCTACCTGCTGTTCCGCAACGGCCTGACCCCGCCGCACATTGCCGCCGGCATCAACCTCAACATGCCCGTGGTGGGCTCGATCCTGCGTCGTGGCGGTGCCTTCTTCATGCGCCGCAGCTTCAAGGGCAACCAGTTGTACACCGCGGTGTTCAACGAATACCTGCACACGCTGTTCAGCCGCGGTTTCTCCACCGAGTACTTCGTCGAAGGCGGCCGCTCCCGCACCGGGCGCATGCTGCACCCGCGCACCGGGATGCTGGCGATCACCCTGCGCAGCTTCCTGCGCGACTCGCGCCGGCCCATCGTCTTCGTCCCCGTGTACATCGGCTACGAGCGCGTGCTCGAAGGCCGCACCTACCTGGGCGAACTGCGCGGCGCGACGAAGAAGAAGGAGTCGATCTTCGACATCTTCAAGGTCGTCGGCGCACTGAAGCAGCGCTTCGGCCAGGTCTGGGTGAACTTCGGCGAGCCGATCCACCTCGACGACTTCCTCGACCAGCAGCAGCCGGACTGGCGCCAGCAGGAACTGGGGCCGGAATACCGTCCGGCGTGGCTGTCGGAAACCACCAACCACCTGGCTCGCGACGTCGCCCGTCATCTCAACGACGCTGCGGCGATCAACCCGGTGAACCTGGTCGCCCTGGCGCTGCTATCCACCACCCGCCTGGCCCTGGACGAAACCGCCCTGGCGCGGGTGATCGACCTCTACCTCGACCTGCTGCGCAAGGTGCCCTACTCGCCCAGCGCCACGCTGCCCGAGGGCGACGGCCACGAGCTGATCGAGTACGTGAAGAGCATGAACCTGCTCAGCGAGCAGAAGGACGCCCTCGGCCGTATCTGCTATCTCGACGAGCAGAACGCGGTGCTGATGACCTACTACCGCAACAACGTGCTGCACATCTTCGCCCTGCCGGCGCTGATCGCCAGCTTCTTCCAGAACAGCGGGCGGATCAGCCGCGAGCAGCTGCTGCGCTACACCCGCGCGCTGTACCCGTACCTGCAGGCGGAACTGTTCATCCGCTGGAGCCTGGACGAGCTGGACGCCGTGGTCGATCAGTGGCTGCAGGCCATGGTCGCCAGCGAACTGCTCAGGCAGGAGAACGACACCTTCATCCGCCCGCCGCCCAGCTCGCGCCAGTACGTGCTGCTGACCCTGCTGGCCCGCGCCATCGCACAGACCCTGCAGCGCTTCTACATGTCCATCTCGCTGGTGCTCAACGCCGGGCAGAAGCAGCTCACCGCCGAGGAACTGGAAAACCTCTGCACCGTGATGGCCCAGCGCCTGTCGGTGCTCCACGGTCTCAACGCCCCGGAATTCTTCGACAAGAGCCTGTTCCGCCACTTCATCCAGACCCTGCTGGACGAAGGCGTGCTGCGCAAGGACGAGCACGGCAAGCTGAGCTACCACGAGCTGCTCGGCGAACTGGCCGAAGGTGCCGCCAAGCGCGTGCTGCCGGCGGAGATCCGACTGTCCATCCGCCAGGTCGCCCTGGAGCGACCACCCCAGGAAGAAAGCTCCCCCACCGAGCCCCCGGCTGCCAGCCAGGGCTGATCCGCCCTCCTGCCGGCGGCTTGACGCCCCCGCACCGCGACCGATAGATTTCTGACGATCTACCCTCGGTCGCGGTCAGGACGCTCCCCGTGTTCAACAGGATTCTGATCGTCTGCGTCGGCAACATCTGCCGCAGCCCCATCGCCGAACACCTGCTGCGCGAGTCCCTGCAGGGCAGCGACATCGCCGTGGCCTCCGCCGGGCTCAGCGCGCTGGTCGGCCACTCCATCGACAACACCGCCCTCGCTACCCTTCGCCGTCACGGCCACCATCCCCAACCGCACCGCGCCCGCCAGCTCACCGCCGAACTGGTCCACGAGGCCAACCTCGTCCTGGTGATGGAGCAATCGCAGATCCAGAGCGTTATCCGCCTGGCCCCCGAGGCTCGCGGCAAGACCTTCCTGCTGGGCAAGTGGCAGACCGACCAGGAGATTCCGGACCCTTATCGCAAAGGCCCGGAGGCCTTCGAGCGCGCGTATGCGCTGATCGAATCCGCGGTAGCTCCCTGGGGCGATCGACTGCGGATTCGCCGGTAATTTGACGAACAACCATCTTCCCGACAAAAGCGTCAGAAAACCTTACAAAACGATGATGAAAAAGGCTACGCTCTAGCCCAGCAAGACCATATTCAGCTGTTTGGTCTCCCAGTTACGACAAGTAATTTTCCAGGGGCCTACATCGCTTTATGAAGATCCTGCACATCACCGAGTCCTTTGGCGGCGGCGTCACCTCGGCCATCAACTCCTACATCCTCAACTCCCAGCAGCATGAACACTACCTGCTGGCCTCGGTGCGCAAGGGCGACACCACGGGAGAGGAAAGCCAGGGCCTGTTCAAGCACATGGAACTGGTGCCCCGCCGTCTTTCCAGCCTCGCCCGGGTGAAGCCGTACATCGATCGTGTGCAGCCGGATGTCATCCATCTGCACAGCACCTATGCCGGCGCCCTGATCCGCGCCCTGCCCTTCATCCCCGCAAAGAAGATCGTCTACACCCCCCACGGCTTCGCCTTCCTGCGCGGCGACCACCCCATGATGCTCAAGGCCTACCGGGCCATCGAATCGCTGCTGGCGAAGCGCACGGCGGTGATTGCCGGCTGCGGCCTGGACGAACAGCGCATCGCCGGGGAACTGATCGAGCCGGGGCATACCCTGGGCCTGGTGAACATCTGCGACGACCTCCCGGAAGTGCCGGCGATCCACAGCCTTACCAGCAAGCCGGTAATCGGCATGGTCGGGCGCATCAGTCGGCAGAAGGGCCACGAGTATTTCCGCGCGCTGGCAGAGGGCTGCGCAGACGTTGCGCACTTCAAGTGGATCGGTGGCGGGGACGCCCAGGTCACGGCCGAGATGATCCAGGCCGGCATCGAAGTGACCGGTTGGCGCCCGCGCGGCGAAGTCATCGCCCACATGAAGGGGCTCGACCTGTACTTCCACACGGCAGCGTGGGACGGCTTCCCCATCTCGGTCCTGGAGGCGGCGAAGCTCGATCTTCCCATCGCACTGCGGCGCATCGGTCCTTTCAGCGCGGAGGGGCTTTCCACCCTGCAGAACCTCGGCCACGCGCGCCAGGAAATTCACGCATTCATCCAGGGCGACCCCGGAACGCTTTCCCGCCTGCGTCACAATACTCACAGCATTCGGCAACTGCACTGCGGTGAACACTTACGCAGTTCACTGAGCGCGCTTTACTCTCGCTTCCCCTCAGAAACGGCCCAAAACGAACTCGCCCAGGGCTGACCCCTTCCTCCTCGAAAATGCCCTTTTCGACAGCGCTGCCCAGTCGTTCGAGGCGCTCAGAAAACGACCAGAATTGTCCGGCACTTTCATTGTTTTGACAGTATTCCCTTTAACCCTCCTCAGAGAATTCTTAAACCCCTGAAACCGGGGGAGGAGTGCATTGAATCGACCGGCCGCGAGGCTTAATTTCGCGGCCTCATTGATTCATGCAGCGGTGACAACCGTGTTCAACAGGGTACTGATGGTCTGTGCTGGCAACATCTGCCGCAGTCCTACAGCAGAACATCTCCTTCGGTATGAACTGACAGACTCCGGCGTTCATGTCTCCTCCGCCGGGCTGACGGCTCTGGTCGGCCGCCCGCTCGAGGCGCGCGCCCTTGCCACGCTCCAGCGCCATGGCCAGCAGCCCCAGGAGCACCACGCCCGGCAACTGACAGCCGAACTGCTGCAGGCCGCCGATCTGGTGCTGGCCATGGAGCAGCGCCACCTGCAAGACATCTTCCGCCAGTTTCCCGAATCCCGCGGCAAGACCTTCCTGCTCGGAAAGTGGCAGCACGACCGCGAAATTCCAGACCCCTACCGACAGAGCGACGCCGCCTTCGAGCACGCCTACGCGCTGATCGCACAAGACGCCGCAGCCTGGGCGAAACGCATTCGCCCTGCCCGCTAAGACATTCCGAGACCCCGCCACCATGCAACACCCACACACGCCCAAGCCCCAAGCCCCTGTGCTGCAAGCCTCGCACGACGATGACGAGATCGACCTGCTCGCCCTCTTCGGCACCCTGCTGGACCGCAAATGGATGATTGCCAGCATCACCGCCGGCTTCATGGTGATGGGCGTAGCCTATGCCCTGCTCGCACCGCCGGTGTACCGCGCCAGCGCCACCCTCCAGGTGGAACAGAAGAAGCCCGGCATCCCGGGCCTGTCGGACATGAGCGACCTGCTGGGTGCGCAATCGCAAGCGGTCACCGAGATCCAGCTGCTGACCTCGCGCAGCGTAATCGGCAAAGCCGTGGACAGCCTCAAACTGGATATAGATGTCCAGCCCTCGCTTTTCCCGGTGTTCGGCAACTTCCTTCATCGCCGTTATCGCCCGGAGCACCCTGGCGATATCGCACCCGCGCTGCTGGGGATGAGCCGTTTCGCCTGGGGCGGCGAAAGCCTGAAGATCTTCCAGCTCGATGTACCCGACGTACTGCTGGAAAAGCAATTGACGCTCATCGCTGGTGAGAACGGGCGCTACAGCCTGTTCGACGACGACAACAACCTGCTGGTGGAAGGCACTGTTGGCCAGCCCGCCGAGCAGAACGGCGTGAAGGTGCAGGTAGAGACCCTGGCCGCCAATCCCGGCACCCGCTTCAAGGTCACCCGCGAACGGCGGCTGAGCGCCATTCTCGACTATCAGCAGAACCTCAACGTCAGCGAAACCGGCAAGGAATCCGGCATCCTCACCCTGGCCCTGGACGACGAGCAGCCCGAACAGGCCCTCGCCGTACTCGATGCCATCAGCCAGCAGTATGTACTGCAGAACGTCGAACGAGCCTCTGCCGAAGCCGCCTCCAGCCTGGAGTTCCTACGCGGCCAACTGCCGGAAGTCCGCAAGGACCTGGAGCAGTCGGAAAACGCCCTGAGCGGCTACCAGTCCCGCGCCAAGTCGGCGGACATCAGCCTGGAAACCAAGGCCCTGCTGGACCAGATCGTCGCGCTGGACACCAGCATCTCCCAGCTGAAGCTGCAGCAGGCCGAAATGGACCACAAGTTCACCCGCCAGCACCCGGCCTACCAGGCCCTGATGCGGCAGATCGGCGAACTGACCAGCAAACAGGCCGGCCTCTCCAAACGTGTCGAAGCCCTGCCGGAAACCCAGCAGGACCTGCTGCGCCTGACCCGCGACGTACAGGTCAGTACCGCTATCTATACGCAAATGCTGAACAAGGCCCAGGAACTGGACGTCATGCGCGCCGGCGCCGTCGGCAACGTGCGCATCATCGACCCGGCCGATGTCGACACCACCAAACCGGTGAAACCCAAGAAACCCTTGATCGTTGCCATTGCGACGCTGCTGGGCCTGTTCTTCGCCATTGCCCTGGTGCTGTTGCGCAAGGCCATGAACCGTGGCATCGAAACCCCTGAAGCCATCGAGCAACTCGGCCTGCCAGTGTATGCCTCGATTCCTTACAGCGCATTGCAGAAGGCCGAAGAAGACCGGCGCAACAAGAGCAACAAGGGCTCGTTCCAGCCCGCCCCGCTGCTGGCCACCAGCCACCCCACGGACCTTGCTGTCGAGTCCCTGCGCAGCCTGCGCACCAGCCTGCACTTCGCCATGCTGGAGTCCGGCGACAACCGCCTGATGATCTCCGGGCCAAGCCCCTCGGTGGGTAAATCCTTCGTCAGCGCCAACCTGGCGGCCGTGATCGCACAAACCGGCCAACGCGTTTTGCTGGTCGATGTCGATATGCGCAAGGGCTACCTGCACAAGATCCTCAACGCACGTGAGCAAAGCGGCCTTTCCGACCTGCTGATTCGCCGCTGTGGCTTCGACAGCGCCATTCAAGCCACAAGCGTGCAGAACCTCAGCTTCATCTCCCGTGGGCAGATTCCGCCCAACCCGTCGGAACTGCTGATGCACCCCAACTTCACCGACATGCTGGAACGGGCCAGCGCCGAATTCGACCTGGTCATCCTCGACACCCCCCCTCTGCTGGCCGTGACCGATGCCGCCATCGTTGGCCGGCAGGCGGGCACCAGCCTGATCGTCACCCGCTTCGCCAAGAACGCCCAGCGAGAAATCGAACTGACCATCCGCCGCTTCGAACAGAACGGCATCGAGCTGAAGGGCGCCATCTTCAACGGCGTCGAGCGACGCGCAGCGGATTACTACGGCGCCGGGGCCTATGCCTACCAGTACGAATACGTCTCGGACAAGAGCTGAACACGCTTTCCTGCGGGGCACCCCGCATGGAGGACATATGCAAGCAATAACGGATAAGCGCTGGTACCTGCTCCAGTGCAAGCCCAGGCAGGATTTTCGTGCACTCGAACACCTGGAGAACCAAGGGTTCGAGTGCTTGCTGCCGACGCATCAGGTCGAGCGCCTGCGCAATGGCCAGTGGCTGCGCCAAGAGGAAGCATTATTCCCCGGTTACCTGTTCATCGAACTGGACACCAAGCAGGACAACTGGATGCCAATTCGCTCGACACGAGGCGTCAACCAAATCGTGCGATTTGGCGAAAACCCGCTGCCGGTTTCGAACAACATCATCGATTACTTGCGACAGAGAAATGTTCCCCTGGAGCATGAACTTGAGCCAGGAGACAAGGTAATTATCAACTGGGCCGGGACCAACGGCATCGAAGCTATTTACCTCGCCAAGGACGGAACAGAACGGGTAATTCTGCTGCTAAAGCTGCTTCAGCGCGAAGTCCAAGTAAGCGCACCTGTTCAGAGCCTGACAAGAGCCAGCTAATTAATATATTTCGTCGTTCAATCAAAACTCAACCTAATCTGCACCACGCAGACAGTATTAACAAATCATTCCGCTACGTCTCAGGAGACAAACGAAAAATCCTGGGGCGGTAGCATTCAAAATATTTGGACAGGGGCTTAGTACCTAAAGCATAAGATCCCGCATGAGAGCGACATCCAAGAATGTATTTAATCGCGACCCTGATATTGCTATCACTGCTAGTAATGCGAAAAGAAATATATCAACCAATTTCAATTTACACTCTATGGCTTTCCCTTTATCCAATAGTATCAATAATACTCTTGGAGCACTTTCCAGACAGCATTCCAGAAATCGTACCAAAATTCGCAAACGAGACAATAGATAGATTCAAAATAATATCCTTGACGGCCACTACTGCGCTTGTACTCTCGTCATACCTTCCCCAAATAAAACTCACTCCACGAGAAGATTTCAAAGCTGTAGACAACATAGCTCGGGGTAAATTTTTCAAATTTCTCAGCACGGTATTAATTGCGCTCGTAGTTTTATCTATCGCAACACACAAAGACATATATCTAAATGGATATATTTATCAAAATCTCCGCGCTTCAGATTGGGCACCTGAGATTGCAAATGCGATAAACACCGTCACAACACTAGAACTGCTATTTCTTATATCACTCCAAGGGTTATTTCTATCCACCCCCGTAGAAAAATTAGCGAAAGAAAAATACTTCAAGATAATAATAGCCACATACATAATAATAAAAATATTAACTGGTAGCAGACTGCTACTGGTAGTCCTCGGACTTTCTTTTTTCTACACATCAGAAAACTTCAAACGTAAAAAGCTTAATCAGAGCCGAGCTATCCTTCTAGGGATAGCTATATTAGCAATGTTTACAGCATTTAACCTAGTGCGCTCCCCCGACAGCAGAAATATAGCCAAGGCAACCATGAACTTTAGCTATGAATTTCTATTTGCGTCAATAAGCGCTCTAAACTCAGTGGAACTTTCAGGCAAGCCGGATACTCCTGATTTTTTTGAAACATTAGGCGACTCAATAAAATCCATAGTCCCTAGTCTAATTATGGGAGGGGCAAATGAGAAAACATCTACACTTAACTACGAAAGCTGGAAATCAAAAATTGGTGGTTTCCAAAGAATAAGCCCCGTGGGAGGGTACTATCTCCCTGGGCAGGTGTATCTAACAACAAGCAGTCTACTTTCGGTATTTGCATACTTCCTAGGACTGGGAAGCCTACTGAAGCTAGCCGAAAGAAAAATAAAATCAAACACAAAACTCATAACAAAAATAATATATCTGCAAATCTGCACTTTTGGAATTGTATTTGGCGCCAGAACTGAAATATGGATATACCACAAAATGTATATTCAGCAATTCATACTAACATCTTTTTTCATATACTTTCTGTGGCTAGCGTTTAGACAAATAAAGAAATCAATTAAATGATTGCATTCTTATACAGAGGAATATTGGCTGCTAGTGGATTCATAATATCAACACTACTAGCAAGATTTACCTCAATAGCCGAATTTGGAAATATATCAATCTATGCAAACTACATTAGCTTTGCCATTCCCATAATAACTTGCGGCGCTAGTACTCAAATCATAAAATCTGGCCGCCTCCATCAAAATGTCACAAACCTCAGGGCCAGCCGGTACGCTTTCGTCGCTGTCCTTCTCTCGTTGATCAGCTTAGCACCCACTTATTTACTCTCAAAGTCTGTATATATAACCTCATTGATATCAATAGTTATAATAACAACATCGCTATGCATTCTAAAATCGGATTCGTTTAGATCCCGTCTGAACTTCCGAGCAGCATTTCTACTTGGAAATGGAAACGCTTCAGTTGGGTATTTTATCTCAGGGATACTTCCTACAGCATTCTTTACAGCCGCTATATGCATAGTACATTTATTCAAACCACTAACAATAGAAAGAATTTTTCTATTGGCGATAGCAGCAAACCTTGTAGCATTATTTATTTACAGACTAGAAAAAATAGAAATACCCTCAAAGAAGTGGATTAAAAAAGCAATTAAAATCGGAATTCCAAACATCACAATTATCACTCTTCTTTCTATAATTTCAGCGCAAGAACTAATTATAATTAAAACAATAAGCAACACAGAGACAGTCGCCGCATACGCAATATCTATTCGACTCTCCAGCCTACTCTTAATTACACACACCATCTTTTCATCTCTTTGTCAGCCCTATTTTTCAATAATCCACAGAAAATCCTCAAAAGACAAATTAAAAGAACTCAGCAAGTACTCAAAAATTACGCTAACCATACTAATAATCCCTCTATTAATTTATGGAAAAACAATTATAAGCACTCTCTTTGGCCCAAACTACGAGGCGACAGTCGAAATCAATGCGTTCAATCTAAAACTAGTCTCGATATACATATATGGAGTTCTTGGATTCAATATATCAGAATTGATTCTAAGCAAAAGACCGAGAAACCTCATGTACCTGTGCGCAATATGCGCCTGCATCTATCCAGCCAGCACATATATCCTATATTACTCCATTGACCTATCCGCTCAATCATCTTGCGCTATTAGCTTTTCGATTTCATTCACTTTACTGTCACTTGGCGCAAAAATAATGAATACCAGGAAGATAAATCATGCATAAAAAAATAGTGCTATATGGGCAATCCGATCATGACAATTTCGGGGATTCATTGATCTACTTAGAATACATAAATTTACTAAAGCGAATAGCCCCTGAAATAGAGCCCATGATTTATGGATGCTCCAATATTTTCAGCGATCGACTAGTCAACGAAAATGCAAGCTTCGGGATCATTCCTCTTGGTGCTCCTCTCCCCTCCGACGTCCTAGCACATATATTTGTTCCTGGTGGTTACTTTGGCTGCCCGGATTTAACTGATATTATGTGGCAAAAAAACTGGGCAAAAAAAAATATAATAAGTCATGCAATACGCTCCAGTCTATCTGCCCCTGCGCCCAGACTGATTCATGGAGTTGAATTTGGGCCAAGGCTAAAGCCAATTGTATTTGGAAAAATAAAGAGCCTCCTCATGAGCACCAATAAGAAGAGGATATATAGCCGAAATTCGGGAAGCTCTGATTATGCAAATAAAAACCTTGGCGTATCCCCCAATACACTCCCGGACTTCATTTTAGGATGCTCAATAGAGCCTCCTAAAGAGGCTTTATTTGAATTAGGTATACATGCAACTGGAAAAGTCTTCGGAAATAACATATTCGCGAAAAATTTTAGAAAATGCCTACTTCAGTCCATTCTTAAAAGAGATCTAAATAAAGTATGCATATTCTCGGATCAAAAAATAAAGCCTGAGCACACACCTGCAATATTCGCCACCACCGAACTTCTAGAAGCTCATGGAATAAATGTCCAGACCCGTAACTACGAAGGAATATCCGAAACACTTAAAACAATAAGCGAATGCAAAACTGTTATTACAACAAAGCTGCACGTGGGCGTTTGCGCAATAGTTTATAAAAACAAATCCATTTGCTTTTCCAGCCATCCCAAACTGTACCGATTTTATAAAGACAACGGACTAGTCGAGCGGATTGAGAGTTACTTCCTGAGCACTAACCACAGAAAGATAACCAAAATACTGCAAACATTGGACGCTGATTGGGAAGAATACTCTAACCAGCAACTAATCAAGAATCTGAACTCCACCGGTAATGAGTACTTAAAATCTCTATCTGATTTTTTAAACGGAATAGCTCATGAGACGAGAACCCCTTAATGCTGTCTTTTTAGTCAGAGACGACTTTCATGAAAAATTTGGAGGCGACACTTTCCAAATTCAAAATTACATAAACAATACAAGAGATATCGCCTTTAAAATCCTAACGCTTGCAGAGTTTAGAAGGAATAAAGAAAAATTCGACGCATATATAATAACAAACATCGATAGATCATTTGAGGTTATTGAATTTCACAATGCATTAAAGTCTAATTTTCTACTTGAAAGAACATTCGTACTCACTATACATCATGACTTCAGAGTAGTCGAGAAATTCAACACAAGAAGAATACAGCGCAAAACAGGATTGTCAGTCAGAATTTCTCCTTTATACATTGAGAAATTCAAAGCCATTTATCGATCAATCCGACACGGGCGATATTTGTTAGAGTCCCTAAAACATCTTTTCTTCATAAACTACCAAAAGAACATAAGGCAATTAATTAAAAACTGCAGAGGGATAATTTGCATCGCAAACGGGGAGCTGAACTCAATACTACGAGACTTCGCCATTGAAATCACACCAAACCATGTAATAATAAGAAACGGGATAAATAAATCATATAAAACAAGCGATTCAGATCGACACATAGATATCCTTGTATGCGGAAGAATTGAAGAGAGAAAGAACCAGATAGGGATAATCGAAGCTTGCAGAAAGCTAAATTATAACTTTTTCTTCATAGGCAACATCAACACCAACAACAATGGATACGGAAGAGAATTCCTAAAAAAAATTTCATCCTTAAATAATTTCAAATATATTGGCTCATGTTCTCCTGAAGAGATTCATGCTTACTATCAGCAGAGCAAATGCCACTTATCTGCTAGCTACTTCGAAGTTTCATCACTAGTTGATCTTGAGTCTTATTACAGTGGGTGCACCGTAATTTCTTCGGAAAACGGCTACTCAAATGAAATACTTAATGCTCCTGGTCTATACACAGTTGACCCATTCAACCTTGAAGACATAGAAAACAAAGTCAAACTAGCTCTTCATAGCTACTCAATTACAGGCCCCTTTCCACGGGAAGCAGAAGAATTAACTTGGGAACACGCAGGGCAGCGATTAAATGATTGGCTCGCAACACAAATATCTAATATCAATAGTTGATTATCATAAATCCAACTCAGTTACATCCCTCATACACTCAATAGAGCACGCATTTAGGGATCAGGACTATTGGGTGACAGTCGTTGACAACAGTTGTACTCCAAAAAACGCAGAAATGCTCCTGGCTATAACATCTAGCAGAGTGTCAATTGAGATATCCGACTCCAACATTGGATATACAAAGGCAACTAATCGCTCAGTAAACAGAGACAGTGAATATCTAATAATAATAAATCCTGACATCGAAATCCCCGAAACATTCAACATACAAAATCTCACTAGCACCCTCGATTCAGATCCAGAGATTGGGGTGATAGGCGTTAAGCAGGTAAATCCCGATAACTCAATTGCTCCTGCGATAAGACGTTACCCTAGCCTAATCGCTCAAATATCTAGGCGAACTCCTTTAAAGAATCTCTATCCTTTTAAGGCAATTGTCGAAAACTACGAATGTTCCGATATTGATTGGGGCATTCCAACCGAGGTCGATTGGCTACAAAGCTCGTTTTGGCTTATGAAAAAGGAAACATGGGATCTGCTCGGCGGACTGGATACTAGGTTCAACATATTTATGTCAGACCCTGATTTTTGCTTAAGATTAAAAAAAATTGGACTAAAGTCATATTACATCCCATCGCAATGGGTCCGAGCGGATGGCAAAAGAGCAAGTAGCGGAGGTATTTTAAGCATATTTAAAAGCAGACCATTAAGAATTCACTTATTAGACTCGATCAAATACTACTTAAAACACTATCAAAACGCATAACGCCCCAATACTAACACCGCGCATACAACACACCATACAAATTACACACCAAGTCAACGTATAAATTAATCTCGCGCACTTCCTAGGGAAACTCTGAAGAAAACCTCCCAAATCTGTTGAAATATACCGATCCCATTGCCTGAGTTTCCCGATGAAGCAGATAACCTTCGCTGACGCCGAGTACGCCGGCAAGCGCAAGCAGACCCGCAAGGAATTGTTCCTGATCGAGATGGATCGGGTGGTGCCGTGGCAGGGGCTGATCCCCCTGATCGAGCCGCACTACCCCAAGGGTGAAGGTGGTCGTCCGGCGTACCCGTTGATGGCGATGCTACGCGTGCATCTGCTGCAGAACTGGTTTGGCTACAGCGACCCGGCAATGGAAGAAGCGCTGTACGAGACCACGATCCTGCGCCAGTTTGCCGGGCTGAACCTTGAGCGCATCCCGGATGAAACCACGATCCTCAACTTCCGGCGCCTGTTGGAGCGGCATGAGTTGGCGGCAGGGATTCTGGCGGTGATTAATGGCTACTTGGGTGACCGGGGCCTGTCGTTGCGCCAGGGCACCATCGTCGATGCGACGCTGATCCATGCGCCCAGTTCGACCAAGAACAAAGACGGCAAGCGCGACCCGGAAGTGCACCAGACCAAGAAGGGCAACCAGTACTACTTTGGAGCGAAAGCGCACGTTGGCGTCGACGAAGACTCAGGCCTGGTGCATAGCTTGGTGGTCACGGCGGCGAATGTCGCGGACGTCACCCAGGTCAACAAACTGCTGCATGGCGAAGAGAACGTGGTGTGCGCCGATGCTGGTTATACCGGGGTCGAGAAGCGTGAAGAACATACCGGGCGGAAGGTTATCTGGCAGATTGCGGCTCGGCGCAGCACCTACCAGAAACATGGCAAGCACAGTGTCTTGTACCACGCGCTGCGCAAGATCGAGAAAGCCAAGGCCCAGGGGCGGGCGAAGGTCGAGCATCCGTTCCGGGTGATCAAACGGCAGTTCGGCTACACCAAGGTACGCTTCCGGGGCCTGGCGAAGAACACCGCGCAGATGCTCACGCTGTTCGCTCTGTCGAACCTGTGGATGGCCCGCCGATATTTGCTGGCCGGCGCAGGAGAGGTGCGTCTGTAATACGGAAAATGGCTGCTGCGAGGTGCTCGCGGCGACCCAAAACACGGAGATGAGTGGCTGATCTGATCGCGTTGGATTGATTGGCAGCTTTCAAAGTCGGCAGGTGCTGAAGTCGGCCAGTTACTCATGGCTACTTCAGTCCATCCCAAGGTGATCAAACGAAGAACTTCTCACATGAAGATATTACTATCATTGTCGATCAGCAATGGTAAAGGGGGGCTGCATTTCAACAGCTAACCCAAGTATAGCCATTAATAATCACACAACCTGACAAATCCTCCCTTCGAAATCGGCAAGAACTGAATTTAATCAAGAATACGGGATTAGTTCAAACCATACCTAAATGTGCACAGAAAATCTCCTATACGGAACAACTCAATGAACAAAGTGGATCGCGGAATTCTCCGCCCCCATCAAGCCACTATCTCCGTCCTGCAGAAATTACTCGACCTCTGTGTTATCTGCTTCAGTATGGAACTGGTGCTCTTTGCCAATAAAGACCGCTGGGACTATTCAGCGGTCATCGCAACGCTGTTTGCCCTGGTTATCTTCTATTTGCTCAGCGACTTCGGTCAGCTGTACACCTCCTGGCGAGGTGAGCGAACGCGCGAAGAACTACGAAAGGTAGCCGGCATCTGGGCAGTCAGCTTCGCGGGAGTGGCTGTCGCTGACTATCTGATTCCTGAAATCACCCTGCTCGATGCAAAAGGTCAGGTTCAGTGGTTTTCTCTGGTACTGATCAGCCTCGGTGGCTATCGCATTCTGTTGCGCTCCGGCCTGCATGCGCTGCGGCGGCGCGGTTTCAATACCCGCTCGATCGCCATTGCCGGAGCCGGCTCGCTGGGGCAACGCCTGGCCAGCAATATTGCCGGCGCTCCGTGGATGGGCTTGGAGCTCGCCGGCTTCTACGACGATGTTCGCCGTGAGCCGGTCAGCCTGGGCAAGGGAAAGGTCCAGCTCCCCATTTCCGGTGATCTGGAGAAGCTGGTCGAGCAAGCGCGCGCCGGCAAGCTGGATCGCATCTATATCACCCTGCCCATGCGCAGCGAAGAGCGCATCAAGTGGCTGGTCGGGCAATTGAGCGATACCACCGTCTCCGTGCACATCGTGCCCGATGTTTTCGTCTTCGACCTGCTCCACGCCCGCGCGCAGAACATCGACGGCATCCCTACCATCAGTATCTTCGACAGCCCCATGGTTGGCGCTGGCGCGCTGGTCAAGCGCCTGGAAGATATCGTGCTGTCCACACTGATCCTCTGCCTGATCGTCATCCCCATGCTGCTGATCTCCGCCGCCGTAAAGTTCACCTCCCCCGGCCCGGTGTTCTTCAAGCAGAAGCGCTATGGCATCGATGGCCGCTCCATCGAAGTCTGGAAGTTCCGCAGCATGCGGGTAATGGAAAACGGTGCGAAGGTCACACAGGCCACCCGTAATGACAGCCGCATCACCCCGGTCGGCGCCTTCCTGCGCCGCACGTCGCTGGATGAGTTGCCGCAGTTCATCAACGTGCTGCTCGGCGATATGTCCATCGTCGGCCCTCGCCCCCACGCCATCGCCCACAACGAGGAATACCGCGCGCAGATCAGCAGTTACATGCTGCGTCACAAGGTCAAGCCGGGCATCACCGGCTGGGCGCAGGTGAATGGCTGGCGCGGGGAGACCGACACGCTAGAGAAGATGCAAAAGCGGGTGGAGTTCGACCTCGCCTACATCAACAACTGGTCGCTCTGGTGGGACCTGAAGATCGTCTTCCTGACCCTGTTCAAGGGATTCGTTCACCAGAACGCGTACTGAACCGCCGCCAACACGCCTTAACCAGATATCCCCTTCACCAGCCTCTCTCTTTTCTGACAGCCACCTTCCAAGTCGGTTGCTAACCTGCGCCACCTCCCAGGCTCCCGCTGCCAAACGCCGCTGAGGAAGCCTCACTGTCCATTCCATTTCCTATCCTGGCTTCGTCATGATTCGTCCATTGTCCGTCGCTATCCTTACCGCCCTCGCCTTGCAAGGCTGCATGTTCTCCCCCGGCCAGTACCTGGATACCGGGCGACTGACGCAGGAAGACTCGGCTGAATCCAGCCGCGTCCAACTGGTGCAGATCACTCCCAAACTGCTCACGATCGAAGCCGCGACACAGAAGACGGAGTCGATCCCGACGGAGCTGACCAGCTTCCACCCCGAGAGCTATCAGATCGGCGCCGGTGACCTGCTTTACATCACCGTGTGGGACCACCCCGAGCTCACCTCTCCGGCTGGCCAGCAACAACAGACCGACGCCAACGGGCGCCTGGTCCGGCCCGACGGCACGCTGTTCTACCCCTACATTGGCACCTTGCAAGTCGCCGGGCACACCATCGAAGAAGTCCGTAAGACCATCAGCCTGGCACTCTCGGCCTATGTGGAAGAGCCGCAGGTCGATATCGCCATCCTGCGCTTCGCCAGCCAGCGCGTGCTGCTCAATGGCGCCTTCATCAAGGCCGGGCCACAAGCGATCACCACGACGCCGCTGACCCTGATGGAAGCCATCGGTGCCGCCCAACTCGACACCGTCAATGCCGACCTTTCCGGCCTGACCCTACAGCGCGGCAACCAGGTCTACCCCTTGAACCTGGATGCCCTGAACACCGCGCAGGGCTCCGACCTGTACGGCCTTTATCTGAAGGACGGCGACCGCATCTATCTGCCCTACAACGACCGCAAGAAGGTCTACTTGATGGGCGAGGTCAACGCCCCGCGCGCGCTGACCTTCAAGACCCGCGACATGAACCTGGCCGATGCGCTGGGCAGTGTCGGCGGCCTGAACCAGACCACGGCCAGCGGCAAGGCGGTTTATGTCATCCGCGGAGTCGAGAACCTCGAACAGGAACGCGCCACAGTCTTCCAGCTCGACGCCAACTCGCCCACCGCGTTCATCCTGGCCCAGCAGTTCCAGCTGCAGCCGCAGGACGTGGTCTACGTTGGCCCGGCCGGCGTGACGCGCTGGAACCGCCTGATCAGCCAGTTGGTGCCGTCTGCCGGCATCCTGGGCACCGGTTCGACCGTGCAGCGCAACCTCACAAACAACAACTGACCTCCAGCCATGAACGCCCTTCGCTTGCCGCTGCTGGCCTCTCTGGCCGCCTCGCTGTGCGCCTGCAATCCCCTGATGCAAGGTTCCCTGAACACCCTCGGCGCCAGCCTCAGCCGCCCAGCGCCGCTGGAGCTGACCCGCGCTCAGGTCGAAGCCCTGCCCTATTACCAGATCCAGGCCACCACCGAGTACGGCTCGGCGGTGATGGCCCTGGTACGCATCCAGGGCGACCTGCAGTACTGGCGCACTTCTTCAGGCCAATTTCTGCTGCTGCAGGATGGCATCGTGGTGCGCACCCTGGGCTTCCCGAATGACCTGTTGAGCACAAGCCTCGGCGCTGATTCACCCTTCCACCGGGGATTGCACCGGATCACAGACGGCCAGCAGAGCCAACGCAGCGTCGATCTCGGACCTGATTATCAGCTGGGCGTCCTCGTCAATGGCCACCTCTCCCACGGCGGCACCGAGACTGTACGAATTCTCGATCAAGACCTGGCTCTCGTGCGCATCGACGAGCAGTTGAGTGCGCCCATCGAAGGAATGTCGTCGACCAATCGCTACTGGGTCGATCCCAAGGACGGTTTCATCCTGCAGAGCCAGCAGCAGGTCGCACCGGGGTTGAACGTCACCATTACCCAACTGCGCCCACTCCGGGGGCAACCATGAAGTTCGCTCGACTCTGCTGCCTGGCCGCCTGCTTCCTGGCCAGCACCTCGCTCCTCGCCGCTACCCGTATCGAAGTACTGGGCTCCCTGCCCTCCCCCGGGGAAAAGCAGATCGCCGAAGGCCTGCGCCTGGGGCAGTTGCTCGGGCAGTTGCAAGTGGACCCTCTCGGTTACTGGCTCGGTGCATCCTGGCAACGTCAAAGCCTGAAGCAGGAACAACAGCGGCTGAAGGCCGGCATCCTGTTCGATCTGATCCAGTTGCAACGTCTGGCCCGACTGCAGGACAACCCCAGCCTGGCGAACGCCGCGCGGCAGTTGAACGAGCAGGTAAGCGCACTTCCGGTGACCGGTCGAAAGATCTACCCGCTTGACCCGCTCGCCGTCGAACTGAACATGGCGCACTCACCGAAGCTGCAGGGCGGCGACCGCCTGATCTTCCCGCCCCGCCCGGACTACGTTCGCATCGTCGGCGCGGTATCGCAGGACTGCGCACTCCCATTCGTTCCGTTGCAGCAAGCCTATCGCTACGCACAACAGTGCCCCGCATTGGCCGACGCCGATCCGGACAACCTCTATCTGGTCCAGCCCGACGGCCAGGTGACGCGCCTGGGCATTGCCCTGTGGAACCGTGAAGAAGCGGTTCCGCCCGCTCCCGGTGCCGTGTTGCTGGTTCCCCTGAACACCAGCGATATCAATGCCATTGCCCCGGACCTGAACCGCGAGCTGGCCGAATTTCTCGCCACCCAGCCCTTGCCGGCGGACGCACCATGAACCTTCGCTACGGTCTTTACCCCCTGCTGGTCGTTGCCAGCCTGGCGAGCGCCGAACCCCGCTATACCCAGAATGATTTCGGCGGCGTCGGCCTGCTGCAAACCCCCACTGCGCGCATGGCGCCGGCCGGGGAAATCAGCATCAACGCCAGCCGCACCGATCCCTACTCACGCTACAGCTTCTCGTTGCAGCCGTTCGACTGGATGGAAGGCACCTTCCGCTATACATCGATCAGCAACCGCAAGTACGGCGCGGCAGACGAGAGCGGCGATCAGAGCTACAAGGACAAGGCCTTCGACGTTAAATTCCGACTGCTGCAGGAAAGCCGTTGGGCTCCCGAAATTGCGTTGGGCGGCCGTGATATTGGCGGGACCGGCTTGTTCTCCAGCGAATACCTCGTAGGCAACAAGCGCGTCGGTGACCTCGACTTCAGCCTGGGCCTGGCCTGGGGTTACATCGGCAACCGTGGCGAACTGGATAACCCGCTGGGGTGGATCGATGACAGATTCAACACACGGCCTACTTCCGAGGGCACGGGAGAGCTGAGCTCCAATAGCTACTTCCGCGGCCGCCCCTCCCCCTTCGGCGGCATCAACTGGCAAACCCCCTGGGAGCCGCTCTCGCTCAAGCTGGAATACGACGGCAACGACTACCAGCACGAGCCGCTGAACAACAACCAGAAGCAGAGTTCGCCCTTCAACATCGGCATGGTTTTCAAGGCCAACGACGCGATCGACCTGACTGCCGCCTTCGAGCGCGGCAACACGGCAATGTTCGGCATCACCTTGCACACCAACTTCGCCACGCGCACGGCACCGGCCAAGGTCAGCGACCCGGCCCCCGAACCCCTGGTGGAGCGCACGTCCGAGCCCGGTACCAGTTCGGCGGATTGGGCAGACGTCTCCCGCCGCGTTGAGGAAAATGCCGGCTACAAGGTCGAACGCATCACCCGCAAGAACAGCGAAGTGGTGGTCTATGGCGAGCAGACCCGCTACCTCTACCCGCCCGAAGCCGTCGGCCGTACCGCGCGCATCCTCGACAACAGTGCCGATGACGATGTCCAGTGGTTCACCGTCGTCGATACCCGCTACGGCCAACCCATGGTCGAAACCAGCGTACCGCGCAAAGTATTCCGCGACGTGGCCAACCAGGAACGCCCGCTGGAAGACCTGCGCCGCAGCACCGAACAGAACGTACCGCGGCCGCAGCAGGAAGAGCTGCTCTACGCACAGCAACCCGACCCGTTCAGCTACAACGTCGGCCTGGGCTACAACCAGAGCATCGGCGGGCCGGACAACTTCCTCCTCTACCAATTCACCGCCGACCTCGACAGCGAATACCGCTTCACGCCGAGCCTGTGGGCGAACGGCCTGCTCAGCGTCAACCTGATCAACAACTACGACGACTTCAAGTACGACGCCCCCAGCGGGCTGCCGCGAGTGCGCACGGACATCCGTCAGTACATGACGACCTCCAACGTCACCCTGCCGACCTTCCAGCTGAACAAGACCGCACGGCTGGACCAGGACCTCTACGGCATGGTCTACGGCGGCTACCTGGAAAGCATGTACGCCGGCGCTGGCGGCGAATTGCTGTACCGCCCAATGAATCAGGACTGGGCGCTGGGCGCCAACCTTGACCTGGTGCGCCAGCGCGATTTCGACCAGCACTTGGGCTTGCGTGACTACCAGACGGCGACCGGCTTCGTCACCCTCTACTGGCAGACCGGCTTCGAAGACATCCTCGCCACCGCAAGCGCCGGCCGCTATCTCGCACGGGACTGGGGTGGCACCCTGGACCTTTCACGGCAGTTCCGCAACGGTGTGCGTTTCGGCGCCTGGGTGACGCTGACCACCGCCAGCAAAGACGAATACGGCGAAGGCAGCTTCGACAAGGGCATGTACGTATCGATCCCCTTCGATGAGCTGATGAGCAGCTCCACCATGCGCCGCGCCAATCTCTCCTGGGACCCGCTGACCCGCGATGGCGGCGCAAGGCTCAACCACTACTACTCGTTGTATGACCTCACGGACGGGCGCGACCAGACGATGTTCCAGAACCTGTTCGGCCGGATCGTGGAATGACTGTCTCTGCGCAACTCCACTACAGGACGCATCGCGCAGGCGCTCGCTTGCGCCTTCGCCCAACTTCGTTATAGGTACCACTCCATGACAATCCTAGTCACCGGAAGCGCCGGCTTTATCGGTTCCAACTTCGTGCTCGACTGGTTGGCAGGCCGTAACGAGTCTGTCGTTAGTCTCGACAAATTGACTTATGCCGGAAACCGCCAGAATCTCGAAAGCCTGGAAACCGATCCCCGACACCTCTTCATCAAGGGAGATATCGGCGACGCAGCACTGATCGAACAGTTACTACAAAAACATCGTCCCCGCGCCATTCTCCACTTCGCTGCGGAGTCCCATGTCGATCGCTCGATCCACGGCCCAGATGAGTTTATTCAGACCAACATCGTCGGTACATTCCGCCTGCTGGAATGCACTCGTACTTACTGGCAACAACTCTCCGGCAATGAACAGGCGGTCTTCCGCTTCCTGCATGTTTCCACGGATGAAGTTTACGGCTCCTTGACACCGGAAGCCCCCGCCTTCACCGAACAACATCGCTACGAACCCAATAGCCCCTACTCCGCTTCCAAGGCCGCCTCGGACCATCTGGTGCGCGCCTATCACCATACCTACGGGCTGCCCGTCCTGACGACGAACTGCTCGAACAACTATGGGCCCTATCACTTCCCGGAAAAGCTCATTCCGCTGGTCATTCACAACGCTTTGGCAGGCAAATCCTTACCGATCTACGGAGACGGCCAACAGGTACGTGACTGGCTGTACGTGAAGGATCATTGCAGTGCCATACGGCGTGTTCTTGAAGCCGGTGCACCTGGAGAGACCTACAACATCGGTGGCTGGAACGAAAAAGCCAACCTCGATGTGGTAACGACGCTCTGCGACATCCTCGACCAGGAGCAGCCAAGACATGACGGCCAGAGTTATCGCCAGCAGATTACCTTCGTCAAGGACCGTCCTGGCCATGATCGCCGCTACGCCATCGACGCCAGCCGCCTGGAGCGTGAGCTCGGCTGGAAACCGGCAGAAACCTTCGAAACCGGCATTCGAAAAACGGTTCGCTGGTACCTCGATAATCAGGCATGGGTAGCCAATATCACCAATGGCTCCTATCGCGACTGGATTGGCAGGCAGTACGCATGAACAGAATTCTCTTATTCGGGGCTAACGGCCAAGTCGGCTGGGAACTGCAGCGCGCACTCGCTCCGCTTGGCCTGCTGATCACCTGCGATCGGGCAATGGCTGATCTGAACAGCGTTGAGGCAGTGAACGACCTGATTGCCAAGCTCCGCCCTCAGATCATCGTCAACGCCGCTGCCTACACGGCTGTGGATAAAGCCGAAACTGACGAGGCTGGCGCCCGCCGTATAAACACTGAAGCCGTTCAGGCAATGGCGGCCGCTGCCGCAAAGTCGGACGCCTGGTTGGTGCATTACTCCACCGACTACGTCTTCAGCGGCGAAGGGCATACTCCCTACACCGAAACCTCCGTGACTGGCCCCCGGAATATCTACGGTCGAACCAAGTTGGACGGTGAAGAGGCAATTCGTGCCAGCGGCTGCCGACACCTCATTTTCCGCACCAGCTGGGTATATGCAGCTCGCGGGAACAACTTCGCAAAAACCATCTTGCGACTCGCTGGCGAACGAACCGAACTCAAGGTGATAGCCGATCAGATTGGCGCCCCCACCAGCGCCGAGTTGATAGCGGATATCACGGCTCTCGTGCTCGCGCGCCTGGGCCACGCTCCCCGACTGAACACCTCAGCCAGCGGTACGTATCACTTGGTAGCCGCCGGCGAAACCAGTTGGCACGGGTTTGCACAATTCATCGTGCAACAAGCACAGCAGCAAGGCCTTGCTCTGAAGTGCCCCGCAGATCTTGTCTTGCCAATCAGTACTGCCGAGTACCCGTTACCGGCGCACCGACCAGCCAACTCACGGCTGGCTACTCATAAACTCCAGAGCACTTTCGGCGTGACACTGCCTGAATGGCAGCACCACGCTCGACGGCTGGTTCATGAATTGACAAGGCAACACCGATGAAACGTAAAGGCATCATTCTCGCCGGCGGCTCAGGCACTCGCCTGCACCCCGCCACATTGGCCATTTCCAAGCAGCTGCTGCCGGTTTATGACAAGCCAATGATCTACTACCCACTCACGACACTGATGCTGGCGGGGATACGGGACATCCTGATCATCTCCACGCCGCAAGACACACCACGCTTCGAGCAACTGCTTGGCGATGGGCATCAGTGGGGGGTGAATCTGCAATACGCGGTCCAAGCCTCTCCTGACGGCCTGGCACAGGCATTCCTGATTGGCGAACACTTCATAGGCAATGATCTCTGCGCGCTGGTGCTGGGCGACAATATCTTCCACGGCCACGACTTCCATGAACTGCTGCGCAACGCCATGCAACGAGAAGCCGGCGCGAGTGTGTTTGCCTATCACGTTCAGGACCCGGAGCGTTATGGCGTCGTCGAGTTCGACACCACTGGCAAGGCCATCAGTCTCGAAGAAAAACCGCTAACTCCGAAGTCCAGTTATGCCGTCACTGGGCTCTACTTCTATGACAACCGCGTCATCGACATAGCCAAGAGCATCAAGCCCTCCGCTCGCGGAGAATTGGAAATCACTGACGTGAACCGTTGCTACCTCGAGGCGAGCGACCTGACCGTCGAGATTATGGGCCGAGGCTATGCGTGGCTGGATACCGGCACTCATGACTCCCTGCTGGAAGCCAGCCACTTCATTGCCACCCTGGAACATCGCCAGGGGCTCAAGGTTGCCTGTCCTGAGGAAATCGCGTTCCGTCATGAATGGATCAACGCGCAAGAGCTGGAGAAGCTTGCGGAGCCTCTCTGCAAGAACGAGTACGGGAAGTACCTCAAACGTATTCTGAAAGAGACTATTTACTGATGAAAGCCACTCCCCTTGCTCTTCCTGAAGTTCTGAAAATCGAGCCCAAGGTGTTCGGCGACGACCGCGGTTTCTTTTTTGAGAGCTTCAACCACAGCCACTTTGAAGAGGCCATCGGCCGCAAGGTGCAATTCGTTCAGGACAATCATTCCCGATCCGCGAAAGGCGTTCTGCGTGGCCTGCACTATCAGATGCAGCAGCCACAGGGAAAATTGGTGAGGGTTGTCAGCGGTACGGTGTTCGACGTCGCCGTCGACCTGCGTCGCTCCTCGCCCAACTTCGGCCGTTGGGTGGGTGCTGTGCTCAGTGCCGAAAACAAACACCAGCTATGGGTGCCCGAAGGTTTCGGCCACGGTTTCATCGTCATGAGCGATTCGGCGGAGTTTCTATACAAGACCACCGACTATTACGCTCCCCAGCATGAGCGTTGCATCCGCTGGGACGACCCCGACCTGAAGATCAATTGGCCATTGGAGGGTGAGATGCCCCTTCTCTCAGCCAAGGATCTGGAGGGCAAGCTCCTGGCCAATGCTGAAACCTACGCCTAGATAAACAACAGGGCTCTCGGGCAGACATCATTGAACAAGTCATGTGCGAGGCAACTATCGCCGTGCACAATGGTCTGACGCCCCTTGGTTCAAAGGAGAGCTCCATGAAGAAAACCCTTTCCCTGCTGCTGATGACCGGCCTGCTCACCGCCTGTAGTTCCAACTTCTCCGGCGACAAGGCGTCGCTGGATGGCGAAGTCTTCTACCTGCAACGCATCGCCCTGCCGCCTACCGCCCAGGTCACCGTCAGCCTGCAGGACGTATCGCTGGCCGATGCCCCGGCGGTCGATCTGGCCCAGCAGCAACTGGAGCCCGGGCGTCAGGTACCGCTGGCGTTCCATCTGGATTACGACCGCAACCAGGTCAAACCGGGCCACACCTACGCCGTCAGCGCGCGTATCGAGGACAGCGGCCGCCTGCTGTTCATCACCACCGAGCGCCACAGCGTGAAACTCGATGGCAGCGATCCGCAGCCGCTGCGCGTCCGCGTCGACCCCGTGCGCTGATTCACCGCGCCGCCGGGTTTTCCCCGGCGGCCATCCTCCGTTAATCTCCCCCCTCCATTCTCCACCTCGGCGGTTCGCAAACCGCCGGGTTTCGCCAAGGAAGTACCGATGCTGCGATTCCCCGTTCTGCTGGCCGGCGCCCTGCTGTCCGTCAATGCCTTCGCCCTGTCCCTCTCCGACCTCAGCCAGAGCGACGCCACCGGCGGCCTGAAGGATGCGCTGACCCAGGGTGCACAGGTGGCCGTGAAGCAGCTCAGCCAGCCCGGCGGTTTCAGCAATGACCCCGCCGTGCGCATCGAGCTGCCCGGCAAGCTGGGCAAGGCCGCCAAGACCATGAAGCAGTTCGGCATGGGTGCCCAGGTCGACCAGCTCGAGGCGAGCATGAACAAGGCAGCCGAGGCCGCCATGCCGCAAGCACAGGCGCTGCTGGTCGATGCGGTGAAGAAGATGAGCGTGACCGACGCCAAGGGCATCCTCCAGGGCGGCGAGCACTCCGCCACCGACTACCTGAACCGCAGCAGCCGCGATCAACTGCGCGCCAAGTTCCTGCCCATCATCAAGCAGGCCACCGACCAGGTTGGCGTGGCCAAGCAGTACAACGCCTTTGCCAGCCAGGCCGCCGCCTTCGGCGTGGTCGATGCGAAGAACGCGAACATCGAGAACTACGTGACCGAAGAAGCGCTGGACGGCCTGTTCAAGCTCATCGCCGAGCAGGAAAAAACCATCCGCCAGAACCCGACTGCAGCGGCCACCGGGCTGGCGAAGAAGGTGTTCGGGGTGCTCTGACTTCGATCCGAACGAGACAAGGGAAAGCCCGGCAACTGCCGGGCTTTTTCGTGCCTGCTTATCTCTCCCCTGTAACAGCGCGCCGGGTCGTAAGCGATGGGTATCGCTTCGCTCCACACCATCCTACGAAGAGTTCCCCTTTCCGTAGGGCGCATAACCCGGAACGGGTTATCCGCCGTGATGGCTACGTCCGTCTCTCAGCCCAGCAAGCAGGCGGCATCGCCGAAGCGTAGCCAGACGCCGCCTTGCCACTCCAGTACCGCCAGCGGGTAACCCTGCACCTCGCGCACGGCGTGGCGGGGGACGAACCCCGGTGGCAACTGCGCGTCACGCAGGGCCGGCACGACTTCGTTGCTCAGCCACTGGCGCAGGTTGCGGTTTTCCGGGTGGTAGAAGTACACCAGCAGCAGGGTGTAGAGGCCGCTTTCGCTGACCAGTAGCTCGTCCTCTTTCCCGCCTTCGAGCCGTACCCAGCGGTACTGGTCGGCGTCGAGCTTGCGCGGTACGCGGGCGGAGAAGTGGGTATTGGTCAGGCGCGCGAGGTCGCGGGCGGAGAACCAGGCCTGCCGATCAATCATCAGACCGCGCAACGGGCGATCGTAGCGCTGGAAGGTGTGGAAGCTCAGGCCGTTGTCGGCTGGGAACATCGTCGAAGGGTTCATGCGGTCTCTCCCTGTACAGCTCAGTTGGCTACAGCTGGAAAGCCGCCATCCCGGAAAGGGAGGCGGACCGTGCAAGGGTGGAAAACCGGGAGCTTTAAGCCAAAGACCGGCCGGGCCGAAGCCCGCCTCGCACGGTCCGCCATGGACAGCCAGAGTCGGCCCGGCCTTTGAAAAGGCCGGGCCATTCCCTGCTATGGCGAATGCTTAAAGCTCACAGGTTTCCACACCTGACCACGGCTGTTCCGTGGCGGAGAGAACGCTAAGCAGTGGCTTTGTAGGACCGCAACGCCGTTGATGAGTCAGGCGGTTCCCGAATGAATGTCCCGAGCCTGACGGAGTGATCCGGGCTTGGGAATCGTGCTCAGGAAAGGACAGCGAGGGTGACAGGCCGAAGGGTTCGCGTCTGTCGGGTTATTCGCCTCAGAGCGTCGGACGGCGGATAACGCTGCGCGTTATTCGCCCTACGTCGATGTTAGATATTGGATTCGACCTGTAGGAGCGCGCCATGCGCGCGATTCGCGGGCATGGACCGCTCCTACAGGGAGGTACTGAAGCTAGGCCTCTTTCTTCACGCGGAACCAGGCCGCATAGAGCGCCGGCAGGAACAGCAATGTCAGCGCCGTGGCAACGATCAGGCCGCCCATGATCGCCACGGCCATCGGCCCGAAGAACACGCTGCGCGACAGCGGGATCATCGCCAGCACGGCGGCCAGGGCGGTCAGCACGATGGGGCGGAAGCGCCGCACCGTGGCCTCGATGATGGCGTGCCAGGTGTCCAGGCCGTGGGCGCGGTCCTGTTCGATCTGGTCCACGAGGATCACCGAGTTGCGCATGATCATCCCCGCCAGGGCGATGGTGCCGAGCATGGCGACGAAGCCGAAGGGCTTCTGGAACACCAGCAGGAACAGGGTCACGCCGATCAGCCCCAGGGGCGCGGTGAGGAACACCATGATCATCCGCGAGAAGCTGCGCAGCTGGATCATCAGCAGGCTGAGCACCACCACGATGAACAGCGGTACGCCGGCGTTCACCGAGTTCTGCCCCTTGGCGGAATCCTCCACGGTGCCGCCGACGTCCAGCAGGTAGCCGTCGGGCAGCTCGGCGCGGATCGGGTCCAGCGTCGGCGAGATCTGCTTCACCAGGGTCGCTGGCAGCGAGTCATCGTAGATGTCGGCACGGATGGTCACCGTGGGCAGGCGGTTGCGCCGCCAGATGATGCCTTCCTCGAAGCCGTACTCCAGCGTCGCCACCTGCGACAGCGCCACGCTGCGCCCGCTGCTGGTCTGCATCGACAGGCTGGGCAGTTGCGAGAGGTCATGCCGACCATGCTCGTCGCCACGCAGGAGGATCTCGATCAGCTCGTTGTCCTCGCGGTAGTAGCTGACGGTGGAGCCGGTCAGCGAGCTCTGCAGGAACTGCGAGATGTCCGAAGTGCTCACGCCCAGGGCGCGGGCGCGTTCCTGGTCGATGTCGAGGAAGATCGCCTTGCTCGGCTCTTCCCAGTCCAGGTGCACGTTCACCACGTGGGGGTTCTCGCGCATCTTGTCGGCGACCTTGCGCGCCAGTTCGCGGACCTCCGGGATGTGCTCGCCGGAGACGCGGAACTGCACCGGGTAGCCCACCGGCGGGCCGTTCTCCAGGCGACTGATACGGGTACGCAGGGTCGGGAAGTCTTCGTTCATGTGCTTGATCAGCCACTGACGAATCTCTTCACGGGACTCCAGGCTCTTGGCCAGGACCACGAACTGCGCAAAGCTCGCCGCCGGCAGTTGCTGGTCCAGCGGCAGGTAGAAGCGCGGCGAACCGGTGCCGATATAGGCTACGTAGTTGTCGATGCCCGGATGCTCGGCGAGCATTTTTTCCAGGCGGTTGACCTGCTCGGTGGTGGCGGTCAGCGAGTCACCCTCGGCCAGCTTCAGGTCCACCAGCAGTTCCAGGCGCGCCGAGGGCGGGAAGAATTGCTGCGGCACCAGGCGGAACAGCATGATCGAGCCGATGAAGGCCGCCACGGTGAGCAGGATCACCGTCTTGCGGTAGCGCACACACCACTCCACCACACGGCGGAAGCGCTGGTAGAAAGGCGTCGAATATGGATCGTGGCCCTTGTCGCTGCCGCCGTGCTTTTCCGCATGGCGCTTGGCGAGGTCGGGCAACAGCTTCTCGCCCAGGTAGGGCACGAAGACCACGGCGGCGATCCAGGAGACCAGCAACGCGATGGTCACCACCTGGAACAGCGAGCGGGTGTACTCGCCGGTGCCCGACTGCGCGGTAGCGATGGGCAGGAAGCCGGCGGCGGTGACCAGGGTGCCGGTGAGCATCGGGAAGGCCGTGCTGGTCCAGGCGTAGCTCGCCGCCTTGAGCCGGTCGTAGCCCTGCTCCATCTTCACCGCCATCATCTCCACGGCAATGATCGCGTCGTCCACCAGCAGGCCCAGCGCCAGCACCAGCGCGCCGAGGGATATCTTGTGCAGGCCGATGCCGAAGTAGTACATGCAGGCGAAGGTCATCGCCAGTACCAGCGGGATCGACAGCGCCACCACCAGGCCGGTGCGCAGGCCGAGGGAGAAGAAGCTCACCAGCAGCACGATGATCAGCGCCTCGGCCAGCACGCGGACGAACTCGCCCACGCCTTCGCGCACCGCTGCCGGCTGGTCGGACACCTTGCGCAGCTCCATGCCCGCCGGCAGCGTCTGCTGCAGGCGTTCGAACTCGGCGTCGAGCTTCTTGCCCAGCACCAGGATGTCGCCGCCGTCCTTCATGGCCACGGCGATGCCGATGGCGTCCTCGCCCATGAAGCGCATGCGCGGAGCGGGCGGATCGTTGAAGCCGCGATGGACCTCGGCGACGTCGCCGATGCGGAAGGTGCGATCGCCGACGCGGATCGGGAAGGAGCGGATGTCCTCCACCGAATCGAAACGTCCGGAGACGCGCAGTTGCACGCGGTCGGTCGCGGTCTCGAAGAAGCCGGTGGCGGTCACCGCGTTCTGTTCTTCCAGCGCCTTCTGCACGGCGGCCAGCGGCAGGCCGAGGGTGGCGAGCTTGGTGTTGGACAGGTCGATCCAGATCTTCTCGTCCTGCAGGCCGACCAGCTCGACCTTGCCGACGTCCTTGATCCGCTGCAGTTGCAATTGCAGACGGTCGGCGTAGTCCTTGAGCACCGCGTAGTCGAAGCCCTTGCCCGACAGCGCGTAGATATTGCCGAAGGTGGTGCCGAACTCGTCGTTGAAGAACGGCCCCTGGATGCCCTGCGGCAGGGTGTAGCGGATGTCGTTGACCTTCTTGCGGATCTGGTACCAGAGCTCGGGAATGTCGCGGGAGTGGAAGTCCTCGCGGGCGACGAAGGTCACCTGGGATTCACCGGGGCGGGAGAAGGAGATGATGCGGTCGAAATCACCGGTCTCCATCAGCTTCTTCTCGATGCGCTCGGTGACCTGGCGCGAGACTTCCTCGGCGGTCGCACCCGGCCAGTTGGTCTTCACCACCATGGCCTTGAAGGTGAACGGCGGGTCCTCGCTCTGCCCCAGCTTGGAGTAGGACAGCGTGCCGACAATGCCCAGCAGGAGCATGAGGTACAGGACGATGGAGCGGTTGTGCAGCGCCCAGGCGGAAAGGTTGAATTGCATCGGGCGTTACTCCTTCGCCACCAGCTTGACCGACCGGTTCTCCCGGTCGACAGGCCGTACCTCCTGACCTTCACGCAGCACCTGCACACCCGCCGCCACCACCCAGTCGCCATCCTTCAGGCCTTCGAGCACTGGCACGCGGTCTTCGGCGTAGGGGCCGATGCGCACCGGGCGGCGATGCAGGGTGGAAGTTTTCGGATCGACTACCCAGACGAACGGCTGGCCGGCTTCGGACGTCAGCGCGGCGAGCGGCACGGCGAGCGGCACGGTGCCCTCGGCATGGATGTAGACGCGGGCGCTCTGGCCCAGCTCGGCCGGCACCTTGGCATCGTCGAACGCCACCCGCGCGGCAAAGGTGCGCGACTGCGGATCGGCCGCCGGCGACAGTTCACGGATCTTGCCGCTGAAGCGCTTGTCGCGCTGCGACCAGAGTTCGACGCTCACCGCCTCACCGACGCGGAAGCGTTCGAAGGCATGTTCGGGGAAGCTGATCAGCACTTCGCGATCACCATCGGCGGCCAGGGTGAAGACGGTCTGCCCGGCGGCGACCACCTGCCCCACTTCCACCCGGCGGGTGGCGATCACGCCATCCTGGGGCGAGCGCAGCACCGCGTAGCCGGCCTGGTTGCTGGCCACGTCGTACTCGGCGCGAATCTGCTTAACCCGCGCCTCGCCGGCGCGGTAGGTGTTCTCGATGTTGTCGAACTGCGACTGGCTGACCAGCTGGCGCTCCAGCAGGGTCTTGTAGCGGGCGTATTCGGAGCGCACCGTCTGCAGGTTGGCTTCGGCGGCGGCCACCTGGGCGCGCGTGGCCTCGAGCTGCAGGCGAACGTCTTCAGGATCGAGTTCCGCCAGGGGCTGGTCCTTCTTCACCCGTTCGCCGGTTTCCACCAGACGCTTGCTGACTTTTCCGCCGATGCGGAAGGCCAGTTCCGGCTCATGGCGCGCATGCACTTCACCGGGATAGGCCTCGGTGATATCCCGCGCCGGCAGCGGCTGCACCACGATGGCAGGGCGTACCGCGGGCTTCGGCGGCTCGCCGTTACCGCAGGCGGAAAGGGAAAGGATGAAGGCAGCAGGCAGCGCGACAGACAGAGCATGGCGGAACATGATGTGTGACCTTTCGCAAAACGCGGTTGGAATTCTTATACTCGCCGGTATAGTAAAAATACAGAACCCATCAGTCCAGTATTAGAAATGTAAAGACATGTCACCAACGAACTCATCGAACGGACCGGGTCGCCCCAAGGATCCGGCCAAGCGCAAGGCCATTCTCGAAGCCGCCAAGGAGCTGTTCGTCCGCTACGGCTACGACGGCAGCAGCATGGAGGCCATCGCCGCCGAGGCCGGGGTGTCCAAGCTCACCGTGTACAGCCACTTCACGGACAAGGAGACGTTGTTCGTCGAGGCGGTACAGGCCAAGTGCGCCGAGCGCATGCCCGAGCTGTTCGCCGAGCCGCCGGCCGACGCGCCGCTGGAAAGCCTGCTGCTGAACCTGGGCCGCGGTTTCAACCAATTGATCAACAGCCCCGAGGCGATTGCCCTGAGCCGGCTGATGGTGGCCCAGGGCGCGGGCAACCCGCATCTCTCGCAGCTGTTCTTCGAGGCCGGCCCGCAGCGCGTGCTGGACCAGATGGAGCGCCTGCTGGAGCAGGCCCGCCAGCAGGGCAAGATGAAGATGGACTGCCCGCGCCGGGCCGCCGAGCATTTCCTGATGCTGGTGCAGGGCTGCGTGCACTTCCGCCTGATGATCGGCTGCGAGAATCCGCCGACCGCGGAAGAAGCCGAGGCGCATGTGCAGGAAGTGGTGGCGTTGTTCCTCAGGGCCTTTGCGCCCTGATGCACACCGTAGGGCGGATAACCCGGAACGGGTTATCCGCCGATGCCATGGCGGCGGATAACAGTGGCAGGTTATGCGCCCTACGGGCTGAACAGCCGTAATCGGCTAATCGCGAGAAAACGCGTCGAGATCAAAAGCCCCTCACCCTAACCCTCTCCCGCAAGCGGGAGAGGGGACCGTTCGGCACAGGATGAAACCATAGTGTCAGCCGGCGCGGGCGACTCCCTCTCCCTGAGGGAGAGGGCTGGGGTGAGGGGGAAGCGCAAGCACGGATCGCTCGGCCGGGAAAAGAAAACTCAGCCCTTCAGGCTTTTCAGCGGATAGATGTCATAGCGGCTGGACTTGCCTTCCAGGCTGTAGCTGGGCTTGCCGCCCTCGATGATCGGCGCCTTGCGCGGGCGCTTGACCACCACCCGGTGGCTGGCCAGATTCAGTGCCGCCTCCAGCAGCGCCGGAGCGTCGAGGTCATCGCCCACCAGCGGACGGAACAGACGCATTTCCTTCTTCACCAGTGCGCTCTTGTCGCGGTGCGGGAACATCGGGTCGAGGTAGATCACCTGCGGCGCCTCCCCTTCCCACGCGGTCATGCGCTCGATGGAGTTGCCCTGCAGCAGGCGCATGCGTGCGACGATGGCGCCCACCTCGAAATCCCCTGCCGCGCGGGCCAGGCCGTCTTCCAGCAGCGCGGCGATGATCGGCTGGCGCTCGGTCAGGTCCATTTCGCAGCCCAGGGTCGCCAGTACGAAGGCGTCTTTGCCCAGCCCGGCGGTGGCGTCCAGCACGCGGGGGCGTACGCCCTGCTGGATGCCGACGGCCTTGGCGATCATCTGCCCGGCGCCGCCGCCGAACTGCCGGCGATGCGCAGCAGACCCTTCGAGGAAATCCACCCGCACCGGGCCGGGCGAATCCGGCCCCAGCTGCAGCAGCTGCAAGCCGTCATCACCCAACTGCAGGGCGAAATCGGCATCGCCCTCGCCCATCGGCAGACCGAGCCGCTGCGCCCACTGCTCGGCGGCGGCCTGCCAGGCAGGTGCCAGCGCCTGGACGACGATGCGCGGCGGGGTGAGGACTTCGGTCATGACGGGGCGATCCTGGGAAAAGCCGCCATTCTACCGCAGCACGCAGCGGGCGGGCTCAACGGCAGATCTGCCAGCCGCCCAGGTCGAGGTGGAAGTGATCGTGGTGCGCGCGGTTGTAGTCCGGCCCGAGCACGCCGTCGAAGTTGCTGCACGCGCGGCCGCGCACGGCACGCAGGAAGCGTGCGGCGTCGCCATCCCCGCTCCAGTCTTTCGCTACCACGATGCGCCGGCCATCGGCCAGGCGGAAGGCGGCAACGTCCAGCGCGTTGGCCGTGGCGTGCTGGCTGCGCCGGGCATCGGCGCGGCCATAGATATTGCGGCAGGCGAAGCTGCCCAGGTGCTCCACTGCCACCACCGGCTGGCCGTAGATTTCCCGCGCGGCCGGTTGCAGGGAGTGACGCTCGAACAGCGCAAAACTCACCGCCAGCGGGCAACTGGCGAGGAAGCTGCTGCTCAGCTTCACCCCGGCAGCCTGCACGCGCCAGACGTTGTGCAACGGGCAGCCGGCCACGGGTTCGCTATCGGCCATGGCCTGCGCCTTGAGGTCGGAGCTTTGCAGCGCCAACTGGCACAACTGCGCATCATCACGCAGGCGCCAGAGCTTGTAGCGCGTCAGCAGGTTCGGCTCGTCGCGCACATCCAGCGGCGCCCAGGGATTCCAACGGCTTGGCACCTCGATCCAGCGCTGCTGCAGCGCCAACGCCATGCCGGCGCATAAGACGACGAATCCTAGCAACCACCAGCGCAAGGCTCAGCCCCGGAACAACCCGTTGATCCGGTCGAACGGCATGGCGCCGTGCATCGGCGTCAGGTCGCCTTTGGCCAGGGCTTCGGAGGCGCTGAAGAACGCACCGTAGGCCGCCCGCGCCAGACAAGAGCCGACGCTGACGCGCTTTACACCCAACTCGGCCAGTTCCTCCAGATTCAGCTGCAGTGCCGGCGAGCCCACCAGCACGTTGACCGGGCGCGGCGCCACGGCGCTGACGACGGCGGCGATTTCCTCGCGGGTCTTCAGGCCCGGCGCATAGAGCACGTCGGCGCCGGCTTCAGCGAAGGCCACCAGACGGCGGATGGTGTCGTCCAGGTCGACGCGGCCGTGCAGGAAATTCTCCGCCCGCGCCGCCAGGGTGAAGGTGAACGGCAACGCGCGGGCGGCCTGCACGGCGGCAGCGACGCGCTCGACTGCCAGCTCCAGCGGGTAGATCGGCGCATCCGGGCGGCCGGTTGCGTCTTCGATGGAACCGCCAACCAGCCCGCAAGCAGCGGCCAGACGGATGGTTTCGGCGCAGTCTTCCGCTGCATCGCCGTAGCCGTTCTCCAGGTCGGCAGCGACCGGCAGCGGCGTTGCTTCGACTATCGCGCGGGCATTGGCCAGCGCTTCGTCACGGCTCACCGTACCTTCGGCGTCGCGCCGACCGAGAGCGAAGGCCAACCCTGCGCTGGTGGTCGCCAGGGCTTCAAAGCCCAGGTAGGCGAGCATCTTCGCCGAGCCGGCATCCCAGGGATTGGGCAGGACGAACAGGCCGTCGCGCTGGTGCAGCGCGCGGAAGGCTTCGCCGCGTTGCTGTTGGTTGGTCATGGCTGTCTCCGTGCCGAACGAGGGAAGGAGCAGGTTAGTCCCCGACCAAAGCAGCGCCATCGTCAACCGCGTCTCAGAGCAGGCCGAGCTGTTCCACTTCCGGCTTGGGCTCGAACAGCGCCGGCAGCCCCGGCAGGCGCTCTCGCAGCAAGGCGTGGAAACGCTGCGCCTGTTCGGCGGCGCGGTGGTTGTCCGGGGTGTGGAGGAAGACATAGGGCGTCAGGCCCTGTTCGATCCACTCGGCAACCTTGCCAACCCAGGGCGCGAGATGGACGAGATTGGCGTCCAGGTCCGGCCCGCCGATGAAGCGCACCTGCGGGCTGTCGCTGAAGGCCGTCGGACGCACCGGCACCTTGGGCTTCTTCGACTGGGCATGGAGCACGGCCGGATCATCGGACTGCACGGCGAACAACGCCCGCGAGTCCAGGCAGATGCGTTCGACGCCACGGTCCAGCAGCAGGCGGTTCAGCGCCCGCTCCTCGTCGCCCTTGGCGAAGAACGCCGGGTGGCGCACCTCCACGGCGATGCGCCGCTCGGAGAACTCATCCAGCCAGGCAGCCAGCTCGCCCAGGCGATCCGGGCCGAAGCTCGCGGAAACCTGCAGCCACAGCGGCGCCACGCGCTGGCCCAGCGGCGCCAGCAGCGCGAGGAAGTCCCGGGTGTTTTCCAGCTGGCCGCGCAGGTCGCCTTCGTGGCTGATGTCGCGCGGCAGCTTGGCGCAGAAGCGGAAGGTCTCCGGCATGGTTTGCGCCCAGCGCGCGAGGGTGTCGGCGTTGGGGCGGGCGTAGAAGGTGGTGTTGCCTTCCACGGCGTTGAACACCTGGGCGTAGAAGGACAGTGTTTCGGCGGGGCGCAGGTCGGCGGGATAGAAAGTGCCGCGCCAGGCGGGCTCGTTCCACGAAGGGCAGCCCAGGAAGTACGGCAGTTGCATCAGGCGTAGAGGTCGAGACCGACGACTTCCTGGCCTTCGTACTGGCTGACCATGCTGGCGGTGCTGGTATAGCTGGCGAGCGCCTGGGCCGCGCGGGAGGTCAGCGGGCGCTGGTAGTCGAGGTTGTCGCGCAGGGTCGCCGGCAGGCTGTAGCTGCTGGCGTTGGAGGACTCCCCGCGGCGGGTCTGCGATTGCGAGTCGAGCCCCTGGCTGGCCGAGGTCGGCGCGGGCTGCTCGCGGCGGGTCTCGACGTCACGCTGCACTTCCCGGAACGGAGTGACAGCAGTGCCCGTGCGGGAACCGCGCTCCGTGGTCTGGGATGTGGAGGTAAAGCCGTCGATACGCATGGCGAAAACTCGGTGGGAATGCCCATCACTCTAGCGACCGCGCGCGACTGCGGTCAATTGGCACAGGTCAGGCTTTCTTGGGGGTCGCCACGTTGTCGCGCAGGTAGACCGGCTGAGCCTGCTCTGCGTCAACCGCATCGCCGCGGGCCCAGGCGAATTCGGCCAGGGTCAGCAGGTCTTCGGAGTGCGGCAGCAGGCTGGCATCACAGGCGGCAACCTTCACCGCCAGGCGCTCTTCGAAGCCCCAGCCGGTGCCGGAGCCGAACCAGTCGCCCTGGGCATCGCGCGGCAGCTCGACACGCTCGGGCGGCAGTACCGCCTCGGCGCCGGCCAGGCGCATCTCGCCCTGCTCCAGGCGGTAGCAGCCCCAGTACACCTCGTCCATGCGCGCATCGATGGCCGCAGCCACCTGATGGGCGCCGTGCTCACGGTAGGCGCGCTGGGCGAGCACGGCCAGGTCGGAGATCGGCAGCACCGGTTTCTGAAGCGCGAACGCCAGGCCCTGCACCACGCCGATGGCGATCCGCACGCCGGTGAAGGCGCCGGGGCCGCGACCGAAGGCGATGGCGTCGACGGCGGAGAGCGCGATGCCGGCCTCGGCGAGGATGTCCTGCACCATGGGCAGCAGGCGCTGGGCATGCAGGCGCGGGATCACCTCGTGGCGTACGAACCGGCGGCCGTCATGCAGCAGGGCGACGGAACAGGCTTCGGTCGAGGTATCCAGGGCCAGCAGCGTGGGCATGGTGTTTTCCATAGGACGTTGAGAACAGGGCGATAAAAACGGGCGGGCATTATAAACGCCAAAGGCCCGCATGTGCGGGCCTTTGGCTGATACGGCGATGGATCAGTTCAGAGCGCCGAGCACCTTGGAGGTGATCTGCTCGACCGAACCGACACCCTCGACGCGGGTGTACTTCGGAGTGCCCTGCGCATCCGCCAGCTTCTGGTAGAAGTCGACCAGCGGCTTGGTCTGCGAGTGGTAGACCGACAGGCGGTGACGCACGGTGGCTTCCTTGTCGTCTTCGCGCTGGATCAGCTCTTCGCCGGTCTCATCGTCCTTGCCAGCCACTTTCGGCGGGTTGTGCTCGACGTGGTAGACGCGACCCGAGGCCGGGTGAACGCGGCGACCGGCGATACGGCCGACGATTTCCTCGTCGTCCACGGCGATCTCGACCACGTGGTCGATGGAGACGCCCGCTTCCTTCATGGCCTCGGCCTGGGGAATGGTGCGCGGGAAGCCGTCGAACAGGAAACCCTTGGCGCAGTCGGGCTGGGCGATACGCTCCTTGACCAGGTTGATGATCAGGTCATCGGAAACCAGGCCGCCGGCGTCCATTACGCTCTTGGCCTGCAGGCCGAGCTCGGTGCCAGCCTTGACCGCTGCACGCAGCATGTCGCCGGTGGAAATCTGCGGAATGCCAAACTTCTCAGTGATGAAGCGAGCCTGGGTACCTTTGCCGGCACCGGGCGCCCCGAGCAGAATCACACGCATCGATATGCTCCTTAATACTTGTTAAGCGAAATCACGGATCCGCCTCGTGGGGCCAATCTCATCATGCTTGGAATGGCGCAGAGGTGCGCCGAAAGGTTGCTCACGATACACAGCGGTCCCACACCACACAAGCCGGCCATGGGGACTGCGCACGCCGATCCCGGGCCGTTTCCGCACCCGGGATCAGCCATCAAATTAATCTCAATTGGCGGCGCGGCAATCCACCTTTGGTGGGGGGTTGCCGACCCTCAGCCGGTATTTCGCAGCCCCGCCGCAATACCGGCCACTGTCACCAGCATGGCTTGCTCCAGACCGCCGCAGGCATCGCCCGTGCAGCGCCGCGAGCGCGCCAGCAGCTCGGCCTGGAGCAGGTGCAGCGGGTCCAGATAGGTGTTGCGCACGCCGATGGATTCGCGCGTCTCTGCGGCGTGGGCGAGCAGCTGCGATTGCCCTGTAAGCCCCAGCACCACTCGCACCGACTGCGACAATAGGTCGCGTAAATGCGCACCTAATGGTCGCAGTTCCGATTGCACCAGTCGCTCGTCGTAGAGTTGGGCAATTTCCCGGTCGGCCTTGGCCAGCACCATCTCCAGCATGTCGATGCGCGTGGTGAAGAACGGCCACTCCTTGCGCATGCGCCCCAGCAGTGCGCCTTCACCGCGCTCGATGGCCTTGAACAGGGCATCTTCCCAGCCCAGCCAGGCCGGCAGCATCAGGCGCGTCTGGGTCCAGGCGAAGATCCAGGGGATCGCGCGCAGGCTTTCCACCCCGCCCTCGCGGCGCTTGGCCGGGCGGCTGCCCAGCGGCAGGCGGCCCAGCTCCTGCTCCGGCGTGGCTTCGCGGAAGTAATCGACGAACTGCGGGTTCTCCCGCACCACCGCACGGTAGGCGAGCACGCCATCGGCGGCCAGGCGGTCCATCTCCTCGCGCCAGGCCGGCTCGGGCACCGGCGGCGGCTGCAGGGTGGCCTCCAGCACGGCGGCCAGGTAGAGGTTGAGGTTCTGCTCGGCGATGTCCGGCAGGCCGAACTTGAAGCGGATCATCTCGCCCTGCTCGGTGGTGCGGAAACGCCCGGCCACCGAGCCCGGCGGCTGCGAGAGGATCGCCGCGTGGGCCGGGCCGCCGCCACGCCCGACGGTGCCGCCACGGCCGTGGAACAGCAGCAGCTCGACACCATGGTTGCGGCAGATGTCCACCAGCGCCTCCTGCGCGCGGTACTGCGCCCAGGCCGCGGCCAGGGTGCCGGCGTCCTTGGCCGAGTCGGAGTAGCCGATCATCACTTCCTGCGGCCCGGCCAGGCGGGTGCGGTAGCTGTCCAGGCTGAGCAGGCGGTCGATGCAGGGGCCGGCGTTGTCCAGGTCATCCAGAGTCTCGAACAGCGGCACCACGCGCATCGGCCGCTCCAGCCCGCATTCCTTGAGCAGCAGTTGCACGGCGAGCACGTCGGACGGCTGCCCGGCCATGGAGATGACGTAGGAACCCAACGAGGCGGCCGGCGCCTGCGCCACCACACGGCAGGTGGCGAGGACTTCGGCGGTCTCGGCCGAGGCCTGGTAATTGGCCGGCAACAGCGGGCGGCGGCTGGCGAGTTCTTCCAGGAGGAATTCCTGGCGCACGCTTTCGTCCCACTCGGTGTAGTTGCCCAGGCCCAGGTGCTCGGTGATCTCGGCCATGGCATTGGCGTGGCGCGTGGAGTCCTGACGCACGTCCAGCCGCGCCAGGAACAGCCCGAAAGTGGCGGCGCGGCGCAGGGTATCGAGCAGGTCGCCATCGGCGATCACGCCCATGCCGCAGGCCTGCAACGAGCGATAGCAGAGTTGCAGCGGCTCCAGCAGTTCGCGGTTGTCCTGCAGCACCTCGGCGCCCGGCTCCTCGCCGCTGTGAATGGCGCGCTCGGCCCAGGCGCGGGTGGCGCGCAGGCGTTCGCGCAGTTGCTTGAGCAGTGCGCGATAGGGCTCGGCAAGGTCGCCGACCTCGCCGCGCAGTTCTTCGCTGGCCTGCTGCATGGAGAGCTCGGCGGCCAGGCTGTCGACGTCGCGCAGATAGAGGTCGGCCGCCATCCAGCGCGCCAGCAGCAGCACCTCACGGGTGATGGCGGCGGTGACGTTGGGGTTGCCGTCGCGGTCGCCGCCCATCCAGGAGGCGAAGCGGATCGGCGCGGCGCCCAGCGGCAGGCGCTCGCCCAGGGTTGCCTGCAGGGTTCGATCGACATGGCGGAGGAAGGCCGGCAAGGCGTGCCAGAGGGAATGCTCGATCACCGCGAACCCCCATTTCGCCTCGTCCACCGGGGTCGGACGGGTACGGCGGATCTCGTCGGTGTGCCAGGCTTCAGCGATCAGGCGCTGGAGTTTTTCCTGCACCGCCTGGCGCTCTTCGGGCAGCAGGTCGGAATGGTCGCCGGCGGCCAGTTGCCCGGCAATGGCGTCGTACTTCTGGATCAGCGTGCGGCGCGCCACCTCGGTGGGGTGCGCGGTGAGCACCAGCTCGATCTCCAGGTCCGCCACCTGACGCGCCAGGCCCTCGGCGCCCAGGCCGGACTTGCGCAGGCGGCCCAGCAGTTCGGCCAGCACACGATTCTCGAAGGGCTCCGGCTCCTTGGGCGTACGCCGACGGATGCGGTGGTACTGCTCGGCGATGTTGGCCAGGTTGAGGAACTGGTTGAAGGCGCGCGCCACCGGCAGCAGTTCATCTTCGCCCAGGCCGTCGAGGGTCGCGGTGAGCTGCTTGGCGCCTTCGGCGGAGCCGCGCCGGGCGGCCTTGGCGCCAGTGCGGATCAGCTCGATCTTGTCGAGAAAGCCCTGCCCGTACTGGGCGCGAATGGTCTGCCCGAGCAGCTCGCCGAGCAGGTGAACGTCCTCGCGCAGGCGCGCATCGATATCCGGCATCGCAGTCTCCTGGATCAGAGAGAGAAAGGGCGTCGCAGGGTTTACAGTGCCGCCGGCGCAGCCGGCAGGCAAGCGCTCGACGAACGCCCGCAATCCTGCTCGGACAACGTCTAGGCTGAAAGTTATCCCCATCGATGGGAAAACCTGCGGCGACCTCACGAGGGCCGACCGCCACGTAACGACCCTAGAGGTGAACATGAAAATCCGCGAGCTGGTACGCCATTGGGAAAAGAACGCCAGGGGGCGCATGACCAACCACCAGTACAGCATTCCGCTGGACGTCGAGACGGCCGCGCGTCTGGCCGCGCTGCATGACATGTACCCCAAGCGCAGCGTCGAGGAGCTGCTGGGAGAACTGGTCAGTGCGGCGCTGGAAGAGCTGGAGGCGAGCTTCCCCTACGTGCAGGGGACCAAGGTAGTGGCCCAGGACGAACAGGGCGACCCGATCTACGAGGACATCGGCCCTACGCCGCGTTTCCTCGCTCTATCGCGCAAGTACCTGCATGAGCTGACGGAGGCCGAGCACTCCTGAATGCAAACGCCCCGGCAGTTGCCGGGGCGTTTGGTTTTTCGTAGGGCGCATAACCTGGAACAGGTTATCCGCCGGCTACTCAATCGGCGGATAACGCTGGCGCGTTATGCGCCCTACGACTGGTAGTTCCGTGTTTGTGCTTTCCCCCTCACCCCAGCCCTCTCCCTCAGGGAGAGGGAGCAAATCGTGCCGGCTGACGCTGTGGTTTCATCCGGCACCGAACGGTCCCCTCTCCCTCTGAGCGGGGCGCGCAGCCAGGGTTAGGGGGAGGGCCGATCCGAGCACAGATCTATCCGGTAGGAACGGGCCCATAGCGCGGTCCCACCGGATGCGATCAATGCCGGCCGTGAACGCCGGGCACATGCAAATGCCCCGCCTCCGCGCAGGCCTCCGGAATCACCGACGGCTCCGCCGGCTGCTCCAGCTCGCGCAGGATGCCGCAATCCTCGCTGCTGCCCTCTCCCTGGCACTGCGCGCGCAGGTCGCGCAGTTGCTGGCTGAGCGACTGCAGCTCGGCGATGCGCACCTCGACGTGGTGCAGGTGCTCGTCGATCAGCCGGTTGGCGGTGCCGCAGTCGGATTCGGGGCGGTCGCGCAGGCCGAGGAGAATGCGGATCTCCTCCTGGGTCATGTCCAGCGAACGGCAATGGCGGATGAACGACAGCCGCTCGACGTGGCTGGCGTCGTACTGCCGGTAGTTGCCTTCGCTGCGCGATGGCGCGGGCAGCAGGCCTTCGCGCTCGTAGTAGCGGATGGTCTCCACCGGGCAGCCGGTCAGTTTCGCCAGTTCACCGATCTTCATTTTCGACTCCTCGCCAAGGGACGCTTGACTCTGTAGTTGCTACAGGGTGTGCAATCGGCAGCAACTCGTCAAACAGGAACGGACGACATGACTGCCAATCGCCAGGGGCCGACCATTCACGGCCCTGTACAGGACCGTGAACATGATGCCGCCGATTGCTGCGGCTGCGACAAAGGCGCGCTGCTGCGCGCCCCGGCTGCCGAACCTGCCCCGCGCAAGCATGACCACGGCCATGCCCACGATCACGATCACGATCACGATCACACCCATGATCAAGGCGAAGATCGCAGTGCGCGTGCCGAAAGTGCCGCCACGGCCGCGGCCGGCTCGACCAGCGGCGAGCTGCGCTGGACCAGCCTGCGCATCGAGGCCATGGACTGCCCCACCGAGGAACGCCTGCTGCGCGACGCGCTGGGCCGCGTGTCCGCCGTGGAGGACCTGGACTTCAACCTGATGCAGCGTCTGCTGCGCGTACAGCACCGCTTCGACAGCATCGAACCGCTGCAGAAGCTGGTGGCCTCCCTCGGCATGCAGGCCGAACCGGTGGATGAAAACGCCCCCGCGTCCGCACCGCCTGCCAGGCCGAAACCCTGGTGGCCGCTGGCCCTGGGCGCCGTTGCCGCCGCTGCGTCGGAGTTCTTCGAGTGGTTCGCCATCGGCCCGCAATGGCTGGTGGCCGCGCTGGCCGTCGCTGCCATCCTCGGTGCAGGCCTGCCGACCTACCGCAAGGGCTGGATCGCCCTGAAGAACCGCAACCTCAACATCAACGCCCTGATGAGCATTGCCGTGACCGGCGCCATGCTGATCGGCCAGTGGCCGGAAGCGGCCATGGTGGCAGTACTGTTCGCCATCGCCGAGCTGATCGAAGCCAAGTCGCTGGAGCGCGCGCGCAACGCCATTCGCGGCCTGCTGCAGCTGGCCCCGGAACAGGCCACGGTGCAGGTGGAGGGGCAGTGGCAGGAGGTTTCCGCCAAGTCCGTCGCCCTCGACGCACGGGTGCGCGTGCGTCCCGGCGAACGCATCGCACTGGACGGCGAAGTGCTCGACGGCCGCTCCAGCGTCAACCAGGCACCCATCACCGGCGAGAGCCTGCCGGTGGAAAAACAGGTCGGCGACACCCTGTTCGCCGGCACCATCAACGGCGAAAGCGCGCTGGAATACCGCGTCACCCGCGTGGCCGACGACAGCACCCTGGCGCGCATCATCCACGCCGTGGAAGAGGCCCAGGGCTCGCGCGCGCCGACCCAGCGCTTCGTCGACCAGTTCTCGCGCATCTACACCCCGGTCGTGTTCCTCATCGCCATAGCCACCGCGCTGCTGCCGCCGCTGTTCTTCGGCGGCGCCTGGCTGGACTGGGTGTACCGCGCTCTGGTGCTGCTGGTGATCGCCTGCCCTTGCGCGCTGGTGATTTCCACGCCGGTGACCATCGTCAGCGGCCTGTCGGCGGCGGCTCGCCTGGGCATCCTGATCAAGGGCGGGGTGTTCCTGGAGATGGGCCGTTCGCTGGAGTGGATCGCCCTGGACAAGACCGGCACCCTCACCGAAGGCCGCCCGCGCCAGACCGACTTCACCGCCCTGCGGGAATCCGCTGCCGGCGACGTGCGCGCCCTGGCTGCCAGCCTTGCTGCGCGCTCGGACCACCCGGTGTCCCACGCCGTGGCCCAGGCCGCCGAGGCCGACAACGTCGCGCTGTACAGCGTCGGCGAGCTGACCGCCCTGCCCGGCCGCGGCGTGAAGGGCGAGATCGACGGCCGCACCTATCACCTGGGCAACCACCGCCTGGTGGAGGAGCTGGAGCTGTGCTCGAAGGAGCTGGAAGCCCGCCTCGACGCCCTCGAACAGCAGGGCAAGACGGTCATCGTGCTGCTCGACGCGCAAGGCCCGCTGGCGCTGTTCGCCGTGGCCGATGGCGTCAAGGAAACCAGCCGTGAAGCCGTCGCCCAATTGCACGACCTGGGCGTGAAGACACTGATGCTGACCGGCGACAACCCCCACACCGCCAACGCCATCGGCGCCCAGGTCGGTATCGACGAGGCGCTGGGCAACCTGCTGCCCGAGGACAAGCTGCGCGAAGTGAAGCAGCGCCAGGAAGGCGGCAAACGCGTCGGCATGGTCGGCGATGGCATCAACGACGCCCCGGCCCTGGCCCGCGCCGACATCGGCTTCGCCATGGGCGCGGCGGGTACCGACACGGCCATCGAAACCGCCGGCGTCGCGCTGATGGACGACGACCTGCGCAAACTGCCGTCCTTCATTCGCCTGTCGCGCCAGACCCACCGGGTGCTGATCCAGAACATCACGCTGGCGCTGGGCATCAAGGCGGTGTTCCTCGCCCTCACCCTGACCGGCGAAGGCACCCTGTGGATGGCAGTGTTCGCCGACATGGGCGCCAGCCTGCTGGTGGTCTTCAACGGCCTGCGGTTGCTGCGCTATCGCGGCTGATCGACGCCGATGACTGAAGAATGCCCGCCTGTACGGCGGGCATTTTTTTTGAACCCCCTGACAAAACACTTAGTCCCCTAAACAGATGCCCACTCTCTGCCACGCAGAACCGCGCCGGAGAGCGGCCCGCATCCGCCGGCAATCGAAACGCCGAGGGAACCCCTTACCAACGTCAGAGGATTCGCCCAATGGAACTGAAATCTCAGAGCGCTCGAACCGTCCCTGCTCTTTCCACCCGTGTCTCGCTGCGCAGCTGGCGCCTGGGGTTGCTCGCCCTCGGCAGCGCCGTGCTGCTGGCCGGCTGCGCCGGTAACCCGCCCAGCGAACAGATGGCCGTCACCGAATCCGCGGTGAATGCTGCCGTCAGCAACGGCGGCCCCGAGTTCGCCCCGGTGGAAACCAAGAACGCCCAGGACAAGCTCGCCCAGGCGCGTATCGCCCTGAACGACAAGGAATACGACCAGGCCCGCAACCTGGCCCAGCAGGCCGAGTGGGACGCCCGCGTGGCCGAGCGCAAGTCCCAGGCCGTGAAGGCCCAGAACGCGGTGAAGGACGCCCAGCAGGGCGTGATGGAGTTGCGTCAGGAAGGCCTGCAGCAGGCCCAGTGATCCCGCCCCTACGCCCGGTCATATAAGGAATTTCGACATGAACAAACTCATCGTACTGCCCGCCATCTCGACTCTCGCCCTGGCCCTGGCCGCCTGCTCCACGCCGCCCAACGCCAACCTGGAGAAAGCCCGTGGCGACTTCCAGGCCCTGCAGGCCGAGCCCCAGGCCACCCAGCAGGCCGCCTTGGAAACCAAGGACGCCGGCGACTGGCTGGCCAAGGCCGACCAGGCCTACCGCGACGGCGCCAACCAGAAGGAAGTGGACCAGCTGGCCTACCTGACTCAGCAGCGCATCGAACTGGCCAACCAGACCGTGGCCCTGCGCGACGCCGAGGATCAGCTGAAGAACACCTCCGCCCAGCGCGCCCAGGCACGTCTCGACGCCCGTACCGCACAGCTGAACAAGCTCAAGGGCGAGCTGAACGCCAAGCAGACTTCCCGCGGGACCATGGTGTCCTTCGGTGACGTGCTGTTCGATCTCGATCGCGCCGAGCTCAAGCCGGGCGCGATGAGCAACGTGCAGAACCTGGCGGGTTACCTGCAGCAGAACCCGGAGCGCAAGGTGATCGTCGAGGGCTACACGGACAGCAGCGGCTCCTCCTCCTACAACCAGGGCCTGTCGGAGCGTCGCGCCGACGCCATCCGCCTGGCGCTGCTCAGCCAGGGCGTGACGCCTGACCGCGTCGTTGCCCGTGGCTACGGCAAGGAATACCCGGTATCGAGCAACGGCACTGCCGCCGGCCGGGCCATGAACCGCCGCGTCGAGGTGACCATTTCCAACGACGCCAATCCGGTGCAGCCGCGCTCCTCGGTGAGCGGGGCCTACTGATCCGGCAGAACGCCCGCTCCTACTTTCACAGTAGGAGCGGGCCGCCTTTTAAAAGAGCGTATCGGGCGCGATCGCGCCCATGGGGCCCGTCGACGATGAGCCCCATCGCCAACCACGTGCTTACCGATCTGGCAGAATCAACGGCCCAACTGCAGTCGGAGCCCCCATGAAATACGATGACGCCTCCTGGCACTACGAAGGCGACTTCCCCGAAGACCTGCCGCCGTCCGCCGCCGCCACCCACATCGGTATGTTCCTGGCCTGGCTGATCCTCAATGAAATGGTCAGCGAGGAGTTGCTCGAGGATGCCGCCGAGGCAGTGGCGGCGCTGCAGCGCAAGGACATGACCGGGGCCCGGTTCCTGATCGAGGTGCTGGACGAGAAGCTGATCGGTGAAGACCTCGCTGCGCATGGCAACGCCTTCACCATTGCCTACTACCGGGGCCTGGATCATGACAGCCGCTATATCGATGACTACTTCGAGACGTTCGGCGTGGACGAAGAGGCTCTCTATTCGGTGACCGACAACTGGGACAACTACGCAAAGCTGAGCCCGGCCATCGACGCGCGTTATCAGCGCTGGATTGACGACGGACGCCCGGAATACGTGGCCTGAGCCGGACCTGCCGTTGATCTAGGCCAGCAAGCGCCGATACAGCTCTGCCATCTCCGCCGAGAACGGCACCAGCACCAACTCCTTCAACGAACTCCCCTGCCGCCGTGGACGACGCAGCTCGTCCACGGCGACCTGTGCTGCCTCTTCGGCGGGATAGCCGTAGATGCCGGTACTGATAGCGGGGAACGCGACGCTGGCGAGGCCCTTGTCTTCGGCCAGCTGCAGGCTGTTGCGGTAGCACTGGGCGAGCAGCTCCGACTCGCCGTGCTCGCCGCCGCGCCAGACCGGCCCGACGGTGTGGATAACGAAGCGCGCCGGCAGGCGGAAGCCGGCGGTGATCTTCGCCTGGCCGGTCTTGCAGCCACCCAGCGGGCGGCAGGCGTGGACCAGGTCCGGGCCGGCGGCCCGGTGGATAGCGCCGTCGACGCCACCGCCGCCCAGCAGCGAACTGTTGGCGGCGTTGACGATGGCGTCGACGTCGAGGCGGGTGATGTCGCCCTGCCAGACGCGGATCTCGGGATGGCTCACTGTGCTTGCTCCCTTGGCCTGCGACGGCGGGCTCGCCGTCACTTGACCTCTTGCGGGGTCTGCTCGCCCATGCAGCGCACGGCGCGCTTGCGGCCGTCGACCAGTACGCCGGTGAGGCCCTTCTGGCTCATGTCGAACATCACCAGCACGCCATCGATGCACTGCGCCTGCTGGTCGGCCGGGTCCAGGGAGAGCTTGGTGCTGTCCTGGCCGGGGATGCTTTTCAGCATGGTGAACTGGGTCAGCTCCAGCGCGTCCTCGGGCTTGGCGAAATGCAGGTAGCCGTAGTACCAGAGCGTGCCGACCGAGACGAAGATGGTGGCGATGACGGTGAGGATGTAGGAGATCGGGTTGCGCTCGTTCATGGGTTGCCTTGTTGTTTCGGGTCCGCCTGCGATTCCTGTGGCTTCGCCGGAGAGGGATAGTTCGGGACTTCAGCCAGGCGCCGCAAACCGGTGAAGTGCTGCGGGTCGTCGAGGAAGCGCAGCATCACTTCGCGCCACACGGGTTCGCCGAAGGTTTCCACATGGTTGCCGCGCGTCAGCTGGAAGACCTTCGGCGGCTGCTTGGCCTTGTAGAGGCTCAGGCCGTTGTCCAGGGGCACAATGGTATCGTCGATGCTGTGGAAGAGCAGCACGGGTGCGCCAGAAAGTCGCGGCATGGAGCGGATCGCGCTATCGCCGTCGGGCACCAGCCAGGACAACGGAACCTGCAACGGCCAGGTCAGCCAGCTGGTGGACAGGGTGTACTGCGCCACATCGCGGTAGCTGGCGGGTACGCCGTCGAGCACCACCGCGTGCAGCTGCTTCTGCCGCTCCGGGTGCAGGCCCAGGTAGTGCACGGCCATGGCGCCACCCAGGCTCTGGCCGAGCAGGATCACCGGCTTGCCCTGCACTTCCGGCGCCTTGTCCAGCCAGGCGAAGGCGGCGTCGATGTCCTGGTAGATCGCCGGCAGGCTCGGTTCGCCCTCGGAATGCCCGTAGCCGCGGTAATCCACCATCAGCACCTGGTAGCCCTGCTCCGGCAGCCAGTAGGCTCCGCCCAGGTGCCAGGCCATGTTGCCGCCGTTGCCGTGCAGGTGCAGCACGGTGCCCTTCACCGGCACGCCCGCCTTCGCCGGCAACCACCAGCCGGCGAGCTTCACGCCGTCGGCGGTGGTCAGGGTGACGTCACGGTAGTCGAGCTTGGCGCGGGCGGGGGTGATGGCGACATCGTCGCTGGGGTAGAACAGCAGCGAGCTGCAGCCGCCGAGTGCGAGGAGCAGCGAGACGGCAACAGCGCGGAAACAGCGGTTCAGCATGAGTTCATCCATGGAATACGTCGCACCCTGATTGCAAGGAAGCACCTTACGTAGGATGGGTGGCGTTTGCGATACCCATCACCCGGCAGCGCCGAAATATCGATGGGTATCGCTTCGCTCCACGCCATCATCCTACGACCGAGGCCCGTTTTGAACGCATGGCGGTCAAAGGATATTGGCGTAATCCGCCTCGATGCGGTCGAGGCTGAGGTGGTTGAGGAAGTTGGAGAAGCACATCCACGCCGACAGTGCGTTGAGGTCGCGGAACTGCGGCGGCAGGTACTTGGGCGGCACCACCAGGCCTTCGTCCACCAGCTGGCGCAGGGTGCGCATGTCTTCCAGGGTGGCCTTGCCGCAGAACAGCAGCGGGATCTGCTCCAGCTTGCCCTTGCGCACGGCGAGCTGGATGTAGTTGTAGATCAGGATGAAGCCCTTGAGGTACGACAGGTCCTTGGTAAACGGCAGGCCGACCGGGGTCGAGCCACGGAACACGCGGCTGGCATTCTGGTAGCTGCTCTCCACGCTGTAGTTCTGCTCGCGGTAGAAGTGGAACACCTCGAGGAAATCCGCCCCCTCCTCGGCCATGTGGATGGCGCGGGTGCGGTTGGTGAGCTTGCGCAGGCGCGTCGGGTAGGAGGCGAAGGCGATCACTTCCATCAGGATCGCCAGGCCTTCCTGGGTCACCGTGGAGGACGGCGGCCCCTTGGCGAGGAAGGTGCAGATCGGCTGGTTGAGGCCGTTGAGCGTGGTGCCGACATGCACCAGGCCTTCATGGACTTCCAGCGCGCGCACGTCGCGCTCGTTGAACATGGCGTCGGCGCGCACCTTGATGTAGTCGGCGCCGGCCGCGGCGTCGGCGACGATGCCGTCGGACTCGAAGACGCGGATGGTGTCTTCCTTGCCGTCGAACACCTTGTTCAGGCGTTCCTGCAGCATCTTCACCGCGTCGCTGGCGGTAAGGGTCTTGGGTTCGTCCTTGAGGTCGCCACGGTCGGCGATGTTGTTCAGGTAGTCCGAGAGCATCAGGCCGAGGTCGGCCAGGGTCGGGTCGCCGGCATGGAAGGCGTCGGAGGCCGAGCCATAGAGCTCCTGGGAAATCAGGCCGAAATCCTGGGTGCCGCGCGCTTCGAGCATGCGGATGACCATGCGGTATTCCTTGCACATGCGCCGCATGATCTGCCCGACCGGGTTGAACTGTCCCAGGTGGCGGGTGATGTCGCGCTCGATGTTCTGGAATTCCTGCTTTTTCGCGCTGCTGTCGAAGGACAGCGGGCGGCTGTCGTAGTAGGCGCGGTCGACCTTGGGCGCGTGCTTGCCCCGGCCCTTGAGGAAGTCGTCGCGGATGCCGTCATCCCACTTGATGGCGTCGAGCACGCGGATCGGCGTCTGCGCCTCGACGATGCGGTCGGACAGGCCGCGGATGATCTGCTGGTACTCGTTGGGCGTGGACTTCTTGCGCCGAGGGGTCATTGCTTTTCTCCCGGGGTCACGCGCGAAAAGCGCAGCGCTTCGACGAACACGTCGGAGTTAGCCGGATCGTTGAGGTAGGCGATGACCTGGGGCAACTGGCTGGTCACCAGCGCTCCAGCACCCTGTTCGGTGTCGACCTTCTCGCCCTTGAGCGCGCCTTCCTTCATGTCCTGCAGGATGTGCTCGACATCCAGGTTATAGATCACCAGTTCGTCCTTGTCGGTAATCTCGAAGCCGGCCAGGGCGAAGTTGCCGCCCATGCTCTTCGGCAAGCCGGCAGACAGGTACCAGCGCTTGCCGTGGTGGGCGACGGTAAAGCCGAAGTCCTCGACGCTGTCGGTGTTGTCCTTGCTGTCGACGTAGCTCAGAGCGCGGTAGAGGTTGGAGCCGGAGCGGGTGACTTCGAGGAACTGCTCCTCGCCGTACTCGTCCACACGCGACCACTGGCCCAGCAAGTGAGCCGGCGCGGGCTCGTTGGCCGGAATCGGGTCCTTGAACGTCACCAGACAGCCACTGAGCAGGCCGATGCTCAACAGCAGCAGTGCACGCCAGACTTTCATCACGCCCTCCTTAAATCCGTATGCCTTCCCATGCGACAGGCGCGGGCATCCGGAATTCCGACACGAAAACCCCGCCGGATGGCGGGGTTGGAATGCAGCAGCCGGGGCTACAGGCCCATCACCAGATCGAGATAGCGGCTAAGGATGGCACGCATTTCCTCGATCTGCAGGTGGTCGGCCCCGTCCAGCAGGCCCTGATACTCCATCTGCAGGATGATGGCCGTCAACACCCGGGCATCCTGTTCGGGCTGTCTGGAACCGAGCACTTCGAAGAAATGCACCACGCCCAGGGAAAGAATCCGCCGGTGACGCTGTGCCAGATCGCTGAGGCTGGGGTTGAGCAGCGCTTCCTGGCGGAAGGCCTGTTCGGCCAGCAGGTGCTCGCGGCGCTCGTTGAGCTGAACCATGACGTACTGGATCGCCAGCTCGACGATATTGGCCGTCAGCTCGCGGCGAGCCAGCGGGTCGTCCTGGCCGAGGCCGGCGGCCATGGCCTGGAGATCGCCCTCGACGCTGCTCCAGAAGGTCGACAGGGCTTCGGCGCTGCGTTCGACGAAGAGCGCGAAGGTGTCGGTGATGAGGTCCTGGATGTCCTTGAAGTAGTAGGTGGTGGCCGATAGCGGCACACCGGCCTCGGCGGCCACGGCGCGGTGGCGCACGGCGCGGACGCCATCACGCACGATGATCCGCAGGGCGGCGTCGAGGATCGCCTGACGGCGCTGCTCGCTGCCCTGGCGGCTGGCCTTGCGGCCCTGGTATTTGACACTTTCTGCGATGGCGCTGGCGACTTGCGCTGCGCTGTCTCGCGGGGACACTTGGGTCACTGGCATTACCTCCGGCGGCGCGGCCTGATGGCTCATTGTTCGAGCTTTTCTGTGGGAAAACAATTGCCGCTTTGCAGCTGCGACACCGGCGCACGGAACGGGCCGCGAGGCAGAGCAGGCGGCTGGGAATCAGGCCTGGGAGTGAGACGTGCCACAGCGTGGCCGAGCCACGGCGGCAGGCATGCATTTCGTCGGATGGTATACCGCAAGTTTCCCACCCGTTTGTAGGAGCGAGCCATGTCCGCGAACGCACGCATGGCGCGCTCCTACAGGTTGACTCCGGCGCCGCCAGACAGCGCGGAAACGAAAAAGGCCGCCCGAGGGCGGCCTTTCTCTCCTGTTCCTGCGCTTACGCCTGCGGGCGCATGTGCGGGAAGAGGATGACGTCGCGGATCGACGGCGAGTTGGTCAGCAGCATCACCAGGCGGTCGATGCCGATGCCTTCACCGGCGGTGGGCGGCATGCCGTATTCGAGCGCGTTGACGAAGTCGGCGTCGTAGTGCATCGCCTCGTCGTCACCGGCGTCCTTCTCCTTGACCTGCAGCATGAAGCGCTCGGCCTGGTCTTCGGCGTCGTTGAGCTCGGAGTAGGCGTTGGCGATCTCGCGGCCACCGATGAACAGCTCGAAGCGGTCGGTGACGCTCGGGTCGTTGTCGTTGCGGCGGGCCAGCGGGGACACTTCGAACGGGTACTGGGTGATGAAGTGCGGCTGCTCCAGCTTGTGCTCGACCAGTTCTTCGAAAATCATCACCTGCAGCTTGCCCAGGCCTTCGTGGCCGAGGACCTTGGCGCCGGCCTTCTTGGCGATGGCGCGGGCCTTCTCCAGGTCGGTCAGGTCAGCCGCGGTGAGCTCCGGGTTGTACTTGAGGATGGCGTCGAACACGGACAGGCGGGCGAACGGCTCGCCGAAGTGGAAGACCTTGTCGCCATACGGCACGTCGGTGCTGCCGAGCACGGCCTGGGCCAGCTCGCGGAACAGCTCTTCGGTCAGGTCCATGTTGTCTTCGTAGTCGGCGTAGGCCTGGTAGAACTCGAGCATGGTGAACTCGGGGTTGTGCCGGGTCGAGACGCCTTCGTTACGGAAGTTGCGGTTGATCTCGAAGACCTTCTCGAAGCCACCGACCACCAGGCGCTTGAGGTACAGCTCCGGGGCGATACGCAGGAACATGGCCATGTCCAGCGCGTTGTGGTGGGTTTCGAAGGGCTTGGCCGCCGCGCCGCCGGGAATGGTCTGCAGCATCGGGGTTTCCACTTCGAGGAAGCCGCGATCGGACAGGAAGCGACGGATGTGGGCGATGACCTGGGAACGCACGCGGAAGGTGTGGCGGGTTTCCTCGTTGACGATCAGGTCGACGTAGCGCTGGCGGTAGCGCTGCTCGGTGTCGGTCAGGCCGTGGTGCTTGTCCGGCAGCGGGCGCAGGGACTTGGTCAGCAGGCGCACGTTGGTCATCTCGACGTACAGGTCGCCCTTGCCGGAACGGGCCAGGGTGCCTTCGGCGCCGATGATGTCGCCCAGGTCCCAGGTCTTGATCTCGGCCAGGGTCTCTTCGGGCAGGGTCTTGCGGTTCACGTAGACCTGCAGACGGCCGCTGCTGTCCTGCAGGACGATGAAGGAGCCGCGGTTGAGCATGATGCGACCGGCAACCTTGACCGGGATGGCAGCTGCTTCCAGCTCTTCCTTGGTCGCGGTTTCGTACTGTTTCTGCAGGTCCGCGAAGTAGTTCTCGCGGCGGAAGTCGTTGGGGAAGGCGATGGCCTTGGCTTCACGCACGGCGGCAAGCTTTTCCTTGCGCTGGGCGATCAGCTTGTTTTCTTCCTGTTGCAGTTCGGTAGCGTCGAGTTGTTGGTCGCTCATGGTCGTCTATCTGCCTGGCGTCTTGATCAATAGGGGTTACTGGCGGGGCCGGGCCGCGCGGCCCGCCCCGCAGGGGGTGCTGTTACAGGCCTTGTTTCAGGCTGGCTTCCAGATACTCGTTCAGGTCGCCGTCGAGCACCTTGTCGCAATCGCTGCGTTCCACGCCGGTACGCAGGTCCTTGATGCGCGACTGGTCGAGCACGTAGGAACGGATCTGGTGACCCCAGCCGATATCGGACTTGGTGTCTTCCAGCGCCTGCGAGGCGGCGGTGCGCTTCTGCATCTCCTGCTCGTACAACCGGGCCCGCAGCATCTTCATGGCGGTGTCCTTGTTGGCGTGCTGGGAGCGTTCGTTCTGGCACGCCACCACGGTGTTGGTCGGCACGTGGGTGATACGCACCGCGGAGTCGGTGGTGTTCACGTGCTGACCGCCCGCGCCGGAGGAGCGGTAGGTGTCGATGCGCAGGTCGGCCGGGTTGATCTCGATCTCGATGTTGTCGTCGATTTCCGGCGACACGAACACCGCGGTGAACGAGGTGTGGCGACGGTTGCCGGAGTCGAACGGGCTCTTGCGCACCAGGCGGTGCACGCCGATCTCGGTGCGCAGCCAGCCGAAGGCGTATTCGCCCTTGATGTGCACGGTGGCGCCCTTGATGCCGGCTACTTCGCCCTCGGACAGCTCGACGATCTCGGCGCTGAAGCCATTCTTGTCCGCCCAGCGCAGGTACATGCGCAGCAGCATGTTGGCCCAGTCCTGGGCTTCGGTGCCGCCGGAGCCGGCCTGGATGTCCAGGTAGGCGTTGTTGGGGTCCATCTCGCCGCTGAACATGCGGCGGAACTCGAGCTTCTCGAGGATTTCGCGCAGGCGCTGGACTTCGGCCTCGACGTCGCCGACGGCGCCCTCGTCATTCTCCTCGACCGCCATGTCGAGCAGGTCACGGGAGTCGGCCAGACCGCCGGTGAGCTCGTCGAGGGTCTCGACGATCTGCGCCAGCATGGCGCGCTCGCGGCCCAGGTTCTGGGCGTATTCGGGCTTGTTCCAGACCGCCGGGTCTTCCAGTTCGCGGTTTACTTCGATCAGACGATCATGTTTCAGATCGTAGTCAAAGATACCCCCGAATCGAATGGGTACGGTCGGAGAGGTCCTTGATGCTGTTGAGGATCGGTTGGATTTCCATGGCGGGCATCTCTCACGGGTAAAGGGCGTAGAAAAGCCGACAAGTATACGTGATTTTTCGGCGCCCTTTCAGGCTTTACGACAAAGCACGCTCACCGTTTCCGCGCCCTCCCCGCCCGTTCAGCCGGCGATGGCCACCTGGTTGCGCCCGCCGTGCTTGGCGTTGTAGAGCGCCTGGTCGGCCAGTTCGATGAGCTGGCGGCAGGCCTGCCCGGTCTGGGGAATCAGGGTCGCCACGCCGATGCTGATGGTCAGCGACGAACCCGGTGTCGGCAGCTCGTGGCGGATGTTCAGGTCCTGCACCAGGCGCCGCAGCTTCTCCGCCAGCAGGCGTGCACCGCCGGGCGAAGTGTTGGGCAGGACCATGACGAACTCCTCGCCGCCGTAGCGCGCCGGCAGGTCAGAGGGGCGGCTGGCGCTGGCGCGGATGGCCCCGGCCACCTGGCGCAGCGCCTCGTCGCCCTGCACATGGCCGAAGGTATCGTTGTAGGCCTTGAAGTGGTCCACGTCGATCAACAGGATCGACAGCTGGGTCTGCTCGCGCAGGGCGCGGCGCCACTCCATTTCCAGGTACTCGTCGAAGTGCCGGCGGTTGGACAGCCCGGTGAGGCCGTCGGAGTTCATCAGGCGCTGCAGCACCAGGTTGGTTTCCAGCAGCTGCTGCTGGCTCTCGCGCAGGGCGCGGTAGGCCTCGTCGCGCTGCTGCAGGGCGAGGTAGGAGCGCGAGTGGTAGCGCACCCGCGCGATCAGTTCGATGGCGTCGGGCAGCTTGACCAGGTAATCGTTGGCGCCGGCACTGAACGCCGCGCTCTTCACCGCCGGGTCTTCCTTGGTCGACAGGACGATGATCGGCAGGTCGCGGGTCGCCGGATTGGCGCGGTACTCACGCACCAGCGAAAGACCGTCGGCGCCGGGCATCACCAGGTCCTGGAGGATCACCGTGGGCTTGATCTGGATCGCCAGGGCGATGGCCTGGTGCGGATCGGAGCAGAAGTGGAAGTCGATGCTGGGGTCGTCCGCCAGCGCGCGGCGCACGGCTTCGCCGATCATTGGCTGGTCGTCCACCAGCAGCACCATGACTGCGGTATCGCCTGGGGTCGTCACGGGGTAGTCACTCTGGCTTGAGTTCATGGATAGGGGGGTCATGCAATCAGCTCCGTAGCCCGCGCTCAGGCGCAGACCTCAGCGAGTCGTCGGGCGATGTCGCCCAGCGCGCGAATCTCCACTGCGGCGCCGATCGCCGCCGCAGCCTTGGGCATACCGTACACGGCACTGCTTTCCTGATCCTGGGCCAGGGTCAGGTAACCTCGTTCGCGCATGTGTTTCAGGCCCTCGGCGCCGTCCCGACCCATGCCGGTGAGCAGCACACCGACGGCGTCGCCGACCCAGTACTCGACCACGCTGTCGAAGAACACGTCGATCGAGGGCCGGTAGATGTGGCTGCTGGGTTCGGCGGTATAGGCCAGCTCGCCGCCCTTGAGCAGGCGGATATGGTGGTTGGTGCCGGCCAGCAGCACGCAGCCCGGCTGCGGCGGCTCGCCGTTGCGCGCCAGGCGCACGGGAATCTTCGACTGGGTCGAGAGCCATTCGGCCATGCCGGCGGCGAAGACTTCGTCGACGTGCTGGACGACCACGATGGCGGCGGGGAAATCTTCCGGCAGGCGGGCGAACAGGTCAGCCAGTGCCGCCGGGCCGCCGGCCGAAGAGCCGATGGCGATCAGCTTGCGCGCGCCGCTGCCCTTGCGCGCCGGCACTGCGTTGATGGCCGGCCGGCTGTCACGCGGGGCGTTGAGCCAGGCCAGGTTCTGCAGCTTGCGCAGCAGTGGACGTGCCGCTTCAGCGGGGTCGCCGGTGCCCATGACCGGCGTGTTCACCGCGTCCACCGCGCCATTGCCCATGGCGTCGAACACGCGGCTCATGTTGCGCTCCAGGTCCACCGTCACGACGATGATCGCGCAGGGGCTCTGGGCCATGATCCGGCGGGTCGCCTCGACGCCATCCATCACCGGCATCAGCAGGTCCATGAGGATCACGTCGGGCTTGTGCGCGGCGCACATCTCCAGTGCCTCCGCGCCGTTGGCGGCGACCCAGACGATGCGGTGCGCCGGCTCGAAAGCCAGCGCGCGGCGCATCGCCTCGACCGCCAGGGGCATGTCGTTGACTATCCCTATCTTCACCCGTGGGCTCCTCCGATCAGATCGACCACCGCATCCAGCAGGGCCTCGTCGTGGAAGCTGGCCTTGGCCAGATAATAGTCGGCGCCGGCATCGAGCCCGCGCCGCCGGTCTTCTTCGCGGTCCTTGTAGGACACCACCATCACCGGCAGCGACTGCAGGCGGGTGTCGCGGCGGATCAGGGTCACCAGCTCGATACCGTCCATGCGCGGCATGTCGATGTCGGTGATGACCAGGTCGAAATGCTCCGAGCGCAGCGCGTTCCAGCCGTCCATGCCATCGACCGCCACGGCGACATCATAGCCGCGCCCCAGCAGCAGCTTGCGTTCCAGCTCGCGCACGGTGAGCGAGTCGTCCACCACCAGCACGCGCTTGCGCGCCGGGCCGGTAAGGCGGCCGGTGGGGTCGATGCGTTCCAGGCGGCCGGTGGCCAGGAGTTTTTCCACCGAGCGCAGCATGTCCTCGACGTCGAGGATCAGCACCGGCGTGCCGTCGTCCAGCAATGCGCCTGCGGAGACGTCCTGCACCTTGCCCAGCCGGGCATCCAGCGGCACCACCACCAGGGTGCGCTCGCCGATGAATTTCTCCACCGCCACACCGTAGGCGCTTTCCCGTTCGCGGATGACCACTACCGGAATCTCGTCGGGCGTGGCTTCGCCGTCGGGGCGCTGCAACAGCTGGCTGGCGGACACCAGGCCGACATGCCGGCCCTCGTGCCAGAACTGCTGGCGGCCTTCGAGCTGGACGATCTCGTCCGGCGCCAGACGGCGCATGCGCTCGATGTGCGCCAGTGGGAAGGCATAGGCTTCACCGCCAATGCTGACGACCAGGCTGCGCACCACGGACAGCGTCAGCGGCACTTCCAGGTGGAAACGCGCGCCCTGCCCGCGCACCTGTTCCAAGCGGATGCCGCCGCGCAGCTGGCGCACCATGTGCTGCACGGCGTCCAGGCCGACGCCACGGCCGGACACTTCGGTGACCTGCTCGCGCATGCTGAAGCCGGGCAGGAACAGGAAGCTCAGCAGCTCTTCCTCGGTGAGGCGCGCCACGGTTTCCTCGGTGGACAGCTGGCGGCGCACGATGGCCGAGCGCAGGCGGTCGAGATCGACACCGCCGCCGTCATCCTGCAGTTCCAGCACCAACATGCCGGCGTGATGGCGGGCCAGCAGCTGGATCGTGCCCTCCTCCGGCTTGCCGTTGCGGGCACGCACTTCGGCGGACTCGATACCGTGGTCGACGGCATTGCGCAGCAGGTGGGTGAGCGGCGCCTCGAGCTTCTCCAGCACGTCGCGGTCGACCTGGGTGGTGGCGCCCTGGATGTCCAGGCTCACGGTCTTGCCCAGCGAGCGACCGAGGTCGCGGACCATCCGCGCCTGCCCGGAGAGCACGTCGGAGAACGGCCGCATGCGGCAGGACAGCGCGGTGTCGTAAAGCGACTGGGCGCGCTGGCCGGCCTTGAAACTGAATTCGTCGAGCTCGGCGATCTGCTCGCTGAGCAGTTGCTGGCACTCACCGACCAGACGGCGAGCGTCGGCCAGATAGGCCTGCGCCTCGGCGTCGAGATTGGCGGTGCTGGCGGCATCGCGGGCGCCGTCGAGCACACGACTGGCGCTGGCCTGGATGCGCTTGAGGCGCTGCAGCGAATCGAGCAGCGGCTTCAGGCGCTGGGATTCCACCAGCGACTTGCTGGAGTAATCGAGCAACTGGTTGAGGCGCTCGGCGGTCACCCGCAGCACGCGCTCGCCGGCTTCATCGCTGTCGCTGGAGCGGCGGCGCTGGGGACGTTCGGCGGGAGCCGCGGGAGCCGGCGCGGGTGGTTCGACAGCTACCGGTGCGGGCTCGGCGGGCACCGGAACAGACGGTGCCGGCTGCGCCGGGGCCTTTCCGGAAACCAGCGCCTGCAGGCGTTCGACCATGGCCGGCACGCCTTGCTGGGCCTGTTCGGCGCGCTCGGGCTGGGCGTCGGCGATATGCAGGAGGATATCGGTGCCGGCCAGCAGCGCGTCGATATGCCCGGAGGTCAGCAGCAGCCGGCCTTCCTGGGCGCCAACCAGGCAATCCTCCATGACGTGGGCGACCTGCACGCCGGCATCGAGGCCGACGATCCGCGCGGCGCCCTTGAGCGAGTGCGCGGCGCGCATGCAGGCTTCGAGCTGGTCGGCCTGGGTCGGGTTGCGCTCCAGCGCCATCAGGCCGTGAACCAGCACCTGCGTCTGGGCCTCCGCCTCCAGGCGGAACAGCTCCAGCATCGACGCGTCCTTCATCTGGTCCGGGGTCATGCGAGGCTCCGGGTGGCGGCGTCGAGCAGGGCTTCCTGGTCGAGCAGGCGGATGCTGCGGTTGCGCCACTGCATCACCCCACGGGTGAAGCGGTCGTTGGCGGCGTGGCTGTGGGACGAGGCTTCGACGATGGCCTTCTCGTCCAGCTCATGGATGCCGTCCACTTCGTCCACCGGCGAGATGATCGGCCCGCCGACCGCCGCCAGGATCAGCATGCGCGGCACGATGCGGGCGTCGTCGCGGGCGGCCGCGCGGCTGTCGAGGCCGAGCAGTTCACCCAGGGAAATGCACGCCACCAGCGTGCCGCGCACGTTGGCCACGCCCAGCAGCGCGGGCGAGCGCTGGTGCGGCAATGAATGCACCCCGCAGGCCGGAGCGACCTCGGCCAGCGCGCGGGTGGGCAAGCCCAGCCACTCCTCGCCAAGGCGGAAGATCAGGTGCGGCCGGCCTTCCTCGACCGCCGCTTCGGCGACTTCGACGGGCGCCAGGTACGTGCCTTCGCTGCCCAGCGCGTAGCGATCCAGCAGGCTGATGGCCGCGGCGGCATGCACCGGACAGTTACGGCAATGGATGTACTCGGCCAGCTTCGGGCAGCTGCGGTCGCCGCGCACGCCGACGCGGTTCCAGCAGTCATCCACGGTCGGCAGGTCATCGTCGATGGATGAGCCATCGATGTAAGACGGGGCGCGTTCAACCATTGCGCTTCACTCCTCGCGCGGCGCGCTCCTGCAGACGGCGGGCGCCGGCTGCATCGCCCTGGGCCGCGAGCAGCGCGGCCAGGTGTTGCAGGCTTTCCTGGTGATCGGGTTGCAGGTACAGGGCCTTGCGGTAGTACGCCTGGGCCTCGCTGCCCAGGCCCTGGGCGTCGGCCAGCAGGCCGAGCCAGTAGAAGGCTTCGGCGTTCGGGCCCTTCTCGGCCAGCAGCGCCTCGCAGCGTTGGCGCGCTTCGGCGGCCTGCCCGGAATTGGCCAGCCGGGCGATCTCCGCCAGCGCGTTGCCGGCGGCAGCAGCGGGCGGCTGTCCGGGCTGGCTCGCCGGACGCGGGCGCACCGGTGCGGGCTTGGGCGGAGCCGGGCGGGGAATCGGCGGGGGCGCCGTCCAGTTCAGCGGAGCCGCACGCGGCGCCGGCTCGGCATCCTGCAATGGGAAGGCGAAGGACTGCGGCACACCCAGCGGACGCAGGCCGATACGCGACATCAGGCTGGCCTCGGCCGGGCCGATGAACAGCACGCCATCGGGCCGCGCGAGCCGGCGCAGCACGTCCACCACCTGCTCCTGGGTCGGGCGGTCGAAATAGATCAGCAGGTTGCGGCAGAACACGTAGTCATAGGGTGCTTCGCCAGCCAGCAGGCCCGGCGCGAGCAGGTTGCCGACGCGGAAGCGGACCTTGCGGCGCACCGTTTCGGCCAGTTGGTAATCGTTGCCGTCGGCGCTGAAATAACGGTCACGGAATGCCAGGTTGGAGCCACGGAACGAATTGCGCCCGTAGCGCCCCTCCTCCGCCCGCTCCAGTACCGCGCGGCTGACGTCCAGCGCGTCGACCTGGAAGGCGGCCGGCGCAAGCCCCGCATCCAGCAACGCCATGATGATGGAGTACGGTTCCTCGCCGGTGGAGCACGGCAGGCTGAGGATGCGCAGCGGCCGGGTACCGGCCAGCTCCAGCACTCGCCGGGACGCGAGGTCCGCCAGCGCGCCGAAGGATTCGGGGTAACGGAAGAACCAGGTTTCCGGGACTATCACCGCCTCGATCAGCGCCTGCACTTCCTCGGCGGAGCCTTGCAGCTGCATCCAGTAATGTTCGGCGTTACCACCGCTGACCTTGTTGCAGCGCTGGCGCACGGCGCGCTCGATCACGGCGTCGCCGACCGACTCGGCATCCAGGCCGATGCGTTCCTTGAGCAACTGGGCGAAGCGCGGATCGGTCATGCCGGCGCTCCTCCCGCATCCCGCAGCAGACGCGCGCGGGCTTCGTCGCTGAGCAACTGATCGACGCCCACTCGCTGCAGCAGGCCCTGCTCGTCCTCCAGCACGGGGCCGAGGTAGCGGGCGCTGCCGTTGTCCAGTTCGTAGTCGCGGAAGGCCGCCGGATCACGGCGCAGGGTGTGAGTCGCCTGCTCGAGGATCAGCCCGAGGCGCTGCTCCGGGCCCTCGCTTGCGGCGCGGTAACGCACCAGCACCAGGCGCGTGCTGGTGCGCCGTGGCGCGCTGTGCCCGAAGGCCAGTTGGCTCATGTCCAGCACCGGCAGCAGTTCGCCGCGGTGCGGAAACAGCCCGGCTACCCAGGCCGGCGCTTCCGGCACGCGCTTGAGCGCAGGCACCGGCAGCACCTCGATGACGTCATGGACGTCCAGCGCATAGCGGTCCGCGCCCAGGCGGAACTGCAGGTACAGCCTGCCCGCCGCGGCGGCGTCAGACCTTGAAGCGGGAGACGCCATTGCGCAGTCCGTTGGCCACGAGGTTCAGCTCGTCGATGGCGAAGCTGGCCTGGCGCAGGGATTCCACCGTCTGCCCGGTGGCCTCGCCGAGCTGCACCAGCGCCTGGTTGATCTGCTCGGCGCCGGTGGCCTGGGCCTGCATACCTTCGTTGACCATCTGCACGCGCGGCGCGAGTGCCTGCACCTGCTGGATGATCTGCGAGAGCTGCTCGCCGACCTGGCCGACTTCCGAGATGCCGCGACGCACCTCCTCGGAGAACTTGTCCATGCCCATCACACCGGCAGACACGGCGGACTGGATCTCGCGGACCATCTGCTCAATGTCGTAGGTGGCCACGGCAGTCTGGTCGGCCAGGCGGCGCACTTCGGTGGCGACCACGGCGAAGCCACGGCCGTACTCGCCGGCCTTCTCCGCCTCGATGGCGGCGTTGAGCGAGAGCAGGTTGGTCTGGTCGGCCACCTTGACGATGGTGGTGACCACCTGGTTGATGTTGCCGGCGCGCTCGTTGAGGATCGCCAGCTTCGCGTTGACCAGTTCGGCGGCGCCCATCACGTGGTGCATGGTCTCTTCCATGCGCGCCAGGCCCAGCTGGCCGGAGCCGGCCAGGGTGGAAGTCTGCTCGGCGGCCGAGGACACCTCGGTCATGGTGCGCACCAGGTCGCGCGAGGTGGCGGCGATTTCCCGCGAGGTGGCGCCGATCTCGGTGGTGGTGGCGGCGGTTTCGGTGGCAGTGGCCTGTTGCTGCTTGGAAGTGGCGGCAATCTCGGTCACCGAGGTGGTCACCTGGATGGCCGAGCGCTGCGCTTGCGACACCAGGCCCTTGAGTTCTTCGGCCATGCCGTTGAAGCCGGTCTCGATCACCGCGAATTCGTCGTTGCGCTCCATTGCCAGGCGCGTGGTGAAATCACCGCTGCCCATGACCTGCAGGCCCTTCACCACCTGACGCACCGGCTCGGTGATGGCGCGCATCAGCAGCAGCCCGCAGACCGCCGCGGCGACGATGGCCAGCAACAGCGAGATGAGCATGATCGCCTTGGCGGTGGCGACCTCGCTGACGATATCGGCGGCAGCCGCGTCGGCGATCTCCTTGTTCAGCGAAATCAGCTGGTTGAGCGTCTTGCGACCGTCTTCCCACAGGGGTTCGAGACGTTCCAGCAGCAGACGCCGGGCGCTGTCACGGTCGGTGGTGTAAAGCTGCAGGACCTGCCCCAGCAGGGCATCGTATTCGGTCGCCTGCTGCTTGAAGCGGCCGAGAATTTCCTTGTCGCGGGAATCGTTGACGGTCCGCTCGTAGAGCGCGATGCGTTCGATCAGCGCATCGTGGATAACGCGGAACTCCTGCCGGCGTGCTTCATCGTAGGGCTTGCCGTCGCTCAGGCCGACCAGCACCTGGGTCAGCAGGATGCTGTCGGTCCAGGCCGAACGCACGGTGGTCAGGGCGTAGGTGCCGGGCATGGCATCTTCGCTGACCCGCTGCGTGCTGTGCTCCACCCGCAGAAGACGGGTGTAGGAAATCACCACCATCAGCAGCATGATCGCGACGACGACGGCAAAGCTGGCCAGGATGCGTTGGCGTAGAGTCCAGTTCTTCACAGCGTTCCCCAGAAGAGTTGTGGCGTGCCGACGGACTTTTCACTCGGGCGCGTAGTCGCCGCGAATGTAAATTCCTACCAAGTCCTCAGCAAGATAGGACATATAGTATCTGGACATACCGGAACCTCATCTCTTTATTCCGAATTTTTAGTACGCCGATCCTCCTCATTCTCTCAGTCCATTAACCACCCTCGATCGACCCGATGCTCAGCCTCGCCCTGGCCGCCCACGCCGGCCTCTTCCTCTCCGCCTTCGTCGCCGCCACCCTGCTGCCGCTTCAGTCGGAAGCCGTGCTGGTCGGCCTGCTGCTGGGCGACCAGTACCCGCTGTGGTCACTGCTGCTGGCGGCGAGCCTGGGCAACGTGCTCGGCTCCCTGGTGAACTGGCTGCTGGGGCGCGGAATAGAGCGCTGGCACGGCAGCCGCTGGTTCCCGGTGAGCGATGCGGCGCTGGAGAAAGCCCAGCGCCACTACCGGCGCTTCGGCTGCTGGTCGTTGCTGCTGAGCTGGGCGCCGGTGATCGGCGACCCGCTGACGCTGATCGCCGGCGTCATGCGCGAGCCACTGTGGCGCTTCCTGCTGCTGGTCACCGTCGCCAAGGTCGGGCGCTACGCGGTGCTGGCCTGGCTGACGCTCGTCTGAATGATCCCCTCATCAAAAGCGGACAGGTTTTTCGTCTGCTAGTCCTGTTTTGCCACTGCCGCGAAAAATTGGCGCCCAGTAATATCACGGAGCCATCACTGCGCATGGCGGAGCCCAAGAGCTCCACACACTGGATGAAGAAAAGGGAATTTCACGATGTTCAGAAGCATGAGTATTGGCCGCCGCGCGTCCCTGGGTTTCGCAGTCATGGGCCTGCTCCTGGTGTTTCTCGGGTTGTTCTCCCTGTACAAGCTCTCGACCCTGCGCGCCGCATCCGAAGAGATCGACAGCAACTGGCTGCTGAGCATCAACCACATGAACCAGCTGTCGGGCGACATCGCCCGCATCCGCCTGGAATCCATGCGCCTGCTGGTCAACCACGACAGCGCCGCCCGCGAACGCAGCCTGGGGCTGATCGCCGAGGCACGGCAGGACAAGGACAAGGTGCTCGCCGACTACCACCGACTGATCCTCAGCGCCGAGGAGCAGCAGCACACCGACGAGCTGCGCCAGGCGCTGGACGGCTACCTGGGCTATGTCGACCAACTGGTGGAGAAGATCCGCCAGAACGATGACGAAGGCGCGCTGCACATCCTCAATGGCAGCATCGCCCAACAGGGTGCCGAACTGAACAAGCGCCTCACCGCGCTGATCGATCTCAACCGCAATGGTGCAGCGGCCGCCGCCCAGCGCGCCGTGGAGCAATACCAGGGCGGCCGGCTGGTGGTCAGCGCGGTACTGCTGCTGAGCGTAGGCCTGACCCTGCTGCTGGCCTGGCAGCTCACCCGCAGCATCGTCGTACCGCTCAACCAGGCGGTGCGCGTAGCGCAGACCATCGCCAGTGGCGACCTCAGCCAGCGCTTCACGGTCGAGGGCCGCGACGAGCCGGCGCAACTGCTCAATGCCCTGGCAGACATGCAGCACAGCCTGCGCGAGACCATCCGCGGCATCGGCAACTCGGCTAGCCAGCTGGCTTCCGCCGCCGAGGAAATGCACAGCGTGATGGAGGAAAGCAGCCGCGCGCTGCAGCAGCAGAGCGACCAGATCGAGATGGCCGCCACTGCCGTCAACCAGATGACCAGCGCAGTGGAGGAAGTGGCCAGCAACGCCGCCTCCACCTCCGCCGCCTCCCGCGAGGCCATCGACGCCGCACGCAGCGGCAGCGAGCGGGTCGATGAGACTTCCAACGCCATCGGTACCCTGGCCGGTGAAGTGGGCCAGGCCTCGCAGCAGGCGGAAGTGCTGGCGAACCAGGCGCAGGACATCGGCAAGGTGCTGGAAGTGATCCGCAGCGTCGCCGAGCAGACCAACCTGCTGGCGCTCAACGCTGCCATCGAAGCTGCCCGCGCCGGCGAGGCCGGGCGCGGCTTCGCGGTGGTCGCCGATGAGGTTCGCTCGCTGGCCCAGCGCACCCAGAGCTCGACCCGCGAGATCGAGGAACTGGTCTCGGCCATCCAGAACGGCAGCGACCGCACCGTCGCCGCCCTGCTCAGCAGCACCGCCCACGCCGAGCGCACCGTCAGCCGCACGGGCGAGGCCGGCGCGTCGCTGCAGGTGATCCTCGAGCGCATGTCGCTGATCAACGAGCGCAACCTGGTGATCGCCAGCGCTACCGAGGAACAGGCCCAGGTCGCCCGCGAGGTGGACCGCAACCTGCTGAACATCCGCGACCTGGCAACCCAGACCTCGGCCGGCGCTACCCAGACCAGCGCGGCGAGCCAGGAACTGTCGCGCCTCGCCGTGGACCTGAACGGAATGGTGGCGCGCTTCGTGGTCTGACGACGTCCTGCCCTACTCCCGTTTCGCCAACTTGATAGCGAAACGGGAGTTGTCGGCAGGGAATTTTTCCGGCCTTTTCCTATCCAATGGCCATCATGGAACGCCACAGGGTGGATAGATGAACGTATTGAAATTGTCGGCCGTGCTGGCCACTGCCGCGCTGCTGAGCGCCTGCGGTGGCAACGAGGCCAAGGTCTGCGGCTCGGACGATGTGAAGAACCAGCTGGTGAAGATCTTCCTGTCCGGCGCACTTTCCGCGCAGTCCGACGCGCTGAGCAAGGCTGAGCTGAAGGACGTGGCCATCATCGACAAGGACCCGGACAGCGGCGTGCTGGAATGCGTCGGCACCCTGACCGTGCCAGTGGTCGGCCAGGTAGCCTCGGGCACCCTGAAATACCAGATCGCGCCGGCGGCCAAGTCCGAGCACGACTACCTGCTGCTGCTCGCCGACGGCCCGCTGGCGAACGCCTTTGCCAAGCGCATCGAGGGGATGGTCCCGCAGCAGTGAGGGCAATTCACAGGCAATGAAAAACCGGCCTATGTGGCCGGTTTTTTATTGGGCGAGCCGATCAGGCTCGGAACCACACTGCAGGAGCGAGCTTGCTCGCAAACCGCTTGGTGCCGTTTCTCCCGGTGAGCGCTTACGTAGGACGGGTGGAGCTTGCGATACCCATGCTGGCGGCACGCGAGAATCGATGAGTATCGCTGCGCTCCACGCCATCCTACGTTGGTGCATCAGTGTGATTTCGGTGTGGGTGGCAACTCTGATCGCGGACAGGCCCGCTCCCGCGAATGCCGAAACGACGGGATTAGAGCCCTTCCAGGTCGATCAGCTCGCCTTCGAAGCGAATCGATCCACCCTCGGCATTCGCCTCGCCGCCCTGAATCTCGCCGTAGTAGGAAAGCCCGTTCTCCAGCGTCACGCAGACGTGGGTCGGCTCTTCCGGCGCATCCAGCTGGCCCTTGAAGCTCACCTCGATCACACCCTCCTGCGGCGCGCTGAGGGTCACCGTCACGCGGGCGTTGTCCACCGCTTCGGCCTCGCGGCCCCAGTGCTCGGCGCTGACGGTCACGGTGGCGATTTCCTGTTTCATGCTCGAAGACTCTCCAACAAGGCTCCGGCGCCATGCGCGCCGGCTGATGGCGCCAAGGATACCGCGCCGCCGAAGCCACCGAAACGGCGGTTTTTCCCTGCGACCGCCTGTCGCCTGCCCTCCCCGCACTTCCACGCACCGCCCGCCACTGCTGGCTCCGGACGCTCCGACCCCAGGGCAAATACGCCTTGCGCAAACTGTATTATGGTATACCATGATACCGAATCCCTTCCCCAACCCAGCCGAAGTCACAACTGGAGCGACCCATGAGTTTCGAGATTCGCAAGATCGTCACCTACAGCGAGCAGACCTTCATCGAAGCCGGCAAGGCCACCGACACCCCGGTGACCATGGTCGGCCTGGCCGTGGTGATCAAGAACCCGTGGGCCGGTCGCGGCTTCGTCGAAGACCTCAAGCCCGAGATCAAGGCCCACTGCTCCGAGCTGGGCGCGCTGATGGTCGAGCGCCTGACCGCCGCCATCGGTGGCGCTGACAAGATCCAGGCCTACGGCAAAGCTGCCGTAGTGGGCGCCGATGGCGAGATCGAGCACGCCTCCGCCGTCATCCACACCCTGCGTTTCGGCAACCACTACCGCCAGGCCGTGGACGCCAAGAGCTACCTGAGCTTCACCAACAAGCGCGGCGGCCCGGGCACCTCGATCCAGATCCCGATGATGCACAAGGACGACGAAGGTCTGCGTTCGCACTACATCACCCTGGAAATGCAGATCGAAGACGCCCCGCGCGCCGACGAGATCGTCGTGGTCCTGGGCGCCGCCGACGGTGGCCGTCTGCACCCGCGCATCGGCAACCGTTACATCGACCTGGAAGAACTGGCCGCCGAACAGGCTCAGTGATCCACACCGTGCAGGAGCGCTCCATGATTCGGCTCACCGCTGAACGCACACCGGCCGGCACCAGTTACCTGGCGACCGGCCAGGGCCACCCCGTGGTACTGATCCACGGCGTCGGCCTGAACAAGGAAATGTGGGGCGGCCAGATCGTCGGTCTGGCCCCGCATTTCCAGGTCATCGCCTATGACATGCTTGGCCATGGCGCGAGTCAGCTGCCGCAGCCGGACTGTGGGCTGGTCGGTTACGCCGACCAGCTGCGCGAGCTGCTCGACCACCTGGGCGTGACCAGTGCCACGGTCATCGGCTTCTCCATGGGTGGTCTGGTGGCGCGGGCCTTCGCCCTGCACTACCCCGAGCGCCTGGACGGCCTTGTGGTGTTGAACAGCGTGTTCAACCGCAGCGCCGAACAGCGCGCCGGCGTGATCGAGCGGACCCGCCAGGCCGCCGAACACGGCCCGGACGCCAACGCCGAGGCCGCCCTGTCGCGCTGGTTCAGCCGCGAGTACCAGGCCGCCAATCCGGCGCAGATCGCCGCAATCCGCCAGACCCTTGCCAGCAACGATCCGCAGGGCTATCTGACTACCTATACCCTGTTCGCCACGCAGGACATGTACCGCGTGGACGATCTGGGCAGCATCAAGGTGCCGACCCTGGTCGCCACCGGGGAGCTGGACCCGGGCTCGACGCCGAAGATGGCCACCGAGCTCGCCGAACGCATTCCGGGCGCCAAGGTGACGGTGCTCGACGAACAGCGCCACATGATGCCGGTGGAGTCGCCGCGGCTGGTCAACCAGATGCTGCTCGACTTCCTGCAACAGGCGCAGGTTTCCAAGAATCACGTACAGGGGAATGTCGCATGACCCTCGCACGCTTCCAGATGTTCATCGATGGCCAGTGGGTCGACGCTGTTTCCGGCAAGACCTTCGAGAGCCTCGACCCCGCCCGCGCGCAAGCCTGGGCCGAACTCCCCGATGCCGATGAAGCCGACGTCGAGCGCGCCGTGCAGGCCGCCCAGCGCGCCTTCAACGACCCGGCCTGGCATGGCCTCACCGCCACTGCCCGCGGCAAGCTGCTGCGCCGCCTGGGCGATCTGATCGCCGAGAACAAGGAACACCTGGCGCAGCTGGAAAGCCGCGACAACGGCAAGCTGATCCGCGAGACCCGCGGCCAGGTCGGCTACCTGCCGGAGTTCTTCCACTACACCGCGGGCCTTGCCGACAAGCTCGAAGGCGGCACCCTGCCGCTGGATAAGCCCGACCTGTTCGCCTACACCGTGCACGAGCCGCTGGGCGTGGTCGCCGGGATCATCCCGTGGAACAGCCCGCTGTACCTGACCGCGATCAAGCTGGCCCCGGCCCTGGCCGCCGGCAACACCATCGTGCTCAAGCCCTCGGAACACGCCTCGGCAACCATCCTCGAACTGGCCCGCCTGGCCACCGAAGCCGGCTTCCCGGCCGGTGTGGTCAACGTGGTCACCGGCTTCGGCCCGAGCACTGGCGCAGCGCTCACCCGCCACCCGCTGGTGCGCAAGATCGCCTTCACCGGCGGCGCCGCCACCGCGCGCCACGTGGTGCGCAGCAGCGCGGAGAACTTCGCCAAGCTGTCGCTGGAGCTGGGTGGCAAATCGCCCAACATCATCTTCGCCGACGCCGACCTGGACAGCGCCATCAACGGCGCCGTGGCCGGCATCTACGCCGCCTCCGGACAGAGCTGCGTCGCCGGCTCGCGCCTGCTGGTGCAGGACGAGATCTACGACGAGTTCGTCGCCCGCCTGGTGGAACGCGCCCAGCGCATCCGCATCGGCAACCCGCAGGACGAGCAGAGCGAGATGGGTCCCATGGCCACCGCGCAGCAGCTCGCCGTGGTCGAAGGCCTGGTGGCCGACGCCCTTGCCGAAGGCGCCCGCCTGCGCCTGGGCGGCAAGCGTCCGTCGATCGACTCCGAGGGCTGGTTCTACGAGCCGACCCTGTTCGAGTGCGACAGCAACTCGATGAAGATCATGCAGGAAGAAGTCTTCGGCCCCGTTGCCTCGGTCATTCGTTTCAAGGACGAGGCGCAAGCGCTGGCGATGGCCAACGACTCCCAGTTCGGCCTCGCCGCCGGCATCTGGACCCGCGACCTGGGCCGCGCTCACCGCATGGCCCGTGGCGTTCGCAGCGGGATCATCTGGGTCAACACCTACCGCGCGGTGTCCGCCATGGCGCCCATCGGCGGCTTCCACAACAGCGGCTACGGCCGCGAGAGCGGCATCGATTCGGTGCTGGCCTACACCGAGCTGAAGACGGTGTGGATCAACCTCTCGCCAGCGCCCATGCCCGATCCCTTCGTGATGCGCTAAGAGGAGCGACGAGATGATCGAACCTGGCATCTACAAAGAAGTGATGGGCTCCTTCCCGTCCGGCGTCACCGTGGTCACTACCCTGGACGCCGACGGCAAGATCGTCGGCATCACCGCCAGCGCGTTCAGCGCGCTGTCGATCGACCCGGCGCTGGTGCTGTTCTGCCCCAACTACGAATCGGACACCTACCCGGTCCTGCGTGACAGCAAGCAGTTCGCCATCCACCTGCTGTGTTCCGACCAACAGGCCGAGGCCTACGCCTTTGCCAAGAAGGGCCAGGACAAGGCCAAGGGCATCGAGTGGCGCCTGAGCGAGCTGGGCAACCCGCTGCTGACCAAAGCCACCGCGATCATCGAATGCGAGCTGTGGCGCGAGTACGACGGCGGTGATCACGCAATCATCGTCGGCGCGGTGAAGAACCTGATCCTGCCGGAGCAGGAGGTCACCCCGATGGTCTATCACCGCGGCAAGCTCGGCGCGCTGCCGGAGATAGCCAGCTGACGCTTTCCAAGGCCGCTCGCCATCACCCTCGGCAGCGGCCTTTTTTAATTTTACGTCCCCGCCGCCAGGCTGGGTTGCACCCTGTAGGAGCGCGCCCACAAGGCTTCTCTAAAAAGCGGCCCGCTCCGACAGGGAGAGCGAGGAGTACGAGATGAGCAACGAGAAATACGAGAAAGGCCTGGCGATCCGCACCCAGGTGCTGGGCGGAGCCTACGTGAACAAGTCGATCCAGAACGCCGACGACTTCACCCGCCCGCTCCAGGAGATGGTCACCGAGTACTGCTGGGGCCACGTCTGGGGCCGGGACGGCTTATCGCTCAAGGAACGCAGCATGATAAACTTGGCGATGATTTCGGCACTCAACCGCCCCCACGAACTCAAGCTGCACGTGCGCGGCGCTCTGCGTAACGGGTTATCCCGCGAGCAGATCCGCGAGATCCTCCTGCAGGTCGGCATCTATTGCGGGGTTCCCGCGGCGGTGGACAGTTTCCGCCTCGCCCGCGAAGCCTTCGCCGAGGCCGACGCCGAGGAACGTGGTTGATTGCTGGCCCGACTTGACGATGGAGCGCCCGAAGGTGCTCCATCGTTCTTCCTATGGACAGCCAGAACACAGAGCGGACCCCATGAAACGCTTGCCACTCGACGATAGCTTCAAGGTCAATCGCAACCCCGTCACCCTGCGCGAAATCGTCCTCGACAAGCTGCGCGGCGCCATCCTCAACTTCCAGCTGCTGCCGGGCGACCGCCTGGTGGAGCGCGATCTGTGCGATCGCCTGGGCGTCAGCCGCACTTCGGTGCGCGAGGCCCTGCGCCACCTGGAGTCCGAGGGCCTGGTGGAGTTCGCCGATGCCAAGGGTCCGCGCGTCGCCATCATCACCCTGGAAGACGCGGTCGACATCTACGAGCTGCGCTGCGTGCTCGAAGGCCTGATCGTCCAGCTCTTCACCTTGAACGCCAAGGCCCGCGACATCCGCAACCTGGAGCGCGCGCTGGAAGAGAACCGCCAGGCGCTGGAAGACGGCGAGCTGCAGCAGGTGATCGAATCGGTGCAGGGCTTCTACGACGTGCTGCTCGAAGGCTCGGGCAACCGCACCGCCGCCACCCAGCTGCGCCAGCTGCAGGCGCGCATCAGCTACCTGCGGGCCACCTCCGTGTCCCAGGAAAACCGCCGCGCCGCCAGCAACCAGGAAATGGAGCGCATGGTCGAGGCGATCAAGAGCGGCGACCCGGTCGCGGCTCACCAGGCCTCGGTCGACCACGTCCGCGCCGCCGCCAAGGTCGCCCTGGACTACCTGCGCTCCAAGCAGGACGGCGCCGGCAACGTGCGCGACATCGCCACCCCCATCGCGCTCAAAGAGCCGCGCATAGGCCGCTGACGCCATGCCCGCCCCGCGCTTCTGTCCCGCTTGCGGCAGTGGCGGCCTCAGCCGCCAGTGCCCGCCGGGGGATACCCATGAGCGCCTGATCTGCGCGGGCTGCGGTTACATCCACTACGAGAACCCCAAGGTCATTGCCGGCTGCATCATCGAGCGCGACGGCAAGTACCTGCTCTGCCAGCGCGGCATCCCGCCGCGCCCAGGCACCTGGACGCTGCCGGCCGGTTTCATGGAAAACGGCGAAACCACCGAACAGGCAGCCCTGCGCGAAGTCTGGGAAGAAACCGGCGTACGCGCCGACATCGTCTCGCCCTACTCCATCTTCAGCGTGCCGAAGATCAGCGAGGTCTACATCATCTTCCGCGCCAGCGTGATCGAGGAAACCGGCGAGCACGGCCCCGAGACCCTGCAGGTGAAATTCTTCGCCCCGGAAGATATCCCCTGGGAATGCATCTACTACCCGGCGATCCGGCAGATCCTCGAACGCTACATCGAGGAGCGCCAGGCCGGCGTCTACGGCATCTACATGGGCAATGACGACACCGGCAAGGTGCACTTCATTCGTTGATACCCAACGCTGCGGCGAACAACGAACCCCGTCACCCGACTCCAACCTGTAGGAGCGTGCCGCGCACGCAATCCGTCGGCAGGGCCGACGGCCGATACCGACGCCATCGGCACCCGCAAAAAACCCAAGCAAAAAAAGCCCCCGGCTCCACGAGGGAAACCGGGGGTTCAAGGGATGAATCGTCAGAACCGAATCAGTGCGCGCCCTTGGTCAGGTCGCTCTCGTTCCACTGGTCATACACGCACGCATCGGCGGCGGCCCAGCGCACGCGGACTTCGCTGCCGGGGGCCAGCGGCTGGGTGTTGCCGGAAAGCTCCTTCAGCGTCAGGATCGCACCGCTGGCGGTGACCACGCTGCAGGTCAGGCTCTCGCCGAGGAACACCGTCTCGGCCACTTTCGCCGGGATTTCGTTCCAGCCTGCCGCCAGCGGTGTGGCAGCGGCTTGAGCAGGGCTCAGCACCTGAGCTTTTTCCGGGCGCACCATCAGCAGGATGTCCTGGCCTTCGCGCAGGTTCGCGGTCGGGCGGATGGCCAATGCGCGGCCTTCGAACTCCGCCGCGGCGTTGCCGTGGGCACGGGCGCGGAGGAAGTTGGAGTTGCCGAGGAACGAGGCCACGAAGGCATTCGGCGGGTTCTGGTAGAGGTCGTAGCCGCTGCCCAGGCCGACGATCTTGCCGTGGCTGAAGATGGCGATGCGCTGGGACAGGCGCATGGCTTCTTCCTGGTCATGGGTGACGTAGACGATGGTGATGCCCAGGCGACGGTGCAGGTGGCGCAGTTCGTCCTGCAGGTCTTCGCGCAGTTTCTTGTCCAGCGCGCCGAGGGGCTCGTCCATCAGCAGGATGCGCGGTTCGTAGACCAGCGCGCGGGCAATGGCGACGCGTTGCTGCTGGCCGCCGGAAAGCTGCGCCGGGCGGCGGTGGGCGAACTTGTCCAGCTGCACCAGCTTGAGCATGGCGTCGACGCGACGGTCGCGCTCGGCGCCCTTCTGCTTGCGGATGTCCAGCGGGAAGCCGATGTTGTCGCGCACCGAGAGATGCGGGAACAGCGAATAACGCTGGAACACCATGCCGATGTCACGCTTGTGCGGCGGCACGTTCACCAGCGACTGGCCTTCGACCAGGATTTCGCCGCTGCTGGGCGTCTCGAAGCCGGCCAGCATCGACAGCGTGGTGCTCTTGCCCGAGCCGCTGGAGCCGAGGAAGGTGAGGAATTCGCCGTCCTGGATGTCGAGGGAAATGTTGTCCACGGCGGTGAAGTCGCCATAGAACTTGTTCAGGTTGCGCAGGCTGACCAGGGTCTTCTGCTCGCGGGATTCTTGGATCACGGCACTCATGGCATTTACCTCGGCGCTCAGGCGCGGATTTCGTTGCGCCGGCGCAGGGCGGCGGCGATCACCATCACCAGCACCGACAGGCCGATCAGCAGCGTCGAAGCGACGGCGATCACCGGGGTCAGGTCCTGGCGCAGGGTGGTCCACATTTTCACGGGCAGGGTCTGCAGGGTCGGGCTGGCCATCATCACGCTCAGCACCACTTCATCCCAGGAGACCAGGAAGGCGAACAGCGCGCCGGCGACCATGCCGGGGCGGATCGCCGGGAAGGTCACCTTCATCACCGCCTGCAGGCGCGACGCCCCGCAGATAACCGCGGCGTCCTCGATGGACTGGTCGAACAGCTTCAGCGAGTTGATGATCGAGATGATGGTGAACGGCAGCGCGACTATCACGTGGCTGACCACGAAGGAGAACAGCGTGCCGGTGTAGCCGAGCTTGAGGAACAGCGCGTACACCGCCACCGCGATGATCACCAGCGGCACGATCATCGGCAGGGTGAACAGCCCGTAGAGCAGCTCGCGGCCGGGGAACTTGCCGCGCACCAGGGCGAAGGCGGTGGGCAGGCCCAGGGCGACCGAGCAGAGGGTGGTGAGGATCGCCACCTTCAGGCTGGCGAACGCTGCGCTCATCCACTCGGGGTTGGAGAAGAACTGGCCGTACCACTTCAGCGTCCAGCCCGGCGGCGGGAACACCAGCCACTGCGAGGAACCGAACGACAGCAGGACGATGAACACGATGGGCAGCAGCAGGAAAGCCGCGATGGTGCCGGTCGTGAGGTAGAGGCCGACGCGCATGCGCCGGCTCATGGCATTGGGTGAGAGCAGCATGGCTTACCTCGCGCTACTGGAAGCCACCGGGGATTCCGGCTGCAGCTTCAGGTAGAGGTAGAACAGCACCAGGGTGATGGCGATCAGCAGCGCGGCGGCGGCGCTGGCCAGACCCCAGTTGAGGAAGGATTGCACCTGCTGGACGATGAACTCCGGCAGCATCATGTTCTGTGCCCCGCCCAGCAGCGCCGGGGTGACGTAGTAACCCAGGGACATGACGAAGACCATCAGGCCGCCGGAGAACAGACCCGGCCGACACAGCGGGATGAATACCCGGAAGAAGTTGGTCCAGGGGCTGGCGCCGCAGATCGAACCGGCCTGCAGCACCATCGGGTCGATGGCGGCCATAGTCGCCTGCAGCGGCAGCACGATGAACGGGATCATGATGTAGCTCATGCCGATCACCACGCCGGTGAGGTTGTGCACCAGTTCCAGCGGCTGGTCGATGATGCCCAGCGCCATCAGCGCCTTGTTGATCACCCCCGAGGCCTGCAGCAGCACCAGCCAGGAGTAGGTGCGGGCCAGCAGGCTGGTCCACATCGACAGCAGCACGATGTTCAGCAGCATGCGCCCCCAGCCGCGCGGGACCAGGGTGATCGCCCAGGCCAGCGGGAAGCCCAGCAGCAGGCTGATCAGGGTGACCAGCGCGCCGACCGCGAAGGTGTTGAACAGCACCCGCGAATAGGCCGAGTTGGCGAACAGCTGGGCGTAGTTGTCCAGACCCAGAGTCGGCTCCAGCACGCCGCGCAGCAGCAGGCCGATCAGCGGGGCGAGGAAGAACAGGCCGAGGAACAGCAGCGCCGGCAGCAGGTTGCGGAAACCCCGCCAGCGGTGGGTGAGCATTTCATCCTGTCGCATGGGTTCTGCCTTCGGGGCCGGCGATCCGGCGGCGCGCTTGGCGCCCCCGGCGGCCTGGCCCGGCTGCATCACAGCCATTTTCACTTGACCAGCCATTCGTTCCACCGTGCGGCGATCGCCGGGCCGTTCTTCGCCCAGTAGGCGTAGTCGAGGGTGATCTGCTCCTGCGCATAGGCGGTGGGCAGATTCGGCGCGAGGTCAGCCTTGAGCTGGCCGACGCTGTCCAGGTTCACCGGGGCGTAGGCGGTCAGATTGGCGAAGTCGGCCTGGCCCTTGGCGCTGCTGGAGTTGGCCAGGAACTTCATCGCCGCGTCCTTGTTCTTCGCGCCCTTGGGCACCACGAGGAAATCGGCCATGACCAGGTTCTGCTTCCAGCTCACGCCCACCGGCGCGCCGTCCTGCTGCAGGGCGTAGATGCGTCCGTTCCAGAACTGGCCGAGGGTCGCCTCGCCGGAGGCCAGCAATTGCTGCGACTGAGCGCCGCCGCCCCACCAGACGATGTCCTTCTTGATGGTGTCGAGTTTCTTGAAGGCGCGGTCCAGGTCCAGCGGGTAGAGCTTGTCCTTGGCCACGCCGTCGGCCAGCAGGGCCAGTTCCAGCACGCCGGGGCTCGGCCACTTGTACAGCGCGCGCTTGCCCGGATAGGTGGCGGTGTCGAACAGCGCCGACCAGTCCTGCGGCTGCTTGCCGCCGACCTTGCCCTGGTTGTAGCCGAGCACGAAGGAGAAGTAGAAGGAGCCGACGCCGTGGTCGGAGACGAAACGCGGGTCGATGCGGTCGCGCTTGATGGTGTTGAAGTCCAGGGGTTCCAGCAGGCCTTCGGCGGCAGCGCGCAGGGCGAAGTCGGCTTCGACGTCGACCACGTCCCACTGGACGTTGCCGCTCTCCACCATGGCCTTGAGCTTGCCGTAGTCGGTGGGACCGTCCTGCACCACGGGGATGCCGGTGGACTGGCTGAAGGGTTCGGCCCAGGCCTGCTTCTGCGCATCCTGGGTAGTGCCACCCCAGCTGACGAAGCTGAGGCTGTCGGCGCCGAAGGCAGCGGTGCCGGTTGCGCCGAGGAATGCAGCGGTCAGGACCGCGATCGCACGTTTTTTGAACACCATCTTGCTTGCCCTCATTGTTGTGATTGTTCACGGCGGTCTTCGTGGAACGCCTGTCTGGAGCAGGTGGCCGTAGCGTCGTCAGGTTGCGATGGAGTGGCACGCTGACTGGCAGAAATTGTAAGGCCTACGGAATGTCATATTATGGTATTCCAAACTTTCCGCAAGTCCCCGGCGACACCGGCCATCGTGGCAGCGAAGCTTGGGTGAACACCCCGTCGTTCCTCGTGTTGCGCAGGTGGTTGATTGAAAAGGAAATCTTTTTTCACCCTCACCGTGCTGAATTTTCCTGGCGAAAAGCCAGCACGGCGAGCGGACGAACGGATCAGCCTTCGAAAGGCAGCGTCTCCACCACTTCCAGGTCGTAGCCGGTGAGCCCGGCGTACTTCAGCGGCGCACCCAGGTGGCGGATCTTGCCGACGCCGATGTCCTGCAGGATCTGCGCGCCAGTGCCGACCTCGGAATAGATGCGCGACTGCGAGCGGGTGAACTGCCGCGGCGCCTGGGTGAGCTGCGGCACGCGAGCCAGTAGTGCCTGGGAGGATTCGTTGTTGGCCAGCACCACGACCACGCCGTGACCGACCTCGGCGACCTTCTGCAGGGCGGCCCAGAGGGTCCAGTTCTTCGGCCCGGTGTACTCGGCGCCGACCAGGTCGCGCAGCGGGTCGATCACGTGCACGCGCACCAGGGTTGGCTCGTCGCGCTTGATGTCGCCCATCACCATGGCCATGTGCACGCCGCCTTCGATGCGGTCCTCGTAGGTGACCAGGCGGAAGGTGACGTGCACGGTGGGCAACTCGCTCTCGCCGATGCGAGCGACGGTGTGCTCGTTGCTCAGGCGGTAGTGGATCAGGTCGGCAATGGTACCGATGCGGATGCCGTGGCGCTTGGCGAAGGCTTCCAGGTCCGGGCGCCGGGCCATGCTGCCATCGTCGTTCATGACTTCGACGATCACCGAGGCCGGGGTCAGCCCCGCCAGGCGCGCCAGGTCACAGCCCGCCTCGGTGTGGCCGGCGCGGGTCAGCACGCCGCCTTCGCGGGCGCGCAGGGGGAAGATGTGGCCGGGCTGCACCAGGTCCTCGGCGCGGGCGCCCGGCTGCACGGCGGTGATCACGGTGTGCGAGCGGTCGGCGGCGGAGATGCCGGTGGAAACGCCGGTGGCCGCCTCGATGGACACGGTGAAGGCGGTGGAATAGGCGCTGCCGTTGGCCGGCACCATCTGCTCCAGGCCCAGGCGGGCGCAGTGCTCGTCGGTCAGCGTCAGGCAGATCAGCCCGCGCGCCTCACGGGCCATGAAGTTGATCGCCTCGGGCGTGCAGCGCTCGGCAGCGAGCAGCAGGTCGCCCTCGTTTTCACGGTCTTCGTCGTCGACCAGGAGCACCATCTTGCCCTGGCGGTAGTCTTCGATGATGTCTTCGATGCGGTCGAACGGCATGGTGCGGTACTCGGCTGGATCGTGGATGAAAAAATCTGGTATACCATAATACATTTCTTATCCGAAACAGCAGCAAGCAGAGGTGAACATGAAGGCTTACTGGATCGCTCACGTCGATATCACCGACCCGGAGCAATACAGCGAATACACCCGCCGCGCCCCGGCGGCCTTCGCCAGGTACGGCGGCAAGTTCCTCGCCCGTGGCGGCCGTTCAGAGGCCCTCGAGGGGCGCCCTACTCCTCAGCGTAGCGTGGTGATCGAGTTCGATTCCTATGAGCAGGCGGTGGCCTGCTACCGCTCGGCGGAATACCAGGAAGCCTGCGCGCACCGGCAGGGCGTGGCGAAGGCGGATATCGTCATCGTCGAGGGGTTCGAGGGGTAAGGCCCCGGCCATGGGCGAGCGGGATTGCCGTCGGCCCTGCCGACGGATCGCGGGCATGGCCCGCTCAGTACCGCTCTGGCTCTGGCTCTGGCTCTGGCTCTGGCTTTAATGAGGCTTCCAGAGAAGTATCCACACGCGCCGACTGCCCCGTTCAGGAGGCCTCGTTGAAGCGCAGTTTCAGGGGTTGAGCGACATGGATGTCGCGAGAGCGCTGTCGGGCCAGGGATGGCCCGTCAGCGCGTGCCCCTGAAACTGCGCTTCAACGAGGGAATTTTTCGCCTAAGCGAAAAACCGGATGTCCGGGGCAAGACCTTTGCCTACTTTGGGGCGTTTGCCAAAGTAGGTCGCCCGAGGGGGCGAAACCACAGGCTCAGCGCGCACTCCGACGCGGCGCAGAAATACCAACGCCCAGGCAGTCGATAGCGGATCAGGCGCTATACCGCACAGGCAAAAAAAAAGCCCCACCGAAACCCGGCAGGGCAGAGAGTGTAAAACCCAGGTCGAAACCTTATTCCGCGATCCCCAGCGCCACCGGCTGGGCGACTTCGCGGGCCTGGCCGCGGGTGGCCAGGCAGTAGTACAGCGGGACGGTCACCAGCAGGCCGACCAGCCACGACAGGTCCACCCCGTCGATGTAGTTGGCGTACGGGCCGACGAACAGCGAGGTATTGGCGAACGGCAGCTGCACGATGATGCCGATGAAGTAGGCAATGATCGCGTGCGGGTTGAAGCGCCCGTACACGCCGCCGTCACGACGGAAGATCGAGTTGATGTCGTAGCGGCCGCGCTTGATCAGGTAGAAGTCGATCAGGTTGATCGAGGCCCAGGGCACCAGCACGATCAGCATCGCCAGGATCAGGCCGATGAACTGCGAGATGAAGTTGGCCGAGGCGCCCAGCGCCATCAGGCAACTGCCCGCCAGCACCACCGAAGACAGCACCACGCGCACCCGCACGCTGGGCGTCCAGCTGCCGGCGAAGGTCTGGATCGAGGTGACGATGGAGAGCACCGCGCCGTAAAGATTCAGCGCGTTGTGGCTGATGATGTTGAGCAGGAACAGCAGCATCAGCACCGGGCCGAACATACCGGTGGCCTGCTTGACCGCGACCATCGCGTCGGTGCCCTCCGGGGTCGCCAGCACGGCGACGGCACCGAAGCTGAACGACAGGCTGGTGCCCGCCACCGCGCCGGCGAAGGTCGCCAGGAACGGCTTGCCGATACCGACGCTGGCCGGCAGGTAGCGCGAGTAGTCCGAGGTGTAGGGCGCGAAGCTGATCTGCCAGATGATGCCCAGGCACAGGGTGGCCAGGAAGCCGGACAGGTTGAAGGCGCCGCGGGAGAGGAAGTTCGCCGGCAGGTCGCCGCCGAGCATGATGACGAAGCCCAGCAGCAGTGCGCCGCCCATCACCCAGGTGCCGATACGGTTGAGGGTGTGGATGAAGCGATAGCCGATCACGCCGATGGCGGTGGCACTGAGTGCGCCGAGGATGATCGCCACGGGCGTCGGGGTCGCCGGCACCAGGCCCTGGATTGATTTGCCCGCCAGGACGATGTTGGAAATGAAGAAGCCGACGTAGATCAGCGCGGTGAAGAACACGATCAGCAAGGCGCCGTAACGACCGAACTGGCCCCGGCTCTGGACCATCTGCGGGATGCCCATCTGCGGGCCCTGCGCCGACGCCAGGGCGAGGAACACGCCGCCGAACATGTGCCCCAGGACAATGGCGATCAGCCCCCAGAGCAGGTCGAGATGGAACACCTGCACCGCCATCGCGCCGGTGACCACCGGCAGCGGTGCGATGTTGGTGCTGAACCACAGCGTGAACAGGTCACGGGAGCGCCCATGACGCTCGGCCGGCGGCACGTAATCGACGGTATGGTTCTCGATCAGCGGAGTATCGGACATCGTTTTTGCCTTGCTTATTGTCTTTGTAAGGTCAGGTCATCCGGCGCCCTGAATCGGGCAGAAACGGCGCTGCGGTGACGGAGGCAATATTATGGTATTCCAAATACCAGGCAAGGTATTTCTGAGTAACCGTTGGTCGAATGGTAGCCAGCGGGGTGTCTGGCGGACACTCACCCTATCGGCGAAAGCCCCGTATTCCGTAGCCTCCAGCCGACAGTCGGCCTTTCACCGTCCATCCATCGGGAAAAGAAAGGGCTTGCTTTCGAAGTATTACGGTATACCATCAGACGAAACGACCACTCCCGATGGCCGGCTCACAAGACAGGTACTCGCAATGATCGACCACGCTGCCTACAAACAAGTCATGGGCTCTTTCCCGTCCGGCGTCACCGTCATCACCACGATGGACGACGATGGCCAGGTGGTCGGCCTCACCGCGAGTGCCTTCAGCTCCCTGTCGATGGACCCGGCACTGGTGCTGTTCTGCCCCAACTACAGCTCCGACTCCTACCCGGTGCTGATCCGCCGCAAGCACTTCGCCATCCACTTGCTCTCCGCCGACCAGAAGGGCGAGGCCTATGCCTTCGCCAGCAAGGGCAAGGACAAGGCCCAGGGCATCGAATGGACCCTGAGCGAACGCGGCAACCCCCTGCTGGAAAATGCCACCGCCATCATCGAATGCGAACTGTGGCGCGAATACGAAGGCGGTGACCACGCCATCCTGGTCGGTGCGGTGAAGAACCTGATCGTGCCGGACCAGCAGATCACCCCGATGATTTACTGCCGCGGAAAGATGGGCGCGCTGCAGGCTTTCGCCTGACCGCCTGATCTTTCGCCGTCCGGCGCAGGCCCCTTCTTGCGGGAGTGAGAAGGGGCTTTTCTTTGGCCCGCTGATTGGTCCTGATGCGCTCCAACTCCGCCAGCGGCGGAGCCACCATGAGACGTAAACGTAGGATGGCGTGGAGCGCAGCGATACCCATCGATCAGGACCGTAGGGCGAATAACCTGGAACAGGTTATCCGCCGTTGCGTCGGCGGATAACGCTGGCGCGTTATGCGCCCTACGATTGCCATGAGGCACGTCCGTAGGATGGCGTGGAGCGCAGCTATACCCATCGACCCGGCGCGCGGACTGTAGGAGCGCGCCATGGGCGCGATCGCGGGCATGGCCCGCTCCTACAGGGGAACACCGTTCTCGCACACAAAGAAAAAGGGCCCGCCTTCGCGAGCCCCTTTTCCCCATCAAGTCCTGAACCGCGACACCAGGCGGTTCAGCTCGTCCGACAGCCCGCTCAGGGTCTGCGCATCGCCCCGCGTGGCGTCCGCCAGGCTAGCGACTTCCTGGGCGTCGCGGTGGATCTGGCTGATGTGCCGGTTGATCTCTTCCGCCACCTGGTGCTGTTCCTCGGCAGCGGTGGCGATCTGGGCGTTCATGTCGCGGATCACGTCCACCGATTCGCGGATCGCCCCGAAGCACGCGCGCGCCTCGCGGATCGAACCGACAGTGCGCTGCGACGCCTCCAGGCTCGACTGCATCTGTCGCCCGGTGTCATGGGTGCGGCGGGCCAGGGTGCCGAGCAGGTTGTCGATCTCGCCGGTGGATTCCGCCGTGCGCCGCGCCAGCGCGCGCACCTCGTCGGCCACCACGGCAAAACCCCGGCCCTGGTCGCCCGCCCGCGCCGCCTCGATGGCCGCGTTGAGTGCCAGCAGGTTGGTCTGCTCGGCGATGGAGCGGATGGTCCCGAGGATCGACTGGATGTCGTTGCTGTCCTGCTCCAACTGGCGCATGGCGTCGGCCGAGTGGGCAATCTCGTCGCTCAGACGACCCACGCTGTCCACCGCCTCGTCGATCTGCAGTTGGCCATCGTGGGCCTGGCGCTGGCCGCTGTCGGCGGATTCCGCCGCCTGGCTGCAGGAGCGCGCGACCTCGTTGGCGGTCATCACCATCTCGTTGAATGCGGTGGAGACCATGTCCACCGCCTCACGCTGACGCGCGGCGGTATCGGCCAGCGCCTGGGAGGTTTCGCGGCTGCTGCCCGAGCTCTGGTGGATGCTGCCGGCGGCGGTGCCGATGCTCTGCACCAACCGGCGGATCGCATCGAGGAACTGGTTGAACCAGCCGGCCAGTTGCGCCGTCTCGTCGCGGCCACGCACGGCAAGACGGCCCGTGAGATCACCGTCGCCCTGGGCGATGCCTTCCAGGCCTGCTGCCACCGCGCGCACCGGGCGCACCACCAGCCCGGCAAACAGCGAGCCGAGGCCGGCGAACACCAGCGCGATAATCACCGCCACCAGGGCGATGCCCCAGGTCAGGCGTGTCGCCTTGCTCATCACCTCGCTTTCCTTGATCAGCCCGACGAAGCGCCAGCCCAGGGTCTCGGACGGCCAGACGTTGGCGAGGTAGGGCTCGCCGCCGATAGTCACTTCCACCAGCCCTTTCTGCGCACTGGCCAGGCGCTGGAAATCGCCGCCCAGCTCGCCCAGCTGTTTGAAGTTGTTCTCCGGGTTGTGCGGGTCGACCAGGATGGTGCCGTCGCCTTCCATCAGCATCAGGTAGCCGGATTCGCCCAGGCGGATAGCCTTGACGATATCGGTCAGGCGCTTGAGCGAGACGTCGATATTGACCACCCCGCCCTGCGGGCCGAACTGGTTGGCGAAGGTGCGCACGCTGCTTACCAGCACCACCTTGTCCGCGGCCCAGTAGTAGGCTTTGGTGCGCAGGGTCTTGCCCGGCTGGGCCATGGCTGCCTGGTACCAGGGGCGGGTGCGCGGGTCGTAGTTGGCCAGCTTGGCGTCGCCCGGCCAGAAGCTGTAGCCGCCCTCGCGGGTGCCCAGGGAGACGTAGGCGTAGTCCGGGTGGCTCTGCGCCAGGCCGGTGAAGAGGTCGAACACGCGCTTGTCCAGCTCCCCGGTCGGGTGCTGCGCGGCGTCGGCACCGATGTACTGCTTGAGACTGCTGTCGATGGCCGTCAGCTGGGGATGGCCGGCGAGGTATTCGACGTTCTGGGTGATGCCGTCGAAGAATATCTGCATGGCGTTCTCGACCTGGCGGATCTCCCGGCTACTGCCGTCGATGAAGCTTTCCCGCGCCTCGCCGCGCAGGTTGAGGATCACCAGCACGGCGACGAGGATCACCGGCAGGCTGGCGATGGCGGAAAAGGCGAGGATCAGTTTTTGTTTGAGGTTCATCCCTACTCCCTTGGTCTGCTCGCGGCAGAAACGCCTTGCAGACATCCCGTATTATGGTATACCAATATGCAACGGATTCCCTAGCGCGGAAAACGGCCACTCATCCCGCCGCCGCGCCTGACCGCCGAAAAGCAGCGATGCGTGCCTGCGCATCTCCCGCCGGCTGCCGCGCCGGATACAAGAAAGGTTCGAGGTAAGCGATATGAAGTTTTCCCTGTTCGTGCACATGGAGCGCTACGACGACCAGCCCAGCCACCGCCAGCTGTTCGAAGAGCTCACCGAGCTGACGCTGATGGCCGAGGCCGGTGGCTTCTCCACCGTCTGGATCGGCGAGCACCACTCCATGGAGTACACCATCTCGCCGAGCCCGATGCCGCTGCTGGCCTATCTCGCCGCGCGCACCCAAACCATCCGCCTGGGCGCCGGCACCATCATCGCGCCCTTCTGGCACCCCATCCGCGTGGCGGGCGAATGCGCCCTGCTCGACGTGATCAGCAACGGCCGCATGGAAGTGGGCCTGGCGCGCGGCGCCTACCAGTACGAGTTCGACCGCATGGCCAACGGCATGCCGGCCGGCGACGGCGGCAAGTACCTGCGCGAGATGGTCCCGGTGGTGAAGGCACTGTGGCAGGGCGATGTCGCCCACGAAGGCGAGATCTGGAAGTTCCCCACCTCCACCTCCTCGCCGCGCCCGATCCAGAAGCCGACCCCGCCGATGTGGATTGCTGCCCGCGACCCGGACTCGCACAACTTCGCGGTGGCCAACGGCTGCAACGTGATGGTCACACCGCTGATGAAGGGCGACGAGGAAGTCGTCGACCTGAAGAACAAGTTCGAGGCTGCCCTGGCCAACAACCCGGATGTGCCGCGCCCGCAACTGATGGTGCTGCGCCACACCCACGTGCACACCGCCGACGATCCGGAAGGCTGGAAGGTCGGCGCCGAGGCTATCTCGCGCTTCTACCGCACCTTCGACGCCTGGTTCGGCAACAAGCAGACCCCGGTCAACGGCCTGCTGCCGCCCAGCCCCGAGGAGAAGTTCAAGGAGCGCCCGGAGTTCGAGCTGGAGAACATCCGCAAGAACACCATGATCGGCACCCCGGAAGAAATCATCGCGCGCATCCGCCACTACCAGGAACTGGGCGTGGACGAGTTCAGCTTCTGGGCCGACAACAGCCTGCCGTATGAGCAGAAGAAGAAGTCGCTGGAACTCTTCATCAAGCACGTAGTGCCGGCGTTCCGCTGATCACCGCTGCTTGCCACAAAGGGCGCCTTCGGGCGCCTTTTGTTTTTCTTCTCGCACCCATCGATATCGGGAAAAACCTCGAACGCAGGATGGCGTGGAGCGCAGCGATACCCATCGACTCCGGCGCTCCGACAGCATGGGTATCGCTGCGCTCCACCCATCCTACAAGGTGCCTCCCTCCCAGCCCGCGAACTACCCAGCTCCTACAGGCGGACTCCGGCTTCCCAATGAAAAGGCCCGGCTTCAAGCCGGGCCTTCGTCATTTCACGGAAGCTCGAACGATCTACCACTCGCGTGGCGCGATCAGTTCCTCGATATCGGCATCGAAGCCATAGGCCTCGGCGATGAAGGCGACATCCCCGCCGATATTGTCGCGAGCGGCGGTCTCGATCTCGCTGCCCTGGTCCTCGAACTCCTCGCCCAGTGCATTGAAGGCCAGGGTGGTTTCATGGGTCAGCGCGTACAGCGCATCCAGGTCCGCCGGTGCCTGCGCCTCGATGGTCTCGCACAGCGCCACCAGCAGTTGCTGGCCCTTGGCGACCAGATGCGGCGGGAAGTAGCTGTCGCGCTGCATCTCGTCGAGGAAGGTGTACTGACTCAGCTTTTCGTTCTTGATGGCCATGATCGTATTCGCTCCTTGAGTGATCCGGCGGTGTACCGGGCACGGCATCCTAAGGCGAAGCCGCAGCCGATGCCACGCAGGACTCCCGCGCTGGCGACAAACATGAAAAAGCCCGGCAACCAGCCGGGCCCTTTCACCTCAGCCGGGGATCAATCCGCGTGGATGTCGTTGTCCTTGGTCTCCTTCAGGAACAGCAGCGAGCAGACCAGGCTCATCGCCGTGATCAGCACCGGGTACCACAGGCCGTAGAAGATGTTGCCGGTGTACACCACCAGCGCGAACGAGATGGTCGGCAGCAGTCCGCCGAACCAGCCGTTGCCGATGTGGTACGGCAGCGACAGCGAGGTGTAGCGGATGCGCGTCGGGAACAGCTCGACCATCAGCGCCGCCAGCGGGCCGTAGCAGCAGGTGGCGATGAAGATCAGCGCGACGATGATCGCCACCACCATCGGCCGGTTCACCAGCGAAGAGTCGGCCACGGTCGGGTAGCCGGCATCCTTCACCGCAGCGCCCAGCGCGGCGGCGTCGAAGCCCTCGAGGCGCTTCTCGCCCACCGTCACCACCAGCTCGCTGCCGGCCGGCGCGGCCACCGTGCTATAGGGCACGCCGCCCTTCACCAGCAGGGTCTTGGCCTTGTCGCAGGCGCTGTCGAATTTGGCCTTGCCCACCGGGTCGAACTGGAAGGTGCAGGTGGCCGGGTCTGCCATCACGGTGACCGGCGCCTGGCGCGTGGCCGCATCGATCTGCGGGTTGGCGTAATGGGTCAGCGCCTGGAACAGCGGGAAGTACAGCACCGTGGCCAGCAGCAGGCCGGTAATCAGCACCGGCTTGCGGCCGACCTTGTCCGACAGCCAGCCCATCACCACGAACAGCGGCGCGCCGATCACCAGGGAGATGATCAGCAGCCCGTTGGACAATGCCGGGTCCACCTTCAGCACCTGGGTGAGGAAGAACATCACGTAGAACTGCGCGGCGTAGAAGGTCACCGCCTGGCCCGCGTTGATGCTGAACAGCGCGATCAGGACGATCTTCAGGTTGCCCCAGTGGGTGAAGGACTCCTTGAGCGGCGACTTGCTCACCTTGCCCTCGGCCTTCATCTTCAGGAACGCCGGCGACTCGTGCATCGACAGGCGAATCCAGGTGGAGATACCCAGCAGCACGATGGAGATCAGGAACGGCAGGCGCCAGCCCCAGGTTTCGAACTCGGCGCCGGTGAGCTGGCGGCAACCCCAGATCACCACCAGCGAGAGCAGCAGGCCAGCGGTGGCAGTGCACTGGATCCAACTGGTGTAGGCGCCACGCTTGTGGTCCGGCGCGTGCTCGGCCACATAGATCGCTGCGCCACCGTACTCACCGCCCAGCGCCAGGCCCTGCAGCAGGCGCAACACGATGAGGATGATCGGCGCGGCCACGCCGATGGTGGCGTAGGCCGGCAGCAGGCCCACCGCGAAGGTCGACAGGCCCATCAGCAGGATGGTGACGAGGAAGGTGTACTTGCGCCCGATCATGTCCCCCAGGCGGCCGAACACCAGCGCGCCGAAGGGGCGGACGAGGAAACCGGCGGCGAACGCCAGCAGGGCGAAGATGAATGCGGTGGTGTCGTTGACCCCGGCGAAGAAGTGCTTGGCGATGATCGCCGCCAGCGACCCGTAGAGGAAGAAGTCGTACCACTCGAACACCGTGCCGAGCGACGAGGCGAAAATCACCTTGCGCTCGTCGCGACGCGAGGTCGCGGGCCGCTCATAGGAGCTGGTCTGTGTCGCACTCGTGATTGCTGGATCGGTCATTGCGGGCTCTCCCGCCCCTTCTGGGGGCTTTTGTTTTTGTCAGCCTCGACTGCCACGGTTTTCACACCGCGCGATACCGTTGATTTGCTACACGCCAAATAAAAAAGTGGGCAGACGGGATCGCCGTCACGCCACCGGAGCTTCCTCCTGTGTGCGCCCACTGGAAGGGATGACCTCCGCGCCACGCGCGGGTTCGCTCAAAATCATCTGCGCGGCCTTTTCCGCGATCACCAGCACCGGCGAGCAACTGTTGCCGGAGGTCAGGCTGGGCATGATCGAGGCATCGGCGATACGCAGGCCGGGAATACCGTGCACGCGCAACTGGCTGTCCACCACCGCGCCCTCGCCCTGGCCCATGCGGCAGGTGCCGGCCGGGTGGAAGATGGTGGTGCCGATCTCGGCGGCGGCGCGGTGCAGGTCTTCCTCGGTCTGGTAGTCCGGGCCGGGCTTGAACTCCACCGGCTGGTAGCGCGCCAGCGCGGGCGCGGCGGCGATGCGACGGGTCAGGCGGATGGCGTCGGCGGCCACGCGCAGGTCCTGCGGGTGGCTCAGGTAGTTGGGCTGGATCACCGGCTTGTCGCGCGGGTCCAGCGAGCGCAGCGTCACCGAGCCACGACTCAGCGGACGCAGGTCACACACCGAAGCGGTGAACGCCGGGAAGCTGTGCAGCGGCTCGCCGAAGCGCTCCAGCGACAATGGCTGCACGTGGTATTCGAGGTTGGCCGAGCGCTGGTTCGGGTCGGACTTGGCGAACGCGCCCAGCTGGCTCGGCGCCATGGACAGCGGGCCGCTGCGCTTGAGCAGGTACTCCAGGCCCATGCCCATCTTGCCCCACAGCGTCGAGGCGATCTGGTTCAGCGAGGGCGCGCCGTTCATGCGGTAGATCAGGCGCAGCTGCAGGTGGTCCTGCAGGTTGCCGCCGACGCCGGAAAGCTCATGGCGCACGCCGACGCCGTGTTTCTCCAGCAGATCGCGCGGGCCGATGCCGGAGCGTTGCAGCAGCACCGGCGTGTTGATCGCACCGGCGCAGAGAATCACTTGACGCCGGGCCCGCAGCTCGCGCCGCGCACCCTGCCAGTTCACTTCCAGCCCGGCGGCGCGACCGTTTTCCAGCAGCACGCGCAGGGCCTCCACGTTGGTCAGCACAGTGAGATTGGGGCGGTTGGCGATGGGCCGCAGGAAGGCCTTCGAGGCGTTCCAGCGCACGCCGGAACGCTGGTTCACCTGGAAGTAGCCGCAGCCTTCGTTGTCGCCGCCATTGAAGTCGTCCACCGGGCGCACGCCGGACTGCGCTGCCGCCTCGCGGAAGGCATCGAGGATGGTCCACGACAGCCGCTGCTTCTCCACCCGCCATTCGCCGCCCGAGCCATGCAACTCGCTCGACCCGCCGAAGTGGTCCTCCATCTTCATGAACAGCGGCAGCAGATCATTCCAGCCCCAGCCAGCGTTGCCCTCGGCAGCCCAGCCGTCGTAGTCCAGCGCCTGGCCACGCATGTAGATCATGCCGTTGATCGAGGAGCAGCCGCCCAGGGTGCGCCCGCGCGGGTACTTGATGGCGCGGCCGTTCAGACCCGGCACCTTCTCGGTGTCGAAGCACCAGTCGGTGCGCGGGTTGCCGATGCAGTAGAGGTAACCGACGGGAATGTGGATCCAGGGATAGTTGTCCGGGCCGCCGGCTTCGAGCAGCAGCACGCGGTTGGCAGGGTCGGCGGACAGGCGATTGGCCAGCAGGCAGCCGGCAGGGCCCGCGCCGACGATCAGGTAGTCATAAGCATCCAGTGCCTGGGGCATGGAGAAGTACCTCGTCGTGCTTGTTCTTTTTATCTGAGGACCGAGCCTAGTCGTTCGTTCGTGATAAAAGAACAGTCGTTTCGAGTCAGCTGCTGTGCGTTTTCTAACAACAAGGACTGCCGAGATGTTCGACTGGAATGACCTGCGCTACTTCCTGGAGCTGCACCGCAGCGGGCGTCTGCTGACCACTGCCAAGCGCCTGGGCACCACCCACGCCACGGTGGCGCGGCATATCGAGAGCATCGAGCGCGACTTGGGCACCCAGCTGTTCGCCCAGCACACCGGCGGCTACCAGCTCACCCCGGCCGGCCAGGCGCTGCTCAAGCACGCCGAGGCCATGGAAAACACCGCCCTCCTCGCCCAGGAGGAAATGAGCCAGGCCATCTCGCCGCTGGGGCAGATCCGCATCGGCGTCACCGAAGGCCTGGGCACCATGTTCCTCGCCCCGCGCCTGGGCGAGCTGATGCAGCGCTACCCCGGCCTGGAAGTGGAACTGGTGTCGGTGCCGCGCTTCGTCAGCATCACCAACCGCGAGGCGGACATCGCCATCACCCTGGAGCGCCCGAGCGCCGACCTGGTGATCAGCCGCCGCCTGACGAGCTACCGCCTGAGCCTGTTCGCCAGCCCCGCCTACCTGGAAAACGCCCCGCCCCTGCGCGACCGCGAAGACCTCAGCCGCCACCCGTGGATCGGCTACGTCGACGACCTGCTGTTCAGCCAGGAACTGCTGTTCCACCACAGCTTCTGCCGCCACCCGCAGGTAGTGTTCCGCAGCACCAGCGTGGTCGCCCAGCAACAGGCCGCCCAGGCCGGCATCGGCATCGCCATCCTCCCGCAGTACATGGGCCTGCACGACCCGCGGCTGGTGCCGGTGCTGCCGGAGGAATTCATCGAACGGGAATACTGGATGTGTACCCGGCGCGAACTGCACCGCTCGGTGCGGCTGCGACTGGTGTGGGATTTCCTGGTGGAAGTCTGTGGGCGCGAACAGGGGATTCTGGTGGAAGGGAAATCCTTTATGCAGGCCGATCCGAAAGAGACTTCGTATTAAAAGGACAATACAACCTGACTTACTCAGAACAAAGGCTTTCAACTCCCTAAAACCCCCAACCAAAGACCATAAAATGAAAGAAACAAATGCACTTACCAAGATAATAATCAACACCCTAAACGAAGCATTATGCAAGAGCGGATATACTGCCTTCTTCAAAGCAGCAGTATTTGCATTTGGACTATCTCTCATATCCATGTTCCAAGCGGGCTCATTTCTTTATGAGCGAGACATAGATGCACACAAATCAGCGTACGAAATCGAGGAGATCTCCGAGATTTCGATTAAAGAAACCGACTGCAAGACACTAAAGACACATTACACCGAATGCCGGATTGCAAAACACAAATACGAAACATTGGATAGCAGCCTAGAACTATTGAACTTAATCGCAACAAACAGTCTACATTTTGGATATCTCCTGCTGGTAATATCCGTCGTACTATTCCTAGCATCCCCCATATACAAACGTATTGAACCAACCAAACCTCACTTTGAAAAAATCAATAAATTTAAACAATTCAAAACCTCTAAGAAACCCGAAAGAAAACGTCAATCCTCCATTAGGAATCCCGCTAAGCCTACGCCATTGAAAACTTCGATCTGTGACACCAAAAAATTCTAAGCCAACATCAGAAGATCGAGAAAAGACATCTCACAAATGTGCGACAGCAAGATGATCAATATAAAATCCTACAGCTGATTCTTACCTCAAACCCAGAAGCATCCTTATTGAAGAAAACAGCATAACCTCCTACCTTCCGCCGACATGGTGCTGAACACACCCTCGCGGCGGAATACATGCCCGTTAGCATGGAGCGTTACGTATAGGACGCCCAATCCATGTCCCTTTCCACAACCCAAACACCATTCCTCCCCACCACTTTCTACCGCCACAAACGCCGCCTGCGCGCCCTGCTGATCGAGGAGCAACCGTGGTTCGTCGTACGCGATCTGGCGAAGCTGATGCGTGCCTACCTGGAAGAACGTCTGGAACACAACCTGGACGCGGACCAGTTATGTCGCCGTTCGATCCTGGGTGAGTACCAACCCACCGAGGAAGTGGAGTTGGTCAGTGAATCCGGTTTGTACGCCACGCTGATTCACTTCTATCACCCGGAAAACCGCTGCATCCGCCAGTGGATCACCCAGACAGTGGTGCCCAGCCTGCGGGCGGAAGCTGGCGGCGGGCCGACTGAAGGCCCACGCCGTCGCCAGTTGCATTGGGAGCGCGAGCAACTGAGCGTGCTCGATTGGCAGGGACAGGTCTGGGTACCACTGCCGGAGTTGCCGCAGGCGTTGCGCCTGAGTTGATGGTGAGCGCCCCGCGGCGATGGCTGCGGGGCGCTCTCCTACAATGTGCCCCGGCTGCACTCGTAGGGCGCATAAAGCGGAACGCTTTATCCGCCGACCAGATGGCGGATAACGCCTGGGGCGTTATGCGCCCTACGCGCTCGACCATCCGACACGGAATCCAGATAATCCCTCACCTGCAAACCACCCGAGGTCAGGATGAAGGCGTCACTGAAATTCACGGAAGAAAAAGCGGACAAGTTCTGGCGAGTTGAAACGCTGGGCTCCGAATTGCTGCTCAATTACGGCAAGAGCGGCACCAGCGGCCGCAACCAGATCAAGGCATTTGCATCCCCGGAAGACTGCGAGGCGCAGGCCCGGAAGCTCACCCAGGGCAAGATGACGAAGGGTTATGTCGACTTCCCCTTCGACTATGACAGCCACCGCTACTTCGACGACGAGGAAGTCGGGCTGCATCGCCTGACCTCGCACCCGCGCTTCGTCGCCCACTTTGCCGATGACGTCTACTACGACTGCTGTGATGAAGACGCGCCCTTCGGCAGTGATGAGGGCAGCGATGCCCTCGGCGAGCTCGCCAACTGCGTGCGTACGCAGAAGTACCTCAACATCGTGGATTTCCCCCGCTGGCTTATCGAAAACCAATGGGAAATGACCTTCCTCGAGCCCACTTCAATCGATATCGAGGAAGCCCTCAAACCCGAAAACAAGGCGCTTGAGCCGGACCTCTACCAGAGCTGCCAAGTCGTCATCGCCACAGCGTTCGGGCAGGTGAAGATCACCGGCAGCCTTGAGCCTGCGCTGAAATCCTCCGCCTTGGCAGCCATCGCGTGCCTCGACAGGATGGGCGTCCAGTTGGGATGGGGGGATGGTAAGCCTTCGGCGATCCTCGACCAGATGAGCAAGGACCTGGCTGCATTCTGCAAGTGAGAGCGATCCCGCAGCCATTGCTGCGGAGGGTGATCCCTGTAGCAGCGCGATCGTGGGCATGGTTCGCTGCTGCAGGGAGCGGGTGACTCCGCCCGAAGCAAACCTGCATTCCCCCGAAAGCATTAGGACCCGATTCCCTGCGAGTAAGGATTTGAAATGGCAGTTCGTCTGAAACATCTGATTTAGAGCCATCGCCTTACACCAGCATTGCTGAACGCAAGCTGAACAAAGAACACTTCCTGAGTGGGGTAGCGCTATCCAAATCCCCCCCTGACAGGAAGTACCGCAATGACTGCTCCGGAACGCTCGGACGCTCCTCCCCCACCACTCGATAGCGGCCTTGAATGCCTGGTTACTCTGGCGCGATTTCATGGCATCGCCGCCAGTCCCGAACAACTGCGTCATGAGTTCTCCGACAGTTCCTCCGTGTTCAGTCATGACCAGTTGCTCCTGGCTGCGGCCAAGCTCGGTCTGAAAACCAGGGCCGTACGGACACGCCCGGAACGCCTGGCGCAAACCCCGCTGCCAGCCATCGCCGAAACCAACGATGGCACCTACTTCATCCTCGCTCGTGTCGACCAGGGCCAGGCACTCATTCAGGTCCCCGGTGCGGCACGCCCGCAGACACTCGCCATAGATGAGCTCAGCTTTCCTGGAAGAACGCGCCGCGCGCAATCTCGATGACGACCAGCGGTGTCGCCTGATGGTCCAGGGTGATCACGGCCGGGTCGAGGAAATGGAGCTGATCAGCGAATCCGGCCTGTACGCCTCGCTGATCTACTTCCACCACCCGGAAAACCGCTGCATCCGCCAGTGGATCACCCTGACCGTGGTGCCAAGCCTGCGGGCGGGAAATGACGCTGCTACGGAGAAACCGCGCCGCCGCCTGCTGCGCTGGGAGCGCCAGCAGTTGAGCGTGCTGGATTGGCAGGGGCAGGTCTGGGTGCCGCTGCCTGAATTGCCGCAGGCGTTGAGCCTGAGTTGATGGTGAGCGCCCCGTAGCGATGGCTGCGGGGCGCGCTCCTGCAATGTGTTCCTCCCTGCACGCTGAAACATCCTGCGCCGTCGTGATGGCGGATTACAGCCTTACGGAAGCGGTCCCAGGTTCGATCTTGGGCCAAAGCCAATTCCTAGCTCGCTTTCAGTACTCCCCTACAGAAGCAACCGACGAACTCACGCACTCTGCTGCCGAAAATGGCCACCGCACTTTTTCGTGCCGCTCCCTCACCTATACATCTGGGGAGCAGCGGACACCAAAACCCATGTCGTGCTCCTCCAGCAGGCAATTCGAATCAGAGAGTCGGGAATGAAACGTTCAAACAGAAACATCCCCCATCGAACCGGCCAGCAACGCCCGGCCAACCTGATCGAGACCACCTACGCGCAAGTCGTTGCCCTATACCAGAACAACCAGCTCACCGAGGCACTGGAGCTATGCCGCAGCAAACTCCTGAAGCTCGCCCCCAACCATGCGGGCGGCCTGCTCTATGCGGGAGTGATCTGCTACCTGAGCAATGATTTTCCAACTGCAGAGAAATACCTCAAGGCCGCCACAAGAGCGGGCAACAGCCCAGATGCCTATACCAACCTGGCACTGACGCTGGCAGCCATGCACCGCCTTCCCGAGGCGGAGTCCGCCTATCGTCGTGCGGTCGCGCTGAACCCTCAGGCGGATAGAGCCTGGAACAATCTCGGCAACATCCTGAAGAACAGCTTCCAGGCGGAGCGGCGCAACGAGGCGCTGGAATGCTATCGCCGTGCAATCGCGGCTAACCCTCGCTACGCCAATGCCTACAACAACCTTGGCCATGCGCTTGACTCGATCAGCGGCGACAAAGCCGGAGCCGAAGAGAACTTCCGTGCGGCCATTGCCCACAATCCGAAACTTCTCCAGGCCCATCTGAACCTTGCAGACATACTCGACAGGACCGGACGCGTCCACGAAGCCCTGGAGTGCCTGCGGGCGGCCCTCGCCCTGCAGCCGGGCAACTTCCAGGTTACTGGACGCATCCTCGGCCTACGCCGCAGTCTGGCGGACTGGGATGACGCGCAGAAGCCCTCCATGAGCGACTTTCTCGCCGCACGGCCAACAAGCGATACCAGCGAGTTCCAGCCACTGAATCTGCTCGCCTGGCCAGAAATCGACGCCGCAACCCAGCGCGAACTGGCCGGCAAGTTCGGCCGCACCCGCTGGGCGGCATCCCTGGCGGCGGAGCCGTTGGTTTCGTCGGTCGCGCAACCACATACCGGCCGTCTGCGCATCGGCTATCTGTCGGCGGACTTTCGCAATCACCCTGTGGCGCATCTGGTTACGCAGGTCATTGCTGCCCATGACCGGGAGCGCTTTGAGGCACATCTCTACGCTTACGGGCCGGAGATCGATGATGAAGAGCGCCGCCAGCTGATCCAGGCTGCCGACCACTTCACCGTCATCAGTCGCATGGACGATCTGGAAGCGGCGAAGCTCATTCGTGACGACCAGATAGATATCCTGGTCGACCTTACCGGCTACACCACCCATGCCCGTCCTGGTATCTGCGCCCTGCGCCCGGCGCCGGTGATTGCCTCGTGGATCGGCTACATCGGCACACTGGGTGAGACTCGGCTGGCCGACTACATCATCGGCGACGCAGTCGTCACACCGCCGGAACACGCAGAGCAGTTCAGCGAAGCCCTGGCCCTGATGCCCGAGTGCTTCCAGCCAAACTGCCCGATGACACCGCTGGCTGCACCACCACCTCGCTCGGCGGAAGGATTGCCCGACGACGCAATCGTGTTCTGCAGCTTCAATCAGGTCTTCAAGTTCACGCCGCAACTCTGGGACGACTGGTGCGAGATTCTGCGTAATGTGCCCAAGGGCGTGCTGTGGATAGCACCCGGTTCATCCGAGGTGATCCGCAACAACCTGCTCAAGGAAACGCGCAAACGCGGAGTTGCGCCAGAGCGCATTGTCTTTGCCGACCGCAAGTCGCTGGCCGAGCACCGCTCCCGGGTTGCACTTGCCGATATCGCTCTGGACACCTATCCCTATAACTCCGGCGCCACAGCAAGCGACACGCTGCGCGCTGGTGTGCCGCTGATTACCTGCATGGGTGAAACCTTCGTCAGCCGCATGGCGGGGAGCCTGTTGCATGCGCTGGGCCTGGATGAGCTCAGCACCCGTCATCGTGCCGACTACGTTCAGCTTGCCATCCGGCTGGCAAACGACGCGCCGAAACGAGAGGAACTGCGGCGCACGCTCGGCGAACGCCTGGCCACTTCCACCCTGTACCGGCCGGAAGTCTTCGCCCCCCAGCTGGAAGCGCTGTTCAGTGCCATGCATGAGCAGGCTCTGAGCGGGCAACGCGGGACCATCGACCTCAGCCGCCGCATCACTGCCTGCTAACGACGCAATGAGGTCGGCCCCTGTGCCCGGCGCGGGAGCCCCTCAGTGGATGCACCTCACTTTCCCGGATAACCCCATACGCCAGCTCCGATCCTCCCTCTCCCCGCAAGCCGTCCTCGCCGCGCTGCAGAACGGCGATGCGCAGCAGGGGGAGGCTCTGGCGCGGCAGTTACTTCGCTCCAGACCAAGGGACGCCGACGCGCTGCACCTGTGCGGCGCCGCCTGCCTGATGCAGGGCAAGGCAGCCCAGGCGCGGGAGCAATTCAAGCGGGCGCTGGGCGTGCGCAAGGACCCCACCTATTACCTGAACCTGGGCCTGGCCGAACAGCAACTGGGCAATGTCCAGGCCGCGGAGGACGCACTGCGCGGTTGCCTGCACCTGCAACCCGGCAATGCCAAGGCCGCCAACAACCTGGCGAATATCCTCGACCACCAGCGGCGTCACGCCGAGGCCGAGCAGTTCTACCGCCAGGCGATCACCCGCAAGCCCGGTTATCTGCTGGCTTACCGCAACCTGGGCAGCCTGCTTCGCGGGCAGGACAGGGGCGCCGAAGCTATTGACCTTCTCCACCAGGCACTGACCCTGAGCCCGGAGAGCAGCGAGATCCAGCTGGAATTCGCCCGAGCGCTGGAGGATGGCAAACGCTTCGGCGAAGCAGCCCACTGGTACGCCAAGGCGCAGCGCTGGGCTGAACTGCAACGGGTGCAAAGAACCCTTGGCGCCTGGCCGCAGCTCCGGGCGGTGGACGAAGCGCTATTGGACGGGCTACGCGCGCCCTCCCACGACCCCATTGACCCTTGGAGCCTGATCAACGTCCCGGCTCTCACTCCGCAGCTACATCGAGATGCTGCCCGCCACTATGCCGAAGCCAACTGGCCGGTCGAACTCAGTGCCGCGCCACTCGCCACAGAACCTGCACCCGGCGAACGCCTGCGCATCGGCTACCTGTCCAGCGACTTCTACGGGCACGCTACGATGCATCTGATGATGGGCGTGATCGAGAGTCACGACCGCTCGAAGGTGGATATCCAACTGTTCGACTACAGCCCTGAACGCGATGACCATTTCACCCGGCGCATCGCCGCGACGGGGCTGCCGCGCCACGACCTGCGCGAGTTGTCCGACGAGGCGGCGGCGCGGCTGATCGCCGAGCAGCGCCTGCACATATTGGTGGACCTCAAGGGCTACACCACCGGCGCGCGTCAGGGCATCACTGCGCTGCGTCCGGCTCCGGTGATCGTCAACTGGCTGGGCTACCCCGGCAGCCTCGGCCACCCGCGCCTGGCCGATTACCTGAACAGCGACGCGACCGTGACGCCGGCCGCGCACGCGGAGCATTTCAGCGAGACCCTGGCGCTGATGCCGCACAGCTACCAGCCCAATGATCGTGATCGACCCTTGACTACGCCACCCAGCCGCAGTGAGGTGGGGTTGCCGGAGCAAGGCGTGGTGTTCTGCAGCTTCAACCAGTTGCTCAAGCTCAATCCGACTGAGTTCGACCTCTGGTGCCGCCTGCTGCGGGAAGTGCCGGGCAGCGTGCTCTGGCTGTTGGAGCCTGAAGCCGAAGAAGCCCGCGAGAACCTGCGCCGGGAAGCTCAGGCGCGCGGCCTCGGGGCCGAGCGACTGGTGTTCGCCCCGCGACTGAAACAGGCGGAGCACCTGGCTCGCCTCGCTCTGGCCGATATCGCGCTGGACAGTTTCCCCTGCACTTCACACACCACTGCCAGCGATGCGCTATGGGCGGGTGTGCCGCTGATGGCGCGACTCGGCGAAACCTTCACCAGCCGTGTGGCCGGGGGCCTGCTCAGGGCTCATGGATTCGATGAGTTGGTGGCGACGGATGCGCAGGACTACTTCGAACGGTTGAAGACGCTGGCGCTCGACGAAGCCACGCGCACGGAGCTGCGGCAGCGGTTGGCAGCGGCGCGGATGAGTTCACCGCTGTTCGATACGGCGCGCTTCACGGCCGATCTGGAGGCGTTGTTTGCGGCCATCTGGCGGCATCACAGTGCTGCGCCGGAGGGTCGCGCTGCGGTGGTGGCCGCGGGGTAACAACTGTAGGAGCAAGCGTGCCCGCGCCCCACCGGGTCAGCGTCGGCCTTGCCGACGGATCGCGGGCATAGCCCGCTCCTACAGGGGGAGGCGTTACTCGGCGCGAGCCTTCTCGACCTTCTCGGAGGCCGACCACAGGCGGTAGCGGACTTCGACGTCCTTTGGCGCATAGATCACGATGGGTAGCTTGCTGTTGTAGCGCAGCACGAAGCCATCTCCGACCACCGGGACGAAGTCCTTGCGGGTCTTGCCATCCGGGCAGGCCATCAGGGTGCTGGCCGGGCCACTGACCTTGTCCAGGCGGTAGTAGGAGTAGCCCCAGCCTTCCAGGGTCTTTTCTTCCAGGGTGCCCCCCAGGCGCTGGCGGTTGCAGTCGACGGTCATCGTCTTGCCGGCGAGGATCTCGACCTTGAAGTTCTCTTCCTGCGCCTGCTTGGGCAGGTGGATGACCTGGCGCACGAAGCCGTCCTCGGCCTTGGGATAAGGCGCGACGTCTTCCAGCTTGGCGGCGTTGGCGAAGGTGGCGGTGGCGCTGAGCAGCAGCGCGGTGGGGAGGGTGAAACGTACGAACGGCATGAAGCCTCCTTGCAGAATTGAAGAACGAACGCACCTTGTGGGTGCGTTCGTCCGAGCGCTCTGACCGTCAAATTGTACGAACGCTCCTACATCCGTGCGCTGAGTTGTATCAAGCTACTTCACCGCCGGCCTTGGCCTGCTGCTCCAGGTGCGCCTGGAGTTCCGGGGCCAGGTTGAGGTTGTAGGCGAGTTCGTCCAGGTAGGTGCGCTCGGTGCCCTGCTGGTCGTCCACCAGCATCACGCTGACCAGGTACATCTCCGCAGCCACGGCCGGGTCGCCCTGGGCGGATTCGGCGACTTCGGCGGCGTCCAGCGGCTTGCGCACCTCGGCATCGAGCCAGTCCTGCAGCTCCGGCTCATCGGTGTGGCGGGCGATTTCGGCCTGGATGGCGGCCTTTTCCTTTTCATCGATGCGACCGTCGGCCTTGGCGGCAGCGATCATGGCGCGCAGGATCGCATGGCTGTGGGCCTCGGCCTCCGGGCCGGAGAGCTGGTCCACGGTCATCAGCGACTGCTGCTGCGGTGCTGCAGCCGGGTGCTGGCGCTGGTAATTCTGATAAGCCTGGAAGGCCATCATGCCGAGGGAGGCGAGCATGGCGTAGTTGATGCCGCCGCTGCTGCCCGTGCGGCCTTGCGGCGCGCGACCGCTGTTCATGCCGCCTCCGAGCATGCCCCCGAGTACATCGCCCAGACCGCCGAGTCCACCCCCGGCGCCGCCGGAAGAGCCGCCCAGCAACCCACCCAGCAACCCGCCGAGGCCACCAAGGCCTCCCGCGCCGCCGCCCTGTTGTCCCGATGCGCCTTGGCTGCCGCGCAGCAATTGTTCCAGTAGATCTGCAGTGTTCATGGAGTGACCCTCGCCGGCTTGCGTGGCGCGCCGGGCGGCGTCGCCAACCTGTTGCAGCAATGAGCTCTGACCTGCCTTGAGCAGTTGATCGAAAAGAGAACCAGCATTCATGAGATGACATCTCTCGCTATGCGTTGGGCAACGATAGTCCCGCCACACCGATGCGCCAGCGCCGTTCGCCGGCCGGGTGTCAGGGCGGGACACCCGGGGCGAAGCCTGCCGCCGCGAGAGATTACCAGCCAGGCGATTGCCGCCCGGCGCCGACTTCAGCCGGCGATTGCGAGGAAGGTCACGCGGGCACGGCGTCCAGCGCCTTCTGCGCCTGGGCTTCCAGCTCGACCTTGAGGCCGGCGTCGAGGCTCAGCTGGCGGGCCAGCTCGTCAAGGTAGGCGCGTTCCATGTAGCTGGTCTCGTCGACCATCAGCAGGCTGGCCAGGTACATCTCGGCGGCCATTTCCTCGCTGGTGGCGGCGCGGGCGACTTCGGCCGGGTCCAAAGGTTTGGCCAGTTCGCGGTCCAGCCAGCCCTGCAGTTCGACGTCGCCGGTGAGCTTGGCGATTTCGCCGTCGATCAGCTGGCGTTCGCGATCATCGATATGCCCGTCGGCCTTCGCGGCGGCGACGATGGCCCGCAGGATGGCGTGGCTGTGCTGCTCGGCCTGCGCCGGTGGCAGGCGGTCGACGGTCTGCGGCTCGCCGCGCGGGGCACTGGCCTGCTTCTGCTGCCAGTTGCCGTAGGCCTTGTAGGCAAGCACGCCGAGCGCCGCGAGGCCGCCATAGGTGACGACGTTGCCGCCGATCTTGCGCGCCTTCTTGCTGCCCATCAGCAGGCCCAGCGCGCCCGCCGCCAGGGCGCCTCCACCGGCACCGGAGAGCAGGCTGCCCAGGTCCAGGCCGCCGCCCTTGCTGGACGAAGAGGACTGTTGGGCGCCGTCCTGCCGGGCCACGCCCTTGTTCTGCAGGAGGTCCTGGCCGGATTTGAGGAGTTGGTCGAGCAGGCCGCGAGTGTTCATGGCGATCTCCACTGTTCTATCGGAAATTGTGTCTATCGAAAATTGTGGATTCCGACTCTAGTCCAGCGCACGGCCGGGACGCAGCGACAGTGTGCTTCTGGATATTGCGGGCCAATGCCGGCGGGTCCGCAGGGCAAATGGGCCGCTTTCATTCGATTTAAAAGAATGCTCCTATAGATTTTCGATAATCAACAATGAAAAGCGCCGAGAGCGGATAGACAAGGCTCTAGATCGCGGCTCCGCGCACCAGCGGCCAATCACCATGATGACGCTTCGCCAGATTCGCCATTTCATCGCCGTCGCCGAGACCGGCTCGATTTCCGCCGCCGCCCAGGCGGTGTTCATTTCCCAGTCCACCCTGACCCTCGCCATCCAGCAGCTGGAAGAAGAGATCGGCGTGCGCCTGTTCGACCGCCACGCCAAGGGCATGACCCTGACCCACCAGGGCCACCAGTTCCTGCGCCAGGCGCACCTGATCCTGGCCACGGTGGAGAACGCCAAGCGCAGCCTGCAGCAGAGCACCGACCAGGTGGCCGGCAGCCTGACCATCGGCGTGACTAGCCTGGTAGCGGGTTACTACCTGGCGGACCTGATCAACCGCTTCCAGCGCGCCTACCCTAACGTGCAGACCCGCGTGGTGGAGGACGAGCGCCCCTACATCGAGCACCTGCTGGTGAGCGGCGAGATCGATGTCGGCGTGCTGATCCTCTCCAACCTGGAAGACCGCCACGCCCTGCAGACCGAGGTGCTGACCCACTCGCCGCACCGTCTGTGGCTGCCGGCGCAGCACCCGCTGCTGGAGCGCGACAGCATCGGCCTGGCCGATGTGGCGGGCGAGCCATTGATCCAGCTGAACGCCGACGAGATGGGCCTGCACACCCAGCGCATCTGGTCCCGCGCCGGGTTGGTACCGCAGGTGACGCTGCGCACGGCGTCGGTGGAGGCGGTGCGAAGCCTGGTGGCGGCGGGCCTGGGCCTGTCGATCCAGCCGGACATGACCTACCGCCCCTGGTCGCTGGAAGGCGACATCATCGAAGCGCGGCCGCTGGTGGACCTCTCCGAGCCACTGGATGTCGGCCTGGCCTGGCGCCGTGGCACCGCGCGGCCACCGCTGGTGGACCCGTTCCTCACCGTGGCCCGCGAGCAGCCCAATGCGAAGAAGCTGTCGATCTGAGGAGAGCGACTCCGAGTCTATGTAGGGCGCATAACCGCTTGCGGTTATGCGCCGAGAAGTTTCGGAACTGCGCGGACGGCGGATAACGCCTGGGGCGTTATGCGCCCTACAAGTTCGGTGCAGCAAAGTCAGCCATTCGATTTAATCGAACGCCGCTTTCAGTAATTAGAATTTGTCGACCCCACGCCCGGACTCTAGTCTCTGCCCTCATACAAAGGGCCAGCTCCGGGTATCGCCCCATCCGGAGCACGCACATGGCCACCGAAAACAAGACAGATAAAAGACGAGTTTCCAAGATGACCGGCGCAACCCTGCACACCGCCTTGCTGATCGACGGCCAACTGGTCGCCGGCGAAGGCATGGCCGAGCCGATCATCAACCCGACCACGGGCGACACTCTTATCAGCATCGCCGACGGCTCCCTGGACCAGGTCGAGCAGGCCATCGCTGCCGCGCACCGCGCCTTCCCCGCCTGGGCTCGCACCACGCCTGCCCAGCGCGCCACCGCCCTGCTCGCCATCGCTGACGCCATCGACAAGCGCGCGAACGACCTCGCCCAGCTGGAATCGCTGAACTGCGGCAAGCCGCTGCACCTGGCGCGCCAGGACGACATTCCGGCCACCGCCGACGTGTTCCGTTTCTTCGCCGGCGCGGTGCGCTGCCAGCAGGGCCAGCTCGCCGGCGAATACGTGCCCGGCCACACCAGCATGGTGCGCCGCGACCCGGTAGGCGTGGTCGCCTCGATTGCGCCCTGGAACTACCCGCTGATGATGGCCGCGTGGAAGATCGCTCCCGCGCTGGCCGCCGGCAACACCCTGGTGTTCAAGCCGTCCGAGCACACCCCGCTGAGCATCCTGGCGCTGGCCCCGGCGCTGGCAGAAATCCTCCCCGCCGGCGTGATCAACATCGTCTGCGGCGGCGGCGAAGGCGTCGGCAGCCACCTGGTCAGCCACCCGAAGGTGCGCATGGTGTCGCTGACCGGCGATATCGTCACCGGGCAGAAGATTCTCCAGGCCGCCGCGCGCACCCTCAAACGCACCCACCTGGAACTGGGCGGCAAGGCGCCGGTGATCGTCTGCAACGACGCCGACCTCGAAGCCGTGGTCCAGGGCGTGCGCACCCACGGTTACTACAACGCCGGGCAGGACTGCACCGCCGCCTGCCGCATCTACGCGCAGGCCGGTATCCATGACCGCCTCGTCGCCGAGCTGGGCGACGCCGTGGCCAGCATCCGCTTCGCCCGCAAGCGCGATGCCGACAACGAGATCAGCCCGCTGATCAGCGCCCGCCAGCGCGACCGCGTGGCCAGCTTCGTCGAACGCGCCCTCGGCCAGCCGCACATCGAGCGCGTCACCGGCGCCGCCGTGCATTCGGGCCCCGGCTTCTACTACCAGCCGACCCTGCTGGCCGGCTGCAAGCAGCAGGACGAGATCGTCCAGCGCGAGGTGTTCGGCCCGGTGGTCACCGTGACCCGTTTCGACCAGCTGGAACAGGCGGTGGACTGGGCCAACGACTCCGAGTACGGCCTGGCCTCCTCGGTATGGACGCAGAACCTCGACAAGGCCTTCCAGATCGCCAACCGCCTGCAGTACGGCTGCACCTGGATCAACACCCATTTCATGCTCGCCAGCGAGATGCCCCACGGCGGGCTCAAGCGCTCGGGATACGGCAAGGACCTGTCCAGCGACTCGCTGCAGGACTACAGCGTGGTGCGCCACATCATGGCGCGCCACGGCCAGCGACTGGATTGAACCACCCGGCGGGGTCGCCCGCCGGCACATAAAAAGAAGCCCTGCATCAGGGCGTGTGAAAACGTAGCGAGCGACGGTCAGGCAAGGCGAAGTCGCTCCGGGAAAGCGGAGTTTATGCCCATAAATGAGCATTTCCCGGAGTGGCTTCAACGCAGCCTGGCCGAGCGCAGTAGTTTTCTCACGTCCTGAAGGGCTGTTGCTCGATTGATCCTGCCCCACCAATAGAGACAACAACGAGAGGGAGACACCCGATGCGCAAGACCGCACTGCTCAGTGCCATCACCACCGCCCTGCTGGCCAGCGCCGGCGTCCAGGCCGCCGAGGCCCTGAAGGAAGTCGGCAAAGGCGAAGGCCGCCTGGACATCATCGCCTGGCCCGGCTACATCGAGCGCGGCCAGTCCGACAAGAACTATGACTGGGTCACCCAGTTCGAGAAGGACACCGGCTGCCAGGTCAACGTGAAGACCGCCGCCACCTCCGACGAGATGGTCAGCCTGATGGCCAAGGGCGGCTACGACCTGGTCACCGCATCCGGCGACGCTTCCCTGCGCCTGATCTACGGCAAGCGCGTGCAGCCGATCGATCCGTCGTTGATCCCCAACTGGAAGAACATCGACCCGCGCCTGAAGGACGCCGCCTGGTACGTGGTCAACGGCAAGACCTACGGCGCGCCGTACCAGTGGGGCCCGAACCTGCTGATGTACAACACCAAGGTCTTCCCCACCGCGCCGGACAGCTGGAAGGTCGTGTTCGACGCCCAGAACCTGCCTGACGGCAAGTCGAACAAGGGCCGCGTGCAGGCCTACGACGGCCCGATCTACGTCGCCGACGCCGCGCTGTACCTGAAGGCGACCCAGCCGGAGCTGGGCATCACCGATCCGTACCAGCTCGACGAGAAGCAATACGCCGCCGTGGTCGAACTGCTGCGCAAGCAGCATGACCTGATCCACCGCTACTGGCACGACACCACCGTGCAGATGAGCGACTTCAAGAACGAAGGCGTCGCCGCTTCCAGCGCCTGGCCGTACCAGGCCAACGCCCTGAAGGCCGAAGGTCAGCCGATCGCCACGGTGTTCCCGAAAGAGGGCGTCACCGGCTGGGCCGACACCACCATGCTGCACGCCGAAGCCCAGCACCCGAGCTGCGCCTACAAGTGGCTGAACTGGTCGCTGGAGCCCAAGGTCCAGGGCGACGTGGCGGCCTGGTTCGGCTCCGTGCCAGCCGTACCCGAAGGCTGCAAGGCCAGCACCCTGCTCGGTGCCGAAGGCTGCGCCACCAACGGTTACAACCAGTTCGACAAGATCGCGTTCTGGAAGACCCCGGTGGCCGAGGGCGGCAAGTTCGTCCCGTACAGCCGCTGGACCCAGGACTACATCGGGATCATGGGCGGCCGCTAAGGCAGGGATTTTTCCCGAGCGCCTGACAGCTCCCTCTCCCTTCAGGGGGACGCCTAGTCAGAGGGTTGGGGAGAGGGAATCCGGGCTCCGTGCCTGAGGCTCGCCCTCTCCCCCAGCCCCTCTCCCTGAAGGGAGAGGGGGGCCAGTCCTGCGCGGCAGCCAGCACCGAACCACATCCGTACCGATTCACCCGTATCTCAGATTCACGGGCAGGGCTCCCCTACGCCGGATTCCTGCCCCTTGGAGCGTGCACCATGACCACCCCCGCTGTTCAATTCACCCAGGTCTCCCGCCAGTTCGGCGACGTCAAGGCCGTTGACCGGGTGTCCATCGACATCAAGGACGGCGAGTTCTTTTCCATGCTCGGCCCGTCGGGCTCGGGCAAGACCACCTGCCTGCGCCTGATCGCCGGCTTCGAGCAACCCAGCGCAGGCTCCATCCGCATCCATGGCGAGGAGGCCGCGGGCCTGCCGCCCTACCAGCGTGACGTCAACACGGTATTCCAGGACTACGCGCTGTTCCCGCACATGAGCGTGCTGGAGAACGTCGCCTACGGCCTGAAGGTGAAAGGCATCGGCAAGGCCGAACGCCTCAAGCGCGCCGAAGAAGCCCTCGGAATGGTCGCCCTGGGCGGCTATGGCGTGCGCAAGCCGGTGCAGCTTTCCGGCGGCCAGCGCCAGCGCGTGGCCCTGGCCCGCGCTCTGGTGAATCGCCCGCGCGTGCTGCTGCTCGACGAACCCCTCGGCGCCCTCGACCTCAAGCTGCGCGAGCAGATGCAGAGCGAGCTGAAGAAGCTGCAGCGCCAGCTGGGCATCACCTTCATCTTCGTCACCCACGACCAGAGCGAAGCGCTGTCCATGTCCGACCGCGTCGCGGTGTTCAACAAGGGCCGCATCGAGCAGGTCGACACCCCGCGCAACCTCTACATGAAACCGGCCACCCCGTTCGTGGCTGAATTCGTCGGTACCTCCAACGTGCTGCGCGGCGACCTCGCCCAGGGCCTGACCGGCAACGCCCAGCCCTTCTCCATCCGTCCCGAGCACATCCGTTTCGCCAATGGCGAGCGCAGCGCCTCGGACATCGAGATCAGCGGCCTGCTGCACGACATCCAGTACCAGGGCGCGGCGACCCGCTACGAGATCCGTCTCGACAATGGCCAGAACCTCTGCCTCAGCCAGGCCAACAGCCAGTGGGCCGACATCGACCTCGCCCACCAGCCGGGCCAGCGCGTGACCGCCCGCTGGGCGCGCGAGGCGATGGTGGTGCTGAACGAGGGCGCGTGACATGGAACTGACGATGAACGCTCCGCTGCCGCAGGCCTGCAATGGCCCGCTGCGCCGCCTGTGCAACCTGCTCTACCGCAAGCCGACGCTGTACCTCTCGCTGCTGCTGATCCCGCCGCTGCTGTGGTTCGGCGCGATCTACCTCGGCTCGCTGCTGACGCTGCTGTGGCAGGGTTTCTACACCTTCGACGACTTCACCATGACGGTGACGCCGGACCTGACCTGGGCCAACTTCGGCTCGCTGCTCAGTGGCTCCAACTTCGACATCATCCAGCGCACCGTGCTGATGGCGGTTGCGGTGTCCATCGCCAGTGGCGCGGTGGCCTTCCCCATCGCCTACTACATGGCGCGCTACACCACCGGCAAGACCAAGGCGTTCTTCTACATCGCCGTGATGATGCCGATGTGGGCCAGCTACATCGTCAAGGCCTACGCCTGGACCCTGCTGCTGGCCAAGGGCGGCGTCGCCATTTGGTTCGTCCAGCACCTCGGTCTTGAGCCCGTGCTGAACCTGTTGCTGGGCATTCCGGGCATCGGTGGCAACACCCTGTCGACCTCCAGCTTCGGACGCTTCCTGGTGTTCGTGTACATCTGGCTGCCGTTCATGATCCTGCCGATCCAGGCCTCCCTGGAACGCCTGCCGCCGTCACTGCTGCAAGCCTCGGCCGACCTCGGCGCGCACCCGCGGCAGACCTTCCTGCAGGTGATCCTGCCGCTGTCGATCCCCGGCATCGCAGCCGGCTCGATCTTCACCTTCAGCCTGACCCTGGGCGACTTCATCGTGCCGCAGCTGGTGGGCCCGCCGGGCTACTTCATCGGCAGCATGGTCTACGCCCAGCAGGGCGCGATCGGCAACATGCCAATGGCCGCCGCCTTCACCCTGGTGCCCATCGTGCTGATCGCGGTCTATCTCTCCATCGTCAAACGCTTAGGAGCCTTCGATGCACTCTGACTCTTCATCTCAAGGGCAGGCTTCCTGGGGTCTGAAAGCGGCCGCCTGGGGCGGGCTGGTGTTCCTGCACTTCCCGATCCTGATCATCTTCATGTACGCCTTCAACACCGAGGACGCGGCCTTCAGCTTCCCGCCCAAGGGCTTCACCCTGCACTGGTTCAGCGTCGCCTTCGCGCGCCAGGACGTGCTCGAAGCCATCGAGCTGTCGGTGAAGATCGCCAGCGTCGCCACGCTGATCGCCATGTTCCTGGGCACCCTGGCCGCGGCCGCGCTGTACCGCCGCGACTTCTTCGGCAAGGAAGGCATCTCGCTGATGCTGATCCTGCCGATCGCCCTGCCCGGCATCATCACCGGCATCGCGCTGCTGTCGGCGTTCAAGACCCTCGGTATCGAGCCGGGCTTCCTGACCATCGTCATCGGCCACGCCACCTTCTGCGTGGTGATCGTCTACAACAACGTCATCGCGCGCTTCCGCCGCACCTCGCACAGCCTCATCGAAGCCTCGATGGACCTGGGCGCCGACGGCTGGCAGACCTTCCGCTACGTGATCCTGCCCAACCTCGGCTCGGCGCTGCTGGCCGGCGGCATGCTGGCGTTCGCGCTGTCCTTCGACGAGATCATCGTCACCACCTTCACCGCCGGCCACGAACGCACCCTGCCGATCTGGCTGCTCAACCAGTTGGGCCGCCCGCGCGACGTGCCGGTGACCAACGTGGTGGCGATGCTGGTGATGATCGTGACCATGCTGCCGATCCTCGGCGCCTACTACCTGACCAAGGGTGGCGAGGGCGTGGCGGGGAGCGGCAAGTAACTTGGGTGCCGTGCGCCCCTCACCCTAACCCTCTCCCGAGGGAGAGGGGACTGTCCGGTGCAGGAGGAAACCAAGGTTTCAGCCGGCACGAATAGCTCCCTCTCCCTCTGGGAGAGGGCTGGGGTGAGGGAAACCCGCGGCACCGATATCAACAGAACCCCTCAGGCCCGCCACCCCAAACCGGCAGGCCCCTAAAAAGAAACACCCCAACCGAATTTGCACCACGCTCCTGAACAAGAGGACTCAACCATGCAAACCAACCTGCTGATCAACGGCCAACTGGTCGCTGGCGAAGGCGAGAAGCTCGCCGTCCTGAACCCGTCCCTGGGCACCACCCTGGTGGAAATCGCCGAGGCCACCCCGGCCCAGGTCGACGCCGCCGTGCTGGCCGCCGACGCCGCCTTCGACAGCTGGTCGCAGACCGCGCCGAAGGATCGCTCCCTGCTCCTGCTGGCACTGGCCGACGCCATCGACGCCAACGCCGAGGAACTGGCCCGCCTGGAATCCAACAACTGCGGCAAACCCTACTCCGCCGCGCTGAACGACGAACTGCCGGCCGTGGCCGACGTGTTCCGCTTCTTCGCCGGCGCCTGCCGCGTGATGCAGGGCTCCGCCGCTGGCGAATACCTGCCGGGCCACACCTCGATGATCCGCCGCGACCCGGTGGGCGTGGTAGCCTCCATCGCACCGTGGAACTACCCGCTGATGATGGTCGCGTGGAAACTCGGCCCGGCCCTGGCCGCCGGCAACACCGTGGTGCTCAAGCCCTCCGAGCAGACCCCGCTGACCGCCCTGCGCCTGGCCGAACTGATGGCCGGCATCTTCCCCGCCGGCGTGGTCAACCTGGTGTTCGGCCGTGGCCCAAGCGTCGGCGAGCCGCTGACCACCCATCCGAAAGTGCGCATGGTGTCCCTGACCGGCTCGGTCGCCACCGGCAGCCGCATCATCGCCGGCACCGCCGACACCGTGAAGCGCATGCACATGGAACTGGGCGGCAAGGCCCCGGTGCTGATCTTCGACGACGCCGACATCGACGCCGCCGTGGAAGGCATCCGCACCTTCGGCTTCTACAACGCCGGCCAGGACTGCACCGCCGCCTGCCGCATCTATGCGCAGAAAGGCATCTACGCCAAGTTCGTGCAGAAGCTCGGTGAAGCGGTGGCCAGCATCCAGTACGGAGAGCAGGACGACCCGAATACCGAGCTGGGCCCGGTCATCACCGAGCAGCACCTGGAGCGTGTCGTCGGCTTCGTCGAGCGCGCCCGCCAGGTGCCGCACATCGAAGTGGTTACCGGTGGCAAGCGTGCCGACCGCCCGGGCTTCTTCTTCGAGCCCACCGTGCTTGCCGGCGCCCGCCAGGACGACGAAGTGGTCCGCCGCGAAATCTTCGGCCCGGTGGTTTCGGTCACCGAGTTCGAGGACGAAGCACAGGCGCTGGCCTGGGCGAACGACTCCGACTACGGCCTGGCCTCCTCGGTATGGACCAGCGACATCGGCCGCGCCCATCGCCTGTCCGCCCGCCTGCAGTACGGCTGCACCTGGGTCAACACGCACTTCATGCTGACCACCGAGATGCCCCACGGCGGCATGAAGCTGTCGGGCTACGGCAAGGACATGTCGATGTACGGCCTGGAGGACTACACAGCCATCCGCCACGTAATGATCAAGCACTAAAACGACCGGCTGCGCGTCGGCAGTACAGCGTTGCAACGTAGCGCAGCGAAGTAACAGCCAACGGCTGGCCCGTAGGGCGAGCGAAGCGAGTCAAACGGGGGCGGGCCCAGTCATTTACAGCTCGTAAACTCCTGGGCCCGCCCCCGTTTCCGCCTCGTCCTGCTCTAGCTCGCGCGGTCGTTGGCTCCTCGCGCCATCGTAAAGATCCAAAGCCTCAAAACGGCGCCCCGCTCGACCGGGACCGCCGCGCGGCCACGCATGCCGCACTCCCTTCCGGATGGAAGGGCATAACCATGACAGCCCGTACCCCGGGCCATCACCTTGCAAGGACTTCCCATGACCATCACCCGCCGCGACTTCCTCAACGGCGTTGCCCTCACCATCGGCGCGGGCCTCACCCCGCTGCAACTTCTCCAGGCCGCCCCCTCCGGCCGCTACTACCCGCCCGCCCTCACCGGCATGCGCGGCAGCCATCCCGGCGCGTTCGAGGTCGCGCACCAGATGGGCTGGGAGAAGAAGGTATTCGACACCGATGGCCTGAAGATCGAGGAGCACTACGACCTGGTGGTGGTCGGCGGCGGCATCAGCGGCCTGTCCGCGGCCTGGTTCTACCGGCAGAAGCACCCCAAGGCGCGCGTGCTGATCATCGAGAACCACGATGACTTCGGCGGCCACGCCAAGCGCAACGAATTCCAGGCCGGCGGGCGGATGATCCTCGGCTACGGCGGCAGCGAAGCCTTCCAGTCGCCCAAGCACCTGTACAGCGACACGGTCAACAACCTGCTCAAGCAGCTCAACGTCGACGTGGACCGTTTCGAGACCGCCTTCGACCGCGACTTCTACCCGAACCTGGGCCTGTCGCGCGGCGTGTTCTTCGACAAGGCCGGCTTCGGCGAAGCGAAGCTGGTGTCCGGCGACCCGACACCGATGGTGGCCGACGACATCGCCCCGGAAAAACTCAACGCCCGCAGCTGGCGCGCGTTCATCTCCGACTTCCCGCTGCCCGAGGCCGACCGCCAGGCGCTGATCGACCTGCACGAAGCGCCGAAGGACTACCTCGCCGGCAAGACCCGCGAGGAGAAGGAAGCGCACCTGGCCAAGACCAGCTACCAGGACTTCCTGCGCAAGGACGTGGGCCTGAGCGAAGCGGCCACCCGCTACTTCCTCAGCCGCACCAACGACTTCTCGGCGCTGAGCATCGACGCCGTTTCCGCGGACTCGGCCTACTCCGTGGGCTTCCCCGGTTTCGCCGCCATGGACCTCTCGCCCATAAGCGAGGAAGCCAAGGCGGAGATGGAAGAGCCGTACATCTACCACTTCCCCGACGGCAACGCCTCGCTGGCGCGCCTGCTGGTGCGTGGCCTGATTCCGGGCGTGGCGCCGGGTAAGGACATGAACGACATCGTCCTGGCCACCTTCGACTACGCCAAGCTGGACCAGCCGAAGAACGCCGTGCGCCTACGCCTGAACAGCACCGCAGTCAGCGTGAAGAACCGCGATGGCGGCGTGGACGTCGGCTACAGCCGCGCCGGCGCCCTGCATCGCGTGCGCGCCAAGCACTGCGTGCTGGCCTGCTACAACATGATCATCCCCTACATCCTGCGCGACCTCTCCGCCGAGCAGAGCCACGCCCTGGCGCAGAACGTGAAGTTCCCGCTGGTGTACACCAAGGTGGTGATCCGCAACTGGCAGAGCTTCATGAAGCTGGGCGTACACGAGATCTACGCGCCGAGCCAGCCATACAGCCGCGTGAAGCTGGACTACCCGGTGGACATCGGCGGCTACAGCCACCCGCGCGATCCGAACCAGCCCATCGGCCTGCACATGGTCTACGTGCCCACCAGCCCCAACGCCGGCATGGACGCACGCACCCAGGCCCGCGTCGGCCGAGGCAAGCTCTACGCCATGCCTTTCGAAAAGATGGAAGAGATGATCCGCGACCAGCTGCAGGCCATGCTCGGCCCGGCCGGCTTCGACCATCAGAAGGATATCCAGGGGATCACCATCAACCGTTGGTCGCACGGCTATTCGTACTTCTCCAACAGCCTCTTCGATGATGAGGAAGAGAGCGAAAAACTGATGAACCTGGCTCGTACCAAGGTCGGCAACGTCACCATCGCCAACTCCGATGCCGCCTGGGACGCCTATGCCCATGCGGCCATCGACGAAGCCTGGCGCGCGGTGGGCGAACTGTCCTGACAGACCCGGCGCCACGCCCAGCGTGGCGCCACACCTAACGGCCGTCCGGCCGACAACCCGCGGGCACGCCCGCAACGGAGGCAAGCATGCGTCACCTCGTCAGAGCGTTTTACCTGCTGTCGCTGTTCACCTTTGCCGGCCTCGTACAGGCTGCAGAGTCGCCCAAACAGATCGTCGATGCCTACATGGCCGCGTGGAACGCCCACGATGCCGAGAAGGCCGCCGGCTACCTGGCCAAGGATGCGGAGTACTTCGACGTCACCGTCGGCACCCCGCAGAAGGGCCGCGATGCCGCGCGCGACAACGTGATCAAGGTGTTCGTGGGGGCCGTTCCGGATCTTACGTGGAAGATGAACGGCAAGCCGATCGTCGACAAGGACGGCATCGCCTTCCAGTGGACCTTCAGTGGCACCAACACCGGCGCCTGGGATGCTCAGACCCCGGCGACCAACAAGCCGCTGTCGTTCGACGGTGTGAGCTACGTGAAGGTCAAGGACGGCAAGATCGTCTACCAGGGCGACTACTACGACGCCCTGGGTCTGCACAAGCAGCTCGGCTGGTAAGCGGCATCCGGTAGCGCCTTTGTAGGATGGGTGGAGCGCAGCGATACCCATGTTGTGTACGCAAGGAGCGATGGGTATCGCTGCGCTCCACACCATCCTACGACCTGCGCCTTGCCACAGATCCGCCTCTCGGGGGTGCGTCTGCCACAACAAGAAAACGATCCCTCGCCTACCTCTGCCCTCCTCCGCCACTGCAGTGTCCCAAGCCATGTCAATCACACTCGAACCACGGCCCGCCAAGGCCGAAGACAGCTCCAGCACCCGCTCCACCATCGACCAGGTCAAGCAGCTGATCGCCGACCTCAACGTGCGCTGGACCGAGATCAGCAAGGTCTCGGAAGTCATCAAGCAGATCGCCAGGAACACCAACCTGGTGGCGCTCAATGCCGCCATCGAAGCCGCCCGCGCCGGGGAAAGCGGGCGCGGCTTCGCGGTGGTCGCCGATGAGGTGCGCCGCCTGGCGACCCAGTCGGCCAACGCCACCGCCGATATCGGCAACGTCGTCGCCTCGATCAAGAGCGAGAGCGCCCGAGCCCTGGCCGATGTCGAGCAGGCCGAGCACTCCAGCCTGCTGGACACCGTCCGCGTGGTGCTCGCCAGCGAGACCCAGCGGCTGGAGGCGAGCTTCGCCGTAATGGCCACCGCGCTCTACGGCCTCAAGCACTTCATCCTCGGCATGAAGAGCCGCAACCTCGGCCCGCAGCGCGAGCAGATCGACGCGGTGATGCACGAGTACCTGACCCGCAACCCCGAGCTGCTGGCCTTCGCCTGCGGTTGCGAACCCAACGCCTCGACGGCCGCGACCGCGAGTTCATCGATGCCCCCGGCCACGACGCCAGCGGGCGCCTCATGGCCTACTGGCACCGCGGCAGCGGCGTGGCCCAGCGCGAATGCCTGGTCGGCTACGACAAGGCCGACGGCAGCGGCGACTGGTACCAGATTCCCCGCGACAAGGGCCGCGACGTGTTCATGGAGCCCTACGAGTACAGCGTCGGCGGCAGCACCGTGCTGATGACCTCGTTCATGTCACCGATGTATTCCAATGGCCGCTTCCTCGGCATCCTGGGCGCCGACTACACCCTGCACCAGCTGCAGGAAAGCCTCGGCAAGCTGAGCCCGATGGGCAATGGCCAGTACGCGCTGCTGTCCAACGCTTGCGTCTACGTCACCCATTCCGACGCCAGACGCCTGGGCGACAAGGCCGGCGAGCTGCCGCAGGAAGCACGCAACGCCATCGCCCAGGGCCGCTGCTGGGAACAGGTGAAAGGCCGCCGCGTGCAATTGCTGCAACCCATCCGCGTGGGCGACAGCGATGCGCCCTGGGCGCTGATGATGAGCTTCGAGCTGGCGCAGGCCGGCGAATAGGGCATCAACCTGCAGGAGTGCGCCATGCGCGCCCCTGCAGGGGAGTTCGGATCACGTCCGCTCGGGCAACTCGGTGATATGGATTTCCGTCACCAGCGACGGCTTCACCAGCGGCGTGCGCGACAGCAGCGGGCAGAAGCGCGCCAGCGCGCCGATCAGCTCCCACTGGGTGTCCAGGGATTGCGCCAGCACATCCACATCCGCCAGCACCCGCTGGCCCACGCGCTGCAGGTGCGGATCGGGGCTATGGCCGAGCTCCACCGACAACTGGGTGATCAGCGTGCTGAGGTTGGACATGTTGCGGGTGGCGAGGGCGAGGATGTTCGCCAGCAGGGCGATTTCCGATTGCGGGATGACAGCAGGCGTTGCAGAAGCGTCCATGCGTGCTCCAGTGGTGCTCTGAGGGGTAGTGGCGCAATCCTTGCGCGAGCGCGGTGAGAGTAGCATCACAGCGCCACCGTGCGACAGATATCACATTTCATTTCTTTTCCTGACCTTTCGGTCACGCCTCCCGAACTGGCGTTCCGGAAGCTGCCGCAAAGCGCGACCTGATCCTCAAATCCCCACCCCGGCGACGGAAACCACCCAGGGCATTTGAGCCGTGGAAATCGGCTTTCTATGATCCGCGGCCATTTTTCGAACATTGAATGCCTGCTTCTCGTCGTGCACGGCAACGCGCTTCCAGCACGAGGCCAGGCCTCTTCTCTACCCCCTTGAAGATGCCGCCCGATGGAATCCACCTCGAACGCTTCCCGCCCCCATGACACCCGGACGCCTCCGGGCACTGAGCATGCCGGTTCTACTCCCATCGATGCCCTGAGTTCCTGGGACGGCCCGGGCACCGCCTACACCCTGGCGCCACGCCCCGCGGTTCCTGTACCGATTTCCGCCCAGCCTGCCGTTCAGAGCGCGCCGCAGGAACCACCCGAAGCTTTACCAGCCCCCCACTCCTCCCTGCCCACACCCGGACCATTGGTGAACTGGCTGCTGATCGTCGGCGTTGCCGTCTGTGTGCTGCTGGTGGCGCTGTGGAAAGCCGGAACATTCGACAACCCGATCGCCGCCCCCGCCCCGACAAACCACGAGGCTAGCCCCCCGCCGCCTGTGCAAACACAGCCCGCGGACAAGCCGCTGGAAAGCACCGTGACCGTTACCCAGGAGCCCATGGACGACGAGCTGGAGCAGGCGCCGTCCTCCGCGCCCGTTGTGGATGAACTGCCCGACCCGGCGGCTCATGACCACCAGCTCCCATCCGACGCCAATACCATCAGGCCAGCCGCACCCGATGCGCAGAACGTAGAAAAGCCAGCACCTGCACCTGCACCTGCACCTGCACCTGCAACAGCCCCGTCCCCAGCAAAGGTTTCGGCGCAAAAGCCTGCGGAACGCAGGCAACCAAAACCCACTACGCCTGCCATCGCGGCGCAGAAAGTACGCCCGCTGCCCACCGACGCAGTGGTCATCACCGGCACCAGACCGGCCAGCCCGACCAGACCGCGCAGCACGCCGGCGCCAGCCACGGCCGGTACGCTGATCGTCGCCGTGCAGCCGTGGGCCGAAATCTGGATCGACGGCCGCAAGCGCGGTATCAGCCCGCCGCAGTTCAAGCTGCAACTGCCACCCGGCGTCTACACCGTCGAACTGCGCAACCCCGACCTGCCCGGCTACAGCCAGAAGGTGCAGATAGTCACAGGACAGTCGGTGACGCTGCGGCACAGCTTCCAGTGAGTGCCGGCAGCCCCCTTTTCCCGCATACGGACCGCCCCATGAAGACTCTGCACACTCTGTCGGCCTCGCTGCTGGTCGCCTTTCTGGCGCTGGCATCAGGCTGCCGGAGCCACCTCGAAGCACCGCCTGCGCCGCAAGCAGACGACACCCAGGCCAACGCCGAGAGCACCTTTGCCGAAGGCCTGCGGCTATATGAAGCGGGGCACTACTACCTGGCCGAGGAACAGTTCCTCGCGCCGCCCCTGTGGGCCGGCGATGCTCAGGTACAGCTGAAGGCGCTCAAGTACCTGGCGTTCAGTTACTGCGTGACCGAGCGGCCGATCCAGTGCCGCTTCGCCTTCGACCGCGCCCTGCAGATCGACCCGACCTTCCACCTGGGAACCGCCGAAGCGAGCCATCCCCTCTGGGGCCCGGTGTTCGTCCTGGCGGCGCGCCGTTGAACCTCCCCCCCGATCGCGAGGCCCCCATGCCCTTCACTCACCGATCAGGCCGCTTTGGCCTGGTGCTTGCCCTTCTGGGCGTGCTGCCGCTCGCCCAGGCCGACACCCATGAAAGCCTGAACGCCGCCGTCGAGAGTCTCTGGAGCGGCGAACAGGTCTCCATCAGCGTGCTGAGTTCCAGCTTCACCCAGCAGGCGTCGAAGGCCGGGACCGAGTACCGGACCGAGGTGAAGAACGCACCGGTCTACCTGCAGACCGCCGGGGAATCCGCCTGGGTGGTCGCGGGCCGGACACGCTTCAATGCCATCGCCACCCCCTGGGGCAACTTCCCCCGGCTGGACATGCGCAACGCCCGCCTGCTGGCAATCGACCTGCCGAAAAAGCACTACCAGGTACTGGCCAGCCCCGGCGCCGGTCTGTTCAGTGTCGGCGACTGGCAGCGCTATGGATTTCTCCAGGTGATCGACGTCAGCACTCCCTCCGCACCTTCCCATTACCCGCTCTACACCGACGCCGACGTGGGCGAGCGCGCACTGGGGCGCCTGGCAAACTCCCCGGTGCTCAACTATGCGCGCCTGGTCCCCGCCAGCCGCAGCAAGGCCGGAGAGATCGACGCTTATGAGGTCTCGCTCTACGCGCTTGGCCGCAAGGGCCCGGAGCGCGTGCTCAGGGAGGGTGTTCCGCTGGCCTACCTGCTCAGGCGCGAAGGCGACAGCTGGAACATCGACAGCGTGGACCGCACGCCGGTGACGACGGCACGGGACGAAGAGCATCGCCCGTTCACCACCCCGCTTCGTCCGGCGCTGTTCTCGGTGAAGGAAGACGGCCCGCAGTAAGCGGCCACCGCACGGGCTGCCGCTGACTCATCGGTGGCTGGCAAAGGTGGGGAGCACGCGGTTCTCGCCCGCGTGCTCCGACCAGGCGTCAAACCTGTCCGTAGGCCTTGCGCTTGGGCGTACCGCGTTGCGCGGCGCGCAGGTACTGCGCCGGCCACGGCACCTGCTGGCCGCCCAGTTCATCGGCGGCGTGCAGCGGCCAGTACGGGTCACGCAGCAGTTCGCGGGCCAGCAGGATCAGGTCGGCCTGCCCGGTGCGCAGGATGTGCTCGGCCTGCACCGGCTCGGTGATCATCCCCACGGTGCCGCTGGCGACGCCCGCCTCCTTGCGCACCCGCTCGGCAAACTGCGTCTGGTAGCCCGGCCCCACCGGAATTTCGGCGTTCACCGCGGTACCGCCGGAAGACACATCGATCAGGTCCACGCCCAGGTTCTTCAGACGGCGCGCCAGCTCCACCGTCTCGTCGGGGTTCCAGCCGTCCTCCACCCAGTCGGTGGCGGACAGGCGGACGAACAGCGGCAATTCCTGCGGCCAGACCGCGCGCACGGCTTCGGTCACTTCCAGAAGGAAGCGGATGCGGTTCTCGAAGCAGGTGCCGTACTGGTCGCGGCGCTGGTTGGAAAGCGGCGACAGGAACTGGTGCAGCAGGTAGCCGTGGGCGGCATGTACCTCGGCAATCTTGAAGCCGGCCGCCAGCGCGCGCTCGGCGCCGCGCACGAACTGGTGCTTGATGGTCGCCATCTGCTCTTCGCTCAGGGCGATCGGCGCGGTGTGCTGCGGGTCGAAGGCGATGGCCGAGGGCGCCACCGGCGTCCAGCCGCCTTCGCTGATCGGCACCGAACCGTGCTTGCCCAGCCACGGCGCCCAGGTGCTCGCCTTGCGGCCGGCGTGGGCCAGCTGCACGCCGGCCACCGCGCCCTGGGATTCGATGAAGCGGGTGATGCGCCGTAGCGGCTCGACCTGTTCGTCATTCCAGATGCCCAGGTCCTCGGCGCTGATCCGCCCTTCCGGGGCGACCGCCGTGGCCTCGACTATTACCAGACCGGCGCCGCCCACGGCGCGGCTGCCCAGGTGCACCAGGTGCCAGTCGTTGGCCAGGCCGTCCTGGGCGGAGTACTGGCACATGGGGGAAACGGCGATGCGGTTGGACAGGGTCAGCTGGCGCAGGGTCAGGGGCTCGAACAACTGGCTCATGGTGGCACTCCCTCTCTGGTCTTCAGATCTTGTCCTACAACTGTAGACCGGGATCGCCTAAGGATAGGCCCAGATGATAGGTGGCTCGGTCGTAGCCGGGACACCTGCAACCGGAAGGAAATGCCGCCCCCCTTGCAGGAGCGCGCCATGCGCGCGATCGCGGGCATGGCCCGCTCCTGCTGGGAGCTTCGCCGCGGTCAGTGCAACTCGTTCGACTTGCCCATGGCCGCTACCGCGCCGGGTGCCAGGCTGTAGCGCTTGTTGGTGTCGCGCTCGAGCAGGCCGGAGAGGTGCAGCCGACGCAGGGTCTGGCTGACGCAGCTAAGGGAGATCGGCAGGCCCGGCTCCTCCAGATAGGCGTGCAGCTCGACCGCGGTCGCCTTGCCGCAGATCACCAGCGCATCGAGGATATTCAGCCGTGGCAGGCTGCTGCGCAGGCCGGCGTGCTCCAGCAGTTGGCGGGCCGGGCGCGGCAGACGCGGCTGCACCGGGGTACTGACTTTCATCGCAGCTCTCATGGGCGCACCTCGAAAGACAGTGTGGAAACGTGGATCACGCTGTCATAGCGCTTGCCCTCGATACTGGCGCCGCCGTTGACCTGGGCGGAGACCTCCAGCACGTAGCGCGCCGGGAACGGCGTGATCAGGGTCACCGTGCCGTCCGCCGCCGGTTTCAGGCTGCGGGTCCACTGCTCGGAGGTGTACACGTTGACCTGCGAGGCCGGCACCACGGTGCCTTTCCAGTGCAGGGCGAAGGTGTTGCCGCCGGGCGTGGTGGGCACCAGCTCAAGATCATTCTGCGCCCGGGTTTCGGTCCGCCCCTCGCGCGCCTGATAGATGGTCAAAGTGCCACCCTCGGCCCGCTGGGCGGCAACCCGCAGGTCGCCTGCCGGAGCGCTGGCAATCTCGAAGGAGTCGATGCCGGCCTTCATTGGCGCGGTCTTGCCATCGCCCAGCACGACACGGGGGTTCTGCAACTGGGCCACCGGCAGGTGCTCGCCGGGCTGCAATTCGCTGAAATAGCTTTTCGCGCTCTGGCCTGCACTGCGTTCCAGCCACAGGTAGTCCGCGTTGGCCAATGGCGCGCAGCTCAGCGCCAGGGCCAGCAGCACGGGCTGGCGAAGGGAAACGTTCATGCGGGGGGATTCTCCTGTCTGGGGCGCTACTCGAAAGAAACGTCGCTCGCATCCGTTGCGAATCGATCGCTTTCACATAACAAGACGGATGAGCCGCGAAAAACACGCACAGAAATTGTGTAAAGAAATCGAAAAGGCCGGGAAACCGGCGCCGAAACATTTATTTGCAACTGCACATGGCCGGTTTTTCGATCTCATCCGTCCTTACTCCTAGAACACCGCTGCTCCTTTGGTGTCTTCGCGCCTCGTCGGCCCTGTCCGACGGGGGGCCTTTTCCTTTGTCCCCTTTTGCGTGGCCGTGATTCCCATGTCCAAGAAATCCCGCTCCAGGCTCTGGTTCCTGGTCCACAGCTGGCTGGCCCTGCCCATCTGGTTCTTCGTGTTCCTGGTGTGCATCACCGGCACCCTGGCCACCGTGAGCCAGGAAATCATCTGGCTCGCCGACCCCACCGTGCGTGCCAACCCGCCAGACGACAACGCCCAGCGCCTGGGCTACGACCAGGTGCTCGCGGCCATGGCCCAGCAGCAACCGCAGGCCGCCGTGCGCATAATCAGCGCGCCCACCGAAGCGCATTTCGCGCTGCGGGTCAGCGTGACCTATCCGGACAGCGCTACCGCCATGCTCTACGTGAACCCCTACACCGGGGTCATCCAGGGCAAGATGCCGCTGTTCGACTTCCGCCAGTTCACCCGCGCGCTGCACGGCTGGTGGCTGGTGCCGTTCAGCCACGGCTTCAGCTGGGGCTGGTACCTGGTCTCGCTGCTCGGCCTGCCGATGCTGGCGTCGCTGGTCACCGGCCTTGTGGTGTACAAGCGCTTCTGGCGCGGCTTCCTCAAGCCGACCCTGCGCCTGCGCCAGGGCGCGCGCATCTTCTGGGGCGACATGCACCGGCTGATGGGCATCTGGTCGATCTGGTTCATCGCGGTGATCTCCATCACCGGCACCTGGTTCCTGATCCAGGCGACGCTGTTCGACAACAGCATCTCCATCTCCAGCGAGGGCGTGCCGACCATCATCCAGCGCGACAGCATCCCCGTGAGCGCAGACGGCAAGGCGCCGCCGCGCATCGGCCTGGACGCCGCCGTGCTGGTTGCCCAGCAGCGCATTCCCGGCTTCGAACCGAACTTCTTCCGCCTGCCCTCCAGCGCCTACGACCCGGTGACCATCTTCGGCAAGGCCTGGTATCCGCTGATGTTCGAAAGCGCGCAGGTGAACCCCTATGACGGCAGCGTGGCCTCGACCCGCCTGCTGGGCGACCGCACTGGCCTGGAGTTCGTCACCGAGTCCATGCGCCCGCTGCACACCGGCGATTTCGGCGGCGTGTGGGTCAAGCTGATCTGGTTCGTGTTCGGCCTGATCCTCAGCATGATGGTGCTCAGCGGCCTGATGATCTGGAGCAAGCGCACCCTGATCGCCACCGCCAAGGAACTGAAGAAACAGAAGGCCCGCGAGCGGATCCTCGTCGCAGCCACCCCGGAGGCCAGCCAATGAGTGGCAATAGCAAGCTGCGCCGCCAGTGGCTGCGCTGGCGATTCCACCTCAGTGCCCTGCTGGTGCTGATCCCGCTGGGCTTCATGCCCCACTACTTCCACGAGGCGAAGCTCGACCGTGGCCTTCGCGGGCTTGGCGAACGCGAGATCGGCGCCGTCCAGGTCGGCCCATGGACCGCGCGCATGGCCGAATGGGAAGTGGGCGAGCCCGAGGACGAAGGCCGCGCCGGCTTCGTCAAGGCCTTCACCCTGGCCTTCTGCGACAGCTGTTATCCCCAGGTGAAAGCCGCCTACCTGCGCATCGGCCAGCCGCGCAGCCTGCGCGCCGCCGGCGGGCTGTTCGCCGGTGCGCGTCACCAGCAGTTCGCCGAGGTCACCATCCCGCCCCGCGTCACCCCGGCCGATGAGCTGTGGCTGACCGTGGAAGGCTGGGACGGCGCCGTGCACCAGGCGCAGATCCCCTTGGACAAGGCCTCGCCCTCGCTGGTGGCCTGGCTGGAAAAGACCCGGAGCAACCGATGAAAGCGATCCTCAAGTTCAGCGCCATACTGCTCGGCCTGAGCGCCAGCGCCAGCGCCCTGGCCCACGCGCCCTACTGCGAATGCACAGCACTGGATGCGCAGACCATCCGCTGCGTCGGCGGCTTCACCGACGGCAGCGCCGCGCCGGGCGTGACCCTGGACGTGATGAGCAGCGACAACCAGGTGCTGATCCCCGGCAAGCTGGGCGCGGACTCCAGCCTGACCTTCAAGCGGCCGAGCGGGGATTTCTACATCCTCTTCGACGTCGGGCCGGGGTACATGGTCGAGGTTGATCCGAGCGAGATCAAAGGCATCTGAGGCGTATATCGACGCGCCCATTGCAGGAGCGCGCCATTCGCGCGATCGCGGGCATGGCCCGCTCCTACAGGTCAGCTACGGCGTTTCCGTCAGCGTAGGAGCGAGCTTGCTCGCGAACCCGTCCCGGCAGTGGAACAACCGGCAAGCTCGCTCCGGCAAAAGACTCAACGTGGCGCGATATGCGCCACCATCAGTTGCACCGTCTCGTTGCCGCGGAACTCGTTGACGTCCAGCTTGTAGGCCACTTCCGCCCAGCGCACGGTGGGGTTCGGCCAGATTTCGCGGTCGATGTTGAAGGCGATGGCGTCCAGCTGCAGCGAGCCGCATTCGGTCTTGAGCACCAGCTTCAGGTGACGCTCGCCAACCACGCGCTGCTGGACGATCTGGAAGATGCCGTGGAACAGCGGCTCGGGGAAATGCTGGCCCCAGGGCCCGGCCTGGCGCAGGGCGCGGGCCAGTTCCAGGTGGAACTCCTCGGCGCCCAGCTGGCCGTCGGAGAGCAGGCGGCCGGTGAGGTCTTCTTCATCCAGCTGGCGGCGCACCTCGGCGTCGAAAGCGGCGGCGAAGGCACCGAAGTTTTCCTGCGGCAACGACAGGCCGGCGGCCATGGCGTGGCCACCGAACTTGCTGATCAACCCCGAATGACGAGCAGCCACGGCGTCCAGCGCGTCGCGGATATGGAAGCCCGGCACCGATCGCGCCGAGCCCTTGAGCGTGCCGTCGCCGGCATCGGCAAAGGCGATGGTCGGACGGTGGTAACGCTCCTTCAGGCGCGAAGCGAGAATGCCGATCACGCCCTGGTGCCACTCCGGGTCGAACAGGCAGAGGCCAAAGGGCATCTCCTCCACCGGCAGTTCCTTGAGCTGCGCCAGCGCCTCGCGCTGCATGCCCTGCTCGATGGCCTTGCGGTCCTGGTTGAGCTGGTCGAGCTGCACTGCCATGTCGCGGGCGACGCTTTCGTCTTCGCAGAGCAGCAGCTCGATTCCCAGGGACATGTCGTCCAGGCGGCCGGCGGCGTTCAGGCGCGGGCCGAGGATGAAGCCCAGGTCGGTGGAGGTGATTCGCCGGCAATCGCGTCCGGCCACTTCCAGCAGCGCACGCAGGCCCGGACGGGCGCGGCCGGCGCGGATGCGCGCGAGGCCCTGGTGCACCAGGATGCGGTTGTTGGCGTCCAGCGGCACTACGTCGGCAACGCTGCCCAGGGACACCAGGTCGAGCAGCTCGGCGAGGTTCGGCTCGGCGATGCCGCGCGCGGCGAACCAGCCGCGCTCACGCAGGCGCGCGCGCAGGGCGAGCATCACGTAGAAGATCACGCCAACGCCGGCCATGGCCTTGCTGGGGAAATCGCACCCGGGCTGGTTCGGGTTGACGATGGCGTCGGCGGCGGGCAGTTCCGCCCCCGGCAGGTGGTGGTCGGTGACCAGTACGCGCAGGCCGGCGGCCTTGGCAGCGGCGACGCCGTCGATGCTGGAGATGCCGTTGTCCACGGTGACCAGCAGTTCCGGGCGCTTCTCCAGCGCCACCGCGACGATCTCCGGGGTCAGGCCGTAGCCGTACTCGAAGCGGTTGGGCACCAGGTAATCGACCCACGCCGCGCCGAGCATGCGCAGCGCCAGCACGCCGACGCTGCTGGCGGTGGCGCCGTCGGCGTCGAAGTCGCCGACATAGAGAATCCGCTGGCCCTTTTCCAGCGCATCGACCAGCAGTTCCACCGCCGCGTCCACACCCTTGAGCTGCTGGTACGGGATCAGCCGCGCCAGCCCCTTGTCCAGCTCGGCGGCGCTCTGCACGCCACGGGCGGCGTAGAGACGGGTCAGCAGCGGCGGCAGGTCGCCCAGGTTGGGCAGGGTTGGCGGGAGGGGGCGGGATTCGATGCGCATGGGTGTTCCAGTCGATTCATTCAGGCGCCGATCCCGGCGCCCTGGTTACAGCAGGTACAACGAGCGATCAGCGCTCGCCCATCAGCCATTCCACCTGGAGCTCGTGCTGGCCGCGTTCGTCGGTCACAAAGATGGTTCCTTCGCTGATCATCACGGTCCAGTTGATCGAGCGCGGCAGGTCGCGGGAGATTTCCTCCAGCGCCTCCTGGGGCATGGCGACGACGTTGAGGTTCTTCAGGTGGCGCACCGTGTCGAGAACCTTGGTGGTCCATACGCGCAGGTTGCCGTAGGCGACCAGGGTCAGCTTCTCGCAGCGGCGCGAGCACCAGGTCAGGCGCTCGGCGTCGGGCTGGCCGACTTCGATCCAGTGCAGCACACGGTCGTCCAGGCTCTTTTCCCAGAGCGAGGGCTCTTCCACGTCCGACAGGCCGCGCCCGAATGCCAGTTGCTCGTTGTACCAGATGACGTAGGCGAGCAGGCGCACCGCCAGGCGCTCCTCGGTTTCCGAGGGATGGCGGGCGACGGTGAAGCGCAGGGTCTCGTAGACCCCACGGTCGAGGTCGGTCAGGCTGATATCGGCTTTGTAGGGCGTGGCGGACAGGGCCATGGGGGTTCCCGGCGAATTTTCGAAGGCGGCAAGTCTACCGCGAAAGCACAGGCGCCGTGGCTTATGTCCGTGGACGCCGGTCGGCTCCCGGCTCCGGCGCGGCCAGTTCGATGCGGTTGCGACCCTTGGCCTTGGCGGCGTAGAGCGCCTGGTCGGCCAGCGACAGCAGGCGCAGCAGGTCATGCCCGGCCTCGCGCGTGGTAGCAATGCCGATGCTGACGCTGAGCTGGCCCTCGGCCATGAACGGCAGCTCGGCGAACTCGCGGCGCACCCGCTCGGCGACCTGGCAGGCGCCTTCGGTATCGGCGGCCACCAGCAGGCAGGCGAACTCTTCCCCGCCGATGCGGGCGAACTGGTCGTGCTTGCGCATCCGCGAGGCAGTGATGCGACTGAACTCCACCAGCACGCGGTCGCCGGCCGGATGGCCGAAGGAGTCGTTGAGGCGCTTGAAGTTGTCCAGGTCGCAGAGCAGCAGCGAGGCCTGTTCACCGCGCTCCACGCACAGGCGCAGCAGGCGCTCGCCGGTCTCCATGAAGGCACGGCGGTTGCCCACGCCGGTCAGCGGGTCGCTCAGGGCGGCGCTGCGGAACTGCAACTCGGCGCGCTCCTTGACCATCGCCAGGGTGGCGAAGGCAATACCGATAGCGAACAACATGGTCTCGAAGACCAGGAAGGTGAAGAAGGTCGAGCCCTGGCCATTGTCCGCCACGCTCTGGAACGGCATGCCGCGATCCACCACCAGACGCACGCCGTAGACCAGCGTGTGGAAGATCAGCAGCGCCAGGGTCGGGCGCAGCTCCACTTCCAGCTTGAGGCGGCTGCGCCAGAGTTCGGCGATGGACGCCAGGCAATAGACGATGGTGATCGCCGTGCTGACCAGCACCCGCGCCGCGAGGGATTCATAGAAGGCCGGGACGAGGCAGAGCACCGCCCAGAACGCCGCGCCTGCACCGATCAGCGGCCAGTTCGGCTTGCGCCCGGCAAACACCCGCATGGCCGTCCAGGTCATGGCCGAACACAGGTGCAGGACGACATTGCCCAGCAGGATCGCCACCCAGTCGATGCCCATGCCGCGCAAAGTAGCGAGCAAGGTGCCGACGGCTCCCAGCAGCAGCGCGGCGCTCATATAGCCCAGGGTAGGGTCGCGGCGGCCGCTGTGCCAGGCGAAAGCCATCAGCACACCGACCAGGGTCAGCACATACAGGTCGACGACTACCAGCGTCGGCAGGTTCAGCGTCATGCAGCCCCCTCGCCACCCGCCTGCGCGCATTCGTCGGGGAATGCCGCCAAGCCAAGGGGCTGTCTGGAAGTGGGCGAGCGCATCACGGTATACCTGTCCGAAAACCGGCGGGCTGAAGTCAGAAACATCCTTGAATGTCGCTACTCTACGCGCGCCAAAGGTCGGCGCAAAGCACCGTTGCCAGGCGTCTGCCCGGCGGCCTGTTCGAAGCGGCGCACAAGCGTTAGAGTCCGGCGATTCCTCTCTGATCGGACAGACCGATGAACAGCACCGCCAAACCCCTCGCCGGCCTCAAGGTCATCGAACTCGGCACCCTGATCGCCGGCCCCTTCGCCTCGCGCCTGTGCGCGGAATTCGGCGCCGAAGTCATCAAGGTCGAGTCGCCCGATGGCGGCGACCCGCTGCGCAAGTGGCGCAAGCTCTACGAAGGCACGTCGCTGTGGTGGTTCGTGCAGGCGCGCAACAAGCGTTCGCTGACCCTGAACCTCAAGCACGAGTCCGGCCGCGAGGTGCTGAAGAAGCTGCTGGCCGAGGCTGACATCCTGATCGAGAACTTCCGCCCCGGCGTGCTGGAGAAGCTCGGCCTGGGCTGGGACGTGATCCACGCGCTGAACCCGAAGCTGGTGATGGTGCGCCTGTCCGGCTTCGGCCAGAGCGGCCCCTACAAGGACCAGCCGGGCTTCGGCGCGGTCGGCGAGTCGATGGGCGGGCTGCGCTATATCACCGGTTTCGAGGACCGCCCGCCGGTGCGCACCGGCATCTCCATCGGCGACTCCATCGCCGCGCTGTGGGGTGTGATCGGCGCGCTGATGGCGCTGCGTCACCGCGAAGTGAACGGCGGCGCCGGGCAAGTGGTCGACGTGGCGCTCTACGAAGCAGTATTCGCCATGATGGAATCCATGGTCCCGGAGTTCGACGTGTTCGGCTTCATCCGCGAACGCACCGGCAACATCATGCCCGGCATCACCCCCTCCTCCGTGCACACCACGGCCGACGGCAAGCACGTGCAGATCGCCGCCAACGGTGACGCCATCTTCCGCCGTTTCATGACCGCCATCGGCCGCCTCGACCTCGCCGAAGACCCGAGCCTGGCCAGCAACGACGGCCGCGATGCGCGCCGCGACGAGCTGTACGGCATCATCGACCGCTGGGCGCGCTCCGAATCGCTGGATACCGTGCTCAAGGTGCTCACCGAAGCCGAGGTGCCGGCCAGCCGCATCTTCTCGGCCGAGGACATGTTCAGCGACCCGCAATTCCTCGCGCGGGAGATGTTCCTCTCGGCCAAGCTGCCGGACGGCAAGTCCTTCCGCATGCCCGGCATCGTCCCCAAGCTCTCCGACACCCCCGGCAGCGCCGAGTGGATCGGGCCGAAACTGGGGGAACATACGGATGAGGTGCTGACCGGGCTGGGCTACGACGCAGCGGCCATCGCGGCGCTGCGCAAGGATGGCGCGGTCTGATTTTTTGCTGCTTGCAGGAGCGGAGCTTCTCCGCGAAATCCCGTCGCAACCGGGACAGGCGCCGCTGGCTTGGCGGCCGGATCGCGGATAAATCCGCGCCTGCAAATGTCGAACTCCTACACTCGTCGCAACGTATATCCCATTGACATATCCCACCTGGAAACTAGCATGACACCCATCAGCCACCTGAAGGGAGGTTCGTCATGGAACAAGGCTCCGTTTTCCAGAGCAATCGCAGCCAGGCCATTCGCCTGCCAAAGGCCGTGGCCTTGCCCGAAGAAGTGAAACGCGTCGATGTGGTCGCCTTGGGGCGCACGCGCATCATTACCCCGGCGGGCGAGTCCTGGGATAGCTGGTTCGACGGCGACAATGTCTCCGCCGACTTCATGAGCGAGCGGGAACAGCCTGCCGATCAGGAGCGCGAGGGTTTCTGATGCTGAAGTACTTGCTGGATACCAACATCTGCATATTCACCATCAAGAACAAACCCGAAGCCGTGCGCGAGGCCTTCAACCGCCATCACGGTCAGCTCTGCATCAGTTCGGTGACCTTGATGGAGTTGATTTACGGCGCAGAGAAGTCCTCGGCACCGGAAAGCAACCTCGCGGTTGTGGAAGGGTTCGCTGCCCGGCTGGAGGTTCTTTCCTACGACTCCGGCGCCGCTGCACACACAGGCCAGTTGCGTGCGGAGCTGGCGAAAGCAGGAAAACCCATCGGCCCTTATGACCAGATGATTGCCGGGCACGCCCGCTCTCTTGGCCTGATCCTGGTCAGCAACAACCTTCGCGAGTTCGAACGCGTGCCCGGGCTGCGCGTCGAGGACTGGGTCTCGGCGTAGGCTCAGCCCGCCTCCTGCTCCGGCTCTTCGGTCTGGGCGATGAACTCCAGCATCTTCTCGCTGCCATCCAGCAGGTCCGCGTGGATCGCCTCGCGGGCGGCGGTGCCGTTGCGTTCGCGCAGGGCACGCAGGACATCCCAGTGGTGTTCGATGGCCATGCGCTCGTTGAAGTCGGCGTAGGCCTGGGCGATCAGCGGGCCGGTGCGCATCCACAGACTGTCGAGGAAGGCGCGCAGCAGCGGCATGCCGGCGATGTCGGCCAGGGCGAAGTGGAAGGCCTGGTTGAGCTTGAGCGCCAGCACCAGGTCATCGGCGTGGATCGCCTCGAGGTTCTCGCGGATGTTGGCTTCCAGCTCGTCCAGTTGCCCGTCGCTGGCGCGCTCGGCGGCGGTCTCGGCGGCCAGGCCTTCGAGCGCCACGCGGATGCTGCGGATTTCCAGGTACTGCTCGCGGGTGAGCAGCGGCACGCGGATGTCGCGCGGGGTCTTCAGTACCAGCGCCTGCTCCTTGGCCAGTTGCAGGATGGCGTCGCGCACCGGGGTGACGCTGGTGCCCAGCTGCTGGGCCAGGTCGCGGATGCGCAGGCGGTCGTCAGGCTTGAAGCGACCAGTGATCAAAGCCTCGCGCAGCAGCGCGTAGACGCCGCTGCCAAGGTAGGAGTGATTCAGGCCTTCGATCGGGTAGTTCATCGCTTTCTCATCGCGTGCTGCGGCATTTCCGGCGCGCATGATGCGGATTGAGCGCGCTGGATGCCAGCAGGATCACACATGCTGGCCGCCGTTGACGTGGATTTCCGCACCATTCACGTAGGACGCGCCGCTGGTGCAGAGGAAGTGGATCAGCGAGGCGACCTCCTCCGGCTTGCCCAGGCGGTGCATGGGAATGTCGCGCTCGACGATCAGCTCGGTGCCCGAGGACAGGATGGCCGTGTCGATCTCCCCCGGCGCGATGGCGTTGACGCGCACGCCGTGCGGGCCGAAGTCGTGGGCCATCTCGCGGGTCAGCGCCGCCAGCGCGGCTTTCGAGCAGGCGTAGGCGGCACCGGCGAACGGGTGCACGCGGGAGCCGGCGATGGAGGTGACGTTGATCACCGAGCCCTTGGCCGCCTTCAGTTCGTCGAACAGGCCGCGCGCCAACAGCGCTGTGGAGAACAGGTTGACGTTGAACACCTTGAGCCAGGTGCCGTAGTCGCTGCCCAGCACGCCCAGGCGCTCGCCTTCCGGGCCCTTGGGCGAGATGCCGGCGTTGTTCACCAGCGCATGCAGGCTACCGCCGAGCTTCTCGCGGATCATCGGCAGGCTGGCCTGGACGCTGTCGATGTCTTCCAGGTCCAGGTGGATGTGATTGATCAGCCCTTCGGCCCAGGGGCATTCGGCGCTCCAGTCCTGGCGCGAGGCGGTGAACACGCGCCAGCCGGCAGCGTTGAAGTGCTTCACCGTGGCATGGCCGATGCCGCGGCTGGCGCCGGTGAGCAGCAGGGTGCGGGTCTGGTTCATGGTGCTTCCCTCTCAAGTCTGAGCCGCTGTCTGCGCCACCCATCGGGGCGCGCGATCTGTGAACATCCGTGAAGCGATGGCGCCAATAAAAACATGATGCATCATGTTTTGGAAGGTGTTTTAATCGGCTCAGCTTGGTCCTACAACGAGCTATCCGAACAACAACAAGAAACGGAGCACATTCCCATGATCGACCTCACCCGTTCCGCCCGCTCTTCTCCCTGATGTCCGAGGGCGTATCAGCCGGCCTTTCAGCTTGGCCTGGCGCAGCGCCCCACTCTTGAAGCTGCCCTCTTATTCATGGGCCGGATTGGCCCGCTCAGGAGTCATCGCATGTTCAAGAAAGCCATAGCACTGATGATGCTGGCCGGCGGCGCCGCCCAGCTGCATGCCGAAACACTCACCGTGGTGTCCTTCGGTGGAGACAACAAGGTGGCCCAGGAAAAGGCCTTCTACAAACCCTTCGAGCAGCAGGCCAAGGTCACCGTCCAGGGCGCCGAGTACAACGGCGAGATGGCCAAGATCAAGGTCATGGCCGACACCGGCAAGACCAGCTGGGACGTGGTCGAGGTGGAATCCCCGGAACTGATGCGCGGTTGCAGCGAAGGCCTGTTCGAGCAGCTCGACTGGTCGAAGCTGGGCAAGCGCGAGGACTTCCTCGACGCCGCCGTCAGCGACTGCGGCGTGGGCATCTTCATCTGGTCCACGGTGCTCACCTACGACGCCAAGAAGCTTGCGAGCGCGCCCACCGGCTGGGCCGATTTCTGGGACGTGAAGAAATTCCCCGGCAAGCGCGGCCTGCGTCGCGGCGCCAAGTTCACCCTGGAGTTCGCCCTGGAAGCCGACGGCGTGAAACAGGCCGACCTGTACAAGGTGCTGGGCACCAAGGAAGGCGTGGACCGTGCGTTCAAGAAGCTCGACGAAATCAAGCCGTACATCCAGTGGTGGGAAGCCGGTGCGCAACCGCTGCAGTGGCTGGCCGCCGGTGACGTGGTGATGACCAGCGCCTACAACGGCCGCGTCGCCACCGCGCAGAAGGAAGGCCGCGACTTCGCCATGCAGTGGGACGGCAGCATCTACGACCTGGACCACTGGGCCATCGTCAAGGGCAGCCCGAAGAAGGAGCTCTCCGAGCAGTTCATCGCGCTGGCCAACAAGCCCGAGCACCAGAAGGTCTTCGCCGAGAACATTCCCTACGGCCCGACCAACAAGAACACCATCCCGCTGATCGACCCGGCCATCGCGCCGAAGCTGCCCACCGCGCCGCAGAACCTGGCAAACGCGCGCGCCATGGACACCGAGTTCTGGATCGACCACGGCGAGGAACTGGAACAGCGCTTCAACGCCTGGGCGAGCAAGTAACACCGGCGACTCCCGCCCGGCCCCGCGCCGGGCGGGAGCAACCAGCTCACTGAAACAGCGCAATACCGTTGCACCGCTGAACCCTGCTTGACCCGTTATCCCTGCTGGAGAAGTACCCGTGCCCCTCAATACCGCTCCCGTCCACGATCACCTGCTGGAAGCGGCCCCCGCCCAGGTGAGCGACGCCCAGGCCGCTGCCATCGCCGAGGAATACTTCGGCCAGCACGGCACGCTGCACCGCCTCGCCGGCGAGCGCGACCTGAACTTCCATATCGCCCACGGCCATGGCGACGACCGTCTGCTGAAGCTCTCCCACCCGCTGGAAGACCCGCAGGTCGTGGACTTCCAGACCCGCGCCCTGCTCCGCGTCGAAGCGCAGGACCCGACCCTGGCAGTACAGCGTGTCTACCCCTCGCTCAATGGCGAGCACCAGATTCCCATCGAAGTCGACGGCCAGCCGATGATTGCCCGGCTGTTCTCCTTCGTCGACGGCGTCCCGCTGCACCGTGTCGCGCAACGCAGCCGTGCCCTGCGCGAGAACCTGGGCGACGACCTGGCCCGCCTGGGCCTGGCGCTCAAGGGTTTCGAGCACCCGGCCACCGCCGGCCATGAACTGCTCTGGGACCTCAAGCACGCCTCGCGCCTGCGCAACCTGCTGACTTACATCGAGGACCGCGAGCAACGCGCTCTGGTCGAACGCTTCCTCGACAACTTCGAGCGCCACGCCCTGCCCCACCAGGCCACGCTGCGTGCCCAGGTCATCCACAACGACCTGAACCCGCACAACGTCATCGTCGACGCGCAGCACCCGGACCAGGTGCGCAACATCCTCGACTTCGGCGACATGGTTCATGCGCCACTGATCAACGACCTCGGCGTCGCCGCCGCCTACCAGGTGGGCGAGCCGGACGCACCGCTGGGCACTGCCTGCGAGATGATCGCCGCGTACCACCGCCGCTGCCCGCTGCTGGCCGAGGAACAGGAAATCCTTCCCGACCTGATCGCCACACGGCTGATCATGACCCTGAGCATCACCGCCTGGCGCGCCAGCCTGCACCCCGAGAACCGCGACTACATCCTGCGCAACACCCGCCACGCCTGGCAGAGCCTGCAAGGCCTGGCCGGCCTAAGCCGGGAGCAGGCGCAGGAGCAGATCGCCGCCGCCTGCGCCCCTTCAAGCGCGAATCAACAGGAGCCCCGCCCATGACCATGCCCAACGGATTCAGCGCCGCCGATGCCGAGCGCCTGAGCGAACAGGAGCGCCGCCTCATCGAACGCCGCGCGCGCCTGCTCGGCCCGGCCTACCGGCTGTTCTACGAGCGCCCGCTGCACACCGTGCGCGGCGAAGGCGTGTGGCTCTACGACAACCAGGGCAACCGCTACCTCGACGCCTACAACAACGTTGCCTCCATCGGCCACTGCCATCCGCGCGTGGTGCAAGCCATCGCCAGCCAGGCGGCAGTGCTGAACACTCACACGCGCTACCTGCAGGAAGGCATCCTCGACTACGCCGAAGACCTGCTCGCCACCTTCCCCGACGGCCTGGACCAGGTGATGTTCACCTGCACCGGCAGCGAGGCGAACGACCTCGCCCTGCGCATCGCCCGCCAGTACACCGGCGGCACCGGGGTGATCATCACCCGCTTCGCCTACCACGGCGTCACCGGCAGCATTTCCGAGCTGTCGCCGTCCCTCGGCGCCGGCATCACCCTCCCCGCCCACGCGCGCACCGTGATTGCACCGGACGCCTACCGGCTGGGTGCGGAGAACGTCGGCAAGCGGTTCGCCGATGACGTGCGCGCTGCCATCGCCGATATGCGCGCCCACGGCATCAAACCCGCTGCGCTGCTGCTTGATGGCATCTTCGCCAGCGACGGCGTGCTGGCCGGCCCGGCCGGCTTCCTCGCCGAAGCCGTGAAGGTCGCCCAGGACGAGGGCCTGCTGTATATCGCCGACGAAGTGCAGAGCGGCTTCGCCCGCACCGGCGACGCCATGTGGGGCTTCCAGCGCCACGGCGTAAAGCCGGACCTGGTCACCCTCGGCAAGCCCATGGGCAATGGCCAGCCCATCGCCGGCGTGGTGGTGCGCCCGGAAATCCTCGAAAGCTTCGGCCGCGAGGTGCGCTACTTCAACACCTTCGGCGGCAACCCGGTGTCGTGCGCGGCGGCCCAGGCAGTGCTCGACGTGATCCGCGACGAGAAACTGCAGGAGCGCTCTCAGCGTATCGGCGCCTTCCTCGCCGACGGCATCCGCCAGTTGGCCGAGCGCCATGAGCTGATCGGCGATGTGCGCGGCGCGGGGCTGTTCCTCGGCGTCGAACTGGTCACCGACCGCGCGTCGAAGTCTCCCGCCGCCAACCAGACCCGCCAGGTAGTCAACGGCATGCGCGAGCGCGGCGTGCTGATCAGCGCCGCCGGGCCCCTGGAAAACATCCTGAAGATCCGTCCGCTGCTGGCCTTCGAGCAGGAACATGCCGAGCTCTTCATCGACTGCCTGGACAAGTCGCTGAAGGACGTCACTGCCTGACACTCTCCTCCTTCAGAAACGACGCGGGCCGCGATGAACACTCATCGCGGCCCGTTTCATTTCGGCTGCCGGAAATATCAGAAGCGTAAGCCAACGTTGACCATCGCGGCGGCGTTGCCCAACACCACGAGTTCGGCGCCGACCGGCCCGAAGTGCGCGCCGACCGAAGGAATGATCGCCGGCGCCACGCCCAGGTGGTTCAGCGGGATCTTGTCGCGGTACTCGCCGCGATAGCCCTGCAACGCGCCGCCGGTGACCTTGGCGTAGAAAGGCGTGCCTTCCCAGTCGAAGCGCTTGCCGGCGTAGACATAGTTGGAACGCTGGCTGAAGGAGTTCTTGAAGGTCGCACCGCCCCAGACCACGCCATCGGCACGGTTGCGCTCCAGGCCAATCAGCTCCTGGTGGTTGTTGTGGTCCGGGTCGTGGTTCCAGTGGGTGGTGTAGACGCTGGTCTGCAGGTACCAGAAGCCCCCGTCGTCGGCCATGGCGATGCCACAGCCGAGCAGGGCCAGCGCGGCGATCAACAGGCGGCGCATGGGGCGTCCTCCGCTCAGAGGGTGACGCGGCTGGCGCCGTTGACGGTCATGATGCGGACGCGATCACCGATGCGGAACTGCTGGTTCGCATCCACCGCCTGGACATAGGCACGGGTGCCGCCGTCATCCTCGCGAACCACGATTTCAACGCCCTGGGTGCGGGTGATGCCCTCTTCCACCGCAGAACCCGCCGCGCCGCCAGCGACGCCGCCGAGAATGGTGGTGATGGCCTTGCCGCGACCGCCGCCGATGGAGTTGCCGGCGATGCCGCCGACTGCCGCGCCGGCCAGGGTGCCGATGGGCGTCTTGGTGCCTTCGATCTGTACCGGGCGCAGCGATTCGATGGTGCCCATGCGCACGTTCTGCACGGCGCGGGCGTCAGCACGGGAGTAGGAAGAACCCGACAGGTTGGAAGCGCAGCCGCTCAGCAGAGCGGCGCTGGCAAACAGGGCAGTCAGAAGCAGAGTGGGACGGTTCATGATGTTGACCTCGGAAGGCTCTCAAAAGTGATGGTGAAAGCCTAACGATCGGTCCCTGAACTCCCCCTGAACCCTCTCTGAACCAATGCTGAACGAAGCTGAACGACTGAATGAATTTACTGAAAGACGTCAGCCTTCCAGGGCGACCAACTGCATCCGGCTGCGCTCGAACCAGCGCAACAGGTAGTCCGCCAGCAGCTGCGTGCGGCGCGGCAGGCGGCTCTGGTAGGCGTGGATGAGGAACACCGGCTGGGTCCGGGTCTGGTAGTCGCGCAGCAGCCAGACGAGGCTGCCTTCAGCCAATTCCTGCTGAATCATGTAGGACGGCAGCCGGCTGATCCCCGCGCCCGCCAGTGCCGCCTTCTTCAGCAGGGTGTAGTGGTTGCTCGCCAGCAGGCCGCTCACCGTCACGCGGAACAGTTCGTGGTGGCGCTGGTAGAGCCAGACGTCGCTGTCCTGATAATGGGTGTTCTGCAGGCAGGAATGCCCGGCCAGCTCCGCCGGCACTTCCGGTACGCCGTGCTCAGCGAGGTAGTCCGGCGTGGCGCAGGTCAGTTCCTGCAGGGCGAACAGCGGCCGCGCCACCAGGCGCTCGTCCACCGCCAGGCTTCCGGAGCGGATCGCCAGGTCGAAGCCGTCGGCCACCAGATCGCGGCGTTCGTTGGACAGGTCCAGCTCCAGGCGGATGTCGGGGTACTGGCGGGAGAACTCCATCAGCCAGGCATCGAAGAAGGTCTCACCCAGCGACACCGGCACGCTCAGCCGCACCTTGCCCTGCGCCTCCTCCTGCAGCGCCAGCACCGCCTGCCGCGCCCGCGCGGCCTGGGCGTTGAGCGCCTGGGCCTCGGGCAACAGCGCGGCGCCCGCGGCGGTCAGCGACAGGCGTCTGGTAGTACGGTGCACCAGCGTCGCCCCCAGGGCTTGTTCCAGCGCGGAAATCCGCTTGGACAGCTGGCCCTTGCTGCAGCCGAGCTTCTCCGCCGCGCGGGTGAAGCTGCCGCACTCGAGGAGCACGGCGAAGGCGGAGAGGTCTTCCAGGTCGCTGGCTATTGTTTCCATATGAAAACCAAAGGTTATCGATTAGCATGATTATCTAAACAGGAGACCACTCTACTCTGAAGCCGTCTTCAGCCAAATTCTTTCGGAGCCTTCATGAAAATCATCCTGATCGGTGCCAGCGGCACCCTCGGCCAGGCCGTCGCCAACGAACTGGGCCAGCGCCACGAGATCGTCCGCGTCGGCCGCAACAGCGGCGACTACCGCGTGGACATCACCGACAGCGCTTCCATCCGCGCGCTGTTCGAGCAGGTCGGCGGCTTCGATGCGCTGATCAGTGCCGCCGGCAAGGTGCACTTCGGCGCACTTGCGGAAATGGGCGAGGCGGAAATGGCGGTCGGCCTGAAGGACAAGCTGATGGGCCAGGTGAACCTGGTGCTGATCGGCAGCCAGTACGCCAATGACGGCGCTTCCTTCACCCTCACCACCGGTATCCTCAGCGAACAGCCCATCGTACTGGGCAGTTCGGCCAGCCTGGTCAACGGTGCGGTGGAGGGCTTCGTGCGCAGCGCTGCCCTGGAACTGCCACGCGGCCAGCGGATCAACGCGGTGAGCCCGAACGTGCTGGTGGAATCGATGGAAGGCTACGGCCCGTTCTTCCGCGGCTTCAAGCCGGTGCCGGCCGCCGACGCCGCGCTGGGCTTCGCCCGCAGCGTGGAAGGCAAGCAGAGCGGACAGGTGTACAAGATCTGGTAACGGGACTTCCTCGCAGGGCGCATAACCTGGAACAGGTTATCCGCCGAACCTGTCGCGGCGGATAACGCTTACGCGTTATCCGCCCTACGACTCCGGTGACGATTTCCCTTGGTTCGCGAGCAAGTCCCCTACTCGGTCTTGCCGGCATAGCAGACCGGGGAACTGCCCTCGTCCTGCTTCTCCAGCTCGTCTTCCAGAAACTCCGCCAGCACCTGCGCGTTGTTGTGTTCCTCGTCCTTGGCCGCATAGAGCAGCGTCAGCGGGCCCTTGCGTGCCAGGTCGAGCAGGCCCATCCAGTGTTCCGGATGGGCATTCAGCTCGCCGTGGTAAGCCTTGCGGAAATCCTCGAACAAGCTCGGATCGTGGTGGAAGCGCTGGCGCAGTTCGTTGGACGGCGACGCCTCCTTGGCCCACTGCTCCATGTGCAGGTCTTCCTTGCGAATCCCCCGCGGCCACAGGCGGTCCACCAGCACCCGCTGGCCGTCTTCCTTCGCCGCCGGTTCATAGGCGCGCTTGCAACGAATCATCCGAAATCCTCCGTGTCAGCTTGAGGTGGCCGGCTTCGCTGGGTAACGTGGGCGCACTTTCGAGGGAGCCCGTTTCATGCGATCCAGCCGTTTCATTCTGTTCAGCCTGCTGCCCCTGTTCGCCGCCTGCCAGGTGTGGACGCCGAACAAGACCGATCTTAACGCCTCCACCCGCCTGCAGGGCGAACTGACCCGCCAGGACGGCAAGCTGGTGTTCCGCAGCTGCACCGAGCAACGCCGCTTCAGTATCGAGGACACCGGCAACACCGGCCTGCCCCGCGATGCGCTGGAAATGTTCAACGACGGCGCGACCTCGCTGTACGCCGACCTGCGCGGCAGCTTCAGCGGCAGCAGCGCCCAGGGCACCGATGGCAAGCTGGAAGTGGCCAAGGTCTATCGCCTGCAGAACGAAGGTTCCGGCTGCGACGATCCGAACTTCAAGCGCGCGGTGGTCCGCGCCCACGGCAACGAGCCGGGCTGGAGCGTGCTGGTGAACAGCCAGGGCATGTTGATCGAGCAGCCGGGCAAGGAGTCGCTGGCGCTGCCGTACATCGCCGAAGGCGTGCCTGACGGCAGCACCAGTTATTCCAGCGAGGCCAACGGCGAGAAGGTCGAGCTGTGGGTCGCTCCGGCACGCTGCCAGGACAGCATGAGCGGCGCACTGAGCAACCTGTCCGCCGAGCTGCGCCTGGACAACAAGGTCATGCGCGGCTGCGCCTATCCGGGCGGCTCCAGCGGCGACTGATCGCCGCCCGCTGCAAACGTGCCTGCAACGTAGGAGCGGACTCCGTCCGCGATCGATATCCGGCGCCATTCGGACCTATCGCGGACAGAATCCGCTCTTACGCAACCGGAAACCTCAAACCAGATCGTAGGGCGCCCTGCAGAGAGGCGTCAGACCAGCAATCCTGCCGCCACCAGCCGCGCCTTCAGCACGGCGAATTCCCCGTCGTATTCCCAGTACGCCAGCCGGCCATCGCTGGCGGTCACCAGCACGTACTTCTCGCTGATCGACTGGATGCGCTCGATGCGCACCAGCTTCTCGACGAAGTCCGGGTCCGCGACCTGCTCGATCACCTCGCGGTTCTGCTCGTCGTAGCCGTGCATGATGAACGCCGCACGCACCCTCAGGCTGATGAAGCTCATGCTGTGAGTTCTCCTCAAATGGCGGCGTCGGCCGCGTGCAGGGCATGCAGTGCCGTGGTGTCGAACAGCGGCACCGAGGCGTCCGCCGGACCGACCAGCAGGGAAATCTCCGTGCAGCCGAGGATCACCGCCTCCGCGCCCTGCTCCACCAGCGCAGCGATGATGCGCCGGTACTCTTCTCGCGATTCGTCGCGAATCCGCCCCAGGCACAGCTCCTCGTAGATGATCCGGTGCACCACCTGGCGGTCGGCTTCGTTCGGCGTCAGTACCTTCAGCCCGAACCTGTCCACCAGGCGATCCTTGTAGAACGCCTGCTCCATGGTGAAGCGCGTGCCCAGCAGGCCGACCGTGGCAACGCCCGTCGCACGGATCGCCTCGGCGGTCGGGTCGGCGATGTGCAGCAGCGGGATATCCACCGCCGCCTCGATGGCCGGCGCCACCTTGTGCATGGTGTTGGTACAGAGCACGAGGAAGTCCGCGCCTGCCGCCTTCAGCGAACGGGCCGCGTCAGCCAGCACACGGCCGGCAGCGTCCCAGTCGCCGGCGTGCTGCAGGCGCTCGATCTCGTGGAAGTCCACGCTGTACAGCGCGACCTTCGCCGAGTGCAGGCCGCCAAGGCGTTCCTTGATGCGTTCGTTGATCTGCCGGTAGTAGGGAATGGTCGACTCCCAGCTCATACCGCCGATCAGGCCGATGGTTTTCATGCGTCCCTCCATGGGATCAGTCCAGTCCGATGCAGGGCAGATCACCGGGCAGCGCCGCGCCGTGCTCGGCGCACTGGCGCACGGCCTCGATCAGCGGATCGAGGTCGAAGCCCTGGGAAATCAGCCACAACGGGTTGTAGTAGGTCGTCTCGTAGCGCTCGCCGCTGTCGCAGAGGATCGCCACCACCGAGCCGCTCTCGCGCCGCGCCACCATCTGCCGCGCCACCAGCAGCGCGCCGATCAGGTTGGTGCCGCTGGAGCCGCCGACATGCCGGCCCAGGCGCCGGGCCAGGTAGTGCATGGCCGCCAGCGACAGGTCGTCCGGCACCTTGCAGCAGGCGTCGAGCACGTTGGGCAGGAAGGACGCTTCCACACGTGGGCGACCGATGCCTTCAATGCGCGAGCCGTAGCTCAGGGTCAGGTCGCGGTCGCCGGTCTTGTAGGAATCGAAGAACACCGAGCGCTCGGCGTCGGCGCAGAGCACGCGGGTGTCATGCCGGCGATAGCGGGCAAAGCGCCCCAGGGTCGCCAGGGTGCCGCCGGTGCCGGGGCTGGAGACCAGCCACGACGGCTCGGGGAAGCGCTCGTGGCGCATCTGCTGGAAGATCGACTCGGCGATGTTGTTGTTCGCCCGCCAGTCGGTGGCGCGCTCGGCGTAGGTGAACTGGTCCATGAAGTGGCCGCCGGTTTCCGTCGCCAGGCGCTCGGACTCGGCGTAGATCTGCGTCGGGTCATCGACCAGATGCGCCTGGCCGCCGTAGAAGGCGATCTGCGCGATCTTCTCCTTCGAGGTGCTGGCCGGCACCACGGCAATGAAGGGCAGGCCGAGCAGTCGCGCGAAGTACGCCTCGGAGATCGCCGTCGAGCCGCTGGACGCCTCGATCACCGGCGCGCCCGGCTTCAGCCAGCCATTGCACAGCGCGTAGAGGAACAGCGAGCGCGCCAGGCGGTGCTTGAGGCTACCGGTGGGGTGGCTCGACTCGTCCTTGAAGTACAGGTCCACGCCCGGCAGGCCGGGCATGTCCAGAGGGATCAGGTGGGTATCGGCGCTGCGCTGGAAATCCGCTTCGATGATGCGGATCGCCTCACGGGTCCAGTTGCGTTCCTGGGTGGCCATCGTGTCGTTCTCCTGGCAGGGCAAGCGGTTCAATGGGTTCAGTCCAGCACACCGGCAGGCGATGTGGGCGGCGCGCTGCGCCACTGGCTGAGGGCGACCCCGATGAACACCAGGCCGGCGGCCAGCGCCTGCTGGCCGCTGAGCACCTCGCCCAGCAGCAGCGCGGCGAAGATCAGGGTGAACACCGGGATCAGGTTGATGAAGCCGGTCGCCTGGCTCGCCGGCAGGCGGCTGACGCCGAAGTTGTACAAACCATAGGCGCCGACGGTGACCACGCTGCCCAGGTAGACCAGGGCGAACCAGCCGGTCGGGCCGGGCGCCGGCGGCAGGCCGGAGGTCGCCAGTGCCAGCGGCAGGAAGAACAGCGAGCCGATGAATGCCTGCATCGCGGTGAGGATAAAGGGCGAGTAGCGCGCCGACAGGTGCTTGAGCAACAGGGTGTAGCCGGTGGCGCAGAGCATTGCCACCAACTCGTAGAAATTGCCCAGCAGCGGGTTGGGCGCATGGCTGTCCGGCTCGCTGGCCAGCGTCAGCCAGAGCGAGCCGAGCACCGCCAGGGCGAAGCCCAGCCAGGTGTTGCGGGCGATCTTCTCATGCAGCAGGAAGAACGCGCCGACCGCCACCAGCAGCGGCAGCAGCGCGGTGATCATCCCGGCCTGCGCAGCGCTGGTCTGCTGCAGCGCCAGGGACTCGAAGATGAAGTACAGGCAAGGCTCGCAGGCGGCCAGCGCGAGCAGCCACTTCCAGTCGCCGGGGCGGTAGTCGATGCGTCCACGCCAGCGCCAGGAGGCGAGGAAGATCAGGCTGCCCAGCGCCATACGGGCGAAGATCACCCACATGGCCGGCATTTCCTGGAAGGCGAACTTCAGCGCGATGAAGGAACTGCCCCAGAGCGCCATGGCCAGCACCAGGCACGCGAGGGCGAACGGCCGGGATTGCTGCACGGGACGCTCCAGTCAAAAGGTCCCCGGAGTATAGGAGGCGCGCACCGGCCGCCGACAGGTACAGAATCGTGGCGAAACTGTATGGGCGATCCGATGTTTCCGGATCAGTCCCAGGGCTTGCCCTTGGTTCCCCGCTCCACCGGCACGCGCTGCTGCATCGCCGCCTTGGCCAGCAGGTGCGCACTCACCGGCGCGGTGATGAAGAGGAACACGGTGATCAGCACCTCATGCAGGCTGACGCCCTCGCCGCGCGTGCTGAAGTACAGCAGCGAGGCCAGCACCACGCCGCCCACGCCCAGGGTCGAAGCCTTGGTTGGCGCGTGCAGGCGCGTGTAGAAGTCCGGCAGGCGGTACAGACCGATGGCGCCAAGTAGCGCAAACAGGCTCCCCGCCAGCAGCAGCACGCAGACCAGCGCTTCCACGATCATTTCGCCATTCATTCGATGATGTCTCCGCGCAGCAGGAACTTGCACAGGGCCACGGTGCTGACGAAGCCCATCACCGCGATCAGCAGCGCCGCCTCGAAGTACAGGCCGCTGCCCTTCCAGATGCCGAACAGCACGATCAGCGCGATGGCTTCCACCGACAGGGTGTCCAGCGCGAGGATGCGGTCCGCCACCGACGGCCCGCGAACCAGCCGCACCACGGTGAGCAGCACGGCGATACCCAGCAGCGCCAGGCAGATCGGGATCACGATACCGAGCATGCGAACACCTCCTTCAGCGGCGCCTCGTAGCGCGCCTTGATGTCCGCCGCCAGCGCCTGCGGGTCCGGCACGTCGATGCCGTGGACCAGCAGCGTGCGGCGATCGGCGGAAAGGTCGGCCGAACAGGTGCCCGGGGTCAGGGTGATGACGCTGGCGAGGATGCTGATGGCCAGGTCATCGGTCAGCTCCAGGGGAATCTCGACGAAGCCCGGCTGCAGCTTCGCTTTCGGTCCCAGCACCAGTTTCGCCACCTGCAGGTTGGCGACCACGATGTCGTAGAGCACCAGGCCAATGAAGCGCAGCAGCAAGCCCGGCCGCTGGATGCGCGGCGCGGCCAGCAGCAGGTTGCGGCACAGCAGCGGGATGCTCAGGCCGAGGAAGGCGCCGAGCAGCCAGTGGCCGAGGGAGAAGTCGTTGACCAGCAGCAGCCAGCTCAGCAGGAGCACACCGCTGAGCAGCGGGTGCGGAAGGATGCGCCGGATCATGCGCCACCTCCCAGCAGGATCGCCTGACGGTAGAGCCCGGCGTCCAGCAACTGCACGGCTGTGGCCTGTGCATATGTGATCAGCGGCCGCGCGGCGACCACCATCAGCGGTGCGCTGGCCAGCAGGCCGAAGCCCGCAAACATCTTCACCGGCTCCCGATTGGCGCTGCCCAGCACACTCAGGCCGGTGCGCCAGAACAGCGTGCTGCCGGCGCGACTGAGCGCGACGATGGTCACCAGTCCGCTGACCAGCACCACGCTCCACAGCGCGATGGCCTCGCTGCCCCCACTCACCGAGCGCAGCAGCATCAGCTTGCCGAGGAAGCCCGACAGCGGCGGCAGGCCGGCAACGGCAATGGCGCCGAAGAAGAACGCGCCACCGAGCAGATGCGGTTGCAACAGCGCCGGGCCCTGCACCAGCCGGCCACTCTTCTCACCGCGCTGGCGAGCAATCAGGTCGGCCAGCAGGAACAGGCCGCCGGCCACCCAGATGCTGTGCAGCAGGTAGTAAAGCGCGGCGGAAAGCGCCTCCGGCGTGCCCAGGGCGATGGCCGCCAGCAGCGTGCCGGCAGAGACCACCACCAGGTACGAGAGCAGCCCCTGCAGCGTGGTCGCCGCCAGCGCGCCCAGCGCACCGGCGACTATCCCGGCCAGCGCCAGCGGCCACAGCCAGGACTGCGCGAGGTTCGCCAGCTCGCCGGCCTGCTCACCGAAGATCAGCGTGTAGACCCGCAGGATCGAGTAGATGCCGACCTTGGTCATGATCGAGAACAACGCCGCCACCGGCGCGCTGGCCTCGGCATAGGCTTTGGGCAGCCAGAAGTACAGCGGCAGCAGCGCCGCCTTCAGGCCGAACACCACCAGCAGCAGCAACGCCGCCGCCCGCACCAGCGGCGCCTGCTCGGCGCTCAGCTGGGCCACTCGCTCGGCCATGTGCGCCATGTTCAGGGTGCCGGTGATGCCATAGAGCGTGCCCACCGCGAGGAGGAAGAACGCCGAGCCGACGAGATTGAGCACCACGTAATGCACACCCGCACGCACCCGCCCTGCCCCGCCGCCATGCAGCAGCAGCGCGTAGGAGGCGATCAGCAGGATCTCGAAGAACACGAACAGGTTGAACAGGTCTCCGGTGAGGAACGCCCCGTTCAGACCGAGCAACTGGAACTGGAACAGCGCATGGAAGCGCTTGCCGCGCCGGTCATCCCCACGCACCGCGTAGATCAGCGACAGGCTGGCGAGCAGTGCGGTGGCAGCGATCATCAGCGCGCTGAGGCGGTCCAGTACCAGGATGATGCCGAACGGAGGCTGCCAGTTGCCCAGCGCGTAGAACTGCACCACGCCGCTGTCGGCCTGTTGCAGCAGCACGGCGGAAAGCGGCAGCAGGGCCAGGGTGGCGAGCAGCGACAGGCCGCGCTGCAGGCGCTCGCCCACGAGCAGCAGTGCGCAACCGGCGAACAGCGGCAGCAGGACCGGCAGGATCAGCCAGTGATTCATCGGCCTTCCTCCCCTTCGCCGCCATCCACATGGTCGCCGCCGGTGTCAGCCAATCCACGCAGGGCCAGCACGATGACGAAGGCGGTCATGGCAAAGCCGATGACGATGGCCGTCAGCACCAGCGCCTGGGGGATCGGGTCGCCGGCGTTGGCGACCTGACCGATCACCGCCGGGTCGCCAGCCAGCCGGCCCATGGCGAAGAGGAACAGGTTGACCGCGTAGGACAGCAGGGTCAGCCCCAGCACCACCGGGAAAGTGCGCGCGCGCAGCAGCAGGTAGACGCCGCTGGCGGTCAGCAGGCCGAGGGCGATGGCGAACAGCGCTTCCATCAGGGCGCCTCCTTGGACAGCAGCGGCTCCGGCGGCGCGGTGACCGAACCCAGCCCGGAAAGAATCAGCAGCGTCGCGCCAACCACGGTGAAGTACACGCCCAGGTCGAAGAGCATGGCCGTGGCCAGTTCGATGTCGCCCACCAGCGGAATGTGGAAGTGGCCGAATGCCGAAGTCAGGAACGGGAAGCCGAAGAACCAGGCGCCCAGCCCGGTCAGCCCGGCGATCAGCACCCCGAGGCCGGCGAGACGGCTGTAGTCCAGCGGCAGGCGCGTGCTCACCCAGCGGCTGCCGCAGGCGATGTACTGGAGGATCAACGCCACCGAAGTGATCAGGCCGGCGATGAAGCCTCCACCCGGCAGGTTGTGGCCGCGCAGGAAGATGAACACCGAGACCAGCAGCGCCAGCGGCAGCAGCAGTCGCGACAGCGTGGCGAGGATCGGCGGGAAGCGGTCTTTCGCCCAGGCGCGGCCTTCGTCGTCACCCTCGCGGCGCAGCAGGCGCAGGCCGTCGAGCAGTGCGAAGATGCCGACGGCGGCAATCGCCAGCACGGTGATCTCGCCGAGGGTATCGAAGCCGCGGAAGTCCACCAGGATCACATTCACCACGTTGTGCCCGCCACCACCGGAGACGCTGTTTTCCAGGTAGTAGCCGGCAATGCTGTCGTAGGGGCGCGTGAGCACGGCATAGGTCAGCAGCGTGACCATCACGCCGGCGCCAATGGCGATCACGAAATCGCGCAGGCGGCGCAGGCTGCTGGAGGTCTTCGGCGTGCGCGCCGGCAGGTAGTACAGCGCCAGCATCAGCAGGACCATGGTCACCACTTCCACCGACAGCTGGGTCAGCGCCAGGTCCGGTGCGGCGAAGCGGGCGAAGGCCAGCGCCACCAGCAACCCGGCGATGCTGAGGATCACCAGCGCGGTCAGGCGCTGGCGATGGAACCAGACGGTGAGCGGCCCGGCGATGGCCAGCAGGACCAGGCCCAGCGCGGTGATGCCATCCAGCGGCGTCTGCGCCCGATCACCGGCAATGCCCGGCAGCGGCGCGAGGCCGGCGAACACCACCACCACGGCGGCCAGCACCAGCAGCATAGCGTAGCGCTGCAGCGAGCCGTTCTCCAGGTAATCGGTCACGCACTTCGCGAAGTGCACCACACGCTGCACCTGCTGCTCGAACACCAGCTTGGCGTCCACCGCCGGCAGCCCGGCGTACCAGTCGAACAGCGGCTTGCGCAGCACGTAGAGCAGCACGCCGCCGGCGGTGGCGACGAAGCTCATCGCCAGCGGCGCGTTGAAGCCGTGCCAGATCGCCAGGCTGTATTCGGGCAGCACGCCGTTCAGGCTCGACGCGGCGGCGCCGGCCAGCAGCGGACCGACGATCACCCCCGGCATGACGCCCACCAGCAGGCAGATCAGCACAAGGATTTCCACCGGCACCTTCATGTAGCGCGGCGGCTCGTGGGGGTGCGGATTGGGCAGGTTGATCGGCTCGCCGTTGAAGAACACGTCGTGGATGAAGCGCACCGAGTAGCTCACCGAGAACAGCGCGCCCACGGTCGCCAGCGCCGGGATCACCCAGTTGAAGCTGCCCATCATGTTCTGCGCCAGGGTCTCGCCGAAGAACATCTCCTTGCTGAGGAAGCCGTTGAGCAACGGCACGCCCGCCATGGACGCCGACGCCACCATCGCCAGCACGGCGGTGTGCGGCATGTATTTCCACATGCCGTTGATGCGCCGCATGTCGCGGCTGCCGGTCTCGTGGTCGATGATCCCGGCAGCCATGAACAGCGAGGCCTTGAAGGTGGCGTGGTTGATGATGTGGAAGATCGCCGCGACGTTGGCCATGGGCGAATCCAGGCCGAACAGCAGGGTGATCAGGCCCAGGTGGCTGATGGTCGAGTAGGCCAGCAGGCCCTTGAGGTCGTTCTGGAACAGCGCCATGAAGGCGCCCATCAGCAGGGTCGCAAGACCCGTCAGGCTGACCAGGTAGAACCACAGGTCGTTGCCCGACAGCAGCGGGTACAGGCGCGCCAGCAGGAATACGCCGGCCTTCACCATGGTCGCCGAGTGCAGGTAGGCCGACACCGGCGTCGGCGCCGCCATCGCATGGGGCAGCCAGAAGTGGAACGGGAACTGCGCGGACTTGGTGAACACGCCCAGCAGTACCAGGCACAGCGCCAGCGGGAACAGCGGGCTGGCCTGCAGCACCTCACGGGCACCGAGCACGGTGGTGAGTTCGAAGCTGCCGACCACATGGCCGATCAGCAGGATGCCGGCGAGTAGCGCCAGGCCGCCACCACCGGTGACCGCCAGGGACATGCGCGCGCCCTTGCGCGCATCCGAGCGATGGCCCCAGAAGCCGATCAGCAGGAACGACGACAGGCTGGTCAGCTCCCAGAACACCAGCATCAGCAGCAGGTTTTCGCTCAGCACCACGCCGAGCATGGCGCCCATGAACAGCAACAGGAAGGCGAAGAAACGCCCGGCGGGCTCCCTCTCGGACAGGTAATAGCGGGCGTAGAGGATCACCAGCAGACCGATGCCGAGGATCAGCAGGGCGAACAGGAAGCCCAGGCCGTCCAGGCGCAGGCTGAGGTTCAGGCCCAGCTCCGGCAGCCACTCCAGGCGCTGCACCTGCGGATCGGCGCCGAGCACCGAGCGCTGGCCCAGCAGCAGGATCAAGCCCAGCAGCGGCACCAATCCGGTGGCGGCGGCGCAGGCGGTTCGGCCGAAACGCTCGGCCAGCAGCGGCAGCAATACCCCGAAGAAAGGCAGCGCGATGATCAGCGCCAACGTCATGACCCACTCCTTTTCACCGCCGGACGGCGTTCAGACAGGCAACACCGCGCAAAGGCGGCCGGCTTGCAAAGGCGACGATTATCCATATCTATCGATTACGCGTCATGGATTGAATTATTACGAAATTGCAAGCTTGAGCCGCGCCCGCAGTGGGCTGCGACGGATTTTCCTAACCCCCAAACGATAGCGCGCGACAGCCGGGTCGACTGTCGCGCGCTGGGTTTCGCTGGCTGCCACGGGCGGGCAGCCGTTGCCGGTCAGTGAGCGACGCGGCTGGTACCGTTGACGGTCAGGATGCGCACGCGCTCGCCGACGCGAAACACGGCGCCTTCGTCAACCTGCTGGACGTAGGCGCGGGTGCTGCCGTCGTCTTCGCGGACGGTGATTTCCACACCCTGGGTGCGGGTCAGGCCTTCTTCGGTGGCCGCACCGAGCAGGCCGCCGGCTACGGCACCGATGATGGCAGTGACATAGCTGCCCTTGCCGCCACCGATGGCGCTGCCGCCGATACCGCCAACGGCGGCGCCGGCAACGGAGCCGATGGGAGTCTTGGTGCCTTCGATCTTCACCGGGCGCAGGGCCTGGATGGTACCCATGCGAACGTTCTGCACGGTGCGTGCTTCTTCACGGGTGTAGGTGTCGCCGGTCAGACTGGACTGGCAACCACCGAGGGTCATGGCCAGGGCAGCGAAAGTCACGGCGATCAGGGCAGTTTTACGCATTAGGGAACCTCCGAGTAGGGCTACGGCTATTAGACTCCGACGGCAGCCCGCCTGTCACGCCAGGTCATGAAACATGCTGATCTCGATTCAGCTTTCGTACAGTTTGTGCCAGATCGTCGGAAAACGCCTGCCCTGGCTCAGTTTTTCGTGCAGCACGATGGGTTAGCCTTGCAGCCGCAGAAGGAGCAGCCGTTCATGGACTATTTCATCATCGTCGTCACCACCGCCGCCGGCCTGTATTTCCACTGGTGGATCTACTGGCGCATCCGCCGCTGGATGGACCGCGACCTGGCGCTGTCGCTGGCGGGCGATGATCCGCAGAAACGTATCTATCTGTTGCAGCGCCTGGCCGATGCCAAGCGCGAGAAGGTGAAGCGGCGCGACCTTCCCGACTGGCTGCAGCGCGCCGCCGACGATTACCGCGCGGCCTGAGCCAGCGACCAGAAGCGCGCCAGCGCCTCGGCGCGGTTTTCCAGTTCCTGCGCCGCCCGAGCGCAGGCATCGGCCAGGGTGATGGGCCCCGGCGCCAGGCTGAACGCCGCTTCGATCCCCGCTTCACGCAATTCGGCCAGCCCTTCGCCCACGCTACCGGCCAGTGCGATCACCGGCACACCCGCGCGCCGGGCGACATGGGCCACGCCCACCGGCGTCTTGCCGTGCAGGCTCTGGCCATCCAGCCGCCCTTCCCCGGTGATGACCAGCGACGCGCCGGCCAGCGACGCCTCCAGCTCCGATAGCTCGGCAATCAGCTCGATGCCCGGACGGAAGCGCGCCTTGAGGAAAGCCCGGCAGGCGAAGCCCAGGCCACCCGCTGCACCGACGCCGGGGAACAGGCTGTGATCCTGCCCGAGTGCGAGCGCAGCGACTTCGGCGAAGCGTTTGAGTGCGGCATCCAGCTGCTGCACCTGCGCCGGGTTCGCACCTTTCTGCGGGCCGAAGACGGCCGAGGCGCCGTGGGGGCCGCAAAGGGGATTGTTCACGTCGGCAGCCACTTCGACCTCGACTGAGGCCAGTCGCGGATCGAGGCTCGACAGCTCGATGCGCTCCAGTTCCGCGAGCCGCGCGCCGCCGGCGCCCAGCTCCTTGCCCTGGCCATCGAAGAAACTCACGCCCAGCGCCTGCAGCAAGCCCAGGCCGCCGTCGTTGGTAGCACTGCCGCCCAGACCGATGATGATCTTCTTCGCACCCGCATCCAGCGCCTCGCGGATCAGCTCGCCGGTGCCGCGACTGGTGGTGCGGGTGGCGTCGCGCTGCCCTTCCGGGACCCAGTGCAGGCCACTGGCGGCGGCCATCTCGATCACCGCGGTGGCGTCCTCCAGCCAACCCCAGTGGGCTTTCACCGGCTGCTCCAGCGGGCCGCAGACATCCAGCTCGCGCCGCTCGCCCGGCCGCGCCGCCAGCACCGCGTCCACCGTGCCTTCGCCGCCGTCGGCCATGGGCCGCAGCAGGGTTTCGTCGCCAGGCCGCGCGCGCAGCCAGCCACGGGAAATGGCCTCGGCGACCTCGGGGGCGGAGAGGCTTTCCTTGAAGGAGTCGGGAGCGATGACGACTTTCATGGGGGACAGGTCCGTTGTGCGGGAGGATGAAGGGCATCCTACACCGCGCGACAGACAGACATGGTTCGATAGGAGCGAGCTTGCTCGCGAACCGCCTCAGCGAGACCTGGTTCGCGAGCAAGGACTGGGCGAGCCCTCGGTCCTACAAAAAGCGCATCGGCACAACCAGCGAATCAGGGCGCCAGGCGCTCGCGCACCCAGGCTCCATTTTCGTGGCGGTAGTTGAGGCGATCGTGCAGGCGGCTCGGCCGGCCCTGCCAGAACTCGATGCGGCTCGGCAGCAGGCGGAAGCCACCCCAGAAATCCGGGCAGGACGGTGCCGTGTCGGCAAAGCGTTGCTCGGTCTCGGCCAGCAGTTGCTCCAGCTCGCCACGGCCGTCGATCACCCGGCTTTGCGGCGAAGCCCAGGCACCCAGGCGACTGCCCAGCGGGCGCACACGGTAGTAGGCAGCGGATTCTTCGCTGGAGACCTTCTCGACCCGTCCCTCGATGCGCACCTGGCGTTCCAGGGCCGGCCAGAAGAAGGTCATGGCCGCGCGCGGGTTTTCCCCGAGCTGCTGGCCCTTGGCGCTTTCGTAGTTGCTGAAGAAGGTGAAGCCGCGCTCGTCCAGGCCCTTGAGCAGGAGCACGCGGCAGTGCGGCTGGCCGTCGGCGTCCGCAGTGGCGAGCATCATCGCGTTGGGCTCGACCGGCAGTTGCTCGGTCTTCACCGCGTCCTCGAACCACTGGTTGAACAGGCTGAACGGTTCGGCGGGCGCCTGGGTCTCGGTCAGTCCGTCACGGGTGTATTCGCGGCGCATATCGGCCAGGGTCTGGGCCATCGGAAATCTCCTGCAGAAGAAGTCCCTAAGCTTATCCAGAGTTGCGCCTTCGCGCTTGATCCACGACAAGCGTCATTCCAGCGGGAATGACGCTAGTCGCACAAGGGATCAGTTGGCCTGGGCGAGTGCCAGCAGGCTGGTGCGCTGGGTCACCAGCACTTCGACGCGGCGGTTCAGCGCGCGGCCTTCGGCGCTGGCATTGTCGGCGCGCGGCAGGCTCGAGCCGACGCCCTTCAGGCGCAGGCGGTCGGCGCCCAGGCCGCTCAGGCGGAAGATCGAGGACACCGCCTGGGCACGCTGCAGGCTGACCTTGTCGTTGAGCGCCTTGTCGCCCGAGCTGTCGCTGTGGCCGAGCACCAGCACGCCGCTTTCCGGATCGTTCTGCAGCATCTTCGCCACGTTGCCCAGCGGCGCCAGGGTGATCGGCAGCAGCAGTTCAGGACGCTTGGGGTTGAACGAGCCTTCCACCGGCGCGATCAGCACCAGGGCGTTCTCGCGGCGCTCGACGGTGAACTTGCTGCCTGCAACGGCGGCACGCAGGGACTGCTCATGCTGGTCCAGCCATTCCTTGCTGACCTTGGTGTCCTGCGGCTTGGCCGCCTTCTCGGCGCCCGGCTTGCTGTCGCTCACGCCGAACGGCCACCACCAGTGGCCACCGGGCTGCTGGCTGCCAGCGGCGGCGACCTTGGTCGCTTCGACGGGCTTTTTCTCCGGCGCGGGGGCCGCAGCGCTCACTTCCTCGTCGCCACCGAAGGGCCACCACCAGTGGCCGGTGCCGGGCTTGGCGGCAGCTGCAGCGCTTTCCATGGTTTTCGCCGGGTCCTTGGCCTGATCCTGAGACTGGAACTGGCTGCAGGCGGAAAGACCGACGCACAGCGCAAGGGTGGAGACTTTCAGCGAATTCGAGAACAGCAGGTTCATGGGAGCGATTCCATAAAGTCGGAACATGAAGAGAGGCCGGGTGCAGCTGGCAGGCAGCGGCACCCTGACTTCAGCAATCAGCTTAAGAGTTGTACATAACTTACTCAGTTGGAACGAGATTTTAATCCCGAACTGACGAGCGGCGCATAGCTGTGCGCAGGGGAGGACCGTCGCGACCAGCGCGACGGCAATTGCGGACGACCTTAAGAAGGCGCAGCGGGGGGAAGGTTCCTCCCGCTCGTCGTTACAGGCAGTCGCCGGCGAGGCGGGCCAGGCGCTGGGCGCGCGGGTCCATCAGCACATAGGGGCCGAGGGTGTTGACGACGAAGCCCAGCGCCAGCTCGCGCTCGGGATCGACGAAACCGATGGAGCCACCGGCGCCCGGATGCCCGAAGGCCTGCGGGCCAAGGCCGTAGGTGGCGTTCGCCACGCTCGGTTGGTCAAGCATGCAACCCAGCCCGAAACGCGTACAGGTCAATAGAGTTCGATCCTCGCCAACGGCATGCTCGCGGGTGAGTTCGGCCAGCAGCGCTTCGTCCAGCAATTTGCCCTGTAGCAGGCCCGTGTAGAAACCGGCCAGCGAGCGCGCATTGCCATGGCCGTTGGCCGCCGGCTGCGACATGCGCCGCCATTCGGGCTTGTTGGTGCTGGTGAGCACCGAAGGCGGATTGGTGAAGGCGCGGGTGGAGAGCGCGGCGGCGTCGGTCATCATGGTCCGCAACAGGCGTTGCGCGGCAGCGTCCCCCAGGTTGCCCTTGCCCCGCGCGATGTGCGCGACGCGGTGGAATTCGCTGTCATCCAGGCCGATATGGAAATCCAGCCCCAGCGGCTCGGCGGTGCGCGCGATGATGGCGGAGCCCGGCTCGCGACCGTCGACACGACGGATCACTTCGCCGATCAGCCAGCCGTAGGTAATGGGTGCGTAGCCGTGTTCGGCGCCCGGCGTCCACCAGGGCGTCTCGGCAGCCAGTGCGGCGGTCATGCTCGACCAGTCATACAGCGCCTCGGGCGCCAGCGGCTGGCGGATCGCCGGCAGCCCAGCGCGATGACAGAGGAGCTGGCGCACGCTGATGCTCTGCTTGCCGGCCTGCTCGAACTCCGGCCAGTAACGCGCAACCGGGGCGTCCAGTTCCAGCCGGCCCTCGCCCACCAGTTGCAGCGCGGCAACGGCGGCGAAGGTCTTGGTGCAGGAGAACAGGTTGAGCAGCGTGTCGGCCTGCCAGTCCTGGCCCGGCTCCTTGCCCGCGCTGCCGGCCCAGAGATCGACCACGGTTTCGCCGCCGACCTGGATGCACAGCGCTGCGCCGCGCTCCTGTGGGTCTTCGAACAGTGCACTGAAGGCGTCGGCAACGGGGGTGAAGCGCGGATCACAGTGGCCGTTCAGGGTCATTTCAGGCTCCGGAAATGCACATACTCAGGGACGGAAAGTGCGGAAGACGCCATTCTTTCAGCGCGTTCCGCCCCTGGGAACCCTGCCGAAGGCGGGGTGTGGCTTCACGAATGACGGATCATTGCTCCGAGGCCTGTTCCTCGTCGTCGCTGTCGTCCCCGGCGGGCGCGGCTTTGGGCTGCGGTTCCGGCGCCACCTTGGCGGCGGCGCGGGCCTGTTCGTCGATGCCTTTGAGCGTCTGCTGGTTGGCCTTGCGCACGGCGTCGACGAAGCCGGTGAACGGCAGGTCGGTGATGCCGACCAGGCCGATGTGACCATTCTCGCCGTCGAGCAGGCGGCCGGTCACCGGCTGGTCGAGGTACTGGAACCAGTGCGCGCCGACGATGTTCGGCTCCTTCGCGGCCTCGGCGAGGAAGCGCTGGTACGCCTCGCCACGCTGCTGCTCGTTGTACACCTCGGCGACACCGCCCCAGAACGGCCCGCGATCGCGGGAGCCGAAGTGGAATTCGGTGATCAGCACCGGCTTGTCCAGGCTGCGCACGTAGTTGGCGTCGAACCCCTGCTGCGGCAGCGGCACGTAGAGGTTGAAGCTGAGGATGTCGCAATACTGCGCACAGGAGGCCAGTGCTTCCGGCGTGCTGACGGCGAAACGCGGGCCGAGCAGCAGGTGGTTCGGCGCGTGCCACTTCAGCGAGTCCTTCAGGGTCTTGAAGTACTGGTCGGCGTACAGCCGCAGGAAGGCGCTGTAGTCCTGGGCGATGGCCGGGTGCGCCTCGCTCGGGACCGGTGCCTGGTAGCCCGGCGCGTCGAGGTCCTCCCAGGAGCCCAGCTGCACGCCCCAGGCCTCGGCGAGCTGCTCGTGATCCTCGTACTTGTCCTTGAGCTGCTTGATGAAGGCACGTTTGGCCGGGCTATCGGTGGACAACTTGAGTGTGCCGAAAGCCAGGGCGAAGTGCGCCTGGTCATCGTCGCCACGACCAGCCCAGGCCAGTTCGTTGTCGGCGTAGTAACCCAGCAGCCAGGCATCCTCGCGGTGATCGCGGGCGGCGATGGCGATGGCGCGCTCGGCGGCCATGGCGAAGCGCGGGTCGAACGGATCGGGCATGGCGCCCCACCAGTCGTAGCCGGTGCTGACGGTAGCGTAGTCGCCGCTGATGGACAGCGGCACGCTGTACGGCATGCGCGGATCATCGGCGAAGGCCGGATCGCTCCAGTCGCCCAGGGTGTTGAAGCCCCAGGAACCGAGGCGCTGCACGGTGCGTTCGCGCCAGGCGACCGCGGCGGCGTCAGCGCTCAGGCCACCGTCGGCACGGAAGCGGTTGGCGGCGTAGAAGTCGAACCAGCGGCCGTTGCCGAACGCGCGGCCCTGCTGGGCGCCGACACCACTGCGGTCATCGCGCTGGCCATAGAAGGCGGCCAATGGCTCGTCCTCCTTGGGCAGGCTGGCGAACATGTACTCGCGGCCTTCCACGTAGGTCTGGCTGCTGTCGGCGTTCACCGCGTTGACGCCCATGGACCAGAACGAATGCCCTTCCGGCGTCACCAGCCACCAGCGGCCGTTGCGCTTTTCGGTGCGGAAGAAGCCGGTGCCTTCGAAGGCCGGGCCGTCCAGCAGGCCACCAAAGGCGTCGCGACCGGGCGCCGGCTGCCACTTCTTCAGTTGCTCGCCTTCGGCTTTCCAGGCGCTGGCCAGTTGCTCGGGGCTCTTCACCTTCTCCGGCCAGTCGCTGCGGGTGGACTGGCCGAAAGCGTCGACAATGCCCGTGTAGGCCTTGTGGTACTCGTCATTGCCGGCGCGGGTGCCGAAGCGGCCGACGAGGATGTCCTGCGCCGCCTTGGGCGCGGTGAGGAACAGCTTCACAGCGCCGACCTGGCTGCGGTTCAGCTCGCCGGTGACCTTGCTCGCCAGCAGCAGGCGCTGGCCGTCCTGGGTGACGGGCATGGGCACGCCGGCACGCATGCCGAAGTCTTCCGGGGCGATGGCGTGCAGCGGGATCACCAGGGTCTGCGCCGGGCCCGGCGGCAGGGCGATGCTCGCGCGCAGGCCGGGAGCACCGGCGACGCCTTCGATTTCCACTTCCAGGGTGATGGCCCAGTCCATGGCGTTCTGCAGGCGCAGGCTGACACTGTCGGCCTGGGACCAGTCCCAGCTGCCGCTGGAAGGCGCGAGACGCAGGGTCGGTTGCGGCGCGGGGTTGAAGTTCACCCGGCGGAGGATTTCGCCCTCGGGTGTGGCCTCGGCGGTGGAGCTGGGCAGGTCGGCGTTCTGCGTGGTGACGCTGACCACGGCCATCGGCTTGACGAAGTTGAAGAGGGTTTCATTGCCGCCAGCCGACCAGGCCGGGGCGCTGGCGATGGCCAGGCTGAGCAGCAGAGGCAGATGCCAACGCATCGATGTCATGGATTCGAGTCCTTGCAACACGCCCGCCGGGCGGCGGGCGTTCGTTTGACAGCAAGCGCGGGAGCTCGCTCCCGCACACTCAAGCGATTTCTCGGCGGAATGGGGGTAACGCGTTCAGGATGGCCTTGCCGTAGCGCTGCGTCACCACGCGGCGGTCCAGCAGGGTGATGGTGCCGCGGTCCTGCTCGGTCCGCAGCAGGCGGCCGCAGGCCTGCACCAGGCGCAGCGAGGCGTCGGGCACGGCGATCTCCATGAAGGGATTGCCGCCGCGCGCCTCGATCCATTCCGACAGCGCCGCTTCCACCGGGTCGTCCGGCACGGCAAAGGGGATCTTGGCGATCACCACATGCTCGCAATAGGCGCCGGGCAGGTCCACGCCTTCGGAGAAGCTGGCCAGGCCGAACAGCACGCTCGGTTCGCCATCGTCGACCCGCGAACGGTGCTTGTTCAGGGTTTCCTGCTTGGACAGGTTGCCCTGGATCAGCACGCGCTTGCGCCAATCGCGGTCCAGGCCGTCGAAGACTTCCTGCATCTGCTTGCGCGAGGAGAACAGGATCAGCGAGCCGCGCGAGCCTTCGACGATCTCCGGCAGCTCGCGGATGATCGCCGCGGTATGGGCAGCAGCATCGCGCGGGTCGGCCTTGAGGTCGGGCACGCGCAGCACGCCGGCGTCGGCATGGTGGAACGGGCTCGGCACCACGGCGGTAACGGCGGCGCGCGGCAGGCCGGCGCGCATGCGGTAGCGGTCGAAGGTGCCCAGCGCCGTGAGGGTTGCGGAGGTCACCAGCACGCCGTAGGCCACGTTCCACAGGTTGCGGCGCAAGGTCTCGGCGGCGAGGATCGGGCTGGCGTTGGCCTCGATGTCATAGAAGGTGCCGCTCTCGGCGAGGGTCAGCCAGCGCGCCATGGGCGGGCTGTCTTCCGGGTCCTCGCAGGTGAAGGCGGTCCACAGCTCCCAGTTGCCCTGGGCGCGGGACAGCAGGCTGCCGAACAGCGGGTACCACTCCTCGGCCTGGTGGCTGGCGATACCGACGCTGCCCTCCCCGTCCATGGCTTCCTTGAGCAGTTCGGTGAGGCGGGTGAAGAGGTCGGTGAGCTTGGAGAAGCCCTTCTTCAGCTCGATGCCCATCTCGCGGATGTGCTCGGGAATCACCCCGCCCTCGAAGCGATGGCGCGGCCGCTCGCGGCCTTCCATGTCCTCGCCGGCGCGGAAATCGCCGACCTCCTCGCAGGCGGTGAACATGAATTGCTGGTGCGTGCGCAGCTCGCGGGCCAGCTCCGGCACCTGCTCGATCAAGCGGCCGAGGTCACCCGGCAGCGGGTTCTGCGCCAGCAGCTTGGTCAGGTTCTTCTCCACCTGGCCCAGCCAGTCGGCGGTGGCGCGCAGGCGGGTGAAGTGAGCGAAATGGCCGATGGCCTTGTCCGGTAGGTGGTGGCCTTCGTCGAACACGTAGAGGGTGTCGCGCGGGTCCGGCAGGATCGCGCCGCCGCCCAGGGCGAGGTCGGCCAGCACCAGGTCATGGTTGGTGACGATCACGTCGACCTTGGTCATGCCTTCACGCGCCTTGTAGAAGGCGCACTGCTGGAAGTTCGGGCAATGGCGGTTGGTGCACTGGCTGTGGTCGGTGGTGACCTGCGCCCACTGCGCGTCCTCGATGGCCTCGGGCCAGGAGTCGCGGTCGCCGTCCCAACGGTTGCCCGCCAGGCGCTCGATCATCTGGTTGAACAGCTTGGTGGAGGTCTCGTCCACGTCGATGCGGAAACCTTCCTCCTCGAACAGCTGGGCGGTGGCGCTCTGCGCCTGGCCTTCCTGCAGCAGGTGGTCGAGCTTGGACAGGCACATGTAGCGCCCGCGCCCCTTGGCCAGGGCGAAGCTGAACGACAGGCCGGAGTTGCGCAGCAGGTCGGGCAGGTCCTTGTGGACGATCTGCTCCTGCAGGGCGACGGTGGCGGTGGCGACGACCAGGCGCTTGCCGGCGGCCTTGGCGCAGGCGATGGCGGCGAGGCTGTAGGCGACGGTCTTGCCGGTGCCGGTTCCGGCTTCCACGGCGACCACGGCGGCATCGCCCAGGCGATGGCCTTCCTCGTCGCTGGCGATGGTCCCCAGGACCTTGGCGACTTCGGCGATCATCAGGCGCTGGCCGTAGCGCGGCTTGAGTTCCTTGGCCTCGAGGAAACGCGAGTAGGCGCCCTGGATCGTGGCCTTGAGTTCGGTGCTGAGCATGGACTTCCCGGGCCCCGGAGCGTGCCTTGAGGACACATCCGGATGCTGGATAAATTTTCAGTGGTTCGAATCGGCGGCTATGATAGCGCGCTTGACTTCAATCGCCAGCGGAGATCGTCCGAATGACACCCTTTGCCTTCATCTACGCCCTGCACGTCCTGGCCGCCCTGGTCTGGGTGGGCGGCATGTTCTTCGCCTGGATGATCCTGCGCCCGGCCGCCGTCGCCGCGCTGGAGGCGCCGCCCCGGCTGAAGCTGTGGCTGGAGGTGTTCCCGCGCTTCTTCCGCTGGGTGTGGGCCGCGGTGATCCTGCTGCCGGTGACCGGCGTGGGCATGCTGCACCTGAGCTTCAACGGCATGGCCGGCGCGCCGCGTTATGTGCAGGTGATGATGGGCCTCTACGTGGCGATGCTCGCGCTGTTCCTGCGCATCCAGGCGCTGCAACTGCCGGAGCTGCGCCGCGCGGTGGGCGCCGAGGACTGGCCGGCCGGCGGCGCCGCGCTGGGCAAGATCCGCAAGACCGTGGGCCTGAACCTGCTGATCGGCATGGCGCTGGTGGCTTTCGTCGCCGCGCGTCCGCACTGGTAAGACCCGCACGGCCAAGAAAAAAGCCCGCCGGTTGCCGGCGGGCTTTTTTTCAGGCACGTCGTTTCAGAAGCGTTTTACGTCCAGGCGGCCTTCGCTGCCTTTCGCCCCTTCCGCACCGCCGCTGCCTTCCGCGCCGGGCTTCTCACCCGCCACCGAATAGAACCAGCAGCCCTTCTCGCTGCTGCGCGGGCCTGCCTTGCCGGGCTTGCCGCCGGCTCCGCCTGCGCCGCCTTCCAGGCGAACCCTGACCTTCGCGACATCGAACTGCTCGGGTACTTCCAGACGCACCACGCCGCCGGACGCGCCGGTCTGGCCGTCGGCGCCGTTCTGGCCGTTGCCGGCGGACTTCCCGCTGCCCCACAGGCAACCGGACGTCTGCGCGCTGCCGCCATCCAGGCCGTCATAGCCCGGCGCGCCGACACCACCACGGACGTCGATCAGCAGGTTTTCCACCGCCACATCCTGTAGCCGCAGCACCAGGTTGCGGCCGCCGCTGGCAGGCTTCTCGAAGCTGCCGGAACTGCCTTGCGCGGCGATCACGCTGCCGTCGGCGAGGCTGCCGTGCTGCACTTCGATCTGCAGCGCATCGTTGCCGGGGAACACGCCGATCCGCGCATTCTTCGCCAGATCCAGCTCGCCGATCTTCAGCTCCTTGACCCGCGAAGGGATCAGCAGCGCGCCTTCCGGGCCGACGCTGATACGGTCCAGGCTCAGGCTCTCGCCCTTCACCGGCAGGCGCAGCACGGTATTGGCCTCCACCGAGACAGTGCCGGCGGCCGAACACGCCAGCGGGGCGAACAGCGCCAGGCCCAGCAACGACTTACGCATGGGTATCTCCTTCTACTTTTGCGGATGCCGGCTGCGGCAGGGTAGCGAAATGGAAGACGCCGAACAGCAGGATCTGCAGGCGGTCCATGCCCGGATGCGGGCGGCCCTGCAGCCGCTTGCGCAGCGCCACGAGTTCGAGAATGTGGATCAGCAGGATCAGCGCGCCCGCCGCATTGAGCAGCAGCGCGAAGGGATGTGCGAAGGGTTGGATCAGGTTGGCCAGCACCGCCAGCCAGAACAACAGGGCAATCAGTTTGCCCAGCCCCAACAACGCTTTCATGAAGTGCCCCCGTGTTTTTCTTTGCCGGGGAACATACGCCTCTGCTCCGCCCTGTGCCAGTGGCAACCGGGAATGACAAAGGGGGCCACGAGGGCCCCCTTTGCACAGATCACGCCGGACTTACTGACGGGTGATCTTGATTTCCACGCGACGGTTCTCGGCGCGGCCTTCCTTGGTCTTGTTGTCCGCAACCGGCTGGCTCTCGCCATAGCCGACGACCGACTTGATGCTGCTGGCAGGTACGCCAGAGTCGACCAGGTAGTTGGACACGGCGTTGGCGCGGCGCTCGGACAGTTTCTGGTTGTAGGCGTCGGTACCGATGCTGTCGGTGTGACCGCCGATGTTCAGCTCGGTGCTCGCAGCCTCACCCTTCAGGCGGGTAGCGATGGTGTCGAGCTTGTCCTTGTCCTGCGCATCGATCTTCGACGAGTCGAAGGCGAAGTGCAGGTCACGCACCACGATGGTCTCTTCCTTGGGCAGCGGAGCCGGAGCAGGCTCAGGAGCCGGTGCAGGCGGCGGAACTTCGGCCACTTGCTCTTCGGCGCCATGCACCCAGCAATAGGACGCACCCAGCACGCCACCAATCAGGGCCCCCCAACCGGCCCAGGCGCTGCTTTCGATGGAACCCAGACCGGCGCCGCCGACACCGCCAACCACGGCGCAGGTTGGCCAATCGGACTTCTGCAACCCTGCGCAGCCGGTGAGCAACGTGCTTACCAGCAGCAGGGGTAAAGCGGTCCTTGTGATGCTCATAAAGTTATGTCTCCTCTAATGATCGGGTCTTGACCGACAATTACCGAGTAAAGACGTGACTGACAGAATGCGCCAGCACTAGGCCATATGGGTGTCACACGCTAGTCTTCGTTCATTATTTTTCGCCTTCGACGAGCCTCATGATTTCGACACGCACGCCGCAACAAGCCCTGGCCGCCCTGCTCGATCGCTATGCGCCGCAGCGCCTCCTGCTGGTGGGTGCCAGCCAGATTCCGGCAGTGGACGCCTTCCTCGCGGCGCATCCGGATTGCGAACTGTTTCACGCTGACGCTGGCGCCCTGTCGGCGGAGCTGGCTGGCCAGCGCTATGACCTTGCGCTGCTGGCCGATTGCCTGGAACACCTGCCGCGCCGCGAAGCGCAACAGCTGGTGGGCGGCATCCGCAACCTCAACAGCAGCCGCGTGGCCGTGCTGGTCGACCTCGACGCCGCCCAGGCGCAGGACGCCGACTTCTACGCCCTGGCCATGCAGGCCAGCGAGCGCTTCCAGCGCGACGAGCAGGTGATCACGCTGTTCACCTACGATCTGCACGAATACAAACAGGTCCCGGACTGGCTCAATGCGAAGTTCTGGGCCAACCCGGAAAACTTCGGCAAGTACTGGTGGTGACCATGATCGAACCGACCTGCCCCTGCGGCAGTGGCCGCCCATTGCCCGACTGCTGCGGGCGTTTCCATGCCGGCGTCGCGGCGCCCACTGCCGAGGCACTGATGCGCTCGCGCTACAGCGCCTACGCGCTGGGCCTGGTGGATTACCTGCGTGACACGACGCTGCCCGCCCAGCAACAGGGTCTGGACCTCGACGCCATCCGCACCTGGAGCCTGGGCAGCACCTGGCTGGGCCTGGAGGTGGTGAGCCACGAAGTGCTCGGCGGCCAGCCGGAACATGCACGGGTGACTTTCATTGCGCGCTGGCACGATGCTGGCGGCGAACACAGTCACCGCGAGTGCTCTGGATTCGTCCAGCGCGACGGACGCTGGTACTTCCTCGACCCCACCGTGCCGATGAAGCTGGGACGCAACGACCCGTGCCCCTGCGGCGCCGGCGGCAAGCTGAAGAAATGTTGCGGGCCCTGGATTGAGTAGGAAAGGATCGAGTGAGGCGCGAACTCGCCCCACTTGGGGGCGTCCGGTGTCTGGGCTAGAATCCGCGCTTTTTTCCGGGGCGGCGGTGTTTCGCCGCACCGGCTACTCCTGCCGGACCTCGCCATGCTGCTGACCGTTCTCTACATCATCGCCATCACCGCCGAAGCCATGACCGGCGCGCTGTCCGCCGGCCGGCGGAGCATGGACCTGTTCGGCGTAGTGCTGGTGGCCTGCGTCACCGCCCTGGGTGGCGGTTCAGTGCGCGACATGCTGCTGGGCCACTACCCGCTGACCTGGGTGCGTCACCCGGAGTACCTGGCACTGACGGCCGGCGCCGCGCTGTTCACGGTGTTCATTGCCCCACTGATGCGCCACCTGCGCTCGATGTTCCTCGCGCTGGACGCCGTGGGCCTGGTGGCCTTTACCCTGATCGGTTGCCAGGTCAGCCTGGAGATGGGCCACAGCCTGCTGATCGCTGCCGTGAGCGGCGTGATCACCGGGGTGTTCGGCGGCATCCTGCGGGACATTTTCTGCAACGACGTGCCGCTGATCTTCCGCCGCGAGCTGTACGCCAGCGTGTCCTTCGCCAGCGCCTGGTGCTACCTGATCTGCCTGCAGATCGACCTGCCCAAGGAGCAGGCCATGCTGATCACCCTGTTCTCGGGCTTCCTGTTCCGCATGCTGGCGATCCGCTTCCGCTGGGAAATGCCCAAGTTCGTCTACAAGGACGACCCGCACCAGGGCGACTGATCAGTCCTGCAGCTTGAGGTGGCTGGTGTCCGGCGCAGGCCCGGCAGGCTCGGGCTTGGCCTGGCCCATGTCGCTGCCCACCGGGGCGACGCTGAACTGGCTGAGGTCCACGCGCGGTGCCTGGGCGTCGGGCTTCTCGTCCTGCAGGTCGGTGCCCACCGGAGCCAGGCCGAAGTCCGGCGCATCCACATCGGCGAAAGCGGCCATGTACTCGTCACGCGGCGCCACCTTCAGGCGCCCCTGCGGTGCAGCGGCAGAAGCAGCTGACTGTACCGGTGCGCTGTCAGGCTCGGCGGGCGGCGGCGGGGCCAGTTCGATCTCCTCGATCTGCGCATCCATGTCGACCACTTCGACGACAGCGCCGGCGCGCTCGATCACACTGCGGTACTTTTCCGCGGCCTCGGCATCGAGGTTGTTCTTGATCACCATGCGGCGACCGGAGAACAGCAGTTCGATGCGCGGCGCGTCGGCCTGGAACAGCCTGGCCAGGTTGGCTTTCACCGTCTCGAGCTGAGCACCCGGCACGGTCTGTCCCGAGAAGGCAATCTCATAGCGGCTCATCTTCACTCTCCTGTGTTAACCCGCCGGTTACATTCGGCCAGTATGGTGCAGCTTCTTTTAACGTAACAACAACTTGCGGCCGAGCAGGTGCTTGGTACACTGGGGCGTCTTGAGGGGTAGACATGAATTATCAGGCGCAAATGATAAGAATTTTCAGCCTGTTCTGGCTGTTCAGCCTCGTTTCGGGCTGCGGCTGGATGTCAGGCAATTTCGAGCAACCCGACGTGAAACTGCAGAAGGTAGACGTCGTGAAAGCTCGTTTGCTGGAGCAGGAATTCGTCCTGCATTTCCGCATCGACAACCCGAACGACTTCAGCCTTCCGGTTCGTGGCCTGGCCTACAAGGTCAAGCTGAACGATATCGACCTCGCCGAAGGCGAGTCGAATAACTGGTTCACAGTGCCGGCCAACGGCCACGAAACCTTCGAAGTACCGGTGACCACCAACCTGTGGCGGCACATGAAGTACATCGTCAAATTGCTGGAAGACCCGGACAAGCCGATCCGCTATCGCCTCGACGGTGAAGTGAAGACAGGCCTGCTCTTCGGACAGAGCGTGCACATCGCCCGCAATGGCGAGATAATTCCCGGTGATTTCATCCCCGAGTGAGCGTCACCATGAGCCAGGAACCCCACGTACACGGTCCGAACTGCAACCACGACCACGATCATGACCACCACCATGATCACGGCCACGTGCACGGCCCGCACTGCAACCACAGCCAGGAGCCTGCGCGTAACCCGCTCAAGGATGTGGGCCGCAACGATCCTTGCCCCTGCGGCAGCGGCAGCAAGTACAAGAAGTGCCACGGCGCCTGACCCAGGCCCCGAGCACTGCGAAGAAGGCCCGCCCAGCGCGGGCCTTCTGCTGTCCGGCCCAACTATTCGTCGGCTGCTGAAAATCCCGCCGCGCGCGGCTTGCGAAGCTATCCTCGGCTCACTAACGTAGCGCGCTTCAAGCAACCTCCTTCAAGCGACCTTTTTGTGCAGGAGCACATCCCCATGGCCCCGCGAGCCTTCCGCCGGCTTCCCAGCTTCGGCCTTGCCGCCACCCTCAGCGCCGCTGTCAGCCTCACCGGTTGCCAGGGCTGGCTCAACGACCGCTATGCAGGCAGCCTGCCGCCGAGCTACGGCGTGCAGCCGATCAAGGGCCTGGCGGACAACGTGTCGATCCGCCGCAACAGCCTGGGGATGCCGCTGATCGAGACCAGCACCTTCCACGATGCGCTGTTCACCCTGGGCTACGTGCATGCCAGCGACCGCATCAGCCAGATGGTCGGCCTGCGCCTGATGGCCCAGGGACGCCTGTCGGAGATGGTCGGCCCCGGCGCCCTGGAGACCGACCGCTTCATGCGCACGGTGAACCTGAAGAAGGCCGCCGATGCGCTTTACGCCGGCTCCTCGCCACGCCTGAAGCGCTTCTTCGAGACCTACGCGCGCGGCGTCAACGCCTACCTGTACCGCTACCGCGACAAGCTGCCGATGGACCTCGCCGAGTCCGGCTACCGTCCCGAGTACTGGAAGGCCGAAGACTCCGCACTGGTCTTCAGCCTGCTGAACTTCGGACTGGCGGTGAACCTGCAGGAGGAGATCGCCTCCCTGGTGCTCGCGCAGAAGGTCGGCGCCGACAAGCTGCCCTGGCTGACGCCGATCTACCCGGACGAAGCGCTGCCCTTCGAGGAAGCCGAGAAGCTCAAGGGCCTGCGCCTGGACGGCAGGATCGCCGGCCTCGACGCCCTGGACCGCGCCGCCGGGCAAGTCGCCTCGCTGCAGATGATGGGCGTCGCCGCCTCCAACAACTGGGCCATCGCCCCGCAGCGCACACGCAGCGGCAAGAGCATCCTGGCCAACGACACCCACCTGCCGCTGTCCATGCCTTCGGTGTGGAACTACGTGCAGATCCGCTCGCCCAAATACAACGCCGCAGGCGTCTCCATCGCCGGCGTGCCAGGCGTGGTTGCCGGCTTCAACGGCAAGCTGGCCTGGGGCATGACCATGGTCATGGGCGACAACCAGGACCTGTTCCTCGAACAGGTGAAGCGCCAGGGCAGCAAGCTCTACTACCTCGCCGATGGCCAGTGGAAACCCGCCATCGAGCGCAACGAGACCTTCTTCATCAAGGGCCAGAGCCCGGTCCGCGAAGTCATCTACGAGACCCGCCACGGCCCGCTGCTCAACAGCGCGCTGGGCGAGCGCAAGCACGACCTGCAGCCGCTGCCGCTGTCCAGCGGCTACGGCATCGCTTACCAGAGCATCCAGGGCGAGACCGACCGCACGCTCGACGCCTTCTTCGATCTTTCCCGCGCAAAGAACGTCGAACAGGCCTTCGACGCCACCCGTGACGTGCGCGCGATGGCGCTGAACATCGTGTTCGCCGACGAGAAGCACATCGGCTGGCAGGTCACCGGGCGCTTCCCCAACCGCAAGGAAGGCCGCGGCCTGCTGCCCTCCCCCGGCTGGGACGGCCGCTACGACTGGGACGGCTACGCCGACCCGATCCTGCACCCGTCCGACCAGGACCCGGCGCAGGGCTGGCTGGGTACCGCCAACCACCGCAGCGTGCAGCCGGGCTACGGCGCGCAGCTGTCCAGTTCCTGGTACTACCCGGAGCGCTACGAGCGCATCGCCCAACTCGCCAGCGGCAGCAAGAGCCACGACTACCGCAGCATGATCGCCATGCAGTACGACCAGACCACGCCGTTCGCCGGCAAGCTGCAGTCGATGCTGGATGCACCGGGCATGGCGCAGCCGCTGAAGAAAGCCATCGACGCCCTGCCCGCCGACCAGCGCGCCCGCGCCCGCGAAGCGCTGGACCGGATCATGGCCTTCGACGGCAAGCTCTCGGCCACCTCCGGTGACGCCGCGCTCTACGAAGCCTTCCTGCAGGAAAGCACCAAACAGATCTTCCTCGACGAACTGGGCCCGGAAGACAGCCCGTCCTGGAAGGCCTTCGTCGAGACTGCCAATCTCTCCTACTCGGCCCAGGCCGACCACCTGCTGGGCCGCGACGACAGCCCGTTCTGGGATGACACCCGCACCCCGCAGAAGGAAGACAAGCCGGCGATCCTCGCCCGCAGCCTGGCCGCCGCCACCGCCTTCTGCGAGCAGAAGCTGGGCAGCGACCGCCACGCCTGGCAGTGGGGCAAGCTGCACACCTACGAGTGGGTCAGCGACAGCACCAAGATGGCGCCCAACCTCAGCGCCGGCGACCGTGCCAGCCTGGGTGCGATCAAGGGCTACCTGGACCGCGGCCCCTACCCGGCCGGCGGCGACCACAGCACGCTGAACGTCTCGGCCTACCACTGGGGCCAGGACTTCAACACCTGGCTGATCCCGGCCATGCGCCTCGTCGTCGACTTCGGCCAGAGCGAGCCGATGATCGGCCTCAACAGCAGCGGCCAGTCCGGCAACCCGGCCAGCCCGCACTACGCCGATGGCATCGACGCCTGGCTGAAGGGCAACTACATGAGCTTCCCCTTCCAGTCGCAGAACCTGGAGAAGGTCTACGGCGTGAAACGCCTGACGCTGGTGCCGGAGAAGTGATGATCTGAAAAATATTTCCGGGGACCGGGAACTTGGCTCCCGCCCCGGAATCAGATTTGTCGACTTACTCCATGATCATATTCAGGCACCCTCTGGGTGCCTTTCTTTTTTCCCCGCTCCGTTTCCGCTGCACCTCCCTTCGCAACACCCTTCCCCGGCCGGAACTCCCTCGTATCCTTTCCCACAGGAGTCATCGCCATGTCCGAATCGCTCATCGTCATCACCGGCGGCCCCGGCGCCGGCAAGAGCACGCTGCTCGACCATCTGCACCAGCATCACGGCCTGAACGTCGTCGAGGAAGGCGGCCGGGCGATCATCCGCGAACAACTGGCCCGTGGCGGCGATGCACTGCCATGGGCAAACCGGGAGGCCTTCTGCCGGGAAATGTTCGAACACGCGCTGACGACCCGCGAGCGAGCGCTCGATACGGGGGGACTGTGGCTGTTCGATCGCGGCCTGCCGGACGTGCTGGGGTACGCGCGGCTCTGCGGCCTGCCGATTCCCGAAGCGCTGGAAACCGCCGCACGGGAACAGCGCTACGGGCAAACCGTGTTCCTGGCGCCCGCGTGGGAAGCCATCTACCGCAACGACGCCGAACGCCGGCAGGACTTCATCGAAGCGCAGCGAACGGCGGCGATGATGGCCCAGGTGTACGAAGCGCTGGGGTATCGCGTCGTGCAGTTGCCGCTCGTGAGCCTGGAGGAACGAGCGGCCTTCGTGCTGGAAGTCCTAGGGACGGCTCATCACGCCCATTGAGGCAGCGGCAGCAGGCGGTTCGGGGATACTCACGCTGAGGGACACCACGACCTGACGGTTCTCGCCCTGGATGCCGTAGTCGTCGGAGTTGCCATAGCCCAGCCAGACTTCGCTGTTGCCACTCATGCGGACATCGGATAGTTCGTCACCGTCACCTTCGTGGCCATTGAGCCAGCCGGACGCGGCACCGCGCTCCTGCCCCAGATGCAGCGTGCCATCCACGGCAAAGGTCAGCGGGTCCTTGCCCGGCTCGACCTGATCCAGCCAACCGAGGAACAGCGAAGGAGTGAATCGGCTGTGCAGCCAGCAACGAACCTGCGTGAGGCGCTGGTTCTTGAACACCAGCAGCGTGGCGTTGCCGTAGAGCAGGCCCTGCTCGCCGCCGCGCATGGGCAAGCGCGCCGTGGGCTCGCCCAGGCGTTCGACGAACTGGTTCAGGGGAGCGCTGGACGGCAGGCCGAGCACTTCGCCACCGGGAGTGACGTTGAGTTCGGCTGCCGCCAGATGGCCGCTGGCGCCCAGCAACAGGGCGCAAAGCAGGCCCCGCAATCCTTGCGAGGTCATGTCCGTTTCTCTCTGTGCGGCGCGATCAGGCCTTGGGCAGGGTGACGCCGGTCTGGCCCTGGTATTTGCCGCCGCGATCGCGGTAGGACACTTCGCAGGCTTCGTCCGACTGCAGGAACAGCATCTGCGCCACGCCTTCGTGGGCGTAGATCTTCGCCGGCAGGTTGGTGGTGTTGGAGAACTCCAGGGTCACGTGGCCTTCCCACTCGGGTTCCAGCGGGGTCACGTTGACGATGATGCCGCAGCGCGCGTAGGTGCTCTTGCCCAGGCAGATGGTCAGTACATCGCGCGGGATGCGGAAGTACTCGACGGTGCGGGCCAGGGCGAAGGAGTTCGGCGGGATGATGCAGACGTCGCTGTTGATGTCGACGAAGCTCTTCTCGTCGAAGTTCTTCGGATCGACCACGGCCGAGTGGATGTTGGTGAACACCTTGAATTCGGCGGCGCAGCGTACGTCGTAGCCGTAACTGGAAACGCCGTAGGAAATCACCCGGCTGTCATCGGCACCGCGAATCTGGCGCTCGACGAACGGCTCGATCATGCCGTGTTCCTGAGCCATGCGGCGAATCCACTTGTCCGATTTGATGCTCATGGCGGGTGTCCTGTGCGGCGGTTGAAAAAAGAAGGCGAATCTTACCGGGCGTCACAATTTCCGGCAAAGGGTGCGGCCGGATGGTCGACGCTCAAGTGTGGATTTGCGTAACCTGCTGCGTATCGACTCATGGAAGAGGCCGCCGATGTTTGATCATTTCTCGTCCACCCTGTACCTGAAACTCTCCCGACAGTGGATCAGCGGCGTGGCGCTCCCTTCCGGCGAGGCATTCGGCGAACCGCCCCTGCTGGCCCTGCGCTACGAGGATGGCAAGCCCAGGGTTCTTGCGGCCGGCGAGGCCGCTCGGCAACTGCAGGGCCAGGAGGGCGTCGAGATCGTCAACGGCTTCGACCATCCCCGCTCCTTGCTGGCCAATTTCTCCTTCGCCGAGATGACCCTGAAGCTGCTGGTGGGCCGCCTCGTACCCAGGTCTCTGCTCAAGGCGGCGCCGGTGCTGATCCTGCACCCGCAGGAACTCCTCGAAGGCGGCCTGACGCAGGTGGAAGTCCGCGGGCTGTACGAGCTCTGCCGCGGGGCCGGAGCGCGCAAGGTGCGTCTCTGGACCGGGCGCGAGCTCACCCAGGACGAATTGCGCAGCGGTCAGTTTCCCGCCGGCGCCGGGGCGGAATGGTTTCCGTAAGCCCTCAGGGCAGCCAGCTGGTGCGCAATTTGCGCTGGTCCACCGAGAAACGCAGCCAGTCTTCGGCATAGCCGTCGGCGCAATCGCACTCGGCGCCGGGCACAGCCTCGCGCACCAGGCGCAGGTCGACGCTCTGCGGCGACTGGCGCAGCACCAGGCTGGCGGTTTTCAGCAGGCCTTCCACCGCACCGGGGTCGCCCAGGCGCTTGTCCACCACCTGCAGGGTGGCGAGGTCCAGCAGCAGCGCATCCACCACCGGCAGGCCGGGACGGTTGTCGCGCACCACGAGCAGCAGACCGAGGCCATTGCCCATGTCCAGCAGCGGCACTGGGTCGCAGGCACTCGTCGGGCTGCCGAGCAGGCCGGTGGCATGGTAGAGGGCTGGCGGCAGTGGCAGGGTCAGGCTGGTACCGTCGGCCCGGCGCGCCTGCACCACCATGTCGTCCTCGAAGGCATCGCCCGAGGCGGAACGGAAGTCCAGGGTCACCGGCTTTGCGCCGATCACGCACTGGGCCTGCCAGTTGGCGGAGTCCTCGTCGGCGCCCCAGGCCACTGAGCCGATGAGGCCCAGGCACGCCGCCAGCAGCCAGCCGGCGGCGCGTTTCGCATCCTTGCGCATGGCAGTCCCCGGGTATCAGTCGTCGCTGATGGAGATGTTCGGCATGTCCGGCGCAGCCTTCTCGCTCAGGGCGATGCGGGCGCCGACGCAGCGGGCCATTTCCTGGTAGATCATCGCCAGCTGGCTTTCCGGGTCGGCGATCACGGTGGGCTTGCCGCCGTCGGCCTGCATGCGGATGGCCATGGACAGCGGCAGCGACGCCAGCAGCTCCACGCCGTACTGCGCGGCCAGCTTCTCCCCGCCGCCCTCACCGAACAGGTGCTCGGCGTGGCCGCAGTTGGAGCAGATGTGCACGGCCATGTTCTCGACCACGCCCAGCACCGGGATGTTGACCTTGCGGAACATCTCCACGCCTTTCCTGGCGTCGAGCAGGGCCAGGTCCTGCGGGGTGGTGACGATCACCGAGCCGGCCACCGGGACTTTCTGCGCCAGGGTCAGCTGGATGTCGCCGGTACCCGGTGGCATGTCGATGACCAGGTAATCCAGGTCGTTCCAGGCGGTCTGGGTGATCAGTTGCAGCAGCGCGCCGGAGACCATCGGGCCGCGCCACACCACCGGGGTGTTGTCGTCGGTGAGGAAGGCCATGGACATGACTTCCACGCCGTGGGCTTCCAGCGGGATGAACCACTTCTGGTCACGGATCTTCGGCCGGGTGCCTTCGGGGATGCCGAACATGATGCCCTGGCTCGGGCCATAGATGTCGGCGTCGAGGATGCCGACCTTGGCGCCTTCGCGGGCCAGCGCCAGCGCGAGGTTGGCGGCGGTGGTGGACTTGCCCACGCCGCCCTTGCCGGATGCCACGGCGATGATGTTCTTGACGTTGCTCATGCCCGGCACCTGGGCCTGGGCCTTGTGCGCGGCGATGTGGGTTTCCACCTTGACCTGGGCCGAGTCGACGCCGTCCAGCGCCTCCAGGGCCATCTGCACGGTCTGCGCCAGGCCGTTCTTGAACAGGCCGGCGGCGTAGCCCAGCTCCAGGGTCAGCGAGATTCGCCCGCCCTGGATGTCCAGCTCGCGCAGGTAGCCGGCGTCCAGCAGGTTCTGGCCGGTGTGAGGGTCGTTGATCTGGCGGAGAAGGTTTTCCACCGTGGCTCGGTTGGCGGCGCCCATGGGTACTCCCGATGAAAGACTGAGCAGAATAGGCGGGCATTCTAACAGCAGCGGCCCGCTTCAGGCTGCAGGCTTCAGGTGCGGCGCATCGCATCACCTCGCTCGTGCCTGCAGCCTGTGACCTGCCGCCTGTAGCCCGTTCTGGCCTGCCACAGGTCGCTTCCTATATAGTTGCCGATTCCCTCGTTTTAACCGGAACGGCCGATCATCATGTCCGAAGCCCGCAAGATCCTCGTCACCAGCGCCCTGCCCTACGCCAATGGTTCGATTCACCTGGGTCACATGCTGGAGTACATCCAGACCGACATCTGGGTGCGCTTCCAGAAGATGCGTGGCAACCAGGCGGTGTACGTGTGCGCGGACGATGCCCACGGCTCGGCCATCATGCTGCGCGCCGAGCGCGAAGGCATCACCTCCGAGCAGCTGATCGACGGCGTGCGCGCCGAGCACATGGCCGACTTCGCCGACTTCCAGGTGAACTTCGACAACTACCACTCGACCCACTCGGAAGAGAACCGCGAGCTGTCCTCGGCCATCTACCTGAAGCTGCGCGACGCCGGCCATATTGCCACCCGTCCGGTGACCCAGTACTTCGACCCGGAAAAGCAGATGTTCCTGGCCGACCGCTTCATCAAGGGCACCTGCCCGAAGTGCGGCACCGCCGACCAGTACGGCGACAACTGCGAAGCCTGCGGCGCGACCTACGCCCCGACCGAGCTGAAGGACCCGAAATCGGCGATCTCCGGCGCCACCCCGGTGCTCAAGGAATCGCTGCACTACTTCTTCAAGCTGCCTGACTTCCAGGACATGCTGCAGCAGTGGACCCGCAGCGGCACCCTGCAGGACTCGGTGGCCAACAAGCTCGCCGAGTGGCTGGATTCCGGCCTGCAGGAGTGGGACATCTCCCGCGACGCACCCTACTTCGGCTTCGAGATTCCCGACGCGCCGGGCAAGTACTTCTATGTCTGGCTGGACGCGCCGATCGGCTACATGGCCAGCTTCAAGAACCTCTGCGCACGCCGCCCGGAACTGGACTTCGATGCCTACTGGAAAGAAGGCTCCGAAGCCGAGCTGTACCACTTCATCGGCAAGGACATCGTCAACTTCCACGCGCTGTTCTGGCCGGCCATGCTCCAGGGCGCCGGCTACCGCAAGCCGACCGCGGTCAATGTGCATGGCTACCTGACCGTCAACGGCCAGAAGATGTCCAAGTCGCGTGGCACCTTCGTCAAGGCGCGCACCTACCTGGACCACCTGGACCCGGAATACCTGCGCTACTACTACGCCTCCAAGCTGGGCCGCGGCGTCGACGACCTCGACCTGAACCTCGAAGACTTCGTGCAGAAGGTCAACTCCGACCTGGTCGGCAAGGTGGTCAACATTGCCAGCCGTTGCGCCGGCTTCATCCACAAGGGCAACAACGGCCTGCTGGTGGACGCCAATCCGGCGCCGGAACTGGTCGAGGCCTTCCGCACTGCCGCCCCGAGTATTGCCGCGGCCTATGAAGCCCGTGACTTCGGTCGCGCCATGCGCGAGATCATGGCCCTGGCCGACCAGGCCAACGCCTGGATCGCCGACAAGGCCCCGTGGTCGCTGAACAAGCAGGAAGGCAAGCAGGACGAAGTCCAGGCCATCTGCGCCCTGGGCGTGAACCTGTTCCGTCAGCTGGTGATCTTCCTCAAGCCAGTGCTGCCGAAGCTGGCCGAAGCCGCCGAAGCCTTCCTCAACGTCGCCCCGCTGAAGTGGGCCGACCACGAGCAACTGCTGGCCAACCATCAACTGAACCCGTTCAACCCGCTGATGACCCGTATCGAGCCTGCGAAAATCGAAGCCATGATCGAAGCCTCCAAGGAAGACCTCGCCGCCGCCAACAAGCCCACTGGTAATGGCGAACTGACCAAGGACCCGCTGGCCGCGGAGATCAACTTCGACGCCTTCGCCGCCGTCGACCTGCGCATCGCGCTGATCGAGAAGTGCGAGTTCGTCGAGGGCGCCGACAAGCTGCTGCGCCTGTCCCTGGACATCGGCGACGAGAAGCGCAACGTGTTCTCCGGCATCAAGAGCGCCTACCCCGACCCGAGCAAGCTCGAAGGCCGCCTGACCCTGTACGTGGCCAACCTGGCCCCGCGCAAGATGAAGTTCGGCATCTCCGAAGGCATGGTCCTGGCTGCCGGCCCCGGTGGTGAAGAGATCTACCTGCTGAGCCCGGACAGCGGCGCCAAACCCGGCCAGCGCGTCAAGTAAAAGGCTGGTCAAGCAAGACGCACCATCACGGCAAGGAGGCCATCGATGAAACTGCACCACTGGGCAGCACTCGTCCTGAGCGCCGCCCTCGCCGGCTGCGGTGCTCCGTCGGAGCACGGCGCCGGTTCCGGCGCCGCTTTCCAGGGGGAAGCGGCGAAGGCCGGCACCTTCCTCGCCTATGAACACCAGGTCGGCATCCGCCTGGCCAGCGAGCGCATCGACGCGCAACTGGCCGCCGCCCGCGATGCCTGCACCCAGGACCGCTTCGGCCAATGCGAGCTGATCGCCATCGAGCAGAGCGGCGACAGCCAGATGCGCAACGCACACCTGGTCGTGCGCATCGCCCCCGAAGGCGTAGAGAAACTTGTCACCCTGGCAGCCGAAGGCGGGCAACTGCAGAGCCGCAGCACCCGCGCCGAAGACCTCGCCCAGGCTGTCAGCGACAACCAGCAACTGCGTGGCCGTCTGGAGCGCGAGTACCAGACCCTGCAGGGCTTCCAGGGCCGCAAGGACATGAGCGTCAGCGACCTGCTGGCCCTGGCCAAGGCCACCGCCGAGGTCGAGCAGCAACTGCAGGCCTCCAGCCAGGAAGCCGCCCAGCAGCAACGGCGCATCTCCACCAACCTGCTCACCCTGGACTTCTCCAGCGAATACCAGCCCAGCGGCCGCTGGTCGCGCATCGGCAAGGCCTTCGGCAACTCGCTGGACGAACTCACCGACGGAACCGTCAACGCCATCCAGGTGGCCGCGTTCGGCCTGCCGCTGCTGGTCGTACTGCTCATAGCCGGCCTGATCCTGCGCTGGCTGTGGCGCAAGCTCGGACCACGCCGCAGCGCAAAGCGATCCGCCTGACTCAGACCAGCCTGCCCGGCGGCGGCTGGCCCAGGGGCTCTACTGAGCGTCTTCGCAGTCCACGTCGCCGCCGCCCAGGTGCTCGAAGCCTTCCAGGTAGAGGCACGACGCATCCGACGCACAGTCCTGCAGCGAAGCGTTGCTCAGGTTGTCCCGTGAAGTGGGGTCTTCCAGGTTCACCTGCGGGAAGATGTCGGCCACCTCCTCCGCCGTCATGATCCTGTCGAAGGTGACGTTGACCGATTGCAGGCGGCCATACTCCCAGTCCAGGTCCACCGCCGCGATGCGCGGGTCGAGCGCCCGCACCTGCGCCTCGGCCAACTGCGGGCCGGCGTAGCTGAGATCGGTGTCGTGGCAGGCGTCGCCCCAGTTGCTCAGCTTCTTGCTGGCGGCGCAGCTGAACTGCGCGTCGACATGACCAGTGCGCTGCTCCAGCAGGCAAGCGAAGTCGGCCACGCTCATGCGCGGCCAGCCGACCAGATCGGCCGTGGTGAAGGGCGCGGCCGAAGCCAGGGCACTGGAGAACAGCAGGCAAAGGGCGGTGAAGCGTCCAGACAGGGGTTTGCGCATCGCGACTTCCGTGAGGGGAACCGATCGGGTTCGGCAGCCGCCGATATTCCTCCCGCCGCCCCTGGCACCGCAACTGATTTCGGGGAGGTACAATTGCCTACTTCGCACCTTGTATTCGAGCCATGTCCTCTCGCCGCCATCAACCCGCTGACCATCGGTCTCCGAGCATGATCCGCCTTTCCTTGCGCCCGGCTGCGAGTGCCCGGCCGTGACCGAACTCGCCCTGATCCTGGTCAGCGCCATCCTGGTCAACAACTTCGTGCTGGTGCAGTTCCTCGGCATCTGCCCGTTCATGGGCGTGTCGCGCAAGATCGAGACGGCGCTCGCGCTGGCCCTGGCGACCACCTTTGTCCTCACCCTCGCCTCGGCATTGAGCTACATCCTGCAGCGCTACGTGCTGCAACCGCTGGACCTGGAATTCCTGCGCACCATCGGCTTCATCCTGGTGATCGCCGTGGTGGTGCAGTTCACCGAGCTACTGGTGAACAGAACCAGCCCGCTGCTGGGTCGAACCCTGGGCATCTTCCTGCCGCTGATTACCACCAACTGCATCGTGCTGGGCGTAGCGCTGCTGAATGCGCGCAAGGCCGAGTTCGGCTTCCTGCAATCCACCCTCCAGGGCTTCGGTGCCGGGCTGGGCTTCACCCTGGTGCTGGTGCTGTTCGCCGCCCTGCGCGAGCGCATCGCCATCGCCGACGTGCCCAAGCCGTTCAAGGGCGCGGCCATCGGCATGATCACCGCCGGGCTGATGTCCCTGGCGTTCATGGGCTTCAGCGGGTTGCTCAAGCCATGATCGCGGCGCTGCTGATCATCGTGGTTTGCCTCGGCGGCGCCGTGGCGTTGCGCCTGGCCTCAGCGCGGGTGAAGGTCGCAGGCGAGCCCATCGCCGGGCAGATCAATGACCTGCTGCCGCAGACCCAGTGCGGCCAGTGCGGCTACGCCGGCTGCAAGCCCTACGCCCAGGCCATCGCCGAGGGTGACGCGATCAACAAGTGCCCGCCCGGCGGCGCCGCGACCATCGCCGCCCTCGCCGAGTTGCTGGACGTCGCCCCCCTGCCGCTGGACGCCGCCGAAGAGACGCCGCTGCGTGTGGCCTACATCCGCGAGGCCGAGTGCATCGGCTGCACCAAGTGCATCCGCGCCTGCCCGGTGGACGCCATCGTCGGTGCGGCCAAGCTGATGCACACGGTGATAATCGACGAATGCACCGGCTGCGACCTGTGCCTGGAACCCTGCCCGGTGGACTGCATCGAGATGCGCGACCTGCCGCTGCGCGTCGCCGACTGGAAATGGCCGCTGCCGCAGGGCCGGCTGATCCAGACCGACCGGGAGCAGGCGGCATGAACGCGCAGGTCTGGGACTTCCCCGGCGGCCTGACGCTGCCGGCGAACAAGCAGCAGTCCACCGGCATGCCAATCCAGCAGCCACCATTGCCGCGCCGACTGGTGCTGCCCCTGCAACAGCATATCGGCGAGCCTGCCGTGCCCTGCGTCACTGCTGGCCAGCGCGTGCTCAAGGGCCAGCGGATCGCCGAGGCCGGCAGTGCCATCAGCGCCGCGCTGCATGCGCCGACCTCCGGCACCGTGGTCGAGATCAGCGAGCAACCTTATCCGCACAGCTCCGGCCTTTCTGTGCCCGCCATCGTCATCGACAGCGACGGCACGGATGAATGGACCACGCGGGAGCCCATTTCCGATTACCCGTCCCTAGCCGCGAGCGAACTGCTGCAACGCATTCGGCAAGCGGGCATCGCCGGCCTCGGTGGCGCCGGCTTCCCCACCGCCGCCAAGCTGGCCTCGCGCGCCCAGGACGACCTGCATACGCTGATCATCAACGGCGCCGAGTGCGAGCCCTACATCAGCGCCGACGACCTGCTGATGCGCGAGCGCGCCGTCGAACTGGTCGAAGGCATCGAGGTGCTGATGCACATCCTCCAGCCGCAGCAGGTGCTGCTCGGCATCGAGGATGACAAGCCCGAGGCCATCGCCATTTTGCAGGCCACCATTGGTGAGCGGCCGATCCGCCTGCAACCGGTCCCGACCCGCTACCCCTCCGGCGGCGAGCGCCAGTTGATCCAGGTGCTGACCGGCCGCGAGGTGCCGTCCGGCGGGCTGCCGGCGGATATCGGCATGCTCTGCGTGAACGTCGGCACCGTCGTCGCCGTGGCCGACGCCGTGCTGCGCGGGCGGCCGCTGATCTCGCGCATCACCACCCTGACCGGCGCCGCACTCGCGCGCCCGTGCAACGTTGAAGCGCTGCTCGGCACGCCCGTGGGCGAGCTGCTGGCGTTCGCCGGCCTCGACAGCGCGAAGCTCGACCGCCTGCTACTCGGCGGCCCGCTGATGGGCGACAGCCTGCCGTCGCTGGACGTGCCGCTGATCAAGACCGCCAACTGCCTGCTGGCCGCCACCCGCGAAGAGCTGCCGGCACCGGCACAGGCCATGCCCTGTATCCGCTGCGGCGACTGCGCACAGGTCTGCCCCGCCAGCCTGCTGCCGCAGCAGCTGTACTTCTTTGCCGAAGACCATGACCAGTTGATGGAGCACAACCTGTTCGACTGCATCGAGTGCGGCGCCTGCGCCTACGTCTGCCCGTCGAGCATTCCGCTGGTGCAGTACTACCGCGCCGCCAAGGGCGAGATCCGCGAACTGGAACAGCGCCAGCTGAAGGCCGAGCAGTCGCGCCTGCGCTTCGAGCAGCGCCAGGAGCGCCTGCGCCGTGAGGAAGAACAGCGCGCTGCCGACCGCCTGGCCCGCCAGGAACGTGCGTCACGCGCGCAGGAAGACCCAGCCGAAATCGAGACGCCCAGCGTACCGGCCGCGCAATCGGTGATCGAGCGGGTGAAGGCCGAAAAGGCCGTGGGCAATGCGCCTGACCAGCTCAAGCGCCTGAAGATCGACGCCAGCATGGCCCAGGTCGCGCTGAACAAGGCCGAGAAGCAACTGGCCAGCCATGACACCGAGCAGTTGCGCACTCAGGTTGCCGAGCTGCGTGTCGCCGCCGCCGAGGCGAAAGCCGCACTGGCGGCTGCCGAAACGCAAAGCGCCAGCGCGGAGCCAACGCCCACTGCCGCCCCCGTCTCGGACGAAGCGGCACTGAAGAAAGCGAAGATCGACGCCGCCATGGCCCGCGCCCAGCTGAAGAAGTCCGAGAAGGCCTTCGGCGAATCGCCCAGCGACGAGCAGCGCGCCACCCTCGCCTCCTTGCGCGGGGACGTCGAACGTATCGAGCGCCAACTCAACGAACTGCAGGGGACCGCCATGCCAACCGAACCGAAAACCGAGCACCCCGTCGACGGCGTACTCGCCCTGCGCCAGGCCAAGCTGGCCTATATCGCCCAGCGCGACGCCCTGCGTGCGGCTGAACGCGAAGGCGTGTCCGCCGAGGCGCTGGACGCGATCCGCCAGACGCTCGCCGCCGCGGAAGCTGCCCTGCACGCTGCCGAAGACGCCAGCGGCAAGGCGCCGCCGGACCTGGTGCGCACCGACAAACGTCCGATCACCGACGCCCTGCGCGCCGCCAAAACCGAACTGGCCTACGCCCGCGCCGACCTGAAGAAGCTCGAACGCGAAGGTGCTGGCGACTCGGCACTGGCCACTGCCCGTGAGCGCCTGAAAGCGGCGGAACACGCAGTCGCCGATGCCAGCGGTGAGGCGCCTTGATGAAGCTGCCACGCATCAGCTCGCCCCACGCCACAGGCGCCAACCGCACGCAGCGAGTCATGCTGACGCTGCTGGCCGCCTGCGCGCCGGGTGCGCTGGTGCTGATCGGCCTGTACGGCGTCGGCACCCTGTTCAACCTGCTCTGGTGCAGCCTGCTCGCCCTCTCCACCGAGGCGCTGATGCTCAAGTTGCGCAACCGCCCGGTGACCTTCCTCCTCAAGGACGGTAGCGCGCTGGTCACCGCGGTGCTGCTCGCCCTCGCCCTGCCGCCCTACTCGCCCTGGTGGCTGAGCGCGGTCGCCACGGTGTTCGCGCTGATCTTCGGCAAACACCTGTACGGCGGCCTCGGGCAGAACCCGTTCAACCCGGCGATGGTCGGCTACGCGGTGGTGCTGGTGTCGTTTCCGCAGCAGATGAGCCAGTGGCCGGCGCCGGACAGCGCGCTCGGCTTCGTCGAGGGCCTGCGGCAGATATTCGGCTTCGCAAGCCAGGGGCCGGACGCCTGGGTCGGCGCCACGGCGCTGGACGTGGTGCGCAACAACCACAGCCTGACCATGGAAGAACTGCTGGCGCAGTCCCCCGCTTTCGGCAGTGTCGGCGGGCGCGGCGTGGAACTGGTCAACCTGGCCTTCCTGGCCGGCGGGCTGTTCCTGCTCTGGCGCAAGCTGTTCACCTGGCACGCGCCGGTGGGCATGCTCGGCGGCCTGTTCGTCATGAGCCTGCTGTTCTGGAACGGCTCCGGCTCCGACTCCCACGGTTCGCCGCTGCTGCACCTGTTCAGCGGCGCGACCATGCTCGGCGCCTTTTTCATCGTCACCGACCCGGTCTCCGGCGCCACCAGCAACCGCGGCCGGCTGCTGTTCGGCATCGGTGTCGGCGTGTTCACCTACGTGATCCGTGCCTGGGGCGGCTACCCCGACGGCCTGGCCTTCGCCGTGCTGCTGATGAACCTCGCCGCGCCGACCCTCGACTACTTCACCCGCCCACGCACTTACGGACACAAGAAGCCCGAACGCGGCTTCAAGGCGGGTGAGCGATGAACCGCACCCTGCTGAAGAACATCCTGGCGCTGGGCCTGCTCGCGGTGCTTGCCGCCAGCGTGGTAGCGACCGTCCACCAGCTCACCGCCCAGCGCATCGACACCGCCCAGCGCGAGGCGCGTGGCCGCACCCTGCTGGAACTGCTGCCCAGGGGCAGCTACGACAACCATCCACTGGAGACCGAAGTCAGCGCCTTCGATCCCAAGCTGCTGGGCCGCGACGAGCCGGCGCCCGCCTACCTCGCCCGACTCCAGGGGCAGACCACGGCGGTCGTGCTCCAGCCCGTGGCGCGAGATGGCTATGGCGGCTCGATCCAGCTGCTGGTGGGAGTGACCGCACAAGGCCGTCTGCTCGGCGTGCGGGTCGTGGCGCATCACGAGACGCCCGGCCAGGGCGACCGCATCGAACTGGGCAAGAGCGACTGGCTGCATGGCTTCGACGGCCGCTCCCTGAGCGACCCGGCCGAGGCCGGCTGGAAAGTGAAGAAGGACGGAGGCCAGTTCGACCAGTTCGCCGGCGCCACCGTCACCCCTCGCGCGGTGGTCAAGGCCACGCACCTGGCGCTGCAGTACTTCGACGCGCACAAGTCCGAGCTGCTGGCCCCTGCGACCTCGGGAGGCAAGCATGAGTAATCCCGGCTACCGCGAAATCGCCCTGCAGGGCCTGTGGAAGAACAACCCCGGCCTTGTGCAGTTGCTCGGCCTGTGCCCGCTGCTGGGCACCAGCAGCTCCATGGTCAACGCCCTCGGCCTGGGGCTGGCGACGATCTTCGTGCTGGTCTGCTCCAGCGTCGCCGTAGCGCTGATCCGTGGCACGCTCAGCGAGGCCGTGCGCCTGCCGGCCTTCCTGCTGGTCATCGCCACCCTCACCACCTGCGTCGAACTGCTGATGCAGGCGTGGCGGTACGAGCTGTATGAAGTGCTGGGCATCTTCGTGCCGCTGATCACCACCAACTGCGTGATCCTCGGCCGCGCGCAATCCTTCGCCGCGAACAACAACGTGGCGCGCTCGGCCTTCGACGCACTGATGATGGGGCTGGGCTTCGCCCTGGTCCTGCTGGCCATCGGCACGCTGCGCGAACTGCTCGGCCATGGCACGCTGCTGGCCGGCACGGACTTGCTGTTCGGCCCCGGCGCCGCCAGCTGGAAACTGCAGATTCCCGGCTACCAGGGCCTGTTGCTGGCCGTGCTGCCGCCCGGTGCCTTCCTGGTGCTGGGCCTGCTGATTGCCCTGAAGAACCGTATTGATGAAAGCCTGGCGGACCGCGCCAAGGCGCAGGCGGGCGACGTACCCGCGACCGAGCGCCAACGCGTCCGCGTGACCGGAGTGATCGAATGAATGCCGCCAAACGCGCGGAGATTTTCCGCCGACTCAAGGAAGACAATCCCAACCCCGAAACCGAGCTGGCCTACAGCACGCCCTTCGAGCTGCTGATCGCGGTGCTGCTCTCCGCCCAGGCCACCGACGTCGGGGTGAACAAGGCCACCGCCAAGCTCTACCCGGTGGCCAACACCCCGGAGGCGATCTACGCCCTGGGCGTGGAAGGCCTGTCGGAGTACATCAAGACCATCGGCCTTTACAACAGCAAGGCGAAGAACACCATCGAGACCTGCCGCATCCTCATCGAGAAGCACGGCGGCCAGGTTCCGGAGAACCGCGAAGACCTGGAAGCCCTGCCGGGCGTGGGCCGCAAGACCGCCAACGTGGTGCTCAACACGGCTTTCCGACAGCCGGCGATGGCAGTGGACACCCATATCTTCCGCGTCTCCAACCGCACCAACATCGCGCCGGGGCGCAATGTGCTGGAAGTGGAGCGCAAGCTGCTCAAGTTCGTGCCCAAGGAATACCTGCTGGATGCGCACCACTGGCTGATCCTGCATGGGCGCTACGTCTGCAAGGCGCGCAAGCCGCAGTGCGGCAGCTGCCGAATCGAGGACCTGTGCGAGTTCAAGCACAAGACGTCGGACGATTGAGCGTTATGGGAAAATTCCTTCAGGCTGATTGAAAAAATCTTTTTTACCGCTTACGCCTTTGTCGATATAAGGGGCGCCAACACACCCCGTGTTGTGGAGTGCACCGAATGGCAAACGACAAAGAAGACCTCGAACTCGAGGACGATGTCAGCACAGACGACAGCGATGACGGCGCCGAAGCATCGGCAGAGGTCGCCAAGACCAACCTGACCAAGCGCCGCATCATTGACAACTACCTGGAAGAGCGTCGCCTGCAGCGCCAACTGTCCGACTACGATTTCGATCTGTAAGCCTTCTCCTAAGCGAAGTACCTGCATGAAAAAGCCCCGCATCCTGGCGGGGCTTTTTGTTTTCTGCTCCTTGTGGGAGCACGCCATGCGCGATCGCGGGCATGGCCCGCTCCTACAGGCTCACACCGCTACACCAGCGCGCTGCACCACCCGGTAGCACGGCTCGTACGCCGCGCCGCCCGGCAACTTCATGCGGTGCTGTTCGACGAAGGCCTGCAGCAGAGCATCCAGCGGTTCCATGATGGCCGCGTCGCCGTGGATCTCGTACGGGCCGAACTCTTCGATCATGCGGATGCCGCGGTCCTTCACGTTGCCCGCGACGATGCCGGAGAACGCCCGGCGCAGGTTCGCCGCCAGTTCGTGTGGCGGCACGTCGCGACCCAGATCCAGGCCGGCCATGTTCTCGTGGGTCGGCTCGAACGGGCGCTGGAACCCCTCGTCGATCTTCAGCAGCCAGTTGAAGTGGTAGGCGTCGTTGCGCTCGCGGCGGAACTGCTTGACCCGCTTCAGGCCGGTGCTCATTTCCCGCGCCACTTCCGCCGGGTCGTCGATGATGATGCGGTAGCGCTTCTGCGCCGCCTCGCCCAGCGTCGCACCGACGAAGGCATGCAGCTGTTCGATGTAGGCCGCCGCGCTGCGCGGGCCGGTGAGCACCAGGGGGAACGGCATGTCCTGGTTTTCCGGGTGCATGAGGATGCCCAGCAGGTAGAGGAACTCCTCCGCCGTACCGACGCCGCCGGGGAACACGATGATGCCGTGACCGACACGGACGAAGGCTTCGAGGCGCTTCTCGATGTCCGGCAGGATCACCAGTTCGTTGACGATCGGGTTCGGCGCCTCCGCAGCGATGATTCCCGGCTCGGTCAGGCCCAGGTAGCGGCCATCGGTGATGCGCTGCTTGGCGTGACCGATGGTGGCGCCCTTCATCGGGCCCTTCATCACGCCCGGGCCGCAACCGGTGCAGACGTCGAGGCTGCGCAGGCCCAGTTCGTGGCCGACCTTCTTGGTGTACTTGTACTCGTTGGTGCTGATGGAGTGGCCGCCCCAGCACACGACGATCTTCGGCTCCACGCCGGCGTGCAGGGCACGGGCGTTGCGCAGAAGGTGGAAGACGTAATCGGTGATGCCGGCCGAGCTGTCCAGGCCGAAGCGCCGGCTGTTCAGGGCGTTCTGGGTGTAGACGATGTCGCGCAGGGCGCTGAAGAGCATCTCGCGGGTGCTGGCGATCATCTCGCCGTCGACGAAGGCGTCGGCCGGCGCGTTGAACAGCTCCAGGCGCACGCCGCGGTCCTGCTGGTGGATTTCCAGTTCGAAGTCGCGGTAGGCGTCGAGGATGTGCTTGGCGTTGTCGATCTGCGTGCCGGTGTTGAGGATGGCCAGGGCACACTGGCGGAAGAGCTTGTAGGTACTGCCCGAGCCCGCTTCGCTGAGCTGGTGGACTTCACGTTGGGAGAGGGTTTCGAGGCTGCCCTTGGGGCTGACCGAGGCATTGTTTACCGGTCTTGGGGACATGCTGTATTCCTTGACGATGGAAGCCGGGCACCTGAGCGCGCGGCTTTCCGATAAATCGATGCGGCCGTCCATTCGGCCGTCATTGCCGGGGGCGTCGCGGCGGGGATTCTCCGGCCCGCAGCGCGCTCCTTCTGACTGTGACAAGCGAATGGCGGAAACTGCTTCCGCAATCGACGCGTCCGACGTCGATGCCCCTTGAGTATGAACGCTGCGATGACTTTCTGATGACGCACCGCAAAAGAAAAACCCCGCTGGATTGGCGGGGTTTCTTCAAGGACGCTTCGCGATCAGTCCTTGCGCTGCGGGCTCAGCAGCTCGATCTTGTAGCCGTCCGGGTCTTCGACGAAGGCCAGGATGCTGGTGCCGTGCTTCATCGGGCCCGGCTCGCGGGTGATCTTGCCGCCACGGGAGCGGATGTCCTCGCAGGCCTTGTAGACGTCCGCCACTTCCAGGGCGATGTGGCCGTAGCCGGTGCCCAGCTCGTACTGGTCCACGCCCCAGTTGTAGGTCAGCTCGATGACGCTGTTGTCGTCTTCGTTGCCGTAGCCCACGAATGCCAAGGTGAACTGGCCGTCCGGATAATCCTTGCGACGCAGCAGGGTCATGCCCAGGACTTCGGTGTAGAAGGCGATGGATTTGTCCATGTCGCCGACGCGCAGCATGGTGTGCAGCAGTCTCATCGGTTCTTTCCTCATCAGGTGCCCGGAGTGCGGGCTTATAAACACAAACCCCGGCTCGTGGCCGGGGTCTGCTTGTCACGGGAGACGCAAGCTTATCAGAACAGCTTGCGGCCCTTGTTCGCGGCGATACGCATGCGCAGCGCGTTGAGCTTGATGAAGCCAGCGGCATCGGCCTGGTTGTAGGCGCCGCCGTCTTCCTCGAAGGTCGCGATGTTGGCATCGAACAGCGAGTCGTCGGACTTGCGGCCGGTGACGATGACATTGCCCTTGTACAGCTTCAGGCGCACGACGCCGTTCACGTGTTCCTGGGAGGCATCGATCATCTGCTGGAGCATCTCGCGCTCCGGGCTCCACCAGTAGCCGGTGTAGATCAGCTTGGCGTAGCGCGGCATCAGCTCGTCCTTCAGGTGAGCGACTTCGCGGTCCAGGGTGATCGACTCGATGGCACGGTGCGCCTTGAGCATGATGGTGCCGCCAGGGGTCTCGTAGCAGCCACGGGACTTCATGCCGACGTAACGGTTCTCGACGATGTCCAGACGGCCGATGCCGTTGGCGCCGCCGATGCGGTTCAGCTCGGTCAGTACCTGGGCGGGAGTCATGTCCTTGCCGTCGATGGCGACGATGTCGCCCTTGCGGTAGGTCAGCTCGATGTAGGTGGCGGTGTCAGGGGCCTTCTCCGGGGAGACGGTCCACTTCCACATGTCCTCTTCGTGCTCGGTCCAGGTGTCTTCCAGCACGCCGCCTTCATAGGAGATGTGCAGCAGGTTGGCATCCATGGAGTACGGCGATTTCTTCTTGCCGTGGCGCTCGATCGGGATGTTGTGGGCTTCGGCGTAGTCCATCAGCTTCTCGCGGGACAGCAGGTCCCACTCGCGCCAGGGAGCGATCACCTTCACGCCCGGCTTGAGCGCGTAGGCGCCCAGCTCGAAACGCACCTGGTCGTTGCCCTTGCCGGTGGCGCCGTGGGAGATGGCGTCAGCGCCGGTGGCGTTGGCAATCTCGATCAGGCGCTTGGCGATCAGCGGGCGGGCGATGGAGGTACCCAGCAGGTACTCGCCTTCGTAGACGGTGTTGGCACGGAACATCGGGAAGACGAAGTCGCGGACGAATTCTTCTCGCAGGTCCTCGATGAAGACCTCTTTCACGCCCATCTGCTTGGCCTTGGCGCGGGCCGGTTCGACCTCCTCGCCCTGACCCAGGTCGGCGGTGAAGGTCACCACTTCGCAGTTATAGGTATCCTGCAGCCACTTCAGAATTACCGAGGTGTCCAGGCCACCGGAATACGCCAGGACTACCTTCTTCACGTCCGCCATGCCACTCAACTCCACGGGGGTTGTCACGAAAGGGGCCGATTCTACTGTCCGCTCGGAATAATTTACAGAGGGGCGACAGCTTTTGACGACAAAGCGACAAATACTATCGTCGGTGCGACCCGACGCCGCGGGTCAGCCCTTGGGTGTCGCGGGCGGCGTGGCGGGTGGGTTGGCCGCGTTGGCGGCAGGCGCTGCCGGCGCGCCCTGAGCCGGCGCGCTGGCGGTGCTGGGAGCCGGTGCGGCAGGGGCTGGCGGGGCTTCGGCGGGTGCCTGCTCGACGACCGCCTCGCGGGACAGGTTCACCGTTACCCGGCGATTCTTCGCGCGGTTGGCAGCGGAGTTGTTCTTCACCAGCGGGTAGCGCTCACCGTAGAAGCGCACGGTGATCTGCGATTCCGCCACACCATTGGCCTTCAGGTACTCCATCACCGCGATGGCCCGGCGGCGCGAGGCCTCGCGGTTGGCCAGGCGGTTGCCGCTGTTGTCGGAATGGCCGTCCAGCTCGATGCGATTCACCGTCGGATCGGCCTTCATGTACTGCAGGATGATGTCCAGCTTGGCGCGACCCAGCGGATCGACCTCGGTGCCGCCGTCCGGGAAGCCGACCTGGCTCTGGCGCACCTGGTCGAAGTTGACCGGGAGCATCTTCGTCGAACAGTCCTGGAACTTCACGTATCCGTCGGCGAAACGCGTTGGCATCAGCCGTACCAGCAGGTTCTCGCCAGTGCGCGTGCGGTGGCGCACTTCCGGCGCACGGCCTTCCAGCAAACCGCCGAGCAGCCGCCCGGCCTGCTGCTGGGTGCTGTTGAAAGGCACATCGCCCGAACCCACCTGCACTGCCCCCAGGTTCAGGTCGCCCTGCCCCGGACGCCACGGCGGCGCGGCCGCCAGCAGGGTTGCCGAGCCGCTGCCCAGCCAGCCCCTCTGCGGCTTGAGCCGGAAGGTCGGCTGCTCGCCGGCGCGCCAGACGAATTCGCCCAGGCCGAAACCGGCCACGCTCTGCGACAGCCGGCACTCGAACTGGTCGCCCTCCACCGTCCATTGCGCACTTTCCATGCGCGTCTGGAAGGTCAGCCCCCAGGCCGGGAGGCTGGCACAGAGAGCGAGCAGGAGAAGGGAGGGCTGGCGCACGATGGCTTCCATACAGATAAAGAGGCGTCCCAGATTCTATCGGTCGGCCTCGGCAAAACTTGATAGCGAGTGCCGGCGGCGGCCTTTTCCGGTAGCATTTCACCCTCTTCCCGCTGCAACCGCACCCCTGGAATCCGCATGTCCGACCGCCTGACACTCCTGCGCCCCGACGACTGGCACATCCACCTGCGCGACGGCGCCGCACTCGCGCAAACCGTCGGCGACGCCGCCCGCACCTTCGGCCGCGCCATCATCATGCCGAACCTGGTCCCGCCGGTACGCAACGCCGCCGAAGCCGACGCCTACCGCCAGCGCATCCTGGCCGCCCGTCCCGCCGGCAGCCGCTTCGAGCCGCTGATGGTGCTGTACCTCACCGACCGCACCAGCGTCGAGGAAGTCCGTGCCGCCAAGGCCTCCGGCTTTGTGCACGCCGCCAAGCTGTACCCGGCCGGCGCCACCACCAACTCCGATTCCGGCGTCACCAGCGTCGACAACATCTTCCACGTGCTCGAAGCCATGGCCGAAGTCGGCCTGCCGCTGCTGGTACACGGCGAGGTGACCCGCGCCGAGGTCGACGTGTTCGACCGTGAGAAGCGCTTCATCGACGAGCACCTGACCCGAGTGGTCGAGCGTTTCCCGACCCTCAAGGTGGTCTTCGAGCACATCACCACCGGCGATGCCGCCGCCTTCGTCAAGGCCGCCCCGGCCAACGTCGGCGCCACCATCACCGCACACCACCTGCTGTACAACCGCAACCACATGCTGGTTGGCGGCATTCGCCCGCACTTCTATTGCCTGCCGATCCTCAAGCGCAACACCCACCAGGAAGCCCTGCTGGATGCCGCTACCAGCGGCAGCCCGAAGTTCTTCCTCGGCACCGACTCGGCCCCCCACGCGCGCCACGCCAAGGAAGCCGCCTGCGGTTGCGCCGGCTGCTACACCGCCTACGCCGCCATCGAGCTGTACGCCGAAGCCTTCGAACAGCGCAATGCGCTGGACAAGCTGGAAGGTTTCGCCAGTTTCCACGGCCCGGATTTCTACGGCCTGCCGCGCAACAGCGACCGCATCACCCTGGTCCGCGAAGAGTGGGAAGCCCCGGCGGCCCTGCCGTTCGGCGATTTCGACGTCGTCCCGCTGCGCGCGGGTGAAAAACTGCGCTGGCGCCTGCTGGAGACCGAGGCATGAGTGACGAGAACGAAATCTTCGAAGAAGAACTCGACGGTTCCTTCCCGCCCGGCCCGCGCCACCCGATGGCGCGCCGCTTCCGTGGCTACCTGCCGGTCGTGGTGGACGTCGAGACCGGTGGCTTCAACGCCGGCACCGACGCCCTGCTGGAAATCGCTGCCGTCACCATCGGCATGGACGAAAGCGGCTACCTGTTCCCCGAACACACCTACTTCTTCCGCGTGGAGCCCTTCGAAGGCGCCAACATCGAGCAAGCGGCGCTGGAGTTCACCGGCATCAAGCTGGACCACCCGCTGCGCATGGCCGTGCCGGAAGAACAGGCGCTGACCGAAATCTTCCGCGGCATCCGCAAGTCGCTGAAGTCCAACGGCTGCAAGCGGGCGATCCTGGTCGGCCACAACAGCAGCTTCGACCTGGGCTTCCTCAATGCGGCGGTGAACCGCAGCGGCGTGAAACGCAACCCGTTCCACCCGTTCTCCAGCTTCGACACCGCTACCCTCGCCGGCCTCGCTTACGGCCAGACCGTCCTGGCCAAAGCCTGCCAGACCGCCGGCATCGAGTTCGACAACCGCGAGGCTCACTCGGCGCGCTACGACACCGAGAAGACTGCCGAGCTGTTCTGCGGCATCGTCAACCGCTGGAAGGAATTCGGCGGCTGGATGGAAGACGATCACTGATCGTGCCGTCCTGAATAAAAAAGCCCCGCAATCGCGGGGCTTTTTTATTCACCAGCAGCCTTACAGCTTGCCGGCGTTCTCGGCCAGGTAGGCGGCAACGCCTTCGGGCGAGGCGGTCATGCCCTTGTCGCCCTTCTTCCAGTTGGCCGGGCAAACTTCGCCGTGTTCCTCGGTGAACTGCAGGGCGTCGACCAGACGCAGCAGCTCGTCCATGTTACGGCCCAGCGGCAGGTCGTTGACGATCTGCGAACGCACCACGCCGTTCTGGTCGATCAGGAAGGCGCCACGGAAAGCCACGCCGCCTTCAGATTCGACGTCATAGGCCTTGGCGATCTCGTGGGTGATGTCGGCGGCCAGGGTGTACTTGACCGGGCCGATGCCGCCCTTGTCCACCGGAGTGTTGCGCCAGGCGTTGTGGGTGAAGTGGGAATCGATGGAAACGCCGATCACTTCGACGTTGCGCGCCTGGAAGTCGGGGATGCGGTGGTCCAGGGCGATCAGCTCGGACGGGCACACGAAGGTGAAGTCCAGCGGGTAGAAGAACACCAGGCCGTACTTGCCCTTGATGGCTTCGGACAGCACGAAGCTGTCGACGATCTCGCCGGTGCCCAGCACGGCGGCCACGTTGAAATCGGGAGCTTTCTTACCTACGAGTACGCTCATTCCTTGTCTCCGGAAATGGTGAGGCGCTTGGGAGCGAAACGCCCGCTGCCCGGTCGAAACTGCCGGGCTTGAGGGGTTGCCGCTCCAGTGGGGCAGCCATCATACACCGGGCAGGCAAGGCCTTCATCCATGCGGCTTTCGCGGCAGATTCACTGACCTCACGACCATTTATCGGAGACCACGAAAGGGGTTCCTGGTAAATTTTGACAATCATTCTCATTATTATTAGTATCGCTTCCAACAACCCCACAGCGACTGTAGTGCAACCATGTACGTCTGCCTCTGCAACGGTGTTACCGATACCCAGATCCGCGATGCGATCTACGACGGCGCCTGCAACTATCGCGAAGTGCGCGAATGCACCGGCGTCGGCACTCAATGTGGCAAGTGCGCCTGCCTGGCCAAACAGGTGGTTCGCGATACCCTCGGCGAGCTGCAAAGCGCCCAGGCGATGAACTACAACCTGGCCTACGCGGCGGGTTGAGAAAAAAGACCGCTGATCGATTCAGCCAAAATTCCAAGGAAACCGGGCTCTGGCCCGGTTTTTTTATGCCCGTAATTCAGTGGTTTAGCGCCAAGTTGCGGAATGAAAACATTCGCATTCATATTCCTTTTTATAACAAATTCAAGGACTTATGTTTGACAGATGGTTATAAGGGCGCGAGAATTTCAATCTCTCCCACTCCACACGGCAGGACCCCGGCATGAAAGGCGACAAGAAAGTCATCCAGCATCTGAACAAGATCCTCGGCAACGAGCTGATCGCCATCAACCAGTACTTCCTGCACTCGCGCATGTGGAACGACTGGGGCCTGAAGCGCCTCGGCGCGCATGAGTACCACGAGTCCATCGATGAGATGAAGCACGCCGACAAGCTCATCGAACGCATCCTGTTCCTCGAAGGCCTGCCCAACCTGCAGGACCTGGGCAAGCTGCTGATCGGCGAGAACACCCAGGAAATGCTGCAGTGCGACCTGAACCTGGAACTCAAGGCCTGCAAGGACCTGCGCGACGCCATCGTGCATTGCGAAAGCGTGCATGACTACGTCAGCCGCGACCTGCTCAAGGACATCCTCGAGTCCGAGGAAGAGCACATCGACTACCTGGAAACCCAGCTGGGCCTGATTCAGAAAGTCGGTCTGGAAAACTACCTGCAGTCGCACATGCACGAAGACGACTGATAGAAAAAAGGCACCGGCGCTGTTGTGGACGCCGGTGCCCTCTCCTTCTAGACGTTCGCCTTTGGCGGACGGCGCACCAGTGACGCCTTCAGCACCAACCCTGCGCACAGCCCCACCACCACCAGCAACGACAGGCGCAGGCCCACGTGCTCGGCGAGGAAGCCGATCAGCGGCGGGCCCATCAGCAAGCCGCCATAGCCGAACGACGCTACCGCCGCCACGCCGCGCGAAGGCTCGACGCCCGGCCGGTTGCCCGCGGCGCCGATCAGGATCGGCACCACCACCGACAGTCCCGCGCCCACCAGGGCGAATCCGGCAATCGCGCCGGCAACCCACGGACTGAACAGCGCCAGGAACATGCCCGAAATCGCCAGCAGCGCGAGGTTGCGCACCAGCGCCTCGTCGGCGAAGCGCACGCGCAAACGATCACCGAACAGCCGCCCCAGCACCATGGTTGCGGAGAATGCCGCGAAGCCCAGTGCTGCCAGGCGTTCGGACGCGCCCAGCACCTGATGCAGCAGCAAGGCCCCCCAGTCGGCAACCGCCCCTTCGGAAACGAACGCGCAGAGCGTCAGCAGACCCAGGCCGATCAGTGCCGGTGGCGGCAGGCGCCAGCCACGTTGGGCTGGCGCCTCCTCCTCCATGGGTTCCGGACGGCCCTCGAACAGATGACGGGCGAAGAACGGCAGGATCGCCACGGCGATCAGCGCCAGCAGGCTGAAGTGCCAGATCGGCGCCAGGTCGGCAAACGCTGCCGCGCCGACTGCACCGACCAGACCGCCCAGGCTGTACATGCCATGCAAACTGGAGATGCACGGGCGGCCGAGGCGCCGCTCGACTTCCACCGCCTGGGTGTTCATCGCCACGTCCATGGTCGCGAAGGTCAGGCCGACGGCGAGGAAGCCCGCCGCCAGTACCCAGACATCCTGCGCCAGCCCGAGCAAGGGGAAGGTCGCCATCAGCGCCAACCCGGAAATCACGGTGATCGCCCGGCTGCCATAGCGCCGCACCAGCGCGCCGGCGAAGGCGAACGCCAGCAGCGCGCCGAAGCCCGCGCCCAAGAGCGCCTGGCCCAGTTGCTGCTCGTCGACCCCGGTCATGCTCTTGAGGGCCGGCACCCGCCCCATCACGCTGCCATGGACCATCCCGCCCATGGCGAAGCAGTATCCGCACGCCCAGCGCGCGGCGTTGGCCCGCGTCTGTTCAGTCATCTTTTATTTCTTCCCAAAAACAAAGCCCCGCCAAGGCGGGGCTTTGTGCGACAGCACGAAAGACTCAGGCGTTGGCCTTGCTCACGGCGTCCTTGATCAGCGGTTGCAGCTCACCCTTCTCGAACATCTCGGCCAGGATGTCGCTGCCGCCGACCAGTTCACCACCGACCCACAGTTGCGGGAAGGTCGGCCAGTTGGCGTACTTGGGCAGGTTGGCGCGGATTTCCGGGTTCTGCAGGATGTCGACGTAGGCGAACTTTTCGCCGCAAGCCATCAGCACCTGCGCGGCGCGGGACGAGAAACCGCACTGGGGAGCGTTCGGCGAACCCTTCATGTACAGCAGAACAGGGTTGCTGGAGATCTGCTCTTTGATGGTATCGATGATATCCATGAACTTCCTCGGCTTAACTATCAGACACTGACCCGGCAGTCGCCTCTGGGGGCACAGGCCGGCACGGTACCGCGCATTGTACTGCAAAGCCGAGTGCAACGCTCGGCTTTGCAGGTGACGTGCGTCAGCTTGTCAGGCCGCCTCGACCTCCACCGGCACACCATTGAGCGCAGTGTTGCCGGAGAGTGCATCCAGGTGGCGCTCGTCGGTCAGATCGTTGGCGCTGGCACCGCCCTGCTCGCGCGCGATGGCCAGTTGCACGCCCGGTCGCCCGTGGCCCCAGCCGTGGGGCAGGCTGACCACGCCGGCCATGACTTCATCGCTGGAAGCCACTTCGATCTCGATGCTGCCTACCCGCGAACGCACCCGCACCTTCTGCCCATCTACCAGCCCGCGCGACGCCAGGTCCTGCGGATGCATCAGCAACTGGTGGCGCGGCTTGCCCTTCACCAGGCGGTGATAGTTGTGCATCCACGAGTTGTTGCTGCGCACGTGGCGGCGGCCGATCAGCAGCAATTGGTCGATGGCCGGCGACTGGCTGTCGGCAAAACGGCGCAGGTCGTTGAGGAAAATCTCCGGTGCCGCCTCGATGCTGCGGCTGGCGGTTTTCAGGCGCGGCGCCAGGTTCGGCTGCAGCGGCCCCAGGTCCAGCCCGTGCGGGTGCTCGCGCAGCCGCGCCAGGTTGAGCTTGTGCTCGCTGGCGTCGCCGTAGGGGCCGAAGCGCAGGCCCATCTCGATCATCTGCTCCGGCGCCATGGTCGGCTTGAGCTCGCTGCCCTGACGCGCGGCATAGGCCTTGGCCAGGCCGACGAAGATTTCCCAGTCGTGCAGTGCGCCTTCGGGCTTGGGCAGGATCGCCTCGTTGAAGCGGGTGACGTTGCGCACTGCGAAGACATTGAAGGTGGTGTCGTAGTGATCGTGCTCCAGCGGCGCGGTGGGCGGCAGGATCAGGTCGGCGTAGCGGGTCGTCTCGTTGATGTACAGATCGACGCTGAGCATGAACTCCAGGCCATCCAGCGCCTGCTCCAGGCGACGGCCATTGGGCGTGGACAGCACCGGGTTGCCGGCCACCGTCACCAGTGCGCGCACCTGCCCCTCCCCTTCGGTGAGCATCTCCTCGGCCAGCGCCGCCACCGGCAGTTCACCGCCGTATTCCGGCAGGCTGGACACGCGGCTTTGCCAGCGATTGAAAGCGCCGCCCGCAGTGGACGCCACCAGGTCCACCGCCGGCGTGGTGCACAGGGTGCCGCCGACGCGGTCGAGGTTGCCGGTGACCAGGTTGATCAGTTGCACCAGCCACTGGCACAGGCTGCCGAAGACTTGCGTCGAAACCCCCATGCGCCCGTAGCAGACCGCCTTGTCGGCGGCGGCGAAAGCCCGCGCCAGCTGGCGGATATCCTCGGCCGGCACACCGCAGCGCGCGGCCATGGCTTCGACCTTGAACGGCGCCAGGGCTTCGCGTACCGCCTCCAGGCCATTCACCGGCAGGGCGGTTGCGCGGGTCAGCCCTTCGCTGAGCAGCGTGTCGAGGATGCCCAGCAACAAGGCTGCATCCTCGCCGGGACGGACGAACAGATGCTGGTCCGCCAGCGCCGCCGTCTCGGTGCGACGCGGATCGACCACCACCAGCTTGCCACCGCGCGCCTTCAGCGCCTTCAGGCGTTTCTCCACGTCCGGGACGGTCATGATGCTGCCGTTGGAGGCCAGCGGGTTGCCGCCCAGGATCAGCATGAAGTCGGTGTGGTCGATGTCGGGAATCGGGATCAGCAGGCCATGGCCGAACATCTGCTGGCTGACCAGATGATGCGGCAACTGGTCCACCGAGGTCGCCGAGTAACGGTTGCGGGTCTTCAGCTGGCCGAGGAAGTAGTTGCTGTGGGTCATCAGCCCGTAGTTGTGCACGCTGGGATTGCCCTGGTACACGGCCACGGCGTCGTTGCCATGGCGTAAACGAATCTCGGCAAGACGCGTGGCGACCAGCTCGAAAGCCTCGTCCCAGCCGATCGGCTGCCACTCGTTGCCGACGCGGCGCACCGGCTGGCGCAGGCGGTCCGGGTCGTTCTGGATGTCCTGCAGGGCCACCGCCTTGGGGCAGACGTGGCCGCGGCTGAAGCTGTCCTGGGCGTCGCCCTTGATCGAGAGGATGCGCTCATCCTCGGTCTCGATGGTCAGGCCGCAGATGGCTTCGCACAGGTGGCACGCACGGTGGTGGAGGGTCTTGCTCATGGCTCGCCTCGTTATTGTTGTCGCCGGCGCCTCATGGGGCCGGTCGCGGGGTCGAAAGCACTATGAATCCTGGCCTGGCGAAGCACCACCAGCTTCCGTCGGGTGAATCGCGGGGCATCAGGAACGACCATGTTGAAGCCCCGCCCGACGGGCCTTCCGGGGGAAACTTGCGTAGATCCGTCATTTCCTTATAGGATCGCGCCTTCCCCCATTTTCCGCTCCATGCGGTCCCGCCGCAGGTTCAGCCCGTTTTTTCTCACGAAAGCCGGTCGGTACCTCGGCCTGATTCTGAGAATAAGTAGTAGGTACGAACCATGAGCGCACGTCACTTCCTCTCGATGCTGGATTACACGACCGAAGAACTGCTCGGTCTGATCCGCCGCGCCACCGAGCTGAAGGACCTGCGAGACCGAGGCGTGCTCTACGAACCACTGAAGAACCGCGTGCTGGGCATGATCTTCGAGAAAGCCTCGACCCGTACGCGGATTTCCTTCGAAGCCGGCATGATCCAGCTCGGCGGCCAGGCCATCTTCCTCTCCCCGCGCGATACCCAGCTGGGCCGTGGCGAGCCGATCGCCGACGCCGCACGGGTGATGTCGCGGATGGTCGATGCGGTGATGATCCGCACCTTCGCCCACAGCAACCTGATCGAGTTCGCCGAAAACTCCCGCGTGCCGGTGATCAACGGCCTGTCGGACGACCTGCATCCCTGCCAGTTGCTGGCCGACATGCAGACCTTCTTCGAGCACCGCGGCAGCATCGCCGGCAAGACCGCAGCCTGGATCGGCGACGGCAACAACATGTGCAACAGCTACATCGAGGCGGCGATCCGCTTCGACTTCCAGCTGAACGTGGCCTGCCCGGAAGGTTACGAGCCGAATGCCGCGCTGATGGAACTGGCTGGCGATCGCGTGAAGATCTTCCGCGACCCGCGCGAGGCGGTGGCCGGCGCGCACCTGGTAAGCACCGACGTCTGGGCCTCCATGGGCCAGGAAGACGAAGCGGCCGCGCGCCTGCGCCTGTTCCAGCCATATCAGGTAACACGTGCGCTGCTCGACGGCGCGGCGGCGGATGTACTATTCATGCACTGCCTGCCGGCCCACCGTGGCGAAGAGATCAGCGAAGACCTGCTGGACGACGCGCGCTCCGTGGCCTGGGACCAGGCGGAAAACCGTCTCCACGCCCAGAAGGCGCTGCTCGAACTGCTGGTCGAGCACGCCCACTACGCCTGAGAACCTGCCCATAATCTGCCTGCGCTGGCCCGGGCGGCGTTGGAATCAGGTAAAAAATGCTCATTCAGCAGGCGTAAACTGCGCTTTTTTACCTGATTCCGCCTAGCCCGGACTGCGCTCGGCGAGATTCTGAACAGGTTCTACGTTCAATGACCCAAACGCTGCTGCTCAACCTCGAAGATCTTTCCTGTGGCTATGAACAGCAGCGTGTGGTGCAAGGCGTCAGCCTGCACCTGAACGTCGGCGACATCGGCTGCCTGCTCGGCCCCTCGGGCTGCGGCAAGACCACCACCCTGCGCGCCATCGCCGGTTTCGAGCCGGTGCAGGCCGGCCGCATCGAGCTGGCCGGCGAAGTGATTTCCCGCCCCGGCTTCACCCTGTCGCCGGAGAAGCGCCGGATCGGCATGGTGTTCCAGGACTACGCGCTGTTCCCGCACCTGTCGGTGGCGGACAACATCGCCTTCGGCATTCGCAAGCACCCCGAACGCGAGCGCATCGTCGGCGAATTGCTGGAGCTGGTGAAGCTCGACGGCCTCGGCCAGCGCTTCCCCCACGAGCTCTCCGGCGGCCAGCAGCAACGCGTGGCCCTGGCCCGCGCGCTGGCACCGCAACCGCAACTGCTGCTGCTCGACGAACCCTTCTCCAACCTCGACGTGGAACTGCGCCGCCAGCTCAGCCACGAGGTGCGCGACATCCTCAAGGCTCGCGGCACCAGCGCGGTCCTGGTCACCCACGACCAGGAAGAGGCCTTCGCCGTCAGCGACCACGTCGGCGTATTCCGCCATGGCGTGCTGGAGCAGTGGGACACCCCGTTCAACCTCTACCACGAACCGCAGACACCCTTCGTCGCCAGCTTCGTCGGCCAGGGTTATTTCATTCGCGGACAGATGTGCGGACGCGATGCGGTGCAGACCGAACTGGGCCTGCTGCGCGGCAATCGCGCCTACAGCCTGCCGGACGGCAGTGCGGTGGATGTGCTGCTGCGCCCGGACGACCTGGTGCCGGCCGCCGATGGCGCGCTGAAGGCGCGGATTGTCGGCAAGTCGTTCCTCGGCGCGGCGACGCTCTATCGTCTGCAACTGCCCACCGGCACCCAGCTGGAATCGCTATTTCCCAGCCACTGCGACCATCAACCGGGCGACGAAGTGGCCATCGGCGTCGCCGCCGAGCACCTGGTGCTGTTCCCGGCACAGGGCAGCGTGGCGCTCTAGCCGAGCGCGCTGTCCAACTCGAGCATCAACGCCGGCAGCAACTCGAACAGGTCGCCCTGCAGGCCGTAGTCGGCGATTTCGAAGATCGGTGCGTCCGGATCGAGGTTGATCGCGGCGATGACCTTGGCGTCCTTCATCCCCGCCACGTGCTGCACCGCACCGGATATCCCTACCGCCAGGTAAAGCTCCGGCGCGACGATGCGCCCGGACTGGCCGATCTGCAGCTCCGCCGGTGCGAAACCTGCGTCCACCGCCGCCAGCGAAGCGCCCACGGCGCCGTGCAGGCGATCCGCCAGGGGATAGAGCGCCGCGAAGCCTTCCTCGGTCTGCAGCCCGCGCCCGCCAGCGACTATTACCCGCGCCGCTTCCAGTGCCGGGCGTTCGAAGTCCGGATGCTCCTCACCCTGCCAGGACGAAAGCGCGAGATCGCCCGCCCCGTTGCGTCTTTCCAGCTCGGCGTTGCCACCTTCAGCGGAAACCGGGTCGAAGGCCGTTGGCCGGATACCCAGCACTTTCAGCCGCCCTGCGCAGCGCACCGTGGCAATCGCATTGCCGGCGTAGATCGGGCGCTGGAAGGTCTCGTCATCGATCACCGCGATGACGTCGGAAACCGCATCGACGTCCAGCAGCGCGGCAATACGCGGCAGGCAATCACGGCCCATGGCGCTGGCAGGCGCGAGAATATGGCTGTAGCCAGGAGCGAGCTGCACGACCAGTGCGGAGAGGTTTTCCGCCAGCAGGTGGTCGTAGGCGGAATCGTCCACCAGCACGACGCGCGCGATGCACTCGATGCCGCGAGCGTGCTCCGCCAGTTGGGTCAGGCCGCTGCCGGCCAGCAGCAGATGCACGTCACCGCCGATCTGCCGGGCAGCCGCCAGGGCGTTCAGGGTCGCCGGGGCAAGAACGGGGGAGCCGGTGTGGGTGTGATAGTCAGCGATGACCAGGGTTGCCATGGGCCTTCCTCCGAAGCTGCGAACCGCGCCAGAGGGGCGCGGTTTTCAGGGAAGGCCAGCCTACGCCGGGAAGACGAAATCTCCCCGGTCACAGATCAAACAACCAGCAGACGACCGCTGGCCACCAGGCGCGCATAACCGGCGATGCTCACGCGGTCGTCCTCCAGGCGGCACCACAGCTCGCCGCCGCGCTCGGAGCACTGGAAGGCGCGCATCTGCAGCTTGTTCAGGCGGCCCGACCAGTAGGGGATCAGGCTGCAGTGGGCGGCGCCGGTCACCGGGTCTTCGTTGAGGCCGATGGCCGGGGCGAAGAAGCGCGAGACGAAGTCATAGTCATCGCTGCGCGCAGTGACGATCACCCCCAGGTACGGCAGACGCGCCAGGGCGGCGAAATCCGGCTTGCAGTCGCGCACGGCCTGCTCGGATTCCAGCAGCGCCAGCAGGTGCGAGGCGTTGCTCAGTGCGTCCACCACGTCCACGCCCAATGCGCTGGCCAGTTCCACGGTGGCGCCGGTTTCGCTCGGCGGCTGCGCCGGGAAGTTCAGCGCCAGACGGCCCTCCTCGCGGGTCACGCGCAGCGGGCCGGACAGCGAATTGAGCTCCAGCACCTCGCCCGGCTCATCGAACACCTCGAACAGCACGTGGGCGCTGGCCAGGGTGGCGTGGCCGCACAGCGGCACCTCGGCGGTCGGGGTGAACCAGCGGATGCGCCAGCCCTCGGGTTCCTTCACCAGGAAGGCGGTCTCCGAGAGGTTGTGCTCGGCGGCGATCTTCTGCATCAGCTCGTCGTTCAGCCAAGCATCGAGGCGATAGACCATGGCCGGGTTGCCGGCGAAAGGACGGTCGGTGAAGGCGTCCACCTGATGGAAGTCGAGCAGCATGGCGATCTCCTTGTAAGTGATGGCCGAGCATGACAGAAGCCGGCGGGCGGCGAACCGTACAGTGGGGACCACACAGTCCCCGGGGTTGAGCGATCAGGGGCGGCCGATGGGCGCGAACTTCGCCGAGGTCAGGCCGGCCAGCGTCTCGGCGCTCAGCTCCACTTCCAGACCGCGTCGGCCAGCGCTGACATGGATGGTCGGGAAGCCCTGGGCGGATTCATCGATGAAGGTGCGCAGGCGCTTCTTCTGCCCCAGCGGGCTGATGCCGCCAACCAGGTAGCCAGTGGCGCGCTGCGCAGCGTTGGGGTCGGCCATGTCGGCCTTCTTCACGCCCGCCGCGTGGGCCAGCGCCTTGAGGTCCAGGCTCCCCACCACCGGAACCACCGCCACCAGCAGTTCGCCCTTCTCGCTTGCCGCCAGCAGCGTCTTGAACACCCGCGCCGGGTCGAGGTTGAGCTTCTCGGCGGCCTCCAGGCCGTAGGACGGCGCCTTGGGGTCGTGCTCGTAGCTCAGCACGTGGTGTTCGGCGCGGTTCTTTTTCAGCAGGTCGATGGCGGGGGTCATGATCGGCGGGCTTCTCGCAGGCGGCTTTCCAGCGCATAACAGTAAGCCAAGGTGTGGCGTACTGCACGGTGTTCGCTTCACCGACGGGGATGAATCCCGTATGTTCACCGCCAATCCCTACCCGGCCCTGCCGCCGGGGTTGCCGAACGGAATCCGCACAAGGCCGCTGCCATGACCGACCTTACGAACAAGAAATACGTCGTCGCCCTCGACCAGGGCACCACCAGCTCGCGCGCCATCATCTTCGACCACGACGCCAACGTGGTCAGCACGGCCCAGCGCGAGTTCGCGCAGATCTACCCGCAGCCGGGCTGGGTCGAACACGACCCGATGGAAATCTGGGCGACCCAGAGTTCGACCCTGGTGGAAGCCCTCGCCCAGGCCAGCATCAGCGTCGCCGAAGTGGCCGCCATCGGCATCACCAACCAGCGCGAAACCACCCTGGTGTGGGACAAGAGCACCGGCCGGCCGATCCACAACGCCATCGTCTGGCAGTGCCGGCGCAGCGCGGCGATCTGCGAGCAGCTCAAGCGCGACGGCCTGGAACAGCACATCCGCGACACCACCGGGCTGGTCATCGATCCCTACTTCTCCGGCACCAAGCTCAAGTGGATCCTCGACAACGTCGAAGGCGCCCGTGAACGCGCGCAAAGCGGCGAGTTGCTGTTCGGCACGGTCGACAGCTGGCTGATCTGGAAGCTCACCGAAGGCGAGGTGCACGTCACCGACTACACCAACGCCTCGCGCACCCTGATGTTCGATATCCACAAGCGCGACTGGGACGAACGCCTGCTCGCCGCGCTGGGCGTACCGCGCGCGATGCTGCCGCAGGTGCGCCCGTCCTCCGAGGTGTATGGCCACGCCAAGGTCGGCGGCCTCGGCGTGCACCGCACGCCGATTGCCGGGATCGCCGGCGACCAGCAGGCCGCGCTGTTCGGCCAGATGTGCGTGGAGCCGGGCCAGGCGAAGAACACCTACGGCACCGGCTGCTTCCTGCTGATGAACACCGGAGACAAGGCGGTGAAATCCACCCACGGCCTGCTCACCACCATCGCCTGCGGCCCGAGCGGCGAAGTGGCCTATGCGCTGGAAGGCGCGGTGTTCAACGGCGGCTCCACCGTGCAGTGGCTGCGCGACGAACTGAAGGTGATCAACGACGCCCACGACTCCGAGTACTTCGCCACCAAGGTGAAGGACAGCAATGGCGTCTACCTGGTCCCCGCCTTCACCGGCCTCGGCGCGCCCTACTGGGACCCGTACGCCCGTGGCGCGCTGTTCGGCCTGACCCGTGGGGTGAAGGCCGACCACCTGATCCGCGCCACCCTGGAATCCATCGCCTACCAGACCCGCGACGTGCTCGACGCCATGCAGCAGGACGCCGGCGAGCCGCTGCGCGCCCTGCGTGTGGACGGCGGTGCGGTGGCCAACAATTTCCTCATGCAGTTCCAGGCCGACATTCTCGGCACCCCGGTGGAACGCCCACAGATGCGCGAAACCACCGCCCTCGGCGCCGCGGTGCTGGCGGGGCTGGCCTGCGGTTTCTGGGGCAGCCTGGCGGAGCTGAAGAACAAGGCGGTGATCGAGCGGGTGTTCCAGCCGGCCTGTGACGAGGCAGAGCGCACTCGCTTGTATGCCGGGTGGAAGAAAGCCGTGGAGCGCACCCGCGGCTGGGCAGCCGAAGACTGACCGCACGAACCTGTAGGAGCGGGCCATGCCCGCGATCGCACGCATGGCCCGCTCCTACAGGCGGTGCATTGCATGACAGAGAGGCCGCGCTGCGGCATCCTTGCCCTCCCGGCCCGTCCGCACGAGCACAGCGCATGAACCTGCCACCCCGACAGCAAAGCATCCTCGACCTGGTCCGCGAGCGCGGCTACCTGAGCATCGAGGAACTCGCCCAGCAGTTCGCCGTGACGCCGCAGACCATCCGCCGCGACATCAACCAGCTCGCCGAGCAGAACCTGCTGCGCCGCTACCACGGCGGCGCGGCCTGGGACTCGAGCATCGAGAACACCGCCTACAACACCCGCGCCGACCAGATGCGCGACGAGAAGCAGCGCATCGCCGAGGCCATCGCCGCGCACATCCCGGACAACGCTTCGCTGTTCATCAACATCGGCACCACCACCGAGGCCATCGCCCGCGCCCTGCTCGGCCACAAGAACCTCAAGGTCATCACCAACAACCTGCACGTCGCCAGCATCCTCGCCGGCAAGGACGACTTCGAAGTGCTGATCGCCGGCGGCACCGTGCGCGGCGACGGCGGCGTGGTCGGGCAGGCGGCAGTGGACTTCATCGAGCAGTTCCGCGTCGACTTCGCCGTGGTCGGCATCAGCGGCATCGACGAGGACGGCAGCCTGCTGGACTTCGACTACCAGGAAGTGCGCGTCTCCCGCGCCATCATCGACAACGCCCGGCAGGTGTTCCTCGCCGCCGACTCCAGCAAGTTCGGGCGCAACGCCGTAGTGCGCCTGGGGCCGATCTCCCTGGTCAGCCGGGTGTTCACCGACTGCCCGCCGCCCACCGCCGTGGCGCGCCTGATGCACCAGCACAAGGTCCAGCTCGAACTGGTCTGAGTCGCGCCCGACTCCTTCACTTTCGAACATTCAGACGAATGTCTGCGCGAATTCGCGCTCAAGGCTGGTCATATTTCATTCATTGAACTAGGATATTTTCGAAAACGAACATCAAAAGATTCACTTTCAATCCCCAAGGCGGCCCCCATGAACCCAACCAGCAAGCGCCACGCGCCCCTGGCCGAAGTCTATGACCTGGCAGTCGTCGGTGGCGGCATCAATGGCGCGGGGATCGCGGCGGACGCTGCCGGGCGCGGGCTGTCGGTGTTCCTTTGCGAACAGCACGACCTCGCCGCCCACACCTCCTCCGCCAGCAGCAAGCTGGTCCACGGCGGCCTGCGCTACCTGGAGCACTACGAATTCCGCCTGGTCCGCGAAGCCCTCGCCGAGCGCGAAGTGCTGCTGGCCAAGGCTCCGCACATCGTCCACCCGCTGCGCTTCGTACTGCCGCACCGCCCCCACCTGCGCCCGGCCTGGATGATCCGCGCCGGCCTGTTTCTCTACGATCACCTGGGCAAGCGCGAGAAGCTGCCGGCTTCCCGGGGTGTGCGCTTCGGCCACGACAGCCCGCTGAAGGCCGAGATCATCCGCGGCTTCGAATACTCCGACTGCTCGGTGGACGACGCCCGCCTGGTGGTGCTCAACGCCATGGCCGCCCGCGAGAACGGCGCCCATGTGCACCCGCGCACCCGCTGCGTCAGCGCCCGGCGCAGCAAGGGTCTGTGGCACCTGCATCTGGAGCGCGCCGATGGCAGCCTGTACTCGGTGCGCGCCCGCGCGCTGGTCAACGCCGCCGGCCCCTGGGTCGACCGCTTCCTGCGCGAGGAACTGCGCCAGAAACCGCCCTACGGCATCCGTCTGATCCAGGGCAGCCACCTGATCGTGCCGCGCCTATACGAAGGCGAGCACGCGTACATCCTGCAGAACGAGGACCGGCGCATCGTCTTCGCCATCCCCTACCTGCGCCAGTTCACCCTGATCGGCACCACCGACCGCGAATACCAGGGCGACCCGGCGAAGATCAGCATCAGCGAAGAAGAGACCGACTACCTGCTCAACGTGGTCAATGCGCACTTCAAGCACCAGCTGGGCCGCCAGGACATCCTGCGCAGCTTCTCCGGCGTGCGCCCGCTGTGCGACGACGAGTCCGACGACCCTTCGGCCGTGACCCGCGACTACACCCTGGCGCTGGACAATACCCCCGGCGAAGCGCCGCTGCTGTCGGTGTTCGGCGGCAAGCTGACCACCTACCGCAAACTCGCCGAGGCTGCGCTGGAACAGCTGGCGCCGCACTTCGCCGGCGTGATGAAAGCCAGCTGGACCGCCAGCGCCCCGCTCCCCGGCGGTGAAGCCATGACCTGCGTGGACGACCTGGCGATCCAGCTCATGGACCGCCTGCGCCAGCTCGACCCGGCCCTCGCCCGGCGCTGGGCCAGCACTTACGGCAGCCGCATCTGGAAACTGCTGGACGGCGCGCACAACCTCAGCGAACTGGGCGAACACCTGGGCGCCGGGCTCTATGCGCGGGAAGTGGAATACCTGGTCCACGAGGAGTGGGCGCGCGACGCCGATGACATCCTCTGGCGCCGTACCAAGCTCGGCCTGTTCCTCAATGCCCGGCAGCGCGAGCGCCTGGAGCAGTTCCTCAGCAGCGAAAGCCCGCTGGAGCCCAGAACCCAGGTCGCCTGAGGCAGCGTCGCCTCAGAGCGACGCGTTCAGCTCGCTGATCAGTTCTTCGCGCTGGCGCAGTGACTCCAGCGCGCTTTCGCCCAATCGCCCCGCCACCTCGCTCAACAAGCCCTGCGCCAGCAGCATGAAGGCGCACATGCTGTTGCTGTAGAACAGGCTGTGGTTGGGCACATAGAAGCTGTGCCGCGCCACCTTCGCCAATGGCGAGCTGGAGGAGTCGGTCAGGGCCACGACCTCGATGCCATGGCGCGCGGCGACTTCCGCCGTGGCCAGCACGCTGGGCGTGTAGGGGAAGCAGCTGGCGACCACCAGCACATCGCCGGCATCCAGTTGCGCCAACGCATCGGCCACGCCCTGGCGGCTGGCATCCAGCGCTGCCACGTCCTGGCGCAGCATGCCCAGGCCATAGGACATGAACAGTGCCAGCGAAGTGAACTGGCGCATGCCATGGATTCGCACACGGCGCGCGCTGGCGAGAAGCTCCACCACGCGGGAGAACACTTCCGGCTCGACCTGCTCGATCAGGCTGGCGATGTTGGTGCTTTCCTGCCGGCCCAGGCGGGTCAGGCGCGACAACGTGGTGTCGGCGGGAGTCAGCAGCAGGCGCGAGGCCTGGTCGCTGTAGAAATTCTTGCCCTCGGTCAGCTCGCGGCGGAACAGGTCCTGGAACTTGCTGAAACCGCCGTAGCCCAGGCGCTGGGCCAGGCGCGACAAGGTCGAGGCGTTCACCCCGAGCTGCTCCGCCAGCTCGCTGATGGAGGACACCGCAGTGCGCTGCGGTGCCTCGATCAAGGCAGCCAGCACCCGCCGCGAACTGCCGCCCAGGGAGATGCCCGACTCACCGCGCTCGATAGCCTCCAGCAGTTGCTTGAGGGCTCCCAGGTTATCGGGCAGTGCGGCGGGCGCTTGGGTCATCGGGCAGGTCCGTTGGCGGAAGAAGGACGGGTACTGCCGGCGCTTTCCACGTGCTGGACGTCCGGCTGGCAGTAGACGCGCCATTCTACCGAGTTCGCGCCGATGAGAAACACGGCGGTGGCCAGGGTGTTCTCATCGTCCGGGTCGTCCGCCGCGCGACGGTAGATCGGCAGCTCGGGATCAGCGCCATCGCGCAGGATCGCCAGCGCGCGGGCCTCGTCGAGCAGACCGCCCCCCTCCCCCAGCAACCCGTCGACGCGACGCTGGCGGCTGCCGGAACTGCCGGTGATGCGCTGGCCGGCGGCGTCCAGCCCGGCATCCAGCAGATGATTGGAGTGCCCGCCCGGACGCCGCACCTTGCGCACAACGACGCCGGCCGAGCAGGCTTCGACGCTCAGCAGATGAGCCGAACCGACCTGCCCGAGGGCATGGTGGAAGGCACCGGCGCGGCCTGCGCGGGAGAGCACGTCGACCGCCTCATCCAGGCTGGCGCAATCCAGCACCGCACGGGCCAGTACCTGACGCGGCAGGCCGGTTGGGATGTTGGCAGGGCGGATGTTGTTCACCGTACTGACCAGCCCGGCGGCATTCACTGCGAAGGTGTGGCCGGGAAGGGAGCCGGGGTAGACGAAGCTGGTGAAAGCCATGCCTTGCTCCGGCGCCGCCTGCAGCAGGCCGCAGGCACCCTCGAGGGAGGGCAGGCCATCCTCGTTGTGGGCGATCAGCCAGCCCTCGGCGGTCGGCCCGAACACCGTGGTGCAGCCATCCACGCTCTGCGGGCTGACGAAGTCGCCGCGGCAATTCCACAGGAAGACTTCCTCGACCGGCAGTTCCAGCCCATCGGCCAGGCCGCGGATTTCCTCCCAGATACGCGGGAAGTCGGCCTCGACCTGCGCCTGCATGGCTTTCGCCACACCCGCTCCGGCCAGGGCCGCGAGGCTCCGCCACAGTGGCAGCGGGCGAAGGCGCTGATGCACCGCATCGCGGCCGAAGCGGCCCAGCCCCAGGCCGATGTCATACGGGCTGCCGCCCAGTTTCAGGGGTTGCAGGATCATCGGCGCACCTCAGGCGACATGTTGCAGGAACTCCCGCAGACGCGGGCTGGTGGGGTTGCCGATCAGACTGGCGGGGTCGCCGTCCTCGGTGATGCGGCCCTGGTCGATGAAGATCAGCCGCGAGGCGACCTTGCGGGCGAAGTCGATCTCGTGGGTGACGATGACCATGGTCATGCCCTCCTCCGCCAGGTCCTTCATCACCTGCAGCACTTCATGGCGCAGCTCGGGGTCGAGCGCCGAGGTGGGCTCGTCGAACAGCATCAGCTTGGGCTTCACCGCCAGCGCGCGGGCGATGGCCACGCGCTGCTGCTGGCCGCCGGACAACTCCGACGGATAGTGCCCGGCGCGCTCGGAGAGCCCCACCTTCGCCAGCAGCGTACGCGCCAGCGCCTCGGCGTCCGCCTTCTTCGCCCCGCGCACGCGGATCGGCCCGAAGGCTACGTTTTCCAGTGCGGTCATCTGCGGGAACAGGTGGAACTGCTGGAACACCATCCCCGCCTCCTGGCGGATCAGGCGCTCGTCCACCTTCGGGTCGTTGACCTCCATGCCATCGACGAACAACTGGCCGTCGGTGATCACTTCGAGCTTGTTGATGCAGCGCAGCAGCGTCGATTTGCCGGAGCCGGAAGGGCCGATGATGACCACCACCTCGCCGCTGCCGATCTTCAGGTTGATGTCGTGGAGCACCTTGGTCTCGCCAAAGTGCTTGGCGACCTGCTTGAACTCGATCATAGGATCTTCAGCCTCGATTCCATGCGCCGCAGCACGTAACTCAACACCAGGGTGATGACCAGGTAGATCACCGCCACCGCCGACCAGATTTCCATCGCGCGGAAGTTGCCGGCGATCACCTCCTGGCCCTGGCGGGTCAGTTCGGCGACGCCGATGACGATGAACAGCGAGGTGTCCTTGATGCTCACGATCCACTGGTTGCCCAGCGCCGGGATCATCCGCCGGAAGGCCAGCGGAGCGATCACGTAGCGCAGCGTGTCGCGCCCGGAAAGCCCCAGCGCCAGCCCCGCCTCGCGGAAGCCCTTGTTCACCGAGAGCAGCGCACCGCGGGTGATCTCGGCGATGTAGGCGCCGGAGTTGATCATGATGGTGACCACCGCTGCGCTGAACGGATCGATGCGCACCGGGATCATCAGCGGCAGGGCGAAGTAGATGAACATCACCTGGACCATGATCGGCGTGCCACGGATCAGCTCGACGAACACCAGCGCCGCGCGACTGCCGATGAAGCCGCCGTAGGCGCGGCCGACACCGGCCACCAGGCCGATCACCGCGCCGCCGATCAGACCGAGAATGGATATCCACAGGGTCAGCCGGGCGCCCTCGAGCAGCACCGGCAACGCGTCCCAGATGGCGGACCATTGAAAATGCATGGATGCCTACCTCGTCTTATTTCGGGTCGGTGCCGAACCACTTGCGGTAGATCTGCGCATAGGTGCCGTCCTCACGCAGCTTCTTCAGCGCCGCGTTCACCGGCTCACGCAGCTCGCTGCCCTTGGGGAATCCGATGCCGTACTGCTGCGCCATCATCTGCTCGCCCACGGCCTTCACCTGCCCGTCGCCGGCGGTCTTGATGTAGTAGAGGACGTTGGGAGTGTCGTGCATCGCGGCATCGACGCGGCCGGTGCGCAGCTCCAGGTAGGCGTTGTCGACGTTGGGGAACTGGCGCAGGTCGCCGGCCTTCAGATTGGCCTTGGCGTAGTCCGCCGAGGAGGTGCCGCTCTTCACCGCCAGGCTCTTGCCGGCAATGTCGGCAGAGCTCTTGATGCTGTCGTTATCGGCCTTGACCATCAGCAGGAAGCCGCTGTCGTAGTAGCCGTCGGAGAAGTCGATGACCTGCTTGCGGTCTTCCTTGATGGTGATGCCGGCCAGGGCCGCGTCGACGTTGCGGGTCTGCAGCGCGGGGATGATGCCGTTGAAGTCCATCGGCTTGAGCTGGTAGCTCACGCCCATCTCCTTGGCGATGGCTGCCCAGAGATCGATGTCGAAGCCGACGTATTTGTCGCCCTGTTTGAACTCGAAGGGAACGAAGGCGGTATCGGTGGCGATCAGCAGCTCCTTGTCGGCAGCCATCGACTGGCTGGCGGCGAACAGGGAGAGAGCGGCGAACGAGGCTTGCAGCAGCTTTTTCATGCAGGACTTCCTCTTGCGGGACGGCGGGATGCGCCATGCCCTGGGGCTGGCGCGCATTAGCGGCAGTTCGATGCAACGGGCCTGGGCCCGGACTTTATTGTTTTGAGCGGCTAACCCCCGTCAGGGGCTGCATGCACTTGCGTGCTTTTGTGCAAAATAAACATGCAATAAATTTATTTGCAAGTATTTTTCCCAGCCCAAAACACCCCGCGCCTCGTCTGACGCACCCGGAAAATCGAAGAAAAGCACCGCAGGATGCGCATTAGCCAAATGCAGAGCAGCGCCATTCTTCGCAAGAAAAATTTGCCAAGAACAAAAATGCATTTAATATTTGCGCAAACCCCAGGAGGTCACCATGAGCCACGTCCTGCACCGCAGCCTCATCCAGTCCTACCCCACGGCCGTTCGCGGCGACGGCGCCTACCTGATCGACAGCGAGGGCCGTCGCTACCTCGACGCCAGCGGCGGAGCTGCGGTGTCCTGCCTGGGGCACAGCGACGCCGAAGTGATCGAAGCGGTACGCCGGCAGATCGGCACCCTGGCCTACGCCCATACCTCCTTCTTCACCAGCGAGCCAATGGAAGAACTGGCCGACTTCCTGATCGCCCGCGCCCCGGCCGGGATGCGCTCGGTGTACTTCGTTTCCGGCGGTTCGGAAGCGGTAGAGGCGGCGCTCAAGCTGGCCCGCCAGTACTTCGTGGAGATCGGCCAGCCACAGCGCACGCACCTGATCGCCCGCCGCCAGAGCTACCACGGCAACACCCTCGGCGCCCTGGCCGCCGGCGGCAACGCCTGGCGACGCCAGCAGTTCCAGCCGCTGCTGATCGATGTCAGCCACGTCAGCCCCTGCTACGCCTATCGCGACCAGGCCGAAGGCGAAACGCCGGAAGCCTACGGCGAACGCCTGGCACGGGAACTGGAAACGGAAATCCTCAACCTCGGCCCGGACAAGGTCATGGCCTTCGTCGCCGAGCCGGTGGTGGGCGCCACGCTGGGCGCAGTGACCGCCGTGCCGGGCTACTTCAGACGGGTGCGGGAAATCTGCGACCGCTATGGCGTGCTGCTGATCCTCGACGAAGTGATGTGCGGCATGGGCCGTACCGGCAGCCTGTTCGCCGCCGAACAGGAAGGCATCAGCGCCGACCTGATCACCATCGCCAAGGGCCTGGGTGCCGGCTACCAGCCCATTGGCGCCACCCTGGTCAGCCAGCGTATCCACGACGCCATCGCCAACGGCTCGGGCTTCTTCCAGCACGGCCACACCTATATCGGCCATGCCACCGCCTGCGCCGCTGCCCTGGCCGTGCAGAAGACCATCGAACAGCGCAACCTGCTGCCACGCGTACGGGAGCTGGGCGAACAGCTGCAGCAACGCCTGCTCAGCGCCCTTGGCGAGCATCCCAACATCGGTGACATTCGCGGTCGCGGGCTGTTCCAGGGAGTGGAGCTGGTGGCCGAGCGCGCCGGCAAGACGCCCTTCCCCGCCGAAGCAAAACTGCACGCACGGATCAAGAAGGCCGCCATGCAGGAAGGTCTGATGTGCTACCCCATGGGCGGCACGCTGGATGGCCGCCGCGGCGACCACATCCTGCTGGCCCCGCCCTTCATCCTCGAAGAAGCGCAGCTGGATGAACTGACTGAAAAGCTGCGGCGCGCCATCGTCAAAGCCATCGGCAGCCTCTGAAGGACCTCGCATGAAAATCGACTCACGCCTGACCCCGCTGTCCGACGCCAACATGGACGACGAACAGCGCCGCGTATTGCAGGAGATCCTCAGCGGTCCGCGCGGCAATCTGGACGGCCCGTTCCTGGCCTGGGTGCACAGTCCCGGACTGGCGGACAACGCCCAGAAGCTCGGCGCCTTCTGCCGCTACGGCACACGCCTGGAACTGCGGCTGAGCGAACTGGCGATCCTGGTCACCGCCGCCTGGTGGCAATCCCAGGCGGAATGGCAGATCCACGAACCCATCGCGCGCCAGGCCGGCCTCAGCGACGAAGTGATCGAGGCCTTGCGGCAGAATCGGACACCGGACTTCCAGCGTGAAGACGAACGCCTGATCCATCGCCTGGGCCGCTCGCTGTACGAAACCCGACGCATCGACCAGGCGTTGTACGAAGAAGCCACGGCCAGCTTCGGTGAGGCCGGACTGGTGGAGCTGGTGGGAATCTTCGGCTACTACGCGCTGGTGGCCATGACGCTCAACGCGTTCTCGGTGCGGCGCGAAACCGAGGCGCCACTGCCGTTCAGCGAACCCTGAGGCAGGCGATCAGAGTTGTGCGACGTGCCCGCCGCCCTGATGTTCGCGCAGGTAAGGCAGCACCGCGCCCAGCAGCGGCTCCTTGAAGTCTTCCTGGAAGCGGTGCGCCATGCCGGGGATCAGCTTGAGTACCGAACCGCGGATGTGCGCCGCCACATGTACGCCGTGCATCACGGGCAGTAGCGGGTCGGCGGTGCCGTGGACCACCAGGGTCGGTACGTTCAGGCGGTTGAGCAGTTCCACCCGGCTCGGCTCGGCGAGGATCGCCAGCATCTGCCGTTGCACGCCTTCAGGATTGAACGCTCGATCGTAGGAACGCGCCGCCTGCTGCAGCAACTGCTGGCGATCGTCGCGCACTTCCGGACTGCCGAGGGCTGCCAGCAGGTCGGCCTGCTGCTCGATGGCCTGTTCGCGGCTGGCCGCTTCACGCCGGGCGAGCAGGCGCAGCAATGACTCGCTGGGCGCCGGCAGGCCTTCTGCACCGGAACTGGTCATCACCAGTGTCAGGCTGATCACCCGGTCGGGCGCCATATCGGCCAAGTGCTGGGCGATCATCCCGCCCATGCTCGCGCCCAGCACATGGGCACGCTCGACATGCAGCGCATCCAACAGGTGCAGCGCGTCGCCGGCCATGTCGGTCAGGCTGTAGGGCGCGCTCACAGGCAGGCCGAGGCGATAGCGAATGACTTCGTAGGTCAGGTTGCCGCTGGGCGTAGGAACGCGCCAGGAAGACAGGCCGACATCGCGGTTGTCGTAGCGGATCACCCGAAAGCCCTGCTGGCAGAGCGCCTCGACCACTTCGTCCGGCCAGTGGATCAACTGGCCACCCAGGCCCATGACCAGCAACAGCGTTGGGTCCTGCGGACGACCGATGCTCTGGTAGGCCAGACGCACGTCACCCAGGTCGACCAGTTCGGTCGGCACCCGCGCATCGCAGCGATCGGCGGCAACCGCCCGATCGGCAAAAGAAAGAGAGGACAGGCCGCAGCAAAGTGCGACTGCCAGCAGGAAAGCTCGCATGAATGAAAATCCGGAACGCAAAACCCCAGTTGAGCGCGATTCTGATGAATTTCCGTCGCTCGCTCTGCCACAGGTCCGTGACAGTTTGATGAAAGGCGCTGAGCGGTCACCGACGGCCCTTCCCATGATCCGGATCAAGGGAGGTCGCCCCTCGCACTGGCGAAGATAGGAAACCCCCGCTCGGAAGTTTCCTCATGGCCTACCCCATCCTGCTGGTGCTGCACCTGTTCGCCGCGATCATGTTCGTCGGCACGGTGTTCTTCGAAGTGCTGATCCTGGAAAGCGTCCACCGCCATGTCCCGGCACGGGCGATGAAAATGGTCGAGGGTGCGTTGGGCCGTCGCCTGCGCCGGGTGATGCCCTGGGTGATCCTGACCCTGTTCGGCAGCGGTCTGGGCATGCTGCACCTGCGTTACGCACCGCTGCTGGCCGCCCCGCTGGCATCGCCCTTCGCCACCCTGCTCAGTCTCAAGTTGCTGCTGGCCACCAGCGTCCTGGGCCATTTCCTCTTCGCCATGTATTCCTTCCGAGTCGGGCGCATGACCGGCCAGCGCTCCCGGCGCATCCACTACAGCGTGTTTGCCCACGTGGTACTGATCGTGCTGCTGGCCAAGGGCATGTTCTACCTGAGCTGGTGACCCCCGGCCGGCGGCTCCAGCCCGGTAAGGCGGGCTGGCGAAAGCGTGCTGGTGAAGTGCCAGTCACCGGCTTATCATGAGAGCAGTTCAATTGATCTGCCGTTTCATCAAGATTTCCTCATAGTGAGGCGAGGCCGCGCCATGCTTGAACTCCGTCACCTGAAAACCCTGCATGCCCTGCGCGAAGCCGACAGCCTGGTGGAGGCCGCCGAGCGTCTGCACCTGACGCAGTCCGCCCTGTCCCACCAGTTCAAGGAACTGGAGGAGCGCCTCGGCCTGTCCCTGTTCATCCGCAAGACCAAGCCGGTGCGTTTCACCAGCGCCGGCCTGCGCCTGCTGCAGCTGGCCGACGCCGTGCTGCCGCAACTGCGCGGCGCCGAGCGCGATCTCGCGCGCCTGGCCGGTGGTACCGCCGGCCGCCTGCACATGGCCATCGAGTGCCACAGCTGCTTCCAGTGGCTGATGCCGACCATCGACCAGTTCCGTGACGCCTGGCCGGAAGTGGAGCTGGACCTCGCCTCCGGCTTCTCCTTCGCCCCGCTGCCGGCGCTGGCCCGCGGCGACCTGGACCTGGTGGTGACTTCCGACCCGGTGGACATCGCCGGCATCACCTACGTGCCGCTGTTCACCTACGAGGCTCTGCTGGCGGTGGACAACCACCATGCGCTGGCCGGCAAGTCGTTCATCGTCCCGGAAGATCTGGCCAACCTGACGCTGATCACCTACCCCATCGAGCGCGATCGACTGGACATCTTCACCCGCTTCCTCGAACCCGCCGACGTCGAACCGGCGCAGGTGCGTACCTCGGAGCTGACGGTGATGATGATGCAGTTGGTGGCGTCCGGACGCGGCGTCTGCAGCCTGCCCAACTGGGCGCTGCACGAGTACAGTTCGCGAGGCTACGTGACCGCCAAGCGCCTGGGGGAAAAAGGCCTGTACTGCACCCTGTTCGCCGCCATTCGCGCCGACATGCTGGATGCGCCGTTCATGCGAGATTTCCTGCTGACTGCGAAGGACACTTCGTTCGCCACCCTTGAAGGCGTCAGCGCGGCGAAGAATTGACCTGACACCGGGCGTCCGTCGCAGAGCGCCAATCCCGCCCGGGGACAGGATTCCAGAACTGGAACGCCGCGAGAGCATCGCGGTATAGGGAAGGATTCCTCCCAGGAGAATGTCCAGTGCTCAAGGACTTTCCGCCAAGCTACTTCGCGCTGGTCATGGCAACCGGCATTGTCTCCCTCGCCTGCCACTTGGTCGGCCTGCAGCCGGTGGCGCTCGGCCTGTTCTGGCTCAACGTCCTGCAGTACGCGCTGTGTCTGTCGTGCAGCCTGTACCGGCTGGTGCGCTATCCGCGGCTGATGTGGCAGGACCTCACCCACCACGCGCGCGGCCCGGGTTTCCTCACCCTGGTGGCCGGCTCCAACGTGCTGGGCGTGCAGTTCATCGTACTCGCCAACCAGCCCGCCATCGCCCATGCCCTGTGGCTGTTCGCCGGGCCGCTGTGGCTGCTGTGCATGTACGCAATGCTCGCTGGCGTCACCCTCACCCAGCACAAGCCCACCCTGGAACAGGGCCTGAACGGCACCTGGCTGCTATGCACAGTGTCCAGTGCCTCGGTCTGCGTGCTCGGCAGCTATCTGGCATCGCGATTTCCCGATCCGGAGCTGATCCTCTTCGTCTGCGTGGCGGCCTACATGGTCGGCATCATGCTTTACGTGCTGATCATGTCGCAGATCCTCTATCGCTGGCTGTTCCTCGACCTGGAAGCCGGTGAGCTGTCGCCGTCCTATTGGATCAACATGGGCGCCCTGGCGATTTCCACGCTGGCCGGCGCACGCCTGCTGACCGCCGGAGCCGACAGTGCGCTGATCCAGTCCCTGGCACCCTTCATCCTCGGGCTGTCGGTCTTCGTCGGCGCTTTCGCCTGCTGGTGGATTCCGTTTCTCGTACTGGTCTTCGTCACCCACCGGGTGCGCTATGGGGTCGGCATCCATTACGACCTGCAGAACTGGTCGGTGGTGTTCCCGCTGGGCATGTTCTGCGTCGCCTCGTTCAGCTTTCTGCCGCTGGTCCATCAGCAGGTGTTCCTGCCGGTCATCCAGGTCATTGCCTATGCCGCCCTGGCCGCCTGGGTGGCGACCTTCTTCGGGCTGCTGCGCCACCTGGCGCGGCGCTGAAGCCAAGAAAAAAGGCCCATCCTTGCGGATGGGCCATCGGGGGACATAACCGATCAACACCTGTGGTTCTTATGGTTCCAGCGACGCCGTGTGATGGGGTTACGCGGCGTTGGGGCAATCATTGACCAGCACCCTGCTACGGAAAATATGGCCACACGAAAAAAAGAACTTTCCCACATGGCCTGAGACCGATTCCGCAAAAAGCGTCAGGGCCACCACGACAGCCCGAAACCCTTCTATGGCTCTGGAACGGTCCGTTGCCTGCTATCAGGGCGCTTTCGCTTCCGCCACGCGGGTGTGTTCTTCCGCCCACTGCACATCCCGTTCCCACACTCGCTTGAAGGCCGGGCGCGAGGTCACCAGCTCCACATAGCGCTCGAACACCGGCAGCTTGGGCACCACGCCGAAGCCGATGGTCCAGCGCAGGGCCGCGCCCCACAGCACGTCGGCAGCGGTCATGCGGCTGCCCAGCAGATATGGGCCGGTTTCCAACTGTTCGGCGAGGGCGCGCATGACGCTGTCGTAATCGCCGTAGGGGCTCATGGCCTGCGGAGCGGCATCGCGCTTCAGGGCACGGTCGACGATGGCCGGTTCGAAGCTGGAGCCATAGAACACCAGCCAGCGCAGGTAGGGGCCGCGCAAGGGGTCGTCGAGGGCAGGAGCGAGATTCGCCCGGGGGAACAGGTCGGCGAGGTAGATGAAGATGGCGCCTTGCTCGGTGACCAGCGACTCGCCGAGGCGGATCGCCGGGACCTTGCCCAACGGGTTGAGCGCGAGGAATTCCGGCTTGCGTTGCTCGCCGGCCTTCATGTTGATCAGTTCGAGGTCGTACTCGGCGCCCAGTTCTTCCAGCAGCACCAGGGTGCCGCTGGAGCGTGTCTGGGGCGAATGATAGAGGGTGAGGCGGGGCATGGCGGGATCTCCTCGGGCATCACGGCTCGGAGTCCCCAGCATAGCCCCGCGCGGGGCTCACGCCTCCTCGAAATGCATCTCCGGCGGTTGCTGGCGGAAGCCGCTGGTGATCACCGCCAGGTAGATCACGCCGAGCACCAGCCAGGTGGCGCCGAGCCAGATGGCCAGGTGGTCGAGGCTGAACATCAGCCACAGGTCGGCGAGCAGGCCGATCAGCGGGAACAGCAGGAACAGCACCAGCTCGCGCAGGCCGCGGCGCTCGGCGTTCAGGTAGTAGTGGAAGATCACCGAGAGGTTCACCAGGCTGAAGGCGAGGAAGGCGCCGAAGTTGATGAACGAGGTGGAGGTGGTGACGTCCATGTGCAGCGCCAGCAGGGCCACCACGCCGCACAGTACGATGCTGTTCACCGGGGTTTCGAAGCGCTTGCTGATGCGACCGAAGAACGGGCGCGGCAGCACTCCGTCGCGCCCCATGGCGAACAGCAGGCGCGAGGCGCTGGCCTGGGCCGACAGGCCGGAGGTGAACTGGCCGACGATCAGGCCGATCAGGAAGAAGCTGACGAACAGGTCGCCGCCGATGTTGCGGGCAATTTCGTAGGCCGCCGAATCGGCGTTCTGGAATTCCACCGACGGGTGCGCCAGCTGTACGAAGTAGCTGGCGGCGATGAAGATGCCGCCACCGATCAGGGTGATCAGCAGGATGGCGCGCGGAATGGTCTTGCGCGGCTCGTGGGTTTCTTCGGTCAGGGTACTGACCGCGTCGAAGCCCAGGAAGGAGTAACAGGCAATAGCCGCGCCGCCCATGATCAGCGGCAGCTGGGTGCCTTCCTTGAGGAAGGGTTCCAGGGTCCACAGCGGGCGGCTGCCATCACCGGTGATGTAGTGGATGGCCAGGCCGACGAAGGCGATCAGCACGAGGAACTGCACCAGCATCAGCACGCCGTTGATGTTCTTCGCCAGGCGCAGGCCGACCACGTTGATCGCGGTGGTCACGCCGATGAACGCCAGCACCCACAGGGCCTGGGGCACAGCTGGGAACGCGGAATGCAGGTAGGCGGCGCCGATCAGCCAGATGGCCATGGGCAGGAACAGGTAATCCAGCAGCACCGCCCAGCCGGCGAGGAAGCCGAGTTTCGGGCTGATCGACTTGCGCACGTAGGTGTAGGCGGAACCGGCCACCGGGAAGGCAGCCGCCATGCGCCCATAGCTCAGCGCGGTGAACAGCATTGCAACGGATGCGACGAGGTAGGCCGAGGGGACTACGCCGCGGGTGACGTCGGCGAGAATGCCGAAGGTGCCGAGGACGATGATCGGGGTCATGTAGGCGATGCCGAACAGCACCACCGAACCCAGCGACAGGGTTCGTTTCAGTCGAGCCATTACTGCTTACTCCGCGTTGTGTTTGTTATGGCAGTGCAAAGTGCTGGCCTGCGCTCACCCGCAGGCCTCGCGGGCGCTCTGGTCGCCCGTCGAATGTGGAATAACGCTGTGGCGGCGCGGCCCTGCGCCCCGGCCCGGTTGCAGTGGGCCGGATAGGAAACTCAGGCGGGAATGATCAGCTCGCGCAGACCGCTTGCGTGCTCGCGCATCTCGCCGGGCAGCTCGAAGCGGCGCTCGGCCAGGTAGCTGTAGTCGCGGCGCGACTGCGCCAGGCGCTCGAAGTCCAGTTCGACGATCTGCCGGCACTCTTCGCGGCCTGCTTCGACGATCAGTTGGCCGTAGGGGTCGACCACAGCGCTGCCGCCAGCAAACACCAGGTCGTCATCGCCTGCGCCAACGCGGTTGACCATCACCGCGTAGGCCTGGTTTTCCATGGCGCGGCCCATGATCGCGGTGCGGTGGGTCGGGCCGTAGGGGTCCATGTTGCCGTTGGTCACGATGATCAGCTCGGCGCCAAGCTGGCCCAGCGCACGGGCGGACTCGGGGAACTCGATGTCGAAGCAGATCACGATGCCGACGCGGATGCCGTTCCACAGGCAGGTGGCGTAGCGATCGCCGGGGGTGAAGATGCCGCGGTCCGACGCCCACAGGTGCGTCTTGCGGTACTTCAGGGCGATGCCGTCGGGGGTGATCAGCAGCGTGGTGTTGTAGAAGCGGCCATCGGCGGCCTCGGCGAAGCCCACGGCGACGCTGATGTTCTTCTCCCGCGCGGCCTGCTGGACGGCCTGCACGCTGGGGCCGTCCACCGGCTCGGCGATGGCGGCGATGTTCTGCTCGGTGGGGAAGCCGGTCAGCTGGGTCTCGGGGAACACCACCAGCTGGGTGTCGTCGGCGCAGGCGTGGATGGCCTCCAGGGTGCGGGCCAGGTTCCAGGCCACATCGCCATCACGGCCGGCGAGTTGGACGAGTTCTACTTTCATGGGGCTTCCTCGGATTCTTGTCTTCCAGTGACCAGACGATGCAAAAGGGTCAGAATGCGCACCGCGCCGGCTCAAGGCATCCACCGAGTATGCCGGGCGTGCCATCACCGGGTAATTACGCCCGCGTGGTAACCCATCGGGGGTAGAGTCATGAGCCTTTCCCTTCAGGATATCGCCTGGCACCGCTCGGTCGGGCAACTGATCGAGGCGCTGGACAAGCCGAACTTCTGGACCTCGCTGGTGCGCCTGCTGGGCCAGTATGTACCCTTCGACAGCTGGGTCGTGCTGCTCTTCAGCGACGGCCGTCCCCAGGTTTTCGCCGAATGCCCGGGCGAGGATGGCGGCCCCGATCCGCTGTTCCAGGACTACCTCAAGGGCCTCTACCTGCTCGATCCTTTCTACATCGCCAGCCGCGAGGCGCCCGGCAGCGGACTGTTCCGCCTCGATGACGTGGCGCCGGAGATGTTCGAGCAGACCGACTACTTCCAGCGCTACTTCAGCCTGAACGTGGTCGCCGACGAAGTGCAGATCAACGTGCAGCTCGACAGCGAACGCACCCTTTGCTGCTCGGTGGGCAGCAAGGGCCGCTTCACTCCGGAGCAGATCGCCCTGCTTGCCCTGGTGCAACCCTGGGTCGCCGGCCTGATGCGCCAGCGCATGGCATTCGAGCGCGAAGTCCAGGAAGCGCCCCCGCCGCCGCGCTGGCAGAACCGCCTGGAGTCCACTGCGCAGCAGATGGAAACCCCGCTCACCGCCCGCGAGCTGGAAGTCGGCCGCCTGATGCTCAGCGGCTGCTCCAGCAAGGAGATCGCCCGCAAGCTGGCTATTTCCGCCGAGACGGTGAAGGTCCACCGCAAGCACATGTACGCCAAGCTGGGGATCAAGTCGCAGTCGGAACTGTTCTCGCTGTTCCTGCAGGCGCAGGGCTGATTCCCCGCTCGCATTTCCCCTGCTGTCTCCTACAAAAAGCGTCCAGCCGTCGAGCGGTCGGTGAGCATTCGGGGCCACGCGGGTCCATGCTTGAGGACAGGAGGAAATCCCATGAGCCTCAGCGTCTTCGATATGTTCAAGCCCGGCGTCGGGCCGTCCAGCTCCCACACCGTGGGGCCGATGCGCGCCACCCGCGAGTTCGTCGACCGCCTGCGCGACGACGATCTGCTGCCGCGCACTGCCGCCGTGGAAGTGCATCTCTACGGTTCCCTCAGCGCCACCGGCAAGGGTCACGCCACCGACCGCGCCTGCCTGATCGGCCTGCTCGGCATTGATCCGGCCGAAGCCGATCCTGCTGCCCTCGCCCCGCAGGTGGACGACATCCTGCTGCGCCATCGCCTGCGCCTGGGCGGCGTGCAGGAGATCGACTTCGACCCGGCGCGCCAGCTGGTCTTCCACGACGACAGCCTGCCCGCCCACCCCAACGGCCTGCACCTGCGCGCGCTGGACGACAACGGCGAACTGCTGGCCGAGCGCATCTGCTATTCGGTTGGCGGCGGCTTCGTGGTGGATGCGCAGGACTTCAACACCGACCGCGCCCTGCAGGGCAACCCGATGCCCTACCCCTTCCACAGCGCCGAGGAACTGCTGCGCCTGTGCCACGAGCAGGGTTTCAAACGCATCAGCGACCTGATGTGGGCCAACGAACGCGCATTGCGCAGCGACGAGGAGATCCATGCAGGCCTTGCGCATATCTGGGACGAAATGCAGGCCTGCGTGAACCGTGGGCTGGAAACCGAAGGCACGCTGCCCGGCGGCCTCAAGGTGCGGCGCCGTGCGCCCATGCTGTTCCGACGGCTCAACGAGGCGGACAGCGGCAACCTGATCGCCACCACCCTCGGCGCGCTGGACTGGGTGGACCTCTGGGCGCTGGCGGTGAACGAGGAGAACGCCGCCGGCGGGCGCGTGGTGACCGCGCCCACCAACGGCGCGGCCGGCATAGTCCCGGCGGTGCTGCATTACTACGCGCGCTACGACGCCCACGCCAATGCCGAAGGGATCGAACGCTACCTGCTGACCGCTGCTGCCATCGGCATCCTGTGCAAGCTCAACGCCTCCATCTCCGGTGCCGAAGTCGGTTGCCAGGGCGAGGTCGGATCAGCCTGCGCCATGGCTGCCGGGGGCCTGGCGGAAGTGTTGGGCGGCAGCCTGGAGCAGGTGGAAAACGCCGCCGAGATCGGCCTTGAGCACAACCTCGGCCTGACCTGCGACCCGGTGGCCGGGCTGGTCCAGGTGCCCTGCATCGAACGCAACGCCATGGCCTCGCTCAAGGCCATCAACGCCGCCCAGCTCGCCCTGCGCGGCGACGGCCAGCACCTGGTCAGCCTCGACAAGGCCATCGACACCCTGCGCGACACCGGCCGCGACATGATGGACAAGTACAAGGAGACGGCGAAGGGCGGACTGGCGGTGAATGTGATTGCCTGCTGACCACCAGGGTTCGTTGTAAGAGCGAGGGGGACGCCTACTCCCTGATCGCGAACAGCCCGGCCCCCATTCCGCCGTTCTTGCACCGCTCGAAACAAGCTTTCTCAGCCCCGGAGAAAATCGTTAGCTAGCTTTCTTTTTCCTTCGCTTCGGGCTACCGTCGATGCCCGCCAGAACTAGAAAGACTTCCGAAAGTCCGCCGCATTGACCTTTACCCAGGCGCGTTCGCGCGATGCCTGCCATGCTCTGTGGCGGCCCTTTTGGCCAACCTGACCGTGATCAAAAGCCCGACGACTGGAGACTCCATGAACCTGTCGCTGCTCAGCCGCTATGCCTTTTTCGCCGCGTGCGTCCTGTTCACCGTGCTCAGCCTGCCCTTCCTCGGGCATGACTGGGTATGGCCCTTCACCCTCACCACCTTCGCCCTGAGCGTGCTAGGGGTCTTCGACCTGCTGCAGGAACGCCATGCGGTACGCCGCAACTACCCGGTCCTGGGCAACATCCGCTACCTGGTGGAAGCCATCCGCCCGGAAATCCGCCAGTACCTGCTCGAAGGCGACCAGGAGGCCCTGCCCTTCTCCCGCGCCCAGCGCGCCCTGGTGTACTCGCGGGCGAAGAACGAGACCGCCGACAAGCCCTTCGGCACCCTGATCGACGTCTACCAATCGGGCTTCGAGTTCATCGCCCACTCTATCCGCCCCGCCCCGGTGGCCGACCCCTGCACCTTCCGCGTCACCGTCGGCGGCCCGGAGTGCAAGCAGCCCTACTCCATCTCGGTGTTCAACATCTCGGCGATGAGCTTCGGCTCGCTCAGCGCCAACGCCATCCGCGCGCTGAACAAGGGCGCCAAGCTCGGCGGCTTCATCCATGACACCGGCGAAGGCAGCATCAGCCCCTACCACCGCGAGTACGGCGGCGACCTGACCTGGGAACTGGGCAGCGGCTACTTCGGCTGCCGCAACGACGACGGCACCTTCAGCCCCGAGCGCTTCGCCAAGCAGGCAGTCGACCCGCAGGTGAAGATGATCGAGATCAAGCTCAGCCAGGGCGCCAAGCCCGGCCACGGCGGCATCCTGCCCAAGCACAAGGTGACCCCGGAAATCGCTTCCACCCGTGGCGTGCCCATGGGCCAGGACTGCATCTCGCCCTCCTCCCACAGCGCCTTCGATTCGCCCCACGGCCTGCTGAACTTCATCGTCCAGCTGCGCGAACTCTCCGGCGGCAAGCCGGTGGGCTTCAAGCTGTGCATCGGCCACCCGTGGGAATTCATGGGCATCGCCAAGGCCATGCACGAGACCGGCATCCTCCCCGACTTCATCGTCGTCGACGGCAAGGAAGGCGGCACCGGTGCCGCGCCCCTGGAGTTCACCGACCACATGGGCCTGCCGATGCGCGAGGGCCTGCTGTTCGTGCACAACACCCTGGTCGGCCTGAACCTGCGTGACAAGATCCGCATCGGCGCCAGCGGCAAGGTCGTCAGCGCCTTCGACATCGCCAGCGTGCTGGCCATGGGCGCCGACTGGGCCAACTCGGCGCGCGGCTTCATGTTCGCCATCGGCTGCATCCAGAGCCAGAGCTGCCACACCAACAAGTGCCCCACCGGCGTCGCTACCCAGGACCCGCTGCGCCAGCGCGCCCTGGTGGTGCCGGACAAGGCCGAGCGCGTCTACCACTTCCACCGCAACACGCTCAAAGGCCTGGCCGAGATGATCGCCGCCGCCGGCATCCAGCATCCGTCGCAGCTGGAAGCCAAGCACCTGGTACGCCGCGTCTCGGCCACCGAGATCCGCCTGTTCTCGCACCTGCACTACTTCCTCAAACCCGGCGAACTGCTCTCGGGCAACATCGAAGGCGAGTTCTACGAGCGCATCTGGCGCATGGCGCGCAGCGACAGCTTCGAGGCTGCCGCCGGCTGAACAGCCTGAGCAGCCCCAGGAGGACAGCCCCGGCCAGGGACTGTCCCGATGGACAGCTCCCGCAGCCACTGAAAGCCATAAGCCGCCTGACGACGTGGAAACAACAGTGAGCCTGTTCTTTGGCGGTAAAGCATCGTAATTTACCCGCCACAATTACAAGGATGCCGGGGGCTTGAGTGGGGGCGTATCGTCTGTTGTTGGCCATTCTAGTGGCCGTGTCCCATTTGGGTATCACCTTCGCCGGACTGAATCCTGGCGTAGTTGCGGTGATCTCCTTCCTGATCATCAGCGGCTTCGTGATGACCTCGCTCATCGAACGTAATTACGCCGCTGCGGATAAGGTCGCCCTGTTCTACCTGGACCGGGCGATGCGGCTATACCCGCAGTTTCTGCTCTACTTCGTCGCGGCCTGCGTGGTGGTCTACTTTCTCCTCCCCGGCACGCCTCAGGCAGCCGAACTGACACCTGGAAAGATCGCCGCCAGTCTCACCATGGTGCCGCTGGGTTTCTACATGTTCGGAGCAGCCAGCACAGAAATCCTGCCGCCGGCCTGGTCGCTTGGCCTGGAGTCCTGCTTCTACCTGGTGATCCCTTTCCTGATCATCTACAAGGCGCGCGGCATAGCGTTTTCGCTATCCGTCGTGGTTTTCCTGGTCGCCTGTCTCGGATACGTCAACACGGACCTCTACGGATATCGCCTGCTTCCTGGCGTTCTGTTCATATTCCTCTGTGGCAGCTACCTGTACAAAGCACAAGCCAGAGGCCTGACCATTGCCGTCTGCACGACCGCTGCGGCCACATTGATGTTCGTGGCGATCATGGCGGGCCTTATCGAGCGTCGACCATTCAATGCCGAAGTAACCGCCGGTATCGCGTTAGGCGTGCCTGCTGTCTACCTGCTGACGAAACTCAAATTCCATCCAATTGACGAGCTCCTCGGCAACATCAGTTATGGAGTGTTCCTCAATCACTTCGTGGTGATGTACCTCCTGCGAGTTTTCTGGCCGGTCAGTTACTCGGATTACCTGGTTACCGCGCTGCTGGTGTTCTCCTTCCTGCTCAGTGGCGTGTCGTATTATTGCATCGAGCGGCCGGCGTTGAGGCTCCGGCATGCACTGCGGGGCAGTAGCAAACAGCCGAGAGTTCAAACGCTGGGAAGTAAAACGGCGACCTGAAGACTGACGAGGCACATCCCTGGCTCTCGCCACTGCTTGCGGGCAACCCACCGCTACCCCAACCGGCTCCAGACCTGCGCCAGCCCCACCAGATGCACCAGCGCAAAGCCCAGGCAGATCGCCGAGCTGACGCAGATGAAACGCTGGCTGCGACCGGTGTCCTTGAGAATGACAGGGCCAGCCACGCCGCGCAGCAGGTAGACCAGCGAGATCGCCACCAGCGCCGGGCGCAGCAGCGGCAGCGGGCACAGCACCCCCGCCGCAGACAGCGCAAAGGCGGCCCAGACGAACAGCACGAAGGCGATGCCGAAGGTGATCAGCGCCGGGTAGACGCGCCCGGCTTCGGCGGCCCGCGCGAGCCTCTCCCCGGCGCCGAACAGCCGGTACCAGCGCGGCCCGACCAGCACCACGCCGACATGCAGCGCCCCGGCGATGGCACTGAGCGCGGCGGCAATGATCAACGCCAGGTTGTATTCCTGCCCCATGAACAGCTCCCTCCTGGAGATCGTCTTTTCCGGTCACTGCATCCTATCGCCAGCACGCAGGATTCACGACACTCGACCGCCGGCTGCACGAATCTTCCAGACAGCCACTCCACGCGCGGTATGCTGGCCGACCGGGCAAGCGGTGCGGAGGCGGCCCATGCACAAAGACAACTGGATCGACCTGCTGCAGGATGCCGACACCGGCATCCAGAGCCTGCGCGCGCACTTCAAGGGCCACGCCTACGACCCGCACTGGCACGACAGCTACCTGATCGGCTACACCGAGTCGGGTGTCCAGCAGTTCCGCAGCCGCAACCAGCGCTACATCAGTACTACCGGCCAGGTGTTCTTCCTTGAGCCCGGCGACATCCACGATGGCGAGGCCCCCACCGAAGGCGGCTTCACCTACCGCACCCTGTACCTCGACGCGCCCTGGCTGGAACGCGAGATCGGCACGCTGTTCGAAGAGGCGCCGGGCAACTGCCAGCTAAGCGTGCCTGAGCTGCTGATCGACGACCTGCAACTGGCGCGACGCGTCGACAACGCCTTCCAGGCGGTGCACGGCAACGACCTGAAGATCGTCCGCCAGACCGCCATGGACGAGCTGCTCGACGGCATGACCCGCCACCTGCACTGGCGCCAGCGCGGGGAAGCACAGGTTCATCTGCCCATGGTGGCGCAGCGCGCGCGGGACTTCCTGCACGCCAACCTGACCGCCGATATCGGCCTCGACGACCTGGCCCGCGCCAGCGGCTGCGACCGCTTCCGCCTGACCCGCGCCTTCAAGCAGGCCTTCGGCCTGCCGCCCCATGCCTACCTGATCCAGCTGCGCCTGGCCCGCGCGCGGCAATTGCTTGGTCGCGGCCTGGCGCCCGCGGACATCGCCGCCGACCTCGGTTTCGCCGACCAGAGCCACCTCGGCCGCTGGTTCCGCCGCGCCTATGGCGTAACCCCCGCCTACTACCGCAAGCGCTGCTCAAAGCTTCCAGACTGAGCCCGCCGCACTGGCGAAGATGAGCTCCCACGGATTTACCGGAGTTCCCGCCATGCACTTCTCGCAGCTCGGCCAATGGCTGCCCTTCGTTCTCTTCGCCTTCGTCGCCTCGATCACGCCGGGGCCGACCAACCTGCTGGTGTTCAGCAACAGCGCCCGCTTCGGCTGGGGCGCCGCGCTGCCGATCATGTTCGGCGGCTGCGCGGCGGCCGCCGCACTGGTACTCGCCGTGGGCAGCGGCCTGGGTGAAGTGCTGGCCAGCCTGCCGCGCGTACAGCAGGCGATGAGCGTGGTCGGCGTGCTCTGGCTGAGCTGGCTGGCGTGGCAGATCTTCCGCAGCCCTCCGGCAGACCTTGCGCGCGACGGCGACGCCGCCCGCCTGGGCGCACTCGGCGCCGCCGCGCTGCAACTGGTCAACCCCAAGACCTGGATGATGGCGCTGGCGGTGATCAGCGTGTATGCCGGCCACGGCGTCGACCGGCTGGACCGCGTGCAACTGCTGTCGCTGCTGTTCTTCGTCGTGTCGATTCCCTGCACGGCGGTCTGGGCCAGCCTGGGTATCGGCAGCCAGCGCCTGCTTTCGCCCACACAGATGCAGCGACTCAACCAGTTGATGGCAATCCTGCTGCTGGTATCGGCCTGGGCCGGGGCGCTGCTCTGATCCTTAAAGGATGCCGTCGCGCCGCAGGTAGTCGCGCAGGTGCTCGATGAACGCATGGATCTTGCGCGTCGCCCGGCGGTTGCTTGGGTACACCGCGAGGATCTGCGCGCCGAAGGTATCCGGTTCGAAGAAGTAGTCTTCCAGCACCGTCACCAGCCGCCCACTGCGCAGGTGCTCCAGCACGCTCCAGTGCGGGCACGGCAACAGGCCGTGCCCGGCCAGGCAGGCGGTGAGCAGCACCGCCTGGTTGTCGCTGTTCAGACGGCCGTTGCGCGGGGTGGAGAAGCGCTCACCTTCCACATCGAACCACCAGCGGTCATCCAGCGCAGGATGGCGGTAGACCAGGCAATCGTGATCGACGATCTCGCTGGGGTGCCGCGGTGTGCCGCGCCGGGCCAGGTAGGCCGGACTGGCGCACATGATCAGGCGGCTCGCCGCCAGCGGCTGGGCGATCAGCCCCGGCAGGTCGCTGTTGCCCATGCGCAGGGCGAGGTCGTAGCGGCCATCGAGCAGGTCGACATAGCTGTCGGAAAGGTCCACCTGCAGACGCACGTCCGGGTGCAGGTCGAGGAACTCGGCGCAGGCCTGGTCGAGGAACACCGGGCCGACGATCAGCGGCCCGGTGATGCGCAGCACGCCACGCAGGCTGTGCTGCAGCTGGGCGATTTCCTCGGTGGTCTCGCGCATCCGCGCCAGCACCTCGCGGGCGCCGTCCAGATAGAGCTGGCCAGCTTCGGTCAGCGACATGCTGCGCGTGGTGCGCTCGAACAGGCGCGCGCCGACTTCGATTTCCAGCTGGCCGACTGCCTTGGTCACCGCCGAGGGCGTCTTGCCCAACTGCTCGGCGGCGCGGCTGAAACTGCCGGTCTCGGCACTGGCGACAAACATTGCCAGGCTGCTGAATCTGTCCATCGTCATTCGTGCAAATCCTTCACAAGTGTTATGCCTGGCGGCGACTTCCGCACGATCCGGTCCGCCAGTAGCCTGCGCCGCAGACCAACAATAATCCACCGAAAAGCAGAGGGAAGTCATGCACGGCATGCTCAAGGGCGCGCTGGCGCTCGCCATCGCACTGGGTACTTTTGAAGCTCAGGCACAGAACGCGGACCTGATCCTGTACAACGCCAAGGTCTTCACCGCCGAGCCTGGCCAACCGTTGCAGCAGGCCGTCGCGGTCGCTGGCGGCAAGGTGCTGCAGGTAGGTTCCAACGAGGACATCCGCAAGCTCGCCGGCACCGCCAGCAAGCAGGTCGACCTGGGCGGCAAGGTACTGATGCCCGGCTTCATCGACAGCCACTCGCACTCCATCTTCGGCGGCCTGGAACTGATCTCCGCCAGTCTGATGGATGAAGAGATGGACCTCGACGCCTTCGTCGCCCGCCTGAAGCAGGACCGCGACAGCGGCAAGGCGAAGAACGGCGACGTCGTCGTGATGAACGGCATGAACTCCAGCTACTGGTCCAAGGCCGACGGCCTCGCCGAGCGCCTGAACCATGGCGAATGGGAGAAGGTGCCGGTGATCCTGATCGGCAGCGACCACCACACCGCCTGGGCCAACGCCGCCATGCTCAAGCGCGCCAAGCTGGACGCCCAACGGGTGCGCGGCCTCAGCTCGCTGGAACAGGGCAACATCGCCCACGGCAAGGACTTCGCCCCCACCGGTTTCCTGGTGGACTCGGGCTTCGACCTGGTCGCCGCGACCATGCCCGCCGCCAGTACCGAGACCATGGACCGCGCTGGCCGCGCTGCGGTGAAGTACAACAACAGCCTCGGCATCACCGCCTGGATGGACCCGGCCGCCAACGGTGCCCCGGGCGAGGCGGTGTTCAACATCAAGCCCACCGAGAAGACCGTCGGCGTACTGCCGGTGTACCGCGACCTGGCTCGCGACGGCGAACTCACCGCCCACGTCGCCGCACTGCAGGTGGTCAATCCCAGGAGCACTCCGGCCGATCTTGACGTCATCGAGAAGGTCCGCCAGCAGTTCCAGGGCATCCCCAACCTGACGCTGCCGGGCATCAAGGTGTTCGCCGACGGCGTGATCGAATTCCCGGCGCAGTCCGCCGCGCTGCTGGAGAACTACAAGAACAGCCACAAGCCGGGCGAGTTGCTGATCGATCCCAAGCACTTCGGCGAGCTGGTCAGCGCCGCCGATGCCCGTGGCTGGCTGGTGCACGTGCACGCCATCGGCGACCGCGCGGTGCGCGAATCACTCAATGGCGTCGCCCAGGCGCGCAAGGACCGGCAGAGCGGCGTGACCCACTCGATCACCCACCTGCAGCTGGTCAACCCCAAGGACTTCCCGCGCTTCAAGCAGTTGAACGTGATCGCCTCGATGCAGCTGGACTGGGCCACCGCCGAGCCCTACACCGTGGAGCTGGTCAAGCCCTACATCGCCGACGAGGCCTACCGCTACATGTACCCGGCCAAGTCGCTGCTGGACAACGGCGCCACGATCGCCGGCGCCAGCGACTGGCCGGTGTCCACACCCGATCCGCTGAAGGCCATCTACCAGGCCGTCACCCGCCAGGGCGAGGAAGGCGTGCTCAACGCCGCCGAGCGCGTGGATCGCCAGACCATGTTCTATGCCTACACCCGCAACGCCGCCCAGACTATCGGCCTGGGCGACAAGATCGGCACCCTGGCGCCCGGCAAGCAGGCCGACATGGTGGTGCTCGACCGCGACGTGTTCAGCGTGCCCGACCAGCAACTGGACGAAGCCCGCGTGCTCCACACCCTGTTCGAAGGCCGCGAGATCTACCGCGCCGAAGACCAACCGGCTCTCTGAGCCGGGCTCCTGCGCCGGGGCGTGAACACCCCCGGCGCCCTGCCCGCCAGCCCTACCCTTGCCGAAGCTTCCCGAGTTGACCGGGAGGGTCGGCGCTGCGCGGGATTTTTCATCTGCCCACAGACAATCACAACAAAGGGAACCCCGTATGAATCGCCCGCAATGGCTTGTCGGCGCGCTGCTCGCCTGCGCCCCGCTCACCTCCGCCCTGGCCGTGGAGCTCGGCGAAGGCTTCGCCCTGCAGATCGACACCGCCCTGGTCAGCGACTACCGCACCCGCGGTATCTCGCAGACGCAGAACGACCCCGCCGCCCAGCTCGGCCTGACCCTGCAGCATGCCTCCGGCGCCTATCTGGGCGTGTGGACCTCCAACGTCGACTTCGGCGGCGGCCTGAAGACCCGCCAGGAAACCGACTACTACGCCGGCTGGTACTGGCAGGCCAACGACGACATCGCCCTGGACCTGGGCTACATCAAGTACGCCTACCCGAAGGAAGCCCAGTTCAACCAGAGCGATACCTACGCGATCCTCCACGCCTACGGCTTCGAAGTGGCGGCCTACTATGGCAACGACTACCCGACCTACTTCGGCGAGAACCAGGCCAACCTCTACACCTACCTGGCCTACAACGCCGAGCTGCCGGCGGAGTTCAAGCTGCGCGTGCGCTACGGCCGCAACGACGCCAAGGACCCGCTCTACCTGTCCGGAGACGGCAGCACCCGCGACACCTACCACGAGTGGGAAGCGAAGCTGAGCCATGAATGGGTGGGTTTCGACTGGGGCGTGAGCTACATCGACACCGACCTGTCGCAGAACGAGTGCCGCACGCAGTTCGGCTTCGGCGACGTGTGCACGGCAACCGTGGTCGCCAGCGTGAGCAGGAGTTTCTAACGCGGACGGACGGGGTGCGACTGGTGCGCGCCCCGCTCGCCCAGCAGGGCGATGGCGCACAGCGCCAGGGCGGCGACGTTGGTGGACACCGGGTTGAAGGCGCCCAGCAGCAGTTCAGGGGCGAACAGCGCCACATCCACCAGCAGCGCCAGCAGGGCGAAAGCCGCCAGCCACAAGGGCCAGCGGCTGCGGCGAAGCAGCAGGATGCACAGCGCCAGGACGATCTCGGCGGCGCCGGCGACCTGGGCGACGCGCAGGGTCGACAGTGGCCAGTTGTGGGCCTCAATCATCCGCACTTCATCAGGACTGAGGAACAGCAGCTTGGGCACCAGCCCGTGGTAGAGGAACACCACGCCCAACGCCAGCCGCGCGATGGCGACGCTAGTCATTGCCAAGGAAGCGCCCGCGATACTGCGGCGACGGGACCAGGCAGATGTCCTCGCGGCCGAACAGGCGGTAGCGGTTGAGCGCGACGCGGTCGTAAAACCAGTCACGCAGCGGCCGGGGCACCAGCCAAAGCACCCGCAACCAGTTCCAGGGCGCCGGTAGCTGACCGATCACCCGCAGGAAGGCATCGCTACGCTCGAAGCCTTCGCGGCCATCGACATAGAGCATGGTGTCGAAGTATCCGGTGGGCAGGCCGAACCAGTCGAGAATCGCCTGGCCCTCGGCGGACTGCACGCTGCAAAGCTTCACGCGGCGCTCGCGGTCGTAGCGCAGGAGGAAGCGGCTCCAGCCGTTGCACAGCCGACAGGTACCATCGAACAGCACGACCTTGTCGTCGGGCTGCATGTTGGGGGGCAGAGCCATGGCGTCGTCTCCAGAAGCCTGGTGAAGCAACCTTGCCCGCCGCTTGTGACAAGTCATCGACTCACCCATTGGCCAATGAAAACAACCGGTATTCCACCCACCCCGGCCCCAGCCGTCCTTCGCCCACCGCCAGTTGGTGGTTGAGCCAGCGGTAGCGGTCGTCGCCGACCTCGAAGCGCGGTTGGATCATGAAATAGGTATCGCCGAACTCGGTACTGTCACCCCGCGAGACCGCGTGGATGATCTTCGGATTGGCCACCAGCAGGCCGTTGTGCTGCATCAGGATACGCGCGCCGTCGTCGGTACGCAGCACCAGGCGCACTTCCAGGTGCCAGCCGCCGTCACTGTCCACCAGGATCCAGTCGCCGCCGCCGGGTAATACCTCGCCGCTCAGGCGCTGTCCCTTGAAGGTACCGCCGCCGGCCGCCGAGATCAGCCGCTGGCCCTGCGGCACGCGGCCGATCTCCAGCGGCACACTGGCCTTCACGTTCATTTCCATCAACGGCTCGAGCTTCATCGCCAGCTCCTGAACAAGGTCGTCGTAGACGCATCAGTAAAGCAGCCGGGGCGCGGTGCGGCCATCTGCTCAGGACGTTGGGCCGAAGCGATAGCGCAGCAGCCGGCCCATGCGGCGCATCGCCGGAATGGCCAGGGTGATCTCGTAGAGCAGGCGCATGCCCAGGGACAACCGGGCGATCTGCGCGCGGTCGTAGGCGGCGATGGCATCGACGAAACGCAGGGCCGGCACCTGTTGCTCAAGCTCCTGCGGCTCGTCGATGCCCCAGTGCAATACAGCGCCGGTACGCCGGATCATCGGGTTCCACTGCAACAGGCGGATGCCCAGGCGACTGTATCCGTCGAACAGCAGCTCGCCCCGACCGAAACGCGCGGTCAGCGCAGTCAACAGGCGGTACACCTCGTCGGTTTCCACGTAGGGCAACACACCCTCGGCGATCATCAGCACCGGCCATCCGGTCGGCACCGCGCTCCACCAGTCCGGCGCAGTCAGGGAACTGGCCAGCAGGTGGCAGTTTTCCCGCGCGGGATACAGGCGCTCGCGCAAGGCGATCACCTCCGGGAAGTCCACCTCGAACCACTGCACGGTGGACGGCGGGTCAATGCGCAATACCCGGCTGTCCAGCCCGCAGCCCAGTTGCAGGACCACGCAGGCCGGGTATCGGGCGAGGAAATCGCGCACCCAGTCATCGAACAGCCGGGCCCGCAGGGCGATGCCCACCTGCTCGGCGCGGCCGATGTGCAGGCGGGCGAAGTCGTAGTCGATCTGTTCCACCGCCTGCCGCGAGAAACGGTCGCGCAGCAGGCTGTCGGGCAGCTCGCTCTCCTTCGCCTTGGCGTACAGGGTGATCAGCAGGGTTTCCGGCGTGCCGCGCAGGGTGATGCGTTCCACGTCATTCGTGCAGGTAATAGAGCTTGTTGACGATCTGCCAGCCGTTGCCGATGCGCAACAGGGCCAGGTAGTCGGTGAAGTGCATGCCGAGGAACTCGTCGGTGACCTTGGCCACCGCGCTGTCGCCGGTGATGTCCAGCGACTTCAGCTCCCACGGCGGCGGCGCGCCTTCGGAAGGCGGCGACTCGGCCTTGATCGCGCCGATGAACTCATCCAGCGACGCCCACTCCAGCGCGCCATGGTAATTGCCGATGATCCTGCAGGACGGATGGAACGCCAGGCGCAGGCGCGACTCGTCACCGAAGGTCATGCCCTCGACGTAGTCCGTCAGTACGCGGTTGATGGCGGCGCTGTCCGCCGTGTAGTTGCTCATCGCTGCAGCCCTCCCCGGTCGGTGACCATGGGGCAAGGCTAGCACCGCACCCCGGCCGCGCCCTGGCGAGCGACGACCGGGGCTCCGGCGTCAGACCACCGCCAGGTGCCGCTTGCGGGTCGGCGGCGGGAAGGCGGCGTCGAGGGCTTCGAGGTCCTCGGGGGTCAGACGCAGTTGCAGCGCGGCGGCGTTGTCGCGCACGTGCAGCGGCTCCACCGCCTTGGGAATGGCAATCACACCCGGCTGGTGGATCAGCCAGGCCAGCGCCACACGGGCCGGGGTGGCGTCGTGGCGGCCGGCGATTTCGCCCAGCACGCGGTGGCGCAGCAGCTTGCCGCCCTGGCCCACCGGGCAGTAGGCCATCAGCGGCATGCGCTCTTCCTGGCACCAGGGCAGCAGGTCCCACTCGATGCCGCGCTCCTCCAGGCTGTACTGCACCTGGTTGGTGGCGCAGGCCGGTTCGTTCAGTTCCTGCAGGTCGTCGAGGTCGAAGTTGGACACGCCCCAGCGCTTGATCTTGCCGGCCTCACGCAGGCGCTCGAAGGCTTCGACGGTTTCCTCCAGCGGATACTGGCCGCGCCAGTGCAGCAGGTAGAGGTCCAGGCAATCGGTGCCCAGGCGCCGCAGGCTGCGTTCGCAGGCCTCGGGGATGCCGCGCCGGCTGGCGTTGTGCGGGTAGACCTTGCTGACCAGGAAGACCTGGTCGCGCAGGCCGGTCAGCGCCTCGCCGACCACCTCTTCCGAGCCACCCTCGGCGTACATCTCGGCGGTGTCGATCAGGGTCAGACCGCGCTCGATGCCTTCACGCAGGGCGGCAATCTCGCGCTTGCGCTGGAAGCTGTCCTCGCCCATGCGCCAGGTGCCCTGGCCGATGGCGGGAACGGCGGTGCCGTCGGCGAATACCACGGTGTTCATCTCGTGCTCCTTGTTGCGCTTGTCGTGGGGACACGGGGCCAGCCGCCCGAAACCGGGCGACGGGCACACAGGGTAGCGCAGAAGCAGGAGCCAGGCTGTGGATCAGCGGTTGGTCTGCAGGTTGCGGCGGGCGGCGTGGCGCTCGATGGCCAGGTCGATCAGCCGGCTGACCAGCTCGCTGTAGGTCATCCCGGCAGCCTGCCAGAGCTTGGGGTACATGCTGATGCGGGTGAAGCCGGGCAGCGAGTTCAGCTCGTTGATCAGCACCTCGCCAGTCTCGGTGAGGAACACGTCGACCCGCGCCAGACCGGAGCACTCCAGCGCCAGGAAGGCGTCCACGGCGAGCTGGCGGATACGCTCACTGGCCTGTGCGGGAATGTCCGCCGGCACCACGACCTTGGCCGCGTCCTCGTCGATGTACTTGCTGTCGTAGGAGTAGAAGCCGCTGCCCACGACGATCTCGCCGCAGCCACTGGCGATGGGCTGCTCGTTGCCCAGTACCGCGCACTCGATCTCGCGGCCCTTCACGGCAGACTCCACCAGCACCTTGTCGTCGAAGGCCAGCGCCAGGCGCACGGCTTCATCGTAGGCGGCCTCGTCCTCGACCTTGCTCACGCCCACCGAGGAGCCCATGTTCGCCGGCTTGATGAACAGCGGCAGGCCGAGCTTGCGCTGCGCCTCGGCGAAAGGCGTACGCGCGGCGTTGGCGCGGGTCAGGGTGACGAAGGGTGTGATGGCGATGCCGGCGTCACGCAGCAGGCGCTTGCTCACGTCCTTGTCCATGCAGATGGCCGAGCCCAGCACGTCGGAGCCGACGAAGGGGATGTCGGCCATGCGCAGCAGGCCCTGCAAGCAGCCGTCCTCGCCCTGGGTACCGTGGACGATGGGGAAGATCACGTCGACGTGGTCGAGCAGCTGGCGGCTGCCGGTTTCCACCAGTTGCTGCTCGGCCTTGCCCGGCACCACGGCCAGCTCGCGGTTGGAGCGGTTAAGGGCGATCAACGCCGGGTTTTCCTGGTTGAGCAGGTAGTCGGAGGCATCGTTGAGGTGCCAGCGGCCCTCCTTGTCGATGCCCACCAGCACCGGTTCGAAGCGCTCGCGATCCAGGGCATCGACAATATTCTTCGCCGATTGCAGGGACACCTCGTGCTCCGCCGAACGCCCACCGAAAATCACCCCAACACGCAACTTGCCCATGACAGCCTCCGAATGAACGATGGGCGTTTTCTAACACGGGCTCCGGCACTTGGGTAGGAACAGTGGCCGGCGAACAGACGGGACGCTCTGCTCAGAGCTGACCCAGCGCCTGCGCCAGCTCGCGCGCGGCCTGGCCGCTGTGCACGCCGGGGAACAGGTGGGTGAAAGGCAAGGCCACGAAGCGCCCTTCGCGCACGGCGCGCAGGCGCGAGAGCACCGGGTCCGCGCGCAGCGCTCGGACCTTCTGATCGGCCGTGGACCAAAGCGCATCGGCCAGCAGGATCACATCCGGGTCGCGCGCCAGCAGTTGTTCGGTGTTGGCGGTAAAGCCTCCCAGGTCGACATCCCCGAACAGGTTGTGCGCGCCGGCAGCGTGCAGCAACTGGGTGACCACGCCGCGCCGCCCCTGGCTCTCCAGGCCATTACTGACGCTGTCGAGGTAGAAGACTTCCAGCGGTTTGTTCCCGGAGAAATGGCGGCGTGCCTGGGCCAGTTCGGCGTGTTGCTGGCGGATCAGCTTCTGTGCCCGCTCCTGCTCGCCGAGCAGGCCCCCCAGTGTCGTCAGGTCCGCCTCGACACCGGCGAACAGATCGTCCTGCCACGCGCCACAACCGGCATCCAGCAGATAGCTGGCGACGCCATGGCCGGCCAGTTCCTCGCGGGAGAGGTTGCCCAGCCGGAAGGCCGAGGCAAACCCGGCCACCACCAGGTCCGGGCGCTGCGCGTAGACCGCTTCCGCCGACGGGTACTGACGCGATAGCAGCGGCACACCCCGATAGCTTCCTTTGGTCAGGTCGAGATCGTCATCGATGTAGGCCACGCCGATCAGCCTCTCTCCGACGCCCAGCGCCAGCAGCAGGTCGGCAGCGTGCTGGTTGAGGGCGAGGATGCGTTGCGGCGGGTGGTCGATCTGCCAGGTCCGGGCGCAGTTGCGGTAGTCCTGCGCGGAGACCGTCATAGTGCCAAGCAAGCATGCGAGCAGCAGCGTCCCCTGCAGGAGCGGGCCATGCCCGCGAGCGCCTCCGGCAGTTGAGCGACGCTGCCTCCACCCGCTCGCGAGCAAGCGCGCTCCCAAGAAGAGCGAGCGCCTCATGGCTCGTCCACCCGCAGCTCCGCCACCGGCACGCCGTCGCGCAGATGCTCCGCCACCATCCGGCACACCTGCTCGTCACTGCGCAGGCCATACCAGACACGGTCGGGATAGACCGTCAGCAACGGCCCGCGATTGCACGGGAACTGGCAACCGGTGCGGGTCAGCAGGGCGCCCGCAGCGTTCTCGTACAGATCGAGACGGATCAGTTCGCGGCGCAGGGTTTTCCACAACGGCAGCGCACCACGCCGCACGCAGCGCGGCCCGGCACAGAGGAACAGGTGATGCCGGTGCGGCGGCGGCGCGGACCAGTCCGGCTGCGACGGCACTTCACCGACACCCTGACAGTCCAGCTGTTGCGCCGGGTCACCAATCGCCGCCAGCACCGCCGCCGCGTCCAGCCCGCGCCGGCCGAGCGCCGACGCGGTGACTTTCGGCGGCGGCGCCTGCGGATGATCTTCCGACAGCGCGGCCAGCTCGGCACGCAACCAGTCGAGGTAGGCACCGTCAGCGGTCGGTTCAAGGTCGACCAGCAACAGCTCCCGCGCCTCCGCCAACAGCGCGCGCACCCGCCCCCAGAGCGAATCGAAACCCTCGCCGGTATCGATGCATTCGACACCGGCGAGGCGCGCCGACACCTCGCGGTGCAGGCGCTCGCCCTGGGCTCCGGCGAGCGGGCCGACCAGCAGGATGGCCTTCATCAGAAGCTGAAGGTGTAGCGCAGCTCGGCGGTACGCGGCCGGCCGAGGTTGTCCACCTGGCGGATGCCGTTGCTGGTGCGACCGGTGGCGTAGTCGCGGTCCAGCAGGTTCTCCAGCAGCAGACTCAGGCGGTGCGCGTGGGCGGCGTCGAGGTAGCGGTAGGCGTCGCCATCGAGCACGCTGTAGTGGCCGTAGTCGTCATCCTGGGCACTGACGATGGAACCGACATAGCGGGTGGCAAGGCCCGCGCCCCAGAGGCTGTCGTCATAGCCCAGGCGCAGGCGGGCGAAGAAGTGCGGGATGTTGTTCACCGTCACGCCTTCGCGGCTGTCCACGAGGTTGCGCGTGGCGTCCGCAGAAAGCTGCCAGTGCCGCCCGAACTGCCACTGGCCGTTGGCTTCCATGCCACGCACGGTGATCTCGCCATTGCCGTTCACCCACTGGTCGCCCGCGAGGGTGATGAGATCGGTGATCTCGCGGCGGAACAGCGTGACGCTGCCGCTCCACGGCTGCTCGAACAGCTCGCCGGTGTAGTCCAGGCCCAGCTCGGCGTTGCGGCTGCGCTCGGGCTTGAGGTCGCGGTTGCCGACTTCATCGCCCGGCTCGTTGACGAACAACTGCTCGGCGGTGGGCAGCTTGAAGGCGGTGCCGAACTGGCCGCGCAGCTTGAGCTGCTGCGTGAGGTCGTAGAGCGAGGTCAGCATCCACACGGTGGCGCCTTCACCGCCGGAGATTTCCTCGCGGCGCACGCCCAGGCTCGGGTGCCAGTCAGGCAGCGCCTCGATGTTCGGCCGCAGCTGGGCGTAGAGTGCGTGGGACTCGGCCTTGTCGTTGTCGATGATCAGCACATCGTCCCGGCCCTTGTACCACTGGTTGTCGTTGCCCAGGACCAGTTCGTGGCCGCCCGCCAGCTTCGCCTTGCCTTCGAGCTGCGCGCCCCAGTCGGTGAAGCCCCAGTAGTCGTTGTTGTTGAGTACCTGGGTACCGCCGCCCTGCAGGTTGTAGACGCGGTCGTAGCGAGTGTCCCAGTCGTTGATATGGGTCTTGGCGAACCAGCTGAAGTCCTCGCTGACGCTCTGCTGGAAAGTCGCCGTGGCGATCTGCTGCACGCGGTTGTTGCTGGTGTGGTGGTTGGAGGTCGGCCGGGCGAAGTCCAGCTCGGCGTCGGCGTACTGGTAGAACAGCTCCAGGCGCGAGGCATCGCCGATGGCCTGGATGGCCTTGGCGCCGAACACGTTGACGTCGTAGGAGCGGCGCTTGTCGCTCACCGTGTCGGTCATGTCGCGGTCGCGGTAGGGCTGGTAGCCGTCGGAGCGGTTGTGGCTGACGTAGGCCATCAGGCCGAGGTCGCCCAGGCCGTTCTGCACGATTTTCTCGGCGCGGGCATCACCACTGCGGCCCTTGAAGGTGTCCAGGCCGAGGTTCACCTCGCCGGATGCTTCGCGGCTGCGCGCGCTGCGGGTGACGATATTGATCACCCCGGACACCGCCTGGGTGCCGAACAGCAGGCCCTGGCCGCCCTTGAGCACTTCGATGCGCTCCACCGCGGTGGTCGGCAGGGTGTCGATGTAGATGCCGCCGTAGAGGCGGTTGTTCAGGCGCACGCCGTCCAGCAGGATCAGCGTGTCGTCGTTGCGTCCGCCCAGCAGCGAGTAGGTGCCGTAGTCGAACGGGCCGTTCTTCGGCGCGACGAACAGGCCGGGCACGTACATCTGCAGCACACGGGTGATGTCGGCGCTGGGGCCGGCGCGTTCGATCTGCTGGCGGTCGATGACCTCCAGCTTGCTGCCGTAGCGGGCCATGTCGGCCACGGTGGTGGACTCCACGGAAGGGCCGCTGACGACTTCATCGGCCAGGTCGAGCGGCGCCGCCGACAGGTGCGCACCCAGGACATAGAGGGGGAGAACGGGAGTCCAGCGCAGGGCGCGCCGGTACAGGAACGAAGAATGTTGCAAGGTGATCGCCTCGAAATCGGGATTTCGCAGGCGGCGCAGCGACACCCGGAACGAGCGCGCCCCGGGAACCGGCTCACGCCCGCCCACCGCGGGTTTGCCAAACAGGTTCCAGGCCGGTCTCCGGGCTTGCGAGGGTCATGGAACATCCGCCTTCCCATGCCTGAGCACAGTGGCTTAGTGGACGCTCCGCTCGCTTACCGTTGCGGGGGCAGCGCCGGACTGATCGCACGAGGGCGACGCACCGGCTTCCCGTTTCACCCCACGCACGGCGGCGGGGGGCACCTGAAACGGGGCGAATCTGAACACCTGGCGGACGAAAGCGTCAAGCGCGGGGGTTGGGCAGGATGTTGCGGGCGCGGCGCAAAAGCGCGAAATCAGTGCCAGGGATCGTAGGTGCCGAAACTCCAGATGTGCCCTTCCGGATCACGGCAGGTGAAGCCCTGGCCGCCGTAGTCCTCGTCCTTGATGTCGATGACGATCTGCGCGCCGGCCTCAACTGCTGCGCGATACAGCGCTTCGGCGTCCTTCACCACCACGTAGATACTCTGGGTACAGCCGCCGATCTCGTCGGGCTGGCGCATCAGCCGGCCGTACTCGTTGTCATGCAGCGACCCGAGCATCACCAGCCCGCTGCTGTCGGCCAGCGCCAGCTGTGCGTGGGCAATGCCGCCGTGGTCATCGGCGACCACCAGTTGCCGCTGGAAACCGAAGGTGGCGCACAGCCAGTCGATGGCCTGGGGCGCATCGCGGTAGCGCAGGCAGGGAATGACGCTGGGGCGGGCGATGGGAGCGGGCGTGGACATGGCGGTCTCCGGAGCAGAACGAGCGCGATGCTCTGAGCATAGTCGCCCGCTTTTCGCTCCCCGCTACGGCATGGCGACCAGCAGCAACAGCGACACCGAAGCGCAAGTTCCTGCAAGACCGCTCCAGGGGCCGGCAGTAGTTTGGGCAGACCGATCCCAAGGAGACAACCACCGTGACCCAACGCCAACCGATCAACCTGCAGGACAAGCTCGGCCGCATCAGCGAAACCTGGCAACCACGGGTGATCGCCGAGATGAACGACTACCAGCTCAAGGTGGTGAAGCTGCAGGGCGACTTCGTCTGGCACAGCCACGCCGACACCGACGAGACCTTCATCGTGCTGGACGGCGAGCTGCGCATCGACTTCCGCGACGGTCCGCTGACCCTGCGCGCCGGCGAGCTTTACGTGGTACCCCGTGGGGTGGAGCACAAACCCTATGCCGAGCACGAGGTGCAACTGATGCTGATCGAACCGCGCGGCGTGCTGAACACCGGCGACCAGGGCGGCGATCGCACGGCGGAGAATGATCGCTGGGTGTGACCGCTCAGAGATCCAGCAGGTCGGCGTGAATCCCCAGCGCCTTCGCGAGCTTTTCCCGCGTGTGCTTGCGCGGGCGGGTCGCGGCTTCCTGCTGGGCATAGGCGGACTGGCTGATGCCAATGCGTTCGGCCACTTCCGCCTGAGTCAGCCCCAGGTGCCGGCGCCAGGCGCCGACAGCGGTCAGCCCATCCCTGACCATGAAGCCCACTACCTCATTGGGGACCAGGTCCTCCTTCGGGTGACTGGCGATGTACTCCGCGTAGGGAATGACCACGAAGGCCGGTACGCCATCCGGCCCGTTGATGATCTGCACGTTAGTACGTGTGCTCATCGCGCTTGCTGACCTCTTCGATATTCACGATGCGGATGCCGCCGTCCCAATCGAACAGGACGCGCTACCTGCCTACCCGCAGACGGTAGCCGTAAGCATGGTTGACCAACCTTCTGACGTTCGGCACCGCCGGCATCCGGGCGAGTTCCTGCACGGCGTCGTAGATCACCGGCTGATCGGCCTTGTTTAACCTGCCAAGCTGCTTCACGGCCTTTCGGGTCCAGTTGATCCGGTTCATGGCTGCCTCGCGGGGAGAGGCAGAAATATAAGTCTTTCAATAAGTATATTAGCGCGAGTCTGGCGGTTGTGGGACGGTGTTCTCAGGCACAGACTCCGACCGCCGATCGACTGCCCAGCCCGTTGCCGATCAGCGGCCTCTCCCGCTTCGCTGGGTGCTGCTATGCCTGTCGGGAGAACGCCGCTCCCAGCCGGAGGCTGTCACGCCTGGGATACACCGGCGCGGCTCTGGCGGCGTCGCCGGTTCGGGTCCGCGTCCATCGAAGCCCGGAGCCGGGCCGGAGGTGCGACATGCTCTATCTGGTGAACTGGACCATCCCCATCGAAAACCGCGACAGGATCATTCAACGGTTCCTCAAGACCGGCGGCCTGCCGCCGCCCGGCGTGAAGCTGGTCGGCCGCTGGCACGCCATGGGCCACATGCTCGGTTTCGGCCTCGCGGAGGCCGAGAACCCGCTCGATGTGCAGCGCTGGATGCTGCAGTGGACCGACCTGATGCACCTGCAGGTGCACCCGGCCATGACCGACGCGGAATATGCACCGCTGCTCACGCAGATGCTGCAGCAGGCGGCGGACAACCCATCGGTCAGTCCCTGAGCAGGACCTCGGCTGGCTTGGCGCCGAAGCGCTTGCGGTAGTCGCTCGGCGCCATCCCGGTGATCTTGCGGAAGGTGCTACGGAACGAGCCCGGATCGAGGTAGCCGACCGTATAGGCGATGTGGTCCACCGTGCCGTTGGTGAACTCCAGCAGCTCGCGCGCCTTGCCCACCCGCAGGTGCTGGCAGTACTCGGTGGGCTTGAGCCCGGTGGCGGCGCGGAAGCGCCGCAGGAAGGTGCGCTCCTCCAGCCCTGCCTGGGCGGCCATGACAGCGAGGCTGACGTCCACCGCGCCATTGCCCTGCAGCCAGTGCTGCACCCTGAGGATCGCGGCATCGCCATGCCCCAGCAGCGGCGCGAAATTGCTGCCGCATTGCTGGGCGCTGTCGCTGTGTTCGACCACCAGGAAGCGCGCGGTGCGGTTGGCGATGCTCGGGCCGAGCAGGCGATCGACGATGCGCAGGCCCAGGTCCGACCAGGCCATCAGCCCGGCGGAGGTGATCAGGTCGCCGTCGTCCACCATCGGCTTGTGTGCTTCCAGCCGCACACGCGGGAAGCGTTTGGCGAAGGCCTCGGCGCCGCTCCAGTGGGCGGTGGCGCTGCGGCCGTCGAGCAGCCCGGCCTCGGCCACCAGCAGGCCGCCGATGCACACCGAGCCGACGATAGCGCCCTCGCCGTGGCGCGCGGCGAGCCAGTCGGTGAGATTGCGCAGTGGCGCGGCGTCGGGCAGCCCGAACAACGAGGGCGGCACCAGCACGGCGACCAAGCGACTGTCGGCGCCTGGATGCGTGTCGAACACACGCCGCGGCTCACCGCCGTCCTCACCGGACCAATGGCTGACGCGCAGTGCCGGCAGCTGCTGCGCGGCTTCTTCGCCGGCGATGCGCTCGGCCACCGCGAACAGGTCGGTGAGCCCATGCAGCGCCGCCGTCTGCACACCGGGATAGAGCAGCAACCCGATCTCGACGACGCTCCGTTCCGCAACCATTGTCAGTTTTCCCCCGGTTATTGTCGTTCCGCCTGATCCCCGCGCGGCGCGCGGCGAACCATACTGGTCCCACTTCCTCACCACTCAACGTTCAAGAAGGACTTCGGAAATGGCCAAGCAAGCGCTCATCCTAGTGGATATCCAGAACGACTACTTCCCTTCCGGCAAGTGGCCACTGGTCGGCATCGAAGCCGCCGCCGACCAGGCTGCCAAGGTACTGGCCGCCTTCCGCGAGCGCGGTGATCTGGTGGTGCACGTGCGCCACGAATTCGAAAGCGCCGATGCTCCGTTCTTCGCCCCCGGCAGCGACGGCGCGAAGATCCACGCAAAGGTCGCCAATCTGCCTGGCGAGCCGGTGGTGCTCAAGCACTTCGTCAACTCGTTCCGCGACACCGACCTGAAGGCCATCCTCGACCAGCACGGCGTAGAATCGCTGGTGGTGGTCGGCCACATGAGCCACATGTGCGTGGATGGCGCAGTGCGCGCCGCCGCCGACTTCGGCTACCCGGTGACCGTGCTGCACGACGCCTGCGCCACCCTGGACCTGGAGTTCAATGGCGTGAAGGTTCCGGCAGCCCAGGTACACGCGTCCTACATGGCGTCCCTGGCTTTCGCCTACGCCGAGGTGGTGTCCACCGCCGAGTACCTGAATCGCTGATTTGCTGAGACAGGTGACTCTCCTGTAGGAGCGGGCCATGCCCGCGAACGCGCGCATGGCGCGCACCTACAGGGGCACCAGGCAGGCCGTGCTCGCTCAGAACAAAAGCACGATCAGCCCAAAGTATCGGGAAAAGGATAAGGCCCGCTTTGCTGGCTTTCCGCTATGATCGACGCTCGATCGCCTGCCGATAAGGACATCCCATGAGCGTTTCCTCGATCATCACCCTCGCCATCATCGCTGGCGCCATCTTCCTGCTGATCAGCGTGTTCAACCGCCTGGTGGCGCTGCGCAACCGCTACCAGAACGCCTTCGCGCAGATCGAGGTGCAGCTCAAGCGCCGCTACGACCTGATCCCCAATCTGGTGGAAACCGCCAAGGCCTACCTCAAGCACGAACGCGAGACCCTGGAAGCGGTGATTGCCGCCCGTAACGCGGCGGTGGCCGGTCTGAAAGCCGCTTCCGAACAACCCGGCGACGCCGGCCGCATGGCGCAACTGGCCGCCGCCGAGAACGCCCTGGGCGGTGCCATGGGTCGCCTGAACGTGACCCTGGAAGCCTACCCGGACCTCAAGGCCTCGCAGAACCTGCAGCAGGTCAGCGAGGAGCTGTCGAGCACCGAGAACAAGGTCGCCTTCGCCCGCCAGGCCTACAACGATGCGGTGATGGAGTACAACACCTACCGCCAGTCGTTCCCCGCCAACTTCCTGGCCACCACCTACGGCCACAGCAAGGACGCCAGCCTGCTGGAGTTCGAGGACAGCAAGGCCATCCAGGCCGCGCCGAAAGTCGCCTTCTAAAACCCTGGCGCAGGACGCGCGATGAACTTCTTCGAACACCAGGACCGCGCCCGCAAGCAGACCGGGCGACTGGTCCTGCTGCTGACCGTCGCGGTGATCTGCCTGGTCACCATCACCAGCTTCGCCCTGGGCTGGCTCTGGCGTCACCTGGGTGAGCCGGCGCTGCACCTGACCTCCCGCGCCTCCCTGCCCGACCCGGAGCTGTACCTGTCGGTGGCCGCCGTGATCATCGGCGTGGTCGTGCTCGGCGCGCTGTACAAGCAGGTGCAGTTGAGCGCAGGCGGCAAGGTGGTGGCCGAGAGTCTCGGCGGTCGCCTGCTCAACCTCAGCGCCGGCAACGCCGATGAACGCCGTCTGCTCAACGTCGTCGAGGAAATGGCACTCGCCTCTGGCTCGCCAGTGCCGCCGGTGTACGTGCTGGAAGATGGCTCGATCAACGCCTTCGCCGCCGGGCTGACGCCACGCGACGCGGTGATCGGCATTACCCGTGGCGCCATCGAGCAGCTCGACCGCAACGAGCTGCAGGGCGTGATCGCCCACGAATTCAGCCATATCCACCACGGTGACATGCTGCTCAACACGCGGCTGACCGCCCTGCTCCACGGCATGCTCCTGCTCGGCCTGATCGGCGGGATGCTGCTGCGCGGCTGGAGCGAAACCAGCACCGGCATCCGGGTCAGCAGCCGGAGCAGCAGCAACGACAAGAACGGCGGCGGCAGCGTGGTGTTGCTGGTGATCGGCGCCGGCGTGGTGCTCTATGTGCTGGGCTATGTCGGCACCTTCTTCGGCCAGCTGATCAAGGCGTCGGTGAGCCGCCAGCGCGAGTACCTGGCCGACGCCTCGGCGGTGCAGTTCACCCGCGATCCCTCGACCATCGCCGGCGCGCTCAAGAAGATCGGCGGCAACCCGCTGGGCGCCCTGCTCAGTGCGCCACGCGCGGCCGAGTTCAGCCATATGTACTTCGGCGACGGCGTGGGCAGCAGCTGGTTCGACACCCACCCACCGCTGAAGGATCGCATCCGCCGCGTCGATCCGGGCTGGGATGGCCGCTACCCGAAATTCGAGCCGCGCCTGGACGTGGCGCTGATGAACCAGGAGGCCTGGACTGCCGCCGTCACCGGCCAGCCTTACCAGCCCAGCGCCGTGGAAATGGCCGTGACTGCCGTGGGCGCGCCGACTGCCGCGCACCTGCTGGAAGCGCGCAGCACCCTGCAACGTCTGGATGAGCGCCTGCAGCGCGCCGCCCATGACAGCGAAGGTGCCGAGGCACTGATCTACGGCCTGCTGCTGGACAACGAACCCGGCCTGCGTGCGCGCCAACTGGAAGCAATCAAGCAGCGCCTGAACCTGAGCCTGGCGCTGCAACTGGACCTGCTGGAAGAGTCGTTGCTGCGGCTCGACCCCGGCCAGCGCCTGCCCTTGCTGGACCTGGCGATGCCGGCACTCAAGCAGCTGGACGCCAAGGCCTTCCTCGCCCTGCGCGAGAACATGGCGCTGCTGATCAAGCTGGACGGCAAGGTGAAACTGCTGGAGTGGACCCTGCTGCGCATCGTCGAACGCAACCTGCGACCGGGCAGCGGGAAGATCGGCAATGTGGCGCTGGCGGAGCTTGCCGAAGAGTCCGCGACGCTGCTGGCCTTCCTCGCCCGCGTCTGTGAAACCAGCGATGCGGAAACCGCACAGGCATTCTTCGATGCCTGGAACGGTCTACCCTTCCCGCCTCGTCCCATGCCGGCGGAAGGCAGCCTGCGCGACCTGGAAGGCGCCCTGAAGAAACTGGAGCAACTCAGGCCGCTGCAGAAGCCGCAACTGCTCAAGGCGCTGGCGCGCTGCATCGAACACGACGGGCGCATCAGCACCGGCGAGGCGGAACTGATGCGCGCGGTGGCGGATATCCTGGATTGCCCGATGCCGCCGTTGCTGGCGGCCTGAGGTTCCAGCACGCAGGGCGCATAACCCGGAACGGGTTATCCGCCGATACCATGACGGCGGATAACGCTGGCGCGTTTTCCGCCCTACGATCTTGCCGCCCTCTGCGGCGGATGCAGGAAAACTGCTTTGTAGGATGGTGTGGAGCGCAGCGATACCCATCGCTTACCGCGCACCGAAGCAGCATGGGTATCGCAAGCTCCACCCATCCTACGTTGGTACTTCACCCGTAAGTTCGATTTGGATGAAAACGCCAATCGCGCGCGGGCGTTTCTACAGATCAGCACCATCGGATACGTAGTCACCCGCATATCCGCCGTGAGCTCATCTCCCTAGGATGAACGGCATCACGGATGCCGGATATTCCCCATGCCCCACATCGCCATCGACTACACCGCCAACCTCACCGACGACCTCACGCCACTCGGCCTTCCACAGAAACTCCACGAAGCCGCGCAGAGTCTCGGTGTGTTCCCCGTCAACGGCCTGCGCACCTTCGCCCGCTCCATCGGGGAATACCAGGTGGGCGCGAACGCTAAGAACGAAGCCTTCATCAATATCCAGGTCCGCATCGCCCCCGGCCGCCCGGAGGAGTTGCGCCAGCGCATCGTCGACACGCTGTTCGCCACCGCCGAGCAGACCCTCGCCGCGCTCATCGAAAAACGCCCCGTCGGCCTGCAACTGGAGATCACCGAGTTCGACCGCAGCCTGACCCGCATGGCCGGCAGCCTGCCCAGCGCCTGATTCGGCACGAAAAAAAAGGGCCTCCGCAGAGGCCCTTTTTTCATTCGCTCAACCGCGCATCAGGCACGGCTGGCGACGCTGCCCTGCTCTTTCGGAGCCAGATTTTTAGGAGCAAGGTTCAGCGCGTAGTACAGCACCGTCAGCAGCACCAGGAACGCCGGGCCGATGTACAGCGCGATGCGGGTGTCCTCGAAGAAGGCCATGAGCACCACCACCAGCACCAGGAAGGCCATGGCGAGGTAGGAGCTGAGCGGGTACAGCCACATCCTGAACTGCAGCTTGCCGGCTTCGGCGGCGGAGAGGCCGCGGCGGAACTTCAGCTGCGCCAGCAGGATCATCGCCCAGGTCCAGATCGCACCGAAGGTGGCGATGGAGGTCACCCAGGTGAACACCTTCTCGGGTACCAGATAGTTCAGCAGCACGCCCAGCAGCAGCGCGAAGATCGACAGCAGCAGCGCATTGCGCGGCACGCCGCCCTTCGAGGTCTTGGCGAACACGGCCGGGGCCTGGCCATGCTGGGCGAGGCTGTAGAGCATGCGGCCGGTGCTGAAGATGCCACCGTTGCAGGACGACAGCGCGGCGGTGATCACCACGAAGTTGATGATGCCGGCGGCGGTCTTGATGCCCATGCGCTCGAAGGTCATCACGAAGGGGCTGCCCTGGGTGCCGATCTCGTTCCACGGGTAGATCGACATGATCACGAACAGCGCGCCCACGTAGAACAGCAGGATGCGCCAGAACACCGAGTTGATCGCACCGGGGATGGTCTTCTGCGGGTTCTTCGCTTCACCGGCGGTGAGGCCGATCATCTCCACGCCCAGGTAGGCGAACATCACCATCTGCAGCGACATCAGCACGCCGGTGATGCCGTGGGGCATGAAGCCGCCGTTGCTCCACAGGTTGGAGATGCCGGTGGCAATGCCACCGTTGCCCAGGCCGAAGAAGATCATGCCGGCGCCGGCCAGGATCATGGCGACGATGGTGACGATCTTGATCAGCGCGAACCAGAACTCGAATTCACCGAAAGCGCGCACGGCGATGAGGTTGATGGTGCCCATGCTCGCCAGCGCGGCCAGCGCCCAGATCCAGCGTGGCACGTCAGGGAACCAGATGCCCATGTAGATGGCCACCGCGGTGATTTCCGCGACGCAGGTCACCAGCCAGAGGAACCAGTAGTTCCAGCCGGTCAGGTAGCCGGCCAGCGGGCCGAGGTAGTCCTGCGCGTAGCGGGCGAAGGAGCCGGCCACCGGATTGTGCACAGCCATCTCGCCGAGGGCGCGCATGATCACGAGGATGGCGAGACCGCCGATGATGTAGGAGAGCATGATGGCCGGGCCGGCCATCAGGATGGCCTTGGCGGAGCCGAGGAACAGGCCGACGCCGATGCAGGCGCCCAGGGCCATGAGACGGATGTGCCGCTCGTTGAGATCCCTTTGGAGATCGTGGGACGACATGGTGATGCAACCTCATTTTGTTCTTGGGAGTAATCAGCTGCGGACTCTGAGTGCAGTCAGGGTGCGGAACCACCGGAAAGGCTTCGCCACCGCGCCGGGAGGCACGGAGAGAGAAGTGTCTGGCAGTTCCAGGACGGCACACCGGAAGAGGCTGCCCGCTCTTGTGAAGCGGACGTGGGCATTGCGGGAGGACCACGGCTGAGGTCGCGGGCGAGTGTTACACAAGTGTGTAGGAAACGTCTGCACCACCAAGGTGCAATGTGACCAAAGGAATAGCGGCGTATCGCCACATCCACGCGCCCGGCCAGCGCCGTTTCAGAGCGGTTCAGCCCGCCAGCGGCTGCAGTTCCAGCAACAGCGAGCAGGCCTGGCCGGTGCCCGGATGGCGCGGTTCGCGCAGCTGCCGCAAACGCCAGCCGCTGGCGGCCAGCAGCGCCAGCCAGGACTCCAGGGTGCGGAAGAACCAGGGCATCGGTGAGCGGAACTCGCCACCGAATGCGGCGAAGGTTTCCAGGCGCCAGCCATCGGCATAGGGCTCGTCGCCGCAGGCGGTCCAGGGGTGAACGGTCTGGATCAGCAGCCGCCCGCCGGGGTTGAGCCGCTCAGGCAATGCGCCGAGCAACGGCGCGATGGACTCATCGAGTAGCGCGAAGTTGCAGACCAGCACGTCGAACTGGCCCAGGCTGCTGCCGGACTCGATCAGCGCCACGTAATCCATCACCTCGAAGCGCCCCTCGTCTGCCGCCTGCGCCGAATCGATCAGCGGCGCCGAGGCATCCACGCCGACGCACTCGCTGCGCCGCTGCGCCAGCGCGCGACACAACCAGCCTTCGCCGCAGCCGATATCGAGCACGCGCCGCGCCGGGCCATCGGCGATGGCGCCGAGGATCGCCGCGTCAGTGACCAGCCGCCGGCTTTCGATACGCTGCTCGCGCACCGCACGGGTCCAGGCATCGGCGTTGGTCTGCCAGCTCTGGCGGATTCGGGCGTCGTGATCGGTCATGGTGAGCTCCGTGCGTGGGTGAAATGATGGCGGAGGAATCTGCTCCTACGGTGATACTCCGGCGCCCGGGCGTCCCTCACCCTAACCCTCTCCCAGAGGGAGAGGGGACCGTTCGTGCAGGATGAAACCACAGCATCAGCCGGCACAATCTGCTCCCTCTCCCTCAGGAGCGGGGCGCGCAGCCAGGGCTGGGGTGAGGGGGAAACGTCGGCACCCAATGTCCCGGTACAACGCCCCCAGAAACTGTAACTACTGCCCCTTCAACACCTTGGGCACCGCCAACCCCTTGGGTGGCGGCGTCTGCGGCAGCGCTTCACGGCAGCCGGCGTCACGGAACGGCCCGCCGATCTTCTGCCAGCCACTGCCCGGCGACGTCTGCTGGCAGGTGTAGGCGCCATCGAGCTTGCTCTGCCAGCGGTAGAACGGCATGGGCGCCGCCTGGGCGCTCAAGGACGCCAGCAGCAGCGCGGCCAGAGGCAGAACACGGGGCAGGCTGCAAGGCAGAAAAGGCGAACGCATGGGCAAGGGTTCCTGTCGAAGTCAGTACATTGCACCTGCTGGCCGTCGGCAAATCAATCCGCACGGCCATGAACGGTGCCAGCCGGTGCGCAGTTTTTTTGCCGCCGACTACGCTGGAAGTTAGGAAAGCCGCGGGGGAAGCGGGTTTCGCGGCGCCAGGATGGCGCCGGCCATCACGTGGGCGGAGTCCGCTACCTGGGCTGTCGTACAAGCAAGGGCGGGGCGTGAAGATGGGCAACTCGAAGCATTCCGGTACGCAAGTGGCAGGTCAACCGGGAAGTCTGGGGCCCGGCCTTTCCCCGCAGAAAGTGCATCACCACCGTTTCCTCATCCTCTTCCTGTTTCTCCTGCCGTTGCTGGCCGCCATGGGCGCGGCGCTGCTCTATGAAGCGCGCACCTCCAAGCTGCAGGCGCGCGAGCTGGCACGCTACGCCACCGGGCTGACCTGGAGCCTGGAACAGGGCGGCACCGGCGACGTGGTCTATCCCCAGGGCGGCCCCTTCGACCGGCGCCTGGGTTACCAGCAGCTGCCGAGCTTCCTCGGCCGCCTGCACGAGCGCAATTTCGTCACCCTGAGCCAGGCGCGCTTCTCCGATCCGCTGATGCAGTACACCAGTCACGGCATGTTCCCGCCCTACCCGGAGAAGGCCCAGGCCGGCGTCGACATCGCCGACTGCCGCGGCCTGCCGATCTACAACTTCCGCTACCCGCAGCGGCTCTACGCCAACTTCGAGAGCATCTCGCCGGCCATCGTCAACAGCCTGCTGTACATCGAGAACCGCGACCTGCTGGACCCCGACCGTCCCTACCTGAACCCGGCCATCGACTGGAGCCGCTTCACCCAGGCTTCGGTGGCGCAGGTGGGCAAGCTGGTCGGTCTGGGCAACCACGCGCCCGGCGGCAGCACCCTCGCCACGCAGATCGAGAAGTACCGCCACTCCGAGGATGGCCGCACCAACTCCATCACCGACAAGCTGCGGCAGATGGCTTCGGCCAGCGTGCGCACCTACCAGAACGGCGCGGAGAATATGGCCGCGCGGCGCAACGTCGCCCTCACCTACCTGAACTCCGTGCCGCTTTCGGCGCAGCCCGGTTACGGCGAAGTCAGTGGCCTGCCGGACGGGCTGTGGATCTGGTACGGCGCCGACTACCAGCAGGTCAACAAGCTGCTCAACGCCCCGCCCGGCTCCGGCGCCGAACTGGCCGCCCAGGGCAAGGCGCTGCGCCAGGTGGTGTCACTGATGATCGCCCACCGCCGGCCGTCCTGGTACCTGGCGCGCGGCCGAGAACAGCTCGCCGTGCTGACCGACAGCTACCTGCGCCTGCTGGCGCAGAACAACGTGATCGCCCCCGAACTGCGCGACGCCGCACTCAAGCAGAAGCTGACGTTCCGCGATCCACGCAGCGAGCCGAGCTTCACCCCGCTGGAGAACAACAAGGGCATCGGTCTGGCCCGCACCCGCCTGGCCGGCATGCTCGATGTGCCGCTGTATGACCTCGACCGCTTCGACATGAGCTTCACCACCACCCTGCAGCATGAGTTGCAGGAGCAGGTCACCGGTTACCTGCGGCATCTGTCCGACCCGGAATTCGCCGAGCAGATCGGCCTGTTCGGCGAGCACCTGCTGTCCAAGGACAAGACCAAAGACGTGCGCTACAGCTTCACCCTCTTCGAGCGCACTCCCAGCGGCAACCGCGTGCGCGTGCAGACCGACAGCACCGAGCAACCCTTTGACATCAACGAAGGCAGCAAGCTGGAACTGGGCTCCACCGCCAAGCTGCGCGTGCTTTCCACCTACCTGGAAACCATCGCCGACCTGCACCAGCTGTACGCGCCGATGAGCGTGGCGGAGCTGAAGAAGGTGCCGGTGGAGCCGCTGGATTTCCTTACCCGCTGGTCCATCGACTACCTGATCACCGCCAAGGACCGCGACCTGCCGGACATGCTCGCCGCCGCGCTGCAGCGCAAGTATTCCGCCAGCCCCTACGAGAGCTTCTTCACCGGCGGCGGCATCCACACCTTCAGCAACTTCCGCAAGGAAGACAACGGCCGCATCCCGACCCTGCAGGATGCCCTGCGCGAGTCGATCAACCTGCCCTTCGTGCGCCTGCTGCGCGACCTGGTGCGTCACGACATCTACGCCAACGAGGGCAGCAAGGTCGCCGTGCTCGCCGACGACAAGGACCCGCGCCGGCAGGACTACCTCGACCGCTTCGTCGACAAGGAAAGCCAGGTCTACCTGCTGCGCTTCTGGCAGAAGTACAAGGGCAAGGACAACGACGCGCGCCTGAGCACCTTCCTCGACGGCCTGCGCGCCTGGCCGGTGCGGCTGGCGGCGATCCACCGCTACCTGCAGCCGCAGGCGGATGTCCCGACCTTCGCCGCCTTCCTGCAGGATCGCCTGAAGCAGGGCAAGTACGCCGGCGACAAGCTCACCGACAAGCGCATCGAGGACCTCTACACCCGCTACGGGCCGGGCGCCTTCAACCTCAACGACCAGGGCTACGTGGCCCGCGTGCACCCGCTGGAACTCTGGCTGCTGGGCTACCTGCAACGCCAGCCGGCAGCGACCTTCGCCGACGCCGTGGCCGCCAGCAGCGCCGAGCGCAAGGAAGTCTATGGCTGGCTGTTCAAGTCGCGGCACAAGTACGCCCGCGACAAGCGCATCCGCATCATGCTGGAGGTGGAAGCCTTCCTCGACCTGCATGAACAGTGGAGGCGCCTGGGCTACCCGTTCGACCACCTGGTGCCATCGCTGGCCACCGCGCTGGGCAGCTCGGGCGACCGCCCGGCGGCGCTGGCGGAGCTGATGGGGATCATCCTCAACGATGGCGTGCGCCTGCCGACCCTGCGCATCGACAGCCTGCACTTCGCCGCCGCCACGCCCTATGAAGTCACCCTCGGCCCGGAATCCGGCAATGGCCGCCAGGTGATGCGCTCGGAAGTGGCCCAGGCCCTGCGCACGGCGCTATCCCAGGTGGTGGATGCGGGCACTGCGCGGCGTCTGTCCGGCACCTTCAAGCTGGCTGATGGCAATGCACTGGTGATGGGCGGCAAGACCGGCACCGGCGACAACCGCATCGAGAGCGTCACCCGCAGTGGCTGGGTGAAGAGTTCGAAGGCGATGAACCGCACGGCGACCTTCGTCTTCTACATCGGCCCGCGCCACTTCGGCACGCTCACCGCCTACGTGGCGGGCAGCGAGTCGGACGGCTTCAAGTTCACCTCGGCGCTACCGGTGCAGGTGCTCAAGGGCATGGCGCCGCTGCTGACCAGCTACCTGGAACCGGGGATCAGCACCGGCTGCCAGGAGCGGCTGGACAATCTGCGGGTGAGTTGGCGCTGAGCCAGGAGGCGGGACTGTCGTAGATCGCATACACCGGCGCTCCTACAAAATCTCCGTGCTCGCCGGCCGCCCCCTACGCACGCCCCGCCATCAGATACTCTGCACGCTCTTCACGTACAGCGCCTCGACCTGCTCCCGCGCCCACGGCGTGCGGCGCAGGAAGGTCAGGCTGGACTTGATGCTCGGGTCGTTCTTGAAGCAGCGCACGTCGATGCGCTTGGCCAGTCCGTCCCAGCCGTACTGCGCCACCAGCTGGTTGAGGATGGCTTCCAGGGTCACGCCATGCAGCGGGTTCTTCGGTTTGTCGTTCATCTTCGGTGCCGTCGTGGAGAATGCGCGGCACCTTACCATCAAGCATCAGCCACCGGCGATCAGGCCCGCAACCCGGCCACGCCCGCCACGATCAGGGCGACCGACGCCAGCTTGGTCAGGGTCAGCGCCTCGCCCAGCAGAACGAAGCCGAAGAATACCGTCCCCAGCGTGCCGATGGCCGTCCAGACCGGATAGGCGATGCTCACCGGCAACTGGCGCATCGCCAGGGTGAGGAAGAAGATCCCGCCGATCACCGCGACCACCGTCACCACGGTCGGCAGCGGTCGGGTGAAGCCTTCGGCGTACTTCATCGACACCGCGAACATCACCTCGAACACCGCCGCCACCATCAGCATCGCCCAGGCCATCACGCACGCGCCCACTCGCTCTCGGCGAGATCGGCCAGGGCCTGCTCGGCCTGTTGATAGGAAGCGCGGAAGGCTTCGGGATTGCCCTCCTCGCCCTCCGCGGCGATCACCTGCACGTCCTCGATGCCGAGGAAACCCAGCGCCACACGCAGCCAGGTATCGGCGTGGTTCATCCATTCCAGCTCGCCGCCCGGCCCCATGCCGGCGCCGCCGCGGCTGGTGACGATCAGCGCCTTGCGCCCCTTGAGCAGCGGTTCGTATTCCGCCTCGCCGTCCTTCAGGTGCAGGTCGAAGGTGCGGCCGATGCGGACGATCTGGTCGACCCAGGCCTTCAGCCCGCTGGGCACGCTGAAGTTGTACATGGGCGTGGAGATCACCAGCAGGTCGTGGGCGAGCAGTTCATTCACCAGCTCCTCGCTCAGCGCCAGCTCGGCCTGCAACTCGGCCGGGCGATGCTCTCGCTGCGGGTGGAAGGCGGCGGCGATGAAGCCTTCGCTGACGTGGGGCAGATCGGCACGGCCGACCTCGCGGCGGGTGAGTTGCGCCTGCGGCAGCGCGGCGAGAAAGCCCTCGGCCAGGCGACGGGAATGCGAGCGGTCGGCGCGGGGGCTGGCGTGAATGGCGAGAATCCTGTTCATCTGTCGTTCCTTGCTGAAGGTGTACACTGCGGAAGTCCTGATTGGCCTCCTGTTGCCGCCTAAGCTATTTCCAGCCGTATGGCCGGACAACTGAGGGGATTTCCTTCCAGATGAATTCAACTCATCCATGGAGCGCACCATGTTCGCCAACCTGCCGCTTCCCGCCCTGCGCACCTTCGAATCCGCCGCGCGCCAGCTGAGCTTCAAGGCCGCCGCCCAGGAGCTCGCCGTCACGCCCACGGCGGTGTCCCACCAGGTGCGCGCGCTGGAGGAATGGTTGGGCCTGCCGCTGTTCGAGCGCCTGCCACGCCAGGTGCGCCTGACCGAAGCCGGTGAGCGGCTGTTCCGCAGCCTGCATGGCGCGCTACTGGAGGTATCGCAATCGGTGGACAGCCTGCGCCCGCAGCGCAGCGCCAGCAGTCTGACGATCTCCACCACCCCGGCCTTCGCCGCGCTGTGGCTGGTGCCGCGCCTGGGGCGCTTCTACGCGCGCTACCCGCACATCCGCCTGCGCCTGGACAGCCAGTGCGAACTGCTCGACCTGCAGCAGGACGCCAGCGTCGACCTGGCGATCCGCTACGGCTTCGGCGACTACCCGCGCATGCACAGCCAGTTCCTGCTGGCGGAGCGCTTCGCCGTCTATGGCGCGCCGGCACTGGTGGCCACCGCCGATGTGGAAGTAGCGGAGATGATCAGCGTGCGCTGGCACAACTCCGAGCTCTACGAGCGCGGCTGGAAGGCCTGGTGCCAGGTGGCCGGCGAGCAATGCCTGCTGGCCCAGGCAGTGCAGCGCGAATACGACGAGGAGTTCTACGCCCTGCAGGCGGCCATCGCCGGGCAGGGGCTGGTGCTGGCCAGTTCGCTGCTGGTGTCCGAGAGCGTGGAGAAAGGCCTGCTGGTGCCCTACCGCCCCGACATCAACGTGCCCGGCGCCCGTTACACCGCGCTCTGCGTGCCGGGCCGCGAGCGTCACCCGCCGGTCCGCGCGTTCCTCGACTGGCTGGCCGAGGAAGCCGCGCAAGCCGCCGACCCGCTGATCGACAACGCCGCCTGAGCCTGCCGCTGCGCCCGCGCAGGGCGGCATTCGCCGTGCGCGATGGGCAACCCGTGGGTAGAATCAGGCCCGCCGCAACAACAATTCTTCTTTGCCAGGGACACGCCTTTCGCGTGATCCGCAGGCACGGCCTGAGCCCCACTTCACCTCAGGATTCCCATGACCACCGTGCAAGAAACCCGCTCCGGCAGTTGGCTGAACGTCATTGCCCTGGCCATCGCCGCCTTCATCTTCAACACCACCGAGTTCGTCCCGGTGGGCCTGCTCAGCGACATCGGCGCGAGCTTCGACATGCGGCCCGAACAGACCGGGCTGATGCTCACGCTCTACGCCTGGGTCGTGTCGCTGGCCTCGCTGCCGCTGATGCAGCTGACCCGCAACATGGAACGCCGGCGCCTGCTGGTGGTGATCTTCTGCCTGTTCATCGTCAGCCACGTGCTCTCGGGCTTCGCCTGGAACTTCACGGTGCTGATGATCAGCCGCTTCGGCATCGCCTTCGCCCACGCGGTGTTCTGGTCGATCACCGCGTCGCTCGCGGTGCGTGTGGCGCCGCCGGGCCAACAGGCGAAAGCCCTCGGCCTGCTGGCCACCGGGACCATCCTGGCGATGGTGCTGGGCATCCCGCTGGGCCGCGTGCTGGGCGAAGCGATGGGCTGGCGCACCACCTTCCTGGCGATTGCCGGCGTCTCGGTGGTCGTGGTGCTCTGGCTGGCCCGCGCGCTGCCGCTGCTGCCGAGCCAGAACTCCGGCTCGCTGCGCAGCCTGCCGCTGCTGTTGCGCCGCCCGGCGCTGGTGTCGATGTACGTACTCACCGTGCTGGTGATCACTGCGCAGTTCACCGCCTACAGCTACATCGAGCCGTTCGCCCGCGAGGTCGCCGCACTGGACAGCCACAAGACCACCCTGCTCCTGCTGCTGTTCGGCGGCGCCGGGATGTTCGGCTCGATCCTCTTCAGCCGCTACAGCGAGCGTTTCCCCCGCGCCTTCCCGTGCCTGGCCATCGCCGTGCTCGGCGGCTCGCTCCTGCTGCTGATGCCGCTGGCCCATTCGCCCACGGCATTGCTGGGGCTGAGCCTGTTCTGGGGCGCGGCGATCCTCTGCTTCGGCCTGGCGCTGCAGGCCAAGGTGCTGCAACTGGCCCATGACGCCACCGACGTGGCCATGGCGATGTTTTCCGGCCTGTACAACGTCGGCATCGGCGGCGGCGCGTTGCTGGGCAGCCGCGTGGCGGTAGGCATGGGGCTGGAGTGGATCGGCTACGTCGGCGGCGCGCTGGCGGTGGTCGGCCTGCTGCTGTGCCTGTTCGCCTGCTGGCGCTTTGCGGCGGCGATGAGCGGCGGGCACGCATCCAGCTGACACTCCAACGCTCCAGGGAGCTCCAGCGTAGGATGGGTGGAGCGGAGCGATACCCATGCTGCCGGCGCTGCGAATGATGGGTATCGCTTCGCTCCACGCCATCCTACAAGAGCGCATCCGGTCAGCGCGAAGCACATCACCGGACACCCCAACGAAAAAGGCCGCGCCCCTCACGGAGCGCGGCCTTTTTCATTCAGCGAAGACTCAGCGGCTGGTCACGGCAGTGCCGGTCGACTGAGTGGCTTCGGCGTATTCCGCCTCGGCTTCCTCGAAGCGCTGGATCATCGCCTTGGATGGCGCGGAGCCGAGCAGGCTGAAGATCACGATGGAAACGCTGGAGAGGATGAAGCCCGGGATGATCTCGTACAGGCCGAGCCAGCCGAACTGCTTCCAGACGATCACGGTGACCGCACCGACGATGATGCCGGCCAGCGCGCCGTTGCGGGTCATGCCCTTCCACAGCACGGAGAACAGCACCAGCGGACCGAAGGCGGCACCGAAGCCGGCCCAGGCGTAGGACACCAGGCCCAGGACGCGGTTTTCCGGGTTGGCGGCCAGGGCGATGGACACCAGCGCCACCAGCAGCACCATGGCACGACCGACCCACACCAGCTCCAGCTGGCTGGCGTTCTTGCGCAGGAAGGCCTTGTAGAAGTCTTCGGTCAGCGCCGAGGAGCACACCAGCAGCTGGCAGCTCAGGGTGCTCATCACCGCGGCGAGGATGGCGGACAGCAGGATGCCGGCGATCCACGGGTTGAAGAGGATCTTCGCCAGCTCGATGAAGATGCGCTCGTGGTTCTCGCCCACGGCGCCAGCCTGCTCCGGGTGCGCCTGGAAGTAGGCGATGCCGAAGAAGCCGACGGCCACGGCGCCGCCCAGGCAGAGAATCATCCAGGCCATGGAGATGCGGCGGGCAGCCGGGATCGACTTGACCGAGTCAGCGGCCATGAAGCGCGCCAGGATGTGCGGCTGGCCGAAGTAGCCCAGGCCCCAGGCCATCAGCGACAGTACGCCGACGAAGGAAGCGCCCTTGAACATGTCGAAGTTCGCGGCGTCCTTCAGCTCGATGGCGGCGAAGGCCGGGTCGATACCGCCGGTGGCGAGCAGCACGAAGATCGGCGTGAGGATCAGCGCGAAGATCATCAGCGAAGCCTGCACGGTGTCGGTCCAGCTCACCGCCAGGAAGCCACCGACGAAGGTGTAGGCGATGGTCGCGGCGGCACCGGCCCACAGGGCGGTCTCGTAGGACATGCCGAAGGTGCTTTCGAACAGGCGGGCGCCGGCGACGATGCCGGAGGCGCAGTAGATGGTGAAGAACACCAGGATCACCAGCGCGGAGATGACGCGCAGGATGCGGCTGTTGTCCTCGAAGCGGGTGCTGAAATAGTCCGGCAGCGTCAGGGCGTTGCCGTTGTGCTCGGTGTGCACACGCAGGCGACCGGCGACGAACAGCCAGTTCAGGTAGGCGCCGCAGATCAGGCCAATGGCGATCCAGCTTTCCGAGATGCCCGACAGGTAGATGGCACCCGGCAGCCCCATCAGCAGCCAGCCGCTCATGTCCGAGGCACCGGCCGACAGCGCGGTGACGAAGCTGCCGAGGCTGCGGCCACCGAGGATGTAGTCGGAGAAGTTGTTGGTCGAACGATAGGCAGCCAGGCCGATCAGAACCATGGCCGCGATGTAGATCACGAAGGTGATCAGTGTTGGCGTGTTGACGCTCATGGGGACTCCCCTACAGCTTGTTTTTATCCGGGACCGCGGGGTATCGCGGCCCCTTGACTGGCAGCCGGCGTGGTTGACGCCGACCGGTTAGCGCTTGCTCACAGGCAAACCGGGTTGCGCGTGGCACCAAACCGGCACCGAACCGCTACGCATCCCGACGCAGGCACGCCCTCGTCCTTGCTGGCGTCTTCCTGCAGCCACCGTCTCACCACGGCGACCTCCGTCCCGCCTTCGCCGGTAAGCGAGGTGCGGGCCGTTTCCCGGGCTGGGCCCGGTGATCCATCAGGCGCCGGAACGGGCGCCAGCACTGCGGCAATACCTGGCGCGCCGTCCCGTGGACGGGCAGCACTGCTTGCCGGAGCGATTCGAAACTGGGTTCACGCGCGCATGGAGGTGCGGCAGGGGGTAGCCGGTGCGCGAGGGCGCGGATTGTACAGAAAGCATCGAAGCGAATGGCGCCGCTGGTCCGAGGGCGGACGGCGCAGGACCACGGGCGGGCGCTGCGGGCCGGGCCGTGGAGGGAGTGGCGCAGCCAGGTGCAGGCGCGCTACAGGCAAAGACAAAACCGGTGATGGGCATGCTGCCCCTCCCGCGTATCGAGCTGGCTGTTGTTCTTGGCTTGACCGGGTTGCACCTTGGAGCACCAGCAACGCGGTGGGCGGACTCTATGGGTTGCACCCAACGAATTTCTTGCTGAAAGCTCTGGAGTTCTTGCAAAAGACTCCAGCACCCAAAGGTCGGCAGCTGACCGTTCGATCAGCAATCCAGGATGCGAAGGCTAGCGGATTCAGCAGCGGCGCAGGCTGCCCGGGGTCAAGCCGAGGTATCGGCGCATCGCGGTGGTCAGCGCGCTCTGGCTGGAGAAGCCGCATTCGCCGGCCACGCCGACCAACGGCAGGTCGGTTTCCCGCAGCAGGCGCGCGGCGCGGTCGAGCCGCTGGCGCAGCAGGTACTGGTGCGGCGTGAGGCCGACGCGATCCTTGAACTGCGCATGGAAGTGACTGGGGCTCAGGCAGGCGACCTGGGCCAGTTCAGCCACGGTGATGCGCCGGGACAGGTGATCGCCGATATAGCCGTCCAGCCGCTCCAGGTCCAGCGGCCCGCTGCGCGGCGCACGGTCTTCGCCGAACAGGCGCAGGTGCAGCGCGCGCAGCAGCACGCCGCCCAGGGCACGGGCGAGCAATGGGTCATCGCCGTAGCGGGCGATCTCCGCGCCGGCGTAGCTGAGCAGGTGCTGGAAGTCCGCATCCAGGGTCGGGTAGCGCGGCACCTCGAACAACCGCGCCAGCAGCTCGCGATCCTGCTCGCCGGTGCCGGCCTCGTTCAGATCGAGGATCAGCATGCGGTTGTCGCCGAGCCCGGCGAACTCGTGAGCGACATCCCCCGGCACCAGGCAGGCGCGCATCCGGCAGACCTCGCCACCGGCGCCGCCGATCTCGAATTCCGCGCGGCCGCTCAGGGCCAACACCAACTGGTGATGGCCATGGGCGTGCTGGTCGGTCTGGTCGGACAGCGTGGCGAGGCGGGTATCGAACATGGCGCTGGACTGATCAAATTTTGAGCATGGTACGGGATTCGACCGGGCCTGCCCAGCGCACAGGTGCAACCGGGCGCAACTCCAGGTGCTCGCAAGCACTAAAGCATCTAAGCCGGAAAATCTTGCTAACCGACGGATATGTTATGTTATAACAAATAACACATTCCCATTTCCCCTCCTCCGCCGCCTGGCGCATCCCTGACCACGAGGGAGGGGTTCGCTTTGCCAGAAGAAAAACCAGGAGTTCGTCATGCCCCCATCCCTTCCCCGTCCGCGCTGGCGTCTAGCACCGCTGGGCCTCGCCCTGTGCGCCGGCGCCCCCTCGCTGGCCGATGCCGCCCCCACCGAACTGGAGCCCCAGGTGATCACCGCCAACCCGCTGGGTGATGCCTCCCCAGCCGCCCCCAGCAGCGTCCTGCGGGGCGACGAGCTGACCCTGCGGCAGAAAGGCAGCCTGGGTGAAACCCTCAATGGCACGCCGGGCGTGTCCTCCACCTGGTTCGGCCCCGGCGCCAGCCGCCCGGTGATCCGCGGCATGGACGGCGACCGCATCCGCCTGCTGCGCAATGGCGTGGGCGCGCTGGACGCCTCGTCGCTGTCTTACGACCACGCCGTGCCGGAAGACCCCAACGTGGTCGAGCGCATCGAAGTGGTGCGCGGCCCAGCCGCCCTGCTCTACGGCGGCAATGCCATCGGCGGCGTGGTCAACAGCTTCGACAACCGCATCCCCAGCGAACCGGTGGACGGCATCCACGGCCAGGGCGAGCTGCGCTACGGCGGCTCGGACACCACCCGCAGCGCCGCCGGCGCGCTGGAAGCCGGCGACGGCAACTTCGCCCTGCACCTGGACGCCGGCTCCCGCGAGTTCAATGACCTGCGCATCCCCGGCTACGCCCATTCGGCACGTCAACGCCAGATCGATGGCGATGACGCGAAGCACCGCGTGAACAACAGCGACGGCCGCCAGGACAGCGGCGCCATCGGCGGCAGCTACCACTGGGATCACGGCTATGCCGGCCTGTCCTACAGCGGCTACGACAGCAACTACGGCTCGCCCGCCGAAGACGACGTGCGCCTGAAGATGCAGCAGGACCGCTACGCCTTCGCCTCGGAAATCCGCGACCTCGACGGTCCTTTCAGCTCGGTGAAGCTGGACGCCGCCTACACCGAGTACCAGCACAAGGAAATCGAGGACGGCGAGACCGGCACCACCTTCAAGAACGATGGCTACGAGGCTCGCATCGAGGCGCGGCACAAGCCCATCGGCCCGCTGGATGGCGTGGTCGGCGCGCAGGTCGCCAACAGCCGCTTCTCCGCGCTGGGGGAAGAAGCCTTCGTGCCGCACACAGAGACCGACAGCGCCGCGCTGTTCTTCCTCGAGAACTGGCAGGCCAGCGAGCGCCTGGCGCTGAACCTGGGCGGCCGCGTCGAGCACACGCGCATCGAGCCCAACGCCAAGGACAACGAGCGCTTCGCCGAGAACGACGGCTCGCGCAGTTTCACCGCCGGCAGCCTGTCCACCGGTGCCGTCTACAAGCTGACGCCGATCTGGTCGCTGGCCGGCACCCTGGCCTACACCGAACGCGCACCGACCTTCTACGAGCTGTACGCCAACGGCGCCCACGCCGCCACCGGCACCTTCGAAGTGGGCGACGCCGACGCGAGCAAGGAAAAGGCCGTTTCCACCGACCTCGCCCTGCGCTTCGACAACGGCCGCCACAAGGGCAGCGTCGGCGTGTTCTACAGCCGCTTCTCCAACTACATCGGCCTGCTGGCCAGCGGGCGCTACCGCGACGAGGAAGGCGCAGTGGTGGATGCCGGCGACGACGAGGCACTGCCCGAGTACCTCTACAGCGGCGTGAAGGCGGACTTCTACGGCGTCGAGGCGCAGGACCGCATCCACCTGCTGGACAGCCCCTACGGCCGCTTCGACCTGGAGCTTTCCGGCGACTACACCCGCGCCAAGAACAAGGACACCGGCGAAGCCCTGCCACGCATCGCCCCGCTGCGCCTGAACAGCGCGCTGCTGTGGGAACTGCAGCAATGGCAGGCACGGGTCGGCGTGGAATACGCCGCCGACCAGAACCGCGTTCCGGAGAACGAGCTGCGCACCGACGGCTACACCACCCTCGGCGCCAGCGTCGGCTACCGCTTCGACCTGGGCGACAGCCGCTGGCTGGCCTTCGTCAGGGGCGAGAACCTGACCAACCAGACCGTGCGCTACGCCAGTTCCATCCTGCGCGACAGCGTGCCCGCCGGTGGGCGCGGTATCCAGGCGGGGGTGAAAGTGGCTTTCTGATTTCCTAGAGCTGACGCCCGGCGTAATCCCGGGCGAACTGCGCGGCGATCCGCCCGGACCGCGACCCGCGATGGGTGGCCCAGCGGATCGCCGCCTGCTCCCACTCCTCCTGCCGCACGCCGCCCAGGCCATGGAACTCGAGCCAGCGGGCGACCGCCTCCAGGTACTGCTCCTGGCTGAAGGCGTAGAAAGATATCCACAGGCCGAAACGCTCGGAGAGCGAGATCTTCTCTTCCACCGCCTCGCCAGGGTGCAACTCGCCGCTCTCGCTGCGCTGGAACGACAGGTTGTCCTCGGCGCGCTCGGCCAGCAGGTGGCGGCGGTTGGACGTCGCGTAGATCAGCACGTTGCCGGACTGCCCCGCCACCGAACCGTCGAGCACGGTCTTCAGACCCTTGTAGCCGGTCTCGCCGTCCTCGAAGGACAGGTCGTCGCAGAACAGGATGAAGCGCTCCCGGCGGTGGCGCAGCAGGTCGATGATCTGCGGCAGGTCGGCCAGGTGCTCCTTGTCGACCTCGATCAGACGCAACCCTTCGGCATGGAAGGCATGCAGGCAGGCCTTCACCAGCGAACTCTTGCCGGTGCCGCGCGCGCCGGTCAGCAGCACGTTGTTCGCCGGGCGGCCGGACACGAACTGACGGGTGTTCTGCTCGATCAGCGCCTTCTGCCGGTCGACGTTGCGCAGGTCGTCGAAGCCGATCAGCGCCGGCTCGATCACCGGCGTCAGGCGCGGCTGGCCCTGGCGGTATTCCCAGAGGTGAGCGATGGCGCCCTCCTGCAGCGCCAGCTCGGGGCGCGCGGGCAGGGATTGTTCGAGCAACCGGGCGATACGGGCCAGTTGTTCGGCGATAACGGACATGTCGGTCATGGCGGGATCATCGATGCAGATGGGGACTGTTCAGCAGCCTAACGATGGCGGAAAGTGGTCGTCTAACGACAAACAGGCATCCAGATGCGAAAAAAGGACATTTCAGCCCAACCGCTGGAAAACCACGGCGACGAACGGGCCGCCAGCCCGGTAGCGGCCGTCGCCCTGGACTTCCCCGATGGGCATCAGGTGCCTGCGCACAGCCATCACCGCGCGCAACTGCTCTACGCCGTGCGCGGCGTGCTGGTGGTGGGCAGCGCCAGTGGCCAGTGGGTGGTGCCGGACAACCGCGGCCTGTGGATACCCGGCGGCGTGGAACACTGGACGCGCATGGTCGGCGACGTGCAGGTGCGTACTCTTTATGTGGAGCCGGGCAGCGCGCCGCACCTGCCAGCGGACTGCTGCGTGCTGGCGGTCTCGCCGCTGCTGCGGGAACTGATCCTGGCGGCGCTGTCGATCAGTGGCGAGGTCACCCCGGACTCGCGCGACGGCCGCGTGCTGGGCCTGATGCTCGATGAACTGCGTGAAGACCCGATGCTGCCGCTACACCTGCCGCTTCCCGCCCATCCGCGCCTGCGCGCATTGTGCCAGGCCATCCGGGCCCAGCCCGGCGACAGCGCCAGCCTTACCGACTGGGCCGCCCGGCTGAATGTCGACAGCAAGACGGTACAACGCTGGTTCTTCCGCGAAACCGGGCTGACCTTCGGCCAATGGCGGCAACAGGCACGGCTTCTGGCCGCACTGGAGCGCCTGGCCCTGGGCGAAAGCGTGCTGAGCGTGGCGCTGGAAGTGGGCTACAGCACGCCCAGCGCCTTCAGCGCCATGTTCAGCCGCCAGTTCGGCCGGCCGCCCAGCGATTTCCTGCGGCCGCGCCCGCTAATCCACTCGTAAGCTTCGTTCACACACAATCGGCCGCAACATCTCCGGACACATCCTTCCAAGCAATGGGATTGAAACCCCGAGCCGGTTTCCCCATCTAGACTGTCATGTTCAATCAGTCAGGTGCCTCATGAGCGACCACGACGAGATTCACGATATCCATAGCGCCGAAGAGGTCAGCAACACCGGGCTGGTGTTGCCGGGGCAGAACCTGCCGACCACGGTCTACGTCATTCCGATCCACAACCGCCCGTTCTTCCCCGCGCAGGTGCTGCCGGTGATCGTCAACGAGGAGCCGTGGGCCGAGACGCTGGAGCTGGTCGCCAAGACCGAGCACCACAGCCTGGCGCTGTTCTTCATGGAGAACCCGCCGGAAGACCCGCGCCACTTCGACCCGGACAGCCTGCCCGAGCACGGCACCCTGGTGCGCGTGCACCACGCCAGCCGCGAGGGCGGCAAGCTGCAGTTCGTCGCCCAGGGCCTGTCGCGCGTGCGCATCCGCGGCTGGATCAAGCGCCACCGCCCGCCCTTCCTGGTGGAGGTGGAGTACCCGCACACCCCCAACGACCCGAGCGACGAGGTGAAGGCCTACGGCATGGCCCTGATCAACGCGATCAAGGAACTGCTGCCGCTCAACCCGCTGTACAGCGAAGAGCTGAAGAACTACCTCAACCGCTTCAACCCCAACGATCCGTCGCCGCTGACCGACTTCGCCGCCGCGCTGACCACCGCGCCGGGCGCCGAACTGCAGGGCGTGCTGGACACCGTGCCGATGCTCAAGCGCATGGAGAAGGTGCTGCCGCTGCTGCGCAAGGAAGTGGAAGTCGCGCGCCTGCAGAAGGAGCTGTCCGCCGAGGTCAACCGCAAGATCGGCGAGCGCCAGCGCGAGTTCTTCCTGCAGGAACAGCTGAAGATCATCCAGCAGGAACTGGGCATCACCAAGGACGACAAGAGCGCCGACTCCGACGAATTCCGCGCGCGCCTGGAAGGCAAGACCCTGCCCGAGCAGGCGAAGAAGCGCATCGATGAAGAGCTGAACAAGCTGTCGATCCTGGAGACCGGCTCGCCGGAATACGCCGTCACGCGCAATTACCTCGACTGGGCGACCTCGGTGCCGTGGGGCCTGATGGGCGTCGACAAGCTCGATCTCAAGCACGCGCGCAAGGTCCTCGACCGCCACCATTCCGGACTGGAAGACGTGAAGGACCGCATCCTCGAATTCCTCGCGGTCGGCACCTTCAAGGGCGAGATCGCCGGCTCCATCGTGCTGCTGGTGGGCCCGCCCGGCGTGGGCAAGACCAGCATCGGCAAGTCCATCGCCGAGAGCCTGGGGCGGCCGTTCTATCGCTTCAGCGTCGGTGGCATGCGTGATGAGGCCGAGATCAAGGGCCACCGCCGCACCTACATCGGCGCCCTGCCCGGCAAGCTGGTGCAGGCGCTGAAGGACGTCGAGGTGATGAACCCGGTGATCATGCTCGACGAGATCGACAAGCTCGGCAGCAGCTATCAGGGCGACCCCGCCTCGGCGCTGCTCGAGACGCTCGATCCGGAGCAGAACGTGGAGTTCCTCGACCACTACCTGGACCTGCGCCTGGACCTGTCCAAGGTGCTGTTCGTCTGCACCGCCAACACCCTGGATTCCATCCCCGGCCCGCTGCTGGACCGCATGGAAGTCATCCGCCTGTCCGGCTACATCGCCGAGGAGAAGCTGGCCATCGCCAAGCGTCACCTGTGGCCCAAGCAGCTGGAAAAGGCCGGCGTGCCGAAGAACCGCCTGTCGATCAACGACGCCGCCCTGCGCGCGGTGATCGAGGGCTACGCCCGCGAGGCCGGCGTGCGCCAGCTGGAGAAAGTCCTCGGCAAGCTGGTACGCAAGTCGGTGATGAAGCTGCTGGATGACCCGGATTCGGTGGTGAAGATCGGCGCCAAGGACCTCGAGGAATACCTCGGCATGCCGGTGTTCCGCACCGAGCAGGTGCTCTCCGGCATCGGCGTCATCACCGGCCTTGCCTGGACCAGCATGGGCGGCGCGACCCTGCCCATCGAGGCGACGCGCATCCACACGTTGAACCGCGGCTTCAAGCTCACCGGGCAACTAGGCGACGTGATGAAGGAGTCAGCGGAGATCGCCTACAGCTACATCAGCTCGAACCTGAAGAAGTACGGTGGCGAATCGACCTTCTTCGACCAGGCCTTCGTCCACCTGCACGTTCCCGAGGGCGCCACGCCCAAGGACGGCCCCAGCGCCGGCGTGACCATGGCCAGCGCCCTGCTGTCCCTGGCGCGCAACCAGGCGCCGAAGAAGGGCGTGGCCATGACCGGCGAGCTGACCCTCACCGGCCAGGTGCTGCCCATTGGCGGGGTGCGCGAGAAGGTCATCGCGGCGCGCCGGCAGAAGATCTTCGAACTGATCCTGCCCGAGCCCAACCGTGGCGACTTCGAAGAACTGCCGGAGTACCTGAAGGAAGGCCTGACGGTGCATTTCGCCAGGCGCTTCGGCGATGTGGCGAAGGTGCTGTTCCCGGCCTGACGTCCCGAGGCCCGCTCCTATGAGGAGCGGGCTCTACTCCCTCCCGCAGGTTTACCCTCCCTTTTTTCAACTCTCTCGCTTGGTGGCGGCGCACTCTGCCGCCGCATCCGGCAAGCACAGACGTTGGATGGGTGGAGCTTGCGATACCCATGCTGTCGCTTCGGCGGAATCGATGGGTATCGCTGCGCTCCACGCCATCCTACATTCGTGCTCCGTCGTGATTTCGGCGTGGTTGTGGAATTCTGGTCGCAGGCAAGGTCCATGCAATCCTCGCGCAGAAATTCACTGCCATCGGTGAGTTCCCGACATCCGCGCCCGCGCATACGCCCCCCGCGAAACATCCCCTGCCCACATGATTGCGGTATCCTGCGGCCCAACCTGTCCCCTCCCAGGAGCCGTCATGCCGTCGTACCGCTCGTTGCTGCCCCTCACCCTGGCCCTGCTCGCCGGCTGCGCCGGGCAGACCAACCCCGTGGTCACCCTGGAAGACGCCAGCGACTGCAAACCGCTGAAGCTGCACACCGGCCAGGAGCTGGTGCTGATCCTGCCGAGCAACCCCACCACCGGTTTCCGCTGGGAACTGCGCAACGCCGCCAACGGCCTGCTGCGCGCCCTCGGCCCGGAGGTCTACAGCAACCCGGAAGACGCAGGCCTGGTCGGCAGCGCCGGCGAATCCACCTGGCGCTTCCGCGTGACCGCCGCCGGCGAGGACAAGCTGGAACTGGCCTACCGCCGCCCCTGGGAGGCGGAAGTGGCACCGGCGCAGACTTTCGTCTGCCCGATCAGCGTCAAGTAAAGCGCAGTCGACAGGACGCCCCCGGCGCCATAAGCCGCTCGCCCTGGCGCCTTCGGCCTGTGGGCCGGGCACCACGCTGCGGCACAGTGGGCGTTCATTTCCTCGGGAGGGAACCCCATGCGCTGGGCACTCTTGGCACTGATCGGCGGTGCCGCCTACCTGTTCGCCGTCACCTTCGACCTGCCGACCCTGCGCATGCTGTGCAAGCCGCTGCCGGTGCTGGCCATGCTGCTGTGGATTCTCGCCACCCCCGCCGACGGCTATCGCCGCTGGGTCGCCATCGGCCTGGTGCTGTCGATGCTCGGCGACATCCTGCTGGAATGGCCGATCAACGCCTTCGTTCCCGGCCTCGCCGCCTTCCTGCTGGCACACCTCGCCTACCTGGTCGCTTACCTGGGCGATACCCGCCGCTTTGCCCCGCTCGGACTGCTGGTCGCAGGCGGCGTGGGTGGCGGCCTGTTCGCCCTGCTCTACAGCCGGGGTCTGGGTCCGCTGCTGCTGCCGATTGCGCTGTACAGCCTGACCATCAGCGCCATGCTCTGGCGCGCCATTGCCCGCCTTGGCGTACCCAGCATTGCCAATGCCAGCCGGGTGTTTGCCGCCCTCGGCGCACTGCTGTTCGTCAGCTCCGATTCGATGATCGGCATCAGCCGCTTCGTCGCTGCTTTCGACGGCTCCTCCTACGCCATCATGCTCACCTACTGGCTCGGCCAGTTCGGTATTGCCGCGTCCGTCACATCCCGTCATATCGCTCTGCCATACTCGGAAGGACACTCCACTTCCCGGGCCTGACATGCTGCGAATCGCTTCACCGCTGCTGCTCCTCTGTTCGGCGCTGGCCAGCGCCGAACCCCTGCGCCTGGCCGGCGACGACTGGTGCCCTTACCTCTGCCCTGACGATCCGGACAAGCCCGGCTACCTGCTCGAAGCCCTCGGCCGGGTGCTGCCGCAACCACCCCGCTTCGAGCCGCTGCCCTGGCCTCGCGCCCTGCAGATGGCCCGCGAAGGGCTCGTGGATGGCGTGGTCGGCGCCTACAGCGAAGAGTCCGCGGAACTGCTGATCGGCAAAGAGCCCATCGGCTGGGTGACCATGCGTTTCTACGTGCGCCAGGACAATCCCTGGACCTGGAAGGGGCCTGCCTCGCTGAGCAGCCAGTCCATCGGGCTGGCTCAGGGCTATTCCTACGGCAAGGAGCTGGACGACTGGCGCGACGAGCACCTGGCCAACCATGAACAGGTGCAGGTGCTCAGCGGCGAGAAGGTGCTCGAACGCAACATCCAGAAGCTGCTGCTCGGGCGCATCACGGTGCTGCTCGAGGACAGCCAGATCGTCGAGCACTACCTGCAGCGCCACGGCCTCTCGGAGCGCATTCAAGCGGCCGGCGAGCTCGCCGATAAACGTCCTATGTACGTCGCGCTCAACCCGCGCCTGGAAGGCGTGCAGGAGCGCCTGGCCGACCTCGACGAGGGCCTGCGCGAGCTGCGCCGCAACGACCAGTGGAAACCCTTGATGCAGGGTTACGGCATCGCCGTTGACTAGTCCTGCGAAGGCGTGAGAAAAGTCCGGCAGAGCCCTCTGTCATCGGCTATAGATCAATCAATAAGAGACTGGGAAAAGGGGAGCTCCATGCGTGCAGTAGTTCGCTCCATGTTGTTGCTGGGAGCCTGCCTGACACTCTCGGCCTGTGGCAGTCTGTTGCCCAGCGAACGCGCGGAAGTGCAGTCACCATTCCTGGATTACCAGGATGCACAGAGCCGCTACAACCAGGTCGATCCTGGCAAGACCACCAAGTCTCAGCTCTACGCGCTGGGCTTCGATCCGCTGTCCCAGGGCAACGCCAAGATGCTTTCGTTCATCGATGTGCGCCTGCTCTTCGTGCAGCCCAACATCCCCATCGACTACCTGCCCGACGGCCTGGTGACCTGCCTGCAGGCCAAGGACCGCTGCGTCGGCTACGCCTTCGACTTCAACAAGACCGACAGCCAGCGCGTGGGCAGCTTCTGGGCCGACATCTTCAACTTCCGCAAGCGCCGCCAGGTGCAGGGCTGGTCGTTCCGCCCGGTGTTCGTGCTGATCGACGACGTGGTGGTGCACAAGACCAGCAACGGCGAGCCGAACATCCGCCGCATGGAAGACAAGAAGAACCCCCTCGGCCCACTGCAGGGCGCCGGCGAATACTTCTCCGACCAGCTCAAGTGACCCTCGTCCGCTAACGGTTGGGCGCACCTCGCGCCTCGGCTACAATGCGCGCCCCGGCAAACCGGGCGCGCCGCGCCTGGTTGCCTGTTCAGCGTAACGAGGCCCCATCCAGCGTGAGCGAATCCGACCGCATCTTCGCCCAGCCGCAAACCCAGGTTCCCGACTTCACCTTCAACGAGGACGTGGTGCGCGTCTTCCCGGACATGATCAAGCGATCGGTGCCGGGCTACCCCACCATCGTCGAGAACATCGGCGTGCTCGGCGCGCGCTTCGCCGCCCCGCACAGCGTGCTCTACGACCTCGGCTGCTCGCTGGGCGCCGTGACCCAGGCGCTGCGCCGCCACGTGAAGACCGAAGGCTGCCGCGTCATCGGCGTCGACAACTCCGCCCCGATGATCGAGCGCTGCGGCGAATACCTGCGCGCCCAGGACGCCATGCACCAGGAACTGCTGCCGGTCGAGCTGATCGAGGCGGACATCCTCAAGCTGGACCTCAAGCCCTGCTCGCTGATCGCGCTGAACTTCACCCTGCAGTTCATCGCCCCCGAACAACGCCTGGAACTGCTCACCCGCCTGCACAGCGCCCTGCTGCCCGGCGGCGCGCTGATCCTCTCGGAAAAACTGCGTTTCGCCGACGAGCAGGAGCACGAGCTGCTCACCGACCTGCACATCGACTTCAAGCGCGCCAATGGCTACAGCGAATTGGAAATCGCCCAGAAACGCACCGCCATCGAGAACGTCATGCGCCCCGACACCCTGGATACCCACCGCGAGCGCCTGCTGGCCGCCGGTTTCTCCAAGGTCGTGCCCTGGTTCCAGTGCCTCAACTTCGCCTCCCTGATTGCCCTGCCATGATCGAACGCTTCGACCTCGACCGCCTGCGCCTTGAACTGGCCGGCACGCCACTGGAATCCTGGGCTGCGTCGCTGCCCGCGCAACTGGCCAGCAAGGTCGACGATGGCCACGGCGATCTCGAGCGCTGGCTGGACGCAGTGGATCGCCTGCCGCCGCTGCAAGCTGCCGCCGTCGAGCTGCGCGAGCGCTTCAACCTCGAAGGCACCTGCGACGAGGACACCCGCGCGCAGCTCAAGCTCGCCCTGCAAGGGCTGATCCCGTGGCGCAAGGGGCCGTTCAACCTGTTCGGCGTGCACATCGATACCGAATGGCGCTCGGACTGGAAATGGGAGCGTGTCTCGCCGCACATCGACCTGGCGGGCAAGCGTGTCCTCGATGTTGGCTGCGGCAACGGCTACTACCAGTGGCGCATGCTCGGCGCCGGCGCGCGCAGCGTGGTCGGCGTGGACCCGAACTGGCTGTTCTTCTGCCAGTTCCTCGCCATGAAGCGCTACCTGCCGGATCTGCCGGCCTGGCACCTGCCCTTCGCCCTGGAAGACCTGCCCGAGAAACTGGAAGGCTTCGACACCGTGTTCTCCATGGGCGTGCTCTACCACCGCCGCTCGCCCATCGACCACCTGCTGGCGCTCAAGGACTGCCTGCGCCGTGGCGGCGAGCTGGTGCTGGAAACCCTGGTGGTGGAAGGCGATGTGAACACCGTGCTGGTGCCCGAGGACCGCTACGCGCAGATGCGCAACGTGTGGTTCCTGCCCTCGGTGCCGGCGCTGGAGCTGTGGCTGCGCCGCGCAGGGTTCACCGACGTACGCAGCGTGGACATCAGCCGCACCTCGGTGGAAGAGCAGCGCGCCACCGAGTGGATGCGTTACCAGTCGCTGCCGGACTTCCTCGATCCGGACGACCACAGCCGCACCCTCGAAGGCCTGCCGGCGCCCATGCGCGCCACGCTGGTAGCGCGCAAGCCCTGAGCGCTGCTCAGGTCGAACTAGAACGTAGGGCGGATAACCCGTTCCGGGATATCCGCCCTACGGCTTCCAATCAGGTAGCGATCAGCGGTTGGCTGCCGCCACGATCAGCGCCTTCATCTCGGCAACCGCCTGCTTGAAGCCCACGAACAGCGCATGGGCGACGATGGCGTGGCCGATGTTCAGCTCGTTGATCCCGGCGATGGCCGCTACCGGCTCGGCATTGTGGTAATGCAGACCGTGGCCGGCATTGACGATCAGGCCATGGGACAGACCGAACTCCACGCCATCGCGGATGCGCGCCAGCTCATGGGCACCTTCGGCCGGGCTGTGGGCATCGGCGTAACGACCGGTGTGCAGTTCGACGGCGGGGGCGCCAACACGTGCCGAAGCCTCGATCTGGCGCTGGTCCGGGTCGATGAACAGCGACACCTCGCAGCCTGCGGCCGCCAGGCGCTGCACCGCTTCGCGGATGCGCGCTTCCTGGCCGGCGACGTCCAGGCCACCCTCGGTGGTCAGCTCCTGGCGGGTCTCCGGGACCAGGCAGACATGGGCAGGGCGGATGATCTCGGCGAACTTCATCATCTCCTCGGTGACGCCCATCTCGAAGTTCATGCGGGTCTGCAGCACTTCGGCGAGCACGCGCACGTCGCGGTCCTGGATGTGCCGGCGATCTTCGCGCAGGTGCACAGTGATACCGTCGGCGCCGGCTTCCTCGGCGTCCAGCGCGGCTTTCACCGGGTCGGGATAACGGGTGCCGCGGGCCTGGCGCAGGGTGGCGACGTGGTCGATGTTCACGCCGAGCAGAATACGGTTGGCTTCAGTCACGGGAGTTGTCCTTGCGATTCATGAAGAGCTCGCGGCTGACCAGCGGTCGGCCGCCAAGATGGGGTGCCAGGGCCTGGCGCATCAGGCGCTTGGCCGCTGCCAGGGCGCCGGGGGCGCTCCAGTCGGCTTCGGCCATGGCCAGCAGGTCGGCACCGTGGAACAGCCCCGGCTGCAGGCTACCGACCGGCTCGAGGCCCGCGTCGGGCAGCAGGCGGTAGAGACCATCGGGCGCCACAGCCTGGCCGACGATATCGGTGTCCAGGGAAAAACCATAGCCCAGGTCATCCAGCAGCCGCCATTCGAACGAGCGCAGCAGCGGCTCCAGCGGTCTGCCGGCGGCCAGCAGCGGCAGGGTCGCTCGGTAGTGCTCGAACAGCGCGGGATGCGGGTCTTCGGCCGGCAGCAGGCGGATCATCAGCTCGTTCAGGTACAGGCCGCTGAACAGCGCTTCGCCACTGAGCAGGTTGGGGATGCCATTGGGTTCCAGGCGCACGACATTCTTCAGATCGCTGCGCCCGCGGAATTCGGCTTCCAGCGGTACGAACGGTCGCGCCAGCGCTCCAGCCTTGCCCCGCGCGCCACGCAGGACGGCACGCAGACGCCCCTGCGGGGTGAAGAAATCCACCAGCGCGCTGGTTTCCTTGTAGGGGCGGCTGTGCAGGACGAAGGCAGCTTGGGCAATAGAAGCGAGGCTCATGGCGCTGCGCCTGGAATGGGAGTCGGGAGGCGGGCGCGCTCAGGCGCCCGAAGGGTGCGCCCCGCGAATGCTCGCGGGGCGCTGAAGGTCAGAGGTCGCCGTAGCCCAGCGAACGCAGTGCGCGCTCGTCGTCGGACCAGCCGCCTTTCACTTTCACCCAGAGGTTGAGCATGACCTTGGAGTCGAACAGCACTTCCATGTCCTTGCGGGCGTTCTGGCCGATGCTTTTGATGCGATCACCCTTGTCACCGATGATGATCTTCTTCTGGCCATCGCGCTCCACGAGGATCAGCGCGTGGATGTGCAGGATCGGACCGTCCTGCTTGAACTCTTCGATCTCCACGGCGACCTGGTACGGCAGCTCGGCGCCCAGTTGGCGCATGATCTTCTCGCGCACCAGTTCGGCGGCGAGGAAGCGGCTGCTGCGGTCGGTGATCTGGTCTTCCGGGAAGAAGTGGTCATTCTCCGGCAGGCGCTCGGCCACCAGGCCTTCGAGCACATCGAGGTTCTGCCCGTGCTGGGCGGAAATCGGCACGACTTCGGCGTTGGGCAGTTGCTCGGCCAGCCACTGCAGATGCGGCAGCAGCTCGCCCTTGTCTTCCATGCGGTCGACCTTGTTCACCGCCAGCAGGACCGGGCAGCTCACGTACTTGACCTTGTCGTAGACCATCTGGTCTTCGTCGGTCCAGCGGTTGCGGTCGACAACGAAGATCACCACGTCGACGTCCTTCAGCGCGGCGCTGGCCGAACGGTTCATGTAGCGGTTCAGCGCCTTGTCGTTGTCCTTGTGCAGGCCAGGGGTGTCGACATACACAGCCTGCACGTCACCCTCGGTCTTGATGCCCAGCAGGGTATGGCGAGTGGTCTGCGGCTTGCGCGAGGTGATCGCCAGCTTCTGCCCGAGGATGTGGTTGAGCAGGGTCGACTTGCCGACGTTGGGGCGGCCGACGATGGCGACGTAACCGCAACGAACGGCTCCTGCTTCATCGTGCTCGGATGGGTCGTGCTGGTCTTGCTCGTGCTCACTCATGGCCATTCTCCACGCCCAGGGCTGCCAGTGCGGCGGCGGCTGCCACCTGCTCGGCGATGCGGCGACTGCCGCCGTGACCGTGGGTCTTGTCGTTCAGCAGGGCCACCTCGCACTCCACGAAGAAAGTGCGGCAATGCGGTTCGCCCTGGATATCCACCACGTCGTAACGCGGCAATTCGCACCCGCGGGACTGCAGGAATTCCTGCAGGCGGGTCTTGGGGTCCTTGTTGGTATCCACCGGGGTCAGCTCGCGCAATTGCGGGCCAAGCCAGTCCATGATCCGCTCACGGGCGGAATCCATGCCGGTGTCCAGATAGATGGCGCCAATCAGCGCCTCCATGGCGTCAGCCAGGATCGACTCGCGGCGATAACCGCCGCTCTTCAGCTCGCCCGAGCCCAGTCGCAGGTAATCCCCGATCTCGAAACCGCGGGCCAGCAGGGCCAGGGTCTCGCCCTTCACCAGTCGCGCGCGCAGGCGCGACAGCTGGCCTTCGCGGGCCTGGGGAAAGTGGGTGAACAGGGCTTCGCCGATGACGAAGTTGAGGATGGCGTCACCGAGGAACTCCAGGCGCTCGTTGTTGCGCCCGGCGAAACTGCGATGGGTCAGCGCCAGGACCATCAGGTCCTGGTCGCGGAAGGTGTAGCCAAGCTTGCGCTCGAGTCGATCCAGACTGTTGTTACTCACGGCATTCGTACACGGAATTCTTTGTCAAATTTGACCACCAGGTCGATGTTCTGTACCAGTGGCTCGCGTTTTTCGTATTTCAGGTGGGCGCGGAATTCGTTGTTCTCGAGTTTCACGTCCAGCGCGTCATCCAGCTTGAGGTCGCGGATGTTGTTGAGCATCAGTGCCTTGTCCACATAGGAGTAGAACTCCGGAACAGTGCGCACTTCGGCGGCCTTGTCGGTCTCAACCGAGGTGATGGCCTTCTCGATGGCGTAATAGTCCAGGTAATGCGGAATGATCTTGAACGCGGCACTGGCCAGGAACGCCACGACGGCGAGCACCACCAGCCAACCCAGCAACGACATTCCCTTCTGCGAACGTGCGTACGTCATATCGACCTCATGTCGGTATCTTTCTTATTTGCCCGCCAACCACGGCGGGTCCAAGTGAAGCGGGGCTGCCTCGCTCCCCGCGTGCAGCCCCGCCCTTTTCTAGCACCGTTCCAGCCACGCCGGCCTGGAGCGCCTCACAAGTCTAGTGAATCACGCCGACTCGCGAGAAATTCGGCAGATTGCGCATCTTCGGATCCGGCCAGCTCATCCAGACCGCGAAGGCCTTGCCGACGATATTGCGGTCCGGAACCATGCCCAGCAGGTCCTTCGGAATCTTCGGATCGTTCCAGTAGCGGCTGTCGTTGGAGTTGTCGCGGTTGTCGCCCATCATGAAGTAATGGCCGGCCGGCACCTTCCACTGCTTGCCCGGCTCGATGCGGAAGCGGGTCATTTCCTTGCGGATCATGTGCTCCGCGGCGCCCAGCTTCTCCTGGTACAGGGTCACGCTGCCCAGGGTGCCCGGCTCCTCGCCCACCAGCGACTCGGCTACGGCCTGGTCATTGATGAACAGGCGCTTGTCGCTGGTGTAGCGGATGGTGTCCCCAGGAACACCGACCACACGCTTGATGTAGTTGATGTTCGGATCGCTGGGATAGCGGAACACCATGACATCGCCACGTTGCGGGTCACCCACCGGGATCACCTTGGTGTCCAGCACCGGCAGGCGGATGCCGTAGGCGAACTTGTTCACCAGGATGAAATCGCCCACTTCCAGGGTCGGCTTCATCGAACCCGACGGGATCTGGAACGGCTCGACCAGGAACGAACGCAGCACCAGCACGATGAACAGCACCGGGAAGAACGACTTGCCGTACTCGACGAGCACCGGCTCCTTGTTCAGTTTCTCCAGCACTTCCGGGTCAGCTTCGCCGACCGAACCTTCATAGGCGGAAATGGCCGCCCGGCGGCGCGGTGCGAACAGCACCAGGTCCACCAGGGCGAGAACGCCGCATACCGCAACGGCAATCACCAGCAACAGCGGGAAATTCAGGGTCATAGGGTTCAACTGTCCACTTTGAGCACAGCGAGGAAGGCTTCCTGCGGAATCTCCACGCTACCGACCTGCTTCATCCTTTTCTTACCGGCCTTCTGCTTCTCCAGCAGCTTGCGCTTACGGCTCACGTCACCACCGTAGCACTTGGCCAGCACGTTCTTCCTGAGCGCCTTGACCGTCGAGCGGGCGATGATCTGCCCACCGATGGCCGCCTGAATCGCGACGTCGAACATCTGCCGCGGAATCAATTCCTTCATCTTCTCCACCAGCTGACGGCCCTTGTACGGGGCGTTGTCGCGGTGGACGATCAGGGCGAGGGCATCGACCTTCTCACCGTTGATCAGCACATCGAGGCGAACCAGGTTGGCCGGCTCGAAGCGGTCGAAGCTGTAGTCCAGCGAAGCATAGCCGCGGCTGGTGGACTTCAGGCGGTCGAAGAAGTCCAGCACCACTTCGTTCATCGGCAGATCGTAGATCACCTGGACCTGGCCGCTGAGGAAGTGCATGTCACGCTGGACGCCGCGCTTCTCGATGCACAGGGTAATGACGTTGCCCAGGTGCTCCTGAGGCACAAGAATGGTTGCGCGGCAGATCGGCTCGCGCATTTCGTCGATGGACGAGAGGTCGGGCAGCTTGGATGGATTGTCGACGTAGAGGATCTCGCCGTTCTTCTGCACGATCTCGAAGATCACGGTCGGTGCAGTGGTGATCAGGTCCAGGTCGTATTCGCGCTCCAGGCGCTCCTGGATGATCTCCATGTGCAGCATGCCGAGGAAGCCGATGCGGAAGCCGAAACCCAGGGCCTCGGAGCTTTCCGGCTCGTACTGCAGCGCGGCGTCGTTCAGGGTCAGCTTCTGCAGCGCTTCGCGGAAGTCCTCGAAGTCATCGGAGCTGACCGGGAACAGGCCGGCGTAGACCTGCGGCTTGATGCGCTTGAAGCCTGGCAGCACGTCCACGTCGGGGGTGTTGTTCAGGGTCAGGGTATCGCCCACCGGCGCGCCGAGGATGTCCTTGATGCCGGCGATGATGAAGCCCACTTCACCGGCCTTGAGGTCCGGAGTCTCGGTGTGCTTCGGGGTGAAGACGCCGACGCTGTCCACCTGGTGGACCTTGCCGGTGGACTTCACCAGGATCTTGTCGCCTTTCTTGACGCGGCCGTGCTTCACACGCACCAGCGAGACCACGCCCAGGTAATTGTCGAACCAGGAGTCGATGATCAGCGCCTGCAGCGGTGCGTCGATCTCGCCTTCCGGAGCGGGAATGGCAGTGACCAGGCGCTCCAGCACGTCTTCCACGCCCATGCCGCTCTTGGCCGAGCAGGCCACGGCGTCGGTGGCGTCGATGCCGATGATGCTTTCGATCTCGTCCTTCACGCGGTCCGGATCGGCCTGCGGCAGGTCCATCTTGTTCAGGACCGGCATCACTTCCAGGCCCTGCTCGATGGCGGTGTAGCAGTTGGCGACCGACTGCGCCTCCACGCCCTGGCCGGCATCCACTACCAGCAGCGCGCCTTCGCACGCGGCCAGCGAACGGCTGACTTCGTAGGTGAAGTCGACGTGGCCGGGGGTGTCGATGAAGTTCAGCTGGTAGGTCTTGCCGTCCTTCGCCTTGTAGTGAAGGGTGACGCTGTGCGCCTTGATGGTGATGCCGCGCTCACGCTCCAGGTCCATGGAGTCCAGTACCTGGGCCTCCATCTCGCGGTCGGACAGGCCGCCGCACATCTGGATGAAGCGGTCTGCCAGCGTCGACTTGCCATGGTCGATGTGGGCGATGATGGAGAAATTGCGGATATGACTCAGGTCACTCACGGCGAACACACTCGGAAGGCTGAAGGCGGCGGTCCGCCGAAAAATAGCGGGGGAGTTTACCTGACTACAGCCTGATGCGTCACGCCGCGCCGGACGGTCAGGCATGAAAAAGGGCGACCGGAGTCGCCCTTTTCTGGTGCGCCGACCTTACTCGGTCAGTTTGAACGTGATGAAGCTCGCACGACCCTGACGCAGCACTCGCATGGAAATCGAACGATCCTTCGGCAGCGCCTTGGCGATCTCGCTGAAGGTTTTCGAGGAATCCACCGCGCGATTGTTCAGATGAGTGATGACGTCGCCCGGACGCAGGCCGATCATGGCCGCCGGACCGCCCTGCACTTCCTTGATGACCACGCCGCCTTTGATATCCAGGGACTTGCGCTGCTCGGCAGTCAGCTCCGCCACGGTCACACCCATGCGGTTGCTGCTGCGCTCGGCGCCCTTGCCCTCGACAGCGGCGACGGCATCATCGTCGTCCGGCAGGCTGCCGATGGTCAGGCTCAGGGTCTGGCGCTTGTTGTCACGGATGACTTCCAGGGACGCCTTGTCGCCCGGCTTCATGTTGCCCACCAGGTGCGGCAGGTCGGCGGATTCATTGATGGTCTGGCCGTTCAGGCTCAGGATCACGTCACCCACCTGCAGGCCGCCCTTGGCCGCCGGGCCATCTTCCACCAGCTGCGCGACCAGCGCGCCGGCCGGTTTGTCGAGACCGAAGGATTCGGCCAGGTCCTTGTTCACTTCCTGGATTACCACGCCCAGCCAGCCACGGTTGACCTTGCCGCCGGCCTTGAGCTGATCGGCGACGTTCAGCGCCACATCGATCGGGATCGCGAAGGAAAGACCCATGAAGCCGCCGGAACGGGTGAAGATCTGCGAGTTGATACCCACCACTTCGCCCTGCAGGTTCAGCAGCGGACCACCGGAGTTGCCCGGGTTGATCGCCACGTCGGTCTGGATGAACGGCACGTAGTTCTCGTTCGGCAGGCTGCGGCCCTTGGCGCTGACGATACCGGCAGTCACCGAGTGGTCGAAGCCGAACGGCGAACCGATGGCCAGCACCCACTCGCCGACCTTCAGCTTGTCGGAATCGCCCAGCTTGAGCGTCGGCAGGCCCTTGGCATCGATCTTCAGCACGGCCACGTCGCTGCGCGGATCGGCACCGACCAGCTTGGCCTTGTGCTCGCTGCGGTCGGACAGGCGTACGAGGATCTCGTCGGCGTCGGCCACCACGTGGTTGTTGGTGAGAATGTAGCCATCATCGGAAATGATGAAGCCCGAACCCAGCGACTGGGCCTCGCGCTGCTGGCCACGGGGCGCCTGACCCTGACCGCCCTGGCCGCGGGGAATGCTGCGCTCGAAGAATTCGCGCAGGCCCGGCGGCAGGCCGTCGAGGTCCGGAATGCCCATCTGCGCGTTGGAGCGGTCGGGAAGTTTCTGGGTGGTACTGATGTTGACCACCGCCGGCGAGGCCTTCTCGACCAGCGGAGTGAAGTCCGGTAGTTCAGCCCGCGCGGTGACCGACAGGCTCAGGGCCAGCAGGGCGACCAGCGCAGCCATGCTGCGTTTCAGGGTTTGCATTGACTACAGCTCCCGTGATGTTGATTGGGAAGATCACTAAACAGGGCCGGGCGGCCCACCGACCAGCGCACGCAGCACAACCGGTTGCATCGCCGGATCATCCGTATGGCGTCGCGCATGGCGACGCACCAGCAGCCAGGCCAGCAGGAAACCCGCCAGCCCGGCCACGATGATGAGAGGTTCCCCCAGATCGAGGCGCGCCGCCAGTAGCGCCAGCGCGAACAGCCCGATCAGCGGGGAAAGATAGAAAAGCAGGGCGCTTTTCAGCAGAAGGTCTTCATCCACGCCCAGCAGGATTTCATCGCCAGGCTTAAGACTCGATGAAGCCAGGTTCGGCGAGATGAGCGCTCGCACTCGGCTGCGTCCCTGGGAAACACCCAGCCGCTCCAGGAGACCCTGGCCGCAACCGGCGTTGACCGAACATCCCGAGCAGGTGGAGCGGCGCAGCGTTTCGACCTGGACCGCTCCAGACTCGAGCGCAACCACTCTTCCCCGCTCATGGATCACTGTGGCTGGGCTCCCGTTGGCCGCATGGACAACGCCACGCGCTCGGCCGTGCCACTGGGTATCTCGCCGACCACGGTCACCATGGTGCCGCCATCTTCACTGGCGATCCGCCTCGACACCACGGTGGTCGGGCCCAGCTGGGTGCGGGCATCATCGACCTTGGCGCCGTGCAGCGGCTCGAGGAATACCGAGAAACGCGCCAGTCCGTCGCCGTAGGCCAGGCACAGGACCTGGTCATTGGAGACCGGGCTGCGCTCCTGCAGCGTACTGTTCAGGGTAAAGCCCGGCGGCACCCATTCCGAATGCCAGTTGGTCTTCACCTGGGCAACCTTGGCTACCTTCACCGGCTTGCAGGCCGCGCTCGCCTGCAACTCGCCGTCATCCGGCGCTGCCATGTCGATGCGGGTGAACTGCAGGCGCTCGATGATCTGGCCCTTGTCATTGAGCAGCAGGGACTTGAGCGGCAGGCCCGTCTCCTTGTCCACGTGCAGCTCGAAGCCATAGCGATGCTGGTCACGCGGGATCACCGCCAGCACCACCGCCGGACGATCGGCAATACGCGACTCGCCGGCGACGCGAACGTCGTAGTAGGTAGATAGATCAGCAGGGTTGAGCTTGCGTGCCGGCCACATCTCGCCGGTCGACGCCTGCCCCGACATGCCTCCACCTACGCACTGGGTGGCGCCATCGACGCGCACCACTTCCTGGCGCGGCCCATCGACCTGAACCAGGTGCTCGCGCACCGAGCCGTCACTCTCCACACGATGCCAGACATCGTGGGTGGAGAAGGCTCCGCTGCGTTCGTAGATGAAGGTACCCTGGAAGTTCTGTTGCTGATCAGCCTCGGAGAGGCGCTTGATCCAGTCCAACGCATCGGCGGCCTGGACTGGCAATGCCAGCAGACCGCCGAGGAAGAACAACAGTGCTGTCGTCGCGCGCATGTCGCTCCTTAAGGTCGCAAATCAGCGGCTTTCCAGGCTCGCGGCGCGTGCATAAGGCAGGGCGCTGTCGGTGCCGCTGACGGCGGACTGCTGCGCGTGTTGACGCAGGTAACCCGGAAGACGCTGCTCATGCCAGGTGGTCTGCCCGCCCTGGGCATTGGTGATCACCTGCGGCGCCTCGTCCTGAGTGTAGCCTGCCAGTACCGCCGGGCCTTGCACTTGCGGCAAGGCGATCTGCGGGGTGGCACCTTGCTGGGCAAGGCCGTTGGCGACACTGTCATCCTGGTGGTACATGCGTACACCGGCCAGCACAGCCAGGGTCACCGAGGCGGCGACGGCCAGGCGGCCGACGTTGCGCCACGGATTGCGGCTGCGCGGCGCCGGTGCGGCTTCATCGGCCAGCGCGGCGGACACGGCGGCGGCAATGTCCAGCTTGGGCATGGCCGGCTCGCGGTGCATCACTGCACGGGCCAGTTGGTAACGGGACCAGGTGGCCCGCAATTCGGCGTCCTCGCCGCAGGCTGCAAGCACACGCCGCAGCTCAAGCTCATCCGCTTCGTTATCCATTACCGCGGACAGCGACTCCTGCAGGGCTTCACGACTCATAGCGGTACCTCTCTTGGCTTCTGCCGCTGTATCAGACTTCATCATGCAACAAAGGCTGCAAAGCTTTGTCGATCGCTTCCCGCGCACGGAATATCCGTGAGCGGACGGTCCCCACCGGACACTGCATCACGGTGGCGATATCTTCGTAACTCAGGCCTTCGAACTCGCGCAGGGTCAAGGCCGTGCGCAAATCATCGGGCAGCTGCTGGATGGTGCGATGGACGGTTTCCTCGATCTCATCCCGCAGCATGGCTCTTTCCGGCGACTCGATGTCCTTCAGGGCGTGATCGCCGTCGAAGAACTCCGCGTCCTCTGCCGTGACATCGCTGTCCGGCGGCCGCCGACCGCGCGCAACCAGATGGTTCTTCGCGGTGTTGATGGCGATACGGTACAGCCAGGTATAAAAGGCACTGTCGCCCCGGAAGTTGCCCAAGGCGCGATACGCCTTGATGAATGCTTCCTGTGCAACGTCCTGGGCTTCCTGCGCGTCGTGCACGAATCGCACGATGAGACCCAGAATCTTGTGCTGGTACTTCAGCACCAGCAGGTCGAATGCCCGTTTGTCTCCGCGCTGTACCCGTTCAACCAGTTGCTGATCCTGTTCCTGGGTTAGCATGAATGCTCCTCTGAAAACCTGGAGGAGCTTCGAGCACCCTGGTAAATCGTCCTGCCAAGATAGACTCGGGTCTTTTGCAAAAGTTCTCCCCTCCAAGCATGCGCCGCACAGTTTTTTCACATTTGCGGCAATCGGACCCCACATGCGTCCGAAGCCCGTCAAATTCAACTGCACCGGGCGGAACACCCGCTCCCCTTCCGCGCAATGTCAATCTGCGCGCAAAGTTGATTGGGTATTCCGCGTTCGAACCGGAACGCCTGAAAAAGTTCCGGTGATTTGCCGTGATCGTTCAATGACTTCGACGCAACCCCTGGCGCCTGCCGGACCGGCTTGAGCGGGGAAGAAAGCTTCCCGCCCTGCGACTGCCGCCCCACCTCACGCGCCTTCGGTGTCATCGGTTCGCCAGTATTGTGCCGTGGCCCCCTTCTATATACTAGGGCGCCATTTTGTGGAGCCGGGTATGAGTCAGCATTTCCAGCACGACGTCCTAGTGATCGGCAGCGGGGCCGCCGGCCTGACGCTGGCTTTGACGCTGCCTTCGCACCTGAAGATCGCCGTGCTGAGCAAGGGCGAACTCTCCCAGGGCTCCACCTTCTGGGCCCAGGGTGGCGTTGCCGCCGTGCTGGATGACACCGATACCGTGGAGTCCCACGTCGAGGACACCCTGGTCGCCGGCGCCGGCCTGTGCCGCGAGGACGCGGTGAAATTCACCGTCGAGCATAGCCGCGAGGCCATCCAGTGGCTGATCGAGCAGGGCGTTCCCTTCACCCGCGACCATGAGCCGGGCCGCGAGGACGGCGGTTTCGAGTTCCACCTGACCCGTGAAGGCGGCCACAGCCATCGGCGGATCATCCACGCTGCCGACGCCACCGGCGCCGCGATATTCAATGCCCTGCTGGAACAGGCCCGCCAGCGGCCGAACATCGAACTGCTGTCGCAACGGGTCGCCGTCGACCTGATCACCGAGCAGAAACTGGGTATGGACGGTCAACGCTGCCTGGGCGCTTACGTACTGGACCGCTCGACCGGCGAAGTCGACACCTTCGGCGCGCGCTTCACCGTGCTTGCCTCGGGCGGCGCCAGCAAGGTCTACCTCTATACCAGCAACCCAGACGGCAACTCCGGCGACGGTATCGCCATGGCCTGGCGCGCCGGCTGCCGGGTCGGCAACCTGGAATTCAACCAGTTCCACCCGACCTGCCTGTACCACCCGCAGGCCAAGAGTTTCCTGATCACCGAGGCGCTGCGTGGCGAAGGCGCCCTGCTCCGACTGCCCAATGGCGAGCGCTTCATGCCGCGCTTCCACGCCTTGGGCGAACTCGCCCCGCGTGACGTGGTGGCCCGCGCCATCGACCACGAGATGAAGCGCCTGGGCATCGACTACGTCTACCTGGACATCAGCCACAAGCCGGCCGAGTTCATCCGCGAGCACTTCCCCACCGTCTACGAGCGCTGCCTGGACTTCGGCATCGACATCACCCGCGAGCCCATCCCTGTGGTACCGGCGGCGCACTACACCTGCGGCGGCGTGCTGGTGGACTCCCAGGGTCGCACCGACGTGCCGAACCTCTACGCCATCGGCGAGACCACCTTCACCGGCCTGCACGGCGCCAACCGCATGGCCAGCAACTCACTGCTGGAATGCTTCGTCTACGCCCGCTCCGCCGCCGCCGACATCCTCGCCGAACTGCCCAAGGCGCAGACGCTGGTCGCCCTGCCCTGCTGGGACGCCAGCCAGGTGACCGATTCGGACGAGGACGTGATCATCGCCCACAACTGGGACGAGCTGCGGCGCTTCATGTGGGACTACGTGGGCATCGTGCGTACCAACAAGCGCCTGGCGCGCGCCCAGCACCGGGTTCGCCTGCTGCTGGACGAGATCGACGAGTTCTACTCGAACTACAAGGTCAGCCGCGACCTGATCGAGCTGCGCAACCTCGCCCAGGTGGCCGAACTGATCATCCTCTCCGCCATGCAGCGCCACGAGAGCCGCGGCCTGCACTACACGCTGGACTATCCGGACCTGTTGCCCGAAGCCCGCGACACTATCCTGGCGCCGTCCACCTATTGCGACTGAAGCGCAGCCGCACCCGCAGGCGCCGGTGCAACTCCGGCGCCAAGGCGTCGGAAGGTACGCAGACGCTGCGCGCCAGCCAGTCACCAGGACGACGGAAACGCAGGACGATCAACGAGGGCAGCGCCAAGCTGTCCGGCATCAACTGCACGGATTGAAACCCTTCCCGCTCGCTCCACAACTGCCAGCCCTCGGCGTTGTGGCGCAGCGCACGCACCGAATCCGGCGCGCGCAATAGAATCCGCCCAGGCACCACCCGGCACGCATGCAGCAGGCAGAGGCTCAGGCCGAGCGTTTTCCAGTGAAGGGGAATGTCCGCGAGCAGCAGCGCCAGGACGGCGCAGCATTGCGCGGCGAGGTAGGCCGCCAGCAAACCGATGGACGGCTGCCAGCGGCACTCGAAGGGGTCACTTCGGCTGGACACGGTCCAGGATCATGCGAACGATGATGCGCAGGTCGGCATCTTCCGGCTCGCCGCGCTGCATGAACCAGCCGAACATGTCCTGGTCCTCGCACTCCAGCAGCTTGCGGAAGCGCGCCTGATCGTCGGCGGGCAGGCCCGGGTAGACTTCCTGGACAAAAGGCACCAGCAGGACGTCCAGTTCCAGCATGCCGCGGCGGCTGTGCCAGAAAAGGCGTTTGAGTTCGGTTTCGTCGTTCATCTGCGGGTTCCCTCGAATAACTGCGAGCAAATACATCGGAACGCTCGCGAAGTCGACGGACGGCGCGAGCCGAGCGGCATTATACGCATGCTCGGCTCACCCGGCACCCGCTGACAAGGCTGGGCCTGAGCTCTATCATGAGGCCCCTAACTTTCTTCCAGCGAATCGTGATGACCGACTCTGCTTTCTACACCGAACTCAATCACGAAGGGATTCTCGCCGTCCGTGGCGCGGACGCCGCCAAATTCCTCCAGGGCCAGCTGACCTGCAACCTCAATTACCTGAACGCCGAATACTCCAGCCTCGGTGCCCGCTGCACACCCAAGGGCCGCATGACCTCCAGCTTCCGCATCCTCGCCGAAGGCGAAGGCTTCCTGCTGGCCATGGCCAACGACCTGCTGGACAGCCAGCTGACTGACCTGAAGAAGTACGCGGTGTTCTCCAAGGCCACCCTCTCCGATGACAGCACCCAGTGGGCGCGCTTCGGCCTGAGCGGTGCGGACGCTGTCCTCGCCGAACTGGGCCTGAGCCTCTCCGGCGAAGCCGACCAGGTAGCGCGGGTCGAGGGCCTGATCGCCATCGGTCTCGGCCAGGGCCGCGTCGAACTCTGGGCATCGGCCGAACGCGCCGCCGCCATCGCCGACCTGCTGCAGACCCGCCTGCCCCACGCCGAACTCAACGACTGGCTGCTCGGCCAGGTTCGCGCCGGGGTCGGCCAGGTGTTCGGCGCCACCCGCGAGCTGTTCATCCCGCAGATGATCAACCTGCAGGCCGTAGGCGGCGTGAGCTTCAAGAAGGGCTGCTACACCGGCCAGGAAATCGTCGCGCGCATGCAGTACCTGGGCCGCCTCAAGCGCCGCCTGCAGCGCCTGAAACTCGATGGTGCCGAACTGCCGGAGCCGGGCCGCGAGCTGTTCTCGCCGGTGCATTCCACCAGCGTCGGCGAAGTGGTACTGGCCGCCCGCGCGGCCGATGGCGTGGAGCTGCTCGCTGTGCTGCAGGACGACGCCGCTGCCGACGGCAACGTGCGCCTGGGCGAGGACCAGCCCCTGCGTCTGCTGGACCTGCCTTACGTTCTGGACAGCGACCGCGAGATCCAGCGCTGAATTTCGTGCCGGGCGGGGAGCCCGGCTTTCCCTGAAGGACACTTCATGAGCAAGCTTGCCGAAAAAGTACAACAGGAACTGCTGCGGGCCATCGACAACGATGAGCTGGTGCTGCCGACGCTGCCGGAAGTCGCCCTGCGCGTCCGTGAGGCGGCGGAAGACCCGGATATCAGCATCCAGGATCTGGCCAAGGTGATCGGCAACGACGCTGCCCTGACCGCGCGCATCATCAAGGTGGTGAACAGCCCGCTGCTGCGCACCAACAAGGAAATCACCGACCTGCAGATGGCGATCAGCCGCCTGGGGATCAACTACACCTGCAACCTGGCCACCGGTCTTGCCATGGAGCAGATGTTCCAGGCCACCTCCGACGTGGTCGACCGCAAGATGCGCGAGGTGTGGAACAAGAGCACCGAGATCGCCGGCATCTGCCACGCCCTGTGCCGCCACTACACCCGCCTGGCGCCGGATCAGGCGACCCTGGCCGGCCTGGTGCACCAGATCGGCGTGCTGCCGATCCTCACCTACGCCGAGGAGCACAGCGAACTGCTGGCCGATTCCATCAGCCTCAACCATGTGATCGAGCGCATCCACCCGGTCATCGGCGACCGCATCCTCAAGGCCTGGGACTTCCCGGCGCCGATCGCCGCCGTGCCGGGCCAGCACCTGGACTTCAGCCGCGACTCGGCCAAGGTCGACTACGTGGACATCGTCCAGGTAGCCACCCTGCAGAGCTACCTGGGCAGCCAGCACCCCTACACCGAACTGGACTGGGCGACCATTCCGGCCTTCGCCAAACTGGGCCTGGACCCGAAGGCAGACGTGAAGGAAGACGAAGACCTCTCCGCCGCCATGGAAGCGGCCATGAGCATGCTGCAGTAAGTTCGCGCCGTACCACCCGAAACCCGCCCTTACCGGCGGGTTTCGTTTTTATGGCTCAGGCGATCTCCGCCGGGAAGGTCACCCGCACCAGCAGCCCGCCCAGCTCGCCCTGGCCCAGCTCGATGCGCGCACGATGCGCGCTGCAGATCTCGCCGACGATGGCCAGGCCCAGCCCGGTGCCCTGCTGGCGGCGGCGGTAGAAGCGGCGGAACACCTTGTCGCGTTCCTCCGGCGGGATGCCGGGGCCGTCGTCCTCGACCTCCAGCTCGGCCGGCGAGCGCACGCGGATGATCACGTTGCCGTCCGCCGGGGCATGGGCAATGGCGTTATCCACCAGGTTGCTGAGCAGTTCGTTGAGCAGGGTCGGATCGCCCTTCACCCAGGCCGGCTCGTCCGCCTCCAGCGCCAGCGCCACACCGCGCGAATACGCCAGCGGCGCCAGCGCCAGCCCGAGTTCGCGGGCCAGTTGGCCCAGCTCGAGGCGCTCCCCCGCACCTTCGGCGATGGCGCGAGCGCCGCTTTCCACCCGCGCCAGGGACAGCAGCTGATTGGCCAGCCCGGTCACCCGGTCGGTGTTCTGCACGGCGTCGACCAGCGTCGCCCGCCATTGCTGCGGGTCCTGCTCGCGCAGGCCCAGCTCCAGCCGCGCCTTGAGCGCTGCCAGTGGGGTACGCAGCTCGTGGGACGCCTCGGCAATGAACTGCGACTGACGGTCGAACAGCCCGCGCAGGCGCACGGTGAAGTGGTTGAGCGCCGCTACCAGCGGGCGCAGCTCCTTCTGCACGCGGACTTCCGGCAACGGCCGCAGATCGTCCGGCTGGCGCTCCTCCACCGCCTCGCGCAAACGGTCCAGCGGGCGCAGGCCGGCGCTCACCGCGTACCAGACCATCATCAGCGCGGCGATGGCCGACAACGCGAGGTTGAGCAGGGTATCGGCGAGCAGGTTGCGCGCCAGCCGCTCGCGGGCGCCCATGGTTTCGGCGACACGGATTTCCGCCATGCCGTTGACCGTCGGCTGGCTCACCGGCTGCAGCAGGCTGACCACCCGCACGCCCTGCCCTTCGTAGGTGGCGTCGTAGAACTTGGCCAATGCCGGATAATCGTCGGTGCGTGGCGTGGTCGGCAGTGGCGCCGGCAGGTTCTCGTAGCCGGAGATCATCTTCCCCTGCGGATCGATCACCTGGTAGAAGATGCGCCCGGCGCTGTCGTACTCGAAGCTGTCCAGCGCCACGTAGGGCACGTTGGCGCGCAGGGTGCCGTCGCTGGCGTAGAGGCCGTCGGCGATGTCCCGCGCCGACGCCAGCAGGGTGCGGTCATAGGCGATGTCGGCCGCGTGCCGGGCACGCCAGTAGGTGGCCGCGCTGCCGATCAGCAGCAGCACCAGCAGCAGCCCGCCGAGGCGCCAGAGCAGGCGCCCGCGCAGGCTGCCCGTGCCGGGAAGCACCCAGCGCCGTTCAGCCATCCTGGGCCTCGAGCAGATAGCCCAGGCCGCGGAAGGTAACGATGCGCACCGAGCTGCCTTCGAGCTTCTTGCGCAGGCGGTGGACGTAGATTTCGATGGCGTCCGCGCTGGCGTCCTGATCCAGGCCGAACACCTGCGCCGCCAACTGCTCCTTGCTCATCACCCGCCCCGGACGGGCAATCAGCGCCTCCAGCACGGCCTGCTCGCGGGAGGTCAGGTTCATCGCCTGCTCGGCCAGGGTGAAGCGCCGCGCGCCGAGGTCGTAGACCAGCTCGCCACAGCGCTGCTGCTGCTCGCCACCCAGCACACTGCGGCGCAGCAGGGCCTTCACCCGTGCTTCCAGCTCGGTGAGTTCGAAGGGTTTGGCCAGGTAATCGTCGGCGCCCAGGTTCAAGCCGTGCACGCGGTCGCGCACTTCACCACGGGCGGTGAGCATCAGCACCGGCAGGGTCTTGCCGCGCTCGCGCAGGCGCGCCAGCACCTGGAAGCCGTCCAGCCGTGGCAGGCCGACGTCGAGGATCGCCAGCGCGTAGTCCTCGCTGGCCAGGGCCAGGTCGGCGGCCACGCCGTCCTGCAGCAGGTCCACGGTCCAGCCGGCGCCCTTGAGCGCCTGGGCGACGCTTTCGCCGAGTTGCGGATGGTCTTCAACCAGGAGGATTCGCACGCGTTTCTACCCCTCGGACTACAGGTTCGGGCCGGCAGTTTACCCATCCGCGCGCCACTGTGAATGGGGGAAATTCGCTGAAATCACTGCGAAAGGCGACTGAAAGCCTGGCGAAAGCTTAGCCCGTTAGCATCGCCAACGAGCCGCCTCCCAACCCCGAATATTTCAGCGCCGACTGCCCAGGCGCAACGGCGGGAGCAGCGGACTCGACGACGGCAAAGACCGTCAACAGAGCGGAAGGCGGCGTGGTGCCCTTTCGCGACAACAACAAGAACGGAGACCACAGATGCCCACCGCCCGGCCTTTGGCTGCACCGGCTTTTTCCAAGCCCAACTCCCGCTGTCTGACCCCCGCCCTGCTGGCTTTCGCCGGGGTCGCCCCGCTGTGCGAAGCCGCCGGCTTCGTCGAAGACAGCAGCGCCACGCTCAGCACCCAGAACATCTACTTCAACCGTGATTTCCGCGACGGCGCCGGCCAGTCCAAGCGCGAAGAATGGGCGCAGGGTTTCATCCTCGACTTCCAGTCCGGCTACACCCCCGGCACCATCGGCGTCGGCCTGGATGCCATGGGCATGCTCGGCCTGAAGCTCGACTCCTCCCCGGACCGCACCGGCACCGGCCTGCTGCCGACCCACGACGACGGCCGCGCCGCCGACGAGTACAGCAAGCTGGGTCTTACCGCCAAGTTCAAGGCCTCCGAGACGGAGCTGAAGATCGGCAGCCTGATCCCCGACCTGCCCACCCTGCAGCCAAACGACAGCCGCCTGTTCCCGCAGACCTTCGAGGGCGGCCTGCTCAACTCCACCGACCTGCCCGGCCTGAACTTCACCGGCGGGCGCCTGGAGAAAGTGAAGGACCGCGACTCCACCGACTTCACCGACCTGGCGCTGAACAACAAGAACCGCCGCTTCTCCGGTGGCAGCGCCGAGGGCAAGCACTACGACCTGGCCGGCGGCGACTACCAGTTCACCGATAACCTCACCGGCCGTTACCACTATGCGCAGCTGGACGAGGTCTACCGCCAGCACTTCGTCGGCCTGCTCGCCAGCTACCCGCTGGGCCCCGGAAAATTCAGCGCCGATGTGCGCCTGGCCATCAGCGATGACCAGGGCGAGGCGCGCGGCGGCGAGATCGACAACCGCGCCTTCAACGGCATGCTCGGCTACGCCCTGGGCGCCAACAAGTTCAGCCTCGGCTGGCAGCAGATGAGCGGCGACAGCGCCTTCCCCTACATCGACGGCAGCAACCCCTACCTCGTCAACTTCGTCCAGGTCGGCGACTTCGCCGAGACCGACGAGCGCTCCTGGCAGGTCCGCCACGACTACGACTTCGCCGGCCTCGGCCTGCCCGGCCTGACCCTGATGAATCGCTACATCAGCGGTGACAATGCCAAAATCAACGGCATGGACGGTCACGGCAAGGAATGGGAGCGCAACACCGACATCAAGTACGTGATCCAGAGCGGCCCGCTCAAGGACGTCGCGGTGCGCGTGCGTAACGCCACCTACCGTTCCAGCTTCGCGCGGGACGCCGACGAGACGCGTATCTACCTCAGCTACTCCCTGGCGATCTGGTAAACCGACAACAACAAGAGAGGCATCGCACCATGACCACCGTCCTGCGCAACCTGACCCTCGCCGGCGCCACCCTGCTCGCCGCCAGCCAACTGATGGCCGAGCCCAAGCGCCCGGAATGCATCGCCCCGGCGTCCCCCGGCGGCGGCTTCGACCTCACCTGCAAGCTGGCGCAGAGCGCCCTGGTGGACGAGAAACTGCTGACCAAGCCGATGCGCGTCACCTACATGCCCGGCGGCGTCGGCGCCGTGGCCTACAACGCGGTGGTCGCCCAGCGTCCGGCCGACGGCAACACCATCACCGCCTTCTCCAGCGGCTCGCTGCTGAACCTGGCCCAGGGCAAGTTCGGCCGCTTCGACGAAAACGCCGTGAAGTGGCTGGCCGCCGTGGGCACCAGCTACGGCGCCATCGCAGTGCCCAGCGACTCGCCGTACAAGAACCTCGGCGACCTGGTGGCCGCGCTCAAGGCCGACCCGGGCAAGGTGGTGATCGGTTCCGGCGGCACCGTCGGCAGCCAGGACTGGATGCAGACCGCGCTGATCGCCAAGGCCGCCGGCATCGACCCGAAGCAGCTGCGCTACGTCGCGCTGGAAGGCGGCGGCGAGATCGCCACGGCGCTGCTGGGCGGGCACATTCAGGTGGGCAGCACGGACATCTCCGACTCCATGCCACACATCCGCGCGGGCAAGATGCGCATCCTCGCGGTGTTCTCCGAGGAGCGCCTGAAGGATGAAGGCATGGCCGACATCCCCACCGCCAAGGAGCAGGGCTTCGACATCGTCTGGCCAGTGGTGCGCGGCTTCTACGTCGGGCCGAAGGTGAGCGAAGAGGACTACCAGTTCTGGAAGGCCTCCTTCGACAAGCTGCTGGCCTCGGAAGACTTCGCCAGGCTGCGCGACCAGCGCGAGCTGTTCCCCTTCGCCATGACCGGCCCGGAACTGGACGCCTACGTGAAGCAGCAGGTCGCTCAGTACAAGCAGCTGGCCCGCGAGTTCGGCCTCATCCAGTAACGCCCCGAGCGGCGCCGTCTTCCGCGAAGGCGGCGCCAGGAGACTCCCCATGTCCCGTACCAGCCTCTTCCAGCGGCTGTTCGCCGGCGCCTGGCTGTTCGCCTGCGTCGCCTTCGCCCTGATCGCCTGGCAGCTCCAGGCGCCCTTCTCCTACGAACCGGTCGGCCCGCGCGCCTACCCGCTGCTCTGCCTGGGCCTGATGGCCGTGGGCCTGGCCTGGCTGATCGCCCGTCCCACGCCAATCAAGCGCGAGGAAGACGAACCCGCGCTGGAAGGCGCGCTGCTGGGCAAGGTGGTGCTCTGCGTCGTGCTGCTGGCGGTGTATGCCGGCCTGTTCGAGCCGCTGGGCTTCATCCCGGCGAGCGCGATGATCGGCACCTTCATCGCGCTGATCTACGGCGGCCGCCCGGTGGCCAGCGTGATCACCGCGACGCTGCTCGCCATCAGCCTCTACGTGCTGTTCGACCGCACTTTGGACGTCCCGCTGCCGCTGGGCATCCTCGATCCCCTGCTCTGAGGAAACCGTCATGGAAACATTGAGCTACCTCGGGCAGGGCTTCGGCGTCGCCCTGAGCCCGTACAACCTGATCACCGCGCTGATCGGCACCCTGATCGGCACCGTCGTCGGCCTGCTGCCGGGCCTGGGCCCGATCAACGGCGTAGCCCTGCTGATCCCGGTCGCCTTCGCCCTCGGCCTGCCGCCGGAGTCGGCGCTGATCCTGCTGGCCGCCGTGTACCTGGGCTGCGAATACGGCGGGCGGATTTCCTCGATCCTGCTGAACATCCCCGGCGAAGCCTCCACCGTGATGACCACCCTCGACGGCTACCCCATGGCACGCAACGGCCTGGCTGGCGTGGCCCTGTCGCTGTCGGCCTGGAGCTCGTTCATCGGCGCCTTCATCGCCACCTGCGGCATGGTGCTGTTCGCCCCGCTGCTGGCGAAATGGGCCATCGCCTTCGGCCCGGCGGAATACTTCGTACTGATGGTCTTCGCCATCGTCGCCCTCGGCGGACTGGCCGGCGACCGGCCGCTGAAGACCCTGCTGGCGGCGCTGCTCGGGCTGTTCCTGTCCAGCGTCGGGATCGACGCCAACAGCGGCGTGTACCGCTTCACCTTCGACAACATCCACGTCTCCGACGGCATCCAGTTCGTCGTGCTGGTGCTGGGCCTGTTCTCGGTGAGCGAGATCCTCCTGCTGCTGGAGAAGACCCACCACGGCCACAAGATGGTCGAGGCCAGCGGGCGCATGCTGTTCAACATGAAGGAAGCCGCCTCGGTGGCCGTGGTCAACGTCCGCTGCGGGCTGCTCGGCTTCATCATGGGCGTGCTGCCCGGCGCCGGTGCGACCCTGGCCAGCGCCGTGGCCTACATGACCGAGAAGAAACTGGCCGGTGACACCGGCAAGTTCGGCAAGGGCGACCTGCGCGGCCTGGCCGCCCCGGAAACCGCCATCGGCGCCTCCGCCTGCGGCGCCCTGGTGCCGATGCTGACCCTCGGCGTACCCGGTTCGGGCACCACCGCGGTGATGATCGGCGCGCTCAGCCTGTACAACATCACCCCCGGCCCGCTGCTGTTCCAGGAACAGCCGAACATCGTCTGGGGCCTGATCGCCTCGCTGTTCATCGCCAACGTCATGCTGATCATCCTCAACGTGCCGATGGTGCGGGTGTTCACCCGCATCCTCTCGGTGCCGAACTGGGCGCTGGTGCCGGGCATCGCAATCATCACCGCCATCGGCGTCTATGCCGTGCACGCCACCACCTTCGACCTGTTCCTGATGGTCGCCATCGGCATCCTCGGCTACATCCTGCGCAAGCTGGACTTCCCGCTGTCGCCGCTGCTGCTGGGCTTCATCCTCGGCGGGCTGATGGAACAGAACCTGCGCCGCGCGCTGTCCATCTCCAACGGCGAACTGGGCATCCTCTGGTCCAGCCCCATCGCCATCGGCACCTGGGCACTGGTCGCGCTGATGCTTGGCCTGCCGCTCTACCGCGCCTGGCGCAAGCGCACACGCCGTTCCCGCGAGGCCGTGGCTGACGCCACGTAAAGCAACCACGCTCGCCGCGTCGAGACGCGCGGCGACTTTCAAGGCCCGCCTTTGTGCGGGCCTCTTTTTTTCCCTGATACGCCGTTGCCACTGCCAAGTTGTGCCGAATGACGGAAAAGACTGACGCCGATTCAGCATTCAACTTCGGACAGGTCCTATCGCCACCGAAATATAGAAAAGAGTAAATGCGGGACTCTCTCAGACACGGATGCCTGCACGATGAATTTCCACACTCTTTCCGCCTGCGCTATTAACAAAGGCTCAGCAACGAATGGAAGTCCAATCAGACTCCTGATTGGAAGAGCCGTCCAATTCTCGACACTGGCATTCGTACTCTCCACCCTTATCGGCTGCGGCACCCTGGGGGCAGCAGTATCCTATGGCCCAACCTGCCCTTATCAAGGCTTGTCGTGGGACTTCGCCGCCATGACTGATTGGTCGGCGATAAAGAGCACACTTGGCTTCAATATCGTGCTGGGCGCTCTCGATACGCCATTCTCCTTTATTGCCGACACACTCACCCTGCCGCTGACGGACTGGAGTGAAGAGGATCTTTCGCAATGCCCGCGGCACTTCAACTGATAGTGGCCAGCCTATATCAAAGCAATCATGACAACCTCTTTCCGGAGTATGAAATGAACACACCTGGATTAGTCGCTGCATCGGCCGCCTTCCTGTTATTCAGTCTCGGCGGTTGCGCCCAGGAGGCCGTATTTTCTCCCCCGTCCAATAGCGAGCAAGTCACGGTCAGCGTCAAAGTGCCCAAGGACTTGGCAGCGGACACGATGCGCGTGATGTACCGCTCGGCCAAATGCCCGAGCAAGGAATCCGCCGATGGCGTGCCCTACGAAATAGACGGCTTCTACCCCATCGACGTAGAACCTCGGCAGGTGGGGCAGAGCGACCTGTATGAGGCCAAGTTGGCCAGGGACGGCGGCGGCGCCTGCCAATGGCAACTAAGTAACGTGACCTTTGGGGTGTATTACGAGAATACAGCGCAGTTTGGGGAGAATGTTAAGTATGGGCGTGGAGGGGGGGTTATCGTGATATTTGACAACAATCGCCCCCAGCGCCGCTCGATGGACAGTATTGTAGAAGCATCTGGAAATATCCACATAAAGAAAGATTACTACCCATGGCTGGTTGAAATACACCTGCACGAGCCTCGGAACATAATAAATATACTCGGAGATCAAGACGTATTCACATACAAAATCACCGAGACAAATAAGATTATTTTTGAGCCACAGCTTCACAACCAAAAAACAGTGAGGACAATTGGCGCGAAAAGTAGAGATAAGAGCGATCTACCAAAGATTATTTACCCTGACGGTAGCGAAATTACCGATGACACCGGCGAACCTGACCTGGGAAAACTTCAATCCATTAAAGACAAGCCCTAAACATTAGACTCATGGAGGACTCACTATGTCTGAATACTCCCATCGCACCGATACCATCTGCGCAGTCAAAACAGTCACCGTTCGTGGCAAGCAGATTCGCCACTGGCTGGAATTCCAGTTGCTCGACGAACAAGGCGACCCGCTGCCGCACCAACCTTATCGAGCGAGCAACGAGGCAACGCGCTGCGGGTTGATCCCCGAGTTCAGCGGCCAAAGCGATGCCAAAGGGGTGATCCGCCTGGAGGGCCTCCATCCCATTGCCGTGACCTTGTGGCTGACTGCGGACCCGCTGGCGGAGGTCATGCAGACCCGCCGTTTGCGCGCCACACGCGGGGAAAAGCTGCGGGAGCCGGTGTATGCCTATAGCTACGGACCGCCAGCACCGGGCTCTCGAGCGGAAAAGCTGGCGCGGGAAGCCGGTTATGCCCATCACTACCTACGCATTGGTCAACTGTGCGACCGCTTACCTAAGATTGAGCCTGAGTGGACTGGCAACCAACTGCCCGCCTTCCATTTCCCCGATCCCACGTTCAGCGGCTTTACCGTTGCAGCTGAGGCGCTGGACCGCCGCCATGTGCTGGAAATCTGCCCGTTCCGTGCCTGGAACCTGGTATTGCACCACCAGCCCGAATACAGCATGGCCAATGCCTACAACCTGGGGCTGATGGCGGACCTCTCCTACACCGATGTGACCTTCAAGGCACGCAAGCAGCGCGTGCTCACTCCTGCGGAAGAACTGCGCGGCTCGGTAGAGGAGTTCTTCTTCCGGCAATGCCTGGATCTCTCTCGAACACCGGCCTTCCCGCCCCCCACGCCCGGCGGCCTCTGGCTGGCGGCGCTGGTGGTGGATGTGCCCTTCAGCGAGCGCTACACCACGGCGGTGATGCTGGATGCGCGCACGGTATCAGTGCCCAAGGGCGAGTCCAACATCCCGCTGCGCATCATCAAGGACACCCAGCTGTTCTATGCCAGCAACAAGACCCAACTGCTGGTGGCCTGGCGTGGTACCTCGGAGTTCTGGGACTGGCTGACCGATGCGCAGTACCAGCCGGTGCAAGCCGATGGCACGCGCTGCGAAACCAAGGCGCCCTGCACCCAACTGACCAACAAGGGCAAGGTGCATTTCGGATTCCTACAGGCTTTCGAAGTTGCCAAAAAACTATTTGGTGAGCGCCTTGAGGAAATCCAGGGAAAAGCTCGCGATAAGAAACTATTCATCTGCGGCCACAGCCTGGGCGGCGCCTTGGGCCTGATCCACTCGGCCGAACTAAAGGACTTCAATCCCCTGCTCTACACCTACGGCATGCCGCGCACCTTCACCGCCATGGCCATGCAGAACTTGCGCTTCACGCACTACCGCCATATCAACGACGCCGACCTGATCCCCTGCGTGCCGCCGGAAGCCGAGCTGGACAACTGGCTGTACAAGGCCCTCGGCCCCCTGGGCCCGGACCTGGGTTACCTGTGGTCCACTGGCGAGCTGCTAGCCAGCAAGATCGTGGAGTTCGGCGACCCGTACTGGCACCACGGCAACCCGGTGCTGTTCTTCACCGCCCAGCAGACGATGCAAAGCAACGACACGCAACCCGCCGTCCAGGGCGGCAACGACGGCCCGCGCATGCCGCAACAACGCGTACTGACTCGGCGCTTGGCGAAAATCACCAAGCTCTACCTGGTGCCCAGCCTGAGTGATGAGAAGAGCCAGTACGCCAACGAGCAGCAAAAGGCCTTCATCCAGTCCCTGTCGAAGGACAGCCTGAAAAAGTACTTCCCGCCCTATAGCAACCCGGAAACCGGCTCCCACCGCGTCAGTGCCAGGGACCACTTCATGAGTTCGCAGTACCTGCCCTTCCTGCACAACCAGTTGCTGGAGCTCTGCGCCCCGTCCATGCCACTGGAGCGCAAGCAAGAGCGCGCCGCCTTCGTCGAACAGATGGCCAAGGGGTCCGCACACAGCCCCGAAGAAGAGCGCAAGCGCAACGAGCTGTTCCTCGCCCTGCAACAGTTACTGCCCCAGGCGATGGTGATGACCGAACAACTGGAAGGCGGCAGCGACGCGATCGAACGCTTCGCCGGCCTGGAACGGGAATCCGGCGAGCCCATCGAAAACATCTACCGCAAGCGCCCGACCGAGGAGTGATGGCATGAGCACTATCCTGATCCACCCCGGCCAGTTCCCGGTCCAGCACGTGACTTATACCGTCCGCCAGTACGATCGCAGCCCGCATACCTTCGTGCTCTACCGGGTCACCACCGGTGAACGCAAAGTCTATGAAGGCGTTACCGACCGGAACGGCCTCACCGAGCCGATTCCTACCCGCTACCCGGACGAGATGAAGATCGTGTTTCCCAATAGCGTCAACGAGGAGGAGCGCTAAGCATGAAAGCCTTGATCAACAGCGGCGGTGGCGCCCTGCTGATGTTTGCCAGCCTGAGTGGCTGCGCCCAGCAACCGACCTTCGCCCCGGCACCCGGCGGCGAGCAGGTGACCATCAGCATCAAGGTGCCCCAGGACCTTGCCGCCAGAAACATGCGAGTGATGTACCGCTCGGCCAAATGCCCCAGCAAGGAGTCGGCCGATGGCGTTCCTTACGAAGTCGACGGGTTCTACCCTATCGAAGTGCAACCACAGCGCCAGGGGCAAAGCGATCTTTATGAAGCGAAGCTAGCCAGGAATGGGGGCGGCGCGTGTGAGTGGAAACTGAGCAACGTGACCTTGGGCGTTAGCTACCAGAACACAGAGCGTTTCGGGGCAGATGTTCAATCAGGTCGAGGGGGGGGTAATCGCCATTTTTGATGACAACTCTCCCCAGCAACGCTCATACCCCGATCAGACACAGGACATAGTGGGCAACTTACTGATACGAGGGGACTACTACCCTTGGGTGGATGAAGAGTTCCTAGGCCCCTATAAGAAGCAAGTTCGCTTATTAGGAGACGGAGATATCTATAGAACTTACAGAACACCGTCTGCGCAACGCGTCGACTTTGAACCAGTTCTGCACGCTGGTTACGTTGTTTATTCAGCAGGGCCAAAGGTGAAAAAGGAGGGTAACCATACTCAATTCACCTACCCCGACGGCAGCGTCATCGCCGATGGCAGCAGCGAGCCCGACTTCGACAAACTCCAGGCCATTCGTCTGAAGCAGGCCAAATGAACCCGCTGTAAAAGCCATCCGCAGTTCCCGGCCAGGCGCCCACGGCTTGCGGGCGCCCGTCCAACACGGAGAATTCGTTCACGCCCCAAGGGGGATGGCCTCAGCCATTCCTCATGGGCGCACGAGGCAGACAGAGCATACGCGCTGCGCTTTGGTTCAAGACGGGAGGAAAACGCGCAGCGAGACCTTCCAGCTCTTGCCACTGACGGGTTTGTCACAGACAACTTCGACGACCTTGCGGGTGAGTGCACGGCCATCTGGCGCGAACAGATGAATCTCGCCCCAACGACTGTCGAGCGGCACCAAACATCGGGCGACGAGAGTCTTGAGATTGGGTTCGGCCACCGTCCAGGCGGTGTTGTCGCGGGCGTTCTCGGCGGCCACGAAGGCGCGGGCTGCCTGGTCGATCTCGTACAGGCCGTGGATCGACTCGCTGGAGCGGAATTCTTCGAGCGGGGAACCGGCGGCGAGGCAGCTCATGCCGAATAAAAAGCTCGGCAGGGAATGTAGCCACGCACGCCGGAGCATCGGCTTCACACCGGCGGCAGCGACCAGTCGATGGGCGTCAGGCCGTGCTGTTCGAGGAACTTGTTGGTGCGGCTGAAGTGGCCGTTGCCGAGGAAGCCGCGATAGGCGGAGAGCGGCGACGGGTGCGCGGACTTGAGCACCAGGTGCTTCTGCGCGTCGATCAGCTTCTGCTTGCTCTGTGCGTGGGAACCCCAGAGCAGGAACACCAGGTTTTCGCAGCGCTGGCTGACCACTTCGATCACCTTGTCGGTGAACGGGCCCCAGCCCGCCTGGGCGTGGGAGCCGGCGCGGGCCTGCTCGACGGTGAGCGAGGTGTTGAGCAGCAGCACGCCCTGCTCGGCCCAGTGCTGCAGGTAGCCGTGGCTGGGGATCGGCAGGTTGAGGTCGCGTTGCAGCTCTTTATAGATGTTCTGCAGCGACGGCGGCGTCGGCACGCCCGGTTGTACCGAGAAGCACAGGCCGTGGGCCTGGCCGGGACCGTGGTACGGGTCCTGGCCGATGATGACGACCTTGATGCGCTCCAGCGGCGTGGTGTTCAGCGCGTTGAAGATCAGCGGGCCGGGCGGGAAGATCACCTTGCCGGCGGCCTTCTCCGTGCGCAGGAACTCGCCCAGCTGCTTCATGTAGGGTTTTTCGAACTCCTCATGGAGGGCTTCTTTCCAGCTGGGTTCCAGCTTGATCCGGTCGTCGTGGGTCATGGTACGTCTGCCTGGTGAAACGAACCGGCACGCTAAGCAAGCGCCCCGGCCAAGTCAAGGCGACTAGTGCCGCACCGCCCAGGAGCCCGGCAAGCGCGGTGCACCACTGCCCAGGCCAGCCAGAATCCAAGCTGCGACGGCGACCGTCAGGCCCAGGTGGAACAGCTCGCGGCGCGGCACGCCGGCCAGTTCGCCACGGGTGCCGATCAGCAGGCCGCTACCGATGAACAGCAGCGCGCCAAGCAGCGCCAGCGAATAGCGCCGGGAACGACCGGGCCAGGCGATGACCAGCAAGGCGATCAGGTTGCTCACCAGCGAGAGCTGCGCCAGGAAGACCAGCAGCACGCCGATCACCAGCACCATCACTTGCCGGCCGGGCCCGCCGGACAGACGCCCGAGCGCGATCAACGGCAGGCCTATGGCGCCGGACACCACGCTCGCCAAATGATGCGCCTCAGACAATGCCGCAACGCCGCCATACTCCAGCGCGCCCAGCAGCGCCGCGATACCCATGGACAGGAATCCCAGCGCGCGCCAGCCCATCTGCTCACGCAGGGCGAGCCAGGCGGCGACGGCGCAGGCCAGGGTCAGCAGCAGTTCGGCGATCACGGGCAGCATCGGGCAGTCCTTCTTCTTGTCGTCGGCGCAGACTAGCGAGCCCCGCCGCTGCGCGCACGGTCGAGCACGCCAGCACAGGCGACGCCGCGCGCCATCCTGCGTCCATCGACCAGGTCCGGATTCGACCAAAGGCCAATGGGAGTGGCCGGCCAGTCTGTGCACAGTCCCCTCTTCGCTTCACCCGCCAATAAAAACAACAGGGAACGAACATGCGCTTTCTGACTGCCGCACTCTCGCTGGTGGCTGCCTTCAGCTGCCTGGCGCAAGCCGCCGAACCGATCAACCTCGGCCTCAATTACCCCCGCACCGGCTCCTACAAGGAAGAAGGCCTCGCGCAGATGCGCGGCGCGCTGCTGGCCATCGACGAGATCAACGCCCAGGGCGGCGTGCTCGGCCGGCCGCTGCATCTGTTGAGCAAGGACGACGCCTCGCGCCCGGAAAAGGCCCTGCGCAATATCGACGCCATGGCCGCCGACGGCGCAGCGATGTTCTTCGGCGGCGCCTCCAGCGCGGTAGCCATCGCCGCCGGAGAACGGGCGGCGCAGAAGAAGTTGCTGTACTTCGGCACCCTCACCTACTCCAACGACACCACCGGCAAGGACGGCCAGCGCTACATGTTCCGCGAGTGCAACAGCGCCTGGATGAGTGCCCGCGCGCTGGGCAACTACCTGGGCCGCACGCTGCCGGGCAAGCGTTACTTCTACGTCACCGCCAACTACACCTGGGGCCTGACCACCGAAAGCTCGCTGCGCCACTACACCGGCACCGAAGACGCCGCCCGGCACCCGTCGATCAAGGTGCCCTTTCCCGGCGCACGCCTTTCCGATTACCGCGATGCGCTGACCCAGGCGGCTGCGAGCAAGGCGGACGTGCTGGTCCTGGCGCTGTTCGGCGAGGACCTGGTACACGCCATGCGTATCGCCGATGAACTGGGCCTGACGCGCAACCACCAGATCATCGCGCCCAACCTCACCCAGAGCATGGTCGAGCTGGCCGGGCCCGGCCTGATGCAGGGCGTGATCGGCACCGAACCCTGGACCTGGCAGGTCCCTGAGCGCGAAGGCTCGGCGCGCGGCCAGGCCTTCGTGCGCGATTTCACCCAGCGCTACGGCGTCTACCCCGCCAGCTCCGCCGCCTCGGCCTACAGCATCGTCTACCAGTGGGCCGACGCCGCCCGGCGCAGCGGCAGCCTGGACAGCGACGCGCTGGTCAAGGCGCTGGAAGGCCACCGCTACAGCCTGCTCAAGGGCGAGCAGCAATGGCGCGACTTCGACCACCAGAACATCCAGCGTGTCTACGTGGTGAAGGTGAAGCCGCGCGACGAGGTGATGCGCAGCCCGCTGCACCAGGACTACTTCGAGATCGTCGAGCACATGGACGGCCCCGAGGCGGCCCCCTCCCTCGCCGAATGGCAGGCCGAGCGCAGCGCCGCAGGCAAGCCGCTGACCCTGCAATGACTCAGCCGGTGTGCAGCGCCCGGTAATGACTGGGCGCCATGCCCACCACGCTCTTGAACAGCCGCGAGAAGTAGTACGGGTCGGCGTAGCCCAGTTGCTCGGCCACCTGGCGTACTTCCAGGTTGCCCTGGTCGAGCAGCCGGCAGGCGTGGGTCATCTTCAGCCGGATGAAGTCCTGGATCGGCGCCTGGCCGGTCAGCGCGCGGTAGGTCTTGGCGAAGTGGAAGCGCGACAGGCGGAACTGCGCCGCCAGCTCGTCGAGGTTCAGCGCGTCGTGCAGGTGCTCGCGCATCATCGCCTGCACCGCCTCCACGTCCAGCACCCGCCCGGACTTCAGCCGCGCCCGCGCCGGGCGCAGGGCCAGCGAGGTCAGCAGGCTCTGCAGCAGGTGGGCGGCATGGATGAAGTGCGGCAGGCTCAGGCCTTGCCGGCGCAGCGCCAACAGCGCATCGAACTCACCGAGAATGCGCGGCTGCACGCCCACGCGCAGGCGCGGCGACTTGCCCAGCGGGCGCAGAAAGTCCTCGGCCAGCCGGCCTTCCAGGTGCACCCAGAAGATCGACCAGGGTTGCTGCAGGTCGGCGCCATAGGCGTGGGCGCGGCCCTTGGGCAGCACCAGCAGATCACCGCCGGCGACCTCGAATCGTCCATCCGCCGTTTCCAGCCAGCCGAGCCCTGCGCTGCAGTAGATCAGCAGGTGATCGTCCGGGTCTTCCCGCTCCATGCGATGCCCTACCGCTGCCGGGTAGTAGCCCAGCGCCAGCGGATAGCAGGCCTGGCCCAGCGGATGGCGATCCAGCGCGCGGCGCAGGCGTGGCGGGGTGATGAAGCGCACGCCCTGCTGCGGCAGCGGCCAGGTAGAGATCAGTGGACGGGACATGGGCACGAATCCGGGATCGGCAATACCAAGATCGTCCATCCCCAGCACAAGATCGTCAATCCACAGCCGATGGCGCAACGGCTATAACCGAAGGACTCTTTACCCAAGAGCCCAAGAAGCGCGCCACGAGCGCGAAGCGGTAGCCGACAAGAACAAACAGAGGTAGCTGCATGCATTTCGATCTGTCCGAAGAACAACGCCTGCTGGTGGAGAGCGCCCGCGCCTTCGCCAGCCGCGAACTGGCGCCCCACGCCGCCGACTGGGACCGCCAGCACCACTTCCCGGTGGAAGTGATCCGCCGCGCCGCCGAACAGGGCTACCTGGGCCTGTACATCGCCGAGGAAGACGGCGGCCTGGGCCTCTCGCGCCTGTCCGCCTCGCTGATCTTCGAGCAGCTGGCCGCCGGCTGCGTCGCCACCACCGCCTACATGACCATCCACAACATGGCCAGCTGGATGCTCTCAAGCTTCGGCGACGCCGCGCTCAAGGAGCAGTGGCTGCCGGGGCTGATCGGCGGCGAGCTGCTGGCCTCCTACTGCCTGACCGAGCCGGACGCCGGCTCCGACGCCGCGCGCCTGCGCACCCGCGCCAAACGCGACGGCGATGACTACGTACTCGACGGCGCCAAGACCTTCATTTCCGGCGCCGGCTCCACCGACGTGCTGATCGTCATGGCGCGCACCGGCGAGGAAGGCGCCAAGGGCATTTCGTGCTTCCTGGTGCCGGCCAACGCCGAGGGCATCCGCTACGGCCGCAACGAAGACAAGATGGGCTGGAAGGCGCAGCCGACCCGCACCATCACCTTCGAAGGCGTGCGCATCCCCGCCGGCAATCGCATCGGCCCGGAGGGCCAGGGCTTCGTCTACGCCATGAAGGGCCTGGACGGCGGCCGCCTGAACATCGCCAGTTGCTCCCTCGGCGCGGCCCAGGCGGCGCTGGAGCAGTCGCTGCGCTACGTCGAGGAGCGCAAGCAGTTCGGCAAGGCGCTGGCCGAGTTCCAGGCCCTGCAGTTCAAGCTCGCCGACATGCTCACCGATCTCACCGCCAGCCGGCAGATGGTGCGCCTGGCCGCGCACAAGCTGGACCACAAGGACGGCGAGGCGACCCTGTATTGCGCCATGGCCAAGCGTTTCGCCACCGACCGCTGCTTCGCCCTGTGCAACGAGGCGCTGCAGCTGCACGGCGGCTACGGCTACCTCAACGACTACCCGCTGGAGCGCTGGGTGCGCGACAGCCGCGTGCACCAGATCCTCGAGGGCACCAACGAGATCATGCGGGTCATCGTCGCCCGCCGCCTGCTGGAACAGGGCGGAATGCTGGACCGCCTGCTCTGACCCGGCCGCAACGAATCACTGGAAAAACCGCCCGCCCGCGCGGGCGCAATCGAACAGATCGGACATGGACTCGCCCTGCCGCGCACGCCTAGAGTCCATGCCCATACGCCCGCCCGCTGGCGACACCGACAAGGAGATGCCCATGAGCAACGCCCTCGAACCCTACAAGCCCGGAGTCTTCGACCTGACCCACAAGCTGACCGTGGAAAAACACGGGCACACCGCGCTGATCACCATCAACCACCCGCCGGCCAACACCTGGGACCGCGACTCGCTGATCGGCCTGCGCCAGGTGGTCGAGCACCTGAACCGCGACGACGATATCTACGCCCTGGTGGTGACCGGCCAGGGCCCGAAATTCTTCTCCGCCGGCGCCGACCTGAACATGTTCGCCGACGGCGACAAGGCCCGCGCCCGCGAGATGGCCCGCCGCTTCGGTGAAGCCTTCGAGACGCTGCGCGACTTCCGTGGCGTGTCCATCGCCGCGATCAACGGCTACGCCATGGGCGGCGGCCTGGAATGTGCCTTGGCCTGCGATATCCGCATCGCCGAGCGCCAGGCGCAGATGGCCCTGCCCGAAGCCACCGTGGGCCTGCTGCCCTGCGCCGGCGGCACCCAGGCGCTGCCGTGGCTGGTCGGCGAAGGCTGGGCCAAGCGCATGATCCTCTGCGGCGAGCGTGTCGATGCCGACACCGCGCTGCGCATCGGTCTCATCGAGCAGGTCGTCGATACCGGCGAAGCGCGCGGCACCGCCCTGCTGCTGGCGGCCAAGGTCGCGCGGCAGAGCCCGGTGGCGGTGCGCACCATCAAGCCGCTGATCCAGGGCGCCCGCGAGCGCGGCCCGACCACCTGGCTGCCGGAGGAGCGCGAGCGCTTCGTCGACCTGTTCGACGCCGACGACACCCGCGAGGGCGTGAACGCCTTCCTGGAAAAACGCGACCCGCACTGGCGCAACCAATAAGGCCCTGACCATGAATGTGATGTTCGAAGAACGCCCCGGCCTGCATGGCTTCCGCATCGGCGTGGTGACGCTGGACGCGGAGAAGAGCCTGAACGCCCTGAGCCTGCCGATGATCGAGGCGATGAACCACCAGCTGCGCGTCTGGCAGGACGACGCGCAGATCGCCTGCGTGGTGCTGCGCGGCAACGGCGGCAAGGCCTTCTGTGCTGGCGGCGACGTGCGCAAGCTGGTCGATGCCTGCCGCGAGAAGCCCGGCGAGGTGCCGGAACTGGCGCGCCGCTTCTTCGCCGACGAGTACCGCCTCGACTACCTCATCCACACCTATTCCAAACCGCTGATCTGCTGGGCCCACGGCTACGTCATGGGCGGCGGCATGGGCCTGATGCAGGGCGCCGGCGTGCGCATCGTCACTCCGAGCAGCCGCCTGGCCATGCCGGAAGTGAATATCGGCCTGTACCCGGATGTCGGCGCCAGCTGGTTCCTCGCCCGCCTGCCCGGCCGCCTTGGCCTGTTCCTCGGGCTGACCGCGACGCAGATGAACGCCCGTGACGCGCTGGACCTGGACCTCGCCGACCGCTTCCTGCTCGACACTCAGCAGGACGACCTGATCGAAGGCCTGGTGCAACTGAACTGGCGCGAACAGGCTGACGTGCAGCTGCACAGCCTGCTCCAGGCGCTGGAGCACGAAGCCCGTGGCGAGATGCCCGAAGCCCAGTTGCTGCCGCGCCGCGCACGCCTGGATGCGGTGCTCGACAGCGCCAATATCGCCGAGGCCTGGAACGCACTGACCGCGCTGGCCAACGACGAGGACGCGCTGATCGCCCGCGGGGCAAAGACCCTCGCCTCGGGCTGCCCGCTGACCACCCATCTGGTCTGGGAACAGATCCGCCGCGCGCGCCATCTGTCGACTGCCGAGGTGTTCCGCATGGAGTACGCGATGAGCCTGAACTGCTGTCGCCACCCGGAATTCCCGGAGGGCGTGCGGGCCCGGCTGATCGACAAGGACAACACCCCGCACTGGCACTGGCCGCATATCGCTGCCATACCTGATGCTGTGGTGAATGCGCACTTCGACGCGACCTGGGAGGGCGAGCATCCGCTGGCGGACCTGTAACCGCCCTCCCTGAGCAGCGTAGGGCGCATAACCTGGAACAGGTTATCCGCCGCCGACCGAGCGGCGGATAACGCTGGCGCGTTATACGCCCTACGCGAACAGCTACCCGCCTCGGATTGGGAATGCGGTCTGCTGGCGCTGGCGTGTTCTGTGGTCCAACAGGAGGAAACCAGCATGCAAACCATCGCCTTCATCGGCCTCGGCCACATGGGCGCCCCCATGGCCGCCAACCTGATCAAGGCCGGCTACCTGCTGCGCGTGTTCGACCTGGTGCAGAGCACCATCGACGGGCTGATCGCCCAGGGCGCCAGTGCCGCGCGCAGCGCCCATGACGCCGTGGACGGTGCCGACGTGGTGGTCACCATGCTGCCGGCCAGCCAGCACGTCGAGGGCCTCTACCTCGGCAACGAAGGCCTGCTCGCGCACATCGCCCCCGGCACCCTGGTGCTGGAGTGCTCCACCATCGCCCCGGCCTCGGCGCGCAAGGTGCATCAGGCGGCGGCCGAAAGGCATATCCCCCTGCTCGACGCTCCCGTCTCCGGCGGCACTGGCGGCGCCATCGCCGGCACCCTGACCTTCATGGTCGGCGGTGACGCCGAGGTGCTCGAACGCGCGCGCCCGGTGTTCTCAGCCATGGGCCGCAATATCTTCCACGCTGGCGGCGACGGTGCCGGGCAAGTGGCCAAGGTATGCAACAACCAGCTGCTCGCCGTGCTGATGATCGGCACCGCCGAATCCCTCGCCCTGGGCGCCGCCAATGGCCTGGACCCGGTAGTACTGTCGGAGATCATGCGGCGCAGTTCCGGCGGCAACTGGGCGCTGGAGGTGTACAACCCGTGGCCCGGCGTGATGGAAAACGCCCCCGCCTCGCGCGGCTACACCGGCGGTTTCATGGCCGCGCTGATGACCAAGGACCTGGGTCTGGCGCAGGAGACCGCGCAGGTCAGTGGCAACAGCACGCCCATGGGCAGCCTGGCACTGGCGATGTACCGGCTGCTGGTGAAACAGGGCCATGGAGAACAGGACTTTTCCGTCGTGCAGAAGCTGTTCGATTCCTAGGTACAGGCATGGTGCGCTCGTGTGTCCCGGCCGAGACTGGCCTCCCCTGAAGGACAGAGGGCCATCGGCCTTGAACTCATTCCTGCTGCGCTATCGCTTTCGTCTTCTGCTCAACAGCATCCTTCTGCTGCTGGTCGTCCTGGCTTTCCCATCGCCCAACCCGCTGCTGGAATTGTGCAGCCTGTTGCTGATGGTGCTGGCTGGCCTGAACACCGTCCGCAGCCATAGCATGCTTTTCAGCTTCATCAGCGTGATGGGTGTGCTCAGCCTGTTCATGCTGTTCGCCCCCGCCGCGTGGCATGTGCACCCCACACTGCAGCGAGGTATTCCGCAATTGATCTTCATTCAGTTGCTGGTCGTCGCACTGTTCCGCCGCGTCACCCAGGAACGCCCCGTCACCCGCGAGTTGCTCTACGGACTCTGCGCCCTGTACCTGAACTTCGCCCTGTCTTTCGCACTGGCCTACAACCTGATCGAGGACCTCAGGCCGGGCAGCTTCCAGACCAACAATGGGGCACTGCATCTGGACGCCTTCATCTACTTCAGCATGATCACCCTGACCACCATCGGCTACGGCGACATCGTCCCGGTGAACCCGCTGGCGCGCCTGCTGGCGGGCAGCGAAGCGATCATGGGCGCGCTGTTCATCGCGCTGGCGGTGGCGCGGGGGCTGAGCCTGATGAGCGACGACAGCAAGGACTGATTGTGAAGCCGGGCTTACGAGTGCATGGCGTCAGCCGGTCTTTATCGCCGGCGGTCGCCGGCCGAAGATGAATCACCTGCCAACCCTGCACAGCCAGGCGCGGCACTCCCTCCCACGAAAAGGTGATTCCATGAACATTGCCCTGATCGGCGCCACCGGCCACGTCGGCCATTACTTCCTCGAAGAGGCCCTGCGCCGAGGCCACCAGGTCACCGCATTGGTGCGCGACCCGGCGAAACTGCCGGCGCGCGACCACCTCAAGGTGATCCAGGCCGACGTCTTCGACGCGGCCCAGGTCGCCCGTGCCGTGGCTGGCCAGGACGTCGTGATCAGCGCGTTCAACGCCGGCTGGGGCAACCCGGATATCCGCGAGGCCCACGCCAGCGGCAGCCGCGCCATCCTCGACGGTGTGAAGGCTTCCGGCGTGAAACGCCTGCTGGTGCTCGGCGGCGCTGGCAGCCTGGAGATCGCTCCCGGCCAGCGTCTGGTGGACAGCCCGGAATTCCCCGAGCAGTGGAAGCAGGGCGCACTCGGCGCCGCCGACGCACTGGATCAATTGCGTGGCGAGAAGGAGCTGGATTGGGCCTTCCTCAGCCCGGCCATGCTGCTCGACGGCGAGACCCGCAGCGGCAGCTTCCGCATTGGCGGCGACCAGGTACTGTTCGACGGCAATGGCGAGAGCCGCATCTCCCTGCCGGACCTGGCGGTGGCGATGATCGACGAGGCCGAGCAAGCCAACCATCACCAGCAGCGGTTTACCGTGGCTTATTGATGGAACCGAATAGGTCCATGGGCCACGTTCAAGCCAAAACGTAGGATGGCGTGGAGCGCAGCGATACCCATCGACCCCGCGCACCTGCATGGGTATCACAAGCTCCACCCGTCCTACGCAAGCGTCCTCCGGGAACTGCGGTAGACGCGTAGGGCGCATAACCCGGAACGGGTTATCCGCCGATTCCCGCGCGGCGGATAGCGCTGGCGCGTTATCCGCCCTGCGATCCTGCAAGCAACGGACTCCGCCGCGTTGGATTTCGCGGACAAGGTCCGCTCCTACGGTGCGTAAAAACAAGACGGGCCACCCTTGGGTGGCCCGTTTCGTTTGGTCCCGCGCGGCAATCAACGCTCGCGCAGCGCCTCCGCCTTGGCCCGCAGGATCGGCTTGAGCAGGTAGCTGAGGATGCTCTTCTTGCCGGTCATGATGTCCACGGTGGCGATCATGCCGGGGATGATCAGCAACGGCTTGTCGTCCGTGCCCAGGTGGCTTTTGCGGGTGCGCAGCTTGATCAGGTAGAAGCTGTTGCCGTCGTCGTCGGTGACGGTGTCGGCGCCGATCTGCTCCAGGTCCGCCTGCAGGCCGCCGTAGATGGTGTAGTCGTAGGCGGTGAACTTGACCATGGCGTGCTGGCCGGGACGCAGGAAGGCGATGTCCTGCGGACGGATGCGCGCTTCCACCAGCAGGGTGTCGTCCAGCGGGACGATCTCGATCAGGTCGCTGCCCGGCTGGATCACGCCGCCGATGGTGTTCACCAGCAGCTGCTTGACGATGCCGCGCACCGGCGAAGTGACCAGGGTGCGGCTGACGCGGTCTTCCAGCGCCTTGCCGGTGGCGGTGGCCTTGCTCAGTTCGGTGCGGGCTTCGTTGAGTTCTTTCAGCGCGTCGCTGCGGAAGCGCGACTGGGTCTCGGCGACCTTGCGCTCGACTTCCTTCACCGCCGCTTCGGCACGCGGGATCGCCAGGGTGGTGGCGTCGAGCTGGCCACGGTTCTCCACTTCACCGCGCTTCAGGCGCAGCAGTTCCACCTGGGACATCGCGCCCTGGGCCACCAGCGGCTCGGACATGGAGATTTCCTGGCGCAGCAGGTTCAGGCTGTTACGGTACTGCGCCTGCTTGGAGATGAACTCGCGCAGTTCCTGCTGCTTCTGCACCAGTTGCTGCTGCAGGCCGTCGGTTTCGTCCTTGAGCTGTTGCTGGCGGCTGTGGAACAGCGCTTCTTCGCTGCTGGCCTGGCCCGGAGCCTTGGCTCGCACGTCGTCGGGGATGTTCAGAGCGCGGTCCTCGACCTCGGCGGACAGGCGCTCCACGCGCAGGAACATCGCCAGGCGGTCGGCCTCGGTCTCGCCGACGTTGGACTGGAAGCGCGTCGGGTCCAGGCGCATCAGCTGCTCGCCGGCCTGCACCACCTGCCCTTCGTGGACGAAGATCTGCGAGACGATGCCGCCTTCCAGGTTCTGGATCTTCTGCACCTTGGACGAGGGAATCGCCTTGCCCTCGCCACGGGTGACTTCGTCGATCTGCGCGAAGTGCGCCCAGAGCAGCAGGAAGGCCACGAAGCCGATGAGAATCCAGATGGTCAGGCGCACCACCCGCGGCGCATCTTCGATCAGTGCCTTGCTGACCTCCGGAAGCGGTTGGCCGGAGAGGTTGTCGCCGCCCTTGAAATAGCCACGGACAGAGTGGCGGATACTGCCCAGCGGATTAAGCGACACTGATCTGCCCCTTCTTCAGTGCATCCATGACCACGTCCTTCGGACCGTCGGCGATGATGCGGCCCTTGTCGATGATCACCAGGCGGTCCACCAGGCTGAGCATGGAGGCACGGTGGGTGACCAGCAGCAGTGTCTTCTCGCCCATGATCGCTTGCAGGCGCTGTTTCAGGCGTTCTTCGCCGGCGTTGTCCATGGCGCTGGTGGGTTCGTCCAGCAGCAGGATCGGCGGGTCGAGCAGCAGTGCGCGGGCCAGGGCGACGTTCTGCCGCTGGCCGCCGGAAAGATTGTGCCCGCGCTCGCCGACCTGCAGTTCGTAGCCCTGCGGGTGCAGGCGGACGAACTCGTTGACGCCGGTCAGCTCGGCCACTTCCAGCACGCGCTCGTCATCGATGTAGCGCGCGCCGCTGACCAGGTTGTCGCGCAGGGTGCCACTGAACAGGCTGATGTCCTGAGGCACGTAGCCGATGTTGTGGCGCAGCTCGCTGATGTCCAGCTGGCGCACGTCGGCGCCGTCCACCAGCAGGTTGCCGTTCTCGGGCTGGTGCAGGCCGACGATCAGCTTGGCCAGGGAGCTCTTGCCCGAGCCGCTGCGGCCGATGATGCCGATCTTCTCGCCGGCGCGGATCTGCAGGTTGATGCCATGCAGCGCCGCCACCTGCTGGTTCGGGTAGGCGAAGTCGAGGCCGCGCATCTCGATGCCGCCGCGCAGTTGCGAGCGGGTCAGCGGACGTTCGTCGGCGTTGCGCTCCTGCGGCAGCTCCATCATCTGGTTGGTGGTGGCCATGGACAGGCGCGCCTGCTGGTAGCGCTGGATCAGCCCGGAGAGCTGGGTCAGCGGGCCGAGGGCGCGGCCGTTGAGCATGTAGCAGGCGATCAGACCGCCCATGGACAGGTCGCCGGCGATGATCAGGTAGACGCCGCCGATGATCATGATGACCCCGGCCAGCGCCTGGATCAGCACGGTGATATTCATCGCCAGGGTCGACAGCAGCTTGACCCGCAGCTCCAGGCGGCTGAGGGTGCCGATGGTCTGCTCCCAGAGGTACTGGCGCTCGCTTTCGGCGTTGTTGACCTTCACCGCGTCGAGGCTGGCGAGGGTCTCGATCAGGCTCGACTGGCGCTCGGCGGCCAGCGCCATGGTGCGGTTCATGGTCTCCACCAGCGGCTTCTGCAGCAGCCAGCCAAGACCTGCGGCCAGCGGGAAGGCGATCAGCGGGACGAACACCAGCGGCCCGCCGATGATGCCGATCACCAGCAGGATCAGCAGGGTGAACGGCATGTCGATCAGGGTGGTGAGCGTGAGCGAGTTGAGGAAGTCGCGCAGCGTCTGGAATTCGTGGATGTTCTGGGCGAACGAGCCGACCCGTGCCGGGCGGTACTTCATGCTCATGCCGACGATGCGCTCGAACAGCGTCGCCGAGATGATCAGGTCGGTCTTCTTGCCCGCCAGGTCCAGGCACAGGCCGCGCATGGTCTTGAGCAGCAGGTCGAACAGGTAGGCGCCGCTGATGCCGATGGCCAGCACCCAGAGGGTGGCGGCAGCCTGGTTGGGCACCACGCGGTCGTAGACGTTCATGACGAACAGCGGCGCGGCCAGGGCGATCAGGTTGATCAGCAGGCTCGCGGCCACGGCGTCGACGTAGAGCCAGCGCGAGCGCTTGAGGGTGTCGCGGAACCAGCTCTTGGCGCGCGGGATCAGCTCACCGTGCTGCAGGTCGAACTTGTGCTGCGGCTGGGCGAAGAAGGCCTGACCGGCGTAGTCCTCGCTGAGCAGCTCGCGGGTGACGCGTACTTCACCGCCGTCGCTCTCGGACAGCAGCAGGCGCGCATCGCCGTTGTTTTCCCAACCCAGCAGCACCGCGCAGCGCCCTTCGCGCAGCAGCAGCATGGCGGGCATGGCCAGCGCGGGAATCTGCTCCAGCTTGCGCTGCAGCAGGCGCCCCTGCAGGCCGGCGCGAGCCGCCGCACGGGGCAGCAGCTCGGCGGACAGGCGCTGGCCGGGCAGCGGCAGGCCGCTGGTGAGCATGGCGCGGCTGGCCGGCTTCTGGTGCAGCTGACAGAGCGTCAGCAGGCTGTCCAGCAGCGGGTCATCCAGCAGACCGCGCGGATCGTGGCTTAGGGGTACTTCGCTGACTTCTTGATCCACGCGGATGCTCTCTCGGGCAGGTTAGTTGAGGCCGGGCAGCTGGACTTTCGGCTTGATGTCTTCGGAAGCCACTGCGGCCATCGGCGCGACCACGCCCTGGCTCTTGAGCAGTTCGCCCAGGGTGGCCTTGATGCGGTACTGGGTGAACAGCTCGGTGTACTTCAGGTCGACCAGGCGGCGCGAAGCGTTGAACAGTTCGTTCTCGCTGTCCAGCAGGTCGAGCAGGGTGCGCTCGCCGATGGTGAACTGCTTCTGGTAGGCCTCGCGCACACGGGTGCTGTAGTCCACGTACTGGCGGGCGATCGGCAGCTGGTCACGGGCATTGTTCAGGGCGTTCCAGGACAATCCGAGTTCCTCGTTCAACTGGCGCAGGGCGTTGTTGCGGATATCCAGGGCCTGGTTCGCCTCATAGGACTTGGCTTCCAGCTCGGCCTTGTTGCTGCCACCGGCGAACAGGTTGTAGCGCATGCGCAGCATGGCCTGCCATTCGTTGTTGTGGCCTTCTTCTCCGTCGAGGTTGTTATCGGCACCTCGGGAAAGTTCTGCATCGAATCTCGGATAGAAGGTCGATTTCGCAGCGTCGTACTGCTTCTCGGCGGCGGCCACGTCGGATTCTGCGGAGCGCAGGATCGGGCTGTTCTCGACCAGTTGGCGACGGGCGGCCTGCAGGTCTTCCGGCAGTTGGCCGACAAGCCCGGTGGGCTCGCTCAGCTCCACCGGGTCGCTGCCCACCACGCTGTAGTAGTTGGTGCGGGCGTCGGCCAGGTTGGTCTTCTCGGTCATCAGGTTGTTCTGCGCCTGGGCCAGACGGGCTTCGGCCTGGTCCTGGTCGGCGAGTCGGCCGACGCCACGGGAGCTGCGCAGGCTGATCTGGTCGTAGACGCGCTGGTGATTCTTCAGGTTGTCCTCGGCCAGGCGAACCATCTCCTGGCGACGCAGCACGTCGGTGTAGACCTGGGCGACGTCCAGCGCGGTGCGCTCGGAGGTACCCAGCAGCGCATAGGCGCGGGAGTTGACGTTGGCCTGCTGGCGGCCGACTTCGCTGGAGGTGGCGAAGCCGTCGAACACCATCTGGCGCAGGGCGAGGTTGGATTCGCCACGGTTCAGCGTGTCCCAGTGGTCGCCTTGGCCACGGGTAGTGGTGTTGTCGGAGCCTTCACGGCCGTAACCGGCGGTCAGGTCGACGGACGGCAGGTAGCCACCTTTCGCAGCGCGCAGTTGCTTGTCCGCAGCGAGACGCGAGTTCACCCCGGCCTGGATTTCCGGGTGGTACTCCAGGGCCTTCTGCATGGCCTGGTTGAGGGTGTCGGCCTGCACCGGCAGGGCAACGGGAATGACGAAAGCCAGGGCGAAGGGCACGGCTTGAGCGAATCGCATGCGCATGAGGAAAACATCCTTATCAGTGAGATAGCCGCAGCGATTCGATTGCCGCTAGGGAGCGTCAAAAGACCGGCGAATGGCTGCAAGGAAAGCTTCAAAAAGCGTGATGAATTTCACGCTAAATTTTTTTGGGCGGACCACCGATATCAAAGTGACATCGATTTGCCAATTGTTTAGGATGGCAATCGAATGGTCAATACATTGGCATATCCGTAATTTCGATACGCTACAAGCCAAAGGATTGACGCCAAACTTTTTGCTCTTAAAGACAAAGGAATGCCTCCTGAGCCGACCTCACCTGCGGCCGGTCGGCAACCAGGCAAGCCTCACCAGGAGAAGTGCATGAGCAGCGTCGTCGCCGTCGTAAAAAGCATCATCGGCCAAGTGATTGCGGTATCCCCCGAAGGCGCCCAGCGCGTCCTGGTCGAAGGTGACCGCATCTACCAGGGCGAGCAGCTGCTCACCGGCGCTTCCGGCGCGGTGACGCTCGACGTCGGCAAAGGCAAGCTGGTTGACCTGGGCCGCGACAGCCAGTGGAGCAGCGCCGACCTGCCGCAGGCCGAGACGCACCACGCCGCCGCGCAACCGGTCAATGCACCGAGCACCGAAGACCTGCAGAAAGCCATCGCCGCCGGCCTCGACCCGACCCAGGCGCTGGCGCCCACCGCAGCGGGCCCGACTGCCGCGCCTTCGGCCGCTGGCGGCAATGGTGGCGTTGGCGGCGGCCACAGCTTCGTGGTGCTGGATGCTACCGCCGGCCGCGTCGACCCGAACATCGGCTACACCACCTCCGGCCTGGACAACGGCGGCGCTACCGGTGACGAGCGCCAGAACGAACTGCCGGCCAACCTCGCGCCGCAATTCGAAGACGGCGGCAACGGCGTGCTGAACCTCACCACCGCCGAAGACACCCTGCTCACCGGCGCCTTCTCCGCCCGCGACCCGAACGGCGACCTGATCTCCTACAGCGTCGGCCAGGCACCGGCCAACGGCCTGCTGGTGCTCAACCCCAACGGCACCTGGCAGTACAACCCCAACGGTGACTACAACGGCGCCGACAGCTTCACCGTGATCGTCACTGACAGCCGTGGCGCGTCCAGCACCCTGGTCGTAAACGTTGGCATCACCCCGGTGAACGACGCTCCGGTGGCCACGGGCACCTATACCAGTGCCATCACTGACACCGCCGCCAACGACAGCTTCGCCGACATCAAGGGCCAGCTGACCGCCACCGACGTCGACGACACCAACCTGACCTGGAGCGGCAGCGCCAAGGGCGCCTACGGCGAGCTGACCGTCAACGCCGACGGCAGCTACACCTACGTGGTTGACGCCAACGCGGTGAACGCCCTGCCGCTGGGTCAGAACCCGAGCGAGAGCTTCACCGTCACCGTCACCGATCCGTCCGGTGCCACCGACACCCGCGTCATCACCATCAACGTCCAGGGCGCCAACGACACCCCGGTCGCCCAGGATGGCCAGGCCAGCGGCAACGAAGACAGCGTGATCGGCGGCCAACTGGTAGCCACCGACCGCGACACCGGCAGCACCCTCACCTTCACCACTAACGGCAATCCGCCGGCGGGCTTCACCCTGAAGCCGGACGGCAGCTGGACCTTCGATGGCAAGGACCCGTCCTACCAGCACCTGGCCGAGGGCGAGACCCAGGTTGTGCAGGTGCCCTACACCGTCACCGATGAGCACGGTGCGACCAGCACCGCCACCCTCACCGTGACCCTGACCGGCACCAATGACGCGCCGGTCGCCCTGCCGGGCGCAGCCACCACCGAAGAAAACAGCGTGCTCAACAGCCAGGTCCCGGCCGCCTCCGACGTGGACGGCAACGTCGCCGGCTACCAGCTGACCACCGGTGTCGGCAACGGCAATGGCAACCTGACCTTCAACCCGGACGGCAGCTACAGCTTCAACCCCGGCAAGGACTTCGACAGCCTGGCCCAGGGCGAGACCCGTGACGTGACCTTCACCTACCAGGCGAAGGACAACAACGGCGCGCTGAGCGATCCGCAGACCATCACCATCACCGTTACCGGCACCAACGATGCGCCGGTAGCTCTGCCTGGCGCGGCCACCACCGAGGAGAACACCGTTCTCAACGGCCAGGTCCCGACCGCCACCGACGTCGACGGCAGCGTTGCCGGCTACCAGCTGACCACCGGTGTCGGCCAGGGCAACGGCAGCCTGACCTTCAATCCGGACGGCAGCTACAGCTTCAACCCCGGCAAGGACTTCGACAGCCTGGCCCAGGGCGAGACCCGCGACGTGACCTTCACCTACCAGGCGAAGGACAACAACGGCGCGCTGAGCGATCCGCAGACCATCACCATCACCGTCACCGGCACCAACGACGCGGCGGTCCTTACCGGCCAGACCAGCGGCAGCGCCGATGAAACCAACGCCCCGGTCACCATCGGCGGCAAGCTGAACATCAGCGACGTCGACAGCCCGGCCAGCTTCCAGGTCCAGACCGGCACTGCCGGCGACTATGGCAAGTTCAGCGTTGCCGCTGACGGCAGCTGGACCTACATCACCAACGAGGCCTTCAACGAGCTGAAGGACGGCGAGCATCAGACCGAGTCCTTCAACGTCCTGGCCGCCGATGGCACCAGCACCACCGTCACCGTGACCCTCATCGGCACCAACGACGCGCCGGTAGCCGTTGCCAGCACCGCCACTACCGAAGAGAACGCCGTTCTCAACGGCCAGGTTCCGGCAGCCTCCGACGTGGACGGCACCGTCGTCGGCTACCAGCTGACCACCGACGTGGGCCAGGGCAAAGGCACCCTGACCTTCAACGCCAACGGCAGCTACAGCTTCGATCCGGGCACCGCCTTCGACCATCTGGCCGCCGGCGCCGAGGAGACCGTAACCTTCACCTACCAGGCGAAGGACAACAACGGCGCGCTGAGCGATCCGCAGACCGTCACCATCACCGTCACCGGCACCAACGACGCTCCGGTCGCTTATGCCGACAGCGCCACCACCGAAGAGAACACCGTCTTCAACGGCCAGGTTCCGACAGCTTCCGACGTGGACGGCAGCATCGCCGGCTATCAGCTGACCACCGGCGTGGGCGCCAACAACGGCACCCTGACCTTCAATGCCGACGGCAGCTACAGCTTCAACCCCGGCAAGGACTTCGACGGCCTCGCCGAAGGCGAATCCCGCGACATCACCTTCACCTACCAGGCGAAGGACGACAACGGCGCCCTGAGCGATCCGCAGACCATCACCATCACCGTCACCGGCAGCAATGACGCGCCGGTCGCCAGCGCCACCACCGGCGCAGTGAAGGAAGATGCACAGATCAGCGGCCAGCTCGCCGCCACCGACGCCGACAACGGCGCCAAGCTCAGCTACGCCCTGGACAAGGCCGCCCCGGCCGGCTTCAGCATCGACGCCGACGGCAAGTGGAGCTTCGATGCCAGCGGCAGCGAGTACCAGCACCTGAAGGCCGGCGCCACGCAGACCCTCAGCATCCCGTTCACCGTCACCGACGAGCACGGCGCCACCAGTTCCAGCAGCCTGACCATCACCATCACCGGCACCAACGATGCGCCGGTCGCCAACGCGGCGTCCGCCAAGGCCAGCGAAGACAAGCTCAGCTTCGGCAAACTGACCGCCAGCGACGTCGACGACGGCGCCAAGCTCAGCTTCAGCCTGAATGACAAGGCACCGGCCGGCTTCACCCTGTTCAAGGACGGCACCTGGGCCTTCAGCGGCCTCGACCCGGCCTACCAGAGCCTCGCCGCTGGCGAGACCAAGGTGCTGTCGATCGACTACACCGTCACCGACGAACACGGCGCCACCAGCAGCAACACCCTGACGCTGACCGTCACCGGCACCAACGACACGCCGATCGCCCTGCCCTCGCTGCTCAATGGCGTCAAGGAAGATGCGCAGATCAGCGGCGAGCTGAAGGCCATCGACGTCGACAACGGCGCGCAGCTCACCTACAGCCTGAACAAGGCCGCTCCGGCGGGCCTGACCCTGAACAGCGACGGCAAGTGGAGCTTCGACGCAAGCGATGCCGCCTACCAGCACCTGAAGGCCGGCGCGACCCAACTCATCAGCGTGGGTTACACCGTCACCGACGAACACGGCGCCAGCACCCAGAGTGTGCTGGTGATCACCGTCACCGGCACCAACGATGCGCCCAAGGCCGACGCCGCGACTGCAGCTGCCAAGGAAGACGCCGTCAGCAAAGGCCAGCTCACCGCCACCGACGTGGACGATGGCGCCAAGCTGAGCTTCAGCGTTTCCGGCAACCCGCCGGCCGGCTTCACCCTGAAGACCGACGGCAGTTGGAGCTTCGACGGCAAGAACCCGGCCTACCAGTCCCTCGCCGAAGGCGAGACCAAGGACATCCAGGTCAAGTACATCGTCACCGACGAACACGGCGCCACCGACACCCAGACCCTGACCATCACCGTTACCGGCAGCAACGACCCGGCGGTGATCGGCGGCGTGGCCAGCGTGAATGTCAACGAGACCAACGCGCCGGTCACCACCGGCGGCCTGCTGACCGTCAGCGATGTCGACGGCCCGGCCAGCTTCCAGGCGCAGAGCAACGTCGCCGGCAAGTACGGCACCTTCAGCCTGGGCACCGATGGCACCTGGACCTACACCGCCAACGATGCCTACAACGAGCTCAAGCAGGACGAAAAACTGACCGACAGCTTCACCGTCAAGGCGACCGATGGCACCAGCGCCACGGTCACCGTGAACATCGTCGGCACCAACGATGCGCCGGTGGCATTCGGCGACAGCAAGACCACTGGCGAAAATGCGGCCTTCACTAGCCAGGTTCCGCTGGCGACCGATATCGACGGCAGCGTCGTCGGCTACGAACTGGCCACCGACTTCGGCCAGGGCCATGGCAGCCTGACCTTCAACGCCGACGGCAGCTACACCTTCGAGCCGGGCACCGACTTCGACCACCTGGCCGCCGGCGAAAGCCAGGACGTCACCTTCACCTACCAGGCGAAGGACGACAACGGCGCGCTGAGCGACCCGCAAACCATCACCATCACTGTCACCGGCAGCAACGATGCCGCGGTCATCAGCGGCCAGACCTCGGTCAGCGTCTACGAGACCAATGCACCGATCAGCACCAGCGGCCAGCTGGCCATAAGCGACGTCGACAGCCCGGAAACCTTCCAGGCGCAGAGCAACGTCGCCGGCAAGTACGGCACCTTCAACCTGGGTGCCGACGGCCAGTGGACCTACACCGCCAAGTCCGCCTACAACGAGCTGAAGGTTGGTGAAACCCTGGTCGACACCTTCGCTGTGAAAGCCGCAGACGGCACCGCCTCCAGCGTCACAGTGAACATCGTCGGCACCAACGACGCGCCGGTCGCCTACCCGGCCACCGCCAGCGCGGTCGAAGGCGGCATCAAGGACCCCGGCGTCGTGGCCGGCGCCACCGACGGCTCGTCCGTCACCCTGACCATCACCACCACCCAGCCGGGCGAGGCGGTCAGCTTCAACTGGAAGTTCAGCACCAACGACGAATCGGCCTTCAACGATTTCGCCTACGTGCAGGTCAACGGCCAGAAGGTGCAGCTGCTTTCCAGCGTGGCTCTGGTCGGCGACGGCGGCAGCTCGGGGCTGCAGACCTTCCAGCAGGTGTTCGACAAGCCGGGCACCTACACCATCGTCCTGGGCGTTTCCGATGCCGTCGACAAATCCGTCGACTCGACCCTCGTGCTGAGCAACCTGCCTTCGCAGGTGAGCGTCGGCAATGTGGTCGGCCAGGTCACCCACATCGGCAGCAACTGGACCCTGACCTCCAGCGGCGCCAACAACACCACCCTGACCAACCAGCTCAAGCCGGTCAGCGAGATCACCGGCAAGCTGCAGGCCACCGACGTCGACCACGACGCCCAGCTGACCTTCAGCACCGCGCAGAACACCGCCGGCTTCACCCTGAAGTCCGACGGCAGCTGGCTGTTCGACGCCAAGAACCCGGCCTATGACCACCTCGCCCAGGGCGAGACGCAGACCCTGGCGATCAACTACACCGTCACCGACGAACACGGCGCCACTGGCACCAGCACCCTGACGCTCACCATCACCGGCACCAACGACGCACCGGTCGCCGGGGTGATGAAGGAAACCGTCTACGAAGACAGCAAGATCGGTGGCCAACTGGCCGGCAGCGATGTCGACGACAATGCCGTGCTGACCTTCGCCACCACCGGCAACCTGCCGGCGGGCTTCAGCAGCGACAGCAGCGGCAAGTGGAGCTTCGACGCCGGCAACGCGGCGTACCAGCACCTGGCCGTGGGCGCGACCCAGAACTTCACCGTCAACTACAGCGTTACCGACCAGTACGGCGCCAAGAGCAGCAGCACCCTGACCATCACCGTCATCGGCACCAACGATGCGCCGGTGGCCAAGGCCGCCAGCGCCTCGGTGAATGAAGACAAGATCAGCGGCGGCACGCTCACCGCCACCGACGTCGACGACGGCCACGCGCTGTACTTCAGCCTGAAGGACGCGGCGCCCAGCGGCTTCACCCTGAACGCCAACGGCACGTGGAGCTTCAACGGCAACCACGCCGACTACCAGAAGCTCGGCGCCGGTGAAACCCTCGAGCTGCAGGTCAAGTTCATCGTCACCGACGACAAGGGCGCCACCGACGAGAACGTCCTCACCCTGACCGTGACCGGCAGCAACGATGCCGCAGTCATCAGCGGGGCGAAGATCGTCAACGTCTACGAGACCAACGCGCCGATCACCACCAGCGGCAAGCTGGACGTCAGCGACGTCGACGGCCCGGATACCTTCCAGGCCCAGACCAATGTCGCCGGCAAGTACGGCACCTTCAACCTGGGCACCGACGGCACCTGGACCTACATCGCCAAGGACGCCTACAACGAGCTGAAGCCGGGCGAGTTGCTGACCGACACCTTCACCGTGAAGGCCGCCGACGGCACCAGTTCCAGCGTCACCGTGAACATCCTCGGCACCAACGATGCGCCCACCGCGTACGATGACAGCGTCACCATCGATGAGAACGGCCGCGTCAACGGCAAGGTACCGGCCGCCACCGATCCGGACGGCAGGGTCTCCAGCTACCAGCTGGTCACCGACGTCGGCCAGGGCAACGGCTCGCTGAACTTCAACTCCAGCGGCACCTACCACTTTGAGCCGGGCAGCGACTTCGACCACCTGGCCGCCGGCGAGAGCCAGGTCGTCACCTTCACCTACCAGGCGAAGGACAACAACGGCGCGCTGAGCGAACCCAAGACCATCACCATCACCGTCACCGGCAGCAATGACGCCGCCGTCATCAGCGGCGTGAAGTCCAGCAGCGTCAACGAGACCGACGCGCCGGTCAGCACCAGCGGCAAGCTCAACGTCAGCGACGTCGACAGCCCGGAAACCTTCCAGGCGCAGAGCAACGTGGCCGGCAAGTACGGCACCTTCAACCTCGGCACCGACGGCAACTGGACCTACGTCGCCAGCAGCGCCTACAACGAACTGAAGGTCGGCCAGACCCTGACCGACACCTTCACCGTGAAGGCCGCCGACGGCACCAGCGCCACCGTGACCGTCAACATCGTCGGCACCAACGATGCGCCGGTAGCCTTCGACGGCGTCGCGGCCACCGGGGAGAACACCGTCTACAGCGGCCAGGTTCCGACCGCCACCGATGTCGACGGCACCATCGCCAGCTACCAGCTCGCCACCAACGTCGCCGCCGGCAAGGGCACCCTGACCTTCAACGCCAACGGCAGCTACAGCTTCAACCCGGGTAGCGCCTTCGATCACCTGGCTGCCGGCCAGAGCGAAACCGTGTCCTTCACCTACCAGGCCAAGGACAACAACGGCGCGCTGAGCGATCCGAAGACCATCACCATCACCGTCAACGGCTCCAACGACGCGCCGGTCGCCTACGCCGACAGCAAGACCACCGAAGAGAACACCGTTCTCAACGGCCAGGTTCCGACCGCTACCGACGTCGACGGCACCGTTGCCGGCTACCAGCTGACCACCAGCGTGGCTGCTGGCAAAGGCACTCTGACCTTCAACACCGACGGCAGCTACAGCTTCAATCCGGGCGCTGCCTTCGATCACCTGGCCGCCGGCCAGAGCGAAGCCGTGACCTTCACCTACCAGGCGAAGGACAACAATGGCGCGCTGAGCGATCCGCAGACCATCACCATCACCGTTATCGGCAGCAACGACGCAGCCGTCATCGGCGGCCTGTCCACGGCCAACGTGTACGAGACCGACGCCCCGGTCACCACCAATGGCCAGCTGAGCATCAGTGACGTCGACAGCCCGGAAAGCTTCCAGGCACAGAGCAGCACCGGCAAGTACGGCACCTTCAACCTCGGCAGCGACGGCGCCTGGGTCTACACCGCCAAAGAGGCCTACAACGAGTTGAAGGACGGCCAGACCCTGACCGACACCTTCACCGTGAAAGCCTTCGACGGCACCAGCAGCACCGTCACCGTGAATATCGTCGGCACCAACGACAAGCCGGTGGCGTTTGCCGACACCGTCAGTACCGACGAAAACGCCGTGTTCAACGGGCAGGTGCCGGTCGCCGCCGATATCGACGGCACCGTTGCCAGCTACCAGCTCACCACCAACGTGGCTGCTGGCAAAGGCACCCTGACCTTCAACACCGACGGCAGCTACAGCTTCAATCCGGGCGCCGCCTTCGATCACCTGGCCGCCGGCCAGAGCGAAGCCGTGACCTTCACCTACCAGGCGAAGGACAACAACGGCGCGCTGAGCACCCCGCAGACCGTCACCATTACCGTCACCGGCAGCAACGACGCGGCGGTGATCACCGGCCAGAACAGCGGCAACGCCGATGAAACCGACGCCCCGGTCACCATTGGCGGCAAGCTGAATGTCACCGATGTCGACGGTCCGGCCAGCTTCCAGGCGCAGACTGACACCGCCGGCACCAACGGCAAGTTCAGCATCGCCACCGATGGCACCTGGACCTATGTGGCCAACTCCGCCTTCAACGAACTGAAGGCCGGCGAACACCTCGTCGAGACCTTCGTCGTGAAAGCGGCCGACGGCACCAGCACCAACGTGACCGTCACCATCAACGGCACCAACGATGCGCCGGTGGCCTACGCCGACACCCAGAGCACCGGCGAGAACGCCGTGTTCCAGGGTCAGGTTCCGGTCGCCACCGACGTCGACGGCACCATCGCCAGCTACCAGCTGGCCACCGGTATCGGCGGCGGCAAGGGCACGCTGACCTTCAACAGCGACGGCAGCTACACCTTCAACCCGGGTACCGCCTTCGACTACCTGGCGGCGGGCCAGACCCAGGACGTCACCTTCACCTACCAGGCGAAGGACAACAACAGCGCCCTGAGCGATCCGAAGACAGTCACCATCACTGTCACCGGCACCAACGACGCGGCGGTGATCACCGGCCAGAACAGCGGCAGCGCCGACGAAACCAACGCCCCAGTCACCATCGGCGGGAAGCTGATCGTCAACGATGTCGACAGCCCGGCGGTCTTCCAGACCCAGACCAACACCGTCGGCACCAACGGCAAGTTCAGCATCGCCGCTGACGGCACCTGGACCTACGTGGCCAACTCCGCCTTCAACGAACTGAAGGCCGGCGAACACCTCGTCGAGACCTTCGTCGTGAAAGCCGCCGACGGCACCAGCACCAATGTGACCGTCACCATCAACGGCACCAACGATGCGCCGGTTGCCTACGCCGACACCCAGAGCACCGGCGAGAACACCGTGCTCCAGGGCCAGGTTCCGGTGGCGACCGACGTCGACGGCACCATCGCCAGCTACCAGCTCGTCACCAACGTGGCGGCCGGCAAAGGCACCCTGACGTTTAACGCCAACGGCAGCTACACCTTCAATCCAGGCACGGCCTTCGATCACCTGGCCGCCGGCGCTCACGAACTGGTGACCTTCACCTACCAGGCGAAGGACAACAACGGCGCCCTGAGCGATCCGAAAACCATCACCATCGACGTCACCGGCACCAATGACCGTCCGGTTGCGGCCGACGGCACTGCGTCGACCGGAGAGAACACCGTTCTCCAGGGCCAGGTCCCGGTCGCCACCGATATCGACGGCACCGTGGTCGGCTACCAGCTGGCCACCGATGTCGCGCAGGGCAAGGGCAGCCTGGTCTTCAACGCCAACGGCAGCTACACCTTCACGCCGGGTACCGCCTTCGACCACCTGGCCGCTGGCCAGAGCGAAACCGTCACCTTCACCTACCAGGCGAAGGACAACGACGGCGCGCTCAGCGATCCGAAGACCATCACCATCACCGTCAACGGCAGCAACGACGCTCCCAACGGCGCCGACAACACCATCACCCTGAGCGAAGACAGCAGCCGCAGCTTCAGCGCCGCCGACTTCGGCTTCAGCGACGTGGACGCCGGCGACACCCTGAGTGGCGTGCGCATCGACAGCCTGCCCACCAACGGCACGCTGAAGTTCAATGGCAACGCCGTGACTGCCGGCCAGGTAATCGACGCCGCCGACCTCGGCAAGCTGGTGTTCACCCCGGCCGCCAATGCCAACGGCAACAACTACGCCAACTTCACCTTCTCGGTGAAGGACAGCAGCAACACCTACGACACCACGCCGAACAAGATCACCTTCAACGTGACGCCGGAGAACGACGCCCCGGTGGCGGTGAACGACAACTTCACCCTCAGCGGCCTGAAGGGCAACTACTGGGGCTACAACGAAGGCCCCGATGGCACCAACCTGACCAGTCTGAGCCAGGTGACCAGCTTCATGGCCGGGCACAACCCGAGCGCCACCTTCACCTCCACCACGTTGAACTACAACCTCAGCGGCGGCGACCTGGGCGGTGACGGCAACCTGCAGAAGTTCCTCGGCAACGATGCGAAGAGCCTCAACACCGATCCGGCGAACACCTCGGACGCGATCATCCAGCTGACCGGCGCGATCAACCTCAACGCCGGCAGCTACCAGCTGCGGGTTAACGCCGACGATGGCTTCAGCATCAAGATCGACGGCGTGGAAGTCTTCAAGTACGACAACATCCAGAGCCCGACAGGCCGTGAATCGGCGGTGTTCACCATCGCCCAGAGCGGTAGCCACAGCATCGAGATCGTCTACTGGGATCAGGGCGGCCAGGCCCAGCTGCAGGTGGAGATGCGCCCGCAGAACGGCACCTACACCACCGTCGGCGGCACCTCGCTGACCCACACCGTGGGCGAGTTGGTGACCAACGAGGACACCGCGCTGACCATCGCTCCGCAGACCCTGCTGGGCAATGACAGCGACGTGGACGGCGACAGCCTGACCATCGTCAGCGTGCAGAACGCGGTCAACGGCAGCGTGAAGCTCGAGGGCGGCAACGTCGTCTTCACCCCGGCCAAGGACGTCAACGGCAGCGGCAGCTTCACCTACACCATCAGCGACGGCCACGGCGGCACCAGCACCGCCACCGTCACCGTGGGCATCAACGCAGTGAACGATGCGCCGGAAGCCAAGAACGACCAGCAGACCACCGGCGAGAACAACACGTACAACGGCCAGGTCCCGGCGGCTACCGACATCGACAGCGCGGTCAACCCCAACGGCTATGCCCTGGTACAGAGCGTGGGCGCCGGCAACGGCACCCTCACCTTCAACGCCAACGGCAGCTACGTGTTCAATCCGGGCACCGACTTCGACTCGCTGAACGTCGGCGAATCGCGCCAGGTGACCTTCACCTACACCGCCAAGGACGCCCAGGGTGCGGTCAGCGCGCCGGCCACCGTGACCATCACCGTGACCGGCAGCAATGATCTGCCCACCGCCACCGACAGCACCGTGACCCTGAACGAGGACGGCAAGCGCAGCTTCAGCGCCAGCGACTTCGGCTTCAGCGACAAGGACGCCGGTGACGCACTCAAGGCGATCCGCATCGACAACCTGCCCACCGCCGGCAGCCTGACCCTCAACGGCCAGTCGGTGACCGCCGGCCAGGTGATCGCCGTCAGCCTGCTCGCCAGTCTGGTCTACACCCCGGTGGCCAACGCCGCGGGCAACGCCTACGCGACCCTGAAGTTCTCGGTGCAGGACAGCCACGACGGCTTCTCCAGCTCGTCCAGCACCCTGACCCTCAACGTCACCCCGGTGAACGATGCGCCGCTCTCGGCGGACGGTTCGGCCAGCGTCTACGCCGGCAAGACCTACACCTTCGGCACCAAGGACTTCGCCTTCAGTGACACCGCGGACTCCACCAACGGCCAGAACCACAGCCTGCAGAACATCCTGATCAAGGCCCTGCCGGACTCCGGCACCCTGCTGCTCAACGGCCAGGCCATCAGTGCCGGCAAGGCCGTCAGCGCCAGTGACATTGCCGCCGGCAAGCTGACCTTCGTACCCGACGCTTCAGGTTCCAACGCGCACTTCAGCTTCGCCGTGCAGGACAGCGGTGGCGTGGCCAACGGCGGCGTCGACACATCGCCGACCTACGGTTTTGACATCCACGTCGGCCAGGTGCAGATCCCCGGCACCACTCCCAACGGTGACAACACCCTCACCGGCGGCTCGGGGGACGACGTGATCCTCGGCGACGTAGGCGGCATGCTCACCACCACCCAGCCGGGTACCAACTACAACATCGCCCTGGTGGTCGATACCTCCGGCAGCATGGCCTACAACCTTGCTGGCAACAGCGGTGCGGCCTACGCCGACTCGCGGATGAAACTGATCAAGGATGCACTGATCAACCTGGCCAACGAGCTCAAGGGCCACGATGGCGTGATCAACATTACCCTGATCGGCTTCTCCGCCTCCGCCAGCATCAAAGTCACCGTCGCCGACCTGAACAACGGCAACGTCGACCAACTGATCAACGCCATCGGCAAGACCCAGAACACCGGCCTGCAGGCCGACGGCGGCACCAACTACCAGTCGGCCTTCGAGCAGGCGGTCACCTGGTTCAACGGCCAGAAGAACGGCTATCAGAACCTCACGCTGTTCCTCACCGACGGTGACCCGACGTACTCGAAGAACTACGGTAACGGCAACAGCACCAGCGACAACATCGTCGCCGAGTCCGCACAGTCCTTTGCCGGCCTGAGCGGTATCAGCGATGTGCGGGCAATCGGTATCGGCACCGGCGTCAACGCCGACATCCTCAAGTACTTCGATAACACCAAGGTTACTGGGACCGGCACCATCAACCTGGGCAATACCACCACTGTTCTCGCCAACTTCGACAACAACAGCGGCACTGGCATCGCCAAGGTCGACAACTGGAGCAAGACCGGTACCGGCTCGATCTCCCGCACCAACAGCGAGCTGAAGATCACCGACGCCTACGGTGGCGCCGCAACCAAGGCCAGCAGCCCGGAGTTCAACGTCAACGGAAACAACCTGGGCAAGCTGAGCTTCGACTATCGCACCGGCGAATTCGGCAGCGGCGACAGCTTCGCCTGGAGCCTGATGAAGAAAGTGGTCGCGGCCAACGGCGCGGTCAGCTGGGAACTCGTCGACAGCGGCTCCCGCACCAGCTCGGACAGTGCCACCATCACCAGCAAGACCCTGGTCGACGGCATCTACAAACTGGAGTTCTCGGCCAATGACAACAGTACCCACTGGCTCTGGGGCAGCTCCGATGTCGACGTCCGCATCGACAACATCACGGTCGTGAGCCCCAACGTGGTGACCGCCCCGACTGGCCAGGTGGATATCGTCAAGCAGGCCAGCGACCTTTCCGCCGCCCTGCACGGCGGCTCCAGCAGCTCCGAGCTGGCGCCCTCGGGCCACGACACCATCAACGGTGGCGCGGGTGACGACATCATCTTCGGTGACACCATCAACACCGATAACCTGCCCTGGGGCGTCAACGGCAACCCGGCCAAACCGGCCGACATGCCGGCGGGCTCGGGCGTCAGCGCGCTGTCGGCGTTCCTCGAACTGAAGAATGGCCATACGGCGACCACCGAGGAGATGTACAGCTACATCAAGGCCAACCACGCGACCTTCAACGTCGAGGGCGATACCCGTGGCGGCAACGACCACCTGTATGGCGGCGATGGCAACGACATCCTCTACGGCCAGGGCGGCAACGACTTCCTGTTCGGCGAGAATGGCAACGACATCCTCTTCGGCGGCACCGGCGACGACCAGCTCACCGGCGGCAAGGGCAACGACATCCTCACCGGCGGTGCGGGTGCCGACACCTTCATCTGGAAGGCCGGGGATATCGGCAACGACACCATCACCGACTTCAAGGCCGGTGAAGGCGACCGCATCGACATCAGCGACCTGCTGCCGGAGACCGCGCACAACGACATCCTCAGCTACCTGAAGGTGGACACCACGACCTCGACCCTGCAGGTGAGCACCACCGGGCAGATCAACAACGGCGGGGCCGCGGACGTCACCATCAAGCTGAGCGGGGTCGACCTCTCCGCCTACGGCTCGACCTCCACCGAGATCGTGAACAAGCTGGTGGCAGGTTCCGACCCGGTGGTCAAGACTGAGCATCACTGATCCACGGTTGCCGCCAGGCTTCCAAACGGTCAGGCTCTGACACGACGACAGCGGGGCTACCCTTCGGGGTGGCTCCGCTGTCGTTCCTTCACATCACGAGAAATGGGGACGGTCGATGCTGTACATCCAGCGCAACGCCGAGGGGAGAATCTCGCGCGTCGAGGACGCCGAGTTCGACGGAATGACCGGCACCCTGCCGGCGGACCACCCGGACATCCAGGCCTGGGCGGCCGAGAGCAGCCTGCTGCAGCTCAAGCAGAGCGACCTGGACATGATCCGGGTACTGGAAGACCTGATCTCGGTGCTGATCACCAAAGGGGTGATCCGCATCACCGACCTGCCGCCGGCAGCGCGTTCCAAGCTGCTCAACCGGACGCAGGCCCGTGAAGCGCTGGGCGGGCTGACCCGGCTGATCAACGACGATGAGGAAACGGGGCTGATCTGAGCCCCGTTTTTCTTTTCCAGCAAATGTTCCCCTGTAGGGCGCATAACCCGGAACGGGTTATCCGCCGATGCCACGACGGCGGATAACGCTGGCGCGTTATGCGCCCTACGGCCCTGGAACCACGGCACACGTCGGCCCTGCCGACGGATCGCGGGCATGGCCCGCTCCTACAACGTTACAGACGCATCACCACGGCGCCGGCCCACCGAACAGCTGCCCCTGCACGCCCTGGATACCCATCTCCTTCAGCACCCGGAACTCCCCCGCCGTCTCCACTCGCTCGGCGATCAGCGGCAGGTCGATGCTGTGCGCCGCGCGCTGCATCGCCTCGATGAACAGGCGCTTGTCGTTCTCCTGGTCGATGTGGCGGATGTGGCTGCCATCGACCTTGAGGTACGCCAGCCCCAGCCGCGCCAGGTTGCCGATCATGCTGAAGCGCCCGCCGAAGTGCTGCAGGCTCAGGCGATAGCCCAGCTCGCCGAGGCGGCGGGTCAGCGCTTCCAGCACCGGTTGCGCCGGCAACTGGTCTTCTTCCAGCTCCAGGGTCAGGCGCCCGGCGAATTGCGGGTGCTGGCGCAGCAGGTCGAACACGCGGGTGGTCGCCCATTCATCCCGCAGCAGCGCAGCGGACAGGTTCAGCGCCAGCGGGCGGTTGTGTTTGGCCATGTCGGCCAGCACGCTTTCGAGCATCAGCAGGTCCAGCCGCGCGGTCCAGCCGAAGCGGTCCAGCCAGGGCAGGAAGCGCCCGGCGGCGATGCTGCCGCCCTGCCCGTCCGGCAGGCGCGAGAGCACCTTGTAATGCAGCACCACCTGCGGGTCGGCGCAGGACACCACCGCCTGGAAATGCAGCTGGAAGCGCTTGTGCATCAGCGCCTCGTCCAGCAGCTGGTGCCAGCTGTGGCGCTCCTCGGCGACCGGCTTGGCGCCGCCCTGGAGGAAGGCCCAGCAGCTGTCGTTCTGTCGCTCGGCCTGCACCAGCGCCTCGTCCGCGCGCTGCAACAGCGCCTGCGCCGACTCGCCGGAAACGAAGGGCACCAGCCCCAGGCAAGCCACGGGGCTCACATCGCTGGCGCCGGTGGTGGCCAGTGCGGCGAGCATGCCTTCCAGGCGCATCGCCAGGGCTGGCGCGTCCTCGGGCATCAGCCCCGGCGCCAGCATCACGAACTCGCCGCCACGGCTGCGCGCCAGGGTCAGGCCGGCGCCCAGGCCCTGCCCGGACAGACGCAGCTGGTCAGCCACCGCCTTGAGCAACTGGTCGACGCGCTGGCCGCCCAGGCGCTGGTTCAGCCCGGCGAGGTCGTTGACCCGCAGCACCAGCAGCACGCCGCTGCTGACCTGGTCCTCGGCGCTCAGGCGGTTATTCAATTGCATGTCGAAGAAGCGTCGGTTGCCCAGCCCGGTCAGGCTGTCCTGGTAGGCCTCGTCGCGAAGGCGTTCGCTGCGCTGGGCCTGCTCCTGGAACAGCGCCTTGAGCTTCTCCACCATCTGGTTCATGGCCTGCACCACGCGGCGCAGTTCGGGGGTGTGCGGCAGTTCCGGCAGGCTGAGGAATTCGCGGCGGGCAATGGCGTGGGACTGCGCCACCATGTAGTCCAGCGGCCTGAGCTGGCGGCGCAGCAGGATAGCGCCGAGCACGGCGCTGGCGATGCCGCACAGCACCAGCCAGAGCAGGCTGCCCAGGGTGCCCTGCCAGAGCTTGGCGATGGCGAACATCGGGTGGCTGAGCACCTCGACCCGCGCGGCCTGGGTCCAGCCGCGGCTGACGATGGCGTCGCCGCCAGCCGAATGCAGGTCGATCAGCGAGATGAACCACTGCGGCACCTTGGCGGCCACCGCGTCGGGGACCCCGGTGCGCTCCACCATCACCTTGCCGGTGGCCAGGTCGATCACCCGGATGCTCTCGTAGTAGCCGCTGTCGAAGATCGAGCTGACCATCAACTCGACCATCGCCGGGTCGTCGATGTTCGGCGTCAACGACAGTCCCAGCGCGGTGGCCGCGTCCTGGGCGTGGGAGCGCAGCTGGTTGCCGTACTGCTCGCGCGAGCTTTCCAGGCCGACCATGAAGCTGCCGCTGAAGGCGACCACCAGGAACAGGCAGATGGCGATCAACAACTGTTTGAACAGGGACATCGTGTCTCCAGGCTCCCCCCGCGGGAGCTATTCGTGTCGGTGCAGCTATTCGTTCCGTGGCTACTCATCCAGAGGGAAGCCTTCGGCCTTCATCTTCTTCAGCAGGTCCTGCCAGCGCGACAGCCGCTTGCTGTCGCCGACCTGCTTGCCGCCACCCGCGCCATTGCCGGCGAGCCACAGGCCCTCGCCGTTGAACGCGTAGACCGGCTGCAGGTCGCTGCGCTGGCTGGCCGGCAGGATGCTGCCGATCAGGTTGTCCAGCACCAGCGGCACGGCATCGGGCCGTGGGTAGTACGTGAGCACCATATGCGCCTGGTTCAGGCGCAGCGCCTTGACGTAGGTAATGCGCAGCTTCTGTGCCGGCACGCCCAGGTGTCGCAGGCTGATGTACTTGGCGATGGCGAAATCCTCGCAATCGCCGGCGCCCTTGAGCAAGGCCTCCACCGGCGTGGCCCAGTAGTCCACTTCGTGCCAGAGGCTCAGGTCATCGGTGAAGCGCAGCTGGTCGTTGAAGAATCGATTGACCGCCTGCAACTGGTCGCGCTCACTCGCCGTGGCCTGCTGCGCGAGCAGCTTCTGCCAGGCGTCGATGCGCACCTGGCCTTGACCCAGCGGCCCGTAGAAGCGCGTGGATTGCCGGCTGATCAGCTGGAAGTCCCATTCGGCCTGCTGCGCCCCCGCCAGGACGCCGAGCGAAGCCGCCAGCATCAGGGCCAACGGCCCCGGCCAGCAACGACGCAACACCCTGGAACAACGGTTGAGCACGATCGCGACTACTCGACTGCGAGCGCCGGCAACCAGCTGCCGGCGCAGGGGTCGCATGGTGCAGACTGGCCGCGAAAAAAACAATGGCACAATGCAATCATCGCATTGTGCCATCCAGGGGAGACGCGGCCTGGCGGGGAACCGACCGCGTAGATGGGGAAAGAATCAGCTCTTCTGCGGCGGAGTGACGACGTCGAACCAGAAGTTGAAGTCTTCCAGCATGCCGAACAGCTTGGCCAGCAGCAGCGGGTTGCCCGAGCTCTTGAGCTTGCCCTCGAACACCAGACGCACCGGCGAGACTTCCTTGAGCATCAGGCGATTGAGGTCGGCACGGTCGATGGTCACGGTCTGCCCGGCGCTCTCGCTCTGCACGCCCTTGATGTTGTTCAGGTGCGAATTCTTCAGTTCCAGCAGGTACTGCTCGTTCTTGTCCGGCAGCACCAGGTTGATGGCGAAGTCTTCACCCTCGGCCTTCTCGGCATTCAGGCGCACGCCGAGGTAGTCGAACAGCAGGCCGGTGTCCATCGCCGCCAGCGCATCGGGGCTGCCCGATTTCATGGTCGGCATGTCACGCGGCACGCCATTGCGCAGCTCCTGTGCGGCGGTCAGGTAGCTGTTGCGCCAGCCGGCGTTCTCCGCCTGGTAACCGAGCTGCTCCAGGGCGTCGGCCTGCAGGTTGCGCGCGGCCTGGTTGGTCGGGTCGGCGAAGACCAGCTTGTTGACCACCTCCACCACCCAGCGGTACTCGCCCTTGTCGAAGGACTCCCTGGCCATCTGCAACAGGTGATCGGCGCCGCCCATGAACTCGACGTACTTCACCGCCGACTCCTCCGGCGCCAGCGGGTTCAGCGTCGCCGGGTTGCTGTCGTAGTAGCCCAGGTACTTGTTCACCACCGCGCGCACGTTGTGGCTGACGCTGCCGTGGTAGCCGCGGTTGAACCACTCGTTGGCCAGCTCCGGCGGCACTTTCAGGCGCTCGTGGATCTGGTTGATGGTCACCCCGTTGTTGGCCAGGTGCAGCGTCTGGTCGTTCAGGTAGCCGTACATGTCACGCTGCTTCTCCAGGGTGCGGACGATGTCCTCGTGCCCCCAGCGCGGCCAGTTGTGCACGGCGAACATAACCTCGGCCTTGTCGCCGAACCGGTGCAGCGCCTCGTTGATGTACTTGCTCCAGCCCAGCGGGTCGCGGGTCTCGGCGCCGCGCAGGGTATAGAGGTTGTGCAGGGTGGCGGTGACGTTCTCGGCCATCAGCAGCGCCTTCTGCTGCGGCAGCCAGACGTTCATCTCCGCCGGCGATTCGGTGCCCGGGGTGTTCTGGAAGGTCACAGGCACGCCGTCGATCTCCATCTCCACCAGCGAGCCATCGACGGTCTTGGTCGGCGCGATGATGCTCATCGGGCCCTTGGCGACGGCCTTGCCGATGGCCATGTCGACGTGCCCTTCCGGCCCCTGCGGCAGCATGGTGCCGTACTGGTAGGTGGCACGGCGCAGCATGGCGTTGCCGGCCAGCACGTTTTCCTTGATCGCCGCTTCCATGAAGCCCTTGGGCGCGATGATCTGCACCTCGCCCTTGTCCACCTGCTCCTGGCTGACCAGGCCCTTCACGCCGCCGAAGTGGTCGATGTGGGCATGGCTGTAGATGACCGCGCGGATCGGCTTCTGCCCCAGCTCCTGGCTCACCAGGGCGTAGGCCGCCCTGGAAGTCGCGGGGGTGGTCAGGGTATCGATGACGATCCAGCCGGTCTTGCCTTCGATGAAGGTGGTGTTGGCGAGGTCGAAACCGCGCACCTGGTAGATGCCGTCGGTGACCTTGAACAGGCCGTAGCTGAGGTTCAGCTGGGCCTGGCGCATCAGGCTCGGGTTGACGCTGGCGACGTCCCTGGCGGCCTTGAGGAAGTCGTAGCCGCCCAGTTGCCAGGCCACCGTGCCGTCCTCGTTCTTGATCACGAGGTTCTCGGGGCGCTTGATCAGGCCTTTCTCCACCCGGTCGAAATCGGCACGGTCACTGAACGGCAGCGACTGGCGCACCTGCTCCTGCGCGGCCTGGGTGAAGGAGGTCGGGGGCTTGGGCTGTTCGGCGGCGACCAGCAGGCCGGGGCAGAGGCTGGCGAGCAGCACGGCAGCGGAAAGACGGGACATCGGAAGGCTCCGGAATTTGTTGTTGTGCTCGCACTATGCCGGCCGTCGCGCTAATAATTCCAATGCATTCCAACTTAACAATCAATGCAGGAAGCGCATGAGCGATCTCCGCCAGCTACGCCACTTCGTCGCCCTCGCCGAGCACGGTCACTTCGCCCGCGCCGCCGATGCGGTGAATCTTAGTCAACCCGCCCTGTCGCGGAGCATCCAGGCGCTGGAAGGCCAGCTGAGCTGCCAACTCGTGGACCGCAACCCGCGCGGGGTCACCCTCACCGCCCATGGCCGGCTGGTGCTCGAACATGCCCGCCGCCTGCTGGCCGGTGACCGTGCGCTGAAGAACGCCGTGCTGCAACTGGCCGACCTGGAGACCGGCGAGTTGCGCCTGGGCGCCGGCCCCTTCCCCGGCGCGCGGCTGATGCCGCAGGTGCTCGCGCGCTACAGCAGCGCGCACCCGAAGGTGTCGGTGCTGCTGTCCATCGAGAACTGGAGCGAGCTGCACCAGCGTCTGCTGGATGACGAGCTGGAACTGTTCATCGCCGACTACCGCGAACTGGAAGGCGACAGCCGCCTCGACATCCTGCCGCTGCGGGTACACCGGGGCGTGCTGTTCTGTCGGCCGGGACATCCGCTGCTCGGCAGCGTGCCGTCGGTGGAGCGCGTGCTCGACTACCCGCTGGCCGGCCCGCGCCTGCCGCGCGACGCCCACGAAGGGCTGGCTCGCACCCTCGGCCGCGAGCAGCCGCTGAGCGTGCAATGCGATGACGTGCTGATGCTCAAGGAGCTGGTGAAAGGCAGCGACGTGCTCTGCCTGGCTACCTGGGATGTGGTGGCCGCGGATGTGCAGGCCGGCAGCCTGGCGGTGCTGCCCTGGCCCAGCAGCGGCGACGTGGCAGGACGCGGCTCCGCCTATGCCCTGGTACGCCACGCCAGCCGCAGCCTGTCGCCTGCGGCCAGCCAGTTCGTCGAGTTGTTGCTGGAGGAAGACGCGGCGTTCAACGCCGCGTCATGAGGCTCAACGGCGCCAGCCCTGGTAAGGGCCACCGTAATAGGCCGGCGGCGGCGCCGGGCGATAGTAGTGCGGCCGGTCATGCCAGCCACCACGGTCATGGTCATGCTCGTAGACCACGCAGCCGGTCAACGGAAGGATCATCAGTACAGCAGCGAAGAAACGACGCATGGCGCCTCCATCAGGCGAGCCGGCCGCCCCGCCGGGGTGCGGGGCGTACATTCTTCCGGTCTCACAAGATCAGACATGTCTGTCAGAAGGCGGTGCCGCGGCGAAAGGTAAAGCTTGGGTAAATCAGCCGTTTACAGTGGCCAGACGGCGAACCTTGCGGCTCTGCAGGTGGAGCACGCCGAACAGCAGCACCTGCACCTGCTCCAGCCAGGAACGGCGGCGCGCCAGCAACAGCACCTCGCCCACATGCACCACCAGCAGGATCGCGGAGAGCCACAACAGCGGGCGATGCAGCTCGCCGAACGGGTAGATCAGGTTGAGCACGGCGGCGACCCAGAACATGGTCAGCGCGCCCTTGGCGAAGCTCAGCAACTCGGACATGGCGATGGATTCCTCAAGGTGAAGGTGACTGCAGTCTGCCGCCCGGCACGCCCCGCCCGCTCCTGCCTTTCGACTGGCCCCGCGCACCAGGATGCGGCGTCGCGCTTCATTTGAGGGCGGCGCAACGCTCCGGCTTGCAGCGAAACCTCCGCCCCGATCCAGCGCAGCCCTTCTGCCCCGGCACTTTCGCCAACTTGGCACGCCGCTCGCTTTGTATCGAGTGTGCAGGATCGATCCGAAGCATTCGGAAAGCGGCACCACAATCTGACAATGGATGACTAGGGTTCCGGCTCGCGCAGCGAGTGACTGGTCCGAGAGTCATCGACCTCCAGCGAGGTTACACGGCGGGACAAAAGCCCGGGAGACGAGAGCGACAAGTGCCGCCCGACTCCTGCCTGCCCGCCAATCGACTGGAGATGCTCCATGCGCAAGCCCCTTCTGACCGCCCTGTTCGCCGCCGGCCTCGCCGCCTTCAGCCTCTCAGCCTCCGCCGCCGCGAAGAACAGCTTCAACCTCTGCTGGACCATCTACGCCGGCTGGATGCCCTGGGAGTACGCGGCCAGCCACGGCATCGTCGACAAGTGGGCGAAGAAGTACGGCATCGAGATCAAGATCACCCAGCTCAACGACTACATCGAGTCGATCAACCAGTACACCGCGGGCCAGTTCGACGGCTGCACCATGACCAACATGGACGCCCTGACCATCCCCGCCGCCGGCGGCGTCGACTCCACCGCGCTGATCGTCAGCGACTTTTCCAACGGCAACGACGGCATCGTCATCAAGGGTGAAGGCAAGACCCTGGCCGACCTCAAGGGCATGAACGTCAACCTGGTGGAGCTGTCCGTCTCCCACTACCTGCTCGCCCGCGCCCTGGAGAACGCCCGCCTCAGCGAGAAGGACGTGAAGACGGTGAACACCTCCGACGCCGACATCGCCGCCGCCTTCAACACCGACGACGTGCAGGCCGTGACCACCTGGAACCCGATGCTCGCCGAGGCCCGCGCCAAGCCGGGCACCACCGAGGTGTTCAACTCCAGCCAGGTCCCCGGCGAGATCATGGACATGATGGTGGTCAACAGCACGGTCCTGAAGGACAACCCCGCCCTGGGCAAGGCCCTGACCGGCGCCTGGTTCGAAACCGTGGCGCTGATGCAGGGCGAAAGCGCCGAGACCCGCGCCGCGCTGGAGCACATGGCCAAGGCCTCGGGCACCGACCTCGCCGGTTACCAGAGCCAGCTCGCTACTACCAAATTGTTTGCCACTGCGCAGGAAGCACTGGCCTTCGCCACCAGCCCGAAACTGCCGGCGACCATGGACAAGGTCGCGGCCTTCTCCTTCGCCCACGGCCTGCTCGGCGAAGGCGCGAAAAGCGCCGAAGCGGTCGGCATGAGCTTCGCCGGCGGCCTCACCACCGGCGACGCGCAGAACCTCAAGCTGCGCTTCGACCCGACCTACGTGCAGATGGCGGCCGACGGCAAGCTCTGACCAACCCACCGCGTCCCTCGTAGGGCGAATAACCGCTTGCGGTTATCCGCCGTCCCGACGCCACGGCGGATAACGCGTTCCGCGTTATCCGCCCTACGAATCGACAGGTACGAAACATGCGCCTGATCAACCGAACCCCCGACCGCAGCGGCCGCCTGTTCCTCGTGCTGCTGCCCTTCGCCCTGCTGCTGTTCGCCTACTTCGCAGGCTCCACCTCGCGGCTGGCAGAGAACCCCAATGACAAGCTGCTGCCCAGCGCCGCGCAGATGGCCGACGCGGTGAACCGCCTGGCCTTCAGCGAAGACAAGCGCACCGGCGAAGTGCTGTTCTGGAAGGACACCGGCGCCAGCCTGCAACGCCTTGGGATGGGCCTGTCCATCGCCGCGCTGCTCGGCCTGGTGCTGGGCATCGCCGCCGGCAGCGTACCGCTGTTCGGCGCGCCGCTCTCGCCCCTGCTCACCGTGCTGTCGATGATCCCGCCGCTGGCGATCCTGCCGGTGCTGTTCATCGTCTTTGGCCTTGGCGAACTGTCCAAGGTGGTGCTGATCGTCATCGGCGTCGCCCCCTGCATCGCCCGCGACATCGAACAACGCGCCCGGGAAATCCCCCGCGAACTGCTGATCAAGGCACAGACCCTGGGCGCCAGCACCTGGACGCTGATCCTGCGCGTGGTGCTGCCGCAACTGCTGCCACGCCTGCTGATCTCCCTGCGCCTGATGCTCGGCTCGGCCTGGCTGTTCCTCATCGCCGCCGAGGCCATCGCCTCCACCGACGGCCTGGGCTACCGCATCTTCCTGGTGCGCCGCTATCTGGCCATGGACGTGATCCTGCCCTACGTGGTGTGGATCACCGCACTGGCCTGGCTGATGGACTGGGCACTGCGCGCGCTCACCCGGCGCGCCTTCCCCTGGTATGAAGGAGCCAAGGCATGAGCTTCATCCAGGTGAAGAACGTCTGGCAGGAATACGCCGGCAACGTGGTGCTCGAACGCCTGAATCTCGAGGTGAAGGAAGGCGAGTTCTGCACCCTGGTCGGCGCCTCCGGCTGCGGCAAATCCACCTTCCTGCGCCTGCTGCTCGGCCAGGAGCGCCCCAGCCGTGGCGAGCTGCTGCTCGAAGGCCAGCCGCTGGCCGCCGAGCCCGACCCCAGCCGTGGCGTGGTGTTCCAGCGCTACTCGGTGTTCCCGCATCTGTCCGTGCTCGACAACGTCGCCCTCGGCCTGGAACTGCCGCGCTCGCCGCTGCTCGGCCGGCTGTTCGGCAGCGCCAAGCGCGAGGCTCGCGAACAGGCCGCCGAGTTGCTCAAGCGCGTCGGCCTTGGCCATGCGTTGCAGCAGTACCCGAGCGCCCTCTCCGGCGGCATGCAGCAACGCCTGGCCATCGCCCAGGCGCTGGTGATGAAGCCGCGCGTGCTGCTGCTCGACGAACCCTTCGGCGCGCTGGACCCGGGCATCCGCAAGGACATGCACGCCCTGCTGCTGGAGCTGTGGCAGGAAACCCGGCTCACCGTGTTCATGGTCACCCACGACCTCGCCGAGGGCTTCAGCCTGGGCACCCGCCTGCTGGTCTTCGACAAGGTCCGCCACGACCCGCAGGCGCCCAACGCCTACGGCGCCCGCATCACCTACGACATCCCGCTCAACGCCGACCGCCGGGCCGCCCGCGCCGCCCTGCCAGCCACGCTCGCCGCGCGCCTGCAACCGGCCGCCGAGCCCGCGATCACGCCGGCCTACCAAGGAGCCCGCCATGAACGAACTGCGCACCACCCTCTATGAAGAAACCGTCCCCGGCGGCGGCCACACCTCCTTCGTGCTCAAGCGCGGCCAGTTGCTGCGCCTGACCGACCTGGAAGGCGGCGGCAACGCCAGCGTGCTGCTGTTCAATGCCGCCGAAAAAAGCGAGCGGCTGAACCTGCCCGACAGCCTCAAGTGCCAGCACACCGCGCGCCTCACCGCCGGCCACTGCCTGTACTCGGACATGGGCCGCGTGCTGGCCGCCATCACCGCCGACAGCTGCGGCTGGCACGACAGCTTCGGCGGCGTGCTGAACGCCGCCGAGGTGCAGGAGAAGTACGGCGCGGGCCGCTACCAGGAACTGCGTAACAGCTTCCACCGCAACGGCGTGGACAACCTGCTGGTGGAAATGGGCAAGTGGGACATGCGCCTGCAGGACCTGCTGATGTGCCTGAACCTGTTCAGCCGCGTGGACGTCGACGCCGATGGCTGCTTCCGCTTCGCCCAGGGCAACTCGAAAGCCGGCGACTACGTCGAGCTCTACGCGCCGATGGACACCCTCGTCGTGCTCACCGCCCTGCAACACCCGCTGGACCCGAACCCGCAGTACGCGCCCAAGCCCATCGGCCTGGCCTGGCAGCAGGCCGCGTCCGACGGCATCAGCGTGCTCTGCCGCACTTCCCGCGCGGAGAACGGCCGCGGCTTTCACAACACCGAACGCCAGTACCTGTAAGGAGCGCGAGCATGCCCATCGTCCCCAGCGACAAACACCCCGAAGCCTGCGTCTCGCGCACCCTGATCCCGGCCGGCGAACCCAGCCTCACCGAACTCAAGGCCGGGCAGACCCTGCGCATCCTCGACCTGGAAGGCAACCAGGCGGTGGACACGCTGTTCTTCAGCGCCGCCAACCCACGCGAGCGCTACGACGTGCAGCGCACCCTGCGCAAGCAGGGGCAGGTCTACCTCAGCGCCGGCAGCGTGCTCTGGTCCAACCTCGGCAACCCGATGCTGACCATCAGCGCCGACACCTGCGGTCGCCACGACACCCTCGGCGGCGCCTGCGCCCAGGAGAGCAACACCGTGCGCTACGCCCTGGACAAGCGCTACATGCACAGCTGCCGCGACAACTTCCTGCGCGCCAGCCTGCACGACGGCCGCCTGAGCAAGGCCGACATCAGCCACAACATCAACTTCTTCATGAACGTGCCGGTCACCGCCGAGGGCGGCCTGACCTTCGAGGACGGCATCTCCGGCGCCGGCAAGTACGTCGAGCTGCTCGCCCACATGGACGTCATCGTCCTGATCTCCAACTGCCCGCAGCTCAACAACCCCTGCAACGGCTGGAACCCGACCCCGGCGGAGCTGCTGGTATGGGACTGAAGCGGCTGCACAAGGCAGGCGATGGGCTGCACGTGCTGCGGCGCTGGCTGTACATCCTCAGCCAGAGCCGGAGCGCCCAATGCAGCCCGGCGCTGCGGACTGCCAGAACCTGCATCGAACGGACTTCGCCCGAGCCCCGGAGCTGACCGAGTAGGGCGCATAACGCGCCAGCGTTATCCGCCAAACAGATCGCGCGTAGCCGGACAGCGGATGGATAGAGCGCATCCGCCCTACGGCAGCATGAACCTGCCCCGGACGACCGGGATAGGCACCGAATGACGGCGGGACGGCCCGCCACCCCATGGGGACGCCCTCATGTTCGACAAGCTCCTGATCGCCAACCGCGGCGCCATCGCCTGCCGCATCCTGCGCACCCTTCGTGAGCTGCAAGTAGAGGGCGTGGCCGTCTACTCCGAAGCCGACGCCGCCAGCCTGCACATCCAGCAGGCCGACCAGGCCATCAGCCTCGGCGAAGGCCCCGCGTCGAGCACTTACCTGGTGGTCGAGAAGATTCTCCAGGCTGCCCGCGACAGCGGCGCGAAAGCGATCCACCCCGGCTACGGCTTCCTCTCCGAGAACGCCGCCTTCGCCGAAGCCTGCGAGGCCGCCGACATCACCTTCGTCGGCCCGACGCCGGAACAGCTGCGCCTGTTCGGCCTCAAGCACACCGCCCGTGCGCTGGCCCGAGAACAGGGCGTGCCGATGCTCGAAGGTACCGACCTGCTGGAAGACCTCGACGCCGCCCTGCGCGCCGGCGAGCAAGTCGGCTACCCGGTGATGCTCAAGAGCACCGCCGGTGGCGGCGGCATCGGCATGCGCGTGTGCCGCTCGGCGGACGAGCTGCGCGACGCCTTCGACGCAGTAAAGCGCCTGGGTCAGAACAACTTCAGCGACTCGGGCGTGTTCATCGAGAAGTACATCCAGCGTGCCCGCCACCTGGAAGTGCAGGTGTTCGGCGACGGCCAGGGCGAGGTGATAGCCCTGGGCGTGCGCGACTGCTCGGTGCAGCGGCGCAACCAGAAGGTGCTGGAGGAAACCCCCGCGCCCAACCTGCCCGCCGGCATGGCCGAAGCCCTCTGCGCAGCGGCGATCCAGCTGGCAAAAGCGGTCAGCTACCGCAGCGCCGGCACCGTGGAATTCGTCTACGACAGCGAGGCGCAGGACTTCTACTTCCTCGAAGTGAACACCCGCCTGCAGGTGGAGCACGGCGTCACCGAACAGGTCTGGGGCGTCGACCTGGTGCGCTGGATGATCGAACTGGCCGCGGGCGACCTGCCGCCCCTGGCCGAGCTCGCGGCCACGCTGAAGCCCAGCGGCCACGCCATCCAGGCGCGCCTCTACGCCGAAGACCCCGGCCGCGACTTCCAGCCCTGCCCCGGCCTGCTCACCGCCGTGCAATTCCCGCCGGCCGACGGCAAGGCGCTGCGCATCGACACCTGGGTCGAAGCCGGCTGCGAGATTCCGCCCTACTTCGACCCGATGATCGCCAAGCTCATCGCCTGGGCGCCGACCCGCGAGCAGGCCAGCGCCGGCCTCGACCGCGCCCTCGGCGAAAGCCAGCTCTACGGCGTGGAATGCAACCGCAACTACCTGCGGCAGATTCTCGCGGACGCTCCCTTCTCCAGTGGCTCGCCCTGGACCCGTTGCCTGGAAGGCCTGCGCTACCGCGCGCAGACCTTCGAAGTGCTCAGCGCCGGCACCCAGACCAGCGTGCAGGACTACCCCGGCCGCCTAGGCTACTGGGCCGTGGGCGTGCCACCGTCCGGGCCGATGGACGACCGCGCGCTGCGCCTGGGCAACGCCCTGCTGGGCAACCCCGAAGGCGCCGCCGCGCTGGAAATCACCATGAGCGGCCCGACTCTGCGCTTCAACACCGACGCGGTGGTCGCCGTCACCGGCGCGGCGCTGCCGATCAGCCTGGATGGCGTCGAGCAGCCGATGAACACTTCGCTGTTCATCGCCGCCGGCTCCACCCTCAGCCTCGGCACCGTTGGCGGCGCCGGCGCACGCAGCTACCTGTGCCTGCGCGGCGGCCTGCAGGTGCCAGACTACCTGGGCAGCAAGAGCACCTTCACCCTCGGCCAGTTCGGCGGCCATGGCGGCCGCGCGCTGCGCGCCGGCGATGTGCTGCACCTGGCCGAACTGGCAGACGACAGCCATGGCGCCAGCCTGCCTGCCGCACTGCGCACCGAGCTGCCGGCCGTAAGGCAAATCCGCGTGGTCTACGGCCCCCACGGCGCACCGGAATATTTCACCGCGCCCTACATCGACACCTTCTTTGCCACCGACTGGGAAGTGCACTTCAACTCCAGCCGCACCGGCGTGCGCCTGATCGGCCCGAAGCCGGAATGGGTGCGCGAGAGCGGCGGCGAGGCGGGCCTGCACCCGTCGAACATCCATGACAACCCCTACGCTATCGGTGCGGTGGACTTCACCGGCGACATGCCGGTGATCCTCGGCCCGGACGGCCCCAGCCTGGGCGGCTTCGTCTGTCCGGTAACGGTGATCGAGGCCGACCTATGGCAACTCGGCCAGCTCAAGGCCGGGGACAAGGTGCGATTCCTGCCGGTGGATATTTCCACCGCCCGCGCGCTTGCGGCTTTTCGCAGGACCGAGGGGAGCGCCTCAGCCCTTGCTCGCGAACCTCATGTCACCGGCGCTCCAGACGGAACTCCGTTCGCGAGCAAGCTCGCTACAGGTCAGGCGAACCACGGCGCCACCGGTTTCCCCTCACCCCAGCCCTCTCCCGGAGGGAGAGGGAGCAGTCCGGCGTTGTCGGCGGGCACAGTGTTTCCCGGTGGCACGGACAGCCCCCTCTCCCGCTTGCGGGAGAGGGCGGGGGGTGAGGGCAGCCCGAGCACCAGTCTCCCCAGCCCCATCGTCCTCGACCTCGGCCAGGACGACACCCGCCTGGTCGCCCGCCTCTCCGGCGACACCCACCTGCTGCTGGAAATCGGCCAGCCCGAGCTGGACCTGGTCCTGCGCTTCCGCGCCCACGCGCTGATGCAGGCGCTGGAAGCCAAGGCACTGGCCGGCGTGATCGACCTCACCCCCGGCATCCGCTCGCTGCAGGTGCACTACCAGCCGGAAACGCTGCCGCTGCAAAGCCTGCTGGAAACCGTCGCCGGCCTGTGGGACGCCGTCTGCGCCGCTCAGGACCTCAAGGTGCCGTCGCGCATCGTGCACCTGCCGCTGTCCTGGGACGACCCGGCCTGCCAGCTGGCCATCGAGAAGTACATGACCACCGTGCGCAAGGACGCGCCCTGGTGCCCGAGCAACCTGGAGTTCATCCGCCGCATCAACGAGCTACCGGACCTGGAGGCGGTGTACCGCACGGTGTTCGAGGCCAGCTACCTGGTGATGGGCCTGGGCGACGTCTACCTCGGCGCGCCGGTGGCCACGCCGCTGGACCCGCGCCACCGCCTGGTGACCACCAAGTACAACCCGGCACGCACCTGGACTGCGGAAAACTCCGTGGGCATCGGCGGCGCGTACATGTGCGTCTACGGCATGGAGGGCCCCGGCGGCTACCAGTTCGTTGGCCGCACCCTGCAGATGTGGAACCGCTACCGCGCAGTCGCGGCGTTCGACGGCAAGCCCTGGCTGCTGCGCTTCTTCGACCAGGTACGGTTCTACCCGGTGTCCGCCGAGGAGCTGCTGCGCATCCGCCGTGACTTCCCGCTGGGCCGCTACCCGCTGCGCATCGAGCACAGCGAACTGCGCCTGGCCGACTACCAGCAGTTCCTTGCCGAGGAAGCGCAGAGCATCGCCGCCTTCCGCAGCCACCAGCGCACCGCCTTCGACGCCGAGCGTGAGCGCTGGATCGCCTCCGGCCAGGCCCACTTCGAGAGCGAGGAGGCCGCCGCCGATACCGGCGAAGAGGCCCCGCTCGGCGCCGGCCAGCACGCCGTCGAGAGCCACATCGCCGGCAATCTCTGGCAGGTGCAGGTGGAAGCCGGCGCCAGCGTGAAGGCCGGCGACATTCTGGTGATCCTCGAATCCATGAAGATGGAAATCCCCCTCACTGCCCCGCGCGACGGCGTAGTCCGCGAGGTCCGCGTGCAGCCCGGCTCGCCGGTGCGCGCGGGGCAGCGGGTGGTGGTGATGGAGGAGGCTTGAGCTGGCACCGCAGAAATTGCGAGAGCCCCTCTCCCCAGCACAGGAACCCGAAACCACGACACACCGACTGGTGGGTCGTGCTTGGAAACAGACACCGCGCCGGACCGCTCTTCCCCCTCTCCCTCCGGGAGAGGGCCGGGGTGAGGGGCAATCCGAGAGAAGAACTGACAGGCCCAAAGGAATCCCGACCATGCCCAAAACCTTCGACCTCCGCCTCGCCACCCTGCGCGCCGCCTATCGCGAAGGCCGCGCCACGCCGCGCCAGCTGATCGCCGGGCTGCGCGACAAGGCCGCCGCGCTGAACCCGGACTACCACCTGTTCATCCACCTGCTGAGCCTGGAAGAACTGGAGCCCTACTTCGTCACACTGGATGAACAGTCCCCCGAAGCGCTGCCGCTGTACGGCATCCCCTTCGCCATCAAGGACAACATCGACCTCGCCGGCATCCCCACCACCGCCGCCTGCCCGGCCTTCGCCTACACGCCGGAGACCTCGGCGACGCTGGTTCAGCAACTGATCGATCTGGGCGCCATCCCGCTGGGCAAGACCAACCTCGACCAGTTCGCCACCGGCCTCAATGGCACCCGCTCGCCGTACGGCGAATGCCGCAACAGCGTGCTGCCGGAGTACCCCTCGGGCGGCTCCAGCGCCGGTTCCTCGCTGGCCGTGGCGCTGGGCGTGGCGAGCTTCGCCCTGGGCACCGACACCGCCGGCTCCGGCCGTGTGCCGGCGGCGCTCAACGGCCTGCTGGGGCTCAAGCCGAGCAAGGGCCTGCTGTCCAATACCGGCCTGGTTCCGGCGTGCCGCACTCTGGACTGCATCACCTACTTCACTGCCAGCGCCGCCGAGGCCAGCGAACTGCTGGGCCTCACCGCCCGACTCGATCCGCTGGACGGCTACAGCCGCGCCAATCCCGCCTGGAACGACACCAGCGCCTTCGGTACGCCAAAACCCTTCCGCTTCGGCGTGCCGCGTGCCGACCAGCTGGAATTCTTCGGCTGCCACGAAGGCCCGGTGCTGTTCACCGACGCCCTCGACCAGCTCAAGGCGCTGGGCGGCGAGGCTCGGGAAATCGACTTCGCGCCCTTCCTCGAAGCCGCGCGCCTGCTCTACGAAGGTCCGTGGGTGGCCGAGCGCTACAGCGTGGCGGGCGAGCTGATCGAGCGCGACCCACAAGCCGTGCTGCCGGTGATCCGCGACGTGCTGGCGAAAGCTCCCGGCGCCACCGCCGTGCAGGCGTTCCGCGCGCAGTACCGGCTGCAGGAACTCAAGGCGCAGTGCGACGTGATCCTCGCCGATCTCGACTGCGTGCTGACGCCCACCATCGGCCGTCCGGTGACCCTGGACGAGCTGCATGCCGAACCGGTGAAGCGCAATTCCGACCTGGGCTACTACACCAACTTCATGAACCTGCTGGACTACGCCGCCGTCGCCGTGCCCAGCGCGATCATGGGCAACGGCCTGCCCTGGGGCGTGACGCTGTTCGGCCGCGCCTTCACCGACCAGTACCTGCTCGGCGTGGCAGACGCCCTGCAGCGCCGGCACAACCTGCCGCTCTCCGGCAGCAACGCCATCGCACCCTCCTCCTCTGCCAACGCTGCGCGCAACGACCGCGCGCGCCTGGTGGTGTGCGGCGCGCATCTCGATGGCCTGGCGCTGAACTGGCAGCTGCGCCAGCGCCGCGCTCGCCTGCTGCGTGCCACTCAAAGCGCCCCGGCCTACAAGCTCTATGCCCTGGCCGGAGGCCCGCCGCTGCGCCCCGGCATGCTGCGCGTGGCCGACGGAGGCGTGGCCATCGAAGTGGAAGTCTGGGAACTGCCCAGCGCCGAACTGGGCTCCTTCCTCACCGGCATCCCGGCGCCGCTGGGGCTGGGCAAGGTGCAGCTGAAGGACGGCAGCTGGGAGACCGGCTTCATCTGCGACCCCTGGGGCCTGGAGGGCGCCGAGGACATCAGCCGTTTCGGCGGGTGGCGTGCGTGGCTGCAGAGCCGTAGCTGATCGCGGCGGGATTTCGTAGGGCGGATAACGCGCCAGCGTTACCCGCCGCGCAAGATCGGCGAAAGGCAGGCCGCAGGATGGCGTGGAGCGCAGCGATACCCATCAAGCCCCTGCACCGGCAGCATGGGTATCGCTCCGCTCCACCCATCCTAAAGTGAGCACGCGCCCATCGGCGGTGGCTGGACACCCCCTTGTAGGAACGGGCCATGCCCGCGATGGCGTATGACGTCACGCTTCATACGCACTGCGAAGCTGCCCATGGAACCCCGCCCCGCCGACAGCTAGAGTTCAAGCATCTCCCGCCGCAAGGACCGGTCATGCCCGACCTCAGCCACCAGCAGGCGCAGCACCGCGTCGACGATATCCTGGCCTTCGACCGCGAGCTGCGCCGCCTGCACGACGAAGGCGCCCTCGTCCTCGACACCACCCAGCGCGACCGCCTGCACGACCACCAGCAACGCCTGCTCGCCGACTACCGCACACGCTTCGACATCGACCGCGACAGCCAGGACCATCGCCTCTCCCTGGGCATGCGCATCGCCTCCTTCCTCGGCGCGCTGGCCCTGGCCGCCAGCCTGTTCTTCCTGTTCTACCAGTTCTGGGGCCTGTTCGCGGAAACCGCCCAGGTGCTCACCCTCATCGCCGCATCGCTGATCAGCCTGGTGCTGACATTCTTCCTGCAACGCCGCGACGCCTCCGGCTACTTCGCCAAGCTCGGCGCCATGCTGGCCTTCGCCTGCCTGGTGCTGAACGTCGTGATGGTCGGGCAGATCTTCAACATCACGCCCTCGGACAAGGCCCTGTTGCCCTGGGCCGCCTACGCCCTGCTGCTCGCCTACACCTGCAACACCCGCCTGCTGCTGGCCGCCGCGCTGATCTGCGTGATGGGCTACGTCGCCGCGCGGGTCGGCACCTGGAGCGGCGTCTACTGGCTGGATGTGGGCGAGCGCCCGGAGAACTTCTTCCCCGCCGCACTGCTGATCTTCCTCGTCCCCTCGTTCATCGCGCAGAACCGCTTCGACGGCTTCGCCGCGATCTACCGCGTATTCGGCCTGCTCGGTCTGTTCCTGCCGATGCTGGTGCTGGCCAACTGGGGCGGCGGCAGCTACCTGCCACTGGGCTTCGCCACGGTGGAGAACCTCTACCAGGTGCTCGGTTTCATTGCCTCGGCGCTGGTCATCTGGCAGGGCGCACGCCGCGAATGGCCGGAAGTGGTGAACACCGGGCTGACCTTCTTCGTGATCTTCCTCTACACCAAGTTCTTCGACTGGTGGTGGGAGGTGATGCCCAAGTACCTGTTCTTCCTCGTGCTGGGCCTGTGCGCTGTGCTGATCCTGCTGGTACTGCGGCGCCTGCGCCGTGCCCATGGCCTGCTGGGAGGGACTTCGCCATGAACTGGACGCGCACCCATGCCCTGGTCGGCGGAGCCGGCCTGATCCTGCTGGTCAACGCCGTGGCCCTGGGCGGCGTCGCCTGGAACCGTTCGGCCGAGCCCGAGAGCAGACTGCCCCTCAGCCAACGCGAGCTGATCCGCAACACCACCTGGCACAACGAGAACAGCGGCCTGAGCCTGCGGCTGCGCTGGCGGACTCCCACGCGCGATGAGGGCTCGCGGCACAATCGTGGCTGGCTGCCGGCCATCGACGCGCAGAAGATGGCGAAGCTGGGCTTCAACATGCCCGCGCAAGTGGATGACGACAGTGCCCAGCACTTCGGCCGCCAGCAATCGCGCGACGCCCTGCTGGTGCTGGAGCTGGCCGGCCCGCTGTACGAGCGCGAAGTACAGCTGACGCGCAAGCGCCTCGACGAGGCCCGCCAGGCCGCCGACGCCGCGCCGCAGAATGCGCGGCTGGCGGACGAGCGCGACTTCATCCGCCGCGAGCTGGACAGCGAAGAGAAAACCGACACGCGCCTGCTGCTCAAGGACGTCGGCCTGGATCTCCAGGCCCTGCGCACCCAATACCCCGACCGCCAGCGCTACCTGATCATCCATGGCCGCGTGCGCCCCATTTCCAACTACTACCAGCACATCTGGACACTGGGCGGCACCGCCAATGGCATCGGCTCCGACAGCATCAACGTGCCCTACCAGTGGCGCGGGCGCCTGGACGAGATCACGGCGCAGCCCCACCGGACGTCGGACGGCCTGCCCCAGCCCTTCGTCGCCGAAGTCGCCTTCGGCCGGCGCCTGGAGCCCTGGATCGAACGTATCGAAATCCCCTGACCGGCACCCGCCGCGCCGATCCGAATCCGCTTGCGCGATGCGGGTCGGCGCTGCACCCTGTGCGCCCGCCTCACCACCAGCCTCCGCCCTGACCGGCCATGAACGACGCCACTCCCGATCCCAGCCGCTGCCCGCTCTGCGGCCAGTCCAACCGCTGCACCCAGGCCGATCCGGCGCTGCAGGGCCAGGACTGCTGGTGCTTCAGCACGCCCATCGACCGTGCGGCGCTGGACCGTATTCCGCCGGAGCTGGTCGATCGCGCCTGCCTGTGCCCGCGCTGCGCCGCCGGGCTGAAGGATGCCGGGAACGCCTGATGCGTCTGGACCGTTTCATTGCCAACCTGCCTCACCTGAACCGCCAGCAGGCCCGTCAGCTGCTTGCCGAGGGCCGCCTGCGCGTGGATGGTCAGGTGGTGCGCGATGCTCGCCACGAGGTGCGCGAGTTTTCCCGCGTGGAGCTGGACGACGACGTGCTGCAGGTCGGCAAGCCGGCACGCTACTTCATGCTGCACAAGCCCGCCGGCTGCGTCAGCGCCACCCGCGACGCCGAGCACCGCACCGTGCTCGACCTGCTGGACGAGCCGGACAAGCACGAGCTGCACATCGGCGGCCGCCTGGACTACAACACCACCGGCCTGCTGCTGATCACCAACGACGGGCAATGGTCGCGGCGCATGACGCTGCCGGGGCGCAAGCTGCCCAAGGTCTACTACGTCGAGACCGAAGACCCGATCGAGGAGCGCTACATCGCGACCTTCGAGCAGGGCCTGTACTTCGCCTTCGAAGACCTCACCACCCTGCCCGCCCAGCTGCAGATCCTCGACACCCATGCCGCGCGCCTGACCCTGCACGAAGGCCGCTACCACCAGGTCAAGCGCATGTTCGGCCACTTCCAGAACAAGGTGACCCGCCTGCACCGCGAGAGCATGGGCAGCCTGCAGCTCGACCCGGCCCTGCAACCGGGCGAGTACCGCACGCTGACGGCGCAGGAAATCGCCGAGCTGGGCTGAGCCATTCCTCCGGGCATCGCGATCCAGGTCACGTCCTGAAACACCCTGCGCACGCCGTTCGGCCCAGCGGTTTGCAGCCCACCTCGCCGCTTGGCTAATCTCCCAGCCATGCCCGCGATCCAAGGAAAGGTAATGAAGAAACTGTCGGTTGCCCTGCTGATCGCCCTGAGCGCCAGCGTCGCCTTTGCCAATCCGGGCAAGCCCTCGCCGCTCTCGGACCTGCAGGCCGCGCTGAAGACGCTCAAGCCCGGCCAGTTCCTCTGGTACCCGGAAATCTCCCCGGCGGGCCCGGTCACCCTGGTGGTCAGCCTCACCGAGCAGCGCGCCTACGTGTACCGCAACGGCATCGCCATCGGCGTGGCCACGGTGAGCACCGGCAAGAAAGGCAAGGAAACCCCCACCGGCGTGTTCTCCATCCTGCAGAAGAAGGTCGAATACCACTCCGACCTCTACAACAGCGCGCCCATGCCCTACATGCAGCGCCTGACCTGGGACGGCATCGCCCTGCACGCCGGCAACCTGCCCGGCTACCCCGCTTCCCACGGCTGCATCCGCCTGCCCATGGCCTTTGCCAAGAAGCTCTACGAAGTCACCGGCTTCACCTCCACCACCGTGATCATCTCCGATGCCAAGAGCTCGCCGGTGGAGGTCTACCACCCCGGCCTGCTCGCACCCATCGTCAGTGATGGCCGCGCCGCCGGCCCGCATGATGACAGCGGCATGGTGGTGCCCTTCTGGAGCGACCCGGGGGCGGAAAAGGGCCCGGTCTCCGTGCTGGTCAGCCGCGCCGACCGCCGCCTCTACGTCTACCGCGGCGGCCTGCAGATCGGCACCGCGCCGGTGGCCTTCGAACACCCGGAGGAAAAAACCGGCGTCGCCGCCTTCTCCCTGATGGAAAAACCCTCCCAGACCGAGATCGACAGCGAAAACCCGAACCTGCGCTGGACCAGCGTGCAGGTCAGCGACCCGCAACGCGGCCTTTCACCCGCCGAGCAACTGGGCAAGTTCAGCCTCGACCGCGAGTTCCTGCGCAACCTGCTGACCAGCATGGACGTGGGCAGCACCCTGGTGATCACCGACCTGCCGTCCACCCGCGACATGCGCAGCAACCCGGACTTCACGGTCATCACCACCAACGACCGCAAGGCCGAGCAGAAGCCGGTCAAGAACCAGAGCGTGCAGTAACGCGGTGGGCCGGAGCGACACCAGCGCGCTCCGGATTTCCCCTACAGCGTCTTCATCATTCCACTGCATAGCCCCTCGCCCGCCTCCTGCAAACTGCCGGCACTCACCGACGGACAGACGGCCTAAAGCCAGCCGTGCAAGCAGCCGAAGAATCTCGAAACACAAGGAGTCAAGGCGCCTGTCCGGGGGTGAGCTCCCTTGCTCCTCGCGCAAGGAAACTCGCCGTCTCACGCGCTCTATCGCGCTGGAAAGTTCGTAATTACCGACGGGCGGAACCATACTTGATTAAAAAACAACCACAACACTGGTCAAAAATCGCGCACAATGCGGCGTTTCCCAGAAAAAACCATATCGATTCAACGGGAATGTTGTATTCATGCTGACTTTTTTGAAGTTACGGGGGTTCTTCCGGATTTCGCTCGCCAGTACCGCGCTTTTCGCGATCGGTAGCTGGCAGACTGCGTCCGCTGCCGCCCTGCCCACCGCCGAGGAACTGCACCGCCTCGCGCCGGCGACCAACACCGAAACCCTGCGCCTGGCGCTCAGCGCGCTGCAATGCGCCAGCACCCAGCTCGGCGGCCAGAACCGCCTGCTGACGGTGATCGACTATTCCAAGCCGTCCCGCGACAAGCGCCTCTGGGTCTTCGACCTGAAGCAGCGCAAACTCCTCTTCGAGGAGTGGGTCGCCCACGGCAAGAAGAGTGGCGACGACATGGCCACCTCCTTCTCCAACCGCCCGGAGAGCAACCAGTCCTCCATTGGCCTCTACCAGACGGGTCAGACCTACAGCGGCAAGCACGGCCGCTCCCTGCGCCTGCTGGGCCTGGAGCCGGGTTTCAACGACAACAGCGAAGAACGCGCCATCGTCATGCATGCCGCCGCCTACGCCGATCCCAAGGTCGTCTCCGGTCTCGGTCGCCTCGGCCGCAGCCTGGGCTGCCCCGCCGTGCGCCCACAGGTGGCGCAGAAGCTGATCGACACGGTGAAGAACGGCAGCTACGTGTTCGCCTACTACCCGCAGCAGCAGTACCTGAAGACCTCGCAGTTCCTCGCCGGGCAAAGCTGCACCGTGGCGAAGAACCCGCAGATCAATCGCTACGCCACCAACCTCGCCAAGCGCTGATCTCATCGCTGAAATGCAAACCGCCGGCTGATGCCGGCGGTTTGCGTTTCAGGGGACCGCGGTGTGCGACTAGGCCTTCACCCCATCGAGGATTTCCAGGATCGCGCGCACGTCCACGGCGTCCATCTGTTCGGGATTGAGGAAGCGTTCGCCGTACTCGCGGTACACACCCTGGCTGATGAACAGGCGGAACAGGTCGGCGTCGATGTGCTGGTCGCGGGCCATGAAGGCGAGGATCTTCAGCGACTCGGAGAGTGTCTTCGGCGCCTTGTAGGGGCGGTCGGCGGCGGTCAGCGCTTCGAAGATATCGGCGATCGCCATCACCCGCTCGGGGATGCTCATCTGCTCGCGGGAAAGTTTGCGCGGGTAGCCGGTGCCATCCATCTTCTCGTGGTGGTTGGCCGCGATGGTCGGCACGCGGCGCAGGTTGCGCGGCAGCGGCAGGGTGGTGAGCATCATCAGCGTCTGCACGATGTGCTCGTTGATCTTGAAGCGCTCCTCGTCGTTCAGCGTGCCGCGGCGGATGCCCAGGTTGTACAGCTCGCCATAGTGGCTGGCGTAGGGCGGCAGGCGCATGTCGAAGCCCCAGATATTGCGCGGGTCGTCCTTGGTCACCGGTGGTTTGCGCTCGCCCCACATCACGCGGTGCTCGGCCTTGTCGGCAAGGAGGAACTCCTCCGCCGGCAGCGGCTGCGCCGGCCGCCCCTGCAGGCGCTCGGCCTCGTCGTGGGAGATGCCCAGGCGATCGTCGAAATAGCGCAACCAGCGGCGCTCGCCGATCAGCTTGAGGCGCTCGATATCCTCGTCCTTCATGAATTCACCGCCGACGTTGGCCTGGGCGACGAAGGCATAGTCATCGCGCAGTGACTCGTGCAGCGCGTCGCGGCGGGCGGCGAGCAGGCCGATGTCGCTGCCCTCGGCGATGCCGCGCCAGTAGTCCAGTTCGATGTCGCGCCAGATCACCTCGAAGCGCGTGCGCACTTCGTGCAGGCGGTTGTACAGGGTCTCCAGCTTGGTCGCCTTGTCCACCACATACTCGGGGCTGGTGATCTTGCCGCAGTCGTGCAGCCAGGCGGCGATCTGGAACTCGTAGCGCTCCGCATCGCTCATGGTGAAGCCGGCGTACTCGCCATCGTGCGAATCGATGACCTTCTGCAGCAGCAGGTCGGCCAGTTGCGGCACGCGCTCGCAGTGACCGCCGGTGTAGGGGCTCTTGGCGTCGATGGCGTCGGCCAGCAGCTTGATGATCGCGTCCAGCAACCGCTGCTGGGCTTCGATCAGCTGGCGGGTCTCGATGGCCACGGCAGCGGCGCCGGAGAGTTCCTCGACGAAGCGCTTGAACGGCTTGCGCGGCTGGCGGCTGTGTACGCCTTCCTGGGCCAATTGCAGGACCAGGATACCCAGCAGCTCGTCCGAACGGTTGCGCAGGGAAACCTCCAGGTACTGGCCGCGATTGGCCAGCGCCAGGTCCACCCGCTCGGCCAGTTCCGCCTCGGTGAAGCCTTCGATCAGCATCGATTGCGGGTACTGCTCGCCATTCACCGAGCAGGCCAGGCGCAGGCGGCACTCCTCGTCGTCCAGCAGGTAGACCGCACCGCCCATGACGCCGGTAGCTTCCACCAGGCGCGAGAGTACGCCTTCGAGCATGCTTTCCAGCCGCGTCTCGCGGCTCAGGGTCAGGGTGATCGCCTGGAAGTTGTGGATGGTGCGCGACATGCTGCCCATCACGCTGCTCAGGTCACGAACCTCGGCGATCTTCGATTCCACGCCCACCGGCCGGGCAAAATCGAAGGCCGCCAGCGCGCCGACCTGGTCGGCCAGCGCGGTCAGCGGACGGGCGATGCGCCGGCCGATGTACCAGCCGATCAGCAGCAGGACCAGCAACAGGGTGCCGCTCCACAAAGCCTGGTTGAACAGCAGTTGCCGCGCGCCGGCCAGAAGCTCCACGGCGGGAATGGCGATCAGCACCTTCACCTCGTTGCTGGTGAAGTTCGACAGCGGCACCCAGATGCCGTACCAGTCCTCGCCATTGACCCGGTAAGCCTGCGGAGTACCGGAGGGCACCTTCTCGGCATTGAGTTCACTCAGTGCCGGCACCTTCAACTCGGCCAGCGAGGCCAGGCGCAGCTCCTTGCCCTCGTGGATCATCAGCCGGGACAGGTCCGGGTAGGCGATCACCGTCCCCTTGCCGTCGACCACCGCCAGTTCCGTATTGGCGGTCTGGCGCAGGTCGCCCATCTCGCCACCCAGATCGTTGACCGAGGCATCCATGCCGATCACCGCGGCGCCGTCGACGCTGCGGTGCGCCAGGGTCAGGCCGATCTCGCGGGTGGTGAAGAACACGTAGGGCTGGGTCAGCACCGTCTTGCTGGTGAGGCGCGCTTCGTTGTACCAGGGCCGCTGACGGGGGTCGTAGGTATAGTCGGGGCGCTCCTGCACGCGCAGCAGACGCAGCTCGCTGTCATAGAAACGCCACTCACCGAGCAGCCCGCCCTGGCCGTTGAGCGTCTGGCTCTGCACCAGGTACTTGGCCGCATCCGGCGCCTGCAACGCGCGGCGCACTTCCGGCACGCGCAGTGCGCGGATCAGCAGGAACTCGCCGTTCGGGTAGCCGATGTACACCGCACTCAGGGTGCGGTTGGCGCGCAGGTTCTCCACCAGCATCGGCAGGCGGTCGAGGCGCGCCGGCAGGTTGTCGGTCTGCGAGATGGGGTCGTGGGTCAGCAGGCGCAACGCGCTTTCCGCCGGGTCGATCAGGCGGCGGATTCGCTCGTTGATGGTCGCGCCCAGTTGGCTGGCCGACTCCCCGGCCGCCGTCACCAGCGCCCCTTCCACACCGCGATATCCCTGGATCAGCAACGCCCCCGCCAGCACCAGCATGCTGGCGATGATGGCTCCGGCCACCAGCAGTTGCAGCGGAATACCCCGTTCGAATGCCTTCATCCTTTACCAGCCTCTGTCCGTGGAGCTGTAGCGATAGCCGCTGTCGAGCAGTCCTTCCGCCTGTTGCGGCGGCGCATTCTTACGCATGATCCGGGCCAGGGTGCCATCCAGCCACAATGTCTCCATCAGGCGCATCCATTCGGCGCTTTGCGCCGGGGTGAAGCGCTTGCGCGAGAGCATCAGGTTGTGGGGTGTCGCCGGTCCCGGCATCACATCTATCACATGAAAGCGTTCCCGTTGACGACGATCGCTCACCGCGCCCTCGAGATTCATCTCGTGGCCGATCACACCCTCCACGTCACCGTTGAGCAACGCGCTGAAACGCGTCGCGTCGTCCTTGTATTCCACCACCCGGCCTTCGGCCCTGAGAATGCGCAACATGCCGTCGATGTAGGCACCATGGCGGTAGCCGGCGATCACCCCCAGGCGCGCACCGGGCATGTCGTGGAAGGCATCCAGGCTGGTCATCTCGCCCAGGTCGTCGCGCACGATCAGCTTGTTGCGCATATACAGATAGGGCAGCAGGTAGGTGTAGCTGCGCCGCTGCGGCGTGGCGACGCCGCTGGTGCCCATCAGCAACTCGCCGCTCTCCAGCTTGCTCCAGATTTCGTCGCGCGGGCGGACGGACGTCGCGAACTGGCAGCCGGTGCGCTTGCCCAGCTCGGCGATCAGGTCCGGGTCGATGCCAACGTCGTCATGGAAGAACACCACATTGCGGGTGTAGGCGATGGATATCGGCTGTTCGCAGCCGTAGCGATCCTCGGCCATGGCTTCCGCACACGGCCAGGCGGCCGGAGCCAGGACCAGCAGAGAAACGAACTGTCGGTGAAGTGCCATGGACCCGCTCCGCACGCGGTATCGGCCTCAGGGGGAGCACGGCAGGATCGCTCGTCTTCGGCAGGGGGCATTACAGCTATCACAAGAGTGTAATCCGGCTTCACCAAAGCGCCGGACAATCGCGCAGAGAAATGTCATTTCGTCGGAATCCGCATCGCCGATGTGACTCAGGCGCCCAGCGGTGGTTGCGCCGCCTGAACGGGGCTGCTTAACTCAGGCCCAAGCGTGACCCATGAGTCACACGCTGCATCCAAGAGAGCTTTTCGCGGCACGCCGTTCCCCCAAGCCGCCCCTTCCCTGCCTGATCAATAGCCCGAATCCGCGCCTTCAACGGTGCCGGAAATCGTGCCTATTGATGCTCCAACTAGTTGAAAATCAAGAAATTATTAACTTTCGTCGAGTGACATGAAGCTGTCACGTCAAGACGCTTTCCTCTGCCTGGGTACTTTCTTCGCATCCAATGGTGGATGCGCACCATGACCTGCGTCTGGAGGAATACGACATGAGGCCGGAAACCGCCGTCGTCGAGATTCAGCAACACCGGGTACACACGGAGTTTCACGCCAACAGGGAAGCGCGCCAGACCATCATCCTGGTCAACGGCTCGCTGGCAACCACCGCCTCCTTCGCGCAAACGGTGAAATACCTGCAACCGCACTTCAACGTGGTGTGCTACGACCAGCCGTACGCCGGCCGGTCCAAGGCCCACAACGACTGCCGCGAGTTCATCACCAAGGAGTACGAGGCGCAGCTGCTGCTCGGCCTGATCGAGCATTACCGCGCCGATGTGGTGATGTCCTTCTCCTGGGGGGGCGTCGCCACCCTGCTGGCCCTGGCCGAACGCCCGGCGCGGATCCAGAAGGCCGTGATCAACTCCTTCTCGCCGCTGCTCAACGCCTCGATGCTCGATTACCTGCACCGCGGCCTGGACTACCTGTCCGCCTGCGACCGCACCAACGTCGGCAACCTGGTGAACGACACCATCGGGCAGTACCTGCCGCAACTGTTCAAGCGCTACAACTTCCGCCACGTCAGCGGCCTCGACGAGCACGAATACCAACAGATGCACTTCCACATCTGCCAGGTGCTCAAGCTGAGCGCGGAAAGCTACATGGAGAAGTTCGCGGCCATCGACATCCCGCTGCTGTTCATGAACGGCGAGCTGGACATCTACACCACCCCGGCCGAGGCCAAGCTGTTCCAGCAACTGATCCGTGACTGCGAATTCCGCACCATCCGCAACGCCGGCCACTTCATCGACGTGGAGCACAAGAAGGCCTGGCAGGAAACCCAGGACGCCCTCCTGACCTTCCTCCAGCCCCAGCGCCACCCGGTCCTGGCCAACCCCTACCTGCCCAGCAGCCAGGGCGTGCCCATCGCCGCCATGGTGGGCTGATGCAGCCAGCGCACACAGCCGGGGGCCGGCCCCAGACCTTCCGCCCCCGGTTTTTTATTGCGCCACGTTGTTCACAGCTGCAGCCCGCTCGTAACACCTGAACGTCCGAGGCTTCACTAAGCCCCGCCCTTCTGGTAAAAAGGCACCCCCAAGCGGGCGTCGTATAATGGCATTACCTGAGCTTCCCAAGCTCATGACGAGGGTTCGATTCCCTTCGCCCGCTCCAGAATCCCAAGCAAAAGCCCCCGGCAGCGTGAGTTGCCGGGGGCTTTTGTGTTTTTGGCGTCGCCAAAGCCTGTCTTGTAAACTCCCTGGCACACCTACATCCCCGGACCCGCCGCATGCCCGCCCTCGCCTCGCACCGGCAATCCCTGTCCTGGCTCCTGCTCACCCTCCTCCTTCTATTGATCCGGCCTGCCTGGGCCGATCAGGTGGTCGATGCCGCCAGCGTCACCACGCAGCCGCTGACGCTGACCACCTACGTCTCCGTGCTTGAAGACCCAACCGGCAACCTGACGCTGGCGGACGTGCAATCCCCCGAGCAACAGGCACGTTTCAAGAGCGACCAACCGCCGGGCAGTGCGCTGGCGATGGGGTTCACCCGCTCGGCGTTCTGGTTGAAGGTGCGGTTGAGCAACTCCAGCGACGCACCGTTGCAGCGGTTTCTGGTTGTAGAGAACCCTCGGGTGTCCCATGTGCAGGCGAATATCCCGCAGGCGGATGGTTCGTATAAAACCATCAATACCGGCAGCGATGTGCCGCAGTCGAGCAAGGTCTACCCGAACCGCAATTTCGTCTTCCCGCTGAACCTGCCGGCGCGGTCGGAGCAGGTGGTGTACCTGCGGGTGGAGTCGAGCATCGGTTTGCTGGTGCCGCTGCAGCTGTGGCCGGTGAAGGCGTTCCACGCCTACGAGCGCGACGACTACACCGGCAAGGCGTGGTACTTCGGCATCGCCATGGCGATGATCCTGTTCAACCTGATGCTGCTGTTTGCCCTGCGCGACCCGATCTACCTGCTCTACGTGGTCTTCGTCGGCTGCACGGCCTCGGCACTGGCGATCAAGAACGGGCTGGCGCCGGACTGGGCGATCTTCGGCGTGCCGCTCAACTCGAACATCGTCTACTACTCGGGCGTGTCGCTGGCCCTCGCCGCGCTGCTGCTGTTCGCTCGCAGGATGATGCAGCTCGAACGCATCCTGCCGCGCCTGGACTGGGTGCTGCGCGGGATGATCGTGCTGTACCTGCTCAGCCTTGTCGCCTACGCGTTCGCGCTGCCCTATGTGTCCCGCGCGGGCATCCTGCTGAACTTCGCTACTGCCGTGGTGCTGCTGGCGGCGGCCATCGCCTGCGCCTTCAAGCGCCAGCGCAGTGCGTTCTTCTTCCTCGCCGCCTTTGCGCTGCTGATGCTGGGCGGGGCGATGACCTCGCTGCGCGCCATGGGCATCGTGCCGACCAACCTGTTCACCGTGGACGGCCTGCAACTGGGTTCGGCGATGGAGATGATCGTCCTGGCCTTCGCCCTCGCCGACCGCTTCAACGTGATGCGCCGGGAAAAGGCGCGCGTGCAGGAGGAGCTGATCCGCGCCCAGCAGCAGCTTGTGGATAACCTGCGCACCTCCGAGCACGAACTGGAGCTGCGCGTCGCCGAGCGTACCGATGAGCTGCGCGAGCTGAACAATCAGCTTGAAGCCATGAGCCTGACCGACGCCCTCACCGGCATCGCCAACCGCCGCCGTTTCGACCAGGTACTGGAGCAGGAATGGGGCCATGCGCGCCGCTCGGGCGAATTGCTGGCGTTGGCGGTGGTCGATGTGGACTGGTTCAAGCGCTACAACGACCACTACGGCCATCCGGCCGGCGACGCCTGCCTGCGCGAGATTGCCCAGGCGCTGGCAACGACGGTCAACCGTTCGACCGATCTGGTGGCGCGTTACGGCGGCGAGGAGTTCGTCTTCCTCGCGCCGATGACCGACCTCGCCGGCGTGCGTGGCATGGCGAACAAGCTGCTACAGGCGGTGGAGGCCCTTGCCCTGCCCCACGAGCTTTCGCCGTTGGGGCGAGTGAGCGTGAGCATCGGCGTGGCTGCTGCGCTACCGGGCCAGGAAAGCTCTGTGGGGGCGCTGGTAGAGCGGGCAGATGCGGCGCTGTATGAGGCGAAGAAGCAGGGGAGAAATCAGGTGATAGGCAGTTAGCTTCAATCGATTGGCTGGTCGCCACGCAACTTGCCCAACCAGCCACCAACACCCGCCGATATCGTGCTGAACTTCGGCACGTCGTCCCAGGAAACCCACAGGCGCCCCTGCCAGTCGAGGACCGTCACCCGGTCGGAACGCCAGCTCATCTGGACGCGCCGAGGACGCTGCGGATCGACGCGCCCCTGATCGCGCAGCAGTGGGATCACCTCGTCCGACAACCAGCGCGCCACCGTGCGGTACTCCGCATGGCCGTAGCGGATCAGTGCCTTGTACAGCGCCGGCTCGTTGATTACCTCGACCTTCTCCTCAGTACCTCGGGCCTGCAACAGCCAGACGGTTCGCACCTTATCGCCCGACACCTTCCCCGCCAGGCTCTGCGGATGCCGCAGGCCAAGCAGCCGCGCGAAGTCGTGCGCGACGATCCAGGGCTGGTCGTCGATCAGCACGCCGCGCAAATGGTGGTTGTTACGCGTGAAGGTTGTGGCGGTGTAGAGATCATCCATGGCTGGCCTCCAGGGGCTGGAAAGAGCGATCCATTGCTTCGAGTCGCCAAGCTCGAAATGGGTGGGACTTTCAAAAGGGCGAGCGGATGCGCAGGCGCGAGGCTTCCCGTTCGAGAGAGGTTGGGTCAATATTCGAGCACATTGGGCTGTGCAGATTAATGGACTGTATCCATTTTCTGGCAGTATGTCAATAATCCATAATGAGATTTTTCAATGGCCCAGAGCATGGCCGATAGAGCGATGCAGCTATTAGAGCTGACCAGTCTGAAGGATCTGGCAGAGGTGAATAGCAAGGAATACGTGCGATGGCAGAGCATCAAGCGAGGCAGAGCGAGGCTGGCAGTCGATGAGTTGGAGCAGCTTGCTGCCCATTACCCTCAATACCGCTGGTGGCTAATTACCGGAGAAACTCTCCCTGAATTGGAGCAAATAAGCCCGAGCACATAAATCGTATGAATACCTGTCCATTAACCTTCCCTTTGACATAAAGAAAGTGATAGAAATATCACTTTGCCAGCACACATACTGCAGACCACAAATGAAGACCACTCAGAAAAATCAGAAAAAACAACCTTCTAGGGCAATCTGTTTCTTCAACAACAAGGGTGGCGTCGGGAAGACGACCCTCGTCGCCAACTTAGCAGCTGAGCTTTCTCTAAATCATAACAAGAAAATTCTTGTTATTGATGCTGACCCTCAGTGCAACTTAACGCAATACATTCTCTCCGACGAAGATTTCCTCACCACCTATGGCGCACCTGATCCTCAAACCATATTTAGCGTCATCCATCCTCTTTCGCTGGGAAAAGGCTACAAGACATCACTCCCCATACAACACGTTGAAAACTTTGGGTTTGATGTAATTATTGGAGATCCTCGACTCGCCTTAAAAGAAGATTTATTGGCGCAAGACTGGAGAGATGCAAAAGCTGGTGGCATCCGTGGAATTAGAACAACGTTCGTATTCCATAACATTATCGAGCAGGCGCAAGATTACGACTATATATTTTTCGACATGGGACCATCACTCGGGGCAATTAACCGAGCAATATTGCTTTCCGTCGACTTCTTCTTAGTACCAATGGCTATTGATATATTCTCTAGCTGGGCACTTAAAAACATTGGCGAAGCTGTAAAAGTTTGGGAAAAAGACCTTTCCTTTGGAATGAAAAACTCTGAAGACCCTTCAGAACTACCCAATGTCGTGAGAAAGAAGCTGCAATTCCTAGGCTATGTAACTCAACAACACAAAGAGCGCAGAAAGGAAGGAAGCACCAGAATTGTTGAAGCTTATGAAGAAATAAGCAAAAAGCTCCCAGAGGTTGTTTCAAATCAACTTCATTATTTTTATCCAGACAATCTGAAGCCACACCTTGGCGAAATTAAGCATCTTGCCAGTCTCGCACCGAAGTCACAGACACTGCATCAACCCATGATAAACGTAAACGCCAAAGGCAGTTATACAGTGACTCGAGCGCAAGCTAGAGAAATCTATAAATCACTAGCTAAACGTTTCATCCAGAACCTTGAAATATATCAAGTCAAATAATAATTGAGCTCTGACCAATGCACACTATCAACCCGGATCTAATAAATGATTTAGCAGAGCGTCGCGCTGCTATATTTATCGGTGCAGGCGTCAGCGCAGGTGTAACCACTTTAGCTGGAACAAGAATTAAAGTATGGGGGCAGTTCCTATTAGATGCATCCGAGAGTCTTACAGACCCAAAGCTCAAGAAGCAAACTAAAGACCTAATAAAACAACAAGACTACCTTATGGCCTGCGAAATGATAAGCCGCGGCCTAGGAACTGCAGCTTGGGAAAAGCTATTAGAGGAAGAATACCACCAACGAGGCACCCCTAGTGAACTACAAAAATTAATAATCAACCTCAATCAAAGATTAATCATAACAACAAATTTCGATCTATATCTTGAAGCTGCTTGGGAAGAAGCAAACAAAAACGCGACACATCATCTCAAAACCGTAAAAACCATAACCGAAAAAGCTTTCCAGGCATTTCGGGATTCACAATCATATCTATTCAAAATCCATGGTTCCATTGATGACATTCCGTCCATGATCTTTACGAAAAAGGACTACTCGGACAAAGCATATGGAAACTGGGCATATTCAAAATTCATGGAAACAGTTTTACTGACACACACCGTTCTTTTTATTGGATTCTCACTAGGCGACCCAGCTATCGCCCAGATAATTGAAAACTACGCACATAACATGCCAAATGCAAGACCCCATTACATCTTCCTAGCCGGAAATCAATCAGACAAATTCATTGAAATAAATAAAGACCTGCGAAAAATATATATCATGCCCTATGACAAACGAAACAACCACCAAGAACTCACCGAAATTTTCAAACAAATCTCTGCCGATGTTGATGTTCGCCGTCGCGAGATAAGCATAAAAGCAATAAAACAGAACACACCAGAAGAAAAATCAGCTGAAATTGTGTGACCCAAAAATACAAATCCAATGACAAATATTTATCTAGGGCTTTAATTTTCATATCCTCTCTCCCTCAACAACGCCTGAATCACCTGCTCCTGCTCCTCATACCCGCCCTCGCCGATCGACAGGTGGCGAATCCGCCCCTGGGCGTCGATGAAGTAGTGCGCGGGCCAGTACTGGTTCGCGAAGGAATTCCAGATGCGGTACTGGTTATCCAGCGCCACGGGGTAGTGGATGTCGTGCTGCTTCACCGCTGCGCGGACGTTGGCCGGCACGCGTTCGAAGGGGTATTCCGGGGTATGCACACCGATCACCACCAGGCCCTGGTCGGCGTACTTCTTCGCCCAGGCGTTCACGTACGGCAGGCTGTGCTGGCAGTTGATGCAGTCGTAGGTCCAGAAGTCGACCAGCACTACCTTGCCGCGCAGGTCACGCAGGTTCAGTTCGGGGCTGTTGATCCATTCCACTGCACCTTGCAGTTCCGGAGCCGGGCCTAGGTCAGGCAGGCGTTCGGCGCCGTGGGCCATGTCGCCGGGCATCAGTTGGCTGATGAGCGCGGGCACGCCGTCGATGACCTTGCGCTCCAGGCTGTTCACCAGCGTGGATGAACTGCCGGAAGCCAGCTGCGCGCTGGTGCCGCTGGCGATGCCGACCACCGCCAGCAGCGCGAGTACGCCGGTGGCCCGGCGCAGGCCTTCGATGACGGTCATGCGCGGCCGCAGGTGCTGCATCAGCCGGCGGCCGGCGAAGAGCACGACGCCCAGCACCGTGGCGCTGCCCAGGCCGTAGGCGAACAGCAGCAGGCTGGTCTGCGCGCTCGGGCCTTGCAGCATGGCGCCGGAGAGAATCAGCCCCAGCACCGGCCCGGCACAGGGCGCCCACAGCAGGCCGGCGGCGAAACCCAGCACCCACGTGGAAAGCGCCGGCGGTAGACGGCGGGATTGGCCCTGCAGGCGATCGCCGATCCACGCCCAGGGCTTGGCCAGCGCGTCGCTGAAGCGCGGCCAGAGCAACGCAACGGCGGAAACCGACAGCAGCGCGAGGGCGAAGTAACGGCCCCACTCGCTGGCGGCAATTACCCAGTTGCTGGAGACGGTCGCCAGGCTCGCCAGCACGGCGAAGCCGCTGGCCAGGCCGAGCAGCGTGACCCACGGCGACCACGCCGGGCCGCCGGCGCGCTGCAGCAACAGGGGCAGTACGGGAAGGATGCAGGGGCTGAGCAGGGTCAGCGCCCCGCCGAGAAAGGCGATGAGCAACATGGGCACCTCGGTGGGCCATCGGCCCGTGGGGTTCACGCTTGGGATAAACACCAGGAACCGAACGCCGCGGCCTTCGCTGGCCGCGGCGCAGGGGAATCAGCCGCCTTCGTTGCAGTTGGTGGCGAATTTGCGATAGGCCAGGCTGTGCGGCTGGCCGCTGGAATCCAGGTAATCCATGCGGGCGTTGACGATGCCGCAGTCGTACGGCGAGGCGCTCTCTTCGTGGATGGCCAGGACGCGCTTCACGTCCAGTTTCTGACCGTAGTGGTAAGTCTCGGCGGGCTGGGTGTCGGCGGCCTGGGCGCTGAAGCTGGCGAAGGCGGCGACGACAGCGAAGAGGCAAGCGTTGGCGAGTTGGATGGCTTTCATGGTGGTTCTCCTGTCCTGTGTCGGGTTTGGCCGGCGGGGGCTGTGTGCCTCGCCGTTGGTGCCCATTTCACGTTCAGGAGGTATCGGGCTTGTGTCGCGCAGGGCCCGGGTTTGCCGCGCCGGGTATCGGCGGCGGCTGTAGATACAGTGGAATACAAAGCACGGAAGGCAAGCGCGGCGCTGCGCTATAAACTCGCCTCAACCCACTACGAACGAGGAACCGGCATGGACCATGTCGATCACGTACTGATCGTCGACGACGACCGCGAGATCCGCGAGCTGGTCGGCAACTACCTGAAGAAGAACGGCCTGCGCGTGAGCCTGGCGGGAGACGGCCGGCAGATGCGCGCCTTCCTCGATGCCAACAGCGTCGACCTGATCGTCCTCGACATCATGATGCCCGGCGACGACGGTCTGAAGCTGTGCCGCGAGCTGCGCGTGGGCAAGCACAAGTCCACGCCGGTGCTGATGCTCACCGCGCGCAACGACGAGACCGACCGCATCATCGGCCTGGAAATGGGCGCCGACGACTACCTCACCAAGCCCTTCTCCGCCCGCGAGCTGCTGGCACGGATCAACGCCGTGCTGCGCCGCACCCGCATGCTGCCGCCGAACCTGCAGGTCAGCGAGGCGAGCCGGCTGATCGGCTTCGGCCGCTGGAAGCTCGACACCACCGCGCGCCACCTGCTGGATGAAGACGGCACCCTGGTCGCCCTGAGCGGCGCCGAGTACCGCCTGCTGCGCGTGTTCGTCGATCACCCGCAGCGCGTGCTCAGCCGCGAACAGCTGCTGAATCTCACCCAGGGCCGTGAAGCGGACATCTTCGACCGCTCCATCGATCTGCTGGTCAGCCGCCTGCGCCAGCGCCTGCTGGATGACGCCCGCGAGCCGGCCTATATCAAGACGGTGCGCAGCGAAGGCTACGTCTTCGCGCTGGCCGTCGAACTGCTCGAGCCCAACCAATGAAATCCCTCCTGCACTGGCCACGCACGCTGGCTGCGCGCCTGGCGCTGATCTTCCTCGCCGGGCTGGTGTTCGCCTACAGCCTGTCGTTCTGCTCGCAGTTTTACGAGCGCTATCAGAGTGCGCGCAGCATGATGCTGGGCAACCTGGAGACCGACGTCAGTACTGCCGTCGCCCTGCTCGACCGCCTGCCCAAGGATGAGCGCGAGGCCTGGCTGCCGATGGTGCAGCGGCCCAACTACCGCTACCGGTTGGATGGCGGTGAACCGGGCGAGCCGATGAACATGGCGCAGGCGCCGATGGCGGCGACGTCCATTGCCGACTCCATTGGCCCGCGCTACGCCTTGCGCTTCGAGGACATTCCCGGCTCCATTCCGCACTTCCAGGCGCACCTCAAGCTCGCCGACGGCATGCCGCTGACCATCGATGTGACGCCCAAGGGTGTGCCGGTCGCGCAATGGTTGCCCTGGGTGCTGGTCGTGCAACTGGCGCTGCTGCTGTTCTGCACCTGGATTGCTGTGCGCCTGGCGATCCGTCCGCTCACGCGTCTGGCCCAGGCCGTGGATCATCTCGATCCGGATGCCCCGGCGCCGGAGCTGGACGAACGCGGCCCCAGCGAAGTCGCCTACGCCGCCCGCGCCTTCAATGCGCTGCAGGGGCGTATCGGCTCCTACCTCAAGGAGCGCATGCAACTGCTGGCCGCCATCTCCCACGACCTGCAGACGCCCATCACGCGGATGAAGCTGCGCGTCGAGCAGATGGACGACTCGCCCGAGCGCGAACGCCTGTGGAGTGACCTGGAAGAGATGCAGCACCTGGTCCGCGAAGGCGTGGCCTACGCGCGCAGCATGGACGGCGCCAGCGAGGCGGCGGTGAAGGTCAACCTCGACGCCTTCCTAGACAGCCTGGTCCTCGACTACCAGGACAGCGGCCAGGCCGTGGAGCTGCAGGGCAACAGCAACGCCGTGCTGGAAACCCGCCCCCACGCGCTGCGCCGGGTGCTCACCAACCTGGTGGACAACGCGCTGAAGTTCGGCGGGGCCGCCCAGGTGGAAGTCGAGCGCGATACGCAGGGCATCGTGTGTGTTCGTGTACTCGACGACGGTCCGGGCATTCCCGAGGAAGAGCTCGCCGAAGTGGTGAAGCCGTTCTACCGGGTGGAAAGCTCGCGCAACCGCAGCACCGGCGGCACCGGCCTCGGGCTGGCGATCGCCCTGCAGCTGAGCCAGGCGCTGGGCGGCACGCTGACCCTGTCCAACCGCACCAGCGGCGGGCTGTGCGTGCAACTGGAATTGCCGCCCGCCCGATGATGTACACAGAGATACAAGACGGCCTTCCCCGGACACATCCGGGATAAGGCCCGTCGACAAGATGGCTCCACGAACAGCGGTGGCACCCCGCCCGCCGCGTTCCCCAAAGGAGCCCGCCATGAACCGTCCCGCCGAACCTGCCCGCCTGCATGGCTGGCGCCTGTTTTCCCTGCTTTCGCTGCTGGTGCTTATCGTCACCGCGCTGGCCCTGTGGTCCCAGCCGCAAGGAGTGGAGGCGCTGCGCAGCTCGATCCGCGTCACCGCCCGCACTTCCTTCGCGCTGTTCCTCGCCACCTTCCTCGCCTCGTCCCTGGCAGCGCTGGTGCCGAGCGATTTCACCCGTGGCCTGCTGCGCGAGCGGCGCTTCCTCGGGCTGGCCTTCGCCTTCTCCCACGCCGTGCACGCGGTGCTGATCATCCTCTACGTGAAGTTCTTCCCCGAGACCTTCTGGCACGGCCGCAGCGTCGCCGCGAACATTCCCGGCTCGGTCGGCTACCTGTTCATCGCCCTGCTGGCCGTCACCTCCTTCCCCTACGCGGTGAAGCTGCTCGGCGTCCGCGTCTGGAAGGGCCTGCACAGCACCGGCACCTGGGTGATTGCCGGGGTGTTCTTCCTGTCTTTCTACAAGCGCCTGCCAATGGGCTCCTGGTACCCGCTGGGCTTCGGCCTGATCTTCAGCGCCATCGCCTTCAAGCTCATCGCCAAGCTGGCCGTGCGCCTGCGCCGTAGCGCACGTCCCGTGCTGCCGAGCGCCTGATCCCGACTTCTCCGCCACCGGGCGAAACCCTCGCCCGGCCGCCCAAGCCCTGCCCAAGACCGACTGCCCACAATAATGCCCACGAGGTGCGCCATGACCCTGCTGACCCTGAACCCGCTCAAGACCGCTTTCGACCAACTCGACCGCCTCGCCGCCTGGGGCTGGGACATCCCGTTGCGGCTGTTCCTGGCCTGGGAATTCTTCGAGTCGGGCCTGGAGAAATGGCACGGCGACAACTGGTTCGAACAGATCCACGCCAGCTTCCCCTTCCCTTTCAACCACTTCTCCGCCGGCTTCGACTGGCAGGTGTCGATGTGGGCCGAGCTGATCGCGCCGGTGTTGTTGCTCCTGGGGCTGGCGACTCGTTTCGCCTCGGCCTCGCTGATCGTCGTGACCCTCGTCGCCATCGCCGCGGTGCACTGGCCGGCGCAGTGGTCGAGCCTGGCGGAACTGGCCCAGGGCTACTCGATTACTGATCATGGTTTTGGCAACTACAAGCTGCCGCTGATCTACCTGGTAGCGCTGGTGCCGCTGGTGTTGAAGGGAGCGGGAGCGCTGAGTGTGGATGGGCTGGTGCGGCGGGTAATGGGAGCTTCGCGGAACGTCTGATAGGCTGGCGATTCATCTGGTCGACCCACGACGCCCTCTCCTTCTGGAGAGGGCGTTTTTGTTTGCCTGCGGGAAGTCGGCGCGATGGGGCGAACGCGGACCTTGTCCGCTGTTCGCGGGCATGGCCCGCTCCTACAGGGTACGTATTGCCCTCGGGTTTTCCTTCCAGCCTGGACTCCGCCGCTGTGATCGTAGGGCGCATAACGCGCCAGCGTTATCCGTCGCAAGGCAATTGGCGGATAACCCGTTCCGGGTTATTCGCCCTACGTGCGGCCCTGGCTTTGGCTTTGGCTTTGGCTTTGGCTTTGGCTTTGGCTTCAAAGACTTCCAGAGAAACGTCCGCGCGCCGAATGCCCCGTTCAGGAGGCCTCGTTGAAGCGGAGTTTCAGGGGTTGAGCGACATGGATGTCGCGAGAGCGGCGATGAGCCAGGGATGGCCCTTCGACGCGGGCCCCTGAAACTTCGCTTCAACGAGGGAATTTTTCGCCTAAGCGAAAAACCGGATGTCCGGGGCAAGACCTTTTGGTTCCTTTTGGGAGGGCGGCTATCCGACGTTTGCCAAAAGGAACTCGCCCGAGGGGGCGAAACCAGAAGCCCGCGCGTACGCCGAAGCGGCGCAGACACACCAAACCCCAAGCAAGAGCAAGAACGTCGCGGAGAAGCTCCGCTCCCACAGGGAAGCACCTCGCACGCCGATAGGACACAAAAAAGCCCGCGCACCGATGAAGGTGCGCGGGCTGTGCTGTGGACAAGGGATCGATCAGGGAATGACGAACCCCACCTCGATATTGCCGCGCGAAGCCTTGGAATACGGGCAGATCTGATGCGCCTCGTCGACCAGCTTCGCCTTGTCCTCGGCCTCCAGTCCCGGCAGGTGCACGGTGAGCTGGGCGGCCAGGGCGAAGCCGCCGTCGGCGGTGTTGCCCAGGGAGACTTCGGCGTCCACCGCCACATCGGCCGGCAGGCGCACGTTCAGCTTCTGCCCGGCGCGGCGCAGGGCGCCGATGAAGCAGGCGGACCAGCCGATGGCGAACAGTTGCTCGGGATTGGTGCCGGGGCGGCCGGAGCCGGGTGGGCTCAGGGGCAGGTCCAGTTCACCGTCGGTGGTCTGGCCGCGACCATCACGACCTCCGGTGGTGTGGGTGTGGGCGGTGTAGATCACGGTTGCCAGGGTGTCGGTCATGACGCTTCTCCTTCAGGGGCGATGCAACGAGGGACGACGTGGAGTGGTGCAATTCGGGCGGGTGCCGAGCACCACGCCCTGTTCTTTCAGGCTGCGCAGCAGGGCAACGCCCTGCCCTTCGATGGCGGCCGGTTCGACGCCGGCGATTTCAGCCAGCGCCTTGAGGTGTTGGCGACCGGTGAGCTGCCACTGTTGCAGCGACACCAGCAGAGCATGGGCCAACGGGGCCAGACGCGAGAAGTACACCTTCAGGTCGGTATCCCGGCGCACCAGCAGCAGTGTCGGTTCGGCCGGGGCGTCCAGGGGAATGTGTTGCGGACCGATGTGGCTGACCGGCCAGGCATAAGCCAGCGGCGCGGCGAGCGCTGACAGCAGCGGCACACCCTCGAGCAGGTCACCGTCCGGGTCGTGGGCCGGCTCGGCGTTGTCGCTGAGCAGCAGCGCGGTCTCGATGAATTCGTAGTGCGCCAGTTCAGCGACCCAGCCGGGCTGCTCGCTGCACCCCTCCAGGTAGTCGACGAACTCGCCGGCCACCTCGGTGAACAGCGGCGTCTGGCAGTGGAAGCTGGCGTAGAAATCCTCCGTCAGCGCCTGCCACTGTTCACTTGGCAGGCTGGCATGCAGCACCGGGAAGTTGCCGGCGAGCAGCGCTTGCAGGTTGCCGAAGAACAGTTGCCGGTACACCGCCAGGCGCCGCGCCTCGATGCCGGGCGGCGGCTCGTTGGCCTGCGGGTCGCGGATGTAGCGGGTCATGCGCAACTGCTGCTCGCGCAAGGTCTCAGCCATGACGCACCTCCGGTCGGCGCGCGGATGTTTGCAGGTGGCGGATGGTGGCTACTTCACCGAGCAACTCGGCCAGCGGCGGCAGGTTGAAGTCGCGTTCCAGCAGGGTCGGGACGCTGCCCAGGTGCTGGTAGGCGCTGGCCAGCAGGCTCCAGACGTCGTCCTTCACGGCGGCGCCGTGGGTGTCGATCTTCAGGTCCGGCGCTTCGTCGTAATGGCCGGCGACGTGCAGGCAGGCGACGCGCTCGGCCGGCACGCGGGCCAGGAAGCCGGCGGCGTCGTAGCCATGGTTGTGGGCGTTGACGTAGAGGTTGTTGACGTCCAGCAGCAGGTCGCAGTCAGCCTCGCCGAGCACCGCGAGGAGGAAGTCGATCTCGCTCAGCGCCTGGTAGGGCGCGGCGTAGTAGGAGATGTTTTCCACGGCGATGCGGCGACCGAGGATGTCCTGCACCTCACGGATGCGGCTGGCGATGTGGCGCACGGCCTCGTCGGTGAAGGGCATGGGAATCAGGTCGTAGAGGTGGCCTTCGTCGGAGCAGTAACTTAGATGTTCGCTGAACAGCGGTACCTGGTGCTGGTCGAGAAATTCGCGGACGCGACCGAGGAATACATGGTCCAGCGGTTCCGGGCCGCCCAGGGACAGCGACAGGCCATGGCAGGACAGCGGGAAGCGTTCGGCCAGACGGGCCAGCCCTTCACCATAGGTCCCGCCGACGCCGATCCAGTTGTCCGGGGCGACTTCGAGGAAGTCCACGGCGCGGTCGTCCAGGGTCAGCAGGTCAGGCAGCATCGCGCGGCGCAGGCCGAGGCCGGCTCCCTGCAGGGGTACGGAAGGGGTCATGGCAGTCTCCTTGGCGAAGTGCCCTCCCCGGCCATCGGCTCGGGGAGGGGCAGCGTCTGTCAGTTCTTGGCCTGGCTCAGCTTGCTGTACAGGTCGGACGGGAAAGGCTTGCCGTTGGAGTCGAACTGGTTCTTGCGGAACTGGTAGACCTCGGCCTCGGAGAGGTAACCGTCGTGGTTGGCGTCGATGGCGTCGAACTCCGCGCCCGCCTTGGGTGCCACAGCCAGCAGTTCGGCACGGGAGACGCGGCCGTCGTGATCGGCATCGGTGCGGGCAAAGGAGGCATCGCCGCACTTGCCTTCACCGCACTTGCCCTCGGCGCCGGTGGCCTTGGCCTGGGCGCCGTCGGCACCGCATTTGCCTTCGCCGCACTTGCCTTCGCCCTGGCTCACCTTGGCTTTGGCCTTGGCCTCGTTGGCGCCGCACTTGCCCTCGCCACACTTGCCCTCGCCGGCCTTGGCGGCGGAAGCCAGCTGGTAGCCCTGCGGCAAGGCTTCGACGGCGAAAGCGGAGGACGCCATGTTCAAGCCGCCAGCCAGCGCGATAGCGATCAGGCCCAGTTGAGTCTTCGAGGTACGAGTCATGCTGCTTCTCCAGATGCTGTGGCGCTTGCTGCGCCGAGTCATGCCGCAAGGGCGAATCCCTGGAACGAGGCACTGGAGGTTTCCCAGCCGTTGCGCCGTGTCGTTCGGGTAGGGCTATTTCGCCGCAGTGATGTATCGCGGACGTATCGGCGTCTGGAGGCTTTTGTATGCGTGTGTCCGCTCAGGGAGCGGTGGATACAAAGGAATACATTCGGGGGGGGGGGTTGGAGCGGGGACTGTTCGCGAGCAAGAACCAGGCGTCCCCCCGCTCCTACGCAGAGCAGCCTGGCGTGGTCCTGTAGGAGCGAGCTTGCTCGCGAACCAGAGACGTGCTCAGGTCGAAGAAGCGCAACACATAAAGAAAGGGCCGCAGAGCGGCCCGATCCTGCGGAACGGAGAGATCAGCCCGCGCGCTTGGCCGCGATGGCGGTGACTTCCACCTTCATGCCCTCGACGGCCAGCTCGGAGATACCGACGGCGGCGCGCACCGGGTAGGGCTTGGCGAAGAAGCTGCAGTACACCTCGTTGAACGCGGCGCGGTCGGCCATGCTGGTGAGGTAGATGGTCAGGTGCAGTACGTGGTCCAGGCCGCTACCGGCCTTATCCAGGGCCAGTTGCAGGCTGCGCAGGGTCGCCACGCTCTGGGCCTTGATGTCGCCCAGTTCCAGGCTGCCGTCCTCGAGGGTGGGGATCTGCGTGGAAACCAGCAGGCCGCCGAAGCCGGCGACGTCGGAGGAGATGGATTCGGGGTCCGCGTCGGGGATGAAGGTAGGCGTCATGGGACAAATCTCTGCTGTCGGTGAATGGGGCACGTCGCCGCAGCGGGTGCGGCGGCCGGGTCGCGCAGCTTAGCCGCATCGCCCCGATGCGCGCCATGTCACCGTGCCCGCAGCCCCCGGAAACAGTGACATTGCTTATATACGCGGAACTTCCAAATGCGTTATGTCAACTCGACCAACGTCCTGATTATTACAGTTTGAGACAAAGACCTTTTCATAATCCGTGATTTAAACGGCGAACTCTTTCGGCATTATGACGTCGGCTCTCCCACGCTTGGAGCAATTCGTGGGGGAATACAAAGCCAGTTAACTGCAACAATGCCAACGCAACTTCCTGCGACTTTCCGCCGTGGTCAATCCACGTTCGGATTCATTGTGCCTGCCTATAAAAACGTCCGGTTCTCACGCACTTCATCGAGCCGGTCCTCCAAGACTCTAGGGGCAATATCCATGAAGCACCTCAAACGCAGCGCCATCGTGCTCGCTGTTTCCGCCGCCGCCAGCCAGTTCGCCAGCGCCGAACCCTTCGTCACCGATCAGGCCGATGCCAAGGGCTTCGTCGAGGACGCCAAGTTCGACGTCCTGCTGCGCAACTACTACTACGACCACGACGGCAAGAACGGCAAAGCCGACAACCGCGACTGGACCCAGGGCTTCCTGGCGAACTTCTCCTCGGGCTACACCCAGGGCACCGTCGGTTTCGGCGTGGACGCCTTCGGCTACCTGGGCATCAAGCTCGACGCCGGCCGTGGCCGTGCGGGCACCGGCAACCTGCCGGTCGGCAACGACGGCAAGCCGGATGACGACTACGGCAAGGCCGGTGGCGCGCTGAAAGTGCGCATCTCCAAGACCGAGCTGAAATTCGGCGACATGCAGCCGACCGCTCCGGTGTTCGCCGCCGGCGGCACCCGCCTGATCCCGCAGACTGCGTCGGGCTTCAACCTGTTCAGCAGCGAAATCGAAGGCCTGGACCTGGAAGCCGGTCACTTCACCTCCGGCACCAGCCCGGTCACCACCGCCCGCGACGGCGGCCTGTGGGCGGCCTATGCCGGCGTGGAAACCAGCGACGTCGACTTCCTCGGCGGCAAGTACGCGATCAACGACAACCTGAGCGTTTCGCTGTACGGCTCCGAGTTCAAGGACATCTGGCGCCAGTACTATGGCAACGTGAACTGGGTGCTGCCGGTCGCCGATGACCAGTCGCTGGCCTTCGACTTCAACATCTACCGCACCAACGACGAAGGCCAGGCCAAGGCCGGCGAGATCAGCAACACCACCTGGTCGCTGGCAGCCGCCTACTCCTTCCTGCAGGCGCACACCGTCACCCTGGCCTACCAGAAGGTCCACGGCGACACCCCGTTCGACTACGTCGGCTTCGGCGACGACGGCGACGGTGCCACCGGTGACTCGGTGTTCCTCGCCAACTCCGTGCAGTACTCCGACTTCAACGGTCCGGGCGAGCGCTCCTGGCAGGTGCGCTACGACCTGGCGATGGACACCTACGGCGTACCGGGCCTGAGCTTCATGGCCCGCTACATCAACGGTACCGGCATCGACGGCAGCCACGCCGACGCCGATGGCAGCTACGCTGGCATGTACGGCGAGGACGGCAGCCACCACGAGACCGACCTGGAAGCCAAGTACGTGGTCCAGGAAGGCCCGGCGAAGGACCTGTCCTTCCGCGTGCGTCAGGCCTTCCACCGCGCCAACGCCGACCAGGGTGAAGCCGACAACAACGAACTGCGCCTGATCGTCGAATACCCGCTGTCGATCCTGTAATTCAGCACGAACATTCGCTGAATTATTGAGCGGGGCAACTTTCGGATTCGTCTGAAAGTTTGCCCCGTGTCCAGGCGAGATTATTACGCCCGTGCAGAAAGTCTCTTCCCGGAATAACGGTTTATCCCGCCGCTGCAACTTTCTAGAATTACCCCATCTTCCCGCTTCCGCACTTTCCCTGCGGAAGACAACTCCTGACGTTGATATTGTGATTGCTCCTTCGACGTCCTTCGAGCCGCTCCATTGGAGCGGCTTTTTTTATGTCCCGAATGCTGTCTTGAACAAAAAGTGAGCGAACCTGCCAGCGAAACGGTCCAACTCTGCGACGACGCGTTGTATCCCTACGCGAACCACGGAGGCACCTCACCATGAGCGCAATGACCCTCGAAGGCTGGTGCAAGACCACCGCCGAGCAGAAGCCCACGCCGCTGGAAGACATCCGCTTCTACCTGACCGATGAGGACCGCCTGCACCTGGAGCAGGCCGAGGTGTACCTGCAGGAGAACGGCCAGAAGGAAATGATGGTGGACGCCGACCTGCACACCCTCGACCTGCACATGCCCGAAGCGGTCGGCCCGCTGGCGGACTGCATGTTCCGCGTGTACCTGGGCGGCGCCGAGCACCGCGGGCAGTTCCACCTGGTCGGCCACAGCGCCCGCGACGGCAGCCTGATCTACACCAACGCCGTGCTGATCGACCAGCTCATCAACTGACGCCCTCCTCGCCCGTCGCAGACGCGGCGGGCGAGGTGCGCTCGTCGCCCATGTCGCAGGTGGAGATTGTGGCCGCTGAGCGGCCGTGATTTCATAAAGCCACCTGCGTCCGCCTGCCGCATGTCAGGCGCGGAGCACAATCCAGAACTACGCCCATCCTCCGTTGAAGAAGCTGCTATCGGATGCGAACTTCCAGTAAAGCTGGGGTACAGGAGTACGGGCGATACGACGGCCTGCTGCGTCTCGCCCGCCATGCGGGTGGCGATTGCGCCGTCCTGCTCATCGACATGCGCGGCCAATTGCTCGGCCAGCTCGGCATCGACGGTGCCGGCGCCCTCTCTCTGGCTACCCTGCTGTCCCTCAATGCCGCCACCAGCCCGCTGAGCCACCAGGGCCAGCTCCTGAACCTGCTGGCCAGCCAGACGCTGCGCGACCAGGAAGGCTTCCCCCAGGCGCGCCTGCTGCTGCTGGGCAACGGCGACCAGTCGCTCAGCCAGCAACAGCAGACGCTGCTGGACGATGTACTGGAGCTGGGCGAGGCCCTGCTCGACCGCGCCCGCATGCCACAGAAGGAAAGCGAGCGGCGCATGGCCCTGGCGGTGGACGGCAGCGGAACCGGTATCTGGGATCGCCATGTGCCCACCGGCGAGATCCACTATTCCAGCGCCTGGAAGTCCCTGCTGGGCTACGCCGAGGACGAGATCGGCAGCCGCATCGAGGACGCCTACACGCGCCTGCACCCGGACGACCTCGAGTACGTGCAGAACACCATGCGCGATCACTTCGAGGGTCGCACCGAGGCCTACGAGGTGGAGCATCGCCTGCGCCACAAGGACGGCCACTACCTCTGGGTCTGCAGCCGCGGCAAGGTGGTCGAGCGCGATGCCGCCGGCAACGCGCTGCGCATGCTCGGCACCACCACCGACATCACCGCCCTGCGCGGCATGGCCGAGCAACTGCGCGAAAGCGTGGAGCTGCTCACCGACCTGACCAATGAAATACCCGGCATGGTCTTCCAGTTCCGCCGCCTGCCCGATGGCACCGGCACCTTCCCCTATGTCAGTGCCGGGGTGATGGACATCTATGGCATTGCGGCCGAGCAGATGCAGCACAACTCCGTGTTCCTGCGCGACCTGATCCACCCCGAGGACCTGCCGGCCTGCCTTGCCTCGCTGGAGGCCTCCGCCGCCCTCCTGCAACCGTGGCGGCACGAATACCGCGTGCAGATCGCCGGGCGCGGTACGCTCTGGCGCCAGGGCAACGCGCACCCCAAGCGCGTGGCCGACGGCACCCTGATCTGGCACGGTTTCATCACCGATATCACCGAACGCAAACGCATCGAAGCCGAGCTGCAGGTGCTGGCCACCACCGACTTCCTCACGCAACTGCCCAACCGTGGCCACTTCATGCGCCTGATCGAGGCGGAGCTAGGCCGCGTGCAGCGCTCGACGACGCACCACGCGGCGATCCTGATGTGCGATATCGACCACTTCAAGGCGATCAACGACCGCTGGGGCCACGCCGTCGGCGATGAGGCCCTGCGCCACTTCGCCAGCATCCTCGGGCGTGACATCCGTCGCGTCGACTTCGCCGGGCGCATGGGTGGCGAGGAGTTCGCCGTGGTGCTGGGGGATGCCGACGTTGCCGCCGCCCAGGTCTTCGCCCAACGCCTGCAGCAGCAATTGCTGGAGCAGCCGCTGATGCAGGGCGGGCAGCGCATCCCGCTGAGCATCAGCATCGGCATCGCTGCGCTGGAAGCCAGCGACGCGTCTGCCGAGGCCGGGCTTTCCCGCAGCGACAGCGCGCTCTACCGGGCCAAGCAGAACGGCCGTAACCGTATCGAGTGCCACTGAGGGCAAACCCGCGAGGCAGAGCGTGCCGCCTGCGCGGGCGTTGCCGATCCTGAACGGCTGCCGTGAAAAAGCGTGCAGAATTTTTCACCATTATGACCAGGCGTTTTAAATAATGGACTTTTCAGCACGTCGAGATATTACAATAAATCCTTTAAAAACAATTAGATAGAAGAATTGTAAGACAGGATTTCGGCCATTATTTTTGACGGCCCGCGTCGAATTCGTTTGACATATTTAACGGCTCTGGCAGGCTGGTAGGCAGGTTTCGACCGGGAAACTTCGCCTTCTGTGCGCTCCCGGCAGTGCTCGGGGCCTCAGGTAGCGCGCCTTTCCGCTGCGCGCCTGCACAAAAACGATGGGCTGCAGCCCGTCCAAAGGTGACATATGTCCAACAGCAACATTGGCAACAAGAAACAGACTCTCCGTAAACCCGTCGTCCTGATGTCCATGGGCAGCCAAGAGCGCAAAGGCCACGACTATCAGGTAATGACCCACAAATACATCGTGCCCCTGGTCGAACAGTCCGATTGCGTGCCGGTACTGGTACCGACCTGCTGCGGCATCGAAGACCTCGAGCAATACCTGGACATGGCCGACGGCGTGTACCTGACCGGCGCCGGCAGCAACATCGATCCGACCCTGTATGGCCAGGAGAATGAAACTCCCGGCAAGGGCCAGGACAAGGACCGCGACAACTTCGACATCCCGCTGATCAAGGCCGCCATCGCGCGTGGCCTGCCGATCTTCGGCATCTGCCGCGGCATGCAGGAAATCAACGTGGCCCTGGGCGGCGATATCTACCAGAAGGTCTATGCCGAACCCGGCTTCAACGACCATCGCGAGAATCCCGAAGACCCGGTCGACGTGCAGTACAGCCCGGCCCACGGCGTTCGCCCGATCCAGGGCAGCTGGCTGCAGCAGCTGCTGGGTGACGAGATCCGCGTCAACTCGCTGCATGGCCAGGGCCTGAAGAATCTGGGCAAGGGCATCGAAGCCATCGCCCACGCCGAAGACGGCCTGGTCGAGGCCATCCACGCCCCGACGCTTTCCTCCTTCCTCTTCGCGGTGCAGTGGCACCCTGAATGGCAGGCGGCGAAGAACCCCGACTCGGTGAAGATCTTCCAGGCGTTCGGCGATGCTTGCCGCGCGCAGGTGAAGAAGAAGCAAGCCCGCGCACTCGCTGCCTGATTCGCTTCCCGCGTCATGAAAAGCCCGGCCAGGTGCCGGGCTTTTTCGTTTCTGCCATTTCTCCTGGCATGGCCCGCTCATCGATGGGTATCGCTTCGCTCCACACCATCCTACGTCCGCCCTCCCGGCTGTGATGGTGCATGGTCGCAAGAGGGGTGGAGCCCATGCTGTCAACGTCATCAGCCGCGCGAATGGCGCACCCTGCACGCCCTTGAGGGCGCATCCGGCTAACCTTGGCGATCAGCGAATTCGCTCTGATGAACAAGGTGCAGCCATGAGCAACGACCTCTTCTCCCTCTCCGGCAGGACCGTACTGGTCACCGGCGCTTCCAGCGGCATCGGCGCACACCTGGCGCGCGTGGCCGCCCGTGCGGGCGCCCGCGTGGTGCTGGCGGCAAGGCGCACGGAGCGCCTGGCACAACTGGCCGAAGCCATCCGTGCCGACGGCGGTGAAGCCCATGCCGTGGCGCTGGACGTGACCGACCGCGCCAGCGTCGAGGCCGCCTTCGACAGCGCCGAGGCGCAGTTCGGCGTGGTGGATGTGGTGCTCAACAACGCCGGCATCGGCAACGGCCAGCGCGCGCTGGAGGTCAGCGAGGAAGACTGGCGCAGCATGCTCTCCACCAACCTCGACGGCGTCTGGCGCGTCGCCCAGTGCGCGGCGCAGCGTCTGGCCAAGGCCGGGCGTGGCGGCAGCATCGTCAACATCGCCTCGATCCTCGGCCTGCGCGTGGGCGGCGGCTACAGCCATTACTGCGCGGCCAAGGCCGGCGTGGTACAGCTGAGCAAGTCCCTGGCGCTGGAACTGGCGCGCTTCAACGTGCGGGTCAACGCCATCGCACCGGGCTACTTCAGGACTGAAATGAACGACGCCTACTTCGACAGCGACAAGGGTCAGGCCTACATCCGCGACACGGTACCGATGCGCCGCCTCGGCCAGCTCCGGGAACTGGAAGGCCCCTTCCTGCTGCTGGCCAGCGACGCCGGCGCCTTCATGACCGGCGCGGTGCTCGCCGTGGATGGCGGGCACCTGGTGAGCAGCCTCTAGAGCGCCCCGGCCAGGCCTCCGCCCAGCGCGCCCAGCAGCACCAGCGCCCAGGGCGGAACCCGGCCACTGAGCAGCACCAGGAAGGCCAGCGCGACCAGGGAAATGTCGAGCAGGCCGACGATGGTCTCGCTGCCGATGGGATGTATCAGCGCCGCCAGCAACAGGCCGACCACGGCGGCGTTCACCCCGGCCAGCGCCGCGCGCAGAGGCCGCTGGCGACGCAGGCTCTGCCAGAACGGCAAGGCGCCGAGCACCAGCAGGAAGGACGGCAGGAAGATCGCCAGCAGGCACAGCAGCGCGCCGGTCGCGCCGCCCGGCTCGGTGATGGCCGCGCCGAGGAAGGCGGCGAAGGTGAACAGCGGCCCCGGCAAGGCCTGCGCCGCGCCATAGCCGGCGAGGAAGGTCGGTGCATCCACCCAGCCGGGGTCAACCACCGCACTCTGCAATAGCGGCAGCACCACATGCCCGCCGCCGAATACAAGGCTGCCGACCCGGTAGAAGGCGTCGAACTGCGTCAGCCATGGCCAATGCCACGCGGCCGCCGCCAACGGCAGAAGCGCCAGCAGCACGAAGAACAGCAGCAGGTAGAAGCCGCCCCGACGACGCGACGCGCAATGGCCCGGGCCCACCGAATCGTCCACCGTGGACGGCCGCAGCCAGGCCATGCCAATCAGCGCAGCCGCGAGGATCACCAGCAATTGCACGACAACGCCGGGCCAGCGCAGCGCCACGGCGGTCACCAGGATCATCAGCCCCTGGCGCTGCCAGTCCGGACACAGCGACCTGGCCATGCCCCAGACGGCATGGGCCACCACGGCGACGGAGACCAGCATCAGCCCGTGCAGCGCACCGGCCGGCAACCACTGGCCATGCCGCGACAGCCCCAGGGCGACCAGCAGCATCAGCAAGGCCGACGGCAAGGTGAAGCCTGTCCAGGCCACCAAGGCGCCCCACTGCCCCGCGCGCAAGGCGCCCAGGGCCATGCCCAGCTGGCTGCTGGCGGGGCCGGGGAGGAACTGGCAGAGGGCGATGAGATCGGCGTAGTGCGGCTCGTCCAGCCAGCGCCGCCGGCTCACGAACTCCTCGCGGAAATAGCCCAGGTGCGCCACCGGCCCGCCAAAGGAAGTCAGGCCCAGGCGCAGGAAGATCAGGAAGACGCTCCAGAGGGAATCGCGCGGCGTCGGTTCGGTCATGGGCACGGGTCGGCAGAGGTCAGTCGCACAGTCTGGCAGTTGGATGCTGCAATGCAACTCAGCGGTCGAGTTCGCGAATCCGCTGCTCCAGGAAGCGCCGCTCCGGCTCCAGCTTCGCCAGTTCCAGGGCGCGTTCGTAGGCCCCGCGCGCCTGCTCGCGGCGCTCCAGGCGGCGACAGAAATCGGCGCGCGCGGCATGGGCCAGGTGGTAATCCTGCAGGTCGCCACGGGCAAGGATGGCATCGACCTGCGCCAACCCCGCTTGCGGGCCATCGCGCATGGACAGGGCCACGGCACGGTTGAGTTCGATCACCGGCGAGGGCTGCATCGCCAGCAGGAGGTCGTAGAGACCGACGATTTCCGCCCAGTCGGTGCTGGCCATGTCGGCCGCGGCGGCATGCACGGCGGAGATCGCCGCCTGCAGGGTGTAGGGGCCGATACGCCGGGTAGCGAGCGCAGCGCTGATCAGTTGCTGGCCCTCCCCGATCAAGGCACGGTCCCAGCGCGCGCGGTCCTGGTTTTCCAGCAGCACCAGTTCGCCGTCCTCGGCGGTGCGCGCCTCGCGCCGCGACTCGTGCAGCAGCATCAGCGCCAGCAGGCCCATCACTTCGGCTTCCGGCAGCAATTCGAGGAGCTGCCGGCCCAGGCGGATGGCTTCGGCGGACAGGTCGGTGCGGGTCAGCGAATCGCCAGCCGAGGCCGAGTACCCCTCGTTGAACACCAGGTAGATGACCCGCAGCACACTGGCCAGGCGCTCCGGCAGTTCGGCGGCTTCTGGCACCTGGTAGGGAATCTGTGCGTCGCGGATCTTCGCCTTGGCGCGGACGATACGCTGGGCGATGGTCGAGGGCGTGGCGAGGTAGGCGCGGGCGATTTCCTCGGTCTTCAGGTCGCAGACCTCGCGCAGGGTCAGCGGCACCTGCGAGTCCGCCGGCAGGGCCGGGTGGCAGCAGGTGAAGATCAGCCGCAGGCGGTCGTCCTCGACGCTTTCGTCGGCCAGTTCTTCCACCGATTGCGCGTCGATCTCCAGTTGCTCGGCGATCTGCGTCAGGGACGCGTCGAAACGCGAACGCCGACGCAGGCCGTCGATGGCCTTGAAGCGCCCGGCAGAGACCAGCCACGCGCGCGGGTTGGCCGGCACGCCGTCGCGTCGCCACTGGTCCACGGCGGCGACGAAGGCTTCATGCAGTGCCTCCTCGGCGAGGTCGAAATCCCCCAGCAGACGGATCAGCGTGGCCAGCACCCGGCGCGATTCACGGCGATAGACCTCGTCCACCACGTCGCGCAGGGGCTGGGGAGCGTACTCGTGCATGGGCCGCAGGTCCTTGGCGTGGAGAGGTCTGCCTATCCTGCACGCATTCCCTTCAAGGTGGGAGCTGGTCGGACGGATGCGACGAGGGGATCGTTGCGGGGTGTTTCGCTGGAGCGAACGTACACGCGAACTCGTTGCACGGTAGCCCCTGCAGGAGCGGGCCACGCCCGCGATCGCGCGCATGGCGCGCTCCTACAGGTCAACCAGATTAAGGTTTGGCGTCGAACAACAGCTGCCCCGTCGCCGGATCGAAGGGAATCGAGAAATGCTCGTGGGCGATCTTCCACTGCCCTGCCTCGCGGCGCAGGCCGACGCTGACCCGCGCCCAGGAGGCGTTGTGCTGGCCCTTGTCGTCGGTGCCGCCGCAGTAGGCGAGGTAGTGCCCGAAGGCCGTATCGCCGCTGCTTTCGAAGCTCAGCTCATGGATCTCGAAAGTGGGTTCCTTGCACATCTGCGTGCAGTCGCGCCAATGGCTGGCGTAGGCCTCGACGCCCTTGAACTGCAGTTGCTTCACCGCATCGAAGGCGAGGATGTCGCGGGTGTAGTGGCCTGTAATGCCTTCGACGTCGGAGGCGCGCACGGACTTCAGCCAGCTTTCCAGCAGCGCGTGCAGTTCGCTGTGGGTGGCGTTCTTCTGGGCAGCAGTCATCGGGAATCTCTCCGTGTAGTAGTTGGGTCGGTTCAGGATTCGCAGCAGCTGTGCGGCGGCGCGGCCTGGTCGTAGTCGTCGTGGAAGCGCGTCCAGTTCATGCCCTTGCCCTGGTAGTCGGGCATGCCGTCCCAGCCTTCGCCGCGCCCCAGCGGGGTGAGATCGAGCAGGTGGTAGGTGAACAGCGGCGCCTCCAGCCCGCGGCCGTAGGTCGAGTAGCTGTGGAAGACCTGGTCGCCGTCGCGCAGGAACACGCTCATGCCCGGCTGCTCGCCGCGCACGTGGTAGTCCTGGCCGAGGCGCTCCAGCTCCGTCTTGTCACGATAGTTGTATTCCACCGGGGCGACGGACTCATCGACGCTGACGTGGAAGTCGTAGTTGAAGTCGCTGCCGAACGACGAGTACCAGGGGAACTGCCAGCCCATGCGGGCGCGGAATGGCGCGATTTCCTCCAGCGGCGCGCGGGACACCATGGCGAAGGTGGTACCACGCGCATGCAGGTGCTCCAGCCGGCCAAGGTTGTCGATCAGGTAGGAGCAGCCCTCGCAGCCCAGCCCCGTGTCGCGATGGAACATGAAGTGGTAGACGATCAGCTGCGGCCGGCCTTCGAACAGGTCGAGCAGGCGCAGCGGGCCGTGCGCGCCCTCGAAGCGGTAGTCCTTGTCGATGCGCACCACCGGCAGCTCGCGACGCTGGGCGTTGAGCGCGTCGCGGGCTTTGGTGGCAGCCTTTTCCTGCTCCAGCAGGCGGATGCGTGCCTGTCGCCAGGCGGCCTGGGACACCACGCGGGGCATCTCCGGAAATGAAGAACCTTTATCGGCCAGTTTCATGTCGCACGCTCCTGGGGGCGTTCCCGTTGCTCGTTGGGCCGGGCGCGGCGCTTGCCGCGCAGGCGGGTGACGGCGAAGGCACTGACGCCGCCGGCGGAAAGGACGCTGGTCACCGCCAGCGTCAGGGTCGATACGCACAGAGGGCACATGGCTCACCTCCTTCAGGTTGCGGGTTGCATCAGCCCTTCTCGGCAAGCGCCTTGAGGTTGGCCAGGCCCGTCTCGAAGTCCTTGCCAACCATGCTGTCCACGTCGAAGAACAGGTGCATGATCTTCGCCACGAAGGGCACCGGACCGAACATCGCCCAGGTCACCTCGGTGCCGCCGTCGCGCGGCACCAGGGTGAACTCGGCGGTGTTGCTGGCCTTGAACGGCTTGAAGAAGTCCAGCGCGATGGTCACGCGGCTGCCGGGGTCGCTTTCGAGGATTTCCATGCGCCCAGCCCCGGCCTTGCCGTTGCCTTCCCAGGCGTACACCGCGCCGCGGCCCTTGTCGGCGCCGGAGAAGCTGCGCTGCATGGCCGGATCGAGCTTCTCGAAGGGCGACCATTGCGCCCACAGGTGGAAGTCCTCGATATAGCCCTGGACCTTCTCCGGCGGCGCCTGGATGCGCGCGCTGCGCTCCACGCGGAAGGTGCCCGGACGATTCGCCGCCAGCACCAGAACCGCCACCACGGCCACTACCACCACCAACCCGATCCACTTCAGCATCACATCCTCCTGACGTTGCTCGCTCTTGAAATGAAGAGCCCTTGAAACAAAGAAATCTCGAAGAGCCGGGCCTCAGCGCCCGGCGAAATAACGATCCCAGTCACGCACAGGGCGGACCTCCACGGCACCCAGCCGACCGCTGGGAATCCGCTGGGCAATCTGCAGCGCTTCGTTGAGGTCGCGGGCGTCGATCAGCACGAAGCCGCCCAGGTACTCGCGGGTCTCGGCGAAGGGCCCGTCGGTGACCGCCAGCCCTGTCGCGCCATGCCGCAGCGTAGTCGCCGTCTCCACCGTTTCCAGCGCCTCGGAGGCGAGTACCCGCCCGGCCCGGCGCTGGTATTCGTCGTTGGCGAAGCACTCGTCCATCAGCCGCCGGTACTCGGGCTCGGACAGGCTCGACAGGCGCTGGTCATCCACATAGATCAGACAGAGGTACTTCATGGTCGTATCCCCGCTCGGTGCGCTTGCAGTTACTTCCTAGTCGAAGCGCGCGGGCGGGAATCGACAGGCGAGCAAAAGTTTTTTCTCCCGCGGCAGGGCAGCGGTCCCCGGCAGCCCCGGCACAGGGCTCTGCCACGGCCCCGGCGCCGTTGGTCAGGCGCCGCAGAAAACCTGCAGCGGTGCTTTCAGATTCGTCTCAGAGCTTTCCGAAAGCTCTGACGGGAAGATTGGCCTGGGAAAAAACCCTGACCATGGAGCTCAAGAGAATGAAACTTCGCGCAACCGCCCTGGCTGTCGCAGCCACCTTCGCTGTGCCGGGCTTTGCTTTCGCCGCCAACACCATCAATTTCAGTGGTGAAGTAACCGACCAGACCTGCTCGGCGGTGGTCGACGGCAACACCGACCCGACCGTCATCCTCGACAGCGTGCCGGTCAGCGCCCTGAACGGCACCGTCGGCCAGACCACCGGCGAGACCAGCTTCACCCTGCAACTGACCGGTTGTGCCGCCCCCAGCGGTGCCGCCGAGCACTTCACCACCCTGTTCCAGGCCACCAACGCCACCGCCTCGGGCAACCTGACCAACACCGCCGCCAGCGGCGCCACCGGCGTGGCCCTGCAGCTGCTCGACGGCCCGGCCGGCGCTCCGGTGAACCTGGCAGGTGGCGCGGCCGTGGCCGCCGGTGACATCGTCCTGGCCGACGGTGAGACCAGCGCCAGCTACGACTACGCGGTGCAGTACATCTCCGAAGACGCCGTCGTGACCCCCGGCCCGGTACTCGGCTCGGTGACCTACACCCTGCGCTACGAGTGATACCCCGCGGCACCGCCCCCCGGTGCCGCCTTCCCGCATTGCGCCGCGTCGTTCAGGGGTGAACCCGCCCCGAACGTCCCGGCAACACAGGTGAACCGGATGAACGCCCTCCCACCGCGCCCGCTTCGCGCGGCGACGCTTGCGCTCGCCCTGCTGGCATCCTTCACCGCCTCGCTCGCCCAGGCCAGCGTGGTGATCACCGGCACCCGCGTCATCTATCCCGGCGACGCCCGGGAGAAGACCGTGCAGCTGACCAACAAGGACGGCTTCCCCAACGTCATCCAGGCCTGGATCGACATCGACGACCCTGCCTCCACGCCGGACACCGCCAAGGCCCCCTTCGTGGTGAACCCTTCGGTATCGCGCATGGCGCCCGGCAGCGGCCAGACCCTGCGCATCCTCTACACCGGCTCCGGCCTGCCCCAGGACCGCGAATCGCTGTTCCACCTCAACGTGCTGCAGATTCCGCCACGCAACGCCGCCAAGGCCGAGCAGAACCAGATGCTGCTGATGCTGCGCAACCGCCTGAAGCTGTTCTACCGCCCGGCAGCCATCGCCGGCAGCCCGGAGCAGTTGCCCGAGAAGCTGCGCTTCTCCCTGGTGCAGAACGGCAGCAACTGGAGCGTGAAGGTGGAAAACCCCACCGGCTTCCACGCCTCCTTCGGCGGCGCGACGCTCAGCGTCGGCGAACGCCAGTGGACGCTGCAGCCGGGCATGGTCGCGCCCATGGGCCAGGCCCAGTGGCAGGCGCAGAAGCCTTCGGCACTGCCCGCCGGCACGCCGCGACTGTCCGCGCTGCTGATCAACGACTACGGCGCAAGAGTGGAACTTCGCCATGATCTGCCGCGTTGACCTCCACCGTGGACCGCTGCTGCCCTTCGCCCTCGGAACCCTCGCCATGGTGGTCGCGGGGCTGGCCCAGGGCGATGCGGACTACCGCTTCGACGACAGCCTGCTGATGGGGTCGGGGCTGGCCGGCGGCAGCCTGGAGCGCTTCAACCGCGCCGACCAGGTGGACCCCGGCACCTACCACGTCGACCTCTATCTCAACGGTCAGTACGCCACCCGCGCCGAAGTGGAAATGCGCCAGCGCGGCGAGCGCGCCGAGCCCTGCTTCAGCGAACGCTTCCTGCGTCAGAGCCTGGGTGCGCGCCCCGACCCGAAGGCCGGCAAGGACGACCAGGGCATCTGCCACTGGCTCACCGAGCGCCTGCCGGGCTCGACCTGGAACCTCGACACCGCACGCCTGCGCCTGGACCTCTCGGTGCCCCAGGCGCTGCTCGACATCAAGCCGCGCGGCTATGTCAGCCCGGATGAATGGGATGCCGGCAGCACCATGGGCTTCGTCAACTACGACGCCAACCTCTACCGTTCCACCTTCGAGGACTCCGGCAGCGGCGGCGATTCGGACTACGGCTACCTGGGCCTGAACGGCGGCGTGAACCTCGGCCTGTGGCGCCTGCGTCACCAGTCCAACTACACCTATTCCAGCTACGCGGGGAACACCCGCAGCGACTGGAACAGCATCCGCACCTACGCCCAGCGCGCGGTGCCGGGCCTGCGCAGCGAACTGACCCTGGGCGACAGCTACACCGAGGGCAACCTGTTCGGCAGCATGGGCTACCGAGGCCTGCGCCTGGCCACCGACGACCGCATGCTGCCCGACTCGCAGCGCCAGTACGCGCCCCAGGTGCGCGGCACGGCCAACACCAACGCGCGGGTAGTGATCAGCCAGAACGGCCGGAAGATCCACGAGACCACCGTGGCGCCCGGCCCCTTCGTTATCGACGACCTCTACGGCACCGCCTACGACGGCGACCTGGATGTGCAGGTGATCGAGGCCGACGGCAGCGTATCGCGCTTCTCCGTACCCTTCTCCGCCGTGCCCGAGTCCATGCGCCCCGGCCTGTCGCGCTACAGCGCCACGGTCGGCCAGGCGCGCCAATACGGCGACGGCAACGACCTGTTCGGCGACCTGACCTACCAGCGCGGCCTGACCAACGCCCTCACCGCCAACCTCGGCACCCGCGTCGCCGAGGATTACCTGGCCGTGCTCGGCGGCGGCGTGCTGGCCACGCCCTACGGCGCCTTCGGCATGAACACCACCTTCTCCAGCGCCACCGTGGAGAACAACCAGCGCAAGCAGGGCTGGCGCGTCGGGCTGAACTACAGCCGGACCTTCCAGCCGACCCAGACCACCCTGACCCTCGCCGGCTACCGCTACTCCACCGAGGGCTACCGCGACCTCGGCGATGCACTCTCCGCCCGCGATGCCGACGAGCACGGCGACAGCTGGGACTCGAGCAGCTACAAGCAGCGCAACCAGTTCACCCTGCTGGTCAACCAGGACCTGGGGCAGTACGGCAACCTCTACCTGTCCGGCTCCACCGCCGACTACTACGACGGCAAGAGCCGCGATACCCAGCTGCAGGTCGGCTACTCCAATGTCTGGCGCCAGCTCAGCTACAACCTGTCCTACTCGCGCCAGCAGACCACCTGGTACCGCGACGTGAACGACGACTACGACCCCTCTCAGCCGCCGCAGTACAACCTGCAGCACGGCAGCAACCGCAACAACACCCTGACCCTGAGCCTGTCCATGCCGCTGGGCTCCACCAGCCGCGCGCCGAACCTCAGCGCCATGGCCTCGCGACGCTCCGGCGATACCAGCGGCAGCACCTACCAGACCGGCCTCAACGGTACCCTGGGCGAGGCGCGCACCCTGAGCTACGCCCTGTCCGCCGGGCGCGACAGCGAAGGCCAGGGCACCGACTTCAACGGCAGCGTGCAGCAGCAGACCTCGGTCGCCACCTTCAACGCCGGCTACGCCGAAAGCTCCAGCTACCGCCAGGTCAACGGCGGCATGCGCGGCGCGGCGGTGCTGCACAGCGGCGGCCTGACCCTCGGGCCCTATGTCGGCGACACCTTCGCCCTGGTGGAAGCCAAGGGCGCCAGCGGCGCCGGCGTGCGCGGCGGCCAGGGCGCGCGGGTGGACAGCAACGGCTATGCCGTGGTGCCCTCGCTCTCGCCGTACCGCTACAACCCCATCAGCCTCGACCCGCAAGGGATCGACGAGAACGCCGAACTGGTGGAAACCGAACGCAAGATTGCGCCGTACGCCGGTGCCGCCGTGCGCGTCGAATTCAAGACCCTCACCGGCCACCCCCTGCTGATCCAGGCCAGGCTGCCCGATGGCCAGCCGCTGCCGCTGGGTGCCGACGTGCTCGACGGCAATGGCGTCAACATCGGCATGGTCGGCCAGGGCGGCCAGGTCTATGCCCGCGCGGAAGGCGAGAACGGCCGACTGCGCGTGCAGTGGGGCGAACGCCCGGAAGACGGCTGCCTGCTGCCGTATGACCTCAAGGGCGCCGACGTCGACCAGGTACTGGTCCGCCTGCAGGCAACCTGCCTACCGGAGGCTTCATGAACCCTATCCTGCGCAGCCTGCCGCTGCTCGCCCTGCTGCTCGCGCCAGGCGCCTGGGCCACCTGCTACAAGGTCACCAGCGTCGGCAGCGCCACCACCACCGCCACCTACCAGATCCGTCCCGGCGAGGGCGTGGCCGGCGCCTGGCCGGGCGACGGGGCCTGCGATACCTGCAACGGCTCCCTCGGCCTGCCCAGCGTGATCAACGTCAGCGACGCCAGTTTCCAGCCCGACGGCAGCCTGATCGCCAGCTCCGTGTCACCCATCACCCAATATGGGAACTCCGCCGGCTACGACGCCGAGCGCGTGTTCTTCCGCTGCGCATCGGGGGACGCGGTGTACGAGATGTTCTCCACCAACGCCGACAACCTCTACAGCGGCTGGTACCAGGGCGGCGACAGCGCCGGCAATTCCATCGGCCTGCAGTCGGCCTACCGAACTGCCTGGCCCAACGTCCTGCTACGCCTGACCCATGTGGAAAGCGGCCAGTATTTCACCGACGTCTGGCGCGAGCGTCTGCTGACCGGGCTGGACATCGATTCGCGGGGCTTCCAGCTGGTCAAGGCGAAGAATCTCAGCGCCGTACGTGCCGAGCTGTTTCGCGGGCCGCTCGAGACCAGCCTCGGCTTCCCCTATTCAGCCACCATCGCCTCGCAGGCCTACCTCTACACCCAGCCCGCCGGCTACATCGCCATCAAGGGCCCGGGCCTGGCCTACCCCAACGTCGGCCAGACCCACTATGGCAACTACAACGGCTGGCACTACAACTGGCCCGGCGCCATTGGTCTGTACAACACCATGACGCTCAAGCGCTACCCCACCTGCGCCGTCACCAACGTCACGCCGCACGTGGTGTTCCCGTCGATCTCCATCGGCGAAATCAACGCTGGCTCGAGCCGCGAGATGCCTTTCCAGGTCGACTTCAAATGCCAGTCGGGCGTGATCAACAGCACCACCGTCAACGGCACGGCACTGGGCATCAAGGTCTCCGCGGGAGCACTGGCAGCCTCCACCGGGCTCGGTCTGGTCAACTCCAACGGTGGGCTTTCCTACCTGGTCTCCGATCGCTACGGCCAACCGGGCGTAGCCCAGGGCGTGGGCATCCGCCTGCTGCGCAACGGCAGCGAGATGAACCTGCTGGCCAACGAGAACTCCGCCAAGGGCAGCAATGCGGCAGCCGTCGGCTGGTACCCGGTGATCGGCGGCGCGTCGAACAACACCGGTACAGTGAGTGGTATCACCCAGTACACCGAGACCTTCCGCGCCCGCCTGGAAAAACTCGGCGTCGGCAGCATGCCCACCGTCACTCCCGGTCGCGTGGAAGCCACCGCCCAGGTGGTGATCCGTGTGCAGTAAACGGCTGCTCATCGCGCTGTTCGGCCTCGCGCTTCTGGGGGCCATGGAGGCTCACGCCGGCGTCACCGCCGAACGCACGCGGGTGATCTTCGACGCCGACCAGCGCGAGGCTTCGCTGGCGCTGGTGAACCAGAACAGTTACCCGGTCATCGTGCAGACCTGGATCGACGACGGCGATCTCGACGCCGCGCCGCAGACCGCGCAGGCGCCGATCATGCCCCTGCCCCCGGTATTCCGCCTCAACCCCGGCCAGCAGCGCAGCCTGCGCCTGCTCTACACCGGCGAGGCGTTGCCGCAGGACCGCGAGTCACTGTACTGGCTCAACCTCTACGAAATTCCGCCGCAATCCAGCGAGCCGCTGGCCGAGGGACAGTCGCGCCTGACCGTCACGCTGCGCACGCAGATGAAGGTCATCTATCGACCGCGCGCCCTGGCGAAAGACGCCGAGGAAGCTCCGCGCAAACTGGTCTTCCGAAGGGCCGGCAATGCGGTGCAGGTGGAGAACCCCACCGCCTACGTCATCACCCTGGCCGGCGCCGAAGTGCGTCAGGGCAGCGCCGGTTCGCCGCTACCGGCCGACCTGTTGCCACCATTCTCGCAGCGCACACTGGCGCCAACCCAGCCACTGCCGGCAAGCGCTGGCGAGGTTCGCTACCTGTGGATCGACGATGGCGGGAACAGTCAGCAGGGCACTGCGCCGCTGCGCTGAGGTCCGAAGCGACGGAGCCCGCTCCTTCAGGGGAAATCCAAAGCCGGGCCTCTGTGCAGGAGTACGGCATTGGGCCTACTGGAACAAATTGGCCATCACGCAGAACGTCAGCAGCGCCTGGTCGGTATCGACGTCCAGCTTGCGCATGGCGGAGATCTTCTGCGCGCTCACCGTCTTCACACTGCGGTTGAGCAGCAGCGCGATGTCACGCACGCTCATCCCCGAGACGAAGTGGCGCAGCACCTCATACTCCTTTACCGACAGGCTGGCGATACGCCCCTCCACATCGTCGCCGCTGGACAGCACGCTGCTCGAGGACTGCATGCCCGGCCCACGGTAGATGCGGTCCTGGGACAACGCCTTGAGCGCCACCAGGATCTCGTTGAGGTCGCCGTTCTTCAGGATCACCCCCGACACGCCCAGGTCGTACAGGCTGGAGAGGATCAGCGGGTTGGACAGCATGGTGAGGATCAGGATGCGCGTGTCGGGGAAGTTGCGCAGCAGGAACTCGATCAGCTTGATGCCATCGCCATAGGTCTGGTCGCCCGGCATGTTGTAGTCGGTGATGACGATGGCCGGCCGCTGCTCGCGGTACAGGGCCACCAGCTCGCTGGAATTGTGCGCCTCGCCGATCACCTCGAAGCGATCGTCCCGTTCGATCACCTCGCGAACCCCCATCAGGACGATGGGATGGTCGTCCGCTAGTGCCACTCTGACTTTTTCCATGAGTTTTCTTGAGTCCCAACGTTTGCGATCGTCGGCCGGCCACAGAGGCACGACCACACTTCCAGAGTAGCCCCGGTTATCGAACAGGCTCTCAGAGGCTGGCCAGGGCCGCCTCGATTCGTCCCAGCAGCGCGTTCACCGCCGCGGACAGTTCCGGCCCGGCGGGCTGCGCGATCAGCGCCTCCTCCACCGCGCCGCAGGCATCACTCAGGCCATGGGCCTGGACCACCGCCAACGCGCCACGCAGGCGATGGACCTGCTGGCGGACGGTCGCCAGGTCGCCCGCCTGCAGGGCTTGGGTCACGCCCTGCATGTCCTGGCGCATGGTGCGCAGGAACAGCTCGCGCATCTTCTCCGAGACCTGGATGCGGTCCTGTGCCGGCTCCTGTCCCTGCGCCGGGTTTTCCGGCGGTTCTGCCGGCGCATGCCCGCAGACCTTGAGCAAGCCGTCGTGCAGCGTGCGCAGGCTCATCGGCTTGACCAGCCAGGCGTTCATCCCCACCGCCATGCAACGCTCGCCCTCCTCGCGCAGGGCATTGGCAGTGACGCCGATGATGGGCAGCCAGCTGTCCTGGCGACGCAGTTCGCCGACCAGTTCGTAGCCATTCATCACCGGCATATTCACATCGGTCAGCAGTGCATCGAAGGCGCCGGGCGCCCAACGCTGCAAGGCCTCGCGACCGTTGCTGGTGAGGGTGACGCGGCAACCCAGCTCCTCGAGCTGCTCCTTGAGCAGCGCCTGGTTGATCGGGTTGTCCTCGGCCACCAGGACCCGCAGGCCGAGCTTGCCCAGTCGGGCGACACGGGGAATCTGGCGGGGCTCGCCCCCTCCGCCCCGCTGCGCCAGGCGCAAGGCCTGGGCAATGCCGGACAGATGGTGGAGGCTGACCTCCCAGCCCAGGACTGAAGCTTGTGGCTGCACGCTGGCCTCGGTCAAAGCATTTACCCGCGCGCCGCTCCACAGCGGCTCGTCGCCGGCCTCGAGCAGGTCCAGCAGCACCGCACCAGGCGGAACGTCCAGCGGCAGCTCCTCCTGGACCAGCGCCGAGCCGCCCCAGCAGTCGACCCAGGCAGCCAGGTTCTGTGCCAGCTCCTTCACTGGCGCCCGCACGTAGACCGGTTGCGGTAGCAACGGCGCGTCGTCACCCAATGGCCGGGCGCGCTCCAGCACCGGCAGCACCAGGGTGAAGGTGAAACTGCTGCCCAGCCCGGTTTCGCTGACCACCCGCAGCTGTCCCCCCATCAGGTCGCTCAGTCGCGCGCAGATCGACAGGCCCAGACCGGTACCGCTGACCGTGTGCTCGTGGCCGTGAGCCTGGTAGAAGGGTTCGAACAGCCGCTGTTGCTGCGCGTCGGACATGCCGATGCCGGTATCGGTCACCTGCCACTGCAGGGCCGTCTCGCCCTTTTCGCCGACCACGATGCGCAGTCGCAGCACCACGCGGCCGATGTCGGTGAACTTCAGCGCATTGCTCAGCAGGTTGGCGAGAATCTGCCGGATGCGCGCAGCATCGCCGCGCACCAGGCTCGGAACATTCGTGTCGAGGCAGGCATACAGCTGCAGCTCCTTGCCCTCGGCCACGCCGGCATAGCTGGCGACCACGCCCTCCGCCAGCTCCAGCGGGTTGAACTCCACGGCCTCGAGCGCCATCTGCCCGGCCTCGATCTTGGACACATCGAGGATGTCGCTGATCAGTTGCAGCAGGGTCGAGGACGAGCGCTGGATGGTGGCGAGGTAGTCGCGTTGCTGGTGGCTCAGCTCGGTCAGGCCGAGCAGCTCCAGGGTGCCCAGCACCCCATAGAGCGGCGTGCGGATTTCATGGCTCATGGTGGCGAGGAACACCGATTTGGCCTCGCTGGCAGCATCCGCCGTGAGCTTGGCGTCGGCCAGCATCTGCTGCGCCTGCTTGTGCGCACTGATGTCGTTGAAGGCGCAGAGCACCACTTTTTCGCCACGGTAGCGGGTCGGTGCGAAGCTGGCATGCAGGGCGCGTCCTTCCACCTCGAAGACCAGTTCGCCGTTGCCCTCGCCCACCCTTGCGCTGAGGTCCCAGTCGCGGCTGATGCGGGTGATGGCCTCGCCATCGCCCAGCCATTGCTCGGCCAGGCGGTTCTGCATCACCACCTGATGGCCGCCATGGCGCAGCACGCACAGAGCCACCGGCGCGGTCTGGATCACCGCGCGACTGAAAGCATCGCTCTCGACCAGATCGAGGTGCGCCTGGCGTGCCGGCCCGATCACCCGCCGTGAATACCAGGAAATGGCCAGCCAGCCGCCAGCCAGGCTACCGAGGATCAGGGCCAGCCCGCCGAAGAACTCCCACTTGGCATAGCGGAAGAAACTGCCATAGCCCAGGTGATAGAGCCCGGTCCAGCCGCCGTCGAACTCACTGCGAATCTTGAACACCAGGCCGTCAGTCCCGATGTTGAGCCCATCCGCGTAGTCCCTTTCAGAACCGGGGACATCGATCAGCACGTTGCCGTGGGGGGTGATCAGCTCCAGCTCGTCGAACACCGGGCGATCGAGGATCTGCTCCATGTCATTGATCCGCCCCAGATCCAGCAGCGAAACCGCCACCACCCTGCGATCCAGGTCCGAATCCCACCAGAGGTCGTCAGGCAGGTCGAGGCTGACATAGGCCAGCAGTTCGCGACTGCCGCCCGTGTAGTTCTGCGCTTTTGCCCAGTGCACCCGCGTATCGCTGCGCTGGGGGGAGCGTGCTTCCAGCGCCTGGCGCACCTGCTCGATCACCGGCAGGTAGGAGCGCCGGGTCACCGGACGATGATCACGGAAGTTGCCGATGGCGGGCACCGCCAGGCTGGTCGGCCCATTGAGATCGAGTACCAGGACCTGCGGCGACGGGAAGGACGAAGTGCTCCAGTAACTGCTGTAGAAATTCGCCAGCATGACGCCGAAGGAGAAGGTTCCGGCCCTCGCACGCGGGCCTACGCCCCGTACCTGCTGCGCCAGGGTGAACGGCATGGCGAAGGAAAACTCCCGCCCTTCGTGGATCTCCATGCCGTTCTCGCTGACCAGCATTCGCCGTTGCAGCGGGATCACATCCAGGTCCTGACGCTGGGTGGAGGCGTCGCTCTGCTGGGCAACGCGGTTGAGGAAAGCCTCGTGCTCGTGGAGGTCTCCCACCAGCCGGCTGAAATGGAAATGCACCTTGTCCCGCTCTTCCTGCACCAGTCGGCCAAGCGCCCAGTAGCAGGCGCCAACCAGTATCAGCGCAAGGGAGACGGCACACAGCAGGACGATGTTCAGGCGCAGCGAAGTGCTCGCCAGTTTACGAATCGAGCCGTTGTCATGTTCCTGCATGCGAAGCATCCGGTGTCGCGGAAAGTGGCGGCGGAGGGCCCGCCGGATACCAGCAGACTGTAGATGTGAGTCAGGCATTAGGCGACCCGTCGGGCCTTTCGAAGCCGACGAGCATCCTGGCATCTGCGATGTTTCTGCCGTGGATCAATGTGCCATCGCGGAGCGTTCCTGGAGCAACTGGCGGGTGAATACGGCCGGCGGCACTGCCTCGGAGAACAGATAGCCCTGGGCGCAATCACACCGCAGCCGGCGTAGCAGCGCCAGCTCGTCCGGATGCTCCACGCCCTCGGCAATCACCTCCAGCCCAAGCTGCCGGCCGAGCTTGACGATGCTCTCCAGCGCCGCGGCCAGGCCGTCGTCGTCAACGCATCCGTGCACCAGCGCGCGATCGATCTTGAGCTCCGTGAAGGGTGTCGAAACCAGGTTGTACAGCGAGCTGTAGCCCTGGCCGAAATCGTCCTGGGCGAGGCCGAAGCCCTTCATGCGCAAGCGGCAGGTGCCGGCATAGTAGTTCGCCGGGGTCGCCGTGCTGCTGCATTCGAGCAGTTCGAAAACGATGTGCGCCGGCACTCCGCCACGGGCAGCGACGAAGGCTGCGAGCCGGTCCGGCAGCTCGGGATCATCCAGCAGGTGGGTCGGCAGGTTCACCGCCACCGACAGGTGAAAGCCCAGCTTGCCCCAGTCGGCCTGGGCCTGCAGCGCCTGTTCGAGCACCGTCCAGAGCAGCGCTTCATCCAGCCCGGCAGCGGTCAGCGCCGCCATGAAGCTGCCCGGCCGCAACACACCGTGGCGAGGATGCTCCCAGCGCACCAGCGCCTCCGCCGCAACGATGCGGCCATCGATCAGCGAGGCCTTGGGCTGGAACCACGCACAGAACTGCCGCTGCGCCAGGGCCTGTTCCAGCTCCTCGCGAGTCGGCGCGGGAACCGCCGGCGCACGCTGCTGCTCCGCACGTTCCAGGCGCAGGACGAGCTTCTCCAGCAGCCGGCGGATCACTGGCGCGCGGGCAGGCTTGGCGATCTGTTCCAGCACGGTGATGCCATGGGCGCGGGCCACCATGCAGGCACTGCCCATCAGCGGGCGCGAGGCCGAACTCATGATCGCCAGCAGCGGCGGATGACTCATTGCGGCCAGCCGCTGGATCAGCTGCACGCCGTCAAGGCCAGGCATCATCAAGTCGCTGACCACCAGGTCGAAGCGTTCCCGCGCCAGCCAGCGCAGCGCCTCGGCGCCATCCTCGGCGGCACGCAGCTGCACGGCACCCTGCTCGCGGAACAGGTTGAGCAGGTACTCCCGCTGGAAGGGCTGGTCTTCGACAATCAGGATTCGCTGATGTCGCATGGCGGCACCTCCGCGGGCAGGCTGGTCAGGCATTGGCGCAAGGTGCGCAGGTCCACCGGTTTGAGCAGGCAGAGGTTCATGCCGGCAGCGAGGCAGCGTTCGCTCTCCTCGTGCATGGCGTTGGCCGTGGCGCCGACGATCGGCCCGCGATAGCCGCGCTGGCGCAGCGCACGGGCCAGTTCGTAGCCGTTGATATGGGGCATGTTGACGTCGGTGAGCACCACGTCGAAGGCATCGGGCTGCCAGCGCGCCAGCGCCTGTCGGCCATCGGCGGCCAGTTCGACTGCGCAACCGAGCATCTCCAACTGGTCGCGCAGGATCAGCTGGTTGATCGGGTTGTCCTCCACCAGCAACACGCGCAGGCCGAGGCCGATATCGGGCAGGGTCTCGGCCAGACGCGTGGCCTCGCCACTGGTGCAGCCCTGCGCCGCTGCCAGGGCACGACGCAGTCCTTCGAGGTTGTAGCGACCCACATGCCAGTCGCAGCCTTCCTGGCGAGGCTGCTCGCCGCCCAGGTCGGTCACCAGCACCCGGCAGCCCCGCCAGGCAGGCAGCGGCTTGCGGTCGTGGGGATTGAAGCGCAGGTCCACCAGCACGCTGGACGCGTCTTCCTCGAGCGACTGGTCGGCGGCCACGACCTGGGCCCGCGCGCCCCAGCGGGTGATCCAGCCGCAAAGGCTATCGGCCAGTTCGCGGGTCGGTGCGTGCACCCACACCATCGCGTTGCACAGTCTGGGGGCGCTGGAACTCTGCCGGTCCACACATTGCAACGGCAGGCTGAGGGCAAAGCTGCTGCCCAGCCCCACGTCGCTGACCACCCGCAACTGCCCGCCCATCAACTCGGTCAGGCGCTTGCAGATCGACAGGCCGAGCCCGGTCCCGCCGGCCATGCGGGCGTTGCCGGAAACCTGGTAGAAGGCGTCGAAGAGGTTCTCCTGCTGGTCCTCGGGAATACCGATGCCGGTATCGGCCACCTGCCAGTGCAGGGTGTCGTTCCAGCCCTCGCCGGTCTCGGCGCGCACGCGCAGAACGATGCGCCCGCTGTCGGTGAACTTCACCGCATTGCTCAGCAGGTTGTTGAGAATCTGGCGGATGCGCGTAGCGTCGCCCAGCACCCGCTCGGGCATCTGCGAGTCACAGCAGGCATAGATCTGCAGGCCCTTGGCGCGAGCCGCGGCAGCGTATGACTGGACGCTGTCGAGGGTGAGCTCCAGCGGCGAGAACTCCACCGGTTCCAGACCCAGTTGGCCAACTTCGATCTTCGACACATCGAGCACATCGCTGATCAGTTGCAGCAAGGTCGAGGATGAGCGCTGGATGGCGCGCAGGTAGCCGGACTGCTGGTGGTCCAGCGATGTGCGGCCGAGCAGCTCCAGGGTGCCCAGCACACCGTAGAGCGGCGTACGGATCTCATGGCTCATGGTTGCCAGGAACAGCGTCTTGGCCTCGTTGGCGGTGTCGGACAGGCGCTTGGCTTCGGCCAGCGCCGCCTCGGTCTGCTTGCGCGCGCTGATGTCGCTGAAGGCGCAGCAGAGCACTTCCTCGCCCTTGTAGCGGGTCGGCGTATAGCTCAGGTACAGGTGCCGGCCGGTATGGGTTTCCACTTCCTCCGAGCCGCCCTCCTCGCCACTGCTGAAGCCACGCTCCAGCCAGCCGTGGCTCCAGTAGCGACGTTCGTCGCCGCTGCCCAGCCATTGCTGGGCAAGGCGGTTCTCCAGCACCACCTCGGCATCGCTGCGCCGCAGCACACAGAGCGCCACTGGCGCGGTCTGGATCATCGCGCGGGAGAACCCCTCGTTCTCCACCAGCGCAGTGAGGCGATGCTGCGCCGGGGCGATCAGGCGCCGGTTGATGCGCCGGCACATGCCCCAGACCAGCAGCGCGCAGCCCAGCAGGAAGGCCAGCGATGCGAGGATCCTGGGCCACATCGGCAGCAGCAGGTCGTACAGGTTGAAGTAGTAGATCAGCGACCAGTCGGAGCTGCCCAGGTGCTTGAGCAGCGCCAGGTGGCTGGGCAGCACACCGGGCCCGCTGAAGGCGAAATTGTCGCCGTCCCACAGGTCGCTGAACTGCAGGCCGAGCTGCGGCGTCACCGCGCTGCCGAGGATCGCCCGGTGATCACGGTCCAGCAGCAGGAAGCGCCCGGCCTCGGGCACGCCGAAGGCGGCGGAGAGGTCGGCGCCGAAAAGCTCCAGCCCCAGCCAGCCGTTGTCCTGCTCGCTGGTCACGCGGGTGAACAGGTACTGCCGCGCCTGCGGGTCGGTAGGGTCGGCGAGCCAGCGCACCTGTCGCTCCTCCTTCGGCGTACCGGGCTGCGCCAGCGCCTCGAGCACCGACGGCGGCACCACGGCGTTGAGCGCCGGCGCTCCGTACAGCCGGTTCACCGAGCGCTCCGGTTCGGGGGAGACATAGATCAGGTTCAGCCGCTTGGCCTCCATCTCCGCCAGGTCGCGCCCGGAAAGCGCCAGGCTCCAGCTGGAACCGGGCTCGCCGAGGGTGACGAAAATCTGCTCGTGGGGCGGCACCGGCACGCTCAACTGGCGCCACTGCACCGGTGGCTCGCGCATCTTCCAAGTCACGCCCCGGCTGATGTGCTCCAGCAGCGACTCGCGCTGGCTGAGATAATCCTGGGCCTCGTACATGGCCGCGTTCATCTGCCGGCGCAACTGCGACACTTCGCTGTTGAAGCTCGCGGCGAGGAACAGGCTGAGGGTGAAGAAAAGGCAGGCGATCACCACCCAGGCCAGCAGACGAAGGAGCTTTCGGGCCGCCTTCGGGGTGGAAAAGGACGAATCCTGACGACGAAGGAACTGCTTGAGTTTCATGGCCGCCAGCCTGGCGAAAAGCTTGCCAGGACGACATCAGACAAATCTAAAAAGTGTGGAAATGCGAGTTGCCGTCCATCTGGACCCATCGCCACCACAAAGACATATGCCTGGCATATGCTAGACTGACAGCATCAGATTGGCTGACCCATTTGCCAGGAGGTGCAACATGCCAACGACGACCGTTTCCCTGTTTCGCAACGGCAAGAACCAAGCCGTCCGAATCCCCAGGGACATGGAATTCAAAGGGGTAACCGAGCTGGTGATGAGCCGTGAGGGCGACACGCTGACCCTGCGTCCGGCGCGGCCGACCTGGAGCAGCCTGGCTGAACTCGAGCCCCTCGATGCTGATTTCCTGGGAGATCGCCCCGCGGTCATCGAGCCCGGCCGGGTAGACTTCAGCGAAGACGAGGGCTGACCCTGTGGCCGCTCCCGTGACGTACATGCTTGATACCAACATCTGCTCATTCATCATGCGCAACAACCCGCCCCAAGTCCTGCAGCGGCTGCAGGAGGCCTCGGAAACCGGCAATCGGTTGGTCATCTCGTCCATCACCTATGCGGAGCTTCGCTATGGCGCGGCGTCGCCGAAAGCTCCGAAGGCGGTGACGGCCTGGATCGATGCGCTGGTGCAGCGCCTGGATGAAGTACTGCCCTGGGACGTCGACGCCGTGGATACGTCGGCAGAACTCATGAAGCAACTGCTCCAGTCGGGAACGCCGATCGGGCCGAACGATACCGGCATTGCTGGCCATGCCTTGGCGGCCGACTGCATCATCGTAACCAACAACACCCGCGAGTTTCGACGGGTGCCGGGACTTCTGGTCGAGGATTGGTGCAACGACCAGCCGGCCTGAAGAAGGCCAGGATTGCCCAGACGCTCCGCTGCTTCAGGAACGATCCAGCAACCCGCTGGCCCGCTGCACCCGTCGTTCCGTCGCTGCCTCCAGCACCTGCCAGCCGCGCCCGGCGCTGGCCAGGGTGAACCATTTGCGCGCGCGGGTGATGCCGGTGTAGACCAGCTCGCGGGTGAGGATGGGGTTGAGGCTGTCGGGCAGCAGCAGCGCGGCGTGGGTGAACTCCGAGCCCTGGGACTTGTGCACGGTCATGGCGAACACGGTTTCCACCGCCTGCAGGCGGCTGGGCAGGATCCAGCGGATGGCGTCGGTACCGTCGCCCGCCGGGAAGGCCACGCGCGCCACCCAGCGCACCGAGCCATCGTCGGCCGTCTGCGGCAGCGCCAGGGTGATGCCGATGTCGCCGTTCATCAGTCCCAGGCCGTAGTCGTTGCGGGTGACCAGCACCGGGCGCCCGGCGAACCAGCCGCTCGCCGAGGGGATCAGTCCTTCGCGTTGCAGCAGGTCGCCGATCAGGCTGTTCAACCCTTCCACGCCCCAGGGCCCGCGGCGCAATGCGCAGAGCAACTGGAACTGGCCATGGGCTTCCAGCACCTTCCTGGCCCAGGTATCCAGTGCGACCTGATCGGCAGTGTCGGCCGGGCGCGAACCGCTGACGACGCGCAGGTAGTGGGCATAGCCGACCGGACCGAACAGGTCGCCACCGCGTCCGCCGTCGATCACCAGATCACGCAGGCTGCGGGTTTCCTGGGCGTCCACGGCGATGCGGGCGAGGTCCTCGTGCTGCGCCTTCCACACCTGGCGCAGGGCCGGGATATCGCCGGCGTTGACCGCCTCGGCCAACTGGCCGATGCCACTGTCGGCACTGAAACGGTGACTGTGGCGGAGCATCGCCACGGCCTGATCGAGGTCACTGCCGGAGGTGTCCAGCAATGCAGGGTCGATCGGCTCGCCGGTCACGGCTTCCAGCCAGTCGCGGGTGACCGGGCGGTAATGACCTTCGCGCGCGCGGCTGCACAGCTCGCCGAGCACTGCGCCGGCTTCTACCGAAGCCAACTGGTCCTTGTCGCCGAGCAGGATCAGCCGCGCGCGCGGCGGCAGCGCGGCGAGCAGCGAGGCCATCATTTCCAGGTCGACCATCGAGGCTTCATCCACCACCAGCAGCTCCAGCGCCAGCGGATTGCCGGCATGGTGGCGGAACTGGCGGCTGTCCGGCCGGCTGCCGAGCAGGCGATGCAGCGTGGTGACTTCCGTCGGGATCGCCTCGCGCGCGCCTTCGCCATTGGCCAGCCCGGCGAGGTCGAGGCGCTGCACGGCGCCGGCGATGGATTCGTTCAAGCGCGCGGCGGCCTTGCCGGTGGGCGCGGCGAGGCGGATGCGCAGCGGTCGCCCACCCTCCCCCAGCGCCAGGCTTTGCAGCAGGGCCAACAGTTTCACCACGGTGGTCGTCTTGCCGGTGCCAGGGCCGCCGGTGACGATGCCGAAAGCGTTGCCGGCGACCAGTGCGCAGGCAAGTTTCTGCCAGTCCGCGGGCGCGCCGGTTTTTTTCGGGAACAGCGCATCCAGCGCCTGGCGCAACTGTGCCGCAGGCAACCCGGCACGTAACGCATCGCCCTGCTGCAGACGCTGGTCGATACCGGCGCGCACTTCGCGCTCGTACTGCCAGTAGCGGCGCAGATACAGACGACGGCCGGACAGCACCAACGGCGTATCGCCAGGGCCTTCGCCGACCAGTCGCGGATCACTCAGCACGGCACGCCAGGCGTCGAGGTCGAAGCCGTCGAGCAGTACGCCAGGCAGCTCCGGGGCGTCCTTGGCCGAGTCGCCTTCAGGCGGCAGGGACAGGGCGAATCGGCTGTCGGCCAGGGTCGCTTCCAGGTCGAGGCAGACATGCCCGCGACCGAGCTGGTGGCTGGCCAGCGCGGCGGCGAGGATCAGCAGCGGATTGGCGTCGGGCGCGCGCTCGACCAGGAAGATCGCGAAGGCGCGGTCCAGCTCGCGCAGCCAGCCGCGCTCGGCCCAGCGACCGATCAGCTCAAGCATCTGGGCGGTGCTCTTCATGCCGGCACCTCCGCGCGGAACAGGCGGTCCAGCTCGTCCATCAGCGCCTTCGGCGGGCGCTCCAGGTACATGCCCTGGGTCGCCGAGGAACTGCCGCGCAGGAACAGGTACATCGCGCCTCCGATATGGCGGTCGTAGTCGTAGTCGGGCAGGCGCGCCTGCAGCAGCCGGTGCAGGGCGAACAGGTAGAGCGCGTACTGCAGGTCGTAGCGGTGCTCCAGCAGTGCCTCGCGCAGCGCGCTTTGGGTGTAGGCCTCGTCGTCGGCACCCAGCCAGTTGGATTTGTAGTCGGCCACGTAGTAGCGGCCCTCGTGCTCGAACACCAGGTCGATGAAGCCCTTGAGCATGCCGTTGAGCAGGTTCGCCTGCAGTGTCGGCCGCACCACGCCGCCGAGCGTATGGCGAGTCACGGCGGCGTCGAGGCGCTGGCTGTCGACATGGCGGGTGGAGAACCAGAACTCCATTTCCTTCTGGAAGGTGGTCAGCCCGGCAAGGCTGACCGGCGTGGCATCGGGCACACGGAAGGCCGTGCGCAGGTACTGCCCGAGCCAGCCGGTGAGCGGCTCGATCCACTCTTCCCAGCCGCGCACGGCGCAGCGCCTGGCGATCTGGTCGCGCAGCTGTTCTTCGTCGGCGTTGAAGCCTTCGTCGGCAGCCCACTCCAGCAGGCCGTGGAGGAAGCTGCCGGGATTCGCGCCGCGCGGGAAGGCGTGCAGGCTGAAGGGTGCGGGCACGGCTTCCAGCTCGCGATGTTCTTCCAGGCTGCTTTCGCGCAGCAGGTCTTCGCCGGCGCTGATGGGTTCGTCGGCGGCCGGCGCCGGGGCAATGTCGCTGTCTTCTTCAGTGGCCAGCGTCGCCAGCGCGGAATAGCTGGCGATCCACCATTTCTCCGCCACCCGGCGACGCGGCTCGCGGGCCGCGCCCAGCTCGCCGGCCTGCAGGCCAACGAAAAGCTCAGTGCCGACTTCCGGCGCCGGCTCCAGGGCGATCTCCACCTGGCCGGCCTGCAGGTCGCCCAGGCGCCCGGTCACGTCATCGACACTCAGCGCGTTGCCACCGCCCAGCAGGTAGCCCATGGCGCCCTTGTGCAGTTCGGGGCTCTTGCTGTTGCTCATCACCAGCGGCGCCATGCCCAGCCATACGGCGTGGCGCGCACGGGTCAGGGCCACGTAGAGCAGGCGCATGTCCTCGCTCAGGCGCTCGTCGTTGGCCAGCTGGAAGGCGGCCTTGGCCAGCTCCTTGTCGCGGGACAATTCGACTACCCGCGACTCGCCGGACTGGAAGCTCGGCGGCGTACCGCTCTTGCCGTCCAGCTCGCGCCAGGTGCAGATGAAGGGCAGCAGCACCAGCGGGTATTCCAGGCCCTTTGACTTGTGGATGGTCACCACCTTGATCAGGTCGGCGTCGCTTTCCAGGCGGAGGATTTCCTCGCTGGACGGGCTTTCCAGCTGCTCGGCCAGTACCCGCAGCAAAGCGTGCTCGCCATCCAGCTCCACGGCTTCGCGCTGCAGCCACTCCGCCAGGTGCAGCAGGTTGGTCAGGCTGCGTTCGCCATCGGTCTCGCGCAGCAGGCGCGCCGGCAGGGCGAAGTCGGCGAGCAGGCGACGCAGCATCGGCAGCACGCCCTGCTGCTGCCAGAGCACGCGGTAGTCGCGGAAGCGCAGCACCATGTCTTCCCAGAAGCGCTCGTCCTGATTCAGCCGCTCCAGGGTCGCCCAGTCCAGCGCCAGGCTGCGGGTCGCCAGGGCGATGCGCAGGGCGCCATCGTCGCCGGGATCGGCGCAGGCGCGCAGCCAGTGCAGCAGGTCGACGGCTTCGGGACTGTCGAATACCGAATCGCGGTCGGACAGGTAGACGCTGGCGAGCCGGCGTTTGGCCAACTCGCCGCGCACGGCTTCGGCTTCGCTGCGACCGCGCACGAGGATGGCGATATCCGCCGGGCGCAGGGCACGCCATTGGCCATCGGCGTCGCGGAAGCCGCTCTGTGCGGAGCTCAGCCAGCGCTGGATGGCGCTCGCGCTGCGCTCGGCCATCTGCTGGCGGTACAGCGTGGAGCCGCAGACCTGGCCGTCGTTGTCCAGTTGCCAGAAGGTCATGGCCGGCGGTTCGCTGCCTTCAAGCAGCAGCGTCTCGTCACGGCCACGCGCGTCGACATTGAGGAACGGCACCGGGTTTTCCTGGCCTTCCACGGCAAAGCGGAAGGCGCCACGCGGATGGCCTTCGGCGAACAGGAAGCAACGGTTGGCCGCCTTCACCATGGCCAGCGTGGAGCGGTAGTTGGTGCCCAGCGTGTAGTGCCGCCCGGCGGTGGCGGCACGGGCGCGCAGGTAGGTGTGGATGTCGGCGCCACGGAAGGCGTAGATCGCCTGCTTGGGGTCACCAATCATGAATAGACCGAGGTTTCGCGGGTTCTCGCCGATACGGTAGACGCGCTCGAAGATGCGGTACTGCAGCGGGTCGGTGTCCTGGAATTCGTCGATCAGCGCGATGGGGAACTGCTCGCGGATGCGTTCGGCCAAGCGCTCGCCACCGCTGCCGGCCAGGGCGCGGTCAAGGCGCACCAGCAGGTCGTCGAAGCCCAGTTCGGCGCGCTTCTGTTTTTCCACTTCGAGGTTGTGCCGCACTTCGCCCAGGGCGTGCAGCAGCAGTTGCGGGACGATCTCCGGGCGCTGCTCGGAACGCTCGACCCAGGCATCGATGGCCAGCAGCGCGGGGTGCTCCGGCACCACGGCCTTGGCTTTCACCTTGATCCGCGTCTGGCCGAACTTGGCCAGGTTGTCCGGCGCGTCGGCGCCTTCGCTCCAGGCATCCAGCGCTTCGATCCAGCCGGCGAACACGGCGTCGTCATCCTTGCCGCGATAGCTGTTGCCGTTGAGATCGCCGCGCAGGTTGCGCAGCAGTTCGGCGACGCCCTGGCGATCCGCCGCCCAGGCTTCTCGGGCGCGGGTTTCGGCGGCGGCGAGTTCGTCGTAGAACTGCCCGGTGGCTTCCAGCAGTTCGCCCAGCGAAGCCGGGGCGGTCAGCGGCTGGTCGGCGTAGCGGAAGCCGGCCTCCTGCGCCGCCAGCAGCGGTTGCAGGGCGCGGGCCAGCGCTTCGGGGCCGGCGTAGCAATGGCGCACGGCGTTGGCCGCCGCCACGCCCAGCGGGTAGAAGTTGCGCCGCCAGTAGTCGCGCACGGCCTCGGCCAGCAGTTCGCTCTGGTCGGCGGCAAGGTCCTGGGTGAACAGGCTGCCGCTGTCGAAGGCGTGCTCGCGCAGCATGCGGTAGCACCAGCTGTGGATGGTCGAGACGGCGGCCTCGTCCATCCATTCGGCGGCCAGCCGCAGCAGGCGTGCGCAGCCGGGCCAGCGCTCGGCGGCGTAGCTGTCGCGCAGCTTCACCAGCAGGCCGTCGTGCTTCTGCTCAGGCTCGGCAAAGCAGCGCGCGGCTTCGCCCAGGCGTGCGCGGATACGCTCGCGCAGTTCCTGGGTCGCGGCTTCGGTGAAGGTCACCACGAGGATTTCCGGCGGGCTCAACGGCCGGCCGAACGCGGCTTGCTCGCCGCCGTGATCGAGGACCAGGCGCACGTAGAGCAAGGCGATGGTGAAGGTCTTGCCGGTACCGGCGCTGGCCTCGATCAGCCGGCTGCCATGCAGCGGAAAGTCGAGGGGGTTGAGCTCGACGGCGCTCATTGTTCGGCCTCCTTGCGCTGCAACAGTTCGAACAGGGGCCCGTAGAGTGCTTTCGCCCAGGCAGCGAATTCCCCGTCGGCGTTGAGCGCAGAGAAGTCCGGGTAGACCCGCGCCAGCGCCGCCGAAGACGCCGCCTCGCCGCTCAGGTTGAAGCCGCCGTCGTAGCGCTTGGCGGCCTCGCGGGCGGCGCGATCTTCGTCATCTCCGGCGGCCAGCCAGGCGAACGCCGCCTTGCAGGCGACCGGCAGCGGGCGGCTCATGCCCTGGAACCAGGCGTCCATCAGGTTGTTCAGTTCGGCGCGGGCTTGCTCGGCCGGCAGCGGCGGGAATTCCAGGGTGCCAGTCAGCCCGACCAGCACGCTGGTCACCGGTTCGCCGCACAGCTGCAACGCCAGGTGGCGCACCCACGGGCGCACCAGCCCGTGCCATTTGTAGCCCTTGCCTTCATGCAGCTTGCCGCTGACCAGTTGCAGGCTGGCGAGTTGCCCGTCGGCGTTGCGGCGCAGGCCGCCAAGCCAGTCGGCCAACTGGATGCCGGCGTGTTCGTGGTTGAGCTCGCGCTGTTCGTCTTCCACCTGCGACCAGTGCTCCAGCTGTTCGCGGTAGCGCGCCAGCAGGTCGTGCAACGGTGCCACCAGCGCCTGGGCGGAGAAGTCACCGAAGGCCGCCAGCGGCAGCCGGCCTTCGCGGCGCAGGCGCTCGACCTGGGCGGTCAGTTGCGCCGCCAGCTGATCATCCTGCCAGTGCTGTTCCACCCAAGGGCGCAGGCGCTCGCAGAGCTCGAACTGCAATTGCCAGACATCCAGTCCGTTCAGCTCGAAGGGTTCCTCGTCCTGGCCAGTCAGTTGCTCCTCGCCGAAACGCACCTTGAGGCGCTGCAGGAAGAAGGCGCCGACCGGGTTGGCGAGGAAGTCCGAAACCACGCGCAGGCCGATGGGTGCGTCGAGCACCAGCGGCGACAGCGGCGCGTCGTTCGTCTCGCCATCGTGCTCGCGGTGCACATCGCGCCACTCACGGGCGTAGGTATACAGGCCGTCGATGCCCTGTACCGAGGGCGCATCGAAGTAAGCGCGGCTGAAGGGTTGCAGCGGGTGCTCCAGGGTCAGCCCGTGCAACAGGTCGCTATCGTTGGCGCCGTGCCAGCCGGCGGCGAGGTGGTCGCGCAACTGGCCGACCAGCACGGACGGCGGGCGCTCGCTGTTGTCGCGGATGCTCCGGCCAACCCAGCTGACGTAGAGCTGGCGGCGCGCGGAAAGCAGCGCTTCGAGCAAGAGGTAACGGTCGTCCTCGCGGCGCGAACGGTCGCCGGGGCGGTAGTCGTTGCGCATCAGGTCGAAGTCCAGCGGCGACTGCGGGCGCGGGTAGTCGCCGTCGTTCATGCCCAGCAGGCAGACCAGCTGGAAGGGAATCGCGCGCATCGGCATCAGGGTGCAGAAGCTTACCGCACCGGCGAGGAAGCGCTGGTTCAGGCCGCCGGCATCCAGCCCGCTGAGCCAGGCCTCGCGCACCACCGAAAGCGGCAGCGGGTCGGTGAAGCCGGCGTAGCCGCAGGTTTCCAGCCAGCCGTCGAGCAGGTCCAGCAGTTGCTGGCGGAGCAGTTCGTCGTGGTCGTCGGTGACCCGGAAGAAATCTTCCAGCAGGCCGCGCAGGCGTTGCACCCAGGTCGCCGCGTCGGCTTCCTCGGCGAGCAGGTCACAGGCCTTTTCCAGTGCGCCGAGCAAACCGGCCAGCGGGCCAAGGGCGGCGGCGTCGAGGCCGCCGATTTCCGCGTAGGGCTGGATACCCTGGAAGGCATCGCCCTCGCCCACCGCAAAGCCCAGCAGCATCCGCCGCAGGCCGAAGCGCCAACTGTTGGCTTCAGCGGCAGCGGGCAGGCCAAGGCGTTCGCGCTGCTGGCCGTCGAGGCCCCAGCGCACACCGGCGCCATCGATCCAGCGGCGCAGCAACGGCAGGTCGGCATCGGCCAGGCCGAAGCGCGCGCGCACGGCGGCGACGTCCAGCAGGTCGAGGATTTCGCTCACCGCGAAACGGCTATCGGGCAGCCGCAGCAGGTGCTCCAGCGCCACCAGCAGCGGCTCGCGGCCGCGCTGGCCCTGGTCGGCCAGGGTGTAGGGGATGAAGCGCTTGTCGTCGCGGGCGATCTGGCCGAACACGGCTTCGATGTGCGGCGCGTAGGGGTTGATGTCCGGGACCATGACAATCACGTCGCGCGGACGCAATGTGGGGTCGGCATCGAAGCGCGCGAGCAACTGGTCGTGGAGGATTTCCACTTCGCGCTGGGCGCTGTGGGCGACGTGGAAGCGCACCGAGTCATCGGTACGTGGGTCGACTGCCGGCCAGTGCTCGCGGGTCTCGTTGATCGGCCGCAGTTCGAGGATGTCGTCCTGCAACTGGCCGAGCAGGCTGCCCGGTTCCACGTCGCTGAACAGGTCGATACGCCCGTTGCTCACTGCGCCCAGGCGCGCGCGGTAGGTTTCCGGATCGTCGTACTGGTCGAGCAGGTTGATGTAGTCGCGGCCCTGCTTGCCCCAGGCAGCCAGCAGCGGCTGGGCGTACTGGTGCTGCTGGTCGTCGCTGAGCAGCTCCGGTGTGCCGGCGCGACGGCGCTGGCGACGGTATTCGTGGCGCAGCAGGTCCTTGTCGGCAACGATGTCGGCCCAGTGGTGACGGCAGGGGTTGTGCACGCAGAGCAGTACCTGGGCGTGGCGCGCCAGCACCGCGAGGGCCTCCACTGTCTGTGCGGGCATGGCGGAGATGCCGAATACCACCACGCGACGCGGCAGGTTCGGCAGCAGGTTTTCGGCGCCCTTCAGCTTCTCGATGAAGCGCCCGTGCACACCGGCACGGCTGGTGGCCAGGCCTTCGGTGCCGACATCGTCGAGCAGCACGCGCCACAGGGCAGCCTGCCAGCGATTATCGGCCTCCAGCTCGCGGACTGTGCCGTTGGCCAGGCGCAGCTGATCGACGCTGCGGCTCCAGTCCTCCAGCCAGTCGGCGCGGTAGACCTGGTACTGGTCGAACAGGTCGGCCAGGCGTTCGGCCAGCTGGTGGCGCTTGCGCAGGTCGGCGTCGTCGGCGAGAAAACGTTGCAGGGTGGCGAACTCGTCGCGCTCCAGCAGCGTGGGCAGCAGGCGCATCAGACGCCAGGTCAGCGGGCCCTTGTCGAGCACCGAGACCTCGGGGATTTCATCGCGGCCCAGCGCCCCCCGGTAGGCACGCCAGAGGAATTGCGCGGGCAGTTGTACGTCCAGCGCGGCAGTGACGCCGCAGCCGCCGTCCGCCACGTCACGCCCCAGCGCCAGCTTCAGCCACTGGGCGATGCCGTTGCTCTGCACCAGGATGACTTCGTTCTCCAGCGGCGCCAGCGGGTGCAGGCTCATCCACTGCACTAGCAGATCGCGCAGCGCTTCCGGATGGTTGCCGTGGATCACCATCAGGCCGGGGGTCAGTCGCTGCTCGCTCATCGTGTCTCCTGGTGCGGAGCGGGCAACTGGGAGCGCCCGCCGGGGATGTCGGGCATTTCACCAAAAAAGCGGGCGGGCGGGGCAGTTTTTTACAGGGCGGCTCAGGCGGCGACGGCACCCTGCTCCCAGACTTTGCGGATGGAGCAGGCGATCTCTTCACGCAAGGCTTCGCGGCGACGAAACTCGCTGCGCCGCTGGCTCTTCACCTCGGCGATGTCACGCACCGGTTCGCGTTCGGGCAGGCGGTACCAGTGACGGTCGTGGCGGTTGCCCTGGAGCTCCAGCCAGAAGGCGTCGTAACTGGACTTGAGCTTGTGCGAACAGGTGTGTGCGGCGTCGCTGATGCCCAGCAACCGGCGGCCACCCATCTGCTCGCCCAGCGTATAAAGAGCGGTGAGCAGCAGGCTCTTGGGGCGCAGACCGAACATTTCCTTGCCCAACCATTTGACGGTGCCTTCATCCATCGTCGTGCGAGGGCCCTGCAGCCCACCGATCAGCAACTGGCCATTCTTCCCGAGGCTGAAACTCAGGGAGTACAGGCGCTCGCCGTCGGCATTGCGCAGGTACAGGCCCAGTTCCCCCTCGCGATAGAAATCCGAGGGTTCCAGCAGCACTTCCAGCGCGTCCCCGCTTTTCAGCGGAACCCGGCTGAGGTGTACCGTCCCCAGCGCCAGCAACTTGTCTCTCCAGCCGCCGGGCAGGCACTGAAGCTGCGAATAGTGCTCCAGCAGCGCAGCAAGCCGGCGCCGCACGCTCCAGTGGCGACACAGATACTTTCGCCGGTGCTTCCGGGCGGGAGGCAAGCCGCCCCTGTAGGACTCCGACAGCACAGGCATGTGCGCGATGCAGCGCGACCAGCGCCAGTGGAGACGGGGAAACAGGGCCGCGGCCAGCGCCAGTTGGCCGGTCTTGCGAATGGTTTTCCAGCGCATGAGTGAGAGGGCTCCGGAGCGGGAGAAAGCGGCGCACTCCTGCGCGCGCAGAATGAAAGGCGCGCCAGTTTGGTCGTGAGCATCACGCCGGGGGATCGGCTTACAAGCCGCCCTGCTGGGTGATACTTCCGATTGGTATGCAGCAAAGTCCGACGGATATCGGATCGCTTTCGCAGATGCTCGATGGCAAACCACCGCTATGCTCTGGAGTGGTACCCCCGACGCCCCTACATGGAGACCAAGATGGGCAAGAAGAGCAAAGCCAAGAGCCAGGCTGTAGAACCGCAAGGCAAGATGAAGAACAGCGAGTACGAGGAACACCTGCGCAAACTGTCCGTGGAACTGGTCAAGCTGCAGGAGTGGGTGGTGCACAAGGGCCTGAAGGTCTGCATCGTCTTCGAAGGTCGCGACGGTGCCGGCAAGGGCGGCACCATCAAGGCGCTCACCGAGCGCGTCAGCCCGCGAGTGTTCCGGGTGGTGGCGCTGCCCACGCCCACCGAGCGCGAGAAGTCCCAGCTCTACGCCCAGCGCTACATCAAGCACCTGCCTTCAGCCGGCGAGGTGGTGATCTTCGACCGCAGCTGGTACAACCGCGCCGGCGTCGAGCGGGTGATGGGCTTCTGCACCGAGGAGCAGGCCGACAAGTTCCTCGCCGTGACCCCGATGTTCGAGCGCATGCTCACCGAGTCGGGGATCATCGTGCTGAAGTTCTGGCTGGAGGTCAGCCCCGAGGAGCAGGAGCGCCGCCTGAGAGACCGCATCACCGACGGCCGCAAGATCTGGAAGCTGTCGCCGATGGACGTGAAGTCCTTTACAAAGTGGGACGAATACACCCGCGCCCGCGACCTGATGTTCGCCGCTACCGACTCGCCCTGGGCGCCCTGGATCGTGGCGCCGTCCGAAGACAAGAAGCGCGTGCGCCTGAACGTCATCAAGCACATCCTCAAGCACGTGCCGTACAAGGAAATCCCGCGCGAGGAAGTGAAGCTGCCCAAGCGCGGCAGGATCGGCAAGTACAAGAGCCCCGACTATCCGTTCCACTACATCGACGAGGTCTTCTGAGGCCAACCGGGGCTGGTGCTCGCCGGCCCCGGATCGATCTGCACCAAGCGCCCACCGCTCACTGCGCTTCGAGCCAATCGCGGACGAAGTACGCCCCCCAACTGGCCTCAGGCAATGGAGCGCAGATACTTGGCGACCTCGCCAGACAACCATCCGGCAAACGCTGCCACCTTGGCCTGGGTTGCCTCGCGCTCGGGCCACACCAGCCAGTAGGGGAAGCCGTACGGCACGCGCAGATCGCTGAGCGCCACCAGCTCGCCGCTTTCCAGCGCTCCGGCCACCAGGCTGCGCCGTTCGAGACCGATTCCCTGCCCCATGCGCACCGCCTCGATGCTCAGGTTGGAGTCGTTCACCACGAACTCCGCCGCCTCCTGTGGCACCGCTACGCCAGCCGCCTGGCACCAGCCCAGCCAGGACTCGAAGCCGGTGACACGCGGGCAGCGAAGGATTTCTGCAGGCGTCCGGGGCAGACGCCCACCGTTGAAGTCGGGCGCGGCAACGACCACCACTTCATCCTCGAACAGGTATTCCTGCGCCAACCCTTCCCAGTGGCCCTGGCCGATGCGGATCGCCACGTCGGCCAGGCCCTGGCGCAGGTCCATCACTTCCAGGCTGGCCAGCAGGCGCAGGCGGTACTGTGGATAACTTGCGCGCAAGCCCGGCAGACGTGGAAGCAGCCACTTCTGGCCGAAAGACGGCGTGAGTGCCACCACCAGCTCATCCTCGCCCGGACGCGCCTTGGCCAGGCGGGTCGCCTCGGCGATGTCGCGCAATGCGCCGCGAATCTGCAGGGCATAGAGGCGGCCTTCCTCGCTCAGGCGCAGTCCTCGCCCCTCGCGCTGCAGCAGGGTGATGCCCAGCAGGCTTTCCAGCTGGCGCACCTGCTGGCTGATAGCCGAGTGGGTGACATGCAGTTCGTTGGCGGCGAGGGTCACACTGCCGAGCCGGGCAACGGCCTCGAAACTGCGCAGGGCGGAGAGCGGTGGCAATGCGCTCATGTAAGTTTTCCTAACCGAATCGGTCACTAATCGTCGCTATTTCCCAGCGATCAAAGCCGCTAGATTCATGACCAACGCGCGAAAACCGCACCAGCCACGATGCAATTTCCACTAACAGGATGTACCCATGCAACAGAAGCTTCCGCACCTGATCGGCATGCTCGACTCGCCCTACGTGCGCCGCGTCGCCATCACCCTGCGCCTGCTCGGCATCGAGTTCAGCCACCAGTCGCTGTCGGTGTTCCGCACCTACGAGGAATTCCGCGGCATCAACCCGGTGGTGAAGGCGCCGAGCCTGGTCCTGGGCGACGGCCAGGTGCTGATGGACTCCTCCCTGATCATCGACTGCTTCGAACACCTGGCCGGGCACAGCCTGATGCCCGCCGAGCCGGCCGCGCGGGTACGCGCCACGCGTTTGCTGGGCCTGGCCCTGGCGGTCATGGAAAAGGCCGTGCAGCGCTACTACGAGCAGCAGCGGCCGCAGGACAAACAGCTCGCCACCTGGCAGGAGCGGGTCGACCAGCAGTTGCACGCGGCCCTGGCGCAACTGGAAAGCGAGCTGCGCGAGATGTCGCTGGACGCCGGCGCGCCGCTGGATCAGGCCGGGCTGAGCATCGCCGTGGCCTGGACCTTCGTGCAGCTGCTGCACTCCGAGGACATTCCGGCCGAAAGCTACCCAGCAGTACGCGACTGGGCGGAACAGGCCGAAGCGCTGGACGTCTTCAAGGCCTTCCCGCCGATGTGAGTCAATGAGCCTGCGGCTTGCTCAGGGTGACGGTGCCGAAGGTCATGAAGACGAAAGCGCTGCCAGCGGGGCCGCGATAGGCTCCCTGGGCCTCGCCCAGCTTGCAGGCCAAGGCGGTGAATTCCCAGGCCTGCTCCTGACTGCACTCCAGCTTCTGCGTGGTGAGCAACTCGATACCGTTCTCCTCGCCGTACTGGCGCACGGCGAAGGCATGCTCCTGCAGGGGCGCCATGACGGAGGGATGCTCCCAGCCCCACAGCCAGGTGCCATCGGCCGAGTTGTAGGTGCCGATGATCTGCACCGGGCAGCTCGCAACCATACCCTCGGGATGGGCGAACTCGATGATTCCGCTGTCCTGATCGACACTCCACGAGCACTCGCCAAGGTGCCAGGTGCCATCGTGCACCTCGGCCTTGGCGGTCAACTCGGCGACGCATTGGTCGAGGAATGCCTGGAATGGCGAAGCCGGAGGGCTCGGCGGGGTTTCCTTGCCCAGAAGGCGTTTGAAAAAATTCATGGTCGGTCCTTCAACTCTCTGCATGGAAAATCATGGGTGATTGCGGCTGCCCGCATGGCTGTCAGTCGCGCGGCAGCTCCTCGTGCTGCTGCCGGGTGAAGCGCAGCAGGCCGAAGCAAATGACGAAGCCGCAGAGCGCCAGCCCGGCGGCGACCAGGAAGATCGACGCATAGCCATGTCGGGCGGCAACCAGCCCCATCAGCGGGCCGGCGATGCCCATCGCCAGGTCGAAGAACAGCGCGTAGGCGCCCAGTCCCGCACTGCGGCTGCTGGCCGGGATGCGCAACACCGCCTCGACACCCAGCGATGGATAGACCAGCGACAGGCCGCAACCGGTGAGCGCCGCGCCCAGCAGCGCAAAACCCGGCCCCGGCGCCTGCCAGAGCAGCAGCAGGCCGAAGACTTCAACGCCGAGACAGACAACCGCGACGGCGAAACCGCCGAAGCGATTGACCATGCCCGAGAAGATCAGCCGCGCACCGACGAAGCAGACGCCGAAGGCCGTCAGGCACCAGGCCGGGTTCGCCCAGCCCTGACTGCCGTAATAGAGGGTGATGAAGGTCGCCAGGGTGCCGAAGCCGATGGAGCCGAGCATCACGCACATCCCGTAGGGCAGCACGCGGCCGAGCACGGCATGGAAGGCCATGCGCACGCCCGGAATGGTCGGCACCTCCTCCCGACTTCGAGCTGCCAGCCAGCCCAGCGCGGTGAGTACCAGGATACTCACCCCCAGGCTCCACAGGCCCAGCGAGGCCGACATGGTGACTCCCAGCGGCGCCCCGATGGCGATGCCGCCGTAGCTGACAATGCCGTTCCAGGAAATCACCTTGGCGGTGTTATGCGTGCCCACCAGCGCAATGCCCCAGCTCGCCGTACCAATCCCCAGCAGTCCCTGCGCCAGGCCGAACAGCAGGCGGCTGCCGAGCAGCAAGGTCAGGCTCAGCCAGGTCACGGACGCGAAGCTGGTGGACGCCAGCACCAGCACACCGCCGGCGCCCAGAACGCCCAGGCCGTAGAGCACGGCGCGCTTGGCCCCGCAGGTATCGGCCACGTAGCCCGCCAGCGGGCGGGACAGCAGGGTGGCAATGTACTGCAGGCCGATCACCACGCCGGCGATCACTGTCGAGTAGCCCAGGCCTTCGTGGACGAAGCCGGGCAGCACCGGCAGCAGCAGGCCGATGCTCAGGAACAGGACGAAGGTGAAGAAGACGGTCGCGAGGATGCGCAGGGTAACGGCGGCGTTTCGCTGCTCGGACGAGCTCATGGACGGGCCTGACGGTGGGTGGCGGAGCGTGTGCGGGGACGATTGAAAGCAGGCTATCTATTTCCGCCGCGATTGCCAATCCGAACCTTGCTCGCCGGCCGATGCTCCTATAGTTGTTGCATTGCTGCGCGCCGTGGCGGCGCGCTCCACTTCAACCCAGGAGATAGTCATGGATACCAGCCAGCACAGCCTGAGCGCCCTGTTCAAGCAACTGGGGCTGCCCGACGGGCGCAAGGACATCGATACCTTCCTCGGCAGCCACCGCCTCGCCGAGGGCCAGAAACTGCCGGACGCGCCGTTCTGGAACGCCGCCCAGTCGCAGTTCCTGCGCGAGGCGCTGCAGCAGGATTCGGACTGGACCGAGGAAGCCGACGAGTTGGCGGTGCGCCTGTCCAACTGATCCCCCGCCCGTTCGTCACTTCAGATAGGAGCGCAGCACGCCCATGACCTGTTCCAGGTCTTCGTGGCGCTGCGCCGCGGTGCGGTCTTCGGCGCCCAGGTGATCGCGCAGGTGGCCTTCGAGCACTTCGGCCATCAGGCCGTTCACCGCGCCGCGGATCGCGGCGATCTGCTGCAGGATCGCTGCACATTCGCTACCCGCCTCCAGCGCCCGTTCCAGTGCTTCGCTCTGGCCCTTGATGCGCCGCACCCGGGTCAGCAGCTTCTTCTGGTCCTTGATGGTATGTCCCACGTCAAAACTCCAAAGGTATACTGGGGTATAGTATCCAGACTGATTCTGTGGACCATCATCATGCAGCACGCCGCCCACCCGCAAGACGGTCGCCACGACCACCAGTTCCACGAAGGCAACCCCCTGGCCGAACGCAACACCCTGCGCGCCGCGCTGCTGACCGTCGTGATGATGGTGGTGGAAATCGCCGGCGGCTGGATCTTCAACTCCATGGCGCTGCTCGCCGACGGCTGGCACATGAGTTCCCACGCCCTGGCGCTGGGGCTGGCGTTCTTCGCCTACGTGGCGGCGCGGCGCTTCAAGGGCGACGCGCGCTTCGCCTTCGGTACCTTCAAGATCGAGATTCTCGCCAGCTACACCAGCGCCATCCTGTTGCTGGGCGTGGCGGCGCTGATGATGTTCGAGTCCGTCGCACGGCTGCTCTCCCCTTCACCGATCCATTACCGGCAGGCCATCGCCATCGCAGTCATCGGCCTGCTGGTGAACCTGGCCTGCGCCTGGCTGCTGCGCGGCGAGCACCATCACCATGGCCACGATCACCAGCATGGTCATGACCATCACCACGGCCATGACCATCACGCCCATGGTCACGACCTGAACCTGCGCGCGGCCTATCTCCACGTGCTGGCCGACGCCGCCACCTCGGTGGCGGCGATCATCGCGCTGATCGGCGGCCTGATCTGGGGCGCCGCCTGGCTCGACCCGCTGATGGGCATGGTCGGTGCGGTGCTGGTGGCCATCTGGTCGGTCGGCCTGCTCAAGCAGAGCGGCCGGGTGCTGCTGGATGCGGAGATGAACGACCCGGTGGTGGAGGAAATCCGCGAGGTGGTCGCCGAGCTGCCCAATCCGGCGCACATCACCGACCTGCACCTGTGGCGCGTGGGCAAGTCGCGCTACGCCTGCATCCTCAGCCTCGCCAGCAGCGGCGGCCTGACGCCCGAGCTGGTGCGCCAGCGCCTGCAGGTCCACGAAGAACTGGCGCACATCACCGTGGAGATCAACCCGATTCCCGCCTGAGGACGGCCCATTAAAAGCCCGGAAGTCGCGGCGGCTTTGACGGCCGCCACGCCGCTACGGCCTAATGCGCAGCCTGTCGAACCCGGTCGCCTGCCTGCATGTCCAGCTCCCGCTTCTCCACCGCCCAGCAACGCGCCAGCATCCTGCACCTGCCCGCCGGCCCCTGGACGACGGTGCTCGACTGCCTGTGCGCGCGCTTCCCGGCAATCAGCCGCGACACCTGGCTGGACCGCATGGCGCGCGGCAAGGTGCTGGACAACGACGGCCAGCCCATCGGGCCCGAGCATCCTTACCGCGAAGCACTGCGCATCCATTACTTCCGCGAGGTGCCGCAGGAAACGCCGATCCCCTTCCAGGAGAGCATCCTGTATGCCGACGAACACCTGGTGGTGGCGGACAAGCCGCACTTCCTGCCGGTGACGCCCGCCGGGCAGTACGTCGAGGAAACCCTCCTCGCCCGCCTCACCAGGCGCCTGGACAACCCGCAGCTGGTGCCGCTGCACCGCATCGACCGGCTCACCGCCGGGCTGGTGCTGTTCTCCGCCAACCCGACCAACCGCGATGCCTACCAGGCGCTGTTCCGCGAGCGGCGAATCGACAAGCTGTACGAAGCCATTGCCCCGGCGCTGCCGCAACGGGCGTTCCCGCTGGTGCATCGCTCGCGGATGGTCGAGGGCGATCCCTTCATCCGCATGCAGGAAGTGGACGGTGAGCCCAACAGCGAAACGCGCATCGAGGTGCTGGAGCAGCGCGGCGAGCTGTGGCGCTATGGATTGCATCCGGTGTCCGGCAAACGTCACCAGTTGCGCGTGCACATGTCGGGCCTGGGCGCGGCGCTGTGCTTCGACCCGCTCTACCCGACGCTCCCACCACGCGGCGAGCGGCCGCCGGAAGACTTCGACAAGCCGCTGAAGCTGCTGGCCCGGCAACTGGAGTTCATCGACCCGCTCACCGGCGAGGCGCGGCATTTCAGGAGCCAGCTAGAACTGACCTGGCCTTCCATCAATTTCATCGATGGTCACCCTTAAGACGATCCATTTCCGTCGATAGTGGCCCGGGTGTTTTCATAGCTCCACCCCAAGGAGAGAAAGCATCGGGAGCCCGATCATGAGCTACAGCGCCAAGTCCTTTTCCGCCCTCGTCAACGCCCTGCGTGCCGATGGCATCACCCGTCCCGAACAGATGGCACGGCAGCCCTTCCGCAATGCCCAGGGCTTCTGGTCCGCGGTGGCCAAGAAATGAACCTCGTGCGGCGACTCCCGCCTGCGCTGCGCATGGATGCGGTGATCGTCCTCTACGCCCTGGCCGCGGCCTGGCTGGTCTTCTCGGGCCTGTAATGGCGGACCGGTGAAAAAGACCCAATGAAAAAGGGCAGCCATGGCTGCCCTTTTTCGTGCCCCGCGCGGCCCTGCCGCGCTCCATCCTCACTTCTTCAGACAGGTGCTCATGAACGCCTTGCGTTCATCACCCTTGAGCGCCTTCTTCGTCGCATCGGCGTTGCAGGTCTTCATCTTTTCCTGCTGCGCCGTCGTCGCCTTGGTTTCGCCCCCGCCAGCCTTCAGGCAGGTGCTCATGAACGCCTTGCGCTCATCACCCTTGAGCGCCTTGGTGGTGGCATCGGCGTTACAGGTTTTCATCTTCTCCTGCTGCGCGGTCTGCGCGGCGGTGGCGGCAAAGCCTTGCGCCGAAAAAAGCAGAGCCAGGACGAGCAGCGGAATCCGAACGGTGGTCATGGAGTGGTCTCCCAGGATGGAATTTCCACTCTGAGCGTAGCTCGCAGCCCAGCATTCGCGAGGGCTGCGCCGCGATGCTGCACTTCATCCCGCGCGGCCCGTGATGGCTTGCGCGAGGCGAAAAAGAAAACCAGTTATATATAAATTCGAATTGATAATTTTTTGAAATATCAAAAATACCGCAGTATGGCGCTGCCACCCATTCGGTACGCCAGGAACCTGCCATGTCGCTGTTGACCCTTCCCAATGCCCGCGAGCAAACCAAGTCGGTCCGCGCCACGGTGCTGGTGTTCAAGGACCCGCGCTCGCAGGAGCTGCTCAACCGCATCGAGCGCCTGGCCCCGAGCGAGGCCAACGCATTGATCATCGGCGAGACCGGTACCGGCAAGGAGCTGGTCGCGCGACATATCCACAAGCTCAGCCGCCGCAGCGGCGCGCCCTTCGTGGCGGTGAACTGCGGTGCGTTCTCCGAGACACTGGTGGAGAGCGAGCTGTTCGGCCACGAGAAAGGCGCCTACACCGGCGCCACGACCAGCAAGGCCGGTTGGTTCGAGTCGGCCAATGGCGGCACCCTGTTCCTCGACGAGATCGGTGACCTGCCGCTGAACATGCAGGTGAAACTGTTGCGCGTGCTGCAGGAGCGCGAGGTGGTACGCCTGGGCTCGCGCACACCAGTGCCGATCAACGTGCGGGTGGTCGCCGCCACCAACGTCAACCTGGCCGACGCCGTGGTGGCCGGGCATTTCCGCGAGGACCTGTTCTACCGCCTGCACGTCGCCACCATCCGCCTGCCCCCGCTGCGCGAGCGTCCCGGTGACATCCTGCCGCTGGCCGAGTTCTTCCTCGAAGAGCACTGCCAGCGCCTGGGCTACAACCGCGCATCCCTGAGCCCCGAGGCCGAACGCAAGCTGCTGGGTCACACCTGGCCGGGCAATATCCGCGAGCTGGAGAACGCCATCCACCACGCCCTGCTGGTGTGCCGCAACCAGCAGGTGCAGCCAGGCGACCTGCAACTCGCCGAGCTGCCGTCCGCGCCACGCCACGACTCGCTGCGCCACGAAACCTTCCCCCACGCCCTGACGCCCCGCGTCGAGGCCACCCTGGAGCAGGCGCTGCTGGAGCTGTTCGAAAGCAACAAGCCCGACCTCTACGAGCACGTCGAGGAAGTGCTGTTCCGCACCGCCTACCACTTCTGCCATGGCAACCAGCTGCAGACCGGCCGCTTGCTGGGCATCAGCCGCAACATCGTCCGCGCCCGCCTGGAAAAGATCGGTGAACTGAACCTCAGCCGCACCGGCTGAGGTGAGTTCAGCCCGCGCCAGCAGCGGGCTGAAACCGTCCGTCGGCGATCCCCGTCCGGCCTCCCCCCGCGAAAGGTTATAATCCGCGCCGGTTTTGCAGCCGGCACGCCAGTACAGGCTGAGCGTCTACACTTTCAGGGCATCGCCCGGGCGGGACGTCGACAGCCAGCGAAAGGCCCATCGCCGTCAGCTGCCAGTCACCCTCTTCAAGTCATCAGCTTCAAGTCATCAGGAACCATCGTGACCAAAGACGAACTGCGCGCGGAACTGGAGCGCCAGGAGCAACGTTTCAAGGATGAACAGGGCGGCGAAGTGACCCTTTATGCCGCCCAGCCCGAACCCGGCAAGAAACCCTGGCGCAAGCGACCCAGCGTGCAGGACAAGGCCTTCGACCGGGAACTGGAAAGAATCGAAGAAGAACGACAGAAAAAGGATCAGGAAGGCGCTTCCGTTTAAAGCGCAGGTACGGCCCCAGACTGAAAGACCCACCCGAATCTGTTGTGGGAAAGTCTTGATGCGATGGGCGAGCAGCGCTCCGTGGGGGAGCCCGCCAGTTGGCCTGCAAACACTCATCCGATGGGCCGGCGGCCCGCGTGGAAGCATTGCAAACTTTTTCCACCCTGCCTGAAAGCGCCGTGCGACGAGGCGTCGCGCAAATTGGAGAAACCGTTCCAGGCTAAATACGGTGCTCCAAGCTTCTGGCATAATCGCCGCCCCGTCTCCGACCGGTCATAGAATTTTCATGTTCGATCTCTTCAGCGGACTCGATCTCTGGGTGGGTATCAGCCTGGTGCTGGCACTCACATTCGTCCTGGCGTTCGAGTTCATCAACGGCTTCCACGACACCGCCAACGCGGTGGCCACGGTCATCTATACCAAGGCCATGTCCCCGTACCGCGCGGTGATCCTCTCCGGCATCTTCAACTTCCTCGGCGTGTTGCTCGGTGGCGTCGGCGTCGCCTACGCGATCGTCCACCTGCTGCCGGTGGAGCTGCTGATCAATGTGAACACCGGCCACGGTCTGGCCATGGTGTTCTCGCTGCTCGCCGCGGCCATCACCTGGAACCTGGGCACCTGGTACTTCGGTATCCCGGCTTCCAGCTCGCACACCCTGATCGGCTCGATCCTCGGCGTTGGCCTGGCGAATGCGCTGATCAACGGCGTACCGGTGGCCGACGGGATCAACTGGGGCAAGGCCATCGACATCGGCCTGTCGCTGATCTTCTCGCCGCTGGCCGGCTTCATCGTCGCCGGCGCCCTGCTGATCGGCCTGAAATGGCTGTACCCGCTGTCGAAGATGCACAAGACCCCGGAAACCCGCCGCGACGTCGACGAGAAGAAGCACCCGCCGTTCTGGAACCGCCTGGTGCTGGTGATCTCGGCCATGACCGTGAGCTTCGTGCACGGCTCCAACGACGGCCAGAAGGGCATCGGCCTGATCATGCTGGTGCTGATCGGCATCGTCCCGGCGAAGTTCGTCCTCGACCTGAACAGCACCACCTACCAGATCGAACGCACCCGCGACGCCGCCATCCACCTGCAGCAGTTCTACAACCGCCACTCCGACACCCTCGGCGAGATGCTCGCACTGGGCAAGGCCGGCGACGCGGACATGCCTGACCTGTACCGCTGCGAGCCGAAGCAGACCGAAGCGACCCTCAAGGGCCTGCTGAGCGACCTGCACGGCGTTTCCAGCTACAACGACCTGAACGACGACGAGCGCGTGCAGGTACGTCGCTACCTGCTGTGCCTGGACGACACCGCGAAGAAGGTCGGCAAGCTGTCCGAGCTGCCGTCCCGCGAGAAGGCGGACCTCGAGAAGCTGCGCAAGGACCTGACCAGCACCACCGAATACGCGCCCTTCTGGGTGATCATCGCGGTGGCCCTGGCCCTGGGCATCGGCACCATGGTCGGCTGGAAGCGCGTGGTGCTCACCGTCGGCGAGAAGATCGGCAAGCAGGGCATGACCTATGCCCAGGGCATCGCTGCCCAGCTCACCGCGACCGCCGCCATCGGCATGGCCAACATCTACAGCCTGCCTGTGTCCACGACCCACGTGTTGTCCTCGGGCGTGGCGGGCACCATGGTGGCGAACCGCAGCGGCCTGCAAGGCAGCACGATCCGCAACATCCTCATGGCCTGGGTGCTGACCCTGCCCGTGTCGATCGCGCTGTCCGCCGGCCTGTTCTGGCTGTCCTCGCGCTTCATCGGCTGATCCCGCGCCGCGCACCACGAAAAACGCCTGCAGATGCAGGCGTTTTTCATTTCCGGACGCTCAAACCGTCATGGCCTGCCTCGGCAGGCGGATGACGAAACGCGCGCCGCCCTTGAAGTTATCCACAGACAGGCTGCCGCCCATGTTGCGGATCAGGTCGTGGCTCACCGACAGTCCCAGCCCCGTGCCCTTGCCGATGGGCTTGGTGGTGAAGAAGGCCTCGAAGATGCGCTCGATCACCGCCGGGTCGATGCCGCCAGCATTGTCACGCACATGCAGCTCCACCCAGCCGGGGTCCGTGCAGGGTTCCTGCGACACGCCGACCCAGCGCGCGCCCTCTTCTCCTCGTCCCAGCAGAGCGTCACGGGCGTTGGCCAGCAGGTTGATCAGCACCTGCTCCAACTGGTCGGCATAGCCACGCACCACCACCCGTTGCGCCGGCGGCCGGCATTCCAGGGTGATGCCCTGCTGCGTGAGGCTCTCGCCCAGCAAGGCAACGGCGCCTTCGCAGGCGTCGTAGGGATCGAAGGGCGCGGCCTCCAGCTCCGACTTGCGACTGAACACCCCCATGTGGCTGATCACGCGCGAAAGACGGTCGATCTGCGCGTCCGCACGCTCGAGCTTTTCCTTCAGGTATTCGGGCTCGCCCAGCTTCTGCCGGGCGTTGTACAGGGACATACGCATGACGTGCAGCGGCTGCTTCATCTCATGCGCCATGCCGCTGACCATCTCGCCCAGGCTGGCCATCTTCGCACCCTGGGCCAGCTGCTGCTGGGCGTGGCGCACGGCGGTGTTGTCGCGGCCCACGGCCTGGATTTCCACCAGCCGCCCCTCGGCATCCAGCAACGGCCGGTCCGACCAGATCAGCCAGAGGTTGCGCTGGCCGGGGAGGCAGAAGCGCAACTCCCAGGAATCGTCCACCGCCCCCTTGCCGCCGCCCACCAGGCGCGCGCGCAGGGCGCTGCAATCCTGCTCCGAGAGCCACTCGTCGAGCCGCCGACCGAGCAGCGCGTCCACCGGTTCACCGAGCACCTGGGCAAAGGTGTGGTTGATGAAGGTCAGCTGCAGGCCGGGGTCATAGCGGCAGATCAGCGCCGGGGAGTCCTCGACCAGCACGCGATAGCGCTCCTCGCTTTCGGCGATCTGCAGTGCGGCCAGGTGCTGCTCGGTGACATCCAGCCAGAGGCCGACGGCCTCCTGCGGGATGCCCTGGATGTCGCGCAGCAGCTTGGCCTCGTCGTACAGCCAGTGCCACTCTCCAGCGCTGTCGCACAGGCGGTACTCGGTGCGCACGCGGCCTTCGCGCAGCAGCTCGCGGCCACGATCGAGAAAAGTCTCCAGGTCTTCGGGGTGCACCCGCTCGGCCAGCGCCTGCCAGTTCTGGCCCTGCAGGTCGAGGCCGAGCAGGTTGCCGGCGCTCTCGCTGTAGAACTCGGGGATCAGGTGGCCCTCCTCCACGCGCTGCACGTAGATCACCACCGGCGCGCTGTCGATCAGGTTGCGCAGCCGGGCGTGGGCGGCCAGCGCCTGATCTTCCTGCAACTTGCCTTCGCTGATATCCAGCAGCACACCGTCCATCAACTGGTCGCCAGCGCGTGCCTGGCGCCGGCCCTGCAGGCGCAGCCAGCGCCGCGTCTGAGCGGAAGAAGCACCGCGCAGGCGCAGGTCCTGGACCAGCCGCCCACCCGGTTGCAGGTTGCGCAGGCGCAGGCTGAGTTCGTCGGCGTCGGCGGGGTGCAACTGGCTCAGCAGGTCGGTCAACGCCAGCTGCAGCTGCCCACCGGGCAACCCCAGGCTCGCCGCCACCGCTGGTGACAGTTCGAACAGGCCCTCGTCGACGCGCAAGCGCCACCAGCCACCGCCCACCATATCCTGCAGCAGATTCAGGCGCCGGCTGCTGTCGCGCAGGCTGTGCAGTTCGGTGCGTTCGTGAACGAGATTGGTGAGGATTTCCGCCAGGTACTGCCAGTCGCTCGGCGCCAGCCCCGGCCAGCTGGCGCTATGCTCCATCGGTTCGGCCAGCAACCCGGCCAGCCGCCCACCGCGCACAGGGGCCGGAATCAGGTAGAGCTGGGCGCAGCACAAGGTACGCAGCAGCTCCGATGGGTTGTCATCGGCCCCCAGCAGGCAGGCACCGCTGGCGGCCCGCAGTTCATCGCCGGGCAGGGCCAGGTTTTCCCGTAGCAGGCTGTCGAAACCGGGCTGTACGTAGCAGGCAAAGACCCGCAGGCTCTGGTCCGGCGCCTCCAGCAACAGGGCCATGCTACGCATGTGGAAGTTGCTGCAGAACGCCTCCAGCACTTCACCGACGGCCTCGCCGAGGCGGCGTTGCGAGCTGTGGCGCAGGCGCGCCAGCAGCAGTTTGCTGAGGTTCAGGCATTGCAGCTTGTGTTGCTGGCTGTCGGACTGCCAGTTCAGGTCGGAGATGTCCGTGCCCAGCAGCAGGCAGTGCTCGTTGGCCTGCAGGACCGCCTGGAAGCGGCAGACCAGCGGCAGGTCGCCGGTGCTGCGCAGCACCAGGTCGAGCCGTTCACCCCCGCGCAGACTGGACACCTGCATGCCACCGGGAATGCGCCGGTCCAGATAGTCACCCAGCCCAGGCAGGTCGCCGTTGCCCGGCACCGGCGGGAGCAGACGGTGCGCCTGGCTGCCGCCACGGGCGATGACGCGATCGCGGCTGTCCAGCTCCAGCCACAGGTCCCAGTGGCCGGTCACTACGGGCTCGGTCAGTTCTTCCACCGGCAGTGCCGGACGTCTGCGTGCCGCCAGTGGCCGGCTCGGCACCGGGTTGTCATTCATCTCATGCTGGCCGCGAGGCCTGGAGCGCCAGAAATCGAACATCCAGTACCTCAGAGCAGGACGCTGGCGGTGCCGCTGAGCACGTCGGGCAGGCGCGGTACCGTGCCGATTCCCGGCAGGGTCAGCAGCGGGACGATGGGCGAGGTGGCGTAGGGGTAACTGACGCACACCTGCACGCGGGTGTAGTCACGACCCGAAACAGACTCCGTGGTGGGCGTGGCCATGAATTGCCCGCCGTAGCAGCCGTTGCGCCAGCTCGCGGGCATCCAGCTCAGACGCTCGGTCACGGCGCTGTCCACGGCAGCCTTGAGCGCGGCGTTGTAGCCGCCCGGTGCCTGGGGGTTCACCGAGACGGCCACTCGCGCCCCCGCCGCAGCCGCATCGTTGAACGACTGCAGCATCAGCAGGGGCACGCAATAACCGAGCAGTCCGTAGAGAACTGCGAAGAACAGCACGAATACGGCAGCGAACTCGATAGCCACCGCGCCTCGTTGAGTGCCACGCCCGCCGACTCCGTTCATGCGAAATACTCCCGGACCAACTTGCAACTTGAATGATCGTTCAACTTGTCGGCACAGCGGAACTTTACTGAAGATACTCGCCGTCGGATAAACACCGTTCTCCAGCAATACTAGGCGCTCTTCCAGGATTCGCCCTCATGGCCTATCGGAATAACCTTGCGAGCCAAACTCGATTACCCATGGCTTCAATTGCAATATGGCGCTGAAGTGGGGGATACCTTAAAACTCCACTAACCTGCTTCGAAGTCGCCGTGCCGGGATAAGGACATTCTCGATGCTGTTCAAACTCTGCCTGCTGGGCTGGTTCGCCGTCTGTGCCAGCCAGGACCTCACCCGGCTGCGGGTCAGCAACTGGCTGACGCTGGGCGGGGCGCTGGCGGCCCTGCTGTTCCTGCTGGTCACGGGCCATACGCTGACAGGCTATGCGCCGCTTGCCGCGGGGGTCGCCGCGTTGCTGGCGGCGCTGCTCAGCGTGCCGGGTTACTGGCTGGGGAAGCTGGGCGCCGCCGACGTGAAAATACTGATCGCCCTGGGCCTGGCCAGCGACCCGCTGACGGTGCTCTACACCCTGGCGCTGGCCTGCCTGTTCTGTGTGGTGCTGATGTTCGCCAGCAAACTTTTGATTGATTCGGATAAAGTACCGGCTAATTGCAAATCGCAATTAACCAAACTGCAACCGTCAAGATTCAAGTCATTTCCCTTCATCTTCGCACTGTTCGCCGGTCTTCTGACGACCCTGTCGCTCCTCAAATAAAAATGATTCCGACAATTGGCAGAGTCCAAACTTAACGACTATATGCTAAGGGTTAATACCATCCATCGCCTGATGGGACGATCCGGCTACGGTAATTGAACGGCCGGACGATAAAAATAATGGAAGTAATCTTTCAAGGAGCGTGCAGTCATGGAAAAAACGGCCAATCGCCGTTTCAGCGTGCTGGTCATCGATGACGAGCCTCAGGTCACTGCGGAGCTTTCCGAACTGCTGGAGAACAGCGGCTACCGCTGCGTGGTCAGCGACAGCAAGGACAGCGCCCTGCAGAAATTCCGCGATGACGCCTCGATCGGCCTGGTGATCTGCGACCTGGGCCTGGGTCGCGACAACGGCATCCGCGTGGTCGAGGCGCTCAAGGACGTGGCCGGCGCGACGCGGTTCTTCGAGACCATCATCCTCACCGGCCAGCAAGGCAGCCAGGAAGTGATCGAGGCCATGCGCGTCGGAGTCGCCGATTACTACCAGAAGCCAGTGGCGCCGATGGACCTGCTCAAGGGCCTGGAACGCCTGGAGGCGCGCCTGCATGAGCGCATCCGCAGCCAGCTCAGCCTGAGCCATGTGAACCAGCGCCTGGAGTACCTCGCCGAATCGCTCAACTCGATCTCGCGGGATATCCACAAGATCAAGTACGAGGTCCATGGCGGCGGCGGCCAACCGGCCAGCAGCAGCGTGCTCAAGCAGGAACAGCCCGAGCCTGCGGCCAGCGCAGCACCGAGCAACGCCGAGCAGATGACGCCGGTGGTGAACAACCCGCTGTTCAACAAGCTCTCGCCGCGCCAGCAGGCAGTGGCGCGCCTGGTGAGCAAGGGGCTGACCAACTACCAGATCGCCTATGACCTGGGGATCACCGAGAACACCGTGAAGCTCTATGTCTCCCAGGTGCTGCGGCTGATGCACATGCACAACCGCACCCAGCTCGCCCTCGCCATCTCCCCCAGCGCCTCGCAGAGCAGCGCGGTGCACTGAGCCCGCCGCCACCTCCACCGGCCTTCAGATCAGCAGCTCCGCGCCGCCGGTCTGGAGGTCGATGAGGCGCACGTCGAGGATGCCGGTCTGGATGCCCAGGAGCTTGAGCAGCGGGTCTATCAGCGCGGTCGCCAGCAGATTCACGACACTCGCCAAGGCACCTGTCAGCAAGTTACCGATCCCCAGCGCGGAATTGATCAGAGTGCTCGAGACACTGTTGACCAACTGCCCCAGCGGGCATAGCAGCCACCCCACCAGCGGAAGGTCGCAAGTCAGGCTGGGGGGCAGGGTGACAGTGACCTTGAGATTCTTCGCCAGATTCGCCGTACCGGCGGCCAGCGACGCACCCAGCGGGCTCTGCACGCGCTTGGCGGCACTGGGCAGCTCGGCAGGCGATGCCACGTCAAACACAATCTGCTGTTCTCCCCCGGCAGCGAACGAAGTTGCCTGATTGCCGTTGCTCAGGTCGACCAGCTTGAGCTTGTCATTCGCACCGGGGAATAACCCGACGCTGGCGTTCAAGGTCAGATTGGCGATCCCAGGCTTGGCCTGGATATCGACCTCCACCGGCTTCCCTACCCCACCACAATTGATGCTCTCCAGCGCCGCAGTACCCTTGGCGACGTCGACTTGCAACGCCACGTCGGTCGTCACCAGATTCAGATTCAGCAGATCGACATGCACCGCAGCCGTGAGGCTTATCTGAGTCGACGTGGCCTGCGTCCGCCAGGTGCCGTTGCTGTTCTTGCCGGGATAGCCGATGGCGATCTGTGGCGGCGAGATAACCGACAGACTGAGCGTCTGGGTGGCAAGGCCCGGAATGGAGAGTTTCTGCGCAGGCACTGCCACCGCATGCTTCTGGTTCGCTACCAACGCCGTCGCCATCAGCAGGTCGAACAGATTCACTCCCGCATTCAATGCCGTATCGCGCACACTGTCCGGCGCCACCACGCTGAGAATCTGCCCCAGCGTCAGCTGCGCCGTCGGCACGTTGATGGTGGCCAGTGCCGTACGCAGCAGCGCCGTATTCACCCCGGCCAGTTGTGAGGAGTCCGCCGCGTTGACCATGGCCTGGAGCAACTGCGCAGCGGTGACGTTGGCGCCCAGCAGGCTGTCGATCTTGCCCAGTTCGAGGTTCACCCCAGCGGCCTTGAGTTGCTGGCTCAGGGCAAGCAGCGAGACGTTGGCCCCGGCGATCCCCTGGTAGGTCACCACGTCCAGGTTGAGGTTGGTGCCCAGCAGCCCGCCGAGCAGGGCATTGAGCAACGGCGAGTTGCTCGAATCCAGGCTCAGCACACCGCTACCCGCGGAGATTCCCGCCATCGCCGAACGCCGTGCCACGGCCTGGGCACTGATCACCGTAGTGCTCGAGGCACCGCTGAACAGACTGGCGACGTTGAGCACCAGGCTGGAGGGAACGCTGTGGGTAGCCTGCACGCGAACGGAATCCGCCAGGTTGCCGCCAGCGCTGAAAACCCGCTGGGAATCGGCACTGCCGTAACCGGCAGAAAAGCTGACACTGCCCAGCGTCCCCACCAGGGTGTCGCCGGTGCCGGGCACGAAGCCGTTCTTCGCCGCGCTGGCGGTGACATAGCCCTGAATGTCGGCGGCCAGCTGCGAGCCGCACATACCGCCCTGGGTGGCGGCTTCCAGTGCCGCCATGTCCGCCACACGCTGCAGCTTGCGTTGTTCGAAGTACAGGCGCCCGGTGTCGATCACCAGGGCCAGGCAGATCAGCGCCAGCAGCAGCGTTCCCGCCGCCATGACGCCGATTGCGCCTCGCTGCCTTTCACGTCCCATGGCAGCCTCCGGAAGGGATCAGTTCTTGTCGGTGCTGAAGCCGTTGTTGTCGTCGAGCAGGTACTCGGGAATCTCGTGGGTATAGCTCTTCAGGTAGCGCTGGTAGGCGCGATCGCGCTCGGCCGGTGTGGCGCTCTGCCGGTGGGCCGAGGCGGCCTTGCCGCTGCTCTGCAGGTCCAGCCAGGTCAGCACTTCCTGCTGGTCACGAGCGGTGGTGCCGGCTTCGGTGTGGGTGGTCTCCACCGCCTGGGCCAGCATCGGCGTCGCCAGCAGTGCGCCGGCCAGAATCCATGTCTTCATCCTTCCCTCCCTGCCCACCTCAGCGGGCCTTGACCAGCAGCTTGGCGTCCCGCGCCACCGCCGGAGTCGACTCGACCAGCGCGGGGTGCGCGTCTTCCACCGCATCGTCCACGTAACTCACGCTTTCGGCCTGCACCGCCGGCTGGCTGGCCGGGCTGGCGGGGCTTGCCGGGCGCAGGTCCTTCGCCTGGTCCTGGGCCGCGCGGACCTGATCGGCGGACAACCCTACGCTCTGGATCAACCGGCTGGCCTCGCTGTTCTCACCCTGGATGAACATGACGCTGAGCAGGTTGGTGGCCGGCAGCTTGTCGTGTTCGTTCAGTTCCATGGCGGTGATGAACTCGAAGCGCGCCTTCTCCAGCTCACCGCGCCGCAGCAGGACGTAACCCAGGTCGTTGCGCAGCGCGCTGTCGGTGGGCTGCAGGCGCGCCGCTTCACGCAGCTCGCGCTCGGCTTCCACGGTATTGCCGCCGCGCATGGCGATCTGGCCCAGGCCATGATGGGCCTCGGCGGACTTGCAAGTGCCCAGTAGCCCTTCGTAGACGATGCGCGCCTTGGGATCACCGATACGGCGCAGGGCCAGCGCCTTGCTTTCGCGCACTTCCAGCGAGTTCGGCGGCAGGGTTTCCAGGTTGGCCAGGGCGGCGTGGGCGCGGCCGTTGTCCAGCATCTCGCGGGCCAGGTTGAGCTGCAGCTCCACCGCCTGGCCGAGCTTCTCGTCGCAGTTCTGCCCGACGCTCGGCCCGCCCCCCAGGCTGTCGAAGTTGGCGCAACCGCCAAGGGTCAGGCCCAGCAGGCCGATCAAGCACGCGTTTCTCATCCCATTCTCCCCAGGGCCTTGGTGATCGCGAGGAAGCCGGGCCCGGCGAGGATGATCAGCAGCGCCGGAAACAGCAGCGTCATCATCACCAGGCTCATCTTCGCCGACATCTTGCTGACCTTTTCCTGCAGGCCGGTCAGGCGGCGATCCTCGAACAATTGCTTGAGCGTCAGCAGCGACCCGCGAGCACTGCCGCCCTGGCGCAGCATCTGGCGCAGCACGTTGCAGCAGTCGCTCAGTTCCCCCACCGCCAGGCGCTTGCTAAGCAGCTCCAGCTCATCCGCCAGGTCCAGGCCGCTTTCGGCATGCGCCAGCACACCGTCGAGCTCTTCGACCAGCACCGGCACGATGCTCCGCCCTTCCCGGCTGACGACCCTCAGGCTCTGCTCCACCGTGAGACCGGAGTCGAAAAGGATGCGGATCAGCTGGATGAACAGGATCACCTCGTCCGCCAGACGCTGACGGCGCTTGCCGGCGAAGTAGGCCAGCACCCGCTTGGGCAGCAGGAAACCGATCCCGGCAGCGAAGGACAATGGCAGCAGCGGCGAGGTATGGGCGTGCCCCGGCGTGGCCAGGACCACCAGTACGATGGCCACGAACAGCAAGGGAACCAGGAATATCGACATCAGGTAGATGCGCCGCGGCGTACTGCCGGACCAGCCGGCCTGGTTGAGCAGCAGCCGGACTTCCTCATCGCGCAGCTGCAGGCGCCGACCCAGGCCACTCTCGCTCATCCGATCGAACGCCCGCGCCATGCGCTGGCCCGCGCCGTGCGGCGTTGCATCGCCCCCCAGGCGCTGCTCGATCAGGCGCTGTTCACGACCGGCCGTGCGGCTCTGCGAGAGCAGCAGGAGGATCGCCGCCAGGGCCAGGATCACCGCCATCAATCCGTACATCAGGGGCATGCCGGCCTCCTCAGATGCTCTTGAGCATGCGCCAGAGCGTGTAGCACCCCAGCACCTGCAACCCCAGGGAAGTCAGCAACATCAGGCGGCCGCCGTGGTCGTGCCACATGTTCATCAGGTAGCCCGGATTGCTGAACAGGATGTAGCCGCCCAGGCTCACCGGCAGCAGCGCCAGCACCAGGGCGCTCATGCGGGTTTCACCGGTCATGGCGCGCAGCTGGCGGCCGAGTTTCTCCCGCTCGTGGATGACCTTGATGATGTTTTCCAGCAGGTCGGTGGTATTGCCGCCGTAACGGTGGTTCACCGCCACGCCGAGGGAGAGCACGTGCAGCTCTTCCACGTCGTAGAGCTCTGCCACCTCCTGCAGTGCCTCTGGCAGACTGATGCCCAGCAACACATGGTTGTTCACCAGCGAGAAGATTTCCCGCAGCGGGTCGTCGGCCGCGTTCACCGCCTGGGTGATGGCATCGCCCAGGGTTCGCCCCGAGTGCAGGCTGCGTACCACCTGGTCGAGGAAGTTGGGCATCTGCCGGATCATTTTCTGCAGGCGACGCCGGTACAGCAGATTGAGCAGTGCATGGAAGCCGAGCACGCCGACCCCGACGCCGCAAAGCGCCCCCACCGGACCGGCCAGGCGCTGCCCGAACAGCCCCAGCACAATGCAAACCACCACGGCCCCCAGTACCCAGCCGCGCATGTCGGTGATGCCGGCACGCCGCATGCGCCGCGCCAGCCAGTGGCTGCTGCGGGCACGCCCTCCTCCGGCAACCACAGTCTCTCCGCTCAGGCGGCGCATCACCAGCTCATGGTGCCGCGCACGCCAGCTCATGCCCGCCAGCCCCATGCCCAGCGCCGCCAGCGCCAGGCTGGCCACGACCAGCCAGAGTGCGCCGCTCACAGCAGCACCTGGCGGAACTTGATGCCGCCCGGCTGGGCCGTGCGGACGAATTGCCCGGTGCCACGTCGGTCGAGGCTGAACAGCGAGTTGGTGACGTAGACACCGTCACGTACCTCCAGCACTTCGAGGATTTCGCTGACGCAGCGGCGGCCGTTGGACAGGCGGGTAATCTGCACGATGATGTCCAGCGCCGAGCAGAGCATCTGCCGCAAGGTCTGCTCCGGCACGCGCTGCCCGGTGAGCCCCACCAGCATCTCCAGGCGCAGCAGCGAATCCATGGCGGAGTTGGCGTGCACGGTGCTCATTGAGCCATCGTGACCGGTATTCATCGCCTGCAGTACGTCGAGCACTTCGACGCCGCGGATCTCGCCGAGGATGATGCGGTCCGGGCGCATCCGCAGGGCGTTGCGGATCAGGTCGCGGGCAGTCACTTCGCCGAAGCCTTCGGCATTCGGCGGACGGGTCTCCAGCCGTACCACATGGTCGTGGCCCAGTTGCAGCTCGGCGGTATCCTCGATGGTGACGATGCGCTCGCGCTCGTCGATGAAGCTGCTCATGACGTTGAGCAGCGTGGTCTTGCCAGTGCCGGTGCCGCCGCTGATGAGGATGTTGCAGCGGCTCGCCACCGCCTGGCGGAGGAACGCCAGCATCGCTTCGTCAACGCTCTGGTAGGCCAGCAGGTCGGCACTCTTGAGCAGCTCCTTGCTGAATTTGCGGATCGACAGGCAGGGCCCGTCCAGCGCCACCGGCGGGATGATCGCGTTGACCCGGCTGCCATCGGGCAGGCGCGCGTCCACCATCGGGCTAGACTCGTCCAGGCGCCGCCCCAGGGGCGCGAGGATGCGCTGGATCACCCGCTGCACATGGTGGTCATCGATGAAGCGCAGGTCGCTCTGGTACAGCCGGCCTTCGTGCTCGATGAACACCCGGTCCGGGCCGTTGACCAGGATTTCCGAGATGCCCGGATCGCGCAGGAGGATTTCCAGCGGACCGAAGCCGGTCAGTTCGTCCACCACCTCCTCGGCAAGGCGGTCCAGCTCGTAGCGGGAGATCGCCAGCTGGCGGCGCGAGGCGTACTCGCAGACCTTCTCGGAGACGTACTGCGCCACCGCCGGCCGCGCGCCCTCCAGCAGGTTCATACCGTCTTCGTCGATCTCGTCGATGATGTAGCGGTGCAGGCGCATCTTCAGCGTCTGCAGGTCCTGGTCGTGGCGGCCGTGACCACCGCCGTAGTGCTGGCTCATGAGCGCGCGGCCTTCGCCCGGCCGATCCAGCTGAACAATCCGCGCTTCTCGGCCACGCCGGCGCCCAGCGCCTCCGCCAGGTCGCGCAGCTTCACCGTCAGCGGGTCGCGCGGAGCCAGGTCGAACAGGCTCTGGCCGACGTTCTTGGCACGCAGGCGGGCTTCGGGCGAGGCCGGCAGCACGCCGAAGAGTTCCAGGCCAAACATCTTGCCCAGCGCCGGTGCATCCGGTGGCACCGAGGCCCAGTAACGCTCGATCAGCAGCTCGATACGCGGCAGCGCAGGCGTGCGTTCGCGCAGGCGGCGCAGGCGCTCCAGTCCTTTCTTGCACGATGGCACGCTCTGGTCCACGAGCCACAGCACGCGGTTGGCCTGCATCAGCAGCTGGCCGCTGAGTTCACCTTCGGCAACGCCGGTGAGGTTGATCAGGATATGGCTGAAGGCACTGCGCAGGTTGCCCAGCAGCAGGTAGAGCTCGGCGGTGGTGATGCGCTCCAGCACGCCGGGTTCGTCCGACAGGCTGAGCACGCGCAGGCCGGATTCATGGCGGGCAAAAGCACTGTCGATCAGGGTCTGGTCCAGGCGGCGCAGATTGCGCAGCGCATCAGCGAAGGTGAATGACGGTTCCATTCCGAGGATCGCCAGCGCCTCGCCGGTGGGTTGGCCGATGTCCACCAGCAGCACGCGATGGTCCGCCTGGCGTTGCAGCGCCAGGGCCAGGTGCAGGGCGACGAAGGCACCATCGGCGTCGGGCCTGGCGCTGATCAGGCTGATCAGCTCGCCCTGCTGGGTGGCGCTCACCGGCACCGTGGGCAGGCGCCCGCCTAGACGACGGACCAGTCCGCTCAGCTCGCTGGCACGGGCGCCGTAGGTGACGAAGTCCCGGGCTCCTGCGCGCATGGCGGCCAGCACCAGTTGGTTGTCCAGACCGTCGCCGACAGCGACGACCGAGAGCAGCGGTCGCGCCGAGACCAGCCCCTCGATCAGCGAGCCCTGGGAGACCAGGTTGGCCTTGTTCAGGCTGGTGAACAGGACCGTCGCACCGGTGACGTCCAGCAGCGACAGCAGCTCCTCCAGCGTACCGCTGTTGGCCAGGACGACCTGCCCGCAGCCGGCCAGGCTGCTCTGCAGCCACTCCTGCTCGCCGGGATGCTGGACCAGCGCCACGAAAGTCTGACTCATGCCCGTGCTCCCTTGCTTTGCCTTGCCTCCCGCTCTCTGGCGGGTCAACGCTTCGTAGGTATCCATCAGTGCGACATCCCGCTGCTGGCCTTGCGCTTGTCGAAGCGGCCGTCCTCGAGGAAGTAGAACTCGCCAAAGCCCGGGTCGTAGTCGCGCAGGCCTTCGCCAGGAAGCTTGGGCAGCGCGGCATTGACGGCCAGCGGCTGTACCAGGTGCGGGGTGACGATCATCAGCAGTTCACGGTCGTCCTTGTCCAGGTTCGAAGATCGGAACAACGCGCCGATCACCGGGATGCTGCCGAGGAAGGGGAACTTGTCGATATTGCTGATGGTGCTGCTGCTGATCAGTCCGCTGATCACGAAGCTCTCGCCGTCGGCGAGCATCACGCTGGTATCGGTGCGCCGCACAGTCAGCGCGGGCACGGCGATGTCGTTGGTGCGGATGCCGCTGGAGAAGTCCAGCTCGCTGACTTCCGGGGCGACCTTCAGGGCGATGCGCTTGTCGTTCATCACCGTCGGGGTCAGGGTCAGACGCACGCCGAACTCCTTGTACTCGATGGTGATGGTGTCTTTGTCGCCATTGGGCACGGGGATCGGGAACTCGCCGCCGGCCAGGAACGATGCCGTCTGCCCGCTGGTGGCCACCAGGCTGGGCCGCGCCAGGGTGTAGGCGAAGCCACTGCCTTCCAGGGCATTGATGAAGCCCAGCCACTTGCTGCTGCCGCCACCCCAGATGATGTTGAAGCCGCCATTGGCACTGCCGAAGGTCCCGCCGTCCAGAATCCCTCGGGGGTTGACCGTTACGCCACTCAGGCTACCGGGTGAGCCCAGCACGAAGGTGTTGGAGCCCTGGCGAATCAGCGAGGTACTGGCCTGCTTGAGCTTGCTGCGACTGACTTCCACAAAGCGGATATCGGTCTGCACCTGGTTAGGCAGGCTGCCGGCGCCAACGCCGGTTGCACCCGCCACGTCGCCTACGGCGCGCGCACCGACGCGCACCACAGTGCGCATCGGCTGGTCGCTGCAGGCGGTCCAGATCAGCAGGCTGGTGAGGCCTTCGGCCTTGCCGGTGACGAGGAAGTCGCGCTTGTCCAGCACCTGCACGTCGGCGATGTTCGGATCGCCGATGGCCAGGCGCTTGATCGGCACCGGCAGTTGCTGGTCACGCTGGGCGCCCTGCTCGACGTCGAGATTCAGTTGCTGGTCGGCGAAGCCTGCGCAGGCGCTCGGTACGGCCTGCGCCGCGGAGTGAACGGCACAGGCCAGCAGGGCAACCAGGGGAAGGATGAAGCGCTTGGACATCGATGCACTCCTTGCTCAATGTGCTTCACGGGTAACGGTGGTGCCTCGGTAGACCACCACGCCGGCGTCGACATGCGGCGCGGAAACCTGGCGCACGGCGGGGGCCGGCGCCTGGCGCGGCTTGCCGATGAGTTGTTCGAGGGTGATCGGCTGGCTGGAAGCGGAGCCGAGGGAGGCCTGGATATAGCGGCCCTGCTGCTCCTTCTCGTAGAGGTTCTCGTCCTTGCTGCGCACTGCCAGGCGCAGGGAGCCGGCCTGACTGGCGAGCATCAGGCGCGAGGCAGCTTCGGCGGGCACTGCCAGCACGGCAGTGCGCGGCGGTTTGGGTGTCTTGTCCTTGGGATCGCCGGCGTTGCGCGCCTGGCCGTCGGTGGAAACGGCGATCTGCTCGCCGTAGGTCAGCACCCGAACGCCGGGCAGCACCACCTGGGCGCTGAGGCTGCGCTCGGTGCTCTGCTGGTCCTGGACGAAGAGCATGACGTCGACGTAATCGCCGGGGAGCACGAAGCCGCCGCCACCGATGACCTCATCCACGGCAATCGCCATGGCGCGCTCGTCCGGCCGGATGGTACGAGCCAGAGGGCCGCCCGGTTCGGTCACGGCGGACGTAAGGATATTGCCCGCTGGAACGGCGACCCAGACGCGCTGGCCGATCACGGCTTCGGGCTTGGGGAAGCTGCCGGCGGGAGCGGTTCGCAGCATTTCCACGCTGACATCGTCCTTGCCGATCACCGCCAGGGGAGGCAAGTCACGGGCAGCCACCACCACGGCGGTGCGCTGCAGCTTGTCGGCTTCGGCCATTGCCGCCGGCGCCACCTCCTGCACCACGCCGGCAACCGGCGCGGCCGGTTTGCCGACCTTGAGTCCGAGATACCCCACCACACCGGCGCACACCAGCAACAGCCCGGCGAATACCATCAGCACCTTGCTATTCATGACCACATCCTTGGGCGATCTCGGAAATGCGGACCGGAGGGTCCGCGGCCTTGTCGTAAGAAGTCCGTTACCGGCAGCACCGGAGTTTGTCCTTCAGACCTTTATTGTTGTTTCGGCCAGGCGAGGAAGTTCGATAAGAACCATTCCTCATAATCAGTTTTCAGTTGTGCCATGGCTGAATCTAGTAGCTGTGTTTAGAGCGTCAACCACGCCGGTTAAATTTACGACCTGCAATTATTTATATGCCGAGAGGGTTATAACTTTGGTATTAGCGCTATTTGAACAATTGCATTCAGCCATACGACGCCTAGCCTGACGATGAAGTCGGGGCGCCGCCCCGGTGGTATTCGAGGGAGCACCCGCGATGGAACTGAAAATAAAAAACCTGTCCCTGAAACTGTTCTGCATGGCCAAGGCATTCGCGGCTGACAAGGAAGGGGCGACAGCGATTGAATATGCGGTGATCGCGGGCCTGATCTCGGTGGTAGTTATCACCGGCGCCGCGCTGATCGGTACCGACCTGGGTGCGATCATGACCACCATCCAGACTGAAGTTGCAAAAGCGAAATAACAGTAACTCCTGAATCACCCTATTCATAAGTTCCCGCGCCCTGCGCGGGAACTTGTTTTTCTGCCCTCGAATTTCTTCTAAAGATCATCACGCCCCTGCCGATACAACCTGCTCAAACCCGTTTTACAGCAGGATGCTTTACCGATGCTTCGTTCGCTGTCCTTCTCCAGGAAGATCCTCCTGGCAGCCTCCCTCGTGGTCACCTTCGCCTTCGCCTGTTTCATCTTCTTCAACGATCTGCGCCAGCGCGAGGCCATCCACTCCGACACCGAATCCTACCTCTCCGAGGTCGGCAGCCTGACCGCCAGCAACATCCACAGCTGGCTGGAAGGTCGCATCCAACTGGTGGAAGCGGAAGCGGCGCAACTGGCCGACGACGAGCCGACGCCCGAACGCATCCAGCACGTGCTGGAGCAGCAGGTGTTCCAGAAGAACTTCGAATCGGTCTACCTCGGTGAGGCCGCCAGCGGCGTGTTCACCATGCGCCCCTATGCGCCGATGCCCGACGGCTACGACCCGCGCACCCGCGGCTGGTACAAGGACGCCGTGGCCGCTGGCCGGCTGATCGTCACCGAGCCCTTCCTCGATGCCGGCACCAACGAGCAGATTCTCGCCATGTCCATGCCGGTCATGCGCAACGGCCAGCTGGTCGGCGTGGCCGCCGGCGACATGAAGCTGGAAACCATCACCGCGATCATCAACTCGCTGAAGTTCGATGGCGACGGCTATGCCTTCCTGGTCAGCGATGCCGGCAAGATCCTCCTGCATCCGGACAGCAGCCTGATCTTCAAGAGCCTGGGCGAGGTCTACCAGCAGGGCGCACCCAAGGTGCAGCCGGGCGTGCAGGAAGTCAGCATCAACGGCGAGGATCAGCTGGTCTCCATGACGCCGGTGAAAGGCCTGCCGGGCGTGACCTGGTACGTCGCACTGGTGCTCAACAAGGATTCTGCCTATGCGATGCTCAGCGACTTCCGCAACACCGCCATCGTCGCCACTGTCATCGCCATCGTCGCCATCCTGTTCCTGCTCGGCATGCTGATCCGCGTGCTGATGGCGCCGCTGACCGACATGGGCCGCGCCATGCAGGACATCGCCCAGGGCGAAGGCGACCTGACCAAGCGCCTGAAGGTCGCCAGCAACGACGAATTCGGCGTGCTGGCCAACGCCTTCAACCGCTTCGTCGAACGTATCCACGAATCGATCCGCGAAGTGGCCTCCACTGCACGCAACCTGCATGACGTCTCGCAGCTGGTGGTGAATGCCTCCAACTCCTCGATGAGCAACTCCGACGAGCAGGCCAACCGCACCAACAGCGTGGCCGCGGCGATCAACGAACTGGGCGCCGCCGCCCAGGAAATCGCCCGCAACGCCGCCGATGCCTCGCACCACGCTACCGACGCTTCGCACCAGGCCGGTGACGGTCGCCAGGTGGTCGAGCAGACCATCAGCGCGATGAACCTGCTGTCCGACAAGATCAGCTCCGCCTGCGCCAACATCGAAGCGCTGAACAGCCGCACGGTGAACATCGGGCAGATCCTCGAAGTGATCAAGGGCATCTCCGAGCAGACCAACCTGCTCGCCCTGAACGCCGCCATCGAGGCCGCCCGCGCCGGTGAAGCCGGCCGTGGCTTCGCCGTCGTAGCGGACGAAGTGCGCAACCTGGCCCACCGCGCCCAGGAGTCCGCGCAGGAAATCCAGAAGATGATCGAGGAGCTGCAGGTCGGCGCCCGCGAAGCCGTGGACACCATGACCGAGAGCCAGCGCTACAGCCTGGAGAGCGTGGAGATCGCCAACCGCGCGGGCGAGCGCCTGGCCAGCGTGACCCATCGCATCGGCGAGATCGACTCGATGAACCAGTCGGTCGCCACCGCCACCGAGGAACAGACCGCCGTAGTCGACTCGCTGAACATGGATATCACCGAGATCAACACCCTGAACCAGGAAGGTGTGGAGAACCTGCAGGCCACCCTGCGCGCCTGCGCCGACCTGGAGAACCAGGCCGGCCGCCTGCGTCATCTGGTGGACAGCTTCCGCATCTGATCGCCGCAGCCAATAAAAAAGGCGCCTTCGGGCGCCTTTTTTTGTTCGCGAGCATCCCCTGTTCTCTGGTTTCGGCTCCGCGTCGACCTGTAGGAGCGAGCCATGCTCGCGATTGCGGGCATGGCCCGCTCCCACAGGTAAATGCCGACCCTGTATCACCCATGAAACACCCGCCACAGAGCCGCCCCTACCGTTCGTCCGACTCCCTCAAGCTTCCACCGGGCACGCCGAAATCAAGGGTGAAGGCCTTTGATACCAACCAACAAACCGGGCCTGTCGTCACCGCCGGCACAAGGGAGTTCCGGCCAAGCCCGCACGGTTATCCGCCGCGCCGGCGCCGTCCGTTTCACACCACGGGGACGGACGTTCTACGGCGACACCGGATCTGTCGCCCGGACCAACGCCGCTCAGGCATCCCACTACCTCCGGACTCGACGCAGCATGATCAAGAGCCTGAAATTCAGCCATAAGATCCTCCTGGCCGCCTCTCTTGTTGTTTTCTCGGCATTCGCCCTCTTCACCCTCTACAACGACTACCTGCAGCGCAATGCGATCCGCGAGGACCTCGAGGATTACCTGCGGGAGATGGGCGACGTCAGCGCCAGCAACATCCAGAACTGGCTGAGCGGCCGCCTGCTGCTGATCGAAAGCACAGCCCAGACCCTCGCCCGCGACAGCTCGCCCGAGCACCTGACCGGCCTGCTGGAGCAGGACACCCTGCGCAAGACCTTCAACTTCACCTACCTGGGCCAGGAAGACGGCACCTTCAGCATGCGCCCCAACAGCGCCATGCCTGACGGTTACGACCCGCGCACCCGCCCCTGGTACAAGGATGCCGTCGCGGCCGGCGGCACCACGCTGACCGAACCCTACATCGACGCAGCCACCCAGCAACTGATCATGACCGTCGCCACCCCCGCGCGCGCCGGCGGCAAGACCCTGGGCGTGGTCGGCGGCGACCTAGGCCTGCAGACCCTGGTGGAGATCATCAACTCGCTGGACTTCAGTGGTATGGGCTACGCCTTCCTGGTCAGCGGCGACGGCAAGATCCTCGTGCACCCGGACAAGAACCAGATCATGAAGACGCTGGCGGACGTCTACCCGCAGAACACGCCGAAGATCGGCAGCGGCTTCAGCGAGGCCGAACTCAACGGCCACGAACGCATCCTCAGCTTCACCCAGGTGAAGGGACTGCCGTCGGTGAACTGGTACATCGGCCTGTCCATCGACAAGGACGCCGCCTACTCCATGCTGAGCAAGTTCCGCGCCTCGGCCATCGTCGCTGCCGCGATTGCCATCGTCGCCATCCTGCTCCTGCTGGGCATGCTGATCCGCGTGTTGATGCAGCCGCTGACCACCATGGGCCGCGCCATGCAGGACATCGCCCAGGGCGAAGGCGACCTGACCAAGCGCCTGAAGGTCGCCAGCAACGACGAGTTCGGCGTGCTGGGCAATGCCTTCAACCGCTTCGTCGAACGTATCCACGAATCGATCCGCGAAGTGGCCTCCACCGCACGCCAGCTGCACGACGTCTCGCAGCTGGTGGTGAATGCCTCCAACTCGTCCATGAGCAACTCCGACGAGCAATCCAACCGCACCAACAGCGTCGCCGCAGCGATCAACCAGTTGGGCGCCGCCGCCCAGGAAATCGCGCGCAACGCCGCCGATGCCTCGCACCACGCCACCGACGCCTCGCACCAGGCCGGTGACGGGCGTCAGGTGGTCGAGCAGACCATCAGCGCAATGAACCTGCTGTCGGACAAGATCAGCTCCGCCTGCGCCAACATCGAAGCGCTGAACAGCCGCACGGTGAACATCGGGCAGATTCTGGAGGTGATCAAGGGCATCTCCGAGCAGACCAACCTGCTGGCCCTGAACGCCGCCATCGAGGCCGCCCGCGCCGGTGAAGCCGGCCGTGGCTTCGCCGTGGTGGCGGACGAGGTGCGCAACCTGGCACACCGCGCCCAGGAGTCGGCGCAGCAGATCCAGAAGATGATCGAAGAACTGCAGGTCGGCGCCCGCGAAGCCGTGGACACCATGACCGAAAGCCAGCGCTACAGCCTGGAAAGCGTGGAAATCGCCAACCGCGCCGGCGAGCGCCTGGCCAGCGTCACCCACCGCATCGGCGAGATCGACTCGATGAACCAGTCGGTGGCCACTGCGACCGAGGAGCAGACCGCCGTGGTCGACTCGCTGAACATGGACATCACCGAGATCAACACCCTGAACCAGGAAGGCGTGGAAAACCTCCAGGCCACCCTGCGCGCCTGCGCTGACCTGGAGAACCAGGCTGGCCGCCTGCGCCATCTGGTGGACAGCTTCCGCATCTGATTCCGGCGGAGACGAAAAGGCGCCTTGCGGCGCCTTTTTTGTTCGCGAGCACAGAGTCCACCGCCAACAGGGGGACGTAGGGCGCATAACCCGGAACGGGTTATCCGCCGATGCCACAACGGCGGGTAACGCTGGCGCGTTATCCGCCCTACGATCTTATCTTCGCTTGCTACCGCCCAGCAGCGCGCCCATCAACCCGCGCACCAGTTGCCGGCCGATCTGGTTCGCCGCCTGGCGCACCACTGTCTTGCTGACCTGGCTGGCCAGAGAACCCAGAATCTCGCCGGCCATGTCACCGAAATCGGTGCCGCTGCCCTTCTCTTCCTTCTGCTCGGTCGGTGCCATCTTGTTGTCGGCGCGGCCGGTCAGCTTCTCGTAGGCGGACTCGCGGTCGATCGGCTGGTCGTAGCGACCGGCCAGCGGCGAACGGCGGATGACATCGGCGCGCTCGGCATCGGTCAGCGGGCCGATGCGCGACTGCGGAGGCGCTACGGCCACGCGCTGGACCATCGCGGGCGTGCCCTTCTCCTCCAGCGTACCGACCAGCGCCTCGCCGATGCCCAGCTCGGTGAGCACCTTCAAGGTGTCGAAAGCCGGGTTGGGCCGGAAGCCGTCGGCCACCGCGCGCAGGGATTTCTGTTCCTTGGCGGTGAAAGCGCGCAGGCCGTGCTGGATGCGCAGGCCCAGTTGCGCCAGCACGTCGTCCGGCAAGTCGCCGGGCGACTGGGTAACGAAGTAGACACCCACGCCCTTGGAGCGGATCAGCCGCACCACCTGCTCCAGGCGATCCTGCAGGGCCTTGGGCGTGCCGTTGAACAGCAGGTGCGCCTCATCGAAGAACAGCGCGAGGATGGGCTTGTCCGCATCGCCGCGCTCGGGCAATTGCTCGAACAGTTCGGCCAGCAGCCAGAGCAGGAAGGTGGCGTAGACCTTGGGGGCGTCATGCACCAGCTTGCTGGCGTCCAGCAGGTGGATGCGGCCACGGCCGTCGGCCTCGGGACGCAGCAGGTCTTCCAGCTGCAACGCCGGCTCGCCGAAGAAGTCCTCGGCGCCCTGCTGCTCCAGCAGCGCCAGGCGCCGCAGCAGTGCCTGGGACGAGGCGCCGGTGAACAACGCACGGTCTTCGCCGAGGATGTCCGGGTTTTCCTTGAAGTGGTTAAGCAGCGCCTTGAGGTCTTTCAGGTCGAGCAACAGCAGGCCTTCGCGGTCGGCCACCTTGAACGCGGCGAACAGCGCCGCCTGCTGGCTCTCGGTCAGCTCAAGCAGGTTGGCCAGCAGCAGCGGGCCCATCTCCGACAGCGTGGTGCGCAGCGGATGACCGGTCTTCCCGGCCACGTCCCAGATGCTCACCGGGTAGGCCTGAGTCTTGTGGTTCAACCAGGGCATGCTGGCGATGCGTTCGGCCACCTTGCCCTGTGGGTTGCCCGCGGCGGCGATGCCGCACAGGTCACCCTTGATGTCAGCGGCGAACACCGCGATGCCGGCGTCGCTGAAGGATTCGGCGAGGTGCTGCAGCGTCACTGTCTTGCCGGTGCCGGTGGCGCCGGCGATCAGGCCGTGGCGGTTGGCGAGTTTCCAGGACTGGCCGACCGGCTGCCCGTCGGGCCCGGCGCCGATGATGAGTTCGTTGGTGGCTGACATCCGTTGTTCCCCTTCAGTGGACCTGTCGCGCCAGAGGGCCTGTCGCGTTGGCTGCTTGAGCAAGAGTGGCGCGTCCCGGCGCGCTGCGCAATCGGCTACCCCGGTACTTTGAAGACGTGCTTGAGGTAGTGCAGGAAGTTCTCGTCCTTGCACTGGGTCTTGCCCGGCGCATCGGAGATCTTCGCCACCGGGTGGCCGTTGCAGGCAGTCATCTTCAGCACGATGTTCATCGGCTGTACGCCCGGCACATCGCAGGTGAAATGGGTGCCAATGCCGAAACTGACGTCGATGCGATCGCGCAGCGCCCGGTAGATTTCCAGCGCACGCGGCAGGTTGAGCCCGTCGGAGAACACCAGGGTCTTGGTCAGCGGATCGATGCCCAGGTGCTCGTAATGCCGGATGGCCTTTTCCGCCCACTCCAGCGGATCGCCCGAGTCGTGGCGCAAGCCGTCGAAGAGCTTGGCGAAGTACAGGTCGAAGTCCGCCAGGAAGGCTTCCATGGTGATGCAATCGGTCAGCGCGATGCCCAACTGCCCGCGGTACTCGCGAACCCAGGCGTCCAGCGCGGCGGCCTGGCTGTCGATCAGCCGCGGGCCGAGCTGCTGGTGCGCCATCAGCCACTCGTGGGCCATGGTGCCCAGCGGCTTCACCCCCAACTCGCGCGCCAGATGGACGTTGCTGGTGCCGACGAAGTGGCCGGGGAAGCCATCGCGCAGGTCGCGTACCACCGCTTCCTGTACCGGATAGGAGAAGCGCCGGCGGGTGCCGAAGTCGGCCATCTTGAAGCCAGCCAGCTCTTCGGCGCTGGCCTCCTTGCGCAGCCAGTCGAACTTCTCCTGCAGGCGCTCGCGGACCATCGTCAGCGTCGTGCCCGGATGGCGGTGGCGGTTGCGCACTTCGCTGATGATCGCCAGCAGCGGCACCTCGAAGAGAATCACGTGCAGCCAGGGGCCTTTCAGGCGCAGGAACAGCTCATCGTTCTCCACACCCAGCTGCACATAGCTGGGGTTGAAGCGGAACAGGCCGAGGAAGCGGATGAAATCAGGCTTGAAGAACGGGATGCGCTCTAGGAAAGCGAGGTCCAGCGGTGCGAAGGAAAGCTCCGACAGCTGCTCGATCTGCTCGCGCAGCGGGTCGAGGTAGGCGCGCAGGTCCTCTTCGTTACGGCAGCGGAACTCCCACTCGACTTCGGCGTTGGGGTAGTTGTGCAGCACCGCCTGCATCATGCTCAGCTTGTAGAAGTCGGTATCCAGCAGGTTCTGCACGATCCGCCGGGAAAATGCGCTGTCGCTCATGCTCATCTCATTGCAGGCTTGAACCGGCAGTCTAAACCCGTCGCCCACAAAAAACCCCGCCTAGGCGGGGTTTTGAGTTGGAATCAGAAATCAGCGTGCTTTGCTCTGCGACATCCCGAACAGGAAAAGCAGCAGGTCGTCATCCGGACGGATGTCCTGTTGCTTGGCGCGCAGGTTGGGCGGCATCGGGCAGCTGTCCAGGCCGCCTTTTCCGGAAATGACCGAAGGCCCAGGCTCATGCCAGGCCGCCGCCGCCAGGGTCGCCACCCCGAGCGCGCCGATGAGGAGCAAACCTCGCGTAATTTCTAACTTCATGTCTGCAACCCTTTGATGGCGCTGCCAAACGCCGCTTGGTAACCATAGACAAAGGCCTGCCATTGCGCCTCTGTCCACGACGAGCGGCGTTTCACCTGGCGAAGATCGTGACGGGCAGCACGCTGAGCGCTGAAGCGCTGGCGGGCTTTTTCCATGTCAATCAGGGCCACTTCGATCTTCTCGCCATCCATCTTCACGAACACGTGCTTCAGGTAGAGGCAGCCATGCTGCCAACGGCCGGCGTTAAGCTTTGCAAGGGTACTACCGTAATGTTGCAGAATTCTTTGGTGCAGGGCTTCGCCCCAACGCTCCTGGTCGCCACGGGCGTAGCAGTCTTCCAGGCTGCTGAAACCGTCCAGGGACTCGGTGACCAGCAGGGCCTGCCACTCGCCGTCCACCTTGCGGCAGCCGGCGTAGACCAGGGTCGGCACTCGCACGCCCAGGGCTTCGGCGGCCTTGAGCGCATTGCGCTCACGGATGGCGGTGGGGTAGCCGAAGGGATGCAGCAGGTCGCGGTAGATGTGGCCCATCTGCTGCTTGCGATAGAGCATCCGGCCGTCGGAGGTCAGGACTCGCTGCACGCCGCTTTCGCCGCCGCGCCGACGGTTGGGTTCCTCGACCCATTTGCCGGGCACCTGGAGCCAACGGTCGATGGCGTTCTCACCGGAAATTTGCTGCAGCGACGCCAGATCAACGGCCATCCATCACTCCTTACGCAGAATGTAGACCCGCCACATGTGTACGAGCGGGACGAAATCAATGTGATCCTGGACCTTGAAACCAGCCTGGCGGAACTCCGCCTCGATGGTCTTGGCGGGAATCACGAAGCGGTTCTGGTAGGCGTGTTTCTTGCGATTCGACTCGGCGCGAGCACGTTTCCAGGACTTGAAGTTGCCATCGACCCACATCGACAGGATCACCGAATCGCGGGTTACGCGGTGAAATTCGCGCAACATCGTCAAACGATCGTCAGTTTCGCCGATATGGTGCATCAGGCGCATCGAGAAGATGCTATCGACGGCATTGTCGGGCAGATCAATGGCAAACGCGGAAGTCTGCAAAGGTCGGACGCGTTTTACAACCTCATTCGGTTGACCGGCGCAAGCCACGGCGATCATGTCCGGGGAATTGTCCGCCCCGATGATCACCCGGTTCTCCTTTTCGGCCAGCATCGGCCAGAAGCGTCCGGCACCGCACGGCAGGTCGAGAACCAGATTGGGCTGCCCCGCCAGCTTGAGTGCCTGACGGGCGACTTGGACATCGCGCCAGTGAGAAAGTTTCCGGGAGAGTCCGGCCTGGTGCTTGCGCAGGTAACGCTCTGCGTGCTGGCGGTCGTACTTTTGGGAGAACTCCAGGTCGACGGGTTTTTCAGTCATCGGATATTTACCTTTCCCGAATTCAGGGCGAACGATACGAACCAGCCTGTCACAGCCGGGTCATGCACTTGTGAAGTTTTTGTCAAACGACGGCTAGGCGAACTTCGAAGCGACAGCCATGGGGCTCGGCCGGACGCAGCGTGACGTCCCAGCCTTCGGAGGCGCAGATCCGCTTGACCAGCGACAACCCCAGCCCGAGCCCCTCACCACGCGGGTTCTGGCCGCGCACGAAGGGCTGGAAGACGCGCTCGCGCTGTTCTTCCGGGATGCCGGCGCCGGTGTCTTCGACCCAGAATCCGTTCGGTCCAAGTTGTAAGCGGATGCTGCCGCTTTCGGTGTAATGCATGGCATTGCGCAATAAATTGCTCATTACCGAGCGCAGGAAAGGCGCGTTGAATTGCCCGGGCATCTCCTGGCTGACGTTGTATTCCAGGGTCAGGCCCTTCGCTTCGATAGGGCCGCGCCACTGCGCAACCAACTCGTCGCCGATCGTCCGCAATCCGGCCTGGGACACGATAGCCATGTCCTTGCGCTGAGCCCGCGCCAGCATCAGGAAGGTCTGCACCAGATCGCGCATCTCTTCGCAGGCGCTGTTCATGCGCGCCAACTGAGCACGCGACCGCGGGGTGAGCCCCGGCTCTTCAGCCAGCAGCTCGCAACTGGTGGCGATCACCATCAGCGGTGTGCGCAATTCATGGCTGACGTCGCTGGTAAAGAGCTTCTCCCGGGTCAGCACATCATGCAGCCGCCCCATGGCGTAATCGAAGGCCGCCGCCAGCTCGCCCACCTCGTCGTTGGCGTAGTCAGGCGACATGGGCGGCGCCAGTTCCAGCAACTGGTCACGGTGGCGGACCTGGCGCGCCAAGCGCGATACAGGCTCCATGACCTTGCGCGCCAGCAGCCAGCCCAGCACTCCGGACAGGGCCAGGCTGAGCACATAACCGGTGACAACGGCGGCGTAGAGGATCTGCTCGCGCGCCTCGAAGTCGCTCTGGTCCTGCAGCAGGACGAAGCGGCGACCATCGACGTCGCGCGCCAGCGCGTGGAAGGACAACTCGCCGTCGAAGACTTCGTGGAAGCCTTCGTCCAACCGGCGCAGCGCCGGCGGCATGGCATAGACGCCCGCGCCATCACTGATGAAGAAGCGCATGCCCGGATCGAGTTTCGGAGCCTGGCCGTTCTCCAGGTCTTCATTGATGATGCGGTCCAGTTCACCGCCCAGGTCGCGGGAGATCAGGCGCTCTTCGACAATATGAACGACGCCGACGATTCCCACCGAAAACAGGCCGCCAACGGCGGCGGTCATGAGTACGAAGGCAAAGACAATCCGTCGGGAAAGGCTCTGCTTATACTCCATGCGCTTCCTCCGCCAGCTTGTAGCCGACGCCGTGCACCGTGTGCAGCAGGGAGAATGCGAAGGGCTTGTCGATCACCTGGCGCAGTTGGTGAACGTGGCTGCGCAGGCTGTCGCTATCAGGGCAGTCATCCCCCCAGACGGCTTCCTCGAGCACGTCGCGGCGCACCACGTGCGGGCTCTTCTGCATCAGCACCGCCAGCAATTTGAGGCCGATGGGGTTGAGCTTGAGCGGCTTGCCGGCACGGTTCACTTCGAGGGTGTCGAGGTTGTAGCTCAGGTCGGCGACCTGCAGCTCGCGCCGCCCGCCGCCCTGGCTGCGGCGCAGCACCGCTTCGATGCGGGCGGCCAACTCGGAGAGCGCGAAAGGCTTGAGGAGGTAATCGTCAGCGCCGGAACGGAAGCCCTGCAGGCGGTCGTCCAGCTGATCGCGGGCGGTAAGCATAATCACCGGGGTGTCGCGGCGCGCGTCTTCGCGCAGGCGGCGGCACAGGGTGAAACCATCCAGCCCCGGCAGCATCACGTCCAGCACGATCAGGTCGTAATGGGACGTCGCCGCTAGGTGCAATCCGGACAGGCCGTCCTGGGCGCAATCCACCGTGTAGCCTTTCAGGCCCAGGTAGTCGGCCATATTGGCCAGGATGTCCCGATTGTCTTCAACCAACAAAATGCGCATATGCTCTCCTCGAACGCAATGCACGTTAGCCTAACCAGCTTAAATAGAACTTAAGCGCCTTTGACGGAATTTTCACATTCAGCCTGCCGATTTCCCGTGCGGCAGGTCGAATGGGCCGTTCAGCGCGGACTCAGTCGCCCTCGCCCGTCACGCCAAACTCGATCGGCGTCTTCACGTAGAACAGCTTCACACTCGCCTTGCGGATTACCTCGAAGATGCGCTCGGACTCTTCCTCGCTCACCGCCATGGTGACTTCCTGTGGCTGGTCGGCCAGTTCGAAGAAATGCGCGTAGTGAATGCGCCCGGTCTTGCCGAATCCTTCGCTCGCCGTCATCAGGGTGGCGCCGCGTACGCCTTGCCGGCGCGCTTCCTCCAGCAGCCATTGGGCCAGCGGCAGGCCGGCATGCTTGCGGTCCTGCTGGGTGAAGAACTTCAACTGGTAGCCGTTCATGTCTTCCTCCCGAAGGCCTCGCGGCCTCTCTCATGGCTGGACGGCCTAGCGGCCCATCAGCGCGTGCACCGACCAGAGTCCGGCCAGGGTCATCAGCAGGGAGCCGGCAAGGTGCGTGGCGACCGTGCCCATCGCCCAGGCCAGGCGGCCTTGCTGCAGCAGCACGACGACTTCGGCGGAGAAGGTCGAGAAGGTGGTGAGGCCACCGCAGAAGCCGGTGATGATCAGTAACCGCCATTCTGGCGCGAGGCCAGGGGAGTTGGCGAAGAAGGCGATGGCCGCGCCGATGATGTAGCCGCCGACCAGGTTGGCGACCACCGTGCCCGGCGGCATGGACGGCAGGAGGCTATTGAGCTTGAGCCCGAGCACCCAGCGCAGCAGTGCACCGAGAGCGGCTCCGAGAGAGACGGCGAGAATGGGTTTCCACATGGTCCTGTCCTGGGGAAGGTGTTTTGGACAGGCCGCAGGCGAGCGCCTACGCGCCTTTCCAGGTCTATGCGTAGGCATCATCAGCCACAAGGGCGGTTGAAGGAGGAATGCCATCTCCTGCGGCGCAGTCTGGCATATCCGACGCCCATGAAAAAGCCCCGCCTAGGCGGGGCTTTTTCTTACAGCAGGTGCCGGGTGGCTTACATCATGCCGCCCATGCCGCCCATGCCGCCCATGTCCGGCATGGCCGGAGCAGCCTTGTCGTCAGCCACTTCGGCAACCATGGCCTCGGTGGTGACCATCAGGCCGCCGATGGAAGCAGCAGCTTGCAGAGCCGAACGGGTGACCTTGGCCGGATCGAGGATACCCATCTCGATCATGTCGCCGTACACGCCGGTAGCAGCGTTGTAGCCGAAGTTGCCCGAACCCTGCTTGACCTTGTCGACTACCACGCTCGGCTCGTCGCCGGAGTTGGCAACGATCTGGCGCAGCGGAGCTTCAACGGCGCGACGCAGCAGAGCGATACCGACGTTCTGGTCTTCGTTGTCGCCCTTCAGGCCTTCGATGGCTTGCAGAGCACGAACCAGAGCGACGCCGCCGCCAGGAACCACACCTTCTTCCACAGCAGCGCGGGTAGCGTGCAGGGCGTCTTCAACGCGGGCTTTCTTCTCTTTCATCTCGACTTCGGTGGCAGCGCCAACCTTGATCACGGCAACACCGCCGGCCAGCTTGGCCAGACGCTCTTGCAGCTTCTCACGGTCGTAGTCCGAGGAAGTCTCTTCGACCTGCTTGCGGATCTGCAGGACGCGAGCTTCGATGTCGGCTTGAGCGCCAGCGCCATCGATGATGGTGGTGTTTTCCTTGCTCAGGACAACGCGCTTGGCGTTACCCAGGTGCTCCAGGGTGGCGCCTTCCAGGCTCAGACCGACTTCTTCGGAGATGACGGTACCGCCGGTCAGGATGGCGATGTCCTGCAGCATGGCCTTGCGGCGGTCGCCGAAGCCCGGAGCCTTGACGGCTGCGACCTTGACGATGCCACGCATGTTGTTGACGACCAGGGTAGCCAGGGCTTCGCCTTCGACGTCTTCAGCCACGATCAGCAGCGGACGGCCGGCTTTGGCAACGGCTTCCAGGACCGGCAGCATTTCGCGGATGTTGGAGATCTTCTTGTCGACCAGCAGCAGCAGCGGGCCGTCGAGCTCGGCCACCATGGTGTCCGGCTTGTTGATGAAGTAGGGGGACAGGTAGCCGCGGTCGAACTGCATGCCTTCTACGACGGACAGTTCGTTTTCCAGGCCCGAGCCTTCTTCAACGGTGATCACGCCTTCTTTACCGACCTTGTCCATGGCTTCGGCAATGATGTTGCCGATGGAGTCGTCGGAGTTGGCGGAGATGGTGCCTACCTGGGCAATGGCCTTGGTGTCGGCGCAGGGCTTGGCCTGCTCCTTGAGCTGGGCAACGATGGCCACGGTGGCCTTGTCGATACCGCGCTTCAGGTCCATCGGGTTCATGCCGGCAGCGACGGCCTTCAGGCCTTCGTTGACGATGGCCTGGGCCAGAACGGTAGCGGTGGTGGTGCCGTCACCGGCAGCGTCGTTGGCCTTGGAGGCAACGTCTTTCACCAGCTGGGCGCCCATGTTCTCGAACTTGTCTTTGAGTTCGATTTCCTTGGCGACGGAAACGCCGTCCTTGGTGATGGTCGGAGCGCCGAAGCTCTTGTCCAGGATGACGTTACGGCCTTTCGGGCCCAGGGTCGCTTTCACAGCGTCGGCCAGGACGTTTACGCCGACCAGCATTTTCTTGCGAGCGGAATCGCCGAACTTAACTTCTTTGGCAGCCATGTTCTGTTTCCTCTAAATCGAATTCGGTGGGGAGTGGACGGACTGAAATCAGTCTTCCAGGACGGCGAGGATCTCGGACTCGCCCATCACCAGCAGTTCTTCGCCGTCGACCTTGATGGCGTTGCTGCCGGAGTACGGACCGAAGACCACCTTGTCACCGACCTTCACGGCCAGAGCGCGAACTTCGCCGTTGTCCAGGACACGGCCGGCACCAACAGCGACCACTTCACCGCGGTTCGGCTTCTCGGCGGCGGAACCCGGCAGCACGATGCCGCCTGCGGTCTTGGTCTCTTCCTCGCTGCGACGGATGACGACGCGGTCATGCAGAGGACGAAGCTTCATAGTCGTAACTCTCCCAAACTGTGATTTCCAACGGCCGGATCGATGCCCGGCAGGTTTTATTGAATCCGGCGGTGCCGGTTTGCGACCCGGCAGGCGAATCGCGAAAAGAGCAGCCTGTCGTACTGACAGGGACCTTGCGGTGACCGGTACATAAGGTCGCTACAAGGCATTTCAAGTGTGTGACGAAAAAATTTTTGCAGGCGGCGGGTGCCTCGGGCGGGCGAAACCGCCCGAGGATCAACGCAGACGGTCGCGGTCTTCCTCGCGGCGCTGGTATTCGCCTTCGATCACGCTTGGGCCGCTGCGATGCTGGGCGGCCGGATCGTCGGCGAAGGCGCGGCGGCGCTCGGCCTGTTCCTGCATGCGCAGGCGCACGCGGCCAAGCATCAGGCGGCGGGTGAAGGGGATCAGGCAAAGCAGGCCGACAACGTCGCTGATGAAGCCCGGCAGCATCAGCAGGCCACCGCCCAGGGCGATGACCAGGCCTTCGAGCATTTCCTGCTCGGGCAGTTCGCCGCGATTCAGGCGCTCGCGGGCGCGCAGCGCAGTGGCGACGCCAGCCACGCGCAGCACCGCCGCGCCGATGAAGGCGCCGGCGATGATCAGCAGCAGGGTCCAGCCCACGCCGATCACGCTGCCGACCTTGATCATCACGGCCAGCTCGATCAGCGGGAACAGAAGAATCAGAAACAGGGGAACTCGCATCGATGAATCCTTGGCGGGGTCATTGCCCGGGTAGAAAGCTAGGTGGCGACGCCCCGCTCCGATTTCAAGGGATAAGCCGAGGGACAGATCAGGCCTGGATCACTTCGTTGCCCGGCCAGACGTCCGCCTTGGCCAACTGCACCAGCGCCTGGCGCACCGCGCCGGCGTTGCCGCAGGGCGCCGGGAACGGCAGCCAGTGCAGGCCCTGGCCGATGCGCAGGTGGAAACCTTCTGTATCAATTCCCGCCAGCTGCGGGCCCTGCCCGGCGGGCAACCCGGCCAGTTCGACGTAGTGCTCGATGGCATTGGCGTGGTCGCTGTTCATGTGTTCGACCATGCTCTTCTCCGCCTCGCCGACGAAGGGGTTGGCCAGCGGCACGCTGTTGGCGCCCAGCCAGTGGATATCGCCGAAGCCGCCGATGTAGCGCCACTGCACCGGCTCCAGCACCCAGAAATCGAAGTCGTGGACGATGTGGTAGTCCTGCGAGCCGGGGAAATAGCGGTAGTAACGTTCGGCCGCGCCAGCGATGGCGTCGACGTCCTCGACCAGCAGCGCCTCGGCCAGCAGGGTCAGGCGTCCGGCGGCCTGGATGTCGTCGACGCCGCGCTCGCCGATGAGCAGCGAGCATTTGCCGTCCATCTGCAGGTTATGGGTGTGCTGGGCGATGCGGCTGATCAGGATCAGCGGACGGCCGGCCTCGTCCAGGCAATACGGCACCACGGAGCCGAAGGGGAATCCGGACCACTTCTTCGAGTGGGTGGAGAGGACGCCGCGGTATTCCTTGAGCAGCAGTTCTCGGGCATGCTTGGCAGCTTTCACGCTCAACTTATGACTCCTCGCAAAGAATCCGTCGCAAACGGACGGGCAGGACTGACTCTGTGCACAGCTGCCGGCGGGGCCTTTCACCAGAAACTGTTCGTGGGGTTGTTCCGATGCAATTGAAAGACAAGGTCATCATCATCACCGGTGGCTGCCAGGGCCTGGGCCGCGCCATGGGCGAGTACCTCTCCGGCAAGGGCGCGCGCGTCGCGCTGGTTGACCTCAATGCCGAAAAACTGGACGAAGCCGTGGCTGCCTGCAAGGCCGCCGGCGGTGACGCCCGCGCCTATCTGTGCAACGTCGCCAATGAAGAACAGGTTACCCACATGGTGGCCCAGGTCGCCAGCGACTTCGGCGCCATCAACGGCCTGGTCAACAACGCCGGCATCCTGCGCGACGGCCTGACCATCAAGGTCAAGGACGGCGAACTGAGCAAGATGAGCCTGGCCCAGTGGCAGGCGGTGATCGACGTCAACCTGACCGGCGTGTTCCTCTGCACCCGCGAAGTGGCGGCGAAGATGATCGAACTGAAGAACGAAGGCGCGATCGTCAACATTTCCTCCATTTCCCGCGCCGGCAACATGGGCCAGGCCAACTACTCCGCGGCCAAGGCCGGCGTCGCCGCCGACACCGTGGTGTGGGCGAAGGAACTGGCGCGCTACGGCATTCGCGTGGCGGGCGTGGCTCCCGGCTTCATCGAGACCGACATGGTCGCCAGCATGAAGCCCGAGGCCCTGGAGAAGATGACCTCCGGCATTCCGCTCAAGCGCCTGGGCAAGCCGCTGGAAATCGCCCACTCGGTGGCCTACATCCTCGAGAACGACTACTACACCGGCCGCGTGCTGGAACTGGACGGCGGCCTGCGCCTGTAATCCGCCCGCCCATGAAAAAGCCCCGCCAGGTGCGGGGCTTTTTATTGCCGTTCTCGTAGAGCGGAGCCAGTCGAAGCGAAGAGTTACCAGCCGACGCCCAGGCCCAGGGTGTAGCGACGCTCGTTGACGTCGCCGTCGTTGCCGCTGAGCTTGTCCCATTCGGCCTTCAGGCTCAGGGACGCCCAGGAGGTCAGCTTGTAGCGGATGCCCGCCTCGCTCTCCAGCTCGTACTCCACGTTGGACTCCAGCGGCTTGCTGACTTCGCCGTTGGTGAACACCTCGAACTGCTTGGCCAGCAGGTAACGGTTGTAGTCCCACTTCAGGCTGGTGCTGTAGAAGTGGGATTTCTCGTCGTCGACGAATTCGTAGTCGTTGCGGTTGACCAGGGTCGCCAGGGAGAACGCACCCAGCTCATTGTCCCAGAACTGGTAGCCCGGGCCGGTACCGACGGTGCGTTTCTTCTGCAGGTCCTCGATCCAGTCGCGCTTGTACTGCGCCTGGCCCTGCCAGAACCAGTGCTCGTCAAGGAAGCGGTCCAGCGCGTATTGCGCGGAATAGTTGTTGGTACTGACCTGGTCGTCCTTCTTCTCGCGGTTGTACTCGCCCTGCAGATTGTGGCGCCAGCGGCCGTGGCGGGCGTTGGTCTTGAAGTCGATGTCGTAATCCTCGACATCGTTTTCCGCCTGCTTGTGGTCCAGGGAGAAGTCGACGTTGCCGGTCCAGACCCAGTCTTCGAGGATCGGCTTGGGCGGCATCATCTGCTCGATCTTCGCCAGTTCCACCGTGCGCGCCTCGCCGTTGACCAGCGTGACCTTGCCCTGGTCCGACGCCTTCAGGCCCTTGGAGTGCTCGCCGGTTTCCTCGTCGTACTTCACCAGCAGGTTCTGGTCGGTTTCCAGCGTCTTGATCTTGTCCCACTTCAGGGCGATCTCTCCGCCATAGTCGGTCGCCAGCAGCAGCTTGCCGCCGTCATAGAGTTTGATGGTGCCGGTAAGACGGTCACCATTCTTCAACCAGACGGTGTCGGCAAGGGCGGACAGGGAACAGGATGCGAGTGCGACGGTAAGCAGGGTTCTGGGGAACATGAGTCGGATTCAACTGGATTGAATGGGCAAAAAGCCGGGCATTATCCAGATACCCGACACTAGAGCAACGACTGACAGACCCAGTTGCAGGGAGTTCACAATGACTGACAGAAGGGTCTGACAAACGAGCCGACTTGTCAGGGCTGCCGCAGCCGATATCCTGAGCGTCAGCCCCTCTATTGCGGTGCATTCGATGCCCAAGCCCAAGCCCCCCGCCAGCGCACCGGTGACTGATCTCGGACTGGAAAGCCTGCAGGTACGGCGCGAAGCGATTTTCCTCGTCATCGCCCAGGTGCCCGAAGGCTGCGTCATCACCTATGGCGATGTCGCCCGCCTCGCCGGTCTGGGCCGTTCCGCGCGACTTGTAGGACGAATCCTCAGCCAACTGCCCGAAGGCACGCGCCTGCCCTGGCATCGGGTGATCGCCGCAGCGGGGCGTATCAGCCTGCCCATCGGAACCGTTTCGGGTAACGAGCAGCGCGCACGATTGCGTGCGGAGGGTGTCAGAATCCATAACGATCGGGTGGACATACGTCGGCACGGCTGGCCTACCGGCGAGCAGTCCTAGTAGAGTTCGCGTAATTTTTCGTACTGCTGGAAAACACCCCCCATGAAAGAGCACTCCTGGCGCGAGGCATGGATTGCCTACAAGTCTCCCGCCAGCCTCGCGCTTTTGCTGCTGGGTTTCGCCGCCGGCCTGCCCTACATGCTGGTGCTCTCCACTCTCTCGGTGTGGTTGCGTGAAGCGGGTGTCGCTCGGGAAACCATCGGATTCGCCAGTTGGATCGGGCTGGTGTACGCCTTCAAGTGGGTGTGGTCGCCCATGCTCGACCAGTGGCGCCTGCCCTTCATCGGCCGCCTGGGCCGCCGCCGCTCCTGGCTGGTGTTTTCCCAGGGGCTGATCGCCATTGGCCTGCTCGGCATGGCCCTGTGCAACCCGCAGTCGCACCTGAACTGGCTGATCGCCCTGGCGATGGTGGTGGCCTTCGCCTCGGCCACCCAGGACATCGCCATCGACGCCTACCGCCTGGAAATCGCCGAGAACACCCGCCAGGCCGCATTGGCCGCCTGCTACATGACCGGCTACCGGGTCGCCGTGCTGTTCGCCACCGCCGGCGTGCTGTTCCTCGCCGAGTGGGCCGGCTCCAGCGCACTGCACTACAGCCAGGCCGCCTGGGCCCTGACCTACGCGGTGTGTTCGCTGGCGATCCTGCCGGGCCTGATCACCACGCTGTTGATGAAAGAGCCGCCGGTGAACGTGCAGCCGCAGGCGGGCAGCTCGGCCTTCGCGTTCAATCATCAACTGCTCTCGGTGCTGACCCTGCTGGTGCTGCTGATCTCCGTGCCGGCCATGCTTACCGCACTGACCGCCCAGGCCTGGCCGCGAGCCGCGCTGTACGGAATCTTCATCGGCATCTGCATGACGCCCCACGGCCGCCGGCAGATCCGCCCGGTCCGCGAGCTGCTGTCGAAAGTGCGCCGCCCGCTGCTGCTGGCCGTGCACGGGCGCGGCCTGCCGCAGTTCGACTTCGTCCACCAGGCCGTTTCGGTGATCGTCCTGATCATCCTGCTGGTCACCGGCACCGCTTTCATCAACATGGCCGAAGCCGGCAAGTGGTGGCTCGCCATCCTGTACCTGCTGATCGCCCTGAGCTGCATTTCCGCTCCCGGCCGCCTGCTGATGGCGCCGGTGCTCACGCCCATTACCGAGTTCGTCCGCCGCTACCGCTGGCAGGCGCTGCTGCTGCTCGGGCTGATCTCCACCTATCGCATGTCCGACACCGTCATGGGCACCATGGCCAGCGTGTTCTACATCGACATGGGCTTCTCCAAGGACACCATCGCCACCGTCAGCAAGCTGTTCGGCGTGGTCATGACCCTCGTGGGTGCTGCAGCCGGCGGTGTGCTGATCGCCCGTTTCAGCATCCTGCCGATCCTCTTTATCGGCGGCGCGGCCTCTGCCGGGACCAACCTGCTGTTCGCCATGCTGGCGCAGATGGGCGCAATCGACGACCCGCACCTGATGGGGCAGAACGTCTTCGCCCTGCTCAAGGTGCTGGAACCCCACGTCACCATGCTGGTGGTGACCATCATGCTCGACAACTTCAGCGGCGGCCTTGCCACCTCGGCCTTCGTCGCCTATCTGTCGAGCCTGACCAACCTGAAGTTCTCCGCGACCCAGTACGCCATGCTCAGCTCCACCATGCTGTTGCTGCCGCGCTTCATCGGCGGCTATTCCGGGGCGATGGTCGAGGGCATGGGCTACGAGCGCTTCTTCTTCTTCACCGCCCTGCTCGGCGTGCCTACACTGCTGCTGATCGGCTGGCTGTGGCTGCGCCGCAAGAACGACCTCACCAACGGCGCGGCCGGGGAAGCCACGGAGGCGCCAGCGCAACACCCCAGCGCCGAGCATCACTGATTCTGGTCATTGGATCAGCGCCCATGAAAAAGGCCGGCAATTGCCGGCCTTTTTCGTTCCTGCAGGCAGGATCAGTCCGCCAGGACGGAATCCTCTTCACCCTTGACCACGCGCACCACCTTGTTCGGCGCCAGGTCGATACCGGCGTCGCGCAAACGCAGGCGGACCTGCTCATTGAGCATGAAGGTGACGCCCCAGTAGTCGGAGTTGGCAGTCCACAGGCGCAGCGACAGGGTCACCGAGTTCTCGCCCAGGCCCGCGACCACCACCACCGGCGCCGGCGACTTGAGCACGCGCGGATCGTCCGCCAGCTCCTTGAGGATGGATCGGGCGCCATCCAGGTCGGCGTCGAAGGCCAGCTTCACGTCGAAGGTCACCTGGCGGGTGGTCTGGGTCGAGGTGTTGGTGATGATGCCGTTGGACAGCGCGCCGTTGGGCACGATCACGGTGCGGTTGTCACCGGTGCGCAGCACGGTGTGGAAGATCATGATGTTGTCCACGGTGCCGGACACGCCCTGGGCCTCGATCCAGTCGCCGATCTTGAACGGGCGGAACAGCAGGATCAGCACCCCACCGGCGAAGTTCGACAGGCTGCCCTGCAGTGCCAGGCCGATGGCCAGGCCGGCGGCACCGATGGCGGCGACGAAGCTGGTGGTCTGGATGCCGATCATCGACGCCACACTGACCATCAGCAGGATCTTCAGGATGATGTTCACCATGCTGCCGATGAAGCCCTGCAGCGTCTTGTCCACATGCTTGGTGGACAGCACTCCACCCACGCGACGGGTAAACAGGTTGATCACCCACCAACCGATCAGCAGGGTCAGCAGCGCCAGCGTGGCATTGCCCAGGTAGGCCAGGACGACCGGCGTCCAGGCCTCCGCGCTGTTCATGATCTGCTCGTAATTCATATCCATGGATGCAGGCCCCTTGTCTATTGCCATTCCAAAAACAAAACCGCCATGGCAAGCCATGGCGGTCGGGAGTTCGCCGAGCGACTCTCTTACTGCGACGTCAGGCGGGCGGTGAGGTTCCGCAGCTTTTCGTCGAGAGTGCGCATCAGTCGCGGAAGTTGTTGAACTGCAGCGGCATGCCGAGGGATTCGCCGCGCAGCAGCGCGATGGCTTCCTGCAGGTCGTCGCGCTTCTTGCCGGTGACACGTACCTGCTCGCCCTGGATGGCGGCCTGTACCTTGAGCTTCTTGTCCTTGATCAGGGCGACGATCTTCTTCGCCAGGTCCTTGTCGATGCCCTCGCGGAAGTCGACTTCCTGCTTGACCACCTTGCCGGAGGCGAAGGAATCCTTGATCTCCATGCACTGTGCATCAATCTTGCGTTTGACCAGGCTGGAGCGAAGAATGTCGAGCATCTGCTCGAGCATGAAATCCGCCTCGGCGGTCAGGGTGATGGACTTTTCCTTGGCCTCGAAGCTGCACTTGCCCTTCAGGTCGAAACGGCGGTCCAGTTCCTTGGTGGCGTTATCCATGGCGTTGGTCAGTTCGTGTTTGTCCAGTTCGGACACCACGTCGAACGAAGGCATGACATCTCTCCAGATGGACGGCGCGATGCGGTTCACAGTCAGCATCGAGCCTGGCTTGACGATAAAAATGCGCGGTCATTATAACTGACACACAAGACCGCGCCCGGCCTCTGACACTATGAGCCGGCATTTCCCACTCGTTTGCGAGACATTCCTTTCCATGCCAACCAACCATCTCAGCATTCTGGTGGTCGACGACGCCAAGTTCTCCAGCGCCATGATCGGCCGCGCGCTGAGTCAGGCCGGCTACCAGAACGTGCGCTTCGCCAGCAGCGCCAGCGAAGCGCTCGACCTGCTGGAAAAGGAGCCGGTGAGCGTACTGCTCGCCGACTGGCTGATGCCCGAGATGGACGGCCTGGAGCTGACCGCGCGGGTACGCCAGCTCGACGAGAGTGGCGATCACTACACCTACATCATCCTGCTCACCGGCAAGGAGGGCGACAACGCCCTGGCCGAAGCCTTCGACCGCGGCGTCGATGACTTCGTCAGCAAGTCGGCGATGAACGAGCAACTGGTGCCCCGCGTACTGGCCGCCGACCGCCTGAGCAACACCCTGCAGCGCCTGCTGATGGAAAACCGCCTGCTCACCCAGAACATCACCAGCCTGGAAGAGCGCAACCTGGTGGACAGCGCCACCGGCCTGGGCAACCAGCGCTACCTGAAGCAGAAGCTGGCCGACAGTATCCGCCAGGTGGAATCCCGCGGCGGCGCGGTGTGCTACATGCTGATCGGCCTGCCGGAGCTGGCCGAACTGGGGCAGAAGCACGGCCAGCCGTTCCAGAACGAGCTGCTCCATGGCGTCGCCCGGCGCCTGCAGCAACTGGTGCGGCCGCTGGATGTCCTGGCGCGCATCGATGACCAGCACTTCGCCCTGATCACCCTGCTCGAAGACCTGCAGGAGTGCTCGCCGAGCAGCTTCCGCCGCCTGCACGAAGGCCTGAACCTCAAGGCGTTCAAGACCAGCGAAGGCTTCATCACCCTCAAGGCCGGCATCAGCCTGGTGGGCCTGGACGCCAAGGCGCTGCCCCTGGAGGTCGAGCACCTGATGCAGCAAGGCCGCGCGCTGCTGCCCGATGCCTTCGCCAGCGGGCGAATCAACGCCAGCCGCCTGACCGGCCTGCGCTAAACTTCGCGGTAAGCCCCCGAAACCGCGAAGTTCCTCCCATGACCTGGACCATCCTCGGCGCCGGCAGCCTCGGTTGCCTGTGGGCCGCCCGCCTGTCCCGCGCCGGCTTGCCGGTGCGCCTGCTGCTGCGTGACCGCCAGCGCCTCAATGCCTACCGCGCCCTCGGCGGTGTCACCCTGGTGGAAGACGGCCGCGAGAGCCTCTACCCCATTCCGGCGGAAACTGCCGCCCAGGGCGCGCCGATCCAGCGCCTGTTGCTGGCCTGCAAGGCCTACGACGCCGAATCCGCCGCCGCCAGCGTGGCCGCGCGCCTGGCCCCGGGCGCCGAGCTGATCCTGCTGCAGAACGGCCTGGGCAGCCAGCAGGCGGTCAGCGCTCATCTACCCCGCGCCCGCTGTCTGTATGCATCCAGCACCGAAGGCGCCTTCCGCGAATCCGACTTCCGCGTGGTATTCGCAGGTCAGGGACAGACCTGGCTGGGCGACGAACAGGGCGGCCCCGAGCCGGAATGGCTGGCCGACCTGCGCCGCGCCCAGATCCCCGCGCAGTGGAGCGACGACATTCTCGAACGCCTGTGGCGCAAGCTCGCGCTGAACTGCGCGATCAACCCGCTCACCGTGCTGCATCAGTGCCGCAACGGCGAGCTGGCCAGCCATCCCGGCGAAGTCGCCGGGCTCTGCGACGAGCTGGGCCAATTGCTCCATGCCGCTGGCTACTCCGCCGCCGCACGGGAGCTGCAGGGCGACGTGGAGCGGGTGATTGCCGCCACCGCAGCGAACTTCTCGTCCATGTACCAGGACGTCGCCAAGGGCCGGCGCAGCGAGATCGCCTACCTGCTCGGCCACGCCTGCCGCGAGGGCGACCGCCAGCACCTGGCACTGCCACAACTGCGCGCCCTGCACGAGCGCCTGCGGGCCTGCCTGGTGGCCCGCGGATTGCCCGACAACTGATGGCGGGCTACCCTGCCCGCCTCCCCTGTTCTTCTCTTTGACGCGCCCATGCCTTCACCCATGAACCTGCGCCAGCGCCTGGAAGACCTGCCGGTCGGCCAGAAAATCCTCGCCGCCCTGCTGGTGCTGCTGGCGACCGTGATGCTGGTGGCCAACCTCGCCTTCATCAGCGCGGCCTACTGGATCTCCCAGGACAGCGTGGCGCCGCAGGCCCTGCAGACCATCGGCCGGCTGATCGCCAACCCGGCGCTCAGCGAACCGGCACTGTCCTCGCCGACCCAGGCCCAGGTGCTGCTACGTCAGTTGGACGACTACCAGCCGCTGCGCGCCGCCGCGCTCTACGACAGCAATGGCGAGCGCATCGCGCAGACGCCGAGCAACGGCCCGGTGGCCCTGCCCGAGCGCCTGGACCACCTGGAGCGCTGGCGCCAGCACGAATACCGTCTCAATGCGCTGTTCGAGCTCCCCCAGGCCGGCCGCAACAGCGGCTACCTGCTGCTGGTGGCCAGCAGCGAGCTGCCCGGCGCCTTCTACACCGGCACACTGACCGCCAGCCTGGTGATCCTCGCGGTCTCGGTGCTGCTCTGGCTGCTCATCGCACAGCAGATCCGCCGCCTGATCACCCGGCCGATCCGCAGCCTGGAAGAGCTCTCGCGCCAGGTCACCCGCGAGGAAAACTACGCCCTGCGCGCCGAGCGCGGCAACGCCGACGAGATCGGCCGCCTGGCTGACGCCTTCAACACCATGCTGACCCGCATCGAGGCCCGCGAGCAGCAGCTCAAGCGCGCCCGTGACGACGCCCAGGAAGCCGTGGAGCAGGCCCAGTCGCTGGCCGAGGAAACCCGCCGCTCGAACCGCAAGCTGGAGCTGGAAGTCCAGGTGCGCAGCAAGATCGAGAAGAAGCTCACCGGCTTCCAGCACTACCTCAACAGCATCATCGACTCCATGCCTTCGGCGCTGATCGCGGTGGACGAGCAGCTCTACGTCACCCAGTGGAACCAGGAAGCCAGCCAGCTCTCCGGCACCAGCCTGGACGACGCGGTGAACCAGCCGGTGTTCCTCGCCTTCCCGTCGCTCAAGCCCTTCCTGCCGCAGCTCACCCGCGCCGCCGAGCAGCACAAGGTCGAGCGCGTCGAACGCGTCACCTGGGCCCTTACCGACGCTCCGCGCCACTACGCCCTGACCTTCTACCCACTGATGGGCGGCACCGGCCGTGGCGCGGTGATCCGCATCGACGACATCACCGACCGCCTTGGGATGGAAGAGATGATGGTGCAGTCGGAAAAGATGCTCTCCGTCGGCGGCCTCGCCGCCGGCATGGCCCACGAGATCAACAACCCGCTGGGCGCCATTCTGCACAACGTGCAGAACATCCGCCGGCGCCTGTCGCAGGAGCTGCCGAAGAACCTCGAAGTGGCCGGCGAAGTAGGCGTGCGTCTGGACGACCTCAACCACTACCTGGAGGCGCGGGAGATCCCCAAGCTGATGGATGGCATCCAGTACGCCGGCTCCCGCGCAGCGAAGATCGTCACCCACATGCTTTCCTTCAGCCGCCGCAGCCACCGCCAGATGGCCGCCTGCGAGCTGCCGGCGTTGCTGGAACAGGCGGTGGAGATCGCCGGCAACGACTTCGACCTCACCGGCGGCTTCGACTTCAAGTCGCTGGAGATCGTCCACGAATACGACCCCCGCCTGGGGCCGGTACCGGTGATCGCCAACGAGATCGAACAGGTCCTGCTCAACCTGCTGAAGAACGGCGCCCAGGCCATCCACCTGCGCGACGACGAAGAGGAAGGCGAATTCGGCCGCATCACCCTGCGCACCCGGCTCAATCCACCGTGGGCGGAAATCCACGTGGAGGACAACGGCTGCGGCATGCCGGAGAACGTGCGCAAGCGCATCTTCGAGCCCTTCTTCACCACCAAGGAAGTTGGCCAGGGCACGGGACTCGGCCTGTCGGTCTCGTACTTCATCGTCACCAACAACCACAAGGGGCAGATGGAGGTGCAGTCCGAACTGGGCGTGGGCACCTGCTTCACCCTCCGTCTGCCGCTGGCCGCCGAGATTTCCCCGCCGCTGCCACTACTGGCGCAGGGCGACAAGGAGCATTGAGTCATGGGCAATCGCCTGTCGAAGATCTACACCCGTACCGGCGATGCCGGCGAAACCGGCCTGGCCGACGGCCGCCGCGTGCCCAAGCACCATCCGCGGGTGGAAGCCATGGGCGCAGTGGATGAGCTGAACAGCCACCTTGGCCTGCTGCTGGCCGGGCTGCACGAAGCGCGTAGCAGTGCGCTCGAAGAGGTGATTGGTGTATTGGCGCCGATCCAGCATCGCCTGTTCGACCTGGGCGGAGAGCTGGCGATGCCGGAGTACCGCGCTCTGAACGATGCCGAAGTGGAGCGCCTGGAGCAGGTGATCGACCGCTGGAACGAGGAACTCGGGCCACTGAAGAACTTCATCCTGCCCGGCGGCTCGCGCCTGGTCGCTCTCGCCCACCTGTGCCGCGCCCAGGCGCGCAACGCCGAGCGCCGCTGCCAACAGCTGAATGCCGAGGAACCGTTGGAAGGCGCGGGCCTGCGCTACCTGAACCGCCTGTCCGACCTGCTGTTCGTCGCCGCGCGCTTCATCGCCCGCCGCCAGGGCGTGGAAGAGATTCTCTGGCATGCGGCTGAAAAACCGACCTGATCGACCTGTCAGCGAAATCCATCGCGGCGGATTCCGCACCTACCGGGTATGACCAACGCACAGCGCTCCTACAGGAAGCACCGCAGTTGCCCAGCAGTCCGGAATCAGTTTCGTAGGATGGCGTGGAGCGAAGCGATACCCCTCGCCGCCCCACGCAAAGTGCCTATCAGGCTTCCGCCTTCGGCCAGAACGCGCGAATCCCCGCCACGCCCTGCGCACCGGTCTGCCACGCCCGCTCGAGATCCTGCGGGCCGACACCACCGAGCAGGAACACCGGCTGGTTGAAGCCATCGATCAGTTCTGCCGCTGCCTCCCAGCCCAGCGCCGGCTCGCCCGGATGGCTCTCGGTGGGCTGCACCGGCGACAAGGTGACGAAGTCCACACCCATGCGCACCGCCAGCTCCAGCTCTTCGGCGCTGTGGCAGGACGCCGCCAGCAGGCGCTCGCGGGGGAACGGTCGGCCGTTGGGTGCGTACTTGCGCAATTGCTCGGAGGTCAGGTGCCAGCCGGCCGCCGGAAAATCTCCCAGCCACTCCAGCGGGCCCTTGAGCATCAGCTGCGCCCTGCCGGCGCACAGGCCTTGCACGTCGACGGCGAGGTCGCGGTACTCGGGGCTGTACATGTTCGGCGCGCGCAGCTGGATCAGGCGGATGCCGTTGGCAACAGCGGCTCGCACGCCCTGCACCAGCTGCGGGATTTCCAGGCCATCGGGGGTGATCAAGTAGCGATCCGGCAGGCGCGCGGCCTGCACGATGGGCTCATTGGCCGCCGGGAACTCGTAGTCCGGCAGGTCGCGCGGGGCGACCCAGGCCAGCGGCTGGCCCTCGGCACCATGGGGCGCACCGGAGAAAGCGGAGACTTCCCAGACATCCAGCAGCACATGCTTGTCGCTGTAGTCATGTTGCACACGGATCAGCGGGCGGGCCTGCTCGACGTCAATGCCGAGTTCCTCTTTCAGCTCGCGGGCCAGGGCGACCTGCACCGCTTCGCCCTCTTCCACCTTGCCACCGGGAAACTCCCAGAGACCGCCCTGGTGCTTGTCGTCCGGACGGCGGGCGATCAGCACCCGGCCATCGAGTCCGCGAATCACGGCGGCGGCGACATGTACTCGTTTCACAGTGCTACTCCTCAATCCGATTCAGGCAGGGCCCGCGCAGACGGGCATTCTACCGTCATTGGCGGCCGGGTTCAGGCGCGTTCGACCATCGCCGCGTCCAGCCAGGGACGGAAGGCCGGCCAGGCATAGATCGCATCGACGTATTTCTGCGCCTCGATGGGCAGGGTCACGCAGTAGCTGCGCAGGCGCGTGGCAATGGGAGCGTAGAAGGCGTCGGCAATGCTGGCGTGGCCGAACAGGAACGGACCGTCCTGGCCGAACTGCTGGCGGCACAACGCCCAGAGCTCGACGACACGGGCGATATCCGCCTCCACCGCGTCGGGCACGTTGGTCAGCGGCTGGTTGCGCTGGATGTCCATGGGCATGTGCGAACGCAGCGCCATGAAGCCGCTGTGCATCTCGGCGCAGACCGAGCGTGCCAGTGCGCGGGCCGCCTCGCCACGGGGCCAGAGATGGGCTTCGGGGAAGCGTTCGGCGAGGTATTCGGCGATCGACAGGGAATCCCAGATCAGCCCGTGCTCGCACTTGAGCGCCGGCACCTTGCCGCTGGGCGAGTGCTCGCGGATGCGCCGCGAGATGTCCTGCCCACCGAGGGGAATGAGGATTTCCTCGAACTCGGCGCCGGTGAGCTGCATGGCCAGCCAGCCGCGCAGGGACCAAGAGGAGAGGTTCTTGCTGCCGATGATCAGGGTGAGGGACATGGATGCGATGCTCTTGAGGGTCAGTCAGAAGACCTTAGAGCGCGGCAGCCATGAAAACAAATTCCCGATTTTCATCTATCGATGAAAATCGGGAATGCGAGAGAAGCGGCTGAAGGCTACAAGCAGCAGACTTCAGGCGCGCTCTTGCCTGCCGCCTGAAGCTTGTAGCCTATGGCTACCGTCAGGTGCGGTATTCCGCGTTGATCTTCACGTACTCGTGGGACAGGTCAGTGGTCCAGATGGTCTCGCTGCAGGTGCCGCGGCCTAGATCGATGCGGATGGTGATCTCTTCCTGGGCCATGACTTTGGCGCCCTGGTCCTCGGTGTAGCTGGTGGCGCGGCAGCCGCGGCTGGCGATGGCCACGTCATCGAGGAACACGTCGATCAGGCTCACGTCCAGGTCAGGCACGCCGGCACGGCCGACGGCCGCGAGGATACGGCCCCAGTTCGGGTCGGAAGCGAACAGCGCGGTCTTGATCAGCGGCGAGTGGGACACGGCGTAGCCGACGTCCAGGCACTCCTGGTGAGTCGCGCCGCCATTCACCTGCACGGTGACGAACTTGGTGGCGCCTTCGCCGTCGCGGACGATGGCCTGGGCCAGTTCCATGGAAACTTCCAGCACGGCCTGCTTCAGCGCGGCGAACAGCGCGCCGCTGGCAGCGGTGATCTCCGGCAGCGCGGCCTGGCCGGTGGCGATCAGCATGCAGCAGTCGTTGGTGGAGGTATCGCCATCGATGGTGATGCGGTTGAAGGACTTGTTCGACGCGTCGCGCAGCAGGTCCTGCAGCACGCCCTGGGCAACCTTCGCGTCGGTGGCGATGTAACCGAGCATGGTGGCCATGTTCGGCTTGATCATGCCGGCGCCCTTGCTGATGCCGGTAACCGTGATGGTCACGCCGTCGTGCTGGAACTGGCGGCTGGCGCCCTTGGGCAGGGTGTCGGTGGTCATGATGCCGGCAGCGGCGTCGGCCCAGTTATCCACAGACAGGTTGGCCAGCGCGGCAGGCAGCGCGGCTTCGATCTTCTCGACCGGCAGCGGCTCGCCGATCACCCCGGTGGAGTACGGCAGCACGGCGTTTTCCGGCACGCCGGCAAGCTCGGCCAGCTTGGCGCAGGTGCGGGTGGCGTTGACCAGGCCCGGTTCACCGGTGCCGGCGTTGGCGTTGCCAGTGTTGGTCAGGAGGTAGCGCACCGGCCCCAGGAAGCGCTTGCGCGCCAGGATCACCGGAGCGGCGCAGAAGGCGTTGGTAGTGAACACACCGGCCACGGTGGAGCCTTCGGCGCAACGCATCACCACGATGTCCTTGCGGCCGGGTCGTTTGATGCCGGCAGAGGCGATGCCGAGTTCGAAACCGGGGACCGGGTGCAGGGTGGACATGGGGCCGAGACCAACAGCCATGTGGCGCGCTCCTATCAAGTCAGTGAATCAAGTCAGTGAATCAAACCGGTAAAACGAATCAGTGAAGCAGATGTGAAAAACGCCGCGAGCGGCAGGGCCGGTCGCGGCGTTGGTATCAGGGGCGGGAAGCTTTATTCCACCTGACCGTGGCAGTGCTTGTACTTCTTGCCCGAACCGCAGGGGCACGGCTCGTTGCGGCCGATCTTCGGTTCGTTGCGGATGGGTTCCATCGGCACCACGTTGTCGGCCGGGATTTCACCCTCTTCTTCCGGCTCGCCGGTCACCTGGTCCATGGACGGTGCGGCGGCGTGCTGGAACTGCATGCGCTTGGCCATTTCCTCGGCTTCGCGACGCAGGCGGGCTTCTTCTTCGGCCGGGTCTTCGCGGCGAACCTGGACGAAGGACAGCACGCGGATGGTGTCGCGCTTGATGGAGTTCAGCAGTTCCTGGAACAGGTTGAAGGACTCGCGCTTGTATTCCTGCTTCGGGTTCTTCTGCGCGTAGCCGCGCAGGTGGATGCCGTGACGCAGGTGATCCATGGTGGACAGGTGGTCCTTCCACAGGTCGTCCAGCACGCGCAGCAGCATCTGCTTCTCGAAGGTGCGCAGGGCTTCTTCACCAGCGAGCTCTTCCTTCTCGTTGTAGGCAGCGACCAGCTCGGTGAGGATCTTCTCGCGCAGGGTTTCCTCGTAGAGCTTGTCGTCGTCGTCCAGCCACTGCTGGATCGGCAGCTTGAGGCCGAAATCGCTGTACAGCGCAGCTTCCAGACCGGCGACGTCCCACTGCTCGGGCAGCGACTGCGGCGGAATGTGCTCGCTGACGGTGTTGTTCAGGGTCTCTTCGCGGAACTCGGTGATGGTCTCGCCGATGTTATCGGCCGCGAGCAGGGTGTTGCGCATGTGGTAGATCACCTTGCGCTGCTCGTTGGCGACGTCGTCGAACTCCAGCAGTTGCTTGCGGATATCGAAGTTGCGGCCCTCGACCTTGCGCTGCGCCTTTTCGATGGCGTTGGTCACCATGCGGTGCTCGATCGCCTCGCCCGGCTGCATGCCGAGTGCCTTCATGAAGTTCTTCACCCGGTCGGAGGCGAAGATGCGCATCAGGTGGTCTTCCAGCGACAGGTAGAAGCGGCTGGAGCCCGGGTCGCCCTGACGGCCGGCACGGCCGCGCAGCTGGTTGTCGATACGGCGGGATTCGTGGCGTTCGGAGGCGATCACGTGCAGGCCGCCCGACTCGATGACCTGCTGATGACGCTTCTGCCAGTCGGCCTTGATCTGCGCGACCTGCTCGTCGGTGGGGTTCTCCAGCGCGGCGACTTCCACTTCCCAGTTGCCGCCCAGCAGGATGTCGGTACCACGACCGGCCATGTTGGTGGCAATGGTGACCGAGCCCGGACGACCGGCCTGGGCAATGATCTCGGCTTCCTTCTCGTGGTACTTGGCGTTCAGTACCTTGTGCTCGATGCCGGCGTTCTGCAGCAGCTGCGAAACGTATTCGGAGGTCTCGACCGAGGCGGTACCTACGAGGATCGGACGACCCAGCGCCTGGCACTGCTGCACGTCGGTGATGATGGCGGCGTATTTCTCGTCCTGGGTCAGGTAGACCAGGTCGTTGAAGTCCTTACGGGCAACCGGACGGTGGGTCGGGATCACCACCACGTCCAGGCCGTAGGTCTGGCGGAATTCGAAGGCCTCGGTGTCGGCGGTACCGGTCATGCCGGCCAGCTTGGTGTAGAGGCGGAAGTAGTTCTGGAAGGTGGTCGAGGCCAGGGTCTGGCTCTCGGCCTGGATCGGCAGGTTTTCCTTCGCCTCGATGGCCTGGTGCAGGCCCTCGGAGAGGCGACGGCCCGGCATGGTGCGGCCGGTATGCTCGTCGATCAGCAGGACCTGGTCGCCCTGGACGATGTATTCCACGTTGCGGTGGAACAGGGTGTGGGCGCGCAGCGCAGCGTAGACATGGGTCAGCAGGCTGAGGTTGTGTGCCGAGTAGAGGCTCTCGCCCTCGGCCAGCAGGCCGTTCTGGGTCAGCAGCTCCTCGACGTAGGCATGGCCCTGTTCGTTGAGTTCGACCTGGCGGGTCTTCTCGTCGATGCTGTAGTGGCCCTGCTGGGTCACCTGGCCTTCGACTTCCTCGATGTGACGCTTCAGGCGCGGGATCAGCTTGTTGATCTTGATGTACAGCTCGGAGCTGTCTTCGGCCTGGCCGGAGATGATCAGCGGAGTCCGCGCCTCGTCGATGAGGATGGAGTCCACTTCGTCGACCACGGCGAAGTTCAGTTCACGCTGGAACTTGTCTTCCAGGCTGAACGCCATGTTATCGCGCAGGTAATCGAAGCCGAATTCGTTGTTGGTGCCGTAGGTGATGTCGGCGGCGTAGGCGGCGCGCTTCTCTTCCGGCGGCTGGAACGGGCTGACGATGCCGACGGTCAGGCCGAGGAATTCATACAGCGGACGCATCCAGTTGGCGTCGCGGCGAGCCAGGTAGTCGTTCACGGTGACCACGTGCACGCCTTTGCCGGACAGGGCGTTCAGGTAGACGGCCAGGGTACCCACGAGGGTCTTGCCCTCACCGGTACGCATCTCGGCGATCTTGCCTTCGTGCAGGGACATGCCGCCGATCAGCTGGACGTCGAAGTGACGCATGCCCATCACGCGCTTGCCAGCCTCGCGGGCGACGGCGAAGGCTTCCGGAAGGATCTGGTCGAGGGTCTCGCCCTTGGCGACACGCGCCTTGAACTCTTCGGTCTTGGCCTTCAGTTGCTCATCGGAAAGCGGGACCATCTGGGGCTCGAGTGCATTGATGGCCTGGACCTGCTTGGCCATGCGCTTCACTTCGCGCTCGTTCTTGCTTCCAAAGAGTTTTTTCAACAAAGGCGCAAACATATCGACTGGGTCATCCGAACTGGAGAATTGGAGGGCTGCCCGACTGGCTGGCCGCGGCGCGGAACGGCAATGAAGCGGGCATTCTACCCGGAAACTACCGGGAAAAAAGTGCCGAAGTCATCCTCCGAAGCTTCGCATTCTGCGAGCTTGGGAGCAATGCATGGACGGACAACTTTGAATCCGAGTGGGTGATATGGTGACGCAGCCTGGCAACTTCAAGGGTGGACGGTGGCATCTGGCCCTGAGCGCATCTGTTACCATCCTGCTTCATTCACTCCCGGTTGCTCTCGATGGCCTTCCGCCCCCTGCCCGCCAAGGCGATGACCAAGCTGCTGCGCGAAGCCAAGCCGCTGCAGTCGCTGTTCGCCCAGGCGCAGCGCCTCTCGCGCCTGCAGGAGCTACTCGATTCGCAGCTGCAGCCCGCCGCGCGCCCCTACTGCCGTGTCGCCTCCTGGCGTGAAGGCAGCCTGCTGCTGGTCGTCACCGACGGCCACTGGGCCACGCGCCTGCGCTACCAGCAGAACCGCCTGCTGCGGCAGCTGGCCGCGTTCGAGGAGTTCAGGGGTCTGGCGCGCATCCTGTTCAAGGTGCAGCCGGTGATCCAGGCGCCCACCCGGGTGAATACCAACCGCATCACCGAGTCCGCCTCCGCCACCCTGCACGAAGCAGCCGAGGGCATCAGCAATCCGCAACTCAAGGCCGCCCTCGAGCGCCTCGCCAGCCGCAGTCGCAAGCCGCCGGAAGCGGACCAGGAATAAAAACGCTGGAATAAAAAAAGGCCACCCGAGGGTGGCCTTTGAAGTTGTAGCTGAAAGGAGGAGGTTTCCTTATACGGCCGCAGCGGGTCGCATATAGGAGATCGGCGCAGTCTTGGCGTCCTCGAAGGTCACCACTTCCCAAGCGTCCTTGTCTGCGATGAGGGTACGCAGGAGACGGTTGTTCAGGGCGTGACCGGACTTGTAGCCGATGAACTCGCCGATGAGGCTGTTACCCAGCAGGTACAGGTCACCAATGGCGTCCAGGATCTTGTGCTTGACGAACTCGTCCTCGTAACGAAGACCGTCTTCGTTGAGCACACGATACTCGTCGACCACGATGGCGTTCTCCACACTGCCACCGAGCGCCAGGTTCTGCGAACGCAGCATCTCGATGTCGCGCATGAACCCGAAGGTACGGGCGCGGCTGACTTCCTTCACGAAGGAAGTGCTGGAGAAATCCACCACGGCTTTCTGGGTGCGACCACGGAAGACCGGGTGATCGAAATCGATCTCGAAGCTCACCTTGAAGCCGTCGAACGGAACGAAAGTGGCGCGCTTGTCGCCCTCTTCCACCGTTATTTCGCGCTTGATGCGGATGAACTTCTTGGCCGCTTCCTGCTCTTGCAGGCCAGCGGACTGGATCAGGAATACGAAAGGACCTGCGCTGCCGTCCATGATCGGAACTTCCGATGCGGACAGCTCGACATAGGCGTTGTCGATACCCAGGCCGGCCATGGCCGAGAGCAGGTGCTCCACGGTATCCACCTTGATGTCACCCTTGATCAGGGTGGTCGACATGGTGGTTTCGCCGACGTTCGAAGCCCGGGCGGGAATTTCCACCACAGGGTCGAGATCGGTCCGGCAGAACACGATGCCAGTATCGACGGGAGCCGGCTTCAGGGTCAGGTAAACCTTTTCCCCGGAGTGCAGGCCGACACCGGTCGCCCGGATGATGTTCTTCAAGGTGCGTTGTCTGATCATGGCTTTGGCCGCTTTCGCGCAAGTTGCGAACTGTTGTCAACAATGGGCGGCGATGATAGCAGAACCGCCCTTTGCTGAACACCAATCACATTGATACTCCTGATAAATCGACTCAATCGGCCTGGCGACGCAGGAAGGCCGGGATGTCCAGATAGTCCAGATCGTCCTGCGGGTTCAGCTTGGCCGCGGTGGCTGCGCCGCCGTGGTTCTGGTTGCGCATGACGGTCGGACGATCCAGGTCGCGGTAGTTCACCGACTGCTGCTCGCGCTGAACCGGAGCCTGGGTGCTGACAGCCTGAGTCTGAACGGTGTTGTCGACGACCTTGACCGGCTTCTCCAGGCGAGCGCCCAGACCGGTGGCGACCACGGTGACGTGCAGTTCGTCGCGCATGTCCGGATCGATCACGGTGCCCACTTTCACGGTGGCGTGCTCGGAAGCGAACTGCTCGATGATGTTACCCACGTCGGAGTACTCGCCCAGGGACAGGTCCGGACCGGCGGTGATGTTCACCAGGATGCCGCGGGCGCCCTGCAGGTTGACGTCTTCCAGCAGCGGGTTGCGGATCGCGGCTTCGGTCGCCTCGCGAGCGCGGTTCGGGCCGCTGGCGCAGCCGGTACCCATCATGGCCATGCCCATTTCGCTCATGACGGTTTTCACGTCGGCGAAGTCGACGTTGATCATGCCCGGGCGCTTGATGATGTCGGAGATACCGCGAACGGCACCGGCCAGTACATCGTCAGCCTTGGCGAAGGCGGCCAGCAGGCTCGCGTCCTTGCCCAGGATGGTCAGCAGTTTTTCGTTCGGGATGGTGATCAGCGAGTCAACGCTTTCAGCCAGCGAGCGGATGCCCTCGTCGGCGATCTGCATGCGCTTGCGACCTTCGAACGGGAACGGACGGGTGACCACGGCCACGGTGAGGATGCCCATTTCCTTGGCAACCTCGGCAATGATCGGCGCAGCACCGGTACCGGTACCGCCACCCATGCCGGTGGTGATGAAGACCATGTCGGCGCCTTCCAGGACTTCGGCGATGCGCTCACGGTCCTCGATGGCGGCCTGGCGGCCTACTTCAGGGTTGGCGCCAGCGCCCAGACCCTTGGTCACGCCCGGGCCGAGCTGCAGCACGGTGCGCGCGGCGATGTTCTTCAGCGCCTGCGCATCGGTGTTGGCACAAATGAATTCGACGCCATCAACGTTGTTCTTGGCCATGTGGTTCACGGCGTTGCCGCCGCCACCACCTACGCCGATCACTTTGATGACTGCTGTTTGCGGGACGTTATCTACCAGTTCAAACATTTCCCCTCTCCTTCCTTTCTAGTTGTGTTGCCTACGTTTACCGCGGTGGTAAATCAGAAATTGCCCTGGACCCAGCGTTTGAGCTTTTCCAGTACCGGTGTCTTGGGTTCGTCGCTGCTGAAGCTGCTGCCGGACATGGAGATGCCGTCGGATTGCTTTTGCAGTCCGTACAGGAGCAGCCCCACACCGGTGGAATAGATCGGATTGCGCACGACGTCGGCCAGTCCCTTGACGCTGTGTGGTACGCCCAGGCGCACCGGCATGTGGAAGATCTCCTCGGCCAGCTCGACGGCGCCTTCCATCTTGGAGGTGCCACCGGTCAGGACGATCCCGGCCGGAATCAGGTCCTCGTAGCCACTGCGACGCAGCTCGGCCTGAACCAGGGTGAAGAGCTCGTCGTAACGAGGCTCGACCACTTCGGCAAGCGCTTGGCGCGACAGTTCCCGCGGCGGCCGATCCCCTACGCTGGGCACCTTGATGGTTTCGCCCGGACCGGCCAGTTTGGCCAAGGCGCAAGCATATCGAATCTTGATCTCTTCGGCGTACTGGGTCGGGGTACGCAGCGCCATGGCGATGTCGTTGGTGACCTGATCGCCGGCGATCGGGATCACCGCCGTATGGCGGATGGCGCCTTCGGTGAAGATCGCGATGTCGGTAGTGCCGCCGCCGATGTCCACCAGGCACACACCCAGTTCCTTTTCGTCCTCGGTGAGCACGGAGTAGGCCGAGGCCAACTGCTCGAGGATGATGTCGTCCACTTCCAGGCCGCAGCGGCGCACGCACTTCTCGATGTTCTGCGCGGCGTTCACCGCGCAGGTCACCACGTGCACCTTGGCTTCCAGGCGTACGCCGGACATGCCCAGCGGCTCGCGCACGCCTTCCTGGTTGTCGATCACGTAGTCCTGGGCCAGGGTGTGCAGCACACGCTGGTCGGCCGGGATGGCCACGGCCTGGGCCGCGTCCAGTACGCGCTCGATGTCTGCGCCGCTCACTTCGCGGTCGCGGATCGCCACGATGCCGTGTGAGTTCAGGCTGCGGATATGGTTGCCGGCGATGCCGACGAAGGCCGAGTGGATACGGCAGCCAGCCATCTGCTGGGCTTCATCGATGGCGCGCTGGATCGATTGCACGGTGGATTCGATGTTCACCACCACGCCCTTCTTCAGGCCGCGCGACGGATGCGTCCCGATGCCGACGATTTCCAGCTTGCCATCGGCCGCCACCTCGCCCACCAGCGCCACCACCTTGGAGGTGCCGATGTCCAGGCCGACGACCATTTTGCCGCTCTGCACGCTTGCCATGTTTATAGAAGTCTCCTCAACTCACTGCGCGGCGGTGGTCTGAGCCACCGTCGCTTCCGGCATCGGATCGCGCCAACCTACGGCAAGGCCGTTGGGGTAGCGCATGTCGATGCGGGCAATTTTCGTAATCTGATCTTTCAGCGCCTTGTCGTAGATGGTCACGAACCGGCGAATCTGTTCTACCGCGTGATCGCGGCCCAGCATGATCTCCACGCCCTGCGCGGTGCCCAGGGTCCAGGCGCCGCGCGAACTCATGTCCAGGCTGGCGATGGTGAAACCCAGCGGGCGGAGCATCTGGCTGAGAATCTGGTACTGCTGCATCACTTGCTGCTGAGCACGCTGCGGGCCGGACAGGCGCGGCAGGTGCTCGTAGTTGGCCACTTCACGCGGGGCGAAAGCCTGGCCCTGGTTGTTCAGCAGGGCTTCGTCACCCCAACGGGCGATGGGCAATTGCTCGTCCAGGCGGATAACCACCTGGTCGGGCCATACGCGACGCACCTCGGCGTGGGCGATCCAGGGCATCTGCTCCAGCTCCTGGCGCATGCCGGCCAGGTCGATGGTGAAGAAGCTGGCCGACACGTAGGGGCTGATCCGCTGCTGCACCGCCGCCTGGCTGATGTAGCTGAGGTCGCCTTCCACACTGACCTTGGCGATCGGCCGGTCCGCGTAGGGCAGCACGTACTGCGCGCCGTAGTAGGCACCGCCACCGAGCACACCCAGCACCAGAGGCCACAGCAGCACCTTCAGGAAGCCGAAGCTGGGCTTGGGCATGCGGGCGCTGAGCGGCTCCTTGGCCACCAGACGGCTGGCGCCGCGCGGCACCGGCTTGCGTGCCGGGGCACGGCCGATTCCGGGATTCTGGTGACGAAGCTGCGCGCCGTTCATGACTTACCCCCTTGCCTCGACGCTGTCGGCGAGGATCGCCAGCACCAGTTGCTGGAAATCCAGGCCGGCCGCGCGCGCGGCCATGGGCACCAGGCTGTGGTCGGTCATGCCCGGTGCGGTGTTCACTTCCAACAGCCAGAAGCGCCCTTGGGCGTCCTGCATCACATCGGTCCGACCCCAGCCCTGGATGCCGAGGGCATCACAGGCGCGCGCGGTCAGGTCCTTGAGTTCCTGTTCCTTCTCGGCATCGAGGCCGCAGGGAATCTGGTACTGGGTATCGTTGGCCAGGTACTTCGCGTCGTAGTCGTAGAAGGTGTGCGGGGTGCCCAGGCGAATGGGCGGCAGCACCTGGCCACGGAGGATCGCGACGGTGTATTCGGGGCCGCTGATCCACTGCTCGACGAGCACCTGCGGGTCGTATTTCGCGGCAGCAGCCCAGGCGGCGATCAGCTCCTGCTCGCTGTTCACCTTGGCCATGCCGATGCTCGAACCCTCGCTGGCCGGCTTGACGATCAGCGGGAAGCCGAGCTTCGCGGCAGCGGCACGGCAATCGTCCTCGGTGGCGAGCACGGCGTGGTCCGGCGTCGGCAGGCCGAGGCTCAGCCACACGCGCTTGGTGCGCAGCTTGTCCATGGCCAGCGCAGAGGCCAGCACGCCGCTGCCGGTGTAGGGAATGCCGGCGATTTCCAGCAGACCCTGCATGGTGCCGTCTTCACCGCCACGACCGTGGAGGATGATGAAGGCGCGGTCGATCTTCTCGCGGGTCAGACGCTCCAGCAGATCGTCGCCCACGTCGATGCCGAAGGCGTCCACGCCCGCGCCCTGCAGAGCCTGCAGGACCATGGCGCCAGACTTCAGCGACACCTCGCGCTCGGCGCTCTTGCCGCCAAACAGCACGGCGACGCGACCGAAGGCGCGGGGCTCGAGGGCGGATTTGAGGGCGTCACTCATTGCTTCTTCCCCTCGGCGCCAGCAGCGGCAGCGCTGAACATCGGATTCTTGATCAGTGCCGGAGCCAGCCCGCCGATATCACCGGCGCCCTGGCACAGCAGGATGTCGCCCGGACGCAGCAGCGGCTTGAGCAGCGAAGCGAGATCACCGCCGCGCTCCAGGTAGATCGGGTCGAGCTGGCCGCGCTGGCGGATGCTGTGGCACAGGTGACGGCTGTCGGCGCCGGGGATCGGCTCTTCGCCGGCCGGGTAGACCTCCATCAGCATCAGCACGTTGGCTTCGCCCAGCACCTGCACGAAGTCGTCGTACAGGTCGCGGGTACGGCTGTAACGGTGCGGCTGGTAAACCATCACCAGACGACGCTCCGGCCAGCCACCGCGCACGGCCTTGATCACCGCTGCGACTTCGCGCGGGTGGTGGCCGTAATCGTCGACCAGCATCACGCTGCCGCCTTCCACCTGCAGGTCGCCATAGACCTGGAAGCGTCGACCGACGCCCTGGAAACCGGACAGGCCCTGGACGATGGCCTCGTCGGAAATACCTTCATCGGTGGCGATGACGATGGTCGCCAGGGAGTTCAGTACGTTGTGCAGGCCGGGCATGTTCACCGAGACGTCCAGCGGCTCGCGCTCGGGGCGCAGCACAGTGAACCAGGTGCGCATGCCTTCCTGGCGGATGTTGATGGCGCGGACGTCGGCGTCCTCGCTCAGGCCGTAGGTCACGGTCGGACGGGCAACCTGCGGCAGGATCTCGCGCACTACCGGGTCGTCCACGCAGACCACGGCCAGACCGTAGAACGGCAGGTTGTGCAGGAAGTCGACGAAGGTGCGCTTGAGCTTGTTGAAGTCGCCGCCGTAGGTGCTCATGTGATCGGCGTCGATGTTGGTGACCACCGAGACCATCGGCTGCAGGTGCAGGAAGCTGGCGTCGCTCTCGTCGGCCTCGGCCACCAGGTAGCGGCTGGTGCCCAGCTGCGCGTTGGTGCCGGCGGCGTTCAGGCGGCCGCCGATGACGAAAGTCGGGTCCAGGCCGCCGGCGGCGAATACCGAGGCGATCAGGCTGGTGGTGGTGGTCTTGCCGTGGGTACCGGCGACGGCGATGCCGTGGCGATAGCGCATCAGCTCGGCGAGCATCTCGGCGCGCGGCACGACCGGCACACGGCGATCCAGCGCCGCAGCGACTTCCGGGTTCGACTTGTTCACTGCGCTGGAAACCACCAGTACGTCAGCGCCGTCGGAGTTCTCCGCGCGGTGGCCAATGAAGATTTCTGCGCCGAATTTTTCCAGGCGCTCGGTGACCTGCGAAGCCTTGAGGTCGGAGCCGGAGACTTCGTAACCGAGGTTGAGCAGCACTTCCGCGATACCGCACATGCCCACGCCACCGATGCCGACGAAGTGGATGCGGCGGATGCGCCGCATGGTGCGGGTGACGCCGGTGGGTTCTTTAACCACGGGCCACCTCCAGGCAGGCATCGACTACCGTGCGGGTAGCCTCGGGCTTGGCCAGGCTGCGTGCGCGAGCGGCCATGCGGGTCAGGGAATCGGGATGCATCAATACCTCGGACAACTGCGCGGCCAGTTCGGCGGCGCTGGTAGATTTCTGTGGCAGCAGGAGGGCCGCGCCCTCCCGCACCAGGAATTCGGCGTTCTTGGTCTGGTGGTCATCGATCGCGTGGGGCAGCGGCACCAGGAAGGACGGCAGGCCGGCGGCGGTCAGCTCGCTCACGGTCAGCGCCCCGGCGCGGCAGATCACCAGATCGGCCCAGGCGTAGGCGGCGGCCATGTCGGCGATGAACGGAGCTACGTCCGCTTCGACACCCGCAGCGCGATAACGCTCCGCAGTAATTTCGTCATGCTGACGGCCGGCCTGATGGCGAATGGCCGGGCGAATCTCGCCCCCGATTTGCGCGAGCGCTTCGGGCAGCAGCTTGTTCAAGGGCTCGGCGCCCAGGCTGCCGCCCAGAACCAGCAGGTTGACGCGGCGGCCGGCCAGCGGCGCGCGGGCGCCCTCCTCCAGGAACAGCTCGACGCGCACCGGGTTGCCGGTGGTCAGGCGCTTGGCGCTGCTGTCGAAGGTATCCGGGAAGGCTTCGCAGACTCGCTTGGCCAGCGGCGCAAGGCTGCGGTTGGCGGTGCCGGCAACGGCGTTCTGTTCATGGATCACCAGTGGCACGCCGGACAGCTTGGCAGCCAGGCCGCCCGGGCCGGTGACGTAGCCGCCCAGGCCGAGCACACAGACCGGCTTGAGCTGGCGAACCACGCCCAGGGCCTGGAACAGCGACTTGAGCAGATCGAACGGCGCGCGCAACAGGGACTTGAGGCCCTTGCCGCGAAGGCCGCTGACGTTGATCAGGTGCAGCGGCAGACCGGCCTTGGGTACCAGGTCGTTCTCGATGCCGCGCGGAGTGCCCAGCCAGTGCACGCTGTAGCCGCGTGCCTGAAATTCACGGGCGCAGGCCAGGGCCGGGAACACATGTCCGCCGGTGCCGCCCGCCATGATCAGGACGTTACCTTTCATCGGCAAAGTCCTCTTCGCTGAATTCATATTCCTCGCTGCCCATCACGGTGCGGCGTTCCCATTCGATGCGCAGCAACATTCCCAACTGGGCGCAGCAGATCACCAGGGAGCTGCCGCCGTAGCTGAGGAATGGCAGGGTCAGGCCCTTGGTCGGCAGCAGGCCGACGTTCACGCCCACGTTGATCAGGAACTGGCCGATCCACAGGAAAGCCAGCCCGTAGGCGACGTAGGCGGAGAAGTACTGTTTCGACTGCTCGGCCCAGATGCCGATGTACAGCGCACGCAGGCTGACGAAGACGAACAGGGCCACGGTGGCCATGGCGCCGACGATGCCCAGCTCTTCCGCGAGCACCGCGAACACGAAGTCGGTGTGCGCCTCGGGGAGGTAGAACTGCTTCTGGATGCTGTTGCCCAGGCCCATGCCGGTCCAGCCGCCACGGCCAAAGGCGATCAGCGCCTGGCTGAGCTGGTAGCCCGCGCCGAACTGGTCGGCCCAGGGATCGGTGAAGTTGGTCAGGCGCGCCATCCGGTAAGGCTGGGTCTGGATCAGCAGGACCACGGCGCCCACCGCCAGCGCGACCATCAGGCCGAAGCGGAACAGGCCCACGCCGCCGAGGAACAGCATCGCGGCAGCCGCACCCATCATCACCACGGTGGCGCCGAAGTCGGGCTCGCGCAGCAGCAGGCCGGCCATCGGCAGCAGCACCACGAAGGGTTTGAAGAAGCCCAGCCAGCTCTCGCGCACTTCTTCCTGGCGACGAACGAGGTAGCCGGCCATGAAGATCACCACGAAGACCTTGGCGATCTCCGAGGGCTGGATGTTGAACAGGCCGAAGCCGATCCAGCGCATGGAGCCGTTCACTTCGCGGCCGATGCCGGGGGTGATCACCATCACCAGCAGCAGGAAGGCCACGGCGAGCAGCTTCCAGCCCCAGCGCTGCCAGGTTTCCATCGGCACCATCATGGTCACGCCGCAGGCGACGAAGCCAATGGCGAGGTAGATCAGGTGGCGGACCGAGAAGTACAACGGGTTGCCGGACTGCGCCGCGGCGACTTCGGAGGATGCCGAAGTGACCATCACCAGGCCGAGGCCGAGCAGCGCCAGACAACCCGCGAGCAGCGGGAAGTCGATGTCGATGCCATTGCGGCTGATCAGCGGGGACGGATAGGGGCGCAGGAAGGAGAACATCAGGCGAGCTCCTCCACGGCCTTGGCGAACAGGCGTCCGCGTTCTTCGTAGTTCTTGAACATGTCCAGGCTCGCGCAGGCCGGCGACAGCAGCACGGCGTCACCCGGCAACGCCAGGTCGGCAGCGTGCTCGACGGCTTCGTCCAGGGTATTCACGCGGACCTTGGGCACCACGTTGCCAAGGGCGGCGCTCACCAGTTCGGCGTCCCGCCCCAGCAGCACCACGGCGCGGCAATGCCGGGCAACCGGGTCACGCAGGTCATGGAAGTCGGCGCCCTTGCCGTCGCCACCGGCAATCAGCACCAGCTTGCCGTCGATATCGGCGCCCAGGCCTTCGATCGCAGCCAGGGCGGCGCCGACGTTGGTGGCCTTGGAGTCGTCGTAGTAGCTCACGCCGTTGCGCTCGCGCACCCACTGGCAGCGGTGGGCGAGGCCGGCGAATTCACGCAGGGTCTGCAGCATCGGTTCGAACGGCAGACCGACGGCATGCCCCAGCGCCAGCGCCGCCAGGGCGTTGGACTGGTTGTGCGCGCCACGGATCTTCAGCTCGCGGGCCGGCATCAGTTTGTCGAACTGGAATGCCAGCCACTTCTCCCCGTCTTCTTCGATCAGGCCGAAGCCCTTGAAGTCCGGCTTGTTGGTGCCGAAGGTCCAGCACGGCACGTTGTCGGCGATCAGTGGGCGGCTCAGCGCGTCGGCACGGTTCACCACGACCTGCTTGGCGCCGCGGAAGATGCGGTGCTTGGCCAGGTGGTAGTCGGCCATGCCGTCGTAGCGGTCCATGTGGTCTTCGCTGACATTGAGGCAGGTAGCGACCTCGGCGTTCAGCCGCTCGCAGGTTTCCAGCTGGAAGCTGGACAGCTCCACCACGTAAAGCTCGACGTCATCGGCCAGCAGGTCCAGCGCCGGGGTGCCGAGGTTGCCGCCAACGGCGACGCGCTTGCCGGCAGCCCTGGCCATGTCGCCCACCAGGGTGGTGACGGTGCTCTTGGCATTGGAACCGGTGATGGCGACGATGGGCGCCTTCGCGTGACGCGCGAACAGGTCGACGTCGCCGGACATGCGCACGCCACGGGCGGCAGCTTCGATCAGCGCCGGCACGCGCAGCGACAGGCCGGGGCTCACGTAAAGCTCCTGGGCGCGGCAGAGGAAATCGGCGTCGAGGTCGCCACAGCGCACCTCGACCTGCGGATACTGCTCGCGCAGGGTCGCCAGCTCCGGCGGATTCGCGCGCGTATCGGCCACGGCAAAAGGCACGCCCTGGCGCGCCAGGTAGCGCACCAGGGACATGCCGCTCTTGCCGAGGCCGACAACGATGCGGAATTGGTCGGAAGCGATCAGGCTCATGCTCGATCAGTCCTCAACGCAGTTTCAACGTAGCCAGGCCGATCAGCACGAGAATCACCGTGATGATCCAGAAGCGCACGATCACGCGCGGCTCCGGCCAGCCTTTGAGTTCGAAGTGGTGGTGGATCGGCGCCATGCGGAACACCCGCTTGCCGGTCAACTTGAAGGAGGCGACCTGGATCACCACCGACAGGGTTTCCATGACGAACACGCCACCCATGATGAACAGCACGATCTCCTGGCGGACGATCACGGCGATGGTGCCCAGCGCGGCGCCCAGCGCCAGCGCGCCGACGTCACCCATGAAGACCTGGGCCGGATAGGTGTTGAACCAGAGGAAGCCCAACCCAGCGCCGACGATGGCGCCGCAGAAGATGATCAGTTCGCCCGCACCCGGCACGCTCGGGATGAACAGGTATTCGGCGAATTTGATGTTGCCCGACAGGTAGCAGAAGATCCCCAGCGCGCCGCCGACCATCACGGTGGGCATGATCGCCAGGCCGTCGAGGCCGTCGGTCAGGTTCACCGCGTTGCTGGAGCCGACGATCACGAAGTAGGTCAGCACCACGAAGAAGATGCCCAGCGGGATCTCGACGTTTTTCAGCATCGGCACGATCAGGGTGGTCTCGACCGGCGTCTCGGCAGTCATATAGAGGAAGATCGCCGCGCCCAGGCCGAATACCGACTGCCAGAAATACTTCCAGCGGCTAGGCAGGCCGCGGGAGTTCTTCTCGATCACCTTGCGGTAGTCATCCACCCAGCCGATGGCGCCGAACAGCAGGGTCACAGCCAGCACGACCCAGACGTAACGGTTCGACCAGTCGGACCACAGCAGCGTGCTGATGGCGATGGCGGTGAGGATCAGCGCGCCACCCATGGTCGGCGTGCCTTTCTTGGACAGGTGCGATTGCGGGCCGTCGTTGCGCACGGACTGGCCGATCTGGCGGATCTGCAGGGTGCGGATCATCCACGGGCCCAGCCAGAGCGACAGGGCGAGTGCGGTCAGCACGCTGAGGATGCCGCGCAGGGTCAGGTACTGGAAGACGCCGAAGCCCTTGTAGAACTGTTGCAGGTACTCGGCGAGCAGCAGCAGCATTTAGTGAATCTCCTCGGAGGAACCACACAGCGCCGCGACGACCTTGTCCATCGCCGCGCTGCGGGAACCCTTGATCAGAATGGTGGTGGTCGATGCTTCGTCGGCCAGGGCGCTGATCAGGCTGGCCTGATCGGCGAAGTGCCGGCCCGCGGAACCGAACGCCTGCACGGCGTGGCTCATCAACGGTCCGACGGCATAGAGCGAGGTGACTTTGCCAATGGCGTAGGTTCCCACTTCGCGGTGGGAAGATTCCGCCCAGGCACCCAGCTCGCCCATGTCCCCGAGGACCAGGACGGTCCGGCCGGAAAAGCCGGCGAGTATATCAATCGCCGCGCAGATTGAAGCCGGGTTGGCGTTGTAGCTGTCGTCGATCACACGCATGCCATTCGTCGCCAGCTGGGCTACGGCGCGACCCTTGACCGGCTGCAGGTTCTGCAGGCCGGAAACGATCCCGACCAGCGGCACGCCAAGGGCATGAGCGGCTGCGGCAGCGGCCAGCGCATTCGTGACGTTGTGCTCACCCAGCAGATTCAGCTGGACGGCAGCCTCGCCGGCCGGGCCCTGCAGGGTGAAACCCGGGCAACCACGAGCATCACGCTTCACATCGCAGGCGCGGAAATCGGCGCGCGCATCGTGCAGGCCGAAACTGGAGATACGGCGACCGGCAGCACGGGCCTGCCAGGTATCAAAGGCCTTGTCGTCGCGATTGAGGATGGCCACGCCGTCGGCAGCCAGCCCCTCGAGAATCTCGCCCTTGGCCAGGACGATCTTGTCCTGGCCACCGAACTCACCCACGTGAGCAGTGCCGGCGTTGGTGATGATGGCGACCTGCGGGCGGGTCAACGCAACGGTGTAGGCGATCTCGCCGACACGGTTGGCGCCCAGCTCGATGACTGCGCTTTTGTGCTCAGGCGCCAACTGCAACAGGGTCAGCGGTGCGCCGAGGTCGTTGTTCAGGTTGCCGCGGGTCGCCAGGACTTCGCCCTGGGTCCGCAGGATGCTGGCAAGCATCTCCTTCACGGTGGTCTTGCCGCTGGAGCCCGTCACAGCCGCGATGCGACCGGTAAAGGCAGCACGGTTCAGCGCGCCGAGCTGGCCCAGCGCGATACGGGTATCTGCCACGATCAGTTGCGGCAGCGGCGCACCGGCGACTTCGCGTTCGACCAGGGCAGCAACCGCGCCCTTGGCGGCGACGTCAGCCAGGTAGTCGTGGCCGTCGAAACGCGGACCGGTCAGGGCAATGAACAGCTGGCCGGGCACGATGGCGCGGCTGTCGGTGCTCACGGCGTCGAAGCTGGTGTCGGCGCCGACCACACGGCCTTGCAGCGCACCAGCGACCTCGTTGAGCGAAAGGGGTTTAAGCACGCTTCACCTCCCAGGCAGCCAGCGCCTTGGCGGCTTGTTCCAGATCGGAGAACGGGTGGCGAACACCGTCGATCTCCTGGTAATCCTCATGCCCCTTGCCGGCCAGCAGCACGACGTCATCGACGCCGGCAGCGGCGATCAGGCGAGCGATGGCTTCGCCGCGGCCGGGCACGAACTCCACCGCTTCGGGCTTGGCGAAACCGGCACGGATGTCGGCGATGATCGCCTCGCTCTTCTCGGTGCGCGGGTTGTCATCGGTAACCAGCACGCGGTCGGCATGCTGTTCGGCGATCTGCGCCATGATCGGGCGCTTGCCGCTGTCACGATCGCCGCCGCAGCCGAACAGGCAAAGCATCTGGCCATGTACGTGCGGACGCAGGGCCAGCAGGACTTTCTCCAGCGCGTCCGGGGTGTGGGCGTAGTCCACGACCACCAGCGGTTTTTCACCGCCGCCCAGGCGCTGCATGCGGCCGATCGGACCTTCCAGCTGCGGCAGCACCTTGAGCACATCGCCCAGCGGGTAGTCCAGGCCCAGCAGCGCGCCGACCACGGCCAGCAGGTTGCTCAGGTTGAACTTGCCCAGCAGCGAGCTGCGCAGCAGGCCTTCGCCCTGCGGGGTGACGATCTGCGCTTGCACGCCGGCATCGCTGAAGGTGGCTTCGCGGCAATAAATGTAGGCCGACGGGTCGCTCAGGCTGTAACCCATCAGGCGGGATTCGTGGGCCTCGGCAGCCAGCTGGCGGCCGAAGTCGTCGTCCAGGTTGATCACCCGGCAACGCAGGCCTTGCCAGGCGAACAGCTTGGCCTTGGCGGCGCCGTAGGCCTCCATCGAGCCGTGGTAGTCCAGATGGTCGCGGGACAGGTTGGTGAACACCGCCACATCGAAGCCCAGCGCCGCAACGCGGCCCTGTTCCAGTCCGTGGGAGGACACCTCCATGGCAACGGCCTTGGCGCCAGCCTGTTTCAGGCGTGCCAGGGTCGCCTGCACGGCAAGCGGGTCAGGCGTGGTGTGGCGACCGCTTTCCAGCGCGCCATAGAAACCGGTGCCGAGGGTGCCGACGATGCCGCAGCGTTCGCCGAGCAGGTCCAGCGCCTGGGCCACCAGCTGGCTGACGCTGGTCTTGCCGTTGGTGCCGGTCACGCCGACCAGTTCGACGCCACGGCTGGGTTCGCCGTAGAAGCGCCCGGCGATAGCGGACAGCTGCTTGGCGAGGCCCTTGATGGCAATCATCGGCACATCGCTGGGTGGCAGGTCTACAGCCCCCTCTGCTTCATAGGCAACAGCGGCCGCACCCTGGGTGAGCGCGGCGGCAATGTGCCCGCGGCCATCCTGACGACCACCCGGCACAGCCAGGAACAGGTCGCCCGGCTTGACGGTGCGGCTGTCCAGGGTCAGCTCACGGATCAGTTCACCACTTTCGGCTTGCGGCAGCAGTTGATTCAGGCTCATCGGCATCAGCCACGCCCTCCTTTGGCAGCGGGCGCAGCATCAGCTTGTTGCTGCGGGGTCGCCGGCAGGTTATCCGGCGGCACGTTCATCAGGCGCAGCGTGCCGGACATCACCTTGCTGAACACCGGCGCGGAAACCAGGCCACCGAAGTAGCCGGCCTTGCTGGGTTCATCGATGACCACCACGGCGACGTAGCGCGGGTTGTTCATTGGCGCGAAGCCGGCGAACAGGGAGCGATAGGAATTCTCGGCGTAGCCCTTGGCGCCGGTCGCGGTCTTGCGCGCGGTACCGGACTTGCCGGCCACGTGGTAACCCGGCACCTGGGCGCGGTACACGCCGTTCGGCGCTTCGATCACTTGTTGCAGCATGCCCTGCATGGTCTTGGCGACCGGCTCGGGGATGACCTGGGTGGCTTCGGCCGGACGATCGGCACGGACCATGGTCAGCGGAACGCTGCGGCCATTGTTGGCCAGCGCCGCATAGGCATGGGCGAGCTGGATAGCGGTGACGGACAGGCCGTAGCCGTAGGAAAGGGTCGCAGTTTCTGCCTTGCGCCATTCCCGGTAGTTCGGCAGGTTGCCGACACGCTCGCCGGGGAAGCCCAGGCCGGTGTCCTGGCCGAGACCGACCTTCTGCATCAGGCTGTAGATGGCCTCACCACCGATATCGAAGGCCACCTTGCTCATCCCCACGTTACTGGAGCGGATCAGGATGCCGGTCAGGTCCAGCACCGGCCCCTCGGTACGGGACACGTCACGAATGGTGTAGCGGCCGATCTGCAGCGTGCCGGGGTAGACCTCGACCTTGTCGGTGGGTTTCCAGCGGCCGGTTTCCAGCGCCGCACTCATGGAGAACGGCTTCATGGTCGAACCCGGCTCGAACACGTCGATCATGGCGCGGTTGCGCATCATCGCCGGCTGCAGGTTGCGACGGTTGTTCGGGTTGTAGGTCGGCTGGTTGGCCATGGCCAGCACTTCGCCAGACTTCACGTCGAGGATCACCAGGCTGCCGGCCTTGGCGCCGTTCTCCACCAGCGCATTGCGCAGCTCGCGGTTGGCGAGGTACTGCAGGCGCAGGTCGATGGACAGGGCCAGGGTCTTGCCGGCCTTGGCGTTGCGGGTGACCTGCACATCGCGGATCAGATGGCCACGGCGGTCCTTGAGCACCTGGCGCTTGCCCGGCACGCCGGCCAGCCAGCTGTCGAAGGCCAGTTCCACACCTTCACGGCCGCGGTCGTCGACGTCGGTGAAGCCCACCACCTGCGCGGCGACTTCGCCGGACGGGTAGAAGCGGCGGAATTCTTCAACCGAATAGACGCCGGGGATGCGATGGGTCTTCACCTGGGCCATCACGGCCTCGCCCTGCTCCGGGGTCAGGCCACGGACCAGATAGATGAACTCCTTGTCGGCGTTCGCGTCCAGGCGCTCGGACAGCGCCGCCTTGGGCTGACCAAGGGCGTCAGCGAGGTAGCCCCACTTTTCACGCTCGAGCACCAGCTCCTTGGGGTTGGCCCAGAGCGTGGCAACCGGGGTACTCACGGCCAGCGGTTCGCCATTACGGTCGGTAATCAGGCCACGGTGCGCGGGAATGGTGATGTGCCGCACGCTGCGCGCATCACCCTGGCCCTTGAGGAAATCATGGTCGATGACGTGCAGGTCGACGATCCGCCAGGCGATCGCCGCCACCATCGCCAGCAGCAGGGCGATGACGACGCGGAAGCGCCAGGGATAGCGAGCGCCGGCCAGGTCTCTCATGGTGCCACCATGATGATTTCGGTCGGATCAGGCACACGCATCTTCAACTGGTCGGTTGCCAGGCCTTCGATGCGGCTGTGGGCCGTCCAGGTGCTCTGCTCGAGAATCAGGCGGCCGTACTCGGCCTGCGCCTTGTCGCGAATGTTGAGCTCGGTGTACAGCGAGTTGAGCAGCTGGCGGTTCCAGTACGCGCTATAGGAAACGGAGATGGCCGACAGCAGCACGCCGATGAACAGCAGCAACATGAAGAAGCTGCCGGTCGGCAGGCGCTTGGAGAAGAGCCGGCTCATCTGAGCTTCTCCGCGATGCGCATGACCGCACTGCGCGAGCGCGGGTTGGCCTTGAGTTCGGCCTCGGAGGCATAGACCGGCTTGCCGATGAGTTTCAGGCGCGGGTCAAAGGGCTTGACCTGGATCGGCAGATTGCGCGGCAGGTTGTCCGCCTCGCCCTTCACCTGCTTGCGCATGAACTGTTTGACGATGCGGTCTTCCAGCGAATGGAAGCTGATCACCACCAGGCGACCGCCCACGGCCAGGCCTTCCAGCGCAGCCTCGAGGCCACGCTCCAGATCGCCCAGCTCGTTGTTGATGAAGATCCGCAGCCCCTGGAAGGCGCGGGTAGCCGGGTTCTTGCCCTTTTCCCAGGCCGGATTGGCCTCGGTGATCACGGCGGCCAGATCGGCAGTGCGCTCGAACGGCGCTTGCGCGCGGCGCTGCACGATCGCGCGAGCCATGCGCTTGGCGAAACGCTCTTCGCCGTAATCCTTGAACACGCGAGCGATCTCGTCTTCCGCGGCAGTGGCGATCCACTGCGCGGCGCTGACGCCCTGGTCCGGGTTCATGCGCATGTCCAGCGGGCCGTCGTTGAGGAAACTGAAGCCCCGCTCGGGGTCATCCAACTGCGGCGAAGACACGCCAAGGTCCAGCAGAACGCCGTTCACGCCGCCCTGCAGGCCGCGCGCGGAGAACTCTTCCGCCATCTCGGCGAAGGACCTTTGCACAATGACGAAGCGGCCGTCTTCGGCCGCCAGTGTTTTTCCCGTCGCAATCGCCTGGGGATCCTTGTCGAACCCGAGCAGTTGACCGCCCGGGCCGAGTCTCCCAAGCAAGGCCCGGCTGTGCCCCCCCCTTCCGAAGGTTCCGTCCACATAGCGGCCGCCCTCCAGGGGGGCCAGCGCTTCGACGGCCTCCTCGAGCAGAACGGTGATGTGTTGGAAGGTACTGGTCACAGGCAGGCTCACAGAATAAGGTCGCGCAATTCATCCGGCAGACCGCCGGGCTCTTTGATGGCTGCGAGATCGGCCTCGGCAACCGCATTCCATTTGTCTTCGTCCCACAACTGGAACTTGTTCAGCTGGCCGACCAGCATCGCTTTCTTGTCCAGGCCGGCGTACTCGCGCAGGCGCGGCGGAATGAGAAAACGCCCGGCGCCATCCAGCTCCAGGTCAACGGCATTGCCAATCAGCAAACGCTGCAGGCGCCGCGTTTCTTCACGCAGCGAGGGCAGTTCGCGCAGCTTGGCTTCGATGAGTTCCCATTCAGGGAGGGGATAGACAGTGAGGCAGGTGTCGACGGCATCGATGGTGACGATGAGCTGGCCATTGCAACGCGAAACGAGCTCGTCACGATACCGACTCGGCATCGCGAGGCGCCCTTTGGCGTCGAGACTGATGGCGTTAGCTCCGCGAAACACGTCAGCGCTTCCCCTGTGGTTGGCTATCCATGCCTGTTGATCCCACTTTTACCCACTTCGTACCACTTCCGCACACTATAGAAATCCGCGCTCCCCACCGTCAAGGCGAGCCAGAGGGGAAAAATCCTTACAGGACTGAGATTTAGCGTGCTTTTGCGAGGCTCGGGGAGGGAAATTGACGCGCCAGAAAAGAGAAAAGCCCAGTGTTTTCAAAACACTGGGCTTTCATACTTAAAGTGATTTCTTAAGTTTGTAACTTCTTCCGGTCAGCGACAAATGGTCATGTGGGAAGAAGTGGAGGAAAAGTGGTGAGAGTCGATCTGTAAGCCGGGTTCTGTCGAGGACAGCCATTCCTCTGGGACATACATCACTGCATGCCTCAAGCGATCTACCCGAACCCAACGCGGGCCGCGCCAATGGGTTCCTATTTGATCTTGCTCCGAGTGGGGTTTACCTAGCCACGAACTGTTGCCAGCCGTGCGGTGCGCTCTTACCGCACCTTTTCACCCTTACCGGCGCTTGCGCGCTTAGGCGGTTATTTTCTGTGGCACTTTCCGTAGGCTCGCGCCTCCCAGGCGTTACCTGGCACTCTGCCCTGTGGAGCCCGGACTTTCCTCCACCCCGTGGTGGAACACCACGGAACAGCGACTGTCCAATCGACTCTCAGTCCGCAAGATTAGCGGCTGACGACGTTCAGGACAAGCTCAAGCCTTGCCCTGCCGCTCCAGTGCGAGCTGGTAAAGCTGGTTCTTGCGTGCCCCGGTGATCTCCGCGGCAAGCGCTGCAGCGCGCTTGACCGGCAACTCCGCCAGCAGCAGATCGAGCACCCGCAAAGTCTGCGCGTCCACCGCCTCATCGCCTTCCGGCGCGGGTTTTCCGGCCACCAGCAGCACGCATTCGCCCCGCTGCTGGTTACTGTCGGACGCCACGAACTCGCGCAACTCGCCCAGCGGCAGCCCCTTCAGGGTCTCGAAGGTCTTGGTCAGCTCACGGGCCAGCAGCGCCGGCCGTTCGTCGCCAAAGATCGCCGCCATATCCTCGATGCACTCCAGCACCCGGTGCGGCGCCTCGTAGAAAATCAGAGTGCGCGGCTCATCCACCAGCGCCTCCAGACGCCCGCGGCGACCGGCGACCTTGGCGGGCAGGAAGCCTTCGAAGACGAAACGATCCGATGGCAGGCCAGCAGCGGAAAGCGCGGCAATCAGCGCACAGGCCCCCGGCACCGGCACCACGGCGATGCCGGCTGCGCGCGCCTGGCGCACCAGGTGGTAGCCCGGATCGGAAATCAGCGGCGTGCCTGCATCGGAGATCAGCGCAACGTCCTCGCCAGCCTGCAGCTTGGTGAGAAAGCGCCCACCCTGCTCCCGCTCGTTGTGCTCGTGGCAGGCCGCCAGTGGCGTCTGGATGCCGAAGTGCTGCAGCAGGCGCACGGAATGACGGGTGTCTTCGGCCGCGATCAGGGCCACGTCGGCCAGCACCTTCAGCGCCCGGGCGCTGATGTCGTCCAGGTTGCCAATGGGAGTGGCCACCACATAGAGAGTGCCAAGGGTCACGCGCTAACCTCGCCGGAAGTATCTGAAAAAGCCGCATTGTATCCCGATTCCGGCAGCCGCCATCGCGTCACCCTCGCCGCTTGGGTACAATCGGCAGCTCTTTGAATGCGTCACGAGAAGCCCGATATGATCGCTCGCCTGCGTCCGCTATCCGCTCTGTTCCTGGCCGGCATGCTCGCCGCCTGTGCGTCCTCCCCGTCGTCCAATCTCGGCGAACTGCCGCGCACCCCGGACGCCAGCATCGAACAGCTGCTGCAGCAGGCCTCCACCGCCAAGCCGGACGAAGCCGCCGTCCTGCGCCTGTCCGCTGCCGACCTGGCCTACAAGCAGAAGGACCTCGGCCGCTCCACGCAGATCCTCGACCAGATTCCGATGGACAGCCTGAAGCCTGCCCAGCAGGTCTTCGCCAGCACCCTGCGCGCCCAGCTCGAGCTGGCCCGCAACAAGACCAAGGCTGCCCTGAAGGCCTTCGACAACCCCAGCTTCCAGCGCCTGGGCGAAATGCCCGTGGACTTGCAGGCCCGCGCCGGCATGGTCAAATCCCTGGCCCTGGCCGCCGACGGCCAGACCCTGAGCGCCGCCCGCGAGCGCGTGTTCATCGACCCGCTGCTCAACGCCGAAGCCAGCAAGGCCAACCATGAGGAAATCTGGAAACTGGTGTCCAGCCTGCCCCTGGAGCAGATGCAGGCCAGCAGCAACGAAGGCGACCTGAACGGCTGGCTGGAGCTGGCGCGCATCACCAAGTCTTCCTCGACCCTGAAGGAACAACAGTCGAACATCGACAACTGGGTCGCGCAGAACCCGGATCATCCGGCCGCCAAGCAACTGCCTGACGCCCTGACCAAGCTGAAGTCCCTGGCCGCCCAGCCGCTGAACAAGATCGGCCTGCTGCTGCCGCAACAGGGCCAGCTCGCCTCCGTCGCCCGCGCCCTGCAGGACGGCTTCCTCGCCGCCCATTACCAGGCCCAGCAGAGCGGCCAGGCGCAGCCGGCGATCAAGCTCTACGACAGCACCCAGGTACGCTCGCTGGACGAGTTCTACCGCCAGGCCCAGGCCGATGGCGTACAACTGGTCGTCGGCCCGCTGGAGAAGAACCTGGTCAAGCAGATGAGCAGCCAGCCGCAACTGCCGATCACCACCCTGGCGCTGAACTATGCCGACGGCAACCAGGAAGGTCCGGCCCAGCTCTTCCAGTTCGGCCTGTCCGCCGAGGACGAAGCCCGCGAAGTCGCCAACCGCGCCTGGAACGACGGCATGCGCCGCGCCGTGGCCCTGGTACCGCGCGGCGAGTGGGGCGACCGTGTGCTCGCCTCCTTCAGCCGCAACTGGCAAGCCGCCGGCGGCACCCTGATCGCCGCCGAGCACGTCGACCAGCCGGTTGAGCTGGCCCGCCAGATCGCCGACCTGCTGCAACTGCGCCAGAGCGAAGGCCGCGCCAAGCGTCTGCAGGGCGTGCTCGACAGCAGCGTCGACACCCAGCCGTCGCGCCGTCAGGACATCGACTTCATCTTCCTCGCCGCCACCCCGCAGCAGGCCCGCCAGATCAAGCCGACCCTGGCATTCCAGTACGCCGGCGACCTGCCCGTCTACGCCACCTCCAACCTGTATACCGGCGTAAACAACCCGGCGCAGGACCAGGATCTGAACGGCATCCGCTTCTGCGAGACCCCGTGGCTGCTGAACCCGAACAACGCCCTGCGCCAACAGGTCGCCGCGCAGTGGCCGGCCGCCAACGGCAGTCTCGGCCGCCTTTACGCCATGGGTGCCGACGCCTACCAACTGGCCCCGCGCCTGCCGGAACTCAAGGCCGTGCCGAGCATGCAGGTTGACGGCCTGACCGGCACCCTGAGTGTCAGCGCCAGCCAGCGCGTCGAGCGCCGCCTGCCGTGGGCCGAGTTCAAGAATGGCCAGGTCCAGCCGCTGGAGAACAGCGGTATTTGATCGGCAACAGCCCTACCCAGAAGGCCGGGCGGCTGGCCGAAGCCGCCGCCCTGGCCCACCTGGAACAGCATGGATTGCGCCTCCTGGCGCAGAACTGGACGTGCCGCCGAGGCGAGCTTGATCTGGTCATGCTGGACGGCGATACAGTAGTATTCGTCGAAGTTCGCTCCCGCCGGCATTCCGCCTGGGGAGGAGCGCTGGAGAGCGTGGACTGGCGCAAGCAACAGCGCCTGGCCATCTCCGCTGAACTCTTCCTGCAACAGAACGCCCGCTGGAGCAGTCATCCCTGCCGGTTCGACATCGTCGCCATCGACGCGCGCGGCCCAGGCTGCGCAGGGCACTTGAACTGGATTCCCAACGCTTTTGACACCTGATCAGACGCCCGACGAAAGGTCACACCTGATGGACATGCAATCCCGTATCCGCCAGCTCTTCCATGCCAGCATCGAGACCAAGCAACAGGCCACCGAGGTGCTCATCCCGCATATCGAGCAGGCCAGCATGGTCATGGTCAATGCCCTGCTGAACGAGGGCAAGATTCTCTCCTGCGGCAATGGCGGCTCCGCCGGCGACGCTCAGCACTTCTCCTCCGAACTGCTGAACCGCTTCGAGCGCGAGCGCCCAAGCCTGCCGGCGGTCGCACTGACCACCGACAGCTCCACCATCACCTCGATCGCCAACGACTACAGCTACAATGAAGTCTTCTCCAAGCAGATCCGCGCCCTGGGCCAGCCGGGCGACGTGCTGCTGGCGATTTCCACCAGCGGCAACTCGGCGAACGTCATTCAGGCGATCCAGGCCGCACATGATCGCGAAATGGTTGTCGTAGCTCTGACCGGCCGCGACGGCGGCAACATGGCATCGTTGCTGCTGCCCGAAGACGTGGAGATCCGCGTTCCGGCCAAGGTCACCGCACGCATCCAGGAAGTCCACCTGTTGGTCATCCACTGCCTGTGCGACCTAATCGACCGTCAACTGTTCGGGAGTGAAGAATGACCCGCACCCCTCTGATCGCAGCCGCACTGGCCGTGACCATGGCACTGGGTGGCTGCACAAGCTTCGTGAGTGCCACCCGCGACAAGCCGATCGACGATGACAAGGGTACCCGTACCCTTGGCAGCAAGATCGACGACTCGCTGATCGAAACCAAGGTGGCAGTGAACGTCGCCAAGGCCGACGCGGACCTCGACCGCAATTCCCACGTCGTGGTGATCAGCTACAACGGCGTGGTACTGCTGGCCGGCCAGACCCCGCGCGCCGACCTGAAGAACAAGGCCGAACAGGCCGCCAAGGAAGTGCAGAAGGTCAAGACCGTGCACAACGAGCTGCAGATCCTGCAGCCCTCCTCCCTGGCCGCCCGCAGCAACGACACCTGGCTGACCACCAAGATCAAGAGCCAGATGCTCGCTGACGCCAACGTGCCCTCCACCCGCATCAAGGTCCTGACCGAGAACGGCATCGTCTACATGCTGGGCCTGGTGACCCGCAAGGAAGGCGACCTGGCCACCCAGGTGGTGCAGGGCGTGGACGGCGTACAGAAGATCGTCCGCCTGTTCGAGTACATCGACTGATCACTCGATCGCAGGCATGAAAAAGGCGACCCTCGGGTCGCCTTTTTTATTACTTCACCACCTTGAGGCTCGGCCGGCCACTGGGACGCGGCGGCTCGTCGGAGGGGCCGTCATCGGGCAGATCCTCGTCATCGGTGGGCACCGGCGGCTCCAGGTCGAAGACCATGCCCTGGCCGTTCTCCCGCGCGTATATGGCCATCACGGCCTGGGACGGGACATAGAGGCTCTGGGCGACGCCACCGAAGCGACCTTCGAAGCTGACCGCCTCGTTGTCCATCTGCAGGTGGCGCACCGCGGTCGGAGAGACGTTGAGCACTATCTGGCCGTCGCTGGCATAACCCGGCGGAACCCGCACGCCCGGGTACTCGGAATTAACCAGGATATGCGGCGTGCAGCCGTTGTCGACGATCCACTCATAGAGGGCTCGCACGAGGTAGGGACGACTGGAGTTCATCATCAGGCTCCTTAGCGCATATCACGTTCGATAGAGGACAGGCTCGCACGGAAAGTTTCCCGCGCAAACTGCCGCTCCATGTAATCCAGCAGAGGCTTCGCCGGCCGCGGAAGCTCAATGCCCAGGATCGGCAGGCGCCAGAGGATCGGCAGCAGGCAGCAATCCACCAGGCTCAGCTCGTCACTGAGGAAGAACGCCTTGTCGGCGAACAGCGGCGACACTCCGGTCAGGCTCTCACGCAACTCCTTGCGCGCCAAGGCTCGTTCGGCGTCCTTGCGGCGGGTATCGAGGATACGATCCACCAGGCTGCACCAGTCGCGCTGGATGCGGTGCATCAGCAGGCGGCTGTTGGCGCGGGCTACCGGATAGACCGGAAGCAGCGGCGGGTGCGGATAACGTTCATCGAGGTACTCCATGACCACCGTCGACTCGTAGAGCGCAAGATCACGATCCACCAGGGTCGGCAGGCTGCCATAGGGATTCACTTCGGCGAGTTTGGCCGGGATGTTGCCGACAGGCACGTCAATGATGTCGGCGACGACGCTCTTCTCGGCCAGCACCAGGCGCACGCGATGGCTGTAGTGGCAGGAAGGGTCGGAGAAACAGGTGAGCTTGTTGATTGCGGCCATGCCGCGCGCCTCCTCGCAGGATCTTCTTGTGGGAGGTAGAAAAACGCACGCGCGCCCCGTAGGGCGCGCGCTTGTTACTACGACGGGTGGTGCTTAGTGCACGTCCTTCCAGTATTCACGCTTGAGCAGGTAGGCGAATACGAAGAAGAAGGCCAGGAACAGCAGAACGTAGGTGCCGATGCGGTGAGAATCCAGCTTGTTCGGGTCAGCCGAATAAGCCAGGAAGGTCACCAGGTTCTTCACCTTCTCGTCGAACTGAGCTTCGGTCAGCTGGCCGGATTTCGGCACGATGGTCAGCTGGTCGCAGGCTTCGTGGGTCAGCGGGGTACCGGTCAGAGGATCGTACTGCTTCTTGCCATCCTCGACGACCTGAACCTGCTTGCAACCGACGACCTGGCGACCCTGCAGGCTCACCAGCACGTTCGGCATGCCGACGTTCGGGAAGATCTTGTTGTTCACGCCCCACGGACGCTTGGGATCTTCGTAGAACGAACGCAGGTAGGTGTACAGCCAGTCAGCACCACGAACGCGGGCCACCAGAGTCAGGTCCGGCGGCGCAGCACCGAACCATGCCTTGGCGTCGGCCGGCTTCATGCCGATGTCCATGTGGTCGCCGATCTTCGCACCGGTGAACACCAGGTGGCTCATCATCAGCTCTTCCGGGATACCCAGATCACGGCCAACACGCTCATAACGCTGGAACTTGGCGCTGTGGCAGCCCATGCAGTAGTTGGCGAAGGTACGCGCGCCATCCTGCATGGCGGCCTTGTCGGTCAGGTCGATATCGACCTTGTCCAGGGCCGGACCATGGCCTTCGGCGGCGAAGCCGAAGACAGGCAGCAGAGCCAGAACAAATGCAGCGAATTGCTTTTTCATCAGCCAGTCACCCTTTCCGGAACCGGTTTGGTTTTCTCCATCCGGGTGTAGAACGGCATCAGGATGAAGAAGGCGAAATACAGAATGGTGCACAGGCGGGACAGCGTGGTGCCCAGCGGCGACGGCGCTTGCGAGCCGTAGTAGCCGAGGATCACGAAGGAAACCGCGAAGATCACCAGCCAGATCTTGCTCAGCCAGCCCTTGTAGCGGATCGAGCGAACCGGGCTACGGTCGAGCCACGGCAGCACGAACAGCACGGCGATGGCGGCGCCCATGGCGATGACACCCATCAGCTTGTCCGGAACGGCGCGCAGGATGGCGTAGAACGGAGTGAAGTACCACACCGGAGCGATGTGCTCGGGGGTCTTGAACTGGTTCGCCATCTCGAAGTTGGGCTTCTCGAGGAAGAAACCGCCCATTTCCGGGAAGAAGAAGATCACGGTGCAGAAGACGAACAGGAAGACCACGACACCGACGATGTCTTTCACGGTGTAGTACGGGTGGAACGGGATGCCATCCAGCGGGATGCCGTTCTCGTCCTTCTTCTTCTTGATGTCCACGCCGTCGGGGTTGTTCGAGCCGACTTCGTGCAGCGCCAGGATGTGCAGCACGACCAGGCCGAGCAGGACGATCGGCAGCGCGATCACGTGCAGGGCGAAGAAGCGGTTCAGGGTGATACCGGAGATCAGGAAGTCACCACGGATCCACTGGGCCAGGTCTTCGCCGACGACCGGAATGGCGCCGAACAGCGAGATGATCACCTGGGCACCCCAGTAGGACATCTGGCCCCAGGGCAGCAGGTAGCCCATGAAGGCCTCGGCCATCAGGGCGAGGTAGATCAGCATGCCGAAGATCCACACCAGCTCGCGGGGCTTCTGATACGAACCGTACAGCAGACCACGGAACATGTGCAGGTAGACGACCACGAAGAACGCCGATGCACCGGTGGAGTGCATGTAGCGGATAATCCAGCCGTAATCTACATCTCGCATGATGTACTCGACGGACGCGAAAGCTTCTTCGGCCGACGGGGTGAAGCTCATGGTCAGCCAGATACCGGTGAGGATCTGGTTAACCAGGACGAGCAGCGCGAGGGAGCCGAAGAAGTACCAGAAGTTGAAGTTCTTCGGGGCGTAGTACTTGCTCAGATGGTCTTCCCACATCTTGGTCGCGGGGAAGCGGGCATCGACCCAAGCCATGAACTTGTTCATCAGGCTTTCTCCTGGTCCACACCGATGGTCAGCTCGTCACCATCAAGCGAATAAGGCGGAATCGGCAGGTTCAGGGGCGCGGGCTGTCCCTTGTAAACGCGGCCGGCGAGGTCGTAATGGGAGCCGTGGCACGGGCAGAAGTAGCCACCTTTCCAATCCGGACCGAGGTCTGCGGGAGCGACTTCCGGGCGGAAGGTCGGCGAGCAGCCCAGGTGGGTGCAGATGCCGACGATCACAGCCAGTTCAGGCTTGATCGAGCGCACCTTGGGATCGACGTAGGCCGGCTGGTCCGAAGCCTTCGACTCGGGGTCGGCCAGTTGCCCGTCGAGGGTCGGCAGCGCGTCCAGCATTTCCTTGGTGCGGTGCACCAGGAATACCGGCTTGCCGCGCCACTCAGCGATCACCTGCTGGCCCGGCTCGATCTTCCCTACGTTGACCTTCACCGGCGCGCCAGCGGCCTTCGCCTTGGCACTGGGGAACCATGACCCCACGAACGGGACCGCAGCTCCGACCGCTCCTGCCGCACCAACCACCGAGGTGGCCGCGACAAGGAAGCGACGCCGGCCTGCATTCACGCCGTCATTACTCATTCAGTCGTCTCCCATCAGCTTCAAGCCTGTTCAAATCAGGCTTTTAAGTAAAAATTCGAGCCGCGCAAAAAATTCGCCAAATGGTAAAGAAAAGCCCTTGTGATGACAAGGTAATAGCCTGTTACGCAACCCCTGGAACCCTTGCCCCGCGCGGCTTGCGCGGATGCGACACCTTGCCGCACGAACTTATTGAAGACATAAAAAAACGCCCAGTCCAAAGGATCTGGGCGTTTTTTTCGAAGCGTCGTATTAACGCTTGGAGTACTGCGGACGCTTACGCGCTTTGCGCAGACCGACTTTCTTACGTTCAACTTCGCGGGCGTCGCGAGTGACGTAGCCGGCTTTACGCAGCGAGCTGCGCAGGGTCTCGTCGTACTCGATCAGAGCGCGGGTGATACCGTGACGGATCGCACCAGCTTGACCGCTTACGCCACCGCCAACGACGGTTACGTAGATATCGAACTTCTCGGTGTTCTCGGTCAGCTCGAGCGGCTGACGGACAACCATGCGAGCGGTCTCACGACCAAAGAACTGCTCGATGGAGCGGTTGTTGATGGAGATCTTGCCAGTACCCGGACGCAGGAAGACGCGAGCGGTAGCGGTCTTACGACGGCCAGTGCCGTAATTTTGAGTCGCCGACATAATGAGCTATCCCGTTAAATCTTCAGTTCTTGAGGCTGCTGAGCGGTGTGCGGGTGGTTGGCACCCTTGTACACTTTCAGCTTGCGGTACATGTCGCGGCCCAGCGGGTTCTTCGGCAGCATGCCTTTGACGGCAGTCTCGATAACACGCTCAGGAGCCTTGGCGATCAGCTTCTCGAAGTTGATCGACTTGATACCGCCCGGGAAGCCCGAGTGATGGTAGTACATCTTGTCGGTAGCTTTGGCGCCAGTGACACGAACCTGCTCGGCGTTGATGACGACGATGTAGTCGCCGGTGTCAACGTGCGGGGTGTATTCCGGCTTGTGCTTGCCGCGCAGGCGGGTAGCAATCTCGGTAGCCAGACGACCCAGGGTCAGGCCAGCAGCGTCGACGACGAACCAGTCGCGCTTAACAGTTTCTGGTTTCGCGGTATAAGTTTTCATTCGTTATAGCCTCAGGGGCCGCCTGAAAATAAGACGGCGAATCTTACTGGACAGTGGTTGCCTTGACAAGTCAAGGACAGCCGAAGACAGACACGAATTGGGGCTCGGGTCGGTGTGCGTCCGTAACGACTAGATGTATCGATCGGCAGGCTTTGGCATCCCCCACCGATGAAAGGCTGCGGAATTATGCAGATTCCGGCAGAATTTTCAACCGTCTTACGCACTTGTTTTCATGAGGAGACCTGCATGGAGTACCGCCCGCTCGGCCGCACCGAACTGAAAGTCAGCGCCCTCTGCCTGGGGACCATGACCTGGGGCGAGCAGAATACGCAAAGCGAGGCCTTCGCCCAGATCGAACGAGCCAAGGCCGCCGGTCTGAATTTCATCGATACCGCCGAGATGTACCCGGTGCCGCCGCGCGCGGAAACCTACTCCCGCACCGAGCAGATCATCGGCAACTGGTTCGCCCAGCGCGGCGATCGCGCCGACTGGGTGCTCGCCAGCAAGATCGCCGGCCCCGGCAATTCCATCAGCCACATCCGTGACGGCCAGCCGAAGCTCGACCGCAAGAACATCGTCGCGGCGCTGGACGACAGCCTCAAGCGCCTGCAGACCGACTGGATCGACCTCTACCAGTTGCACTGGCCCGAGCGCAGCACCAACTTCTTCGGCCAACTGGGCTACCAGCACAAGGAAGAAAGCTTCACCGCACTGGAGGACACCCTGGAGGCCCTGGACGAGCAGGTTCGCGCCGGCAAGATCCGCCACGTCGGCCTGTCCAACGAAACGCCCTGGGGCACCATGCGTTTCCTGCAGATCGCCCAGGAGCGCGGCTGGCCGCGCGCGGTGTCGATCCAGAACCCCTACAACCTGCTCAACCGCAGCTTCGAGGTGGGCCTGGCGGAAGTCGCCATCCGCGAGCAGATCGGCCTGCTGGCCTACTCTCCCCTGGCCTTTGGCATGCTCTCGGGCAAGTACTTCGGCGGCGCGCGCCCGGCCAATGCACGGATTACCCTGTTCAGCCGCTTCACCCGCTACACCAACCCGCAGACCGCCAGCGCCTGCGACCGCTACGTCACCCTGGCCCGCGAGCACGGCCTGGACCCGGCGCAGATGGCCCTGGCCTTCGTTACCAGCCGGCCGTTCGTGACCAGCAACATCATCGGCGCGACCAACCTCGAACAACTGGAAGCCAACCTCGGCAGCTTCGAGCTGAAGCTCTCCGACGAGGTGCTGGCCGGCATCGAGGCGATCCACAAGGACCAGCCGAACCCGGCCCCCTGATCGTCTGTGCGCCACGAAAAAGCCCGGCCAATGCCGGGCTTTTTTCATCCGCGACGGTTACAGCGCGCGGGCGATGATCTCCTTCATGATCTCGTTGGTGCCGGCGTAGATGCGCTGCACCCGCGCATCGGCCCAGGCACGGGCGATCGGATACTCCCACATGAAGCCGTAACCGCCGTGGAGCTGCACGCATTCATCGAGCACCTTGCACTGCAGGTCGGTGGTCCAGTACTTGGCCATCGCCGCCGTGGGCACGTCCAGCTTGCCTTCCAGATGCTGCTCCAGGCAGCGGTCGACAAAGACGCGGCCAACCTGAATTTCGGTAGCCATTTCCGCGAGCTTGAAGCGCGTGTTCTGGAAGTCCGCGACGGATTTTCCGAAGGCCTTGCGGTCGCGGGTGTAGTCCAGTGTCCATTTCAGCGCTGCCTCGGCCGAGGCCAGCGCGCCGAGGGCCACGGTCAGGCGCTCCTGAGGCAGTTCCTGCATCAGGTAGATGAACCCCTGCCCGTCCTTGCCCAGCAGGTTTTCCTTGGGGATACGCACGTCCTGGAAGAACAGCTCGGAGGTGTCCTGGGCCTTCATGCCGACCTTTTCCAGGCGCTTGCCCTTGCTGAAGCCCGGCGTACCGGCCTCCACCAGGAACAGGCTGGTGCCCTTGGCGCCGGCCTTGGGGTCGGTCTTGGCGACCACGATCACCAGGTCGGCCAGCCAGCCGTTGGTGATGAAGGTCTTCGAACCGTTGATCACGTACTCGTCGCCATCCAGCACGGCGGTGGTCTTCACGCCCTGCAGGTCGGAGCCGGCGCCCGGTTCGGTCATGGCGATGGCCGAGACCATCTCACCGGAAATCAGCTTGGGCAGGTAGCGCTGCTTCAGCTCTTCGCTGCCGTAGTGAAGGATGTAGGGCGCGACGATATCCGAGTGCAGCGAGAAGCCGATGCCGGTCAGGCCCAGGCGGCCGATCTCCTCGATCACCACGGCGCTGTAGAGGAAGTCCGCCGCCATGCCGCCATAGGCCTCGGGCAGATGCGAGCAGAGCATCCCGGCCTCGCCGGCCTTGTTCCACAGCTGGCGATCGATGTGACCGTCCTTTTCCCACTGGGCGTGGAAGGGCACCGCCTCCTGTTCGAGGAACTTGCGGACGCTGTCGCGGAACAGCTCGTGGTCGGAACTGAACAGGGTTCTTGGAATCATGCGCTGCACCTGCGGATCGGTTGTAGGAATTATTGGAAGGCCGACTGTAGGCCAAGCACGAACCGCTCTGCACTGGACACTTTCGCCAAAAAATAAGACGATCCAGCCGCATCATGACCGCTTTAGCGTCATGCAAAGACATCCATAAGAAGTACAAGAACCGATGCCCAACCCAGCTTCCCGCGTGCTGCGCCGCGTCAGCATCCTCGCCACCCATGGCGTGTTCGGCTCCACCCTGATGCAGGCCAAGGACTTCTTCCACATGGCTGCCCTGCGCCACGGCCGCCAACAGGGCCTCGGCCTGCAGCCCAGCTTCGAGACCCGCATCGTCAGCCCCGACGGCCAGCCGGTGATGAGTTTCAGCGGCGATCTCCTGCCGGTCCACGGCGCCCTGGACGAACCTGAGCTGATCATCCTCCCGGCCTTCTGGGGCGACTTCGACGAACTGCTGACCCTCTACCCGCAGGTGATGCCCTGGCTGCGCGAGCGCCATGCGGCCGGCTGCGTGCTGTGCGGCGAAGTCTCGGGAGTATTCTGGCTGGCCGAGGCCGGCCTGCTGGACGGCAAGGAAGCAACCACCTACTGGCGCTTCTTCCGCGAATTCGCCGAGCGCTACCCCCGGGTTCTGCTCAACCAGGACAAGCACATCGCCGACGCCGACAACATCTACAGCGCCAGCGGCCTGACCTCGGTGCGCGACCTGTACATCTACCTGATCGAGCACTTCTGCGGCGCCGCCGTGGCCCAGGGCGTGGCCCGCGACATCCTCTACGAGGTGCAGCGCACCTACACGCCCGGGCGCCTGGGCTTCGGCGGCCAGAAGCTGCACCACGACCCGGCGATCCTGCAGATCCAGCACTGGCTGGAAGAACACTTCTGCGACAAGTTCCGCTTCGAGGATGTCGCCCGCGAGCACGGCATGAGCATCCGCAACTTCATGCGGCGCTTCCAGGCGGCCACCGGGGACAAGCCACTGCACTATCTGCAGCGCCTGCGCATCGAGACCGCGCGCAATCTGCTGTCCACCAGCCGCAAGAGTATCAAGACCATCAGCTACGAAGTCGGCTACGACGACGCCAGCTTCTTCGCTCGCCTGTTCAGACAGCACACCGGACTGTCGCCGAATCATTACCGGCGTCAGTACGAACAGAAGGAAGCCTGAAACAGGCCATCCCTAGGATGGGTTCACGGACTCGGGTGCCGCCCTATGATCGGGGCAGCAATCGACAACAAGAACCCAACGGGATATCGCCATGCGCCGCTTTCTGCTTGCCCTGCTGGCCGTCTTCAGCCTGAACGCTGTGGCGGACGACACCTGGAAACCCTTCCCCTACGACCAGAGCGCCTTCGACTACAGCGGGGACAAACTGCGCGAGGCCTGGCCGCGCCTGACTCGCGGCTTCGGCGCCAACTACCCCTTCCCGGATGCGGACTGGGTCGTGACCATGGCCACCAAGCATCCGGATGCCCTGGAGAAGACCGTGACCGCCGGCACCGGCTTCAGCGGCAAGCCGGAAGAGGCGCAGGTCTACGCCGAGAAGCTGCAGGACGTGTGGCGCAAGGTATTCCGCGGCGACTTCGCCCAGGCCAGGAAGGACGGTCTCGCGCTGGGTGTCGGCGGGCAGGTGCCGGGCATGTTCGCCCAGGTGCTCTATGCCATGTTCCTCGCGCCGAATCAGGACGAGAAGCAGCGCCTGCTGGAGGAAGTCATCAGCTACACCGACGAGGCCGGCCCACTGCTCAATGCCGACCCCATCGCCCAGTTCGGCCGCGCCTACGCCAAGGCCCGTCTGGCCGAAGACCTGCCGGTGCCGGTAGTGCTCAAGCGCGGCTACACCGGCGACATCCCCAAGGAACTGGACGCCCTGCTGGCCAAGCAGCCGAACCAGCCGTTCGCCCTGGCGCTCTACGGCGGCTATGAAGCGGGCGTGATCCGCAAGGTTGGCAAGCTGGTGGGCAAGATGACCTACGGAGTCAGCGCGGACAAGATGGAGCAGTACTTCGCCCGCTCCTTCCGCGCCTCCGACGACCTGCCCATCGGCCACTATGAATACGCCAACGCGCTGGGCTATGTGTACGGCGAGGACGAGGAGCAGAAGGCGCTGGAGCAGCTGAAGAAGGCCGTGGCGATCAAGCCGATCAATGCCATGGAGGCGCTGGAAGTCGCCCATGCCGAGCAATTGCTGAAGAAGGCGCAGCAGGAAATGGCGCAGCGCTGAATACGACTCCACGCCATCCTACGGCTCTATAGAGGCGGACCTTGTCCGCCATCGCGGGCATAGCCCGCTCCTACAAGGGGCCCGGCACGGTCGGCACAATCCCCGCACCTAAAAAACGAAAAAGGCTGCCCAAGGGCAGCCTTTTTCGTTCATCCGACCATCAGGGACGGTGCGGGCGGCTCAGGTATTCGTGGGACTGCATTTCCAGCAGGCGGCTCAGGGTGCGCTGGAATTCGAACTCCAGGCGGCCACCGGTGTACAGGTCCTTGAGCTCGACCTCGGCGGAGAGGATCAGCTTGACGTTGCGGTCGTAGAACTCGTCCACCAGGTTGATGAAGCGGCGCGCCATGTCGTCCTTGGCCACCCCCATCTGCTCGACGTTGGAAATCAGGATCGCGTGGAAGATCTTCGCCAGCTCGATGTAGTCGTTCTGGCTGCGCGGACCGTCGCACAGCTCGCGGAACTCGAACCAGGCCACATCATCGCAGGTGATGCGCGCGCGGATTTCGCGGTTCTCGATCATCAGAGCGTCGTCGCGGGTGGCCGCGGCGCACTCCGGGGTCAGCGCCTTGAAGTCGCGGGTCATGGCCTGCTCGGCCTGCTCGGACAGCGGCCAGTGGTACAGCTCGGCCTGCTCCAGGGCGCGCAGGCGGTAGTCCACGCCGCTGTCGACGTTGACCACTTCGGTGTGCTGCTTGACCAGCGCGATGGCCGGCAGGAAGCGGGCACGCTGCAGGCCGTCCTTGTACAGGCCGTCCGGCACGATGTTGGAGGTGGCCACCAGGCTGACGCCGTTCTTGAACAGCTCTTCCAGCAGGGTCGCGAGGATCATCGCGTCGGTGATGTCGGAGACGAAGAACTCGTCGAAGCAGATGACCCGGGCCTCGTCGGCGAAACGCTTGCCGATGATGGTCAGCGGGTTCTTCTCGCCCTTGAGGGTCTTCATTTCCTCGTGGACGCGCTTCATGAAGCGGTGGAAGTGCGTGCGCATCTTCTGCTTGAAGGGTAGCGCCTCGAAGAAGGTATCCACCAGGTAGGTCTTGCCACGGCCGACGCCGCCCCAGAAGTACAGGCCCTTCACCGGCTCCTGGGACTTCTTGCCCAGCAGCTTGCCGAACAGGCCGGTCTTGCCCTTATCGGCGGCGACCAGGTCGTCGTAGAGGCGTTGCAGGTGCTTCACGGCGTTCGCTTGCGCGGCGTCGTGGAAGAAATCGGGGCGTTTCAGGTCTTCCTGGTAGCGCTGAAGAGGCGTCATGATCGGTAGCAAGGCAACGAAAACGGGGGCGCACACTTTAGCGGCGCCCCCGTTGCTTGGCAATTGGCCGGTAGTCGGACCGGCCTGCCAACCCTCACTCCTGCGGAGCGAGAGCCTCACGCAGGCGCTGCATGGCAGCGTCGCGCTCCGCGTCGGTGGAGAACTCCGGGCTGTACGCCACGGCTTCGCCATCCAGGCGCACGCTGAAGGCATTCAGCTCGGCGTGCAGGTCCAGCTCCTCGGCTTGCAGGCGCTTGGTCACCTGGCCCGCGGCCTTGCCGTCGGCGAAGGCGATGGACAGCAGCAGTTGCTCGCCAGCGGCATCCAGCAGGCGGAAGCGGAAGCCGTCGTCCTCGCGGAAGCTGACGAAACGCGCGGCCTTGGCGACCTTCTTCTTGCCTTCGCTGGCCACCTGCACCTGCTCGCGGAACGAGCGCAGGCCGACGGATTCGCGCAGCTCGCCGAGGAACGGAGTAGCGATGCGACGGGCCTTGGCGGCACCGGCCAGGAGGATGTCCTCCAGGTCGGCCGGGCGAGTGATCAGTGCGTGGTAGCGCTCGCGAGCCTCGCCCAGCTCGTTGTCGAGCAGTTCGAACAGGCGCTGCTTGGCCTCGCCCCAGGCCAGGCCACCGAGCAGCTCGGCGCGGAACGCAGCCTGTTGCTCATGGGTGGAGAACGCCTGGTACAGGGTGAACAGGTGCGAGTTGTCCGGGTCCTTCGGCTCGCCCGGCGCGCGGGAGTCGGTGACGATGCGCGCCACGGCGTCCTTGAGCTGCTTGGCGCTGCCGAACAGCGGAATGGTGTTGTCGTAGCTCTTGGACATCTTGCGACCGTCCAGGCCCGGCAGGGTCGCCACGTCTTCCTCGATCACCACCTCGGGCAGGGTGAACAGTTCCTTGCCGTTGCCGAATAGGTGGTTGAAGCGCTGGCCGATGTCGCGGGCCATCTCGACGTGCTGGATCTGGTCGCGGCCGACCGGCACCTTGTGGGCGTTGAACATCAGGATGTCCGCGGCCATCAGCACCGGGTAGCTGTACAGGCCCATGGTGACGCCGGCGTCCGGGTCTTCACCGGCCTCGACGTTCTTGTCCACCGAGGCCTTGTAGGCGTGGGCGCGATTGAGCAGGCCCTTGGCGCTGACGCAGGTGAGCAGCCAGGTCAGTTCGGGGATTTCGGGAATATCGGACTGGCGATAGAAGGTCGCCTTGTCAGCATCCAGGCCGCAGGCCAGCCAGGTGGCGGCGATCTCCAGGCGCGAACGCTGGATGCGCGCCGGATCATCGCACTTGATCAGCGCGTGGTAGTCGGCCAGGAAGTAGAAGGAGTCTGCCTGCGGATCGCGGCTGGCAACGATGGCCGGGCGGATGGCGCCGGCGTAGTTGCCCAGGTGCGGAGTACCGGTGGTGGTGATGCCGGTCAGGATACGGGTCGTCATGGGAATCCAGGAATCAACACAAATGAAAGGGCGGGCCGGATGGTAACGCGGCTGGCCGACCTAGGCGAGCCGGGCCTGTATCAGGTCCTTGAGCTCGATCAGCTTGCCGTGGAAGAAATGGCTGCACTCGGGGATGCGGATCAGTTCGTGGGGTTTGCTCTGCTCGGCGCTCCAGGCATACACGCGCTCGGGAGTGACCACTTCGTCGGCCTCCGGCTGGATCACCGTGAGCGGGCAGCGCTCGGGCAGGTCGACGTCGAAACGCTCGACCGGCGGCGCCAGCATGAACAGTTGCGCAAGGTCAGCGCCCTCTTCTTCCAGGCGCTCGGCGGCGTTGCCGGCCACGCAGGAGCCGAAGGAGAAGCCCATCAGCGTCAGCGGCAGCCCCGGATGCTGCTCGGCGAGCCAGCGCGCAGCGGCCAGCGCATCGTCGATCTCGCCACGGCCTTCGGCATAACTGCCGGCGCTCTGACCCACGCCACGAAAATTGAAACGCAGGGTGGCGTATCCTGCATCCCGTGCGGCGCGCTGCAGGGTGGCGACCACCTTGTTCTGCATGGTGCCGGCGAACAGCGGATGCGGATGACAGATCAGCGCGACGCCCCTGGCGTCGGGCGTGGCGAGGTGCAGGGCTTCCAGCTGGCCGTCGGGGCCGTCGAGGAACAGGGGGATTTCGCGGGTGGTCAAACAACAGCTCCGTGACCCCGTGGCGGGTCGTCTCGTCTAGCTCAATACCTGCGCAGGCGGCGAAGCATTCGCCACGGTATACAAGCACAGGTGCAAGCCGCTAACGTAAAGCAAAGCCGTCTATAGAGGAAGGATTCGCGTGGAACAGTCCCTCACCACCTGGTTGCTGCCGCTACTCGCCCTGATCGTCGGGGTCGGCATCGGCTTTCTGATCGCCCGCCTTCTGCCCAACGCCGCGCCCAACAAGCTGCAGCGTCAGGTAGACGACATGCAGGATCGTTTCGATAGCTACCAGCGCGAAGTGGTGACCCACTTCAGCACCTCCGCCAGCCTGATGAAGAAGCTCACCCAGAGCTATCAGGATGTGCAGGAACACCTGTCCGAAGGCGCCGAGCGCCTGGCCCTGGACGAACAGACCAAGCAGCGCCTGCTGGCCGCCCTGCACGCCGACGAGTACCCCGAGCGCCGCGAGCGGCTGACCCCGCCGGCAAACAACGAAGCGCCGCGCGACTATGCGCCCAAGACCGGCGACGGCCCGGGCACCCTGGACGAGACGTACGGGCTGAAGAGCAAGTACTGATACCTCGCGCCAAAGAAAAAGCCCCGCCGATGCGGGGCTTTTTCATTCATGCGGCCAGGATTACCAGCGGAAGGTGACGCTACCCAGCAAGGTGCGCTCCTCGCCCCAGTAGCAGCGCCCGGCGTTGTTGCAGCCAGCGACGTATTCCTTGTCCAGCAGGTTCTTCGCGTTCACCTCGGCGGACCAGTGCTCGTCGAGCTGGTAGCCGACGAGCGCGTCCACCAGGGTCACGTCGCCGGTATCCAGCTTGCCGTACAGCGACGCCGGGGTGTAGGCGAATGTGCTGTCGAAGTGCCGTACGCCGCCGCCCACACGCAGGCCTTTGAGATAGCCATCGAGGAAGCGGTAGGTGCCCCAGGCCGAGGCCTGGTTGCGCGGCACGCCGGTCATCTGGTGGTCCTCCAGCAGCGAGCCGGGGGAATCCTTGGTGATCCGCGAGTCGGTGTAGGTATAGGAAGCTGTCAGGCTGAGGTTCTCGGTGATATCGCTGTTGACCTCCAGCTCCAGCCCCTTGGAACGGCTTTCACCCACCTGCCGGTAGTCGCCGACCGTGCTGTCGTAGATCACGTCGTCGGTCTTGCGCAGGTCATAGACCGAGGCGGTCATCGAGGTGTTCCAGCCCTTGGGCTCGTACTTCACGCCGACTTCGTACTGCTCGCTGGTGGTCGGGTCGAGGGTGCCGGACTTGCTCGACGTCTGCTGGGTCGGTGCAAAGGCCGTGGAGTAGCTGACATAGGGCGACAGGCCATTGTCGAACTGGTACATCAGGCCAGCCTGCCAGGTGAAGTCATGGTCCCAGTAGTCGAGGTCGGCCAGGCCGTTGGTGGTACCGGCGCGGTTGCGGTATTGGCTGTTGACCTCGTCGAGGCGCCCGCCAAGCAGGGCGATCCAGTTGTCATAGCGCGTCTGCAGCTGGCCATAGAGGCCGTACATCTTCTGCTCCAGCAGCGCGTCCTGCACGTGGATCGGCGTCGTCGGCTTGGTCGTCCACACCGGATCGAACACGTTGACCGAGCCGCCGGCGCCCGCGTCCCAGTCCTGGTTGAACGAGGTACGGTCGAAGCTCGTCCCCACCAGCACGGTATTGGCCAGTTCGCCGGACTGGAAATGCCCCTCGAACTGGTTGTCCAACGAGTAGGTCATCGACTTGTTGTAGCGGTCGTAAGCGGTGTTGTTGACGTTGGTGCCGAAGCCGCCGTTGTTCAGGTTGCCCGGCCACATCTCGCGGCGGTCGATGCGCGACTGCATGTAGCGCGAGTTCTGGCGGAACTGCCAGGTGTCGTTGAACTGATGGCTGAACTCATAGCCCAGCGTCCAGGCCTCGCGTTCGAACTTGTCCCAGTCCGGGTTGCCGGACAGGGTGTCCTTGTCGATCTTGCCGTTGGGGTTGTGCAGCAGGGTGCCGGCTGCCGGGTAGCCCAGCTCCATCAGCGTGCGGTCGCGCTGGTAGGTCGAGAGCAGCGTCAGCGAGGTCGCATCGTCGAAGTTGAAGGTCATCGACGGGGCAATATAGATGCGGTCATCGGGCTGGTGATCGACCTGGGTGTCGGAGTCGCGGCCGAGCATCACCACGCGCCCGAGGATATTGCCCTCGTCGGTCAGCGGGCCGGAGACGTCGACGCCCAGCTGCTTGCGGTCATGGGAGCCGTAGGTCAGCTGGACCTCGCCGCGCGGATCGACGGTCGGGCGCTTGCTGACCAGGTTGACGATGCCACCGGGTGCATTCTCGCCGTAGAGGATCGAGGTCGGGCCGCGAAACACCTCGACACGCTCCAGGCCATAGGGCTCGCTGGTGGTGTCGTAGCGGTTGCCTTGCACGCGCAGGCCGTCGCGCAGCAGGCCGTAGCCCCAGTCGGTGGCATTGAAGCCGCGAATGAAGAACAGGTCGCCGGCCAGACCATCACCGGCGGCGAACGGCGGGGCAAAAATGCCCGGTACGTAGCCCAGCACATCGGTAAGGGTCTGCGACTGCTGGTCCTCCATGCGCTGGCGGGTCACCACCGAGATCGAGCGCGGCGTCTCCGCCAGAGGAGTGCTGGTCTTGCCCGCGGTGGAGCTGACCTTGGCGTTGTAGCCGTTGTCGTCCGCTGGCTCACCGCTCGTACCGCTGCCGATGATCGAGGTCGAATCCATCTGCAGCACGGTGCCGTTCGGGTCCGGTTGCAGCACGTAGCCACCGGACTCCTGCGGCACCGCCTGCAGGCCCGTGCCATCGAGCAGCAACGCCAGGGCACGCTCGACGCTGTAGCGACCATCAAGGCCCTTGCTGGACTTGCCGGCAGTCAGATCGTTGTGGCCGACCAGGTAGATTCCAGCCTGGCTGCTGAACTGGTTGAGCGAGGTCGCCAGGGCGCCCGGCGCGACGTGGTATTCGCGCAGAGCGGCCTGCTCCGTGCCAGAGGCCGCCTGGGCGGGCGAGCTCAGGGGCAGCGCAGCGACGCTGCAGAACGACAACGAGATGGCCAGCGCCAGCGGCCGCCGGGCGAAGCGGCGCGAGGTGGAAGTGGGCGAGTACATGGAATTCCCTGGTTCGGTGCAGTGGGTAAAAGTGCGTTTCCATGGAGTGACCGAACGGGAAACTGAAAAGGGAACCGCTGCGGAAAGTTTTTTCGCGATACCTCAGGCTGACTCGATGCTGACCCACCAGGGCGTCAGACGCCGGACCTGCACCGGCAACGCCGCCGCCAACAGGCGCAACGCCTGGTCACTGTCGTCCAGCGGAAAGGCGCCCATCACCGGCAACTGCGCGACTGCCGGATCACAGCCCAGATAACCGTGGCGATAACGCCCCAGTTCCTCGACCAGTTGCCCCAGCGACATGTTCTCGGCGGTGAGCACATGGCGTACCCAGGACTCCCCTGCCGTCTGTGCTGGCGACACCTCGCCGATGGCGAGGCGCGTGAAATCGACGCGCTGGCCGGCCTCCAGCACCCGCCGCTCGCCGCTGTCCGCCGTACGAATCTCCACCGCGCCGCTGTAGACATTGAGGCGCGTGGCGTCGCCCAGTTGCCTGACCGCGAAGCGCGTGCCCAGCGCGCGCAGGCGCCCCTGCTCGGTGTCGACGAGGAAAGGCCGCTGCGCGGCATCCCTGGCGGTGTCCACCAGGACTTCGCCGAAGCGCAGGCGCAGCAGGCGCTGGTCCGGGCCATAGTCGGCGTCTACCGCGCTGATCGCCGCCAGCCAGAGGTGTGTGCCATCGGCGAGGATCGCCTCGCGGGTCTCGGCGGTAGTGGTGCTGTAGTCCGCGCTCCAGCCCTGCACCAGCCTTGGCAAGGCGGTACCGCGCCAGGTGCCCCAGCCGAGCAACAGGCCGCCGCTGAGCACCAGCAGGCTCTTGAGCCCCTGGCGGCGTGAAAGCTGACGTTCGCCGCTGGTCTTGAGCACCCGCCCTGCCAGTTGCCTCTCGCCCTGCAAAGGGGCGAAGCGTTGGCCAATGCGCTCGACGTAATGCCAGGCGGCCTGGTGCTCGGCGTGCAGGTCGAACCACTGGCGCCATTGTGCGTGGAGTTGCGCGCTGGGATTTTCATCCTGCAGCAGCACGTACCAGTTCGCCGCCTGCTGCAGGCTCGCGTGGCTGAGTTTGTCGTCGTGGCCGTTCACTCCACCAGCACTCCGTCCAGCTCGGCTTCCAGTACCGCACAATGCAGGAAGGCCTGGGCGAGATACTTCTTCACCATGCGCTCGGACACCCCCAGCTCCCCGGCGATTTCGCGGTACGGCCAGCCATCGATCTGCGCCAGCAGAAAGGCCCGGCGCACCCTGGCGGGCAGACGCAGCAGCATCGCGTCCACCTGGTGCAGGGTTTCCAGGATCAGCGCCAGTTGCTCGGGCGACGACTGCACCGCTTCGGGCTGCGCGGCCAGGGATTCCAGCCACGCCAGCTCGAGCTGCTGGCGGCGCCACTGGTCGATCACCAGGCCGCGGGCAATGGTCGCGAGGTAAGTTCGCGGCTGGTCGAGGTACACCGCGACGCCCTTGGCGCGCGTCATGAGCACACGCAGGAAGGTGTCCTGGGCGAGGTCGGCGGCGCGCTGCGAGCAGCCGGTCTTGCGCCGAATCCAGCCCTGCAGCCAGCCATGGTGATCAGCATAGAGGCGGTGGATGTCGTGATCCGCGAGTTGTGTACGACCCAATAGCGACACCGCCACACCTGCTATCTAGCAAATAATAATCAGTCTCATTATTAGACAGCATGCAGGTCGGCGGCAATAGCCATCTGCCAGTGAACGTTCGCGAGTCGTCTCGGGTCTTTGTGCAGGAGCGAGCTTGCTCGCGAACATTGCCTGGACAGCATGGTTTCAGGAGGTTCGCGAGCAAGCTCGCTCCTACAGAGAACAAAAGAAAAGCCCCGCAGAAGCGGGGCTTTTTCACAACGCGGAGGCGATCAGATCGCGCCGCGCTGACGGAGCAGGTCGAGGACTGCCTTGACGCCCTCTTCCACCGACTGGCTCTGAGTGTCGATCACCAGATCGGCATCCAGCGGCACGTCGAACGGGAAGGACTCGCCCGGGATGTTGTCCTGGCCGGCGGCGTACAGGCCCTGCGGATCACGCTCACGGCAGACCTGCGGGGAAGCCTGGACGTAGACGGTGATCAGGCGCTCGGCGCCGATCAGCGACTTGGCGCGCTCGCGACCCTCGGAGCTCGGGGCTACGAAGGCACACAGGCTGATCAGTCCGGCTTCGTTGAACTGACGGGCCACATGAGCGGTGCGCAGCCAGTTCTCGGTACGACCGGCGCGATCCTGCGGCAAGCCCTTGTTCAGGTCATGACGCAGGTTCTGGCCGTCCAGCACATAGACCGCGCGGCCCATGTCGAACAGCTTGCGCTCCAGGGCGTAGGCCAGAGTGCTCTTGCCAGCGCCGGAGAGGCCGCTGAACAGCACGGTAGCCGGCTGCTGGCCGAAGCGTGCAGCGCGCTCCTCACGAGCTACGTGGGCGTTCGCGCCATGGTGAGCGACGGTGCCGTGGCTCGACTGCGGTGCAGCGATGATCATGCCGGCGCCGACAGTGCCGTTGGTCAGGCGGTCGATGACGATGAAGGCGCCGGTGGTGCGGTTCTGGTCGTAGCCGTCCAGCGCGATCGGTGCATCCAGGCTGACCTTCACACGGGCGATCTCGTTGAGCTTGAGTTCGCTGGCGGCGGTCTCTTCCAGGGTGTTCACATCCACCTTGTGGCTGATGCTCGGAATCGAGCCCGGCACGTAGCTGGTGGCGCGCTTGATGTCGTACTTCTTGCCCGGCAGCATCGGCTCTTCGGCCATCCACACCAGCATGGCGTCGAAGCCGTCGGTTACCTGCGGACGGTTGTCGGCGTGAACCAGCATGTCGCCGCGGGAGACGTCGATCTCGTCTTCCAGGGTCAGGGTGATCGCCTGACCCGGTCCGGCCTGCTCCAGCTCACCTTCAAAGGTGACGATGGACTTGACCTTGCTGCCCTTGCCCGACGGCAGGGCGATGACTTCGTCGCCCTTGCGCACGATGCCGCTCGCCAGGGTGCCGGCGAAGCCGCGGAAGTTCAGGTTCGGACGGTTGACGTACTGCACCGGGAAGCGCATGTCGTCAAGGTTGCGGTCGCCCGCGACTTCCACGGTCTCGAGGATTTCCATCAGCGACTGGCCGGTGTACCACGGCGAGCGCTCGGACTTGTTGACCACGTTGTCGCCCTTCAGCGCCGACATCGGCACGAAGTGCAGGGAGTTGGTCTTGAGGTTGATCTTGTCGGCGAACTGCAGGTAGTCGGCCTTGATCTGCTCGAAGACGCCCTGGTCGAAGCCCTTGAGGTCCATCTTGTTGATGGCGACGACGATGTGCTTGATGCCCAGCAGCGAGGCGATGAAGCTGTGCCGGCGAGTCTGGGTCTGCACGCCGTAGCGGGCGTCGATCAGGATGATGGCCAGGTCGCAGGTGGACGCGCCGGTGGCCATGTTGCGGGTGTACTGCTCATGGCCGGGGGTGTCGGCGATGATGAACTTGCGCTTGGCAGTGCTGAAGTAGCGGTACGCCACGTCGATGGTGATGCCCTGCTCGCGCTCGGCCTGCAGGCCGTCGACCAGCAGCGCCAGGTCGACGTCATCGCCGGTGGTGCCGACTTTCTTCGAGTCGCGGGTGATGGCCTCGAGGTGGTCCTCGTAGATCATCTTGGAGTCGTGCAGCAGGCGCCCGATCAGGGTGCTCTTGCCGTCGTCGACGTTGCCGCAGGTGAGGAAGCGCAGGAGTTCCTTGCGCTCGTGCTGGGCCAGGTAGGCGAGGATGTCCTCGCTGATCAGATCGGATTGATGCGACATGGTGCGAGAACCTTAGAAGTAGCCCTGACGTTTCTTTTCTTCCATCGAACCGGCGGCATCGTGGTCAATGACCCGGCCCTGGCGTTCGGAAGTTCGCGTCAGCAGCATTTCCTGGATGATTTCCGGCAGCGAAGTAGCGGTGGACTCCACCGCGCCGGTCAGCGGGTAGCAGCCCAGGGTACGGAAACGCACCATCTTCTTCTGGATGCTGGCCTTCTGCTCGGGCGTGAGGTGCTCGAGGATGCGCTCGTCGTCGATCATGATCAGCGAGCCGTTCATCTCGATGACTTCGCGCTCGGCGGCGAAGTACAGCGGCACGATCGGGATCTGTTCCAGGTAGATGTACTGCCAGATGTCCAGCTCGGTCCAGTTCGACAGCGGGAAGACGCGGATCGACTCGCCCTTCTTCACCTTGCCGTTGTAGACGTTCCACAGCTCCGGACGCTGGTTCTTCGGGTCCCAGCGGTGCTTGCTGTCACGGAAGGAGTAGACGCGCTCCTTGGCGCGGGACTTCTCCTCGTCGCGGCGGGCACCACCGAAGGCGGCATCGAAGCCGTGCTTGTCGAGGGCCTGCTTGAGGCCTTCGGTCTTCATGATGTCGGTGTGCTTGGCGCTGCCGTGGGTGAACGGGTTGATGTCCTGAGCCACGCCATCGGGGTTGATGTGGGTGATCAGGTCCAGGCCCAGTTCCTCGACCATCTTGGTGCGGAAGCTGTACATCTCCTGGAATTTCCAGCGGGTGTCGACATGCATCACCGGGAAAGGCAGCTTGCCGGGGAAGAAGGCCTTGCGCGCGAGGTGAAGCATCACCGCGCTATCCTTGCCGATCGAGTACAGCATCACCGGGTTGTCGAACTCGGCGGCGACCTCGCGGATGATGTGGATGCTCTCGGCCTCCAGCTGTTTCAGATGCGTCAGTTTGTCGACCATGGCTACTCACGGAATTGCTTATGGACGGCCGGCGGGCCGTAGACGAGCGCGCACTCTATCACAGCGCAAGGCTCTAACCGGCGGGCCGGTTATACCGAAAAAATATACTGATATAGCCATACGCGCTCAGTGCGAACACCGCTTTCAACCGGTGTCTGAAGGTCTGCCGCCGAGGCGCTCGAACGAGGCGCAGCAAAGGCCCAAATGCCATCTCGGAAACAACCTCAGGACTTTTCCTGCAACAGAGTCAGCGACTTCTACGATGCTCTCCCGGCTTGTGCGCGGCCGGCACTGCGCTAGCATAGCGGCACGTTTTCCTGTCCCAGAAGATTTCCCATGCGCCGCATCGCTTTCGCCCTGCCCCTGCTTGTCCTCATCTCCGCGTGCAGCAGCAAACCGACTCCCGCCCCGCAGCCGGCCCAGAAGCCGAAGACGCCGACCCTGATCACGCCCAGCGCCCATCCGGCGTTCGGCTCGGTGCAGCCGATTACCCCGCTGCGCGGCGATTTCGCCGGCAACGCCAGTGCCCAGCGCTTCATCGACCGCATGGTGAGCCAGCACAACTTCAACCGCCAGGACCTTCAGGACCTGTTCGCCCAGACCCGCGAGCTGGACTGGGTGATCCGCCTGATGGACCGCCAGGCGCCGACCTACACCCCGCCCAGCGGCCCGAATGGCGCGTGGCTACGCTACCGGAAGAAGTTCATCACCCCGGACAACGTACAGAAGGGCGTGCAGTTCTGGGACCAGTACGAAGCCGACCTGCAGCGCGCCTCACGCACCTATGGCGTGCCGCCGGAAATCATCGTCGGCATCATCGGCGTGGAAACCCGCTGGGGCCGCGTGATGGGCAAGACGCGGATCATCGACGCGCTGGCCACCCTCTCCTTCTCCTACCCGCGCCGCGCCGAGTTCTTCAGCGGCGAGCTGGAGCAGTTCCTCCTGCAGGCACGCAAGGAAGGCGACAATCCGCTGGAGATGCGCGGCTCCTACGCCGGCGCCATGGGCTACGGGCAGTTCATGCCCTCCTCGTTCACAAAATACGCGGTGGACTTCGACGGCGACGGTCACCGCGACCTGTGGAACCCGCGGGATGCCATCGGCAGCGTGGCCAACTACTTCAAGCAGCACGGCTGGGTGACTGGGGACGCGGTGGCAATCCCGGCGATCGGCCAGGCGCGCTCGCTGGAAGACGGCTTCAAGACCCAGTACCCCATCAGCGTACTGGCAAACGCCGGGCTGCGTCCGCAGGGCTCGCTGGGTAACCATCAGAGCGCCAGCCTGCTGCGCCTGGACATGGGCAACACCTACCAGTACTGGTACGGCCTGCCGAACTTCTACGTGATCACCCGCTACAACCACAGCACGCACTACGCCATGGCGGTGTGGGAGCTGGGCAAGGCGGTCGACCGCCAGCGCCACGGCTACCGCTGAGGCGCACACAAAAAAGCCGGCTCGACGAGCCGGCTTTTTCATGGCACCGGAAAATCAGGCCGGGTTCGGGCAATCGATGAACAGGTGCTCGATGGCGAAGCGCCTGGCCAGGTAATCCCCCAGCGCCTGCACGCCGTAGCGCTCAGTGGCGTGGTGGCCGGCAGCGATGAAGCTGATGCCGTTCTCCCGCGCGCTGTGCACGGTCTGCTCGGAGACTTCGCCGGTCAGGTAGGCATCGACGCCAGCGGCAATCGCCTGATCGATGTAGCCCTGGGCGCCACCGGTACACCAGGCGATGCGGCGGATCGGCTGGCCGCCATCCACCAACAGCGGCTCGCGGCCCAGCACGTCGCGCACATGCAGGGCCAGATCGCTCGGCAGCATGGGTTCGGCGAGCGAGCCGACCAGCACGATGGAGCGCGGATTACCCGGCTCCAGCGGCCCTTCGATCTCGAAGCCGAGCTGGCGACCCAGTTGCACGTTATTGCCCACTTCGCCGTGAAGATCCAGTGGCAGGTGATAGGCCAGCAGGCTGATGTCGTTGTTCAGCAGGGTCTTCAGGCGACGCTGCTTCATGCCCACCACGCGGGCATCCTCGCCCTTCCAGAAATAGCCGTGGTGGACCAGCACCACATCGGCGCCTGCTTCCACGGCAGCATCCAGCAGCGCCTGGCTGGCGGTGACACCGGAAACGATACGGCGCACCTGCGGACGGCCCTCGACCTGCAGGCCGTTGGGGCAGTAATCCTGGATCTTCGCCGCGTCGAGAAAACGGTCCGCTTCCTCGACCAGCGTACTCAGTGCGATTGCCATCGAAATTCCTCCAACATCGGCTGCGAGCGTCTATTTTCTTGGCTCGCCGCCCGTATAATGGCCGCCACCCTATCGGCCATCCCCCGGCCAAGCAACCCCAAGGATTTTCTTCGATGCTGAAGGCCCTGCGTTTCCTCGGCTGGCCCGTGCTGGTTGGCGTCCTGTTGGCGCTGCTGATCATCCAGCATAACCCGCAATGGGTCGGCCTTCCGCAGCAGGAAGTGCACCTGCAGCAGGCCCCGCTGCTCAGCCGCCTGCAGCAGGGCCCGGTCAGCTACGCCGACGCCGTGACACGCTCCTCGCCGGCCGTGGCCAACCTCTACACCACCAAGATGGTCAGCAAGCCGAACAACTCGATGCTCGACGACCCGCTGTTCCGGCGCTTCTTCGGCGATAACCTGCCGCAGCAGAAGCGCATGGAGTCGAGCCTGGGTTCGGCAGTGATCATGAGCCCGGAAGGCTACCTGCTGACCAACAACCACGTGACCTCCGGCGCCGACCAGATCGTCGTGGCCCTGCGCGACGGCCGCGAGACCATCGCCCGCCTGGTGGGCAGCGACCCCGAGACCGACCTCGCGGTACTGAAGATCGACCTCAAGGACCTGCCCTCGATCATGCTCGGCCGCTCCGACGGCATCCGCACCGGCGACGTCTGCCTGGCCATCGGCAACCCCTTCGGCGTCGGCCAGACCGTCACCATGGGCATCATCAGCGCCACCGGCCGCAACCAGCTGGGCCTGAACACCTACGAAGACTTCATCCAGACCGACGCGGCGATCAACCCGGGCAACTCCGGCGGCGCACTGGTGGACGCCAACGGCAACCTGATCGGCATCAACACCGCGATCTTCTCCAAGTCCGGCGGCTCCCAGGGCATCGGCTTCGCCATCCCGACCAAGCTGGCCCTGGAGGTCATGCAATCGATCATCGAGCATGGTCAGGTCATCCGCGGCTGGCTCGGCGTCGAAGTCCAACCGCTGACCCCGGAACTGGCCGAATCCTTCGACCTCAAGGACAAGGCCGGCATCGTCGTCGCCGGCGTCTACCGCGACGGCCCCGCTGCCAAGTCGGGCCTGCTGCCGGGCGACATCATCCTGAACATCGATGGCGAGGCCGCCAGCGATGGCCGTCGCTCGATGAACCAGGTTGCGCGCACCAAGCCGGGCGAGAAAATCACCATCGAGGTGCTGCGCAACGGCAAGCCGGTGACGCTCAACGCCGAAGTCGGCCTGCGCCCGCCGCCCGCTCCCAACGGCAACTGATGCCGCTCTCTTTTCCAGAACAATGAAAAACGGCGCCCGAAGGCGCCGTTTTCTTTTCCAGCGAATGCCTTACAGCTTCAGCCGCAGGGCATCGATCAGAGCCTGGTTCTGCTCCTCGGTGCCGATGCTGATGCGCAGGAACTGGTTGATCCGCTGCTGCTTGAAGTGACGCACGATCACGCCCTCCTCGCGCAAGGCCGCGGCCAGTTCTGCGCCGTCGCGCTGCGGATGGCGGGCGAAGATGAAGTTCGCCGCCGACGGCAGTACCTCGAAGCCCAGGGTCTTGAGCTCGGCCACCAGCTTTTCGCGGCTGTGGATAACCGCGTTGCAGGTCTGTTCGAAATAGGCCTGGTCCTCGAAGGACGCCACCGCGCCGGCCAGCGCCAGGCGATCCAGCGGATAGGAGTTGAAGCTGTTCTTCACCCGCTCCAGCGCTTCGATCAGGTCTTCGTGGCCAACCGCGAAGCCGACCCGCAGGCCCGCCAGCGAACGGGACTTGGACAGGGTCTGCGCCACCAGCAGGTTAGGGTAACGGCTGACCAGGGAAATCGCGGTCTCGCCACCGAAGTCGACGTAGGCCTCGTCCACCAGCACCACGCTGTCCGGGCTCGCTTGCAGCAGGCGCTCGATGGCTTCGAGCGGCAGCAGGCAGCCGGTGGGCGCGTTGGGGTTGGGGAAGATGATGCCGCCGCTCGGACGCGCGTAATCCTCGACACGAATCTGGAACTGCTCGTCCAGCGGCAGGGCTTCGAAGTCGATGCCGTAGAGGCCGCAGTAGACCGGATAGAAGCTGTAGGTCACGTCCGGGAACAGCAGCGGCTTGCCGTGCTGGAACAGCGCGTGGAAGGCGTGAGCCAGGACTTCGTCCGAACCGTTGCCGACGAAGACCTGGGAGGTCTTCACGCCGTGGTACTCGGCGATGGTCTGCTTCAGGCGATCGGCGTTCGGGTCCGGGTACAGGCGCAGCGTGTCGTTCAGCTCGGCCTGGATCGCGGCGACCACCTTCGGCGACGGGCCGTAGGGGTTCTCGTTGGTGTTCAGCTTGACCAGTTTGGCCAGCTTCGGCTGCTCGCCCGGAACGTAGGGCACCAGTTCCTTGACGAAGGGACTCCAGAACTTGCTCATCGGTTACTCACCCTTGTCCAGAATGCGGAATTCGGCGCTGCGCGCGTGGGCGGTCAGCGACTCGCCACGGGCCAGGATCGAGGCGGTCTTGCCCAGCTCGGAAGCGCCCGGCGCGGAGCAGAAGATGATCGAGGAGCGCTTCTGGAAGTCATACACGCCCAGCGGCGAGGAGAAGCGTGCGGTGCCGGAGGTCGGCAGCACGTGGTTCGGCCCGGCACAGTAGTCGCCCAGCGCCTCGGCGGTGTAGCGGCCCATGAAGATGGCACCAGCGTGGCGAATCTTCGGCAGCCAGCTTTCCGGGTCGGCCACCGACAGCTCCAGGTGTTCCGGGGCGATGCGGTTGGCGACCTGGCAGGCCTGTTCCTGATCGGCGACGAGGATCAGCGCGCCACGATTGGTCAGCGACGTGCGAATGATCTCGGCGCGTTCCATGGTCGGCAGCAGCTTCTCGATGCTCGCGGCGACCTTGTCGAGGAAAGCGGCGTCCGGGCTGACCAGGATCGACTGGGCGTCCTCGTCGTGCTCGGCCTGGGAGAACAGGTCCATGGCGATCCAGTCCGGATCGGTGCCGCCGTCGCAGACCACGAGGATTTCGGAGGGGCCGGCGATCATGTCGATGCCGACCTGGCCGAACACATGGCGCTTGGCGGTGGCGACATAGATGTTGCCCGGGCCGACGATCTTGTCCACCTGCGGCACGCTCTCGGTACCGTATGCCAGCGCGGCCACGGCCTGGGCGCCGCCGATGGTGAAGACGCGGTCGACGCCGGCGATGCAGGCCGCCGCCAGGACGATCTCGTTGATCTCGCCACGCGGGGTCGGCACCACCATCACCACTTCGGCAACGCCGGCGACCTTGGCCGGAATGGCGTTCATCAGCACGGACGACGGGTAGGACGCCTTGCCGCCCGGCACGTACAGGCCGGCGCGGTCCAGCGGGGTGACCTGCTGGCCGAGCACGGTGCCGTCAGCTTCGGTGTAGCGCCAGGAATCCTGCTTCTGCTTCTCGTGGTAGCTGCGCACGCGTTCGGCGGCAACTTCCAGGGCTTCGCGCTGGGCCGGGGTGATACGGGTCAGGGCCAGTTCCAGGCGCTCGCGCGGAAGGATCAGGTCGGCCATGGTCTTGGCATCGACACCGTCGAAGCGCTGGGTGAACTCGACCACGGCGGCGTCACCGCGCTTGCGCACGTCGGCGATGATGTCCAGGACGCGCTGGTTCACCGACTCGTCGGACACGCTTTCCCAGGAGAGCAGATGGTCCAGATGACGCGCGAAGTCCGGATCGGCGGCGTTGAGTCGACGGATAGCGAAGGGTGCGGTCATAGCTGGCCTCTTTAATTGGCATGATCTCGGGCGCCGCAAGACTATCAAGCCTTCCGTGCGGGCACCCGAGAAAATTTGGCTATGACACGGATAGGCGGGCGCGGCGGGGAGGCCGCGCGGGAAATTACGCCCGGTGTCGAGACTCCACCGCTTCGCGCAGGGTGTCGATCAGGGCCTGGATGCGCGCGTGCTGCATCTTCATCGAGGCTTTGTTCACAACCAGGCGCGAGCTGATGTGCGCGATCATTTCCTGGGGTTCCAGGCCGTTTGCACGCAGGGTGTTGCCGGTGTCGACCACGTCGATGATCTTGTCGGCGAGGCCGACCAGCGGTGCCAGCTCCATGGAGCCGTACAGCTTGATCACGTCGACCTGGCGGCCCTGTTCGGCGTAGTAGCGCTTGGCGACATTGACGAACTTGGTGGCCACGCGCAGGCGCCCCTTGGGTTCCGGCGCGCCGACCGCACCGGCGGTCATCAGCTTGCAGTTGGCGATCTTCAGGTCCAGCGGCTCGTAGAGGCCCTGGCCACCGTACTCCATGAGCACGTCCTTGCCCGCGACGCCGAGGTCGGCAGCGCCGTGCTCGACGTAGGTAGGCACGTCGGTGGCGCGCACGATCAGCAGGCGCACGTCATCGAGGGTGGTGGGGATGATCAGCTTGCGGCTCTTGTCCGGATTCTCGGTCGGCACGATGCCCGCCGCTGCAAGCAGCGGCAGGGTGTCGTCGAGGATACGGCCCTTGGACAGGGCAATCGTCAGCATGGTCTGGCTCAGCCCTAGCCCGGCACGCGGCGAATCTTCGCCCCGAGCAGTTGCAGTTTCTCTTCGATGCACTCGTAACCACGGTCGATGTGGTAGATGCGGTCGATCATGGTATCGCCGTCAGCCACCAGGGCTGCGATCACCAGGCTGGCGGAAGCACGCAGGTCGGTCGCCATGACCGGTGCGCCCTTGAGCTGCGGAACGCCGGTGACGATGGCGGTGTTGCCCTCGACCAGGATCTGCGCGCCCATGCGGTTCATCTCGTAGACGTGCATGAAGCGGTTCTCGAACACGGTCTCGATGACCGCGCCGGTGCCTTCGGCGATGGCGTTCAGGGAGATGAACTGGGCCTGCATGTCGGTCGGGAATGCCGGGTACGGCGCGGTACGGAGGTTCACCGCTTTCGGCCGGCTGCCCTTCATGTCCAGCTCGATCCAGTTGCTGCCGGTGGTGATGTGCGCGCCGGCTTCGACCAGCTTGGCCAGCACGGCCTCGAGGATGGTCGGATCGGTGTCCTTGAGCTTGACGCGGCCACCGGTGGCCGCCGCGGCGACCAGGTAGGTACCGGTCTCGATGCGGTCGGGCATGACGCTGTACTTGGCGCCGCCACCCAGGCTTTTCACGCCGTTGATCACAATGGTGTCGGTACCGGCGCCCTGCACGTCACCGCCCATGGCGTTGATGAAGTTGGCCAGGTCGACGACCTCGGGCTCACGCGCGGCGTTTTCCAGCACGGAGCGGCCGTTGGCCAGGGCCGCGGCCATCATGATGTTCTCGGTACCGGTCACGGAGACGGTATCGAAGAAGAAGTGCGCGCCCTTCAGGCCGCCAGCCGGAGCCTTGGCCTTGATGTAGCCGCCTTCGACATCGATCTGCGCACCCATGGCTTCCAGGCCACGGATGTGCAGGTCCACCGGACGCGAGCCGATGGCGCAACCGCCGGGCAGCGCGACTTCGGCTTCACCGAAGCGGGCGACCATCGGGCCGAGTACGAGGATCGACGCACGCATGGTCTTGACCAGCTCGTACGGCGCCACCAGGGTCTTGATGGTGCTGGCATCGACTTCGACGTTGAGCTTCTCGTCGATGATCGGCTGCACGCCCATGCGACCGAACAGCTCGATCATGGTGGTGATGTCGTGCAGGTGCGGCAGGTTGCAGACGGTCACCGGGGTGTCCGCCAGCAGGGTCGCGGCGAGGATCGGCAGCGCCGAGTTCTTCGCGCCGGAGATGCGGATCTCGCCATCGAGACGAGTGCCGCCGGTAATGATCAGTTTATCCATTGCTATTTTCCCCGTGGGCTCAGGAACGCTCGGCCCAGGCGGCGCGGCTGAAGAATTTCATGGTGACGGCATGGATGGCGCCGGAGGCGATCCACTCGTTCAGGTGGGCATAGATCTGTTGCTGGCGCTTGACCGGGCTCAGGCCGGCGAGCTCGTCGCTGATCAGGTTCAGCTGGAAATTGCAGCCTTCGCCTTCCACTTCGATCTGGGTACCTGGGAGTTTCGATTCCAGGAAGTTTTTGACTTCTACGGCCTGCATGCTCAACCTCGTTCGGCGCCCTACGCGCGCGGGTCGGCCATGATACAAAAAAGCCCCCCGCCTGCGAACCCCGGCAGGGGAAGTCGCGGACGGAGGGCCCTTTCAGTGTTTCAATGCTGTAACGGCAGAATCTCCAGGAGCTCGCCAACCTTGGCGATTTCCTGCATGTCCTTGGGCAGGCCGGAAATCTGCAGCGTCTTGCCGGCCTTGCGCGCATCACGGGTGTAGGACAGCAGCAGCGACAATCCGACGCTGCTGGAGTGCTCCACCGCCGAACAGTCCAGGCGCAGCGCGCCGGCCTTGCTCGAAGCGATCAGCCGAGCGCCCTGCTGACGCAGCGCGGGGCCGGTGCTGTAGTCCAGCACGCCGGCGAGGGCCAACTCGCCCTCGCTACGCTCCGTGATACTGCCCTGACTCATTCTGCGCCGCCTTCCGGCTGGCCCTTGGCAGCGTCCTTGGCCTTGGCGACCACCTGGCCCCAGCCGGCGATGGTGGCTTCCAGGTCGTTGCGGTTCTTCTGCATGGAATCGGCGAACTGGTCACGGAACAGCTTGCCGATGTTGATGCCGTTGATGATCACGTTACGCAGACGCCAGTCGCTGCCCTGCTTGACCATGGTGTACTGCACCGGATAGACGGCGCCACTGCCACCGACCACTTCCATGTTCACCGAAGCGCGATCCTGCTCCTGCTTGCCAGTGTTCAGCACGCGGATGTCCTGGTTGTCGTACTCCAGCAGCGCGTTGCCGTAGAACTGGAACAGGCTGTTCTTGAAGGTTTCCTCGAAGCGCTTGACCTGCTCCGGAGTCGCCTGGCGGGAGTACTTGACGGTCATCACGCCCTTGGCGATGCCCTCGGAATCCACGACCGGGCCGAGAATGCGGTTCAGGGTGTCGTAGAACGCCTGGGGATTGGCCTTGTAGCTGGCCTTGTTGGTCTTCAGGTCCGACAGCAGGCTGTCGACGGTCTGCTGCACGACCTGCTGGGCGGTCTGCTCGGCCTGGGCGAACAGCGGCAGGATCGCGAGCAGAACCAGGAAGCCACGGCGCAAGGTTTTCAACATGGAGTGAGTCCTCATTTCTTCGAGTCGTCTTTGTTGACCGAATTCAGCAGGAACTTGCCGATCAGGTCTTCCAGCACGAGTGCCGACTGGGTGTCCTTGATGGTATCGCCTTCCTTCAGCAGCTCTTCATCACCACCGACGCTGATGCCGATGTACTTCTCGCCCAGCAGGCCGGCGGTCAGGATGGAAGCGGTGGAGTCGTCCGGCAGGTTGTTGACCTGGCGATTGATCTCCATGGTCACACGACCACGATAGCTGTCATGGTCCAGGTCTACCGCAGTGACCTTGCCGATGGTGACGCCAGCCATGGTGACCTTGCCACGCACGGTGACGCCGGCAATGTTGTCGAAGTAGGCATACAGCTTGTAGGTATCGCCCGAATTGCCGATGGTCAGTCCGCTGACACGCAGGGCCAGCAGCAGCAGGGCCAGCAGGCCGGCCAGAATGAACAGGCCTACACCGATTTCCAGGGTGCGGGTTTGCATCAGAAGTCTCCAAACATCAAGGCGGTCAGGATGAAGTCCAGCCCCAGCACGGCCAGGGAGGCATACACAACGGTACGGGTGGTGGCGCGGCTGATCCCCTCGGAGGTGGGCTCGCAGTCATAGCCCTGGAACACGGCGATCCAGGTCACGACGAAGGCGAACACCACACTCTTGATCACGCCATTGAGAATGTCCTTGGTGAACTGCACGCTGTTCTGCATGTTCGACCAGTACGAACCGTCATACACACCCAGCCAGTCCACGGCGACCAGGGCTCCGCCCCAGATGCCGACGACACTGAAGATAGCTGCCAGCAGCGGCATCGAGATGAAGCCTGCCCACAGGCGCGGAGCGATGATGTACTTGAGCGGGTCGACGCCGATCATCTCCAGGCTGGACAGCTGCTCGGTGGATTTCATGTTGCCGATCTCGGCGGTCAGCGCGGACCCCGCACGCCCGGCGAACAACAGACCGGTCACCACCGGCCCCAGTTCACGCAGCAGCGTCAGCGCGACCATCTGGCCGACCGCCTGCTCGGAGCCGTAGCTCGCCAGGATGTTGTAGCCCTGCAGGGCCAGCACCATGCCGATGAACAGGCCGGAGACGACAATGATCGCCAGCGACAGCACGCCAACCGAATACAGCTGCTTGATCAGCAGCTGGAAGGCGCCGCTGTGCACGCGGCGACCGAAGATGGTGTGCACCAGGAACAGGGTCGAACGCCCCAGCGATTCGAGGACATCGAGGCCCGCGCGCCCGAGCAGGCGAACTCGCTCGAGCGGTGAAGTCTTGCGCATCAACGTTCTCCCAGCAGGTCGGCGCGGTAATCGCGAGCAGGATAGTGGAACGGCACCGGACCATCCGGGATGCCCTTCATGAACTGACGAACCCGCGGATCATCGAGACCCTGCAGGTCAGCCGGCGTTCCGTGACCGAGCACGCGGCCGTCGCCGACGATATAGATGTAGTCGGCGATGCTCGCGGTTTCCGCGAGGTCGTGGGACACCACGATGCTGGTGATCCCCAGGGCATCGTTGAGCAGGCGGATCAGGCGCACCAGTACGCCCATGGCGATCGGGTCCTGGCCCACGAAAGGCTCGTCGTACATCAGGATCTGCGGGTCCAGCGCGATGGCGCGGGCCAGCGCCACGCGACGCTTCATGCCGCCGGACAGCTCATCGGGCATCAGCTCGACCGCTCCGCGCAGGCCAACGGCCTGCAACTTCATCAGCACGATGTCGCGGATCATGTCCTCGGGCAGTTCGGTGTGCACGCGCAGCGGGAAGGCCACGTTCTCGAAGACATCGAGGTCAGTGAACAGCGCGCCGCTCTGGAACAGCACGCCAAACTGCTTGCGCATGTCGAACAGATCGCTGCGCCCCAGCGTGGGGAGGTTCTGGCCATTGACCCACACTTCACCGCTCGCCGGACGCAGCTGGGCGGCGATCAGTCGCAACAGGGTGGTCTTGCCACAACCCGACGGCCCCATGATCCCGGTGACCTTGCCGCGTGGAATGCGGATGTCCACGTTATCGAAAATCTTACGCGTGCCACGCTTGAAGCTCAGGCCCTTCAGCTCGACCGCGTATTGGTCATTGGTGCTCATAGAACTCCTTTCATCACGGCGCTGTCCGTTGCCCCGTCTGTCACACGGCAGAAACACGGCGCGGCAGGCCGAACGGCCGCGAACTATAACACCCCGCGAAGCCACGCCCCAAGGGCTGCTAAGCCACTGTTAAGGCTCAGTTCAGCAAAATGCGCTCAACATTGAGATGCCAGTGATGAAGCCTTTGCCGCTTTCCCGTTATAATCTCGCACTTCATTTTGCCCCGCGCCTTTCGAACATGAGCCAGAAACACGATTTCATCCAGTCGGCACAACGCACTATCCGCCTCGAGCGAGACTCGGTGGACGCTCTGCTGCCGCGCATCGGCGCCGATTTTTCCCTGGCCTGCGAGCTGCTGCTGGCCTGCAAGGGCCGCGTGGTCGTGGTCGGCATGGGCAAGTCCGGGCACATCGCCCGCAAGATCGCCGCCACCCTGGCCAGCACCGGCACCCCGTCCTTCTTTGTGCACCCAGCCGAGGCCAGCCACGGCGACATGGGCATGATCACCAAGGACGACGTCGTCCTGGCCCTGTCCAACTCCGGCTCCACCGCCGAAATCATCACCCTGCTGCCGCTGATCAAGCGCCTGGGCATCACCCTGGTCAGCATGACCGGCAACGCCGAGTCGCCGTTGGCCAAGGCCGCCGAGGTCAACCTCGACGCCAGCGTGGAGCATGAAGCCTGCTCGCTGAACCTGGCGCCAACCTCCTCCACCACGGTTTCCCTGGTGATCGGTGACGCGCTTGCCATCGCCCTGCTGGAAGCCCGCGGCTTCACCGCCGAAGACTTCGCTTTCTCGCACCCGGGCGGCGCACTGGGCCGTCGACTGTTGCTGAAAGTGGAAAACATCATGCACGTGGGTGAAGCATTGCCGCAGGTTTCCCCCGGCACGTCGCTCAGCGGCGCGCTGCTGGAAATGACCCGCAAGGGCCTTGGCATGACCATCGTGCTCGGCGAGGACGGCCGCCTGGCCGGGATCTTCACCGACGGCGACCTGCGCCGCACCCTGGACAAGGGTCTGGACGTGCGCCAGGTGACCATCGACCAGGTGATGACCGTGCACGGCAAGACCGCCCGCCCGGACATGCTTGCCGCCGAAGCCCTGAAGATCATGGACGACCACAAGATCAACGTACTGGTGGTGGTCGACGACAAGGATCACCCGGTCGGCGTCCTGCACGTCCACGACCTGACCCGCGCGGGAGTCATCTGAATGACCGCCGACCTGCTGCAACGCGCGAAAGCGGTCCGCCTGGCGGTGTTCGACGTCGATGGCGTGCTCACCGACGGCAAGCTCTACTTCCTGCCCGACGGCGGCGAGTTCAAGACCTTCAATACCCTGGACGGCCAGGGCATCAAGATGCTGATGAACTCCGGCGTGCGCACCGCGATCATCACTGGCCGCTCGAGCCCGGTGGTCGAGCGCCGGGCGAAGAACCTGGGCATCAACCACCTGTTCCAGGGCCGCGAGGACAAGCTGGTCGCCCTCGACGAGTTGCTCGCCGAACTGGGTCTAGGCTTTGAAGAAGTCGCCTACCTGGGCGACGATCTGCCCGATCTGCCAGCCATTCGCCGTGCAGGACTCGGCATGGCAGTCGCCAACGGCGACGCTTTCGTCCGTCAGCACGCCGATGGTGTAACCCAGGCCCGTGGCGGCGAAGGTGCCGCCCGCGAGTTCTGCGAACTGATCCTGCGCGCCCAGGGCAACCTCGAAGCTGCCCAGAACGCGTATCTCTAGAGCCGAACATGCCCAAGACATTCCAACAAAAGCTGTTGTTCGCCCTGATCGCCATCGGGCTGATCGCCCTCGGCTATTACTGGAACGTGCGCCTGGACTTCAACGAGCGCCAGCTCAAGTCGCAGACCAGTGACGCAATCGACTTCTACGTGGTGAATGCCAAGAGCACTCAGTACCGCGTCGACGGCTCCCTCGCCTACGAGATGACCGCCGACAAACTCGAACACCTGAAAGCAAGCGACGTGACCCTGGTTACCACGCCCGACCTCTACTTCCACCGGGAGAATGAGCCTCAGCCGTGGCACGTCCAGAGCGTTCACGCCGAAGTGGCCCCCGAAGGCAAGCAGGTCGAGCTGATCGACGATGTGCGCGTCGCGCGCACTGACGCGCAGCAGCGCACGCTCCTGCTCAACACCTCGCGCATGACGGTGTTCCCAGACAAGGACTATGCGCAGACTGACCAGCCCGTGAAGATCACCGAACCCAACGGTGTAACCACGGCAGTTGGCATGAAAGCGTATCTGAAAGACAGCCGGATGCTCCTGCTGTCCAACGTAAGAGGTCAGCATGAGGCTCGTTAACACCCTCCCCCTTCTTTTCAGCCTCGCCGCCGCCATCGGCAGCTCTGCCGCCTGGGCTCTTCCCACCGACCGGGAACAGCCGATCCGCGTCCAGGCCGACAGCGCCGAACTGGATGACAAGCAGGGCGTGGCCGTGTATCGCGGCGACGTGGTGGTAACCCAGGGCAGCATGAAGCTGACTGGCAACACCGTTACGCTCAAGCAGAACAAGGACGGCGAGATCGAAGTCGTCACCTCGGTCGGCAAGCCCGCCTACTTCGAACAGAAGCCGGCGCCGGACAAGCAGATCACCCAGGCCTACGGCCTGACCATCCAGTACTTCGTCTCGCAGAACCGCGTCGTTCTGATCGACCAGGCCAAGGTGATCCAGGAAGGCAACACCTTCGAAGGCGAGAAGATCGTCTATGACACCCAGCGCCAGATCGTCAACGCAGGCCGCGCCACCGGCTCCCAGGTGACCACGCCGCGCCCGCGTATCGACATGGTCATCCAGCCCAAGAAAAAGCAGGATCAAGCGCAGTAATGGCTACGCTAACCGCCCAGCACCTCGCCAAGAGCTACAAGAGCCGGCAAGTCGTCCGCGACGTCAGCATGAGCATCGAGAGCGGGCAGATCGTCGGCCTGCTCGGCCCCAACGGAGCGGGCAAGACCACCTGCTTCTACATGATCGTCGGCCTGGTCCGTGCCGATCAGGGCGTCGTGCGCATCGACGAGCAGGATGTCACCCACCTGCCCATGCACGGCCGCGCCCGCGCCGGTATCGGCTACCTGCCGCAGGAAGCTTCGATCTTCCGCAAGCTGTCGGTGGCGGACAACATCGGCGCGATCCTCGAGACCCGCACCGACCTCGATCGCGCCGGCCGCCAGGAAGCCCTGGAAGGCCTGCTCGAGGAGTTCCACATCCACCACATCCGCGACAACCTCGGCATGAGCCTGTCCGGCGGTGAACGTCGCCGCGTGGAAATCGCCCGCGCCCTGGCCAGTTCGCCGAAGTTCATCCTGCTCGACGAACCCTTCGCCGGCGTCGACCCGATCTCCGTGGGCGACATCAAGCAGATCATCCACCACCTCAAGGCCAAGGGCATCGGTGTACTGATCACCGACCACAACGTCCGCGAGACCCTGGATATCTGCGAAACGGCGTACATCGTCAACGACGGTCAGTTGATCGCCGAAGGCAGTGCCGAGAGTATCCTCGCCAACGACCTGGTGAAGGAAGTCTACCTGGGCCACGAGTTCCGCCTCTAAGGCCAGTCTCCAAGGCCCTGTGCCGCGCCCTTTCCAGGGCGCAGCAGCTCCACCTCTCCCCCTAGCGTGGCGCGGCTCGCCGACCGTTCCGCGACGTACCCGGCTGCCTGGGCTGCCCCGGCGCAACCGGGTTGTAACGAAAGGTCGACAGCCCCTAGGCAAAGCGTCCAAACTCAGGCATATAATTTGCTTCCTCGCGGCACCCCGGTGTCCGTAGTCGTGGATATGGCGCGCTTCGCGCCAGCGAACAAGGTGCCTAGTTCCAGCCATGAAACCATCGCTAGTCCTCAAGATGGGCCAGCAGCTGACGATGACTCCGCAGCTGCAACAGGCCATCCGACTGCTCCAGCTCTCCACGCTGGACCTCCAACAGGAAATCCAGGAAGCCCTGGAGTCCAACCCGATGCTGGAGCGCCAGGAAGAAGGCGAGGACTTCGACAACAGCGATCCCATGGCGGACGGTGCCGAGTCGGGCGCCAACGGCACCAGCAGCAGCTCCCAGGACAACTTCCAGGAAAGCACCACGCCCAACGCCGACAGCCTCGACGAGGACCAGTGGGCCGAGCGCATCCCCAATGAGCTGCCGGTCGACACCGCCTGGGAAGACATCTACCAGACCAGCGCCAGCAGCCTGCCCAGCAACGATGACGACGAGTGGGACTTCACGTCCCGCACCTCCGCCGGCGAAAGCCTGCAGAGCCATCTGCTGTGGCAACTCAACCTCCTGCCGATGTCCGATACCGACCGCCTGATCGCCCTGAGCATCATCGACGGCATCACCGATGACGGTTACCTCGACGAATCCCTCGACGACATCCTCGCCTCCATCGACCCGGAACTGGGCGTGGAGATGGATGAAGTGGAAGTCGTCCTGCGCCGCGTGCAGCAGCTCGAACCCGCCGGTGTCGGTGCGCGCAACCTGCGCGAGTGCCTGCTGCTGCAGCTGCGCCAGATGCCGACCAAGACCTACCTGCTGGCCGAGGCCATCCGTCTGGTCAGCGATCACCTGGACCTCCTTGGCAGCCGCGACTACAGCCAGCTGATGCGCCGCATGAAGCTCAAGGAAGACGAGCTGCGCGAGACCATCGAGCTGATCCAGTCGCTGCACCCGCGTCCCGGCTCGCAGATCGAATCCGGCGAGGCCGAATACGTCGTTCCGGATGTCATCGTGCGGAAGAACAACGACCGCTGGCTGGTGGAGCTGAACCAGGAAGCGGTGCCGCGCCTGCGCGTGAACTCGCAGTACGCGGGCCTCGTGCGCCGCGCCGACTCCAGCGCCGACAACACTTTCATGCGCAACCAGTTGCAGGAAGCGCGCTGGTTCATCAAGAGCCTGCAGAGCCGCAACGAGACGCTGATGAAGGTGGCGACCCAGATCGTCGAGCACCAGCGCGGCTTCCTCGAGTATGGCGAGGAAGCGATGAAGCCACTGGTTCTGCACGACATCGCCGAGGCGGTGGGCATGCACGAGTCGACCATCTCCCGCGTCACCACGCAGAAATTCATGCACACGCCGCGTGGCATCTTCGAGCTGAAGTACTTCTTCTCCAGCCACGTCAGCACCTCCGAAGGCGGCGAGTGCTCGTCCACCGCGATTCGCGCCATCATCAAGAAACTGGTCGCGGCGGAAAGTCCGAAAAAGCCATTGAGTGACAGCAAGATCGCTGGTTTACTGGAGGCACAGGGCATTCAAGTGGCACGTCGTACCGTCGCCAAGTACCGGGAGTCCCTAGGAATCTCTCCCTCGAGCGAGCGCAAGCGGCTGGTGTGACGTTGATCCACGCCAAGGTGTTCCGGCGGCAGGCCCCATAACCTGCCACTTACACACGGGCAACAAGGAGAAAGCGGTATGCAAGTCAACATCAGTGGACATCAACTGGATGTGACCGACGCCCTGCGCGACTATGTCGGCGAGAAACTTGGCCGACTGGAGCGCCACTTCGACAAGATCACCAATGTTCAGGTCATCATGGAGGTCGAGAAGCTGAAGCAGAAAATTGAAGCCACCCTCCACATCGCCGGTGGCGAAGTGGTGGCCTGCGCGGAACATGAAGACATGTACGCGGCCATCGACCTGCTCACCGACAAGCTCGACCGCCAACTGATCAAGCACAAGGAAAAATACCTCGAACGCCAGCAAGGTGTTGGTGTCCGTTAACCCCTCCCTATGATCCGACTTGAGCAAATCCTGACCCCCGGCCGTTCCCTCGTGAACGTGCCGGGCGGCAGCAAGAAACGTGTCCTCGAACAAATCGCCAACCTGGTGGCTCGCGAGCTGCCGGGTTTCGATTCCCAAGACATCTTCGACAGCCTGGTGGCCCGGGAACGCCTGGGCTCCACCGGCTTCGGCAATGGCATCGCCATTCCGCACTGCCGCCTCCCCGGCTGCCAGTCGCCCATCAGCGCCATCCTGCACCTGGATCACCCGGTAGACTTCGACGCCCTCGACGGCGCGCCGGTCGACCTGGTGTTCGTGCTGCTGGTGCCGGAAGCGGCCACCGAGGAGCACCTGGAACTGCTGCGGCAGATCGCCTCCATGCTCGACCGCTCCGACGTCCGCGACCGCCTGCGTCACGCCGCCAACGGCGAGGACCTGTACCGGATCGTCGTGGACTTCCAGAACAACGGGCACTGATCATGCGCCTGATCATCATCAGTGGGAGATCCGGCTCGGGCAAGAGCACCGCGCTCAACGTGCTCGAGGACAACGGCTTCTACTGCATCGACAACCTGCCGGCCAGCCTCCTCCCTGACCTGGCCCAGCGCGCACTGCTGCACACCGAGCTGCTGCACCCGCAGGTCGCCGTCTCCATCGACGCGCGCAACCTGCCCAGCCAGCTGCAGCGTTTCCCCGAGCTGCTGCAGGAAGCCCGCGACAGACACATCCAGTGCGACGTGCTGTACCTCGATGCCGATGATGAGACGCTGCTCAAACGCTTTTCCGAGACTCGCCGGCGCCACCCGCTGACCACCGACACCCGCTCCCTGGCCGAGGCCATCAGCGACGAGTCGAACCTGCTGGCGCCGATCGCCGACCTCGCCGATCTCAAGCTCAACACCACCAACCTGAACCTCTACCAGCTGCGCGACGTGCTCAAGCTGCGCCTGCTGAACAAGCCCGAACTGGGCACCGCCTTCCTGGTCGAATCATTCGGCTTCAAGCGCGGCATGCCAGTGGACGCGGACCTGGTGTTCGACGTGCGCTGCCTGCCCAATCCGTACTGGAAGCCCGAGCTGCGCGAGCACACCGGGCTGGAAACGGAAGTCCAGGAGTACCTGGCGGCGCAACCGGACGTCGAGGAGATGTACCAGGATATCCTCGCCTACCTGAACAAATGGCTGCCGCGCTTCGCCGCGAGCAACCGGGCCTACGTGACCATCGCCATCGGCTGCACCGGTGGCCAGCACCGCTCGACCTACATTGCCGAGCGCATTGGTCAGGCCCTCAAGGAAACCCTCACCAACGTACAGATTCGCCACCGCGACCTGAGCTAAGCAGCGACAGACAACAAAAGGACAGCCCCTCGCGATGCCCGCCCTCGAAGTCACCATCATCAACAAGCTTGGCCTGCACGCCCGCGCGGCGGCCAAATTCGTCGGCGTCGCAGGGCGGTACCCCTGCCAGGTTCGCGTGGGCCGCAACCCGGAGAGTACGGTGGACGGCAAGAGCATCATGGCCGTGATGATGCTGGCCGCCGGCAAGGGTACCAATCTGCACCTCGCCGCCGAAGGTGAGCAGGAAGACGAAGCGATCAAGGCGCTGGTTGACCTGATCAACAACTACTTCGACGAAGGCGAGTGACGCGCAGGGCCATCAGCCCAGCGAAGTGTCCAGTACCATCATCAGACAGAAACCGATGATCAGCCCCTGCGTGGCCTGCGCCGCATGGCCGCGCCGCTGGGATTCGGGAATGATCTCGCGCACGACCACGTAAAGCATCGCGCCCGCCGCCGCGGCCAGCCCCCAGGGCAGGAACATCCGCGAGATACCGATCAGCCAGGCACAGAGCACCGCGAACAGCGGCTCCACCAGCCCGGAAGCCGCACCCGCCAGCGCCGCTTTGCCCCGCGAAACGCCCGCCCCGGCCAGCACCAGCGCGATAGCCAGCCCTTCGGGCACATCCTGCAGCGCGATCCCCAGCGCCAGACCGCTTGCGCCCTGCACCTCTCCCCCGGCGGCAACCCCTACGGCCATGCCTTCGGGAATGTTGTGCAGAACGATGGCGGCGACGAACAGCAGGATGCGCGCGGGCACCTTGCCTTCAGCCGCGCCCTGGATATTCGCCTGGGCGTCTTCGAGCACCCGACCGAACACCGCCAGACCGAAGGCGCCCAGCGCCAGGCCAAGACTGACCAGCAGCGAGGCCAGCCAGGTCGGACGACCGGAAGCTTCCGCCGCCTCCAGCGCCGGCAGCAGCAGGGAGAAGGCCGTGGCGGCCAGCATGACCCCGGCGCCGAAGCCAAGCATGGTGTCGGCGATACGCGCCGGCATACTGCGCACCAGCAACACCGGCAGAGCGCCCAGGGCCGTCCCGAGCGCGCAGAGCATGCCGCCATGCAGGGCCAGGTAGATCGGTGGGGAAAGCTGCAGCCGCGCCAGCTCCATCAGGTGCTGGACCACGAGTACACCGCCGCCGAGGACGATGCTCAGTCCCAGCAACCAACGCAAATTGCGTCCTCCGCTTTCACGCAGACTCTGCACGATCAGACGCATGCTGCCGCCTTCGGTTTCATCCTTTGCCTCGTGCCTGCTGCGCCACACGGTAACGGCGCAGCACCTCCGGCCAGGCGACCACGTTGTAGAAGGCCGCAATGTATTCCGGTCGGCGGTTCTGGTAGCGCAGGTAATAGGCGTGCTCCCAGACATCCAGGCCGAGGATCGGCAGGTTGCCCTGCATCAGCGGGCTGTCCTGGTTTCCACTGCTCTCGACGACCAGCCGCCCCTGCGGATCGACGCTCAGCCACGCCCAGCCGCTGCCGAAGCGCGTCAGCGCCGCCTTGGTAAAGGCCTGGCAGAAGGCGTCGTAGCCGCCCAGTTCAGCGTCTATCGCCTGGCGCAGCTCTTCCTGCGGCTGGCCACCGCCATCCGGCGCCATCACGGTCCAGAACAGTGAATGGTTGGCATGGCCGCCGCCGTTGTTGATCACTGGCCCGCGCAGGGCGGCGGGGAGACTGTCGAGCTGCTGCAGCAGTTGCTCGACCGGCACTTCGGCGAACGCGGTGCCTTCCAGCGCGGCGTTGAGGTTGTTGATGTAGGTCTGGTGGTGCTTGCTGTGGTGGATTTCCATGGTCTGCGCATCGATGTGCGGCTCCAGCGCAGCGTAGGCATAGGGCAAGGCAGGCAGGACGTGGGGCATCTTCAAACCTTCTTTCAGTGGGAGCGCATCGGCTCAGCGGTAGCGCATCGACTAGTGGTAACGCATCGAATGCACGGCAGTGAACAGCCCCGGGCGCAGCTCCACCGCACCCTGGCGGCGCAGCAGGCGCTGGGTGCGCGGGTAGGTGCCGTGTTCGCCGATGAAGTTGAGCAGCTCGACGTAGGTGCGGCGGCTGTGCTGCACCGCCGCCGCACGCAGATCCGAGCATTTGCGCAGGTCCTCACCCAGCGCCAGCAGGCGCTCGTGGCAGGCGCAGAGATACTCGGCGGTCTCTTCCGGCTGGCCCAGCTGCAAGTGCAGGTCGCCGAGGTTGTGGTGCGAGATGACGAAGGCCATCACCGCCTCCTCGGCGTCATGCCAGCGATCCAGCAGCACCTGTGCCAGCGCCAGAGCGTGGAGGTAGTGCTCACGGGCATCGATCAATTCCTGACGAATGAAGCAGCGGTTGCCCAGTTCGATGGTGCGTTGCCAATGACGCATGGCAGGTTCCTCCAGCGGGTGGGGCGGACTCAGAGTCCGCCGGCGGTGAGTTTCTCGGGATCGAGCAGTTGCTCGAGGCGGGCCCGGTCCAGGTCAGTGTTCTCCAGCGCAACGTCGATGATCGGCCGGCCCTCGCGATAAGCCTGCTTGGCGATCTCCGCGGCCTTCTGGTAGCCGATGATCGGGTTCAGCGCGGTGACCAGGATCGGGTTGCGCGATAGCGCCTCGCGCAGGCTCGCCTCATTGACTTTGAAGCTGGCGATGGCCTTGTCCGCCAGCAGGCGGCTGACGTTGGCCAGCAGATGGATGCTGTGCAGCAGGTTGTCAGCGATCACCGGCAGCATCACGTTCAGCTCGAAGTTGCCGGACTGCCCGGCGACGGCGATGGTGGTGTCGTTGCCCATCACCTGGGCGGCGACCATGGCGGTGGCTTCCGGAATCACCGGGTTGACCTTGCCCGGCATGATCGAGGAGCCCGGCTGCAGCGCCTCCAGTTCAATCTCGGCAAGGCCGGCGAGCGGGCCGGAGTTCATCCAGCGCAAGTCGTTGGCGATTTTCATCAGCGCCACGGCCAGGGCCTTGAGTTGGCCGGAAGTGGCTACGGCGATGTCCTGGGCGCCGATCAGCGCGAAGAAGTCGTCGCCGGGGCGGAACACCAGGCCGGTCAGGCCATTGAGCTCCTCGCAGAAGCGCGCGGAGAACTGCGGATGGGCGTTCACCCCGGTACCGACCGCCGTGCCGCCCTGGGCGAGCTGCTGCAGCGCCGGCAATTGCGCCTCGATACCCTGAGATGCCTGGCGCACCTGCTGGGCCCAGCCGCCGAGCACCTGGCTCAGGCGCACCGGCATGGCGTCCATCAGGTGGGTCCGGCCGGTCTTGACGTGCTGGTGAACGGCCTTTGCCTTCTTCTCCAGGGTGGCGTGCAGGTGGTCCAGCGCGGGCAGCAGGTGCTGGTGGACCTCCAGCGCCGCACTGATGTGGATGGTCGAGGGAATGATGTCGTTACTGCTCTGCCCGCAGTTGACCTGGTCGTTGGCATTGACCGGCTTGCCGAGGCGGCGGCTGGCGAGGGTCGCGACCACCTCGTTGGCGTTCATGTTCGAACTGGTGCCCGAGCCGGTCTGGAACACGTCCACCGGGAAATGCTGCTGCAGATCACCGGCCAGCAGCTCTTCGCAGGCGGCGACGATGGCTGCACCGGTCTCCGCGTCCAGCTGTTCCAGGCTGACATTCGCGCGTGCCGCGGCCGCCTTGGCCAGCAGCAGCGCGCGGATGAACGGACGCGGCATGCGCTGGCCGCTCACCGGGAAGTTGTTCACCGCCCGCTGCGTCTGGGCGCCGTACAGCGCCGAAGCCGACACCTCCAGTTCGCCCATGCTGTCGCGTTCGATACGGCTGTCAGTCATTCTCGATTCCTTCTTGCAGTCTCAGGGAAGGCGCCATCTCCTGCTGCGCCATGCGCCGGGCCAGCAGGCACAGGCGTTGGCGCTGGGCGGTCGAAGTCGCCAGGCGTTGCAGTTCACGCAGCGGGAGATAGGCGTGATCCAGGCAGAGCACGCGCCAGTGCCAGGGCAGCGCGATGTCGCGGCTGCTGTCGAGCAGCAGCCCGAAGCACTTCTCGAACAGGCGCCAGGCCGGCACCGGCTCCCAGGCCGCCAGGTAGCGCGCTTCGCCGAGATACTGCTCGACCAGGCGCGGCTCGTTCGGCTCCAGCGCACAGCGGATACGCGTGCCCAGGCGGTACCAGCGCTCGGTGATTGAACTGTCGATTTCGGCGAACATGGCAATCTCTCAATCGATAATGAGATTGATTATTGTTTCCGAAAGACAAAAAAACAAGCCACCCGAACGCATTGCGCTGGGCGGCCAGCCTGGAGAAGGGAATCGAAGAAGGGCTGAAAGCCGCGGCCAGCGGGCCGCGGCGGCTGGATCAGTTGCCGGCGACCATCATCTTTTCGATGAGCACGGAGCCGGTATGCAGGTTGCCGCGGTACTCCACGTCATTGCCGATGGCGACGATGTTGCGGAACAGGTCGCGCAGGTTGGCGGCGATGGTGACTTCCTGCACCGGGAACTGAATTTCGCCATTCTCGACCCAGTAACCGCCAGCGCCACGGGAGTAGTCGCCGGTCACCAGGTTGACGCCCTGCCCCATCAGCTCGGTGACCAGCAGGCCCCGGCCCATGCGGCGGATCAGGGCAGCCTGGTCCTCGTCGCCATGGCTGACGAACAGGTTGTGCACGCCACCGGAGTTGGCAGTGCTGGGCATGCCCAGCTTGCGCCCGGAGTAGGTGCCGAGCACGTACGACACCAGATCGCCGCCCTCGACGAAGGGCTTGGCGTAGGTCGCCAGGCCATCGTTGTCGAACGAGGCGCTGCCCAGCGCACCGCGCAGCAGCGGGCGTTCGTCCAGGGTCAGCCATTCCGGGAACAGCCGCTGGCCCAATGCGCCTTCGAGGAACGACGACTTGCGGTACAGGCTGCCGCCGGAGATGGCGCCGAGGAAGTGGCCAAACAGGCCGACCGCGACTTCCGGGGCGAACAGCACCGGCACTTCGGCGGTCGGCACCGGGCGCGCGCCGAGACGGCTGGCGGCGCGCTCGGCGGCGCGGCGGCCGATGGATTCGGGAGTGGCCAGCAGGTCGCCGCGACGGTTCACGTCGTACCAGTAGTCGCGCTGCATCTGCCCTTCCAGCTCGGCGATCATCACGCAACTCAGGCTGTGGCGGGTGCTGGCGTAGCCGCCAACGAAGCCGTAGCTGTTGCCGTAGACGCGACAACCCTGGTGGGTGTTCAGCGTGGTGCCGTCGGCCTTGGTAACGCGCTTGTCGGTGGCGAACGCAGCGGCCTCGCAGGCCAGCGCGCGCTCGATGGCCTGGTCGGGGGTGATCGACCAGCCGTGGTACAGGTCCAGGTCCGGCAGGTCACGGGCCATCAGCGCCGGATCGGCCAGGCCGGCACAATCGTCTTCGGAAGCGTGCTTGGCGATGGCCAGCGCCGCCGCCACGGTCTCGCGAATAGCATCCGCGCCGGTGGCCGAGGTGCTCGCGGAGCCCTTGCGCTGACCGACATAGAGGGTGATGCCGAAGCCCTGGTCGCGGTTGAACTCGACAGTCTCGACTTCACCCTGGCGCACCGAGGTCGACAGCCCCTGCTCCACCGACACCGCCACCTCGCAGGCGCTGGCGCCCTGCCGGGTGGCCTCGGCGATGATCCGCTCGACCTGCTCACGCAGTTCGGGAAGGACCTCCGGGCTCACTGCCGGGTTATGTTCGCTCATTGCATGCCTCTCCTGTTCATGGTCCGGCCCCGCCATCAGGCGGCGGCGACCGGCGCGGGCCGGACAAGTGGCCCCTGACTCGTTATCATGGCGGCGTTTTCAACGAGACCCCCGCCATGGCTGAAATTCACGATGACGACTCGTCCTTCGATGAGAAGAGCAAGTCGCAAGTAAAACGCGAAATGCACGCGCTGCAGGAACTCGGCGAGCGCCTGACCACGCTCAAGGCCGACATGCTCGACCGCATGCCGCTCACCGATCCGCTGCGCCGCGCACTGGAAGAAGCTCCCAAGCACAAGGCCAACGCCGCCAAGAAACGCCACCGGCAGTTCATCGGCAAGCTGATGCGCGACCAGGACGTCGAGGCCATCCTCGCCCTGCTGGAGCAGGTAGATACCTCGACCCGCCAGTACAACGAACGCTTCCACGCCCTGGAGCGCTGGCGCGACCACCTGATCACCGGCGGCGACGCCGCGCTGTCGGCCTTCTTCGGCGAATACCCGGAAAGCGACCGCCAGCATCTGCTCCAGCTGATCCGCCACGCCCAGCACGAGGCCGCTCACAACAAGCCTCCGGCCGCAGCGCGGAAGATCTTCAAGTACATCCGCGAGCTGGACGAGCTGAAACGCGGCCTGCGCTGAGCGGCCGCGCCCTTCCCTTCCAGCCCCACCGGCAACGGCCTCAGCCGCCCGTGCCGCCGACGGTGATCGCGTCGATCTTCAGGGTCGGCTGACCGACACCGACCGGCACGGACTGGCCGTCCTTGCCGCAGGTACCCACGCCGCTGTCCAGCGCCAGGTCGTTGCCGACCATGGACACCCGGCTCATCACTTCCGGACCGTTGCCTATCAGGGTCGCGCCCTTCACCGGACGGGTGATCTTGCCGTTCTCGATCAGGTAGGCCTCACTGGTGGCGAAGACGAACTTGCCGCTGGTGATATCTACCTGGCCGCCGCCGAGGTTCGCGCAGTAGATGCCGCGCTCGACGCTGGCGATGATTTCCTGCGGATCGCTCTGCCCGGCCAGCATGTAGGTGTTGGTCATGCGCGGCATCGGCAGGTGCGCGTAGGACTCGCGACGGCCGTTGCCGGTGCGCGCCACGCCCATCAGGCGGGCGTTGAGCTTGTCCTGCATGTAGCCCTTGAGGATGCCGTTCTCGATCAGCACGTTGCAGTTCGTCGGCGTGCCCTCGTCGTCCACCGACAGCGAACCACGACGGCCAGCGATGGTGCCGTCGTCGACGATGGTGCACAGGCTGGAAGCGACCTTCTCGCCGATGCGCCCGCTGTAGTTGGAGCTGCCCTTGCGGTTGAAGTCGCCTTCCAGGCCGTGACCCACGGCTTCGTGCAGGAGCACGCCGGACCAGCCGGCCCCCATCACCACCGGCAGGCTGCCGGCCGGCGCGGGCACCGCTTCAAGGTTGACCAGGGCCTGGCGCAGCGCCTCGCGGGCGTAGCTCATGGCGCGGTCTTCCTGGAGGAAGTACTTGTAATCGGTACGCCCGCCGCCGCCATGGCCGCCACGCTCGCGACGGCCGTTCTGCTCGACGATGACGCTGACGTTGAAGCGCACCAGCGGGCGGATGTCCGCGGCCAGCGAGCCGTCCGCCGCGGCGATCAGCACCTGGTCCCAGACGCCGGCGAGGCTGACAGTGACCTGCTGGATACGCGGATCGAGGGCGCGGGTGGCGGCATCGATCTTCTGCAGCAGCTCCACCTTCTCGGCGCGGCTCATGACGTCCAGCGGGTTCTCGCCGGCATACAGGCGGGTCGGCACCACGGCCTGGAACGCCTGCACCTTGCCGTTCTGCCCGGCGCGGGAGATCGAACGGGCGGCGCGGGCGGCCTGGATCAGCGCTTCATGGTTGATCGCGTTGCTGTAGGCGAAGCCGGTCTTCTCGCCGGACTGCGCGCGCACACCGACGCCCTGGTCCATGTGGAAGCTGCCTTCCTTGACGATGCCGTCTTCGAGCATCCAGGACTCGGAAACCTGGCTCTGGAAGTACAGGTCGGCGGCGTCGATACCGGGGCCGCTCAGCTCGTGCAGGATCGGCGACAGCTGGTCGATATCCAGACCACCGGGGGCCAGCAGGTGCTGACTGACGGATGACAACAGTTCGCTCATATTCACTCCGTACGCGCCGGTCGTGGTTCGACCGGCGGGAAAAATCTTCTGTGCCGGGCAATCGGCATGCGCTGCCGGACCGCCGCCTGTTCCTCGCTGTCGCGCTCGGCCAGCAGCACGGCCTCGCCCTTGGCCTGTTCGGCGAGGATACGCCCCCAGGGGTCGACGATGGCCGACTGGCCCCAGGTTTCCCGTCCTTTGGGGTGGGTACCGCCCTGCCCGGCCGCCAGCAGGTAGCACTGGGTTTCGATGGCGCGGGCGCGGACGAGGATTTCCCAGTGCGCCGCCCCGGTGACTGCAGTGAAGGCGGCGGGAGCGCTGATCAGCTCTGCGCCGGCTTCGCGTAATGCGGTGTAGAGCTCGGGGAAGCGCAGGTCGTAGCAGACCGTCAGTCCCAGGCGCCCGACCGGCGTATCCGCCACCACCACGCGTTGACCGAAGGCGTAGTCGTCAGACTCGCGATAGCGGCCACGGGCGTCGGCGACGTCCACGTCGAACAGGTGCAACTTGTCGTAGCGCGCCGCCACTTCACCGCGCTCGTCCACCAGCAGCGAACAGGCGTTGGCCTTGGCGTCCGGCTGGCCTTCGGGCGGCAGCGGCAGGGTGCCGGCGACTATCCACAACCTGAGGTCGCGGGCGGTGCTTTTCAACCAGGGCAGGATTGGGCCTTCGCCCAGGGCTTCGGCCCGACCGATCTCCGCGAGATCGCGGCGGCCCATGGCAGCGAAGTTTTCCGGCAACACGGCGAGGCGCGCGCCACCCTCGGCGGCCTGCTCGAGCAGGCGACGGGCGGCGGCGAGATTGGCCGGGACATCGTCCTGGCTGACCATCTGGATGACGGCAATGGACATGCTGAGCTCCGTCGGTGTCTGGGTTTCATGCTAACTGAAGCCCGGGCTTTCTGCTCGATTGAGGGGCTCAATGAGGCTTTTCGAAAGGTTTCTCGAAAGCGATGGTGGGGCTCTGCCACGGGCCCTTGACGCTGTATTGCACGCTGGCGAAGCGCGCGACCTTGTCGCCCAGCAGCTTGTCCACCACGAACAGCGCACCACCAATGGCCGGCGCACCAACGATCAGCGCCGCCAGCGGCAGGTTGTTGGTCACCGGCAGGGTCACCAGCAGCTTGGCGTCGATTTCGTCGTGTGCCAGGTCCAGGGTGCCGTTGAGCTCCAGGTTGCTCGACGGCCCATCCAGCCGCAGCGGCTCGCGAGTGAAGTAGACGCCATCGGTGGCGGTGAGCACGCCCTTCACCCGGTCATAGCTCAAGCCCTTGCCGAGCAGGTCGGAGAAGTCCAGACGCAGGCGGCGGTTGATGGCGTTGAAGTTGAGCAGGCCGAATACGCGCAGGGCATTGGCGCCGCCTTCCACTTCGACGAACTGGCCCTTGCGCAGGCTGGCGTCGAGGGTACCGCCGAAGCGCCGCAGGTTCAGCGCCGCCGGGGAGCCCGGCCAGTTGCCGTTGATGTCCACGCGGAAGCGCTCGCTGGTCACGCTGGGCGCGAAGTCCCAGGCCTTGAGCACATCGCCCATGTTCTTGCCTTCAAGCTGGCCCTGGAAGGTGCTGCGCGCACTTGCCTCCATGCCGTCCCAGCGCAGGTTGCCCTTCACCGACAGGCCGCGCAGGTCCAGGTTGACGTCGTTGAAGCCAACCCCGGTGGGTGTCGGCCGCACGTTGAAGCTCCAGGCACCAACGGGCTTGCCAGCCTTCAGCACCTGGCGAATGCTCACGTCCATCGGCGGCAGGGTCCGCGGGTCGATCTTCGCCAGTGGGTCCGGCTGCTCCACCGCCTTCTCGGAGTCGATGGCCTCGCCCTTGGGCAGGTCGATGCGGTCCAGGGCAATCTGGATCGGCTTCACCTTGCTGTCAGGCAGGGTGACCTTGCCGGAAACCAGTGAGCTGACCAACCCGACCTGCCAGCTGCTGTCGACGCGCGCCAGGTCCAGCGTGAGGTTTTCCAGGGTCTGGCCGAAACCCTTGAAGCGACCGATCTGCAGGTCCGCACCGCGCAACAGGCCAGCCGCGCCTTCAACCCCTGTGTTGGAGTACTTCTTCGCGACGGCCATCCAGGCGTCGGCGTCGACCTCATCGATCCTGCCGCGCACTTGCACGCCGCTCCAGTTGGGCAGCACAGCCGGATCGCCACCCAGGCGCAGCACGCCGCGACCAGCCAGCGGCTGCTCCACGGGCGCGGCGTAGGCCAGGCTGGCGCGGTCGCCATAGGTCGCCCAGTAACGCCGCTCGGCGCCGTCCAGGGTCATGCGCCACTCGCTCTCGCGAGTCTCCTGCGCCGCCTTGCCCAGTGGCGCCGGCAGGTCGATGGTGACGCCCTGCAGGTTCGAGGCGACCTGCAACTGGCTGTCCTTGCCGTCGAGCAGCAGGTTGAGCTGGAAGGGAATGCGCCCATCTACCGGCAACTGCTGCTGCACCTTGCCCCAGTCGAGCAGGGACTTGACCGGCACCTGACCACCCACCAGCACCCGCGTGCGCGGGACGCCGTTGCGGCCTTCGGCGCGAATGCTGCCGGTGACGCGCGCGCCCAGCACCTGGGCCGCGATGTTCTGCCCACTCAGGCCGCTGTCGGTGTCATAGCGGAACTTGCCCTTGACCTGTTCGAGGTTCAGCTCGGGCTTGGCGATCTTCAACTTCGCCTTGTCGGTGTCGAAGTCGACTATCACCCGCGCCTTGCTCGCCTCGCCCTTGGCCAGGGGAATATCGAGGTTGAGGTGGCCGTTCAGGTCGCCGGAGCCTTCCCAGCCGGCGAAGGTATGGGTCGCACCGATCGGCGAGTCCTGGAGGATCTTCAGGCCATCGACGAGGTTGCTGTCGATGTCGCCATTCACGTGCAGGTGGGCGACTTCGCCCGGGTCCGAATGGGGAATCTCCACCGACACATCGCGCACCTGGCTGTTGAGGATCTGCCCGCTGGTGGCGTTGATGCTGACACCGGTGTCCTCGACCCGCACCTCGCCCTCGGCCTTGCTCAGGCCGGGCCAGCCGGGCTGGTAGTCGAGCACGCCGTCGTGGACCTTGAAATACAGGGTCATGGCGTGGGCTTCGGGCGCCGAGCCCTTCTGCAGCGAGCCCTGCCAGAGGAAATAGCCCTGCTCGATACGACCGCTCTTGATCGAGCCCTTGAGCCAGGCGGCAAGGTCCTTGCTCATCTGCGGGATGACGGTCGGCAGGTACTTGCCGGTGTAGCGCGCATCGCCATTGCTCATGCCGACACGCAGGTCCATGTAGTCCTCCAGCGCCGGGTCGCGCATCAGGCGGATCAGCATGTCACCGGCGATGGTGCCCTCCTCGCCTTCCACCTGCATCAGATGGCTGCCGAGAGTGAAGGCCTCGTCGTTGAGCTTGAAGAACATGCGCGTGTGCGCGATGCGGTAGTGCCAGGGCTCGGGGAAGAGGGTTGCCAGGTGAAGCATGAAGTTCTGGGCGTTGGCATCCAGCGTGCCGCCTTCCAGGTTGCCGCGCAGGGTGCCATCGACATTGGCCACGGCGGGCACGTCATGGAAGGCACTGACGCCGACCTTCTCCAGGTTGGTCGCATAGGCAACCCGCTCGGCACCTTCGCGCTGCGGCCAGTAATCGAAGTTGACGTTGTGCAGCACACCCTGTGGCTTGAGACCGTCGAGCCACTCGATGGCCTTGTCCGGCAGCGGCGCCAGGGCGGTGATGGTCGGCCCCAGCGGGGTCAGGTCGAGGCGGTCGGCGCGCAGCTGCCAGTGCTCCTCGTCCTTCGTCCGGCGAGTCAGCTCCAGCTCCACCTCGCCCCAGCGGGTTTCGCCGAGGTTCGCCGCCAGATCGGCGACGCGCAGGTCGAAATCGTCGCCATTGCGCTGGAAGAACAGGCTGACACCCAGGTCACTCAGGCTCACCGGCTTGCGATCGCCCAGCGCCGCGTCGATCTTCGGCGCGTTCAGGCGTGCCACTGCGGACACCGGCACGCCCTTGTCGATGGTCGCCCACAGCTCGCCGCCGGCCTTGGCCTGGGACAGCTTCCAGGCACCGGTGAGGCGCCCGGGCAGCCACTTGGCCCAGTCGGCCTGCGGCAGGCTGAGGTACAGCTGGGCCGAACTCTTCGCCCAGTCATCACGGTTCAGGCGGGTTTCCAGGCGCGCCGCCACCGGCTCGCCGCCGGGCAGGCTGAGACGTGCTTCCAGGCGCTGGCGGCTGCCGCTGCGCAAGGTCATGCCGACGTAGGTCAGCGACAGCGGGTTGGCCTGCTGCGGCAGCACGGTCAGCTGGCTGTCCATCAGCGACAGGCGACGCGGGGTCAAAAGCAGGTCGATGAGCTTGCGCGGATCGGTGTCGCCGCCGCGGCTGGGCAGGCCATCGGCATGCCACTTGCCCTCCTCGTCCTCGCGCAGGGTCAGGTGCAGGCCTTCCAGTTCCAGGCTGTCGATGCGCGGCTGGCGCGCCATCACGCTGCCAAGAATGTCCGGGGTCAGGCGCACACGTTCCAGGCGCAGGGAGTCATTGCCCTCGCCCAGCTGGATATCGCGCACCACGATGATCGGGCTGAAGGCATGCCAGTGCCCCTCCAGCGCGCCAATGGCCACCGGCAGGCCCAGCTGTTCGCTGGCCTTCTGCGCCAGGTCATCGCGGTACTCCGCCACCAGCGGCACCAACTGTCGGCCGAGGCTGACATACAGCGCGAGCAGCACCAGCCCCAGCGCCAGGAGGCCCAGGATGATGCGCAGGGAAGTGGCGAACAGCCGGCCGGCACGCTCCATGTCAGCCGGCTGCCTGTGAAGTGTCGCGAAGGTTCATCGAGCGGCCTCCCAGCCAGGCAATGTCGAACCAGGTCTGACAGTGTGCGTCAGGCAAAGCTCCAAAAAACCCCATTGCACGACGGCCTCCTGCCCGAATCCCAAACGGTGCGATCCGCCGCTCAAAGCAGGACCACGTCGTACTGCTCCTGGGAATACATGGCCTCGACCTGGAACTTGATGGGGCGACCGATGAACAGCTCAAGGTCAGCAACGTTGCCCGACTCCTCGTCGAGCAGGCGATCCACCACCTTCTGATTGGCCAGCACCAGATAGGAATTGGCCTGGTAGGCCCGGGCCTCGCGAAGGATCTCGCGGAATATCTCGTAGCAGATGGTCTCGGCGGTCTTCAGCATGCCGCGCCCCTGGCAGCTCGGGCAGGGCTCGCAGAGCACCTGCACCAGGCTTTCGCGGGTGCGCTTGCGGGTCATCTGCACCAGGCCCAGTTCGGTGATGCCGATGATGTTGGTCTTGGCATGGTCGCGTTCGAGCTGCTTCTCCAGGGTCCGCAGGACCTGGCGGCGATGCTCCTCGTCTTCCATGTCGATGAAGTCGATGATGATGATCCCGCCCAGGTTGCGCAGGCGCAGCTGGCGGGCGATGGCGGTGGCCGCCTCGAGGTTGGTCTTGAAGATGGTCTCTTCGAGGTTGCGATGGCCGACGAAGGCGCCGGTATTCACGTCGATGGTGGTCATCGCCTCGGTCGGGTCGATGATCAGGTAGCCGCCGGACTTGAGCAGCACCTTGCGCTCCAGCGCCTTCTGCACCTCGTCCTCGACCCCGTAGAGGTCGAAGATCGGCCGCTCACCCGGGTAGTGTTCCAGGCGGTCGGCGATTTCCGGCATCAGTTCTTCGACGAACTGCGTGATCTTCTGGAAGTTTTCGCGGGAATCGACACGAATCTTCTCGATGCGCGGGTTCACCAGGTCGCGCAGGGTGCGCAGGGCCAGGGAAAGGTCTTCGTAGATCATCGTCGGCGCGCCGACGGTCTGGATCTGCGCGTCGATCTGGTCCCAGAGGCGGCGCAGGTAGCGGATATCGGCGAGGATCTCGTCCTCGCCGGCCCCTTCGGCGGCAGTACGCAGGATGAATCCGCCGCGCTCGACGATGCCCTCTGCCTCGACGCACTTGGCGACCACCTGCTTGAGGCGCTCGCGCTCGTGTTCATCCTCGATCTTCAGGGAAATGCCGACATGGCTGGTGCGCGGCATGTAGACCAGGTAGCGCGAGGGGATCGACAGATGCGTGGTGAGGCGCGCGCCCTTGGTGCCGATGGGGTCCTTGGTGACCTGCACCACCAGGCTCTGCCCTTCATGGACCAGCGCGCCGATGCTCTCCACCGCGCTGCCTTCGCGGGTGGAAATCTCCGCGGCGTGGATGAAGGCCGCACGTTCCAGGCCGACGTCGACGAAGGCCGCCTGCATGCCCGGCAGCACGCGCACGACCTTGCCCTTGTAGATATTGCCGACGATCCCGCGGCGCAAAGTGCGCTCGACGTGGACCTCCTGCAGGACGCCGTTCTCCACCACCGCCACGCGCGATTCCATCGGCGTGATATTGATCAGGATCTCTTCGCTCATGCGCCCTTCCTTATCGCGCCCGGAGTCGTGCCAGCGCTACTTTCCGATCAAGACTGCCAGCTGGGGATGGAGAAGTCAGCCAGCAATGCCGAGGTTTCGCAAAGAGGCAGGCCGACCACGGCGCTGTAGCTGCCCTCGACGCGGCTGACGAACACCGCCGCAAGCCCCTGGATAGCATAGCCACCGGCTTTATCCTGCGGCTCGCCGGTTTCCCAATAGCGTTCGGCTTCCTCTGTCGATACCTCGCGGAAGGCCACGCGGCTGCTGACCACGCGCGCCTCGCAGCGATCCCGATCAGCTACCGCCACGGCGGTCAGCACCTCGTGCTCGCGGCCGGACAGGGCCTGCAGCATGGCCAGGGCGTCGTCGCGGTCCACCGGCTTGCCAAGGATGCGGCCATCCAGCACCACGGCGGTATCGGCACCGAGCACGCAGACGTCGGCGCGCTGGGCGAGAAAGTTAAGTCCAGCCTGGGCCTTGCCGCGCGCCAGTCGCTCGACATAGGCGTGCGCCGACTCGCCGGACTCGGGAGTTTCATCGATGGACGCGGGCACTATATGGAACGGCAGGCCGATCTGGGTAAGCAGCTCGCGGCGGCGCGGCGAACTGGAGGCGAGGTACAGCTGGGCCATCAGGGACTCCGAAGCGGGCCTGCGCAGCGCGGGCCCGGCGATTCCCCCGCAAGGGGGCGATCAGTTGATGTTCAGGCGCAGCCGCAGGGCCCGCAGCAGTGTGTAGACCCAAGGCCAGAGCAAGGCGCTGACCAGTGCCGGCAGGAGGAACACCAGGGTCGGTGGGCGGTTGCCGGTCAGGGCGCTGATCCACAGCTGGACCAGTTGGGCGAGACCGAAGACCACCAGCAACACCAGGCATTGCTGCCAGATGGGGAACATGCGCAGGCGCTGGTGCAGCGACAGCACCAGGCAGATGATCAGGCTGAGGATCAGGGCGTTCTGCCCCAGCAGGCTGCCGTAGAGCACGTCTTCGGCGACGCCGAACACCCAGGCGGTCAGCATGCCGACCTTGTGCGGCAGGTAGAGCACCCAGTACGTGAGGAACATCGCCAGCCACAGCGGGCGGCCGATCTCCATGAAGCTGGGCATCGGCGCCACCGACAGCAGCAACGCCGCCAGCAGGGTGAGCCAGATGGCCCAGCCGTTGTTCGAGCCCTGCGCCGCCATCAGTGACGGGTCCTTGCATCCGGGTGCGATGCCGGCGCACCAGCCGGCGCAGCAGGGGCTGCGCCATTGGTGCCGGCCGGATGGGCAGGTTGCGCAGCAGGAGCAGTTGGAGCAGCGGGCTGCGCGCCGTCATGCGGCTGGGCTGCCGGAGCACCTGGTGCAGGCTGTACCGGCGTGCCGGACTCGGCGGCCTTGCGATCGGCCTCGGCCTGGGCTTCGGCGGCATCGGTGGCGCGCTGTTCGGGGGTACGGCTGTCGCTGAACACCAGCAGCACGTAGCGGCTGCGGTTCATCTTGGCGGTCGGCACGGCACGGATAGTGGCGAAAGGCCCGCCCGTGTCGTGCAGCACTTCCTTCACCACCGCCACCGGATAGCCGGCCGGGAAACGCTGGCCAAGGCCGGAGCTGACCAGCAGGTCGCCTTCCTTGATATCGGCGGTATCGGCGACGTAGCGCAGTTCCAGGCGCTCCGGGTTGCCGGTGCCCACGGCGATGGCGCGCAGGCCATTGCGGTTCACCTGCACCGGAATGCTGTGGGTGGTATCGGTCAGCAGCAGCACGCGCGCGGTGTAAGGCATGACCTCGACCACCTGGCCCATCAGGCCGCTGGCGTCGAGCACGGGCTGGCCCTGGAACACGCCGTCCTTCTCGCCCTTGTCGATCAGGATGCGCTGGGTGAAGGGGTTCGGGTCGACACCGATCAGCTCGCCCACCAGCACCTTGTCATCGACCAGGGCGGAGGAGTTGAGCAACTCGCGCAGGCGCACGTTCTGTTCGGTGAGGGTGGCCAGCTTCTGCAGGCGGCGCTGCATCAGCAACTGTTCGGCCTTCAGGCGCTCGTTCTCGGCCAGCAGCTCGCTGCGGCTGGTGAACTGGTCGCGCACGCCTTCCCAAGCACGAACGGGGAAATCGGCGATGCCATAGAAAGGACTCAGCACGAGGCCCATCTGGCTGCGTACCGGTTTCAGATAATCGAAGCGGGCATCGACCACCATCAAGGCGACCGACAGGACAGCGAGCACCAGAAGGCGCGCGCCCAGCGAGGGCCCTTTGGAGAATATCGGTTTGATGACCGGCTCCTAGCTGTGCAAGGTCGGTTGAAGTTTCACCAGCGCGGGCGAAACGTCAACCAACCTCCACGTCCAACTTACTCGGTGGACAGCAGGTCCATCGAATGACGGTCCATCATTTCCAGCGCCTTGCCGCCGCCACGGGCGACGCAGGTCAGCGGGTCTTCGGCGACGATCACCGGCAGGCCGGTTTCCTGGGCCAGCAGCTTGTCCAGGTCGCGCAGCAGCGCGCCGCCACCGGTCAGCACCAGGCCGCGCTCGGCGATGTCCGAAGCCAGTTCCGGCGGGGACTGCTCCAGGGCGCTCTTGACCGCCTGGACGATGGTCGCCAGGGATTCCTGCAGCGCTTCGAGCACTTCGTTGGAGTTCAGGGTGAAGCTGCGCGGTACGCCTTCGGCCAGGTTACGGCCACGAACGTCGACTTCGCGGACTTCGCCGCCCGGGAAGGCGGTGCCGATTTCCTGCTTGATGCGCTCGGCGGTGGATTCACCGATCAGGCTGCCGTAGTTGCGGCGCACGTAGGTGACGATGGCTTCGTCGAAGCGGTCGCCGCCGACGCGGACGGATTCGGCATAGACCACGCCGTTGAGGGAGATCAGGGCGATCTCGGTGGTGCCGCCGCCGATGTCGACGACCATGGAACCACGGGCCTCTTCCACCGGCAGGCCAGCGCCGATGGCGGCAGCCATCGGCTCTTCGATCAGGTACACCTCACGGGCGCCAGCGCCCAGGGCCGATTCACGGATGGCGCGGCGTTCCACCTGGGTGGATTTGCACGGCACGCAGATCAGCACACGCGGGCTGGGCTGCAGGAAGCTGTTCTCGTGAACCTTGTTGATGAAGTACTGCAGCATCTTCTCGCAGACGCTGAAGTCGGCGATCACGCCGTCCTTCATCGGACGAATGGCGGCAATGTTGCCCGGGGTACGGCCCAGCATGCGCTTGGCTTCGGTACCGACCGCTACGACGCTCTTCTGGCTGCCGTGGCTACGAATGGCGACCACGGACGGTTCGTTCAGGACGATGCCGCGCTCGCGCACATAAATAAGGGTATTGGCAGTGCCCAGGTCGATCGACAGATCACTGGAGAACATGCCACGCAGTTTTTTGAACATTGGAAAGAAACCCATAGGTGGCGCGTGGGTGAAAAGTGCGCGGGTAAAAAAGTGCGGCAAACTCTAACAATGACGGGGGTTTTGGGCAAGGCGGCAATTTATGCTAGATTCCTCGTTTTTCGGGCCTGCCGGCCCGTCCCAGCGGCCTTCGACCGTCTGCCGCGGGTTCTGTTCCCTGCCCCTCAATTCCTTCCGGCCAGGTCCAGTTCGAACCGGGCCGCTCTAGCTGGAGACCCCGATGGCGCTTGAACGCTCCGACGTGGAAAAGATCGCCCACCTCGCCCGCCTGGGCCTGGAGGAAGCCGACATTTCGCGCACCACCGATACCCTCAACAACATCCTCGGCCTGATCGACGCCATGCAGGCGGTCGACACCGACGGCGTGGAGCCCCTGGCCCACCCGCTGGAAGCCACGCAGCGCCTGCGCGCCGACGCCGTCACCGAGGAGAACCGCCGCGAAGCCTACCAGGCCATCGCGCCGGCCGTGGAAGACGGCCTTTACCTCGTCCCGAAAGTCATCGAGTAAGCGCTAAGGACACGGACATATGCTGCATCAATTGACCCTCGCCGAAGTCGCCCGCGGACTCGCCGACAAACAATTCTCCGCCCAGGAACTGGCCACTGCCCTGCTCGCGCGCATTCAGCAGCTCGACCCGCAGCTGAACAGCTTCATCACCGTCACCGAAGAGATCGCCCTGGCCCAGGCCAAGGCGGCCGACGAGCGGCGCGCCAAAGGCGAGACCGGGGCCCTGCTGGGCGCGCCGATCGCCCACAAGGACCTGTTCTGCACCCAGGGCGTGCGCACCAGCTGCGGCTCGAAGATTCTCGACGCCTTCGTCTCGCCCTACGATGCCACCGTCGTCGAGCGCCTGGCCGACGCCGGCACCGTGAGCCTGGGCAAGCTGAACATGGACGAGTTCGCCATGGGCTCGGCCAACGAATCCAGCCACTACGGCCCGGTGAAGAACCCCTGGGATACCTCCCGCGTACCGGGCGGCTCCTCCGGTGGCTCCGCCGCCGCCGTGGCCGCGCGCCTGATCCCGGCCGCCACCGGCACCGACACCGGCGGCTCGATCCGCCAGCCGGCCGCGCTGACCAACCTCACCGGCATCAAGCCCACCTACGGCCGCGTATCGCGCTGGGGCATGATCGCCTACGCCTCCAGCCTCGATCAGGGCGGCCCGCTGGCCCGCACCGCAGAGGACTGCGCGCTGATGCTCGGCGCCATGGCCGGCTTCGATCCGAAGGACTCCACCTGCGTCGACCAGCCGGTGGACGACTACCTGGCCGCCCTGGCCAAGCCGCTGACCGGCCTGCGCATCGGCCTGCCGAAGGAATACTTCGGCGCCGGCCTGGACAGTCGCATCGCCGACGCGGTGATGAAGGTGGTCGAGCAGCTCAAGCAGCTCGGCGCGGTGGTCAAGGAGATCTCCCTGCCGAACATGCAGCACGCGATCCCTGCCTATTATGTGATCGCGCCCGCAGAAGCGAGCTCCAACCTCTCGCGCTTCGACGGCGTTCGCTACGGCTACCGTTGCGAAGACCCGAAGGACCTGCAGGACCTGTACAAGCGCTCCCGTGCCGAAGGTTTCGGCGCTGAAGTGAAGAACCGCATCATGGTCGGCACCTACGCGCTTTCCGCCGGTTACTACGACGCGTATTACCTGAAAGCTCAGAAAATTCGTCGTCTGATCAAGAACGATTTCACCAGCGCCTTCGCCGAAGTCGACGTGATCCTCGGCCCGACCACGCCGAACCCGGCCTGGAAACTGGGCGAGAAGAACAACGACCCGGTCGCCCAGTACCTGGAAGACATCTACACCATCACCGCCAACCTCGCCGGCATTCCGGGCCTGTCCATGCCGGCCGGCTTCGTCGACGGCCTGCCGGTGGGTGTCCAGCTGCTCGCGCCGTACTTCCAGGAAGGCCGCCTGCTCAACGTCGCGCACCAGTACCAACTGGTCAGCGACTGGCACAAACAAGCACCGGCTGGATTCTGAGGACGACACACATGCAATGGGAAACCGTGATCGGGCTGGAAATCCACGCACAGCTCTCCACCCAATCGAAGATCTTCTCCGGTAGCGCCACCACCTTCGGCGCCGCCCCGAACACCCAGGCCAGCCTGGTCGACCTGGCCATGCCCGGCACCCTGCCGGTGCTGAACCAGGAAGCCGTGCGCATGGCCTGTCAGTTCGGTCTGGCGATCAACGCCGAGATCGCCGAGCGCAACGTGTTCGCGCGCAAGAACTACTTCTACCCGGACCTGCCCAAGGGCTACCAGACCAGCCAGATGGATCACCCCATCGTTGGCAAGGGCCACCTGGACATCACCCTGGAAGACGGCACCGTCAAGCGTGTCGGCATCACCCGCGCGCACCTGGAAGAGGACGCCGGCAAGAGCCTGCACGAAGACTTCCACGGCATGAGCGGCATCGACCTGAACCGCGCCGGCACTCCGCTGCTGGAGATCGTCTCCGAGCCGGACATCCGCAGCGCCAAGGAAGCCGTGGCCTACGTCAAGGCGATCCACGCCATGGTGCGCTACCTGGGCATCTGCGACGGCAACATGGCCGAAGGCTCGCTGCGTTGCGACTGCAACGTCTCGGTACGGCCGAAGGGCCAGGCCGAGTTCGGTACCCGCGCCGAGATCAAGAACGTGAACTCCTTCCGTTTCATCGAGAAGGCGATCAACCACGAAGTGCAGCGCCAGATCGAGCTGATCGAGGACGGCGGCAAGGTCGTGCAGGAAACCCGCCTGTATGACCCGAACAAGGACGAAACGCGCTCCATGCGCAGCAAGGAAGAAGCCAACGACTACCGTTACTTCCCCTGCCCGGACCTGCTGCCGGTGGTGATCGAGCGCGCCTTCCTCGAAGAGCTGCGCGGCCAGTTGCCGGAACTGCCGGACCAGAAGCGCGAGCGCTTCGAGAGCCAGTACGGCCTGTCCGCCTACGACGCCAGCGTGCTGTCCGCCAGCCGCGAGATGGCCGACTACTTCGAACAGGTCCAGAGCATCTGCGCCGACGCCAAGCTGGCGGCCAACTGGGTAATGGGCGAGCTTTCCAGCCTGCTCAACAAGGACAGCCTGGAAATCGAGCAGTCGCCCGTTTCCGCCGAGTACCTGGGCGGCATGATCCTGCGCCTGAAGGACGGCACCATCAACGGCAAGGCAGCCAAGACCGTGTTCGCCGCCATGGCCGAAGGTGAAGGCTCGCCCGACGAGATCATCAAGGCCAAGGACCTGGTGCAGAACACCGACTCGGGCGCCGTCGAGAAGCTGCTGGACGACGTGCTGGCGGCCAACGCCGAGCAGGTCGAACAGTACCGCGCCAGCGACGAAGCCAAGCGCGGCAAGATGTTCGGCTTCTTCGTCGGCCAGGCCATGAAGGCCGCCAAGGGCAAGGCCAACCCGGCACAAGTGAACGAACTGCTGAAGAAGAAGCTCGAAGCCTGAGCCCACACTTCAACGACGCCGGGCTTGCCCGGCGTTTTTTCGTCCGGAGGTTCGATGCTGCGACCCATGGCCCTCATCGGTTGCCTGGCCCTGCTGGCCGGCTGTAGCACCACGTCATACGACAGCGACTCGGAAGTCTCCGGACGCGGCTACCGCGCCGAAGGCACCGCGTCCTATTACGGCAAGGCGCACCATGGCAAGCGCACTGCCAGCGGCGAGCGCTTCAACCAGAACGCCCTGACCGCCGCGCATCGCACCCTGCCCTTCGGCACGCGGGTACGGGTGACCAACCTCGACAACGGCCGCAGCGTCGTGGTCCGGATCAACGACCGCGGGCCGTTCGGCCGTGGGCGGATCATCGACGTTTCCAAGGCCGCCGCCGAACAACTCAACATGCTGCGCTCCGGCACCGCGCCGGTGCGCCTGGAAGGTCTCTGAAGGAGTCAGAATGAGCAATGACAACCGCAAGGCCGGCGAGCAGGTCCGCCGTGAAGTGATGGGCGACGTCTTCGTCGACCGCGCGCTGGGCAACGCCACCGAATTCACCCAGCCGCTGCAGGACTTCGTCAACGAACACGCCTGGGGCGGCGTGTGGAACCGCGAAGGCCTGCCGCGCAAGACCCGCAGCCTGATCACCCTGGCCGCGCTGACCGCACTCAAGTGCCCGCAGGAGCTGAAAGGCCACGTGCGCGGCGCGCTGAACAACGGCTGCACGGTGGAAGAGATTCGCGAAGCGCTGCTGCATTGCGCGGTCTATGCCGGCGTCCCCGCGGCCATCGACGCCTTCCGCGCGGCGCAGGAAGTGATCGATGCATGGCAGGCGGATCAAAACGCCTGATTTTCAGCAGCGCCAATTGGCGCTGTTCGCGGGCATGGCCCGCTCCTACAGGTTGGCACCACAGCGCAGCGCCCATTTGTAGGAGCGGGCCACGCCCGCGATCAGTCGACAGGGCCGACGGTTCCCGCCATTACGGATAACTGAACCGTTTCACCAGCGTCAGCTCACCCGGCTGGCGCATCGGGATCAGGAAGGACTCCTGCTTCTCGTTCACCGTCCCCTCCTCCGTGACGATGGTCACCTGCGCCGTGGTCAGCGGCTTGGCCGCGTTCACGTCGCCGGAGCTTTCATCCGAACTCCAGCCACCGCCGTAGTAGTTCACGTAGACCAGGTACTGGCCCTTGAGCGGGGTCGGGCTGGCGATGATTTCCGGGCCGTAGCCGGTGGTCACGTCGACGTCCTGGGCCGCGCCATTGGGCAGCGAGCGGTTGCCGTACCAGACGTGCCCACCATCGGGCGTCACCAGGTGCAGGTCGAGGTCGGTGTTGTCCGAGTCCCACGACAGCATGACCCGCAGCTTGGCCGCTACCTCGCCACCGCCGCCGCCATGGTAGAACTGCACGCGCTTGCGCTGCTGGCCGTCCGGGCTGACGACCTCGACGCTGTTGGAGCCCGCCGGGAAGGCGAACGGCCGGTCGAACTTGCCGTCGCTCTCCACCCGCATCGGCATGGCCACGCCGTTGACCACCAGGCGCGCCGGGTCCTTGCTGTCCTTGGGCAAGCCACGGATTTCACCGCGGATGCGCGCGGTATCGGACTGGTCTTCCCGCGAGTTCACCGAGGACGCCGGGTAGTTCACCGTCTGCCGGAAGTCGGCCTTGTCGCCATCGCCCGAGCGCCAGCCCCCCAGCGGGGTATCCAGGCTGATCGGCGATTCGGCGGCCTGCGCGCCCAGCGGGATCAGGCTGGCGAGCAGGGACAGGCGGAGCACGTGGGCGAGTTTCATGCTGATCATTCCAGTATCAGGCGACGGGCCAGGCTTTCCACGTAGCCCTCGTCTTGTCCATTGGGGTGCGCCTGGAAGGCCAGGTGCAGGTATTCATGAGCCAGGTCGAGGCGATCCTGCTGGGAGTAAAGGCCGCGCACATAGATGCGCTGGCGTTCGCGGTCGACGTAGGGCCGGCCACTGCTCAGGCGGCACACGGCGAAGGACTGCAGTTCCTCATAGCCTGCCTCGGTTTCCAGGCGTGGGCGCCAGTCGCGGCGTTGCGCCTTCAGCCAGCGCTCGGCCTCGGGCAACGACTGGCAGGCGGCTGTCGGGTTGCTCCAGCGGCTCAGGCTGGTGCGCGGGAAGGCGCGGGCGAGGATCGCGTCATAGCGCAGGCCCTTGGCGGCCTGCTCCTGGGCGCTGCGCCAGGACAGCTTCGACTGCCCCGCCTCGTCCGAGTGGTAGGTGACGGTGCCGCCAGCCAGCACCAGATCAGCCGTCCAGGCCGCTATGCCACGCGCCGCGTCGCTGGCCGGGCGCGGTGCCACACGCTGGCGCTGGCTGCTGTCGTCGATGCTCAGGCAGTCGCCGCGCGGCGCGCCGTTCTGCAAGAGATAAGTGCGGATGGTCACCGCCAGCGCCTTGGCCGCTTCCGGCGGCGTAGCGGAAGCCTCGCGGTCGAGCACGCGGGCGACGTACTCCTCGCGGGACAGGCGGGCAGTCAGGCGCGGCCCCTGCGCATCGCGCTCGAGGAAAAGGTCGCCGCTGCTGTTCACGTCGAGTCGAACGCCATTGGCGAACAACACATTCTGCCGGCCCGCCAGCAGGCCTTCGGCGGCGGGCTGATTGCGCGCGTCGTAGACCTCCTTCAGCGGATAGCGGCTGAACAGCCCGACTTCGACGCAACGCCCCGGATCGCTGGGCCACGGCGCCGGCAGCGCGGCACCGATGGCGTTGCCGTACCTGGCCAGCACTGTCTTGCTGGTGCCCGGCCCGCGCGCCCAGAGCGGCGTGCCGTTGACCAGCCAACCGGCGAAGCCGCCCTCGCGCCGACCGCCTTCATCCCAACTCCAGGTCTTCACCCGCAGGCGCCCACCCAAAGCGGCAGGTGCGCGGCCTTCGTCGGCGGCCAGGCTGACATCGAGCAGCACCTTGCGCGCCTGCTCCTGGGCCGGCAGGTGCTGCAGTTGATCGAGCAGTTCGGCGACCGGTACTTGGGTCTGCGGCGCCAGCTTGTCCAGTTGGGCGATCCAGGCCGGCGCGTGGCGGGCCTGCCAATATTGCTGCCAGACCGCAGCATCGATGCCCAGGCGCTGCGGCTGGAAGTACAGGCCGCAGGATTTCACCAGCGCGGCGTCGCGCTCGATGCTCTGCCCCGCCGTGCAGCAATACACCTCTTCCTTGCTTTCGCCGCGGCACTGATAAGCCCGCTCCTGCTGCTCGGTGTCGTTCAGCCAGGCGTAGACGAACAGCTTCCACAGGCTGCCCAGCGGAGCATGCAGGTCGGCCGGCAATGGCTGGCGATCGAGCACCTGCTGCGGCCCGAGCCGCAGCAGTTCGTCGCCCTGCGCGGTGCGCCAGGCCAGCTGCGCCTGCTCTTGCGAGCCGGGCGCCGCGAGGGCACTCAGCGGCAACAGCAGGATCAGCCCGACCAGACGCGCGCGCATCGATTACTGAACCTTGATCTTCGCCAGGGCCGGCTGCTGCTCCAGCGCCTGCTCCTGCGGCGCATAGAGGCGCTGGTAACGCGCCGGCGGCAGGACGAACTCGCCCTTCTGCGAGAAGCGAACCAGATGACGGAAGCGCAGCTCGCCGCCCAGAGTGTCCACCGGCACGCCATAGAACAGTTCACCCGGCTCGTTGCGGGCGCGCTCCAGGCTGGTCGCCTCGACACCGCCCAGGCCGCTGATCTGCAGGCCCCAGGTGGTGCGCTCGACGTCCGCGCCCGGCGGCAGCGGTACTTCCAGCATGCCGTAGCGCAGCGCTTGGGCCTGCTCGGTGGTCAGGGTCACTTCATCCAGGTACAGCTCGTCGCTGGACAGCGGCTTGTCGCCCAGTTCCTCGGCGCTGAAGGCGAAGGCGTCCTCGCCCGGCACCAGGCGCAGCAGGCGGCGCTTGATGGACACGGGCAGCTGGCTGGCCGGCGCTTCGGCGCTGCGGAAGGTCACGGAAGCGTTGAGCGGACGCGAAGGCGCGGCGCTCAGGTCCAGCTGCGCAGGCACGTCCTTGCCCTGCCATTGCCAGAAGGCATCGCCGGTGGTGCTGTGACTTTCCTTCCAGTCCGCGACCGGTTTGGGCAGCTCGGCAGCCGGGGCATCGGCCACGGCGCGCTGCATCCAGGTCAGCGCCAGGGCGCGTTCGACGGTGGATTGCTGCGGCGCCAGGCTCTGCAGCAGGGCGCGGGCACGGCTGGCATCGACAGTACCGCTGTAGAGCTGCACGGCACGGGCGAACGGCTGGTCGTTGGTATTGAGCTTCAGGCGCGCACCATCCAGTTGCCTGGCGAACCCGGACGGCAGCGCAACCTTGTTCTGCTCGGCCAGGCTGGCCGTCAGTACACGGGCCACTGCCAGGCCCAGCTCGGAGTCCGGCTGGCCCATGACCAGGCTGTCGTCGCTGTCGAAGTCGTTCACCGACTTCGCCGCCTCGCCGTTGCCGGCGTTCTCCAGGTCAGTGAGCAGGCCGCTGACCAGGGTCTGCACCGGCAACTTCATGTCGCGGGCAAAGGCCAGGATCAGCGCGCGCTGCAGCAGCGGCGTGGCGCTGGCGCGTGCGGAGTAAAGCTCCAGGACGCGCTGCCAGTGGTCCGGCGGCAGCTGGATTTCCAGGGCGCGGCTGGCGTGCCAGTCGGCGTAGTAGGCATAGGCGGTGAGGAAGGCGTCGTAGTCTTCGCCGCCCCACCAGGTGAAGTAGGCGTCCGGGCCGGCCATCTGCACCAGGCGCAGGCGGCTGGTCTGCATGATCAGCCGCAGGCGGTCGCGCACACGCGGCTCGCCGTTGGCCAGCATCGGGTAGGCCACACTCAGCGGCAGCAATTGGCTGGCGGTCTGCTCGACGCCACCCCAGGGGTAGTCGAGCAGCGAGTCGAGATTGCCGCGCAGCAGGGCCTGGGCGCTGTCATCCAGGCGCAGGCTGACGTCGCGGGCATCCGCCGGCAACTGCAGCGGGGTGTTCTGCGCGTTGACCTGCAGCGGCCTGGACTGCAGCACCTGCCAGCTGTCCGCGACCAGGCTGAAGTGCACACCGAGGCTGTCGCGCACCTGGCCTTCCTGACGCAGTTCGACGCTCCAGTCGCCATCGCTGAGCGGCTGTTGCGGCAGGGCGATGTAGTTGACGCCACGCTTGAGGTCCAGCGCCTGGGTCTTCTCCGCGCCATTGGCGCGGATCAGCAACTCGGCCTTGGTGTCCTGCTCGCCCTGGTTGAAGACGAACAGTCCCAGGTCCGGCGCATCGCCCGTGCGGAAGCGTTTCGGGCCACTCCACTTCAGGTAAAGCGGCTTCTCGGAGCGGATGAACTGCTTCTTCTGGCCGACCTGCCCCTGGTCATCCATGGCACGGGCGGTGATACGCCAGCGGGTCAGGGAGTCGGGCATGCGGAACTTGAACTGGGCCTTGCCGTTGGCGTCGGTGACCAGTTCCGGCTCCCAGGCGGCGGTGTCGACTTCTTCGCGGCGCGGGCGCTCCAGCACCTTCACGCCACGCTCGCTGCGGTTGGCGCGGCCGGGCGCGCTGGGCGAACCGGGCAGTGCCACGTCGTAGCTGATGAACGCAAGGCTGGCACTGGTGCGCACGTTGTTGCGGCGCGGGTGGTAGAAGAACTGGTCGATGCCCGGAGCGATCTCCGGCTGCAGTGCGTAGATCATCTCGTCCACCACACTCACGGTGAGGTGGCTGGAGACAGGCTTGCCAGCGTAGGCGGTATCGAGGTTGACGGTGACTGTCTCGCCCGGCTCGTAGCGTTCCTTGTCGGTGCTGACGGCGATCTCCACCTGCGGCACGGCGACCTTGATGCCGGCGTTCTGGAAGCTGTAGTCACCGCTGCGGGTGTAGAGCACGGAGAAGGTCAGGTTCGGCGAGAACTCGGCCTTCACCGGAATGCGGGCGCGGTACTGGGTCGGGTTGAGCTTTTCCAGCTTCAGCCAGTCGCCGCCCTTGGACAGCAGTGCGGTGGCCTCGACCTTGTCGCGCTCCAGGGACAGCAGGGCGTCGTCCACCGGCTCGGGGAAGGTGATCAGTGCCAGCGCTTCTTCACCCGCCTGGTACTCGGCCTTGTCGAGGACGATTTCCACGGTGCCCGGGACGGCCTTCACGCCATCGCCGCTGACCGAGTGGCCGGTACCGCCGAGCAGTTGACCGGCCTTGTCGCGCAGCTCGACGCTGTAGGTGCCGGGCTTGTCGAAGGTAATGGCGAACTTGCCGCCTTCGACTGCGCCGTCGCCGCTGCTGCGGTCTTCCAGGCGTAGCCAGCGGTAGGCTGTGGGCTGGATCTGGGTCTGCTGTTCGGCGGCGTAGCTGAACTCGACCTTGTCACCGGCGGCGCTGAAGCGCTGCGGCGCGCTCACGCGGTAGCGCGCGGCGCCACGCTCGATGAGGATTTCCTTGCTGGTCTTCACGCGGTACGCGGCGCCATCGCTGGCGAACACGGTGAGCATGTAGCGGCTGGGTTTCTCCGCCGCCGGCAGGTCCAGCGCGGCGCGGCCCTGCTCGTCGGTGGTGATCTGTGCGCTGGTCAGCTCCACGGGGAACTGGCCGAGGTACTGCAGCTCGTTGTCCACCATCGACAGCTGCTGGGCGCGCAGGCTCAGCTCCAGGCGCGCATTGGCCACCGGCTTGCCGTCCGGGTAGAGCAGGATCAGGTTGCCCTTCACCGGCTCGCCGGTCTTGAAGTCCGGCTTGGCCAGGTCGAGGGAAATCTCGAAGTGCGGCTTGATGTACTCGGCGACGCGGAAGGCGCTGCTGTAGGTCTGGTCGCGGTAGTCGAAGCGCAGCTCGTAGCCGCCGGCGACGGCGTTGGCCGGCAGCTGGAAGCGGCCATTGGTGCCGCTCCTGGCGTCGTACTTGAGGTCGAGGGTCTGCAGCGTGGTGCCGGCGGCGTCGATCACCGACAGGCGCAGCGGCGCGCTCTGCGGCGACTGCGACTCGCGGGAGTTCTTGAATTCGCGACCGACGATCTTCAGCGATACCCAGTCGCCCGGACGGTACAGCGGGCGGTCGGTGAAGGCGTAGAGTTTGGTGTCGTAGATTTCGCTGTCGTAGTAGAAGTTCTCGGAGACGAAGACGCCACCCTCCTCGTCCTCGCCGATCACGAAGGAGCGCTCGGGGCTGACGTGCTGCAGGCGCAGCAGGCCGTCGGCATCGCTGCTGCCGCTGCTCATCACGCCCAGGCCGTCGGTCCACAGCACCTTGGCGCCGCTCACCGGCGTGCCTTCATGCTTGCGCGCGGTCCACACCAGCAGTTCGTTGCCGGCAATTTTGCTCACCGCGACGCTGTTGGAGACGAATACCACGGTGGTCGCGCGGTATTTGCCGACCAGCGCCTCGACCAGGTACAGGCCGGGCTTCAGCTTGCCCAGCGGCACGTAGACGTTGCCCGGTGCGACATTGATGAACTCGCTGGAAGAGCCGGCGAGGCTGACTTCCTTCGGCGGCTGGATCGGTTTGGCGTCCCACAATGGATAGCGGAACTGGCTGACCATCGGCAGGCCGGGAATCGGCGCGTACTGCGGCTGCGCGTCATAGGGAGTCGGCGCGCGCATGGCATTGCCCATCTTCAGCTCGGGCACCACCTCGGTGACCTGCTGGCGCGACTCGTAGGAGAAGGTCCGCTGCATCACCCGACGCGACTTGCGGTACCAGTTGTCCCACAGGTAGGCCAGGGTGTTGGACAGGCCCTCGCCCTTGAACTGCCCTTCGGACAGCACGCGGTGCAGGTTCTTCTGGCGCTTGAGGAAGTCCAGCGGCTTGTCGATGCGGTAGACGCGGATATCCGCGCCACCGTATGGCTCCATGCGGTAGCGGCGGTAGTCACGGCCTGGCGCCTCCAGGCGCACCTTGGCCACCTCGTCGGAAGCGAAGCTTGAGTCGGCGAGCAGGAAGAACGACTCGCCAGCCATGGGCGCGTAGTTGCTCGCCGGGACGTCATCGTCCGCCTGCACGATCGCGGGCGCGGCGGCGAACAGGCCGGCGCAGGCCAGGGCAGCGGCAATGCCGCGCAGCGCTTTCATCGGGTCAGGAAGGACAAGCGATAGACGCCGATAAAGTTGGGATTGGATTCGTCGGGTATCCATCGGGTGTCCTTCCATGTCATGAGTTGTTGCAGGCTGACCGAGCGCATGCCGTTGTCGGTCGCCGTACGAGTGCCGGTGTGATAAGCGATGTCGCGGCCCATCCAGATCATCAGATGCTGGTCATCGCCCTGGTCGAAGAACATCAGGTCGCCGGGGCGCGCCTGGTTGAGGTCGCGGCCAACGAGCTGGCTGTTGTATTGAATGAGTTTGATCGCGTTGACGTAGGGGCCGGTCTTGCCGCCGCCCTGCTGCCAGGTCTGCGCGAGATTGCGCTGTGCGTCGGACAGTTCCAGCTCCGGCGGCAGGTAGCGGTTGGACATGCCGTTGGCGCGCAGCCACTTGGCGTCATGCACCTTCAGCGCCTCGTTGGCGGCGAAGCGCACGAGGCCAGCGCAGTCCTGCTGGTACCAGCGCGGGTTCGGCCCGCGACGCAGCTGCTCCTCGGCGATGCGCACGAACCAGGCGCGGAACACCTGGGTCTGCTGCGCATCCAGCGCCGGCTCCGTTGCGTGCGCCAGCGTGGCGACAAGCAGACTGGCCAGCAGCATGAGGGGTTTGCGGATCACAGCGCCTTCCATTCCAGCGGCAACCACTCCCACTCACCGCTGGGCTCGCTGCCGGCCGGCAGGGTCAGGGCGTAGGAGCCGTTGCCGGCGAGAGTCTTCAGGCGCGGCAGGAGCAGCGTATCGGCAGCGTTGCGGAATACCGGCTCGATGTCCTGCGGCAGGCTGTCCAGGGTCTCGCGCTGGAGCAGTGCGGACAGCGTCTTGGGCGCCAGGTACGCGGGCACCAGGGCGTCCTTGGGCAGCACGTCGGCCAGCGGCGGGTAGCGCTTGGCCAGGGTGTTGCGGGCCTTGTCGAGCAGCTTGTCGTCGATGGAGAACAGCAGGGTGTTGCCATCGCGCAGCAGGCTGACGCGGAAGAAGCCGTTGCCGCTGACCTGGTCGGGATTCTCCGCCTCGCTGGCCGGGTACTGGCCGAAGCGCGAGCTGACCTGACGCTGCCACAGGTGACCTTCGCCCTCGGCACGACTTTCAACCTCGAAGGCGCCGGCCTCCACGTTGGCCTCGTAGGCGCCGATCATGCTGCCGAACAGCTTGCCCAGTTGCTCGTCCAGCTCGGGGCTGGCCGGCGCGTCGAGCTTCACCGCGAGCAGCGGCGAGTGCAGGCGCGAGTCCGGGTACCAGCACAGGCCGGCAGCGCCGGAGAGGTGCTCGGAGAAGGCGGCGGCCATCTTCTGCTCGGCGCCCAGCTTCACCAGCATGTTGTCGTACAGGCCCGGCGTGACCGGCAGCGCGACGCAGGCGCTGGCGCCCATGGGCATGGCCTGCCAGACAGAGGTGAAGTCCAGGTCCGGCTGGCGGGCAACCTCGTTGAGCGCCAGGTAGCTGTGCCAGCCGTCCTTGCCCTGTTCGAAGCGCACGCCAGCGAAGGTCGGGATGAAGCGCTGGTAGCCCATGGCGAGAACACCGGCGCCCAGGGTGATGCGCTGCTTCAGCTCGCCACGCGGTTCCAGGGAGAAGTCCTTGGCGAACAAAGGCTCGCCTTCCAGCGCGCTGCCCAGGTCTTTGGCGACGGCGGCATCGGGCTCGCCCAGGTTGTCGTAATCCGGGTTGGGGAAGAGCATCTTCGGGTTCGACAGAACCAGCATCTGGTCGCCACGGGAGACGAACAGCAGGGTCTTCTCGGCGCCATAGCGCAGGCTGTAGACCGGCGTGGCGCTGCTCTTCACCTGGATTTCCGCGACCTTCTTCAGCTGGCTGTCATCGGCCGCGATCCTGGCCAGCGGCTCCAGCACCTTGGCCAGGCCGCCGCGCTTGAGCACCACCATGAAGTCGCGCAGACGGCCATCGGCACCGCGCCACAGGGCGACCTGGGCCGGCTGGTCGAGCAGTTCCTCGATCACGCTGTCCTTCAGGGTCAGGTCGTGCTCGTAGACGATGCGCCGCAGGGTGCCGGTCAGGCCCAGGCGGTCGGCGTTATTCTCGTAGTAGAAGACGAAGTCCTCGGTGAGCACGTCGCGCAGCAGCGGCACTTCCAGCACGGCCTTGGGCAACTGGCTGAGGGAGGCGCTCTCGATCAGCGCGTCGGGGCGCTTGAGGTCGCGGACCACTTCCGGGCTTTCCGGCGCTTCCAGGGTCCCCACCGGCGCCGAATGGAAAGCCGGGATCAAGCCGAAGGCCAGGGCCAGGCCACCGGCGACCAGCGCGGCAGCGAGCGCGCCGATGGCGATCAGCGGACCACGGCCCGGGGCCTGGGCCGGCGTCGGCGTGGAGGTGCTGTCTTGGCTGCTGGAGGGCGTATTGTCGCTCATGGATCGCTTGTCCCGTGTCATCCCTGCGAGGGGCGAATTCAGTAGTTGAAGGTCTTCACCAGCACCAGATCACCGATGGTGCGCATAGGCACCACGAAGGTCTCGCGCTTCTCGTTGACGGTATTTTCGTTGAACACCAGGTTGATCTCGGCGGTGATCACGTCCTGCTCGTGGTTGCCTTCCTGGAAGTTGTAACCCTGGCTGGCGTTGTAGTTGCCCCAGTAGTTCACGTAGACCAGGTAGGTGCCGTGCAGCGGCGCGGCCATGGTGAACATTTCCGGACCGGGGCCATCGACGCCGTCCGGGTCGAGGCCGCCGCCATTGCTCAGGCGCGGCCGCGCCCAGAAGGCATGCTGGCCGTCGGGCGTGACGATATGCAGGTCGAGCTCGGCCTTGGGGTCGTTCCAGCCCAGCGCCAGGCGCAGGCGCGGCGCGACCCGGTGGTTGTTGGCCTCGTAGAACTGGATGCGCTTGAGGGATTTGCCCTCGGCGCTGGCCACCTCGACGCTGTTGCTGCCGGCGCCGAAGTTGTACGGACGGACAAACCTGCCTTCGCCGTCGGTGTAGAGAGGGAGCGGATTGCCGTTGACCACCAGGCGCTGGGCACGGTCGACGCCGGCCACTTCGCGCAGGTGGCCCTCGATCAGGCTGCGGCCACGGGAACCGCCCCGGTCGATGGGTGGCGTGGGATAGGCCACGCGGGGCACGCTGGGATCATCGGTCAGACCCGAATAGCGCCAGCCGGCGGCAGGGCTGGAGAGGTCCGCACTCGGCTCGGCAGCGACCGTCGCAGCCAGGAGACTGGCTGACAGAAAAAAGACGGCACGAACCATCCGACGCGTGAGCTGCATGAACATTCCTTGATCGTGCATAGCGGGGGGAGCCAAATGTAACCGGTCTTGTCGACGCGCGGAACGGCGTTCGCGCGGCGTTGCGACCCAAGGCGATCTTTCAGAAATTTCCTACAAACTGAATAGCCTTTTTCGCAACACCCATTGGAAGAATCTCGACTTCCCCCGAGTCACATCCAGCCGCCCCACTGCAGGACGAAGATGCCGATGTTGGTCGTCAGCGCCGCCACCAGGGTGGTGATGACGATGATCGACGCCGCCAGCTCGTGATTGCCATTGGCCGCACGGGCCATGACGTAGCTGGCCGCTGCCGTGGGGCTGGCGAAATAGAGGAACAGCACGCCCAGTTCGGCGCCGCGGAAGCCCAAGGCCCAGGCGACGGAGGTGCAGATCAGCGGCAGCCAGACCATCTTCATCAGGCTCGCGCTGATCGCCAGCCCACCGCTTTCGCGCAGCGAGGCCAGCGACAGGGTGCCGCCGATGCACACCAGCGCCAGCGGCAGGGTCATCTGGGCGAAGTAGTCAGCGGAGGTCAGCAGCCACTTCGGCAGGCCGATACCGAACCAGGAGAACGGCAGCGCCGCCAGTACGCTGATGATCAGCGGATTGCAGATGACATTGCGGGCGATGCTCAGCGGGTCGGACTTCATGCTCGGGCTGTAGATCGCCAGCACCACCGAGGACAGCGTGTTGTAGCAGAGGATCACCAGCGCAGCGAGGACCGAGCCCAGCGCCAGGCCGTGGTCGCCATAGAGGCTGGTGGCCAGCGCCAGACCGATGATGCCGTTGTTGCCGCGGAATGAACCCTGCACGTAGACGCCACGCTCCTCGCGCGGCACCCGCCAGACGGCCCAGCCCCAGGCCAGCAGGAAACCCGCCAGGGTCGCCGCGCAGAAGTACAGCAGCACTTCGGGGCGCGCCGCACTGTGCAGGTCGGAGTGGTAGATGCCGAGGAAGAGCATCGCCGGCATGGTGGCGTTGAACACCAGCGCCGACGCCGTCTGGATGAATTCCGGGTTGATCGCCCCCACGCGGCGCAGCAGCACTCCGAGGAACAGCATGGCGAAGACCGGGGCGGTGATGCTGAAGGTCTGGAGCAGGAGTGCGAGCATGGGGCGGGAGGGTCTGGGCGGTGGGGGCGACAATCATAGCAAGCTAAGTACCCACCGCGCCGGGGCAAATCAGGCTTCGCCCTCTTCCTCGTGGGCCAGCGCCGGGTATTCCGTAGACCTGGTCACGTCGCCCTCGGCCACGCGGGTCAGCTTGCCGTCGACGGTGGCGCCATTCTCCATGCTCAGTTGGCGATACTGGATATTGCCCATTACCCGCGCATTGGAATGCAACTCCAGCAGGTGCTCGACGTACAGGTCGCCGACGATGGTGCCGTCGATCAGCGCATCATAACTGCTGACATTACCCTCGATTCGGCCTTCCGCACTGAGCGCCAGCAGGCTGGCCGCGCCGGGCTTGTGGATTACGTTGCCCTTCACCGTGCCGAGGACCTTCAGGCCGTCCTCGAACTGAATGTCTCCTACCAGAGCGACGTTGCCGGACAGCAGGCTGGAGAACTTGTCCACCGTCACCTGCGGCCCTTTTTTCTTGCTGTTGCTGAACATCGAATTTCCTCGCGCGGACTACTTGCCAGGTTTCTGCTGGCGGTAGAAGGCCAGCTCGGTCTTGAGTTTCTTGATCTCGGCCGACATCGAATCGATGCGGCGCATCAGTTGTTCACGGTTGGCGCGGTCCTCCTCGCCCTGCATGCGCTTTTCCTCCAGTTCGGCGGTCAGTTGCACGACCTGTTCCTGCAGCGCATGCAGCTCATCGGCGTGTTTCTGGCCCTGGCTGTCGTCCAGCCCGCGCACGAACCACAGGCCCGCCAGCACCGCCGCCAGCAGGACGAACAGCGCCAGCAGGCGGCCGAACCATGCCGAGCCACGGGGAGCATGGGGCGAATGGTCGGCGCGTAGCAGGTCGCGGGTAGAAGGCTTTCTAGTCCGTGGCCATGCCATCGCTATCGATCTCCATTCCCCCTAGCGAGAGGAAGTTCTGTGGGTCGACGAACTCGCCGTGGTAGAGCACTTCGAAGTGCAGGTGCGGGCCGGTGGAACGCCCGGTGGAGCCGACCTTGGCGATTTCCTGCCCCGGCAGCACGACGTCGCCAACTTTCACCTCCAGCTTGGAAGCGTGGGCGTAGCGGGTCACCAGGCCGTTGCCGTGGTCGATTTCCACCCGATTGCCGTAGGAGGGGTTCGGCCCCGCCACGATCACGCGCCCTCCCGCGGCCGCGTGGATCGGGCTGCCGGTGGGCGCGGAGAAGTCCTGCCCGGAATGGAAGGCCAGGTGATGATTGAAGGGGTCGAATCGGTTGCCGAAGGGCGAGCCCAGGCGCGCCTGCTCGACCGGCCGGCGCGCTGGAATCGCCATGAAATCGGCATTGCGGCGGGCCACCTGATCCATCAGCAGGTCGAAGACCCGGCGCAGGCATTTCGCCGAGCGCTCGCCCTGCTGCAGATCGTCGGTCGAGCCGGGCAGCGGCTCGGCACAGGGACGCGGAGGCAGGAGGATGCCGCCCTCGCCTTTGCCAGACGCCGCGACCTTTGCCGCGGCCTTGGGCTTGGGTACCAGTTCCGGATCGACCTTGGCCAGCTTGCGGGCGATTTCCTCGTGACTGTCGACGGCCTGGAGCAGATAGGTCGCATCCTTTTCCAGTACCTGCAGGCGACCGGCCAGGTCGCCGATGCGCTCCGCGGCGAAGCGTTCGCCGGAGTCGTCTTCCGCCGCCGGCTCGGCCGGGGCAGCAACCGGCATCGGCGCCGGCGCGAGGTTGACCCGACCGACCCAGATGCCGCCGGCGAAGGCCGCAACAGCGAACAGTACGGCCACGCAGCCACCGATCACCACGATCCGGCGCGGGTCGACCAGGCGCAGGTCCGAGCGGGTCAGGGCTTGGCGTGACGGGGAAAGGGATTTCATAGCGGTACCAGTGAATTGCATTCGGCCCGGCGGGTGGCCGCCGGGGTGCACAGGGTACCTGTTCTTGAAAACTTCGCAGCGGCTAAACACTGAAAAATGTAAATAAATAAGAAGAAATCATCTTGTCTGAGAAGACTTTCAGATGTTTCCCACTAACAGGATCACATTATCCCAGTGAATCAAACTGCCACTACGCCGGTAAAACGGACTCGATCTCCTGCAAACGATGCTCCTCCAGGCGCAGTTGGCGCGAGTGGAATCGCTTCAGGCTGACCCGGTGGCCAATGCTGACCAGCGTCCCCCCCGGCAACTGGTCGAGCAGCACCTGATAGAGCGCGGCTTCGTCGGATTCATCGAGCGCGGAGGTGGCTTCGTCGAGGAACAGCCACTGCGGTGCGTAGAGCAGCGCGCGGGCGATGGCCAGGCGCTGCTGCTCGCCCGGCGAGAGCACACGCTGCCAGTGATCGGCGTCATCCAGACGCGGCACCAGCGAATCCAGGCGGCACAGGTGCAGCACCTGCTTCAGCTGCTCAGGGGCGTGGCGATCGCCTGACTCCGGATAGCTCAGCGCCTCGGCCAGGGTGCCGATGGGCAGATAGGGTTTCTGCGGGACGAACAGGCTGCGTGCGTCAGGCATCTGCACCACGCCGCTGCCATAGCGCCAGAGGCCGCTCATGGCGCGCAACAGGGTGCTCTTGCCACCGCCGGAGGGGCCGCCGATCAGCACGTGCTCGCCGGGGTTCAGCTCCAGGCTGGTGGGCTGCAGCAATTCTCGGCCGTTGCCCAGGCTCAGGGTGAGGTTGTGCAGTTGCAGGTTGTCGCCGGTCTTGCGCACGTCGATGTTGGCGGACTCATGGGCAGTCTCGTCCATGGTCTCGCGGAAGCTCAGCAGACGGTCGCAGGTGGCGCGCCAGCTGGCGAGGCTGGCGTAGGCGTCGATGAACCAGCTCAGGCCGTCCTGCACGTTGCCGAAGGCGGAGTTGATCTGCATGAGTTCGCCGAGCTGGATCTGCCCGGAGAAGTAGCGCGGCGCGGCGACGATGAAGGGAAACACGGTGGCGATCTGGGCGTAGCCTGAGCTGAAAAAGGTCAGGCGCTTCTGCACCTTCATCAGTTCCCAGAAATTGCTCCAGACGTTGCGGAAGCGGCCCATCAGGCGGGCGCTCTCGTTGGCCTCGCCATTGTACAGGGCGATGCTTTCGGCGTTCTCGCGCACCCGCACCAGGCCGAAACGCAGGTCCGCCTCGTAGCGTTGCTGGCGGTTGTTCAGACCGATCAGGCGGCGTGCGATGAGGTGGGTCAACCAGCTGCCGACCGCGGCGTAGAGCAGTGCCGCCCAGAACATGTAGCCGGGAATGCTTATACCGAAGAGCTCGATGCTGCCAGATACGCCCCAGAGAATGACCGAGAAGGACACCAGGCTGACGATGTTGCGGATCAGCCCCAGACCAAGGGTCAGGGTGGTGTCGGTGAAGCTGTTGAGGTCTTCGGAAAGACGCTGGTCGGGGTTGTCGGTGTGCCCACGCTGCTCCAGGCGGTAGTAGTTCTTGTCGCCCAGCCAGGCGGCGAAGTGCTTCTCCGTTAGCCAGCGGCGCCAGCGGATGGTGAGCATCTGGGTGAGGTACAGCCGGTACACCGCGGTGAGGATGAACACCGCGGCGATGCCGCAGAACATCAGCATCAGGTGGATGAAGCTCTTCAGGTCCTTGTTCTGCAAGGCGTTGTAGAAGTCGCGGTACCAGCTGTTGAGCCAGACGCTGAGGGCCACACCGACCAGCGACAGGGCGATCACCACGATCAGCAGCAACCAGGCCATGCCCTTCTCTTCGCTGCGCCAGTAGGGCGCGGTGAGTTGCCAGACTCGGTGGAAGAAGCGGCTGCGAACGGCGTCGTTCGCGGCCCGGTACTCGGCGCTGTCGGTCATGGGGTCGGCTCGCACGGCTGGAAATAAAAAGGAGCGCTCATTGGCGCTCCTTTGTCTTATCGATCGCTTAACGCCTCACCGGGCGTTTCTGCAGCTTACGTTGCAATGTGCGCCGGTGCATACCCAGCGCTCGAGCGGTCGCGGAGATGTTGCCGTCATGTTCGGCAAGCACGCGCTGGATATGTTCCCACTGCAGACGATCCACCGACATGGGGTTTTCCGGCACCAGGGATTCCAGGTCGGCATGTTGCGACAGCAGTGCAGTGAGCACATCGTCAGCATCGGCTGGTTTGCACAGGTAGTTGGTGGCGCCGCGCTTGATGGCTTCCACCGCGGTGGCGATGCTGGAATAGCCGGTGAGGATCACCACGCGCATCTCGGCGTCGAGCTCGAGCAGCTTGGGCAGCAGCACCAGGCCGGAGTCGCCGTCCATCTTCAGGTCCAGCACGGCGTAGTCGGGCAGATCTTCCTTGGCCATGGCCAGGCCTTCCTCGGCGGAGCCGGCGACCGACACCCGCAACCCGCGGCGGGTCATGGCTCGGGCCATGACGCGGGTAAAGGTGGCATCGTCGTCCACCAGCAGCAGGTGGGGCTGCTCTTCGCCTTCGAACAGGATCTCTTCGCTCATGGTACTTCCTCGCGGGCGCGGCTATCAGGCCACGCCATAGCTTCTGGGCAGACGCAACTCGGTCAGAGTGCCGCCATCTTCATGGTTATACAACTTCACCGTTCCACCCGCGCGGGTCACGCTGGCCTGACTGAGGAACAACCCCAGGCCAAAGCCCTTGCCCTTGGTGGTGAAGAACGGCTTGCCGAGCTGTTCGGCAATCGCCAGCGGCACGCCCGGGCCCTGGTCGCGGATGCTCAGGCAGATTTCACCGGCATCCCAGTCCAGGCGGATGTCCAGATCGTCCGGACAGGCGTCCGTCGCGTTATTCAGAAGATTCAGCAGCGCCTGGCTCAGGTCGGTCGGCGGAGTCATCCGCGGCGCCTTGCCCTTGCCCAGCGTCTGGTAGCGATAGCTCGCCTCGGGGCGCATCAGGTGCCAGCGACGCAGCACCGACTCGACCCATTCGTTGGCGCCCTGCTCTTCCACCGCCTGGCGACGATCCGCCTCGGCGGCGCGTACCAGGTGCTGAAGAGTAGTCTTGCAGAGCTTGACCTGCTCCTGCAGCAGGGCGAGATCTTCCTGCAACATCGGCTGGTCCGCATTGGTCTGGCGCAATTCCTTGAGCAATACGCTCATGGTCGCCAGGGGCGTGCCCAGCTCATGGGCAGCGCCGGCGGCCTGGGTGGCAACGGCCAGCAATTGCTGGTCGCGCATGCCTTCCTCGCGGCGCTGGGCCTGCAACTGTTCCTGGCGGCGCAGCGACTCGGACATGCGGGCGACGAAGAAAGTGATCAGCGCGGCGGCCAGCGCGAAGCTCAGCCACATCCCGTAGATCAGCAGGTTGTCGCGCTGGCCGGCCGCCATCTCCAGCGGGTGGAACCACACCAGCAGCACCGTATAGCTGGCCAGCGCGAGGCCGGCCAGGGCGATGGTGTAGAGCCACGGCAAGGTCGCCGCGGCGATGGTCAGCGGCACCAGGTAATAGGAGACGAAGGGGTTGCTCGAACCGCCCGAGTAATAGAGCAGCACGCTGTGGATGACCAGGTCGCAGGCGAGCTGGACGGCGTACTCGAGCTCGGTGACCGGCCACGGACCGCGCAGGCGCAGCGCAGTACCCAGGCACAGCACGAGGGAGACGCCGATGGTCACGCCGAGCGCCAGCCAGGGCAGCTGGATCAGCTGGGCCTTGTAGGCGAGCCCGACGGAACCGGCCTGGGCGGCAAGGACGAGAATACGGATGAGCGTCAGATGCAGAAGGTTCTGACGACTGGCGGACAGCTGGAAAACCGGTGGGCGCATGGTGAATTCCGGAATTTGCGCGAGTATAGCCAAGAGCCCCCTCCCCTTAATGCGGCATAGCGCCACAGCATACTCCAGCGCGCCCTGTGACGGCCGCCCCAGCCCGAAACAATTGGTGACATCGGTCATTAACCCGAATCCGAACCCTTCCTCGTCAAAGGGTCTGACAGTTCTCGCCACTGCCTCTACTAAGCTGTGGCCCGGACATTTTCTGGAGCAAGGAGTCATCCATGTCTGTACTGAAGAAACCCTTCACCGCCATCGCCGCCGCCATCGCCCTGTGCGCCACCAGCCTGGGAGCCCTGGCAGACGAACCTCGCTACAACCAGGTTTCGCTGCGCGCCGAGGTCAGCCAGGAAGTCGCCCACGACCTGATGCACGTGACCCTGTTCAGCGAAGGCCAGGGCACCGACCCGGCCAAGCTCGCCGCCGAGACCACCACCGCGATGAACGCGGCGGTCGAGCAGGCGCGCAAGGTGAAAGGCGTGACTGTCAGCCTGGGCAGCCGCAGCAGCTACCCGGTGTATGACGACAAGGGGCAGAAGATCACCGCCTGGCGCGAGCGCGCGGAAATCCGCCTGGAAAGCACCGACTTCGCCGCCCTCTCCCAGCTCAGTGCCGACCTGCTGGGCAAGCTGAAGATGGGCAGCATGAACTTCAGCATCGCCGACGCCACCCGCGCGAAGAATGAGGACGCGATGATGAAAGGCGCCGTGGATGCCTTCAAGGCCCGCGCCCAGGTCCTCACCGACGCGCTCGGCGGCAAGGGTTACAAGCTGGTCAGCCTCAGCCTGAACACCTCCGGTGCGCCGCACCCCATGCCGGTGATGCGCATGGCGGCGATGAAGGCCGACAGCTACGGCGGCGCCCCGGCCCAGGAAATCGAAGCCGGCACCAGCCAGGTTACCGTCAGCGCCGACGGCACGATCGAGGTGCAGATGCCGTAACACCTACGCTCTCCTCCAGCGCGGCGCCTCCTTCGGACCGGGGCGCCGCCACCCGACCGCACGGTTCCCATTGTCGAAATTGCGACATTCCCTTGCACCCGCGTCACAACTTCTACACTCACCCCGGTCGACCGCTTGCGCCCGGCATGTGCCGTGCATAGCTTCACGCAACGCAGCTCACGAGGCTGCCCCTCGATGACAACCAGAATAAACAGAGGTCCGTATGCGTAAGAACGCCGTCATCCGCTCCATGATTGCCGCTGGGCTGATCGCCAGCGCCCCGCTCGCCCACGCCGCCAACAACCTGGTCTACTGCTCCGAAGGCAGCCCCGCGGGCTTCGACCCCGGCCAGTACACCACCGGCACCGACTTCGACGCCTCGGCCGAGACGGTCTTCAACCGCCTCACCCAGTTCGAGCGCGGCGGCACCCAGGTCATCCCGGGCCTGGCGGAAAAGTGGGACGTATCCGATGACGGCAAGACCTACACCTTCCACCTGCGTTCCGGCGTGAAGTTCCACACCACCGACTACTTCAAGCCGACCCGCGAGTTCAACGCCGACGACGTGCTGTTCACCTTCAACCGCATGCTCGACAAGAACCACCCGTTCCGTAAGGCGTACCAGACCGAGTTCCCCTACTTCACCGACATGGGCATGGACGCGAACATCGCCAAGGTGGAGAAGGTCGACGACCACACCGTCAAGTTCACCCTCAATGAAGTCGACGCCGCGTTCATCCAGAACCTGGCCATGAGCTTCGCCTCGATCCAGTCCGGAGAATACGCCGACCAGTTGCTCAAGCAGGGCAAGGCCGCCGATATCAACCAGAAGCCGATCGGCACCGGTCCGTTCGTGTTCAGTCGCTACCAGAAGGACGCGATGATCCGCTTCAAGGCCAACCCGGACTACTGGAACAAGGGCGAGGTGAAGATCGACAACCTGATCTTCGCCATCAACACCGACGCCTCGGTGCGCATGCAGAAGCTCAAGGCCAACGAGTGCCAGATCACCCTCTTCCCGCGCCCGGCCGACCTGGAAGCGCTGAAGAAGGATGCGAACCTGAACATGCCGTCGCAGCCGGGCTTCAACCTCGGCTACATCGCCTACAACGTCCTGCACAAGCCGTTCGACAAGCTTGAAGTGCGCGAGGCGCTGGACATGGCGGTGAACAAGAAGGCAATCATCGACGCCGTCTACCAGGGCGCCGGCCAATTGGCCGTGAACGGCATGCCGCCAACCCAGTGGTCCTACGACGACACCATCAAGGACGCCGGCTACAACCCGGAAAAGGCCAAGGAACTGCTGAAGAAGGCCGGCGTGGCCGAAGGCACCGAGATCACCCTGTGGGCCATGCCGGTGCAGCGCCCCTACAACCCCAACGCCAAGCTGATGGCCGAGATGCTGCAGTCCGACTGGGCCAAGGTCGGTATCAAGGCGAAGATCGTCACCTACGAGTGGGGCGAGTACATCAAGCGCGCCAAGGGCGGCGAGCACGACGCCATGCTGATCGGCTGGAGCGGCGACAACGGTGACCCGGACAACTGGCTGGGCACCCTCTACGGTTGCGACGCCGTGGACGGCAACAACTTCTCCAAGTGGTGCGACCCGGCCTACGACAAGCTGATCAAGGATGCCAAGCGCACCCCCGACCAGGCCAAGCGCACCGAGCTGTACAAGCAGGCCCAGCACATCCTCAAGGAGCAGGTGCCGATCACCCCGATCGCCCACTCCACCGTGTACCAGCCGATGCGCAAGACGGTGCAGGACTTCAAGATCAGCCCGTTCGCGCTGAACTCGTTCTACGGCGTCAGCGTAGGCAAGTAAGGCCAGCGGCCGCCGGGTTTCCCGGCGGCCCTTTCTTCCGGCAGCCGCCGTGCGCAAAGCGCTCATCCGCCTGACCCTCGCCAGCCTGCTCGGCTGCGCGCCGGCATTCGGCCAATCCCTGGTGGTCTGCACCGAGGCCAGCCCGGAAGGGTTCGACATCACCCAATACACCGCCGCCACCACCGCCGATGCTTCGGCGGAGACCGTCTTCGAGCGCCTGGTGCAGTTCGCCCCCGGCAGCACCCGCGTGGTGCCCGCGCTGGCGGAAAGCTGGGAGATCAGTGACGACGGACTGCAGTACACCTTCACCCTGCGTCAGGGCGTGAAATTCCACAGCACCGACTACTTCACCCCGAACCGCGAGTTCGACGCCAACGATGTGCTCTGGAGCTTCCAGCGCCAGCTCGACCCGAAGCATCCGTGGAACAAGCTGGCCCCGCGCGGCTTCCCCTACGCCGAGGCGATGGGCCTGCCCGGCCTGATCAGCGCAGTGGAAAAGCTTGACGACCACCACGTGCGCTTCACCCTCAGGCACCCCGAGGCGCCCTTCCTTGCCGACCTCGCCATGGGCTTCGCCTCCATCTATTCCGCCGAATACGGCGACCTGCTGCTGGCCGCCGAGAAGGCCGACCAACTGAACAACCTGCCCATCGGCACCGGCCCCTTCGTCTTCCAGCGCTACCAGAAGGACGCCCAGGTGCGCTTCAACGCCAACCCCGACTACTGGGGCGGCAAGCCGAAGATCGACCGCCTGCTGCTGGCGATCACTCCTGATCCGAACGTGCGTATCCAGAAGGTCAAGGCCGGCGACTGCCAGATCGCCGTCTACCCCAAGCCCACCGACATCCCCGCGCTGCGCCAGGACCCGAAGCTGACGATCGAAGAACTGGACTCGCTGCTGGTCGCCTATGTCGGCATCAATACCCGACACAAGCCGCTGGACGACGTGCGCGTGCGCCAGGCGATCAACCTCGCCTTCGATCGCGACGCCTACCTGCGCGCGCAATTCGGCGAAGGCGCCGCGACGCTGGCAGTGGCGCCTTATCCGCCGACGCTGTGGGGCTCCGATCCGCAACTCAAGGTCTGGCCCCACGATCCGGCGCGAGCGAAACAGCTGCTGGACCAAGCGGGCATCAAGCCCGGCCTGAAACTGTCGATCTGGACCCGCCCCGGCGGCGGGCCGACCAACCCCAACCCCGGCATCGGCGCGCAGATGCTGCAGAACGACCTGGGGCAGATCGGCATCCAGGCCGACATCCGCGTGTTCGAATGGGGCGAGCTGATCAAACGCGCCAAGCAGGGCGAGCACGACCTGATCTTCATGGGCTGGGCTGGCGACAACGGCGACCCGGACAACTTCCTGACACCGAACCTTTCCTGCGCCGCCGCCAAGAGTGGCGAGAACCAGGCGGGCTGGTGCAACGCGGAGTTCGACGAACTGCTGCGCAAGGCCCGAGCCATTACCGCTCAGGAAGCCCGTGCGGGCCTCTACCGCCAGGCCTTGGCAATCTACCAGCGCGAGGCACCGTGGATCGCCCTGGCCTACCCGAAGCAGTTCGCCGTGGTGCGGCCGGGCGTGAGCGGCTTCACCCTGAGCCCGCTGGGGTCGAACAACTTCTCGCGGGTTGAAGTCGCGCCCTGACTGTAGGAGCGCGCCATGCGCGCGATCGCTGGCATGGCCCGCTCCTGGACCAAACTTCAGGCATCCAGGCCGAACGGATCGTCCACTGAATGACTCGGCTGGGTGAACCAGCGCGGACCTTCCGTCGTCATGTAGAAGTGGTCCTCCAGACGGATACCGAACTCCCCCGGCACACAGATCATCGGCTCGTTGCTGAAGCACATGCCGACGTCCAGCGGCGTGCTGTCGCCGCGCACCAGGTACGGCCCCTCGTGGATATCCAGACCGATACCGTGGCCGGTGCGGTGCGGCAATCCGGGCAGCGCGTAATCCGGCCCTAAGCCGCCGGCCTCCAGGCAACGGCGGGCCGCGGCATCCACCTGCTCGCAGGGTTCACCCAGCACAGCGGCGTCGAACGCAGCCTGTTGCGCGGCCTTCTCCAGGTCCCACAGCTCGCGCTGACGCGCGCTGGGCGAGCCGAACACGTAGCTGCGGGTGATATCCGAGTTGTAGCCGAACAGCTGGCACCCCGTGTCGATCAGCACCATGTCGCCTTCACGCAACGGGCGCGGTTGGCGCACGCCGTGGGGGAAGGCGCTGTCCTCGCCGAACAGCACGATGCAGAAGGTCGAACCCGGCGCGCCGACCTGCCGGTGCGCCGCTTCGATGAAGCGCGTCACCTCGGTGGTGGTGATGCCCTCGCGGAGGATGCTCGCAGCGGCCTTGTGTACTTCCAGGGTCATGTCCTTCGCCCGCTGCATCAGCGCCAGCTCCGCCGGCGACTTGCAGCGCCGGCACTGCTCGATCAGCGCGCCGGCATCCACCAGTTGCAGCTTGCCCGTCGCCTGGCGCAGGCGCTCGAACATGCCGAACGGCAGGCTGTGGGAAAGGCCGACCCGCGCACCTTCACGCACTTCAATCTCCGCCAGCATTCCAGCTAGCAGGGCGAACGGACTCTCATGCTCGGCCCACACGCTGATGCTGCCGGGCAGCACCTGCAGATCGCGCACCGTGCCCTCTTCGAAGGCCGGGGCGATGTAGCGCACCTCGCCCCGCGCCGGCACCAGCGCGCCCACCAGCCGTTCGCTGGGGCTCCACTTCAGGCCGGTGAAATAGACCAGCGTGCTGCCGGCATCGACGAATACCGCCGAGATTTCCCGCGCCTGCATCAACTGCTGCAGCTGCGCGATGCGCGCCTGGTACTCCTCGAGCGCAATGGGCCGAGCGCCGGCCGTCATGACCTGCAATTTCGCCAGCGCCTGCTCGGGGCTCACGCCCCCAACTCCCAATGTCATGCGACTCTCCCGAGGAATGGAATGAAACGACCTGAAATTTAAGCAGCACTGAAATTCCCGGTCAAAGGCTTTTCGGTGTTCTGCCTCCTTGCGGCCGATTTTCCTTCCGCTGATGGCTCGATGCTTTCACCGGCCGACGACACTGGTATGCTGCCGGCGTCCCACAAGAGCCTTGCCAATGTCCGCAGATCGTATCGGAGAACGCCTGCGCCGTTATCGGCGCGCAGCGAAGAAGACCCTGAACCAGGTGGCCGCCGAATCCGGCCTGACCGCCAGCTTCCTGTCCCAGGCCGAGCGCAATCTCACTGGCGTCTCGCTGTCTTCCCTGGCCAGCATCGCCAAGGCGCTGGACGTACCGCTCAACGCCCTCTTCGACTCTCCGCAGCAGATCCCGCCGGACTCGCACCAGGGCGAGCGCGTGCGCTACACCATCGAAGGCCAGCCACTGAGCTACGAGCGGCTGTCCAGCAGCTTCCCCGGCAACCAGCTGAACGCGGTGAAGGTGACTGTCCCGGTGGGCTACGAATCCGAACTGATCACCCACGACGGCTCGGAATTCGCCTACGTCCTCACCGGGCGTATCGCCTACGACATCGATGGCCACACCTATCCGCTGGGCCCCGGCGACTCCGTACACTTCGACTCCGGCAAGCGTCATTGCCTGCGCAATGTCGGCGACAGCGTGGCGGAAATGCTCACCGTTACCACCCTTCCGCTGTTCGGCGAACATCCCGCCACCTGATTCACAGACTGGCAAAATTTTCAGTACCACTGAATTTTAAGTTGAACTTAATTTCAGCCTGACTTAACTTCGGCGCGGCGTGGCCGGGCACAGCCCGACCATGAATGGATAGGCCTTATCCGGACCAGTCCGACCAGGCCGGCTGCAAACCCCATCGGTTCGCCGGCCCCCTCAGAAAAACAAGAATGAGGTCAGGCAATGCGCAAGATGCGACGTAATCCCCTGCACGCACTCGCCTTCGGCGGGCTGCTGCTCGCCGGCTCCGCGGCTCAGGCCGCCTCCAGCCTGGTGTACTGCTCCGAAGGCAGCCCGGCGGGCTTCGACCCCGGCCAATACACCACCGGCACCGATTACGACGCCACCTCGGAAACCCTGTTCAACCGCCTCGTGCAGTTCCAGCGCGGCGGCACCGAAGCCCAGCCAGCCCTGGCGCAAAGCTGGGAAACCTCCGCCGACGGCAAGACCTGGACCTTCCACCTGCGCCCGGGTGTGAAGTTCCACACCACCGACTACTTCAAGCCGACCCGCGAATTCAACGCCGACGACGTGCTGTTCACCTTCAACCGCATGCTCGACAAGGAGCAGCCGTTCCGCAAGGCGTACCCAACCGAGTTCCCGTACTTCACCGACATGGGCCTGGATCGCAACATCGCCAGGGTCGGCAAGGTCGACGAGCACACCGTGACCTTCACCCTGAACGAGGTCGACGCGGCCTTCGTGCAGAACCTGGCAATGAACTTCGCGGTGATCCAGTCCGCCGAATACGCCGACCAGTTGCTCAAACAGGGCAAGCCCGGCGAGATCAACCAGAAGCCCATCGGCACCGGTCCGTTCGTGTTCAGCCGCTACCAGAAGGACGCGATGATCCGCTTCAAGGGCAACAAGGATTACTGGAAGCCCGAGGACGTGAAGGTCGACAACCTGGTCTTCGCCATCAATACCGACGCCTCGGTGCGCATGCAGAAGCTCAAGGCCGGCGAATGCCAGATCACCCTGAACCCGCGCCCGGCGGACCTCGAGGCGCTGAAGCAGGACCCGAACCTGAACATGCCGTCGCAGCCAGGCTTCAACCTCGGCTACCTGGCCTACAACGTCACCCACGCTCCGCTGGACAAGACCGATGTGCGCCGAGCGCTGGACATGGCGCTGAACAAGCAGGCGATCATCGACGCGATCTACCAGGGCGCTGGCCAGCTGGCGGTGAACGCCATGCCGCCGACCCAGTGGTCCTATGACCAATCGATCAAGGGCCAGGCCTACGATCCGGAGCAGGCCAGGGCGCTGCTGAAGCAAGCCGGCGTGGCCGAAGGAACCGAGATCACCCTCTGGGCGATGCCCGTGCAACGCCCGTACAACCCCAACGCCAAGCTGATGGCCGAGATGATCCAGGCAGACTGGGCCAAGGTCGGCATCAAGGCGAAGATCGTCACCTATGAGTGGGGCGAGTACATCAAGCGTGCCCATGCCGGCGAGCATGACGCCATGCTGTTCGGCTGGACCGGCGACAACGGTGATCCGGACAACTGGCTGGGCACCCTCTACGGCTGCGATTCGGTGAGCGGCAACAACGTCTCCAAGTGGTGCGACGCCGCCTACGACAAGCTGGTGCGCCAGGCCAAGGCCACCACCGACCACGACCAGCGAGTGGCCCTGTACCAGAAGGCCCAGCAACTCCTCGCGCAGCAGTTGCCGATCAGCCCCATCGCCCACTCCACCGTCTACCAGCCCATGCGCAAATCGGTGCAGGGCTTCCTGATCAGCCCCTTCGGGCGCAACTCCTTCTACGGCGTGGCCAACCAGCCCTGATCGCCGACTCGACACCGGCGGCCACGGCCGCCTGAACGCCAGCCCGGCGCAGACCGGGCGGCACATCCCGTCTTCCCCTCCGCCTGCCGGCTCCCCCATCTCTCCGATGGGCGGAGGGGATGCATTCGTTGCTAGGAAAACCGACAACAACAAGGAGCAACTCATGCAGCATCACGTATTCACCCGCACGCTTCTGGCACTCGCCGTCCTGGGCTCCCCGCTGGGCCAGGCATTCGCCGACGAGGACGATCTGCCCCCAGACGAAACCCGCCGCGCCAGCGAAGTGGTGGTCAAGGGCCAGGCCGGCGCGAAAGGCTTCGTCGAAGGCCAGAGCCTGACCTTCAGCACCCGCAACTTCGCCGCCCGCGAGCAGATGAAGGACAGTTTCCACTTCAACATCAAGAAGGACGGCTATACCGAGCCGACCCACAGCCGCTACACCTGGACCCAGGGCAGCCAGCTCAAGTACAGCTCCGGCTACACCCAGGGCACCGTGGGCGTTGGTCTGGACGCCTCCGCCTTCAACGAGATCGCCCTGGAACGCGGCCACGGACGCATCGCTGGCGGCGGTACGCGCACCCTGACCGACAGCGACGGGGATGCCGTGCCGCAGTGGTCGAAGATGGGCGTGGCCAACCTGAAGCTGCGCGCCTCCAACACCGAGCTGCGCGCGGGTCGCCAACAGACCGAGACCCCGGTCTTCAACATCAACGACAACCGCGCCCTGCCCTCGTCCTTCGATGGCGTCAGCCTCCTCAGCGAAGAGCTGGAAGGCCTGCAGGTCCAGGCTGGCAGCTTCACCCGCGCCAGCCCGCGCACCGGCGCAGGCAGCGAACGCCTGACCACCGAGTACGGTGCGCAGGACTTTTCCGGCAGCCACTTCAGCTACCTGGGCGGCAGCTACCAGGCGATGAAGGAACTGAAGCTCACCGCTTACGGCGCGCACTTCGAAGACATCTGGAACCAGTACTACTTCGGCGCGTCCCACGACCTGGGCGATCCATCCAGCCTGGCACTGAATACCAGCCTGAACTACTACCACACCGGCGACACCGGCGAGCGCAAGGCCGGCTACATCGACAACGATGCCTACAGCCTCGCCTTCACCCTCACCCACGGCGCCCATGCCGTGCTGCTGGGCTGGCAGCAGATCCGTGGCGACGAGTACTTCGACTACGTGCACGAGACTGCGGCCATCTACCTGGCCAACTCCCTGCTCTCCGACTACAACGGTCCCAACGAAAAGTCCCTGCAGCTGCGCTACAGCACCGACTGGGCGGCCTTCGGCGTGCCCGGCCTGACCACCATGGCGTGGTACGCCAAGGGCTGGGGCATCGACGGCACCCACTACGACGGCGACCGCAACGGCGTGAGCGGCTACAACGTGCGTGCCATGGACGACGAGAAGCACCACGAGCTCGGCCTCTCCACCGGCTACACGCTGCAGGACGGCCCGCTCAAGAGCAGCAGCTTCCGCGTGACCTACATGAAGCACCTGGCGAGCCAGAATCAGGCGGACGGCAGCGTCAACGAGATCCGCCTGGTCAGCAACTTCCCGTTCAACCTGCTGTAAGGAGAACCGGTATGCCCATCCCGCGTCTGATCCCCCTTCTGCTCGCGCTCGGCAGCGGCACCGCCCTGGCGCAGAACCTGGTGGTCTGCACCGAAGCAAGCCCGGAAGGGTTCGACATCGTCCAGTACACCGGCGCGGTCACCGCCGATGCCAGCGGCCAGACCGTCTTCAATCGCCTGGCCGACTTCCGCCCCGGCACCACCGAAGTGGTGCCTTCGCTGGCGCAAAGCTGGGAGGTCAGCCCCGACGGGCTGACCTACACCTTCCACCTGCGCCCGGACGTGAAGTTCCATACCACCGACTACTTCAAGCCCACCCGCGCCCTCAACGCCGACGACGTGCTCTGGACCTTCCAGCGTCCGCTGGACCCGAAGCACCCCTGGCACGAATCGTCCGCGCGCGGCTATGCCTACTTCGACGCCATGGGCATGCGCGAACTGATCAAGTCGGTGGAAAAGCTCGACGACCTCACCGTGCGCTTCACCCTGAACCACCCGGAGTCGCCGTTCCTGGCCGACATGGCGATGGACTTCGCCTCCATCTACTCGGCCGAGTACGGCGACCAGTTGCTGGCCGCCGGCAAGCAGGGCCAGCTCAACAACCTGCCCATCGGCACCGGGCCCTTCGTCTTCAACCGCTACGCCAAGGACGCCCAGGTTCGTTTCCGCGCCAACCCGGACTACTTCGGCGGCAAGCCGAAGATCGACAACCTGATCTTCGCCATCACCCCGGATTCCAACGTCCGACTACAGAAGATCCGCCGCAACGAGTGCCAGATCGCGCTCTACCCCAAGCCATCGGACGTGCCGGGCCTGGAGCAGGACAAGAACCTGGCAGTGGACAGCATCGACGCGCTGCTCACGACCTATGTCGCCCTGAATACCCGGCACAAACCGCTGGACGACGTGCGCGTGCGCCAGGCCATCAATCTGGCGTTCGACAAGAAGGCCATGCTGGATGCCGTCTACGGGAATGGCGCGGCCACGCCGGCCATCAACCCGTACCCCGCCTCCCTGCTGGGTTACAACAAAGACATCCAGGACTGGCCGTACGATCCTGAACGAGCCAGGGCGCTGCTCAAGGAAGCGGGCGCGGAGAACCTCAAGCTGACCCTGTTCACCCGCAACGGCAGTTCCTCGACCATCCCCAATGCGGCGCAAATGGCACAGATGCTGCAGTCGGATCTGGCCAAGGTGGGCATCACGCTGGACATCCGCACCCTGGAGTTCGGCGAACTGATCAAGCGCATCAAGGCCGGCGAGCACGACCTCTCGCTCTATGGCGGCTGGGCCGGCGACAACGGCGACCCGGACAACTTCCTCTCGCCCAACCTGAGCTGTGCGGCAGCGAAATCAGGCGAAAACCATGCTTTCTGGTGCGATCAGGACTTCGAATCGCTGATCCAGGAAGCCCGCCAGACCAGCGACAACGCAAAACGGGCGGAACTTTACAAAAAGGCGACATCCATATTCCACGAGCAGGCCCCATGGATTCCCCTGGCACATCCTAAGCTGTTCAATGTGCGCCGCAGCACTATCTCGGGCTACACCATCAGCCCGCTGACAAAAAACAACTTCGCCGACGTTCAGATCCAGTAACCGGCAAAGTCATAAGAAACCGGCGCCCGTCGTGATCCGACGGGTAGCCGCTCGGTGAGGAGCCCCCAACCACCATGCTCAGTTTCATCGCACGTCGATTCGGTCTGCTGATCCCGACCTTCTTCGGCGTCACCCTGCTGACTTTCGCGCTGATCCGCCTGATTCCGGGCGACCCCGTGGAAGTGATGATGGGTGAACGCCGCGTCGATCCGCAGATGCATGCCGAGGCCATGCACCGCCTGGGGCTCGACAAGCCCCTCTACCAGCAGTACCTCGACTACGTCGGCAACCTCGCCCAGGGCAACCTCGGCGAGTCGCTGACCACCCGCGACAGTGTCTGGCACGAGTTCCTCACCCTGTTCCCCGCCACCCTCGAGCTGTCCCTGGCTGCCCTGCTGTTCGCCGGCGTCTTCGGCCTGCTCGCCGGGGTGATCGCCGCCTTGAAGCGAGGCTCGCTGTTCGACCACGGGGTGATGACCATCTCCCTGGCCGGCTACTCGATGCCGATCTTCTGGTGGGGCCTGATCCTCATCATGCTGTTCTCCGTTTCCCTGGGCTGGACGCCGGTTTCCGGGCGTCTGGACCTGCTCTACGACATCGAGCCGAAGACCGGCTTCATGCTCATCGACACGCTGCTGTCGGATGAAGAAGGCGCCTTCATGGACGCCGTGCGCCACCTGATCCTGCCGGCCATCGTGCTGGGCACCATCCCGCTGGCGGTGATCGCCCGGATGACCCGCTCCTCGATGCTCGAAGTACTGCGCGAGGACTACGTGCGCACCGCCCGCGCCAAGGGCCTGTCGCCGGCCCGCGTGGTGTTCGTGCACGCCCTGCGCAACGCCATGATCCCGGTACTCACCGTGTTCGGCCTGCAGGTCGGCACGCTGCTTGCCGGTGCGGTGCTGACCGAGACCATCTTCTCCTGGCCCGGCATCGGCAAGTGGCTGATCGACGCCATCGGCCGCCGCGACTACCCGGTGGTGCAGAACGGCATCCTGCTGGTGGCGACCCTGGTGATCCTGGTGAACTTCATCGTGGACATCCTCTACGGCCTCGCCAACCCACGCATCCGTCATCAACGCTAACCGGAGCCGACGCCATGAATGCCAACGCCAAAGCTCCCGCCAGCGACCCGAGCCTGGTCTACCCGTCCCCGCTGAAAGAATTCTGGCATGCCTTTTCGCGCAACAAGGGCGCGGTCGGCGGCCTCCTGTTCATGCTGGTCATCGTGTTCTGCGCGCTGTTCGCGCCGTGGGTCGCGCCCCATGACCCAAGCGAGCAGTTCCGCGACTTCCTGCTCACCCCGCCACTGTGGCTAGAAGGCGGCAACTCGCAGTTCCTGCTGGGCACCGACGAACTGGGCCGCGACCTGCTCTCGCGCCTGATGCACGGCGCGCGCCTGTCGCTGATGATCGGCCTGACCTCGGTGCTGATCTCGATGATCCCCGGCATCTTCCTCGGCCTGCTCGCCGGCTTCTCGCCGACCCGCCTGGGCCCGGTGATCATGCGCCTGATGGACATCATGCTGGCCCTGCCCTCGTTGCTGCTGGCGGTGGCCATCGTCGCCATCCTCGGCCCGGGCCTGATCAACACCGTGATCGCCATCGCCATCGTTTCGCTGCCGGCCTATGTGCGCCTGACCCGCGCCGCCGTGATGGGCGAGTTGAACCGCGACTACGTCACCGCCTCACGTCTGGCCGGTGCCGGCACCCTGCGTCTGATGTTCGTCACCGTGCTGCCCAACTGCATGGCGCCGCTGATCGTGCAAGCCACCCTGAGCTTCTCCTCGGCGATCCTCGACGCCGCCGCACTGGGCTTCCTCGGCCTGGGTGTACAGCCGCCGACGCCCGAGTGGGGCACCATGCTGGCCTCCGCGCGCGACTACATCGAGCGCGCCTGGTGGGTCGTCTCGCTGCCCGGCCTGACCATCCTGCTCAGCGTGCTGGCAATCAACCTGATGGGCGACGGCCTGCGCGATGCGCTGGACCCGAAGCTGAAGAACGCGGCGTGAGGACAGTGACCATGCACAGCCTCAAGATCGCCGATCACAACAAGAAAAGCCTGATGGAGACCGCCGTATGAGCCTCCTCGACCTGCGCAATCTTTCGGTCCGCTTCGGCGACCGCAACGCCGTCCCGGTGGTGGACGGCCTCGACCTCTCGGTGGACAAGGGCGAAGTCCTGGCCATCGTCGGCGAATCCGGCTCCGGCAAATCGGTGACCATGATGGCCCTGATGGGCCTGATCGACGCCCCCGGCATCATCACCGCCGACACCATGCAATTCGACGGCACCGACATGCTGCGCCTGAAGGGACGCGAGCGGCGGCGCATCGTCGGCAAGGACATCGCCATGGTCTTCCAGGACCCGATGACCGCCCTCAACCCCAGCTTCACCGTCGGCTACCAGATCGAGGAAGTGCTCAAGCTGCACCTCGGCCTGCGCGGCAAGGCGCTGCGCCAGCGCGCCCTGGAACTGCTCGAACGGGTGGAGATCCCCGGCGCCGCGCAGCGCCTGGACGCTTACCCGCACCAACTCTCTGGCGGCATGAGCCAGCGCGTCGCGATCGCCATGGCGATCGCCGGCGAGCCCAAGCTGCTGATCGCCGACGAGCCCACCACCGCGCTGGACGTGACCATCCAGGCGCAGATCATGGAGCTGCTGCTCAACCTGCAGCGCGACCAGGGGATGGCGCTGATCCTGATCACCCACGACCTCGCCGTGGTCGCCGAGACCGCCCAGCGCGTCTGCGTGATGTACGCGGGGCAGGCGGTGGAGATCGGCGAGGTGCCGGCGCTGTTCGACCTGCCGACGCACCCGTACACCGAGGCGCTGCTCAAGGCGATCCCCGAGCACAGCGCCGGCGAGGAACGCCTGGCCACCCTGCCCGGCATCGTCCCCGGCAAGTACGACCGCCCGCAGGGCTGCCTGCTGTCGCCGCGCTGCCCCTACGTGCAGGACAACTGCCGCAGCGTGCGCCCTGCCCTCGAAGCCCATGAGCGCGGCGCCGTGCGCTGCTTCTACCCGCTCAACCTGAACACCGAGGTGGCCCGATGAGCGCCGTCCTGACCGCCCGCGACCTGACCCGTCACTATGAAATCTCCCAGGGCCTGTTCAAGCCGCACGCCCTGGTCCGCGCGCTGAACGGTGTGTCCTTCGACCTGCAGGCCGGCAAGACCCTCGCCGTGGTTGGCGAGTCCGGCTGCGGCAAATCCACCCTCGCCCGCGCGCTGACCCTGATCGAGGAACCCACTTCCGGCTCCCTGCAGATCGCCGGCCACGAGGTGAAAGGCGCCGACCACGACACCCGCAAGCAACTGCGCCGCGATGTGCAGATGGTCTTCCAGAACCCCTACGCCTCGCTCAACCCGCGGCAGAAGATCGGCGACCAGCTGGCCGAGCCGCTGGTCATCAACACCAGCCTGTCCCGCGCCGAACGCCGCGAGCGCGTGCAGGCGATGATGAAGCAGGTCGGCCTGCGCCCCGAGCACTACCAGCGCTACCCGCACATGTTCTCCGGCGGCCAGCGCCAGCGAATCGCCCTGGCCCGCGCCATGATGCTGCGGCCCAAGGTGCTGGTGGCGGACGAACCGACCTCGGCGCTGGACGTGTCGATCCAGGCCCAGGTGCTCAACCTGTTCATGGACCTGCAGCAGGAGTTCGGCACCGCCTACGTGTTCATCTCCCACAACCTCGCCGTGGTCCGCCACGTGGCCGACGACGTGCTGGTTATGTACCTCGGCCGCCCGGCGGAAATGGGCCCGGCGGACAAGCTCTACGAGCGCCCGCTGCACCCCTACACCCAGGCGCTGCTGTCGGCGACCCCGGCCATCCACCCCGATCCGGACAAGCCCAAGATCAAGATCCAGGGCGAACTCCCCAACCCACTCAATCCGCCCACCGGCTGCGCCTTCCACAAGCGCTGCCCGTATGCGACCGAGCGCTGCAAGACCGAGGTGCCGGAACTGCGCCTGCTCGATGAGCGCCAGGTGGCCTGCCACCATGCGGAGCAGTTCCTGAACTGATACGAAACGGGCCGGTCATAGACCGGCCCCTCTTTCGGAAACAGCTGCGTCCTACGACGCAGCCGGAACAGGCCTATCGCCTGATCCAGACAATCCCGCCAGGGTGGCACCCCGCCACTGCCTGCACGCCGTGGCCGTTATCCACAGGGCCAAGATCCTCCATGCTGCTGTTCTACCTCCTGCTCATCCTCGTCACTGCCATCGTCGCCAACGTCCAGTTGCACAAGTGGAAGCGTCAGCGACGGATGGACGTGCGCGCGGCTGTGAAGTCGCGGAAGAAGCCAGCGGCGAAGAAGAAAGCGCCAGCGGAGGACGTCGAACTCGACGAAATCGACTGGGACGGTCTCGATCAGGAGGAGCTGGATTTCAGTGCGCCGCCCCCGCCAGCGCCAAAGCCACTGCCCGCGTCGGTTCGTGCCGCGGCCCCCACCCAGCCGCCGGCCGAGGCCAAACCGAAGGTCGAGCCCAAGGACGAATTCTTCGCCCTGGAACGCGCACTGCCACCGGGACAACTGACGGCCGCCCAGCGCGACGAAGCCATGGCGCAATTGCTCAAGACCAGCCTGCACCTCCCTACGCCGGAGCCCGGCGAAAAGCATGTGGTGCTGGACATGGACGACGGCAGCTACGTGCCGGTCGCCACGCACCCGACAGCGGCAGCCATCGCCCTCGGGCATCTTGCCGAGAGCCTGCAACAGCGCATGGGCGCGCAACTGCTGCGCGAGTTGCGCGGCAAGGACCTGGGCCTGCTGGTGGTCGCGCGCAATCCGCAGAAGCCCTCGGTGGCGCGGCTGTGGAAAATCCAGCCGGAAGACCTCTGACAAACAAACCACGCCTGCGACCTCGCACTGTCACGTCCGTTCCTACAGTGATACTCCAGCGCTCGGGCCTGCCCTCACCCTAACCCTGGCTGCGCGCCCCGCTCAGAGGGAGAGGGGACCGTTCGGTGCAAGATGAAACTACCGCGTCAGCTGGCACAATCTGCTCCCTCTCCCTCCGGGAGAGGGCTGGGGTGAGGGGGAACGTTGGCACAAACTTGCCGGAAAGAAGACAGTTGCTCCAACTTCCCATGAGGCGACGGAGCAGACCTGCATGAGCGCGCATGTCGCTTTCCTACAAATCTCGGATCAGCGCCAGGCGCACGCCGAAGCCCAGCAGGATGCCGCCGAAGCCCCACTGCTGAACACGCTGCATCGTCCGGTGCCGCGCCAGCCAGCGCCCCATGCGCTCGCCACTGACGGCGTAGAAGCTGTCGAACCCCAGCCCGACCACCACCAGCACGCCGCCCAACAGCGCGAACTGCAGCGCCAGCGGGCCGTTCTGCGGATGGATGAACTGCGGCAGCAGCACCGAACAGAACAGCAGCGCCTTGGGGTTGAGCAGATTGGTCAGCAGGCCCCGGCGAAATGCTCGTCGGTAGCTGACTGTGGATAACCCAGCCGAGCCGGTCGCTACCGGCAAACCCAGCGGTGCGCGCAGCAGTTGCAGGCCAATCCACGCCAGGTAGAGGCCGCCGCCGATGCGCACGACATCGAAGGTCCAGGGCGCGGTGCGGAACAGCAGCGCCAGCCCGGTCGCCGCCAGCGCGACGTGGCAGCCACGGGCCAAGCCCAACCCCAGGGCCGTTGCCAGAGCCGCGCGGCAGCCGTCGCGGGCACCGGTGTGCAGCAGGAGAATCATGTCCGGCCCCGGCAGCAGGTAGACCATCGCCAGGGCCAGCAGGAAGACGCCGATATCCACAAGAGCCACTCCGAAGAAGTCATTGCGGATAGGGATTCTATGCCTGAAGGCCGAGGCAGGTGCTTGCGTATTCAGCCAGTCTGACGCTAACAATTGGCATACTCTGCCAGTCTCAAGCTTAAACAGTAGCCACTCATGCCAAACCCTAAACTGGACGCCTACGACCACCGCATCCTCGCCGCGCTGCAGCGCGATGGCCGGCTGACCAACGTGCAGCTCGCCGAGGAGATCGGTCTGTCGCCCTCCCCCTGCCTGCGCCGGGTGCGCCTGCTGGAGGAAGCCGGGATGATCCGTGGCTACCACGCCGAACTGGGCCGCGACGAAGTCGGCCTCGGGCTGACCGTGTTCGTCGGAGTGAAGGTGGAGCGCCACAGCGACACCAGCGCCGCCGCGTTCCGCCAGGCCGTGATCGACCTGCCGGAAGTCATCTCGGTGCACCTGGTCAGCGGCGAGTCGGACTTCCTCCTGCAAGTGGTGCTGCCCGACCTGCGCGCCTATGAGCAGTTCCTCACCGGTACCCTGCTCAAGCTGCCGGGCGTCAGCGACATCCGCAGCAACTTCGCCATCCAGACGGTGAAGGAGTCGGCGCCCCTGCCGCTGCGGCACCTGCCGAAATAGCGAAGATTGCGCACGGCCGGCTGTGCGCCTATCATTCGCAGCCTTCCCATCCACCGACAGCAAAGGAGAGACATCATGCAAATACTGATCACCCTTTGCAGGTCGCGTCTGGCGTAATCGCTTCCCCGCCGCCCCTTTTGGCGGCACCGCATTGCCCGGCTCCGGCCTGCCCCCATCCTCTTTTTTCGTTTCATTCCTCATGGGATTGGACAATGGGCAATTGCATCCAAAATCTGTCCGACGGCATCACCCTGATCGCCGCGGACGACACCTGGATCGAAGGTAAAGCGATCCAGCAACTTGAAACCACCGCCCGCCTGCCGGGCATGCAGCGTGTCGCCGGCATGCCGGACCTGCACCCCGGTCGTGGCTACCCGATCGGCGCGGCGTTCTTCACCACCGGCCGCCTGTACCCGGCGCTGGTGGGCAACGACATCGGCTGCGGCATGGCGCTGTGGCGCACCGATATCGCCACCGCCAAACTGAACCTGGACAAGCTGGAAAAGCGCCTGGGCAACCTCGACGGCCCGCTGGACGATGACTGGAGCGAGCGCGTCGCAAGCTTCGGCCTGCCGCCCTGCGGCCACGAGCATTCGCTGGGCACCATCGGCGGCGGCAACCACTTCGCCGAGCTGCAGCAGCTCGATCAGCTCTACGACCAAGTCGCCGTCGAAGCCCTCGGCCTCGACCGCCGTCACCTGCTCCTGCTGGTGCACAGCGGCTCGCGCGGCCTGGGCGAAGCCATCCTGCGCGAGCAGGTCGATCGCTTCAGCCACCAGGGCCTGGAACAAGGCACCGACGCCTGCGCGCACTACCTGGCCCGCCACGATGGCGCGCTGCGTTTCGCCGAAGCCAACCGCCAACTGATCGCCCGGCGCATGCTCGACCGCCTGCGGGCGGACGGTTCGCAGGTGCTGGACGTGAACCACAACCTCGTCAGCCCGGCGCAGGTCGAAGGCGTCGACGGCTGGCTGCACCGCAAGGGCGCGACGCCGGCGGATCGCGGGGTGATGGTCATCCCCGGTTCGCGCGGCGACTACAGCTACCTGGTGGAACCGGTCGCCGATCCGCGCAGCCTCTTCTCCCTCGCCCACGGCGCGGGGCGCAAGTGGATGCGCAGCGAGTGCAAGGACCGTCTCTCGGCGCGCTACCGCGTCGAGCAGCTGGCCCGTACTGCGCTGGGCAGCCGGGTGATCTGCGGCGATCGCGGGCTGATCTACGAGGAAGCGCCGGAGGCCTACAAGGCCATCGACTCGGTGGTCGGTGCGCTGCGTGAAGCAGGGCTGCTGCGGGTACTGGCGCGACTGAAGCCGGTGCTGACCTACAAGACCCGCGGGGAGTGCTGCTGATGATCCTGCTGCAACTTTCCGCGGCCCAGGGGCCCGACGAATGCGCACTGGCCGTGGCCAAGGCCCTGCAGCGCCTGCTGCGCGAGGCCGAGGCCAACGGTGTCGAGGTGCGCGTGATCGAGGAAGAAGCCGGCCCGCGCCGAGGCACCCTGCTCTCGGTGCTGCTGGCGCTGGACGGTGACTCGGCGGCAACCCTGGCCGAGGACTGGAGCGGCACCCTGCAATGGGTCTGCGCCAGCCCTTACCGGCCCAATCACGGGCGCAAGAACTGGTACTTCGGCGGCGCGCGCTTCAGTGCGCCACCGGCCAGCCTCGAAGGTGAAGTACGCTTCGAAACCTTGCGCTCCTCCGGCCCCGGCGGGCAGCACGTCAACACCACCGACTCGGCAGTGCGCGCCACCCACGTCGCCAGCGGCCTGAGCGTCAAGGTCCAGACTGAGCGCAGCCAGCACGCCAACAAGCGCCTGGCGCTGCTGCTGATCGCCCGCAAGCTGGAGGAAAGCGCGGAGCAGGCAAGCAGCGAGCTGCGCGCCGAACGCCGGCTGGTGCATCACCATCTGGAACGCGGCAATCCGCGCCGGGTGTTTCGCGGTGAACGCTTCGAGGGCTGATGTCAGCCGCAGAAGAAGCGCAGGAACGTGCGCAGGTCCGCCTGCGCACGTTCCACGCTCACCGGGGTGAAACGCACTTCGCTGTGCGCCGGGCATTGCGCCAGGCGGCCGATGTCCAGCGGGTGCAGCACGCCCAGCAGCGGGTAGCCACCCATGCTCTGGCGGTCGGCCAGCAGGACGATCGGCTGGCCGTCCGGCGGCACCTGGATGGCGCCTTCCACTACCCCCAACGACCATTGCCGGCGAGGCGCGTTCAGCGCTTCGCCGCGCAGTCGCACGCCCATGCGATCGGACTGCGGGCTGACCTGCCAGCGCTGTTCGAAGAAGGCCTGGCGCTGGTCCTCGCTGAAAGGATCCGGGCCGGGCAGTACGCGCAGTGTCGGGGCCTCGCGGTAGTCCGGCCGATAAGGCCAGGGCACGCTGGCACCGCGAGTGAAATGCTCGCCGTAGGCGGCACATTCCAGCAGATCGTCGGCGGCGAGCGGCTGGCCATTGCCGGCAAGACCGCCGAGTTTTTCCCGCATCTGGGTCGCGACGCTACCCAGTATCGGCTGCGCCGAGAAACCTCCGGCAGCGGCGAGATACCCCCGCTGCCCGGTACGGGCGAAGCCCAGCTTCAGGCGCTGCCCGGCCCTCACGCGAAAGCGCGACCAGCCCGGTAGCGGCTTACCATCGAGCGTCGCCGGCAACTCGGCGCCCGCCAGTGCCAGCCAGGTGTCAGCCTGCACTTCCAGCTCCACTCCGCCCAGCGCGATTTCCAGCAACGGCACGCCCGGCCCGTTGTCGAGCAGGCGATTGGCCCAGGCCGCCGCGTGCTTGTCCACAGGGCCACCGGGCGATACGCCCAGGTGCTGCCAGCCCCGTCGGCCGCCGTCCTGCAGCAGGCAGAGCAGGCCGCAAGCCATGATTTTCAGGCTCACGGCTCGCCACCAGCCGCGCGATAAGCCGCCTCATCGATGGGCACAAAGCGCACGCAATCGCCCACCGCCAGCGGGCAAGGCGGCTGCCGATGCGGATCGAACAGGCGTTGCGCGGTGCGCCCGAGCAGGTGCCAACCACCAGGCGAGGCCTGTGGATAAACCGCCGTCTGCCGCTCGGCGATTGCCAGGCTACCGGCGGGCACGTGGGTGCGCGGCGTGGCCCGGCGCGCTAGGGCGAGGCGTTGGTCGAGCTCGCCGAGGTAGGCGAAACCGGGGGCGAAGCCGATGGCGCCGACGCGATAATCGCGGCCGGCGTGCAGATCGATCACCTGCGCCGGAATGAGCCCGCAGAGACGAGCGACTTCGGCGAGGTCCTCACCGGCATACCACACGGCAATTTCATGCAGGCGCCCGCCGTCGTTCGCCAGGGCATCGCCGGGCCAGTCCGCCAGCGCGGCCTGCACGCGGCTTTGCAATTGCGGGAGGTCAGTGCGCAACAGGTCGTAGTGCAGCAACAGCGTGGTCCAGCCCGGCACACAATCCGTCAGTGCCGCGCCCAGCTCGGTACGCAGGCGCTCGGCCAGTCGGGCGATGCGCAGCGGCAGCGCATCGTCGGGCTGTTCCGCGAGGGTGATCAGCAGCGCCGTGGCGCCGAAGGCTTCGACACGGATCATGCCTGGTCCAGCAGGCCACGCAGGCGCCGCAGCACCGCCAGGGATTCGGGGTTATCACCATGCACGCAGAGGCTGTCGGCGCGCAGGCGCAGCGGATTGCCGTCGATATCCGGGAATGGCTCGCCACGGGCAATGGCCAGGGCCTGGTCGAGGATGCGCTGCGGCTCGTGGTGCACGGCGTTGGGCAGCCGGCGCGGGGCAAGCTGACCATCGGGCAGGTAGGCGCGGTCGGCAAAGGCTTCGAACATCAGCGGCACGTCGGCGGCGTCAGCCAGTTGCAGCTCGCGGCGGTTGTCGGCCAGGGCCAGCACCATCAGCGGCAGGCGCTTGCGGTAGGCGGCACACGCGTCGAGCACCGCCGCAAGAAGCGCATCGTCGCGCACCAGGTCGTTGTACAGCGCGCCGTGGGGCTTCACGTAGGCCACCTGGGTGCCGGCGGCGCGGCAGAAGGCGTCCAGCGCGCCGATCTGGTACAGCACCAGGGCGTGGACGTCTGCGGGCGAACAGCTCATGTGCCGGCGACCGAAGCCAGCCAGGTCCGGGTAGGCGGGGTGCGCGCCGATGCTGACGCCCTGCTCCACCGCCAGTCGAACGGTGCGCTGCATGGTCAGCGGATCGCCCGCGTGGTAGCCACAGGCGAGGTTGGCCTGATCGATCAGAGGCATGGCGTGGGTATCGTCGCCCATTCGCCAGGCGCCGAAGCTTTCGCCCATATCGCAGTTGAGCAGGATACGCGGGGTGGGCTCGATCATCGCTATCGCCGTCCTTCCAGATTTCCCACAGGTTAAAGCACCTGCAGGCCTTTGGCCTTCGGAGAATACTCAGTCACGCTCAGGAGGAGTACCATCCCGCCTCTAGACCCGTGGAAATCTCCCCCCGAATGATCAAAGCCGCCATCCTGGCCGCCTTCGGCCTGAGCATCGTTTATGTCCACCTGCGTGGGCGGGTGCGCCACAAATTCACGCGCCAGTTGAGCGACCACTCCAGCTTCCTGGCGCCGATCAACTGCCTGATGTACCTGTTCTCACGGGTGCCGAGCCAGCCGTACCTGGCGACCGACGAATTCCCCGAGATGCGCCTGCTTGCCGACAACTGGGAAGCCATCCGCAGCGAAGCCCTGCACCTGCGCGACGCCGGCAGCATCAAGCGTTCCGACCAGCTCAACGACGTGGGTTTCAACTCCTTCTTCAAGACCGGCTGGAAGCGCTTCTACCTGAAGTGGTACGACGACAGCCACCCGTCCGCCGACGCGCTGTGCCCGAAGACCACCGAGCTACTGCGGCAGATTCCGTCGGTGAAGGCAGCGATGTTTGCCGAGCTGCCGCCGGGCTCGCGCCTGGTGCGCCACCGCGACCCCTATGCCGGTTCGCTGCGCTACCACCTGGGCCTGCTGACGCCGAATGACCCGGGCTGCTTCATCGAGGTGGACGGCGAGCGCTACCACTGGCGCGACGGCGAGGCGGTGGTGTTCGACGAGACCTATATCCACTACGCCGAGAACACCACGGATCACGACCGGGTGATCCTCTTCTGCGATATCGAGCGGCCGCTGAAATACGGCTGGGTGACGGCGTTCAACCGCTGGTTCAGCCGCAACGTGATGGCAGCAGCGGCTTCGCCCAACGACGCGGGCGACAAGACCGGCGGCATCAACCGCGCCTTCGCCTCGCTGTACAAGATCCGCCTGCATGGCAAGGCGCTGAAGAAGCGCAACCGCAAGCTGTACTACCTGCAGAAGTGGGGCTTCTTCGCGGCGGTGCTGGCACTGTTCTTATGGATATGAGCCGCGCCTGAAATCAAAAAGGCCTCCGCATTCGCGGGGGCCTTTTTGTTTGCGGACCGTTCAAGACATCGTGGACCGATCCGTTTGCAGGTGCATCGCTGGCCGCGAAATCCGCAGGTACCGGCGACGGCGGTGCGGAACGCCAACGCCGGCGGTGCCGGCAGGTCGCGGGCATGGCCCGCTCCTACAGGTTCAGGCCAGCGCGGTGGGCTCCCCCTGACGCAGGATCAATAGACATCGCGGCGGTAGCGCCCACTCTCCAGCAGCGCCTCGACCTCGGCGTCCCCCAGCATCTCGCGCAGGGCGCGGTCGACGCCTTCGGCCATGCCCTGCAGGCTGCCGCAGACGTAGATCGCCGCGCCGTCGTCGAGCCACTGGGCGAGGACTTCGCCGCTGGCACGCAGGCGGTCCTGCACGTAGAGCTTTTCGGCCTGGTCGCGGGAGAAGGCGACATCCAGGCGTTGCAGTTCGCCGCGCGCCAGCAGGCCTTCCAGTTCCTCGCGGCAGTAGAAGTCGTGGGCGATGTTGCGCTCGCCGAACAGCAACCAGTTACGCGACCGGCCCTCTGCCACGCTCGCCTGCAGCAGTGCGCGCAGGCCGGCGATACCGGTGCCGTTGCCGATCAGGATCAGCGGGCGATCCTCCTCGGTCAGGTGGAAGCTGCGGTTGCGCCGCAGGCGCAGCAGCAGGCTGCCGCCCTCGGGCAGGTACTCGGTCAGCCAGCCGGAACAGATGCCCAGCGAGCCGTCGGCGTGCTGTTCCTGGCGGACGATCAGCTCCAGGGCGCCTGCGCTGCGCAACGAGGCGATGGAGTACTGGCGCACCGAGAGCTTGATCAGCGCGTCGTAAACCGCCTGGCCATGCTGGCCGACCAGGTGCTCGAGGTTGCCCGGCAGCAGGCAGCCGGCCAGGGCGTCCTTCAGCGGCAGGGCCAGGCCATCCACTCGCACCTTGGCAGCACCATCGAGGCCGAGGCGCTCGAGCCAGCGGGCGACGAGGAAGTCCGGTTGGCGCGGAACGATTTCCACGAGGTCGCCGGCAGCCCAGTCGATCTGCGAGTCGTTCGGCGCGGTGAGGCGCAGCAGCCAGGTGGAATCGCCCTGGCTGCCGGGGTTGAGGTGTCCGCGACCACTCAGCGTCCAGACCTCGAAAGCTGGTGCAGTGAACGCCACTTGCGGCGCGGCGCCGGAGAGTTCGGCCAGACGGACCTGCCAGTTGTGCAGCGCAGCGGCATCACCATTGTCCACTTCCACGCCGTCGAACAGCGGGCGCGCGCCCTGCCCTTGCAGCCAGCCCTGCATGCGTCGGGCGAAGCCGCAGAAGTGTTCGTACTGGCGGTCGCCCAGGGCCAGGATGGCGAAGCGCAGGTCATTGAGGCCGAGGGTCTGGCCCAGCAGTTGGCGTTCGAAGCCACGGGCGCTGTCCGGCGCCTCGCCTTCGCCAAAGGTGCTGACCACGAACAGCGCGTTGCGGGTCTGCTCCAGCTGCGCGCGATCCAGCTTGCCCAGCGGCTCGACACGCACCGGCAAACCGGCGGCCTGCAACTGGCCGGCGCTCTGCCACGCCAGCTGCTCGGCGAAGCCGCTCTGGCTGGCATAGCCCACCAGCCAGGAGTCGGCGCCAGCGGCGTTGCTGCCCAATTCGCCACGGGCGGCCTGCGCGGCGCGCTTCTTGCGGCGGCGGTCGAGGTAGAGCAGCCAGCCGGTGATGAAGAACAGCGGCATGGCGAGGCTCGCGAGCATCATCAGGATGCGCCCGGTAAGGCCGAAGTAGCTGCCCACGTGCAGGGCGTAGACGCTGGTGAGCAGTTGCTTGCCGGCGCTGCTGTCGTTGTAGCGGCGGTGCTTGAGCAGCTTGCCGCTGGCCGGGTCGATGGTCATCTCGTTGAAGGCGCGTTCGTGGGCGGCATCATCGAGGAGATAGAACACGGTGGCCGGCTGGCCCTTCACCGGCGGCAGGCGCAGGTTGTAGGCAGTCATGTTGGGGCCGCCGGTCTGCGCGACGGTGTTCCAGATGGCCGTGGCATCCACCACCGGCGGCGGGCCCTCGGGCGCCGGGCCACGTTTGCCGCCGCGCTGGCCGCCCTTGGCCTGGCCGGCAGGGGCGTCGTCGAGCAGCTTGAACAGGCCGTTGCGGTACCACTCGTAGGACCAGTACAGGCCGGTCAGCGAGGCCAGGAGGTAAAACACCAGGCACCAGGTGCCGGCGACGGCGTGCAGGTCCCAGTTGAAAGCGCGACCCTTCTTGCGCCAGTCGAAGGTCAGCCAGGTGCGCCAGTTCAGCGCCTTGCGCGGCCAGCGCAGGTACAGGCCGGAGAGGCAGAAGAAGATCAGGATCAGGGTGCAGGCGGCCGTGATCCGCTGGCCGACTTCGCCGGCGGCGAGGAAACGGTGCAGCTGCATGATGAACATGAAGGCGCCCTCGCCCACTGGCGCGGGCAGAGCTTGCGCGGTGTACGGGTCGACATAGAGCGATTCGCCCCGGCGCTGGCCCGGTGGCGGGCTGAAGAAGATGCGCGCGGACTCCACGCCTTCGGTCTTCAGCCAGAGGAAGGAAACCTTCTTGCCCGGCTCGGCGCTCTCCACCCGGCGGATCAGTTCGTCCATCGGCAGCACGGCTTCGGCGCGCTTTTCCACCACCAGGCTCTGGGGGTTGATGGCGCGCAGGATTTCATCCTGGAACGACAGCATCGCTCCGGTGATGCCCATCAGTGCCAGCACAAGCCCTGCGCTGATACCGAACAGCCAATGCAACTGGAAAAGGACTTTCTTCAACACCGCGACTTCACCTTCGGACACCCATCACGCAGGGCGGGCATTTTAATGAGAATGGCTCGCAAGCGCAGCCGATTTAACAATCTTTACCCTGGCCTTACCTTCGCCGTACGGGCGCCAGCCCCGGACAAAGAAAAGCCCCGGCCGAGGAGCATCGGCCGGGGCGGGGCGCCAGAGGTGCGCGCCCCAACGGAAGGAGCTCGTTCTCAGAAGTGGACGTTGACACCCAGCAGCGCGGTGCGACCAGGGGCCACGTGGGCCATGTGGGTGCTGAAGACCTGGTCGAAGTAGCGCTTGTCGGTCAGGTTCTGCACGTTGAGCTGCAGGTCGACGTTCTTGCTGATCACGTACTTGGCCATGGCGTCGTAGCGCCAGTAGGACGGAATCATGGTGCTGTTGGCGGTGTTGCCGTACTGCTCGTCGACGTAGGTGGCGCCGCCGCCCACGGTGAAGTTCTGCAGCACGTCGTAGGTCGACCAGAGGGTGAAGTTGTTCTGTGCGGTCTGTGGCATGCGGTTGCCTTCGTCGCTGGCCACGCTGGACTTGAGGATCTCGCTGTCCAGGTAGGTGTAGCCGCCGAAGACTTTCCACTTGGGCGTCAGCGCGCCGCTGAAGCCCAGCTCGACGCCCTGCACACGCTGCTCGCCATCGAGCACCTGCACGGTGGAGTCATCCGGCGAGGCAACACGGGCGTTGGTCTTGTCGGTGCGGAAGATCGCTGCATTGAGCGACAGCGCTTCGTCGAAGAACGCCCACTTGGTGCCGATCTCGTAGTTGCGGTTGCGTTCCGGATCGAGGTTGGTGTTGGCCAGGGCCAGGTCGCCACCGCCTTCACCGGCAGTCTCGCCGCTAGGGTTGCTGGAGGTGGACCAGGCGGCGTAGACGCTGCCGTTGGGCGCCGGTTTGTAGACCACACCGAGCTGGTAGTTCCAGAAGTGGGAGTTGTTCTGGCGGTCGAAATCGCCGGCGGGCGAGCCGCGGCCCCCGGTGGAATAACCGCTGGAGCGGGTCTCGAAGTCGTCGTAGCGCAGGCCGAGGTTGAGGTCCCACTGCCCGCTGAGCTTGAGGGTATCGAACACGTAGGCCGAGGCGGTCTTGGTGTCGGTGTCGGTAAAGGCGGCGCTGTCGGTGATGCTGCCGGTCCAGTGGTCGCCCGGGGTCGGCTTGTTCAGGCTGGTGCAGTCGCCGCTGGCGATCAGCGATGGCGTGCAGATGTTGCCACTGCCGCCGCCCGGAGTGATCACGTACGGGCGGTTGTGCACGTCCTCGTAGCTGAACTCCATACCGGTCACCAGGGTATGGCCGACGAAGCCGGTGTCGAAGATGGACTTCAGGTCAGTCTGGTTGACCCAGCCCTTGGAGGTGGAGTTGCGGTTCTTCGAGGAGCGATAGACCAGGCCGTTGGCGACGTTGCCGCGACTGTCGTCGGGGTTGGTGACGATGTAGTCGAGGGTGGTGCGCACCAGGCGGAAGCTGTTGGACAGGGTCAGGTTGTCGTTCAGGTCGTGCTCGATCCGGAAGGTCCCGGTATCGGTGGTGCTCTTGCGATAGTCGCGGTCGTTCAGGCCGTAGAAGTTGCTCTTGTCCACGGACACCGGCTTGCTCGGGTTGCGCTCGCTGCGCCCGGTGAGGGTCAGCGGGATGCCGTAGTCGGGCATGTCGTCGGTGGACAGGTGGTAGTAGGACAGCGTCGCACGGGTCGGCGTGTTGAAGCCGAAGGTGATGGTCGGCGCGACGCCCCAGCGGCTGACATTCACCTCGTCGCGGCCGGCGACATTGGCATCGTGCTTCATCAGGTTCAGGCGGAAGGCCGCGTTGTCGCCCAGCATGTGGTTGACGTCGAGGGTGGTGCGGCGGGTCTGGTCGGTGCCCAGCACGACGCTGGCGTCGTTGAAGTCGGCCTGCTTGGCGGTCTTGCTGATCAGGTTCAGGCTGCCACCGGTGGAGCCGGCGCCGGTGTAGGCGGAACCCGGGCCCTTGCTCACTTCGATCTGCTCGATGTTGAAGATTTCGCGGGTCTGCGAGGCGACGTCGCGCATGCCGTCGAGGAAGGTGTCGCTTTCGGCGTTGAAGCCGCGGATGAACGGGCGATCACCCGCCGGGTTGCCACCCTCACCCGCCCCGAAGGTGATGCCGGGCGTGGTGCGCAGCGCATCCTGCAGGGTCAGCGCGCCGGTATCCTTGATCACCTGCTGCGGGATCACGGTGACGGTCTTGGGCGTATCCAGCAGCGGCGCGGTGTACTTCTCGTTGGAGGACTTCTCCACGTTGTAGGTGGTCGGGTCCTGCTGCTGGGTGCCGACGACAGTGTCGGCGTCCAGGGACAGCACGTCCTGGCCGGACTTCTTCGGCGCTTCGTCAGCATGGGCCAGTTGAGCGCCGGACATGGCGGTGATCGCCACGCCGACAGCGCTGACTAGAAGGCGCGGCTTGCTGCCGGCGAACTCGGTGGATTGACGCGACATCGAAACTCCCTCCCCAGGGGTTCATGAAGGCCGCGCAATTTATTGCAACTGAGAATTTGTATCAATTCACATTCATTACCATACGCACATGATTTACAACTTTTACACTTTCTCCCTGTCGGAAGTAGGGGTATGCCGGTTGTACCGATATGTTGCAAATCATTATCATTGGCAAATTATCGAAACTGATGGAACCGGCCCATGCTGCTGCACATTCCCGGCGTCTTCACCCGCGATGAGGTGACGCGCATCCGCGCCGCCCTGGAACAGGCCGAATGGGCCGACGGCAAGGTCACCGCCGGTTATCAGTCGTCCCGCGCCAAGCACAACCTGCAACTGCCGCAGGACCACCCGCTGGCCCGCGAGATCGGCGAAGCCATGCTGCAGCGCCTGTGGAGCAACCCGCTGTTCCAGTCGGCCGCGTTGCCGAGCAAGGTGTTCCCGCCGCTGTTCAACTGCTACACCGGCGGCGGCTCGTTCGACTTCCACATCGACAACGCCGTGCGCGACACCCAGGGCGGCCGCGAGCGGGTGCGCACCGACGTGTCTTCGACGCTGTTCTTCAGCGACCCGGAGGACTACGACGGCGGCGAACTGGTGATCCAGGACACCTACGGCACCCAGCAGGTGAAGCTGCCGGCTGGCGACCTGGTGCTCTACCCCGCCACCAGCCTGCACAAGGTCAACCCGGTGACCCGTGGCGCACGCATCGCCTCGTTCTTCTGGACCCAGAGCCTGGTGCGCGAGGACAGCCAGCGCGCCCTGCTGTTCCAGATGGACCAGTCGATCCAGGCGCTGACCCGCGACGTGCCGGACCATCCGGCGCTGATCGAGCTGACCGGCACCTACCACAACCTGCTGCGCCGCTGGGTGGACGTCTGACCCGCCATGAGTTTCGTCCTGCGTCGCACCGAAGAAATCAACGTCGAAGACCTCACCGGCCAGCTTGCCGATGACCCGCGACAGACCGCCCGCCTGATCGTGACCGGCGCCCGCGAGGGAGACCTCGAAGCCCAGGCATTGCTCGGGCAGATTCTCCTCGACGGCCACGGCATCGAGCAGGACGTCAGCCTTGCCCTGACCTGGTTCGGCATCGCCGCCGAGCGTGGCCACGCCATGGCGCGCAACATGCTCGGGCGCTGCCTGGAGCACGGCTGGGGCTGCGCGAAGGACGAGGCCGGCGCCGCCCGCCATTACGCCATCGCCGCGCAGCAGAAGCTCGACTGGGCGATGTACAACCTCGCCAACCTGCTCTCCACCGGCCGCGGCGTGGAACGCGACGACGCCCGCGCACTGGCGCTGTACCAGGGCGCGGCGGCCCTGGGTCACGCCAAGTCGATGAACCTGGTCGGGCGCTTCCACGAAGAAGGCCTGGTGGTAGCGCGCGACCTGGACGCGGCACACCAGTGGTACCGTCGGTCGGCCGAGGCCGGTGACTTCCGTGGCCAGTTCAGCCACGCCTCGGTGCTCGCCGAACGCGGCGACCTGCCCGCCGCGCGCATCTGGCTGGAGCGCGCACTGGAAGGCGGCAACCTCAACTTCCTGCGCGTGGCCCGCCAGCAGCTGGCGGCCTCCATGCCGCCGAGCCTGCGCGAGCTGACCCTGGCTTACTTCCAGCGCGCCGCCGAACTGGGTGACGAGTCGGACCTGCGTCACCTCGCCGAGCAGATGGGCGTCGCCTGACGCCCCTTGACGTAATTTTCACGCCCGCTTTGCTAGCTTCGCCGGCTACCCTGGCTGCCGGAGTGTTCGGCAGCCGCCACGTAACGACGAGGCGCAAGTGTCGAACACCACATCCCCCGCAGCGCGCAAACGCGTGGACTGGGCCGCCCTGGGCTGGCTCCTGCTGTTCTTCTGGTACTTCTCCGGCGTTACCCAGGCGCTGATCCTGTTCAGCGGCACCACCGGCTTTGCCGGCTTCCGTGACGCGTTCTTCCTCAGCAGCCTGTGGCTCGCACCGCCGCTGCTGCTACCGCGCTTCACCAGGGGCATCGCCGCCGTCATCGGCCTGGTGCTCTGGGGCGCCTCGCTGGTGGGCCTGAGCTACTTCGGCATCTACAAGCAGGAGTTCTCGCAGAGCGTCATCTTCGTGATGTTCGAGTCGAACACCGCCGAAGCCGGCGAGTACTTCAGCCAGTACTTCAGCCTCTGGCTGTGCCTGGCGCTGCTGGCCTACAGCGTGGTCGCCGTGGTGCTGTGGAAGCGCATCCGCCCGATCAGCATGCCGGCCTATGCCCGTGTGCCGCTGGCCGTGCTGCTGGTCGTGCTGAACCTGTTCTACCCCTTCTACAAGCAGATGGTCACCCAGGAGCGCACCTTCGCCCAGGCGGTGGAGAAGGTGCAGTCGCGCATGGAGCCGGCGGTACCGTGGCAGTTGGTGGTCGGCTACGTCCAGTACCGCCAGCAGCTGGACAACATGCAGAAGCTGCTGCAACAGAACGCCTCGCTGCCGCCCCTGCAGAACCTCAAGGACAGCAGCGGCAACGAGCCGCGCACCCTGGTCCTGGTGCTGGGCGAATCCACCACCCGCCAGCACATGCACCTGTACGGCTACGGCCGCGACACCACGCCGAACCTCGACGCCCTCGCCGCCAGCGGCCAGGGCCTGACCGTGTTCCAGAATGTGGTCGCGCCGCGCCCCTACACCATCGAGGTGATGCAGCAGATCCTCACCTTCGGCGATGAGCAGAACCCGGACAGGTTCCTCACCGATCCGTCGCTGATCAACCTGATGAAACAGGCAGGCTACAAGACCTTCTGGATCACCAACCAGCAGACGATGACCAAGCGCAACACCATGCTCACCACCTTCTCCCAGCAGACGGACGAGCAGGCGTACCTGAACAACCAGCGCAACCAGAACGCCAGCCAGTACGACGGCGTGGTGCTGGACCCGTTCGAGAAGGCCCTGAAGGACCCGGCGCAGAAGAAGTTCATCGTGGTCCACCTGCTGGGCACGCACATGGACTACCGCTACCGCTATCCCGAAGAATTCGCCTACTTCAAGGACCGCCAGGGCGCCCCCTCGGCGCTGTCGGATGACCAGGTGGAGACCTACAACTTCTACGACAACGCGGTGCGCTACAACGACTTCGTGGTGTCGAGCCTGATCAAGCGCTATTCGGCGGCCAACGCCAACGGCTTCATGCTTTACCTCTCCGACCACGGCGAGGAAGTCTACAGTTCGGGCAACCACGACCGTCTAGGCCGCAACGAGATGGACCCGACCCGGCCGATGTACACCATTCCGTTCATGGTCTGGACCTCGCCGAGCTGGCAGGCCGAACACCCGCGCGACCTGCAGGCAGTGGCCAACCGCTCCTACAGCAGCTCGCACCTGATCCACACCCTGTCGGACCTCGCCGGCCTGAGCTACGACCGTTACGAACCGGCCAAGAGCCTGGTGAACGAGCAGTTCGCCGCCGCCCCGCGCTGGATCGGCGACCCGTACAAGAAGGACGGTCTGCACGAGTTCGACAAGCTGCCGCAGGACAAGGCCGCGCCGGAACAGGAAATCGCCAAGGACGCCGAGGCTCCCGCCACGGCCCAGGCTCCGGTGCAGACGCAACCCAAGGAGGGTTGAGTCTCCCGCGATGCGATGAAACGCCCCGCCCCTGCGGGGCGTTTTTCATTCGGCCCCACCCATGGATTCAACCTACAGGAGCGCCCGATGGGCGCGATCGCGGACATGGCTCGCTCCGACAACAGTGCACAGCGGATTCAGTCCATCGCCCGTCCACGCCGCCAGAAAAGAAAAAGCCCCGCATCAGCGGGGCTTTTTCAGTGCAGCATGGCTTACAGGTAGAAGGCCTTCAGCGGCGGGAAGCCGTTGAATTCCACCGCACTGTAGCTGGTGGTGTAGGCGCCGGTGGACAGCCAGTACAGGCGGTCGCCAGCAGCCAGGTTCAGGGGCAGGCCGTACTTGTAGTGCTCGTACATGATGTCCGCGCTGTCGCAGGTCGGACCGGCGATCACCACTTCTTCCAGCTCGCCCGCTTTCTCCACATGGATCGGGAACTTGATGGACTCGTCCATGGTTTCGATCAGGCCGGAGAACTTGCCCACGTCGGTGAACACCCAGCGCTCGACGGCGGTACGCGACTTGCGCGCCACCAGCACGACTTCACTGACCAGGATGCCGGCGTTGGCGATCAGCGAGCGGCCCGGCTCGAGGATGATTTCCGGCAGCTCGTCGCCGAAGTCTTCCTTGAGGAAACGGATGATTTCTTCCGCGTAGGTTTCCAGGCTGTTGGTCTTGGCGATGTAGTTGGCCGGGAAGCCGCCGCCCATGTTGATCAGCTTCAGCTCGATGCCGTCTTCTTCCTTCAGGCGCTCGAAGATGACCTTCACCTTGGCAATCGCCGCGTCCCACACACCAATGTCGCGCTGCTGCGAACCGACGTGGAAGGACACGCCGTAGGGCACCAGGCCCAGGTCGCGGGCCAGTACCAGCAGGTCCATGGCCATGTCCGACTGGCAGCCGAACTTGCGCGACAGCGGCCAGTCGGCCGAGGTGGAGCCTTCGGTGAGGATACGCACGTATACCTTGGAGCCCGGCGCGGCCTTGGCGATGTTGCGCAGGTCGGCTTCGGAGTCGGTGGCGAACAGGCGCACGCCCTTATCAAAGAAGTAGCGAATGTCGCGGGCTTTCTTGATGGTGTTGCCGTAGCTGATCTGCTCGGCGCGCACGCCGGTCTTCATCACCTTGTCCAGCTCGTAGATGGAGGCGATGTCGAAGTTCGAACCCTTGTCGCGCAGCAACTCGGTGATCTCGGTGGCCGGGTTGGCCTTCACCGCGTAATAGATCTTGGCGAACGGGAAGCAGCCGGTCAGCTGGTCGTAGGCATCGGCAATGGTCTGCTTGTCGATGACGACGAAGGGGGTTTCCTGCTTGTCGGCAAACGCCTTCATACGCTGGAAGGTTTCGGGGGCGAAGTAATCCTCGACCTTGATGGACATGGTTGGGACTCCAAATGGCAGAACAGGTTATTCGTAGGGGTGAAGCTGAACGTCGAATCCGTTTCCCCACTTTGGTTCGCCTACTTCCCAAGGCATGTCGCCGAGTATCACCGGTACCGGTCAATGGAGCCGGTGCCTCTCGTCGTCAGTACTTGAGCCGGATGGATCGTTTCCAGCATGGACGTTCGGGCGCGAACTTTAGGACCTGAAGTCCCTGAGTTCAACCCTGAATTGCCGCTTTTTCGCATCCCTTTGTCGCACTGCCGGTTGACTGTTTCGGATACTCAACAAAATGCACGGAATACCGCACAGAACGGGGCTTTCGACGCGTTTCTGCATCATCGTCCTACTGAGTTAACGACCGGTGACAGAGGGGGTAGTTCAGCGTTTCGGGATGGGTGGTGCAGAGGAGAGTTTGCGAGCGCAATGGAGCAGTTTTTGTAGGAGCGAGCCAGCTCGCTCCTACCGGGTCAGATCACGAAGCCTGAGCCACCTCCGCCGGCGACACGATGTTGGTCTTGCGTCCACGCGAGCGACCCGAGCTCAGGTAATCGGCGATCGACTCCTGCGTCACCTCGCCGAGGAACTGCCCCTCGGCATCCAGCACCGGCAGCCACGAGCTGTTGAACTCGTACATGCGCGACAACAGGATGCGCAGGTGCTCGTCGTGGCTGGCGGTCACGCGGAACTCGTTGAGGAAGTCGCTGCACTCGCCTTCCTTGCGGCGCATGTCCTTGCGGCGCACATAGCCCAGCCCCTTGCCGCTGGCGTCGACCACCACCAGGTAGCGGCGGTCGTCTTCCTCCATCTTCTCCAGCGCTTCGGCGACGCTGGTCTGCGGGTTGGCGGTGACGATGCTGCTGTCGGCGGCATCCTCGGCACGCACCAGCAGCAGGCGCTTGAGGGTACTGTCCTGGCCGGTGAAGGCGCTGACGAACTCGTCCGCCGGGTGCGCCAGCAGGGTGTCCGGGTGATCGTACTGGAGCAGGCGGCCGCTCTTGAACACCGCCACCTTGTCGCCCAGCTTGATCGCCTCGTCGATGTCGTGGCTGACCATGATCACGGTCATGCCCAGCTTGCGCTGCAACTCGAAGAACTCGTTCTGGATCGACTCGCGGTTGATCGGGTCCACCGCACCGAACGGCTCGTCCATCAGCAGCAGCGGCGCGTCGGCCGCCAGCGCGCGGATCACGCCGATACGCTGTTGCTGCCCGCCGGACAGTTCACGCGGGTAGCGCGAGAGGTACTGCTTGGGCTCGAGCTTGACCATGGCCATCAGCTCGCGCGCCTTCTCCTTGCACTTCTGCTTGTCCCAGCCGAGCAGGCGCGGCACGACCATGATGTTTTCCTCGATGGTCATGTTGGGGAACAGGCCGATCTGCTGGATCACGTAGCCGATCTGCCGGCGCAGGGTCACCTCGTCCAGTTCGGCGGTGTCCTGGCCGTCGATCAGCACGCGCCCGGAGGTGGGCTGGATGATCCGGTTGATCATCTTCAGCGTGGTGGTCTTGCCACAGCCGGAGGGGCCGAGGAACACGCAGATCTCGCCCTTCTCCACAGTCAGGCTGACCTTGTCCACAGCACGGAATTCCTTGCCGTCCTTGAGGGTGAAGGTCTTGGTCAGTTGGTCGAGTTCGATCATGTTCAGTCTCCTGTCTGCGGGCGCAGGCCCTTCGGGGTGAGCGCACGCTGCAACCATTGCAGCAGCAGGTCGGCGGCGATGGCCAAGAGGCTCACCAGCACGGCGCCGACCACCAGCATGGGCATGTTGGATTGGCTGATGGAATTGAGGATGAGGACGCCCAGGCCACCGGCACCGATCACCGCGGCGATGGTCATCACGCCGATGTTCATCACCACGGCGGTGCGCACGCCAGCGAGGATCACCGGCACGGCGATGGGGATGTCGACCATCCGCAGGCGCTGCCAGAAAGTCATGCCGATGCCCTTGCCGGCTTCGCGGATGCCGGGTTCGACATTGGTCAGCGCGAGGTAGGTGTTGCGCAGGATCGGCAGCAGCGAATAGAGGAACACCGCAGTGATCGCCGGCAGCGGGCCGAGGCCCTGGCCGATCTTCGAGTAGAGCGGCAGCATCAGGCCGAACAGCGCAATGGACGGAATGGTCAGCACCACGGTGGCGGCGCCCTGCAGCGGGCCCGCGAGCCAGCGGAAGCGCGTCATCAGCACGCCCAGCGGCACGCCGACGATGATCGCCAGGCCCACGGCGATGGACACCAGCATCAGGTGCTGCAGCGTCAGTTGCCCGACCTGGGTCCAGTCCAGGCGGGAGATCACGGTCATGAAGTCCATGTCAGTTTTCCTCCTGTGCGGGTTGTTCCTCGACAGGCTTGGCCTTGTCGCCCAGCAGGCCGTGCTCGCGCAGGAACTTCTGCGCTACGCGCTGCGGCGGCTCCTGTTCGATATCGACCTGGGCGTTGAGCGCCTGCATGGTCTTGTCGTCGAGCAGGTCGGAGATGGGCTCGAACAGGGTCTTCAGCTCTGGGTGCTTCTGCAGCGCATCGGCGCGCAGCACCGGGGCGGCGTTGTAGAAAGGGAAGAAGTGCTTGTCGTCTTCCAGCACGCGCAGCTTGAAGTCCTTCAGGCGGCCGTCGGTGGTGTAGACGAGGCCGACGAACACCTGGCGATTCTTCAGCGCGGTGTAGACCAGTCCGGCATCCATCTGCCGCACGTCGTCGCGGGTGAAGTGCAAGCCGTACAGCTCGCTCATCGGCCCGAGGCCGTCGGGGCGCCCGGCGAATTCCGGGTCCATGGCGAACAGGTGGGTCTTCTTCGCGCCCTGCTCCTTCATCACCCGCGCCAGGTCGCTGAGGGTGCGCACGCCGAGTTGCTCGGCCTGCTCCTCAGGCATGGCCAGGGCATAGGTGTTGTTGAACGGTGCGGGCTTGGGCCAGACCAGCCCCTTCTTGCCGTCCAGCTCACGGACCTTGGCCAGCGACTGCTGGGCATCCAGCTTGTCCTTGATCTTGTTGTAGACGATCAGCGACGAGCCGGTGTACTCCCAGACCAGGTCCAGCTGGCCGCTCTGCTGGGCACTGCGCGCCAGGGTGCTGCCCAGGCCGTTGGTGACCTTCACCTCATAGCCCTTGCTCTGCAGGTACTGCGCGGTGATGGCGGTGAGGATGCGCTGTTCGGTGAACGGCTTGCCGCCGATGCGAATCACGTCGGCCGCGTGCGCAGCTCCCGTGGCGGCGGCGAGCAGCAAGCCCAGCGCGCCAAGCAGACGTTTCATGCCGGCTCCTTTGAATTCCAGTCCCTTCATTGCGTCAGCCCCCGCTCCAGCACGCTCCGGCTGAACAGCACCACCAGGCCATCGAGCACCAGCGCCAGCAGCGCGGTGCACACGGCTCCGAGCAGCAGCTTGGATTGGTCGTCCAGGGCGATGCCGGGGAAGATCAGGCTGCCCAGGCTGTTGGCGCCGATCAGGAAGGCCAGCGGCGCGGAACCCACGTTCAGCGCCAGGGCGATGCGCACACCCCCCATGATCAGCGGCACCGCGTTGGGCAACTCGACCCGCAGCAGCACCTGGCGCGGGGTCATGCCGATGCCGGTGGCCGCTTCCTTGAGCGAGGCCGGCACGGCGCGCAGGCCTTCGTAGGTGTTGCGCACGATGGGCAGCAAGGAGGCGAGGAACAGGGCGAGGATCGCCGGGCCGTTGCCGATCCCGACAATCGCCAGGGCGACGGCCAGCACGGCCAGCGGCGGGATGGTGTTGCCGACGTTGAACACCTGCATCAGGCGTTCGGCCTGCCCTTGCAGCGCGGGCCGGCTGAGCAGGATGCCGGCGGGGATACCGACCGCAACGGCGGCCAGCATGGATGCGAACACCAGAACCAGGTGCGCCTGCAGGTAGAACAGCAGGTCTTCGCGGTACTGCCACAAGGTGGCGGGGGTGATCCAGTGGATCAGCAAAGCCAGAACAACGACTGCAAAGCAGACGCCGAACAGGGCCTTGCCCGTGGTGGTTTTCACCATGGTTGGGGGACTCCCTTCGGGTGCGCGGCGACTGGCATCGCCCCGCTCACTTGACGCTCGATCCCGTCCAGAAACCCATCTGGGACCGCGATTAAACGCGACGGGAATCAAGCACTTGCGCATGCGTTTGCGGATTACCGTCGCGAAGGGATGGACCCCCGTCCGTGCCCATCCGTTCAATAAAATTGCCATCTTTGTGCCATCGCGCGCAGTCGAAACCGGCGTCAGCCCCCATGGTCCGGGGGCTGTGGGCGACAAAGTTTTTTTCAAAAAAACCGTCGACCCGGCTGAACCATCGCCCAGGTGCACTTGCCCAACGCCGAATGCGCCCGGCGAACACGCACGCGGTTTCGCTCAGCGGTTATCATCGGGTTCCTTTCGCGTGCCCCCGACCCATGGATAGGTCACTCGGGGCCGGCGTCTTGCCTACCACGGAGATCCTTCACCATGCTTGATCTGGCTGCGGCGTTCATCGCGCTGACCACCCTGCTCACCTACGTCAACTACCGCTTCATCCGCCTGCCGCCGACCATCGGTGTCATGGCCACCGCCCTGGTGTTCTCCTTCATCGCCCAGGGCATGTCGCTGCTCGGCTATCCGGTCCTGGAAGTCGAGATGCAGCAGATCATCAGCCGCATCGACTTCTCCGACGTGCTGATGACCTGGTTCCTGCCCGCCCTGCTGTTCGCCGGCGCGCTGCACGTGAACCTCGCCGACCTGCGCAACTACAAGTGGCCCATCGGCCTTCTGGCCACCTTCGGCGTGCTGATCGCCACCACGGTGATCGGCTACCTGGCCTACTACACCTTCGCCCTCTTCGGCTGGCACGTGGACTTCATCTACTGCCTGCTGTTCGGCGCGCTGATCTCGCCCACCGACCCCATCGCGGTGCTGGGCATCCTCAGGTCCGCCGGCGCGCCCAAGCCGCTGGCCACCACCATCGTCGGCGAGTCGCTGTTCAACGACGGCACCGCCGTGGTGGTCTTCACCATCCTGCTGGGCATCCTGCTGGCCGGCGAGACACCCACCGTGTCCTCCATCGCCTGGCTGTTCGTGCAGGAGGCCATCGGCGGCATCCTGTTCGGCGCAGCGCTGGGCTACGGGGTGTTCCTGATGATGCGTGGCATCGACCAGTACCAGGTGGAAGTCATGCTGACCCTGGCCCTGGTCATCGGCGGCGCAGCACTGGCGGCACGGCTGCACGTGTCGGCGCCGATCGCCATGGTGGTGGCCGGCCTGATCATCGGCAACCAGGCGCGGCAGTACGCCATGTCCGACGAGACGCGGCGCTACATCGACAAGTTCTGGGAGCTGATCGACGAGATCCTCAACGCCCTGCTGTTCGCCCTGATCGGCCTGGAGCTGCTCCTGCTGCCATTCAACTGGCTGCACGTGGTCGCTGCCTTCGTCCTCGGCGGCGCGGTGCTGATCTCGCGCCTGCTCACCGTCGCCCCGGCCATCCTCGTGCTGCGCCAGCGGGAAAACGGCCGCCGCCAGGTACCTGCCGGCACCATCCGCATCCTCGTCTGGGGTGGCCTGCGTGGCGGCGTCTCGGTAGCCCTGGCGCTGTCCCTGCCGCTGGGCGAGCAGCGCGACCTGATCCTCAGCCTGACCTACGTGGTGGTGCTGGTGTCGATCCTGCTCCAGGGCCTGTCCATCGGTCCGCTGGTGCGGCGCATCTACAAAGGCGCCGAGCCCGTCGCCGACAGCCACCACTGAAGGCCCCATCAAAGGCCAAGCACCTTGCGTCGCCGGGTCTGCCGGCGACGCCTCGAATCAGGCTATAATCCCGCGTTTTTCGGGCCGCTCGCCGCCCGTCTTCACCGAATCGACCAGGCACCCATCCATGAGCATCCAAGCCGCCGAAGTCGCGAAGCGCCGCACGTTCGCGATCATTTCCCACCCCGACGCCGGTAAGACCACCATTACCGAGAAGCTCCTGCTGATGGGCAAGGCGATTGCCGTCGCCGGTACCGTGAAGTCGCGAAAGTCCGACCGCCACGCCACCTCCGACTGGATGGAGATGGAGAAGCAGCGCGGCATCTCCATCACCACCTCGGTGATGCAGTTCCCCTACCGCGAGCACATGATCAACCTGCTCGACACCCCCGGCCACGAAGACTTCTCCGAAGACACCTACCGCACCCTGACCGCGGTGGACTCGGCGCTGATGGTCCTCGACGGCGGCAAGGGTGTAGAGCCGCGTACCATTGCCCTGATGGAAGTCTGCCGCCTGCGCGATACGCCCATCGTCAGCTTCATCAACAAACTCGACCGCGACATCCGCGACCCGATCGAGCTGCTCGACGAAATCGAAGCGGTATTGAAGATCAAGGCCGCGCCGATCACCTGGCCGATCGGTTGCTACCGCGACTTCAAGGGCGTGTACCACCTCGCCCAGGACAAGATCATCGTCTACGTGCCGGGCCACGGCCACGAGCGCATCGAGACCAAGGTCATCGACAAGCTCGACTCGGACGAAGCACGCGCGCACCTGGGCGACCTCTACGACAACTTCCTCGAAGAGCTGGAGCTGGTGCAGGGCGCCTGCCACGAGTTCGACAAGGACGCCTTCCTCAAGGGCGAGATGACCCCGGTGTTCTTCGGTACCGCGCTGGGCAACTTCGGCGTCGACCAGGTGCTCGACTGCATCGTCGACTGGGCTCCGCAACCGCTGGAGCGTGGCGCCCACGAGCGCACCGTGGCACCGACCGAGGAGAAGTTCTCCGGCTTCGTGTTCAAGATCCAGGCAAACATGGACCCGAAGCACCGCGACCGCATCGCCTTCATGCGCATCTGCTCGGGCAAGTACGAGAAGGGCATGAAGATGCGCCATGTGCGCCTGGGCAAGGACGTGAAGATCGCCGACGCGCTGACCTTCTTCTCCAGCGAGCGTGAGCAGCTGGAAGAGGCCTTCGCCGGCGACATCATCGGCCTGCACAACCACGGCACCATCCAGATCGGCGACACCTTCACCGAAGGCGAGGCGCTGGGCTTCACCGGCATCCCGCACTTCGCCCCGGAACTGTTCCGCCGCGTGCGCCTGAAGGACCCGCTCAAGTCCAAGCAGCTGCGCCAGGGCCTGCAGGAACTGGCCGAGGAAGGCGCCACCCAGGTGTTCTTCCCCGAGCGCAACAACGACATCATCCTCGGCGCCGTCGGCGTGCTGCAGTTCGACGTCGTCGCCAGCCGCCTGAAGGAGGAATACAAGGTCGAGTGCGCCTACGAGCAGATCAACGTCTGGTCCGCGCGCTGGATCGAGTGCAAGGACGAGAAGAAGCTCAAGGAGTTCAAGGACAAGGCCTTCGAGAACCTGTCCGTCGACGGCGGCGGCCACCTCACCTATCTGGCCCCGACCCGCGTGAACCTGAGCCTGATGGAAGAGCGCTGGCCGGACATCACCTTCCGCGCCACCCGCGAACACCACTGAGTTCGCCGCTCACGAAAACGCCCGCCTTGTGCGGGCGTTTTTGTGGGTGCCGAACTGCCATTCGGCGTTACGGATCGAGTGCGCCGGAACTCCAGGTGCTGGAAGTCGCGCTGCCGGTCAGCTTGGCGGCGATGGCGCCCTGCGGGATCAGCCGGTCGCGATAGCGTGTGGCAAGCAGCCCACTCTGCGGTGCGCGCAGGATGTGCTCGCTGCTGGCGTCGCCGGGACGGGCAATGATGCGCGCGAAGCGCTCGCCCGCCTCGATGTACTCGCCCAGCTCGCGTTCGAAAACCAGCACGCCAGCCGCCGGGGCGAACACGGTTTCCATGAAGCCCATGGGCGTGGCAACTCCCTTCCACTCCGGCAACGGCCCGGCATCGCTCACCACGCCACGGGCGCCCAGGAAACGGTAAAGACCATCGGCATCCTGCTGTGCCAGCGCATCGCTGACGTCGCCCTGGCCGCGCAGTTCGACGGTTGCCACCAATCGCCCGGCGAAGCGCTGTTCGGCCAGCCACGGGGCGATCACCACCTCTTCGAACGCCCCATCGCCATCGCCTTCCCAGATGATCGCCAGCTCCGCGCGAAGGGCGGCAGCGAGGTCCTGCGCGGCAGGCCAGAAGCACTCGTGGAGGTAGACGTACTGCAGCGCCTCGTCATCGGTGTGCAGGTCGAGCACGATGTCCGCAGGCGCGGCCAGTTCTGCCACGCGTTTCTGCCACAGCGTGAGGTTATCCAGGGTGCCGCTGGCGGCCGCCGAGGCGATGAAGCCACGATTGAAATTGCGCGAGGTCGCGTCGTGGTTCCGACCGAGAATCCGCCCCTGGCGGAACTGCCCGATGCCGATGGGATTGGCCTGCGGCACCACCGTCACGCTGCCGTTGAGCGCACCGCGTTCGGCGGCATCGCGCAGGCGTGGCAGCAGCTCGTGAAGCACCAGCATCCCGGCGATTTCATCGGCATGTACGCCGGCCTGCAGGTGCACCTTCGGCCCCGGCCTGCCGCCGTCGATACGCCAGGCGCGCACGCGCAGCTCGGCACCGGAATCACCCGGTACGCTGAAGGATACGTCCTCGATCATTTGCCCTCTCCTCTTGTCCGAATCGCCCATGGAAATCTTCCCCGGCGCCTCCTAGTATCGAAACCGTTCGCCGCTTGCCGGCACCCCGCAACACAGGACGCCCGCCCTTGGATACCCCCCGCCAGAAAGCCCAGCGCGCCACACCCGAGGAACGCCGCGACCACCTCGTGCGCGCCTGCCTCAAGTGCCTGGTCGCCGATGGCCACGCAGGCATCTCGGTGCGTCGCATCGCCAAGGAAGCCGGCGTCGCCGTGGGCCTGGTGAACCACCACTTCGGCAGCATCGACGCGCTGGTCGCCCAGGCCTACGAAACCCTCGCCAGCGAGGTGACCCAGGCGCTCTACCGGCAGGTCGACGCGGTCGGCAACGACCCGGCCGTGCGCATGGAAGCCTTCCTCACCGGGTCCTTCTCGCCCCAGGTGCTGGACCCCGATCTGCTCAGCCCCTGGGTCGTGTTCTGGAGCCTGATCCGCCACTCGCCGCCAGTGAACGAGGCACACGAGCGCGGCTACCACAGCTACCTCGCGATCCTGGAAAAGCTCATCAGCGAACTCGCCAGCGCCGAGGGTTTCAGCGTGGCGCGCCCGCGACTCGCCGCCATCGGTCTCTCCGCCATGCTCGACGGACTGTGGCTGGAGTGGTGCCTGAACCCCTCGACCTTCAGCGCCGCCGACGGCCTCGAGCTCAGCCGTTGCTGGGTAGAGGGACTGCGCCGAGGTGCCTACGCGTAATCACTCAAACTGCCGTTCTTGCACGGCGCTTGCCCAGCCATGAACGCTGCGTCGTCTTCTGCTCGCGGCGAACCGGGGTGGCGCGCTCCAGCAAGGCAAACAGCGCTTCGATGATGAAGGTCAGGCAGACATAGATCGCCGCCACCAGCAGCAGCGGCTCATAGATCTGGAAGGTCTGCGCACGCACCACGTTGGCGGCGCCGAGCAGGTCGACCACGGCGATGGTGGAAGCCAGCGCGGTGGACTTGAGCAGCATCACGCTTTCCCCCGCCAGCGTCGGCAGCAGCAGGCGAATCGCCCGCGGCAACCACACGCGGTAGAGCACCAGCGTGCGGTTCATGCCGAATGCCGAAGCGGCCTCCAGTTCGCCGCGCGGTACCGCCTTGAGACCGCCGCGGACCACCTCGCCGACGTAGGCGCCGACCGAGAGGATCAGCGCGATGACGATGTACCAGAAGCCATCGCGCAGGTACGGCCAGAGGAAGCTGCCGCGGATCAGCGGGAACTGCGCGAACAGGCTGCCCAGGCCGTAGTAGAAGATGTAGATCTGCACCAGCAGCGGCGTGCCGCGAATCACGCTGGTGTACGCCAGCGCCAGGCGCGAGACCAGGAAGTTGCGCGACATCCGCGCCAGCGCCACACCCAGCGCCAGCACGAAGCCCAGCGTGGCGGAAATCAGCAGGATCACCAGGGTGGTGCCTAGGCCCTTGAGCAGCAGGGCCCCATAGACGAATAGCCAGTGTTCGTTCATCGCCGCGCCTCGTTCAGACCGCCGGAATCCAGCGGCGGAAGCGCCGCTCCAGGTAGCCCGCGAACAGGTTGGAAAGCACGGTGAGCACGTAATACAGCGCCGCCGCGGTGAGGTAGAAGGTCAGGTAGTGACGGGTCGAACCGGCGGCCTGCTTGGCGGTGTAGAGCAGCTCGTTGGTGCCCACCACGCTGATCAGCGCGCTGTCCTTGATCAGGTTGACCCACAGGTTGGCCATGCCGGCCAGCGCGTTGGGCGCCATCATCGGCAGGGTCACCCGGCGGAACAGGCCGAAGCCGTGCATGCCGTAGGCGCGCGCCGCTTCGATCTGGCCATAGGGGATCGACTGGATGGCACCACGGAAGATTTCCGAGGCGTAGGCGCCCTGCACCAGGCCGAGCACGACGATGGCCACCATCATGCCGTTGAGCTTCACCTGGCCATAGCCGAGCCATTCGAAGAACTGGTTCAGGCCCATGGAGCCGACGTAGAACAGCAGCAGGATCAGCAGCAGCTCCGGCACCGCCCGGCACAGCGTGGTGTAACCACGCGCGAGTATCGCCAGCGGGCGCGGTCCGCCGATCTTGGCGCTGGCCGCGGCCAGGCCGATCAGCAGGCCGACGAGGAAGGCGCCGACGGAAATCTGCAGGGTGACCAGTAGCCCCTTGAGCAGGGCCGGGCCCCAGCCGGTGGGGCCGAAGCCGATCAGGTCGAAGATGCTTTGCATGGCCGTCTCCAGGAGGGAGGCTCAGGGTCGTCCCCGTGCCCGCAGCGGGCACGGGGACGGCTCACGCCGGGATCACTGCTTGGGCGCGACGCTCATGCCGAAGTACTTGTCCGACAGCGCCTTGTAGTCATCGCTGGCGAGCAGCTTGCCGATGGCCTCGTCCATCTTCGCCTTCAGCTCGGTATCGCCCTTGCGCATGCCGGCGCCGACGCCGCGGCCGAACAGCGGGTCGTACTTCACCTCGCCCTTGTTGACGATGCCGGCCGCCTGGGCGTCCGGCGACTTGACGAAGGACGCCACGGCGATGCCGTCGGCCATCATCAGGTCGATGCGCCCGGCCACCAGGTCGGCGTTCACCGAATCCTGGGTGTCGTAGTAGCGCACGTCGGCGATCTTCTCGTAGTACTGCTTGAGGTAGTTGGAGCTGACGGTGGATATCTGCACGCCGATGGTCTTGCCCTTCAGGCCCTCGGGGCTGATCTGCACGTCCACCGCCTGGGGCGCGGCGACGGCCACCGGGGTGTCGTAGTAGGGGCGGCTGAAGGCGATCTGTTTCTCGCGCTCATCGGTGATCGACAGGGAGTTGAAGATCACGTCGATCTTCTTCGCCAGCAGCGCCGGGATGATGCCGTCCCAGGCTACCTCGTCGATCTCGCAGGTCGCCTTCATCTCGGCGCAGACCTTGTGGATCAGGTCCGGCTCGAAGCCGACCCAGCTGCCATCGGGCTGCTTCTGCGAGAACGGCGGATAGGGCTCGGCGGCCAGGGCGAAACGGATCGTCTCGGCCTGGGCGCTCGCCACGCCGGCCACCAGCATCGCCGCACCCACCATCAGATTGCACAGACCTTTCTTGTTCATCGTGATCCCCTGCATTGTTTTACTTAGTGTTGGGTCACGCTCATCGATGCGCCGACAGCGCGGCATCGGTCAGCGATTCTGGTGCGCGTTGACGAACTGCCGGCAGCGCTCGCTGCGCGGCCGCGAGAAGACCTCCTCGGCGGTGCCCTCCTCCTCGATCAGGCCCTTGTGGAGGAACGCCACATGGCTGGATACGTCGCGGGCGAAAGCCATCTCGTGGGTGACCAGGATCATGGTCCGCCCCTCCTCCGCCAGCGAGCGGATCACCTTCAGCACTTCGCCCACCAGCTCCGGGTCCAGCGCCGAGGTCGGCTCGTCGAACAGCATCACTTTCGGCCGCACGGCCAGCGCGCGGGCAATGGCCACGCGCTGCTGCTGGCCGCCGGAAAGAAAGGCCGGGTACTCGTGGCGCTTCTCGGCCAGGCCGACGCGCTCCAGCAGCGCCTCGGCGCGCTCGCGGGCCTCGGCCTTGCTCTCGTGGAGGACGAAGGTCGGCGCCTCGATCAGGTTCTCCAGCACGGTGCGGTGCGGCCACAGGTTGAAGCTCTGGAACACCATGCCCAGCTGCGAGCGGATGCGGGTGAGCTGCTTCTGGTCGGCCACCATCGGCTCGCCATGACGGTTCTGGGTCAGGCCGATGGTCTCGCCATTGACGGTGACCGAGCCCTGGTTGGGAATCTCCAGCATGTTGATGCAGCGCAGCAGGGTGCTCTTGCCCGAGCCGCTGGCGCCGATCAGCGAGATCACCTCGCCCTCACGAGCCGACAGCGACACACCCTTGAGCACCTCGAAGTCGCCGAAGCGCTTGTGGATATCCCGAACCTCGATCACCGGTCTGGACTGCGCCTGCACGTCCTGCAGGAGCGGGCCATGCCCGCGACCCGCCTCGGCACGGGGCACATCACGGACGGAGTCCGCTCCTACGGAGTTGGCCTTCGCCGGAAGGGATTCGACAAAGCGGATGATCCGCGCACAGGCCTCCGCCATGCTCTCGTCGCTCAGGCCGAAGGACAGCCGCACGAAGCCCTCCGCCTGCGGGCCGAAGGCCGCCGCGTCGAGCACCGAGACACCGGTGGCGTGGAACAGCTGCCAGGAGAAGTCCAGCGAGCTGAGGCCGGTATCGCGCACGTCGACCATGACGAACATGCCGGCTTCGGGCGACAGCACCTTCACCCGCGGGCAATCGCTCAGCGCGGCGACCACCAGGTCGCGGCGGCGGCGGTAGATCTCGCGCATTGTCGTGACAACCTCGTCGTGACGCTCCACCGCCGCGAGGGCGGCTTCCTGCACGAAGCCCGGCAGGCCGTAGAACATGTTCAGCGCGAGGTTTTCCAGGTGCCCGACCAGCGTCGGGTTGGCGACTATCCAGCCAGCGCGCCAGCCGGTCATGGCGTGAGATTTCGACAGGCTGCCGATGCTCAGGGTGCGCTCGCCCATGCCGGGTAGCGCGGCGAAGCTCTGGTGTTCGCGCTCGAAGGTCAGGCCCTCGTAGACCTCGTCCACTACCACCCAGAGGTCGTGGGCCTCCGCCAGCGCGGCAATGGCCAGCAGCTCGTCGCGGTCCAGCACGACGCCGGTCGGGTTGCTCGGGTTGGCGAGGAAGATCGCCTTCGTGCGCGGGGTGATCGCTGCGACGATATCGGTGGCCAGCGGGCGGAAGCCGTTTTCCGGACGGGTCGGCACCCCGACCAGCACGGCGCCGGTGGCTTTCAGCGTGGCTTCGTAGGTGACGTAGACCGGGTCGAAGGTGATGACCTCGTCGCCCTTCTCCAGCAGGCACATCGCGGCGGCAAACAGGCCGTTTTGAGCACCGGCGACGACGATGACGTTTTCGGGCCCGGCCTTTTGGCCGAAACGCCGCTCATGCAACGCCGCAATAGCCCGGCGCAGTGCGGGTTTGCCGGCGACGTCACTGTAATGGGTGTCGCCGTCGCGCAACGCGGCAACGGCGGCATCGGTGATGAAGTCCGGGGTTGCGAAATCGGGGTCGCCGACGCTGAGCACTATCACGTCGCGGCCAGCTCGCTGGGCGGCAATGGCGGCGTAGTGAATGTCCCAGGCGGCCACGCCGGGTCCGACCATCCTGTCCACAAGCGACGAATAACGCATGCAAGGGCCTCATCCGAATGACGGAATGTCCTGCAGAAGGGTCCGCAGGAGCGTTGGGCCACCATAGCCAAGGATGAACGAGTGTTCAACAGCGTTTTCCGACATCAGCCATGTCGTTTTCAGACCGTTCACTCAAGTGACTCCTCACCTTCAGGTGCGACACGTCGCAATTCGACCGACGAACGGAATCACGACATCCACTTAACGGCTTCTTAACGATCTCCCCCGTAGCGTTCTCTCACCCCCTGACAGAGCCGTGACGGCCTTTGGAACACCACATGGAAATGCCCTTCCTCCCCTTCTCCCGCCCCAGCATCGGCGAGGAGGAGATCCAGGCAGTCAATGAAGTCCTGCGCTCGGGCTGGATCACCACCGGGCCGAAGAACGCAGAACTGGAGCAACAGTTCGCCCAGTCGATCGGCTGCCGCCACGCCGTCGCGCTGTCCTCCGCTACCGGCGGCATGCACCTGGCGCTGCTGGCCCTGGGCATCGGCCCGGGTGACGAGGTGATCACCCCGTCGCAGACCTGGGTCTCGACCGTCAACATGATCAGCCTGCTGGGCGCCACCCCGGTGTTCGTCGACGTCGACCGTGACACCCTGATGACCGACGCCGCCCGCATCGAGGCCGCGATCACCCCGCGTACCCGAGCCATCATCCCGGTGCACTACGCCGGCGCCGCCTGCGACATGGACCCGATCGACGAGCTCGCCCTGCGCCATGGCATCCCCGTGATCGAAGACGCCGCCCACGCTGCCGGTACCTTCTACCGTGGCCGCCCGGTAGGCCAGCGTGGCACCGCGATCTTCTCCTTCCACGCGATCAAGAACCTCACCTGCGCCGAGGGCGCCATGTTCGTCACCGATGACGAAGTCCTGGCCAATCGCGTACGCACCCTGAAGTTCCACGGCCTGGGCGTCGATGCCTACGACCGCCTGACCCACGGCCGCAAGCCGCAGGCACAGGTGGTGGAGCCGGGCTTCAAGTACAACCTCACGGACATCAACGCCGCCATCGCCCTGGTCCAGCTGCCCAAGCTCGATGCGATCAACGCCCGCCGCGCCGAACTGGCCGCGGGCTACGCCGAACGCCTGGCGCACCTGCCCGTGCAACCGCTGGCGGTGCCGGACTACCCGCAGCATCACGCCTGGCACCTGTACGTCCTGCGCATCGACCAGGAGCGTTGCGGCATCGACCGCGAAGCCTTCATGCAGGGCCTGCAGCAGCGCGGCATCGGCAGCGGCATCCACTTCATCGGTAGCCACCTGCACAGCTACTACCGCCAGCGCTACCCGCGCGTGCAACTGCCCAACACCGAGTGGAACTCCTCGCGGATCGTCTCCATCCCGCTGTTCCCCGACATGACCCAGGCCGACCAGGACCGTGTGGTCGACGCCATCGAAACCCTGCTTCGGTAACGCCACCGTGAAACCCTATCCGATCCATCGCGTGTCCATCGTCATCCCGGTGTACAACGAAGAGGCCAGCCTGCCCGAGCTGCTGCGCCGGACCACCGCCGCCTGCGAACAGCTGGGCCGCGACTACGAGATCGTGCTGATCGACGACGGCAGCCGCGACAGCTCCGCCGACCTGCTGCAGGAAGCCGCGCAGGCGCCGGGCAGCCATGTGCTGGCGGTGATCCTCAACCGCAACTACGGCCAGCACGCGGCGATCATGGCCGGCTTCGAGCAGTGCCAGGGCGACCTGGTCATTACCCTCGACGCCGACCTGCAGAACCCGCCGGAAGAAATCCCGCGCCTGGTGGCCGAGGCCGCCAAGGGCTACGACGTGGTCGGCAGCGTGCGCCAGCAGCGCCAGGACTCCGCCCTGCGCCGCTGGCCGTCGAAACTGATCAACCTCGCCGTGCAGCGCTCCACCGGCGTGGCGATGAACGACTACGGCTGCATGCTGCGCGCCTATCGCTCGAGCATCGTCAAGGCGATGCTCGCCTGCCGCGAGCGCAGCACCTTCATCCCGATTCTGGCCAACAGCTTCGCCCGCCACACCAGCGAGATCCTCGTCGCCCACGCCGAGCGCGAGCACGGCGAGTCGAAGTACGACTTCCTGCGCCTGATCAACCTGATGTTCGACCTGGTCACCTGCATGACCACCTCGCCGCTGCGCCTGCTGTCCTTCGTCGGCGGCGGCATGGCGATGGCCGGCTTCGCCTTCGCCCTGATGCTGCTGGTGCTGCGCCTGCTGTTCGGCGCCGCCTGGGCCGGCCACGGGGTGTTCGTGCTGTTCGCCGTGCTGTTCATGTTCACCGGCGTGCAGCTGGTCGGCATGGGCCTGCTCGGCGAGTACCTGGGGCGCATGTACAACGACGTGCGCGCCCGCCCCCGCTTCTTCATCGAGCGCATCGTCCGCACCGAGACGCCGCGCGCCCCGATCACCGCTTCTTCCCCTTCTTTCGAGTCCATCCAGCCATGACCCAGCAGACCATCGTCTTCGCCTACCACGACTTCGGCTGCGCCGGCATCGAGGCCCTGCTTGCCGCCGGTTACCAGATCGACGCCGTCTTCACCCACGCCGACGATCCGAAGGAAAACCGCTTCTATGGCTCCGTGGCGCAGCTCTGCGCGCGCCTGGGCATTCCGGTGCACGCCCCGGAAGACGTCAACCACCCGCTGTGGGTCGCACGCATCCGTGAGCTGCAGCCGCAGTACATCTTTTCCTTCTACTACCGCCACCTGCTCAGCGAAGAGCTGCTGGCCTGCGCCGCCAGGGGCGCCTACAACCTGCATGGCTCGCTGCTGCCGCGCTACCGTGGCCGTGCCCCGGCCAACTGGGTGCTGGTCAACGGCGAAACCGAGACCGGCGTGACCCTGCACCGCATGGTCAAGCGCGCCGATGCCGGCGGCATCCTCGCCCAGCAGAGCGTTGCCATCGGCGCCGACGACACCGCCCTGGTCCTGCACGGCAAGCTCCGTGAAGCCACCCGCGAGCTGCTCGCCGCCGCCCTGCCGCGCCTGGCTCGCGGCGAGCTGCAGGAAGTCGCCCAGGACGAATCCCGCGCCAGCTACTTCGGTCGCCGTACCCCGGCGGATGGCCAGCTCGACTGGAAACGCCCGGCGCGCGAGCTGCACAACCTGGTGCGCGCCGTGACCCAGCCCTACCCCGGCGCCTTCGCCCCGGTGGGCGATCGCAAGCTGATCGTCTGGAGCTCGCGCGTCGCGGCCGGCAACAACGGCATGGCGCCTGGCTCGGTGCTCTCGGTCGATCCTCTGCGCATTGCCTGCGGCGAAGACTCGCTGGAAATCCTCTCCGGCCAGCAGAATGACAGCGGCCTGTTCCTCGCCGGCCCGCAACTGGCCCGCGAGATGGGCCTGGTGGATGGCTCGCGCCTGCACGGCGCCGCCGGCAAGCCCAAGCGCAAGACCCGTGTGCTGATCCTCGGCGTCAACGGTTTCATCGGCAACCACCTCTCCGAGCGCCTGCTGCGTGACGGCAACTACGAGGTCTACGGCCTGGACATCGGCTCCGACGCCATCGAGCGCCTGAAGGGCAACCCGGACTTCCACTTCGTCGAAGGCGACATCAGCATCCACACCGAGTGGATCGAGTACCACATCAAGAAGTGCGACGTGGTCCTGCCGCTGGTGGCCATCGCCACGCCCATCGAATACACCCGCAACCCACTGCGCGTGTTCGAGCTGGACTTCGAGGAAAACCTCAAGCTGGTCCGCTACTGCGTCAAATACAACAAGCGCGTGATCTTCCCGTCCACTTCCGAGGTGTACGGCATGTGCGCCGACGCCAACTTCGACGAGGACACCTCCAATCTCATCGTCGGCCCGATCAACAAGCAGCGCTGGATCTACTCGGTGTCCAAGCAACTGCTCGACCGCGTCATCTGGGCCTACGGCCAGAAGGGCCTGAAGTTCACCCTGTTCCGTCCGTTCAACTGGATGGGCCCGCGCCTGGACCGCCTGGATTCCGCCCGTATCGGCAGCTCCCGCGCCATTACCCAGCTGATCCTGCACCTCGTGGAAGGCACCCCGATCCGCCTGGTCGACGGTGGCGAGCAGAAGCGCTGCTTCACCGACGTGGACGACGGCATCGAAGCGCTGGCGCGCATCATCGACAACGAGGGCAGCCGCTGCGACGGGCAGATCGTCAACATCGGTAACCCCGACAACGAAGCCAGCATCCGCCAGCTGGGCGAAGAGCTGCTGCGCCAGTTCGAGGCCCACCCGCTGCGCGACCAGTTCCCGCCCTTCGCCGGCTTCCGCGAAGTGGAAAGCCACAGCTTCTACGGCGACGGCTACCAGGACGTGTCGCACCGCAAGCCGAGCATCGAGAACGCCCGTCGTCTGCTGAACTGGCAGCCGAGCGTGGAACTGGCCGAGACCATCGGCAAGACCCTGGACTTCTTCCTCCGCGAAGCCCTGGCCGAACGCGCCGGCGGTGTGCCCCACGCCTTCCCGCTGAAGAAAAGCATCGCCTGATGAGAGCGGGACTGCGCATTGACGTCGACACCTACCGTGGCACCCGTGATGGCGTGCCCCGGTTGCTGGACATGCTCGAGGAAGCCGACGTCAAGGCGACCTTCTTCTTCAGCGTCGGCCCCGACAACATGGGCCGGCACCTGTGGCGCCTGATCCGCCCGCAGTTCCTGTGGAAGATGCTGCGTTCCAACGCCGCCGGACTCTATGGCTGGGACATCCTCCTGGCCGGCACCGCCTGGCCGGGCAAGCCGATCGGCCGCGACCTGGGCCATCTGATGCGACGCGCCCAGGACGCCGGCCACGAAGTCGGCCTGCACGCCTGGGACCACCACGGCTGGCAGGCCAACGCCGGCCGCTGGAGCGCGCAGCAACTGGAGCAGCAGATCCGCCGTGGCGTGGATACCCTCGCCGACATCCTCGGCAACCCGGTGGAGTGTTCGGCGGTGGCCGGCTGGCGCGCCGACGAGCGCACCGTGGAAGCCAAGGAGCGCTTCGGCTTTCGCTACAACAGCGATTGCCGCGGGCGCTCGCTGTTCCGCCCGCGCCTGGCCGACGGTCGTGCCGGTACCCCGCAGATTCCGGTGGACATGCCGACCTTCGACGAAGTCGTCGGTCCACAGGTCGCGCCTTCCGCCTTCAATGACTACATCCTTTCCCGCTTCGACATGGACGCCTTGAACGTGTACACCATTCACGCCGAGGTCGAGGGCATTCTCATGGCCCACGACTTCCGCCGCTTGCTGGCCCAGACACGGGCCGGCGGCATCCGCTTCGTTCCGCTGGGCCGGCTGCTGCCGGACGACCCGACCACCCTGCCCGTCGCCAGCCTGGTACGCGGCGAACTGGCCGGCCGCGAAGGCTGGCTGGGGGTGCAGCACGCATGAAGCGCCTGGCCTACCCGTCCCTGCTAGCCGCCTTCGTACTGTGCATCCTGCTGCCGATGGCCTTCCACGGGCTGTGGATTCCCGACGAGTCGCGCAATGCGCAGATCAGCCAGTCCATGCTGCAGAGCGGCGACTGGGTTTCCCCGCACCTGCTCGGCCTGCGTTACTTCGAGAAGCCCACCGGCGGCTACTGGCTGACCGCCGCCAGCCAGGCCGTGTTCGGGCAGAACCTGTTCGGCGTGCGCTTCGGCTCGGCGCTGGTGACTGCACTGAGTACCCTGCTGGTCATCCTGCTCGCCCGCCGGTTGTGGAACGACCCGCGCCGCACCTGGGCCGCGGGCCTGCTGTACCTGAGCTTCGGGCTGATCGCCGGGCAGGCCGGCTACGCCAACCTCGACCCGCAGTTCACCTTCTGCGTGAACCTCAGCCTCGGTGCCCTGTGGTTCGCCTTCGACGCCAGAACCACCCGTGGACGCTTCGCCGCCTGGAGTCTGCTGGGCGCCGCCTGCGCCTTCGGCTTCATGACCAAGGGCTTCCTGGCCTTCCTCCTGCCGGTGCTCGTCGGTCTGCCCTATGCCGTGCTGCAGAAGCGCTTCGGCGAACTGCTGCGCTACGGGCCCCTGGCGGTGCTGGTCGCCGTACTGGTCGCCGCACCCTGGGTGCTGCTGATCCACGCCCGCGAACAGGACTTCTGGGACTTCTTCTTCTGGCATGAACACATTCGCCGCTTCGCCGGGGAAGACGCACAGCACGGCCGACCGATCTGGTTCTTCGTGCCATTGCTGTTCGCCAGCGCACTGCCCTGGGCGGTGCTGATCTTCCCGGCGCTGCGCAACGGCCTGCAGGGCTGGCGTGATTCCAGGCTGGTATTCCTGCTGCTGTGGTTCGTCATGCCCTTCCTGTTCTTCAGCCTGGCCAAGGGCAAGCTGCCGACCTACATCATGCCCTGCTTCGCCCCCCTGGCCCTGTTGATGGCCGACGCCATCGGCCGCGCGCTGCAACAACGCAAGCTGATTGCGCTGAAACTCAACGGCGCACTCAACCTGCTGCTGGGCAGCAGCGCGCTGGCCGGCCTGGTGTTCATGCAGGCCCGCCACCCGCAGTACCACGACGAACTACCCAGCGTGCTGATGGTCGCCCTGGTCTGCATCGTCTGGCTGCTGGCCGGCCTGCTGCAACTGCTGCGCCCCAGTCGCTACTGGGCGGCGCCGGCCTTCGCGGCCTGGCTGCTGGTGGCGCTGGTGCCCAACGCGATGCCGAACAAGATGGTCAACAGCAAGATGCCCGACCAGTTCATCGCCGAGCACCTGGACCAGCTCAAGGGCGCCCGCAGCCTGCTGAGCAATGACCTGGGCGCCGCTACCGCCCTCGCCTGGCGTACCCAGCGCAGCGACATCACGCTGTTCAACACCGAAGGCGAGCTGAAGTTCGGCCTGGGCTATCCAGAAGGCCAGGGCCGCAGCATTGCCCCCGAAGGCATCCACGCCTGGATCGAGCACGCCCGCGCCGAAGGTCCCATCGGCGTGATCATGCGGGTCAACAGCGCCAGCGACGAAGCCGAACTGGCCATGCTGCCCAGCGACGCCATCAGTTATCGACAGAACCACCTGGTGGTCCTGCTGATTCCGCAGGCCGCGCCATGACCGCCCTGCTGCTGGCCGGTGCCTGCCTGCTTACCTGCATGGGCCAGCTGGCGCAGAAATTCGCCGTGGAAAGCTGGCGCGATGCTCCCTCGAGCATCGCGGCGAAGCTTTTCTCGCCCTGGCTGCTGCTGGCGATCGCCTGCCTGGGCTTCGGTCTGCTGTTCTGGTTGCTGGTCCTGCAGCGCCTGGAGGTAGGCGTCGCCTATCCCATGCTGAGCCTGAACTTCGTGCTGGTGACGCTCCTGGCAAGCCGCCTGTTCGGCGAGCGCATCGATGCGCGCCACTGGTTCGGCGTCGCGCTGATCGTCGGTGGCGTCGCCCTGCTGGGGATGCACTCGTGAAGCGCGGCATCGCCTTCGCTCTGGGCAGCGTGCTGCTGGTGAGCGGCGCGCAGCTGGGCATGCGCTGGAGCATGACGCGCCTGCCCACGCACTGGCCGTTCGACCTCGCGCAACTGGACCTTGCCGCCCTCTCGGCGCTGGCCGGCGCGGTCCTGGCCTACGCGCTGTCGATGCTCTGCTGGCTGCTCGCCCTCAAACACCTGCCGCTGAGCCGCGCCTACTCGCTGCTGAGCCTGAGCTATGCCGTCGTCTACCTCGGTGCCGCTTTGCTGCCGGGCTTCGGCGAACCCCTGAGCCTGCCGCGCACCCTGGGCGTCGCCCTGGTGATCGCCGGCGTGATCGCAATCAACGCACCGCGCCGCCCTGACAGAACAACCGTCATCAAACCCAGCGACGCTCGCTCCGAGCGCGCGCAGTTCGACTGACCCCAATCCCGCTTCGAGTCCCTATCCGGGAGAGCACAACATGAAAATCAGCGTATTCGGAATCGGTTATGTGGGCCTGGTGCAGGCCGCGGTCATGGCCGAAGTGGGCCACGACGTCCTGTGCATGGACATCGACGAAGACAAGATCGCCAAGCTCAAGCGCGGCCAGATCAGCATCTTCGAACCGGGTCTCGCCGAGCTGGTGAAGGACAACCTGGAAGCCGGACGCCTGCGTTTCACCAGCAACGTCGCCGAGGCCGCCGGCCATGGCCGCGTGCAGTTCATCGCCGTCGGCACCCCGCCGCTGCCCGATGGCTCCGCCGACCTGCGCGCCGTGCTGGCGGTTGCCGAGGGCATCGCCCGCAACCGCACCCAGCCGGTGATCATCGTCGAGAAGTCCACCGTGCCGGTGGGCACGGGCGATCGCGTGAAGACCAAGGTGCTGGCGGTGCTCGCCGAAGAAGGCCGCAGCCTGGACTTCGAGATCGTCTCCAACCCCGAGTTCCTGAAGGAAGGCTCGGCGCTGGCCGACTGCCGCAAACCCGACCGCATCGTCATCGGCTGCGAAAGCACCGAGGTGCTGGACGTGATGCGCGAGATCTACGAGCCGTTCAACCGCAACCACGACCGCATCCTGACCATGAACCTGCGCAGCGCGGAACTGACCAAGTACGCCGCCAACTGCATGCTCGCCACCAAGATCAGCTTCATCAACCAGATCGCCGAGCTGGCCGAACACCTGGGCGCCGACATCGAAGCGGTGCGCCAGGGCATGGGCGCCGACCCGCGCATCGGCTACCACTTCATCTACCCCGGCTGCGGCTACGGCGGCTCGTGCTTCCCCAAGGACGTCCAGGCCCTGATCCAGAGCGCCGAGGAAGCCCACTGCTCCAGCGACCTGCTGCGCGCCGTGGAAGCGGTAAACCAGCGGCAGAAGAGCAAGCTGTTCGAGCGCATCCGCAGCTACTACGGCGGCAAGCTCAAGGGCCGCACCTTCGCGCTCTGGGGCCTGTCGTTCAAGCCCAACACCGACGACATGCGCGACGCTCCCAGCCGCACCCTGATGGAAGCCCTGTGGGAAGCCGGCGCCAAGGTCCGCGCCTTCGACCCCGAAGCCATGCCCGAAGCGCAGCGCCTGTACGGCCACGATGAACGCCTGACCCTGATGGGCACGCCGGAAGCCACCCTGGGCGGCGCCGATGCGCTGGTGATCTGCACCGAGTGGCGGCAGTTCAAGGCACCGGATTTCGAGCTGGTGGCCAGCCGCCTGAAGACCCCGGTGATCTTCGACGGTCGCAACCTGTTCGACCCCGAGCGCGTGGCGCGCTACGGCTTCGAGTACTTCCCCATGGGCCGTGGCGACTCGCACCGCCTGCCGGTGCCGGCGCAGGTCGTCGAGCAACGTCAGCGACGCAGCGCCTGACCGAAGCTGGACCCGCAGGAGCGGACTCCGTCCGCCCCTGCGTCAGTGCAAGCTCCGTTACACCTGCCCCATCACCATCATCGGCGCCGCCTCGCCGCGCTTGAGCAGCGCATAGAGCACCCCGGTCACCACGCTGCCCGCGGCGATCGCCAGCAGGTAGAGCAGCGCGTGGTTCATCGCGTTGGGAATCAGCAGCACGAACAGGCCGCCATGGGGCGCCAGCAGCTTGCAGCCGAACAGCATCGACAGCGCGCCGGTCAGCGCACCTCCGGCGATGCTCGCCGGGATCACCCGCAGCGGGTCCTTCGCGGCAAAGGGAATCGCCCCTTCGGAGATGAAGCACAACCCCAGCACCAGCGCGGCCTTGCCCGCCTCGCGCTCGCTCTGGGCGAACTTGCGCCGCGCCAGCAGCGTGGCGATGCCCATGCCGATGGGCGGGACCATACCGCCGGCCATCACCGCCGCCATCGGCGCGTAGCTCTGCGAGGCGAGCAGGCCGACCGAGAACGCATAGGCCGCCTTGTTGATCGGCCCACCCAGGTCCACGCACATCATCCCGCCCAGCAGCAGGCCGAGCAGGATGGCGTTGGTGGTGCCCATGCCCGCGAGGAAGTCGGTGAGCGAACGCATCATCGCCGCTACCGGCGAACCCACCACGTAGATCATCACCAACCCGGTGAACAGGCTGGCCAGCAAGGGAATGATCAGGATCGGCTTGAGCGCCGCGACGCTGGCAGGCAGCGGAATCCACTGGGCAATTGCCCGCGCCGAATAGCCCGCGAGCAGGCCGGCGACTATGCCGCCAAGGAAGCCGGCGCCCAGCGTGCTCGCCAGCAGCCCACCGATCATCCCCGGCGCCAGGCCCGGACGGTCGGCGATGGACCAGGCGATATAGCCCGCGAGCATCGGCACCATCAGCTTGAACGCCGCGTCGCCGCCGATCTGCATCAGCGCCGCCGCCAGGGTGCCCTGCTGCTTGAAGGCCTCGATGCCGAAGACGAACGACAACGCGATCAGCAGGCCGCCGGCCACCACCATCGGCAGCATGAAGGACACGCCGGTGAGCAGGTGCTTGTAGACCCCCCGCGCCTCATTCCTGGTTGGCGCTGCACTGCTGCCGGCAGATGAAGCGGACTCCACCGTCGCTTCCTTCAACGCGCGTTCGATAGTCGCCTGCGGCTGCTTCAGCGCAACGCCAGTGCCACAACGGAAGATGCGCTTGCCGGCGAAACGCTCGGGGTTGACCTCGATGTCGGCCGCCAGCAGCACCACATCGGCGGCCGCGATTTCTTCCGCGGTCAGCGGGTTGCGCGCGCCCACCGAGCCCTGGGTTTCCACCCGCAGTTCGACGCCCATCTGCTGCGCTGTCTGCTGCAGCGCCTCGGCCGCCATGAAGGTGTGCGCCACGCCGGTCGGGCAGGCCGTCACCGCCACGACTTTCGCCGCGCGCTCCACTGCGACCGGCGCGCTCGAAGGCTCACCGGGCTGCCAGACCTGCGCCTCTTCCTGCGCTCGCTGCAGGAAGCTGGCGGGCTCGGCCAGTGCCTCGGCCGGCCGGGCCTGGAGCAGACGTTTGCCGGCGAAGCGCGAAAGCTCCAGCGGCTGCGTAGTGACCACCAGCACCCAGTCGGCCGCGGCGATCTGGCCTTCGCTCAACTGGCGCTCCGGATGCTGCGGGTCGCATTGCTCGACACACACCGACCAGCCCAGTCGCTCCGCCGCCGCACGCAGCAGGCGGGCGCTGAGCACGCTGGAAATCTGGCCGTTGGGGCAGGCCGTGATCAGGGCAAGGTTCATCGTCATACCTCTTGTTGTTCTATCGCTCAGGACAGCGCCTGAACCTGCACCGCGTCTTCGATGCGCTGGAGCCGCTGCGCATCGCCGATGCCAAACTGGAACTGGGTGACCGCCAGCGCAGCCACCGCCGTGGCCCGGCGCAACACGCGCTCGGCCGGCCAGCCGGCGAGCAGGCCATGGACCATGGCGGCCAGCAGGGAATCGCCGGCCCCCACCGTGCTGGCCACTTCCACCTTCGGCGGCAGCGCCTGCCAGACGCCCTGCGGGCTGAACCAGCGCACGCCCTCGGCGCCCTGGGAAAGCACCACCTGCTCGATCCCGCGAGCGCGCAGCGATTCGACCTGGGCGGTCGATTCCTCGGCGCTGCCGGCGAGTTGTCCACAGGCCTCGGCCAGCTCCTGGTCGTTGGGTTTGATCAGCCAGGGCGCGGCCTCGATGCCCGCGCGCAGGGCTGCGCCGCTGCAATCGAAGGCGACCTTCAGGCCATGCCCCTGCAAGCGCAGCAACAGCTCGCGCAGCCACTGGGGATCGACCCCGCGCGGCAAGCTGCCGGCAACCACCGCGATCTCGAAGTCGGCGGCGACCAGGTCGAGGCGATCCAGCAACGCGTCCTGCTGCGCCTCACCGACCTCGGGGCCGGGCCCGTTGATATCGGTGATGCGTCCGGTGCCCTCGGCGAGCTTGATGTTGCTGCGGGTTTCGCCCGGCACACGGACGAAAGCGTCGATGAAGCCGCGACGGCGAAAGAGAGCTTCGAAAGGCTGCGCGTTGTCCGCACCGAGGAAGCCGGCGACGGTCAGGGAATGCCCAAGGTCGGCCAGCACCTGGGCGACGTTCACGCCTTTGCCGGCGGCCTGGCTGAGCACCGACTCGCTGCGATTCACCTCGCCGGGCGCAAGCGTCGGCAGACGCACAGTGAGGTCCAGTGCGGGGTTCAGGGTCAGGGTCAGGATGCGGGCCATCAGTGCACCTCCGGCAGCGCGAGGGCGACACTCTGGCGAACGTCCGCCGCCGAGCACAGGGTCAGGGCGGCTTGCGCCAGTTCGCGGGAAGTCGGCAGGTCCAGCTCGCGGACGCGCGCCTTCACCAGGGGAATGCTGCGCGCCGAGACGCTCAGCTCGTCCACTCCCAAGCCAACCAGCAAGGGCACCGCCAGCGGGTCGGCGGCCAGTTCGCCGCACACGCCCACCCACTTGCCGTTGGCATGGGCAGCGCGCACGGTCATGTCGATCAGTTGCAGCACCGCCGGGTGCAGGCCGTCGGCCTGGGCGGAAAGGCTAGGATGGCCGCGATCGATGGCCAGGGCGTATTGGGTCAGGTCATTGGTGCCGACGCTGAAGAAGTCCACCTCGCGCGCCAGCACCGGCGCCAGCAATGCAGCGGACGGCACCTCGACCATGATGCCGAGCTGCAGATCGTGCTCGCCGCCCAGCTCGGCGCAGAGTTCGAGGGTGAGATCACGGGCCTGTCGCCACTCCTCCACCTGCCCGACCATGGGGAACATGATGCGCAGCGGGCGGCCGGCGGCGGCAGTCAGCAGGGCGCGCAGCTGGGTGCGAAAAATCTGCGGGCGCTGCAGCGTGAGGCGCACGCCACGGATACCCAGGTAGGGGTTGGTTTCCTCGGGGATCGGCCAGTAAGGCAGCGGCTTGTCGCCGCCCACATCAAGGGTGCGCGCCACCAGCGGGCGGCCTTTGAGGGCGTCGAGGACACGCCGGTATTCGAGCTCCTGGGTCGCCTGGTCCGGCGCCTGGGGGTTGTCCATGAAGACGAACTCGGTGCGCAGCAGGCCCACGCCTTCAGCGCCCAGCTCCACGGCTTTCGCTGCACCGGCGGTGTCGCCGAGGTTGGCGCAGATTTCCACGGCATGGCCATCGCGGGTGACTGCCGGCTCATGACGGCGCGCCTCGGCCTGTTCGGCGCGGCGCTGGCGCAGGTCGCGCTGGGTCGCGGCGACGTGCAGCGTTTGCGCATCCGGCGCGATGTTCAGCTCGCCCTTCTCGCCATCCAGCAGCAGGGCCGTGCCGGACTCCAGCGCCAGCACGCTTGCCCCGGCGCCCACCAATGCGGGAATGCCCAGCGCGCGAGCGATGATCGCGCTGTGCGAAGTCGCACCGCCGCGCGCAGTGACTATGCCAGCCACGCGTTCCGGGTCCAGTCGCGCCACGTCGGACGGGCCGACTTCATCCATCACCAGGATGTAAGGCTCGTCGGGTTCCACGGCGCTCTCGACGCCACACAGGCGCGCCAGCACCCGCCGACCGACGTCGCGCAGGTCCGCCGCACGCTCGGCCAGCAGCGCGTCGCGCAGGGCCTCCTGCTCGCCGGCCACGCGCTCGATCACCTGGCTCCAGGCTGCTTCGGCGCTGGCGCCTTCGGCCAGCCGCGCCTGCACCTCGTCGAGCAGTTCGGGGTCGTCCAGCAGGGCCTGGTGGGTGACGAAGATGTCGCGGATGGCCTTGACCTGGCTGCGCTCGACCAGGGTTTCGATCTCCCGGCTGATGGCCGTGCGCGCCTCGTCCAGGCGCTGGCGTTCGACCTCCGCCGACTCGCCGCGCGCGGCGAACTCGAAGGCGCGGGCGACCTGCACGTAGGCCGGGCCATGGGCAATACCCGGCGACGCGGGGATGGCCTGGAGCTGCGCGCCCGCTTCGGGAGCCCGCACGGCCTGCAATTCCTGCTCGTCCACCTGGATGCTTTCGACGATCAGTTCGAGCGTTTCCGGCAGCGGTTCGACCTCTTCGCCCAGGCCCTGCTCCACCGCCACACGGACGGCGGCCAGCGCGGCTTCGGCGATTTCCGGCTCGGCGAAGAACTCCAGCATCTGCCCGCGCCGTGCGCCGAGGCTGAGCAACTTGCTCAGGCTGCGGATCGACACCGGGGCACTATCGCCCTCGGCGATACGCACGCGGATTTCCCCGCTGAAGTCCCGCGCGAGCAACATCAGGACCTGCGCCGGGCGCGCGTGAAGACCATGGGGGTTGGCCAGCGGCACGCGGATGCTCGGCCAGTCCACCGGCAATTCGCCGCCCAGGGCCTCCAGCACAGTGCGAACGGAAGTGGCGCTCGCCAACTCGCCGGCGCGGCCATCCACCAGCAGGTCGCACAGGCGCGCGAACACCGCATCGTGGGCGCTGCCCTGGCGGGCCAGGCAGAACAGGCCGCGCACCGGCTGGCCAGCGTGGCTCAGCTCGCGCGTGGGGGTAACGAAGACGAGACCTGAGCGCGTGACGCATTGCTCGCTGTCCTGCCACCAGAGCCCGGCCCCCAGCGGCAGGGCCTCCTGGTCATGCAGCGCGGCGGCGAAGCCGGGGACGACGCAGCCGGCCTTCTTCAGGCGACGGGCGCCGACCAGGGCGAGTTCGTCGAAGTCTTCCGCGGCGACACCCAGGCCGACCAGGTGCTCGTCGAACAGCAACGGCTGCGGCGTTCCACCTTGCAGCAACTGCAGCAAGTCTTCGGGCTGCTGCGCTGCACGCAACGCCGCACCCACTTCGCCGTCACCCAGCGCACGGGTGAGCAATTGCAGCAGGCGCAGGTGTTCGTCGGACTTGGCGGCAATGGCGATGGCCAGGTGCACGGTCTGTCCGTCGCCCCAGTGCACGCCCTCGGGGAAGTGCATCAGGCGCACACCGGTGCGCTGCACCAGGTGACGGGTTTCCGGAGTGCCGTGGGGAATGGCGATGCCCTGCCCGAGGTAGGTGGAGCCCTGTGCCTCACGGGCCTGTATTCCGGCGAGATAGCCGGGAGCAACCAGTCCGTCGTCTTCGAGGGCGGAGCCGAGCATGGCCAGGGCGGCCTGCTTGTCGGCAGCGCGCTGGCCCATGCGGACCTGCTGCGCGTTGAATTCGAGCATCGCTTGTCTCCTCACCGGCGTTCGCGCACGCCGGCGCTGGGGCGGTTATCCGCTTGTACGGTGATCAGCTTAGAGGTTGCGGCGCAGGAACAGGGTTCAGGCAATACTGCGTGCGCAATGCTGAATCGTTTCACCTATTGAGACTGGCACGTTACTCGATAATGCGTGATCCTTGAAGCCCCCAATTGTCGGCAGCATCCCGCGTTGAAACTCAGTGATATCGCCCGCCTGGCCGGTGTTTCGGTCACCACCGCCAGCTACGTGATCAATGGCAAGGCCGTCCAGCGCCGCATCAGCGCCGCCACGGTGGAGCGCGTGCGCGCGGTAATCGAGGAGCACGGCTACCACCCGGACCAGCAGGCCGCCAGCCTGCGCCGCGGGCAGACCCGCACCCTGGGCTTCGTCCTGCCGGACCTGGAGAACCCCAGCTACGCCAAGCTCGCCAAGCTGCTCGAACAGGGCGCCCGGGCGCGCGGCTACCAGTTGCTGATCGCCTGCTCCGACGACGAGCCGGACACCGAGCGCCAGGTGCTCAACCTGTTCCGCGCGCGACGCTGCGACGCACTGATAGTCGCCAGCTGCCTGCCCGTCGGTGACGAAAGTCACACACGCCTGCAAGGCGACGGCGTGCCGATCATCGCCGTGGACCGCCAGCTCGACCCGCAACGCTTCTGTTCGGTGGTCAGCGACGACCGCGACGCCAGCCAACGCCTCACCGCCAGCCTGCTCAAGCCGGCGCCGCGCAGCATCGCCCTGCTCGGCGCACGACCGGAGCTGATCATTTCCCAGGAGCGCGCCGCGGGATTCCGCAGCGCCCTGCGCGACTACCGGGGCCAGGTGCTGATCGAGCACGGCGAGACCTTCAGCCGTCCCTGCGGCCGCCGCCTGATGGAAGAGCTGCTGGCTGGCCAGGGGCAGTTGCCCGACGCGCTGATCACCACCTCCTACGTGCTGCTCGAAGGCGTCTTCGACGTGCTCCAGGCCCTGCCCAGCGGCTGGCCGGCAGAGCTGCGCATCGCCACCTTCGGCGATACCCAACTGCTGGACTTCGTACCACTGAAGGTCAACGCCATTTCCCAGCAACACGCACTGATCGCCGAGCGCGCGCTAGACCTGGCGCTGGCCGCCATCGAACAGAACAGCTACACCCCCGGCGTGCACCCGATCCCGCGTAACCTCAAGCTGCGCACGGAGTGAGCCGATGCGCCTGATCGACACCCACAACCACCTCGACTGCCCGGACTTCGAGCAGGACCGCGCCGCCGTACTGCAACGCAGCCGCGAGCTGGGTGTGGAGCGACAGGTGCTGCTGGGAGTGTTCCGCGAGAACTGGGAGGACGTCTGGGCACTGGTGGAAACCGAGCCGGACCTGTACGCCGCCCTCGGCCTGCACCCGATCTACCTGGCGCGGCACCGGCCGGAACATCTGACAGCACTGCGCGAGTGGCTGCAGCGCCTGGCCGGGTACCCGAAGCTCTGCGCGGTGGGCGAGATCGGCCTGGACTATTACCTGGAGGACCTCGACCGCGATGGCCAGCAGGCCATCTTCGAGGAACAGCTGCGCATCGCCATGGACTTCGAGCTGCCGGTGCTGCTCCACGTACGCCGCGCCCATGCAGCGATGATCGCCACGCTCAAGCGCTACAAGCCCGCCCGCCAGGGCATCATCCACGCCTTCGCCGGCAGCCGCGAGGAAGCCCGCGAATACCTCAAGCTGGGTTTCCGCCTGGGCCTGGGCGGCGCACCGACCTGGCCGCAGGCCAACCGCCTGCGCAAGGTGGTGCCGGAGATTCCGCTGGAGTCCATCGTGCTGGAGACCGACTCGCCGGACATGGCGCCGTCGATGTACCCCGGCGTGCGCAACAGCCCGGAGCATCTGCCGGATATCTGCGTGGCACTGGCGGAGTTGAAGGGCGTCAGCCCGGAGGAGCTGGCCAGCGCCAGCACGCGCAATGCGCTGGAGTTGTTCGGCTGGAGCTGAGTGCCCCCTGTAGTAGCGCCCAATGAGCACGATCACGGGCATGGCCCGCTGCTACAGGTAAAGGTGGATTCACCGACAAACCGATGCCCGTGAGATGGGGTGCATCCGTGCGACCCACGGACATCGGTCTGCTGGCGAAAACCTCGTTGCGAAGCGGACTGCCACGTCCGCCCCGGATCTGTCAGATCAGACGCGGAACGCGCCGATCAGTCGCTTGAGCTCCACCACCTGCCCGGCCAGTTCGCGGCTGGCGCGCTCGGTCTCGCTGGCGCCTTCGGAGGTACGCTCGCCGGCCTGGTTGATCTCGACGATGTTCTGGTCGATGTCATGGGCCACGGCAGTCTGCTGCTCGGCGGCGGCGGCGATCTGCTGGTTCTGGTCAACGATGGCGCCCACCGCCTGGAGGATGTTCTCCAGCGCCTGCTGCACCTGGGCCGACTGGCTGACGGTGCCGTCGGCAGTCTGGTGACTGCTGCCCATGGCCTTCACCGCCGCGCCCACGCCGTTCTGCAGGCGCGCGATCATCTGCTCGATCTCTTCGGTGGACTGCTGGGTGCGCTTGGCCAGGGTGCGTACTTCGTCGGCCACGACCGCGAAGCCCCTGCCCTGCTCACCGGCACGCGCAGCCTCGATGGCCGCGTTGAGCGCCAGCAAGTTGGTCTGCTCGGCGATGCCCTTGATCACGTCGAGTACGCGGCTGATGGAGGAACTGTCGGCGGCCAGTTGGTTGATCACCGCCACCGACTCGTCGATCTCGCCGGCCAGGCGCTGGATGCTGCCCACCTGGGATTCCACCAGGGCGCGGCCGCTGGTGGTTTCCTGGTTCACGTTGTGCGCGCTGCCCACTGCCACAGCGGCGCTGCGCGCGACTTCCTGGGCGGTCGCGGCCATCTGGTTCATCGCCGTGGCGACCTGCTCGATCTGGTTGCGCTGGCCGGCCACCGCCTGGTTGCTCTCGGCGGAAACCGACTCCACGCGCACGGTCTGCCGCTCCACTTCGCTGACGGTGCGACCGACCTGCTCGATCAGGTCGTGGATCTTCGACACCGTCTGGTTGAAGGCATCGCCCAGTTCACCCAGTTCGTCGCGGCTCTGGGCCTGGAAGTTGACGGTCATGTCGCCGGAAGCGACGCGCTCCATCATCTTGCCCAGGCTCTTCAGGGTGGTGCGGGTGGAAACGTAGAAGCCTCCGTAGAGGTAGACGATGGAGACGAACACCACCAGCAGCGCGACGACCAGCAGCACCATCTGCCGCTGCTTGCTGGCCAGGCGGGACTGCAACTGGCCATCAAAGAATTGCAGGACATGGTCATCCAGGCGATAGGTCTGATCCATCGCCTTGCTGACCTGCTCGTAGAAGTCGAGCCACGGCGTGTCGAGGGTGTCGGCCATCACCACCTTGTCCTCGAACAGTTTGCCCATGCTCTTGATCGTTTCGCGGCTCGCCTGGGCGTCGTCGGACAGCGCGCTCTGCGCCGCCGGGCTCGCGCCCAGGGCTTCCTGCAGCTTGAGCCCGTACTCGGCGTGCAGCTTCTCCAGCTCCTGCAGCAGGTCATCCAGCTTGCCGCTGGTGGAAGAGTTGAGGAAACCCTGCCCCAGCGCGCTGGCCCCCATGGTGCGCCCCTGGCTGAGGGTTTCAGTAACCTGCGGGGTACCGGAGGTGATCAGCTCGGCGAGCTGGCGCAGGTCGCGGGCGTCGTCCTGGCTCAGGCCGGCCTGGGATACCAGCAGCTTGTTGAAGACCTGCACTTCGCTGAGCAGGCGCGCGGCCATGGCCGACTTGCTCTGCAGCGACCCCTCGGCGTCCACCCCCTTCAAGCTGGCCAGCAGTTCGTCGCGCTTGGCATTGAACTCGGCGATCTGCTCGGCGTCCTGCGTGACCGGCTGCAAAGCGCCGATCTGTGCCTGCAGGTCCTTGTGCAATTGGCCGATGCGCGAATCGATGCCCGCGGACTTGTTGGACTGTCCGAGAATCCCATTGATCTGCAACAGGTCGTTGTAGGACTCGAGGTGGCGGCGAATCTTCAGGCCGTCGCTGATCAGCGACAGGCTTTCCAGTTCGGCGCGGGTACTGACGAACTGCCCGTAGGAATCGCGCACCAGGTAGAAGTTGGTAATCAGCATCGGCAGAAAGAACAGCACACTGATCAGGCTGAACTTCATGCCGAAGCTCAGACGGTTCATCAGCGCGATGGCCGGATAGAGCACGGTCCTCACGAAAGACGTCTCCTGTTCCCGTTATTGTTATGTCGCTTGTCGGGGATGGTACGGCGCGCCCCTGGACGGGCCGTCGCCACGAGCGCTCACCGGCCGGTCACTGTCCTGCAGTGGCCGTCACCTCACGCTTTGGTTTCGATGTGTACCTGATATCGGCGGGGAGTTCTGTAACTTAAGGTTAAAATGCCATCATCGGACCGGCGGGCGCCGGCCCGATCCGCGGGCTCAGAGCAGCAGTGTCCAGATCGCGAAGATGGCGTACCAGAGCACGGCAGAGCGCACCAGCAGTTGCCACAGCGCATCCAGGCTGGCGACGCCCCTGGCGCCCAGGCCGCCTTCGTTGAAGTCTTCGGCGACGTAGCCGGCGCGGGCCAGCAGACGAGCGGCAGGCACGTCCCAGGCCAGCAGGTCGTGCAGCAGGGTGCGGGTCACCGCGACGAAGTTGCCCACCAGGGCGAAACTCAGCACCAGCGCACGCGACGGCAACCAGTCGAAGGCATGCCGCAGTTGCGCGGCGCGCTCCTGCAGCGCCGGCTGGCGACCCTGCTCGGCGGCGATGGCGAGCAGCCGGTAGGCCAGCGCGGCCACCGGGCCGAGCAGCGCGTACCAGAAGATCACGGCGAAGAAGGCCTGGTAGGCCTCCCACACCAGCGTGCCCTGGACCACGGCCAGCAGGTCGTCGTCGCCATCGGCCTGCACCTGCACGCCCAGGTCGCGCTCGGCGACGTGGTAGGCGGCCTGGGCATCTTCACGGCGCCAGGCATCGCGGAACGGTCCGATGGCGCGCAGCACGTCACCACGCCCCAGGCTCCAGACCACCACCAGCAACTGCACCGGCAGCGCCAGCAGACCGTAGGCGACCGGTTCGAGAAGGGTCAGCAGCAGCGCCAGCAACAGCAGCGGCGGCAGGACCGCCACCAGCAGGCCGAGCCAGGGTTGCGCCACCAGCGACTTCACGCCGCCCACGGTATCCAGCCAGCCGAGCCACCAGCCGTCGCGCTGAACCTTTGCCCGCCAACCGGAGAACTTCTCGACCAGCAGGACTAGCAACAGCACCAGGAAACTCATGTCGGCTCCTTCTTCAGGCCGGCGCCAATATCGGCAAAATAACGTGACCAGTCGAACGCCTCGCCCGGGTCGGTCTTGCGCTCCGGGGCGATATCGCAGTGGCCCTGGATGCGCTCCGGGGTGATGGCCGGGTACGCCTTGCGCAATTGCCGTGTCAGTTGCGCCAGCACCTCGTACTGACGCTCGCTGTAGGGTTCGGTATCGGTGCCTTCGAGCTCGATGCCGATGGAGAAGTCGTTGCAGTTCTCCCGGCCGTCGAAGCGCGACACGCCGGCATGCCAGGCGCGCGCGTTGCAGGGGACGAACTGGAACAGCGAACCATCGCGCTCGATGAGGAAATGCGCCGAGACGGTCAGGCTGCAGATGCTGGCGAAGTACGGATGCTCATCGGCGTCCAGGCGGTTCTGGAAGAACTCCTGCACCTTGCAGGTACCGAACTGGCCGGGCGGCAGGCTGATGTTGTGGATGACCAGCAGCGAGATTTCCTCGCCGTCGGGGCGCGCGTTGAAGTTCGGCGAGGGGCAGCGCTGGGCTTCGAGGCACCAGCCGGATTCGGGGTCGATCTGCATGGAGACTCCTTGGCAGAGCCCCACTCTAAAGCAGGCGACGAGGGAAATGAACTCGCTGGCACGCGGCCAGCGGGCTCAGGCGTTCTTCAGGCGGCGCAGGTTGCCGATCACCGACTCCAGGGCACGGTCGAACAGCAGCGCGTCGTCGAGCAGGCGCACGGCGTTGCGGCGGAACTCGACGGCCAGGCTCATGCGGGTCTTCTCCAGCACCTTCATGCCGGTGCGGTTGACGAAGATGTAGCGACCGCTCGGGCGGATCACCGCAGCCAGCTTGCAGCGCAGCTTGTGCTCTTCGTCTTCCTGGATTTCCACCCAGCTGCCGACGCGCAGGTCGTCGACCTTGCGCAGCGACTCGTCGTCGTCGGCAAAGGCCTCCTCGGGCTCTACGACGCGGGGCGGTTCCGGCGAGGCGAGGACGATCTCCTCGACCACCGCCACCATGGCTGGCTGTGCAGGTGCAGGCGCGACGGCTGCTGGTGCATCCAGCGGGTCGTCGAGCAGCGGCAGGTCGTCTTCCAGATCGAGCAGCGGCGCTTCCTCGACCTGCTTGTAGCGCTGGAAGGCCTGCACATGCAGCCCTTCCAGGCGACTGAAGAATTCACCGGTGGAGAACGGATCGAAGGCGGCCGAAGCCAGGCCTTCGCGCAGCGACTTGAGCAGTTGCGGGACCATTTCCAGCAGACGCAGACGGGAATCCGGATCTTCGTGGGGCTCGACGCTCCAGATCAGGTCGTCCATGGTCGCCAGCGCGGCTTCCCACTCGCTGGAGTGAGTGCCGTGCTTCAGGCAGGTGAGCAGCAGGACCTGGCTCCAGGCCTCCTGCAGCAGGCGCACCACCACTTCGGGCAGGGTGCGGCCCAGCAGGCGCTCATTGAGCACACCTTCAACGTCCTGGCGGGCCAGTTCGGCGCGCGCGCGGCCCTCTTCGGCGTCGCGGGTGCGCTGCTCCAGCAGGTCGCTGCGACGGCGCTCGTCGCCGGTGAAGGAGATGAACTCGTCGAGCAGCTCGGAGAAGATCGCCGGGTCGTCGACGAAGTCGTTCAGCAGACGCATCACCACCTGCTCGATCTTCTGGTACAGGTGGTCGCGCTGGCCATCGGACTGCTCGGCCCAGCCCAGGGCGGCCGAGGCGATCTCGTTGAGCAGGCGACGCGCCGGGTGGCTGCCACGGCTGAAGAAGTTCTTGTCGAGGACCGCAACCTTGAGCATCGGGATCTGCATGCGGCCGATCAGGGCCTTGAGCGAATCCGGCAGGGTGCGGTCATCGAGGATGAATTCGAAGAGCATGGAGACGAGGTTGATGACGTCCTCGTCAACCTGGCCAACCACGCGGGAACGGCCGCTCTTGCTGCTGACGCGGGTCAGCAGGTGATCCAGGTGCTGGCGCACGTCGATCTCGTCGATGCTCTGCGCCGGCAGGTGCGACTGCAGGTGGGACAGCAGGCGCATCAGGTCATTACTGGAAATAGGCACCGCATCGGCCGGCATCGGGCGGGCCGGGGCAGCACTGCCGCGCACTTGCGAGAGCAGATCGCGCAAGGCAGCGAAGGCGGCCTGGCTGTCGGCATCCATGTACTGGCCGGGGACGCTCTGCTCGCCCACTTCAGCGGCAGCAGAGGACAGCGCGGCCCCCTGGCTACCGGGAACGGTACGTTGCGGCGGACGGCGCAGCGGGACGGATTTCAGCTCCGGCAGCACGCCCAGCGCGATCAGCGTCTGGTTGGCTTCCGCGTACAGGTGCTCGGCGTCGGCCAGCACGTACTTCTCGAAGAGCTTGAGGATGATCAGCTTGACCTTGATCTCCACGCCCAGGCCACGGCAGGCATCGAGGAAAGCCTCGCACAGCTGGCGCGGACCGAGCGGGTTGCTCTTGTCCTCGACCTTCTTGCTGACCAGGGTATTGATACGGGTAGTGAGGTGCGTGAGGGCGACACCGTCGCGGCTCATCACCTTGGCAACCATGGCGTCCAGGGCGACGGACTCTTCCAGTTCGTCGTTCTGCACCAGGGTGAGATTTTCGTAGGAAACCGTATCCAGCACCGGCGCGCGGCCGATTTCATACTGGTTCAGGTTGGCGAAATTCTCGAAGACCTTCTGCAGGAAGCCGCGCTCGATGCCCTTGCGCTTGAGGCGCAGGTCGCGCATGGCTTCGAAGTAAGCGCTCTGTTCGGCGTTATTGGCGGCGCGATCGGCCATCTCGAACAGGGTATCGTCGGCGTTGTCGAACAGGGCCTGCATGGCATGACGCAGCTGGACGGCGACCTTATCGCGGACAGCGACGAGCCCCGCCGGAACGCGTCCAGCGAACGAAGTCTGCGAGGTTTCCGTGGCCGACTTGTTCAGCGGCACTACGTTCGCGTCGTTCTGCATCGCAAGTCTCCTGCCGTCAGACCTGTCTGGCGGCACCAACAGTCATCGAAGCGTCATCCGTAACGTCAATTTAGTGGCGTCAAAAAGCGGAAAGGTTCAACGTCATTATAGGGAAGCTTCTTACACAACCAAGAGACATTTCACGCATTCTTGAAGAAATTCACACTGAAGCGCCCGCCGTCCGTCCGACAGATTGTACGACGGTCCAAAAAACTGCCCTCCCTGCACGCCGCCCGCCGTCCCCCGTATAATCGCGCCACTGCGAACAGGAGCCTTCCATGCCGAACCTCACCCTCGCCGAGCTTTCCGGGGAAATCCAGGCCAACGTCCGCGCCGCACTGGCCGAAGACGTCGGCAGCGGCGACATCACTGCCCAGCTGATCCCTGCCGAGCGCGACGCCAGCGCCCGCATCATCACCCGCGAGAACGCCACCCTCGCCGGCACCGCCTGGGTCGACGAGGTATTCCGCCAGGTCGATCCGCGCGTGCTGGTGAAATGGCAGGTCCGCGATGGCGAGCAGGTCAGCGCCGACCAGACCCTGTTCACCCTGGAAGGCCCGGCCCGCGCCCTGCTTACCGGCGAGCGCAGCGCGCTGAACTTCCTCCAGCTGCTCTCCGGCACCGCCACCCGCGCCCGGCACTATGCCGACCTGGTGGAAGGCACCGGCGTGAAGCTGCTCGACACCCGAAAGACCCTGCCCGGCCTGCGCCTGGCGCAGAAGTACGCGATCACCTGCGGCGGCTGCCATAACCACCGTATCGGCCTGTACGACGCTTTCCTGATCAAGGAAAACCATATCGCCGCCTGCGGCGGTATTGCCCAGGCCATCGCGGCAGCCCAGCAGATCGCCCCGGGCAAGCCGGTGGAGATCGAAGTGGAAGACCTCGGCGAGCTGCGCCAGGCCCTGGAAGCCGGCGCTGATATCGTCATGCTCGACGAGCTGAGCCTGGACGACATGCGCACCGCCGTCGCCCTCACCGCCGGCCGCGCCAAGCTGGAGGCCTCGGGCGGCATCACCGAGAGCACCCTGCGCACCATCGCCGAGACCGGGGTGGACTACATCTCCATCGGCACCCTGACCAAGGACGTCAAGGCGCTGGATCTGTCGATGCGGCTGAGCCTGTAAAATTTCCTACTCGCGTTCACGCCGCCTCTGATAGTGCCGATTCGTGCGCCTCTGACATACTCAGGCGCTCACGAATCGGCGAACAGCGAAGGGAGCAATAGCGCGATCATGACGAAAAGGATTCTGCTGACCGGGGGCTGTGGCTACATCGGCTCCCACATCTGCCTGGAACTGATCGAGCAGGGTTTCCACCCCGTCGTCCTCGACAACCTGAGCAACAGCTCGGCCATCCCGCTGCAGCGCATCGAGCAACTCACCGGCCAGGCAATCCCCTTCGTCGAAGGCGATGTCCGTGACGAAGCCGTCCTCGACCGCCTGTTCGGCGAACACGAGATCGACGCCACCATTCACCTCGCCGGCCTGAAGTCCGTCGCCGAGTCGGTGGCCGACCCCATCGCCTACTACCAGACCAACTTCGCCGGCACCGTCACCCTCTGCCAGGTCATGCAACGCCATGGCGTGAAGCGCTTCATCTATAGTTCCTCCGCCACGGTCTATGGCCTGGCGGCCGAAAGCCCGATCCGCGAGGACGCTCCCACCGGCCCGGCCAGCCCGTACGGCCAGTCCAAGCTGATGGCGGAAATCGCCCTGCGCGACATCGCCCACGCCGACCCGCAGTGGACCATGGCCATCCTGCGCTACTTCAATCCAGTGGGTGCCCACGCCAGCGGGCGCATCGGCGAAGACCCCAACGGCATCCCCAACAACCTGATGCCCTACGTCTCCCAGGTCGCCACCGGCAAACAACCTTTCATCCGCGTCTTCGGCAACGACTACCCGACCCCGGACGGCACCGGCGTGCGTGACTACCTGCACGTCGTCGACCTGGCCAACGCCCACCTCAGCGCCCTGCGCTGGCTGGACGGCGCCAACGGCGCGAAGACCTTCAACATAGGCACCGGCCGCGGCTACAGCGTGCTGGAGATCATCCGCGCCTACGAAAAGGCCTGCGGCCACGAACTGCCCTTCCAGTTCCTGCCCCGCCGCGATGGCGACATCGCCAGCTACCACGCCGACCCGGCCCTGGCCGGCACAGAACTGCGCTGGAGCGCCGCCCGCGACATCGAAGACATGTGCCGCGATGCCTGGAACTGGCAGAGCCAGAACCCCAGCGGCTACGCCTGAGTTTCCGGAAGCCGGAAAACAAAAAGCCCCGCTCGAAAGCGGGGCTTTTTGCTGAAGATGGTGCCGGTAAGAGGAATCGAACCCCCGACCTTCTCATTACGAATGAGCTGCTCTACCGACTGAGCTACACCGGCGGCGGGGGCACTTTATCAGCCACCTATGCGCGAATCAATTGCAGCCCGAAAACGAGCGTGCCAGGTCTTGATAGATGCCCAGATAGGCCTGAACGCAGCTTTCCCAGGACCATTGGCGCGACAGTTGTTCTGCATGGGGACGCACCTGGCGCAAGGCATCCGGCTCACTCGCCAGCCTGCTCAAAGCCTGCCGCAACTGGATCACGGCATCAGGGCCGGAAACATCCGCAGCAAATACGCAACGCTCATCCAGACTGGGAAACGCCATCCGCACCTCGTCACTGACCAACACGGGCGTACCGCAGGCGAGCGACTCCTGGATGACGAGGGGGAACCCCTCCCCCTTGCTAGGGAGCACCAGGAGATCGGCTTGCTGGTAGTAGCGCACGACCTCCTCAGCCCTCAGCCCCTCCACCACCGTGATCTGCTCCGACAGCCCCCACAGCCTGGGCGACAGCGGCCCCCAGCCGACGAATGTCCAGTGGATGCCGGGAATGTCGAGACACGCTCTGAGCAGATCGATGCCCTTTTTCTCGACGAACCTGCCCACGAAGAGGAATTCCAGCACCCCACCCCGCGAAGCAGGAGCCGCTGGGGAATATCGCTGATGATCGACACCGTTTGGGATGACGTCCCCAGGCTGCTCACTACGCAGAATTCCCGCCCAGTAATCCGCCACGGGGCGCGACACATAGACAACGCGCCCTACCCGGGAAAGCACGAACCGCCCCAGAGTGTTATTGAGCAGGCGCAGGATGAACCGGGCGGCAGCAGAGTTGAATTCGATCCAGCCGATATGTTGTGTCACCACTACCGGACGGCGCAGGCACCACGCGAACAGCAACGTGATCAGGGACGGGAAATAGAGATAGTCGTGAACCTGAACCAGCTGAACGCAGCGGACCTCTTTCCACAGCTTGCGCAGACTCGCCAGCCCCCACAACGGCAAAGGCAAGCCCAGGTACCGCTCACAGAAGTCGATGGCCGAAGCCCGCTCGATCCGCAGGCCATCGCCCCCTGCGGGCGCCTCCTCCGCGAGTCCTCCCGCCATCCAGGCAACCTGGACACCTTCACTGGCCAGCCCCTCGGCCAGCTTGCCTGCCACGACCTCGATTCCCCCGCCGTGCGCGGGATAGAAAGCACTGACCTGAAGGATTCGGGGAGCGGTTTCGTTCGCAGGCAACTACTTCACCACTGGCTTGGCGACAAGCAGATAAACCGAGGCGTTGGTATCCCGGATGGAAGCGGGCGTGACCCTGTCCTCGACCCACATCCGACCATACATCAGGGTGCAGACTACCGCGGAGACAGCCCTTCCCAGCCATCCAAGGCGGGAGAACAGGTGATGGTAAGCCAGGCTGCGGAATTGTGTGGTCCAGGCCAAGGGACCAACGACCGGATGCACCTCCAGCACTTCGAACCCAGCCAGTTCCAGCTCCTTGCGCAGACCATCGCCCGTCCAGCGCCGGTAATCGCCGGGATGCGGGTGATAAAGCCAGACACCGTGAGTCGACAGGATCAGGCGTCCTTCCGGCCGGAGCACGCGCTTGCACTCCGCGAGATAGTGTTGAACTTCCCACACATGCTCAAGTACTTGGAAAGACACCACGCAATCTGCGGTGTGCGATTCGAGAGGTAACTCTTCATTCTCCTTGAAATGCACATCCGCCAGATCACTGCCTTCGAGATCACAACGCAAATATTCACGACAAGAAGAATCGAACAGACTTTTATAAGGCGCATCGCCACAACCAAAGTCCACAACTCGAGCACTCTTGCTCAATACTTCACGAGCGCTCAAAGCCTTGACAACGGCCTGGACCACCGTTTGCAATCGCCTGAGGACGAAGGCATCATGGCGCCAGATCGGCGAATTCAGTCTCCCAGCCATACTACTCTCCGCAGACGATAAAATTGATTCCAATCGCTAATATACTGAAGGATCACCGTTATTACCGATTCATCACCATTGGCGGACTTTGCTTCCTGGTCAACCTTGCAACTCTATATGTAGCGACCGATATATTCGGGCTTCATTATCTCGTCTCGATGGTCATTTCCATATTGATCGCCAATACGCTGGGCTGGGCACTTAATCGTCGCTGGACATTCAGCACCACCCAAATGCCAGCACTCGTCGAGTTCTCTCGATACCTGTCCGCCAATATAGGCCTGTTCGCCATCAACCTGGCGCTGATGGCGGTACTGGTTTCGGTCGTCGGTATTCACTACCTCGTGGCCAGTGCCATCCTGGCGGTCTGCATGACGATCCTCAACTTCACGATCCACCGAGACTGGAGCTTCAGGAAGAAGTAGCCGCCTGCCGCTCGTAGAGGGCGTAGTACTGCAGCCCGTTGGTGGCCAATCCGAGGATTCCGCTATGGCACTTCATGGGCATCACCTTTGCCTTGAGCCTCCAGCCCCGGCGACTGAGGTGATCGGTCCAGCTGCTACCATGCTGATATTGATAGAGCGAGGGAATACCGAAACGGCGGTTTCCCAGCTCATCGAGCACAGCCAGCGTCCAGCGCCCCACTGATGTCCGGTAGGCATGATCCTTGATCAACAGATAGCGGCCGGAAACCCGGGACAGCTCATCCAGTTGATAGAACGGGTCCTCGCAGTGATGCAGGACATCGATCGAGTAGACCAGATCGAAACTGCCATCCGGGAATGGAATCGCCTCGCCAGGCGTATAGATCTGCGGCTCGAAGTGCACGTTCGGGCGGCGCTTCACGTCGAGCGCAGTCAGGCTCTTCACCCCGTCCAGGGCATTGAAGCGACTGGCAAACCAGCCGTCGCCGCTGCCGAAGTCCAGCACCTTGTTCAATTCGCCCAATCCGCTGACCACGGGCAACAGGTAATCGGCGATTCGCAATCTGTATGGATTCATGCAATGGCTTTCCGAGCAGGAATTCGCAGCGTCTCGAGGAAAAAGGCCGCGAGGAAAACCTCGCCACCCAGTGCAATGGCAGTCACCGAGGGAACGACCCAGCGCATCACCACCCGCGGGTCTAGCGCGCCGAACCCACCTTCGCTCCAGATCAGCAGGGCTTCCCAGGTCATCCAGCCGCCGAATGCAAAAAGCGCGAGGGACAGCAGGATGCCACGCTCCAGCGTGACCCGCGAAAGTGCGGCCATCCATCGGGCATCGATGGGCAGCCATCCTGAGGTCATGCCAACCAGCCGACTGAAGACCGAGAAAAACACCATCTGCAAGCCCAGCAGAATACCGGCGCCGGCATACACCAGGGTGTGGACGTCCAACCCGACGTCCCTGACCACGATGGGGTGGAAGTCGATGACCACCATCAGCAGGGAACTGAGCACGAACAGCAGCAGGCCCGGAACGAAGAACAGCCAGTGCGGGCTGAAGATCAGCAGGAACTTCAGGTGTCGCCAGCCATCGCGCCAGGTACGCAGATGCGGCGGGCGCGAACGTCCGTCCGGAGACAGCGTGATCGGCACCTCACAGATACGCAGCTTTTGCAGCGAAGCCTTCACGACCATCTCGCTGGCGAACTCCATACCAGGGGAATTCAGGTCCAGCTTCAGGATCGCCTCACGGGAAAACCCGCGCAAGCCGCAGTGGAAATCCCCCACCGGCGCCTTGAAGAACAGTCGCCCGATGAAGCTCAGGACCGGGTTGCCGAGGTAGCGATGCAGGAAGGGCATGGCGCCCTTCTCGATTCCACCAGCGAAACGGTTGCCCATGACCAGCTCATAGCCTTCGCGCAACCTCTCCAGCATGCCTTCAAGGCGTTCGAAGTCATAACTGTCGTCGGCATCGCCCATGATGACGAATGCGCCAGCAGCCTCGTCAATACCACCTTGCAGAGCCGCGCCATAACCTCTACTTCTGACGGATATGACTCTGGCTCCCGCCTTTTCGGCCAACGCTTGCGAACCATCCGTGGAGCCATTATCTGCCACCAACACTTCCCCCTGAACATCAGCGACTCGGAGAAATGAAATAGCCTTTAAAACGCACGACTCGATGGTTTCTGCCTCGTTCAAGCAAGGCATTAGAATAGTAAGCTCCACTATCGCCTCTAATCAGGTGTAAGCATGGAGGGGCGAGTACAGTCGAACGTTCCCTTACCCTCTTCCACTTCAGCAAATGTGCCAATCCATTTATCAACCGGACTGCGCAGAAGTCTGGCCATAACGCCTCGCTCTTCAGAAACCATAACACTTGTATCCGTATTAGCGTAAAAACGCTCCCAAGCCCCATTACCCCATTCTGTAACGCCGCCACTGGGCCCATACAATTGAGGACATGCAGCCTCAATGACCTTGAATACCTGATCCGCTCGCTGGCGAGACCTCTCAAAATCAGCATCGGTAGTTTCACGCTCATTCAACCTGCAGCTTATATAAGAGCTTCTGAGAGAACCACCCTGATACATATTCTTCCTCTGAACAAATTCAGTAACGCTTCCCGACTCCGGCTTTTCTCGATAAAACTCGAACTTGAGACAATCCCTCAAATCAACTTCATACCCCAGCCGATAGAGCATTTTATTTATCTGTACTCGCGTCGTCTCAACATTGGCAGGCGATCCGCCAAGGAAGTCAGGCAAAAATGCTCTCGTGCGCCCTCGCCACTCGCTACGCAGCGACCTGAAGCGCTCACCTAAAGCGCCACTCTCAGGGATAGAGCTCTGCCCAAGTGGATTGACAAAAACCCCTTTAACGCCAGCACTCGCCAATAGAGAAGCGTTGGTTTTGATCCCAAGCAAGAGGTGTAAATATGGAGTTTCTATTAGCTCTTCTTGAGCTTCGGTCTTATAGAACGGCTTCGAATCCCAGGGTTCGAATACGAATCGAAGGTCAGATGCACTCAAGGAGTAAGCCGCTTGAAAGCAGATCACTAGCAATGCCAACAACCGCCCTACCCTCTGCCCGCACAATAGAAATATATATCTAACCAAAAGAAGCCCAGCCAAAAGACAGACCGGCAGGACATAACGAGCATTACCCGATATAAAAATCCAAACACAGAAACTCAAAGCGTAGAAAACCAGAAGATCACAATCTAACCCACTCATCTCGAGACGTTCTCTCGAGCGCCTTCTTACGCAGCCCCACTTTATAAACACCGCACCAAAAGCCACAAGCAGCGCGGCATAGCGAACATCTGGCGCAAAACCTTCAAAGTATACAAATCGCTTCATTTCGGCCATTTGAAACGAGCGATAAAAAATATTTACGCCCAATCCAAACCGACTCGAAACCACATCCTCCACGCTGGCATAAGGCGACTTAAAAATACTATTGTAAAGAGGAAATATAGGACTCTGAAAGTTCCGATACAACTCCCAACAGTACCAGCTCATCCCAAGGCTCAACGCAGCTAGAAAACCAAGAGAAAAAATGAAGGCATCCAACCATCCCAGTCGACGCTGCAACAACTGGACGAGCATAACTCCACCCAGAGCTATTACAAATATCAAATTACTTAGTTTAATAGAAACCGCCAGCGCAAGAAATGCACCCGCAAAAACAAAACACCACCCCCCTCTGACATCGCGCGACCTCGAACCAACTACCAACGAAAGAGCAGCTAGTACAAATATGCTTGAGAGGATATCAACAGACGAACTAGAAACCAGTGCCAAAAAAACAGGAGACGCACCCGCCAGCGCTGCCGCGAGCACACTCCACAGCAACTGCGATCGATTTCCACTCCAGACATTTGAGGCAATTCTATAAATCAATACAATATTGACAGCATGCAAGACCCCAAGACCTGCACCTATCATCCACGACGGCCAACCCGACACCACCATGAAATAAAATGGAAAATACCCCAATGGGCTCTGGTAGCTTTGAGGCCCCGCAGCAAAGAGGTCTTCAAATACGCGTCCGTTCCACCAAGCGTATGGAATATAAAAGTGGTGATTCATTACATCCCAGCTTAAGTCCTTGCCAATCACCCCTCCCCAAATAGTGGTCACAAGCACAATCAGCAAGAAAACAAAGAGTTCGCGGCGCATATTATTAATACTTATAAAGATAAAAAAATGGCGCACCATAGGTGCGCCATTTGTTAAGCAACTCGAAAACGAATTACTTGCAGGAACCCGGCATCAGACGAGCAGGAGTACCAGCACACCGCCAAGAAGAAATGGCATTGGTGCCGCTCAGGGTCGGAGTCAAAACAACCGAAGCAGCCTCACCAATGGTAGTCGCGTTACCGGTTGCAGTGACGACACCGGAGGTCGCACCGACAGTCAGGCCGGAAACATATTGAGTAGTGACAAAGTTGTTGGCGCAGGTGTCCAGACTGGCCGCACCAGCCGACTGAATGATCTCGGTGACGCAGGTACGAGCGGAGCTGGCAGCCAGCACCAATTCGGACACACGGGCCTTACGGGTGTAATCCTGATAAGCCGGCAGAGCGATGGCGGCCAGGATGCCGATGATCGCAACTACGATCATCAGTTCGATCAGGGTGAAGCCTTTTTGAGCTTTCATAATTCTCTCCAGGTTTTTAGAAGAGGTCGTAGGACCTGAACTCGAAGTAAGCAGGTTCCATGCCAGATCGTCATACACCGCATTCGGCGGGCGCTGTGCGAATTACCGGCAATGTGCCGTACGATTTTTCGCAGCAAGTGACAAATTTCGGCACTCCAAATAACCCGGTTTGGCTCCACCGAGCATCTACGATATAAGGCATGCAATACATCATTCGGCCATCTCTGTATGAACGATCAAGTCGTGCTCTCCGGTCTTGCCCGCCAACTGGTGCACTCCGAACTGCTGGACGAGAAGAGCGCCCAGCAGGCGCAACTTCAGGCGCAACGGAACAAGCTGTCGCTGGTTACCTACTTGGTGCAGAACAAGCTGGTAAAAAGTCGCCCGCTGACGGAACTGGCGGCAGATCAGTTCGGCATCGCCTATTGCGACCTGTCCGGCATCGACCGAGAGTCGATTCCGAAGGAACTGGTCACTGAGAAGCTCATCCGTCAGCATCGCGTGATCCCGCTCTGGCGCCGCGGCAACAAGCTGTTCGTAGGCCTGTCCGATCCGACCAATCACCAGGCGATCACCGATATCCAGTTCAGCACCGGCCTGACCACCGAAGCCATCCTCGTCGAGGACGACAAGCTCGGCGAAATGATCGAAAAGATCTTCGAAAGCGTCACCGGCGGCCTGGACGACCTTGGCGATGTCGACCTTGAAGGGCTCGATATTGAGAGCGGCAATGCCGAGCCCAAGGATGACGCTGTTGGCGAAGCCGCTGACGACGCACCGGTGGTCCGCTTCGTCAACAAGATGCTGCTGGACGCCATCAAGGGCGGCTCGTCCGATCTGCACTTCGAGCCCTACGAGAAGATCTACCGCGTACGCTTCCGTACCGACGGCATGCTGCATGAGGTCGCCAAGCCGCCGATCCAGCTGGCAAGCCGTATTTCCGCACGCCTGAAGGTCATGGCGGGCCTGGACATCTCCGAACGCCGCAAGCCGCAGGACGGTCGCATCAAGATGCGCGTATCGAAGACCAAATCCATCGACTTCCGCGTCAACACCTTGCCCACCTTGTGGGGCGAGAAGATCGTGATGCGGATTCTCGATTCCTCCAGCGCACAGATGGGCATCGATGCCCTGGGTTATGAAGAGCCGCAGAAGCAGCTCTATCTCGATGCGCTCAAGCAACCACAGGGCATGATCCTCGTGACCGGCCCCACCGGCTCGGGCAAGACCGTCTCGCTGTACACCGGCATCAACACCCTCAACACCCCGGACATCAACATTTCCACGGCGGAAGACCCGGTGGAAATCAACCTGGAAGGCATCAACCAGGTCAACGTCAACCCGCGCCAGGGCATGGACTTCGCCCAGGCGTTGCGCGCCTTCCTGCGCCAGGACCCGGACGTGATCATGGTCGGCGAGATCCGCGACCTGGAAACCGCCGAGATCGCCATCAAGGCGGCGCAGACTGGCCACATGGTGATGTCCACCCTGCACACCAACAGCGCCGCCGAAACCCTGACCCGCCTGCTGAACATGGGCGTCGCCTCCTTCAACCTGGCAACGTCCACCAACCTCATCATCGCCCAGCGCCTGGCTCGCAAACTCTGCCCGCACTGCAAGAAGGAACACGACGTTCCGCGGGAAACCCTGCTCCATGAAGGTTTCCCTGAGGAAAAGATCGGAACATTCAAATTGTATTCACCGGTCGGGTGCGACAATTGCAAGGGTGGATACAAAGGACGCTTGGGTATTTATGAAGTGGTTAAAATCACGCCAGCCCTGCAGCGGATTATCATGGAGGAAGGCAACTCCATTCAGATCGCCGAACAGGCCCGCAAAGAAGGCTTCAACGATCTGCGCACTTCGGGACTGCTGAAGGCCATGCAAGGCATCACCAGCCTCGAAGAAGTCAACCGCGTGACCAAGGATTAATCCATGGCGGATAAAGCATTGAGGACCAGTGTCTTCTCCTGGGAAGGTACTGATCGCAAGGGCGGGAAAGTCAAAGGGGAGCTTTCCGGGACCAACACGGCACTGGTCAAGGCCCAACTGCGCAAGCAGGGGATCAACCCGACCAAGGTTCGCAAGAAGAGCATCTCGCTATTCAGCAAGGGCAAGAAGATCAAGCCCATGGATATCGCCCTCTTCACTCGCCAGATGGCGACGATGATGGGGTCGGGCGTGCCCTTGCTCCAATCCTTCGACATCATTGGCGAAGGCTTCGAGAACCCGAACATGCGCAAGCTGGTCGATGAGGTCAAACAGGAAGTGGCATCCGGCAACAGCCTGGCCAACTCCCTGCGCAAGAAGCCGCAGTACTTCGACGACCTCTACTGCAACCTGGTTGACGCCGGTGAGCAATCCGGTGCGCTGGAGTCGCTGCTCGACCGTGTCGCTACGTACAAGGAAAAGACCGAGTCCCTGAAAGCGAAGATAAAGAAGGCAATGACCTACCCCATCGCGGTAGTCGTCGTGGCCATCGTGGTTTCGGCCATCCTGCTGATCAAGGTCGTTCCGCAGTTCCAGTCGGTATTCGCCAACTTCGGTGCCGAGCTTCCGGCATTTACCCGCATGGTGATCTCACTCTCTGAAGCAATGCAGGAGTGGTGGTTCATAATTCTGATTTTGCTGTTCGCAGGGGCTTTCGCCTTCCGTGAGGTCCATCGGCGCTCGGAGAAGTTCAGAGACGGCATGGATCGCGCCATTCTGAAGACGCCGGTTGTCGGCGACATCCTCTACAAATCCGCCGTGGCCCGTTACGCCCGCACGCTATCCACCACCTTCGCCGCGGGTGTACCACTCGTCGAAGCACTGGACTCCGTATCCGGCGCCACGGGCAACGTCGTCTTCCGCAACGCAGTGAACAAGATCAAGCAGGACGTATCCTCCGGTACACAGTTGAACTTCTCGATGCGTACCACCGGCGTATTCCCCAGCATGGCCGTGCAAATGGCCGCGATCGGTGAAGAGTCCGGCTCCCTGGACGCCATGCTCGATAAGGTCGCCAGCTATTACGAGGAAGAAGTCGACAACGCCGTCGACAACCTGACCACCCTGATGGAGCCCATGATCATGGCCGTTCTGGGCGTACTGGTCGGCGGCCTGATCATCGCCATGTACCTGCCGATCTTCCAGCTGGGCCAAGTAGTTTAAAGATGCCCATCTCCAACTTCCTGGCCAGCACCCCGCTGGCCTTTGTTTTGTGCGTCACCCTCCTCGGCCTGCTGGTCGGCAGCTTCCTCAACGTGGTGATCCATCGCCTGCCGCGGATGATGGAGCTCGACTGGCAGCAGCAGGCGCGGGAAACCCTGGGCCTGCCGGAGGGCGAGAAGCTCCCGACCTACAACCTGGTCCTGCCCAACTCCCAGTGCCCGCACTGCGCCCACGAGATCAAGCCGTGGGAGAACATCCCGGTGGTCAGCTGGCTGGCGCTGGGCGGCAAGTGCTCGTCCTGCAAGGCGCCGATCAGCAAGCGCTACCCGCTGGTCGAGCTGGCCTGTGGCGTGCTGTCGGCCTTCATCGCCTGGCATTACGGCTTCGGCTGGCAGGCCGGCGCGATGCTGCTGCTGACCTGGGGCCTGCTGGCGATGAGCATGATCGACGTCGATCACCAGCTGTTGCCGGACGCCCTGGTGCTGCCGCTGCTATGGCTGGGGCTGATCGTCAACCATTTCGGGCTCTTCACCAGCCTGGGCGACGCGCTCTGGGGCGCGGTGTTCGGGTACCTGAGCCTGTGGTCGGTGTACTGGCTGTTCAAGCTGATCACCGGCAAGGAGGGCATGGGTTACGGCGACTTCAAGCTGCTGGCCATGCTCGGCGCCTGGGGCGGCTGGCAGGTGCTGCCGTTGACCATCCTGTTTTCGTCGCTGGTGGGCGCGGTGCTGGGCGTGATCATGCTACGCCTGCGCAATGCCGAAACCAGTACGCCCATCCCCTTCGGCCCCTATCTGGCCATCGCCGGCTGGATTGCGCTGCTCTGGGGTGATCAAATAACCGCGACCTATCTGCAGTTCGCCGGTTTCCGCTAGCCTTCTCCTGCGCCGAGTCTACTCGGCGCATCTGGACGGCCACCGGGCCGGCTGAAAGGAGAACGATGAAACCCTGGATTCTGGGCCTTACTGGCGGCATCGGCAGCGGCAAAAGTGCCGCCGCCGAGCATTTCGCCTCACTGGGCATCCACATGGTCGACGCCGACCACGCTGCGCGCTGGGTGGTGGAACCCGGCCGCCCTGCCCTGGCGAAGATCGTCGAGCGCTTCGGCGAAGCCATGTTGCTGCCGGACGGCCAGCTCAACCGCGCCGCCCTGCGCGAGCGCATCTTCAAGGCCGAAGACGAACGCCGCTGGCTGGAACAGCTGCTGCACCCGCTGATCGGCCAGGAGATCGCCAGCAACCTGGCGCAGGCGCAATCGCCCTACGCCATCCTGGTCTCGCCGCTGCTGGTGGAGTCCGGGCAGCACCGCATGACCCAGCGCGTGCTGGTGGTGGATACCCCCGAACACCTGCAACTGGAGCGCACCATGCGCCGCGACCAGGTGTCCGAAGAACAGGTCCGCTCGATTCTCAAGGCCCAGGCCTTGCGCGACGACCGACTCAAGCACGCGGACGACGTGCTGCTCAACGATGGCGACCTCGGCCACCTGCACCAGCAGGTCGAGCGTCTGCATCAGTTCTATCTAGGCCTGCGTGGAGGACAACCATGAGCCAACCCCTGACCGTGGAATGCCCCACCTGCGGCGCCCCCGTGGAGTGGAGCGCCAAGAGCGAATTCCGTCCCTTCTGCTCGCACCGCTGCAAGCTGATCGACCTCGGCGCCTGGGCGGCGGAAGATCACGCCATCCCTGGCGACAATCTCGAGGACGAGCTGTTCTCCGGCGATCTGGAGAAGCCGCGCGGGCATTGAGCCGCCGTTCCCCCAGCCAGTAAAAGGCCCGCATCTGCGGGCCTTTTTCGTCAGGGGCGCATGAAGGCGTAGTCCCGCTCTTCGTCCAGGTTGTCGGCGAGGAAATGCAGCTCATGCTCCAGGTCTTCCTGGGTGCGGACCTGCGCATTGGCCTGCACCACGGCGCTGAGCAGCGCACGCACGACCAGTTGCGGGTCCTGGCCTGCCGCTTCGGCTTCGATCAGCAGTTCGTGGAGGCGTTGTTCGGCCCAGCTGTGAATGCTCATCGGCAGTCTCCTTGCGAATGGGGGCCAAGCTTCCCTGATCCTGGGAGGTTGCCGAACTGACCTGGATCAAACCGCGGCGGCCATGTGCCTCGCAGATGGCCGAACATCAGCGTGGCTCATCGTCATCCTTCCACGGCGCCTGCAGGTACCGCGTGCGGTTGAAGGTCTCCAGCCAGTCTGGATAGAAGACCACCAGCCCGGTGACGATGGTGCCGTTGATGAAGGCTTCAGGGAACATGATCAGCCAGAGGTAACCGATGAAATCCTCGATCCACGGCGGCATCGGGAAGAGCCCGTCCATCCACAGCAGGCCGAGGCCCAGCAGCAGGCTGCAGACCGCGGCCAGCGCCGCCGGGAAGAAGCCCGAACAGAAGATGTAGACGAACAGGTTCCGCGGCTGGCGGCGCTCGACGAAGATCGCCGCCAGCTCGGTGATGACCACCGGAATCAGCACCAGCAGGATGCCGTTGACGCCGATGGCGGCCCAGTCCTGCCGGCCGATGGCGCACAGCCCCAGTTGCGCAACCAGGCCGACCAGCACCGCCAGCGGCCAGTCCAGCAGCAGGGTCACGGCGGTCATGCCGATGAAGTGGAAGGACACCCCGGAAGCGAAGTCCCGCCGCACCAGCCAGAGCAGGAACAGCCCGAGCATGGTGCCGAACACCAGGTGCTGGCGACGGAAGTCGCTGACCAGCTCCAGCCACGGCGCGCGCCAGATGGCCCAGACGACGATGGGCAGGTAGATCGCCCAGCCGATCTCCAGGATTTCCGCAGACAGCAGTTGTGCGGCGATCACGGCGCGCCCCGCTCCAGCGCATGACGCAAAGCCTCAACGGAGTCGAACTGATGAGTCGAGACGACCTTGCCCTGCTCGAGTTGCAGCCAGGTCACCGCATCGGCCCGGGCCGGGAAGCGGTTGGCCACGCGCGGCTCGCGGTCGAGCAGCACGCGGTAGGAGTAGTCGCGCATGGCGGGGATAGCGAACAGCTTCGAGATGGGCGCGGGCATGCGGCTGATGTCGGCGACGAAGGCTGCATGGCGCGCCTCCAGATAGCCTGTCGGGCGCTCAGCCAGAACCGTTTTCACCAGCTTCGAGCCGGCCATGTCGTGGGCGACCAGCAGGACTTTCAGGTCAGTTTCCGCCGTATAGGGCTTGTCGAACTGATCCAGCAGCGTCCAGCCAGTGGCCGGTGACTCCTGCGCCATAGCCACGCTCGCCAGCACCATCAACAGCATCCCGCCCAGCACTCGTCTCACGTTTCCTCCTAGCCCGGAACCGCCAATGATTGGCAACAGTCTACACCGCCGCCGTCGCCCGCCTGCGGTTGCCAGCAACTATGCTTGAGGCATGAACGAGTCCGACTATCTGCGCCTGCTGACGCGCCAGGCGGAACAAGCCAACGACTTTCTCTCCAACGCCCGCAAGTGGGAGCGGGAGTGCTGGGCCTGCCAGCGGCTGCTGCAGGCGCTGAAGGTGCCGTATCGCCAGGAGGACTTCGTCGCGCCCACGCAACAGCCGCCGGATGTGCTGTTCCGCGACGCCACCTTCGAGGTGTTTTTCGTGCTCGACCAGGGCCGTCGGCTCAACGAGGAATGGAAGGAGGAACTGCTGCGCCGGCGCATGGCCCAGAGCCTCAACCAGTTGATCCGCCGAGAGCAGCGGCCGCGACGGATTCCCTGCGCGGAACTGCAGGCGCGCCTGGCACCGACACTGCGCAAGAAGGCGCACAACTACACCGAGCGCGGCATCGACCCGCGCGAGCTCGACCTGCTGGCCTTCGTCAGCCTCAAGCGCGAGACGCCGGACTTCAACACCCCGTTCCCACCACCCACCGAGTACCTGCGCCAGGGTTGGCGCTCGCTGTCGGTAGTCGGGCCGACCTTCGCCCGCGTGCTATTCGCCCACAGTGACGCGCCGGACTTTCTGCGCGGCAGCCTGGGCCGCAGCATCCTTTTCGACATGGGCGTCGGCCTGTAAATAGGCGCCGACGCAAAGCTGCATTGATCGGCGGCGCATTGAGAGGCCGCCCAAGCCCTACTAGAATGCTTGGCATTATAAACGGAGGCCGCCCATGCCCAGTCGCCTGAGCCCCGAAGACCAGCAGAAGGTCGATCAGTACCTCAGCTCTCCCGTCCACCAGGTCCAACGCGCGCCGTTCAAACCCTGGCTGATGATGGGAGCCTTGCTCGCTGTGGTCATCGCCCTGGGTTTGCTGAGCCGCCTCCTGGCCTACCTTGCGTGAGCGCCGTGCCGCCACGGGCCGATACAGGATTCCTTAAGCTATGAGAATGCACCATGTCCCATCGTATCGTGATCGTCGGCGGCGGCGCCGGCGGGCTGGAGCTCGCGACCCGTCTCGGCCGCACCCTGGGTAAAAAGGGCAAGGCGCGCATTACGCTCGTCGACGCCAACCTCACCCACATCTGGAAACCCCTGCTGCACGAAGTCGCCGCTGGCTCGCTCAACTCCTCCGAGGATGAGCTGAACTACGTCGCCCAGGCGAAATGGAACCACTTCGAATTCCAGCTCGGCCGCCTCTGCGGCCTGGACCGCGCGAGCAAACGCATCCAGCTCGCCGCCACACTCGATGAGCAGGGCGAAGAACTGGTGCCGGCGCGTGGACTCGAATACGACAGCCTGGTCCTGGCCATCGGCAGCACCACCAATGACTTCGGCACCCAGGGCGCCGCGGACCACTGCATCTTCCTGGATACCCGCGAGCAGGCCGAGCGCTTCCACAAGCAGTTGCTGACCCACTACCTGCGCGCCCATGCCGGGCAGGACAAGGACGACCAGATCAGCGTCGCCATCGTTGGCGCCGGCGCCACGGGCGTCGAGCTGTCCGCCGAGCTGCATCACGCCGCACAGGAACTGTCGGCCTACGGCCTGACCGGCATCCAGCCACAGAACATGCGCATCACCCTGATAGAGGCCGGCCCGCGCGTGCTGCCGGCGCTACCCGAGCGCATCAGCCGCCCGGTGCACCAGACGCTGGAGAAGCTCGGCGTGCGCGTGCTGACCGGTTCGGCGGTGCAGGAAGTGACTGCAGAAGGCCTGCGCACGGCGGTGGGCGAGTTCATTCCGGCGAGCCTGAAGGTCTGGGCGGCGGGCATCCGCGCGCCGAGCCTGCTCAAGGAGATCGACGGCCTGGAGACCAACCGCATCAACCAGCTGGTGGTCCGCCCTACCCTGCAGACCACCCGCGACGACGACATCTTCGCCTTCGGTGACTGCGCCGCCTGCCCCATGGGCGATGGCAGCGAACGCACCGTACCGCCGCGCGCCCAGGCTGCGCACCAGCAGGCCTCCCTTCTGGCCAAGGCCATCGTCGCGCGCCTGGAGGGCAAGCCGCTGCCGGAGTACCGCTACACCGACTACGGCTCGCTGATCTCGCTGTCGCGCTTCAGCGCGGTGGGCAACCTGATGGGTAACCTGATGGGCAGCGTGAAGCTCGAAGGCTGGCTGGCGCGGATGTTCTACGTGTCGCTGTACCGCATGCACCAGGTGGCGCTGTACGGGCCGTTCCGCACGGCGCTGCTGATGATCGCGGATCGCATCGGGCGCAGCACCGAGCCGCGCTTGAAGCTGCATTGAGGCTTGACCCCATCGGCGGATAACGGCTTTGCCGTTATGCGCCCTACACCAGGGCTGATCTCGGTGTAGGGCGCATAACGCGCAGCGTTATCCGCCATGATGGGTATCGCTTCGCTCCACACCATCCTACGGACCTGCCCAATACCGTTCAGCGGTGCTCCTACGAAGAGCCCATAAAAAAGCCGCCCCGAGGGGCGGCTTTTTCGTTGCAGCAGAGCAGCCTTACAGCGCCGCCAGCATCGACTGTGCCGGGATGCCCTGGAAGTCGATGGACATCATCAGGCTCAGCACGCTGATCGCGATGATGGAGAAGGCGAACAGCTGGCGGGCCCAACGGCGGTCGTCTTCGGCACTGAAGCCTTTCACCGCGATGAACAGCCACCAGGCACTGACGGCCAGCGCCACCACCAGGTAACCGTAGCCGGCGAAGCCGGTCACGGTCAGCAGCAGGGTCGCCAGGCCGAAGGCCACGACGTAGTACAGGATCTGCTTCTTGGTCGCTTCGATGCCCCGCTCCACCGGCAGCACGGGAATCCCGGCGGCACGGTAGTCGTTGAGGCGGAAGATCGCGATGGCATAGCTGTGCGGCATCTGCCAGAGGCAGAAGATCAGCAGCAGCACCGCCGCGCCCATGTCGAAGTGACCGCTGGCGGCGCAGTAGCCCACCACCGGCGGCATGGCTCCGGAGAGACTGCCGACCAGCGTGCCGTAGACCGAACTGCGCTTGAGCCAGAGGCTGTAGAGCACGACATAGACGAAGAAGCCGAACGCGGCGAGCAGGGTCGCCTGCACGTTGGTCTTCCACGCCAGCAGGCCGAAGCCTGCCGCGCCGAGGACCACGCCGTGGGCCAGGGCGGCCTTCAGCGAGATCTGCCCGGTCACGGTGACACGGCTGCGGGTACGCTCCATGAAGCGATCGATGTCGCGGTCGATGCAGTTGTTGAACACACAACCGCTGGCAACGACCAGGGACAGGCCGATCACGGTGGCCAGCAGCAGCATCGGGTCAACACTGCCGCGAGCGGCGAGGAAGTATCCCCCCGCCACCGCGATCAGGTTTCCGAAGATGATGCCCGGCTTGGCGACCAGGAGATAACGCTTGAGTTTCACGGCATCGGCCCTCAGGGCATCGGCATCATCAGGGTGTCTGCGGTGTAGATGATCCACAGCGACAGACCGACCACCAGCAGGATGATGATGGCGGTGAAGATGAATGCCATGACGTTCCAGCGGCCTTCGGAGCTGAAGTTCATGTGCAGGAAGCAGATCAGGTGCACGACGACCTGAACCAGACCCAGGATCACCATGGTCAGCAGGGTGGCGTGACGCGAGAAACCACCGTCGATGACCATGTAGAACGGAATCGCAGTCAGGATCACCGAGAGCACGAAGCCGATGGCGTACGAGCCCAGGCTGCCGTGACCGGCGCCGTGATCGCCGTGGCCGGCACCGTGGGAGTCATGATGATGTGCAGCAGCGGTCATTACAGAGCCCCCATCAGGTAGACGACGGTGAAGACGCAGATCCAGACGATGTCCAGGAAGTGCCAGAACAGGCTCAGGCACATCATGCGGGTGTTGTTCTGCGCGGTCAGGCCGCGGGTGCCGATCTGCGCCATCAGCACCAGCATCCACAGCAGGCCGGCACTTACGTGCAGGCCGTGCATGCCGACCAGGGTAAAGAAGGACGACAGGAAGGCGCTGCGGCTCGGGCCGAAGCCTTCGACGATCAGGTGATGGAACTCGTTGAGTTCCATGCCGATGAACGCGGCGCCGCAGAGGAAGGTCACGCCCAGCCAGGCGATGGCCTTGCCCTTGGCACCCTTGTGCGCAGCCAGCATGGCCAGGCCGTAGGTGCAGGAGGAGATCAGCAGGATCGCGGTTTCGACGGCCACGTAGGGCAGTTCGAAGATGTCCTTGCCGCTCGGGCCACCGGCCGTGTGGTTGACCAGCACGGCGTAGGTGGCGAAGACGCTCGCGAACAGGATGCAGTCGGTCATCAGGTACAGCCAGAAGCCGAAGACCGTCATGCCGCCGCTGTCGTGGGCGTGCTCGTCATGGTGAGCATGGTCTTGCGCCGCTTGGTGCGCATCAACCACGTGTTGATTCAGTACTGCCGTCGACATGGTTTTATACCTGCTGCGCGGTGGCGAGTTTCTGGAAGTTGGCGTTCTCGATGCGCTCGATCTCATCCGGCTGGACGTAGTAGTCCAGGTCGGTGACGTAGCTGCGCACGATGACCGAAGCGATCATGCCGACGAAGCCAACACCCACCAGCCACCAGATGTGCCAGATGGCGGCGAAGCCGAAGAGGAAGGCGAACACGGCGATGGAGAAGCCAGCGGCGGTGTTCTTCGGCATGTGGATCGGCGCGTAGGCCGGCAGCTTGCGGTACGCGGTACCGGTCTGCTTCATGTCGTGGAACGCGTCGATGTCGTTGACCTTCGGCAGTTCGGCGAAGTTGTAGTACGGCGGCGGCGAAGAAGTGGACCATTCCAGGGTACGGCCACCCCACGGGTCGCCAGTCAGGTCGGCCAGCTTCTCGCGGTTCTTGATCGAGACGAACAGCTGGATCAGTTGGCAGGCGATACCGAAGAAGATCAGCACGGCGCCGCAGAACGCCACCACCATGTACGGCTGCCACATCGGGTTTTCGTAGTGGTTCAGGCGACGGGTCATGCCCATGAAGCCGAGGATGTACAGCGGCATGAAGGCCATGTAGAAGCCGACCAGCCAGCACCAGAAGGAACGCTTGCCCCACTTCTCGTCCAGCTTGAAGCCGAAGGCTTTCGGGAACCAGAAGACGAAGCCGGCCAGGTAGCCGAACACCGCACCACCGATGATGGTGTTGTGGAAGTGAGCGATCAGGAACAGGCTGTTGTGCAGCAGGTAGTCAGCACCCGGAATGGCCAGCAGAACGCCGGTCATGCCACCGATGGTGAAGGTGACGATGAAGCCCAGGGTCCACAGGATCGGGGTGTCGAAGCGCAGGCGGCCACGGTAGATGGTGAACAGCCAGTTGAACAGCTTCACCCCGGTCGGGATGGAGATCAACATGGTCGCAACGCCGAAGAAGCCGTTGACGTCGCCGCCCGAACCCATGGTGAAGAAGTGGTGCAGCCACACGGTGAAGCCGAGGAAGGTGATCGCGGCGCTCGCCCACACCATCGAGGTGTAGCCGAACATGCGCTTGCCAGCGAAGGTCGCGGTGACTTCGGAGAAGATACCGAAAGCCGGCAGGATCAGGATGTACACCTCAGGATGGCCCCAGGCCCAGAAGAGGTTGATGTACATCATGGCGTTGCCGCCCAGCTCGTTGGTGAAGAAGTGCATGTCGAAGTAGCGGTCCAGCGACAGCAGGCCCAGGGCCGCGGTCAGGATCGGGAACGACGCAACGATCAGGATGTTGGCGAAGGTGCAGGTCCAGGTGAAGATCGGCATCTGCATCAGCTTCATGCCGGGGGTACGCATCTTGAACACGGTCACCAGGAAGTTGATACCCGTGAGCAAGGTACCCATACCCGATATCTGTAGAGCCCAGATGTAGTAGTCCACACCCACGCCCGGGCTGTAGGCCAGCTCGGACAGCGGCGGGTACGCGACCCAGCCGGTACGGGCGAACTCACCCAGGCCTAGCGAGACGTTCACCAGCATGGCGCTGACGACCAGCAGCCAGAAGCTCAGGGAGTTCAGGAAGGGGAACGCCACGTCGCGCGCGCCGATCTGCAGCGGCACGGCCAGGTTCATCAGACCGGTCATGAAGGGCATGGCCATGAAGATGATCATGATCACGCCGTGAGCGGTGAAGATCTGGTCGTAGTGTTCCGGCGGCAGGTAGCCGTGGTTGGCGCCTTCAGCCAGCGCGAGCTGGCCGCGCATCATGATGGCGTCGGCGAAGCCGCGCAGGAGCATGACCAGGGCGACGATGATGTACATCACGCCGATTTTCTTGTGGTCGATGGACGTCAGCCATTCGGTCCACAGGTAGGTCCACTTGCGGTAGTAGGTGATCGCGCCAAACACACCGAGGCCCAACAGGGCGACGACGGCCAGCGTGATGACGATGATCGGCTCGTGATACGGCACGGCCGACAGTGTCAGTTTCCCGAACATCTGCGGTTACTCCTGGCTCGGATTCGTTTGCATGCCAGGCATGCCTTGCATGTTGCTCATGTCGTGGCCCGCCATGGCGGTCTCGTCATGCGCTGCTTCGCCGTGCTCGCCCTTCTCGGCCTGCTCTTTGGCTTCGTGGGCCTTGGCCATCGCGTGGCCAGCGTGTTCCCACTTGTTCAGCACGTGAGAGAACAGCTCGGGGCTGACGGTTGCGAAGTAGGTCGCCGGGACGTTCTCGGTCGGCTTGACCAGCTCCGGGTACTGATCCAGGTTCAGGGTCTGCTGCGAGGCCTTGACCTTCGCGACCCAATCCTGGAAGCCCTGCTCGGAGGTGGAGATGGCCTTGAACTTCATGCCCGAGAAGCCGCCGCCGCTGTAGTTCGCGGAGATGCCGTCGAACACGCCTTCTTCGTTGGCGATCAGGTGCAGCTTGGTCATCATTCCGGCCATGGAGTAGATCTGGCTGCCCAGCTGCGGAATGAAGAAGGAGTTCATCACCGAATCCGAGGTGATCTGGAAGTTCACCGGGGTGTCTTTCGGGAAGGCGATTTCGTTGACGGTGGCGATACCCTGTTCCGGGTAGATGAACAGCCACTTCCAGTCCAGCGAGATGGCCTGGATGGTCACCGGCTTGACCTCAGAGTCCAGCGGACGATACGGGTCCAGCTTGTGGGTGCTCTCCCAGGTGATCCAGCCGAGGATGGCGATGATCACGCAGGGAACCAGCCATACCACCAGCTCGATCTTGGTCGAGTGAGACCAGTCCGGCATGTAGGTGGCCTTGGTGTTCGAAGCCCGGTATTTCCAGGCGAACCCGAAGGTCATCAGGATGACCGGCACCACCACGATCAGCATCAGCAGCGTTGCCGTGATGATCAGGGACTTCTCGTCAGCGCCGACCTGCCCTTTCGGGTCGAACAGCGCCATGTTGCAACCACCGAGCATCAGCATCGGCAGCAGCGCAAGTCTCTTCAAAATTCCTGTGTACTGCTCTTTTTTCATCTTGCGGCCTTAGTGGATGAAAATCGCTTCACCGCCCACGAGCCTTCGCCACGCACTGCTCGACGACTCGTTACCCGCGACTTTTCCAAGCCGCCTGCCAGGGCTGTCATGGATTCACGAACGCGGCCGCACGGATTCCAGGCAAAGGGACCTCGCCCGGTCTTCGCGATGCGAAACCGATTTCGTCAGCTGATTCGTTCCGTGTTATTCAGCGTGTGGTGTCTGGACTGGCGGCTCGTTGAAGCGCGCGCGTCGCACACCGGATGCACGAGCGGATTGCCCGACTCGTCTTGATGACAGGAGCCCACCGATGGCAGCCCCCTGTTGTTATGCCGCTGCACCGAAGGGTGAGCACTGGCTTTGATCTACGTCAGTGCGACTCAGCGATTTGGGGGTAGGAAATGGACGGCGGGTATTACAAAGCATTTCAGAAACCCCTTTCAAGGCCCATTCCGCCCATTTTTAACAAGATATTTTCTCAGCCAGAGAAACAGTCCCGGGCAAAATCGCTCACAAAACAACCAATTCACAGGAGTTGCGCAGGGTTATTCCCTCCCTGCCAGGGGCTTGCACGGGCGTGCCATGGGAATGTGTCAGGACCATGAAGGACGGGGCTTTCAGCGCGCTTTTCCAAGGCCGGAAGGACGCCTCAACGCCTTTGGCAAAGACCTTGCCATGATGGCGATCAAGAACCTTTGCGAAAGTCGCGGATTCCCCCTGCGCACCCTGCGACACATCGACGCACAGCGACTTTGGCAAGGGGGAAAGTCATTCAAATTATGACGATCGTGCAGGACGACCCGAGGTCTCTCCTCGGCATGTCCGCCTCAGTGCAGAGACGAAACGAGCCATCATGACCACCGAAGCGGACATGCCGGGAGGATAGGGAAGTATCAGGCGGGTACGGTCAGCAGCGGACCGAAGGGGATCAGTGTTCCGGCGTCAGCCACGCGAGCAGGCCGCTGGTCTCGGCGCGGATGCGCAGATCGCTTGCCTTCGCATTGTAGTAGGTGTCCGAAGCGGCGATCTGCGCGCTGTAGTACTCGTTCTCGGCGATCAGCACATCCAGCAGGGTGCGCTTGCCCAGGTGGTACCACTGGTCATAGAACATCTTGCGTACGCGGTCCGACTCCACCAGCAGTGCCTTGTAGTCATCGACCCGCGCAGCGGACAGATCGCGCTGCTCGACCAGGTTGCGAATGAGGTACTCCGACTCGCGACGGGTCGCCTCCATCTTCTCTTCCGCCGCATTCGCCCGGGCATAGGCTGCTCGCTGCGCCGCCGAAGCCGACCCACCGGAGAACGCCTGCCACTCCACGGCCAGCCCAGTCGACCAGGGCTCCTCGTTGTTCAGCATATTGCTGCCCGAACTGCGCCCTACCACCCAGTTCAGCTTGGGATAGCGCGAGGACTTCACCGACTCGGCACTGGCCAGGGCAGCCTCTTTCTCCCAGCGCGCCTGGCGCAGGGAAGGACGATCCTGCATCGAGCCCAGCGCGTCGTTCAGGGTGATGGGTGCCCACTCCCACCTGGCGTTCGCCGGCACCGTCACATCCTCGCCCACCAGCTTGGCCAGCGTGGTCTTCTGCTCCTGCAGCTTGGACAGCACCATGTTGCGCGCGGTCTCGGCCTGCAGCAGCCGCGAACGCGCCTGCACCACCTCACTGCGGCGGCCCGGGTCGACGTCGGAAATCTGCGAGAGCATGTTCACCAGCTCGCGCATACGCGCCACATAGCGGTCGCTGATAGCCAGCGCCTCCTGTTGATGCGCCAGTTCCAGCACCCCCGAAGCGGTGTTGTAGGCAACGGTGACCTGAGTCTGCCCCTTTGCCTCTTCCTGCGCGTTCGCGGTGCTGCTGCGGCTGTCGATGGTGTGGCTGATCGCGCCGAAGTCATAGACCGGCGTGGTCATCTGCACGGTGGTCGTACCGTCGTTGTTGTAGTCGTCGCTCTTCTTGCTCTGCAGCGTCCTGGAGCTGGCGCTGACCTGCACCTGCGGCCAGCGCGCGCCCTTGGCCTGGTCCACATCGCCCTTGGCGGCTTGCCAGTTGGCATCGGCCTGTTTCATTTCCGGGCTGATGTTCAGGGCGGTGTTCACCAGCTCGCGGATATACGCCAGCGACGCTTCCGACTGGCTGAGCGTCGATGCGGACGCCGAGCCCGGCTGCACGCCAGCGCGCAGCTCGGCGGGCAGGCTCAGGTCCAGCTTGGGAGCCTGCCTGGCCGGTTGCGCCTGGGCTGCCGGAGCGGCATTGACCATCGCAGCCACCGAACTCGGCGCGGCTTGCAAGGTGGGCGCCGGCCGAGGCTGGGCGACTGCGGATGCAGGCTGTGTCGCCGCCTGCGTCGCTGGTGCGGCGGTCGAGGCCACCAGCTCGCCCTGCAGCGCGCCGTGGGTCAGCGAGGCGGCGGAAGCCTCCCGAGGCTTGGAGTAGAAGCTCAGCGCGCCGCCCAGTTCGTCGGAGCCAGCGGCTTCGGCGCCCCCGCTCAGTGCAGCCATGGCCAGCACCAGTGCCGAGGGGCAGAACCGCCAACGAGCGTTTCGAAGGTTGGATGAAGGTTTACGGGCTTTCATTTCATTATCTCTCGCGGAAGGCCTCACGCGCTTTCAGCGCGGGCTTAAGTAGGTATTCAAGGATGGTCTTTTCCCCGGTACGGATTTCCGCGGTCGCGGTCATGCCGGGAATGATCGGGAAGTGCTTGTCGCCGCGGGTCAGCTGCGCTTCGTCAGTACGAATCAGCACGCGGTAGAAGGAGGTATCCGGCCGGCCCTGGCGGGCCAGTTCGTCGTCCTTGATGGTGTCGGGGCTGATCAGCTCGACCTTGCCCTTGAGGCCGCCGTAGATGGCGAAGTCATAGGCGGAAATCTTCACCGTGGCAGGCAGGCCGGGGCGCAGGAAGGCCACGTCGGCCGGGCGAATCTTCGCCTCCACCAGCAGTTGGTCTTCCAGCGGGACGATCTCCATGATGTCCTGCCCCTGCTGAATCACCCCGCCAATGGTGTTGACGCGCACGTTCTTCACGATGCCCTTGAGCGGCGCCATGAGTGTGGTGCGCTTCATCACGTCCTCGCGCCCGGCCGCGTTCTCCTGCGCCTGGGCCAGTTCGCTTTCCACGCGGGTCAGTTCGGCGTTCGCATCGGAGCGGTACTTGTTGCGCCGCTCGCTGATCTGCAGATTGAATTCGTTGGCCTGGCGGCGCATGCGCAGGATCTCGACATCGGAGATCAGCCCTTGCTTGGCCAGCTTCTCGGACACGGTCAACTCGCCCTGGGCCAGCGACAGGCTCTTCTGCAACCCGGCGACGCCATCGTCGAGCGCATGCTTGCGAGCGTTGTAGGCCTCGGTCTCGGCCTCCACGATCGAAGGAACGGCAATCACCTCCGGTGGGAACACCAGGGGCTTGCCGTAGGCCTCCGAGCGCAGGCGCACCAGTTGCCCCTTGAGCGCCAGGGCCTTGGATTGCGCCTCGCGGTAGCTGGCGCCGGCGCGGGTCGGGTCGATCTTCAGGAGAATCTGCCCGGCCTCGACCACGTCGCCTTCCTTGACGTTCATCTGCTCCAGGATGCCGCCTTCCAGGCTCTGGATGACCTGCTCGCGACTGGACGGAATCACCTTGCCCTCACCCTTGGTGATCTCCTCCACCCGGGCGAAATAGGCCCACACGATGATGCCGGTGAACACCGCCGCGATCAGCAGCAGCACCACCGTGCTCGCCGTGGTTTTCTGGGAGATCAGTGCTGCCTGCAGGTCCGACACATAGGCGATATCGTTCTCGCGCAGGCGCGCCACTTCTTTCTGGTACGGCGTAGCCTGAGTCGTCGCCACCGCCTTGGACGGTTCGACGACAGCGGGTACCGCCGCTTCGCTTTGGGGGGTATCAGTCATGATCGGTTCACCAGGTAGAGGCCGGCGCCTTGTTCGGCGCGGGAGAGTTGTTGGCCTGCAAGGCGCGCAGCACCTCGTCCTTGGGACCGTCGGCGACGATCTGGCCGGCGTCCACGACGATCAGGCGGTCGACCTGTTCGAGCACCGAGAAGCGGTGGGTCACCACCACCACCGTGCGCCCCTGGGTGGCCACTTCCAGGCGTTGCAGGAAGAGCCGCTCGGTCTGCATGTCCATGCCGCTGGTAGGTTCGTCGAGCAGCAGCACCTGCGGGTGCAGCAACAGCGAACGGGCCAGTGCCACCAGTTGCCGCTGGCCGCCGGACAGCGCCTGCCCCATCTCGCCCACCGGACGATCGAAGCCCAGCGGGTGGTTGACCACCACCGAATCCAGACCGGTCAGTTGCACCACGTTCAGCAGTTCCTCACTGCTCGCCGAGGGATTGCCGATCAGCAGGTTCTCTCGCAGCGAACCAAAGAACAGCCGCGTGTCCTGGCCGACGAACCCGACGGTGGAGCTCCAGTCCGCCGGGTCGATCTGCTCGGCATCGATGCCATTGATCAGCACCTGCCCTTCCACTGGCTGGTACAGCCGGGCGATCAGGCGCAACAGGGTCGACTTGCCACTGCCGATGCTGCCGACGATGGCCACGCGCTCGCCGTGCTTGATGCTCAGGTTGATGTTGTTGAGCACCAGCGGGCGCGGCTGCATCGGCGGAGCCGGGTAGGAGAACTTCAGCTTGCGCAGCGACAGCGTCGCGTTCTTCGGCGCCTCCAGGTAGCGACGCTGGGTGTCGCGCACCGTGGGGATCTCCATCAACTGGTTCAGCGAATGCAGGGCCGTCTTGGCCTGCTGGTAACGCACGGCCAGCCCCACCGAACTCGCCAGCGGCGCCAGGGCGCGACCACTGAGCAGGACCATGCCCACCAGGCCACCCTGGGTCAGGTTACCGTCACCAATGAGGTACACACCCCACAGCACCATCACCACGGTGTTGAGCTGGGTGATCAGCGATACCGAGTTGCCAGCCATGTTCGACAGGGCCTTGGTCTTGATCGCCGACGCGGCCAGTTGCGCGCTGAAGTCTTCCCAGCGCCGCAGCATGCTGCCTTCGGCGCGGACCGCCTTGAGCGTCTCGACCCCCTCGATTGCCTCGATCAGCAGGCCGTGCTTCTGCGATGCCTCCCGAAGGTTCTCCTTCATGTAGCGCGACAGCGGCAACTGGATATAGGCGCACAGCCCCAGCAACACGATCATCGCGCCCAAGGGCACCAAGGCCAACGGACCACCGATGATGAACAGCACGAACACGAACAGCATGCAGAACGGCAGGTCCGCCAGGGTTGCCAGCGAGGCCGAAGTGATGAAGTCGCGCACCGACTCGAATTCGCGGAACTGGTTGGCGAAAGAACCCGCCGAGGCTGGCTTGTGCTCCAGCCGGACTTCCAGCAACTGGCGAAACAGGATTGTTCCCAGGATCAGGTCGGCCTTCTTGCCGGCGTTGTCGATCAAGTACGCCCGGACCTGCCGGGAAGTGAACTCGAAGCCGATCGCCACCATCACGCCAACAGCCAGTGACCAGAGCGTCACGTAGGCCTGGTTCGGCACCACCCGGTCATACACGTTCATGATGAAGAAGGTGCTGGCCAGCGCCAGGATGTTGATCAGGAAAGTCGCCAGCGCGGCGCTGTAATAGAAGCGCCGGTACTTCCACAGCGTGGAGAACAGCCAGTGGCCCTTGCCCGCTTCGGCGCGGGGGATCTCCGTACGCGAATCCTTCACCGCCTTGGGGCGAGCAAGCAGCGCATAGCCCAGGTAATGCTCCTGCAGCTCGGCCGCACTCATGGTGATGGTGCCGCCGCCGGCTTCGGGCACTACCAGCTCGAACTCCTCGCCACGGCGGGCCACCAGGATGCGCGCCTCGCCATTGCGGAACAGCAACAGCAGGGGAAACAGATAGGAGGAAAGTTCGGCGGGGCGCCGCTTGACCCAGCCGGCACCGATACCGGCCTGCTCAAGCATGCGCGTCACCAGGCTGGGACGAAGCTTCCGATCACGCGGCAGGCCGGCGTACAGCGACTCCAGGGTCGTTTGCCGCTCGAAGTGATCGCAGAGCCAGCACACCCCTGCCAACAGGCTGTCGCTTTGGGGTGAAACGCCCGGATCGACGACGGGCGTCGCAGGCGCGGAAGAGGAATTCATGAACACACCTTCTGGGGGAGAGAGAAGCTGTGCGCATGGTAGAAATGCGCTGATCCGCGGGGGATCAGAAAAGCCTGATTGGCTTGACGTACCTTTCCTTCACGGGTCTAGCCTCGTTCCCCACGAACGGGAGCGGGGAAAGACCGGGCTGTCACAAGCGGGGAAAGCCCAAAAAAACGCCAGGGCTGCACGTTACGAGTGCAGCCCTGGCGAGTGAGGCAGGTAACAGCGAAAGGCGGGGAGGCTTTACTGGCCTTGCCCTTGAATCACCAGCTCGACGCGACGGTTCGGCGCGTTACAGGCGATGTTCGCGGCGTTGCGGGTCGTACCGCAGCTCACTACCGGCTCGCTGCTGCCACGGCCAACGGCCTGCACCAGGTTGCTGGCGACACCCTGCTCCAGCAGCACCTTGCGGATCGTCTCGGCGCGTTGCAGCGACAGGCGCTGGTTGGCCTCGGCACGGCCGATGGGGTCGGCGTGACCGATCACTTCGATGCTCTTGATGTTGTCGCCCGACGCGGAAATGTCCTGGACCACCTGGCGCAGCTGGCTATGGCCCTCGGACGTCAGGTCGTTGTAGCCGCCCTTGCCGAACTTGAACAGCACATCGCTGCGCAGGCTCAGCTTGGTCTCGGTCTGCGTCTGGCACGGCACCACCGAGGCGGCCCGGCTGATCACGTGGATCTGCTTGCGCATGCCTTGCAGGCTCCGCTCGGCATCCTTGCCGGTGTGCACGATCGGCGTGCTCTGGTTGGCGCCAACCGGTGCCTCCAGGACGTAGGTCTGGCCACCGTCGAGCTTGGCGTAGCTCTGCGGGTTGCGCTTGCCGGCGTACTGCGGCGCATCGCCGATGTACGACTCCACCGAGTGCTCGCCTGCGGGGGTGCAGAATACGGTGTAGCCGCCGGGCATCAGCGCGCTTTGCAGTTGGCCGTCGATGTAGACGTGGGCGGCCTGCTTGCCGCCGTCGTTGCCACGGAACATCACGATCTGCGCCTGTTGCGCGATGACGTGTTGCTCCTTGGTGTAGGTGTCGCCGTAGATGGACTGCGTCGCCGCAACGGCGCCCTGGCTCACAGCCAGGCCCAGCACGGCAAGGCAGACGGCCTGACGCAGCGGGCGGATAAGGGAAATTGCCATGTTCGTATCTCCAGTACCCCGCCGCCAGGCGGCAGGGCACGTTCTAGAAAAGGGTGAGGAGTGCCGGTGCGCGGCGGATGCCGCGCACCGGCCAGCGCTTAGACCAGGTTGACCTTCACCGCCTGCTGGACCAGCAGTTCGGCGTCGAGGCTGGAGTGCTGGTAGACCTCGTAGGAGGTGCCGCCAACCATCACGGCGCCCTTGTCGGTCCAGCTGCCACCCGCCACACCGTCCTTGCCCTGCAGTTGAGCCAGGTTGACGGTGTCGCTGGCGTCGCCCTGCACCAGCATCTGCACGCTGTGCTTGTCGGTGCTGTGGAACAGGTCGGCCTGGCCGTTTTCCAGCACATCCTTGAGCGACAGCGTCAGGGTGTTGTGGCCTGCGCCACCGAGGTCGATGACCTCCATCCCGCTCAGCTTGCCCTGGGAAGTGGCCAGGGTCAGGTCGAGCGACTGGTCGTGACCCGCCAGCTTCAGCACGTCGACACCGTCGCCGCCGTGGATGCCCTGATTTTCGCCACTGGCCAGGTACTGGTCGGCGGCGTATTGCAGGGTGACCACGCTGCCATCACCGGCACCGTAGTAGGTGTCGGCCATGCCAGCGACCGCGTGGGTCATTGTCGGCAGTGCGAACGGCAGGCTCTGCGACGTATCAGTCGATGCCGAGGTGCCAAGGGCACCTGCATGATCGTCCGACACCCCGTTGGCCGAGCCATCCACCGTGACGAAGTCGGTGCTGACACCCATCGACTCGATGACCGCGCTGCCGCCGTCGTTACCGACCATGATGGCGCCGGTCACGCCTTGCTTGATCAGGATTTCGGCATCCATGAGGCTGTAGGTAAAGACTTGATAGGTCACCCCACCGATGGTCGTGGTACCGGCGCTCTGCCAGGTTCCGGAGTCCACCCCGTGGCCTTCCAGGCTATACAGCTCCACCTTGTCGCCGGCATCGCCGTCCACCTTGAGCTGCACCTTGCCGTCCTTGCGGAACAGATCGACCTGGCCCAGGTGCAGCACATCGTTGAGCGAAACCTTCAGCGTGTTGTTGCCGCTGCCGGTGATGTCCAGCACTTCCACGTTGTCCAGCTTGCCGGCATTGATCAGCGTCGACAGGCTCAGGGTCTGCCCGGCGCCGGTCAGCTTCAGCGTGTCGATACCGCCCGGACCGCCGTGGACACCCGTGCTGGACAGTACCGCCACATCGGCCACCGCGAAGGTGTTGCTGCCGCTGTCGCCGTAGTAATCCGACGCCCCCGCCAACACGTTCTGCACGGCATCGGCATCGGTCCAGACCAGGGTATCCACCCCGTTGTTGACGGTGGCGTTGATCTTGACGTTATCCACGGTGAACCAGTCCTCCCCCCCGTCGAGTTCGAAGCGGACGAAGGATGTACCCGCAGGCATGGTCCAGCTAAAAGTGCCGTTTATCGCATCCGCTGTACCAGACATGGCCCTTGTGGTGCCAAGAGCATTCAAATCTACCGTGTAGATCAGCTTGTCATTGGCATCGTAGAAACGCAGCGCCTGACCATGAAGCAGCACCGGCCCCCCAGGATTCTGGGTGAAATCGACCTGTTCGATATCGTAGAAGGTGCCGGTAAAGCTGGTGGCGGAGGCGCCATCCTTGAGGCTGCAGCTCACAACCCCCCCTCTGACGCCCAGCATCGTCTCGGACGTCAACCCCCAGTAGCTCCAGGGCTTAATGGCGGTCCAGCCATCCACAAGAGCCGATTTGTTGGTAACGATCAGGTTATCGGTAGTCACCGGATTGTTTCTGTAGATGTTCGTATTCAACCCACTGAAGGTCTCGGTGAAGCTTCTATCGACTGAAGTCACCGAGAGGTAGTCCGACACGTTGCCCGCGCGATCCACCAGGGCGACCTTGACGTCATACCTCGACTCAGCGCCCGTCCCGGAAACGTCGGCCTTGCCAGCCGAGATATCCGCCGCCGTCAGCGCGTAGCTGAAGTGCTTGCCCGCCACCACGACATCCAGCAGATCGCCCACGGCCTTGTCGGCGCCGTTGAAGCTGACGCTGACCACACCGTCGGCATACGTGATATTGGTCGCGTGGCTCGGCGCCACGGTATCCAGGGTAACCGCCTGCGATTTTACCTCGCCGGCGGTCCCATCGGCTGCGACGACACGGGTCTGGATCGTCCAGTTGCCGCTGTGGGCGTTCGGGTCCATGACGTCCCACTTGCTGCCCGAGACGAGAGCATCGCTCCAGGTGCTGCCGCCGTCGGTGGATACCTGCACCTTCTCGCCCGTTGCCAAGGTGCCGCTGATGGTGCCGCTGATCAGACGGCCGGCATCGCCGTTGTTGGTCAGCCAGTCGCTCAGGCTGACGCCGCTCTCCTTGTCCATGCTGACGATCTGTGCAATGGCTGTTGGGGCCAGTTTCACTTCATACGCATGCGGCGTAGCAATCGCATCCGTATAGTTACCCGCCACGTCAGTGGCGTGCAGCGTACCGTCGACTTTATGGTCGCTATCGGCCACCAGATCGCTGCCGGCCACGCCGTTCACGGTCCACTTGCCGTCGCTTTCCACCGTGGTGGAGTAAGCCTTGCCATTGATGGTCAGGGTCACCACGTCACCCTCCCGCGCGCCAGTTGAGGTCCCGGTGATGCTGACGGTGCCTGCCGCTTCGGTGCTGTCGACCACATCATCACCCGCCACCGAAACGATGGTCAGGGTCGCCGTGGGCGGGGTGTAGTCGGTGGTGATGACGAACTTGTCGGACGGCACGCTCGGGTTGCCCGCCGGGTCGGTGGCAATGACGGTGAAGCTGTGCTCGCCTTCGCTCAGGTCCTTGGCCGGGGTGAATTCCCAGGTACCGTCGGGCTTGGCGATGGTGCTGCCCAGTACGCCGTCCTTGTCGTCCTTGATGGTGACGATCGAGTCGGCTTCGGCCTTGCCCGACAGGGTCGGGGTCGAGTCGTCGGTCACGCCGCCATTGGTGATCGGACCGGTGATGGTGCCGTAGTCGTCGAGGACCTGCTCGATGGTCGGTTTGCTCGGGGCATCGAGGTCGATGCTGTAGGCATGCTTGGCCTTGATGTCTCCGGGGTTGCCGGCGGCATCGTGGGCAGACAGGGTGGCATCGATCTGACGATCAACGCCTTCGCCCGCGATCAGGTCAGAACCCGCCACGTCCACTTTCCAGAGGCCGTCCTTGTCGACGGCGGCGCTGTAGGTGGTGCCGTTGAGAGTGAACTTGACCAGGTCGCCGGTGCTGAATTCGCCGGTGGCCTTGCCGCTGATGCTGACGTTGCCTTCGGACTCCTTCTTGTTGACGACGTCGTCACCGGCAACGATGTCGATGATCAGCTTGGTCGAGTCGTCGTTCGGGCCGTGGTAGTCGGTGGTGATGACGAAGTCGTCGGACTTGACACTGGTGTTGCCCGCCGCGTCGGTCGCGGTGACGCTGAAGGTGTGTTCGCCTTCGCTGATCGGCGTGGTCGGGGTGTAGCTCCAGGTGCCATCAGGCTTGGCAATCACCGAACCCAATACGTCGGTCGCACCATCCTTGATGATGACGATGGAACCCGCCTCGGCCTTGCCCGACAGGGTCGGGGTCGAGTCGTCGGTCACGCCGCCATTGGCCACCGGACCCTGAACTGCGCCCACGTCGTCGTAGACCTGCTCGATGGTCGGCTTGCTCGGCGCAGTAAGGTCGACGGTGAAGTCGTACTTCGCCGGGGCGCTGACGTTGCCCGCCAGGTCGGTGGCGGTGGCTTCGATCTTGTGCAGGGTTTCGGCCAGGTCGCTGCTGGGCTTGAAGCTCCAGTAGCCATCATTGTTGGCGGTGACGCTGCCCAGTTCTACGCCATTGTCGGTGATCTTGATGACGCTGCCCGGCTTGCTGGTGCCCTGGATTTCCGGACGCTGCTCGTCGGTCACGCCATGCAGTGCGATGTCGCCCTGGATGCTGCCGGTCTTGTCGATCACGTGGGTGATCTGGACCTCAACGTCTTTGGTGTCGACGGTCACACCGATCTGGTCGGCCTTGCCGCTGCTGTTGCCGGCCGGGTCGAGTACTTCGGTGGCAAAGTTATGCTCGCCATCGTCCAGCGCGGTGCTCGGGGTGAATTCCCACTTGCCGTCCGCATCGACGTCGGCTTCGCCGATCTTCGCGCCGTTGTCATAGATGATGACCTTGCCATTGGGCTCGGCATCGCCGCTGAAGGTCGGGCGGTTGTCGTCGGTGATGTCCTTGTCGTGCAGCGGGCCTTGTTGGTCGCCGACGTCGTCGGTGATCACCAGGTTGCTGACGTTGGACGGAGGAGTGGTGTCGACGATGAAGTCCCAGATGCCAGTCGGCTCGCTGACCACGCCCACGCCATTGGTGGCGGTGGCGATCACTTCGTGCTTGCCATTGGCCAGTTCGCTGGTGGTGATGGTCCAGTTGCCGTCGCTATCGGCGATGCCGCTACCGATCAGGGTCTGGTCGGTGTCATACAGCTTGACGATACTGCCCGCTTGCGCGGTGCCGTTGAAGGTCGGCTGCTTGTCGTCGGTGACATCGCCCTTCTGCAGGAAGCCGGTGTACGGGCCAACGTCGTCATACACGCTGACGATGACCGGTACTTCAGGTTTGCCCTGGTCGAGGATGACTTCGTAGACCTTGCTGGTGCTGGCGTTGCCGGCCGCATCGCTTTCCACGGCGGTCAGTTCGTTGAGGCCGGAGATCAGCGGCAGGACCGGTTTCAGCGTCCAGGTGCCATCCGTGCCAACCGTGGCGCTGCCCAGGATGTGGTCCTGGCCGTTGACGTCCTTGCCGTGCACGACGATGGTGTCGCCGGCGGTGCCGGTGCCGCTGATGACCGGGCGGGCGTCATCGGTGGTGCCACCGCTGAGGATGTTGCCGGTGACTTCGCCGACGCTGTCGAGCACGCCAGTGATGGCCAGCTTGCTGACATCCGGCGGGGTGTAGTCGGTGGTGATGACGAACGGCTCCGACGGCACGCTGACGTTGCCGGCCTTGTCGGTCGCTTCGACGGTGAAGCTGTGCTCGCCTTCGCTCAGGTCCTTGGCCGGGGTGAATTCCCAGGTGCCGTCGGCCTTGGCGGTGGTGCTGCCCAGTACGCCATCCTTGTCGTCCTTGATGGTGACGATCGAGTCGGCTTCAGCCTTGCCCGACAGGGTCGGGGTCTTTTCGTCGGTTTCGCCGCCATTGGTGATCGGACCGGTGATGGCGCCGGTGTGGTCAAGGACCTGCTCGATGGTCGGTTTGCTCGGGGCATCGAGGTCGATCTTGTACGGGTGCTCTTGCTCGATCTCGCCCGTGTTGCCGGCGGCATCGTGGGCGTACAGGGTGGCATTGATCTGACGATCAACGCCCACACCCGCGACCAGATCGGCACCGGCGACTTTCACGCTCCAGTTGCCGTCCTTGTCGACCGCCGCGCTGTAGTGGGTGTCGTTGAGGTCGAACTTGACCAGGTCGCCGGCCATGAACTTGCCGATGGCCTTGCCGCTGATGGTCTGCTCGTGCTTGGCTTCTTCGGTGTTGACGATGTCATCGCCGGCCACCACGTCGATGGTCAGGTAGGTGTTCTTGGGCGTCGGACCATCCAGGTCAACCTTGATCGGATAGGGATCCGACGACTTTCCGGGATTGCCGGCCGGATCTTCCGCCTGCACGGTGATCAGGTGCTCGCCTTCGTCCAGGGCCTTGTCAGCTGGTACTTCGAACGACCACTTGCCGTCATCGCCAGCCACGGTGCTGCCCAGCTCGGTCTTGCCGTCGAAGACATGGATGATGTCGCCCTTCTCGGCGCCGCCACCGGAGATCACCGGGGTGGTGTCGTTGGTCATGCCCCCTCTGGGGATGTCGACCAGGTGCGACGGATCCTCGTTGTTGACCACGCTGCCAATGGTCGGGACACCTGGTTCCTGGGTGTCGATGGTGACGATGATTTCCTTCGGTTCGCTCGGGTTACCCGCCGGGTCGGTGGCAATGATGACGATCTTCTGGTCACCGTCAGCCAGTTCCTGGGTCGGCGTAACCTGCCAGTTGCCTTCGGCGTCGGCCTGGGTGGTGATGGTTTCGCCCGTCGGGAAGCTGACGGTGACGTCCGCACCCGGCTCGGTCTTGCCGTCGATGGTCGGCTTGGTGTCGTTGGTGATGTTGTCGTCCTTGATGCCCGAGTCGGACTCCGGGTCAAGCCAGGCGTCCGGCTGTTCCGGCCCCTGGGTATCGATCACAACGGTGATGGTGGTCGGATCACTCGGGTTGCCTGCCGGGTCGATGGCAATGATGATGATGTCGTTCTTGCCTTCGGGCAGGTCCTGCGTCGGAGTGATCTGCCAGTTTCCCTGGTCATCGGCCTTGGCATGGATTTCTTCGCCGGTGCTCGGGATCTTGACGGTGATGTCGGCGCCCGGCTCGGTCTTGCCCTCGATGGTCGGCTTGGTGTCGTTGGTGATGCTGTCACCCTTGATGCCCGAGTCGGACTCCGGGTCCAGATGACCTTCGGGGGCGACTGGCGCGACGGTGTCGATGATCACCGGGACGGTGATTTCGGTCTGGTTGCCGGCCGGGTCCTGCTCGATCACCTTGATCTCGTTGTCGCCTTCGGGCAGCGGCTGGGTCGGCTTGGGCGCCACCCAGTGGCCGTCGTCATCCACGACTGTGTTGACGGTTTCGCCCGTCGGGTAGACCACGATGATGGTGTCGCCCGGGGTGCCGTCGCCATGGATGCTTGGCTTGTCGTCGTTGCTGTAGGTTTCCCCACCATCGACCTTGGCGCCATCGATTTCGGCGGTCGGCGCCGCTGGCGGCGTGGTGTCGACGACAATGTCGATCACCTCGACCGGAGCGCTGGGCTTCTGCCCGGGCACTTCCTGGGTGACCTCGATGCTGTGCCCGCCATCGGCGAGCTCAGGGGTGTAGGACCAGGTACCGTCCTGCGCCACTGTGGTGGAGCCGATTTCCTGGCCATTGTCGAAAATATGGATGATCGCGCCGGGGACACCGTTGCCAGAAATCTCCGGATGCTTGTCGTCGGTGATGTCGCCGTTGTGCAGTTCGCCCTGGATCGGACCAACGTCGTCGATGACCTTGGTGTTGGTCGGGGCGGAGCTGGTGGACTTGTCGTGGTGACCGCCATTGTCCTTGTTGTGATGGATGATCGCGGCGGTAGCAGCGCCCACGCCAGCCAGGCCGAGCAGCCAGGGCCAGAGGACGAAGCCGGCGGCGTCATCGAAGGTGGAGGCCAGATAGGCCGCGCCATTACCCAGGGAATCGCCACCCAGGGCGATGGGGGCCGAGTCGCCATCGGCCAGCAGCAGTTGGCTGTCGCCGAAGGTCTGGCCGTCGGTGCGCACGTAGGCGTACAGCTGGCCATCTTCGGCCACGCCGTAGAGTTGGCTGTCCATGCCTTCGGCGAAGAAGTCCTGGATAGTCAGGTCGGGTTTTTCGCTGCCTTCGAACTGGACCAGCAGGTCCTTGCCGACACGCTTGACGGTCACGTTTTCCGGCGCGACGTCGCTGTTTTCCACTTGCAGCAGGTACTTGGTACCTGCATGTGCCTTGATCTTGCCACCAGTCTTGACCGCAAGCTTCTTCGCTGCGTTCTCGGTGACGGCGATAAGACCGATAGTTTCAATTGCCATTTCTAACCCACCTCGGGGACACGTTTTCGAGGTGAGGAGATTAATTTTCCGGAGCAGTCAATAAGATCAGAACACTCTGACAAGGCTCCCGGGATTTCTGATGACGTAGTTTTGGCGGCAAAAAGCGGCTGCGGACAGCTGACGGGCGGAATGAGGAAGCGAACCGGGCCTGGGGCGAAGCGCATGGCGGCGGGGCAGAAACGAAAAAGCCCACCTCGAGAGGTGGGCTTTTCCTGAGAAGCGGCTTTCATTCCGCTTCAGGCATTCAGCAGCGCCGATGCCTTCAATATGGTGGGTCGTGTAGGATTCGAACCTACGACCAATTGGTTAAAAGCCAACTGCTCTACCGACTGAGCTAACGACCCAAATGTTGGTCGGGGTAGGGGGATTCGAACTCCCGACATCTTGCTCCCAAAGCAAGCGCGCTACCGGACTGCGCTATACCCCGTTTGAAAGTTGGCTCCGCGACCTGGACTCGAACCAGGGACCCAATGATTAACAGTCATTTGCTCTACCGACTGAGCTATCGCGGAACTATGAACCTTTCAATCTCCTCTACTTTCTTCCGGCTTCACCGGTTTCCCGTATCAGAGGCGCGCCATTTTACGTATATCGAAACGCCTGTCAACACTCTGATCCAAAAAGTTTTTCTCTGCTTTGCAGGGGGCCGGGCTGATTGCTATATCTGCATGGAAAAACTCGAGTGATCCACCGCGGGTGCAAACGGAACGATCACGCACAGGATGGCCATGAGCAACAAGGACACCCCACCACCCTCTCCCATCGCCAGCCGGATGATTCAGCCGCGCTTCGGCGAACTGGTGCAGGGCTGCCGTCAGTTGGCGATGAATCACCTCGCCGAACTCCTGGGTAATGTCTTCGCCCAGGTGGACGACACGCTCTTCGAATGCGCCGAGAAAGCCGAGAACAATCAGGTCCAGGCCCTGTTCTTCGATGCCATGCGCGAAGTCCGCCGCGACCGACCGAACCTCGAGCGCTTCTACCACCAGCGCATCGCCCAGGGCCTGAGCGACTTCCTTGAAGGCAAACTGCCCCTTGCGGAGCCGCTGGAAGAGCTGGATATCGACCAGCTGACCCTGGTCGGCAACGATGAATACGAAGAAACGCTGCTGGTGACCAACATGGTCAACCAGGTGCGCGCCCACTGCGCCCAGCAGCTGTTCGCTCTGGACCAGCGCCTGGCGCTGCTCAACAACGGCAGCAAGCTGGGCGAGGACCGCAATCCCTTCGGCCCACAGGCCATTGCCCAGGCATTGCGCGACACCCTGGCGCGCAGTGCCTTCCCTCTGCGAATCAAGACCATCCTTTATGTGCTGTTCGATCAACAGGTCATGCAGCATCTGCAACCTTTATATGAACAGCTGAACAAGCGCCTGGCCGATGGCGGTGTTCTGCCCAACCTGAAATACCGCCCGCAAGGGCAGCGCCAGGCCTCCCCGCCCCCGCCGCGCCCGACCGGGACCGAGAAAAGCTCCGCGACGACGGGCAGTGGAGCAGCAGCACCGCCCTACGCCGCCAGTGACCTGCCGGATGTGCCTCCGGGCGACCGCAATGCCCTGTTCGGCGGCCTCGCGGTGCTGCTCGCCGAGCACCGTCGGCGCGGTGACAAGGCCACGCTGTTCGGCAACACCCAGAGCATCGTCAGCTTCGGTCCCAGCTCGGCTACCACGACCTACAGCGCCAACGAGCTGCTGGAGGCGCTGAACCGCCTGCAACGCGAGTCCGCCCGCGAACTGGCCCACCGGCTGCGCCAGCCGCAGCCGGTCGATGCACTGAAGGCCGACCTGCAGCGCCAGCTGGAATCCGGCAGCGCACAACCGAACAACACCCGGCTGACCGACCAGGAAGCCGATGTCATCGACCTGGTGGGCATGGTCTTCGACTTCATCCTCGATGACGAGAACCTGCCCGACAGCTGCAAGACCACCCTTTCCCACTTGCACACACCCTTCCTCAAGGTGGCGCTGCTGGACAAGCAGCTGTTCACCCAGCATCACCACCCCGCTCGCAAGCTGCTCAACGCCATGGCTCAGGCCGGTGTGCTGTATGGCGGCGAGGGTGAGGAGCGCGCCCTGCTGGCGAAGATGCACTGGGTGGTCGAGCGGGTGATCCAGGATTTCGTCGGCGACCTGTCGCTGTTCGACAGCCTGCTGGGTGAGTTCAGCGAGTACGTCACCAACCTGCGGCAGAAGGTCGAACTGCGCGAACGCCGCGCCATGGAGGCTGCCCGTGGCCGCGATCGCCTGCTGGCCGCCCGCGAGCACGCGCTGGACGCCATCGCCAGGGTGACACAGGACCGCGACCTGCCGGAGCTGGTACGCAACTTCCTGGAAATGAGCTGGTGCGATGCCCTGACCTTCATCGTGCTGCGTAGCGGTGAGCACAGCGACGAATGGAAACGCGCCTGCGAAGTGGGAGAACAGCTGGCCTGGAGCGTGACACCGCTGGATTCCGCCGGCCGCGATCACCTGCAGGCAATCCGCCTGGCCCTTCTGGAAGAGCTGCGCAAGGGCCTGGAAGTGCTCGGCGGCTACCACGAGGACGGCATCCGCCGGTTGCTGCAGGATCTGGTTGCCTGTCAGCACGCGATCCAGGCACAGCAACCGCAGATCGCCGCACAACTCAAGCAGGAACTGCCGGAGAGCCCGCTGGGCGCCATGCTCGGCGCCGAGGGGCACACACTGGTCAAGCCCGACGGCGAGGCGCTTTCCGAGCGTGTGCGGGTACTGATGAAGGAACTGAGCCACCTGGAATTCGGCACCTGGTTCGAATTCAGCGACACCACACCGGCGCGCCGGCTCAAGCTGTCGTGGTTCAGCCCGACCACGCGCAACTACATGTTCGTCGACCACACCGGGCAGCGGGTGGCAGTCAAACCGATAGTGCAGTTGGCCCAGGAGATGGAAGCCGGCAAGGTCCGCCTGGTACCGACGGAACAGTCCGCCCCGCTGATGGATCGTGCGCTGAGTGCGATCTACCGCGTCCTGCAACGCTTTACTTCCGGGCGCAGCCCGGCACAGACCTGAAGGAGCAGTCGATGAGTGAACGTCGCCAGCATAGCCGGCAGCAGACCGGGCTGACCGTGGAAGTCTTCGACCGCCACTCCGGGCGCAGCCTGGGCCGGCTCGCCGACCTGTCCGCCGAAGGGTTCATGCTCTGCGGCGTGGACGTGCCGGAGGCCGACTCGGTCTGGGAGTGCCATCTGGTGCCGGCGCCGCCGCTGGACGAGATCGGCGAAATCCAGCTCGGCGCCGATTGCCTGTGGAGTCGCGCCGGCACCGACGGCCAATTGGGCTGGGCGGGCTTCCACATCATCGATATCGCCGAGGATCAGGCCGAGCTGATCGAGCAACTGCTGGTCATGCTCGGTGGAGCCCGCGCGCCGAAACACCTGTAGGAGCGGGCCGGGCGCGCGATCGCGGGCATGGCCCGCTCCTACCGGATAGATCTGTGCTCGGATCGGCCCTCACCCTCTCCCAGAGGGAGAGGGGACCGTTCGGTGCCGGATGAAACCACAGCGTCAGCCGGCACGATTTGCTCCCTCTCCCTGAGGGAGAGGGCTGGTGTGAGGGGGAAAGCACAAACACCGAACTACCAGGGAAAGACAGTTGCTCCTACAAGGGAATGCCGTGTCCTGCGGCTCGCTCCTACAAAGCCCATGAAAAAGCCCGCCAATTGGCGGGCTTTTTCGTGGATCTCCGATCAGGAGAAGACGATCTCGTCGTTCTCGACCTTGGCGTGGATCTGCGTGCCAGGGTTGAACTTGCCGGCCAGGATCAGTTGCGCCAGCGGGTTCTCGATCCAGCGCTGGATCGCGCGTTTGAGCGGTCGCGCGCCATACACAGGGTCGAAGCCGACGGCGATCAGCTTGTCCATGGCTTCGTCGCTCAGCTCCAGGCTCAGCTCGCGCTCGGCCAGACGCTTGCGCAGGCGCCCCATCTGGATGCGGGCGATACCGGCGATCTGCTCGCGGGCCAGCGGTTCAAAGACCACTACTTCGTCGATCCGGTTGATGAATTCCGGACGGAAGTGCGCATTCACTGCATCCATGACCGCCGCATACTGGGCTTCACGATCGCCCACCAGCTCCTGGATCTGCGCCGAACCGAGGTTCGAGGTCATCACCACCACGGTGTTGCGGAAGTCCACGGTACGGCCATGGCTGTCGGTCAGGCGACCATCTTCGAGTACCTGAAGCAGCACGTTGAAGACGTCCGGGTGGGCCTTCTCGACTTCGTCGAGCAGCACCACGGAGTACGGCTTGCGACGCACGGCCTCGGTCAGGTAACCGCCTTCTTCATAGCCGACGTAGCCCGGAGGTGCACCGATCAAGCGCGCCACGGAGTGCTTCTCCATGAACTCGGACATGTCGATGCGCACCAGCGCTTCCTCGGTATCGAAGAGGAACTCGGCCAGGGCCTTGCACAGCTCGGTCTTGCCCACCCCGGTCGGGCCGAGGAAGAGGAATGAGCCGCTGGGGCGATTCGGGTCCGCCAGGCCGGCGCGGGAACGGCGCACAGCGTTGGAGACAGCCACCACAGCCTCGTTCTGGCCGATGACGCGCTTGTGCAGCTCGTCTTCCATGCGCAGCAGCTTCTCGCGCTCGCCTTCGAGCATCTTGGAGACCGGGATACCGGTCCACTTGGCGACGACCTCGGCGATTTCCTCGTCGGTCACCTTGTTGCGCAGCAGCTGCTTCTCGGTCTGGCCGTGCTGGTCGACCATCTGCAGGCTGCGCTCCAGGTCCGGAATGGTCTGGTACTGGATGCGCGCCATGGTTTCCAGGTCGCCCTTGCGCCGCGCGGTTTCCATCTCCTGTTTGGCCTGCTCGATTTTCTGCTGGATCTGCGCGGAACCCTGAACCTCGGCTTTTTCCGACTTCCAGATTTCCTCGAGGTCCGCGTATTCGCGCTCGAGCTTGGCGATGTCTTCCTCAAGCTTGGCGAGGCGTTTCTTGGTCGCCTCGTCGTCTTCCTTCTTCAGCGCCTCGCGCTCGATCTTCAGCTGGATCAGGCGGCGATCCAGGCGATCCAGCTCCTCCGGCTTGGAGTCGATCTCCATGCGGATGCGGCTGGCGGCTTCATCGATCAGGTCGATGGCCTTGTCCGGCAGCTGGCGGTCGGTGATATAGCGGTGGCTGAGCTTGGCCGCGGCAATGATCGCGCCGTCGGTGATGGTGACGCCGTGGTGCACCTCGTAGCGCTCTTTCAGGCCACGCAGGATGGCAATGGTGTCTTCCTCGCTCGGCTCATCCACCAGGACTTTCTGGAAGCGGCGCTCCAGGGCGGCGTCCTTCTCGATGTACTGGCGGTATTCGTCCAGGGTGGTGGCGCCCACGCAGTGCAGCTCGCCACGGGCCAGGGCCGGCTTGAGCATGTTGCCGGCGTCCATGGCGCCCTCGGCCTTGCCGGCGCCGACCATGGTGTGCAGTTCGTCGATGAACAGGATGATCCGGCCTTCCTGCTTGGACAGCTCGTTGAGGACGGCTTTCAGGCGCTCCTCGAACTCGCCGCGGAACTTGGCACCGGCGATCAGCGAGCCCATGTCCAGCGCCAGCAGGCGCTTGTCCTTCAGGCCGTCAGGCACTTCGCCGTTGACGATGCGCTGGGCGAGGCCTTCGACGATGGCGGTCTTGCCGACGCCGGGTTCGCCGATCAGCACGGGGTTGTTCTTGGTACGGCGCTGCAGGACCTGGATGGTCCGGCGGATTTCGTCATCACGGCCGATCACCGGGTCGAGCTTGCCGTCCTCGGCGCGCTTGGTCATGTCGACGGTGTACTTGTCCAGCGCCTGGCGCGAGTCCTCGGCGTTCGGGTCGTTGACCGCCTCGCCGCCGCGCAGGTTGGCCACGGCATTCTCCAGGGCCTTCTTGGAGACGCCCTGACTGGTGAGCAGCTTGCCGAGCTTGGTGCTGTCATCCATGGCGGCGAGCAGCACGAGCTCGCTGGAAATGAACTGGTCGCCCTTCTGCTGGGCCAGGCGGTCGGCCTGGTTGAGCAGGCGCGCCAGATCCTGCGACAGGTTCACGTCGCCGGTGGGATTCTGGATCTTCGGCAGCGTGTCCATCTCCTTGTTGAGAGAGGAACGCAGCGCTGGGATATCGAAGCCGACCTGCATCAGCAGCGGCTTGATGGAGCCGCCCTGCTGCTCGATCAGGGCGGACAGCAGGTGCACCGGCTCGATGGCCGGGTGGTCATGTCCGACAGCCAGGGACTGGGCATCGGAGAGTGCAAGCTGGAGCTTGCTGGTCAAACGGTCTATTCGCATGAGGGTCGTCCTTCCTTTCTAAAGCGGGCCGGAGCGATGAGTGCCCCTGGTCACGACTAACCCGCCGGGATGCCAGATAGATAAGGACGATTTTGGTCGGTTCAAGCCATTTGGCCATGACACCCGTCAGTTAGTGCCTTCGAAAGGGCCTCCGGAACGGAGTTGAACCTGCAGGAAAACGGATCAGGCCAGCCAGATCAGGCTGGCCTGGCGGCCGGTGCGTGAGCTGCGGCGATAGGAATAGAAGCGTTCGGTGTCGGTGAAGGTGCAGAAATCCCCACCATAGACGGCGGTCACGCCCTTCGCCGCGAGGCGGATGCGCGCCAATTCGTAGATGTCGGCCATGAACTTGCCGGCATTGGTGCTGGGCACAAAGGCGCGCGCGGCTTCGGCGTGGTCCGCCAGGAAGGCTTCACGCACTTCGGGGCCGACTTCGAAGGCCTGCGGACCGATGGACGGGCCGAGCCAGACCAGCAATTCCGCCGGCGCGACGCCCATGGCGGCCACGGTCGCCTCCAGCACGCCGCCCGCCAGCCCGCGCCAGCCGGCGTGGGCAGCAGCGACACGGGTCCCCGCGCGGTCGCAGAACAGCGCCGGCAGGCAATCGGCCGTCATGATGGTGCAGGCGATACCCCGCGTGGCGCTCCAGCTGGCATCCGCGGTAGCGACGGCAGACGGATCGGCCTCGACCACGTCGATGCCATGCACCTGGCTCAGCCAGGCTGGCTGGCAGCCCAGTTCGGCGGTCAGGCGACGGCGGTTCTCGGCCACGGCGGCCGGCTCGTCGCCGACGTGGTCACCGAGGTTGAAGCTGTCGAAAGGCTCGACGCTGACGCCGCCGGCACGGGTAGTCACGCAGGCGCGGACGTTCGCCGGAGCCGGCCAGTCAGGCGTCAGCCAGGGGCTCATACGAAGGACTCGTTGTCCTGCCGCAGCAGGCTCAGCAGCCAGGTGAAGTCATCCGGCAGCGGCGATTCCCACTTCATGCGCACATTGGTGGCCGGGTGATCCAGTTCCAGGAAACGCGCATGCAGAGCCTGGCGCGGGAAATCGCGCAGCGACTCGACGAGAGTCGGGCTGGCCCCCGGCGGAATGCGGAAACGCCCGCCGTAGGTGGGGTCGCCCACCAGCGGGTGGCCAATGTGCGTCATATGGACGCGGATCTGGTGGGTACGCCCGGTTTCCAGCTTCACCCGCGTGTGGGTATGCGCACGGAAGCGCTCCAGCACGCGGTAATGGCTGATGGCGACCTTGCCGGTCTCGATCACCGCCATCTTCTGGCGCTGCACGCCGTGACGGCCAATGGGCGCGTCGACGGTGCCGCCGGCGACGATCACGCCGGTGACGATGGCTTCATAGATGCGGCTGACGCTGCGCGCCTGCAACTGGGCGACCAGGTTGGTGTGCGCTTCCAGGGTCTTGGCCACCACCATCAGGCCGGTAGTGTCCTTGTCGAGGCGGTGCACGATGCCGGCGCGCGGCACGTTGGCCAGGTGCGGCACGTGGTGCAGCAGCGCGTTGAGCAGGGTGCCGTCCTGATGGCCGGCGGCGGGGTGAACCACCAGGCCGGTCGGCTTGTCGATGACCAGGATCTGGTCATCTTCATAGACGATGTCCAGTTCGATGTCCTGGGCAACCCATTCACCCTGGGCCTCCAGTTCGACATCCAGCTCGAGGCGCGAGCCGGCATGGACGATGTCGCGCGGACGCAGCACGGCGCCATCGACCTTGAGACGGCCGTCCTTGATCCAGCCAGCCAGGCGCGAGCGGGAGTGGTCGGAGAAGAGCTGAGCGGCGACCTGGTCGAGACGCTGACCACCGAGGTCGAACGGCACTTCTGCCGCGAGTTGGATGATATTGGACATGACGGGACACGAAGGGCGCGCGGCCTTTTGGTTCGGCTGCGCGCTGTGGTTAAATACGGGGCCTTTGTCCCAGGGGTATCCCTGGGGCGCCAATCATAACAGACGGTTGCGGCCGCGACAGCCGACCGTCCAGGGACGCAACTCGCCATGCAAGTGAAACACCTGCTGCTGATCGCCACCCTCGCCTTCGTCACCGCCTGCTCCTCCAAGGGCGAGAAGGTGGATGAGAACCTGAGCGAAAGCCAGCTGTACCAGCAGGCACAGGAAGACCTCAACAACAAGAGCTACACCAACGCCGTCGCCAAGCTGAAGGCGCTGGAGTCCCGCTATCCGTTCGGTCGCTACGCCGAGCAGGCCCAGTTGGAACTGATCTACGCCAACTACAAGAACATGGAGCCCGAGGCCGCCCGCGCTTCGGCTGAGCGCTTCATCCGCCTGCACCCGCAGCACCCGAACGTCGACTATGCCTACTACCTCAAGGGTCTGGCCTCCTTCGACCAGGACCGTGGCCTGCTGGCGCGCTTCCTGCCGCTGGACATGACCAAGCGCGACCCGGGCGCTGCCCGCGACTCCTTCAACGAGTTCGCCCAGTTGGTCAGCCGCTACCCGAACAGCCGCTACGCCCCGGACGCCAAGGCGCGCATGATCTACCTGCGCAACCTGCTGGCGGCCTACGAAGTACACGTCGGCCACTACTACCTCAAGCGCCAGGCTTATGTCGCCGCCGCCAACCGTGGCCGCTACGTGGTCGAGAACTTCCAGGAAACCCCGGCCGTCGGCGATGGCCTGGCGATCATGGTCGAGGCCTACCAGCGCCTGGGCCTGAACGACCTGGCCGATTCCAGCCTGGAAACCCTGAAGGCGAACTACCCGGACAACGCCAGCCTCAAGGATGGCCAGTTCGTTCCGCGTGAAGACGAAGCCGACAACCGCTCCTGGCTGGCCAAGGCTACCCTGGGCCTGATCGAGACCAACGATGCCCCGCCGCACATGGAAACCCAGGCATCCAAGGACGTGATCAAGCAGTACGAGGACGCCGAACAGCAGATTCCGGCCGAACTCAAGCCCGAGAACCAGAGCGACGTGCAGGAAGAACAGCACGAGTCCGAAGGCAACGCCGGCAGCAGCGACCGCTCCTGGTTCAGCTACATGACCTTCGGCATCTTCGACTGATACTGGCAGGTACAAGGAAAAGGGAGGCTTCGGCCTCCCTTTTTCGTTCGGGCAAAGCATCGGCGCTTTTGCCCTTGGTCTGGCGGGTGCGCGCACGGGCTCACTGTGCGGCGCCGCGTGGCTTGGATAAACTGCCGCTCTTTATGCACAAGGGATTGCCATGACCCGTCTGCTGTTCTGGATCGCCCTCTTCGCCTTCGGCTGGTGGTTGTGGCGCAAAGCTACCCGGCCGGCCCGCCCCGCCGAGAAGCCCAAGGGCGACGACCCGGCCGCACCGATGGTCCGCTGTGCGCAGTGCGGCGTGCATGTGCCGCAGACCCACGCCCTGCAGGACGAGAGCCAGTGGTACTGCAGCCGCGCGCACCTCGAACAGGACCGCGCCGACCGTGGTCGCTGAAGGCATCTCCCTCACGGGGCAGGGCCTGCGGGTCCTGCGCCTGTACCACCTGTACCGCCTGACCATCGGGCTGGTGCTGGTGCTGCTGATCTCCAGCAGCCTGGACGATGAGCTGCTGAAACTGGCCCACCCCGAGCTGTTCCACGTCGGCTGCTGGATCTACCTGGTCCTCAACATCCTGATCGCGGTGCTGATGCCAACGCCGCGCCAGCTCTTGCCGATATTCCTCCTGGCGGCGCTGGACATACTCCTACTCAGCGCCCTGTTCTATACCGCGGGCGGCATTCCCAGCGGCATCGGCAACCTGATGGTGGTTGCGGTAGCCATCGCCAACGTTCTGCTGCGGGGTCGCATCGGCCTGCTCATCGCCGCCATCGCCGCCATCGGCCTGATCTACCTGACCTTCTACCTGAGCCTCAGCCAGCCCACGGCCATCAACCATTACGTGCAGGCCGGCGGGCTAGGCGCACTGAGCTTCGCCTCAGCCTTGCTGATCCAGGCCCTGGCACGGCGCCAGCAGATCGTCGAAAGCATCGCCGAGCAGCGCGCCACCACGGTGGCCAACCTCGAGGAACTGAATGCGCTGATCCTGCAGCGCATGCGCACCGGCATCCTGGTGCTGGGCGATCGCCACCGGGTACTGCTGGCCAACCAGAGCGCCACCACCCTGCTGGGCGGCCACGACCTTCCCGGCCACTCGCTGGCCGAGTACAGCCCGCAGCTGGTCTCCAGCCTGCAGCAGTGGCAGCAGAACCCCGCCTTGCGCCCACCGAGCCTGCAGCCCGTGGAGTCCGGCCCGACCGTGCAGCCAAGCTTCATCCCCCTGCGCCGGGACAACGAACAGCACATCCTGATGTTCCTCGAGGATATCTCGCAGATCGCCCAGCAGGCCCAGCAGCTCAAGCTCGCCGCCCTGGGCCGGCTCACCGCGGGTATTGCCCATGAGATCCGCAACCCGCTGGGCGCCATCAGCCATGCAGCGCAATTGCTGCTGGAGTCCGAGGAACTGGACAAGCCTGACCGGCGCCTGACGCAAATCATCCAGGACCAGTCGCGGCGCATGAACCTGGTCATCGAAAACGTCCTCCAGCTGTCACGCCGGCGCCAGGCCGAGCCGCAACTGCTGGACCTGAAGTACTGGCTGCACCGCTACGCCGGCGAGATGCGCGAGAGCCTGCGCGAGGACCAGCAGATCCATGTGGAAACCGGCCAGGGCACCGTGCAGACGCGCATGGACCCGCACCAGTTGACGCAGGTACTGACCAACCTCGTGCAGAATGGGTTACGGTACAGCACTCAGAAGAACGGCACCGGCCAGGTATGGCTGCGTCTGTTCCGCGACAGCGAGACCGACCTGCCCGTACTGGAAGTGCTCGATGACGGTCCCGGCATCGCTGCCGATCAGCGGGTGAAGCTGTTCGAGCCGTTCTTCACCACTGAAAGCAAGGGCACCGGCCTTGGCCTGTACATCTCTCGTGAGCTGTGCGAAAGCAACCAGGCCCGGCTGGACTACAAGACGCGTGACGAAGGCGGCAGCTGCTTCCGCCTCACCTTCGCCCACCCGCGCAAACAAAGCTAAGAAGACGCAAAGAGCATGAGCCGTCAAAAAGCCCTGATCGTCGACGACGAACCCGACATCCGCGAGCTGCTGGAGATCACCCTCGGCCGCATGAAGCTGGACACCCGCAGCGCCCGCAACGTCAAGGAAGCCCGCGACTTCCTGGCCCGCGAGCCCTTCGACTTCTGCCTCACCGACATGCGTCTGCCCGATGGCACCGGCCTGGACCTGGTGCAATACATCCAGCAGCGCCATCCGCAGATGCCGGTGGCGATGATCACCGCCTTCGGCAGCCTCGACACCGCGGTGCAGGCCCTCAAGGCTGGCGCCTTCGACTTCCTGACCAAACCGGTGGACCTTGCCCGCCTGCGCGAGCTGGTGAATTCGGCCCTGCGCCTGCGCTCGCCGGAGGCCGAGGAAGCGCCGGTGGACAGCCGCCTGCTGGGTGATTCGCCGCCCATGCGCACCCTGCGCAACCAGGTGGCCAAGCTCGCCCGCAGCCAGGCGCCGGTGTACATCAGCGGTGAATCCGGCAGCGGCAAGGAGCTGGTGGCCCGACTGATCCACGAGCAGGGCCCGCGCGAGACCCAGACCTTCGTGCCGGTCAACTGCGGCGCCATTCCATCCGAGCTGATGGAAAGCGAGTTCTTCGGCCACAAGAAAGGCAGCTTCACCGGTGCCGTGGAAGACAAGCTCGGCCTGTTCCAGGCGGCCAACGGCGGCACGCTGTTCCTCGACGAAGTCGCCGACCTGCCGCTGCCCATGCAGGTCAAACTGCTGCGTGTCATCCAGGAGAAGGCCGTGCGCGCCGTGGGCGGCCAGCAGGAGGTCGCGGTGGACGTGCGCGTTCTCTGCGCCACCCACAAGGACCTGGCCGCCGAAGTGGCCGCTGGCCGATTCCGCCAGGACCTCTACTACCGCCTGAACGTCATCGAACTGCGGGTTCCGCCGCTGCGCGAGCGCCGCGAAGACATCCCGCTGCTGACCGACCGCGTGCTCAAGCGCCTGGCCGGCGACAACGGACTGGCTGCCGCGGCAGTCAGCTCCGATGCGCTGGAGAAGCTGAAAAGCTACCGCTTCCCCGGCAACGTGCGGGAACTGGAGAACATGCTGGAGCGCGCCTACACGCTCTGCGAGGATGACGTCATCCAGCCTCACGACCTGCGCCTGGCCGAAACCAGCACGGCAGACGGCGGTGGCGACGCGAGCCTGGCACAGATCGACAACCTCGAGGATTACCTCGAGGACATCGAGCGCAAGCTGATCATGCAGGCGCTGGAAGAGACGCGCTGGAACCGGACAGCGGCGGCGCAGCGCCTGGGACTGACCTTCCGCTCCATGCGCTACCGCCTGAAGAAACTGGGGATCGACTGATCCCCGGCTTTCAGACGATGGGCGTCGCCACCAGGCGCCCTTCTGGCGCATAGGGTGCCGCTTCGATGATCGGCTGACGCTTCCGCATCAGGTCCGCCAGCAACTGGCAGGACGCCGGCGCCAGCACCAGCCCATTGCGGTAATGGCCGGTGTTCAGCCACAACCCCGGGTGACCGGGAACCTCGCCGATGAAGGGAATGCCCTGCGGCGAGCCCGGACGCAGCCCAGCCCAGTGATTCACCGGTTCCATGCCCGCCAGCGCGGGAATCAGCTCCTCAGCCGAAGCGCGCAGGCTGTTCAAGGCCTCGTCCGATGGGGTCTTGTCGAAACCGGCGTGCTCCAGCGTACTGCCCACCAGAATGTGCCCGTCGCGACGCGGAATCGCATAGCGACCTTTGGCCAGGACCATGCTGGAGAGGAAGTCCGGGGCGCAGCGATAGAGGATCATCTGCCCCTTCACCGGCTCGACCGGTAGCTCCAGCCCCAGCCTTGCCAGCAACTCGCCACTCCAGGCGCCGGCCGCGAGCACCATCGCGTCGGCAGTGAAATCACCCTGCCCCGTGCGGACGCCTGTCACGTTATCGCCCTGCTTCAGGAAGCCGGTCACCTCGACCTGCTCCTGCACGCTCACATTTGGCAGTTGCACCAGCGCCTGGCGGAGCGACTTGGCCAGCCGCGGGTTGCGCACGTTGGCCACGCCGGACATGTACACCGCGCGTTCGAAACCTTGCCCCAGCACCGGGACAGCTTCATGCACGGCGCCGATATCCACTTCCGAAAGCGGGCGGCCATGGGTCCTGGCCCACGCCAGGGCTTCGGCCTGATCGTCCAGGTCCAGCCAGTAGAGGCCGGTGACGTGCACTTCCGGATCGAGCCCGGTATCAGCGAGCAGACGTTCGCCCAGCTGGGGATAGAAGTCCTGCGACCAGTGAGCCAGGTTGGCGACCGCCGAGCTGTAGCGCCACGGATAGAGCGGCGAGACGATGCCGCCGCCGGCCCAGGACGCTTCGCGCCCGGTCTCCCCCTTTTCCAGCAGCACTACCTCGGCACCCGCCTGCCCCAGAGTCCAGGCAGTCAGCATGCCCACCACCCCACCGCCCACTACGATCATGTCCGGCATACCACGCCCCACATCACAGGAAAATCAACGGCCCATCGCCGGCCGCACACTATACCGGGCATGGGCCGTCGACGGAGCAAGACGGAAGTCGGTGCGGCATCGGACCGCTCCTACAGTGTCTATCCAACTTACTGACATGCAGGAGGTGGTCAGCGGCCAATACTTCCCGCACCGCAACTGCCAGGAAGCGAACCATGGCCAGGGAACGATCCATTACCGGGGAGCTGGGCTTCACCCTCGTTGAACTGCTGTTCACCCTCGCGATACTGGCGATCGCACTCTCCATCGCGGCCCCAAGCTTCAACGAACTGCTGCAGAACCAGCGGGCTAGCACGGCGACCCAGGAACTGCGCAACGCCCTGGACTTCGCCCGTGAATCGGCCGCACACAGCGGACAACCGATCAGCATCGCAGCGACCGGCGGCGATTGGGCCGCCGGCTGGGAGGTGTTCGCCGACGCCAGCAATAGCGGCATCCGCACCCCACAGCAACTTCCGCTCGCGGCCCATGGCCCCCTGAGTGGTATCAGCATCCACACCGACAGCACCTCGCGGCGCTACCTCCACTTCACGCCGCGCGGCAATGCGATCCAGCCCAACGGTGCCTTCCATTCCGGCACGCTGACGCTCTGCGGCGCGGGCCGAACGAGCTACCACATCGTGTTCAACAAGGCGGGGCGCATCCGTACCGAGGCCGGAAACACCGAGGACTACTGCCCCCGCTGACCGACTTCTCACGCCTTGCGCGACGGGGTTCACAGAACCTCGGAAGGCATGACCGAACGTCCCCCTAATACGAACGGTCATCTATAGAAAAAAGACATTTCCCACACGACTAGGCAACATCGCCGCTATCGAAAATGTGAGGAATGCGCCATGTCGCGCCGCAGGGAATTGGCAGGGTTCACCTTGGTGGAGTTGATGGTCACGATTGCCGTACTGGCAATCCTGATTTCCATCGCTGCTCCATCCATGGGGGACTTCGTTACTCGGCAACGTATTTCCAGCCAGGCTTCGGACCTGGCCAGCACGTTGGCGACAGCGAGGGCTGAAGCCGCCAAGCAGAACGCCAACATGATAGTGATTCCGGCTGCCAGCGGCGCCAATGGCTGGGTCAGTGGCTGGTGCTTCGGTCCCGCCACCATGGCCAACTGTCAGGATGCTGCCGCGATCCAGCACTACGACGCCATGAGTGGCGTCGAGATATCCAGCGACTATCAGCTCAGCGCCAATAAGCTGACCTACCGCCGGGATGGAAGTCTGCTGAGCGGCCTCAGTGCCCGACCATTCAAGATCAACGCACCTGCTTCGTCGTCCGTGACGGAAGCCCGCTGCCTCGACATCAACGCCGTGGGACGCACTACCGTGCGGACCGTGGCTCGCGACACTTCGTGCTGAAGGGATAACCATGACGCGCCATTCCCAACAAGGCATCACGATGCTCGAGGTACTGGTGACACTGCTGGTGTTCACCGTCGGGCTGCTGGGTGTCGCTGCCCTGCAGTTGAACGCATTGAAAGGCATCGCTGACAGCAATCAACGCTCGCAGGCCACCTGGGTGATGCAGGAACTTGCCGAGCGCATGAGGGCAAACAGCCTCGGCTCGGAAAGCGGATACACCACTGCGCCAAACTGCGCGACCCTGCCGGCCACGTGGTGCGCAGATCACTTCAATCCGATCTCCGGCGCGAAGGTCAACGCGGCGACCTGCAGCAGCGACCAGATGGCTGCTTTCGATCGCTGGGAAGCCCAGTGCTCCTATGCAGCCAGCACCACTTATGCAGCCAACGCCACAGCTGCTGCGGGGCGCTACACCAGCGCTGACTTCCTCATTGCGCCGTCGCAAGGCGCCGCCCTGACCGTGAATGCCAACAACCACCTGCTGACCGTCACCCGCCGCTGGAAGAGCAAGGGCGACGAAGCCAAGCAACAGAGCTCGGAGTCGGTGCTCAGCGCATCGCTGGGAGTCCGTCGATGAGTATCCGTAATCGCCACCAGGCTGGCCTGACCCTGGTCGAACTGATGATCGCCATGACTCTCAGCCTGGTGCTCATGCTGGGCGTCATTCAGGTTTTCCTGTCCGTACGGCAGACCTACAGCACCAACGACTCGACATCTCGCATGCAGGAGAGCGGGCGATTCGCCTTGACCTTCATCTCCAACAGCGTGCGCCTCGGGGGCTACCTGGAGCCTGGCTCGGCTCTTCCCAAACCCATGGCGGTGCAGGGCCCCAACTGCGCAGGCCCCGATGACTCGCCTTGCAGCAGCAACGGTAGCGGGAATGCCTCCGACAGCATTGCCGTCGCGTTCCAGGTACCGCCTGACAGCTCCGACAGCAACAAGCGACGCGATTGCGCGGGAACGGAAATCACCACCGCCAACGTTGGCAAGGTGGTGGTGAACGTCTTCCGTGTGAGGGACGGCAGCCTGACCTGCAGTTCGTACTTCCTCGGGGAGACCGCCTGGCTCAGCCAGAACCAGGCGCTGGTGCCGGGTATCGACGCTCTGCAGGTGCTCTACGGCATCAGCACCGACGGCAATCCGGAAAGTGTCACCCGCTATGTGTCGGCCGACAGGGTTTCCAAGTGGGCGGATGTTCGGGCGGTCCGCGTGGCAGTGCTCGCCAACTCCCAGACAACCGTGACGCCGCGCCCGCAGCAACGCGGCTACTACCTGCTGGATGCCTCTGCACTTTCGCCTGACGACGGTCTGGCACGGCAGATTTTCAGCACCACGATCGGTCTTAAGAACACTTACTGAGGCTCGCATGCGGACCCTTTCACTCCGAAACCAAAAAGGCGCCGGTCTCATCGTGGCGCTGGTCTTCCTGGCCGTACTGACCGTCGCCGGCATCACCGCCGCACGCCTGACCAACATGGAAGAGCGCATGGCCGGCAACGCGCAGTTCCGCGGTATGACCTACCAGAACGCGCAGAGCGAAATACGCTCGCAGATAGCGGCCTACAACGCGAACCTGCTGGGGCGCAAACCCCTGCTGGACGCCGCTAACCAGGGCGTAGCCGCAATCACCAGCTTCCCTGACCGCCGCCAGGCCCTGGCAGTCGACGCGATCCAGTCCGGCGCGAATATCACGACCAATACCATTCGCTACATGAACAAGAGCATCTGCGAGGGTGCCAGCGTCGGCAAATTCGAATGCTCCGGTTATGAAATCAACTCGGTTTCCCGCCTGGACAATGGTGCGTCGTCGAACCAGGTCCAGGGCATCTACTTCATCAATTCGAAATAGGCACTCGTATGAGACGCTTCCTCCCGTTCGCTCTTGCGGTTTGTGCCAGCACCTTTTGCGTGGCAGCCCACTCGGAAGACGAAGAAGAAACCGGGTACATCGAAGATACCCAGATCATCATCAACGCCAGCTCGGGCCCGAATGGCGCGGCGGGTGCGATCCTCGCCCTTCCCTGTGCCGAGTGCCCCAGCCGCCGCTTCAGCTACGACCGTGACACGGTCTTCGTTCTCGGTGGTGCTCCGGTCGAGTTCAGGGAACTGGGCGGAAAGATCGACTGGCAGGGCATGGTCATGTTTCCGATAGCCGACCCGACCCGCGCGTCCAAGGTATTCCTGCGTAAACCGGAGTCCCAGCAATGAAATTCAAGCGCAACCTTCTCCTGGGGCTCTCCGCCTTCACTTACCTCGCTGGCGGCCTGCAGTCGGCCATGGCCGACGATACTGAAATCTACGTCACCCGCGACCTGCCGGCGGACCAGCGTATTCGCCCGAACCTGATGTTCCTCATCGACACCTCCGGTTCGATGCTCAGCTCGGTTCCCGGCACCAACTGCAAAACGCTGAACTACAACGGCACCAACACCGTGCCGGAAAACTGGTGCACCAACACCAACAGGACCAAGGGCACCAAGACCCGTATTCAGGTCGTCAAGGAAGTGGTCAACTCGCTGGTGGACGAACTGGCCGCCAGCAACGATGTGAACATCGGCCTGGCGCGCTTCGACTCCTCGAGTAACGGTGGCTTCGTCAACATCCCCATGCAACGCGCTGGCGACGTATCCACTGCCTTCAAGACCGCGCTGAGCAGCTACTACGCCGATGGCGGCACTCCCCTGCTGGAGTCTTACTACGAGACTTATCTGTACATGTCGGGAGGCACTCCGAGCTGGGGCCTGAACTCCAAGGGTTACATAGAAAACAGAACCGACTCCAAACTGGTCAGCCCCTGGAAGAGCGACAGCGGGTCCTTGACGGGCAGCAAGTACAAGTCGCCGATCCAGTATTCCTGCCAGAAGAGCAACATCATCGTTCTGACCGATGGCCTGCCAAGCAATGACGTCGGGTCCAACAGCACGGTCCAGAGTCTTGTGTCTTCGGTCAACCAGACCTACAAGTCGTGCAACAGAAACTACCCCACGGACGATAACGGAACGACGTCCGGCTGCTGGATGCCTGGCCTCGCCGAGTACATGGCGAACCAGGACGTGAGTTCGAGCCAGACCGGCAAGCAAACGATCAACACCTACACCATCGGCTTCGGCAACATCAGCGATACGCGCCTGCTCGAGGACAGCGCCAGCCTGGGTGGCGGGCGCTTCTTCACCACCAGCAACACGTCGGAGCTGGCCGAAGCGCTGCGCTCGATCGCGGTAGATATCCTGGCCGAGAACACGACCTTCGCGACCCCCAGCGTCTCGGTCAGTGCCTACAACAACCTCGGCTATCGCAACGACCTCTACTACGCCCTGTTCCGCCCCGCCGCAGGGGCACGCTGGTTCGGCAACATCAAGAAGTACAAGCTGGGCAAGGACACCGTCGGCAACTCCATCGTGATGGACAGCAATGGACGCAACGCCGTAGATCTCACGACGGGTTTCTTCAATGGGACTTCGCAGAGCTATTGGAGCACCGTCACCGATGGCAAGGATGTGAAGCTGGGCGGCGCGGCGGGTCGACTGACCAACCCGAGTGGCCGAAACATCTACACCTACGTGGGCGACGAGCGCACCCCCGGCCTCAGTGGTTCCGTGGCCCTGAGCGCACTGGCTACCAGCAACACCGGGATCACCAAGCCCCTGCTCGGCCTGGCGACCGGCGCCAGCGACCAGTCGCGCCTCGACACCATCAACTGGGGTATAGGCATCAATCCCAGCGACGGCACGGCACGCCTCGCCATCGCCGATATCCTGCACAACGAGCCGCGTCTGGTGGCCTACGTGACGGACGAAAACCTTCAGCGAGTCGTCAACTCCCAGGCCACGCCCCCGACGGCCACGTCGACGGAGCGACTGGTGCTGTTCTACGGTACCAACGAAGGTTTCATCAACGCCGTCGATCCTGCCACCGGTACCGAGATCTTCTCCTTCATCCCCAAGGAACTGCTGCCCAACCTCAACTTCTACCTGAATGATCCGAAGGGGACGGCCAACAAGCGCTACGGGATGGACGGGCAGATGGAGATGAGCGTGACCTATGGCGCGCTGAGCACCAACCAGGCTCGCACTGTTACCCAGGCAACGCTCTATGCCGGCATGCGCCGCGGCGGACGCAATTACTACGCTCTGGACGTGTCTCCCTCGAGCACCAGCGGCCCGGTCAGCATCACCCCCAAACTGAAGTGGGTGATCAAGGGAGGGACCAGCACCGGTTTCGAGAAACTGGGGCAGACCTGGTCGACGCCCAAGCAGGCGAAAGTAAAATTCAATGGCAGCAACAAGAACGTATTGTTCTTCACGGGTGGCTACGACACCAACCAGGATACCGAGTCGCCCAACACGCCCACCAACGACACCGTCGGCAACGCACTGTACATGGTGGATGCTGATACCGGCGCGCTGCTCTGGCATGCCGGCGTCACGACCGAAACCTCCGCCAACCTGAAGATCGCCACGCTGACCAACAGCATTCCAGCCGACCCGACGCTGGTGGACAGCACGGGTGATGGACTGATCGATACCATCTTCATGGCGGACACTCGCGGCCAGGTCTTCCGTATCGACCTCAACACCGGCAACGCTGGGGCGAGCAACTTTGCCACCGGCGGGCGGATCGCCGCTCTGGGCGGCGCCACGGCGGCGGAGAACCGTCGCTTCTACAACGCCCCCGATGTGTCCCTGATCCGCGAACGTGGCGGCAAGACCTACTTCACCATCGCCCTGGGCACGGGGTATCGGGAGCATCCGCTCAACGAAGACACCGTCGATCGCTTCTACGTGCTTCGCGATAACAATGTCTATGCGGCTCCGTCCAGCTACACCACCCTGACGGAGTCGAGCCTGGTCGATGTCACCAGTGTCAACCTGACCAGCCAGCAGGCTCAGCAGATCAAGCAGAGCATCGACACCAAGCTCGGCCAGATCGCTCAGCTGAACCAGGCGACCAGCACTGCCGACACCAACTTCGACAGCTACAAGAGCAGCATCGGCTACACCCAGAAGTACAACCAGCTGACCCAGGCCAATAGCGACGCAACCCAACGTCAGGCTCAGATCGACGCCATTTACAAGGAAAACCCTTTCCTCGACGAGCACGCGCCGGAGAGTGCGCTGCAAAGCGCCCAGCAGAATCAGTTGCTGAGTTTGCAGAACGCGCTGAAACAGCTGTATGCCTTCTCTCCCGACGCAGCTCAGGCCCTGGGGCAGCAGATGGCCGGCGTCATGATCGTGCAGATGACGCTGGAAAATTCGGCCACAACGCTGGCCACCAAGGAGCAGGCCGTCCTTAGCGCCAAGGCCAGCGGGGCTTCCGACGACACCCTAAATGCCCTGCGAGCGGATCTCGAACAAGCGCGCGCGGCCTACCAGGCGTCTGCTGCCTATACCCAGCGGGCATCGCTCAATGGGGTCGACCTGAGCGGTGCTCTCAACAGCCTCAATCAGGCCATCCGCGCCAATGACCTCGCGGCAGCGAACAGCGCCGTTCAGAGCATTGCCTCGCAGCTTGCACTGACTGACGTTCCGAGCACTGTGGATGTCGCGATGCTCAACGGCCGGAAGGAGGCCGAGAAGGCATCGGACCTGCAGAGCCAGGCCAGCAGCCAGAACAGCCTGCTGCAACTGTCCAACGACCTGGAGACCCAGCGGGTTGCACTGGCCAGCCAGGCTGCCACCTTGCAGACCGAGCTGCAGACCCTGTCCAACACGGCGTACGACACCTCGAGCAATCTGTTGACCTCCGCCGAACTGCAGGATGCCAGGAGCCAGGACAGCACCCCGCCGCTGAGCGCCTTCGAGGCGTACGACTACCTGCGCAACAAGGCACGCAGCAGCGCCCTGGCGCAGATTCCGGTTCTGCGCGGCGAGATCAACTCGCTGTATCAGCAGTTGACTCCTGGTGATAGCTACAGCGTCAACTCCGACCTGTTGAATGCCAGTAGCGGCTGGTTCGTGCGATTCCCGCAAGGCGAGAAAGTGCTTTCCAGTTCGATCAGCTACCAGGGCGCGGTGCTGTTCACCACCTTCAGCCCCAACGGGCAGACCGTGACCACTTGCGGGCCGGACGTGGGACGTGGCCGCATGTATGCCATGAATCTGGTGGACGCCTCTGCTGTCTACACCAAGGACGTCGCTGGCGTCGAAACCCCCAGCCGCTCGTTCGATCTGGTCCGCGGTGGCATTCCGCCCACTCCCGCCGTGATTCTGGGGGATGACAAGACGACAGTACTCGTGGGCTCGGAAAAGCCTTCGGGAGACGGTAACGGTGGCGACCTGAAATGCACCTTCACCAGCTCGGGTCTGTGCAAGACAGACGTCGCCGTGAGAAGTACCTATTGGAGAGAAAACTGATGCGCCAGAAGGGATTCAGCCTGATCGAGCTGATGGTTGTTGTCGCGATAGTCGGCATCATTGCCGCTATCGCCTACCCCAGCTACGAGCAGTATGTGCTGCGCTCGGGACGCGCGGACGGGAAGGCCAAACTGATGGAGATGCTGCAGGCACAGGAACGGTACTTTTCGCAGAATCAGACCTATACCGCCACGCTGGGCACAGGAAATGGAGGGCTGGGGTACACGGCTGATGCCAATGGCGCGGTCGCGAGTCAATCCGGCAAGTACAACATCACGGCAGCCGCCTGCACCGGAAAGACCATTGGAAACTGCGTGAACCTGACCGCGACCCCAGCCGGGGGGCAGGCGAACGACAGCGAATGCGGCACTCTGACCCTGGACAGCACCGGCGTCAGGACCGAAAGCGGCAGCGGAACCGTTGCGACCTGCTGGTAAAAGAAAAGGGCCGACAAAGTCGGCCCTTTTTCATTACAGCTGCACCTGCCAACGGATAGTCAGAGCGCCTTGAGCCGCAGCTCCTTGGGCATCGAGAAGGTAATGTTCTCTTCCCGCCCATCCAGCTCGACTTCAGGCTCCGCACCCCAGTCACGCAGTTGCTGGATCACACCGCGCACCAGCACCTCCGGAGCCGAAGCGCCGGCAGTGATGCCTATGCGCTGCACGCCGTCGAACCACTCCTTCTGCATGTCCTCGGCACCGTCGATCAGGTAGCCGGGGGTGCCCATGCGCTCGGCCAGCTCGCGCAGGCGGTTGGAGTTGGAGCTGTTCGGGCTGCCGACCACCAGCACCAGGTCGCACTGGTCGGCCAGCTCCTTCACCGCATCCTGGCGGTTCTGGGTGGCATAGCAGATGTCGTTCTTGCGCGGCCCCATGATCGCGGGGAATTTCGCACGCAGCGCGTCGATCACCTTGGAAGTGTCGTCCATCGACAGGGTGGTCTGGGTGACGAAGTGCAGCGCCTCGGGGTTGCGCACTTCCAGCGCGGCAACGTCTGCCTCGTCTTCCACCAGGTAGATGGTGCCGCCATTGGAGGCATCGTACTGGCCCATGGTGCCTTCCACTTCCGGATGGCCCTCGTGGCCGATCAGGATGCATTCGTGGCCGTCGCGGCTGTAGCGCACGACTTCCAGGTGCACCTTGGTCACCAGCGGGCAGGTGGCATCGAAGACTTTCAGGCCACGGTTCTCGGCTTCCTTGCGTACCGCCTGGGAAACGCCGTGGGCGCTGAAGATGACGATGGTGTCGTCCGGCACCTGGTCAAGCTCCTCGACGAACACGGCGCCGCGGTTGCGCAGGTTCTCCACCACGAACTTGTTGTGCACCACTTCATGGCGCACATAGATCGGCGGGCCGAAGACATCGAGGGCGCGGTTGACGATCTCGATCGCCCGGTCGACGCCGGCGCAGAAGCCGCGGGGATTGGCGAGTTTGATTTGCATGGTGGCCTCGGGTGGACGTGGGCGTCCCGGAAGCTTAATCGGGAATCCTGGCCGCGCGAGCTAGAGCCAGACTAGGCGGAGATACTCGGGAAATGCGGAGTTTGCTCCAGCAAATGAGCAATTTCCCGAGTGTCTCCAACGACGTATGGCCGACGCGCAGCCGGTCAGCGGTCAGGCTGGTTGTACGTCGATAATATCCACTTCAAACGCCAGCGTTTTACCGGCCAGCGGATGGTTGAAGTCGATGGTGACGTGCTGCTCGTCGAACTCTTTCACGACGCCCGGCAGTTCGGTCTTGGCGGCATCGTTGAAGATCACCAGCAGCCCCTCGGCCAGTTCCATGTCCTGAAACTGGTCGCGCGGCATCACCTGCACGTTGGCCGGGTTCGGCTGGCCGAAGCCCTGCTCCGGCTCGATGCTCAGGGTACGCTTGTCGCCGGCCTTGAGGCCGAACAGAGCCTGCTCGAAGCCCGGCAGCAGGTTGCCGTCGCCGACCTTGAAAGTGGCCGGCTGCTTGTCGAAGGTACTGTCGACGATGTTGCCGTCGTCGAGCTTCAGGGCGAAATGCAGGGTGACCTTCGAGTCGCCGCCGATGCGCTGAATGGTGTCAGAGGAATCAACCATTGGCGGTCTCTCCGGAATTCTTCGATTTGAACATATCCAGCGCCAGCATGATGGCGCCGACGGTGATGGCGCTGTCGGCCAGGTTGAAGGCCGGGAAGCGCCAGCGGTCCTGCCAGTGCACGAGGATGAAGTCCACCACGTGCCCCAGGACCATGCGGTCGTACAGGTTGCCTAGCGCGCCGCCCAGCACCAGGGCCAGGGCGATGGCCAGCCAGGTCTCGCCGCGCTTCAAGCGCTTGAGCCAGACCACCAGCACGACACTGACCACGATGGCGATCAGCGCGAACAGCCAGCGCTGCCAGCCCGAGCTGTCGGCCAGGAAGCTGAACGCGGCGCCGGTGTTGTAGGCCAGGGTCCAGCTGAACAGGTCGGGAATGACCACGATCTGCTGGTACATGGTCAGCTCAGACTGGAAGAAGGCCTTGGTGACCTGATCCAGGACGAACACTACCACGGTGATCCACAGCCAGGGCAGGCGGCCGAAACGATCGGCGTTAGGCATAGTGACGCACCTCGCCCGCGCCATCGATGTTCTCGACGCAGCGACCACACAGTTCCGGGTGCGCGGCGTGGCTGCCCACGTCGGCGCGGAAGTGCCAGCAACGGCCGCACTTGGCATGGGCGGACTTGACCACCTTCAGCTTCAGGCCCGGCAGCTCGCTCTCGACCGCATCGGCCGGTGCATCGGCCAGCGGCGCAACGGTGGCGGCGGAAGTAATCAGCACGAAGCGCAGCTCGTTGCCCAGTTTCTCCAGGCGCTTGGCCAGGGAGTCTTCAGCGTAGAGGGTGATCTCGGCCTGCAGGTTGCCGCCGATGGTCTTGGCGCTACGCAGGTTCTCCAGTTCCTTGTTCACGGCAGCCTTGGCAGCCATGATTTCATCCCAGTAGGCTCGGTCCAGCTCGGCGTCGGCCGGCAGCTCGGAGAGACCGTCGTACCAGGTGCTCAGCATCACCGATTCGGCGCGCTCGCCCGGCATGAAGCTCCAGATCTCTTCGGCAGTGAAGGCCATGATCGGCGCAATCCAGCGCACCAGGGCCTCGGCGATGTGGAACAGCGCAGTCTGGCAGGAACGGCGGGCGACGCTGTCCGCCTGGGTGGTGTACTGGCGGTCCTTGATGATGTCCAGGTAGAAGCCGCCCAGCTCCTGCACGCAGAAGTTGTGCACCTTGGAGTAGACGTTCCAGAAGCGGTAGTCGCGGTAGGCCTCTTCCAGCTCGCGCTGCAGCTGCAGCGCGCGGTCGATGGCCCAGCGGTCCAGGGCCAGCAGCTGGTCGTTGGGCAGCAGGTCCTTGGCCGGGTCGAAGCCGGACAGGTTGGACAGCAGGAAGCGCGTGGTATTGCGGATACGACGATAGGCGTCGGCGCTGCGCTGGAGGATCTGCTGGGAAACTGCGATCTCGCCGGAGTAGTCGGTGGACGCGACCCACAGGCGCAGGATGTCGGCGCCCATGCTGTCGATCACGGTCTGCGGCACCACGGTGTTGCCCAGGGACTTGGACATCTTGCGGCCGGACTCATCGACGGTGAAGCCGTGGGTCAGCAGCTGACGGTACGGCGCGTGGCCATCGATGGCGCAGCCGGTCAGCAGGGAGGAGTGGAACCAGCCGCGGTGCTGGTCGGAGCCTTCCAGGTAGAGGTCGGCGACCGGGCCGCCGGTGTGGCCCAGCTCGGCGTGGGAGCCACGCAGCACGTGCCAGTGGGTGGTGCCGGAGTCGAACCAGACGTCCAGGGTGTCGTTGATCTTGTCGTACTGCGCGGCTTCATCGCCCAGCAGTTCGGCGGCGTCGAGCTTGAACCAGGCCTCGATGCCTTCCTTCTCGACGCGCTGGGCGACGGCTTCCATCAGTTCGACGGTGCGCGGGTGCAGTTCACCGGTGGCCTTGTGCAGGAAGAACGGGATCGGTACGCCCCAGTTGCGCTGACGCGAGATGCACCAGTCCGGACGGCCGGCGATCATGCCATGCAGGCGCGCCTGGCCCCAGGTGGGCACGAATTCGGTCTGGGTGATGGCCTCCAGCGCGCGCTCGCGCAGGGTGGCACCGGTCTGCGGCTGCTTGTCCATGCCGACGAACCACTGCGCGGTGGCGCGGTAGATCAGCGGGGTCTTGTGGCGCCAGCAGTGCATGTAGCTGTGGCTGATGCTGGCGTGCTTGAGCAGTGCGCCGACTTCATCGAGCTTGGCGACAATGGCCGGATTGGCCTTCCAGATGAACTGGCCGCCGAAGAACGGCAGGTCGGCCACATAGACGCCATTGCTCTGCACCGGGCTGAGGATGTCGTCGTTGCTCATGCCGTACTGCTTGCAGGTACGGAAGTCGTCCTCGCCGTAGGCCGGGGCGGAGTGAACCACGCCGGTGCCGGCGCCCAGCTCGACGTACTCGGCCAGGTAGACCGGCGAGAAACGCTCGTAGAACGGGTGACGGAAGCGGATCAGGTCCAGCGCCTCGCCCTGGGCGGTGGCGATGACCTTGCCTTCCAGGCCGTAGCGCGCCAGGCTCGACTCGACCAGTTCCTCGGCCAGCACCAGCAGGCGATCGCCGACATCCACCAGTGCGTAGGTGAATTCGGGATGGACGTTCAGCGCCTGGTTGGCCGGGATGGTCCAGGGGGTGGTGGTCCAGATGACGATGGCAGTCGGCTTGGGCAGGCTGGCCAGACCGAAGGCGGCGGCCAGCTTGTCAGCGTCTTCCACCGGGAAGGCGACGTCGATGGCGTCGGACTTCTTGTCGGCGTACTCGACTTCCGCCTCGGCCAGGGCCGAGCCACAGTCGAAGCACCAGTTCACCGGCTTCAGGCCCTTGAACACGAAGCCTTGCTTGACCATCTCGGCGAGCGCGCGGATTTCGCCGGCCTCGTTGGAGAAGTTCATGGTCTTGTAGGGATTGTCCCATTCGCCCAGCACGCCCAGACGGATGAAGTCGGCCTTCTGCCCCTCGATCTGCTCGGCGGCGTATTCGCGGCACAGTTCGCGGGTCTTGTCCGCCGGCAGGTTCTTGCCGTGGGTGGTCTCGACCTTGTGCTCGATCGGCAGGCCATGGCAGTCCCAGCCCGGCACATAGGGGGCGTCGTAGCCGGCCAGGGTCTTGGAACGGACGATGATGTCCTTGAGGATCTTGTTGACCGCGTGACCGATGTGGATGCTGCCGTTGGCGTAGGGCGGGCCATCGTGCAGGATGAATTTCGGGCGACCTTCGCCAATCTTCCGCAGCTTCTGGTACAGGCCAATGTCGTTCCAGAGCTTCAGGGTCTGCGGCTCGCGCTGCGGCAGGCCGGCTTTCATCGGGAAGTCGGTTTCGGGAAGGTTCAGAGTGGCTTTGTAATCGGTCATCTCAGGGCCTGTTCAGGATCTTCAATCAAGCGGTTGGCCCAGCCAGTAGGCCCGGGCGGCGGCGATGTCGGCGAGGATGGCCGCCTTGAGTGCCTCGAGCGAGGCGAAACGCTGCTCATCACGCAGCTTCTGGTGGAAAGTGATGTCCAGATGCTGGCCGTAGAGATCGCCAGCGAAATCCAGCAGATGCACTTCCAGGTGGGGCCGGCCGTCGCCATTCACAGACGGTCGGGTGCCGATGTTGGCAACCCCGTTGCGGCGCTGGCCAGCCACCATCGTGCTGACCAGGTAAACGCCGTTGAGCGGCGCCTTGCGGCGCTTGAGCTGGATGTTCGCGGTGGGCGAGCCCAGCGTGCGACCCAGCTTCTGCCCGTGCAGCACGCGGCCGCCCAGGCTGTACGGACGACCCAGCAGGCGCTCGACCATGTGCAGGTCGCCATCGGCCAGGTCCTTGCGGATACGCGAGCTGCTCACGCGCATGCCGTCGACTTCCACGGTGGTCGCGGCTTCGACGGTGAAGCCCTGCTCCGCGCTGGCGTTGACCAGGAAGGCGAAGTCGCCGGAGCGGTCGCAGCCGAAGCGGAAATCGTCGCCCACTTCCAGATGGCGGACCCGCAGGCCCTCGACCAGCACCTGGCGGACGAACTCGGCGGCTGACAGCTCGCGCAGACGGCGGTTGAAGGCCAGACAGAGAACGAAGTCGACGCCGTACTGGCGCAGCAGTTCAAGCTTCTCGCGCAGGCGCGTCAGGCGCACCGGGGCGGCATCGGGAGCGAAGTATTCGCGCGGCTGCGGCTCGAAGATCACCACGCAGCTGGGCACGCCCAGCTCCAGCGACCGCTCGCGCAGACGCCCCAGGATCGCCTGGTGGCCGAGATGGACGCCGTCGAAGTTACCGATGGTGGCGACACAGCCCCCGGACAGGGGCCGCAGGTTGTGAAGGCCTCGAAGCAGCTGCATAGCGCGCGTATTGCTCAGAAAGTGGTCGATTATACCTGCACCCGTTGCCATGCGACAGGCAAAATGCCGTCGCCGCAAACCGATGCAATGCTTTGCCCGGCGAAGGTTACAGCACCGCGCGGCGGGAGAAGTCCCGCAAGCGGAAGCCAAGGATCGCCAGCATACCGAAATAGGCGACCACACCGGCCACCACCAGCGCGCCCAGGCGCACCAGGCGAATCGGCATGCCGCCCTGATCCCAGGCCGGCATGAAGTGCATCATGCCGATCAGCACCGCGCACATCACCAGTACAGCTACGACTAATTTGGCGATGAACTTGCCCCAGCCCGCCTGCGGCTCGAACAACTGCTGCTTGCGCAGTTGCCAGAACAGCAGGCCGGCGTTCAGACAGGCCGCCAGGCTGATCGCCAGCGCCAACCCTGCGTGCTTGAGCGGGCCGATGAACACCAGGTTCATCAACTGGGTGGACACCAGGGTAAACAGCGCGATCTTCACCGGCGTCTTGATGTTCTGCCGCGCATAGAACCCCGGCGCCAGTACCTTCACCAGGATGATGCCGAGCAGGCCGACCGCGTAGGCGATCAGCGCATGCTGGGTCATCTGGGCGTCATGGGCGCTGAACTTGCCGTACTGGAACAGCGCAACGGTCAGCGGCTCGGCGATCACCGCCAGCGCCAGGGAGCATGGCAGCACCAGCAGGAAGCACAGGCGCAGGCCCCAGTCCATCAGCCGCGAATACTCGTGGCGGTCGTCGCTGGCGTAGGTCTTGGCCAGCGACGGCAGCAGGATGGTGCCCAGCGCCACGCCGAGCACGCCGGACGGCAGCTCCATCAGGCGGTCCGCGTAATACATCCAGGACACGGAACCGGCAACCAGGAAGGAAGCGAAGATGGTGTTGATGATCAGCGAGATCTGGCTGACCGAGACGCCGAGGATCGCCGGGCCCATCTGCTTGAGCACGCGCCAGACACCGGAATCGCGCAGGTTGATGCGCGGCAGCACCAGCATGCCGATCTTCTTCAGGTGCGGCAGCTGGTAGAGCAGCTGTGCCAGGCCGCCGGCCAGCACCGCCCAGCCCAGCGCCATGATCGGCGGGTCGAAGTACGGCGTGAGGAACAGCGCGAAGAGGATCATGCTGACGTTCAGCAGGGTCGGCACGAAGGCCGGCACCGAGAAGCGGTTCCAGGTATTGAGGATCGCCCCTGCCAGGGAGGCCAGCGAGATCAGCAGGATATAAGGGAAGGTCACCCGCAGCAGGGCACTGGTGAGTTCGAACTTCTCCGGCGAATCGACGAAGCCGGGCGCCGTCACCCAGATCACCCAGGGCGCGGCGAGCATGCCCAGCGCGGTGACCAGCGCCAGGATCAGGGTCAGCAGGCCGGACACATAGGCGATGAAGGTGCGGGTCGCCTCCTCCCCCTGCTGGGTCTTGTACTCGGCCAGAATCGGCACGAAGGCCTGGGAGAACGCCCCCTCGGCGAAGATGCGGCGCAGCAGGTTGGGCAGTTTGAAGGCGACGAAGAAAGCGTCGGTCGCCATGCCGGCACCGAACATGCGCGCGACGATCGTGTCGCGCACGAAGCCGAGCACCCGCGAGATCATGGTCATCGAGCTGACCGCGGCCAGCGACTTGAGTAGGTTCATAGCGTCCAGAACTGGTAGAATGGCCGCCCCTGCAGGGTGCAGCCCTGGCCTAGAGCGATTGCTCGACCGTCAGGCGAAGCGCAGCAGTGTAGGGCCGCGGGGCGAATAAATCACCCCATCCGCCGGACAGCGTGCGCCCGTCGCACCACTCGTCGGAGGCCGCGCATACCCTTGACAAGGCCCTGATGCAACGGCATTATTCGCGGCCTTAATTTATTCGCAACATCCCAAGTTTTTTTCGAGGAGCTCGACGGTGGCCAACACACCTTCCGCCAAAAAACGCGCCAAACAGGCTGAGAAGCGTCGCAGCCACAACGCCAGCCTGCGTTCCATGGTTCGTACCTACATCAAGAACGTAGTCAAAGCAGTCGACGCCAAGGACCTGCCGAAGGCCCAGGCCGCTCTGGTTGCTGCTGTACCGGTCATCGACCGTATGGCCGACAAAGGCATCATCCACAAGAACAAGGCCGCTCGTCACAAGAGCCGCCTGAACGCCCACGTGAAGGCCCTGGCCACCGCGTAAGCGTTCCGTTCTTGAAAAACCGGCCTCAGGGCCGGTTTTTTATTGCCTGCGATTTGATCTGCACAGCGTTATCCACACGCTCACTTTTGCAAAGGCAAAAAGAAAGGGCGGTCACCCGCCCCTTTCTTTCTTACTTCTCAGGCCACGGCATGATCGGAATCGCCGTCACCGCATTCTGCGGACTGCCTTCGATCACCCGGTCGCTGTAGACCAGATAGACCAGCGCATTGCGCTTCTTGTCGAAAAAGCGCACCACCTGCATGGTCTTGAATACCAGCGAAGTGCGTTGCTGGAAGACCACCTCGCCATCCTTCAACTCGCCGGCAAAACGGATCGGCCCGACCTGACGACAGGAGATCGACGCCTCGGCGCGATCCTCCGCCAGCCCAAGCCCACCCTTCACGCCACCCGTCTTGGCGCGAGACAGGTAGCAACTGACACCCTGCACCTTCGGATCATCGAAAGCCTCGACGACGATCTTGTCGTTCGGCCCGACCCATTTGAAGACGGTGGACACCTCACCGACCACGTCGGCCCGGGCCAGCGCCGGCAGCAGCATCAGCGCCGCCATCAATCCCTTGCGCATGAAGAATCTCCTCAGACGAGCACCAGGTTGTCGCGGTGCACCAACTCCGGACCATCGACATAGCCAAGCATGCCTTCGATGGCATCGGTCGGCTGGCCGATGATCTTCTGCGCCTCGAGAGCGCTGTAGTTCGCCAGGCCACGAGCAATCTCGCGACCCTGCTGATCCACACAGACCACCATCTCTCCGCGACGGAAGCTGCCCTGTACGGCCTTCACGCCGACCGGCAACAGGCTCTTGTGATCCTGCGACAGAGCCCTCACCGCGCCATCGTCCAGCACCAGCGTGCCGCGCATCTGCAGATGCCCCGCCAGCCACTGCTTGCGCGCCGCCTTGCGGCTCTGCTCGGGAGTCAGCAGCGTGCCGAGCCGCTCACCGACACGCAGGCGATCCAGCACGCGCTCGATACGTCCACCAACGATGACGGTGTGCGCACCGGAACGCGCCGCCAGACGAGCCGCACGCAGCTTGGTCTGCATGCCGCCACGACCCAGCGCACCACCGGTACCGCCAGCGACCGCGTCCAGGGCGGGATCATCGGCGCGAGCCTCGAAAATCAGCTCAGCATCGGGATTGTTGCGCGGGTCGGCGTCGAACATGCCGTCGCGATCGGTGAGGATCACCAGCAGGTCAGCCTCGACCAGGTTGGCCACCAACGCCGCCAGGGTGTCGTTGTCGCCGAAGCGGATCTCGTCAGTGACGACGGTATCGTTCTCGTTGATCACCGGGATCACGCCGAGATCGACCAGCGTGCGCAGGGTGTTGCGCCCGTTCAGGTAGCGCTTGCGGTCGGACAGGTCGTCATGAGTCAGCAGCACCTGCGCGGTCTGCAGACCATGCACGCCGAAGCTGGACTCCCAGGCCTGGACCAGGCCCATCTGCCCCACCGCGGCGGCCGCCTGCAGCTCGTGCATGTCACTAGGTCGGGAAACCCAACCCAGACGGCTCATGCCCGCCGCGACGGCGCCCGAGGACACAAGAACCAGCTCAACGCCCGCGCAATGCAGCGCGACCATCTGCTCGACCCATACCGCCATGGCATCACGATCCAGACCGCGACCATCGGCGGTCAGCAACGCACTGCCAATCTTGACTACCCAGCGCTTGGCGCCAGTGACCTTCTCACGCATACCCTCAACCTTAGAAGTCAGGCTTCACACGTTTCATCCGGACCGGCGGGCGCCGTTCCGATCAAGGCACGTAGAAGATTTCCGGCCCATCGCCGTCGTCTTCGTCATCCTCGAAATCATCGTCATCCGCATCGTCGACATTCTTCAGACCGGAGCGACGCAGTGCACGAGCATCGTCCAGGGCCTGCAGACGGGCACGAGCCTCGTCTTCGATGCGCTGATCCAGGGCCGCCAGGGCTTCGCCATAGGCCGGCTCCTCCTCGATGCGCAAGGTGCGCTCGTCGAGGTACTTCATGATGTCCTGGCTCAGCTTCTCGGTGCCTTCACGCTCCAGGGCGGAGATCACATAGACCGGACCTTCCCAGCCCAGACGCTCGACCACGGCCTGCTTGCGACGCTCCTGCTCCTCAGGCTCGAGGATCTGGTCCATCTTGTTCAGCACCAGCCAGCGATCACGCTCGGTCAGCGCCGGGCTGAATTTCTCCAGCTCGTGGACGATGGTTTCCGCGGCATCGGCCGGATCACTCTCATCCAGCGGCGCCATGTCGACGATGTGCAGCAGCAGACGGGTACGCGCCAGGTGCTTGAGGAAGCGGATGCCCAGGCCGGCGCCTTCGGCAGCACCCTCGATCAGGCCGGGGATGTCGGCGACCACGAAGCTCTTGAAGCGTCCCACGCTGACCACACCCAGGTTCGGCACCAGGGTGGTGAAGGGATAGTCGGCGACCTTCGGCTTGGCGGCGGACACCGCACGGATGAAGGTGCTCTTGCCGGCGTTCGGCAGACCGAGCAGACCGACGTCCGCCAGGACCTTCAGCTCCAGCTTGAGGTCACGCGCATCACCAGGCTTGCCCGGCGTGGTCTGGCGCGGCGCACGGTTGGTGCTGGACTTGAAGCGGGTATTACCCAGGCCGTGCCAGCCGCCCTGGGCAACCATGATGCGCTGACCGGCAGTGGTCAGGTCACCGATGATTTCCTGAGTGTTGGCATCGATGATGGTGGTACCGACCGGCACGGGCAGGACGAGATCGTCACCCTTGGCGCCAGTGCAGTCCTTGCTGCCGCCGTTCTCGCCACGCTGGGCGTCGAAACGACGGGTGTAGCGGTAGTCCACCAGGGTGTTCAGGTTCTCGTCGGCCTCGAGGTACACCGAGCCGCCGTCGCCACCGTCACCGCCGTTGGGACCGCCTTTCTCGATGAACTTCTCGCGGCGGAAGCTCATGAGGCCGTTGCCGCCGTCACCGGCTTTCACGTGGATGGATACTTCGTCGACGAATTTCATTGCGAACGCCTCCCGCAGCACCTGCGGGTTGAAAATAAGAAAAGGAGCATAGGATACAGCCAAGTCCGCGCAAACGCCCGAACCGGCAGCACCTCGCCTGGAACCGCCAGAAACAAAAAAGCCCCGTCGCGAGACAGGGCTTTTTCAGTGAGAGCTCGCTTAGGCAGCGACGACGCTTACATAGCGACGGCCAAAGGCGCCCTTCACTTCGAACTTGATCACGCCGTCGACTTTAGCGAACAGGGTGTGATCCTTGCCCATGCCAACGCCGTAGCCAGCGTGGAACTGGGTACCGCGCTGACGCACGATGATGTTGCCTGCTTTCACAGCCTGGCTACCGAACAGCTTCACGCCAAGGCGTTTGCTTTCTGAGTCGCGGCCGTTGCGGGTACTACCGCCAGCTTTTTTGTGTGCCATGAGTCAATTCTCCTAAAACAGGAAGCAGCCCTAAAAAGGAATTAGGCCTGGATGCCGGTGATTTTGATTTCAGTGAACCACTGGCGGTGGCCCTGACGCTTCATGTGGTGCTTGCGGCGGCGGAACTTGATGATGCGCACTTTGTCGTGACGACCGTGGGAAACCACTTCTGCGGTCACTTTCGCGCCTTCTACCACCGGCAGGCCGATCTTGACGTCATCGCCGTTGGCGACCAGCAGGATGCGATCCAGGTTGATCGCTTCGCCGGTGGCAACGTCGAGCTTCTCGACCTTGAGGAATTCGCCTTCGGTGACTTTGTATTGCTTGCCACCAGTAACAATTACTGCGTACATCTGGATGTCTCCGTTAGACCTGCTCACCCGACGCTTTATAGAAAGAGGAATCGGTCGGCATGGCTGCATGGGGCCGGAAAGGACGCCCGTGCAATTGCGTAAGGCAGGATATGCCAGGGAAGTTCGGGGCCGCGATTGTACGCAAACCCCTGGTGCGGATCAAGCCCCATGGGGCCTTGCCTTGACAGCCCAAACAGCGGCACCTAGCATGCCGCGCAATCTACGAGGAGCGCTGTCTTTAATGCAACCCCAGGCTTTCTATCGCGTGGTGGCGGACGACTTCACCGCCGTCGACGGCATCATCCGTCGCCAACTCACTTCCCGCGTTCCCCTGGTGGAAAAGATCGGCGACTACATCATCTCCGCCGGCGGCAAGCGTCTTCGCCCGCTGCTGGTGCTCCTCTCGGGCAAGGCCCTGGGCTATTCGGGCGATGACCTGAAGCTGCTGGCCGCCACCATCGAATTCCTGCACACCTCGACCCTGCTGCACGACGACGTGGTCGACGCCTCCGGCCTGCGCCGCGGCCGCGCCACCGCCAATGCCCAGTGGGGCAACGCACCGAGCGTGCTGGTGGGCGACTTCCTTTATGCGCGCTCCTTCGAAATGATGGTCGAACTGGGCTCCATGCCGGTCATGCGCATCATTTCCCAGGCCACCCGCGTGATCGCCGAAGGCGAAGTGCTGCAGCTGTCCAAGGTCCGCGACGCCAGCACCACCGAAGAAACCTACATGGAAGTCATCCGCGGCAAGACCGCGATGCTCTTCGAAGCCTCCACCCACAGCGCCGCCGCGCTGGCCAACGCCCAGCCGGAGCAATCCGAGGCGCTGCGGCTGTTCGGTGACGCCCTGGGGATCGCCTTCCAGCTGGTGGACGACCTGCTCGACTACCGCGGCGACGCCGCCAGCCTGGGCAAGAACGTCGGCGACGACCTCGCCGAAGGCAAGCCCACCCTGCCGCTGATCGCCACCATGCGCGACGGCACCCCGGAACAGGCTGCGCTGGTGCGCAAGGCCATCCAGCAGGGCGGCAGCCAGGACCTGGAAGGCATCCGCGCCGCCGTGGAAGCCGCCGGCGCGCTGGACTACACCGCCAACCTGGCCCGCGAGTACGCTGCCCGCGCCATCGACTGCCTGAAGGCGCTGCCGGACAACGAATACCGCGCCGCGCTGATCGAACTGGCCGAGTTCGCCGTCGCCCGCACGCACTGATCTGCCGCTTCACCAAAGCCCGCCCCGGTTCGCCGCGGCGGGCTTTTTGTTGCCTGTCTTTTGACCGGGAACAACAGATCGTCGCCTGCGTAAAAATTTTTCCAATTCAGGCTTGCTATTAAGATAATAAGAATTATTCTCATTAAACGGTCTGCACGGAGGAACACGCCATGACCTACATGATCGACGCCTGGCTGGATCGCCCGCACCCCTACCTGCGCATCCTGCATCGGGACACCGGGGAAGTCTGCGCGGTGCTGGAAGAAGAAGCGCTGGATGAACTGCGCGAACAGGGCGGCCTGGAGTTGTCCGAGCTCAATACCAGCGAACCGCTGGTGCTCAAGGAGCTGGTGCGCAACCTGTTCCTGTTCTGTTACGCCCGCGCGCTGCGCTAGACGCACTTTACGATGGCGCAGGAAGCGCCATCGGTGCTCCGCCGCCCGGGAGGCGGATGCACAAAGGGGCGCCTGAGCGCCCCTTTTCCTGCGCAGTCGCCAGGGATGGCACTGCGCAGCGAACCTTCGGGAATCAGAGGATTTCCAGCAGCTCGACGTCGAACACCAGCACGCTGTGCGGCGGGATGCTGCCGACGGCTTGGCCGCCATAGGCCAGCTCGCTCGGCACATGCAGGCGCCATTTGCTGCCGGCGTTCATCAGTTGCAGCGCCTCGACCCAGCCGGCGATCACACCGCCCACCGGGAATTCGGCCGGCTGGCCGCGCTCGTAGGAGCTGTCGAAGACGGTGCCGTCGACCAGGGTGCCGTGGTAGTGGGTACGCACGGTGTCTTCGCGGGACGGCTTGGCGCCTTCGCCGGTGGTCAGCACTTCGTACTGCAGGCCGGACGGCAGGACAGTCACGCCTTCGCGCTTGGCGTTTTCCACCAGGTACTCGCGACCTACGGCTGCGGCGGCTTCGGCTTTCGCCTGGGCTTCGGCCTGCATGCGCTCGCGGATCACCTGGAAGCTGGCGGACAGGACCTCGCCCGGAACGCGGCTTTCAGCGCCGGCGTAGGCGTCGGACAAGCCGGCCACGATGGCGTCCAGGGTCATGCCCGGAACCGGGTTCTCGCGCAGCTGGTCGCCCAGCTGACGGCCGATGCCGTAGCTGACGCGGGCTTCGTCGGTGGAAAGGTTGAGTTCGCTCATGGCGGCGCTCCGCTGGGGGTTCAAAAAAGGGCCGCCAGCCTAGCACAGATGCACCGCCTCCCCCACCGCGCGAGCCTCGCGCAGCGCGCCGCGCAACTGACTCAGTGCAACGGGATGGTCACGCCGGCGCCGATGTCGCGCTCGTCGTCCATGCCGCACATCTCGTCATGCACCACCGCGTGCACCAGATGGAACGGGACGTTGGGCAGCGCCTTGAGCACCTCCCGCGCATGGGCGACCGAACGCACGCTGATGACATGCCCGGCCTCGTCCTGGACCGGATAGAAGCGCGCGCCCATCCGAGCCTCCAGCACGTAGATATCGCCTTCCAGCGACACCAGGTTGATTTCGTCGATGTCGCCGGCGACGGAGCGGCTGGTCAGTTCCTGCAGATTCATGTGCTGCACCTCCTGCGGATTGATCCACGCAAAAAGTCTTGTACAGCAGGCGCTCACCGCAAGCCGAAAACGCAACCGCCCGTCCGTTTTGCAACGGCCGGGCGGCGGGAATGACGCAGCAACGCCTTAGTGGTCGTGGCGCGTGGCCTTGTCCAGGTAGCCCATGGCGAAGGCCGAGAGGACGAAGGTGAGGTGCATGATCACGTACCACATCAGCTTGTTGTCTTCGATGTTCTTGGCGTCCATGAAGATCCGCAGCAGGTGGATCGAGGAGATCGCCACGATGGAGGCGGCCACCTTGTTCTTCAGCGAACTGGCGTCCATCTTGCCGAGCCAGCTGAGCTTTTCCTTGCCTTCATCGATGTCCAGCTGCGAGACGAAGTTCTCGTAGCCGGAGAACATCACCATCACCAGCAGGCCACCGACCAGCGCCATGTCGATCAGCGACAGCAGCACCAGGATCAGGTCCGCCTCGGCGATGCTGAAGATGCTGGGCAGGATATGGAAGATTTCCTGGAAGAATTTGATGGTCAGCGCCAGCAGGGCCAGCGACAGGCCGATGTAGATCGGCGCCAGCAGCCAGCGCGCGGCGTACAGCGAGTTTTCGACGAATCGTTCCATGGTGATCGTAGGAAATATCTTGGGAAAGGGCGGCCGCAGTATAGCGGATGGCTTTTGCGAGTTTTCCCGGCTTTCTATGGATAAATATGTCAGTGGATAAATAGGCGGCGGCCACGGTATGGAACCGTAGCGACCAGGCGTCCCGCGGGATTCAGCGGATTGTGCAGGGCCTGCGCAAGCGGCCGTCAGCCTTCGGGGCGGAACTGGAAGTTGCCGACATGGCGCGAGCGTTCGCCGTTCAGGCGGCGCAGTTCGCCCTGCAGGTGCAACTGCCAGATGGGGGGATCCTCCGCCACGATGTAGCCCTGCTGGGCCAGGCAGTCGGAGATTGCCTCAAGCACGCCTTCGGCCACGAAAGGCCCGCAGAACGGGCCCTGCGCCTTGATGGCGGTGGGCTGCGCGCCGGACATCCCGGCAGCGCACAACAAGGTCCAGAGTCCATTCTCTCCGGCCAGCGGCCTGATCTCGCACTCGATGCGCGTGGTCAGCCCCAGACAGGGGCGGATAAGGCAGAGGTTACGCGGCATGGCGGCACCCTCGCGGTTGTCCTGAGTTCGAGACTACACCCAGGTTCCGACACGCGAAAGCGCGGATTTATCCCGACATCTTGCAGACAACAGAGTGTAAAACGCGCGGACAGGACGCCGAAGCGGCGCCCCTGTCCTGACGTCAATCAGTCGACGTCCTTCTTCTTGCGGGCGCGCTCTTTCTCCACAGGAGCCTTTTCCACCGGCACCTTCTCCGCCTTCGGTTTGCTGGCGGGCTTGGCGGCGGCGGGCTCCTTGGCCGGTTTTTCCTTCTCTTCCTCGTCCATGCCCAGCTCGGAGATTTCCTTCAGGCGCTCGACGACACGGGCGTTGACGCTGCCCTTGGGGAAGTGGCCCTTGGCATCCGGCGCACCGGCTGGCTCGCCGACCAGCAGGCTCAGCGCCTCGTCGGCCTGGCGCACGGCGTAGATGTGGAACTGGCCGTTGCGCACCGCCTGCAGCACGCGCTCGTCGAGCATCAGGGTGGCGACGTTGGCGCGCGGGATGATCACCCCCTGCTCGCCGGTCAGGCCACGCGCCTCGCAGAGGCGGAAGAAGCCTTCGATCTTCTCGTTGACCCCGCCGACCGCCTGCACTTCGCCGAACTGGTTGATCGAGCCGGTGATGGCGAAGCATTGCCGCAGCGGCGTGCGCGACAGGGCGGAGATCAGCGTGCAGACCTCGCCCAGCGAGGCGCTGTCGCCGTCCACGTAGCCATAGGACTGCTCCAGGGCGATGCTCGCGGAAATCTCCAGGGGGAACTCCTGGGCGTAGCGGCTGCCGAGGTAGCCGGTGAGGATCATCACGCCCTTGGAGTGGATCGGCTGGCCGAGGTTGACTTCGCGCTCGATGTCGACGATGCCGCTGCCGCCCGGGTAGACGGTGGCGGAGATGCGCGCCGGCATGCCGAAGGCGGAGTCGCCGACTTCCAGCACGGTCAGGCCGTTGCACTTGCCCACCGCGGCGCCTTCGCTGTCGATCAGGATGATGCCGGCGAGAATGTCGTCGAGAATCCGCGCCGACACACGGCCGGTGCGGGTTTCCTTGGCCTTCAGGGCACGTTCGATGTGGCCCAGGTCGGTCACCTCCTGACCGGCCAGCTGGCGAATGAAGTCCGCTTCGCTGACCAGCTGGAACAGGTCGCCGATGCGTGCCGAGAGGCGACCCTGGTGTTCAGCCAGGCGGGCGCTGTAGGTCGCCAGGCGCGCCACGGCTTCACGGCTGAGCGGTGCCAGGCCCTCTTCCGAGGTGCGGGTCTTGAGCAGCTGGGCGAACTGTTCGAGGCTGTCCTCGGCGAGCGGGATGTCCTCGTCGAAGTCCACCAGCACGCGGAACATCTCCTGGAAGTCCGGATCGAGGTCCTGCAGCGTGTAGTAGATCTGCCGCGAGCCGATGATGATCACCTTGATGTTCAGCGGGATCACCTGGGGCGTCAGGCTCATGGCGGTGAGGCGGCCGAGTTCGGCCAGGGGCGATTCCATCTTCAGCTGGCGCGACTGCAGCGCGCGCTTGAGGGCGTCCCAGACGAACGGCTCGCTCAGCAGCTTCTCCGCCTCCAGCACCAGGAAGCCGCCGTTGGCGCGGTGCAGAGCACCGGGGCGCAGCTGGCGGTAGCTGGTGTAGAGCGCGCCCTGGTCGGAGGCGTACTCGATGCGTCCGAACAGGTTGTCGTAGGTCGGGTGCGACTCGAACACCACCGGCGCGCCGCTGGTGGCATGGTGGCCGATCGCCTGGTTCGGCGCGTACTGCTCTTCCAGGCTCTGCTTGCGCTGCGGGTCGGTGCGCTCGGCGTCCACCAGCTGGTCGACCACGGTCTTCAGCAGGTTGAGCTGCATGGCCTGCAGGTAGGCGCTGACCCCGGAGTTGTTGTTGTACTTCTCCACCAACGGCGCCAGCAGTGGCTGCAGCGCCAGGGTGATGGTTTCCTCGTTGAGCTGGCGCAGCTGGTTGCTCGACTCGCGCTTCCACTGCGGCAGGCTGGAAAGCTCCTCGTTGAGGTGCTCTTCCAGGTCGGCGATGTCGGCATGGAAGCGCTCGCGCTCCTCTTCCGGCAGCTGGGCGAAATCGGCTTCATCCAGCGCCTTGCCGTCCTTCATCGGGGTGAAGGCGATGTTGGAGCTGTCGCGGTAGAGGGCGACCTCCTTCTCCAGCGCCAGGCGCTCGACGGTGTCCAAAGCCTTGTCGTAACGCTGGTTGAAGGCGCGGTCGATGGCGCTCTTCTTCTGCTGGTAGGCCGGGTTCTCGAACACCGAGGGGAAGGTGGAGAGCAGGTTGTCGATCAGGTGGTCGATATCGGTGCCGAACTCGGCAGCGCTGCCCGGCGGCAGCTCGATCACGCGCGGCTCGCGCGAATCGTCGAAATTGTTGACGTAGACCCAGTCGGCCGGCGTCGGCAGGCGCTTGCCCTCGGCCTTCAGATAGCGCTGCACAAAGGAGAAGCGACCGGTTCCCGGTTCGCCCATGACGAATACGTTGTAACCCGGACGCGGCATCGCCACGCCGAACTGCAGCGCCTCGACCGCGCGCTCCTGTCCGAGCACGCCCAGGAAAGGCTCCAGTTCTTCGGTGGTCTTGAAGGGAAACTGTTCGGGGGTGAAGGGGCGGGTCAGTTCATCGGGCGCCAGGCGCAGGCCGGCAGCAACGGAATCGGGCATTGGAGGTCCTTGCTTCGGGCGGCGCGAGGCCGCGGAGATTCGACCGCATTCTCGCGCCGCCCGCGCGCCACTGGCAAGGCAGTATTGGTGACAGTTTCAGTCCACCGCATCGGCGCAGCGCAGGCAGTGCTCGGCGGCCGGCAGCGCGCGCAGGCGGCGCTCCTCGATGGCCTCGCCGCAGCGCGCGCACTCGCCGTAGGTGCCGTCAGCCAGGCGCAGGCGCGCCAGGCCCACCAGGCGCATGCCGGCGTCGGCTTCGGCGAGCAAGGCGCGCAGCACGTCGTCGTTCTGCCGCTGCTGGGCCTGCTCGGCGAAGTCCGGAGAATGGCTGCGACCGAGGTCGCGGCGGATGGCTTCGGCACGCTTGGAATACTCGGCCGCCAACTGGTCCAGCGCTGGCCGTGGATCGAAATCGACCATGACTACTTCCTCGCAAGGGGAACTGATTCAAGTGTGGTCGGTTCCAAGACTTCCGCCGCTGATGCCGATCAACTGCCGGTCATCCCGGCCCATTCAGCCGTGACCGGCCATACTGGCTGCGGCAGCGGTTGCCTTGACACTCGCAAGGCATTGGAGAAAAGCTCTGACCAGGCGCTGTTTTGCTGTCAGCGACTGTTCACCGGTCCCCGACCTCAAAAAGAGAGAAAAACGATGAAAAGGATTCTGCTCGGTACCCTCCTCGCCACCGCCTCCCTGAGCGCCCTCGCCGATGCCCCCGGCAGCGACGGCTGCGGCTGGGGCAACATGCTGTTCAAGGGCCAGCGCGGCACCGCCACCCACGTCCTGGCAGCCACCACCAACGGCACCAGCGGCAACAACACCTTCGGCATGACCACCGGCACCAACGGTTGCCACACCAATGGCGCGCTGACCTACGGCGGCAAGCCGATGATCGTGCTCAGCAGCATGATGGATGAGCTCTCCGAAGACATGGCCAAGGGTGACGGCGAAGCGCTGACCACCTACGCCGTCGTGCTGGGCGTGAAGCCCGAGGACCGCGCACACTTCGCCCAGGTCACCCACGAGCACTTCGCGCAGATCTTCAACAAGTCCGACGTCACCGCCGAAGACGTCTACGCCAACACCCAGGCCGTCCTGAAACAGGACAGCACCCTGGCCAAGTACGCCGAACAGGCCTGATGGCCAACGCGAGCCCGCCTCCTGAGGGCGGGCTCACCCTTCCTTCCCAGTAGCCCACTCGATGCCCAAACGCCTGTTGCCCTGGATGGCGCTGTGCGCCTGCACCCCACTGCTGGCTTCGCCGGCGATCGACTCACAACGCCTGCAGAGCCTGGCCGACGAGCCCTACTGGCTGGCCCTGGGTCACTACGAGCACGCCAAGCTCGGTGGCTGGCGCAGCTTCGTCGACGACCCGAAGTTCTTCCTCGCCAAGGACGGAGACCGCCATCCGCAGTCGGAACTGGCCGCCACCGTGAAGGCGCTCTACGCCCCGGCCAGCCTCGGCGACAAGCATGCCCAGTGCGTGTACCCGGCGCGCACCCGCTGGCTGCGCCAGCAATTGCAGCTCGATGACCTGCCGGCCGTGGAGTGCAAGGAATTCACCACCTGGTACCAGGACATCAACCCGCACAGCGCCGTGCTGGTGTTCCCGGCCGCCTACCTGAACAGCCCGTCCTCGATGTTCGGCCACACCCTGCTGCGCATCGACCAGGCCGACGTCGACTCCGACAACACCGCCCTGCTCAGCTACGCGCTCAACTTCGGCGCCTACATCGAGGGCATGGACAACAGCATCCTCTACGCCTGGAAGGGCCTGATGGGCGGCTATCCCGGCCTGTTCGCCCTGGTGCCCTACCGCGAGAAGCTCTCCGAATACAGCCGACTGGAGAACCGCGACCTCTGGGAATACCGCCTGAACCTGACGCCGGAAGAAACTGCGCGCATGGTCGAGCACGTCTGGGAGCTGAAGCAGATCCGCTTCAAGTACTACTTCTTCGACGAGAACTGCTCCTTCCGCCTGCTGGAGCTGCTGGAGATCGCCCGCCCCGGAACTGAGCTCACCGACCACTTCCCGATCACCGCCATCCCCACCGACACGGTGCGCGCGGTGAAGGACGCCGGGCTGATCGACCGGGTGGACTACCGCCCCTCCCGCGAGCGCGAACTGCTGGCCCGCGGCGAACCGCTGAGCCACGACGAGAAGGTGCTGGCCCGCCACATCGCCGACGACGACAGTCAGCTGCAAAGCCCCGAGTTCGCCGCCCTGCCCGCCGACCGCCAGGCGCTGGTACAGGACACCGCCTTCCGCCTGGTGCGCTACCGCGCCACCGGCCAGGAACGCGACCAGTCCACCGCCTCGCGCAGCTACAACCTGCTCAAGGCGATCAACAAGAACCCGCCGCCGGCGCTGGACGTGGAGCGCCCCGGCCAGCCGGAAAACGGCCACGAATCGCGCACCTGGCAGGTAGGCGCCGGCAGCCGCGACGGCGAAGCTTTCGCCCAGTACGGCCTGCGCATGGCCTACCACGACCTCGACGACAACGCCTACGGCTTCCCCCTCGGCGCGCAGATCGAGATCGGCCAGCTCAAGCTGCGCCAGTACGAAGGCAACCGCTGGCAGCTGCAGCAACTGGACCTGGTCACCATCCGCTCCATGACGCCGCGCAACGAGCTGCTGAAACCGCTGTCCTGGCAGGTTGCCGGCGGCTGGGAACGAGTGATCGGCAAGCACAGCGACAACGACCACGACACCCTGGTCGGCCACCTCAACGGCGGCGCCGGCGGCAGCTGGAAGCTCTCCGACGACCTGCAGGCCTACGCCCTGGGCACCGCGCGCATCGAGAACAACCAGGACTTCGCCGCCACCATCGCCCCGGCCATGGGCTTCGACACCGGCATCCTGTGGAGCAACCCGCTGGGCAACCTCAGCCTCGAGGGCAAGGGCGACTACTTCCACAACGGCGAAGTGCGCCGCACCCTGAGCTTCGGCCAGCAGGTGGAACTGGGCCGCAACCTCGGCCTGCGCCTGTCGGCCCAGCGCGAATTCAGCCATGAGGCCAGTCCGCGCAACGAAGTGATGCTGGAACTGCGCTGGTACCACTACTGACCGGGGAAGGCGCGCTGCGGCCAATGCCGTGCGCGCCTTCGCCGGCGTCACTCCAGATAGGCAGCCACTTCTTCCGCACTGAGGAAACGCACCAGTTCCACCGACGGCTGATGCGCATCGTGCAGCCGATCGGCAAAGCCCGACCAGGAGCGTGACACGCCCTCTTCGGTATCCAGCGCAATCAGTACGCAGCGGCCATGCTTGCGGCTATTGCTGCGCAGCGGCGCCTCGCCCCACGCCCAGGCCAGACTGTTGACCAGCTCGCCCTTCTCGAAGGCGAAGGCCTGCAGCCACAGGTACTGTGCGCAGTCTTCCCGCGGCACGTCGGCAACCGGGAGCGGTGCCGCGACCCGCAACCCGAGCTGCTCACCATGGGCAGCCAACAGCGGCTGCAGCAGGGAGAACGCATGGAAGTTGCAATTGATGCCCTGCGCACTCACCACCAGACCACTGCGCGTCGCGGGCAGCACGACCACCAGCTCGTCTTCGTAGGTCAGCGCCGCGGCATGGTCGAGGAAGTGCAGATTCTCGAAGGGCAGCGTGGTGTTGGATTTCACCATGGCGTCGATATCGCGGAGCAGCTCGCCATGGGCCAGGAAATCGCGGTGATTTTCCCGCGAACGCATCAGCATGGTCATCAGCGGCAGCACCAGCAGATCGACCGCCGGATGCGCGCTGTCGATGAGTAGCGACTGCGAAGGCGTCAGGCTATCGAGCCGCGCGCGGGCCTGCCGGGCGGCGGCCTGCGCTTCTTCGTCGTCCTCGACCTCTTCGTCAGCGCAGTACGGACGCAGCATCGCCAGCGCACGCGCCAACGCGCCGAGCACCGCGGCGAAGGCAATACGCGGGCTGGCACCACCTTCCACCCAACTGCCGCAGAACAGCGCCAGCAGCGATGCGCGGTTGGGATTGAACTCGGGAAACAATGCCGCGCACTGGGCAAGCATCGTGTCCGCAAGGGGCGTGCCCAGGGTGTCGCGGTACAGCTCGCGGACATCGGAGCGGCGGACGAAATCCTGCGCCTCGACCCGATCCTCCGGTGCACTCACCGGCTGGCGCAGGAACTCGACCAGCGATTCTGGCAGAGTGGTTTCGCAGGTCATGGAATCTCTCCACGGGCCGCCGGGTCATCGAGCTGATACTCCGCGACGCCTTGCTCGGCAAACCAGCGGATCACCGCCTCGCGCTGCATCACCCGCGCATGCACCGGCGCATTGCCGCCGCCGGTCAGCAGCCGGCCAAGGTCGCAACCCCGGTCGCGCAGCTGTTCCAGCAGCGCGATATCGCCGCTGCGCACCGCATGCGTCAGCGCCAGGCGTTGCAGCTCCGGCTCACCGGCAATCCGCCCCTGCTCCAGCGCCGTGCGCCAGTCGCGTACCAGCGGCCGCAGCGAATCCTGCAGCTGTTGCGCCAGCGCTGCGCCCTCGGCGCCAGAGGTGGCCAGCTCATCCAGGGCCTCGAGTAGTTCCTGCCCGGCATCCGCACCCTCGGCGAACGGGTCTTCATCGAAGCCCAGCAACGCGAACAGGCCATACAGGTCGTCTGCCACCCTGGTCAGGGCATCCTCATGCAGACGCAGCTGCCAGGCTGGCGGCAAGGCGCGACTCCAGGCATAGATGGCGCCGAACTCTTCCGGCTCGACGCAGACGTAGATCCGCTCCAGGTACTCGAAACCACCGATGGGCAGGAAGCCCACGCGGCCGTCCCACTCCTGGCCATTCTCCTCGGCGACTTCCTCGGCGCACTCCTGCTCGTGCGCCAGCCAGCCCCAGAGGTCGTTGTAGCCGTCGCTGTCCGGATAGAACAATTCGTTGAAGGAGTAAGGATGGAGGTGGCCGTCGTAGTCCACGCACAGCTCGTAATCCAGCCGGCCACCGAAACTGCAGCGCCACAGGGCGACCAGTTCACGCGGCAGTTGGCTGCCCAGGCGTTGTTCGACCTCGGCCAGTTGGGCATCGCTGATCGGCGGCTGCGCGTCATGGATAATGCGCCCGGCGAACCAGGCCAGGCGGTGGTCACGCGGCAGTTGCTGCTGGGCAGCCGTGAGCTCAGGCATGTTGACTCTCCCGACGCAGCACATCGCGCGCGCTCATGAGGGCAACACCCAGCAGGTTCAGCCCGCGCCAGCGCGCCGGGTTGCCCGCGTCGGGATGATCGACCGCCAGGCCGATGCCCCAGATGGCGTCCACCGGGCTGGCCTCGACCAGCACGCGATCGCCCGTGCCCAGCAGGAATTCGCGCAGGGCCGGGTTCTGCCCGAACTTGGCGTGGTTGGCGCGAGTGACAATGGCCAGGCGCTCGGCGTTCCAGGCGGCCTCGTCGAAGCCGAGGATCTCGCGGCCGATGGATTTGGCCTCAGCCGGCGTGCGCGCCGCGAGAATCCGCGCCAGCGCCGCCTCGTCACCGAACAGTCGGGCCTTGCCGGCCATCATGTAGTGCTCAGCACTGGTGTAGGTCACTCCGTCGATCTCGAAGGCCGCTTCGAACCACTGGCTGAAGCAGCTCTTGTCGACTTCCACGGAGTGCTTCGGGCGATGCCCCCAGAAGTACAGGTACTTGAACGCCTCGCCCGCCTCGATGCGTCGGCACAGCTGCTCGACACTCATCGGTTCTTCCATGATCGGCTCCTTGCCGCTACCGCAAAACGCCGATTCTAGCGCACCCCATCGGTGATCCCGGACCAATCCAGGCCGAAGCGCGCCAGGTACTTGCGCAGGCGGTCGGCGTCGTTGGGGTTCTGCTTTTCCTGGCGCGAGACAGCGAACAGCTGGCGACCGGCGTCGGACAGGCTGCGCGCCTGCCGGCAGACGTCGATCACCGCTTCCAGCTGCAGACGGTCGAACAGGTCCAGCGCCTCGGCGCCCTCCTCCCCCAGCAAGCGATCCAGCAGGCTCTGCGCCTGGGTCGCGCCCCAGGAGCGGCGCAGCCGGCCGATCTCTTCCTCCACCAGCGCCTCGTCGATCCGTCCGCTGTCGGCCAGGGTCGCCATGCGCGTGATGGATGCCGACAGCTCGCGGAAGTTGCCGCTCCACAAGGCCTGCGCCGAGTTGGCGAAAGCCAGGTAGCGCGTGCGCGCCTCGCGGTTGAAGCGCACCAGGCGACCCTGCTCGCGGGCGTGGCGTTCCAGCTCGAAGTCGATGTTCGGCTCGATGTCTTCGCGGCGCCCGGCCAGCCCCGGCAGGTCGAACGTCCAGAGGTTGATGCGGGCGAACAGGTCCTCGCGGAACAGCCCCTCGGCCACCCGTTCGCGCAGATCGCGGTGGGTGCCGGCGATCAGCTGGAAGTCGCTGCCCACCTCGCGGTCCGAGCCCAGCGGGAAGAAGCGCTTCTCTTCGATGGCCTTGAGCAGCATGGCCTGCTCGTCCAGGCCCAGCTCGCCGATCTCGTCGAGGAACAGCATGCCGCCATCCGCCGCGCGCAACAGACCTTCGCGGGCGTTCTGTGCGCCGGTGAAGGCGCCCTTGATGTGGCCGAACAGCGCGGACATGGCGCCGTCGCCGCGCAAGGTCGCGCAGTTCACCTCGACGAAACGGCCCTGGAACTGGTGCCGTGCGCGCTTGAGTTCGTACACGCGGCGAGCAAGGAACGACTTGCCGGCGCCGGTCGGGCCGATCAGCAGCATCGGCGCGCGGGAGCGCCCGGCAACCCGCTCGATCTGCTCGATGGAGCGGTTGAAGTCGGCGTTGCGCGTGGCGATGCCGGACTTGAGGAAGGCCAGGCTTTCCTCCTGTTCACGGCGAAAGCGCGTGGCGATGCGGTCGTAGCGCGACAGGTCGAGGTCGATGACCGTGACCGTCCCTTCCGGCTGCCGCGCCTCGTCCTTGCGCCGCGACGGAGAAGCCTGCACCAGTCGCGCCGGCAGGTAGCGCGCCTCGGTGAGGAGGAACCAGCAGATCTGCGCGACGTGGGTCCCGGTGGTGATGTGCACCAGGTAGTCCTCGTGCTCGGTATCGAAGGCGTAGCCGCCGACGAAATCGTGCAGCGCGCCGTAGACCTCCTCGAAGTCCCACGGGTTGCGCAGCGCCATGGGCTGCAGGCGCACCTCGGTCTCCGGGGAGACGAGCCGCACATCGGCGGCAATGCGCTCGGCCAGCCCGATATCCCGCGCATCCAGCCCGTGGATCAGTTCCAGGCGGTCGACCAGCAGGTCCTGCTGCTGGCACAGGCCGACCGTGGGTCGCCATTTCTGCCAGCGCGCTGCGCCCTTGCCGACGCGATCCAGGGTTGAACCGAGGAAGCCGATGGCGACGGTTTTCTTGGCTTTCATCTTTTATCCATGAAGATAAATAACGATCTCAGAATATCCATAAAGTCCATAACCGGCCAATCGTCGAGAATGGACTCCCGCACCCAACAAATAATTAATTTGTTATTTATCAAATAGTTATAAGAAAAGAACACCACCCGAAAACAAACCTGGCACGCCCCTCGCTATATCTCCCTCGACCGCATCGCTGATGCAGCCCACGGGCAGGGACTACCACTCCCGCCGGTGCCCGAGCCCCCCTGGTGTCGGCTTCGTGCATGCCGCTGCAGCAGTCACGGTCGATGGCGCGGTAGCTCAGCCCGGTAGAGCACTCCACTTCGCTGGAGCCGTCGCAGGTTCGAATCCTGCCCGCGCCGTTCGATAGCTCAGTCCGGTAGAGCAGCCATCCACGAAATGGCCTGTCGCGGGTTCGACTCCCGCTCGAACACTGCCCTGTTAAGGCAGCTACTCATGAAGGCAACACCCCGCCGGTGGGCGACGGGAGAGGCGCAAAGAGTCCAGGAAGGCCGGACACGCCAGGGACCCGAAGCCACCGCCGGCCCGCCCGGTACGAGGACCGGGCCCGCGACAAGGCAAGTGCTGGCCGATGGATTCGGCGCAATGGACAGGCAGTCCGCAGCACCTGGCTCTCGCAGGCCCCCGCCTCGCCACCCGACGGGCTGGCGGACACCGGCACCCAGCACAACAGAAGCACGCACAACAGAAGAAGGAAGAAAGATGAAACTGCTGAAGCGCTTTACCGTGAAGAAGAACGAACGCGGCCTGCTGTACTCCGAGGGCGATTTCCTGGCAGTCCTCGAGCCGGGCATCCACCGCCATCTGGACCTGTACAACCGCCTGAGCGTGGAAACCTTCAGCCTGAACACCCCGCTGTTCGAACACCGCCTGGCTGGCTACCTGCGCCAGTCCGAAGCGGCGCTGGTCGAACGCTACTTCACCCGCATGGACCTGGCCGAGAACGAGGCCGGCCTGCGCTTCGAGGACGGCGTGCTGGCGGAAATCCTCGCGCCGGGCAGCCGCCGGCTGTACTGGAAAGGCCAGACCGAACAGCGCCTGGAGCGCATCGACCTGAGCCAGGAGTACCGCGTGGCTCCGGCGCTGTTGCAGCAGATGCAGGGCAACCTGCGCGGTCGCAGCGTGGTCGGCGTCGAGGCGCTGCTGGTGACCCTGGTACCGGCTTACCAGGTCGGCGTGCTGAAGGTCGACGGCGCGGTGGTCGAGTTGCTGCCGGCAGGCCAGTACGGTTTCTGGCGCTACAACCGCCAGGTCAGCGTGGAGCTGATCGATACGCGGATCCAGGCGCTGGAAGTCAGCGGCCAGGAAATCCTCACCCGCGACAAGGTGAGCCTGCGCCTGAACCTGGCCGCCAACTGGCGTTACAGCGACGTGCTGACAGCGTTTTCCAGCCTGTCCAAGCCGCTGGAACACCTCTACCGCGAGCTGCAATTCGGCCTGCGCGCGGCGGTGGGCACCCGCTCGCTGGATGAGTTGCTGGAAAACAAGCAGCTCATCGACGACTCGGTCAGCGCCTACCTGAAGGAGCGACTGCCGGGCACCGGCATCGAGGTCAGCGGCCTGGGCGTGCGCGACATCATCCTGCCGGGCGAGATGAAGACCCTGCTGGCCCAGGTGGTGGAGGCGGAGAAGGCGGCGCAGGCGAACGTGATCCGTCGCCGCGAGGAAACCTCGGCGACCCGCTCGCTGCTGAACACAGCCAAGGTGATGGAGGACAACCCCACCGCCCTGCGCCTGAAGGAACTGGAAACCCTGGAGCGGGTAGCCGAACGAATCGACCGCATCTCGGTATTCGGCGGCCTGGATCAGGTATTGAATGGACTGGTAACGCTGAAGCAGGCCTGACAAAGGCCTGCCCAGCGCAGGAGTCGGCACCGTGAAGAGCAACAAGCAACGCCGCCGGGAAATCCGCCAGGCGCGCGAGCAACGCAAGGCGAAGAAGGCCGCGCCAGCCTGGCATCCTTCGGGCCAGGTCGCTCCGCCCGGCAGCGTCCCGGTCAACCGCTCGAACCTGGCGCCTTACAACAGCTACGGCGACCCGTTGTTCGTGCGCCGTGGCTGGTACGAGGACGGGGATTTCACCTGCCATGACTGCGGCGCCGAGCAGACCTGGACCGCCGCCCAGCAGAAGTGGTGGTACGAAGACTGTAAGGGACAGGTGTTTTCCACGGCGATACGCTGCCGCGCCTGTCGATTGAACAAACGAATTCGCGATGGCCGGGCACAACCCGCTACCGGCCAGCTCGCCAAGCAAATGAAGAGAGTCGAAACATGAGCACCAAGACCTTCCAACTGCTGGAAGTCGCCAACGGCAAACCGATCAAGCTCTGGACCCAGGGCGTGCCGGTGGAAGACGACGCCAGGCAGCAACTGATGAACACCGCGAAGATGCCCTTCATCTTCAAGCACCTGGCCGTGATGCCGGACGTGCACCTGGGCAAGGGATCGACCATCGGCAGCGTGATTCCCACCAGGGGCGCCATCATCCCGGCGGCCGTGGGTGTGGATATCGGCTGCGGCATGATCGCCGCACGCACCTCGCTGGTCGCCGCGGACCTGCCGGATAACCTGCACGGCCTGCGCACCGCCATCGAGAAGGCCGTGCCCCACGGTCGCAGCAACACCCGGGCAGGCCGCGACAAGGGCGCCTGGGAAAACGTGCCCGATCACGCCGACGACGCATGGCGCGCACTGGCCGGCCGCTTCAAGGTGATTACCGACAAGCACCCGAAACTGGAGAAAACCAACAACCGCAAGCACCTGGGAACCCTCGGTACCGGCAACCACTTCATCGAGGTCTGCCTCGACGAAGCGGACCGCGTCTGGTTCATGCTGCACAGCGGCTCGCGCGGCGTGGGTAACGCCATCGGCAACCTGTTCATCGAACTGGCCCAGGCGGATATGCGCCAGCACATCGCCAACCTGCCGGACCGTGATCTGGCCTACTTCGAGGAAGGCAGCCAGCACTTCGATGACTACGTGGAAGCCGTGGGTTGGGCCCAGGACTTCGCCCGGCAGAACCGCGAGCTGATGATGCAATCGGTGATCGCCGCGGCGCGGCAGATCATCCGCAAGCCGTTCGAGGCGAGCCTGGAAGCGGTGAACTGCCACCACAACTATGTGCAGAAGGAACGCCACTTCGGCGAAGAGGTACTGGTGACGCGCAAAGGCGCGGTGTCTGCGCAGAAAGGCCAGCTCGGCATCATTCCGGGATCGATGGGCGCCAAGAGCTTCATCGTCCGCGGCCTGGGCAACGAAGAAGCGTTCTGCTCGTGCAGCCACGGCGCCGGGCGGACCATGAGCCGCACCAAGGCGAAGAAGCTGTTCAGCGTCGAGGACCAGGTGCGCGCCACCGCCCACGTCGAATGCCGCAAGGACGCCGACGTGATCGACGAGATTCCGATGGCCTACAAGGACATCGACGCCGTGATGGACGCCCAGCGCGAGCTGGTGGAAGTGCTGCATACCCTGCGCCAGGTGGTCTGCGTGAAAGGATGAGGTGAGGACATGCTGCAACCCATGGAAAACCAGCGCATGCAGGAACTGCGCAGCCGCCTGGAACAGGAGCGCTGCGTCTTCGACTTCCGTGTGCTGACACTCGACCCTACCGCCACGCCCGGCGAAGCGGAACATCGCCTGGCGTTGCAGCTGCTGTTCGAGTCCATCCAGGAGCGCGCGCGCAACTGGCAGGCGGACGTCATCGCCCGCCACCCGCAATACGCCAACCATGAATGGGCGGACCTGACGCCGGACCTGGCGCGGGCCCGCCCACAGGCACTCGGCATCGAGGAAATACGCGAGCTGAACCGCGACGACGGTCCGCTGTGCCGCGCCTTCCGCGACCCGCCCTACGGCACACAGCTGCAGGTCGCGGACTTCCGCGAATGGCTGCAGGCACTGCGGCTGTATCCGGACGAAGGCCTGCAGGTGCTCGACTGGGTTGGCGACGGCGACGCCGAACCGCATCGCAGCAACTGGAGCTGCTACTTCGATGACGGCAAGGAATGGTGGGGCATCTGGTGCCTCACCCTGTACAACCCGCGACGACGAACATTGTCCGCGCTGGCCGCCAGCGCGACGGACTGAAAGAACAAGGAATACCCCATGAACAGGGACGAACGACACCCGCTCCCCGCCGCCATGCGCGAAAGGGTGCTGGAAGAACTGGCAAGACTGGAACAGGAGCGCGGCGTGACCGTGCTCTACGCATGCGAATCCGGCAGCCGCGCCTGGGGCTTCGCCTCGCCGGACAGCGACTACGACGTGCGCTTCGTCTACGTGCACCAGCCGGACTGGTACCTGCGCGTGGAAGAGCCGCGCGACGTGCTGGAGCGCCCGCTGACCGACGAACTGGATCTCAGCGGCTGGGAGCTGCGCAAGACGCTGCGGCTGCTGCGCAAGTCCAACCCGACGTTGCTGGAGTGGCTGGACTCGCCGCTGATGTACCGCAGCGAAGCAGCAGCGACCGAGGGCCTGCGTCAACTGGCGCAGGATTTCTACTCGCCCGCCGCAGCGCGGGCGCACTACCTCTCGATGGCGAAGAAGAACTTCCGTGGCTATCTGCAGGGCGAAGAGGTTCGCTACAAGAAGTACCTCTATGTGCTGCGCCCGCTGCTGGCGGTGCGCTGGATCGACCAGGGCCTCGGTATGCCGCCGATGGTCTTCGAGACACTGATGGAAGCGACCCTCGACGACGCGGCGCAGCGCGCCGAAGTCGAGGAACTGCTGGTGCTCAAGCGCCAGGCGGTCGAGGCCGAATATGGCCCGGCGCGCCCGGCCCTGCACCGGCTGATCGAGGAACAGCTGCAACGCGCGGAAGCCCTCGGCGCACCCCGTGGCGGCTGCCACGAGCCGGAGCGCCTGGACCGTTTCCTGCGCGAACAGGTAAGGAAGCACGCGAGATGAACAAGCACCTGATCGAACTCGACGGCGCCGAAGGCGGCGGGCAGATTCTGCGCAGCGCGCTGAGCCTGTCGATGATCACCGGCAAGGCCCTGCGCATCGTCAACATCCGTGGACGCCGCTCGCGGCCGGGGCTGCTGCGCCAGCACCTGACGGCCGTGCGCGCGGCGGCGGAAATCTGCGCCGCGGTGGTGGAAGGCGACGAGCTGGGCTCGCGCAGCCTGACCTTCCGCCCCGGCACGATTCGCGGCGGCGACTACCGCTTCGCCATCGGCAGCGCGGGCAGCGCCGTGCTGGTATTGCAGACGCTGCTGCCAGCCCTGCTGTTCGCCGATGGGCCGAGCAGCCTGGCGATCAGCGGTGGTACGCACAACCCGCTGGCGCCGCCGGCGGACTTCATCGAGCGCAGCTGGCTGCCGTTGCTGCGGCGCATGGGTGCGACGGTGGCCTTCGAGTTGCTGCGCCATGGCTTCATGCCCGCCGGCGGCGGCGAATTGCGGGTACAGGTGGAGCCCGGCGAGTTGCAGCCGCTGCATCTGCCGCAGGCCGGTGCCGTACTTTCGCGCTCGGCCCGCGCCCTGCTGGCGGCCGTTCCCGGCCATGTGGCGGAACGCGAACTGGAGAAGGTGAAGCGGCATCAGGACTGGCACGCAGCCTCCGCACAGGTCGTCCGCCTGCCGGAAGACCAGGGCCCGGGCAACGCCCTGCTGCTGGAAGTCGAATGCGAGCAGCTCACCCTGGTGTTCTGCGCCTTCGGCCAGTCCGGGGTCAGCGCCGAGCGTGTCGCCAGCCAGGCGTTGCGCCAGGCCGATGACTGGCGCCGCAGCGGCACCAGCGTCGAGGAACACCTCGCCGACCAGTTGTTGCTGCCCATGGCGCTGGCCGGCGGCGGCAGCTTCAGCACGCCGGTTGCGAGCGATCATCTCTTGAGCAACCGCGCGGTGATCGAAGCCTTCCTGCCGGTGCGGATCGACTGCACGGCAGGGCAGGCAGCTGGCCAGCACATCCGCATCACGCCGGCTTGACGCTTTCCTCACGAGCCGCCCAATAGAGTCGCGCCATGTCACCTCGAGTGGCGCCAACTCTTCCGGCGTGTGTGCCCGCCCTACCGGCACACGGGAGTCTCCATGGCGCAGCGCGCCGCCCTCGCCCTGCTCTGCGCCGCGCTGCTCGCCGGCTGCGAAACCACCCATGAAAGCCTCATCGCCCAGGGCTATCCGCCCGCCTATGCCGACGGCTATGACGACGGCTGCGGTAGCGGTCGCCAGGCGGCCGGCGCGATTACCGGCGAGTTCCGCAAGAACGTGCCGCGCTACCTCGATGAGCCGAAGTACGCCCTGGGCTGGAACGACGGCTTCCAGCAATGCCAGGCCATGCGCGCGAGCCAGGAACGCCAGGAGTACGAGGAACAACGCAACAGCGATCGGGACCGCGACTGGGAACAGCAGAAAGACCGCGCGCTGTCCCGCGCCCTGCGTGGCAACTGACCGCTGCGGCAACCATCCGCACCCACGCCGGAACGCCCGCTTGATTTCGGTCAAGCCGGCTCCCGCCCACCTGGCCTCTCCTTGAACTCAGAAGAAACCAAAAGCCTGAGACAAGGAGACTCCACATGCAGCCCATCAAACTGGCCCTGGGCAGTCTGCTGCTGGCCGTGAGCACGGCGGCGGCACAAGCGAACGCCGACGTCCTGCGCGACAACGCCAACAGCATCTTCAAGCCCATCCCGGAGCAGGCCAGCGACAAGCTCGACCCCAACCAGATCGAACTGGGCCGGCAGCTGTTCTTCGAGCCGCGCCTGTCGGCCAGCCACGTGATCAGCTGCAACACCTGCCACAACATCGGCACCGGCGGCGCCGACAACGTGCCTGCGTCCAGCGGTCATGCCTGGCAGAAAGGCGCGCGCAACTCGCCCACCGTGTTCAACGCGGTGTTCAACGTTGCGCAGTTCTGGGATGGCCGCGCCAAGGACCTGGAAGAACAGGCCAAGGGCCCGGTGCAGAACCCGGTGGAGATGCACAACACGCCTAAGAACGTCGAGGCCACGCTGCGCAGCATGCCGGAGTACGTCGCCTCCTTCGAAAAAGCCTTCCCCAGCGACAAACAACCGGTCAGCTTCGACAACATGGCCCGCGCGCTGCAAGCCTTCGAGTCGACCCTGATCACCCCGGACTCGCGCTTCGACCTGTACCTCAAGGGCGACGACAACGCCCTCGATGCCAGGGAGAAAAAGGGTCTGCAGACCTTCATGAGCTCGGGCTGCATCAGCTGCCACAACGGCGTGAACCTGGGTGGCCAGGCCTACTTCCCGTTCGGCCTGGTGAAGAAGCCCGACGGCAAGATCCTGCCCACCGGTGACAAGGGCCGCTTCGAGGTGACCAAGACGCAGAACGACCAGTACGTGTTCCGCGCCGCGCCCCTGCGCAACATCGCGCTGACCGCGCCGTACTTCCACAGCGGGCAGGTCTGGGACCTGGAGGAAGCGGTGGCGATCATGGGCACCGCGCAACTGGGCAAGCAGTTGAACGCCGAGGAAGTCGGCGACATCGTCGCCTTCCTCAAGACCGCCACTGGCAAGCAGCCGAAGGTGGAATACCCGCTGCTGCCGCCAAGCACGGCGACCACGCCGAAGCCGGTGGACTGAGCGAAATGAAAAACGGGCCCGACGGGCCCGTTCTTCATTTCCGGGGAGTGGTCAGACCACGCCCTGAGCCAGCATCGCGTCGGCGACCTTGACGAAGCCGGCGATGTTGGCGCCCTTCACGTAGTTGATCCGGCCATTCTCCTCGCCATAGGCGACGCAGGCATGGTGGATGTTCTGCATGATGCCGTGCAGGCGCTGGTCCACTTCACCGGCGGTCCACAGCAGGCGCATGGCGTTCTGACTCATCTCCAGGCCGCTGGTGGCGACGCCGCCGGCGTTGGAAGCCTTGCCCGGCGCGTAGAGAATGCCGGCCTCGAGGAAGATATCCACAGCCTCCAGGGTCGACGGCATGTTCGCGCCTTCGGCCACGCAGATGCAGCCGTTGGCCAGCAGGGTGCGCGCGTCGTTGGCGTCCAGCTCGTTCTGGGTAGCGCAGGGCAGCGCGATATCGCAGGCCAGCGACCACGGGCGCTCACCGGCAATGAAGCGCAGGCCGGGGCCGGTCATCTCGCTGAGGCGACCGCGACGGACGTTCTTCAGCTCCATCACTGCTTCCCACTGTTCCAGGGTCAGGCCGGCCTCGAAGAACAGGGTGCCTTCGGAGTCGGACAGCGAGATCACCTTGCCGCCCAGTTCCATGACCTTCTGCGCGGCGTACTGGGCCACGTTGCCGGAACCGGAGATGGCCACGCGCTGGCCGTCGAAGCCGCTCTCGCGGGCCTTGAGCATCTCCTGGGCGAAGTACACGCAGCCGTAGCCGGTGGCTTCCGGGCGGATCAGGCTGCCGCCGTAGGACATGCCCTTGCCGGTCAGCACCGAGGTGAACTCGTTAGACAGGCGCTTGTACTGGCCGAACAGGTAGCCGATCTCGCGGGCGCCCACGCCGATGTCGCCGGCCGGCACGTCGAGGTCAGCGCCGACGTGGCGGAACAGCTCGCTCATGAACGACTGGCAGAAGCGCATGACTTCGGCGTCGCTCTTGCCCTTGGGATCGAAGTCCGAGCCGCCCTTGCCGCCGCCCATGGGCAGTGAAGTCAGGGAGTTCTTGAAGACCTGCTCGAAGGCCAGGAACTTCAGCACGCCCAGGTTCACCGAGGGGTGGAAGCGCAGGCCACCCTTGTACGGGCCGATGGCGCTGCTCATCTGGATGCGGAAACCGCGGTTGACCCGCACTCGTCCGGCATCATCCACCCACGGTACGCGGAACAGGATCGCGCGTTCGGGCTCGACGATGCGTTCGACGATGCCGGCCTGCAGGTAGTGCGGATTGGCTTCGAGGAAGGGCCAGAGGGAGCGCAGCACCTCTTCCACCGCCTGGTGGAATTCGGGCTGATCGGGGTCGCGCCGCTTTAGGCGCTCGAGGAACGAGTCAACGGATTGCGTCATGTCTACACCGGTACTTTTCTGATTATGTGATGCTTTTTGCCGGCAGACTCTAACAATCCACGCCGCCCCGAGATAGTGCAGCGTGACGCTTTTATGAATCTTTATGGTGCAAAAATATAAATCCCACTTCTGCCGGACCGGCAGAAAAACAGATTTCTGTATACAAAATCAATAGGTAGTTGCACTCAACAAATCATGCCACCAGGACGCCCATGATGCCCACACGCCCGCTCGCGCTTCTCGCCGCCCTCACCTGCACCCTCGCCCTGCCCGCCCACGGGGCCATGAAACTGGGCAATTTCACCGAATCCGGCGCGCTGGTGGTGGCGGATACATTCGACAGCGAAGTGATCCACAAGTCGAAGTTCAGCACCGACGACCTGGAGCGCATGTCGCGCCAGCTGGAAGAACAGCAACGCAGCCTGCAGGACCAGGCGCGGCAAATCGACACACTGCAGCGCCAACTGGAGGAACAGCGCCGCGCCCTGGATGATCTCAAGCGCAGCCGCTGACCGTTGTCGGCGCGCGCCGCAAAAAAAACGGGGCCCGAGGGCCCCGTTTTCCTGCAGAAGCGGCTTACGCCAGCTTCTTGTAACGCACGCGGTGCGGCTGCGAGGCAGCGTCGCCCAGGCGTTTCTTGCGATCGGCTTCGAACTCGGTGTAGTTGCCTTCGAAGAAGACCACCTTGCCGTCGTCCTCATAAGAGAGGATGTGGGTCGCGATGCGGTCCAGGAACCAGCGATCGTGGGAGATCACGATGGCGGCGCCGGGGAAGTCCAGCAGCGCTTCTTCCAGCGCACGCAGGGTTTCCACGTCGAGGTCGTTGGACGGTTCGTCGAGCAGCAGCACGTTGCCGCCCTGCTTCAGGGTCAGGGCCAGGTGCAGACGGCCACGCTCACCACCGGAGAGGTCCTTGACGAACTTCTGCTGGTCGCCGCCCTTGAAGTTGAAGCGACCGACGTAGCTGCGCGACGGGACTTCGTAGTTGCCGATCCTGATCTGCTCGAAGCCGTCGGACACCTGCTCCCACACGGTCTTGTTGCCATCGAGGATTTCGCGGCTCTGGTCGACGCTGGCGATCTGCACGGTTTCGCCGATCTCGATGCTGCCCGAGTCCGGTTGCTCCTTGCCGGTCAGCATGCGGAACAGAGTCGATTTACCCGCGCCGTTGCCACCGATCACGCCGACGATGGCGCCCTTGGGAATGCTCAGCGACAGATCGTCGATCAGCTGGCGATCGCCATAGCCCTTGCTGACGTTGTGCAGCTCGATGACCTTGTCGCCCAGGCGCGGACCTGCCGGGATGTAGATTTCGTTGGTCTCGCTGCGCTTCTGGAATTCCTGCGATTGCATTTCCTCGAAGCGTTGCAGACGGGCCTTGGACTTCGACTGGCGAGCCTTGGCGCCCTGGCGAACCCATTCCAGTTCGGCCTTCATGGCCTTGGCGTGGGAGGCTTCCTGCTTGGCTTCCTGGGCCAGGCGGTTGGCCTTGGATTCCAGCCAGCCGGAGTAGTTGCCTTCGAAGGGGATACCCTGGCCACGGTCCAGCTCGAGAATCCAGCCGGCGACGTTGTCGAGGAAGTAACGGTCGTGGGTGATCGCTACCACGGTGCCCGGGAAGTCGTGGAGGAAGTGTTCCAGCCAGGCGACGGAGTCGGCGTCCAGGTGGTTGGTCGGTTCGTCCAGCAGCAGCATGTCCGGGGCGGACAGCAGCAGGCGGCACAGGGCGACACGGCGCTTCTCACCACCGGAAAGGTGTTCGATCTTGGCGTCCCACGGCGGCAAGCGCAGGGCGTCGGCGGCGACTTCCAGCTGGCGCTCCAGGTTGTGGCCGTCGGAAGCCTGGAGGATGGCCTCCAGCTTGGCCTGCTCGGCGGCCAGGGCGTCGAAGTCGGCGTCCGGCTCGGCGTAGGCGGCGTAGACCTCGTCCAGGCGGGCCTGGGCGGCCTTGATCTGGCCGACGGCTTCTTCGACGATCTCGCGAACGGTGGCCTGCGGGTCGAGCTTGGGCTCCTGCGGCAGGTAGCCGACGTTGATGCCCGGCATCGGGCGGGCTTCACCTTCGATCTCGGTGTCGACGCCGGCCATGATGCGCAGCAGGGTGGATTTACCCGCGCCGTTCAGGCCGAGCACGCCGATCTTGGCGCCGGGGAAGAACGACAGGGAGATGTTCTTGAGGATTTCACGCTTGGGCGGCACGACCTTGCCGACCCGGTGCATGGTGTAGACGTATTGAGCCATGGATACCTGACTTCTGGGATGAATTGTGATCGGGATGGCCGGAACGGACGACGGCAGGTTCCGGGACGCCGGCTCACTGGCCGGAGCGGCAGCGCTCGAACGCTCGCGAGCGGGCTGCCGGCGGGCGCGAACGGCCGATGGACGGCCCTTCGCGCGGGACTCTGCGGGGATGTACTTTATGCGTCGAACTTTTCGCTGCACATCACGCGCGCGTGCGGCAAAGCTACCGGAATGAACCGGGAAGGGCAAACGACGCTCGTCGGCCATACTGGCACTTCGCCGCCTTTCCGGGCATCCTAGCCTGCGCCGAATTCAGCCGTATCGCCCCAGGTCCTTAAGTCCTTGTCTATTTTCCCCCGTACTCCTCCGGACGCCCTGGCCAGGCCTGGCCGCGTGGCGACCCGGACCGCGCTGGTGCTGCTGGTGCTGTTCATGCTCGGCCTGCTGGGCTGGCAGCTGCATCAGGAGTTCCGTAGCCAGGAGCGCTTCGAGCGCGAGCGGGTGGTGCTGCACGGCGAACAGATGGCCCAGCGGATCTCCCTGACCCTGGAGCTCAAGGCCGTGGCGGCCCAGGCCCTGCTGCAGCAGGAGCAGGACCGCGACCCCGGCGACGTCCACGCGCCGCTGATCGCCGGCCTGACACACATCTACCCGTCCTTTCACAGCCTGGTCCGGCTGAACGCCAGCGGCGTGCCCGTGCATGACTCCGCCAGCGGCATCAAGGACACCGCGTTCATCGAGGCCCTGCGCCAGCGCAGCACGCAGCAGACCTATCACTACGCCTTCAGCGAGGAAAACGGCGGCCACTTCTATGTCTGGCTGAAGGCCACCGAGGCGGGCGAAGGCGACAGCGTTATCCGCCTTGACGAAAAGGCTGCCCGACGTGGCTGGGCGGCGCAGATCCGCCCCGAATCACCGGACTGGATTCTGGTCGATGACGTCCAGCAGAAGGTCCTCGGCCGTTCCAGCGGCTTCCGCCCCGGCCCGCTGTCCGCCGCCTCGCCGCTGGAACAGGCGCAGAGCCTGGACGGCCTGGACATCCAGAACACCGACTGGCAGTTGCACCCGCAATTCGACGACCGGCAGATCCGCGCCACCCTGCTGCCGCGCCTGGCCGGCGAGCTGGCTCTGCTGCTGGTACTGGCGGGCGTTGCAGGCGCCGCCCTGCTGCGCCTGCAGCGCGAACAGCAGAACCTGCGGGCACTGACCGTGGAGTCGCAGCAGAGTCTGCGCCAGGCCGCGCAGGCTCTCGGCGCGATCGACGAGCGGGTACTGGTGACCCGCGCCGACGGGCGCCTCGCCTACCTCAATCCACAGGCCGAGCAGCTGTTCGGCATCAGCGCCGACAAGGCCGGCGAGCATCACCTGCTGGAGCTGCTGCCCGGCCTGGGCAACCTGCTGCATGGCGGCGATGCCGCGGCGGAGAACGGCTCCGAACTGGTGCGCGTCAACGATACCGGCCAGGCCCGGCTGTTCGCCGTCAGCCACCATTCCCTGGACGACAGCCCGCTGTCGCCGGAGCAGACCTGGGTGCTGCGCGGCAACCTGCCCCAGGGCGGGCAGGTCTGGGTGCTGCGCGACGTCACCGAGGAACAGCAGGCGCTGCACATCCTCGAAGAGACCCGCCGGCGCTACCAGGACATCTTCGACGGCGTCGGCGTCGCCCTTTGCGTGCTCGACCTTTCCGCGCTGCGCCAGAGCCTGGTGGACCTCAACCTGCGCCGACAGAGCGACCTGCGCGAGTGGATCGCCTCGCAGCCCGAGCGCCTGCCCTGGCTGTTGCGCCAGGTACGCATCACCGAGATCAACAACGTCGCCAAGCGCCTGATGGGCGTGAGCACCACCGAACAGGCCTGGCAGGTTCTCGTCGGCGGCGCCGGCATGCGTCCGGACGGCGTGCGCAGCAAGGTCCTCGAAGCCGTGCTGCACGGCCACGGCATGGTCGAGCTGGAAGCCTGCATCCATACCCGCCAGGGCGAGCAACGCCATCTGTGGCTGCAGTTGCGCGTGCCGGAGATGATCCAGGACTTCCACGCCGTCACCCTGAGCCTGTCGGACATCACCAGCCGCAAGCAGGTCGAGCTGTCGCTGATCGAGCGCGAGAAGTTCTGGTCCGACGCGGTGCGCGCGGTGCCCGACACCCTCTACATCCACGACATCGCCGCGCGCCGGGTCATCTTCAGCAACCACAACCTCGGCCACCAGCTCGGCTACGACAACGACGAGCTGCGCGAGATGGGCGAGCGCTTCTGGGAGAAGGTGCTGCACCCGGACGACGTCGAATACTATTGGCGCGTGCGCAACCTGCAGCAGGTGGTAGGCGACGGCCTGCTGCTGGACAGCCAGTTGCGCTGGCGCCACCGCGACGGCAGCTGGCACTGGTTCGACATCCGCGAGCAGGCCTTCACCCGCGACGCCTCCGGCCGCGTGGCGCGGCTGATCGGCGTGGCCAAGGACATCACCGACACGGTCGAGGCGCACAACTCCCTGCGCGAGAGCGGCCGCCGTTACCGCATGCTCGCCGAGAGCATCAGCGACGTGATCCTCTCCACCGACGCCCAGGTCAAGCTCAACTACCTCAGCCCGTCTATCCACCAGGTGCTCGGCTACAGCCCCGAGTGGGTGCTGTCCAACGGCTTCCAGCAGGTGGCCGCCAACCCGGCTCAGCTGGAGCGCCTGGATGAACTGCTGAACCGCGTGCAGGGCGCCATCGGCGAGCCCAAGCGCCTGGCCGAGCTGCGTGAAAGTGCCGAACCGCAGCTGTTCAGCCTCGACTGCCTGCATGCCGACGGCCACAAGATTCCCGTGGAGCTGCGCATCGCTTTGATGTGGGACGACCACGGCCGCTTCGAAGGCCTGCTCGGCGTCGCTCGCGACGTGAGCCAGCAGCGCCGCGCCGAGCGCGAGATGCGCATGGCGGCGACGGTATTCGAGCACTCCACGGCGGCGATCATGGTCACCGACCCAGCCGGCTACATCGTGCAGATCAACGACTCCTTCAGCCGCCTCACCGGCTACTCCGCCGAGGAGGTGCTGGACCAGCTGCCGCGCCTGCTCACCGCCGACCGCCAGGAAGCCAACCAGCTCAAGCACGTGATGGAAAGCCTGCTCAAGAGCGGCAGCTGGGAAGGCGAGATCCTGCAGAAGCGCAAGAACGGCGAGCTGTACCCCAGCTGGGTCGGCATCACCGCGGTGCATGACGAGGACGGCGACCTGGTCAGCTTCGTCTGCTTCTTCAGCGACATCAGCGAGCGCAAGGCCAGCGAGCGTCGCATCCATCGCCTGGCCTACTACGACGCCCTGACCCACCTGCCCAACCGCACGCTGTTCCAGGACCGCCTGCACACCGCCCTTTTGCAGGCCGAACGGCACCAGCAGTGGGTGGTGCTGATGTTCCTCGACCTCGACCGCTTCAAGCCGATCAACGACTCCCTCGGTCATGCCGCAGGCGACCGCATGCTCAAGGAAGTGGCAGAGCGCCTGAGCCTTTGCGTCAGCGACGACGACACTGTGGCGCGCATGGGCGGTGACGAGTTCACCCTGCTGCTGCCCGGCCAGAAGGACCGCGAGAAGGCGCTGCGCCAGGCGATCCAGGTCGCCGAGCAGATTCTCTCCAGCCTCGCCCGCCCCTTCACCCTGGAAGGCCGCGAGTTCTTCGTCACCGCCAGCATCGGCGTTGCGCTCTCGCCGCAGGACGGCGCCGAGCTCAGCCAGTTGATGAAGAACGCCGACACTGCGATGTACCACGCCAAGGAAATGGGCAAGAACAACTTCCAGTTCTACCAGGCCGAGATGAACGCCCGCGCGCTGGAGCGCCTGGAGCTGGAAAGCGACCTGCGCCGCGCCATCGAGCTGCACGAGTTCGTCCTGCACTACCAGCCGCAGTTCACTGGCGACGGCCGCCGCCTGACCGGTGCCGAGGCGCTGCTGCGCTGGCAGCACCCCAAGCGCGGGCTGATCCCGCCAGCGGAGTTCATCCCGGTGCTGGAAGAGCTCGGCCTGGTCGCCCAGGTCGGCGACTGGCTGCTGGAGCAGGCCTGCCTGCAACTGCGCGCCTGGCACCGGGACAAGGTTCGGGTGCCGAAGATTTCCGTGAACCTCTCGGCCCGGCAGTTCGCCGACGGCCAGCTGGGCGAGCGCATCGCCGGCATCCTCGCGGACACCGGCATCGCCCCGGCCTGCCTGGAACTGGAGCTGACCGAAAGCATCCTGATGAGCGACGTCTCCCAGGCGATGCAGATACTCCAGGGCCTGAAGCGCCTGGGCCTGGCGATTGCGGTGGACGACTTCGGCACCGGCTATTCCTCGCTCAACTACCTGAAGCAGTTCCCCATCGACGTGCTGAAGATCGACCGCAGCTTCGTCGACGGCCTGCCCCACGGCGAGCAGGACGCACAGATCGCCCGCGCCATCATCGCCATGGCCCACAGCCTGAACCTGATGGTGATCGCCGAGGGCGTGGAGAGCCACGAGCAGCTCGAGTTCCTGCGCGAACACGGCTGTGACGAGGTACAAGGCTTCCTCTTCGGCCGCCCGGTGCCGGCCGACCAGTTCGCCGCGCTGTTCGCCAGCAACGCGCTGTTCCTGCTCGGCTGAACGCACAGCGGCGCAGGAGAGCGCCTTTGCAGGATGGGTGGAGCGCAGCGATACCCATGCTGTCGCGATGTCGGATCGATGGGTATCGTTTCGCTCCACGCTATCCTACGTCGAGTTTCTCCTGCACCTTCGGCAAGTGGCTCGTCACGCCATTTCGGCCACTCGCCCGCGCGCGATCCCGGCCTTGAACCCCGCTTGTCAGCCACATGACCGCCTTTCATGTGCCAGCACCGGCGCCTTGGGTTAGAATGCGCGCCTTTCCCCAGCACCCGATCCTTAAGAGGACCGCCATGTTCAGCCGTGATTTGACCCTCGCCCGCTACGATGCCGAACTCTTCGCCGCGATGGAGCAGGAAGCCCAGCGCCAGGAAGAGCACATCGAGCTCATCGCCTCCGAGAACTACACCAGCCCGGCGGTGATGGAAGCCCAGGGTTCGGTGCTGACCAACAAGTACGCCGAAGGCTACCCGGGCAAGCGCTACTACGGTGGTTGCGAGTACGTCGACGTCGTCGAGCAGCTGGCCATCGACCGCGCCAAGGAACTGTTCGGCGCCGACTACGCCAACGTCCAGCCGCACGCCGGCTCCCAGGCCAACGCCGCCGTTTACCTGGCCCTACTGTCGGCCGGTGACACCATCCTGGGCATGAGCCTGGCCCATGGCGGTCACCTGACCCACGGCGCCAGCGTTTCCTCCTCCGGCAAGCTGTACAACGCCGTTCAGTACGGCATCACCGACGCCGGCCTGATCGACTACGACGAAGTCGAGCGCCTGGCCGTCGAGCACAAGCCGAAGATGATCGTCGCCGGCTTCTCCGCCTACTCCCAGGTGCTGGACTTCGCCCGCTTCCGCGCCATCGCGGACAAGGTCGGCGCCTACCTGTTCGTCGACATGGCCCACGTGGCCGGTCTGGTCGCCGCTGGCGTCTACCCGAACCCGGTGCCGTTCGCCGACGTGGTCACCACCACCACCCACAAGACCCTGCGCGGCCCGCGCGGCGGCCTGATCCTCGCTCGCAAGAACGAAGAGATCGAGAAGAAGCTGAACTCCGCTGTCTTCCCGGGTGCCCAGGGTGGCCCGCTGGAACACGTGATCGCCGCCAAGGCCGTGTGCTTCAAGGAAGCTCTGCAGCCCGAGTTCAAGGCCTACCAGCAGCAGGTCCTGAAGAACGCCCAGACCATGGCCAGCGTATTCATCGAGCGCGGCTTCGACGTGGTTTCCGGCGGTACCCAGAACCACCTGTTCCTGCTGTCCCTGATCAAGCAGGACATCACCGGTAAGGACGCCGACGCCGCCCTGGGTCGTGCCTTCATCACCGTGAACAAGAACAGCGTGCCGAACGACCCGCGTTCCCCGTTCGTCACCTCCGGCCTGCGCATCGGCACCCCCGCTGTGACCACCCGCGGCTTCAAGGAAGCCGAGTGCCGCGAGCTGGCTGGCTGGATCTGCGACATCCTGACCAACATGGGCGACGAGTCCGTGGTGGACGGCGTGCGCGAGAAGGTCAAGGCCATCTGCGCCAAGTTCCCGGTCTACGGCGCCTAAGCCCAGCCCGCGAACCGCGAAACGAAAAAGCCCGGCAGATGCCGGGCTTTTTCATGTCTGTCATTCGCAGAGTCCTGACCTGTGGGGCGCGTATCGCGCCAGCGTTATCCGCCGTCGGGTCATCGGCGGATAACCTGTCCCAGGTTATTCGCCCTACGCAGTGCCACCCTATTCAAACCCCTATAAAGAAGCTACGGCTGCCCGCCGGACTTCTGCTCCGGCTGCACCGGCACGTCACGCAGCTCATTGAGCCGACGCACCAGCGTCTGCGCCTCCTCCGGGCTGGCGAAGCCCTTGAGCAGCACCTGCCCATCGGTCACCACCCGCGTCACCCTGGGCAGCAGGCGCAGCTGCCCGTCGATGACCACCGCCAGGGCGTTGCCCTGCTCTTCCCGGGTCAGTTTCGCCAGGCGCTGGCTGGCTTCGGGAGTGAACAGCACGCGCACGGCCGGCGCGCCATCGGCCACGCTGGCCAGTTCGGCCCGCTGCACGTCGCGCTGGGTCAGGGCGGGATGAGTGGTCACCAGCACGGCCTTGCCCTGCGGGTCGGCCAGGGTGCGGGTGCTGGCCGTGGGCTTCTCGGCCACGGCATGGACATCGAACGTATGCTGCGGGGCCGACGGCGGCGCACCGGCACACGCACCCAGCAAAGAGGCGCCCAACAATGAGGCAAGGAGGATCGGAATAGAGCGTTTCATCGACGGAGAATCGGACAGGATGGCCCGGTCAGGCCAGGGTTATTGCCAAGGTCATGAACAGTCAGACCACCCACAGCGCACAAGTTGCACTCCCTTGGTCGGCGCTCGCGTCTAAGCTTGCAGACGAACGGATGCTGGCGGTCCGGTCAGAAATTCTCCGGCGCAGGACGAGCTGGTATCATGCGCGCCTTTTGCCGGTCACAAGAAAAGGCGCACGGCCCACCTGGGCATGCACCTTGCTTTTCCCGGCCAGAACGATAACGGCGCGAGAGCGTCACGGGGAGCCAAACATGCTGGAAAAGCTGTTCCAACTCAAGGCGCACAACACCACTGTGCGCACCGAGATCCTGGCGGGTATCACTACCTTCCTGACCATGGCCTACATCCTTTTCGTCAACCCGAGCATTCTCGGCGAGACGGGCATGGATAAGGGCGCGATCTTCGTCGCGACCTGCCTGGCCGCGGCCATCGGCTCGGCGGTGATGGGCCTGATCGCCAACTACCCGATCGCCCTGGCTCCCGGCATGGGCCTGAACGCCTTCTTCACCTACACCGTGGTCCTGCACATGGGCCACACCTGGCAGGTGGCCCTCGGCGCGGTGTTCCTCTCCGCGTGCATGTTCTTCATCATTTCGATCTTCCGCATCCGCGAATGGATCATCAACAGCATCCCGCTGGCGCTGCGCTCGGCCATCGCTGCCGGCATCGGCCTGTTCCTTGCGCTGATCGCGCTGAAGGAGTCGGGCATCGTCGTCGCCAACCAGGCCACCCTGGTGGGCATGGGTGACCTGGCCAAGCCCGCGCCGCTGCTGGCGATCCTCGGCTTCATCCTGATCGTCGCCCTGGAAGCCCGCCGCGTGACCGGCGCGGTGATGATCGGCATCCTGGTGGTGACCTTCATCTCCATCGCCATCGGTGTCTCCCAGTTCGGTGGCGTGGTATCGATGCCGCCGTCGCTGGCGCCGACCTTCCTGCAGCTGGATATCAAGGGCGCGCTGGACATCGGCCTGTTCAGCGTGATCTTCGCCTTCCTCTTCGTCGACCTGTTCGACAACTCCGGCACCCTGATCGGCGTCGCCAAGCGCGCCGGCCTGATGGGCAAGGACGGGCACATGCCGAAGATGGGCCGCGCCCTGATCGCCGACAGCTCCGCCGCCATGGTCGGTTCGCTGCTGGGCACCTCCACCACCACCAGCTACATCGAGTCGGCGGCTGGCGTTTCCGCTGGTGGCCGCACCGGCCTGACCGCCATCGTGGTCGCCGTGCTGTTCCTGCTGGCGCTGTTCTTCGCCCCGCTGGCCGGTAACGTGCCGGCCTTCGCCACTGCACCGGCGCTGTTCTTCGTCGCCGTGCTGATGGCCTCGGGCCTGGCCGAGATCGACTGGGACGACCTGACCGTCGCCGCCCCGGTGGTAGTGACCGCACTGGCCATGCCGCTGACCTTCTCCATCGCCAACGGCATCGCCTTCGGCTTCATCACCTGGACCGCCTGCAAACTGCTGTCCGGCCGTTTCCGCGAGCTGAACCCGGCTCTGGTGATCCTGTCGATCCTGTTCGTGATCAAGCTGGGCTGGTTCAACGCCTGATCTGATTCTCCCGGCATGGGTATCGCTGCGCTCCACCCATCCTACAAGTGACACTGATGTAGGATGGTGTGGAGCGAAGCGATACCCATCAAATGCCGCCGCCTCCACACGAGTTACCCGCCCCATGAGCAGTCCGCGTTTCGATCCCTCCCAATACGACAGCCAACTGGCCGAAAAGGCCGCGCGCCTGCGCGAGCTGCTGGCGCCCTTCGCCGCGCCAGAGCCGGAGGTGTTCGATTCGCCCCGCGAGCATTACCGCCTGCGCGCCGAATTCCGCCTGTGGCGCGAGGGCGAAGCCCGCCACTACGCGATGTTCGAGCAGGGCGACAAGCACACGCCGATCCTCATCGAAGAATTCCCCATCGCCAGCCAGCGCATCAACGAACTGATGCCGCGCCTGAAGGCCGCCTGGGCCGAGCCGACGCTGGGCCACAAGCTGTTCCAGGTGGAGTTCCTCACCACCCTGGCCGGCGACGCAATGATCACTCTCTGCTACCACCGCCCGGTGGACGCCATCTGGCAGGCTGCCGCCGAGAAGCTGGCCAGTGAGCTGGGCGTGAGCATCGTCGGCCGCTCCCGTGGCAAGCGCCTGGTCGTCGGCCGTGACTACGTCAGCGAAGAACTGACCGTCGCCGGCCGTACCTTCCGCTACCGCCAGCCGGAGGGCGCCTTCACCCAGCCCAACGGCGAGGTCTGCCAGAAGATGCTCAACTGGGCGTACGAAGCCCTGGGCCAGCGCGAGGACGACCTGCTGGAGCTCTACTGCGGCAACGGCAACTTCACCCTGCCGCTGGCCACCCGCGTGCGCAAGGTGCTGGCCACCGAGATCAGCAAGACCTCGGTGAACGCCGCGCTGGCGAACCTGGCCGACAACGCCGTGGACAACGTCACCCTGGTGCGCCTCTCCGCCGAGGAGCTGACCCAGGCGCTGAATGACGTGCGCCCGTTCCGCCGCCTGGCCGACGTCGACCTGAAGTCCTACGCGTTCGGCAGCGTGTTCGTCGACCCGCCGCGTGCCGGCATGGACCCGGACACCTGCGAGCTGACCCGCCGCTTCGACAACATCCTGTACATCTCCTGCAACCCGGAGACCCTGGCGCAGAACATCGCCCAGCTGCACGACACCCACCAGGTGAGCCGCTGCGCCCTGTTCGACCAGTTCCCCTACACGCACCACATGGAAGCCGGCGTCCTGCTGACCCGCCGCTGAGCCTGCTCACCCGCCGCCCAACCAAGGGTTGGGCGGCGAGCCAGCGCCAGGCGGCTACGCTTGCGGGACAATGACAAGAGGCACGTCCATGTCCCGCCTGATCCTTCCCCTGTTCTGCCTGCTGCTGGCCGCGTGCGCCGGCACCGACCCCGCCAACATCAGCGTCTCCCCCGCCGCCAACGGCCGGCAAAGCACCTTCTTCATCCAGGCCGTGCGCGCACAGGGTCACCGCGAGGACCTGGAAGATCGCTTCGATCTCGCCGTGCGCCGCGCGCTGGAAGCCAAGGGCTACCACTATCAGGACAATTCAGGGGAGCTGCGGGTGATCTATGCCGTCGGACTGGATAGCCAGACCGGCATCGTCCAGCGCCCGGTGGTGACCGGCGCGGGGGTGATGACCCAGACGCAGATCACCGACCAGGAACAGGCGCGCCTGGCGCTGCAGATTCTCGACGAGGCGAGCGGACAGGTGCTCTATCAGGCGCAGGTGGCGCGCCAGCTGCACGATCCGAAGATTACCCAGCAGGCCGTGGACGAAGGCATCGCCCGCCTGCTCAGGGACTTCCCCGCGCAGGCGGGGAACTGAGGATCAGCTGTAGTTCGACGGCGACTTGCGCACGAACTTGATGCTGTACTTGAAGTCGGCCTTGCGCGTGACGCTGATGGCGCGACGGGTGACGGTGTCGATGGTGATGTTCCAGTTGCCGGTGCTGGGTACCTTGATCTTGGCCGGGAACCGGTCGAACGCGCCGCCGTGGTAGACGTGGCGCCCGCCATTCTTGAAGCTGCGGAAGGCGGCATCGGTCATCAGGCGGATATTGCAGGTCATGGAGCACTCGATGACGACCAGGTCGCCTTCGTTCAGGTGCTCACGTTGATGTACGAACTTCATGCTGGCTCCGCCTTGCTTCTACCGCGAAATCAATACGATAGCACGGAGCGGGGGTAACCCGGCAGCGCTGCCGCCGGCAGGCCGCGCCGCCTATCCGAAGCTCACAGTCCTTCGAAGTCCGCCTTGCGCTCCTCCGGCTCTTCCGGTTCGCGCACCACCACGGCGCGATGGCGCGACTGCCGCTCCAGCCAGTAGAGGGCGAAAATCGCCAGCGCCGAGATCACCCCGCGGTAGACCACGCCGGCCAGTTGCGCATCCCACTCCATGCCGCCTTCGGTCCAGGCGATCAGCAGGCGCGACAGCGTCAGGGTCAGTTGCACCAGGATCACCAGGATCAGCGCCGGCCGCACCAGCAGGCGCCGACGCAGGGCAAAGACGAGGAACAGCGCGAGGGCGAACTGGTGACCGCCATAGAAGACGCGGGCGTCGCTCACCGACGACGGTTCCATCAGCAGCATGCCGCTGAGGTTGGCCATCTCATAGGGGCGAATCCAGTAGAGCAGTCCCAGGCCACCCCAGACCAGAGCCTGGACCAGCAGGACGAGACGGGCGAAGAGCATCCGATTTCTCCTTGGCCATGCAGCCATTGCCGAGCGTCCAGACCTGCGACCGGGAGTCGCGGACGCACCACCGATCAGCTAGAGACCCCGCACGGCGCGGCAAGTTCGGGCCAGCGCGTCATATGGGGAAACAAACACCGGGTGGGGGCTGAAGACGCTCGGGAGTATGCTCGGTCGCGTTCGTATTTCGAGGTTCCAACCATGCGCACCCTGCTTCTGCTCACCGCCCTTGTCGCCGGCGCCGCCCAGGCCGCCGAGCCGCTGACCATCGACGTGCACCGCGATGCCAACTGCAGCTGCTGCAAGGACTGGATCAAGCACCTGGAAAGCAACGGCTTCACCGTCAACGACCACGTCGAGGCGGACATGAGTGCAGTGAAGACCAGACTCGGCGTGCCTTACAGCATGGGCTCGTGCCACACCGGCGTGATCGACGGCAAGTTTGTCGAGGGCCACGTACCGGCGGCCGACGTGCTCAAGCTGCGCGAGCGGGCCGATCTGGTCGGCGCCGCCGTGCCGGGCATGCCGATGGGCTCGCCGGGCATGGAGATGGGCGACCGGCATGACGCCTACCAGGTGGTCGGGTTGAACAAGGCCGGCCAGCGCGAGGTGCTGGCGGACTACCCCGCTCACTGACCTGACACCGAGGCACTCCCTCACCCCTGAACGCTTGTGGAGGTGGGATGGGGCTTCCGACGCGCGGGGCACTCTCCAGGTTCCCGCGCGACATGGCTCCGCGAGCAGGATGGGGTGAGGGACTCCACAACGAGAAAGGCGGCCATCTGGCCGCCTTTTTCGTTCTCCGGTTCCTGTCACTCGCCCTTGGCCGGCAACAGGCCGTCGGCGCGGAACATCGCCTTGATCCCGCGCACGGCCTGGCGCAGGCGGTCGCGATTCTCGATCAGGGCGAAGCGCACGTGGTCGTCGCCGTAGTCGCCGAAGCCGATGCCCGGCGACACCGAGACCTTGGCGTCCTTGAGCAGCTTCTTGGCGAACTCCAGCGAACCCAGGTGCGCATAGGCCGGTGGGATCTTCGCCCAGATGTACATCGACGCCTTGGGGTTCTCCACCATCCACCCGGCTTCGTGGAGGCCCTTCACCAGCACGTCGCGGCGCTTCTGATACTGGTCGGCGATATCGCGCACGCACTGCTGATCACCTTCCAGCGCGGCGATGGCCGCCACCTGCAGCGGGGTGAAGGTGCCGTAGTCGTGGTAGCTCTTGATCCGCGCCAGGGCCGAGACCAGCTCCGGATTGCCGACCATGAAGCCGATACGCCAGCCGGCCATGTTGTAGCTCTTGGACAGGGTGAAGAACTCCACCGCGATGTCCTTGGCGCCCGGCACCTGCATGATCGACGGGGCTTTCCAGCCATCGAAGGTGATGTCCGCGTAGGCCAGGTCGTGCACCACCAGCACGTCATAGCGCTTGGCGAGATCGACCACGCGCTCGAAGAAGTCCAGCTCCACGCACTGCGCGGTAGGATTGGAGGGGAAGCCGAGGATCATCATCTTCGGCTTGGGGATCGATTCGCGGATCGCCCGCTCCAGCTCGTTGAAGAAGTCGATCCCCGGCACCAGCGGCACCGAGCGCACCTGGGCGCCGGCGATCACCGCGCCATAGATGTGGATCGGGTAGCTGGGGTTGGGCACCAGGATGGTGTCGCCGTGGTCCAGGGTGGCCAGCATCAGGTGCGCCAGGCCTTCCTTGGAGCCGATGGTGACGATGGCCTCGGATTCCGGGTCGATCTCGACCTCGTAGCGGTCGCGGTACCAGTGCGAGATGGCGCGGCGCAGGCGCGGGATACCACGGGACGTGGAGTAGCCGTGGGTGTCTTCGCGCTGGGCGACCTGGCAGAGCTTTTCGACGATGTGCGGCGGCGTGGCCCCGTCCGGGTTGCCCATGGACAGGTCGATGATGTCCTCGCCACGGCGGCGGGCGGCCATCTTCAGCTCGGCGGTAATGTTGAAAACGTAGGGGGGCAGGCGATCGATGCGCGCAAAGCGACGAGCTGAACGGGGTTCAGTCATGGTGTCCTCTGATGAACGTAGGCGCCCGGAACCGTCCGAGCGACGCCGGCCACTGCGGTGGCCTGGAAAGCACGGTGCTGTGACCTGCGCTTTCTTGTCGGCGAACATATAGCTCGCTAGGCTGGCTGTCGAGTTTTTCTTTGCGCCGCTCAAGGGCGGCATCTGGAGGCCCATGTCCGCGCAACAGTACTGGCAGCTCGACGTCTTCGCCGACCAACCGCTCACCGGCAATGGCCTGGCGGTATTCCCCGACGCCCGTGGCATTCCCGCCCAGACCCTGCTGGCGCTGACCCAGGAGCTGCGCCAGTTCGAGTCGATCTTCCTGTTCCCGTCCGCCTCGCTGGACACCTACTCGGCGCGCATCTTCACCGTCGACGAGGAACTGCCCTTCGCCGGCCACCCGGTGCTGGGCGCGGCTGCGCTGCTGCACCACCTGCACCAGCGCGGCGAGGAAGAACACTGGACGCTGGAGTTGCCAGCCAAGCAGGTGAAGGTCGCCACGCGCCGTCGCGGCGCCGGCTTCCACGCCGAGATGAACCAGGGCGCCGCCGACTTCGGCAGCGTGCTCGACGATGACGCGCGCCGCTGGTTCGCCGAGGCCTTCTCGCTGAGTGCCAGCGATCTCGCCGACTACCCCGCCGCCGTGGTCAGCACCGGCCTGCCCTACCTGCTGCTGCCGGTACGCAGCGAGGCCCTGGGCCGCGTGCGCCAGCGCACGGATCTGGCAGCCGAGCTGGCCAAACTCAACGCTGCCTTCGTTTTCGTGCTGGATGTGGATAATCGCGAGGGCCGCACCTGGGATGGCGCCGGGGTCATCGAGGACGTCGCCACCGGCAGCGCCGCCGGCCCCGTTGCCGCCTACCTGGTGGAACTGGGCAAGGCCCGCCGCGGCGAGCTGTTCCAGCTGGCCCAGGGCCGCTTCGTCGGCCGCCCCAGTCGGCTCGACGTGCAGGTCGGCCAGGATGATGAGGTCCGCGTCGGCGGCGACGTGCAACTGCTCGCCCGCGCCGAGCTGCTGCACCGTTTCGCCTGACGACCGGGCTGGCGGCCAGCCCCACCCGCGACAACACTGAACCCACCTGTTCGATGGAGATGCCGCCATGCAATGGCGCAAAGGACGACGCAGCGACAACGTAGTGGATGCCCGCGATGACAGCGGCGGTGGTGGCATGGGCGGTGGCGGAGGCATGCGCATCGGCGGTCGCGGCCTGAGCCTGGGCGGCGTGGCCATCGTGGTAGTGATCGGCCTGCTCTCCGGGCAGGACCCGATGACCATCCTCGGCTCGCTGCTCGGCCAGATGGACGTCTCCCAGCAGCAGGCGCCGGCGCGGCCGACGCAAGGCAAGCCGGCCACCGGCAACGATCCGCAGGTGGATTTCGTCCGCTCGATTCTCGGCGATACCGAGGACACCTGGGGTGAGATCTTCTCCCGCAGCAACCAGCAGTACGAGCAGCCCAAGCTGATCCTGTTCAACGGCGGGGTGAACTCGGCGTGCGGCTTCGCCTCCTCGGCGGTCGGGCCGTTCTACTGTCCGGGCGACCACCGCGTGTACCTCGACCTCGGTTTCTTCCGCGAGATGGAACAGAAGTTCTCCGCCGCCGGCGACTTCGCCCAGGCCTACGTGATCGCCCACGAGGTCGGCCACCACGTGCAGAACCTGCTGGGCATCTCCGCGAAGATCAACGCCGCCCGCCAGCGCGGCGCGCGCATGGAAGGCGCCAACGGGCTTTCGGTGCGCCAGGAACTGCAGGCCGACTGCTTTGCCGGTGTCTGGGCCAATCACGCCCAGCAGCGCCTGAACTGGCTGGAGCCGGGCGACGTGGAAGAGGCGCTGAACGCCGCCAACGCCATCGGCGACGACCACCTGCAGCGCCAGGCGCGCGGCACGGTGATGCCCGATTCCTTCACCCACGGTTCGTCCGCGCAGCGCGTGCGCTGGTTCAAGATCGGCTTCGAGAGCGGTGCGCCGGGCAAGTGCGATACCTTCAAGGCGCAGACGCTGTAACGCCGTTATCGGGCTCGCCCGTTGCACGGTCCTACAGATAACGGCTGAGCAGGTCGAGGAAGTACAGCGGGTCCAGCGGCTTGACCATGAAATCCAGCACGTTCAGCCGCATCGCCTCGATCACGTCGCGAGCATCGGCCTGGCCGGACAGGACGATGATCGGCAGGAAGGTGCCGACCTCGTTCAGTTCGCGGATCAGGTCCAGCCCCGCGCCCTGGTGCTCCATGCGCAGGTCGGTCACCAGCAGGTCGATGTCCGACTCGTCGCGACGGATGCGCCGCAGCGCTTCGACGGCGCTGCCGGCGGTCAGGCAGCGCAGGTTCGCCCCCTCGATCAGTTCGCGCAGCTCGGCCAGCACCTCAAGGTCGTCGTCGACCACCAGCACCAGCGGCTTGCGCGGCGCCCGCGCGGTCACTTCGCGCAGCGCTTCGAGCTCCTCCTCGTCGAGGACCACAGGATTGACCATGAACGCCACACCGCAAGTAGAGGCTCGTTGACATCATTCTAGATGGCGATTGGCCTTTATTCCTGCAGTCCCGCACTCACCCTGCATATAAAAAAGGGCCGCAACGAGTGCGGCCCTGGAAATACGCCGGCAGCACCGGCGTCGTGGGATATCAGCCCGCCTTGGCCAGGCCGGCCTGACCGAGGCGCTCGGCAATCTCGCCGAGGATCGCCGGGTCGTCGATGGTGGATGGCGGCGCATAGCTCTCGCCGTCGGCGATCTTGCGTAGCACCGCGCGCAGGATCTTGCCCGAGCGGGTCTTGGGCAGGCGCTTGACCACCACCGCGCGCTGGAAGCAGGCCAGCGCCCCGATGCGCTCGCGCACCAGCGCCACCAGTTCGCGCTGCAGGTTGGCCTCGGTCGCCTGCGCGCCGTCCTTGAGCACCACCAGCCCCAGCGGCACATGCCCCTTGAGGTCGTCCTGCACGGCGATCACCGCGCACTCGGCAACGGCCTCGTGCAGCGCCAGCAACTCTTCCATCTCGCCGGTGGATAGACGGTGGCCGGAGACGTTAATCACGTCGTCGGTGCGGCCCATGATGTAGACGAAGCCCTCCTCGTCCACATAGCCGCCGTCGCCAGTGTGGTAGTAGCCGGGATAGGTCTTCAGGTACGCCTGCAGGTAGCGCGGATGATCGTTCCACAGCGTCTGCGCGCAGCCGGGCGGAAGCGGCAGGGCAATGACGATGGAGCCCTGCTCGTTCGCCCCGAGCAGCCGACCCTCGTCGTCCACCACCTGCACGTGGTAACCGGGCACCGCGCGGTTGGTTGAGCCGGCGCGCAGGTCGTGGTCCCTCAGGCCGGTGCAGGGCGCGGTCACCGGCCAGCCGGTCTCGGTCTGCCACCAGTGGTCGTGCACCGGCTTGCCGGTGAGTTCCTCCAGCCAGTGCTGGGTGCTGCTGTCGAGCTTCTCGCCGGCGAGGAACAGGTGGCGCAGCGAGCTCAGGTCGTAGCGTTTGAGCAGGTCGCCCTGGGGGTCTTCCTTGCGGATCGCGCGGATTGCCGTGGGCGCGCAGAACAGGCTGTTGACCTTGTGTTCCTCGATCACCCGCCAGTAGCTGCCGGCGTCGGGCGTGCGCACCGGCTTGCCTTCGTAGAACACCGTGGTGCAGCCATTCATCAGCGGTCCGTAGACGATCAGCGAGTGGCCGACCACCCAGCCGACGTCGGAGACGCCCCACCAGACATCCCCCGGCTGCAGGCCGAAGATGGTCGGCAGTGCATAGCTCAGCGCTACCGCGTGGCCGCCGTTGTCGCGCACGATGCCCTTGGGTTTCCCGGTGGTGCCGGAGGTGTACATGATGTACAGCGGGTCGCCACTGGCGACTTCCACCGGGTCGGCCGGTTGCGCGTGGGCCAGGGTTTCGCGCCAGTCGAGGTCGCGGCCGGCCTTGAGCTCCGCCATCGCCTGCGGGCGTTGCAGCACCAGCACATGGGCCGGCTGGTGGCTGGCCAGCTCCAGGGCCTTGTCCACCAGCGGCTTGTATTCGATCACCCGCTCGAACTCCAGGCCGCAGGAGGCGGTGAGCACCAGCTTGGGTCTGGCGTCGTCGATGCGCAACGCCAGTTCGTGTGGCGCAAAGCCACCAAAGACCACCGAGTGCACCGCGCCGAGCCGGGCACAGGCGAGCATGGCCATGGCCGCCTGGGGCACCATCGGCATGTAGATGATCACCCCGTCGCCCTTCTCCACCCCCAGCGCGCGCAGGGCACCGGCCAGGCGCGCGACCTCATCGCGCAGCTCCAGGTAGCTGAAGCGCTGCTGGGTATTGGTCACGGGGGAGTCGTAGATCAACGCTGCCTGGTTGCCGCGGCCCAGCTCGATCTGCCGGTCGAGGGCGAGGTAGCAGGTGTTCAGGCGGCCATCGGCGAACCAGCGGTGGCTGCCGTCGGGCAGGGCCTGCAGGGTGTCCTGCGGCGCGCGGTACCAGGCCACGCGGCCGGCCTGTTCGGCCCAGAAGGCGGAAGGCTCCGCGATGGAGCGGTCATGGGACTGCCGGTAACTCATCGTCACTGCCTCTTATTGTTGTTATCGAGGTCGAACAACGAGTATGGACGGGGATCGCCACCCCACCATCAACCTTTGGTCGTAGTCCTGCCGCCCGCCCCGCAAGCGGGCCGGCAGTAATGCTTTGCAGGATTTTTCAGCGAAGCGGCACGACGGCGGATGGAGCGCTCTGGCACGGGAGCTGGCGAGTTTTCCGGCAGCGCCGCCGCCGCATGTCGGCGACCACAGGTCGCACCTACTACCGCCATGTGACAGGACTACACTGAGAGTCCCTTTTCACCTGACAGCACAGGGGTGAGCACCGTGAACATCCTCGTCCGTCCGTCCCGCTTGCGCAAAGACCAACCGTGGGAAGTCTGTCTCGACCAGCAGGCCGTGGGCTTCCGCAGCGAGCTCGAGGCGCGCAGTTTCGTCGCGACCCTCGAAGCCCGCCTGAAGGCCCCGCACCGGCTACCCGAACTGGTGCAACGCGCCGCCAGCTGATCAGGCCGCGCGTTCGCTGATCTGCCCGCTCAGCCAGCCGAGCACCGCGGCCACCAGGCCGCAGACGGTGATGACCACCGCCATCGGCAGTGCCGAGCCGTCGTGCAAAGCACCGACCAGCGCCGAAGCGCAGGCGGCGACGGTGAACTGCAGGCTGCCCATCAGCGCCGAGGCGCTGCCCGCGTGCCGACCCTGGCTGGCCATGGCGCAGGCCGAGGAGTTGGGCAGCAGGAAGCCCAGGCTGGCGATGGCGCCGAACAACGGTACCAGCAGCGGCCACAGGTGCTCGGGCTTGGCCAGGGTGATCGCCAGCAGCGCCACGCCGCAGCCGAAGTACACCCACACCGCCCGGCGCAGCCAGAACCCCGGCCCGCGATAGCGCAGCAGCCGCGCGTTGACCTGCGCCATGAGGATGAAGCCCGCCGCATTGCTGCCGAATATCCAGCCGTAGTGCTCGGCCGGCACGCCGTAGAGTTCGATGAAGACGAAGGGCGAACCGGCGATGTAGGAGAACATCCCGGCAATGGCGACCCCGCCGGTCAGTGCATAAGTGATGAAGGAGCGGTCGCGGAACAGCGCGCGGTACTGCTTCAGCGCACCGCGCAACGGCGGGCGCGGCCCGCTCGGAATGGTCTCGGGCAGCCACAGCGCGATGGCGCCGCCGGCCAGGGCGCTGAACAGCGTCAGGCAATAGAAGATCGACTGCCAGCCGGACAGGCTCAGCAGCAACCCGCCACCCAGCGGCGCGAGGATCGGCGCCAGGCCCATCACCAGCATCAGTTGCGAGAAGGCCTTGGCGGCGGCGATCGGGTCGCACAGGTCACGCACCACCGCCCGCGAGATCACCATCCCCGCGCAGCCACCCAGAGCCTGGACGAAGCGCGCGCCGATCAGCCATTCCAGGTTCGGCGCGAAGGCGCAGGCGAGCGACGCCAGGGTGAAGATGCTCACCCCCAGCAGCAAGGGGATACGCCGGCCGATGCGGTCGGCCAGCGGGCCGTAGAGCAGCTGGCCGATGGCGAGGCCGGCGAAGTAGGCCGACAGGCTCAGCTGGATGTGCTCGACGTCGGTACCGAAGGCCTGCGCCAGCGCCGGGAAGCTGGGCAGGTAGAAGTCGATGGCCATGGGCCCGAAGGCGCTGAGGGCGCCGAGGATCAGCAGGATGCGGAGGTTCATGGATCACCTGGTCACACGCGTCCACCGAAGGGCGGCAGAGACCGCAGGCAGGCAGGTGTGGCTAACGGATTGGCGCGCAGGGAAGGCGCGGCGAAGCCTTGCATTGTGGCGAGCGCCGGAAAATTAGCAAGCTCCCTAAGCAACTACCTGGGCAACTCCCGAAACAATGGGAGAAGCGGGTCCGGCCACACCGGCCGGGCCCGCTTTCGCATCAGGCTTCGTGCGCGCCCTCTGGCTCGGGCTTGGCCTTGGCCTTGGCCTTGCGGCCGCCGACCTTGTCCGCGGCCGACTCCACCAGCATGTAGAACATCGGGATGAGGAAGGTCGCCAGCAGGGTCGCGGCGAGCATCCCGCCGATCACCCCGGTGCCGATGGAATGGCGGCTCGCGGAACCGGCGCCGGTGCTGATGGCCAGCGGCACGCAACCCAGGATGAAGGCCAGCGAGGTCATCACGATGGGGCGGAAGCGCAGCTTGGCCGCCTCCAGCGCCGCTTCGACCGGGCCCATGCCCTGCTCCTCGCGGCACAGCACGGCGAACTCGATGATCAGGATGGCGTTCTTCGCCGCCAGGCCGATCAGGGTCACCAGGCCGACCTGGAAGTACACGTCGTTATCCAGCCCACGCAGCCAGATCGCCAGGATCGCACCGAACACCGCGAAGGGCACCGCAGTGACCACCGCCAGCGGCAGGGTCCAGCGTTCGTACTGGGCGGCGAGGATGAGGAACACCAGGATCAGGCCGAAGATGAACGCGGTGCTGCCCGAACCCTGGGTCGCCAGTTCCTGGTAGGCCGAGCCGATCCAGGCCAGCGAGTAGTCCTCGCCCAGCACCTGGTCGGCCACTTCCTGCATGGCCGCCAGCGCCTGGCCGGAGCTGTAGCCGGGCGCCGGGCCGCCGAGCAGCTTGGCCGCCGGGAACACGTTGAAGCGCGCGTAGGAGTCCGGGCCGAGGATGCGCTTGACCGAGACCAGCGTGGTCAGCGGCACCAGATCGCCGGTGGACGAGCGGACGAAGACCTGGCTGAGGTCGTCCGGCTTGCGGCGGAACTCCGGCTCCGACTCTAGGGAGACCTGCCAGGTCCGCCCGTAGAGGGTGAAGTCGTTGACGTAGTAGCTGCCGAAGGTGGACTGCATGGCCGTGAACACGTCGTCGATAGCCACGCCCAGGGAACGCGCCTTGGTACGGTCCAGGTCGACGTAGTACTGCGGCACGTTGGCGTTGAAGGTGGTGTTCAGCCCCGCCAGTTCAGGGCGCTTGCCGGCCGCTGCAAGGAACTTGGTGGTGATCTCCTCGAGCTGCTCGGAGGTGCCGCCGCTGCGGTCCTGGATGTAGGCCTCGAAGCCGCCGGTGGTACTCATGCCGGTGATCGGCGGCGGGTTGAAGGACATCACCACACCGTCTTCCTGGCCCGCCCCCATCTTCATGAACTCGCGGGTCAGGTTGCGTGCGTCCAGCTCGGGCGTGTTGCGCTCCTTCCAGTCCTTCAGGGTGACGAAGGACACCCCGGCGTTGCTGCGGGTGCCGAAGGTGAGGATGTCGAAACCGGCGAAGGTCACCACGTCGGCCACGGCCGGATGCTTCATCAGTTCCTGGGTCACGTCGCCGGTGAGCTTCTCGGTACGGCTCAGCGAAGCCGCCGGCGGCAGGAAGTAGGCGTTGAGCACGTAGCCCTGGTCTTCGTCAGGCACCAGCGAGCCGGGCACCCGGCCGAACAGGATGACCAGCAGCGCGATCATGCCGCCGAACAGTATCAGGCCGAGGGCCGCCCGCTTGAGGAAGAACTGCACCCCGGCGCCGTAGCCGTTGGTGATGCGTTCGAAGGCGTTGTTGAACCAGCGGAATGGCGCAGCCGGCTCCTTGTGCTCGGGCTTGAGGATCAGCGCGCAGAGCGCAGGAGAGAGCGTCAGCGCGACGATGCCGGAAATCACCACCGACACGGCGATGGTGATCGCGAACTGCTTGTACATCTGGCCCGCCAGACCGCCGAGGAAGCCGACCGGGATGAATACCGCGCAGAGCACCAGCACGATGGCGATGATCGGCCCGGTCACTTCCTCCATGGCCTTGATCGCCGCCTCTTTCGGGCTGAGCTTCTCGGTGCGCATTACCCGCTCGACGTTCTCCAGTACCACGATGGCGTCGTCCACCACGATGCCGATCGCCAGCACCATGCCGAACAGCGACAACAGGTTGATGGAGAAGCCCATCAGGTACATGCCGGCGAAGGTGCCGACCAGCGACACCGGGATCGCCAGCACCGGGATCAGCGTGGCGCGGATGTTCTGCAGGAAGATGAACACCACCACCATCACCAGGATCAGCGCCTCGATGAAGGTATGGATCACCTCCTCGATGGACACCTTCACGAAGGTAGTGGTGTCGTAGGGAATCTTGAAGGCGATGCCCTGCGGGAAACGCTTGGCCAGCGCTTCCATGTGGGTACGCACGGCCTCGGCGGTGTCCAGGGCGTTGGCGCCCGGTTGCAGGTAGATACCGAAGGCAGCGTTCTGCTGGCCGTTGAGCGAGGTAACCAGGGAGTAGTCCTGTGCGCCCAGCTCGACCCGCGCCACGTCCTTGAGCAGCAGGCTGGCGCCAGTGGAATCACTGCGCAGGATGACGTTCTCGAACTCCTTCGGATCGGTGAAGCGCCCCTGCGCTGTGGCCATGTAGGTGAAGTCCTGCGGCTCCTTCATCGGCTGCTGGCCGAAGCTGCCGGCGGCGAACTGCGAGTTCTGCTCGCGCACCGCGTTCACCACGTCGGTAGGCGTGAGGTTGTACTGCGCCAGCTTGTCCGGCCGCAGCCAGATGCGCATGGAATAGTCCTTGGAACCGAACTGGCTGACGTCGCCGACACCGGGAATCCGCTTGAGGTCGTCGATCACGTTGATCAGCGCGTAGTTGCTGATGAAGATCGGGTCGCGGGAGTTGTCCGGCGAAAACAGCGTCACCACCTGCAGGATATCGGAGGATTTCTTCTCCACCTTCACGCCCTGCCGGCGCACTTCCTCGGGCAGCTTGGCGAGCGCCGCCTGCACCTTGTTGTTGACGTCGATGGTGGCCTGGTCGGGGTCGGTGCCGACCTCGAAGTACACGGTCAGGCTCATGGCGCCGCTGGCGTCGGAGTTGGACAGCTGGTAGATCATGCCCTCCACGCCGTTGATTTCCTGCTCCAGCGGAGCGGCCACGGTTTCGGCGATGACCTGGGAGCTGGCGCCCGGGTAGGAGGCCGTCACGGAGACTTCCGGCGGCACGATTTCCGGGTACTGAGCGATGGGCAGCGCGCGCATGGCCACCAGGCCCGCGAGCAGGATCACGATGGAAATCACCATCGCGAACACCGGACGTTCGATGAAGAAGCGCGAAATCACGATGGGCGCTCCTTAGGACTGGGACGAAGCGGTATTGGCGGCAGATTCCTGCGCGCCACCTTCCACGGCCTTGACCGGCTGGTCGGGGCGTACCTTGAGCAGCCCGTCGACTATCACCCGATCACCGTCATCCACACCGGCATCGATGATCCAGCGGCCGTCCACGGTCTTGGTCGTGGTGACCTGGCGCACGCGGGCGAAGCCGTCCTTGTCCACCACGTAGACGAAGGTGCCGCGCGGCCCCTGGGCCAGCGCGCGCTCCGGCAGGGTCACGGCATTGCTCTGGGTGATGCCGGTGATCAGGATGCGCACGAACTGGCCGGGGATCAGCAGGTTGTGCGGGTTGGGCACCACGGCGCGGGCGTTCACCGTGCCGGTGCCGGTATTGACGAAACTGTCGGTGAAGTCGACGACGCCTTCGATGGGGTACTTGCTGCCGTCGCCGAAGCGCAGCTCGGCGGTCAGCTTGCCGTCCTTGGGCAGGAGGTAGCGGCCGCTCTTCACGCCATCGTTCATCTGCGTCGCCTGGGTGTCGGGGTAGGCGAAGTTGACGTACACCGGGTCGAGCTGGGTGAGCTTGGTCAGCAGGCTGGAGTTCGGGTCGCTGGCCACCACCAGGCTGCCTTCGGAGCGCACTTCCTTGCTCGCCATGCCGGAAATCGGCGCGGTGACCGTCGTGTAGTTGAGGTCGATCTGCTTGGCCTGGACGTTGGCGCGGGCGGCCTCGACGTCGGCCTTGGCCTGTTCGAAATCGGAGGTGTAGCGGTCCAGCTCGCTTTCGCTGGCGAAGCCCTTGGCCTGCAGCTCGCGGATCCGCTTGAGGTCACGCTCGGTCTGCCGGTAGCGCGCCTGGGTCTGTGCCAGCGACCCCTTGGCCTGGCCCAGCGCGGCCTGGTAGGGGCGCGGGTCGATGCGGAACAGCACCTGGCCTTCCTTCACCGGCCGGCCTTCCTCGTAGGTGCGGCGCTGCAGAATGCCGCTGACCTGGGCGCGCACCTCCACTTCGCGGTAGCCGGCGGTCCGCGCGGCGTATTCGAAGGTCAGCGGCACCGGAGCACTCTTGGCCACTTCGACCGTCACTGCCGGGGGCGGAGGCGCTGCCGCAGCCGGTTTGTCCTCGGCCTGGGCCCAGGCAGCGAACAGGACTGGCAACCCAACGACAGCAAGCGCGACGGGCAAACGACGGGCAAACGGCATGTAACCTCTCCATGGAAATGACTGACGGCGGAACCCCAAAAAGACGACGACTGCGTGACTTTTACCTACGCCAGTGTCTGTAAAGCACTGTTAGCGCAATAAAATCAGTAAACTGCCTGTCACCCAGTGATCCTAGCCTGTATACCACCAAGCGCCATGCGAAGAACTAAAGAAGATTCGGAACGAACCCGTCAGACGATTCTCGACTCGGCTGAAGGCCTTTTCTTTGCGAAAGGCGTCTCAAATACCAGCCTGGAAGAGATCGCGCGCGCCGCTGGCGTCACCCGCGGGGCGGTGTACTGGCACTTCCAGAACAAGGCGCACCTGTTCAACGACATGCTCAACCAGGTCCGCCTGCCGCCTGAGCAACTGGCGCAGCGGCTGTCCGGGTGCGACGGTCACGACCCGATCGAATCGCTGTTCCAGCTCAGCGTGGAAGTGGTCGAGAACCTCGCCCGCGACGAGCAGCGCCGACGCATCCTCACCATCCTCCTGCAGCGCTGCGAGTTCACCGATGAGCTGCGCGATGCCGAGGAACGCCACAACCAGTTCGTCCGGCAGTTCATCGAGCTTTGCGAGCAGCTGTTCAGCCGCGAGGACTGCCGCACGCGGCTGATGCCCGGCGTGACGCCCAAGATTGCCTCGCGCGCGGTGCACGCGATGATCTTCGGCCTGCTCAGCGACTGGCTGCGCGACCCGGCCCTGTTCGACCCGCTGCAGGAAACCCGCGAACTGTTCGACGCCGTGTTCCGTGGCCTGGTGCGCGACTGGCACCCGGCACAGGCGTAAGGGCCGGCAGAACGCCGGCCCGGAAGGGATGAAACCTCAGGCCGCCTCGGCCTCGTAGCCTTCCTCGCGGATCGCCGCGAGGATCGCGGGCTCGTCCAGCCGGCTGGCAACGCGGACTTCACCGGCGCCCAGGTCGACCTGCACGTCCGCTGCGGCGTCCAGCGCCTGTACCGCCTGGGTGATGGCCCGCACGCAGTGGCCGCAGCTCATGCCCTTGACATTGAAGGTGTGCATGGAATCTCTCCTCTGATGGATTGAAGCGTTGGATGCAGTCTCGACCTTGCCACCGTGGCAAGGTCAAGCCTCTCGCGTTGCACTCGCCTTGCACTTGTCCTACGTCAGGCTCTCAGCCAAGCTGCGGAAACAGCTGACTCGTCGGAGAACGCCATGCGCCGTTCCCTTTTAATCGCCGCCGGCTTCGCCGCCGCCCTGCCCTTCGCCGGCCTGCCTTCGAGCGCCTGGGCCGATGGCATGCCCGAGGAACCCTCGGCGCCGCCCGTACCCACCTCCCCGGCCACGCCACCGCCAAGCACTCCCGGTTCCTGGCCGGTGCCCGACGCCCAGCCGGTGGCCTATGCCGTGCTGATCGTCAGCCGTGAACGGCTGGACACCGGCACCGCCTGCGACATCGACCTGTATGTCCAGGACGAAAAGGTCTCGCGCCTGCAGCCCGAAGGCGAAATCGCCCTCAACCTGCCGCCGGGCGAGGTCTCCCTGCGCCTGCAGACCGCCAACTCCGGCCTCTGCCGCAGCGGCATCCAGCCGTTGCGCGCCCAGTCCGTGCAGCTGCACGCCGGCGAAGTGCGCAAGTTCCGCATCGCCAACAGCGAGAGCGGGCTGTATCTCATGCCGGTCTCCAGCGGCAGCTGATCCCGGCCACGGCTTTGACCTGCGACAAGCTGGCAGCGAACGAGGGTTGACCTTGCCCTCGTGTCAAGGTTGATGCTATCGGGGAACTTCAGGGAGAAACCCCATGAACAGCGCCAACCCCATCGAACTCGACCTCCCCGTCTCCGGGATGACCTGCGCCAGCTGTGCAGGACGCGTCGAGCGCGCCCTGCGCAAAGTGCCCGGCGTGCAGGACGCCAGTGTCAACCTCGCCAGCGAGCAGGCCCGCGTGCAGCTCGCCGCGCCATCCAGCGGTGAGACCCTGCCGGCGCTGGTCGCCGCTGTCGAACAGGCCGGCTACCAGGTACCGGCCCATAGCCTGGAACTGGCCATCGACGGCATGACCTGCGCCAGCTGCGTCGGCCGCGTCGAACGCGCCCTCAACAAGGTCCCCGGCGTACGCACGGCCAGCGTCAACCTGGCCAGCGAGCGCGCCCACGTCGAACTGCTCGGCGCGGTGGACGCCGCCGCGCTGATCACCGCCGTCGACAAGGCGGGCTACAAGGCCCGCCCCATCGAACCCGATCAGCCCGCCGTGGATCCGGCCGTGGCCCGTCTGGCGCGCGAGCGCTGGTGGCTGGCCGCCGCCATCCTGCTGTCGCTGCCGCTGGTGCTGCCGATGGTGGGCGACTGGTTCGGCCAGCACTGGATGCTGCCGGCCTGGGTGCAATTCCTCCTCGCCACGCCCGTGCAATTCCTTATCGGCGCACGCTTCTATGTGTCCGCCTACAAGGCAGTGCGCGCCCGCAGCGGCAACATGGACCTGCTGGTCGCCCTCGGCACCAGCGCCGGCTACGGCCTGAGCCTGTACCTCTGGTACGCCGCCGCTCCGGGGCAGATGCCGCACCTGTACTTCGAAGCCAGCGCCGTGGTCATCACCCTGATCCTGCTCGGCAAGTACCTGGAAAGCCGCGCCAAGCGCCAGACCGCCGCCGCCATCCGCGCCCTCGAGGCCCTGCGCCCGGAACGCGCCACCCGCGTGCGGGACGGCGTCGAGGAAGACGTCGCCATCGCCGAACTGCGCCTGGGTGATGAAGTGCTGGTGCGCCCCGGCGAACGCTTCCCGGTGGACGGCGAAGTCCTCGCCGGGCAGAGCCACGCCGACGAAGCCCTGATCACCGGCGAAAGCCTGCCGGTGCCCAAGGACGTCGGCGATCCGGTCACCGGCGGTGCGATCAACGGCGAAGGCGTACTGCGCGTGAAGACCACCGCGCTGGGCGGCGAGACCGTGCTGGCCAGAATCATCCGCCTGGTGGAAGACGCCCAGGCCGCCAAGGCGCCGATCCAGAAGCTGGTGGACAAGGTCAGCAACGTGTTCGTCCCGGTGGTGATCGGCATCGCCCTGCTCACCCTGGTCGGCTGGCTGATCGCCGGCGCCGGCTGGGAACAGGCACTGATCAACGCCGTGGCCGTGCTGGTCATCGCCTGCCCCTGCGCCCTCGGCCTCGCCACCCCGACCGCGATCATGGCCGGAACCGGCGTCGCGGCGAAATACGGCATCCTGATCAAGGACGCCGAAGCCCTGGAAGTCGCCCACGCCGTGACCGCCGTGGCCTTCGACAAGACCGGCACCCTGACCTCCGGCCAGCCGCGCATCACCAACCTCGCGGCGAACGGCGACGAGGCCAAAGCCCTCGCCCTGGCCGGCGCCCTGCAGCGCGGCAGCGAACACCCGCTGGCCCGTGCCGTGCTCGACGCCTGCGCCGAACGCAGCCTGAACCCTGCCGCCGCCGAGGCCACCCAGGCCCTGACCGGCCGGGGCATCCAGGGCCGCATCGACGACCGCCTGCTGGCACTGGGCAACCGCCGGATGCTCGACGAAGCCCGGCTGCAACCCGGCGCGCTCACTGAATCGGCACAGCGCTGGGAAGCAGAAGGCCGCACCCTGTCCTGGCTCATCGAACGCGAGCCGCAGGCACGGGTGATCGCCCTGTTCGCCTTCGGCGACAGCCTCAAGGAAGGCGCGAAGACCGCCATCGACGCCCTGCGCGAGCGCGGCATCGCCAGTCACCTGATCACCGGCGACAACCGTGGCAGCGCCAAGGTCGTGGCCGACGCCCTGGGCCTGGACGACGTACACGCCGAGGTTTTGCCCGGCGACAAGGCTGCCGTGGTCGGCGCGCTGCGCCAGCAAGGCAAGGTCGTGGCGATGGTCGGCGATGGCATCAATGACGCCCCGGCACTGGCTGCGGCAGACGTGGGCATCGCCATGGGTGGCGGCACCGACGTCGCCATGCACGCCGCCGGCATCACCCTGATGCGTGGCGACCCGCGCCTGGTTCCGGCGGCGCTGGACATCTCCCGGCGCACCTACGCGAAGATCCGCCAGAACCTGTTCTGGGCCTTCATCTACAACCTGGTGGGCATCCCGCTGGCCGCCTTCGGCCTGCTCAACCCCATGGTCGCCGGCGCGGCGATGGCTGCCTCCAGTGTCAGCGTGGTGAGCAACGCCCTGCTGCTCAAGCGCTGGAAACCGCGTGATCACCAATAAGCCCCACGCCCCCGCCCGAGAAGCGGGGGCGTTCGTTCAGGAGACATCGGCATGAACATCGGCGAAGCGGCGAAGAAAAGCGGCCTGACCGCGAAGATGATCCGCTACTACGAATCCACCGGCCTGCTGGCCCCCGCCGGCCGCAGCGCCAGCGGCTACCGCCACTACAGCGAGCAGGACCTGCACACCCTGGCGTTCATCCGCCGCTCGCGGGACTTCGGCTTCTCGCTGGAGGAAGTCGGCCAACTGCTCGCCCTCTGGCAGGACCGCGCCCGCGCCAGCGCCGATGTGAAGGCCCTGGCCGCCCGGCACATCGACGAACTCAACCGCAAGATCGCCGAACTCAGCAGCCTGCGCGACACCCTGCAGGAGCTCAGCGACCACTGCCAGGGCGACCACCGCCCGGACTGCCCGATCCTCAAGGACCTGGAGTCGGGGAATTGCTGTCATTGAGGAATTTTCAGGCGTACTCGGCGAAGCGTCCGATATCTGGCTAACCGCATCGATTGGTAGCATAATCTGATACCAATCACCGGAGCACAGGATGAATGCCCGGCACCGCAGGACGCTGGAGCTGATCTTCTCCCTTCCCGTCCCGGCTTCACTGGAATGGCTACGCATCGAGTCGCTGCTGATCGCGCTCGGCGCGCAGGTGATCGAGGGCAATGGCTCGCGGGTGCGCTTCGAGCTGAATGGCATAGTCGCCACCTTCCATCGCCCGCATCCGGCCAAGGAGGCCAAGCCTTACCAGGTGCGTGACGCACGCGCCTTGCTCGAACAGTCAGGAATCCACCCATGACCCCCATGAAATATCAGGGCTACGCCGCACGGATCGAATACAGCGACGATGACCGGCTGTTCATCGGCCATATCGCCGGCATCCGCGATGTCGTCGGCTTCCACGGCGAGTCGGTCAACGAATTGCGCGGGGCGTTCGAAGAGGCCGTGGATGACTACCTGGCGACTTGCGCGAAACTTGGTCGCGAGCCGCAACGGCCATTCTCCGGCAAGCTCAGCCTGCGCCTCGACCCGCAACTTCACGCGCAGGTGGCGATCAAGGCGGAGTTGAGCAACCAGAGCATCAACCAGTGGGTAGTGGACCGCCTCGGCGAAGCGGTCTGACACCGCAGGCTCGCTCCTGCAATCCTCCTGTCAGCCTCACTTGCTAGACCGTAGGGCGCATAACGCCTCTGGCGTTATCCGCCGAAACCGGCAACGGCAGATAAAGCGTTCCGCTTTATCCGCCCTACGAAAAATCGCAGGAGCGATCAGCCTTGTGCGCTGGCCACCGCACGGCGACGCCAGATGGAGGCCGGCAGCACGGTCACGGCGAGGCCGACGAACACCAGCACGCAGGCCATCCAGTCCTGGGTGGTGAGGTCTTCGCCAAGGAACAGCCAGCCCGACAGCAGGCCCGACACCGGCACGGCCAGGGCGAAAGGCGTGACCTGGCTGGCCGGATAGCGGCGCAGCAGGAAACTCCACAGGCCGAAGCCGACGGTGGTGGCGAGGAAGGCGATGTAGAGCAGCGCGCCCATCCCGCTCAAGCTGATGTTCAGCACTGCGTGCTCGATGGCTTCCTGGCCTTCAAATATCCACGAGAGGACCAGCAGCGGCAGTGGCGGGATCAGGCTGACCCAACTGATCAGGCGCAGCATATCGCTGGCGCCGGAGCGCTTGGTGGCGATGTTGGAGAAGGCCCAGGCCAGCGCGGCGGCAATCACCAGCAGGAAGGCTACCAGGCTGTCGCCCATGGGGCGCTCCAGGCCGATCAGCAGCAGGCCACCGGCGGCCAGCGCCAGGCCGATCAGGGCGCGCGGGCTGGGACGCTCGCCGAGGAAGGCGGCGGCGATCAGCACGGTGAAGAACACCTGACTCTGCAGCACCAGAGACGACAGGCCGGCGGGCATGCCGATGTGCATGCCGACGAACAGCAGCCCGAACTTGACCACACCCAGCAGTACGCCGATCTGCACGATACGCCAGAACGGCGCCGGCAGCGGGCCGCGCAGGAAGATCAGCGGCAGCGCCGCCAGGGCGAAGCGCAGGGCGCAGAACAGCAGCGGCGGGAAGTCGTGCAGGCCGACCTTGATCACGACGAAGTTGACGCCCCAGATCAGGGTGACCAGCAGGGCGAGGAGAACGTGGCGGAGGGGCATGGCAGAGCGCTCGGGGTGGGATGAGGCAAAACTAACAGCCCGCGTCTGAAATGTATGGATACAGTTGAGGGCTTACAGTTCTTTCGCAGGACCAAACGGGAATCCAACCCAGGCCAAAGCAGGAACCGTGAGTAGGATGGTGTGGAGCGAAGCGATGCCCATCAATCCCGGGAAACCATCAGCACGGGTATCGCTGCGCTCCACCCATCCTACGCAGAGCATGACGGCGATTTCGGCGAAAAGGATTTACAGGGTCTCTATGTGCAGCTTCGGCCAGCGCGCCGGCCAGTTCTTCGCGGCGATGCGCTCGCGGTAGATCTGCGGCTTGGCGCGGAAGTGCTCGGTTGGCCGGACGCGCAGCTGCCAGATGTCGTCGATCCCCAGCGGCGCCAGCAACTCCAGGGACTCTAGGGACTCGCCACGCAGGCGTACCGCCACCGCTGCGCTCACTTCCACCCAATGGCACATGGCGTCGCCACAATCGCTGTAGGGCGCATCGCCATTGCGCAGGTGCATCCGCGCCTGGTTGCGCACCGACCAGGGCTGGTCCGGGCAGGCCTCCAGCAGCCGGCGCTCCCAGGCATAGTCCGCCTCGGGCTCCAGGTTGTCTGCCGAGAAATACAAGACGTCGATATCGCTGAGCGGCGTGGGCTCGTCATAGCCGTGCAAGGCGTCCCACACCGCGTTGCGCACGAAACCGGCAGCGATCCAGGCGCCTTGCGGGCCGTGATCGCGCACCACGCGCAGCAGGTGCAGGCGTTGAGGTTGCCCGGCGATCAAGGCGAGCAGCTCTGGCTCGCCGGGCAGTTGGCTCAGGCCTGTTCCCACGGCGGAGGCGGCGGTTCGTCGCGTTGCGGCGGGGCGTCCTGGGCGGCGCGGCCGGCTTCGCGGCGCTCCTGCTCGCGCATGGCCTCGGCGATTTCACGCAGCACCGAATCCACGTCCGCCTCGTCTTCCGGATCGTCGAAGTGCCCGGTCAGCGGGGTGTCCGGCTGCAGCTTGCCGTCCTCGTAGAGGGCCCACATTTCCTTGGCGTAGTGGGTGTACTTGAGCTCCGGGGCGAAGCGGCCGAAGTAGGCGGCCATGTTGCCCACGTCGCGCTCGAGCATGCGGAAGGCATGGTTGTTGCCGGCGGCGTCCACGGCCTGCGGCAGGTCGATGATCACCGGGCCGTCCGGGCCGACCAGCACGTTGAATTCCGACAGGTCGCCATGCACGAGGCCCGCGCAGAGCATCATGACGATCTGGCGGATGAGGAATTCGTGGAAGTCACGGGCCAGCTCAGGCTCCATCACCACGTCGTTCAGGCGCGGCGCGGCGTCGCCCTCTTCGTCGGCGACCATCTCCATCAACAGCACGCCGTCGAGGAAATCGTAAGGCTTGGGTACGCGTACCCCGGCGTTGGCCAGGCGGAACAACGCAGCCACCTCGGCGTTCTGCCAGGCGTCTTCCTGCTCCTTGCGGCCGTACTTGGTGCCCTTGGCCATGGCGCGGGCCTGGCGGCTGTTGCGCACCTTGCGGCCTTCCTGGTACTCGGCGGCCTGGCGGAAGCTGCGTTTGTTGGCTTCCTTGTAGACCTTGGCGCAGCGCAGCTCGGCGCCGCAGCGCACCACGTAGACCGCTGCTTCCTTGCCGCTCATCAGCGGGCGCAATACTTCATCGATCAGGCCGTCTTCGATCAACGGCTCCAGGCGTTTCGGGGTTTTCATCAGGCTTCCTGGCGTACCTCTCTGGGGCGCTGCGCTCCTTATACGGCAATCCTCGACAACCGCCCAGCGCGATCAGGGTTCAGGCGGCGTCAGCTCGATGCTTTCCACCACCGCGTCTTCCAGCCGCTGCAGTTCCAGCCCCAGCGCCTCGTCGCTGTCGGCGTAGCGCTGGGCGATGTTGGCAAAGCCTTCGGCGACCTCGCTGAAGGCCTCGGCCACGCGCGGGTCGAACTGTTTGCCGGCGCCGGCCGTGATGCGTCCGGCGGCCTCATCCGGGGTCAGCGAGGTGCGGTAGGCATGGCGGCAGGTGAGTTCGTCATAGCAGTCGATCAGCGAGAGCATCCGCGCGCCCAGGGGAATCTGCTCGCCGGCCAGCCCCTCGGGGAAGCCGCTGCCGTCCCAGTGTTCGTGATGGCTGTAGGCGATCTCCTTGGCGTACCGCAAGAATTCCGCCGGGGAGCCCAGCTTGCGCTCGGCAGCCTCGAGGGCGTCACGACCGACGGTGGTGTGGCTTTCGAGGATCAGCCGGTCAGCCTCCTCCAGCTGGCCGGGGCTGTGCAGGATGCGGTCGGGCACGGCGACCTTGCCGATGTCGTGCAGCTGCGCCGAGCGCACCAGCAGCTCGATGTTCTCCACCGACAGCTCGGCAGCGAACTCGCTGTGCAGGGACAACGCGCTACCCAGCAGGCGCATGTAGTGCTCGATGCGCACCAGGTGGTTGCTGTGTGGGTTGTCGCGCAGGTCGCAGAGGGTCGCCATGGCTTCCAGGGTGGCGTCCTGGATGGCCTGCAGTTCGCGGGCGCGGCGGCGCACCTCCAGCTCCAGGTACTCGCTCTTGTCGCGCAGGAAGTCGGCGTTGGACTTGAGGTTCAGGTGCGCGCGGATGCGCGCCAGGGTCACCGGCGGGCTGATCGGCTTGGTCAGGTAGTCCACCGCGCCCAGGTCCAGCCCCTTCTGTTCATCGGCGGCGCTGACCATGCCGGTGAGGAAGATCACCGGGATGTCGCGGGTCAGCGGGTCAGCCTTGAGCTGGCGGCAGACTTCGTAGCCGTCCATCTCCGGCATCATGATGTCGAGCAGCACCAGGTCCGGGCGCGGGTCGCTCTGCATCAGGCGCAGCGCCTTCGGCCCGCTGGAGGCGACGCGCACCTGATAGCGGTCCATGAGCAGCTCGCTCATGAGCATCAGGTTGTCGGGCTGATCGTCCACCACCAGGATCATCTCCTGCTCCGGCCGGTCCAGCATGCTATCCATCGCAACTCCTCGCATCGGTCAGATTCGTGACATGCCATGGGTGATCGGACCACGGCCCTGTCCGCGTGTTCCTGTCGCACCTTTCTTGTCTATCCGCCCCGTCAGATCCGGATGTCGCGCTCCCTCGCGAGATTCACCAGACTTTCCAGGGCCCGCTCGAACTCGAAACGCCGCACGCTCGTGGCAATGCCTTCGTAGCCCTCATTGAAGACGCTGCGCAGCAGGCTTGCACGTTCGCCGAGCAACCGTCCGGCGCGCGGGTCGTCCGCCGCCAGCAGGTGCGCCAGGCGCCGGCAGACCTGCTCAACCTCGGCGACGTTGCCGCTCTCCAGCAGCGCCGGAGCGGCCGAGGCCGCAGGCAGCATCGGCACCGGCAGCGGTTCGTGGCTGATGTTCTGCAGGCTCAGGCTGACCGAGTCGTCCACCCGACCCATGGGTAGCCGGCACCAGAACAGGCTGCCGCGGTTCGGCTCGCTTTCCACCCCGACGCTGCCGCCCATCGCCTCCGCCAGTTTCTTGCAGATCGCCAGGCCCAGGCCGGAGCCGCCATAACGGCGGGTGATCGAGCTGTCCGCCTGCTGGAAGGACTCGAACAGGCGCGCCTGCTGCGGCTCGGTGATGCCGATGCCGGTGTCGCGGAAGGCGAAGTAGAGCTGCAGGCTGTCTTCGTCCTCGTCTTCCAGGCGGACGATCAGCACCACCTCGCCCTGCTCGGTGAACTTCAGCGCGTTGTTGCCATAGTTCATCAGGATCTGCCGCAGGCGCAGCGAATCGCCCACCACCTGGGCCGGCACCCGTGGGTCTATCTCGCAGCGCACCGCCAGGCTCTTGCTCGCCGCACGGATGTTGAACAGGTCGAACAGCTCGCCGAGCAGGCGCTCCAGGTCGAAGCCGATGTGTTCGAACTCCAGCTTGCCGGCCTCCACGCGGGACAGGTCGAGGATGTCGCTGATCAGTTCCAGCAGGTACTGGCCCGACCCCTGGATCTTGCCCAGGTAGTCCACCTGCTGCGGGTCCAGGGTGGTTTCCTGGAGCAGGTGCGCCAGGCCGATGATGATGTTCAGCGGCGTGCGGATCTCATGGCTCATGTTGGCCAGGAAGTCGCTCTTGAGCTGCGCAGCCTCTTCCGCCAGGTCGCGGGCCTCGGCCAGTGCCAGCTCGGTGGACTTGCGCGCGGTGACGTCGCGGCTGACGCCCACCAGCCCGAGCAACCGCCCCTGGTCGTCGTGAAAGGCGCTGCGCAGGGTATCGAAGAGCACCCGCCGGCCATCGGGATAGACCACCCAGCCTTCGCTGGCGTAGGGCTCGCGCTCGGTCAGCGCCTGGCGGTCGCGCTCCTGGCGTCCGGTGCCGGCGGCACGGCTGAACATCTGCTGGTCGCTGCGCCCGACTATGTCCTCCGGCGCGCGCCCCAGGCAGTCGGCGAACGCCTGGTTGACCCCCAGGTAACGGCCCTGGGTGTCCTTGAACCAGATCGGATCGGGGATCGAGTTGATCAGCGCCAGCAGCGTGCTGCGCTGGCGCCGCTCCTCCGCTTCGGCGCGGGCGCGCTCGGTCACCTGGATCGACAGCCGGCGGTTCCACACCAGCACGAAGGTCAGCAGGGCGAGGAAACCCACCACCCACGGCCAGGCGATCTGCAGCAGGTTCATCCAGTCGAAGACATCCAGCGACGGCAGCCAGCGCGCCTGGATCGCCTCCTGCTCGTTGCGGGTGATGTTGCCCAGCGCGCGGTCCAGCAGCGGCACCAGGGGCTCCAGCGCCTTGCGCGTGGCGAAGCGCACCTGGCTGTTGCCCAGCCCGCTGTCGCCGCGCACCTCCATGTTGGAAAGGCTGAGCTGCTCGATCAGGAAGGTGGTGGTGATGAGGTTGCCGACATAGGCATCGGCGCGCCCGGTGGAGACCGCCTTGAGCGCGCTGGGGGAATCCTCCACCAGTACGAAGTCGATCCCCGGCACCGCCTTGGTCAGCAACTCGTGGACGGCGTAGCCCTGCTCAACAGCCACGCGGCGGCCGGACAGGTCGTCCAGCGTGCGGATGGTGCTGTCGCGCCGGGCGAAGATCAGGCTGCTGGTGGTGACGTAGGGCTGGGTGAAACTCAGGAAATGCTGGCGTTCCTCGGTGGCCGCCATGGACGGCAGCAGGTCCACCTCGCCGGCCTTCACCGCTGCCAGCACCTCTTCCCAGGTGTTGTAGAGCACCGGCTGAACCTTCATCCCCAGGCGCTCGGACAGCAACTGCAGGTAATCGGCGCTGATGCCGTGGAACTGGTCGAACTCGTCGATCACCTCGAACGGCGGCCAGCCGGCGCGGAACAGGCCGACGCGGATCGGCTCGTGGTCTGAGATGAAGGCTCGCTCCTGCTCGCTCAGCGCCAGGCTCGCGGCACGGGTCTGGGCGCTCAGCGCGAGCAGCAGCAGAAGGCAGCACAGGCAGAATCGGCGCAAGGACATGGGGTCTTCTTCAGGGAATACCCAGCAAGCGTAGCCCCTGCCGCCGCGCTTCGAGTTTGAAAACGCGATGCGGATTGCTGCACTTCGTGTCGGGACGGACAATCGCCCCAACAGCCATTGCCCCGGAGAGCTGCCATGACGACCACCCGACTTGACCCCGAGCGCTGCTGGCAGGCGGTCTGCGAGCGCGATGAGCGCTACGAAGGGCGCTTCGTCTTCAGCGTGCGCTCCACCGGTGTGTACTGCCGGCCGAACTGCCCGGCGCGCCGGCCATCAAGGGAGAACGTGGCCTTCCACGCGGCCCCCGAAGCGGCCGAAGCCGCCGGCTTCCGGCCCTGCAAGCGTTGTTCGCCGCGCGGCCCGAGCCCGCGCGAACAACTGGATGCGCTGGTCGCCGCGGCCTGCGAGCTGCTCGACAAGGCCGAGAAACCGCTGACGCTGGAGGAGCTGGCCGGACGCATCGGCCTGTCCGCCTCGCACCTGGCCCGCGCCTTCAAGGCCCGCACCGGCCTCACGCCACGGGCCTGGGCGGAATCCCGCCGCGAGCAGCGCCTGGCCGCTGCCCTGCCGCAAGCGCGCTCGGTGCTCGACGCCGCGCTGGAAGCCGGCTACTCCGGGACCCGCGCCCTCTATGAAAACGCCACACCGCTGAGCCCCGCGCAACGCCGGCAGAAAGGCGCCGGTGAGCGGCTGCGCTATGCCATCGCGCCCTGCCCGCTCGGGCTGGTGCTGCTGGCGGCCACCGACAAGGGCGTGTGCGCCCTGCTCTTCGCCGACGATGCAGGCGAACTGGAGCGCCAGCTGGCAGAACGCTTCACTGCCGCCGAACGCAGCCGCGACGACGCCGGCCTGGGCGACTGGTTGCGCGAGGTGATCACCCAGCTGGAGGAACCCGAACAGGCCGCGCACCTGCCGCTGGACCTGCACGGCAGCGCCTTCCAGCTGCGCGTCTGGCGCGCCCTCACGCGCATCCCCAGCGGCGAGACGCGGCGCTATGGCGAACTGGCCGAACAGTTGGGCACGCACCCGCGCGCCATCGCCCGTGCCTGCGCTAGCAATAATGTCGGCCTGCTGGTGCCCTGCCACCGCGTGGTTGGCGGCACTGGCGAAGGAGGTTATCGCTGGGGCCTGCCGCGCAAGCGCGAACTGCTGCGCCGCGAAGGTGGCTCAGGCGACGCCGGCGAACTCCGCCACCGAGCCAATCACGATCAGCACCCAGAGTAGGCCGCCGAGGATCAGGAACGGCACGTTGTAGCGGGTGACCGAGGCATTGCCCTGGCCCAGCGGATCACCACTGGCCTCATTGGCGCGGCGCTGGATATTCGTCAGCGGAATGAGCGGCACCAGCCCCAGGACGATGAATGGCAGGCTGTAGTGGCTGAGCTCGGGAATGCGGCTGGTCAGCTTGTCGGCGACATTGGAGACGATCAGCAGCACGACCGCCCAGGTGGCATCGCTGCTGTAGCTCCAGCCCTTGCGCTGCTCTTCGGGCAAGGCCTCGTGCACGCGCCGGGCGAGGGAGTGGATATAGAAGATCATGAACAGGCTGCGCAGCGGCGGGTTGATCTTGCCCGGCATGTGCGGCTTCTGGATCGACCAGTGCTTGTACATCCAGTACAGGTTGAACAGCCCCAGCGTCGCCACGTAGAGCACGATCATCTTGGTGATGGAGATGACGAAGAATCGATTGGCCTGCGCGGCGCCGGTACGCTCCTCGACCAGCGGGGCTTCCGGGGCGCGGTAGGGGTTTTCCATTTCCATGGCAGGCATTCCTGAGGGCTGAGGCCGACATTGTGGGCCAGCACCCGGATCACGGCCAAGGGGCACATCCCGTCGCCTGGCGCCCAGTGACGGTGCCGGCCTGTGCTACCGTTGCCAGCCTTCGTCCCCCCATCCGACGCCCCATGACCTTCTGGCCCCTGATCACCCGCCTCGGCGACAGCTCCCTGCTGGCGCCCGCCGCCGTGTTCGTCTTCTGCTGGCTGCTGTACCGCCGCGAGACCGCCAAGGCCGGGCTGTGGGCGCTGCTGTTCGGATTCTCGACCGCGCTGGTGGTGGGTTCGAAGCTGGCCTTCATGGGCTGGGGAATCGGGATTCCGAACCTCAATTTCACCGGCATCTCCGGCCATAGCATGATGGCCGGCGCCGTGCTGCCGACCCTGGCCGCGCAGTTGTTCAGCTCGCGGCGCGCCGGCCTCGCCGCCGCCGGGCTGGCGGTGCTGGTCGCGGTGCTGGTGGGTCTCTCGCGGCTGGCGATCAACGTTCACTCGCCGGCCGAGGTCTACGCCGGCCTGGCGCTGGGCCTGGGCACCAGCGCAGCCTTCCTCGGCGCCACGCGCATCCACCTGCCGGCCTTCCAGCCCGCGCTTCTGCTGCTGGTCATCGCGCTGGGGCTGGGCCAGGCGGTCACCGGCGTGCGCGCCCCCACGCACCAGCTGCTGGAGCGCATCGCCGCGCACCTGGCCGATCGCGACCAGCCGTATCAGCGCGGCCAGTGGGCCGGCCAGCCGGACGTCTGAGCGGGCGATTCGTTCGGATTTCCGAACGAGAATTCCACGAATATCCGGATGACCGAACGAGGCGTTGCTTCACTACGCCCAAAGTAAAACAATTAATCCTTATAATTCAATAAGTTACTAAAAAAGAAAGAGCTTGGCACGGAGCCTGCTCTGCTCCACCTCGAACATGCGACCGGCCTGGAGTGAGCCTCGTCGGCGCAGGACTGAATAACAAACACAACCAGTCGAGGTAGTCTCCATGCGTTTCGCACCCCGTGCGTTGGGCGTCGCCATTGTCGCGGCCCTGCTCGCCACTCCCGTCGTCGCCGAAGAACTCACCGGTACCCTGAAGAAGATCAAGGACTCCGGCACCATCGTCCTCGGCCACCGTGACGCCTCCATCCCCTTCTCCTACCTCGGCAGCGATCCGCGTCAGCCGGAAGGTTATTCCCACGACCTGCAGATCAAGGTCGTCGAAGCCCTGAAGAAAGAGCTGAACGCTCCCGACCTCAAGGTCCGCTACAACCTGGTGACCTCCCAGACCCGTATCCCGCTGGTGCAGAACGGCACCGTGGACATCGAGTGCGGCTCCACCACCAACAACCTCGAGCGCCAGAAGCAGGTCGACTTCTCCGTCGGCATCTTCGAGGTCGGCACCCGCCTGCTGACCAAGACCAGCTCGGGTATCAACGACTTCCCGGACCTCAAGGGCAAGAACGTGGTGACCACCGCCGGCACCACCTCCGAGCGCCTGCTCAAGCAGATGAACGCCGACCAGAAGATGGGCATGAACATCATCTCGGCCAAGGACCATGGCGAGTCCTTCCTGATGCTCGAATCCGGCCGCGCCGTGGCCTTCATGATGGACGACGCGCTGCTCTACGGCGAAATGGCCAAGGCCAAGAAGCCCGACGACTGGCACGTGGTCGGCAAGCCGCAGTCCTACGAGATCTACGCGTGCATGGTTCGCAAGGGCGACGCACCGTTCAAGAAGGTGGTCGACAAGGCCATCTCCGACACCTTCGCCTCGGGTGAAGTGAACAAGATCTACGACAAGTGGTTCATGCAGCCCATCCCGCCGAAGAACCTGAACCTCAACTTCCCGATGAGTGATGAGCTCAAGAAGCTGATCGCCAATCCGACCGACAAGTCTGCCGAGCAGATGTAACGGTCGCGCGCGGCTGCGCCCACAAGGCGTAGCCACGCGGGGGATCGGGAGCGCAAGCCAGCGCTCCCGAGCCCACTACTCCTGATGACGATGCCGGAACACCCGCTACCCGCGGGTGGCGGGCGGCCTTGCGCCCGCGTCCGGCCCCGTAGCGTATCAAGCAACCGTGCAAAGCAATCGAGGGGAAACCCGTCATGGATTACAACTGGGACTGGGGCGTGTTCTTCAAGTCCACCGGGATTGGCGACGAACGCTACCTGGACTGGTACATCACCGGCCTTGGCTGGACCATCGCCGTCTCGCTCGCGGCCTGGGTCATCGCCCTGGCGCTCGGCTCGCTGCTGGGCGTGATGCGCACCCTGCCCAACCGCTGGTTGTCGGGCATCGCCACGGCCTACGTGGAGCTGTTCCGCAACGTGCCACTGCTGGTGCAGCTGTTCCTCTGGTACTTCCTGGTGCCGGATTACCTGCCGCAGCCGATCCAGGACTGGTTCAAGCTGGGCATCGCCCCGGAAACCTCGGCCTTCATCAGCGTCGTCGTGTGCCTGGGCCTGTTCACCGCCGCGCGGGTCTGCGAACAGGTGCGCACCGGCATCCAGGCGCTGCCCAAGGGCCAGCTCGCCGCCGCCAGCGCCGTGGGTTTCCGCCTGCCGTCGATCTACCGTCACGTGCTGTTGCCGCAGGCCTTCCGGATCATCATTCCGCCGCTGACCTCGGAATTCCTCAACGTCTTCAAGAACTCCTCGGTGGCCTCGCTGATCGGCCTGATGGAGCTGCTGGCGCAGACCAAGCAGACCGCCGAATTCAGCGCCAACCTGTTCGAGGCCTTCACCCTCGCCACTGCGATCTACTTCACCCTGAACATGAGCCTGATGCTGATCATGCGCTTCGTCGAGCGCAAGGTAGCGGTGCCGGGCCTGATCTCCGTGGGAGGTAAATGATGGACTTCAGTCAGATCGTCCCCGCCCTCCCCGGCCTCTGGGAAGGCATGCTCACCACCCTGCAACTGATGGTGCTGGGCGTACTGGGCGGCGTGGTGCTGGGCACCATCCTCGCGCTGATGCGGCTGTCCAACAGCAAGCTGCTGTCGAACATCGCCGGCTTCTACGTGAACTACTTCCGCTCGATCCCGCTGCTGCTGGTGATCACCTGGTTCTACTTCGCGGTGCCGTTCATCCTGCGCTGGATCACCGGCCAGGACACCCCCGTGGGCGCGTTCACCTCGTGCCTGGTGGCCTTCATGATGTTCGAGGCGGCGTACTACTGCGAGATCGTCCGCGCCGGCATCCAGGCCATCCCCAAGGGCCAGATCGGCGCGTCCTACGCGCTGGGCATGACCTACGGCCAGTCCATGCGCCTGATCATCCTGCCCCAGGCATTCCGCAAGATGACCCCGCTGCTGCTGCAGCAGAGCATCATCCTGTTCCAGGACACCTCGCTGGTCTACAGCGTCGGCCTGATGGACTTCCTCAACGCCGCCCGCTCCCGTGGCGACATCATCGGCCAGCCCCATGAGTTCCTGATCTTCGCCGGACTCGTCTACTTCGTCATCAGCTTCGCCGCGTCCTTCGGCGTGAAGCGCCTGCAGAAAAGGTTAACCGTATGATCTCCATCGATAACGTCAGCAAGTGGTACGGCGACTTCCAGGTGCTCACCGACTGCAACACCAAGGTGTCCAAGGGTGAAGTGGTGGTGGTCTGCGGGCCGTCCGGCTCGGGCAAGTCGACCCTGATCAAGTGCGTCAACGCGCTGGAGCCCTTCCAGAAGGGCGATATCACCGTCGACGGCACCTCCATCGCCAACCCCAAGACCGACCTGCCGAAACTGCGTTCGCGGGTCGGCATGGTGTTCCAGCACTTCGAGCTGTTCCCGCACCTGACCATCACCGAGAACCTCACCATCGCCCAGCGCAAGGTACTGGGGCGGAGCAAGGAAGAGGCGATGGACAAGGGCATGAAGCTGCTCGACCGCGTCGGCCTCAAGGCCCATGCGCACAAGCACCCCGGCCAGCTCTCCGGCGGCCAGCAGCAGCGCGTGGCGATCGCCCGCGCGCTGGCGATGGACCCGATCGTCATGCTGTTCGACGAACCGACCTCGGCGCTCGACCCGGAGATGGTCAACGAAGTGCTCGACGTGATGGTCCAGCTCGCCCAGGAAGGCATGACCATGATGTGCGTGACCCACGAGATGGGCTTCGCGCGCAAGGTCGCCGACCGGGTGATCTTCATGGACCGCGGGCAGATCGTCGAGGACTGCCCGAAGGAGGAATTCTTCGGCGACCTGCAGAACCGCGCCGAGCGCACCCAGCAGTTCCTCGCCAAGATCCTGCCGCACTGATCCAGCCGTTCTGACTCACCCGAAGGCCCCGGTTCGCCGGGGCGTTCAACCTCACCGCAAGCACAAGAATAAATAAGGAAGTTCCATGCGCGTGTTCCACTTCAGCAAGCTGCCCCTGGGCGTCGCGATCCTCGCGGCGAGTTCTTCGGTGTTCGCCGTCACCCTCGACGGCGGCGCGGTCGCCTCCCCCGACCAGTACGGTGCGAAGGTCGCCGCCGAGATCCTCAAGAAAGGCGGCAATGCCGTCGACGCCGCGGTCGCCACCGCCTTCACCCTCGCGGTCACCTACCCCGAAGCCGGCAACATCGGCGGCGGCGGCTTCATGACCCTGTATGTCGACGGCAAGCCGTACTTCCTCGACTACCGCGAGATCGCCCCCAAGGCGGCGACCAAGACCATGTACCTGAACGACAAGGGCGAGGTGATCGAGAACCTCAGCCTGGTCGGCGCCAAGGCCGCCGGCGTGCCGGGTACCGTGATGGGCCTGTGGGAAGCGCACAAGCGCTTCGGCAAGCTGAAGTGGAGCGAGCTGCTGACCCCGGCCATCGGCTACGCGCAGAGCGGCTTCCGGGTCGCCGACCAGCAGTACCAGTACCGCCAGGACGCCATCGCGCTGTTCAACGGCAAGACCAACTTCGGCGACTACTTCGGCACCATGAAGCCGGGCGAGACCTTCAAGCAACCCGAGCTGGCCAAGACCCTGGAGCGCATCGCCGACAAGGGCCCGGACGACTTCTACAAGGGCGAGACCGCCAAGCTGCTGATCGCACAGATGAAGCAGGACGGCGGCCTGATCAGCGCCGACGACCTCTCCACCTACCAAGCCAAGTGGCGCGAACCGATGCGCATCGACTGGCAGGGCAACACCCTCTACACCGCGCCGCTGCCCAGCTCCGGCGGCATTGCCCTGGCCCAGCTGATCGGCATCAAGGAACAGCGCGCCGCCGACTTCAAGGGTGTGGAGCTGAACTCCGCCAAATACATCCACCTGCTCGCGGAAATCGAGAAGCGCGTGTTCGCCGACCGCGCCGACTACCTGGGCGACCCGCAGTTCTCCAAGGTGCCGGTGGCCCAGCTGACCGACCCCAAGTACATCGCCAAGCGCGCCAAAGAAGTGAACCCGGACGCCATCTCGGCCACCGAGAAAGTCCGTCCCGGCCTGGAGCCGCACCAGACCACGCACTTCTCCATCGTCGACAAGGACGGCAACGCCGTCAGCAACACCTACACCCTCAACTGGGACTTCGGCAGCGGCGTGGTGGTCAAGGGCGCCGGCTTCCTGCTCAACGACGAGATGGATGACTTCAGCTCCAAGCCGGGCGTGGCCAACGCCTTTGGCGTAGTGGGCAGCGACGCCAACGCCATCGAGCCGGGCAAGCGCATGCTCTCCTCCATGAGCCCGAGCATCGTCACCCGCGACGGCCACGTCAGCCTGGTGCTGGGCACCCCCGGCGGCTCGCGGATCTTCACCTCGATCTTCCAGGTGCTGAACAACGTCTACGACTACAAGCTGCCCCTGGAAAAAGCCGTCGCCGCGCAGCGCGTGCATCACCAGTTGCTGCCCAAGGACACCATCTACTACGACGCATACGCGCCGCTCACCGGCAAGGTTGCCGACGAGCTCAAAGCCATGGGCTACACCCTGGAAGACCAGGGTTGGAACATGGGTGACATCCAGGCCATCCGTGTGAACGGCAAGGCTCTGGAAACCGCCTCCGATCCGCGCGGCCGCGGCGTCGGCATGGTGGTTAAACCCTAAGCCTGCGGACGCGCACCGTGTGGTACCCGAGCCAGTCCATCGCCGCCCCCCGGCGTTGGGCTGGTTCGGCCCCGGCGACTGTGCTGCAATGCGCTTCCAGCCCACTGCCGCCGCCGCTCACCGTGAAGCCACGCCTCGTGCGCAACTACCTGTTGCCCTTCCTCCTGCTCCTGCTCACCCTGGGCTTCGGCTATGGCGGCTACCTGATCAGCGAAGGCGCCGGCACCCGCACCCTGATCGAGACCGGCGAACGCCAGCTGGAACTGCACGCCCGTGGCGTGGAAAGCGAGATCAGCCGCTACACCTACCTGCCCAGCCTGCTGGAACTCGAAGGCAGCGTCAGCCGCCTGCTGGTGGACCCGACGCCGCTGCACCGCGACCGCGTCAACCATTACCTGGAAGGCCTCAACCGCCGCGCTGGCAGCCGCGCCGTGTACCTGCTGGACACCTCCGGCCGGGTGCTGGCCACCAGCAACTGGCAGGACGCCGACAGCTACCTGGGTGAAGACCTGTCCTTCCGCGCCTATTTCCAGGAAGCGGTGAACGGCCGCCCCGGACGCTTCTACGGCATCGGCAGCACCACCGGTGAGCCCGGTTACTACCTCGCCCACGGCCTGGTTCACGGCGGCAGGATCGTCGGCGTGGCGGTGGTCAAGGTGCGCATGGAATCCCTCGAAGAACGCTGGGAGAAGGCGCGCCTGCAAGCCTTCGTCAGCGACGAGAACGGCATCATCATCCTCTCCAGCGATCCGGCCCTGCGCCTGAAGGCCGTGCGCCCGCTCAGCGACCAGGACAAGGAACGCCTCGCCCGCAGCCTGCAGTACTACTGGTGGGCGCTCAACGAATGGCAGCCACTGTCACGCCAGCCACTGGGCGAGGGCGTCGAGGAAATCAGCTTCCCGCCCAGCGAGCATGCCGACAGCCACAAGCCGCTCAGCTACCTGATGCAGACGCGCAGCCTGAGCGACACGCCATGGAACTTCACCCTGCTCACTCCACTGGCCGACCTGCGCCGCGAAGCACTGATGCACGGCGTGCTGGCCGCCGTCGGCTTCGCCCTGTTCGCCTTCCTGCTGATCGCCTGGAACGAGCGGCGCAAGGTCATCGCCACCCGCCTCGCCGCCCGTGAGGCACTGGAGCAGGCCAACAACGCCCTGGAGCGGCGCATCGCCGACCGCACCGCCGACCTGCGCGCCAGCAACCAGCACCTGCGCGAGCAGATCCGCGAACGCCGGCAGGCCGAGGACACCCTGCGCAAGGCCCAGGACCGCCTGGTCCAGGCCGGCAAGCTGGCGGTGATCGGGCAGATGTCCACCAGCATCGCCCATGAACTCAACCAGCCGCTGGCGGCGCTGCGCACCCTGTCGAGCAACAGCGTGCGCTTCCTCGAACGCGGCAAGCTGGACGTCGCCAGCAGCAACCTCGAAGCCATCGCCGAAATGGTCGACCGCATGGGCCGCATCACCGCCAGCCTGCGCGCCTTCGCCCGACGCGCCGACGACCACGGCCAGGCAACCCTGAGCAAGGCGGTGGACGCCGCCGTGATGGTGCTGCAGGGGCGGCTCTCCGAAGTGCCGGTGACCCTGCACCGCGACTACCCCGACGCGCAACTGGCCATCGACCAGACGCGCCTGGAACAGATCCTGGTCAACCTGATCGCCAACGCCCTCGACGCCATGGGCCCGCAGGTCGACCGCCAGCTCTGGCTGGAAGGCCGCAGCGAAGGCGACGGCCACTACCGTCTGGTGGTCCGCGACAACGGCCCCGGCATCCCGCAGGATGCGCGCCAGCACCTGTTCGAACCCTTCTTCACCACCAAGCCCGGCGAACTCGGCCTGGGCCTGGGCCTGACCCTATCGGCCAGCCTCGCCACCGCCGCCGGCGGCAGCCTCGGCGTGGCCTACCCGGAGGCCGGCGGCACCGCCTTCGAGCTGAACCTGCCGCTGCTGCCCGCCATGGAGACACCCGCATGAGCGACCCTTCCCTGCGCGTATTGATCGTCGAGGACGACCCCCACGTGCGCCTCGGCTGCCAGCAGGCGCTGGCCCTGGAAGACATCGAGACCGACAGTGTGGGCAGCGCCGAGGAAGCGCTGAAGAAGGTCGGCGTCGACTTCCCCGGCATCGTCGTCAGCGACATCCGCATGCCCGGCATGGACGGCCTGCAACTGCTGGAGAAACTCAAGACGCTCGACCCCAGCCTGCCGGTGGTGCTGATCACCGGCCACGGCGACATCGCCATGGCGGTCAAGGCCATGCGCGACGGCGCCTACGACTTCATGGAGAAACCCTTCTCCCCCGAGAAGCTGGTGGACACCGCGCGCCGCGCCCTCGCCCAGCGCGCGCTGACCCGCGAAGTCAGCCAGCTGCGGCGCCAGCTCGCCGGCAAGCAGGCCCTGGAGAGCCGGCTGATCGGCCGCTCGCCGGCCATGCAGGCGCTGCGCGAACTGATCGCCAATGTCGCCGACACTTCCGCCAACGTGCTCATCGAAGGCGAGACCGGCACCGGCAAGGAACTGGTCGCACGCTGCCTGCACGACTCCAGCCGGCGCCAGCCCAAACCCTTCGTCGCGCTCAACTGCGGTGGCCTGCCGGAAAGCCTGATCGACAGCGAAATCTTCGGCCACGAGGCCCATGCCTTCACCGGCGCCGGCAAGCGGCGGATCGGCAAGATCGAGCACGCCGACGGCGGCAGCCTGTTCCTCGACGAGATCGAGAGCATGCCGCTGAACCTGCAGATCAAGCTGCTGCGCGTGCTGCAGGAACAGCAGCTGGAACGCCTGGGCTCCAACGAACTGATCCGCGTGGACTGCCGGGTGATCGCCGCGACCAAATCCGACCTCGCCGCCATGGGCCGCGAAGGCAGCTTCCGCAGCGATCTCTACTACCGCCTCAACGTCATCACCCTGAACCTGCCGCCGCTGCGCGAACGCCGCGAAGACATCCTGATGCTCTTCGAGCATTTCCTGCAGCAGTCCTCCCTGCGCTTCGACCGGCCGGCTCCGGCCATCGACAACGCCACCGCCGCCACCCTGATGGCCCACGACTGGCCGGGCAACGTGCGCGAGCTGCGCAACGTCGCCGAACGTTTCGCCCTCGGCCTGCCGGTACTGGCCGGCGGCAACCTCGGCTCGGACTCCGGCGAACCGCGCTTCGCCGAGGCCGTGGAAGCCTTCGAGAAGAGCCTGCTGTCCACCGCCCTCGAACGCCACGCCGGCAACCTCAGCCAGGCCGCGCACGCACTGGGCATGGCCAAGACCACGCTGTTCGACAAGGTGAAGAAGTACGGCCTGTGACGGCGCGCCTCGCACACAACTGACAGTCACTCGGAAAAGGATTGGCAATGACTGAAGACGCTCTGCTGCAAGATATCTGGAAGATTCTCGAACCCATCGAGATCGAGCACTTCGAAGTGGTGGCCGGCAAGGCCGAGCCCGCCGCCCTGGAGCGCTTTGAGGCGGAACTGGGCTTCGCCCTGCCGGAGGTCTTCCGCCTGCTGACCCTCTCCAGACTCGGTGGCCTGTACATCACCGCACGGGAGGAGTCCTGGCCTGCCGCCAAGGCCTTCGACGTCGGTCCGGCCTGGACCTTCTGGCGCGGCCTGCTGGTGTTCGGGCTGGCCGAGGACATCCCCGAGTGGCTGAGCCTGAGCGTGCAGCTGGCCGAAGTCCGCAGCCAGGGCATCGAGGACTTCGTGCCGGTGCTCAAGGTCCAGAGCGATCCGCGCTACTACGGCTTCCGCGCCGACGGCAGCCTCGCGCTGTACGACGGCTACGAGGTGGAAAGCTGCGAGCCGACCGATTTCCTCGACCTGTTCAAGCAGGAAGTCGACAGCCTGATCGAACGCATGGACCAGATGCGCACCCGCATCAGCGCGCGCTGAGCGAATCGTGATGCGCCAGCACGACCTCGGTCGCGCTGACGCAGGGCGTTGATCTCTGCCCCGCCGTCCCGGACACTATCGGCCTTTGAACCGGCCGCACGAGCGGGAGCCATCATGTCCACCCAAGCCGAAACCCTCTGGAACCAGCTCTGCGCCGATGCCGGCGTCGACCCGCAGCAGCGCATGGCCTCGCGCCAGGCCATCCTCGCCGACAGCAACGCGCTGGACGCCACCGTCTACCGCCCGGACGACAACGACCCGGACGCCGAAGAACTGGACATGGGCGACGCCAAGGTACTGTTCCTCGGCCCCTTCGAAGCCCCCGTGGAATGGGACGCCGCCGAGCGCGAAGACTTCTTCGACGACGCCGACCCGGCGCTGTTCTTCAGCGTCCGCATCGAGTGCGAAGCCCAGCCGGGCACCTCCGCCTTCTTCGTCCCGGAAGTGGGCGACTACCTGGCGGTGATGGACGGCGGCAAGATCCAGATGTACTTCCTCCACGACTGGCGCGAAGACGAAGACGGCTGCACCTGCGTGCTGATCCGCGACGATATCCAGCTCTGAACCCACCTCTTGGCGGGCCGCGCCTGCCGCCGATAGAGACGTAGGGCGGATAACGCTGGCGCGTTATGCGCCCTACGGGGCAGCAGACCGTCGGCACCGGCATCAACCTGTAGGAGCGGGCCATGCCCGCGATCGCGCGCAAGGCGCGCTCCTACAGGCTGCGCCGCACGCTCCCCGGCGACACGCCAATGAACCGTTTGAACGCCCGGCTGAACGCCGCCTCGGACTGGTAGCCGAGGCGCTCGGCCAGTTCGGCCACGGCGATCTCCCGCTCCTGCAACCAGCTCAGCGCCACATGCATGCGCCAGCGAGTGACGTAGTGCATGGCCGGCATGCCGACCTTTTCGGCGAAGCGCGCAGCGAAGGCGGAGCGCGACATCGCCGCCGCGCCGGCCAGGGAGGCGAGACTCCAATCCCGCGCGGGGTCACGGTGGATCAGGCTCAGCGCGCGGCCCAACTGGCGGTCCTGCAGGGCGCCGAGCCAGCCGGTCTGGGCAGCCGGGTCCTGCTCGATCCAGGCGCGGATGGCCTGAATCACCAGGATGTCGGCCAGCCGGGTGATCACCGTTTCGCCGCCGGGACGCATGGCCCGTGCCTCGTTCTCCATCAATTGCAGGGTGCTCATCAGCCAGTCGCGCTGGCCGGGATCGCGCACCTGCGCCTCCAGCACGCGCGGCAGCAGGCGCACCAGTTGCAGCGCGGCGGGATGGTCGAAGCGCACGGCGCCGCAGATCATCGCCGTCGTCTCCCCGCCTCCGCCCTGGCGCAGCACTTCGTAGCGGTCGCTGGCGTAGGCGCGCGGCAGGTCGAACAATCCCGCCGCCGCTTCCCCCTGCGCGCTCACCAGCCGGTGGCCCTCGCCGTGGGGCACCAGCACCAGATCGCCCGGCGCCAGCCGGCGCGGCTCGTCGCCTTCGGCTTCCAGCCAGCACTCGCCGACGGTCAGCACATGGAACATCAGGCACTGTGGCATGGCCGGCAGGTCCAACCCCCAGGGCGCGCTGAACTCCGAGCGGCAATAGAAGGTGCCGCTCATGCGCAGGAAATGCAGGGCCTCGCCCAGGGGATCGGTGGAAGCCCAGGCGTCGGTCAGGTCTGGAATGGCGGTAGGAGTGTTCATGCTCCTGAGACTGGTCCGGCAGTTCGGCAACGTCCAGCACTTCTGGACGAATGAGAATGAAGCGGCGATTTCCAGGCATTAACCGTCCAGCGTTCTGGCAGGAGACTGCACCCAGGCCAACGAACCCACGGCGGGCGCCGCGGGACGGCCAACAGCGAGGACACCGCCATGATCACCATAATGGGAGCCACCGGCCGCACCGGTTCGAGAATCTGCCAGACCCTGCTGGAAGCCGGCGTACCCGTCCGCGCCCTGGGCCGCGATGCCGAGCGCCTGGCGCCGCTGGCTGCCGCCGGCGCGCAGATCGCCGTGGGCGAGCCGCACGACGCCGCCTTCCTCAGCGAAGCCTTCCACGGCTCGGAAGCGGTCTACACCCTGCTCGCCTACGGCCCGGATACCGAGGACTACCGCCAGCAGCAGGCTGCCCAGGGCGAGGCGATCCTCTCTGCGATCCGCACCAGCGGCGTGCGCCGGGTGGTGTTCCTGAGCAGCGTGGGCGCCGAGGTGCCCGCCGGCACCGGGCCGATCATCAGCATGCATGACCAGGAACAGCGACTGCGCCTGCTGCCGCCGGAGGTGGATGTGCTGATGCTGCGTTCCGGCGCGCTGTTCGAGAACCTGTATGGCGCACTGGAAATCGTTCGCGCCTACGACTGCTACAGCGATGCGGTGGCGCCGGATGTTCCGGTACCGATGGTCGCCAGCCGCGATGTCGCCGACGCCGCCAGCTGCGCCCTGCTGGAGCGCGACTGGCAGGGCCGCGTGACCCGCGAGGTACTCGGCCAGCGCGATATCAGCTACGCCCAGGCAACCCGGCTGCTGGGGTTCGCCATCGGCCGGCCTGACCTGCCGTACGTGCCGGTATCGCCGCCGGAGCTGGCCGCCGCGCTGCGGGAAGCCGGTTGTTCCGCCAGCGTCGCCGCGTGCTACGCAGAGCTGGGCGAGGCGATCAGCAGCGGGCGGGTTCGGGCGCAGGAGGTGCGCTCGGCTCGCAACACCACGGCGACACGCTTCGAGGACTTCGCCCAAGCCTGGGCCGAAGCCTATCGGGCCTTGCCGTAAGCGGGGCCGTCAGTCAGCCAAAAATAAATTCCTACAAATATCTCGGAAGGCTCTGATGAATTTGGCGCTGGTCCGCTGTCTAGAGTACTCGCCCTTCTATTCAGCCGGATCATCCGCCATGAACCACGCTCCCGACAGTCTCTGGGTCGATGTGGAGACCTGGTCTCCCTACCGCCCGCAACGCATCCTCCACGGCCGCATCAGCCGCGAGGATTACCTCGCCCTGCGAGATGGCCGCGCGCCCTTCGAGGTGCGCCTGGGCGATTGCCAGAGCCGCCACTGCCCCACCGGCCCGGTGCAGGACCTGTTCCTCAGCGGCACGCACATCCTCAACGTCACCCCGGCCGACCGGGTCGCCTGATGCGCCAGGGATAGTCCCACAGGCCATTCAGAACAACCTGACAGAGACCATTCAGGACGGACGTTAAGGTCTGCCACCTCTTTTCCCCACCGTGGAGTGACGTGGCAATGGACAATCAGCTCAAGGTCGAAGTCGTGGTTCGCGCGCACAACCGCGAGTCCTCTGTGCTCCAGGGCTGGATCAGCCAGGGGGACTACAGCGCGCTGTGCGACGGCGACGCGCCTTTCGTGGTGCGCATGAACGACTGCCAGTCGGACATGGGTTTGCTCGAACGCCCGGAAGACCTCTACGTGCGCAGCGCCTACATCCTCAGCATCGAGGTGCTCGACCGCCTGCCCACACCTCAGTCGGCCATGCCACGGTAGACGTAGGTCATTGGCCGCGGCCCCGGCAGGTAGTCCTGGATCAGTTCGCGCAGGTGGAAACCGCCGGACTCGATCAGCGCCGGCATATCGCGGTCCAGGTGGCAGCCACCGGCCAACGGCTTCCAGACCGGCGTCAGGCGGTGCTGCCAGGCGCGCACGCCGGCATCCGGCGCCAAGCCATGCTCGCAGAAGAGAAATTCGCCGCCGGGCTTGAGTACCCGGCGCATTTCCCTCAGCGCCGCGACCGCATCGGGGATGCTGCACAGGGTGAAGGTGCAGACGATGCTGTCGAAGCTGCCGGCGTCGGCACGAATCTGCCCCAGCTCCAGCGCCACCATATCCACCGGAATGCCGATCGCCTCGGCACGACTGCGGGCGAGCTTCTGCATCTGCGCCGCCGGGTCGACGCCAACGATTGTCGACACTTTCGCCGGATCGTAGAACGACAGGTTCAGGCCGGTGCCCATGCCGATCTCCAGCACCCGCCCGCGCGCACGGGGCACCAGCAGCGAACGCTGCTTCATCACATCACCCATGCCACAGGCGAAGTCGATCAGTCGGGGCAGCACATAGCGGTCATAGAGTTGCATGGGCAGTTCTTCCGGCGTTTCCCCCGATCCTAGCGGGCCTGCAGCGTGCCGGCACAGCGGCCGACGAGGGGATATCCGCCATTCTCGCGCACCATTCTCCCGTACAGCGGCCCCCAGCGAGGCGCCCGCCTCGGCATAACCAACGGTCCCCATTAGACGATTGTCGACAATTCATCAGTTCTTGATTGACCGAAGGCTTTTCCAGGGGTAGCTTTCGCCGCACATCAAGAAGATTGTCGACACCATGAGCGATAGCCTGATTCTCCCCACTCCTGCCAGCGACGACGGCGAGACCCTGTCGGAACACGTGTTCCGCAAGATCCAGTCGGCCATCGTCAAGGGCGAGATCGCCCCCGGCAGCAAGATTTCCGAGCCGGAACTGGCGCGCACCTACGGCATCAGCCGCGGCCCGCTGCGCGAGGCGATCCACCGCCTGGAAGGCCAGAAGCTGCTGGTGCGCGTGCCGCACGTCGGCGCGCGGGTGGTTTCGCTCAGTCACGAGGAGCTGCTGGAGCTCTACGAGATCCGCGAATCCCTCGAAGGCATGGCCTGCCGTCTCGCCGCCGAGCGCATGAGCCAGGCCGAGATCGACGAGCTGCGCCGGGTGCTCGACACCCACGAACGCGACGAGGCGTTCCAGGCCGGCCGTGGCTACTACCAGCAGGAAGGCGACTACGACTTCCACTACCGGATCATCCAGGGCAGCGGCAACCGCACCCTCACCCGCATGCTCTGCGGCGAGCTGTACCAGCTCGTGCGCATGTACCGCCTGCAGTTCTCGGCGACGCCCAACCGCCCGCGCCAGGCCTTCTCCGAGCACCACCGGATTCTCGATGCCATCGCCGATCGTGACGGCGAACTGGCCGAGTTGCTGATGCGCCGTCACATCGGCGCCTCGAAACGCAATATGGAGCGTCACTACCTGGACGCCCAAGCCAAGACAGCCAACGAACGAGGTGAACAATGAGCAACAAGACCGCCGGCCAACGTTTCCGTGAAGCCCTTGCCGAAGAAAAGCCGCTGCAGGTGATCGGCGCGATCAACGCCAACCACGCCCTGCTGGCCAAGCGCGCCGGCTTCAAGGCCATCTACCTCTCCGGTGGCGGCGTGGCGGCGGGTTCCCTCGGCCTGCCGGACTTAGGGATAAACACCCTGGACGACGTGCTCACCGACGTTCGCCGCATCACCGACGTCTGCGACCTGCCGCTGCTGGTGGACATCGACACCGGCTTCGGCCCCAGCGCCTTCAACATCGAGCGCACCGTCAAGAACCTGATCAAGGCCGGCGCCGCCGCTGCCCACATCGAAGACCAGGTTGGCGCCAAGCGCTGCGGTCACCGTCCGGGCAAGGAAATCGTCTCCGTCGAGGAAATGGCTGACCGCGTGAAAGCCGCCGCCGACGCCAAGACCGACCCGGACTTCTTCCTCATCGCCCGCACCGACGCCATCCAGGCCGAAGGCGTGGACGCCGCCATCGAGCGCTGCCTGCGCTACGTCGAGGCCGGCGCCGATGCGATCTTCGCCGAAGCCGCCTACGACCTGCCGACCTACAAGCGCTTCGTCGATGCGCTGAACGTGCCGATCCTGGCCAACATCACCGAGTTCGGCGCCACCCCGCTGTTCACCCGCGACGAGCTGGCCTCGGTCGGCGTGGCCATCCAGCTGTATCCGCTGTCGGCCTTCCGCGCCGCCAACAAGGCCGCCGAAGCCGTGTACACCGCGATCCGCGAGGAAGGTCACCAGCAGAACGTGATCGAACTGATGCAGACCCGTGCCGAGCTGTACGACCGCATCGGCTACCACGCCTTCGAGCAGAAGCTCGACGCGCTGTTCGCTGCTGGCAAGAAGTGAGCGCGCGAGCCTGAACCTTATGTAGGGTGCATAACGCCCCTGGCGTTATCCACCATGAGGCTGTGACGGCGGATAACGCTTCGCGTTATTCGCCCTACGCCAGACCTGATGCACCGTAGGGCGCATAACGCCGCAGGCGTTATCCGCCAACCAGATTCGAACCGAAACCTCGGCCCATGCCGGGGGACAAGAACAAGCAACCGGATTTGATGAGGAGACACGCGATGAGCGCTACCGCAGAAACCACCACCGGCTTCAAGCCGAAGAAGTCCGTGGCCCTGAGTGGCACCGCCGCTGGCAACACTGCCCTGTGCACCGTCGGCCGTACCGGCAACGACCTGCACTACCGTGGCTATGACGTCCTGGATTTCGCCAACCGCTGCGACTTCGAGGAAATCGCCCACCTGCTGGTCCACGGCAAGCTGCCCAACGCCGCCGAACTGGCCGGCTACAAGGCCAAGCTGAAAGCCCTGCGCGGTCTGCCGGCCGGCGTCAAGGCCGCCCTGGAAACCCTGCCGCCCTCGGCCCACCCGATGGACGTGATGCGCACCGCCGTATCCGTGCTCGGCTGCCTGTCGCCGGAGAAGGACGACCACAACCACCCGGGCGCCCGCGACATCGCCGACAAGCTGATGGCTTCCCTGGGCTCCGCGCTGCTCTACTGGTACCACTTCAGCCACAACGGCAAGCGCATCGACGTCGAGACCGACGACGACTCCATCGGCGGCCACTTCCTGCACCTGCTGCACGGTGAGAAGCCCCGCGAGTCGTGGGTGCGTGCCATGCACACCTCGCTCAACCTGTACGCCGAGCACGAGTTCAACGCCTCCACCTTCACCTCCCGCGTGATCGCCGGCACCGGCTCGGACATGTTCTCCTGCATCGCCGGCGCCATCGGCGCGCTGCGCGGCCCGAAACACGGCGGCGCCAACGAAGTGGCCTTCGAGATCCAGAAGCGCTACGACAACCCGGACGAAGCCGAGGCCGACATCCGCGCCCGCGTCGAGAAGAAGGAAGTCGTGATCGGCTTCGGCCACCCGGTCTACACCGTGTCCGACCCACGCAACAAGGTGATCAAGGAAGTCGCTCACCAGCTGTCGAACGAGCAGTCCAACACCAAGATGTATGACATCGCCGAGCGCCTGGAAACCATCATGTGGGACATCAAGAAGATGTTCCCCAACCTCGATTGGTTCAGCGCCGTGAGCTACCACATGATGGACGTGCCCACCGCGATGTTCACCCCGCTGTTCGTCATCGCCCGCACCGCCGGCTGGTCCGCCCACGTCATCGAGCAACGCATCGACGGCAAGATCATCCGCCCGAGCGCCAACTACACAGGCCCTGAAGACCTGAAGTTCGTGCCGCTCAAGGACCGTAAATAACTATGAACGCCACCGTGAACAGCCAATTCCGCAAGCGCCTGCCCGGCACCGCGCTGGATTACTTCGACGCCCGCGAGGCGGTCGAGGCGATCCAGGCCGGCGCCTGGGACAAGCTCCCCTACACCTCCCGCGTGCTGGCCGAACAGCTGGTGCGCCGCTGCGAGCCGGCGGACCTGACCGCCTCGCTGGAACAACTGGTCTACCGCAAGCGCGACCTCGACTTCCCCTGGTACCCGGCGCGCGTGGTCTGCCACGACATTCTCGGCCAGACCGCGCTGGTCGACCTCGCCGGCCTGCGTGACGCCATCGCCGAGAAAGGTGGCGATCCGTCCAAGGTCAACCCGGTGGTGCCGACCCAGCTGATCGTCGACCACTCGCTGGCCGTGGAAGCCGCAGGCTTCGACCCGGACGCGTTCGAAAAGAACCGCGCCATCGAGGATCGCCGCAACGAGGACCGCTTCCACTTCATCGACTGGACCAAGACCGCGTTCAAGAACGTCGATGTGATCCCGGCCGGCAACGGCATCATGCACCAGATCAACCTGGAGAAAATGAGCCCGGTGATCCAGGCGCGCGGCGGCATTGCGTTCCCCGACACCTGCGTCGGCACCGACTCGCACACCCCGCACGTGGATGCCCTGGGCGTGATCGCCATCGGCGTCGGCGGCCTCGAAGCCGAGACCGTGATGCTCGGCCACCCGTCGATGATGCGCCTGCCCGACATCGTCGGCGTCAAGCTCACCGGCAAGCGCAAGCCGGGCATCACCGCCACCGACATCGTCCTGGCGATCACCGAGTTCCTGCGCAAGGAGCGCGTGGTCGGCGCCTACGTCGAGTTCTTCGGCGAGGGTGCCGACAGCCTGACCATCGGCGACCGCGCGACCATCTCCAACATGTGCCCGGAATACGGCGCCACCGCCTCGATGTTCTACATCGACGGCCAGACCATCGACTACCTCAAGCTCACCGGCCGCGAGCCCGAGCAGGTGGAGCTGGTGGAGAACTACGCGAAGACCCTCGGCCTGTGGAGCAGCGCTCTGGAAACCGCCGAGTACGAACGCGTGCTGGAGTTCGACCTGGGCAGCGTCGTGCGCAACATGGCCGGCCCGTCCAACCCGCATCGCCGCCTGCCGACTTCGGCACTGGCCGAGCGCGGCATCGCCGACGAAGCCAAGCTGCAGGAAGGCAAGGGTGAAGAAGCCCAGGGCCTGATGCCCGACGGCGCGGTGATCATCGCCGCCATCACCAGCTGCACCAACACCTCCAACCCGCGCAACGTCATCGCCGCCGGCCTGGTGGCGAAGAAGGCCAATGCGCTGGGCATGCTCCGCAAGCCGTGGGTGAAGACGTCGTTCGCTCCTGGGTCGAAGGTCGCCAAGCTGTACCTGGAAGAAGCCGGCCTGCTGCCGGAACTGGAGAAGCTCGGCTTCGGCATCGTCGCCTATGCCTGCACCACCTGTAACGGCATGTCCGGCGCGCTGGACCCGGTGATCCAGAAAGAGATCATCGACCGCGACCTGTACGCCACTGCCGTGCTCTCGGGCAACCGCAACTTCGACGGGCGTATCCACCCGTACGCCAAGCAGGCCTTCCTCGCCTCGCCGCCGCTTGTGGTCGCCTACGCCATCGCCGGCACCGTGCGCTTCGACATCGAGCAGGACCCGCTGGGCACCGACAAGGACGGCAACCCCGTCACCCTGAAGGACCTCTGGCCGTCCGACGAAGAGATCGACGCCATCGTCGCGGCGAGTGTGAAGCCCGAGCAGTTCAAGCAGGTCTACATCCCGATGTTCGACCTGGGCAGCGTGCAGGAAGCGGAAAGCCCGCTGTACGACTGGCGCCCGATGTCCACCTACATCCGCCGCCCGCCGTACTGGGAAGGCGCGCTGGCCGGCGAGCGCACGCTCAAGGGCATGCTGCCGCTGGCGATCCTGCCGGACAACATCACCACCGATCACCTGTCGCCGTCCAACGCCATCCTGCTGGACAGCGCGGCCGGCGAATACCTGGCGAAAATGGGCCTGCCGGAGGAGGACTTCAACTCCTACGCCACCCACCGCGGCGACCACCTGACCGCCCAGCGCGCCACCTTCGCCAACCCGCAGCTGGTCAACGAAATGGCCGTGGTCAACGGGGAAGTGAAGAAGGGCTCGCTGGCCCGCGTGGAACCGGAAGGCAAGGTGATGCGCATGTGGGAAGCCATCGAAACCTACATGAACCGCAAGCAGAACCTGATCATCGTGGCCGGCGCCGACTACGGCCAGGGCTCGTCCCGCGACTGGGCGGCCAAGGGCGTTCGCCTGGCGGGCGTGGAAGTGATCGTGGCCGAAGGCTTCGAGCGCATCCACCGCACCAACCTGGTGGGCATGGGCGTGCTGCCGGTGGAGTTCAAGCCGGGCACCACCCGCCTGACCCTGGGCCTGGACGGCACCGAGACCTACGACATCAAGGGCGACGTCTCGCCGCGCTGCAACCTGACCCTGGTGGTCAATCGCCGCAATGGTGAAGTGGTCGAAGTCCCGGTCACCTGCCGCCTGGATACCGCCGCCGAAGTGAAGGTGTACAACGCCGGCGGCGTGCTGCAGCGCTTCGCCAAGGACTTCCTCGAGTCGTCCGTGGCGTGATGTGAAGGCTCCGGCACGCCTCGCGGCGTGCCGGATCGAACCCTGTAGGAGCGGGCCATGCCCGCGATCGGCCTCCGCGCGGGGATGTCGCGGGCATGGTCCGCTCCTGCAACTGATCTGTCAGGACCGTACCCCATGCCCCACGTACCCCAAGTGAAGATCCCCGCCACCTACATCCGCGGCGGCACCAGCAAGGGCGTGTTCTTCCGCCTGCAGGACCTGCCCGAGCGCTGCCAGGTGCCCGGCGCGGCCCGCGACCAGCTGTTCATGCGCGTGATCGGCAGCCCCGATCCGTACAGCGCGCACATCGACGGCATGGGCGGCGCGACCTCCAGCACCAGCAAGTGCGTGATCCTGTCGAAAAGCACCCAGCCGGACCACGACGTCGACTACCTCTACGGGCAGATTTCCATCGACAAGGCCTTCGTCGACTGGAGCGGCAACTGCGGCAACCTCTCCACCGCCGCCGGCTCCTTCGCCATCCACGCCGGCCTGGTCGACCCGTCGCGCATCCCGGACAACGGCACCTGCGTAGTGCGCATCTGGCAAGCGAATATCCAGAAGACCATCATCGCCCACGTGCCCGTCACCAACGGCCAGGTGCAGGAGACCGGCGACTTCGAGCTGGACGGCGTGACCTTCCCCGCCGCCGAAATCGTGCTGGAGTTCCTCGACCCGTCCGACGACGGTGAAGACGGCGGTGCCATGTTCCCCACCGGCAATCTGGTGGACGACCTGGAAGTCCCCGGCATCGGTACCTTCAAGGCGACCATGATCACCGCCGGCATCCCGACCATTTTCGTCAACGCCCAGGACATCGGCTACACCGGCGCCGAACTGCGCGAAGCGATCAATGGCGACCCCGAGCAACTGGCGCGCTTCGAGAAATTCCGCATCGCCGGCGCTCTGCGCATGGGCCTGATCAAGACCCCGGAAGAAGCCGCGACCCGCCAGCACACGCCGAAGATCGCCTTCGTCGCGCCGGCGAAGAACTACGTCACCTCCAGCGGCAAGGAAGTCCAGGCCGGCGACGTCGACCTGCTGGTGCGCGCGCTGTCCATGGGCAAGCTGCACCACGCCATGATGGGCACCGCCGCCGTGGCCATCGGCACCGCCGCGGCCATCCCCGGCACCCTGGTGAACCTCGCCGCCGGCGGTGGCGAGCGCAGCGCGGTACGCTTCGGCCACCCCTCCGGCACCCTGCGCGTGGGCGCCGAGGCCAGGCAGGTAAACGGCGAATGGACCGTGACCAAGGCCATCATGAGCCGCAGCTCGCGCATCCTGATGGAAGGCTGGGTACGGGTGCCGGGCGATTCGTTCTGATCGCTGGCCCTATCCGTAAAAACACAAGGCCCGCATTCGCGGGCCTTGTGCTTCTGCGGACCAATCGGCGCGCCGATGTATCCCTGTAGGAGCGGGCCATGCCCGCGATCGCGGACAAGGTCCGCGTTTCCATGATCACACCGCACCGACGGGTTGAATGGGCATTCCCGGCAACGGCGCCTGTCGGCGCCTTCGCGGGCATGGCCCGCTCCTACAGTGTGCGGCGGAGTGCAGGGTGAGCCAGCGTGTCAGGCGACGAAGTCGCCCTGCAACTGCTCCAGCAGTACCTGGATGCGCGCCAGGCGCACGGTGGGGTCGTCCATCTCCAGCAGCACCTGCTTCTGGTCGCGCTCGAAGGGCAGCAGGTAGGCGAGCTGGCAGGCCAGTGCCTGCTGGCCGTTGACCTCCCCGCCCATCTCCAGCGCGGAAACCATCGGGTGCATGGACAGCGCCTCGAGCAGCGCGGCGAGGTCGTCATGCTCCTTGGTCAGCGGCTGGTCGGGTTGCTCGTCCAGCCACTCCACTTCGGCCACCGTCAACTGGTCCGTCTGCACGTTGGCGGAGAGCACGCGGAAACGCCGCCCACCTTCGACACGGATGCCCAGCAGGCCGTTGGGACGTTGCTGCCAGTCACGGATATGCGCCTCGCAGCCGACCAGGCTGTAACGCTCCGGCGCATCGCCGACCTCCCCTCCCTCGACGATGGCCACCACGCCGAATCCGCCGTTCTGCTTCATGCAGCGGCCGATCATGTCCAGGTAACGCGCCTCGAAGATCTGCAGGTCGAGGCGGCAGCCGGGAAACAGCACGGTGTTGAGGGGGAACAGCGGGAAACTCATGGACACTCCGTCGATTCGTCAGGCGATCAGCGCTACCGCCAACGGTAGCAGCACAGCGGTGGCCACGCCCATCAGGCTCATGGCCAGGGCGGCGAAGGCTCCGCATTCCTCGCCCTCCTGCAGGGCGCGGGAAGTGCCCACGGCGTGGGCAGTCATGCCCAGCGCCATACCCTGCGCAGCCGGGTGATGCACACCGCAGCGGCGCAGCAGCTCCGGGCCGAGGATGGCGCCGAGCACGCCGGTGATCAGCACGAACACCGCCGCCAGGGCCGCCACGCCGCCGATCTGGCTGGCCACCAGCATGGCGATCGGTGAGGTCACCGACTTGGGCGCCAGGCTCATCAGCAACTCGTGGTCGACGCCGAACAGCCAGCCCAGGCCGATGCCCAGTGCAGTGGCGAACAGGCCGCCGACCAGCAGGGTGATCAGGGTCGGCCAGAACAGCTGGCGGATGCGCTTGAGGTTGAGGAACAGCGGCACCGCCAGCGCGACGGTAGCGGGACCGAGCAGGATGGTCAGCACCTTGGCGCTGTTGCTGTATTCCGCGTAGTCGATGCCGCAGGCCAGCAGTACCGCGATGACCATCAGCATCGACACCAGCACCGGCTGCAGGAACACCCAGCGCGTGCGCTCGTAGGCGGCCAGGGCCAGCTGGTAGGCACCCAGGGTGACGCCGACGCAGAACAGCGGATGGTGGATGACGGAGTTCAGCGCGCCTTGCCAGTCGAACATCACGCGCCCTCCTTCTGCTTGCGCTGGCGGTCGATGAGCTTCTGCATCAGCCAGCCGGCGAACACGAAGGACACCAGCAGCGACAGCGCCAGGGCGCCGGCGATGGCCCAGAAGTCCGCGGCGATCTGCTTCGCGTAGGCCATCACGCCCACCGCCGCCGGCACCAGCAGCAACGGCAGGTAGCGCAGCAGCGAGGCGGCCGCCTCGTTCACCGGCTTGCTCACCTCGCCGTTCCACACCAGGAAGGCGAACAGCAGCACCAGCCCAATGATGGGGCCGGGAATCATGTGCAGGATGAGAGCATTCAGGCCCGTGCCGAGCAGTTGGAACAGCACCAGCCAGGTCAGGCCGCGTAGCAACATCAGGGAGCATCTCCAGCGCAAGGAGCCGCCATTATGCCCGCCCGGCGACCGCTATGGCTCGGCATTCGCCCAAAGCATGAATGCCGCTGCGGCTTGACCGGCCGCGGACCCCATGCTGATCTGTTGTCGGACTCTTACGCAGGCCGCATTAGAAGAACAACGATATCCCCGGAGGAAACATGGCATTCGTACCCGTAAGCGCACTGAAGGACTACATCGGCAAGGACCTGGGCCATTCGCAGTGGATCACCGTCGATCAACAGCGCATCAACCAGTTCGCCGAGTGCACCGAGGACCACCAGTTCATCCACGTCGACCCGGAAAAGGCGAAGAAGACGCCCTTCGGCGGCACCATCGCCCACGGCTTCCTGTCGCTGTCGCTGATCCCCAAGCTCTGCGAGGGCCTGCTGGTCCTGCCGGAGAACCCCAAGATGGTGGTCAACTACGGTCTGGACAGCGTGCGCTTCATCCAGCCGGTACCGGTGGATTCGCGCGTGCGCCTGCAGGTGACCATCACCGACATCACCGAGAAGAACCCCGGCCAGTGGCTGATCAAGGCCCGCTGCACCCTGGAGATCGAAGGCCTGCCCAAGCCGGCCTACATCGCCGAATCGCTGAGCCTGTGCTTCGTCTGACGGCTCTGGCACAGCGCTGAGAAAAAAGCCCGCGTCCGCGGGCTTTTTTACGTCACACTCACTCTGCGCCCCACCGTCGATTCGAGAGTCCCGATGCCACGCCAACTCCTGCCCTTGAGCCTTGCCCTGCTCCTGACTGCCTGCGGCGAAGGCGAACCGCTAACGCCCCCGGATGCCCGCCTGCCCGACGGCGCGCGCTACCGTGGCGAGCTGGTGAACGGCCAGTTGCAAGGGCCCGGGCGGCTGGATTACAGCAACGGCGCCTGGTACGAGGGCGGCTTCGACAAGGGCCTGCAGAGCGGCCAGGGCAAGTGGAACGACGGCAACGGCACGAGCTATGAAGGCGAGTTCCGCGACGGCCTGTTCGAAGGGCGTGGCCGCCTGCAGTACGCCGACGGCAGCTTCTACGAGGGCCAGTTCAAGCGCGGCGAGTTCGACGGCGAAGGGCGGATTTCCCAGGGCGGCACCACCTACAGCGGCGGCTTCCGCAAGGGTCGCTACGAGGGCCTGGGCAGCCTCGAACAAGCCGATGGCACCCGCCACCAGGGCGCCTTCTCCCGTGGTGAAGCCAACGGTGAAGGGGCCCGCCGCGACAGCCTCGGCAACCAGTACAGCGGCCCGTTCAAGAACGGCGTGCTCGAAGGCAAGGGCATCTTCCGCGACGATGCGGGCGACCAGTACGCCGGCGAGTTCCGCAACGACCAGTTCGACGGCACCGGACGCTTCCAGAACGCTGACGGCGATGTCTGGTTCGGCCGCTTCAAGGCCGGCGCGCTGAGCGGGCCGGGCGAGTTCATCGGCGCCGATGGCAGCCGCTACAAGGGCGACTTCCGTTTCTGGCGCTTCGACGGCCAGGGCACCCTGACCAGGGCCGACGGCCAGACCTACAGCGGCGGCTTCGCCCGTGGCGAGTACTCCGGCGCCGGCACCCTCACCCGCCATGACGGCAGCGTGCAGAAAGGCACCTGGAGCGCCGGCCAGTTGCGCCAGGACGCCGCCGGCAAAACACTGCCCAATCCGCTGGAAGTCGGCTTGCTGGAACAGGGCGCCATGCTGGAGAAAGCCCTGGCCGCGGTCCCGCAGTCCACCCCGGCAATCGAGCTCTATGGCGTCAGCCTGGGCGGCGACGGCAAGCAGAGCGTGTTCCTGCGCGAGGCCGATTACGTCGCCAACCTGCTCGGTGACCGCTTTGGTGCGCGCGGCGTGGTGCGCCTGGTGAACCACCGCGATCACCTCGCCGACCGTCCCATGGCCACCCGCGAAACCCTCGCCCGCACCCTGCGCACCATCGCGCAGCGCAGCGGCCCGGAAGACCTGGTGTTCATCTACCTGACCAGCCACGGCTCCCATGACCACCAACTGGTGCTGGACATGCCCGGCCTGAAGCTCGACGACCTGCCGGCCAGCGAACTGGCCAACCTGCTCGCCCCGCTCAAGGACCGCACCAAGGTGCTGGTGATCTCCGCCTGCTACAGCGGCGGCTTCATCCCCGCGCTCAAGGACGACAAGACCCTGATCATGACCGCCGCGCGCAGCGACCGAGTGTCCTTCGGTTGCTCCGAGGAGGCCGACTTCACCTACTTCGGCGATGCGCTCTTTGCCAAGGCCTTCCAGCAGACCGACGACCTCAGGCAGGCGTTCAAGCTGGCCAGCGCCACCGTGGCCAAGCGCGAGAAGGAGGAAGAGTTCGAGCCATCGGAACCGCAACTCTGGGCGCCGGATGCGGTCATTACTCGCTGGCAGGCCCTGCGTGCGCAACAGACGCACGGAGCCCTGGCGCTCGGCAGCAACGATGCGCAGGCAAAAGGACAGGGCGAGAACTAAGCTGGAAGGTGTGTCAGAGGGGAAACACAGATGTACTCGAAACCGACGAATATCCTGCTAGCTGGCGCCACCGGCCTGACCGGTGAGCATCTGCTCGACCGCATGCTCAACGAGCCCACGGTCAAGCGCGTCATCGCCCCGGCCCGAAGGAAGCTGGCGGAGCACCCACGCCTGGACAATCCCATCGGCCCGCTGGCTGAGCTCATCCCGCACCTGACCACGCCGGTGGACACCCTATTCTGCTGCCTGGGCACCACACTCAAGGAAGCGGGCTCCGAAGAGGCCTTCCGCAGCGTCGATTTCGACCTGCCGCTGGCCCTGGGCGAGCGCGGCCTGGCCCTGGGCGCCCGGCACTACATCGTGGTCAGCGCGCTGGGCGCGGACAGCAAGTCATCGATCTTCTACAGCCGGACCAAGGGCGAACTGGAAGATGCGCTGCGCCAGCAAGGCTGGCAGCAATTGACCATCGCGCGGCCGTCGCTGCTGCTGGGGCAGCGCGAGGAAGTCCGCTTGGCCGAACTGCTCGCCGCGCCGTTCTCGCGCATCCTGCCGGGCAAGCTCCACGGCATCGAAGCCATCGCCCTGGCCCGTGCGCTGTGGCGCCTGGCCCTGGAACCGGGCAAGGGCGTGCGTATCGTCGAGTCGGACGAACTGCGCAAGCTGGGCAAGTAACCCGCCGTCCAGTGGAACACCCTGCAGGAGCGGGCCATGCCCGCGAAGGCGCCGGCAGGCGCCCTTGCAGAGAGTGTCCATCCACCCGGTCGCAATGTGCGCTCAAGTGAACGCGGACTTTGTCCGCGGTCGCGGGCGCGGCCCGTTCCTACAGGCAAGCCCACCGTTCTGCGCGGGACAGCCCTGGATACGCATGCTCTCGTAGGATGGGTATCCCTTGACGTTCAGCAGTAGCGGATCAGTTCCCGCCCCACACCTGCAGGCCGACGCCCAGCTCTGCGGCAATCGACAGCGGCAGCAGCAAGGTATCCAGCAGCGCGCTGCCGGGCAGGTCGAGACCGGGGTAGGCCGGCGCGTCGGTGCCGAAGTGGTCCTTCGGGCAGCAGCCGCCATTGAGCGAATACCAGTCCAGCCGGGTGCCGGCATAGATCAGCGGATCGCCGGGGCGGCTGTCGTTGAGGGTCTTCACGGTGGCGCAACCGCCCAGTTGCAACAGCAACAGGGCGGCGAGAAGCTTATTCGTCGCTGACAAGATGGTGTTCGCCCCAGCGCGGCAGCATGTCCTGGGGAATACCCAGTTGGTTGAGGATGCGCGCGACGACGAAGTCGATCAGGTCGTCGACCGTCTGCGGCTGGTGATAGAAGCCCGGAGCGGCCGGCAGGATCACCGCGCCCAGGTTGGACAGCTTGAGCATGTTCTCCAGGTGGATGCTGGAGAACGGCGCCTCGCGCGGCACCAGGATCAGCTGGCGGCGCTCCTTCAGCGCCACGTCGGCGGCGCGTTCGATGAGGTTGTTGCAGGCGCCCGTGGCAATCGCCGAGAGCGTCCCCGTCGAGCAGGGCACCACCACCATCGCACTCGGCGCGCCGGAACCGGAGGCCACCGGGGCCATCCAGTCTTCCTTGCCGTACACGCGAATCTGCCCCGGCGCGGCGCCGGTGTATTCACTCAGGAAAGCCTGCATCGCCTGCGGCTTGCTCGGCAGGGTCACGTCGGTCTCGGTGGCCACCACCAGTTGCGCGGCCTTGGAGATCAGGAAGTGTACCTCGCGGTCTTCCTGCACCAGGCAGTCGAGCAGACGCAGGCCGTACTGGGCGCCCGAGGCGCCGGTCATGGCGAGGGTGACGCGTTCGGCTCCGGCCATGTTCAGCCCTCCAGCGCCTTGGCCAGCTTGCCGTGCAGGCCGCCGAATCCGCCGTTGCTCATGACCACTACCTGGGTGCCCGGCGTGGCGATGGCCTTCACGCCCTCGATGATGGCTTCCAGCGAATCGCACACTTGCGTGGGCACCGTGGAACTGGCGACGGTGGCCGCCAGGTCCCAGCCGAGGTTCGGCGGCGCGTACCAGAACACGTTGTCGGCCTGCACCACGGACTCCGGCAGGCCGTCGCGGTGGGCACCGAGCTTCATGGAGTTGGAGCGCGGTTCGACCACGGCGATCACCTTGGCATCGCCGACGCGCTTGCGCAGGCCGTCGAGGGTGGTGGCAATGGCAGTCGGGTGGTGGGCGAAGTCGTCATAGATGGTCACGCCCTGCACTTCCGCGACCTTCTCCATGCGCCGCTTGACGCTCTTGAAGGCCGACAGCGCGGCGCAACCCAGCTCCGGCACCACGCCGACATGGCGGGCCGCCGCGAGGCAAGCCAGGGCGTTGGCAACGTTGTGCTGGCCGGTCAGTTCCCAGTCCACGGTGCCCTGGGCCTTGCCGTCGAACAGCACCTCGAAGTGCGAGCCGTCTTCGCTGAGCAGACGCGCCTGCCACTGGCCGCCTTCGCCGGTGGTCTGCACAGGCGTCCAGCAGCCCATGTCGATCACACGCTTGAGTGCGGTCTCGGACGTCGGGTGGATGACCAGGCCTTCGCCGGGGATGGTCCGCACCAGGTGGTGGAACTGCCGCTCAATGGCCGCGAGGTCGGGGAAGATGTCCGCGTGGTCGAACTCCAGGTTGTTCAGGATCGCCGTGCGCGGGTGGTAGTGGACGAACTTGGAGCGCTTGTCGAAGAAGGCGCTGTCGTACTCGTCGGCCTCGACCACGAAGAACGGAGTGCCGCCCAGGCGCGCGGAGACCCCGAAGTTCTGCGGCACGCCGCCGATCAGGAAGCCCGGGCTCATGCCGGCGTGCTCCAGGACCCAGGCCAGCATGCTGCTGGTGGTGGTCTTGCCGTGGGTGCCGGCGGCCGCCAGGACCCAGCGGCCCTGCAGCACGTGGTCGGCCAGCCACTGCGGGCCGGAGACATAGGGCAGGCCCTTGTTCAGCACGTATTCCACTGCCGGGTTGCCGCGCGACAGCGCGTTGCCGACCACTACCAGGTCCGGTGCCGGCTCCAGGTGCGCGGGGTCGTAGCCCTGCATCAGCTCGATGCCCTGGGCTTGCAGCTGGGTGCTCATGGGCGGGTAGACGTTGGCGTCGGAGCCGGTCACGCGGTGGCCCAGTTCCTTGGCCAGGACGGCCAGCGACCCCATGAAGGTGCCGCAGATGCCGAGGATGTGGATATGCATGCAGACTCCTGCAATCAAGCCTTTGAAGGCACTTCGAATGGGCGGCAGAGTAGCACAGCGCACCCCCGCGCGGCCCGCCGCCGGGGCATCAGACGACGAGGTGGGGAGGCGGTTCCCGCAGGCCGGGGAAAGTCGTCACGGGAACGATACGTAGGATGGCGTGGAGCGAAGCGATACCCATCGATTCCGGGAACCGGGTCAGCATGGGTATCGCTGCGCTCCACCCATCCTACGAGAGGCTTTTCCGGCTCAGGCCGTGGCGGTTGAGCTTGCGGTACAGGGTATTGCGGCTGATGCCCAGCTGCTGCGCGGCACGGCTGATGTGCCAGCGCTGCGCTTCGAGCACCTCCAGCAGCGCGTTGCGTTCGGCAGCGCCAAGGGTGTCACCGCCCTCCCCGGCCAAGGCGACCGGAGCCGCGGCGGCAGCCGGCGCGCGGCGCAGGTCCGGCGGCAGGTCGGCCATCTGGATGCGGCCGCCGTCGCACAGTGCACAGAGCGTGCGCAGCACGTTACGCAACTGGCGCACGTTGCCCGGCCAGGGGAAGTCCAGCAGGTGCCGACGCACGTCGTCGTCCAGGCGCACGCTGCAGCCCTTGCTCTCCTCGGCCAGCAGATGGTCGAGCAGTGCGCAGCGGTCTTCGCGCTCGCGTAGCGGCGGCAGCGCAACCACCAGGCCGTTGAGGCGGTAGTAGAGGTCTTCGCGGAACTGCCCGGCGGCTACCAGTGCTTCCAGGTCACGGTGGCTGGCGCTGATCAGGCGGATATCCACATCCTGCGGTTCGCCGCCGATGGGCACCACCTGGCGCTCTTCCAGCACGCGCAGCAGGCGGGTCTGCAGCGCCAACGGCATGTCGCCGATCTCGTCGAGGAACAGCGTGCCGCCATCGGCCTGCTGCAGCTTGCCGCGCATGCCTTCCTTGCGCGCACCGGTGAAGCTGCCGCCGCGGTAGCCGAACAGTTCGCTCTCGATCAGGGTTTCGGGAATCGCCGCGCAGTTCAGCGCGACGAAGCTCTTGCCGGCGCGCTCGCCGCCCAGATGCACGGCGCGGGCGAAAGCCTCCTTGCCGGTGCCGGTCTCGCCCTGCAGCAGCAGCGGCACGTCGTGGGCGTAGACCTTCAGCGCACGGCGGAAATCGTGGGCCAGTTGCGGGTCGTCGATACACAAGCCTTTCGCCAGAGGCGCGCGTGGCAGGACCGGCGCGGCGGCGATGGGCCGCTTGCCGCGCAGCAGCGCATACAGGGTGCGCCCGGCGTGGGTGCGCAGCGGCCAGCTGGCGTTGGGATGCGGGTCGGCGCGGCTGAACAGGTCGTCCAGCCGGCAATCGAAGCACTGCTCCAGCGAGCGGCCGATCAGGCTTTCCCGGCGGCTGCCGAGCAGGTTGATGGCGCTCTGGTTCGCCGCGCGGATGCGCCCGTCGCCGCCGAAGGCCAGCATGCCTTCGCTGAACAACCCGAGGCCGTCGGGTTGCAGGTGGAAGCGCAGCAGCCATTGGTCCTCGAAATGGCGCAGGAAGTAGCAGCTCTCGATGGCCTTGGCCGAGAGGTTGACCAGCGCCATGGTGTGGAACTGGCTCTGCCGCGACACGTCGCGGCGCGCGGAGGAAACGTCGAGCACCGCCAGCAGTTCGCCCTGCGGGTCGAACACCGGGCTGGCCGAGCAGGTCAGGCCGGTGTGGCGGCTGCGGAAATGTTCGTCCTGGTGAATGGTCAGCGCCTGGCGCTCCACCAGGCAGGTGCCGATGCCGTTGGTACCTTCGCGGGCTTCGCTCCAGTCGGCGCCGAGCCACAGCCCGGCCTGCTCGAAGGTGCGCCGCTCCGCGGCTTCGCTGACGCAGTTGAGGATCACCCCGCGGGAATCGGTGAGCAGCACCGCATGGCCGGCGCCGGACAGCTGCTGGTGCAGGCTGTTCATCTCGTCGCTGGCGATCTCCAGCACCTGGCGGTGGCGCTCGCGGACTTCGAGCATGCGCGCGTGCTCCAGCACGGCCGGCGCCATGGGCTGCGCCGGGTCGAGGTGGTATTGCTCCAGGCAGCGCATCCAGGAGCGGGCGATCGATGGGTCCGCGCCGGGGGCACCGGCGGGGGCCTTGCCCTCGGCCACGGTCATGACCTGGCGGGCGTGGCGGCTCAAATCGTTGGCGCGCATTCTTGTTGTTCTCCGCTTGGGGACGGGGAGGCAGCCCCGAATTCCAACGAAGTCTTGCAGGACCTTTCTCTTCCTACAGAAAGCGATGGAACGCAGGACAGCATCCCCCACGCGCCAGCCCAATGCAACGCCTGGCCGACCGTCAGGTCACGACTGTCACGAAAACGGGACAAAGTGTCACCCGGCACTGTGCCAGCGGCGCAACAGCGCGCTTTCCGGAGCATCGCCCGTTGCCCGTCCAGCCCATGCGCGGCGTGCCTTTCACTGGCATGGCCCGGCCCTTGCTCTACGCTTGTTCAACGTCCTCCCCAACAAGCACAAGACCCAGGAGATCCGACCATGCGTTATGCCCATCCCGGTAGCGAAGGCGCCATCGTTTCGTTCAAGGCGCGCTACGGCAACTACATCGGCGGCGAATTCGTCCCGCCGGTGAAGGGTCAGTACTTCACCAACACCTCGCCGGTGAATGGCCAGCCCATCGCCGAGTTCCCCCGCTCCACCGCCGAGGACATCGACAAGGCGCTGGACGCCGCCCACGCCGCCGCCGATGCCTGGGGCCGCACCTCGGTGCAGGACCGTTCGCTGGTGCTGCTGAAGATCGCCGACCGTATCGAACAGAACCTGGAACTGCTGGCCGTCACCGAGACCTGGGACAACGGCAAGCCGATCCGCGAAACCCTGAATGCCGACATCCCGCTGGCCGCCGACCACTTCCGCTACTTCGCCGGTTGCATCCGCGCGCAGGAAGGCAGCGCCGCCGAGATCAACGACAGCACCGTCGCGTACCACATCCATGAGCCGCTGGGCGTGGTCGGGCAGATCATCCCGTGGAACTTCCCGCTGCTGATGGCCGCGTGGAAACTCGCCCCGGCCCTGGCCGCCGGCAACTGCATCGTGCTCAAGCCGGCCGAGCAGACCCCGCTGGGCATCTGCGTGCTGATGGAAGTGATCGGCGACCTGCTGCCCAAGGGCGTGCTCAACGTCGTCCAGGGCTTTGGTAAAGAAGCGGGAGAGGCGCTGGCCACCAGCAAGCGCATCGCCAAGATCGCCTTCACCGGCTCGACCCCGGTGGGCTCGCACATCCTCAAGTGCGCCGCCGAGAACATCATTCCGTCCACCGTGGAGCTGGGCGGCAAGAGCCCGAACATCTACTTCGAAGACATCATGCAGGCCGAGCCGACCTTCATCGAGAAGGCCGCCGAAGGCCTGGTGCTGGCCTTCTTCAACCAGGGCGAGGTGTGCACCTGCCCGTCCCGCGCGCTGGTGCAGGAGTCCATCTACCCGCAGTTCATGGACGTGGTGATGAAGAAGGTGAAGGCCATCAAGCGCGGCGACCCGCTGGACACCGACACCATGGTCGGCGCCCAGGCCTCGCAGCAGCAGTACGAGAAGATCCTCTCCTACCTCGACATCGCCCAGCAGGAAGGCGCACAGATCCTGGTCGGCGGCTCGGTCGAGAAGCTCGACGGCAATCTCTCCACCGGCTATTACATCCAGCCGACCCTGCTCAAGGGCAGCAACAAGATGCGCGTGTTCCAGGAGGAAATCTTCGGGCCGGTGGTGGGCGTCACCACCTTCAAGGACGAGGCCGAAGCACTGGCCATCGCCAACGACACCGAGTACGGCCTGGGCGCCGGCGTATGGACTCGCGACATCAACCGCGCGTACCGCATGGGCCGCGGCATCAAGGCGGGCCGCGTGTGGACCAACTGCTATCACCTTTACCCGGCGCACGCTGCGTTCGGCGGCTACAAGAAATCCGGCGTGGGCCGCGAGACCCACAAGATGATGCTCGACCACTACCAGCAGACCAAGAACCTGCTGGTCAGCTACGACATCAACCCGCTGGGCTTCTTCTGAGTTTGTTCTGAGCCACCCGCCCGCCGCGAGCCGGGCACCTCCTCACATCGATCCTTGCGCGGCCCTTGGGCCGCGCTTTTTTATGTCCGCAAAAGGCTCGGATGGATGCCATTCGCAGGAGCAGATTGGGCATCGTGCATAGCCCCCGCGCGGCACGGGTTATCCGCTCTACAAGGGATAACAGGCCACCAAGCTGTTGTAGGAGCGGGCCATGCCCGCGATCCGTATGCAGGCCGCCGGCAAAGCCCGCTCCTGCAATGAAAAACCTCAGCTGGCGTCGCTACGCCACTGCCGCGGGCTCACGCCGAACCAGCGGCGGAAGGCGCGGGAGAAGGCGCTCGTCTCGGAGTAGCCCAGCAGCGGCGCCAGTTCGGAGATCGGCCGTTGCGGCTGCCGCAGGTAGTGCAGCGCCAGCTCGCGACGAGTGTTTTCCACCAGCTGGCTGAAGCTCAGCCCGGCCTCGCGCAAGCGTCGCTGCAGGCCGGCGGTGGTGAGCTCCAGTTGTTCGGCAATGATCTCCAGCGACGGCTCGCCATCCGCCAGCGCCAGGCGAATCTGGGTGCCGGCGTCCTCCACCAGATTCGGCGCACCGCCCTGCTCGCCCAGACGACGGATCACGTCCTGCACCAGGAACAAGAGGTTGGCGTCGCGCTCGGGCATCTGCCGGCCGTAAAGGTCACGCTTGGGAATCAGCATCGAATTGCAGCCGCGCTGGAACAGCACCGGCGCATCGAACACCCGCCCATGTTCCTGCCAGCCTTCCGGCCGCGCGTGCTCGAAGCTCACCGCACGCGGCGCCCACTCGGGGCCGAGCGCGTGGCGCATCAGGTTCAGTGCCATGCCCAAGGTCAGCTCGGCGTCCTGGCGGCGGTCGAGGATCGCGCCGTGGCGAACCTGGTAGTCGAAGCGATAGCACTCGCCGCAATCCACCAGACGGATCAGAGTGTCGTGCTGGTGGTAGGGGAAGGCGGCAGCGAAGTTCTTCAGCGCCTCTTCCAGCGTTTCCGAACACAGCCCGACGTAGCCCAGCAGGCCCAGCTCGCGGGGGCGGAACTGCTCGCCGTAGCGCAGCCCGAAGTTGTCGCAGCCCGACTGTCGCGCGGCCTCTTCCAGCACCTGGCAGTAGTTGGTCAGCGCCAGGCTCAGGGTCGGATGCAGCAGGCGCTCCGGGTCGATGCCGGCGCGACCGAAGACGCGGTCGATGTCGCCGCCCTGGTCGCCGATGAAGCGTCCCAGGCCGCTGGCGGCAGCGGACAGCACGCCGATGTTGCTGGCCAGGGGCAGGCTCAGGCCGGACGGGGAAAACAGAGGCTGGCTCATGTCGGTTACCGATCTTGTTATGAGGTGCTCGGGGCACGTCGCACGCGGGAACAGGGAACGAGAAAACAAAGCAAATCCCGTGCCTCGCCGATCGCTACCAACAACCCCGACACGTCGCCGCGCCTGGCCTGCAGCTGCCACAGCACGGGGCAGACGGGCGATTTCCGGCACCAGAAGCGAGCACCGTGCGCACGGTGGGGCAATGGGTAACAACCAGTTGACCCTGCACGGCGAAAGCCGGTTCCAGCGGTCAAGTCTTGCGCGGCAGTGCGCCACTACCATCGAGTCTCAGGTATCCGTCCACGCCCCTGCGGCCCGCCCCACTTGCGGCCTATCCCTTGCGGAGAGAGGAATAACAACAATGAGCGCATCACAACTCAAACCAACGCTTGGCACCCTTCACCTCTGGGGGCTCGCCGTGGGCCTGGTGATCTCCGGCGAGTACTTCGGCTGGAGCTACGGCTGGGCCGCCGCCGGTACCCTGGGCTTCCTCGTCACCACGCTGATCGTCGCGGTGATGTACACCTGCTTCATCTTCAGCTACACCGAGCTGACCACCGCCATCCCCCACGCCGGCGGGCCCTTCGCCTACAGCCTGCGGGCCTTCGGCAAGACCGGCGGGATGATCGCCGGCATCGCCACCCTGATCGAATTCGTCTTCGCCCCGCCGGCCATCGCCATGGCCATCGGCGCCTACCTCAACGTGCAGTTCCCCGGCCTCGATCCGAAGTGGGCGGCCACCGGCGCCTATGTGATCTTCATGACCCTGAATATCCTCGGCGTAAGCATCGCCGCCACCTTCGAACTGGTGGTGACCGTGCTGGCAGTGGCCGAGTTGCTGGTGTTCATGGGCGTGGTCGCACCGGGCTTCAGCTTCAGCAACTTCGTGCTCAACGGCTGGGCCGGCTCGGATGTATTCGGCTCCACCGCCATGGCCGGCATCTTTGCCGCGATCCCCTTCGCCATCTGGTTCTTCCTCGCCATCGAGGGCGCGGCCATGGCCGCCGAGGAGGCGAAAGACCCGAAACGCACCATCCCGCGCGCCTACATCGCCGGCATCCTGACCCTGGTGACCCTGGCCATCGGCGTGATGATCTTCGCCGGCGGCGTGGGCGACTGGCGCGCCCTGTCGAACATCAACGACCCGCTGCCGCAGGCGATGAAAGCCGTGGTCGGCAACAACTCGACCTGGATGCACATGCTGGTGTGGATCGGCCTGTTCGGCCTGGTGGCGAGTTTCCACGGCATCATCCTGGGTTACTCGCGGCAGTTCTTCGCCCTGGCCCGCGCCGGCTTCCTGCCGCGTAGCCTGGCCAAGCTGTCGCGCTTCCAGACCCCGCACCGCGCCATTCTCGCCGGCGGCGCCGTGGGCATCGCGGCGATCTTCAGCGACGGCCTGATCAGCCTGCAGGGCATGACCCTGACCGCGGCGATGATCACCATGAGCGTGTTCGGCGCCATCGTCATGTACATGACGAGCATGTTCAGCCTGTTCAAGCTGCGCCGCAGTGAGCCGGACCTGGAGCGCAGCTTCCGCGCGCCGGGCTACCCGATGGTGCCGGCCATCGCGCTGGTCCTGGCGCTGGTCTGCCTGGCCGCCATGCTCTGGTTCAACAGTGTCATCGCCTCGATGTTCCTGGTGCTGATGATCGGCGGCTGCTCCATCTGCAGCATCGTCATCAGCCTCAATCGCGGCACCGACGCATCGTTCGCCAGCCAGGGCTGAGGAGTAGCGCCATGTCCGGATTCGTCCACAGCGTCGGTGGCCAGACCTGGCGCTTCGACAGCCTGCGCGAGGTGATGGCCAAGGCCAGCCCGGCGCGCTCCGGCGACCGCCTCGCCGGGGTCGCCGCCGGCAGCGACGCCGAGCGCGTCGCCGCGCAGATGGCGCTGGCCGACATCCCGCTCAAGCACTTCCTCGACGAGGCGCTGATCCCCTACGAGAGCGACGAAGTCACCCGGCTGATCATCGACAGCCACGACCGCCAGGCCTTCGCGGCGGTCAGCCACCTCACGGTGGGCGGCCTGCGCGACTGGCTGCTCGGCGATGCCGCCGACGAAGCCAGCCTGCGCGCCCTTGCGCCCGGGCTGACGCCGGAGATGGCAGCCGCGGTATCGAAGATCATGCGTGTGCAGGACCTGGTGCTGGTCGCGCAGAAAATCCGCGTGGTCACCCGTTTCCGCAACACCATGGGGCTGCGCGGACGCATGTCCACACGCCTGCAGCCCAACCACCCGACGGACGATCCCGCCGGCATCGCCGCCAGCGTGCTCGACGGCCTGCTCTACGGCAACGGCGACGCCATGCTCGGCATCAACCCGGCCACCGACAGCCTGCAGTCGATCTGCACCCTGCTGGAGATGCTCGACGCGATCATCCAGCGCTACGAGATTCCCACCCAGTCCTGCGTGCTGACCCACGTCACCAGCTCCATCGAGGCAATCAACCGGGGCGCGCCGCTGGACCTGGTGTTCCAGTCCATCGCCGGCACCGAGGCGGCCAACGCCAGCTTCGGCGTGAACCTGGCGATCCTCAAGGAAGGCTACGAAGCGGGGCTGTCGCAGAAGCGCGGGACGCTCGGCGACAACCTCATGTACTTCGAGACCGGCCAGGGCAGCGCGCTGTCGGCCAATGCCCACCACGGCGTCGACCAGCAGACCTGCGAGACCCGCGCCTACGCGGTGGCGCGGCACTTCAAGCCGTTCCTGGTGAACACCGTGGTCGGCTTCATCGGCCCGGAATACCTGTACAACGGCAAGCAGATCATCCGCGCCGGCCTGGAAGACCACTTCTGCGCCAAGCTGCTCGGCGTGCCCATGGGTTGCGACATCTGCTACACCAACCACGCCGAAGCCGACCAGGACGACATGGACATGCTCCTGACCCTGCTGGGCGTGGCCGGCATCAACTTCATCATGGGCATCCCCGGCTCCGACGATGTGATGCTCAACTACCAGACCACCTCCTTCCATGACGCGCTGTACGCGCGCCAGACGCTGGGTCTGCGGCCGGCGCCGGAGTTCGAGGCGTGGCTTGCGCGCATGGAGATCCTCCGCCAGCAGGATGGCCGCGTGCAGATGGCCGGCCAGCTTCCCGGCGCCTTCCGCCACGCACTCGCGCAACTGTCCTGAGTGGAGGAGTTTTCGATGAGCGACAGCTTCACCCCCAACCCCTGGCAGGAACTGCGCCGCCTGACCTCCGCGCGCATCGCCCTGGGCCGCGCCGGCACCAGCCTGCCGACCGGCGCGCAACTGGACTTCCAGTTCGCCCACGCCCAGGCGCGCGACGCCGTGCACCTGCCCTTCGAGCGTGACGGCCTCGCCGCGCAACTGGCCGAGCGCGGCCGCGACACCTTGCTGCTGCATAGTGCCGCCGCCGACCGCGACACCTACCTGCAACGCCCTGACCTGGGCCGCCGGCTGAACGAGGAATCGGTGGAGATTCTGCGTCGCCACGCTGACCGTCACCCGCAGGGTTATGACCTCGCCGTGGTGATCGCCGACGGACTCTCGTCGCTCGCGGTGCAACGTCACAGCCTGCCCTTCCTCGAACGCATGGAAGAACAGGCGCGCAACGAAGGCTGGAGCCTGTCGCCGGTCGCGCTGGTGCAACAAGGCCGGGTCGCCGTGGCCGACGAAGTCGCCGAGTTGCTGCGGGCGAAGATGGTGGTGATCCTGATCGGCGAGCGCCCCGGCCTGTCCTCGCCCGACAGCCTGGGCCTGTACTTCACCTGGGCGCCGAAGGTCGGCCTGAACGACGCCTACCGCAACTGCATCTCCAACGTGCGGCTGGAAGGCCTGAGCTACGGCCTCGCCACCCACCGCCTGCTCTACCTGATGCGCGAAGCCTGCCGCCGGCAGCTGTCGGGGGTGAACCTGAAGGACGAAGCAGAACTCCCGGCACTGGAGGCCGAAAGCGCCGGCAGAACTGGCAACTTTCTTATCGGTGGCTGAGTCATCGGCAAGCCGAGCCGGACAGCCCTGCATCGCCCGTAGCGTGAACGCGACCACATGCCGCGCAGCGGGCCGCCCTCTTTAAGAATCGTCTTAAATCACCCTCGCCAACCGTCACGATAAAAACCACGCCATCAAGGTCCGTGCCCGGCGCACCACAGGAAGCGCCAGCGCACGGCGTTTCATGACGATGGCGAGACGATGGATTCACCCAACACTCAGTTGCACGCTCCGGTCAGCCCCCGGCGAGCTCAGCGTGGCTTCACCCTGATCGAAGCGATGGTGACCATCGCGATCCTGGCGATCCTGCTGGGCATCGCGGTGCCCTCCTTCGACCTGCTGATCAATCGCAACCGCGCGCAGAGCACCGGCAAGCAGTTGGTCGCGGTGCTGCAGTACGCCCGCGTCCAGGCGCAGATCGGCCAGCAGCCGGTGCGAGTGACTCCGCAGAGCAGCGCAGACTGGACCTCCGAACTGAGCATCGGTCGACTGCGCGGCGGCGATCTGGAGGGCCATCGGGAGATCGAGTTGCGCAGGACCCGGCTCGATGATTCCGGCGCGGTGCTCATCACCCAGGAGCCGGCGGGAGCACTGGAGTTCGACGGCAACGGCGTCGCCATGGGCAGCGCCAGCGGCAGCTTCCCGCGGGTCTTCACCCTGACCGCCGGCGGCTATTCGAGCAAGGTCTGCCTGCAGCGCGGCGGAGCGGTGGCTCCATGCGACTGACGCGCCGATCCCATGCGGCTCAGCGGGGCTTCTATCTGATCGAGGTCATGGTGGCGGTGATGCTTACCAGCGTCGCCCTGCTCGGCCTGCTGGCGCTGCAGAGCCGCAGCATCGCCTACAGCCACGACAGCCAGCAGCGGCAAAACGCCCTCCTGCTGGCCGCGGACCTTGCCCGCAGCATCCAGGCCAATCGCGAGGCGCTGGTCAGCAAGGGCAAGCTCAGTACCGACGCGGCCTACCTGGTCCCGGCCGGCAGCAGCTTTCCCAGCCTCGGCAGTGGCCAGAGCTGCGCTACCAGCGGCCTGGGCAAGGCGGACCGGGCCAGGCGCGAACTGGCCTGCTGGGTCGAACAGTTGCGCCTGAAGCTCAACACCGACGATGCGCTGTTGAGCGATGCCACCTTCATCTGCCCCAGCCGCGACGGCAAGGCCTGCGACGCCGGTTCGCGCCAGCCGCTGCTGCTGATCCAGCTGGCCTGGCACAGCCGCAACTGCCAGGCCGGCAGCCCGACCACCGCTGACGATGACGATGCGGCCTGCCTTTCCGGCAGCGATGGCGGCGGTGTCGAGCGCTACCGACTGAGTTTCCAGCCATGAGCCCGCAGCGCCAGACCGGCCTGTCCCTGATCGAGCTGATGGTCGCCATTGCGCTGGGCGTGATGGTGCTGCTGGGCGTGCTGCAGATCTACCTGTCGGGCAGCGATCACGCCGCCTTCAACCACGCCCAGCAGCAGAACCAGGCCAATGCCCGTTTCATCCTCGACCTGCTGCAGCGCGAGAGCGGGCATGCCGGCTACAGCACCTGGGTGCGCCACGCCAGCGATGCCGACGAGCAGCAGTACGACTTCGTCATCGACCGCGAGGGGCCCTTCCCGGCGCTGACCGACACAGCCACCGGCTGCGTCTTCGGCGCCGGCAAGATCGCCAGCCTGGATGCCGGCGGCCGCGGCCTGTGCCTGCGCTACCAGCGCCCACAGCGCAGCGATGCGCAGGTACACCAGGACTGCACCGGCGCCTCGCTCTACAGCGATGACGACACGGGCAGTCCGCCGGTATTGGTCAGCCACCTGCGACTGGTCGACGGCGAGCTGCTGTGCAAGACCAACAACGCCTTGTCCGCCGGTGAGGTCGCCCTTGCCAGCGGCATCCACGACCTGATGTTCGCGGTCGGCTCGACCAACCAGCTCCGCGCCGGCCTGGTGGTCACCTCCACCCGCGCATTGCTGCCCGAAAACTGCACCTACCAGGACCCGCTGAACCCCGCGACGACGAAAAACACCGGCGCGCGCGGCCTGTGCAGCGCCTTTGCGCAGACGCTCTACCTGAGGAACCAGCCATGAACCGGCAACGCGGCCAGACCCTGCTGATCGCCCTGCTCATGCTGCTGGCGCTGAGCATCCTGACCCTGGGCAACCTGCGCAGCGGCCTGCTGCTGGACAACAGCCTGGCCGAGACGAGGGACTACCAGGCGGCGCTGGGTGGCGCCGATTCGGCGATCAGCGAAGCACTGGCGCGGACCCGCTACAGCCCGTCGATGGCCGTGGGCGAGGCCGACACCTGCATCAGCACCGCGCAGAACCAGCAACAGGTCCTGCTGTGCGACCGACTCTGGCTCGAACCGGAGAATGCCGCCAGCAGCGCACTGCTGCCACGGGCGCGCACCTACCGGGGCAACGACCTGGCCAACCCCGACCAACTGGCGGAACTGAGCAGCGCACCGCGCTGGTACGTCGCCGCGCAATGCGAGAGCCGTTCCTCCAGTGCCATGGCCGACTGCCTGGCGGGCAATGGCACCCTGCTGCTGCAGATGAACGCCCTTTCCACCGGCATCACCGACCAGGCCCTGGTCCGACTACAGGAGTACGCCCGTGTCCAGCGCTGACCAGCTCCACTCGTCGTCCCACCGCGCCGTACTGGCCGGCCTGGCGATTCTGCTCACCTGCACGGATGCGCAAGCCGCAGCCCCGAGCCAGGCGCCGCTGTTCCTGGTGGAAGGCGTCTCGCCCAACCTGATCGTTACCCTCGACGACTCCGGCAGCATGACCAGCGCCTACACCCCGGATGGCATGAGCTCCTACAGCATCGCCAACCGTTCCACCGCCTACAACCCGATGTACTACAACCCGGACATCACCTACGAGGCGCCGTGGAAGGTCACCTTCAGCGGCGGCCGGATCGTCAGCGAGCGCTACGTCACCAGCTTCGACAAGGCTTACTACGACGGCTTTCTCACCATCCAGACCGGCACCGTCGACCTGAACCGCAATACCGGCAATGGCTATGGCCAGAACGCAATCCAACCGGTCAACAGCACCGACAGCTACCAGCGCTACGCCCACTACTACCAGTTCAACGCGTCCTGCCCGCACGCGCGCAATGTCGCCACCAGCAGCCTCAGTGCCGTGCAGAACTGCGCGGCGGACTCGTCGTTCACCAGCGCCAGCGCCTGCACCCGCACCTGCTTCACCCCGCACTGGGTCAGCACGGCGGAAGAGAAGCAGAACTACGCCAACTGGTTTTCCTTCTACCGTACCCGCCAACTCGCCACGCGCACCGCCGCCAACCTGGCGCTGTTCGACCTGCCCGAGCACATCCGGGTGACCTGGCAGGCGCTGAACAGCTGCTACAACACCAACTTCAACCTGAACTCCACGGCCTGCGGCAACCAGACCCTCGCGGCCTTCGCCGGCCAGCACAAGGCCGACTTCTTCAACTTCACCAGCCGCCTCGCCGCCAGCGGCGGCACGCCCCTGGGGACGGCGCAGAACCGGGTCAACAGCTACCTGAGCAACACCACCGCCTATAACCCCTACGCCCGTGCGCCGGGCAGCCCCCGCGACCTGAAGACCGAGTACGCCTGCCGGCCCAGCTACCACCTGCTGATGACCGATGGCTTCGGCGACGGCTCCGGCGGCAGCAACGCCGACGGCACTGCGCGAACCCTGCCCGACGGCACCGCCTTCACGGCGACGGCGCCCTATCAGGACAAATGGTCGAACACCCTGGCCGACAACATCTTCCTCGGCTGGGCCACCGACGCCCGCAGCGACCTGGAAAACAAGGTTCCACCGCGCTTTCGCGACGGCAACGACTACTGGAACCCGAAGAACGACCCGGCCACCTGGCAGCACATCACCACCTACACCGTAGGCCTGGGGCTCGGCCCGACGCTGAAGTACCTGCAGTGGGACGGCGACACCTATTCCGGCTCCTATCGGCAACTGCTCGACGGCACCCGGAGCTGGCCCAACCCGAGCGCCAGCACCAGCCTCGACGGCATGACCGTCACCGCCAACGAAGGCAAGGTGGCCGCGCTCTGGCACGGCGCGCTGAACTCCCGCGGCGAATTCTTCAGCGCCGACTCCACCAGCGAACTGGTGAAGGCCTTCCAGGCCATCGTCAGCAGCATCTCCAGCAACCAGCTGGCGGTGGCTGCCGCCGGCGCCAGCTCCACCTCGCTGAGCACCGACACCCACCTCTATCGCGCCAGCTACCAACCCACCGACTGGAGCGGCGACATCCTGCAGTACCGCCTCGACGCCCAGGGCAATACCCAGGCGAACTCCGCGCTGTCGTTCCGCAACCAGCTCAACCAGCGCTCACCGGCCAGCCGCAGCATCTACACCAATACCGCACCCGACAGTGCCAAGGGTCACCTGCAGGCCTTCACCTGGGGCAACCTCGCGGCCCAGCAGCAACAGCTGCTCAACCGCACTCCGGGTACCCAGCGTGAGGACCACCTGGGAGAGAAACGCGTCGCCTGGCTACGCGGCGATCGAAGCGATGAAGGCAACACCTTCCGCGCCCGCAACCATCTGCTGGGTGACATCATCTACTCCTCGCCCGTGGTCGTCGGCCCGCCATCCGCGGTCACCTACTACCTGGAGAAAGCCTCCGGCGCGACCGGCTACGACGCCTTCCGGCAAGCCAATGCCACTCGCGAGAGTCGTCTCTACGTCGGCGCCAACGACGGCATGCTGCACGCTTTCGACGAGACCGGTCGGGAGCGCTGGGCCTTCATTCCCGCCGCCGTGTACGGACAGCTCAACTACCTCTCCGACACCCACTACGCCGCGCGCTCGGAAGAGGAAAACACCAACAGCCTGCACCGTTTCTATGTCGACGGCAGCGCGGTCACCCGTGATGTGCATTTTGATGGCAGCTGGCACACCGTGCTGGTCATGGCGCCCGGACGCGGCGGGCGCGGCCTGTTCGCCCTGGACATCACCAACGCCGACCAGCCCCGCCTGCTCTGGGAGTACGCAGGCAGCGCCAGCAGCGAGGACGGCAAGGACATCGAGTTCGGCTACGTGCTCGATCGGCCGGTGATCACCTTCTCCGACGGGGTTGCCTATGTGCTCAGCGGAAACGGCTACGACACCGCCAAGGGCTACTCACTGTCGATCCGCCTGGAGGATGGACGCATCAGCGCTGCCAGCCAGTCCGCCGCTGGCGACGGCGAGGTCGGCAGCACGGTCGCCTGGACCCGCGCCGACAGTCCCGGCGAACTCGCCCAGCGCTACTACGGCAGCCTGCAGGGCCAGCTCTACCGGCAGGCCGGCCTCGACGTCGCTTCCGGCGTGCTCACCAGCATCCCCGGCAGCCGCGGCCAGCCGCTGAGCGCCGCCGGCGAAGTCACCCAGCATCCACGCGGCGGGCAGTTGGTGATCGCCGGCACCGGCAAGTACTTCGAGGGGGGCGACAAGGAAGGCGCGGTCAGCCGCCAGTCCCTGTACGGCTTCTGGGACCAGACCGACTACCTCGCCCACGTCGACGGAGCCGGCGCGCCTGCCGCGCTGAACAAGCTTTCCGATCTGCAGGCCCAGACACTGACCCAGGAAACCGTCACCCACAGCGCCGGCACCAGCGAGGTCCGCCAACTGAGCAGCACCCCCGTGGCCTGGGACAGCAGTGGCAAGCGCGGCGTTGGAATCCGTGGCTGGTACTTCGATCTGGCTGATGGCGAGCGGGTCCTCGACCAGCCCTTCATGCTCGGCGATGTACTGTTCGTCACCGTCGGCCAACCCAACGCCGACCCGTGCAGCGCAGGCATCACCTACTGGCTGCTGGCAGTGAACCCGAATACCGGCGGTGCACTGGACTTCAACGTGTTCGACCTGGTGGGCGACGGCTCCTTCAGCGAGACCGCCAGCGGCATGCGCATCGACGGACCGGTGACCCGCATCGGCGACAGCCTCTACACCCCGGATGGAAACCGTCTCCCCGTGCAGCTGTTCAACCCGGTGAACCAGGGCCGCTTCAACTGGCGGATCATGAACTACAACCTGCCCGTGAGTTACCCATGAGAGCCCTGCCTTCGGCACCTGCGCCGCACATCGCGAAAGCTGGCGGATTCACTCTGGTCGAACTGATGGTGGTGGTTTCCATCCTGGCCCTGCTCGCCGGTATCGCCATTCCCAGCTACCGCCAGTTCATCCTGCGGGCCAACCGCAGCGAGGCGCAGACCCTCCTGCGCGATGCCGCGGCCCAGCAGGAGCGCTACCTGGCGCAATACAGCAAGTACACCGACGATCCCGCGAAGCTGGCGTTCACCTACCCGCTATCGGCGGACGGCAAGCGCCTTTCGACGCACCAGCTGTACGAACTGGCCGCTGAGCATCCCCAAGGCGACACGCGCCGCTTTCGCCTGACTGCCCTGCGACGGGGCACTCAGGCGGGCGACTCGGACTGCGGCGACTTCACCCTGGACGAGCGAGGCACCCGCGGCGTGAGCGCAGGAAGCGTCGACAGTTGCTGGCGCTGATCAAACGCTCGCTTGGATTGCGCTTTCAACAAATTCTGGTGCAGCATCGGACCAACGGCTATCCACTGGCATAGCCCCTGCATTGCCCTGCCAGCCCACTCACCTCCCGCCGAGGCCCGCTTATGCGCATCGTGCAAGCCACGCTCGACCACCTCGATCTGCTCGCGCCGCTGTTCGTCAAATATCGCGAGTTCTACGGCATGCTCCCCTACCCCGAGTCCTCGCGAAAATTCCTCGAGAAGCGCCTGCGCCGCAAGGAATCGGTGATCTACCTGGCCCTGCCGGATGACGATGACAGCAAGCTGCTGGGCTTCTGCCAGCTCTACCCGAGCTATTCCTCGCTGTCGCTCAAGCGCGTGTGGATCCTCAACGACATCTACGTCGCCGAAGAGGCGCGCCGCCAGCTGGTCGCCGACCATCTGCTGCAGACCGCCCGGCAGATGGCCCGCGAAACCCAGGCCGTGCGCATGCGCGTGTCCACCAGCGTCAACAACGAAGTGGCGCAGAAGGTCTACGAGTCCATCGGTTTCCGCGAGGACAGCGAGTTCAAGAACTACATCCTGCCGATCAGCGACGATCTCAACTGAGACCCTGCTGCAAGGTGTGGAGCGGCCCGCTGGCATCGGCGGGCCCGGCGCATTAGAGTGCAATCAGCGGAATCACCGCGGCCTCCGCATGAAGGGATCCCATGCGCATTTCCCTGCTTGTTCTGCGCACCGCCTGTCTCTGTCTCGCCTTCCTGGGCGCCAACGCACAGGCGCAGACCCTGCGCGTCGCCACCCTGGAGTGGGCGCCCTACGTCGGTAGCGACCTGCCGGGCAACGGGCTGGCCAGCCGCATCCTGAACGAAGCCCTGGCGCTCAATGGCGACAAGGCAGAACTGGTCTTCCTGCCCTGGCAACGGGCCCTGAACGAAACCCGCGAAGGCCGCTTCGACGCCCTGATGCCGGCCTACCTGTCGCCAGACCGCAGCCAGGACTTCTACACCTCGATGCCGCTGCTGGACTCCCAGCTCGGTTTCTTCCGCCGCCGCGACCGCGCCCTGCCGATCAACCCGCGCGACCTCGACACCCTGCGCCCGTACCGCATCGGCGTGGTGCGCGGCTACGTCAATCAGGAGCGCTTCGACGCCGCCGACTTCCTCAACAAGGACGTGGTGAGCAGCGACTGGCAGAACCTGGAAAAACTCCTGCGCGGGCGCATCGACCTGGCCGTGGTGGACCGCTATACCGGCTACCAGCTGCTCAGCCAGAACGCCCCGGCGCTGCGCGAGCAACTGGAGTTCGTCGACCCGCCGCTGGAGGTCAAGCCGCTCTACGTGCTGGTGCCGAAGAAGCGCGCCGAAGGCGAGGCCCTGGCTGCCAGCCTCGACCGCGGCCTGCGCACCCTGCGCCGCAGCGGTCGTCTTCAGCAACTGATCGCCGAAGCTCATCTGGAAAGCGCGATGAACACCCGCGAAGTTGCCGCGCATCCGCTGGCCGAGCAATTGCCGGCGACCAGCGATCAGCACGGGGCCACCCTGACTCCCCGGACGACAACGGACCTGCTGAGCTGGCAGGCGAGCCTGCTCTAGGGCCGTGCGCCGGGCATTTGTCACAAGGCATTGCCGCGTTCACAGCGACAGGATTTTCACGCAGAAGCTGTAATATCCTCCCGCGGACCTCCGTCGCAGGATTCGACGGAGCGCGCCCCCGGCAGCCCGGCCGCGCCTTATAATGGGCGGCCCGGCCGTTCACCTTGTTGTCAGACAGGCTTCTCATGGAATTCAACCCGATCGACCTGATTCTCCACCTCGACACCTATCTGTCGCTGGCGGTGGCCAACTATGGCACCTGGATCTACGCCATCCTCTTCCTGGTGATCTTCTGCGAGACCGGTCTGGTGGTGACGCCCTTCCTGCCGGGCGACTCCCTGCTCTTCATCGCCGGCGCCATCTGCGCCGCGGGCGGCATGGACCCATGGATGCTCGGCAGCCTGCTGCTGCTTGCGGCGATCAGCGGTGACAGCACCAACTACGTGATCGGCCGAACCCTGGGCAAACGCCTGTTCAGCAACCCGGACTCGAAAATCTTCCGCCGCGACTACCTGGACCAGACCCACGCCTTCTACGAACGCCACGGCGGCAAGACCGTGACCCTGGCGCGCTTCCTGCCCATCGTGCGGACCTTCGCCCCCTTCGTCGCCGGCATGGCCTACATGCCCTATGCGCGCTTCCTGTTCTTCAGCGTGGCCGGCAGCATCGCCTGGGTCGGCGGCCTGGTGACCCTGGGCTTCTTCTTCGGCAATGTGCCGTTCATCAAGCAGAACCTCTCGGTGATGATCGTCGCCATCATCGCCTTCTCCCTGGTGCCCATGCTGATCGGTTTCATCCGCCACAAGATGCGCCCCTCGGCCAAGGCCCAGCCCGGCGAGCACTGATCCGCCCATGTGGTCGTTCAGCGCCTGGCGCCGCCGGCGCTTCCTCGCCCGCTATCCGCTAGACGCAGCGCTGTGGGCGCAGGTGCGCCGACACCTGCCGATCCTCGACGGCCTGAGCGAAGAAGAGCTGCGCCGGCTCGGTGAGCGGGCGCTGCTGTTCCTGCGCGACAAGCGCCTCTCACCGCTGCCCGGCATCGAGCTGGACGACTACCGCCGCCTGCTGCTGGCCACCCAGGCAGAATTGCCGCTGCTGCACCTGCCGGACCTGAACTGGTACGGCGGCTTCCATGAGCTGGTCCTCTACCCCGACGACTTCGTCAGCCCGCAGAAGCACCGCGACCCGGCGGGCGTCCTGCACGAGTTCGACGACGAGCGCGCCGGCGAGACCTCGCTGCAGGGCCCGGTGATCCTCGCCTGGCCCGGCGTGGAAAGCGGCGGCGGCTGGGATGCCTACAACCTGGTGATCCACGAACTGGCACACAAGCTCGACATGCTCAATGGCGATGCCAACGGCCTGCCGCCGCTGCACCGCGACATGCGCGTCGCCGACTGGGCCGGCGCCATGCAGGCTGCCTACGACGACCTGAACCGCCAGCTGGACCACGACCCGCAGGCGCACACCGCCATCGACCCGTACGCGGCGGAGAATCCGGCCGAGTTCTTCGCCGTCACCAGCGAGTACTTCTTTACCGCTCCGGACCTCCTTTGGGGGGCCTATCCCAAAGTCTATGAACAGCTTTCGCTGTTCTACCGGCAAGATCCGCTCTCGCGCCTGCACAAGCTTCAGGCCGATCACCCCGAATATCAGGAAACTCAGGCGCACTAGGCGATGTCTGTGGCTTGGACACGGCAATCTGCCTATAATCCGCCGCACTTTTTCGGCCCGACCACTATCTGGAGTCGTCCATGAGCTACAGCAGCATCCCGGCTGGCAAAGACCTGCCGAACGACATTTACGTCGCCATCGAGATCCCGGCCAACCACGCGCCGATCAAGTATGAAATCGACAAGGACACCGACTGCCTGTTCGTCGACCGTTTCATGGCCACCCCGATGTTCTACCCGGCCAACTACGGCTTCATTCCGAACACCCTGGCCGACGACGGTGACCCCCTGGACGTGCTGGTCGTGACCCCGTACCCGGTCGCTCCGGGCTCGGTGATCCGCGCCCGTCCGGTTGGCGTACTGAACATGAGCGACGAAGCCGGCGGCGACGCCAAGCTGATCGCCGTGCCGCACGACAAGCTGAGCGTGCTGTACCACGACGTGAAGGAATACACCGACCTGCCGGCCCTGCTGCTGGAGCAGATAAAGCACTTCTTCGAGAACTACAAGGATCTCGAGAAGGGCAAGTGGGTGAAGGTCGAAGGCTGGGGCGACACCGCCCAGGCTCACGACTACATCAACAAGGCCGTCGCTGCCTTCCAGGCCAAGTGATGGTGGCGCGGGTGACCGCGCTGTGAAGAGCCCCGCCCAGGCGGGGCTTTTTCATGACCGGGATTAGGCTTTTCGTCCCGACTTTGCTACCATCTTCGCCCCCGCACGCAGCTCGCTGCGTTGCCACAGAATCAAGGCGGTCCGCCCTACCAGAAGTAAGGTTGGACCACCCCCTGAAAGCCGGCCACAAGCCGGCTTTTTTAATGCCTGCGATTTGCACTCGCGCAGCCTGCGCAATCCCCCGCCAGACCGCTCGCCGGCCAATGCGCCGCTGTCACGGGCCAGGCATAAGATCGGACTATTCCCCCGCCGGTCCGTTGTCATGAAACGCTCGCCATACCTGCTGCTTGCCCTCCTGCTGACAGGCCCTGCGCTTGTCCATGCGCAGGCGGCGGAGTGGAAGCTTGCCAAGGACAAGGACGGCGTGCGGGTCTACCTGAGCGAAGTGCCCGGCTCGCACTACAAGAGTTTCCGTGGCGTGACGCTGGTGAACGCCGACGTTGCCACCCTCGGCCACCTGCAGGAGAACCTGCGCGTTTCCTGCGCGTGGCTCTATGCCTGCGCGCAGATGCGCCTGCTCAAGTACAGCGACGAAGCCATCTGGGTCTACCTCGACACCAAGCTCCCCTGGCCCGCCGCCCCACGCGACCTGGTGCTGAGGGTGAGCACCGAGGAAACCCCCGACGGCGGCATGATCCGCCACCTGCAGGCCGCTCCGGACTATATCCCGCCGGTGAAGGACCGCATCCGTGTGCCCAGCGTCTCCGGCACCTGGCAGATGGTCCCCAAGGGCCCGAAGCTCACCGAGGTCACCTACGAAATGCGCGGCGAACCCGGCGGCAGCGTGCCGTCCTGGCTGGCGAACCAGTTCGTGGTCGACGCGCCCTTCGAGTCGCTGCGCATGCTGAAGGTGGTGGCGGAACACCAGGGCGTCCGCGACGGCGGCTACTAGAAAAACAGGCCGAAAGTACCGCTGGCTGCACTTGCACACTCGCCGGCAGCCTGGCCGAAGATTTGCCCGCAAGCCCCGTCTCTGCTAGTGTCGCGAGGTTTCCGAATACCCCCGCCGAGATGTCCGCATGGCCCGCAAGAAAGCTTCCCTCGACTTCGAACAGTCCCTCGCCGAGCTGCAAACGCTGGTGGAGCGCCTGGAAAGCGGCGAGCTGTCGCTGGAGGACTCGCTGGGTGCCTTCGAGCAGGGCATCCGCCTGACCCGCGACTGCCAGGCAGCGCTGACCCAGGCGGAGCAGAAGGTGCAGATCCTGCTGGAACGCGACGGCGAGCTGAGCGAAGCGCCCTTCGATCCGGAAGGCGACGACGCATGATCGCTGCGTACCAGGCGCGCTGCACGGCGCGTGTCGATGCTGCGCTGGAAAAACTCTTCGTCGCCCCTCGTGAAGAACTCAACCGCATCTACGCCGCCATGCGCTACAGCGTGGTCAACGGCGGCAAGCGCGTGCGTCCGTTGCTGGCCTACGCGGCCTGCGAAGCCCTGGGTGGCGAAGCCGAACGCGCTGATGGCGCGGCCTGCGCGGTGGAACTGATTCACGCCTATTCCCTGGTACATGACGACCTCCCGGCCATGGACGACGACGACCTGCGCCGCGGCCAGCCGACCACCCACATCGCCTTCGACGAAGCCTGCGCGATCCTTGCCGGCGACGGCCTGCAGGCGCTGGCGTTCGAGGTGATCGGTAACGCACAACTCAATCCGCAGGATGCCCAGACTCGCCTGGACATGCTGCTGGCCCTGACCCGCGCCGCCGGTTCCGCCGGCATGGTGGGCGGCCAGGCCATCGACCTGGAATCCGTCGGCCGCAAGATCGACCAGGCAGCGCTGGAGACCATGCACCGGCACAAGACCGGCGCGCTGATCGAAGCCAGCGTGCAGCTCGGCGCCCTCGCCAGCGGCCGCGCCACGACCGAGGCGCTGGAAGCCCTGCGCCGCTATGCCGAGGCCGTGGGCCTGGCGTTCCAGGTGCAGGACGACATCCTCGACGTGGAAAGCGATACCGCCACCCTCGGCAAAACCCAGGGCAAGGATCAGGCCCACGACAAGCCGACCTATCCCGCCCTGCTCGGCCTCGACGCCGCCAAGGCCTACGCCCTGGCCCTGCGCGATCAGGCGCTGGCCGCGCTGGAGGGTTTCGGCGACAACGCCGAACCGCTGCGTGCCCTCGCCCGCTACATCGTCGAACGCCGCCACTGATTCCCCGGCACGCGCATTGCGTGTGCAAATCCCGTGAGTCACCCATTGCGATGACCGCTTGCCGGTGCTTCACTGCATGGCAGGGATTTCGTATACCATATCCGACAACAGCCACCTGACCGGACTGCATCGTGCCGCTACGCAACGCTCCCAACCTGGGTATCGTCCCCTCCGCCTCGGAGACCATCGCCAAGCATCTGCGCGAAGCGATCATTTCCGGCCAGATGGCGGAACACGAGCCGATCCGCCAGGACGACATCGCGCAGATCTTCAACGTCAGCAAGATCCCCGTGCGCGAGGCGCTCAAGCGCCTGGAAGCCGAAGGCCTGGTGGAGTTCCAGCGCAACAAGGGCGCGCTGGTGACGAAGATTTCCGAACCGGAACTGGCGCAGATGTTCGAGGTGCGCGTGGTGCTGGAAGTCCAGGCGCTGCGCCTGGCGATCCCCAACATGAGCGCGCAGACCTTCGCCCGCGCCGAGAGCATCTGTGCCGAGTTCGTCGGCGAGGATGACATCGGCCGCTGGGCCGAACTGAACTGGGAACTGCATGCCTGCCTCTACGAACCGGCGCAGCGGCCGTACCTGGTCGGCCTGATCCGCTCGATCCACGACAAGGTGGAACGCTACCTGCGCCTGCAGATGAGCATGTCCGACGGCAAGGAACGCGCCGACCACGAGCACCACGACATCCTCGACGCCTGCCGCGCCGGCGACGCCGACCGCGCCGCACGCCTGCTGGAAGAGCACATCAACGGCGTCTGCCGCACGCTCTACGAGCACCTGCCGAACCGGCCGACGCCGAGTTAGACAAAACTGCCCGCTGTGCCGATTTCATCATCGACCCGGCGGAAAACCCTCAAGCTGCAATCCCCGCGCCGCGCCACCCTAGGGTCAATCACAAGACCACCCCAGGGGGCAGCATGAAACGCATCCAGGTTCTCGATTCCCACACCGGCGGCGAACCCACTCGCCTGGTGCTCGACGGCTTCCCCGATCTGGGCAAGGGCAGCATGGCCGAGCGCCGCGCGCTGCTGGCCGAGCAGCACGACAGCTGGCGCGCCGCGACCGTGCTGGAGCCGCGCGGCAGCGACGTGCTGGTCGGCGCGCTGCTCTGCGAGCCGGTGGACCCGAGCGCCTGCGCCGGGGTGATCTTCTTCAACAACACCGGCTACCTGGGCATGTGCGGCCACGGCACCATCGGCCTGGTGGTCTCGCTGGCGCACCTGGGTCGCATCGGTCCCGGCACGCACAGGATCGAGACGCCGGTGGGCACCGTCGAAGCGACCCTGCACGATGACCGCTCGGTGAGCGTGCGCAACGTCCCCTCCTACCGCTACCGCAAACAGGTTCCGGTGGAAGTGCCCGGTCATGGGCTGGTGCACGGCGACATCGCCTGGGGCGGCAACTGGTTCTTCCTGATCTCCGATCACGGCCTGCGCGTCGCCGGCGACAACCTCGATGAGCTGACCGCCTACACCGTCGCCGTGCAGAAGGCGCTGGAAGACCAGGGCATCCGTGGCGAAGACGGCGGGCTGATCGACCACATCGAACTGTTCGCCGACGACCCGGAAGCGGACAGCCGCAACTACGTGCTCTGCCCCGGCAAGGCCTACGACCGCTCGCCCTGCGGCACCGGCACCAGCGCCAAGCTGGCCTGCCTCGCCGCCGACGGCAAACTCGCTGCCGGCGACGCCTGGCGCCAGGCCAGCGTGATCGGCAGCCAGTTCGAAGGGCGCTTCGAGTGGATTGGAGAACCCTCCGAGGGCCGCATCATCCCGACCATCCGTGGGCGCGCCAACCTCAGCGCCGAGGCCACCCTGCTGCTGGAAGGGGACGATCCCTTCGCCTGGGGCATCCGCCCGTGAGCGATGCCGATATCATCGTCATCGGCGCCGGCATAGTCGGTGCCGCCTGCGCCCACGCCCTCGCCCGCCGCGGCCTGGACGTATTGGTGCTGGATGCGCGCCTGCCCGGCGCCACCGCCGTCGGCATGGGGCACCTGCTGGTGCTCGACGACAACGCCGCCGAACTGGCGCTGAGCAACTACTCGCTGCAGCGCTGGCGCGAGTGGGGCCACGACATGCCCGCCGAGTGCGCCTACCGCAGCAACGGCACGATGTGGCTGGCCGCCAATGATGAAGAGATGGCCGAAGCGGAACGCAAGTTCGCCGTCCTCCGCGAGCACGGCGTCGCCGCCAGACTACTGAACAACGCCGAGCTGCAGCAGGAAGAACCCGAGCTGCGCAGCGACCTGCACGGCGGGCTGGAGATCACCGGCGACGGCATTCTCTACGCGCCGCGCGCCGCCGCCTGGCTGCTGGAATCGGCTCTGAAACCGATCCGCCAGCGCCAGGCGAAAGTGGTGGAGATCGACGAACCCCGCGTGCGCCTCGACAGCGGCCAATGGCTGAGCGCCAGGGCCGTGGTGCTGGCCAACGGCATCCAGGCCGGCGAGCTGTGCCCCGGCCTGCCCATCGAGCCGAAGAAGGGCCACCTGCTGATCACCGACCGCTACCCCGGCAAGGTGCGCCGCACCCTGGTCGAGCTGGGCTACGTGACCAGCGCACACAATGCCAGCGGCCCCTCGGTGGCCTGCAACATCCAGCCGCGCCCCACCGGCCAGCTGTTCATCGGAGCTTCGCGGCAGTTCGGCACCACCGACCCGCAGGTGGAGGGCTGGATGCTGGCGAAGATGCTGCGCCGCGCCGTGGACTACATGCCCGGCCTGGCCAACCTCAATGTGATTCGCAGTTGGGCCGGGTTCCGCGCCGCCAGCCCCGATGGCATGCCGCTGGTGGGCGAACACCCGCAGCGCCCCGGCCTGTGGCTGGCGGTCGGCCACGAAGGCCTGGGTGTGACCACCGCCCCCGGCACCGCCGACCTGCTCGCCGCGCAGCTGTGCGATGAGCCGCTGCCGCTGCCGGCCGAGCCCTATTCCCCGCACCGCTTCCTCGGAGCCAACGCCCATGCCTGAGCTGATCCTCGACGGCCGCCCGCTGCGGGTCGCCGCCGGCACCACGGTCGCCGCTGCGCTCGCCCTGGGCGGTGACGGCACCACACGGACCTCGGTCAGCGGCCAGCGCCGCGCGCCACTGTGCGGCATGGGCGTCTGCCAGGAATGCCGGGTGAGCATCGACGGCCAGCGTCGCCTGGCCTGCCAGACCCTGTGCCGCGACGGCATGCAGGTGGAGACCCGCCCATGAACGCTGCGGCCGATATCGTCATCATCGGCGCCGGCCCGGCCGGGCTGTCCGCCGCCCTCGCTGCCGCGCCCAGCGGCGCGAGCATCGTCATCCTCGACGACAACCCGCTGCCCGGTGGGCAGATCTGGCGCGACGGGCCCAATGCACACCTGCCGCGTGCCGCCACCGAGCTACGCGAGCAAGTGGCTGCCTGCGCCAATATCAGGATTCACAACGGCACGCGCGTGGTCGCGCTGGCCGGCGAGCGCGGCCTGCTGCTGGAGGACTACGAGCGCGGCTGGCGGCTGGACTACCGCAAGCTGATCCTCTGCACCGGCGCCCGCGAATTGCTGCTGCCCTTCCCCGGCTGGACGCTGCCCGGCGTTACCGGCGCGGGCGGCCTGCAAGCGCTGGTCAAAGGCGGGCTGCCGGTGGATGGGCAACGCGTGGTGATCGCCGGCAGCGGCCCGCTGCTGCTCGCCAGCGCCGCCACTGCCCGCGCCAACGGCGCGAAAATCCTGCGTATCGCCGAGCAGGCGTCCTGGCCTGCGCTCGCGCGGTTCGCCATGAAGCTGCCGCGCTGGCCGAACAAGCTGCTGCAGTCCCTCGGTCTGTATGACCCGGCCTACCGCGCCGACAGCCATGTGGTCGCCGCCCTGGGTAGCGATCACCTGGAAGGCGTACGCATCAGCCAGGGCGGCAAGCTGAAGGAAATCGCCTGCGACCGGCTGGCCTGCGGCTTTGGCCTGATTCCCAACGTGCAGCTCGGCCAGGCGCTGGGGTGCACGGTGGACGACGGCGCGATCCGCGTCGATGCCTGGCAGGCGAGCAGCCGGGATGGCATCTATGCGGCGGGCGAATGCACCGGCTTCGGCGGCTCGGAGAAAGCCCTGGTGGAAGGCCGCATAGCCGGCCACGCCGCAGTGGGTGAGCACGACCGCGCGCGCGAGCTATGGTCGCAGCGCCAGCGCTGGCAGAGCTTTGCCGACGCCCTGAGGCGCGACTTCACCCTCGACCCGCGCCTGAACCAGTTGGCCCAGCCGGACACCCTCGTCTGCCGCTGCGAGGACGTGCCCTACTCGGTGCTGGCCGGCAAGCCGGACTGGACCGCCGCCAAGCTCGCCAGCCGCTGCGGCATGGGAGCCTGCCAGGGCCGGGTGTGCGGCGCAGCGGCGCAGCAACTGTTCGGCTGGCAACCGCCGGCCCCGCGCCCGCCCTTCAGCCCTGCGCGGGTGGAAACCCTGTTGCAGCTGGCCGAAGACTGAAGACTGAAGACTGCGCCTGTCCCGTAGGGCGCATAACGCCTTTGGCGTTATCCGCCACCCGCCGCCACATCGAAGCCAAGGCGGCGGATAAAGCTTCCGCTTTATGCGCCCTACGAGTTGACAGCGCCCCGCCACCTCGCCACTTTGCACCGTACCTTTCGCCATGTTCCGACAGCCGACCCGCTTCCCGATGCACGACCTGATCCCCCAGGGCGCCCGCGACCTGGACAGCCTGCTGCAGACTTTCCGGCAGATAGCCCCGCTGCTCGATGCCATGCCCGGCGTGGTGTTCTTCATCAAGGACACCGCGGCCCGCTATGTGCTGGTCAACCAGACCCTGGCGCGGCGCTGCGGCGTGAAGGACGCCAGCGAACTGCTTGGGCGCACCGCCGAGGAAGTCTTCCCCTCGCGCTTCGGTCCGGTCTACACCGAGCAGGACCGCCGCGTGCTGGAAACCGGCGGCCAGCTCAGCGACCAGCTGGAACTGCACCTCTATCCCGGCCGCCAACCCGGCTGGTGCCTGACCCACAAGCTGGCGCTGCGCGATGCGGCCGGCGCGGTGATCGGCATGGCGGGGATTTCCAGCGACCTGCAGGCGGCGCAATCCACGCACCCGGCGTACCAGCGCCTGGCAGCGGTGGACGCCTACATCCGCGAGCACTTCGACAAGCCGATCAACCTCGGCGAGCTGACCGAGCTGGCCGGGCTGTCCGTGGCCCAGCTGGAGCGCCACTGCAAGCGCATCTTCCAACTGACCCCGCGGCAGATGATCCACAAGGCACGCCTGGGCGCAGCCACCCGCCTGCTGGGCGAAGACCTGCCGATCACCGAGATCGCCCTGCGCTGCGGTTACACCGACCACAGCGCGTTCAGCCGACAGTTCCGCGCGCTCACCGGGCTGTCGCCGACGCAGTACCGCGAGTCGCAGATCACTTCCAACTGACAAGCCCCGTAGGGCGCATAACGCCTACGGCGTTATCCGCCGTCAGCCCAACCGCGAGATGGCGGATAAAGCGTGCCGCTTTATGCGCCCTACGGGGCTGCGGATATCGAACCTGGCGTAGGAGCGGACTCCGTCCGCGATCGCTGCCCGCCGCGCAAGAGCATCGCGGATGAATCCGCTCCTACGGGGCATGGCGGTTCGCGATCAGCCTCAGCACCGATGCTCTCTGTAGGAGCGCGCCATGCGCGCGATCGCGGGCATGGCCCGCTCCTACAAGGGAAGTGCTGCTCGGCGGAGTGCTCCCATAAGGGGCAGCGAAACGCACTCCTGCTTCATTTGGTAACAGCGCGCAGAACCCGCCTACAGTTAATTCGGAAGGCTCCCAGCAACCAATCCCCCAAACACCGGGCCTTGCGACCCATGGGTCACACCCGAGTGGTTTCTGGCACATGCCTTGCTCTAAAAAATATCGTATACGAAATCCATAATACAAAAACTGCTGCACAACACTGACTCAGAGAGGCCCCAATGAAATTCTCCCGAATTGCTCTAGCCCTCACCGCTGTGTTCCTCGTCGGTCAGGCCCAGGCCGACAAGCTCGACGACATCATCGAATCCGGCAAGCTGCGCTGCGCCGTGACCCTGGACTTCCCGCCCATGGGCTCGCGCGATGCACAGAACAACCCGGTCGGCTTCGACGTGGACTACTGCAACGACCTGGCGAAAGTGCTCGGCGTCACCGCCGAAGTCGTCGAGACGCCCTTCCCCGATCGTATCCCGGCGCTGGTTTCCGGCCGTGCCGACGTGATCGTCGCCTCCACCTCCGACACCCTGGAGCGCGCCAAGACAGTCGCCATGACTATCCCCTACTTCGCCTTCCAGATGGTGGTGCTGACCCGCGAGGACACCGGCATCACGAAATACGACGATCTCAAGGACCGTCCGGTGGGCAACACCAGCGGCACCTATGAAGCCATCGCGCTGGAGAAGGACGTGAAGAAGTGGGCCGGCAAGGGCAGCTTCCGCGCCTACCAGAGCCAGAACGACACCATCCTCGCCGTCGCCCAGGGCCACATCGACGCCACCGTGGTGACCAACACCGTCGCCGCTTCCACCCTCAAGTCCGGCAAGTACAAGGGCCTGAAGGTCGTGGGCAACGCGCCCTACGTGATCGACTACGTCTCGCTGGCCGCCGCACGCAACGAGTACGGCCTGATCCATTACCTCAACCTCTTCGTCAACCAGCAGGTCCGCACCGGCCGCTACGCCGAGCTGTATGAGAAGTGGGTCGGCGGCACCCCGGTCGATCTCACCGTTCCCCACGTGTACTACTGACAGCGGGTGCGACATGTCTTCGATGCAGGCTTCAAGGGTGCGGGACTCACGCCTGACAGGGCGGGTCCTGATGGGGGGTAGCGCCGAAGGGGCGCTACTGTCCGCCGACACCGGGCTGAGCTTCTGGGGAGGCGTCGAGCCTTTCACGGGCGAGGTCATCGACCGCCACCATCCGCTGTCGGGCAGCTTCCTGCCCGGCCGGGTGCTGGCGATTCCCAGCGGACGCGGCTCCTGTACCGGCAGCAGCGTGATGCTGGAAATACTGCTCAACGGCCACGCGCCCGCAGCCCTGCTGCTGGCCGAGCCGGACGAAATCCTCACCCTCGGCGTGCTGGTGGCGCAGGCGTTGTTCGGCCGCTCCATTCCGGTGCTGTGCCTGGGTCGCGAAGGTTTCGAGCAGTTGTCCGCGGGCGGCTGGGCCCGTATCGAAGACGGTCAGGTAACACTCAGCGCCGAGCGCCCTGCCGATAATTGGCAGGGCGTGATGGCCAACGATGCCGGCCCGCTGCCGGAAGGCCTGGCGTTGAATGCCGGCGACCACGAGCTGCTCGACGGCAAGCACGGCAAAGCCGCCCAGGCCGCCATGCAGATCGTCCTGCGCATGGCCGCGCTGCAAGGCGCGAAAGACCTGCTCGATGTCGCCCAGGCGCACATCGACGGCTGCATCTATACCGGCCCCGCGAGCCTGCGCTTCGCCCGCCAGCTGGCGGACTGGGGCGGCCAGGTGAAGGTGCCGACCACCCTCAACTCCATCTCCGTGGACCATCGCCGCTGGCGCGAGCTGGGCGTCGACAAGGCCTTCGGCGAACCCGCCGCCGCGCTGGGCGATGCCTACATGGAGATGGGCGCGCAGATGAGCTACACCTGCGCGCCCTACCTGCTGGACAGCAAGCCGAGCCTCGGCGACCAGGTGGTCTGGGCCGAGTCCAACGCCGTGGTGTACGCCAACAGCGTGCTCGGCGCGCGGACCCTGAAATACCCGGATTACCTCGACATCTGCATCGCCCTCACCGGCCGCGCGCCGAATGTTGGCAGCCACCGCGACGAGGGCCGGCTGGCCACGCTGCGGATCGATGTCGAGCTGCCGGCCGCCCACGACGAATCGATCTTCCCGCTGCTCGGCTACCACATCGGCGAGCTGTGCGGCTCGCGTATCCCGGTGGTCGACGGCCTGCAGCCGCTGGCCCCGGACAGCGATGCGCTGAAAGCCTTCGGCGCGGCCTTCGCCACCACTTCCGCCGCGCCGATGTTCCACATTGCCGGGGTCACCCCGGAAGCGCCGGACGCCACCACCGCCCTGGGCAACAAGGCGCCGCTGCAGCACCTGCGCGTCACCCCGGCGGACCTGGTCGCCTCCTGGCGTGAACTGGACCACGCCAGCGAGCCGACCGTGCAACTGGTCTCGCTGGGCAACCCGCACTTCTCCGCCAGCGAGTGCGCGGACCTGGCGAAGCTCGTCGCCGGGCGCCGCAAGCATCCGGGCGTCGCGCTGGTCATCGCACTGGGCCGCGCCGTGCAGGAGAAGGCCCGCGCCGCCGGAGACGTGAAGGTGCTGGAAGACTTCGGCGCGCAGCTGCTCAACGACACCTGCTGGTGCATGATCGGCGAACCGGTGATCCCGCCGGCCTGCACCACGCTGATGACCAACTCGGCGAAGTACGCCCACTACGGTCCGGGCCTGGCCGGGCGCCAGGTGCATTTCGGCAGCCTTGCCGCGTGCGTCGAGGCGGCCTGCAGCGCGCGCGCCGATGGCGGCGTGCCCAGCTGGCTGTGCGAGGGGGTACGCTGATGTTCAACTACAGCTTCCACTGGCGTTCCGCCTTCAAGGCCCTGCCGGACATGCTCGGCGGCGCCTGGGTGACCCTGGAGACGGCCGCGCTGTCGATGATCCTGGGCGTGCTCATCGCACTGCTGCTGACCGTCATGCGGCAGATGAAGAACCCGCTGCTCAAGGGCTTCGCCGATACCTGGGTGTCCATCGCGCGCAACACCCCGTCGCTGTTCCAGATTTACATCCTCTACTTCGGCCTGGGTTCCTTCGGCCTGCACGTCAGCTCCTGGGTGGCGCTGCTGGCGGGGATCACCTTCAACAACGCCGGCTACCTCGCGGAGAACTTCCGCGGCGGCCTCAAGGCCGTGCCGGACACCCAGATGCGCGCCGCGCGCTCGCTGGGCATGAGCGCCTTCCAGGCGTACCGGATGATCATCGTTCCGCAGCTGCTGCGCATCGTCTATTACCCGCTGACGAACCAGATGGTCTGGGCGGTGCTGATGACTTCGCTGGGCGTGGTGGTAGGCCTGAACAACGACCTCACCGGCGTGACCCAGGACTTCAACGTGCGCACCTTCCGCACCTTCGAGTACTTCGCCCTGGCCGCGGTGCTCTATTACATCATCGCCAAGGTCATCGTGGCGGTCGCCCGCCTGTTGAGCTGGCGGCTGTTCCGCTACTAGGAGAAGCGCGCATGTTTTCCACGAGCTTCACCGTCAACGACCTGATGTTCCTGCTGCAAGGGGCCTGGGTCACCGTCAAGCTGACCGTCGGCGCCATGCTCATCGGCACCCTCGCCGGCGTCGTGCTGGGCTGGCTGCGCGCCGCCCTGCCGCGCGCCACGATGCCGGTCGGCTGGTTCCTCGACATCTTCCGCAGCGTGCCGCTGCTGATCCAGTTCGTACTGTTCAACTCGCTGAAAAGCATCGTCGGCCTGAACTGGAGCGCCTTCACCGTCGGCTGCCTGGTACTGGGCATCTACGCGGCGGCGTTCTGCACCGAGATCATCCGCAGCGGCATCCTCGCCGTCGGTCCGAACATCCGCCGGGCGAGCCGCTCGCTGGGTCTGACCTACTGGCAGGACCTGCGCTACATCGTGCTGCCGCTGGCCGCGCGGGTGGCCTTCCCCGGCTGGCTGAACCTGGTGCTGGGGGTGATGAAGGACACCGCGCTGGTCATGTGGATCGGCATCGTCGAACTGCTCCGCGCCTCGCAGACCATCGTGACGCGCATCCAGGAACCCCTGCTGGTGCTGTGCGTCGCCGGGGTCATCTATTACCTCATGAGTTGGGTCGTGGCGCGCCTCGGTGCCCGGCTGGAAAAAAGGTGGCAGGAAAATGATTGAAATCGACAACGTGCACAAAGCCTACGGCGATCTGGAAGTGGTCAAGGGCGTGAGCCTGACCGTGAAGAAAGGCGAGGTGGTCTCGATCATCGGCGGCTCGGGTTCGGGCAAGTCCACCCTGCTGATGTGCATCAACGGCCTGGAGCCGATCCAGCGCGGCAAGATCCGCGTCGACGGCATCGAGGTCCACGCCAAGACCACCGACCTGAACAAGCTGCGGCAGAAGATCGGCATCGTCTTCCAGCAATGGAACGCCTTCCCGCACCTCACCGTGCTGGAGAACGTCATGCTCGCCCCACGCAAGGTGCTGGGGCTGTCCAAGGACGAAGCCGAGGCGATGGCGGTGAAGCAGCTCAAGCACGTGGGCCTGGGCGACAAGCTCAAGGTGTTCCCGCAGAAGCTTTCCGGCGGGCAGCAGCAGCGCATGGCGATCGCCCGCGCGCTGGCCATGTCACCGGACTACATGCTGTTCGACGAAGCCACCTCGGCGCTCGACCCGCAGCTGGTGGGCGAGGTGCTCGACACCATGCGCCTGCTCGCCGAAGAGGGCATGACCATGGTCCTGGTGACCCATGAAATCCGCTTCGCCCGCGACGTGTCCGACCGCGTGGCGTTCTTCCGCGAAGGACTGGTGCACGAGATCGGCACACCGGACCAGGTGATCGTCAACCCGCAGCGGGCGGAGACGGCGGAGTTCCTCCGCTCGGTGAACTGACCGCGCGTTCATTGGCCCATTCGCACAGGAGACAGACATGCGTTCGAGCAAGATCATCCATGTGGTCAGTTGCCATGCCGAGGGCGAGGTCGGCGACGTCATCGTCGGCGGCGTCGCCCCGCCGCCGGGCGACACCGTGTGGGCGCAGTCGCGCTTCATCGCCAGCGACAACGTGCTGCGCAACTTCGTCCTCAATGAACCGCGCGGCGGCGTGTTCCGCCACGTGAACCTGCTGGTCCCGCCCAAGGACCCGCGCGCGCTGATGGCCTGGATCATCATGGAGCCGGCCGACGTGCCGCCCATGTCCGGCTCCAACTCGCTGTGCGTCAGCACCGTGCTGCTCGACAGCGGCATCCTGCCGATGCAGGAGCCGCAGACGCGCCTGACCCTGGAAGCTCCCGGCGGGCTGATCGAGGTGGTGGCCGACTGCAAGGACGGCAAGGTGCAGCGTGTGGAAGTACGCAACCTGCCCTCCTTCGCCGACAAGCTCGATGCCTGGATCGAGGTAGAGGGTCTCGGCTCGCTGCAGGTGGATACCGCCTACGGCGGCGACAGCTTTGTGCTCGCCGATGCCCACGCCCTGGGCTTCACCCTGCACGCCTCGGAGGCCGCCGACCTGGTCGCCACCGGCCTGAAGATCACCCAGGCGGCGAACCAGCAACTGAGCTTCAAGCACCCGGAAAACCACGACTGGGCGCACATCTCCTTCTGCCAGCTGACCGCTCCGGTGGAGCGCGTCGACGGCGTACTGCACGGCCGCAACGCGGTGGTCATCCGCCCCGGCAAGATCGACCGCTCGCCCTGTGGCACCGGTTGCTCGGCGCGCATGGCGGTGCTGCATGCCAAGGGCCAGCTGAAGGACGGCGAACGCTTCGTCGGCCACTCGATCATCGATTCCAAGTTCCACTGCCGCATCGACGGCCTCACCAGCGTCGGCGGCAAACCGGCGATCCACCCGTGCATCTCCGGTCGTGCCTGGATCACCGGCACCCACCAGCACCTGCTCGACCCGTCCGATCCGTGGCCCGAAGGCTACCGGCTCTCGGACACCTGGCCGAACGGCTACTGATTTCCCCTTTTCAACCCTGATTCGCCGCGTAGCGGCACCCGACGACGAAATGCTGCGGGATTTCCTTCAGACGTTTCGTATACGAAATACGACAATTGGAGACAAACATGAGCAAGAAGGTCAATTGGAGTGGCGTGTTCCCCGCGGTGACCACTCAGTTCAACGACGATTTCTCGGTCAACCTGGAAGCCACCCACAAGGTGATCTCCAACCTGGTGCGCGACGGCGTGTCGGGCCTGGTGGTGTGCGGCAGCGTGGGCGAGAACACCTCGCTGTCCATCGAGGAAAAGATGGCCGTCACCGAAGTCGCCAAGGACGCTTCCGGCGGCCGCGTGCCGGTGATCTGTGGCATCGCCGAGTTCACCAGCCACGGCGCCTCCCAGGTGGCCAAGGCGGTGCAGAAGGTCGGCGTCGACGGCATCATGGTGATGCCCGCGCTGGTCTACTCCTCCAAGCCCCACGAGACCGCCGCGCACTTCCGCAGCGTGGCCACCAGCACCGACCTGCCGGTGATGGTCTACAACAACCCGCCGATCTATAAAAACGACGTCACCCCGGACATCCTCATCTCCCTGGCCGACTGCGAGAACATCGTCTGCTTCAAGGACAGTTCCGGCGACACCCGCCGCTTCATCGACGTGCGTAATGAAGTGGGCAACCGCTTCATCCTCTTCGCCGGCCTCGACGACGTGGTCCTGGAGAGCATCGCGGTGGGCGCCGAAGGCTGGATTTCCGGCATGTCCAACGTCTTCCCGCAGGAAGGCGAAACCATCTTCCGCCTGTGCAAGGCCGGTCGCTATGAGGAGGCCATGCCGATCTACGAATGGCTGATGCCGATCCTCCACCTCGACGCCCGCCCGGACCTGGTGCAGTGCATCAAGCTCTGCGAAGAGATCGCCGGCCGCGGCACCGCGCTTACCCGTCCGCCGCGCCTGGCGCTGCAGGGCGCCGACCGCGAGCACGTGGAGACGATCATGGCCAAGGCACTGGCCAACCGGCCGAAGCTGCCGGATGTGGGGCTCTGAGTCGACTTGTATCGAGTGTCCGGGGCAACCCTCTCCCCCGCCCTCTCCCTTCAGGGAGAGGGTTAGGGAGAGGGGCTCTCGCTCCCGCACAAAGCCCACCGGAGACGACGGAACCCATCTCATGACCGCCCACAACTTCATCGCCGGCCAGCGCATCGGTGCCGGCACCGTCCGCCTGCAGAGCCTCGACGCCAGCACCGGCGAAGCCCTGCCCCGCGAATTCCTCCAGGCCACCGAGGCCGAAGTCGACGCCGCCGCCCGCGCCGCCGAAGCCGCCTTCCCGACCTATAACGCCCTGTCGCCGGAACGCCGCGCGCAGTTCCTCAACGCCATCGCCAGCGAACTCGAAAGCCTCGGCGACGACTTCATTGCCACCGTCTGTCGCGAGACCGCGTTGCCCGCCGCACGTATCCAGGGAGAACGTGGCCGCACCGCTAATCAAATGCGCCTGTTCGCCAAGGTCCTGCGCCGTGGCGATTTCCTCGGCGCGCGGATCGACCGCGCGCTGCCCGAGCGCCAGCCACTGCCACGCCCGGATCTGCGCCAGTACCGCACCGGCGTCGGCCCGGTGGCCGTGTTCGGCGCCAGCAACTTCCCGCTGGCCTTCTCCACTGCCGGTGGCGATACCGCCGCAGCGCTGGCCGCCGGTTGCCCGGTGGTAGTGAAGGCCCACAGCGGCCACATGGCCACCGCCGAGCTCGTCGGCGAGGCGATCACCCGCGCGGCCGAAGCCACCGGCATGCCGGCCGGGGTGTTCAACATGATCTACGGCGCCGGCGTCGGCGAGCCGCTGGTGAAGCACCCGGCGATCCAGGCGGTCGGCTTCACCGGCTCGCTCAAGGGCGGCCGCGCGCTGTGTGATCTCGCCGCCGCGCGCCCGCAACCGATCCCGGTGTTTGCCGAGATGAGCAGCATCAACCCGGTGCTGGTGCTGCCCGCCGCCCTGGAAGCTCGCGGCGAGAAGATCGCCCGTGAGCTGGCGGACTCGGTGGTCATGGGCTGCGGTCAGTTCTGCACCAACCCCGGCCTGGTCATCGGAATCGCCTCGCCGGCGTTCAGCCTGTTCGTCGCCAACCTGATCGCCGAGATCGGCCAGCGCCCGGCGCAGACCATGCTCAACGCCGGCACCCTGAAGAGCTACGAAAAGGGCATCGCCCGCCTGCTCACCCACCCCGCCATCCGCCACCTCGCCGGCCAGCCGCAGGAAGGCAAGCAGGCCCAGCCGCAGCTGTTCCAGGCCAGGGCCGAACTGCTGTTGGCGGGCGAAGAGCTGCTGCAGGAGGAAGTCTTCGGCCCGACCACCATCGTCGTCGAAGTGGCCGATGAAGCCGAACTGCGCCGCGCGCTGGACGGCCTGCACGGCCAGCTAACCGCCACGCTGATCGCCGAAGCCAACGACCTGTCGCACTTCGCCGCACTGGTGCCGGTGCTGGAGCGCAAGGCCGGGCGCCTGCTGATCAACAGTTACCCGACTGGCGTGGAGGTCTGCGATGCGATGGTCCACGGTGGCCCGTATCCGGCGACCTCGGATGCGCGCGGCACCTCGGTCGGCAGCCTGGCCATCGACCGTTTCCTGCGCCCGGTGTGCTACCAGAACTACCCCGACGCGCTGCTGCCCGATGCGCTGAAGGACGACAACCCGCTGGGTATCGCGCGGCTGGTGGATGGCGAGACGACGCGCAGTGCGGTGACTCGCTGAAAGTTCGTCGGCGCGGGAGTGAACTGTCGGCCAGTCCCGCGCCGATGCTCAGCCCCGGCCTTGCGCCGGGGCTTTTTTATGCACGGATGCTTGGAATTTACGCAGGGCGCATAACTCGCCAGCGTTATCCGCCCACATCCTCGCTAACCCACGCCCTGTAGGAGCGTTGTTACTCCAGCAACTTGCGCAAATCGGCATACAGCGAATCGCTGATCTCCACGCCCTCGGCGAGGCTGCGCTGACGCGCCGCGAAACGCCGTTGGGACGGCAACCGCGCGCCCATGTCGACGATGGACTCGAACAGCGTCTCCGCGCGCGCCAGATGCTGCGCGGCGTCCGCGCCCAGGAAGCGCGCCGGGTCCAGCGCGATCAGCAGCTCGCCGTGGTGTGGCGAGGACCTGGTGCCCTCATCGAACACCGTGGATTCCGCACTGGTCAGGTCGCCGATCAGCGGGCCGGCGATCAGCTCGACCATGGTCGCCAGCGCCGAGCCCTTGTGCCCGCCGAAGGTCAGCATGGCGCCGTCGAGCACGGCGCTCGGATCAGTGCTGGGGTTGCCCTGCGCATCGATGCCCCAGCCCAGCGGAATGGCCTTGCCCTCGCGCTCGTGCAGCTGGATTTCCCCACGCGCCACCACCGTGGTGGCGAAGTCGAAGACATACGGGTCCATGTCCCCGCGCGGCCAGCCGAAGGCGATGGGGTTGGTGCCGAACAGCGGCCGCGTCCCGCCCGCTGGCGCCACATAGGCCTGGGCCGGGGTGACCGCCAGCGCGACCAGGCCCTGGGCGGTGATCCGCTCGATCTCCACCCACAGCGCCGAAAAGTGCACGCAATGGTTGATCGCCAGCGCCGCCAGGCCCTGGCTGCGCGCCTTCTCCACCAATTTCGGCAGGCCGAGGTCGAAGGCGCATTGCGAGAAGCCGCCCTTGGCGTCCACCCGCACCAGTGCCGGCGCGGGCTCGGACAGTTCCGGCACGGCATCGGGCACAACCTTGCCGGCGCGCACGGTGTGGATACAGCCCAGCAGCCGCCATACGCCGTGAGACGTGCAGCCATCGCGCTCGCCCGCCAGCACGGTGGCGGTCACCGCCTGCACGTGGGGTTCGCTGAAGCCGTTGTGGCGCAGGATCGCCAGCGACAGCTCACGCAGTTCATCCAGGGTCAGTCGGGTCACAGCTCACTCCTTGGGGGGGACAGCCACACAAGCATGGCGGAGACCGCCAGCGCCACTCGCTACTTTGCCGTTTCAGGGCCGACGCTGCTTGCTCCCTATCCTTCGGCGGGACGACGAAATCGGCATAGCCAGGACAGGCGGGGCCCATCGTTCGAGCGCGCGCCGTACACCCTGAATATTCGCCTGCTCGATCAGAACATTTACAGCCAGCCAGCACGAATACCTGACTGAAGAATCCCCGCAACGCCGCAGCACTCCTGACAGAAGTAAAACCCCCTTCAAACTTCTCGAAAGCCCCCGCCTGCCGCCTCGACAAGACCACTTGGGAACCATTGAGCCCGCTTACCCTTTCTTCAAACAAGAAAGGCGCAAAGCCAGTTCCAGTTCCCTTTCCACGAATAACCTTCTATCCAGAGCACATCCATGGAAAACATTCCCGTAAACACCCGTTCGCAAAGTTACTCCCGCTGGGAAAGCTCGTCGGCAGGCAACAGCCTGTATGCCAGCTCCGCAGCGACCCAAGCGGTTGCCACCACCATCACCGGCGCCTTCGACCTGTACGGCCCAGCCGCCGCCGACCTGACCAACGGCGCCACCACCAGCATCTCCCGTCTGACCTTCCACGGCACCGGCACCCCCGGTGAACTGATCAACGTCATGGCCGTTGCCATCGGCGCCGACGGCAAGGCGTCGGACATCTCGATCCACCTCGGCACCGCCCTCGTGCAGCAGAACGGCACCTGGCAGCTCAGCGCCAACCAGCAGCTCCCTCAGGGTGCCTACGACTTCCATGCCGGGTATGGCCCCACGGATGGCAATGCCTTCCACCTGGTCATCGACCGCTCCGCCGGCTTCCCTGCGCCCCAGCCACAACCGGAACCGCAGCCACAACCCGAGCCGCAGCCCCACCCGGAGCCGTCCCACGGTGACACGACCATCACTTCAGCCACCGACCACATCGGCCCGGTGACTGGCGAGCTCGCCAACGGCGCCACCACCGACGACACCCGCCCGACCTTCCACGGCACCGGCACGCCAGGGGATCTGATCCACCTCAGCGCCACCGCCATCGGCGCCGACGGCAAGGCTTCCGGCCCGATCCTCGGCCTGGGCACCGCACTGGTCCAACAGGACGGCACCTGGCACTTCACCGCGCCTTACGCCATCCAGGAAGGCACCTACGACTTCCGCGCCGGCCAGGGCCTGCTGGAAGGCGATGCGTTCCGCCTGGTCATCGACCGCTCCGCGACCATGCCTCAGCCGCAACCCGAACCCGTTCCGCAGCCTGACCCGCAGCCGCTGCCGGAGCCGCCCCATGGCAACGCCAGCATCACTGGCGCCGTCGACCACGTCGGCCCGGTCACCGGCGAACTGGCCAGCGGCGCCACCACCGACGACACCCGCCCGACCTTCCACGGTACCGGCGCCCCCGGTGAGCTGCTCAACGTCAGCGCCATCGTGATCGGCGCAGACGGCAAGGCCTCCGGCGCCATCCTCGGCCTGGGCATTGCCCTGGTGCAGCCGGACGGCACCTGGCACTTCAATGCTCCCTATGCCCTCCAGGAAGGCACCTATGACGTCCACGTCGGTCGTGGCGGCATCGAAGGCGAGGCTTTCCGACTGACCGTCGACAGCCATTCTCCGCTGCAGGCGAACGCCGGATTCGATGCCCAGCACAGCCTCCAACTGATGGGCCAGCAGAGCCTTGAGCTGAACCTGAGCGCACTGGCTCCCCAGGCCGGAGCGAATCAGGCCAAGGCGGCCTTGCCCTCGATGGGCAGCGTTCTGGAGACCGGGCACGCGAACCTGACCTTTGCCGGTGACGCAGGCAGCCCCAACCAGGCAGGCTCGACCCCGCACTACGGCGCGATGGACGTGCGCCCGATGCTGATCGACGAGTTGTCCGTCCACCACGCCGTGATCTAAGCCACGGCCGCGCAGCGGGTCGCCCTCGGGCAGCCCGCTGCGACGCTTTGCCACTCCCCCGGCCGGCTTCCCGTCCGCTTCCCACCCGGGACGAAGACCGGCAATCCCGGCCACCAGCGCTTCGGCCCGGTCCCGACCATCCGGTCGTCCGAAGGATTGGCCCCACGTTGCTTGGGCCAATCAGGAGCTTCGGGTAAACTTCCGCATCTTTGCCTTCTCATAACGATCAGCCTGATGCCCACGACGTTTCACGAGATTCCCCGCGCGCGCCCTGCCACGCCCCTGCTCGACCGCGCCAGCACGCCGGTCGAGCTGCGTCGCCTGGGCGAGGCGGAGCTGCTGACCCTCGCTGACGAACTGCGCCAGTACCTGCTGTACAGCGTCGGCCAGACTGGCGGGCACTTCGGCGCAGGCCTGGGCGTCATCGAACTGACGGTCGCCCTGCACTACGTCTTCGACACCCCGGACGACCGTCTGGTGTGGGACGTCGGCCACCAGGCCTATCCGCACAAGATCCTCACCGGGCGCCGCGAGCGCATGGGCAGCCTGCGCCAGAAAGACGGCCTGGCCGCCTTCCCGCGCCGCTCGGAGAGCGAGTACGACACCTTCGGCGTCGGTCACTCCAGCACCTCCATCAGCGCCGCCCTGGGGATGGCCATCGCCGCCCGCATGCAGGGCTCGGGCCGCAAGTCGGTGGCGGTGATCGGCGACGGCGCACTCACCGCCGGCATGGCCTTCGAGGCGCTCAACCACGCGTCGGAAGTCAAGGCCGACATGCTGGTGATCCTCAACGACAACGACATGTCGATTTCGAACAATGTCGGCGGCCTGTCCAACTACCTGGCCAAGATTCTCTCCAGCCGCACCTACAGCAGCATGCGCGAAGGCAGCAAGAAGGTGCTCTCGCGCCTGCCCGGCGCCTGGGAGATCGCCCGCCGCACCGAGGAATACGCCAAGGGCATGCTGGTCCCCGGCACGCTCTTCGAGGAACTGGGCTGGAACTACATCGGCCCCATCGACGGCCACGACCTGCCGACCCTGATCGCCACCCTGCGCAACATGCGTGACCTCAAGGGCCCGCAGTTCCTCCACGTGGTGACCAAGAAGGGCAAGGGCTTCGGGCCGGCCGAGATCGACCCGATCGGCTACCACGCCATCACCAAGCTGGAGCCCGAGGGCGCCCCCGCCCACGCGGTGCCGAAGAAGGCTGGCGGGCCGAAGTACTCCAGTGTGTTCGGCCAGTGGCTGTGCGACATGGCTGCCCAGGACCCGCGCCTGGTCGGCATCACCCCGGCCATGAAGGAAGGCTCCGACCTGGTCGCCTTCGCCGACAGATTCCCGGACCGCTACTTCGATGTCGCCATCGCCGAGCAGCACGCCGTGACCCTGGCGGCCGGCATGGCCTGCGACGGCGCCAAGCCGGTGGTGGCGATCTACTCCACCTTCCTGCAGCGCGGCTACGACCAGCTGATCCACGACGTCGCGGTGCAGAACCTCGACGTACTGTTCGCCATCGACCGCGCCGGCCTGGTGGGCGAGGACGGCCCGACCCACGCTGGCAGCTTCGACCTCTCCTACCTGCGCTGCATCCCCGGCATGCTGGTGATGACCCCCAGCGACGAGAACGAACTGCGCAAGCTGCTCACCACCGGCCATCACTTCGAAGGCCCGGCGGCGGTGCGCTACCCGCGCGGCACCGGCCCCAACGCTCCCATCGAGGCGGCGCTGGAACCGGTAGAGATCGGCAAGGGCGTGGTTCGCCGTGAAGGCAAGGCCGGCAAGGTCGCCTTCCTGGTGTTCGGCGTGCAACTGGCCGAAGCGCTGAAAGTGGCGGAGCAGTTCGATGCCACGGTCGCCGACATGCGCTTCGTCAAGCCGCTGGACGAGGAGCTGGTGCGCCAGCTGGCCGCCAGCCACGAGCTGCTGGTGACCCTCGAGGAGAACTCGGTGATGGGTGGCGCCGGCGCCGCCGTCAGCGAATTCCTCGCCCGCGAGAACCTCCAGCAGCCGATCCTGCACCTGGGTCTGCCGGACTACTACGTCGAGCACGCCAAGCCCGCGCAGATGCTCGCGGAGTGCGGGCTAGACGCCGCCGGCATCGAAGCCTCGGTGAAGGCGCGCCTGGAGGCCCTCGGCAAGCGCTGAGACCGATCGGCGCATCCCTCCCCGGGAGTATTGCCAGTGACGGGCGCACCGACTAAGGTGCGCCCGTTTTCGTTCGAGGTAACGGGAAGCAGGTGAAAGACCTGCGCTGCCCCCGCAACGGTAACCGACGCGCCCCTGACGGAGCGCAGCATCGCCATCCGCCACTGCACAAAGCGGGAAGGCGGCGATGTGACGTCGGCAGCCCGGAGACCGCCCTCGACACGCCCCGACAGGTGTTGCGGAGGGCCGCACCGTCAAGTGCGGCCTGCCGCCCTTGCCACGCCCTCCTCGAAAGTCATCCGACCGCTTTTGAGGACGCTCCATGAAACTGACCCGACTCGCCCTGGCCACCAGCCTGCTGCCCGGCCTGGCCTTCGCCGCCGACGACATCTACCGGCTCTCCGACCAGGTGATCACCTCCGCACGCCAGGCCCAGCCGCGTGCCGAAGCCACTTCGGCCAACAGCGTATTCACCCGTGCCGACATCGAGCGCCTGCAAGTGCGCAGCGTGCCCGCCCTGCTCGCCCGTGTGCCCGGCGTGCAGATGGGCAGCTCGGGCGGCGTGGTCTCGTACTCCGTGCGCGGCACCAGCACTGCGCAGACCCTGGTACTGGTCGACGGCCAGCGCGTCGCTTCGGCCAGCAGCGGCATCGCCCGCCTGGACTACCTGAGCATCGACAGCATCGAGCGCGTCGAGGTGACCCGCGGCCCGCGCTCCGCCCTGTACGGCGCCGACGCCATTGGCGGGGTCATCCAGATCTTCACCCGTCGCGGCGAAGCCGGCCTGCACCCCGAAGTGCGCCTGGCTGCCGGCAGCCACGGCACCTTCGAACGCAGCCTGAGCCTGTCCGGCGGCGACGAGCAGACCCGCTACAACCTCGGCGGCAGCCTCGACGAGAGCCAGGGCTGGGATCGCACCAGCGACAACGTCGGCGCCGACAACGATCACGACGCCCAGCGCAACAAGGCCGTGCACCTGAACCTGGACCATCGCTTCAGCGAGGACTGGAAGGCCGGCCTGAACCTCAACGACCAGCGCGGCAAGAACGAATACGATGACGCCTACAACTTCGAGCCGGGCTCGCCCCGCGACGAATTCCGCGTCAGCAGCTACAGCGCCTACCTCGACGGCCAGATCACGAAGATGTGGAACAGCCACCTGGAACTGGGCCGCAGCTTCGACCGCAACAAGGCCGTGGGTGCCGCCGACAGCTGGAACAACGGCACGCTGGAAACCACCCGCCACTCGGCGAGCTGGATCAACCGCCTGCAACTGGACGACGCCAACCAGCTGGCGCTGGGCACCGACTGGTACGAAGACAAGGTCGACGGCACCACCGCTTTTGCCGACGACCAGCGCAGCAACCGCGCCTTCTTCGCCCAGCACAGCTTCAAGGGCGACAGCTTCGGCACCGAGCTGGGTATCCGCCACGACAACAACCAGGCCTACGGCAGCCAGAACAGCTGGAACGCCGCCTTCAGCCTGCCGGTGGGCGACAGCCAGACCTGGATCGCCAGCTACGGCGAAGGCTTCCGCGCACCGACCTTCAGCGACCTCTACTACCCCGGCGCGAGCAACCCGGACCTCAAGGCCGAGACCTCGAAGACCTACGAACTGCAATGGCGCGGGGACTTCTCGGGCACGCACCTGGAAGCCTCGCTGTACCGCACCGAAATCGACGACATGATCGCCTGGGACAGCAACAGCAATCAGCCGGAGAACATCAACAAGGCACGCATCAATGGCTTTGAGGCCAGCGTCGCCCGCGACGTGCTGGGCTGGCAGGCCGCGCTCGGCCTGAGCCTGATCGACCCGCGCGACCGCGACACCGGCCACACTCTGCCGTATCGCGCGCGCCGCACCCTGAGCCTGGACCTGGATCGCCAGTTCGGCGCCATCGGCCTCGGCGGCACCTGGCGTGCGGTCAGCCAGCGCTACGACGACGCGGCCAACACCCGCGAGCTGTCCGGCTACGGCGTGCTCGACCTGCGCACCAGCTGGCTGGCCAGCGACGAGATTCGCTTCGACCTGAAGCTGGATAACGCCCTGGACCGCGACTACACCCTGGGCGACTACCTGCGCCCGACCAGCCCGATGGACTTCATGGGCGAAGCACGCCCCTACCGCGAGCCGGGTCGCACCGCGCTGCTGGCGGTGACCTGGACGCCGGAGCTGTAAGGCCTGGCGCATTTGTAGGATGGCGTGGAGCGCAGCGATACCCATCGGCCCTTGCACCGACCACATGGGTATCGCCTGGGCTCCACCCATCCTACGTTCGAGGCTCCGTGAGCCTGTAGGAGCGTGCCATGCCCGCGATCACGCCCAGGGGGCGCTCCTACAGGGAGCGTCAGTTTCGTAGGGCGCATAACCTGGAACAGGTTATCCGCCGCACGTTACTCCGGCGGATAACGCTGGCGCGTTATGCGCCCTACACCCACCCAGCCATCGGTGTGGGGATGAGGTCAGCCCAGAACCCCCGCCATCCGCCCCAGCTCCGCGCAATCCTGCGCGTGCCAGTCGGTCAGCTCGGGCCAAGGGTTCTCTGGCAGGTTCACCAATGCGCTGTGCGCACCGGCGGCGCGGGCGCAGTCGAGGTCGAAGCGGTAGTCGCCGACCATCAGCATTTGCTGCGGCGCCACGTCCCAGCGCGCGGCCAGGCGCAGCAGGCCGTCCGGGCTGGGCTTGGGGTCTGCCTCGCCACGGCCGAGAACATCCTCGGTCAGGAAGCAATCACCGATGCCAATCGCAGCCAGCGTGATCAGCGCCAGCTCATGGGCATTGCGGGTGAGGATGCCCAGGCGGTAGCCGGCGCCATGCAGCGCCCGCACCAATTCGACCGCGCCAGGGGCAGCGGTGGAAGCCACCGCCAGCTCGCGCTCGTGCTCCAGCAGCCAGGCATGCTTGGCCGCCGCCTCATCCTCCGGCAACGCGGCCAGGTGGGTGAGGATGTCGTGCTCCTGGGGAATCCCCAGGGCCCGCTTGATTGCCGGGAAGTCATGCACCGCCAGGGTCAGGGTGCCGTCCATGTCGAACACCCAGTGGCGGATGCCTTCCAGCGTCATGCCCAGTCCTCGCGGCGGCGGATCAGGCCTTCCTGGGTCGAGGAGGCGACCAGCTGGCCGTCACGGTTGAAGATGCTGCCGCGCACGAAGCCGCGGCCATTGCCGGCCCACGGACTGTCGATGGCATAGAGCAGCCACTCATCCGCGCGCAGGTCACGGTGGAACCACACGGAATGGTCGATGGTGGCGACCTGCATGTCCTTCTGCCACACCGAGCGGCCGTGGGGCAGCAGGGAGGTGGTGAGGAAGCCGAAGTCCGAAGCGTAGGCGAGGATGTACTTGTGCAGCGCCGGGATGTCCGGCAGCTTGCCGTCGGCGCGCAGCCAGAGGTACTTGACCGGCTCGCCGACCTCGGGGTCGTACGGGTCGTTCTCGGTCACCGGACGGATTTCGATGGGCTTGGGGTAGAGCAGCTTGTCGCGGATACGCTCAGGGAACTGCGCGGCGCTGCGCTTTTTCAGTTCCTGATCGGTCGGCAGATTCTCCGGGCCGACCACGTCGGGCATGGCGATCTGGTGTTCGAAGCCTTCCTCGTCGGTCTGGAACGAGGTGCTCAGGGCGAAGATCGGCTGGCCTTTCTGGATCGCGGTGACGCGGCGGGTGCTGAAGGTGCCGCCGTCACGCACACGGTCAACCTGATAGACGACCGGCTTGCTGGCGTCGCCCGGGCGCAGGAAGTAGCCGTGCATCGAATGCACGTGGCGCTCCGGCTCGACGGTCTGGCTGGCCGCCGACAGCGCCTGGCCGAGTACCTGCCCGCCGTACAGCTGGCGGAACCCGAGGTCCTGGCTCATGCCGCGGAACAGGTTCTCTTCGATCTGCTCCAGGCTCAGCAGAGCCACCAGGTTGTCCAGGATCTGGGTCATGCGCGTTGTTTCCTCAATTGCGGTCTTGCTGAAGTGGGAGTCGGCGTGGCGACGGATAAGCGGGAAGACTGCTGAGGCGTTCGTCCCAGACCGCGCGGCCGATGGTGAAATGATAGAGGCTGACCGGGCAGTCCGGACCACCGCCGAGCAATTCGTCCAGTGCCGGGTCGAAATAGCAGCCGATGCCGGTGCCCGACAGGCCCGCCGCCTCGGCTTCCAGGTAGAGCAGTTGGCCGACCTGTCCGGCTTCCCAGTACAGGCGCGGGTAGGTCCACGCGCCCTCGGTCAGCGCGGCATCAAGATCAGTCAGCATGGCGAAAGCGACGCAGCCGTCGCTGGCGATGTCCTGCCCGCAGGAGAGGAACGCCGACAGCCCGCGTGCGTCGCCGGACAGCAGGCGGTATAGCGGCACGCCGCTCTCCTCCACGCTCTGCCACAGGTAATCCTCGCGCAGCCCGCCCGCTTCGCGGCCACTGCGGCCGAGCCAGTACAGACCCGGTTCCAGGCCCTGGACGCGGTGGACGAAGAGCAGCAGGTCGATGCGCGCCGGCTCGCCGCTGCAGGCGAAAGGCACGGGCGAGCATTCGGGCATCAGGCGGCGCAGCCAGGCATACAACAGTTCGGCGTGAATGCCGCTGCGGCCGTCCATGGACTGCGCGCTGCGCCGTCGATGCAGGATCGGTCGCAGCGGCAGGCCGGGGTTATCCACAACCGTCTCAGGCTTCGGTGCGGACCAGTCATGGCCCGGCAGCGCGGGGGCACGGCACAGCTGATGCACCCGCTCCAGCTCCGGCCAGTGGCGATACTCCCGCGACAGCCGATTGGGCGTGCCGGCCAGGGGCAGCCCTGCAAGGCCCTTGAGCAACGTGCCGGGCAGCGGGAACTCGGCAGGCTGTGCCGGGCCGATCCACAGCAGCGCATCGGCGAACTCGTGCTCGCTGAAGCCATCGCGGTCAAGGCCGATCAGCGTATCCAATTGCGCTTCGGCGACGCCGCGCAGCAGACGCACTTCCCAGCCCTGGATCGCCGCGGCGATGTTAAGACAGGCCAGCGCGTGGCCGAGGTCGTGATTGCAGTAGCGGTAGGCACGCTCACCGTACTTCCAGGCCTCGCGCCAGGGAATGCTCGCCAGCGCCAGCAGGAACCCGCCGGCGGGCAACGCATCGTCGAGCTTTTCGGCCAGCGGCGCGGGCAGTTCGGCGCGCACCTCCAGCACATGTTCGTCGGCGCTGTAGTGCGCCAGCAGCGCGGCGTTATCCACAGCCCCGGAAGGCAGCAGCAGATAGGCTTCGGTCGGGTGCAGGTTGCCGCTCGACGGGTTGACCCGCAGCGCCCAGCGGCTGCCGCCGGCGTCCTTCCAGGCCGACAGCGCCAGGCTGTCGTAGAGCAGTTGCGAGACGCTGGCGAGGTTCAGCGGCGCGGGCGCGCCGAGGGGCCCCGCGAACACCTGGTCATACCCTGGCGACTCTTCCTGCGGCCGGTGCAGCAGCTCGATGCAACGTGCCCCGGCATAACGGCGGAAGGCGGCCGGCTGGGTCGCCCAGTCGAGCTGGCCGGGGCCGGGGGCGAAGCGCTCCGGACGATGGCTGCTCAGTTCGTGATAGGCGCGCACGCCTTCGCTCGGCGTCATGGGCGAGGAATCCGATAGAGCACATGCAGGCGCAGCGGATGGCCTTGCGGCAGGCGCGGATGCTCGAAGTCACCGGCTTCATCACGCTGCATCCCCAGGCGCTGCATCAGCCCCTGGGACGGCAGGTTGGCCGGCACGGTGAAGGCCACCACTTCCTCCAGCCGCAACTGCTCGAAGGCGAAGGCCAGCGCCGCGCGTGCCGCCTCCAGCGCATAACCCTGCCGCCAGTAGGCCGTGTTGAAGCGCCAGCCGATCTCCACCGCAGGAGTGAACGGCGCCTCGAAGGACACCCGCTGCAGGCCGAGCACGCCGATGAACGCTCCATCCTCGCGGCGCTCGACTATCCACTGGCCGAAGCCGTGCTCATCGAAGTGCTTGAGGATGCGCGCGGCCAGCAGGTCGCTGTCCTCGCGGCTCATGCAGGCGGGGAAGTGGCGCATTACCTCGGCGTCGGCGTTCAGCGCAGCGAAGGACACCAGGTCGTCATGGCGCCACGGCCGCAGCAGCAGGCGCTCGGTGGTCAGGCTGGGAAAATCCATGGGAATCATCGCGGATCAGCAAAGGTCTGCATGATACCCGGCGACGGGCCTGTAGGACGCAATCCGTCAGACGAGGCGCAATCGGTTCAGCAGGAAAGGCCCTCATCTGGTATTTTTCTCCTACCTCCGCTGTCGGTCACTGCCTTGACCGTGCTCACGCAGACAGCCGCGCCGCCATGGCGCACCGCAAAAAAGACCAAGGAACTCCCATGACGACCTCCACCACCGGACTGCAACGCAGTACGGCCCTGGTGCTTTTCGCATTGGCTGTCGGCGGCTTCGCCATCGGCACCACTGAATTCGCCACCATGAGCCTGCTCCCCTACTTCGCCCCGGCGCTGGGCATCGATGCCCCCACCGCCGGCCACGTGATCAGCGCCTACGCCCTGGGCGTGGTCGTCGGTGCGCCGCTGCTGGCGGTGCTCGGCGCGCGGTTGCCACGGCGTACCCTGCTGGTGCTGCTGATGGCACTGTTCGCCATCGGCAACGGCCTCAGCGCCCTGGCGCCGACCTACCACTGGATGCTGCTGTTCCGCTTCATCAGCGGCCTGCCCCACGGCGCCTACTTCGGCATCGCCGCACTGGTCGCCGCCTCCATCGTGCCGCCGCACCGGCGCACCGTGGCGGTCGGGCGGATGTTCCTCGGCCTCACCGTCGCCACCATCATCGGCGTGCCGCTGGCCAACTGGCTGAGCCAGGCCGTGGGCTGGCGCTGGAGCTTCGCGCTGGTGGCCGCACTCGGCGTGCTGACCATGATCTGCGTACGCGTCCTTGCGCCCTACTCGCCCGCCGAGCCGGACTCCAGCCCGCTGCGCGAGCTGGGTGCGCTCAAGCGCGGCCAGGTCTGGCTGACCCTGGGTATCGGCGCCATCGGCTTCGGCGGACTGTTCGCGGTGTACACCTACCTGGCCGACATCCTCGGCGCGGTAACCCACGTTTCGCCGAGCATCGTGCCGCTGATCCTGGCGGTGTTCGGCATCGGCATGACCCTGGGCAACCTGTTCATCCCGGTGCTCGCCGACCGCGCCGTGATGCCCACCGCCGGCGGCCTGCTGGTGTGGAGCGCGGTGGTGCTGGCGATCTTCCCGTTCACCGCGGGGAACATCTGGGCCATCTCGATCTGCGTGTTCTTCGTCGGCTTCGGCGGCGCCCTGGGTACCGTCCTGCAGACCCGCCTGATGGACGTCGCCGAAGACGCCCAGGGCCTGGCCGCGGCGCTGAACCACTCGGCCTTCAACTTCGCCAATGCGCTGGGCCCGTACCTCGGCGGCCTGGCCCTGGCGGCCGGCTACGGCTGGACCTCGCCGGGCTGGGTCGGCAGCCTGCTGGCCATCGGCGGCTTCGTGCTGTGGTCGGTCTCGGTGGCCACCAGCCGCAGCACGCGACGCGACACCGCGCTCTCCAACGAGGGCTGAATACGATGAGGGCCGGCGCAACGCCGGCCCTTTCGTCTGTGCGCCACGCCGACGTACCCTGTGCAGCACATTCCCGATCCGCCGACGCCATGCCGCTGCCCCTGGTCTACCACGACGACTACAGTCCGCCCTTCCCGGACAACCATCGCTTCCCCATGGAGAAGTTCCGCCTGCTGCGCGACCACCTGGTGGACAGCGCCCTGGTGAAAGACGCGCAATTGCTGCGCCCGGAACTGTGCCCAACGGACGTCCTCGCCCTGGCCCACGACCGCGACTACATCGAGCGCTATTGCAGCGGCGAGATGAGCCGCGAAGAACTGCGCCGCCTCGGCCTGCCCTGGACGCAAGCGCTGGCGCGGCGCACGGTGCGTGCGGTGGGCGGCTCGCTGCTCAGCGCGGAGCTGGCACTGAAACACGGACTGGCCTGTCATCTCGCCGGTGGCACCCACCATGCGCACCACGACCATGCCTCGGGCTTCTGCATCTTCAACGACCTGGCAGTGATCAGCCTGTACCTGCTGGAAAGCGGCAAGGCCAACCGCGTGCTGATCTTCGACTGCGACGTGCACCAGGGCGACGGCACCGCGCGCATCCTGGAAAACGTACCGGACGCGGTGACGGTGTCGTTGCACTGCGAGAAGAACTTCCCCGCGCGCAAGGCGCAGAGCGACTGGGACATTCCCCTGCCACTGCACCTGGGCGACGGGGAATACCTGAAGGTGGTGCAGGAGGCGCTGGACTACCTGCTGCCGCTGTACCAGCCGGACATCGTGCTCTACGACGCCGGCGTGGACGTGCACAAGGACGATGCCCTGGGCTATCTGCAGCTCACCGACGCGGGACTGGCGGCGCGCGACGAGCACGTCATCCGCCGTTGCCTGTCCAGCGACATCCCGGTTGTAGGCGTGATCGGCGGTGGCTACGACAAGGACCGCCACGCGCTGGCCCGGCGCCACGGCATCCTGCACCACAGCGCTGCGCGGGTGGCGCGCGAGTTTCAGCTGGACCGGTAACGCGAGTTGTTGGTGTCCATGCGCATCGGCAGGCGTTGCTGCTCCCAGCGCGCCAGCTCATGGGCGGAGAACCCCAGGAGCGCGGCCGCACGCGACCGGGCATCGTCTTCGTAGTGCTTCTCGCAGAAGCGCATCACCTGCTCGGGCACGTGGTGCTGCAGCAGCTCCTGCGCGCGCAGTGGCCCTGCATATTGCAGGTAGCGTGGCAGCAGGCGGCTCCAGTTGGTAAATACATACAGGTTGTGCAGCGCGATCTGGATCGACAGCAGCTCCAGCACGCGTTGCTCGAACTTCACCTTCGAACCCTGCAGATTCTTGTTCAGGCGCACCACCATATGGGCCACCGCCTCGTTGAGCAGCGCGCGGATTTCCTCGCTGGGGAGGCTGCGGATGACAATATCGAGGCCATTCACCCGCACGCGGGTGTCGCTGCCCTCCACCCATAGGTGGGCCTCGTGGGAGCGAAGGTAATCACGGACTTTCATCGACAGTCGGACCAAGGTTGCAAGAGGCCCGCATGCTGATGGATTCACAAAAGCGCCAACATCGGCGCAATCCCTATCCCCTGTAGGAATTCTCGCAACCCCTATCCATCAGGGATCAGAACGACCGTTCCTCGCCTTCCGGGGTTGTCCACGACAACTGTGGAGCGGCCTGTGGATAAGCTGCGGGAAAGCGGCTGACGCGCCCGCCCCCGCCGGCCCCGGGCCAGCTGGACAAAAAATGAGCAACCGGCGTGCAGTGCCGCTGCGCTAGAATTGCGCCCTTTCCCGCCCTCCTTCGCCTGGCCCCCTGCATGACCGATTCCCGCCCGCTCGCTTCCCGTACCGCCCTCGTCATCGGCGGCGGCCCCGCCGGCCTGATGGCGGCCGAAGTCCTGGCCGGCGCCGGCGTGCAGGTGGAGCTGTTCGACGCCATGCCCTCGGTCGGGCGCAAGTTCCTGCTGGCCGGCGTAGGCGGCATGAACATCACCCACTCCGAGGAGCGCGAAGCCTTCCTGTCGCGCTACGGCCAGCGCGCACAAACCCTCGCGCCACTGATCGACGCCTTCGACAACCAGGCGCTGTGCGCGTGGATTCATGGCCTGGGCATCGAGACCTTCGTCGGCACCTCCGGCCGCGTGTTCCCCACCGACATGAAGGCCGCGCCGCTGCTGCGCGCCTGGCTCAAGCGCCTGCGCGAAGCCGGCGTGGTCATCCACACCCGTCACCGCTGGCTGGGTTGGGATGCCAATGGCGCGCTGTTGATCGACGGGCCGCAAGGCCAGCTCAGCCTGAGCGCCGACGCCAGCGTGCTGGCCCTCGGCGGCGGCAGCTGGCAGCGCCTGGGCTCGGACGGCGCCTGGGTGCCACTGCTCGCCGGGCGCGCTGTGGATATCTCACCGCTGCGTCCGGCCAACTGCGGTTTCGAAGTGGCCGGCTGGAGCGAGTTCTTCCGCGACAAGTTCGCGGGTGCGCCGGTCAAGCCGGTGGCGCTTTCGCTGGCCGGGGGCACGCCGCGCCAGGGCGAGTTCGTGGTCACCGCCGGCGGCATCGAAGGCAGCATGGTCTACGCGCTGTCCTCCGGCATCCGCGAGTGCATCGAGCAGACCGGCAGCGCCACCCTGCACCTGGACCTGCTGCCCAATCGCAGCCTGGAACAGGTCGCCAAGGCCATCGCCCAGCCGCGCGGCTCCAGGTCCATGGCCAACCACCTGCGCGGTCGCCTGGGAGTGGACGGCGTGCGCGCCGGGCTGTTGCGCGAGTTGTCCACAGCCGCCGACTACGCCGATCCACAGCGTCTAGCCCAACTGATCAAGGCGTTGCCGCTGACCGTGGTGCGCACCCGCCCGCTGGATGAGGCCATCAGCAGCGCCGGCGGCGTGACCTTCGAGGCGCTGGACGAGCAGCTGATGCTCAAGGCACTGCCGGGAGTGTTCTGCGCCGGCGAAATGCTCGACTGGGAAGCACCCACCGGCGGCTACCTGCTCACCGCCTGCTTCGCCAGCGGTCGCGCCGCCGGGCTTGGCGCGCTGAAGTGGCTCGAAGCGCAGGGCTGAACCCTGCCAAAACTGGAACCATGGTGCTAGATTCTCGATTCCCACCCAGGAGTCGCCTGCATGCCGCTGACCTTCCGCCGCGCCCGTCCCGATGATGTCGATGCCGCCATCCCGCTGATCTACAGCTCCGGCCCCGACGCCTTCGACTATGCCTTCGCCCGCCCCGGCCGCAACAGCGCCGAGGACTTCCTGCGCTACGCCTTCGCCCAGGGCAGCGGGCAGTTCGGCTGGCGCCAGCACTGGGTCGGCGAGCAGGACGGCCAGGTGGTGGCGGCCGGCACGGTATTCGGCGGCGAGGCGAACCTGGGCTACATGCTTGCGGCCACGCGACAGATTTTCAGCTACTTCGGCCTGGGGTCGGCGGGGGTGATCCGCCGTGGTCTGCAACTGGAGAAGATCATCTGCCCGCCGCCCCGCAAGACCCTGTACCTCGCGCACCTGGGCGTCATGCCGACGCTGCGCGGCGAAGGCCTGGGCAGCCAGCTGATCGACCACTTCCTGCAGATCGGCCGCAGCAGCGGCCTGCCCATGGCGGCGCTGGATGTCTCCACGGCCAACCCCAAGGCCCAGGCGCTCTACGAGCGGCTGGGTTTCAGCGTGCAGGTGGAGCGCACCTCGACCCTGCCGGGCGTGGCCGGCAGTCGCTACATGCAGCGCCAGCTCTGAGTTAGACTCGCGGCCAGCCGCCCGCCAGAGGCAGCTCGCCCGCATCGAGGGCACCGTCGAGAAGCCTGCTCACGCATGAACCAGGAAGGTTGTCCCATGAGCACTGCCAGCGTTGAACTGAAAGTCTTCGTCCCCGCCCGCGATTTCGCGCTCTCCCAGCAGTTCTACAAGGACCTGGGATTCCTCTCGCCGTGGAACTCCGAAGAGCTCGCCTACTTCCACCATGGCGACCATTGCGCCTTCCTGCTGCAGAACTACTACGTCAGGGAATTTGCCGAAAACCTGATGCTGCACCTGCTGGTGGAAGACGCCGATGCCTGGTACGCGAAGGTCCGCGACTCCGGCCTCGCCGAGCGCTACGGCGTGCGCCTGGGCTCGCCGGAAGACCAGCCGTGGAAGATGCGCGACTTCACCTGCACGACCCGAGCGGCGTGCTCTGGCGGATCGGGCATAACCTCGACTGAGCCCCGTAGACGACCTGCAGGACCGAACCACGGCGCTTGCTTCAGTACGTAGGGCGCATAACCCGGAACGGGTTATCCGCCGTTGCCACGATGGCGGATAACGCTGACGCGTTATGCGCCCTACGAGTCTGACGTTCAGGAGCGGTCATTTCAGGTACCAGCCCCACGGCTGATCCGAGAGGTACTCGGTCACCTGCTTCACCTCCAGGTAGTTTTCCAGCCCCCACACGCCCAGCTCGCGGCCGATGCCGCTCTGCTTCATGCCGCCCCAGGGCGCCTGGGTGAAGGTCGGCTGCGAGCAGTTCACCCAGACGATCCCCGCGCGCAGCCCATCGGCCACCCGCGCGGCGCGCTGCGGGTCGCCCGACATCACCGCGCCGGCCAGGCCGAAGCGGCTGTCGTTGGCCAGGCGCAGGGCTTCGGCTTCGGTCTTGAAGCGCTTCACGCAGAGCACCGGGCCGAAGATCTCCTCGCGCCAGATCAGCGCGTCCTCGGCTGGCTCGTCGAAGATCGCCGGCTCGATGAACCAACCCTCGTCCAGCCCCGCGGGACGCTTGCCGCCGGTGAGCAACCGCGCGCCGCCGGCACGACCACGCTCGACGAAACCCAGCACCTTTTCGTGCTGCCCCTGGCTGACCAGCGGGCCGAGCAGCACGCCCGGCTTGAGGCCATTGCCGATGCTGATGGCGCGGGTCGCTTCCACCAGCCGCTCGATCAGGCGCGCGGCGATGCCCTCCTGAATCAGCAGGCGCGAGGTGGCGCTGCACACCTGGCCCTGGTTCCAGAAGATGCCGAAGAGGATCCACTCCACCGCCGCCTCGACATCGCTGTCGTCGAAGACGATGAAGGCCGACTTGCCGCCCAGCTCCAGGCTGACGTTCTTGATCTCCTGGGCCGCCGCCGACATGATCCGCGAGCCGGTCGGCACGCTGCCGGTGAAGGCCAGTTTGTCCACCCCCGGATGCTGGCTCAGCGGCCCGCCGGCCTCCGCGCCGAGGCCCGGCAACACGTTGAGCACGCCCGCCGGCAGGCCCACGGCGTCCGCCGCGGCGGCCAGTTCCAGCGCGCTCAGCGGCGTCAGCTCGGACGGCTTGAGTACGCAGGTGGCGCCCGCCGCCAGGGCCGGTGCGACCTTCCACGCCGCCATCAGCAGCGGGTAGTTCCAGGGGATGATCTGCCCCGCGACGCCCACCGGCTCCTGGCGGATGCGGCAGCGGAAGCGCTCGTCGGGCAGCGCCAGCAACTGGTCCTGGCGCTGGTCCAGCTCCCGCGCCAGCTCCGCGTAATAGCGGAAGCAGCCGATGGCATCGGCCACGTCCCACCGCGCCTCGGGCAGCGGCTTGCCGTTATCGCGCACCTCCAGTTCGGCCAGTGAATCCTGGTTGCGCTCCAGCTCCCCGGCCAGCGCTTCCAGCCACTCGGCACGCTCGCTGCCACGGCTCTGCCCCCAGCCGCGATTGAACGCGGTACGCGCCGCGCGCACGGCGTGGTCGATATCTTCCTCGGTGGCCGCCGGCACTTCCTGCAGCGGCTGCCCGGAGGCCGGGTCGAAGCTGGTGAAGCGGCCACCCAGGTCCGGCCTGACCCACTGCCCGTTGATGTAGAGCTGGTCGCGCATCCTCGAGTCTCCTTGAAGGCGGCCCTCAGGCGGCCTGAACGCCGGTGCGGCGGTTCTGCAGGTAGCGGGAGGTGAACAGCAGCGCCAGCGAGGCGCAGATGATCACCGTGGAGATGGCGTTGATCTCCGGCGTGATGCCCCGGCGGATCGACGAGAAGATGTAGATCGGCAGCGTGGTCTCGGAGCCGGCGACGAAGAAGGCGATGATGAAATCGTCGAAGCTGAAGGTGAACGCCAGCAGGAAGCCGGCGAGGATGGCCGGGGCGATCTGCGGCAGGGTCACCCGCCAGAAGGTATCCAGCGGCGGCGCGTAGAGGTCGGCGGAGGCTTCCAGCAGCGACTTGTCCATCGCCTCGACGCGGGTGCGGACGATCACCATCACCAGCGCCATGGTGAACAGCGAGTGCGCCGCCACCACGGTGCCGAAGCCCATGTTGAGTTTCGGCAGGCCGATGTCCAGCAGCGCCAGCAGCGGGTTGAGCACGTCGAACAGGGTGATGAAGGCGATCAGCGTGGCGATGCCGATGACGATGCCCGGCACGATGATCGCGCAGTAGGTCAGCGCGTCGAACAGCAGGCGCACGCGCTTGCCGACCCGCAGCAAGCCGAACACCGCGAGGGTGCCGAACAGGGTGGCGATCAGCGCCGAGCAGAGGGCGATCAGCGCGCTGTTGCCCAGGGCTTCCAGGATGAACGGGTTGTCGAAGGCGCGGCCGAACCACTGCACCGAACAGCACTGGAAGCTCAGCCCGCTGCGCCCGGCGTTGAAGGCGAAGAGCATGATCAGCGCGATGGGCGCGTAGAGGAACAGGTAGACCGAGGTGGAGTAACTGCGCAGCCACATGTCAGAGCACCCCATCGTTGCGCGAGCCGCCGTAGCGGGCCACGAGTTTCAGATACACGCCGATGATCACCAGCATCATCGCCACCAGGGTCATCGCCACCGCGCTGCCGAACGCCCAGTTGCGCGATTGCAGGAACAGGTCGACCAGCGCGTTGCCGACGAAGAACACCTTGCCGCCACCGAGAATGGCCGGGATCAGGAACTCGCCCATGAGCAGGATGAACACCAGCATCACCCCGGTGATCACCCCCGGCGCGGACAGCGGCAGGGTGATCCGGCGGAAGGTTTCGAAGGCGCTCGCGCCGAGGTCGCCGGAGGCTTCCAGCAGACGCTTGTCGAGCTTCTCCAGGGTCACGTAGATGGGGAACACCATCAGCGGCAGGTAGCCGTAGACGATGCCGATCAGCACCGCGTAGGGCGTGTTGATCAGGCGCACGTCGGCGATGCCGAAGGTCTCCAGCAGCGCCGGGATGCCGCGACCGCTGAGCAGGAAGATCCAGGCGTAGGTGCGGATCAGGAAGCTGGTCCAGAACGGCACGATCACCAGCGTGAGCAGCAGCGATTTGTTGCGCCGCACCTTCACCGCCAGGAAGTAGGCCAGCGGGTAGGCCGCCAGCAGGCACGCCAGGGTGCCCAGCGGCGCGAGGGTCAGGGTGTTCCAGAAGGCCTGGGCGCGGGAGCCGAGGTTCAGGTAGTTCTCCAGCGTCAGCCCGCCACCGTAGCCACCCACGGCGCTGCGCTCGCCGAAGCTGAAGACCAGGATGATCACCAGCGGCATCAGGAGCAGCAGCAGGAACCACAGGGTGGACGGCAACAGCAGCAGGAGCGTGACGCGCCGGCCGAGGCTTTTTGCGCGCGAGGCGCTGGGCGTCGCCTGGGTCTGCGGCACCGGGGCGCTGACAGCGATGTTCATGTTCGATTCCCTACGCATGGAACGGACCTTCGCGGTAGGGCGAATAACGCGCCAGCGTTATCCGCCGCATTCCGCACAAGCGCCAGAATTGCCGATCAGGCGGCCTTGAACCGCGCCATCAGTTCGGCGCGTGCCGGGCTGGTGAGGGTCGCCGCGGCGCCGAACTCCAGCGGCGACAGGCGCTCGGCCGCCGGGTACATGATCGGGTCGTCGAGCATCTCCTTGGAGAGCAGCGCATCGACGCGCTTGTCCCCACTCGGATAGCCGTGGGAGAGCACCTCCAGCTTGTTGTGCTGCGGGTCGAGCAGGTAGTTGATGAACGCATAGGCGGCATCGCGGTGCTCGGCGCTTTTGGGAATGGCGAAGAAGTCGCTCCATATCTCACCGCCTTCCTTGCCCAGCACGAAGGTCATGTCCGGGTTGTCGCGGTGCAGCTGGGAGGCGTCGCCGGTCCAGGCCATGGCCATCCAGGCGTCGCCGTTGCGCAGCGAAGGCTGGATGTCGGAGTTGATCGCGAACAGGTGCGGCTTGGCCTGGATCAGCAGCTTCTCGGCCTCGGCCAGTTCCTTCGGGTCCAGCGAGTTGAAGCTGTAGCCGTAGTACTTGAGCGCGTTGCCGATGGCGGTGAGCTGGTAGTCGTGGACGATGGTGCGGCCCGAGGCGTGGGTCAATGTCAGGTCCCAGAACTGCTTCCAGGAATCCGGGCTGCCCTTCACACGGCTGGCGTCATAGACGATGCCGGTGGTGCCCCAGTTCTTCGGCACCGCGTAGACCTTGCCGTCCACCGTTCCCTGGGCCATGAAGCGCTCCTCGAAGGCCTTGGGGTCGAAGTTGGGGATGCGCGAGAGGTCCAGCGGCTCGATCAGCCCGAGCTGCACGTAGGTGCTGATGGTGTAGTTGGTCGGCACGAAGACGTCCCAGCCGCTGCCGCCGGCCTGCAATTTGGCGAGCATCTCCTCGTTGGAACCGAACACGTTCATCTGCACCCGCGCGCCGGTAGCCTTGGCGAAGGCATCGAAGTTCTCCTGGCTGTGGTAGTTCGGCCAGGTGGCCAGGGCCAGGCGGTCACCGATGTTGCTGCCTTCGGCCGCGTAGGCCTTGCCGCTGAGCAGGCCGGGAGTGTTGGCGGCGACCACCGCCATCGCCAGCCCGAGGCCGGTCTTGCCGAGGAAATCGCGCCGCGTGATGGAGCCGTTTTCCCAGCTGCGCATCGTCTTGATGAAGCTCTTCTTGTCCATCGTCACTCCCCGCCTGTCTGCTGATTGTCGTTATGGTTGGATCGTCGAACTCAAAGGGCCATGGCCAGGCCGCTGGCCTGGTTCCAGCCGACCTGTACCGGCGCGCCGTGCTCGAAGGCTTCCGCCTCGCCGCCGGCCTTGCGCGGCACGCGCACGCAGACGATGCCGAAGGCGTCGGTGCGTACGCGGTATTCAGTGAGGTTGCCCAGGTAGATGCGGTCTTCGACGCGGCCCTTCAGGCGCACTTCGCGCTGCAGCTCCGAATCGGCGGCGGCGATGCCGACCAGCTCCGGGCGAACGGCGATGCAGCCTTCGGCCTGGGGCGCCAGCGCAGGGCCGGTGGGCGTCGGCGGGCTGCTCAGTTCCAGCCCGGCCGGGGTGCCCAGCACCACGCGGCCTGAATCGAGGCGGCGCACGGTGCCGGAAAACAGGTTGGACTCGCCGATGAAGTCGGCGACGTAGCGGCTCGCCGGGGTCTCGTAGAGCGCCTCGGGGGTGGCGGTCTGGATGATCAGGCCGTCCTTCATGATGCTGATGCTGTCGCTCATCGACAGCGCTTCTTCCTGATCGTGAGTGACCAGCACGAAGGTGATGCCGACCTCGCGTTGCAGGCGCAGCAGCTCCGACTGCATCTCCTTGCGCAGCTTGCGGTCGAGTGCGGCCAGCGGCTCGTCGAGCAGCAGCACGGTGGGCTTGTTCACCAGTGCGCGGGCCAGCGCCACACGCTGCTGCTGGCCGCCGGAAAGCTCGTGGGGCTTGCGCGTGCCGAAGCCGGACAGGCGCACCATCTCCAGCGCCTCGTCGGCCATCCGGCGCTGCTGCGAACGGTCAGGGCGCGGCGTGCGGTAGCGCAGGCCGTAGGCGATGTTCTCGGCCACCGTCAGGTGCGGGAACAGCGCGTAATGCTGGAACACCATGTTCACCGCACGCTGGTGCGCCGGCACCCCGGCCACCGCCTTGCCGGCCAGCAGCACCTCGCCTTCGCTGGGCTGCTCGAAGCCGGCGATCATCCGCAGGGTGGTGGTCTTGCCGCAGCCGGAGCTGCCGAGGAAGGAATGGAAGGCGCCGCGCTTCACCCTGAAGCTCAGCCCGTTGACCGCCGGCACGCTGCCGTAGCGCTTGACCACGTTACGGAATTCGATATCGAAGTCCTGACCGCTTTCCATCACCGCGCGCTCCCACTTTGTTCTTGTTGGGGCTCACGCTAGCAACGGGGCTTTCGGGGTGTATATATCCCTCGGGGGATAGATGTCGGGAAAGCAGATCAATAGCCCCTCACCCTAACCCTCTCCCGCAAGCGGGAGAGGGGACTGTTCGGCGCAGGTTGAAATCACGGCGTCAGGCGGCACGGACGGCCCCCTCTCCCCCCAGGAGAGGGCTGGGGTGAGGGGGATGGCGTGGCACGAAATATCGTTTGGCCACCGCTCAACCGACCTCACGCATCCCACCCGCCGCATCGCGCCCGGCCAGCTCGCGGATGAACAGCCCGAGCAGCTCCGACTGGCTGCCGATGCCGAGCTTGGCGTAGATGTTCTTGCGGTGGATCTTCACCGTACCGGGGCTGATATCCAGCTGCTCGGCGACCGAGGCGCTGGAGTGGCCGCGCAACAGTAGCTGGACGATCTCCTGCTCGCGGGGCGTGAGCAGCTGGGCGCCGAACTGGTCGAAGGCCTCGCGGATCTGGTAATCCAGGTCCTGCGCCGGGCGCGGCTGCGCGCGGCGCAGTTCCCAGGCTTCGCGCACCACCTGCTCGACCACCGGCCGCGCGCACTCCAGCAGTTGCATCTCGTCGCGGCTGTAGGCGGGGCTGGAGGTCTTGCGCATCAGCGAGAGCACGGCGGTGGCGCCGTCGGCGAGGTCGATGAAGAAGGCGATCTCCTCGGTCAGGCCGGTCTGCTGGTAATAGGTCTGGTAGTACTCGCCCAGGTAGAAGTGGTCCGGCGCGAACTGCCGCAGGCGCCACAGCCCCGGCGCCTGGTGGCGGGTGCAGGCGAGGTAGAAGGGATCGAGCAGGTAGGGGCCGACCTGGTAGTCCTCGACGTAGACGTGGCGGACATCGGCCGGGAAGGTGTCGAACAGGTCCAGCGGCCGGTGGTTGCCTTCGTAGACGAAGAGCACGAAGTTATCCACCGCGCAGACCTGCTGCAGCCACTGGCTGAGGCCGAGCAGGCGCGGACGACCGGCGGCCAGCGGGAGCAGATGGGCGACTCCGCCGGTCCAGGCTTTGAGTTCCTTGTGGCGCATGGGCTGTCGTTCTTGTTGTGTGCGCAATGGGCACACTATAGGCGTTCGGGATTCCACACGGAAATGCAGCTTTTGCGCCACACCCCGCAAGGCCCCGCAACGCCTGGCGACAGCGACCGATTCAGCTTCCGGCGCGCACCGCGATGAAGCAGGCGCGCGCCGAATCGGCTCAGGGCCGGCGAGCGCCCTTGCCGCCCGGCTTTCCGGCGGACGATTTGCCGGAGGCAGGTTTGCCAGCGGCTGGTTTACCGCCCAGGCCGAAGCCCGGCGCCTTGCGCACCGCCTTGACCTGCGGCTTGTCGTCCAGCAGCGAGCCGAGGTGCACCTTGCCCGGCTTGCCTTCGGGCACCTTGGGTTGCTTGGGCTTCTTCGGCTTCTTGGTGATCTGGCCACCCGGAGCAGTGACGGGTACCCGGTGCTCCGCCTCGAAGCCGTCTTCCTCCTGGCGCGGCAGGGTCTGGCCGATCAGCGTCTCGATGGCCGCCAGCTGTTGCACTTCATCGGCGCAGACCAGCGAGATCGCCTGCCCGCTGGCGCCGGCACGGCCGGTCCGGCCAATGCGGTGCACGTAGTCCTCGGGGACGATGGGCAGGTCGAAGTTGACCACCAGCGGCATCTCCTCGATGTCCAGGCCGCGCGCAGCGACATCGGTGGCGATGAGGAAGTCCACCTCGCCCGCCTTGAACCGCGCCAGGGCGCGCAGGCGCGAGGGCTGCGGCTTGTCGCCGTGGATCGAGTCGGCGCGGATGCCTTCGCGCTGCAGCAAGTCGACCAGTTCGTCGACGCCCTTGCGGGTCTTGGCGAACACCAGCGCCTGGCTCCAGCCCTGTTCGCGCAAAAGGTGCAGGAACAGCTCGGCTTTGCGCTTCTTGTCCACAGTGAGCAGGTGCTGCTTCACCGTCTTCGCCGCCGTGTTGCGCGGTGCCACGTCGATGGTCAGCGGGTCGCGCAGCAGGGTGCGGGCCATCTGGCGGATGGCGTCGGAGAAGGTCGCGGAGAACAGCAGGGTCTGCCGGCGCCGGGGCAGCGCGGCGAAGACTTCGTCCAGTTCGCGGGCGAAGCCCAGATCGAGCATGCGGTCGGCCTCGTCCAGCACCAGCACCTGCAACTGGGTGAATTTCAGCGCGTTCTGCCGGTACAGATCGAGCAGGCGGCCGGGCGTGGCCACCAGCACGTCGACGCCCTTGCGCAGCTTCATCATCTGCGGGTTGATGCTGACCCCGCCGTAGGCCACGGCAGTACGCAACGGCACGTGCTGGCCGTAGGCGCGGAAACTCTCGTGCACCTGCTCGGCCAGCTCGCGGGTCGGCACCAGCACCAGCGCGCGGATCGAGTTGGCCGCTACCTGATGGCCTTCCTGCAGCAGCTTCTGCAGCAGCGGCAGGGCGAAGCCGGCGGTCTTGCCGGTGCCGGTCTGGGCGGCGGCCAGCAGGTCGCGCCCCTTGAGCACAGCCGGGATGGCCTGGGCCTGCACCGCCGTCGGGTTCTGGTAGCCGAGCCCGTCGAGGGCGCGCAGGAGGGGATCGATCAGGCCGAGATTGGCGAAGGTCATGGAGCGCTCGCAGAAACGATTCGGAATGGGCGGCATTGTAGCCGCAAGGGTCAGGAACGCAGCAGCAGCGCGCCTTCGATGGGCACGTAGCGGCTGGCCGCGCGGATCAGCGCCTGGGCGGTGAGGCCCGGCACGCCGTAGGCGGTGGCGTCGGTGCCGCCGGCACGGACGCGGTCGAGCAGCAGGTCGAAATCGCCGTCGCCGGAGGCCAGCACGACCTCGTCCACGTTCGGCGCGGCGTCGAGGATGTCGATGGTGATGCCGACGTCCCAGTCACCCTTGGCCGAGCCGTCGGCGCGCTGGATGTAGGGCTTGAGCTTCACGGTGAAGCCGAGCTTGCGCAGGATCTGCTGGAACTGCTGCTGCCTGGCATCGCCGCGGTCGATGGCGTAGGCGTAGGCCTGGACGATGTTGCCCTGGGCACTCAGCTCGGCCCACAACGCCGCGTAGTTGAAGTGGCAGCCGTAGGCCTGACGCACGGTGTAGTAGAGGTTCTGCACGTCGGCGAACAGGGCGATGGTCTTCAACGGTGACTCCGGGACTCGAACAGCGGGGGCGCATTATCGGCACAGCGGCGCGCCCCCGCCAGTCCCGGCGGGCGGGATGACCCGGCGCCAGGGTCAGCTGAACAGGTCGCCGTCGTCGTCGCCGAAGAAGCTCGAATCGTCACCGAAGCTGCCGCTGTCGTCGTAATTCGCATCGTTGAAGCCGTTGTCGGCGTAGCGGTCGCCGCCCAGGGACGAGTCATCGCCGCGCCCGTCGTCGAAGCTGGACGGCTCCGGCTGCACCGGCTGTTCCTGGATCACCTCGACGATTTCCTGCGGCTGGTTGTGGTGGAACATGCTGGTCAGCAGGTCCGCCACCATCACGCCACCGGCCACGCCCGCAGCGGTCTGCAAGGCGCCGCGCATGAAGCCGCCACCCTGGGGCGCCGCTTGCGCGGGCTGGGCTGGCCTGAAGTCGTTCGGGTTGCCGGCGCCGGGGTTGTTCGCGTAAGTCGCATTGCCGCCGGCCGGTTGCGAGAAGCGTGTCTGGCCCCAGCCGTCCGGGCGCTGCTGCGCCTGTTCCTGGCGCGGTTGCGGGCTCTGGCCGCCGCCGAACAAGCCGGCGAGGAAGCCGCCGCTGCTCGGGCGCTGCTCCTGGGCCCTGGCCTGCTGCGCTTCCAGCTCCTTGACGCGCTGGTCCAGGCGCTTGATCGCCGCTTCCTGGATCAGCATCGCCTGGGCCATGTAGTACGGCGCGGCTGGCTGCTGCACCAGGTGCCGGTTGATCTGGGCCTCGGCGTCGGCGTCGCGTGGCGCGGTCTGCGCCTGCGCGTCACGCAGGCGGGTGAACAGACCATCGATCAGGGATTGCTCTTCGGAATTCATGGCAGGCCTCGAGTGAGCGGGTGGTTCGGCAGAACATTGCCTCTGCAACATTGGATCGGCTCGCAAAAAAACAAGTTCCGGTCGCAGAATTCTGGCGTCTTCAGCTGAGGGTTTGCTTAAGTTAGAGTCGAAGCCCTCGGACAGTATCGGGTTACTGATGAATCCCCTTTCCATCCTCCGCGACACCTGGTTCTTCTTCTCCCGTCACCTCGGCATCCTGGTGCCGCTGTGCCTGCCCTGGATCGTCATCGAGACGCTGGTCCAGCAGCAGATCAACGTCGCCGCCGGCTCGCAGAACTTCGCGCCCTGGGGCATGGCCGCGGGCCTGGTGTTCTACCCGATCTACACCGCCAGCCTGATCCTTTTCATGATCGACACCGGCGAAGGCGTGCAGCGCAGCGTGCGCGAACTGTGGAGCGCGGCGCTGCGGCTGTGGCCGGCCTTCGCCCTGCTCTCGGCGATCACTTCACTGCTGATCGTGCTCGGCCTGTACCTGATGGTGCTGCCGGGCATCTTCGTGATGATCAAGCTGGCCTTCGCCGAATTCCTCCTGGTGCAGCGCGGCCGCGCGCCCATCGACGCGATGCGCGAAAGCTTCGCCCTGACCACCGGGCACTTCTTCCTGCTGCTGATGACCTCCCTGGCGATCCTCGCGCCGGTATGGATCGCCGAAGGCTGGATCACCGAGGCCGGCCAGGACGCGCCGGTGCTCAGCGTCGCGCTGCACTCGCTGAGCGGGTTCTTCCAGCTGCTGCTGACGGTGGCCGCCTACCGCATCTTCATCCTGCTCGGCCGCGAGCCCGCCTGAGCGGCAGCAAGTCGCAACAAATCCCCCGGCGCGACGCACGCCGGGGTTCTACGCTGGAGTCTCCTTCCCACCCCCCGAAAATCCGGAGTAAGGAGACTCGCCGTGAGCGACTTCCCGCCCAGCTGCCTTTCGCACATTTCCATCGGCACCAATGACTATCCGCGCGCCAAGGCGTTCTACGACGCCGTGCTGCCCACCCTGGGCTGCCAGCCGATCATGGAGCACCCCGGCGCCGTGGCCTACGGCCGGGTGTTCCCCGAGTTCTGGCTGCAGACGCCCATCGACGGCCACCCGGCCAGCGTCGGCAATGGCACGCACTTCGGCTTCATGGCCAACTCCCGCGACGAAGTGGACGCCTTCTACCGCGCCGCGATTGCCGCCGGCGCCACCGACGAAGGCGCACCCGGCCCGCGCCCGCTGTATGGCGACCCTTACTACGGCTGCTTCGTCCGCGACCTGGACGGCCACAAGATCGAGGCCTCGTTCTGGGACATGGCGCTGGCCGGCGGCGGGTTCGATACCCACTCCCACTGATGGACCTCACACGTAGGGCGCATAACCCGGAACGGGTTATCCGCCAGAACGGCGGATAACGCCGTAGGCGTTATGCGCCCTACGTTAAATAAGCTCGACCGGTACCGATCTTCCCTGTAGGAGCGGGCCATGCCCGCGATCCATGAGCAGGGCTCACGGCGTCAATGCAACGGGCGCGGACCTTATCCGCGCTCGCGGGCAGGGCCCGCTCCTACAGTTGTCCCGGGTTTTACCGCGGACCGGTTCAGTGTCCGGGACGCAGCCCCGACATCTTCGGCACCAGCAGCTTCTCGAACAGCCGCGGGAAGAAGCGCGCCAGCAGCCGCGCCCGCCAGTTGACGTTGGACAGCACCAGCAAACGCCGCCGACGCAGCGCTCCCTGGTAAATCGCCTCGGCCACATCGCGCGGCGAGGCCACTTCCGCCCCCAGTACCACGGCCGGCTGGCGGATCACTGAGCCGTCGCCGACCAGGGCATTCTTGCGCAGGTCGGTGGCGGTAAAGCCCGGGCAGGCCAGGGTGATCGCCACCCCGGTGCCGTCCAGTTCCATGCGCAGCGTGTCGAACAGCCCGTGCAGCGCGTGCTTGCTGGCGTTGTAGGCACTGCGGTAGAGCAGCGGGGCGAAGCCGGTCAGCGAACTGAGCACGACGATCTGCCCGTGCCGCGCCAGCAGGCTGGGCAGCGCAGACTGGGTACAGTGCAGCGCGCCATAGAAGTTCACCGCCATCACCCGCCGGAACACCGCCAGCTCGGTCTCGATGAACAGGCTGCGGTGGGTGATACCGGCGTTGTTCACCAGCACGTCGATACCGCCGAAGCGCTCGACGGCGAGCGCCACCGCGCGCTCCACCGCCTCGGCATCGGCGATGTCGCAGCGCAGGCCGAGGGCTTCGACGTTCAGGTGCTCGCGCAGGTGCTGCACCAGGCTGTCCAGTGCCGCCTGGTCGAGGTCGAGGATTACCGGATGCGCGCCGGCCCGGGCGAAGCGCAGCACCAGCGCGCGACCGATGCCGGAACAGCCGCCGCTGACCAGTACGACCTTGCGCCGGTAAGGCGAATGGGAGAATAGTGTTCGGGGCATGGCAGTCTCCCGAAGCCCGCAGGGCGCGATGTCGACGTCTTGCGAACTACATCTCACAAGGTTTCAGGATAATTCCCACATCAAACACGGAGGTGAAATACAAAGTCGCAGCCACTATCCTCTGGACCCAACAAGCATAGCCCCTGGTCACCCATGAGCCTCTCGCTTCGCCGCCGCTTCCTCTTCGTGCTGTTCATCGCCCTGCTGCTCGCCGTCACCGCTGCCGCCTGGCTGCTGGCCTGGCACCCCGCCGAGCGCGAGGCCGTCGCCGCACAGTGCCGCGCGCCCGCACCGCAACTGCAGCCAGGGCAGGCGCTGAAGGTGATGACCTGGAACGTCCAGTACCTGGCCGGCAAGCGCTACATCTTCTGGGACGACCTGCCCGATACCACCGGCCCCGACGACAGCCCAAGCGCCGAAGACATCGCCTACAGCCTCGACGAAGTGGTGCGGGTGATCCGCGACGAAGCGCCGGACATCGTCCTGCTGCAGGAAGTCGACGACGGCGCCGCCGCCACCGGCAAGCAGGACCAGCAGGCGCTGATCGGCGACCGCCTGACCGATATCTACCCCTGCTCCACCGCTGCCTTCGACTGGAAGGCGCGCTTCGATCCCAACCCCCATGTATTTGGCAGCGCCGGGCGCAAGCTGGTGACCTTCAGCCGCTTCCAGATCAGCGGCGGCGAGCGCATCGCTTTGCCGCAGCGCTCGTCCATCCCGCTGCTGCACCTGTTCGCCCCGCAGCCGGCGATGCTGCAGAGCGACCTGCCGATCCGCGGCGGCGGCCAGCTCAGCGTGATCAACACGCGCCTGGAGCGCCCCAACGGCGACGACACCCCGCAGCGCCAGGTCGAAGCCGTCGAAGCCCACCTGAACACCCTGCAGGCTGCCGGCCGCCCCTGGCTGCTGGGCGGCGACCTCGGCCTGCTGCCGCTGGGCCAGTACCCCTACCTGCCGGAAGTGCTGCGCGCGCCCTACCGCGCCAACAGCGAGCTGAACCTGCTGGCGGCGCGCTTCCCGGTGGTCCCGGCGGTGGAGGAATCCAGCGGCGCCGACCAGGAGAAGTGGTACACCCACTTCCCCAACGACCCGCGCGTGCACAAGCCCGATCGCACCCTCGACTACCTGTTCCACAGCCCCGGCCTGAACCGCCTCGATGCCGGCGTGCGCAGCCACGACACCCTGCGTATATCCAATCACCTGCCGCTGTCCGCGCGCTTCCTGCTGCCCCACTGAGCGCCGCGGCACATCGCCGCCGAGCCAGGCTGGACAAGCGAGGCGCGGCGGCCCCATGCTCGGCCGGCACCGCATAACAACGACAACATGCACTTCGGGTATCCATGCACTTTCGCCGTCTCGTCGGGCTGATCGTCGCCCTGCTCTGCCTCAACGCCTTCGCCGTCGACCGGCCCACGCTGGCCGACCGGCTGCCGCATCCGCTGCCGGCCCTGACCGTCGGCTACTACGAATTCCCGCCCTACACCTATACCGCCGCGGACGGCAGCACTCGCGGCAGCGGCGCCGAGATGGTCCGGCGCATCCTGCTCAAGGCCGGTTATCGCGCCGATTTCCGCCCCTTGCCCAGCGCCCGCCTGTACCTGGGCCTGCAGGACGGCAGCGTGCAGCTCTGGGCCGGCGCGCCGGGCAAGCCGGAACTGCTGGGCAGCACACTGGAGTGCGAGCGCGTGCTGGGGCACGTCGAGCTGAACCTGTATCGCCTGGCCTCCCGCCCCTCGCCGAAACTGCCCGAAGGGCTGACCACCAGCCGGGTGATCCTGATCAGCGGCTACAGCTACTGGCGGCCGATCACCGAGATGCTGGCCGACCCGAAACTGCAGCTGGAAGTGCACCGCACCAGCACCCACACCGCCGCCCTGCAGATGCTCGAGCGCGGTCGCGGCGACTACCTGATCGACTACCAGACGCCGGTTGAACAGGCGCGCCGCGAGCTGAACATGGCGCCGCTGGCCTTCGACAACCTGTACAGCGTGCCGACCAAGCTCATCGTCTCCCGCCACGCCCCCGACGCCGAAGGCCTGCGCGCGCAGCTGGACCACGCCTACGACGAACTGCAGTCGGCGGGTTACGAGATGAAGTTGCCCTGACTGCGTAAGGCGGGAATGGCGCAGGAGCGTACTGAAGCGACGGAGACGACCTGTAGGAGCGCGCCATGCGCGCGATCGCGGGCATGGCCCGCTCCTGCAGGGAGGACATCACCTCTGTGCCAAACCTACCCCTTGCGCGGCTTGGCCCGCGCCGTCGGCTCGGCGATCAGTGGGTCATCCGGCCAGTAGTGCTTCGGATAGCGCCCCTTCAGGTCCTTCTTCACTTCCGCATAGGTGCTGCGCCAGAAGTTGGCCAGGTCCTGGGTCACCTGCACCGGCCGCTGCGCTGGCGACAGCAGGTGCAGCTTCACCGCCACCCGCCCACCGGCAATGCGCGGCGTATCGGCCAGGCCGAACAGCTCCTGCAGGCGCACGGCAAGCACCGGGGGAAACTCGCTGTAATCCAGGCGGATATTCGAGCCGGACGGCACCTGCAGCGCGCGTGGCGCCAGCTCGTCCAGCCGCTGCGGCAACGGCCAGGGCAGCAGCCCGTGGAGAATCCCGCTCAGCTCCAGGTTGGCGAAGTGCGACAGCCGCGAGACCTTGCCCAGGTACGGCAGCAGCCAGTCTTCCAGCGAAGCCAGCAGCGCGGCGTCGCTGACGTCCGGCCACTCGCTCTCGCCCTTGCCTTCCAGATCGAGCCGGCGCAGCAAGGCGATGCGCGCCTGCCACTGGCGCAGCTCCGGCGTCCACGGCAGCAGCTCCAGCCCCTTGCGCCGCACCAGCCCGAGTAGCGCGCGGCTGCGCGCCTCGGCGTCGAGGTTGGGCAGCGCCTCGGTGGACAGCACCAGCTCACCGACCTTGCGCTGGCGCTCAGCGCGCAGCACGCCTTCTCGCTCGTCCCACTCCAGCTCGTCATGGACACTGACCTGTTCGGCAAGGATCGACTCGAACAGCCCCGGCTCCAGCGCCGCCGCCAGATAGATGCGTTCTTCGCGCTGGCCCTGGCGGCTGCCGAGATCGGCGATCACCAGCCAGGCTTCCTTCATCAGTGCATCCGGCTCGCCGAACAGCGCCGCGCGGCCGTTGGCCAGGCGATATTCGCCGCCACCGGCGCGGCGCTGGCGGGCGATGCGGTCCGGGTAGGCAAAGGCCAGCAGGCCGCCCAACCAGCGCGGATGATCGGGGTCGGCCACCGGCTCGCGGGCCGGGCCGCGCAAGTAGCCCTTGAACTGTCGCGCCAGCTGGCGCACCCGCTGCACCGCGCCCCGGCTGGCGCGCGGGCCGTTCTGCTCGCCGGCCAGCAAGGCGATGCGGTGATGCAGGTCGGCGTCGCTGCCACGCAGGATGTCGCGCTCGCCGAGCAAGGCGGCCAGATCGCAGGCCAGCTGCCCCAGCCCCAGCGCATGGCCGCGCAGCAGCAGATGGGCGATACGCGGGTGCGCCGGCACTTCGGCCATGGCCTGACCGTGGGGCGTGAGGCTACCGCCACCGGCGCGGGAAGCCAGCGCGCCGAGGCGCTCCAGCAGGTCCTGGGCCTGTGCATAAGCGGCGGCGGGCGGCAGGTCGAGCCAGGCCAGCTCCTGCGGGGCAACACCCCAGCGCGCCAGCTGCAGGGCGAGGCCGGCGAGATCGGCCTGGAGAATTTCCGCCGCGCCATAGGCCGGTAGTTGATCGTGCTGCGCCTCGGACCACAGGCGGTAGCAGGCGCCCGGTTCCAAACGTCCGGCACGGCCGGCGCGCTGGGTGGCGGAGGCGCGGGAGATGCGCTGGGTTTCCAGGCGGGTCATGCCACTGCCCGGATCGAAGCGCGGTACCCGCGCCAGCCCGGCGTCCACGACGACGCGCACGCCGTCGATGGTCAGGCTGGTCTCGGCGATGTTGGTCGCCAGCACCACCTTGCGCTTGCCCGCCGGCGCGGGTTCGATGGCGGCACGCTGGGCGTCGAGGTCGAGTTCGCCGTGCAGCGGGCAGAGCAGGACATCGGAGCGGCCGGCCAGGGTCTCGCCCAACTGCTCGGCGACGCGGCGAATCTCCGCCTGTCCGGGCAGGAACACCAGCAGGCTGCCGGGCTCGTCGGCCAGCGCCTGCTGCACCGTCTGCACCACGCGCGGCTCGATGAACTCGCCGGCCTGCCACGGCCGGCCCCAGCGGATATCCACCGGGAACATGCGCCCCTCGCTGCGCACCACCGGCGCGTCGTCCAGCAGCGCGGAGAGGCGCTCGCCTTCCAGCGTGGCCGACATCACCAGCACCTTGAGCGGTGGCTCGTCGCGCAGCAGTGCGCGGCCATTGAGGGTCAGCGCCAGCGCCAGATCGGCATCCAGTGAGCGCTCGTGGAATTCATCGAAGATCACCAGCCCCACGCCCTCCAGCGCCGGGTCATCCTGCAGGCGGCGGGCGAGGATGCCCTCGGTGACCACCTCGACGCACGTCCTGGGGCCGACCTTGCTGTCCAGGCGGATGCGGTAGCCAACGGTCTCGCCGACCTTCTCGCCCAGCTCCGCGGCCAATCTTTCAGCGGCGGCGCGAGCGGCCAGGCGGCGCGGTTCCAGCATCAGGATCGACTGGCCGTCCAGCCACGCCTCATCCAGCAGCGCCAGCGGCACGCGGGTGGTCTTGCCGGCGCCGGGCGGCGCCTCCAGCACCACCTCGTGGCGCCCGGCCAGGGCCTGGCGCAGGGCGGGAAGGACGCTGTCGATGGGAAGGGCGTTCATGCCGGCTCCTGGAACTCGAATTTCATAAGGCGGTAACCCGGACTACGCGGGGGGCGGCGATTATAGCGGGCGAACCACGGTGCCAACTCGGCAGTCATAGAAGCAAGCAGAACGCTGGCTAGTACGAATCTGCCAGCAGCGACAGCAAGCTCGTTGATATAGTTGTCCGCATCATCCTCCCGGAGGTTTTTTCATGCGTCTTGCCACCCGAGTCTCCTGTGCAGTTCTGAGCGCCGCCCTGTTCAGCCAGCTGACGGCCTGCGGCACCCTGTTCTACCCTGATCGCCGCGGCCAGATCGACGGCCGCATCGACCCGGCAGTCGCTGCCCTGGACGCCGTCGGACTGTTGTTCTACATCATCCCGGGCCTGATCGCCTTCGGCGTAGACTTCGCCACCGGCGCGATCTACCTGCCCGACGAGAAGTACTCGGTCGCGCCTGAAAAGCTCAAGGATGCCGTGAGTGAAGACGGCACCGTGGACAAGGCTAAACTCAAGGTGATCCTCGAGCGTGAAACCGGCCGCAGCCTGCCCCTGGACGATCCGCGTCTGATCCAGCGCAGCGGCGACCTCCAACAACTCGCCAGCCTGGGCCTGCGCCCGGAGGCCTGATATGCACGGCGCTCTCGCTTCACACCTTCAGCAACTCCTGGCGTACCACCAGTGGGCCTACGAACGAATCCTGGAGGCCGTCGCGCCGCTGGATGAAGAGGCCTATCGCGCACCGCGCGGGCTGTTCTTCGGCAGCCTGCACGGCACCCTCAACCACCTCGCGGTGGTCGATCGCATCTGGTTCGCCCGTGTGCAGCGAGAGCCCTGGCAGTTCGAACGCCTCGACGCCGAGGCCGCGCCGGACCGCGCCGGCCTCGCCGACTTCCTGGGTGACGGTGTCGGCGCCTGGCGCCTGTGGCTGAGCAAGCAGAGCGACGCCACCCTCGGCACCCAACTGGACTACCGCAACATGGCCGGGCAGGAACATCGCCAGAGCCTGGCGAACATCGTCCAGCACCTGGTCAACCACGGCACCCACCACCGCGGGCAGATGAGCGCCGCGCTCACCGCGCTGGGCCACAAGGCGCCGCTGCTGGACTACATCTACTTCCTGCCCAACCGCCTGGACACCTGATGCTCAAGCACGCCAGCCACGCCCACCTGATGCGGCTGGCGACCTTTGCGTCGCTCGGCGTCGCCACCACCCTGATCGTCGCCAAGGCCATCGCCTGGTGGCTCAGCGGCTCAGTCAGCCTGCTGGCCGGCCTCACCGACTCGCTGCTCGACGGCGCCGCATCCTTCCTCAACCTGCTGGCGGTGCACTACGCCATCCGCCCCGCGGACGACGACCACCGCTACGGCCACGGCAAGGCGGAATCGCTGTCGGGGCTGGCCCAGGCGCTGTTCATCGCGGTCAGCGCCGTGCTGGTCGGCACCCAGGCCATCGACCGCCTGCAGCACCCGGAACCAGTGGAAGCCGTGGGCTGGGGCGTCGCCGTGATGATCCTGTCGCTGGCGCTCACCGCCGGCCTGCTGCTGGTGCAGGGCTACGTGGTGAAGATCACCGGTTCCAACGCCATCCGCGCGGATTCGCTGCACTATCGCTCGGACCTACTGCTCAACAGCAGCATCCTGGTGGCGCTGCTCCTGGCGCAGTTCGGCTGGCAGCAGATGGACGCCATCTTCGGCCTGGGCATCGCCTTCTACATCCTCTGGAGCTCCTTCCAGATCGCCCGCGAATCCATCGCGGTGCTGATGGACGAGGAGCTGCCGCCGGACGTCAGCACACGCATGCTCGAACTGGTGCGCGAAGTGCCCGGCGTGCTCGGCGCCCACGACCTGCGCACGCGGATTTCCGGCACGCACTGGTTCGTCCAGCTGCACCTGGAGCTGCCCGGCGAGCTGTCACTGTCGAAGGCGCATCATCTGTGCGACGAGGCGGTGCTGGCGATCCACCGGGAATTCCCGCGGGCCGAGGTGCTGGTGCACGCCGACCCGCAGGAAGTGGTAGGCAAGGAAACCATCAGCTAGAGAGCGTCAGTTGACGCTGTAGCCGCGCCCGCTCAGGCACGCGGTCAGCGCGCGGCGGTAGTTGTCGGCGACGTAGGCCGGCGGCGCGTAGCTCGCCAGGGCCGGGTCGAAGCCGCTCTGGTCGGCGGCCCAGCGGTGGCATTCATAGCGATCGCGGGCCTGCTGGTCCGGGCCCTGGTTGTACATCGGGTAAGCCATCACGTCATAAGCCGATTGCGCCACGCTGGCCACCTGCTGCGGCGGCTCCACCACTTCGTAATCCTGCGAGCCGGCTTGCCACAGGTAGTAGGTGCCGGCCGCGAGGAAGTAGCCGATGCTGCCGATCCACACCTGCTCGGCGTAGGACGGCAGGTAGCGCACGCGCACACCGTAGGGCGGCGTCACCACCACATAGCGTGAGCCGTAGGGGCGATACCAGTAGCCATCGTTGAAGTAGTAGTCGCTGCCGCGATAGGGCACACGGTAATGCCCGCTCGGCATGGCGTTGACCACATAGCCCGGCCGCCAGTAGGACGGATGCGGGCCCCAGTTGCCGTGGGAAGGCGGCGGGCGGCCTTGCCAGCCTGCCGATGGCGGACGGTTGCCGCCCTGCCAGCCGGGGCTGTCGTGATCGTGGCCGTGGTCGTTGCCTTGCGGACGACCTTGCCACTGGCCGCCGTTGCCGCCCGGCGGACGTCCCTGCCACTGCCCGCCGTTGTTGCCCTGCGGACGCCCCTGCCACTGACCGCCGTTATTGCCCTGCGGACGGCCCTGCCACTGATCGCCATTGTTACCCTGCGGATGGCCCTGCCACTGACCGCCGTTGCTGCCCGGCGGACGGCCCTGCCACTGACCGCCATTGTTGCCTTGCTGATGGCCCTGCCACTGCCCGCCATTGTTGCCCCGCGGACGCCCCTGCCACTGACCGCCGTTGTTGCTCTGCGGACGGCCCTGCCACTGACCGCCGTTGCCGCCCTGCGAACGCCCGTGCTCCTGGCCGCCATTGTTGCCCTGCGGACGCCCCTGGGACTGCCCGCCACCGCCGTTCGCGGATGGATGGCCCTGCATATCGGGACCTTCGGCCGCCAGCGCCTGGACCGCGACGGCCAGAGAAAGCACAGCGAACGAGGCGAACCGCCCGATGCCCGACTTCATGGATTCCTCACTTCGGCAACGGCCGAAAACCGTGATGTGACATTGCCATAGACCACGGCGCAAAGCCGCCATTGCGGGGCGCTGGGTAAAGTCAGGGTAAAGATGGCGGGGCAAATCGCGGGCAAGAAAAAAGGGAGGCTCGTCAGCCTCCCTTCCGGAATCTCGTCCTGCTCGTCGCTGTTGGCGCCGGCTCACCTCGCGCCGCCTTCTGGGCAGTGCGTAGCCCGGTGGCCGGCGCGATCCTGTTGGGTCGGCGGGCCGCGAAGCGCCTGATTGGGCGGATCGCTGGGGACGTGATGTCCGGGCTGTGAATCTGGAAGAAATAGTAAAGCGACAGAGCGGGGAAATGATTGCTAAGATTGCTCATACAGGCACCACCTGAGCAACAAATACCTAAAAATTACGCCACAAGCGCAATTCAATAGAAACATGAGGCTTTCATGGACAAGCTGGACCGCTACGACCTGCGAATTCTTGCCGAACTGCAACGCGACGCACGCATCTCCAATCAGGAGCTGGCCGAACGCATCGGCCTGTCGCCTTCCCCCTGCTCGCGGCGGGTCAAGCAGCTCGAGGACGACGGCTACATCGTCCGCCAGGTCGCCCTGCTGGACAGTAAGAAGCTCGGCCTGAGCCTCACCGCCTTCGTGCTGATCGGCATGGACCGTCACACGCCGGAGCGTTTCGAGCACTTCCAGCAGATCATCGGCAAGTGCCCCGAGGTGCTGGAATGCAGCCTGGTGACCGGCATGGACGCAGACTACCAGCTCAAGGTGATGGTGCCGGACATGGAACACTACCAGCACTTCCTGCTCGGCACCCTGACCCGCATCGAGGGAGTGACCAGCGTGCGGTCGAGCTTCGTGCTGCGCAATGTGATGGCGAGCACCGAGCTGCCGCTGGATCACCTTCGGGTCTGAGCCTCATCGCGGTCCGCGCGATCCCGAGCCAATCGCGGACAAGGTCTGCTCCTACAGATTGGAAATGGTGCCGTGCCGTGCGGTTCGCGAGCAAGCTCGCTCCTACGAAGAGCCCACCTACGTCGATCCAGCTTTGGCTTTGGCTTTGGCTTTGGCTTTGGCTCGAAAGTCTTCCAGAGAAACATCCGCGCACTCCGACTGCCCCGTTCAGGAGGCCTCGTTGAAGCGGAGTTTCAGGGGTTGAGCGACATGGATGTCGCGAGAGCCGCGATGGGCCAGGGATGGCCCTTCGCGGCGTGCCCCTGAAACTTCGCTTCAACGAGGGTATTTTTCGCCTAAGCGAAAAACCGGATGTCCGGGGCAAGACCTTTGGTTACTTTGGGGCGTTTGCCAAAGTAACTCGCCCGAGGGGGCGAAACCCAATCCCCCCGCGCACGCCGAAGCGGCGCAGTACACCCAGACAGAAAGCCGCTCACCCGCTCTCGCAAAAACACTTCCTGCGACACAGCACCGCACCCCTCCTCCCGCCAAACGAAATCGATACCGCAGATTTCCCCCGCCAGCCGGCGCGCCGCGGCAATTTCCGGGGCAATCCGCCCATCCCGCAGCAGGAACTGATCACTTTATGAACGGCTCTGAACGACAAAGCGCCGCATGCGTATAATGCGCGCCTTCTTCACCACCACCGCGTCCCGGCGTCCCTCGGACACCCTCCGCACCGGGCAGGAGCTGTAATGAACGAAAGTTTCGAAGACTGGATGATGTATGGCCTGGTGACCGGCCTGATCCTGTTCATGGCCTTCATCGTCTGGGACCTCGCCAAGAAGTCCAAGGCCGGCCGCATGGGCACCATGGTGCTGTTCTTCGCACTGGGCCTGGGCGTACTCGGCTTCCTGATCAAGTCCGTGGTCGTCGCCGGGCTCGAAGGCGGCTTCTGACCCCGCGCCCTGCCCCAAGCCTCAGAGCTCGGGGCTGACTTCCCGCCACTGCCCCGGCTGCAGGCCATCCAGCTGCCACGGCCCGATGCGCACGCGCACCAGGCGCAGCGTGGGCAGGCCGACCGCCGCCGTCATCCGCCGCACCTGGCGGTTGCGCCCCTCGCGGATCACCAGTTCCAGCCAGGCGGTCGGCACCGACTTGCGGAAGCGCACCGGCGGGTCGCGCTCCCACAGCGGCGGCTCCTCCAGCCGCCGGGCTTCGGCCGGCAGGGTCGGGCCGTCATTGAGCTGCACGCCCTTGCGCAGCTGGTCCAGCTGCCCGTCGCTCGGCTCGCCCTCCACCTGCACCCAGTACGTCTTCGGCAGCTTGTGCTTCGGATCGGCGATGCGCGCCTGCAGGCGGCCGTCGTTGGTCAGCAGCAGCAGGCCCTCACTGTCGCGGTCCAGGCGACCGGCCGGGTAGATGCCCGGCACGTCGACGAAATCCTTCAGCGTCGCGCGGCCCTCGCTGTCGTTGAACTGCGTCAGCACGTCGAACGGCTTGTTCAGCAGGATCAGCCTGGGTTGCGCCGGCGGCGCCTTGGCCACGCGGCGAGGCGCGGGGCGGGTGGCTGGACGACGATTGGCGGGACGCGGAGGACGGGGCATGGCGAAAAGACTGGTAACCGAGGATGGGGGTGCGAGGAATGCCCGGCATGCTAGGTTGTGCAAAGCCCCCACCGCAAGAGCATGCCCATGAGCCACCCCACCTGGCTGATCACCTTGCAGAACCTCAGCGGTCGCCTCGGCGCCCGCTATCGCGGCCCGCAGACGGCGCATTTCGACGGCGCCCGCTTCCATAACCTCGACCGCCAACCGCACAACGGCCTGCGCGCCTTCCTCAAGTGGCAGCGCGAGCGCGGCCGCCAGCAGGAGTGGATCGCCCAGCCCGGCCCGGATACCCGTCCGGAGACGCCGGCCCGCGTCGAAGGCGACGAACTGCGCGTCACCTACATCAACCATGCCACCCTGCTGATCCAGCACCGCGGCCTGAACATCCTCACCGACCCGCTCTGGTGCGAGCGCACCAGCCCGTTCAGCTTCGCCGGTCCCAAGCGTGTGCATCCGCCGGGCCTGGCGCTGGACGAGCTGCCGCCGATCAACCTGATCCTGGTCAGCCACAACCACTACGACCACCTGGATATCCACAGCCTGCGCGAGCTGGCGCGGCGCTTCCCCTCCGCCAAGGTGGTGACCGGCCTGGGCAATGGCGAGCTGATCCGCGCGTGCGGCTTCACCGATATCGCCGAACTGGACTGGTGGCAGAGCCTGCCGATGCCCGAAGGCATGCTGCTCACCGGCGTGCCGGCGCAGCACTGGTCGGCACGCTCGCGGCGCGACACCAACCGCACGCTCTGGATGGGCTTCGTGCTGGAGTCGCCGGACGGCCCGCTGCTGTTCCCCGGCGATACCGGGCTGGGCGAAGAATTCGGCCTGATGCATGAGCGCTTCGGCCCCATGCGCTTCGCCGCCCTGCCTATCGGCGCCTACGAGCCGCGTTGGTTCATGCGCCACCACCACATGAACCCGGACGACGCAGTGCAGGCGCACCAGCACCTCGACTCGCAGTGCAGCATGGCGATCCACTTTGGCACCTTCCGCCTGAGCGACGAGGGCCAGTTCACGCCGGTCAGCGACCTGGCGGCAGCCCTGCAGCAACGTGGTGTGGCGGCGGAGCGTTTCCGCGCGCCGAAGCCGGGGGAACAGTGGCTGGTGCCGCCGATGCCGGACGCTTCGTTGTAGGGCGAATAACCTGGAACAGGTTATCCGCCACCTTCCTGTCGCGGCGGATAACGCTGGCGCGTTATTCGCCCTACGAAAACTCGCTCAGGATCAATTATCCCGCACCCGCTTGCTGCAGCAATTGCGATAACGCTTGCCGCTGTTGCACGGACACGGCTTGTCGCCGCGGCCGCCCAGCTCCAGCCAGCTTTCCAGGCGCTGACGCATGGCGTCGCGGACTTCCCGGCGCTCGTCGTCCATCTGCGGTTTACTCAGTTCACGACTGAGCCAGAGGTAATCCTCCAGCAGCTCGTCACGCTCCAGCGCGTGAAGCTGTTCGGCGACCGGCACGCCTTCGTAGCGACGTTTCGGATCAGGCAGGAAGGCGATGGCTTCGCCGCCCGGCAGCACGTTCCACAAGCGGCCCTGGGCGTCGCGCCAGCAGGCGCTGAAACGGGCGCGCAAGGCCAGGCCCGGCCACTCTTCCAGGCACCAGCCATCCACTCGCTCGCCGCCCAGACCTTCCACTGCCTTGCCCACGGAGAACCACGGTTCGCCGGCGATGCTGTCGGGTAGTGGCAGTGGCGCGGCGACTTCGGGCGTGCCGTTGTCCACCAGTCGGCGGGCGAAACGGCGCAGCGGGTTGGTGAGGTGCGAGGGGGCGCGGAACGGCATGGAATCACCAGCGGAAAAGGTCGGCGAAGGTCCGACCGGAGGGACGCACCACGGTTCCCCGTGGCGCGAAAGGCGAGCATTCTAGGCTCACCCGGGGCGGCGTCAACGCGGCGCGCTCAATAGTCCCGCGTGGAGATCGGCTTCGCCTCGCCGCTCAGTTCACGCAGCAGGTCGTCGAGCAGCGCGGAAGCGCCGAAACGCAGATGCTCCGGCTTGATCCAGCCGGCGCCGAAACGCTCCTCCGCCAGCTTCTGGTACACCTGCGCATCGGCCAGCGTGCGCAGGCCGCCGGAGACTTTCAGGCCGACCTTGCCGCCCTCCTCCTCGATGGTTTCGAGCATCACCCGCACGGCTTCGGGCGTGGCGTTCACCGTCGCCTTGCCAGTGCTGGTCTTGAGGAAGTCGGCGCCGCCGGCAATGGCTTCGCGGCAGGCCGCGCGGATCAGTTCCGGGTCGGCCAGCTCACCGGTTTCCAGGATCACCTTGAGCCGGTGGTACGGCCCGCACAGGGTTTTGCAGGTGCGGATCAGTTCGACCGCGCCAGTGTCCTGGCCGGCCTTGAGCTTGCGCCAGGGGTAGACCAGGTCGATCTCGTCGGCACCTTCGGCAAGGGTCTTGCGCACTTCCTCCACCACATCGGCCAGCGGCGCGTTGCCACCGGGGAAGTTGCATACGCTGGCGACCCGCACGTCGCGCCCACCCAGCGTATTGAGCGTACGCCGGGCGACGTGCGCCAGCTTCGGCCACACGCACACCGCCGCCACTTCGCCGTAGGGCGTCAGCGCGCGGCGGCAGAGGTCCACTGTGCTTTGCAGGTCATCGCCAGCATTCAGCGAAGTCAGGTCCAGCAGGGCGAGCACGCGGCCCGCCGGGGTCTTGCGAGGATCGGTCATCGGCAACACTCTCCATCGGCTTTCTTCAGCCCCGCCTGCGCGGGCAACAAATCACCAGCACACCATCAAGGCCGTAGGGCGCATAACCTGGAACAGGTTATCCGCCGGAACCACCACGGCGGATAACGCTGGCGCGTTATGCGCCCTACACGGCAGCCAGGGCAACCACCATCGCCCCGGCAGGCGCTCCGAGCCCTGTCGCAGATCAGCGGAACGGCGGCTCGTCGAAGCTGCGCAACTTGCGCGAGTGCAGCGAGTTGAGCTGGGTGCGCAGCAGGTCGACAGCGGCAACGCCGATGGACAGGTGCTGGCTCACCGCGCGCTGGTAGAAGGCCGTGGCGGCGCCGGGCAGCTTGATCTCGCTGTGCAGCGGTTTGTCCGACACACACAGCAGCGTGCCGTACGGCACGCGCAGGCGGTAACCCTGCGCGGCGATAGTGCCACTTTCCATGTCCACCGCGATGGCCCGCGCCAGGTTGATCAGCGGGCGCTCCTGGGCCCAGTGCAGCTCCCAGTTGCGGTCGTCGTAGGTCAGCACGGTGCCGGTGCGTAGTCGACGCTTGAGCTGGTCGCCGCGCTCGCCAGTCACCAGCGCGGCGGCTTCCTGCAGCGCCAACTGCACCTCGGCCAGCGCCGGGATCGGGATGTGCGGCGGCAGCACGCGGTCAAGGATGCCGTCGCGGCGCATGTAGGCGTGGGCCAGCACGTAGTCGCCAATGGTCTGCGACTGGCGCAGGCCGCCACAGTGGCCGACCATCAGCCAGCAGTGCGGACGCAGCACGGCGAGGTGGTCGGTGATGTTCTTCGCGTTGGACGGGCCGACGCCGATGTTCACCAGGGTCACGCCGTCGCCGTCCTCGGCGATCAGGTGATAGGCCGGCATCTGGAAGCGGTGCCACTCGACGCTGGCGACGATGGCATTGGCCTCGCCCTCATCCGTGCCGCGCTCGATGATCACGTTGCCCGGCAGGACCATGCGCACGAAGCGCGGGTCGTCGCGCAGGCGCTCCAGGCCCAGGTGGATGAACTGGTCGACGTAGCGGTGGTAGTTGGTCAGCAGGATCCACGGCTGCACGTGGCGCCAGTCACTGCCGGTGTAGTGCACCATGCGGCGCAGGGAAAAGTCGGTGCGTGCGGCGTCGAACAGCGCCAGCGGCATCGGGTCGGCGTTCTCCCATTCGTACAGACCGTCCGCCACACCGTCGGAGGTGGCCGACAGATCGGTACTGGGGAACACCCGCGCCAGCTCAGCGGCCGTCACGCCCGAGCCACCCAGTTCGTCGCCGCCTTCCACCACGTAGGGGTACGGAATGTTCTGCGCGCTGACGCCAACCTCCACGCGCACGGTGAAGTCTTCCATCAGCGGGCGCAGCTGCTCCAGCAGGTATTTGCGGAAGGCCTTGGGCTGGGTGATGGTCACGGCGTAGGTGCCGGGCACCTGGACCTTGGCGTAGGCGCGGGTGGTCGAGGGCACTTCGCCCTGGCACAGGTAGGTCACCCGCAGCAGCGGGTAGCGGAATTGTTCGCGCTGCTGCGCGTCGGGGACTTCGCGGTCCTTCAGGTACCGCTTGAGCGCCTGGTTCAGGGCGCCGGTGGCCTGCTCGTGGAGCACGGCCAGTCGATCGACGGCCTCTTCGGCCGTCTGCGCGACGAAGAACTCGTCGCCAGTCGTAAGACTCATGGTGGGCATCCTGTCTGAACGATCAGCTCCATCTTGCCTGCTTCCGTCACAGAAAGGGATGACAGATTCCGAACCGGCAGGACGAGCGGAAGGGTTGAAGAAAGCCTATGACAGAATCCGCGACCGCGAGTGCGGATGACAGCCGGAATGAAGCGACTGCATTCCATTTTCGTATATCGCTTGTCGGGCCGTCCCAAGCTGCTGGAAGCGTCTTGTTTATCGAGGCGCCGCCGCTAGATTGGCCGCGCTGCGGTCAATCCCGCAGCCGGGTTTGACGGCCTGATTCTAGTGGCGCGATCGCGTCCTCCGACGCATGCAGAGATGGGTACATCTCTGCGCCCATTGGTGTCCCCACGAGTAATGCTCGTGATGCTCAATGGCAAATCGCGCAGGGAGGCTCTCAAGAGGGGCCTGCCGGTGTCGCTAGAGCCGGTCCGTCAACCCTGCGCGGTTTGCCGCCCTTCGATTGACGGCGATGGACGGCAGCTGCTCCCAACCACAATTGGAGTACTGCCATGAACCATGACGTTCATACATCTAGCGTATTCATGCGTCACCAACGTCCGCTCCGCGCCCTGATGCTGGAAAACCAACCCTGGTTCGCCGCCAGCGACCTCGGCGGCCTGATGGGCTGCCCGGTGGAGCACTTCACCGAGCACCGCCTGGATGCCGACCTCAAGCGCCGGGAACGGCTGCAAACCCAGAGCGGCGAACAGGACACCTGGCTGGTCTGCGAAGCCGGCTTCTTCAATCTCCTATCGCGCTACCGCCACCCGGAAAACCGCAGCCTGCGGCAGTGGATCACCCACGAAGTCATCCCTGCCCTGCGCGGCCCCACCCTCCCCGTCCAGCACCCGCGCCGCTCCCTGCTGCGCTGGGAAAGCCGCGACATCGCCCTGCTGGAATGGAACGACCAGCTCTGGGTCCGCTACAGCGACGTGCCGCAGTTGCTCCAGCCCAAGCCGCAAACGGAATCGCGCGCCGGTTGGCGGCACCCACTGCGCTGGCTCACTGGCGCCTGACCGGTAATGAACGTAGGGCGCATAACCTGGAACAGGTTATGCGCCCTACTAAACCGAGTACACGTCGCCCCTGAGGAGCCCGAAGTCATGTCACTACGCGATCTCACCGACAATATAACGCGACACGTATTACGCATTGCGTTATACGCATGCCATGATACCGTATCTCCATGATCACGTCGTTCGCCTGCAAACACACGCAAGCGCTGTTCGAAGGGACCTGTCCGAAAGCTTTCAGAGCCTTTCAGGCTCAGGCGGAACGGAAGCTACAAATGCTGGATGCCGCTGCAACGCTGGACTTTCTCAGGTCGCCACCGGGCAATCGCCTTGAAGGGCTGCAGGGTAACAGGGCCGGCCAGTACAGCATCCGTATCAACGGGCAATGGAGAATCTGCTTTCGCTGGGTTGATGGCAACGTGCACGACGTTGAGATAGTGGACTACCACTGAAGGTAAACAGACATGACGCAAAATCGCATGCGCCCGGTTCACCCGGGCGAAATCCTCCGAGAGGAATATCTGGCACCGCTGGAAATGTCGGCCAACGCCTTGGCCACAGCCCTGAGAGTTCCCGCTACCCGAATCCACGAGATCGTCAACGAGCGTCGCAGCATCACGGCAGACACTGCGCTGCGCCTGGCACGCTACTTCGGAGGTGACGCTCAATCGTGGGTCAACCTGCAGACAGCCTTCGATCTACGCGTCGCAGAGTTGGAATCGGGACAGCAGATCATCGACGAGATCAAGCCAAGGGCGGCATAGCACCGCCCTGAGCCTTTCGCTCAACTTCACGCCAGATGCGGCGTCGCCCGCGCCACCAGCGCTTCCACATCCACCCCGCGCGGCAGGGTGCCGTAGACGCGGCCGCTGTCGTCCAGGCGGCTGGCGATGAAGGCGTCGGAGACCACCGAATTGCCCGCTTCCAACAGCAGCTTGGCCTGCAGGGCGATGGCGACGTTTTCGGTGAGTTGGCGGGCGCGGTACTGGATGTCCTGGGTGTCGGCGAAGGAGGCCTTGAGGTTGCCGATGAACGAGGCCAGGCGCGCATCGCCATGCCCGTCGCCCAGCTCGCTGAACAGCGCGTCGAGTACGCCGGGCTCCTTCGACAGCGCGCGCAGCACGTCCAGGCACTGCACGTTGCCCGAGCCTTCCCAGGTGGAGTTGACCGGCGCTTCGCGGTACAGGCGCGGGAGGATGGTGTCCTCGACGTAGCCGGCGCCGCCCAGGCATTCGGCGGCCTCGTTGATCATTGCGGGGGCGCGTTTGCAGATCCAGTACTTGCCCACGGCGGTGACCAGGCGGGCGAACTTGTCCTCCTGCTCGTCGTGCAGGTTGTCCAGCGCGCGACCCATGCGCATGGTCAGGGCCAGCGCGGCTTCGCTTTCCAGGGCAAGGTCGGCCAGCACGTTCTGCATCAGCGGCTGTTCGGCCAGAACACGACCGCCGACCTGGCGGTAAGCGCAGTGGTGCGCGGCCTGGGTCAGCGCCTGGCGCATCAGCGAGCTGGAGCCGACCATGCAGTCGAAGCGGGTCATGGCGACCATCTCGATGATGGTGGGTACGCCACGGCCTTCCTCGCCGACCATCCAGGCCAGCGCGCCGCGGTATTCCACTTCGCTGGAAGCGTTGGACCAGTTGCCCAGCTTGTTCTTCAGACGCTGGATGTAGAACTCGTTGCGGCTGCCGTCCGGGCGGTGGCGCGGCAGCAGGAAGCAGGTCAGCCCCTTGTCGGTGTAGGCCAGGGTGAGGAAGGCGTCGCACATCGGCGCCGAGCAGAACCACTTGTGGCCGACCAGTTCGTAGGCCTGGCCCGGGCCGGGAATGCCGACCGGGTAGGCGCGGGTGGTGTTGGCGCGCACGTCGGTGCCGCCCTGCTTCTCGGTCATGGCCATGCCGATGGTGGCGCCGGTCTTCTGTTCGATGGGCAGGTTGCGCGGGTCGTATTCGGTGGAGAGGATCTTCGGCAGCCATTTCTCGGCGAGGTCCGGCTGCAGACGCAGGGCAGGCACGCTGGCGAAGGTCATGGTCAGCGGGCAGCCGGTGCCGGCTTCGGCCTGGCTGTGCAGGTAGCTCAGGCCCGCACGGGCGACGTGGGCGCCAGCACGCGGATCGGTCCAGGGCATCGAGGGCAGGCCGGCCTCGATGGCCGCGCGCATCAGCTCGTGGTAGGCCGGGTGGAATTCCACCAGGTCAACGCGATGGCCGAAGCGGTCGTGGGACTTGAACACCGGCTTGTTCTCGTTGGCGAGGAAGCCCGCCGCCATCAGCGGCCCGCCGGCCAGCGCGCCATAGGCATCGAGTTTCTGTTCGGCCCAGCCGCCGCCGTAGCGGCGCACCCACTCCTGCAGCGGTACGTCGACGCGATAGAGGTTGGCGCCGTCCAGCGGCGGTACCTGGTTGGTCACTTCGTGGGTTTCGGCGTACGGGTGCGGGATCATGGCTGGTCCTCCATAACGGGCGTGGGCCTGGCTGGCTTGGGCAAGGCAGATGTGGACGCGCCGACGGCGCGCAGGCAGAAGCTGGCGAGGGCGTCGCTGACGTCCTCCAGGGAAACGCTGGACTGGCCCGCATCCCGCGCGGCGCGGGCCGGCGGCGAAAGCGGGCCGATCAGGGCTTCGGCGATGGCGCCGACCAGGCAGGCGGCGGTCAGTTGCACCGGCTGGGGCTGGAATTCGCCGGATGCGATGCCTTGCTCCAGCAGGGTGACGAACAGCGCGGCGTAGGCTTCGCGGTAGATCAGGCGCTGCTCGTCCACTTCCGGATCGACCGGCTCGGCGATCAGCGCGAAGGCCAGCTGCCGGCTGCCCCAGGCGCGCGCGGCGAACTGCTGCAGGCCCAGGTTCAGGCGCTCGGAAGCGCTGCCGGGAGCTTTCAGCTGCGCACCGAGGGTATCGACCTCGTGCTGGCTGGCACGGGCGAAGACCTCGGCGGCCAGTTCGCCCTTGCCGCTGAAGTGACGGTAGAGGCTGCCGGTGGCGATGCCAGCGGCGTCCGCCAGGCTCTGCATGGTCAGGGCGGCGAATCCGCCGTCGGCGACCCGCGCCAGCGCCAGTTCGAGGATGCGCTCGCGCAGCTCGCCGTCCTTTTGCAGCCGTGCTGGGGAGTGTCGGTAGGCCATGATCTGAATCCGGATTCACTGCATGAAAATCAGTGAATCACGGTTCAGACCTTTGCTGAAAGGGACATTCCCGCCACGAGCGGGGCGATTCTGGCCAAACCGCCACCGCCCGTGCGCATACTTACCAGAGCGGCATCTGGTAGCTGACGATCACACGCGTTTCGTCGATATCGTTGCCGAAGTCGCTGCGGAAGGCGCCGTTGCGCACCTTGAAGCCAAGGTTCTTCAGCGGGCCGTTCTGCACCACGTAGCCGATATCGGTGTCGCGCTCCCACTCCTTGCCGCGCCCCTGGCCGTTCAGCAGGTCGATGTGGTCGCCTTGCAGGTAACGGGTCATGAAGGTCAGGCCGGGCAGGCCGAGGCCGGCGAAGTCGTAGTCGTAGCGCGCCTGCCAGGAGCGTTCGTCCTTGTTGGCGAAGTCGCCGATCTGCACGAAGTTGGTCAGGTACGGGTCGGTGCCGCTGAGGTAGGCGAAACCGGTGTCGCCGGACATGCGCTGGTAGCCGACGCCGAAGCCGCTGCCGCCGATGCGATAGGTGAACAGCGCGTTGAGCGCGCGGTTGTCGACGTTGCTGCCGCCATCGTCGGTGGAACGGGCCCAGCGGATATCCGACTTGAGCGACTGGCCCTCGGTGATCGGCAGGGTGTGCACCACGCTCAGGTAGTGCTGGCGGTAGAAGTTTTCCAGGCCGCCGTAGTGGTAGCTGGTGCTGAGGTTGTCGGTCCAGCGGTAGGTGCCGCCGGCGAGGTTGAAGCGGTCGCTGCTGGTGTGGCTGCCAAGCACGATGTTGCGCTTGTTGCCACGGGTCATCGACAGGTCTTCGTCGTTGGTCGAGTCGCGCTGCTTCACCTGGCGCAGTTGGCCGAGCTGGGCACTGAGGCCGTCGATCTCGTTGACCTCGGCGAGCCCGCCCTGGAAGGTCTGCGGGGCCAGGCGGGTGTCGTTGTACTGCACCACCGGCAGCTTGGGCAGCAGGGTGCCGACCTTCAAAGTGCTCTTCGAGGCGCGCAGCTTGGCCGTCACGCCGAGGGAGCTGTAGTCGTCGGCGGCGCGCTTGTCGCTGGCCGAGTACGGCAGCAGGCCGGAGCCGGTGCGATCAGGGCTGGAGTCCAGCTTGATCCCCAGCAAGCCGAGGGCATCGACGCCCACGCCGACCGTGCCTTCGGTGTAGCCCGACTCGAAGCGCAGCAGGAAACCCTGCGCCCACTCCTCGGATTTCGACTGCGCGGCACCGCTCTGGCGGTAGTCGCGGTTGAAGTAGAAATTGCGCAGCTCCAGGTTCGCCTTGCTGTCCGCGATGAAGTCCGCGTGGGCGAACAGGGGCAGGCAGGCGATGCTCGAAACGAGCGCCCGTACGGGAAGATTTTTCATTGTTGTTGTCTCTTCGTCAGGTGAGGTGAAGGCGGCGCCGCTCCTGAAAGCGCCGCGCTCGGGATCAATCGGAGAGCAGGCCCTCCAGTCGCTGGCGGATCAACTGGCGCGCCTGTTCGACGATGTCGCGCAGCAGTTCCTCGCAGCTGGGTTCGTCATCGATCAGGCCCTGGACCATGCCCGCCGACCAGATTCCCAGGTCGGTGTCGCCCTGCTCGTAGACGGTGCGCCCGCGCAGGCCGCTGACCAGCGTGGCGATGTCGGCGTAGGTGGCGTTGCCGCGCGCCTCGATGGCCAGCACTTCCTGGCTGATCGCGTTGCGGGCGACCCGCGCACTGTTGCGCAACGAACGCATGATCACGTCCGTGGAGCGCTCGTCCGCCGCGCGGATGGCCGCCTTGACCTGCGGGTGGATCGGACACTCGCGGGTGCTGAGGAAGCGCGTGCCCATGTTGATCGCATCGGCCCCCAGCGCCAGCGCCGCCACCAGCCCGCGCCCGTCTGCGAAGCCACCGGAAGCGATGATCGGCACGCGCAGCCGGTTGGCCGCAGCAGGCAGCAGGACCAGGCCGGGAATGTCGTCCTCGCCCGGATGGCCGGCACACTCGAAGCCGTCGATGGACACCGCGTCCACGCCCAGTTGCTCGGCCTTGAGCGCATGGCGCACGGCGGTGCATTTGTGGATGACCTTGATCCCGTGCTGGCGGAACTCGGCGATGTGCTCGCCGGGGTTGTTGCCAGCGGTTTCGACCACGCCGATGCCGCCCTCGATGATCGCCGCGCGGTACTCCGCGTAGGGGATCGGCTTCTGCGTCGGCAGCAGCGTGAGGTTGACGCCGAAGGGCTTGTCGGTGAGTTCGCGGCAACGCGCGATCTCGTCGGCCAGCGCCTGCGGGGTCGGCTGGGTCAGCGCCGAGAGCGTTGCCAGCCCGCCGGCATTGGCCACCGCCGCGGCCATCTCGGCGCGGCCCACCCACTGCATGCCGCCCTGCATGATCGGGTGTTCGACGCCGAAGGTTTCAGTGAATCGGGTCTTGAACATGCGCCTGTCCTCCGGCGGTTCAGATCGGGTCCCAGGAGAACACGTCCGGGCTGCGCGCCAGGTCCATGAAGCTGCCGCGCAGCGCGGGCATGCCGTGCTCGGCGATGCTCTGCGGGGTCCAGCCGTTGTCGCTGTGCACGCTGCGCAGCGGGCGGCTCTGGCTCATCAGGAATATCTCGTGGTTGCGCGCGGCGAACACCTGGCCGTTGACCGCACTGGCGGCGTCGGAAGCGAGGTAGACGGCCAGCGGTGCGTTCTTGTCCGGGGTCATGCGCTGCAGGTTTTCCACCCGCGCCTTCTGCTCCGGCGTTTCGGCCGGAATGGAGTCGGTCATGCGGCTCCAGGCGAAGGGCGCGATGCAGTTGGAGCGCACGTTGTAGCGCTGCATGTCGAGGGCGATGGACTTGCTCAGCGCGACGATGCCGAGCTTGGCCGCCGAGTAGTTGGCCTGGCCGAAGTTGCCGATCAGCCCCGAGGTGCTGGTCATGTGCACGAAGGCGCCGCTGTTCTGCGCGCGGAAGTGCTCGGCGGCGGCGCGGCTGACGAAGAAGCTGCCGTTGAGGTGCACGTTGATCACCGACAGCCAGTCCTCGGCGCTCATCTTGTGGAAGATGGTGTCGCGCAGGATGCCGGCATTGTTCACCACGATGTCGACGCGACCGAAGGCGTCGATGGCGCTGGAGACGATGCGCCGGGCGCTGTCCCAGTCCGACACGCTGTCGGTGTTGATGGCGCCGTCACCGCCGCGCTGGCGGATCAGCCCGAGGGTTTCCTCGGCCGGGGAAGCCGAGCCGCCCTCGCCCTGCAGGGACACGCCGATATCGTTGATCAGCACCCGCGCGCCGCTGTCGGCCAGGGCCAGGGCGATCTCGCGGCCGATGCCGCCACCGGCGCCGGTGACGATCGCTACCTTGCCTTCGTTGAGTCGTTGGGTCATCGCTAATTCCTTACTGTTCGTTCAATCAGGGAGTTCGGTGCGCGCAGGATCAGCTCGGCAGGCCGAGCACGGCCTTGGCCAGGATGTTGCGCTGGATCTCGTTGGTGCCGCCGTAGATGGTGGTCGGCCGCGACTGGATGAAGATGCCCGCCGGGTGCAGTTCGGCGTCGTCGGCGAAGGGGTTGAGCAGCGCCGAATCCGCGCCGGCGATCTCCAGTCCCAGCTCGCTGATGCGCTGGTACAGCTCGGACTGGTGGATCTTCAGCAGGGAAACATCCGGGCCCAGCTCCTCGCCGCGCCGCAGGCGTTCGGCGAAGCGCTCGTAGAGCGCCTTGTGGCAGTCCAGGTCCATGCTCAGCGCGGCGAAACGCTGGGCGAACACCGGGTCGTCCCACAGGCCCTGATGGCGAGCCAGGCGCACCAGGCGTTCGAGGGCGAAGGTGGCCTGCTTGGGCGAGCCCAGGAAGATGCGCTCGAAGCCGAGCAGAGCCTTGGCCATGCCCCAGCCGTGGTTGACCGCGCCGACGAGGTTCTCTTCCGGCACGCGCACGTCGTTGAAGAACACCTCGCAGAACTCGCCCTGCAGTTCCAGGTTGAGGATCGGCCGCACCTCGACGCCGGGGCTGTCCATCGGCACCAGCAGGAAGCTGATGCCCTGCTGCGCCTTGGCGCTGCGCTCGGTGCGCGCCAGCACGAAGATCCAGTTGGCCTCGGTACCCATGGTGGTCCAGGTCTTCTGGCCATTGATCACCCACTCGCCGTCACGCAGCACCGCCTCGGTGCGCAGGCTGGCGAGATCGGAGCCGGCGTTGGGCTCGCTGTAGCCCTGGCACCAGATGTCTTCACCGCTCAGGATGCGCGGCAGGAAGCGCTCGCGCTGGGCGTCGGTGCCGTAGCGGATCAGCAGCGGGCCGAGCATGGTGATGCCGCTGTCGGGCAGGCGTGCGCAGCCGTAGTTTTCCATCTCCTCGATCATGATCAGCTGCTTGCCGGCGGCGAGGCCCATGCCGCCGAACTGCACCGGCCAGCCGGGGCACAGCCAACCCTGTTTCGACAGTGCCTGGTACCACTCCCAGGTGTCATCGCGGCCCAGGCGGTGGGCCGGGTTGCGGATGCGCTGCGGGTAGTTGGCGGCGACCCAGTCGCGCACCAGCCGGCGGAACTCGCCATCTTCGAGGGCGTTGTAATCGGTCATGTCACGGCTCTCTTGATTACTGGCCCCGGAAATTCGGGGAACGTTTATCGAGGAAGGCCGCCTTGCCTTCGGCATGGTCGGCGCTGAGGAACAGCTGGCTCTGGAAATCGCCTTCGCGCTCGAGCAGCAGCTCCAGGCCGTCGGCCAGCAGGGCCTTGGTCAAGGCCAGCGGCAGCGGCGCCTGTTGCTCCACTTTCGCGGCCAGCGCGAGGGCCGCGTCCAGCGCAGCTCCCGGTGCGCAGAGCTGGTCCACCAGGCCGATGCGCAGCGCTTCCTCGGCCTCGATGACCTGGCCGAACATCAGCACCTGCCGCGCGCGGCCGACACCGATGCGCGCCGGCAAGGTGTGCAGCTGGCCAAGATCGGCGAGCAGCCCGACCTTGCCGAAGCCGGCGGCGAAGCGCGCGGTTCCGCCGCACACCAGGCTGTCGCAGGCCAGCGCCACCGACAGCCCGGCGCCCACCGCCCAGCCTTCGATGGCGGCGATGATCGGCTTGCCCATGCGCAGCATCTGGCGGATCAGGTCGGCGTTCTTCTGCATGCGCACGCGGCCGGCGTTGAGGTCGGTGACGTGCATGTCGCTGAGGTCGCCGCCGGCGCTGAAGACTTCCGCCGAACCGGTGAGGACCACGCTGCGCACGGCGGGATCGGCGTCCGCTTCGCGCAGCGCGTCGAGCAGCTCGGCGCGCAGTGCGGGGGACAGCGCATTGCGCCGCGCCGGATTGTTGAAGCGCAGCAGACGCACCGAGCCGTGGGTTTCCTGCAGCAGCATCTCGCTCATCACGCCACCTCCGCATGCAGCAGGGCGATGTAGCGTGCCCGGTGGAAGGCCAGCGAGCCCTGGCTGTTGAGCAGCACCATGGCGCGGCGCAGGAACAGGCCGATGTCGGCCTCGTCGGTGTAGCCGATGCCGCCGTGCAGCTGGATCGCCTGGCGGGTCACCAGCATGGCCGCTTCGGCGGCGCGCACTTTGGCGGTGGACACCAGGCGCTGCACCTGCGCGACCGGCGCGCCGTCGTCCAGCGCGGTGGCTGCTTCGCCGACGATGGCGCGGGCCAGTTCGATCTGCAGTTTCAGGTCGACCATGCGGTGCTGCAGCGACTGGAAGCTGCCGATCTCGCGGCCGAACTGGCGGCGCACGCCGAGGTAGTCGCGGGTCTGTTCGAAGGCCGCGTCCATCAGGCCCACCAGGTAGGCGGCGCAGGCCAGCGCCGACTCGTCGAGGGCGGCGGGCGCACTGTCGACGAGCTGCGCGGGCGTGCCATCGAAGCGCAGGCGCGCCAGGTGGCCGCCGTCCTGGGTCGGCTCCTGGTGAACACTCAGCCCCTCGGCATTGCGTTGCACCAGCGCGAGGCCGGCGTTGCAGGCAACCAGCCACGCATCAGCGGAAGCCCCCAGAGCGACGTGAGCAACCTCGCCGCGCAGCTGGCCGTCGCGCAGCACCGGCAAGGCGGCGCCGGCTTCGTAGCCGATGCCCGCAGGCAGGATCAGTCGCTCGCCGGCCAGCAGCGCGTCGCGCTCGGCGGCGGGCAGCAAGGGAGCGACCAGGCTCGCCTCGATCAGCGGTTCGGGCAGCAGGCCGCGGCCGAGTTCTTCCAGCAGCGCCGTGTACTCGCCCATGCCCAGCCCACTGCCGCCCAGCTCTTCGGCGAGGCGCAGGCCCGGCCAGCCCATGGCGCAGACTTCGGCCCAGGCGTCGCGGTCGAGGCCCGGCGCCTGGAAGCGCAGGCGGCGCACCCGGCCCAGGTCGCCGCCACGCGGCACCAGGGAAGCGGCGCTGTCACGGATCATCCGCAGGCGCTCTTCGCGCTCCTCGGCCATCGCGGTGTTGTCGGTCATTTCGTCATTCCCGTGTCGGTTGAACAGCGCCGGCCGCAGCGGGCCGGTACTTGAAACTGCCGGTGGCGCTGGCGATCAGCTCGCCGGCCCCGTCGAAGATTTCCGCCGCGCAGAAGCACAGCGTGCGGGTCCGCCGCAGCACCCGGCCGACGGCGTTGATCTCGCCGCTGGTGCTGCCCATGAAGTGGGTGGCCATGTCGATGGTGACCATCGAGCAACCCGGCATCTGCGCGCGGATCGCCCCGGCCATGGCGGCATCGAGCACGCTCATCAGCACGCCGCCGTGGAAGCTGCCGATGTAGTTCATCAGCTCCGGGCGGTGAGGCAGGCGCACCCGCACCACGTCGCCATCGATCCAGCGCTCCAGGCCAAGGAACTCCTGGAAGGTGAAGCGGCCGCTGGGGAACATCTCCAGGCCACCCTCAGCAGGTGCAGCGGCGCGGGTCGAGGTGAGATCGGTCATCGAACGCCTTCCTCCGTGGCAGGCTGACCCACCGGGCGGGCCACGCCTTGTACCGCCGGGCGCGCGGGCGCTGCAGGTGCGGCATCCGGCTGCGGGCTGCGCGCCTCGCGGTTCGGGTCATACAGGCGGTTGGGGATCATCAGCGCAGGGATCAGGCCGGTGATGACGTAGGTGATGCCCATGACCAGGAAGCCCGCGCCGATGGACACGTGGGAGGCCAGCAGGCCGATGGCCGCCGGGGCCACCGCCGCGCCGATGCGGCCGAGGTTGTAGGAAGTGCCCACGGCGGCGCCGCGCACCTGGGTGGAGAAGCTCTCGGTCATGTAGGTGGCCAGCACGCCCACCGGTACGCCGTAGATGAAGCCGAACAGCGCGAGGATCCAGACGATGTTGTCCGGGGTGTGCCAGAACACGATCACCGGCATGAAGATCGCGGTGCCGATGGCGCCGGCGGCGAAGGTGGCGCGGCGGCCGAAGCGGTCCGAGGCGATCCCGGCGAGCACCTTGCCGAGGATCATCGCGGTGTAGGTGCCGACCATGTAGCCGGTCATGGACTTGAAGTTCATGCCCAGCTCGCTTTCCAGGTACGAGGGCATCCAGTTGTTGGTGCCGTAGTAGCCGAACAGCAGGAAGCACGAGGTGATGCTCCAGAGCACGAACATGCGGCGGGTGGACGGATCGACCAGCAATTGGCGCATGCCGCCGCTGGGCGCGCTCTGCTGGCGACTGCTGGCCTGCTGCGCGCGTTGCGCACGAGCCGCCAGCCAGGACGGCGACTCCGGCACCCAGGGCCGCAGCGCCAGGCAGATCAGCGCCGCGCCGATGGCAGTGAAGAACAGCGCGCGCCAGCCGTAGTCCGGGATGATCTGCCCGGCGAGGATGGTCGCCACCAGGTAGCCCACGGTCCAGCCGGCCTGCATGGTCGCCAGGATGGTAGTGCGGTACTTGGCGGTGACGAACTCGGACATCAGGATGTTGCAGGCCACGAACAGCGAGCCCAGGCCCAGCGAGGAAACGAAGCGGATCAGTGCGAAGGCCCAGTAGTTGTGCGCCAGGCCCAGCAGCGCGGTACCGACGGAGAACACCAGGATGGTCCAGGTCACCACGCGCACCCGGCCGAAGCGGTCGCACGCCCAGCCGCCGTAGATGCCGCCGATGGCCATGCCGGCCAGGGTGATGCTGCCCAGCGAGCCGGCCTCGAAGTTGGACAGGCCGAACTCGGCCTTGAGGCTGTTCAGGCTGTAGGCGAGGAACATCAGGTCGGCGCCATCGGCGAGCAGACCCAGGAAGCAGAAGAAGAAGGCGATCACCAGGGTCCGCCGCGGTATCGCGGCGCTCTGGGCCAAGCTGTCGGGTGCGTTCATTGTTGTTGTTCTCGCAGGTAGGTTGAGGTCGTCGTCGCGCTAGGCCCGCCCGGCTGGTTCTCCACCCTCCGGGGTCAGGCTTACGCGGCCGTTGTCCAGCACCACCACGTCGCGCTCGACGACGCGGGTGCGGAAGGAGCCGTCATTCCAGATTTCCGTACGCAGGGTTTCGCCGGGGAACACCGGTGCCGAGAAGCGCACCTGCAGGTGGGCGAAGCGCTCCGCGCGGTAGTCGGCGAAGCCGCGCAGCAGCGCATGGAAGGCCACGCCGAGGGTGCACAGGCCGTGCAGGATCGGCCGCGGGAAACCACCGCGAGCGGCCGCCGCGGGGCTGGCGTGGATCGGGTTGTCGTCGCCGTTGAGGCGGTAGTGCAGCGCCTGTTCCGGGCGTGTCGGCAAGTCGATGACCAGGTCCGGCGCCTGCTCGGGCAGACGGTGCGGCTGGCTGAGCGACTGACTGTCGCCGCCGAAGCCGCCGTCACCGCGCAGGAAAGTGGTGCCACGGGCAATCGCCAGCACCTCGCCGCTCTGCGCGTCGCTGACGACCTTCTCGCTGTAGAGCAGCGCGCCCTTGCCGGCTCCCTTGTCCACCAGACCGGTGACGCGGGTGCGGCCGATCACTTCGCCTTCCACCGGCAGCGGTTTCAGCCACTCGATACTTTGCTCGCCATGGACCAGGCGCAGCGCATCGACGCCGGTGTCCGGGTTGCCCAGCCAGAAGCCGGGATGGCCGAGCACCACGGCCATGCAGGGCAGCGCCTGGAGGTCGCGGTTGGCGTCGACGAAGGTCAGCTGGTGCTCATCCATCGGGTCGGCGCCGAGGCCCACCGACAGCGCGTAGAAAGCGCTGTCCTGGCGGCTGAAACGCTGCCGCACTTCGGGGATCGGGTAGTTCAGCAGGTGCTCAGGATTCAGCGCCATGGGCCACCTCCTCCACTTCCAGCACCGCATCGGCGGCCCACGCGCCCTGCCCCTCGGGCATGGCGAAGACCGGGTTGAGGTCGACCGAACGCAGGCGCGGACCGGCCTCGGCGGCGAATTGCGAGAGCTGCGCGAGCACCCGCGACAGCGCCTTGATGTCGGTCACCGGGCGACCCCGGGCACCCAGCAGCAGCGGTGCGCCCTTGATGCTGCGGATCATCTGCTCGGCCTCGTCGACGCCGAACGGGCAGCGGCGGAACACCACGTCCTTGAGCACTTCGACGAAGATGCCGCCGAGGCCGAACACCGCCACCGGTCCGAACTGCGGGTCGCGCTGAATGCCCATGAAACACTCCACACCGCCCTGCAGCTGGCGGGCCACCAGCACGCCGTCGAGGCGGGCGTTCGGTGCCTGTTCGGCAGCGCGTTGCAGCAGCAGGTCGTAGCCTTCGCGCACGGCCTGGGAGCTGCTGACGTTGAGCAGCACGCCGCCGATTTCCGACTTGTGCAGGATGTCCGCCGAGGCGATTTTCAGCACCACCGGGAAGCCGATCTGTTCGGCGAAGGCGGCGGCTTCCGCCGCACTTTTCAGCACCCGCTCGGGCGCCGATTCGATGCCGGCGCGCGCCAGCAATTGCTTGGCTTCGGCCTCACCGGGCGTGCTGGCCGGCAGCTCGACGCCGCCGGGCGCGGGAATCCTGCGCAGCGGGCGGGCGAAGGCTTCGCCCAGCTGGCCCATGGCCTGGATGGCGCGCACCGCGCGGGTCGGGTCCTCGAACAGGGCGAAGCCGGCCTTCTGGTACGGCGCCAGCTCCTCGCCCTCGCCCATCACCGAGACCACGAACAGGCGGTCCGGGTGATCGACCTTGATCCGCGCGAACTGCTCGGCGAGGCGCGGGCCAATGGAGGCGGCGGTGCCGGCCTGGGTGAAGAAGGCGATCAGCGAGCGGTAGCCACCGTCCACCACCATGGACTCGGTGAAGTCGTGCACCAGGCTCAGGTCGTTGAGCGCCTGGGCGGTGCAGTCCACCGGGTTGAGTGGCGAGGCGTAGTGCAGGCGCTGCTTCAGGCGTGCCTGGGCCGCTTCGGGCATCGGCGGCATGGGCAGGCCGAAGTCCTCGGCGGCGTCGCTGACGATGATGCCGGCGCCGCCGCTGACGGTGATCATCCCCAGGCTGTTGTTCACCGGGTAGATGCGCTGGGTGGCGAGGTAGGCGATGTCCACCAGCTCCTCGGTGGTGCGCGCGCGAACCACCGCGTAGTCGGCCAGCACCGCGTCGAGCACCTTGTCGTCACCCGCCAGGGAGGCGGTGTGCGACATGGCGGCGCGGCCGCCCAGCTCGCTGCGCCCGACCTTGTGCAGGATCACCGGCTTGCCGGCGCGATGGGCCGCTTCGAGGGCGGCGAGGAAGCTGTCGACGTTGCGGATGGATTCGGCGTAGGCCATGACCACGTCGATCTCCGGCGACTCCACCAGCCAGCCGATGGCATCGCCCAGGGTGACGTCGGCTTCGTTGCCGGTGGCGACGCAGATCGGCGTGCCCAGCCCGCGCTGCCGCGACAGGCCGAGCAGGTGCGCCCCGTAGGCGCCGGACTGGGTGGCGATGCCGACCCGCCCGGCCAGCGGAATGCCGCGTTCCAGGCTGGTGGAGAAGAAGGCGTAGTAGCCCAGGTTGGCGTTGAACACGCCCAGCGCGTTCGGCCCCAGCAGGCGCATGTTCGCCGCGCGGGCGGCTTCGACGATAGCGTCCTGCATGGCCACGCCTTCCTCGCCGACTTCGCTGAAGCCGGAGGAGAACACGATGGCGCTGCGCGCGCCCTTGCGGCCCAGCGCCTGGACGGTCTCCAGCACCTGCGGCGCCGGCACCGCGATGATCGCCACGTCCGGCGCCTCGGGCAGCGCATCGACGCTGGCGTAGGCCGGCAGGCCCTGGATCTCGGTGCGGTTGGGGTTCACCGGCAGGATGCGCCCGGAAAAGCCGTTGCGCAGCATGTAGGCAATGGGGCGGCCGCCGATGCGGTGCGGGTCGCTGGAAGCGCCGACCACGGCGACCGAGCGCGGCTGCACCAGGGGGGTGAGACTGGAAAAACCGGTGTGTTGCAAGTGACTCACTGACATGACGTTCCACCTGAACAAATAGCGGGTGCCGGGCGTTTGCGTGCCGGCGCGAGGGCGAGCGCATCCACGGCAGGCTGCGGGCAGCAGCCACCGGGAGCGTCGGCCCTGAGTTTCAGAGCCCTGAATTTCAGAGCACGGGCTTTCAGAGCACCGCTTGGGTGCCGAGCAGTGCCGTCACCTGGCTGGACAAGGTGCCGCCGTTGCCGTGCAGCAGCGCCACGTCGGCCTTCTTCAGCTGGCGTTCACCGGCCTGGCGACGCAGCTGGGTGACCGCCTCGATGATCAGGAACATGCCGTACATGCCCGGATGCACACAGGACAGCCCGCCGCCGTTGGTGTTCACCGCCAGTTCGCCGCCAGGAGCGATGCGCCCGCCCTGGACGAAGCGGCCACCCTCGCCCTTCGGGCAGAAGCCGAGGTCCTCGAGGAACAGGATCGTATTGATGGTGAAGGCGTCGTAGACCATCACCAGATCGATGTCCGAGTGCTTTACCCCGGCCATCTGCATGGCTCGCGGGCCGCTCTCGGAAGCGGCGGTGACGGTGAGGTCGGGCATGGCGACGATGGAGCGGTGCCACTGCGCGCCGGCGGCGCCGAGGAAGTAGATCGGCGCTTTGGGCAGGTCGCGCGCGCGGTCGGCACGCACCATCACGCAGGCGCCGCCTCCATCGGTGACCAGGCAGCAGTCGGCCTTGCTCAGCGGGTCGCTGACCATCCGTGCGGCGAGCACCTCATCGATGCTCAGCGGGCCACGGGCAAAGGCCTCGGGGTTGAGGTTGGCCCAACCGCGCGCTGCCACGGCCACTTCGGCCAGGTGCTCGCGGGTGGTGCCGTATTGATGCATGTGGCGGCTGGCGGCCAAGGCGTAAGCGGTGATCGGGTGACGCGGCTGGTAGGGCGTCTCGTGCCACTGCGGCTCGCTCATCGACACCAGCTTGCCGCCGGCAGTGCGCTGGTTGGAGCCGTAGCAGATGAGCGCCGCGTCACACAGGCCGGCTTCCAGGGCCAGGGTCGCCTGCAGCAGGTGCAGCTCGAAACTGGAGCCACCGACGTTGGTGCCGTCGACGAATTTCGGCTTGATGCCGAGGTACTCGCAGACCGAGAGCGTCGGGAAGGCGTGGGAGCTGGTGGCCGAGAACACCGCGTCGATGTCCGAGAGCGCAAGCCCCGCATCGGCGATGGCCTTCATCGAGGCCTGGCCAAGCAGTTCCATGGCGCTGTAGCCGTGGGCTTCGCCGATACCGGCGCTGCCGATGCCGACGATGGCGGTCTTGCCGCGCAGGACCTGGCTCATGACTGTGCCTCCGTCAGGGGCTCGAAGACGACGGCGGGGCCGCTGTCCTGCTGGGCGATGCGCGCCTTGAGGCGGGTGCCGATGGGCAGGCTGAGATGGCCTTCGATACGGGACATCATGCGCACGCCTTCATCGAGGTCGACCAGGGCGACGTTGTAGTCACCGCTGCGGGCGCGGTTGACGGTCAGGGCATAAAGGGTGCCCAGGCCACTGGCGGGAACCCATTCCAGGTCCGTTTCGCCGCTGCCGGGCACCTGGGTGCGCGGGTAGAACACGTGCCGGCCGGTGGAGGCGCTGCGCTGCAACATGAAGCGACCCTGGGCGAGGAAGGCGAGGTACTGCGCCTCTGGCCCTGGCATGTTGCGGTCGGGGAAATCCACCATTGAGGTTTCTCCTTTGTTCTTGTTCTGCCTTTGTTGCAAAGTGCGTTACCGCCCATGCCAAGCCAGCTTCACGGAAGCCGTTGCAGGCGTCGCAGGGTCAGAATACATTCACAATACTGAATGTCAATCAGAATACAGAATATGACCACTGAAAAAACCGTCGAAGAAGCCAGCAGCAAACGCACCGGCGGCGCCAAGGATGTCGGCGCCGTGGTGAATGCCATCCAGATCCTGCGCCACCTGGCCAATGCCGAAGGCCCCGAGGGCGCGACCGCCATCGCCCGCGCCACCGGTATCAGCCCGAGCACCACCTTCAATATCCTGCGCACGCTGAGCAACGAGCAGTTGACCTCGTTCGACAACGAGACCAAGACCTATCGCCTGGGCCTGGGCCTGTCGGAGCTGGCAGTGAGCTTCATCGGTCGCAGCTACGCCGACCTGATCCAGCCGGAACTGGAGCGCCTGAGCACCAGCCACCACATCCTGATCACCTTGTGGCAGGTCACCGACGATGCGCACATCCGCGTGATCGCCGTGTCCGCGCCCATCGTGGCGCACGTCAACGTCGCCGTGGGCTCGCGCCTGCCGGAGCTGGTAGGCGCCGCCGGACGCTGCATCGCCGGGCTGCGCAACCTCCCCGAGGATGAACTGAGACGCCGCCTGACCCGCGTGCGCTGGGAGAATCCACCGAACTTCGACGAGTACCGCCGCGACGCCGCTGCCACGCTGGAGCGCGGCTGGGCCATCGACCAGGACCACCTGTATCGCGGCGTCAGCATGGTCGCCAGCGCGATCATCGACCACGATCGCCAGCCACGCTTCATCATTTCCGGTATCGGCATCAGCGCCCAGCACGACCGCGAGAAGCTCGAGCAGATCGGCGCCAGCCTGCACGAGACGGCCTGCTTCATCAGCCGCTCACTGTTCCCGCAAAGCGCCATCAGCCCAGCAGAATAGCCCGAACTCTATTCATCATATGAAATGACATTCATGTGAATGGATGATTTCGACAAGAACAACGGCACCGGCGCGAAACCGCACAGCGGAACCCCGCGCGCCGGCGCCCGCGTCGCAGCATTCCCGATGCGACTGATGGCAGCGATATTCGCCGCCAGGGGCCCACAGCCGCGACTATCGCCGGTATCATGGCAAGTCTTGATGGAGTCCTGGCGGTGACCATCCCGCGGAGAACACCGTTCCCGCCGCACGCCTGAATCCCTTGCGATTCAGGCAGCCCGCCGCCAGAGCCCGCCAAACCTTCTGCCCGGATGCTCGCCGGCCTTGAATGGCTCGCGGCAGCCGCAGGTAATCCCATTGAATGAGGCAACCATGGAACAGAAAGACATCGATTGGGGCACGCTCGGATTCGATTACATCAAGACCGACTTCCGCTACATCTCCCACTGGCGCGATGGTCTGTGGGACGACGGCAAGCTGACCGAAGACAACACCCTGCACATCAGCGAGGGCTCCTCCGCCCTGCACTATGGCCAGCAGTGCTTCGAAGGCCTCAAGGCCTACCGCTGCAAGGACGGCTCGATCAACCTGTTCCGCCCGGACCAGAACGCCGCGCGCATGGCCCGCAGCTGCGCCCGCGTACTGATGCCGCAAGTGTCCGAAGAGCAGTTCATCGAGGCCTGCAAGCAGGTCGTGCGCGCCAACGAGCGCTTCATCCCCCCGTACGGCTCGGGCGGCGCGCTGTACCTGCGCCCGTTCGTGATCGGCGTGGGCGACAACATCGGCGTGCGCCCGGCTCCGGAATTCATCTTCTCGGTGTTCTGCATCCCGGTCGGCGCCTACTTCAAGGGCGGCATGAAGCCCCATGACTTCGTGATCTCCACCTACGACCGCGCCGCCCCCAACGGCACCGGCGCCGCCAAGGTCGGTGGCAACTACGCCGCCAGCCTGATGCCGGGCGCCCAGGCCAAGAAAGAAGGCTTCGCCGACTGCATCTACCTCGACCCGGCCACCCACAGCCGCATCGAGGAAGTGGGCTCGGCCAACTTCTTCGCCATCACCCATGACAACGAGTTCGTCACCCCGCGCTCCAGCTCGGTGCTGCCGGGCATCACCCGCCTGTCGCTGATGCAGCTGGCCGAACAGCGCCTGGACCTGAAAGTGGTCGAAGGCGACGTGCAGATCGACGACCTGGCCCGCTTCAAGGAAGCCGGCGCCTGCGGTACCGCAGCGGTGATCACCCCGATCGGCGGCATCCAGTACAAGGACAACCTGCACGTATTCTTCAGCCGCGAAGACGTCGGCCCGGTGACCCGTCGCCTTTACGAGGAACTGACCGGCATCCAGAAGGGTGACGTGGAAGGTCCGGAAGGCTGGGTGGTCAAGGTCGACTGAGCCTGACAGCTAGCTTAAGAACGAACGCCGCGCTACCGGAAGGTAGCGCGGCGTTTTACTTTGGGCCGAGGCCGCCGGCCTGAACCTGTAGGAGCGAGCCATGCGCGCGATCACGGGCATGGCCCGCCCCTATAGGGGACGCCGACCTTTCCGTCAGGCAGGGCTGGGCAGCGCCGGCTGACACAGCAGCCAGTCATGGAGCAGCGCCTGCAGCTCCTCGAACTTCACCGGCTTGGCCATGTAGTCGCTCATTCCCGCGGCCAGGCAGCGCTCGCGATCGCCACTGTGGCTGTGGGCGGTAATCGCCAGCACTGGCAGGTCGGCGCAACGCGGTAGCGTGCGGATCGCCCGGCAGGTGGCGAAGCCGTCCATCACCGGCATCTGGCAATCCAGCAGCACGGTGTCGATGACTTCCCGGCGCAGCAGCTCGATGGCCTCGGCGCCGTTGTCAGCCGTGCGCACGCGGTAGCCGAGCTTGAGCAGCATGCCGCGGATCACCAGCTGGTTGATGGCGTTGTCCTCCACCACCAGCACGGTGCACTGGTCGGGGCTGCGCAGCACCTGGCCGCCCGCGCGACGCGGCGGCGGGGCGATGCCCTGCACCGGCTGGCCGACCTGCAGCTCCAGGGCAAAGCGGCTGCCCTGCCCCGGCATGGATTCGTGGCTCAGCGTACCGCCCAGCAACGCGACCAGCTTGCGGGTCAGCGCCAGCCCAATACCGAGGCCGCCGTACTCGCGGGTCAGCGACCCGTCGAGCTGGAAGAAGCGTTGGTACAGCGCGCCATCCGGCGGGGTGGAGAAACCGATGCCGCTGTCCTGCACCTCGATGCGCAGCGCCAGCCCTTCGCTGTTAGGCACACCGGCAACCCGCAGGTGTACGCCGCCCTGATGGGTGAACTTGATGGCGTTGTCGATCAGGTAGCCCAGCGCCTGGGTCAGCTTGCCGGCATCGCCCTCAAGGGTGTCGGGCAGGCTCTCGTCCAGTTGCAGGACGAAGCGCAGCCCGCGCTCCTCGGCGCGAGGCGCGTACTGCGCGCGCAGGCCGTCGCACAGGCCGCGCAGGCTGAACGGCTCGCGGCGAGGGTAGAGCTTGCCGGCCTGCAGCTCGATCAGCGCGAGGATGTCGTTGACCATGCGCATCATGTCGCGCGCCGAGCCGGTGGCAGTCTTGTGGTACTGCGCCAACTCGATGTCCATGGGCACCGTCTGCATCAGCTCCAGCGAACCGATCACCCCGCTCATGGGCGTGCGCAGTTCATGGGTGACGGTAGCGAGGAATTCGTCCTTCAGGCGGTTGCTGCTGGCCAGCTCCAGGTTCAGCTGCTCCAGCTTGCGGCTGGTTTCCTGGAGGATGCGCGTGCGCTCCTCCTTCATGGCATTGATGCGGTCCGCCAGCGCCAGGGACAGCAGGCCGACCTCCAGCGCCGAACCGATCTGGCTGGCGTACATGGTCAGGAAGATGTTGGGCAGCAAGCCCAGCACCATCAGCGTGTTGATGACTCCGCCGAGCAGGAAGGCGCTCCAGGCGAAAATGAAGTAGCGCGCCACGCGCATGCCGCGCAGCCAGGCGACGATGCCGGCAGTGAAGATCACCACGGTGAAGGCCAGCGCCAGGTAGGTGGCCAGCCGCAGGGCGATGGCGTAGCTGACCGTCAGCGCCAGCACCATCACCAGCGCGCCAACCCCCATCAGCACGCGCAGGATGCGGTCGATCCACAGGCTGTGCTCGCGGGTATGCAGGAAGCTGCGGGCGAACTGGCAGCCGAACAGGCCGGCCGAACCGATCAGGAAGGGCGTGGCGGCGTTGGCCCACCAGGGACTGTTCGGCCAGAAGTACTCGATGCCCGCGCCGTTGACCGATATCTGGTAGAAGCCGAACGAGGCTATATAAAGGATGTAATAGAGGTAGCTGGTGTCACGCACGCTGAGGAAGATGAACAGGTTGTAGATCAGCATCACCAGCAACACGCCATAGATGATGCCCAGCACATAGATGCGCCCCGGCTGCTCTTCCAGATAGGCCTTGGACGACCAGAGCGTCAGCGGCGCCTGGATCGAGCCCTGGCTTTCCAGGCGCAGGTAGACGCGCAACGGCTTGCCCGGCTCCAGCTTGAGGTCGAACAGGTAGTTGTTCTGGCGGATCGGCCGGCTGTCGAACGGCAGGGTGTCGCCGGTACGCTGGGCCAGCTTGAAGCCGCCCTGGCCGTCGGGCAGGTAAAGGTCGAGCTTGTCCAGCGGCGGGTAGGCCAGCTCCAGCAGCCAGTTGGCCGGGTCGCGCGAGGCCCTGGGCTGGTAGTCCAGGTCCAGGCGCAGCCAGAACACCGAGCGCGAGTAGCCGGCATTGAGCACGTCGCGCTCATGGTGGCGGAAGCTGGCGGCCAGCGCTGGCGAGCTGATCTCGGCGATATCGGCCGTGCCGCGCACATCCTCGAAGACATCCATCGCCCGCCCCAGGGGCAGTTGTCCGACGTGCTCGTCGAAGCTGATGGCGCTCGCCACTGGCGAGAGGATGAGAAGGATCAGGAAGATCAGCCAGTGCCGCATGGTGCCCCGCAGTGCCGCCGACAGCTGCGCCGGAGATCCCCATCCCCTGCATTGGCGCGCCGTGGAGGCGTTGTGTTGGAATCGGCGAACTCTAGCACAGGCCTTGTGGCCCGTGGCATTCGACCATCCGGGCAGGGCGCGGCCAGGCGATGCGCATTGGACCGTTCGGTCAGCTCAGCGCGGCGATTTGGTGATAAGCTCCCGCGCCATGAAAACACCTGCCTCCCGTCCCGTAGTGCTCTGCCTGTCCGGCCACGATCCCAGTGGCGGTGCCGGCCTGCAGGCCGATATCGAAGCCCTGATCGCCCAAGGCTGCCACGCGGCGCCGACCGTCACCGCGCTGACCGTTCAGGATACCGTCAACGTTTCCGACTTCCGCGTGCTCGACCGCGAATGGGTGCTGGCCCAGGCCAACGCCGTGATCGCCGATCTGCCGGTGGCTGCGGTCAAGCTGGGCATGCTCGGCTCGGTGCAGATGGTCGACACGGTCGTGGAGATCATGCAGTCCCTGCCGGGCATCCCGCTGGTCTGCGACCCGGTGCTGCGCGCCGGTGGCGGCGGCTCGCTGGGCAAGGACGACGTCGGCTACGCCATGCGCGAACGCCTGCTGCCGATTGCCGCAGTGGCTACCCCGAACCTGCCCGAGGCGCGCATCCTCGCCGAACTGCCCGAGGGCACCGCGGACGAGTGCGCCGACAAGCTGCTGCCTTATATCCAGACCCTGCTGATCACCGGCGGCCATGGCGACGAGTCCGAGGTGCACAATCGCCTGTACACCCGCGACGGCCAGCGCCACACCTTCACCTGCCAGCGCCTGCCCGGCAGCTACCACGGCTCGGGCTGCACCCTGGCGAGCACCCTCGCCGGCCGCCTGGCCCTGGGCGAGGAACTGGTGAGCGCGGTGCGCAGCGCCCTGGACTACACCTGGCGCACCTTGCGCGACGCGGAAGCGCCCGGCCACGGCCAGTACGTGCCGCGCCGCCTGCCACTGGACTTCTGCAACTGATCTGATCGAGGCCTTGATGAAACTGCGCGGACTCTACGCCATCACCGACAGCCAGCTGCTCGACGGCGGCCGCCTGCTGCCCTACGTCGAAGCCGCCCTGAAGGGCGGCGCCAGACTGCTGCAGTACCGCGACAAGTCCGACGACGCCTCGCGCCGCCTGCGCGAAGCCGAGGCCCTGCGCGACCTCTGCGCTCGCTACGGCGCCACGCTGCTGATCAACGATGACGCCGAACTGGCCGCGCGCCTGGGCGTCAGCGTGCATCTGGGGCAGACCGACGGCTCGCTGGCCGCTGCCCGCGCCCTGCTCGGCCGCGACGCGGTCATCGGCGGCACCTGCCACGCCAGCCTCGAGATGGCCGAGAAGGCCATCGCCGAGGGCGCCAGCTACGTCGCCTTCGGCCGCTTCTTCGCCTCCCAGACCAAACCCGGCGCGTCCGCCGCCAGCGTCGAACTGCTGGATCAGGCCAAGGCCCGCTTCAACGTGCCGCTGGTGGCCATTGGCGGCGTAACCCTGGACAACGCGCCCGAGCTGATCGCCCGCGGCGCCGACATGATCGCCGTGATCCACGCCCTGTTCGCCGCCGACACCCCGGCCGAAGTCGAACAGCGCGCCCGCGCCTTCAGCCAACTCTTCGAAACCCGCTGAGCGCCACGCGCCCAGCCCTTCACAGCTTCGCGAGGTACACCATGTCCCGTTCCGAAACGCTTTTCGCCAATGCCCAGAAACACATCCCCGGTGGCGTGAACTCGCCGGTACGCGCGTTCAAGAGCGTCGGCGGCACCCCGCTGTTCTTCAAGCACGCGGAAGGCGCCTACGTGGTGGACGAAGATGACAAGCGCTACGTCGACTACGTCGGCTCCTGGGGCCCGATGATCCTCGGCCACAGCCATCCGGACGTCCTCGACGCCGTGCGCAAGCAGCTCGACCACGGCCTGTCCTACGGCGCGCCGACCGCGCTGGAAGTGGAAATGGCCGACCTGGTCTGCTCCCTGGTGCCGTCCATGGACATGGTGCGCATGGTCAGCTCCGGCACCGAAGCCACCATGAGCGCCATCCGCCTGGCCCGCGGTTACACCGGCCGTGACAGCATCATCAAGTTCGAGGGCTGCTACCACGGCCACTCCGACAGCCTGCTGGTGAAAGCCGGTTCCGGCGCCCTGACCTTCGGCGTGCCGAACTCCCCCGGCGTGCCGGCGGCCTTCGCCAAGCACACCCTGACCTTGCCCTACAACGACATCGCCGCCGTCGAGAAGACCCTGGCCGAAGTCGGCAAGGACGTGGCCTGCATCATCGTCGAGCCGGTCGCCGGCAACATGAACTGCGTGCCGCCGGCCCCGGGCTTCCTCGAAGGCCTGCGCAGCCTGTGCGACAAGCATGGCGTGGTACTGATCTTCGACGAAGTGATGACCGGCTTCCGCGTAGCCCTGGGCGGCGCCCAGGCGCACTACGGCATCACCCCGGACCTGTCGACCTTCGGCAAGATCATCGGCGGCGGCATGCCGGTGGGCGCCTTCGGCGGCAAGCGTCAGATCATGGAGCAGATTTCCCCGCTCGGCCCGGTCTACCAGGCCGGCACCCTGTCGGGTAACCCGCTGGCCATGGCCGCCGGCCTGACCACCCTGCGCCTGATCAGCCGCCCCGGCTTCCACGACGAGCTGACCACCTACACCACCCGCATGCTGCAAGGCCTGCAGGAGCGCGCCGACGCCGCCGGCATTCCCTTCGTGACCACCCAGGCGGGTGCCGCGATGTTCGGCCTGTACTTCACCGGCGCCGATGACATCGTCACCTTCGACGACGTGATGACCAGCGATGCGGAACGCTTCAAGCGCTTCTTCCACCTGATGCTGGACGCCGGCATCTACCTGGCTCCGAGCGCCTTCGAGGCCGGCTTCACCTCCATCGCCCACGGCGAAACCGAGCTGAAACTGACCCTGGACGCCGCCGAGCGCGCTTTCGCCGCACTCAAGTAAGCCGCCCCACGCGAAGGCGCCCGTCCGGGCGCCTTCCGCTCTGCCACGACGCTTTCAGCGCTTTATTCCGGCGTTACACTCACCCCGCCGTCACAGCCGTTTCCAGCAAAAAAACAGAAAAGAAGGTAAAGACTTTGTAAGGAAGCGCCTGCTTATTTCATAATGTGAAGGCTGGCGCATTTCGCTGGCCGGGTTTTACCCGCCCCGATCCTGGAGGCCGTTTCTCCCCATGTACCGTTCCGGTCGCACCCTGCTGGGCTGCCTGTTGCTCGCACTGCCCCTGTTCACTCAGGCGGGCGGCAACTCGCTGCTGATTCCAGCCACCGGACGCTGCACCCTGAACACCGTGCCCGAACAGCTGCAACAGGCACTAGCCAGCTGCCAGCAAGCCGCCAACGCCGGCGACGCACAGGCCCAGTTCGAACTGGGGGAATTCTTCTACACCGGCGAGCGCGCCCCGCGCGACTTCCAGGCCGCCCTGCACTGGTACGAGAAGGCTTCGCTGCAAGGCCACGCCGACGCACAGCTGCGCCTGGGCACCATGTTCTTCCGTGGCGAAGGCGTGAAGGCCAACAACGTGCAGGCCTACATCGTGCTGAAGATGGCCGCGGTCAACGGCGCCGAAGACGCCATGGACAGCGCCGACCTGGTCGCCGAGCAGATGAACAAGGACGAACTGGACATCGCCACCAAGGTGCTTGGACAGATCTTCCGCAACTACCTGATCGAACTGCAGACTGCCGGCAACTCGCCGTTCTCGCCGCTGCCCTAATTCACCCTTTCTCGTAGGGCGCATAACGCGCCAGCGTTATCCGCCGCATAGAGCCGGCGGATAACCTGTTCCAGGTTATTCGCCCTACTACAGGATCGTTCGCGAGCAAGCTCCTACCAAAAGCGAAAAGCCGAGCGTCAGTCCTTGCTGGGCATCGGCATGGGGAACGGCATCACGTTGCCGCTGGGCTTGGCCTCGCTGATCTTCGCGGTGCCCAGGCGCTCCACTTCGTCGATGCGGATGATCGAGTGCAGCGGCACGAAGCTGCGGATGACGCCATCGAACTGCGCCTTGAGCTTCTCCTCGCTGGGATCCACCACCACCTGGGTGCGCTCGCCGAAGACGAACTCCTCGATCTCCAGGAAACCCCACAGATCGCTCTGGTAGATCTGCTTGGCGTACATCTCGTACACCTGGCCCTGGTTGAGGAAGACCACCTTGTAGATCGGGTTCTCGCGCTTGCTCATGAACGAAGGATGACAGCTTTGCAAAAAGGGCACGCAGCATAGCACAGACAGCCGCCCCTCAAGCCCGCCGCTGGTAGATGCCCGCCCCGGGGCTTATAATGCGCGGTCAATTTTTAACCAGAACAAGACAGGTTCCATGGCCAAGAAGCTTTTCATCCAGACCCACGGTTGCCAGATGAACGAGTACGACAGCTCGCGCATGGCCGACCTGCTGGGTGAACACCAGGCCCTGGAAATCACCGAAAAGGCCGAAGAAGCCGACGTCATCCTGCTCAATACCTGCTCGATCCGCGAGAAGGCCCAGGAGAAGGTGTTCTCCGAGCTGGGCGCCTGGCGCACCCTCAAGCAGCAGAACCCCGACCTGGTGATCGGCGTCGGTGGCTGCGTGGCCAGCCAGGAAGGCGCGGCGATCCGCGAGCGCGCGCCGTACGTCGACGTAGTGTTCGGCCCGCAGACTTTGCACCGCCTGCCGGAAATGATCGACGCCGCCCGCACCACCCGCAAACCGCAGGTGGACGTGTCCTTCCCGGAAATCGAGAAGTTCGACCGCCTGCCCGAGCCACGCGTCGACGGCCCCACCGCCTTCGTCTCGGTGATGGAAGGCTGCAGCAAGTACTGCACCTTCTGCGTGGTCCCCTACACCCGCGGCGAGGAAGTCAGCCGCCCGTTCGACGACGTGCTGGCCGAGGTGATCCACCTGGCCGAGAACGGCGTCAAGGAAGTCACTCTGCTGGGCCAGAACGTCAACGGCTACCGCGGCCCGACCCATGACGGGCGCATCGCCGACTTCGCCGAACTGATCCGCGTGGTCGCCGAGGTCGATGGCATCGAGCGTATCCGCTACACCACCTCGCACCCGCTGGAATTCTCCGACTCGCTGATCGCCGCCCACGCCGAAGTGCCGCAACTGGTGAAGTTCGTCCACCTGCCGGTACAGGCCGGCTCCGACCGCATCCTCGCGGCGATGAAGCGCAACCACACCGCACTGGAATTCAAGTCGCGTATCCGCAAGCTGAAGGCCGCGGTGCCGGACATCTGCATCAGCTCGGACTTCATCATCGGCTTCCCCGGCGAGACCGAGAAAGACTTCGAGCAGACCCTGAAGCTGGTGGAGGACGTCGGCTTCGATTACTCCTTCTCCTTCATCTACAGCTCGCGCCCGGGCACCCCGGCCGCCGACCTGGCCGACGACACCCCGGACGAGGTGAAGAAGCAGCGCCTGCTGACGCTCAACAGCCGCCTCAATCACCAGGGTTTCGAGATCAGCCGACGGATGGTCGGCACCATCCAGCGCATCCTCGTCACCGATTACGCCAAGCGCGACCCCGGCCAATTGCAGGGCCGCACCGAGAACAACCGCGTGGTCAACTTCCGCTGCGACAATCCGCGCCTGATCGGCCAGTTCGTCGACGTGGAAATCTACGAGGCGCTGCCCAACTCCCTGCGCGCGACCCTGCTGGAAGCACGCCACTGACAGTAGAAGCACGTCACTGGCAACCGACCGTTGACTACCCCCTTGGCGACTGAACTTTCGTACTCGGTCGCGTGGGGTTATTCTTCGACCATCTCCCTTTGAAGCACGGCGACTTAGACAACACCTTGAACGCCCCCCTGGATATCCATCGTTTCATGCTCGAGCCCTTCGAGGCCCGCAGCTTCGCCAACCTGTGCGGTCAGTTCGACGAACACCTGCACCAGATCGAGAAGCGCCTCGGCATCGAGATCCGCAACCGCGGCAACCAGTTCGAACTGGTCGGTGACCCCGAGCGCACCCAAGCGGCCGAAAACCTCCTGCAGCGCCTCTACCGCGAAGTGCAGAACGGTACCGAGCTGACGCCTGACATGGTCCACCTGTTCCTGCAGGAGTCCGGCCTGGAAGAACTCTCCGTCGAGCCCGTCGCCCCGCTGGTCACGCTCAAGACCCGTCAGGCGCACATCCGCCCGCGCGGTGCGAACCAGCAGCGCTACGTGAAGGCCATCCTCGACCACGACATCAACTTCGGCATCGGCCCGGCCGGCACCGGCAAGACCTACCTCGCCGTGGCCTGCGCCGTGGACGCCCTGGAACGCGAGCAGATCCGCCGCATCCTGCTGGTGCGCCCGGCAGTCGAGGCTGGCGAGAAGCTCGGCTTCCTGCCCGGCGACCTGTCGCAGAAGATCGACCCGTACCTGCGCCCGCTGTATGACGCGCTGTACGAGATGCTCGGCTTCGAGACCGTGGCCAAGCTGATCGAACGCCAGGTGATCGAAGTCGCGCCGCTGGCCTATATGCGCGGCCGCACGCTGAGCAACAGCTTCATCATCCTCGACGAAAGCCAGAACACCACGATGGAACAGATGAAGATGTTCCTCACCCGGATCGGCTTCGGCTCCACCGCGGTGATCACTGGCGACGTTACCCAGGTCGACCTGCCCAAAGGCACGCGCTCGGGCCTGAAGCACGTGATGGAAGTGCTGCGCGACGTCCCCGGTATCAGCTTCACCCACTTCAAGTCCAAGGACGTCGTGCGTCACCCGTTGGTGCAGCGCATCGTCGATGCCTACGACGCCTACGAGAATCGCCTGACCGGCGTAGAAGGCCAGGGCAACAAGCATGCTTGAACTGGACCTGCAGGTCGCCTGCGAAGCGACCGGCCTGCCGAGCGAAGCGCAGTTCCGCCACTGGTGCGAACTGGCCCTGCGCCAACGCCAGAATGATTCGGAACTCACCATCCGCCTGGTGGACGAAACCGAAGGGCGCGAACTGAACAAGACCTGGCGACACAAGGACTACGCCACCAACGTACTGTCCTTCCCCGCCGACGTTCCCGACGAGCTGCTGGACATCCCGCTGCTCGGCGACCTGGTGATCTGCGTCCCTGTAGTCACCCGCGAGGCCGCCGAACAGGGCAAGTCCGCCGAGGCCCACTGGGCCCACCTCGTCATCCATGGCTGCCTCCACCTGCTCGGCTACGATCACATCGAAGATGAAGAAGCCGAGGAAATGGAAGGCCTGGAACGCGAATTGCTGGCTGAACTGGGTCACCCGGACCCATACGCGGCCGATGAAGAATAAAAGCCACCGAGCAAGGAAAAGATGAGCGAAGACCGATCGAGCAATGGGCACAAGTCGTGGTTGGACAAGATCACCCAGGCTTTTGCCCATGAGCCGAGAAACCGCCAGGAGCTGCTTGAGCTGCTGCGCGAAGCCCACGACAACAAGCTGCTGGACAGCGAAGCGTTGTCGATCGTCGAAGGCGCGATCCAGGTGGCGGACCTCCAGGTCCGCGACATCATGATCCCGCGTTCGCAGATGATCTCCATCAAGTCGACGCAGAAGCCTGCCGACTTCCTCCCGGCTATCATCGAAGCGGCGCACTCGCGCTACCCGGTGATCGGCGAGAGCCTGGACGACATCATGGGCGTCCTGCTGGCCAAGGACCTGCTGCCGCTGGTCCTCCACGACCAGAATCACGCCTTCAACATCAAGGACCTGCTGCGCCCGGCCACCTTCGTGCCCGAGTCCAAGCGCCTGAACGTGCTGCTGCGCGAATTCCGCGCCAACCGCAACCACATGGCCATCGTCATCGACGAATACGGCGGCGTGGCGGGACTGGTGACCATCGAGGACGTGCTGGAGCAGATCGTCGGCGATATCGAGGACGAGCACGACGTCGAGGAAGACAGTTACATCAAGCCGCTGCCCAGCGGCGACTTCATCGTCAAGGCGCTGACCCCGGTGGAAGCCTTCAACGATTTCTTCGGCGCGGAATTCTCCGACGAGGAATTCGACACCGTCGGCGGCGTGGTGATGAGCGCCTTCGGGCACTTGCCCAAGCGCAACGAAACCACCGAACTGGGCGGCTTCCGCTTCCGCGTGCTCAACGCCGACAGCCGTCGGCTGCACCTGCTGCGCCTTACTCCGCTGCAGGACTGAGCCACCACGCACCCTGTAGGAGCGGGCCATGCCCGCAATCGCGGACAAAGTCCGCTCCTACAGGAGCGCGCGAAACACCCCTCGCTGAATTCCTACAGACAAACCCTCCGCGTCCTGCAACATCCCGCCGCAGTCAGCTCATGGCTTTTGGCTTTCATCCCCATAGCCTACCGTTCGTCTCTCCATTACTCTTGCGCATCGCTTAACCGCAACAAGGATTTCCGATGCGCTGGATCACCCGCCCCGGCCTGCCAGGCCACCTGCTCGCCCTGGCCGCCGGCGCGCTCACGCCGCTGACCCTGGCCCCGTTCGGCTACTGGCCGCTGGCAGTGCTCTCGCTGGCCCTGTTCTACCTCGGCCTGCGCGGCACCACCGCGGGTTCGGCGCTCTGGCGCGGCTGGTGGTACGGCTTCGGCGCCTTCATCGCCGGCACCAGCTGGATCTACTTCAGCATCTACAACTTCGGCGGCGCGTCCGGGCCGCTGGCGGGCTTCCTGGTCGGCGGCTTCAGTGCCGGCGTGGCCTTCTTCTTTGCCCTGCCGGCGTGGGTCTGGGCGAAGTTCTTCCGTCGCAACAATGCGCCGGTCAGCGACGCGCTGGCCTTCGCCGCGCTGTGGGTGGTGCTGGAGCTGTTCCGCAGCTGGTTCCTCACCGGCTTCCCCTGGCTCTACGCCGGCTACAGCCAGCTGGACGGCCCGCTGGCCGGCCTCGCCCCGCTGGGCGGCGTCTGGCTGGTGTCCTTCGGCATAGCCCTGACCGGCGCGCTGATCATCAACCTCCCGGCCCTGACCCGGCGCCCGGCGCGCCTGGTCACCGGCCTGGTCCTGCTGATCGCCCCCTGGGCCGTGGGCCTGGGCTACAAGGGTCACGCCTGGACCACTCCGGCCGGCGCACCGCTGAAGGTCGCCGCGCTGCAGGGCAACATCGCCCAGGAAATGAAGTGGGACCCCAAGGCCATCACCCACCAGCTGGAGCTGTACCGCGACCTGACCGCCGAGCAGAACGACGTCGACCTGATCGTCTGGCCGGAAACCGCCGTGCCGGTGCTCAAGGACCAGGCCACCGGCTACCTGGAGATGATCAACGGCGTCGCCACCGCCAAGAAGGCCGCGCTCATCACCGGCGTACCGGTACGCGAGAAGACCACCGAAGGCATTCGCTACTACAACGGCATCACCGTGGTCGGCGAAGGCAGCGGCAACTACCTCAAGCAGAAGCTTGTGCCCTTCGGTGAATACGTCCCGCTGCAGGACCTGCTGCGCGGCCTGATCAGCTTCTTCGACCTGCCCATGTCCGACTTCGCCCGCGGTCCGGCCGACCAGCCGCTGCTCAAGGCCAAAGGCTACTCCGTGGCGCCGTACATCTGCTACGAAGTGGTCTACCCGGAATTCGCCGCCGAACTCGCAGCGCAGAGCCAGCTGCTGCTGACCATCAGCAACGACGCCTGGTTCGGCACCTCCATCGGCCCGCTGCAGCACCTGCAGATGGCGCAGATGCGCGCCCTGGAAGCCGGGCGCTGGATGGTGCGCGGCACCAACAACGGCGTCACCGCGCTGATCGACCCGTTCGGCAAGCTGGCGGTGCAGATCCCGCAGTTCCAGCAAGGCGTGCTGCGTGGCGAAGTGGTGCCGATGCAGGGCATGACGCCGTACCTGCAGTGGCGCGTCTGGCCGCTGGCGATCCTCAGCGCCGTGCTGCTGGTGTGGGCACTGGTACGCCGCCGTACGCACCCGGAAGAACGCCGGCTGTTCGGCTGATTCCAACGAACAAGGGCCTCATTGCGAGGCCCTTTTTCATGGCGGAGGCTAGCGATAGAACAACCGATAGCCGACCAACCCGATCGCCTCATTGAGCAACTGCCCGCTCTGCCAGATCGCCCGCCCTTCCGGCAGCCAACCGCCCATGGGCACTGCGTCGTCCGTACCGATGTAGCCCGAGGGCGCCGGCAGCACTTCCAGCCCGGCCTTCTCGAAGCTCCAGATCGAGCGCGGCATGTGAATGGCGCTGGTCACCAGCACTACTCGCTGGATACCCGCCTCGCGCAGCATGTCGGCGCTGAACCGGGCGTTCTCCCAGGTCGTGCGGCTGCGCCCCTCCTCCCAGCGCACCGGCACGCCGTAATCGTCCCGCAGGCTCTGCGCCATGATCCGCGCCTCGGAGGGCGGCGTGCCGTAGTGCAGGCCGCCGGAAGTCAGCACTGGCAGGCCGCTGGCCTTGGCCAGGCGTGCGGCATAGCGAATGCGCTCGCGAGCCATCAGGCCCGGCTGGTCCTCATCCCAGGCACGATCCCCGCGCACCCGACCAGCGCCGAGCACCACGATGGCGTCGGCGCGCTGCGCCAGACCCGCCCACTCTGTCTGTTTCAGCGCATCCTGCTGCTCCAGCTGGCGTGCGCCCCACTCCACCGTCACCGGCAGGCTCATCACCAGCAGGCCGAGGAAACCGGAAAAGAAGCAGAACACCGACAAGCGCGGATAGCGCCGGCGCAGCACGAAGCCCAGGAAGAGCAACAGCAGCAGCAATCCCGGCGGCATGAAAATCTGTTTGAGGATGAAGCGGATAGGCATTGGCGACTCCTTGTCGAGGCGCCAAGCCTAACGGATCGGGGAAATGTCAGCGTGCCTTCGCGTTGCGGAACAACTGCGAGCCACAGGAAGTGCAGGGCAGCACGCCCTGATTGCGGCTCCAGGCCACCGGCGAACCGCACAGCGCGCATTGCAGCTGCTGCGGGCGCGTCACCAGGCGGGGACGGCTGGGCGGTGTGGGTTGGCGCACATGGCGCGGCACCCGAGCCGGGGCACGCTCCAGCATGGCGAGCTCCTCCGCCGCGGCATGCCAGCCGCGCAGCCAGTTCACATCCTGGTCCAGATAAGCCCTGATCAACTCCATCTCGGCACTGCTCAAACCGCGCAACTCCAGTTCCACGGGGCATTCGTCACGTAGTCGCTCAGCGGTGTCGGCCTCATCCAGGGCCAGCGCGAGCCGTTGCAACAACCGTTCATACAGACCGGAACCCGAAGCACTTGCGCGATGCAGCTCAGCCATCAGTCACCTCAAGACAGGCGGAAACCTCCCGCCCTCAGGCAAAGCTTAGCGGCCCACCCCGTGCAACACCGAGCGTGCGACAAACGGCGCGGGCTACCGGCTCGAGTGGGGGTCATGTATGCTACGAGGCTTTCTGTAGCCGCCCGGCCCGGGTCTTCTCAGGGGTCGGTTCAGCGAAAGGGCCACTCGACCTTCCTGGCTGCACAATTCTTTTCCGTACAGGTTCAAATCGCGCCATGCACGAGCAATATCAGCCTCTCGAGATCGAATCCCAGGCCCAGAACTTCTGGAACGAACACAACTCTTTCCGCGTCGACGAAGTCGCCGGCAAGGAGAAGTTCTACTGCCTGTCGATGTTCCCGTATCCGAGCGGCAAGCTACACATGGGGCATGTGCGCAACTACACCATCGGTGACGTGATCAGCCGCTACCACCGCATGCAGGGCAAGAACGTCCTGCAGCCGATGGGCTGGGACGCGTTCGGCATGCCGGCGGAAAACGCCGCGATGAAGAACAACGTCGCCCCGGCGGCCTGGACCTACGACAACATCGCCTACATGAAGTCCCAGCTCAACAGCCTGGGCCTGGCGATCGACTGGTCCCGCGAAGTCACCACCTGCAAGCCGGACTACTACCGCTGGGAACAGTGGCTGTTCACCCGCCTGTTCGAGAAGGGCGTGATCTACCGCAAGAACGGTACCGTGAACTGGGACCCGGCGGACCAGACCGTACTGGCCAACGAGCAGGTCATCGATGGCCGTGGCTGGCGTTCGGGCGCGCTGATCGAGAAGCGCGAAATCCCGATGTACTACTTCAAGATCACCGCCTACGCCGAAGAGCTGCTGTCCAGCCTCGACGACCTGCCGGGCTGGCCGGAACAGGTCAAGACCATGCAGCGCAACTGGATCGGCAAGTCCCGCGGCATGGAGATCGCCTTCCCCTATGACCAGGCCTCCATCGGCGAAGCCGGCCAGCTGAAGGTCTTCACCACCCGTCCGGACACCCTGATGGGCGCCACCTACGTCGCCGTGGCCGCCGAGCACCCGCTGGCCACCCTGGCCGCCGAGCGCGATCCGGCGCTGCAGGCGTTCATCGACGAGTGCAAGCGCGGCGGCGTCGCCGAAGCCGACATTGCCACCCAGGAGAAGAAAGGCGTCGCCACTTCCCTGTTCGTCGAGCACCCGCTGACCGGCGACAAGCTGCCGGTGTGGATCGCCAACTACGTCCTGATGACCTACGGCGAAGGCGCCGTGATGGCCGTGCCGGGTCACGACGAGCGCGATTTCGAGTTCGCCAACAAATACGCCCTGCCGATCCAGCAAGTGATCGCCCAGGTCGGTGCCGACAACGACTTCGAATCGACCCTCTGGAAAGAGTGGTACGGCCTGAAGGACGAGAGCGTCATCACCGTCAACTCCGGCAAGTACGACGGCCTCGGCTATCAGGCCGCGTTCGACGCCATTGGCGCCGATCTCGCCGCCAAGAGCCTCGGCCAGCAGCGCACCCAGTTCCGCCTGCGTGACTGGGGCATCAGCCGCCAGCGCTACTGGGGCTGCCCGATTCCGATCATCCACTGCGACACCTGTGGCGACGTGCCGGTACCGGCCGACCAATTGCCGGTCGTCCTGCCCGAAGACGTGGTGCCGGACGGCGCCGGCTCGCCGCTGGCCAAACTGCCGTCGTTCTACGAGTGCAGCTGCCCGAAATGCGGCCAGCCGGCCAAGCGCGAAACCGACACCATGGACACCTTCGTCGAGTCGTCCTGGTACTTCGCCCGCTACGCCTGCCCGCAGTTCGAAGACGGCATGCTGGACAAGAAGGCCGCCAACTACTGGCTGCCGGTCGACCAGTACATCGGCGGTATCGAACACGCCATCCTCCACCTGCTGTACGCGCGCTTCTTCCACAAGCTGATGCGCGACGAAGGCCTGATCGACTCCGACGAGCCGTTCAAGAACCTGCTGACCCAGGGCATGGTGGTCGCCGAGACCTACTACCGCGTCGCCGCCAACGGTGGCAAGGAATGGTTCAACCCGGCGGACGTGGAAGTCGAACGTGATGCCAAGGCCAAGGTCATCGGCGCTCGCCTGAAGACCGACGGCCTGCCGGTGGAAATCGGCGGCACCGAGAAGATGTCCAAGTCCAAGAACAATGGCGTGGACCCGCAGGCCATGATCGATGCCTACGGCGCCGACACCTGCCGTCTGTTCATGATGTTCGCCTCGCCGCCGGACATGAGCTGCGAATGGTCCGACTCCGGCATCGAAGGCGCCAACCGCTTCCTGCGCCGCGTCTGGCGTCTGGCCCAGGCCCACGTCAACGCAGGCCCTGCCGGCGCCGTGGACAAATCCGCGCTGGACGACGCACAGAAGGCCATTCACCGCGCCATCCACCTGGCCATCCGCCAGGCCAGCCAGGACGTAGGCCAGCACCACAAGTTCAACACCGCCATCGCCGCCGTGATGACCCTGATGAACGTGCTGGAGAAGGCTCCGGCCGAATCCGCCGCCGACCGCGCCCTGCTGCAGGAAGGCCTGGAAACCGTCACCCTGCTGCTTGCCCCGATCACCCCTCACATCTGCCACGTGGTCTGGCAGGAGCTGGGCAAGGACGGCGCCGTGATCGACGCCAGCTGGCCGCAGGTCGACGAAGCCGCCCTGGTGCAGGACAGCCTGCAACTGGTGGTACAGGTCAACGGCAAGCTGCGCGGCCACATCGAAATGCCCGCCAGCGCCAGCCGCGAGGACGTCGAAGCGGCCGCCCGCGCCAACGAGAACGTGCTGCGCTTCACCGACGGCCTGACCATCCGCAAGGTCATCGTGGTGCCCGGCAAGCTGGTCAATATCGTCGCCAACTAAAAGCAACGCTGGAAAAGACCCATTCGCCCGTGGCACCTTCGCCACGGGCATACCGGATCAACAGGAGTGAGGGAAGCTTGATGAAACGTATCCTGACCAGCCTCGCGCTGATCGGCCTGGCCAGCGTGCTGAGCGCCTGCGGTTTCCAACTGCGTGGCCTGGGCGATACGAACTTTGCGCTCAAGGAAATCGACGTGAGCGCGCGCAACGCCTATGGCGAAACCGTAACCCAGCTAAAGCAGGTGCTTGAAGGCAGCGGCGTGAAAGTCGTCTCGCGTGCGCCGTACCACCTGATCCTCGCCCGCGAAGACGTGACCAGCCGCAGCGTCAGCTACACCAGCTCGGCGCGCAGCGCGGAAAACGAACTGACCAACACCCTGAGCTACGAGATCCGTGGCACCGACAACCTGCTGCTGCTCGCCAACCAGGTTCAGGTCCGCAAGGTCTATGTGCAGGATGAGAACAACCTGATCGGCTCCGACCAGGAAGCCCAGCAGATCCGCACCGAAATGCGCCGCGACCTGGTCCAGCAGATGGTCACCCGCCTGCAGCTGATCACTCCGGCCCAGCTCGACGAGCTACAGACCAAGGCAGAAGCCAAGGCCAAGGCCGAAGCGGACGCGATGAAGGCCGCGGATGAGGCTGCCAAGTCTCAGCCGCAGCAATCGCCGATCGAATTCCCGAAAGCGCAGTAAGCGACAAGGGGCCGGCCAACCGGCCCCTTTCTCATTATGAAGCTCAATCCCGGACAACTCGCCAAGCACCTGCAAGGCAACCTCGCGCCCGTCTACGTGGTCAGCGGCGACGAACCGCTGCTCTGCCAGGAGGCCTGCGACGCCATCCGCACCGCCTGCCGCCAGCGTGATTTCGGCGAACGCCAGGTGTTCAACGCCGAAGCCAACTTCGACTGGGGCCAACTGCTCGAAGCCGGCGCCAGCCTCTCGCTGTTCGCCGAAAAGCGCCTGATCGAACTGCGCCTGCCCTCCGGCAAACCCGGCGACAAGGGCGCGGCCATCCTCCAGGAATACCTGCAGCGCCCGCCGGAAGACACCGTCCTGCTGGTCAGCCTGCCCAAGCTCGACGGCAGCACGCAGAAGACCAAATGGGCCAAGGCCCTGATCGACGGCGATGCTGCCCAGTTCATCCAGATCTGGCCGATCGACGTGCATCAGTTGCCACAGTGGATTCGCCAGCGCCTGTCCCAGGCCGGCCTTGCCGCCAGCCAGGAAGCGGTGGACCTGATCGCCGCGCGCGTCGAAGGCAACCTGCTGGCCGCCGCCCAGGAAATCGAAAAGCTCAAGCTGCTCGCCGATGGCCAGCAGATCGACGCCGACACCGTGCAGGCCGCCGTGGCCGACAGCGCGCGCTTCGACGTCTTCGGCCTGATCGATGCCGCCCTCAATGGCGAAGCCGCCCACTGCCTGCGCATGCTCGAAGGCCTGCGCGGCGAAGGCGTTGAGCCGCCGGTGATTCTCTGGGCCCTGGCCCGGGAAGTCCGCGTGCTGGCCAGCCTTGCCCAGCAGTTCAGCCAGGGCATACCGCTGGACAAGGCCTTCAGTCAGTGCCGACCGCCCATCTGGGACAAGCGCCGCCCGCTGATGAGCAAGGCCCTGCAGCGGCACACCGCGCAGCGCTGGAACCAGATGCTGCAGGACGCCCAGTTGATCGACGCACAGATCAAAGGCCAGGCGCCCGGCAACGTCTGGAACAGCCTCGCCCGCCTCGCTCTGCTGGTCGCCGGGCAGCGCATCAGCCTGCCTTCGGCCTGAATTCTCACAGCCCCCCAACTGTAGGGCGGATAACGCTGACGCGTTATGCGCCCTACGTCATTCAGCGGACCGCTGTGTCGACTTCCTGAAGCACATTGCGTCCTCTTACCCGCTCTTGAGTCGGCCGGTCCAGCGACAACTCGTAGAGCTGTCGCGCCTCGCTGACCAGCGGCAACAATGCCGAAGCCAGCCGCGACGTAGCGCGGATCAGGCCAGGGTCGGAGTCATCTTCCAGCAGGCTCAGCAGGTCTTCCACGGCCGTCAGGCGGCGCAGCGCAGCGTCGCGTAACTGCTCGATCGAAGCCAAAGCATTGATGAACATCACGTCCTCATAGGGCCGGGACTCCAGCGGGACGGGCAGGAACTCAGTCATGGCGGACCTCCGGGGGAAGTACGACGGGAAACGAAGGACTCTGGCGGGGCACGGGCGTAAAAAAGGGATAGTGCATGGCTGGTAACTCCGTCCACGTTGAGAAACCGCCTCCTCCCGCTGCGACGCGAGAAGGGAGGCGGACCGTGCGGAAGGTCGCAGTACCGGTGGACAGAGCAAAACCCGGCCAGGCGTTAGCCTGCAACCACACGGCCGCCACGGAGAAACCATGCAGCAGGCAACAATCGCCTGTGCAGGTAGACGGCAGTACGTGTGCTTTGTCCATACCAGGCTGCGACACCCGGCCACGGTTTTTGGGCCGTGGCAAGTGGAATCTAGCGAGCACGCACGTAGGCCCTCAAGGCTAAAAGAACGTAGGAGAATTCGCTGGTCTGACAGCTCAAACCCGAACGTTTAGCCGCATAGCGTGGCCCGGTTCACCTCTCAGGAAATAGCCAACCACCATTCTGAATGGCTGCATCCCCCTGTAGGAGCGGGCCATGCCCGCGATCGCGCCCATGGGGCGCTCTTGCCATTCGGCACCGCGCGTCCCGGCGCGAATAACCCTGAACGGGTTATCCACCGTCTTGCCTTCGGCGGACAACACTGCGCGTTACTCGCCCCAACGCCGCCCCCATACCTCACTCCCACTCCCGTACCTGGCGTACTTCCACACAGCCCAGCCGCCCCGGTGGAATCTTCGCGGCGATGCGCTCGGCCTCCTCCATGCTCTGCGCCTCGATCAGGTAGAAGCCGCCCAACTGCTCCCGCGTCTCGGCGAAAGGCCCGTCGGTAACGGCAAGCTTGTCACCCTGGCCGCGCACTGTGCGCCCGGTCGGCGTCGGCAACAGCGCATTGGCCGCGATGTAATTACCGCTGCGCCGCAGTTGCTCGCTGTAGGTCATGCACTCGTCGACGATGCCGCGCAGCTCGGCCTCCGGCAGCTCCGCCGCCTTTCGCTCGTCAAAGTAGATCATGCACAGAAACTTCATCGCCCTTGCCCTCGTCTTTATCCGTGGTGCCAGAAAGGTCCGTCGACCAGAGTAGCCCCGAATCGCACACGGCAGCCTTGCCCCGCTCGCCGGTGACCAATGGCATGGACAAACGTCCCAGATAGGCAGAAGATGCGCCCGCCGGCAATGGCACCGGCCTAAACGAGGAAAGTCACATGGCGAAGAAATCCAAACGGCCGAACAAGGCCAAGTCCCTGGTCGCACAGCCCCTGTTCCGCAGCCGCCAGGAACAGCCGCTCAAAGGCAAAGGCAGCTACCGCCGCGAAGCCTCCCGAAACTGGGAGGCTTCTTCGCTTCTGGCGGCCTGAAATCCTCAAAAAACCTGAACCAGCCCCGCCCTTTCGCTTTCAACCGGACAGCCAAGCCCTGGAGTCCAAACCATGAAAGCGCCCCTGATCCTCGCCATCCTCGCCCTTCCCTTCAGCCTGTCCGCCCATGCGTTCTGCTCCGACCAGGAAGCCGAAGCCAAGGGCAAGCAAGTCGCCGCCAAGGTCACCGAAGTCACCCGCAGCGACCCCCAACGCGCACAGAAGCTCAATGAAAAACTCGCGGAAATGAAGAAGTCTCGCTCCAGCGAACAGCGCCCGGACGACTGCGCCGCCTATGACGACATGCTCAAGGAACTGAACCAGAGCGCGCCCAAGGTCGATCAGGAAACCGGCGCCACACCCAAGCAGTAACGGGGCAGACCGTGGGCCGGCACCAGACGACCGGACCGTAGGGCGCAGCAACGCCAGATGGCCGACCGTAGGGCGCATACCCCGGAACGGGTTATCCGCCGCATCCTCCACGGCGGATAACGCTGGCGCGTTATGCGCCCTACAAGAGTGCGGCGGCGCGCCGCCCGACGGTTACCTTGTCGCCAGGGGGAATTTTCCCGCGGCTGCGCCATCGAATCTGCACACCCGCCGATTCTGCCCAACGCAGACGCGTCACAGTGGCCATGCTAAGGTGGCCCCTCCCCTGCCAGTTCCCGAGGAGAGCAATGCGCAAGCCTGTTTCACCTGTTGTCGGCCAACGCTGCCTGCTCGTCGCCGCTCTGTCCCTGGCCAGCTTCGGCCTGCTGACGTCCTGCATGGAGCCGCCCCCAAAGGGCGCCGCTGCCGAGCATGCCCGACCAACGCAAAGCTTCGCCCAATGGCGCGACGACTTCCGCATCCAGGCGCTGGCTGCCGGCATTCGCGCAGAAACATTCGACACAGCCTTCGATGGCATCGAGCCGGATGATTCGGTAGTGACCGCAGATCGCAGTCAACCCGAATTCACCCGTCCGGTCTGGCAGTATCTGGAAAGCGCCGTCTCGCCAGCGCGGGTCCGCAATGGCCAGGACCGCCTGTCGCAGAACGCCGAGACGCTGCAACGCATCGACACCACCTACGGCGTCGACCGCGAAGCCGTCGTCGCGATCTGGGGCATGGAAAGCAATTTCGGCCGGCAGATGGGCAGCAAGAACGTTATTCGCTCCCTCGCCACGCTCGCCTACGAAGGCCGTCGCCCGGATTTCGGCCGCGACCAGCTGATCGCCGCCTTGCAGATCATCCAGCATGGCGACGTGCCCGCCAGCAACATGATCGGTTCCTGGGCCGGTGCCATGGGGCAGACGCAGTTCATCCCGACGACCTACAACCGCTACGCCGTGGACTTCGACGGCGATGGCCGGCGCGATATCTGGGACTCGCCCGGCGACGCGCTGGCCTCCACCGCCAACTACCTGAAGACTTCCGGCTGGCAGCGCGGCCAGACCTGGGGCTTTGAGGTCCGTCTGCCGCAGGGCTTCGACTACGCCCTCGCTGAAATGAGCATCCGCAAGCCCATGGCCGAATGGCTGCGCCTGGGGGTGCGGCCGGCCAGCGGCACGCTGCCTGGCGATCCGCAGGCGAGCGTCTCACTGGTACTCCCAGCAGGCTATCGCGGCCCGGCGTTCCTGGTAACGGACAACTTCCGCGCCATTCTCAAGTACAACAACTCAACCTCCTACGCCCTCGCCGTCGGCCTGCTCGCCGATAGCTTCAAAGGCGGCGGCCAACTGGCGGGGAAATGGCCAGTCGAGGAGGTGCAACTGAGCCGCAGCGAAAGGATCGAATTGCAGGAGCGGTTGAACACCAAGGGTTACCAGGCGGGAACGGCAGACGGCATCATTGGAGCCAACACACGACAAGCCGTGCGAACTTATCAGACGTCGGTGGGACTGCCGGCCGACGGATATCCCACGCAAGAGTTGCTGGCTCGGCTGCGGAACTCCTGAAGCGGAATGCGCCAATGCCAGCCCAGACGCCTGCACGGCAATAGCCGCGCAGGCAGAAGGATCAATACTGCAGGGTGATGTAGCCGAAGGTCTTGATCTCGCCCGGCACGACTGGCACCACCTTGGCGTAGTACTGGCCGTAGTAGGTCAGCTCCGCCGAACCACCGGTAACGACGCGCCCCACATCAGCATTCATGTTGATGGGCGTGAAGGTATCGTCGAGCACTCGAATCTGCGCGTTGGTGCCGGCAACCGTGTTGACCAGCGCTCCAGTGCTGCCATCGACGTTCGCCATCTTCTCCCAGACAATCTTTACCGAATCGGGACAGTTGGTCAGCGACAGCTTGAACGGTGTATTCAACGCCCAATCGCCCACCTTGTTCAGCGCGTTCTTGTTGATGGAGCTCATGGACACGTTGATCGGCACGGGGGCAGTACCCGAGCCGTTGATGGTGCAACTCTCGGTCAATACCATACCACTGAACTTGACTTCTGAGTCAAAAGCGAAAGCGGGGGCCGTCGCCAGGGCCGACAGCAATCCGGTAATCAACACTTTATTCATGGGATATTCCTTTTAGGTTTGGAGGCCGAGGCCGGGGCACCCCCGGCCTTGCGTGCCGGAAAGCGCCAGCCACTAACGATAAAGACTGGCCCCGGATGCCACTATCAGGCACAACCTTGTGTAAGCAGGATCGAGCGATATTTGCAGTCACCCCATTCCTACAGCCCGGAAAAGGTTGGCCGTCTATTGGTACTTGAACGTCACAGTCGCCAACCCGAGAACATGTCCAGGACCAGGGCGAGTGCTGGAGTTCTGGAAGTACCAGGCGGTGAGCGGAATATTCATGATCTGGCCATCACTGGTTGATCTGCCGACGTAGACGGACTGCGCCAGGGTCTGAGCCGTATTGCTGGAGCTGTCGCCCTTGTAGAGAGCAATCCCGACTCCAGTGGCGGCATCCGAACCGGTGGCGGTATTGGTGAGCACGTTCGTCGCGGTAACTCCAGCAGGACGAGTGCCATCGAGTTGGTAGTAGACCGACACGCCCGAATCACACTTGACCGGAATATTGAACGGTGTGGGCCCCTGTTTGCTCCCAGCGCCCGTGAAGTCAGCCACCCGCACACGCTTCATCGGGACCGCAATGTTCTGGTTCGTCACCTCACAACCGCGAACATTGACCACGAAGGTACTGTTGGGGAAGTAAGCCTGGTTGACCAACCCTCCGCCGTAATAGACCTGAGCGATAGGGTTGGGAAGCGAGGAAGTACCGCTCTGAATGGGCGTACCAAGGGCGATGTACTGCATGCGAAAATAACCGCCCGGCTTATAGGTGGTACTCCACAACGCGCAGCCCGTACCACCGGGCCAGCCCCCCGGATTGCACTCATACTTGATGCCCGACTGCAGGACGTGGCTCGGCGGAGTAGTGTCAATGTCCCAATTCGGACCATTGTTATTATATGCCACCTTGAAACCAATACCCGGCACACCCGTCTGGTAGACCCGGTAAAGATTTGTGCTGGTGGCTCCACCAGGTATTCCCATGGTCCAAGTTTCGCCCCCCTGGCAAGTCGCCTGGCCGACCCCGCTAAGCTGCCACTGGGTATCGTAAATAACAGTGCCTGCCGTGGCATCGCGCGGCACCGTTAGCGTACTAGGCGCATTCAGGGTGCCCGAGCCCATAATGAAATTGGAGCAGGTAGCCCAGGCCCCATCCGCAACCGTCAATAGCCCCACCAGGGTGGCTAGCGCCCCCCCCATCCCAAGACGATGCGCACCGGCCGTGTGAGCGGCCTTGTCAGCACGCTCTGCCGCAAGCAGCTTCAGCCCTGCCCATCTGACCAATGTACGAACAACAGACTTCATAACCACTCCGTCAGCCTTGCGCCCCTGGAAGGGCACATCGCAAAGCCGTAACGCCTAACCTTGATGAGTATTTCAACCTACCAACTCCGCAGGTCCAGCAGCGCTGGATAACGGAAATCACATGCCACGAGGTAATTGATCCTGTTTTTTCGATGCTCCCTTCCCTACCGCTGCGCAACCTGCGGCTTATCCAGCACCGCCCGGCAAGTGGCATCGGCTTTCATGAAAGCCGTACCGCTCGCTTTTTCGGCAGGCAGCTGGTAGCTGAGCTGGCAACGCTGGCCGGAGCCTTCACCCCACTTGACCAACAGTTCGCCCCGGGGCTCAAGCCCTCGCAGGAACACCTTGCCGCCCTGACCAACCATGGACAGACTGTTACCCTTGGCATCGAGCACGTCGGCCCCCATCGGAACCAGCTCACCATCATCACGGCGCACGGACATGAGCACGGCCACGCCGCTGACGGTGGGATACTTGAGCATCACCACCGAGCCGTAACGCGGCGCGACGCTCTGCTGAGTAACCTGGAGTTCGACGTTGCTGGAGGTACCCTTCGGATCGATATCCAGGTCATTCTGTCGATACGGAGTCAGGCCGCCGACCACGGCATAACCGTTGCTCGCCACCTTGGCACCGACGTTGGCACTGACCGAAGCCCCTTCGGCGCCTTTGGCTTCAAGAACAGCGATGGTCTCGCCCTGGTTCTGGCTGAAGTTGATGCCACCTGGGTGCGCCACGACGGAACCGCGCACACCCAGGCCGGCCTGTTTGTAGCTGTCGCCGGCACTGGCGTTGGCGTTGTAGGTTGCATAGGGCGAGTTGTAAGTAGCGTTGGCGCCGCCGTTGTAGGTGCGGTCTCCGTCCACCTTGTTGCCCGAGCCGAACACGGCGTAGCTGACCTCACGCTCTTCCCCCGCTGTTCCGCTAAGGGTGGTCTGGACGCTATTGTTCTTGTCGTCAGTGGCGGACACGTTGGTGGTGAGGGTCAGCGGCCGGCCGCTTTCGGCGCCAATCGGCACGTTGACGTTGACCATGTAGGTGTTCTGGTAGTCGCCATACTGGTTGTTGGTACGCGAGGCGCTTACCCCCAGAGACCCCCAGTTGAAGCCAGTGCTGTAGCCAGCCTGGTAGCTGGTGTCACTACCGCTGCGGTTCCAGTAATCCTGCTTCGACCCGTTGATATAGAAGGAGCTCTGTTCTCCCACCGGCTGATTGAGTGTGAGCTGGTATCGATTGCGCTGCCGGTCGAACTGATACTGCGGATCGAGACGTCCCCAAACCTGGGCGTAATCCTGCAAGCTCAGGTAGTTCTCGCTGTTGAAGCGGTAAGCCGCGATGGTCATGTTGGTAGCGGTCGCTTCGAGCAGCTTGCTATAGGTCAGCCGATAGCTCTGGCCATTCATGTCACGCTTGATGCCGTATCGATCCATGGGCAGATCGGTAGCGCGGGACACTGTCACATCCCCCGCCAGCGCCCCCATCGGCGTACTGAACGCCAGGCCGCCCTGTCCGGACTGATAGGTGTTCGCCAGGATGCCGCCACCATAGACAGTCATCAGGTTACTCACGCCATACTGGTAGGTACCCTGGGCGAAGTTCGGCTCGCGGTCGAGCGTGTCGTCACGGTATTTGCCAGCCGTCGCGCTGTAGCGCGTCACACCAGGACGTACCAACTGGGTGATGGAGGCGTAGGGGACCAGGAAGGACTTCACACGGCCGTCGGCCTCAGTGACTTCCACCGTCAGGTCACCCGCATAACCGGTGTTGTACAGGTCGTTGATCTCGAACGGTCCGGGAGCGACGCTCGTTTCGTAGATAACGTTGTTGCCCTGCTTGACCTGTACTCGAGCGTTGCTTTCGGCGACCCCTCGGATACTCGGGGCGAAGCCACGCTGGGAGTCAGGCAGCATCCGATCATCACTGGCCAGTTGCACGCCGGTATAGGGCACGGAGTCGAACAGGTCGCTGGGGGAATAGTATTCGCCAACAGTGAGCTGTGACTTCAACGCCGTGACGTCCCGCTGTGCGTAGGTACTGAGCGACTGATAATTGCTCTGGGTCGGGCTACCGTCGGACTTGGAGCGGTTGTAGCTCCCGTTGTAGCGGACACGCCAGTCCGCCAGGTTGACGCCTGCGTTGATGCCTGCGAACCCCTGAGTGGAGTCGCTGCCGTGGCTGTCCGTCTTGTACAGGTTGGTGTTGTAGTTCAGGAAGCCAGCTGTGACGCCGCGATCCCATTGCGACGGGTCAACGTAACCACGCAGGGGGCGGCCGACATAGAGCTGCGGGATCGATACATGCGCAGTCAGTTCGGACAGGTCGACATCGATCTTGCCGTCGGGCACGGCGGCGCCGAAATCAACGCAGTCGCCTACGATCAGCTTCTGGTTCTCGGGCGGCAACTTCTCGATATCCACGCCTAGCTCACGGAACTGCGGAGCCTTGAGGCAATAGTGCGATGCCGCATTCCTGACGGAACTGTCCGCCACGGCTCGAACCGGCATGCGACCTACCCAGCTGTCATTGACATAAACATCCAGCCGGTATTCCCCCGGCGTCACCGGCGTGCCGTTCTCGAAACGGGAAACATCGACCCCCGGTGCCGCGCCGTCATTGTCAAAGAAGCTCGGGTTGAACGCAGCAAAGCTCGGCGAGGCCCCCTTGGCTGCCGAGGTTTCAGGAGCCGCTTGCTCCTCCGCCTGGAGCGATGCGCTACCCGACATGAGGACCGTGGCGAGCAGCAGACCACAGGCCATGGATACCGACGGAGTCACGGAAGACGCCACCGCGATTGCCAGTCGCGAACGCCGATGCTGTGAAGGGAGCCTGCCTTGCATTATGTCCATGATCTTCTCTGTATTCATCCATTTACCGCGGACGACACCGCCCCCTGCCCCAGGAGAGGGACATGCAGGGATGAAATAGACGCAGCGGCAGCCCGGCCGCGGATGCGGTGCCGCTAGTCGACGCTCGTAACTTAGAGTGCGGCTTCCTGTTTATTCAGCGAGCCATAGTCACTGACCCACTGGTAAACCACCTTGGCACCGGCACCCTGTAGCGACGTGACCCCTCGTAGTGGAATGTCCACACTGCTGTTGGGTGTCACCAGCGGGAGGTCTTCGGGCTTGACCGCGAACGACTTGGGGCCGCCTGCCAGATCAACGGTTACCAACGAGACGTGGAACGCAGCGTCATTCTTGACCCGAAGCGCGTAACCAGCCGCTGATTGCACCAGCGTCCAGTGGAGGTTCTTCGCTGCTTCGATAGGAGTGCCGACAAGGCCCTCCGGACGATAGAAGATCTTCAGCCGCGACCGTATGGCCACCTGCAGGAAGTTGGAATCCTTGTCCTTCGGCATCGGAGGGACATCAAGGACATTCAGCCAGAAAACGGTCTCCTGTTTCTTCGAAGCAGCCTCATCGCCGGTGTAGATCAGGCGCAGCGCCTGGCCTTTCTTGGCCTCGACACGGACGATGGGGGGGGTAATCAGGAAGGGGCCATCAGCCTTGTCGGCCGTCAGCTTATCGTTGCCCTTGTCCACCCAGGCCTGAACCAGCGAAGGCTGGTCGGACATATTGTTCATCTTGACCGTTACTTCGCGTTCTTTTGCCGGGTAGACGACGCGCGAGCCCTGGATGACGATGCCCGCAGTCGCCAGGCTGGAGCAGAGCATGCCTATCCCAAGGCAGCCGGCGAACCACAGGGATTTGGAAGTCAGACTTGCCATTACTTCAACACCTTTGAAAACCGAAGGGAAAGGGAAGGGGTTACCCTCCCCCCTCCGGATGTTGCGACTAGCCGCTACCGCCAATGAGGCGGTAGACCGATTAGTAGGTCAGGGTCCAGTAGCCAACGGTTTCCAGCGGGCCTGGGGTCGCCGAGCCGGCCTGAGAGTAGTACTGCGCCATGTAGTTCAGCGTGGCGCTGCCATCGGCGGCCGGGGTGAAGGAATAACCAGCGTCGGTCTGGATGTTGATGTAGTTATTGGCCGGATCAATCAGGCGCACGGTGGCATTGGTGCCCGCGCCGGTGTTTTTCAGGGTGCCCGCGGCATCAACTTCGCCGCGCAGTTCCCATTTGGCCTTGGTCAGTTGAACCGGGCAATTAGTCAGCTTGAACTGGAACGGAGTATTACCAGCCCAACTGTCTGCACCGGCCAGAGCGCTCTTGTTGACCTTTGGCAGAGTGACAGTCTGGACGTCAGAACCGTCGTTCTTGCCGTTGATCTCGCAGGTCTGGTTCAGCACTTCGCCGCTGAATTTGACCTCGGCGTCGTAGGCAAAAGCGCCAACGGAAACGGAGGAGAGGATTGCAGCTACAAGCAGCTTTTTCATTGGGTTCACTCTGCAGAATTTAGGGTGGTCGGGGGGCCGCCTAACGATCGATGTTGAGCCGCATACCAGGCATCGCTGCCTGTCCCCGTCGCGGCCTCCGCTGCCAGTTCTTTTCAATGGCTCGCGTCGATATGAATTTTGCGTCGCGCGATACTCGCTTCGCAGTCAGCCAATCCGCCCCTGATCATGGGAATCTTCTCAACACAGGCGCAGCCCTATCCCCTCGCCGCCCTCCACCATTCCGTCTTCCTACCCAATAGAACATTCACCTGCCCGCGTTTCTCATTGGATCAATAGGAAAAATCCGTAGGACTTAAACACCGCCGTCGCAAATGCCGACGCTTCAAGGGAAAATCACCTGCGGACCAGTGCTCGCACCAGGATGCCGCGGGCCGGCAACTCGGCGGAGAATCATCGCGCCAAAAAGAAAGGCCGCTTCCTTGCGGAAGCGGCCTTCTGGAGGACGCATAGCGGCCGGCGATGCCGGCGCAGGTCAGCCGATCTTGGTACCGTGGGCCTGCTGGTCGGCGTGATACGAGGAGCGTACCAGCGGGCCGGAGGAGACGTTCTTGAAGCCCATCTTCTCGCCTTCCTCGGCGAACCAGGCGAAGGTGTCCGGGTGGACGAAGCGCTGCACCGGCAGGTGGTTGCGCGAGGGCTGCAGGTACTGGCCGAGGGTCAGCATGTCGATGTCGTGCTCGCGCATGCGGTGCATGACTTCGATGACTTCCTCGTCGGTCTCGCCCAAGCCGAGCATCAGGCCGGACTTGGTCGGTACGTGCGGGACCATCTGCTTGAACTTCTGCAGCAGGTCGAGCGACCACTCGAAGTCGGAGCCCGGACGGGACGACTTGTACAGGCGCGGCACGGTTTCCAGGTTGTGGTTGAACACGTCCGGCGGCTCGTTGGCGGTGATTTCCAGGGCGATGTCCATACGGCCACGGTAATCCGGGACCAGGGTCTCCAGTTGTACGCCGGGGGACAGCTTGCGGATTTCGCGCAGGCAGTCGGCGAAGTGCTGGGCGCCACCGTCACGCAGATCGTCGCGGTCCACCGAGGTGATCACCACGTACTTCAGACGCAGGTCGGCGATGGCGATGGCGAGGTTGGTCGGCTCATCGACATCCAGCGGCTTCGGACGGCCGTGGCCGACGTCGCAGAACGGGCAGCGACGGGTACAGATGTCGCCCATGATCATGAAGGTCGCGGTGCCGCCGGAGAAGCACTCGCCCAGGTTCGGGCAGGAGGCTTCCTCGCAGACGCTGTGCAGCTTGTGCTTGCGCAGCAGTTGCTTGATGCGGTCGACCTCGGGGGAGACGGGGATGCGCACGCGAATCCAGTCGGGCTTCTTCGGCAGTTCGTCGGTGGGGATGATCTTCACCGGAATGCGCGCGACCTTCTCTGCGCCACGCAGCTTGACGCCGACTTCCACCTTGCCCGGCTTGGCGGCCGGAGCAGCCTGGCCGGAATTCTCCACAACAGTGCTCATCTAGGTTGGATCCCGCCCGTTAGGGTCTTCTGTGCCGCGTAGCCAAGGCGTTCGACGAGTTCGCCACGCAGGCGCTCGCGCACATCGGCCAATGCGATGGGGCCGGCCAGCTGACTCAGCTGGGTCATGGCCATGCCTGCGTAACCGCAGGGATTGATGCGTCGAAAGGGTTCCAGGTCCATGTCCACGTTGAGGGCCAGGCCATGGAAGGAGCGGCCGTTGCGGATGCGCAGGCCGAGGGATGCGATCTTCGCGCCGTCCACATAGACGCCCGGAGCGTCGGGTTTGGACACAGCGGTGACGCCGTAACTGTCGAGAAGGCCGATGAGGCTCTGCTCGATGCGCGAAACCAGGTCGCGCACGCCAATGCCGGAGCGGCGCACGTCGAGCATCAGGTAGGCAACCAGCTGGCCGGGGCCGTGGTAAGTCACCTGGCCGCCGCGGTCGACCTGGACCACCGGGATGTCGCCAGGGAACAGCACGTGCTCGGCCTTGCCGGCCTGGCCCTGGGTGAACACGCGCTCGTGTTCGAGCAGCCAGACTTCGTCGGGCGTGACGGGTTCGCGCTCGGCGGTGAAGCGCTGCATGGCGTGCCAGGTCGGCTCGTAAGGAAGGATACCCAGCTCACGAAAGCCCAGCGTTTCGCCCATCAGAGCACCATGTGGACGCGGCCGGTGGCGCGCAGGTCTTTATGGATGTTCTGCAATTGGTCGACGCCGGTGGCGGTGATCAGCACCTGCACGGACAGGAAACGGCCGTTGCGGCTGTCACGGGTGACCAGGGTGGTGATGTCGAGGTCCGGAGCGTGACGCTGGATGACTTCGACGACCAGGTCGGGGAAGCCTTCGCCGGCGTCGCCGATGACCTTGATCGGGTAGCGTTCGCAGGGGAACTCGATCTTCGGTGCGGGCTGTTCGCTGGTATCGACGGAATCAGGGGTATCAGTCATGGCTCTCGCGGGCGGGTGGCCCGCCTCCGCATGAGCGTCCGGGATGGGGACGCTCCGGGTGGATCGGACTTCGGCCGCCGGGCCACGGGGACCAGGCAGTCGCAGGCGGGCATTTTACCCGAGTTTGCGACCGCGCGGGCGGGTCAATCCCGGTCTTGTATACAAAAGTACAAGACCGGGACGGGCGGTCAGTTGAACAGGCCGAAGAAGAACAGGCGGATGCTGTCCCAGATGCGGCGGAAGAAGCCGCCTTCTTCCACGGCGTTCAGGGCGACGAGGTCGGCGGTGCGGACGACCTTGTCGTTCAGCTTGACCTCGACCTTGCCGATGACCTGGCCCTGCTGGATCGGCGCCATGAGGTTCGGCTCGACGACCATGTTGGCCTGCAGCTGCTTGAGCTGGCCGCGCGGCACGGTCATGGTCAGGTCTTCGGACAGGCCGGCTTTGACTTCGTGCTCGGAGCCTTTCCAGACCATGGCCTTGGTCAGCTCGGTGCCCTTCTTGTAGAAGGTCTGGGTTTCGAAGAAGCGGAAGCCGTAGGTGAGCAGCTTCTGGGTCTCGGCGGCGCGAGCCTGTTCGCTGTTGGTGCCGAACACCACGGCGATCATGCGCTGGCCATCACGCACGGCGGAAGCCACCAGGCAGTAGCCGGCCTCGTCGGTGTGGCCGGTTTTCAGGCCGTCGACGGTCTTGTCGCGCCACAGCAGCAGGTTGCGGTTGGGCTGCTTGATGTTGTTCCAGAAGAACTCTTTCTGCGCGTAGATGGCGTAGTGGGTCGGCTCGCCGTAGATGATGGCGCGGGCCAGGGTGGCCATGTCCTTGGCGGACGAGTAGTGGTCCGGGTTGGGCAGGCCGGTGGCGTCCATGAAGTGGGAATTGGTCATGCCCAGCTTCTGCGCGGTGGTGTTCATCATGTCGGCGAAGGCGTCTTCGCTGCCGGCGATGTGCTCGGCCAGGGCGACGGAGGCGTCGTTGCCCGACTGGATGATGATGCCGTGCAGCAGGTCGCTCACCGAAACCTGGGAGCCGACCTTGATGAACATGCGCGAGCCGCCGGTGCGCCAGGCGTGTTCGCTGACGGTGACCAGGTCGGATTCGGCGATGCGGCCGCCTTCGATTTCCTTGGTGGCGATGTAGGCGGTCATCAGCTTGGTCAGGCTGGCGGGCGGCAGGCGCTCGTCCCCGGCGTTCTCGACCAGGATGTTGCCGCTGGCGCCGTCCATCAGCACCCAGGCCTTGGCCGCGAGCTGCGGGGCGGCGGGAACGACTTCAGCTGCCCAGCTGGCCACGGGGGCGCTGAACAACACGAGCAAGGACAGGCGTTTGGCGAAGTTGAAGATGTTCATCCGTCTCTCTGGGGTTCACTAATGGTCAAACAATCCCCTTGAGGGGAACTCGGGTGCTGCAACCTCTGGCGGGCCGCTGCGGCGCGGGCGGTGGAATCTCAGTCCAGGCGCACGAGCTTGGGTTGGCCAAGGTTGGCCACGCGGATGCTGTCCTGCATCCGACTTGCTTCATCCTGCGTTCCGATCGGTCCCAGGCGCACTCGGTACAAGGTCTGCTGGTTGACCACGACCGAGCTGATAAAGGATTTCGCCCCCGTCAGGCCGCCGACCTTCTCCTTGAGGAGCTCCGCAGCGTCCGGGTTGGCGAAGGCACCCACCTGGAGATACAGGCCATCGGCTGGTAATGAAGCGTTTTTTTTTGAGTCGATCTGGACCGGCGCCACAGGCACGGCGTGCTGCGCTGGCGGCGGGGTATAGGTTTCGATGGGCTGGGCCATGGCGACCGCCTGCGGCTGTGCGGCAGGCTGCGCGGCCATCTTCGGCAGGGCCATGATCATCGGCGGCTGCTTGCCCTGGGAGGCCCACCAGCGGTCGGGGTCGATGCCCTCTACCTTCACGTGGGCGGTGCCGGTCTCGGCGTAGCCGAGCTTCTTGGCAGCGGCGAAGGACAGGTCGATCACCCGGTCGGAATAGAACGGGCCGCGGTCGTTGACGCGGACGATGACGCTCTTGCCGTTGTCCAGGTTGGTCACGCGGACGTAGCTGGGCAGCGGCAGGGTCTTGTGCGCGGCGGTCATGCCGTACAGGTCGTACTGCTCGCCGTTGGCGGTGGCCTGCCCATGGAACTTGGTGCCGTACCAGGAGGCGGTGCCGACCACGCTGTAGGTGTTCGCGTTGTTCAGCGGGTAGTAGGTCTTGCCCAGCACGGTGTAGGGGTTGTTCTTGAACGGCCCGTTGTGCGGCATCGGCACGGCATCGGGGATGCGCGACACGTCGACGTCCCACCAGGGCGCGCCGTCGCGGTGCGGGCGGTTGTAGTCATAGGGACCGGAAATGCCGCTGCTGGCCACCGGCTGCTGCTGGGGCGCGCGGTTGCCGGTACAGCTGGCGAGGAACACGGTGCTCAGGCCAACGCAGGCGGCCAGCGACCAGAGGCCGGGACTTGCGATTCGCTTGCTCAATGGACACCTCGTGCCTTGGCGATCTCGCCGGCCAGCTGATGGACCGCCATGGCGTACATGGCGCTGCGGTTGTAACGGGTGATCACGTAGAAGTTCGGCAGCCCGACCCAGTACTCGGTGCCCTGCGCGCCTTCCAGGCGCATGGCGGTCACCATCAGGTCGTCGCGGATCACGTCATGGGTTCGCCAGCCCTGAGAGCGTAGCTGACCGAGGTTCATCTGCGGTTCCAGGCCCTGGGTAAGCGCGTCTTCGGCGGTCGAGGTGCCGATTTCCGCCTGCGACACCACCGGCTCGCCGGTGTGCCAGCCGTGCTGCTTGAAGTAGTTGGCGACGCTGCCGATGGCATCGGTGGGGTCGCTCCAGATATTGATGTGGCCGTCTCCGTCGAAGTCCACGGCGTAGGCGCGGAAGCTGCTCGGCATGAACTGCGGCAGGCCCATGGCGCCGGCATAGGAGCCGGTGAGGCTGAGCGGGTCGACCTGCTGTTCGCGGGCCAGCAGCAGGAACTGCTTGAGCTCCTTGCGGAAGAAGTCGGCGCGCGGCGGGTAGTCGAAGCCCAGGGTGGACAGCGCGTCCATCACCTTGAAGTTGCCGGTATTGCGGCCGAAGAAGGTCTCCACGCCAATGATGGAGACGATGTACTGGGCCGGCACGCCGTATTCCTGCTCGGCGCGGGCCAGGGCCTCGGCATTCTGGTTCCAGAAGTCCACCCCGCGGTTGATGCGCGCGTCGGTGACGAAGATCGGCCGGTATTCCTTCCAGGTCTTCACCCGCTCGGCGGGGCGGGAGATGGCGTCGAGGATGGACTGCTTGCGTTCCACGTCGTGGAAGAGACCCATGAGCTGCTCGCCGGCGAAGCCGTAGTCACGGGTCATCTCGCTGACGAACTCGGCGACCTGGGGCGAACCATCGTAGTCGCCCGCGCCAGCGGCGCCGGACATGCCGATCGCCCCCGCGATTCCGACCCAATGCACCCCCCTGGCAGCCCAGGCGCGCAGTACTTGCATTCCTTTCTTCACTCTTGTCATCAAACCTGGGCGATCCACTTCCGGTGGGTGTGAATCGACATCAAAACGCCGAACCCTGACATCAGGGTCACCAGCGAAGTTCCGCCGTAACTGATAAAGGGCAGCGGTACCCCCACCACTGGCAACAATCCGCTGACCATACCAATGTTGACGAACACATACACGAAGAAGGTCATGGTGATACTGCCGGCCAGCAGCTTGCCGAACAGCGTCTGTGCCTGCGCCGTGATCACCAGCCCCCGGTAGATCACCAGCAGGTACAGCACCAGCAGAAGGCATACGCCGACCAGGCCGAACTCTTCGCCGAGCACGGCAATGATAAAGTCCGTGTGGCTTTCGGGCAAAAAATCCAGATGGGACTGCGTGCCCAGCAGCCAGCCCTTGCCGAAGACGCCGCCGGAACCGATGGCCGCTTTTGACTGGATGATGTTCCAGCCGGTACCCAGCGGATCGCTTTCCGGGTCGAGGAAAGTCAGTACGCGCTGCTTCTGGTAGTCGTGCATGACGAAGTACCACATGCCCACGGCGACCGGCACCGCGGCCGATACGGCCATGATGATCCAGCGCCAGCGCAGCCCGCCGACGAACAGCACGAAGGAGCCGGACGCCAGCACCAGCATGGCGGTGCCCAGGTCCGGCTGCTTGAGGATCAGCACGAACGGCACGACGATCAGCGCCAGGCCCACCACGCTGTGCTTGAAGCCCGGCGGCAACGAGCGCTTGGACAGGTACCAGGCGATCGTCATGGGCATCAGCAGCTTCATGAATTCCGCCGGCTGGAAGCGGATCACCCCGGGAATGTTGATCCAGCGGGTCGCCCCCATGGCGTTGTGGCCCATCACGTCCACCACCACCAGCAGCGCCACGCCGATCAGGTAGCCCAGCGGCACCCAGCGGGCGAGGAAGCGCGGCTCAATCTGCGCCAGCACGAACATCGCGCCCAGGCCCAGGCCGAAGGACGAGGCCTGCTTGATCAGCAGGTCCCAGCTCTTGCCGCTGGCAGAATAGAGGACGAACAGGCCGACCGAGCCGAGGGTCACCAGCAGCAGGAGCAGCAGGCCGTCGATGTGCAGGCGCTGCAGCAGGCTGGAGCGCCGCTTCATCACGTCTTCGCTGGACAGCGTGCGGTCGAAATTTCCGTTCATGGTCATGGTTTGGGCGCCTCCGCCGTGGTCTGCGGTGCGTATTCGGCCTTGAGCTTGCCAGTCTCGTCGAGCAACCAGGCGTCGGTCACGGCCTTGAGCACGGGGGCGGCAACGCCGGAGCCGGACTCGCCGTTCTCCACCATCACGGCCACGGCTATCTGCGGGTTGTCTGCCGGCGCGAAGCCGACGAACAAGGCGTGGTCGCGGTGGCGCTCGAGCAGCTTGGAGCGGTTGTATTTCTCGCCCTGCTTGATCGCGACGACCTGCGCGGTACCGGACTTGCCGGCAATGCGGTAGACGGAGGTGGCGCCAACCTTGTGCGCGGTGCCGCGAGCCCCATGGACTACCTGCTGCATGCCGTAGTCCACCAGGTTCCAGTTGTTCGGGTCCTTGAGCTTGATATCCGGCATCGGGTCCTCGTCGACCGGCGGCTTGCCGTCGATGGTCTTGGCCAGGTGCGGTCGAATCCATTTGCCCTTGTTGGCCAGCAGCGCGGTCATCTGCGCCAGCTGCAGCGGCGTGGCCTGCATGTAGCCCTGGCCGATGCCGAGAATCAGGGTTTCACCGGGGAACCAGGCCTGTCGGCGCAGCGCGCGCTTCCACTGGCGCGACGGCATCAGGCCCTCCGCTTCGCCGTACATGTCCAGGGCGACCCGTTGACCGAAGCCGAACTCGCTCATGTAGTCGTGCAGGCGGTCGATCCCCAGCTTATGCGCGAGGTCATAGAAGTAGGTGTCGTTGGAGCGCATGATCGCGGTCTCCAGGGTCACCCAGCCGTCGCCCATGCGGTTCCAGTTGCGGTACTTGTGGTCGTAGTTCGGCAGTTGGTAATAGCCGGGGTCGAACACTCGGCTGGAGGGCGTCACGACGCCTGCATCGAGGCCGGCGATGGCCACCGCCGGTTTTACCGTCGAGCCCGGCGGGTACAGGCCGCGCAGCACGCGGTTGTACAACGGGCGGTCCTCGGAATCGCGCAGGGCCGCATAGTCCTTGAAGCTGATGCCGGTGACGAACAGGTTGGGGTCGTAGGCGGGCTGGCTGACCATGGCCAGCACTTCGCCGGTGGACGGCTGGATCGCCACGATGGCGCCGCGCCGGCCGGCCAGTGCGGTTTCCGCGGCAGCCTGCAGCTTGCTGTCGATGCTCAGCACGATGTCACGGCCGGAGACTGGCTCGGTGCGCTTGAGCACGCGCAGGACGCGGCCGCGGGCGTTGGTCTCGACTTCCTCGTAGCCAACCGTGCCGTGCAGCGCGTCCTCGTAGAATTTTTCCACGCCGGTCTTGCCGATGTGGTGGGTGCCCGAATAGGCCACCGGGTCGAGCTTCTTCAGTTCCGCCTCGTTGATCCGCCCGACATAGCCGACCGAGTGGGCGAAGTGCTCGCCCAGCGGGTAATGGCGGACGAACTGCGCAGCCACGTCGACGCCATTGAGGCGGTACTGGTTCACCGCGATGCGGGCGATCTGCTCCTCGGACAGCTCGAACATGATCGGCACCGGCTCGAACGGCCGGCGCCCCTGTTTCATGCGCTTCTCGAAGATGGCCTTGTCTTCCTCGGTGAGGCCGAGGATCTCCACCAGGGTCTTGAGCGTCTCCTGCAGGTTCTCGGTGCGCTCGCGGGTGATGGTCAGGCTGAAGCTGGGGCGGTTGTCGGCGATGATCACCCCGTTGCGGTCGAAGATCAGCCCGCGATTGGGCGGAATCGGCTGCACGTGGACGCGGTTGTTCTCCGACAGCGTCGAGTGGTAGTCGTACTGCGTCACCTGCAGGTGATACATGCGCGCCACCAGCACCAGGGCGAGCAGGAAGATCGCCACCCCGCCGACGATGACGCGGGCGCGGACCAGACGGGCGTCCTTCTCGTGGTCCTTGAGCTGTATCGGCTGCGGCATCGAAAACGGCTACGACTACTTGTGGTAGGGGTGCCCGGACAGAACCGTCCAGGCGCGGTAGATCTGCTCGCCGACCAGGATCCGCACCAGCGGGTGCGGCAGGGTCAGCGGCGACAGCGACCAGCGCTGCTCGCTGCGCGCGCAGACCTCCGGCGCCAGGCCTTCCGGCCCGCCGACCATGAGGTTGACGGTGCGCGCGTCCAGGCGCCAGCGGTCGAGTTCCTGCGCCAGCTGGGGGGTGCTCCAGGGCTTGCCTTCGACTTCCAGGGTGACGATGCGTTCCCCCGGCTGGACCTTGCTCAGCATGGCCTCGCCTTCCTGGCGGATCAGCCGCGCCACGTCGGCATTCTTGCCGCGCGTGTTGAGCGGGATTTCCACCAGTTCCAGGGACAGCTCCGAGGGCAGGCGCTTGACGTACTCCGCCCAGCCCTCTTCCACCCAGCGCGGCATGCGCGAGCCGACCGCGATCAGACGCAGACGCACGGCAGGCTTACTCGGCGCTGTGCGAGGCGCGGCTCTGCTCGGCGCCCTGCCACAGGCGTTCCAGGTCATAGAACTGGCGGGTGGCCGGCTGCATGACGTGGACCACGACATTGGCGAGGTCGATCAGGACCCACTCGCCGCCTTCCTGGCCTTCGCTGCCGATCGGGCGCACGCCCTGTTCCTTGACCTTTTCCAGGACGTTGTCGGCCAGCGACTTGACCTGACGGCTGGAGGCGCCGGTGGCGATGACCATGACGTCGGTGATGCTGGTCTTCTCGCGCACGTCGATGACGGTGATGTCCTGCGCCTTGAGATCTTCCAGGGCGGCGATGGTCAGTTCGACCAGTTGTTCGGTTTGCATGTATGACTCTCTAGCTTGATCAGTGAGACGCCTGGTACAGGCCGTGCGCCTCGATATAGTTCAATACCGCATCCGGCACCAGGTAGCGCACCGAGCGCCCCTGCGACAGGAGTTGGCGGATCTGGGTGGCGGATACTGCCAGCGGCGTCTGCCAGACGAAGGTGATCTGCCCGGCGGGGCCGGTCATCGCCTTCGGGTCGGCAACACTGCGCGCCGCCAGCAGGTCGCGCAGGTCTTCCGGCGGCTCGCTGTCGGCATCCGGGCGCTGCAGCACGACGATATGACAGTGCTCCAGCAACTCTTCCCAGCGATGCCAGGTCGGCAGGCCGCAAAATGCGTCCCAGCCGACCAGCAGGAACAACTGGTCCTGCTCATCCAGCTCCCCACGCAGCGACTCCAGGGTGTCGATGGTGTAGGAGGGTTTGTCACGCTTCAGCTCGCGGTCATCGACCACCAGCGGGATCACGCCGGCTACTGCCAGCTCGACCATCGCCAGCCGCTGCTCCGGTTTCACCTGGGGGGTGTCGCGGTGCGGCGGGCGGAAGTTGGGGATCAGGCGCAACTCGTCGAACTCGAACTGCTCGGCCATCTCCAGCGCACTGCGCAGGTGACCGATGTGCACCGGGTCGAAGGTGCCACCGAACAGACCGACCCGACGGGAACGCGCCTTGTTCATCAGGTCCGCACGTGTCCGTCGCCGAACACCACGTATTTCTCGCTGGTCAGGCCTTCCAGGCCGACCGGGCCGCGGGCGTGCAGCTTGTCGGTGGAAATGCCGATCTCCGCGCCCAGGCCGTATTCGAAGCCATCGGCGAAGCGGGTCGAGGCGTTGACCATGACCGAGGCCGAGTCCACTTCGGTGAGGAAGCGGCGGGCGTCGGTGAAGTTCTCGGTGATGATCGCATCGGTGTGCTGCGAGCCGTAGGTGTTGATGTGCTCGATGGCCGCGTCGAGGCCGTCGACAATACGGATCGACAGGATCGGCGCGTTGTACTCGGTGCGCCAGTCTTCCTCGGTGGCTTCCAGTACGTCGGCGCCCAGCAGCGCGCGGGTGGCGGCATCGCCACGCAGTTCCACGCCCTTGTCACGGTAGATGGCGGCCAGCGGCGGCAGCACGCGGTCGGCGATGCCGGCGTGAACCAGCAGCGTCTCCATGGTGTTGCACGGCGCGTAGCGCTGGGTCTTCGAGTTGTCGGCGACGCGGATTGCCTTGTCCAGGTCGGCGGCGACGTCGATGTAGACGTGGCAGATGCCGTCCAGGTGCTTGATCACCGGGACCTTGGCGTCACGGCTGATGCGCTCGATCAGGCCCTTGCCGCCGCGCGGAACGATGACGTCGACGTACTCGGGCATGGTGATCAGCGCGCCGACAGCGGCGCGGTCGGTGGTTTCCACCACCTGCACGGCGCTGGCCGGCAGGCCGGCGGCGGCCAGGCCGGTCTGGATGCACGCAGCGATCGCCTGGTTGGAGTGGATCGCCTCGGAGCCACCGCGCAGGATGGTCGCGTTGCCGGACTTCAGGCACAGGCTCGCGGCGTCGATGGTCACGTTCGGACGGGATTCGTAGATGATCCCCACCACGCCCAGGGGCACGCGCATCTTGCCCAGCTGGATGCCGGACGGCACGTAGCGCATGTCGCGGATCTCACCGATCGGGTCCGGCAGCGAAGCGACCTGGCGCAGGCCTTCGATCATGTCGTCGATGCGCGCCGGCGTCAGGGCCAGGCGGTCGAGCATGGCGGGCTCCAGACCGTTGGCACGGCCATTGGCCAGATCCTGTTCGTTGGCTTCGGTCAGCTGGGCGCGGGCGGCGTCCAGGGCATCGGCTGCGGCCAGCAGGGCTTGGTTCTTCTGCGCGGTCGTGGCGCGCGCGACAACGCGCGACGCTTCACGGGCGGCGCGGCCCAGGCGGCTCATATAGTCGAGAACGGACTCGGTCATGATCTAACGCGTCTGCGTGAGGGAAATGCGCAAGTATAGCGGGAGCGCGCCCTCAGCGGCCAGCCACAGCAGCCGGCCGGTCAGCGACGCGCTTCGCGTAACGCCAGCGCCCGTCATCCCCCGCCCGCCGGTTACATCCGACACTCCCCGCCTCTCCCTGCCGCCCGAAGGTTGGGTAAACAAATTCGTATCGGCTGGTTACTTTGCAAGCATGGCTCATTGCCCCCGCAGCGTTCGCATTGCCAGGGAGGCACGCCAGGGAAGAACAACAAGAGGCGGTCCACCGCCGGAGAACTGCCATGCGCTATCGCACCGATTACAGCGCCCAGTCCCTGACCACCGCCCCGGCGGTGCTGGAACTGGACGGTTGGCAACTGCACTACCAGGCCTTCTCTTCACGGGAGGATGACACCCGCCCGCCGGTCCTGCTGCTGGGCGGCGCGTTCCAGAGCTTCCGCTCCTTCGCCAGCGAGGTCTCGGAGCTGCTCGCCGGGCACCCGGTGATCCTGCTCGACCTGCCCAGCCAGGGCGGCAACCTGCAACTGGCGCCAGAGCTGAGCCTGGAGGACCTGGCCGACCTGATCGCCGCCTTTGCGCAAACCCTGCAGCTGCCGCCGCTGATGCCCATCGGGCTGTCCTACGGCTCGGCGCTGGCCGCGCTGTTCGCCGCCCGCCACCCGGCGCGCTGCGGCCGCCTGCTGCTGGCCGGCATCACCGCCTTCGGCCGCCCCGGCGCCCGCGCGCTGCTGGTGGAGGCCCTGGCGCGCCTGGAGCTGGGCGAGCAGACACCTTTCGCCCACGGCGTGCTGACCGGGCTGATCAACCCGCTGCGCCTGGCCGATACGGGCGTTTCCCCGGTATTCCGCAAGGCCCTGCTGCGCCAACTGCAGCGCCTGACCCCGGCGGAGATCGAACGCTACCGGCAGAACAGCCAGCGCCTGCTGGCCTTCGGCGGCTTCGACCGCCACCCGCAGTGCCCGACCCTGGTGCTGGCCGGCGAGTACGACCACTTCACCCAGCCCTGGGAGCATGCCGAATTTGCCCACGCCTGCGCGGATGCCGAGTTCGCGCTGATCCACAACGCCGACCACCTGGCCCAGTTCGAGCGCCGCGATGCCTGCGCGCGGCTGTACAACCCGTTCCTGCGCGGTGAAGCACTGCCGCGCAGCGCCGCCGGTAGCACACGCTTCCAGCGCCAGCAGCTGCTGCACCTGGAACGCCGCTTCGAACCGCGCCTGGCGCCGGCCGACACCCGCGCCGTGCTGCGCAACGGCGAAGGTGGCGAATGGCGCTGCGAGCTGGCGGAGCTGGGGTATTTCGGCGGACTGGTCCGCGTCGAGCTGCCGGCAGATCGCCCGGCGCGCGGCTGGAAGCTGGCCGCCGCGGGCCTGCCGGAACTGGATATCCTGCCGCTGCGCTACTGCGACGATGGGTTGGCCTTCATCTTCGCCCACGGCGACCCGCAGGCCAGCGCGGCGCTGGCGGCAATGGTGGTGCCGATGCAGCAGGGCGCGTGCGCGGCTTGAGACGCGACGGCGTATGACCACCAGAGGTCGTACGCCCTACACCCGTGCTTCGATCACCCGCACCAGGCTCGGAATCCGCCCCTTGGGCAACCCCAGCCCCGCACCATCCACCTGCGGATCGAGCACCCATACCCGACCGAACCCGCAGCCGCTGAACGCCTGCTCGATCTCGCCGGCACTGCGGTAATGCAGCGGATAGCCGCCACGGGTCAGCCGGCCGATCAACCCGACGCCCCAGCGGATCTGCCGGTAGCGCGGGTGTTCGCGCAGGTCGGGGTACAGTTCGGTCAGGTAGGTCGCTTCCGGGAACACCCGCAGGGCGGCCGCCAGACGGCGCCAGAAGCCCTCGATCACCGGGCGCTGAAAGTAGTTCACCAGCCCCTCGGTAATCACCGCTACCGGGCGGTCGCGGTCCAGCTCGGAGAACAGCGCCGCCAGACTCTGCTCGCCCTGTTCGGCAAGGATATCCACGGCCCGCACGCGGTGCTTGCCGTCCAGCCAGCCCTGTTCCTGCAGCAGCGCAGACTTGCGCGCCGCCATCGGCGGCAGGTCGGCTTCAATATAAGTCAGCTGGGGATAGCGCTCGCGGAAGCGCCGGCCACGGGGCGAAAGCCCGCAGGCGATCTCCACCACCTGGGTAACACCGCGCAATTCGATGGCCTGGGTCAGCCGGGCATCGATCAGCAGGTGACGTTGTAACAGGAAGTCTTCGATATTCAGCCCGAAGCCGATCCGCGCCCCCCAGTTGATCGGCGCCACGCAGCCATGCACCCAGCGGCCGAACGCCGTGGCGAAGGCTGGATCGGCCAGTTGGTGGCGATACCAGACGTAACCTGTGTAATGCGCGCTGGGGGTGATGTGGGCGCTGTCGGCCCGGATCCGTTCAGCCATGCTTAAGAATCTTGTTGTTATGATTCCCCAGCCTAAGACCGGCCCGAGAACCGCGACAATCCGATGCCCGCCGAACCCAACCTAAGTTTGCCCTGGCCCGATGCGAACCCGCTGCCGGATGCCTTCTTCAACCGCGACGCCCTCACCGTCGCCCGCGAGCTGCTGGGCAAGGTGATCCGCCACCGGGTCGGCGAGCTGTGGCTGTCGGCGCGGATCATCGAGACCGAGGCCTATTACCTGGCCGAAAAAGGCAGCCACGCCTCGCTGGGCTACACCGAGAAGCGCAAGGCGCTGTTCCTCGATGGCGGGCACATCTACATGTATTACGCGCGCGGCGGCGACTCGCTGAACTTCAGTGCCGGCGGTGCGGGCAATGCGGTGCTGATCAAGTCCGGCCACCCCTGGCTCGATCGCATCTCCGGAGACGCCGCCCTGGCCTGCATGCGCCAGCTCAACCCCGCCGCTGACGGCAGCGAGCGCGCGCTGGGCAAGCTGTGCTCCGGCCAGACCCTGCTCTGCCGCTCCATGGGCCTGAAGGTGCCGGACTGGGACGCCCGGCGCTTCGACCCGAAGCGCCTGTTCGTCGACGATCTCGGCGAGCAGCCCTCGCTGGTCATCCAGGCCGCGCGCCTGGGCATTCCCCACGGCCGCGACGAACACCTGCAATACCGCTTCGTCGACGCCGCCTTCGCCAGCTTCTGCACGCGCAACCCTTTGCGTCGCGGACAGGTCGAAGGCCACGACTACCACCTGCTCGGAACCCAGGACGCTACCTTCCGATGATCGATCTCGCCGCCTTCAACACCTGGATGGCCACCCATCCGCAATGGCTCGCCCTGGTCCTGTTCCTGGTCGCCTTCCTCGAATGCGCCGCCGTCATTGGCATCATCCTGCCCGGCGTGGTGATGCTCTTCGCCATCGCCGTGCTGGCCGGCAGCGGCGCCCTCGGCCTGGGGGAAACCCTGGCGCTGGCGTTCTTCGGCGGCTTGCTGGGCGATTTGTCGTCCTACTGGATCGGCCGCCACTTCCACCAGGACATCCGCCGCCTGCCGGTGCTGCGCCACCATCCGGAATGGATGGCCGCCGCCGAAGGCTTCTTCCACCGCTACGGCGTCGCCAGCCTGCTGGTGGGCCGCTTCATCGGTGCGCTGCGGCCGTTCCTGCCGATGATCGCCGGCATGCTCGACATGCCTTTCGGCCGCTTCCTGGCCGTCTCCATCCTGGCCGCCGCCGGCTGGTCGATCGCCTACCTGGTGCCCGGCTGGGCCACCGGCGCGGCCATGCGCCTGCCGCTGCCCGAGGGCTTCTGGCCGGAGGCCGGGGTGGTCGCCGCCTGCGTCGCCGCGGTGCTGGCCCTGATCATCCACGCCGAACTGCGCAAGGAGCGCAAGGCTGCGCTGATCGGCGCCGTCGGCTGCTTCGCGCTGCTGATCGCCATGCTGATCGGCTGGCCGCACCTCGACGCCCTGGACAAGGGTCTGATGGCGCTGGTGCAGGAGCACCGCCACGCCTGGCTGGACGATGTGATGGTGGCCGTCACCCGCGTCGGCGACTTCCGCACCCAGTTCATCGCCGGCGCGCTGCTGGCTGTTCTGCTGGCCGCGCTGCGACTGTGGCGCCATGCGTTCTTCGCCGCCGGCACCATGGTCGGCACCGCCCTGCTCAACACCACCCTCAAGCACCTGTTCAGCCGCGCGCGCCCCGAAGTGATCGCCGACCCGCTGTCCGCCTTCAGCATGCCCAGCGGGCACAGCTCGGCATCCTTCGCCTTCTTCCTGGTGCTTGGCGTGCTGGCCAGCCGGGAAAAATCCCCACGTGTACGCCTGACCTGGATGCTGCTGGCGGTGATCCCTGCCGCCAGCATCGCGCTGTCGCGCGTGTACCTGGGAGCCCACTGGCCCAGCGACATCATTGCCGGCGCCCTGCTCGGCGCCTCGGTATGCGCCGCCAGCCTGTGGATAAGCCAGCGCCGCAGCGAGCTGCCGGCCCTGGCGCCGCGCATCTGGTGGAGCCTGCTGCCGACCGCCATGGTACTGCTGGCGGTGGCCAGCGCCTGGGGCCTGTCCGCGGCGATCCACCGCTACACGCCGCTCTGATCCCGCGTCAGGTCCAGGGGCGCTCGCGCATCAGTTCGGCGCAGCGCAACTGGACGAACTCGCGCAGCTGGGTCACCGCCCGGCTGAGCTGGGCGCGGTGGGTGCAGAACAGGTTCATCGGCGTGGCCTCGCCCAGGTAGTCCGCCAGCGCCACTTCCAGCCGACCGGCGCGTACGTCGGCCGCGACGTCCAGCCAGGACTTGTACACCAGCCCCTGCCCCGCCACGGCCCAGCGCCGCACCACATCGGCATCGTCGCAAAGGCGGTCGCCGCGCACCGCCACCACATGCTGCTTGCGGCTGTCGCTGAAGCTCCAGCGCTCATGGGCGCGCCCGCCGAGCATGTAGAGCAGGCAATTGTGCCGGTGCAGCTCGTCCGGATGTGTCGGCTTGCCATGGCGTGCGAAATACTCGGGAGCGGCGCAGAGCACGCGGCGATTGTCCGGGGCCAGCGGCAGCGCCACCAGGTTCGAATCACCCGGCTGGCCGAGACGGAAAGCCACGTCCACCGGCTGCCGGTAGAGATCGGCCTGGCGGTCGCTGATCAGCAGGCGCAGGTTCATCCGCGGGTGCAGCGCCTGGAATTCGTCGAGCCAGGGCAGCAGCACGTTGCGGCCGAAGTCCGACGGCGCCGAGACCTGGAAGTTGCCGGCAATCTCGCTCTTGCCGCCGGCCAGCAGCTGGCGGCCGTCGTCCAGGCTTTGCAGCGCAGCACGGGCGTGGGCCAGGTACAGCTCGCCCTCGGCGGTCAGGCGCAAACTGCGAGTGGAGCGGGCGAACAGGCGCACATCCAGCTCGCTTTCCAGGCGCTTGAGCGCTGCGCTGGCCACCGCCGGCGACAGCTCCAGCTCGCGGGCGGCGGCGGAAAGGCTGCCGCGCTCGGCGGTGCGGACGAAGATTTGCAGGTCGTCGAAACGCAGCATTTTCAAAAATCCTTTGAAAGAGACTCTCTACTTACGCGGTTTTTCTTCCCAACGAAAGAGAGCAGCATGCCCTCACCTTCCCCGCCCCACTGGAGATACCCGGATGAGCCTGACCCTGATCGCCATCATTCGCGCCAAGCCCGGCCGCGCCGACAGCCTGCAGGAGCGCCTGCACGGCATGCTCGCGCCGTCCCGCGCCGAGGCCGGCTGCCTGCAGTACGACCTGCACCGCGACATCAAGGACGCCGAGCTGATCTACATGATCGAGCAGTGGCGCGATGAGGAAGCCCTGGCCGAGCACGAAGCCAGTCCGCACTTCCAGGCCTTCGTGAAGGCCGCCGAACCCGATCTGGCGGAACTCGATATCCGCCTGATGAACCGCATCGACTGATCGCCTCGAACGCATAGGAATTCCCATGAAAGCCATCGGCTATACCCAGAGCCTGCCCAGCAACGACGCCAATTCCCTGCTCGACATCCAGCTGCCCGAGCCCACGCCCGGCCCACGCGACCTGCTGGTGGAAGTACGCGCCATCTCCGTCAACCCGGTGGACACCAAGGTGCGCCAGCGCGCCCAGCCCGCCGAAGGCCAGTACAAGGTGCTGGGCTGGGACGCCGCCGGCGTGGTTCGCGCGGTGGGCAGCGAGGTCAGCCTGTTCAAGCCGGGCGACAAGGTCTGGTACGCCGGCGACCTGACCCGCCCCGGCAGCAACGCCGAGCTGCAGCTGGTGGACGAGCGTATCGTCGGCCCGATGCCGCAGAGCCTGGATTTCGCCCACGCAGCCGCCCTGCCGCTGACCACCATCACCGCCTGGGAACTGCTGTTCGACCGCCTGCAGGTAGCCGAAGGCAAGGCCAGCGCCGGACAGAGCCTGCTGATCGTCGGCGCCGCCGGCGGTGTCGGGTCGATCCTCACCCAGCTGGCGCGCCAGCTCACCGGCATGACCGTGATCGGCACCGCTTCGCGTCCGGAAACCCAGGAATGGGTGCGCAACCTCGGCGCGCACCACGTGATCGATCACCGCAAGCCGCTGAGCGAAGAACTCAAGCGCATCGGCGTCGGCGAAGTCACCCACGTGGCCAGCCTGAACCAGACCGAGGAACACCTCGCCGAGATCGTCGCCAGCCTGCGCCCGCAGGGCCGCCTGGCGCTGATCGACGACCCGCTGAACCTCGACGTGCGCCTGCTCAAGCAGAAGAGCCTGTCGCTGCACTGGGAGTTCATGTACACCCGCTCGATGTTCCAGACCGACGACATGATCGAGCAGCACAAGCTGCTGCAGCGAGTGGCCGGGCTGATCGACAGCGGCGTGCTGAAGACCACCCTGGGCGAGCACTTCGGCAGGATCGACGCCGCCAACCTGCGCCGCGCCCACGCGCTGCTGGAAAGCAACACGGCCAAGGGCAAGATCGTGCTGGAAGGGTTCTGAGCCACCACCTCGTAGGGCGCATAACCCGGAACGGGTTATCCGCCGCCGCGGCGGATAACGCCTTAGGCGTTATGCGCCCTACGAGGGTGGCGTCAGGGGAAGTACCTGTGCACGGCTGTTCGCGAGCAAGCTCGCTACAGTCGGCCGGGCGCACTGGTGTGGCTTTTCGTAGCGAGCTTGCTCGCGAACCCCGGCCAGCTCAGTCGTTGGCCTTGGCCCCGGCCAGCAACCGACAGAGCTTCTCGGTCGCGTCGAGCATCGCGAAGCTCGGTTTCTCCAGGTTGCGATCCGGCACCACCCAGAGCTGCTTGAGCCGCGTGGCGCTGAGTTGCTGCATGCCGGTCCAGCTGCGCAGTTGGTCGTCGCTGGCCGCCAGGATCACCTGGGGATCGCGCGCCAATACCGCTTCCTGGCCAACCTGCGGCGCGGGCAGGTCAAGATCGGCGAACAGGTTGCGGCCCCCGCAAACCTCCAGCGCCTCGCTGATGATCTGCTGGCCACCGACGGTATAGAGCGGGCGATCCCACACCTGATAGAACACCTTGAGCGGCTGCTCGCGGCGGTACTGCGCCCGCAGCTGCGCCATGCCCGAATCGAAGGTTTCCGCCAGTTCACGGCCCTTTTCCGCCCTCCCCAGTCGCTCGCCCAGCTCGCGGAACTGTCGGGCGATATCCTCCAGACGGTGCGGATCGGCCACATAGACCGGGATGCCCACAGCCTGTAGACGCTGCAGCTGCGCTTCGGGCACGGCTCCAGGCCAGACCAGCAGCAGGTCAGGCTGCAGGGCAAGAATCTGTTCGAGGTTGACCTGGCCGTAGCGGCCGACGGACGGCAGGTCTTTCAGGGATTCCGCGCGCGGCCCGCCATCGAGCAGACCGACCAGCCGGTCGGCGGCGCCCAGTTCGAGGACCATGTCGGTGAGTGAAGGCGCGAGGCTCACCACCCGTTCCGCCGCCGCGACCGGCGGGCCGGCAAGCAGCAGGAGCAGGCAGAGGAAACGGCGCATCAGGCCAGTTGGCGCGGCAGGCGGTACAGCCAGAGGATGACCAGGCTGGCGAAGCCCAGCAGCAGGACGGGCACGCCATGCAGGTCGACCAGCACCGCCAGGGCGCCGATCCAGGCCGGCAGGCTGCCGACCAACGCGCCACGGCGCTGCGCGGCGCCCAGCGCCTGCCAGGCGGCGGGTTCATCCACGCCGTCACGGGCCTTGCCGGTGGCAATCAGCGCATGCTTGTAGCGGCGGAACAGCGGCAGGGTGAGGAACATCGACAGCAGGCCGACGACGAACACCGGCGTGGCCAGCGACTCCGGCCCGGGCGCTTCGCCCACCAGCGCCAGCATCAGGTGCTGCGGCGCCAGCGCGAGCGCCAGCAGCAACCACCAGAGCAGATTCAGCCGGCGCCGGGCAGCGGCGCGATTCACGAAGCGGATGCCTCGGCCTCGGCTTCGCCCTGATGCATGTTGCCCAGCATGTGGCCCAGCTTTCCTGCCTTGGTCTGCAGGTAACGCTTGTTGTGCGGGTTCAGGCCCTTCTGCAGCGGCACGCGCTCGGCAACGGTCAGGCCATAGCCTTCCAGCGCCTTCACCTTGCGCGGGTTGTTGGTCATCAGCCGCAGCGAGCAGACGCCCAGGTGCTTGAGCATCGGCAGGCACATGGCGTAGTCACGCTGGTCGGCGCCGAAGCCCAGGGCCAGGTTGGCTTCCACGGTATCGGCACCTTCGTCCTGCAGGGCGTAGGCGCGGATCTTGTTGAGCAGGCCGATGCCACGGCCTTCCTGGCGCAGGTACAACAGGACGCCGCGACCTTCCTTGGCGATGGCCGACAGCGCGCCCTCGAGCTGGAAACCGCAGTCGCAACGCAGGCTGAACAGCGCATCGCCGGTGAGGCACTCGGAATGCAGACGCCCCAGCGCCGGCTGGCCGTCGTCGAGCTTGCCCATGGTCAGGGCGACGTGTTCCTTGCCGGTTTCCTCGTCGAGGAAGCCATGCATGGTGAATTCGCCGAAGGGGGTGGGCAGCTTGGAGGCGGCGACGAAAACGACAGACACCGGAAACTCCTGAAAGATTTATCTAAGGAAGGAGGACCGGGATTGTAACAGCTGCGCCGGCCGCACCGTCATTGCGAATTCTGCAAGATAAGCATCGATGCTTTTGATAGAAGTCACGGGGACTGCAGACTACGGGCTCAGTGCTTGGCCTGGATGTACATCATGCCCTGGTCTTCGCGCCAGCCGACGCGGTTGAGGTAGCTCATGCCCAGCAGGATTTCGGTGGGGAAGTCGCCTTCGAGCACCACCGCCTCGACCCCCAGCACCTCGACGCCGCCGAGCTTCACGCTATTGAGCGTCACCCGCCAGCCCTTGGCCGTGCCGCTGGCGGTGGAGGCCATCATCGGCGTACCGCCGGCGCGGTAATCCAGCCCCAGGCGCCGGGCCTGACCTTCGTTCATGGCGATCGAGGTCGCGCCGGTGTCCACCAGGAACTGCGCATTCTGGTTGTTGATCGTGCCGGCCACCCAGTAATGGCCGCCGGTTCCGCGGGCGATGCTGGTCTCGGCGTGCGCGGCCGGCGTGGCATAGCCGGCCGTGTTGTACTCGCGGCTCAACTCATAGGTCTGCTCGACGCCGCCCACGCGCAGCACCGCCTTGTGGCTGTCGGCACTGACCACCTGCACGCCTTCCGGGCCGGTCTGGCCGACCTTCACCAGCTTGCGCTGGCCATCGATGCTGAGCACCGCGGCACCGGGGAACAGCCCCACCACCTGCACCTGAGGCGCCGCTACGGCAGCGAAGGAGCAGAGAGACAGGCAGATCAGGGCGGACAGGCGCATGGCGATCACTCCTTGGGCGGCAGCAGCGGTTTCAGCGGGGCGTAAGGCCAGTGCCAGCGGGCGAAGATGCGTTCCAGCTCGCCGCTGCGGTAAAGCACCTGCATGCGTGAATCATAGAGTTTCGCCAATGCCCGCCCACGGTCGTTGTTGGCGAAGCCAAGATACAGCGCAATGGTGCCGATATCGGTGATGTGGTACTCGCTGGCATCAACGCCCCTGGCCTCGATCATCTCTTCCAGCTCGGGCCGCGCGTCGATGAAGTAGTCGATGCGGTGGCCGTCGAGCATTGGCAGGGCCGAGCTGCGCCGTTGCAGCTCGTTGCGCTGCTTGAGGTGGTCCAGGTAGCGGTCGAACGCATAGCCGCGCATCCACGCCAGGCGGTAGCGGTCGAGCGTGGCCAGGGTCGGCTGGGGAGAAGTCTTCAGGCCCAGCGCGCCGATCGGATCGACGTCATAGGGCCAGTGCGGATAGATGATGTGATCGATTTCGTTGCGGTAGGAACCGACCCAGGCGTCCGCCTCGCCGCGCTGCACCAGCCCGACCGAGCGCACGTAGGGCTCGCTGCGCAGGCTCAGGCGCACACCTTCGGGTTCGTAGATGGCCCGCAGCAGATCCCAGGCCAGGCCACTCCCGTCTGCCTGGCTGTAGTTGACCCAGACTTCGCTGACCACCCGGACTTCCGCGGGCAGCCCGGCAGGCGCTTCGGCGGCCTTGTCAGAGGCCAGGGCCGACGTCAGGGAAGTCGCCGGCAGCCAGCACAGGCAGAGGAGCAGGCACAGCAGTCGGCGCATCGATCTTCCTCAGATCAGCCAGTGGGCCCAACCCCATGTCAGGCCTTGCATCACCAGCCAGGCAAAAACGCCGGCCAGCACATCGTCGAGCATGATGCCGACGCCGCCATGGACGTTGCGGTCGATCCAGCTGATCGGCCAGGGCTTGGAAATGTCGACGATGCGGAACACCACGAACCCGACCAGCAGCCACCACCAGCCTTCCGGCACCAGCCAGAGGGTGATCCACATGCCGACCATCTCGTCCCAGACGATGCCTTCGTGATCGTGCACGCGCAGGTCGTCGGCAACCTTGCCGCACAGCCAGAAGCCGAACAGCATGGTGACGCCCAGCATCAGCCAGTAACCCCAGTCCGGCAGCATCTGCCAGAGTGGTATGAAGGGTAGCGCAACCAGCGAACCCCAGGTGCCCGGCGCCTTGGGCAGGGTGCCCGAGCCGAAGCCGAAGGCCAGGAAGTGCCAGGGATTGCTCCATACCGAATGGGGTACGGGTTGGGCCGGGGCCTGGTTGGGGTGTTCTGTCACGGTCACTCCATGAAATGCAGGTAGCCGCCCTGATGCGGCGTGATGTCGGCACCAGCGCCATCGAGCACGCGTACGCCCGAACCGGCTTCCACCCTACCGACCACGCGCAGGGCCGGCCAGTTCGCCGAAAGTGCCGGCAGATGCTCGGCAGGCAGGGTGAAGGCGAGCACGTAGTCGTCACCGGCGCCCAGCTTGAGCTGCTGCGCGCGCTCGGCGCCCAGCAGGGTTTCCAGCGCCGGGCTTTCCGGCAGCTTGTCGGCTTCGACGATGAGCGCCACGCCAGAGGCGCGGGCGATGTGTCCGCAGTCGGCGAGCAGCCCGTCGGAAATATCCAGCGCCGCGGTGGCCTTGCCGCGCAGCGCCTGGCCGAAGTCCAGCTGCGGCTGCGGCGACCAGTAGCGCGCCAGCAGCGGCTCGGCGACGGACGGTTCCGCGGTCATCTCGCCCAGTACCAGCGGCAACGCCCCGCCCGCTTCGCCCAGCGGGCCACCAACGCAGAGCAGGTCGCCCGGCCGCGCACCGGCGCGGGTCAGCGCCTGCCCGGCGGGCACCCCGCCGAATACGGTGACGGTCATCGCCAGCGGGCCACGGGTGGTGTCGCCGCCGATCAGCACCAGCGCGCATTCCTGCGCCTTCTGGTTCAGGCCACGGGCGAAACCTTCCAGCCAGGCCGGGTCGGCCTCGGGCAGGGTCAGGGCAAGGGTGAAGCCGATGGGCGCGGCGCCCATGGCCGCCAGGTCGCTGGCGGACACCGCCAGGGCACGCTGGCCAAGCAGGAAGGGATCGCAGACGGCGGGAAAATGCACGCCGACGACCAGGGTGTCGGTGGAGATCGCCAGCTGTTCGCCGGCCTTGGGCGCGAGGAGCGCGCAGTCGTCGCCGATCCCCAATGCCACTGCCTCGCCGCCGGCCGCACAGGCGGCCGAGGCGAAGTAGCGACGGATCAGCTCGAACTCACCCATGCCTCAGCGCTTGGCGCCACGCAGTTCGGCGGCGCGCAGGCGCGGAGCGAGCTTGTCCAGCACGCCGTTGACGAACTTGTGTCCGTCGGTGGCGCCGAAGGTCTTGGCCAGCTCGATACCTTCGTTGATGACGACCTTGTACGGCACGTCCAGGCGATTGCGCAGCTCGTAGGTGGCCAGGCGCAGGATGGCCAGCTCCACCGGGTCGATCTCTTCCAGCGCACGGTCCAGGCAGGGAGCGAACGCCTCGTCCAGATCGGTCTTCAGGCGCGGTACGCCGTGCAGGATCTCGTGGAAGTAGGCACCGTCGACATCACTGAAATCGTTGTCGGTACGGAAGGTCGCCTCGATCTCGTTGAGCGGCTGACCAGCCATCTGCCAGGAGTACAGGGCCTGCACCGCGAGGCTGCGGGCCTTGCGACGCATGGCGATCTTGTTCGGCTTGGCGGGCTTTGCCGGGGCGTTGTTGCCGTCCTGGGTGCTCACTTGGCCTCCAGCTGCGACAGCAGGCTCACCATTTCCAGGGCGGACAGGGCAGCTTCGGCGCCTTTGTTGCCGGCCTTGGTGCCGGAGCGCTCGATGGCTTGTTCGATGGAGTCGACCGTCAGCACGCCGAAGGCGACCGGCACGCCGAACTGCAGGGAAACCTGCGCCAGACCCTTGGTGCACTCACCAGCAACGTATTCGAAGTGCGGGGTGCCGCCACGGATCACCGCGCCGAGGGCGATGATGGCGTCGAACTCGCCGCGCTGGGCGACTTTCTGCGCTACCAGCGGGATTTCGAAGGCGCCCGGAGCACGGATCACGGTGATTTCGCTCTGGGCGACGCCGTGGCGCACCAGCGCGTCGATAGCGCCTTCCACCAGGCTTTCCACCACGAAGCTGTTGAAGCGGCCAACCACCAGGGCAAAGCGGCCTTTGGGGGCGATGAAGGTACCTTCGATGGTCTTCAGGGTCATGGGCAAGTCTCACTGTTAAAGAGCCGGAGCGTCACTGTGGCGCTCCGCAAATAGGGTAGAAGAACGGCACCGCCGTGCCAGGGCACGGCGGCGAGGTTCATTCAGCGGGCAGGTATTCTACAACTTCCAGGTCGAAACCGGATATCGCGTTGAAGCGCATCGGTGCCGACATCAGGCGCATCTTGCGAACGCCCAGGTCGCGCAGGATCTGCGAACCGGCACCCACGGTGCTGTAGGTGGTGGTCGGCTTCTGCACGGGCGCCGGGGTATTGGTGATCTCGCGGACATGCGCCAGCAGATCGTCGCCGCCGACCTGGTGACCCAGCAGCAGGACCACGCCGGTGCCGGCCTCGGCCACCTTGGCCATGGCCGCGCGCAGGCTCCAGCGGCCCGCCTGGTTGACCATCAGCAGGTCGCGCAGCGGGTCGGGGTTATGCACACGCACCAGGGTCGGCTCTTCCGGGCAGACGTTGCCCAGGGTCAGCGCCAGGTGCACGTCGCCTTCCACGGAATCGCGGTAGGTGATCAGCTTGAACTGGCCCAGTTCGGTATCCAGCGGCTGCTCGGCGAGGCGCTCGACGGTGCGCTCGTGGATCAGGCGGTAGTGGATCAGGTCGGCGATGGTGCCGATCTTGATGCCGTGCTGCTGGGCGAACTCTTCCAGTTCCGGGCGACGGGCCATGGTGCCGTCGTCGTTCATGATCTCGCAGATCACGCCGGACGGCTCGAAACCTGCCATGCGCGCCAGGTCGCAGGCCGCTTCGGTGTGACCGGCGCGAGCCAGTACGCCGCCGGGCTGCGACATCAGCGGGAAGATGTGCCCGGGGCTGACGATGTCGGCGGCAACCGCGTTCTTCGCGGCGGCGGCCTGCACGGTGCGGGCGCGGTCAGCGGCGGAGATGCCGGTGGTGACGCCTTCAGCGGCCTCGATGGAGACGGTGAACTTGGTGCCGAAGCCGGAACCGTTGCGCTGCACCATCAGCGGGATGCCCAGGCGCTCGCAGCGCTCGCGGGTCATCGGCATGCAAATCAGGCCACGGGCGAAGCGGGCCATGAAGTTAATGTCTTCGGTGCGGACACACTCGGAGGCGATGATCAGGTCGCCTTCGTTCTCGCGGTCCTCGTCATCCATGAGGATGACCATCTTGCCCTGACGCATGTCGTCGAGCAGTTCTTCAATGCTGTTGAGTGCCATACGGGGAAGAGCCTTATCAGTGTTTCATGAAGCCGTTTTCGGCCAGGAATGCTTCGGTGATGCCGCCAGCGCCGGCGGCGGGGTCCGCCGCCTTGTCGCCGAGCAGCAGGCGCTCCAGGTAGCGCGCCAGCAGGTCGACTTCGAGGTTGACCAGGCGACCACCGCGGTAGTCCGCCATGATCGTCTCCTGCACGGTGTGCGGGACGATGGTCAGCTCGAACTCGGCGCCGTTGACCGCGTTCACCGTCAGGCTGGTGCCGTCCACGGTGATCGAGCCCTTGAGCGCGATGTACTTGGCCAGCTCACGCGGTGCGCGCACGGTGAACTGGATGGCGCGGGCGTTTTCCTCGCGCTTGACGATCTCGCCGACGCCGTCGACGTGGCCGCTGACCAGGTGGCCGCCCAGGCGGGTGGTCGGCGTCAGGGCTTTTTCCAGGTTCACCCGGCTGCCGATCTTGAGCTGCGCGAAGGCGGTGCGCGCGAGGGTCTCGCGGCTGACGTCGGCCCAGAAGCCGTCGCCGGGCAGTTCCACCGCCGTCAGGCAGATGCCGTTGACCGCGATGCTGTCGCCGAGCTTGACGTCGGCGAGGTCGAGCTTGCCGGTCTTCACGTACAGGCGCACGTCACCGCCTTTCGGGGTGATGGATGCGATGGTGCCGATGGATTCGATTATGCCGGTGAACATGAGGCCTCCCGCACGGCAAAGGCCGCTGGCCGGCAAGGCCGCGTAGCCAACTGGGAAAGATGATGCATGTGGCGAACTCCTGTTTTGGTTAAAAAACAGGGCGTATCGATCGAAGGGATTTCACGGACGCGCGCAGGCACGCCCCGATGGCTCATCCCGTTCTCTCTTCATCCGGACTATTACCGTCGGCCCCGGAATCACACCGGGTCTGCTGACCCTGGCCATCCGGCGAACCGGTCTGGACAGGCGCTCGCGGGCTAGGCGCATTGCGCGCCATTACCGCCGGTGGGGACTTGCACCCCGCCCTGAGAACGTCAATCGCGGTCGTTACAGCGTCGACCGCGTGTGGCGTTTTACCACAGGCCGGCGCAAGTCGGAAGCTTCCTATTGATCGCTCCGCGCCCGGCGGCAAGCCGAAGTCAGTGGCGCCAGCGCGCCATCACAGCGGTCTGGCCGTGACCAGCCAGTCGTCTCCCACTGCGCGGATGTCGACGATCTTCAGCTCGCGGGATTCGCTCATGCGCTCCAGCGGCAGCTCCAGCAGCGGGCGCGCGGAGGAGCCGAGCAGCTTGGGCGCCATGAAGATGCTGTACTCGTCCACCAGACCGAGGCGGGCGAAGGCTCCAGCCAGGCGTGGACCAGCCTCCACCAGCACCTCGTTGACGCCTCGGCGGCCGAGTTCGGCCAGCAGCGCCATCAGGTCGACCTGGCCGTCGAGGCCGGCGAGGTTCAGCAGTTCGTGGCCGACCACGGCGTAGTTCGGATCGTCCTGGGTGCTCACCACCAGCGCCGGACCGGCCTGGAAGAAGGTAGCGGTCAGCGGCACCCGCAGGCGGCCGTCGATCAGCACGCGCAGCGGCTGGCGCCGGGAGGCCAGTTCAGCCAGATCGGCGTCCAAGCCCAGCTCGTCCGGGCGTACGGTGAGGCGGGCGTCATCGGTCAGCACCGTATCGGCACCAGACAGCACCACGCTGGCTTGCGCGCGCAGGCGCTGCACGGCGCGGCGCGCGGCTGGGCCGGTGATCCACTGGCTCTCGCCACTGGCCATGGCGGTGCGGCCGTCCAGGCTCATCGCCAGCTTCACGCGGACGAACGGCAAGCCGGTTTCCATGCGCTTGAGGAAGCCCTGGTTCAGCGCGCGGGCTTCGTTTTCCAGCACGCCGGAGCGCACTTCGATGCCCGCTTCGGCAATGCGCTTCATGCCGCTGCCGGCGACCTGCGGGTTCGGGTCCTGCATGGCCGCGACTACGCGAGCGAGTCCGGCGCCGATCAGCGCATCGGCGCACGGCGGCGTGCGGCCGAAATGGCTGCAGGGCTCCAGGGTGACGTAGGCGGTGGCGCCACGGGCCTTGTCGCCAGCCTGGCGCAGGGCGTGGACTTCCGCGTGGGGCTCGCCGGCGCGCACGTGCCAGCCTTCACCGACCACCTCGCCATCGCGGACGATGACACAGCCGACGCGCGGGTTGGGATGGGTCGTGTACCAGCCCTTGCGCGCCAGCTCGATGGCGCGGGCCATCCAGAACTCATCCATGCCACTCATTCCTTCGACGGCTCGCGAGCCAGGCGCTCGATTTCCTCGCGGAACTCGTTGAGGTCCTGGAAGCGGCGGTACACCGAGGCGAAGCGGATATAGGCAACCTCATCGAGCTTCTGCAGTTCGGCCATCACCAGCTCGCCCAGCACCCGCGACTTGATCTCGCGCTCGCCGGTGGCGCGCAGCTTGTGCTTGATGTGCGCCATCGCCTCCTCGAGTCGCTCGATGCTCACCGGACGCTTCTCCAGCGCACGCTGCATTCCGGCGCGCAGCTTGTCCTCGTCGAAGGGCTGGCGGCTGCCGTCCTGCTTGATCAGGCGCGGCATGACCAGCTCGGCGGTCTCGAAGGTGGTGAAACGCTCGCCGCAGTTCAGGCACTCACGGCGCCGGCGGACCTGGTCGCCCTCGGCGACCAGGCGCGAATCGATGACTTTGGTGTCGTGGGCGCCGCAGAAAGGACAGTGCATGGCGAGTCTTGGGCAGTCAGGAAAGGTAAGAGGCTCATGGTAGCGCATCGACTGGCCGAAGAAACCCCGCTCCCACGAGACACGCCGCAGGCATTAGGCTATATAGGCGCCCGCCTGGAATCTGTTGCGATGGAGCCCGCCATGTTCGCCCGCCTGCTCTGCCTGTCCCTTACCGTCCTGCTGGCCGCCTGCGCCAGCGAGAAGCCCGCGCCGGTCACCCAGCCAGTCGCCGTCACGAAGAAATCGACTTCCCCGCTGGACGAGCCCGTGCCGGCCAACATGCGCGCCCTCAGCGGCCAGCTCAGCAGCTCCCAGGGCTTCCTGCCAGCCGGCAGCGAAGTGGAACTGGCGCTGCTGGTGATCGACCAGCGCGACCGCCCGCAGCAGTTGCTCTCCAGCGAGAAGATGATTGCCACCGGCCAGGCCCTGCCGTTCCGCGTGGTGTTCAATCCGGAATCCTTCCCGGCCGGCGCCCGCGTCGAACTGCATGGCCGCGTCTCGCAGTCCGGCCAGCTGGCCTGGCGCCTGCCGCCGGTGCGCATCACCCAGCCGGAAACCCGCGCCCTCGGCGAGCTGCGCCTGGAGCGCGCGCCGTGACGCCACCGCTTTCCCTGCAGACAGCCCTCGGTGAACTGCTCGGCGACGCGCGCCTGTCCGCCGAAACCTTGCCGGGCACCGACATCCGCCTCTGGCTGATCGACGCGCAGAACATGGACCGCGAGTTCAGCCCCGACGAAACCCGGCGCATCCTCGAAGAACCGCCCTACTGGTGCTTCTGCTGGGCCAGCGGCCTGGTGCTGGCGCACTGGCTGGCCGAGAAACCCGAGTGGGTGCGCGGCAAGCGCGTACTGGATTTCGGCGCAGGCTCAGGCATCGCCGCCATCGCCGCGGCCAAGGCCGGTGCCGCCGAAGTGGTGGCCTGCGACCTCGACCCACTGGCGCTGGACGCCTGCCGCGCCAACGCCGAGCTGAACGGTGTGGAGCTGAGCTATTCGGCGGACTTCTTCCAGGAGCAAGACCGCTACGACCTGATCATCGTCGCCGACGTGCTCTACGACCGCGCCAACCTGCCGCTGCTGGACGAATTCCTCAGCCGTGGCCGCGAGGCCCTGGTCGCCGACTCGCGGGTCCGCGACTTCAGCCATCCGCTGTACCAGCGCCTGGGTATTCTCGACGGCTGCACCTGGCCGGACCTGGCCGAGCCGGCCGAATTCCGCCACGTCAGCCTCTATCACGCGCGCCGCGGGTAGCGCCGGCGCGGCGGGGCAAACCATCTCGGATACAGTCCTACGCTCAATGCGCGACGGGTGCGCCATTGCAGGAGCGGGCCATGCCCGCGATCGCGCCCATGGGGCGCTCCTACAGGGAATGCCGGCGCCAGCGTGTGGGTTGTTTCCGTCAGGCAGCGCCCCCACTTATAGTGGCAACCACCTTCATCGCCCCACTCGATTCGAGATTCCCCATGAGCGATACGCCTTACATCTTCGACGCCAGCATCGCCAACTTCGATCAGGTCGTCATCGAGAACTCCTTCCACAAGCCGGTCCTGGTGGACTTCTGGGCCGACTGGTGCGCCCCGTGCAAGGCGCTGATGCCGCTGCTGGCGCAGATCACCGAGTCCTACCAGGGCGAGTTGCTGCTGGCCAAGGTCAACTGCGACATCGAGCAGGACATCGTGATGCGCTTCGGCATCCGCAGCCTGCCCACCGTGGTGCTGTTCAAGGACGGCCAGCCGGTGGATGGCTTCGCCGGCGCGCAGCCCGAATCGGCGATCCGCCAGATGCTCGAGCAGCACGTACAGCCACCCGCTCCGGCCGCCGACAATCCACTGGAACTGGCGCAGAACGCCTTCAACGAAGGCCGCTTTGCCGAAGCCGAGGCACAACTCAAGGTGCTGTTGGGCGAAGACAACACCAACGCCGCCGCGCTGATCCTCTACGCCCGTTGCCTCGCCGAGCGCGGCGAGATGGGTGAAGCCGAGACCGTGCTCGACGCAGTGAAGAGCGACGAGCACAAGCAGGCACTGGCCGCCGCCAAGGCCCAGCTGACCTTCCTGCGCCAGGCTGCCGACCTGCCCGACGCCGCCACACTGAAGACCCGCCTGGCCGCCGACGCCAACGACGACGAAGCCACGTACCAACTGGCCGTCCAGCAACTGGCCCGCCAGCAGTACGAGGCGGCGCTGGACGCCCTGCTCAAGCTGTTCGTGCGCAACCGCAGCTACGGCGAGGACCTGCCGCGCAAGACGCTGGTCCAGGTGTTCGACCTGCTGGGCAACGACCATCCGCTGGTGATCGCCTACCGGCGCAAACTGGCGAACGTGTTGTACTGATAAACAGGGCGCCGCAAGGCGCCCTTTTTCATGGCGGCATGGGCTCGGTCCGTGCCAGCGCTTTCCCCCAGCGCAGAGGCCTCCCGAACCGTAGGGCGCATAACCTGGAACAGGTTATCCGCCATCAAATTCGCGGCGGATAACGCTGGCGCGTTACTCGCCCTACCAGAGCAGGCCGCGAAGGCTTCTACTCCTCGATCCAGTTGAAGACCTGCACACCCTCGTGCACCTCGATCTTCACCTTCGGACTGTGCCGCAGGCGCACCAGCAGCCCCTTCGCCGCCCCTGAACTCCCCGCCAGCGCCGCCAGCTCATCCAGCAGTTGCGGTCCCTCGCTGCTGCCACTGCGGCGCAGCAGGTCCTGCGCGGCCAGCCACAGCTGATCCACTGGCGCGCCCGCTGCGGGCGCCGGCACGGCAGCGGCCACCGGCGCCACAGCGGCAGCCGGCAGGTTCTGCGCCAGCCGCGCCCAGTCGGCGTCGTCCATCTCCACGGTGAGGTCCACCGGCCAGTCGCCGATGGTGCCCTTGATTCTCAGCATCGCCCTTCTCCTCGCGGCCTTTCGCGCATGCTCCCACGGTGCAGGCGTCGCGCCAAATGAACGCTAAGCTGGCGTTAATAATTAATCTGTTATAACGTAACAAAATCATTCAACAGACCGGAGTTTCCCATGCGCCCCCTGCTCCTCGCTGTCGCCCTGCTGCCCCTCGCCGCCCAGGCCCACGACGAACATGAACACGGCAGCCTCGGCAAGCACGAGCATGGCGTCGCCCAGCTCAACGTCGCCCTCGACGGCAAGACCCTGGAACTGGAGATGGACAGCCCGGCGATGAACTTCGTCGGCTTCGAGCACACCGCCACCAGCGACGCCGACAAGGCCACGGTTGCCGCCGTGCAGGCCCAGCTCAAGCAGCCGCTGCAACTGCTCGCCCTGCCCGTCTCGGCAAAATGCAGCGTGCAGTCGGTGGAGCTTTCCAGCCCGCTGTTCGGCGATGCGCCCAAGGCGGAAGACCACGATCATGACCACGAACATGCAGATGGCGACCACGACGAACACGAAGGTCACCAACACGCCGACATCGACGCCCACTACCAGCTGACCTGCGCCCAGCCGCAGGATCTCGCCACCCTCGATTTCGCGCCGCTGTTCAAACGCTTCCCGGCGACCCAGAAGATTCAGGTACAACTGATCGGCCCGAGCGGCCAGCAAGGTGCAGAATTGACCGCCGCCAACCCGACCCTGAACTTCTGATCACGACGCTCTGAAATGACCGCACTGCTCGAACTCGACAACCTCGGCTTCGCCTGGCCCGGCCAGGCGGAGCTGCTGGACATCCCGGCCTTCACCCTGGCCCGTGGCGAGACCCTGTTCCTCAAGGGCCCGTCCGGCAGCGGCAAGACCACCCTGCTCGGCCTGCTCGGCGGCGTGCAGCGCCCCCAGCGCGGCAGCGTGAAGCTGCTCGGCGAAGACATCGCGCAGATGAAGCCTTCGCGCCGCGATCATTTTCGCGTCGATCACACCGGCTACATCTTCCAGCAGTTCAACCTGCTGCCGTTCCTTTCAGTGCGGGAAAACGTCGAGCTGCCCTGTCACTTCTCCCACAGCCGCGCCGAGCGCGCGACCCTGCGCCACGGCAGCGTGGCCAAGGCCGCCGAGGCGCTGCTCAAACATCTGGGCCTGGGCGATGCGGCGCTGATCGAACGCCGCGCCGACAGCCTGTCGATCGGCCAGCAGCAGCGCGTCGCCGCCGCCCGCGCGCTGATCGGCCAGCCGGAACTGGTGATCGCCGACGAACCGACCTCGGCGCTGGACGCCGACGCCCGCGAAGCCTTCCTCCAATTGCTGTTCGCCGAATGCCGCGAGGCCGGCGCCAGCCTGCTGTTCGTCAGCCACGACCAGAGCCTGGCGACCCTGTTCGATCGCAGCCTGTCGCTGACCGACCTCAACCGCGCCGCCCGCGCTCCGGGAATCTGAGCATGTACCTGTTGCGCCTGGCGCTCGCCAGCCTGTCCAACCGCCGCTTCACCGCCCTGCTGACCATCTTCGCCATCGCCCTCTCCGCCTGCCTGCTGCTGGCGGTGGAGCGCGTACGCACAGAGGCCAAGGCCAGCTTCGCCAGCACCATCTCCGGCACCGACCTGATCGTCGGCGCCCGCTCCGGCTCGGTGAACCTGCTGCTCTACTCGGTATTCCGCATCGGCAATGCCACCAACAACATCCGCTGGGAAAGCTACGAGACGGTGACCCACAGCCCGCTGGTGAAGTGGGCCATCCCGATCTCCCTGGGCGATTCGCACCGCGGCTATCGCGTCATGGGCACCGACACCGGCTACTTCGAGCACTACCGTTTCGGCCGCGGGCAGACGCTGGAGCTGGCAGAGGGCAAACCGTTCGGCCAGGACCTGTTCGACGTGGTGCTCGGCGCGGAAGTCGCGCAGGCCCTGCATTACAAGCTGGGCGACAAGATCGTCCTGGCCCACGGCGTCAGCACCATCAGCCTGGTGCAGCACGACGACAAGCCGTTCACCGTGGTCGGCATCCTCAAGCGCACCGGTACGCCGGTGGACCGCACCCTGCACATCTCCCTGCAAGGCATGGAGGCGCTGCACGTTGACTGGAAGAACGGCGTCCCGGCACGCGGCGCCGACCGCGTCAGCGAAGACCAGGCGCGCGGCATGGACCTGCAGCCCAAGGCGATCACCGCCTTCCTGCTGGGCCTCAAGAGCAAGGTGGCAACGTTCACTCTGCAGCGGCAGATCAACGAATACGACGGCGAACCGCTGATGGCGATCCTCCCGGGCGTGGCGCTGCAGGAGCTGTGGGGGCTGATGGGCACGGCGGAGAAGGCGCTGTTCGTGGTCTCGCTGTTCGTGGTGCTGACCGGCCTGATCGGCATGCTCACCGCCATCCTCACCAGCCTCAACGAACGCCGCCGCGAGATGGCCATCCTGCGCTCGGTGGGCGCGCGGCCCTGGCACATCTTCAGCCTGCTGGTGGCGGAAGCCTTCTCCCTGGCGCTGGCGGGCGTGGCACTGGGCATCGGGCTGCTCTACGCCGGCATCGCCGGCAGCCAGGCGTACGTCCAGGCGAACTACGGCATCTTCCTGCCATTGGCGCTGCCCAGCGCCTATGAATGGTCACTGCTGGGCGGCATACTCCTGGCGGCGCTGCTGATCGGTTGTGTACCGGCGTGGCGTGCCTACCGGCAATCGCTGGCCGATGGCCTGTCGATCCGCCTCTGATTCAGCCCCCTGCGAGCCAGACCCTGAAGGAAAGCCCCATGCGTCGCCTGCTGTTTCTCCTGCTGATGCTCACCAGCGCCGCCGTCTGGGCGGCGCCGCGTGAGCTGAGCTGGCCGGAGCTGATCCCCGAGGGCGCACCGCCGCCCCCGCCGCCAGTGCCGCTGCACGATATGTCCAAGCTCTCCGATGTACTCAATTCGGAGAGTGGACCGGCGGTGAAGCAGCAGATACCCAACGCTCCCGTGGTACAGCAGCTGGACGGCCAGGAAGTGAAGATGCCCGGCTACATCGTGCCGCTGGAAGTGGAGGAAGACGGCCAGACCGTTCGCGACTTCCTGCTGGTGCCCTACTACGGCGCCTGCATCCACGTGCCGGCACCGCCGTCCAACCAGATCGTCTATGTTCGAGGCGGCAAGGGCGTAAAAGTCGACGAGCTTTATCAGCCCTTCTGGATCATCGGCAGGATGAGCGTGAAGGCGATGGAAAGCGACCTCGCCGAGGCCGGCTACCAGATGCAGGCCAGCAGCATCGAACCCTACGAATACACCGGCCAGTGACAGGGCGCGGCGCTTTGCCGCACCCTCGATTCCTACAAAGCTTGTGGTCTTTATTGAGCCAGGTCAAAAGTGCGCTTTTAGCGCTGTCTACTATTCTGGGCACCAACACTTATACCAAAGAGATATTGGAGCTCATCATGCGTAAGTCCTGGCTCACCACTTCGCTTCTCTCACTTGCCGTCGCAGCGCCGGTCGCAGCCCAGGCCGCCGACATTCGCGGCCACCAGGCCGGCGACTTCCTGGTACGTGGTGGTTTCGCCACCGTGGCGCCCGATGACAGCAGCTCCAACGTCAAGCTCGACGGCACCAAGGTCAGCGGCACCAAGGCCACTGTCGACAGCGACACCCAGCTGGGCCTGACCTTCGCCTACCTGCTCACCGACAAGATCGGCATCGAGCTGGTCGCCGCCACCCCGTTCAACCACCAGGTCGACGTCAAGGGCCTGAACAAGGCCACCGGCCTGACCGGCCTGGACGGCAAGCTGGCCGACATCAAGCAGCTGCCGCCGACCGTGCTGCTGCAGTACTACCCCATGGGTGGTACCAACTCTGCCTTCCAGCCGTACGGCGGCCTGGGCATCAACTACACCACCTTCTTCGACGAAGACCTGGCCAGCAACCGCAAGGACCAGGGCTTCAGCAACCTGAAGCTGCAGGACTCCTGGGGCCTGGCCGCCGAGCTGGGCATGGACTACATGCTCAACGAGCACGCCTTCGTCAACGCCGCTGTCTGGTACATGGACATCGACACCAAGGCGAGCGTAGACGGCCCGTCCGCGCTGGGCGTACAGAAAACCAAGGTCGATGTTGACGTCGACCCCTGGGTTTACATGGTCGGTTTCGGCTACCGTTTCTGACGGAGCAAACATGAAAAAGGCGCCCAAGGGCGCCTTTTTCACTTTCAGGGAACCGGTATGTACCTCGAACTCAAAGCACTGCACGTCAGCCTTGCGATCATCAGCACCCTGCTTTTCCTCCTGCGCCTGGGCCTGAGCTGGTGGGGCAAGCGTCCAACCGGCTGGCAGCGCGGATTGCCCCATCTGATCGACACCCTGCTGCTGCTGAGCGCCCTGGGCCTGGTGCACCTGGCGATGCCCTGGCCGCTGCCGGTCTGGCTGCAGGTTAAGCTCGGCCTGCTGGTGCTCTACATCGTGCTGGCGGCCTTCGCCCTGCGCAGCGCGACGAAGCCAGCCAAGGCACTGCTCAGCGCTCTGGCACTGGGCTCGCTGGCCGGCATCTTCTATCTGGCCGTCAACAAACCCTGGTGGTGATCAACTGGGCCAGGCCATCGGCCAGCGGCGTGGGTGCGTCCAGGCTATAGCGCTGCAGCAGGCGGCGGTTGTCCGCGCGGGAATGGCGGATATCGCCGTGGCGCGCCGGCAGGTAGGTAATCTCCGGCAGGCCGCCGGTGAGCTTGCCGATCTCGGCCAGCAACTGGTTGAGGCTGGTGGACTGGTCGAGGCCGACGTTGATCGCCGACTCGGCCACGTCATCGGCCAGCAGCGCCGTCATCAGCAGCTTCACCAGGTCACCGACGTAGATGAAATCACGGGTCTGCTCGCCGTCGCCGAACACGGTGATCGGCAGGCCCTGCTCGGCGCGCCGGGCGAAGATGCTGATCACCCCGGAATAGGGCGAGGACGGGTCCTGGCGCGGGCCATAGACATTGAAGAAGCGGAAGATCGCCGGCTCCAGGCCGTGTTCGCGGCGATAGAAGTCCAGGTAGTACTCGCTGGCCAGCTTGTCCGCGGCATAGGGCGTCAGCGGCGCCTTCACCACGTCCTCGTCGATGGCGGAGCCTTCGCCGTTCTGCCCATAGACCGCCGCGCTGGAAGCGAACAGCACCCGGCGGATGCCTTCCTGGTGCATGGCCTCGCAGAGGTTCAGGGTGCCGATGAAGTTGGCGCGGTGGGTGCCCACCGGGTCTTCCACCGAAGCCTGCACCGAGGCGATGGCCGCCAGGTGCACGACGCCCTGGCAGCCGCTCAGCGCACCACGCAGGGCGGCTTCATCGGCGACGTTGCCGACTATCAGGTCGACGCGGCTGTCGAGGTTCTCGCGCCGGCCGGTGGACAGGTCGTCCAGCACGCGCACGGTGAAGCCCTGCGCCAGCAGCGCGTCAGCCAGATGGGAACCGATGAACCCCGCGCCGCCGGTGATGAGGATGGGCTGCGCGGAGGGGGAAAGACGATCAGACATGGCGGTAATAGCGATCCAGCAAGGCGGGCAGGCCGGCGCGCCAGGCGCGCGGCTTGATACCGAAGGTATGGAGGATTTTCTTGCAGGCGAGCACCGCGTGCTGCGGTTCGTCGCCGGCATCCGGGCGCGCGGCGTGGGCCTGCGGGCTCGGTTCCTGGACAGCCAGGGTATGGAAGGCGCGGGCCTCGCCGAGTACCACCTGGCCCAGGGAGAGGGTGGTCGTGGCCTCCAGGCCGCCGTAGTGGTAGGTGCCCCACAGCGGTGCCTGGCAGTCGAGTTGCTTGAGCACCGAGAGGATCACCCGCGCGGCGTCATCCACCGGGGTCGGGTTGCCTCGCCGGTCGTCAGCGAGGAACAGCACCTGCTCCTTCTCGGCACGCCCGAGGAAGCGGCCGAGCACGCCGTCGGCGCTGTCGTCCAGCAGCCAGCCGAAACGCAGCAGCACATGCCGCGGGCAGGTCGCCCGCACCCACTGTTCCATGCGCCACAGCGCCTGGCCACGCGGGCCCAGGGGCAGCGGCTCGTCCTTCTCGCTGTAGGCGGTGGCGCGGGCGCCATCGAACACGCGGTAGCTGGACGGCTGGATCAGCAGGATCTCGTGGTGCTGGCAGAGTTCGGACAGACGCTCCACCGCGCGCTCCTGGCTGGCCAGGCGAGCGGCGTCGACGGCCTCGGCCTGGAACCAGTCGTAGTAGTAGGCGAGGTTGATCACCGCGTCGGGGCGGGTCTCGTCCAGCAGGACGGTGAGGCTGGAAGCATCCCAGCCCTGCTCGGGCGGCCGGGGGGCGAGGAAGCCGATGTCCTCCTCGGCGCCAAGGCGGATCAGCGCCTGTCCAAGGGCATTACCGCCACCCAACAGCATCAGGCGCATACGCATATTCTGGGGGTCACTCGAATCCGTGGGTTACCGCCGGCGCGCAAGGTGCCGGGGATGATGCCCGCATTTTTCCTGTGCCCCGGCACAGCGTCAAGCTTGGCCGACCCGCTGCAGCCTTCGCCGCGCGCGGCGACTCCTGTCTAGGAGCGGCGACGGAACAGCGGACGCGGCTCGATCACCGAGCGTCCGTAGAGCACGCTCAGCCCCGCCAGGCCCTTCAGCGCGTCTTCCACGGACTTGTCCTCGCGCACGGCAAAGGCATCGAAACCGCACTGGCGCATATGCGCCAGCTGGTCACGCAGCACATCACCCACCGCGCGCAACTCCCCGCGCCAGCCCAGGCGGCTGCGCAACAGGTAGGCCAGGCTGTAACCGCGACCGTCGCGGAAACTGGGGAAGTCGATGGCGATCAGTGCCGGTTCCTTCAGGCGCCAGATGAGGTCCTCGGGATCCTCCTCCGGCGCCAGCCAGACGCCGAAGCCCGTCCCGGACTCCAGCGCCAGCCAGTGCTTCAACGGCAGGATCAGTCGCCCACCGGGCAATACCTCCGGCACTTCGCGCAGCAATTCCCAGGGGTCGCCCGGCGCCATTTCCGCCACCCCGTCCCGCAGATGAATCAGGTTCCTCATGCCGGCACCTCCGCCTGGCGGTAGACCCGCGCCTTGAAAGGCTCCAGGCCGATGCGCTCGACCGTTTCGACGAAGCGCTCCCCGGCACCGCGCTGCTCCACATAGGTGTGCACCAGCGCCTCGATCACGTCCGGCACCTCGGCGGCGCTGAACGACGGGCCGATCACCTTGCCCAGCGCGCTCTTCACACCCTGCGCGCCGCCGAGGGTGATCTGGTACCACTCGCTGCCGTTCTTATCGACGCCGAGGATGCCGATGTTGCCGATGTGGTGATGGCCGCAGGCGTTCATGCAGCCGGAGATGTTCAGACTGAGGTCGCCCAGGTCATGCAGGTAGTCGAGGTCCTCGAAGCGCTGCTGGATGCCCTGGGCGATGGGAATCGACTTGGCGTTGGCCAGCGCACAGAAATCGCCGCCGGGGCAGGCGATGATGTCGGTCAGCAGGCCCTGGTTCGGTGTGCCCAGGCCAGCCACGCAGGCTTCCCGCCAGAGCGCGTGGAGGTCGGACTTGCGCACGTCCGGCAGCACCAGGTTCTGTTCGTGGGCGACACGGATCTCGCCGAAGCCGAAGCGCTCGGCCCAGTCGGCCACCTGTTCCATCTGCTCGGCGGTCGCGTCCCCCGGCGGCGCCTCGGCGCCCGGCTTGGTGGACAGCACCACGCTGGCATAGCCGGGCACGCGGTGCGGGCGCACGTTGCGCGAGACCCAGCGGGCGAACGCAGCATCAGCGGCCAGTGCGCTGCCATAGGCCAGCTCGTCGGCCGCTACATAAACAGGCGGATCGAACGCCGCGGCAACCCGCTGGTACTCATCGAGAGTCAGCTGCGCCTCGCCATCGCGCAGATGCTGCCACTCCTCCTCCACCTCGCGGGAGAACGCCTCGATGCCCAGCGCCTTCACCAGGATCTTGATCCGTGCCTTGTACTTGTTGTCGCGCCGGCCGTGCCGGTTGTACACACGCAGGATCGCCTCGACATAGGACAACAGGTGCCACCAGGGCAGGTCGTCGCGGATCACCTGGCCCAGCATCGGCGTGCGCCCCAGCCCGCCGCCCACCAGCACTTTCAGGCGCAGCTCGCCGTCTTCGGCGCGGCGCAGGTAGAGGCCGATGTCGTGCATCATCACCGCCGCGCGGTCTTCCTCGGCGGCGCAGAGGGCGATCTTGAACTTGCGCGGCAGGAACAGGAATTCCGGGTTCACCGTCGACCACTGGCGGAGGATTTCCGCCAGCGGGCGCGGGTCGAGGAATTCGTCGGCGGCGACACCGGCGAAGGCCTCGGTGGTGATGTTGCGTACGCAGTTGCCAGAGGTCTGGATGGCGTGCATCTCGACATCCGCCAGGCGCTCGAGGATGTCCGGCACCCGCGCCAGCTCGACCCAGTTGAACTGGATGTTCTGCCGCGTGGTGAAGTGGCCGTAGCCGCGGTCGTGCTCGCGGGCGATCCAGGCCAGGGTGCGCATCTGCTCGCTGGACAGGGTGCCGTAGGGAATCGCCACCCGCAGCATGTAGGCGTGCTTCTGCAGGTACAGGCCGTTCTGCAGGCGCAGCGGCAGGAATTCCTCTTCGCTCAGCTCATCGCTCAGGCGCCGCTGCACCTGGTCACGGAACTGCGCCACCCGTTCGCGCACCAGGGCGCGGTCGTAATCATCGTATCGGTACATCGCCAGGCCACCTTCAGGACGTTGCGTAGCGGCCTGCTTCTGTCGTCGAGCGCGCTACTTTGCGGTTGACCGAATAGTGGCCGGCGCCTGCTGTGCAAAACAGCGGCAGATCGCGCGGGAAAAACCGGATCAGATGCTCTCGGCGCCTGCCCCTGCGGGCCTGCGACCGGTTGCCGCAACAGGCCCGATCAGCCGCCCCATCGCGCAGCACGCCAGGCCGCCAGCAGCGCGGGGCGGAGCGTTTTCCGCCATCTGATATGGTTTTTTCCGGCGAACCTGAATCTGTTTCGGGTGCAGACCGATTCGTACAGTCGCGGCGCCTCTTCTGCCTGATGGGCCACGACAATGAGCGAAAGAATCCAAGCGAAGGTCATCGAGATCGACGCACCGCAACGTTTCACCCCGCCGCCCAAACCGCTGTCGGCGGTAACCCCGACGGTCTACACCAAGCGCTTCGCCGGGCGTTTCCGCGACCTGCGGCGCCTCGGCGGCGGCCTGCTGTTCCTGCTGTTCTTCGGCACCCTGTGGCTGCAGTGGAACGGCCGCCAGGCGGTGCTCTGGGACCTGCCCGAGCGCAAGTTCTACATCTTCGGCGCGACCTTCTGGCCGCAGGACTTCATCCTGCTCTCGGCGATCCTGATCATCGCCGCCTTCGGCCTGTTCTTCATCACGGTGTTCGCCGGCCGCGTCTGGTGCGGCTACACCTGCCCGCAGAGCGTGTGGACGTGGGTCTTCATGTGGGCCGAGCAGGTCACCGAAGGCGACCGCAACCAGCGCATCAAGCGCGACCAGGGCCCGGTGAGTACCGAGAAAGTCCTGCGCAAGGGCGCCAAGCACGGGCTCTGGTTGCTGATCAGCCTGGTTACGGCGATCACCTTCATCGGCTACTTCACGCCGGTGCGGCCGCTGGTGGCGGACCTGTTCACCTTCAGGCTCGACCTGGAAAGCACCTTCTGGGTCGCCTTCTTCGCCGCCGCCACCTACGCCAACGCTGGCTGGCTGCGCGAGCAGGTGTGCATCCACATGTGCCCGTACTCGCGCTTCCAGAGCGTGATGTTCGACAAGGACACCCTGATCATTTCCTACGACGCGGCGCGCGGTGAGTCCCGTGGTGCGCGCAAGAAGGACGCCGACCCCAAGGCCCTGGGCCTGGGCGACTGCATCGACTGCTTCCAGTGTGTGCAGGTCTGCCCCACCGGCATCGATATCCGCGACGGCCTGCAGATCGCCTGCATCGGCTGCGCCGCCTGCATCGACGCCTGCGACTCGGTGATGGACAAGATGGGCTACGACCGCGGCCTGGTGCGCTACACCTCGGAAAGCGCGCTGGAAGGCGGCAAGACCCACCTGCTGCGCCCACGCCTGATCGGCTACGCGGCGGTGCTGCTGGTGATGATCGGCGCGTTCGTCTGGGCGCTGGAAGCACGGCCACTGATCAACCTCGACGTGGCCCGCGACCGTGGCCTGTTCCGCGAGAACGCCGTCGGCGAGATCGAGAACATCTACAACCTCAAGCTGATCAACAAGACCCAGCAGCCGCAGCATTACCAGTTGAGCCTTGCCGATGGCGCCGGCTACCGCCTGCAGGGCGTGCCGGAACTGATGCTGCAGCCGGGCGAGATCCGCGACTTCGCCGTCTCGGTGGCAAGCCTGGCGCAGAGCAGTGCCGGTGGCTCGGTGCCGCTGCACTTCGAGGTCAGCGATGGCAACGAGTCCATCGACGCCGCCAGCACCTTCGTCTCGCCGAGGCGCTGAGCATGGCTCGGGAGCTTGGCGTGACCTCGGCGCAGCGCCTAGAGTGGGCGGATTCTTCCGCCCCTCAGGCCGCCGTGCAGGACAAGATGAAGCGCTACGAGAAATTCGCCGACGAGATCGCCGGCCTGATCCGCAGCGGCGTGCTCGCCCCCGGCCAGAAAGTCCCCTCGGTGCGGCACGCCAGCCGCACCTACGGGGTCAGCGCATCCACCGTGTTCCAGGCCTATTACCTGCTGGAGGATCGCGGGCTGATCGTCGCCCGCGCGCGCTCCGGCTACTTCGTCCGCGAACACGTGCAGCGCGCGCTGGCCGAGCCGGAAATCGCCCGCCACGACGCGCAGACCACCGAGGTGGACGTCAGTGAACTGGTGTTCTCGGTACTCAGCTCGATCAAGGACCCGGACACCGTGCCCTTCGGCTCGGCCTTCCCGGCGCCGGAACTGTTCCCCCTGCCGCGTCTGGCGCGCTCCATGGCCCACGCCGTGCGCGACATGGACCCTCGCTCGGTGGTCGCCGACCTCGCCCCCGGCAGCCACGCGCTGCGCCGGCAGATTGCCCTGCGCTACATGGTCGGTGGCATGCCGCTGCCGGTGGAGGAGCTGGTGGTCACCAACGGCGCGCTGGAAGCGCTGAACCTGTGCCTGCAGGTGGTCACCCAGCCGGGCGACCTGGTCGCCATCGAGGCGCCGGCCTTCTATGCCAGCCTGCAGGTGCTCGAGCGCCTGAAACTCAAGGCCGTGGAAATCCCCGTGCACCCGCGCGAAGGCATCGATCTGGACGTGCTCGCCGACAGCCTGGCACGTCTGCCGATCAAGGCCTGCTGGTTCATGAGCAACTTCCAGAACCCGCTGGGCGCCAGCATGGCCGAGGACAAGAAGCGCGCCCTCGCCGCACTGCTGGCCCAGCACCAGGTGCCGCTGATCGAGGACGACGTCTACGCCGAGCTGTACTTCGCCGCCCAGGCGCCCAAGCCGGTGAAGGCCTTCGACAGCGAAGGGCTGGTGATGCACTGCAGCTCCTTCTCCAAGAGCCTCGCGCCGGGCTACCGGGTCGGCTGGGTCGCCGGCGGGCGCTACGCCGAGCAGATCGAGCGGCTCAAGCTGATGACCAGCCTGTCGGCCTCGGTGCCGGCCCAGGCAGCCATCGCCGACTACCTGCAGCACGGTGGCTACGACCGCCACCTGCGCAAGCTGCGCCATGCGCTGGAAAGCCAGCAGCACGCGATGCTCGCCGCCGTGGCCCGGCACTTCCCCGCCGCCACCCGCGTCACCCGGCCCAGCGGCGGCTACTTCCTGTGGCTGGAGCTGCCCGAGCACATCGACGCGCTCAAGCTGTTCCAGCTCGCCCATGCTCAGGGCATCAGCCTCGCACCGGGGCCGATCTTCTCGGCGACGCGGCGCTTCGGCCACTGCCTGCGCCTGAACTATGGCCACCCATGGACCACGGCCAGCGAACAGGCCATGGAAACCCTCGGGCGGATCATTCACTCGCTGTAGAGCGGCAGCCGGACTGATCCGCACATTCGGAAACGATCTGTACCTGTGCGGCGCTTTGTCGCAGGCCTACCCTGTCAGGCAGGAAACCCGGACGAGGGAAGCTGCCATGGAAGCGGAAGGCCTGATGATCCTGCTCACAGTGAGTGCCGCGCTCGGCGTGCACCTGTGGGTTCGCTGGTACCTGCGGCGCGGGATGCTGCCGCGCGGGGATCAGTGGCTGGCCTGAACCTCGTGCCTATCCGCTCTTCCGCAGGAGCGAGGGGGACGCCATCGTTATTGCGCGCGAACCGCCCAGCCCTGGCGCCTCCGGGAATCCCTGCTCGCGAGCAAGCTCGCGCCTACAAGGCGCCCCCGCGATACAGATGCGCATGCCCCGCACTGTACAGCGACGAATCGGCAAACCCCTCCGCCCCCAGCACCTTGCCCACCAGGATCAGCGCCGTGCGCCGGAAGCCCTTGGCCGCCGCCTTGGGCAGGATGTCGCCGAGGGTGCCGGTGACCTGGTCCTGGTCCGGCCAGCTGGCGCGATGGATCACTGCAATGGGGCAGTCCGCACCGTAGTGCGGCAGCAGCTCGGCGACGATATTCGCCAGCTGACCGACGCCCAGGTGAATGGCCAGGGTCGCGCGGTGCTGCGCCAGTTCCGCCAGCGACTCGCCCTCGGGCATGCGCGTCCTGCTCGCGTAGCGGGTGAGGATCAGCGTCTGGGAAATGTCCGGCAGGGTCAGCTCGCAACCGAGAATCGCCGCGCAGGCGGAAGTCGCGGTGACGCCGGGGACGATCTCGTAGGCGATGCCCCGTTCGCGCAGGTGACGGATCTGCTCGCCGATGGCGCCGTACAGAGAGGGATCGCCGGAGTGCACCCGCGCGACGTCCTTGCCCTCCGCGTGGGCCTGCGCCAGCAGCTCGACGATCTCCTCCAGGTTCAGTTCGGCGGTATTCACCACGCGCTCGGCGCTGTGCCCTTCCAGTACGGCCGGCGGCACCAGGGAGCCTGCGTAGAGGATTACCGGACAGGTGCGGATCAGTCGCTGGCCCTTGACCGTGATGAGTTCGGGATCGCCGGGGCCGGCGCCGATGAAGTAGACCGTCATGGCTGCTCCTGTGCGGATTCGACGGGGATGAAGGCCAGCGCACAGGTGGCCTGCTCGCTGCGGCGCTTGCCCACCAGCAGGCGTGCCGGCGCACCACCTTGCGCCTCGGCCTGCAGCAATCCCGCCGCTTCGGCCACGCTCACACTGCCGGTGGCCGCGCGCACGGTTTCGGAAGGGTCGCCCAGGCGCTTCTCGCAGGCCGCGAGCTGTTGCGGCGTGAACAGCGCCAGCGGCAGGTCAAGTGCGGCAGCCAGGGCAGTCAGCCCTTCCTCGTCGGCCTTCAGCGTGGCGCTGGCCAGCGCGGTGAGGTTCGACTCGTCGAGCCCCGCTTCGGCCAATGTTTCTCGCAGCAGCGCACGCAGTTCGTCGAGCGGGCAGCCCCGGCGGCAACCGAGGCCGGCAACCAGCGTCATGGTCGCTCTCCTTGCAGATCAAAATAAAAACCCCGCAGTCGGCCAGGCCGGCTGCGGGGTCGAGCATAGCGCGTGAATCAGGCCGACGGCGCGAAGCGACGGAACAGCCAGGCCGCGACCAGGCCGAGCGCCACCCAGAACACCGCGTTGGTAACCAGCGAGGCGAGGATGAACTCATGGGCCAGGCTTTCCGGCGCGAGGCTGGAATGCACTTCCGGTTGCGGCGCGCCAATCACGTGCGGCACCACCAGCAACGCCAGGCCGACGATGCGCAGCGCCCAGTGGCGACCGAACACCAAGAGCGCGAGGCCGGCGGCGGTGGCGGCGGCCGTGCCGATCCACCAGGTCTGCCGCAGGCTCAGGTCGGCGGCGGCGGTGCCGGGGACTTCCGGCGGCAGGCCGAGGGACGGTGCGAGGGTGAACACGGCAAAGCCGGCCAGGCCCCAGAGCAGGCCTTCGGAGGTTTTGCCCGGCGCGCGCAGGGTGAACAGGCCGGCCAGCATCAGGGCGAAGCCCACCGCGACCACCAGGTTGCCGCCGGTGGTGGAGAGAATGCGCTGCCAGCCGTCTTCCGGCTCCCAGGCCTCCGCGTCGTGGTGGTGGCCCGCAGCAGCACCGTCGGCATGCTCGTGGGCGTGCTCCTCGACCAGCGCGGCGGCCGGCTCGGATTTCTCATAGGTTTCCGCCTTGAGGATCAGCGGGGATACCCACAGCAGCTGGACTACGGTCAGCACCAGCGCGGCGATCAGACCGGCGAAACCGGCGGTCTGGGCGATACGTTTGATCATTTTTTCCTTTCCTTTTCGGACTCTCGAATCGAGCGAGCTAGAGCCAGGCAAGGCGGAGGATCGCCGGGGACACGGAGTTGACTGCAGTCAATGAGCAGTCCACGGCGATACTCCAACGCAGCCTGGCCGACGCGCAGCCGATTGAAATCAGAACCGCATCAATGGCAGGGGAAGCCCGCGCTATGGCGAGTGTCGTGCGCGGCGTTGTGTACCGCTTCCAGATGCGAGAAACCGGCGAAATACACCAGCAGCGCACCGAGCAGGCTGGCGCCGACGGCCAGGCTGATGCGCTTGGAAAGGGGGATGGACGTGCTCGACGCCTGTTGCGTCAGGATGCTGCTGGACATGAACGTTCCCTCTGAAAAGAGTGAGAACGCAGAGGTTGAACGCATTCGAACGCGCCGGATCGGTCGCGCCACGGCCTGCGCCCGCCCACCGCGGGTTGCCAAAATGTGAGGATTCCAGGCCGGTCTCCGGGCTTGCGACGCCAGCGAGAGACTCTCGCCGGATGGGTCAGCCTTCCCATGCCTTGGCACAGTGGCTACTGACGACCCTCGATGCGCTTACCGTTGCGGGGGCAGCGCCGGACTGGTCCTTGCGGACGCACCGGCTTCCCGTTTCACCTCGCGCGCGTCGGCGCGAGACACCTGAAACCGCGCTAGCTGACCACGGCAGTCCCGCAGCGTCAACTGCGCAGCAACCGATCCTCGGCGATTGACCGGCCCGGCCACGCTGCGTAGCCTTCCTCCCTTCGAGGTTCTCCGGCACTGGCCGGAGCTAAGAGGGAACGTGGAAATCTTCGGATGCGCCACGGCTGCCCCCGCAACTGTGAACAGCCTGTCTCTTCACGCGCCACTGCCGATTCGGGCGGGAAGGCGAAGGGATAACAAAGGGCTGTGAGCCAGGAGACCTGCCTCGTGACGGGTTTTCGATCTGCTGCGCGTCGGCCATGCTGCGTTGGAGGATCGCCGTGGACTGCTCATTGACTACAGTCAACTCCGCGTCCCCAGCGACCCTCCGCCTTGCCTGGCTCCAGCTCGCGAGATCCAGAACTGGTTCGTTATCAACAGACAACCGGGCGGGGTGATCCGGTGGCGACCTTCGTTGCGCGGCGAACCCGCGCGCGCGCCCTTCATCCGCCCTCCCAATTTCGCTTGCGAGGCGCGCATGAAAACCCTGGCCAAACTCCCCGTCACCATCGTCACCGGCTTCCTCGGTGCCGGTAAGACCACCCTGCTCCGCCACATGCTCGATAACGCCTCCGGCCGCCGCATCGCGGTGATCGTCAACGAATTCGGCGAGCTGGGCATCGACGGCGAAATCCTCAAGCAGTGCTCCATCGGTTGCAGCGAAGAAGAAGCGGTCGGCCGCGTCTTCGAGCTGGCCAACGGCTGCCTGTGCTGCACCGTGCAGGAAGAATTCTTCCCGGTGATGCGCGAACTGGTGGCGCGCCGTGGCGACCTCGACCAGATCCTCATCGAGACCTCGGGCCTGGCCCTGCCCAAGCCGCTGGTGCAGGCCTTCCAGTGGCCGGAAATCCGCAACGCCTGCACCGTCGACGCGGTGATCACCGTGGTCGACAGCCCGGCAGTGGCCGCCGGCACCTTCGCCGCTTACCCCGAGCAGGTGGACGAGCAGCGCAAGCAGGACCCGAACCTGGACCACGAATCGCCGCTGCACGAACTCTTCGAAGACCAGCTGGCCAGCGCCGATCTGGTGGTACTGAACAAGGCCGACCTGCTCGACGCCGAGGCGCTGGCCCGCGTGCGCGCCGAAGTTGCCGAGGAGCTGCCACCGGCAGTGAAGATCGTCGAAGCCAACTCCGGCCAGCTGCCGCTCTCGGTGCTGCTGGGGCTGAACGCCGAAGCCGAGCTGCACATCGACAGCCGCCCGACCCACCATGACCACGAAGGCCATGAAGATCATGACCACGACGAGTTCGACTCCTTCCACGTCGACCTGCCGGAAGTGGAAGAGCGTGCCCTGCTTGATGCGCTGAACGCGCTGGTCGAGCGCCACGCCGTGCTGCGCATCAAGGGCTTCGTCGCCATCCCCGGCAAGCCCATGCGCCTGCTGGTGCAGGGCGTCGGCAAGCGCTTCGACAAGCACTTCGACCGCGCCTGGCGCAGTGACGAAACCCGTGTCACCCGACTCGTGGTGATCGGCCAGGAACTGGACCAGGCCACCATCGCCAACGAGCTGCGTACCGCCCTGGCGTAACACAACGCTACCCGCAAACGCCGAACTGCCCCCTCTCCCTTCAGGGAGAGGGCTGGGGAGAGGGTGTTACCACCGAGCGACAAGGCCCGATCCATGCACCTGCTGCGCACCCAACCCGGCGGTTTCGTCCCCGACGACGGCATTGCCCACCTGGCCCAGACGCCCGCCGAGCTGGTGATCCTCTGCAGCGGCGATTCGCACCTGGCGCTGCTCGCCGAGGCCGCCCGAGAGCTGCCGGAAGACTATCCGAGCCTGCGCCTGGCCAACCCCATGCAACTGCAGAACCACGCCTCGGTGGACCTCTACGTCGACGAGGTGCTGCAGCACGCCAGGGTCATCCTGATCTCGGTGCACGGCGGCGTTGGCTACTGGCGCTACGGCATGGAGCAACTGGCGGCGCTGGCCGAGCGCGGCGCCACGCTGATCGCCGTGCCCGGCGACGACAAACCCGACCCCGAACTCGCCGCCCTGTGCAGCGTCCCGCCGCAGGATGCCGAGCGCCTCTGGCAGTACCTGCGCCAGGGCGGCATGGACAACGCCCGGCAGTTCTTCGCCTGCCTGGCCAACCGTCACCTGCAACGCGACTACGCCTGGAGCGAACCCCGCACGCTGCCGCGCGTGGCGGTCTATCACCCGCAAGTAGGCAGTTGCGACCTCGCCCGCTGGCAGGCGGACTGGAACCCCGAGTACCCGGTCGCCGCACTGCTGTTCTATCGCACCCACCTGCAGGCGGCGAACACCGGCTTCATCGACACCTTCTGCGAACGCCTGCAGGCCCAGGGCATCAACCCGCTGCCCATCGCCGTGGCCAGCCTCAAGGAAGCCGCCTGCCTGGAAGCGGTGGAAAGCCTGCTGGACAGCGCTGACACCGAGCTGATCATCAACACCACCGGCTTCGCCCAGTCGAACCCGGAGGCTCCGCAGGACCGGCCATTCCGCCGCGACGTGCCGGTACTGCAAGCCATCTGCTCGCTGGACAACCTCGACCTCTGGCGCGCCAACCCGCAGGGGCTCGGCCCGCGTGACCTGGCCATGCACATCGCGCTGCCGGAGCTGGACGGTCGCATCATCACCCGGCCGATCAGCTTCAAGGGCCTGGCCTGGCGCAGCGAGCGCAGCCAGAGCGACGTGGTCTGCTACCTGCCGCACCTGCCGGGCATGGACTTCGTCGCCGAACTGGCGCGGCGCTGGATGCTGCTGGCGCGCAAGGCCAGCGCCGACAAGCGCGTGGCGCTGATCCTGGCGAATTACCCGACCCGCGACGGACGCATCGGCAATGGCGTCGGCCTCGACACGCCGGCTGCCGCGCTGAATATCCTGCGCGCGCTGGAGGCCCAGGGTTATCCGGTCGCCGGCCTGCCCGATTCCGGCACCGCGCTGATCCAGCAGTTGCTCGGCGGCGTCAGCAACGACCTCGACAGCCTCGACCTGCGCCCCTGCGCGCAGAGCCTGGCGCTGGACGACTACCTCGCCTGCTTCGCGCGCCTGCCCGAAGCCAACCAGCAAGCGGTGCGCGAACGCTGGGGCGAACCACAGCAGGACCCGATGTTCCGCAGCGGCCGCCTGATGGTCGCCGGCCTGCGCTTCGGCCTCGGCTTCGTCGGCATCCAGCCGGCACGCGGCTACCAGCTCGACGCCGCGGCGATCTACCACGATCCGTCGCTGGTGCCGCCCCACGGCTACCTCGCCTTCTACTTCTGGCTGCGCGAGGTGTTCGGCGCCGACGCGGTGGTCCACGTCGGCAAGCACGGCAACCTCGAATGGCTGCCGGGCAAGGGTGTCGGGCTCTCCGAGGAATGCTGGCCGGACGCGATCCTCGGCGCGCTGCCGAACCTCTACCCGTTCATCGTCAACGACCCTGGCGAAGGCGCGCAGGCCAAGCGCCGCGCCCAGGCGGTGATCATCGACCACCTGATGCCGCCGCTGACCCGCGCGGAAAACTACGGCCCGCTGCGCGACCTCGAACGCCTGGCCGACGAGTACTACGACGCTTCCCTGCTCGACCCGCGCCGCGCCACCGAGCTGCGCGGTGACATCCTCACGCTGGTGCGCGAAACCGCGCTGGACCGCGAGCTGGGCCTGCAGCTGAGCGACGATGCGGAAAGCTGGCTGCCGCAGCTGGATGCCTACCTGTGCGACCTCAAGGAATCGCAGATTCGCGATGGTCTGCATGTGTTCGGCGAATCGCCCGTGGGCGAGTTGCGCCGCGATACGCTGCTGTCGCTGGTGCGCATCCCGCGCGGTGATGGACGCGGCGGCAATGCCAGCCTGCTGCGCGCGCTGAGCGAAGACCTGCAACTGGGTCGCGACCCGCTCGACGAAGCCTTCGCCGAAGCCTGGCAAGGCCCGCGCCCGGACGTGCTGCTCGGCATGAGCGACGAGCCCTGGCGCAGCAACGGCGACACCCGCGAGCGCCTGGAGCTGTTCGCCCTGCGCCTGATCGACGGCACGACCAGCGCGCCGGGAAGCGCCAGCGCGGCGGTCCTCGCGCAACTTCACCAGCAGATCGCACCGACCCTGGACGCCTGCGGCGCCAGCGAGATCGGCCACCTGCTCGCCGGTCTCGACGGTCGCTTCGTCCCGCCCGGACCCAGCGGCGCGCCCAGTCGCGGGCGGGTCGATGTGCTGCCGACCGGGCGCAACTTCTTCACCGTGGACGTGCGCAACCTGCCCACGCCCACCGCCTTCCGCCTTGGCTTCCAGTCCGCCAGCCGCCTGCTCGAACGCCACCTGCAGGACCATGGCGACCACCTGCGCCAGCTCGGCCTGTCGGTGTGGGGCACGGCGACCATGCGCACCGGCGGCGACGACATCGCCCAGGCACTGGCACTGCTCGGCGTGCGCCCGGTGTGGCAGGCCGGCAGCCAGCGCGTGGAGGATTTCGAGATCCTGCCGATCACCCTGCTCGACCGCCCACGGGTCGACGTGACGCTGCGCGTTTCGGGCTTCTTCCGCGATGCCTTCGCCAACCTGATCCGCCTGTTCGACGCCGCCGTGCAGGCCGTCGCCGCGCTGGACGAGCCGGACGATCTGAACCCGCTGGCCGCTCGTGTGCGGGCCGATCAGGCACGCTTGCAATCCGAGGGACTGGAGCGTGATGACGCCCGTCGCCAGGCCGGCTGGCGCATCTTCGGCGCACAGCCCGGCGCGTACGGTGCCGGCGTGCAGGGCGTGATCGAATCGCGCCAGTGGGACAGCCGCGCCGATCTTGCCGAGGCCTACCTGAACTGGGGCGGCTACGCCTACGGCGCCAGCGACGACGGCACTCCGGCGCGCGAGCATTTCGCCCAGCGCCTGTCCGGCCTGCAGGCGGTGCTGCACAACCAGGACAACCGCGAGCACGACATCCTCGATTCCAACGACTACTACCAGTTCCAGGGTGGCATGCTCGCCGCCGCCGAGGTCATCCAGGGGCAGTCGCTGGCCAGCTACCACGGCGACCACAGCCAGCCGGACAACCCGCGCATCCGCACCCTGAAGGAAGAACTCGGCCGCGTGGTGCGCGCACGCGCGGTAAACCCGAAATGGATCGCCGGCATGAAGCGCCACGGCTACAAGGGCGCCTTCGAACTGGCCGCGACGGTGGACTACCTGTTCGCCTTCGACGCCACCAGCGAGCTGGTGGACGACCACCAGTACCGCCTGCTGGCCGACGCCTACCTGCTGGACGACGGCACCCGCGAATTCATCCGCCAGCACAACCCCGAGGCCCTGCGCGACATCGCCGAACGTCTGGTGGAAGCGCAGCAGCGGGGGTTGTGGGAAGAGCCGGGGGAGTACCGCGAGACGCTGGAGAACCTGCTGGTGGACAGCGAGGAGCAGTGAGCCGCACGGTTCCTGCAGGAGCGGGCCATGCCCGCGAATCGCGCCCACCGGGCACTCCTACAGGACTTCCGCACGTCGTTCAGCGCAGCAGTTGATAGAACGTGGGATTGTCATCGCACTGCCCGCCGCCGCATTCCAGCACGGTGGACACAAGATTGGCCGCGATCAGCGCGGTGAACAGCAGCGCGCCCACCTTGCCCAGCAGAGAGAAGTGCGGTGCCTCCCGACTGGCCCCCTCTTTCAGCGTCATCATCAGGGCGACGGCGACAATCACCAGCAGCGAGGCCACCACCGTCCAGGTGTAAAAGTGCAGGCCGAGGAAGGGTGAGCCGTAGCCGGCATCCCCGGGGGTGATGTGCAGGAAGACCTGGCGCATGCCCACGGCGCCTGCCGTGATTGCCCCCAGCAGCGCCATGGCGTAATGACGGTTGCGGATGCCGAAACGGACGTTGAACAGGAAGCCGAAGCCGATCAGCAGCATTCCGCCCCGCTGCAACAGACAAAGCGGACAAGGCAGCTCGATTTTCCACAACTGGTAATAGAAGGCGACCAGTAACGTGGCGCAAATCGCATAGAGGGCCAGGACATTCAGCCACAGCGGCAGGCGGCTTTCCGCCTGGAAGATGGGTGAGTTCATGGCGGGCCCTCAGAACGACAGCGTCAGCGGGTCGGTGACGTGGTGATCGAACCACCCCAGCGTGACCAGCAGCAGAACCAGCCAGAGCGCGTAGCTGACCCCGGCCTTCCCCATGAAAGTACTGACGGCTGCGCAGAGCGCGATCAGAAACGGCAGGAACATGTACATCGGCGTTACCTCGCTCCGCAGCGGGAGCAGAAAGGACGATTCAGCCGCCGAATCTCGGCGGGACCGGCAGTAAAATTAGCCGGCACCGCCCGAGGAAATTTCGCCTTTTCAGAAGAGAAAGTTCACAAACGCCGCCCGAAGCGATCAGGCCCGACGCAGCCGCTCCGCCGCATTCAGCAACAGCGCCTCGGTGCCGCTCCAGCCCAGGCAGCCGTCGGTGATCGAGACACCGTAGCGCAGCTCGCCGGACAGCGGCTGGCAGCCGTCGAACAGGTGACTCTCCAGCATCACCCCGCGCAGCGAGGCATCGCCGGCCAGGCGCTGGTCGAGCACGCTGTCCAGCACTGCCGGCTGGCGCAGCGGGTCCTTGCCGCTGTTGGCGTGGCTGCAGTCCACCATGATGCTCGGCTCGAGACCGAGCTTTTCCAGCCCCTGGCGAATCTGCTGCACGCTGGCGGCATCGAAGTTCGGCCCGGCATGACCGCCGCGCAGCACCAGATGAGTGTCCGGGTTGCCCTGGGTCTGCACCAGCGACGGACGCCCCAGCGCATCGATGCCGAAGTGCTGGTGCGGATGTGCCGCCGAGCGCATGGCATCGGTGGCGATGCCGATGCTGCCGTCGGTGCCGTTCTTGAAGCCCACCGGCAGGTCGAGGCCGCTGACCATCTCGCGATGCACCTGGGATTCGCTGGTGCGCGCACCGATGGCGGCCCAGCCCAGCAGGTCGTCGAAGTAGCCGGCCACCAGGGGTTGCAGCAGTTCGGTGGCGATCGGCAGACCGCGCTCGAGCATGCCCAGCATCAGCCGTCGCGACAGCTCCAGGCCGCCAGCCATGTCACCAGTACCGTCCAGCTGCGGGTCGTAGACCAGGCCTTTCCAGCCGATGGTGGTGCGCGGCTTCTCGACGTACGCGCGCATCACCAGCAGCAACTGGTCGCTGACCTGCGGCGCCAGTTCGGCGAGGTGGTCGGCGTATTCGAGGGCGGAGATGGGGTCGTGCAGCGAGCAGGGGCCGATGACGACCAGCAGGCGCGGGTCGCGGCCATCGAGGACAGCGCGGATGGCATCGCGACCTTCGCGGACACGGTGGGCCATGGCGGCGGAAAGCGGCAGGTGCTGGCGCAGTTCGGCGGGGCTCGGCAGCGGGTGTTCGCGGCGTCGGGCGGAGGGCAGCGGCAGGTCGAGGACTTCGGCGCGTGCTGCGTGTTCGGGGCGGATCAGGGTGGAGGTGGAAGCGTTCATCTGACTGGCATCCTTGGCCGGCGCGGAGGTCTTTCCGCGCTCGGCGCTCTATCTAAGTGTTCGTGGCAAGGCTCGTTGGGTGGCACGCAGTGCGCTGCTAAATCGCCAGTCGGAGTTGCGGTAATAGCGGTAATCGGTGGTGTAGGCGGTCATGTCTCGATCCTCTGTCTGAGCGTTTGCGCTCGTTTCAATGCGTTGGGCCTTGTGGGCTTTGAAAAACAAAAACCCCGGTCGGGTTGCCGACCGGGGTTTCGTGAATCTGTCTGGTTGGCGACCCTGCTTGCTAGGGCGCCTGTGGGGTATCAGGCGCGCCTTTGGCTAAACCAATACCCATAGAAGAAATAGCCGGCAGCAGCAGCCAGAACCTGCGCGCGAGCAACTGCGGAGCCGATGGCACCGAGGCGGGCGAGGGACTGGATGGACAGGCTGGACGGCATGATGTTCTCCGTGGAAGTGGAGCCAAGGTACTGCATCGCGCAGCGCCGATCAATGACTTGAATCTATCGTTCCGATGGACATTGGTCGCACCTCCTACACCCGGTTCGCTACCATGCACGGACGAAATCTGCAGGAAATCCCCATGAGCGCCCTTCCCCATTTCCCACTGGCAGCCGTCGTCGGCGCCGATGAGCTGAAGCTGGCCCTGTGCCTGGCAGCCATCGACCCGGCCATCGGCGGCGTGCTGATCGAAGGGCCGCGCGGCATGGCCAAGTCCACCCTGGCGCGCGGCGTCGCCGACCTGCTGGACGGCGGGCGCTTCGTCACCCTGCCGCTGGGCGCCAGCGAGGAACGCATCGTCGGCACCATCGACCTGGACGCGGCGCTGGGCCAAGGCCGCGCGCAGTTCTCCCCCGGCGTGCTGGCCCATGCCCACGGCGGCGTGCTTTATGTGGATGAAGTGAACCTGCTGCCCGACCACCTCGTCGACCTGCTGCTCGACGTCGCCGCCAGCGGGGTCAACCTGATCGAACGCGACGGCCTGTCCCACAGCCACCCGGCGCGCTTCGTGCTGATCGGCACGATGAACCCCGAGGAAGGCGAGCTGCGCCCGCAACTGCTGGACCGCTTCGGCCTCAAGGTGCAGCTGGAAGGAACGCCCGCACCGAGCGAGCGAGCCGAGATCGTCCGCCGCCGGCTGGCCTTTGACGCCGACCCACAAGCGTTCCTCTCGCATTGGCTGGATGCGCAGCAGGCTCTGCAACAGCGCTGCGGCGACGCGCGCCAGCAGTTGGCCGCGATTCCCCTGGACGATGCCGCGCTGGAGACCATCGCCGAGCGCTGCCACGCCGCTGGCGTCGACGGTTTGCGTGCTGACCTCGTGTGGCTGCGCGCGGCTCGCGCTCATGCCGCCTGGCGCGGAGCGAGCGCCATCGAGGCGCAGGACATCGATGCAGTCGAGCACTTCGCCCTCGCCCATCGCCGCCGCCATGCGCCGCCGCAATCAAGCACTCCACCGCAGTCACCTTCGAGCCAACCCCAGGCACCATCCAACGCCTCCAGCGGCGAAGGCCAATGGGGCGAGCTGCCCGCGCAGAGCGTCGCCATGGGCGAACGCCGGCAACTGACGGGCTGGCCAAAAAAGCCCTGAGCATCCGCCCGCGCCCGGCCCCAGGCGCGGATGCCAACCCCCGACCCGGCCAGCTCGCCGGTGGCCGCAGCGGCGCCCGCCACACCGGCGCGCACGCCCGCATCGACTGGCCCGCCAGCCTGCGCAACGGCCGCCCGCAACGCCGCGCCGACCTGGTGCTGCGCGCCCGCAGCCGCCAGCCCGGCGAACTCTGGCTGGTGATAGTCGACGCCTCCGCCAGCACCCGCCGCCACGGCGCCCTCGCCCAGGCCAAGGGCCTGCTCGCCGACACCTTCGAACAGGCCTACCGGCAACGCGCTCGCCTCGCCGTGCTGCATGCCACGGGCGCACAACCGCGCTGGTTGTGGCAGGGCCAGAAGGCTTCGAGTCAATTGCAGGAATGGCTGGAGCAACTCGGTGCCGGCGGCGGCACCCCGCTGATCGAGGCGCTGCAGCAAGCGAGCGAATGGCTGGACCAGCGCCAGCGACAGAAGCCGGGCGAGAGTCAGCGCCTGCTGGTGCTGACTGACGGCCGCCTGCGCGACTGGCCGGCGCTGCAGCCGCTGAACTGCCCGACAGTGCTGGTGGATATCGAGGGTGGAGCCGTGCGGCTGGGGCGGGCGAGGAAACTGGCGGAGGAGCTTGAGGCGGGCTATCGGCAGATCACCGAACTCTGAGAATCAGCCTACCCGCCCCGTGCGCATCCCCATCAAAATTCATCGACAACCGGCAGACTTGTCCGACTTGACCCTGTCTGGGCGGGTATTTACTCTCACCCCATCCCGCCCATGGCAGTAAGCCGTCCCCCTCATCCCGGACGCGCCGAACCCTTGGGCGTTTTGCTTTCAGAGGACCGGGAATGTCGACTGCGATCCTTGTGGACGGAGCCTATTTCATCAAGCGCTTCCGGCAGATCGAGCCGGATAACGCCTATGACGCAGAGCGGGCCGCCGACCTGGTTCACCGCTGGGCAACAGCGCACCTCGTACCGTCGATGCGCCCTGCGCAGAACGGCGTGCCTCGCACAGACACCCTGCCCCGCCGAGAGCTGTATCGGATTTTTTTCTACGACTGCCCGCCCCTGTTGCTCAAGCATCACAACCCAATCAGCAAATTGGCCATCGACTTCTCAAGGTCGCGGGAGGCCACTTTCCGAGTCGAGTTGCACAACCAACTGCGAAGCAAGCGAAAGCTCGCCCTGCGCCTGGGTCATCTTTCCAAGGACGTCCGCTGGACGATCAAGCCAGACAGGATTGCTCAACTGCTGCGTGGGCAGTTGCAGATCTCCGACCTCACCCCCGACGACGTGCGCATAGACACCAAACAGAAAGGCGTCGATATGCGTATCGGCATTGATGTCGCTTCACTGGCCTTCAAACAGCACGTCGATCAAATCGTCCTGTTCGCCGGCGACGCCGACTTCGTTCCGGCTGCCAAGATGGCGCGCCGCGAGGGCATCGACTTCATCCTCGACCCGATGTGGCAATCCATCCCTGACGGGCTCATGGAGCACATCGACGGATTGCGCTCCACATGTCCGAAGCCTGCGCCTCGCCGGACCGCCTTCTCCGGTGCTACAACCTGATCCAACAGCCCTCAAGGCTCGCCATTGCGCCCATGCAACAGGAACCCCGGCCGCTCGCTCAATCGCTCGTAGTAGGCCGCCACCGCGGGTAGATCGGGGCGCTGCATGGGCGTCAGGTACCAGCGGTTCACCGACAGGCCGAGCACGACATCGGCGAGGCTGAAACAGGCGCCGGTGACGAATGCTCCCGTATGCGCCAACTGGCGGTCCAGCAGGACCATGCCGTGGTTCCACTGCGCCTCGCTCAGGGCGATGGAGGATTCGTCGGTATGGCTCGGACTGTTGCGCACCCGAGCCATGAACACATAGCGCCAGGCGTTGTTCAGCTCGGTGGCCTGCCAGCCCATCCACTGTTCCACCAGGGCTCGCTCGCGCGGCCGGGTCGGCAGCAACTCGTCGAGCGGGTACTGGGTAGCGAGGTAGCTGCAGATGGCGTTGGATTCCCAGAGCACGAAGTCGCCGTCGACCAGAACCGGCACCATGGCGTTGGGGTTGAGTGCGATGAACTCCGCCGAGGCGGTGGAGCGGAAGCCCGTGCCCCAGTCTTCGCGTTCATAGGGCAGGTTCAGTTCGGCGCAGGTCCAGAGCACCTTGCGCACGTTGATCGATGAGGCGCGGCCGAGGATTCGCAGCATGGTGTCACTCCCTGTGAAAACCGGGGCCCAGCATAGAGGCTGGCGGGGCGGCGGAGAAGCGCGGTCTTGACGCAACCGCGAGCTTGCCCGCGAATCGCTACGAAGCTGTGAACGCCCGCAGCGCAGGACGTTCCGTCAATCGGCTGCGAGGGGCTCCAGCGCCAGCCAGAGCGCCTCGACACTGCCGAACTGCCGGTCCACTTCCGGCAGTTCCGGCCGCGCCAGGATCAGCACCGGCACACCGCGCTCGCGGGCGACCTGCAGCTTCGGTTCGGTGGCCTGGCTGCCACTGTTCTTGCTGACCAGTACGTCGGTGCCAAGACGGGTGAACAACTCACGCTCGCCCTCGAGGGTGAACGGCCCCCGCGCGCCGAGCACTTCGGCGCGCGCGTTGCCGGGCAGGCTTTGCAGGCAACGCACGGTCCAGTGTTGATGCTCAGGAATTTCCTCAAGGTGCTCCAGCGGCTCGCGGCCCATCGTGAAAAGCGGGCGGCGAAAATCCTCCAGCACCGAGATCAGTGCCGACCAGCCGGCCACCTCGCGCCAGTCGTCAGCGGCGCCCGCCTGCCAACCGGGGCGACGCAGCGCCCAGCAGGGCACGCCAGCCAGTTGCGCGGCGCGGGCGGCATTTTCACTGATCTGCGCGGCGTAGGGATGGGTAGCGTCGAGCAGCAGGTCGAAACCACGTTCGCGGATGAAGTCCGCCAGGCCTTCGGCGCCGCCGTAACCACCCACCCGCACCTCACAGGCGAGGTCGTCCGGCACCTTGCCGAGGCCGGCGAGGCTGTACAGGTGCCGAGGCCCAAGACGGCGCGCAATGGCCAGCGCCTCGCCAATACCGCCCAGCAGGAGAACCCGTTTCATCGCACCTCCAGCGCCTCGCCCACCAGGTTGCCCTGACGGTCGATGGCGAAGACTTCCAGCGTCACTTCCAGGGGCACGATGCGCCGGGCAAAGGCCAGCGCGCGTGCGCAGACGGCATCACCGAGGGCGATGCCCTCGGCGCGGCACAGGGCCAGCGCCTGCTGGCTGGTGTTGGCCTCACGCATGCGTTGTTGCAGGTCCGCCGTCGCGCCGATTTCCGCCGCCCACTCGGCCAGTTGTGGCAGGTCGATGCTGGAATGACGGCTGTGCAGGTCCATGTGGCCGGCGGCGAGCTTGCTGATCTTGCCGAAGCCGCCGCAGACGCTGAAGCGCTCCACCGGCACCTTGCGCAGGTGCTTGAGCGCGGCGCCGACGAAGTCGCCCATCTCGATCAGCGCGGTGTCGTCGAAGCCGTAGCGACGGCGCATGGCGTCCTCGCTGGCATTGCCGGTGCAGGCGGCGAGATGGCGGAAGCCGTTGGCGCGGGCGACGTCGATGCCCTGCTGGATCGAGGCGATATACGCCGAGCAGGAAAACGGACGGACGATGCCGGTGGTGCCGAGGATCGACAGGCCACCGAGGATGCCCAGGCGTGGGTTCATGGTCTTGAGCGCCAGCTCGGCGCCGCCCTCGATGTTGATCGTGACGTCGAAGCCCCCGGCGTAGCCGCACTCTGCCGCCAGCGCAGCGAGGTTGCCCTGCATCATCTGCCGCGGCACCAGGTTGATCGCCGGCTCGCCCACCGCCAGCACCAGCCCCGGCTTGGTGACGGTGCCCACGCCTTCTCCTGCGTGGAAGCGCACGCCCGGTTCGGCAGTCAGAACGACACGGGCGAAAACCAGCGCGCCGTGGGTCACGTCCGGGTCGTCGCCGGCATCCTTCAGCGTGCCGGCTTCGGCGCCGTTGGCAGTGAGCCGGCAGAACTCCAGGCGCAGGGTCGCGCTGCGCTCTTTGGGCAGGGCGATCTGCGCCGCATCCAGCGCCTCACCGGTCAGCAGCAGGCGCGCCGCCGCCAGGCTGGTGGCGGTGGCGCAGCTGCCGGTGGTGTAGCCACTGCGCAGCGGACGGGGCTCTTCGGAAGTTTCTTCGCGCATCGTCAGTCGGCCAGGGGCTTGCGCACTTCCAGCAGGGTGATCGGCAACGCCGCGCGCCAGGTATCGAAACCGCCGAGCGGCTGGGCCTGGGAAACCGACAGGCGAGTCAGCTCGCCGCCGATGCGCGCGCGCCAGCTCAGCAACATGGACTCGCTCTGCAGGGTGACAGCGTTGGCGACCAGCCGGCCGCCGGGCCTGAGTTGCTCCCAGCATTGCTCGAACACGCCGGGCAGGGTTACGCCGCCGCCGATGAAGATCGCGTCGGGGCGCTCCAGCCCCTGCAAAGCTTCCGGCGCGGCGCCGCAGACAAGTTGCAGCGCCGGCACGCCGAGGGCGTCGCGGTTGAAGCGAATATGTTCCTGGCGTCCGCCATTGGCTTCGATGGCCAGCGTGCGGCAGCTTGGATGCGCGCGCATCCACTCGATGCCGATGGAGCCACAGCCGGCACCGACATCCCAGAGCAGCTCGCCGGGCTTCGGCGCCAGCCGTGCCAGGGTCACGGCACGCACGTCACGCTTGGTCAGCTGGCCGTCATGGCGGTAGGCATCGTCCGGCAGGCCGACGGTCAGCGGCAGACGCACCGCGTCGAAACCGGCTACGCACTGCACAGCCACCAGGTTGAGCGCAGCGGTCTCGCTCGGCGACCAGTCGCTGGCAAGCCCGTCGATGCGTAGCTCCAACTCGCCGCCCAGGTGCTCCAGCACGCTGAGGCGACTCGCGCCGAAACCCCGTTCGCGCAGCAGCGCAGCAATGGCCGCCGGGCTGTCACCATCGTTGCTGAGGATCAACAGCTTCGCGCCGTCGTGGATCTGCGCGTTGAGTGCCGCCAATGGGCGCGCCACCAGCGACAGCAGCGTGCAGTCCTGTAACGCCCAGCCCATCCGTGCGGCGGCGAGCGAGGCGGAAGACGGCGCGGAAAGCACGAGCATTTCCTCGGACGGAATCTGACGGGCAAGGCTCGCGCCGACGCCAAACAGCATCGGGTCACCGCTGGCCAGCACACAGGTCGGCTCGCCGCGCCGGCGCAGCACCGGCTCCAGGCTGAACGGGCTCGGCCAGGCCTGACGACGGGCGCCCAGGCAATGCGGCAGCAACTCCAGCTGGCGTGGCGCGCCAATCACTTCGCTGGCCGCGAGCAGCGCGCGGCGCGCGGCCTTGCCGAGGCCGGCATAGCCGTCCTCGCCGATGCCGACGATGGTCAGCCAGGGCGTCATGAAATGTCCTCGAAGGTGCGACGATCGATCCGACGGGCAGGCTTTTCCTGACCTCGGGCAAAGCAGGCATAATACCCGCTTCGTCGGTGCTCGTAGGACGCTTCGCCTTTTGCGGTGAGGTTTCTCAGAGCCGAAGAGGGAACACGGTTAAGCCGTGGCTGCCCCCGCAACTGTAAGCAGCGAGTCCGCGCAATGCGGCGACACGAGAACGACGTTCCGTGCCGCCGGCCAGGCCACTGGGCAACCGGGAAGGCCGCGCTGGATGAGGACCTGCCAGCCAGGAGACCTGCCGACGAAACCAGTCGCGCGTGCAGACATCGAGCGGGGTGTATCGGTGTCGTGAAGTCCCCTTTGGGGGATTCGCAGGTCACCGCGACCCAGCCCTGGTGACCTCAGTGCAAGACTCCTCAGCTCTGCCCGTCCGTCCGCATGCCTGTCCCGGCCTGCTGCGTATCGTGGCCTCCCGCGATGGCGGCATCTGCCGCATCAAGCTGCCCTGTGGGCAACTCGACGCCAGCGCCGCACGCGCCATCGCGATGGCTGCCGAACGGCATGCCGACGGCGTGCTGGAAGCGACCAACCGCGCCAACCTGCAGATTCGCGGCGTGCATGCCGGTGCCGAAAATGCGCTGAGCCGGGAACTGCTGGCCGCCGGCCTCGGCCCGCGTGAGCTGGCCTCGGACGACGTGCGCAACCTGCTGGTCAGCCCGGCAATGGGCCTGGGCACCGGCAGCGCTTTCGATGCGGGCCCGCTGGCCCGCCAGCTGCTCGACCTGCTGGAGCGCACCCCGCGCTTCCACGACCTGTCACCCAAGTTCGGCATCCAGCTGGACGCCGGCGAAGCGCTGGCGATGCTGGAGCACCCCAACGACCTCTGGCTGTCGGCCCTGTCCGACGATGCGGCGCCGCTGTTCGCCTTCGGCCTGGCCGGTTGCCCGCCGCAGCGCGAGAGCGATCGCCCGGCCCTCGCCGCCGTGTCCGCCGGGCAGGTACCGCAGTTGGTGGAAGCCCTGCTGCATCTGTTCCTCGACCTCGCCGGCGACGGCCAGACCCGCATGCGCCACCTGCGCGAGATGCTCCGCGATGAAGTGCTGCTGGAACGCCTGCAGCAACGCCTGCCGTTCGCGCTGCAGCTCGGGCCGGCTGTGGATAACTGGCGACGTCCTGCACCGCAGGCCTTCGGCCACCTCGGGATTCAGCCCCTGCGCCAGCCGGAACGCACCATGGTCGGTGCGGGATTCGTCCTCGGACGACTCGACAGCACCACCCTGTTCGGCCTCGCGGACCTTGCCGAGCGCTTCAGCGGCGGACAGCTGCGTCTGACGCCCTGGCAAAGTTTGATCTTCCCTGACGTGGCACAAACCGATGCCGCCGTCGTACTCGGCGCGCTGGCCAACCTCGGCCTGGTGATCGACGCCGCACAGCCGCTCTCGCGCCTGGTCGCTTGCAGCGGCTCCAGCGGTTGCGCCCGCGGGCTGGCCGACACCAAGGCCGATGCCCTGCGTCTGGCCGAACGCCTGCGCCGCGCATCGCCGGCCGGCGTGCACCTGTGTGGCTGCCCGCGCTCCTGCGCCGCCGCCCACGTCGCCCCCTACACCCTGCTGGCCGTCGCCGACGGCCGCTATGACCTGTTCCGTCGCGCCGATGGCGTGGCCGGCTTCGGCCAGCCATTGGCGCGCAACCTTTCCCTCGATGCCGCCGGCGACCTGCTGGCCGCACCCGGAGCCCTCACCGATGCTTGATTACATTCGCGACGGCCAGGCGATCTACCGCCAGTCCTTCGCCACTATTCGCGCCGAAGCCGATCTGTCCGGCATCCCCGCGGACCTCGAGAAACTCGCCGTGCGGGTGATCCACGCCTGCGGCATGGTCGACGTCGTGCAGGATCTGCACTTCTCCGCCGGCGCCGGGGCCATCGGCCGTGCGGCGCTGGCCGCTGGCGCGCCGATCCTCTGTGATGCGCGGATGGTCGCCGAGGGCATCACCCGCGCGCGCCTGCCGGCACACAACGAGGTGATCTGCACCCTCAATGATCCGGACGTCCCGGAGCTCGCCCGCGAGCTGGGCAACACCCGTTCGGCGGTGGCGCTGGAGCACTGGCGCGAGCACCTGGAAGGCAGCGTGGTGGTGATCGGCAACGCGCCGACCGCGCTCTTCTACCTGCTGGAAATGCTCGATGCCGGCGCACCGAAACCGGCGCTGATCCTCGGCTTCCCGGTGGGCTTCGTCGGCGCCATGGAATCCAAGGACGCCCTCGCCGCCGACAGCCGTGGCGTGCCCTATGTGATTGTCCGAGGCCGCCGTGGCGGCAGCGCGATGGCCGCCGCCGCAGTGAACGCCCTGGCCACGGAGGTGGAGTGATGACCGGCCGCCTGATCGGCCTGGGCGTCGGCCCGGGCGACCCGGAACTGCTGACCCTCAAGGCCCTGCGCCTGCTGCGTGCGTCCCCGGTGATCGGCTACTTCGTAGCCAAGGCCAAGCACCACGCCGGCCAGGGCGGCAACGCCTTCGCCATCATCGAGCAGCACCTGCTCGATGAGCAGCAACGCCTGCCGCTGGTCTACCCGGTGACCACCGAGAAGCTGGAGCCACCGCTGACCTACGAAGGCGTGATCAGCGACTTCTATGACACCGCCGCCGAGCAGGTGGCGATGCACCTGGATGCCGGCCGCGACGTGGCGGTGATCTGCGAGGGCGACCCGTTCTTCTACGGTTCCTACATGTACCTGCATGACCGTCTTTCGGAACGGTATGACACCGAAGTCGTACCCGGCGTCTGCTCGATGCTCGGCAGCGCGGCGGTGCTCGGCGTGCCGCTGGTGTATCGCAACCAGAGCCTGTCGGTGCTGTCCGGCGTGCTGCCGGAGGACGAGCTCAAGCGTCGCCTGGCCGACGCCGATGCGGCGGTGGTGATGAAGCTCGGCCGCAACTTCGACAAGGTCCGTCGCGTGCTGCGCGAGCTGGGCCGTGACGGCGGCGCCCACTACGTCGAGCGCGCGACCATGCGCGAGCAGCGCATCGTCGCGCTGGACGACGTGGACCCGATGGCTTCGCCGTACTTCTCGATGATCGTCATCCCCGGCCAGCGGTGGAACGGCTGATGCGCGCTGCCATCGTCATTCTCGGCCAGGGCGCACTGGCCACGGCGCGACGCCTGCAGGGGATTTATCCACAGGCGCGCGTGCTGGGCCTGAAGGACCGCGTCGAAGGCGCCGATGAGTCCTACGCAAACTTCGGCGATACCCTGCGCCAGCTGTACCGCGACGACACCCCGATCATCGCCCTGTGCGCGGCCGGCATCGTCATTCGCACCCTCGCGGCACTGCTGGTCGAGAAAGGTGCGGAGCCGCCGGTTCTGGCCGTCGCCGAAGACGGCAGCGCCGTGGTACCGCTGCTCGGCGGGCTCGGCGGGGTGAACCGCATGGCCCGCGAGATGGCCGCCGCACTGGAAGTGGCGCCCGCCATCACCACCAGCGGCGAGCTGCGTTTCGGTGCCTGCCTGCTCGACCCGCCACCGGGCTATGCGCTGGCGGATATCGAACAGGGCAAGCGCTTCGTCTCCGACCTGCTGGGCGGCGACACCCTGCGCATCGAGGGCGACGCGCCCTGGCTGGAGGAACTGGACCTGCCGCTGGCCGACGACGCCGCGCATACCCTGCGCATCGACGTCCGCGCCGAGGGCATCGCACAGAACGAGCTGCGTATCCATCCGCGCCTCGTCCTCGCCCACGTCACCCTGGTGGATTCGCAGCTGCCCGAGCGCATCCGCCAGGGCCTGGCACAGGCCGGGCTGGCGGAAGCATCGCTGGCCGCGCTGGTAGCGCCGCGCTGCCGCATGGCCGACCCGGCGCTGGCCGAGGCCGCTGGCGAGCTGGGTGTGCCACTGCGGTTCATCCACAGCGACGATGAGTTGCCGCCGGCTGTGTTGCAGGGTGACTCCTTCCACCTGCACCGCGCCGCCGCGCCAGCTGAAGCCCTAGGCATTGGTCAGCCGCGCGGGCGACTCAGCGTGATCGGTCTGGGCCCCGGCGCCAGCGACTTCATGATTCCCGCCGTACGTCGCGCGCTGGACGAAGCCCAGGACCTGCTCGGCTACGAAACCTACGTGAAGATGGCCGAGCCGTTGCGCGACGACCAGGTGCGCCACTGCACCGACAACCGCGAGGAAATGCAGCGCGCCCGTCATGCCTTCGAACTGGCCGCCAGCGGCCGGCGCGTGGTGGTGATTTCCTCCGGCGACCCCGGCGTGTTCGCCATGGCCGCCGCCGTGATGGAAGCCCTGCACGAGAGCAGCGACCCGCATTGGCATGGTGTGGAGCTGGAGGTGCTGCCGGGGGTGTCCGCCGCGCTGGCGGCTGCCGCCAAGGCCGGTGCGCCGCTGGGGCATGATTTCTGTCTGATTTCCCTGTCGGACAACCTCAAGCCCTGGGACACCATCGAGAAGCGTCTCGACCATGCCGGAGCCGCCGACCTGGCCATGGCCTTCTACAACCCGATCTCCAGGGCCAGGCCCTGGCAACTGGGACGCGCGCTGGAAATCGTCCGCCGCCACCGCCTGCCGGAAACCCTGGTAGTGCTCGGCCGTGACATCGGCCGCCCGGCGGAGGCCCTGCGCGTCGTCACCCTCGGCGAGCTGGTGCCGGAAATGGTCGACATGCGCACGCTGGTAATCATCGGCTCCTCCCTGACCCGGCGCTTCCCCCGTGCCGGCGGTGGCGACTGGGTGTATACGCCGCGTTGGTACCACTGACAGTCCTAACGCACACAGCGAAATCTCCCGTTGGCGTCCGCGTAGGATGGCGTGGAGCGAAGCGATACCCATCGATGGCCTGGCAGCCAGGCTGATGGGTATCGCTTCGCTCCACCCATCCTACGAACTGCGTAGACCTGTAGGAACGCCCCACGGGCGTGATCGCGGGCATGGCCCGCTCCTACAGGAAACACCGGAGCCTCAGACACATCTTGCAAATGGCCATCGCCTTGTTGAAAATGCGATAAATTATCATTTGCAACCTTCACGCCCATGTCCTCGACCCTCGACGTCCAGTCGCTCTACAGCGACCATCACGGCTGGCTGCACAACTGGCTTCGCGGCCGGCTGGGCAACGCCGCCGATGCCGCCGATCTGGCCCAGGACACTTTCCTGCGCGTATTGCTCAGGCCCGAGCGCGTCGAACTGCATACCCCGCGCGCCTTCCTGCGCACCGTCGCCCGCGGTCTGGTGATCGACCACTGGCGTCGCCAGGAGCTGGAGCGCGCCTACCTCGACTCCATCGCCCATCTGCCGGAAGCGCAGGTGCCGTCGGCAGAAGACCGGCACACCATCCTCCAGCTGCTGGAGAACATCGCCCGCCTGCTCGACGGCCTCAAGCCGAAGGTGCGCAGCGCTTTCCTGCTGGCCCAGTGCGAGGGCATGCCCCACGCGCGGATCGCCGAAGAGCTGGGCGTCTCGGTACGCTCGGTGGAGCGCTACATCGCCGAAGCGCTGTTCCACTGCTACCAGTTGCGGTACGCCGAGTGAGCGGCGCCAGCGCCACGCCCGATCCGCGGGTGGTGAAGCAGGCCATCCAGTGGACCCTGCGCCTGAGCGGCAATGCCGATCCTGAGTTGCTCAGCGCCTGCGAGCACTGGCGCCAGGCCAGCCCCGAACACGAAACCGCCTGGCTGCGGGTGCAGGCGCTGAACAGCGAACTGGTCGCCGGCTACCAGGCCGTGCCTGGCGCTCGCGTGGCGCTGGAGACACTGGAAAACACCAGCCAGCGCCTGCAGCGGCGCCAGGCGCTCAAGCTGCTCTCGACCTTCGCCATCGGCGCCTCCGCGCTGTGGCTGGCGCGCGACGTCGCGCCCTGGCAACGCTGGATGGCCGACTACAGCACCACCACCGGCGAGCGCCGGCGCTTCACCCTGGCCGATGGCAGCCTGCTGCAACTGAACACCGACAGCGCAGTGAACGTGCGCTTCGATCCGCGCCAGCGCCTGCTGGTGCTGGAGCGCGGCGAGATTCTCGTCAGCACCGCGAAGGACGCCGCGCGCCCATTGCGGGTGCGCAATCGCGACGGCCTGTTCGAGGCCCTGGGCACCCGCTTCGTGCTGCGCCAGGACGAGCGCTCCACGCGCCTGAGTGTCGAGGAAGGTTCGGTGGCCATCGCCCCGCGCGTACGCGGCCAGACCACCACCATCGCCGAAGCCGGGCAGTCCTACGAGATCAATGGCGACAGCGCGCTGCTGGCCGAACGCAGCAACATGGACAGCGCCGCCTGGGCCGACGGCCTGATCGTCACCCGCGACATGCGCCTGGCGGACTTCCTCGCCGAGATCGGCCGCTACCGTCACGGGCATCTGCATTGCGATTCCAGCGTGGCCGACCTGCGACTGTCCGGCGTATTCCGCCTGGACGACACCGACAAGCTGCTGGCCCTGTTGCCGCAGACCCTGCCGGTGCGGGTGGAGAAACGCACGGACTGGTGGGTGACGGTGAGCGCGCGGGGCTGACGGTCAATTGCATCTGTAGGGGCACCCTATGGGCGCGATCGCGGACGTGGCTCGTTCCTGCAAGTCAGCGCCAAACAGTTTTATTTCTCAAACGAGAATTATTTTTGTCGGGTTTCGCCGACCGGATCGGCAAGGAGGAATAACCCGATCATTTCCTTCGTCCACGGAAGCCCCAGCATGCCAGCCGTCCACCTCCCGATGCCCTCCTCCGCCCTGCCCCGCGCCAGCCGGCTGGCCCATGCCGTGCGCGGCGCGCTGCTGTGCGCCAGCCTGGGAGCCAGCCTGCCGCTGAGCGCCTTCGCCGCAGACGCTTCCGCCATCACCAGCAGTCGCGCCTACGCGATTCCGGCCGGACCGCTGGACGAGGTGCTGAACAGCTTCGCCCGCGAAGCCGGCATCACTCTGTCGGCCACGCCGGAGCAGACCCGCGGCCTGAACTCAGCCGGGCTGAACGGGACCTACTCGGTGGATCAGGGCTTGTCGCGCCTGCTGGCCGACACTCCGCTGGAAGCCGCCGACCAGGGCGACGGCAACTACGTGCTGCGCGCCGCCGCGCCGAGCGACGTGCTGGCCATGCCGTCCAGCGAAGTGTTCGCCCTCGGCAACGCGCTGGGCGAGGAAGACGGCTACCTGGCGACCCACAGCCAGATCGCCACCAAGACCTCCAAGTCCCTGCTGGAAACCAGCCAGAGCGTCTCGGTGATCACCCGCGAGCAGATCGACGACACCGCCTCCAAGACCGTACAGCAGGCGATCCGCTACACCCCCGGCATCTTCACCGGCCAGGTCGGCGCCTCGAACCGCTATGACTACATCGTCATGCGCGGCTTCGCCGACAACAGCGTGGACAACATCTACCTCGACGGCCTGAAGGCCATGGGCGACAGCGGCACCTTCAGCTCGATGCAGATCGATCCGTACTTCCTCGAACGCATCGACGTGCTAAAGGGCCCCTCCTCGGTGCTCTACGGCCGCAGCCTGCCCGGCGGCCTGGTGGCGCTGACCAGCAAAAAGCCGCTGTACGAGGACTACCACCAGATTACCGGCACCGTGGGCAACATGGGCCAGAAGGAAATGGGCTTCGACTTCAGCGGCCCGCTGGATGAGGAGAAGCGCATCGCCTACCGCCTGGTCGGCCTGGGCAAGGGTTCGGACACCCAGTTCGACCACGTCAAGGAGGAGCGCTACGCCATCGCCCCGACCCTGGCCATCGACTTCACCGACGACACCACCCTGACCCTGCAGGGTTACCTGCAGCACGACCCGAACGGCGGCTACCACGGCGGTGTGCCGGCGGACGGCGCGCTGTTCCACCACAACGGCCAGAAGATCTCCCGCGAGTTCTTCGACGGCGAGCCGAGCAAGGACGACTTCGACCGTACGCAGCGCATGTTCGGCTACCAGCTGGAACACCGTTTCGACGACGTGTGGACCGCGCGGCAGAACTTCCGCTACCTGGATTCCGACGTCGATCTCTCGCAGGTCTACGCCTACGGCTGGACAGCGCCGGACGAGAACACCCTGAACCGCTACTTCTCCAGCGCCCGCGAGCACCTGCAGGCGTATATCGTGGATAACATGGCGCAGGCCGAGTTCAGCACTGGCGCGGCCAAGCACACCCTGCTGATGGGGTTGGACTACCAGCGCCGCCGCACCACCGTGGACTGGCGCTCCGGCTCGGCGCAGCCGCTGGACGCGTTCGACCCGCACTATGGCAACGACGCCATCAGCTACTACCCGGACGACAACCACACCCGTCGCCTGGAGCAGACCGGCGTCTACCTGCAGGACCTGATCGACATCGACAACTGGCGCTTCTCCCTGGGCATGCGCGAGGACTGGGTGACGGTCGAGGACAAGAACCGCAGCAGCGGCAGCAAGGCCGACGACGACTGGAAGAAATTCACCGGCCGCATCGGCGCGCTGTACCTGTTCGACAACGGCATCGCTCCGTACATCAGCTACTCCGAGTCGTTCAACCCCAACGCTTACTCCGACCAGTCCGGCACGCCGCTGGAACCGACCGAGGGCAAGCAGTGGGAAGCCGGCCTGAAATTCCAGCCCGAGGGCAGCCGCAGCCTGTACACCGCGTCGATCTTCCACATCACCCAGGAAAACGTCGCGTCGAAGGAGCCGCAGGACAACTTCTACACCTCCGTGGGTGAAGTGCGCTCCCAGGGCCTGGAGCTGGAGGCCCACACCCAGGTCACCGACAACCTCAAGGTACTCGGCAGCTACACCTACACCGACATCACCTACACGAAATCGCTGGACGGCAACCAGGGCCATACCCCGAACCAGGCGCCCAAGCACATGGCCTCGCTGTGGGCCGACTACGGCTTCAACGCCGGCCCGCTGGACGGCCTGACCCTCGGCGGCGGCGCCCGCTACGTCGGCGAGACCTGGGCGGACAAGGAAAACACCCTGCGTGTACCGGACTACACCCTGGTGGATGCGCGCATCGGCTACGACCTGTCCCGCGTCGGCCTGAAGGGCCTGGACGTCAGCCTCAACGCCAACAACCTGCTGGACAAGGACTACGTGGCGTCCTGCTACAGCCTGGACTTCTGCTACTTCGGCGAGAAGCGCAACGTCACCGCGACGGTGAACTACCAGTTCTGATCGAGTGCGCCCGGTTCATCGAACGGCTGCTCTTTCGTAGGAGCATTTTCGCGGTGTACGAGTCTGGAGGCGGAGATTTCTTCGACAAGTACCGCCCCTGAGGCGGCACGGTGCAGATAGAATCCGACGCACCTTACGACACCGGCTGGAAGAAGCACTTGAAAGGGATATCTGTACTCTTGGCAGCCCTGCTGCTATCAGGCTGCACCGTATTCGTCAGAACCGAATCGGTACCCCACGAAACCGCTAGGCCGGCGCCGGCTGATCGAGTCCTGGCCTATCAGGAGCAGAAGGAGACTTATGTCCCGCTCGTTGTCACCCGCGACGCGGGCTTCATGGGAGGCGGCTGTTACATCGGTGTGGTGATCGAAGGCACACTCGTGGCCAGGTTGGACCCGGGCGAAACCGCAACCTTCTACGCGCCACCTGGGGACACCAATATGGGCGCGGTGCCTGATCCCCAGGCTCGCGGACTCTGCGCAATGGGCTGGGACCCAGTCCCAGAACACTACGTCCTTAAAGTTGACCGTCCCAATCTCTTCCGGATAAGTCTTGGCGCGTATCGCCGGCCCCGTCTGGTGCCGGCGGTCTTTTAATCGCAGATTCTCCACACACAACCAATTACCCCGTGGCGCGGCCGTCGCCACGGGGCTTTCATGTTCTAGAACTCCGCCGCGTGGCGGTAGCGCGCCTCCAGCTCCAGGGAGGCGCGATAGGCTTGCGCCTCGCCTTCGGTGTGGAAGATCCCGACCAGCTGGCCTTCCTGGTGCACATCCCAGCAACGCCCACCGTGGGCGCGGAACTCGCGGGATTTATGGTCGTCGTCACGCTCGGTCACTGTAATGCTCATGTCTTTTCTTCTCCGGTTTTGCCGTACATCAAGGCAATGCCAGAATCATTTAATTAGCTAGCTAATTAAATACTCGCTTCCGAGAAAGACCGTTGCAGAGATTCGCCAAAACGAGCGTTCCAGAAACGCAAAAGCGCAGCTCGAAGGCTGCGCTCTTGGTGACGATCCGTTCGGGTTAGAACGGAATGTCGTCGTCGAAGCTGTCGTAGTCCGGAGCCGGTTGCGGCGCGGGCTGGGACTGTTGCTGCGGCGCAGGGCGCTGGGCCTGCTGCGGACGCTGCTGTTGCGGCTCACGGGGAGCGCGCGGAGCGTCGTCACCACCAGCGCCCGGACGGCCGCCCAGCAGCTGCATGTTGCCGTTGATGTCGACCACGATTTCGGTGGTGTACTTGTCCTGGCCGTCCTGACCCTGCCACTTGCGGGTACGCAGGCTGCCTTCGACGTAGATCTGCGAACCCTTGCGCACGTACTCGGCGACGATTTCCGCCAGGCGACCGAAGAACACCACGCGGTGCCACTCGGTACGCTCCTGCTGCTGGCCGGTCTGCTTGTCCTTCCAGCTCTCGCTGGTGGCCAGGGTGACGTTGGTCACCGCGTTGCCGTTGGGCATGTAGCGGGTTTCCGGATCGCCACCAACGTTACCGACCAGAATGACTTTGTTAACCCCACGGGCCATGACGCTCTCCTAAAGGCTTCAGCACGTCGCCTGCTCGGCGCCGGCGAGGCGCTCGAGGGACGTGCGATCAACTTGTTGGGAATCCACTTTGACATAAGCGGCCGCTTCTTCAGCGACCACCATCACATCGCTCACACCGGGCAATGCCTTGAAACGCTCAGCCAACGAAGCATCGCGCAGCGCCTCAGCGGAAAGAGGCAGGCGAATACTCGTTACATAAGGCGGTTCGCGCATGGTAACAGCAATCGCCAGCCAGATGGCAGCCAGCACCGCGCAGCCGATGAACACCCCGTCGAGCCCGCCGTGCTGGAACATCCAGCCGCCCAGGATGCCGCCCACGGCGGCACCGAGGAACTGGCTGGTGGAGTACACGCCCATCGCTGTGCCCTTGCCGCCGGCGGGCGAAACCTTGCTCACCAGCGAAGGCAGCGAGGCCTCCAGCAGGTTGAACGCGGTGAAGTAGACGATGATGCCGAACACCAGTTCCTTGAGGCTGTTGCCGAATTCCCAGAAGAACAGTTCGCAGAGCATCAGGGTCGCCACGGCACCGGTCAGCACGCGTTTCATCTGACGCTTCTTCTCGGCGTAGATGATGAACGGGACCATGCCGAAGAAGCCCACCAGCAGTGCGGTCAGGTAGACCCACCAGTGTTCTTCCTTGGGCAGCCCGGCGCGTTCCACCAGCGCCAGCGGCAACGCAACGAAGCTGGCCATGAGGATGGCGTGCAGGACCAGGATGCCGGCGTCCAGGCGCAGCAGTTCGCCGTTCTTCAGGGTCGGCAGCAGCGACTGCTTGGCCACGCTCGACTCGCGGTGCTGCATGCGGTGGTCGGGGGTCGGCACGAAGAACAGGATGATCAGCATGCCCACCAACGCCATGCCAGCGGTGAACCAGAACAGGCCGTGCAGGCCGAACCAGTGGGTCAGTACCGGGCCTGCGACCATCGCCACGGCGAAGGATACGCCGATGCTCATGCCGATCATCGCCATGGCCTTGGTGCGGTGCTGCTCGCGGGTGAGGTCGGAGAGCATCGCCATCACCGCCGCGGAGATCGCCCCGGCGCCCTGCAGGACGCGACCGGCGATGATGCCCCAGATGGAATCGGCGTTGGCCGCCAGCGCGGCGCCGGCGGCGAACACCAGCAGGCCGACGACGATGATCGGCCTGCGGCCGATGCGGTCAGACAGGGTGCCCAGCGGAATCTGCAGGATCGCCTGGGTCAGGCCGTAGGCGCCGATGGCCAGGCCGATCAGTGCCGGGGTGGCGCCGGCCAGGTCCTGACCGTAGGTGGCGAGCACCGGCAGGACCATGAACATGCCGAGCATGCGGAACGCGAAGACCAGGGACAGGCCGGCGGCCGCGCGGGTTTCGGTGCCACTCATGCGCTCAGTGTGGGAATCGTGCATAAGCCCCTCATGAAAAGACAAAAAACGGGAATGCGCTGGATTGCCCCCGTGGCATCGCGTCATCCGGGCCTTGCAGGGCCGGTTGTCGCCAACGCCGAAAAATAGCCGCGCATTCTACCAGCCCAACGGTCCAAGGGCACACACGCGCTACTTTGCCGCGTGCCGGAAACGCCCCGTATAATCGATAGTTTTCGCCCGCCATGCGAGGCCGCAGTGGACAAGATCCTCATCCGTGGGGCACGTACCCACAACCTGAAGAACATCGACCTGACCCTGCCGCGCGACAAGCTGATCGTGATCACCGGCCTGTCCGGTTCCGGCAAATCTTCCCTGGCCTTCGACACGCTCTACGCCGAAGGCCAGCGCCGCTACGTGGAATCCCTGTCGGCCTATGCCCGGCAGTTCCTCTCGATGATGGAAAAGCCCGACGTCGACACCATCGAAGGCCTGTCGCCGGCGATTTCCATCGAGCAGAAATCCACCTCCCACAACCCGCGTTCCACCGTGGGCACCATCACCGAGATCTACGACTACCTGCGCCTGCTCTATGCACGCGTGGGTATTCCGCGCTGCCCGGACCACGACATCCCGCTGGAAGCGCAGACCGTCAGCCAGATGGTCGACCAGGTGCTGGCGCTGCCCGAAGGCCGCAAGCTGATGCTGCTGGCTCCGGTGATCCGCGAGCGCAAGGGCGAGCACCTGGCGGTGTTCGAGGAGATGCGCGCCCAGGGCTTCGTCCGTGCCCGCGTCGACGGCAAGCTCTACGAACTGGATGAAGTGCCCAAGCTGGACAAGAAGCTCAAGCACTCCATCGACATCGTGGTCGACCGCTTCAAGGTGCGTGGCGACCTGCAGCAGCGCCTGGCGGAGTCCTTCGAGACGGCGATCAACCTGGCAGATGGCATCGCGCTCGTGGCACCGATGGATGACGAAGAAGGCGAAGAGATGATCTTCTCCGCCCGCTTCGCCTGCCCGATCTGCGGCCATTCCATCAGCGAGCTGGAACCCAAGCTGTTCTCCTTCAACAACCCGGCCGGTGCCTGCCCGACCTGCGATGGCCTGGGCGTGAAGCAGTTCTTCGACGCGCGCCGGGTGGTCAACGGCGAGCTGACCCTGGCCGAGGGCGCGATCCGCGGCTGGGACCGGCGCAACGTCTACTACTTCCAGATGCTCGGCTCGCTGGCCGGGCACTTCGGCTTCAGCCTGGAAGAACCGTTCCAGGACCTCGACCCGGACCACCAGAAATTTATCCTCAACGGCTCGGGCCGCGAGAATGTCGAGTTCCGCTACCTCAACGACCGTGGCGACATCGTCAAACGCGCCCACCCGTTCGAGGGCATCCTGCCGAACCTGGAGCGCCGCTACCGCGAGACCGAGTCGGCCACCGTGCGCGAGGAGCTGGCCAAGTTCCTCAGCACCCAGCCCTGCCCGGACTGCCACGGCACCCGCCTGCGCCGCGAGGCGCGTCACGTCTGGGTGGGCGACAAGACCCTGCCGGCGATCACCTCGATGCCGGTGGGCACCGCCTGTGAGTACGCCGAGAGCCTGACCCTGACCGGCCGCCGCGGCGAGATCGCCTCGAAGATCCTCAAGGAGATTCGCGAGCGCCTGCAGTTCCTGGTCAACGTCGGCCTCGACTACCTGACCCTGGACCGCAGCGCCGACACCCTGTCCGGCGGCGAGGCCCAGCGCATCCGCCTGGCCAGCCAGATCGGCGCCGGCCTGGTGGGCGTCATGTACATCCTCGACGAGCCTTCCATCGGCCTGCACCAGCGTGACAACGAGCGCCTGCTGGGCACCCTCACCCACCTGCGCAACCTGGGCAACACGGTGATCGTGGTCGAGCACGACGAGGACGCCATCCGCCTCGCCGACTATGTCGTCGACATCGGCCCCGGCGCCGGTGTGCACGGCGGACAGATCGTCGCCGAGGGCACACCGCAACAGGTCATGGACCATCCGGACTCGGTCACCGGCGCCTACCTGTCCGGCCGCACCAAGATCGTCGTGCCCGCCGAGCGCACTCCGCGCAACAAGAAGCAATTGCTCAAGCTCAAGGGCGCGCGCGGCAACAACCTGCAGAACGTCAACCTGGAAATCCCGGTCGGCCTGTTCACCTGTATCACCGGCGTGTCCGGCTCGGGCAAGTCGACGCTGATCAACAACACCCTGTTCCCGATCACCGCCACCGCGCTCAACGGCGCCACCACGCTGGAGGTCGCGCCCTACGATTCGTTCGACGGCCTGCAGCACCTGGACAAGGTGGTGGACATCGACCAGAGCCCGATCGGCCGCACCCCGCGCTCCAACCCGGCGACCTACACCGGGCTGTTCACGCCGATCCGCGAGTTGTTCGCCGGCGTGCCGGAAGCCCGCTCGCGCGGCTACGGTCCGGGGCGTTTCTCGTTCAACGTCAAGGGAGGCCGCTGCGAGGCTTGCCAGGGCGACGGCGTGATCAAGGTGGAAATGCACTTCCTGCCGGACATCTACGTCCCCTGCGACGTCTGCAAGGGCAAGCGCTACAACCGCGAGACCCTGGAAGTCCGCTACAAGGGCAAGAGCATCACCGAAGTGCTGGACATGACCATCGAGGACGCCCGAGCGTTCTTCGACGCCGTGCCGGCCATCGCCCGCAAGCTGCAGACACTGATGGACGTCGGCCTGTCGTACATCAAGCTCGGCCAGAGCGCGACCACGCTGTCCGGTGGTGAGGCGCAACGGGTGAAGCTGTCCCGCGAGCTGTCCAAGCGCGATACCGGCAAGACCCTGTACATCCTCGACGAGCCGACCACCGGCCTGCACTTCGCGGATATCCAGCAACTGCTCGACGTGCTGCACCGCCTGCGCGACCACGGCAACACCGTGGTGGTGATCGAGCACAACCTGGATGTGATCAAGACCGCCGACTGGCTGGTCGACCTCGGTCCCGAGGGCGGCTCCAAGGGCGGCCAGATCATCGCCACCGGCACACCGGAGCAGGTCGCGGAGCTGGCGGTGTCGCACACCGGGCACTTCCTCAAGCCACTGCTGGAGCGCGATCGGGCCTGATCCGCACCGGCATGAAAAAGCCCCTGCTGCCGAACGGCGCAGGGGCTTTTCTTTGGGCTATTGCAGGAGCAGGCCATGCCCACGATCAGCGCGCCTCGCGCGCTCCTGCAAGATGCACATCAGACCTGCGACTGCAGATAGTTCTCCAGGCCCATCTTCTGGATCAGACCGAGCTGCTGCTCCAGCCAGTAGGCGTGGTCTTCCTCGGTATCGGTCAGCTGCACGCGCAGGATGTCGCGGGTAACGAAGTCCTTGTGCTTCTCGCACAGGGCGATGCCCTTGGCCAGGGCGGCGCGTACGTGACGCTCCAGCTTGAGGTCGGCTTCCAGCATCTCCGGCACGGTCTTGCCCGGGTGGATGTCGTCCGGGCGCATGCGCGGAGTGCCTTCGAGCAGCAGGATGCGACGCAGCAGGGCGTCGGCGTGCTGGGTTTCCTCTTCCATTTCATGGTTGAGGCGCTCGTAGAGCTTGGTGAAGCCCCAGTCCTCGTACATGCGCGAATGGATGAAGTACTGGTCGCGAGCGGCCAGCTCACCGGTCAGCAGCGTGTTGAGATAATCGATAACCTCGGCATGGCCTTGCATCAGCCTTCTCCCTGGGACGTGACAGCGAATTAAACGGCGCTATGGTCGCGACTGGCCATGACCGGGGTCAAGTCCGCAATGCCCCACAAACGCAACCGCCCTCCGAGGAGGGCGGCTGGTGGAACGGCTTCAGCTTAGTCCAGCTTCAGGCCCAGCGCCTTGGCGACGCCTTCACCGTAGGCCGGATCGATGTTGAAGAACAGAGCGAGCTGACGACGCTGGATAACCTCCGGAACGCCCGCCATGTCACCGGCGATGTTCTCGTACAGGCGCTGCCGCTGGGCTTCGTCGAACAGACGGAACAGCGCTGCCGGCTGGCTGTAGTAATCATCGTCGACGCGGTGGTTCCAGTGATCTGCGCTGCCTTCCAGGGTCAGCGGCGGTTCGGAGTAGTCCGGCTGCTCCTGCCACTGGTTGAAGCTGTTCGGCTCGTAGGTGACGGTCATGTCGCCGTTGTTGCCATCCACGCGCATGGCGCCGTCGCGGTGATAGATGCGCGGGTTGTTGCGCGCAGCGTTCACCGGGATCTGGTGGTGATTCACGCCCAGGCGGTAGCGGTGCGCATCGCCGTAGGAGAACAGGCGGCCCTGGAGCATCCTGTCCGGCGAGAAGCCGATACCGGGGACGATGTTCGCCGGGCTGAAGGCGGACTGTTCGACCTCGGCGAAGTAGTTCGCCGGGTTACGGTTGAGCTCGAAGTAGCCCACCTCGATCAGCGGATAGTCCCCGTGCGGCCAGACCTTGGTCAGGTCGAACGGGTTGTAGCGGTAGCGCGCAGCCTCCTTCTCAGGCATTACCTGCACATACATCTTCCAGCGCGGGAAATCGCCGCGTTCGATGGCGTCGTACAGGTCACGCTGCGAGCTTTCGCGGTCGGCGCCAACCAGCTTGGCGGCTTCCTCGTTGCTCAGGTTCTCGATGCCCTGTTGGGTCTTGAAGTGGAACTTGACCCAGAAGCGCTCGTTGCTGGCGTTGATGAAGCTGAAGGTGTGGCTGCCGAAGCCATGGACGTGACGGTAGCTGCGCGGCAGCCCGCGATCGCTGAAGTCGATGGTCAGCTGGTGCAGGGCTTCGGGCAGGTGCGAGAAGAAGTCCCACTTCAGGGTCGCGTTGCGCAGGTTGGTGCGCGGATCGCGTTTCACCACGTGGTTCAGGTCGGGGAATTTCAGCGGGTCGCGGAAGTAGAAGACCGGGGTGTTGTTGCCCACCAGGTCCCAGTTGCCTTCCTCCGTGTAGAACTTCATGGCGAAGCCGCGGATATCGCGCTCGGCGTCAGCAGCGCCACGCTCACCGGCCACCGTGGAGAAGCGCAGGAACAACGGAGTCTGCTTGCCGACCTCGGAGAACAGCTTGGCGCGGCTGTACCGGGTAATGTCGTGGGTGACGGTGAAGGTGCCGTAGGCAGCAGAGCCCTTGGCATGCATGCGGCGCTCAGGGATCACTTCGCGGTCGAAGTGCGCCAGTTTCTCCAGGAACCAGACGTCCTGCAGCAGCATCGGGCCCCGCGGGCCGGCGGTCTGGACGTTCTGGTTATCGGCGACCGGCGCTCCGGCAGCAGTCGTCAGGCGGGTGTTGTCACTCATCGTTACTCTCCTCAACGGCGGGGTGTTCGAAGACCGGCGGATCACCATGGCAGTGAGCGCGGCCCGACATCCCAATCGGACAATTAAGCGCCTCCACCGGCGTTGCGGCTGTTGATCCAGCTCAGCAAGCAGTAGAAGTCGGCGTCGTTAAGGATCGGTGACAAGGGCATGGATCAGCCAATTTATTGATTCGAGCCGATCGATAGAGAAAAACTTTTCCATAGGCGATAAAAAACCGGGCACAAGGCCCGGTTTCTTATAAGGCGTAAACCTTACTCTGCAGCTTCTACTGCTTGGCCGCCAACAGCGCGGTCAATCAGTTCGACGTATGCCATGGGGGCATTGTCGCCGGCGCGGAAGCCGCACTTCAGGATGCGCAGGTAGCCGCCCGGACGGTTGGCGTAGCGCTTGCCCAGTTCGTTGAACAGCTTGCCTACGGCTTCTTTCGAACGGGTACGGTCGAAAGCGAGACGACGGTTGGCAACGCTATCCACTTTAGCCAGGGTGATCAGCGGCTCGGCAACGCGACGCAGTTCCTTGGCCTTGGGCAGGGTGGTTTTGATCAGTTCGTGTTCGAAGAGCGACACAGCCATGTTCTGGAACATAGCCTTGCGGTGCGCGCTGGTGCGGCTCAGGTGACGACCACTTTTACGATGGCGCATGGTTCAATTCCTTTCCAAACTTTACGTTCGGTAGCTACGACGATCAGGCAGTAGCCTTGTCGTCTTTCTTGAGACTTGCCGGCGGCCAGTTGTCGAGGCGCATACCGAGGGACAGACCGCGAGAGGCCAGAACGTCCTTGATTTCGGTCAGGGACTTCTTACCCAGGTTCGGCGTTTTGAGCAGCTCTACTTCGGTGCGCTGAATCAGGTCACCGATGTAGTAGATGTTCTCTGCCTTCAGGCAGTTGGCCGAACGGACGGTCAGCTCAAGGTCATCGACCGGACGCAGCAGGATCGGATCGATCTCGTCTTCCTGCTCTTCAACAACAGGCTCGCTATCGCCTTTGAGGTCCACGAACGCTGCCAGCTGCTGTTGCAGGATGGTAGCGGCGCGACGGATAGCCTCTTCAGGGTCCAGGGTGCCGTTGGTTTCCAGATCGAGGACCAGCTTGTCCAGGTTGGTACGCTGTTCGACACGGGCGTTTTCGACCACGTAGGCAACACGACGTACGGGGCTGAACGAGGCGTCGAGCTGAAGACGGCCAATGCTGCGGCTTTCGTCTTCATCGCTCGAACGGGCATCAGCCGGCTCGTAGCCACGGCCACGAGCGACTTTCAGCTTCATGTTCAGCGCGCCGTTATCGGCCAGGTGGGCGATAACATGGTCACCGTTGACGATCTCGACATCATGATCCAGCTGAATATCGGCAGCGGTCACCACACCCGAGCCCTTTTTCGCCAGGGTCAGCGTCACTTCGTCACGGCCGTGCAGCTTGATGGCCAGGCCTTTCAGGTTGAGCAGGATCTCGATGACATCTTCCTGCACACCTTCGATGGCGGAGTACTCGTGGAGTACGCCGTCGATCTCGGCCTCGACTACTGCACAGCCAGGCATGGAGGACAACAGGATGCGACGCAGCGCGTTGCCCAGGGTATGGCCGAAACCACGCTCGAGAGGCTCGAGAGTGATCTTGGCGCGGGTTTGGCTGACCACCTGCACATCGATGTGGCGGGGGGTCAGGAACTCATTTACCGAACTCTGCATGGATGCACCTATTTTCTAGCCCTTACTTGGAGTAGAGCTCGACAATCAGGTTTTCGTTGATGTCGGCGGACAGATCGGCACGAGCCGGGACACTTTTGAAGGTGCCAGCTTTCTTGTCGGTGTCCACGTCGACCCACTCAACGCGACCGCGCTGGGCGCACAGGTCCAGAGCTTGGGCGATACGCAGCTGGTTCTTCGATTTCTCGCGAACAGCAACTACGTCACCAGCTTTGACCTGGTAGGACGGTACGTTTACGGTCTGACCGTTGACGCTGATGGTCTTGTGGGACACCAGCTGACGGGATTCGGAACGAGTGGAACCGAAGCCCATACGGTAGACGACGTTGTCCAGACGGCACTCAAGCAGCTGCAGCAGGTTTTCACCCGTGGAGCCCTTGCGGCGGGACGCTTCCTGATAGTAGCCACGGAATTGACGTTCCAGAACGCCGTAGATGCGGCGAACTTTTTGCTTCTCGCGCAGCTGCAGACCGTAGTCGGACAGGCGACCACGACGCTGGCCATGCTGACCGGGAACTTGTTCTGCCTTGCACTTCGAGTCGAGGGCACGAACGCCGCTCTTCAGGAAGAGGTCAGTGCCTTCGCGGCGGGACAGTTTGCACTTGGGACCAATGTAACGAGCCATTTCTCACTGTCTCCTATTACACGCGACGCTTTTTCGGCGGACGGCAGCCGTTATGCGGGATCGGGGTTACGTCGGTGATGCTGGCGATCTTGTAACCGCAGGCATTCAGCGCACGAACAGCCGACTCGCGACCCGGGCCCGGGCCTTTGACGTTTACGTCAAGGTTCTTCAGACCGTATTCCAGAGCAGCCTGGCCGGCACGCTCGGCCGCTACCTGGGCAGCGAACGGGGTGCTCTTACGCGAGCCGCGGAAGCCCGAACCACCGGAGGTAGCCCAGGACAGAGCGTTGCCCTGACGATCAGTGATGGTAACGATGGTGTTGTTGAAGGACGCGTGGATGTGCGCGATCCCGTCGACCACCGTCTTTTTGACTTTCTTGCGAGGACGAGCAGCAGGTTTTGCCATGACTAGATTCCTAAGCGATTACTTGCGGATCGGCTTACGCGGGCCCTTACGGGTGCGCGCGTTGGTCTTGGTGCGCTGACCGCGAACCGGCAGACCACGACGATGACGCAGACCGCGGTAGCAACCGAGGTCCATCAGACGCTTGATGTTCATGTTGATTTCGCGACGCAGGTCACCTTCGGTGGTCAGCTTGGCCACCTCGGTACGCAGCGAATCAATCTGCTCTTCGCTCAGCTCTTTGATCTTTACAGCCGGGCTGATGCCGGTGGCTGCACAGATGCTCTGTGCGGTAGTGCGACCAACACCATAGATGTAGGTCAGCGAGATAACAGTGTGCTTGTTATCCGGAATGTTTACGCCTGCAATACGGGCCATTCAGAAAAACTCCAATTGACAGCTACCCGGCGCCCAGGGAGCCAAGAAAGGGCGCGGATATTAGCGCTGTAAAAACAAATAATCAACCCGGCAGCACACTAGCTGCCGGGTTATAACGCGTGGTTCACACTCAGCCTTGGCGCTGCTTGTGACGCGGCTCCGCGCTGCAGATCACACGAACGACGCCTTCGCGACGGACGATCTTGCAGTTACGGCACAGCTTCTTAACCGATGCACGAACTTTCATCAGTGACTCCTCGAACCTTACGGGTTAGCGCAGCAGACCGCTGCCATAGCCCTTCAGGTTGGCTTTCTTCATGAGGGATTCGTACTGGTGAGAAACGAGGTGCGATTGTACTTGAGCCATAAAGTCCATCACAACCACGACCACGATCAGCAACGAGGTCCCGCCAAGGTAGAACGGTACGTGGGCAGCTACGACCAGGAACTGGGGCAGCAGGCACACAGCCGTCATGTACAGGGCACCGAACATGGTCAAACGGGTCAACACGCCATCGATGTAGCGAGCCGACTGTTCACCCGGACGAATACCCGGAATAAATGCACCGGACTTCTTGAGGTTTTCCGCCACGTCCTTCGGGTTGAACATCAGCGCTGTGTAGAAGAAGCAGAAGAAAACGATCCCTGCACTAAACAGCAGAATGTTCAGCGGCTGACCAGGAGCAATCGCTTGCGCGACGTCCTGCAGCCAACCCAGGCCTTCCGACTGACCGAACCAGGCACCCAGGGATGCCGGGAACAGCAGGATGCTGCTGGCGAAAATCGCGGGGATTACACCCGCCATGTTCACTTTCAGCGGCAGATGGCTCGTCTGGGCGGCAAACACCTTGCGACCTTGCTGGCGCTTGGCGTAATGCACGGCGATACGGCGCTGACCCCGCTCGATGAACACCACGAACGCGATGATTGCCACAGCCAGGAGGCCGATGGCGATCAGGGCGAAGATGTTGATGTCACCTTGACGCGCGGACTCGAAGGACTGACCGATTGCTCGGGGCAGGCCTGCGACGATACCGGAGAAGATCAGCATGGAGATGCCGTTGCCGACACCCCGTTCGGTGATCTGCTCACCCAGCCACATCATGAACAGTGCACCCGCCACGAAGGTGGTGACCGACACGAAGTAGAAGCCGAAGTCGTTGGAGAAGGCCACGCCCTGGCTACCCAGACCAATGGACATGCCAATGGCCTGGACAAGTGCCAGGGCGAGAGTTGCGTAGCGGGTGTACTGGCTGATCTTGCGACGCCCAGACTCACCCTCTTTCTTCAACTGCTCCAGCTGCGGGCTGATAGCGGTCATGAGCTGCATGATGATCGATGCCGAGATGTACGGCATGATCCCCAGTGCAAAGATACTCATGCGCTCCAGCGCGCCGCCGGAAAACATGTTGAAGAGGCTAAGAATGGTCCCCTCGTTCTGCCGGAACAGTGCCGCCAAGCGATCGGGGTTGATGCCCGGGACTGGGATATGCGCGCCGATCCGATAGACGATGATCGCCAGGAACAGGAAACGCAGACGTGCCCAGAGCTCGGACAAACCACCACCGTTGCTCAGCGCAGAGAGAGCACCTTGCTTAGCCATTTAGTCCTCGATTTTGCCGCCAGCTGCTTCGATAGCCGCACGAGCGCCCTTGGTGGCGCCGATGCCTTTCAGGGTGACTGCGCGAGTAACGTCGCCCGACAGCATGACTTTCACACGCTGTACGTTCTGGTTAATCACGTTGGCATCCTTCAGGGACTGCACGGTTACGACATCACCCTCGACCTTGGCCAGTTCGGAAGTGCGCACTTCTGCGCGATCCATGGCTTTCAGCGAGTTGAAGCCGAACTTCGGCAGACGACGGTGCAGCGGTTGCTGACCACCCTCGAAGCCCGGAGCGATGGAGCCACCGGAGCGGGAGGTTTGACCTTTGTGACCACGGCCACCGGTCTTGCCCAGACCGCTACCGATGCCACGGCCCGGACGGTGCTTTTCGCGACGGGCACCCGGCGCGGAACGCAGATCGTTCAGTTGCATGGATTAACCCTCCACACGCAGCAGGTAGTAAGCCTTGTTAATCATGCCGCGGTTTTCAGGAGTGTCCTGAACTTCGACGGTGTGATTAATGCGACGCAGGCCGAGGCCTTTGACGCAAGCCTTGTGATTGGCCAGACGGCCGTTCAGGCTCTTGATCAGGGTAACTTTGACAGTTGCCATGGTTAGAGAATCTCCTCGACGCTCTTGCCACGCTTGGCCGCTACCGACTCAGGGGACTGCATGTTCTTCAGGCCCTTGAAGGTTGCGTAGACCACGTTCACCGGATTGGTGGAGCCGTAGCACTTCGCCAGAACGTTCTGCACACCAGCAACTTCCAGGACAGCGCGCATGGCGCCGCCGGCGATGATGCCGGTACCTTCGGAAGCCGGCTGCATGTACACCTTGGAGGCGCCATGAGCGGACTTGGTCGGGTACTGCAGGGTGGTGCCGTTCAGATCAACCTGGATCATGTTGCGGCGAGCAGCTTCCATTGCCTTCTGGATGGCAGCAGGCACTTCACGCGCCTTGCCACGACCGAAGCCAACACGGCCCTTGCCATCGCCAACCACGGTCAGCGCGGTGAAGGCGAAGATACGGCCACCTTTTACGGTTTTGGCGACGCGGTTCACTTGAACCAGCTTCTCGATGTAGCCTTCGTCGCGCTTTTGATCGTTGTTTGCCATAACTTAGAACTCCAGACCGCCTTCACGAGCGGCATCAGCCAGGGCCTTGATACGACCGTGGTACTTGAAGCCAGAACGGTCGAACGCCACCTGAGTGACGCCGGCAGCCTTGGCGCGTTCCGCGACCAGTTGACCAACTTTCTTGGCTGCGTCGACGTTGCCGGTGGCAGCTTCGCGCAGTTCTTTGTCCAGGGTCGAGGCGCTGGCCAGGACCTTGCCGCCGTCGGCTGCAATGACCTGGGCGTAGATGTGCTGGGAGGAGCGGTACACGCAGAGGCGTACGGCTTCCAGTTCGCGCATCTTCAGGCGAGCCTTGCGAGCGCGGCGCAGACGGGTTTCTTTCTTGACGCTCATTTGCTATGCCCTACTTCTTCTTGGCTTCTTTACGAAGGACGACTTCGTCGGCGTAACGCACGCCCTTGCCTTTGTACGGCTCCGGCGGACGGAAGTCGCGGATTTCCGCGGCAACCTGGCCAACCAGCTGCTTGTCGATACCCTTGATCAGGATGTCGGTCTGGCTGGGGGTTTCCGCGACGATGCCGGCAGGCAGTTCGTAATCAACCGGGTGGGAGAAGCCGAGAGCCAGGGACAGCACTTGGCCTTTGGCCTGCGCTTTGTAACCAACACCAACCAGCTGGAGCTTGCGCTCGAAGCCCTGGCTGACGCCGATTACCATGTTGTTGACCAGAGCGCGGGTGGTACCGGCCATGGCACGGGTCTGCTGGTCGCCGTTACGCGCAGCGAAACGCAGCTCACCGTTGTCCTGAATGACTTCGACGGACGGATGTACTTTCAGCTCGAGAGCGCCTTTGGCACCCTTGATCGAAAGTTCCTGACCAGCCAGCTTGATTTCGACGCCGGCGGGCAGAATGACGGGGTTCTTAGCAACGCGAGACATGCTGATTCCCCTTAGAACACAGTGCAGAGCACTTCGCCACCGACGCCAGCGGCACGGGCAGCACGATCAGTCATCACACCTTTGTTGGTGGAGACAATCGAAACGCCCAGGCCGCCACGAACTTTCGGCAGCTGGTCTACGGATTTGTACTGGCGCAGGCCAGGACGGCTGATTCGCTTCACTTCCTCGATGACAGGCTTGCCTTCGAAGTACTTCAGCTCGATCGACAGCAGAGGCTTGGCCTCGGCGGTGACTTGGAAATCCGCAATATAGCCTTCGTCCTTGAGGACTTTGGCGACTGCCGCTTTCAGCTTGGAAGACGGCATGCTCACGACGGTCTTCTCAGCCATCTGGGCATTACGGATGCGAGTTAGCATGTCTGCTAACGGGTCCTGCATACTCATGGGCTTAATGCTCCTGATACAAAAGATAAGCCTTCAACTTCATAACTCGCCCTCAAAACGCCGGGCGATCTAAACCCGGGCTCGGGGGAGCCGGGTATTCTAGAGATCGCTCAAAAACGAATCAAGCCCCACGAGGGGGCTTGCTTCGCAAAGCGATCAACGGAGCCGTTGCCGACCCCGTCTAGCACTTACCAGCTGGCTTTCACCAGGCCCGGTACGTCACCGCGCATTGCCGCTTCACGCAGCTTGTTACGGCTCAGGCCGAACTTGCGGTAGTAACCGTGCGGACGACCGGTCAGGCGGCAACGGTTACGCAGGCGGCTGGCGCTCGCGTCACGCGGTTGCTTCTGCAGGGCGACCTGGGCATTCCAACGATCTTCAGCCGAAGTGCTCGGATTAGCGATGATCGCTTTCAGCTCGGCACGCTTTTTGGCGTACTTAGCTACCGTTTGCTGACGCTTCAGCTCACGGTTCTTCATGCTCTCTTTAGCCATGGTCCTACTCCAATCAGTTGCGGAACGGGAATTTGAAGGCGCGCAGCAGTGCACGACCCTCATCATCCGAACGCGCGGTGGTGGTCAGAGTGATATCCATACCGCGGAGGGCATCGATCTTGTCGTAATCGATTTCCGGGAAGATGATCTGCTCTTTGACGCCCATGCTGTAGTTGCCACGGCCGTCGAAGGACTTGGCGTTCAGACCGCGGAAGTCACGAACGCGCGGCAGAGAGATCGACAGCAGACGGTCCAGGAACTCGTACATGCGATCGCCACGCAGGGTGACTTTCACGCCGATCGGCCAGCCTTCACGAATCTTGAAACCAGCGATGGACTTACGAGCGTAAGTCACAACCGGCTTCTGACCCGCGATCTTTTCCAGATCAGCTACGGCGCTCTCGATGACTTTCTTGTCGCCGACAGCTTCGCCAAGACCCATGTTCAGGGTGATTTTGGTAACGCGCGGAACTTCCATCACGTTCGCCAGCTGAAGCTCTTGCTTCAGCTTGGGAGCGATTTCCTTCCGATAAATTTCTTTCAATCGTGCCATGGTGATCTACCTAGCTCCCTCAAGCCTGAACCGGTTTCTGGGTCGACTTGAAGACACGAATCTTCTTACCGTCTTCGACTTTGAAACCAACGCGGTCAGCCTTGTTGGTTTCAGCGTTGAAGATGGCGACGTTGGAGACGTGCAGAGGCGCCTCCTTCTCGACGATCCCGCCTTGCTGGTTGAGCATGGGGTTGGGCTTGGTGTGGCGCTTGACCAGGTTCACACCGCCAACGACCAGACGGTCATCAGCCAGAACCTTGATCACTTTGCCACGCTTGCCCTTGTCCTTGCCGGCAATGACGATGACTTCGTCGTCACGACGAATTTTTTGCATGACGGCTACTCCTTACAGCACTTCAGGGGCAAGGGAGACGATCTTCATGAACTTCTCGGTACGAAGTTCACGAGTCACCGGCCCGAAGATACGGGTGCCGATCGGCTCCTGCTTGTTGTTCAGCAGGACGGCGGCGTTGCCGTCGAAGCGAATGATGGAACCGTCGGTACGACGTACGCCGTGCTTGGTGCGAACGACCACGGCAGTCATTACCTGGCCCTTCTTCACCTTGCCACGCGGAATTGCTTCCTTGACGGTGACCTTGATGATGTCGCCAATGCCGGCGTAGCGGCGGTGGGAACCGCCGAGCACCTTGATGCACATTACGCGACGCGCGCCGCTGTTGTCAGCGACTTCGAGCATGGATTGAGTCTGAATCATCTTCTATCTCCGACCCTTAGACTTCAACCGCGCGCTCGACGATGTCAACCAGAGTCCAGGCCTTGGTTTTGGCCAGAGGACGGGTCTCGCGAATGGTGACCAGGTCACCAATGCGGCACTGGTTGGTTTCGTCGTGGGCGTGCAGTTTGGTCGAACGCTTCACGTATTTGCCGTAGATCGGGTGCTTAACGCGGCGCTCGATCAGAACGGTGACGGTCTTGTCCATCTTGTCGCTGACGACGCGGCCAGTCAGCGTACGGACGGTTTTCTGAGCTTCAGCCATGATTACTTACCTGCTTGCTGGTTGAGCACAGTTTTCACGCGAGCGATGTCGCGCTTAACCTGCGAGAGCAGGTGAGACTGCCCCAACTGGCCAGTTGCTTTCTGCATGCGCAGATTGAACTGGTCGCGCAGCAGGCCGAGCAGTTGCTCGTTCAGCTGCTCAACGGATTTTTCACGAAGTTCATTCGCTTTCATCACATCACCGTCCGCTTAACAAAGGAGGTGGCGAGCGGCAGCTTTGCAGCAGCCAGGGCGAATGCCTCACGCGCCAGCTCTTCGGATACACCCTCGATCTCGTACAGGACCTTGCCCGGTTGAATCTGGGCTACCCAGTACTCGACGCCGCCCTTACCTTTACCCATACGTACTTCCAGGGGCTTCTTGGTAACAGGCTTGTCGGGGAATACGCGAATCCAGATCTTGCCGCCACGTTTAACGTGACGGGTCAGCGCACGACGTGCGGACTCGATCTGACGCGCGGTGAGACGGCCGCGGCTGGTTGCCTTGAGGGCGAACTCGCCGAAGCTGACTTTGGAACCGCGATGAGCCAGGCCACGGTTGTGACCGGTCATTTGCTTGCGGAACTTCGTACGCTTAGGTTGCAGCATTTGCGTACTCCTTACTTAGCAGCTTTTTTACGAGGAGCGGGCGCTACAGGCTTCAGCTCTTCCTGGCGGCCACCAATGACCTCGCCTTTGAAGATCCAAACCTTCACACCGATCACACCGTAGGTGGTGTGCGCTTCGTAGGTTGCATAGTCGATGTCGGCACGCAGGGTGTGCAGGGGCACACGACCTTCGCGATACCACTCGGTACGAGCGATTTCAGCACCGCCCAGACGACCGCTTACCTGGATCTTGATGCCTTTGGCACCAATGCGCATGGCGTTCTGTACAGCGCGCTTCATGGCGCGACGGAACATAACGCGACGCTCCAGCTGCTGAGCTACGCTCTGCGCAACCAGCATACCGTCGAGTTCCGGCTTGCGGATCTCTTCGATGTTGATGTGCACCGGCACACCCATTTGCTTGGTCAGGTCCTGACGCAGCTTCTCAACATCTTCACCTTTCTTGCCGATCACGATGCCGGGACGAGCGGTGTGGATGGTGATGCGTGCAGTCTGAGCCGGACGATGGATGTCGATACGGCTTACGGACGCGCTTTTTAGTTTGTCTTGGAGATACTCACGTACCTTCAGGTCGGCGAACAGATAATCGGCGTAAGTGCGCTTATCTGCGTACCAAACGGAGGTGTGCTCCTTGACGATACCCAGGCGGATGCCATTGGGATGTACTTTCTGACCCATCTGATCGACTCCGTTACTTGTCCGCAACCTTGACAGTGATATGGCAAGACCGCTTGACGATGCGATCAGCACGGCCTTTGGCACGCGGCATGATGCGCTTGAGCGAACGACCTTCGTTGACGAAGACGGTGGAGACTTTGAGATCGTCTACATCGGCGCCTTCGTTGTGCTCGGCGTTGGCAACGGCCGACTCCAGCACTTTCTTCATGATCTCGGCGGCTTTCTTGTTGCTGAAAGCCAGGAGGTTGAGCGCATCGCCCACCTTCTTCCCGCGGATCTGGTCGGCGACCAAGCGGGCTTTCTGGGCGGAGATACGAGCGCCCGAGAGCTTAGCGGCTACTTCCATCTTCCTTACCCCTTAACGCTTGGCTTTCTTGTCCGCAGCGTGCCCACGATAAGTGCGGGTAGCAGCGAACTCGCCGAGTTTGTGACCGACCATGTCTTCGTTGACCAGAACCGGCACGTGTTGACGGCCGTTGTGGACAGCGATGGTCAGACCAACCATGTGCGGCATGATCATAGAACGGCGCGACCAGGTCTTGATCGGCTTGCGGTCGTTCTTTTCTACCGCCACTTCGATCTTCTTCAGCAGGTGAAGATCGATAAAAGGACCTTTTTTCAGAGAACGTGGCACTGTCGTATCCCTCTATTTACTTGCGGCGACGGACGATCATGTTGTCGGTACGCTTGTTCGCGCGAGTCTTCTTACCCTTGGTCTGAAGACCCCACGGCGATACCGGATGACGACCAGCAGAGGTACGACCTTCACCACCACCATGCGGGTGGTCGACCGGGTTCATGGCAACACCACGAACGGTCGGGCGAACGCCACGCCAGCGTTTGGCACCGGCTTTACCCAGCGAACGCAGGCTGTGCTCGGAGTTCGAGACTTCACCCAGGGTCGCACGGCAGTCAGCCAGGACTTTACGCATCTCACCGGAACGCAGACGTACGGTTACGTATGCACCTTCACGGGCTACCAGCTGAGCCGAAGCGCCAGCGGAGCGAGCGATCTGAGCGCCTTTGCCAGGCTTCAGTTCGATACCGTGGATGGTGCTACCAACCGGGATGTTGCGCAGCGGCATGTTGTTGCCGGCCTTGATCGGAGCGCCGATACCGGAGATCAGTTGATCGCCAGCCACCACGCCTTTGGGGGCGATGATGTAACGACGCTCGCCGTCCGCGTATTTCAGCAGAGCGATGTGAGCAGTACGGTTCGGATCGTATTCGACGCGCTCAACGATGGCAGGAATGCCATCCTTGTTGCGACGGAAGTCGACCAGACGATAGTGCTGCTTGTGACCACCACCGATATGACGGGTGGTGATGCGACCGTTGTTGTTACGGCCGCCCGACTTGGACTTCTTCTCGAGCAGGGGAGCGAACGGAGCACCTTTGTGCAGGTCCTGGTTCACTACCTTGACGACGAAACGACGACCAGCGGAAGTCGGTTTGCATTTAACGATTGCCATGATGCACCCCTTTACTCAGCGCCAGCTGCGAAATCGAGATCCTGGCCCGGCTGGAGAGCGATGTACGCTTTTTTCCAGTCGTTACGCTTGCCCAGGCCGCGAACGGTACGCTTGGTCTTGCCCTGAACATTCAGGGTGGTGACGCGACGTACTTTCACGCCGAACAGGCTTTCTACGGCCTTCTTGATTTCCAGCTTGGTTGCATCAGTGGCAACCTTGAAAACGAATTGGCTGTTGCCGTCCGCCAGGCCAGTGGCCTTCTCGGAGATATGCGGGCCCAGCAGCACTTTGAATACGCGTTCCTGGTTCATGCCAGCAGCTCCTCGAACTTCTTCACGGCGGACACGGTGACCAGCACCTTGTCGTAGGCGATGAGGCTGACCGGATCGGAAGCCTGGACATCACGTACATCGACGTGGGCCAGGTTGCGAGCTGCCAGGTACAGGTTCTCATCGACGCCTTCGGTGACGATCAGTACATCTTTCAGGCCCAGGCCTTCCAGCTTGCTGACCAGACCTTTGGTCTTCGGTGCGTCGACAGCGAAGTCGGCAACGACAACCAGACGGTCCAGACGAACCAGCTCAGAGAGGATGGAGCGCAGAGCAGCGCGGTACATCTTCTTGTTGAGCTTCTGGGAGTGATCCTGGGGCTTGGCCGCGAAGGTCGCGCCGCCGCCACGCCAGATGGGGCTACGGATGGTGCCAGCACGAGCACGACCAGTGCCCTTCTGACGCCACGGCTTCTTGCCACCACCGGAGACTTCGGAACGAGTTTTCTGAGCCTTGGTGCCCTGACGACCGCCAGCCATGTAGGCGACGACTGCCTGGTGAACCAGGGTCTCGTTGAATTCGCTACCAAAAGTACGCTCGGAAACCTCGATCGCCTGAGCGCCATTTACATTCAGTTGCATCTCAGCTTCCTCTCTTAACCGCGAGCCTTGGCTGCCGGACGCACCAGCACATCACCACCGGTAGCGCCGGGAACGGCACCTTTGACCAGCAGCAGATTGCGCTCTGCATCGACACGCACGACCTCAAGGGATTGAACGGTTACACGCTCAGCACCCATGTGGCCCGACATTTTTTTGCCCTTGAACACTCGACCAGGAGTCTGGCACTGGCCGATGGAACCCGGGACGCGGTGGGAAACGGAGTTACCGTGGGTGTTATCTTGACCACGGAAGTTCCAGCGCTTGATGGTACCGGCAAAGCCTTTACCTTTGGACTCGCCAGTAACGTCTACCAGCTGACCGGCCTGGAACAGGTCGACAGAGATGGAATCGCCTGCCTTGAACTCCTCTTCGCCCAGACGGAATTCCCACACGCCGCGACCGGCGGCGACATTCGCCTTGGCAAAGTGACCGGCCTGCGCCTTGGTCACACGAGAAGCACGACGCTCGCCAGCAGTTACCTGCACAGCGCGATAGCCATCACTTTCTTCGTTTTTGAACTGGGTGACGCGATTCGGCTCGACCTCAATGACCGTGACCGGAATAGAGACACCATCTTCGGTGAAGATGCGGGTCATGCCGCACTTACGACCGACAACACCAATTGTCATCTTTAGAACCTCTTTAGTGTACGGGGCTTTCACCCGCTATGGCCGCCCATTTCAGAGCGTTACACGACCAATGCCGAAGGCATTAGCCGAGGCTGATCTGTACTTCGACGCCAGCAGCAAGGTCGAGCTTCATCAGCGCGTCGACGGTTTTGTCGGTCGGCTGAACGATGTCGAGAACACGCTTGTGGGTACGGATTTCGTACTGGTCACGAGCGTCCTTGTTGACGTGCGGGGAAATCAGCACGGTGTAACGTTCCTTGCGGGTCGGCAGAGGAATCGGACCACGCACCTGAGCCCCAGTACGTTTCGCGGTTTCCACGATTTCCTGGGTAGATTGGTCGATCAGGCGGTGATCAAAAGCCTTCAACCGAATACGGATTTGTTGATTTTGCATTTGACCTCAGACTCCAAGTTGCCATTCCCAACGGACGGACTCCGCCCGTTAAAAGGAGGCGCAATTGTACGGATGCGTCTGGGGGGTGTCAATATTTAACCAACTCAACGAAAAAGGGACCCCGAAGGGTCCCTTTTCCTGGAGCGGATCAGCGATTACTCGATGATCTTGGCAACCACGCCGGCGCCAACGGTACGGCCGCCTTCGCGAATTGCGAAGCGCAGGCCATCTTCCATGGCGATCGGGGCGATCAGGGTGACAACCATTTTCACGTTGTCGCCCGGCATTACCATCTCAACGCCTTCCGGCAGTTCGCAGTTGCCGGTTACGTCGGTGGTGCGGAAGTAGAACTGCGGGCGGTAGCCTTTGAAGAACGGGGTGTGACGACCACCTTCTTCCTTGGACAGCACGTACACTTCGCACTCGAACTTGGTGTGCGGCTTGATGGTGCCCGGCTTGGCCAGAACCTGGCCACGCTCTACGTCTTCACGCTTGGTGCCACGCAGCAGAACGCCGACGTTCTCACCAGCACGACCTTCGTCGAGCAGCTTGCGGAACATTTCAACGCCGGTGCAGGTAGTCTTGGTGGTCGCCTTGATGCCGACGATTTCCACTTCTTCCTGGATCTTGACGATGCCACGCTCAACACGGCCAGTTACCACGGTGCCACGACCGGAGATCGAGAATACGTCTTCGATCGGCATCAGGAACGGCTTGTCGATGGCGCGCTCGGGCTCAGGGATGTACGAGTCCAGGGTTTCTACCAGCTTGCGCACAGCGGAAACGCCCATCTCGTTGTCGTCCTGGCCGTTCAGAGCCATCAGAGCGGAACCGATAACGATCGGGGTGTCGTCGCCCGGGAAGTCGTAGGTGTTCAGCAGATCGCGAACTTCCATTTCGACCAGTTCCAGCAGCTCGGCGTCGTCAACCATGTCGGCCTTGTTCAGGAACACGACGATGTAAGGAACACCTACCTGACGGGACAGCAGGATGTGCTCGCGGGTCTGCGGCATGGGGCCGTCAGCAGCGGAGCAAACCAGGATCGCGCCGTCCATCTGGGCAGCACCGGTGATCATGTTCTTCACGTAGTCGGCGTGGCCCGGGCAGTCTACGTGAGCGTAGTGGCGTACCGGCGAGTCATATTCAACGTGAGAGGTGTTGATGGTGATACCACGAGCCTTCTCTTCCGGCGCGTTGTCGATCTGGTCGAAAGCGCGAGCGGAGCCACCCCAAGTCTCGGAGCAGACCTTGGTCAGAGCAGCGGTCAGAGTGGTTTTGCCGTGGTCAACGTGACCGATGGTGCCGACGTTGACGTGCGGTTTGTTACGTTCAAATTTTTCTTTAGCCACGAGAGTAACCTCTACTAAAAGAGCTGAATCAAGCTTGTTTTTTGGCCAGAGCTTCGACGACGTTCGCCGGAGCTTCAGCGTACTTGGAGAATTCCATGGAGTAGCTAGCGCGACCCTGGGACATGGAACGCACGTCGGTTGCGTAACCGAACATCTCGCCCAGCGGAACCTCGGCACGGATAACCTTACCGGAAACCGAGTCTTCCATCCCCTGAATCAGACCACGACGACGGTTCAGGTCACCCATCACGTCACCCATGTAGTCCTCAGGAGTCACCACTTCCACCTTCATGATCGGCTCCAGAACCTTGCCGCCGCCCTTCTGGGCCAGCTGCTTGGTCGCCATGGAAGCAGCGATCTTGAACGCCATCTCGTTGGAGTCGACGTCGTGGTAGGAACCATCGAAGACGGTCGCCTTCAGGCCGATCAGCGGATAGCCGGCAACAACGCCGTTCTTCATCTGCTCTTCGATGCCCTTCTGGATGGCCGGGATGTATTCCTTCGGAACCACACCGCCCACGACTTCGTTGGTGAAGACCAGGCCTTCAGTGATGTTGCCCTTGTCGTCCACGTCCGGAGTCGAGAAGCGAATCCAGCAGTGACCGAACTGACCACGACCACCGGACTGACGAACGAACTTGCCTTCGATCTCGATGTTGTCCTTCGAGATGGTTTCGCGGTACGAAACCTGCGGCTTGCCGATGTTCGCCTCAACGCCGAATTCACGCTTCATGCGGTCGACGAGGATGTCCAGGTGCAGCTCACCCATACCGGAGATGATGGTCTGGCCGGTTTCTTCGTCGGTCTTGACGCGGAACGACGGGTCTTCCTGAGCCAGCTTGCCGAGGGCAATGCCCATCTTCTCCTGGTCAGCCTTGGTCTTCGGCTCAACAGCTACCGAGATTACCGGCTCCGGGAAGTCCATACGCTCGAGGATGATCGGCTTCTCGATATCGCACAGGGTGTCACCGGTGGTGACGTCCTTCATGCCAATCAGAGCAGCGATGTCGCCAGCGCGCACTTCTTTGATCTCGTCACGCTGGTTCGCGTGCATCTGCACCATACGACCAACGCGCTCTTTCTTGCCTTTCACGGAGTTGATAACGGAGTTACCAGACTCCAGAACGCCCGAGTAGACGCGAACGAAGGTCAGAGTACCTACGAACGGGTCGGTGGCGATCTTGAATGCCAGAGCCGAGAACGGAGCATTGTCGTCGGCAGGACGATCGTCCTTCGGAGCTTCGTCGCCGTCGTCGATGTGATCCGGGTGGATACCCTGGATAGCAGGGATCTCGGTCGGAGCAGGCAGGAAGTCGATCACGGCGTCGAGAACCAGGGGCACACCCTTGTTCTTGAACGAGGAGCCGCAGACAGCCGGTACGATTTCGCAGGCGATGGTACGCAGACGCAGGCCAGCCTTGATCTCTTCGATCGACAGCTCACCCTCTTCCAGGTACTTGTTCATCAGCTCTTCGTTGGCTTCGGCAGCAGCTTCGACCATGTTGTTGCGCCACTCGGTGGCCAGCTCGACCATATCGGCAGGAATTTCTTCCTCGCGATAGGAAGTGCCCTTGTCGTCTTCGTTCCAGTAGATGGCCTTCATCTTCAGCAGGTCAACCTGACCCTGGAAGTCATCTTCTGCACCGATGGCCAGCTGAACCGGAACCGGGGTGTGACCCAGGCGGTTCTTGATCTGACCGACGACGCGCAGGAAGTTGGCGCCGGCGCGGTCCATCTTGTTCACGTAAACGATACGCGGAACGCCGTACTTGTTGGCTTGACGCCATACGGTTTCGGACTGCGGCTCAACGCCGGAGGTGCCGCAGAACACAACGACAGCGCCGTCCAGTACGCGCAGGGAGCGCTCAACTTCAATGGTGAAGTCTACGTGGCCGGGGGTGTCGATGACGTTTACGCGGTACTTGTCGTACTGGCCGCGCGAACCTTCCCAGAAGGTGGTGATCGCAGCGGAGGTGATGGTAATACCACGCTCCTGCTCCTGCACCATCCAGTCGGTAGTGGCAGCGCCGTCATGCACCTCACCCATCTTGTGGCTGAGACCTGTGTAGAACAGGATCCGCTCGGTGGTGGTGGTCTTGCCCGCGTCAACGTGGGCACAGATACCAATGTTCCGGTAGCGGTTGATTGCTGTGTTACGAGCCATAAAGCCCTCGCAGAAGTAGTGTTGCCGTAATTAGAAGCGGTAGTGCGAGAACGCTTTGTTGGCCTCGGCCATACGGTGTACGTCTTCACGCTTCTTGACAGCGGCGCCTTTACCTTCAGCGGCGTCCATCAGTTCGCCAGCGAGACGCAGAGCCATGGACTTCTCGCCACGCTTGCGGGCGAAGTCCACCAGCCAGCGCATGGCCAGTGCATTACGACGGGACGGACGTACTTCGACCGGAACCTGGTAGGTAGCACCGCCTACACGGCGGGACTTCACTTCGACCAGCGGAGCGATGGCGTCGAGTGCTTTTTCGAAGAGTTCCAGGGGGTCGCCTTTACCGCGCTCTTTGACCTTGTCCAGAGCACCGTAAACGATACGCTCGGCAACGGCTTTCTTGCCGCTTTCCATCACGTGGTTCATGAACTTCGCCAGAATCTGGCTTCCGTATTTAGGATCGGCCAGGATCTCACGTTTGGCCGCTACACGACGTCTTGGCATTGATAAGCCCTCAAACGGTCTTCAGGTAATCCGGGACTTGATGCCCGACCTTACTCTTATCGACTCAGCAAATAGGAAAACAAAATTACTTCGGACGCTTCGCGCCGTACTTCGAACGACCCTGCTTACGGTCTTTAACGCCGGAGGTATCCAGCGAACCGCGCACGGTGTGGTAGCGAACACCCGGAAGGTCCTTTACACGACCGCCACGGATCAGCACTACGCTGTGCTCCTGCAGGTTGTGACCTTCACCACCGATGTACGAGGAAACCTCGAAACCGTTGGTCAGACGAACACGGCACACTTTACGCAGTGCGGAGTTCGGCTTCTTCGGGGTGGTGGTGTATACGCGGGTGCATACGCCGCGACGCTGAGGGCAGTTCTGCAGGGCAGGAACGCCGCTCTTGTCTACCAGGCGCTTGCGCGGTTTGCGCACCAGCTGGTTGATAGTTGCCATCTATAGCTCCACTGATTGTCTTACGACACTTAAAAACGAAAATGGGCAGAGCACGCGCCCTGCCAATTTTCGGGGTACAAGATACTAAAGAGCTTACGGAAGCCAGTCAAGACAAAGCCCCGGTTGTCAAGACAACCGGGGCTTCGTTTGAGGCTTAGTTACCGCTCAGATTGAGCGCTTCGGCCAGTGCTGCTTCGGCCTCGCTCGCGCTCACGCGCTGCGGCTTGCCGAGTTCGCGCTGACGCTTGCGCTCGCTGTGGTAGGCCAGACCGGTACCCGCCGGGATCAGACGACCCACGACCACGTTCTCCTTCAGGCCGCGCAGGAAGTCGCGCTTGCCGGTGACCGCCGCCTCGGTGAGGACGCGGGTGGTCTCCTGGAAGGATGCCGCCGAGATGAACGACTCGGTGGACAGCGAGGCCTTGGTGATACCCAGCAGAACGCGCTCGTACTTGGCCGGGAACTTGTCCTGGGTGCCCAGTACTTCGTTCTCTTCCAGCACGTGAACCAGTTCGACCTGGTCGCCCTTGATGAAGGACGAATCGCCCGACTCGGCCACTTCGACCTTGCGCAGCATCTGACGCAGGATGGTCTCGATGTGCTTGTCGTTGATCTTCACGCCCTGCAGACGGTAAACGTCCTGGATCTCGTTGACGATGTACTTGGCCAGCGAGCTGACACCCAGCAGACGGAGGATGTCGTGCGGGTTGCTCGGGCCGTCGGAGATCACTTCACCGCGGCTTACCTGTTCACCTTCGAACACGTTCAGGTGACGCCACTTCGGAATCAGCTCCTCGTACGGATCGCTACCGTCGGTGGGAGTGATCACCAGGCGACGCTTGCCCTTGGTTTCCTTGCCGAAGGAAATGGTGCCGCTGATTTCCGCCAGGATCGAAGGCTCTTTCGGACGACGAGCTTCGAACAGGTCGGCAACGCGCGGCAGACCACCGGTGATGTCGCGGGTCTTCGAGGTTTCCTGCGGGATACGCGCGATAACGTCACCGATACGCACTTTCGCGCCATCGTTGAGGTTGACCAGGGCGTTCGCCGGCAGGAAGTACTGGGCCGGTACGTCGGTACCCGGCAGCAGCAGATCCTTGCCTGCGGCGTCGATCAGCTTCACAGCCGGACGAATGTCCTTGCCGGCAGCCGGACGATCCTTCGGATCCATCACTTCAATGTTGGTCAGACCGGTCAGTTCGTCGGTCTGGCGCTTGATGGTGATGCCCTCTTCCATGCCCACGAAGGCCACGGTGCCGTCCATCTCGGTGACGATCGGGTGGGTGTGCGGGTCCCACTTGGCGACGATGGCGCCCGGGTCGACCTTGTCACCTTCCTTCACGGAAATCACCGCACCGTACGGCAGCTTGTAGCGCTCGCGCTCACGACCGAAGTCGTCGGCTACCGCCAGCTCACCGGAACGGGAAACCGCTACCAGGGCGCCGTCGGCACGCTCTACGTGCTTCAGGTTGTGCAGGCGAATGGTGCCGCCGTTCTTGACCTGTACGTTGTCCACCGCGGAAGTACGGCTGGCCGCACCACCGATGTGGAAGGTACGCATGGTCAGCTGGGTACCCGGCTCACCGATCGACTGGGCAGCGATAACGCCGACAGCCTCACCGATGTTCACGCGGTGACCACGGGCCAGATCGCGGCCGTAGCACATGGCGCAGATGCCGTGACGGGTTTCGCAGGTGATCGGCGAACGCACAACGACTTCGTCGACGCTCATCTGCTCGAGGAAATCGACCCACTTCTCGTCGATCAGAGTACCGGCTTCGACGATCACGTCGTCGCTGCCCGGCTTGAACACGTCGCGAGCCATTACGCGGCCGAGTACACGCTCACCCAGCGGCTCTACCACGTCGCCGCCTTCGATGTGCGGGGACATGACCAGGCCATGCTCGGTGCCGCAGTCGATCTCGGTCACGACCAGGTCCTGGGCCACGTCGACGAGACGACGGGTCAGGTAACCGGAGTTCGCGGTCTTCAGTGCGGTATCCGCCAGACCTTTACGAGCACCGTGAGTGGAGATGAAGTACTGGAGTACGTTCAGGCCTTCACGGAAGTTCGCGGTGATCGGGGTCTCGATGATGGAGCCGTCCGGCTTGGCCATCAGGCCACGCATACCGGCCAGCTGACGGATCTGGGCCGCGGAACCCCGCGCACCGGAGTCCGCCATCATGTACATGGAGTTGAAGGACTCCTGGTCGACCTGCTTGCCTTCGCGATCGGTCACCTTCTCTTTCGAGAGGTTGGCCATCATCGCTTTGGACACTTCGTCGTTGGCCTTGGACCAGAGGTCGATCACCTTGTTGTACTTCTCGCCCTGGGTTACCAGGCCGGAGGCGTACTGGCTTTCGATCTCCTTCACTTCCTCGGTGGCGGCATCAATGATGCGGGCCTTTTCGTCCGGGATGACGAAGTCGTTCACGCCGATCGACACACCGGAGATGGTCGAGTAGGCGAAGCCGGTGTACATCAGTTGGTCAGCGAAGATGACGGTGTCCTTCAGACCCACCACGCGGTAGCAGTGGTTGATCAGCTTGGAGATCGCCTTCTTCTTCATCGACTGGTTGACCACGTCGAAGGGCAGGCCGGCCGGGACAACCTGGAACAGCAGCGCACGGCCGACAGTGGAGTCGACGATACGGGTGTTGGCGGTCAGGGAGCCGTCTTCGTTCTTGATCTTCTCGTTGATGCGCACTTTTACGCGGGCGTGCAGGGACACCTGGCCGCTGCGGTACGCGCGGTCAACCTCCTGCAGGTCTGCGAAAGCCATGCCCTCGCCCTTCGCGTTGATCGCTTCACGGGTCATGTAGTACAGACCCATTACCACGTCCTGCGACGGAACGATGATCGGCTCGCCGTTGGCGGGCGACAGAATGTTGTTGGTGGACATCATCAGCGCGCGCGCTTCCAGCTGAGCCTCGAGGGTCAGCGGAACGTGCACGGCCATCTGGTCACCGTCGAAGTCGGCGTTGTACGCGGCGCAGACCAGCGGGTGCAGCTGGATGGCTTTACCTTCGATCAGTACCGGCTCGAACGCCTGGATGCCCAGACGGTGCAGGGTCGGCGCACGGTTCAGCAGTACGGGGTGTTCGCGGATGACTTCAGCGAGAACGTCCCACACTTCCGGCAGCTCGCGCTCGACCATCTTCTTGGCAGCCTTGATGGTGGTGGCCATGCCACGACCTTCCAGCTTGCCGAAGATGAACGGCTTGAACAGCTCCAGGGCCATCTTCTTCGGCAGACCGCACTGGTGCAGACGCAGGGTCGGGCCTACGGTAATTACCGAACGACCGGAGTAGTCCACGCGCTTGCCGAGCAGGTTCTGACGGAAGCGACCCTGCTTGCCCTTGATCATGTCGGCCAGGGACTTCAGCGGGCGCTTGTTCGAGCCGGTGATGGCACGGCCGCGGCGGCCGTTGTCCAGCAGGGCGTCGACGGCTTCCTGCAGCATGCGCTTTTCGTTGCGCACGATGATGTCGGGAGCTGCCAGATCGAGCAGGCGCTTCAGACGGTTGTTACGGTTGATCACGCGGCGATACAGATCGTTCAGATCCGAAGTCGCGAAGCGGCCGCCATCCAGCGGAACCAGCGGACGCAGGTCCGGCGGCAGCACCGGCAGGACGGTCAGCACCATCCACTCGGGATGGTTGCCGGAGCCCTGGAAGGCTTCCATCAGCTTCAGGCGCTTGGACAGCTTCTTGATCTTGGTTTCCGAGTTGGTCTGCGGAATCTCTTCGCGCAGGCGGCCAATCTCGTGCTCCAGATCGATAGCGTTGAGCAGCTCGCGAACGGCTTCCGCACCCATGCGGGCGTCGAAGTCATCACCGAACTCTTCGAGGGCTTCGAAGTACTGCTCGTCGTTCAGCAGCTGACCCTTCTCGAGGGTGGTCATGCCCGGATCAATCACCACGTAGCTCTCGAAATAGAGCACGCGCTCGATGTCACGCAGGGTCATGTCCAGCAGCAGGCCGATACGGGACGGCAGGGACTTCAGGAACCAGATGTGGGCGACCGGCGAGGCCAGCTCGATGTGGCCCATGCGCTCGCGGCGCACCTTGGCCAGAGCGACTTCCACGCCGCACTTCTCGCAGATCACACCGCGGTGCTTCAGGCGCTTGTACTTACCGCACAGGCACTCGTAGTCCTTCACCGGGCCAAAGATCTTGGCGCAGAACAGGCCATCGCGCTCCGGCTTGAAGGTACGGTAGTTGATGGTCTCCGGCTTCTTGACTTCGCCGAAGGACCAGGAACGAATCATCTCGGGCGAGGCCAGGCCAATACGGATGGCATCGAACTCTTCGATCTGACCCTGGTTTTTCAACAGATTAAGCAAGTCTTTCAAGGCCTTTCCTCCTCACGGACCCGGTGCGACCGGCCTTGACCAGCCGCACCGTTCTGACGTCACGTGTTATTCGGTTTCCAGTTCGATATCGATGCCGAGCGAGCGGATCTCTTTGATCAACACGTTGAAGGACTCGGGCATGCCGGCCTCCATGCGGTGATCCCCGTCCACGATGTTCTTGTACATCTTGGTACGGCCGTTCACGTCGTCCGACTTCACGGTCAGCATTTCCTGCAGGGTGTAGGCGGCACCGTAGGCTTCCAGCGCCCAGACCTCCATCTCCCCGAAACGCTGGCCACCGAACTGCGCCTTACCACCCAGCGGCTGCTGGGTAACCAGGCTGTAAGAGCCGGTGGAACGTGCGTGCATCTTGTCATCGACCAGGTGGTTCAGCTTGAGCATGTACATGTAACCAACGGTGGTCGTACGCTCGAACTGGTTGCCGGTGCGGCCGTCATACAGACGCATCTGACCGCTCTCCGGCAGATCGGCCAGCTTCAGCATGGCCTTGATCTCGCGCTCCTTGGCACCGTCGAACACCGGGGTAGCCATGGGCACGCCGCCCTTGAGGTTGTTGGCCAGAGCGAGGATCTCGTTATCGTTCAGCTCGTCCAGGCTTTCCTGGCGGCCGCCGATCTCGTTGTAGATCTCGTTCAGGAACACACGCAGCTCGGCGATCTTGCGCTGCTCTTCGAGCATGCGGTTGATCTTCTCGCCCAGACCCTTGGCCGCAAGGCCCAGGTGGGTTTCGAGAATCTGACCGACGTTCATACGCGACGGTACGCCCAGCGGGTTCAGAACGATGTCGACCGGAGTGCCATGCACGTCGTGCGGCATGTCTTCGACCGGCATGATCACCGAGACCACACCCTTGTTACCGTGGCGGCCTGCCATCTTGTCGCCCGGCTGGATGCGGCGCTTGATAGCGAGGTAGACCTTGACGATCTTCAGTACGCCCGGAGCCAGGTCGTCGCCCTGCTGCAGCTTGCGCTTCTTGTCTTCGAACTTGTCGTCCAGCATCTGACGGCGGTCGCTGATGTAGGCCTGGGCCTTCTCCAGCTGCTCGTTCAGAGCATCTTCCGCCATGCGCAGCTTGAACCACTGGCCGCGCTCGAGGCCGTCCAGGTACTCGTCGGTGATCTCTGCGCCTTTCTTCAGGGCAGGACCGCCGTCGGCCTTGGCGCCGACCAGAGCGGAACGCAGACGCTCGAAGGTTGCGCCTTCGACGATGCGGAACTCTTCGTTCAGGTCCTTGCGGATCTCGTCCAGCTGCATCTTCTCGATGGACAGGGCACGGCTGTCGCGCTCCACGCCATCGCGGGTGAAGACCTGTACGTCGATGACGGTACCCTTGGTGCCGGTCGGCACGCGCAGGGAGGTGTCCTTCACGTCGGACGCCTTCTCACCGAAGATCGCACGCAGCAGCTTCTCTTCCGGAGTCAGCTGGGTCTCGCCTTTCGGGGTGACCTTGCCGACCAGGATGTCGCCAGCCTGTACTTCGGCGCCGACGTAGACGATGCCAGCTTCGTCCAGCTTGTTCAGCGCAGCCTCACCCACGTTCGGGATGTCCGCGGTGATTTCTTCTGGGCCGAGCTTGGTGTCACGGGCAACGCAAGTCAGTTCCTGGATGTGGATCGTGGTGAAACGATCTTCCTGGACCACGCGCTCGGACAGGCAGATGGAGTCTTCGAAGTTGAAGCCGTTCCAGGGCATGAACGCTACGCGCATGTTCTGACCCAGAGCCAGTTCACCCATGTCGGTGGACGGGCCGTCGGCCAGGATGTCGCTGCGCGAAACCTGGTCACCCTTCTGCACCAGCGGACGCTGGTTGATGCAGGTGTTCTGGTTCGAACGGGTGTACTTGGTCAGGTTGTAGATGTCGACACCGGCTTCGCCAGTCTCGACTTCGTCGTCGTTCACGCGGACCACGATACGGCTGGCGTCGACCGAGTCGATCACGCCGCCACGACGGGCGACCACGCAGACACCGGAGTCACGGGCGACGTTGCGCTCCATGCCAGTACCTACCAGCGGCTTGTCGGCGCGCAGGGTCGGTACAGCCTGACGCTGCATGTTCGAACCCATGAGTGCACGGTTGGCGTCGTCGTGCTCGAGGAACGGAATCAGCGAGGCAGCGACGGAAACGACCTGCTTCGGCGACACGTCCATGAGGGTGACGTCTTCCGGCGCCTTCACGGTGAATTCGTTCAGGTGACGTACGGCTACCAGTTCGTCGATCAGCTCACCCTTTTCGTTCAGGGTGGCGGAGGCCTGGGCGATCACATGATCGGCCTCTTCGATCGCGGACAGGAAGACGATGTCGTCGCTGACCAGACCTTCCTTCACCACGCGGTACGGGCTTTCGAGGAAGCCGTACTTGTTGGTGCGGGCGTAGGTGGCCAGGGAGTTGATCAGACCGATGTTCGGACCTTCAGGGGTTTCGATCGGGCACACGCGGCCGTAGTGGGTCGGGTGTACGTCACGAACCTCGAAGCCCGCGCGCTCACGGGTCAGACCACCCGGGCCGAGTGCGGAGACGCGGCGCTTGTGGGTGATCTCGGAGAGCGGGTTGTTCTGGTCCATGAACTGCGACAGCTGGCTGGAACCGAAGAACTCCTTGATCGCGGCAGCCACCGGCTTGGCGTTGATCAGGTCCTGCGGCATCAGGCCTTCGCTTTCGGCCATCGACAGACGTTCCTTGACCGCGCGCTCTACACGCACCAGGCCAACGCGGAACTGGTTCTCGGCCATCTCGCCGACGCAACGGACGCGACGGTTACCCAGGTGGTCGATGTCGTCGACGATGCCTTTACCGTTACGGATGGCAACCAGGGTCTTGAGGACCTCGACGATGTCTTCCTTGCTCAGGACGCCGGCGCCTTCGATCTCGGTACGACCGATACGACGGTTGAACTTCATGCGGCCAACGGCGGACAGGTCGTAACGCTCGGCGCTGAAGAACAGGTTGCCGAACAGGGTCTCTGCGGCTTCCTTGGTCGGCGGCTCGCCGGGACGCATCATGCGATAGATCTCGACCAGCGCTTCCAGTTGGTTGCTGGTGGAGTCGATCTTCAGCGTGTCGGAGATGAACGGACCGCAGTCGATGTCGTTGGTGTACAGAGTTTCCAGGCGCGCAACCTGGGCCTTGGCGATCTTGGCCAGGGCATCGACGGTCAGCTCGGTGTTGCACTCGGCGATGATCTCGCCGGTAGCCGGGTGCACGACAGCCTTGGCCACGGTACGGCCAATCAGGTAGTCGAACGGCACTTCCAGCTGGCTGATGCCAGCCTTCTCGAGCTGATTGATGTGGCGCGCGGTGATACGGCGGCCCGCTTCAACGATGACCTTGCCGGCAGCATCCTTGATGTCGAAGCTGGCGATCTCGCCACGCAGACGCGACGGCACCAGCTCCAGATTCAGGGTCTCGCCCTTGATCTCGTAGACGTTGGTGTCATAGAACGCGTTGAGGATTTCCTCGGTGCTGTAGTTCAGCGCGCGCAGCAGGACGGAAGCCGGCAGTTTGCGGCGACGGTCGATACGAACGAACACGCAGTCCTTCGGATCGAACTCGAAGTCGAGCCAGGAGCCGCGGTAAGGAATGATGCGCGCGGAGTACAGCAGCTTGCCGGAGCTGTGGGTCTTGCCACGGTCGTGGTCGAAGAACACGCCCGGGGAGCGGTGCAGCTGGGAAACGATGACGCGCTCGGTACCGTTGATGATGAAGGTACCGTTCTCGGTCATCAGGGGGATTTCCCCCATGTAGACTTCTTGTTCCTTGATGTCCTTGATCGCTTTGTTCGACGATTCCTTGTCGAAAATGATCAGGCGCACTTTCACACGCAGCGGGACCGCGAAGGTCACACCACGCAGCACGCATTCCTTGACATCGAAGGCCGGCTCACCCAGACGGTAGCCGACGTATTCCAGGGCAGCATTGCCGGAATAGCTGATAATCGGGAAGACGGACTTGAAGGCCGCATGCAGGCCGATGTCTCGGACCTGGTCCTTGCTTGCACCCGCCTGCAGGAATTCGCGATAGGAATCCAGCTGGATGGCCAGCAAATACGGCACATCCATGACGTCCGGCAACTTGCTAAAGTCCTTGCGGATACGTTTTTTCTCAGTGTATGAGTAAGCCATCAGCGTTCCCCAGCTTGGTCACCTGCTTGTTTGGCCTCTCCCGCACAGGGGAGCAGCCCAAAAATCGTGCAAACCCTAGGTTTGCGCCGCCACTCGTGGCGGGATTTTCACGTTATGGGAGGCACCTACGGCACCCCACCCATAACGGAAAAAGGCCGGTGGCAATTGCCACCAGCCATCAGCCTGTCGCTTAACGCTCGGGCTGTCGACGCAAGGTACGAACTTACTTGAGCTCGACCTTGGCGCCTGCTTCTTCCAGGGCTTTCTTGGCAGCTTCGGCTTCTTCTTTCGAAGCGCCTTCCTTGACCACGCCCGGGGCGCCGTCAACGACAGCCTTGGCTTCTTTCAGGCCCAGGCCGGTCAGTTCACGAACGACCTTGATCACGTTCACTTTCTTGTCGCCAGCTTCGGCCAGGACGATGGTGAACTCGGTCTGCTCTTCAGCAGCGGCAGCAGCCGGGCCGGCAGCAGCAACGGTAGCGGCAGCAGCGGTAACGCCGAACTTCTCTTCCATCGCCTTGATCAGTTCAACGATCTGCATGACGGACATTTCGGATACGGCGGAGATGATGTCTTCGTTGGTCAGAGCCATGACTCTAATTCCTGTATTGGGTGACGGCCTAAGGCCATCGAATTAAACAAAAAAGGTTGAAAGAGGATGCCGAGCCTTAGGCTGCGGTAGCTTCTTTCTGATCGCGAATTGCCGCCAGAGTACGAGCCAGCTTGCTGGTAGCGCCTTGGATCACGCTCATCAGCTGTGCAACAGCTTCGTTGTAGGTCGGCAGGGTCGCCAGCACGTCGATCTGATTGGCTGCGAGGAACTGACCCTCGAACGCGGCCGCCTTGATCTCGAACTTGTCCTGACCCTTGGCAAACTCCTTGAAGATACGAGCGGCAGCGCCCGGATGTTCGTTGGAGAAAGCAATCAGGGTCGGGCCCTTGAACACGTCGTTGAGCACTTCAAACTGAGTGCCTTCAACGGCGCGTTTGAGCAGGGTGTTACGTACGACTTTCACGTACACACCAGCTGCGCGGGCCTCTTTACGGAGTCCGGTCATAGCGCCGACAGTCACGCCGCGTGCATCAACCACGACAGCGGACAGACCGGCTTTGGCAGCCTCGTTGACTTCAGCGACGATGGCCTTCTTGTCTTCGAGTTTAATTGCCACGGGTTTACTCCTGGATGTTACCGATTCGTCCAGCCGGAGCCGGACGGCGTTTTGGTGTCTGATTCGGCAAACGAATCGGGAGCACCATCTGCGTAGGCTTGAGGTTTAAGGCTTGCGCCGCCTACGGTCTTGGATAGCCCCCGCCAGGCAGGGACCCCAATACCTGCGAGCAGTGGGCGAACCCACTACTCGACTTAGTTCATCAGCCTTCCAGCGAAGCCTGATCGATCTGCAGACCCGGGCCCATGGTGGTGCTCAGGGTTACGCGCTGAACGTACACGCCCTTCGAGGAGGACGGCTTCAGGCGCTTCAGATCGCTCAGCAGCGCTTCCACGTTCTGCTTCAGCTTGACCGGCTCGAAGTCGATCTTGCCAACGGAAGCGTGGATGATGCCGTTCTTGTCGGTACGGAAACGTACCTGACCGGCTTTGGCGTTCTTGACGGCGGTAGCGACGTCCGGGGTCACGGTGCCGACCTTCGGGTTCGGCATCAGACCGCGCGGGCCCAGTACCTGGCCCAGCTGGCCAACAACACGCATCGCGTCCGGGGAGGCGATAACGACGTCATAGTTCAGGTCGCCGGCTTTCATTTCGGCAGCCAGTTCGTCCATGCCAACCTTGTCTGCACCAGCAGCCAGGGCAGCTTCAACACCAGGACCCTGGGTGAAGACGGCAACGCGTACGGATTTGCCGGTACCGTTCGGCAGAACGGTGGCGCCACGTACGACCTGGTCGGATTTACGCGGATCAACGCCCAGATTGATGGCGATGTCCACGGACTCCTTGAACTTGATGGTCGACAGCTCGGCCAGCAGCTTGGCGGCATCTTCGAAGCCGTATTGCTTGCCTGCTTCGATCTTCTCGGCGATAGCCTTTTGACGCTTGGTCAGCTTAGCCATTACACACCCTCCACGTTCAGGCCCATGCTGCGCGCGGAGCCAGCAATGGTGCGTACGGCAGCGTCCAGGTCAGCAGCGGTCAGGTCAGCCTGCTTGGCCTTGGCGATCTCTTCCAGCTGAGCACGGGTAACGGTGCCGACTTTCTGAGAGTTCGGACGAGCGGAACCGCTGGTGATGCCAGCTGCTTTTTTCAGCAGGACGGCAGCGGGGGTGCTCTTGGTTTCGAAGGTGAAGCTACGGTCGCTGTAAACGGTGATGATCACAGGAGTCGGCAGACCCGGCTCTTGGCCTTGGGTCTTGGCGTTGAACGCCTTGCAGAATTCCATGATGTTCACGCCGTGCTGACCCAGAGCCGGGCCGACGGGCGGCGACGGGTTGGCCTGGCCGGCCTTAACTTGCAGCTTGATGTAAGCCGTGATTTTCTTAGCCATTTGCTACTCCAAATGCGGGTCAAGCGCCCTGTCGGGCTCCCCGGTTGCTTTCGCGTTTTATCCCAAGGACGACAAAACCCCGCAGCCTAGGGCTGCGGGGTGTGGGATTCAGTGTGCCAGTTAAACTTTCTCTACCTGGCTGAACTCCAGCTCTACCGGGGTAGAGCGACCGAAAATGAGCACAGCGACCTGGATGCGGCTCTTTTCGTAGTTAACTTCTTCGACGACGCCATTGAAGTCAGCGAACGGACCATCGATGACACGAACAGTCTCGCCCGGCTCGAACAGGGTCTTCGGCTTCGGCTTGTCGCCGCTATCAGCGACACGACGCAGGATGGCATCAGCCTCTTTATCGGTGATCGGTGCCGGCTTGTCGGCGGTACCACCAATGAAGCCCATGACGCGAGGAGTATCCTTGACCAGGTGCCAAGTACCCTCGTTCATATCCATCTGCACCAGGACATAGCCCGGGAAGAATTTGCGCTCACTCTTGCGCTTCTGGCCGTTCCGCATCTCCACGACTTCTTCAGTGGGGACGAGAATCTCACCAAACCCATCTTCCATGCCGGCCAGTTTGACCCGCTCGATCAGCGAGCGCATGACATGCTTCTCGTAACCCGAGTAGGCATGCACAACGTACCAACGCTTAGCCACGGAACACCCTTAACCTACGATCATGGAAACCAGCCAACCCAGCAGGGAGTCGAGCCCCCAAAGCACCAGCGCCATTACCAGCACTACTGCCACTACGATCAGCGTGGTTTGAGTTGTCTCTTGACGAGACGGCCATACAACCTTGCGAATCTCGGCGCGAGCTTCTTTAGCCAAAGTAAAGAAGGCACGCCCCTTGACGGTCTGCAGCGAGATGAAGCCAGCAACAGCCGCCATTACGAGGATACCGAGAACGCGATAGAAGATCGGTTGCGCGGAATAATACTGGTTGGCAACCACAGCCACCACAACCAGCACTGCAACCACAAGCCACTTCAAGAGATCAAGACGCGACTCTTTGGCTTCTACCTTCGCATTCATCTGCTAGGAATCCCGTTTAAAGAAGTGCCAGATCTTGAGAAATCTGGCAGGCCAGGAGGGAATCGAACCCCCAACCTGCGGTTTTGGAGACCGCCGCTCTGCCAATTGAGCTACTGGCCTAGAACAAAGTCAGGCCGACCATTATGCCGGCCTGAGAGGGAAAGATCAATCGATTATTCGATGATCTTGGCAACCACGCCGGCACCAACGGTACGGCCGCCTTCGCGAATCGCGAAGCGCAGGCCATCTTCCATGGCGATCGGGGCGATCAGGGTGACAACCATTTTCACGTTGTCGCCCGGCATTACCATCTCAACGCCTTCCGGCAGTTCGCAGTTGCCGGTTACGTCGGTGGTACGGAAGTAGAACTGCGGGCGGTAGCCTTTGAAGAACGGGGTGTGACGACCACCTTCTTCCTTGGACAGCACGTACACTTCGCACTCGAACTTGGTGTGCGGCTTGATGGTGCCCGGCTTGGCCAGAACCTGGCCACGCTCTACGTCTTCACGCTTGGTGCCACGCAGCAGAACGCCGACGTTCTCACCAGCACGACCTTCGTCGAGCAGCTTGCGGAACATTTCAACGCCGGTGCAGGTAGTCTTGGTGGTCGCCTTGATGCCGACGATTTCCACTTCTTCCTGGATCTTGACGATGCCACGCTCAACACGGCCAGTTACCACGGTGCCACGACCGGAGATCGAGAATACGTCTTCGATCGGCATCAGGAACGGCTTGTCGATGGCGCGCTCGGGCTCAGGGATGTACGAGTCCAGGGTTTCTACCAGCTTGCGCACAGCGGAAACGCCCATCTCGTTGTCGTCCTGGCCGTTCAGAGCCATCAGAGCGGAACCGATAACGATCGGGGTGTCGTCGCCCGGGAAGTCGTAGGTGTTCAGCAGATCGCGAACTTCCATTTCGACCAGTTCCAGCAGCTCGGCGTCGTCAACCATGTCGGCCTTGTTCAGGAACACGACGATGTAAGGAACGCCCACCTGACGGGACAGCAGGATGTGCTCGCGGGTCTGCGGCATGGGGCCGTCAGCAGCGGAGCAAACCAGAATCGCGCCGTCCATCTGGGCAGCACCGGTGATCATGTTCTTCACGTAGTCGGCGTGACCCGGGCAGTCTACGTGAGCGTAGTGGCGTACCGGCGAGTCGTATTCAACGTGAGAGGTGTTGATGGTGATACCACGAGCCTTCTCTTCCGGCGCGTTGTCGATCTGGTCGAAAGCGCGAGCGGAGCCGCCCCAGGTCTCGGAGCAGACCTTGGTCAGAGCAGCGGTCAGAGTGGTTTTGCCGTGGTCAACGTGACCGATGGTGCCGACGTTTACGTGCGGCTTGTTACGCTCAAACTTTTCTTTAGCCATCTTGACCGCCTCCCGTAAGGAATTGAGAAAGTCACGTCACCATTAAAACAAAGGCAGATATTTTCATATCTGCCTTTGCGAGATGGAGCTCATGAGCGGATTTGAACCGCTGACCTCACCCTTACCAAGGGTGTGCTCTACCAGCTGAGCTACATGAGCAAGACATAAGCAACAAACTTGGAGCGGGTAGCGGGAATCGAACCCGCATCATCAGCTTGGAAGGCTGAGGTTCTACCACTGAACTATACCCGCGGAGCTTGCAGCTCACGCTTGAAAACTGGTGGAGGGGGAAGGATTCGAACCTTCGAAGTCTGAGACGTCAGATTTACAGTCTGATCCCTTTGGCCGCTCGGGAACCCCTCCGAGTGAGGCGGCATTCTACAGCCTGCCACCGCGTTGTCAACTGTTTTTCTTTAAAAAACTTGAGCTTAGCTCTTCGACAACGGCTTCCAGTGTTTGACCTTTTCAGGCCGCCCCTGTGAAGCGGGCGCCATTCTATTCAAACTATTGAGGGCTTGCAACGCTTTTACACGGCATTGTTTGTTTTTCCAGTTCCGGGAAGTCCGGGACCAGTTGACGCACCACGGAATCGTCCACCAGGCGCGCGCTTTCTGCGGCTATCTGCGCCCAGTAATCATGCTGCGAGCGAGCAAGTTCGCGCACCAGAGCATCGTAGCCAGCAGATTTCAGACGCTCGACGACACTGTCAGCGGAATCCTTGCGCTGGAAGATCCCGAGGGAAATCCCGTCAGTCAGGTCGCCCTCGGTGATGATGTAGCTATCGATCTTGCGCGCCTGCAGCTCGCGCAGCTGCCACAGCGATGCCTGGCGCGATGCCAGCGGCGGCAAATAAACCCAGTAATCGACACCTGCCGCGGCATCTACCGTCTGCACTGACGCCTGGACATCCAGACTCAGCAAGCGCTGGACCAGTTGCCGGGCGCGATCCTCTGCAGGGAAGCTGCCCAGGAAGACACACGCGGACGCAGGAGCAGCCGCCGGCTTTTCTTCTGCCGGACGACGCTGAGGCGCCTCGGCAGACTCACTGAGCAGGCGAATATTCTTCTGCTCAGAGTGAAACAGACTGAGCGGCGCAATCTCCTTCGGGCGAAGCGGCGCCTGCTGCTGGTGCCAGACGTAATAGAAGACATTGAGGGCGAGCAGGAAGAGGAAGAACCAACGCATCGATCAGACTCACTCGATCGGACAGGCAAGCGCCAAGCCGAGAAACACCAGGTCCGGAAGCACGACAGCACGAGCACCCTCATCCTTGACGAGCTCAGCATCACCCCCGGTCAGATAGACAGCGCAGTCATCGCCCAGCAGCTTGTTGGCCAGAGCAATCTGCTCCCGCACAAACCCGCGCAGCATCAGCACGCAACCGCGCTCTACGGCCTCGGACGTTTCCTGGCCTGGCAACAGATTCTGCAGCGCTTCATGAGCCGCCTCATCGTCATAACGAATACGCCGCGTGTGCGTGCGCAACTGGCTGCGCATCAGGGGCATCCCGGGAGCTATATAGCCACCCAGGTGCTTGCCGGCGGCGTCGACCAGATCGGAAGTGACCGCAGTGCCCAGATCGAGCACCAGGCAGCCACGCCCCGCAAGGCAATGGCCTGCCACGAGGGCAAGCCAGCGATCCATCCCGAGGCGCTGATACTCGCGGTAGCCATTCAGCACACCGCTCAGCTCGGTCGCCGGCGCAGCAATCTGCACAGCAATGGGGAATGCGCTTTCCAGGCCAACACGAAGCGCGTCGGTTTCCTGCTCGCTGCGCACGCTGACCATACGGCAATAGCGAATATCGACCACTTCGCTGGCCTGCAATTGCGCAAGCAGCGCCTGATCGGAATCAGCCACGCCACCCGCGACGGTCACCAGGTCGTGCTTTCTGACCACCCGCCACTTGATCAGGCTGTTTCCGCAATCCAACTCAAGAATCATCCGACAACCTCAGACTCAGCTCGCCTCCGCTGTAGCTCTGCTCCTTGCCATCCACCAGGAGACGCAGCGCGCCTCTTTCATCGATGCCAAGGGCACGCCCAACGATATTATTGGCGACAGTGGACAGTGTGACCTGCCGCCCCTGCCATAGATGAAGGGATTCCCACTCCTCGCGACTCGCGGCAAATCCGCGTTCGCGATGACGGGAGAGCGCATGCGCGAGTTGTGACTCCAACGCCTGCAGCAACTCATTGCGATCGACCAGCCTACCCAGCGCCTCTCGCACCGACGTCCAGGGCTGATCAATGGCGTCAGCCTTGCGCATGTTCACATTGATACCGATACCGATGGCAACGCTGCAGATGTCAGCAGGATCCCCAGTCAACTCCAACAGGATACCGGCGATCTTCTTGCCACCGACGAGGACGTCATTGGGCCATTTCAGGCCGACATCCTTTACGCCCAGCGCCTGGATGGCCTTCGCCACAGCAAGACCAACCACCAGACTCATCCCCTCCAGCTCCTGCGCACCACCGCGCACAGTGATGCCGAGGGTGTAATAAAGGTTGGCGCCGAACGGACTTTCCCACTGCCGCCCTCGCCTCCCCCGCCCAGCGGTCTGGCGCTCACCAAGAATGGCGAACGGCGCCACAGAGCCGGCAGAGAGACGTCTCAGGACCTCAGCGTTGGTGGAGTCGATCGAAAACAGGACATCGAGAGGCCACTGGCCGGAGTCGGACCTGGGCGAGATGATGCTCAGAGGCTCTTCCAGGCGGTAGCCACGGCCGCGCACTCGCTGCACGACCATACCGTAGTCACGCTCAAAACCCTCAAGGCGCTTCCAGACGGCACTGCGACTTACTCCGAGGAGAGCACCCAGCTCCTCTCCGGAATGAAAGCGGCCATCGCTCAGCAGTTTCAGCAAGGTCTGCATATCACCCCCGCAACAGTCAGGCACGCATCATATAGAGGCATGCCTGAATTGCCTACGCAGCAATGGCCCGACTTTTCAGCGCGCAAAAGCAAAACCCCCGGCCAGCGATGCTGACCAGGGGTCTTGGGATAGGAGCTTGACGATGACCTACTCTCACATGGAGAAACTCCACACTACCATCGGCGATGCGTCGTTTCACTACTGAGTTCGGGATGGGATCAGGTGGTTCCAACGCTCTATGGTCGTCAAGCAATTCTTTATGGACGCTCGTGGCAAGTGCACACGCTCATCCAGATCCGGGTATGTGACAGGTATTTGCGGTTCACACGAACTTTCGGTTCGTTACGTCTTCACCGTACAACACGCAAATTGTTTGGGTGTTATATGGTCAAGCCTCACGGGCAATTAGTATCGGTTAGCTCAACGCCTCACAGCGCTTACACACCCGACCTATCAACGTCGTAGTCTTCGACGGCCCTTCAGGGGAATCAAGTTCCCAGTGAGATCTCATCTTGAGGCTAGTTTCCCGCTTAGATGCTTTCAGCGGTTATCTATTCCGAACATAGCTACCCGGCAATGCCACTGGCGTGACAACCGGAACACCAGAGGTTCGTCCACTCCGGTCCTCTCGTACTAGGAGCAGCCCCTCTCAAATCTCAAACGTCCACGGCAGATAGGGACCGAACTGTCTCACGACGTTCTAAACCCAGCTCGCGTACCACTTTAAATGGCGAACAGCCATACCCTTGGGACCGGCTTCAGCCCCAGGATGTGATGAGCCGACATCGAGGTGCCAAACACCGCCGTCGATATGAACTCTTGGGCGGTATCAGCCTGTTATCCCCGGAGTACCTTTTATCCGTTGAGCGATGGCCCTTCCATACAGAACCACCGGATCACTAAGACCTACTTTCGTACCTGCTCGACGTGTCTGTCTCGCAGTCAAGCGCGCTTTTGCCTTTATACTCTACGACCGATTTCCGACCGGTCTGAGCGCACCTTCGTACTCCTCCGTTACTCTTTAGGAGGAGACCGCCCCAGTCAAACTGCCCACCATACACTGTCCTCGATCCGGATAACGGACCAGAGTTAGAACCTCAAGCATGCCAGGGTGGTATTTCAAGGATGGCTCCACGCAGACTGGCGTCCACGCTTCAAAGCCTCCCACCTATCCTACACAAGCAGGCTCAAAGTCCAGTGCAAAGCTACAGTAAAGGTTCACGGGGTCTTTCCGTCTAGCCGCGGATACACTGCATCTTCACAGCGATTTCAATTTCACTGAGTCTCGGGTGGAGACAGCGCCGCCATCGTTACGCCATTCGTGCAGGTCGGAACTTACCCGACAAGGAATTTCGCTACCTTAGGACCGTTATAGTTACGGCCGCCGTTTACCGGGGCTTCGATCAAGAGCTTCGCTTTCGCTAACCCCATCAATTAACCTTCCGGCACCGGGCAGGCGTCACACCCTATACGTCCACTTTCGTGTTTGCAGAGTGCTGTGTTTTTAATAAACAGTCGCAGCGGCCTGGTATCTTCGACCGGCATGGGCTTACGCAGTAAATACTTCACCCTCGCCGGCGCACCTTCTCCCGAAGTTACGGTGCCATTTTGCCTAGTTCCTTCACCCGAGTTCTCTCAAGCGCCTTGGTATTCTCTACCCAACCACCTGTGTCGGTTTGGGGTACGGTTCCTAGTTACCTGAAGCTTAGAAGCTTTTCCTGGAAGCATGGCATCAACCACTTCATCATCTGAAAGATGACTCGTCATCAGCTCTCGGCATTAAGACCCCGGATTTACCTAAGATCTCTGCCTACCACCTTAAACTTGGACAACCAACGCCAAGCTGGCCTAGCCTTCTCCGTCCCTCCATCGCAGTAACTAGAAGTACAGGAATATTAACCTGTTTCCCATCGACTACGCTCTTCAGCCTCGCCTTAGGGACCGACTAACCCTGCGTCGATTAACGTTGCGCAGGAACCCTTGGTCTTTCGGCGTGGGAGTTTTTCACTCCCATTGTCGTTACTCATGTCAGCATTCGCACTTCTGATACCTCCAGCAAGCTTCTCAACTCACCTTCACAGGCTTACAGAACGCTCCTCTACCGCGCATCTTGCGATGCACCCGTAGCTTCGGTGTATGGTTTGAGCCCCGTTACATCTTCCGCGCAGGCCGACTCGACTAGTGAGCTATTACGCTTTCTTTAAAGGGTGGCTGCTTCTAAGCCAACCTCCTAGCTGTCTAAGCCTTCCCACATCGTTTACCACTTAACCATAACTTTGGGACCTTAGCTGACGGTCTGGGTTGTTTCCCTTTTCACGACGGACGTTAGCACCCGCCGTGTGTCTCCCACGCTGACACTTCCAGGTATTCGGAGTTTGCATCGGTTTGGTAAGTCGGGATGACCCCCTAGCCGAAACAGTGCTCTACCCCCTGGAGTGATACGTGAGGCGCTACCTAAATAGCTTTCGAGGAGAACCAGCTATCTCCGAGCTTGATTAGCCTTTCACTCCGATCCACAAGTCATCCCCTACCTTTTCAACGGGAGTGGGTTCGGTCCTCCAGTCAGTGTTACCTAACCTTCAACCTGCTCATGGATAGATCGCCCGGTTTCGGGTCTATACCCAGCGACTAAAACGCCCTATTAAGACTCGCTTTCGCTACGCCTTCCCTATACGGTTAAGCTCGCCACTGAATATAAGTCGCTGACCCATTATACAAAAGGTACGCAGTCACCTAACAAAGTAGGCTCCCACTGCTTGTACGCATACGGTTTCAGGTTCTATTTCACTCCCCTCTCCGGGGTTCTTTTCGCCTTTCCCTCACGGTACTGGTTCACTATCGGTCAGTCAGTAGTATTTAGCCTTGGAGGATGGTCCCCCCATATTCAGACAAAGTTTCTCGTGCTCCGTCCTACTCGATTTCACTTCAAAGAACCTTTCACATACGGGGCTATCACCCACTATGGCCGCACTTTCCAGAGCGTTCTGTTAGATTCAAAGAAGCTTAAGGGCTAATCCCCGTTCGCTCGCCACTACTAAGGGAATCTCGGTTGATTTCTTTTCCTCAGGGTACTTAGATGTTTCAGTTCCCCTGGTTCGCCTCTTACACCTATGTATTCAGTGCAAGATACCTAACTTATGCTAGGTGGGTTTCCCCATTCAGAGATCTCCGGATCAAAGTCTGTTTGCCGACTCCCCGAAGCTTATCGCAGGCTACCACGTCTTTCATCGCCTCTGACTGCCAAGGCATCCACCGTATGCGCTTCTTCACTTGACCATATAACCCCAAGCAATCTGGTTATTGTCTCGAACGTGAAGACGACATTCGCCGAAAATTCGCGCTTGAACTCGCAAATTTTACCTTGACTTGAATAATCACCAGTGAAAGAGATTATTCAGTCTACTTCTATCACATACCCAAATTTTTAAAGAACAGTTCTGGCACAAAGACCAGACATCAATGTTCGTTCAACCTGAACATTCATGTCTGAGCTTTCGACGATTAATGGTGGAGCCAAGGAGGATCGAACTCCTGACCTCCTGCGTGCAAAGCAGGCGCTCTCCCAGCTGAGCTATGGCCCCATCGGATCAGCAGCACACCACAACAATTGGTGGGTCTGGGCAGATTCGAACTGCCGACCTCACCCTTATCAGGGGTGCGCTCTAACCAACTGAGCTACAGACCCAATCGTTCGGGCTTTGGCAGCTTGTCGACCTCACCCGCTCTCTATCCAAGAGCTGGGGGCGCGCTCAAACCAACCGAGCAGCAAACCTATCGTCTAACCAGTGAATCAAGCAATTCGTGTGGGAGCTTATGAAGAAGCTGAGATCTTCGATTAAGGAGGTGATCCAGCCGCAGGTTCCCCTACGGCTACCTTGTTACGACTTCACCCCAGTCATGAATCACTCCGTGGTAACCGTCCCCCTTGCGGTTAGACTAGCTACTTCTGGAGCAACCCACTCCCATGGTGTGACGGGCGGTGTGTACAAGGCCCGGGAACGTATTCACCGTGACATTCTGATTCACGATTACTAGCGATTCCGACTTCACGCAGTCGAGTTGCAGACTGCGATCCGGACTACGATCGGTTTTATGGGATTAGCTCCACCTCGCGGCTTGGCAACCCTCTGTACCGACCATTGTAGCACGTGTGTAGCCCTGGCCGTAAGGGCCATGATGACTTGACGTCATCCCCACCTTCCTCCGGTTTGTCACCGGCAGTCTCCTTAGAGTGCCCACCATAACGTGCTGGTAACTAAGGACAAGGGTTGCGCTCGTTACGGGACTTAACCCAACATCTCACGACACGAGCTGACGACAGCCATGCAGCACCTGTGTTCCGATTCCCGAAGGCACTCTCGCATCTCTGCAAGATTCCGGACATGTCAAGGCCAGGTAAGGTTCTTCGCGTTGCTTCGAATTAAACCACATGCTCCACCGCTTGTGCGGGCCCCCGTCAATTCATTTGAGTTTTAACCTTGCGGCCGTACTCCCCAGGCGGTCGACTTATCGCGTTAGCTGCGCCACTAAGATCTCAAGGATCCCAACGGCTAGTCGACATCGTTTACGGCGTGGACTACCAGGGTATCTAATCCTGTTTGCTCCCCACGCTTTCGCACCTCAGTGTCAGTATCAGTCCAGGTGGTCGCCTTCGCCACTGGTGTTCCTTCCTATATCTACGCATTTCACCGCTACACAGGAAATTCCACCACCCTCTACCGTACTCTAGTCAGGCAGTTATGGATGCAGTTCCCAGGTTGAGCCCGGGGATTTCACATCCATCTTACCAAACCACCTACGCGCGCTTTACGCCCAGTAATTCCGATTAACGCTTGCACCCTTCGTATTACCGCGGCTGCTGGCACGAAGTTAGCCGGTGCTTATTCTGTTGGTAACGTCAAAACAGCAAGGTATTAACTTACTGCCCTTCCTCCCAACTTAAAGTGCTTTACAATCCGAAGACCTTCTTCACACACGCGGCATGGCTGGATCAGGCTTTCGCCCATTGTCCAATATTCCCCACTGCTGCCTCCCGTAGGAGTCTGGACCGTGTCTCAGTTCCAGTGTGACTGATCATCCTCTCAGACCAGTTACGGATCGTCGCCTTGGTAGGCCTTTACCCCACCAACTAGCTAATCCGACCTAGGCTCATCTGATAGCGCAAGGCCCGAAGGTCCCCTGCTTTCTCCCGTAGGACGTATGCGGTATTAGCGTTCCTTTCGAAACGTTGTCCCCCACTACCAGGCAGATTCCTAGGCATTACTCACCCGTCCGCCGCTGAATCCGGGAGCAAGCTCCCATCATCCGCTCGACTTGCATGTGTTAGGCCTGCCGCCAGCGTTCAATCTGAGCCATGATCAAACTCTTCAGTTCAATACTGCTTGGGTTTTGAGAAAACCCTAAACTTGGCTCAGCAATCGCATGCTCAATTTAATGAGCTAAAACTCTCGAATTCACGAGTGTTACTTGCGTTGCTGATAATCAGTCGATCATCAGTCTTACATCACAAGCACCCACACGAATTGCTTGATTCAACTTGTTAAAGAGCGTTTGGCTGAGGCTTTCGTCTCAACCGAGGCGCGCATTCTACGCTAACCTCATCTTCCGTCAAGCTTTATTTTTCGAAAATTTCTTTTCTACTCAATCGCTTGTGCTTCAGCGAAGGAAACCTTCTCATCAGCGGGAGGCGCATTCTACAGCGATCAAACTCGCTGTCAACCACCTCGGCGATCTTCTTTTCAGCTCGCTGCCGGAGCAGCTAATGAAGAGCGACAAGTGAATCACCTGCCTGACCACCACCCCTAACTCCGAACCTCTGTAAGTACTTGATTTTCAAGTTCTTTCAGCGCTTCGTCGCTGGGAGTGGTGCGCATTATAGGGAGTTTAAATCGGCCGTCAACGACTAATTTAAACTTTCTTCACTCAGCGACCAGGGAGACGCGAGCAAAAGCTTTCTTGCCAGCCTGCAGGACATGGGTAGCACCCACCCTGAAGACGAAGCTGCGATCCACGGCCTCGCCATCCACCCGCACGCCGCCGGACGACAGCAGATCGCGAGCAACAGCAGAGTTCTTCACCAGGCCTGCCTTATTAAGGACGGCACCAATGGGAAGGTCTTCTGCCGCCGCCACCTCTACTTCAGGCAGGTCTTCCGGCAGCTCGCCCTCTTTCAGGCGATTGCCAGCGGACTTGTGCGCGGAAGCAGCCGCTTCTTCACCATGGAAGCGGGCTACGATTTCTTCCGCCAGCTTGATCTTGATGTCGCGGGGGTTGGCGCCAGCCTCGACGTCTTTCTTGAAGCCCTCGATCTCTTCCATGGAGCGGAAGCTGAGCAGCTCGAAGTAACGCCACATCAGGGTATCCGGGATGGAGACCAGCTTGCTGTACATGACACCCGGCGCTTCCTGGATGCCGATGTAGTTGCCCAGGGACTTGGACATCTTCTTCACACCGTCCAGACCTTCGAGCAGCGGCATGGTCAGGATGCACTGAGGCTCCTGCTCATAGGCACGCTGAAGCTCACGCCCCATCAGCAGGTTGAATTTCTGGTCAGTACCGCCAAGCTCGACGTCCGCACGCAGTGCCACCGAGTCGTAGCCCTGAACCAGCGGATAGAGGAACTCGTGAATGGCAATGGACTGATTGCTGGCATAGCGTTTGCTGAAATCATCGCGTTCCAGCATACGAGCAACGGTGTACTGGGAAGCCAGACGAATGAAATCAGCGGGGGAAAGCTGGTCCATCCAGGTGGAATTGAAGGCTACTTCGGTCTTCGCGGGGTCGAGGATCTTGAAGACCTGGGTCTTGTACGTCTCGGCGTTCTCGAGAACCTGCTCGCGGGTGAGGGGTGGGCGGGTAACACTTTTTCCGCTGGGGTCACCGATCATCCCAGTGAAGTCGCCGATCAGGAAGATCACCTGATGGCCCAGCTCCTGGAACTGACGCAGCTTATTAATAAGGACGGTGTGTCCCAGGTGCAGGTCGGGAGCGGTCGGGTCGAAGCCGGCCTTGATACGCAGGGGCTGGCCGCGCTTGAGCTTTTCGATCAGCTCGGCCTCCACGAGAATTTCGTCTGCACCGCGCTGGATCAGCGCCAGCTGCTCTTCGACCGACTTCATTGCAGGTTCCTGTACGTTGCGAATTGCGAAAGGGAACCAACGATACAAGAACAGGCACTAAAAACAAGTTTTGCCCAGCGCCAGAAGACAGGACGTCAGAAGCCCGACATCAGGGTTGCTTCAGAGGGAATTTGGTTATATTTTAGGCAGTTATTTCACATTCCAAAAACACCACTCACGCCATGACGCAATCCGATCAGAAAGCGCCGTACTACCCGAAGAGCCATCTGCTGGCCGCAAGCGGTGTAGCAGCGCTCCTCAGCCTGGCTCTGCTGGTGTTCCCCTCGGCCGAGGTCGAGGCGAAGAAGACCACGCTCAATCTCGAGCTGGAAAACAGCACCGAGCAGATCCTCCAGGAAAAAGACGATCTTCGACCCAATGCGGTCACGGAAGACAACGGCTCTTCGCCTTTTGCACAGATAGAAGGCCAGCCGGACAACCAGAACAGCGCCGGGAAAGACGCGGAAAAGAAGAACGATCTCGCCGATTCGAACCAGCAACCCTCCCCCTCCGCTTCCGCAGACCCTGCGTGGAAAAGCGTGACCGTGGGCAAGGGCGATACCCTTTCTACCGTGTTCGCGAAGGCCGGCCTGCCGGCGAACGTCGTGCACGACATGCTTGCCGCCAGCAAGGACGCCAAGCAGTTCACCCGTCTTGATATCGGCCAGGACGTGGACTTCCTCATCGACACCAAGGGCGAGCTACAGGGCCTGAAGGTCAAGCGCAGCGACCTGGAGACCATCAGCCTGAACAAGTCCGCCAAGGGCTATGACTTCAAGCGCGACCTGGTCAAACCCTCGGTGCACGCGAACTATGCTCACGGCCGCGTCGACAGCTCGCTGTTCGTCGCCGGCAAGAACGCCGGGCTGTCCCACGACCTGATCATGTCGATGGCCAACATCCTCGGCTACGACATCGACTTCGCCCAGGATATTCGCGAAGGCGATTCGTTCGACGTGATCTACGAGTCCCAGCAGGTGCAGGGCAAGCAGGTCGGTACCGGCAGCATCCTCGCGGTGCGCTTCGTCAACCGCGGCAAGGAATACACTGCGGTGCGCTACACCAGCAAACAGGGCAGCACCAGCTACCTGCGCGCCGATGGCAGCAGCATGCGCAAGGCGTTCATCCGCACTCCGGTGGACTTCGCCCGTATCAGCTCGCGCTTCTCTATTGGGCGTTTCCACCCGATCCTGAACAAGATTCGTGCACACAAGGGCGTGGACTACGCGGCGCCTATCGGTACACCGATCAAGGCGACCGGCGACGGCAAGATCCTCGAAGCCGGCCGCAAGGGTGGCTACGGTAACGCCGTGGTGATCCAGCACGGCCAGCGCTACCGCACCGTGTACGGCCACATGAGCCGCTTCGCCAAGGGCATCCGCTCCGGCGTGGCGGTGAAGCAGGGCCAGATCATCGGCTACGTCGGCATGACCGGCCTCGCCACCGGCCCGCACCTGCACTACGAGTTCCAGGTGAACGGCCAGCATGTCGATCCGCTGAGCGCCAAACTGCCGACGGCTGATCCGCTGACCGGCCCGGAGCGCAAGCGCTTCATGGCACAGGCGCAACCGCTGATCGCGCGTATGGACCAGGAGAAGGCAACCTTCCTGGCCCTGAACAAGCGCTGAGCCATGCCGCTCTATCTGGGGGTGATGTCCGGTACCAGTCTCGACGGGCTGGACATCGCCCTGATCGAGCAAGGCGAGCAGACCACTCTGCTCGCCTCCCGCTACCTCCCCATGCCTGCTGCGTTGCGCGCCGACCTTCTGGCACTCTGCTCTCCCGGCCCTGACGAGATCGCCCGCTCCGCCCTCGCGGAAAACAGCTGGGTACGCCTGGCTGCCCAGGGCATCAATGAACTCCTCGCCCGCGAGAAACTGAGCGCCAGCGCCATTCGCGCCATCGGCAGCCACGGCCAGACCATTCGCCACGAACCGCATCTGGGCTTCACCGTGCAGATCGGCAACCCGGCACTGCTCGCCGAACTGACCGGCATCGATGTCGTCGCCGACTTCCGCCGCCGCGACGTAGCCGCCGGCGGCCAGGGCGCACCGCTGGTGCCCGCTTTCCACCGTGCGCTGTTCGGCAGCGAGAGTCGCGAGTGCGCCATCCTGAATGTGGGCGGTTTCAGCAATGTCTCGCTGCTCAGCCCTGACAAACCGGTTCGCGGATTCGACTGTGGCCCCGGCAACGTCCTGCTGGATGCCTGGATTCAGGAGCAGCGCGGCGAAGCCTATGACCGAGATGGCGCCTGGGCTGCCAGCGGCAGCATCGACCAGACGCTGCTGCAGAAGATGCTGACCGATGATTTCTTCGCGGCAAAAGGCCCGAAGAGCACCGGACGGGAGCGCTTCAACCTGAACTGGCTGAACGCAGTCCTCGCCGGCCACGGCCCGGCAAAGGCTGAAGACGTGCAGGCAACCCTGCTCGAACTGACCGCGCAAAGCATCGCCGCCGCACTCTTGGATGCGCAGCCCGGCTGTGAAGAAGTAGTGGTTTGCGGTGGCGGCGCCTTCAACGCGACACTGATGCAACGACTGGCCGCGCACATGCCTGGCGCCAGCGTGATCAGCAGCCTCGAGCGTGGCGTACCACCGGAGTGGATGGAGGCAATGGCCTTTGCCTGGCTGGCCCATCGCTTCTTCGAACGCGCGCCCGGCAACTGCCCGGAAGTCACGGCCGCGCAGGGACCCCGTATCCTCGGCGCGCTCTACCCCGCCTGAGTCCGACGCACAAACAAAAACGCCGCGCATCTGCGCGGCGTTTTCGCTGCTACGGCATCAGATCGAGAAGGACTGACCGCAGCCGCAGGTGGTCGCTGCGTTCGGGTTCTTGATGACGAACCGCGAACCTTCGAGGCCTTCCTGATAGTCCACTTCCGCACCGGCAAGGTACTGGAAGCTCATCGGATCGACCACGAGGTTGACGCCATCGCGCTCGACGATGGTGTCGTCGTCCGCGGTGTCTTCATCGAAGGTGAACCCGTACTGGAAGCCCGAACAGCCACCGCCCGTGACGAACACCCGCAGCTTGAGGCGCGGATTGCCTTCTTCGTCGATCAGGTTCTTCACCTTGTTCGCAGCGCCTTGCGAGAACATCAGCGGAGTGGGGGTGAAGGTTTCGATGGTCATGGTGAAAACTCTCCCGGCCGAGGCCGTACGTTACAACATTGCGGACCATTATCCGCTTACCCCAGAAAAACGGTCAACTAATCCGACTCATCCATTGGTCCAGATCAACCGACCGCCTTCCGGGGCAGTCTTTCCTTACGGCAGCAGCGCGACGTTGGACAGGCCCAGGTGCTCGTCCAGGCCGAACAGGATGTTCATGTTCTGGATCGCCTGGCCCGACGCGCCCTTCACCAGGTTGTCGATCACCGAGAGGATCACCACCAGGTCACCGCCCTGCGGACGGTGCACCGCGATGCGGCAGACGTTGGCGCCGCGCACGCTGCGGGTTTCCGGGTGGCTGCCTGCCGGCATCACGTCGACGAACGGCTCGTTGGCGTAGCGCTCTTCATACAGCTTCTGCAGGTCGACGCCACGGTCAGCGACGCGCGCGTACAGGGTCGCGTGGATACCGCGGATCATCGGGGTCAGGTGCGGCACGAAGGTCAGGCCGACATCGCCCTTGGCTGCGCGACGCAGGCCCTGGCTGATTTCCGGCAGGTGACGGTGACCTTTCACCGAGTAGGCCATCATGCTTTCACCGGCTTCGCAGAACAGCGAACCGACCTTGGCACCACGGCCAGCACCGCTGACACCGGATTTGCAGTCAGCGATCAGCTGGTTGGCATCGGCCAAACCGTTCTCCAGCAGCGGGATGAAACCGAGCTGGGTAGCGGTCGGGTAGCAGCCGGGAACGGCGATCAGGCGCGCGGACTTGATCGCCTCGCGATTCACTTCCGGCAGGCCATAGACGGCTTCGGACAGCAGTTCGGGCGCACCGTGGGGCTGGCCGTACCACTTGGCCCATTCCTCCGCGTCCTGCAGGCGGAAGTCTGCGGACAGGTCGATCACCCGGGTACCGGTCGCCAGCAGTTCGCCGGCCAGTGCGTGGGCCACGCCGTGCGGAGTGGCGAAGAACACCACGTCGCATTCGCCCAGACGCTTCACGTCCGGCACGCTGAAAGCCAGGCCGTCGTAGTGGCCTCGCAGGTTCGGGTACATGTCGGCGACTTTCACGCCCTCCTCGGACCGCGAGGTAATCACCTCGACGCGAGCCTGGGGATGCTGTGCCAGCAGGCGCAGCAGTTCCACGCCCGTATAACCCGTACCGCCTACGATACCGACCTTGATCATCTGCCTGTCACTCCACCTATGGGGCCAAATTCAGGGGCAGCCATGATATGAGCCGCTGCCCCCGCTGAACAGAGCGAATGCACGCAGGTTTAAGAGCCTTTGGTCGGAGCCAGGGTTTCCTGCATCTGACGAGCGAGCGCGTGATAGATCGGCAGCGGGTTCAGGCGCGCCGATACACCACTGGCCAGCAGCGTGGCGGCGAGGATGGGGATCAGCATGTCCGGGCTGTGGGACATCTCGACGGTGATCACCGTGGCGGTGAGCGGCGTGCGCGTGACCCCGGCGAGGTAGGCGGACATCCCCAGCAGCGCCACTGCCGGCAGGCTTGCGCCGGGAATCAGCGGCGTCAGCCAGGGCGCCAGACTGGCGCCTACGGTGAGCGAAGGCGAGAACAGTCCGCCTGGAATGCCGGCGATGAACGAGATCACGTTGGCGATGAACTTCCACAGGAGGAAGTCCTGCCCCACCACCGGCTGCCCCTCGAGGATGGACCGGGTCTCTGCGTACCCGGTGCCGAACACGTGCTGCCCGGACAACAGGCCGAGCAGCGCCAGCAGCAGACCACACACCGCCGCGAAACGGATCGGCCAGCGCCCGCGCCAGCGACTGATGAAGCCGAGCGGGCCGCGCTGGGTCGGCAGCACGAGCCGGCAGTAGAGGCCGCCAAGCAAGCCACCGAGCACCCCACAGGCCACCACGGCGATCCATGCCGGGCCCAGAGGCATGCTTTCCGATAGGCGACCGAAATAGCTGTAGCTGCCCATCAGGCCGAGCGTGACCATGCCGCCGAGCAGGACAGCAGTGAGCACCAGCCCGCTGAAGCGTTGCTCGAAGGTGCGGCTCAGCTCCTCGATGGCGAAGACCACCCCGCCCAGTGGCGTATTGAAGGCGGCCGCGATGCCCGCCGCACCGCCAGCGATGATCAGGCCGGACACCGTGCGCTTGTCGTAGAGCCCCAGGCGACGGCCGAGCGAATACATAAGTGCCGCGCCAATATGCACGGTCGGGCCCTCGCGGCCGGCCGAGGCCCCCACCAGCAGCGCCAGCAAAGTCATCGCCAGCTTGCCCACGGCAATCCGCACCGATAGCAAGGCATTGCGTGTGCGGCTGCTGCGCTGCTCCAGCGCCACGATGACCTGTGGAATGCCGCTGCCACGAGTGTTCTTCAGCGCTCCCTGGGTCAGCCAGACCAGGCCGGCGAAGCCCAGCGGGCAAAGCAGCCACGGCCACCACGGGCTATGCGCGACCACGCCGCGGAAGGTCGCGCTGGCGAGGTCCGCCAGGTGGGCGAAGGCCAGGGCCACCAGCCCGACCAGCAGCGCACCGAGCCAGAACGCCAGGTTGCGCCGCCACTGGCGCAGCAATGGGTGTCGCGCCAGCGGGCGCTTGGGGACGGTACGAGCAGACGAGTCACCAGTCGGCTCGCTGGAACTCTCCGGCAATGCAGGTTCTGACATGGACACGAAGCCGGGCATCTTCCGGATGCCATGCGGCGCGCGCGGCAAACAGCCACGGACGGAAGAGCTCAGTGTAATAGACGCAGGGATGACGCCATTGCACGGCGCCACTACTATCGGCTCACCGTGATCCGAGGAAGTCCTGATGCTTTACCTGTGGTTGAAAGCCTTTCACATCATTGCCGTGGTCTGCTGGTTCGCCGGCCTCTTCTATCTGCCGCGACTGTTCGTCTACCACGCCATGAGCGAGGACGCCGCCAGCCGCGAGCGCTTCTGCATCATGGAGCGCAAGCTGTACCGCGGCATCATGGGCCCGTCGATGATCCTCACCATCATCCTCGGCGCCTGGATGCTCTACCTCAACCCGGCCTGGCTGACCCAGGGCTGGATGCACGCCAAGCTGACCCTGGTGGTCCTGCTGATCGGCTACCACCACGCCTGCGGCGCCATGCTCAAGCGCTTCGCCCGTGGCGAGAACGGCCGCAGCCATGTGTTCTACCGCTGGTTCAACGAAGTGCCGGTGCTGTTCCTGATCGCCATCGTGATCCTGGTGGTCGTCAAACCCTTCTGACCCCGACAAGGAGACTGTCATGTCCCTGCCCGCCCTGCTCGACCGCCGCCTGCGCATTCCCCTGGTGGCGGCACCGATGTTCCTGGTCTCCAACCCGCAACTGGTGCTGGCCTGCTGCAAGAGCGGCATCGTCGGCAGCTTCCCGGCGCTGAACCAGCGCGAGAGCAGCGGTTTCAAGGCCTGGCTGGAAGAGATCGAGGCCGGGCTGGCCGCCGACCCGCAGGCCGCACCCTATGCGGTAAACCTGATCGTCCACAACACCAACCCGCGCCTGCAGGAAGACCTCAAGCTCTGTGTCGAGCACAAGGTGCCCATCGTCATCACCAGCCTGGGCGCGGTGCGCGAGGTGGTAGACGCAGTGCACAGCTATGGCGGCCTGGTATTCCATGACGTCACCACCCGCCGTCATGCCGAAAAGGCGGCGGAAGCCGGCGTCGATGGCCTGATCGCCGTGGCCGCTGGCGCCGGTGGTCACGCCGGCACCTGGAGCCCGTTCGCGCTGGTTGCCGAGATCCGCCAGTTCTTCGACAAGACCCTGCTGCTGGCAGGCTGCATCAACCACGGCCACGAAATCCTCGCCGCCCAGGTGCTGGGCGCCGACCTTGCCTACCTCGGCACCCGCTTCATCGCCACCCGCGAGAGCGCCGCCTCCGAGGACTACAAGCACATGCTGCTCAACGCCCGCGCCGCCGACATCATCCACACCCCCGCCGTCTCCGGCGTGCCGGCCAGTTTCATGCGCCAGAGCCTCGAGGCCGCCGGCTTCGACATGCAACGGCTGAACGACAAGGGCGCGCTCGACTACGGCGAGAAGCTCAAGCCGGTCAGCGACGAGGCCAAGGCCTGGAAGACCGTATGGTCCGCCGGCCAGGGTGTCGGCGATATCCGCGACCTGCCCGCAGTGGGCGAGTTGATCGCGCGGCTCGACCACGAGTACCGCCAGGCCCTGACCCGCAGCGCCGGCCTGTCCAACCAGTTGCTGGTCTGAGCTGCGGCACCGCTCACGATATATCCGCCGGGGCCGCTTGTTGGCCCTCGGCGGCCCGATTACGCTGTAGCGATTCCAACATAGCCAGAAGACAAGGATGCCCCGATGGATCAATCCCGCTTCAAGATCGTGTTCGACGGCGCGCTGATGCCGCAGACCCCCCTGGAAACCGCCAAGGAGAACCTCGCCCGCCTGTTCAAGAGCGACGCCGCGAAGATCGAAGCGCTGTTCAGCGGCCAGCCGGTCGTGCTCAAGCGCGACCTCTCCGACGATGAAGCCGACAAGTACCTGCGCGCCCTCCACGGCGCCGGCGCCAACGCCCGCAAGGAAGCCGAAGGCGTTGCCGGTTTCAGCCTGGTGGAGACCGATGACCATCCCAGCGAAGCGACCCTGGCCGCTCGTGCCGCCGGCGAAAACACCAGCAACGAGCAGATGACCTGCCCCAAGTGCGGCCATGAGCAGGCCGCCGCCATCGAGTGCAGCGCCTGCGGCATCGTCATCGAGAAGTACCTGGCACGTCAGGCCGAGCTGGCAGCCAACCCGGTGCCCACCGTGGCAGCCACGGCTCCGAACGCGCCGGCCTCCCCCTATGCACCGCCCCAGGCCAAGGTCGGCGACGACCTGCCGGAGTTCGGCGAACTGAAAGTCCGCAGCCTGTCAGGCCGGATCGGTCGCGTGCGCTACCTCGGCTGGTCCGCCGCGCTGTCCTTCATCGTCTTCGGCGCCTACCTGGTCGCCAGCCTGCTGATGGCCGTTTCGATGCCCCTGGGCGTGGTCGCCATCGCCGCAGTAGTCATCGCCGCCATGGTCTTCAGCGTCCCCATCGGCGTGCAGCGCCTGCATGACCTGGGCTGGTCCGGCTGGCTCTGGCTGGTCCTGCTGGTGCCCTTCGTCAACGCCGTCCTCAGCCTGCTGATGCTGTTCATGCCCGGCGAACAGAGCACCAACCGCTTCGGCCCGCCGCCGCCTCCCAACAGCACCGGCGTCAAGGTCCTGGCCTTCTCCTGGCTGTTGTTCCCGGTGTTTGGCGGTATCCTCGCCGCCATCGCGATCCCGGCCTATCAGAGCTACGTCGAACGCGCCCAGGCAGCGCAGGCCTCGCAATACCAGCAAGGCGACGAGGCTGCCGATCCGGCTGCCAGCGCGGAGCCCTCCGACGGCGACTTCAGCAGTGGCGACACCGAAGGCGGCGACTCGGATCAGTAATGCAACAACCCGTGGCGGGCGTGGTCGAACGCCACCCCGTCACAGAGACTCCTGAATGCCTCGTTTTGCCCTCATCACCGGCGCTTCCAGCGGTATCGGCCTGGCCCTGGCCGAAGCCCTCGCGCGCCGCGGCCAGGCACTGATCCTGGTGGCGCGCCAGCGCGATGCACTGGACAGCGCCGCCTGCGAGTTGTCTCAGCGTTTCGGCGTGGAGGTGCTGTTCCGCGTCTGCGACCTGTCAGAACCGCTGCAGATCTCAGGCCTGCTGCACGAGCTGGAACAGAGCGGGCGGCAGATCGAGCTGCTGGTGAACAATGCCGGCGTCGGCACTTCCGGCGCCTTCATCGACCAGGACTGGTCCCGCGAGCAGGAACTGCTGGAGCTCAACGTCCTGGCCCTGGCCCGCCTGTGCCACGGCATCGGCGCGATGATGGAGCGCACCGGCGGCGGGCGGATTCTCAACGTCGCCTCCATGGCCAGCCTGCTGCCTGGTCCGTGGATGAGCAGCTACTACGCCAGCAAGGCGTTCGTACTGCATTTCTCCGAAGGTCTGCGCGAAGAACTCAAAGGCCGCGGCATCAAAGTCTCGGTGCTGTGCCCGGGACCGACCCGCACGGCCTTCTACCGCAATGCCGATATGCGCCTGGGCAAGCTCGACGACGGCAAGCGCGTCATGACTCCCGAGGAAGTCGCCTTCCTCACGGTGAAAGCGCTGCGCCGCGCGCCCGCGCTGATCATCCCCGGCTGGCGCAACCGTCTGTTCGCCTGTGGCGTGCGCCTACTGCCACGCTGGGTCATGCGCAAGCTGGCCGGGCGCATCAACCGCCTGGCGCTGGCCAGCTGATTCAGGCTCAGTCCGCGCGCACGGTACGGCCGTCGGCCCACTGGCGCAGGGCGGCCAGCTCTTCCGCCATGACTACCGACAACGGTGAAGTGCGGCGGATTTCCTCCAGCAGCAGCGTCTGATCCACCGCCTTCTGCCGTGCCTGCGCGGCGTAGAAGGCGCCCACCACCGCCTGCTCGATCTCCGCACCCGAGAAACCGTCGGCCGCTTCGGCCAGCACGCCCAGATCGAACTGCGTCACCTCCAGCTCCCGGCGCACGAGGTGAATACGGAAGATGTCCATGCGCACGGCATGATCGGGCAGATCAACGAAAAACAGCTCGTCGAAGCGCCCCTTGCGCACCAGCTCCGGCGGCAGCCGATCGATGGCGTTGGCAGTCGCCACCATGAATACCGGCGCCTTGCGCTCGGCCATCCAGGTCAGCAGCGTCGCCAGAACGCGCTGACTGACGCCGTTGTCCTGATCCCCCGTGGCCACGCCTTTCTCGATCTCGTCCGCCCAGAGCACGCAGGGCGCCATGCTGTCCGCGAGGCGCAACGCCTCGCGCAGATTGCGTTCGGTCTCGCCGAAGTACTTGTTGTAGAGGCTGCCGAAATCCAGGCGCAGCAATGGCAGTCCCCAGAGGCCGGCAACGGCCTTGGCCGCCAGGCTCTTGCCGCCGCCCTGCACACCCACCAGCAGCACGCCCTTGGGCAGGTCCTTCTCCTTGCTCTCGGTGAAGGCGCTCTGCCGCTCGCCCAGCCAGCGCTTGAGGTTGGCCAGCCCGCCCACTTCGGCGAAGCGTGCGGTGTCGTGTTCGAAACTGAGGACGCCGTCGAGGTTGAGCAGCTCGAACTTGGTGCGATTGAGCTCCGGCAGGTCTTCCTGGGTGATCGCCCCGTCGTTGCAGATCACACTGCGCGCCAGCAGCCGGGCCTCGCCATGGGTCAGGCCGCGCAGGTTCTTCACGACCTGGCGCAGGGTCCGGTTATCCGTGCGTACCCGCGCGCCCTTGTTGCGCTCGCTCCAGCGGCTCGCCTCCTCGCGCACCAGCCCCACCAGCTCATCCTCGGAGGGCAGCGACAGGGCAAAGCGTGCGGCGAAGCGCTGGACTTCGGCGGGCAGCTTCAGCGCATGGGAAACCAGCACCACGGTCGGGCGGAAATTGCCCTCGGCCATGGCGATCTCCTTGAGCAGACGCACGGCGCGCGGGTTATCCACCAGATAAGGATGCAGATCGCAAAGCACATAGAGGTTCGGCTGCGGGTCGGCCTTGATCAGACGCAGCGCATTCTCCGCCTCGCGACTGTCGTTCTCTCCCTGGGGCTCCCTGCCAAAACCGAGGCGCTGCAGGCCTTCGGTCGTCGACCACAGCTGCAGGTTGAGCCCACGGCGTACCGCGAGGCCGGTCAGGGTCTCCAGCACACGGGGTTCATCCCAGGACTCGATGACGATCAGCTTGACCCTGGAATCGAGCACCAGGCCCAGGTCATGGATATCGTTCTGCACGCTCGCTCCTTGCGTTGGCCGGCCCGAAACTGGGCGCGACGGTCGACGGCCGCTAAACTGCTGCTCCTGACCCCACCGCTGGAGGAGCAATTCGTGGACTGTCTGTTCTGCAAGATCGTCGCCGGGGACATTCCCGCGCGCAAGCTCTATGAAGATGACCAGGTCATCGCCTTCCACGACATCGGCCCGCAGGCGCCGGTGCACTTCCTGGTGATTCCGAAGAAACACGTTTCCACCCTCAACGACCTGACCGAGGCGGACAAGCCGCTGGCCGGCCACATACTCTTCACCGCCCAGCGCCTGGCGAAGGAGCAGGGCTGCGACGAGGGCTTCCGCGTGGTGATGAACTGCAACGACCTGGGCGGCCAGACCGTGCACCACATCCACATGCACGTGCTGGGTCAGCGCCAGATGCACTGGCCGCCGGGCTGACCATCGGCTGATCGGGCAGAAGAAGCTGCGCGCACCTCGGCAAGACCTGTCATCCGCCATCCGGTAAACTGCCGGGCGAATGTTCCTACTCGGAGGTGCGCCATGTCCGCCGACCGTCACTACTCCCCCGCCGACCGCTTCCTGCTGCAGGCCGATGCCGCGCTGCGCACCCTGCTGCCCTTCAGCGGCCACCCGGGACGTCCGTCCCCTGCCATCGTCCAGCCCGACGCCGAGCTCAGCGACACCGATGCCCGCCATGTGGCCGGCCTGATGCGCATCAACCATACCGGCGAGGTCTGCGCCCAGGCGCTGTACCAGGGCCAGGCACTGACCGCCAAGCTGCCGAAGGTGCGCAAGGCCATGGAAGAGGCGGCCGACGAGGAAGTCGACCATCTCGCCTGGTGCGAACAGCGTATCCGCGAGCTGGGCAGCCGCCCGAGCGTGCTCAACCCGATCTTCTACGGCCTGTCCTTCGGTGTCGGCGCTGCCGCCGGGCTGATCAGCGACCGCGTCAGCCTGGGCTTCGTCGCAGCCACCGAGGACCAGGTGTGCAAGCACCTGGACGAACACCTGGCGGAAATCCCCGCCGAGGACCAGAAGTCCCGCGCCATCCTCGAACAGATGCGCGAAGACGAGGAGCACCACGCCACCAGTGCCATCGAGGCTGGCGGCCTGCGCTTCCCGGCACCGGTGAAGTTCGGCATGACGCTGCTGTCCAAGGTAATGACCAAGTCCACCTACCGGATCTGATCCGGAAGGCAACAAAAAAGGGCGCCCAGCGGGCGCCCTTTTTTTATCGCACGGAAGATCAGCGCGGCATGTTGCGCGCGTAGAAGATCTCCAGCATTTCGTGTCGAACGCGCTCTTCCACCTGCTTGCGCTGTTCGGGCGACAGGTTGCTGGTCGCATCCCCGAACAGGTAGTTGTCCAGGTCGAACTCCTTGAGCAGCATCTTGGTGTGGAACAGGTTCTCCTGGTACACGTTCACGTCGGTCATCTGATAGGCCTCGTACGTGTCGTCGGAGAGATAGTTCTGGATCGAGTTGATCTCGTGGTCGATGAAGTGCTTCTTGCCTTCCACGTCGCGGGTGAAGCCGCGCACGCGGTAATCCACGGTGACGATGTCCGAGTCGAACTGGTGGATGAGGTAGTTGAGCGCTTTCAGCGGCGAGATGACGCCGCAGGTCGACACATCGATGTCCACCCGGAAGGTCGCGATGCCTTCCACCGGATGGATCTCCGGATAGGTGTGCACGGTGATATGGCTCTTGTCGAGGTGCGCCAGGATGGTTTCCGGTAGCGGCCCCGGGGACTCCTCGATCTGGCTGTCGGTCGGGGTGACCGGCTGCTCGGAGATCAGGATGGTTACGCTGGCGCCTTGCGGATCGTAATCCTGACGGGCGATGTTCAGGATGTTTGCGCCAATGATGTCGACAACATCGGTGAGGATCTGCGTGAGACGTTCGGCATCGTACTCTTCGTCGATGTACTGCACGTAGGCCTGCTGGTCTTCAGGCGTCTCGGCATAGCAGATGTCATAGATGTTGAAGCTCAAGGTCTTCGTCAGGTTGTTGAACCCGTGGAGCTTGAGTTTGCTTTTCACCGTGGGATAACTCTCATCAAATGCGGCTCTGCCGCGTGGTTGAGCATGCCCGTCAGATGCGTACGGCGGCACCTGCGTAGGACGGTTTACACCTCTTCGCGATGGCGATTGTGGTTGCTTGGTTTCGGGCCGGATGACCCTGAAAAAAGGTGGCGCATTATGCAGAGGTCAGGCGACCTCTGCCAGAGTTTGCGCACCCTTGATGATGAAAGGATGAAGGGGGCTGTCAGCCCAGCTCCACGATCTCGTAGTCGTGGCTGATCTCGACGCCGGCGCGGCCGAGCATGATCGACGCGGAGCAGTATTTCTCGGCAGACAGTTCCACCGCGCGCTTCACCTGCGCTTCCTTCAGGCCACGACCCTTGACCACGAAATGCACATGAATCTTGGTGAACACCTTGGGGTCTTCGTCGGCACGCTCGGCTTCGAGGAAGGCCTCGCAGCTTTCCACGGGCTGGCGGCCCTTCTTCAGGATGCTGACCACGTCGAAGTTGGTGCAACCGCCCAGACCGAGCAGGAGCATTTCCATGGGGCGCACGCCCAGGTTGCGGCCACCGGCGTCTGGCGGGCCGTCCATCACCACGACGTGGCCGCTGCCGGATTCACCGAGGAACATCGCCTCGCCCGCCCACTGGATTCGCGCTTTCATTGCAAGGAACTCCGCCGGAAAAAAAGGGGCGACAGCTTATCACAGGCCCCTAGCACGCCCAGTGGGAGCGATGGCTGTTACCCAGGTCTCATTTCCACACGGCCAGTATGCATTTATCACTTAAGCTGGCGCCGGTTTACTGGCACACTCTCAGAAATTGCCTACACGAACGTTCCAGACTTCCGATTGCTGGTAACACGTCGTCTGTTAAGCTCTTGCTGATTTACATACATGCAAGACTGCTCAGCAAGGCAATCATGCCGCCCTGGGGATCGAGGGGGATCGCGCCAGGGACGCACGGCACTACAGCTGAACATAAAAAATCATTAGCGCCTGTTGTGCAAAGGCCACTCTTTCTACTTTCCGGGACTCGGGCATGGTAGCTATTACCCTCACACCCAAAATCAAGAACCTCGACAAGTTGCTCGCGCACTGTCATCGCCGCCGCTTCACCGCCAAGAGCACCATCATCTACGCCGGTGACCGCTGCGAGAGCCTGTTCTTCATCATCAAGGGGTCGGTAACCGTCCTGATCGAGGATGACGACGGCCGCGAGATGATCATCGGGTACCTCAACACTGGCGACTTCTTCGGGGAGATGGGGCTCTTCGAGAAGGAAGGCAGCACCGGCCAGGAGCGTAGCGCCTGGATCCGCGCCAAGACCGAATGCGAAGTCGCCGAGATCAGCTACGCGAAGTTCCGCGAACTGAGCCAGCAGGACCCGGAGATTCTCTTCACCCTGGGCAGCCAGATGGCTGACCGCCTGCGCAAGACCACGCGCAAGGTCGGCGACCTGGCCTTCCTCGACGTCACCGGTCGCGTCGCGCGCACCCTGCTGGACCTGTGCCAGCAGCCGGACGCCATGACCCACCCGGACGGCATGCAGATCAAGATCACCCGCCAGGAAATCGGCCGCATTGTCGGCTGCTCCCGCGAAATGGTCGGCCGCGTGCTCAAGAGCCTGGAAGAGCAGGGCCTGGTGCACGTGAAAGGCAAGACCATGGTGGTCTTCGGCACCCGCTGAAGAGTCGCCAGAAAGCAAAAAAGCCGGCAATCGCCGGCTTTTTTGTGTCCGCAGGATGCGTCAGTCCGGATCGGCACCCAGCTTGACCTTGCTGCGCTCGGGGAAGAACAGGCGCTTGAGCTCGGTGCCCGGCTCGTCGGCGCGCATGAAGGCTTCACCGACCAGGAAGCCGAACACATCGCTGACTTCCATCAGCTCGACATCCGCGCGGTTGAGGATGCCGCTCTCGGTAATCACCATGCGCTCGCGCGGGATCTCCGGCAGCAGGTCCAGGGTGGTCTCCAGACTCACCTCGAAGGTGTGCAGGTTGCGGTTGTTGATGCCGACCAGCGGGGTGTCCAGGGTCTTCAGCGCGCGCTCCAGCTCCGGCGCGTCATGCACTTCCACCAGCACATCGAGGCCGACGTCCTTGGCCACCGAGGCCAGCTCGGCCATGCGCACGTCATCCAGCGCCGAGACGATCAGCAGGATGCAGTCGGCGCCGATGGCGCGGGCTTCCACGACCTGGTACGGATCGATCAGGAAGTCCTTGCGGATCACCGGCAGCTTGCAGGCCGCGCGGGCTTCCTTCAGGTAGGCGTCGCTGCCGAGGAAGAAGTCGATATCGGTCAGCACCGAGAGACAGGCTGCGCCGCCCTCTTCGTAGCTGCGGGCGATATCGGCAGGGTCGAAGTTCTCGCGCAGGATGCCCTTGCTCGGGGAAGCCTTCTTCACCTCGGCGATCACCGCCGGCTCACGGCGCTTCGCGCGCTCCAGCAGGGCATTGGCGAAACCGCGCGGGGCATCAGCGGCACGCGCCAGCTGCTCGAGCTCGGCGATGCTCACGCGGGTGCGGCGTTCGGCGACTTCTTCGGCCTTGCGGGCCAGGATCTTCTGCAGAACCGTCGGCACACTCACTGTGCATTCTCCTCTCGGTAAACGGCGGTGAAGGCCGCCAGCTCTTCCATCTTCTCCCGCGCCAGCCCGGTGTGCAGGGCGTCGTGGGCCAATTGCATGCCTTCGTGCAGGCTGGTGGCCAGGTCCGCGGCGTAAAGCGCGGCGCCGGCGTTGAGCACGATCAGCTCGGCAGCCTTCTGCCCGGCCTCGGTCTTGCGTCGGCCGAGGGCATCACGGATCAGCTCCAGCGACTGCTGCGGGCTGTCCACGGTCAGGCCGATCAGGCTCTGGCTCTTGATGCCGAAATCTTCGGGCTGCACTTCGTATTCGGTGACCACGCCGTCCTTCAGCTCGGCGACATGGGTTGGTGCGGCGAGGCTGAACTCGTCCAGGCCATCGCGCGAATGCACCACCAGTATGTGCTCGCTGCCCAGGCGCTTGAGCACCTCGGCCAGCGGGCGACACAGTGCCTGGCTGAACACGCCGACCACCTGGTGCTTCACACCCGCCGGGTTGGTCAGCGGGCCGAGCATGTTGAACAGGGTGCGCAGGCCCAGCTCGCGGCGCGGCGCGGCGGCGTGCTTCATGGCCTTGTGGTGGACCTGGGCGAACATGAAGCCGACGCCGACGGTCTCGATGCAACGCTTCACCTGGACCGGTTTCAGGTCCAGGTAGATACCGGCGGCTTCCAGCAGGTCGGCGCTGCCGCTTTTGCCGGAGACCGCACGGTTACCGTGCTTGGCAACCTTGCCGCCAGCTGCGGCGACCACGAAGGCCGCCGCCGAGGATACGTTGAAGATGTTCGCGCCGTCGCCGCCGGTGCCGACCACGTCGACCACGTGCTTGAGGCTGTCCAGCTCGACCTGGTCGGCCAGCTCGCGCATCACCGCCACGGCGCCGACGATCTCGTCGATGGTCTCGCTCTTCATGCGCATGCCCATGAGGAAGGCGCCGATCTGTGCGTCGGTGCACTGCCCGGTCATGATCTCGCGCATGACGTCCTGCATTTCCTCGGTGGTCAGGTCCAGCTGGTTGACCACGCGGCCGAGGGCTTCCTTGATGTTCATGCGCGCACTCCGCCGGTCTGCTTGAGGAAGTTGGCCAGCATCTCGTGGCCCTGTTCGGAAAGGATCGACTCGGGGTGGAACTGCACGCCCTCGACGTTCAGCGTCTTGTGGCGCAGGCCCATGATCTCGTCGACCGAGCCGTCTTCCAGCGCCGTCCAGGCAGTGATTTCCAGGCAGTCGGGCAGCGTCTCGCGCTTCACCACCAGGGAGTGGTAACGGGTCTGGGTCAGCGGATTGTTCAGGCCGGCGAATACGCCCTGGTCCTTGTGGAACACCGGGCTGACCTTGCCGTGCATGACCTGGCGGGCCCGCACCACATCGCCACCGAAGGCCTGGCCGATGGACTGGTGGCCCAGACACACGCCCAGCAGCGGCAGCTTGCCGGCGAAGCGCTCGATGACTTCCAGGGACACGCCCGCCTCGTTCGGCGTGCACGGGCCGGGGGACAGGACGATGCGTTCGGGGTTGAGCGCGGCGATCTCGTCGACGCTCAGTTCGTCATTGCGAATGACGTGGATGTCGGCCTTCAACTCGGCGAAGTACTGCACCAGGTTGTAGGTGAAGGAATCGTAGTTATCGATCATCAGCAGCATTTTTGCTCTAACCTATTGATTCTTAAAGCTTTCGCTGTGGTCCGTCTTTACTGATACCCGCTTATGTACCCGCTATTTTTTCGGCTGGGCTTGGCGGTGCAGGGCGGCGGAGAGGGCCCGGCGAAGACCGGGAAAAGAAATGTCAGGCGCGCCAGCGCCAGCGGGCGAAAGCCTTGATCAGGGAGGTGATGATGCTGCGGAGGTGGATCACTGTAGCCGTCTCTCTTGCAATGACCGGAACAGTAGCCCACCACCCATGCACGGTGCAATATCACTGTATCGGGTATAGCCGCGAGATCGGCACCTATCACCGCGACGGAGGACGGCATAATGCTGAGCAAGGAAGAGTTGGAGCAAATGGAGGAACTGGTTAAGAACAGACCGAAGTACCCGGATCTCGATGCGCTCATTGCCAGCGGCGATCTGGAAAAAGTACGTGGCGGGTATCGGCCCCTGACAGAGCATGGAATGGACTCCATCAAGTTTTTTGTGATATCGGCCACCGCAAGCCAGAAGGACAACAGATCCGTCTTCAAGCTATCACGACCGCGTAAACGCGACGTTTGACTTGCCAACCAAGGATTGAGGGGGACCAAAGTGAAAGTAGAAATCACCTGGCTTGTGGTGGATAAGCCTGAAGGCAAAAGAATGCCCGAGTGGTCGAGAACCATTGGCGTGACCGATAAAGGGCAAGTCTATGTTCCCGCGGCAATGGGCGGAAACGAGCAGCAAGTAGTCCTGTGCTTGGCCTGGGACGGGACAGACTGCATCGAGCACCTGAACCACGTGTTCGTTCCTGCTGACTGGATGGCTAAGGAATTTCCCCAGACAGCTGAAATTTGCAAAGCAATTCTCCTGGCGGCACAGCAAGTGATCCGCGAACAAAAGTGACCTATGGCAAGCTGTAAGCGCCGCCTCGGACCATTGGCTCCTTGGCGGCTTCTTTCATTGACATGCCAGCACTGCCGCCTCCAGCTTCTTCTTGTACCCGATCCGCTGCAGCCGCTCAGCCAGCAGTGCGCGGACCGTCGTCTGCAGGTCGTCCCCAGGCTTCAGCGTCGCAGTAGCCCAGGCAGGCCGATCCACCACTGGCGCACGGCACGGTACCGGCACAGCAACCTCCACCCGAACCGTCCTTGGCTCAGGCTGAGGCTGGTTCGCGCAGCCGGCCAGCAGCAGGCAGAGCACTACCCAGACCCTGCGGCTCATAGGCCAAGCTCCTTGTCGATCACTGCCTCTGCGGCAGCGCACTGGTCGCCGGCCGTCCGTTCCTGCTGCACGCGCTGCGCGGCGGCGTAGTGCTGGCCGGCCTGCTGCTGCGCATCGGCGACAGCCAGGGCGGCCTTCGCCTGGCGTTGCTCGGCCTGGTTGGCCAACTCGCCAAGCTTGGCGCCCTGCTCCTTGGCCAACTCCTCGAGGTTTCCCCGGGCGGCGAGGCACCGCCCATGCGCGGCGTTGGCCGCATCAAGTTGCGGTCGGTACTGCCTGGCAGCGAGCCAGGCGCCCAGGCCAGCCCCGGCGGCGAGCAGCAGCACGGCAGCCAGCCCCACGGAGAGGAACTTCCACCCGCCAGTCATTGGGCAGCCTCCAGCGCTGCGGCGTAGCCGGCCGCCCACTTCTTCCGCAGCTCGGCTCGCTTGGCAGGGGCTCCCTTGTCGTAGGCACCAGGGCGCCACGTGCGCAGATAGAGCTCCCAGGCGCCGGACTCGTCTCCAAGCTCAGGCAGACGGAGCGGATCGGTGTACAGCAGCAAGCGCGCCAGGCCGGCGGCGAGGATGTCGTCGTGCTCGATGGCGTTCCACACGTCCGGCGCGGCCGGCACGACACCGCGCACAACACACAGGCCGACGGCCAGGTCTCGCACACTTTCCACCCGGTAGCGCAGCAGGCCGGTGACCATGCCGCCGCCCTGCTCCGCCTGCCAGAGCGATCGGGCCGGGCCGGTCGGCCATTGCCGGCGGCGTTGTTCCGGGTCTTCCTGGCGAGTGATCGCCAGCAGCATGACGATCGCCTGAAGGCTCTCCATCTTCGCGGGTAGCAGCAACAGCGCCGGCTCGATGATCGAGCGGCGCAGGGTACGAAGGTCCATGGTTTCTCCAGGCATAAAAAACCGCCAGATGGCGGATTGATGGTGGTGCGGAGGGGGAATCAGGCAGATGGCAACAGAGCGAGAACTTGCTGGAGCTGAGTCTCAAGCTCGGTGATGCGCGCCTCCTGGCGCTGCAGCATGGCGATCATGTCGGGGATCATCTTCGAGTCATCGCGCCCCTGATACACAGGACGCTCGGCAAGCATCTGCCAGGTCGCGCCCTCCCCATAGGCCGAAAGGTCGACTGGCTGTCTCACGTCCTCCGCCACAATAGAGCCGTCGGCCAGAAGGATATTTCCCACCTGCTCTACCGCGTCTTTCGTCCCAGTAACAGTGGATGGATCAACCGCCTGACACTCATGCGCGATGAATCCTTTGCCATGGGAGCCGTCAACTTTCCAAATCCAGGTCACTGGACGGTAGGCCATGATGCGGTCAGTGGCAGCTGCGGGGTCCAACGGCTGAACATGATCCTTCAGACGGTAGTCGGAAGAAGTGTTATAGGAGGTAGCACTGCCATTTGTAGTAATCGAGCCAATGGTGTTCAGGCCGTTGTACCAGAAATTAATCACCTGGCCATTGCTGACGCCTATGGACAGCGGGCAAGTGTTTGCCTCGTAGAGAAATACGCCGGACGTAGGCACATAGCGCATGGCGTTGACTTTCTGCGAAATGGGGTTAGCCGCATATGATCCCCAGTAATGGATACCAGCAGGATCGATACGATAGCGCTCCGCACCGCCGGTAATGAATCGCATGGGCGGCTGACCTCCGCTGCCAATCGCCCCAGCCTCCAGAATGGCGTCTCCAGCCCCACTACCCATGCGCATGAACGAACTGTTATCGGCGCCTGCATTCCCCCCATAGCACTGGAAGTACGCACTATTCGCCGTACCGTTCGGCATAGCACCAACCACCGTCCCACCGTTTACGGTACTGGTCTGGAAGATAGTGCGGTTGGCTTGGGTAGCGTTCGAGAAATCAGCGATGATCCTGCGCCCAACCCCTGTGATGCTTAGCCCCCCGTCCAGCACCGCAGTCTGTCCAGGCTGCCAGACTGCGAGAGGGCCAAGGCTAGCTAGCAGCGAGCCGTACTGATTCACGAAGCCGCGCAGGGCATCGGCAGAATCCTTCACATACCCTTGCATCGGCGCGATCGCGTAGCTGCCGGCGGCAGAATTCGCCCCTTGATAGTTAGGCTTGATCGAGATGACCGTGGCACTGGCCACGTTCGTGACCTCGTACCAGAGGCCATCAGGCCCCCGGAAAGCATCGCCCACGCGTGCATTAGCCGAGAAGCTGGTGCCCGTACCGGTGACGGTCGAGCTGTTGTTGGTCACCGCAACGGTGCCAGCGGAATACCAAGGCATGTCCCCTCCTTAATTCACCATGACCAGCGGCCAGTTGAAGGTTGAAATCTCAGGCAGCCCCCGCCCTACGCGCATGGCGAAGGCACTAATCTGCGCTTTGGTGTTGCCGTTCACGAACCCGATCCCCATTTCTGCGGTGTTCGGCGGAACGACGAAGCTGGCCATGAAGTGGCTGGCCATAACGAATGAACCAGCGACGTAGGGGTTTGCCCAGGTGTCCGTCGTCCAGTTGCTCAGGTAGTTGCCGTTGTAGTTGAACTTCGACCAGGTCTGCGCGCCCGAGATGATACGAACCACCTGACGGTTACTGTCGAAAAGCAAGCGGTTGCTAGCGTCGAAGACCTGAAGCCCATACCCGCCAGTCCTCGGAAGGTAGAGCGCCGCAGCCTTGTACTGGCCAGAGCGGACCACTCCAGTAAAGCCGCTATCGGCATATAGCTGTGCGGTCCAGCCGGTCCAACCTCCCGCGCTTCCGACGTGCCGCATGTTGCGAAGGATGTGGGCGCCGTCTGGGCGAACGAAGATCGTCGGAGGGTTCGGACTGTTCACTGGAGCGGGATAGCTCACAGAGACTGTCCCGCTTGCATCACCATAGCTGCCCGCCGCAACTTCCATGTAACAGGGGTAGTTGTCATCGACCTGCACTTGGCCAGAGGTGCCGACAAAGAGTGCTCCGTAGCTCATGAGAACATCACCGCGTTGAGGTAGTCGGTCTGGTTGGTGGAGAAGTAGGACGGCAAGATCGTCACCGTGGAACCGGAAACCGTGAAGCGCTGGGCAAAGGTGGTCCCAGATCCAGCCCAGGTGGTATCGAGCCATACCACGCCCTTTGCCGGATCAAAGCCTGGGATCACGATCGTCTGCTGGCTTGTGGAGGTCTGAAAGGCGACGCGATACACCATCCGACAGGTGAAGGCGTTACTGTCGAAAAGAAGCCCGCCCCCGCCGTCGAACACCTGCAGTCCATAACTCATACGTCCAGATTCCCAAGCTGCACACGGCGCACGCCATTGCCGTCAAACACCTTCAACGCCTCGGCCGTCATCTGCATCCGACCTCCTCCGCCCGCACTGTTCAGCAGGAAGGAGCCTGCCTTGTTCAGCTGCCACAACGGCTGGCCGTTGCTGCCGAGGGCGTTGGACTGGATGACATCGCCGATCTTGGCGTTGGTGATGCTCGCGTCCTGGATCATCGCGCTGTTGATGAACATCTGGCCCCCGACGATCGAGACCGGAGCGACCGCCTGGCCCGTTGAGCTGTTGAAGAACAGGAAACGATCAGCCTGGAATGCAAGGCTGGTGTAGTTCAGGCTGCTGTCGTAGCCGAGCTGCCATCCCGAAACGAAGCGTTGTCCTCCCGACGATACGTCCAGCTTCACGCTCCACATCGCTTGCACACCGGCATTCACGTCTGCCACCACCTGCGACACCTGCTGAATGGTTCCGGAGTTCGCAGAGGTTGCGGCCGACACCTGCTCCACTGTCCGTGCCATGGCCTGGTTCTCGGTGGCGCGAACTTGGCTTTCCCGGACGATCTGCGCCGTGGATTCGGCGCCGCGCAGGGCGTCCTGCAGCTCGCCCTCCCCGCTGTCGTCGCGGTAGGCAGCCATGAGCACATCCATCTGGCTCGCGCTGGCAGTGACCTTGCCATCCAGTTCCTGGATGTCGGCGGTGTTCTCCTGCACCTGAATGGCCAGCCCGTTGGCCGTCTCCACGATCTGCCCCACGTCGCCCCAGTAGACCGGGTTCGGCGGAGGGTTGCCGGCCGGCACGTTCTGCAGCGCCTGGTAAAGGCGGCCATCCTGCCGAACGATCTGCCCCTTCGAGTAAGCAACCGCCGGGTCGAAGTACTGCTCCATCAGCTCGTCGACGTTGGTCTGGATCTGCTCAATGTTGTCGAAGAACTCCTGCCCCAGTGCCGACTCCACGTATTCCTTCGTGATCAGCTCGTTGTAATCGGTGGCGTCCGTAGAGGTGATGCCATCCACCCAGGCCGACCAGGCTCCCACGTTGCCGGTGCGATCGATCAGGCGCCCACGGAAGGCAAGACGAGCGCCGGCCGGCATGGGCATGACCGTGTGCGTGTCCGTCGGGTAGGCGAACAGGCCGAGCGCGGTAGCCGTCTGCTCACTGCCCCCCGGCGTGGTCGACTGCTGCAGCTCAATGAACGCCGTGTCCTCCGCGCCGGCGGGGAAGCCCCAGTCGAGTTGGATCTTCCAAGGCCCCGAGGTCGTGTGCAGGTAGGCCAGCACCGGAGGCACCCCGTCCTTGCCGATCAGGTTGGTAAGGATCGAGGAGCGCCAGATCGAGGTGATATCGAAGGCACTCACCGCGCGCACGCGGGCCAGGTAGGTACCGGCATATATACCGGTGACGTCGACGCTAGTGGTGCCCTGGCGGGGCAGACGAATCCAGTTGCCGCTGTCCTTCTTCCACTCCACGTCGTAGGCAACCGCTCCTTCCACCGCAGGCCAGCTGATCGTCATGGTGCTCACCGCCAGCCCTTGGTCGATTGCCCAGCGCGACGAGAGCGTGACGCTGGCGGGCGGCTGCACGGTGGTGACCGGGATGACGCTGATCGGGCGTTCCTCCAGGCGCGCACCCGTGTCGATGTAGGCGAACTTGCTCGGCTCGTACTGCAGGCCGTTGATGGTCCACTGGCCATTATCGTCCCGCTTGGTGCTCATCACCCGATAGAGCTGGACAGCCAGGTCATCGGCGTCGAGCGCCCAGCACAGTTCCGGCTCGGGCGTCTCCGAGTAGGCCGTGGTGACGGTCACAGCCTTGCCGTTGACCGACTGCACGGTGCGCCCCTCGGCTCGCCCGCTCGGCAGGTTGATGATCAGGCGATCATCGACCTTGGCCTGGGTGACGCGATCGAGCGTCACCACGCGCCCCGCCACAGCGGAGATCCGCCCGCCGATCTCGCGGCCGGCCAGCAGCGAGTCAGCCACCGGGATGATGTAACCCGGTTGCGGAATCCGGCCTTCCATGCCGGTGCTGAAGGTAATTGTCCGGTCCTGCACGCTGGTGAGCACCGCCCACTTACCGCGGCGCTGTGCCTCGCTCTCGCGAGTGCAGCCAATGGCCGACAGCTCCACCGGGTTATCGCCATAGCGGCGCAGCAGCGGCGCATCGGAATAGCCCGTCACGTCGGTGTCGTAGTTGTTCGCGGGGTTGTCGTAGCTGACCAGGGCACGGCTGTACCTGGTGCGCGCCGAGGCGGCGCCGTAGGTCATCTTCCCGTCGATGACGTTTGTCCGGGTGAAGACGTAGTCGAAGTCGGCGGTACGCGGCATGTCGGCCTGCGACACCAGTTGCCCCTGCGCCCAGTAGCTCATCCCCCGGTAGATCGCCGCGATGTCACGCAGCAGGGTCCAGGCCTGGGAGCGCGACTGCAGGTTCAGGTCACACAGGAAGCGAGGTTCCTGGCCGCCTTTCCCGTCCGGCACCAGTTGGTCGCAATACTGGGCGATCTTGTACAGCTCCCACTTATCCACCATCCAGGGCTTGATCCGCTTACCCAGGCCGAAGCGGGCGTTGGTGCTGATGTCGTAGGTGATCCACGCCGGGTTATTGGTCCAGGCGCTCTTGAAGCTGCCATCCCACACGCCGGTATAGGTGCGCAGCTCCGGGTCGTAGGTGGTCGGCACCTGGACCTTTCGGGCCTTGCACTCGACGGTGACGGCCGGAATGTTGCTGAACTGCTCCGCGCTGAATTCGATGTAGAGCAGCGCGGTATTCGGGTAGCGCAGCTTCGCATCGATCACCTCGGTCATGCCGGCGATCAGCATGGTGTCGGCGATCAAACTGCTGTTCTGGTTCGGCGTGATCCGTCGCACGCGCACCTGCCAGCCGGACGCCGACGCCGGCAGGTCGATCCGCTGGCTGCGCTCGTAGCGGCTGGTGGTCTTGCCGTCGACCGCATCCAGCAGCACCTGCTGGTAAGCGCCGCCGTCGGTGCTCACGTCCACCGCGTACTCGATCCGGTAGCCCTTCACGTCCCCGCTGGTCTCCTGCTTCTGCAGGGCCGGCCAGGCGAAGCGCAGGCGCACGGCGGACAGCTGGGTGTTGGTCACCGAGCGCACCCACGGGGTGTCGCTGCGCAGCTCCACGTTCACCGTGGTCTCGTTCTCCACCGAGGGGATGCCGGGGATGTAGTCCTGATCGACGCTGCCGTTGCGCCATTCCCATTTCACGTTGGGGAAGTTGACGTTGCCGCTGGCGTCCACAAGCGGGGTGTTGTCCAGGTAAATGTCCTGATCGCTCGGCCCCTCGGCGAACTCGCCCTCGCCCACTGCCAGCAGCAGCTTGGCGGTGGCCAACGACTGCAGGCTGTCGCGCGCGATCGACGGCTGCTTAGGCTTGCTGCTGCCGCCCTTCCGGCCGGCGAGGTAATGCTGAATCTCGGCGCCCATGCATTTCTCCAGGCATAAAAAAACCACCTCACGGCGGCTGTTCTCGAATGGTCGGATCAGGTCTTGTCTTCGGCGTAAATCGAGGCGCTTATGATCGCCCCGCCCCACCGACGTTTCCCACAGCAGTAAGGCACGGGGTTGCCGCTGGCGGTGGTGTTCTTGGCGCTGCCGAAGGCGTAGCTGGGCAAGTTCTCAGGGGCTGCTGACTGGCTCAGGCCCTTAGCCTGCGGGCTGATCATTTGAACGACCCCGCCAAGTGTCAGTGCCAGACCCGCCTGAAAAGTAGCCGGTCCAGTCCGGATGCTCGCAACCATCAGCGCCACTCCAACTACGGTCTGTAGAAGCCCAGCCCGCTTGCTCCCTGCGATTAAAGGAACAACTCTTACCTCACGCACTCCGCCCGAACTGAAGTCGCGCTCTCCAACATTCCTTCGGTTTCGGAAAATGGCAAAGCGCATCCCAAGACGCTCAAGACGGGCAATCGCTTCTCGAAATCCTGGCAGGGTGTTGCGCAGAGCACTGAAAGCCTCCTGAACAGTCCCAGTGTCGAGATAACGCCGGTGCTCGCGGCCGAATTCACGAATCAGAGGGCCTGACAACTTGATGACTGTTGCCACTGAACTGGTCAATTTCGTGTGCTCCAGAAAAGAAAAGGCCACCCGGAGGTGGCCTTGGTTAATCAGAATGACGTTGGAGCCAGCTGGAAGCCACCCCCATCGCCAGAGATTCTGAATCGCTTATTTTCGCCCGGTTTCAGGTTGGCAGGCACCTCTCGCATCGCCACCCCATCGATCGCGCACAGTCCCTTGCCGTCAGGATCGCTGCCCATGCCGATTAGGTTCTCGCCTGATGAAACCGAGAGTTTGGCTGTTTCGCCGCTACCAATTCGAGCAGCCAGCTTCCCATTCCAGAAAACTCCCATATAGCACCCTTCCCCCAAGAAACCGCTATCGCGAGTAATCTGCACGCTGGCATCACCCGCTCCACGATATAAGACGCGCGCACCCGGAACCGGGTCTGCGGAGTCGGCCGACGTCTGACTAGTGGAGCAGCCCGCTAGTACAACCAAGGCAGCCGCGATGATGATCAGTTTCTTCATGGTTCCCTCCCTTCGGGTGGCCGGAGGGTAGCACAGCCTATTCCCTGGCTTGCCGGTGCCGAAGCACCAGCCGCGCACGCTCGCTCCAGTTGCCGCCGAAGACGATGACCTCGCTGGGTTTCCCGTAGAGGTGGTGAAGCAGAAATGGGCCCGCACCGAATACCCGGCTGTTCTCTGCAGGCAGCGTCGCATCGGTGCCGAGGTAGATGCCGGCATGGTTCGGATGGAGCGTCCGGCCGATCTCGAAGACGATCATATCGCCGCGCCGGGGCGTGCCGACCGGCTGGAAGCCAGCCGCCTCGAAGTACTGCTCATAGAGGCTCGGGCCGCCTGCGTGCTCCCACCAACCGTCCTGGCGCTCGAAGCGCTCGAACTCCAGCCCCCACTCGCGCTGGTACCAGTCGGCGCAGACCTGCCAGCAATCCCAGGCGCCGTGGACAAATGGCCGGCCCAGCAGCGGGATGTGCCCCGCCGGCGTGATCGTCCGCAGGTCGCCCTCCGGCCAACTGAGGATGTGCCACGGCAGGCCAGACGCTTCGCACATGGCCAGGTCGTACGATGACGGCCGGCTGGTCGCGTCGGGATGGCTGTGGACGATGGCAACCACCTCGCCCAGGTCTTCCGCCGCGGCGTAGTCCTCCGGGTGCAGGCGGAACTCCTCCTGCGGCTGGCTGGCCGTGTTCCGGCAACGGATGTATCGCTGCGCCTTGCCGGCGCCGACGATCAGGCCGCAGGCCTCCCGCGGGTACTCCTCAGCGGCGTGCGCCTGAATGGCGCTCAGGGTCTGCTTATGCATGGTCAACTCCGGGCGATCAGGGACACGGCCGGGAAGCCGCCGAAGGGCAACTGATTACCCTGCCCCCAACGCTTATTGCAGGACCTATAGAGGCCGGCACATTGGTCCTTTGCCGGGTCATCGGTCGGGTTGTCGTCGATGTCGAAATACGGGCCGGTATAGCCGCAGTCGGGGCTGCGATAGCCGCCTGTCATGCACCAGTGGCACAGCGTGGTCATCTGCCGGCCGATAGCCTCGTTGCCAACGTCACCGGGGCTGGCCAGCTCCCACTCGATCACCTGGTTGTCCTCGCCGATCTTCTGGTCGAAGTACCAGATGGTGACCGACTCCTGGGTCGGGTCTGCTTCCGGGTTGCCGGCCGGGAAGTTCTCCGCATCCAGGAATTCGGCCAGGGTCTCGCGGATGGTCAGCTGGAAGTTGGCCAAGTCATTGAAGGCGAGGCAGAGCGCCGTCAGGCGCCCGCTGACGTTGCCGCCAGAGAACTTCGGGCGCACCGCCGTGCCGTCGCCGTTCGCCTCGATGCCGCTGATCTGCACGGGCCAAGCGGCGTACTCCTCGCCCTTCCACCAGATCGACTTCGCCGACAGTTGATCCGCGTCGGCGCCGGCGGCAGCCAGCTCCTGCGGAGTGTGCGGGATGGCGTGGCCGTGGAAACGCAGCACGTCGGCACCGAACTCGCTGCCGTCCAGTTCGAACAGCATGATTTCGGCGCCGGGCTCCAGCTTCTGGAGTTGCAGGATGAGGCTCATGGGTGGAACGCCTGATCAAAGGTTATCGACAGGAACTCGATCGCGCCGGGGCGCCTCTGCTTGCGGTAGGCCTTGCACTTGTACATACCCAGCTCACTCCCGTCGCGACCCATTCCAGATAGCGATCACTGAAAACTTGAATCTTGTCCCCTGCACACAGAGCCACCGTACTGGTCAGGCGCTTGGCGCTGGGGCCACTGATGGTTTCGCGGGTGACGATCGACGCCGTCGCCCCCGACTGCTTGCGCAAGCGGATCGAAAGCTGTGCCTCACCCAATCCGCTGACCGATGCGAGCAGAGTGCGCACCTCTGCCGGCCCACTGATCAGGTCCGACCAGTTGGAGTCCCTGGAAACTCCCGCTGCAGACGTGTAGGCCAGATCCGGCGTGTAACTGGCAATCCATTCCACCGGCGCCGAACTCATGCACTGCAGCTTGTCGCCAGCACTCAGCGAGAGGCCACCTGGTGCAGGCCGATGCGGCTGGTTGGCACCCAATAGGTTGCCGGGCAGGATGTACGACGTAGCGCCGCCCTTGAGCACCAGCCGCAGCACTACTCGCGCGTCGGTACCCAGGGCATTGATCAGGATGCTGCTGATGGTGGCCGTACCCACGGCGAGATCAGTCCAGGTATCGCCGGTAGTGTTGGTGACCCAGGTTTTCAAAGCGATAGACATATCGACCTCGTCAAGGATGGAAGACCTGCTCGAATGTCGCAGCGATGCGATAGACCGTGCCGCCGATGTTCGTGGGTTTATAGGCGTTGCAGCTGTACAGGCCGGGGCTGCCCAGAGGCGGAGTCCAGAGAAAGGCTCGGCTACCGGCGTGGCGGTCGAAGAAGGCCAGCACCTGTTGCGCGGCGTCCTTGTTCACGACCAGGATGACCGGCCACTGCTGCGAACGGTTGTTCAACCCGTCCCCCAGCGTCTGTCGGTAGCCGTCGCCGAACTGTGCCGAGCGCAACCTGAACGTCACCTCGCCCTCGCCGCCGGCTTCGATAGGCCACTTGAAGGTTTCCACAGCCATCAGCCCCTCCCCCGCGCGTTGCGGTAGCTCATTCCACCAGGACGCCAGGACTCCGCCACGGCGCGCTCGGCAGCCAGTTGCAGTTGCCGCTGCAAGTTGCTCGACAGGGCTTGCTGATCGATTTGCGAACCATCACTGCCATTGCCGCCAATCGCTATGCTGACCGGCGCGTGAAGCTGGACAGTCGTGCCACCACCACCCAAGGTGCGCACGCCAAGCGAGCCATCGGATGCTCGTGCCAGCGGCATGATCGCCTCCGGCCCTGCCTCGCCCATCACGCCCAGTCGGCCACCCGTGGCGCCAAAAAAGGTGGGCGCACTGACCACTCCATGGCGGAACGCTCCGCCTTTTGCGTACATCTGCACGCCCTGGTTCCACGCGCCCCCGTCGGCCTGGAAGAACGACAGGATGGCCTGGCCCCAGCCACTGGAGGCGAACATCTGCGAGCCCATGGAGAACAGCTGGCCGATGCCGGATGTGGCCAGTTGCATACCGATGCGACCGAGGTTGCCAATCACCGAGTCCGCCAGGGAGCGGAACGAGAAGTCACCTTCGGCCAGCGCCTTGATCAGGAAGTTCTGGGTATTGCCCAGAGCGTCGCTGAACAGCGTCTCGACCTTTTCGGCCATGCTGCTCGACTCCGTGAAGTACTCGTCCCAGGCGGCCTTGGCCCCGGCAATCCAGATCGACGGCTCGGCCGGTTGGCTGACGGCTTTCTCGGTGATTCCAGCCACGCTTTCGGATGTCGGCAAGCCTATTCCCAACGCCGCATCGGCCGTGATGCTGGCAGGTACCCAGGTAGCCGCCGCCGTGTCGGGCGAGAACCGGCTCATCAGCGACTTCCAGCCATCGGAACTGGCAATGAGTCCCGAGACCCCGATGATCGCCTCGCGAACCATCACCCCCCGCAGCTCATCCAGCACCGGATCGGCGAACTCGCGAAAGTTCGTCTGCGACTTGCCGTTGCTCCAGACTGAGCTCAGGTACTTTTGCGAATTTTCCAGGGCATGGCCGACCACACCCTGGACGCCCTTGGTGCGACTGTCAGGGTCGGTATAGGCCTTCCAGGCTGCCTGCTGGCCGGCCTTCCAGTCGTCGATGAAGGTCGACAACGTCTGGCCTAACACCGCTTTCAGACGCTCCAGCGTCGATAGCAGTGCCACGGGGCTCTGCTCGATCGCCTTGACGTTGGCCAGGCTCGCCTGGGCAAGCTGCCAATTGCTTTTGCTGACTTTTTCCAGCGCGGGGATCAGCGCCCTGGTCGCACTCGTCTGCTGGTTGAGTGCGGCGATGCTGAACGGTGAAGCGGTCGAACTCATGTTCTTCTCCCGTCATCATTGATCACTTTCAGCGCCTCCTGCTCCATGTGGCGCAGGTCCTCGAAGAGGACTGCGCGCGAACGCCTGCCGATGCCCAGCCACTGCATGACCTGTGGCAGGACCGCGTAATCCAGTCCGATCGCGCCGCCCCCACCCACCCGCCACTGCGTGCCCATGGCATCCAGCACGCGCAATGCGGGCGCGACGCAGGGCCACAGGGCATAGCCGGTTTCGAAATCGCCAGGAGCAAGGCCGAAGGCCTCCAGTTGTTCCGCAGAGGCCTTCGACTGGAACAGGGAGCGGGCGGCGCCGATCAGTTTCCCTGGCGCGCCTGGGCGTACGCCTGGGTGTAGGCCGAGAGAATCCGCTCCGGTGCGGAGACCGAAGACTCCACCAGCCGGCGGATGTTTTCCGCGGTGCAGGGCTCGGCGAATTCCCAGTCGGCGATGATCGCCTCCAGCTGCTCGACCTGCAGGGCGAGCATCGACTCGGTCACCGCGACCAGGTCATCGGTGTCCAGGTGCTCCGCCAACGCCTGCTGCCGCTTCGCCCACCCCGAATAGAGCTGGGCCAGGCTGGCGCGGTCGCGGTACTTGAAGGTGAACGCCACCGTAATGCCTTGCGCCCCCACGCGGGGAATCTCCACGCTTCCGACGAAGGTGGGGTTCTGCTCGATAGTGAACCGGGTCATCCCTCACCTCAGGCGTTGTAGCGGGTGGCACGGCCCAGCAGGGCAATGGTCACCGTGCGGGTCATGATCTCGTTGACGCTCAGCTTGGGCGTATCGGAGACCGTAACGTAGCCGTTGTAATAGATCTCCGAGCCGTTACGCAGGCTCAGCCGGATGGCTCGTGGCTTGCGGTCGAGGTCTGCCGCTTCGATCACCGCCCACTGCGCCAGGGAAGGATCGTCGGCCACCTCGATGCTCAGGGTCTGGGCATTGCGGAAGGTTGGAATCTGGCGTTGATCGTCATCCTCGAGGAACTGGTAAGTCGCAAATTGCTGTTCGCCACCGGAAGCCGTCGGGGTGACAACCTGCTGGATCGGCATCCAGGTGGTCACGGAGCGAACCGAGCCTGCCGAACTGCCTGGGACAAATCGGCTGGTATCGACCGTGTTGACGTTACCTAGGGTCAAGGTGGCGGTATCGGCATCGGTCACACGAGCGACCCGGCCGCTTACTCCCGCCCACCCCGAGGTGATCTCGACCACGGCACCGGCTGAGAGTCCGTGCCCTGCGACACTGGCGACTGCGTTGGCAGCATTGGAAAGTGCTGTGACCGGCTTTGCTACCGCATAGATCGAAGCAATGCTCAGAGTACTGCCATTGGGAAGTTGAACGCTCATGGGTCTTTTTCCTCTCGTTAAAAAATTAGAACGCGCTGTTGGCGGGTTTTGAACTGGCGCTTGCGGCCGACTAGTTGTCTGCTGATAAACCGTGTGCTGTCCCTGCGGTAACGATCCTTTCTCAGGGTTCGCCTCCGCCCACTGGTGGCCCCTCGATCCCCAGGCGTTTCGCCGCCCAGCGTTCATAAAGACCGACGGCTATCTCCGCGCCGGCCGCCGCGGTCAGGCTGCCGATCGCGGCAGCCAGCGTCAGCGAGGCGCCGCAGGCCATGGCCAGAAACATCACCGCCATGCCGCAGACAATGGAGGCGCCTGAGCGCAGCGCCAGCCGCCGCAGCAACCGCCAGCCGCCCAGGCCCGCCTTGTCGGCGCGCCACATTTCACCGCTGATGCCGCCCGCGACGGCGAGCAGGATCAGCCCCCACAAAGGCACGTCGGCCAGGGTCTGAGGTTCGTTGCCCATTGGCTCACCTTGGATAAAGACGCCCGTGAACGGGCGAAACCGGCGGCTATCAGCCAGCCGGGGATGACTGCCAGCGTCCTCGCCGGCCACCCGCCGCAACGACGGATCAGAAAAACGCGGGCATGAAAAAGCCCGGCTCACTGGCCGGGCTTTTCGGGGTTTCGCGTTGTGCTCCCTGGGGACGCACCTTTACAAGAATGACTACTTTTTACCCCCCGATTCCCGCCGGAACAAGGCTTCTTGGGGAATACGCTGCAATACGCAGATGACACACCGCAATGTGCTGTCGAAACGCCGAAATCCGGCGTCGGAAATTTCAGAGAGCCTTGCTCATCAGCACAGTGGTGAAGCCGCTGTGCCACTCCTCGTCCGGGTAGTAGTCGATCTCCGCATAGCCGTGCTTGCCGTAGAAAGCGCGCGCCTGCTGGTTGAAGGTGTCGGTCTCCAGGCGAACACATGCACTGCCGTTACGGCTGATGGCAGCCTCTGCGTGATTCAGCAGCGCCGCACCGATTCCCAGACGCTGATGACGGGGAGAGACATGCAGGGCATCGATGAAGTCATCGCGCCAATCGAGCAGGCCGACTACCTCGCCAGCCATGCAAGCGACCGCGAAATGCGCCAGGCGCTCGCGAACATAAGTAGAGGTGTGCGCGGAGGACTCGAAGCGCGCGATGGCTTCCGCGCTCAGCGCCGGCTTCCAGGTGGCTTGGTAGGTTTCACCGAGAATGCGCAGGATGGCCTCGGTGTCGGCGGCCTCGGCACAGCGAATCAGGAGTGGTGTCGTCATGGGCCGCGAGCATAGCTCCGGGCACACGCGAAAAGCACGAAGCCCGGCGCAGGGCCGGGCTTGGGATGAAGAAGGGAAAGGATCAGGCGACGCGGCGCATCAACCGCGACTGGATGCTCTGGTGCGCCACGTGCAGGCGCAGGTAGAAGGTGTTGCGGCTGCAGCGGCAGTGCCGGTACTTCTGCGAAGCCTCGCTGTCGCGATTGAGGTAGTGCTCGGTGACCACGTCCTTCTGCTCGTCGGGCAGGTGGTTGATGATCAGGTCCAGTTCGGCAACGCGGTCGAGGATCACCTTGCTGCCCCGCGTGCCGCGAATCATCTCGCCCTTGTTGGCCATCATCATCGCCAGCAGGTTGCCGCCGGCATAACCGCCACCGGCGCTGCCCGGGTTGTGCATCTCTTCGGCCCAGAGCTTGAGCATTTCATCGATGGGTTTGATCACGGCGTTTCTCCCGCGCGGCTCAGTGCCGCCGCTCCAGTTCATCCAGGGCCTGGCAGTCGATGCAGCGGGTGCAGCCCGGCGCCGCCAGGCGGCGCGCCGGCGGGATGTCGTCGCCGCAATCCTCGCAATACTCGGCGGAGCTGATCGCCGCCGAGGAGCGACGGCTGTGCAGCATGTCCTCGATGCGCTCCAGCATCAGGTCGTTGGCGTAGTCGGCGAGATCAGCCACGGCGCACCTCCGCATCGGCGGGGGATTCGGGCTGCATCGTGCAGTTCGGGTGTTGGTTCATGAAGGTCCTCCTGGCGACATGCCCTCCGTGGTCGCCGTGCTTCGGCCGCCTGGGGTGGTCAGTCGCGATCTGTTCGTCACGGACGCCGACTCGTCGGGCGGCATCCCTTGCAGGTACGCGGGCGGCGCCTCCCAGGCCCACCCGCGTCCTCCAGCCTGCCCCGCTAGTGACGGTCTGCAGGCAACCCACGGCCTCCTTGCCGCAGTGAGGGGGAAGCCGTTCGCCTCCCTTCAGCCAAACCGTGTTTTGTCTCCCCGGTGGGCTGCTGACCTTTATGATTACAACTATGGCTATATTTAGTCAACACCAAGGCTATTTACACGCTACAACCCAGGAGGTAGAGTGCCGCCATGGACAAGACTCCCTCATCAACGCTGGCCGACCGCCTGAAACAGGCGATGGCCTCGCGCAACCTCAAGCAGGAAACCCTGGCCGAAGCTGCAGGGGTTTCGCAGAACACCATCCACAAGCTGACCTCGGGCAAGGCGCAGAGCACGCGCAAGCTGATCGAGATCGCCAGCGCGCTGGGGGTCTCGCCGACCTGGCTGGCCACCGGCGAAGGCACGCCGGCGCCGGGCACCAGCGCACCCGCGCCACGCCCGGCCGATGGCAGCCCGCTGCGACTGGAACCGCTGCACCCATGGGATAGCGACACTCCGCTGGACGAGGACGAAGTGGAACTACGCCTGTACAAGGAAGTGGAACTGGCGGCCGGCGCTGGCCGCACCGCAGTGCGCGAGATAGAGGGGCGCAAGCTGCGTTTCTCATACGCAACGTTGCGCGCCGCAGGGGTCGACCCGGCGGCGGCGATCTGCGCCCAGCTCACCGGCAACAGCATGGAGCCGCTGATCATGGATGGCTCCACCATCGGCATCGACACGGCCACGACGCACATCACCGACGGCGAGATCTACGCCCTGGAACACGAGGGCATGCTGCGGGTGAAGTTCGTCTACCGCCTGCCCGGCGGCGGCATCCGCCTGCGCAGCTTCAACCGCGACGAATACCCCGACGAGGAGTACCCGGCGGAGCAGTTCGACAGCGGGCAGATCCGTCTGATCGGCTGGGTCTTCTGGTGGTCCACGGTGCGCCATCGCCGCGCCCCGACCCTGGTTCGCTGAGCCCGTTTCACGATGAAAAAGCCCCGCTTCGGCGGGGTTTTTCCTGGGTGTCGATTGAAGAGAAATACAACCTTTGCTATATTTACTCCTATCACCACCACCATCGGAACAGGAGAGTCCCATGCAGTCGACCGCAGATGTCCGCCCCGCCCCGCGCCCGGAGACGGTGAGCCTGGTCTATCAGATCTTCGGGGATGTCCTGGTGCCGCTGGAGCAGGTGCGCGAGCGCTGGTTCCGCAACCTGAACCGGGAGAATTTCAGCAAGGCGCTGTCCTGCGGGCGCATCGCCCTGCCGGTGACCACGCTGGACGACAGCCACAAGGCGATGCAGTACGTCGCGGTGGATCACCTGGCGGCCTATGTGGAGGAGCGCTCGCAGCAGGCCGATGCCGCGCTGGCCCGGCGCAAGGCGAGCCTGCAGGTGGTATCCCTGTAGGAGCGAGCTTGCTCGCGAACCCGCTCGGCGACGGAGAAACCGGCTAAATCTTCGCGAGCAAGCTCGCTCCTACGAAGGGCCGACGCTGCTGATATCCCTGCGCAGGGCTTCTCCACTCACCCCAGCCGACAACTTTGAGCCCAATAAAAAAGCCCCGCCGAAGCGGGGCTTTTCATCGAACCGACAACTCAGTCGCGGCCATGCACCTTGGCGGTGTGCTCGGCCAGCGCCACGGCGCGGAACATTGCACGGCGCTTGTTGATGGTTTCTTCCCACTCCGCCGCCGGTACCGAGTCGGCGACGATGCCGCCGCCAGCTTGCACATGCAGTTCGCCGTTCTTGATCACCGCGGTGCGGATGGCGATGGCGGTGTCCATGTTGCCGTTCCACGCGAGGTAACCCACGGCGCCACCGTAGACACCGCGCTTGACCGGCTCCAGTTCATCGATGATTTCCATCGCGCGAATCTTCGGCGCGCCGGACAGGGTGCCGGCCGGCAGGATGGCGCGCAGGGCGTCCATCGCGCTGAGCTTCTCGTTCAGCTGGCCGTTCACGTTGGAGACGATGTGCATCACGTTGGAGTAGCGCTCGATGACCATCTGCTCGGTGACCTTCACGCTGCCGGTCTGCGACACGCGGCCGACGTCGTTGCGGCCCAGGTCGATGAGCATCAGGTGCTCGGCGATTTCCTTGGCGTCGGAAAGCAGGTCCTCTTCCAGCGCCCGGTCGGCCTCTTCGGTCGCGCCACGCGGGCGGGTGCCGGCGATGGGGCGCACGGTGACTTCGCCATCCTCGACGCGCACCAGCACTTCCGGCGAGCTGCCGACGACGTGGAAGTCGCCGAAGTTGAAGAAGTACATGTAGGGCGTCGGGTTGAAGCAGCGCAGTGCACGGTACAGGTCGATCGGCGCTGCGCTGAAGTCGATGGACATGCGCTGCGACGGCACGACCTGCATGCAGTCGCCAGCCAGGATGTATTCCTTGATGGTGCCGACGGCGCGCTCGTAGTCCTCGCGGGTGAAGCTGGCGCGGAACTGCGGTTCCGGGGCGTTCACGGCACCGAAATCCAGGCCGCGGCGCGGGGTGATCGGCTGGCGCAGGCGCTCCAGCAGTTCTTCCAGCCGGGCCAGGCCCTGGTCGTAGGAGTCGGCCTGCGCCGGGTCGGCGAGGACGATCGCGTGCATCTTGCCGGCGAGGTTGTCGAACACGACGACCGCGTCGGAAACCATCAGCAGGATGTCGGGATTGTTCAGCGGATCCGGATTCGGGCACTGCGCCAGACGCTGCTCGACGTAGCGCACGCAGTCATAGCCGAAGTAACCGACCAGGCCGCCGTTGAAGCGCGGCAGACCGGCGATGGTCGGCACGCGGTAGCGGTCCTTGAACTCCTCGACGAAGGCCAGCGGGTCGGCGCATTCGAAGCTCTCGGTCTCGATGCCGTCGACCTTGATGCTCGCCTGGTGGCCGTAGACACGCAGCACGGTGCGACTGGGCAGGCCGATGATCGAGTAGCGGCCCCACTTTTCGCCGCCCTGCACGGATTCGAGCAGGTAGGTGTTGGGGCCGTCGGCCAGCTTCAGGTAGATCGACAGCGGGGTGTCGAAGTCGGCAAGGGTTTCGCAGGTCAGCGGAATGCGGTTGTAGCCTTCGGCGGCCAGGCGCTGGAATTCTTCGCGGGTCATGATCAGCCTCGTGGAATGAGGAAGTAACGGACTTGGGTGCACACACACGCCGGGCGTACCGGCCAAAGGATGTCAGGCGCGCCAGCGCCAGCGGGCCAGGGCCTTGATGACCTTCATCCAGAGTGTGTGGGAAGCCGTTTCCACGGTGCTGTCTCGCTGAGCGGGAGTTGAGGCGGAGTCGGGCAACACTATCGCTTTGCCCGAGTCGAAGCAAGGCAGCAGATGGCGCAGGTCGTCGAGCACCAGTGTCGGGGTTTCCTCGGCGATGGGACGCCCGTGGTTGTAGCCGTAGCTCAGGCCTACGCTGCGCACGCCGGCGGCCTTGGCGGCGAGGATGTCGTTGCGCGAATCGCCGACGAACAGGGCCTGTTCCGCCGACACGCCGGCCATCTTCATCACGAACAGCAGCGCAGCCGGATCGGGTTTCTGCTGCGGCAGGGTGTCGCCGCCGATGATCCAGCGGAAGAACTTGCCCAGCTTCATCTCATCCAGCAGCGGGCCGACGAAGCGCTCGGGCTTGTTGGTGATCAGCGCCAGCTCGACGTCGCGCTTCTTCAGCCACTTCAGGGTCTCGATCACGCCGGGGTAGACCACGGTCAGCGCATGGCTGTCGGCGTAGGCATCCATGAACAGTTCGAGGGCGCGCTCGGTGTCTTCCTCGCTGACGCCATCGTGTTCGATGTCATTGGCCAGGGCGCGGCGCACCAGCACCCGCGCGCCGTTGCCGACCCAGTGACGCACCGCCTCCAGGCCAGCCGGCTGGCGCCCGAGCGCCAGCAGCATCTTGTCCACCGCCGCGGCGAGGTCGGGGACGGAATCCACCAGGGTGCCGTCCAGGTCGAACATCACCAGACGCGGCAGCCCGGCGAACGGCAGTTGTGCAGCACTCATCACTTGCGCGCCTGCGCCAGCTCAGCGTGCATGGCGCGGATGACCTCGGCGTAATCCGGTGCGTTGAAGATGGCAGAGCCGGCGACGAAGGTGTCGGCGCCCGCGGCGGCGATCTCGCGGATGTTCTTCACGTTCACCCCGCCGTCGATCTCCAGGCGGATGTCGCGGCCGGAAGCGTCGATCAGCGCGCGGGCTTCGCGCAGCTTGTCGAGGGTGCCGGGAATGAACTTCTGCCCGCCGAAGCCGGGGTTCACGCTCATCAGCAGGACCATGTCGATCTTGTCCATCACGTACTTGAGCGCGTCCAGCGAGGTGGCCGGGTTGAACACCAGGCCGGCCTTGCAGCCGCCGTCCTTGATCAGTTGCAGGGAACGGTCGATGTGCTGCGAGGCTTCCGGGTGGAAGGTGATGTAGGTGGCGCCGGCTTCGATGAAGTCGCCAATGATGCGGTCCACCGGGGAAACCATCAGGTGCACGTCGATGGGCGCGGTGACGCCGTACTTGCGCAGGGCCGTGCAGACCATCGGGCCGATGGTCAGGTTCGGCACGTAGTGGTTGTCCATCACATCGAAGTGAACGATGTCGGCGCCGGCAGCGAGCACCTTGTCCACATCCTCGCCCAGGCGGGCGAAGTCGGCGGAAAGGATCGACGGAGCGATGGCGTAGGGTTGCATGGCGCACCTCTGTGGGCGGAAATCACGGATGGCGCGCATTGTAGCCGCTCGGACGGCTCGAAGGGGATCGGGCCGATAGTCGAAGCGAAAAGGACGGTTTCAGGCGGGAAAGCGGGCAAAAAAAATCGCGGATCGATCCCGCCCCTGTGGGTGAGCACAGGGACGCAACCGTCCGCGAAACACTGTGAATCAGGAAGTCGGCGCGGTACGCAGTTTCTCGCTGCGGCCGCGCAGCCACTCGAGGGTGAGCAGGAGCACGACGGAGAAGCCGATCAGCAGGGTCGCCGCAGCGGCGATGGTCGGGCTGAGGTTCTCGCGGATGCCACTGAACATCTGGCGCGGCAGGGTGGCCTGCTCGGGGCCGGCGAGGAACAGGGTCACCACCACTTCATCGAAGGAGGTAGCGAAGGCGAACAGCGCGCCGGAAATCACCCCCGGAGCGATCAGCGGCAGGGTGACCTTGAAGAAGGTCAGCACTGGCGGCGCGCCCAGGCTGGCGGCGGCGCGCACCAGGTTGTAGTTGAAGCCCTGCAGGGTCGCCGACACGGTGATGATGACGAACGGCACACCCAGTACCGCGTGGACGATGATCAGCGAGATGTAGCTGTTGCCCAGGCCCAGCGGCGCGAAGAACAGGTAGCTCGCCACGCCGATGATCACCACCGGCACCACCATCGGCGAAATCACCAGACTCATGACCAGCGCCTTGCCGCGGAACTCGCCGCGGGTCAGGCCGATCGACGCCAGGGTGCCGAAGACCATCGCCAGCACGGTGGCCGCCGGGGCGACGATGATGCTGTTGGTCAGCGCACGCATCCACTCGGCGGAGTTGAAGAAGTCGGCGTACCAGCGCAGGGAGAAGCCCTGCAGCGGGTAGACCAGGAAGGTGCCGGAGTTGAACGACAGCGGCACGATGACCAGTACCGGCAGCACCAGGAACAGCAGGATCAGGCCGCAGAGGATGCGCAGGGTGTAGAACCACACGCGCTCGACCGGGGACATGTAGGGGCTCAGCATCTTCTTGTTCTCCTCATCAGCCCAGGCGCAGGCGGCTCGCGCCCACCAGCCAGCCATAGATCACGTAGAGCACCAGGGTGGCGAACAGCAGCAGGCCGCCCAGGGCCGTGGCCATGCCCCAGTTGATGGTGGTGTTGGTGTAGAAGGCGACGAAGTAGCTGACCATCTGGTCGTTCGGGCTGCCCAGCAGGGCCGGGGTGATGTAGTAGCCGATCGACAGGATGAACACCAGCAGGCAACCGGCGCCGACACCGGCCACGGTCTGCGGGAAGTAGACCTTCCAGAAGCTGGAGAACGGATGGCAGCCCAGCGAAATTGCGGCGCGCATGTAGCTGGGGGAAATGCCCTTCATCACGCTGTAGATCGGCAGGATCATGAACGGCAGCATGATGTGGACCATGGAGATGTACACGCCGGTGCGGTTGAACACCAGCTGCAATGGCTCGTCGATCAGGCCCATCTTCAATAGCGCGCCGTTGATCAGGCCGCCCGACTGCAACAGCACGATCCACGCGGCGACGCGCACCAGGATCGAGGTCCAGAACGGCAGCAGCACCATGATCATCAGCAGGTTGGACTTGCGGGTCGGCAGGATCGCCAGCAGGTAGGCCAGCGGGTAGGCCAGCGCCAGGCAGATCAGGGTGATCACCGCGCCCATCCAGAAGGTGCGGGCGAAGATGTCCAGGTAGATCGACTGGTCCGGCGTTGCGCGGGCGATTTCGCCCAGGTCATCGATACGGTGATCGAGCGCCGCCAGCAGGTAATAGGGCGTGACGGAGCTGGCGTTGCGACGGATCGCCTGCCAGTAGGCCGGGTCGCCCCAGCGCTCGTCGAGTGCTTCCATTGCGTCCTTGTACGACGCCGGCTGCTCCTTGAACGGCAGCGCGCGAGCGGTCTTGGACAGCAGGCTGCGGTAGCCGGCCAGTTCCATGTTCAGGCGCTTGGACAGGTCACCGATGGTCTGGTTCTTGCGCGCGGCGACCAGGTCGTCGCTCAGCGCCTTGTACACCGCATCCGAAGGCAGCGACTTGCCGTCCCACTCGGAAATGGCGTTGACGGTCAGCGGCAGCGCACCGACGACCTCGGGGTTGTTCACGCTCTTGTAGAGCAGTGCCGCGATGGGCACGAGGAAGGTCAGCAGGAGGAAGACCAGCAGGGGCAGGACCAGCGCCTGCGACTTCAAGCGGTTCATCCGCTCCGCGCGCGCCAGGCGCTGCTTGAGGGTGGGGCCGGCGACCTCGTTCATCGACACAGCGGTGGCCATAGCGAACTCCGGTAAAACGGGCCGCCCGGGAGCGGCCAAGGTGTGGTGTCAGGAGGAGCCGCCGCGAGAGGGGGTGCGACGGTTCCGGTCCGCCACGGTCCGGGCCGACCGTGGCGGTAAGGGCTTGCTTACTTGGCGGCCCAGGCGTTGAAGCGCTGCTCCAACTGCTCGCCATAGTCAGCCCAGAAGGTCACGTCCATGCCCACCTGGCCCTGCATGTTTTCCGGGGTGGTCGGCATGTCCTTCAGCAGCTCCTTGCTCAGCAGCGGTACGGCGTTCTTGTTGACCGGGCCGTAGGCGATGTTCTCGGAGTAGGTCTTCTGCTGCTCGGGTTGAACCGAGAAGGCGATGAACTTCAGGCTCTCGTCGACCTTCTTGGCGCCCTTCGGGATTGCCCAGGCGTCGAAGTCGTAAATGCCGCCGTTCCAGACGATCTTCAGGTTGCTCTCTTTCTGCACGGCGGCGATGCGGCCGTTGTAGGCGGAGCTCATGACCACGTCACCCGAAGCGAGGTACTGCGGCGGCTGGGCGCCGGCTTCCCACCACTGGATGTTCGGCTTGATCTGGTCGAGTTTCTTGAAGGCGCGGTCCTGGCCTTCCTTGGTGGCCAGCACCTTGTAGACGTCCTTGGGCGCGACACCGTCGGCCATCAGGGCGAATTCCAGGGTGTACTTGGCGCCCTTGCGCAGGCCGCGCTTGCCCGGGAATTTGCTGGTGTCCCAGAAGTCGGCCCAGCTGGTCGGTGCGGTCTTCAGCTTGTCGGCGTTGTAGGCCAGCACGGTGGACCAGACGAAGAAGCCCACGCCGCAGTTGCTGACGGCGCCCGGTACGTAGTCTTCGGCCTTGCCGAGGATGGCCGGGTCGATGGTTTCGAACAGGCCTTCGTCACAGCCGCGGGCCAGTTCCGGCGACTCGACTTCCACCAGGTCCCAGGAGACGCTGTTGGTGTCGACCATGGCCTTCACCTTGGCCATCTCGCCGTTGTACTCGCCGGCGACGATCTTGTTGCCGGTGCTCTTCTCGTAGGGACCGTAGAACGCCTTCACCTGGGCGTTCTTGTTGGCGCCGCCGAAGGACACCACGGTCAGGTCGGTAGCGGCCATGGACTGGGCCGCGAAGGCCACGCCCAGGGTCAGCGCTGCGAGTTTGAGCCCCGATGCTTTCAAGGACTTCGACATTATTGTTGTCTCCACAGTGTGCAGGTTTGTTTTTCTTGGATGCGTCCGGGAGTGGCCGGGCCGCGCTGTTACGCCGCGGACAGTGGGTCGAGCGCGCGGACGTGCTCGACTTCCCAGCCCAGCGGAACCACGTCGCCAACACTGAGCGCGGGATCGAGCTCGGCGATCGGCTGTTTGACGAAGAAATCGGTACGGCCGCAGACCTCCAGGCGAATGCGCACGTGGTCACCCAGGTAGATGAACTCGGCGACGCGGCCGGAGAAGCGGTTCGCGCAGTTTTCGCTGTGGCCGTTCAGGCGCACGCGCTCGGGGCGGATCGACAGGCTGACGGTGTCGCCGACGTTGCCGACGTTGACCGCCAGTGCCTCGACCTTCTCGCCACGGGCCAGGCCCACGGTGCAGCGCTCGCCATCGCGGGCCTGGAGCTGGCCGGCGATGCGGTTGTTCTCGCCGATGAAGTTGGCGACGAAGGAGTTGCGCGGGTGTTCGTAGAGTTCGGCCGGCGGGGCGATCTGCTGGATCTCGCCCTGGTGGAACACGGCCACGCGGTCGGACATGGTCAGGGCTTCGCCCTGGTCGTGGGTCACGTAGACCACGGTCACGCCCAGGCGCTGGTGGATGTGCTTGATCTCCATCTGCATGTGCTCGCGCAGCTGCTTGTCGAGCGCACCCAGGGGTTCGTCCATCAGCACCAGTTGCGGCTCGAAGACCAGCGCACGGGCCAGGGCCACGCGCTGCTGCTGACCACCGGAGAGCTGGCCGGGATAGCGGCCGGCGAAGGTGTCGAGCTGGACCATGGACAGCGCACGCTTCACGCGCTCGCTCACATCGGTCTTGCTCATGCCGCGAACGGAGAGCGGGAATGCCAGGTTCTCGGCCACCGTCATGTGCGGGAACAGGGCATAGTTCTGGAACACCATGCCGATGTCGCGCTTGTGCGGAGGGACGTTGTTGATGGCGCGGCCGGCGAGCTGGATTTCACCGGCGGTAGGAGTTTCGAAACCGGCCAGCATCATCAGGCTGGTGGTCTTGCCGGAACCGGAAGGCCCCAGCAGTGTCAGGAATTCGCCTTTGCGAATGTCCAGATTGAGGTCCTTCACGATGAGGGATTCGCCGTCGTAGCTCTTCTGCACGCCACGGAAACTCACCAGCACATCGTTTGCCTGATTCTCGGCCATCACCGCACCTTTGTATTTTTGTAAATGCCGTTGATCTCAAGACTAGAGAAGCAGAACCGGCGCGCAAATCGGGCGGTATGAGAGATTGCTATAAGGCTTAGAGAGGATGCTTTGTAGGGCTCGCCCTACAAAAAATGGCGAAACAGACTGCCGACCAGCTTGTGGTCGGCAGCCCGGCGATCAGCGCTTGGCCCAGGCCTGGAAACGCTGCTCCAGCGCGTCGCCGTGCTCGGCCCAGAACGCCACGTTCATGCCCACGGCATTGGCGATGTTCTGCGGCGCGGTGGGCAGGTTGGCGGCCACGTCCGGCGCCAGCAGTTCCACGGCCTTGCGGTTGGTCGGGCCGTAGGAGATGTTCTCGGCGAAAGCCTTCTGCTGCTGCGGCTGGCCGGCGAAGTTGACGAACTGTTCGGCCAGCTCCTTCTTGAACACGCCCGAGGGCAGCGCCCAGAAGTCGAAGTCGTAGATGCCGCCGGCCCAGACCATGCGGAAGCCCTTCTGCTCGGCCTGCGCGGCGGCGATCCGGCCGTTGTAGGCGGAGCTCATCACCACGGTGCCATCGGCGAGGTCGCGCACCGGGTCCTGGCCGGACTTCCACCAGTTGATGCTCGGCTTGAGTTCGTCGAGCTTGCGGAAGGCCCGGTCGACGCCATCGTTGGTGGCGAGCACCTTGTAGACGTCCTTCGGCGCCACGCCATCGGCCATCAGGGCGAATTCCAGGCTGTACTTGGCGCCCCAGCGCAGGCCGCGCTTGCCGGGGAATTTCTTCGTGTCCCAGAAATCCGCCCAACTGCTGGGCGTGCCCTGCAGCTTGCTCTGGTTGTAAGCCAGCAGCGTGGTCCAGACGAAGATGCCGACGCCGCACGGCTGCACTGCGCCGGGAACGAAGTCGGCGGTGTTGCCCAGGGACTTGGGATCGAGCTTCATGAACAGCCCTTCCTCGCAACCGCGTGCGAGCTCGGGGGCCTCGACTTCCACCACGTCCCAGGACACATGGCTGATCTCCACCATGCGCTTGAGCTTGGCCAGATCGCCGTTGTAGGAACCGTGTACGACGGCGTTGCCGGTCACTTCCTTGAACGGCTTGTAGAAGGCCGCTTCCTGCGCCTGCTTGTTGGCGCCACCAAAGGAAATCACGGTGACGTAGTCCGCCAGCGCCGGCATCGCAGCGCTCCCCAGCAGGCCGAACAGCAGCCTTCCCCTTACCGCTCGCAACATCTTCTTCTCCTTGTTATCACGACGTACTGCATGAAGCCGGCAATCATTCCCTGCCTCACGCCCGCTAGATAGACGGTGTGTTACAGAAATCGGACACGTCGCACAGAGTGGAGGGAAAATTCAGCGAGCGATCTGCCGCAGGTCAAGCCAGCGTCGCAGATGGTTCAGACGAGCTTGTGCTCCATGGCGTAACGCACCAGGTCAGCCACCGAGTTGGCATTGAGTTTCTGCATCAGCCGCGCCTTGTGGGTGCTGATGGTCTTGCTGCTGACCGCCAGCTGCTGGGCGATTTCGTTGACGCCCTCGCCCTGTACCAGGCGCTCGAATACCGAGAACTCGCGCTCCGACAGCAGCGCATGGGGCGGGCGCGAATCAGTCAGGCCGACCTCGAAGACCATGCGGTCGGCGAGATCGGGATCGATGTAGCGGCCGCCGCTGGCGACCTTGCGGATCGCCGTGAGCAGCAGCGCCGGGTCGCTGTCCTTGGTGGCGTAGCCGGCGGCGCCGACCTTCAGCGCGCGGGCGACCATCTGCACTTCGTCGTGCATCGACAGCATCAGGATCGCCGGCGGGTTGTTCAGCGCGCGGATGCGCGGGATGGCCTCCAGGCCGTTGACGCCCGGCATGGAGATGTCCAGCAGGACCACTTCGCAGGGCGTCTGGCGCAGGGTGTCGAGCAACTGCTCGCCGTTGGTGGCCTCGCCGACCACTTGCAGGTCCTTGGCCATGCCGATCAGCTGCTTGATGCCCTCGCGCACGATCGTATGGTCTTCCGCCACCAGCACTCGAATCACCGCCTTTCCTCCCGTTCCACGCTTGTCATTGTCGTTATGGTTTTCGCCCGTTCACGCACTTCTGGAGCGCAACGGCACGCGGATCCACAGCGTGGTGCCCTCCCCGGGCTGGCTGTCGATCTGCAGGGTGCCGCCGAACATCAGCACCCGCTCGCGCATGCCCACCAGGCCGAAGGAAACGCCCTGGCGCGTGGCGTTCGGATCGAAGCCCACGCCGTCGTCGGCGATGCGCAGGCACAACTCGCGCCCTTCGACGCTCAGCTGCAATTCCACAGTATGCGCCTGGGCATGGCGCATGACATTGGTCAGCGCCTCCTGGAGGATGCGGAACAGCCCGATGGCCTTGGCGTCGGACAGCTCCGGCGGATTCTCCGGCACCTGCACCAGGCAGGGAATCTGCGTGCGCGATTCGAAGCGGCGCGCCTGCCATTCCACCGCCGAGCCGATGCCGGCATCGAGGATCGGCGGGCGTAGCGCGGTGGCCACGTCGCGGACCAGTTGGAACAGCTGGGCGATCAGCCGCTTCATGTTGTCCAGGCGCTCGCGCAGGCCGCTGTCCAGCTCGGCGTAGGCCAGTTCGCACATGGAGGTTTCCAGCTTGAGCACGGTGAGCACCTGGCCCAGTTCATCGTGCACTTCGCGGGCGATGCGCGCCTTCTCCTCCTCCCGCACGCTCTCCAGGTGCGCCGACAGCTCGCGCAGTTGCGCGCGGGAATCCTGCAGTTCCAGCTCGATCTGCTTGTGTTCGGTGATGTCCCAGACCACGCCGTCCCAGGCCGGGCGACCGTCATCCAGGGTCCGCACCGTAGCCTTGATGTCGACCCAGCGCGGCTCGTGGCTGCGGGTGAGGATACGGCCCTGCCACAGCCAGTTGCGATGGCCTTCCACCGCGTCCAGCTGGCTGGCCAGGTAGCTCTCGCGCTCGGACGGATGCACCAGGCCCATGATGCCCAGGCCGCTCTCGCGCAGGTAGCCGGGCGAGTAGCCCAGCGAGGTTTCGCTGCCGCCGGTGATGAAGCTGATATAGGCGAAATCGGAGTCATCGTCCGGCGCGTTGGGCTCCAGGCGGAACACCAACCCCGGCACGTTGGCGGCGATGCCCTGCAGGCGCGCCTCACTCTCTTCCAGCGCGGCGCGGGCGCGGCGGCGTTCGGTAACGTCAGTGAGGAACACCAGCAGGTACTCCGAATCGCCGAAACGCAGGAAGCTCAGCGAAACGTCCGCCGGCAGCCACTGGCCGTCGGCGCGCAGGCAGCGGGTCTCGAAGCTCAGCGGCGCCTCGTCGGCATTGCGCGCGCGGCGCCAGAGGTTGAGCCAGCGGTCCATGTTCAGCGTCGGCTCGAAGTCCGACAGCGGCCGATCCACCACCGCTCCCGGCAAGTAGCCGAGCATCTCTTCGGCCGCGCGGTTGGCGTAGCGCACGTGGCTGTCCCAGTTGACCCAGAGGATGCCGACGGTGCTGCTGTCGATGGCGAACTGGGTCAGGCGCAGGGCCTGTTCCGCCGCCTGGCGCAACTCGATATCGCGGCGCGCGGCGAGCAGGCGCGACTCCAGCGCGCGGTGCTGGCGCCGCAACCAGAGCAGCGCGGCAACCGCCAATAGAAGCAGCAGGCCGAGCAGGATGCAGAGGTTCTGCCAGAAGCCGGGGGAGGAGCCCAGGCGCGGGTAGGTCGGTTGCAGCCAGCGTTCGTGGAGCTGGTCGAGGTCCTTGGCGGGTACCGCGCGCAGAGCCGCGTCGATGATCCCCGCCAGCTCCGGCAGGCCGCGCCGGGTCGCCACGCGCAGCAGCTGCGGATAGCCGATGTCGGCCACCACCAGCAGGCCGGTGAATTCGGTTTCGCGGGTCAGGCGCGCCAGCTGCGCCTCGTCGATCACCGCGTAATTGGCCTCGCGACCGAGCACCTTGCGCAGCACTTCGCGGTCGCTGTCGACGACCTGCAGGGTCAGACCCGAGTAGGTGCCACGCAGGTAGTCCACCACCGGGCCGGGACCGCGCACGGAAACGGACTCGCCCTCGCCGAGGGTATCCAGCTCCACCGAGGTGCCGCTGCGTCGGTCTCCCACAACGAGACGCGGAACGCGCAGGTAGGGATCGGAGAACAGCCAGTCGCGCAAGGTCGAAGGTGTCTGGCTGACGCCGGGCGCAAGATCGATTTCGCCAGCGCGCACCGCTTTCTCCAGCGCGGCCTGGTCGGGAAAGGTGCGCCACTCCAGGCTGACGTGCAGGGACTTGGCCAGCCACTCCAGCAGTTCGACGTTGGCCCCGGAGAGCTGCTGCAAGCGGCGATCCTGCTGCACATAAGGTGCCTCGAGCACCGCGCCGACACGCAGCTGCGGATGCTCGGCAAGCCACGCGAGTTGCGCCTGATCCAGGGTCAACGGTGGCGCGGCAGTTTCCGCCACGGCCAGCAACGGCAGGCAGCAGAGCCAGGCCAGGCAGGCTTTCCAGAACAGACGTCTCATGCCGACAGCACCATGGATTTCACTCGGGTCAAAGCAAATGGCCGGCATACCTTACAGCAACCCCGGTTGAACCCGGCACGCCTGCGCCTGACAAAGCTAATACAAGCCGCTAGGCTGGCCGCTCTCGCGCCCGCCGCTTGCTGCCGCCAGACAGGGATATCTTTGATGCCGCATTTGCCTCGCCCGACGTTTCTCGCCCTCAGCCTGTGCCTCGGCCTCGCGCCGCTGGGGGCCAGTTGGGCCGAAGACGCCAAGCCCGCCGCTGAAAAACCGGCTGCCACACCAGTCGTGCGTCCGGCAGTGAGCGAGCGCAGCCAGGACGAAGCCAGCGGCCTGGGACGCCAGTTGCCCGAAAGCGAGCGCCAGGAACTCAAGGCCGGCGACGAAACCTTCCTGGCTCTCTGGCTGCCGGCCAATGCTGCCGACGCATCGGGGGCGGTGATCCTGATACCCGGCGATGGCGAGAGCGCCGACTGGCCGGTAGCGATCGGCCCGCTGCGACGCAAACTGCCCGATGCCGGCTGGCAGACCCTCGCCGTGACCCTGCCCGACCCGCAAAGCACCGCGCCGGTCCCGCGGCCGAAGGAATCGCCGGACAAGGCCAGCGCCGATACCGACGCCACGGTCGCCGACAGCGCCAGCAAACCCGAAGTGAAGGGCAGCGAAGGCAGCGCGATCCCGACACCGGAAAGCACCGGCGAAGCCGGCAGCGCGGAGCCGGCCCAGGCCAGCGCCGAAGCTCCGCCGCCGCCCACCGACCCGGTGGAGCTGCGCAAGGCCCACGCCGAGCGTGTGCTGGCACGCATCCAGGCGGCCGTCGAACTGGCCCAGCAGCACAACCCGAAAACCATCGTCCTGCTCGGCCATGGCACCGGCGCCTACTGGGCGACCCGCTACCTGGGCGAACGCACGCCAGCCGAAATCAGGAACCTGCTGCTGGTGGCGCCCCAGATGCCGCGCGACTTCAAGCCGTCGCTGGACGAAACCGTGCCACTGCTGAACCTCGCCACCGGCGACTTCTATTACAAGGACAAGGCGCCTGACGTGGCCGCCGCGAAACTGCGCCTGCAGGCGAGCAAGCGGCAGAAGGCACCGAACTACGTGCAGATCGGCATGAATGCCCTGCCTGCCGACCTGGGCACCGAGCAGGACCAGCTCTACCGGCGCATCCGCGGCTGGCTGTCGATGCACCTGGAGCCGATCGAGCAGCCCTGAGGGCCGCCCGACTCAGCGAAAGCCGCGACGCTGGCGCACCAGCAGGTAGGCATCCTGGATCTCGCGGGTCCGGCTGGTCGCCGCGGCAATCCGCTCCGGGCTCGCACCCAAGCCTTCGAGCTTGTCCGGGTGGTTCTGGCTGATCAGCTTGCGGTAGGCGCGCTTGATCTCTTCCGGTTCGCTCTCCAGCGTCACGCCCAATAGTCGCAGCGCCGCGGTGTAGGACTCGCGCGGCCTGGCGGGCGGCTTGGGCGGTTCGGCGCCCGCCGACAGCGCGAGAACCCTGGACCGGGAAAGCCCCAGCGAATCGCCCCACTGCAGCAGCAGGTTCTTCTGCGCAGCGTTCGGTGCGCCGCCGGCCCAGGCCATACGCCAACAGGCCTGGATCAGGCCTTCGGCCGTAGCCTCCTGGCCGTGGCGCTGGTGCAAGCCGGCGTCCAGCAACTCACCACCGAGCTTGCCGCGACCGAAGGCATCGATGGCCTGGCGACGAGCCTTGTCATCCAGTTGCAGACGCTGCATTTCCGCCCGCGCCTGCTGGATGTGAGCATCGATCACACGCCCACGGCTCTTGGCCAGCCGGCCAAGCAGCAGGAAGAGCAACTCCTGGTCGCCAACCCTCGGCCCGCCGCGCAACTGATCGAACAGCCCCGCCCAGGTGCGCTGCTTCAGGCGCCGGTCGAGCACCTGTCCCAGCAGAGCACCGAGCATGGCGCCCGGAATGCTTGCCAATGCCCAGCCGGCGATGACGCCTACCAAGGTGCCCGGCCAGAACACCTCAGCCCTCCGCCAGCTGGCGTTCGACTTCCGCCAGGCGCTCGTGGGTGCCCACATCGATCCAGCGACCCCGATGATGGACGCCGCTCACCCGGCCGGCTTCCATGGCCTGGCGCAGCAGCGGTGCCAGCTTGAAGGCACCAGGCTCGCAGCCCTCGAACAGCTCGGGGCGGAGGATGGCGATTCCACTGTAGGTCAGGCTCGGCTGGCCTTCGCAGTAATCGCTGACGCGGCCTTCGCTCAGGCAGAAATCACCGCGGGTGTGGTGACCGGGGTTGTCCACCAGCACCAGGTGCACCAGATCGTCCTCGGCCAGCGCGCCGAGCAGGCTCGCGTAATCGAAGTCGGTCCAGATGTCGCCGTTGGCAATGACGAAGGCCTCGTCACCCAGCAGCGGCAGCGCCTTGAAGATGCCGCCACCGGTTTCCAGCGGTTCGCCCTCGGGCGAGTAGCAGATGCTCACGCCGAAAGCCGAACCGTCGCCCAGGTGATCCACGATCTGCTGGCCGAGCCAGGCGTGATTGATCACCAATTGATCGAATCCGGCCCGGCGCAGTGCCTGCAGCTGGTACTCGATCAGCGGCACGCCACCGGCGCGTACCAATGGCTTGGGCGTATGCAGGGTCAGCGGACGCAAGCGTTCGCCCTTGCCCGCAGCGAGAATCATGGCCTTCATGCGGGATGCGTCTCGTCTTTGGGCAGATCGGCCAGCAGCGCCGCGAGGTCAGCGAGTTCCGGCCGGCGCACGATGACACTCTCCAGGTAGCGGAAGAACCGCGGCACGTCGCCCAGGTAGCGCGGCTTGCCGTCGCGGTGGCAAATGCGGGCAAAGATACCGATGACCTTGAGGTGACGCTGGGCGCCCATCAGGTCGCTGGCACGGAAGAAGGTCTCGAAGCTGTCCGGCAGCGGGATACCGGCGGCCTGGGCCTTGCGCCAGTAGCGCGACAGGCCGTCGTGCACGCGCGGCTCCGGCCAGCTGAGGAAGGCGTCCTTATAGAGGCAGGTCACGTCGTAGGTCACCGGGCCATGGACCGCGTCCTGGAAATCCAGGATGCCGGGGTTCGGCTCGCTGAGCATCAGGTTGCGCGGCATGTAGTCGCGGTGCACGAAGACGCGCGGCTGCTCCAGGGCGCTTTGTACCAGCAGGTCACAGGTACGCTCCCAGCGGGCGAGCTGCTCGCCTTCCAGCGTCACGCCCAGGTGGCGTTGCAAGTACCAGTCGGGGAACAGCTGCAGCTCGCGGCGCAGCAAGGCCTCGTCGTAGGCCGGCAGACGCACGGCGACGTCCACCTGCTGGAAGGCCACCAGGGCGTCGAGGGCATCCTCGAACAGTTCCTCGGCGTTCTGCGCGGTCAGTACATCCAGGTAGGTCTGGCGGCCCAGGTCATCGAGCAGCAGGAAACCCTGCTCGACTTCTTCGGCCAGAATCTTCGGGACGTGAACGCCGGCCTCGGCCAGCAGACCGGCGACCTTGATGAAGGGCCGGACGTTCTCCTGGGGCGGCGGCGCGTCCATCACGATCAGGCTGCGACCTTCACCCTGCCAGCGGAAATACCGGCGGAAACTGGCGTCGCTGCTGGCTGCGGTGAGGCTGGCCTCGGGCACCGGGCCCCAGCCCTGCGCGTTGAACACTGCGGGCAAACTCAAGTCCAACCAGCCGATCATCTGCTGGTAGCGGGCATCCTGTGACATCTTTATGGGTTCTCCACGGCCCTAGCCGTTGCGCGGGTCATGCTTTATTATCCAGCATCTTTTTGAGCCCATCGAGAGGCGTGCGGTCCGCTTTGGGCCGATGGCTCGCAGGAAGCCCGGATTAACAAGATGGCAGTGAATTTCCCCGTGTTCCGTAGAAAATTCCCCTTACTGGTGACCGGTGGCCTGCTGGCTATCCAGCCGCTCGCCTCTGTGACCGCGGCACCCGGTGAGCAGTTCGCCTGCCAGCCCTCCGCGTCCGGCGCCTGGGACTGTTCCTCGCAGAACAGCGCCAGCAGCGTACCGCGCCCACAGCACGGCGCCAGCTCGGTCAGCGCCGGCGGCACCGCCGCCGCCAGCAGCTCGAAGTCCTCGGGCAGCTCGAGCAGCAGTGCCGGCGAAGAGCCGAAACAGCTGGTCACCGAGTCCGGCGGCCGCGGCCTGAAGTCGCGCAGCAACGACTACAGCCACCTCGACTGGATCCCGCGCGACAAGCTCACCGCCGCCCAACAGGCGGAAATGGGCCCGTACTGCAGCGGCGCCTATGTCGAGCCGACCCGCCCGGGCATGAACGACAAGACGCCGAACGACGAGGCCCCGACCTACGTTTCGGCGAAAGTGTCCCGCTACGAGCAGGAAAAGCAGGTCGCCACCCTCGCGGGTAACGTGGTCCTGCGCCAGGGCAGCATGCAGGTGGAGGCCGACGAGGCCAACCTGCACCAGGCCGAGAACCGCGGCGAACTGGTCGGCAACGTCAAGCTGCGCGACAACGGCGCGCTGATCGTCGGCGACCACGCCGAACTGCAACTGGACAACGGCGCGGCGAAGATCGACAACGCCGAATACGTCATGCACCAGGCGCAGATCCGCGGCAGCGCGCTGTACGCCAAGCGCCAGGAAGACGCGATCATCCAGCTCAAGGACGGCACCTATACCCGTTGCGAACCCAGCAGCAACGCCTGGGTCCTCAAGGGCAACAACATCAAGCTGAACCCGGCCACCGGTTTCGGCACCGCGACCAACGCGACCCTGCGGGTGAAGGACATTCCGGTCTTCTACACCCCGTACATCTATTTCCCGATCGACAACCGTCGTCAGTCCGGCTTCCTGGCGCCTTCCTTTGCCAGCTCGACCGACACCGGTTTCACGCTGACCACCCCGTACTACTTCAACCTGGCGCCCAACTACGACGCCACGTTGTACCCGCACTACATGGTCAAGCGCGGCCTGCTGATGGAAGGCGAGTTCCGCTACCTGACCCACAGCAGCGAAGGCCAGGTCACCGCGGCCTACCTGAACGACAAGAACGACGATCGCGAGGACTTCCCGCAGTACACCGACACCCGTTGGCTGTATGGCTGGAAAAACGTCAGCGGCCTGGATTCGCGCCTGATGGCGCAGGTCGACTACACCCGGATCAGCGACCCGTACTACTTCCAGGACCTGGATACCTCGCTGGGCATCGGCTCGCCGACCTACGTCAACCAGCAGGGCGTCCTGACCTATCGTGGCGACAGCTATACCGCCAGACTGAACGCGCAGTCCTACCAGCTGGCGACCGTCACTGACGTCACCCCGTACGATCGCCTGCCGCAGCTCACCCTGGACGGCAAGCTGCCGTTCAACCCGGGCGGTCTGAACTTCACCTACAGCACCGAGGCCGTGCGTTTTGACCGCGATCTGGATGAGGGCTATTACCGCATCGATGTCGATAACCCGACACTCTATCCGCGCCCGGATACATCCCTGACCGGTCTCGCCCGTGCGAATGGCGATCGCTTCCACGCCGAGCCGGGCATCAGCCTGCCGATGAACCGCAGTTGGGGCTTCATGACCCCGACCGTCAAGGCGTTGTACACCAAGTACGACCTGGACCTGGACGGCAAGGGCAAGGCCACACTGCCGTCGTACATCGACTACGAAAACAGCCCGGATCGCTCGCTCGGCCTGGCCAAGCTGGATTCCGGACTGTACTTCGACCGCGATACCACCTTCGGTGGCACCAAGTTCCGTCAGACCCTGGAACCGCGCGCGATGTACCTGTACGTCCCGTACAAGAACCAGGACAACCTGCCGACCTTCGACACCGGCGAGTTCACTTTCAGCTACGACTCGCTGTGGCGTGAAAACCGCTTCACCGGCCGTGACCGCATCGGCGACGCCAACCAGCTGTCCCTGGGCCTGGGTTCGCGCTTCATCGAAGACGATGGCTTCGAGCGCGCCTACATTGCCGCCGGCCAGATCTACTACTTCAGCGACCGTCGCGTGCAACTGCCCGGCCTGACCGAGAACGATCTGGCCGCCAGCGGCGCGAAGAATCCGGACGCCGACACCTGGCGCTCGCCCTACGCGCTCACCGGCATCTACCGCTTCGACCATGACTGGTACGCCAGCTCCGACTTCAACTGGAACCCGAACACGCACCACACCGACAACGGCAACCTGATGTTCCACTATCAGCCCGAAGCCGATCCTCGCAAGGTGCTGAACGCTGGCTACCGCTACCGCGCGGACAGCAAGCGATTCAACCCGAACACCGGGCAGTTCGAATACGGCAGCGACGAGTACAAGATCGAACAGCACGATTTCTCGTTCATTTGGCCAGTCCTGCCGCAGTGGGCCGCCATCGGCCGCTGGCAGTTCGACTACAACCAGAGCCGCACGCTGGAAGCCTTCGGTGGCTTCGAGTACGACAGCTGCTGCTGGAAGCTGCGCCTGATCAATCGCTACTGGGTCGACTACGACGACGAGGAGTTCGTGACCTCCACGTCGAAGGCCGATCGCGGTGTATTCCTTCAAATCATCTTGAAAGGCCTTGGCGGCGTGGTTGGCAACCAGGTGGAAGGCTTCCTCGACCAAGGTATCCAGGGTTATCGTCAACGTGAAGACAATGCTATGTAAGGCCCTGCGCCCGCTGATGCTGGGCGCGCTGTTGGCAAGTTCCGTCGTGCACGCCGAAGTGGTTCCGCTGGACCGTGTGGTCGCCATCGTCGACAACGACGTGGTGATGCAGAGTCAGCTGGACCAGCGCCTGCGCGAAGTCCGTGCAACCATCCAGAAGCGCGGCGCGCCGCTGCCGCCCGAGCACGTGCTGACCCAGCAGGTGCTCGAGCGTCTGATCATCGAGAACATCCAGCTGCAGATCGGTGACCGCTCCGGCGTTCGCATCACCGACGAAGAGCTGAACCAGGCCATGGGCACCATTGCCCAGCGCAACAACATGAGCCTGGACCAGTTCCGCGCCGCCCTGTCCCACGATGGCCTGTCCTATGACGAGGCCCGCGAGCAGGTCCGCCGCGAGATGATCATCAGCCGTGTGCGCCAGCGTCGCGTAGCGGAGCGCATCCAGGTCAGCGAGCAGGAAGTGCAGAACTTCCTGGCTTCCGACCTCGGCAAGATCCAGCTCTCCGAAGAGTACCGCCTGGCCAACATCCTGATCCCGGTCCCCGACAGCGCCTCGCCGGAAACCGTGCAGGCTGCGGCCCGTCAGGCCCAGGAAATGTACGAGCAGCTCAAGCAGGGCGCCGACTTCGGCCAACTGGCGGTGTCCCGCTCGGCCGGCGACAACGCCCTGGAAGGCGGCGAGATCGGCTGGCGCAAGGCTGCCCAGCTGCCCTCCCCGTTCGACAGCATGGTCGGCAGCCTGGCCGTGGGCGACGTGACCGAGCCGGTCCGCACCCCGGGCGGCTTCATCATCATAAAGCTGGAAGAGAAGCGCGGCGGCAGCAAGATGCTGCGTGACGAAGTCCACGTCCGCCACATCCTGCTCAAGCCCAGCGAGATCCGCAGCGAAGAAGAGACCCAGCGTCTGGCCGAGAAGCTCTACGAGCGCATCCAGGCCGGCGAAAGCTTCAGCGATCTGGCGAAGAAGTTCTCCGAAGACCCGGGCTCCAAGCTCAACGGTGGCGACCTCAACTGGGTCGACCCGGAGTCCCTGGTACCGGAGTTCCGCGAGGTGATGAACAACGCACCGCAAGGCCAGGTCACCAAGCCGTTCCGCTCGCCGTTCGGCTGGCACGTGCTGGAAGTCCTCGGTCGTCGCGCCACCGACAGCAGCGACAAGTTCCGCGAGCAACAAGCCGCCCAGACCCTCCGCGCACGCAAGTACGACGAGGAACTGCAGGCCTGGCTGCGCCAGATCCGCGACGAAGCCTACGTCGAGATCAAGCAGTAAGCAGCGCGAGTCGCTCAATAAAGAAACCCGGCCATGGCCGGGTTTCTTTTTGCCTGTCGAAAGCTTCGAAGAACCAGGGCTTCGTCGTAGAGTAGGCCCATCCGCTGCAACTCCCGATTCGAGAGCCCCCTGATGAGCACTTCCCACCTTTTCGCCCTCACCCCCGGCGAGCCCGCCGGCATCGGCCCCGACCTCTGCCTGCTGCTGGCCCGCGAAGCGCAACCACACCCGCTGGTCGCCGTCGCCAGCCGTGAACTGCTGGCCCAGCGCGCCGCCCTGCTGGGGCTGAACATCGACCTGCAGAGCGTCGGTCCGGGCCAGTGGCCCAGCGCCGCCGCCCCGGCCGGCACCCTGTATGTCTGGGATACACCGCTGGCCGCGCCGGTCGAGCCGGGCAAGCTGAACCAGGCCAACGCCGCCTACGTACTGGAGACCCTGACCCGCGCCGGCCAGGGCTGCCTGGACGGGCATTTCGCGGGGATGATCACCGCGCCGGTACACAAGGGTGTGATCAACGAAGCCGGAATCGCCTTCTCCGGCCATACCGAGTTCCTCGCCGACCTCACCCGCACCGCCCAGGTGGTAATGATGCTCGCCACCCGCGGCCTGCGCGTCGCGCTGGTGACCACCCACCTGCCGCTTCGGCAGATCGCCGATGCCATCACTCCGGATCGCCTGGAGCGTGTCACCCGCATCCTGCACGCCGACCTGCGCGACAAGTTCGGCCTGGCCAATCCGCGCATCCTGGTCTGCGGCCTGAACCCCCATGCCGGCGAGGGCGGCCACCTCGGCCATGAAGAAATCGACGTGATCGAACCGACCCTGGAACGCCTGCGCACCGAGGGCATGCAACTGATCGGCCCGCTACCGGCCGACACACTGTTCACCCCCAAGCACCTGGAGCATTGCGATGCCGTGCTGGCGATGTACCACGACCAGGGCCTGCCGGTGCTCAAGTACAAGGGCTTCGGCGCGGCGGTGAACGTGACGCTGGGCCTGCCGATCATCCGCACCTCGGTGGACCACGGCACCGCGCTGGATCTGGCCGGCACCGGTCGGATCGACAGCGGCAGCCTGCAGGTCGCCCTGGAAACCGCCTACCAGATGGCCGAAGCCGGCGCTGGCGCGCGCTGATCGGGGGCATTCCGTTCGGCCAGCGTTTCGTGCTGGCCGCGCCGGACTGGTAAACTGATGGTTTTTCCGCCTCCAGCCGGCCGCCACAGGCGCCCGGCTGCTCTCCGGAGCCTTCGATGTCCGAACTCTTCCAGCACCGCGCCCGTAAACGCTTTGGGCAGAACTTCCTGCATGACGCCGGGGTGATTCACAAGATCCTGCGCGCCATCGCCGCCAAGGAAGGCCAGCACCTGCTGGAAATCGGCCCGGGCCAGGGCGCCCTGACCGAAGGCCTGGTGGACAGCGGCGCGAAGCTCGACGTGATCGAGCTCGACCTGGACCTGATCCCGCAACTGAAATGGCGCTTCGGCCTTAAGCCCAACTTCAGCCTGCACCAGGGCGACGCCATGAAGTTCGACTTCGCAACCCTCATGGCCTCTCCGGAGGACAAGCTGCGCGTGGTCGGCAACCTGCCCTACAACATCTCCACCCCGCTGATCTTCCACCTCCTGGACCATGCCTCGCTGATCCAGGACATGCACTTCATGCTGCAGAAGGAAGTGGTGGAGCGCCTGGCCGCCGAGCCGGGCAACGGCGACTGGGGCCGTCTGTCGATCATGGTGCAGTACTTCTGTCGCGTAGATTACCTGTTCACCGTCGGCCCCGGCGCGTTCAACCCGCCGCCCAAGGTGGAGTCGGCCATCGTCCGCCTGGTGCCCTACGCCGAACCGCCGCATCCGGCCAAGGATCACCGAGTGCTGGAGCGCATCGTCCGCGAAGCCTTCAACCAGCGCCGCAAGACCCTGCGAAATACCCTGCGCACGCTGATGAGCGTCGAGGACATCGAAGCCGCTGGCGTCGACCCGACTCTGCGCCCCGAGCAGCTGAGCGTTGCCGACTTCGTCAGCCTGGCCAACCGCTACAGCGAAACCAACCCGGAAGCCGAGCAAGGACCGAGCGCATGAGCGACCCCCGCTACCAGGTCAGCGTCAGCGTCACCACCCGCCACCTGCCCGAGCAATCCCAGCCGGAACAGCAGCGCTACGTGTTCGCCTACACCGTGACCATCCACAACCACGGCGAACTGGCCGCCAAGCTGCTGACCCGCCACTGGATCATCACAGACGGTGACGGCCATGTGCAGGAAGTGCGCGGCGCCGGGGTAGTTGGCGAGAAGCCGCTGATCGAGCCGGGCGCCAGCCACACCTACACCAGCGGCACCGTGATGGCGACCAAGGTCGGCAGCATGCATGGCAGCTACCAGATGGTCGCCACCGACGGGCACCACTTCGATGCCGAGATCCCGGCGTTCCGCCTCGCCGTACCGGGGGCGCTGCACTGATGGCCACTTACGCCGTCGGCGACTTGCAGGGTTGCCTGGAACCGCTCAAGTGCCTCCTGGAGCAGGTGAAGTTCGACCCGTCCCGGGACAAGCTGTGGCTGGTGGGCGACCTGGTCAACCGCGGCCCGGCGTCGCTGGAAACCCTGCGCTTCCTTTATGGCATGCGCGATTCGCTGGTCTGCGTGCTGGGCAACCATGACCTGCACCTGATCGCCGTCGCCTACAACGCCGAGCGCCTGAAGAAGAACGACACCCTGCGCGAGATCGTCGAGGCGCCGGACTGCGCGCAACTGATCGAATGGCTGCGGCAGATGCCGCTGGTGCACCACGACGCCCAGCGCGACATGACTCTGGTGCACGCGGGCATCCCGCCGCAATGGGACATCGACAAGGCCCTGCAGCGCGCCGCCGAAGTCGAAGCTGCCCTGCGCGACGACGCCCAGCTACCGATGTTCCTCGATGGCATGTACGGCAACGAGCCCGCCAAGTGGGACAAGAAACTCACCGGCATCGCGCGCCTGCGGGTGATCACCAACTACTTCACACGCATGCGTTTCTGCACGCCCGACGGCAAGCTCGACCTGAAATCCAAGGAAGGCCTGGACACCGCGCCCCCCGGCTACGCCCCCTGGTTCAGCTACGCCGAGCGCAAGGCCGCCGGGCGCAAGATCATCTTCGGCCACTGGGCCGCGCTGGAAGGCCAGTGCGACGTCCCCGGCCTGTTCGCACTCGACACCGGCTGCGTGTGGGGCGGCAGCATGACGCTGATGAACATCGATACCCTTGAGCGCATCCACTGCAGCTGCGCCGATAAACCAGAATGAATGATTGCAGCGCAGCCACAGGCTGCGCGCCTTGCGAGGTAACCCCATGAGCGACTTCAAGCGCATCGCCCCCGACCAGGCCCAGCAACTGCGCGAAAGCGGCGCCCAGGTCGTCGACATCCGCGACCCGCAAAGCTACGCGACGGGCCACATCAGCGGCTCGCGGCACATCGACAACTACTCGGTGGCCGACTTCATCCGCGAGGCCGACATGGACGCACCGCTGGTCGTGGTCTGCTACCACGGCAACTCCAGCCAGAGTGCGGCAGCCTATTTCGTCCAGCAGGGCTTCTCCGAGGTCTACAGCCTCGATGGCGGCTTCGAACTGTGGCGCAACGTCTATCCCGCGGATACCAGCGCTGGCGGCTCTGACTGAAAGCCCCTACGAAAGGGGCGGATTAGCCCCTTCAAAAAATCTGTAACTTCTCGCTCTTTCGTCCTTTACACACCGAAGAACGAACTATCCTTTCCCTCAGGCCATCCAAAAAAGGGAGAGCCGGCACACCGGCTTCCGGTTAATCGGCAGTGACCATTGGGGCGGATCAGGGCAGTGGCCAGGTTCCGTTGGAGTTCTGGGGGATTCTCGCCGGTAAGCACTGGCAGCCCGACCGCACCCGCACAGACCGATCCGGCGCCGGCTCCATGCATCGAGCGAGGAGACGTCATGAGCATTTTCAGTCACTTCCAGGAACGCTTCGAAGCGACCCGTCAAGAAGAGTACTCCCTCCAGGAGTACCTGGATCTCTGCAAGCAGGACAAGATCGCCTACGCCACCGCCGCCGAGCGGATACTGATGGCCATCGGCGAGCCTGAACTACTCGACACATCCGTCGATTCCCGCCTGTCGCGAATATTCTCCAACAAGGTGATCCGCCGTTACCCGGCCTTTGCCGACTTCCATGGCATGGAAGAGTGCATCGACCAGATCGTCTCTTTCTTCCGCCACGCCGCCCAAGGCCTGGAAGAGAAGAAACAGATCCTTTACCTCCTGGGCCCGGTCGGTGGCGGTAAATCCTCCCTCGCCGAGAAGCTCAAGCAATTGATGGAGCACGTGCCCTTCTACGCCATCAAGGGCTCACCGGTGTTCGAATCGCCCCTGGGGCTGTTCAACCCGGACGAAGACGGCGCCATCCTCGAGGAAGACTACGGCATCCCGCGCCGCTACCTGCGCTCGGTGATGTCGCCCTGGGCAACCAAGCGCCTCAACGAATTTGGCGGCGACATCAGCCAGTTCCGCGTGGTCAAGCTGCACCCCTCGATCCTCAACCAGATCGCCATCGCCAAGACCGAACCGGGCGATGAGAACAACCAGGACATCTCCGCGCTGGTCGGCAAGGTGGATATCCGCAAGCTGGAAGAATTCCCGCAGAACGACGCCGACGCCTACAGCTACTCGGGCGCGCTGTGCCGGGCCAACCAGGGCCTGATGGAATTCGTCGAGATGTTCAAGGCGCCAATCAAGGTCCTGCACCCCTTGCTCACCGCGACCCAGGAAGGCAACTACAACAGCACCGAAGGCCTCGGTTCCCTGCCCTACAGCGGCATCATCCTCGCCCACTCCAACGAATCGGAATGGCATAGCTTCCGCAACAACAAGAACAACGAGGCCTTCATCGACCGGATCTACATCGTCAAGGTGCCGTACTGCCTGCGCGTCTCCGACGAGATCAAGATCTACGACAAGCTGCTGATCAACAGCTCGCTGGCGCACGCCCACTGCGCGCCGGACACCCTGAAGATGCTCTCGCAGTTCTCCGTGCTGTCGCGTCTGAAGGAGCCGGAAAACTCCAACATCTACTCGAAGATGCGAGTCTACGACGGCGAAAACCTCAAGGACACCGATCCCAAGGCCAAGTCGATCCAGGAATACCGCGACACCGCCGGTGTGGACGAGGGCATGTCCGGGCTTTCCACCCGCTTCGCCTTCAAGATCCTTTCCAAGGTGTTCAACTTCGACCCGCATGAAGTCGCCGCCAACCCGGTGCACCTGCTCTACGTGCTGGAACAGCAGATCGAGCAGGAGCAGTTCCCGCCGGAGACCCGCGAGCGCTACCTGCGCTTCCTGAAGGAATACCTGGCACCGCGCTACGTCGAGTTCATCGGCAAGGAAATCCAGACCGCGTACCTGGAGTCCTACAGCGAGTACGGCCAGAACATCTTCGACCGCTACGTGCTGTACGCCGACTTCTGGATCCAGGACCAGGAATACCGCGACCCGGAGACCGGCGAAATCCTCAACCGCGCCGCCCTCAACGAGGAGCTGGAGAAGATCGAGAAACCGGCTGGCATCAGCAACCCGAAGGATTTCCGCAACGAAATCGTCAACTTCGTGCTGCGCGCCCGCGCCGGCAACAACGGCAAGAACCCCAGCTGGCTGTCGTACGAGAAGCTGCGCGTGGTGATCGAGAAGAAAATGTTCTCCAACACCGAGGACCTGCTGCCGGTCATCAGCTTCAACGCCAAGGCGAGCAAGGAGGATCAGCAGAAGCACAACGACTTCGTCAAACGCATGGTCGAGCGCGGCTACACCGAGAAGCAGGTGCGCCTGCTGTCGGAATGGTATCTGCGGGTTCGCAAGTCGCAGTAGTCTGCCATCGGCGCGGCGGCATTCCCGCCGCGCCGGTCGCCGTCGCATTCGGACCTGTCCGTGGCGGCTCCACGCCGCTGCGCAGCAGGCCCTGAGGAGCATTCATGAGCTACGTCATCGACCGGCGTCTGAACGGCAAGAACAAGAGCACGGTGAATCGCCAGCGCTTCCTGCGGCGTTACCGTGAGCACATCAAGAAGGCCGTCGAAGAGGCCGTCAGCCGCCGCTCCATCACCGACATGGAACACGGCGAGCAGATCAGTATTCCTGGCCGCGATATCGACGAGCCGGTCCTGCATCATGGCCGTGGCGGTCGCCAGACGGTGATCCACCCCGGCAACAAGGAATTCACCACCGGCGAACACATCCCGCGCCCCCAGGGCGGCGGCGGTGGCCGTGGCGCCGGCAAGGCCAGCAACCAGGGTGACGGTATGGACGACTTCGTCTTCCAGATCACCCAGGAAGAATTCCTCGATTTCATGTTCGAGGATCTGGAGCTGCCCAACCTGGTCAAGCGCCACCTCACCGGCAGCGACACCTTCAAGACCGTGCGCGCCGGCATCAGCAACGAGGGCAACCCCTCGCGCATCAACATCGTGCGCACCCTGCGCTCGGCCCACGCACGGCGCATCGCCCTCTCCGGCTCCACCCGCGGCAAGCTGCGCGCAGCGATAGCGGAGCTGGATCGCCTGAAGCGCGAGGAACCGGACAACCTCGGCGATATTCAGGAGCTGGAGCAGAAGATCGCCGGCATGCGCGCGCGCATCGACAAGGTGCCGTTCCTCGATACCTTCGACCTCAAGTACAACCTGCTGGTGAAGCAGCCCAACCCGACCTCCAAGGCCGTGATGTTCTGCCTGATGGACGTCTCCGGCTCCATGACCCAGGCCACCAAGGACATCGCCAAGCGCTTCTTCATCCTTCTCTACCTGTTCCTCAAGCGGAACTACGAGAAGATCGAAGTGGTGTTCATCCGCCACCACACCAGCGCCCGCGAGGTGGACGAGGAGGAGTTCTTCTATTCCCGCGAGACCGGCGGGACCATCGTCTCCAGCGCCCTGAAACTCATGCAGGAGGTGATGGCCGAGCGTTATCCCACCAACGAGTGGAACATCTACGCCGCCCAGGCCTCGGACGGCGACAACTGGAACGACGACTCGCCGGTCTGCCGCGACATCCTGATGAAGCAGATCATGCCCTTCGTCCAGTACTACACCTACGTCGAGATCACCCCGCGCGAGCACCAGGCGCTGTGGTTCGAGTACGAGAAGATCCGCGATACCTTCGAAGACAGCTTCGCCCAGCAGCAGATCGTCTCCGCCTCGGACATCTACCCGGTGTTCCGCGAGCTGTTCCAGAGGAGGCTAGTCGCATGAGCAAGCGCCAGCCGATCGCCACCGGCTCGGAGTGGACCTTCGAGCTGATCCAGCAGTACGACCGCGAAATCAGTCGCCTCGCCGAGCGCTACGCGCTGGACACCTACCCCAACCAGATCGAAGTGATCACCGCCGAGCAGATGATGGATGCCTATGCCTCCGTCGGCATGCCCATCGGTTACAACCACTGGTCCTACGGCAAGCACTTCCTCAGCACGGAAAAGAACTACAAGCGCGGTCAGATGGGCCTGGCCTACGAGATCGTGATCAACTCCGACCCGTGCATCGCCTACCTGATGGAAGAGAACACCCAGTGCATGCAGGCACTGGTGATCGCCCATGCCTGCTACGGGCACAACAGCTTCTTCAAGGGCAACTACCTGTTCCGCACCTGGACCGACGCCACCTCGATCATCGACTACCTGGTGTTCGCCAAGTCCTACATCAACAAGTGCGAGGAACGCTACGGCATCGACGCCGTGGAAGACCTGCTGGACTCCTGCCACGCCCTGATGAACTACGGCGTGGACCGCTACAAGCGGCCCTACCCGATCTCCGCCGAAGAAGAGAAGCAGCGCCAGAAGGAACGCGAGGAACAGATCCAGCGCCAGGTCAACGACCTCTGGCGGACCATTCCCAAGGCCGGCGGCAAGGACAAGGAACAGGGCCTGGCCCGCTACCCCAGCGAGCCGCAGGAAAACATCCTCTACTTCATCGAAAAGAACGCCCCGCTGCTCGAGCCCTGGCAGCGCGAAGTGGTGCGCATCGTGCGCAAGGTGGCGCAGTACTTCTACCCGCAGCGCCAGACCCAGGTCATGAACGAAGGCTGGGCGACCTTCTGGCACTACACCCTGATCAACGACCTCTACGACGAAGGCCTGGTCAGCGACGGCTTCATGATGGAATTCCTCCAGTACCACACCAGCGTCGTCTACCAGCCCGGCTTCGACAGCCCCTACTACAGCGGCATCAACCCCTACGCGCTGGGCTTCGCCATGTACCGCGACATCCGCCGCATCTGCGAGAACCCCACCGAGGAAGACAAGCGCTGGTTCCCGGACATCGCCGGCAGCGACTGGCTGGCCACCATCAAGTTCGCCATGAAGAGCTTCAAGGACGAGAGCTTCGTCCTGCAGTTCCTCTCGCCCAAGGTGATCCGCGAGTTCAAGCTGTTCAGCATCCTCGACGACGACCAGAAGGACGACATGCTGGTCGACGCCATCCACGACGACGACGGCTACCGCAAGATCCGCGAAACCCTGGCTGCGCAGTACAACCTCGGCAACCGCGAGCCGAACATCCAGATCTGGGACGTCGACCGTCGTGGCGACCGCTCGCTGACCCTGCGCCACCAGCAGCACGACCGCAAACCGCTGGGCGAATCCACCGACGACGTGCTCAAGCACCTGCACCGCCTGTGGGGCTTCGACATCCACCTGGAGACCCTGCAGGGCGAGAACATCGTCAACACCTTCCACATGCCCCCAAAGGGTGAACGCGACAGCGAGGAGGGCTACCCGCGTCTCGACCTGATCATCCCACCCATTTGATCGGTTGACCGTGGCAGCAGGCGTGACAAGCATGGCGGCAACCCCGCTGGAGACCGCCATGCGTCTGTTCGCCATTCTCCTGCTTTGCCTTGCTGTCGCGACCTGCAGCAACCCCGTCCCGCACGCCCAGGTCGCGCATCCCGCCGATGCGCGCCTGGCCGGGCTGCGCGACTTCCAGCTGATGCCCCCGGAAAACGCCGTCGACGCCCTGCCCTACCGCAGCCGTTACCCCCTGATCAACGCCCAGGTGCGCCAGGGCCTGATCGAGCGCGGCTACCGCGAAAGCGCCACTCCGCAGCTGCGCGTCTACTACTGGCTGGCGCTGCAGGACGCGCCGCTGGAATTCAAGGTTGACGTACCGCCGCCCGATCCGCTCGGCCCCTATCTCGCCATCCACCGCCTGCGCGATGAGACGGCCACCCTGCGCCTGCGCCTGACCGATGCGCAGGAGCAGACGCTGTGGGAAGGCACCGTCAGCACCGGCCTGAGCCCCGCGCACTCCAGCGCCGCCCTGCTGCAGGACGCCATCGGCGCGTTGCTCCAGCAGGTCCCCGTCGCCGCGCCGTAATTCCAGATGTCGTAGGAGCGGACTCCGTCCGCGATTGGCCCGCATCGCGCCGGAAAGCATCGCGGACGAAGTCCACTCCTGCGCAAATCCCGGCTGCACTTGCAGGAGCGGGCCATGCCCGCGATCGGCGCCGCAGGCGCCCCTTCCCTGCCGAGCTTGCCCCACCCGCCGCAAACCCCGAAGCTATCCCCCAGAACAGGAGACAGCTTCATGCAGATCTACAAGGTGGGCGGCGCCGTGCGCGACCGCCTGCTCGGCATCCCCTTCAGCGACACCGACTGGGTGGTGGTCGGCGCCAGCGCCGACGAGATGCTCACCCAGGGCTACCGCCCGGTGGGCGCCGACTTCCCGGTCTTCCTCCACCCCAAGACCGGCGAGGAATACGCCCTCGCCCGCACCGAGCGCAAAAGCGGGCGCGGCTATGGCGGCTTCACCTTCTACGCCAGCCCCGACGTAACCCTGGAAGAAGACCTGATCCGCCGCGACCTGACCATCAACGCCATGGCCGAGGACAATGACGGCCAGATCGTCGACCCCTACCACGGCCAGAAAGACCTCGAAGCCCGCCTGCTGCGCCACGTCTCCCCGGCCTTCGCCGAAGACCCGTTGCGCGTGCTGCGTGTCGCGCGCTTCGCCGCCCGCTATGCGCCGATGGGCTTCAGCGTGGCGCCGGAAACCCTGGCGCTGATGCGCGAGCTGTCGGAATCCGGCGAACTGGAAGCGCTGACCGCCGAACGCAGCTGGAAGGAAATCTCCCGCGCCCTGATGGAATCGCGCCCAGACGTGTTCATCCAGGTCCTGCGCGACTGTGGCGCCCTGGCCGTGCTGATGCCGGAAGTCGACACGCTGTTCGGCGTACCGCAACCGCCGCAGCACCATCCCGAGGTGGATACCGGCGAGCATGTACTGGCCGTGCTGCGCGAGTGTGCCAGGTACGATCAGCCGCTGAGCGTGCGCTGGGCCTGCCTGGTGCATGACGTAGGCAAGGGCGAGACGCGCGAGGAAGAATGGCCCAAACACCACGCCCACGAACATCTGGGCCTGCCGCTGATCGACGCGATCAACGCACGCTTCAAGGTCCCGCGGGAATGCCAGGAACTGGCGCGACTGGTCGGCGAGTACCACACCCACTGCCACCGCGCGCTGGAGCTGCGGCCGAACACCATCCTCGAGCTGCTGCAATCCTTCGACGTCTACCGCCGGCCGCAGCGCTTCGAAGAGTTTCTCGCCGCCAGCGAGATGGACGCCCGCGGCCGCCATGGACTGGAGGACCGCGAATACCCGCAAGCCGAGTACCTGCGCGGTGCAGCACAGGCTGCCCGCTCGGTCGCGGTGCAGCCATTGCTGGAAAAGGGATACAAGGGTGCCGAGCTGGGCGAAGCGCTCAAGCGTGAGCGGCTGACAGCACTGAAGACCTACAAGGAAAGCCGCACCGCCTGACAACTCTGCGGAGGGATCGCACCTCTAACGACAGGCTCTCACTGTAGGAGCGGGCCATGCCCGCGATCGCGCCCATCGGGCGCTCCTACAGGTGGCGATCAGGCCGCAGCGCTTCCCGAGGCCCGGAGAGAACCGAACACAAATCAGGCCGCCGGATGCGCCTCGATCAGCGCCGCCGGCGTCAGCTCCACACCGCGCCACTGGAAGGACACCGGCCAGAGCTTCTGCGCGATCTGCGCGTCCGCCCACAGTTCGGCAAACGAACGCTGCGCTCCCGGATGCTTCACCTCGGGGGCCAGCAACGCCAGCGGCCAGAGGACGAAGGCATTCTTCAGCACCTCCGCGCGCGGCAGCGTCAGGCCGTCGAACTCCCCGTGCAGGTCGCCATACAGCAGCACGTCGATATCCAGCGGCAGACCCTTGCGCTCCGGCGCATAGCGACCGTTGTCCGCCTCGATGTGCTTGAGCCGCAGGCTCAGCTCCGCCAATGGCAGATCGGTACGTGCGACGATCACGAAGTTGTAGAAGGGGCCGCTGCGGATGCCCACCGGCTCGCTCTCGAACACCGGCGAGCAGTGGATGTCCTCGAGGAAGCCGTCCAGCGCCTCCAATCCGGCGAGCAGATGGCGCTCACGGTCGAAGTTGCTGCCCAACCCGAGGTAGACCGTCGTCAGCGGCATCCGCGTTCGATCTCCACACCCACGCCGATGGCAGCCGCGACGGCGCCGGGCTTGGTGACTTTCAGGCGCAGCCACTGAATGCCGAATTCAGCCATCAGCAGCTCGGCCAGGCGCTCGGCGAAGGTTTCCACCAGCTGGAAATGCGCGTCACGGGCGAAAGCCATGACCCGCTCGGAGAGCACGGCGTAGTCCAGGGCCTTGGCAATATCGTCGTCGGCCGCCGCCGGGCGGTTGTCCCAACCCAGCGTCAGGTCCAGGCGCAGGCACTGCCGGATACCCCTTTCCCAGTCGTAGACGCCGATCACGGTGTCCACTTCCAGCCCCTCGATGAAAACTCTGTCCACTGACTGCATGCTCCAAGGCGACACGACAAGCGGCCGGCGCCCCGTTAGAATCGGAAACGACCTCGTCTCCGGTGGAAACCATGTTCTGGTTCTTGGCGATCCTCGCCTACCTGCTCGGATCACTGTCCTTCGCGGTACTCCTCAGTCGCCTGTTCGGCACCGCCGACCCGCGCGCCAGCGGCTCGGGAAATCCCGGCGCCACCAACATGCTGCGCCTGGCCGGGAAGAAGATCGCCATCCTGACCCTGCTCGGCGATCTCGCCAAGGGGCTGCTGCCGGTACTCATCGCCCGGATGATCGGCCTGTCCGACATGGAGCAGGCCTGGGTCGGGCTGGCAGCAGTGATCGGTCACCTCTACCCGCTGTACTTCAACTTCCGTGGCGGCAAGGGCGTCGCCACCGCCGCCGGCATGCTGCTGGCGCTTTACCCACCGGCCGCCCTGCTCGCGGCAGTGGCCTGGCTGGTGACCTTCAAGCTGTCGCGCACCAGTTCGCTCGCTTCCCTGGTAGCCACGCCGCTGACCCTGCCGCTGCTGGCCTGGCAGGAGCCTTCGGCGCTGCTGCCGGTGACCGTGCTCACCGGTCTGATCGTCTGGCGTCACCGCAGCAACCTGCGCGACCTGATCGCCGGACGCGAGCGCCACTTCTAGAGCCGCGAGCTTCCCGGCCCGCGTACCGCGCTGCAAGCGAAAAAACGGCCCATGCCGCTCAGAGCATGGGCCGCGTCGTTTGCAGCTTCATTATTCAGATCGCTGGCAGCGACTCCATTGGCCAACGCGCCTGGACGCCGATCGACGGGCCGTCCTGCTGCCCGGCCACCAGCCGCTGGCAGCCAGCATAGGCGATCATCGCGCCGTTATCGGTACAGAAGCGCGGGCGGGCGTAGAACACCTGGCCCTTCATCTCGCCGAGCATCTTTTCCAGATGCTGGCGCAAGGCCTGGTTGGCGCTGACGCCACCGGCGATCACCAGGCTCTTCAGGTGAGTCTGCTTGAGCGCGCGCTTGCACTTGATGGTCAGGGTCTCGACCACCGCCGTCTGGAACGCCAGGGCGATGTCGCAGCGGGTCTGCTCGCTGTCGTCACCTTCGGCCACGCAGCGCTGCCAGGTGTTCAGGGCGAAAGTCTTGAGGCCGCTGAAGCTGAAATCCAGGCCCGGACGGTCGGTCATCGGGCGCGGGAAGACGAAGCGACCAGCGGTGCCGCTCTCGGCCAGACGTGCGATCTCCGGACCACCGGGATAGGCCAGGCCAAGCAGTTTGGCAGTCTTGTCGAAGGCTTCGCCGGCCGCGTCGTCCACCGACTCGCCGAGCACCTGGTACTGGCCGATGCCATCCACCCGCACCAGTTGGGTGTGGCCGCCGGACACCAGCAAGGCGACGAACGGGAACTGCGGCGGCTGCTCTTCGAGCATCGGCGCCAGCAGGTGGCCTTCCATATGGTGCACGCCGACAGCCGGTATGCCCCAGGCGAACGCCATGGCCTGGGCGCAGGAAGCACCGACCAGCAGTGCGCCCACCAGGCCGGGGCCAGCGGTGTAGGCGATGGCGTCGATGTCTTCGGCGGTGCGGCCGGAGTCGGCCAGCACCTGGCGAATCAGCGGCAGCATGCGCTTGACGTGATCACGGGAGGCCAGCTCGGGAACCACGCCGCCGTATACGCGGTGCAGGTCGATCTGGCTGAACAGCGCGTCGGCCAGCAGGCCTTTTTCGCTGTCGTACAGGGCGACGCCGGTCTCGTCGCAGGAGGTTTCCAACCCCAGCACTAGCATGGGTTTGAGCCTTTACTCTGGGCAAAATTGAAGCCGCGCATCATAATCGCCGGCTGGGCTTCGGACCAGTGCTTTTCGATCGGAGGCTTTGCATTCCTCCTTCCGAACGTTTAATATCCGCAACCCTTGAAAACCGCCGACTCCGAACAACCGTCAGGAGCGCGATAAATCCTCCGGTAATCATTGAAGGTACGACCTGGATGCCCGCCGTCAAAGTTAAAGAGAACGAACCCTTCGACGTAGCTCTGCGTCGTTTCAAGCGCTCCTGCGAAAAAGCAGGCGTACTGGCCGAAGTCCGTAGCCGTGAGTTCTACGAAAAGCCGACCGCCGAGCGTAAGCGCAAGGCCGCTGCCGCTGTTAAGCGTCACGCCAAGAAAGTGCAGCGCGAACAGCGCCGCCGCGAGCGCCTGTACTGAGTTACAGCGCCTCGTCGCACGCTTTCTGCATCGCCCGGCCCACTCGCCGGGCGAGTGCCTGAAACCAGGCACCCCACTCCGATTCGCATTCGCGGACTTCGGAGTTTTTGCTTTTCCAGCCCCATGCTTAGCCTCAAGCCTCGCTAGCGGCCTCAACGCCCCGCGCTATGCTTGGGTCCACCCTGCGTCCCGATGAGTCTATGGCCGGCCTGATTCCACAATCCTTCATCGATGACCTGCTCAACCGCACCGACATTCTCGATGTGGTGAGTTCGCGCATCCAGCTGAAGAAGACCGGCAAGAACTACAGCGCGTGCTGCCCGTTCCACAAGGAGAAGACACCCTCCTTCACCGTCAGCCCGGACAAGCAGTTCTATTACTGCTTCGGCTGTGGCGCCGGCGGCAACGCGCTCGGCTTCATCATGGACCACGACCAGCTGGACTTCGTCCAGGCGGTCGAGGACCTGGCCAAGCGCGCCGGCATGGACATTCCCCGCGAGGAAGGCCGGCGCGGCAACAAGCCCAGACAGCCGGTCGACTCGCCGCTCTACCCACTGCTGGCTGCGTCCGCCGAGTTCTACCGCCAGGCGCTGAAAGGCCACCCGGCGCGCAAGGCCGCGGTGGAGTACCTCAAGGGCCGCGGCCTCACCGGCGAGATCGCCCGCGACTTCGGCCTGGGCTTCGCCCCGCCGGGCTGGGACAACCTGCTGAAGAACCTGGGCGGCGACAACCTGCAGCTCAAGGCCATGCTCGACGCAGGCCTTTTGGTGGAGAACCCCGACAGCGGCAAGCGCTACGACCGCTTCCGCGACCGGGTGATCTTCCCCATCCGCGACAGCCGCGGCCGGGTGATCGCCTTCGGCGGCCGGGTACTGGGCGACGACAAGCCGAAGTACCTGAACTCGCCGGAAACTCCGGTCTTCCATAAAGGGCAGGAGCTCTACGGCCTGTACGAGGCACGGAAGAACAACCGGGATCTCGACGAGATCATGGTGGTCGAAGGCTACATGGACGTCATCGCGCTGGCCCAGCAAGGCATCCGCAATGCGGTCGCCACGCTGGGCACGGCCACCAGCGAAGAACACATCAAGCGGCTGTTCCGCATCGTGCCGAACATCCTCTTCTGCTTCGACGGCGACCAGGCCGGCCGCAATGCTGCCTGGCGCGCACTGGAGTCGGCGCTGAGCAACCTGCAGGACGGGCGCAAGGTGCGCTTCCTGTTCCTGCCCGAGGGCGAGGACCCGGACAGCCTGGTACGCGCCGAAGGCCCGGACGCGTTCCGCGCACGCCTGGCCCACCAGGCCCAGCCGCTGGCGGACTACTTCTTCCAGCAACTGACCCAGGAAGCCGACCCCAGCACGCTGGAAGGCAAGGCGCACCTGGCGACCCTGGCCGGGCCATTGCTGGAAAAGATTCCCGGCAACACCCTGCGCCTGCTGATGCGCCAGCGTCTGGGCGAGATCACCGGGCTGTCCGCCGAGGCGCTCAGCCAGATCAGCGCCCCGCGCTCGGGCCTCACCGGCCAGGGCAAGCCCAGCCATGCGCCCGCTCCGACCAAGGCACAAGGCACGGATCAGCACGCCCACGAGTACGCCGACTACGACATGGGCCAGTTCGCCGGCCAGTTCGCAGAGCATGGCGACAGTCATTACCAGGATGCTTCGAGCTACTTCGAGGCTCCGCAGGAATTTTCCGCCGGCAACGGCGGCGCCAAGCAGGGCAAGAAGCCCTGGAAGGGCGATCGCAAATGGGACGGCAAGGGCAAGAAAGGCGACTTTACGCCGCGCCAGCCACGTACCGAGATCAGCGTCGAATCGCCGACACTGACCGCGCTGCGCACCCTGCTGCACCATCCTCAACTGGCGCAGAGCGTCGAGGATGCGAGCCACTTCTCCAACGAGGGACAGACCTACTCGCAACTGCTCGCAGCCCTGGTCGAAGCGTTGCAGAAGAATCCGAAACAGAGCTCGATGCACCTCATCGCGCGCTGGCACGGAACACCCCAAGGGCGCCTGCTGCAGGTGCTGGCGGGGAAAGAATGGCTGATCGATGACGGCAATCTTGAAAAGCAGTTCGTCGACACCATTACTACACTTGCACACAACCAACTGCTCAGCAGCCGCGAAGCCCGCCTGCACAGTGTGCTGCGAAAGAACCCCAGTGAACTGACCGACGAAGAGAAAGCGTTACTGCGGGAGCACTACAGCACCCCCTCTTCAACAGGCAGCCAGAGCTGAACTGGCGCCTGAAGCCTCGAATCTGGTATAATCCTCGGCTTATTTCAGCCCGCCAAGACCTTCAGTGGATAGGGTGTTATGTCCGGAAAAGCGCAACAGCAATCTCGTCTCAAAGAGTTGATCACCCGTGGTCGTGAGCAGGGTTACCTGACTTACGCGGAGGTCAACGACCACCTGCCGGAGGATATCTCTGATCCGGAACAGGTAGAAGACATCATCCGCATGATCAACGACATGGGGATCAACGTATTCGAGACAGCCCCGGATGCGGATGCCCTGCTGCTGGCGGAAACCGATACCGATGAAGCTGCCGCCGAAGAAGCTGCTGCCGCCCTCGCTGCGGTAGAGAGCGACGTTGGCCGCACGACCGACCCGGTGCGCATGTACATGCGTGAAATGGGTACCGTGGAACTGCTGACCCGCGAAGGCGAGATCGAAATCGCCAAACGCATCGAGGAAGGCATCCGCGAGGTCATGAGCGCCATCGCCCAGTTCCCGGGCGCGGTGGACGGCATTCTCGAAGAGTACAACCGCATCGTCGCCGAAGGTGGTCGCCTGTCTGACGTCCTCAGTGGCTATATCGACCCGGATGACGGCACCCTGCCGGCCGAAGAAGTCGAGCCGGTCGGCCTGAAAGACGACGCCGAAGCCAAGGACAAGGATAAGGACGAAGAGGACGAAGAGTCCGACGGCGACAGCGAGGAAGAAGAAGGCGACGGCGGTCCGGATCCGGAAGAAGCCGCTCGTCGTTTCGGCGCCGTTTCCGAGCAGCTGGAAAAAGCCAAGAAGGCCCTGAAGAAGCACGGCCGTGGCAGCAAGCAGGCGACCGAAGAACTGGTCGCCCTGGCCGAACTGTTCATGCCGATCAAGCTCGTGCCCAAGCAGTTCGACGTGCTGGTCGCCAAGGTCCGCGATGCGCTGGACAGCGTCCGCCGCCAGGAACGCGCCATCATGCAGCTGTGCGTGCGTGATGCCCGCATGCCGCGTGCCGACTTCCTGCGCCAGTTCCCCGGCCACGAAACCGACACCGCCTGGGTCGACTCCGTACTCAAGGGCAAGCCCAAGTACGCCGAGGCCATCGAGCGCCTGCGTGACGACATCCTGCGCAACCAGCAGAAGCTGGTCGACCTGGAAACCAGCTCGCAGCTGACCGTTGCCGAGATCAAGGACGTCAACCGCTCCATGTCCATCGGCGAGGCGAAAGCCCGTCGTGCGAAGAAGGAGATGGTGGAGGCGAACCTGCGTCTGGTGATCTCCATCGCCAAGAAGTACACCAACCGCGGTCTGCAGTTCCTCGACCTGATCCAGGAAGGCAACATCGGCCTGATGAAGGCGGTGGACAAGTTCGAATACCGTCGCGGCTACAAGTTCTCGACCTATGCCACCTGGTGGATTCGCCAGGCGATCACCCGTTCGATCGCCGACCAGGCCCGCACCATCCGTATTCCGGTGCACATGATCGAGACGATCAACAAGCTCAACCGTATCTCCCGCCAGATGCTGCAGGAGATGGGCCGTGAACCGACCCCGGAAGAGCTGGGCGAACGCATGGACATGCCGGAAGACAAGATCCGCAAGGTCCTGAAGATCGCCAAGGAACCGATCTCCATGGAAACGCCGATCGGTGACGACGAAGACTCGCACCTGGGCGACTTCATCGAGGACTCCACCATGCAGTCGCCGATCGAAGTGGCGACCAGCGAGAGCCTCAAGGAAGCCACCCGCGAAGTCCTCGCCGGCCTCACCGCTCGCGAAGCCAAGGTCCTGCGCATGCGCTTCGGCATCGACATGAATACCGACCACACCCTCGAGGAAGTCGGCAAGCAGTTCGATGTAACCCGTGAGCGTATCCGCCAGATCGAAGCCAAGGCGCTGCGCAAGCTGCGCCACCCGTCGCGAAGCGAGCATCTGCGCTCCTTCCTCGACGAGTGACGAAGAACCCCCGGCCAAAACCGGGGGTTTTTCTTTGGGCCTTCCATCGGGCAAAGTGCCACGTCTACACTTCGGCATAGTCCCCCCTGGAATGAGGCCCTTCATGCCGCGTCTGCAGGCAGTTCTACTGTGGTGCCTCGCATTCTGGGCGGGACAGGCATTCGCGCTGAGCCTCACGCCCGAGGAGCAGCAGTGGCTGCAGGCACATCCCAGCCTGCGCCTGGGCGTCGATACCTCCTGGCCACCCTTTGAATTCCGTGACACCGAGGGCCGCTACCAGGGGCTCGCTGCCAGCTATGTGCAGCTCATCAGCCAACAACTCAAGGTGAAGTTGCAGCCGGTCGAACCGGCCAGCTGGAGCGAAGTCCTGCAACAGGCGCGCGACAACCGCATCGACCTGCTGCCCGGCGTCATGGCTACGCCCAGGCGCCTCGACTACCTGACCTTCACCCGCCCCTACCTCGATTTTCCGATCATCATCCTTGCCCGCAAGGACGGCCCGGCCCCCGGCGGCCTCAAGGAACTCTACGGGCTCAAGGTCGGCGTCGTGGCCAACTACGCGGCTCACGAACTGTTGACCGCCAAGCACCCCGACCTGAACCTGCAACCCTTGCCGAGCGTCGCCGCCGGCCTGCAGGCCCTGGCCACCGGGCAGGTGGATGCATTCGTCGGCGATCTCGCCTCCGCCGTCTGGAACCTGCGCCAGCTCAAGCTCGACGGCCTGCAGATCAGCGGCGAAACGCCCTATCGCTACCAACTGGCAATGGGCGTGCCGAAGGACCAGGCGATCTTCGCCGGCATCATCGACAAGGTACTGGCCGACCTGACCGTCGAGCAGATCGATGCCCTCCAGGCGCCCTGGGTCGGGGGCCTGCTGGATCGCCGCTCGGTGTGGCGCGAAGTCCTGGAAATCGCCGTCCCCATTGCCCTCCTGACCGCCATCACCCTGCTGGTGCTGTTCACCATGAACCGCCGCCTGCGCGGCGAGATGCAGCGCCGCGAGAAGCTCGAACAGGCCCTGCGCGACAGCGAACAGCACTACCGCGGCCTGGTGGAAAGCCTTACCGCCATCGCCTGGGAAATGCGCCTGGCGGAAAACCGCTTCACCTACGTCTCGCCTCACGCCCAGCGGCTGCTCGGCTACCCGATCAAGGACTGGCTGGAACCCGGCTTCTGGCAGCGCACCCTGCACCCGGAAGACGCCGAGCGCGCCATCCATTTCTGCCTCAGCGAAAGCCAGGCCGGGCGCAACCACAGCTTCGACTACCGCATGCTCGCCGCCGACGGGCGGATCGTCTGGATTCGCGACATCGTCACGCTGATCCACCATGACGACGAAATGATCCTGCGCGGCCTGATGATCGACATCACCGACGCCATGCACACCGAGCAGGCCCTGCGCCTGTCCGAACAGAAATTCGCCTCGGTGTTCCACCACTGCCCGGACATCATCGTCCTCGCCCGCCGCGTCGACGGGCAGCTGCTCGCGGTGAACAGCACCTTCGAACAGCAGATCGGCATCCCCGCCAGCGAGGCGCTGGGCAAGACCTCCACCGAGCTGGGCATCTGGGGCGAACCGGGCATGGGCCCGGCGATGCTCGCGCGCCTCCAGGGCGAGCCGCTGAACAACGTCGAGATTCCGCTCAACCGCCGCGACGGCACGCGCTTCACCGCCCTGCTCTCGGCCCAGCACATCGTCCTCGACGACACCCCGGCGCTGGTGGTGGTGGTGCGCAACATCTCCCAGGTCAAGGAAACCCAGGAGCAGCTGCGCGTCTCCGAGGAAAAGTTCGCCAAGGCCTTCCACGCCTCCCCCGACGGCATGCTCATCTCGCGCATCAGCGACGGCCGGCTGGTGGAAGTGAACCAGGGCTTCACCCGCATCACCGGCTACAGCCGCGAAGAAGCTGCCGAGCGCTCCACACTGGACCTGCGCCTGTGGGCCAACCCGGCCGACCGCAGCAAGCTGCTGGGCATCCTCGACAACGCTTCCAGCGCCCCGGACTTCACCGCGCAGATTCGCACCCGCGACGGCAGCCTGCGCCTGTGCGAGCTGTCCGCCCACCGCATCACCATCGGCAACGACGACTGCATGCTGACCATCGCCCGGGACATCACCGAGCAGCAGCAGATGCAGGAAAAACTGCGCCTCGCCGCCACCGTCTTCGAAAGCACCGCCGAAGGCGTGATGATCACCGACGCGCACCAGCAGATAGTCGCAGTCAACCGCGCCTTCAGCGAAATCACCGGCTACAGCGAACAGGAAGCCCTCGGCAACTCGCCGCGCCTGCTTGCCTCCGGCCAGCATGACACCAGCTTCTACGTCGCCCTCTGGCACCAGCTCAACGCCGAAGGCCACTGGCAGGGCGAGATCTGGAACCGGCGGAAGAACCAGGAACTGTACCCGGAGTGGCTGACCGTCAGCGCCGTACGCAACGCCGACGGCGAACTGACCCACTACGTCGGCGTGTTCGCCGACATCTCCACGCTCAAGTACGCCCAGGCGCGGCTCGACTACCAGGCCCACCATGACCCGCTCACCGGCCTGCCCAACCGCCTGCTGTTCGAAAGCCGCCTGAACGCCTCGCTCAAGGAAGCCCAGGAAGACGATCACCAGGGCGCCGTACTGTTCCTCGACCTCGACCGCTTCAAGCACATCAACGACAGCCTCGGCCACCCGGTGGGCGACCTGCTGCTGAAATCCATCGCCACCCGCCTGCGCGAGCAACTGCGCGACGTCGACACCGTGGCCCGCCAGGGCGGCGACGAATTCATCATCCTGCTGCCCGGCCTGCACCACGCGCTGGACGCCGAGCACGTGGCGAACAAGCTGCTGGTCTGCTTCGACAAACCGTTCATCGCCGGCGAACAGGAGTTCTTCGTCAGCGCCAGCATCGGTATCTGCCTCTACCCCAGCGACGGTGGCGACGTCGCCACCCTGGTGAAGAACGCCGATGCCGCCATGTACCGGGCCAAGGCCCAGGGCCGCAACCGCGTCGAGTTCTACACCCGCGAACTGACCTTCCAGGCCACCGAACGCATGGCCCTGGAGCACGAACTGCGCCGCGCCCTGGAAAGCGACCAGCTCCAGCTCTACTACCAACCCAAACTGTCCCTCGCGAGCGGGCAGCTTGTAGGAGCAGAAGCGCTGATCCGCTGGAAGCATCCGCAATTCGGCGCGATTTCTCCGGATCGCTTCATCCCTCTGGCCGAGGAAAACGGCCTGATCCTGCCGCTGGGCGACTGGGTGCTGCGCGAAGCCTGCCGGCAGATGAGCCGCTGGCAGGACAGCCACGCCGCCTTCGGCCCGCTCTCGGTCAACCTCGCCGGCGCCCAGCTGCGCCAGACCAACCTTGTCGAACGCATCCGCGAACTGCTCGCCCACTACAACCTGCAGTCCTCGCGCCTGCAACTGGAGATCACCGAAAGCTTCCTCATGCACCAGACCGAGGAGGCCCTGTCGATCCTGCACAGCCTCAAGCACCTGGGCGTGCAACTGGCCATCGACGACTTCGGCACCGGCTACTCCTCGCTCAGCTACCTGAAGCAGCTGCCGCTGGACACCCTGAAGATCGACCAGTCCTTCGTCCATGGCCTGCCGGACGACCCCCACGACGCCGCCATCGCCCGCGCCATCATTGCCCTGGGGCGCAGCATGAACCTCACGGTGATCGCCGAAGGCGTGGAGCACGAAGCCCAGGAACGCTTCCTCGAAGCCGAAGGCTGCGACCAGATCCAGGGTTACGCGCTGAGCGCGCCGCTACCGGCCGACGCCTTTGCCAACCGCTTCCTGGTCCCGCTGCATCCGGTTGGCGCAAGCCAGAACGCCCCGGTATAATCCGCCCGCCTTCTGGGGGCCTATAGCTCAGTTGGTTAGAGCAGAGGACTCATAATCCTTTGGTCCACGGTTCAAGTCCGTGTGGGCCCACCACCCTTTCAGCAAAAAGCCGCGCGAATGCGCGGCTTTTTCGTTTCTGTCGTTCAGCGATCAGGATTGCGCCAGCTCGCGCAACGCGGCGGTAGCGAGGAAGCCGGAGCGGGAGCTATAGCGCTGATCCTTGCTGACGCGGTCGTCGATGCGTTGCAGCAGGTGTTCGGGAAGTGTGGCGTTGAAGCGTACGGCTTTTCCCAGGTAGGGCGTGACGTCGAATTCGATTACGGCCCAGACGCCGCCGGCGTAGTCCGAGTTGGCCAAGTGCTGGTCGATGGACTGCGCCTGGGGCAGTTCTTCGCCATCGGCCACCAGGCCTTCGAAATGCAGGGCCAGCGCTTCCTTGGCGTTATCCAAAGCCTCGTCGACGGTACAGCCGGCGGAGTAGCAGCCGGGAACGTCGGGAAGAGTGACGCCGTAGTCGCTGTCCGGGTCCTTGTGGAGCACGACGGGAAATTTCATAGGGTGGCTCCCGCTACGGCGTAGCGCAGCTCAATGGGTGGTGTCAGACCGGCAGGGTTTCAAACCGGCCTGCTTGAGGATGCTGTTCACCGTTCCCTTGGGCAGGCTCGCCTTGGGGTGCGGCACGGTGACCTTGCCGGGCTTGTCAGGATGCTTGAACTGGTGGTGGCGACCGTTGCAGCCGATCTCCAGCCAACCATCCTCGATCAGCAGTTCGATAATTTCCCTGCTGCGCATCCTCGCCCTCCCGGCGACTCTGCAGTGTGTACCATACACACCACTCTTTAAGTCAGTCAATTTGCTCTGGAGGAAAGCCGACGAGCGCTGTTCTTGTGGGCTTGAACTGGAGGTTCACCGCCGCGGTACGGTATTTACCGAATCCCCCTACACCGCAACTGCGTTGCTGTCCTACAAGGCCTCTGCGTAGCGTTCTGCCTGCCACGGCTTGCTGTGGCCAGGAGTGGAATCCTGAAGACATGTGAAAGGCATTACACGCGCCATGGCGGATGTCGCTGGCTGTAAGAGTCAGCGTCTTCTGGCAGTCCATGGCGGACCGTGTAAGGCGGGCTTCGGCCCGGCCGGGCTTATCACATGTCTCGGTATTCCACCCTTGCACGGTCCGCCTCCCTCTGTGGTTGTTCGGGCGGCGGCTTCTGGACGTACATGGAGAGACAGCATGAAGTTTTCCGATTCGATGTCGGCCGACGAAGGCCTGATTCCCACTGTGTTCCAACGCTACAACCGTCGTCTGCGCGGGCTGCTCATCGAGCGCCAGGCGTGGTTCGTTCTGCGCGATCTGGCCAAGCTGACCAACAGCCATCTGGGCGAACGAGTCACCAGTAAGCTCGATCCGGACCAGCTTCGTCATGAGCACCTCGCCGGGTGCGAAGAAAAGCTCTATCTGGTCAGTGAAAGCGGCCTCTACGCGCTGCTGCTGGTGCACTTCTATCACCCGGAGAATCGCAGCCTGCGGCAGTGGATCAGCACCGAGGTGTTGCCGGCCCTGCGCGATGCGCAGCAGCACAACCCGCACCTGCCGCGCCGGCGCATGGAGCAGATCGAGGGCCAGCCGACCAGCGTGATGGACTGGCAGGGCAAGGTCTGGGTGCGCTGGACCGATGCGGTGCGCATCATGGAAAACCAGGTGCGTTCGCTGCACTGATACTACTCCTGCGCACTTCGTAGGATGGCGTGGAGCGAAGCGATACCCATCGCTTCACGCCCTACCCAATGAGCATCGCGGACAAGTCCGCACCTACAGGATCAAAGGCCCCTCACCCTAGCCCTCTCCCGCAAGCGGGAGAGGGGACCGTTCGGAGCGAGAAGTAACCTCGGTGTCAGCCGGTACGTTTTCCCTGCTCTCCCTGTCTGTAGGGCGCATAACGCGCCAACGTTATCCGCCGCCAAGGGTATGGCGGATAACCTGTCCCAGGTTATCCGCCCCGCGTTTACCGCGCGTTCCTGGCAATTTACCGGCATCGCAATGCGAGACACTTCACACCAACCGTCGACTCCCTGGCGCAAGCCGCCTCAGCCTATGACAGGGGTCAATATCAGATAGCCATTAGCCATTAAATTGGCATCTCCCTGATATGAGTGATCCCCTCATGACTCTCCACCGGCATCCCGTCCAATTGCTTGTCGCGTCCGAGGACCCGGCGCTGGCCCGTCAGGTTCGTGCCCTGCTGGCCGCCTATGAGTTGCGCTGCGGCGTGATGGAAGGCCCTTGTGACTGCCAGCAGGCGCCGCTGTGCCGCTGGTTCCAGGACGCACCGCTGGGCGAGACCGGGAAGATCACCGCGCTGCTGGCCGATGCCATCGGTGTGCTGGAGCGCACCCGGCATGCCTTCCGCTCCCGCGAGCTGGGCGAGCTGCGGCAGCGCCTGAGCGGCGCGCTGCAAGAGTTGTCGGGGCCCCGCCCCCTGGTGTAAAAGACAAACCACCCGCGTTCCGCCATTGCGGAAGCTGGCTTTGCCGGGCAGGACTTGTGGGCCTGCAAGACAAAGCGCCGAGTTGGTCGCCGTCGATTTCGACGGGACGACGAGCCGGCGCTTTTTTCATGCCCGACAAAAACAGCAGACCCGCAAGGAGCCGAACATGGGCCTGGGACCGAAGCTCGAGAGCGTGCTCGAGCGCATCGGCCTGTCGACGATGGAAGTCGATCAGCGCCTGAGTTACCTGGAGTGGCGCGAGGAGGATGGCTGCCATCTCCATGGCCGCGCCGCCGAACTGGAAGGCTGCCACCAGCGCTTCATCGAGCAGCTCTACGACCACCTGCGCCACTACCCGCCGCTGGGAGCGATCCTCGCCGAGCCGGCGACGCTGGCGCGGCTGAAATGCAGCCAGTTCGAATACTACCGCCAGCTCTGGGATGCCCCGCAGGACGCCGATTACGTGCGCGACCGCCTGCGCATCGGGCTGGTGCACCAGCAGGTCGGCGTCGAGCTGAAGTGGTACCTGGGTGCGTATCGCCTGTACCTGGATCAGATGCTCGCAGACCTGATGGGCGATGCCCCGGAAGCCAGGACCTACGCCAGCCTGCTCAAACGAGTGTTCTTCGACATGTCGCTGGCCATCGACACCTACGGCGCGGCCCAGCGCCAGGCGCTGGAGGACAGCGAGGCGCGCTATGCCCGCGCCCTGCGTGGCGCCAACGACGGTATCTGGGACTGGGACCTGGGCAACGACCGCCTCTACGTCTCCGAGCGCTGGGCGCGCATGCTCGGCCTGACCCGCGACAACCTCGGCGAAGGCAGCACCAGTTGGTTCGCCCGCGTGCACCCGGACGACCTGCCCGGCCTGCGCAAGGCCATCGACACGCACCTGCGCGGCAGCAGCGCGCTGCTCAGCCACGAGTACCGCATCCGCCAGCGCGACGGCAATTACCTCTGGGTGCTGGCGCGCGGCGTGGTCACCGACGGGCGCATGGCCGGCTCGCAGACCGACATCAGCCAGCACAAGGCCAGCGAGCACCAGCTCAGCCACGCGGCGCGGCACGACCCGCTCACCGGCCTGGGCAACCGCCTGCGCCTGGACGAACTGCTGCAACAGGCCCTGATGCGCCAGCGCCGCCCCGGCGCACGCGAGTCCGGCCTGCTGTTCATCGACCTGGACCGCTTCAAGCTGATCAACGACAGCCTCGGCCACGCCGTCGGTGACCGCGTACTGGTGGAAGTCTCCCAGCGCCTGCTGCGCTGTCTGCGGCCGGGCGATCACCTGGCGCGCTTCGGCGGCGACGAGTTCGTCGTGCTGCTGGACGACCTGGCCAGCCTGGTCGACGCCGAGCAGGTCGCGCAACGCATGCTCGACTGCCTGCGCCAGCCGCTGCACGTGGATGGCCGCACACTGGTGGTCAGCGCCAGCATCGGCATCACCGGGCTGATGACCGACGGCCAGGCCATCGACACCCTGCAGGCCGCGGACCTTGCGCTGTACCGCGCCAAGGAAGCCGGCAAGGCACAGTACGCGCGTTTCAGCCTGGAGCTGCAGGCCGAGGCGCAGCGCCGGCTGGACCTGGAAAGCGCACTGGCCCAGGCACTGCGCCGCGAGGAATTCAGCCTGCACTATCAGCCCATCGTCCGCCTCGACCGCGACTCGCCACACTGGGAAGCGGTGGAGGTGCTGCTGCGCTGGAAGCACAACGGCCAGTCGATCTCGCCGCTGGACTTCATCCCGGCGCTGGAGGAGTCCGGCGAGATCGTCCCGGTCGGCGACTGGGTGCTGCGCCAGGCTTGCCGGCAGACGGCGCTGTGGCAGAGCCAGGGGCATCGCAGCCTGTACTGCTCGGTCAATCTGTCGAGCCGGCAACTGCAGCAGCCGGGATTCGCCGCGCGGGTGCAGCAGATTCTCGCGGAGAGCGGCCTGTCGCCGCGCAGCCTGGTGCTGGAAATCACTGAAAGCCTGCTGATGCAGGACGGCGCGGAAACCCTCGCCTGCCTGCGCGAACTGGCCGCCGAGGGCGTGCGCCTGGCGCTGGACGACTTCGGCACCGGCTATTCCTCGCTGGGCTATCTCAAGCGCTACCCGCTGCACATCCTCAAGGTCGACCGCAGCTTCATCACCCGCGTGCCGGACGACCCAGAGCTCAGCGCCATCTGCCGGGCAATCATCGGCCTGGGCCACAGCCTCGGCCTGGAAGTGGTGGCCGAGGGCGTGGAGCGCCAGGAGCACCTGGACTTCCTGCGCGCCGAAGGCTGCCGCCACGCCCAGGGCTTCCTGTTCAGCAAGCCGCTGGCGCCGGAGCAACTCTTCCAGACCCGCCTGGAGCACCAGCGATGAAGCTCAACATGCCCGTCACCGGGCGCCAGGTAGACGTGCCGGTCAATGCCAACATCCTCTCCACTACCGACCTCAAGGGCGCGGTCACCCATGTGAACCCGGACTTCATTCAGGTCAGCGGCTTCGAGGCCGAGGAGCTGGTGGGCTTCAACCACAACCGCGTGCGCCATCCGGACATGCCACCCGCCGCCTTCGCCCACCTCTGGCAGACCTTGCAGGCCGGGCGCAGCTGGATGGGCCTGGTGAAGAACCGCTGCAAGAACGGCGACCACTATTGGGTCAGCGCCTTCGTCACGCCGATCCGCCATGGCGGCAAGGTCGTGGAGTACCAGTCGGTGCGCACCCGTCCCGGTGCCGAGCAGATCGACGCGGCGGAGCGCCTTTATGCGCGCATGCGCCAGGGCAGGACATTGCGTCGCCCGCGCGTGCCGCTGGTGCTCCAGTTGCTGCTCGGCCTGTTGCTGGCGCAGGCCGGCGGCGCTCTTCTCGCGCTGCTGCTGCCCAAGCTGACTGCACTGGCCTTCCTGTTGGCGCTGGGCGCATCAGGCACTTGGCTGGTACTGCGCCTGCAACCGCTGGGCGCGCTGCTCGGGCGCGCACGGAAGATTGCCGACAACCCGCTGAGCCAGCAGCTCTATTCGGGCCGCGCGGACGAATTCGGCGAGCTGGATTTCGCCTTGCGCATGCTGGAGGCGGAGACCGCCGCGGTGGTCGGGCGCATGGCCGACGCATCCCTGCAGCTGGCCGAGCACTCCGCCGCACTGGCCGACGCCATGGCCGGTGGCAGCGCCGCTTCTCAGTTGCAGCAGCGCGAGACCGAGCAGGTCGCCATCGCCATGCAGCAGTTGGCGCAGAGCGTCCAGGAAGTGGCCCGTCACGCGCAGCACAGCGCGGTGGCGGCGCAGTGCAGCGAGCGCATCACCCAGTCAGGGCATCAGGATGTGCACGGCACGCGCGGGCAACTCGCTGCGCTGGAAGCCGGCGTGCGCGCGGCCAGTGCCGCGGTGGAGCAACAGAAGGAACACAGCGAGGCGATCTCGCGGATGCTCGAGGTGATCCGCGATGTCGCCGGGCAGACCAACCTGCTGGCGCTGAACGCCGCCATCGAGGCAGCGCGCGCCGGGGAAAGCGGACGCGGTTTCGCGGTGGTCGCCGACGAGGTTCGCGCGCTGGCTTCGCGCACGGAGCATTCCGCGCGGGACATCCAGTCGCTGGTCGGCAACCTTCAGCAGGGCGCCGAGGATTCGGTGCGGGCGCTATGGCATTGCTGCGACCAGGCGGTGGCCAGCCTGGCCCAGGCAGGCCAGGCGGCAGGAACGCTGGAACGCATCAGCGAGCAGGTTTCGGCGATCCAGCGGATGAGCCTGGAGATCGCCGAAGCCATCGAGGAACAGGGCGCTGCCAGCGAGGACGTGCAGCGCAGCCTGCACGCCATTCGCGGCTCGGCCGACAGCAACGCGGCGAAGGTCGGCACCTGCCAGCGCAGCGCAGCGCGCATGGCGGAACTGTCGGCGGAGCTGCGGATGCTGGCGGAGCATTTCTGGGAGGGCAGCCGGGCGGGTTAGCGCTTGGCGATGATGTACACGGCGTGGACGATGCCGGGGATGTAGCCGAGCAGCGTCAGCAGGATGTTGAGCCAGAACGCTCCGCCGAAACCGACCTGGAGGAACACGCCCAGCGGCGGCAGAAGGATGGCGATGAGGATGCGGATGAGGTCCATGCGGTGGCTCCTTGTGAGATTGCCTCTTGCATGGAATGGACCGCCGGGCAGCGGAGCGGGTTCAGAGAATCTGGTGCTCCCTGCAGGAGCGGGCCATGCCCGCGATCGCATCCATGGAACGCTCCTACAGGTGGAGTCCGTGCGTGAGCCACCCTCACCCCAGCCCTCTCCCAGAGGGAGAGGGAGCCGTTCGGCATGGCGCCGGGATCAGCGTTCGCCGGGGACCTCGGCTCGCTCCTACAAAGTCCGAAGATCAATGTTGGCCTCGGGCTCTCAGAGGAACCAGCGGTACTCCCGCGCGCTGACTTCGTTCATGAAATCCAGGTGGTCGTGGCGTTTGTTCTCGCAGTAGACGAAGACGAACTCGCTGCCCAGGCCTTCCTTGACCACCGGGTGGTCTTCCATCTCGGCGACGGCGCCGAGCATGTCGCGGGGGAAATCGATGCCGCTGGCGCGGTCTTCGTTCAGCGGCGGGATCGGCTCCTGGCGGGATTCCAGCCCGTGCTCCATGCCGGTGAGGATCGCCGCGAGCACCAGGTAGGGGTTGGCGTCGGCGCCGGCCAGGCGGTGCTCGATGCGCAGGTTCCTGCCATCGGATTCGGGAATGCGGATGCATGCATCGCGGTCCTCGAAGCCCCAGCTGGCCTTGCTCGCGGCGTTCACGCGGGAGCCATAGCGGCGGTAGGCGTTGTGGTTGGCGGCGAAGATCGGCATGCAGTGCGGCAGCAGTTCCAGGCAGCCGGCCACGGCGTGGCGCAGGGCCTGCTGGTTGTCGCGGTCGAGCAGGTTGTTGCCGTCACGGTCGTACAGGCTGACGTGTACGTGCATGCCGCTGCCCGGCGCATGCAGGTAAGGCTTGCTCATGAAGCTGGCGCGGTAGCCGTGCTTGAGCGCCACGCCACGGGTCGCGCGGGTGAACAGCGCAGCCTGGTCGGCGGCGTGCAGGCCATCGTCGCAGTGGGCGAAGTTGATCTCGAACTGCCCCGGACCGATCTCGGCAGTGATGACGTTGGCGTCCACGCCCTGCTCGCGGGAGGCTTCGACGATCTCATGGAGCACATCCGAGAAGCGCGACAGGCGCTCGATGTGCATGTTTGGCTGGTCGTCCTCGTCGTCGCTCAGCGGGTCGCGCGGGTACTGCGGCAGGCCGGCATCCAGCTTCTTGTCGAACAGGTAGAACTCCAGCTCGAAGGCCACCACCGGGCGAATGCCCTTGGACTCCAGGCGCTGCATGACGCGGGCGAGCACTTCGCGCGGCTCGAATTCGATGGGTGCCTCGGTGCCGTCGGAGCTGATCAGCATCTGCCCCAGCGGCTGGTTCTCCCAGCGCACCGGCTTGAGCGAGCCGGGGATCAGGCGGCGCGGCGCATCCGGGTCGCCGTCGTTGAAGCAGTAGTCGCCGATGGGGTGCAGGCCACCTTGCACGCCCAGCAGCACGCAGTTCTGCGGCAGTTTCAGCGGGCTGCCGGCGGCGACTTTTTCCAGCATGTCCACGGGGTAGCGCTTGCCGTAGAAGTGGCCGGGAATGTCCAGGCAGATCAGGTCGACGTAGCGGATGTCCGGGTATTGCTGGCGGAAGGCGCGGACTTCGCTGAGCAGGTCGGGATGCATCGGGCGGTTCATGATGTTCTCTGGGGCCTTTGTGCGGGAGCGGCCGGATCGTTTTCCCAAGCCAACCCTCGCGGGCTGGCTTGGGAAATCAGGTGAAGATCCACAGCACCCGGGTTGGTTTGTCGGTGAGGTTGCCGTAGCGGAACTGGCTGTGCGGCGGCAGCTGGAAACTGTCGTTGGGGTACAGGGTGACGGTGTCGTCCTCGTACCAGAGGGTCAGCTCGCCTTCGAGGACGAAGCCGCCCTGCTCCGAGCTGTCGTCCAGGTGGCCTTCGCCGCTGGTGGCGCCGGGGGCGAGGATGCTGTCGAGCAGGGAGAAGCCGCCGGACATGTTCGGCGAGGCGAGGATGTCGGTGACGCCGCCGGCGTAGTACAGGGTGCGGCGGTCGTTTGGCCGGGTCACCCAGTCGCGCTCGCGGCGGGTGTCGCCGGCGTAGAAGTAGGTGGTCGGTACGCCCAGGGCTTCGCTGATGGCGGTGAGGTCGGCGACGGTTGGTTGCGACAGGCCACGCTCGACCTGGGACAGGAAGCCCACCGAGCGGCCGATCTGCTCGGCCAGCTCGCCCAGGGTGAGGTTCTTGTGCTTGCGCAGGTCGCGGATCAGCGTGGCAAGGTGTTCGTTGGCAACCGTCTGGGTCATGTCAGGGGTCCGGATCAGATGAAATCCCGTAATCGATACCAGGCCTTGCCGACGGCTTCCAGTGGCGCGGCGAAGCGCTGGCCGCCGGGGAACCCGGGATTGCGGATGCGTTGATAGAGGTCAAGCTCGTCGCTGCGGCCGCCCATGGCTTCGCTCACGGCGTGGGCCGCGGCCAGGCTCGGCAGCACGCCGTGGCCGGAATAGCCCTGCAGCCAGTAGAGGTCGCCGCGCCGGCCGATGTCCGGGGTGCGCCGCATGCTGCAGTCGATGTGCCCGCCCCAGGCGTATTCCAGCTCCACACCCTTGAGCTGCGGGAACACCCGCTCGACATAGGGGCGCGTGGCAGCGCGAATGTCCGAAGGCATGCCGCCCAGGTAGGTGCAGCCGCCGCCGAACAGCAGGCGATGATCGGGGGTCAGGCGGAAGTAGTCGAGGACGAACTGGTTGTCGGTGACGCAGCAGTTCTTCGGCAGCAGCGAGCGGGCCAGTTCCTCGCCCAGCGGCGCGGTGGCGACCTGGTAGGTGCCCACCGGCAGGATGCGTTCGGAGACGTCGCGGTCCAACCCGTCGATGTAGGCGTTGCAGGCCAGCACCAGGGAGGCGCAGCGCACGCTGCCATGCTCGGTGGTCACTTCGTAGCCATTGCCGCTCTCGCGGAAGCTCAGCGCGCGGGTCTGCTCGAAGATGCGGCCACCGGCGCGCTCGATGGCGCCTGCCAGGCCGTAGGCCAGTTTCAGCGGGTTGAGGTGCGCGGAATTCGGGTCATACAGGCCGGCCTGGTAGCGGTCGCTGGCGATCCACTGCGGCAGGTCTTCACGGGGAATGAACTGCAGGCCTTCGTAGCCCCAGCGGCGATTGGCTTCGGCCTGCCAGTCGTAGAGCGAACCAACCCGGCGCGGCAGCACGGCGGTCCACAGGTGGCCGATGCGGTAGTCGCAGTCGAAGCCATGGCGTTGCGGCAGGTCGCGCAGTTCGTGGGCAGCCCAGAGCATGCCCTGCCAGAGACGCAGCGCGCCTTCGTGGCCGAGGTCGTCCTCGATGGGGCCCAGGTCGCTGGACCAGCCCGGCAATGCCTGCCCGCCGTTGCGTCCGGAGGCGGCCCAGGCGATGCGGCTGGCCTCGATCATGCAGACCTGGCGGCCGCCTTCGACCAGTTGCAGCGCCGTGTGCAGGCCGCTGAAACCGGCACCGATCACCAGGACTTCGCACTCCAGCGGCTCGCGAAGGGCTTCGCGGGGCTGGATCAGCTCGGGGTTGGCGCCGGCGTAGTAGGTGCCGACCGGTTCGGGCGAACGCAGGAACATCGCTACCTCGTGAAATTGTTCTGATTATTTTTCATGAAAAATAACAGAACAAATTTCACAAGGCTAGCCCGTCGCACTTTTGCGGACGGGGTGCGTTTCAGATCATCAGGAAGACAGCACCGCAGCGCTGCCCTGCTCCTCGCGCTTCTGCCGCACGCTGACCACCACCACCAGCGCCACCAGGATGGCGGCGAGGATGGCCGAGGAGCCGATGGTGCCGAAGTCCAGACCGCCCTTCTCGTGGGACTTGGTCAGCACGTCGCCCAGGGTCGCGCCGAACGGACGGGTCAGCACGAAGGCCACCCAGAACAGCAGCACCGAGGACAACCTGGTGAAGTAGTGCAGCGCCACCACCACGGCGATCAGGCTACCGATCAGCAACGCGCCGCCGGCGAAGCCCAGGCCGGAGTCGTCGGCGAGGAAGTCGCCCAGCGCGGTGCCCAGGGTGTTGGAGAAGAGAATGGCGATCCAGTAGAACATCTCGCCCTTGAAGCTGCGGATGTTGTCCACCGACAGCGAGGTGCCGCTGAAGCGCCAGGCCGCGAAGATCGCCACCAGGATGCTGATGAGGATCGCCGAGCCGGTGGCGTAGCCCAGGCCCAGCGTGCGGTCCATGAAGTCCGACATGGTGGTGCCGGCGGTGCTGGTGGAAAGGATCACCAGCCAATACAGCCAGGGCACGTAGCGCTTGCTGGCAAGCTGGCCGACCAGGGTGACGAGGAACAGGCTGATGAGGATCAGCGAACTGATCGCATAGCCGACATTGAGGGTCATCGACAGCAGGTCGCCGGCGGTTTCCCCCAGGGTGGTGGCGCAGATCTTCATCACCCAGAAGGCCAGGGTGATCTGTGGCAGTTTGTTGTTCACGGGTTTGTCTCCGGAAATGAGCGGGATCGACGCGCGTCGGTCACGTCGCTGCACCCGGAGTTGACGGTCTCCCCCGATACCCCCTGGCGCATGGTCGTGGAGACTGAGGGCGGCGCGGTGAAGAAAGGGTCAAGCCGGTATGAAAAAACCATTGGCCATCGTCGTTTCGGGCCAACCGACGGATGACAGATCACATTGAGTTGCTATGGTTTTACGTGGGGGCGATGCGCCCGAGGACCGCTTCACTTCGCGCGCGGCGCATGGGGACAGGAATGAATCAGATGATCAAACCGCAACCGTACTGCAAGAACTGCCGGCTGGCGCCGCCGACCCTGAGCGACGACAAGGTCATGGAGCTTGAGGCGATCATCAAGCCGGGGCACCTGCTGCACAAAGGGGACTTCGTATTCCGCCAGGGCGACCCGTTCCACAGCGTGTACCTGGTGCGCTCCGGTTCGATCAAGACCTTCACCACCAACGAACAGGGGCTGGAGAAGATCACCGGCTTCTACTTCGCCACCGAGATTTTCGGCTTCTCCGGGATGGGCGAAGGCAGCTACCCGGTGTCCGCGCAGGCGCTGGAAAGCACGCTGTGCAGCGAGATTCCGTTCAGCCAGCTGGAGGAGCTGTCGCTGCAGATTCCGGGGCTGTCGCACCAGATCATGCTGATGATGAGCCGCAAGATTCGCGAGGATCAGCAGATGAAGCTGCTGCTCTCGCGGCTGAACTCCGACTCACGCATCGCCGCCTTCCTGCTGAACATTTCCGCGCACTTCCGCGAGCGCGGCTTCTCCGCCACGCGATTCCGCCTGAGCATGTCGCGCAACGAGATCGGCGATTACCTGGGGCTGGCAGTGGAGACGGTTTCGCGCAGCTTCACCCGCCTGCAGAAGCACGGGTTGATCCGGGTGGATGGGCGGGAGACGGAGATCGTCGACTTCACCGAGCTGTGCGCGCTGGCCGGGGGTGAGGTCGAGCTTTGAGTTTCCACGTGGGGACGGGGTTCGCGAGCAAGCTCGCTCCTGCGAAGATCAATTTGGTGCCAGACCTGTAGGAAAGGCGGGGCGCCTGGCCCATACCCGCGACCAGCCCTGCGCCATGTCTTTCAGGCCGGCGCAGGGCAGATTCCGGCCTGCCGGCCGGTTCGCGGGCATGGCCCGCTCCTACAAGGGAGCACTCGCCATCAGGTACCGATCACACCGCCATCATCCTTGGTGATTACCAGCGTCGTGGAACGCGGGATGCTCTTGCCGTCGCTGGCCGGGAAGCTCAGGGTCGGGTGCTGGATGTTCACCCACAGTGTCTTGCCGTCCGGGGTCTGGGTGATGCCGGTCAGCTCGCAGCCGCGCGGGCCGACCAGGAAGCGCCGCACTTCGCGGCTGTGCGGGTCGGCGCAGAGCAACTGGTTGCAGCCCATGGCCTGCATCGCCGGGACGTCATCGTCGTAGTCGGTTTCGATCCACAGGCGCCCGGCGGTGTCGAAGTACAGGCCATCCGGCGAGGAGAAGATGTCGCCGTTGATGGTACCGATCAGGTTCTCCGGCGCGCTGGCGCCCTGGTGCTCGCCGGCCAGCAGGAAGATTTCCCACTGGAAGCGGGTGGCGGTCGGATCGCCGCCGGCTTCGTTCCAGCGCAGGATCTGCCCGTGGAGGTTTTCCTTGCGCGGGTTGGCGGCGTCCACCGGCTGCTTCTTGCCGCGGGCATCGTTGTTGGTGAGGCTGACGTAGACCTCGCGGGTGGTCTGCTGCACCGCGACCCACTCGGGGCGGTCCATCGGCGTGGCGCCCAGCTTGTCGGCGGCGGCGCGGGCGTTGACCAGCACCTCGGCCTGGCTGGCGAAGCCGTTCTCGGCGCTCAGGCCATTCTGCCCGTGCACCAGCGGCAGCCACTGGCCGCTGCCATCGGCATTGAAGCGGGCCACGTAGAGGGTGCCTTCGTCGAGCAGGTCGACGTTCGCCGCGCGGTTGTTCGCGTCGTATCGGCCGGCCGGGACGAATTTGTAGATGTACTCGCCCTTGGTGTCGTCGCCGTAATAGAACGCCATGCGGTTGTCGGCGCCCAGCGAGAGGGTCGAACACTCACGGCAGAAACGGCCGACGGCGGTGCGTTTCTTCGGCGTGGAGGTCGGATCGAACGGGTCGATCTCCACCACCCAACCGAAGCGGTTCGGTTCGTTGACATGGCCGCCGTGGGGCTGGTCAGCCTTGGGCGTGGCGTCGAAGCGCGCATCCACCGCTTCCCAGGCGTAGTAGTTGCTGAACTGGCCGTTGGACAGGCCGTAGCGCTTGTGCGAGACGCGCTTGGCGTAGTCGTCCTTGTCGCGGTTGACGAAGTACTGGTGCCAGTTCTCTTCGCAGGCCAGGTAGGTGCCCCAGGGCGTGACGCCCATGGAGCAGTTGTTCAGGGTGCCGAGCACCTGTTTGGCCTCGGGGTCGCTGGCGGTGCGCAGCAGGTCGTGGCCGGCCAGCGGGCCGGACAGGTCCAGCGGCGAGCTGCCGGTGATGCGGCGGTTGTAGCTCGAGCCCTCGACGCGCTGCCACTGGCCGCCGGGGTCCTTCTTCACCTCGATCACGCTCAGGCCATGGGCGGCGATTTCCTTGCGTACCTCGCCTTCCGGGCGGCCGCGCGAACCATCAGGGCGGTCCTCGAAGGTCTGGCCTTTGGGGTGCAGCGTCGGGTTGATGTACTCGTGGTTGATGACCAGCAGGCCGTGGTTTTCCGGCGCATCGGGGAAGGGGAAGTAGTGCATGCCGTCATGGTTGTCGCCGGCCTGCAGTTCCTGGGCTTTCCAGTCCTCGCTGGCGTCGCCTTTCCAGGCCGGCGAGCCGCTCACCACGGCGTCGCCCCAGGAGAAGAACGGGCGAGCCGTGTAACCGTCAGCGACGATAACGCGGTCGAACTTCGGGTCCTGCTGCACCGGCACGCCCTTGAAGCCCAGCAGCGCGGTGGGCACCGGGGCGTCGGCGGCGAACAGCGAACGTCCGGGGAACAGGCCGCCGCCGAGGAAGCCGACGGCGCCCAGCACCAGGCTGTTCTTCAACAGGCGGCGGCGCGAGGCGTCGATGATCTCGCTCATCGGCAGGTTGCCGGAGGGGTTGATCGCCTGGTCGTCGAAGGCGGCCAATCGGTCGTGGAAATCCTGGAAACGCTCGCTCATCAGATGGTTCCTTCCGCGCGGCCGTCTTTCTGACGGCTCGGGTTGTCAGTAGAAGCTATCGGCGGAAGGTTAGGAACGCGGTGTTACGTCGGCATGACAACGCCGCCGAGCCCTGTGACAGGCTCGGCGGCGAGGATAAAAGCCGCCCCGCAGGACCAAGACGACGTCCGGGGGCGGGCGCGAGGGCATTTGCGGAATAGTGCGGCTCAGTTCTGCAGGCCGCCCTGCTCCGAACATTCGGGGCCCGCCAGGCGGGCCGTCCAGTCTTCCAGCACGCCACTGGTGAGGCGTTGCGCGGCAGTCTTGCGCCAGCGCAGGGAGAGCGCGTCGCAGGCCATCATCAGGCGCAGGCCGGTACGTTCCAGCGGGTGGCCGAAGTACCAGTCCAGCAGGCTCGCCACGCTGAGCTGCGGGTAGTGCCGCTGCACCAGCTCCAGCGGTGCATCGGGGGCGACCATGCCGGAGCGGCGCACCCGGTAGAACCAGCCGCAGCGCCCCTGCTCCTGCACTTGCTGCGGCAGCTCGGGGAGATTCCAGCGACGCGCCAGGCGGTAGCTGGGCGAGCGCGGCTGGCTCACTTCGATCAGCGCTTCGCCCCAGCGGAACAGGTCGCCGATGCAGACCTCCTGCTCATTGAGGCCGAAGGTCGAGAGGTTTTCGCCGAAGGCCGGCTGTCGCCAGCGCGTCTGCGGGTGCTGCTTGCGCCAGTGGCGGTAGTGCTCGGCCGGGTAGTGGTGCAGCGCGCGGTCCAGGCCGCCGTCGTGGCGCAGGTCGGGCCGTGCGTCCCCCGGCAATCCTTCGGCGCCGAGCCAGACTTCCTGATGCGCTTCCAGCTTGTCGATATCGCTGAGCAGACCTCCCCAGCTTTCTTCGACTTTGCCTATGAAAACGCCCTGGATGACGATGCTTTCCACCTTTGTCTACCCATCTGAGACAGCGGACAAGCGCTAGAGTAGTGGCCTGGATAGCTGACTATCCATTTCGATTTTCCAGTTTCGTTGATAAGCAGACCTTATGGATTTCCGCCAGCTCCGCTATTTCGTCGCGCTCTACGAGGAAGGCCATGTCGGGCGCGCGGCCGAACGCCTGGCGATTTCCCAGCCGGCACTGTCGCAGCAGATACGCCAACTGGAGCAGAACCTCGACGTGGCGCTGTTCCAGCGCAGCGGCAAGCGCCTGCTGCCGACCGCCGCCGCACACACGCTGTACAACCATGCGGTGCCGCTGCTGGAAGGCCTGGAGCGCGCCCGCGAGGCGCTGCGGGGTTTCCGTGGGCAGAGTGCGCGCAGCCTGGCCATTGGCGTACTGCAGACGGTCAATGCGAGCCTGGTACCGCATCTGGTGGAACGCCTGCACGCTGCGCAGCCGCACGTGCAGGTGCGCATTTACGAACTCTCCGGAGTGGAGATCGAGCGCCGCCTGCTGATCGGCCAGCTGGATATCGGCATCGGCTTCCTGCCGCCGCGCCAGCCGGCGTTGCACGGCGTGGAGCTGTACCCGGACGAGCTGCAACTGGTGATCCCGGCGGAGCATCCGCTGAAGGACTTCAAGAAGGTCTCGCTGGCCCAGGCGGCGGAGCTGCCGATGCTGCTGCTCGGCGAGGAATTCCGTGCCCGGCAGATCTGGCAGGAACAACTGGCGGCCATCGGCCGGCGGCCACGGGTACAGGCGGAGCTGAACCACATGGGCGGCATCCTCGACAGCCTGCCGCAGAGCCGCTTCGCCACCGTGCTGCCGGGGCGTGCGCGACAGATGCATGCGCACAAGGACCTGCTCTGGAAGCCATTGAGCGAACCGCGCATTCCACTGAGCGTGGGGCTGGTGTATCGCGATGCACAACGGCAGCAGCCGACGGTGGAGCTGCTGCGCTCGTTGCTGGATGGGGCGGTGTGACGCCCAACATCGCTGATGGGTATCGATGCGGTCGCACGCCCGCACGGAGTTTCTACGTAGGGCGCATAACCTGGAACAGGTTATCCGCCGTCCCGACAACCAGCGGCGGATAACGCTGGCGCGTTATTCGCCCTACGGGAAGCGCAGGCAAGAAAAAACCCCGCTTCTTGCGAAGCGGGGTTTTGCAGACCGATATCCTGACGTCCATGCAGGCCACCATCCATGGTGGAATCCCTATATTTCCGTGTTGTCTTTGGCGCTTCCTGCGCAATGTCCTGACTGAGGAGAAGGTTACCGCCAGAAGCCTTTATCAGAAAGACGCCGATCACCACCGCTGTTTGTAAGCTTTGGCTTACACGGATTCGTACTAGCGCCCTTCGGAAAGGAAATATCCCCATAAAAAAGCCCCGCCGGAGCGGGGCTTTTCAGAGCGAGCGCTTAGAACTGCGCGGCGTCCAGCAGGTACAGCGACTCGCTGCCGGCCTTCACCGAGGCACTCAGCGAGTGGATGCGCGGCAGCAGGCGGGCGAAGTAGAAGCGCGCGGTGCCGAGCTTGCTGGCGTAGAACTCGTCCTGGCCTTCCTTGCCCAGCGAAGCGCGAGCCATCAGGGCCCACATGTACGCGTAGGCGGTGTAGCCGAAGGCGTGCAGGTACTCGACCGAGGCGGCGCCGATTTCATTCGGGTTGCCCTTGGCGCGGTCCAGGACCCAGGCGGTCAGCTCGTCGAGGTTCTGCACGGCGGCGTTCAGCGGGCCGGTGAATTCGGCCAGCTCGGCGGACGCCGAGGCGGTGAAGGCACGGATCTCGTCAGTAAACAGCTTGCAGTAGGCCCCGCCGCTGCCGACGATCTTGCGGCCCATCAGGTCCAGCGCCTGGATGCCGTTGGTGCCTTCGTAGATCTGGGTGATGCGGCAGTCGCGTACCAGTTGCTCCTGGCCCCACTCGCGGATGAAGCCGTGGCCGCCGAAGATCTGCTGGCCGTGGATGGTGGTTTCCAGGCCCATGTCGGTGAGGAAGGCCTTGGCCACCGGGGTCAGCAGGGCGACCAGTTCCTCGGCGCGCTTGCGGGTGGTCGGCTCTTCGCTGTACTTGGCGGTGTCCAGTTGCATGGCGACGTAGCTGGAGAAGGCACGACCGCCTTCGTTCAGCGCCTTCATGGTCAGCAGCATGCGACGCACGTCCGGGTGGACGATGATCGGGTCGGCAGCCTTGTCCTTGGCGACCGGGCCGGTCGGCGCGCGGCTCTGGATACGCTCGCGGGCGTATTCCACGGCGCTCTGGTAGGAGCGCTCGCCGGTAGCCAGGCCCTGGATGCCAACGCCCAGGCGCTCGTAGTTCATCATGGTGAACATGGCAGCCAGGCCCTTGTTCGGCGCATCGACGATCCAGCCGGTGGCGCCGTCGAAGTTCATCACGCAGGTGGCGGAGCCCTTGATGCCCATCTTGTGCTCGATGGAGCCACAGGACACGGCATTGCGCTCGGCCAGGGAGCCGTCGGCGTTGACCATCACCTTCGGCACCAGGAACAGCGAGATGCCCTTGGAACCAGCCGGCGCGTCGGGCAGCTTGGCCAGGACCAGGTGGATGATGTTCTCGGTCAGGTCGTGCTCGCCGCCGGTGATGAAGATCTTGGTGCCGGAAATCTTGAAGCTGCCGTCGGCCTGGGGTTCGGCCTTGGTGCGGATGATGCCCAGGTCGGTGCCGGCGTGCGGCTCGGTCAGGCACATGGAACCGGCCCAGGTGCCGGCGTACATGTTCGGCAGGTACTTGGCCTTCAGTTCTTCGCTGGCGTGGTTGAGCAGCGACAGGCAGGCGCCGGCGGTCAGCATCGGGTACAGGCCGAAGGACAGGTTGGCCGAGTTGACCATTTCCTCGACCTGGGCGCCGATCACCTTGGGCATGCCCATGCCGCCGAATTCCGGCGCGCCGCCCACGCCCACCCAGCCGCCTTCGGCGTAGGTGCGGTAGGCTTCGGGGAAGCCAGCCGGGGTCTTCACGCCCTCGGCGCTCCAGCTGCAGCCTTCTTCGTCGCCGCTGCGGTTCAGCGGGGCGATCACGCCGCCGGTGACCTTGCCGGCCTCTTCGAGGATCGCGGATGCGGTCTCGGCATCGACGGTCTCGGCCAGGGCGGGCAGTTCGGCCCACAGGTTGGCGACCTCGAAGACTTCATTGAGGACGAATTGCATGTCGCGCAGGGGAGCTTTGTAGTCAGCCATGATGGATCCTCGAACGAAAACGACGGCTGATCTGGCAGCCAGCGGTATCAGAATAGGAGGTACACGAAGGTACGCCGCCGGAGTTTACTCCAACAACTTTTCAGACTTTAAGCGTCATGTTGTGACCGTACAACTATAGATTGGTCACAATATGTAGCGAAAAACGAGGAGGCCCGCACGAAGCGGGCCTCCTTGTCTGGCACGCGGATTACAGGGCGAACTGCTCGGCCGACAGGCGCATCAGCACCTCGGAGCCGGCTTCCGCCGCTGCCACGTGAGCCTGCGCGCGCGGCAGCAGGCGGCTGAAGTAGAACTCGGCGGTGGCCAGCTTGGTCTGGTAGTAGGCCGCCTCGCTGGCGCCCTCTTCCAGCTTCTGCTGGGCGACGAGCGCCATGCGCAGCCAGAAGTAGCCGAGGGTGACGTAGCCGGAGAACATCAGGTAGTCGACCGAGGCCGCGCCGACTTCGTCCGGGTTCTTCATGGCGGCCATGCCGACCTTCTGGGTCAGCTCGCCCCACTGCTTGTTCAGCGTCGACAGCTGGGCAACCTGTGCCTTCAGTTGCGGGTGCTCGGCGTGCTGCTGGCAGAGCTGATGGACGAGCTTGGTGAAGCCCATCAGCAACTTGCCCTGGCTGCCGAGGACCTTGCGGCCCAGCAGGTCCAGTGCCTGGATGCCATTGGTGCCCTCGTAGATCGGCGCGATGCGGCAGTCGCGCACCAGCTGTTCCATGCCCCACTCGCGGATGAAGCCGTGGCCGCCGAACACCTGCATGCCGATGTTGGTGACTTCCAGGCCGCTCTCGGTCATGAAGGCCTTGCAGATCGGGGTGAGGAAGGCCAGCAGGCTGGCGGCGCGCTCGCGCTCCTCGGCGTCCTGGGACAGGTGCTCGATGTCCAGCAGTTGCGCGGTGAAGTAGGCCAGCGCGCGGTTGCCTTCGTTGAAAGCCTTCATGGTCAGCAGCATGCGGCGCACGTCCGGGTGGACGATGATCGGGTCGGCGGGCTTCTCCGGCGCCTTCGGGCCGGTCAGCGAACGCATCTGCAGGCGGTCCTGGGCGTAGCGCACGGCGCCCTGGTAGCTGGTCTCGCCAAGGCAGAGGCCCTGCATGCCGGTGCCCAGGCGTGCGTGGTTCATCATGGTGAACATGCAGGCCAGGCCCTTGTTGGCCTCGCCGATGAGGAAGCCGCGGGCGCCGTCGAAGTTCATCACGCAGGTGGCGGACGCCTTGATGCCCATCTTGTGCTCGATGGAGCCGCAGGCCACGGCGTTGCGCTCGCCGGCTTCGCCGTTCGCATCGAGGTTGAACTTCGGCACGATGAACAGCGAGATGCCCTTGGTGCCGGCCGGTGCATCGGGCAGCTTGGCCAGGACCAGGTGGATGATGTTCTCGGAGAGGTCGTGCTCGCCGGCGGAGATGAAGATCTTGGTGCCGGTGATCGCGTAGCTGCCGTCCGCATTGGGCACGGCGCGGGTCTTGATGATGCCCAGGTCGGTGCCGCAGTGCGGCTCGGTGAGGCACATGGTGCCGGTCCAGACCGCGCTGGTCATGCGCGGCAGGTAGGTGTCCTTCTGCTCCTGCGTGCCGTGGGCGTGGATGGCGGCCATGGCGCCCTTGGTCAGGCCGGGGTACATGCCCCAGGAGCAGTTGGACGCGCCGATCATCTCGCTGACCAGCAGGCCGAGAGACGGCGGCAGACCCTGGCCACCGAATTCCGGGTCGCTGGACACGCCGTTCCAGCCGGCCTCGACGTACTGCGCGAAGGCTTCCTTGAAGCCCTTGGGCGTGGTCACTACGCCGTTGTCGAAGTGGCAGCCTTCCTCGTCGCCGGAGCGGTTCAGCGGGGCGATGACCTGCTCGCAGAACTTCGCGCCTTCCTCGAGGATGGCGGCGAACATGTCCGGGGTGGCGTCGGTGGCGCCGAGGGCTTCGTAGCGGCCGGTGAAGTCGAAGACTTCGTCGGTGAGGAAGCGCACGTCGCGCAGGGGGGCCTTGTACTCGGGCATCGCGAATCTCCGTTCGGTTCAGGGCGCCAGCGTGGCGCGGAAAACTCGAACCTAACGGCCCGCCACGATGCGGACAATCACGCTGCACGCGCTGAATGCGCGGTCATAACGCAGGCCGCTCAGGCGGTGCGCACCGCTCCGCGACGCGACTGCCCGTGCACGGCCACGCGGTTGCGCCCGCCGCTCTTGGCCGAGTACAGCGCCTCATCGGCGCCCTTGATGACTTCCTCGGGGCTGCGCCGCTCGCCGTCGCGCTCGGCGACGCCGACGCTGATGGTCACCGAGACCGTCTGCGCCTCCTTGCCGGCGCGCTTGCCGCGGCCCTGGCGGTCGTCCTTGGGGCGGTTGCCACGGTCGCGCAGGTGCATGGCGTAACCCTCGATGGCCTGACGCACGCCATCGAGGTAAGGCAGGCACTGCTCCACGGTCTTGCCGGCGAACACCACGGTGAATTCCTCGCCGCCATAGCGGTACGCCTTGCCGCCGCCACCGGTACGACGCAACTGGCTGGCGACCATGCGCAGCACCTGGTCGCCGACGTCGTGGCCGTGGCTGTCGTTGAATTTCTTGAAATGGTCCACGTCGATCATCGCCAGCACGTACTGCTGGCCCAAGCGCTGGAAGCGCTCGTTCAGCGCGCGGCGTCCGGGCAGGCCGGTGAGCTCGTCGCGGAAGGCCATCTGGTACGCCTCGTGGGCCACCGCGCCGGCCAGGGTGAGCATCACCAGGCTGGTCATCACGGTCAGCGCATGGGGCAGGATGAACACCTTGGGCAGCATCCACAGCAGCCCGAGCAGGCCCAGCAGTTGCGCGGCGTGCAACGGCCGCGGCTGGCGCACGTAGGCGGAGACCAGGGCGACGAAGGCCATCAGGAAACCGAAGTAGGACAGCTGCGCCAGGCTCATCCAGTGGCCGTGCAAAGCCGGCCAGTAGGTGTCGCTGAGCAGCTCCGCCAGCCCCTGCGGGAAGCGCTTGGCCAGTGCTGTCGCCACCCCGGCCACGGCGACCAGCGCGGCGCTGCGGGCGAGCAGGTCCTGCAGCATGTGCATGCGCTCCTGCCAGATGCCGTACAGGCCGTAGAGCAGCGGCAGCAGCACGCAACACAGGTGGAACACCAGCGCCGCTTCCGGCATCACCACGCGGTGCGCCTGGAAGTAGTCGACCTGGGTATCGAGCAGGAAATAGGCGATGTACACCACCGTCAGCATGAACAGCTGGCGCTGGCGGCCATAGACCATGCACAGCGCGCCGCCGAGCAGGAGCAGCAGGGTCGGCAGGACGTTGAACAGGGAGATGAAGAAGTCAGACAGTTCGCCCAGGGAGCCGGCGGCGATGCCGGCCGGAATCAGCAACAGGGGCGTGAGGAAATGGCTGATCCGGTAAGGGGCCGTGGGTCGCACAAAGGGTTCCGCAGAGTGGGTGCCGGTCTTGCCGTCAGTCGATCGGCAAGTGGCGTAATGATGGCATTTTCTGCGGCGTTTTGTGTGGATTCGGATACGAAAAAGCCCGCCTTGCGGCGGGCTTCCTGCTGTTCAGCAGACGGACGGCGAACCGTCCGTCCAGGGCGCTGATCAGTAACCGAGGGCGAAATCTTCCTCGGCCAGGTCCATCAGGTTGTTGGCGCCGGACAGCATGGAGCCAACGTGCGCGCGGGTGCGCGGCAGGATGCGCTGGAAGTAGAAGCGCGCGGTCTTCAGCTTGGCCTGGTAGAAGGCCTCTTCGCTGGTACCGGCAGCCAGCTTCTCGGCAGCCAGGCGAGCCATGTCGGCCCAGAAGTAGGCCAGGCAGGCGTAGCCGGAGAACATCAGGTAATCGACCGATGCAGCGCCGACTTCCTCGCGGTCCTTCATGGCAGCCATGCCGACCTTCATGGTCAGGTCGCCCCACTCCTTGTTCAGCGCAGCCAGCGGTGCAACGAACTCCTTGACGGCTTCGTTGGCTTCGTTGGCCTGGCAGAACTTGTGCACGATCTTGGTGAAGCCCTTGAGCGCTTCGCCCTGGGTCATGAGGATCTTGCGGCCCAGCAGGTCCAGCGCCTGAACGCCGGTGGTGCCTTCGTACAGCATGGAGATGCGGCTGTCGCGGACGTTCTGTTCCATGCCGTGCTCGGCGATGAAGCCGTGGCCGCCATAGATCTGCACGCCGTGGTTGGCAGCTTCGAAGCCCACTTCGGTCATGAACGCCTTGGCGATCGGAGTGAGGAAGGCCAGCATCGTGTCAGCGGCTTTCTTCTCTTCTTCGTCCTGGCTGCGCTGGACGATGTCGACCTGCTTGGCAGCGAAGTACAGCATGGCGCGGTTGCCTTCGGCGAAAGCCTTGGCGGTCAGCAGCATGCGGCGTACGTCCGGGTGCACGATGATCGGGTCAGCGGCTTTTTCCGGAGCTTTCGGGCCGGTCAGCGAACGCATCTGCAGACGCTCGCGAGCGTAGGCGATGCCACCCTGGAAACCGATTTCGGCGTGGGCCAGGCCTTGCAGCGCGGTACCCAGGCGAGCGGTGTTCATGAAGGTGAACATGCAGTTCAGGCCCTTGTTCGGCGGGCCGATCAGGAAGCCGGTGGCGGCGTCGAAGTTCATCACGCAGGTGGCGTTGCCGTGGATGCCCATCTTGTGCTCGATGGAGCCACAGGAAACGGCGTTGCGCTCGCCCACGTTGCCTTCGGCGTTGGGCAGGAACTTCGGCACGATGAACAGCGAAATGCCCTTGGTGCCCTGCGGGGCGTCGGGCAGGCGGGCCAGCACGATGTGGACGATGTTGTCGGCCATGTCGTGTTCGCCAGCGGAGATGAAGATCTTGGTGCCGGTGATCTTGTAGGTGCCGTCAGCCTGCGGCTCGGCCTTGGTGCGCAGCATGCCCAGGTCGGTGCCGCAATGCGGCTCGGTCAGGCACATGGTGCCGGTCCACTCGCCGGAAACCAGCTTGGTCAGGTAGGCGTGCTGCTGCTCCGGAGTACCGTGGGCGTGCAGGGTGTTCATGGCGCCGTGGGACAGGCCCGGGTACATGCCCCAGGACCAGTTGGCCTGGCCGACCATTTCGCTGATGGCCAGACCCAGGGATTCGGGCAGACCCTGGCCGCCGTGCTCGACGTCATGGGCCAGGCTCGGCCAGCCGCCTTCGACGAACTGCTGGTAGGCCTCTTTGAAGCCGGTCGGAGTCTTGACGCCTTCCGGGCTCCATTTGCAGCCTTCCAGGTCGCCAGTGCGGTTCAGCGGAGCGATTACCTGTTCGCAGAACTTCGCACCCTCTTCGAGGATGGCATTGACCATGTCCGGGGTGGCGTCTTCGGCGCCCGGCAGGTTCTGGTAGTGCGCTTCGTAGCCCAGCAGCTCGTCGCGAACGAAACGGATATCACGCAAGGGGGCCTTGTAATCAGGCATAGCGGTAAACCTCTACGAAGGGTTCTGGTTAATGGGCGACCGGTTGCTGCGGTCGCAGTGCGGGAGCATTCCCGGCCGCCCAGTCGGTGCGCGTGCGCATCCGGACAGTCAAACAGGCGTTTGAAACATACGTTTACGCCATACCCTTGTCAAGCGTGCAAACCGACCGCCTGGTCACGCTCGCAGGGCTGTCCGCGGGGTGTATTGGCAGCGAGGCCCTGAGGCTAATTAAAGCCCATGGCAGAGCGGCCGGCGTGTCACAAGGACAGCCGGCCGCGCGGAAGAATTCAGGGTGGGGAAAGCGTCGCGTCAGGCGCGGATATCGATGAGGGTGCCGAGCGTTTCGTCGGCAGCCTGGATGACCTTGGCGTTGGCCTTTACCTCGTGCTCGCCGCGGCGCAGGTCCACCAGACGGTCGTTGAGCACTTCGCTGGGCGCGCTGCCCGCGGTAGCGATGTCGGTGCTGGCGCGGTCGACGCGGCGCTGGCCGTTCTGCACGCCGTACAGGCCCGCAGAGAAAGCATTACCGGAGATTTCCATCGACACGCCTCCACAGCAAAAAGCAGCAAGTGGCCACTATTCAAGCAGACGGAGTCCGTCAGGCCAAGGCCCGGTTACAAATCCAGGATGCCCATGTCCAGGTGCGCGGCCACTGCCGCCGGGGTCGCGCGGGCCAGGCGCGGCACGCGTCCGATGCAGGGTGCGGGCAGGCGTTCGGCGAGGGTCGCGAGGTTTTCTTCCAGACGGGAGGTCTGCGGGTCGACGATGTTCGCCACCCAGCCGGCCAGCAGCAGGCCGTCGCGCTGGATCGCCTCGGCGCTGAGCACCGCATGGTTGATGCAACCCAGGCGCACGCCGACGACGAGGATCACCGGCAACTCCAGGGCGATGGCCAGGTCGGAAAGGTTCTCCTCCCCCGCCAGCGGCACGCGCCAGCCCCCGGCGCCTTCCACCAGGGTGAAATCGGCGCCCAGCTCCAGCACCGAACGAACCGGCCCCTTGAGCGCTTCCACTGTCAGCTTCACGCCCATTTCGCGGGCAGCGAGGTGCGGCGCAATGGCCGGCTCAAAGGCGAAGGGGTTCACCTGTTCGTAGGCCAGCGGCACGCTGCATTCACCCAGCAGCGCCAGCGCATCGGAATTGCGCAGGCCCTCGGGGCTGCGCTCGCAACCGGAAGCCACCGGCTTGGCAGCCGCCGTGGACAACCCGGCCAGCCGCGCCGCATGCAGCAGGCCGGAGGCGATGGTGGTCTTGCCGATTTCGGTGTCGGTGCCGGTGACGAAGTAGGCGTGGGACATGGTTTCCTCGGTCAGTGCTTGCGCAGGACGGCGTAGACCACCCGGTAGGTCGCCGGCAACCCTTCGGGCTGGCGGAAGCGCTCGTAGGCGGCGATCAGCGCACGCACCCGCTCGCGCCCGGTGAGGCCGTCTGGCCGGCCGGGATTGAGGTTGTGCGCGCCGAGCGCCTTGAGTTCATGGGTCAGGCTGCGCAGGTCGGGGAAGTGCAGGACACGGTCCTCCGTGCGCAGCTCCAGCACTTGCAGGCCGCTACCCGCGCAGTGCTGCTGATACTGCTCGAAGGCGCGGAAGCGGTTCACGTGGACGAAGCCGTCCACCGCTTCCCAGCTCTGCCGCAGCTCGCCCAGCGTGCCGATGCACAGGCTGCTGAACGCCGCGACGCCACCAGGACGCAGCACGCGGCGCGCCTCGTCCAGCACCGCCGGCAAGTCCCCGCACCATTGGATCGCCAGGCTGGAGAACAGCAGGTCAGTGGCGCCATCGCGCAACGGCAGCCGTTCGGCATCGCCGCCGATGAAGTGCTGCGCACCGCCCTGCTCGCGGGCGTGGCGCAGCATGCCTTCGGCGATATCGACGGACAGGCCCTGCGCCTGTGGATAACGCGCCGCCAGGGCGCGGCTGAAATAACCGGTGCCGCTGCCCAGGTCGATCCAGCGCTGCGGCGCGACCTGCGCCGGCAGAAGCTCCAGCAGACGACCGCCGACGGCGCGCTGCAGTTCGGCCACCGCGTCGTAAGTCGACGCGGCGCGGGAGAAGGAGGCGGCTACCTGGCGTTTGTCGGGCAGCGCGCTGGTACTGCAATCAGGCATCGTCGCCCTCGTGGATGAACTTCAGGATGGCGCTCGCCACTTCGTCGGGCTGCTCCAGCGGCAGGCCGTGACTGGCACCGGGCAACAGGCTGACTTCGACGTCCGGCAGCCACTCCAGCAGCGCATCGGCGGCACTGGCCGGGACCAGCGCATCGTTGGCGGCGAACAGGTGCAACTGCGGGCCGGGATAGCGACCGAGGGCGGCGCGGGTATCGAGCTGCCCCAGCAGTTGCAGGCCGGCGGTCAGACCTTCGGCGTTCAATTGCGGCAGCGCCACCTGCAGCTGGCGTGCGAGGGTGCGCGGGTCGCGGGCGCCCTGGCTGACCAGCAGGGTGAAGCGCTTGCGCACCAGGTGCGGCTCCAGCAGGAAGGCCTCGAAGAAATCCTCGAAGACGTCATTGGCCATCGCGTCCGGCCAGTCCTCGCGGCGGCGGAAGCAGAGGTTGCTGGCGATGGTCACCAGCCCCCGACAGGACTCGCCCCGACGCGCCGCCAGTTCGGCACCCAGCATGCCGCCCAGCGACCATCCGGCGATCCAGGCGTCGTGAGCGACGTTGTCGTCCAGCTCGTCGAGCCAGGCATTGGGATCGGTATCCGCCGGCAGCGGCTCGATCTGCACATTCAAATGCGGGGCCTGTTCCAGCAGCGCATCGCGCAGCGGCTCCAGCGGCGCACTCCCCAGGCCCCAGCCCGGCAGCAGGATCAGTTGGTCACGCATCATCGCCCTCCTCGGCATCGATCTCTGCCAGAAGGCTAGACGACACGCGCTGCCAGCTTTCGGCGAGCGCCACCAGCAGGCGGTCGACTTGCGCCTCGGTGTGCGAGGCGGACAGGGTCACGCGCAGGCGCGCGGTGCCGGCCGGCACGGTGGGCGGGCGGATCGCGCCGACGAGGATGCCGCGCTGGCGCAGCTCCGCCGACAACGCCATGGCCTGGGCGCTGCCACCGATGAGGATCGGCTGGATCGGCGTCGGGCTGTCCATCAGGCTCAGGCCGATGGCCTCGGCGCCGGCGCGGAAGCGCGCGATCAGCGCATTCAGGTGATCGCGGCGCCAGCTCTCGGCGCGCAGCAGCTCCAGGCTTTTCAGCGTGGCGCAGGCCACCGCGGGCGGCTGGCTGGTGGTGTAGATGTAGGGGCGGGCGAACTGGATCAGCGTCTCGATCAGCTCCTCGCTGCCGGCAACGAAGGCGCCAGCGGTGCCGAAGGCCTTGCCGAGGGTGCCGACCAGCACGGGCACATCATCCATCCCCAGGCCGAAGTGCTCGACGATGCCGCCACCGTTCGCGCCCAGCGGGCCGAAACCATGGGCGTCGTCGACCATCACCCAGGCGCCCTTCTCCCGGGCCCTGGCGCAGAGCACGGGCAGGCTGGCCAGGTCGCCGTCCATGCTGAACACGCCGTCGGTGACCACCAGCGTGTTGCCTTCAGCCTTGTCCAGGCGGGAGGCGAGGCTGGCGGCGTCGTTGTGCAGGTAGCGCGAGAAGCGCGCACCGGAAAGCAGGCCGGCGTCCAGCAGCGAGGCGTGGTTGAGGCGGTCCTCCAGCACGCTGTCGCCTTTACCGACGAGGGCGGTGACGGTGCCGAGGTTGGCCATGTAGCCGGTTGAGAACAGCAGCGCGCGCGGGCGGCCGGTGAACTCGGCGAGCGCCAGCTCCAGCTCGTGGTGCGGGCCGCAGTGGCCGTTGACCAGGTGCGAGGCGCCACCGCCGACGCCCCAGCGCTCGGCGCCGGCACGCAGGGCGGCAATCACCTCGGGGTGATTGGCCAGGCCCAGGTAATCGTTGGAACAGAAGGCCAGCATCGGCTGGCCGTCGATGACCACTTCCGGCCCCTGCGGCGATTCCAGCAGCGGACGGCGGCGGTAGAGGTCCTCCGCCTGGCGCAGGGCCAGGCGGGCGGCGAGATCGAAAGGCATGCGCAACCCCGTGTCGGCGGTGGTCCTGCGAGGCGAGGACCTGTAGGAGCGAACTTGCTCGCGAACCGCCCGGCACCGAAGTACTCGGGAAGACTGTTCACGAGCAAGCTCGCTCCTACATGAAGAAAAGCGGCTCTATCAGGCCGAAGCCGCGTTATAGAACAGCTGGGAGTCGCGTTGTTCCACCAGCGCCTGCTCGATGGCGGCCTGGTGCACCTCGTCGGCGTGCTCCTCGCGCTCTTCGGGCTTGATGCCCAGACGCGCGAACAGCTGCATGTCCTTCTCGGCCTGCGGGTTGGTGGTGGTCAGCAGCTTCTCGCCGTAGAAGATCGAGTTGGCGCCGGCCATGAAGGCCAGGGCCTGCATCTGCTCGTTCATCTGCTCGCGGCCGGCGGACAGGCGCACGTGGGATTTCGGCATCATGAGGCGGGCGACCGCCAGGGTGCGGATGAAGTCGAACGGATCGACATCCTTCTCTTCGGCCAGCGGGGTGCCCTTCACTTTCACCAGCATGTTGATCGGCACCGACTCCGGATGCTCTGGCAGGTTGGCCAGCTGGATCAGCAGGCCGGCGCGGTCGTCCACCGACTCGCCCATGCCGAGGATGCCGCCGGAGCAGATCTTCATCCCCGCCTCGCGCACGTACGCCAGGGTCTGCAGGCGCTCGCTGTAGGTGCGGGTGGTGATGATGTTGCCGTAGAACTCCGGCGAGGTATCGAGGTTGTGGTTGTAGTAGTCCAGGCCCGCTTCAGCCAGCGACTGGGTCTGCTCCTGGGTCAGCTTGCCCAGGGTCATGCAGGTTTCCAGGCCAAGCTTCTTCACGCCCTTGACCATTTCCAGCACGTAGGGCATGTCCTTGGCCGACGGATGCTTCCAGGCAGCGCCCATGCAGAAGCGCGTGGAGCCGATGGCCTTGGCTTCGGCAGCGGCCTGCAGCACCTTCTGCACTTCCATCAGCTTTTCCTTGTCCAGGCCAGTGTTGTAGTGGCCGGACTGCGGGCAATATTTGCAGTCTTCCGGGCAGGCGCCGGTCTTGATCGACAGCAGGGTGGACACCTGTACGCGGTTCGGGTCGAAATGCGCGCGGTGCATGGTCTGCGCCTGGAACAGCAGGTCATTGAAGGGCTGTTCGAACAGGGCGCGGACTTCGGCAAGGGTCCAGTCGTGGCGGGTTACTTGGGCTGCGGTGGCACTCATCGGCAAAGTCCTTCGACGCTTGGGGGCGCCTCTTGTCTAGGGTGCCCCGGCGGCGCGCCACCGGGGAAATCAGGCTCAAGGCATCATATGTGGAGCTGTGACGCTGTCAACCACTCTCGCGACACAGGTCGACAAGTGACCATTTATTGATCAGTAACGGCGATCTCGTTGCGGCTGCGGCTGAACCGATCCGCTCCATTGCCGCTCCAATCAGGCAGAACACTCAGGAGTCAGACCCCAGATGGGAACAGAAGGATTCTTCGACGGCCTTGGCCAGATGGTCGGCAAGGCCATCCGCTTCATCGTCGATCTGCTATCGGGCGTGCTCGGCGGCCTGTGGCGCGCCATGGACGACTTCTTCCACGGCCTGGCGCGGGCTGTGGGAATCGACGTCTCGATCTTCAGCTTCGTCCTGCTCTTCATCGGCCTGCTGCTGCTCTACAGTGGCATCCGCGCCTTCCTGCGGCGCTCGATCTTCGGCGGACTGATCTGGACGGTGCTGGGCCTGGTGGTATTGAGCTGGCTGATTCACTGAGCCGCTAACCCCTGAACGCCCCGCCCATGGAGGGGCTGAATGTGGATATCTCAATGGGGCCCCGTCTGGTGGCGCCCTCGCGTGCAATGTCTTCTTTGCGGCGGGGCGGCGGAACAGGCCGCCCTGCCCCTCTGCGCCGGCTGCGACGATGACCTGCCGTGGCTCGCCGGGCACTGCGCGGTCTGCGCCCTTCCCCTCCCAGCTTCCGGACTGACCTGCGGCCAGTGTTTGCGCCGCGCTCCGGCTTTTCACCGGGTCGAGACACCGCTGCGCTACGGCTTCCCCGTCGATGCGCTGGTCACCCGCTTCAAGCACCAGGCCAATGCCCCGCTCGGACGTCTGCTCGGCCAGTTGCTCGAACGCCACCTGCTGCATGCCTTTGATGAAGGATTGCCGCGCCCGGACCGGCTGATCCCCGTACCACTGTCACGCCGGCGCGAGCGGCAACGGGGCTTCAACCAGGCGCAACTGTTGGCCGACTGGCTGGCCGCGCCGCTGCATCTGCCTGTGGATAACCAGCTCGTCCGCCGCACGCAGGACACCCCGGCCCAGCAAGGCCTGGACGCCGTCACCCGCAAGAAGAACCTGCGCAACGCCTTCACCCTGGCCGCTGGCGCGAGCGTCGAAGGCCTGCACCTGGCGCTGGTGGACGACGTGCTGACCACTGGCGCCACCGCCGAGCGCATCGCCCGCCTGTTGCGTCGTGCTGGTGCGCGGCGGGTCGACGTCTATTGCCTGGCGCGCACGCCGGCCCCGGAATAGACGACCGTTCGGCCACATTCCCGACATCTGCCCCTTGCGTTTTGCACGCCAGCAACGGAGCCTCGTCGCATACCAATAAGTACCCGCGAAACCATGACCACCCTCAGCCTGTTGACCCAACACGTTACCCGCCGCCCGCAGCGCATCGCCCTGCTGGCGCAGATCGCCCAGCTCGGCTCGATCACCCACGCCGCCAAGGCCGCCGGGATGAGCTACAAGACCGCCTGGGACGCCATCGATGAACTGAACAACCTCTCCGACCGGCCACTGGTGGAACGCAGCGTCGGCGGCAAGGGCGGTGGAGGCGCGCGCCTGACCGCCGAGGGCGAACGCCTACTGGCGCTCTACCAGCGCCTGGAAGCCCTGCGCGAGCACATTGTCGAGCACGTCGAGCACCAGGCCGACCTGGAACTGATCGGCCGCCTGATGATGCGCACCAGCGCGCGCAACCAGCTTCACGGGCGCGTCTGCTCGGTGGAGCCGTCCGGCCTCAACGACCTGGTGTGCATCGAACTGCCTGGCGGCTCGCGCATCCAGGCGCGGGTCACCCGCGAAAGCACCGAGAAGCTGGAACTGGCCGACGGCGTGCCGGTGGTGGCGCTGATGAAGGCCGGCTGGCTCTACGTCGACCTGCCGCACATCCCCTGCCCGGAGGGCCTGAACGCGCTGGAAGGCCACGTCGATGACATCCGCGAAGCCGAAGACGGCCCCAGCGAAGTGCGCATCCAGCTGCCCAGCGGCCAGATGCTCTGCGCCCTGACCGACCCGGAGCGCATCGAAATCCTCGGCCTGCAAGCCGGTTCGGCGGTGCGCGCGCAGTTCTCCCCGGCGCAGGTGATCCTCGGCACGCCGCTGTAGTCGCCCCGGCAAATGGGTTTCCCTGCCTCATATCAAGCCCGACGAGTGCGCGGCGCGCTCCAATAACCGCCTGAGTCCCGCCCGAGGTCGGGCGGGGCCGTGGTCAATCGGAGCTCCCACCATGCGCCGCTCGCTCGCCCTGCTTGCCCTGCCGTTCCTGCTTTCCCTGCCCCTGGCCAGCCAGGCCGGCCCCGATGTCCTGCGGGTCGGCGCCAGCACCGAACTGATGCCGACGCTGGAACCACTGGTTGACCAGTACCAGCTCGCCACCCACAACAAGGTCCTGCTGATCGGCGGCGGCGAAGGCGAACTCGCCGAACAGATCCGCCAGGGCACACCCTACGACCTGCTGCTGACGCCGCTGCACAATACCGACAAGCCCTCGCAAAGGCTCGAGTGCAAAGCCCGCTCAATGCAGAAACTGACCCTGGTGAAGGGCGAGCGCCGGGCGCTGGCCACGGACTTCGTCGAGTACCTGAAAAAACACTGCTCCGACCGCTGAGGCGACTGCGCACCCAAAGGGGGCGGACTGGGTAAACTAGGCAGCTTTACCATTGCCGGAACGTCGCCATGTCCCATCCCTTCTCCGACCTCACCCCCGACCTGGTGCTGGATGCGGTGGAAAGCATCGGTTTTCTCAGCGACGCCCGCGTACTCGCGCTCAACAGCTACGAGAACCGCGTCTACCAGGTGGGCATCGAGGACAGCGAGCCGCTGATCGCCAAGTTCTACCGCCCCGGCCGCTGGACCACCGAGGCGATCCTCGAGGAGCACGCCTTCTCCGCCGAACTGGCCGAATGTGAAGTCCCGGTGGTGGCGCCGCTGGTGCACGAGGGCAAGACCCTCTTCGAACACGCCGGCTTTCGCTTCACCCTGTTCCCCCGTCGTGGCGGCCGCGCGCCGGAGCCGGGCAACCTCGACCAGTTGTATCGCCTCGGCCAACTGCTCGGCCGCCTGCACGCCGTGGGCGCCAATCGCCCGTTCGAGCACCGCGAGGCGCTGACGCCACAGAACTTCGGCCACCAGTCCCTGGCCACCCTGCTGGACGGCAACTTCATTCCCAGGAGCCTGCTGCCGGCCTACGAGTCCGTGGCCCGCGACCTGCTGAAGAAGATCGACGACCTCTACGCCCGGACGAAGTACTCGCCCATCCGCATGCACGGCGATTGCCACCCCGGCAACCTGCTGTGCCGCGACGAGACCTTCCACGTCGTCGATCTCGACGACTGCCGCATGGGTCCGGCCGTGCAGGACCTGTGGATGATGCTCGCCGGCGAGCGCCAGGAGCGCCTCGGACAGCTCTCGGAACTGGTCGACGGCTACCAGGAATTCCACGACTTCGACCCGCGCGAACTGCCGCTGATCGAGGGCCTGCGCGCCCTGCGCCTGATGCACTACAGCGCCTGGCTGGCGCGCCGCTGGGACGACCCGGCATTCCCACCGAGCTTCCCCTGGTTCGGCACCGAGCGTTACTGGGGCGAACAGGTGCTGGTGCTGCGCGAGCAGCTGGCAGCGCTGGATGAGGAACCGTTGCGGCTGTTCTGATTTCCGCGTTTCTTCACCCAACCGGATATCCGACTGACTCCCTGCAGGAATGCCCCATGGGCGCGATCGCGGGCATGGCCCGCTCCTACAGGTCGACTTCGCTGGCGTGGCGTTATCCACAACCCGTAACGGCATCGTTACGCACATTCGCCAGCGCCACCGGGACATCCAGCGAAGCGGCACAGACAAGCCAGCACGAGCGCCCTAGAATTGTGCAGCCACTCATTAGCTGCCTAACCAAGGATGTTCCATGGCCACCGCCAACCCCCGCCGGGGCTACGCCCTGGGCTTGACTGCCTACGTCATCTGGGGACTCTTCCCGATCTACTTCAAGCTGCTCGAACGCATCCCCGCCCTGGAAATCATCACCCACCGGGCCATCTGGTCGGCGGTGTTCGGCGCCCTGCTCCTGCTGGTGTGGAAACACCCCGGCTGGTGGCGCGAGCTGCGCGAGAACCCCAAGCGCATCGCGGTGCTCACTGCCAGCGGCCTGCTGATCGCCAGCAACTGGCTGGTCTACGTCTGGGCGGTGAACAACGGCCACATGATCGAGGCCAGCCTGGGCTACTACATCAACCCGCTGATCAACGTATTGCTGGGCCTGGTGATCCTGCGCGAACGCCTGCGCCCGCTGCAGTGGGTCGCGGTCGGCCTCGCCGCGCTGGGCGTGGCGCAGCAGCTGTGGCAACTGGGCAGCCTGCCCTGGGTATCCCTGGCGCTGGCGCTGACCTTCGGCTTCTACGGGCTGATCCGCAAGCAGGCGCCAGTCGCCGCGCTGCCGGGGCTGGTGGTGGAAACCTGGATCCTGCTGCCGCTGGCGATCGGCTACCTCGTGCTGTTCGCCGATGGCCCGAGCGTGCATGCGGACTTCTGGACCACCAAGGACGCCATCTGGCTCGCCGCCGCCGGCCCGATCACCCTGGTGCCGCTGGTGTGCTTCAACGCCGCCGCACGCCACCTTCCTTATGCAACCCTCGGCTTCCTGCAGTACCTGGCGCCGACCCTGGTGCTGCTGCAGGCGATCCTGCTGTTCGGCGAACATCTGGACACCACACGGCTGATTTCCCTCTGCTGCATCTGGGCAGGCCTGGTCGTCTACAGCGTGGACATCTGGTACCGCCTCGCCCGCGGAGACTGATCATTAATTGATCCACTGCCTGGAAGCCACGCCAGCCGTGACTTGCAGGCAGTCACCCGCAGATTGTCCACAGCTCTATCCCGCGATTGCGGGGATAACGGCCAGCTCTTCCACAGGCCGTCCTGCCAAGCGTTTCACACCGCCCCTTTCCCCAGGCGCGAGCCGGCTCCTGATCAAGAATTGATCAACACCTCAGAAGCCCCGCAAGCTCTGGCCTGCATGAATATTCCCCCAACTTTTCCACAGGCTGATCCCCGCTTCGTGTGGATGCAGCAGAGCCGTCCGCGCAGAAAGTGGACAACCCTGTGAAACCCAGAGCCAACGTGCCCTGCAGCGTTTCATGAACGGCTTCTCCACAGATTCTTCCAGTGTATTTGTGCACAGCGGTTGTCTGGCCCGCAGCGCCCTATTCGCCGCGCGCCATCTGTACGAAAAATGACCACATCGCCCAAGACCACGGTAATAGCGGGATGCAGAGACTTATCAACAAAATGCCCACGGCGCGATCCCCGCAATCTGTGCACAGCCGCGAAGCAGGAAGTGGATAAACGGATTGGCGTGAAGCCCATGTAAAATGGGCCATCTGTCGATCCATCAACAGAGAGCCCACAGGTTTTTCCACAAGAATCGTACTCAGAGTGAGGCCGTCATTCCCCGCTGTGGAAATTCAGCTCCACCATCAGGTCATCGGCCAGCTCTTCCAGCTTCTGCTGCAGGGTTTCCAACGGCAGGGTCAGCGGCACGGCCAGCAGCGCCTCGGCATGGAACAGCGGCTCGCTGCTCATGGGCGCGGGGAGCACCTCGGTGGTCAGGCTCTCCAGGTTCACGCCATGCTCGGCCAGCAGCTGGGTGATATCGCGGACGATGCCGGGGCGGTCGTTGCCCACCAGGTCGAGATGGATCGGCTTCCAGTTGCAGGCCGGCTCGATGCCGCTCTCCGCCAGCAGCACGCGGATGCCGTGCTCGCTCAGCTCCTGCAGACCTTCCACCAGCTCGTCATAGCCCTCGGCGGGCACTGCTACGCGAAGGATCCCGGCGAACTGCCCGGCCATGCGCGACATGCGGCTCTCCAGCCAGTTGCCGCCGTGGGCGGCGATGCATTTGGCCACGCGCTCCACCAGACCGGGCTGGTCCTGGGCGATGACGGTCAATACGAGGTGGTCCATGAGCAGTCTCCGCGAAGGGCTAGGCCGTGAGGTCCAGCCAATAGGTGTAGAACTTGTCGTCCCGCTTGTAACCCAGGCGCTCATAAAGCGACTGGCCAGCGTGGTTGGTCTTCGCCGTCTCCAGCATCAGGCCGCAGGCGCCGGTGGCTTCGCCGTGGGCGCGGGCGGCGTTCATCAGCGCCTCGCCATAGCCATCGCGGCGCGCAGCGGGCAGCACGTAGAGGTCACTGATCAACCACGACGCCTGCAGCGCCAGGGAAGCGAAGAACGGGTACAGCTGCACGAAGCCTACCGCCAACCCATCGATGCTGCGCGCGATGAATACCGTGGACTGCCCGCTGCCGATGCGCGCCCCGAGAAACTCGCGAATCCTCGCGTGGGGCGCCGGCACCTCGTAGAAATCGAGGTAGCCGGAAAACAGCGGAACCAGGTCATCCAGATCGGTGGGGGTGGCAAGCGTCACGGACATGCGGGATTCTCCAGGAGGGAAGAAGCAGTATAGGCACGGCGAGGTTAGCCGGCTGCGACGGGCCGCCACAGGTACCCATCCGGGTAATACGTGTACAGTTTTAAGATTTATCTGGAACAATCCAGATGATATTTGCGAACATAAGACCTGCTACGTGACTGATATGCGTACTTTGGTCTAACCGCGACGCTAGCCCACTGATTTTTCCCACGGCATCATGTAGTATTCCGCGGCTCGGACTACAAGGCGTTTTGCCTGTGTCCAGAGCTGGTCCTGAGCAGAGTGAGGCAAGCAATGACTGAACGCGTTCAAGTCGGTGGCCTGCAGGTCGCCAAAGTCCTTTTCGACTTCGTGAACAACGAAGCCATTCCCGGCACCGGCATCGAGTCCGGCAAGTTCTGGGCGGGCGTAGAAACCGTAATCAACGACCTGGCCCCCAAGAACAAGGCCCTGCTCGCCAAGCGCGATGACATCCAGGCGAAAGTCGATGGCTGGCACCAGGCCCGCGCCGGCAAGCCGCATGATGCGGTCGCCTACAAGGCCTTCCTGCAGGAAATCGGTTACCTGCTGCCCGAGCCGGCCGACTTCCAGGCCAGCCCGCAGAACGTCGACGACGAAATCGCCCGCATGGCCGGCCCGCAGCTGGTAGTGCCGGTGATGAACGCGCGCTTCGCCCTGAACGCCGCCAACGCCCGCTGGGGCTCGCTGTACGACGCACTGTACGGCACCGACGCGATCAGCGAAGAGAACGGCGCCGAGAAGGGCAAGGGCTACAACAAGGTCCGCGGTGACAAGGTGATCGCCTTCGCCCGCGCCTTCCTCGACGAAGCCGCCGCACTGGAATCCGGCTCCCACGTCGACGCCACCGCCTACGTCGTGAAGAACGGCGCACTGGCCGTGACCCTGAAGAACGGCAGCGAGACCGGCCTGAAGAACGCCGCCCAGTTCCTCGCCTTCCAGGGCGAAGCCGCCAAGCCGAAGGCCGTGCTGCTCAAGCACAACGGCCTGCACTTCGAAATCCAGATCGACCCGACCAGCCCGATCGGCCAGACCGATGCCGCTGGCGTGAAAGACGTCCTGATGGAGTCCGCGCTGACCACCATCATGGACTGCGAAGACTCCGTGGCCGCCGTCGACGCCGACGACAAGGTCGTGGTCTACCGCAACTGGCTGGGCCTGATGAAAGGCGACCTCGCCGAGCAGGTTTCCAAGGGCGGCAGCACCTTCACCCGTACCATGAACCCCGACCGCGTCTACACCAGGGCCGACGGAACCGAGCTGAGCCTGCATGGCCGCTCCCTGCTGTTCGTGCGTAACGTTGGCCACCTGATGACCAACCCGGCGATCCTCGACGCCCAGGGCAACGAAGTGCCCGAAGGTATCCAGGACGGCCTGTTCACCAGCCTGATCGCCATTCACAACCTGAACGGCAGCGCGACCCGCAAGAACAGCCGCACCGGCAGCGTGTACATCGTGAAGCCGAAGATGCACGGCCCGGAAGAAGTCGCCTTCGCCGCCGAGATCTTCAGCCGCGTCGAGGACCTGCTGGGCCTGCCGCGCAACACGCTGAAAGTCGGCATCATGGACGAAGAGCGCCGCACCACCGTCAACCTGAAGGCCTGCATCAAGGCCGCCGCCGAGCGCGTGGTGTTCATCAACACCGGCTTCCTCGACCGCACCGGTGACGAAATCCACACCTCCATGGAAGCCGGCGCCATGGTGCGCAAGGGCGCCATGAAGACCGAGAAGTGGATCGGTTCCTACGAGAACAACAACGTCGACGTCGGCCTGGCTACCGGTCTGCAGGGCAAGGCCCAGATCGGCAAGGGCATGTGGGCCATGCCCGATCTGATGGCCGCCATGCTCGAGCAGAAGATCGCTCACCCGCTGGCCGGCGCCAACACCGCCTGGGTTCCGTCGCCGACCGCCGCCACCCTGCATGCGCTGCACTACCACAAGGTCGACGTGTTCGCTCGTCAGGCCGAACTGGCCAAGCGCGCGCCGGCTTCGGTGGACGACATCCTGACCATTCCGCTCGCCCCCAACACCAACTGGAGCGCGGAAGAGATCAAGAACGAGCTGGACAACAACGCCCAGGGCATCCTCGGCTACGTGGTCCGCTGGATCGACCAGGGCGTCGGCTGCTCCAAGGTGCCGGACATCAATGACGTCGGCCTGATGGAAGACCGCGCCACCCTGCGTATCTCCAGCCAGCTGCTGGCCAACTGGCTGCGCCACGGCGTAGTCACCCAGGAGCAGGTGCTGGAAAGCCTCAAGCGCATGGCGTCGGTGGTGGATCGCCAGAACGCCGGTGACGCCCAGTACCGCGCGATGGCGCCGAACTTCGACGACAACGTGGCGTTCCAGGCTGCACTGGAACTGGTCCTCGAAGGTGCCAAGCAGCCCAACGGCTACACCGAGCCGGTCCTGCACCGCCGCCGCCGCGAGTTCAAGGCCAAGAACAGTCTGTAAGAACATCGCCAAGCGTTGAAGAAACCGCCCTCCGGGGCGGTTTTTTTATGGCTGCTGATCGGGAATCGACACTACGCCCAGCCAATGGTGGACGCCCCCGCGAGGCATTCCGACCACAGGGAATCGGACACGTAACGCATGTGCACAATTATTGTGTACAAAATCCCCACCCCGCACATCCGAGAATCACAGCCAACCTGACTCGCAAGTCAATGATTGCTATGGAAATTTAATTTCCTGACCACCTGGACAGCCACCAAGACCGCACCAATAAAGGGCTCAAGCGGGATTCGAAGCTGCCTGCAGCGGGGTCTGGAAGGCGGCGGAGCGTTGCACTGGCATGGAATTGGCTTTGAACACAAACCACAAAAAGCCGTGCATACAAACCGAGCAGCCCATGAACTCCAGCCCTACCCACCTGTCCGGCGTTTCCCCTGCCCAACCTGTCGATGGCGCGGCCTGCGCGAAGACTGCCGCGCCAACCCTGAGCCCGCGCCTGTACAGCGCCGACCTGGCCCCGACCAGGGCCGCCGGCCGCAACTGGGGGCGCTACAGCCTGTTCGCGCTGTGGACCAACGATGTACACAACATCGCCAACTATTCCTTCGCCATCGGCCTCTTCGCGCTGGGCATGAGCGGCGCGCAGATCCTCGCCGCCTTCGCCCTCGGCGCGCTGGTGATCTACGGCCTGATGAACCTGTCCGGCTACATGGGCCAGAAGACCGGCCTGCCCTATCCGGTGATGTGCCGCATCAGCTTCGGCATCCACGGCGCGCAGTTGCCGGCGCTGATCCGAGCGGTGATCGCCATCGCCTGGTTCGGCATCCAGACCTACCTCGCCTCGGTGGTCCTGCGCGTGCTGCTCAGCGCCATCGCGCCGAGCCTTGCGGCCTACGACCAGGACTCGATCCTCGGCCTGTCGACCCTCGGCTGGATCACCTTCCTCGGCATCTGGTGCGTGCAGCTGGTGATCTTCGCCTACGGCATGGAGATGGTGCGCCGCTACGAATCCTTCGCCGGCCCGATCATCCTGGTGGCATTCGCCAGCCTCGCCGGCTGGATGTACTGGCGCGCCGGCCTGTCGATCTCCTGGTCCAGCGGCAATGCGCCGACCGGCTCGGCCATGTGGCTGAAAGTCCTGGGCGCCGCCGCGCTGTGGGTCTCGCTGTACGGCACCATGATCCTGAATTTCTGCGACTTCACCCGCAACTGCCCGGACCGCCGCACCATCAGCGTCGGCAACTTCTGGGGCCTGCCGGTGAACATGCTGGGCTTCGCGCTGATCGCCGTGGTGCTGGCCGGCGCGCAGTTCAGCATCGACGGCAAGCTGGTGCAGAACCCCACGGAAATCGTCGCCGCGATCCCCAACACCTTCGGCCTGGTGCTGGCCTGCCTGGCCTTCCTGATCGTCACCGTGGCGGTGAATATCATGGCCAACTTCGTCGCCCCGGCCTACGTGCTCACCAACCTCGCGCCGAACCTGCTGAACTTCCGCCGCGCCGGCCTGCTCAGCGCCACCATCGCGGTGCTGATCCTGCCCTGGCACCTGTACAACAGCCCGGCGGTGATCGTGTATTTCCTCGGCGGCCTGGGCGCGCTGCTCGGCCCGCTGTACGGGATCATCGTCACCGACTACTACCTGGTGCGCCGCAGCCGGGTGAACCTGCCCGAGCTGTACAGCGAGAGCCACGACGCCAGCTACCACTACAGCGGCGGCGTGAACCTGCGCGCGGTGGCGGCGTTCGTCCCGGCCGCGCTGATCGCCATCGTGCTGGCACTGATTCCGGCGTTCGATGCGCTGTCGCAGTTCTCCTGGTTCTTCGGCGCCGGCCTCGGCGCGCTGATCCACTACACCCTGGCCGATCGCAAGCGCCGCTACGCGGACGTCTCCGGCGAGCCCATCGCGGTGGATGCTGCACATCACTGATGCTTGTGGACAAACGACAAGGCCGCCCTCGGGCGGCCTTGTTCGTTCAGGGCGCCAGCAGGAAATCCAGCACCGCCCCTTCGAACTCGCGGGGAAACTCGATGTTCGACAGGTGCACCGCCGGCAGCGTGAACAGGCGCGCGCCGGGGATCGCCCGGGCTATCAGCTCGCTGTGGTCCGCGGCGGTCACCGTGTCGAACTGACCGGCGATCACCAGCGTGGGCAGGCGCACGTCACGCAAGGCGCTGCGCAGATCGGTTTCCTGCACAGCAGCAAAGGAGCCGGCCAGCCCATGTCGGTTGGTCGCCAGCAGCGTGGCACGGAACGGCTCCACCTCCGGCCGCCGCGAATCCAGCCAGGCTGCCGGGAACCAGTTGGCGAGGAAGGTCGCCGCGGTGCCCTGCATATCCTCCGCCGCCAGTACCTCGGCGATGCGCTCATCCCACTGATCCTGCGGCCCGAGCCAGGCGGAGGTGTTCGCCAGCACCAGTCGCCCGATGCGCTGCGGAGCATTCAGCGCCAGCCACTGGCCGACGAAACCGCCGAGGGAAAGGCCGAGGAAATGCGCACGCTGAACGCCGAGCGAATCGAGCAGCTCGATCACGTCTTCTCCCAACCGCGCCAGTGAATAGGGACCAGCGGGAACGCTGGAGGCGCCGTGCCCGCGAGCGTCGTAGCGCAACACGCGGAAGTGTTCGCTCAACGCAGCGACCTGCCCGCCCCACATGTGCAGGTCGGTGCCGATGGAGTTGGACAGCACCAGCAGGGGGCGTTCGGCGGGGCCGTCCAGGCGATAGGCGATGCGGGCGTTGTCGCGGGTAGTCAGATAGTGCAGCGGGCTCATGGCAGCCTCTCCTCAAGGGGTGTGAGACGAGGCTAGTTGCAGCGCACTCTGGAAGAAATTACAAAGACCGGACGATCTCTGTCAGGAAAGCTGACATGCACGACTTCACCCTGCACGACCTGCAGTGCTTCGACGCGGTGGTCGAAGCCGGTGGCTTCCAGGCCGCCGCCCAGCAATTGCATCGTTCTCACCCGGCGGTTTTCGCCGCCGTGGCCCGCCTGGAGCACCAGCTCGGCTTCGAGCTGCTGGACCGCAGCGGCTACCGCGTCGCCCTGACCGCCGCCGGCGAATCCTTCCACCGCCGCGCCCGAGGCCTGCTGCGCGAGCTGGGCGGCCTGCGCGACCACGCTGCGCACCTGGCAGCCGGTGAAGAAAGCGAACTACGGGTGGTGCTCGGCGACTTCTGCCCGCGCCCCTCCCTGCTGGAAAAGCTTGCACGCTTCTTCGCCACGCAACCCCGCACGCGGCTGCAGCTGTACTTCGAAAGCGTCAGCGGGCCACTGGAGCGGCTGCTCGATGGCGAGGCCGAATTGGTCCTGCACCGCGTGGACAAGGCCGACCCACGCCTGGAGTGGCTGGACCTGGGCGAAGTGGACTTCATCCCGGTGATAGCGCCGGGGCTGCTGACGGACATCACGGACCTACGCCCGGAGCACCTGCGTTCGCTCACCCAGTGCGTGATGCGCGACAGCGCCCGGCACTCGCCGCCGGTGGACTTCTTCACCCTGGAAGGTGCGCCGCAATGCACGGTGCCGGACCAGGCGATGAAGAAGGAGCTGGTGCTGCACGGCCTCGCCTGGGGCCATCTGCCGCGCCACCTGATTGCCGAGGAGCTGGCCGACGGTCGCCTGCGCGATCTCAGCGGCCCCCACCTGCCCGGCCGTCGCGAGGAGCTGGTCGCCGCGCGCCTGCGCGACCGCGCCCACGGCCCGGTCGCGCAACGACTCTGGAGCTTTCTGCAGCAGGCCTGATCAGCTGCGGCTCATCGGCCCGCGCACCGGCTGTTCGCGCATATGGCTGACTTCACTGACCGGCGCGCCGGCGGCAATCAGCGCCTCGCGCTGCTGGGCGATGGGCGTGCGGGCAATGGCGCGTTCGAACTGGTTGAGCTTCTGGAACGCCGGCAGCGCGAAGGCCGCGGCAAGCATGGCCGCCAGTTTCGGCCAGCGCCGGGCATCCAGCTCGTAGCGGGCGAACTGCGCGTTGCGCATGAAGCAGGCGACACCGATGTCGGCGATGGACAGCTCACCGAACAACCAGCCGTTCTCCGGCAACTGCGCCTCCAGGTAATCGAATACTGCCGGCAGGTCGTGCTGGTAGGTCTTCTCCAACACGGCGGCGTCCGGCTCACGGCCCCACACGCCGCGACCGATCACCAACTGGTCGAACAGCTGCCAGATCAACACCTGGCCCATGCGGCTGTCGGCGAATTCCTCGATCCAGCGCGCACGGGCGCGATCGGCGATATCCGCCGGGTACAGCGCCGGCTGTGGATAACGCTCTTCCAGGTACTGGCAGATCACCGAGGAGTCGTTCAGCACCAGCTCGCCGTCCACCAACACCGGCACCTGGCGAAGCGGGCTGAGGCGCTCGAAGGCCTCGTTGCCGAAGAACGGCACGACGGAGTCGACGCGGTAATCGACGCCCTTCATTTCCAGCAGGACCAGCGCCTTGCGCACATAGGGCGAGAGGAAGGAACCGATGATCAGCACAGGGTCGGACATGGCGAGGCTTTCCGCGAAAAGGGTCGTCCGATTGTAGAACGACGCCGAAAAGCGGGCGACCGGCAGCAAAAGCCGACGGGTGCCAATTGCGCGCATGACTGCACTTTGCGATCATTTGCGAATGGTTATCGTTTTTTAACTTGATCCCATTCGAGATCATTGGGGGAGTAGCTTGTCGGCCATCCAGATGGGTAGCGGCGAACTCGTTGGCGCCTTGTATCGCGATCACCGCGACTGGTTGACTGCCTGGCTGAATCGCAGCCTGGGCTGTCCGCAGCGCGCCGAAGACCTGAGCCAGGACACCTTCGTTCGCGTGCTCGGCCGTCGCGAGCTGCCCTCCCTGCGCGAACCGCGCGCCTTCCTGGTGACCGTCGCCAAGGGCCTGCTGGTGGACCACTGGCGCCGCGTGGCGCTCGAACAGGCCTACCTCGACGAACTGAAATGCCTGCCCGAAGCAGTGCAGCCCTCCGCCGAAGACCACTGCCTGATCCTCGCCGACCTGCGCGAGATCGACCGTCTGCTGGGCAAGCTGTCCACCCGCGCGCGCAGCGCCTTCCTGCTCAACCGCCTGGACGGCCTGGGCCACGCCGAAATCGCCGAGCAACTGGGCGTTTCCGTACCGCGCGTGCGCCAGTACATCGCCCAGGGCCTGCGCCAGTGCTACATCGCGCTGTACGGCGAGCCGACGTGAAGGGACCGGTTTCCCTGCAGATACTGGACGAGGCGATCAGCTGGCAGCTGCGCCTGGGCTCCGGCGAATCGCGTCCGGACGATGAAGCCGCTTTTGCCCGCTGGCACTCGGCCCACAGCGAACACGCCCGCGCCTGGAGCCAGCTGGGCATGCTCGACCGCAGCCTCGCCGGCGCCGCGCCCAAGGCGGCACGCAACGCCTTGCTGCGCTCGCCGGGCGAATCCCGGCGCAAAGTCCGGCGCCTGGCTGGCACCAGCTTGTCGTTGCTGCTGGTCGGCGCGCTGGCGCTGGGTGTCGGCAACCGCTACACGCCGGTGCGCTATGCCTTCTCCGACCTGGTGACAGCCACCGGCGAGCAACGCGAACTGCGCCTGCCGGACAACACCCGGCTGGTGCTCAACAGCCGCACCGCCGTCGATGTGCGCTTCGACGCCGAGCAGCGGCGCATTGTCCTGCTCAGCGGCGAAATCCTGGTGGAGACCGCCCACGGCGACAGCCGCCCGTTCATCGTCGAAACCGACGAAGGCCGCCTGCGCGCCCTCGGCACGCGCTTCCTGGTGGAGCGCGACGACAGCGACAGCACCTTGCTGAGCGTCCTGCAGTCCGCCGTAGCCGCACGCCCGGAGCGACTGCCGGATGAACGCGTGGTCAACCAGGGCCAGCAGGTGCGTGTGCGCGCCGACGGCTTCGGCGCGCTAGAGGCCAACAGCGCCACTGCCGATGCCTGGACCCACGGCATGCTGGTAGTGGACAACGTGCGCCTGGGCGAGCTGATCGACCAGCTGGCGCGCTACAGCCCCGGCTACCTGGCAGTGGACCCGGCGCTGGCGGACCTGCGCATCACCGGCAGCTTCCCGCTGAAGAACATCGACCTGGCGCTCAGCTCGCTGGAGCCGACGCTGCCGGTGCGCATAGAGAAGCACGGCCAGTGGTGGTCGCGCGTGGTGCCGCGCGGCTGAGAAAGCCCGTGCCCTCACGGAAATCCTGCGCGGCCGCGGCCCTCTCCCCCGCCCTCGCCCTGAAGGGAGAGGGTTAGGGAGAGAGAAGCCCAGCTCGGACGATCAGATCAGGACCGGCCCAGAAAGAACCTGCCGAACTGAGGGGGTTCAATCCGCAAAATTATTTTCACCCAGCCCTATCACTTTTCAATTCTCGTCCGGCAAGGAGGCATCGAGAACCGTTTTCATTCAGGAGTCGTTTTCAATGCGCCGCCCGTTCGAACTGTCGCTCCGCCCCTGCCTGCTGGCCACCGCTATCCTGCTGGCCACCTCTTCGGCCGTCGCCGCCGAAGCCGTGCGTGACTACCAGGTACCCGCCGGCCCGCTCGCCAGCACCCTCAACCGCATCGCCGCCGAAGCCGGTCTGTCGCTGAGCCTCGACCCGGCGCTGGCCCAGGGCCGCAGCGCACACGCCGTGCAGGGTCGCTACGATGCCGCCGGCGCGCTGCGCCAGGCGCTGCAGGGCAGCGGGCTGGAACTGGTGGAAAGCGAATCGGGCAGCTACAGCCTGCGCCCGGTGCCCAGCGACACCCTGTCGATGTCGGCCACCACCATCAGCGGCACCCAGGAAGATCCGGACGGCCCGACCGTCGGCTACCTTGCCACCCGCACCCGCGCCGGCACCAAGACCGACACCCCGCTGCTGGAAGCCCCGCGTTCCATCTCCGTGGCCACCCGCGAGCAGATGCAGGACCGCAACGTGCAGAGCCTGGACGACGCGGTACGCTACATGCCCGGCGTGATCGCCAGCAGCTACGGCAACGACACCCGCGCCGAATGGCTGAAGGTGCGCGGCTTCGAACCGACCCAGTTCCTCGACGGCCTGCCGCTGCCCAAGGGCTCCTACGTGATGCCAAAGCTGGAAACCTGGGACCTGGAGCGCGTCGCCCTGCTGCGCGGTCCGGCGTCCTCGCTTTACGGCCAGACCCCGCCCGGCGGCCTGCTGGACATGACCAGCCGCCGCCCCGAGGCCGAGAGCAGCCATGAAGTGCAACTGCAGGTCGGCAGCTACGAGCACAAGCAGATTTCCTTCGACAGCACCGGCAAGGTCGACGATGCCGGCAACCTGCTCTACCGCGTCAGCGGTGTGGTGCGCGACAGCAACACTCAGGTCGATCACGTCGACAACAAGCGCTACAACATTGCCCCGAGCCTGACCTGGAACTTCGACGAAGACACCAAGCTGACCTTCCTCTCCCAGTTCAACCGCGACGACACCGGCATCACCAGCCAGTTCCTGCCGCTGCAGGGCACCAAGCTGTCCACCCCGGCAGGCGAGGTGAAGTACCACGAGAACCTCGGTGACCCGGACTGGGAGTTCTACGACAAGACCTACTACGCCCTGGGCTACGCCTTCGAGCACCGCATCAACGACGTCTGGCAGTTCCGTCAGAACCTGCGCTACACCAAGAGCGACCTGTCCTTCCAGGGCATTACCGCCGGCGGCAGCGCGACCTCGGTGGCCGACGACGGCACCCTGTCCCGTGGCGCCAACGTGGTCGACGAAGACATCAGCCAGTTCGCCATCGACAACAATCTGCAGGCCGACTTTTCCACCGGCCCGCTCAAGCACACCCTGCTGCTGGGCCTGGATCACCAGCGCGCCAACACCAACTACAAGTGGCTGTACGGCGCCGCGCCGACCAGCAACATCAGCAAGCCGATCTACGGCCAGGACTTCAGCAACGTCGTCTACACCGCGTACAACGACTACAACCAGAAGATGCGCGATACCGGCCTGTACGCGCAGGACCAGATCGCCCTCGACAACTGGCGCCTGACCCTCGGCGGACGCCAGGACTGGGCCCACACCGGTTCGAAGTTCTATAACGCCGATGGCGCTACCGATACCCGCCGCGACAGCAATTTCAGCGGCAATGCGGCACTCAGCTACGTGTTCGACAATGGCGTGGCGCCCTACGTGTCCTATGCCGAGTCGTTCCAGACCGAAGCCGGTGGCACCAACGGCGCGGCCTTCGAGCCGAGCACCGGCAAGCAGTACGAACTGGGCGTGAAATACCAGCCAGTGGGCACCGACCTGATGCTCAGCGCCGCCGTCTACGACCTGACCCGCAAGAACATCGTCCTCACCGGCAGCGACTTCATCAGCCGCCCGGTGGGTGAAGCGCAGGTCCGCGGCTTCGAACTGGAGGCCGTCGGCAACGTCAACGAGAACCTCAAGGTGACCGCCGCCTACACCTATGCCAACAGCAAGATGACCAAGGTCGCCAATCCGCTGGACAAGAACCGTCCGCTGCCGCTCACCCCGGAAAACCAGGCCTCGCTGTGGGCCGACTATACCTGGCATGACGGTCTGCTCGACGGTTTCGGCCTGGGCTTCGGCACCCGCTACGTCGGCGAGACCCACAACATCGCCATCGGCAGCATGGGCTACGTGCGCGACAAGTCTGACGGCGACACCGGCTCCTACACCCTCTATGACGCTGCGGTGCACTACGACCTCGGCCGCCTCGACAACAGCCTCAACGGCCTGAACGTCGCGCTGAACGCCAACAACGTATTCGACAAGGAATACATCTCCACCTGCGACGGCTTCTACTGCTACTACGGCGACCGTCGCAACGTGGTTGCCAGCGTCAACTACAAGTTCTGACGCCCACGCAGCGCCACAGGCACCCGTAGGGCGCATAACGCGCCAGCGTTATCCGCCGGCACAACGGCGGATAACCTGTTCCAGGTTATTCGCCCTACGCTCCCGGTGGCCCGCGCAACGCGGGCCCTGCTCAACGCACCACTTCTCCCCAGACCACGCTCGCATCGTCATGGATCTTCAGACGCGGATAATCCAGCGCCTGGTCATCGGCGCTTTCCAGCGCGCGCAGTTCATCGATCAGCGCCTCTACGCCCCGCTCGGGTAAAGCTGCGAACAGCGCATCCAGATCGTAGCGACGGAAATCCAGTAACCGGTCGAAGCCATCGGTGACCAGCATGAACGCCTTCAGCCCCGCAGGGGCGAGCACCCGGCGTTGCACGTGGGGAATCCAGCGCTCGCTCGGGTCGAGGCACCAGTAGCCTTCCGGCGTGTTGGCCAGCGTACGGTTGCGCCGCACCCATTCGCGACTGGCCTGCCAGAGTTGCGCATGGCTCCAGTCCGGATTCGCCTCGCGCAGCGCCAGCAGGCGCTGCACTGACTGGCGATCGATCTCTTCCAGCGGCGTATCGCCGAAGCTCTCGACGCAGCCATCGTCCCAGGCCAGGTGGATGCAGGTATCGCAGAGATTGAGCAACTCCAGCGAGCCGTCGCCCAGTACCCGCAGCAGGCTCAGGCAAGCGGTGGGCAGGTTGAGATCCAGGCTCACGGCCACGCCGGAGTCACGCTGGAAGTCCGCAGCGATGCCCGCCTGCAATTGCGCCAGCAGCTCGTCGGTCGGTCGATACGGCTGCTCCTCCAGCAAGCGCTGCAGGTGCGCATTGGCGCTCTGTGCGAGCCAGCGCGCGTCACTCTCGCCACCCACCAGCCCCTGCCCGAGACTGGTCGCACCATCCAGCACCCAGGCCGCCTGCGCGGTGTAGCCGATGGCATCGTCGTTCACCGGCGAACCCTGGCGGCAGGCCGCCCCGCGTACGGAAATCGTCGTCACAAGCCCTTCTCCTTCGTTTCGTCGGCCACACTGACCGGCGTACAGTCTCACCTGATTCCGGACCCTGCCAAGGAGAGCCCCATGCTTCGCGTCCTGTCCCGTCCCCTGAGCGGCCTGCTCCTGACCGGCCTGCTGCTGGCCACCGGCGCCCATGCCGCCGAGGTGAAGTACTTCGACCTGCCCAAGGGCTCCGGCCCGCACGATGTGGCGCCCACCGAGGACGGCAAGGTCTGGTACACCGCGCAGAAGCTCGGCGTGCTCGGCCGGCTCGATCCGCAGACCGGGCAGACCGAACAGATCAGCCTGGGCAAGGGTTCCAGCCCCCACGGCGTGATCGCCGATGGCAACGGCGATGCCTGGATCACCGACAGTGGCCAGAACGCCATCGTCCATGTGGATGCGCAGCGCCTGGGGGTGGAAGTCATCCCGCTGCCCAAGGAGGCGGCCAACGCCAACCTCAACACTGCGGTATTCGATGACGACGGCGTGCTGTGGTTCACCGGGCAGAACGGTTTCTACGGTCGTCTCGACCCGGACAGCCGCGACCTGAAGGTCTGGCCGGCGCCGCGCGGCAAGGGCCCGTACGGCATCGCCGTGGCTCCGGATGGCGGCCTCTGGTACGCCTCGCTGGCGGGCAACTACATCGGCCAGATCGACGGCATCGAAGGCAGCGCCACCCCCTTCGATGCGCCAAGCAAGGACGGCGGCCCGCGCCGGCTCTGGGCGGATTCCGTGGGGCGACTCTGGGTCAGCCAGTGGAACGCCGGGAGCCTGGCGCGCTTCGACCCCAGCGACAACCAGTGGAAAACCTGGAAGCTGCCGGGCGATCATCCGCAGCCTTATGCGGTCTACGTCGATGCCATGGACCAGGTATGGCTGAGCGATTTTTCCGCCAATGCGCTGCTGCGCTTCGACCCGCAGAGCGAGAAATTCACGGCCTTCCCCAGCGATCACGAACACGCCAACGTCCGCCAGCTGCTTGGCCGCCCCGGCGAAGTGTGGGGCGCCGAATCCGGCACCGATCGCCTGGTGCTGATCCGCGATTGAACCGATGACCGAACCCCAGGAGTTGCTGTCGATGAGTACCCGCCCCGTCCTGTTCCACGCCGCCGCTTCGCCCTTCGTGCGCAAGGTCATGGTCCTGCTGCACGAGACCGGCCAGGTCGACTCTGTGGAGCTGTACGCCGCCGTCCACACGCCCATCGCACCAGACGCCGGCGTGCTGCATGACAACCCTGCCGGCAAGATTCCCGCCCTGCACCTGGCCGATGGCCAGAGCCTGCACGACAGCCGGGTGATCCTCGAATACCTCGACCAGCAGCATAGTGGCGAGCCGCTGATCCCCCGCGAGGGCGCAGCACGCTGGCGTCGCCTCACCCTCGCCTCGCTGGCGGACGCGGTGCTCGATGCGGCCGTGCTGATCCGCTACGAAACCGCCATGCGCCCGCAGGAAAAACACTGGGACAAATGGCTGGACAACCAGCAGCTGAAGATAGTCCGCACCCTCGCCTACTTCGACGGCCCGGCCCACGCCGAACTGGCCGGGCGCTTCGACATAGCCGCCATCGGCGTGGCCTGCGCCCTGGGCTACCTGGACTTCCGCCAGCCGCACTGGGACTGGCGCGCCGACCACCCACAGCTGGCCCAGTGGTTCGCCGAGGTCAGCCAGCGGCCGTCGATGCAGGCGACGGTGCCGGGCTGACGCTCGCCGCTACAGAGAACAACGCCAGCTCCGGCTAATCGAGCTTTCAGGCGCAGGCCACACTCGCCAGCCGGCGCCCCCCAGCCCCCTCTCCCTCTGGGAGAGGGTTGGGGTGAGGGGGAAGGCTCCGCGCCAGAAACCACGGTGAGCTACCGACCTCCGCACTACCCTGCGCTCAAACCGCTCATCGCGCACCACTCGCCGCTTTAGCCCCTGCTCGAACAACCCGGCGATCTGCCGCGCCAGCCGCCGGCCCACTTCGCGCTCCTCGCGCAATCCGCTCCAGGCACTCATCACTTCTTCCCCAGTCGGTAGATCGGCAACGCCAGCAGCAGGCCGAGCTGTGCCACGCCCATGCACATCTCCAGGAAGGAGCGCACATGGGGATTGTTCGCCGCATCCTCGACGCCGGTGAGTTGCGTCCACAGCTCGCCCGGCAGCAAGAGCGCGAGGTGCGCCAGGGGCTTGCCGGTGGCCACCAGCAGGGCGATCCAGTCGAAGCGGCCGAGCAGCATCAGCACCGGCAGGCACAGGCCACTGACCAGCAGGCCGGCGAACAGACACAGGGAAAAACGCATCAGGTTGGGCATTTGTCTTCTCCTCAGCGCTGCACGCGCACGTCTTCCAGGGAAAATTCCAGGTCGTCTGCGCGGGGCTTGCCGATGCCGTACCAGTCCAGGTGACGGGTCAGCACCATCACGCCACCGAGCACGCCGAACAGCAGCAGCGAACCCATCAGCAACGCGTAGTCCTCGGCGCTGAGCAGCGCGTAGAGCATCCCGTAGAGCCCGGCCAGCCCGAGGCTGAACCCGGCTCCGCGCCACAGGCTGCGCAGCACGTGGCAGAGGTAGAAGCCGATCAGCCCGACACACGCGCCAGCGGACAGCAGGTAGGCCAGCTCGAAGCCGACATGCTCGGAGAGCGACAGCAGCAGCAGGTAGAACAGCGCCAGCGCCATGCCCACCAGGGCGTACTGGATCGGGTGCACCGACAGGCGCTTGAGCACTTCGAAGAGGAAGAAGCCAGCGAAGGTGAGGACGATGAACAGCAGCGCGTACTTCACCGCGCGGTCGGTCTTCAGGTACTGGTCCACCGGGTCCACCAGCGCCACGCCGAAGCGGTGCTGGCCGAACTCGCTGCACTCCGCCGAACTGGCACGGGAGGCATCCGGGTCGACCGCTTCGACCGCACGGGCGACATCGGCCTGGGCCGGCGCGGTGCAGGCACGCAGCTGGTCCTCCAGGTTGGTGGCGAAGAAGCTGGTGCGCCAGCGTGCGCTGAAGCCCTGGTCGGTGACGCTGCGTTCGGTGGGCAGGAACTCGCCGCCGAAGCTGGGGTGCGGCCAGTCCGAGACCAGGTTGACCTGGCTATCGCGGCCGACCGGGGTGATGTCCAGGCGGCTGCTGCCCAGCAGCGACAGTTCGAAGGCGTAGTCGAAGCGCTGCTCGTGATCGCTGGCCTTGAGTGGCAACACCGCATGCACGCCGTTGCCGAGGAACTGGCTCTGGGTGCCCGGCTGGAAGTCGCGCAGTTCGTCACCGACCTTCAGCTTCGGTGCGTTCTCGATGCCGCGCACGTCGCTGATGCCCACCGCCAGCAGCGGGTCGTCGAAACGGTAGCTGCCCAGGTCGCTGGTGATGCCGTAGTTGGCCGGCAGGACGAAGCTGCCGCTGACCTGGCTCTCGGCATGGAACAGGCGCGCCTCGTAGATGCCGCGATGGCGCAGCTCGGTGCGCATCTGCCCATCGAGGCTGAAGACTTCCGGCAGGAAGTACAGCCGCCCGCGCACCTCGCGCTCCTGCAGCACGCGCTGCTGGCTTGCCTTGTCCAGGCGCCAGCCGCGAATGGTGCGGGTGTAGGGCACGACCACCAGCGGGCCGGTGAGCTGCTGGCTGTAGCTGGCGCTGCGGGCGATGTCCTGCAGGACTTCGTCGCGGTAGTTCTGACGCTCGTCGACGAGGCCGTCGATCATCAGCAGGGGTATCAGCAAGAGGACGATCAGCAGCGCGATGGCGCCCAGTTTTACAGCCAGTGTGCGATTCATGGGAGGGAGTCTCGACTCGATGAACGAGTCAATACTCTCTCGCCCGCTCATGGAAGCATCGCGGGCGTTTCATGGAGATTGTGTGAAGAGTTCAGGGTGGGCAAATCACCATTGAGAGAGATTTCCTACAGCTCCGCCCGGTCATCCTGATATACCACCTTATCGAATCCTTCGAATATCGCAGCCTCATTAACCACCAACCGCCTAATGAGGCTAGCACCATGTCTACTCTAGAAATTTCCGACAAAATCAACGCAATGGGCGACCTGAGCGAAAAATGGAAGCACCGCTTCTCTTTCTTCGAAAAGAACGGGCTCCCCTATGGATTCTGGAAAGTTCCGGATAACTATAAAGCTGCCCTGAACGCTTTGCCCGCCGGCCAGCGCCTGAAAGTTGCCGTGAACTTCTTCGCGATCTTCTTCGGTGTCATCTATCTGCTGATTCTCGGCCTCTGGAAAAAAGCCCTGGTAGTATTCGGCGTGGCAGTGCTCGCACAGATCATTTTCGGCCTGTTGGGCCTGGGAGTCATCGGCAACGGCATTTCAACCGCCCTGATGATCATCTGCGGTATTCGCACGAACGCCTACTACTACGAGCTGCGCGTCCTCGGCAAACAGACCTGGTCGCTGTAATGCACACACTATCGGCTCGCCAATCCAGCCTTTTCCTGGCTGTGCTCACTTGGCTTCTGCTGGTGGCTACCGGCGCGTTCGCAGGAACGCGCCAGGAGCTCAATGGACTCAGCGTCGAGTTTCCCGGAGAGCCACACGCCATTCAATCCGAGGATTTCGCTGGTTGGGAATACCAGCCCACCCCAGACGCAATCTACACACTGACGGAAATAAAACTTCCACTCTGGTTACACTGGATGCACTGGATCGTGAGATCTGCACCCGATGCGGCCATAGAGATGTGGGCCGATAGAACCCCCGAAATGCTTGATGGCATAGCGTTGAAGAACAACGACCAAGCCGCCGAAAAAAGCTACGAGATTGAGTATCGCCAAGGTTTCCCAGCAGTGGCATTCACAGTGGACGCGTCCACGGATGCAGTGAAAAAAACCCATCTCTCAGGCCAAATGCTGCTTGTGGATGGCCATTTTTACTTGCTCAGCGCCGCTGGAAAGCAACCATCCCCGGAGCAGCAACGCTTCATCGACTCCCTGACCCTGCCTTATGTTCGGACCCCTGGCGATGCAGACGAACAATACGAAGCTCTGTGCAAATTGAGCGGCCAGATACTCGCAGGCGCACTGATTCTGCTGATTCTGCTGATCGTACTCATCGTCGTTGCCGTGAAACGGTTCAAACGCCGCCGGCAGAACTGAGCAGCTCAGAGGCTCGTCGGCACCGACAGACTCGCGCGCACACCACCCTCGATGTTCTCGACGCTCAGCTCACCGCCATGCAGCGCCGCCACCTCGGCAACGAAGTTGAGGCCCAGGCCGGTGCTCTTGCGCCCACTCAGCGGGCGCGGCAGTGAGTAGAAACGCTCGGTCAGGCGCGGCAGGGCGAACTCCGGAATCGCTTCGCCCTGGTTGAACAACTCCACACGCCAGCCTTCGCCGTCAGGCTGCGCATCGAAGCGAATCACGCCACCGGTCGGGGTGAAATCCAGCGCATTGTCCAGCAGGTTGCCCAGCGCCTGGCGCAGCAGGAAACGCTCGCCCACCACGCTTGCCTGCTGTGGAATCGCGTTCTCCAGCAGCACGCCCTGCACACGGGCCATGCGTTCGTCGATCAGCTCATTCGCCAGCTCGTGCAACGCCACCGGCACATGCTCCTCCAGTCCCTGGCGCTGCTCCACCTGGGCGAGGTTCAGCAGGCGCTCGATCAGTTGTTGCAGGCGCTCACTCTCCCCGGCGATGTTGCCGACGAAGCGCGCACGCTGCTCGGCAGGCATCTCGCTTTCGAGCAGTTCCGCCGCTCCGCGAATCGCCGCCAGCGGGCTCTTCAATTCGTGGGTCAGGGTATGCACGTAGCGCTCGACGTAATCCTTGCCCTCCAGTTGCACGCGCATGCGCTCCACCGCGCCAGCCAGCTGCGCCATCTCGCCACCGCGGTAGCGCGGCAGCTCGGCGCGCCGGCCCTCGCTCACCGCCTGGGCGTAGCGGGTCAGGCGATCCAGCGAGCGGCTCAGCCACCAGGACAGCCCCGCGCCCACCAGCAGGCCGAGCACGATCAGCCCAGCGCCGAGCCACGCCAACCGGCGCTGCGAGCGGTCGATGTAGGGCTGCAGTGTGCGGTTGGGCTTGGAGACCGAGACCACGCCGATGATCCTCTCGCCGTCGCGGATCGGCGCGGCGACGTACATCACCGAGGACTCCGGATCGTCCGCCGACTCGCGGCTGGAACGTGCACCGTACTCGCCGTTGAGCGTCCGATAGACGTCATTCCAGCGCGAATAGTCCTGGCCCACCGCCTTGCCGAGGGAGTCCAGCAGGACGATGCCGCGCGCATCGGTGACGTAGATGCGGTGGTTCACCGCCGTCTTGTTCACGCCCCAGATGTCGGCCCGCGGGCTGCGCGCGCCGTAGGCGCGGAGCATGTCGGGCAGCCGGCTCTGGTCGAGGGTGCCACTCTTCACGTCGGCCTGGAGAATCTCGGCCAGCAGGTTGGCGGTATCCACCAGCGTCTCTTCGCTGGACTGCCGCACACCGGGGCGAATCTCGTCCATCACCGTGCGCAGGACGAACCAGCCGGTCAGCCCGACGAAGAAGAAGTAGACCAGGAATATCCGCAGCGACAGGCGCATCAGCTCTTGTCCGGCGCGTAGCTGTAGCCCAGGCCGCGGTGGGTCTGGATCGGTTCGGCGGCGGGGACGACCTGGCGCAGCTTGGCGCGCAGGCTCTTGATGTGGCTGTCGACGTTGCGCTCATAGCCCGCATCGGCGGCGACACCCAGCGCATCGAGCAACTGCTCGCGGCTGAAGACGCGTTCGGGGCGCGCCAGCAGCGTTTGCAGCAGGCGGAATTCGTGGCGGGTCAGGGCCAGCGAGTGGCCGTGGTAGCGAATCTGGAAGCGCTCTTCGTCCACCTCGAACGGGCCGTTGCCGGCGGGCACCGTGGCCGGCGCCTCACGCGGCGCGGTGCGCTTGAGGATGGCTTTCACCCGCGCGGCGACTTCGCGCGGGCTGAAGGGCTTGACCACATAGTCGTCCGCGCCGATCTCCAGGCCCACCACGCGATCGATCTCGGCGTTGCGCGCGGTGAGGAAGATCACCGGCACCTCGGAGAAGCGCCGCAGTTGCTTGCAGGCTTCGAAGCCGCTGATGTCGGGCAGGCCGACGTCGAGGATGACCAGGTCGAATGCGTCACGCTGCAGGCGTTCGAGGGCGGGGCCGGCGAGGTTCAGCCAGGTGGTCTCGAAGCCCTCGGCCTGCAGGGCATAGAGCAGCGTGTCGGCGATGGCGGCTTCATCTTCGACGATGAGGATGTGGGGCATGGGATTCCGATTCCCGGGAAAGTTCCGGAAGGGTCCATCATGCCCCGCGCCGCGTCAATCGAGGATCAGGAGCAGCTCGGCTTGCCGGCGACGAAGCGCTCGCCCGGGTCCACCGCGACGTGGAATTTGCGCAGGCCCTTGGTGCCCATCAGGAACGGGTAGTTGAAGTGGCTGCGATCGGTGAGGTTGACCTCGATGGTGCGCTGGTCGCCGCCCAGGCACACCGGCAGCTCGATCACCGGGCGCTGGCTGAGGCCGGGGCTGGCCTCTTCCTCTTCGTCCTCGCCGGCGGATTCGGTGCGGTTCTTGATCTTCGAGATGCGCGAGAGCTTGTGCTCGTACACCGAGTCGCCGCCGTCCTTGGTGGCCAGCTTGAAGCGCACCCAGTCCTCGCCGTCGCGCTGGAAGATCTGGATGTCCTTGGCCGACAGCGACGAGGTGTAGGCGCCGGTGTCCATCTTGGCCTGCAGGGTCTGGTCGAGTTCGGGCAGGCTGACCCATTCGTAGCGGCCGTAGAGCTTGGTCTCGGCGGCCAGGGCGAGGCCGGGCAGTGCGATGCCGGCCACAGAGAGAAGCGAAAGCAGAGCGAGGGCGCGTTTCACGCGAAATCTCCGGGGTGGATTACGTCGCATAGGACTAGCACGGCAGCCATTGGTTCGCCATACCCGCGCCGCTTGGGCCGGGACAATTGTCTGCGTATCATGGCCGCGCCACCGTCGCACAAGGAATGGACCCCATGCCGGCAGTCAAAGGCGTCATCGCCAGCCTCCTGCTGTTGCTCAATACCCTGATCCTGATCGGGCCGATGATGCTGATCGCGCTGCTCAAGCTGGTCATCCCCGGCCAGGCCGCGAAGGACGCCTGCTCACGCGGGGTGATGTGGATCGCCGAGACCTGGGCGGAGATCGACAAGGCCATCTTCGCCCTGATGACCCCGACCGTGTGGGACATCCGCGGCGCCGCCCAACTGCGCGGCGACACCTCCTACCTGGTGATCAGCAACCACCAGTCCTGGGTCGACATTCCGGCGCTGGTGCAGGCGTTCAACCGCAAGACGCCCTACTTCAAGTTCTTCCTGAAGAAGGAGCTGATCTGGGTGCCCTTCCTCGGCCTGGCCTTCTGGGCGCTCGACTATCCCTTCATGAAGCGTTACAGCAAGTCCTTCCTGGAGAAGCACCCGGAGCTCAAGGGCAAGGACCTGGAGATCACCAGGGCGGCCTGCGAGAAGTTCAAGCGCATGCCGGTGACCGTGGTGAACTACCTCGAAGGCACGCGCTTCACCCCGGCCAAGCAGGCCCAGCAGCAGTCGCCCTACCAGAACCTGCTCAAACCCAAGGCCGGCGGCGTGGCCTTCGTCCTGGCGGCACTGGGTGAGCAGCTCGATACCCTGCTGGACGTCACCCTGGTCTATCCGAAGGGCCCGCGACCGGGCTTCTGGGACCTGCTGTGCGGACGCGTGCCGCGCGTCATCGTCGATATCCAGGCGCGCGAGATCGACCCCGCGCTCTGGCAGGGCGATTACGAGAACGACCCGGAATTCCGCCAGTACGTGCAACACTGGGTGTCGCAGTTGTGGGAGCAGAAGGATGCGCGCATCGAGCAACTGCGCCAGGAGTTCTGACGCTCCCTACGCGCCTCGTCCGGCGACCGGCGCAGCCGGCGTCAGCGGGGCCGCCGGCGTCCCCCAGAGTCCGCCGAGCGTCCCCAGCAACTGGCTGCTCAGGCCCTGCTCGGTGAAGTAGTCGAGGATCACCCCGGCGAAGCGGCCGATCATCGACTGGTCCATGCCCAGTACGCCGAAGATCTGGTCGACGTCCTGCAGGTTGTTGATCCCGCCAAGCAGCGCCGCGGCGTTGCCCAGTCCACCGAAACCGCCCAGCGCCCCGCCCAGATCACCCAGCGAGCTGTTGCCGGCGAGCTGGTCGAGGTTCGGCAGGGATTTCTGCAGTTGCGCCGTGTCGGTTTCCTTCAGGCTGTTCATTGCCATCGCCAGCATGGCGCCGGTGCCGCCGATAGCCTGCTGCTCGCTGACACCCAGCTGCCTGGTGAGGTTGCCCAGCAGCGCACTGGCGGCCGGCGGCACGCTCTGCGCCTGCGTGGTGGGCTCGCTGGTGTCGGTGAAGGTGGCGGCGAACACGGGGGAAACGGCCAGGCAGGCGGCCAGGAAGACGACGGAACGGGTGGGCATCGACGGCTCCGGAAAACGGATGTCCGGCCCCAGGGCGGGGCCGGATCGTCGATAGGACCGGGGCGCGGCGCGGCGGTTCCGCGCCGGCTGGCGGATATCAGGCGCCGGTGCCCCAGAGGCTGCCCAGGGTGCCGAGCAGGTTGCTGTTCAGGCCCTGCTTGCCGAGGTAATCCAGCAGCACGCTGGAGAATTTGCCGGTCATCTCCTGGTCCATGCCCAGCGCGCCGAAGGCCTTGCTCACGTCGCCCATGCTGCTGACGTTGCCCAGCAGGCCGTTGGAAGCGCCGCCACCCAGGTCGCCAAGCTGGCCACCGAGGCCGCCCAGCGCATTGCTGCCGGTGAGCTTGTCGAGGCCGGGAACGGTCTTCGCCAGCTGCGAGTAATCGGCGGTGCTCAGTTTGTTCTTCGCCAGGCCCAGCAGCGCGCCGGTACCGCCGAGCGCCTGTTCGTCGCTGACGCCGAGCTGGCCGGTCAGGGCGCCGAGCAGGCCGCTGGTCTGCGGCGTGGATGCCACGCGCGAGGTGTCGGCGCCGGTCGCGCCGGACACCGCCTTGGCGGCATCGCCCAGGTTGAAGGCGAACGCGGAGGAAGTCGCCAGCAGGGCGGCCAGTGCTAGGGTGACACGGGGTTTGACGGACATCGCTGTCTCCTGGGGGTTCCGGACGCCATATCGACCGGGAGGCAGGGCCATTGTTCCGCCCTGGAAGGCGCAGCGGAGGAAAAACGCGCTCCGTTCACAGGGACATAAATGTCCGGCGTCGTGGGGCCGCGCCGGGGAACTCCCGGCCTGCCGGCAATGAAAGGTCATTCGTCCAATCACTCCGGCTGGCGACGAGGGAGAATCGTCTCGCCACTGCCGCGGCGATTTTCCCCGCGATCGGCAAAGATTCCCTAAGCTAGAGCCATCCCCGCCCGACGGACCGACCATGAGCGAACCCTTCATCCTCACGCCCCGCGTGGCCCGCCTGCTGCCCTGGCTGGTGGCCATCGCCTTCTTCATGCAGGCCCTGGACGGCACCATCCTCAACACCGCGCTGCCGAGCATGGCCCGCTCGCTGGAAGAAGACCCGCTGCGCATGCAGGGCGTGGTGATCGCCTACCTGCTCACGGTGGCGCTGCTGATTCCCTCCTCCGGCTGGATTTCCGACCGCTTCGGCACCCGCCGGGTATTCCTCTTTGCGATCTTCCTGTTCAGCCTCGGCTCGCTGCTCTGCGCGCTCTCGCCCAGCCTCGGCGCCCTGGTCGGCGCCCGCGTGGTGCAAGGCATCGGCGGCGCGCTGATGATGCCGGTGGGGCGCCTGGTGATCCTGCGCGTGTACCCGCGCACGGAGCTGGTGCGCATCCTCAGCTTCGTCACCATCCCCGGCCTGCTCGGTCCACTGGCCGGACCGACCCTGGGTGGCTGGCTGGTGGAGTACGCCAGCTGGCACTGGATCTTCCTGATCAACCTGCCGGTGGGGCTGGTCGGCTTCATCGTCGCCCTGCGCCTGATGCCGGACCTGCGCGGCGTGCGCGCGACGCGTTTCGACTCGATCGGCTTCCTGCTGTTCGGCGGCGCCATGGTACTGATCACCATCGCCCTGGAGGGGCTGGGCGAGCTGCACATGCCCCATGTGCGCGTGGTCCTGCTGCTGGTGGGCGGGCTGGTGCTGCTGGCGGCTTACTGGCTGCGCGCGCTGCGCATCGAAGCGCCACTGTTCCCGCCCTCGCTGTTCGCCACGCGGACCTTCGCTGTGGGCGTCCTGGGCAATCTGTTCGCCCGACTGGGCAGCGGCTCCCTGCCCTTCCTCACGCCACTGCTGCTGCAGATCGGCCTGGGCTTCTCGCCGTCGCGGGCGGGCATGACCATGATCCCGATGGCGCTGGCGGCCATGGTCATCAAATCGCTGGCGCGACCACTGCTGGACCTGTTCGGCTACCGCAAGCTGCTGGTCGGCAACACGCTGTTGCTGGGCGCGATGATCGCCAGCCTCGGCCTGGTGGACCAGAACACTCCCTACGCGCTGCTGCTGGTGCAACTGGCAGTCCTGGGCGGGATCAACTCGCTGCAGTTCACCGCGATGAACACCCTCTCGCTGATCGACCTGCGCGATGACAACGCCAGCGCCGGCAACAGCCTGCTCTCGGTGGTCATGCAGCTGTCCATCGGCATGGGCATCGCCTGCGCGGCGGCGCTGCTGGGCGGCTTCAACGGCGATCAGGAAAGTGCGCAGGGCGACGTGCTGTCAGCCTTCCACGCGACCTACTTCAGCGTCGGCATCCTCTCGATGCTGGCGGCGGCGATCTTCTTCCAGCTCAATGCCGACGACGGTCGCACCACGCCACGCCGGGTCGAGCCGGAACATGGCGTCGACGAACACTGATCAGGGCTTGCAGGTGGGCGCGACGGTCTGGGTCTTCGAGGCGTCCACCGCGCCCAGGTGTTCCAGGGTACGGCGGCCGAGCAGCACCGGGTAGTCCAGGGTCTGGCGGTCACGCAGGGTGAACTGCTCGCGGTAGACCTTGCCACCCAGGCACACGTCCATCAGCACCACCGGGCTGCGCTCGACGCCGCTCTCGTTCTTGAACTTGAGCACGCGCTCGACGCGCCGCTCGAAGGGCAGGCGCTGCTCCTTGCCGGTGGCCGGGTCGGTGAGCATCACGTCGTACTGCACCCAGCGCTCGCCGTTCTTCTTGATCCGGACGATGTTGCGCGCATCCATCACCGAAGTCTGCGCGCCGGTGTCCAGCTTGGCCTTGAGCGGCGCCTGCTCGGGCATCAGCATGAGCGTTTCCACCCAGCCCCAGGTAGCGGGCTGCGCGGGGGCGTCGGCGGCAAGGACACTGCCCGGAATGAGCAGGCCGGCGAGCAGCAGGCGGAAGGTGAATGGCATGGATGGCGGCTCCGGAAAGGCTATGGCGGCACTATAGGCAATAAAAAACCCCGGATGTTTCCACCCGGGGTTTCTTGGCTGACGCCAGGAAGCGTTTAGGCTACCTGTACGCGCTCGGCCTGCATGCCTTTCTGGCCCTGCACGACTTCGAAGGTGACTTTCTGGCCTTCGGCCAGAGTCTTGAAGCCGTTACCTTCGATAGCGCGGAAGTGTACGAACACGTCCGGGCCGCTTTCCGGGGTAATGAAGCCGTAGCCTTTGGTCTCGTTGAACCACTTGACGGTGCCGTTCTGACGATTCGACATGGTGTTCTCCTTGGAACGTATTTTTAAAATTAGCCACGAATGGCCAGGAACTGAGTTGCAAGGAGTTACAAGGAGTCGAGCAGGACGGGGTGGAATAACCGACCGCATCAGGTCACGATCGACGGCGACCCATGCAAACACAGTCCGGAAACTCTACGACAAAAATCTGCGGAAAGCGAATCTCTTGAAAAAACCGCGGATCAGCACCTGGAGAAAATCGGACGAGTGGCCTCAAACCCTTGCCATATCAGCTTCTCAGCCCTCCTGAGGGTGCTCTCCTGCTACACTGCGCGGCCATATGGATTCACCCGGGCTCCCTTCGTGACCACCTCTGCATTTTCCAGCCTCGCGCTGTCGGCCGACCTGCTGGCCAACCTCGACTCTCTCGGCTATCGCGAGATGACGCCGATCCAGGCCGCCGCCCTGCCGGCGGTCCTCAAGGGCCGCGACCTGATCGCCCAGGCCAAGACCGGCAGCGGCAAGACCGCCGCCTTCGGCATCGGTCTGCTCAGCCCGCTGAATCCGCGCTACTTCGGCTGCCAGGCACTGGTGCTGTGTCCGACCCGCGAGCTGGCCGACCAGGTGGCCAAGGAAATCCGCCGCCTGGCCCGCGCCGCCGACAACATCAAGGTACTGACCCTGTGCGGCGGCACGCCTTTCGGCCCGCAGATCGGCTCGCTGGAGCACGGCGCCCACGTGGTGGTCGGCACGCCCGGCCGCATCCAGGAACACCTGCGCCGCGGCACCCTGAAGCTCGATGGCCTGAACACCCTGGTACTCGACGAAGCCGACCGCATGCTCGACATGGGCTTCTACGACAGCATCGCCGACATCATCGGCCAGGCGCCGGCGCGCCGGCAGACCCTGCTGTTCTCTGCCACCTACCCCGAGGGTATCGACCAGCTGGCGGCGAAGTTCCTGAAGAATCCCGAGCGCGTGGAAGTGGAAGCCCTGCACGACGACAGCCAGATCGAGCAGCACTTCTACGAGATCGATCCCAAGCAGCGCCTCGATGCCGTCGTCCGCCTGCTTCAGCATTTCCGCCCGCAGTCCTGCGTCGCGTTCTGCCATACCCGCCAGCAGTGCATGGAAGTGGTCGAGCAGCTCAACGCCCGGAAGATTTCCGCCCTGGCCCTGCACGGCGATCTGGAGCAGCGCGAGCGCGACCAGGTGCTGACCATGTTCGCCAACCGCAGCTGCAGCGTGCTGGTGGCCACCGACGTGGCCGCGCGCGGGCTGGACATCGCCGCACTGGAAGCGGTGATCAACGTCGAACTGTCGCGCGATGCGCAGATCCACATTCATCGGATCGGTCGCAGCGGACGTGCCGGCGAAAAGGGCCTGGCGCTGTCGCTGGTCACCCCCGCCGAAGCCAACCGCGCGCAGGCCATCGAAGACCTGCAGGGTGCACCGCTGAACTGGGAGCGCATCGACTTCCTCAAGGCCAACGACACCCCGCTGCTGCCGCCGATGACCACCCTGGCCATCGCCGGCGGGCGCAAGGACAAGCTGCGTCCCGGCGACATCCTCGGCGCGCTGACCGGCGACGCGGGGCTCAAGGGCCCCCAGGTCGGCAAGATCGCCATCTTCGACTTCCAGGCCTTTGTTGCCGTGGAACGCGACATCGCCAAGCAGGCGCTGAAGCACTTCAACGAAGGCAAGATCAAGGGCCGCTCGTTCAAGGCGCGCATCCTCTGACTTCGGCATTCATCTGCAGGAGCGCGCCATGCGCGCGATCGCGTGCATGGCCCGCTCCTGCAGGGACCTGCGGTGCAGATTTCCGCACTCGACGTCACCAACACCAAGGTCTGTCGCGCTCGCGATAGCCGCGCCCGGAGCGATCCGCTAGTCTGAGCGGCAGACATCCGGAAGTCCCGCACGCGCATGCTCTCCTCCCCACTGCTCCAGTCTCTGCGGCGCCTCTGGGCGCTGGACAAGTTCGCCTACAGCCTGCGGGTGTTCGTCGCCCTCAGCGGGGTCATGCTCGCGTGCTGGCTGCAGGGTCGGCCGGAGCTGGTGATCCCGCTGTTCCTCGGGGTCATCGCCAGCGCCCTGGCGGAAACCGACGACCACTGGCTGGGCCGCCTGCAGGCGTTGCTGGTGACCCTCGCGTGCTTCACCATCGCCTCGCTGGCGGTGGAACTGCTGTTCCCCTACCCGCCGCTGTTCGTCGCCGGGCTCGCGCTCTCGACCTTCGCCATGACCCTGCTCGGCGCCCTCGGCGAGCGCTATGCGGCGATCGCCTCGGCGACCCTGATCCTGTCGATCTATACCATGATCGGCGTCGACCAGCGCGGCGGCACGCCCACCGACTTCTGGCACGAACCACTGCTGCTGGTGGCCGGCGCGCTCTGGTACGGCTTGCTCTCGGTGCTGTGGAACGCACTGTTCGCCAACCAGCCGGTGCAACAGAGCCTGGCCAGACTGTTCCTCGAACTGGGCGAGTACCTGAAGATCAAGTCGACCCTGCTGGAGCCGCTGCGCCAGCTTGACGTCGAAGCCCAGCGCCTGGCGCTGGCGCGGCAGAACGGGCGGGTCGTGGTGGCGCTCAACCAGGCCAAGGAAACCATCCTCGCGCGCCTGTCCCACGGCAGGCCGAGCCCGAAGATCAGCCGTTACCTGAAGCTCTACTTCATCGCCCAGGACGTCCACGAGCGCGCCAGCTCCTCGCACTACCCATACAACCAGTTGGCCGAAGCCTTCTTCCACAGCGACGTGCTGTTCCGCTGCCAGCGCCTGCTCAACCAGCAGGGCAAGGCGTGCAAGGCCCTGGCGAAGGCGATCCAGCTGCGCCACCCGTTCGACTACAACGACAGCGAACTGGCCCTGGCCGACCTCAACGCCTCGCTGGAGTACCTGCGCCAGCAGGGCAACCCGGCCTGGCGCGGACTGCTGCGCTCGCTCGGCGCGCTGGCGGCCAACCTCACCACCCTGGACCGCAAGCTCAGCGGCGCGAGCAATCCGGACATGCTCGACGACGAGCAGGACAGCACACTGCTGGACCGCTCCCCCCGCTCATTCAAGGACGCGCTGGAGCGCATCCGCCTGCAGGTCTCGCCGACCTCACTGCTGTTCCGCCACGCCCTGCGCCTGTCGCTGGCACTGGCCGCCGGCTACGGCATGCTGCACCTGATCCACCCGACCCAGGGCTACTGGATCATGCTCACCACGGTATTCGTCTGCCAGCCGAACTACGGCGCCACGCGCATCCGCATGGTGCAGCGGATCCTCGGCACACTGGTCGGCCTGGTGGCGGGCTGGGCACTGATCGACCTGTTCCCCAACCCGCTGATCCAGTCGCTGCTGGCAGTGGTTGCCGGGGTCGCCTTCTTCGCCACGCGGAGCACGCGCTACACCCTGGCGACGGCGGCGATCACCCTGCTGGTGCTGTTCTGCTTCAACCAGGTGGGCGACGGCTACGGGCTGATCCTGCCGCGCCTGTTCGATACCCTGCTCGGCGCGCTGATCGCCGGCATTGCGGTATTCCTGGTGCTGCCCGACTGGCACGGGCGCAGCCTGCACCGGCTGGTCGGCGGCACCCTGGCGTGCAACAGCCGCTACCTGCGGGAAATCATGCAGCAGTACGCCAACGGCAAGCGCGACGACCTCGCCTACCGCACCGCACGGCGCAACGCGCACAACGCCGATGCGACGCTCTCCACCACACTGTCGAACATGCTGCTGGAGCCCGGTCACTTCCGTAAGGACGCGGAGATCGGCTTCCGCTTCCTGGTGCTCTCCCACACCCTGCTCAGTTACCTCTCCGCCCTCGGCGCGCACCGCAACCAGCTGCCGCCGGACGTCAACGACGACCTCATCGCCGAGGCCGCCGAACGCCTGACCAGCAGCCTCGACGACATCGCCGCGCGCCTCAACGAACGACGCGCGGTGGAAATCTACAGCGACGAGGAAGACGCGCTGGCCAAGCGTCTGGAAGAACTGCCCGAGGAACAGGACGACGCCCACCGGCTGGTGCAGACCCAGCTGGCACTCATTTGCCGACAGCTCACGCCGCTGCGCACCCTGGCGGCGCACCTGCTGAAGAAGGACATCGGCGCGGAACAGATCGAGGCCGCCTGACGTCGAAACCTCCAGCTGCGTTGGAGCGGACTCCGTCCGCGAAACCCTTGTAGGGCGGATAACCCGGAACGGGTTATCCGCCAATGGCACCGCGGCGGATAACGCTGGCGCGTTATGCGCCCTACGGTCCAAGGCCGATACGGTGGGGTAGACATTGAATCTCCTGCAAAGAGACGGAAAGCCCTTTACAGCCCGTGCTCGCGCATCAGCTCGTCGTAGCTGCCGTCCTCGTGCATCTCGCGGATCGCCTTGTTGAACGCCGCTATGATTGCCGCGTGGTCGGGCACATGCCGGCCGACCAGAATGTGCAGGCCATTCTCGGTCAGCGGCACCGGCAGGAATTCCAGCTGGCCCTTGAGCTCGGCGAGGTCGCCATTGAAGTGCACGCGCGCGGTGATCTCGTCTTCCAGCGTCAGGTCCACCCGCCCGGCCTGCAGCATCAGCGCCGCGTTGACGAAGCTGAACACTGGCACCCGCTGCAGTTTCGGATCGTTGTTGAACGCCTCGGAATAGGCATACCCGCGCACCATGGCGATGCGGTAGGGGTAGAGATCGGCCAGCCTGGCGAAGGTGATGGGCGAGCCCTGGCGCTTGATCAGGCGTACGCGGTTGACCAGGTAGGGCTCGGAGTACACGGCGAAGGATTCCCGCTCCGGCGAATACCAGGCATCCGCCACCAGGTCGTACTCGCCATTCGCCACGCCATGCAGCACGCGCGGCCAGGGCACTTCGATGTACTCGCTGGCGTACCCGGCGCGCTTGAGGGCAGCCTGCACCAGATGCACCGCCACGCCGTTGCCGGGCAGTTGGCGATCGGCGTAGGGCGGCCAGCGGTCCGCCGCGATGCGCAGCACTTCCCCGGCCCGCGCCGCGCTGGTAACGCACAGGAACAAGAGGATCAGCAGCAGGCGCAACGGCATCGGGCTTGTCGTCCAGAGAGAAGCTTTCAAGACTAGACGCTGCCCACGGCGTCGCGCCAACCTCAGAACAGCATCGCCGCGCGCAGGCTCATCCCGCCGCCGGTTTCCGGCACCACGGTCACGTTGTAGCGCTCGCTTTCCGGGCCTTCGAGGAACAGGTTGTAGGTGAAGTTGGCGAAGAAGTTGCCCACCGCCATCCCCACCAGCACATCGGTGGGATAGTGCTTGTCGCCTTCCACGCGCGACAGCGCGGTCAGCCCGTCAAGGGTGTAGAGGCCGGCCTTGGCGGTGTAGCGCCAGGTCGGGTCCATGTCGATGTAGTCCAGGTTGCGGCGGGTGAAACTGGTGTGCACGGCGGTAACGGCAGTGTGCTTGGACGGGAAGGAGTCGTCGGGAATCCCGTCCGGCCGCTCGCGCCCGGACCATTCCTTGGCTTCCTCGACGAAGCCGGTCACGGCGTAGCGGTCCGCCGCCAGCAGCGTCAGGTTGCGCCCGCGCCAGCTCCACTTCTCCTCGCTGCTCACGTCCTTGGGTGAAGCCACCAGGGCGGTGACGACGCTCAGGCCGGTGGCGAGGTTGAGCATGCGGTCGGCCGCCTGGTTGGCGTCGCCGCCGAAGAACCAGTCGTGGTTGCTCGCCGACTTCTGCCACTGATGGTCCCAGCCACCGGCAGCGATCACCGCCGCGCCGGCCACCGGGGCCCAGACGTCGGCACTGGTGACCGCGCGCTGCGCCGAATCCCCTACCCGATCCCAGCTCATTTGCGGTGCCCCTGCGCAACCGATGAGCGCGGCGCTGGCCGCCAGGGTGGCGACTGCCAGCAAAGTCCGATTCATGATGCTCCCCCATGCGCCCGGCCCGCTCCAGGGCAGCGGACGCGTCAATGCATGAGCGGGGAAGGATAGTCCGGTGCGTTCCGAAGGCCTCTGCCTTCAGTCATTAATCGGTAACTCTTCGTTTCCTTCAGCGGAAAAAGAAAAACCCCGCCGAGGCGGGGTTCTTCAAATCAGACGGAATCAGCCTTTGAAGACGTCTTCCACCGACTGCAGCGGGTAGTGCTTCGGATACGGCAGGGTCGCCACGCCAGTCTCGATGGCAGCCTTGGCCACCGCGTCGGACACGACGGTGATCAGGCGCTTGTCCATCGGCTTCGGAATGATGTACTCGCGGCCGAACTCGATGGCGCTCACGCCGTAGGCGTCGCACACGTCCTTGGGTACCGGCAGCTTGGCCAGGTCACGCAGGGCCAGGGCGGCGGCGATCTTCATTTCTTCGTTGATGCGGGTGGCGCGTACGTCCAGGGCACCGCGGAAGATGAAGGGGAAGCCCAGTACGTTGTTGACCTGGTTCGGGTAGTCCGAACGGCCGGTGGCCATGATCACGTCGTCGCGGGTGGCGTGGGCCAGTTCCGGCTTGATTTCCGGGTCCGGGTTGGAGCAGGCGAAGACGATCGGATTCGGCGCCATGCGCTTGAGATCGTCCGGGCTCAGCAGGTTGGCGCCGGACAGGCCGACGAATACGTCGGCGCCTTCCAGGGCGTCAGCCAGGGTGCGCTTGTCGGTCTCGGTGGCGAACACGGCCTTGTACTGGTTCAGGTCGTTGCGGCCGGCGTGGATCACGCCCTGGCGGTCGATCATGTAGATGTTCTCGACCTTGCCACCCATGCTCACCAGCAGCTTCATGCAGGAGATGGCGGCGGCGCCGGCGCCCAGGCAGACGATCTTCGCGGTCTCCAGCTTCTTGCCGGCGATTTCCAGCGCGTTGAGCATGCCGGCGGCGGTCACGATGGCGGTGCCGTGCTGGTCATCGTGGAATACCGGGATGTCGCACTGCTCGATCAGCGCGCGCTCGATCTCGAAGCACTCGGGTGCCTTGATGTCTTCCAGGTTGATGCCGCCGAAGGTGATGGAGATGCGCTTGACGGTATCGATGAAGGCCTGCGGGCTCTCGGCGTCGACTTCGATGTCGAACACGTCGACACCGGCGAAGCGCTTGAACAGCACGCCCTTGCCTTCCATGACCGGCTTGGAGGCCAGCGGGCCGAGGTTGCCCAGGCCGAGAATGGCGGTGCCGTCGGAAATGACCGCGACCAGGTTGCCCTTGCCGGTGTACTTGAAGGCCAGTTCCGGATCACGCGCGATTTCGCGCACCGGCTCGGCGACGCCCGGGCTGTATGCCAGCGACAGGTCGCGGGCGGTGGCGGTCGGCTTGGTCAGCTCGACGCTCAGTTTACCGGGGCGGGGTTGGGCGTGATATTCGAGGGCAGCGGTCTTGAGATCAGACATTTGGGCACTTCCGCTTTTGTTGCTTGTTGGACAGACGGGGGTCCGAGCATACGCACAAACCCCGCACCTGCCAAGGTAGCCCAAGCCCCTGCTGTCAAGACCTCTAGCGTACGACTTTCAGCCAGTCGCCAGCTTTTGGCTGACCAGTTGGATACAAGTCATTCAATAAACGTATACGATTTATCGAGTCAGATTCCGGACCGGATTCAGCCTTCGCGAACTGCTCGACAGTCTGCCCGGATTTGACCTGAATGACGGCGATCCGGCGCGGTTGTGCGAGTTTCTGCTCGTCGGCGCGCATCGGCCGGAAGCTGCGGATGACCTGCATGAAGTGGTCGTCTTCGCTTTCCAACGAGGCGCGACCTTTGACCACACCGATGAACAGGTAGGCGCGGTCCTTCTGGTAGATCACCGCGGCGCGGCGGGCGGGCGAGCCGGGCACCACGCCGGTGGCGACGTCGAGACCGGCTTGCTGGAAACTTTCTTCGTTCGATAACCGCCCGCCAGCGCCCTTGCGCAGGTATTCCGCCGGGGTCAGCTGGCCTTCGCGGGGCACCAGCTTCATGCCGATGTAGGCCTGCTGGTCAGCGGTGTAGCCCACCAGCGCGGTCGGCTGGTTGAGGATGCCCCAGCCCGACGGGTAGGTCAGGGTGAAGTCCAGCTCCGAGTGGTAGAAGCTCTGCCCACGGCGCACGCCACTGGAAGCGGAATCGCCGAAGGGCATGCCGTCGATGGCCTTCAGGTAGCGCTCGGCGCCGATCTCGTGCTGGCTGTTGGCGGCCAGGGCCTGGGCCGGGCCGAGTACCTGTTTGAGGCGCTGATCATTGTCCGGGTGGGTGTCGAATAACCCGTGGTAGCCGACCGGCTGAGCCGTCTGGCCCTTGCGCGCGGCCTCGTCGCGGGCGAAGTCTTCCTGGTTCTTCAGCACCCGCACCACCTGGATCATGGCGGTGGGGTCATAGCCCGCACGGGCCAGGTACTTGGCACCCAGGCCGTCGGCCTCCAGCTCCATGTCGCGGCCATAACCGCGCACGAAGGCGGTGCCGAGCACGTTGGTCAGGTCCGCCGCCGCGCCGACACCGGTGCCGATGGCCACGGCCTGACCGAGGATGCCCCAGGCGCTGGACTGGCTCTGCTGGCGCACGCTGTGGCGCGCGGTGACGTGGCCGACCTCGTGCCCCAGCACGGCGGCCAGTTCCGCTTCGGAGCCCAGGTACGCCATCAGCCCGCGGTGGATATAGATGTAGCCGCCGGGCAGGGCGAAGGCGTTGATGTCAGGGGTGTCGATGACCGTGAAGTGATATTGCAGGTTGGGCCGGTCGCCAGCGCGGGCGACGCGCTCGCCGACCTGCTGAACGTAGGCCTGCAACTTGCCGTCCTCATAGCGCGGATACTGCTGGGCGATCTGCTGGCTGTACTTCTGCCCCATCTCCAGCTCGCTCTGCTCGCTCATCATCACGAAGTCAGACTTGCCGGTGGCCGGGTTGGTGGCGCAGCCGCCGAGAACGCTCAGCAGCGCCAGCAGGGTCAGAATTCCGAACGAGCGCAAGCTCATGGCAATACCTCCATCATCGCCGGGTCGGTCACAGGCAGCATCCAGCGCGCCTGTCCGGGTTTCACGCCACCACGCTCGGCGCGGTCGATGACCCAGCCGCGCGCCTCCACCTGTCGACCCTTGAGATCGCGCAGGGTTGCATCGTCGAAACGCTTCACGAGTCGCGCCTCGATCCGCAGCACCAGCGGGCCATCGAGATCGATCCACAGCCCGCCGCGATTGCGTTGTACCTGCTCGCCCCGTCCGCGAACCACTGCGAATCCGCTTTCGTGAAGTTGTTCCGCCGTCTGTACCGGAGAGCGCTTCCACAGACCGAGCCCGGCGCTGCGGGCTTGCCGCTCGGCAGCCTGCTGGCAGACGGTGAGGTCAGTGTTGGGGGCGATAGCTACAAGGTAGCCCAGGCCTTCGGCGAGCAGGCGGGATTCGAGGTTGTTGCCGTGGGCGTCATAGGCGTGGGCCAGGGTGCGGCCGTACTTGTCCTTGCCCTGCTGGCCGGCAACCAGGCCGACCTCGCCGTCATTGGCCGCCACCAGTTGCTGCAGACGGCGCTGGGCGGCGACCGCGAAGGCTTCTTCGGAGCGGCCATGATGGGCCAGTTCCGGGGCGTTGACGCCGATCAGGCGGACGCTGCGGCCGTCGGCCAGCTTGAGCGTGTCGCCGTCCACCACCCGCGCCACGCGCACCGTTTCGGCCGACGAAGGCTGCGGGCAGGCAGCGGCGCTGGCATCCAGGGAAAAAAGGACGGCCATAAAAAAGGCGCCCACGAGGGACGCCTTCTTCGAATTACCGTGAAAAACCATCGTCGGCCTTTCCCGGAAATCGATCTTACTTCTTGCCGCCGAACATGGCGAAGCGCTGGTTGAAGCGGTCGATACGGCCGCCGGTGTCCAGAACTTTCTGCTTACCGGTGTAGAAGGGGTGGCACTCGGAGCAGACGTCCAGGTGAATGCCCTTGCACAGGGTGGAACGGGTCTTGATCACGTTGCCACAGCTGCAGGTAGCTTCGATGTCTTCGTACGCGGGATGGATTTCCGGTTTCATGGTCTCTTCCTCTCGGTGGTGTGCCGCCACCCAGTCTCTGGCAGAAGCCGAGCCACGGTCATCGAGGACCGCGGGCGGGATCTTTTACCGGGCACCGCACGGAAATTAAGGGCGTGGATCATACCAGAGAACGCTTTCAACGCAAGATCAGGCATGACCGACCGTCGCATCGCCCATGCTACCATCCGACGCTCCCCGCCGCCCCGGAATCCGTCGCGTGCCGTCACCGTCCATCCTGCGTCTCGCCCTGCCCTCGCCGCTGCGCCGCCTGTTCGACTACCTGCCTCCGCGTGGGGTCGACGTCGCACGCCTGCAGCCCGGCATGCGCCTGCGCGTCCCCTTCGGCCGCCGCGAGATGGTCGGCGTGCTGGTGGACAAGGTGGAAAGCTCCGAGGTCCCGGCAGACAAGCTACGCCCGGCCCTGGCCGTGCTCGACCGCGAACCGCCGATGCCGGCGCACCTGCTGGAGCTGTGCCGCTGGACGGCGCAGTACTACCAGCACAGCCTGGGCGACACCTTTTCCTGGGCGCTGCCCAACCTGCTGCGCCAGGGCGACCCGGCCGAGGCGCGCCAGCAGCGCTTCTGGCACGCCGAACCCGGCGCCCGCGAGGAAGACCCGCGCCTGGCCCGTGCACCGCGCCAGCGCGAGACGCTGAAGATCCTCAAACAGCATCCCCACGGCGTCGCCCACGACCTGCTCAGCCAGTTGCAGATCAACAAGGACAGCCTCGACCTGCTGCAGGAAAAGGGGCTGGTCACGCTGGAGGTGCGCGTCCACAGCGTGCCGCCGCACCACGGCCCGTGGCTGGCGCAAGCGGAACTGCCGCTGAACGCCGAGCAGCGCGCCGCCTTCGAGGCCGTGCGCGCGGGCTTCGGCAGCTTCCACAGCTTCCTGCTGGCGGGCGTCACCGGCAGCGGCAAGACCGAGGTCTACCTGCAGCTGATCCGCGAGACCCTGGAAGCCGGCAAGCAGGCGCTGGTGCTGATCCCCGAGATCAACCTCGGCCCGCAGACCCTTTCGCGCTTCGAGCGCCGCTTCAACGCGCGCATCGCCCTGCTGCACTCCGCGCTGACCGACCGCGAGCGCCTCGACGCCTGGCTCGCCGCCCGCGACGGCGAGGCGGACATCATCATCGGCACCCGCTCGGCGCTGTTCACCCCCATGAAGAATCCGGGGCTGATCATCATCGACGAAGAGCACGACGCTTCCTATAAACAGCAGGAAGGCCTGCGCTACCACGCCCGCGACCTGGCCATGGTGCGTGCGCGGCTGGAGAACGTGCCGATCCTGCTCGGCTCCGCCACCCCCGCGCTGGAGAGCCTGCACAACGCCCAGAGCGGCCGCTACGGCCTGCTGCGCCTGACCCAGCGCGCCGGCGGCGCACACCAGCCGAAGTTCCACCGCCTGGACGTGAAGAGCCTGCCGCTGGATTCGGGCATCTCCATGCCGCTGCAGCGTTCGATCAAGGAGACCCTGGCCGCCGGCCAGCAAGTGCTGGTCTACCTGAACCGCCGCGGCTTCGCCCCGACCCTGCTGTGCCACGACTGCGGGTGGATCAGCCAGTGCCCGCGCTGCGACGCACGGATGACCGTGCACCAGGGCAGCGGCGAGCTGCGCTGCCACCACTGCGACCACCGCGAGCGGCCGCCGCGCAACTGCCCGAAATGTGGCACGGTAGACCTGCGCCCGGTCGGCGCCGGCACCGAGCGCGCCGAGGAACGCCTGCGCATCCTCTTCCCGGATTACCCGGTGCTGCGCATCGACCGCGACAGCACCTCGCGCAAGAACGCCATGCGCGACCTGTTCGCCACTATCAATAAAGGTGAGCCGTGCATCCTGGTGGGCACGCAGATGCTCGCCAAGGGGCACCACTTCCCGCGCGTCACCCTGGTGGCGATCCTCGATGCCGACGGCGGGCTGTTCTCCGCCGACTTCCGCGCCAGCGAACGCATGGCCCAGCAGATCGTCCAGGTCGCCGGCCGCGCCGGGCGCGCCGAGGAACCAGGCCGTGTGCTGATCCAGACCCACCTGGCCGACCACCCATTGCTGGTGCAGCTCACCGAGCAAGGCTACTTCGCCTTCGCCGACCAGGCCCTCACCGAGCGCCGCTCCGCCGGCCTGCCGCCCTTCTCGCACCTCGCCCTGCTGCGTGCCGAGGCGCACAAGCCGGGGCAGGCCGAAGGCTTCCTCGACGAAGCCTGTGCCGAGGCCGAACGCCTACAGGCGACCCTCGGCCACGACGTCGACCTCCTCGGCCCGGTGCCAGCGCCCATGGAGCGCCGCGCCGGCCGCTACCGCGCGCAGCTGCTGCTGATGAGTACCGCCCGCGCGCCCCTGCACCGCCTGCTCACGCCCTGGCTGCAAACACTCGAAGGCATGCCCAGCGGACGCCAGGTGCGCTGGTCGCTGGACGTGGACCCGATTGACCTGTTCTGACAGATGCGCCGCACGGATAAAACCCTCCGGGCTTGCGCATCCGTCCTACATTGACTTCCATCAGCCGCGACGGATGGCACAGCGGCGAGACTGATCAAGGAGCGCTCCGCGGTTGGCAAGCCATGCCCGGCCACGGATAATGCGCGGTTCTGAGCCCGATAACCGGTCGCGCGCGCCGGATGCACGCGAGCACGGAGAAAACCATGAAAGACACGATTCGCCACCTGATCCAGCAAGCCCTTGTCAGCCTCACCGAAGACGGCACGCTGCCGGCCGGCCTGACGCCCGACATCCAGGTGGAGAACACCAAGGACCGAACCCACGGTGACTTCGCCAGCAACATCGCCATGATGCTGGCCAAGCCGGCCGGCATGAAGCCGCGCGACCTCGCGACCAAGCTGGTCGCCGCGCTGCCGCAGAGCCCGGAAGTGGCCAAGGTCGAGATCGCCGGCCCCGGCTTCCTGAACTTCTTCCAGGACCAGGCCTGGCTCGCCGCCAGCCTCGACAAGGCCCTGGCCGACGGCCACATCGGCGTACGCAAGGCCGGTGCGGCCCAGCGCGTGGTGGTGGACCTGTCCTCGCCGAACCTGGCGAAGGAGATGCACGTCGGCCACCTGCGCTCGACCATCATCGGCGACGCCGTCAGCCGCGTGCTGGAGTTCCTCGGCGACACCGTGATCCGCCAGAACCACGTGGGCGACTGGGGCACCCAGTTCGGCATGCTGCTGGCCTACCTGGAAGAACAACCGGTGGATGCCCAGGCCGAACTGCACGACCTGGAAGTCTTCTACCGCGCCGCCAAGAAGCGCTTCGACGAGTCCGCCGAGTTCGCCGACCGCGCCCGCGAGCTGGTGGTGAAACTGCAGGCCAACGATCCCAAGTGCATCGCCCTGTGGACCCGTTTCAACGACATCTCCCTGTCGCACTGCCAGAAGGTCTACGACCTGCTGGGTGTGAAGCTGACCATGGCCGACGTGAAGGGCGAGAGCGCCTACAACGACGACCTCGCGCAGGTGGTGGCCGACCTCACCGCCAAGGGCCTGCTGGTCGAGAGCGACGGTGCGCTGTGCGTGTTCCTCGATGAATTCAAGAACGCCGAAGGCGAGCCGCTGCCGGTGATCGTGCAGAAGGCCGGCGGTGGCTACCTCTACGCCACTACCGACCTCGCCGCCATGCGCTACCGCCACAAGGTGCTGCACGCCGACCGCGTGCTGTACTTCGTCGACCAGCGCCAGGCCCTGCACTTCCAGCAGGTGTTCGAAGTCGCCCGCCGCGCCGGTTTCGTCCCGGCCAGCATGGAACTGGAGCACATGGGCTTCGGCACCATGAACGGCGCCGACGGCAAGCCGTTCAAGACCCGCGATGGCGGCACCGTGAAGCTGATCGACCTGCTGATCGAGGCCGAAGAGCGCGCCTACACCCTGGTGAAAGGCAAGAACCCGGACTTCAGCGAGCAGGACCTGCGCCAGATCGCCCACGCCGTCGGCATTGGCGCGGTGAAGTACGCCGACCTGTCCAAGCACCGCACCAGCGACTACAGCTTCAACTTCGACCTGATGCTGAGCTTCGAGGGCAACACCGCGCCGTACCTGCTGTATGCGTACACCCGCGTGGCGAGCATCTTCCGCAAGCTGGGCAAGACCTATGACGAAGTGGGCGGCAGCATCCACCTGCAGCAACCCCAGGAAATTGCCCTGGCCGCGCAGCTGGCGCAGTTCACCGACCTGCTCAACAACGTCGCCGTGAAGGGTGTCCCGCACATCCTCTGCGCCTACCTGTACGAGCTGGCCGGCCTGTTCTCCAGCTTCTACGAGCACTGCCCGATCCTCACCGCCGAGGACCCGGCGCAACAGGAAAGCCGCCTGCGCCTTGCCGCGCTGACCGGCCGCACCCTCAAGCAGGGCCTGGAGCTGCTGGGCCTGGAAACCCTGGAGCGCATGTAAGCACCCATGGCGAAGAAGAAACCCGCTCCCAAGCGCGGCGCCAGCCGCTACCAGGCCCCGGCCAAGAAGACGTCGGTCCCCGGCTGGGTCTGGCTGGTCGCAGGCCTCGCCATCGGCGGCTTCATCATGTTCCTGATGAAGCTGGAGCCGGGTCGCAACGACGTCAAACGCGAGAAAGCGGAGGCGCCCAAGACCGTGGTCGGCTCCAACAAGCCTTCCGGCACCGTGCAGCCGCAGCAACCGGCCGCACCGACCGGGGTGAAGCCCAAGTACGACTTCTACACCCTGCTGCCGGGCTCGGAAGTCGCCGTGCCGCCCGAAGCCGTGCCGCCGCCGGCCAAGCCGCAGCAACCGGCAACCGTGGTCGCGACCAAGGAAGAAGCCGAGAAGATCGACACCCAGCGCGCCCTGGCGGCGCTGAGTGGGCAGAATCCGCCGCCGCCCGCGGTGGTCAAGCCGGCAACGCCCGCCACGCCGCCCACGACCCAGGTCGCCAGTGCGCAGAAGCAGGCGCTGCCGCAGGCCCCGGCCAGCGACACCGCGCCAGCCAAGCCGACGCCGCCGCCGGCGGTGGCCGCAACCCAGTACTACCTGCAGGCCGGCTCGTTCCGCAAACAGACCGACGCCGACCACCTGCGCGCGCAGATCATCATGATGGGCCAGAACGCCCGCGTGGAGTCCGGCACCGTCCGCGACGAAACCTGGTACCGCGTCATGGTCGGCCCCTACGGCGACCGCGCCAAGGCCTCCGCGGCGCAGAAACAACTCGCCGGCAACGGTTTCAGCAACCTGCTGTTACAGCAGCGTCAGACCCGCTGAGCCCCGGCCATTCCAAGGCTTGCGCCGACGGGTGGCGCGCGAAATGCGCGCTACTCGTCCGGCGCAGGACTTGAACCCCGCCTTCCTAGTCCCCATCTGACTCTGCATTCGGGCACATCGCCCCGCTAGTGTGGAGTAAGACCCTTGACCACCATCGTATCTGTCCGCCGCAATGGCAAAGTCGTCATGGGCGGCGACGGCCAGGTTTCCCTGGGCAACACCGTGATGAAAGGCAACGCGAAGAAAGTCCGTCGCCTGTACCACGGTGAAGTACTGGCCGGCTTCGCCGGCGCCACCGCCGATGCCTTCACCCTCTTCGAACGCTTCGAGCAGCAGCTGGAAAAACACCAGGGCCACCTGGTGCGCGCCGCTGTCGAGCTGGCCAAGGACTGGCGTACCGACCGTTCCCTGAGCCGTCTGGAAGCCATGCTGGCGGTCGCCAACAAGGACGCCTCGCTGATCATCACCGGCAACGGTGACGTGGTCGAACCCGAGCACGGCCTGATCGCCATGGGCTCGGGCGGCGGCTTCGCCCAGGCGGCGGCCCTGGCCCTGCTGCAGAAAGGCAGCGACGACATGAGCGCCCGCGAGATCGCCGAGACCGCACTGAACATCGCCGGCTCCATCTGCGTGTTCACCAACCAGAACCTGACCCTTGAGGAGCTCGACAGCGCCGTCTGAGCGCTGTCGTTCCGGAGTAGCACGTCAAATGTCCATGACTCCCCGCGAGATCGTCCACGAACTCAACCGTCACATCATCGGCCAGGACGACGCCAAGCGCGCCGTCGCCATCGCCCTGCGCAACCGCTGGCGGCGCATGCAGCTGCCGGCCGAGCTGCGCGCCGAAGTGACGCCGAAGAACATCCTGATGATCGGCCCGACCGGCGTCGGCAAGACCGAGATCGCCCGGCGCCTGGCCAAGCTGGCCAACGCTCCCTTCATCAAGGTCGAAGCGACCAAGTTCACCGAAGTCGGCTACGTCGGCCGTGACGTCGAGTCGATCATCCGCGACCTCGCCGATGCCGCGATCAAGATGCTCCGCGAGCAGGAAGTGCAGAAGGTGAAGTACCGCGCCGAAGACGCCGCCGAAGAGCGCATCCTCGACGCCCTGCTGCCGCCCGCGCGCACCACCGGCTTCGGTGACGAACCGGCGCGCGAGGATTCCAACACCCGCCAGCTGTTCCGCAAGCGACTGCGCGAAGGCCAGCTGGATGACAAGGAAATCGACATCGAGGTCGCCGACATTCCTTCGGGCGTGGAAATCATGGCCCCGCCCGGCATGGAAGAGATGACCAACCAGCTGCAGAGCCTGTTCTCCAACATGGGCAAGGGCAAGCGCAAGAGCCGCAAGCTGAAGGTCGCCGAGGCCATGAAGCTGATCCGCGACGAGGAAGCCCAGCGCCTGGTCAACGAAGAAGACCTCAAGGCCCGCGCCCTGGAAGCCGTGGAGCAGAACGGCATCGTCTTCATCGACGAGATCGACAAGATCGCCAAGCGCGGCAACGTGGGCGGCGCCGACGTCTCCCGCGAGGGCGTGCAGCGTGACCTGCTGCCGCTGATCGAGGGCTGCACCGTGAACACCAAGCTGGGCATGGTGAAGACCGACCACATCCTGTTCATCGCCTCGGGCGCATTCCACCTGTCCAAGCCCAGCGATCTGGTGCCAGAACTGCAGGGCCGCCTGCCGATCCGCGTCGAGCTGAAAGCCCTGAGCCCGAGCGACTTCGAGCGCATCCTCAGCGAGCCGCACGCGTCGCTGACCGAGCAGTACACCGCGCTGCTGAAGACCGAAGGCCTGGACATCGAGTTCGCCGCCGACGGCATCAAGCGCCTCGCGGAAATCGCCTTCCAGGTCAACGAGAAGACCGAGAACATCGGCGCCCGTCGCCTGCACACCCTGCTCGAGCGCCTGCTCGAAGAGGTGTCCTTCGATGCCGCCGACCTCGCCAGCGAGCACAGTGACAAGGCCATCGTGATCGACGCGGCCTACGTCAACGGCCACCTGGGCGAGCTGGCCCAGGACGAAGACCTGTCCCGCTACATCCTCTAAGCGATCCCTATCGCTGCGACGGGGCGCCTCAGGGCGCCCCGCTGTTTTTCCGGCGGCGCTACAATGCCGGAATCGCCGTCCAGGAGCCGTCCATGCGCATTCCTTCCGCCATCAAGCTGCACAAGGCCTCGAAGAAGCTTTCGCTGACCTACGGGGAACAGTCCTTTGATCTGTCCGCCGAGTTCCTGCGCGTGCATTCGCCATCGGCGGAAGTCCAGGGCCACGGCAACCCGGTGCTGCAGGTGGGCAAGCTGAATGTCGGTCTGAACAACATCGAGCCGGCCGGGCAATACGCGCTCAAGCTGACCTTCGATGACGGCCACGACAGCGGCCTGTTCACCTGGGACTACCTCTACGAGCTGTGCATGCGCCAGGACGAGATGTGGACCGACTACCTGGCGCAACTGGAGAAGGCCGGCAAGTCGCGCGATCCGTCGGAGTCCGTGGTCAAGCTGATGCTGTAAGCAGCTAACGCCGAAATGCCGCCTGCGCAGGAGCGGGCTCCGCACCTCGCAATACCGTGTAAGGCGTTATCCGCCATTGATGCCATCGGCGGATAACCCGTTCCGGGTTATGCGCCCTACGCGCGGGCTCTGCAGCGGGGTCGGTTGGCGAGCAGGCTCGCTCCTACAAGATCAGGAGCGCTTCCCGCACATCTCTTCACCGCCCCCTCCAACTCGTTCGATCTTTCCTCCCCGCCTCCCCCGGCGCACCAACCTTCGTCGGGCAATCGCTCCAGGGCACGCCATTTGCAATATTCCCGTTGCAGACTGCTGCGTGCAGGTCGGTCACCCCGGGTTTGGCGAGATGCCCCCGCTCTAGGGCGCGTTTTCTAACTTTTCCCGACATACTCCTAGGAGTTGGCCCACGCTGCACCAGCTTGCGCGGCGAAGGAAACTCGGGTAACCAAGGCAGTGCAATGTACGGAACTACAGTGCACAGAGCGTGGTTTCCTGAACTTCCAGTGATGCCGCCAAGTAGATGAATCGCGTGGAGCCCTCTCCACGTTCCGCAACCCCGAGAAGTACTTGGCCTTACGTCACGAAAGGTGAGCCCCGCCAGTATGTGTCTCAGGACAATGGAGCGTCGCCGATGACCCAGAAGAACAACAGCGATCTACCCCAGCAAGCCGCGGAAAATACCCTGAACCTCAGCCCGGTGATCGGCATTCAGGGCAAGGACCTGCTCACCTCTGCCCGCATGGTGCTGCTGCAAGCGGTCAAGCAGCCGTTCCACAGCGCCAAGCACGTGGCCCATTTCGGCCTCGAGCTGAAGAACGTGCTGCTCGGTAAATCCGACCTCAAGCCGTCGGACGACGACCGCCGCTTCAACGACCCGGCCTGGAGCCAGAACCCGCTCTACCGCCGCTACCTGCAGACCTACCTGGCCTGGCGCAAGGAGCTGCACACCTGGATCGGCGACAGCGACCTGTCCAGCCAGGACATCAGCCGCGGCCAGTTCGTCATCAACCTGATGACCGAGGCCATGGCGCCGACCAACACGCTGTCCAACCCGGCAGCGGTCAAACGCTTCTTCGAGACCGGCGGCAAGAGCCTGCTCGACGGTCTTACCCATCTGGCCAAGGACCTGGTGAACAACGGCGGCATGCCCAGCCAGGTCAACATGGAAGCCTTCGAGGTCGGCAAGAACCTGGCCGTGACCGAAGGCGCGGTGGTGTTCCGCAACGACGTGCTGGAAGTCATCCAGTACAAGCCGATCACCGAGAGCGTGCATGAGCGCCCGCTGCTGGTGGTGCCGCCGCAGATCAACAAGTTCTACGTCTTCGACCTGTCGCCGGAGAAGAGCCTGGCGCGCTTCTGCCTGCGCAACCAGGTGCAGACCTTCATCGTCAGCTGGCGCAACCCGACCAAGGCACAGCGCGAGTGGGGCCTGACCACCTACATCGAGGCGCTGAAGGAAGCCATTGACGCGGTCCTGGCCATTACCGGCGCCAAGGACCTGAACATGCTCGGCGCCTGCTCCGGCGGCATTACCACCGTCACCCTGCTCGGCCATTACGCCGCCCTGGGCGAGACGAAGGTCCACGCCTTCACCCAGATGGTCAGCGTGCTGGACTTCGAGATGAACACCCAGATCGCCCTGTTCGCCGACGAGAAGACCCTGGAAGCCGCCAAGCGCCGCTCGTACCAGTCCGGCGTGCTCGAAGGCAAGGACATGGCCAAGGTGTTCGCCTGGATGCGCCCCAACGATCTGATCTGGAACTACTGGGTCAACAACTACCTGCTGGGCAACGAGCCGCCGGCTTTCGACATCCTGTTCTGGAACAACGACACCACGCGCCTGCCGGCCGCGCTGCACGGCGAGCTGGTGGAGATGTTCAAGACCAACCCGCTGACCCGCGCAGGCGCCCTGGAGGTCTCCGGCACCGCCATCGACCTCAAGCAGATCACCTGCGACTTCTACTGCGTGGCCGGCCTGTCCGACCACATCACGCCCTGGGAAGCCTGCTATCGCTCCGCTCGTCTGCTGGGCGGCAAGTGTGAATTCATCCTGTCCAACAGCGGACACATCCAGAGCATCCTCAACCCGCCAGGCAACCCCAAGGCCCGCTTCATGACCGGCCCTGAACTCTCGGCCGATCCGAAGGCCTGGCAGGAAAACGCCAGCAAGCACGCCGACTCCTGGTGGCTGCACTGGCAGAACTGGCTCGCCGAGCGCTCGGGCAAGACGCGCAAGGCACCGACCGCCCTGGGCAACAAGGCCCACCCGGCCGGCGAAGCCGCCCCTGGAACCTACGTACACGAACGATGAAAACAGAACTCCTCCCGCAAGCCGGCGCCGTGGACGACGCCAACACCCCAGAATCGTCGCAGGCCGTGGAAGTGGCCGCGCCGACGAGCCGGCGCGCGCGCAGCAAGCGCAGCGCGGAGGAGATACTGCCGAGCAAGGCGCCGGCGGCGCAGCCCTTCGAGTTCCGCACCATCGAGCTCGACGGGCAGACCATCCGCACCGCCGTGCGTCCGGGCAAGAGGCACATGACGCCGCTGCTGATCTTCAACGGCATCGGCGCCAACCTGGAACTGGTCTTCCCCTTCGTCGCCGCGCTGGACCCGGACCTGGAGGTGATCGCCTTCGACGTCCCCGGTGTCGGCGGCTCGTCCACGCCCAGCACGCCGTACCGTTTCCCCGGCCTGGCGAAGCTGGCCGCGCGGATGCTCGACTACCTGGACTACGGCCAGGTGACGGCCATCGGCGTGTCCTGGGGCGGCGCCCTGGCGCAGCAGTTCGCCCATGACTACCCCGAGCGCTGCAAGAAGCTGATCCTCGCCGCCACCGCTGCCGGTGCGGTGATGGTGCCGGGCAAGCCGCGGGTGCTCTGGCGCATGGCCAGCCCGCGACGCTACATCCAGCCGTCCTATGGCGTGCACATCGCCCCGGACATCTACGGCGGCGCCTTCCGCCGCGATCCGAAGCTGGCCATGGCCTTCGCCAGCAAGGTGCGCTCGTCCGGCAAGATGGGCTACTACTGGCAGCTGTTCGCCGGCCTGGGCTGGACCAGCATCCACTGGCTGCACAAGATCCGTCAGCCGACGCTGATCCTGGCCGGCGACGACGACCCGATCATCCCGCTGATCAACATGCGCATGATCGCCTGGCGCATCCCCAACTCCGAGCTGCACGTGATCGACGACGGCCACCTGTTCCTGGTGACCCGCGCGGAAACGGTGGCGCCGATCATCATGAAATTCCTCCAGGAAGAACGGCAGCGCGCGATCATCCATCCCCGGCCTTTCGCTCCGAAAGCCAGCTGAAGCATCACAGCTTCGTCACAGTCGGCGGGCATCCTGCCTTGACCGATCGCTGCGCAGGCACTTTTTTTAAAGAGCCGAACAACAAACAGGCGTGTTCACGGGTATCGACACGTAGCGCCTGATTCGGGACCCGCGCTGCGGCCACCTTCGAAGGTGACCGCAGGGCAGCCCGGCTGCTGATCCGCTGCCCTGTTTTCGGGCAGTTGCCCTCTCGCGTCGATACCCGTGCACACCCCTCGAACCGGCGGCAGGCGTCTGGAACGGGAGTTTCCCGATTCTGGTACAGGCCTTGCGTCGCCATTGTCAGGTCGGACCCTTTACGGAGTGCTGTTCATGCGAGAGAAAGCTGAGCCTGGTAGCGTCCCCGTCCCCACCCAATACATGAATGCGCAGAGTGCGATGGTCGGCCTGCGCGGCAAGGACATGCTGTCCACCCTGCGCATGCTGGCGCTGCAGGGCGTGCGTCGGCCGGTCCATTCGGCGAAGCACCTGGCGGCCTTCGGCAAGCAGGTGGGCAAGGTCCTGATCGGCGACTCGCCGCTGCAGCCCAACCCGCAGGACGCACGCTTCCAGGACCCGTCCTGGCGACTGAACCCCTTCTACCGGCGCACCGTACAGGCCTACCTGGCGTGGCAGAAGCAACTGCTGGCCTGGGTCGACGAGAGCGACCTGAACAGCGACGACCGCGCCCGCGCGCGCTTCCTGCTGTCGATCCTCTCCGACGCCGCCTCGCCATCGAACACCCTGCTCAATCCGCTGGCGGTGAAAGAGCTGTTCAACACCGGCGGGCAGAGCCTGCTCAAGGGCGCGCAGCACCTGCTCGACGACCTGATGCACAACGGCGGCATGCCTAGCCAGGTCAACCGCAGCGCCTTCGAGATCGGCCAGAACCTGGCCACCACGCCCGGCGCGGTGGTGTTCCGCAACGAGGTGCTGGAACTGATCCAGTACAAGCCGATGGGCGAGCATCTGCATGCCAAGCCGCTGCTGATCGTGCCGCCGCAAATCAACAAGTTCTACATCTTCGACCTGACCAGCGAGAAGAGCTTCGTCCAGTACGCCCTGAAGAACAATCTGCAGCTGTTCATGGTGAGCTGGCGCAACCCCGACGCGCGCCACCGCGAGTGGGGCCTGTCGACCTACGTCACCGCGCTGGACGAAGCCATCGACGTATGCCGCTCCATCAGCGGCAGCCGCAGCGTCAACCTGATGGGCGCCTGCTCCGGCGGGCTGACCATCGCCGCGCTGCAGGGCCACCTGCAGGCGCGCCGACAACTGCGCAAGGTCGCCAGCGCCACCTACCTGGTGAGCCTGCTGGACAGCCAGGTGGAGACCCCGGCTGCGCTGTTCGCCGACGAGCAGACCCTGGAGAGTAGCAAGCGCCGCTCCTACCAGCACGGAGTGCTGGACGGCCGCGACATGGCGAAGATCTTCGCCTGGATGCGCCCCAACGACCTGATCTGGAACTACTGGGTCAACAACTACCTGCTGGGCAAGCAGCCGCCGGCCTTCGACATCCTCTACTGGAACAACGACAACACACGGCTGCCCGCCGCACTGCACGGCGACTTCCTCGACTTCTTCAAGCACAACCCGCTGGCCCGTCCCGGCGCCATGGAAGTCAACGGCAGCGCCATCGACCTGAAGAAGGTCGCGGTGGACAACTTCCACGTCGCCGGCATCACCGACCACATCACCCCGTGGGACGCGGTGTACCGCTCGGCCCAGCTGCTGGGCGGCGAGACGCGCTTCGTGCTGTCCAACAGCGGGCACATCCAGAGCATCCTCAACCCGCCGGGCAACCCCAAGGCCTGCTACTTCGAGAACGGCAAGATCAGCTCCGACCCGCGCGCCTGGTACTACGACACCAAGCGCCAGGAAGGCAGCTGGTGGCCGCTGTGGCTGGAGTGGATCCAGGAGCGCTCGGGCGAACGCCGGCCGGTGAACTTCGAGCTGGGCAACGCCGAATACCCGGCCAAGGAAGCCGCGCCGGGCACCTACGTGCACGTACGCTGAGGCAAGCATGGATCGGGCAACCCGTTGCGGGTTGTTCGCTCCGCGCCTTCCACTGGCACCGTAGAACGCTCTCGTAGGATGGGTGGAGCGCAGCGATACCCATGCTGACGGCGCGCTGAGTCGATGGGTATCGCTACGCTCCACACCATCCTGCGTAGATGCCCTGGCAACCCACGTCGCGGGGGCACCATGCAGAAGTTTGCCGCACAGCAATTGGCAGCCACCCTCTCCCGAAGCTATCGTCGGCCCCACTGCGGCTGGAACCTGAACACGGATGAAAACGCGCGACCGGATTCTCGAATGCGCCCTGCAGCTGTTCAACGAGCAGGGCGAGCCCAACGTTTCAACCCTGGAGATCGCCACCGAACTGGGCATCAGCCCGGGCAATCTCTATTACCACTTCCACGGCAAGGAACCGCTGGTGCTGGCGCTGTTCGAGCGCTTCCAGGACGAACTGGCGCCGCTGCTCGACCCGCCCGAAGACGTGCAGCTGGGCGCCGAGGACTACTGGCTGTTCCTGCACCTGATCGTCGAGCGCCTGGCGCACTACCGCTTCCTCTTCCAGGACCTCTCCAACCTCGCCGGGCGCCTGCCCAAGCTCGCCCGTGGCGTGCGGGCCTGGCTCAACCAGCTCAAGCGCACCCTGGCCACCCTGCTGGCGCAACTCAAGGCGCAGGACGAACTGGCCAGCGACACCGAAGCCCTCGGCCAACTGGTGGAGCAGATCACCCTGACGCTGCTGTTCTCCCTCGACTACCAGCGCATCCTCGGCCACGATGGCGACGTCCGCCAGGTGGTGTTCCAGGTCATGATGCTGGTAGCGCCGCATCTGCGCCCGGACTCGCAGCTGATCGCCGAGCGACTCGCCAAGCGCTACCTCGCCCCCTGACTTATCCCTGCAGGCTTTTGTCTTGAGAGAATGAAAACGCCCGGCGCGAGGCCGGGCGTGGGTGTTGCAGCAGACCGGTCAGGCCTGGGACGGCGGCGGCGTTGCCGGAGCAGCGGCGGACGGCGTCACGGCCGGCGCGGCGGCGGGAGCCGACGGTGCCGGAGTGGCGGCCGGAGCGGTTGCCGGTTTCGCAGCAGCCGGCTTGGCGGCGGCCTTGGGCGCAGCGGGCTTCTTCACGGCAGGCTTCTTCGCCGCGGCCGGCTTGGCTGCAGGTTTCGCAGCGGCAGGCTTGGCGGTGGCAGCCGGTTTTGCAGCGGGCTTGGCAGCAGGCTTCGCGGCGGCTTTCGCAGCAGCGGGCTTGGCAGCCGGTTTCGCGGCGGGCTTGGCCGCAGCCTTGGCAGCCGGCTTCGCGGCAGGCTTGGCAGCGGGTTTCGCGGCAGCCTTGGCAGCCGGTTTGGCGGCGGCTTTGGCAGCGGGCTTGGCGGCCGGCTTCGCTGCAGGTTTGGCAGCAGCCTTGGCAACCGGTTTGGAAGCCGCGGTCTTCACAGCGGGTTTCGCGGCCGGTTTGGCGGCGGCTTTCGCTGCGGGTTTGGCGGCGGCCTTGGCGGCCGGTTTGGCGACGCTGACGCCGGTGAGCTTCTCGATCTGCTTGGTGAGGCTGTCGACCTTGCTGTGCAGGTCTTTCACTTCACGGCTGCTCGGCACGCCCAGGCGCGAGATCGCACTGTTCAGGCGCTTGTCGAAGGCCTCTTCCAGCTCGCCCCACTTGCCGATCGCGGCGCCCTTGACGGCATCCACGCGCGCCTTCGCGGAACGGGTGGAGGTCTTCACCGCACCCTCGACTTCGGTCTTGGCCAGTTTCTCAGCCTTCTCGCCGTCCTTGACCAGGGTCTCGAACACCTTGCTGCCGTCCTTGCTGACCTTCGAGTAGGCCCCCAAGCCAGCCAGCCAGATCTGCCGCGAGTATTTCTCGATCTCGCCGATCCAACTGGACTCTTTTTTATCGGTAGTTTTTTTGCCAGCCATCCTGCTCTCCTTATTGGGTTCTCGCGACACGCTCGAGCACTGCGCTCAGCTCATCCAGCTTAGCAGAGAGCGCCTCCACATCACGCCTGGAGGGAATTCCGATTCGGTTGAGGGCGGAGGACACGCGCGCATCGAACGCCTCTTCGATCCTGTCGAAGTTCAGCTTGGCCTTGACGCTGTGCAGACGACCCTTGACGGTGTCGTTGGCGGCGTCGATCTGGGTGCTCACCAGGTCACGGCCTTTCTTCTCGACGGACTCGCCGGACTTGACCAGTTCCTTGAAGTACTCGCTGCCTTCCTGGCCAACCTTGGCGTAGGTGCCCAGGCCCGCGAGCCAGATCTGCCGCGCGTAGTGCTTGGCATCGGAGTAGAGGGAGGATTCGAGTTCTACGACTTTCTTCTTGCTGACAGCCTTGGCCATGGTGGCACCTCACAGATTCGGATTCGATGATGTCGAATAGCTGCCCGCGAAAGGCGGGACTGCGAGCCAAGGTATCGGGGAAAATTAGAAAACACATACCAGGCTTTGTAGGAAAGCCGGCGCCGCCCGAAAACGGCATGGCCCCGCGGGGAGCGGGGCCGGCAGGGAATCAGGCCAGCGCCTTGTCCAGCGCGCGCTCGATCTCGCCCTTGAGCAGGCCGCCCATGGCCGAGAGCATCAGGCCCAGCTTCACGTCCACCGCGACCTTGTCCGCGCCCACTTCGATGCGCCCATCCACGCCGCTGCGCTTGAACAGCAGGGTGTCGCCCTGCCACTCGCTGCTCACGCCGTGCTCGCGGGTGAGCTTGTCGGCAAGCTTTTCCGCCTTGGCGCGGGCGGCCTCGAGGCCGAGGGAGTGGGAACGTTCGACGTGGATACGGGACATGCTGGAACTCCGCAGTTGACTGACCCCGCCGATCATACGCGCCGCGCCGTATCGCCGCACCCCGCCGGCGGCGTGACCGGGGCGGCGTTTTCTCTGCATCCTGTTAGAATGCCCGCCACTGACTTCCAGGGTACAAACGCCATGAGCGAACCGCGCAAGCCCCAAGCCGGCCAGGACAGCGCCGATCCCACCACGCACTTCGGCTACAAGACCGTGCGCGAGAGCGAGAAGGCCGAGAAGGTCGCCGAGGTATTCCACTCGGTCGCCGCCAAGTACGACCTGATGAACGACCTGATGTCCGGTGGCGTCCACCGTCTGTGGAAGCGCTTCACCATCGAGCTGTCCGGCGTGCGCGCCGGCAACCGGGTGCTGGACATCGCCGGCGGTACCGGCGACCTGACCCGCCAGTTCTCCCGCCTGGTCGGCCCGACCGGCGAAGTGGTGCTGGCCGACATCAACGCCTCGATGCTCAAGGTCGGCCGCGACAAGCTGCTCGACAGCGGCGTCGCCGGCAACGTCAACTTCGTCCAGGCCGATGCCGAGAAGCTGCCGTTCCCCGACAACTACTTCGACGCGGTGACCATCGCCTTCGGCCTGCGCAACGTCACCCACAAGGACGAAGCGATCCGCTCCATGCTGCGGGTACTCAAGCCCGGCGGCCGCCTGCTCGTGCTGGAATTCTCCAAGCCCACCAGCAGCCTGCTGTCCAAGGCCTACGACGCCTACTCCTTCACCCTGCTGCCGCTGATGGGCAAGCTGGTGACCAACGATTCCGAGAGCTACCGCTACCTCGCCGAATCGATCCGCATGCACCCCGACCAGGAAACGCTGAAGTCGATGATGGTGGAGGCCGGCTTCGACCGCGTCACCTACCACAACATGACCGGCGGCGTGGTCGCCCTGCACCGCGGCATCAAGCCCTGATGACCCTGCTCCTGCAGGCCGCCCTGGCCAGCGCCGAAGCCACCGTCAACCGCGTGCTGCGGCTCGATGGCGTGGCCCTGCGGCGTCTCGGCCGGCTCGCCGGCAAGGTGCTGGAAGTGGACTGCCAGGCCCCCGCGCTGCGGCTGTTCATCCTGCCCGACGCCGACGGCCTGCACCTGGCCGCGCACCACGAGGCGCCAGCCGACTGCACCCTCGTCGCGCCCGCCGGCAGCCTGCTGCAACTGGCGCTGGCCAAGGACAAGACCCGCGTCCTGCACAGCCCTGAAGTGACCATGGGCGGCGACAGCGCAATGCTGCTGGAGCTGGCCGATGTCCTCCAGAGCCTGGAGCTGGACTGGGAATACGAAGTCTCCCGCTGGCTCGGCCCGGTGCCCGCGCACCTGCTCGGCGCGCGCTTGCGCGGCGGCATGGCCTGGGCCGGCGACAGCCTGGAAAGCCTGCGCCTGAGCCTCGCCGACTACCTCGCCGAGGAAAGCCGCAGCCTGGTCGGCCAGCACGAAGCCGAAGCGCGCTTCGCCGAGCTGGACCAGTTGAAGATGTCCCTCGACCGCCTCGACGCGCGGATCAACCGCCTGACCCAGAAGATCAAGCCTGACGCATGAAGCTGCTCGCCTTCCGCCGCCTGCTGCGCATCCAGCGCGTAGCCATCCGCTACCGTCTGGACGACATGGTCCTCGAACTGCCCTTCCTGCCCTGGTGGCTGCGCCTGCTTGGCGGGCTGCTGCCCTGGCGCTGGCTGCCGCGCAAGCCGTTGGACCTCAGCCGTGGCGCGCGCATCCGGCTGGCGCTGGAAGACCTCGGACCGATCTTCATCAAGTTCGGCCAGATACTCTCCACCCGCCGCGACCTGCTCCCCGACGACATCGCCCTGGAGCTGGCCTTCCTGCAGGACAAGGTGCCGCCCTTCCCGCCGGAACAGGCCGTGGCGCTCATCGAGCAGCAGCTGGGCGCGAAGATCGAGCAGGTGTTCTCCCGCTTCGAGCGCGAACCGCTGGCCTCCGCCTCGGTGGCGCAGGTGCACACTGCGCAGCTCAAGAGCGGCGAGGAAGTGGTGGTGAAGGTCATCCGCCCGAACCTGGAGCCGGTGATCCGCTCCGACATCGCCTGGCTGCACATCCTCGCCCGCACCGCCGAGCGCATCTCCGCCGACGCCCGCCGCCTGCACCCGGCCGAAGTGGTCAGCGACTACGAGAAGACCATCTACGACGAGCTGGACCTGCTGCGTGAAGCGGCCAACTCCTCTCAGCTGCGGCGCAACTTCGAAGGCTCGCCGCTGCTCTACGTGCCCCAGGTCTACTGGGACTGGTGCCGCCCCAAGGTACTGGTGATGGAGCGCATCTACGGCATTCCGGTGACCGACCTGGACACCCTGCGCGACCAGCGCACCGACTTCAAGGCGCTGGCCGAGCGTGGCGTGGAGATCTTCTTCACCCAGGTGTTCCGCGACAGCTTCTTCCACGCCGACATGCACCCCGGCAACATCTTCGTCAGCACCCGCACGCCGTGGAGCCCGCAGTACATCGCGGTGGACTGCGGCATCGTCGGCAGCCTCACCGACGAGGACCAGGATTACCTGGCACGCAACCTGATCGCCTTCTTCAAGCGCGATTACCGCAAGGTCGCCCAACTGCACATCGACTCGGGCTGGGTACCGGCCCAAACCAAGGTCAATGATTTCGAAGCGGCGATCCGCACCGTGTGCGAGCCGATCTTCGAGAAGCCGCTCAAGGACATTTCCTTCGGCCAGGTGCTGCTGCGCCTGTTCCAGACCGCGCGGCGCTTCAACATGGAAGTGCAGCCGCAACTGGTGCTGCTGCAGAAGACCCTGCTGAACATCGAAGGCCTGGGCCGCCAGCTCTACCCGGAGCTGGACCTGTGGACCACCGCGCAGCCGTTCCTGGAACGCTGGATGCGCGAGCGCGTCAGCCCCGGCACCCTGCTGCGCAACGCCCAGCAGCACATCGAACAACTGCCGCACCTGGCGCAGATGACCCGCGACACGCTCGAGCGCCTGTCCCGCGAGCCTCAGCCCGAAGCGCGCCTGAGCGGCACCCCGGTCGGCATGGCCGGCGCCTGGCCGGCGCGGCTGATTGGCGCAGTGCTGGTCGCCGGCGCCGCCGAAACCGGCCTCGCCACCCACAGCCTCGCGGCCTGGCCGGCCTGGGCGATGCTGGCCGGTGGTCTGTATCTGATTCTGCGCCGATAGCCAGTCGCCGCACTGGCTGGCACACTTAACCGCTATACGAAGTGGCTTACGAAGTGGCTCTGGGCACCGCAAGTGCCCGCTGTACGGAACCCGAGATGAAAGACTGGCTGGACGAAATCAAGTGGAATGCCGATGGACTGGTGCCGGCGATCGCCCAGGACCATCGCACCGGCCGCGTGCTGATGATGGCCTGGATGAACCGCGAGGCCCTCACCCTCACAGCCGCCGAGAACCGCGCCATCTACTGGTCGCGCTCGCGCGGCAAGCTCTGGCGCAAGGGCGAGGACTCCGGCCACGTGCAGAAGCTGCATGAGCTGCGCCTGGACTGCGACGCCGACGTGGTGATCCTGATGGTCGAACAGCTGGGCGGCATCGCCTGCCACACCGGCCGCGAGAGCTGCTTCTACCGGGTGTTCGAGAACGGCGCCTGGCAGACCGTCGACCCGGTCCTGAAAGATCCGGATGCCATCTACTCCCACGTAGGTACAGGAAAACCCCATGAGCACTGATACCCTCGCCCGTCTGGCGGAAGTCCTCGAAGCGCGCAAGAATGCCGCACCGGACAGCTCCTACGTGGCCAGCCTGTATCACAAGGGCCTGAACAAGATCCTGGAGAAGGTTGGCGAAGAGTCGGTGGAAACCATTCTCGCCGCCAAGGACGCCGCCGCCAGCGGTGACTGCACGGACCTGATCTACGAAACGGCCGACCTCTGGTTCCACTCCCTGGTGATGCTCGCCGCCCTCGGCCAGCACCCGCAGGCGGTACTGGACGAGCTGGACCGCCGCTTCGGCCTTTCCGGGCACGACGAGAAAGCCGCGCGCCAACCGTCTGCCTGAACCCGACAACTTTGCGAGGAAAACAAGATGGGCATCTTTGACTGGAAACACTGGGTCGTCATCCTGATCGTCGTCGTCCTGGTCTTCGGCACCAAGCGCCTGAAGAACCTCGGTTCGGACGTCGGCGAAGCCATCAAGGGCTTCAAGAAGGCGATGAACACCGAGGAAGACGAGAAGAAGGACCCGAACGCCGCTGCCGGCAACCCGCCGCTGAACCAGCCGCATACCATCGACGCCCAGGCGCAGAAGGTCGAAGAGCCGGCGCGCAAGGACTGATTCATGTTCGGTATCAGCTTCAGCGAACTGCTGCTGGTGGGCCTCGTCGCCCTGCTGGTGCTCGGCCCCGACCGCCTGCCGGGCGCCGCGCGCACGGCAGGCCTGTGGATCGGCCGGCTCAAGCGCAGCTTCAACGCCATCAAGACGGAAGTGGAGCGCGAGCTGGGCGCGGATGAAATCCGCCGCCAGCTGCACAACGAGCACATCCTGCAGATGGAACAGGAAGCCAAGAAGCTGATGGCGCCGCTGACCGACCTGCAGGAGCAGGCCCGGGAAACCTTCAATCCGCAGCAGCCGGCCCAGTCCGACGGCCATAACGCGCCTGCCCAGCCGCCCGCGGCGCCGAGCATCGCGCCCAACAGCCGCCTGAACAGCCTACCGGGCGCGGGCCTCGCGCCTGCCCCCGCGGAGGCCGCCGCACCGCAGGCGCCGGAAGCCGGCCAGCCGAGCCAACCGACCGCTGCGAGCCAGCCGCCCGCTTCGCCCGAGACGCCGCGTACCCCATGAGCGCCGAAAAACCCGACCAACCCGAACACGACCAGGAAATGCCCCTGGTCTCCCACCTGACCGAGCTGCGCACGCGCCTGTTGCGCTGCGTGGTTGCGATCTTCGTGATCTTCATCGGCCTGCTGTACTTCTCGCAGAAGATCTACGCACTGGCTTCCGAGCCGCTGCGCCGCTTCCTGCCCGAAGGCGCGACCATGATCGCCATCGACCCGGCGTCGGCCTTCCTCGCGCCGCTGAAGCTGACCATGATCGTCGCCGTGCTGTTCGCCATGCCGGTGATCCTCGCCCAGGTCTGGGGCTTCATCGCGCCGGGCCTGTACAAGCACGAGAAGCGCGTCGCCCTGCCGCTGCTGGCCTCCAGCATCGTGCTGTTCTACGCCGGCATGGCCTTCGCCTACTTCCTGGTGTTCCCGTTGATGTTCCACTTCTTCCTTGGCTCGGCCCCGGAAGGCGTGACACCGATGACCGACATCAACAGCTACCTGGACTTCCTCACCCTGCTGTTCGCCTTCGGCGTGGCCTTCGAGATTCCCGTGGCCACCGTGCTGCTGGTGTGGATCGGGGTGGTCAACGTGGCTTACCTGAAGAAAATCCGCCCCTACGTGATCATCGGCTGCTTCGTCGTCGGCATGATCCTCACCCCGCCGGACCCGCTGTCGCAGACCCTGCTGGCCGTGCCGATGTGGTTGCTGTTCGAGGCCGGCGTGCTGTTCAGCCACCTGATCCGCAAGCGCGGCCCGGAAGAGGAAGAAGAGTCCAAGGGCGACCAGCCTCCGGCTACCCGCTCGTGAACCTGCTGCTCCTCGACGACGCCGACTTCGTGGCGGCGGATCGCGTGATCCTGCGCGACCGCCGCCTGACCCACCTGCAGGAAGTCCACCGCGCCGAAAGCGGCGACCGGATGCGCGTCGGCCGCCTTGGCGGCCTGATGGGCGAGGGCCGCCTGCTGCGCCTGGAAGCCAACGAGGCCGAATTGCAGGTCAGCTTCGACCAGCCCCCTCCGGCCAAGCTGCCGCTCACCCTGCTGCTCGCCCTGCCCCGCCCGAAGATGCTCCGCCGCGTGCTGCAGACTGTCGCCGCCATGGGCGTGCCGCGCCTGGTGCTGCTCAACAGCTACCGGGTGGAAAAGAGCTTCTGGCAGACCCCCTTCCTCGAACCTGACGCCGTGCGCGAGCAACTGATCCTGGGCCTGGAACAGGCGCGCGATACCGTGCTGCCCGAAGTGGTCATCGAGAAGCGCTTCAAGCCCTTCGTCGAAGACCGCCTGCCTGCGCTGGCCGCCGGCAGCCTCGGGCTGATCGGCCATCCCGGCCCCTGGCCCGAGTGCCCACGGGCGTTGAGCGAGCCGGTGACCCTGGCCATCGGCCCGGAAGGCGGCTGGATTCCCTACGAGGTCGACAAGCTGCGCGAAGCCGGTCTGAACCCCGTGCAACTGGGCGAGCGCATCCTGCGCGTCGAGACCGCCGTGACCGCGCTTTTGGCACGCCTGTACTAACGGGAAATGGCTAGAGGCCAGTAACCACGCGGCCTCCAGCGTGAACCACCAGTCAGAAAATTACCGCAAAACCCTTCAGTTCCCCGCAGCGAAGCCGATATCAGCGGTACCGGTCGTCCCCACTCTGCGCATTTCCTGCTCAGCCATGCGTACCGGCCCTGTTCATCGCTGGAGCGCCGCCTTCATGTTTCGCTGGTTCAATAACCTGACTGTCAAACTCAAACTCGCCTCGGGCTTCGGCCTGGTGCTGCTGCTCACCCTGCTGATCGCCCTGACCGGCTGGATCAACCTGGGCAACGTGATCGAACGGGGCGACAAGCTCGGCGAGATTTCCGAGCTGATCGCGATCGCCAAGGACCTGCGTATCGCCCGTCTGAAATTCCAGTCCACCCGCGCCCCGGAAGACGCCAAGGCGGTGCTCGATACGCTGGACAAGCTGGACCAGCGCCACCGCGCGCTGAACGAGCGGTTCACCGAGGCCGAGGACCGTCGGGTCATCGACCAGCAGCATGATCTGAGCGTGGAGTACCGCAAACTGTACGCCCAACTGCTGAAGTCCTTCGAAGAGCGCGACGCCGCCAAGCAGGTGCTGATCCAGGCCGCCGGCGCGGTCAGCGAAGGCATGCAGAAGGCCGAGCAGAAGCTGGTCAGCAACGGCAGTCCCGAAGGTCTGCAACATCTGCAGGACCTCTCCGGCCTCGGTCGCAGTGTCATGGAGGCGCGCCTGCAGGTCATGGCCTACACCAGCACCGACGCGCAGAACCTCGAGCAACCCGCCTTCGCTGCCCTGCAGAAGCTCATCGACGGCGTGAAGAGTGACATGAGCACCTCGCCGGCCGAGCTGAACGGCGAATTCCGCGCCACCCTCGACGCGCTGGAGACCTACCGCAACGCGCTGACCAATTACCGCAACGAGGTCAACGACAGCCAGGCTGCCCGCGACCGCATGCGCGATGCCGGCCAGCAGATCGAGAAGCTCAGCAACGAACTGACCTCCACCCAGACCGCCAAGCGCGACGCCGGCGTCGCCCAGGCCAAGACCCTGCTGGGCCTGGCCGCGCTGATCGCCCTGGTGCTGGGCAGCATCGCCGCCTGGATCATCACCGGGCAGATCGTCAATCCGCTGCGCGACGTGCTGGGCCACGCCGAGCGCATCGCCGACGGCGACCTCAGCCGTGACATCCCCACCAATCGTCACGACGAACTGGGCCAGTTGCAGAAGAGCATGCAGCGCATGAACCTGTCCCTGCGCGAGCTGATCGGCCGCATCCACGATGGCGTGACGCAGATCGCCAGCGCCGCCGAAGAGCTGTCCGCGGTGACCGAGCAGACCAGCGCCGGGGTGAACAATCAAAAGGTCGAGACCGACCAGGTCGCTACTGCCATGAACGAGATGGCCGCCACCGTGCAGGAAGTCGCGCGCAACGCCGAGGAGGCCTCCGAGGCCGCCTCCGCCGCCGACCGCCAGGCCCGTGACGGTGAAGGCGCGGTGACCGAAGCGGTGACCCAAATGGATCGCCTGGCCGGCGAAGTCGGCCGCACCAACGAGTCGGTGCTCAAGCTCAAGCGCGAAAGCGAGAAGATCGGCAGCGTGCTGGACGTGATCAAGGCGGTCGCCGAGCAGACCAACCTGCTGGCGCTCAACGCCGCCATCGAAGCCGCCCGCGCGGGCGATGCCGGCCGTGGCTTCGCCGTGGTGGCTGATGAGGTACGCGGCCTGGCGCAGCGCACCCAGTCCTCCACCGAGGAGATCGAGGAGCTGATCGCCGGCCTGCAGAGCGGTACCCAGCAGGCCGTGCAGATGATGGAAACCAGCCGCGACCTGACCGTCAGCACCGTCGACCTGACCCGCCGCGCCGGCGAGCGCCTGGGCGCCATCACCCGCACCGTGTCGACCATCCAGTCGATGAACCAGCAGATCGCCGCCGCTTCCGAGCAACAGAGCGCCGTGGCCGAAGAGATCAACCGCAGCGTGATGAACGTGCGCGACATCTCCGAGCAGACCGCCGCCGCCAGCGAGGAGACCGCGGCTTCCAGCGTCGAGCTGGCGCGCCTGGGCAACGAGCTGCAGGTGCTGGTCAGCCGCTTCCGCGTCTGATCCGGCCCCGCCACGCAAAAGGCCCGCGCACTGCGGGCCTTTTTTATTCTGCGCAGGGTTTCCGCTGCAGGAGCGACAGCCAGGGTGGCTTTTGTAGGATGGGTGGAGCGCAGCGATACCCATGCTGTCGGCGCGCGATGTTTGATGGGTATCGCTTCGCTCCACACCATCCTACGAGGCGCTACAACGGCGCTCTTGGCAACAGGAAGCCGTACCGAGCCGGAAACATCGCGACAAATTCCCGCCTTCAGTTTCCCCTTTCGCCGCCGATAGCCTCTGACGCACGAAGATGCGTCCCGACAATTGCGCCTCGCCTCTGCACACTCGTTCTTGCCAGCCACGGGCCGTCGATCCCGTGGCGACGCCTGCCTGGAGTTTTCGACATGTACGATTGGCTAGTAGTACAGCTGGGACGCCTGAACGTCAGCCTGAAGCTGGTGGTGGGCTTCGGCATCCTCCTCTTCCTCACCCTGCTGGTGCTGCTCAGCGGCCTGCACAGCCTGGATAACCAGGCCGAGCGCGGCGAGCAGATGGCGACCATCACCGAACTCAACGACCTCAGCCAGCAGGCCAATCTCGCGCGCCTGCAGTTCGAGCTGGGCGGCGATCGCAGCCAGGCCGAGCGCGTCGAACAGCACAGCACGAAGATGCTGGAACTGATCGAGCAGCGCCTGAAAGACAGCGATATCGACGCCAGGCAGCTGGCAGCAGCGCGCCAGGCCGTCGGCGAGTACCGCGAAGCCTTCAGCGCGCTGACCCGCGCCGTCGACCAGCGCACCCAGGCCCGCGGCACCCTGGTAGGCAGCGCGCAGAGCGCCCTGCAGGCCTTCGAGGCGCTGGACAAGCAACTCTTCGAGCTGCTCGCCGAACAACCCGGCGACGCCCCGTTGCTGCATGGCGCACAGGCCGTCGGCCAGCTGCACCAGCAACTGCTGGTGGTGCGCTACCAGGTACGTGGCTATGTCTTCGAACAATCCGCCAGCGCCGAACAGGCCGCGTTCGCCGCCTTCGACAAGCTGCGCGACACCGGCACAGCCCTGCAGAGCCAACTGCCGGCCATCGCCGCCGACGGCCTGGGTACCGCGCTCAAGGACCTGCAGAACTACCGCAGCGGCATCGAGCATTTCCGCGAAGGGGTGAACGCCACCCAGCAGGCCCGCAAGGCGCTGAGCGGCGCCAGCGATGCATTGCTCGCCGCAGCCGACCGCCTCTACGACGACACCCTGGCGCGCAACGACGCCGAGACCGCTGCCGCCAAGACCCGGCAGATCCTCATCGCCGTGCTCGCCCTGGCCTTTGGCTTCCTCTCCGGCTGGGCCATCAACCGCCAGATCGTCCGCCCGCTGCACGAGGCCCTGGAGCTGGCCGAGCGCATTGCCCAGGGCGACCTCTCCCAGGGGCTGTCGCGCGACCTCAACCTGCAGCGCAGCGACGAGCTGGGCCAGTTGCAGCGGGTGATGCTGCGCATGCGCGAGAGCCTGGCGCAGCTGCTCGGCCACATCGGCGGCAGCGTCAGCCAGCTGGCCACCGCCGCCGACGAACTCTCCGCGGTCACCGAGCAGACCCGCGCCGGGGTGAACAGCCAGCGCGTGGAAACCGAGCAGGTTGCCAGCGCCATCCATGAAATGGCCGCCACCGTGCAGGAAGTCGCGCGCAACGCCGAACAGGCTTCCGCCGCCGCCCAGCAAGCCGACCAGCAGGCCCGCGAGGGGGAGCGGGTGGTGCAGGACGCGGTCAACCAGATCGACCGCCTGGCCACCGAGGTGGATCGCTCCGCCGAGGCCATGGAACTGCTGCGCAAGGAGAGCGAGAAGATCGGCAGCGTGCTGGACGTGATCAAGTCGGTGGCCGAGCAGACCAACCTGCTGGCGCTCAACGCCGCCATCGAGGCCGCCCGCGCCGGCGAGGCCGGGCGTGGTTTTGCCGTGGTCGCCGATGAGGTGCGCGGCCTGGCCCAGCGCACGCAGTCTTCCACCGCCGAGATCGAGGGCCTGATCGCCGGCCTGCAGCGCGGCGCCCAGGAAGCAGTGACGCGCATGGACGACAGCCGCCGCCTGACCGGCAGCTCGGTGGAACTGACCCGCCGTGCCGGCGAGGCGCTGGGCGTGATCGCCCGCACCGTGGCCGACATCCAGGGCATGAACCTGCAGATCGCCTCGGCCGCCGAGGAGCAGAGCAGCGTTGCCGAGGAGATCAACCGCAGCGTGGTACAGGTGCGCGAAATCGCCGACCAGTCCGCCGCCGCCAGCGAGCAGACAGCCAGCTCCAGCACCGAGCTGGCGCGCCTGGGCAACGAGCTGCAACTGCAGGTGGGCCGCTTCCGCCTGTGAGGCGCCAGTCGGTCGGTGCGCCCGCGCCGACCGACAACGGCAGGACAGTTGTCATGCGCATGGCGTAGGATCGGTCACTCGCCAACCAGGGAGAGTGACCATGCGCCCGCTGACCATCGATATCGACGAACTGGCCTTCGCGCTCGATACCCAGGGTAGCGATCACTACCTCGATCTGTTCAGTGGCCAGGTACTGCTGATCCCCGAAGAAGACCCGGACCCGGAGCTGGCCGAGTTGCTGCACCGCGAGCCGGAGCGCCTGCTGCCCATCGAGCCGCTGAGCAGTGGCCAGTCGCTGGAGCTGATGCGCGACTTCCTCCGCGAAGTGCCCGAACCCCACGCCTATTCCGCCCTGGCCAACGCCATCGAGGGGCGCAAACCGTTCAAGGCCTTCCGCCACGTGCTGATGGGCTATCCGGAGCTGCTGCAGGCCTGGTACGTCTACCAGGGCGAGCGCCTGCGCGAATGCGCGCTGGACTGGCTCGCCGACAACCAGATCCAGCCGGCGGGGCGCAGCTCCGGCGCTTACCTGTAGAGCCGCCTCGAACACCGGATCAGCCTGTAGGGCGCATAACGCCCTAGGCGTTATCCGCCGTTTTGGCGGCGGATAACCCGTGCCGGGTTATTCGCCCTACGTGTGTCAGTCCGCAGCGGCGATTGCCCTCTCCCTAACCCTCTCCCTGAAGGGAGAGGGGACCGTTCGGTTTCAAGCGTACTGCCGAGCTGGCCGGCGAGTCCGTACCGCGCCCTCTCCCTTCAGGGAGAGGGCTGGTCCGAGCGCAAAAGATCAGGGCAGGTGCTGGCCCATGAGAGCATGCCCCGCCGCACCAACAAAAACGCCGCCCCGAAGGGCGGCGTTCTCGTTTCCAGCCGGTAAGGATCAGCCTTTCGGCGCCTCGCTGGAGATCGGCCTGGCTTGCGCCGCCGTGGCCTGCCAGCCGCCGCCGAGAGCCTTGTACAGGTTGACCTCGCTGGTCAGCTGGTTGAGGCGGTCGGTGATCAGCTGCTGCTGGGCACTGAACAGCGAGCGCTGCGCGTCGAGCACGGTGAGGTAGTTGTCCACACCGGTGCGGTAGCGCTTGTCGGCCAGGCGGTAGTACTCGCTGGTGGCGTCCACCAGCGAGCGCTGCGCCTGCAGTTGCTCGTTGAAGGTGCCGCGCGCGGCGAGGCCGTCGGCGACCTCGGAGAAGGCCGTCTGGATGGCTTTCTCGTACTGCGCCACGTTGATGTCCTTCTGCACCTTGGCCAGGTCCAGGCTCGCCTGCAGGCTGCCGGCGTTGAAGATCGGCAAGGTGATCGAAGGCTTGAACAGCCAGCTGCCGGAGCCACCGTCGAACAGGCCGGACAGGTCCGGGCTGAGGCTGCCGGCGTTGGCGGTGAGGCTGATGTTCGGGAAGAACGCCGCCCGCGCCGCGCCGATATTGGCGTTGGCCGCCTTGAGCTGGTGCTCCGCCTGGAGGATGTCCGGGCGGCGCTGCAGCAGGTCGGAAGGCAGGCCCGCCGGCACGGTGGCCAGCAGCTCGTCGGACAGCTGGCGGCCCTGCGGCAGGTCGCCCGGCAGACCGGAACCCAGCAGCAGGACCAGCGCGTTCTGGTCCTGCGCGACCAGACGGGTGTATTGCGCCAGGGTCGCCCGCGCGCTTTCCACCGAGGTCTGCGACTGGCGCAGGTCGAGGGCCGAGGCGACGCCCACTTCGTAGCTGCGCTTGGTCAGGTCGTAGCTCTTCTGGTAGGTGGCCAGGGTGTTGCGGGTCAGCTCCAGCTGGGCCTGGTCGGCGCGCAGCGTCAGGTAGGCGTTGGCAACGTTGGCCACCAGGCTGGTCTGGGTGCTGCGGCGGGCCTCTTCGCTGGCGAAGTAGGTTTCCAGCGCCTGGTCACGCAGGGCGCGCAGGCGGCCGAACAGGTCGAGCTCCCAGGAAGTCACGCCCAGGGTCGCGCCGTACTGGCTGCTGATCATCGAGCTGCCGGTGGTCGACAGGTCGGCCGGCAGGCGCTGGCGCGAACCGGTGATGCCGGCGTCCACCGCCGGGAACAGGTCGGCCCGCTGGATGCGGTACTGCGCCCGGTAGGCTTCGATGTTCAGCGCGGCGACGCGCAGGTCACGGTTGTTTTCCAGCGACACTTCGACCAGTCGCTGCAGTTGCGGGTCCTTGAAGAACTCGCGCCAGCCGATGTCGGCGCCGGCAGTCGCCGGCTGCCCCGCATCGTAGGCATCGCCCTGCGGATAAGCCGCGGCCACGGGCGCCTCGGGGCGCTCGTAGTCGGGGATCAGCGAGCAGCCGGACAACACGCCGGCTGCTATGGCGAGGGACAGTAAGGACTTTCTCATATCAATGCCCCTTCTCGGTGGATTCCTGTTCCTTGGACGCGGCGTCCTTGAACAGGGTACTGACCACCACGTAGAACAACGGCACCCAGAAGATCGCGAGGACGGTCGCGGTGACCATGCCGCCGATCACGCCGGTACCGATCGCATGCTGGCTGCCGGAGCCGGCGCCAGTGGAAATCGCCAGCGGCACCACGCCGAGGATGAACGCCAGGGAGGTCATGACGATCGGGCGCAGACGCATCCGGCAGGCCTCGATGGCCGCCTCGACGATGCCCTTGCCCTGCTCGTGCAGTTCCTTGGCGAACTCGACGATCAGGATCGCGTTCTTCGCCGACAGGCCGATGGTCGTCAACAGACCCACCTGGAAGAACACGTCGTTGGACAGGCCGCGCATGGACGTCGCCAGCAGTGCACCGATGACGCCCAGCGGCACCACCAGCATCACCGAGAACGGAATCGACCAGCTCTCGTACAGCGCCGCCAGGCAGAGGAACACCACGATCAGCGACAGGGCATAGAGCGCGGGAGCCTGCGAGCCGGACAGGCGTTCCTCGTAGGACAGACCGGTCCAGGCATAGCCGACGCCCTTGGGCAGTTGCTTGACGATGTCCTCGACCGCCGCCATGGCCTCACCGGTGGAACGGCCCGGGGCCGGTTCACCGAGGACTTCCATGGCCGGCACGCCGTTGTAGCGCGCCAGCTTCGGCGAGCCATAGCTCCACTCGCCGGTAGCGAAGGCGCTGAACGGCACCATCTCGCCGGAGCTGTTGCGCACGTACCACTTGTCCAGGTCTTCCGGGCTCATCCGCGCGTTCGGGCGGCCTTGCAGGTAGACCTTCTTCACCCGACCACGGTCGATGAAGTCGTTGACGTAGTTCGAACCCCAGGCGATGGAGATGGTGCTGTTGATGTCCGCCAGGGAGACGCCCAGCGCACTGGCCTTCTCGTCGTCGATCAGCAGCTTGTACTGCGGTTCGTCGTTCAGGCCGTTGGGACGCACGCGCTGCAGTACCGGGTTCTGTGCGGCAAGACCAAGGAACTGGTTGCGCGCCTGCATCAGCACTTCGTGGCCGACGCCGGCCTGGTCCTGGAGGAAGATGTCGAAGCCCACGGCGTTACCCAGTTCGAGTACTGCCGGCGGGGCGAAGGCGAACACCATCGCGTCCTTGAAGCTGAAGAAGTGCTGCTGCGCGCGCTGGGCCAGCGCGAACACGCTGTTCTCCGCGCCCGGACGCTCTTCCCAGGGCTTGAGCATGATGAACGCCATGCCCGAGCTCTGGCCACGGCCGGCGAAGTTGAAGCCGGTCACGGTGAACACCGAGTTCACCGAGCTGCTTTCCTTGTCCAGCAGGTACTCGCGCATGGAGTCCACCACCACCTGGGTGCGCTCGGCGGACGAACCGGCCGGGGTCTGCACCTGGGCGAACAGCACGCCCTGGTCCTCGTCAGGGAGGAACGCAGTGGGGATGCGGGTGAACAGGAAGACCATGCCGCCGAGGATCAGCACGTACATCAGCAGGTACGGCACGCGGTGCTTGAGGATCGAGGTGACGCCGCGCTCGTAGCCGTGGGTGGTGGAGAGGAACGCACGGTTGAACCAGCCGAAGAAGCCGCGCTTGTGCTCGCCGTGGTCGCCCTTCTCGATGGGCTTGAGCATGGTGGCGCAGAGCGCCGGGGTCAGCACCAGGGCCACCAGCACCGACAGGGCCATGGCCGAGACGATGGTGATGGAGAACTGGCGGTAGATCACCCCGGTGGAGCCGCCGAAGAACGCCATCGGCAGGAATACCGCCGAGAGCACCAGGGCGATACCCACCAGCGCACCCTGGATCTGGCCCATCGACTTGCGCGCCGCCTCGCGGGGCGACAGGCCTTCCTCGGCCATCACCCGCTCGACGTTTTCCACCACCACGATGGCGTCGTCCACCAACAGGCCGATCGCCAGCACCATGCCGAACATGGTCAGGGTGTTGATCGAGAAGCCGAAGGCGGCGAGTACGCCGAAGGTGCCCAGCAGGACCACCGGCACGGCGATCGTCGGGATCAGCGTGGCGCGGAAGTTCTGCAGGAACAGGTACATCACCAGGAACACCAGCAGGATCGCTTCGCCCAGGGTCTTCACCACCTCATGGATCGAGGCGGAAACCACCGGGGTGGTGTCGTACGGGTAGACGATCTTCATGCCCTGCGGGAAGAACGGCTCCAGCGTGGCCAGGGTGGCGCGGATCGACTTGGCGGTGTCCAGCGCGTTGGCGCCGGTGGCCAGCTTGATTGCGATACCCGAGGCCGGCTTGCCGTTGAACTGCGCATTGATGCTGTAGTCCTGGCCGCCCAGGGCGACATCGGCGACGTCCTTCAGGCGGACCTGGGAGCCGTCGGCGTTGACCTTGAGCAGGATGTCCTTGAACTGCTCGGCGCTCTGCAGGCGGGTCTTGCCGATGATGGTGGCGTTGAGCTGCTGCCCCTTCACCGCAGGCAGGCCGCCCAGCTGGCCGGAGGAGATCTGCACGTTCTGCGCCTGGATCGCCGTCTTCACGTCGCCCGGGGTCATCTGGAAGCTGTTGAGCTTCGCCGGGTCCAGCCAGATGCGCATGGCGTACTGCGAACCGAACACCTGGAAGTCGCCCACGCCAGCGGTCCGCGACAGCGGGTCCTGGATGTTGGAGACGATGTAGTTCGACAGGTCTTCCTTGGTCATGCTGCCGTCTTCGGAGACGACGCCGACCACCATCAGGAAGTTCTTCACCGCCTTGGTCACGCGGATGCCCTGCTGCTGCACTTCCTGCGGCAGGAGCGGCGTGGCCAGCTGCAGCTTGTTCTGCACCTGAACCTGGGCGATGTCAGGGCTGGTGCCCTGGTCGAAGGTCACGGTGATGGTCATGCTGCCGTCGGAGTTGGACTCCGAGGAGATGTAGCGCAGATGGTCGAGACCGTTCATCTGCTGCTCGATGACCTGCACCACGGTGTCCTGCACCGTCTCGGCGGAGGCGCCCGGGTAGCTCACCTGGATGGCGATGGCCGGCGGCGCAATGGCCGGGTACTGGTTCACCGGCAACTTGAGGATCGACAGACCGCCCGCCAGCATGATCACCAGGGCGATCACCCAGGCGAAGATGGGCCGGTCAATGAAAAACTTCGACATTACGAATCCCCTTGATTAACCCTGCTTGGCCGGTTGAGCGGCGGCGGGCTTGTCGGCGGCACCGGCGGTGGGCGCCACGTTCTTCGCGGGTACGGCCTTGGCCTGGGCGCCCGGCTGGACGTACTGCAGGCCTTCGGTGATCAGGCGGTCGCCGGCCTTCAGGCCATCGCTGACCAGCCAGTAGGCACCGACGGTGCGGTCGGCCTTGATGGTGCGCAGCTCGACCTTGTCCTGGGCATTGAGCACCAGCGCGGTCGCCATGCCACGGAAGTCACGGGTCACGCCCTGCTGCGGCGCCAGGATGGCCTGTTTCTTGATGCCCTCTTCCAGCTGCGCATGGACGAACATGCCCGGCAGCAGCTCCTTGTTCGGGTTGGGGAAGATGGCGCGCACGGTCACCGAGCCGGTGCCCTGGTCAACCGAGACCTCGGAGAACTCCAGCTTGCCCTCGACGGGGTATTCGGAGCCGTCTTCCAGGTACAGCTTGACCTTGGCGGCGTTGTCGCCGGCCTTCTCCAGCTGCCCGGCGGCCAGCTCGCGGCGCAGGCGGATCAGCGAAGTGGAGGATTGGGTGACGTCGACGTAGATCGGGTCCAGCTGCTGCACGGTGGCCAGCGCGGTGCTCTGGCCGTTCTGCACCAGGGCGCCTTCGGTCACGCTGGAGCGGCCGATACGGCCGGAGATCGGCGAGTAGACCTTGGTGTAGCGCACGTTGATCTGGGCGCTGTCGACAGTGGCCTTGGCCTGCAGGTAGGCGGCCTGGGCGTCGGCGTACTGCTGCTTGCTCACCGCCTCGTCCTTGACCAGTTCCTTGTAGCGTTCGGCCTGCTGCTGGGTGGATACCAGGTTGGCCTGGGCGCTCTGCAGCGTCGCCTGGTAAGTGGCCGGGTCGATCTGATACAGCTGCTGGCCTTCCTTGACGTCGCTACCTTCCTTGAACAGACGCTTGAGGATGATGCCGTTCACCTGCGGGCGAACTTCGGCAATGCGATACGCGGTAGTACGGCCCGGCAGTTCGGTGCTCAGGGTGACTTCCTGCGGCTGCAGGGTCACTACACCGACCTCGGGGATCTGCTTCTCCTGCGGGGCCTGGGCTTTGTCGCAGCCGGCAAGAGTGGCCATGGCGACGAGCAGGGCCGGGACCAGGGCGCGCATGGCTGGCTTTCGTTGCATATCGTTGTCCTCGTGAGCAAAGCATCCGGTTTGGCTGTGGGCTTGCCGGTCCGGAAAAGCTGGCAAAAATACTTACATTCAGCTGTGTTTGTAAACGTCCGAAAGCCCTGAGGGAAACCTACTGAAACGTTTTAGCCTTTGGCTGATAACGCAGTAGGTTTCCCGCAAGGCAGTCGCGGCGATGAACAAAGTTGATAACATCAACTAAAATACGAAAAAATGGTTGAGCCGATCAACCTGATTTACACAAGACTTACCGTGACCGAGCCGATGACCCACAACGTGAATCCCGACCTGCCACAGACCCTGATGAAGGTCCTCGACCACTTGCGCGAGAGCCTCCAGGACCAACTGTGCGCGGAGGGCATCGACCTCACGCCACCGGACATCCGCCTGCTCGAACTGATCGGCGCCGATGCCGGCCAGAGCCTGCAGAGCCTCGGCCGCAAGATGTGCCGCGACAAGGCACTGGTGACCCGCAAGATCCGTGAGATGGAGACGCTGGGTCTGGTGCGTCGCGAGCGCAACCCGGGTGACCAGCGCAGCTTCCAGCTGTTCCTGACCGAGGCCGGGAGCCGTGTCGACGAGCGTACCCAGGCCATCCTCGCACGGACCCATGACAGTCTGTTCGCGCCGCTGGACGACGACGAGCAACGCACCCTCACCCAGCTCCTGCGGCAGTGCCTGCAGGGTCACGCGGACTGACAGCACAAACGAAAACGCCGGCATTCGCCGGCGTTTTCGCAATCCTGCGTCTTACTGACGCACCCCTTCGACCGACAGGGTCAGCTCGACTTCCTGGGAAGCCGGGCCGAGATCGCGCTGGATGTTGAAGTCTTTCAGCTTGAGGGTGGTGGTGCCGAGGAAGCCGGCACGGTAGCCGCCCCACGGGTCATCGCCCTGGCCGATCAGTTCAGCCTTGATGGTGACCGGCTTGGTCACGCCGTTCAGGGTCAGGTTGCCGGTGATCTCGGCATTCTTGCCATCGGCCTTCACGCCGGTGGATTCGAAGGTCGCGGTCGGGTTCTTCGAGACGTTCAGGAAGTCCGCGCTGCGCAGGTGCTTGTCACGCTCGGCGTGATTGGAGTTCACGCTGTTGGTGTTGATGGTCACCTTGACCTTGTCGGCGGACGGGTTCTTCTCGTCGAAGGTGAAGGCACCGTCGAAGTCGTCGAAGCGGCCGTACAGCCAGCTGTAACCCAGGTGTTTGATGCGGAACTCGATGAAGGCGTGCTGGCCTTCCTTGTCGATCTTGTAGTCCGCGGCCATGGCCTGGCCAGCGGAGAACAGGGCGGTACCCAGCGCCAGAGCGGCGAACGTCTTCTTCAGCATTGAAGCAATCTCCCTTTGAGGTGAGGTGTTATTTCGCGGCACGACCGAGCATGCGGACCAGCGTCTCATCACGGTCGAAGAAATGGTGTTTGAACGCCGCCAGGGCGTGCAGCACGGCCAGTACAACCAGGGTCCAGGCCAGGTACAGGTGAATGGCGCCGGCGATGTCGGCCTGGTCGGTGATGCCGCTCAGGGTGGCGGGCACGTCGAACCAGCCGAACACGCTGATGGGTTTGCCTTCGGCGGTGGAGATCAGGTAGCCGGCGACGATCACCGCGAACAGCAGCGCGTAGAGCGCCAGGTGGCCGAGCCTGGTGGCCAGGCGGGTCATCTGGCCATGGTTGGCCGGGGTCGGTGGCGCCGGGCTGATGAAGCGCCAGAGCACGCGCACGATCAGGGCGATAGCCAGGAGGATGCCGATGCTTTTGTGGATTTCCGGAGCGCGGTGGTACCAGGTGTCGTAGTAGTCCAGCTCGCGCATCCACAGGCCTAGGCCGAACAGGCCGAAGACCACCAGCGCACTGCCCCAGTGCAGGAACAGGCTGACCAGTCCGTAGCGAGCGGGGGAATTACGCCATTGCATCGATCGACATCCTTGAAAACGGGAATTCAAGACTAGCGGTTAATCCATCGAAGAAAAGCAGAAAAATCTGCTTTGAAACATCGACTGACAAGATAGGTCCGAGTCTGAAACGCCCGTCCCAGAGCAGAAACGACAATGCCGGCTTTCGCCGGCATTGTCGGGGTGGAGCAGGTTCGGTCAGAACGGCAGCCAGGACATGATGCCCTTCTTCTCGCCCTTGGCATCGGCCGGCTTGTCGCTGGCGGCCGGCTTGTTGTCAGCCACCAGGGACGCGCCTTCGAGCACCGGCGTCTTGCCGGCGTAGAGGTCGCGGACCTGGCTGGCGGCACGCTTGCCGCTGCGCAGGGCGCCTTCGATGGTGCCCGGGTAGAGCGCATCGGTGTGCTCGCCGGCGAAGGCCACGCGGGACACCGGGGTCTCCCACACACGCCAGAAGCGGCTGATCTGGCCCGGACCGAAGGCCAGGTAGGAACCGCCGGTGCCGGCGTCGGTGCTGTAGCGACGCATTTCGTAGCCGTCGTAGGCGCCGCGCATCTTCGGGTAGTACTTGTTCATGCGGATCAGCACCTGCTCGGAGAGCTGGCGGTCGCCGAAGGCCTGCATCACGCGGGCGTTGTCGCCGGACAGGTTGATCAGCACGTTGGCGCCGCCCTTGGTCGCGGGCTCGACCCAGATCATGCCCAGGCCCTGGTCGCTGTAGATCTCGCCGGAGAGGCGCGACTTGTCGTCCCACACCGGGCGCTTGAACTTCATCAGGATCTGGTCGCGCCAGCCGTAGTTGGTGCCCTTGAGGGCCGCCAGCTGCTTCTCGTTCAGGCCCGGGGTCAGGGTGATGTTGCCCAGGGCGCGCAGCGGCACGGCCAGCACCAGGTAGTCGGCGGTGTAGCCGGTGGCGCCGACCTTGACGGTCACGCCGTCCTTGTCCTGGCTGATCGAGGTGACCTTGGCGTTGGTCTTGATGGTCTTGATCTGCTTGACGAAGGCCTGGGCTAGCACCTGGCTGCCGCCGGGCAGACGCGACGCGCGCAGGTCACGGTCGTCGACGCCGCGGTACACGCGGCCCTGCTGGGCGAGGTAGAGCAGCGACAGGCGCGACGGTTCGTCGTAGTGCGAACGGATGCGCTGGTTGACCAGCAGGCGCGCGGTCGGCGACAGGTTCAGCTTGTCCAGCCAGCGCGCGGCGGTGAGCTGGTCGAGGGCGAACAGGGTCTTGTTCGCCAGCGGGTTGAGCGGGTCGTCGATGGAGGCGGACAGCTCGTTCAGGGACTTCTCGAAGCGCTCGAGGTCCGCGGCGACGGCCGGCATCTTGGCCTTCAGGTCGGCGCTGGTGTAGTAGACGCCGTCGATCAGGTAGCTCGGGGTGCGGACGAATTCCGGCGCCGGCACCGAATTCACCTTCAGGGTTTCCAGGTAGCCGTTGAGGGTCGGCTGGACCTTCTTGTTGCCGATCCACTCGCTGGTGGCCAGGCCCGAACGACCGCCCACCTGCGGCTTGGCTTCCAGCAGGGTGACCTGCCAGCCCGCCTGCTGCAGCTCGTAGGCTGCGGAAAGACCGGCAAGACCGCCGCCGACCACGATGGCGGTCGGTTGTTTGTCCTTGCCCAGCGCCACTACGCTGAACACCCCCAGAGCAAGCAACGCGGCAGCGCGCAGCCATCCCATTTTCATCGCCAGACTTCCCCGAATCGGTGCAAAGGCGCGAAGCATACGTGAGCGCCCGAATGCCGAATAGCCGTGTTGGTCGGCTGCCCACCGCATGTGTCGTAGGACGTGTCCTTGTTCATCTCAGGAGCATTGAATAGGCTTGCCCGATCCGGGCGAGTCGACCGTCTGACGAGCCATTATTTAAAGGAGCAGACCATGGGCCTGAACGCCGAGTGGATGCAGCGCGATCTCGAGGTGCTGTGGCACCCCTGCACCCAGATGAAAGACCACGAGCGCCTGCCGGTGGTCCCGATCCGCCGCGGCGAGGGCATCTGGCTGGAGGACTTCGAAGGCAAGCGCTACATGGACGCGGTCAGCTCCTGGTGGGTCAATGTCTTTGGCCATGCCAACCCGCGCATCAACCAGCGCATCAAGGACCAGGTGGACCAGCTGGAGCACGTGATCCTCGCCGGTTTCAGCCACCAGCCGGTGATCGAGCTGTCCGAGCGCCTGCTGCGCCTGGCACCGGCCGGCTTCTCCCGGGTGTTCTACGCCGACAGCGGCTCGGCCGGCATCGAAGTGGCGCTGAAGATGAGCTACCACTACTGGCACAACCTCGGCCAGCCGGAGAAGAAGCGCTTCATCACCCTGACCAACAGCTACCACGGCGAAACCGTGGCGGCGATGTCGGTGGGCGACGTCGCGCTGTTCACCGAGACCTACAAGTCGCTGCTGATGGACACCATCAAGGTGCCGACCCCCGACTGCTACCTGCGCCCCGAAGGCGTGAGCTGGGAAGAACACTCACGGACGATGTTCGCCGCCATGGAGCAGGCGCTGGAGCAGCACCATAAAGAAGTCGCGGCGGTGATCGTCGAGCCGCTGGTGCAGGGCGCCGGCGGCATGCGCATGTACCACCCGGTCTACCTCAAGCTGCTGCGCGAGGCCTGCGACCGCTACGGCGTACACCTGATCCACGACGAGATCGCCGTCGGCTTCGGCCGCACCGGTACGATGTTCGCCTGCGAGCAGGCCGGCATCACTCCGGACTTCCTCGTGCTGTCCAAGGCGCTGACCGGCGGCTACCTGGCGATGAGCGCGGTGCTCACCACCGACAAGGTCTACCAGGCCTTCTACGACGACTACGCCACCCTGCGCGCCTTCCTCCACTCGCACACCTACACCGGCAACCCGCTGGCCTGCGCCGCCGCCCTGGCGACCCTGGACATCTTCGAGCAGGACAACGTCATCGAGGCCAACAAGGCCCTGGCGGCACGCATGGCCAGCGCCACAGCGCACCTGGCCGACCACCCGCACGTCTCGGAAATCCGCCAGACCGGCATGATCCTCGCCATCGAGATGGTCCAGGACAAGGCCAGCAGGACGCCCTACCCGTGGCAGGAGCGTCGCGGCCTGAAGGTCTTCCAGCACGGCCTGGAGCGCGGCGCGCTGCTGCGCCCGCTGGGCAGCGTGGTGTACTTCCTGCCGCCGTACATCATCACCCCCGAGCAGATCGACTTCCTCGCCGAGGTCGCCAGCGAAGGCATCGATATCGCCACCCGCGACAGCGTGAGTGTGGCGGTCAGCGAACGCTTCCCCGAGCATCGCGATCCGGGCTGAAAGCGGCGGCAGGCTTCAGGCCATAGGCTGCAGGCGATACACTAGCCAGCCTGTAGCCCTTAGCCTGCCGCCTGTAGCCCAAAAAATGCGCCTCTCCCGCTTCTTCATCGACGCCCCGCTCTCCCTCGGCCAGCATGAGCTGCCCGAAGCCCAGGCCCACTACATCGGCCGCGTGCTGCGGCACACGGCCGGCGACGCCGTGCAGCTGTTCGACGGCTCCGGCCACGAATACCTGGGCGAACTGATCGAGGTCGGCAAGAAGAACGTCCGCGTGGAACTGCGCGAAGCCTTTGCCGGCCAGGCCGAGTCGCCGCTGCACATCCATCTGGGACAGGGTCTGTCCCGCGGCGAGCGCATGGACTGGGCGATCCAGAAGGCCACCGAACTGGGCGCCAGCGAGATCACCCCGATCGTCAGCGAACGCTGCGAAGTACGCCTGAAGGACGAACGCGCCGACAAGCGCATGGCCCACTGGCGCCAGGTGGCGATCAGCGCCTGCGAGCAATGCGGCCGCTCGGTGCTGCCGGTGCTCAACGCGCCGATCACGCTCGGCGAATGGCTGGAGAGCTGCGAGGCGCAACTCAAGCTGGTGCTGCACCCGGTGGCCGAACCGCTGACCAGCCATGACAAGCCGTCCAGCCTGGCCTTCCTGATCGGCCCGGAAGGCGGCTTGAGCGATGCGGAAGTGGAGCAGGCCAAGGGGGCTGGTTTCCATGCCGCGCGACTGGGACCGCGCGTGCTGCGCACCGAGACCGCTCCGGTGGTGGCATTGAGCGTGGCGCAGCAGCTTTGGGGTGATTTCTAACCGCTTCGGCGTCAGACGCCGCGCAACGCCAACCCCGCCAGCACCAGCAACACCACCCCGCACAACGCATGGCTGACCCGGTGCCAGCGCGGCGAAGCGTTGCGCCGCAGCCAGTCCACCAGTGCGGCGCAGAGGAAGCAGCAGCTCACCGAGGCGGTCATGAAGCCGGCGAAGAACACCAGCGAGTCCGCCAGCGACGGCACGCCGTCGACCAGACCGGCCATGGCGCCGCCCAGCGCGCCCCAGTAGACGATGTTCTTCGGGTTCGACAGCGACAGCATGGCCCCGGATGCGAACGCCCCGGCATTGTGCTCGCCGCTGTCGCCCTCCTCCGCCAGGCCGACCTGGCGAGCATCCATCAGGCTCTGCACACCCAGCCAGGCCAGATAGGCTGCGCTGGCCAGGGTCAGCGGCAGGCGCAGGGTCTCGTGACCGAGCAGCAACGCCAGCCCGGTGAGGCCGATCAGCGCCCACACCGCATCGCCGATCAGCGAGCCGAACTGCACCAGCAGCGCCGGGCGGAAGCCGCCCTTCAGACCACGGCGCAAGGTTTCGGCGAGGACCGCGCCGGGGGACAGGCAGAAGACGATGCCGAACAGCAGTGCGGCGAAGAACAGGGTCATGGATCAGCTCTCGAACCAGTAGGCGATGACGCGATTCTGCCTGGGCAGCGGCCGCCGGACTTGAACCGGATTGCTCAGCGCAGGGCGCGCTGGAAGTTGCCCGGCGACACACCATAAGCCGCGCGGAAGTGCCGGTTCAGGTGACTCTGGTCGGCGAAGCCCAGTTCGTGCGCCACTTCAGTGGCCGGCAGCCCCTTGCGCAGCAAGGCCTGGGCGCGCCGGGTGCGCAGTTGCATGGCCCACTGCCGCGGGCTAAGGCCAACCTGCTTCTGGAAGCTGCGCAGCAGGTGGAAGCGTGACAGGCCGAGGTGGGCGGCCATTTCGTCGAGGCTGGGTTGTCGCGCCAGGTCGGCGGCCAGCCAGTCCTGCAGGTCGGCAATCCGGCCGCCATTCTCCAGACTTTCCTGCGGCAGGCGCACGCCCATGGCGCGGGCGATCTCGGCCAGCAGCAGTGTCAGGCGTTCCTCGCCGCGCTGGCGAACGAAGGCATCATCGCCCAGCACGCCCTCGACGGCGTCGGCCAGGGCAGCGGCCAGGGCGGGAAGGCGGTCAGTGGGCCGCTCGAACTCCAGGCGCTGCAGGCCGAGCATCGTGGCCAGCTGCTCAGGCGCGATGTAGAGGCTGACGAACTGCCAGGGCTGGCCTTCGTCAACACCGCCGCCCTGAATCTGGCCGGGGTTGTAGGCGGTGATGGCGCCGGGGCCGGCGTCGAAGCTACGGCCATCCAGCCATACGCTTTCCTCGCCGCGCAGGTTGGCGCTGATGACGAATTCGTCGTGGCTGTGGCGTTCGAAACGGTGGCCGCCGAGGGTGGCGCCGGCGACCTCGAAGCCGGGTTGGTCCCCCAGCTGGGCAAGGCGCAGGCCACCGGTCATGGCGGGCTCAGATCAGGCCGGAGTCGGCCAGCTTCTGCTCCAGCGCGGCCAGGTCGGGGATGCGCGCCTGGGCGTCGCCCAGGTCAACCGCGTCCAGCTCCAGCGGCGCCAGCGGCACGTCGGCGCGCTTGAGATCACTGCCAACTTTCACCGAACGTGGGATGCCCTGCACCAGCAGGGCGAAGAATTTCACGTTGGGTCGCCCGCCCAGGGCGTTGACCACGATCACCCGCGCGCCGGGGCTGACTTCGGCCTGGCCGTCGGAGGCCGCCTCGAAGGACAGCAGCGGCAGGCGCAGGTCGCGCCAGGCCACCTGGCCCAGGTACCAGGACGGCAGGCCGTCCACCGGGTGCGGGGCACGGTAGGTGATCAGCTCGGCCACCGCCACGTTGGGCAGCAGCAGGTTGCGGTCGGCCAGTGGCACCAGCAGCGCGGTCAGGCTGCCGGGGGCCGCGGCACCCTTGGCAACAGCACCATTGGCAACGCCGGCATTGGCGACGGGAAGATCACTCATCGGTCCGATCTCACTGCGTGACTACGCCGACGCATTGCTCGGCGAGGTGATTGACCAGCGCCGCCGCGAGTTCGCGCGGGTCGCCGGAAAGGGTGCTGTAGCCGCCTTCGCGCAGGCTGTCGGGCATGCTCGAGCAGGCGCAGCTGTCGGCGCGCTGGGTCCAGATCGGCGCGCCCTGGCGGCGCACGTAGGCCGCGGCGGCGCTGCCGTCGCTGCACATGCCGCTGAACACGATCACGCCACAACGATCGCCGTACTGTTGGGCGAGGTTGAGCATCATCTGGTCGATGGACGGGCTGTAAGGCTCCGGCCAGCTGCGATCTTCCACGCGCATGCGCGCCGAGCCGTCGAAGCCCAGTTCGCGGGCGATCGGCACCACCACGACTTCGCCGCAGCGCACCGGGTCGCCGTCGCGCACGGTGTTGACGTGCCACTGGCTGTGGCGGCCGACCGCTTGCGGCAGGTTGGCCTCGAAGGAAGCGTCGATGTGCTGGGCGTACAGGAAGCCCACCGGCAGGCCGCCGGGCAGCGCATCGAGGAAAGTCTTCACCGCTGCCGGGCCGCCCAGCGAGGCGGCCAGCAGCCAGACCTGCGCCGCAGGTTCACCGGCCTTGAGCGGGGAGGCCGCGAGGTCATCGGGCAGCGTCACGCGGGTCGGGCGCTGCGCTTCGTCGAGCAGCGCAGCCAGGCTGCGGCCGACGCCGGCGCTGGGGTCGCCCACCAGCTTGCGCAGCTTGGAGACCAGCCGGCGCTCCCAGCGCGGGTAATGTTCGGAATGCCGCTCCGGTGCGTGGCCTTCGCCGAACAGTACGGGCACCCGCGACTGCTCCAGCAGGTTGTCCACCAACGGCGAATCTTCCTGCTGCGCCAGGTCCACCAGCCACAGGTCGGTCTCGCAGGCTTCCAGCTGCTCGCTTTCAAGGCGCGCCGGGTCGGCGTTGAGCACCACCTGGTAGCCATGGCCGGCCAGGGCCTGCGCCAGCACGTGGCGCTGCAAGGAGGTATCGGCAATCACCGCAATCCGCGGCGTGCTCTGCTCAGACATGGGCCTTCACCAGCTTGTGGATGTTCTCCAGCAGCTCGGATTCCTGGTACGGCTTGCCCAGGTACTGGTTGACGCCGATGGCCAGGGCACGGTCGCGGTGCTTCTCGCCGGTACGGGAGGTAATCATGATGATCGGCAGGTCCTTCAGCTGTTCATCGTGGCGCACCAGGGTGGCCACCTCGAAGCCGTCCATGCGCGGCATCTCGATGTCCAGCAGCATGATGTCGGGCTTGTGTTCCTGCAGCTGGGCGATGGCGTCCACCCCGTCCTTGGCGGTGAGCACGTTCATGCCGTTGCGCTCGAGCAGGCGGCTGGTGACCTTGCGCACGGTGACCGAGTCGTCCACCACCATGACCAGGGTCGGGCGCTGGTGCTCGATCTCCGCGGCGGCCGGGCCGGCCAGCTGGCGGCGCGGGGCGTGCTGGACATGCTGCGCATGGAGCACACGGATGGTCGCCAGCAGGTCGAGAATCACCACCACGCGACCGTCACCGAGGATAGTCGCACCGGAGATGCCGCTGACGCCGGCGAACTGCGCACCGAGGCTCTTCACCACGATCTCGCGCGAGCCCGCCAGGGCATCCACCTGCACTGCCACGGCGTGGTCCGCCGAGCGCACGAGGATCACCGGCAACGGCAGCGACTGCCCGACCAGCTTGGGATGCTGGCCATTGTTGAGCAGGTCGCCCAGGTATTTCAGTTCATAGCTCTGGCCCGCATATTCGAAGCTCGGCGCGGCGCCGGTCTCGTCGGCGGCAGCCTGCTCGTAGAGGGCTTCGAGCTCGTACGGGGAGACCCGCACGATACCTTCGATGGTGTTCAGCGGCAGGGCGTAGAGGTCTTCGCCGGAGAGCACCATCAGCGCGCGGTTCACCGACACGGTGAACGGCAGGCGAATGTCGAAGCGGGTGCCTTCGCCGATGCTGGAGTGGATGCTCATGGAGCCGCCGAGCTGCTTCACCTCGGAGTTCACCACGTCCATGCCCACGCCACGGCCGGAAATCTGCGTGACCTTCTCGGCGGTACTGAAGCCCGCCTCGAGGATGAACTGCAGCACCTCGTGGTCGTTCAGCTCGCTGTCGTCGGTCATCAGGCCACGCTCGATGGCCTTGCGGCGCACCGCTTCCAGGCGGATACCGGCGCCATCGTCGGCGAGGGTCAGGAGGATGTCGCCACCCTCGCGGCCCAGGGTCAGGCGGATGGTGCCCTGCTCGGCCTTGCCGGCGATGCGGCGCGCCTCGCCGGACTCGATGCCGTGGTCGACCGCGTTGCGCAGCATGTGCTCCAGCGGCGCGACGATGCGTTCGAGCACGGTACGGTCCATCTCGCCTTCGGCGTTGCTGACCACGAACTCGACCTGCTTGCCCAGCTCGCTCGCCACCTGACGGACGATCCGGCGCAGGCGTGGCACCAGGCGGTCGAAGGGCACCATGCGGGTGCGCATCAGGCCTTCCTGCAGCTCGGTGTTGACCCGCGCCTGTTGCAGCAGCAGGGTCTCGGCGTCGCGGTTCTTGGCGGCCAGGGTTTCCTTGAGGTCGAACAGGTCGGAAGCGGACTCGAACAGTGCACGCGACAGCTGCTGCAGCTGCGAGTAGCGGTCCATTTCCAGCGGGTCGAATTCTTCGTAGCCGGCGCGCTCGGCGTCGGCCTGGTGGCGCGAAAGGATCTGCGCCTGGGTTTCGGTATCGAGGCGGCGCAGCTGGTCGCGAACCCGCTCGATGGTGGCGTCCATCTCGCCCAGGGTCGAACCGACGTCGCTCACCTGCTGCTCGACGCGACCACGGAAGATCGAGGTCTCACCGGCGAGGTTGACCAGGCCTTCGAGCAGTTGCGCGGGCACCTTCACCAGTTCCTGCGGCGCGCGACGCGCAGCGGCTTCCTGGGCGGCTTCCTGGGCACGGCGGACGAAGGGCAGCACCACCGGCGCATCGCTGCGCTGCGGTACGGCCGCGGCCATGATGGCTTCCGGCAGTGCCGGCAGGTTCAGCGGGGCCGGAGGTTCGGCAATCGGCTCCTCGGCGAGGTCTTCCTGCTGGCCTTCGACGCTCTCGACTTCACCCAGGTGCAGGCGCAGCTGGTCGACTTCGGCCTGCAGGCCCTCGAAGCCGGACTGCGCGTCCATCAGCAGGCTTTCCGGCCAGGGCGCGCCCTGCTGCTGGGCTTCGCCCAGGTGCTGTTCGAGGTCGTGGGCCAGGTCGCCCAGGCTGGTCTGGCCAGCCAGGCGCGCACCGCCCTTGAGGGTGTGGAGAATGCGCAGCAGCTCGTCGAGCGCACCGTTCTCGCGCTCGGCGTCCCAGCGGCCCAGGGCCTGTTCCATGGCTTCGAGCAGGTCGTCGGCCTCTTCCAGGAAGATATCCAGGATGTCGGCTTCCGGGCCTTCCGGCGCTGCATGGGCGGAGCTGATCGCGTGCAGGCTGACGCTACTGGGGATGCTCAGTTGTTCTTCGGGGTTGGCACGAAATCGGTGGATCGCGTCGATCAGCGATTCACCTCCCGGAATCCGGCGATGCTGCTGAACCGCCTCGAGCATCTCGGCGAGACGGTCGTGGCAGCGCTGCAGCAGCTCGAAGAGTGTCGGGCTGGCGCGCAGGCGTCCGCCGCAGAGGCCTTCGTAGAGGAATTCCAGTTCGTGGGAGAGATCGCCGATGGGGCGGATCTCGGCCATCCGCGCGCCGCCCTTGAGGGTGTGCAGGTCGCGTTGCAGCGCTTCCAGCTCGACGCTGTTGTCGGGGTTTTCCATCCAGCGGTGCAGGGCACCGGAGGAGCTTTCGAGGATGTCGAAACCTTCCTCGAGGAAGATTTCCACCAGTTCCTGGTCGCGGTCTTCGTCCAGCTCGTACTCGCTGTCCTGAACGCCAGAGGCTTCAGGAGCAACTGCGACCGGCTGCGCTTCGGCAACTTCAGCCTCGGCGGCTTCGAGGAAGGCCTGCAGGTCGAGATCCTGCGCCGTGACTTCCAGCTCCGGCTCGGCGCCCGCGTCGGCAGCAATGCTTTCCGGCTCGATGGCTTCGAGCTCGATGCTGTCGAGCTCGATGTTTTCCAGATCACTGGCTTCAGGATCAGCCGTTTCGATGCCTTCAGCAGCTTCGGCTTCCGGCGCCACCTCGGCGGGCAGCTCCAGCTCGATGGCGTCTTCGATGACCGGCGGCAGTTCGAGGGTTTCGTCCTGCTCGGCCACGGCGTCCTGCTGCACAGCCAGGGCTTGCGGCTGGTTCAGGCCGGCGGCCGGGTTCTGGCGGAAGGTGCGGATGGTCTGCACCAGGTCGGCCGGGTCGGTCAGCGCCTGGCCGGCCTGCAACTGGTCGAGTTGGGTCGCCAGACGGTCGTGGCAGGTACGCAGCAGATCACCCAGCGGCTGGCTGTGCTGGAAGCGATGGTCCAGCAGGCCTTCGTAGAGCGATTCGAGTTCGTGGGACAGGTCACCGATCTCGCGGATTTCCGCCATGCGCGCGCCACCCTTGAGGGTGTGCAGGTCGCGCTGCAGGGTCGAGAGTGCAGCAAGGCCTTCGGGCGAGGCCAGCCACTGGTCCAGCGCCTGGCCGGCGTTATCCAGGATATCGACCGCCTCTTCGAGGAAGATCGCCACCATTTCCTCGTCCAGCGCCCGCGGCGGTTGCTGCGGGGCGGGATGGGCATGCGGGGTCTCGGCGGTGATAACCTCATCGTCGTCATCATCGGCGGCGCCGCGCGGGGCGCCGTCATTGTCGTTGCGCGCCGACCAGCCCAGGCCGTCGGGCAGGTTGTCGTCGTCCACCGGGCGGCCGCCCAGGAGGAACTCCTCGTCCTCGGCCGGGAAGTCCTCGGCGGTGAGGCTTTCCAGGTCGACGAACTCGATGTCCGAATCGTCCTGCTGGTCGTTCGCAGGCTCTTGCGGTGCGGCGACCGGAGCGTCCAGCAAGCGATGCAGCGCTTCGACCTGTTCCGGGCGGGCGCTGACCTGCAGGGCCGCAGCCACCTGGTCCATCATGCCGATCAGCGCCTCGTGGGCAGTTTCGGCGGCGGAGAAGAAGGCATCGCCGGTTTCCAGGCGCCCCTGGCGCACGGCGCCGTAGACCGCCAGCAGCGCATCGGCGAGTTCCGCCATCTGCGGCAGCTCGGCCATCTGCGCGCCACGGCTGAGGGTTTCCAGCTCGTCGTAGAGGGCGCCCAGTTCGTGGCGCTCCTGCGGGTGTTCACGCCAGCGGCGCAGCAGGTCCTCGGCGTCGAGCAGGATGTCCATGCCCTCGGCGAGGAACATGCCGATCATCTGCGGGTCGTTGCCGCTGCCCTCGCCGCTTTCACCGCGACGCTTGGCCTCGGCGGCCTCCAGGCGTTCCTGGTGGATCTGCGCGATGCGCGCCAGCAGCTCCGGGCTGCCCTCGATGGGCGCCAGCGGGCGGCCTTCGACAAGCTGGTCGAGACCGACGCGGAACAGGCCTTCAGCGGCGTGCAGCAGCTCGGCCTCGCGCAGGTCCACCTGCAACAGGTTGGTCTTGAATTCCTTGACCAGCCGCTCCAGCGGCGTGGCGATTTCCGCGATCGGCAGGATGCCGGCCATGTGTGCGCTGCCCTTGAGCGTGTGCAGGGCGCGCTGCAGGTCGTCGGTCACCGGCTGCGGCAGCTGTTGCGCGCAATCGGCGAGGAAGCCGACCAGGGTTTCCAGATGGGCTTCGGCTTCGTTGCGGAAGATCTCCAGCAACTGCGGGTCGAGGCTTTCGTCGAGGCCCTCGTTGGCCGCTTGCGCAGCGATTTCCTCGACGTCAGCCAGCTCGGGGGTGATGTCCTCGACCTGCGGCGCCGACTCCGGCAGCCCGCCACTCGGCGGCGGCACCGGCTGTCCCTTGGCCAGGGCGTGGGCGGTGGCGGCAAGACGGTCGACATCGTCGCGCTGGCGCTGGGCGCTGGCGGCGTACTCATCGATCAGTTCAGGCATCAGCGCGACGACATCCTGGACCACCAGTTGCACTGTCGGCGAGTCGGTGATGCTGCGATCCAGCACGCGATTGAGCAGGTTCTCGATGGACCAGGCCAGTTCGCCAATCACCAGGGCGCGGACCATCCGGCCACTGCCCTTGAGGGTGTGGAAGGCGCGGCGGATTTCGGTCAGCGACTCGCGGCCGTCGGCGCTCCCCAGCCAGGTCGGCAGGTGTTCGCCAATGGTTTCCAGCACTTCACCGGCTTCTTCGATGAAGACTTCGCGCAGCTCTTCGTCGATCGGTTCTTCGTCGGCGGGCGGCGGCAGCAGGCTGGGCGGCACGTCCTGGGCAGGCGGGTTGATCGCCTGGACCGGGGCAGCCATGACTTCGGCCAGGGACAGCGGCTTGGCCGGTGCCTCGGCGACCGGCTCGGGCTCGGCCGGCGGGCTGGGCAGCTCGACTTCCGGCAGGTCCAGTTCGGCGATGTTCTCGTCGCTCCAGGCTTCGGCCTGGAAGGCGGGCGTTTCGGCTTCGGCCAGCGACTCCAGCGGTTCGAGCTGCAGCGGCGCGTCGAGGCTGAGGTCGACGCCGGCGTCCAGCGCGGTCGGCTCGCTCAGCTCGCCCAGGGTCCAGTTGTCATCGCTGACCAGCGCGACTTGCGCGGGGGACGGCTCATCAGTGGCCGGTTGGGCGTCGAAGCTCAGGTCGTCCAGGGATTCCAGGGTCGCCAGCGGCGCGGGTTCGAGCGCTTCCAGGCTGGCGAAGTTTTCGTCCAGTTCCAGGGAAGGCGCAGGCGACTCGGCAGCCGGCTGGGTCAGGTCGACGCTGAACCAGTCTTCCTCGGCGGGCTTCTCGCCAGCCGGGGTGAGCGCTTCCATGTCCCAGCTCAGCTCGTCCACCGGGGCCGGAGCGGCCTCCAGCGACGGCAGGCTGGCGAAGTCTTCGACCAGCTCCGGGGTTGCCGGGGTGTCGCTCGGCGCGGTGGACAGGTCCAGGGCTTCCCAGGACTGCTCGGCAACGACGGCCTCCGCCGGAGCCGGCTCGTCGAAGCGCGGCGCCTCGGCCAGCGCAGCGGTGTCGTCCAGGCTCCAGCTCAGTTCATCGGCCAGCGGCTGCGCGGGAGCTTCTTCCAGCGTTTCGAGGCTGAACTCGATGCTGTCGGCCTTGTGGCTGTCGTCCAGCGACCAGCCTTCGTCGGCCAGGGTGGTGTCGGTGATCGGTGCAGCCGGCTCCAGCTCGATGTCCCAGCTGAGGCTTTCCGGCTCCAGCGTGGCGGTCGGCGCGCTCGGTTCGGTAGAGGCGGCCAGCGGCTCGACCTCGTCCAGGGTCCAGGCGCCCAGCTCAGCGATGGGCTCGGCGGCAGGCAGGCCGGAGTCCAGCTCCAGGGGCTCGAAGGTGAAGCTGGAATCGGCTTCGCCGGCAGCTTGGGCTTGCGGCTCGAGAGGGAGGTCGACGTCGGCCAGCAGCGCGGGCTCTTCCACGGCAGCAGGTTCGACGACCGGCTCCAGGGATTCGAACGTGAAGGTCTCTGCGTTTTCGACGGCGGGTTGTGGCGCGTCGAAGTCCGCCAGGTCGAGGGTCGGTTCTTCTACCGGGGCCGGCTGCTCAACGGGGGCCAGTTCTTCCGAAGGAGCGAGCTCTTCCAGAGAAGCAAGGGGGGCAGGCTGTTCGAGCGACGGCTCTTCGAGCGGGGCGGCCTCGAAGCCGGACGGCTCGAAGCTGTCGGCGATTTCCACCGGCGCGGCCAGTTCCGGGACTTCCTCCACGGGCACCGCTTCGGTCGGCTCGGCCAGCGGCTGGGCGGCCAGCACGTCGATCTCGTCGAGTGGATTGTCCAGCGGAGCAGGCGCGAAGGCGCTCGGCTCGGCGTCGAGGATCGACGGACGCGGCTTGAGCGAGTAGCCCAGGCTGTCCAGGCTCTCCTCGGCCACGTCGAGGATCATGTCGCCCTGGGTGTTGTGGTCTTCCGACAGGCGCTCGAGGTAGTACTCGACGCTGGTGATGGCGTCGGCCAGGGTGTCCAGGCTGTGCCAGTCCGGCACGGCCTGGCGCACCAGCAGTTGTTCCTGGATGTAGCGATTGCAGTTTTCCAGCAATTTCGCCGCACGTTCCTGGGAGATCATCGCCAGTCCACCGCGAACCTGCGTCAGCAGTTCCGGCACGCGGGCCAGGTGCTCGTGGTTCCACTGCGAGGCGATGAACTCGATGATCGCGTCCTTGGCCAGTTCCAGGCCGTTGCGCGCTTCCTTGATCACCACCTGGTGGATCTGCTCGACATCGGTGGTCGGCAGGACGTTCTCTTCGCGGCCCGGCTCTTCGCTCGGGCCGACCATGCCGGCCAGGGTGGCCTCCACATACAGCAGCGCACCGGCGACATCCATCAGGGTGGCGTCGCTGGGCTGGCGCTGGCCGTGGGCGAGCGCGCTGACCACGTCGATCTGGTCGAGGATGACCTTGCGCGGCTGGCCGAAGCCCAGCACGGCGAGGGTGTCGGCGATCTGCTTGAGCGGCGCCAGCAGGCTGCCCAGCTCGTTCACGCCGCTGCGGTCGCTGCGCACGAAGAGGTCGAGGCTGTCCTTGACCCGCACCAGCTCCTCGCACAGCGCGCCAACGACGGAGCGCATGGCGTCGCGGTCGGGGCCGGCGAGGCGGGCACGCTCCTCGTCCACCAGGGCTGCGCCCGGCAGGGCGTCGTCCAGGCGGTACTCGTCCTTCACCGCACGCACGCGCGGCGACTGGTCCGAGGCCTTGGCCACGTAGAACAGCAGGTTCTTGATCAGCTCGTCGGGCGCCGGCTGGTTCATGGCGTCGGCGCCCTGGTCGACCAGACGTTTGAACTCGCGGTCGACCTGGCGCAGCAGGTTACGCACCGAGGTGCCGTTGGCGATGCTGCCGTTGGCCAGGCCTTCGATCATCGCCGAGGCGATCACCCACAGACGGCCCAGCGGGGCGTCCTTGCACAGGGATTCGAGGCGGGCGAAGACGCGCGCCAGGTAGCCCAGGTTGGTCGGCAGGTCCTGGTTGCGGATAACGCCGACCAGGGCGACCTGCAGCATCTGCCGCAGCTTGCGCAGCAGCGCCGGCAGTTCGGCGGTGCGCAGGCGCGCCAGGGCGTCCACCGGCAATACCGGGGATTCGCGGGACAGGTCGGGGGAGAACAGGCTGGTTTCCGACAGCAGCTTCTCGCCACGGGCGGTGCGCAGGTCGTTGAGCAGCGGCAGCACCACCAGCGGCAGGTCGCGGCGGGCGCTCTGGATGCGCTCCAGGTAGGCCGGCAGTTGCAGGATGGCCTGCATCAGCACTTCCAGCGCTTCGCTCTGGCTGGAAGTCGTGCCGTCGATCAGCGCCTGGGTCAGGTACTCCATTTCTTCGGCGAGCAGGGCTGCGCCGTAGAACTCCACCATCTGCAGAGTGCCACGTACCTGGTGGATATAGGCCAGGCAAAAGCCCATCCGCGTCGGGTCCTGGGGATTCTCGACGTAGGATTCGAGGGCCTGCCGCGCCTGCTTGAGCGTTTCGGCAATCTCGCCTTTTACCCATTCCAGGGCGACATAATCGTGCCGATCACCCATAGCCACTCCACTCATGTGTCTGTGTCATCCCTTCCGGGTAAAGGCCAGAACGCGCTCATCGGCGACCGGTTCGAGCAGCGGGTGGTGCCAATCGGCGACCTCGCCCACTCCGATCACCAGCAGTCCCCCAGGCGCCAGCCGCTCGGCCAGGCGATTGAGGATTTCCCGCCGCCGCCAGCGGCGGAAATAGATCAGCAGGTTCTGGCAAAAAATCACGTCCATGCCGGACATTGGCGCCTTGGCCAGTTCCAGCACATTCAGCCGCGCGCAACAGACGCGCCCGGCGAGATCGGGTATCACTGCGTATCGACCGTCATCCTGCGCGCTGAAGTAGCGCGTGGCCAGTTCCGGGTCGATATCCGCAAGCTTGCGTGCCGCATACGTGGCCTCGCGCGCCCGGTTGAGGGCATTGAGGCTGATGTCGGTGCCGGTCACGCCATACAGCGGCGCAAGACCTGCGTCTTCCAGTACCTTGGCGGCCACCATGGCGAGGGAGTAAGGCTCCTCGCCGCTGGAACAGCCGACGCTCCACAAGGCCAGCGGCCGGCTCGGGCCGACCTGTTCAAGGCGCTGGAGCAGAAAGCTTTCCAGCACGTCGAAGGATGCCTTGTGGCGAAAGAAACGGGTTTCCTGAACGGTGAGGCGGTCCAGCAGGTTCGACCACTCGACGGCGCCGCGCGGGCCATCGGTGACCTGGCGGTAATAGGTGCCGTAGTCGGCAATGCCCAGTTCGCGCATCCGCGCGCCCAGGCTGGTCTGCAGGAAGGCCCGGCGCTGCTCGTTGACGACAACGCCGGTGCGGTCTTCCAACAGTGCCTGCCAGTCGCGGAAGTCCGCGGCCGACATGTCGGCCAACGGCTGCAACGACCAGACGCCACTTGCCTGCATGTCGCGCCCCTCGCTCAAGATCGTCGTGCGCTACCCGGCTAAGAGCAGCGCACCTCCTCTGCTCAGGCCTGTTCGGCGGTGTCCGGCAGTTTGAAGCCGGATACGGAGTGGCGCATCTCGCCGGCCATCTTGGCCAGGTTACCAATGCTGCGCGCGGTAGCGGTGGTACCGGCAGAGGTCTGCGAGGTGATCTCCTGGATCACGTTCATGGTGTTGGAAATGTGGCCGGCGGAGGAGGCCTGCTGACGGGCGGCGTTGGAGATGTTCTGGATCAACGCTGCCAGGGTCTTGGATACCTTCTCGATCTCTTCCAGGGACACACCGGCGTCCTGCGCCAGACGGGCACCACGTACCACCTCGGAGGTGGTCTGTTCCATCGAGATCACCGCTTCGTTGGTGTCGGTCTGAATGGTCTTCACCAGCGCCTCGATCTGCTTGGTCGCAGCGGAGGAACGTTCCGCCAGGCGCTGTACTTCGTCCGCTACCACGGCGAAGCCGCGGCCCGCGTCGCCCGCCATGGACGCCTGGATCGCGGCGTTCAGTGCGAGGATGTTGGTCTGGTCGGCAATGTCGTTGATCAGGCTTACGATGTCACCGATCTCCTGGGACGATTCACCGAGGCGCTTGATCCGCTTCGAGGTGTCCTGGATCTGCTCACGGATGTTGTCCATGCCGGTGATGGTGTTGTGCACCACTTCGTTGCCCTTGTTGGCGATGGCTACGGAACGTTCCGCTACCGCCGAGGACTCGGAGGCGTTCGCCGATACCTGGTCAATGGACACGGCCATTTCGTTGATCGCGGCGGAGGCGCCGGCGATTTCCTGGGCCTGGTGCTCGGAAGCCTCGGCCAGGTGCATGGCGGTGGCCTGGGTTTCCTGGGCGGCGGCGGCCACCTGCACGGCTGTCAGGTTGATGGTTTCCACCAGCTCGCGGAGCTGGTCGATGGAGTAGTTGATGGAGTCCGCGATCGCACCGGTGAAGTCCTCGGTTACCGTCGCGGCCACCGTCAGGTCACCGTCGGCGAGGTCGGCGATTTCGTCGAGCAGTCGCAGAATCGCCGCCTGGTTACGTTCGTTCTTCTCGGCGGTCTCGGCCAGTCGGCGGTTGGTTTCACGCACCATCACCAGGCCGATGAGGATGATCGCGCCCAGGGCGATGATACCCAGCGCGGCGCTGGCGACCTGGTTGAACACACGGCCTTCGGCCAGGTTCTCGAAGCCGGCGGCGAGGCTGGAAGCCTTGTCCAGCAAGGTCTGCGAGCCACCGAAGATGGTGTTGGCGGCTTCACGGACCTGGAACAGTTCCGGGGAGGTCTCGAGGATCTCGTCCACCGAGCCGGAAACGAATTCGAACAGCTCGGCGATCTCGTTGAGGCGGTCCACCGCTTCGGCGTTGGTCACCTTGGAGATGCTCATCGCCGCGTTGCCTTCCTTCATGCCCTTGAGTACGCGACCGAAGAGGCTGGCGTCACGGCCGAAGCTGTCGGCGGCCTGCACGGAGTTCTCGTCACCGGCGAGCACCTTGTTCACCGAGCCGAGGATACGTTCGGCCAGCAGCGACTGGCGCTGGGCTACCGCGACCTGGTCGGCCGGGGCGCCGTTTTCCAGCAGGATGTCGACGACCTCTTCGTATTCCACCTGCAGCTGCGGGATGGTTTCGGCGAGGGTCGCGGCTACCTGGTGCAGGGACAGTACGGTCTGTTCGCTGGCGAGGATGGAGTCGGCATTCTTGCGCAGGGTGTCCCAGTCCTTCTGTACATCCGCCATCTGCGGTTGTACCGAATCCGGGCTCGGCGGCAGGCCGGTGCTCTCGTCACCCTTGGAGAGGATGTTCCAGCGCTTCTCGAAGTCGTTGCGCGCTTCTTTCAGCAGCTTGAACGCCTCCGCCTTGCCCGCCGCGGCTTCCGTGGCGTTCTTGGCGATACGCTGGGACAGCACGCGCAGTTCGCCGGCATGGCCGATGTACTGCTTGTCGTGGTTCGCCTGGGTGTTGAGGTAAGCGAAGTTGGCGAACAGCAAGACGATCGCCACGATCAGGACCACGAAGAGTCCGAGGATCAGCGAGCTGCTACGCGCACCCGAAAAAAGACTGCCTGCCTTTATATTTTTCATATTCGGCCCCCGCCTGGACCCACCACGATTACGAATTCCATGTCACAACAAGGGCCGGCAATGCCGGCCCAACCGGTCAAACTCTAGCTGGCGACGTCCAGGAACCCCGGGTGCTGAGCCAGCGCATGCGGGCTGAACACGAGCCAGGGTTGCTCCCGATGGAAGACGCCATGGATAAAGGGCTGCAGGACCGCTTCGAGGGGCGGCAGCTGCTCGGAGAAGGTGTCCACCGGGAAGTGCTGCATGCCGAACACCTCATCGACGATGAGACCGGCGAAGACTTCCTGGTATTCCACGACGAGCACACGCCGTTGCTTGCGCAGAGGCGAAAGCTCCGCGCCGAGGAAACCGCACAGGTCCATGATCGGCAACAGGCGGCCGCGCACGTTGGCGACCCCCTTCACCCAGTCACGGACACCGGGCAGCAGTGTGTAGCGCGGCTCATGAAGAACCTCGCCGACCTCCCCCATGGGCGCCACGAACAGGCGCCCAGCCATGCGAAAGCCGATGCCGTTCCAGCTCTGCACCACCTCGCGCTGCGCGGGCAGACCCGCGGCCAGCTGACGACAGCGCTGATCGATCTGGACGAGAACCTCGAAAGGACTCTGGACTTCCGCCATGCCGGCCCTGGCCTTCTCTAATAATTATGTTCAGGTGTGCAGGTACGGCTGTATCAGCCGGCCAGCACCGAATTGATGGTCTTGAGCAGTGTTTCTTCGTCCACCGGTTTGGTCAGGTAGTCGCGAGCGCCCTGGCGCTTGCCCCAGACCTTGTCGGTCTCCTGATCCTTGGTGGTGACGATGATGACCGGAATCGCGCTGGTTTCCGGGTCCTTGGACAGCTGACGGGTCGCCTGGAAGCCGTTCAGGCCGGGCATGACGATGTCCATCAGGACGACGTCGGGCTTTTCCTGGCGAGCCAGGGCCACGCCATCGGCGCCATTTTCGGCCTTGAGTACCTGGTGCGAGTGCTTTTCCAGCATCGCGGTCAGCTTGTACATCTCGGTCGGCGAGTCATCAACAATCAGAATTCGAGCCATTGTGGTCCCCATACGGAATAGGCGTCACCGGCGCTTGCGCCGGACTTCAGGAAGCGTGCTCCACCGGGGTGAAGTCGGGCACATGGGTCTTGATCGCGCCGAGCAGTTCTTCCTTGCTGAAAGGCTTGGTGAGGTACTGATCGGAACCGACGATGCGACCCTTGGCCTTGTCGAACAGGCCGTCCTTGGAGGACAGCATGATCACCGGCGTGGATTTGAATGCACTGTTGTTCTTGATCAGGGCGCAGGTCTGATAGCCATCCAGGCGCGGCATCATGATGTCGACGAAGATGATGCTCGGATGGGTATCGGCGATCTTGGCCAGCGCGTCGAAGCCGTCGATGGCTGTAATGACATCGCAGCCGACTTTCTTCAGCAGGGTTTCAGCCGTGCGACGAATCGTCTTGGAATCGTCGATCACCATTACTTTCAAACCGTCGGAATGCTGTTCCATGTTCGCCCTTACCATCTCGGTGAGTCGTTTTTCCGCTTTTTATTTCAGTGCGCAAGCGCCCTGCCACCGTCGGGCTGCGACCCAATCGTGGGAACCTTTTACCACAATCGTCAGAATCTTTACCACGCCCAGCAAATTCAGGCCATAAGACCCCGAACGCGCAGGCTTTTTCCTTGACCGAGCGCACATCCAGCGCCACCCTGAGCGTCCATTTTCAGCCTTTGCGGCGCGGCCTCGAGTCGCAGCCCCAAGCCGACGAATTCCCCCAGGAGGACATCCCATGAGCGTACGCCTCGGGATCGTGATGGACCCCATCGCGCAGATCAGTTTCAAGAAGGACAGCTCGCTGGCCATGTTGCTGGCCGCCCAGGCCCGTGGCTGGCAGCTCTTCTATATGGAACAGCAGGATCTTTACCAGAAAGAGAACGTCGCCCGCGGTCGCATGCGTCCGCTCAAGGTGTTCTACGACCCAGCCCACTGGTTCGAACTGGAAGACGAAGTCGACCAGCCGCTGTCGGACCTGGACGTGATCCTGATGCGCAAGGACCCGCCCTTCGACAACGAGTTCGTCTACTCCACCTACCTGCTGGAACAGGCCGAAACCGCCGGTACGCTCATCGTCAACAAGCCGCAGAGCCTGCGTGACTGCAACGAGAAGTACTTCGCCACGCTGTTCCCGCAGTGCGCGCCGCCGACAGTGGTGAGCCGCCGGTCCGACATTCTCCGCGAATTCGCCGCGGAGCATCGTGACATCATTCTCAAACCCCTGGATGGCATGGGCGGATCGATGATCTTCCGCCACCGCGAAGGCGACCCGAACCTCTCGGTGATCCTCGAGACCCTGACCCGCCACGGCCAGGAGCAGGTCATGGCGCAGCGCTACCTGCCGGCCATCAAGGATGGCGACAAGCGCATCCTGATGATCGACGGCGAGCCGGTGGAATACTGCCTGGCGCGCATTCCCGCCCAGGGCGAGACCCGTGGCAACCTCGCCGCCGGCGGCCGTGGCGTGGCCCAGCCGCTGACCGAACGCGACCGCTGGATCGCCGCCCAGGTCGGCCCGGAACTGCGCAAGCGCGGCCTGCTGTTCGTCGGCCTGGACGTGATCGGCGAGAACCTCACCGAGATCAACGTCACCAGCCCGACCTGCATCCGCGAGATCGATGCGGCCTACGACACGCGCATCGGTGAGAGACTGATGGCAGTCATCGACGAAAAGCTCAAGGCGCGCAGTGCGTCATAGACTTTTATAAGCCTCGTCGGCAGACTTCCGCCCCACCCTGGCCCGTGCGATCCGCAATGAACGCTGCAACCCATCAAGACTTCCCCGTGTCCTCCGGCGTACGTCCGGCGGACCGTCTGGGTTTCACCCTGTTCGTTGCGGCCATCCTGCACGTGGCCGTGCTGCTGGGCGTGGGCTTCACCATGCCCTCGCCCAGCCAGCTGAGCAAGACGCTGGAAATCACCCTGGCCAGCTTCAAGAGCGACAAGGCGCCCGAGAAGGCCGACTACCTCGCCCAGATGAACCAGCAGGGCAGCGGCACCCTGGAACACAAGGCGATCCCCAAGACCACCGAGCAGGCGCCGTTCCAGGACACCGAAGTCAAGAAAGTCTCTCCGCCGGCCACCCCGCGCCAGGCCAAGAGCCCCGAAGCACCCAAGGCCGCCGTCGCCACCCGCACCCCGCGCCCGGACAAGGTGCAGACCAAGCAGCAGACGCCCAAGGCCGAGACCGTCGCCAAGCCGGCGCCGCAGTTCGACTCCGCCCAGCTCTCGGCGGAAATCTCCAGCCTCGAAGCCGACCTCGCCCGCGACCAGCAGGCCTACGCCAAGCGTCCGCGCATCCACCGCCTGAGCGCCGCCTCGACCATGCGCGACAAGGGCGCCTGGTACAAGGAAGAGTGGCGCAAGAAGATCGAACGCATCGGCAACCTCAACTACCCCGACGAAGCCCGTCGCCAACGCATCTACGGCAGTCTGCGGCTGCTGGTGTCGATCAACCGCGACGGCTCGCTGTATGAGGTGCAGGTCCTGGAATCCTCCGGACAGCCGACGCTCGACCAGGCCGCCCAGCGCATCGTGCGCCTGGCCGCGCCTTTCGCGCCCTTCTCCGGCGACCTGAACGACATCGACCGCCTGGAAATCATCCGCACCTGGCGCTTCGAGCGCGGCGACCGCCTGTCCAGCAACTGAGCCAGCGCGCCCGAAGCGTCTGCTGACGCTTTCAAGTCTTGTCCCTTTGGCCCCCAGGCCTGAAACTAGCCGGCATGAAAAGCACAGCCGCCAGCTACCTCAAGCACCACTTCCTGATCGCCATGCCACACATGGCGGACTCCAATTTCGCCCAGACGGTGACCTACCTCGTGGAACACAACGAGCAGGGTGCCATGGGCCTGATCATCAATCGCCCCAGTGGCCTGAGCCTCGCCGACGTGCTCGAACAACTGCGCCCGGACGAACTGCCGCCGGTGCGCTGCCAGGGCGTGACCATCTATAGCGGCGGCCCGGTGCAGACTGACCGCGGCTTCGTCCTGCACCCCACCGGGCGCAGCTACCAGGCCACGCTGGGGCTGGGCGAGCTGTCGCTGTCCACCTCCCAGGACGTGCTGTTCGCCATCGCCGATGGCAGCGGCCCCGCGCAACACCTGATCACCCTCGGCTATGCAGGCTGGGAAGCCGGCCAACTGGAAGCCGAACTCGCCGACAACGCCTGGCTGACCTGCCCCGCGGACCCGGCGGTGCTCTTCGAGGTGCCGGCCGAGCAGCGCCTGTCGGCGGCCGCCGAGCGCCTGGGGGTCAACCTCAGCCTGCTCACCGCCCAGGCCGGGCACGCCTGATGACCAGCAAACCCCTGCGCCTGCTCCTGGGTTTCGACTACGGCACCAAGCAGATCGGCGTCGCCGTCGGCCAGGCCATCACCGGCCAGGCCCGCGAACTGTGCGTGCTCAAGGCACAGAACGGCGTGCCGGACTGGAACCGCGTCGAAGCCCTGATCAAGGAATGGCAGCCCGACGCCATCGTCGTCGGCCTGCCGCTGAACATGGACGGCACCCCCAGCGACATGAGCGAGCGCGCCGAGAAATTCGCCCGCCGCCTGCACGGCCGCTACAACCTGCCGGTACACACCCACGACGAACGCCTGACCACCTACGCCGCCAAGGGCGAGCGCCTGGCCCAGGGCCAGCGCGACGGATACCGCGAGCGCCCGGTGGACGCCCTGGCCGCCGCCCTGCTGCTGGAGGGCTGGCTGGCCGACAACGCCCCCGCCTGACCCGAGGCCGGCTCCCTTGACCTGAAGCAGCGCCAGGGGAGCGAAAGCCACTAAGCTTGCCGGACCACTCCTTCCCGGAACGGTCCGCCCCGATGGCCGCCCGCGCCGGGTGGCCTCGCCAACCGAACCGGAGACGTCATGACCCTGCCCAGCCCCGCCGAACTCATCCCCCGCATGGCTACCGACCTGCGCAACTACCTCGCGCAGCGCGGGATCGACTCGCCGCGCTTCGTCGGCATCCACACCGGCGGCATCTGGGTCGCCCAGGAACTGCTCAAGGCACTGGGCAGCGACGAGATCCTCGGCATCCTCGACGTCTCCTTCTACCGCGACGATTTCAGCCGCAGCGGCCTGCACCCGCAGGTCCGTCCGTCGGAACTGCCCTTCGAGATCGACGGCCAGCACCTGGTGCTGGTGGACGACGTGCTGATGAGCGGCCGGACCATCCGCGCCGCGCTCAACGAGCTGTTCGACTACGGCCGCCCGGCCAGCGTGACCCTGGTCAGCCTGGTGGACCTGAACAAGCGCGAGCTGCCCATTCGCCCGGATATCGTCGGCGAAACCCTGTCCCTGGCACCCAACGAGCGGGTAAAATTGCGCGGTCCCGCACCACTCGTCCTCGAGCGCACGCTTCTCAGCACCGCGCTGTAACTCCGCGCGCCCGGACCTCCACCCCCAACTTTCAGGGCCTGCCACATGCCGACCGACGCCAAGCGCCCGCTGCAGCTCAACGACCTGGGCCAGCTGCGCCACTTCCTCTCGCTCGACGGGTTGTCCCGCGAACTGCTGACTGAAATCCTCGATACCGCCGACTCCTTCCTCGAAGTCGGCGCCCGCGCGGTGAAGAAAGTCCCGCTGCTGCGCGGCAAGACCGTGTGCAACGTGTTCTTCGAGAACTCCACGCGCACCCGCACCACCTTCGAACTGGCCGCCCAGCGCCTGTCCGCCGACGTCATCTCGCTGAACGTGTCGACCTCCTCGACCAGCAAGGGCGAGACGCTCACCGACACCCTGCGCAACCTCGAGGCCATGGCCGCCGACATGTTCGTCGTGCGCCACAGCGACTCGGGCGCCGCGCACTTCATCGCCGAGCACGTCAGCCCCAACGTCGCCGTGATCAACGGCGGCGACGGCCGCCACGGCCACCCGACCCAGGGCATGCTCGACATGCTCACCATCCGTCGCCACAAGGGCAGCTTCGAGAACCTCTCGGTGGCCATCGTCGGCGACATCCTGCACTCGCGGGTGGCGCGCTCCGACATGCTGGCGCTGAAGACCCTCGGCTGCCCGGACATCCGCGTCATCGCCCCGCGCACCCTGCTGCCGGTGGGCCTGGAAGACCAGTACGGGGTGAAGGTGTTCACCGACGCCAACGAAGGCCTGAAGGACGTCGACGTGGTGATCATGCTGCGCCTGCAGCGCGAGCGCATGGCCGGCGGCCTGCTGCCCAGCGAAGGCGAGTTCTTCAAGCTCTACGGCCTGACCCAGAAGCGCCTGCAACTGGCCAAGCCCGACGCCATCGTCATGCACCCCGGCCCGATCAACCGCGGCGTGGAGATCGATTCCGCCGTGGCTGACGGCGAACAGTCGGTGATCCTCAACCAGGTCACCTACGGCATCGCCATCCGCATGGCCGTGCTGTCCATGGCCATGAGCGGCCAGAACGCCCAACGCCAGCTGGAACAGGAGGACGCGCAATGACCGTCAGCATTCGTGGCGCCCACCTGATCGACCCGGCCAGCGGCCTGGACAAGGTCTGCGACCTGCACATCGAGGCCGGCCGCATCGTCGCCATCGGCGACGCCCCCGAAGGCTTCCACGCCGCCCAGGAAATCGACGCCGCCGGCCTGACCGCCGCGCCCGGCCTGGTGGACCTGAGCGTCGCCCTGCGCGAGCCGGGCTACAGCCGCAAGGGCAGCATCGAAAGCGAAACCCGCGCCGCCGCTGCCGGTGGCGTCACCAGCCTGTGCTTCCCGCCGCAGACCAAGCCGGTGCTGGACACCTCCGCCGTCGCCGAGCTGATCCTCGACCGCGCCCGCGAAGCCGGCAACGCCAAGGTCTTCCCCATCGGTGCGCTGACCAAAGGGCTCGCCGGTGAGCAACTGTCCGAGCTGGTCGCCCTGCGCGACGCCGGCTGTGTGGCCTTCACCAACGGCCTGGCGCCGATGGCGAGCAACCGCGTGCTGCTGCGTTCGCTGGAATACGCGGCGACCTTCGACCTGACCGTGGTGTTCACCTCCCAGGACGCCGAACTGGCGGCCGACGGCATCGCCCACGAAGGCCCGACTGCCAGCTTCCGCGGCCTGGCCGGCATCCCGGAAACCGCCGAGACCGTGGCCCTGGCCCGCAACCTGCTGCTGGTGGAGCAGTCCGGCGTGCGTGCGCACTTCAGCCAGCTGACCAGCGCCCGTGGCGTCGAGATGATCGCTCAGGCCCAGGCCCGTGGCCTGCCGGTCACCGCCGATGTGGCGCTGTATCAGCTGATCCTTACCGACGAGGCACTGGCGGACTTCTCCAGCCTGTACCACGTGCAACCGCCGCTGCGCTCGCGCAAGGACCGCGACGCCCTGCGCGAAGCGGTGAAGAGCGGCGTGATCCAGGCCATCGCCAGCCACCACCAGCCCCACGAGGCGGACGCCAAGAACGCACCGTTCGCCGCGACCGACCCGGGCATCAGCAGTGTCGAACTGCTGCTGCCGCTGGCCATGACCCTGGTGCAGGACGGCCTGCTCGACCTGCCGACCCTGCTCGCGCGCCTCTCCAGCGGCCCTGCCGCCGCACTGCGCCTGCCGGCCGGCAAGCTGGCCATCGGCGCGGCAGCGGACGTGGTGCTGTTCGAAGCCGACGGCCAGACCCTGGCCGGCGAGACCTGGCACTCCCGCGGCCAGAACTGCCCGTTCCTCGGCCACTGCCTGCCGGGCGTGGTGCGCTGCACCCTGGTGGACGGGCACATCGTCCACGCGGTGTAACGCTCCGCCGTCCCATGAAAAAGCCCGCCGATTGGCGGGCTTTTTCTTTTCATACGGCGAATCCCGTGCAGGAGCGCGCCATGCGCGCGATCGCGGGCATGGCCCGCTCCTACAGGGTGCTGCAAGTAATGGGTATTGCTTCGCTCCATCCTACAAATGCATCTCGTGCTTCAGATCATCGCCAGGGCCTTGGCCAGATCGGCGCGCAGGTCTTCTACATCCTCCACCCCCACCGACAGGCGAATCAGCGAATCGCCGATCCCCAGCGCCGCGCGGTTCTCCGGCGGGATGCTGGCGTGGGTCATGATTGCCGGGTGCTCGATCAGGCTTTCCACGCCGCCCAGGCTTTCCGCCAGGGCGAACAGCTGGACGTTCTCCAGGAAGCGCCGCGAGCCGGCGAGGTCGGTGTCCAGGTCCAGCGAGATCATCCCGCCGAAGCCCTTCATCTGCGTGCGCGCCAGTTCATGCTGCGGGTGTGACGGCAGGCCGGGGTAATAGACGCGCTTCACCTGCGGTTGCTGTTCCAGCCATTTCGCCAAGTCCAGTGCATTGGCGCAGTGGCGCTCCATGCGCAGGGCCAGGGTCTTCACCCCGCGCAGGGTGAGGAAGGCGTCGAACGGGCCGGCGATGGCGCCCACCGAGTTCTGCAGGAAGCCCAGGCGTTCGGCGAGGTCGGGGTTGTCGCCGACGATGGCGATGCCGCCGATGACGTCGGAGTGGCCATTGAGGTACTTGGTGGTGGAGTGCACGACGATGTCGAAGCCCAGGTCCAGCGGGCGCTGCACATAGGGGCTGGCGAAGGTGTTGTCGGCCACGCAGAGGATGCCGCGCTCGCGGCAGGTGCGGGCGATGGCGGCCAGGTCGGTCAGGCGCAGCAGCGGGTTGCTCGGGGTTTCCACCCAGACCATGCGCGTCTTGTCGGTCAGCGCCGCTTCCAGGGCGCCGGGCTGGGCCAGGTCGGCGAAGTGGAAGTCGTGCCCGGCGCTGCGCCGGCGCACCCGCTCGAACAGGCGGAAGGTGCCGCCGTAGAGGTCGTTGCCGGAAACGATGTGCGAGCCGGCGTCGAGCAGTTCCAGTACCGCCGAGATCGCCGCCAGCCCCGAGGCGAAGGCGAACGCCTTGCTGCCGCCCTCCAGGTCCGCCACGCAGCGCTCCAGCGCCCAGCGCGTGGGGTTGTGCGAGCGGCCGTAGTCGAGCCCCTTGTGCACGCCGGGGCTTTCCTGGCGGTAGGTGGAGTTGGCGTAGATCGGCGGCATGATCGCCCCGGTGGACGGGTCCGGCTCCTGCCCGGCGTGGATCACGCGGGTGGCGAAACCGAGGCGGTCGTCGTGCTGGCTCATGCGAGGGTCCTCCGCAAATGGTTGAGCAGGTCGAATCTTGTGATCAGGCCGTGGAAGCCCGAGGCGTCGGCGATGATGGCCACCAGGCCGCGGCCGAGCACGGCTTCCAGTTCGCCGAGGCTGGCACCGGGGGCCAGGGTTTCCGGAGCGTCGCTCATGGCGCTGGAGACTTCGCAACGGTAGTGCGCCGGGTCGTCATGCACGCCCATGAGGATGTCGGACTCGTCGATCACACCCACCAGGCGCTTGCCGTCGAGCACGGGGAGCTGGGAGATGTCCGCCAGGCGCATGCGCTGGAAGGCGGTGAGCAGGGTGTCGCCGGGGCCGACACTGACCACCCGCCCTTCTTCGAAACGCCGCGCGATGATGTCACGCAGGTCGCCGTAGTGCTTGCGCTGCAGCAGGCCTTGGTCGGTCATCCACTGGTCGTTGTAGATCTTCGACAGGTAGCGCGTGCCGGTGTCGCAGACCAGGCTGACCACGCGCTTGGGTTCCTTCTGCTCGCGGCAGAAACGCAGCGCGGCGGCCAGCAGCGTGCCGGTGGACGAACCGGCGGCGATGCCTTCGTTGCGCAGCAGCTCGCGGGCGGTGGCGAAGCTTTCCTCGTCACTGATCGAGTAGGCATGGCGCACGCTGGAGAGGTCGGCAATCGACGGCACGAAGTCTTCGCCGATGCCCTCGACCGCCCAGGAACCGGGCGTGCCGATGGCACCGGAGCGCGAGTACTCGGCCATGATCGAGCCCACCGGGTCGGCCAGGACCATTTCCAGCTCGGGCTGGACCTTCTGGAAGAAGCGCGTGAGCCCGGTCAGCGTGCCGGCGGAGCCGACACCGACCACCACGGCGTCGAGGTCATGGCCGGTCTGCGCCCAGATTTCCGGGCCGGTGCCGGTCTCGTGGGCCAGCGGGTTGGCGGGGTTGTTGAACTGGTCGGCGAAGAAGGCGTCGGGCAGGTCTTTCGCCAGCCGCGCCGCGACGTCCTGGTAATACTCGGGATGGCCCTTGCCGACGTCGGAGCGGGTGATGTGTACCTCGGCGCCCATGGCGCGCAGGTGCAGGACCTTCTCGGTGGACATTTTGTCCGGCACCACCAGCACTACCCGGTAGCCCTTGGCGCGGCCGACCAGTGCCAGGCCCAGGCCGGTGTTGCCGGCGGTGGCTTCGACGATCACGCCACCGGGCCTGAGCCGGCCGTCACGCTCGGCGGCCTCGATCATGGCGACGCCGATGCGGTCCTTGATGGAGCCGCCGGGGTTCTGCGATTCAAGCTTGAGGAACAGGGTGCAGGGTCCGGTATCGAAGCGCGTCACGCGGACCATGGGGGTATTGCCGATCAGGTCGAGTACGGCAGGGCGGGATTCGTTGCTCATGGCAGCCACTCCTTCTGCGGCGCCACGGGGATCGCCCGGCGGCGCCTGCTACTGTCCTCCTGACCTTAGGCGGGAGGCACAGGTCGCGCCAGGTGGCGCGACGAAAGACGGCGAGGCAGAAGGTGTGCGAAAGGTGCGGCATTACCTGAAGGATTGCTCCGGATCAGATTCGCTGCGGCCCGTTGCGCTCGGAAATCTGGCTGTTCAGCGTCCAGAAGTCATACAGCACGCCGATGAAGAACAGCCCGCCGGTGAACAGGTAGAGGATGCCTGTGAGCCACTTGCCCATGTACATGCGGTGCACGCCGAACACGCCGAGGAAAGTCAGCAGGATCCAGGCGACGTTGTAGTCCACCCCGCCGGAGCGGTAACGCTGGTCCGCCGCGTCATCCATGGAGGGAATGAGGAACAGGTCGATGATCCAGCCGATGAAGAACAGGCCGAGGGTGAAGAACCAGATGGTGCCGGTGATCGGCCGGCCGTAGTAGAAGCGGTGCGAGCCGGTGAAGCCGAAGATCCACAGCAGGTAGCCGATGACCTTGCTATGGGTGTCAGGGTTGGCGGACATGCCTTTCTCCCGTTGCGTTACAAGGTCATCAGCATAAACGAAAAGCCCGCACGGGGCGGGCTTCTCAAGGAGCAGGATCAGCGGAAACGACGGTTGGGATCGTCTTCGCTCATCTCCAGGGTCAGGCCCTGGGTCATGGTGGTCAGGTGGTCGGCGTCGGTCTCCGAACCCAGCTTGATCATCAGGCGCAGGTCGTTCGCCGAGTCGGCATAGGCCAGCGCATCTTCGTAGGTGATCTCGCCCTGGGTGTAGAGCTGGTACAGCGCCTGGTCGAAGGTCTGCATGCCCTGCTCGGTGGAGCGCTTCATCAGCGGCTTGAGCTCGTGGACCTCGCCCTTGCGGATCAGGTCGGCGGCCAGCGGGGTGTTCAGCAGGACCTCGATCACCGCGCGGCGGCCCTTGCCGTCCGGGGTGGGCACCAGTTGCTGGGCGACGATGGCCTTGAGGTTGAGCGACAGGTCCATCCACACCTGGCCGTGCCGGTCGGCCGGGAAGAAGTGGATGATCCGCTCCAGCGCCTGGTTGGCGTTGTTGGCGTGCAGGGTCGCCAGGCACAGGTGGCCGGTTTCGGCGAAGGCCACGGCGTGGTCCATGGTCTCGCGCGAGCGCACCTCACCGATCATGATCACGTCCGGCGCCTGGCGCAGGGTGTTCTTCAGGGCCACCTCGAAGGTATCGGTATCCAGGCCCACTTCACGCTGGGTGACGATGCAGCCCTGGTGCTGGTGGATGTACTCGATGGGGTCTTCGATGGAGATGATGTGGCCGGTGGAGTTCTTGTTGCGGTAGCCGATCATCGCCGCCAGCGAGGTGGACTTACCGGTGCCGGTGGCACCGACGAAGATCACCAGGCCGCGTTTGGTCATCGCCAGCTTCTTGAGGATTTCCGGCAGCTTCAGGTCATCGATGGTCGGGATGTTGGTCTCGATGCGGCGCAGCACCATGCCCACCAGGTTGCGCTGGTAGAAGGCGCTGACACGGAAACGGCCGACGCCACGGGCGCTGATGGCGAAGTTGCACTCGTGGTTCTCGGCGAAGTCGCGGCGCTGCTGCTCGTTCATCACCGACAGCACGGTCTCGCGGGTCTGCTCCGGCGACAGGGCGGTCTTGGTGACCGGCAGTACCTTGCCGTTGACCTTCATCGAAGGCGGCACGCCCGCCGTGATGAACAGGTCGGAGGCTCCCTTTTCCACCATCAGGCGCAACAGCTTCTCGAATTCCATGATCTTTCTCGCCGAGTTCACGCTGACTACGACAGGGCTGTCGGATCACGAAGCGGGTGCGTGTGGCGCGCTCCGTGCGCCGGGCCGCAAGGGCCCGGTGGGATTTAGAAGTTTTCCGGGATCTTGGCTTTTTCTTTCGCCGCGTCGCGGGTCACCAGGCCCTTGGCGACCAGGCCCTTGAGGCACATGTCGAGGGTCTGCATGCCGATCGCGCCGCCGGTCTGGATGGCGGAGTACATCTGCGCGACCTTGTCCTCGCGGATCAGGTTACGAATCGCCGGGGTGCCGATCATGATCTCGTGGGCCGCAACACGACCGCCGCCGATCTTCTTCAGCAGGGTCTGGGAAATCACCGCCTGCAGGGATTCGGAGAGCATGGAGCGGACCATGGATTTCTCCTCGGCGGGGAACACGTCGACGATACGGTCGATGGTCTTGGCCGCGGAGGTGGTGTGCAGGGTGCCGAAGACCAGGTGGCCGGTTTCCGCGGCGGTCAGCGCCAGGCGGATGGTCTCCAGGTCGCGCATCTCACCCACCAGGATGATGTCCGGGTCTTCACGCAGTGCCGAGCGCAGGGCCTCGTTGAAGCCGAGGGTGTCGCGGTGCACTTCGCGCTGGTTGACCAGGCACTTCTTCGACTCGTGGACGAATTCGATCGGGTCTTCGACGGTGAGGATGTGGCTGTACTTGGTGTTATTCAGGTAGTCGAGCATCGCCGCCAGCGAGGTGGACTTGCCCGAACCGGTCGGGCCGGTCACCAGGACCAGGCCGCGCGGCACGTCGGAGACGCGCTTGAACACTTCGCCCATCCCCAGGTCTTCCATGGTCAGTACCTTGGAGGGAATGGTCCGGAACACGGCGCCGGCGCCGCGGTTCTGGTTGAAGGCGTTGACCCGGAAGCGGGCGACGCCCGGCACTTCGAAGGAGAAGTCGGTTTCCAGGAACTCTTCGTAATCCTTGCGCTGCTTGTCGTTCATGATGTCGTAGATCAGCGCGTGAACCTGCTTGTGCTCCAGCGGCGGCAGGTTGATGCGGCGAACATCGCCGTCGACGCGGATCATCGGCGGCAGGCCGGCCGAGAGGTGCAGGTCCGAAGCGCCCTGCTTGGCGCTGAAGGCGAGCAGCTCGGTAATATCCATGGGACTCCCCAATCAAGAGCAAGCAGGTAGAATGCCGCAGAACACGCAGCAGCCGGGCGGAAAAGCGACGGTAATGTCCACGATAGCAGAGAATATTGCAAAGGTTCGCGTACGAATCCGTGAGGCGGAACAAGCGAAAAATCGCACGCCTGACTCGGTGCAGTTGCTTGCCGTGAGCAAGACCAAACCCGCCGCCGCGATCCGCGAAGCGTTTGCCTGCGGCCTGGCCGATTTTGGCGAGAACTACCTGCAGGAAGCCCTGCTCAAGCAGGCCGAACTGGCCGACCTGCCGCTGACCTGGCATTTCATCGGCCCCATCCAGTCGAACAAGACCCGGCCGATCGCCGAGCACTTCGACTGGGTGCATTCGGTGGACCGCCTGAAGGTCGCCCAGCGCCTCTCCGAGCAGCGCCCGGCGAACCTGCCGCCGCTGAACGTGCTGCTGCAGGTGAATGTCAGCGGCGAGGACAGCAAGTCCGGCTGCTCCCCTGCCGAGCTGCCCGCCCTCGCCCAGGCGGTTGCGCAACTGCCCCACCTGAAACTGCGCGGCCTGATGGCCATCCCCGAACCCACCGAGGACATTGCCGCGCAGCACGCCGCGTTCGCCCGCCTGCGCGAGCTGATGCAAGCCCTGAATCTCGGCCTGGACACCCTGTCCATGGGCATGAGCCACGACCTCGAAGCCGCCATCGGCGAAGGCGCCACCTGGGTGCGGATCGGTACCGCCCTGTTCGGCGCCCGCGACTACGGCGCCTCCCACTGAATAAAGGAAGCGACTCCATGAGCAGCACCCGCATTGCCTTCATCGGCGCCGGCAACATGGCCGCCAGTCTCATCGGTGGCCTGCGCGCCAAGGGCGTCGCCGCGCGCGACATCCGCGCCAGCGATCCGGGCGCCGAGCAGCGCGCGAAGATCGCCGCCGAGCACGGCATCGAAGTGGTCGGCGACAACGCCAGCGCCGTGGCCGGTGCCGATGTGGTGGTCCTGGCGGTCAAGCCGCAGGTCATGAAGGACGTCTGCCTGGCGCTGGCGCCGTCGCTGAGCGAGAACGCGCTGATCGTCTCCATCGCCGCCGGCATCCCCTGCGCCAGCCTCGAACGCTGGCTGGGCGAGGTGAACGGCCAACCGCGCGCCATCGTCCGCTGCATGCCCAACACCCCGGCGCTGGTCGGCCTGGGTGCCAGCGGCCTGTACCCCAACGCCAGCGTCAGCGCCGCCCAGCGCGAGCAGGCGGAGCAACTGCTGAGCGCCGTGGGCATCGCCCTGTGGCTCGACGAGGAGCGCCAGATCGACGCGGTCACCGCCGTCTCCGGCAGCGGCCCTGCCTACTTCTTCCTGCTGATGGAAGCCATGACCACCGCCGGTGAGAAGCTCGGCCTGTCCCGCGAAGTCGCCGGCCAACTGGCCCGCCAGACCGCCCTGGGCGCCGCACAGATGGCCACCACCAGCGATGTCGACCCGGCCGAACTGCGCCGTCGTGTGACCTCGCCCAAGGGCACCACCGAAGCGGCCATCAGCACCTTCCAGGCCAACGGTTTCGAGGCGCTGGTGGAGAAGGCAGTCGGCGCCGCCGATCACCGCTCCGCCGAGCTGGCCGAACAACTGGGCCGCTGATTGCCGCGTCGCAGGCGACCATGGACGGTCGCCCCGCTCCCGCCTGTGACAGACAACCCCTGATCGCCACGCGGGATTGAATTTGCACGTGACGAAACACACTTACACGCGACCGGCGACGATGAATTCCCTACAGTATGGCGTTACAGCGCCGTCGTTGACCGACCGCCCGATTCGCCCGGCCCTGCGCGCCGGCGCCCAACGTTCACCAAGGACCGCCCAATGACCGGACTTTCCACAGCCGCCATCTATGTGATCCAGACACTTGGCAGCCTGTACCTGCTGATCGTGCTGCTGCGCTTCATCCTGCAGCTGGTCCGCGCCGACTTCTACAACCCGCTCAGCCAGTTCATCGTGCGCGCCACCAAGCCGCTGCTGAACCCGCTGCGCCGCGTCATCCCCGGCTTCGGCGGCATCGACTTCGCCTCGCTGGTGCTGGCGATCCTGGTCCAGCTGGTGCTGATGGTCATCACCCTGACCCTGATGGGCTACGGCGTCGGCGGCTACATCCTGCAACTGCTGGTGTGGTCGATCATCGCGGTGACCTCGCTGTTCCTGAAGATCTTCTTCTTCGCCCTGATCATCAGCGTGATCCTCTCCTGGGTCGCTCCGGGCAGCTACAACCCCGGCGCCCAGTTGGTAAACCAGATCTGCGAGCCCTTCCTGGCGCCCTTCCGCAAGCTGCTGCCGAACCTCGGCGGGCTGGATATCTCGCCGATCTTCGCGTTCATCGCGCTGAAGCTGATCGACATGCTGGTGATCGGCAACCTGGCCGCGATGACCGGGATGCCGCAGATCCTTTCGCCCTTCATGTAAGCAGGCATGCCGTTCTATCACTGGGACGGCGAGGACCTGATCCTCGACTGCCACCTGCAGCCCAAGGCGAGCCGCGACGAGTTCGCCGGGCTGCACGGTGAGCGCCTGAAGATCCGCCTCACCGCGCCACCAGTCGAAGGCAAGGCCAACGCCCACCTGCTGGCCTTCCTCGGCAAGGCCTTCGGCGTACCGAAAAGCGCGGTGAAGCTGGAAAGCGGCGAACTGAACCGCCAGAAGCGCGTGCGCATTCCCCGTCCGACGAAACTTCCGGCAGAACTCGGGATAGCCGCTCAGTAACCTTGGCCGACCTTACGTGTAGGAATGTGCTGTAGGCCAATTGCTATTCCTACGCCCCGACGCATAATCCACGCCATCCATTCCCCGCGCAGGACGCGCCAGCCCAAGGAACGCCCGGATGAGCATGGAACGTCTCAGTCAGCAGATCGATGCCTACGTCACCTGGAAGCGCGAGCTGGTCCGCGAGATCACCCGCTATCGCAGCTGGCTTGAGCGCGCCCGGCTGAATACCCCGGAAATCGAGAACCGTCTCGAACGCACCCTGCGCCTGCTGCGCGTCGACCACATCACCCTGGCCTTCGTCGGCGAGTACTCGCGCGGCAAGACCGAGCTGATCAACAGCCTGTTCTTCGCAGGATTCGGTCGCCGCATGCTGCCGTCCCAGGCCGGGCGCACCACCATGTGCCCCACCGAGCTGTTCTTCGACCCGCGCTCGGAGCGCCCGTACATCCGCCTGCTGCCCATCGAGACCCGCGTCGCCGATGCCAGCGTCGCGCAGTTCAAGCGAATCCCGCGGCACTGGGTGAACATCCCGCTGGATACCTCCGACCCGGCGAACATGGCCGAGGCCTTCGCCCAGGTCGCCAAGACCAAGCCGCTGCCGGTGGAACAGGCGATCCAGCTGGGTTTCCACCCGGACATGCTCGAAGCCACCGACAAGCCCGGCATCGTGCTGGTGCCGGCGTGGCGCCACGCGCTGGTCAACTTCGACCATCCGCTGCTGCGCCAGGGCCTGCGCATCCTCGACACCCCCGGCCTCAACGCCCTGGGCAGTGAGCCGGAGCTGACCCTGTCGATGCTGCCCAGCGCGCAATCGATCCTCTTCCTGCTGGCCGCCGATACCGGCGTCAGCGCTTCCGACATGGCGATCTGGCAGGACCACGTGCGCCAGCTCGGCGAGGACGGCCATACCACCCTTTATGCGGTGCTGAACAAGATCGACGTGCTCTGGGACGACCTGGCCGGCGAAGCCTTCGTGCAGAACGCCATCCGCCACATCCAGGACACCACCGCGCGCCAGCTGGGCATCGCCCGCGAGGACGTGCTGCCGCTGTCGGCCAAGCAGGCGCTGCTGGCCAAGGTACGCGGCGACCGCGAACTGCTCGCGCGCAGCCAGATGGAGTCCCTGGAGGACCTGCTCTGCGAGCGCATCGTCGCGCAGAAGGAACGTCTGCTGGAAACCGCCGTGGTCGGCCAGGTGCTGGCGCTGGTCAACAACAGCCAGCACAGCCTGCGCGTGCGCCTGGACAAGGTGAAGGAGCAGCAGGCGCTGCTCAACGACCAGCAGCAGGACAGCGGCCAGCTGCTGTTCGAGCTGACCGCGCGGACCAAGGACGACCACAACCTGCACCACAAGCGTCTGCTCAGCCTGAAGACCAACCAGCGCCTGCTGCGCCACCAGGGCGAGCAGTTGCGCGAGGCAGTGCGCGCCGAGCGCCTGGAACAGCACCTGAAGAAGGTCCACGACAAGCTGCGCGGTAGCTGGACCACGGTCGGCATCCACCAGGCCATCCTGCAGTTCTTCCGTACCGTGGAAGGCGACCTGGTCGCCCTCGGCCACGAAGCCGAAACCGCCAACCGCATGGTCGCGGCCATCTACCAGCGGCACAACGAGGAAAACCCGCTCAACGCCCTGGACGCCCCGCAGTTCCGCGTCCAGCGCTACCTGCGCGACCTCGCCAAGCTGCAGGAGAAGGCCGACCGCTTCCGCCTGCACCTCAAAACCCTGCTCACCGAGCAGCGCCTGCTGACCCGGCGCTTCTTCGCCACCGTCGCCCAGGAAGTCATCGGCCTGCACCAGCGCCTGCGCGAGGAAGCCGAGCAATGGGCCGCCGACGCCCTGATGCCGCTGATGCAGTACAGCCTGGAACACAAGCAGATGCTGGAAACCCACATGCTGCGCCTCAAGGCCCTGGCCCAGGAAACCCAGCAGGCGCGGCAGCGCTCGCTGCTGCTGGGGCGCTATACCGAGGAGCTGGAACAGCAGCTCACCGAGGCCACCGACATCCTCCGCCAACTGCGCCGCCCGGCGCCGCTGCAACGCCAGGCCAAGGTCGTCACCCTGCCCACCTCGCAGCGCGCCTGAACCCCGCGCCGCGCCCGCCCTGCCGCTTCCGAGTGCGCTTGCCGCAGGGGGCGGCGCTCTTTAGACTGGCCGTCCTTTTTTATTCATGAGCTGGGTCGATGCCAACAGTCTTCCCCGAAGATTCCGTCGGTCTGGTCACCCCCCAGACGCTGCAGTTCAACGAACCGCTGCCCCTGGCCTGCGGCAAGACCCTGCCCGAATACCAACTGGTGATCGAGACCTACGGCGAGCTGAACGCCACGGCGAGCAACGCCGTGCTGATCTGCCACGCCCTTTCCGGCCATCACCACGCCGCCGGCTACCACAGCGAGGATGAGCGCAAGCCGGGCTGGTGGGACAGCTGCATCGGTCCGGGCAAGCCCATCGACACCCGCAAGTTCTTCGTCGTCGCGCTGAACAACCTGGGCGGCTGCAACGGCTCCACCGGGCCGACCAGCCTCAACCCTGCCACCGGCAAGACCTACGGCGCAGACTTCCCGGTGGTCACCGTGGAAGACTGGGTCAACAGCCAGGCACGCCTGGCCGACCGCCTCGGCATCCACAGCTGGGCCGCCATCGTCGGCGGCAGCCTGGGCGGCATGCAGGCGCTGCAGTGGACCATCAGCTACCCCGAGCGCGTGCGCCATTGCCTGTGCATCGCCAGCGCACCCAAGCTGTCGGCGCAGAACATCGCCTTCAACGAAGTCGCCCGCCAGGCCATCCTCTCGGACCCGGAGTTCTTCGGCGGCCACTTCCAGGAGCACGACGTGATTCCCAAGCGCGGCCTGCGCCTGGCGCGGATGGTCGGGCACATCACCTACCTCTCCGATGACGCCATGGGCGCCAAGTTCGGCCGCGACATGAAGTCGGAGAAGCTCAACTACGACCTGCACAGCGTCGAGTTCCAAGTGGAAAGCTACCTGCGCTACCAGGGCGAGGAGTTCTCCACCCGCTTCGACGCCAACACCTACCTGCTGATGACCAAGGCGCTGGACTACTTCGACCCGGCCGCCGCCAACGGCGACGACCTGGCGCGCACCCTCGCGGGGGTGAAGGCGGACTTCTGCCTGATGTCCTTCACCACCGACTGGCGCTTTTCCCCGGCACGCTCGCGGGAAATCGTCGACGCGCTGCTGGCGGCGAAGAAGAACGTCAGCTACCTGGAAATCGACGCACCGCAAGGCCACGACGCCTTCCTGATGCCGATTCCGCGCTACCTGCAAGCCTTCAGCGGTTACATGCACCGCATCAGCGTATAAGGACCACCATGCGCGCCGACCTGGAAATCATCCAAGACTGGATCCCCGCCGGCAGCCGCGTGCTCGACCTGGGCTGCGGCGATGGCGAGCTGCTCGCCTGGCTGCGCGACCACAAGCAGGTCGGCGGCTACGGCCTGGAGATCGACTCCGAAAAGATCGCCAAATGCATCGAACGCGGCGTCAACGTCATCGAACAGGACCTGGACAAGGGCCTGGGCAACTTTGCCAGCGACAGCTTCGACGTGGTGGTGATGACCCAGTCGCTGCAAGCCCTGCGCTACCCGGACAAGGTGCTGGCGGAGATGCTGCGCGTGGGCAAGACCTGCATCATCACCTTCCCCAACTTCGGTCACTGGCGCTGCCGCTGGTACCTCGCGCGCAATGGCCGCATGCCGGTGTCGGAGTTCCTTCCGTACACTTGGTACAACACGCCGAACATCCACTTCTGCACCTTCCGCGACTTCGAGGCGCTCTGCCACGAGCAGCACGCGAAGGTGCTCGACCGTCTGGCGGTAGACCACGAGCACCAGCATGGCTGGGCCTCGCGAATCTGGCCTAATCTGTTGGGTGAGATCGGCATCTACCGGATCAGCGGCGCTGGCGTGCAAGACCACCGCATCGCCGTCTGATCGCGGCTATCTGATAGAGCCCGGGAGAAACATCATGCGCCGCCTGCTTACCTTCCTCGCCTGCCTGGTCCTCGCCGTGCCCGCCTTCGCCGAACAGGTGAAGCGCCTGGGTGATCTGCAGGTGCACTACAGCGTGTTCAATTCCAGCTTCCTCCAGCCCAATGTCGCGCAAGCGGTGGGCGTGGTACGCAGCAAGGCCCAGGGCGTGGTCAACATCGTGCCGCTGGACGCCAGCGGCAAGCCGGCCAACGTCACCGTCGCCGGCTCCGCGAAGAACCTGATGGGACAGACCGTCCCCCTGACCTTCAAGCGTGTGGTCGAGGAAGGCGCCGTCTACAACCTGGCGCAGTTCCCCATCGAAGGCCGCGAAACCCTGACCTTCTCCATCCAGGTCCAGTCCGGAAACGAAGCCCCGCAAAGCTTCGATTTCATGCAGGAAATCTTCCCAGACGAATGATCAAGCTCGAACAACTGGTGCTGGCCAGTCACAACGCCGGCAAGCTCAAGGAACTCCAGGCCATGCTCGGAGCCCACGTGAAGGTGCGCTCCATCGGCCAGTTCAGCGACGTGGAACCGGAAGAGACCGGCCTCTCGTTCGTCGAGAACGCCATCCTCAAGGCCCGCAATGCCGCGCGCATCTCCGGCCTGCCGGCGCTGGCCGACGACTCGGGCCTGGCGGTGGACTTCCTTGGCGGTGCGCCGGGCATCTATTCCGCGCGCTATGCCGACGGCAAGGGTGACGCGGCGAACAACGCCAAGCTGCTGGATGCCCTCAAGGACGTTCCGGATGAGCAACGCGGCGCCCAGTTCGTCAGCGTGCTGGCCCTGGTCCGCCACGCCGACGACCCGCTGCCGATCCTCTGCGAAGGCCTCTGGCACGGCAGCATCCTGCGCGAAGCTCGCGGCGAGCATGGCTTCGGCTACGACCCGCTGTTCTGGGTGCCGGAAGCCGAGTGCTCCAGCGCCGAGTTGGCGCCCGAGCGCAAGAACCAGATCAGCCACCGCGCCCGCGCGATGGCCCTGCTGAAGCAGCGGCTGGGTCTATGAGCCAGACAGGAAGCCACGGGCTCGACGCAGGGCCGGTGGTTTCCGGCTTTCGCCTGCCACCGCTGTCGGCGTACGTGCACATCCCCTGGTGCGTGCGCAAATGCCCCTATTGCGACTTCAACTCCCACGCCGCCGGCCCGGAGCTGCCCGAGGACGCCTACGTCGAGGCGCTGCTGGCTGACCTGACGGCAGATCAGGGCTATGTGTACAGCCGCAAGCTGACCTCGATCTTCTTCGGCGGCGGCACGCCCAGCCTGTTCTCGGCCAGGGCGCTGGGCCGCATCCTCGCAGGCCTGGAGCGGCAAGTCGGGTTCGAGAGCGACATCGAGATCACCCTGGAGGCCAACCCCGGCACCTTCGAGCAGGCCAAGTTCGCCGACTACCGGGCGCTGGGCATCAACCGCCTGTCCATCGGCATCCAGAGCTTCCAGGCCGAGAAACTCAAGGCACTGGGCCGCATCCACGATGGTGACGAAGCAGTACGCGCCGCCGAAATGGCCCGCCGCGCCGGCTTCGACAACTTCAATCTGGACCTGATGCACGGCCTGCCGGAGCAGAGCGTCGCCGACGCCCTGGCCGACCTGCAGCAGGCCGTCGACCTGGCGCCGACGCACCTGTCCTGGTACCAGCTGACCATGGAGCCGAACACGGTGTTCTGGAGCCAGCCGCCGGAACTGCCCGAGGATGACCAGCTGTGGGAAATCCAGGAAGCCGGCCAGGCGCTGCTCGCCCAGGCGGGCTACGCCCAGTACGAAACCTCGGCCTATGCCCGTGACGGCAAGCGCGCGCGGCACAACCTGAACTACTGGACCTTCGGCGACTTCCTCGGCATCGGCGCCGGCGCCCACGCCAAGCTGAGCACGCCGCAAGGCCGCATCCTGCGCACCTGGAAGACCCGCCTGCCGAAGGACTACCTGAACCCGGACAAGCCCTTCCAGGCCGGCGAGCGCGGCCTGCAGGCGGACGACCTGCCCTTCGAGTTCATGATGAACGCCCTGCGACTCACCGAGGGCGTGCCGGCGGCGGCCTTCGCCGAGCGCACCGGCCTGCCACTGGCCGCCATCGAGCAAGCCTGCCGCCAGGCACGCCAGGACGGTCTGCTGGTGAACGATCCGCAGCGCCTGGCGCCGACCGAGCGCGGCCAGCTGTTCCTCAACGACCTGTTGCAGCGCTTCCTGCCTTGAGAAGGCGTCGGGCGACGCTGCCGTCGCCCGCCGTGTACACTCCCCGGCGACTCTGAATCCCAAGGAGCCCCAATGGACTTCGCGCTCGACCTGATTGCCAACGTCTCCCGCTGGTGCCGCGGCCACCTGTCCGACATCGCCCTGGCGATCATGGCGACCGTGCTGGTGCTGTTCGGCCCGGCGATCAACGCCTGGGTACAGCAACGCATCGGCAGCCTGAACTTCGTCTTCCGCACCCTGCTGTTCGTGCTGATCTGCGCCGTCGGCTATGGCCTGGCGATGGTCTTCGTCACCCCGTGGCTGGCCAAGGGCCTGGGTTACTTCAACAACTACACCCTGGCCCCCGTCCTGCTGCTAGTGTTCTTCGTGATTGGCATGATCGCCGACCGCAGTTGACCTGCGTTCCTCCGGCGGTTGGCCACCCATCCGCCGGAGGACACATGAAGCCGATCAAGCATCTCTACCTGCACTTCTCCGATGGCCAGCGCCTGGCGCTGCGCTTCCCGCAACAGAGCGACGACCCCGCCGAAGTGGCCCGCGGCATCCGCAAGCAGATGGAGTCGCCGGTAATCAGCATCGAGGTGGACGGCGACCTGCTGATCATCCCGCGCACCAGCATCAAGTACCTGCAGATCAGCCCGGCGCCAATGCGCATGCCGGAGACCACCGTGCTGGGGGCGGAGTTGATCGAGTAGAAGGCCTGCGTCTGCGCAGGAGCGGATTCATCCGCGATCGGGTCGGTACGGTGCCAACTGACAGCACCGCCTTTCAGGCGGTTCGCGGGCATGGCCCGCGACTCGCTGAACCAGCAGCGACATTCCACACTGCACAAACACAAAGGCCGCCTCGCGGCGGCCTCTGCTGGACTCAGTTACCCTCGCGGCGCAACGCCTGCGGAGTGAAGTCGCGCGGCCCCAGCGGGACCTTGAAGTCGTACATCGGCTCGTTGTTGTCCAGGCCGTCGACGAAGTAGCGCGCCCCTTCGAAGTCGTACAGCGCTTCCAGAGTGCTGAGCACCATGGGCACGTCGTAGTAGTTGATCGGGTGCACTTCCTGGGCGCGGATCAGCTTGCCGTCGGCGTTGTAGATGTCCGAGGCGAGGATCTGCCAGCTGTCTTCATCCAGGTAGAAGCGGCGCTTGGCGAACGGATGGCCCATGCCCTTGCGCAGGGTCGCCTCGACCACCCAGACGCGGTGCGGCTCGTAGCGCAGCAGCTCGGGGTTGAGGGTCTTGGTCCTGAGGATGTCGGCGTAGGGGATGCCCTTCTGGTGCACCGCGTAGCTGTTGTACGGCACCAGCATCTCGCGCTTGCCCAGCAGCTGCCACTCGTAGTGGTCCGGCGCGCCGTTGTAGACGTCCACGGTGTCGGCGGTGGCCAGGCCGTTGGTGTCGGGCTGCAGGGTGTCGTAGGCCAGGCTCGGCAGGCGGCGCACGCGACGCTCGCCGCTGTTGAAGCGCCAGGCCTTGCGGATCGACAGCACCTGGTCGATGGTCTCCTGCACCACCAGCGCAGAGCCGGCGAGCTTGGCCGGGGCGACGATGTTGTACTTGTAGTAGAACAGCGTGTTGTTCAGGTCCTGCGGGGTCATGCCCTCGCGACCGTAGTTGAAGTACACGTAGCGGTCGAGCTTGAGCAGGTTGTAGCTGCCGCTGGCGAGCACGGCGGCCTGGTTGGTCACCATGTGAATCTGCTCGCCACGGTAGCGCATGATGTGGTTCCAGATGGCTTCCAGGCCGGTCTTCGGCATCGGGAACGGCACACCGGCGGCGGCGCCCTGCACGCCGTTGCCGTCGGCGATCAGCTCGGCGTTCTCGGCATTGAAGCGGGTGGCGTCATAGATGCGCTGGGGCAAGGATGCACTGCGGCGGCTGGGGAAGACGCGCAGGTAGTAGTCCGGGTTCTCCTGCAGCAGCGCCTGGGTGCCGGGAGTGAGCAGCGCCTGGTACTGCGCCAGGTTCTTGCTGTCGATCTTGTACTGCACGGCATCAGCAGCGTACGGATCGAGGTGGTGGGTGCCGGGCTGGTAGCCCGCCGGGGCGCTGGTGATGCCACCGGTCCACGCGGGGATGGTGCCACTGGCATTGCCGGCCATTTCCGCCCCCATCGGCGTCAGGTCGCGACCCAGTCGAGCGGCCTCGGTGGCATCGACTTTCGCCTGCGCCGGCAGGACCCACGCCCCCGCCATCAGCAGTACAGCAAGTTTCTTCAACACAGCAGACTCCTTTGCGACGGACTCCTGTCCATCACTCTTATTTTCGTCCGCGGCGGATGCCGCTTTTTATTCAGGAGGTGAGGGTGGCCTTTGCGGCCTGCCGGGTGGTCCCGGTCTATAGGCTGTTCATCCGTGAAAAAGGCCTGCTGCGCAGGCCTTTTTCCGCTGAATCAGTCGACACGCTCGAACTTCAGGTCCCAGACGCCATGCCCGAGTCGCTCCCCGCGACGTTCGAACTTGGTGACCGGACGCTCTTCCGGGCGCGGCACATAGGTATTGTCCGCCGAAAGGTTGCGATAGCCGGGTGCGGCATTCATCACTTCCAGCATGTGCTCGGCATATTGTTCCCAGTCAGTGGCCATGTGCAGCACGCCGCCGACCTTCAGCTTCTGCCGTACCAGCTCGGCCCAGGCCGGCTGCACGATGCGACGCTTGTGGTGGCGCGACTTGTGCCACGGGTCCGGGAAGAACAGCAGCAGGCGGTCGAGGCTGGCATCGGCCACGCAGTCGCGCAGTACTTCGATGGCGTCGCAGCTGTAGACGCGGATGTTGCTCAGGTCCTGGGTCAACATGCCGTTGAGCAGTGCGCCGACGCCCGGACGGTGCACTTCCACGCCGATGAAGTCCTGCTCCGGCGCGGCAGCGGCCATCTCCAGGGTGGCGTGGCCCATACCGAAGCCGATCTCGAAGGTACGCGGCGCCTGGCGCCCGAACACCTGATCGAAGTCCCGCGCGCCGTCGGCCAGTTCCAGGCCGTACTTCGGCCAACCCTGGTCGAGGCCGCGTTGCTGGCCTTCGGTCATGCGCCCGGCGCGCATCACGAAGCTCTTGATGGCGCGCATCGGACGGTTGTCGGCGTCGGGCTGGTTCTCGGGCTGATTCTCGGGAATGTCACTCATGACTCGGACCTTGCGGGTAAATGCACGCGCGGGCCGGCTGCCTTCGGCATACCGGCCCGCGCGTCGGAATGGAAATACTTAGTTGATCAGGCCCGTCATCGGCGACGACGCGCTCGCGTACAGCTTGCGCGGCATGCGGCCGGCCAGGTAGGCCAGGCGGCCGGCGACGATGGCGTGCTTCATGGCCTCGGCCATCATCACCGGGTTCTGCGCGTGGGCGATGGCGGTGTTCATCAGCACGGCTTCGCAACCCAGTTCCATGGCGATGGTGGCGTCGGAGGCGGTGCCCACGCCGGCATCCACCAGCACCGGAACGGTGGCTTCTTCGAGGATGATGCGCAGGTTGTAGGGGTTGCAGATGCCCAGGCCAGAGCCGATCAGGCCGGCCAGCGGCATCACCGCGATGCAGCCGATCTCGGCCAGTTGGCGGGCAATGATCGGGTCGTCGCTGGTGTACACCATGACGTCGAAGCCGTCCTTGACCAGCACTTCGGCGGCCTTGAGGGTTTCGACGACGTTGGGGAAGAGGGTCTTCTGGTCGGCCAGGACTTCCAGCTTGACCAGGTTGTGGCCATCGAGCAGCTCGCGGGCCAGGCGGCAGGTACGTACGGCCTCGACGGCGTCGTAGCAGCCGGCGGTGTTCGGCAGGATGGTGTAGCGATCCGGCGGGATCACGTCCAGCAGGTTCGGTTCGCCCGGATTCTGGCCGATGTTCGTGCGGCGCACGGCAACCGTGACGATCTCGGCGCCCGAGGCCTCGATGGCGACACAGGTCTCCTCGAGGTCCTTGTATTTGCCGGTGCCGACCAGCAGGCGGGAATTGTAGGTACGGCCAGCCAGGATGAAGGGCTTGTCGACCGGCAGGTTGGAGTTGGTTTGGCTCATCGGATCACTCCTGAAGGAAAGGCGGGCGGGGCCTGAAAGTCTGGGAGGCGGCTGCTAGCCGCCGCCGATGGCATGCACCACTTCCACCTGGTCGCCTTCGCTCAGGGCGGTGGCGGCGTGCTGGCTGCGCGGCACGATGTCCTGGTTGAGCTCGACCGCGACACGCTTGCCGGTGAGGTCGAGACGCTCGAGCAGGTTGGCGACGCTGTGGCCGTCGGGCAGCTCGAAGGGTTCGCCGTTCAACTGAATACGCATGGGCGGGACGGTCGTTGCTGGAGGGGGTCGCATTCTAGCCCGATCGCGCCGGATGACCAAGGTTCCGGAGTGCCGCACTCGGGCTTTTCTGACGCTCGGGTCAACCCAGCCGGAAGGCCGCCACCAGCAGCAGCGCCCAGCCGATCAGGAAGAACAGCCCGCCGATCGGGGTGATGATGCCCACGCCGAGGCCGGCCAGGGTCAGCAGGTAGAGGCTGCCGGAAAACAGCAGGATGCCGACGGTGAAGGCCCAGCCGGCAAGGCTGACCAGGGTGCCGCCGATATGCGCCGAGAGCAGCGCCACGCCGAACAGCGCCAGGGCATGCAGCATCTGGTAATGCACGCCGGTCTGGAACACCGCCAGGTACTCCGGGGTGAGCTTGCTCTTCAGGCCGTGGGCAGCGAAGGCGCCGAGGGCGACACCGGTGAAACCGAAGAAGGCGGCGAGCATCAGGAAAGTACGCAGCATCGGAAAGCTCCAGACAGGTGAGTGCCGCTATAATGGCCCGCTCATCCGCCCAGTCAAAGCCTCGCATGCGCAACGTCCTCCGCCGCCTGTTCAAGATCGCGCTCTGGTTCGTCGCCATCAGCGTGGCGCTGGTCATCATCCTGCGCTGGGTACCGCCGCCGGGCACCATGGTCATGATCGAGCGCAAGGTCGAGTCCTGGTTCAACGGCCAGCCCATCGACCTGCAGCGCAGCTGGCGCTCCTGGGACGAGCTGCCGGACAGCCTCAAGCTCGCCGTGATCGCCAGCGAAGACCAGAAGTTCGCCGAACACCACGGCTTCGACGTGCCGGCGATCCAGAAGGCCCTGGCGCACAACGAGCAGGGCGGCAGGGTCCGCGGCGGCAGCACCATCAGCCAGCAGGTGGCGAAGAACGTCTTCCTCTGGACCGGCCGCAGCTGGGTACGCAAGGGCTTCGAGGCATGGTTCACCCTGCTGATCGAGACCTTCTGGTCCAAGCAGCGGATTCTCGAGGTCTACCTCAACAGCGTGGAGTGGGACGCCGGCGTATTCGGCGCCCAGGCCGCTGCCCAGCACCACTTCGGCGTCGACGCCAAGCGCCTGTCGCAACAGCAGGCCAGCCTGCTGGCGGCCGTGCTGCCCAACCCGCGCAAGTGGAGCGCCGGCAAGCCCGGCCCCTACGTGCGCCAGCGCGCCTCCTGGATCCGCCAGCAGATGTGGCAGCTGGGTGGCAGCGATTATCTCGGGCGCCTTTAAGGCGCCTCGCTGGTCTTGAGAGTATTGCGCGGCACCACCCGCACCCACTGCAGGGTGCCGTCGCGATGCAGCAGGGTCATGCCCTTCTCCGGATAGACCCAGGCCTCGCCGCCATCCACCTGCAGGCGCAGTCGCGGATCGCCCAGGCTCACTGCCAGGCGACCGACCGCCAGGTCTTCCTGCGGCGCCAGCGCCAGCTCGGAGACCGGCTTGTTGCCCAACTGGCCCATCAGCTCGGCGCTCAGCGGCTGGTCCTTGCTGGTCGGCTGCATGCCGGTGGCCTTGGCCAGGCTGGCATGCTCGGCATCGCTCAGGGCCAGCTCCGCCTCGACGTGCCAGGGCCCCTCTTCCGTCACCAGCTTGCCGCGGTAATGCAGTTGCGGGCCGTCCTGGCTGGCGGTCAGCCACAGCTCGCCGGGCTGCTGGCCCTGCAGATCGTTCAGGGTCAGCTTGTCGTCGGCCAGCGGCTCGAAGACCTTTTCCTTCCAGTCGTTGAACCACTGCGGCGGCTTGGGCGGCGCGGACGTGCGGGCGACCCAGGAACCGAGGCCGAAGGCCAGCAGGGCGATGACCAGGAAGAACATCCCGTGGACGGGACGCAGGCGCGGCATGGGACTCTCCAGACGCTGAAGGCGGGCAGAAAAAAACCGCACCAGGGTGCGGTTCGCGACTCGCAGGGCGCGTCGAAGCCGGTCAGGCTTCGATGCGACCCTTGAGCTTGTTCATCGCGTTCTTTTCCAGCTGACGGATCCGCTCGGCGGACACGTTGTACTTGGCCGCAAGGTCGTGCAGGGTCGCCTTCTCCTCGGCCAGCCAACGCTGGTAGAGGATGTCGCGGCTGCGGTCGTCCAGGCCTTCCAGCGCCTCGTGCAGGCTGGCGGTGGAGCTGTCGCTCCAGTCCGCTTCCTCCAGCTGGCGCGCCGGGTCGTAACGATGGTCTTCCAGATAATGCGCCGGGGACTGGTAGGCGCTCTCGTCGTCGGCATCCGCCGCCGGGTCGAAGGCCATGTCCTGCCCGGTGAGACGGCTTTCCATCTCGCGGACTTCGCGGGCCTCGACACCGAGGGTTTCCGCGACGCGGTGCACTTCGTCATTGCTCAGCCAGGCCAGCTTCTTCTTCTGGCTGCGCAGGTTGAAGAACAGCTTGCGCTGCGCCTTGGTGGTCGCGACTTTCACGATCCGCCAGTTGCGCAGGATGAACTCATGGATTTCCGCCTTGATCCAGTGGACGGCGAACGACACCAGGCGCACACCCATTTCCGGGTTGAAGCGCTTCACGGCCTTCATCAGGCCGACGTTGCCTTCCTGGATCAGATCGGCCTGGGCCAGGCCGTACCCGGAATAACTCCGGGCGATATGCACGACGAAGCGCAGGTGCGCCAGAACCATTTGCCGTGCCGCTTCCAGATCTTGCTGGTAGAAGAGGCGTTCGGCCAGTTCGCGCTCCTGCTCCGGCGTCAGCAGCGGAATGCTGTTCACCGAGTGCACATAGGCTTCCAGGTTCGCACCGGGAGCCAGGGCATATACAGGTTGCAGAGAAGTGGTCATGCGAATCCTCCGATTCACGAAACTCGCGCAGTGTAGCACTGCGAAATCTGACTGCAAGCGGGTGTAAAAGTTCCTTTACACCCGCTTAACCCCTGCAAAATCAGGGGGTTTCAGCGCGGTGCCAACTCGCGCAGGTGGCGCGCCACGGCCAGCCAGGCACCGATCCAGCCCAGCAGCACGGCACCAATAGTGAGCGACAGGCCGTCGTCGACCGGTACGCCCGCCAGCCCGAAATCACTGCCGTACAGCCCGGCCAGGTTGACCACGGAGCTGTTCAGCCAGTCCAGGCCGAAGGCCAACAGGGCCCAGGACAGGATGCCCGCACCCAGGCCGTACAACGCACCCATATAGAGGAAGGGGCGACGCACGTAACCGTCCGTCCCGCCGACCAGCTTGATGACTTCGATTTCGTTACGGCGGTTTTCGATGTGCAGGCGGATGGTGTTGCCGATCACCAGCAACAGGGTCAGCACCAGCAGGAGGGTCAGGCCGAAGACGAAGCGGTCGCCCAGCTTGAGGATCGCCGACAGCCGCTCGACCCAGACCAGGTCCAGCTGCGCCTGTTGTACACCCGGCAGCTCCGACAACCTTTGACGCAAGGCATCCAGCTGGGCCTTGTCAATCTGCTTGGGCGTCACCGAGATGACCGCCGGCAGCGGGTTGTCAGGCAATTCCTTCAGCGCTTCGCCGAGACCGGACTGCTCCTGCAGCTCTTTCAGCGCATCGTCGCGACTGATCAGCTGCGCCTCGATCACATCGGGCATTTTCTCGATCTGTTCGCGCAGGTCCTGGCCCTGGGCCTCGCTGGCCTTGAGGTCGAGGAACAGGGAAATCTGTGCGGCGCGCTGCCAGGAGCCACCGAGGCGCTCGACGTTGTTCAGCAGCAGCGACAGCCCCATGGGCAGGCTCAGGGTGATGCCCATCACCAGGCAGGTGAAGAAGCTGCCGAAGGGGTGGCTGACCAGGCGGTGCAGACTGTCCATCAGGCTGGCGCGGTGGTTTTCCGCGTAGGCCGAGAGGGACGCGCTGTGGTCCTGGTGTTCATTGTCTTCCGGGCGCTCGCGGGTGTTGCGCGTCGGGGTGCCTTCTTCGTCGCCGCGGGGCAGGTCATTGGCGCTCATCAGGCGTTCTCCTCACGATCAGCGATGATCCGGCCACGCTGCAGGGTGATCATCCGGTGGCGCATGCGCGCGATCAGTGCCAGGTCATGGCTGGCGATCAGCACGGTGGTGCCCAGGCGGTTGATGTCTTCGAACACGGACATGATTTCCGAGGCCAGGCGCGGGTCGAGGTTGCCGGTGGGTTCGTCGGCGAGCAGCAGGGCCGGACGGTGCACCACCGCGCGGGCGATGCCGACGCGCTGCTGCTGCCCGGTGGAGAGGTCGGACGGACGGTCCTCGGCCTTTTCCTTGAGGTTCACCCGGTCGAGCGCCGCTTCGACGCGGTAGGCGATGTCCGCCTTGGGCAGGCCGAGAATCTGCATCGGCAGGGCGACGTTCTCGAACACGCTGCGGTCATCGAGCAGCTGGTGGTTCTGGAAGACCACGCCGATCTGCCGGCGCAGGAAGGGAATCTGCGCGGTGGAGATGCGCGAGACGTCCTGCCCGCCTAGCAGCAGCTTGCCGGAAGTGGGTCGCTCCATCGCCAGGATCAGGCGCAGCAGGGTGCTCTTGCCCGCACCGGAGTGGCCGGTGACGAACATGATCTCGCCGCGCGGCACGCGGAACGAAATCTCGTGCAGGCCGACGTGGCCGTTGGGATAGCGTTTGCCAACCTGCTCGAAACGGATCATGCGATTTCCCGGGTCTCGAAGAGTGCACGGACGAAGGCATCGGCTTCGAAGGTTCGCAGATCGTCGATCCCTTCGCCGACACCGATATAGCGGATCGGCAGGCCGAACTGCTTGGCCAGGGCGAAGATCACCCCGCCCTTGGCGGTGCCGTCCAGTTTGGTCAGGGCCAGGCCAGTGAGTTCCACGGCATTGTTGAACTGCTTGGCCTGGTTGATGGCGTTCTGCCCGGTACCGGCATCCAGCACCAGCAGGACTTCGTGGGGAGCCGTCTCGTCCAGCTTGCCGATCACCCGGCGCACCTTCTTCAGCTCTTCCATCAGGTTGTCCTTGGTGTGCAGGCGACCGGCGGTATCGGCGATCAGCACATCCACGCCACGGGCCTTGGCGGCCTGCACGGCATCGAAGATCACCGAGGCGGAGTCCGCGCCGGTGTGCTGGGCGATCACGGCGATGTTGTTGCGCTCGCCCCAGACCTGCAGCTGCTCGACGGCGGCGGCGCGGAAGGTATCGCCGGCGGCCAGCATGACCTTCTTGCCATCGAGCTGCAGTTTCTTCGCCAGCTTGCCGATGGTGGTGGTCTTGCCAACGCCGTTCACGCCGACCACGAGGATCACGTAGGGCTGCTTGTCGGTGGTGATGGTCAGCGGCTGCTCGACGGGGCGCAGCAGGCCGGCCAGCTCTTCCTGCAGGGCCTTGTACAGCGCTTCGCTGTCGGCCAGCTCCTTGCGCGCCACGCGCTTGGTCAGGTTCTGCACGATGGTGGTGGTGGCCTCGACGCCGACGTCGGCGGTCAGCAGGCGGGTCTCGATCTCGTCGAGCAGGTCGTCGTCGATGGCCTTCTTGCCCAGGAACAGGCTGGCCATGCCTTCACCGAGGCTGGCGCTGGTCTTCGACAGGCCCTGCTTGAGGCGGGCGAAGAAGCCGAGCCTGGACGGCTCGCTGGCGGCCGGTCTGGCCTGCGACTCGGGTTCGGGCTGCGGGGCAGGCTCGGGCTGGGCGACTACGACGGGCGCTTCGGCAACGGGTTCGGGCTGAACCGGCGCGGCGACAGGTGCCGGCGCGACCGCCTGGACAGCCGGCTGCGGCGCCTCGCCAACCACTGGCGGCGCAACGGGTTGCGGCTCAGGCCGCGGCGCGGGCTGCACTTCAGGTTGCAGAGCGGGCTGCGCCAGTGGCTCGACCGGCACGCTGGCCGGCACCACGTCGACTATCGGTTCGGGCGTCGGCTCAGGGGTCAGCTCGGCGCGCGGGGCGACCGGCTCGGCCTGGACGGAGGGAGCCTGCTCGAGGGCGGGAGCCGGTTCGGCGGCAACAGGCTGTTCAGCCTGGGACTCGGCTTGCTCGGCGGGTTGTTCCTCGGCCTGGGGCTTCTTGCGCCACCAGCCGAACAGACCCTTCTTCTCCCCGGCTGGCGGGGCCTTCTTGTCGTCGTTGGAACCAAACATGTAGGGATCGAATCTCTAGGGGACGCCACGGAAACAGGCAGAAAAAAAGCCTCGAAACAGCTTTGAGAAGCCCTGAACGTGGCCGCCCGGAAAACGGATGGGTATCCTAGCATCTCCTCGCCCGCCGGGGTTAAGAGGCTGGCCGCCAGCCTGCATAGACCCCGCGGACAGCCCGAAAGGTTCAGTCCACGATGAAAACCCTTGCACGCCGCCACGCCGGCCTGCTGCTCGGCTCCCTGTTGCTGCCGCTGATGGCGAGCGCCGCGGAACCACAGCCCACCCACGAATACACCCTGGACAACGGCCTGAAGGTCGTTGTCCGCGAGGACCACCGCGCCCCCGTGGTGGTCTCCCAGCTCTGGTACAAGGTCGGCTCCAGCTACGAGACGCCCGGCCTCACCGGGCTCTCCCACGCCCTGGAGCACATGATGTTCAAGGGCAGCCGCAAGCTCGGCCCCGGCCAGGCTTCGCTGGTGCTGCGCGACCTCGGCGCGGAAGAGAACGCCTTCACCACCGACGACTACACCGCCTATTACCAGGTGCTCGCCCGCGACCGCCTGCCGGTGGCGCTGGAGCTGGAAGCCGACCGCATGGCGCACCTCGCCCTGCCGGCCGACCAGTTCAAGAGCGAGATCGAGGTAATCAAGGAGGAACGCCGCCTGCGCACCGAGGACAAGCCCAGCGCGCTGGCCTTCGAGCGCTTCAAGGCCGCCGCCTACCCCGCCAGCGGCTATCGGACACCGACCATCGGCTGGATGGCCGACCTGCAGCGCATGACCATCGACGATCTGCGCCACTGGTACCAGGCCTGGTACGCGCCGAACAACGCCACCCTGGTGGTGGTCGGCGACGTCAGCGGCGACGAGGTGAAGGCCCTGGCCGAGAAGTACTTCGGCGAGATCCCCAAGCGCGACCTGCCCGCCGCGCGCAAGCCGCTGGAACTGGCCGAGCCGGGCGAGCGCCGCCTGAAGCTGCACGTGCGCACCCAGTTGCCCAGCCTGATCATGGGCTTCAACGTGCCGACCCTGGGCAGCAGCGATGACTCGAAACAGATCAACGCCCTGCGCCTGATCTCGGCGATCCTCGACGGCGGCTACAGCGCGCGCCTGTCCGCGCGCCTGGAGCGCGGCGAGGAAATCGTCGCCGGCGCCTCGGCCTCCTACGACGCCTTCTCCCGCGGCGACGGCCTGTTCTTCCTCTCGGCCACCCCCAACGTGCAGACCGGCAAGACCCTCGACCAGGTCGAGGCCGCGCTGTGGAAGCAGCTGGAAGACCTCAAGCAGAACCCGCCGAGCAAGGAAGAACTGGAGCGCGTTCGCGCCCAGGTCATCGCCGGGCTGGTCTACGAGCGCGATTCCATCGCCGGACAGGCCAGCACCATTGGCGAGCTGGAAAGCGTCGGCCTCGGCTGGCGTCTGGCGGACAAGGACCTGGAAGCCATCCAGGCCGTCACCGCCGAAGACATCCAGCAAGCCGCCCGCACCTACTTCACCCGCTCCCGCCTGACCCTCGCCCAGGTCCTGCCGGAAGTCGCCACCGACAAGGAGCCGAGCCATGAGTGAACGCAATGGCCTGCGCTACGGCCTGGTCGGGCTGATCGTCATCGCGCTGATCGCCGGACTGGTGCTGTTCGTTTCCCGCCCCGCCGCCGAGACGGCGGCACCTGCACCTGCACCGGCACAGCCGGCTGCCGCCGAGACTGCCGCGCCCACCGGCCTGCAATCGCTGGCCGAAGCCGCCGGCAAGGCGCCCAGCCACCGCAAGCTGAACATCCAGCAATGGCAGACCGCCGAAGGCGCCCGCGTGCTGTTCGTCGAGGCCCATGAGCTGCCGATGTTCGACCTGCGCCTGACCTTCGCCGCCGGCAGCAGCCAGGACGGCGACAGCTACGGCCTGGCCATGCTGACCAATGCCATGCTCAACGAAGGCGTGCCCGGCAAGGACACCAGCGCCATCGCCGCCGGTTTCGACGACCTGGGCGCCAACTTCGGCAACGGTTCCTACCGCGACATGGCGGTGGCCAGCCTGCGCAGCCTCAGCGAGCCAACCAAGCGCGACGCCGCGCTGGCGCTGTTCGACCAGGTGATCGGCCAGCCGACCTTCCCCGAGGACGCCCTGGCGCGCATCAAGAACCAGGTCATGGCCGGCTTCGAGTACCAGAAGCAGAACCCCGGCAAGCTGGCGGGCCTGGAGCTGTTCAAGCGGCTCTACGGCGATCACCCCTACGCCCACTCCAGCGACGGCAACGAGCAGTCGGTGCCGAAGATCAGCGTCGCCCAGCTGCGTGCCTTCCACCAGAAGGCCTACGCCGCCGGCAACGTGGTCATCGCGCTGGTCGGCGACCTGACCCGCGAGCAGGCCGAAGCCATCGCCGGCAGCGTCTCCAGATCCCTGCCCAAGGGCCCTGCCCTGCCGGCACCGGGCGAGCCGCAGATGCCCAAGGCCGGCGTCACCCACATCGAGTTCCCGTCCAAGCAGACCCAGCTGATGCTGGCGCAGCTGGGCATCACCCGTAACGACCCGGACTACGCCGCGCTCTACCTGGGTAACCAGATCCTCGGCGGCGGCGGCTTCGGCACCCGCCTGATGGACCAGGTGCGCGAGAAGCGCGGCCTGACCTACGGCGTGTACTCCGGCTTCACCGGCATGCAGTCGCGCGGGCCGTTCACCATCGGCCTGCAGACCCGCGCCGAGATGAGCGAAGGCACCCTCAAGCTGGTCCAGGACATCGTCCGCGACTACCTCGACAAGGGCCCGACGCAGAAAGAACTCGACGACGCCAAGCGCGAGCTGGCCGGCAGCTTCCCGCTGTCCACCGCGAGCAACGCCGACATCGTCGGCCAGCTGGGCGCCATCGGCTTCTACAACCTGCCGCTGGATTACCTGGAAACCTTCCTCAGCCAGGTCCAGGACCTGAGCGTGGAACAGGTGAAGCAAGCCATGCGCCGCCACCTCGACCCGGACGCTTTCGTCATCGTCACCGCCGGCCCCACCGTGCCGCAGCAACCGCTGCCGCCGCCCACCGACAAACCCGCCGCGCAACCTGCCGGCGTACCGGAGCACTGATGAGCAAACGACCCGGCGGCGCCCCGCGCGCCGCACAGAAGCCCCACGGCGGCCAGGGCCAGCTGCGCATCATCGGCGGCGAATGGCGCAGCCGGCGCTTCGCCTTCCCCGACGGCCCGGGCCTGCGCCCGACGCCCGACCGCGTGCGCGAGACCCTGTTCAACTGGCTCGCGCCCTACGTCCCCGGCGCCCGCGTGCTCGACCCCTTCGCCGGCAGCGGCGCGCTGTTTCTCGAAGCGCTGTCCCGTGGCGCCAGCGCGGGCCTTGCGCTGGACACCAACGGCGAAGCGGTGGCCGCCCTGCGCGGCACCCTCGACACCTTGAAGTGCGCCACCGGCCAGTTGGTGATGACCGACGCCCTGCGCTACCTGGACAACCAGGCCGCGCAGCCCTTCGACCTGGTCTTCCTCGACCCGCCCTTCCACCAGGACCTGCTGCAGAACGCCTGCCGTCTGCTGGAAGAGCGCGGCTGGCTGGCCAAGGACGCCTGGGTCTACACCGAAAGCGAAGCCGTGCCCTCCAGCCTCGGCCTGCCGGGCAACTGGCGACTGCACCGGGAGAAGAAGGCGGGCTCGGTGCATTATGCGCTGTGGCAGCGGGAAGGTTGACGGATGCCGGATGCCCTTCGCGAACAGCTGCTGGCGCTGGACGAACACTGCTTCGCGCAGCCCGCCAGCGACTGGGCCGGCGACATTGCCCTGCCCGCCGAGCTGGAACGTTTCTACCGTGAGGTCGGTCCCTGCGACTGCACCCTGGATACCGCCGGCAACCCGTTCTTCATTCCCTCGCTGGCGAAGCTGTGGAAACAGCAGGCCGGCTACCGCTGGCACGGCCTGACCGGCGAGCGGCTGGCAGGGTGGAGCGAGGACTGGATCGTGGTGGCGGACCAGGGCGCCGATCCCTTCATCTTCGAGAGCTCCACCGGCCGCATCCTCTTCGACCAGCACGGAGGTCCCTGGGACCCAGCGCCGATGTTCGATGACCTCTGGCAGATGACCGCCTGCCTTGCCACTTTCGCCCGAGTGTGGCGCGGCGCCGGCGAGGACATCTTCGCCGAGGATTACAGCGTCAACCCGCTGTACCGCCGCGAGCTGATCGACGAGCTGGCGCCGCTGCTCGGCGACGCCCGCCGCGCGCAGGACCTGGCCGACGAGTTCGGCTGGTAGCGAGCCTTATTGGCTCGCCGGCTCCGCCGCGTCTACTGCCTCTGCTGCGTCGGCCGCGCTGGCCTCCACGGCTTCCGGCTCAGGCGAGGCGTTGTCCACGCCGCGATTGGCATGCCGGCGATCCGGCGCGCCGGAGCAATCGGCAGTGCCGGACAGCTCGCCATCCAGCGCGGCGTGGCCCCAGTTTTCCAGGCGGGTGTACCAGGCCGCGTCCTCGGCAGTCTTCAGCCAGGCGATGGCTTCCGCGTCCTGCTGCTGTGCGGCCTTTTCCAGCCAGAGCCGCGCCTGCAACTTGTTCATCCCCGCACCGGCACCGTTCCAGTAGGCCTCGCCAACCTTGAACTGGGCGCGGGCGCTGCCCCGGGTGGCCGCCTTGCAGAACCACTGGAAAGCCTTTTCGCGGCTGGCGGCGTAGCGGTCCAGCAGGGCAGCTTCTTCGTCGCTGGCGGCGCCATAGACTCCCTGCGAATCGTCCAGGTAGAACCAGCCCAGGTTGGTCTCCGCGTCTTCGCTACCGGCCTTGGCCGCGCGCTCGAACCAGATGCCGGCCTTGACCCGGTCCTTGTCGACGCCTTCGCCGCTCCAGTAGAGGACGCCCATCTCGTTCTGTGCGCTGGCGTCGCCCTGCTCGGCCGCCCTGGCGAACCAGCGCGCCGCTTCGGCCTTGTCCTGCGGACCACCGTCGCCGTCGCGATAGAGCATGGCCAGCTGGATCTGCGCGCGGGCCAAGCCGGCCTCGGCAGCCTTGCCCCACCATTTGCGCGCACCGGCGTAGTTCTGGTGCTGATAGAAGTAGGCACCGAGATTGAACAGGGCCTGCGGCTCGCCCGTCTTCGTGGCCTGGTGCAGACGGGTGAATTCCGCGAACAGCTCTTCGGCACGCGGATCACTCTGCTCGGTGCTGGACACCTCATCGCTGAAATCTGAAGAAGCGCCATCGGACCATGCCAGGGACGGCAGGACCAGAGAGAGCGCAGACAGGAACAGCCAACGGCTGAACATAGGGGACAATCCTCATGTCGATTGAATCGGTCGGCCGTCCAGGGCCGACTCCTTGATAATGAAGGCTCAGCAGCCCTCAGATGGACTTGCCGACATCGACGGTGCTGGTGCGCACCAGTTCCACGCCGTCGACCACCATCTTCCATTGGCTACCGTCCTGATAGGGTGGTTTCGAGACCTTGAAGTGCGTATCGAAGGGACCGAAGCCCACGGTGAAGCCGTCGGCTTCGTAGCTCTTGATCGGTGCCTCGATGGACCTCGACGTGCTGCCCGCCACCCGTTTGTAGGCGACGCGGCCATCCGCCGTCACCAGCAGGCTCATCTGCGGCGCGGTCCACAGGCCGACGTAGGAGCGGTGCTCCTGCGGCACCGGTTCGCCGCACGCGGCCAGCCACACCAGCAGGCTCAACGCCGCGATTTTCTTCCACATTCCATCCCCTCCTTTGCGTGGGTTTTCCTGACGACGGAGGCATGAGGCATCCATCGCACGGCCGACTTGGCGTTACTATCACGATTCGTCGGCCCCATTCGATCCGTGATGACTATACCCTCCCCGTTCAAACCCGCCTGGTGGCTACCCGGCCCGCACCTGCAAACCCTGTATGGCTCGCTCGCACGCAAGGCGCCCAGCCTCGAGCGCACGCGCGAACGCCTGTGGCTGGAGGATGGCGACTTCATCGACCTCGACTGGCACGGCCCGCACGAGGCGGATGCGCCGCTGGTGCTGGCGCTGCACGGGCTGACTGGCTCGTCGTCCTCGCACTACATCCTCGGCGTGCAGCAGCAGCTGGCGGCGCAAGGCTGGGCCAGCGTCGCGCTGAACTGGCGCGGCTGCTCGGGCGAGTCGAACCTGCTGCCGCGCGGCTATCACTCGGGCGTCAGCGAAGACCTCGCCTCGGTGGTCGCCCACGTCCGCGCCAAGCGGCCGATGGCGCCGCTCTACGCAGTGGGCTATTCGCTGGGCGGCAACGTATTGCTCAAGTACCTGGGCGAAGCCTCGGACAGCTGCCCGCTGAAAGGCGCGGTCGCGGTGTCGGTACCCTTCCGCCTGGACCAGTGCGCCGACCGCATCGGCATCGGTTTCTCCAGGGTCTACCAGGCCCACTTCATGCGCGAGCTGGTGGCCTACGTGCAGACCAAGCGCCAGGCCTTCGCCGCCGGCGGCCACGCGGAAAACCTCGCCGCGCTGGAGCGCCTCGGGCCGCTGGACGGCATGCGCACCTTCTGGGACTTCGACGACCGGGTGACTGCGCCCCTGCACGGTTTCGCCGACGTGCACGATTACTACCGGCGCGCCTCCAGCCGCTATTACCTGGGCGGTATCCGCGTGCCGACGCTGATCATCCAGTCCAGCGACGATCCGTTCATCCACGCCCACAGCGTGCCGCAGCTGGACGAGCTGTCGGCTTCGACGCAGATGGAGTTGCTGCCCCATGGCGGCCATGTCGGCTTCATCGGCGGCTCGCCCGGGCGCCCGGACTATTACCTGGAGCGGCGCATCCCGCAGTGGCTGCGCGAACGGCGGGAAGCCTGACTGCGCTGGGTCAGCCCCTGGACGCGGGAATGAGGCAGACTGAAGGTGCACCCGGAAGGAAACGCCAGAAAGGAGCGCCGCCATGCACGACACGCCGCTGACGATTCTGCACAACGCACCGCTGAGCGATGCTCAGTGCGTCGGCATCGCCACGCTGTACCGCGCGGTGGGCTGGGGCTCGCCCGGCACCACGGCGGAACTGCGCGATCTCTACGAGTTTTCCAGCTACTTCCTGCTGGCCATGGACGGTGATCAGGTACTCGGCCTGCTGCGCGCGGAAAGCGAAACGGCGCAGACTACCTGGCTGGCGGAAATCGCCGTGCTGCCGGGCTTCCAGTCCCGCGGGATCGGCCTTGCGCTGATGGCGCGCTTCCTCGCCGATCACCCGAACCGCACGCTCTACACCGATGCCACCGAGGGCGTGGAGGAGTTCTTCCTGCGTCATGGCATCGCCCTGCGCCGGCCACGGGTGCCGGGGCCCCGCCAGGTGGATGCCTGACCGAGCAGCCGGCGGATAACGCTGGCGCGTGATGCGCCCTACGTAACGGTTGAGCGTAAGGCGGATAACCGTTCACGGTTCTCCGCCGTCTGAAGATCAGTCTTCCAGCGGCACGTACAAGCGGTCGAACACCGCCGCCACGGCTTCGCGGAACGGCGGGGCGATGTGTCCGCTTTCCAGCGCCAGCACCTGGTAGATGCCCCGGCGCATCAGAACCTCGCTGAGGTCATTGGCTACTTCACGGGTGGTGCACAGGTAACGCACCCAGGAGGTGAGGATGATCCAGGCGTTGAGGGTCAGGGCCTCGAGCTGGGGTTCGTCCATCTGCAGGATGCCGGCGTCGACGAAGCCCCGGTAGATCGCCTTGGCATTGTCCATCGCGCGGCGGGCGAAGGCGCGGTAGCCGGCGGCCAGTTCCGGGTCGGAATCCAGCAGGTGTTCCAGGTCGCGGTGCAGGAAGCGGTAGTGCCACATCGCGGCGAGCAGCGCTTCCAGGTAGAAGGTCTTGTCCTCCACCGTCAGCGCGCGACCCTCGGGCAGGTGCAGGAACTGGTCGACGTGGCTTTCGTACTCGGCGAACAGCTGGGCGATGATCACCTGCTTGTTGCGGTAGTGGTAGTACAGGTTGCCCGGCGAGATACCCAGGTGCGCGGCGATGTGGTTGGTGGTGACGCTGCGCTCGCCCTGGGCATTGAACAGCTCAAGGCTGGCCTGGGCGATGCGGTCACGGGTGTTGATGCGTGGTGCCATTGCCAAAACTCGTCGAAGCGGATTGCGCGGACGCAAAGGTACACCGATTGCTACCACCTGACACAACTGTCGGGCTCGCCCAACTTTTCGTTGGCTGGGCCCGGCGGCGCGGAACCGGCATGCTGATTGACACTCTAGAGCAATTGCTCTAAAAAACCAGCGACAGCATAAAAACGCGAGGCATCCGGGATTCCTGTGCGAATCATCCGAGAGCCTCCCCACCACGCTTGCGCCAGGAGCCCGTCATGGTTGCCGATATCGCCTACCTGCAGCAGACCCAGCAGCAGATCAGTCAGCTGGAAACCCTTCTCGAACGCCAGCGCCAGGCGTACCGCACCAACCCGATGCCCGACGCCGGCCAGCGCATCCAGTGGCTGAAAAGCCTCGCCAACCTGCTGGTGACCGAGCAGAAGGCGATCATCGATGCGATCAGCAGTGACTTCAGCAACCGCTCCGCCGACGAGACCCTGCTCGCCGAAGTGATGCCCAGCCTGCACGGCGTGCACTACGCGACCAAGCGCGTGAAGAAGTGGATGAAACCGTCGCGCCGCAGCGTCGGCATGCAGTTCATGCCGGCCTCGGCCAAGGTCATCTACCAGCCGCTGGGTGTGGTCGGCGTGATCGTGCCGTGGAACTACCCGCTGTTCCTCGCCATCGGCCCGCTGACCGGAGCGCTGGCCGCCGGCAACCGGGTGATGATCAAGATGAGCGAATCCACCCCGGAATCTGCCCGCGTGCTGAAAGAGCTGCTGGGCAAGGTATTCCCCGAAGACCTGGTCGCCGTGGTGCAAGGTGAAGTGGATGTGGGCGTGGCCTTCTCCAAGCTGCCTTTCGACCATCTGCTGTTCACCGGCGCCACCAGCGTTGGCAAGCACGTGATGCGCGCCGCCGCCGAGAACCTCACCCCGGTCACCCTGGAGCTGGGCGGCAAGTCGCCGGCCATCGTTTCCACCAGCGTGCCGATGAAGGACGCCGCCGAGCGCATCGCCTTCGGCAAGTCGCTCAATGCCGGCCAGACCTGCGTGGCGCCGGACTATGTGCTGGTGCCGCAGAACCGCGTCGACGAGTTCGTCGAGAGCTACCGCCAGGTGGTCCAGGGCTTCTTCCCGAAACTGGAGAACAACCCCGACTACACCGCGATCATCAACGAGCGCCAGCTGTCGCGCCTGAACAGCTACCTCGCCGACGCCCAGGCCCGCGGCGCCACCGTCGTGCCGCTGTTCCCGCAGGCCCAGGGCCGCCGCCTGCCCCAGGCGCTGGTGCTGAACGTGACCGACGAGATGAAGATCATGCAGGAAGAGATCTTCGGCCCGCTGCTGCCGGTGATCCCCTACCAGAACCTCGACCAGGCGCTCAGCTACATCAACGAGCGCGACCGCCCGCTGGCGCTGTACTACTTCGGCTATGACAAGCGCGAGCAGGACCACGTACTGGCCCAGACCCATTCGGGCGGCGTGTGCCTGAACGATACCCTGCTGCACGTTGCCCAGGACGACATGCCCTTCGGCGGTGTCGGCCCGTCCGGCATGGGCCACTACCACGGCCACGAAGGCTTCCTGACCTTCTCCAAGGCCAAGGGCGTGTTCAGCAAGCCGCGCTTCAACGCCGCGCGGGTGATCTACCCGCCCTACGGCAAGGCGCTGCAGAAGCTGGTCTACAAGCTGTTCATCCGCTGACCAGCCCTTTCCACCACAGGTGCCCTCTACACAGGTGACAGAACAAGAATGACAGACACCTCCCTGAGCGCGCCGGGACTCTCCCGGCGCGGCGTGCTCAAGATCGGCCTGCTGGGCGGGGCCTTCCTCGCCACGGCGGGCGTCACGGCCACCCTGAGCGGCTGCTCGGCCAATACCCCGGCCAACGGTTTCGCCGTGCTGCGCGATTCCGACATGCCCTTCCTGCGTGCGCTGATTCCGGTGATGCTGGCCGGTGCCGTGCCCGCCGAGCGCATGGCCGAGGCGGTCAAGGGCACCATCGAAAGCCTCGACAACAGCCTCAACCACCTCTCCCCGGAGATGCTCAAGCTCACCGTGCAGCTGTTCGACGTGCTCGCCCTGCCGGTCACCCGCGGGCCGCTCACCGGCATCTGGGGCAGCTGGGACAACGCCAGCTCGGACGACGTGCAGAACTTCCTGCAGCGCTGGCAGAACAGCTTCATCTCCCTGCTGAAGATGGGCCACAGCTCGCTGCTGCAACTGGTGATGATGGCCTGGTACGGCCGCACGGAATCCTGGGGCCACTGCGGCTATCCCGGACCGCCGAAGATCTGATGTCACCAGAACAACAAGAATTCGCCTGAGAGATTCCCGATGCCCGTACCCGATCTGTTCGCCGAGGGCCTGGCCCGCGGCTGGAAAGTCCACAACGGCTCGCGCCTGGACAAGGACCTGACCCTGGAAGCCGATGTCGTCATCGTCGGCACCGGCGCCGGTGGCGGCACCACTGCCGAAGCCCTGAGCGCCGCCGGCTACAAGGTGCTGCTGGTGGAAGAAGGCCCGCTCAAGACCAGCACCGATTTCAAGATGCAGGAGTCCGACGCCTACCCCAGCCTCTACCAGGAAGGCATCGGCCGCATGAGCAAGGATGGCGCCATCACCATCCTGCAGGGCCGCGCCGTGGGCGGCACCACCCTGGTCAACTGGACCTCCAGCTTCCGCACGCCGGAGCCGACCCTGGAACACTGGGCCAAGGAACACGGCGTGAAGGGCCACAGCGTCGCCGAGATGGCGCCCTGGTTCGAGAAGATGGAGCAGCGCCTGGGCGTCGCGCCCTGGATCATGCCGCCCAACGCCAACAACGACGTGATCCGCAATGGCTGCGAGAAGCTCGGCCTGCACTGGAAGGTCATTCCGCGCAACGTCCGTGGCTGCTGGAACATCGGTTACTGCGGGATGGGCTGCCCGACCAACGCCAAGCAGTCGATGCTGGTAACCACCATCCCGGCGACCCTGGAAAAGGGCGGCGAGTTGCTGTTCCTCGCCCGCGCCGACCGCCTGCTGCACGACGGCAACAAGGTCAGTGGCCTGGAGTGCTCGGCCATGGACGAGCGCTGCGTCGCCCCCACCGGCCGCAAGATCACCATCAAGGCGCGTCACTACGTGCTCTCCGGCGGCGGCATCAATACCCCGGCGATCCTCCTGCGCTCCAAGGCGCCGGACCCGAATGGCCGCGTCGGCCAGCGCACCTTCCTGCACACGGTGAACTTCAGCGCCGCCCTGTTCGACGAGGTCATCAACCCCTTCTACGGCGCGCCGCAGTCGATCTATTCCGATCACTTCCAGTGGGACGATGGCGCTACCGGGCGCATGTCCTACAAGCTCGAAGTCCCGCCACTGCAACCGGCGCTCAGCGCCACCCTGCTCGGCCGCTTCGGCGAGGACAACGCGCTGCGCATGGAGCAGCTGCCGCACACCAACGTGATCCTGGCGCTGATGCGCGACGGCTTCCATCCGGACAGCGCGGTGGGCTCGGTCAGCCTGCGCGGCGACGACACCCCGGTGCTCGACTACCAGATGACCGACTACACCTGGGACGGCATCCGCCGCGCCTTCCACACCATGGCCGACATCCAGTTCGCCGCCGGCGCCAAGGCTGTGCTGCCGCTGCATGCCGATGCCGACTATGTGAAGAGCGCCAAGGAGGCCCACGCGCTGATCGACGGCCTGAGCCTGGAGCTCTACCGCACCCGTCTGGGCAGCGCCCACGTGATGGGCGGTTGCGCCATGGGCGAGGATTCGAAGCAGTCTGTCTGCGACAGCCTCGGCCGCCACCATCAGCTGGAGAACCTGTCGATCCACGACGGCTCGCTGTTCCCCACCAGCATCGGCGCCAACCCGCAGCTCTCGGTCTACGGCCTCACCGCACAACTCGCGGACGCCCTGGCCAAGCGCCTGGGCAAGGCCTGACGCGCAACCCGAGCGCCCATGCCGACACCTGCGCTTCCGTAGGGCGCATAACGCGCCAGCGTCATCCGCCGCAGGTTGGCCGGCGGATAACCCGTTCCGGGTTATCCGCCCTACGAAACAGAGCAGCATCAGGCAAGACAGCACGCGCAGGCTCTGGCACGGGGCCTGCGCGTGACTCACCGGTCTCTCGCCGGTTATCTCAGGTAGTCCGTTCACAGAAGCACTACCAAGGTCGCTTGGCCCCACGGACATGCTGCGTTACCATCCGCCCGCTATTGCACCAGCCTGCCAACAAGAGCCGACCAGGACGCCGCGATGAATCGAGTGTTGTACCCGGGTACCTTCGACCCCATCACCAAAGGCCATGCCGATCTGGTCGAACGCGCCTCGCGACTGTTCGACCAGGTGATCATTGCCGTCGCCGCCAGCCCCAAGAAGAATCCCCTGTTCCCGCTGGAACAGCGCGTAGAGCTGGCCCGCCAGGTCACCTCGCACCTGCCCAACGTGGAAGTCGTCGGTTTCTCGACGCTGCTCGCCCATTTCGCCAAGGAACAGAACGCCAACATCCTGCTGCGCGGCCTGCGCGCGGTGTCGGACTTCGAGTACGAGTTCCAGCTGGCCAACATGAACCGCCAGCTCGCACCCGACCTGGAAAGCATGTTCCTCACGCCGTCGGAGAAGTACTCCTTCATCTCCTCCACCCTGGTGCGCGAGATCGCGGCACTGGGCGGCGACATCACCAAGTTCGTGCATCCCGCGGTGGCCAGCGCCCTGGCCGAGCGCTTCAAGCGCTGACCGCGCAACCGCCAAGGACGGCGGTTTCCGTCTGCTGACTCCCCTTCGCGTGCACTAAACGCGCCGATACGGCACAATTTCACTATTGTTGCTACCGATCGCCATGGCTGCCGTCATGGTTGGAGTTGTTCGATGTCCCTGAAAATCACTGACGATTGCATCAACTGCGACGTCTGCGAACCCGAGTGCCCCAATGCCGCGATCTCCCAGGGCGAGGAGATCTACGTCATCGACCCGAACCTGTGCACCGAGTGCGTCGGCCACTATGACGAACCGCAGTGCCAGCAGGTCTGCCCGGTCGACTGCATCCCCCTCGACGAAAGCAACGTCGAGAGCAAGGATCAGCTGATGGAAAAGTACAAGAAGCTCACCGGCAAAGCCTGACTTCGCGCGTTTCGACACTTTTTCATTGAGTTCTCACAAACCCGGGGCGTTGTGGATTGTCTATCCTCCACCTTCGCCCCGTTTGGTTTTCCAGCCGGCCCTGCCGGCGGTTCGTGAGATGCCATGTCCCTGTTGAACTCCCGCTCCCGCGCCTCCCTGCTTGGCTTCTGCAGCCTCCTGCTGCTGAGCTTTGCCCTGCACGCCGCGGAACATCCGGCCCAGGCCAGCGTTGCCAGCGCGCACCCATCGGCTACCGTGGCCGGCCTGGAGACCCTCGCCGACGGCGGTAACGCCTTCGACGCCGCCGTGGCCATCGCCGCCGCGCTGGCGGTGGTCGAACCCTACGGCTCGGGTCTGGGCGGCGGCGGTTTCTTCCTGCTGCGCAAGGCCGGCAGTCCGCCGACCTACCACTTCATCGATGCCCGCGAGCGCGCCCCGCTAGCCGCCCACGCGCGGATGTACGAGCGCAACGGCAAGGTCGACCCGCAACTGTCGCTCAACGGCCCGCTGGCCGCCGGCATCCCCGGCCTGCCCGCCGCCCTGGCGGACATCAGCAGCCGCTACGGCCGCAAGACCCTGGCGAACAACCTCGTGCCGGCGATCCGCCTGGCCACCGATGGCGTGTCCATCGACCGCGTCTACATCGACCGTGCCTCCTGGCGGCTCGACGCGATGCGCAAGGACCGAGAAACCGCACGCATCTTCCTCGACCAGGGCAACCTGCCCGAGGAATACAGCCTGATGCGCCAGCCGCAGCTGGCCAATACCCTGGAGAAGCTGGCGCGCTACGGCCGCATCGGTTTCTACGAAGGCGAAACCGCGCAGAAACTGGTGGACGGCGTGCGCGCCGCCGGCGGCGTGTGGAGCCTGGAAGACCTCGCCAGCTACCGCACCGTCGAACGCCAGGCACTGCGCTACCCGCTGGCCGACGGCCGCGAACTGATCAGTGCCCCGCCGCCCTCCGCCGGTGGCGTGGCCCTCGCGCAGAGCCTGGGTATGCTGCAGCAACTGCCGTGGCAGAAGGCCGAGCCAGTGCAGCGCGCGCATTACGTGGTGGAAGCCCTGCGCCGCGCCTACCGTGACCGTGGTCTGCTGGGCGACCCGGATCGCGTCGCCAACCCGGTCAACCAGTTGCTCGCGCCGGACTACCTGAAGCGCCTGGCCGCCGGTATCGACCCGCAACGCGCCACGCCCAGCTCCTCCCTGCCACCGGCACCGGCCTGGCGCGAAGGCGACCACACCACCCACTTCGTGGTGATGGACGCCGACGGCAATGCCGTGGCTGCAACACTATCGGTCAACCTGCCGTTCGGCGCGGCCTTCACCGTGCCGGGCACCGGCGTGCTGCTCAACGACGAGATGGACGACTTCGCCACCGACGTCAGCGGCGCCAATGCCTACCAGTTGGCTGGCAGCCAGGCCAACGCAGTCGCCGCCGGCAAGCGCCCACTGTCGAGCATGAGCCCGAGCTTCATCGAAAGTCCCACCGAGCTGGCCGCCTTCGGCACGCCCGGCGGCAGCCGGATTCCCAGCATGGTGCTGCTGGCGATGCTGGACTACCTGGACGGCAAACCGGTGCAGCGCTGGGTGTCCTCGCCGCGCTACCACCACCAGTTCCTGCCCGACGTGATCGAGCATGAACCGCGCGCCTTCACCGCCGCCGAAATGGCCGACCTGCAACGCCGTGGCTACACCCTCAAGGATGTCGGCCGCGCCTACGGCAACCAGCAGGTGCTGCTGTGGAACAAGAAGTCCGGCGAAGTGCAGTCCGCCAGCGACCCGCGCGGCATTGGTCTTGCGACCGAGCTGGCGGCGCCGCTGCGCTGATCAGGGCAGGATAAGAGCCGGAGCGTCTTCTTCGCGGGCATCGAACAGGCCATGTTCGGTGCCCAGTTGCAGCACGTTGCGCAGGCTCTGGATGATCCGGCTGACGTAGCCCAGATCGTTCATCAGCGAGCTCATTTGCAGGCCGTCCAGCTCCTGTCGGCGCACCGCCGCGAACAGGCGCTGGCGGAACGCCGCGTCGAACTCCGCAGCGCTCTCGTCAAGCAATTGCAGGCGCGCTACCAGAGCCTCTTCCGGCAGGTCGCCACCGAGCAGCGAACCCAGCGCACGCACTTCCCGCAGCATGCCGATCAGGTGCCGGCGCAGTTCGACGTAGGTATCGCGCAGCGCCGAAGGCTCGCCGTGCAGTGCCTGGCCGAGGTTCTTCTGCAGGTGCTTGGCGTCCTTCACCGCGTCCACCAGTTGCAGCGCAACCACCTGGCAGGACAGCCAGAAGCGCTGGTGCTCCTCGTCCAGAGGCACTTCCAGGCGGCTCATGAAGCTCAGCAGGTCGCCATACACACCCTTGATATGGCGCTGGTAAAGCACCTCCGCGGCCAGCGCATGGCGATCCGGCGCAGCCTGCAGCTGGCTTTCATCAACCCGCGGCTGGTTGAGCATCTCCACCGGCAGGTACAGCGCGTGGCAGATCACCTCGATGCTCAGGCGCCCCAGATGGCGCAACTCCTGCAGCACCGCACTGGCGGCGGCATCGGCGGAATCCAGCGCGCGCTCATTCAGGTAGCGCGCATGGGTGCGTTCGATGGTGGGCAGTGCCGGCGCCATGTCGGTGATCAGCACCGCCGGCTCCTCGACCTCCGGCAGCCAGCGCACCAGCGCATTGGCCAATGCGCCCTGGATCGGCCAGAACAGCACCACGCCCATGCCGTTGAACAGGGTGTGGAACAGCGCCAGCTGGATCATCGGGTTGTCCGCCAGTCCCACCGGCGTCACCAGCCAGTGCACCAGCCAGGTCAGCGGCGCGAGCAGGAGGAACGCCAGCACCCCGGTCACCACGTTGAACAGCACGTGCGCCAGCGCCAATCGCTGCCCGCTGCGGTTGCCGCCCAGGGAGCCGACGAAGGCCGTGGTGACGCTGCTGCCAACGTTGGAGCCGATGGCGATCGCCAGGCTCTGGCCCAGCTCAAGCTGGCCACCGGCGAGGGCGGCAAGCGTCAGCATCAGGGTCGCGTGACTGGACTGCAGCACCACGGTAATGAGGATGCCGAAAGTGACGAACAGCAGCGCGCCGAGCATGCCCTCCGAGCGCAGTTCGCTCATGTCCATGGCGTCGCCGAAGCTGCCGAAGCCATCCTTGATCTGGTCGATGCCCAGGAAGATGAAGGCGATACCCAGCAGGATGCGCCCGGCGGCCTTGCTCTTGGCGCCGTTGAAGCCCATCAGCACGCCGAACACCAGCAAGGGCAGCGCCAGGGGACTCAGGCTGAGGTTCTGCCCGGCCAGCGCCAGCAACCAGATGCCGCTGGTGGCGCCGAGGTTGGCGCCAAAAAGAATGGCGATGCCACCGGCCAGCTGGATCAGCCCGGTGCTGATGAAGGCGATGGTGAGCAGGGAAACCAGGGTGGAGGATTGCAGCAGGAAGGTACCGAACAGCCCGAACAGCAGGCTCTTGCCGCGAGTCGCGGTGCTCTTCTCCAACCAGCGCTCAAGCTGGCTGCCGGCGAGGTCACGCAGGCCTTCTTCAAGGCACTGCATGCCGAACAGGAACAGCGCCAGGCCCGCCCCCAACTGCAGCAGACCGGCGCTGGACCAGAAGGTGTAGCCCAGGATGACGGCGACCAGCAGCAGAAGCAGCGGACGCAGGTGCTTCTTCAGGCCACTCAGCTTCATGGGCTACCTACGGGACTTACCCGGCAAGCCGGGCTGGCGAGGCGGACACGCCGCCCCGGAGCAGGACGACGGATCAGTCCTTCTTGTAGCCGCTGGTGGTGCAGCCCAGGCAGCGCACGAAGGCGGCCTTGCCCGGATCGACGACCAGCGCCTTGCCCGCTTCGCCGATGTTGCCGCCGGCCGCGCTGAACGGCAGGGTCACCACGAAGGCCGCAGCGCCCACTACGGTCGCGCCGATCAGCAGCGGACGCGCGATCAGCAGGTCGCCAATCATGGAGTAGAACGGCGGGGCGGAGACGACGTAGGTCGGGTCGCCGCTGACATTGCTCACTTCTTCCTGAGCAACGGCCGGCAACACCGAGAATGCACAGACCAGGGCCATTGCAGTGGCGGCGGTGCGGAACACGTTCATGGAGGGAAGTCCTTTTTTGTGTAGTTGGGCAGGCAGACTGCCATAACTATAACAGCGCTCCGTGACTTGTCGCGTGACAGCCTTCAATCGCCGAAGAATGCGTATTCAGGCTTTTTCGGCACGAAAGGCCGGTAGAAGGCCAGCATGCGGCGCAGGTCGGCGGGTTCGTCGCCAGTGGGCCAGAACGGCTCGCCGATGACGATGCGCCGGCCGGGGTAATCCAGCGCCGCCAGCACGATGGGCACGCCCGCGCCACGGGCGATGTGATAGAAGCCCATTTTCCAGCGCTCGACCTTCTTGCGCGTGCCCTCCGGGGAGAGGATCAGCATCATCTCGCGGTTGTCTGCGAAGGCCTGGATCGCCTGGTCCACGGTGTTCAGCTTGAGGTGGCGCTGGATCGGGATGCCGCCCCAGCGGCGCATCAGGCCGCCGAAGGGTGCGCGGAAGATAGTGTGCTTGCCGAACCAGCGGGCGTTCAGGCGCAGCACGAACTTGACCGCCAGGAACAGGATGAAGTCCCAGTTGGACGTGTGGTGTGCGCCGATCACCACGAACTTGTCGAGTTTGGGCAGCGCACCTTCGATACGCCAGCCGGCCAGGCGCAGCATGCTGTGGCCGAGTGCTTCGGCGAACGGGTTGCGGGGCAGATAGTTGCCGGACATGAATCACCTGAAGGCCCCTCGTCGGGGGCCTTTGTTGTTATGGCGGAGGGAGGATCGGGCAGATCGGGGCGGCAGCTTAACGGCCGCCCCTGGGCCTCAGCGTTGGCAGCGCGGACAGTAGACGCTGGCGCGCTGGCCGAGACGCACTTCGCGCAGGGTCGAACCACAGACCTTGCACGGCTCGCCTCCGCGCCCGTAGGCGAAGAGCTCCTGCTGGAAGTAGCCGGGCTGGCCATCGCCGCCGACGAAATCGCGCAGCGTGGTGCCGCCGCGCTCGATGGCAATGGCGAGGATGCGCTTGATTTCCTGGGCGAGCTTCACGTAGCGCGCCCGCGAGATGGTTCCGGCCTCGCGGCGCGGGTCGATACCGGCGGCGAACAGCGCCTCGGTGGCGTAGATGTTGCCCACGCCGACCACCACCGCGTTGTCCATGATGAAGGGCTTCACCGCCATGCTGCGGTTGCGCGACAGCTGGAACAGGCGCTCCCCCTCGAAGGCATCGGTCAGCGGCTCCGGGCCCAGGTTGCGCAGCAGTTCGTGCTCCAGCGGCGTCAGGCTCCAGAGCAAAGCACCGAAGCGACGCGGGTCGGTGTAGCGCAGCGCCATGCCCGATTCCAGCTCGATGTCCACATGCTCGTGGCGCGCTGCCGGCGTGCCGCATTCCACCAGGCGCAGGTTGCCGGACATGCCCAGGTGGCTGATCAGCGTGCCCACCTCGGCATTGAGCAACAGGTACTTGGCGCGCCGCTCCACCTTCACGATGCGCTGTCCGGACAGGCGAACGTCCAGGTCCTCGGGGATCGGCCAGCGCAAACGGCGCTCGCGGACGATCACGCGGCTGACGCGCTGGCCTTCGAGGTGGGGCGCGATGCCCCGGCGGGTGGTTTCGACTTCAGGTAATTCGGGCATGGATGACGATATCTGAGGGACTTTTACGTAGGAGCGAGCTTGCTCGCGAACCGCCCGGCAAGTAAATGCCGGGCGTACGCCTACCGGATGAAACGCAGGTCAGTCCAGCGCGCGCGCCAGCTGGATCAGGTCTGCGCGCCACGGTGCCGCCTTGGGCAGAGCCAGGAAGGACTCGTTGAGCAGACTCTCCCGCGCTTCATAGGTGAAGGGCTCGCCGCGCACGTCCAGCACTTCTCCGCCAGCGCCTTCCAGCACGCCCTGGGCCGCGGCGGTATCCCACTGGCTGGTCGGCGCCAGGCGCGGGTAGCAGTCCGCCGAGCCTTCGGCGAGCAGGCAGAACTTCAGCGAGCTGCCGATGCTGGCCAGGTTCAGGTTGCCGAAGCGCTGCGCCAGGCCGGCCAGCAGCTTTTCCTGCTGCGGGCTGGAGTGGCGCTTGCTGGCCACCACGGTGAAGACGTCGTCCGGCTCGGTGCGCACTTCGATGGCTTCGGGCTCGTCGCCGCGGTCCTCGCACCAGGCGCCCAGGCCAGCACCGCCGTAGTAGCAGCGGCCGCTGGCCGGTATGCCGACCACGCCGAAGACCACCCGGCCGTGCTCGATCAGCGCGACGTTGACGGTGAATTCGTCACTGCCGGAGATGAACTCCTTGGTGCCGTCCAGAGGGTCCACCAGCCACCAGCGAGTCCACTGGGCGCGCTGCTCGAAGGGGATGTTGCAATCTTCCTCGGACAGCACCGGCACATCCGGCGCCAGCGCGCGCAGGCCGTCGGCCAGTACGCGGTGGGCAGCCAGGTCGGCGGCGGTCACCGGCGACTCGTCGGCCTTGCTCTGGACATCCAGGTCGCCCTGCCAGAACGGCAGGATCACATCGCCAGCCTTGTGCACCAGGTCGATCACGGCAGGCAGAAAAGCATTCATCACGGCTGGAATTCCCCTCGTTGGGTCAGCAGGTCACGTACCAGGTAGAGCGCGGCCAGCGCCCGTCCTTCACTGAACTGGGCATTCTGGGCGAGGCTGGAAAGCTCGCGCAGGCTGATCTTGTCCACGCCCATCGGCTCGGGCTCGTCGCCGGGCAGCGTTTCCTCGTAGAGGTCGCGGGCCAGCACCACCTGGATGCGCTGACTCATGTAGCCGGGGGACAGCGACAGTTCGGTGATGTATTCGAGCTGGCGGGCGCCATAGCCGGCCTCCTCCTTCAGCTCGCGGTTGGCGGCGTCGAGGATGTCCTCGCCCGGCTCCACCAGGCCCTTGGGCAGCGACAGCTGGTACTCGTCGACCCCGGCGCAGTATTCCTCGACCAGCACGGCGTGTTCGGCATCGAGCATGGCGATCACCATCACTGCACCGTAGCCCTGTCCCTTGCCCACCAGGCGCTCGTAGGTACGCTCGACGCCATTGGAGAAGCGCAGCTGCAGCTCCTCGACGGCGAACAGCCGGCTTCTGGCAACGATCTCTCGGGCGAGGACCGTGGGTTTCTGACGCATGGGGCGACTCCTGGGGGTGGCCGGGTCGGCTATGATAACCCGCCTTTTCCGATTCTCCGTGTCAGATATCGCGCCGATTCCGTCCACCGGCGGCGCAATTGCGACACCCTTTTGCGAAAGCCCAGCATGCCGCGCCTGCCCTGGAACCAGATCGACACCGTCCTGCTCGACATGGACGGCACCCTGCTCGATCTGCATTTCGATAATCACTTCTGGCTCGAACACCTGCCGCAACGCTACGCCGAGCACCACGGCATCAGCCGTGCCGAGGCCGATGCCGAGCTGCTGCCGCTGTTCCGCGACAACGCAGGCCTGCTCAACTGGTACTGCCTGGACTTCTGGAGCCGCGAGCTCAAGCTGTCGATCCTCGACCTCAAGCACGAGGTCGCCGACCTCATTGCCCTGCGCCCGGACGCTGACCTGTTCCTCGCCGAACTGCGTCGCCACGGCAAGCGCGCGGTGCTGATCACCAATGCCCACCGCGATTCGCTGTCGCTGAAGCTGCAGCGGGTGGAGCTGTCGCCCTGGTTCGACCGGCTGATCAGCTCCCACGACTACGGCTTCCCCAAGGAAGACCAGCAGTTCTGGCAGGCGCTGCAGGCGGACGTCGGTTTCGATCCGGCGCGCAGCCTGTTCATCGACGACAGCCTGCCGATCCTGCGCGCGGCGCGAACCTTCGGCGTCGCCCAGTTGCTGGCGGTGCGCCAGCCGGACAGCCGCCAGGGGCCGAAGGACACCGAGGAATTCGCCGCCCAGGAAGACTACCGGACGCTGCTCGAAGGGTTGTGAATCGCCGGGCTGCAGAAACAGCGAGCCCGGCGCTGGGCCGGGCTCTCTGGCTTTACTCCGGAATCCGCAGCACCTGGCCGGGATAGATCTTGTCCGGATGGCTAAGCATCGGCTTGTTCGCCTCGAATATCTTCATATAGGCGTTGGCGTTGCCGTACTCGGCCTTGGCGATGGCGCTCAGGGTATCGCCCTTCTTCACGGTGACGAAGCGCGCCTCGGCAGCAGGAGCCGCAGAAGCGGCGACGGTGATGTGGTCTTCCACACCGGAAACCCCCGCGACGTTGCCCAGGGTGAGGAGGATCTTTTCCTTCTCTTCCTGGCTGGCCACTTCACCGGTGGCGATCACCTTGTCGCCCTCGACGCTGACCTGGATGTTCGGGTTGCCCAGGCCAACCTTGGCAATGTGGTCCTTGAGCGATTCGGCGGCTTGCGCCTCCTGGCCCACAATGCTTTCCCACAGTTTCTCGCCGGCTTCCTTCACGAACGCAAAAATGCCCATTTCCAACCTCCCTACGGTTACAGTGACAGGCGGCCGGCATTGGGCAGACCGCGCGCCCCTGGAGTCTAGACGGCGACTTCCGCAGCGCCTGACGGAAAAGTCCTAATCCCTCCCCGACCCGACAGAACGCCCCCGGAGCCTTCCCGCCGATGGACATCAAGCAGCTGAAATTCCTCTGCGCCCTGGATGAGACCCGGCACTTCGGCCAGGCGGCGGCGCGCTGCCATGTCACCCAGCCGACCCTGTCCATGCGCGTGCGCAGCCTGGAGGAAGAGCTGGGCCTGGAACTGGTGCGCCGTGGGCAGCGCTTCGAGGGTTTCACCGAGGCCGGCGAACGCGTACTGGCCTGGGCCCGCAGTCTGCTGGCGGCCCACGACGGGCTCTACGCCGAAGCGGCCGCGTGCCGGGGCCAACTGGTCGGCACCCTGCGCCTGGGTCTGGTGCCATTGGCGGGGTTCGACCCCATGCGGCTGATCGAGCTGTTCGCCCAGCGCCACCCGGAACTGCGCTTCCAGCTGTTCGCCCTGAGCTCGGAAAATATCCTCGAAGGCCTCGGCCGCAACCAGCTGGACCTTGGCCTGTCGTACCTGGATCGCCTCGACCGCGAACACTTCGAAAGCCTCGAACTGGCCGCCACGCGCATGGGTTTGCTGCACGACCGCCGGCACTTCCAGATCGACAGCCCGACCCTGAGCTGGGATGCCCTGGCGGAGCTGCCGCTGGGCCTGCTTTCGGCCGGCATGCACTTCCGCCAGTCCATCGACCACGGCTTCCGCAGCCGCGGCCTGACCCCCCAGGCACGCCTGGAGACCGACGCCGTGCACCAATTGGTGCAGGCCGTGGAGCGCGGGCTGTGTTGCGCGATCATGCCGTTGGGCAGCGGGCTGGATACCCAGGGCGAGCACTTCGTCCTCACCCCGATAGAGGACGCGCGCACGCTGTCGCCGCTGGGCCTGATCCTGCGCCGCAGCGAGCCGCGCTCGGCGCTGGCCGAAGCCTGCTTCCGCGAAGCCGCGGCTCTGCTGGGCGGTTCCGAAAGCGACCGATAAACGCCATCTATCACTACATCGACAGCAGCCATTAGACGCTGCCCCGGCATAGGCATAGGCTGGTCGCATTACTAGAACCACAGGGCTCAGCCCATGCCTTGCCTGATCACCCGCCCGGCCAGCGCCGCGGTCCGGGATGCCGTCGTGCCTGCCGACGGCTACAGCTATGCCGAACTCACCCCGGAGGGCGACACCGGTCGCGCCGTGCTGGCCGGGGAAGTCGCCCTGGCGATTGCCTACAACGGGCTCAGCCAGGCCGTCATGATGGTCTCGCCGAACGACCTGGAAGACTTCGCCTACGGTTTCAGCCTCGGCGCCGGCCTCATCGACTCCATCGACGACATCTATGACGTGCGCCTGACGCCCCATGGCGACGCCATCGCGGCCGAGCTGCAAGTCAGCAACCGCGCCTTCTGGGCCCTCAAGGACCAGCGCCGGCAACTGGCCGGCAATACCGGCTGCGGCCTGTGCGGCGTCGAGGCGCTGGACCAGGCGCTGCCTGGCCTGCCGGTGCTGCCCTCGGCGCCGCTGCCGCCGGCCGCGCACTTCGAACACCTGCGTGAGCGGGTCAACGCCGTCCAGGAGATCGGCCGCCGCAGCGGCGCCCTGCACGCCGCACTGTTCGTCGATGCCGCCGGCGAGATTCGCCTGTGCCGCGAGGACATCGGCCGCCACAACGCGCTCGACAAGCTGATCGGCGCGCTCAAGCGCCAGCGCCTGGACCTGGCCGGCGGTTTCGCCGTGGTCACCAGCCGCTGCAGCCTGGAACTTATCCACAAGGCCGTGCGAGCCGGGTTGTCGACCCTGGTCAGCCTCTCCGCACCGACCGCACTCACCGTGCAGTGGGCCCGCGAGCACAACCTGAACCTGATCCACCTGCCGCACCGCAGCGCGCCGCGCATCTACAGCCCGGCTCCGCCAGCCGCCTGAACGCCCGCATTCGAAGATAAAGAGACCCCATGAGCCTGCAGCAAGAGAATCCCCGCTACCAACCCTACAAGGGCGCAGCCGCCGGCTGGGGCGCGCTCATCAGCGTCACGCGCTTCTGGCTGGACAGCAAGCAGCCGTTCAAGAACCTGCGTGCGCTGCTCAAGACCAACCAGAACGGCGGCTTCGACTGCCCCGGTTGCGCCTGGGGCGACTCGCCGGAAGACGGCCGGGTGAAATTCTGCGAGAACGGCGCCAAGGCGGTGAACTGGGAAGCCACCAAGCGCCGCGTCGACCCGGCCTTCTTCGCCCGCCACAGCGTCAGCTCGCTGCGCGAGCAGAGCGACTACTGGCTCGAGTACCAGGGCCGCCTGACCGACCCGATGCGCTACGACCCGGCCACCGACCGCTACCAGCCGATCGCCTGGGACGATGCCTTCGCCCTGATCGCCAGGCACCTGAATGCGCTGGAAAGCCCTGACCAGGCCGAGTTCTACACCTCGGGACGGGCGAGCAACGAGGCCGCGTACCTTTATCAGCTGTTCGTCCGCGCTTTCGGCACCAACAACTTCCCCGACTGCTCGAACATGTGCCACGAGGCCAGCGGCGTCGCCCTGGGCCAGAGCGTCGGCGTCGGCAAGGGCAGCGTGACCTTCGACGACTTCGAGCATGCCGACGCGATCTTCGTCTTCGGCCAGAACCCCGGCACCAACCATCCGCGCATGCTCGAACCGCTGCGCGAGGCGGTAAAACGCGGCGCCCAGGTCGTCGCCTTCAACCCGCTGAAGGAGCGCGGGCTGGAACGCTTCCAGCACCCGCAGCATGCGCTGGAAATGCTCACCAACGGCTCCGAGCCGCTGAACACCGCGTTCTTCCGCCCCGCCCTGGGCGGCGACATGGCCGCCGTGCGCGGCATGGCCAAGTTCCTCCTGCAATGGGAACGCGAAGCCCAGGCCAAGGGCGAGCCGGCGGTGTTCGACCATGAATTCATCGCCGAGCACACCCAGGGCGTCGACGCCTACCTCGCCGCGGTGGATGACACCAGCTGGGATCACATCGTCCAGCAGTCGGGCCTGAGCCTCGAGGAGATCGAGCAGGCCGCGATCATGTACCGCCGCGCCGAACGCGTGATCGTTTGCTGGGCCATGGGCATCACCCAGCACCACCACTCGGTGCCGACCATCCAGGAACTGGTCAGCCTGCAACTGCTGCGCGGCAACGTCGGCCGCCCCGGCGCCGGCCTGTGCCCGGTGCGCGGCCACAGCAACGTGCAGGGCGACCGCACCATGGGCATCAACGACCGCCCGCCGGCCGCGTTGCTCGACGCCATCGAGCGCCGCTTCCGGTTCAAGGTGCCGCGCGAGAACGGCCACAACACCGTCGAGGCGATCAACGCCATGCTCGATGGACACTCGAAGGTGTTCATCGGCCTGGGCGGCAACTTCGCCCAGGCGACCCCGGACAGCCCGCGCACCCACAGTGCCCTGCAGAGCTGCGCGCTGACCGTGCAGATCAGCACCAAGCTCAACCGCAGCCACCTCACCGTGGGCGGCGACGCGCTGATCCTGCCGTGCCTGGGCCGCACCGACATCGACCGTCAGGCCGACGGCCCGCAGGCCGTGACCGTGGAAGATTCCTTCAGCATGATCCACGCGTCCTTTGGCCAGTTGGAGCCGTCGTCGAAGCAGATGCGTTCCGAGCCCGCCATCATCGCCGGCATCGCCAAGGCCACCCTGGGCAACCACCCGGTGGACTGGGACGCGATGATCGCCAACTACGACCGCATCCGCGACCTGATCGCCGATACCATTCCCGGCTTCAGCGACTTCAATCGCCGCGTGGCCAATCCCGGCGGCTTCCACCTGGGCAACTCGGCCGGTTCGCGGCGCTGGAACACCGCCAGCGGCAAGGCCAACTTCCACCACCATCCGCTGCCGGCCGACCTGGTCCACGCGAAGATCCGCGAGACCGGCCAGGAGCCGCACCTGATCCTGCAGACGCTGCGTTCCCACGACCAGTACAACACCACCATCTATGGCCTGGACGACCGCTACCGCGGCGTGCGCGGTCATCGCGAGGTGGTGTTCGCCAACGAGGCCGACATCCGCCGCCTGGGCTTCGAGCCCGGCGAGAAGGTAGACATGGTGTCGCTCTGGTCCGATGGCGTGGATCGCCGCGTCAGCGGTTTCACCCTCCTGGCCTACGACATCCCCGCCGGCCAGGCCGCGGCCTATTACCCGGAAACCAATCCGCTGGTGCCGCTGGACAGCCACGGCGTGGGCAGCCACACGCCGACCTCGAAGTTCGTCGCCATCCGCTTCGAGAAGGCGCGGCCGAGCCTGCGGATCGTTTGACGACCTGACGCTTCGATACTCCTTGCAGGAGCGCCCCATGGGCGCGATCGCGGGCATGGCCCGCTCCTACAAGGGGACTTCGTGCGCGCAGCAGAAGGCCATCCTGCGAAAAATCCGCTGGATTTGCGTCACATCAGAAAGGGATGAAAGGTAAACTCGGAAGGGCCAGGGCAGCCCCCGTGAAAAGCCATCATTTCAATGGCAATTTGTGAGAAAAACACCTCACAAATGGAACCCTGGAATAACACTCAGACCGCCCGAAATCGAAAAAGTTCTGACCATAAATCAAATACTTGCAATATTTGATGAAAGTCGTGTTACTCGTCGGAACCCCCTTGTCAGAGCCTTCGCACGACCCGAGGATCGCTTCCAACATCCCCACAGAGAGATCCTCTCTATGAAGTACTCCTCGATGCTCCTGTTGTCTCTTGCGCTGGTCGGTGGCACCGCCTACGCGGACGGCGACACCCGTGCCGGCGTCGGTGGCGCCCTGGGCGGGGTATTGGGTTCGGTCATCGGCCAGTCGGTCGGTGGCAGCACCGGCGCCGCCATTGGTAGTGGTCTGGGCGGTGCGGCCGGTGGCGCGGTCGGTGCCCGCCACGGCAACAAGACAGAAGCCGCCATCGGTGGCGGCCTGGGCGCTGCCGGCGGCCAGGTGATCGGCAACAAGATGGGTGGTACCACCGGCGGCCTGATCGGTGCGGCCCTGGGTGGCGGCGCCGGCGGCGCACTGGGCAACCACTACGCCGACAACAACCGCGACGACGATGATGACGATTACCGTCACGGCTACCGTCGTGCCCGTTACGACGACCATCGCCACTATGATCGCCGCTGGCACGACAACGGTCGCCATCGTGGCTGGTACAAGCACAAGCACCACCGTCGCGACTGGGATTGACCCGCGGTAGCTCTAACCGCGATCAGTCCACGGAAACGACGACTGACAGCCGGGCCTGATTGCCCGGCTGTTTTGTGTGCGGGACAATTCTCCCGATAATTCCTACTTTCAGGTTCGCAACATGCGTAAGACTCTTTCTGTTCTGGCACTGGCCCTGCTGGCCAGCCACGCCGTGGCCGATGACACCAAGACCGCCATTGGCGGCGGTATCGGTGGCGCCCTCGGCAACGTGGTCGGCGGCGCCCTGGGCGGCTCCACCGGTGCGGCCATCGGTGCTGGCGTAGGCGGTGCGGCTGGCGGCGCGATGGGCGCGAAGAACGGCAACAAGACCGAGGCGGCCATCGGCGGCGGCCTGGGCGCAGCCGGCGGCTCGGTCATCGGCAACAAGGTCGGTGGCTCCACCGGCGGCGCCATCGGCGCGGGCCTGGGTGGTGCAGCCGGCGGCGCACTGGGCAACCACCTGGCCGACGATAACGACGATGACCACCACAGTGGCAGCAAGAGCCATCACAAGGGCAAAGGCCACTACAAGCACAAACACAAGCATCACGACGACTGACGGATGCCCTTGTGAAAAAGCCCGCCTATTGGCGGGCTTTTTCGTTCAGGCCTTCAGCTTCAGGCGCAGGCTGGCAAACAGGACAACAGCGCGCCCAGCTCGGCCGGCGGACGTCGCTCGACGCGCCGGTACTCACCGCCATCCGGGGTACGCGTGAGCCAACCGCCGTCCACCAGCGCCCTTCGCAGCAGGAGGTGGTCGCCCAGACATTCCTGGGCGCGCAGCCGTTCGTTGAGCTCCTTCTCGCTCCAGCGCTGCCGTGCCGGCAGTCGCGACCACAGCACCCAGAGGCACGCCTCGCGGTGGCTGTGCTTCTTCGGCCAGCGCTGCAGGCAGCCGGAGTCATCGAAGTAGCGCCGCCATTGCTCGACGCGGCGAAAATCCACCACGGCTTCAGGCTCGGCTTCGCGGGCCAGTCGCGTCTGCGCCTGATGACTGGCGCGCAGCGCCTGGTAGTTGCGGAAACCCACCGCGCGGGCGAGCAGGTTGAGCAGTTCGACATGACCGGGGCGCTCGGGCGATTCGTCGAGCTGGCGCGCCAGCGATTTCGCCAGCGCGGAGATGTCGGGGGCGTGATAGGGCAAGCGTTGCCTGGACACAGTGCAATCCTCGTTGCGTGCCAAGACCTCGCGCGGGAGGTTATCGGGGGTCGCCATTCCGATGCGGCACTGGGGAAAGTGTGTCGGATCGTCAAACATGCGGGGAACCGCGCGGCAGGTTTAGCGCTCTCCATACGGAGGCGGCGACGCCTGGGTGAACTGCCGACCGGCCGCCAGCATAGGCCGGACGCGCCGCCCGGGACAAGCCCCGTGTCATCCCGCGAGTCTGGTATAGGCTTGCCGGGGAGGGATCACTGCCGACAAGGAGTTACTCGTGAAAGCTCTTGCTGCCGCCGGACTGCTGCTGACGCTCTGCGCCGCGCAGCCCGCGTACGCCGGGGACTGGCAGGTCTGCCAGCTGGAAGTGGAAATCACCGGAGCGCTCAAGCTGCCCGTGCGCGGGCTGGAAGGCCGGGTCGCTTCGGCCAAGCCGCGCTCGGCGGGCACCGAGTGCCCGAGCCCGGGCGAGGTCATCGCCTTCGAACCGGAAAGCGCCGACTGGCAGAGCCGCATCCCGCGCCAGCACTGGCCTGCGGCCGGGCAACGGGTGTGGATGCGCTACCAGTACCTGGACGGCATCTGCAAGGGCGACGGCAACAGCCGGCCCTGCCGCATCGAGCATTATCCGATGGGCTGGTGAGACGTCCGCCCCTTGAGGTCAGCCTCGAACCAGCACTTCCATCGCCTCGCGCAGCGGCGCCGGAATCGACACCGGCCGGTTGCTCGCCCGATCCACGAACACATGCACGAACTTGCCCGCCGCGCAGGCCAGTTCATCGCCCTCGCGGAAGATCGCCAGTTCGTACTGCACCGAGCTGTTGCCCAGCTTGCCGATCCGCAGGCCGACCTCGATGCGCTCGGGGAAGGCCACCGGCGCGAAGTAGTCGCAGCTCGAACTGACCACGAAGCCCACCACGTCGCCGTCGTGGATATCCAGGCCGCCGCGCTCGATCAGGTAGGTATTCACCGCCGTGTCGAAGAAGCCGTAGTAGGTCACGTTGTTCACGTGGCCGTAGATGTCGTTGTCGTGCCAGCGCGTGGTGATCGGCTGGAAGTGCGCGTAGTCGGCGCGGCTGGGGTGCTGTTCGCTCATCGGGTTCTCAGAAGGCGGCTCGGTAGATGGCCAGCGCGTCGCTCTCGCTGACTTCGCGGGGATTATTCACCAGCAGGCGCTGCTGCAACATCGCATCGGCGGCCAGGCGCGGCAGGCTGTCCTCCGGCACGCCGGCATCGCGCAGGCGCGACGGCAGGCCGCTGCGCGGGCTGAGGTCGGCCAGCTCGGCAATGAACTGCTCGGTGCGGTCGGCATCGCTGCGCAGGCGCTCGCCCAGCAGCAGCGGCGCCAGCTCGGCATAGAGCGGGCCGGCGTTGGGCGCATTGAAGCGGATCACCTCGGGCAGGACCAGCGCATTGCTCAGGCCGTGCGGAATATGGAAGTGCCCGCCCAGCGGGTAGGCCAGCGCGTGCACGGCGGCTACCGGGGCGTTGGCGAAGGCCTGCCCGGCCAGGCACGCGCCCAGCAGCATGGCCTGGCGCGCCTCGCGGTTGCGGCCGTTGTGCACCGCTTCGTCGAGGTTCAGCGCCAGCAGGCGCAGGGCCTCGCGGGCCAGCAGGTCGGACAGCGGGTTCTTCTTCAGCTTGCTGGTGTACGCCTCGATGGCGTGAACCATGGCGTCGATGCCGGTGGCGGCGGTGACCGCTGACGGCAGGCCGAGGGTGAGGTCGGCGTCGAGCACAGCCAGGTCCGGCAGCAGGTAGGGGCTGACGACGCCCATCTTGGTGGTCTCGCCGGTGGTGACGATGGCGATCGGCGTCACTTCCGAGCCGGTGCCGGCGGTGGTCGGCACCTGGATCAGCGGCAGGCGCGGGCCACGGGCGTTGCCGACGCCGAAGACATCCTTCAGGCATTGTGTCGCCAGCGGGTGCGCCAGCAACGCCACCAGCTTGGCAACGTCCATCGAGCTGCCGCCGCCGAAGCCGACCACCAGCTGCGCGGCCATCCGGCGCGCCTGGTCAGAGGCTTCCAGCACGATGCTTTCCGGTGGGTCGGCCAGCACCTGGTCGAAGACTTCCACTGCCACGCCGGCGGCGGCGAAGCCTGGCAGCACGCCGTCGAGCATGTTCAGGCGGGTGATGCCGGGGTCGGTGACGATGAGCACGCGCTGGGCGCCGCGCTCGCGGCAGAGTTCACCCAGGCGGGCGGCGGAGCCACTTTCGCAGAGGATCTGCGCGGTGGTGGCGAAGCTGAAAGGCTGCATGACGGTCCCCGGTCTTGTCGTTGTAGTGCGGAAAATCCGTAGGCCACCGTTCGGCGGCCAGCCGGGGGAGCATAGCAATGGGACGCAGCCTCATGAAACCTTGTACCGCCAGGCGAAACAGTTATTCACCGAGTGAATGGTTTTGCCATGGATCACCGGGGCCCAGCAAGCTCGCTCCTACGAAGGGCATCTCACTGACTCTTGGCGGGGCAGAAACAAAAAGGCCGGCATTGCGCCGGCCTTTTCTTCATCGAGGACAGGTCAGACAGCGACCGGTGCCTTGATGTGCGGGTGAGCTTCGTAGCCGACCAGCTCGAAGTCCTCGAAGCGGAAGTCGAACAGGTCCTTCACCTCGGGGTTGATCTTCATGGTGGGCAACGGCAGCGGCTGGCGGGTCAGCTGCAGGTCGGTCTGCTCCAGATGGTTGGCGTACAGGTGGCAGTCGCCGCCGGTCCAGATGAATTCGCCGGGCTGCAGCCCGGCGACCTGCGCGACCATCAGGGTCAGCAGCGCGTAGCTGGCGATGTTGAAGGGCACGCCGAGGAAGATGTCGGCCGAACGCTGGTACAGCTGGCAGCTGAGCTTGCCGTCGGCCACATAGAACTGGAACAGCGCGTGGCACGGCGGCAGGGCCATTTCGTCGATCAGCGCGGGGTTCCACGCGGAGACGATCAGGCGGCGCGAATCCGGGTTGTTCTTCAGCATCTGCATCAGGTTGGCGATCTGGTCGATGTGGCGACCGTCCGGCGCCGGCCAGGAGCGCCACTGGTAGCCGTAGACCGGGCCCAGGTCGCCGTTTTCGTCGGCCCACTCGTCCCAGATCGAAACGCCGTTTTCCTTCAGGTAGGCGATGTTGGTCGAACCTTTGAGGAACCACAGCAGCTCATGGACGATCGATTTGAGGTGGCACTTCTTGGTGGTCACCAGCGGGAAGCCTTCGGCGAGGTCGAAACGCATCTGGTGGCCGAACACGCTGTAGGTGCCGGTGCCGGTGCGGTCGCTCTTGAAGGTGCCGTGTTCGCGCACGTGGCGCATGAGGTCGAGGTACTGTTTCATCGCTGCGGTTTCACCCAAAAGCCGGTCGGTGAGGCTCTGCGGCGCGGCTCCGGGGTGGGCCGCCGGCAGGAGCAATCGCCCGGCAGAATCTGAACAAGCGGCAATACTAAGGGCCTGGGCAAGGTATCGCCACCCTGGCCGACCAATACCCGATTCAAGCGGCGACAGACCGCGCTCCCCAACCGTTCGCCTGTTGCAAGAGAGGTCGTCATGTCCGAGGCACAGCTGCCCGCCTTCCCCCTTTCTCGTCGCCGCCTGCTGGCGGTGGCCTGCGCCAGTGCCGCCCTCGGCGGTGTGCTGCTCAGCCCCGCCGCGCGCACCTGGGCCGCGCTGACGCCTCAGGCCGAGAAGGAGCTGGAAAGCTTCATGACCCTATCCCAGCGCCTCACCGGGCGCAGCAACCTCGACCCGCGCATCGGCCAGCGCCTGTTCCAGGCCCTGGCGCAGCGCGACACCGCGCTCAAGCAGAGCCTGGCCGAGCTGCTCGAGCGCCTGGGCGACGCCCCGGACAGCTGGAACGAGCGCCAGCAGTGGCTGGCCCGGCAGATCCTCGGCGGCTGGTACCTGGGGCAGGTCGGCGATGACACCAGCGCCACGGTCGTCACCTACGAGCAGGCGCTGATGTTCCGTGCGGTGGACGACGTGCTGGTGATCCGCAGCTACTGCCCGAACAAGCCGGGCTTCTGGGCAGCGCAGCCTACCGAGCGGGGGGCATGAGCATGGCCGAGACGCAACGCGCGGATTTCGTGGTGGTCGGCTCCGGAGTGGCCGGCGCCCTGGTCGCCCATCAGCTGGCGCTGGCCGGCAAGGACGTGCTGATCCTCGAAGCCGGCCCGCGCATGGGCCGCTGGGAGATCGTCGAGCGCTTCCGCAACCAGGCGGACAAATCCGACAACCAGGCGCCCTACCCGTCCAGCGCGCACGCGCCGCATCCGCAGTTCAAGCCGGACAACCACTACCTCATCCAGAAGGGCGAACACCCCTACGACGTGCAGTACATCCGCGCCGTGGGCGGCACCACCTGGCACTGGGCGGCGTCCGCCTGGCGCTTCCTGCCCAACGACTTCAAGCTGCTCAGCCTCTACGGCGTGGGCCGCGACTGGCCCATCGAGTACGCAGAGCTGGAGCCCTGGTACCAACGCGCCGAGGAGGAACTGGGCGTCTGGGGCCCCGGCGATGAAGAGCTCGACTCGCCCCGCAGCCAACCCTACCCGATGCCGCCGCTGCCATTGTCGTGGAACGAGCAGCGCATCAAGACCTTGCTCAACGCCAACGGCTACCGCGTGGTCACCGAGCCGGTGGCGCGCAACAGCCGCCCCTACGATGGCCGGCCGACCTGCTGCGGCAACAACAACTGCATGCCGATCTGCCCCATCGGCGCCATGTACAACGGCATCGTCCACGTCGAAAAGGCCGAGGCCGCTGGCGCGCGGCTGATCGACAACGCGGTGGTGTTCAAGCTGGAGAAAGGCGACGGCGGCCAGATAGTCGCAGCGCTGTACAAGGACCCGCAGGGCAACGAAGTGCGGGTCGAAGCCGACACCTTCATCCTCGCCGCCAACGGCATCGAGACGCCCAAGCTGATGCTGATGTCCGCGGTTGGCAACAGCTCGGACATGGTCGGCCGCAACCTCATGGACCACCCCGGAACCGCCGTGCAGTTCTACGCCGACGAGAAGCTCTGGCCTGGGCGTGGGCCGCAGGAGATGACCTCCATGGTGGGCTTCCGCGACGGCGCCTTCCGCAGCGAGTACGCGTCGAAGAAGATCCACCTGTCCAACCTCTCGCGCACCGACCAGGTGGCCGCCGAACTGATCCGCCACGGGCCGCTGCTGCTGGGCCATGACCTGGAGGCGAAGATCCGCGACCGCGCCGCGCGTTTCGTGCGCTTCGACAGCTTCCACGAAATCCTCCCACACCCGCAGAACCGCATCGTGCCCAGCGCCACCGAGCGCGACGCGGCGGGCATCCCCAAGCCCGAGTTCACCTATGCGATGGACGACTACGTGCGCAAGAGCGCGGTGCACACCCGCGAGGTGTACGCCCACGCGGCCAAGCTGCTGGGCGGCGAGGAGGTCAGGTACGACGACAGCTTCGCCAACAACAACCACATCACCGGCACCGTGCTGATGGGCGCGGACCCGAAGGACTCGGTAGTGGATGCCCAGTGCCGCAGCCACGACCACCCCAACCTGTTCATCGCCAGCAGCGGCGTGATGCCCACCGTCGGCTCGGTGAACTGCACCCTGACCATCGCCGCCCTGGCCCTGCGCCTGGCCGAGCACCTGAAGCGGGAGACCAAGGCATGAAACCTCTCCTGCTGCTCGCCCTGCTGGCCACACCGCTGGCCACCCATGCCGCCAAGGCCCTCGACCCGGCGCCGGCGGAGTTGCTGCAACGTGGCGAATACCTCGCCCGCGCCGGCGACTGCGCGGCCTGCCACACCGCGCCGGGCGGCAAGCCCTTCGCCGGCGGCCTGCCGCTGGCCACGCCACTGGGTGCGGTGTACTCCACCAACATCACCCCCGACCCGAAGACCGGCATCGGCAGCTACAGCTACGACGACTTCGCCCGTGCCGTGCGCGAAGGCGTGGCCAAGGGCGGCACGCGGCTCTATCCGGCGATGCCCTACACCGCCTATTCGAAGATCACCGACGAGGACATGAAGGCGCTCTACGCCTGGTTCCTCGAAGGCGGCGTACAGGCGGTCGCGCAGCCCAACCAGGATTCCGACATCACCTGGCCGCTGGACATGCGCTGGCCGCTGGCGATCTGGAACCTGCTATTCCACGACGATGCGATCTACCAGAACAACCCGAAGCAGAGCCCGGCCTGGAACCGTGGCGCCTATCTGGTCCAGGGCCTGGCCCACTGCGGCACCTGCCACACGCCGCGAGGCTTGGCGTTCCAGGAGAAGGCCACGGACGAACGCGGCACCGGCTTCCTCGCCGGCGCGGCACTTGGCGGCTGGTATGCCTTCAACATCACCCCCGACACCCACAGCGGCATCGGCGGCTGGAGCGACGCGGAGATCGTGCAGTACCTCAAGACCGGTCGCGTACCGGGAAAGGCGCAGGCCGCCGGCCCCATGGCGGAGGCGGTGGAGCACAGCTTCCAGTACATGACCGACGCCGACCTGCAGGCCATCGCCAGCTACCTGCGCAGTGTTCCGGAGGTCAGCGATGGCGAACGCAAGGCGCGCTTCGCCTGGGGCCAACCGGCGGACGATCTGGTCACCCTGCGCGGCCAGGACTTCGCTGCGCAAAAGCACGATGACGGCGCGCGCCTCTACCTGGGCAACTGCGCCAGCTGCCATTCCTGGAGCGGCGAGGGGGTGAAGGACGGCTACTACCCGATGCTGCTGAAAAACAGCGCGGTGGGTGCCCTGCAGCCGGACAACCTGGTGCAGGTGGTGCTCGGCGGCGTGCATCGCAAGGTGGGCAATGACGACGTGTTCATGCCCGGCTTTGCCGGCACGCTGAACGACGAGCAGATCGCCACCCTGGTGAACTACCTGACCGCGCAGTTCGGCAATCCCGATGTGAAGGTCGATAGCGCAAGGGTCGCCGAGATTCGCCAGCCCTGACCCCGACGTAGTGGCGGGCCGCCAGCCACCAGAAATGAGGCCCGCCCGCGTTGACAGCTCCCACCGGCTCGCGGAAGCTCCTGTACCCACGGAGTTGCCGCGGAACAACGGATGTCCATGCGCCACAAGACCAAGAAGCCTCGCACCGTCTCTGCCCCCGCTCCCGCCGCCGCGCAGCCCGAAGGATTGCGTCGCGCCTGGCTCGCCGTCGTCGTCGGGGCACTGCTCCTGGCTACCATCGGGGCGTGGATCTGGGTCGAACAGGACAACGGCGTCCAACTGCCCAGCGGCCACCCAGCGATTCCGGCCAGCACGGCGAAGCCCGCTGCGCCGACACCGGCGGCACAAACCGCGACGCTGGTGGATGAAGCCACCTGCAGCGGCTGCCACCAGTCGCAGATCAAGGACTGGCAGGGCTCCCATCACCAGCAGGCGATGAAACCGGCAACCGAAGGCAACGTCTTGGGCGACTTCGCCAATGTCACCTTCAAGGGCGAGACCGAGACCAGCCGCTTCTTCCGCAAGGACGGCGAGTACTGGGTCAACACCCCCGGCGCCGACGGCAAGCCGGCGGATTTCAAGGTCGCCTACACCTTCGGCTTCGAACCGCTGCAGCAGTATCTGCTGGCGTATCCGGGTGGCCGCCTGCAGGCCCTCGGCGTCGCCTGGGATAGCCGCAAGCACCAGTGGTTCCAGCTGATGCCAGGCCAGCGCATCGACTTCAAGGACGAGCTGCACTGGACCCGCCCCGCGCAGAACGCCAACTTCATGTGCGTCGAGTGCCACACCACCGGTTTCAAGCGCAACTACGATGCGAAGACCGACAGCTTCGCCAGCCACTGGAACAGCCTTGGCGTCGGCTGCCAGGCCTGCCACGGCCCGGCGTCCAAGCACCTGGAATGGGCACAGAAGCCCGACGGCAACGCCGCCAGGGGCTTCGATGTGCCGCTGCAGAACGCCAGCCAGAGCACCATCGTCGAGACCTGCGCACGCTGCCACGCCCGCCGCGCGCCACTGGGCGACGGCTACCAGAACAGCCACCGTTTCATGGACGACTACCTGCCCAGCACCCTGACCCGCGAGCTCTACGAGATCGACGGCAAGATCAAGGACGAGGTCTTCGAGTGGGGCTCCTTCACCCAGAGCAAGATGTTCGCCAAAGGCGTGCAGTGTACCGACTGCCACAACCCCCACAGCGGCGAGCTGAAAGCGCCGGGCAACGGCGTCTGCCTGCAGTGCCACAACACCGCCGGCAAGGCAGTGCGTCCGCAGATCGACGGCAAGGGCCTGCAGGCGAAGAACTACGACTCCCCCGAGCACACCCACCACCAGCCCGGCACCCCTGGCGCGCAGTGCACGTCCTGCCACATGCCGGGGCGCTACTACATGGTCAACGACTACCGCCACGACCATGGCTTCACCTTGCCCAACCCGGCGCATGCGCGGCACATCGGCGCACCGGATGCCTGCCTGGCCTGCCACAAGGACACCCCGGCGAAGAAGATCAGCGACCAGTTCCGCCAGTGGTACGCCAGTGAACTGCCGGCCAAGGCCAACGCCTCCAGCAATCCCGTCCCGCGCTATGACGACACCCTGTGGAAAGCCCGAAATGGCAAGCCCGGTGCCTCCCGCGCCCTGCATCTGCTGCTGGCCGACGCCAGCCTGCCGGCGATCCGCCGCGCCACGCTGATCGCCGAGCTGCCCAGCTATCCCAGCCAGCGTTCGCTGGAACTGGCCGCGCTGGCCCTGAAGGATGCCGACCCGCAGGTACGTACCGCCGCCATCAACGTGCTCCTGCCGCTCGCCAACGGCCCGCAGCAGGCCATGGTGCTGCCGACCCTGCTGGCGCCGCTGCTGTCCGATCCGATCCGCGCCGTCCGCATCGCCGCCGCCTGGCAACTGGCGCAGCTGCCACCACAGGCCCGCTCCGGTCTCGACGCCGCGCTGGACAAAGGCCTGGGCGAATACGAGGCGGTGCAGAACGACCTGAGCGAACGCGCCGAGGCGAACCTCAACCTCGCCATGCTCTACCAGCGCACCAACCGGCCGGAAAAGGTGGAGCCCGCCCTGCGCGCCGCCATTGCCCGCAACCCGGCATTCCTGCCGGCCACGGTCACCCTGATCCAGTGGCTGGAGGCCAACGGGCGCCAGGCGGACGCTCGCCAGCTGCTCGACGAAGCCCTGCGACAGAACCCGGCATCCGGGCTGCTGCACCACGTCAACGGCCTCGCCCTGATCCGCCAGGGGCAACGCCCGCAGGCCCTGAAAGAGCTGCGCGAAGCAGTACGCCTGGCCCCGGACGACGACCAGCTCCGCTATGTCCTGGCCATTGCCCTGCATGACAGCGGGGATGCCGACGGCGCCAGCCACGAGCTGGAGATCCTGCTGCAGAAACACCCGGCCAACCGCGCGGCACGCCTGGTGCTGCTCGACTACCTGCGTGAGTCCGGGCAGTTCCAGAAGGTGCAGCAACTTACGGCAGAGCTGGAGCAGCAGAACCCGGACGACCCCTCGCTCAAGCGCGAGTGATCGTCCGGCGACAGATAGCGCTGAAGACCGGCAGCTCCGACGACAGACATTTCCGACGACAGGATGGAACCGCGGAATATTCCGATGCTCTGAGTGGCGCGCAATCACTCAAGGAACCATCATGCGTCGCCGTTCTGTCCCTGCTGTCGTAGCCCTCACCCTGCTCCCCCTCACCTGTGCCATGGCCGAAGATCGCGACTTCTGGCGCTCGGTCCTGACCTCCGGCGCCACCACCGCCTCGAGCTACCTGACCAGCCGTGACGACCACAAGCTGATCGGCCCGGCCCAGGACGACGCCGCCAGCTTCATCGCCACCGATGGCGCCATCCGTGGCCCCTACCTGGAAGCCACGCTGCAGCAGATGCGCAGCGCCGACCCTGCCCTGGCGCAAGCCAGCGATACCGAGCTGGCCTCGGCAATCCTCGCCGCCCAGCGCTGATCGAAACGGCCTGCGCGAGCGACCACTCGCGCAGGCCGTCGCCGGAAAGTTGGAACTCCCGCCAGTCGCCGCGCCTCTCACCTGTACACGGACCTTGCGGAGGTGTACCCGATGCGTACCGCGAAACTGGCCACGGCCTTTGCCCTGATCGCCCTGCCCGTTGCCTCGGCCATGGCCGACGGCGACTTCTGGCGCGACGTCATCTCGTCCGGCGCCACCACGGCGTCGACCTACCTGACCTTCAAGCACGACAAGCTGATCGTCGCCGCGCAGGACGATGCGAGCGCCTTCGTCGCCAGTGACGGCGCCATCCGCGGCCCCTACCTGGAAGCCGCCCTCACCCGCCTGCGCAGCGACGACGCCGCGCTGCAGGACCACAGCGACATGGAACTGGCCAACGCCATCCTCGTCCGCCGCGATGACGCACCCGCCCAGTGACACCCACCGGCGTGGCCCATGGCGCTCGCCGCGGGCCACGCCAAGTGGTGCGGGCTGTGTTCTACTGACACTCCGCCTACGACACGGAGTGTCCCATGAACGATCCCATCCAGCCGTTGAAGATCACCCTGATCCTGCTGATCGTCAGTGAAGGTTTCTGGCTGCTCAGCCGCCTGCTCAGCGTGGTTGGCCTCGAGATTTACTCGCTGCTACCCTCGGCCGTCTACAACCTGATCGGCATGCTCAGCAACGTACTGATGATCCTGCTGTTCGTGTTCCTGATCCGCCTGATCGGCCGCTTGCAGCTCAAGCCCTGAGTCCCGCCGCAGGCACCAGCGCCCCTCTCGAAAACGCGCCTGCCGCGAGCGCCACGTTGCGCCGTCGAACGGCACGCAGCGGATTCAACCTGTAGGAGCGGGCCACGCCCGCGATCGCGCGCATGGCGCGCTCCTACAGGGAAGCTCGGCGCAAGGGTTTTCGCGCGGAAATACCCGACAGCCTCGCAGTTCCTGAAAGCCACGCCACCGATGCGGTAATGCCGCTGCGGGATGCTTGGGAAGCCCCCTACACTGCCGCGGCGTTGCGGTCCTACGAGCCCACTGCTTAGCGTTTCGCCCTGCCACAGCGTCATCGTGGCCAGGCGTAGAAACCTGACTTCTAGTTACTGTCGCAATAGCAGGGGCAATCCGGCACCACTTCGGTGCCGGGTTCGCTTTGCTGTCTATGGCGGCCGTGCGAGGCGGACTTCGGTCCGGCCGGTCTTTGGTAACTAGAGCCGGTTTTCTACCCTTGCACGGTCCGCCTCCCTCCTTCGGCAGTTTCGGGCGGCGGCTTCTTGATTCAGCAAGGAGCTCCAGCATGAACCTTTCGATTTCCCCGGCCGATGACGGCCTGATCCCGACTTCCTTCATCCGCTATAACCGCCAGCTACGTGCCCTGCTGATCGAGCAGCAGGCGTGGTTCGTAGCGCGGGACCTCGGCAAGCTGCTCAGCTACAAGATCACCGGGCCCTTCCTCAAGCGCCTGGACGGCGACCAGCACCGCCATGAGCGCCTCGCTGGCTACTCCCAGCCGGAACTGCTGATCAGTGAAAGCGGCCTCTATGCCCTGCTGCTGGTCTACTGCTACCACCCGGAGAACCGCAGCCTGCGCCAGTGGCTGACCAACGAAGTGGTGCCCACCCTGCGTGACCAGTTCAACCACGACGCCCGCCTGCCGCGCCGCCGGATGCAGCAGTTGCTCGGCGAGGCGCTGCCGGTGATGGACTGGCAGGGCAACCTCTGGCTGCGTTGGCGCGACGCCATTGGCCTGATGGAAAGCCACCTGCGCACCTGACCCGCTTTGTAGGATGGGTGGAGCGTAGCGATACCCATGCTGTCGGCGCACGGAAGCTGATGGGTATCGCTGCGCTCCACACCATCCTACGTCGTGCCCTCGGCAGGCTCTGGTAGGGCGCATAACGCGCCAGCGTTATCCGCCGTGGCGCTTCCGGCGGATTACCCGTTCCGGGTTATCCGCCCTACGGCTCTGGGATTCGCTTCGACCTGCCCCGTCGCGTAGGAGCGAGGGGGACGCCTTCGTTATTGCTCGCGAACCCGCCCAGCGCCTGCGCCGCCGGGAACTCCATTCGCGAGCAAGCTCGCTCCTGGGGAAAGCCCAATGAAAAAGCCGCCCGAAGGCGGCTTTTTCAGTTCAGCGCACGTTCACTTCGGCGCACTGATCACTCGCGGTAGTCATCCACCGGCACGCAGGCACAGAACAGGTTGCGGTCGCCGTAGACGTTGTCCACGCGGTTCACCGCCGGCCAGTACTTGAAGGCGCGGGTGTGCTCGGTCGGGGTCACCGCTTCGGCGATCTGGTAGGGGCGGTCCCACAGCCCGGTGACGTCCGCCAGGGTGTGCGGCGCGCGCTTGAGCGGGTTGTCCTCGGCCGGCCATTCGCCGGTCTCGACCTTGGCGATTTCCGCACGGATCGACAGCATCGCCTCGATGAAGCGGTCCAGCTCGTGCTTGGACTCGCTCTCGGTGGGCTCCACCATCAGCGTGCCGGGCACCGGGAAGGACATGGTCGGCGCGTGGAAGCCGTAGTCCATCAGACGCTTGGCCACGTCTTCCTCGCTGATCCCGGTCTGCGCCTTGAGCGGGCGCAGGTCGAGGATGCACTCGTGGGCGACGCGCTCGTTGCGGCCACGGTAGAGCACCGGGAAGGCGCCATCGAGCTGCTGGGCCAGGTAGTTGGCATTGAGGATCGCCACTTCGGTGGCGTCGGCCAGCTGCGGGCCCATCATGGCGATGTACATCCAGCTGATCGGCAGGATGCTCGCGCTGCCCCAGGGCGCGGCGCTGACAGCGCCGTTCAGCGGGTTCGGACCTTCGATGCGGATCACCGGGTGGTTGGCGACGAAGGGCGCGAGGTGCTTCTTCACGCCGATCGGGCCCATGCCCGGGCCGCCACCGCCGTGGGGAATGCAGAAGGTCTTGTGCAGGTTCATGTGCGACACGTCGGCGCCGATGTCCGCCGGGCGCGCCAGGCCGACCTGGGCGTTGAGGTTGGCGCCGTCCATGTAGACCTGGCCGCCGTGGCTGTGGATGACCTCGCAGATTTCGCGGATGCCTTCCTCGTACACGCCGTGGGTCGACGGGTAGGTGATCATCAGGCAGGACAGCTGCTCGCCGGCTTCGGCCGCCTTGCGCTTGAGGTCCTCCAGGTCGACATTGCCGCCCTTGTCGCACTCGACGATGACCACGCGCATGCTCGCCATGATCGCCGAGGCCGGGTTGGTGCCGTGGGCCGAGGACGGGATCAGGCAGATGTTGCGGTGCGCATCGTCACGGCTCTCGTGGTACTTGCGGATCGCCAGCAGGCCGGCGTACTCGCCCTGGGCGCCGGAGTTGGGCTGCATGCAGATGGCGTCGAAGCCGGTGATCGCGCACAGCCAGCTTTCCAGCTCCTCGATCATCAGGCGGTAGCCCTCTGCCTGCTCGCGCGGCACGAAGGGGTGAAGGCTGGCGAACTCCGGCCAGGTGATCGGGATCATCTCGCTGGTGGCGTTGAGCTTCATGGTGCAGGAGCCCAGCGGGATCATCGACTGGTTCAGCGCCAGATCCTTGCCCTCGAGCTGGCGCAAGTAGCGCAGCATCTCGGTTTCGCTGTGATGGCGGTTGAACACCGGATGGTTCAGGTAGTCGCTGCTGCGCTGCAGGGCGGCGGGGATGCCGTCGGCAACCTTGCCGGCGTCGAGCTGGGCGACGTCCAGGCCGTGGCCGGCACCGAGGACAATGTCGAACAGGCTGGCGAGGGTGTCGGCGCTGCTGGTTTCGTCCAGGCTCACGCCCAGGCGGTCTTCGCCGACGATGCGCAGGTTCACGCGGGCGGCGCGGGCGCGCTCGACGATGGCCTGCTGCTGGGCGCCGACGTCCAGGGTCAGGGTGTCGAAGAAGTGCTGGTTGACGACCTTCACGCCCTTGGCGGTCAGGCCGGCAGCCAGCACGGAGGTCAGCCGGTGCACGCGCTGGGCGATGCGCTTGAGGCCCTGCGGGCCGTGGTAGACGGCGTACAGGCTGGCGATGTTGGCCAGCAGCACCTGCGAGGTGCAGACGTTGGAGTTGGCCTTCTCGCGACGGATGTGCTGCTCGCGGGTCTGCAGTGCCATACGCAGCGCGGTGTTACCACGGGCGTCCTTGGACACACCGATGATGCGGCCCGGCATGGCGCGCTTGTAATCGTCGCGGCAGGCGAAGAACGCCGCGTGCGGGCCGCCGTAGCCCATGGGCACGCCAAAGCGCTGGGCGCTGCCCAGGACCACGTCGGCGCCCAGCTCGCCCGGCGGGGTGAGCAGCAGCAGCGCGAGCAGGTCGCTGGCGACGCAGGCGATGGCCTGTTGCGCGTGCAGCGCGTCGATCACCGCGCGCAGGTCACGGATTTCGCCACGGGTGTCCGGATACTGCAGCAGCGCGCCGAACACAGTGTGCTGGCCGAGGTTGTCCACCTCGTCGACCACCACGTCGAAGCCGAAGGCTTCGGCACGGGTCTGCACCACGGAGATGGTCTGCGGGTGGCAATGCACGTCTACGAAGAACAGGTTGCTCTTGGCCTTGGCCACGCGCTTGGCCAGGGCCATCGCTTCGGCGGCGGCGGTGGCCTCGTCGAGCAGCGAGGCGCTGGCGAGGTCCAGGCCGGTGAGGTCGATGGTCATCTGCTGGAAGTTCAGCAGGGATTCGAGACGACCCTGGGCGATCTCCGGCTGGTACGGGGTGTAGGCGGTGTACCAGCCCGGGTTCTCCAGCACGTTGCGCAGGATCACCGTCGGGGTCAGGGTGCCGTAGTAGCCGGTGCCGATCAGGCTGGTCCACAGCTCGTTCTTGCCCGCATAGCCCTTCAGCTTGGCCAGCGCGCCCTGTTCGTCGAGGGCGGTCGGCAGGTCCAGCGGCCGGTTCAGGCGAATCGCCGGCGGCACCGTCTGCACGATCAGGTCGTCGCGGTTGCCGAGCCCGAGGGTATCGAGCATGGCTTGCTGCTCGGCGGCGTCGGGGCCCAGGTGGCGGGCGAGGAAGGCATCAGGCTGGTGCAGCTGGGAAAGCGAAGGGGTGTTCGACATGGCCACGGTCTCGAAAGGTCGGTCCGTAAAAAAGAACAGGCCCCGACGAGTCGAGGCCTGTGTTTACAGCAGTGTCTTACGCGTCGGCGTCGCTGGCAGCGCGGTAGCCGGCGGCGTCGAGGAGCTTGTCCAGCTCGGCCGGGTTGCTCGGCTTGAGCTTGAAGAACCAGGAACCGTACGGGTCGTTGTTCACTTCTTCGGGGGTGTCGGCCAGCACGTCGTTGACGGCGATGACTTCGCCGCCCACCGGGGCGTAGATGTCCGAAGCGGCTTTCACCGACTCGACGACACCGGCTTCCTGGCCGGCGGCGAGGGTCTTGCCCACTTCCGGCAGTTCGACGAAGACCACGTCGCCCAGGGCTTCCTGAGCATGGTCGGAGATGCCCACGGTCACGGTACCGTCGGCTTCCAGGCGCGCCCACTCGTGGCTGGCGGCGTAACGCAGGTCGGCGGGGATATTGCTCATCTTGTTGTTCCTCGAGGACTGGGCGACGGGCGGCGATGCCGCCCTCTTCTAAGTTAGATCATGCAATTTAGATCAGGGCTTTGCCATGACGCACGAAATTCGGCTGAACGACGCGAACCGGGTACCACTTGCCACGGATTTCCACTTCGGCGCGGTCGCCGGTGGCCGCCGGCACGCGGGCCAGGGCGATGGACTTGCCGAGCGTGGGGGAGAAACTTCCGCTGGTGATCTCGCCGTCGCCGACGCCGGCAACGCGAACCACCTGGTGGGCGCGCAGCACGCCGCGCTCCTCCAGCACCAGGCCGACCAGCTTGGGCGCATCACCGGCAGCCTTCTGCGCTTCCAGGGCTTTGCGGCCGATGAAGTCGCGGTCTTCGGGTTCCCAGGCAATGGTCCAGCCCATGTTGGCGGCCAGCGGGGTGACGTCTTCGTCCATGTCCTGGCCGTAGAGGTTCATCCCGGCTTCCAGGCGCAGGGTATCGCGTGCGCCCAGGCCCGCCGGGGAGATACCGGCGCCGACCAGGTCGTTGAGGAAGCCTTGCGCCTCAACGGCCGGCAGCATGATTTCCAGGCCGTCTTCGCCGGTATAGCCGGTGCGGGCGATGAACCAGTCACCGTCGGCCTTGCCCTGGAAGGGCTTGAGTTCGCGGATCAGCGCGGCGCGCGAGGGGGTGACCAGTTCGGCGGTCTTGTCGCGGGCGTTGGGGCCCTGCACGGCGAGCATCGCGAGGTCCGCGCGCTCGGTCAGGGTGACGTCGAAGCCTTCGGTGTGGGCCTGCATCCAGGCCATGTCCTTGTCGCGGGTGGAGGCGTTGACCACCACGCGATAGCCGTACACGCCGAGGTAGACGATCAGGTCGTCGACCACCCCGCCGCGTTCGTTGAGCATGCCGCTGTACAGCGCCTTGCCCGGAACCTGCAGTCGTTCGACGTCGTTGGCCAGGAGTCGCTGCAGGTATTCCTTGGCCTGCGGACCGGTGACGTCGACCACGGTCATGTGGGAAACGTCGAACACGCCGCAATCGCGACGTACCTGGTGGTGCTCTTCGACTTGCGAACCGTAGTGCAACGGCATGTCCCAACCGCCGAAATCGACGATCTTGGCGCCGAGGGCGACGTGCAAATCATAGAGCGGCGTGCGCTGTCCCATGGGTGTTCTCCTTCCGGGCGAGGCGGGTGCGGAGCGCGAGTACGGCCCGCACGAAACGCGCGCATTGTAGTCGCATGGCAGGACTCTGGACAGCTTGTCCGACGGCCGATTCTCAGGGCCGCGAAGAACCGCTCTGGCGCGCGGAGCGACGGATCAGGCCGATCACCGGGAACAGGCCCACCAGCACCAGCGTCAGCGCAGGCAGCGCGGCGCGCGCCCACTCGCCCTCGCTGGTCATCTCGAAGACGCGCACGGCCAGGGTGTCCCAGCCGAACGGGCGCATGAGCAAGGTCGCCGGCATCTCCTTGAGCACGTCGACGAACACCAGCAGCGCAGCGCTCAGCGCACCCGGCAGCAGCAGCGGCAGATAGACGCGCAGGAACAGGCCGGCGCCGCCGACACCCAGGCTGCGGGACGCTTCCGGTAGCGACGGGCGAATCCTGGCGAGCGCGCCTTCCAGCGGGTTGTAGGCCACCGCCATGAAACGGATCAGGTAGGCCACCAGCAACGCCCCGAGACTGCCCAGCAGCAGCGGCTTGCCGGCGCCGCCCAGGGCGCCGGAGAGCGGGATCACCGCGTGATTGTCCAGCCAGCTGAAGGCCAGCATGATCGCCACCGCCAGCACCGAGCCGGGCAGCGCATAGCCGAGGTTGGAAATACCCACCGCCGAGCGCACCGCCGGCGTCGGCGACAGGCGCCGGGCGAAAGCCAGCAGCAGCGCCACGGCCACCGTCAGCACCGCCGCGAAGCCGCCCAGGTAGAGGCTGTGCAGGATCAGGCCCCAGTAGCGCTCATCGAGGTCGAAGCGGCCCTTCTGCCAGACCCAGACCACCAGCTGCAGCACCGGGATGACGAAGGCGCAGGCGAACACCAGCAGGCACCAGGCGCTGGCGGCGAAGGCCTTCCAGCCGTGCAGCCGGTACAGCGCCGCGCCGCGCGGACGCTCGTTGGGCACGCCGCTGCGGCCACGGCTGTAGCGCTCGCCGAGCAGCACCAGCATGACGAACAGCAACAGCAGGCTGGCCAGCTGGGTGGCGCTGGAGAGACTGTAGAAGCCGTACCAGGTCTTGTAGACAGCAGTGGTGAAGGTATCGAAGTTGAACACCGACACAGTGCCGAAATCCGCCAGGGTCTCCATGATCGCCAGCGCCAGCCCGGCGCCGATGGCCGGCCGGGCCATCGGCAGGGCGACGCGCCAGAAGGCCGCCAGCGGCGACAACCCGAGCACCCGCGCCGCTTCCATGAGCCCGCGTCCCTGGGCAAGGAAGGCGGTTCGCGCGAGCAGGTAGACATACGGATAGAAGACCAGCACCAGCACCGTGATCACGCCGCCGGTGGAGCGTACGCGCGGCAGCCGCAGGCCGCTGCCGAACCACTCGCGCAGCAGCGTCTGCACGGGGCCGGAGAAGTCCAGCAGACCGACGAAGACAAACGCCAGCACATAGGCAGGCACCGCGAAGGGCAACATCAGCGCCCAGTCCAGCCAGCGCCGGCCGGGGAATTCGCAGAGGCTGGTGAGCCAGGCCAGGCTGACGCCCAGCACGCTCACGCCAACGCCCACGCCGGCCACCAGCACCAGGGTATTGCCCAGCAGGCGCGTCATCTGGGTTTCCCACAGGTGCGACCAGATTTCGCGGTCGATCTGGGCCCAGCTCAGCAGCAGGACGCTGATGGGCAGCAGGACCAGGGCGGCGACGGCGAAAGTGATGGGGTACCAGCGGTTGGCGCGCATGCGTTGGGTGTTTCCAGAACATCAGGGGGTCGTGGGAAGTGCCGCCGGGCTGCCGTCGGAAATTTCCCTCATTGAAATCGAATTCGCCCGATCCTCACCTGGCAGGGATAAAGCGCAAGGTACAGCGGTCGAATCGGCCACTCTGCCACCGCCGTCCCCAAGGAAAAAGTCCCATGTCGTCACTCTGCCGCCTGTCCGGCCTGCTGCTGTTGCCGCTCTGCAGCCTGGCCCTGGCCGACGAACCCACCCCTGTCGAATCCTGCCTGGCCATGGCCATCGGCAAGGTCGCCGCGGACCCGCAGCTGCAGGAGCGCTGGCAGCAGACCTGGATCGAGCCGGGCTCGATCCGCGAGGAAGCTTATGAAGGCTCGGTCGACGGTCAGACGGCGAGCAAGCGGCTGGTCGCGCAACTGCGTCGGGGCGAGCAGTCCGACGGCGAATTCATCTGCCTGCTGAGCGGTGAGGGCAAGGCACTCTCCGTCAGCCATTCGGACGATGCCGGCGCCCGTTGAGGCGCCGGATTCCGGTCAGTTCCAGCCGGCGCGATCCATCAGCTTGATCGCTTCGGCCTGACGCTTGCCGGCGATTTCCACCGGGATGCTGTCGGCCTTGAACTCACCCCAGGCCGCCACTTCCTGCGACGGCGCCACTTTCGGGTTGGCCGGGAATTCCTGGTTGATGCCGGCGAACAGCGACTGGGCGTCCGGCCCGGTCATCCACTCCACCAGCTTCTTCGCGGCTTCCGGGTGCGGCGCATGCTTGGTCAGGCCGATGCCCGACAGGTTGACGTGCACGCCACGGTCGCCCTGGTTCGGCCAGAACAGCTTCACCGGCAGCTGCGGATTGTCCTTGTGCATACGGCCGTAGTAGTAGGTGTTGACGATGCCGACGTCGCACTGGCCGGCGGCGATGGCCTGCAGCAGCGCGTTGTCGTCGGAGAACACGTCGGTCGCCAGGTTGTTCACCCAGCCCTTGAGGATTTCCTCGGTCTTTTCGGCGCCATGGGTCTCGATCAGGGTCGCGGTCAACGACTGGTTGTAGACCTTCTTCGCGGTGCGCAGGCACAGGCGGCCTTCCCACTTCGCATCGGCCAGCTCTTCGTAGGTCGACAGTTCCTCGGGCTTCACCCGCTGGGTCGAATAGGCGATGGTCCGTGCGCGCAGCGACAGGCCGGTCCAGCTGTCGGTGCCGGAGCGATACTGCGGCGGGATGTTGGCATCCAGGGTCGGCGAATCGAAAGGCTGCAGGATGCCCATCTTCTCGGCCTGCCAGAGGTTCCCGGCATCCACGGTGAGCAGCAGGTCGGCCGGGGTATTGGCGCCTTCGGCCTTGATCCGCGCCATCAGCGGCGCTTCCTTGTCAGTGATGAACTTGATCTTCACCCCGGTCTTCTCGGTGTAGGCGTCGAACACCGGCTTGATCAGCTCGTCGATGCGCGAGGAGTAGACCACCACTTCGTCGGCGGCCTGGGCGGTGCTACCGAGGGCGGCCAGCAGGAGGGTGGCGAGAAGACCTTTGCGCGCGAGCATGGGCGTGTCCTTTACGGGAAAGATATCCCTCAAATGATAAGGAACCTCATTTGCTAACGAGCCGCGCGTTTGTGTCGGGGTGTTTCGATGGGGTGCGGTCTGGGGTCGCGGGCGCCCTGATCACACCCGCGCCAGATTCGGCAAGTCCCCCGACAGCCCCAGCGCCTGGCGCACGAACACGCCCTTGGCCTCATGGTGCTTGTCCACCAGGCGCAGCCCGGCGTTGCGCAGCCAGCGCACCGCCAGCGGGTCGGCCTGGAACAGGCGCTGGAAGCCTTCCATCGCCGCCATCATCGCCAGGTTGTGCGGCATACGGCGACGTTCGTAGCGGCTCAGCACACGTTCCTCGGCAATGTTCTCGCCACGGGCGTGGGCATGCTCGATCACCTCGGCGAGCACCGCGGCATCCAGGAAGCCCAGGTTCACGCCCTGCCCGGCCAGCGGGTGGATGGTGTGCGCGGCGTCGCCGATCAGCACCAGCCCCGGCTCCACGTAGCGCTTGGCGTGGCGCTGGCGCAGCGGGATGCACAGGCGGCGGTCGGCATGCTCGATGGCGCCCAGGCGCTGCTCGAAGGCGAGGCCCAGAGCCTTGCAGAAGCCTTCGTCGTCCAGCGCCATGAGCTTTTCCGCCTGCTCCGGGGTGGTCGACCAGACGATCGAGCACCAGTGTGCGTCGCCCTCTTTCGCCAGCGGCAGAAAGGCCAGCGGGCCGTCGTCGGTGAAACGCTGCCAGGCGGTGGCCTGGTGCGGCTTCTCGCAGCGCACGCTGGTGACGATGGCGTGGTGCAGGTAATCCCACTCGCGGGTGGCGCAGCCGGCCAGGCGGCGTACCGCGGAGTTGGCGCCGTCGGCGGCGACTACCAGGGGTGTACGGATTTCGCGGCCGTCGGAAAGGCTCAGCAGCCAGTCGTCGCCGGAGTGGCGCAGCTGCTCCAGGCGCGCATTGGGCAGCAGGCCGAGGGCGGATTCATGCAGACGCTCCAGCAGGGCGTCCTGTACCACGCGGTTTTCGACGATGTGGCCGAGCATCTCGGCATGCACGCTGGCGGCGCTGAAGTGGATCTGCCCGGTCCCCGAGCCGTCCCACACCTGCATCTCGCAGTAGGGCTCGGCGCGCCGTGCGGCGATGCCGTCCCAGGCGTGCAGGCGCTGGAGGATGCGCCGGCTGGCCTCGGACAGCGCACTGACGCGCGGTTCGAAGGGCGCTTCGCGGTCGAACGGCTTGACGCTCAGCGGCGAGCCGTCGAGCAGCAGGATATCCAGCCCGCTGCCTTCCAGGGCCAGGGCCAGCGCGCTGCCGACCATTCCCGCCCCGACGATAACCAGATCCGCGTGCATGTGCGTTCCTTCTTCAGCGGCCCGCGCAGCACCTGCGCGGGCATCGAAATTCAAGCGGCCTGCCGCGCGCGCGGCTTGAGCCGGACGTACAGGGTCTTCTGCACCCGCGCCACCAGGGTGCCTTCGCCGTCACGCACTTCGGCGTGCAGGCGCGGCAGGTATTTCTCGCCCGTGGCGGTCTGCTCGCGGATGTCGTCGAGCAGGTGCTGGTCGATACGGAAATCGGCATACACCGGCCCTTTGCCGGGGCTGACGAATTCGATGTTGGCAGCCTTGTCCCAGACGATGTAGTCGCGCCCCAGGTTCTCCATCAGCATCAGCATGAAGAACGGGTCGGTCATGCTGTACAGGCTGCCGCCGAACTGCGTGCCGACGTAATTGCGGTTGAACAGGTTCAGGCCCATCTTCACGCGGATCTCGCGGAAATCCGCGCTGATGTGGCGCACTCGCACTCCGGCGCCGAGGTAAGGCGGGTAGAGGTTCAGGCCAATGCGCAGCAGGCGGGCGCGGTGCGGACTCTTGCGTGCTTGCATCGACTCAGACCGGTCGGGCGCCCAGGCCCATGGCCTGGCGGGCGAACCAGCGCTTGGCCGGTGGCAGCAGGTCGAGGCCGAGCAGGCCGATGTTGCGGCCGGTGGCCAGCAACGGCTGGGCATTGGAGAACAGGCGGGTGACGCGGTCGGAGAAACCGACAGTCATCTGCTGGTCCAGGCGCTGGCCATCCAGGTAGCGCTGCAGCACGGCGAAATAGCCCGGCGCGGCCTCTTCCTGCAACAGGCAATCGCCCAGGGCCTTGGCATCGCGCAGCGACAGGTTGAAGCCCTGCCCGGCAATCGGGTGCAGGCTGTGGGCGGCATTGCCCAGCACGACGAGGTGCGGGCGAATCTGCTCGTCGGCCTCGGTCAGGCTCAGCGGGTAGCCATAGCGCACGCCAACCTGGCGCAAGGTGCCCAGGCGATAGCCAAAGGCGTCCTGCAGTTCGGCCAGGAAGGCCGCGTCGGACAGCTCGCGCAGGCGCTCGGCGTCACGGCCGTTACGGGTCCAGACCAGCGCGCAGCGGTTTTCCGGTAGCGGCAGCAGGGCCAGCGGGCCGTTTTCGGTGAAGCGTTCGAAGGCCTGCCCGCGATGGGCCTCGGACGGGCTGATGTTGGCGATCAGCGCGGTCTGCCCGTAGGACGAGGAGCGCACGTTGATGCCCAGCTGCTCGCGCAGCCCGGAGCGGCCGCCGTCGGCCAGCACGGCGAGGTCGCAGTCGAGCTGCGAGTCGTCGTCCAGGGTCAGGCGGTAGCCGTCGCCCAGTGCATCCATCCGGCGCACTTCGGCCGGGCAGCGCCAGCTCACCACTTCCGGATCGAGCGCATGCCACAGGCACTGGCCGAGCCAGGCGTTCTCCACCACGTAGCCGAGAGCGGGAACGCCCTCTTCCACCGCCGTCAGGCGCGCGGCGCCGAAGCGGCCGCGGTCGGAGACGTGGATCTGGGTGATGGGTTCGGCGCGCTGCGATATCTGTTGCCAGAGCCCCAGGCGCTCGTAGATCTGCCGGCTGCCGAAGGACAGCGCCGAGGAACGCGCGTCATAGCTGGGCTGGTAGGCATCGCCGGGGGCGAAGGGCTCGATCAGCACGATCTGCCAGCCACGCGCGCGGGCGCCGGCCTGGAGGATCAGTGCAAGGCTTGCGCCGACGAGTCCGCCACCGATGATGGCCAGTTGCGTACGTTGCATGTCAGGCGGCCTGGGCCTTGGCCTCGGCCATCAGCGCTTCGATCTCGGCGACGGTTTTCGGCACGCCATTGGTCAGCACTTCGCAGCCGGTCTTGGTCACGACCACATCGTCCTCGATGCGCACGCCGATGCCGCGCCACTTCTTCGGCACGTCGGTGTTGTCCGGGGAGATGTAGATGCCCGGCTCGACGGTCATCGCCATGCCCGGTTCGAGCACGCGCCATTCGCCGCCGACGCGGTACTCGCCGACATCGTGCACGTCCATGCCCAGCCAGTGGCCGGCACGGTGCATGTAGAAGGCCTTGTAGGCTTCGCGCTCGATCAGCTCGTCGACGTCGCCCTTGAGCAGGCCCAGCTCCACCAGGCCAGCGGTGATGACCCGCACGGTGGCCTCGTGGGCTTCGTTCCAGTGGCGGCCCGGAGCGATGTAGTCGAAGGCCGCCATGTTGGCATCCAGCACCAGCTGGTAGATGGCCTTCTGCTCGGGGCTGAAGGTGCCGCTGGCGGGGAAGGTGCGGGTGATGTCGCTGGCGTAGCAGTCGATCTCGCAGCCGGCGTCAATCAGGATCAGGTCGCCGTCCTTGATCTGCGCGTCGTTCTCCCGGTAGTGCAGGATGCAGGCGTTGCGGCCGGTGGCGACGATGGAGCCGTAGGCCGGCATCTTCGCGCCGCCCAGGCGGAAGGCGTATTCCAGCTCGGCTTCCAGGTGGAACTCGTAGAGGCCCGGACGGCAGGCCTGCATGGCGCGGATGTGCGCACCGGCGGAGACTTCCGCGGCATAGCGCATCACCTTCACCTCGCCGGCGCTCTTGTACAGGCGCTGGTCGTGCAGCAGGTGGTCGAGGGCGACGAACTCGTTCGGCGGCTGCGCACCCTGGCGCGCCTTGGAGCGGATCACGTTGATCCAGTCCATCAGCCGGCGGTCGAATTCCTGGTTGGCGCCCAGCGCGTAGTACACGCGGTCGCGGCCCTCGATCAGGCCGGGAAGGATGTCGTCGATATCGCCGATGGGGAAGGCGTCGTCGGCGCCGAAGGTGCCGATGGCACCGTCCTGGCCGGCGCGCAGGCCGTCCCAGAGTTCACGCTCCGGATCGCGCTCGCGGCAGAACAGCACGTACTCGCCATGCTCGCGGCCGGGGATCAGCGCCATCACCGCTTCCGGCTCGGGGAAGCCGGTGAGGTACTGGAAATCGCTGTCCTGGCGGTAGACGTGCTCGACGTCGCGGTTGCGGATGTACATCGGCGCCGCCGGGAGAATGGCGATGCTGTTGGGTTCCATCTGCGCCATCAGCGCCTTGCGACGACGGGCGTATTCCGACTTGGCGATACGGATCATGCGCGACCTCAATGCAGGGAGAGTTTCTCGGCCGGTGCCGGCACCTTGCCGAATTCGGAGAACAGCAGCAGCGGGGCGACGCGCAGGTACTCCTGCACTTCCATGTAGTCGGCCTCGCCGTCTTCGGATTCTTCCAGCTGGCCGCCGACCTGGGCGATGGCGGCGATGTCCTGCAGCACTTCGTCGGCTTCGTCGGACAGGCTGGGGGAACGCAGCGCCAGGCCGAAGCCGGCGAGGAAGCCCTGGCACCACTGGCCCAGGGCCACGGCGCGCTCGGCCAGCGGCGCATCGTCATTGGGCAGCATCAGCACCACGGCCATCTCGCCCTGGCTGAAATCCTGCTGGACCATGCCCAGTAGGCCGCCCAAGGCCGCGCCCAGGCGCTCGCCCGGCTCGCCGCCGAGCAGTTCACCGGCGGCCTGCAGCCATTCGCCCTGGTCGAAACCAGACCCGGCGCAGACGCGGCCGAGCAGGTGGCCGTGCAGTTCGGCGGGGGAAATGGGCAGGGCGGCCTCGGCGAGCAGGGCGGCGAAGGCGGTATAGGCGGAGCTGGAAGTGGACATGATCGAACCCGGGTGACGGCTAGGCGCCATCAGGCGCCGCGCATAGAATATGGTCCGTTATCCTAGCACCGGCGCACACCGCAAGACCATGTGACGACGCGCCGGGCAGCCGTGCGTTGACCCACCCCCACGGCAGTCCTATATAGTTCTCGATTACTTAAGCAACTCCCAAGCGAGAGCCCATGGAAGACGCCGACCTGCACGCGCTGATCGCCAAGTTCGACCTGCTGCTCCAGCGCCTGGAACAGCTAAAGGCCGAGAACCGGCTGCTGCGGGCGAACGAGAAAAGCTGGCGGGAAGAACGCGCCCATCTGATCGAGAAGAACGATTTGGCTCGGCAGAAGGTCGAAGCGATGATTTTGCGTCTTAAAGCCCTGGAGCAGGACTCATGAGCCAGTCGAATACCCTGAACGTCCAAATCCTCGACAAGGAGTACTGCATCGCGTGCCCTGCGGACGAGCGCGTCAACCTGGAAAGCGCCGCGCGCTATCTGGACAGCAAGATGCGCGAGATCCGTTCCAGCGGCAAAGTGATAGGTGCCGACCGTGTCGCGGTGATGGCGGCCCTGAACATCACCCACGACCTGCTGCACAAGCAGGAGCGCGTCGAGCACGACAGCGGCTCCACCCGTGAGCGCGTGCGCGAACTGCTCGAGCGCGTGGATCGCGCCCTGACCACAGACACCCCTACCACCGATAAAGACCAGGGTGAAGTCTGACCAGGGAAATTTCCTTGGGGTATAATCGCCTCGCTCCCTGGTGTGTTTGCCAGTCGGTGATGTCCCTGAGCCGATAATTGCAACAACGGGGGTTGCCAGTTGGGCTGGTGTGCATGTCCGCACGACGGAAAGCCTTAAAGCCTACTGCAACCACCACCTTGAACTCTCGGGTTCAAGGGCTAACCCGACAGCGGCATGTCCGGGGAGCTTTACCCTTCCATGATTCACTCCGATGGTCTTTCCCGCCCTGCCCTGCGCCGCCAGCTGCGCCAGGCCAGACGCGCGCTCACTCCCCTTCAGCAACGTCTCGCCGCCCAGGCCCTGTATCGCCAGCTCGCGCAGCATCCGCTGTTCCGCCGGGCGAAGCACATTGCTCTGTACCTGCCGGCTGACGGCGAAATCGATCCGCGCCCGTTGATGAAGGCTGCGCAGAAGCGCGGCAAGGCGACCTACCTGCCGGTGCTCTCCGACTGGCCGCGCACGCACATGACCTTCCAGCAGGTAGGCATCGGCGAGCGCTGGGTACGCAACCGCTTCAACATCGCCGAACCGCAGGCCGACCGCGGGCGCCAGCGCCCCGCCTGGGCGCTGGACCTGCTGCTGCTACCGCTGGTCGGTTTTGACCCGCAGGGCGGCCGCCTGGGGATGGGCAAGGGGTTCTACGACCGGACCCTGGCCTACCTGGGCATGCGCAAAAATTGGCAGAAACCGACGCTATTGGGCCTGGCGCACGAGTGCCAGAAGGTCGACAAGCTGGAACTGGCGAGCTGGGATGTGCCGCTGATGGGCATAGTGACGGACGGCGGCTGGTATGGCCGTCTCGCGACGGCATCGCGTTCCTTGCGATAACCGTGGCGGCAGCAATCCCCTGGATCAGGGCTGCTGGGTGACCTGCACCGGGGCGTTGCCCTGGCGTTGTTCCCACAGGCTCTGGGTGTAACCGGTAGTGACGACACCCAGACCGAAAAGTATTACCAACACCCACAAAAGATCAGGCTTGCGTTTCATCGATTGCCTCCCCCTTCCAGGCAAACTGTCAACGATGGCCGGCGGTGGTTTTTTTATCCGTCCGGCAGGCCAAGCTAAAAACGGCGGCATTCTCCGACAATGAAAAGCTTCTCGCAATTCTGACGCCAACCGATCGTCGGAGGAGCAGTCGCCCCCAAAACTTCCGGCACTTTCAGGCAATGTTCATGCCGGTATTCCTACATCTTCTTCCTACAATTTGTTTCCGGCGAGCCGGCAGCTTGTCGCAGGGAAACGCCTGCCCGCCTACCCTTAGCCAAATCAGAAAAGATCATTACCCGCCACGCACAAGGAGACCCTCGCGGATGGCACGCGCTTACTGGCTGATGAAATCCGAGCCCGACGAACTCTCGATCCACGACCTGCAGCGTCTGAAAACCGCGCGCTGGGACGGCGTGCGCAATTACCAGGCACGCAACTTCATGCGCAGCATGCAGCCGGGCGACCTGTTCTTCTTCTACCACTCCAGTTGCCCCGAGCCGGGCATCGCAGGCATCGCGCAGATCGACGGCGAGCCCTACCCCGACCCGACCGCGCTCGACCCGAAAAGCCATTACCACGACCCCAAGGCCAGCGACGAGAAGAACCCCTGGACGGCCCGCGACGTGAGCTTCGTCGAGGCCTTTCGCTCGGTGCTGCCGCTGGGCACGCTCAAGGCTCAGGCCGGGCTGGAAGAGATGCCCCTGGTGCAAAAGGGCAGCCGCCTGTCGGTGATGCCGGTCACTGCCGAACAGTGGGCGATCGTCGTCGGCCTGGCGCACAAGTAGAGGCACTGTGCTATTAGGTTACTGAAGCCCCCGGAATTCGCCGCATGCACCGCCTTCAGTCCTCACTAGCTTCCTACCTCGGGCTTGGCGGTCTGCTCTGCGTGCTCCTGCTTGCCAGTGCCTGGCTGGGTGAGGAACTGGCGAGCAGCGAGCGGCAGCGCGTACAGGAGCGCCTGACCTACCAGGGGCGCAGCCTCGCGCACCAGCTGGAAGCCAACCTCCACGAGCAGGTCCAGGGCCTGGACCTGCTCGCCCAGCTGTGGACCCACCATGGCCGCATGCCCCGTGCGGAATGGGAGCTGGACGCGCGCTTCTACGTGCGCAGCTTCCCCGGCTACCAGTCGATCCAGTGGGCCGACCCGGAGCTGCGCATCCGCTGGCTGGAACCCCTGCAGGGCAACGAGGCGGCGCTGAACTTCCGGCTTTCCCCGCAGCACCCCAACTACGCGACGGCGATGTCCGCCCGCGACAGCGGCAAGCCACGCCTGAGCGACAGCGTGGAGCTGGTCCAGGGCGGGCGCGGCTTCGTGCTCTACACCCCGGTTTACCTGCGCGATGCCAACAACCAGCTGCAGTTCGACGGCTTCATGCAGGGCGTCTTCCGCGTCGGCCCGCTGATGGACAACCTGCTCAGGCAGGCGGACAACCACCTGTTCAGCGTGCGCCTGCTGGAGCACGGCCGGCCACTCTACGTGCGCGACCAGCCCGCCGGCGATGCCGAACAGACCCTGCAGGTGCCGCTACGACTGCTCAACAACCGCAGCTTCGAGCTGGAGCTCAGCCCCACTCCGGCCCTCGTGCAATCACTGTCCACGCCGTTGCCGATGGTGGTGTTCGGCAGCGGCGTGGCTATCAGCCTGCTGCTGGTGGCGGCGCTGTTCCTCGCCCGCGAGAACGCCCGCCGAGCCACCGCGCTGAGCGCCAGCAACCAGTTGCTCAGCCAGGAAGCAGAGCAACGCCAGTCGGTGGAAGCACATCTGCGCGACAGCCGCGAACGGCTACAACTGGCGCTGGACCTCACCGACTCCAGCCGTGACGCGCTGTTCATCTTCGACCTGCAACAGCGCGAGCTGCTGCACATGAACCGCGCCACTTACAACGGCCTGGGCTACAGCGCCGAGGAGTTCCGCCACCTGCTGCGCGATGACCCGGAGCGGCTGATCCCCGGATTCCACGCCTGGCTCCAGCTGGTGCAGCAGGCGCATCGGTTGAACCTGTCGATGATCTTCCAGCGCGAGATGCAGCGCCGCGACGGCAGCCTGCAGCCGGCGGAGATCAACACCCAGCTGATCCACCAGGGCGACCGCGACTACCTGATCGCCGTGGCCCGCGACAACAGCGAGCGCCTGCAACTGGAAGCGCAGCTGCACAAGCTCTCGCAACAGGACGGCCTCACCGGCCTGTTCAACCGCCGCTATTTCGACCGCCAGCTGCAGAGCGAATGGCGCCGCCTGCGCCGCGCCGACGCGCCGCTGGCGGTACTGATGCTCGACGTCGACCATTTCAAGCGCTTCAACGACTGCCTCGGCCACCTGGCCGGCGACGACGCACTGCGGCGCCTCGCCAGTTGCCTGCAGGAATGCCTGCAACGCGAAGGCGATGTGGCTTGCCGGTATGGTGGCGAAGAGTTCGTCATCATCCTCACCGACACCGGGCTGGAAGGCGCCAGTCATGTCGCCGCGCGCGTCCACCAGCGCGTGGCCCAGATGGGCATCGCGCACCCGTCCGCTGAGCTGGGACGACTGACCGTGAGTATCGGCCTGGCCATCGCCACGCCGGGGCAGGACGCCGAGCCGGATCAGCTGATCGCCCAGGCTGACCAGGCGCTCTACGCGGCCAAGCACAAGGGCCGCAACCAGACGTGCGTGTGGCCGGTGGATATGGCCGAGCGCACGCTTTCCTGACAGTCCGTGCGAGGGACTCCCTCACCCCAGCCCTCTCCCAGGGGGAGAGGGAGCCGTCCGTGCCGGCTGAGGCCATGGTTTCATCCTGCGCCGACCAGTCCCCTCTCCCTCTGGGAGAGGGTTAGGGTGAGGGGAATGCATGGCACAGCGGCGTCCCGTTCAGCGTCAGGCCATCTGCCCGATGGTCCGACGGAAGCGCCAGAGCGCGCCGAAGAAGAAAGCCGCACCGATCCCGACGATGGCCAGCAATTGCGGCCAGACGATCGACAGGTCCGCGCCGCGATAGAGGATCGCCTGGGCCAGGCTGACGAAGTGCGTGGTCGGCGCTGCCAGCATGATGTTCTGCACCAGCTCCGGCATGCTCTCGCGCGGCGTGGTGCCGCCGGAAAGAATCTGCAGCGGCATCAGGGTGAGGATCACCAGCAACCCAAGTTGCGGCATCGAGCGGGCCACGGTGCCGATGAAGATGCCCATGGAGGTGGTGGCGAACAGGTGCAGCGCCGCACCCAGCAGGAACAGCCCCACCGAACCGCTGATCGGCACGTCCAGCCAGCCGCGCACCACCAGTTGCAGCGAGATCGCCGCCGCCACCAGCACCACGGTGCCCATGGACCAGACCTTGGCCATCATGATCTCGAACGCGGTCAGCGGCATCACCAGCAGGTGTTCCACCGTGCCGTGCTCGCGCTCGCGGATCAGCGCGGCGCCGGTGAGGATGATCGACAGCATGGTGATCTGGTTGATCACCTCCATCACCGCGCCGAACCAGGCCTGGGTCAGGTTCGGGTTGAATTCCATACGCACCGCCAGCTCCGCCGGCATAGCCGCCTCGGCGCGGTAACGGCTGACGAACTCGCTGACCTCGGTGCCGACGATGTTCTGGATGTAGCCGGCGCCGGAGAAGGCCTGGCCGGTCTGCGTCGCATCGACGTTGACCTGGATCGCCGGCTGCCGCCCGGCCAGCACGTCGCGCTGGAAGTCCGGCGGGATATCCAGGGTGAAGGTGTACAGGCCGACGTCCATGCCGCGGTCCATCTGCGCGTGGCCGATCATTTCCGGCACCCGGAAATACGGCGGCTGGAAGGCGTTGGCGATGCGCGAGGAGAGCTGCGACTGGTCCTCGTCGACGATGGCGATCGGCGCGTGGTGCAGGGTTTCCGGCACGCCGGTGGCCGAGCTGTAGACGCCCAGGGTGAAGGCCCAGGCAATCAGGATCAGCATTGCGTAGTCGCGACCCAGGCTGCGGAATTCCTTGATGCCGAGGTTGAAGATGTTCGCCAGCTTGTTCATCTCAGACCTCCTGCTTCTTCAGGCAGGCCACGCTGAGCAGCGTCAGCACCACCACCATCGCCAGCAACGGCAGGTAGTAGACCCACAGGTCGGCAAAACCCAGCGCCTTGGAGAAGGCGCCTCGGCTGACGATCAGGAAGTGCGAGGTCGGGTAGAGCTGGCCGATCACCGCTGCCGCACCCTCGAGCGACGACACCGGATGGATCAGCCCGGAGAACTGGATCGCCGGGATCATGGTGGCGATCGCGGTACCGAACACCGCAGCGATCTGGCTCTTCATGAAGGTCGAGAGCAACAGGCCGAGGCCGGTGCTGGTCACCACGTAGAGGAACGCACCCACCAGCAGGGCCAGGAAACTGCCCTTGAGCGGCACCTGGAACAGCAGCACGGCCATGGCCAGCATCAGCACGAAGTTGATCATGCCCATGCCGATGTAGGGCAGCTGCTTGCCGAGCAGGAACTCCAGGCGCGTGACCGGGGTGACGTAGAGGTTGGTGATCGAGCCCAGCTCCTTCTCGCGCACCACGCCCAGGGCGGTAAGCATCGCCGGAATCATGATCAGCAGCAGCGGGATCACCGCCGGCACCATGGCCTTGAGGCTCTCCACGTCCGGGTTGTAGCGGAAGCGCACCTCGGTGCTCGCCGCCGCGCTGGCGGCGCTGCTGCCACTCTGCCGCGCGAGGTCGGCCAGGTAGCTGGCGTGCAGCCCCTGCACATAGCCGAGCACGGTGTTGGCGCGGGTCGGCATGGCGCCGTCGATCCACACGCCTATGGCCGGGTCGGCGCCGCGCTTCAAGTCACGGCCGAAATTCGGTGGGATCTCCACGGCCAGGCTGATGTCACCGCTGCGCAGGCGCCGCTCCAGCTCCTCGGGGTTCTGGATCGGCGCCTTCTCGATGAAGTAGCGCGAGCCGGAAATGTTCAGCGCATAGGCCTGGCTGGTGGTGGTCTGGTCGCGGTCGAGCACCGCGTAGGTGAGGTCCTCGACGTCCATGTTGATGCCGTAGCCGATGATGAACATCAGCAGCGCGGTGCCCACCAGCGCCAGGGTCAGGCGGATCGGGTCGCGGCGCAGTTCCATGGCCTCGCGGCGTGCATAGCTGAACAGGCGCAACCAGCTGAAGCGGTCGCTGCCCTTGTAGCGGGCGGACTCGGCGGGCTGCTCGGGAGCCGGCGTGGCGTCGGCCACCGGGGCGCTGCCGGCGGCCTCTTCCAGGTAGGCGATGAAGGTGGCTTCCAGGGTCGGCAGGCCACGCTTGTCGATCAAGCCCTGCGGTGTATCGCTGTCGAGCACCTTGCCGGCATGCATCAGCGAGATGCGGTCGCAGCGCTCGGCCTCGTTCATGAAGTGGGTGGAGATGAAGATGGTCACGCCGTCGTTGCGCGACAGCTCCACCATCAGCTCCCAGAAACCGTCGCGGGCCACCGGGTCGACGCCCGAGGTGGGCTCGTCGAGGATCAGGATTTCCGGTTTGTGGATCACCGCCACGGCCAGCGACAAGCGCTGGCGGATGCCCAGCGGCAGGCTGTCGGGCAGCTCGCCCTTGACCTTGCCCAGGTCGAAGCGCTGGAGCATCTCCTCGACGCGCGGGCCGATCTGCTCATGCGGGATGTGAAACAGCTTGGCGTGCAGTTCGAGGTTCTGCAGCACCGTCAGCTCGGCGTACAGCGAGAAGGCCTGGGACATGTAGCCGACGCGCCGACGGGTCTCCATGTCATTGGCGTTCACCGGCTGGCCGAACAGCGCGCAGGTACCCTCGCTGGCGGGCAGCAGGCCGGTGAGCATCTTCATGGTGGTGGACTTGCCGCAGCCGTTGGAGCCGAGGAAGCCGAAGATTTCCCCGCGCTCGATGCGGAAGCTGACGCGGTCCACCGCGACGAAATCGCCGAAGCGGCAGGTCAGCCCCTCGGCCTCGATGGCGATCTGCGGCGCGCCGTCAGGCTGCGGCCGCGGTGGAATCACCAGCTTGTGGTGGCCGGCGCGCTTGCTCTCGGGCAACAACGCGATGAAGGCTTCTTCGAGATTCTGCGTACCGGTGTGCGCGCGCAATTCGGCGGGCGTGCCAGTGGCGAGCACCTTGCCGTCGTCCATCGCCACCAGGTGGTCGAAGCGCTCGGCCTCCTCCATGTAGGCGGTAGCCACCAGTACGCTCATGCCTTCGCGGCCAGTGCGGATGCGCGCGATCAGCTCCCAGAACTGGTTACGCGACAGCGGGTCGACGCCGGTGGTGGGCTCGTCGAGGATCAGCAGGTCAGGGTCGTGGATCAACGCGCAGCACAGCCCGAGCTTCTGCTTCATGCCGCCGGAAAGCTTGCCCGCCGGGCGCTCGGCGAAGGGCGCCAGCCCTGTGCTGTGCAGCAGGTCGGCGATGCGCCGCTCGCGCTCGGCCTTGTCGTGGCCGAACAGGCGGCCGAAGAAATCGACGTTCTCGAACACCGAGAGCGTCGGATAGAGGTTCTTGCCCAGGCCCTGCGGCATGTAGGCGATGCGCGGGCACACGGCGCGGCGGTGGCGCGCATCGCGCATGTCGCCGCCGAGCACCTGGATTTCGCCGTCCTGCATCTTCCGCGCACCGGCCAGCAGCGCCAGCAGGCTGGACTTGCCGACGCCGTCCGGGCCGATCAGGCCGACCATGCGGTTGGCCGGGATTTCCAGGGTGACGTCGTCCACTGCGCGGGTCTCGCCGTAGCGCAGCGAGACGCCAGCCAGACGGGCCACGCAGTCGGCGGCGTTCATTGCGGGACCTTGATCTGCAGCTCAGCCGGCCACTGCACCTGCGGGTCGAGACGCAGGTAGGCCATGCCCGGCACGCCGGTCTTCACGTAGGTGATGTACTTCTCCAGCAGGCCCGGATCGAGGCGCGCCTTGACCCGGAACATCAGCTTCTCGCGCTCGTTGGCGGTCTCCACGGTCTTGGGCGTGAACTGCGCGACGCTGGCCACGTAGGACACCTTGGCCGGGATCACGTACTCGGGCACGGCGTCGATCACCAGGTGCACTTCCTGGCCCAGCGCGACCTTGCCGGCCTGGCCAGAGGGCAGGAAGAAGGTCATGTAGACGTCGGCCAGGTCGACCATGTTGAGCAGCTTGCCGCCGGCCGCCAGCACTTCGCCCGGCTGCGCCACGCGGTACTGCACACGGCCGTTGCGCGGGGCCTTGAGCAGGCTGTCGTCGATATCTGCCTGCAGGCGCTCGACGCTCGCGGTGGCAGCCTCGATGGCCGACTGCGCCTCGATCACCTGGGAGCGCGCGGCGGAGATGCCGGCCTGCGCCGAGACCACCTGCGAGCGAGCCGCGGCCAGCGCCGCCTGGGCGCTTTGCAGGGTGGCGCGGTCGTCGTCCAGTTGCTGTTGCGGCAGGGCGTTGCGCTTGACCAGCTGTTCGGTGCGGGTGAAGCGCTTCTGCGCGGCGGTGAGCTCCGCCTGGCGTTGCGCGACTATGGCTTCGGCGGTGGATTTCTCGCTGGTGCGCTGGGCCACCAGGGATTGTGCGGTGAGCTGGGCGTTCTGCGCCCGCCGCACTTCCGCCTGGGCCTGGGCGAGCTGGGCCTGGAGCACCTGGGTGTCCATCTTCGCCACCACGTCGCCGGCCTTCACGAAGTCGCCTTCGTCCACCAGGATTTCCGCCACGCGGCCGGGCAGCTTGGTGGCCACGTCGACTTCGGTGGCCTCGATGCGCCCATTGCCACTGGCGAAACCTTCGGGCAGCCCCGTCGGCTTGAACGTCTGCCAGGCCAGCGCGGCGAGCACGGCCACCACGAGCACCGCGAGACCACGGGTGCGCCAGCTTTTTGCCTTTCCTGTCATCCGATTTCCCCTTTGTCCAGGCGCTCGAATTCGAGCGGATCATGAGGGGATGTTCGGCGACCAGCGGTAAACGGGGTTTGATTCAGGTCAGGCGTGCGCCGGAAATTTCCTACGCGCCTTGTGAGGCGGGGCTTTCAGCCCAGCATTGCGGCGAGCAGCCGCAGCCGGGTGTCGCTTGGCCTGCATGAGGCGCACTCATGCAGGCGCAGCCCGGAGGGGATCAGGGCTGGACGATCAGGTTGTTGAACAGCAGGTCGTCCACCAGCGGCTTGCCCTCCTCCTGCTGGAGGGCGGTCTGCACCTGCTTGAGGGCTTCCTGGCGCAGTTTCTCCTTGCCGTCGACGCTGCCGAGGGAGTCGTCGGTCTGCTGGGCGAACAGCATAACCAACTGGTTGCGGATCAGCGGCTCGTGGTGTTCGACCTTCTCGGAGGCCTCCTTGCCGGTGACCTTCAGCGCGATGTCGGCCTTGAAGTACTTCAGGCGCGGACCGCTGCCATAGTTGCCCACCAGCGCCGGGGTAAGGTCGATGAACACGGGCTTGTTGGCGTCTTCCGGCTTGGCTTCCTCGGATTCGGAAGCCATGACGAAGGTACTGAAGGAAAAGGCCAGCAACAGGGCGAGGAAAGCTCTCAAGGCGGTGTCTCCGGATTCGATGGGCAAAGGATAGCCACACTCGCGCCGCCGCCCAAGCTATATCGGGGCATAAGCCCAGGCCATGGTGATTTGCCCCCTGTGCCCGCGCTCCTACACTGGCCCTCTACTCACAAAGAAGAACCTCCAACGGAGTACGTCCTCATGAAAGCCGTGCTGTGCAAAGCCTTCGGCCCCGCCGAAACCCTGGTGCTGGAAGACATCGCCAGCCCCGAGCCGAAGAAGAACGAAGTCCTGCTGCAGGTCCATGCCGCCGGGGTGAACTTCCCCGACACCCTGATCATCGAGGGCAAGTACCAGTTCAAGCCGCCCTTCCCGTTCTCCCCGGGTGGCGAGGCGGCCGGCGTGGTCGGCGCGGTCGGTGAGAAAGTCAGCCATGTGAAACCCGGCGACCGCGTGATGGCGCTGACCGGCTGGGGCAGCTTCGCCGAGGAAGTGGCGGTGCCCGGCTACAGCGTGATGCCGATCCCCGACGGCATGGACTTCGCCAGCGCCGCCGCCTTCGGCATGACCTACGGCACCTCCATGCACGCGCTCAAACAGCGCGCCAACCTGCAGCCGGGCGAGACCCTGCTGGTGCTCGGCGCCTCCGGCGGCGTGGGCCTGGCCGCCGTTGAGATCGGCAAGGCCATGGGCGCCAAGGTCATCGCCGCCGCCAGCAGCGAAGCCAAGCTCGAAGTGGCCAAGGCCGCCGGCGCCGACGTGCTGATCAACTACAGCGAAGGCAGCCTGAAGGACAAGCTCAAGGAACTCACCGGCGGCCAGGGCGTGGACGTGATCTACGACCCGGTGGGCGGCGACCTGTTCGAGGAAGCCTTCCGCTCCATCGCCTGGAACGGCCGCATGCTGGTGGTCGGCTTCGCCAGCGGCACCATCCCGTCGCTGCCAGCCAACCTCACCCTGCTCAAGGGCGCCTCGCTGGTTGGCGTGTTCTGGGGCTCCTTCGCCCAGCGCCAGCCGCAGGACAACGCAGCGAACTTCCAGCAGCTGTTCGCCTGGTTCGCCGAAGGCAAGATCAAGCCGCTGGTGTCCCAGACCTACCCGCTGGAACAGGCGGCCGACGCGATCAACCACCTGGGCCAGCGCAAGGCGGTCGGCAAGGTGGTGGTGACTGTTCGCTGAGCGCTCCTGCTGGATAACTCTGCGTTCGGATCGGCCCTCACCCCAACCCTCTCCCAGAGGGAGAGGGAGCACATCGTGCCGGCTGACGGCATGGTCTCATCCTGCACCGAACGATCCCCTCTCCCTCTGGGAGAGGGCTAGGGTGAGGGGAGCGGAGCCAACATGAGTGTCCACCAGTCCCGGCACCGGTTCGCGAGAAAAACCGGGGCTTAGGAATACAACGCCTTGAACTGCTCGCGCAGCACATTCTTCTGCACCTTACCCATCACGTTGCGCGGCAGCGCGTCGACCACCATCACCCGCTTGGGCTGCTTGAAGCGCGCCAGCTTGCCGTCCAGCGCGGCAAGCACCTGCGCCTCGCTCGGCGCCTGGCCCTTGCTGGCCACCAGCACGGCGGTCACACCCTCGCCGAAGTCCGGGTGCGGCACGCCGATCACCGCCGATTCGGCCACGCCGGGCAAGGTGTCGAGGATTTCCTCCAGCTCCTTGGGGTAAACGTTGAAGCCGCCGCTGATGATCATGTCCTTGTTGCGGCCGACGATCTGCACGTAGCCGCGGTCATCGATGAAGCCGATGTCGCCGGTCATGAAGAAGCCGTCCGCGCGCAGTTCCTCGGCGGTCTTTTCCGGCATCCGCCAGTAGCCCTGGAACACGTTCGGCCCGCGCACTTCGATCATCCCCGGCTCGCCCTGGGGCAGCAGGCTCGGCTCGGCCTGGCCCGGATCGGTGATGCGCAACTCGACGCCCGGCAGCGGGAAGCCGACGGTGCCGGCGATGCGCTGGCCGTCCAGCGGGTTGGAGGTGTTCATGCCGGTCTCGGTCATGCCGTAGCGCTCGAGGATGGCCATGCCGGTGCGCTCGGAGAACGCCTTGTGGGTCTCGGCGGTGAGCGGCGCGGAGCCGGAGATGAACAGGCGCATGTGCGCCACCGCCTCGCGGGTCAGGCCGGGCCGGTCGAGCAGGCGCGTGTAGAAGGTCGGCACGCCCATCAGCAGGTTCACCTGGGGCAGCAGCTTGAGCATCTGCGCCGCGTCGAACTTGCTCAGGAAAAGCATCGAGCCGCCGGCCATCAGCAGGCTGTTGCAGGCCACGAACAGGCCGTGGATGTGGAAGATCGGCAGCGCATGGAGCAGCCAGTCCTCGCTGCTGATGTTCCAGTAGTCCACCAGCGCGCGGGCGTTGGAGACCAGGTTGCCGTGGCTGATCATCGCGCCCTTGGAACGCCCGGTGGTGCCGGAGGTGTAGAGGATCGCGGCGAGATCGGAAGCAGCACGCTCGACGTCGGCGAAGCGCCCCGGCTTGCCATGCACCTTGGCCATCAGCGAGCCGTTGCCGGCATCGCCGAGGGTTTCCACGTGGGCCACGCCGCTGACTTTCGCCAGCTCCCGGGCCTGGGCCTCGAAGGCCGGCGCACAGACGAACAACGAGGGCTCGGCATCATCGAGGAAGTAGCGCAGCTCCTCGCCGGTGTAGCCGCTGTTCAGCGGCAGGTAAACCGCGCCGACGCGCAGCACGGCGAGGTACAGCATCACCGTCTCGGGGCTCTTGTCGACCTGCACGGCGACGCGGTCGCCCGGCTGCACGCCGAGCTCCACCAGCGCGTGGGCGAACTGCGAGGTGCTGCGTAGCATGTCGGCGTAGCTGTAGCCGCCGCCATCCGGGGTGCGGATGAACGGCTTGGAAAGGTCGCTGGGCAGGTGTTTGCCGACTTCGGCGAAAAGGCTCTGGTTCATGGTGAGGTCCTAGCGTTTTGTTTTCGCCGACAGGGTGGCCAGTTTGCGCACCTCGGGTGAGGCGGTGACCGCGCCCTGGTTGGCGTAGGCTTCGTGGTTCTTTTCGATCTGGCGCAGTTCGTAGCGGTAATTGACCATCAGCCCGGCGGCCTGGCGCAGGCCGCTGGCGGAGAGGTCGCCGCGCCAGTTCAGACGCTCCAGGCGCGCGCCGTTGCCCAGGTGGAAGCGCGCCACCGGGTCCAGCGGGAAACCCGCGCCGTTGCGGGCATGCAGGAAGTATTCGGCGGCCAGCGCCAGCATCGGTTGCTCCGTGCGTGGCGGCGGCGCGGCGTCGGGCTTGAGTGCCTTGAGCAGCTCGGCGGCTGTCGCGCCCAGCTGCGGGTCCTCCCCCAGGCTGTCGAGCCAGCGGCGGAAGCCGGGCACCGGCGACAGGGTGACGAACTGGCGCAGGCCGGGAATCTCCCGCGCCAGCTCCTCCACCACCTGCTTGATCAGGAAGTTGCCGAAGGAGATGCCGCGCAGTCCGTCCTGGCAGTTGCTGATGGAATAGAACACCGCGGTATCGGGCTCGTCTGCCGACGCATCAGCCGGCTTGCCCTCCGGACTCTTTGTTTCCAGGATCTCTGCAATCGCGCCCGGCATGGCGCGGGTCAGCGCCACCTCAACGAAGATCAGCGGCTCGTCGGCCAGGGCCGGGTGGAAGAAGGCGAAGCAGCGGCGGTCGGACGGCTGCAGGCGGCTGCGCAGGTCATCCCAGTCCTTGATGGCGTGGACGGCCTCGTACCTGATGATCTTTTCCAGGATCGATGCCGGGGTCGACCAGTCGATGCGCCGCAGCACCAGGAAGCCGCGGTTGAACCAGGACGCCAGCAGGTGCTGCAGGTCGTGGTCCACGGCTGCCAGCTCCGGATTGGCTTTGAGCTCCTGCAACAGCAGGCGGCGCATGGCAATCAGCTCGGCGGTGCCGCCGGGTGCCTGGTTGAGGCGGCGGAACAGCTCCTGGCGCGGCGGTTCGCTGGCTTCGAACAATGCCGTGGTGTTGGCCGACGACGGTTCGTCGAGGTAGCGCTGGCAGGCTTGCGCCAGCGCATCGTGGGGTGGTGCGAAATCCTTCAGCAGGGTGTCGAAGAAGGCCTTCTGCTGGTCTTGCGGACAATCCCGGTAGGCGCACAGGACCTGCTGCGCCAGGGCCACGCCCGAGGCTTCGCCGTGGCTGGAGATCAGCTTGTGGCAAGCCTGCGCCAGCGCCTGGGCATTGCCCGGCGCCGGCTCGCGCGACTCGAGCAATTGCCGGCCGCGCTCGGTGATGCTTTGCAGCAGTTCCTGGAAGAAGCTGATATTCATGCGTCCCCCTCAGCTTGTGGATAACGGAGTTACACCCCCGCCAGCATGGGCGGCGGGCAGCGCTGATACCAGCGCGAGGCCTGCTCGTAGGCGTGGGCCAGTTGCAGCACGGCCATGTCGGCCTGGTGCCTGCCGATGATCTGGATACCCATGGGCAGGCCCTGCTCATTGAAGCCCACCGGCACGTTGACCGCCGGGCAACCGGACAGGGTGGCCGGGATCACCACTTCCATCCAGCGGTGGTAGGTGTCCATGGCCTGGCCGGCGATTTCCTTTGGCCAGTCCCAGGTCTTGTCGAACGGGAAGACCTGGGCGCTGGGCAGCAACAGGTAATCGTAGCGCTCGAACAGTCGGCTGATCGCACGGTACCAGTCGCTGCGTGCGGCGGAGGCGCGGAACACGTCCATGGCGGAGAGTTTCAGGCCGTTCTCCACTTCCCAGATCGCCTCGGGCTTGAGCAGCTCGCGCTTGGCCGGGTCGGTGTAGGCCGCGCCGAGGGAGCCGGCGACCATCCAGTGGCGCAGGGTACGCCAGGTGTCCCAGAGGCGCTCGGGCGAGAAGCCCATGGCGGTCTCCTCGACGTGGCAGCCGATGGCTTCGAAGTCGGCGAAGGACTTGCGGCACAGCTCCAGCACGCCCTTCTCCATGGGCAGGTGGCCGCCCAGATCACCCAACCAGCCCAGGCGCGCGCCCTTGAAGTCGCGTTCCAGCCGGCCGGCGAACTGCTCGCCGCTCTCGGCGATGGACAGCGGCGCACGGGCATCGCCGCCGGCCTGTACCGACAGCAGCAGCGCCACGTCGCGGACGCTGCGGCCCATGGGACCTTCGTAGCCCATCTGGTCGATGAACAGGTCGGCGCTGTCGTCGAAGGGCACGCGGCCCTGGGACGGACGGAAACCGATGATGTTGTTGAAGGCCGCCGGGTTGCGCAGCGAGCCCATCATGTCGCTGCCGTCGGCCACCGGGACCATCTGCAGCGCCAGGGCCGCCGCTGCGCCACCGCTGCTGCCGCCGGCGGTGCGCTCGGGCGCGTAGGCGCAGCCGGTGGCACCGAAGATCGGGTTGTAGCTGTGGGAGCCGAGGCCGAATTCGGGGGTGTTGGTCTTGCCGATGATGATCGCGCCGGCCGCCTTGATGCGCTCGACCATGATGCCGTCGCGCTCGGGCAGGTAGTCGCGGAACAGCGGCGAGCCTAGGGTAGTGCGGATGCCCTGGGTCAGCGACAGGTCCTTCACCGCATGGGGCAGACCGTGCATCCAGCCACGGTATTCGCCACGGGCCAGGTCGGCGTCGCGCTGGTCGGCTTCGGCCAGCAGGAGATCGTCCGGCTGCTGGCTGACGATGGCGTTGACCGCCGGGTTGTAGCGCTCGATCTGCTCGAGGTGCGCCTGCATCACTTCACGGCAGGAAACTTCGCGCAGGCGGATGCGCTGGGCCAGTTCGTGGGCCTGGAGCTGGGCGAGTTCGTTTTGCTTGTTGTTCTGGCTCATGGAACGAGGCCTTTTTTCATCAGGATTTCCCGCAACGGGAAGGTTCGGTCGGGTTCAACGACCCCATCAGCGGATGGGGCTTGTAGCGAATATCGTGTTCGCCGGGCCGCACGCTGCCGGCACGTCCACGAAGGTGGACGCGAGCAGCGTCGGTCGGCGGCTTTCCCGGTCGGGGATCAGCGCATCAGGTTGGTCCAGATACGGTCGGCCAGGCGGATCGCGCCTTCGCCACAGGTCTTGCTGAACACCACCTTGGTGCCCTCGGGGATGTGCAGTTCCGGCGCATCCTTCAGGCTGGCATCGAGGAAAGGTTCAACGCCCTTGATCGGGCTCTGGTGCTTGAGGAAGTTCTGGGTCATCGCCGAGTTCTCCGGCTGGCTGAGGAAGGCGATGAACTTCTTCGCGTTCTCCGGGTGCTTGGCGCCGGCCGGGATCACCAGGTTGTCCACCCAGGCCATCACGCCCTCTTTCGGGTAGAGGTACTTCAGGCTGGACTTCATCTCACGCGCGCGCATCGACGAGCCGCCCCAGAACATCGACATGTCGACTTCGCCCGAGGCCAGGTTCTCGCGGATCGAACCGGCCTTGGAGCTGTAGGTCTTCACGAAGGGCTTCTGGGTCTTCAGCAGGGTCAGCACCTGTTGCATCTGCTTGGGGTCCTCGCTGCACAGCGGGATGCCCAGGTAGAGGCTGGCGGTGTCGATCACTTCGCTCGCCGAATCGAACATGTTGATCCTGCCCTGCAGCTCCGCCGGCGGGGTGAACAGCACCGAGTAGCTGTCGGCCGGGCCGCTGTACTTGGCGCTGTCCAGCACCACGCTGGTGGTGCCCCAGATGAAGGGGACGGCGTAGGCGCCTTCCGGGTCCCAGGTGGGCTTCTTCAGGTTGTCCTCGACGTTGGCGTAGTAAGGCTGGCTGGCCGGGTCGAAGCGCTCCAGCAGCTTCTCCTGAATCAGGATCGGCACGAACTGGTGCGAGGGAATGGCCACGTCGTAGCCGGTGCCGCCCTGCTTGAGCTTGGCCAGCAGCGTTTCGTTGGAGTCGTAGGAGTCCACGGTCACCTTGATGCCGGTTTCCTTCTCGAACTTCTCGAGGATCTGCGGGGTGAAATAGCCACTCCAGCTCACCACGTTCAGTTGTTCGGCGGCGTGCACGTTGGCCACCAGGCCCATGGCCAGCGAGGCCCCTACAGCAGCGATCAGTTTGCTCATCTTCTACTCCGGTATGTGGGCTCAGGCCTTCTTCTTGCCGAGCAGGTAGGACAGGGTTACGAACAGCACGGAAACGCCGAGGATCAGGGTCGACACCGCGTTCACATCAGGCGTCACGCCCATGCGCAGCAGGCCGAAGATGAAGATCGGCAAGGTGGTGGTGCCGGCCTGGGAGACCATCATCGAGATCACGAAGTTATCCAGCGAGACGATGAAGGCCAGCATCAGCCCGGAGAAAATCCCCGGCATCAGCAGCGGCAGGGTCACCTTGCGGAAGGTCCGCCAGGGGCCGGCGTAGAGGTCGGCGGCGGCCTGCTCCAGAGACAGGTCCATGTCGTTGAGGCGGGCACGGATCGGCAGGTAGGCGAACGGGATGCAGAACACCGTGTGGGCGATGATCAGGTTGCCGTAGCCCAGCGACAGGCCGAGGGTGGAGAACAGCGCCAGGGTGGCGACGCCGACGACGATTTCGGGCAGCACCAGCGGCAGCATGATCGCCCCCATGGACAGCCGCAGGCCCTTGAACTTGGCCCCGCGCGAGGTGCCCAGCGCGGCCAGGGTGGCGATCACCGTGGCAATCACGCTGGCGCAGACCGCGATCAGCAGGCTGTTGCCGGCGGCCTGGCGCAGCGCCTGGTTGGCGAAGGCGCTGCGGTACCAGTCGAGGCTGAAGCCGGTCCACACGGTGGCGGACTGGTTGGCGTTGAACGAGAGCACCACCAGCACCACGATGGGCGCGTAGAGGTACAGGTAGAACAGGAAGCTCAGCGCGCCGAAGCCACGAAAATCCTGCACACCCAGACGGCGTTTGGTCAGCAGCGAGAGCATCATTCACCTCCCCGGGCGATGCGCAGGCGCTCGGCGCGCATCGCGTAGAACATCAGCACCAGCATCACGGCTCCCATCAGCACCAGCGACAGCGCCGCGCCGAAGGGCCAGTTCCGCGAGTCGCTGAACTGCCGGAAGATCAGGTTGCCAAGCATCATCTTGGTGCCGCCGCCGAGCAGTTCGGGGGCGATCATCGCGCCCAGGCACGGCACGAAGGTGAGGATGGCGCCGGCCAGGATGCCCGGACGGGCAATCGGCAGGACCACCTTGCGCAGGGTACGGATGCGTCCGGCATAGAGGTCCTGGGCCGCTTCGAGCAGGCGCATGTCCATCTTTTCCAGGGTGGCGTAGATCGGCAGCACGACGAAGGGCGCGTAGGTGTAGACCAGGCCCAGCAGCACGGCGCCGTCGGTGTAGAGCAGGTTCAGCGGCTGGTGGATGATGCCGAGGCTCATCAGCGTGCCGTTGACCACGCCAGTGCCGCGCAGCAGCAGGATCCAGGCGTAGGTGCGGATCAGCAGGTTGGCCCAGAACGGCACGGTGATCAGGAAGATCAGCAGGCCGCGACGGTGCGCCGGCTGCATCGCCAGCCACACCGCCACCGGGAAGCCCACCAGCAGGGTGATGACGGTGGTCGCCGCAGCAATGCCGATGGAGCGCAGGGCGATCATCACGTAGGAGTCGGCGAAGGCCAGGCTGTCGTCGAGTTGGCGCTCGAACAGCAGCGAGACATAGGCGTCGATGCTGAAGTGCGGGTTCACCCCACCGTAGGGGTTGGCCTGCATCAGCGAGTAACCGACCACGATGAAGATCGGCACGATCAGGAACAGCCCGATGGAAACCAGCGCGGGCGACACGCCGAGGAAGCTGCGCAGCGCCTGGCGCCGCTCCAGCGAATTGCCGGCGGTTGTGGATAACCGGTTCATGCTCACCTCCGCTCAGTCCACCAGGACGCTGGCGCTGCCTTTTTCGAACAGCAGCCCGGCGCGTTGCCCGGCTGCCAGACGCCCGCGTTGCCCGGCGCTGTTGGGCGCACGAACTGTCAGGCGGGTGCCGTCGGCAAGGCTGACCTGGTACTGCAGGTCAGTGCCCAGGTAGATCTGCTGGACGACGGTGCAGGGCGTGGCGGACGGGGTGTCCTCGGCCACCAGCTGCAGGCGCTCGGGGCGGATAGACAGGGTGACTTCGGCGCCGACCTTCAGGCCTTCGCGGGCCGGAGCCTCGATCAGCTGGTCACCGGGGATGCGGTACTGCGCGCAATCACCGGCGAAGTTCTCGACCCGCGCCGGGAGGAAGTTGGTCTCGCCGATGAAGTCGGCGACGAAGCGGTTGCGCGGGTTTTCGTAGATGTCGTCCGGGCGGCCGACCTGCTGCACCTCGCCCTCGGAGAGCACGGCGATGCGGTCGGACATGGTCAGGGCTTCTTCCTGGTCATGGGTGACGAAGATGAAGGTGATGCCGGTCTTGGACTGGATCGCCTTGAGCTCTTCGCGCATGGCCTGGCGCAGCTTGAGGTCGAGTGCGGACAACGGCTCGTCGAGCAGCAGCACTTTCGGATGCGGCGCCAGAGCGCGGGCCAGGGCGACGCGCTGTTGCTGACCGCCGGAGAGCTGGGTCGGTTTGCGCTGGGCGAAGCGCTCCATCTGCACCAGGGCGAGCATCTCGCGGACGCGCTCGGCGACCTGCGCCTTGCTCATGCGCTGGCCCATCGGGTGGGACTCCAGGCCGAAGGCCAGGTTCTCGGCGATGGTCATGTGCGGGAACAGCGCGTAGTGCTGGAACACGGTGTTCACCGGGCGCTCGAAGGGCGGCCGGTCGGCGATGTTCTCGCCGTAGAGCTGGATTTCCCCGGAGGTGGGGAACTCGAAGCCGGCGATCATTCGCAGCAGGGTGGTCTTGCCGCAGCCCGAGGGGCCCAGCAGGGTGAAGAATTCGTTGTCGCGGATGTCCAGGTCGACGCATTTCAGAGCGACGGGACCGCTCGCCGGGTCGCCGTAGACCTTGCGCACGGAGCGGATGGAGACCGCCGCCGTCTGCAGGCTGTGCAGGGCACTCATGGTGAAACCTCCGTACCTTCCCTTCCGCCACCAGCAGGCGGTCGGGGGATCTTGTAGTTGTTCTGGCAGGACTAGAGACGCTGGGGTGCAGCGCTGGTCTTGGGTCAGGCCCAAGTTGTGATGTTGTTGAGGCGGATATTCGAAGAAAGGTGGTTGAGCGGAAAGCTCAATTTTCTTACATTCGATATTAAATAATTTAACAGCTAAAAAGCTGATACCCCCGAGGCCTCGCCATGTCCATCCAGCGTCTTCCGCCGCTCAATGCCGTCCGCGCCTTCGAGGCCGCCGCCCGGCTGGGCAGCTATGTCGCCGCCTCGAAAGACCTGCATGTGACGCAGCCGGCCATCGGCCGTCACGTGAAGCTGCTGGAAGACTGGCTCGGCGTGCAGCTGTTCGAGCGCACCCCGCGCGGGGTGAGCCTGACGCCGGCCGGGCAGCGCTACTACGCGAAGATATCCACAGCCCTGCAGCAGATCGCCGACGCCGGCCACGAGCTGGCCCCCGGCGGCACCGCGCGCTGGCTGAAGATCCTGGTGGTGCCGGCCTTTGCCAAGCGCTGGCTGATGCCGCGCCTGGAAACCCTGCGCCAGCAGCGCCCCGGCCTGAAGGTAGCGGTGGAACCCAACCCGACTTTCACTGAAGTGGACGGCAAAAGCGCCGATCTGGGGATCGTCTACGGGCTTCCCGGCGTCTATCCGCAGTGCCACAGCACCCTGGTGCGACCGGCGGTTTTCCCGGTGTGCTCGCCCTCCTACCTCGAAGAGCACGGCCCGCTGAGCAGCGTGCACGAGCTGGCGCAGCACAAGCTGATCCACGTCGACGACGGCGAATGGTGGAACCTCTGGCTGTCCACCATCGGGCTGGACCTGCGGGTGAACTCCGACGTGCTCTACGTCAGCAACGACCACGCGCTGTCCATGGCCGAGGCCGGCCACGGCATCGCCCTGGCCAACCTGGTGCTGGTGAAGCACCAGCTGGCCGCCGGCACGCTGGTGCGGCCGCTACCCGAGGAGGTGCCGCTGGAGAGCTACCAGCTGCTGCTGCCCACCGGCGCGGTGAGCGCCGATGTGGCCTGGTTCGAGGATTGGATTCGCGCGGCGTTGCAGGAAGAATTCTCGCCACATGCCACCCACGAGACTGAGTCGACTGAATAGCTAGGCGGAGTGCCGAAGACAGTGCGACTGGCACGGCGAGTCGCTCCAACGACGCTAGACAGTTGAATCAGCCTCGTGGGGCGTAGGCGAAGACGTCCGCACGCATCTGGTGCGGGTCCATGCCCGCCGCCACCAGCGCATCCAGGGTGCCGTAGACCATCGCCGGCGAGCCGCTGGCGTAGACACGCAGGCCGGACAGCTCGGCGAAGTCCTCGCACACAGCCTCATGCAGCAGGCCGCAGCGCCCCTGCCAGCCGCACAGGTCGCTGACGATCCTGTGCAGGTGCAGGTTGGGTACGCTTTCCCACTGCTCCCAGTGCGGCAGCTCGTAGAAGTCTTCCGGGCGGCGCACGCCCCAGTACAGGTGTACCGGGTGGGCGAAACCAGTCGCGCGGCAGAATTCGATCAGGCTGTGCATCTGCGCCATGCCGGTGCCGGCGGCGATCAGCACCAGCGGGCCGTCCGGCAGGTCGGCCAGGTGCGCGTCGCCGAAGGGCATCTGCACGCGGGCGAAGCGATCGCGCTGCAACTGCGCCAGCAGGTCGATGGCGCTGTTTTCGCGGGCCAGGATATGCAGCTCCAGGTCACGCCCTTCCTGCGGCGCGGAGGCCAGGGAGAAGGCCGCCGGGTCGCTGTCCTCGCGCTCGATCAGCACGTACTGCCCGGCGTGGTAGCGCGGCGGCTTGCCGGCCGGGGCACGCAGGCGCACGCGCCAGACGTCGCCGCCCACCGGCTCGCAGAGGCTCAGCTGGCAGGACAGCTTGCGCACCGGCAGCTCGCCGGGGGCCAGCACACCGTCCCAGTGCAGCACGCAGTCTTCCAGCGGCTCGGCCAGGCAGGTGAAGAGCTCGCCGTGGTCGCGCACCTCGCCGTCCTGGCGTACGCGGCCTTCCACCAGCAGCGCCGCGCAGATATGGCAATTGCCGTTGCGGCAGCTCTGCGGGCACTCGTAGCCCAGGCGCCGCGCACCGTCGAGGATACGTTCCCCGGGCCGCAGCTCAAGCTGGGCGCCGGAGGGTTGCAAGGTCACTTTCAAGCGCTGTTCTCGTTCTTATACAGATTGGAGCTGCTGTCACCGGTTGCGCCGTAGGATGGCGTGGAGCGAAGCGATACCCATCATTCCCGACAGCATGGGTATCGCCTGGGCTCCACCCATCCTACGCCTCAGTGTTTCCCACAAACCGCAGTGAACCGGATTGCGCGGGAGTCAATCGATGCCCAGGCTCGCCCAGATTTCGTCGACGCGGCGGGTCACCGCCGGGTCCTTCTCGATCACCCGACCCCATTCGCGGCTGGTCTCGCCCGGCCACTTGTGGGTGGCATCCAGGCCCATCTTCGAGCCCAGGCCGGAGATCGGCGAGGCGAAGTCCAGGTAGTCGATCGGGGTGTTGTCGATCATCACCGTGTCACGCTTGGGGTCCATGCGCGTGGTGATGGCCCAGATCACGTCGTTCCAGTCGCGGGCGTTGATGTCGTCGTCGGTGACGATAACGAACTTGGTGTACATGAACTGTCGCAGGAACGACCAGACACCCAGCATCACGCGCTTGGCGTGGCCGGGGTACTGCTTCTTCATGGTCACCACCGCCATGCGGTAGGAGCAGCCTTCGGGCGGCAGGTAGAAGTCGGTGATCTCGGGGAACTGCTTCTGCAGGATCGGCACGAAGACTTCGTTCAGCGCCACGCCGAGGATCGCCGGCTCATCCGGCGGGCGGCCGGTGTAGGTGCTGTGGTAGATCGGTTTCTGCCGGCGGGTGATGCGCTCGACGGTGAACACCGGGAAGCGGTCCACCTCGTTGTAGTAGCCGGTGTGGTCGCCGTACGGGCCTTCATCGGCCATCTCGCCGGGATGGATCACCCCTTCGAGGACGATCTCGGCGCTGGCCGGCACCTGCAGGTCGTTGCCGATGCACTTGACCAGCTCGGTCTTGTGCCCGCGCAGCAGGCCGGCGAAGGCGTATTCGGAGAGGTTGTCCGGCACCGGGGTCACGGCGCCAAGGATGGTCGCCGGGTCCGCGCCGAGGGCCACGGCCACCGGATAAGGTTGGCCGGGGTGCTTCTGGCACCACTCGCGGAAGTCCAGCGCACCGCCGCGGTGGCTGAGCCAGCGCATGATGACCTTGTTGCGGCCGATCACCTGCTGACGGTAGATGCCCAGGTTCTGCCGTTCCTTGTTCGGCCCGCGGGTGACCGTCAGGCCCCAGGTGATTAGCGGCGCGACGTCGCCGGGCCAGCAGGTCTGCACCGGCAACTTCGACAGGTCGACGTCGTCGCCCTCCTCGATCACTTCCTGGCACGGCGCGTCCCGCAGGACCTTGGGCGCCATGTTGATGACCTTCTTGAAGATCGGCAGCTTGGACCAGGCGTCCTTCAGCCCCTTGGGCGGCTCGGGCTCCTTGAGGAAGGCCAGCAGCTTGCCGATCTCGCGCAGTTCGGAGACGTCCTCGGCGCCCATGCCCAGGGCCACGCGCTCGGGCGTGCCGAACAGGTTGCCGAGTACGGGGATGTCATAGCCGGTGGGCTTTTCGAACAGCAGGGCCGGGCCCTTGGCGCGCAGGGTGCGGTCGCACACCTCGGTCATTTCCAGCACCGGGGATACCGGCGCCTGGATGCGCTTGAGCTGTCCGCGCTGCTCCAGGGCAGCGATGAACTCGCGCAGGTCGCGATACTGCATGAGGATCTCGATGGCGGCAGGATGATGCGACAGTCTACCGCCTATCAGCGCCTTGCAGAAACACGAAGGCCGGGTTTCCCCGGCCTCGTTGGTCTCGCAGAGCGCTTACTTGCTGCGCTTCATGGAGTCGAAGAACTCGTCGTTGGTCTTCGTCTGGCGCAGCTTGTCGAGGAGGAATTCCACGGCGGCGATCTCGTCCATCGGGTGGAGGATCTTGCGCAGGATCCACATGCGCTGCAGCTCTTCCTCACCGGTGAGCAGCTCTTCGCGACGGGTGCCGGAGCGATTGATGTTGATCGCCGGGAACACGCGTTTTTCCGAGATGCGACGGTCGAGGATGAGTTCCGAGTTACCGGTACCCTTGAATTCCTCGTAGATCACTTCGTCCATCTTCGAGCCGGTTTCGATCAGCGCGGTGGCGAGGATGGTCAGCGAACCGCCTTCCTCGATGTTGCGCGCGGCGCCGAAGAAGCGCTTGGGCTTTTCCAGGGCATGGGCGTCGACACCACCGGTGAGCACCTTGCCGGAGCTGGGGATCACGGTGTTGTAGGCACGGGCCAGACGGGTGATGGAATCCAGCAGGATGATCACGTCCTTCTTGTGCTCGACCAGGCGCTTGGCCTTCTCGATCACCATCTCGGCAACCTGCACGTGGCGGGTCGGCGGTTCGTCGAAGGTGGAGGCGACCACTTCGCCGCGCACGGTGCGCTGCATCTCGGTCACTTCTTCCGGGCGCTCGTCGATCAGCAGGACGATCAGGTGGCACTCGGGGTTGTTGCGGGTGATGTTCGAGGCGATGTTCTGCAGCATGATGGTCTTGCCCGCTTTCGGCGGGGCGACGATCAGGCCGCGCTGGCCCTTGCCGATCGGCGAACAGAGGTCGATCACACGGCCGGTGAGGTCCTCGGTGGAGCCGTTGCCGGCTTCCATGGTCAGGCGCTTGGTCGGGAACAGCGGCGTCAGGTTCTCGAAGAGAATCTTGTTCTTCGCGTTCTCCGGACGATCGAAGTTGATCGAGTCGACTTTCAGCAGGGCGAAGTAACGCTCGCCTTCCTTCGGCGGCCGAATCTTGCCGATGATGGTATCGCCCGTGCGCAGGTTGAAGCGACGGATCTGGCTGGGCGAGACGTAGATGTCGTCGGGGCCGGCCAGGTACGAGGAATCGGCGGAGCGCAGGAAGCCGAAGCCATCCTGGAGAATCTCCAGCACGCCGTCACCGGAGATTTCCTCACCGCTTTTCGCATGCTTCTTCAGCAGCGCGAAGATGATGTCCTGTTTGCGCGAACGGGCCATGTTTTCCAGGCCCATGGCATCGGACATTTCCAGCAATTCGGCAATCGGCTTTTGCTTGAGTTCGGTCAGATTCATAGAAGGGACGTAAATACGCTGAAAGGGGAAAAGGGAACAAGCGTGATGCTTGAAGAGCCGCGCCGTAGATGACGGACAGGATCGCTTGGAATTCGAATGGGAAGTGCGTCGGCGACGGCTTGCAGGGGACAACGAAATAATCGTTGTGCGCCCGAATTTAACACCCGAGTTTCGGAGCGTCTAGGGGCAATAACGAAAAAACCCCGCGCATTGGCGGGGTTTTTCGGGCTTCTTCGACTTAGATGTTGCTGTCGAGGAAGGCAGCCAGCTGCGACTTGGACAGTGCGCCGACCTTGGTCGCTTCGACGTTGCCGCCCTTGAACAGCATCAGGGTCGGAATGCCACGCACGCCGTACTTCGGCGGGGTGTCCTGGTTCTCGTCGATGTTCAGCTTGCAGACTTTCAGCTTGCCCTGATAGTCCTTGGCGATCTCGTCGAGTACCGGGGCGATCATCTTGCACGGGCCGCACCATTCGGCCCAGTAGTCGACCAGCACGGGACTATCGGACTTCAGTACGTCCTGCTCGAAGCTGGCATCGGTAACATTGACGATATGTTCGCTCATGTATTCTCTCCGTCAATCGGATGCGAAAAAGTGTCCGCCATCATATCCCGCCTCGGCCCACACCGAAAGGCACAGCCGATTGAGTGTATCTATCGCTGCCGCGGCGACTTCTGATCGGTGACAACCCCTTCATTGGCACTACCTGCCTAAAATGGCAGGATGTCTCCCGTATTTATCCGGACCCGCCCCTATGCCCCATACCCCTGCCAAGACCTTTCCGATGATCGCGGCCATTGACCTTGGCTCGAACAGTTTCCACATGGTCCTGGCGAAGGCCGATCACGGCGAGATCCGCATCCTCGAGCGATTGGGCGAGAAGGTCCAGCTGGCCGCGGGCATCGGCGAGGACCGCATGCTCACCGCGGAAGCCATGCAGCGCGGCTACGACTGCCTGAAGCAGTTCGCCCAGTTCATCAACGGCATGCCGCCGGGTTCGGTTCGAGTGGTGGGCACCAACGCCCTGCGCGAAGCGCGCAACCGTGCCGAATTCATCCGCGAAGCCGACCAGATCCTCGGCCACCCGGTGGAAGTCATCTCCGGCCGCGAAGAAGCGCGCCTGATCTATCTGGGCGTGTCCCACACCCTGCCGGACAACCCCGGCAAGCGCCTGGTGGTCGACATCGGCGGTGGCAGCACCGAGTTCATCATCGGCCAGCAGTTCGAATCGCAACTGCGCGAGAGCCTGCAGATGGGCTGCGTGAGCTTCACCCAGCGCTACTTCAAGGACGGCAAGATCACCCCGGCGCGCTACGCCCAGGCCTACACCTCGGCCCGCCTGGAGCTGATGAGCATCGAGAACAGCCTGCGCCGCCTGGGTTGGGACGAGGCCGTCGGCGCCTCCGGCACCATCCGTGCGATCTGCCTGGCGATCCAGGCCGGCGGCCACGGCAACGGCGAGATCAACCCCGAAGGCCTGGCCTGGCTCAAGCGCAAGATGTTCAAGCTGGGCGAGGTCGAGAAGCTCGACATCGACGGCATCAAGCCGGACCGCCGGCCGATCTTCCCGGCCGGCATGGCGATCCTCGAGGCGCTGTTCGACGCCCTCGAGCTGACCCGCATGACCCACTCCGAAGGCGCCCTGCGCGAAGGCGTGCTCTACGACCTGCTGGGCCGCCACCACCACGAGGACGTCCGCGAGCGCACCATCGGCGCACTCATGGAGCGCTACCACGTCGATCCGGAACAGGCCGCGCGCGTCGAGGCCAAGGCGCTGGAATCCCTGGACCAGGTTTCCAAGGCCTGGGACCTGAACGACGAGGGCCACCGCGAGCTGCTGATGTGGGCCGCGCGCGTCCACGAGCTGGGTCTGGACATCGCCCACTACCACTACCACAAGCACGGCGCCTACCTGCTGGAGCACTCGGACCTGGCCGGCTTCTCGCGCCTGGACCAGCTGACCCTGGCCCTGCTGGTGCGCGGCCACCGCCGCAACATCCCGGTGGACAAGTTCAACGAGCTGGGCGACGAGGGCGACAAGCTGATCCGCCTGTGCATCGTGCTGCGCTTCGCCATCCTCTTCCACCACATCCGTGGCACACAGGAAATGCCGGCCGTGGCCCTGAAGGCTTCCGGCAAGTCGCTGGACGTGCGCTTCCCGGACGGCTGGCTGGCCGCCAACCCGCTGACCCAGGCGGACTTCGAGCAGGAAGCCGAATGGCTCAAGCGCGTGGGCTATTCGCTCAGCGTGAGCTGATCTCCCCCGCAACAGACGAAGGCCCCGGCGCTTGCGCGCCGGGGCCTTTGCATTTCCAGGCATGACCTGCAGGAACGGGCCATGCCCGCGAAATCCCGTACGGCGCAATCCGCTCTCCACGTTGACGATCGAGCGCGGCCCGCTCCTACAGTTTGAGTTCGGTGCCAGACGTAGGGCGGATAGCGCTTGCGCGTCATGCGCTCTACCAGAACCTCCGCTGCTCCTGCGAAAGCTCAGCCATAAAGAAGCCCTGCCAAGGCAGGGCTTCTTTATGCAACGACGGCGGATCAGCGAACGCTGATCACCGGCGTGCACAGGCGCTCCAGCAGGGTCGCCTGGGCGTTGCGGGCGTTCTGGTTGCCGCTGGGGCTCTGGCGCACGTAGCTGCCGTCGGACTGCAGCACCCAGGCCTGGGTGTTGTCGCTCAGGTAGGACTCCAGCTCCTTCTTCACGCGCAGCACGAGCTTCTTGCCTTCCACCGGGAAGCAGGTCTCCACGCGCATGTCGAGGTTGCGCTCCATCCAGTCGGCGCTGGAGAGATAGAGCTTCTCCTCGCCGCCGTTGAGGAAGTAGTAGATCCGGCTGTGCTCCAGGAAGCGGCCGATGATCGAGCGCACCTGGATGTTGTGCGACACGCCCGGCACTCCCGGACGCAGGCAGCACATGCCGCGCACCACCAGGTCGATCTTCACGCCGGCCTGGCTGGCCTTGTACAGCGCGCGGATGACCTTGGCGTCGGTCAGCGAGTTGACCTTGGCCATGATGTGCGCCGGCTTGCCTTCGGCAGCCTGGGCGGCCTCGCGGTTGATCATCTCCAGCAGGTTCTTCTTCAGGGTGAAGGGCGCGTGCAGGAGCTTCTTCATGCGCAGGGTCTTGCCCATGCCGATCAGCTGGTTGAACAGCTTGTGCAGGTCCTCGCAGAGCGCCACGTCGGCGGTCAGCAGGCTGTAGTCGGTGTACAGGCGGGCATTGCCGGCGTGGTAGTTGCCGGTGCCCAGGTGCGCGTAACGGCGCAGCTCGCCGTCCTCGCGACGCAGGATGAGCATCATCTTGGCGTGGGTCTTGAAGCCGACCACGCCGTAGATCACCACCGCGCCGGCCTGCTGCAGGCGGCTGGCCAGTTGCAGGTTGGATTCTTCGTCGAAGCGCGCCCGCAGCTCGATCACCACGGTGACTTCCTTGCCGTTACGCGCGGCTTCCACCAGTGCGTCGACGATCTCCGAGTTGGCCCCGGAGCGGTACAGCGTCTGCTTGATCGCCAGCACGCTGGGGTCCTTGGCGGCCTGGCGCAACAGGTCGACCACCGGGGTGAAGGACTCGAACGGGTGCATCAGCAGCACGTCGAGCTTGCCCAGCACGTTGAACAGGTTTTCCTTCTTCTGCAGCAGCTTGGGGATCGCCGGGGTGAACGGCGGGGACTGCAGCTCCGGATGACTGGCCAGACCGGTGACGCTGAACAGGCGGGTCAGGTTGACCGGCCCGCTGACGCGGTACAGCTCGGTCTCGGACAGGCCGAACTGCTTGAGCAGGTAGTTGGACAGCGGCACCGGGCAGGTATCCACCACCTCCAGACGCACCGCATCGCCGTAGCGGCGCGAGAACAGCTCGCCACGCAGTGCGCGGGCCAGGTCCTCGACGTCCTCGGCATCCACCGAGAGGTCGGCGTTACGGGTCAGGCGGAACTGGTAGCAGCCCTTCACCTTCATGCCGTGGAACAGGTCGTCGGCGTGGGCGTGGATCATCGACGAGAGGAACACGTAGTTGTCGCCAGGGCCGGCGACTTCTTCGGGCAGGCGGATGATCCGCGGCAGTGAGCGCGGCGCCGGGATGATCGCAAGGCCGGAGTCGCGGCCGAAGGCGTCCAGGCCTTCGAGCTCGACCATGAAGTTCAGGCTCTTGTTCACCAGCAGCGGGAACGGGTGGGTCGGGTCGAGGCCGATCGGGGTGACGATGGGCGCGATCTCGTCGCGGAAGAAGCGACGGACCCAGGCCTTGATCTTCGGCGTCCAGTAGCGGCGGCGGATGAAGCGGATGTCGTGCTTGGCCAGCTCCGGCAACAGGATGTCGTTGAGGATGCTGTACTGGCGGGCGACCTGCTCGTGCACCTGCTCGCTGATGCGCGCCAGCGCCTGGTGCGGCAACAGACCGTCGGCGCCGGCCTGTTCACGGGCGAAGGTGATCTGCTTCTTCAGGCCGGCAACACGGATCTCGAAGAATTCGTCGAGGTTGCTGGAGAAGATCAGCAGGAACTTCAGGCGTTCCAGCAGCGGGTAGGACTCGTCCAGCGCCTGTTCCAGCACGCGGATGTTGAACTGCAGCTGCGAGAGCTCGCGATGAATATAGAGGGCACTGTCGTCCACGTTGATCGCGGGCACCGCCGGCTCGACGGGTGGCGGCGTCGCCTCGGCGACCTCCTCCACGACGACTTCGGTGATTTCAGCGGTGGTGTCAGCTTCGATAACTTCGGTTTCGCTAATGCCTTCGGTATTCATCGCTCGTCTCATCGACGGGGGTCAGCCCGCACTTTTGATTTTTTTCAATTGTTGCGCCGCGCGCTTGGCGAAGTAGGTCAGGATGCCATCTGCGCCCGCGCGTTTGAAGGCCAGCAGCGATTCGAGGATCACCGCCTCGCTGAGCCAGCCGTTGTTGATCGCGGCCATGTGCATCGCGTACTCGCCGCTGACCTGGTAGACAAAGGTCGGCGCGCGGAATTCGTCCTTGGCCCGGCGAACGATGTCGAGATACGGCATGCCCGGCTTGACCATGATCATGTCGGCGCCCTCGGCGAGGTCAGCGTAGATCTCGTGCAGCGCTTCGTCGCTGTTGGCCGGGTCCATCTGGTAGGTGGCCTTGTTGCCCTTGCCCAGGTTGGCGGCGGAGCCGACGGCGTCGCGGAACGGGCCGTAGTAGGCGCTGGCGTACTTGGCCGAGTAGGCCATGATGCGGGTGTTTATGTGGCCGGTGGATTCCAGGGCCTCGCGGATCGCGCCGATACGGCCGTCCATCATGTCCGAGGGAGCCACGACCTGGGCGCCGGCCTCGGCGTGGGAAAGCGCCTGCTTGACCAGCACATCAACGGAAATGTCGTTCAGGACGTAGCCGTCCTCGTCGAGGATGCCGTCCTGGCCGTGGCTGGTGAACGGGTCCAGCGCCACGTCGGTGATGATGCCCAGCTCCGGGAAGCGCTCGCGCAGGGCGCGGGTGGCGCGCTGGGCGATGCCGTCGGGATTGAAGGCTTCGGCGCCATCGAGGGATTTCTTCTCCAGCGGGGTCACCGGGAACAGCGCCAGCGCGGGGATGCCCAGCTCTACCAGCTCTTCGGCTTCCTTGAGCAGCAGATCGATGGACATGCGCTCCACACCCGGCATCGAGGGCACCGCTTCACGCTGGTTCTTGCCGTCGAGGACGAACACCGGAAGGATCAGGTCGTTGGTGGTCAAGACGTTTTCGCGCACCAGACGGCGGGAAAATTCGTCACGACGGTTGCGACGCAGACGAGTGAAGGGGAAGGCACGATCGGCGGGAATGAAGCTCACGGCGTACTCCAGGGCCTGATACAGCAGGCACAGTCTGACAGTTATAGCCCTGAATTATGACCGATTGGTAACAACCGGTAACAGTGACCCTTGGTCGCGGCATCCTGCCGCAGCGGCAAGCCGCCGCTCTGCACCGGCACAGGCTTGTTCCAGGTCAGTTGTGCGGAGTGGGGTGCCTTCCCTGCGGACGACAACCGAGTTAGGCTTCGCGTTCATTTCGCTGCGTTGCCTCGATAATGCTCCAACAATTCCTGCAGGATTTCGGCTACTTCGCGCTGTTTCTCGGCACGTTCTTCGAGGGTGAGACCATTCTGGTCCTGGCCGGCTTCCTGGCATTCCGCGGCTACATGCAGCTGGAGTACGTCATCGCGGTGGCTTTCTTCGGCAGTTACGCCGGTGACCAGCTCTGGTATTTCCTCGGCCGCCGCCACGGTCGCAAGCTGCTTGCGCGCAAACCGCGCTGGCAGAAGATGGGCGACAAGGCCCTGGAACACGTACGCAAGCATCCCGACCTGTGGGTGCTGAGCTTCCGCTTCGTCTACGGCCTGCGCACCGTGATGCCGGTGGCCATCGGCCTGTCCGGCTACCCGCCGGCACGCTACCTGCTGCTCAACGGCATCGGCGCCATAGTCTGGGCCACTGTGCTGGGCAGCGCTGCCTTCTACTTCGGCAGCGTGCTGGAAGGCGTACTGGGCAACATCAAGAAGTACGAACTCATGGTCCTCGGTGGCCTCGTGGTGATCGGCCTGCTGTTCTGGCTGCGTCGCCGCTTCAAGGCCAGCAAGACCGACTGAGCACCCCGGCCGATCAGGCCACCTGCGGCAGGCGCTCGGCGCGCCGCAGGCCCAGCAGACCGATCAGGCTGAGCAGCGAGTAGACCGCCAGCGCCCAGGGCGCCCACTGCGGCAGCTCGATCCCTCCCCATAGCGCCATGGCCGCCACTGCCGGCACGTTCAGCGCCAATCGCAGCAGTTCCAGGCGCAGCGCCCAGCTACGGTTCTCCAGCCAGCAGCCGATGGCGTAGAGCCCGAAAGCCATCCAGCTCCAGCCAATCACCAGCGGCAGTACCTGCCAGTGCTCGCCGACACCCAGCAACCAGGTGCCGACCACCACGTAGATGGCAAACTGCAGTCCGGCGTACCACTGCCGGCCACGCGTCAGCGGCACCTCGAACTTGCGGAAGGACGCCAGGTCCGGCTTGGCCATGGGGTAGCGCTGGGCAACGTCCGCGGGACGCCAGCCGGTACGCATGAACCAGATGCGCAGCTTGTCCCAGGTACTGCCGGCGCGGCGCGCATCGTTCCACAGGTGCGCGTAGACCTGCAGGTTGGCCCACAGCGGGTTCCAGCTGGCCAGCGGCACGGTCACGCCGAATACCACCGGCTCCTCGTCCAGCTCCTCCTGGAAGGTGCCGAACAGGCGGTCCCAGACGATGAACACACCGCCGTAGTTGCGATCCATGTAGACCGGGTTCTGCGCGTGGTGCACGCGGTGGTTGGACGGGGTGATGAAGACCCACTCGAACCAGCCCAGCTTGGGGATGTGCCGGGTGTGCACCCAGAACTGGTAGAGCAGGTTCAGCGCGCCGACCGTGAGGAACACCAGCGGCGGCACGCCGGCGACGGCCATGGGCAGGTAGAAGATCCAGCCGAAGATGAAGCCGGTACTGGTCTGCCGCAGCGCGGTGGAGAGGTTGTAGTCCTCGCTCTGGTGGTGCACCGAGTGGGCAGCCCAGAGCACGTTGCGCTCGTGGCCCAGGCGGTGGTTCCAGTAGTAGCAGAAGTCGTAGAAGACGAAGGCGAACACCCAGACCCAGAGGTTCTGCGTGGACATCTCGAAAAGCGCCAGATGCTGCCAGGCGATGGCGTAGGTGAGCACCGCCAGCCCCTTGGTCAGCAGGCCGCTGGTGGTGGACAGCACACCGGCGCTGAGGCTGTTCAGCGCGTCGCTCAGACGGTAGGTGCGCATGCCACGCCAGCGGTCGGCGAGCAACTCGATGGCAATCAGGAGGAAAAAGAAGGGTACGGCGAAGAGGATGTAGTTCATGGCGTGGCCGAGTCGTTATGCTTATGGGAAGGCCCAGATTCGTTGATCCTAGCCTCTACCTCCGCGCCGGCCCCGACCGCCGGCGCCAAGCCGGGCGGCATATCGCGACATGCCCGACATCCTCGAACAGGAGCAGTCCATGCAGAAGAAAGTTGCCGTCATCCTCTCCGGCTGCGGCGTCTACGACGGCGCCGAGATCCACGAAAGCGTGATCACCCTGCTGCGTCTTTCCCAGCGCGGCGCCAAGGTGCAGTGCTTCGCCCCGAACATCGCCCAGCACCATGTGCTGAACCACCTCACCGGCGAGGAAATGGCCGAGAGCCGCAACGTGCTGGTGGAATCCGCGCGCATCGCCCGTGGCGAGGTGAAGGACGTGCGCGAAGCCAAGGTGGAAGATTTCGACGCACTGATCGTGCCCGGCGGCTTCGGCGCGGCGAAGAACCTCAGCGACTTCGCCTTCAAGGGCGACCAGTGCGAAGTACAGCCGGACGTACTGGCCCTGGCCAAGGCCTTCGCCGCGGCGAAGAAGCCGGTTGGCCTGCTCTGCATCGCCCCAGCCCTGGCCGCGCGCATCTATGGCGCCGGCGTGGAATGCACCATCGGCACCGACGAAGGCACCGCCCAGGCGCTGACCAGCATGGGCGCCAAGCACATCGACTGCGCCGTGGAAGACATCGTCGAGGACAAGGACCACAAGCTGGTCACCACCCCGGCCTACATGCTCGCGCAATCCATCGCCGAAGCCGCCAGCGGCATCAACAAGGCGGTCGACCGGGTGCTGGAACTGGCCTGAGCGGTACGCTGAACGCAAAACGCCCGGCAATGCCGGGCGTTTTCGTTTTGTGCCAGATCAGCCCTTGCGGCTCTCCGCCTCGCGCAGCAGGCGCGTCAGCAGCCGGTCCAGGCCGTTGGCGAAGGCCTGGCGGTCCTTGTCGCCGTAGGGCGCCTGCCCTCCCCCCACCTGGCCCTGTTCGCGCAGGTCGGTGAACAGGTTGCGCACGGCCAGGCGCTCGCCCATGTTCTTCTCGTCGAACTCGCGGCCACGCGGGTCCAGCGCATCGACGCCCTTCTTCACCAGCCGGTCGGCCAGCGGCACGTCGCTGCAGATCACCAGGTCGCCGGGCTCGGCCTGCTCCACCAGGTAATCGTCGGCGGCGTCCATCCCGCTGGGCACCACTATCAGGCTGACGCAGGCGAACGGCGGCTTGGCCACGGGCTGGCCGGCGACCATCACCACCTCGAGCTTGCGCTTGAGGGCGAACTTGGCCACCAGTTCCTTGGCCGCGCGCGGGCAGGCGTCGGCATCGATCCAGATACGCATAATCGGAAAACCAATCTCCAGAAAGCACGACGGCCAGTATCGCACTGGCCGTCGTGTATCGCTCAGCTATCGCCTCAGGACGAGGCGATCTCGGCGGCCTTGCGGCGCTCGGAGAAGTAGCTGCGTCCGTAGAGCACGGCCACCGCCACCAGCGCCACGGCCTGGGCCGACAGCGAGTAGGCGTCGGCCTTGATGCCGAGCCAGTCGAAGTCGAAGAAGGGCACCGGGCGGGTACCGATCACGCCGGCTTCCTGCAGGGCGACCACGCCGTGGCCGGCGAAGACCACCGACAGGGCGCACAGCAGCGCGGCGTTGACGGTGAAGAACAGCTTCAGGGGCAGCTTCGCCGAGCCACGCAGGATCACGAAGGCGATGGCGATCAGGATCACCACGGCGGTGCCCGCACCAGCGATCACTGCGTTGTGACCGGCCGGGCCGGCCTGCAGCCAGAGGGTCTCGTAGAACAGGATGACCTCGAACAGCTCGCGGTAGACCGAGAAGAACGCCAGCACCGCGAAACCGAAGCGGCCACCGCCGCCCACCAGGCTGCTGCGGATGTAGTCCTGCCAGGCGGCGGCGTGGCGGCGGTCGTGCATCCACACGCCGAGCCAGAGCACCATCACGCAGGCGAACAGCGAGGTGAAGCCTTCCATCAGCTCGCGCTGGGCACCGCCGATGTCGATGACGTAGGCGGCGACTGCCCAGGTAGCGAAGCCGGCAACGAAGGCCAGGCCCCAGCCGATGTGGACGCCGCGCACGGCCTTCTCCTGCCCGGTGTTGCGCAGGAAGGCGAGGATCGCGGCCAGCACCAGGATCGCTTCCACGCCTTCGCGCAGGAGGATCAGCAGGGCCGAGACGAAGCTGATGGAGGTGCTCAGCGAGTCGCCGCTCAGGGCCTTGGCGGCGTCCGCCAGCTTGGCCTTGGCCAGTGCCAGCTGCTGAGCCACTTCGGCTTCCGGCAGGCCGTCACGCAGCGCCTGACGGTAGGCCATCAGCTGCTTCTCGGTGGCCTTGCGCAGGTCGGCGTCGACGTTGTCCAGCGAGCTTTCCACCAGCTCGAAGCCTTCCAGGTAGGCCGCCACGGACAGGTCGTAGGCCTGATCGTGGTCGCCGGAGCGGTACACGGCGAAGCTCTTGTCCAGGGTCGCGGAGGTGTAGTCGATCTGCTGCGCCGGACCACGGTGCTCCAGCGGCGGGTGGGCACGCAGGGCACGGAAGCTCTCGGCCGCTGCCTCGCCATCGCGCTCGGCGACATCGGCCGGGGTCTGGGTCGAGAGGGTCGCCAGCGGGTAGGCGTGGGCCGGATCGGCCTTGGCCTGACCGGCACTGAGGCCGGCGATATAGGACGCCAGGTCCCAGCGCTGACGCTCGTCGAGCTGGTCGGCGAAGGCCGGCATGTCGGTGCCGGAAACACCCAGGCCGATGACGTTGCGCAGGTCATACAGACTCAGCTGGTCGAGGCGAGCGCGGTCGGTCAGGTTGGCCGGCGGCGGCTCCAGGCCGATGCCCGCCGGTCCGTCGCCCTTGCCGGCGTCACCGTGGCAGATCGAGCACTGCTGGGTGTAGATCTCGGCGGCGCGAGTCGGGTCCGGGGTGATCGAAGGGGTCTGCACCACCTGGTAGATATCGGCGACGCGCGCCTCCAGATGACGGGCCTGCTGGGCGACCTGCTTGCCGGGGAGGCGCTGCTCGATGGCCTGCTTGAGGCTGGCGGCGTCCTTTTCCAGGTCGGCGCGTTCGGGGGCGGCCGGCAGGGTGACGATCAGCGCCTGCAGATTGCCGACGAACTCCAGCTGCTCCTTGTATTCGCTCTCGTCCACGACCTTGCCGTCAGTGACGGTGGCCGGGTAGTCGGCAGCGAGATAGCTGAGCAGGTGAAGGGCTTGGGAGGGGTCGACAGCCGTGTCGGCGTGAGCTCCAAGGCTGAAGAGACCGACCAGCGGCAACAGCCAGACGAAAAGTTTGGAGGGGCGCATACGGAAAGGTAAATGAGAATGAAAGAGGTTAAATTGTCACCTCAGGTTTCCGTCTATGCAAGGACAAATGTCCCGCAGAGTTGCGTCCGAAGCGCTCATGAGGGCACTCCGGAGCCAGGAAATCCCCCTCAGGCCGGTGCGCGGCGGACGGTGGCGAGCAGTGCGGCGGCGCCTACGAAGAGGGTCGCGAAAGTCCGATTCATCACCCGCTGCTGGCGTTGCGAGCGCAGGGCGCGCAGTACGCGCGCGGCCAGGCCGGTGTAGCCGGCCATGACGATCAGGTCCACGGTGATCATGGTGACGCCCATGATCACGTACTGGATCGCCATCGGACGGTGCGGGTCGACGAACTGCGGCAGCACCGCGAGCATGAAGATCACCGCCTTGGGGTTGCTGGCGTTGACCAGGAAGCCGCGCAGCACCAGGGTCAGCGGCCGGCCGATAGGGCGCTCGCCGCTCGCTGCCATCACCTGCGGGGCAGCGGTCCACTGGCGGTACGCGAGGTAGACCAGGTACACCACGCCGAACCACTTGATCGCACTGAACGCCACTGCCGAGGCCGAGAGCAGCGCGCCGACGCCTGCAGCGACGATCGCGATCTGCAGCGCCAGGCCGATCTGCAGGCCCAGGGCATTCCAGTAACCGCGCCAGAAGCCGTATTGCAGCCCGCAGGACATCGAGGCAATGGCCCCGGCGCCGGGCGACAGGCTGATCACCCAGCAGGCGATGAAGAAGGCGAACCAGGTACTGGCGAGCATTGCTGACCTCACGGCGCCAGGCAGGCGCAATAATTTGTTACGGGGAGCCAGTGTGCCTCAGTCGCGCCGACTCGCCCAGCCTGGCCGACGAAGGTCGGATGACCGTCGCCGGAGCGCCAAACAGAAAGCCCGGCACTGGGCCGGGCTTTTTCGTTTCACGACAGACCGATCAGCTCGGGATGTCCTTGCGCAGCTTCACCGGCTCCTCGCCGCGCTTGCGCGCCAGGGCGCCGCGCAGGCGGATGTTGATCGCCTCCACTGCCAGCGAGAAGGCCATGGCGAAGTACACGTAGCCCTTGGGCACGTGGATCTCGAAGGCCTCGGCGATCAGCACGGTGCCGACCACGATGAGGAACGACAGCGCGAGCATCTTCAGCGACGGGTGCTTCTCGATGAAGGCGCTGATGGTGCCGGCCGACAGCATCATCACGCCGACCGAGATGACGATGGCCGCGACCATCACCGGTACGTGCTGCACCAGGCCCACGGCGGTGATCACCGAGTCCAGCGAGAAGACGATGTCGATGATCGCGATCTGGATGATGATGCCCATGAAGCCGCGGGACTTGCCGCCTTGCTGGCCGCCCTCTTCCGCACCTTCGAGGCTGTGGAAGATTTCCATGGTGCTCTTGAACAGCAGGAACAGGCCACCGAAGAACAGGATCAGGTCGCGCCCGGAGATGCCGTGGTCGAACACCGTGAACAGGTCGGCCGTCAGGCGCATCACCCAGGTGATCGACAGCAGCAGCAGGATACGCGTGCCCATCGCCAGCGCCAGGCCGAAGAAACGCGCCTTGGGTTGCTGGGCGGGCGGCAGGCGGCCAACCAGGATCGAGATGAAGATGATGTTGTCGATGCCCAGTACGATTTCCAGGGCAGTCAGGGTCAGAAAGGCAACCCAGATCTCAGGGCTAGTGAGCCATTCCATAGTGGGGATGTCCGTTGGGGGTCAAGGGGTCAGGGGGTGGTGGGGAAATTCGGGCCGCGCCAGCGGCGGATGGCCTTCTGGAAGAACAGGTTGTTCGGCACTTGCAGCAGCGCGCCAGGGGTGCCGTCCTCGGCGACTTCCTCCAGGGTGGTGTAGAGCAGGTTGATTGCGATCACCCGGCCCTTCACGCCGGGCTTGTCGGCGGACTCGATGACTTCCACGCGATCGCCCAGGCGGAACGGGCCCATGGTGAAGATCATCAGCGCGCAGAACAGGTTGGAGAGCACGCTCCAGATGGCGAAGAAGGCCACCGCCGCAACGGCGGCGAAGCCGGTCAGCGCAGCCCAGAGCACATCGGCGGAAACGCCCAGGCGCTCCAGCACCAGCATTACCGCCGAGCCCATGATCAGCCAGCGCAGGCCGCCGCGCAGCGGCAGCAGCAGCTCCGGCGGCATCGGGTAGCGTTCACCCAGGCGACTGACGGCGCGCGTCACCACGCGCTGCACCAGCCACGCCAGCAGCAGGACGAGGATGATCTGCCCGCCGCGCAGCAGCGGTTCGCTCCACGCCACCAGCAGGTTCACATCGTCCATCACTCGCTGGCCTCGAGCTGGCGCTGCAGCTCTTCGAGGGTTTCCAGGGCCATCAGCCAGGACTCTTCCAGCTCGCTCTCGCGACCCTTCAGGGTCGCCTGGCGGGCCAGCAGATCGCGCAGTTCATCCTTGCGCGAAGACTCGTAGAGCGCGCTGTCGCCCAGGCGCTGCTCCAGCTCGGCGAGTTGCTCGTGGACCTTGCCCAGCTCCTTCTCCAGCTTGTCCGCCTCGCGCTTGTGCGGGGCGAGCTGCTGGCGCAGGGCCGCGGCGGCCTGGCGCTGGGCGCGCTTGTCAGTCTTGTCGCCAGCGGGAGCGGCGGGCGACGACGGCGCCTGCCGCGCGCGGAAATCCACCAGCCAGCGGGCGTAGTCTTCGAGATCGCCATCGAACTCCTGGATGCGCCCGTCGGCCACCAGCAGGAACTCGTCGGTGGTGCTCTTGAGCAGGTGACGATCGTGCGACACCACCACCACGGCGCCGGAGAATTCCTGCAGCGCCAGGGTCAGCGCCAGGCGCATTTCCAGGTCGAGGTGGTTGGTCGGTTCGTCGAGCAGCAGCAGGTTGGGCTTCTGCCAGGCGATCAGTGCCAGGGCCAGGCGCGCCTTCTCGCCACCGGAGAAATTCAGCACCGGCTCGTCACAACGCTCGCCACGGAAGTCGAAACCGCCGAGGAAGTCACGCAGGGTCTGCTCGCGCTCGGCCGGCGCGATACGCGCCAGGTGCAGCAGCGGGCTGGCCTTGGGGTCCAGCGAGTCGAGCTGGTGCTGGGCGAAGTAGCCGATGGCGAGGTTCTCGCCACGGGCAAGCTCACCGGACAGCAGCGACAGGTCGCCGGACAGGGTCTTGATCAGGGTCGACTTGCCCGCGCCGTTGGGGCCGAGAAGGCCGATGCGCGCGCCGGGCACCAGTTGCAGCTTGACCTTTTCCAGCACGGTCTTGTCGCCGTAACCCAGGCGGGCTTCGGAGAGATTCAACAGCGGGCTGGAAATCTTGTCGGACTCGCGGAAGGCAAAGTCGAACGGCGAATCGACGTGGGCCGGCGCCAGTTCCTCCAGGCGCTCCAGCGCCTTGATCCGGCTCTGCGCCTGGCGGGCCTTGGTGGCCTGGGCGCGGAAGCGGGCGATGTACTTTTCCATGTGGGCGCGTTGCGCCTGCTGCTTCTCGTACGCCTGTTGCTGCTGGGCGAGGCGTTCGGCGCGGGTACGCTCGAAGGCCGTGTAGCCGCCACGGTACAGGGTCAGCTTGCGCTGTTCGAGGTGGGCAATGTTGTCCACCACGGCGTCGAGGAAGTCGCGGTCGTGGGAGATCAGCAGGAGCGTGCCCGGATAGCCCTTGAGCCACTCTTCCAGCCAGAGGATGGCGTCGAGGTCGAGGTGGTTGGTGGGCTCGTCGAGCAGCAGCAGTTCGGACGGGCACATCAGCGCCTGCGCCAGGTTCAGGCGCATCCGCCAGCCACCGGAGAAGTCGCCGACTCGGCGGTCCATCTGCTCGGAGGTAAAGCCCAGGCCGGCCAGCAGCTTGCGCGCGCGGGCGTCGGCGGTGTATCCGTCGGCGCTGTCCAGCTCGCTGTGCAGGCGCGCCAGGGCAGTGCCATCGTGGGCGTCTTCCGCCGCGGCGAGGTCCGCCTGGATCTTGCGCAGGTGCACGTCGCCGTCCAGCACGTAGTCGACGGCGAGGCGGTCGAGGGTATCGACCTCCTGGCGCATGTGCGCGATACGCCAGTCAGCGGGCAGGTAGCAGTCGCCGGCGTCCTGGCCGAGCTGGCCGCGCAGCAGGGCGAACAGGCTCGACTTGCCGGCGCCGTTGGCGCCGATCAGGCCGACTTTCTGTCCGGCGTGCAGGGTGAGTTCGGCACCTTCCAGCAAGCGCTGGGGGCCACGCTGTAGCGTAAGATTTTGTAGTCGAATCATGGCGGCGGAGTTTATCAGCTTCGCCTGGCAATCGCTGTGGGTGCTCTATGTCTGATGATGTCTGGTCGTATGCACTGAAACTCTACGCCCGCCCTGGGGTTGAGGCGGCTTGCCTGGCCCTGCAGGACGGCGGCACGGACGTCTGTCTGCTGCTCGCTGCGGCGTGGCTGGGCAGCACTGGAGTGGCCTTCGAAGCGTCGCGAATGAACGAGCTGGAAAGCACGGCGCAGGGATGGCGCGAAGAGGTGGTTGTGCCGTTGCGCTTGCTGCGTCAGCGCTGGCGGGAATCGGCGAAGCAGGATGCTCAGCTGGAGCCATTGCGCGAGCGAATCAAGCAGCTCGAACTGGAAGCGGAACAGGTGCTGCTGGGGAGACTGGAGATGGTGGCGCAGGGTTGGCCACGGGGTGAAGCGGAGGATCTGGCGCGCTGGCTGGAAGCCGCGGCGGGCAAAGCGGGCGGCTTGCGCCGCGATGCGCGGGAAACCCTGCGCACCGCGGCGAGCCTCTCCTGAGCCTTAGGAAGCGCTGGAGGAGTTGCTGCTGGCCGGAGCAGCCGGTGCCGCAGTGGCGCTGGCAACCGGGGTAGCGGCCGGAGTGCTCGGCTGGGCAGCCGGTGCGCTCGGGGCAGCCGGAGCGGCCGGTTTGGCTGCAGGCTTGGCGGCCGGTTTTGCGGCCGGCTTGGCTGCGGCTTTCACGGCCGGTTTGGCAGCCGGTTTAGCGGCGGGTTTGGCAGCCGGCTTGGCAGCGGCAGCGGGCTTCGCGGCAGGCTTGGCAGCCGGTTTGGCGGCAGCGGCAGGCTTGGCGGCAGCAGGCTTGGCAACCGGCTTCGCGGCGGGTTTGGCAGCGGCTTTCGCAGCAGGCTTCGCAGCCGGTTTAGCGGCGGGCTTGGCGGCCGGTTTGGCGGCAGCGGCAGCAGGCTTGGCAGCGGGTTTGGCTGCCGGCTTGGCGGCGGCTTTCGCAGCAGGCTTCGCAGCCGGTTTAGCGGCGGGCTTGGCAGCGGCGGGCTTGGCGGCAGCAGTCTTGGCGGCCGGCTTGGCTGCAGGTTTTGCTGCGGGCTTGGCGGCCGGTTTGGCGGCAGCCTTGGCAGCCGGTTTGGCGGCGGGTTTGGCGGCCGGCTTGGCAGCAGCTTTCGCGGCAGCAGGCTTGGCAGCGGCAACCTTGGCGGCCGGCTTCGCAGCAGGCTTGGCGGCAGCTTTCACGGCGGGCTTGGCAGCCGGTTTGGCAGCGGGTTTAGCGGCCGGCCTGGCGGCAGCCTTGGCAACCGGTTTGGCAGCGGCGGCAGCCGGCTTGCGGGTAGCGAGGGATTTGCCAGCGGCTTCCTTCACCTTGGTCACGCCCTGGGCGAGCTTGAGGCTCTCCTGCACATCGCGCTTGAGGTTGGCGATGTAGGCACGGGTTTCAGTCTGGCGGGTCTTCAGAACATCCAGCACGCCATCGAGCTCAGCGATGCTCGACTTGGCCTTGGCCTGCGCCTTCGCCTTGCCGGCCTTGGTCGCGTCCTGCAGCTTGGTGCGTGCGTTGTGCAGCTTCTCCTGAGCCTTGCCGCGTTGTTTCTCGAGCTTGGCGAGCAGCTTTTCGGAATCGACGAGCGCCTGCTTGCAGGCACCTTCGAGGTGTTCGATCAGACTGTTGGACAACTGGTGCAGCAGGTGCAGAGGGGTAGTGACGGGTTTCTTGTTGGCCGACATGACGTGCCTCCTGGCGGACGTGGTTGCGCCCATACTAGCCCCGCTGATGGCCTCTCGCCAATGTCCCTATGGTGCTGCAGGCCGCAGCAGGCATTGGCTTCAGGCGTTTTCAGCAGTGCGCGAAGGCGCGTTTTTTCACTCCCTCAATGACGCTGGCCCACGCACTTGGTTCCGTTGGCGCAATCGGCCAGGCAGCGCAAACGCCCGTGGCGCGGGCGCTTGAGGGTGAAAAATAAATTTTCAGAGCTGGCCGCAAACGCCCGTCGCAGAGCCTTTCGCGCAATACGCAGCAGTACCGAGGAAGGCGGAGTGGCAGTCGTTCGAGGCGCGTCGGCACGACGCGAGAATCACCGTCGCAGCACTGTGGAAATGCTCTTGCGAGCACCCGCTCGCAGTCACCGTTGCGGCCCATTTTCAGCAGCGATTGATCCCGCGAAAAAGACGGCGAGAGCACCGCTGCAAGCTGCCGAACGGCGCGAGTTTTTCAGCGTTGCGCGCTCAGAGGGCGAGGCTCGAAACAGCGCGGACAGAGTCCACTCCTGCGTGACCTGAAGCTCCGCCCCCGATCGGCATGAACGCCACGAACCCGCCACAAACGAAAACGGCGCGAGTGCTTCAAGCGCTCGCGCCGTTGTCGGAGGTCCCTTCGCTCAGGCCGTAACGGCTTTCTGCTCGTGGGAGTTATGCAGCACTTCGATCAGGCAGTCTTCCAGTTCGAAGCGTTCGTGCAGTTGCTGGCGCAGGTTTTTCAGTTCGCTGGTCAGGCAGGTGCCTTCACGGCAATCGCCATTGTCGCAGCGGTCGTTGAAGTTGAGCGCGTTGGCGGTGATGGTTTCCAGGCGCGGGTAGATCTGCTTGGCCAGTTCCAGGCCGCGCGTATCGCCGAAGGCCTGCGCCTCGTTCATCAGCTGTTCGTAGACTTCGAAGTGTCCCGCCGACACGTAGTCGAGCAGGAGCTGGCAGAAGCTCTGGAGGTTTTCGGCGTTGGTTTTCGGCGCCTGGACACCGTCCAGGGAATCGAATGCCCGGACCAACTCATGTCGATCCCGCAACCAGCGGTCGATCAGCTGGTGTACGCCTCCCCAACGTTCCTGGGCATTACGGCAGCTCTCGAGCATGTTGTCCTCACTTCCCTTTCGCCGTCCCGGCTAGGTCCGCCCCGGGACAATATTCTGTCGATTCTCGACGTCCGCGATGTATGAAGCTTGTTCGGCGGCGGCTTTCCGACGGAGTGGAAAACCAGAGTATGCCCGCCCGTTATCGCCTTCAAGACACCGGCAACGGGAAAATTCATACGAGCGTTTAATCGACAGACCGCGACGCCTCTGGCCTGCGCCGAAGAGGCGCAGGCCATGGCAAATTGAGATGCGACGCTCAGCCGCGGCGGCGGAAGAACTGCACGATGGCAAACAGGGCGAAGCCGATGAAGGCCAGCAGGCTCCACTCCGCAATGCTCATGCCGAGCAGCGTCCAGGTGACTTCGGCGCAGTCGGCCGAACCGTGGAACATGGTGTAGAGGATCTGCGTGTAGGGCATGCTCTCGAGCATGAAATCCAGCGGCGGCAGGCAGGACGGCAGCTGGTCCGGCGGCAGGGTCTGCAGCCAGAGCTGACGGCCCGCGGTGCCGGCACCGCCCAGGGCACTGAGCAGGATCAGCAGCGAGTACACACGCGGGGCACGGCCGTGCAGCGCGGCGATCAGCGAGAACAGGCCGCAGCCGGCGAAGAAGATGCGCTGCAGGATGCACAGCGGGCAAGGCTCCAGCCCGACCACGTACTGCAGGTAGAAGCCGGTGCCGAGCAGGGCGACGCAGGCGAGGAAGGCAAGGAAGAACAGGGAACGAGGGCTGGCCAGGTTCATGGCGGCTCCGCTGAAAAGCGCTGTTGCACGAAAGGTCGCTACGGTAGTGGAAACACGGCGATCAGTTCAAGGCGAGTGTCTAGACTGGCCGTGGCACTCATCCGGGAATTCCTGCCATGCGTCGTCATTTCCTACTTTGCTCGCTGCTTTCCCTGGCAGCAGCGCCGGCCATTGCCGCCACTGATCTTAGCCAGATCCGACTCCCTGACGGCTTTCACATCAGCCTGCTGACCGATCAGGTACCGGGCGCCCGCGCCATGGCCTGGGGCGACAAGGGCACGCTGTTCGTGGGTAGCCGCTCCGCCGACAATGTCTACGCGGTGAAGCCCGACGGCCAGGTGAAGGCGCTCGCCGATGGCCTGCAGATGCCGGTGGGCGTGGCCTTCCACAAAGGCGATCTGTACGTGTCGTCGATCAGCCGCATCGTCGTGCTGCGCGACATCGAGGCGCACCTCGATGCGCCGCCAAAGGCTGAAGAGCTGCCGGCGCAGTTTCCGAAGGAGACCGCCCACGGCTGGAAATTCATCGCTTTCGGCCCGGACGACAAGCTCTATGTGCCGGTCGGCGCGCCTTGCAACATCTGCCGCCCGGACCGCGAACAGTACGCCAACCTGCAACGCATGAACGTCGATGGCAGCGCACGCGAGGTGGTCGCCTACGGCATCCGCAACACGGTCGGTTTCACCTGGCATCCGCAGACCAGGCAAATGTGGTTCACCGACAACGGACGCGACCTGCTCGGCGACGACAAGCCCGATGACGAGCTGAACAAGATCAGCAAGGTGGGCGAGGACTTCGGCTACCCCGACTGTCACCAGGGCGACATTGCCGATCCCGAGGAAGGCAGGAAACCCTGCTCCGCATTCTCGCCTCCCGTGGCCAAGCTCGGCCCGCACGTAGCCGCCCTTGGGCTGCGTTTCTATACCGGCGAGCAATTCCCCGCCGAGTACCGCAACAACCTGTTCATCGCGGAGCACGGCTCGTGGAACCGCACGCAGAAGATCGGCTACCGCGTGGCACGCATCGAGCTCAACGAGGACGGCACACTCAAACGCCAGAGCGTGTTCGCCGAAGGCTGGCTGGACAAGGATGGCGGGGTCAGCGGAAGACCCGCGGATGTGCTGGTGGCGCCGGACGGCTCGCTGCTGGTCAGCGATGACCAGAACGGCGCGATCTACCGCATCCGCTACGGCAAACCCTGACAACGAAAACGGCGCCCCAGGGCGCCGTTTTCACTTCCAGCAACGCGATCAGGCGCGCACGGCCACCGGCAACGAAACCGGCGGCGCCAACAGGCCAAGGCCTTCCTGGAACAGCTGGTTGCTGCGCTCGACTTCACCCAACTGCGCCAGCAGGCGCGCCAGTTCGGCGCAGGTTTCCGCGCTGCGCTGGCGGGCCAGGCTGGCTTCCAGGTACTCGCGCGCCTTGCCCCACAGCTTGTTCTGCAGGCTCAGGCGGCCGAGGGTCAGCAGCAGCTCCGGGTCGTCGCCATGCTGCTTCAGCCAGCCTTCGGCGGTCTTCAACTGGTGCGCACCATCGCGGCCACGGGCGCGGCCATAGAGGTGTACCAGGCGACTGTCGTAGCCTTCCTTGAGCGCCTTGCGCAGCACGTCCTCGGCCTCTTCCGGCGCGCCCAGGCGCAGCAGCTGTTCGGCGTAGGCGGCCACCAGCGGCGGCTGCGCGCGAAGGTTGGAGGGCACGTTCTGCCAGCGCTGGGTCAGCGGCTGCAGGCTGCTTTCGCCCTGGCCGAGGCCCTGCTCGCCCGCCTCGCCCAGCGCGGCCATCCAGGTGCGGCGCTCCAGGTCCGCCAGCTCGGCGTTCTGCAGCACACGCTCCTTGCGCAGCTCGGGCAGCAGCACGCACAGCGCCTGCCAGTCGTGGAGGCTGACGTAGAGCTGCTGGAGCAGGCGCAGCACGGTCGGATGACGCGGGTGATCCTGATGCAGCTTGTCCAGCACCACGCGGGCGCGGGTGAAGTCGCCGCGGTTGATCAGCAGCTGGGCACGGGTCAGCCCCACCGCCAGCTCGGTGCCGGGCTCGCGCTCCTGGGCGCGGTCCAGCAGGTCGTCGCACTCTTCGGTCTTGCCCAGCTCATTGGCCGCGCGGGCGGCGCCCAGGTAATGCGGCAGCGGGCGATCGCTCAGCTCGGCGGCGCGACGCAGGTGACGCAGCGCCTGCGCCCAGTGGCCTTCGGCAAGATCACGCTGGCCGTGTTCCTCGGCCAGTTGCGAGCGACGGCGACGGTTGAAGCGCGACCAGGGATTCACCACGCGCCCGGACACGCCCAGCAGGCGCAACACCAGGCGCACGACGAGGTAGATCACCCAGAGCACCACCAGCAGCGCGAGGAAGGTCCACAGGCTGGATTCGTAACGGAAGCTCTTGTAGGCGATCAGCACGTAGCCGGACTGCTCGGCGATGGCCAGCCCGACCAGGGTGGCCGCCAGGACCACGGCGAGGATCAGGACATAGACGCGGCTCATGGCTGGGTCCCCGCGTCCGGCGCCACCGCCTCCTGCTGCTGCACCGCATTCTCGCGGCGCGACAGGTAGGCCTGCAGCGAACTCAGGGCCGGACCGAGGTCCGGCGTCTGCACGGTGACGGCCTGACCGCTGAGCTCATCCAGTCGCGCAACCAGCGCGCGGCTGTCGGCGAGGTCGGCGTTGAAGAAGTCGCCGACTATCTGTTTGGCCTGCTTCAGCGCCTGCTCGTAGACGTCCTGCTTGCCGTTCAGGGCGGCCCACTGCGCCTGTTCCAGGGCAAGGCTCAGAGCGAGGCGGACGCGGTCGAGCTGCTGCCCGGAGAGCAGCGGGCGGATATCCTGCCCGGCATTGAAATCGATACGCACGTATTGCGAGACGCGGTCCCACCACTCGCTCCAGCGGTCGTTGCCGTCGCTCCAGGCGGTGTTCGGCCCAGTGCCGGTCTCGGACGGCTTGAAAGCGGGGTTCAGCGGTTGCAGTTGCGCAGCCTGGTCGCGCAGCGCGCCCAACTGCAGGAACAGCCCGGTGCGGTCTGGACGCGGTAGCGCGCGCAGCGCTTCGAGGCTCTTGGCCAGTTGCGCCCGCGCGGCGAAGGCGCCCGGATCGTTGTTCACACGAAGGATGTCGTCGGCGCCCTGGACCAGTTCGGTGGCGCTGTCGATGTCCTGCAGCGCGGAGAGACGCAGCGCTGCCAGACGCAACAGATGCTCGGACTCAGCCAGGCGCCACTGCTGGCGACTCTGCCCCAGGACCTGCTTGACCTGCTTGGCCAGCTGCTGCTGGTCGCCCTGCAGCTCCACCACGAGGCGGCGGCGGGCTTCGAGCTCGTCGGCGTTGGGCAGGGTATCCAGGCGCTTGTTCAGCTCCGCGTTGGCGTTCTGTAGGCCCTGCGCCTGGGCGCGGGCATCTTCCAGTTGCGCGGCACGCTGCTGCTCGGCGCCCTTGAGCTGCTGGACCTGCCAGACACCCCAGCCACCGGCGGCGAGGCCGGCGGCGCCGACCAGCAGGGCCAGCAGGGCGATGCCCGTGCCGCCCTTGCGCGGGGCCGGCGCAGGGGCCGGACTGGACGATGTTGGTGAAGTCTCTTGGGGAGTGACGGCTTCGCTCACAGATCCATCCTTCGCTCGGAAATTGTTCTAGTCGGCGCTTCTCAACGCTTCCATTAATGCCGCCGGGCTTGCGCCCCGGCAATCGATTACTTGCAGCGCCCCCATCTCCCGCGCCTGCTCAGCCACCCGCGGGCTGGGCACGAACAACGGCATGGCACTGACTTGCGGCCAATCCGCCGCCGCCAGCTGGCGCAGGTGCTCGAGGCCCTGCCCACTACTGACCGCGATGGCGTTCAAACGCTCCCCCTGGATTCGCCGCAGCAGTTCGCCCGGAGGGTAAGCCGGCATTTCGCGCCGGTAGAGTTCCAGATAGTCGACCACCACGCCTTGGCCGCGCAGGCGCTCGGCGAGGAATTCTCGGCCACTCTCGCCGCGCATGATCAGCACCTTCGGATCATGCACCTGCAGGGCCTGCTCGAACTCCGGCAGGGCCAGCAGGGCTTCGCTGTCGTCGCCGTCCTGCGGGCAGACCACATCCAGACCGTAGTCTTCGAGGATAGCCGCCGTGGCGGCGCCGACGGTGAACCAGCGCTGGGTCAGCGGCGGCTGCGGCCAGTAGCGGTCGAGCCGCTCCAGGCCCAGGCGCGCCGCGGGCTTGCTGACCACGATAACCGCGCAGTAGCGGTCCAGGTCAAGGATCAGGCTGCGCTCGACGGGTGTCTCTTCGCGTGGCGTGATCGCCAGCAAGGGCAGGCAGTCGCCGTGGATGCCGTGTTCGGCGAGGGTAGCGGCGAGCGCCGCGCAATCCTCTTCGGGACGGGTCAGCAGCAGCCGCCAGCGGCTCACGGGTGACCGGCCTCGCCGTAGACTGCGTCGAGGATTTCCTGGGCGCCCTGGCCCAGCAGGTCTTCCGCGACCTTCACGCCGAGGGTTTCGGCGTCGGCGAAGGGCGCGCGAGCTTCGGCACGCAACAGTTCGGTGCCGTCGGGCTGACCAACCAGGCCGCGCAGCCACAGCTGGTCGCCTTCGAGGATCGCGTAGCAGGCGATGGGCACCTGGCAGCCGCCATTGAGGCGCTTGTTCAGCGCGCGCTCGGCGGTGACGCGCAGGGCAGTCTCGCGGTGATGCAGCGGTTGCAGCAGGGCGTGGATTTCCGCGTCGGCGGTACGGCACTCGATACCCACTGCGCCCTGGCCACCCGCCGGCAGGCTGGCCTCGACGCTGATCGAGGAACGGATGCGGTCTTCGAAACCGAGGCGGATCAGGCCGGCGGCAGCGAGGATGATCGCGTCGTACTCACCGGCGTCGAGCTTGGCCAGGCGGGTGTTGACGTTGCCGCGCAGGAAGCGGATCTGCAGGTCCGGGCGGCTGGCCAGCAGCTGGGCCTGGCGGCGCAGGCTGGAGGTGCCGACCACGCTGCCGGCGGGCAGGTCATCGAGGCTTGCGTAGGTATTGGAGACGAAGGCGTCGCGCGGGTCTTCACGTTCGCAGATGCAGTACAGGCCCAGGCCTTCGGGGAAGTCCATCGGCACGTCCTTCATGGAGTGCACGGCGATGTCCGCTTCGTTGTCCAGCAGGGCGGTTTCCAGCTCCTTGACGAACAGGCCCTTGCCGCCGATTTTCGCCAGCGGCGCGTCCAGCAGCTTGTCGCCGCGACTGGTCATCGGCAGGAGGGTCACGGTCAGGCCGGGGTGGGCCTGTTCCAGGCGGGCCTTGACGTATTCGGCCTGCCAGAGTGCCAGGGCGCTCTGGCGCGTGGCGATACGGATTTCGCGAGACATGGGCATTTCCAGGCAAAGGAAGCGTGCAAGAAAGTGCCCGCATGATAACAGCTCACGCAAACGAAAAGCCCGGGGGCCGCCCCCCAGGCTTCAGGCGCTGCGGCACTGTGTCGCTACAGGTTATGCATGAGTCGCCGGACACCAGCGACATGGCGGCGGCTGACGGTCAGCGCGTCGCCGTTGAGTCCTTTCAGGTACAGCTGGAAGTGCCCAAGCGGGGTGCGCTGCAGGCGCTCGATACGCTCGCGGGAGACCAGCGCGTTGCGGTGGATGCGCACGAAGCGGTCACCGAACTCGTCCTCCAGCGCCTTCAGCGGTTCGTCCAGCAGCACTTCGCCGCCCGCGTGGCGCAGGGTCACGTACTTGTGGTCGGCGATGAAGAAGATCACGTCTTCCAGTGGAATCAGCTCGATCCCCTTACGGGTCCGCGCGCTGATGTGGCTGCGCGGGCCGGGGCCACCGGCCGCCGGGGGCTTGGTCAGCGCCGCGAGCTGCACGCGGTTGGGCCGCGAGGCTTTCTTCAGGGCGTCGGCCAGGTCCTCGCTGCGGACCGGTTTGACCAGGTAGCCGACCGCACTGACCTGGAACGCCTCCAGGGCGAATTCATCATGGGCGGTACAGAAGATCACCGCCGGCGGGGCTTCGCGCTCGCACAGCTTGGCGGCCACCTGAAGCCCGTCCAGGCCGGGCATGCGGATATCCAGCAGGACGATATCCGGCTTCAGGCTGTCGATCAGCGTCAGCGCTTCTTCGCCGTTGCTGGCGGATGGCTCGAGGACGCGATAGCCGTCCAGTTGCCCCACCAGCCGGGCCAGGCGCTCTCGCGCCAGGGGTTCGTCATCGACGATCAGGACATTCATAAGCTCAGGCTTCCTGCATGAGACGCGCACATGGATAGCGTAGACAGGTGAAGTGCCGTCCGTCACGGCGCTCGACGGTGAGACTAGCTTTTGGCCCGAAAAGTGCCGCAAGTCGCGCTGCAATATTCTGCAGGGCCTGCTTGGTCCCCTTCGTGGGCAGCGTCTCGGTCGATTCGTCGTACGGGTTGCTCACGCAGAGCTGGAACACACCGTCACGGTAGTCCGCCTCAACTTTCACCAGACCGCCTTCGATGCGCGGCTGGATGCCATAAATCAATGAGTTCTCGAGCAACGGCTGCAGTGTCAGCTGGGGAATCGGCACGCCGTCGGGCACGCCGCTCACCTGCCAGTCCATCTGCAACCGGTCGCCAAGACGGAACTGCTCAATGGAAAGATAGCGTCTGGCCAGCTCAAGTTCCTCTCCCCAGGAAATTAATGTTCCAGGTTTGGCCAGGCTGGCGCGAAAAAGGTCCGAAAGATTCAGCACCGCCAGCTCGGCCTTGCCCGGATCGATCTCGATCAGGCTGGCGATGCTGTTGAGGCTGTTGAACAGAAAGTGCGGACGGATTCTCGCCTGCAGCGATTCGATCCGCGCCCGCAACTCAGCCTGCTGCTGCCGTCGCCATTGGCTCTGGAGATAGAAATAGCGTAGCAACAGCGTGGACATGATGAGCGCAATCAATGCATGACGCAGATAGAGATTGACCTCGCCGGTGCGGCTCATGGGGCCGCCAAGGGAGAAATAATCCGCCACCCAGGTGCAGCCCAGCGTCAGCAGGACCACCAGCGCACAACTGAGCAGGCCGGAGAACCACGCCGGCCAGCGCGCCATGAACGGCCTTAGCTGGCACAACAGGCCGGCCGAGAGCAACACGATCCACTGCACGAACAGCGAGGACAGGGCCAGGCGCACCCAGTTGAAGCTGGGGGTCATCGGCTCGGCGAGCACCAGCACGAGCACCAGCAGCTCGGCGAGCAGCACCAGGCTGAACAGCGCTTCGGGCTGGCAGAGTTCGGGAATGAAGTAGTCTTCGTTGGGCGCCGGCTTGTCGCCGGTCTTCGTCAGTCTGGGCATCGACGCAGTTTCCGTAAGCGCCTGCACGGCGGCAAGCGCCGCGTGCGACCAAAAGCCAGGAATTGTCGGGCAGCGCAAAGATCGGCACGGGGCCCGCGACGATTCACCGCCACTCCCCCGCCGCAACCCGCCAAAGCGCCGCCGGTTTTGTCCTTCAGCCTGCTATTATCGTCGCACTTTGCCCTTCATGCAGGCCGCGCGCCGCGCCTGCCCGTTTCAGCGAGAGAGATCCATGAGCGTAGAGAAGACCAACCAGTCCTGGGGCGGCCGTTTCAGCGAGCCCGTCGATGCCTTTGTCGCCCGCTTCACCGCTTCCGTCGACTTCGACAAGCGCCTCTATCGCCACGACATCATGGGCTCCATGGCCCACGCCACCATGCTGGCCAAGGTCGGCGTGCTGAGCGACGCCGAGCGCGACACCATCATCGACGGCCTCAAGCAGATCCAGAGCGAGATCGAAGCCGGCACCTTCGACTGGCGCGTCGACCTGGAAGACGTGCACATGAACATCGAGGCGCGTCTGACCGACCGCATCGGCGTCACCGGCAAGAAACTGCACACCGGCCGTTCGCGCAACGACCAGGTCGCCACCGACATCCGCCTGTGGCTGCGTGACGAGATCGACCTGATCCTCGCCGAGATCACCCGCCTGCAGCAGGGCCTGCTGGGCCTGGCGGAAGCCGAGGCCGACACCATCATGCCCGGCTTCACCCACCTGCAGACCGCGCAGCCAGTGACCTTCGGCCACCACCTGCTGGCCTGGTTCGAAATGCTCAGCCGCGACTATGAGCGCCTGGTGGACTGCCGCAAGCGCGCCAACCGCATGCCCCTGGGCAGCGCTGCGCTGGCAGGCACCACCTACCCGATCGACCGGACCATCACCTGCGAACTGCTGGGATTCGAAGCGATCTCCGGCAACTCGCTGGACGGCGTGTCCGACCGTGACTTCGCCATCGAATTCTGTGCCGCCGCCTCGATCGCGATGATGCACCTGTCGCGCTACTCCGAAGAGCTGGTGCTCTGGACCAGCGCCCAGTTCCAGTTCATCGACCTGCCCGACCGCTTCTGCACCGGCTCCTCGATCATGCCGCAGAAGAAGAACCCGGACGTCCCGGAGCTGGTGCGTGGCAAGTCCGGCCGCGTGTTCGGCCACCTCGCCGGCCTGCTGACCCTGATGAAGGGCCAGCCGCTGGCCTACAACAAGGACAACCAGGAAGACAAGGAACCGCTGTTCGACGCCGCCGACACCCTGCGCGACAGCCTGCGCGCCTTCGCCGACATGGTTCCGGCGATCAAGCCCAAGCGCGAGATCATGCGCGAAGCGGCCCGCCGCGGCTTCTCCACCGCCACTGACCTCGCCGACTACCTGGTGCGCCGTGGCCTGCCGTTCCGTGATTGCCACGAGATCGTCGGCCACGCCGTGAAGTACGGCGTAGACAGCGGCAAGGACCTGGCCGAGATGAGCCTGGACGAGCTGCGTCAGTTCAGCGACCAGATCGACGACGACGTGTTCGCCGTGCTGACCCTGGAAGGCTCGGTGAACGCCCGCGACCACATCGGCGGCACCGCGCCGAACCAGGTCCGCGCTGCCGTCGCTCGCGGCCGGGAACTGCTGGCCACGCGCTGAGCACAGCGCGTTCATGCACTACTGGAACCAGGAAAACTTCGAAGGACTGGAGCGGCTCGCCGATGAACTGGCGAGCCTGCCCGGCCTGCAGGCGCTCGCGGATTACGCCCGCGCCCGCAGTCGAGGCGTGCGTCGGCAGGCGTTTGCCGCCCTCGAAGGGTTCCTGCGCAACGCCCCTGCCCCCGACACTCTGCCAGCCCGCGAACTGAGCCTGCAGATACTCACGCTGCACAGCCAGACCCGCGAAGCCCACCAGTTCCTCGCCCAGCCGCTGCTCGCGCGCTTCCTGGTCCCGACACTGCAAGCCTGGATCGCCAGCGCACCGACGGCGCACGCGCCGCTGCGCTGGCTGGGGCTGCTGCAGAACGATGGCGATCTCCTGCGCCGGGCGCTGGCGGTGGGCCCGGACGATGTCGCTGTCCGCTACCGATTGATCGATTTCGCCCTGGGCGCCGCAGACTACGCGATGCACCATCTGGAGGAGGGCTTCTTCATCGGTGAGCCGGCCAGTGCGCGCGAAGCGCTGGAGCGGGTGGCGCAACTCATCGCCGAGGCGCCGGACACCAGCCCGTTCGCCCGACCCGCCAAGGAAGCCGTGCAGCTTTCGGCCATGCTGGATGACTGGCAGGCCTACTCGGCACAACCCGAAGGCAGCTTCGCCGGCTGGTGCTCCGAACGGCAACGCCCCTACGCCTGGGCGAAGAAGTACTACTACACCTCGTCCTGAGCGCTCAGGTCCGCCCCAGATAGCCCAGCTGCGCCGGCGTCAGTTGCAGCATGCGCGCGGCCTTGTGGTCCTTGAGCCTGGGCAGCTCCTCTTCCGGCAGACGCGCCGCACTGGCGGCAAGATTGACGATCAACGCCTCGCGACTGAACACGCCATTGTCGATGGCGTAGGCGGCGGCGATCAGGTTGCGCAGCTCCAGGGGCAGGCGCCAGCGGGTGCGCAAGGCAGAGCCGAAGCTCGCGCCGTGCTCCTTCAGGGCCTTGTCCACGTCCGCCTCGCCCAGTTCACCACCCGCGCTGTGCCAGTCCTGCAGGCTGCGCAGCAGTGCCAGATCGCCCAGGCAGTGCAGTAACCCGGCGGTAAAGCAGCGATCGGCATCGGCGCCAAGGGACTCGGCCAATGCGAAGGCGGCGTCGGCGGTATGCCGGGAAAGCTCCCAGAAGCGCTCGGCTCGCTCCTTGAGCAGCGGGTCATCGAGCGTCGCGGCGCGCTGCAGCGCCACGGCCAGCATCAGGTTCAGCGCCTGCGCCACGCCCAGGCGCGACAGCGCCTGCATCAGCGTCTGGCAGGGCATGCCGACGTGCCGTGCGGCACTGTTGGCGGCGGAGATCAGGCAGGCGGTGATCTGTGGATCGTGGCCGAACTCCTGTTCGAGCATCTCCAGATTGATGTCGCTGGCCTCCATGCAGCGATTCACCGCTGCACCGACCTCGCCCATCAGCGGCGCACCTTCAGTGGCGTCGCGCTCGGTCTGCAGGAAGCGCTCCAGCGACAGGCTCTGCTCCAGGGTCGGCAGCTCGCAGACGACGTTTTCCCCCGGCGCCAGCAGCAGCGAACGCAGGCGTTCGCGCAGGTTCTCGGCATTGAAGGGCTTGACCAGATAGGCCGTAGGCGCCAGCGGCAAGGCAGCGCGCACGCTGGCGGCATCGGCCTTGGAGCTGATCAGGATGAAGGGCTGGGCAACCGGCCCGCGGCGGCGCATGCGCACGTGGCGCAGCAGTTCCAGGCCGTCGCTGCCGGGCAGCTCGCGCTCGGCCAGGATCAGGGCGAAGGGATGCCGGCGACAGGCCTCGATGGCCGTATCACCGTCCTCGCAGAACTCGACGGTCGCGTCGCAGCGCACGCTCAGCACCAGCTGGCCGAGCAGCTCGCGGCTCCAGGGGTCGCTGGCAGCGACCAGCACGCCGGGAGAAACGCTCATGGATCGCACCTCGCTCGGGACAGATGCCGTCGCGGGCGGAGACAACCGATCCTGAGCCTTCCCTGCCGCGTGCCCGGTCCTTCGGATGCCGCCGGCCAACGGCCTTCGGATACTGCGCAGCGTAGTCCAAAGCCCACGAGCTTTCCCATGCGCGCCATCAACTTCGGCGGACAATTCACACAAACAAACCCAGAAAGAGCGCCCATAAAAAAGGCCCGCTTGCGCGGGCCTTCTTTTGAACCGTTAGAGCGGCAAGGCTCAGGCCAGTTCGTCGAAGCACTCGGCCAGGATGGCCAGGCCTTTTTCCAGCTGCGCGTCAGGGATAGTGACGGGCATCAGGAAGCGGATCACGTTGTAGTAGGTACCGCAGGAGAGCAGGATCAGACCTTTCTCACGGGCACGAACCACGATCTTGCTGACCAGTTCAGCGGCCGGCTTGTTGTGATCACCGCCTTCGAACAGCTCGATGGCGATCATCGAACCCAGGCCGCGAACGTCGCCGATGACCTTGTGCTTGGCCTGGATGTCGCGCAGACCAGCCTTCAGGCTCTCGCCAACGGCTTGCGAACGCTCCAGCAGCTTCTCTTCGTCGAACACTTTCAGCACGGCCAGGGCCGCGGCGCAAGCGATCGGGCTACCGGCGTAGGTGCCGCCCAGGCCGCCGGGAGCGATGGCGTCCATGATTTCGGCTTTGCCGGAAACACCGGAGATCGGGAAACCACCGCCAACGGACTTGGCGAAGGTGGTCAGGTCCGGAACGATGCCCAGTTGCTCGGTGGCGAAGAAGGTGCCGGTACGGCCAGCGCCAGTCTGTACTTCGTCAGCGATCAGCAGGATGCCGTGCTCGTCGCACAGGGCGCGCAGGCGCTGCATGAAGGCCTTGGAGTTGACGTAGAAGCCACCTTCGCCCTGAACCGGCTCGATGATGATTGCAGCGATGTCACGCGGCTGGGCGTCGTTCTTGAAGATGCGCTCGATGCTGGCGATCGACTCGTCTTCGCTTACGCCGTGCAGTTCGCACGGAGCCAGGGCGCGGAAGATGCCGCCCGGCATCAGGCCCATGCCAGCGGAGTACGGAACGACCTTGCCGGTCAGGCCCAGGGTCATCATGGTACGGCCGTGGTAGGCGCCGGTGAAGGCGATCACGCCAGCGCGGCCGGTGGCGGCACGGGCGATCTTGACGGCGTTTTCAACGGCTTCGGAGCCGGAGGTGACCAGCAGGGTCTTCTTCGGGAAGTTGCCCGGAACGCGCTTGGCGATCTCTTCGGCCAGCTCGATGTAGGGCTCGTACGCCAGCACCTGGAAGCAGGTGTGGGTCAGCTTGGTCAGTTGCTCCTGAACGGCGGCAACCACTTTCGGGTGCAGGTGACCGGTGTTCAGAACGGCAATGCCGCCGGCGAAGTCGATGTACTCACGACCTTCGACGTCCCACACGGTGGAGTTCTCGGCGCGCTCGGCGACGACCGGGTGGATCTGGCCTACACCGCGCGGTACGGCGGCCTGACGACGTTGCAGCAGGGATTCGTTGGTTTTGCTCATAGCTTCCTCAGTGGCCGCTCATCGGGCGACCGGATCAAAGGATGAAAGCGGGGAGAAGCCACACACGACAGCATACGATGATCGACTGTCGTGGCACTTGCGGCCCGCCGGACGGGTTGTCCGGTGCTACCACCGGAAAACGCCGACGCGAAGGTGGCTGTCAGCTCTTGCCTGCCACCCCGCGCCCACGGAAAAAACGGATCAGATACCGCCGAGGCAGAGGTATTTGACTTCGAGGTAGTCCTCGATGCCGTACTTCGAACCTTCGCGGCCCAGGCCGGAGGCCTTGATGCCACCGAACGGCGCCACTTCGTTGGAGATCAGGCCGGTGTTGATACCCACCATGCCGTATTCCAGCTGCTCGGCGACGCGGAACACGCGGGCCAGGTCGCGGGCGTAGAAGTAGGAAGCCAGGCCGAACTCGGTGTCGTTGGACATGGCGATGACTTCAGCCTCGTCCTTGAAGCGGAACACCGGCGCCAGCGGGCCGAAGGTCTCGTCCTTGGACACCAGGGCGGACTTGGGTACGTCGACCAGGATGGTCGGCTCGAAGAAGGTGCCACCCAGGGCGTGCGGCTTGCCGCCGGTGAGGACCTTGGCGCCCTTGGAAACGGCGTCGGCGATGTGCTCTTCGACCTTGGCGACAGCCTTGGAATCGATCAGCGGGCCGGTGGTGATGCCCTGCTCCAGGCCGTTGCCGATGTTCAGCTTGGCCACGGCGACCTTCAGCTTCTCGACGAAGGCATCGTACACGCCGTCCTGTACGTACAGGCGGTTGGCGCAGACGCAGGTCTGGCCGTTGTTGCGGTACTTGGAGATCAGCGCGCCTTCGACGGCGGCGTCCAGGTCGGCATCGTCGAACACGATGAACGGAGCGTTGCCGCCCAGTTCCAGGGACACTTTCTTGATGTCCTTGGCGCATTCGGCCATCAGCTGGCGACCGATCTCGGTGGAGCCGGTGAAGGTCAGCTTGCGCACGATCGGGTTGCTGGTCAGCTCACCGCCGACTTCGCCGGCGCTGCCGGTAACGACGCTGAACACGCCCTTCGGAATGCCGGCGCGCTCGGCCAGCTCGGCCAGGGCCAGGGCGGAGTACGGGGTCTGCGAAGCAGGCTTGAGCACCATGGTGCAGCCAGCGGCCAGAGCCGGGCCGGCTTTACGGGTGATCATCGCCGACGGGAAGTTCCACGGGGTGATGGCCGCGGTGACGCCGATCGGCTGCTTGATCACGATGATGCGCTTGTCGGGCTGGTGGCCCGGAATGGTGTCGCCGTAGATGCGCTTGGCTTCTTCGCCGAACCACTCGAGGAAGGAGGCGGCGTAGGCGATCTCGCCCTTGGCTTCGGCCAGCGGCTTGCCCTGCTCGATGGTCATCAGGCGGGCCAGGTCGTCCTGGTTGGCGATCATCAGGTCGAACCACTTGCGCAGCTTGTTGGCGCGCTCTTTCGCGGTCAGCGCACGCCAGGCCGGCAGGGCCTTGTCGGCAGCTTCGATGGCACGACGGGTTTCGTCGGCGCCCATCTTCGGCACGGTGCCGATGATCTCATTGGTAGCCGGGTTGTTCACGTTGATGGTCTTGCCGTTGTCGGCGTCGACCCAGGAACCGTCAATGTAAGCCTGTTGGCGGAACAGCTTGGCATCATTGAGTTGCATGACCTGTCTCCTTTCGAGGAAAGCCTGTGGACGGCGGGTCTACCTCGAGTCCCCGCCTGCCTTGTTGTCTGGATGGGAGAGACCGCAGTCTCTGCCGTTCATTCACCCCGGCCGATCAGTATCGACGCTGGAGGCGAATGGCGCCTCAGCTTGGAGGCGACGCCAGGCGAACGGCTCTTAGTTCGCTCGGCATGCGGACACGGAAAAACGCAGGCCGGGGTCATTGCCCGGTCTGGTTGAACTCGTTCACGCACAGATTCCCGGGCTCGGCCCAGGAGTACGACTGCCCTACAACCTTCCGGTACGCTGATCGACGGAAGCCGCACGGAGACCTGTCACAAGGGACATGCGGTGGGTGCAACGGAAGACTGTCATCCCGCAGGCTGATGGCCGGCTGGTGTGATGCCAATGCTCCGGTCTCCTGTTGTTGTGATGGGGAGGCGTTTGAAATCTCAAACGAATCCTAGGGCCCCCGACTGCAAAGGGCAATAGCTCGTTCGACAAAACCAACGAAGGTATCCGCTTGCCGAGGGTTTTCGGAGGTTTTCTACCGACAAGCGGCTGTTTTCGTTCGATATCATGAACGAGCGTACCCGCATTGGACGCCTGCACGGGAGATGCGTATGATTGCCGCCTGCCGCGCCAGCCGCGGCATACGCACCAGTAGCTCAGCTGGATAGAGTACTGCCCTCCGAAGGCAGGGGTCGTGGGTTCGAATCCCGCCTGGTGCGCCATATCCCTTTGTTTCGAACTGCTTCAGACAGTCTGCGAAACCGCCTGAAAAGCCCGCCCTGAGCGGGCTTTCCTGTTTCTGGTGGCCGGCGCCGCGCAGGCCAGGCTTTCAGGCCGGGAAGACCCTCGACGCCCGACGATTCCTCTTCGCCACCAGAGGCTGTATAAGCCTTGCGCCATCGCGCGCGAAAAGGACAAACCGCCCATGCTCCGGCTTCTGCTGCCCGCCCTGCTCCTGGCCCTTGCCGGGTGCGCCACCAAACCGCCGGCGAACCCCGAGAACCTCTGCGAGATCTTCCGCGAAAAGCCGAAATGGCACGAAGCGGCGCTGCAGGTGCAGAAGCGTTGGGGCGGGACCGTCCAGGTGCCCATGGCGATGATGTACCAGGAGTCTTCCTTCCGGCACGACGCCCTGCCTCCGCGTTACTACTTCCTCGGTTTCATCCCCTGGGGCCGGGTCAGTTCCGCCTATGGCTACGCCCAGGCCAAGGACGAGACGTGGGCGGACTACAAGAAGGAAGCCGGCGGCTGGGGCGCCGACCGCGACGATTTCGCCGACGCGCTGGATTTCATGGGCTGGTACATGAACAAGACCTACAGCGTGAATCGCGTCTCCAAGTGGGACGCCTACGGCCAGTACCTGAACTATCACGAGGGCTGGGGCGGTTATCGCCAGCGCAGCTACGACGCCAAGCCGTGGCTGAAGACGGTGTCGCAGAAGGTCCAGGCGCGCGCCTACCTGTACGGCGCCCAGTACAAGAGCTGCGAGCAGGAACTGTCGGGCGGAGGCTGGTTCTAGTCGCTCGCCCCTCGGTTACCCCAACGCGACGCAGACGTGAAAGGCCCGCTCAGGCGGGCTTTTTCATGTCCGCCACAAAAGTTGCGCGACGTCACACAAAGCGCGGCGCTCGTCTGTTCCGGCAGACCTTCGTAGCTTCCATAGCCTCTCTCGGATCAATGAGTTAGCCGGCAAGCCCGGCACCTTGAGATCATTCTCATGGCTATTTAGAACGCATTGCTTTCAATTTTCCTCGAGCGTAGGTTTTCAAGCCGTAGTACTGGAGAACTCACGAAGAGGTAGTCATGAACATTCTTCTGAAGAACGCCCAAGTATTCGACGGCAAGCACCCAAGCCTACGCAAAAGCGACATTCTCGTCGGCGGGTCAAAGATCCTTTCCCTCCATGAAGCCCACCAACCCGCCCCTCAGGACACCCTCACCATCGACCTGAAGGGCAAGTTCCTGATGCCCGGGCTGATCGACGCCCATGTCCATATCACCGCCAGCCAGGTGGACCTGAACCAGGAGACCGAATTACCTGGCTACATCTATGCACGCAGCTTCAGCTTCCTCGCCAGCATGCTCGATCGCGGCTTCACCTCCGTGCGCGACGCCGGGGGCGCTGACGCGGGCATCAAGCGCGCCATCGAAGACCAGGTGATTCGCGGGCCGCGACTGTTCATGAGTTGTCGGGCCCTGAGCCAGACCGGCGGGCACGGCGACTTCCGCCATCCGTCCAGCCCGATGATCACCTGCGCCTGCAGCCTGCGTACTGGTTCCACCATCTCGGTCATCGCCGACGGCCTCAGTGCCGTGCGCAAGGCCGTGCGCGAGCAGTTCCGCATGGGCGCCTCGCAGATCAAGGTCATGGCTGGCGGCGGCATCGCCTCACCGAATGATCGGATCGAGAACCTGCAGTATTCCGAAGCCGAACTATCGGTGATCGTCGACGAGGCCGAGCGCTACAACAGCTACGTCATGGCCCATGCCTACTCACCGGCCGCCATCATCCGCTGCGTGCGCTGCGGGGTCCGCTCCATCGAACACGGCAATCTGCTCAATGCCGAGGCTGCCCAGGTCATGCACGAGCACGACGCGTTTCTGGTGCCGACGCTGTCGATCTACAACGCCTTCATCCTGAACGCTGGCAATCCGGCGGCGGGCATCCCCGACTCGGTGCTGATCAAGCTGAAAGACGTGCAGAGCCAGGCGCTGGAGTCCGTGCGCGTGGCTCGTCGCTACGGCGTGAAGATCGGCCTGGGCACCGACCTGCTGGGCGAGTTCCACAACTGCCAGACCGATGAATTCAAACTCCGGGCCCAGGTCGATACCCCCTTCGACGTCCTGCAATCGGCGACGCGGGTGAACGCCGAACTGCTCAACCTGCAGGACCAGCTCGGCGTGGTCGCACCGGGCGCCCTGGCGGACCTGATCGTACTGGACCGGGACCCGCTGCAGGATCTCTCCGTCTTCGATGCCGCGGGCACTCATGTGCGGATGGTCATCAAGAGCGGCGAAATCCTGAAGAACCAGTTGCACTGACCGGCAGCCCAATCCGCCTCGATAGCGAGCCCCCGCCATGTTTCGTAACTACCTGGTGAGCCTGAGTGGCATTGCCATCATCATCAACCCGTTGACGATGTTTTCCATCTTCACGTCCTACACGCAGGGCATGCCCACTGACGATATAAGCCGTACGGGAAAGAAAACCACGCTGGCAGTCGCCATTACACTGCTGATCTGCATCTGGTTCGGTATGGAGCTGTTTCGTCTGCTCGGGATCACCCTCGCCTCGCTGCAGGTTGCGGGCGGGCTATCGCTATTGATCTCCTGCCTGCAGGGGCTCAACGATCCATCAGACAGCGCACGGCGCCCGAGCAGCAATATCGCCGTCGTGCCGCTGTGCATTCCCGTCATCGCCGGGCCAGCCGCCATCTCGGTGGTCATCAGGCTCACCAGCGAGACCGCCAGCCCTATCTCGGTCAGCCTGGCTGCCTTGACCGTCACTGCGGTGCTGGGTAGCTTGTTCCACTTCAGCGTCCCGGTATCGAAGTGGCTGGGCGAACAAGCCATGAGCGCGATCAAGCAGATTTCCTACCTGGTTCTCGCCTGCATCGGCGCAACGCTCTTCATCACCGGCGTGCAAACCATGATCGGCAGATAGCGGCGCCAAGAGAGTCTGCATCAAGAGAACCTGCATGAAGGAAAGAGAACTCACTCAACTCACCGAGTTACTGAGAACCAACCATGCACTCTGGCAGAAGTATCTTGAGCCGATCATCAACAGCGTCGGCATCACCTTCGTTGATCGCCTCATTCTCGATAATCTTCGCGAAGATGGGTTCGCCACCAAGAACGACCTGGCGAACCAGCTGGGCATGCCCCACCAGAACCTGACGCGCTCACTGGCACGCCTGGAGCAGAGCGGCCTCATCGTCATCCAGAAGAGGACCGGCCCGGACCTGCGGCAGATCTACCTGTCACTGACGCGGCAGGGCAAGCTGATCAGCGACAAGATCAACGGCGACATCAACCTCGCCTGGCAGCAGGTTTGCCGCAACATTCCCGAGCAGGAACTGCTGAGTTTCATGTCGATTCTCTACCGGATGAACAGCAACCTGCTCGACCTCTGACGCCTGGGCGGCCCCGTCTGGCATAGACCCGCCCTCGAGCGGGTCTTTCGCTATCCGACCGGGCGCTTCAGTGCCCCATGATCCGCCGGTACTCGTCGCGGTATTCCTCGTACGGCAGGTTGCGCCGTTGCAGCTCCATCAGCTGCTGCTCCTGGCTCAGTGGGCGGGAGACGTGGGCGACGGTTTCCGCCGCGGTAGGCGAGACCGGCGGTGGCACCGCCTCGGGCGGCTGCGCTGGCGTGGTGGCAGGCAGTGGCGCCGGCAGGCTGCGGGACGGTCGCGCAACCAGCAGGGCGCTGGTGATCTCGTCGACTATCTGTTCGGACACCGCACTGACTTCGGAGGAGCCCATCGAGGTGAACAGGTCGCCGTCGGCTTCGCTTTCATAGCGGCGCGAAGCGAGCAGCTGGCCGGTCAGGCCGTCGTGGTAGCGCACGGTGGAGGTGATCCACTCCTCGTCGCCACTGCCGGGACGGTTGTTGGCGTTGTGGCCGGCGCCGACCTCGATCACCACCAGGGTGGACAGGGTGTCGGTGGCCCTCGGTTCGCCGTCCTGCTCGGTGAGCTGGTAATCGGCCGATCCCGCCTCGTCGCGCAGCGCTTCGCGCCAGCTGGCCTTCAGCGCGCCCCAGCGCGGGTTGGCCGCCACGGTGGCGTCGGGCTGGAAGTTCACCACCATCACGTGGCGGGTGTCACGGTAGAGGGAAATGGGCGCGGTGCGGTCATCCCGGCGGACGTCCGAGGAACATCCACAGAGCAGGGAAACGGCCAGGGCGAGCGTGACGTTGCGCATGGTGCTTTCTCTTTATTGTCTGGCCAGCATTCTGCCAGCCAATCATGACGCCCGGATATCGTCCGAAGGTCAGCCCGCTACCAATCCTCTTCATCGTCGAGGCCCGGCTGGTATTCCTCCACTTCCTCGTCATCCTCCTCATGATCGCCGGGCGGGTCCTCGAAGAACGCCGCATCCTCCTCCAGCAGGCCGTCGAGGTCGTCGTCGAGGTCCAGCAGGTGGTCGTGTTCGGGCTCGTGGAGGTCGAGGTCTTCGTCAGTCATGGCCGGTCTTTCGTGGGGGGAAACAGGGAAGGGAATCACAGTATAAGTCGCCCCGCGGGAGGATGACGCTCCCGTGACGGCGGACGGCGCTTTCCGGCCTTGCCGGATCGCGATTCGTCCACGATTCTCTATGGACCACGGGCATCGCGCCGTGCGACGACGAACAGGGGGTAGGAATGAAGACTGTGGCTCAGCTGTTGAACGCCAAGGCGGACCAGCAGGTTTACACCATCGCCCCGGATGCGCTGGTGATCGATGCACTGCGCCTGATGGCGGAGAAGAACCTCGGCGGCCTGCCGGTGGTGGAGGCCAACCAGCTGGTCGGATTCTTCAGTGAGCGCGACTACGCCCGACGCCTGGCGCTCAAGGGGCGCAACTCGGAAGACACGCCGATCAGCGCGGTGATGACCGCACCGGTAATCACCGTGGACACCCACCTGAACGTCGACAAGTGCATGGGCATCATGACCGAGCGCCACCTGCGCCACCTGCCGGTGGTGGAGAACGGCGAGCTGCTGGGGCTGCTGTCCATCGGCGACCTGGTGAAGGCCGCCATCGCCGAACAGGCCGAGCTGATCCAGCAACTGGAACAGTACATCCGCGGCGAGTGACCGCCCCGGCGGTCGCTCAGCGCGCGGCCGCCGTTTCCACCTTGCCGCTGTGCATGTCGACGAGGCTCAGGCAGCCGTCTGAGTAGCCGCTGCCCGTGTCGATGTAGTGGGTGTTGCCCAGTGGGCGTACGGCGTTCTGCGCGGTGTGGCCGACGTACAGGCGCTCCAGCCCGGCAATGACCGTGGCGTCTTCCTTCTCGATCCGCGTGCGTGCCCACATCGCGAGGCCGACGGCGTTGCGCCGGGCGGTTTCACCCAGCTCGCCGGCCAGCGCGGCGACGCCGCTGTCCCAGTCGGGGAAGGCCGGTGAGACCGGCGCCTCGGCATGCACGATGCCGACGCGACGACCTTCCCCCAGTTCGACTTCGATCACCAGCGGCAATTGCTGCAGGCGCCGGGCAATGCGCTCGCGGGTCACCGGCGTGAGCTTGTAGAGCCAGGTGCCGCCATTGCGGAAGTGCAGGTCGCGGTCATCGCCGGCCAGGACCACGTCGATCACCAGTTGCTCGTGATTGCCGCGCACCGAGGCGAACCAGGGCTTGGCCAGCCAGTCGAGCACCTGCGGCGAATAGGGCCCGCGATCCACCAGGTCGCCGGCGGCGAACAGGCGGTCGGCGGCCGGATCGAATCCGACCTGGTCGAGCAGGCGCTGCAGCAATTCGAAATGGCCGTGCATATCCCCCACCACGAAATCGCGGCCACGCAGATTGCGCGGGAAGCGTTGCAGGGGCTGCTCCGGCAAGAGCGTATTCATTACCAACTCCAGGGCTTTCAAGCGACCAGCTTACCAACTGCACATTGCGTTCCAGCGGCACTGCGACGAAAGCCGCGCCGCTCTGTCCGGCGACTGCTGCCTTGCTGCTGCCCAGGCAGCGGCAGCCCAGCATGGACTGCTTCTGCAGCAGCACAGCGTGCGCAGGCTTTCCTGAAAATCCTTTGGTATCAGCAACTTAAAATTGACCCGGAAAGCGGTACGGATGTTGCGATGTCCCCGGCAAGCCTTCCGGCCTTCATCACGCGTGAGCCAGCACAAGAGCAACGCAACAACCGCTTCATGCCTTGCGGCGACGACCGAGCACCACAGAGCCAGCCGTCCTTTCGCCGCCCCCTGGGGACATCATGTTCAAACGCAGCACCCTTTCCCTTGCCATCCTGGCGAGCCTGGCCAGCTTCGTCGCCCATGCCGCCGACAGCGAGTCGCCGAGAACCGAAGAAGCCAGCGCCGCACCGACCCTCGGCAAGGTGGTGGTCACCGCGCAGAAGCGCGAGGAGTCGGTACAGGAAGTGCCGGCACCGATCACAGTGCTCAGCGGCGAGAAGATCCGCGACGCCTCCCTGCAATCGGCCAGCGAGGTCACCCGCTACACCCCCAACGCCTCCGCCGGCACCACCGACGGGCACGGTCGCCCGCGCTGGTGGATTCGCGGCCTGGGCACCGGCGACCAGGGCGCCAACACGGTCAGCCCGATCGGCATCTACGTCGACGACGTGTACATCGCCAACATCAGCGCCACCGGCTTCCCGTTGTTCGACCAGGAGCGTGTGGAAGTGCTGCGCGGGCCGCAGGGCACCCTGTGGGGCAAGAACACCACGGGCGGCGCGATCAACTTCATCTCGCGCAAGCCGACCTTCAGCCCCGAGGGCTACTTCAAGGTCGACCTGGGCAACTACGCCAACCGCATCGTCGAAGGCGCGGTGAGCGACGCGCTGGTGGATGACAAGCTGGCCGGCCGCCTGTCCTTCCACCACCAGGGCCGCGACGGCTATACCGAGAACGAGAACGACGGCAACGACCAGGGCGCGCTGGAAGACGACGCCGTACGCCTGCAACTGGCCGCGCGGGTGAACGACAACCTCGACGCCAACCTCAACGTCCACGCCCGCCATTACCACGACACCGCCAGCTACAACACCGTGAGCTACGGCACCCGCCCGGACGGCACCAACCAGTTCGGCTATTCCATCGACCCGAAACTGGGCAAGGCCAACTTCAACGCCAAGTACCAGGCCGAGATCGACCAGGCCGGCAGCAACCTCAACCTGGTCTGGCAACTGGGCGACCTCGAACTGACCTCCATTACCGCCTTCGAGCACTTCACCCGCGACGGCTGGACCGACAGCGACAACACCCCGCTGGAACTGCAGCGCAGCTACAGCTATGCCGACAGCCAGCAGTGGTCGCAGGAGCTGCGCCTGGCCTCGCCGCGCAGCGACCGGCTGAACTGGGTACTGGGCTTCCACTACTTCAACGAAGACCTGGAATCGAAGAACGCCAACGCGGCGCTGCCCAATGTCTATATCCCCAGCTACTACAACAACGTCAGCTACGACCAGAAGACCGAGAGCTACGCCATCTTCGGCAGCACCACCTACAACTTCACCGACGACTTCAGCGTCACCGCCGGCCTGCGCTGGACCCGCGAGACCAAGGACATCGACCTCGCGCGCCTGGTCAACCGGGGCGCCGCCAGCTTCGGCGACGGCCACTGGTGGCAGACGGGCAACGTCGACTCGCCGCTGATCGTCAACGCCACCCAGGACGAGAGCAACACCTGGAGCGACTACAGCTGGGACCTGACGCCCGAGTACCGGATTTCCGATAACGCCCGCGCCTACTTCCGCTACGCTCGCGGCTTCCGCTCCGGCGGCTACAACGCCGGCGTCACCAGCCAGGCCACGGTGGCCAAGGTCGATCCGGAATACCTCACTTCCTACGAGCTGGGCCTGAAGTCGGAATGGTTCGACGGCCGCCTGAACGCCAACGCCAGCGTCTTCTACTACGACTACGAGGACATCCAGCTCAACATCGTCACCGCGGTGAACAACCAGACCGTCTCGCGCCTGGCCAACGGTGCACAGGGCGAGGCCTACGGCGCCGAGTTCGAACTCGAAGCCATCCCCGTGCAGAACCTGCACCTGAACCTAGGCCTGGGCCTGCTGCACACCGAGTTCACCGACTACACCTCGGGCAACGACGACTATTCCGGCAACCACTTCGTCCGCGCGCCCAGCGTCTCGGCGGTGATCGGCGCCGACTACCGCATCCCGCTCAACGTCGGCGGCGCAGTGGTGCTGGGCACCGACTGGAACACCCGCAGCCGCCAGTACTTCTTCACCAACGACCAGAGCGCCAACATGCGCACCGGCGGCTACACCCTGGGCAACGCGCGGGTGACCTACGAGCTGCCGGGCGAGACCACGCGCATCACCGCCTATGTGAACAACCTCACCGACAAGGAATACCGCAACCACACCCTGCCCACGGGCTACCAGACCGCCGCCGTCATGTACGGCGACCCGCGCACCTTCGGCGTCTCGGTCACCACCGACTTCTGAGCGAGGTAATCCCCATGAACCTTCTGCATCGCGCGCTGCGCCGGCTGCTGCCGGCCGCCGCCGTGCTGCTCGCAGGCCACGCCCTGGCCGCCGAGCAGCCAACCACCCTGCGCATCGCCACGGTGGCCTACGCCAATGCCGGGCAAATCACCTTCAACGGCCCGTCCTACGTGATCGACCGCGACAAGTGGCTGGAACAGCAACTGGCCCAGCGCGGCATCAAGCTGGAGTGGGTGCCCGCCGCCACCGGCTCGGTGGGCACCTTCGTCAACGAGGAGTTCGCCAACAAACGCATCGACTTCGCCTTCTACGGCGACCTGCCGTCGATCATCGCCAACGCCTCGGGCGTGCAGACCCAGCTGATCGTCCCCGGCGGCATCGGCAACAACGTCTACCTGGTGGTGCCGCCAGGCTCCACGGCGAAATCCATCGGCGACCTCAAGGGCAAACGCATCGCCCTGCACCGCGGTCGGCCGTGGGAGTTGTCGTTCGCCAAGCTGCTGGAAGCCAACCACCTGGGCTTCGACGACTTCCGCATCTTCAACCTCAACCCGCAGGCTGGCGCCGCCGCGCTGAGTGCCGGGCGGGTGGATGCCTTCTTCACCCTGAGCGATGCCTTCCTGCTGGAAGACAAGCAGGTCGGCCGCATCATCTGGTCGAGCAAGGAGGCCCCGGCGGACTGGAAGATGCGCGCCGAGGTCTGGGGCGCGAAGGACTTCGTGAAAGACCATCCCGACCTCACCCAGCTGGTGGTGGACGCCTACCTGAAAGCCGCGTGGTGGGTCTCCCAGGACGCCAACCAGGCCGAGTACCAGCAAGCCCAGACCCGCTCCGGCGTGCCGCTGAGCGTGCTGCAGCGCGAGGTCTCCGGCGAGCCCTGGTCAGCGCACTTCTCCCCGCTCTACGACGACGCCCTGCGTCAGCACTACACCGACGGCATTGCCTACAGCCTGAAGGCGAAGCTGATCCGCAACGAGGTGAAGGTGGAAGACCTGCTGGAGCCGAAGTTCGTCGAGCAGGGCTTGAAGAACCTGCAGCTGGATAGCTTCTGGCAGCGCAGCGCCGGCCCTTCTGTCGCCGCCAAGCCTTGATCTGAGCGTAGGAGCGGACTCTGTCCGCGATAGCTTGCCGGCGGCTGGGAGCGGGCCTGTTGCACATCGCGGACGGAGTCCGCTCCTACGCCATCAAAGTGCTACGGAGCGACCTGTAGGAACGGGCCATGCCCGCGACCCGCCGGCAGGGCCGGCGCTCAACCAACATGCGCATGCCATCGGCGCATACCTGCCATCCCGCCTTCCGCCGCTTGGGATTTCGCGGGCATGGCCCGCTCCTACAGGGGCATCTGCCATCGCTATTGCTCGCGAACAAACCCCGCTGCGGGGGCGGCTCGCGAGCAAGGACTGGGCGTCCCCTCGGTCCTACGAAAAGCGCAGTCCGCGCCCACAAAAAAGCCCTCGCAAGAGGGCTTTTTCATGCCGGGCAGAAATCAGGCCGCCGCGCCCAGCAGCTTCTGGCCCTGCTCCCAGAGGCCGGTCATCTTCCACTGCTGCTCCAGCACGCCGGGGCCGAACTCCTGGGAGCCACCGAGGCTTTCGGCGAGTCCCTGGAAGTAGGCGCCTTCCTCCAGCAGCAGGATCAGCTTGGACGCCTTGATCAGGTCGTCGCCCCAGAAGGTCGCGCCGCCGTTGGCTTCGAGGATGGCCGGGGTGTGCGGGTTCTCCGCGAGCCTATCGAGGATGAACAGCGGTTCGGGCTGGCGGCGGTCGATGTAGATCGGCAGTTCGCGGGCCAGGGTCACGCGCTGGGAGGCGGCATAACGGATCGGCAGCACGCGGTGCGCACTGGCCCAGCCACCGAGGTAGGCGGTATGCACATGGATCACCACGTTCACTTCCGGGCGCGCCTGGAAGATTGCCGCGTAGCGCTTGCCGTTGCCGCCTGCACCACGGCCGCTGAGCGGGGTCGCGCCGGGGATGCTTTCGTCGAGGATCACTTCGCCGTCGTAGGTAGCCACCACCGCGCGGATTTCCTGGTCATCAGCCCAGGGGTTCGGCGCGTGGACGGCGATCACCTTGTCGCTGTCAGGCACGCGCACGTAGGCCTGGTAGGTGTTGGTGGCGGTGAGGGTGCGGCTCTCCTTGAGCACGCGGAAGGCCTTGGCGAAGTCGCGGCGGACCTGTTCGAGCTGGCTGGCGAGTTGCGGGTCGAGGGTGGACATGGAGTGCCTCCTGGCAGTCGGGGATGGATGAACCGCGTGGCGGTGTTCCACTGACTGAGCAGGACTTGTGCCACTAAAAAATATCATTACAAATCAATTAGTTGGATTAACCGAAAGCCAACAAACGGGCACCAACCCTGGCGAAACGGGCGAAATTGCTGCCCGCCCAGCATCCCCTGCTGACCCACTGCTGCTGTACAGACAAACGCCCTGCTGCCACAGCAGCACGCCCGCCTGAAAGCCCCGCCCCGCCTGGCCTGCAGGCTTTGGGCACAGCCCTTGCTCAAGACCCTGTACGAGCAGCACGACGCTGCCCCCGCCAAGCAAAGGAGCATGGCCATGAGCACCGAATTCTTCTGGCGACTGCCGCTGGGCAGCGACGGTCCCTATCTCGCCTCGGACAAGAACAACCGCGGCAGCCACATCGAGCGCCCCGGCAACATCGCCCCGGGTCGCCTGCCCAACGGCGAGCCGGACGGCTTCACCTACATCGACTACATCGCCCAGGTGGCCAAGGCCGCCGAGATCGCCGGCTTCGAGGGCGCGCTGCTGCCCACCGGGCCGGAGCCGTGGATCGCCGCTGCCGCCCTGGCCCGCGAGACCCGCCGGATCAAGTTCCTGATCGCCTTCCAGGCCGCCTGGACCCTGCCGGCCTACGCGGCGCAGCAGGCGGCAATCCTCCAGCACCTGTCCCGCGACCGCCTGGAGTGGAACATCATCACCGGCGGCAACCCCGCCAGCCAGCGCGCCAACGGCGACTTCCTCGACCACGACAAGCGCTACCAGCGCACCGGCGAGTTCCTCGACATCATCGACGGCCTGTGGAAGAACGAGCAGTTCTCCTACCAGGGCGACATCTACCAGTTGGAGAACGGCTCGCTGCCGATCGCGCTGCGCAACGTACGCAAGCCCGGCGTGTATTTCTCCGGCTTCTCGGACCCGGCGCTGGACGTTGCGGCGAAGCACGCCGACGTCTACCTCAACTGGGCCGAACCCATCGACAAGCTCAAGCCGCACCTGGAGCGGGTGCGCGAGCTGGCCGACAAGCAGGGCCGCGAGATCCGCTTCGGCATCCGCATCGACCTGTTCGCCCGCGAGACCGAAGAGGCCGCCTGGAGCGAACTGCGCCGCCAGTACGAGCGCATCGACGCGCGCACCAGCGCCTTCATCAAGAACTTCGCCACCGGCTCGGATTCCGTCGGCGCCGCGCGGCAGACCGCCTACCACCAGAACGTCGAGCGCTTCGACGACCTGATCCTCGGCCCCAACCTCTGGGCCGGCTTCGGCAAGGCCAAGCCGGGGCCGACCATCGGCCTGGTGGGCAGCCACGAGAACGTCGCCGAACGCCTCGCCGAATACCGCGACGCCGGCTTCTCCACCTTCATCCTCGCCGGCAATCCGCACCTGGAAGAAGCCCTGCGCATCGGCCAGGAAGTTCTGCCGCTGGTACAGGGCAAGCGCGCTGACATCCACGAACTCAAGGCCCGTGCCTGAGCCACAAGGAGCTGAACATGTCCCGTCCCCTCGATACCCTCTGGTACACCCGCTGCCCGGTGCCCACCGGCCTCGGCATCGCCGTGCAGAAAGGCTGGCTTGAAGAATCCCTTGCCGAGCAGGGCACGCAGATCAAGTCGCTGCGCGAGTCCGCCGACCAGGCGGTGCGCGAGTCGCACTTCGACCACACCCTGCAGAACTCGGTGCGCCACGGCGGCAACATCCCGGCCATCTGGGCCCGCGCCAGCGGCCGCGAAACCCGCGTGATCGGCCTGTCCTGGGCCGACGAGGCGCAACTGATCCTGACCACCGCCGAGAGCGGCATCCGCAACGTGCGCGACCTCAAGGGCCGGCGCTTCGGCCTGCCGGACTGGAGCGGCGCGCAGATCGACTTCACCCGCGCCCAGGCCATTCGCGGTCTGGAAAATGCCCTGCGCCTGGAAGGCCTGGAAGTGCGCGATCTGGAGCTGGTGGACTTCGGCCTGAAGGGCACCTTCAGCGACGAGGCGCCGGGCAACATCGTCGGCATCACCGGCCACGGCGGCAGCCGTCGGCGCAGCCAGAACCCGGAACTGGTCGGGCTGTTACGGGGCGAGGTCGATGCGATCTTCCTCAAGGGCGCCCACGCCGTACAGCTGGCGCAGCAGTTCGGCCTGCACACGGTGATCGACACCGGCGCCCACCCGGAGCCGCTGATCCGCGCCAACAACGGCACGCCGCGCACCCTGAGCGTCGACCTCAACCTGCTGGAGCAACACCCCGACGCCGCCACCGCGATCCTCGCCTCGGTACTGCGTGCCGAGGACTGGGCGCACCAGCATCCGGACGACACCCGCCGCTACCTGGCGCGGGAAACCAACAGCAGCGAGTTCTGGGTCGCCACCGCCTACGGCGAGGACGCCCACCTGCGCCTGCGCACCAACCTCGATGAAGGCTCGATCCTCGCCCTGCAGGACTTCACCGACTTCCTGCAGCGCTGGAACTTCATCCCGGCGCGCTTCGACGTGCGCGAATGGATCGACCCGCGCCCGCTGGAAGCCCTGCGCAGTCGCCTCGCACAAAAGACCGGCTGAGCAACGTCACGAGGGCGATTCCCTCTGTTTCCCGACCCGGCCCCCGCGCGACGACGCGGGGGCTTTCATCCCCCGACGGACACCCATGAGCACACCGCTGGAAACCCTCTGGTACACCCACAGCCCCGTTCCCACGGGCCTCGGCATCGCCGTCGAATCCGGGCGCCTGGCCCAGGCCTTCCGCCCGTTCGGCACGCGCATCCAGTCGCTGCGCGAGTCGTCCGAACGCGAGGTGCGCGAGGCGCACTTCGACCATCACCTGCCCTACTCCGTGCGCCACGGCGGCAACATCCCGGCCATCTGGGCCCGCGCCAGCGGCGCGCGCACGCGGGTGGTCGGGCTGTCGTGGAGCGACGAGGTGCAGCTCATCGTCAGCGCCCCGGACAGCGGCGTGCGCAGCATCCGCGACCTGCGCCACCGGCGCTTCGGCCTGCCGAAGTGGGCCAACGTGCAGATCGACTTCACTCGCGCCCAGTCACTGCGCGGCCTGGAAAACGCCCTGCGCCTGGAGGGCCTGGAGGTTCGCGACGTCGAGCTGGTGGACTACCCCTACGGCGGCACCTTCAGCGACGACCCGGTGCGCCACGTGTTCGGCGCCCAGGTGGCGCTCAAGGGCAACCGCGTGGTGCAACGCAACAACGAGCTGATCGGCCTGCTGCGCGGCGACATCGACGCCATCTTCCTCAAGGGCGCCCACGGCCTGCAGCTGGCCCACGAGTTCGGCCTGCACGTGGTCATGGACGTCGGCTCGCACCCCGAGCCGCTGGTGCGCTCGAACATCGGCACGCCGCGCACCCTGACCGTCGACCAGCAACTGCTGGACGAACACTTCGATGCCGCCGTGCTGGTGCTCGACACCGTACTGCGCGCCGAGCAATGGGCCTGGGCGCACCCCGAAGAAACCCGTCGCTTCCTCGCCCGCGAGCTGAACACCAGCGAGTTCTGGGTCGCCAGCGCCTATGGCGAGGACGCCCACCTGCGCCTGCAGACCAACCTGGCAGAGCGCTCGGTCAATGCCCTGCGCGACCTCACCGCCTTCCTGCAGCGCTGGGCATTCATCGGTAAAGACTTCAGCGTCGACGACTGGATCGACCCGCGCCCGCTGGAAGCCCTGCTGGGGAAGATCGATGTCGCCATCTAGCCCGGCGCGGCCCGCCGCCTTCCTGCTCAACTTCATGCTGCTGGCGGCGTTCAGCGGCGCCACCATCGGCATGGCGAAGATCGTCACCACGCTGTACGCCATCAGCATCGGCGCCAATGCCATGCAGATCGGCATCATCTCGGCCATGGAAGCGCTCGGCATGGTGATCCTCACCCTGCCCGCCGGCTTCGTCATCGCCCGCTTCGGCGCGCGCCGCGTGTACTTTCTCGCCAGCCTCGGGCCGATGCTGCTGAACCTGGCCATCCCACTGTTCGGCGGGTGGCTGTGGCTGGCCTGTGCGCGGCTGCTGATCGGCCTGTGCATCCCCTTCCGCATCGTCGCCATGAACAGCGCCTTCCTGCGCCAGCTCAAGCGCATCGGCAACGACAAGGCCGGCTGGTACCGCGGCTCGCTGACTTTGGGGATGGGCCTGCTCGGCCCGCTGCTGGGCAACTGGCTGAGCGGCGCGGCGAGCTTCACCTGGGGCTTTGCCGCCATCGGCCTGTGCTTCGGCCTGATGGCTTTCTACAGCCTGGGTTTCTGGGAAGGCGAGGCACCCGCCGAGGACCTGCCCGTGGCCGCCGCCACCGGCGGGCTGCTGCAACAGGTCAGCGCCATGCTGGCCAATGTCGAGATCGCCGAGAGCTGCCTGATTGAGCTGCTCAGCGCCGCCACCAGCGCGCTGTTCGGCACCTTCATCCTGCTGCTGGCGATGGACGTCGCCGGCCTGTCGCAAAGCCAGGCGGTGAGCCTGGTGATGATCCAGGGCCTGGCCTCGGTGCTCGGGCTGTTCGGCTTCGGCTACCTGATCGAACGCAGCGGCCGGCGTCTGGCCTACGTCGGCAGCCTCAGCGCAGCGCTGGCCGCACTGTTGCTGCTCGGCGTCGCCCGCGATTACTGGCTGCTCGCGCTGGGCGGCGTGCTGCTCAGCGCGGCGGCGGCACTCATCCACCTGGTGAACATGGCCCAACTGGGCGAGCACGCCATGGACAAGAGCAAGATTTCCGGCCTGTTCAACCTCGCGTCCATGTCCGGCAGTTTTTCCGGCGCGCTGCTGGGTGGGGCGATCAGCCACTTCGTCGGGCTGGGCAACCTGTTCCTCTGCTGGATTCCCCTCGTGCTGCTGGCCGCGCTGTTCTGCTGGCAACGCAAGCAGCGCCGCCAGAGCGCCGGGCCATTGCTCGGGCAGGAGGGCTGAGACATGCGCCGAACATTCGATCGCCTGAGCTGGTTCGCCTCGCCGCTGCTCCTGCTGCTGGCCTGGTTCGCCGTCGCCCGCGCCGGCTGGTTTCCGCCGCAACTGCTGGTGCCGCCGGCGGAAGTCTGGGCCAGCTTCCAGGACCTGCTGGCCAGCGGCGAGCTGCACGAGCACGTGGTCAACAGCCTGTCGCGCCTGGCCATCGGCTTCTCCATCGGTGCCGTCGGCGGGCTGCTGTTCGGCACTGCCATGGCCCTGTCGAAGACCGTAGAGGCTTACTGCGCGCCGCTATTCCACACCCTGCGCCAGGTGCCTTCGATCGCGCTGATCCCGATGTTCATCCTGTTCTTCGGCGTCGAAGAGACCTTCAAGATCCTGATCGTCACCAAGGCCGCTTTCTTCCCCGTGGCGCTGGCCGCCAGCGAAGGCGTGAAGGGCATTCCGCGCGGCTACTTCGAGGTCGCCAGCGTGTACCGCCTGCCGCTCTGGAGCCTGTTGCGCGACGTCGCCTTCCCCGCCGCCGCGCCGCCCATCGTCACCGGCCTGCGCATCAGCCTGAGCCGCGCCTGGATGGTGCTGGTGGCCGCCGAACTGCTCGCCGCCGACAGCGGCCTGGGGCAGATGATCGAGCTGAGCCGGCAGATGCTGCGCATCGACATCGTGATGGTCGGCGTGGTCGTCACCGGGGCTATCGGCTTCGCCCTCGACTTCGCCTTTCGCCTGCTGGAGAAGCGCCTGCTGCGCTGGAGACCGACGCCATGATCCGACTTCTCAAGAGTCTTCGCGGGTTGGTATTGCCGGCGCTACTGATCGCCGCCTGGCACTGGCAGTCGCAACAGGGCGCCAGCGCCGCTTATGCCTTCGTGCCGCTGGAGCGCATCGGCGCCGGATTCGTCGAACTGATCAAGACCGGCGAGCTATGGCTGAGCGTTTCCGCCAGCCTGCAACGCACCTGCCTCGGCCTGCTGCTGGGCGTGCTCGGCGGCTTCGCGCTGGGCGCCGGCATGGCGCTGTCGCGGCCGCTCGAGCGGCTGTTCGCCCCCCTCTACCACACCATCCGCCAGGTGCCGATCCTCGGCCTGATCCCGCTGATCGCCCTGTGGTTCGGCAGCGGCGAGCCGTCCAAGGTGCTGATCGTCAGCCTCGCCGCCTTCTACCCGATGACGCTGAACGCCTTCGAAGGCTTCCGCGGCGTGGAGAAGCGTTACCGCGAAGTCGGCCGCCTGTATGCCTTCGGCCCCTGGCAGCAGTTCCGCGAAGTGCTGCTGCCCGGCGCGCTGCCCAGCCTGAGTAACGGCGTCCTGCACGCGCTGGCCTTCGCCTGGGTCAGCTCGGTGGGTTGCGAGCTGTTCCTCTCCACCGGCATGGGCCTGGGCAACCTGATGATGAACGCCGAGACCGGCTCGCGCATGGAGATCGTGGTGATCGGCGTGCTCAGCATCGGCCTGCTCGGCTACGCCATGAACCAGCTGTTCGCCCGCGCCGCGCGCCACCTGCTGCGCTGGCGCAACCTGCGCTAGCTCTTTCCAGATTCGGCCTATTCGTTATGAGTGCCCAGACCATGAACGCGATCCTCGATCCCGCCCTCCTTCCTGCCCAGCAGGCGCAACCCGGCGCGCTGGCCATCCAGGGCCTGAGCAAGGCCTATTCCATCGACGGCCGCAGCCTGCCGGTGCTGGAGAACATCGACCTGGCGGTGCGCCCCGGCGAGTTCGTCAGCATCGTCGGCGCCAGCGGCTGCGGCAAATCCTCGCTGCTGCGCCTGATTGTCGGCCTGGAGAACGACTACAGCGGGCGCATCCTCCTCGACGGCCAGGCCGTGACCGGCACCGGCCTGGAGCGCGGCATCGTGTTCCAGGACCACCGCCTGTTCCCGTGGAAGACGGTGGAAGAGAACGTCGCCCTGGCGCTGAAGCAGCAGAAACTCAGCCGCGCCGAGAAGCGCGAACGGGTGGCCGAGCACCTGGAGCTGGTAGGCCTGACCGGCTTTGAGCAGGCCTATCCGCACCAGCTCTCCGGCGGCATGGCGCAGCGCGCCGCCATCGCCCGCGCGCTGATCACCCGGCCCAAGGTGCTGCTGCTGGACGAGCCCTTCGGCGCCCTCGACGCTCTCACCCGCGTGCGCCTGCAGCATGAGTTGCAGCGCATCTGGGTGCAGCAGCGCAGCACCATGATCATGGTCACCCACGACGTGGAAGAGGCGCTGTACCTGGGCGACCGGGTGATCGTCATGGACGCGCGGCCGGGGCGGATTCGCCATGAGGTGCGGGTGGATCTGCCGCATCCGCGTGAGCGTGGGCATGCGTTGCTGGCGAAGTTGAAGGAAGAGCTTCTGGCGGAGCTGATGCAAGGGTGATCCGCCCTACGGAATCACCGGGCGCCAAGGTAGGATGGCGAGGAGCGCAGCGATACCCATCATTCCTGCGCCCCAACAGCATGGGTATCGCAAGCTCCACCCATCCTACGTCCGTGTTTCACCGGCAACTTCCGCGCTCGCAGTCGTATAACGCCTGGGGCGTTCCCCGCCCTACGGAATCACCGAGCGCCAAGGGGGCGTCAACGTAGGATGGCGTGGAGCGCAGCGATACCCATCATTCCTGCGTCCCAACAGCATGGGTATCGCAAGCTCCACCCATCCTACGTCCGTGTTTCACCGGCAACTTCCGCGCTCGCAGTCGTATAACGCCTGGGGCGTTCCCCGCCCTACGGAATCACCGGGCGCCAAGGGAGCGTCAACGTAGGATGGCGTGGAGCGCAGCGATACCCATCATTCCTGCGCCGCAACAGCATGGGTATCGCAGGCTCCACCCATCCTACGTCCGTGTTTCGCCGGCAACTTCAGCGCTGGCAGCGGAAAGCGCTGCGGGAAAATCCGGGTGATACCCCGCACCGATATCCTCCAGCACGCCCGCCTTGCGCAGCTTGCCGAGCACCCGCGCATTGGCCTCGCACAGGCGCACCTCGATGCCGCGTCGCTGCAACTGCTCGATCACTTCCTGCAGGGTCTGCAGGCCGGTGATGTCCATGAACGGCACATGGCGCAGGCGGATGATCAGCACCTTCGGGTCGGTGTGGGTCTTGGCCAGGGCGCGCTCGAAGGTTTCCGCCGCACCGAAGAACAGCGGCCCCTCGATGCTGTACACCAGCACGCCGGGCGGCAGCTCGCCGAGGCCGCGGCCGCGCAGTTCCACTTCCAGTTCGGGGCCGTCGTCGGCGTGTACTTCCACCGAGGACGCCATGCGCCGCAGGAAGTGCAGCATGGCGAGGATCACGCCGATGTTCACCGCGATCACCAGGTCGCTGAACACGGTGAGCAGGAAGGTCACCAGCAGGATGGCCACATCCGCGCGCGGCGCGCGCTTGAGCATGAACAGGAAGTGCCGCGCCTCGCTCATGTTCCAGGCCACCACGAAGAGGATCGCCGCCAGCGCGCAGAGCGGGATGTTCGAGGCCAGCGGCGCGAGGAACAGCAGGATCAGCACCAGGGTCGCCGCGTGGGTGACGCCGGCCAGCGGGCTGTTGCCGCCGTTGCGGATGTTGGTCGCAGTACGCGCGATGGCCCCGGTGGCGGCAATGCCGCCGAACAGCGGGGTGACCAGGTTGGCGATGCCCTGGCCGATCAGCTCCTGGTTGGAGTCGTGGCGGGTGCCGGCCATGCCGTCGGCGACCACCGCCGAGAGCAGCGACTCGATGGCGCCGAGCATGGCGATGGCGAAGGCCGGGCCGATCAGTTCGAGCACCCGCGGCAGGGTCACTTCCGGCAGGCTGAAGCTCGGCAGGCCCTGGGGAATACCACCGAAGGCGCTGCCGATGGTGGCGACGCCCTCGAAGTGGAACAGCGACTGGATGGCCGTCACCACCACCATCGCCACCAGCGGGCCGGGCACCCGGCGCAGCGCGGCGATGCGTGGGGTGAACAGCACCAGCGCCAGGCTCAGCAGCGCCAGCACAGTTGTCGCCAGGTGCAGTTGCGGCAATGCCTGGATCAGGTGCCAGAGCTTCTGGTGGAAGTGCTCGCCGGTCACCGCTGGCAGGCCGAAGAAGTCTTTCCACTGGCCGACCCAGATGATCACCCCGATGCCGGCGGTGAAGCCGACGATCACCGGCGCGGGGATGAAGCGGATGATGCTGCCCAGGCGGCTGACGCCCAGCAGCACGAGGATCGCGCCGGCCATCAGCGTGGCGATCTGCAGGCCATCCACGCCGTACTTGGCGGTGACGCCGGCGAGGATGACGATGAAGGCACCGGTGGGGCCGGCGATCTGCACGCGGCTGCCGCCCAGCAGCGAGACCAGCACGCCGGCGAAGATCGCCGTGTAGATGCCCTGCTCCGGCTTCACCCCGCTGGCGATGGCGAAGGCCATGGCCAGCGGCAGCGCGACCACCCCGACTATGACCCCGGCCACCAGGTTGCGTGTCCAGTGCTCACGGCCGAAGAGTCCGGCCTTCCAGGCTTCTCGCAGGGCGATCATCGCAGTCTCCGACGGGATATCGATGGTGGATGCTAACAGGCCGCACCCCAAAACGGCCCGGCGCAGGTCATGGCTGTGGCGCGCTGTCGCAGGCGAAGCAAGGTGAACAGAATATTGCACAACCCTGGTGGCACGCAGGGTCCAGCGGGGTTCGCAGGCGCCATTTCATGGGCATTCATGACGTAAATCAACCGGGTCGATTTGCCAGTGAAGCGAAAAATGGGCACAATATGTTCATTATGTTGAACATCAAGGCTCTACCTCTCCCCACTTCCCGCCTGGTTTCGCGCGAGCGTCACTGGACCGGCGACCTCTAGCTCCTCCCTTCGGCAACCACCTTCTGGTGGCGCCAAGCGCGGTGAACACTCACAGGTGATTCCCGCCCGAGTCGGCACCACCGAACCCGAACCGAACCCGCCGCAAGGATGCTCTTAGCGAGACTGCGCGCGGCTGCCCGTGGGAGGGCTTTACCATGCGTTCCTGGATCTATCTGCTAGCCGCCATCGGCTTCGAAGTCGTTGGCACCACCTCGATGAAATTCACCCACACGCTGTTCCCGGTTGCCGGGCTGCTGCTGATGTACGTGATGATCGGCCTGTCGTACTACTTCCTGTCGCTGGCCATCAAGCGCGTGCCGGTCGGCGTGGCCTACGCCCTGTGGGAAGGCATCGGCATCGTGCTGATCACCCTGGTCAGCGCCTTCTTCCTCGGCGAGCATCTGAGCCTGGACAAGGCCCTGGGCCTGGCCGTGATGATCGCCGGCATCCTGCTGGTGAAATCCGGTACCCGTACCGGCCGTCATGAAGAGCGCCGTGAACTGAATGGGGAGGCCGTGACATGCTGAACCATGACCTGATTCCGATGGCCTGGCTGGGCCTGGCCATCGTCCTGGAAGTGATCGCCAACCTGCTGCTCAAGTACTCCGACGGCTTCCGCAAGCGCCTGATCGGCGCGGCCTCGATCCTCTGCGTGCTGGGCGCGTTCACCGCGCTGGCCCAGGCGGTACGCGGCATCGAGCTGTCGGTGGCCTACGCCATCTGGGGCGGCTTCGGCATCCTCGCCACCGTCGCCATGGGCTGGGCGCTGTTCGGTCAGCGTCTGGTCTGGCGCGGCTGGGTCGGCCTGGCGATGCTCGTGCTGGGCATGGGCCTGCTGAAGCTGGCCTGATCACTGAGAGAAACGAAAAAGGCGGAGCTGGGCTCCGCCTTTTTCATGCCTGGGAATTGGCTGCCGTGCGGTTCGCGAGCAAGCTCCGCGCTAACCCGTAGGGCGCATAACCTGGAACAGGTTATGCGCCGCAACCCGAACGGCGGATAACGCTGGCGCGTTTTGCGCCCTACGAAAGGCGGCGGGCGCTTCAGGCCAGCAGGCTGACCACCGCGAAGCGACTCAGGTTGGCCTGGGCCACCACCGTCTGCGCCGCCGCGCTGTAGTGCGTGGCGCTGCGCCCCATGCGGTCGAGCATGGAAGCGGCGAAGGTGTGCGCCCACTCGCGTTCGTCCTCGCTGGCGTGGCGGTCGAGGAAGTCGCGGATGTCGTCCTGGCGATGACGCAGCTGGTCGCGCAGGCCGCCAATGCGATCCAGCGCCGACACCACCGAATCGAGCAACTGGCGCTGCTCACGGAAGGCATCGGTCTTGATCTCGGTGGGGAACGCCAGCAGCCCCTCTTCCTGGCTTTTCAGCCGGGTGTTCTTGCCCTTGGCGAACAGCTTGCCCTCGCCCTGCACCGCCAACTGGCCCTTGAGCTGTTGCCAGTCGGCCTCGGGGGCGGAGAACTTCAGCGCGCCATCGCTATCGAGTTCGGCGCGAATGCCGGCCTGGCCGAGCGTGGCGTTGAAGCGGCGCAGCACCTGCTCGGTGCTCATGCCATCGTCCAGCACCACCGCCGCCGGTTCCGCGAGCTGGCGCCCAGCGCTGAACAGCAGGGTTTCCTTGCCCGAGCGCTGGATGTCCTGCACCGACTCCAGGCCTTCGAGGCTGAAGCGGCTGCGCACCGGCTCGTTGAGGCGCAGGCGGAAATTGGCGTCGAGGCTGCCGTCCGAACGCTGGGCGCGCTGCTCCAGCAATTCGTTGACCTGCCGCGTGGCCTGGCGCACGCCTTCGCGGTCCTGGGACTGCGGCGCGCTGAGTTCGCGGCTGAGGTTGAGCTTGAGACCGCCGAGGCGATCCTGCAGGTCGCCCAGGTAGCTGTCGGCCGACTGCATGGAGGACAACTGCTGGTTGAGCTGCAGGTTGAAGCTGCCGCTCTTCTGCGCGCCCCGCGCCATCTGCGCGGCGTTTTCACTGTTCTCTTCGTTCTTGCGCAGGGTGTTCTGCCGCTCGCCGGTGGAGGGCAGGATGACGTCGCGGCGGGCGCTGGGATCGAAGACGGCGGCGGCCGGCAGTTGCTTGATGACCTTCATGGTGACCTCTGCACCGGATGTGCTTCCGCCCGGCACTGGGGCCGGGCGGAGGCGGGATAAAAAGTAGGGGAACCGGGCGCTGCGCCGCCGATTGGCGTCCAGACCTCCTTGCGGCGCGGCCCGGCTCCCCTACGAAGAAACTTACAGGCGGCTGAACAGCGACAGGTCGTTGAGCTTCAGGTAGGTCTTCTGCGTGGCCTGCAGCGCCAGCTGGTAGGTGTTCAGGTCGATGCTCGCGCCGGCGTAGTCCAGCTGCGACAGCTCGCCGTTGATCTTCTGGTTCACCAGCGACACCTCCTCGTTGCTCGAGTTGAGCATGGTCAGGGTGTTCTGCCGCCCGCCCAGCTCGGTGATGGCGCCGAGCACACCGTCGTGGGCGCTGTCGAGGCCGTCGATGGTCGCGGCGATCTGCGCCTGCACCGTCGGGTCGGTGGTATCCAGGGCCGGGTCCTTGAGCATCTTCACCGTGGCGTGGAGCTGGTTGAGGAAGTCCATGCTGCTGCCGAACATACCCAGCGCGGTGACGTTCTCTTCCACCTGTACGCCGTTGGCCACGGCGGCCTGGCGCGACTTGTCGTTGCCGGTGGAGACGTAGGTGTCGGTCAGCGGTTCGTAGGTCACCGCCGCGGTGTCGCTCAGGGTGCCGGAAAACAGGTAGCGGCCCTCTTCGTCACGCACGTTGACGAAGCTGACGATGGTCTTCTCGATGCTCTCCAGCTCGCCCGCCATGGCGTTCAGGTCCTTGGGCGTGTTCGAGCCGTTGGCCGCCCAGAGCAGCAGGTCGCGCACGTTGAGCATGGAGTCCGAGGTGGCCTGCAGGTTGGCCTCCTGGGTGGAGAGGTTGCCCGAGACGTTGCTGATGTTGGTGCGGTACTGCGCCAGGCTCGCTTCCTCACGCTGGATGCGCAGCATGCGCACGCTGGCGATGGGGTCGTCGGAGGGCTGGAGGATGCGCTGGCCGGTGGACATCTGCTGCATCAGCTTGCCCAGGGAAGCCGAGTTGCTGTTCATCGAACCGCTCATCAGCGCGGTGATCTGTGCGTTGGTAATGCGCATGGTGCTGTCCTTCGCAATGGCCCTTAGAAAGCCGCGAGCATCGAGTCGAACAGCTCCTTGGCGGTGCTGATGACTTTCATGTTGGCCTGGTAGGCCTGCTGGTAGGTGATCAGGTTGACCGCCTCTTCATCCAGGCTCACTGCACTGACGCTGTCGCGCTGGGCCTGGGCCTGGGTGGCCACGGTGGTGGCGGTCTTCTGGTCGGCCTGGTTCTGCCGGCTGGCGCTGGCGACCTTGCCGAGCAGGCCGGCGAAGGCGTCGTTGAGGGTGACCTGGCTGCCGCCGACGGTGATGCTCTGGCCCTTGAGTTCCAGCAGGTCCAGCAGGTTCCTGTTGTTGCCGCTCTCGCCGGCGGTGTCCGACAGCGCCAGCTCCTCGGGCTTGAGGCCGTTCACGCTGAGCATCGCCGTGGTGCTGCCGGCGTTGTAGCTGAGCAGCGCCTGGCCGGGGTTGCCATTGAGGTCGAAGCCATTGGCCAGGGTGTCGTTGACCAGTTGGGCGAACTGCCCGGCCATTTCGTGCAGGGCAGTCTGGTTCGGTCGCAGGGTGTCGTACTCGGTGTCGTACAGCGCGCCCAGCGAACCGCCCATGCCGTCCTGGGTCAGCGGGAAGCTGGTACCGGCGAAGGTCAGGGCGATTTCCTGCTCGCCCGAGGAAGTGCGGCTGATCGCCAGTTGGCCGGCGGAGTTGCCGGCGACCAGCGGCTGGCCGTTGGCGAGGGAAACCGTGAGCGAGCCGTCGGCCACTTCGTTGACGCGGATCGAGGCGTACCTGGAGAGGTCCTGCACCAGGCTCTCGCGGTGGTCGCGCAGCGCGGTGGTGTCGCCGCCGGAAGAGCCGACTTCGACGATCTGCTTGTTCAGCGCGGCGAGGTTGGCAGTCAGCCCGTTGATCTCGCCGACCATGGAGCCGCGCTGCTCCTGCAGGGCGCGCAGCTGGCTGTCGATGTTGCCGGACAGGCCATTGAAGCGCTGGGCGAGGTTCCTGGTCTCGTTGACGATCTGCTGGCGCAGGGCGACCGAGCCGGGCGTGGCGGTGGCCTCGCTGAGCGCGGCGAAGAAGTTGTCCAGGCCGACGCTGATGCTCGAGCCTTCGCCGCCCATCAGGCCTTCCAGCGCGGACAGGTACTGCTGGCCGCTGTCGTAGTAGCTCTGCTCGGTGGTGGCGCGCCACAGCTGCTGGTTCTGGAAGTCGTTGGCCATCCGGCGGATGCTGGTCACCGTCACGCCGCCGCCGACGTTCAGGCCACCCTCGCCGGCCAGCGACGCGAGCACCGGGCTCAGCCGGCTGAAACCGGGGGTGTTGGCGTTGGCGACGTTCTGGCTGGAGGTGGCCAGGGCGATCTGCGCCGCGCGCAGGCCGCTGTAGCCGATCTGGCTCAACATACTCAAGAGGCATTCTCCTTCGACTCGAGGCGGATCGGCTGGGCAAACGCCGCCGAGGCCGGTCGGGAAACAAATTCGGGCTGTTGTCCCTGATAGGCGACGTAATCACTGTGGCGCTTAAATCCTTCCTGCGGCGCGTGCTTCAAGCCGCTCTCCGGCGACAGGCCGCTGCCGGGGATGCGCGCCGGCGCCTGGGCCTCGCGCACGCGACGGAGCACGCCGAGGGTGTAGTCGCGGGTCTCCTCAAAGGGGATGCTGCGCACCCAGTCGGCCATGCCGATCTGTCCGCTGCGCGGATCGCCGTTGTTCTTCAGCCACTCATCGACCTTGCCGGGGCCGGCGTTGTACGCGGCCAGGGCGAGCACGTGCTGGCCGTCGTACCGGTCGAGCATCTTGCCCAGGTAGGCGCTGCCCAGGGCCTTGTTGTAGGCCGGGTCGCTGGTCAGGCGCTGCTCGTCGTAAGGCAAGCCCAGCTCGCCGGCAACTTCGCGGGCGGTGTCGGGCATCAGCTGCATCAGGCCGCGCGCGCCCTTGGGCGAGACGGCGGCGGCGTTGCCGCCGGACTCCTGGCCGATCACGCCGTCCACCAGGGTGCGGAAGCCCGCCGTGCCCTGCTGCCAGGCGTGGGCGAGACGGTCCACGCCACGCTGCCAGGTGTCCACCAGCGGGTTGCGGCTGGACACCGACGGCCGGCGCAGCGCTTCGCCGCTGTCGGCGAGCGCCACCGGTTCGGTGGTGTCGGCAGGCTCGGCAGAGAGCTGGCGCACCAGCAGGTCGGCGATGCCGGTCTGCTTGCGCGAGGCCAGGTGCTCGGCCAGCGCTTCGTCGTAGAAGTCGCGCATCGTATCGAGGTCGCGGCTGCGCAGCGGGCTGCCGGCGGAGAGCACGTCGCCGGCCTTGCGCATCTGCTTGAGGATCTGCTGCAGGAACATCGCCTCGAACTGTTCGGAGGCCGCCTGCAACTGCTCGCGGCGGACCTGCTCGGGCGACTCGCCGGGCTGGCCGCTGGGGACGATGGGACGGTTGAGCGAGGTGATGCTCATGGGGCTGATGCTCTTTCGACGAGGTCGCGACGGCGCCGCATTTTGCGCAGGGCTAGGCGCGAATCGTGTGGTTTGGTCATTCCAAATGAACGATGAGTAACGACGCTCTGCGCAAAATGCGGCCCGTCCCTCCGGGTTGCGCGGCAAATCACGCCATGCGTCGTTGCGGGGCTAGCCAAGGGAGCGACCATTGCCGTCGCCCCGCGTCTAGCCTGGCGTGATTTGACGCGGCAACGCGACTCTCGGCGAAAGAGCATCAACCCCATTTAGATGACCACCAGCTCGGCATTCAGCGCACCGGCCTGCTCCAGCGCCTGGAGAATGCTCATCACGTCATCCGGCGTCGCACCCAGGCTGTTCACCGTGTTGATGATGCTTTCCAGGCTGGTGCCCTCGGGCCACTTGAACATCGGTTTCTTGTCCTGGCTGACCGAGACGTCCGACTGCGGGGTGACCGCCGTGGTGCCGTTGGAGAACGGACCCGGCTGGCTGACCTGGGGGTTCTCGCTGATGGTCACGGTGAGCGAGCCGTGGGCGACCGCGGCGGCTTTGACGCGCACGCCCTGACCGACCACCACGGTGCCGGTGCGGCTGTTGAACACCACCTTGGGCCGGGTGCGGCCTTCCTGCACTTCCATGCCTTCGAGCATGGCCATGAAGCTGGTGCGCTGGGCCAGGCTGACCGGGGCGCGGACGGACACCTTGGTGCCGTCCAGCGCGGTGGCGGTGCCGGAGCCGAAGCGCTCGTTGACTGCATTCATCACCTGGGTGGCGGTCTGGAAACTCGGCTTGCGCACATTGAGCATCACGTCCGGGCGCTGGGCGAAATCGCTGGGAATCATCCGTTCGATGGTCGCGCCGTTGGGAATCAGGCCGCTGTTGGCGCTGTTGATCGACACGCTGGAGCCGCTCTGGCCCTGCGCATGCAGGCCGCCGACCACCAGGTTGCCCTGGGCCAGCGCGTAGACTTCGCCGTCCACGCCCTGCAGCGGCGTCATCAGCAGCAGGCCGCCGCGCAGGCTCTTGGCGTCGCCCAGCGAGGACACGGTGACGTCGATGGTCTGCCCGGCGCTGTAGGACGGCGGCACGCTGGCGGTGACGCTCACCGCGGCGACGTTCTTCAGCTTCGGGTCGACGTTCGGCGGCAGGTTCACGCCGAACTGCTTGAGCATGTTGGCCACCGACTGGTTGGTGAATTTCACCTGGTTCTTGTCGCCAGTGCCGTCCAGGCCGACGACGAGGCCGTAGCCGATCAGCTGGTTCTCGCGCACACCTTCGATGTCCACCAGGTCGAGCAGCGGGATGGCCAGCGCCTCGGCCTGCCAGGACAGGCACAGCAGCGCCAGCAGGCGGGCAAGGGTTCTACACATAAGCGTTCTACGCATGGAGTGCTCGCCTGCTTACATCGGGAACAGCGGATGGGTGAAGAAGCGCGTCAGCCAGCCGGCCGAGTTGCTGTCGTTGAGCACGCCGCGCCCGGCGTAGGAAATCTTGGCGTTGGCGACGTTCTGCGAGGACACCTGGTTGGAACGGTTGATGTCGTCGATGCGCACCAGCCCCGTGAGGCGGATGAACTCGTCGCCCTGGTTCAGGCGCAGGGATTTTTCACCCTTCACCAGCAGCACGCCGCCGGGCAGCACCTTGTGCACGGTCACCGCAATGGAGCCGGAGAGGGTGTTCTGCTGCGAGCTTTTCGCCGAGCCGGTGAAATCGCGGTTGGCCGTGGCAGATGTTTCCAGGCCGCCGTACTCCTTGGTCAGGATGGTCGGCACTGGCACATCCAGGCTGGACTGCTTGCCGAAGCTGGTGCCCGCGCTCTTGCTCGACTGGGTGGACTCGCTGAGCACCACGGTGACGATGTCGCCGACGCCGATCGCGCGCTTGTCGCGCAGCAGCGAACCGCCGTAGCCGGAACGGAACAGCCCGCCGCTGGTGGTCGGCGGTTGGCTGTAGTCCAGCTCCGGGGGCTGGTAGGTCGAGGAATCCTCGTCCGGCAGCATCTCGTCGAAGCTCTGGCATCCGGCGAGCAGCGCCAGGGCGAGCAGCAGGGCAAGGCGCGTCATGGTCAGACCGTCTGGTTGAGGAACTGCTGCATGCCCGACGCGGCGTCGAGCACCTTGGCGTTGGCCTCGTAGGCGCGCTGGATGGCGATCATGTTCACCATCGCTTCCACCACCTGCACGTTGGAGCCTTCCAGCACGCCCTGCTTGAGGTTGCCCAGGCCTTCCTCCCCCGGCGTGCCTTCCTGCGGCTCGCCGCTGGCGGCGGTTTCCTTGTAGAGGTTGCCGCCGAGGGCTTCCAGGCCCGCCGGGTTGGTGAAGCTGACCAGGGTGATCTGGCCCAGCTCGGTGGGCAGGGTCTCGCCCGGCAGCACGGCGGTGACGATGCCGTCGCTGCCGACGGTGAAGCGGCTGGCGCCAGCCGGTACTTCGATGTTCGGTGTCAGCGGCAGGCCCTGGGCGTTGACCACGATGCCTTCATTGTTCAGCTGCAGCTGGCCGTTCTCGGTGTAGTAGGTGTCGCCGTTGGGCGCCTCGACCTGGAAGAAGCCGCTGCCGACGATGGCCAGGTCCATGGGCTGGCCGGTGGTCTGCATGCTGCCTTCGGTAAACACCTTCTGCGTGCCGACGACGCGCACGCCGCTGCCCAGCTGGATGCCCGAGGGCACGGTGTTGACCTGGTCAGCCTGGGCGCCGGGTTGCAGCTGCACCTGGTAGAACAGGTCCTCGAAGACCGCGCGGTCGCTCTTGAAGCCGACGGTGTTCACGTTGGCCAGGTTGTTGGCCACGGTGGACATCGCGGTGTCCTGGGCTGCCAGGCCGGTCTTGCTGACCCAAAGTGCCGAACTCATGTTGTGCTCCTGTCTGCGCGCCGCGGGTTAGCCGCCACGGATCATGCGGTCGCCGGCCTCGGCAAGATCCGAGGCGGCCTTCATCATCTTCACCTGGGCCTCAAACCGCCGGTTCAGGCTCATGGTCCCCACCAGCTGGTCGATGGCCGAGACGTTGCTTTGCTCCAGGTGTCCGGAGACCAGCCGCACGTCCTCGCTGGCGGCGACGTTCTGGCCGTCCTTGCTCACCAGCAGGCCCTGGGCGTTCTTCACCAGGGAGGCAGCCGGGGCGTCCACCAGCTTGAGGCGGTCGACGTCGGTCATCATGAAGTCGCCGCGCGGCATCACCGAGATGGTGCCGTCGCTGCCGATGGCGATGGCGTCGTACTCGGGCAGGGTGATCGGCCCGCCTTCGCCGAGCACGGCGCGGCCGTTGATCATCAGCTGGCGGTCAGCGTCGATCTCGAGGTTACCCTGGCGCGTGTACGCCTCGCCGTTGCCGCTCTGCACGGCGAACAGGCCCTGGCCCTGGATGGCGACATCGAGGTCGCGCCCGGTAGCCATCAGGGTGCCGGCGCTCATGTCCACACCGCTGCTCTCGATGCGCGCGAGGTGGCGGCTGTCATAGCCGGCGCCACTCACATCGACGGCGGTGGCGTGCTCCAGGTCGGCGCGAAAACCGGGGGTGTTGACGTTGGCGAGGTTGTTCGCGCGCACATCCAGCGCCGCCATGCTGCGGCTGGCGGCGGTCATTGCGGTGTAGCCGAGGCGATCCATGACGAGTCCTTAGATGGCCGAGAACAGGACCTGGGTGAGTTCCTTGTCGGTGGTCATCACCTTGGTGTTCGCCTGGTAGTTGCGCTGGCCTTCCATGAGGCCCACCAGTTGCTGGGTGATGTCGACGTTGGAACCTTCCAGGTTGCCCGCCGACAGCGAGCCGAACTGGCCGATGCCGGGCACGCCGATCAGCGGGGCGCCGGAGGCGGAGGTCTCGGTCCAGGCGGTGCCGCTCTGGTTCTGCAGGCCGCCGCTGTTGATGAAGTTGGCCAGGGCGACCTGGCCCTGCAGCATGCGCTGGCCGTTGCTGTAGTTGACGTAGACCTTGCCGTCGTTCTCCACCGCGATGCCGGTCTGCTCGCCGGCGGCGTAGCCGGTGGTGCGGTTGGTGGTGACGACGAAGTCCGAGCCGTACTGGCTGGTGCCGGTGTAGTCCAGCGAGATGTTCATCGGGTCGACGCCGGGCAGGGTGAAGCCCACCGGCACCGAAGCGATCGGCGAGGACAGCGAGCCGTCCGGGGCGAAGGTCAGCGACTGGGTGGCGCCGACAGCGTTGCCATCCACCGCGTAATGCGCATCCCAGGTGTTGGTGCCGGTCAGCACGAAGTACTGGGTCAGGGTGTGCTCCTTGCCCTGGGAGTCGTAGACCTTGCTGGTGTAGGTGGAGTTGTAGGTCTCCACCTTCTGCGGGTCGAACGGCGAGACGGTCGGTACTGTCTCGTTGGAGTCGAGGTTGGCGACGAACTCCAGCTTGTCGGTGGCCTTGGCCGGCAGGTTGGCGGTCTTCACCTGCAGGTCGGAGACGGTGCCCACCAGCAGGTTGCCGGCGGCGTCGGTCGGGTAGCCCTGCAGGCGCTGGCCGGTGGCGTTGATCAGGTAGTTGGCGTTGTCCTGGCTGAACACGCCGGCGCGGGTGTACTGGGTGTCGCCGTTGCCGCTCTTGACCACGAAGAAGCCGCCGCCGGAGATGGCGAGGTCGAGCGCGCGGTTGGTCGACACCAGCGAACCGCCCTGGCTGATGCTCTGGGTGGTGCCGGCGACTTCCACGCCCATGCCCTTGCCGTCGGCGTAGACGCTGCCGAACTCGGTGCGCGAGGACTTGAAGCCCACGGTGCCGGAGTTGGCGATGTTGTTGCTGATGGTGTCCAGTTGCTGGGTGACGGCGTTCAGGCCGGTCAGGGCGATGTTGAAGCTCATGGCGTTATCTCATCCTAAGAGGGGGGAAGCAGGCGCTCAGGCGGCCTGGCCCTGACTGAATTCGACGATCTTGTAGAAGGGCACCGAACCTGCGCCCTCGACTTCCAGCACCGGGCCATCGGCGCTGACGCGGACGTTGTGCACCAGGCCGGACACCTCGATGCCCGGCGTCTCGCCGCTCTCGGTCTTCACCGCCAGGCTGTACTTGCCGGGCTTCAGGCCAAGCGCCTGCGGGTCCACGCTGAAGGGCACGGCACCGGCTTCCTGCGGGCCGAGGGTGATGTCGGTGCGCACGCCGTTGGCATCGGTGAGCTGCAGCACGGTGGTGGCCGAGGCGTGCTCCAGGGTGATCTGTCCGCTGACCTCGTCGCCGTCCAGCTGCAGGCTGTCGGCGCTGACCTTCACTTCCTGGCCGACGAGACCTGCGGCAGTGAGGGTCTGCAGGTTGTCCATCAGCACCAGGTTGTTCTGCTGCAGGGTGGTCATGTTCTGCATGCTCTTGACCTGCGCCATGGCCGAGTACTGGTTGATGAACTCGGTGCTGTCCACCGGCTTGGTCGGGTCCTGGTATTGCACCTGGGCGACCAGCAGGGTGATGAAGCTGTTCTCCATGTCGGTCAGTTCGCCGAGGTTGACCGCCTGTTTGGGCGTGTCGGTCGAGGTGCCGCTGGTGGTGGTGCCGGTGTCGTTGTTGACCGTGCTCATCAGGCGTCTCCCAGTTTCAGCAGGCTGGACTGCATGCTCTTCACACGGTTGAGCACTTCCACGCCGGTCTCGAAGCTGCGGGTGGCGGACATCATGTCGGTCATCTCTTCGATCTCGTTGACGTCGGGGTAGTAGACGTAGCCGGTGGCATCGGCCAGCGGGCTGCCCGGCTCGTAGCGGCGCTGCGGCGAGCGGCCGGAAGTCACCACGTCGAGCACCTGCACGTGGGCGCCGCCCATGCCGGCGCCACGGGTGAGCTGGTCGTTCTCGTAGACGGCGGCGAACATCGGCTTGCGCGCCTGGTACACGGCGTCTGGGCTGTTGGCGGCGGAGTCGGCGTTGGCCAGGTTGCTCGCCACGGTGTTCAGGCGCACGGTCTGCGCGTTCATCGACGAGCCGGCGATGCGGTAGATGGAATCGAATGCCATGGCGTCAGCGTCCTTCGATGGCCTGCTTGAGGCCGCGGAATTTCATGGTCAGGAAGGTCAGGCTGGTCTGGAAATCCATCGCGTTGCGCGAGAACTCCGCCTGCTCGGTGGACAGCTCCACGCTGTTGCCGTCCTGGGAAGGCTGGTTGGGGATGCGGTACTTCAGGTCAGGGCGCGCGGCGCTGGTGCTCGCCAGCAGCACGCTGGAGCTGTCCTGGCGCTGCATCTCGGCGGCGAAGTCGATGTCCCGCGCCTTGAAGCCGGGGGTGTCTTCGTTGGCCAGGTTGGAGGCCAGGATTTCGCTGCGCTGCATGTGCAGCGAGAGGGCTCTCTCGTGGATACCCAGGGTCTCGTCAAACCGTATACTCATTCGCGCAACCCGCTCTCGTCGTTCGGCCATCTTTCGGTGTGCGCAGCGACAGAGCACAAAGCATGCCCACCCCGGAATATCGCTTCATGTCGTTGATTTACAAGGCTTTACGCGCGACGCGAAACAGCGCGTGCAACGCGGCTTTTCCGCTTTCGACGCACCGCGCGGCGGGATGCGGAAAGGCTCTTTCCGCCTGCTTCCTCCTGCTGCTTCCCGCCCTGGCACAAGCCCAGGATGCGCGCGCGCAACTCGACGCCGCCGCGCAGCAGCAGGTCGCTGCCGAGCTGAAGGAAGCCGCGCGCAAGGCCGGCTGGAAAGGCATGACTTTCACCGTGAACAACAACCTGCCCAACAGCCTGGGCAAGCTCGCCGCCTGCTCCGCCGACCCGCAGCTGCGTGCGCTCGAAGCGCCTGCCGCGGTCAGTGCGCGACGGCGTTTCGAAGCCTCCTGCAAAGGGCAGTCCGGCTGGCCGGTGACCTTCATCAGCCAGCCCACGGTGTACCTGCCGACCGTGGTCGCCAGCGGCGAGATCGCGCGCGGCCAGACGCTGGACGCGGCGCAACTCAAGCTCGCGCCGGTGGAACTCGGCAAGAGCTCGCGGGGCTACTTCACCGATATCGCCGAGGTGGCCGGCAAGACGGCCCGCCGCCGCATTCGCGCCGACCAGCCGCTGACGCCGGCACTGCTCGATGGAGCAATGCTGGTGCGGCGCGGCCAGCAGGTGAAGATCGTCGCCAGCCAGGACGGCATCCAGGCCAGCGCCGTCGGCGAGGCGCTGGCCAACGGCAAGCAGGACGAAGTGATCCGCGTGAAGAACCTGCGCAGCCAGAAGATCATCGAGGCGAAGGTGACGGCGTCAGGCGAGGTGAGCAGCATCTTCTGATGCTGCACCCGCTCACTGCCTACCCCCCCTGCAGGACGGTCGCGGTCACGGCCCGTTCCTACAGTGATGCGCTGCGGTCACCGCGGCCCAGCGAGCCCGGCAGCGCGACGATGGCTTCGGGCGCAGCAGCCGGCGCGGCAAACGTGGTCACCTCCACCAGCCGCCGCGCGTGGATGCTCGGCGCCGGCAGCACCGGCGCATCCAGCGGCGCCTCGCGGAAGCAGCGCAGGTGGTTGGCGACCATGTCGTAGCCGGACAGGTGGCTGAAGGCGATCCCGCCGGAGAAGCGCGGGTTGACGTCCATCAGCAGCGCCTCGCCGTCCTGCACCAGGAACTCCATGTTGATGCAGCCGTTCACATCCAGCACACGGGCGACCTGTCCGGCCATCTCGAGCAGTTGCGGATCGGCCAGCATGCGCACGGTCAGGCCCGCGCCAGTCGGCGTGCGCACCAGCTCCTGGCGCGCCATGGCCGCCCAGTCGCCGGTGCTCCGCTGGCGCACCACGTCCACCACGCAGACCTCACCCGGCAGCAGTGGCTGCACGATGTAGTCGCGGTCCGAGAAACGCTTGTGCACGTAGTGCAGGAAATCCGCGTCGCGCACCTGCATCAGCCCTTCGCAGTTACGCCCGTCGCGCGGCTTGGCGATCAGCGGCAGGTCCAGCCCCGGTACGGGCAGGTCTTCCAGGCGCCAGGTGGGAATGGTGCGGATCAGCGCATCGTTGCGGAAGGCCTGGTGCACCAGCCACTTGTCGCGGGCGACGCGAATGGTCTCCAGCGGCTGCATGCACAGCGTGATGCCGCGTTCGGCGAACGCCTCGTGGTGCAGCGCAAAGGCATCGACCTCGGGGTCGATCAGCGGCACCACATGGGTCACCTGCTCGGCTTCGCAGATCCTGAGGATGCGCTCCACATACTCGGTAACATTTCTCGCCGCCGGAACCCGATGGAAGGTATCCAGCAAGGCGGAGGTAGTGCACCAGTCGCGGGGTTGGGTATTGGTCCCCACCACCCGCGCGCCCCAGTGCTCGCGCAGCGATGAGATCACCGATTCGGCGGAGTAGGAGCCGATGGCGGTGACCAGGCAGGTAAACCGGAAACCACCCGCCGGGCCGTTCAAGACGCAGCCCCGCCGGTGATTTGCGGAAAGAGAGTGTTCATTGCTTCATGGCCCCGTGAAGATTCGACTGCTTACGCCCAAACACTCCGTTGCCGTACGACATTCCCGAAGGAATAGAGCAAGCGTAGCCGCGAACCGGCGCTCCGGAGTGGTTACCCCGGAGCGCCTGGGGGATTTCCGACGGGGGTCAGGTCCACCAGTAGCGGACGAAATGGAAGAACACCGGCGCGGCGAAACACACCGAGTCCAGGCGGTCGAGCATGCCGCCGTGGCCTTCGATCATGTGGCCCCAGTCCTTCACCCCACGGTCGCGCTTGATCGCCGACATCACCAGCCCGCCGAAGAAACCGAGGATGTTGATCATCAGGGCGATCAGCAGCGCCTGCCAGAAGCTGAAGGGCGTGATCCACCACAGTGCGCCGCCGATCAGTGTGGCCAGCGTGACGCCGCCGATGAAGCCTTCCAGGGTCTTGGACGGCGACAGGTTCGGCGCGATCTTGCGCTTGCCCATGAGCTTGCCGCAGACGTACTGCAACACGTCGGACAGCTGCACGACGATGACCAGGAAGGCGATCAGCAGCAGGTTGCGCCCTTCGTAGCCGGCGATCTCCAGGGTCAGCAGCGCCGGCACGTAGGAGATGCAGAACACCGCCAGCATCAGCGCCCACTGCACCTTCGAGGCGCGCTCGAGGAAGTGCTTGGAGTCACCGCCCAGCGAGGCGAGGATCGGCAGCAGCAGGAACACATAGACCGGGATGAAGATGGAGAACAGCCCGTACCAGCCGATGCCGATCAGCAGGTACTGCATCGGCAGCACGAAGTAGAACGCCGCCACCAGCGCCGGATAGTCGCTGCGCCGGGTCGGCATCAGGGTGAGGAATTCGCGCAGGGCGTAGAACGACACCCCGTAGAACAGCAGGATCACCGCCCAGTGGCCAAGGGCGAAGGCGCAGCCGATCACCGCGACCATCACCCACCAGGCGTTGATCCGCGCGTTGAGGTTGTCGATCACCGCGTGCGGTCCGGGCGGCGCTTTCCAGCGCAGCACCGCGCCGACCAGCGAGGCGAGGACGAGGATGGCGCCGATACCACCGAAGAGCAGCCAGGTCTGGTTCATCTCAGCGACCCTCCGGCGCGGCGAGCTTGAGCAACGCTTCGCGGGCGCGTTCGAGGAAGGCGTCCTTGGCCTCGCCCTCCTCCACCGCCAGCGGTGCGCCGAAGCTCAGGGTGCACAGCAGCGGCAAGGGCAGCGCGCGGCCCTTGGGCATCACGCGGTTGAGGTTGTCCAGCCACACCGGCACCAGCTCCACCTGCGGATGGGCCCTGGACAGGTGATAGATGCCGCTCTTGAAGGGCAGCAGGTGCACATCCTCGTCGAGGTTGCGGGTGCCTTCGGGGAAGAGGATCAGCGAGTCGCCGTCGGCCAGGGCGCGCTCCACCGGCTCCAGCGGGTTGCCGCCCTCGGCACCGCGCGTGCGGTCGATCAGCACGCCGTGGAACACGCGGTTGATGATGAAGCCACGCAGGCCGCCCTTGCCCCAGTAGTCCATGCCTGCCACCGGCCGCGTGCGCGAGCGCAGCTCCGGCGGCAGCGAGGCCCAGAGCAGGACGAAATCGCCATGGCTGCTGTGGTTGGCGTAGTAGATGCGCTGTGCCGGGATCGGCGTGGTGCCGATCCACAGGCTGCGCAGGCCGGTCACCGCACGGGCGCCGGCGATGATGGCGTAGGCGCAGAGTCGTTCCAGCATTGCGGGTACGTTCCTCAGGATTGGAAAGTCAGGGTGATCAGGCACAGCAGCGCAATGAGCCACTGGGCGGCGCAGAGCTGCACCTGCCGGCGCAACAGGGCGAGCGCGCCACGGCTGCGCTCGCTCCAGGGACGGCCGGTCTTGTCCGCCGACACACCGGCGTAGGTCGCCAGGGCGTCGTCCAGCTGCCGGGTTTTCTCCGCCAGCGCCTCTCCGGCGTTGGCCATGGCTTCGAACAGGTCGGCGTCCAGTGCCACGCGCATGGCATAGAACTTCTGCACCAGCCCGAGCAGCACCAGCAACGCCATGCTCAGGCTGAACGCCAGGGTGGCGCTGGCCATCAGCACGCCGTAGAAACCCAGGGCCAGCGCCAGCACGGTAAGCGCCGAGGACAGGCCATTGAGACTGCTGCCACGGCGCAGCAGGCTGGCCACCAGGATCAGGGCCGGATCAACCGACATGACTCACCTCCTGTGACAGGTTCGGCTGGCCGGCGATCTGCGCCAGCACCGCCAGTTGTTCGGCCTTGAGCACCACCTGCGGACGCGCGTGGCGAACCTGCGCCAGCGCATCCTCGAGCGTGGCCGCACGGCCGGAAATCAGCAGCCAGGCCGCCACCAGCGTGGCGCTGCGCGAGTAGCCCAGCGCGCAACAGACCAGCACCGGGCCTTCGGCGTGCATTCGCTGGATCAGCTCCGCGCCTTGCCGGCACTGCGCGACGCTGGGCGCTACCAGGTCGAGCAGCGGCAGGCACTCGTAGCGTCGGCTCAGCGCAGTGCAGGGCAGCTCGGCGCACAGGTCGAGGATCGCCAGGCTCGGCAGATGCCGGGGCTGGTACCAGTCCGGCAAGCGCCCGAGCCAGAGCCCCGGCAGCACTTCATCCGGCTGCGGATGGCGGCGCGTCCACCAGCGCGCGTTGAGCCACGCGCCCAGCCAGTAGGGCGCCAGCAGCCAGGAGACCGCCACCGAATGGCGACCGTCCAGGCGCTTCTGGAAGCCCACCGTGCCGATCGCCAGGTAGCACAACGCGACCAGCGTCAGGGATACCGCCGGCCAGCACAGCCAGAGCCACAGGCCGCCGCCGGCCAGCGCCAGCCCCAGACAGAGCAACGCGCCGACGCCGTAGAGGGCCGCCAGCCGGCGCCGCTGCGGGTCGCCGCTGAGGCTCCACGCCTGCAGCGGCGAGCGAACCTCTCGTGGCCACAGCCAGACGCAGAAGAAGCCCAGCAGCGCACCGGTCGGCACATCGATGAAATGGTGTTGCCAGGTGGTCAGCACCGACAGCCCGATCAGCGCGAACCAGCCGTGCAGCAACCAGCGCCATGCGCCGCTGGCGTAACGACCGTAGGCGACCCAGAGGATCACCAGCAGGGCGATATGCAGTGAAGGCGCCTGGTTGAAGGGCTTGTCGAAACCCATCAACAGGTCGAACAGCGCACCGAAGACGCCCTCCAGCATCGGTCGCTCGAAGCTGAAGCGCAGCGGGAACAGCAGGAAACAGGTCACCGCGACAACCTGCGCGGTGAGCAGGCGCAGGGCATGGCAGTCCAGCCCGCGGCGGGTACGCGGCAGCAGGAAGGACAGCCCGTACAGCAGGTCGATCGACCAGTACGGGATGATCGTCCAGGGCCACAGCGGCGTGCCGCGCTCCCAGTCGAACACCAGCACGCCGACCGATTCGCGCTGCCCCGCCACCCAGTTGGCGAAGCCATAGCTGAGGAAGAAGAACGGCCCAAGGAACAGCAGCCAGATCACCGCCCTCCGCAGGACACCGGGGTCGCGCGCCGGCATCGACGCCATCAGCTGCGCTCCCGGCGGGCCAGGGAGACGGTGAAGATGCCGTCCTCGTCGATGCGCTGGGCCAGCTTGCGGAAGCCGGCGGTGGCCACCAGCTGGTCCATCTCCCCTTGCGTACGGCGGCGCATCACCCAGGCCTGCCCGGCGCGGTGGCTGGTGAGGGCACGGGCTATCAGCTCCAGCTGCGGGTGCCAGGGCTGGCCGGTGTAGATCAGGTAGCCGCCCTCTTCCACCGCCTCGCCCAGCCCGGCCAGCGAACCGCTGACCATGGCATTGTCAGCGAACAGCTCGTAGAGACCGGAGACCACCGCCAGCGTCGGCTTCGGCTCGACGGCGGCAAGGTCGGCGCCATCGAAGGCGTCGCCCTGCACGAAGCGGGCGCGCTCCTTCAGGCCCAGGCGCTCGATCAGCGCCGAGCCCTCGCGCACGTTCAGCTCGCTGTAGTCGCGCAGCAGCACACTTTCGGGCAGCGCCTCGAGGCCCTGCAGTGCTTCGAGGATGTAGCGCCCGTGGCCGGCGGCGATGTCGAGGATGCGTACCTCGCGGCCCTGCTCGCGCAGGCTGGCCATGGCCAGGCGCAGCAGCTCCTCGATGTTCACCTTGCGCTGGCGGATGCCGCGCCAGCCGGCGGACTCCAGGTAGGTGCGATCGATCATCCGGCCCACCGGCCCCGCCCCGGCGGGCCGGTTGCGGTAGACGTAGTCCAGGGTGCTGCCGGAGTCGAAGCCGGTCTGGAAGCCGAGGTTGATTCCGTCGGACAGCAGTCGGCCGAGGCGCATGTTGGCGCGGGTCGCACGCCAGTAGAGATCGCGGATCGACCAGGCGGGCAGCGGCGTCGCCAGTGCTTCCGCTTCGGCGCAGGTGTAGCCGAAGCGGTCGGCGCCGCGCAGGTCGGCGCGCTCGGGCTGGCGGGCGAAGCACTCGAGGATGAAGCGCCGCGCGCGGGTGGTCGCCTGCTCGCGGTTCAGCTCGCCAAGGGTGTCGTGGAAGAAGCCGGGCAGGATGTGCAGTTCCTTGCGCGCCGTGCCGAGGTTGTCGAAGAAGCGCTGCTGCGGCTTGCGGTGCACCACGAAGTCGGAACCGGAGATCAGCACTTGCGTCGGCACCTGGATCGCCTGCGCATCGGCCACCACACGGTCGGCCGCTTCGTACAGGCCCAGCAGTACGTTTACCGAGATGGCCTTGGCGATCAGCGGGTCGCTGTCATAGGAGGCGATGCGCTCGGGGTCGTGGGTGAGGAATTTCGCCTTCACATAGCTGTTGACGAAGAAGTTGCCGCGCCACCAGCGCGCCAGCTTCAGGCCCGGCCGGGCGAAAGGTACGTAGAGCTTGACCTTGAACGCCGGCGAGGCGAGCACCAGGCTGCGGATCGGCGGCGCGTAGTCGTGCACCCAGGTGGAGGCGACCACCGCGCCGACACTCTGCGCCACCACCGCCATGTCGCTGATAGCGATGCCGTAGGTCGAGGCGATGTGCTCGACGAAGGTCTGCACGTCACGCACGCTGGTGCCGAAGCTCGGGCTGTCGCCGCGCGCGCCGGGCGACTGGCCGTGGCCGCGGGCATCCCAGGCGAAGACGTCGAAGCCGGGCAGGTCGAGTTCGTCGGCCAGGTGGCCGATGCGCCCGGAATGCTCATGGCCGCGATGGAACAGCAACACCGCGCGGCGCGGCGCGTCGCTGCCGGCAGCGGCCGGCCAGTGGCGGTAGAACAGCTCGACGCCGTCATGGGTAACGAAGTGGTGATTCGAAGACTCGCGCATAACTTCCTCTGTTCGATGGCTTGCGGGACTGTCCGGTCCCCGTCCTGACAGGCTGGCCTCGGCTCAGGCCTGCGATTCCTTCTGCTCGGCCAGCCCCTGGCGCACCCGGTTGACGATAGTCAGCACCAGCAGCAGTGCCAGCAGCACCAGCAGCGGGTTCAGCCAGACCAGCGGCAACTGCCCGGCGGCCACGGCCGCGCCGAAAACGCCGAAGCACAGTGCGCGGTCGCTCTTGCCCATGGGCCCGTCGTAGCGCCGCGAAGCACCCACCATCACCCCGAGCACGCCGGCGTACTCGCTGATCACCGCGAGCAGGACCACCAGCACCACCAGCGCCGGGCTCACGCCCGGCAGCAGGGCGAATGGCAGGTACAGCGCGCTGTCGGCAATCACGTCGGTGAGTTCGTTGAGGTAGGCGCCCAGCTTCGACTGCTGGCCGAACTCGCGGGCGAGCATGCCGTCCATGGCGTTGAGCGCCATGCGCAGGAACATCCACAGGGGGATCAGCAGAAATATCCAGGCGTGGCCGGCCAGCAGCGCGACCGTGAGCGCCACCAGCAGCGAAATGCCGCAGGCAGCCAGCGTCACCTGGTTGGCGGTGACGCCGCGCTCGTACAGGCGGGTGACCAGGGGGCGGAGCAGGTTCTGGAAACGGGACTTGAGCTGGTAGACGGAGATCATGAGGTTCCTTTCTCACAGTTCGCAACGAGGGATTCGGTCGAACGATCCACAGCCTTGTGGACCCGAGGAGCTTAGCTGCACCCCGGCACCTGGGCTGTCAGATATGTCTCAACAACATAGATGACCGATCCTGAGCCAAAGGACACATGCTGTAGGCCATCGATACCCGCGCGGCGCTGGCCGGTATCGTCGGAATCCCCGCGCCAAATTTTTTTCATCCGCCCTTAATCCTCCCCTGCGAGCTGTCGCCTTACCTCTTCAGCAGGCACAACGCCGGCTTCATTCAGCTCATACAGGAAGTCCACCATGGCCTTGTCGATTCAAACCAACTACTCCTCCCTGATCACCCAGACCAGCCTGAGCAAGACCAACGGCCAGCTGGCTACTTCGCAGCAGCGCCTGGGCACCGGCCTGCGCATCAACTCCGCCGCCGACGACGCCGCCGGCCTGCAGATCGCCACCCGCCTGAATGCCCAGACCCGCGGCATGAACATGGCCATGCGCAACACCAGCGATGCCGTCTCCATGCTGCAGACCGGCGAAGGCGCCTTCAGCGAAGCCACCGACATCCTGCAGCGCATGAAGGACCTGGCCACCCAGTCCGCCAACGGCACCAACTCCGACAAGGACCTGGACGCCCTGAAGTCCGAGTTCGACGAGCTGGGCAAAGAGCTGACCAACATTGTCACCAACACCAAGTACGCTGGCGACAGCCTGTTCGGTACCGGTGGCAAGCTGGCGGCCGACATCAAGTTCCAGATCGGCTCCGACTCCGCTGAAGTGATGACCGTTGCCGCTGCCGACACCGACATCGCCGCCACCGTCACCGCGCTGGGCACCACCGTCCAGGCTCTGGACCCGAAAGCCGGCGCCGCTGCCGCCATCGACGGTCTGAACGACGCCCTGGACCAGGTCGGCAAGACCCGCGCTGCCTTCGGTGCCGCGATCAACCGTCTGGGCCACACCTCCAACAACCTGGCCAACATGAAGGACAACACCGACATGGCCAAGGGCCGCATCATGGACGCCGATTTCGCCAGCGAAACCGCCAACATGACCAAGAGCTCCATGCTGATGCAGTCCGGCATCTCCATGCTCAAGCAAGCTGGCCAGATGCCCAGCATGATCATGGGCCTGCTGGGCTAAGCCCCGGCCAGCGCGAGGCGCCCCCCGCCTCGCGCGCCCTGATCCGCCATCGCCCCGCCCCGGCGGGGCGTTGTGCTGTCTGCGGGTACGCTGACAGACGGCGTTGCGACCACCGGTCGCGGCGCAGCCCCTCTGCGCCAGTGGTTTCGAGGCTTGTGTGAAAATTGCAAGCACGAGTGTGCAAAATTCAGAACTTGCACCCACATTTTTCTGACGTCAAAATAATGCCTCTGCCTCCATGGACAAATGGAGTTTCCCCGCGACCGTCAAGGGAGCGGCTCGCAAGGGCAAGATGAACACACTCACTTCCACGCCAGCGGACAGTCGGCCGATCGCCTGCCTGACCCTCCGTACCGGGCGTTCCGATTGCGTCGCGCAGTTCTATCCCGCGCTCTATCAACTCGACCTCGACCGTGACGGCCAGGTAGAGCGCATCGACCTGGGCTTTTCCGGCAGCCGCGTGCTCGAACGCCTGCTGCAGAGCCCGGGCGACGTGGTGGCGCGCGATGAGCTGCTGACCCATGCGTGGTCCGACCGGGTGGTCGGCCAGGGCAGCCTGAACCAGCAGATCTACACCCTGCGCCAGGTGCTGGCGGACGAGAAGCAGCGGCAGATCATCCAGACGCTGCCGCGTCGTGGCTACATGTTCAACCCGCAGTACCTGATCGGCCAGGCCAGCGAGCCGGACGCGGAAATCACCGACGCCACCCCGGAAGTCATTCCGCTGGAAGAGCTCGTTCCCGTCCCCGGGCTGCGACCGCCGAATCTGCGGCGCCTGAAACTCGCCGCCGCCAGCCTCTGCATCCTCGGCCTGCTGGTCCTCTCCGGCGCCTTCTACTACACCCAGGTTCGCAGCCCGGTCCTCACCGCCGAACAGAACCTCGGCTCCCTGCAGATCACCTACGTCGAAGACAACGAACAGGACCTGCAGCGGCTGATCAGCAACACCCGCCCCCTGGCCCATCAACTGGCCGACCTGGCCAGCCGCCCCATCGGCCTCATGCTGCACATGACCTCGGGCTTCTACGAACTGGTCTGCGTGCAACCCGGAGGCAATTCCAACTGGCTGCTGATCCATGAAAGCCAGGTCGCCCGGATTCCCCAGGAGCAGCTGCGCAAGTGCCTGAACTGAACCTACGCCGCCAGGTCGGCGCGGCCCGCCGCTGCCTGGTGATCTCGCTGTTCGGCGTGATCTGCCTGACCCTGGCGCTGGGCATGCTGTGGAAGCACGCCCACAACACCTCGGCCATCGACGGCCGCTACGCCTCCTCCGGGCAGGTGGTGCTGGGCAACGGCAAGGTGCTGGAGATCGCCCAGACCACCATGTTCCACGAGGGGCGCTTCTACTCGATGATCCAGCAGGACGCCAACATCCTCGAAGTCTCGGGCCTGGTCGGCAACGACCTGGGCGGGCGCTTCCAGTTGCAGGTGGAGGAGAACAGCATCAGCAACCTGCAGGCCGACAGTGGCCTGGACAGCGAGCTGATCTTCAACCTGCTCTACGGCCGCCAGCGCGGCGCCCGCATCACCCTCGAACCCCTGGGCGGCTGCCTTTATGGCGTTGAAACCCGCCAGGTGTTCTGTCCGCGCCAACTGCGCAATCGCTGAGTCTTCTCAGAGCTTCAATGTCGGCTCCGCCGCCCTGGAGGGAGCCGTTGCTTCGAGCGCCGCTGAAGCCGGCGCCTTCACCTCCGTCTCCTGCTGCGGCTGCGGCTGCGGCTGCGGCTGCGGCTGCGGCTGCGGCTGCGGCTCGATGAGCTTCGCGCCTGACTCCGAGTAGTGCACCTGGGCATAGCTCTCGCCGAAGATCTCGCGGTACAGGCTCTCCGCGCGCTGGGTCAGCAGGAGGATTTCGATACGCCGGTTGGCGCCGTTCTTCGGGTCCTCCGGGCGCAGCGGCATGACGTCGGCCTGGGCCGCCACCTGCAACACATGCGCGGCCGGCAGGCCGCTGTCGACCATCACGTTGCGCGCGCGCAGGGCGCGGTCGCCGGAGAGGTTCCAGTTGTTGTAGCCATCCGGCCGACGGTACTGCACGGCATCGGTGTGGCCACTGAGGATCAGCTTGTTCTGCACCTTGGCCAGCACGCCGGACAGCGCGCCGAGCAGGGTCTGGAAGTGCGGGTCGAGGGTGGCCTGGCCGCGGGCGAACATGAAGCGCTGCTGGTCGTCCTTGATCAGGATGCGCAGCCCCTGCGGCACCACCGTCACTTCGATGTTGGCCAGCGCGTCGACCTTGCCGGACACCTCGCGGATCAGTTCGGCCAGCTCGCGCAGGTCCTCGTTGCTGTCGTACTGACGACCTTCGCCGTCCTGCTGCACGCTGGAATCCTTCGCCTGCTCGCTGGCCTTGCCCTGTTTGCCGGCGTCGAGCGCAAGCTGCGGCGCGGGCTTCTCCGGCGTCTTGATCGGCTGCGGCATGCCGTCCAGCTCGACGGGAGTGCGGCTGGCGCCGTCGAACACGCCGGCACCGCCATCGACCACCGGGTTGGCATCCTGGTCGCCCACCGCCACCGGTTGCGGTTCGGTCTGCGGGTGGACGATCCACAGCACCATGAACAGCGCCATCATCGCCAGGGTGAAGTCGGCGAAGGCTACTTTCCAGGCACCGCCGTGTTCATCATCGTGGCCCTTCTTGCTGCGGCGCTTGATGATGACTTCGCTGTGCTTGTCGGCACGTTTCTTCATGCTGCGTCCCGCTCTTCCTCATAGCGGGTGACCCAGGTCTCCAGCTGCTTGAAGGCCGGCTTCACGTCCTGCTCGATCAGCTTGCGACCAGCGTCCACCGCCAGCAGCGTGGGCTTGCCGGCAACGTGGGCGACCAGCGTGGTCCGCACGCATTCCAGCGCCGACAGCTCGGTCTTCACGCGCTGCGACATGGCGTTGGACAGCGGGTCCATCAGGCAGTAGCAGACGAAGATGCCGAAGAAGGTACCCACCAGCGCGGCGGCCACGTGGGCGCCGATCTCGGCCACCGAGCCACCGATGTTGCCCATGGTGATGATGATGCCGAGGATCGCCGCGAGGATGCCGAAACCGGGCATCGCCTCGCCGACCTTGTGCAGCGACTTGGACGGCTGCAGCAGGGCGTGCTCCATGGCGTCCAGTTCCTGTTCGAGGAAGCCTTCGAGCTCGTGGGCGCTGATCTTGCCCATGGCCATCAGGCGGAAGTTGTCGGCGATGAACGCCATCAGGTTCTTTTCCTGGAGGATCAGCGGGTAGCGGGCGAACAGGTCGCTCTGGTCCGGCTCCTCGATGTGTGCGTCGAGCACCTTCAGGCCACCGACGTCGACCATCTCCAGCAGCTCGTAGAGAAGCATCAGCAGTTGACGCTGGAACTCTTCGCCACGGCGTTTGAAGACGAATACGCCCTTGATCTGCGAGCACATCTCCAGCAGCACTTCGCGCGGGTTGGCGACGACCAGCGTGCCCAGGCCCGCGCCGAGGATGATGAGCATCTCCGCCGGCTGCCAGAGTGCGCGCATGTCGCCATGGGCCATGGCGTAGCCGCCGAGCACGGCGGCGATGATGATCAGGGCGCCGATGATTTTCTGCATGGTTATGGGTTCTTCAGAGAGGGTCGGGGTCGTTGAGGAAACGGCTGCACTTGCCGATCGCCTGCTTCATCAGCTGGCAGATGCGCGCATCGGTCAGCTCCAGCACCAGGGCGATTTCCTTGAGGTTCAGCTCGTGCTGGTAATACAGGTTGAGGATCAACCGCTCGCGCTCGTTGAGGCGCTCCAGCGCCTGGGCCAGCAGGCGCTCCTTGAGCACACGTTCTTCCAGTGCGTCACCGCTGCCCTGCACGCCGTCGTGGCCGTTCTGCAGCAGCGCATCGAAACTCTCGATGGCCTCGGAGGACTCGGCGCGCAGGTAATCCTGGTAGCCCGCCTCGTCGAGGCCGGTGGCGGCGAGCACTTCCTCGTCGCTGGGCACGCGGCCGAGCTGGCGTGCCAGCGCGCGGATGACGTCGCGCACCTTGTGCGCCTGCTGCCGCACCTGACGCGGGCGCCAGTCCTGGCGGCGCAGTTCGTCGAGGATGGCGCCGCGAATGCGCAGCGCGGCAAAGCGGCCGAACTGCTCATCCGGCTCGCCGTAGCGGCGCAGCCCTTCGAGCAGGCCCATCAGGCCGATCTGTTCCATGTCCTCGCGATCCAGCACCTGGTTGGCCTGCAGCGACAGCTGGCTGACGATGCGCCGCACCAGCGGCAGGTACTGCATCATCCAGCGCTGCTCGGCCGCCGGCGACAGGCGCGCGTGGCCGCCTTCGGCGCTGGCGTAGCCAGCGGCGCCACTGGCATAGCTGAGGGCAGGATCGCGAAGGGCGTGCATGACGGCTTACTGGACGATCATCTTGCTGAGCATCACATGCTCGAAGGGCACCACCACCTTGCGCGTGGCGAAGTCGTCGATCACCGCCTTTTCCAGGCGCGTCTGCACGTCGCCGATGGGCATCGCACGCAGCACTTCGAACTTCTCCGGGGTCAGGTTGGCGACCACCGAGCTGCGCACCATCGGCGCGACGCTCTCGAGCTTCTTGCGCTCCTGCTCGGCCTTGGCCTGCAGCACCAGGTCGATCACGAAGTAGTGCTCGCGATCCTCACCACGGGAGCTGACGATGATCTTCTCCACCGGCACGAAGAGGTACTCGGCACTCTCCTGCTCTTCCTCCTCCTTGGCGTCGTCCTTGCCACCCTCCTTGCCGGAAGCGGCGGCGGCCGGGGCGAGGCTGGCGGACTTGATCATCTTGTAGTTGACGAACACGCCACCCAGCACGACGGCGATATTCACGATGAGCATCAGTAGAACGAGACGCGGCGTGGTCATGGGGTTTCTCGAAAAATCCTGTGGGAGTACGGGCCGCTGGCGGCCTACACGGTAATCAGTACGTCGCTGTCGCCACGCGGCGAAGAGCGTTCGCCCGCCTGCGCATCGCGCGGGTTGGCGGCCACCGCAAGCTGTTCCTCGGCGAAGCGCTGGCGGTTCTGCTGGCCCTGCTGGCCGGACTGCGAATCGGATGAGACCTGCACGTTGACCTGCAGGAAGTTCTGCCCGACCAGCTCCTGGCGCAGGCGCTCGCTGGTGTTCTGCAGCAGGCGCACCACGTCGCCGTTGGACGCGGATATCTGCACGTTGAGCTGGCCGGCCTCGTGGCGTACGAGGATCTCCAGGGCACCCAGCTCCGGCGGATCGAGGCGGATCGTGGCGTTCTGCACGCGCTGGCCGAGTTGCAGCTCGACGTTGTCGCGCAGCGCACTGACCATCTGCTCACCCCAGTGGGCGTCGTTGCTGCCCTTGAGGTGCAGCGGCCTGTCGAATAACGGCGAGGCCGGTGTCGAGGCGGCGGGCTGGGCATTGCCGTCGGTGGCCGGCAGGCGCGGATCGAGCGCAGCGCCCGGCAGCGCTGGCATGCTGGAATCCGATGCCTGTGTGGCAACGGCCAGATGCTGTTGCAGCAGCGTCTGCGCCTGGCTCTGGGTTGCCTCGCGGGGTGTCGGCGCCGTGACCTTGCCGGGTTCATCGGAGAGTTCGGCAGGCGGCAGCAACACATCCTCCTGCTTCACCGCGGCGGGCGCCGGTTGCGCAGATGAATCGGCGGCCTGGGTGGCGAAGCCGGCGACGCGCGCGCTGGTCTGCTCGGACGGATTGTCCCGCGCCTGCACCACCAGACCCGCCTGGCTGAGCATGCCGGCGAGCCAGCTCTCGGCACCGGAGGGCGAAGCCTCTTCGGCCTGCTGGTCCGGCGTAGCGCTGTCGCGCATCTCCGCAGGCAGGGCTTCAGGCGTGGCCGGCACCGCAGCGCTGGACTGCTGCAGCGATTCCTCGACCTGCGCGGTATCGAACTGCGCGAGGAAGGACTGCACGCTGATGGTCCGTTCACCGGCATTCGACTGCGCCGGTTGTTGCGCGCCGAAGCCGGCAACGCTGACGGCGCCGGCATCACCACGACGCGAATCCTGCGGGCGCGCTTCGGCCACCGGCGCGCTATCACGGTCGGCACTGGGCAGGGATTGGGTCGGTAGCTGGATCACGGTCTATCGACCCTCCTGGTACGTATCCACCTGCATGTATGCCGAGCGTCCCTCGGCATATTCCAGGTGCGAGAGCAGGAGGCGGCGCAGGCGCTCGCACTCCTCGGCGCAGGCCTGCGACGCCTGCTCATGCAGGCGCTTCAGGTGCTTCTTGGCGAGCAGCACATCGGCGGCCAGCCCGGCCTGCGACGACATCGCCACCAGTTGCGCGCGGATCGCCAGGTCGACCTGCCCCATGGCTTTCCAGTCCTTGCGCTGCAGCGCCCCACCCAGCCGTTCGTACAGCTGCAGCAGGCGCTGGCGATCATCCACGTCCGGCACTCACGCCCTCCCAGCCCTCACGCAGGATGCCCAGCAGGCGCACCACTTCGTCGATGCCGGCGACATCCAGCGACACGCTGACGTCGGAGATCCGGTAGATGCAGTAGTCGTAGAGACGCGCCAGGCCCTGCACGGTCTCGCCGCCGTTCTCGTAGTCGAGCGCACCGTTGAGGCCGTTGAGGATGTTCAGGCACTTCTCCAGGGAGCGGCCCTTCTGCTGGTAGCGCTTGTGCTCGATGTGCCCGCGGGCGCGGGCCAGCTCGTCGAGCAGGCCGTCGAACAGCACCAGCACCAGTTCATAGGGCGAGGACGACGCGGCCCTGGATTCCAGGTCGATCATCCGGTAACTGTCGTAGCTTTCGTTCATGCCGTAGGCGGTCATCCGAACATCCCGCTGGTCTGGTCCATCGACTGCATGGTCTGCATCATCGAGGTGTATTGCTTGAGGTAGCGCGCGTAGTAGGTGTCGTACTGCTTCTGCAGGTTGTCGTAGTCATCGTTGACTCGCTTCAGGCTGCTGTTGAGCGACTCCTTGCGGTTCTTCAGCACGCCGTTGACGCTGCTGGTGTAGAGCGACAGCGCCTTGTCGGTGCTGTCGAGCAGGTTGCCCTTGCCCATGAACAGCTTGTCGAGCCCTTCCGGGTCGGCGGCGATGGCCTTCTCGAAGCGCGTCGAATCCAGGGTCAGCTTGCCGTTGCGGTCGGCACTGATGCCGAAGCTGATCAGGTTGGCGCCATTGAAGGTGGTGCGCAGCATCTGGTTGAGGCTGTTCTCGATGGCCCGCACGCTGGAGTCGCCGGCCAGGGCGCCACGGGAGTTGCCGCTCTGATCGCCCGAGGCGGTCAGGCTGTCGATCTGGCTGGCCAGGGCGTTGAACGCGTCGATGAAGGTCTGCACCTTCTTCTTGGTCTCGCTCTGGTCCTGGGAAATGGTCATGGAAATCGGCTGCTCGCCGGATTTCTGCGCCTGGGTGAAGGTGACGCTGACGCCATCGATGATGTTGTCGAAGGTGTTGCTGGCATTGGTCAGCAGCATGCCGCTCTCGCCACCCAGGCGGACGCGGGCGTCCTGTGCCTTGGACAGCTCCTGCGGGTTGCCGATGGCAGTCTCGAAGGCGCTGTTGGCGCTGTCGGTGCCGCTCAGCGACAGGCTGATGGCATTGTCCGCACCGGACTTCTCGGCACCCAGCACCAGCGAGACCTGGCCATTGCTGCGCACCAGGGTGGCCTTCACGCCGGTGTTGTCGGTGGCCTTGTTGATCGCCGCGGCCAGCTCGTCCATGGAATTGGCGCCGTCGCCGTCGGTGTCGACCTTGCTCAGGTCGATGTCGAAGGACTTGCCGTTCTGGGTCAGGGTCAGGGTGCCCTGGGTGTCGATGTCACTGGTCTGCAGGCCGGAGAAGGACAGCTGGTGGCTGGTGGCGAGCTGTTCGACGAAGAAGTCGTAGCGACCGGCGACGGCACTCTTGCCGACGGTGGCGGTGAGGTAGCCGTCCTTGCTCATGGTCGCGCTGTTGACCAGCATGCTGGTGTTGCTGCCGGTGGTGCCCTGCAGGCCTTTCACCGCAGTGGAGAAAGTCTTGAGCGCGGTTTCCAGCGAGGTCACGGCGGTCAGCTGGGCCTGATAGGAGGCCTTGTTGCGGTCGGCCTTGTTCAGCCCGCTCTGCACATCGTACGTGGCCAGTTGCTGGGCCATCTGCTTGACGTAATCGGAATCTATGGTCGCCATGTGAATCCACCTCTTTGGGTCGGAAGAGCAATTACGGTGCCAATGCCGGAAGGCCCGCCGTACGGGGCTTTTCGGGATTACCGGGGAGAAGCTTCACTTCCGCCCGGCGTACTTTGGCGCGCAGCGGGAAGCGGCATTTCCGCCTGCCGGGCGCGCCCCCTGATGCAGGGAAAGGGCGACCGTGGGGAGGGATTCGTTAAGGGATTTCGACGGGGAGTCTGGCAGCCGCGCTTTTTGTAGGAGCGCGTCATGCGCGCGATCGCGGGCATGGCCCGCTCCTACAGGGGAGTCCAGTGCTGAGCCTGATCGCAGCTCGCCCTGCGGCGGCTCAGTACAGCTGCCGCGAATACACCGGCTGTTCGCGCGGGTCGCCCATGAGCTGGCTGAGGATGTCGTGGTGCATCGCCAGCAGCTTGCCGTTGCGCTCGTTGAGGCGCTTGCACTGGGCGGTGAGCTGGCCCAGCTGCAGCCACTCCTGCTGCAGTTCCTCGCGACGCGGCGGCTGGTAGTTGGACAGCAGCGTGCGCATGCCGTCGGCGTCCATCGGCAGGTGGAAGGCACGCAGCACGCGGCTGCGGCGCTGGGCACGGCCGGCGACGGCTTCGAGCAGCGCCTGGATGTCCGGGTTCAGCGCTTCGATCTGCGCGCTGTCCCGCGCCAACAGATGGCGATACAGCTCCTGCAGGCGATCGCGCAGCGCCAGGCAATCGCGGCCATCCTGCTGGACGTCCTGCTCGATCACCTGCAACAGCCGCGCGCGCTGGGTCATGCGTCGCTGCCGCGGTGGTAGGAGAGGATGCTGGTGGCAAGCACGCTGGTGTCGTTCTGCAGCTCGCCATTCATCAGCGCGCGGCGGATTTCGGCGACGCGGCTCTGGTCCACGTCGGGCATGGCGCGCAGGGTTTCCTGCATTTCGTCCAGGCGCAGCGAATCGCTGACCGGCGCACTGGCGCTGGTCTCCGCCACCGGGGCGGCGCGCTCGTTGCGCGCGCTCTTGGCGGACTCGCTGGTGGCCAGCGCGACGCTGGTCAGTTGCCGGGTGATTTCCATGGTCGGTATCCGAATGTTTTTGGGCCTTTCCCTCAGAGGGCGACCGCCTCGAAGCAAAACTTAAATGCCGATTTTCGCGGAACAAACGGCGGATAACCGCTAGCGGTTATTCGCCCTACGGGTCACCCCGTCGTAGGGCGCATAACTCGGAACGAGTTATCCGCCATTGCCTTCACGCCCGCGCCCGCCACCAGGACTGCGCGGCGAGGCCATCCTGGATTTTCTGCTCCTGCTGCGCAAGCTGCAGCTGCCACTGGCCGACCTTGGCCTCGATCACCTGCGTGAGCACCTTCTCGCTGCGCATGGCCGCCATCAGCTCGCCCTGGATGCGCGCCAGGGTCTGTTCGGCAACTTCCAGCTCGCGGCGCTGCAACTGCAGCATCTTGTGCAGGGTGGCCTTGTACTGCTGCTGGTTGTGCCGCTGCAGCGGCGTGCTGGTGGCCACGCTGAAGCCGCACAGGCGGTCCAGCCCGGTAATGTTGTTGCGGTAGCGCTGGCAGAGATTCTGCTGGTAATTCACCCGTCCCAGCAGCTCGCGGACCTTGCCGCCGCGCACGTCGGCCAGGCGCCCGAGCATGTCGATCTGCGTCTTCATCAGCGGCCCCCGACGATGCTTTGCAGGGTGGCGACGCTGTTGCCCAGCTCCGCGCCGTCGGCGGTCTCCTGGCGCAGGTAGCGTTCCAGCATCGGCGCCAGCTGCACGGCGCGGTCGGTCTTCACATCCATGCCCGGCGTGTAGCCGCCCAGCGGGATCAGTTCCTTGATGCGCTCATAGGTGCCGCTGAATTCCTTGAACTGCCGCGCCGCCGAGAGGTGCAGCGGGTCCGCCACCTGGCTCATGCAGCGGCTGACCGAGGCGCCGATGTCGATGGCCGGGTAGTGCCCGACGTCCGCCAGCCGGCGCGACAGCACGATGTGCCCATCGAGGATGGCGCGGGCGCAGTCGACGATCGGGTCCTGGTGATCGTCGCCCTCGGCCAGAACCGTGTAGATGGCGCTCAGGCTGCCGCTCTCGCCCTCGCCGTTGCCGGCGCTTTCCACCAGCTCCGGGAGCATGCCGAACACCGACGGCGGGTAGCCCTTGGTGGCCGGCGGTTCGCCCAGGGCCAGGGCGATCTCGCGCTGGGCCATGGCGTAGCGGGTCAGGGAGTCGACCAGCAGCAGAACGTCCTTGCCCTGGTCGCGGAAGTAGGCGGCGATGCTGTGGCACAGTTCGGTGGCCTTCAGGCGCATCAGCGGCGACTCGTTGGCCGGCGCCACCACCACCACGGCCTTCTGCAAGCCTTCCGGTCCGAGGGAATGCAGGATGAACTCCTGCACCTCGCGGCCGCGTTCGCCGATCAGCCCGACCACCACCACGTCGGCCTTGGTCTGCCGGGTGATCATCCCCAGCAGCACGCTCTTGCCCACGCCGCTGCCGGCGAACAGGCCGACGCGCTGGCCCTTGCCCAGGGTCAGCAGGCCATTGATGGCGCGCACGCCGACATCCAGCGGCTCGGACACCGGGCGCCGGCGCAGCGGGTTCACCTGCGGCAGCTCGGTGGGCAGTGGGTGGCGGCCGGCGAGCTTGCCGAGGCCGTCCAGGGGTTCGCCGAGGCCGTTGACCACGCGCCCCAGCCAGGAATGATCGATGTGCAGCACGGCTTCGTCCGGCGCCGGGAAGACCCGCGAGCCGGAGGTCAGGCCGACGGGCTTCTTGAACGGCATGAGGTAGGTGATGTCACGGTTGAAGCCGACCACCTGCGCCTCCAGGCGCTCGCCGTCGGCGACTTCCACGTAGCAGCGCTGGCCGGTCATGCGCCGGCAGCCGAGGCTTTCCAGCAACAGGCCGGAGACACGCACCAGGCGACCGCTGACCCGCGCCAGCTGGACCGAGTCCAGCGAGCGCAGCGCTTCTTCGAGCTTGAAGCCGTCACCCAGGGCCATCTTCAGTCCTCGTCCTGCAGGTGCGCGCTCAGCGCTTCCATGCAGCTGTCCAGGCGCTGCTGGCAGCCGATGTCGGCTTCCGCCTGGGCGGTGACCACGCGGCATTCGCCCAGCGCCAGGCGTTCGTCCGGCACCAGGCGCCACTTGGCGGCGCGTTCGGGGTTCAGCTCGCGGATGCGCGCGCATTCCTCCGGGTTGAGCAGGATCTGCACCTCGCCCTGCTCGCCCGGCATGGCCGCAAGGGCCTCCTCGGCCAGGGTCAGCAACTGGGTGGGGTTGAGCGTCAGCTCGACCCGAATGACCTGTTTCGCGACCTTCTGCACCAGCTCCAGCAGCTCCTTCTGGCGGCTGCGCTGGAAGGCCTGGTGGTACTCGCCGAAGGCCTCGACGGCGGCCTGCAGCGGCGCGCTGGCCTCGTCGAACACCTGGCGGCCGGTGGCGCGGCCTTCCTCGCGGCCCTTGCGCAGGCCGTCCTGGCGACCGGCTTCGAAGCCCTCGCGCAGGCCGGCTTCACGGCCTTCGCCGACGCCGTCCTGGTAGCCGCGTTCCAGGCCTTCCTGGAAGCCCTCGGAGATGGCGCGCTGGCGCGCTGCCGGGTCGCTGTCCCAGCCATGGTTGTCGGCGCTGGCCGTGGCGCAGCGCGGCGGGAAGCGGTAGGGGCGCCAGGCGCGGCTGTCGGCCTTGATGACTTTGATCGCCATGCGCGGTTACTCCACCGTCTGCTCGCGGAACAGCTGTACCTGCAGGTCACCCTCGGCGGCCAGCTCGCGCACCACGCCCATGATGTCCTTGCGCACCTGCTCCACGCGGCTCAGCGGCACCGGGCCCTGGCGGCGGTTGATGGACTCCATCTGCTGCGCCTGGCGCTTGGGCATGGCGCCCTGGATGGCGCGCACCAGCTCGGGCTCGGCGCCCTTGAGGGCGACCACCCATTCGTCCAGCGGGATGACTTCCAGCAGGGTCTGCAGCACTTCCTGGTTCTGCCGGGAGAGGATGAAGAAGTCGTACATCTCGTCTTCGATCTTGCCGACCAGGTCGTCGTTGTGGGCGCGCAGCAGCTCGAACATCTGGTTACGGTCGCCCTTGAAGCGGTTCATGATGTCCGCCGCCTGCTTAACCCCGCGCACCTGCGAGCCCTGGGTGGAGAGCACGCGCAGGCTGCGGTCGATCAGTTGTTCCAGCTCGGCAATGACATCGCTGTTCACCTCGCTGAGGTTGGCGATGCGGAACAGCAGCTCGTCCTGGCGCTCCGGCGGCATGGCTTCGAGCACGTCGGTAGCCATGCCCGGCGGCAGGAAGGCGAGGAACACCGCCTGCATCTGCGCGTGTTCCTTGGCGATCAGCGCGGCGAACTGCTTGGGATCGATCCACTCCATGCGCGCCATCTTGGCGCGGATTTCCTCGCCATAGATGCTGTCCAGCAGGTTGCGCGTGATGTCGCTGCCCAGCGCCTTGCCGAGCATGCCGGCAAGGTAGGAGCGCGAGGCGCCCTTGATGCTGGATTGCAGCTTGTAGTCGTCGAAGAACCGGCCGATCACGTCGGAGACGGTGTTCTGCTTGACGTTCGACAGCCGCGCCATCGCCTGGCTGATGCTGACGATCTCCTCGCGGCTGAAGTTGCGCAGGATGCCGGAGGAAGCTTCGTCACCCATGCTCAGCATGAGGATCGCCGCCTGTTCCAGGGAGCTCACGGCGCGCATCTGCGGGCCGCGCTTTTTCGTTTCTTCAGGCAGGCTCGTGTCGGTCATTGCGGCCAATCCAGTGCTTGATCACTTCCGAGACCCGTTCCGGGTCGTTCTTCGCCAGCATCTGCAGATGCTCGATCTGGTGCTCCAGGCCCGAGCCCGGCGCCGGCAGGCGGATTTCCGAGAGCGGGTTCAGCTCGCCGAGCACATTGAGCCCGCCGACGCTTTCACTGCCCAGCGACAGGCGCCGCTCGGCATCCAGCGCCAACGGATACTCGGCGCCGCCTTCAGGCAGCTCGGCGGTGGCGGTCGGCTGCACGCGCTGGGTCAGGCTGCGCACGGCCGGGCGCACGCCGAACAGCAGGAACAGCAGCGCAATCAGGCCGAGCACGGTGTAGCGCACCAGGGACTGCAGGGCGCTGCTCTCCCACCAGCTGGCGGTGGACTCTTCCACTGCCGTGGCGGCGAAGGGGAACACGCTGACGGTGATCAGGTCGCCGCGCTGGGCATTGAAGCCCACGGCACTCTTCACCATGGCTTCGAGGTCGGCGCGAGCCTTGTCGGTCCAGCCGCCCTCGGGCGCGGTGGAAGCGTTGATCACCACCGCGACGCTCTGCTGGCGCAGGGCGAAGGCCGGGTACTTGATGTGGGTGACGCTCTGGTCGAAGTCGTTCTGCCGGGTGGCTTCCTCGCGGGTCGAGGTCGCGGCCTTGTTGTCGGTATTGGCGACCTTGCCGTTACCTGGAGCAGCCTGGTTATTGCCCTGGGCGTTGTTCTGCCCTTGTTGCGGTGGCGGTTCCGGCGGACGGTTGCTCAGCGAGCCGGGCACGCCGAGGGCGAGCTGGTCCAGCGTGCTCTCGTTGCGCAGCACTTCGCTGCGCAGGCGCGGCGCTTCGCCGTAGGCCTGCAGGGTTTCTTCCTTCTGGCTGAAGTCGATGTCGGCGGACACGCTGATGCGGTAGTTGCCCAGGCCGAGCACCGGCGCCAGCACTTCCTCGACATTGCCCACGGCCTTGCGCTGATACTCATCCACCGCCTGCCAGTTCTGCGAGGGGCCGCCGACGCCACTGATGCCGCGCGACAGCAGCACGCCGTTCTGGTCGACCACGCTGACGTCTTCGGGCTTCAGCTGCGGCACGCTGCCGGCCACCAGGTTGACGATGGCGCCGACCTGCTCGGAGCTCAGCCGCTGGCCGGGCGCCAGTTGCAGCAGCACCGAGGCCTTGGCCGGGTCGCGCCGGCCGACCACGAAGGAATTGCTGTCTTCGCGGGCGACGTGCACGCGCGCCTGCTCGATGCCTTTCAGGCCCATGATGGTCCGGGCCAGCTCGCCTTCCAGGCTGCGCTTCAGGCGCACGTCCTGAAGGAAGTGGCTGGTGCCCAGCGGCTCGTCCTTGTCGAACAGCTCGTAGCCGGCCGGCATGGACACCTTCACACCCTTGGCTGCGAGCAGCATGCGGGCGCGCGCCAGGTCTTCCTCGCGCACCAGCACCTGGCCGCTCTGCGGGTGCAGGCGGTAGTCGAAGGCTTCGGCGTCCAGCACCTGCATCACGTCAGCGGCCGGGTAGGCTTCGCCGGCGCCATACAGCGGACGGTAGGCACCCTGGTCGCGCCACAGGTAGAAGACCACGGCAGCGGCCAGCAGGGCGGCGCCCAGGGCGATGCCAAGCAGCCCCAGGCGCGGGTCGAGCTTGAGTTTGTCGAGCGGCAGGCGCCCTTTGAGATTCTGCAGCACTGTCAGTCCTTACAGCGGCATGCGGATGATGTCGTCGAAGGCGCCGGTGAGCTTGTTGCGCACCTGCAGCAGCGCGGAGAACGACACGCTGGCCTTCTGGCTCTGGATCATGGCGCCGACCAGGTCTTCGCTCTGGCCGCTGTCCACCGCGGCCATGGCGGCGCTGGACTTGTGCTGTTCGGCGTCCACCGAGCGCAGCGCCTGCTCGAAGCTGGCGCCGATGCCCGGAGCCTGCGCGCTGCCGGAGAGCTGCGCGGCGGGCCGCACGGCCGGGCCGCTGGCGAGGTCGGCGTAACGGTTCATCCGGTCCAGCATGTCCTGCTGCACCTGCATGATCGAACTCATGGAAGTTTCCCCCGGAAACGAATCAGAACTGCACCTGCACGCCCTGCTCACGCATCGCGTTGAGCCGGTAGCGCAGCGCGCGGGTGGTCATGCCCAGGCTTTCGGCGGCCTTGGTCTTGTGCCCGCCGAAGCGGCGGATGGTGTCGATGACATGCTGGTACTCGGCGAGCTTGCCACTGGCGCGCAGCGCGGCGCGGCCACCTTCGGCCGCCAGCGGGATCACCGCCGCGACGGTGGCCAGCGGCAGTTGCGGTGCGGCCAGGCCGAGGTCGCGGGGCTGGATGAACAGGCCGTTGCGCAGCACCAGGGCGCGTTGCAGGGTGTTCTCCAGCTCGCGCACGTTGCCCGGCCAGTCGTGTTGCAGCAGCGCGCGGCCGGCGGCTTCGGTGAGCAGGTCGTGCTCGGCATCCTGCGGGGCGTACTGGCGGATGAAGCGGCGCGCCAGCGGCAGCACGTCTTCCTTGCGCTCACGCAGGGGCGAGATGTGCAGCGGCAGCACGTCGAGGCGGAACATCAGGTCGGCGCGGAAGCGCCCCTCGCTGACTTCGGCCTGCAGGTCACGGTTGGTGGCGGCGATGATGCGCACGTCCAGTTCGATCTCGCGGCGGCCGCCCAGGCGCTCCACGCGCTGTTCCTGCAGCACACGCAGCAGCTTGGCCTGCAAGGCCAGCGGCAATTCGCCGATTTCGTCCAGCAGCAGGGTGCCGCCGTTGGCCAGTTCGAACTTGCCCGGCTGGGCAGTCACCGCGCCGGTGAAGGCGCCGCGTTCGTGGCCGAAGAGGATGGATTCGAGCATCGCCTCGGGAATCGCCGCGCAGTTCACCGCGATAAATGGCGCGTCCGGGCTGGCGATACCGTGGATGTAGCGGGCCAGCAGTTCCTTGCCGGTACCGGTTTCGCCGGTGACCAGGATCGGTGCGCGGGTCTGTGCGACCCGTTGCGCCATGGCCAGCAGGCGGCGGCCGGCCTGGGAACGCGAGACGAACAGCTCCTGGGCGGCGCTGGAGGCCTCCTGGCGGCGCAGCAGTGCGGCCAGCTGGCCGGCGCCGAAGGGCGAGAGCAGGTAGTCGACACAACCGAGGTCGAGCAGGGTGGCGGCCTTGTCCTGCTCTTCATAGCCGACGATGGGCACCACGTCGCGCTCGCGGCCATCGCTGAGCAGCGCGCCGACCTGCGCATAGAGGTCCGGGGCGGGGAAGGCGCCGGCGAGGATGAACAGCAGGGCAGCGTCACTGCGTGCACGGGCCAATTCGGCGAAGCCGGAGAAGCGCTCAACGCGGCAGCCTTCGGCCAGCAGCGTCTGCAAAAGGAGGGCGTGAGCGGCGTCCGAGGACGGCCCGATGATCGCAACTTTTTTCTGCGCCGGCCGCTCTTCGAGCAGCGTTTCACATAATTGGTCGATCGACTGGCTTAAACTGTTCACCGCAACTTTCCATTCGCTAGTGCGTTCGACAACCCTCCTTCGCTCAACGCCAGCATCGACCGAAAACTGTTATCGGCGACTGCGGAACTTCTTTGCGGATCGGCTATCTCACGGGTGGCATTGCAACAACTTCGTCACAACTGAAGTCGCTGCAACCTGTAACTAACTCACCCACACTAACAAGTGCCAGCACTACGCCATAGCTTCCCGCCGATTAATTTAAATCAATAGACAAAAAGTTCCGTCAAAAACAGCATTTGATATCTATTGATTTAATCGCACGACCTCAGATCGCTATCATTGCGCCACGTCAGCAGCCTGTGACGCAGCAGTCACGGGCTTCCTGAAAGACAGAGCATGCCGCGAGCAACGATCAGCCGATCCCGGCGGTCATGACACCTCCCGTGTCCTTGGGCAGATGGCAGATCGAACCTGGAAGTACGACGCTGAGCATGACTGGTAAATCAAAAGTCCACCATGGCGTGCCCGCCGATAGTCTGATTCGACTGAAACCGCAGAAACTCGGCCGGCATTATCACAAGATTCCGCAGTACATCAAAGAGATCTCCGGGAAGTATCCGAGGATCATCAGCGACTACTTCCTGCGGCATTATCGAATCAATCTCGAACTGGATAACCTGAGCATTCACGAGGAACTTCCCCGTGAGCTGGAGTGTTTATTCGATTCGCCCCTGGGCAAGTTCGGTTTCGCCATGGACCGCGCCCTGCTCACCGAAGTCATCGAGTGCTATTACGGCGGCACCGTGGTCGCCAATCGCGACACGCCGCCGATCAGCAGCTCCGAGCAGCGCATGCTCGACCGCCTCGGCCTGGACGTGGTGGACCTGTTCGGCCGCGCCCTGCTGATGGGCGAATCGGTCGGCCGTCTGCAGCAGATCGACCCCACCTATGAAGAAGTGCAGTGGGAGTACGTCGCCGAGTTCAGCTACGTCAGCCACCTGACGGGCGAGCGCTCCTCGCTCTACCTCTACCTGGACAACCCGCTGGCGGACGAACTGACCCGCCGCCTCGCCGGCCCGCCGCCGCCGCGCCTCACCGGCAACCCGGTGGAGCACATCAAGCACCTGCCGCTGCGCCTGGACTGCGTGGTCGCCGCCGCGCGCCTGCCGCTGTCGCAGGTGCTGGCCCTGGAGCCGGGCGATGTGCTGACGATCCGCCCGCTGGAGCGCGTCGAAGTGCGGGTCAACCAGCAGAAGCTGTTCCGCGGCGCCATCTTCGAAGACGACGGCACCCTCTTCCTCTCCTCCCTGGAAAGCGTGAAAAACCCATGACCGGTTCTCTCTCCGACTCCGAGTTCGAGTCGCTGATCAACGACGGCGACCTGGGCCTCACCCAGGACGTCACCGACATCCCCGCCGAGCCGGTGCGCGCGCCGCTGCCGCAGCAGGACCTGAGCTTCTTCGGCAAGATCCCGGTGAACGTCACCCTGGAAGTCGCCTCGGTGGAAATCTCGCTGAAGGAGCTGATGGACGTGGACGGGGGCAGCGTGATCATCCTCGACAAGCTCGCCGGCGAGCCGCTGGACGTGAAGGTCAACGGCGCGCTGTTCGCCAAGGCCGAGGTGGTCGTGATGAACGGCAACTACGGCCTGCGCGTGCTCGAACTGTGCGGCGCCAGCCTCGACGCCCTGACGGCGTGATGCTGTCCCGCTGCCTGGCCACGCTTGGCCTGCTCATCGCCGCGCTCTGCCCGCTCTACGCGCAGGCGGCCGGCGGCGAGGTCACGCTGTTCAACCTGCACGATACGGCGGACGGCCAGGCCTTCAGCGTCAAGCTGCAGATCCTCATCGTCATGACCCTGCTGGGCTTCCTTCCGGCGATGCTCATGCTGATGACCTGCTTCACCCGCTTCGTCATCGTGCTGGCAATCCTGCGCCAGGCCATCGGCCTGCAGCAGAGCCCGCCGAACAACGTGCTGGTGGGCATCGCCCTGGTGATGACCCTGCTGGTCATGCGCCCGGTCTGGCAGGACGTCTACAGCAATGCCTACCAGCCCTTCGAGGCCGACCAGATCAGCCTGGAAGACGGCCTGGGCCGCGCCAAGCAGACCCTCAGCCGCTTCATGCTCGCGCAGACCAACCGCACCTCGCTGGAAACCATGGTCAGCCTGGCCGGCGAGACGGTGCCGGAGAACCTCAACGACCTGGACTTCTCCCTGCTGCTGCCGTCGTTCGTGCTCAGCGAGCTGAAGACAGCGTTCCAGCTGGGCTTCATGATCTTCATCCCGTTCCTGGTGATCGACCTGGTGGTAGCCAGCGTGCTGATGGCGATGGGCATGATGATGCTCTCGCCGATGATGATCTCGCTGCCGTTCAAGCTGATGATCTTCGTGCTGGTGGACGGCTGGGCCCTGATGATGGGCACGCTGACCAGCAGCGTGCAGCCGTTTTAGCGGCCCTGACGGAAAACCAAAGATGCTCACTCCGGAAAGCGCCGTCGATATCGTCTCCAACGCCGTGCACATCACCGCGCTGATCGTCTGCGTGCTGATCGTGCCCAGCCTAATCGGCGGCCTGCTGGTGAGCATTTTCCAGGCGGCCACGCAGATCAACGAGCAGATGCTCAGCTTCCTCCCGCGGCTGCTGATCACCCTGGGGATGCTGGTGTTCGCCGGCCACTGGATATTGCGCACGCTCTCGGAGCTGTTCATCGAGTCGTTCCACCAGGCGGGCCGCCTGGTCGGCTGATGCCATGCAGCAAGGCGCATCCATCCTGCAGGCCTTCGACTACCTGCAAACGCTGCAGGCCTGGTGGTGGCCCTTCTGCCGGATCATGGCGGTGTTCGCCCTGGCGCCGATCTTCAGCCACAAGGCGATCCCCATGCGCCTGCGCATCCTCCTCGGCCTGGCCCTGACCGTCGCTCTGGGCGCCGCGCTGCCGCGCCCGCCAGCCATCGATCCGCTGTCCGCGCAGGGCCTGCTGGTGGCGCTGGAGCAGATCGTCTTCGGCCTGATGCTGGGCCTTTCGCTGATGCTGGTGTTCACCGTGTTCACCCTGGTGGGCGACATGATATCCACCCAGCTGGGCCTGAGCATGGCGGTGTACAACGACCCCATGAACGGCGTGTCGTCGTCCTCGATCTTCTACCAGCTGTACTTCATCCTGCTGGTGTTCCTGTTCCTCTCCATCGACGGCCACCTGCTGGTGGTGAGCATCCTCTACCAGAGCTTCATCTACTGGCCGGTAGGCAGCGGGCTGCATTACCTGGGACTGGAGTCGGTGGCCGGCAGCCTCGCCTGGGTGTTCTCCGCCGCCGTGCTGATCACCCTGCCGGTGGTGTTCTGCATGACCCTGGTGCAGTTCTGCTTCGGCCTGCTCAACCGCATCTCGCCGGCACTCAACCTGTTCTCCCTGGGCTTTCCCATGGCGATCATCGCGGGCCTGGCGTGCATCTGGCTGACCCTGCCGGACATCCCCGAGAACTACCTCAAGCTCACCCGCCAGTTGCTCGATGCCATCGGCGTGATCTTCCGCGAGGGGCGCCATGGCTGACCAGCACAGCGCCCAGGAGAAAACGGAAGAGGCCTCCCAGCAGAAGCTGAAAAAGAGCCGCGAGGACGGCCAGGTCAGCCGCTCCAAGGACCTCTCCACCACCCTCTCGCTACTGGCCACGCTGGTCGCGCTGAAGTTCTGCGTGGAGCACTTCTACGATGGCATCAGGCAGGGCTTTGCGCTGTCCTTCATCGATCTGCGGCACAGCGAGATCGGCCTGGACGACCTGCCGCTGGTGCTAGGCCACCATCTGGTGCTGTTCATCACCACGCTGCTGCCGCTGCTGGTCACGCCGCTGCTGGTGGTGCTGTTCTCGATGATCCCCGGCGGCTGGATCTTCTCCAGCAAGAACTTCATGCCCAAGCTGTCCAAGCTCAACCCGATCACCGGGCTTGGGCGCATCTTCTCGATGCAGAACTGGACGGAGCTGGCCAAGTCGCTGCTCAAGATCGTCGTGCTGATCCTCGTCGCCCTCTATCAGTTGCACGGCGCCCTGCCCGGCCTGCTGGCGCTGCAGCGCAGCAACGTGCACAGCGCCATTGCCGCCGCCTTCGGCACCTTCTACGACATCACCCTGTCGCTGCTGGTGGTGTTCATCCTGTTCTCGGTCATCGACATCCCGATCCAGTACTTCTTCTTCAAGAAGAAGCTGCGCATGACCAAGCAGGAGCGCAAGGAAGAGCACAAGAACCAGGAAGGCCGACCGGAAGTGAAGGCGCGCATCCGCCAGATGCAGCGCCAGCTGGTGCACCGGCAGATCAGCAAATCGATCAGGACCGCCGACGTGGTGATAGTGAACCCGGTGCATTTTGCCGTGGCGCTGCGCTACGACCCGAAGAAGGCCCAGGCGCCCTACGTGGTCGCCAAGGGCCTGGACGAGACCGCGCTGTACATCCGCAAGCTGGCCAAGGCCCATGACCTGGAAGTGCTCGAATTGCCGCCGCTGGCGCGCGCCATCTACGCCACCACCCAGGTGAACCAGCAGATTCCCGCGCAGCTGTACAAGGCCGTGGCCCACGTCCTCACCTACATCCTCCAGCTCAAGGCCTGGCGCTCCGGGCGCCGTGAACGGCCGGAGCTGATCAAGAACGTCCCCATTCCCGAAGAACTGCTGAACAGAGTCTGACCATGCGCCTACTGCAGTCACTATTGCCGACCTTCCAGAGCGGCCGCATCGGCATCCCGCTGATCATCCTGTCGATCCTCTCGATGATCATCCTGCCGCTGCCGCCGCTGGTGCTGGACGCCCTGTTCACCTTCAACATCGTGGTGGCGATCCTGGTGCTGCTGGTCAGCGTGTCGTCGAAAAGTCCGCTGGACTTCTCCCTGCTGCCCACGGTGATCCTGGTCACCACGCTGCTGCGCCTGACCCTGAACGTCGCTTCCACCCGCGTGGTGCTCCTCGACGGCCACACCGGCACGGGCGCGGCCGGCAAGGTGATCGAAGCCTTCGGCCACGTGGTGATCGGCGGCAACTTCATCGTCGGCCTGATCGTCTTCGTGATCCTGATGATCATCAACTTCATGGTCATCACCAAGGGCGGCGAGCGTATCTCCGAGGTGACCGCGCGCTTCACCCTGGACGCCCTGCCCGGCAAGCAGATGGCCATCGACGCCGACCTCAACGCCGGCCTGATCGACCAGAACGAAGCCAAGCGCCGCCGCTCGGAAGTGGCCAAGGAAGCCGACTTCTACGGCGCGATGGATGGCGCCTCGAAGTTCGTCCGCGGCGACGCCATCGCCGGCATCCTGATCCTGCTGATCAACCTGTTCGGCGGCCTGGCCATCGGCGTGTTCGTCTATGACCTGCCGGCCGGTGCGGCCTTCCAGCGCTACGCCCTGCTGACCATCGGCGACGGCCTGGTGGCGCAGATTCCGGCACTGCTGCTGTCCACCGCGGCGGCGATCATCGTCACGCGGGTCAACGAGTCGGCGGAAATCACCAGCCTGGTGCGCAAGCAGATGCTGGCCTCGCCGTCGCTGCTGTACACCGTCGCCGGCATCCTCGTGGTGCTCGGCCTGGTTCCGGGCATGCCGCACATCGCGTTCTTCGCCTTCGCCGCGCTGGTGGCCTTCATCGCCTGGCGCCTGTCGCTGGCCGGCCCGCCGATCGAGGCGACTACGCTGGAGCAGACCCAGGCGCTGACGCAAGCGATGGACCAGGAGCGCGCGCAGCAACTGGGCTGGGAAGACATCCCGCTGGTGGAGCGCCTGTCGATCTCGCTGGGCTACAAGCTGGTCAGCCTGGTCAACGAGGCCAGCGGCGCGCCGCTGCCGCAACGGATTCGCGGAGTGCGCCAGACGCTCTCGGAAAGCCTGGGCTTCCTCCTGCCGGAAGTGCAGATCCGCGACAGCCTGCGCCTGAAGGCCTCGCAGTACGCCATCCACATCAACGGCGAGCGCATCGACGGCGCGGAAATCCACGCTGACCGGCTGATGGCGATTCCCTCGCCGGAACTCTACGGCGAGATCGACGGCATCCTCGGCGTTGACCCCGCCTACCGCATGCAGGTGGTGTGGATTCTGCCGGCGGACAAGTCCCGCGCGCTGAACCTGGGCTACCAGGTGATCGACTGCGCCAGCGTGGTCGCCACGCACCTGAACAAGGTGGTGCGCGAGCACCTGCCGGACATCTTCAAGCACGACGACGTCGAGCACCTGATGCAGCGCCTGACCCTGCAGGCGCCCAAGCTGGCCGAATCGCTGAAGGCGCAGCTGACCTACTCGCAGCAGCACCGGGTATTCCGCCAGCTGCTGCAGGAGGAAGTGGCGCTCAAGGACATCGTCACCATCGCCAGCGCCCTGCTCGAAGGCAGCGAGACCACCAAGGACCCGGTGCTGCTGGCCTCCGATGTGCGCTACGCGCTGCGCCGCAGCATCGTCTCGTCGATTGCCGGCGACCGCCCGGAGCTGAGCGTGTTCGTGCTGGAGAACGCCCTGGAAAACACCCTGCTCGGCGCCCTGAGCATCGCCCAGCAGGCCGGCCCGGTGAGCCTGGACAACATCCCGGTGGAGCCCAGCCTGCTCAACCAGCTGCAGCACAGCATGCCGGTGGTGAAGGAAAAGCTGCGCAAGGAAGGCCACCCGCCGATCCTCACCGTGATGCCGCAGCTGCGACCGCTGCTGGCGCGTTACGCACGGGTGTTCAGCCCGGGGCTGCACGTGCTGTCGCAGAACGAGATTCCGGAGCGGGTGGGGGTGCAGATTATGGGGACGCTGGGCTAACTGTCCTTCAGGTAAAACTCCGGCACGGGGGCTTCCCTCACCCCGGCCCTCTCCCAGAGGGAGAGGGAGCCGTTCGGCACTCTTCAGTTGTTTCGGAGTCAGGCGGCGAGCGCATGACTATCAACCCGCTCAGGACAGTCCCCTCTCCCTCCGGAGCGGGGCGCGCAGCCAGGGTTAGGGTGAGGGCCAGCCCGAGCGCCGAGCTACCCCATCAGGACAACCGCGCCCTCCCCAACAGACTGCGGTTGAAACTCACCGACATCGACGTCACCAGCTCGGTGAACGCCGCGCTCGGCCGGTCCAGCTTGAAGCCCTGCTCGAAGCGCGCATTCTTCGCGTCCTTCTTCGACCACTGGCAGATCGCGGTGATGTCCACCGAGCGGGTGTGATCCTCGCGCACCGGAATCTCCAGGCGCATGTCGTAGCAACTGCCCGGCGCCAGCGGCTCCTCCGTCACCAGCCGCAGGCCACCCATCGAGACGTCCAGGACCACCCCCATGGGGTCGCCGCTTAGGCGATTGGTCACGTTGATCTGGCCGATGTGGCGGAAGGTCAAACGGCGGTGCTTGCGCATGGCGGCCTCTTGTAGGGAACGGGCTCTGGGACGGGCGCTTCAGGGAGCGAAACGCGCGCGCATCCTAGCAGCGCCAGCACCTCAAACGAACTCAAAAGCTATCAACTGGCCAGTATTCGCCACGAAATCGCCACACCTTCCATCGCCCGGCGCTGCAACCCTGCAGCGGACTCCCTGCGATCCGCGAGTCCGCTCCTACGCCACATCTGCTATCGGGCGATCCACAGCAGACACAGGGAGAGCGTGACCAACGACCCCAGCGTCGACACCAGAATGCTCCGCGACACCACCGCGGCCTCGCGCTGGTAGTACTCGGCAAGCATGAACGGCCCGGTGCCAGTGGGCAGCGCGCTGAGCAGCAGCGCCGAATCCGCCCACAGCGGTGGCAGGTCGAAGACCTTGTAGGCGAGGAAACCGGTGAGCAGCGGCTGGCCAACCAGCTTGATCGCCACCAGCGGCCAGGCGCCGACCTGCTCGCCCTCCTGCTTCTGCGCCAGGAACAGGCCCAGCGAGACCAGCGCGCAGGGCGTGGTGGCAGCCGCGAGCATGTCGAGGAAGTGCAGCAGCGGCGCTGGCAGGCCGAGACCGGTCACTGCCCAGAGGCCACCGATGATCGGCGACACCACCAGCGGGTTCTTGCCCAGCGCCTTGCTCACCACCCAGATGGCGCGGCCGATGTGTTTCTCTTCCTGCAGTCCGACCTCGATGCAGACCACGGCGATGGCGAACAGCACGCAGACCACCAGCAGCGAGGCGATCAACGCCGGCTCCAGGCCGTCCTGGCCGAACACCAGCAGGCACAGCGGAATGCCCATGTACCCGGTATTGGCGTAGGACGCGCTGAGGCCGTCGATGCTCGCCGCCGGCAGCGCACGGCCCTGCATCAGGCGCCAGACGAGGGTGGCGAAGAACACCAGCAGGCAGCCGCCGGTGAAGGCGGCGAGGAAGCCCGGCTGCCAGATTTCCGCCCAGGTCGCGGTGGCGGTGACCTTGAACAGCAGCGCCGGCAGGCACAGCCAGACCACCAGCTTGTTGATCTCCGAGGCTGCCTGCGGGCCGAGACGGTTGGTGCGCCGGCACAGCCAGCCGACCAGGATCAGCGCGAAGATCGGCAGGACGACGGCGAACACGGTGTGCATGGCAGGGAACCTGGAGAGCGGGAGCGGCAGGCGAGCATAGGGTTGCCAATCGATACCGTCCAATGCTTACTAAAGCGCCAATCCATACCCAAACCGTATCGATGATCGACTTCCGCCAGCTGCGCTATTTCCTCGCCCTCGCCGAGCACCTGCACTTCGGCCGAGCCGCGGAGGCGCTGCACATCACCCAGCCGCCGCTGAGCCGGCAGATCGCCGCGCTGGAAGAAGAACTGGGCACGCCGCTGTTCGCCCGGCATTCGCGCTCGGTGGAGCTGACCGCCGCCGGCCGCGACTTCCAGCAGCAGGCCCGGGCGCTGCTCGCCGGTCTCGATCTTGCCGTGCGTTCGGCACGCGCCACGGCACGCGGCGAGCGCGGCGAGCTGCGCATCGGCTTCACCATGCTGGCTGCCTGGACGCTGCTGCCGCGCCTGCTGAAAATCTTCGCCGACGGCCACCCGGAGGTGAAGCTGGTGCTCAACGAGATGCTCCCGCGCGACCTGGGCCCGGCGCTGGACAGCGGCGAGGTGGACGTCGCCCTGACCTTCCCCGAACGCGAACCGGGCCAGCGCCTCTATCGCACGCTGCAGCGCGAGCCGCTGTGCGCGGTGCTGCCGGCCGAACACGGCCTGGCGCAGGAAGCGGAACTGGACGTGACCAAGCTGGCTGGCGAACCCTTCATCACCTTCCCGCCGGCTACCGCACCGGCCCTGCACGAATCGGTGATGGACTGCTGCCGCCAGCACGGCTTCGCCCCGGCGGTGCGCATGGAGACGCACCTGCAGCAGACCATCGTCAACCTGGTGGCCGAGGGGCTGGGCGTGTCGCTGGTGCCGGACTCGATGCGGCGCATGCAACTGCCCGGCGTGGCCTTCCGCGCCATCGGCCGGTCGCCGCAGGTGGAGTACGGCGCGGCCTGGAGCCCGCACAACGACAACCCGTGCCTGGCGGCTTTCCTGCGCAGCGCGGGGGCCGTCGAGGCCTGAGGCCTCGGGTTCACATTGCAGGAGCGCGCCATGCCCGCTCCTACAGGTTTACGCCGGCGCCGATGAACACGTAGGGCGCATAACGCCTACGGCGTTATCCGCCAGCGCGGCGGATAACCCGTGCCGGGTTATGCGCCCTACGGAAGCCGCGCGATCAGACCCGGCCGGTCACCGGGATGCACGCGCCGGTAATGGCCGCCGCAGCATCCGAGGCGAGGAACAGCAGCGTCGCCGCCAGTTGCTCCGGCTTCACCCAGCGGTCGAATTCCGCAGTGGGCATGTCGGCGCGGTTCTGCGGGGTGTCGATGATGCTCGGCATCAGCGCGTTGACGGTGATCCGGGCGTCCTTCAGTTCCTCCGCCAGCGCTTCGGTCAGGCGCATGACGCCGGCCTTGGACGCCGCATAGGCCCCCATGCCCAGCGCCGCGCGGGTCGCAGCTGCGGCAGCGATATTGAGAATGCGCCCGTGTCCGCGCGCCTTCAGGTGCGCCAGCGCAGCCTGGCTGGAGACCACGGCGGTGCGCAGGTTGATGCGGTACATCAGGTCCCAGGTGTCGATGTCACCATCGCCCAGGGTTTCCCAGTGGAAGCCGCCGGCCACGTTGATCAGCGCGTCGAGGCCGCCGAAATGCTCGTTGACCTGTTCCAGCGCGGTGCGGGCGGCGTCCGGGTCGGTGAGGTCGATGCCGCCGATGGACAGCGCGCCGGCCTGTGGATAACGCGGGCCGACGGCGCGGTCGAGCAACGCGACCTGCCAGCCGGCGTCGGCGAACGCCTGGCCGACCACGCTACCCAGATGGCCGAAGCCGCCGGTGATGGCGACGATCCTGTTCATGCTGCTACCTCGTGTCGGTGGGAGAGGCGTTCTTATAGGGGTAGCAGGGGTTGCGCGAAAGGTCGCGGGCGCCAGATCAGGGGACGGATCGGGACGGCGAGCAGGCCCTCTCCCAAAGGGAGAGGGTCAGGGTCGGCCTTACTTCACCAACCGCGCATCCAGGCTGTTCTGCGCCAGCCGCTGCGCCTGCTCCTTCGTCATCCCCAGGTGCTCGTGCAGGGCCTGGAAGTTCTCGGTGACATAGCCGCCGAAATACGCCGGGTCGTCCGAGTTCACCGTCACCTTCACGCCGCGCTCGAGCATGTCGAGGATGTTGTGCTCGCGCATGTGGTCGAACACGCAGAGCTTGGTGTTGGACAGCGGGCAGACGGTCAGCGGGATCTGCTCGTCGATGATACGCTGCATCAGTCGCTCGTCCTCGATGGCGCGCACGCCGTGGTCGATACGCTCGATCTTGAGCAGGTCCAGGGCTTCCCAGATGTACTCTGGCGGGCCTTCTTCGCCGGCGTGGGCGACGGTGAGGAAGCCTTCGGCGCGGGCGCGGTCGAACACGCGCTGGAACTTGCTCGGCGGGTGGCCGACTTCGGAGCTGTCCAGGCCGACGGCGATGAAGGCGTCGCGGAACGGCATGGCCTGGTCGAGGGTCTTGAACGCCTCTTCCTCGGACAGGTGGCGCAGGAAGCTGAGGATCAGGCCATGGCTGATGCCCAACTGCTTCTCGCCATCCTTGAGCGCGCCCTGGATGCCACGCAGCACCACCTCGAAGGGCACGCCACGGTCGGTGTGGGTTTGCGGGTCGAAGAACGGCTCGACGTGGATGACGTTCTGCGCCTTGCACTTCTCCAGGTAAGCCCAGGTCAGGTCGTAGAAGTCCTGCTCGGTACGCAGCACGTCGGCGCCGGCGTAGTAGAGGTCGAGGAATTCCTGCAGGTTGTTGAACGCATAGGCCTTGCGCAGGCTCTCGACGTCGCCCCAGGGCAGGGCGACCTTGTTGCGCTCGGCCAGGGCGAAAAGCAGCTCGGGCTCCAGCGAACCCTCCAGGTGCAGGTGCAGTTCGGCCTTGGGCAGGGCATTGAGCCAGTCGTACATGGGTGAGGTCTCGTTATCGGTGGGTCAGGCGCCGGTGATTGGCACACAGGCGGACCCGGCAAGCAATTGGCAGCGGGGCGACGAGCCCCATCACGCAGTGGACAGAGATAATTCTGACGCAAAAGACAGATATCCGCGAAATCTTCCGACCGGGTCCCTTTCTAGAATCGCCTTCCACCTATCCACCCGGCCCGCCTCATGAACAAGACTCTCCTGGCCCTGCTGCTGCCGCTGGCCCTGATCGCCTGCGGGCAGCCCGGTGACCTGAAATACAACGAGGTGGTGACCTCCGCCTTCCTCTCCAACGTGCAGCGCATCGACCGGGACATGGAAGGCCTGATCAACGGCGATTTCGACCCCGGCCACAACCCAGGCCGCGGGGCGCCGGCAAAGAGCCCCGGCGAGCATATCGCCGAGCTCGAAAGGAACCTGAACCAGGTGCAGCAACTCCCGCACAGCGAGGACGCCGGCCCGTTCGCCAGCAGCCTGTCCCGTTACTACGAACTGCAGATCGGCTACTACCAGCAGCTCAAGCGTTACGCGGAGACCACCGACCAGGCGAACAAGGAGACCCTGGCGCAGAGCCTGGCGACCACCTACCGGAGCTTGCGGGCAATGCCCGAACAGATCTTCGCCGCGCAGAAGCAGTTCCTCGAGCGCACCAGCCGGCTTCACTGAGGGCCCGCGCGGCACGCCGTCGCGCGCTGGTGCGCTTACCGGGCATTGCCTAAGATGGCGCACTCGCCTCTTACGCCAATGGACATCCCCCTCGATGCTGCGCGCGCTCAAAGAAGAAAAATTCCTCCTCCTTGCCCTGCTGGTGGCGATTGCCGTGTACCCGCTGGAGCACAGCCTGCTGGGTGGCGGCAAGATGCTCGCGGGGATCGCCGCCAGCGCGCTGCTGGCGGTGATCATCGGCGTATCCCTGCGCGTGGCGCACCACGCCGAGATTCTTGCGGAGAAGGTCGGCGAGCCCTACGGCACCATGATCCTGACCCTGGCGGCGGTGCTGGTGGAGGTGGTGATCCTGGCGATCATGATGAACCACAACCATTCGCCGACCCTGGCCCGCGACACCATCTACGCCGCGGTGATGCTCGACATGAACGGCATCCTCGGCCTGGCCGCGCTGCTGGGCGGCCTCAAGCACGGCGAGCAGTCGTACAACGACGACTCCGGCAAGACCTACGTGACCATGATCCTCACCGCCGTGGGCATCTCGATGGTGGTGCCGGAGCTGATCCCGGCCGAGCAGTGGAAGCTCTACTCGTTCTTCACCATCGGCTGCATGGTCATGCTCTACGCGCTGTTCCTGCGCATGCAGACCGGCCAGCACAGCTACTTCTTCAGCTACAACTACGCCACCCACGGCGAGCATGGCGAAGGCCACGAGGCTCCCGGCACCAGCAAGCAATCCATGGCCCTGCTGGTGGTCGGCGTGGTGCTGATCGGCGCGCTGGCGGAGGTGATGTCCAAGGCCCTGGACGTCGGCCTGGAAGGCAGCGGCGTACCGCCCATCGTGCCAGCGCTGCTGGTGGCGGCGATCTCCGCCAGCCCGGAAATCCTCACCGCCCTGCGCGCGGCCATGGCCAACCGCATGCAGCCGGTGGTCAACATCGCCCTGGGCGCGTCGCTGTCCACCGTGATCCTCACCGTGCCGGTGATCGAGGCGCTGGCGCTGTTCAAGGGCCAGCCGATCCAGATGGCGATGACCCCGCTACAGACCGGCATGATGTTCATCACCCTGATGGTCGCCGGCTACAACCTGCACGACGGCAAGACCAACGCCATCGAGGGCATGACCCACTTCGTGCTGTTCGCCACCTTCCTGATGTTGTCGTTCATGGGACTCTGACCATGCTCAAGCTGTACCTCGCCGGCCCCGACGTGTTCCTCCCCGACGCCTTCGAGCAGGGCGAGCGGCTCAAGGCGCTGTGCGCCGAATTCGGCGTGCAGGGGCTGTACCCGCTCGATCATTCGGTGCCGGAGGGGATCATTGAGCCGGTGGCGCAGGCGCGCTGGATCTACCAGGCGAACCTCGACCTGATCCGCCAGGCGGACGCGGTGCTGGCCAATCTCAATCCCTTTCGCGGCGCCGAGCCGGACAGCGGCACGGCCTTCGAGCTGGGCTACGCCGCCGCGCTGGGCAAACCGCTGTTCGGCTACATCGACGAAGGCGGCACCTGTGCCGAGCGCCTGCCCTGCGAGTGGCAAGGCGACGAGCCGGGCTGCGACCGTGACGGCAACCAGATCGAAAACTTCGGCCTGCCGCTGAACCTGATGCTCGGCGTACCGGCGAAGATCGCCGTGGGCGGGGCGCGGGAGGCACTGGAGCTGCTGTGCAAGGAGCTGGTGCACGTGTAGGAGCGGGCCATGCGCGCGATTCGCGCCCGAAGGGGCGCTCCCACCTGCAGTTCAACGAAACAAAAAACGCGCCCTCGGGCGCGTTTTTTGTTTGGCTCGGCAGGCCGTCAGCGACGCCCTTCAAGCTTGAAGAAGAACACCTTGGTCGCCTGGCGCGCGACGATCCGGCCACCGCTGACACGGGGTTCGAAGCGCCACTTGTCCATGGCATCGCGCACGGCGTTGTCGAACATGCGCGGCGGCGTGGACTCCAGCACCTGGATGTCGGCGATGCGGCCATCGCTGGTGATGGTGAACAGCACCTTGACTCGCCCCTCGATGCCACGGTTCAGCGCCATGCGCGGGTAGACCGGCGGGTCCATGCGCAGCGGCTTGATGTCGCTGTCGTTCAGGCTGCCGGTGGGCAGGCCAGCGGGGCCTTGCGAACCGGTGGGCGCGGCCTGGGCGCCCTGGGTGAACTGGCCAACGGTCGGCGCGGCGGGCGGCGGCGGTGCGGCCGGAGTCGGCGGCGCGGCAGCTTCCTCGGCGGGCTCCGGGTCCGGCTCGGGCTTGGGTTTCGGCTTGGGCTTGGGCGAAACCTTGGGCACGGCCTTCTCGGGCGGCTTGGGTTTGGGCTTGGGCTTTTCCACCGGCTTGGGCGGCTCGATCGGCTTCGGCGGTTCGGGCTCGGGCGGCGGCGGGGTCGGCGCAGCAGCGGGCGGCTGCTGCACTTCAGGCTTGGGCGGCAGGGTGACGACACTCACCTGCATGGCCTTGGGCATCTCGCCCGCGCCCAGATTCAGCTCGGCCGGGGTGGGCATCACCCAGACCAGCGCGGCGACGATGGCCACGTGCATGGCGATCGCCAGGCCCGAGGACTTCCACCAGCCACTGGGGGGCGGCGGTTGCTCGCCCTCTTCCACGCCTTCGACCGGCGCGGCATAGGGAATCAGGACCTCTTCGGGAACCACTTCCTCGTCACGACGGGGACCCGCGCAGCTGACGAGTCGCAGGGTGGCCTCATTGACGCGCTGGGCGTTCACGCTGGGCAAATGGGCGCTGTCATCCGCCGTGGCGGAAGTGAACAGCTGTTCCTCAGCGTCCACGGCAGGAACGGGGTCCGCCGCTTTGCGCGGTTGAGATAACGACATGAGAAAGCCTGCGGGAAGAGTTCACGAAGCAGTATCTGCTGATAATTATTATCATTCACTCGTTACGCGAGGGCAACCTTATCTGTCAGATCGGCGCGATGGCACAGCGCAAAAGGTCGTCCTGCAAGCCCTGTGGATCAAGTTCCGCAGCCAGAATCAGCTCTATCCGGCTGTCCTTGCGCCAGGCGCTGGGCGTCCACGGCGCCGGACCAACGGTACGGTTGCAGGCCAGCCAGGCGTCCTCGCCGTGCAGCACCGCCTTGGCCCGCAACAGGCCGGGAAGCCCGGCCAGCCAGGCGTCCAGCTCGGCCGTGCGGAAGCGCCAGTCACGGTGGAAGCGCCATCCGACCGCCTGTCGGCCCTCTTCAACGCGCACCTGACGCAGCGGCGACTCTCGACGCAACAGCATCGCCGGTTCGATGGACGAAGCGCCCTGCGGCAAATCAGCGCCCGTCACTTCAATCGGGGTACTCGGCAGCTCGCCCAGCAGTAATCGGCCGTGGGTCGTCCAGCGCAACGCCGCCTCCGGCAAGCGCGCCACCAGGGCCGCACGCGCCGCGTCATCCAGCGCTTCGGACTTGTTCATCAGCAGCAGCGCCGTCTCGCCCAGCGCCAACTGCTGCGCCTCGGGCAAGGGCTGCCCGGCGGCCAGTGCGGCAGCATCGAGCACCATCACCAGCGGCTGCACCGCCAGCACGCCCTGCCAGGGCGCGGCGCGCAGTTGCGCCAGCAGTTGCGCGGGATGGCCGAGGCCGGAGGGCTCGATGAACAGCCGTTGCGGCCTGGCCTTGCGCAGCAGCCGGCCGAGGCCGACCTGGAACGGTGCGCCGTTCACGCAGCACAGACAGCCGCCGGCGACTTCGCCCAGGGCGATGCCGTCGTCGTCACGGGACAACAACGCGGCATCCAGGCCGACCTGGCCGAATTCGTTGACCAGCACGGCCCAGCGCTCTCCCGCCGGGCGTTGCCCCAGCAAGTCCTGCAGCAGGCTGGTCTTGCCCGCCCCGAGGGGGCCGGCGATGAGATGAGTCGGGATCTGCTTCAACATTCGCCCATGGTGCCGCCTGACGCTCGCCGGGAAAAGCGCTAGAGTCGCGGCTTTCTTTCGCCAACCCCGGATCGATCATGCGCCTGTTGCTGCCTCTCGCCCTCGCCTGCCTGCCCCTGCTCGCCCACGGCGAGGCCTGCGTGGTGCACACCCAGGGCAAGGACGTCGACGTGAAGGTCTGCCAGCAGAATCGCACCATTCCGGAAAAACTCTTCCGCGAGGGTTTCTGCCAGCCGCAGCTCAAGGACCAGAAGGTCGAGGTGACCTACGCCGAGAATTGCCCCAGCGGCGCCTTCGGTGTCTGCGAGAACGCCCAGACCCAGGGCGTGCCCTATCGCCAGGACATCCACTACTACGGCGTGGCCAGCGACGCGCGCGTCCTCCAGCCCTTCTGCGAACAACAGAGCAACGGCCACTGGCGCAAACCGCAGTAACGGTCATCGCCCTGTCACACGGCTCGGGCTTACTGACGTCGGGTACCTCACACCCTCCCGGCACCCCACGCCGGACATGATCTTGGTGAATTGGGCCGCTCTCCCCGGGCGGCCCATTTTTTTGCCCGCGCGAAACCTCAGCCGAGCCAGTCGAGCGTGAGCAGCAGGCGTCGCTCACCCGGCGCCGGCAGCGGCGAGCGGTGGACGATGCCGCCGCCGAGATTGCCGGCCCATTTCTCGCCCTTGAACAGCCCCACGTCGCCGGCGGCCATCTCGCGAATCTCCGCCCGGCTGACCGGTTCGGCCGCCGCATCGCCCAGCCGTGCGCGGGCCATGGCCCACTCCTCCAGCCATTGGCTGGCGGGGCCCGAGTAGGTCGTGACCAGGCGCAGCGGTACGTGATCGACGTGGAAGCGCGGACACATGGCCTTGTCCAGGCTGCGCAGGCGCAGGCCGATGCGCTGCGCACCGGTCAGGCAGGCGAAGGCTTCGGCCAGCCATTGCAGGTCGCTGCGAAACAGCGTGCAGCCGTCGAGCATGGCGTACTGGCGCAGCAGGTCGCCCAGTTCGACGCGCTCATCGACCACCTCGAGGCTCTGCGTCAGGTCCAGCGCCTGGGTCCCCAGCCAACCGGCGAAGCTGCTGATTTCCGGGTACAGCGTGCGTTGCCAGACGGCCAGGTTGACGTCTTCCTTGAGCACTTCGGCGAGCACCTGCGGATCGTCGCTGAGCACCTGGCGCGGCCAGACGGGGGTTTCGAGGGCGAGCATCAGGCGCCGGCCTCCCAGGGTTCGAAGGGATCGGGCAGGCGTTTCCAGGCGGTGGTGCCGGCGGCCATTTCTTCTTCGTCGAGCAGGCAGTCGTCCAGTTCGGCGAACAGCTGCGGGAAGTCCAGGTTCTGACCGATGAACACCAGTTCCTGGCGGCAATCGCCGCTGTCTTCGCGCCAGTGGCGCAGCACGCCCTGCAGCTCGGTGGTGTCCTGCGGCCAGTGCTCGCGCGGGACGAAGCGCCACCAGCGCCCGGCCAGGCCATGACGCATCAGGCCGCCGGCCTGGGACCAGCTACCGGCCTCGCGGTAGCGGCTGGCGAGCCAGAAGAAGCCCTTGGAGCGCAGCAGCCGGCCGTTGCTCCAGGGCCGGGCGAGGAAGTCGTGGAAGCGCTGCGGGTGGAAGGGCCGGCGCGCCCGGTAGACATCCGAGGAGATGCCATAGGCCTCGGTCTCCGGCAGGTGCTCGCCGCGCAGTTCCTTGAGCCAGCCCGGCGCCCGCTCGGCGCGCTGGAAGTCGAAGCGGCCGGTGTCGAGGATGCTCGCCAGCGGCACCTGGCCCATGACCATGGGCTGGATGTCGGCGTCCGGGTTGAGCCGGCGCAGGATCGCCAGCAACTCGTCACGCTCGGCGCTACCGATCAGGTCGATCTTGCTCACCAGGATCACGTCGGCGAACTCCACCTGCTCCACCAGCAGGTCGCTGAGTGAGCGCTCGTCGTCCTCGCCCAGGGTTTCACCACGCTCGGCGAGGCTGTCGGCGCCCTGGTAGTCGGCGAGGAAGTTCAGCCCGTCGACCACCGTGACCAGCGTGTCCAGCCGCGCCAGGTCAGACAGGCTGCGGCCCTGCTCGTCGCGGAAGGTGAAGGTCTCGGCCACCGGCAGCGGTTCGGAGATGCCGGTGGATTCGATCAGCAGGTAGTCGAAGCGACCTTCTCTGGCGAGGCGGCTGACCTCTTCCAGCAGGTCCTCGCGCAGGGTGCAGCAGATGCAGCCGTTGCTCATCTCCACGAGGCGCTCCTGGCCACGGTTGAGGCTGACATCGCGCTGCACCTCGCGGCCGTCGATGTTGATTTCGCTCATGTCGTTGACGATGACCGCGACCTTGAGGTCCTCGCGGTTCTTCAGCACATGGTTGAGCAGAGTGCTCTTGCCGGCGCCAAGGAAGCCGGACAGGACGGTGACGGGGAGTGGGGCGTTCACGGGGATCATCTCCAGGGATTTCAGGCTTCGCGGACGTGCAGTTCGCGCCGTTCCTGGCGCTCCTTGGCCTCGATGCACAGCGAGGCGGTGGGGCGCAGCAGCAGGCGGCGCAGACCGATCGGTTCGCCGGTTTCCTCGCACCAGCCGTAATCGCCCCGGGCCAGGCGCTCCAGCGCCTGGTCGATCTTGTCGAGCAGCTTCTTCTCGCGCTCCAGCAGGCGCAGTTGCCACTGGCGCGACTCCTCGCGGCTGGCGACATCGGCTTCGTCGCTGGCCCGCTCGGTGTCCTGCAGAGCCTGGAACTCCTCCTCGATGCGCCCTTGCAGTTCGTCGCGCTGGTCCAGCAGCAGTGCGCGGAAATAGCCCTGTTGCGCCTCGCTCATGTAGGCCTCGCCGGGCTGGGCGAGCAGTTCCTGTTCGGTCATGACCGTCTCCGGAAGGGAGTGATCTTTTATGTTATATTATAACAATGCACGCTCGACAATAGCCTGCCGACGTGCGATATCGACGCTTCGCTCCACCCATCTGCCGAGACCCTCGATGCTGCGCCGCGCCCTGCTGCTCTGCCTGTTCGCTCCCTTCGCCCACGCCAGCGGGTCCGCGCCACTGCCTTTCCCCGGCGAGGAACCGGCGCGCTGCGCCTGGTCGGCTTCGGTGCTGGCCTGCATGGACGATTCGGGGAATCTCTACAGCGTCGCCACCCAGGGCCACGACACCTACCTGCGCGGTTTCGAGGCGAGCAGCGGACGACGTTGGGCGCAGACCGGCACGCGCTACGGCAGGCTGACCTTCTTCAGCGGGGTGACCAGCGATGGCCAGGTGTGGGTCGGCACCAGCCGCGGGATCGGCTGGACCAACATCAGCCGCTTCAGCAGCTCCACGGGTGACAGTGCGCGCCTGACCTGCGGCCGGGTCAGCGGTTGCAAGCAGCACGAACGCTGACGAGCCCATTGCGGGATCGGCGGGAAGCAAATACGTTATATTATAACAATTGCCGACCGTGACCCGCCCATGACCGCCCTGCTCCCCGATATCGCCTGCCAATCCACCCGCCTGCCCATCCCGCTCGACTGGGTCGGCATGCAAGGCATCGCCGTGCCGCTGCGTATCGCTGGCGAGCGCGTTGCCGCCTATGCCGACGCCGGCGTCAGCCTCGACGAAGCCGACGCGCGCGGCATCCACATGTCGCGGCTGTACCTGGCGCTGGAGGCGCTGGCGGATGCGGAGCTTTCACCGGCGCTGCTGCGTGACCTGCTCAGGCAGTTCCTCAGGAGCCACGCGCAGCTTTCCCGGCGCGCCAGCCTGACGCTGCGTTTCGAACTGCTGCTGCGACGCCCGGCACTGGTCAGCCCGCTGAGCGGCTGGAAGCGCTACGCCTGCGAGATCCACGCGCAGCTGGAGGACGATGCGCTGCACCTGGAGTTGCACCTGAATCTGCCCTACTCCTCGACCTGCCCGTGCTCGGCGGCGCTGGCGCGCCAGCTGATCCAGGAGCACTTCGACGCCGACTTCGCCGACCGCCCGCTGAAGGCCAGCGAGGTCCGCGCCTGGCTCGGCAGCCCGCAGGGCATAGTCGCCACGCCGCACAGCCAGCGCAGCGAGGCACAGCTGAACCTGAGACTCGACCCGACCGCACCGGCATTCGCTTTCAGCGAGCTGATCGACCACGCCGAAGACGCCCTCGGCACCGCCGTGCAGACGGCAGTCAAGCGCGCCGACGAACAGGCGTTCGCCCTGGCCAATGGGCAGAACCTGATGTTCTGCGAGGATGCCGCACGCCGGCTGCACCGGGCGCTGTTGCAGCGCGAAGAGGTGTCAGGCTTCGAGGTGCGCGTGGTGCATGCGGAAAGCCTGCACGCCCACGATGCGGTGGCGGTGAGCCGCTGGGTGCGCGACTAGGCGCCGAGGTCGAGCGCCAGGCGAATCTGGTCGCGGCACTGGATGCCGTTCTCGTAGATCGGCTCGGGGTAATGCCGCACGAAGTGATCCGGCTCGATGCCGACGATGCGGAAGCCCAGGCGCTGGTACAGGCCGAGCTGGGCCAGGCTGGAGTTGCCGGTGGCGATGGTCAGACGCTGCAGGCCTGCCTCGCGCGCCTGCTCGATGGCCGCCAGCAGCAGGCGGCGGCCCAGGCCGCGCTCCTGCCATTCGTCTTCGACCGCGAGGCTGGTGATCTCGGCGACGCCGGACTCGCGGGGAGTCAGCGTCAGCACACCGCGCACGGAATCCGCCTCGTTCAGCGCCAGCAGGCGGGAATCGGGCAGGTAGCTCTCGATCTGTTCGCGGCTGGGGTCGGCCTTGAGCAACAGTGGCCAGGGCGCCTGCGCGGGCGAGAGTTCGACGAGGGACAGGTCCGGGAAGAAATTCACCATGATTCATCTACCAAAGAGTCAGTGGGGAAAGGCGGTTTAGCCTCCCCGGCCCCCCGATGCAAGCCTTTTGCTGCGCGCCGTAAAGACATCGGGCCCGGCAAGCCGGGCCCGATGGCACGCCACGAACAGGCTCAGGCGTAGAGGTCGCGGCGGCTCCAGGGCACTTCGTGGCCGCCGTCGGTATGCGGCTTGCTGGCGAGAATCTGGTGCAGGTTGATCCAGCCCTTCTTGAAGCCGTAGGCACAACCGGCCAGATACAGGCGCCAGATGCGCAGGGCCTGGTCGGGCACCAGTTTTGCCGCCTCGGCCAGCCTGGCCTCGAGGCTGTTGCTCCAGAAGTCCAGGGTGCGCGCGTAGTGCAGGCGCAGCCCTTCGACGTCGACCACTTCGAGCCCCGCCTCGCTCATGCGGGCGACGGCCAGCGACAGGTGCGGCAGCTCGCCGTGGGGGAACACGTAGCGGTCGATGAAGTCACCCGCGCCGCGCCCGACCGGGCGGCCGTCGGTGTTGCTGGAGGTGATGCCGTGGTTCATCACCAGCCCGCCCGGCCGCACCGCGTCGTACAGGTGCTGGAAGTAGAGGCCCAGGTTGGCGTGGCCGACGTGTTCGAACATGCCGACGCTGACCACCTTGTCGTAGCGGCCATCGCGCGGCAGGTCACGGTAGTCGCGCAATTCCAGGGTCACCTTGCCTTCCAGTCCTTCCGTCTTGACCCGCTCGCGGCCGAGCTTGAGCTGCTCCTCGCTGAGGGTGATGCCGTGCACCTGTGCGCCGAACTCCCGCGCCGCCAGGCGCGCCAGCCCGCCCCAGCCGCAGCCGACGTCGAGCAGCTTCTCGCCCGGTTTCAGGCGCAGCTTGCGGCACAGGTGACGCAGCTTGGCGAGCTGGGCGCTGGCCAGGTTTTCGTTGCCGGTCTCGAAGTAGGCGCAGGAGTACACCATCTCCGGGTCGAGCCAGAGCTGGTAGAACGCGTTGGACAGGTCGTAGTGGTAATGGATGGCTTCGGCGTCGGTGGCCTTGTCGTGGCTTTCGCGCACGTAGTCGGCATCGTCGTCGTCGTCACCCAGCGCGGCGCTCAGGGCGTCGGCCGTGGCGATCACTTCCTGCATCGGCCCCTCGATGTCCATTCGGTTCTCGACGTAGGCGCGACCGAGGATATCGAGGCTGGGATGGGTGATCTCGGTCAGCAGCGTGGGATCGCGGACAACCAGAGTTACCTGCGGGTCGGGGCCCAGGTCGAACGCCTGGGCCTCGCCGATGCGGATTCGCAGCGGCAACTGCAGGGACAGCAACTCAGAGGGCAGATTGGCTTTCATGCAAACCTCCTGGTCACAGGGCTGAAGAACTATAGACCAGCACTTCCATAGTCTTCGCCTATGGCCTGGCCCGCGGAAAACTATCGGGCGCCGACCGCAGCGGTGGACCTGCCGATTCCTTTGCTGTGGAGCGCCCCCCAGCGGGAGGCGTTCCAAAAGAATTCACAGGCCCCGTGCACGAAAGACCCTGCACGAAACAATAGTTCGCTACGCAAGCGTAGCAGCCGCTTCGCCACCTATCGTTGCCAAGCCTGAGATAGAGCCTTTCCTGCCCGGTAACGATGATGCCGATGTGACAGATCGTCACTCCATTGCACTACACTGTGGCCCCCTCCGCGCGCCTTCCGACCGGAGGGCCTCTGCCGTCCAAGGGGGCTGTCTTGACTACCTTCTCCGCGCCTCGCCCGGCGGTCCGCACCGTGCTGGTGGGGCTGATGCTGGCGATCTTCCTCGGTGCGCTCGACCAGACCATCGTCGCCGTTTCCCTCCCGGCGATCTCCGCAGGCTTCGGCGATTTCGACCTGCTGGCCTGGGTCATCTCCGGCTACATGGTGGCGATGACCATCTCCATGCCGATCTACGGCAAGCTCGGCGATCTCTACGGCCGCCGCGTGCTGATGCTCTTCGCCATCGGCCTGTTCACCGTCGCCTCGCTGCTCTGCGGCGCCGCCCAGAGCATGGAGCAGCTGGTGCTCGCCCGCGTCCTGCAGGGCATCGGCGCCGGCGGCATGATGTCGGTGAGCCAGGCGATCATTGGTGACATCGTCCCGCCGCGCGAACGCGGCCGCTACCAGGGCTACTTCAGCAGCATGTACGCAGTGGCGAGCATCGCCGGCCCGGTGCTGGGCGGGCTGCTCACCGAGTACCTGTCGTGGCGCTGGGTGTTCCTGATCAACCTGCCTGTGGGCCTGGTCGCCCTCGCGGTGTCGCGCCGGACCCTGCGCGGCCTGCCGGTGCCGGGGCGCAAGCCGGTGATCGACTACCTCGGCACGATGCTGATGATCGCAGGCCTGGGCAGCCTGCTGCTGGCGATCACCGAGGTCGGCCAGGGCGCGCGCTGGAACGACCCACAGATGCTCGCGCTGTTCGTCGCCGCCGTGGTGCTGATCGCCCTGTTCGTGCTGCAGGAGCGCCGCGCGCCGGAACCCCTGGTGCCGATGCACCTGTTCGGTATTCGCGCAGCCACCCTGAGCTGGCTGATCAGCTTCTTCGCCAGCTTCCAGGTCATCTCGCTGTCGGTGCTGGTGCCGCTGCGCTTCCAGTCGGTCACCGGCGCGGGCGCGGACAGCGCCGCACTGCACCTGCTGCCGCTGGCCATGGGCGTGCCGATCGGCGCGTACTGCTGCGGCCGTCTCACCGCGATCATCGGCCGCTACAAGCCGCAGATCGTCGGTGGCGCGCTGCTGATGCCGCTGGCAATTGCCGGCCTGGCGCTGACGCCGCCGAGCGCGTACTTCATCTCGGGCGTCTGCATGCTGCTCACCGGCATTGCCGCCGGCACGCAGTTCCCCACCAGCCTGGTAGCGGCGCAGAGCGCGGTGGAGACGAAACACCTGGGCGTGGCGACCAGCAACATCACGCTGTTCCGCTCACTGGGCGGAGCGGTGGGGATCGCGCTGATGTCCGCGCTGCTGCTGGCGATGCTGCAGCCGCTGGCGGGCTCGGCGGGTCATGGTCTGTCGACCAGCGCACTGCTGGCCAGCCTCAGCGGAGCCGGCCACGAGGCGCAGCGGCTCACGCTGGATGGGGTATTCGGGCACCTGTTCCTGATCAACGCGGGCTTCGGCGCCCTCGCCCTGCTGATCGCCCTGTCGCTGCCCGACCACGCCCTGCGCGGCCGGGGCAACGACTAGCGCCGCCGGCGCAGGTCAGTCCTCGTCGTTGAGGTAGCTGACCTTGCGCAGGTCCGGCAGCAGCAGGCAAACCACCAGCGCTACGCCGCACATGACCGAAACGTAGAGGTAGAACACCTCTTCCATGCCCATGGTCTTCAGGCCCAGCGCGGCGTATTCGGCCGAGCCGCCGAAGATCGCGTTGCCCACCGCGTAGGACAGGCCCACGCCCAGGGCGCGAATCTGCGGCGGGAACATCTCCGCCTTGATCAGGCCGCTGATCGAGGTGTACAGGCTGACGATGGCCATGGCCGCGATGATCAGCACGAAGGCCAGGTACGGGCTGCTCACCGCCTTCAGCGCGGAAAGGATCGGCCAGGTGAAGATCAGCCCGAGAGCGCCGAACCAGAGCATCGAGGTCTTGCGGCCGATGCGGTCGGACAGTGCGCCGAACAGCGGCTGCATGCACATGTAGCAGAACAGCGCGAAGGTCATCACGCCGCTGGCCACCTTCGGGTCCATGCCGGCGGTGTTCACCAGGTATTTCTGCATGTAGGTGGTGAAGGTGTAGAAGATCAGCGAGCCGCCGGCGGTGAAGCCGAGCACGGTGAAGAAGGCGCGCTTGTGGTGGGTGAACAGTTCGGAGAGGGTGCCCGACTCCTTGCGGTTGAGGTTCGACTCCTTGGCCGTCTCGTGCAGCGAACGACGCAGGTAGAAGGCGATCACCGCAGTGATCGCGCCGACCACGAAGGGAATCCGCCAGCCCCATTCCTTCAGCTCGTCGGTGGTCAGCAGTTGCTGCAGGACCACCACCACCAGCACGGCCAGCAGCTGGCCGCCGATCAGGGTCACGTACTGGAAGGAAGCGAAGAAGCCGCGCTGGCCCTTGAGCGCCACTTCGCTCATGTAGGTCGCGCTGGTGCCGTACTCGCCTCCCACGGAAAGGCCCTGGAACAGCCGCGCCAGCAGCAGCAGCGCCGGCGCCGCGACGCCGATGGTGGCGTAGGTCGGCATCACCGCAATCGCCAGCGAGCCGCCGCACATCATCAGCACCGAGATCATCATCGCGGTCTTGCGGCCCTTCTTGTCGGCGATGCGGCCGAACAGCCAGCCGCCGATCGGACGCATCAGGAAGCCCGCGGCGAATACCCCGGCGGTGTTGAGCAGCTGCACCGTCGGATCGTCCGAGGGGAAGAAGGCGTGGGCGAAGTACAGCGCGGTGAAGGCGTAGACGTAGAAGTCGAACCACTCCACCAGGTTGCCCGACGAAGCGCCGACGATGGCGAGGATGCGCGAGCGACGCTCGTGGGCGGAGTATTGCGGTACGGCAGGTGTGTTCATGGGGATTCTCTTGTCAGTTGGAACAGCGTCCCGTCTTGATGGACGGAAATCCTTCTGCCGTCCGTGCCCGAGCGTCGCTCCAGGAGCGGAGTTTTCCCGGACACAATCAGAAACAGTATAGACGCCTCCGATAGCCGGCTAACGAAATCCGCGGTCCCGACCGGCCCTTTTGGTTCGAATATCGGACACTTGCGAACGCGCGTTTGTCGTTTCCGATTGACCGGCCACTAGCCAGCTTCTATCGTTGGCGCGCTCCCCGCCCTGCGGGAGACTTGTCAGGTACCCCTCGCAGGGCCGGAGCCCGACCTTGTCCACAAGACAAGGTCGATTTCCATTCCCCTCGTGTAGCGGCCTCTGCCGCCTGGCCTCGGTGCCCCGTCCACACCCCCGGACGTGCAGGCACCGGGGGAATGTTGATCCGTCCCCTCGCCTTTCCCCCTGAATTTCCACGCCCTGAAACGAAAAAAGGCCCCCGAAGGGACCTTTCTCGTCGCACGTCTGAACGCTTATCGGCTTATTCCACCGTCACGGCTTATTCCACGGTGACCGATTTGGCCAGGTTGCGCGGCTGGTCGACGTCGGTGCCCTTGAGCACGGCGACGTAGTAGGACAGCAGCTGCAGCGGCACGGTGTAGAGAATCGGCGCCAGGCAGTCGTGGATCGCCGGCATGCCCACCACGTGGGTGCCTTCGCCATCGCTGATGCCGCTGCCGCCTTCGGCGAAGACCACCAGCTCGCCGCCACGGGCGCGGACTTCCTGCAGGTTGGACTTGAGCTTCTCCAGCAGCTCGTTGTTCGGCGCTACGGTGACCACCGGCATGTCGGCGTCGACCAGCGCCAGCGGGCCGTGCTTGAGCTCGCCGGCCGGGTAGGCCTCGGCGTGGATGTAGGAGATTTCCTTGAGCTTCAGCGCGCCTTCCATCGCTACCGGGTACTGGGCGCCACGGCCGAGGAACAGGGTGTGGTGCTTCTCGGCGAACAGCTCGCTGATCTTCTCCACCACCTTGTCCATGGACAGGGCTTCTTCCAGGTGGGTCGGCAGGCGGCGCAGCTCGTTCACCAGCTCGGCTTCGACGCCGTCGCCCAGGCGCTTCTGCACCTGGCCGATGCCCAGGGTCAGCAGCAGCAGGGCGACCAGCTGGGTGGTGAAGGCCTTGGTGGAGGCCACGCCGATTTCCGGGCCGGCGTTGGTCAGCAGGGTCATGTCCGACTCGCGCACCAGCGAACTGGTGGCGACGTTGCAGATCGCCAGGCTGGACAGGAAGCCCAGCTCCTTGGCGTAGCGCAGCGCGGCCAGGGTGTCGGCGGTCTCGCCGGACTGGGAGATGGTGACGAACAGGGAGTCCGGATGCACCGCGACCTTGCGGTAGCGGAACTCGCTGGCGACTTCGACCTGGCAGGGAATGCCGGTCAGGCTCTCCAGCCAGTATCGGGCGACCATGCCGGCGTGGTAGCTGGTGCCGCAGGCGACGATCTGCACGGTGCGCACCTTGGCCAGCAGTTCGCGGGCCTGCGGGCCGAAGTTGTCCACCAGCACCTGCTGGGCACCCAGGCGGCCTTCCAGGGTGCGCTGTACCACGGCGGGCTGCTCGTGAATCTCCTTGAGCATGAAGTGGCGATAGCCGCCCTTGTCGGCCGCCTCGGCGCCTTCGTGGTAGCGCACTTCCTCGCGCTGCACCGGGTTGCCCTTCACGTCCCACAGCTGCAGGCCGTCGCGACGGATTTCGGCGATGTCGCCTTCTTCCAGGTAGATGAAGCGGTCAGTGACCTGGCGCAGCGCCAGTTGGTCGGAAGCGAGGAAGTTCTCGCCATGCCCCAGGCCCACCACCAGCGGGCTGCCGCTGCGTGCGGCGAGGATGCGGTCGGGTTGCTTGCTGCTGATCACCGCCAGGCCATAGGCACCGTGCAGTTCCTTGACCACCGCCTTGAGCGCGACGCTCAGGTCGCCCAGCTCACCCAGGCGCAGGTGCAGCAGGTGGGCGATGACCTCGGTGTCGGTCTGTGAGGTGAACTCGTAGCCGCGCGCCTTGAGCATTTCACGCAGGGGCTCGAAGTTCTCGATGATGCCGTTGTGCACCACCGCCACCTCGCCATGGGAAAAGTGCGGGTGGGCGTTGGCCTCGGTGGGCGCGCCGTGGGTGGCCCAGCGGGTGTGGGCGATGCCCAGGCGACCGAGCAGCGGCTGCTCGGTAATGGCCTGTTCGAGACTGGAAACCTTGCCGGCGCGGCGGCGGCGATCCAGCGCACCGCTATTGTCGATCACCGCCACACCGGCGCTGTCGTAGCCACGGTATTCCAGGCGCTTGAGGCCTTCGACGAGGATCGGGGTGATATTGCGCTCGGCGATGGCGCCTACGATTCCACACATGGCTTGGGTCTCCTGTCAGTCTTCGCAGCGCGCGCGGATCACTTTCACGCCGCGCGCCTGGATCAGTTCGAACGCTTCATCGCTCAGGCGTTCGTCGGTAATCAGGGTCTGGACGCTGCTCCACGGCAGCTCCAGGTTGGGAATGCGCCGGCCCAGCTTGTCGGCCTCGGCCATGACGATCACCTCGCGGGCGACCTCGGCCATGACCCGGCTCAGGCCCAGCAGTTCGTTGAAGGTCGTCGTGCCCCGCTCCAGGTCGAGCCCGGTGGCGCCGATGAACAGCTGATCGAAATCGTAGGAGCGCAGCACCTGTTCGGCCACCTGGCCCTGGAACGACTCCGAGTGCGGGTCCCAGGTGCCGCCGGTCATCAGTAGCACCGGTTCGCGCTCCAGCTCGCGCAGGGCATTGGCCACGCTCAGGGAATTGGTCATCACCACCAGGCCGGGCTTGCGGCCCAGCTCCGGGATCAGCGCGGCGGTGGTGCTGCCGCTGTCGATGATGATCCGCGCGTGCTCGCGGATGCAGGCAGCCGCGGCGCGGCCGATGGCCTGCTTGTAGCGCGACAGCGGCTGGCTCGGCTCGGCGATCAGCTCATGGGGCATCGGCACCGCGCCACCGTAGCGACGCAGCAGCAGGCCGTTGCCTTCCAGGGCAGCCAGGTCCTTGCGGATGGTCACCTCGGAGGTGGCGAAGCGGCGCGCGAGATCGTCCACGCTGACTTCGCCCTGTTCGGCGAGCAGCGCCAGGATGTCGTGGCGGCGTTGAGGTGTGTTGCGTTTCGACATGAACGATCAAGTTTCGATTCGAAAGATAAGTGTGCGAATCAAAACCTATGTTCTTTCGTTCGTCAAGAATTTCCGGTGTGATTGAAATCTCTTTCTGTAGGAGCGCGACATGCGCGCGATCGCGGGCATGGCCCGCTCCTACAGGGAAAGAATCGCGCTCAGTCGACTTCCAGGCGATTGCGCCCACCGCGCTTGGCACGGTACAGCGCCTGGTCGGCGCGCTCGAACACGGCTTCGGCGCGCTCGCCTTCGCGGAACGCCGTCAGGCCCGCCGAGCAGGTGATGCTCAGGCGTTCGCCCTTGAAGTGGAACGGGCAGGCTTCGATGGCGCCGCGCAGCACGTCGAGCAGTTGCTGTCCGCCGTCCAGCGGCGTGGCGGGCAGCAGCACGACGAACTCCTCGCCGCCGTAGCGGGCGATGAAATCGGTCTTGCGCACGCGCTTGGCCAGTTCGTTGGCGATGATCTTCAGCACCTTGTCACCGGCAAGGTGGCCGAAGTCGTCGTTGATGCGCTTGAAGTGGTCGACGTCGAGCACCGCCAGCAGCAGGTCACCGCCGTAGCGCTCCCAGCGCGAGACCTCCAGCTCCAGCCGCTCGCTCAGCGCGGCGCGGTTGGGCAGGCCGGTCAGGGCATCGGTCATGGCCTTCTGGCGCTGGTCCTCGATATTCGCCTGGAAGGTGCGGGCCTCCTCTTCCATGCTGGTGACGCGGGTCACCAGCGACTGGATGCGCTCGCCCACCTCGCGCTCACGGACTTCGCGCTCCTCGCGGAAGCGGTCCATGGTGCCGACCAGGCCCTGCAGGCGCGACTCGACATTGCGCTTGAGGCCCTCAAGGTCGGTGGCTTCGAGCACGCTTTCCTTCAGGCCGCTGACCTGTTCACGCAGGGTATCGTCAAGGTCGCGGGCGCTGGAGCTGGAGCCGCTGTGATTCTCCTGGACCGCCTGCAGGCCGTCGAGGAAGGTGCCCAGGCGTTCGTTGAGCTGGTGCAGGTAGCCTTCGAACTCGCGCTGGCCGCTGTCGTTGAGAGACAGCACCAGGACGCCCAGGTCGTCCAGCACCGGCACCAGTTCGTACCAGTTGAGGCTGCCATGGATGCGCGAGCGCAGCTCCTCGGCCTGGATCTGCTGGGCGGCCGGCAGGTGCATCTCGTCCAGCAGGCGCAGCAGGCTCGCCTCGATGTGTGGCGCCACAGCGCTGTAACCGGGCTCCGGGCACGGCGGCAGGGCGTAGGGATCGTTGGCCTGTCGCGCGTCTTCCGGCGTGCCGAACAGGCCGGGCGGCACCGGCAGGCTGTCGAGCAGCTTGGAATCGTCGCGGGCGACAGACTCTGCCACGCGCGCCGGGACCAGCACTTCCGCCATGGCGAAAGCTTCGCCCGGCGCGGCCGGGGACAGTGCGGCGACGGGCTCTGGCGCAGAGGCCGTGGCAAGGGCGCCGGCCCGCTCCATGACGGGCTCGGCAACCGCCTCAGCGACCACCGACGCGGCAGGTGCAGGTGCAGGTGCAGCAGGTTGCCCGACGGCGGGCACAGGTTCATCCACCACTACTTCGTCGAAGGGCGCTGCCTCTGCCGTTGCGGCGGGCGCAGTGGGCAGCGATTCCGGCAAGTCTGCGTCGTCGTTGTCCCGGCTGCCGAACAGCCGTTGCAGGAAGCCGGGGCGCTGCTCGCCGCCACCATTGCCGAAATGATCCAGCACCTGGCGCTGCAGGCGGCTCAGTTCGGCCAGCAGGGCCGGCAATTCACGGGAGGAGCTGCCACGGCTGGGAATGTCCTTGGCCAGGCGCTTGAGTGGCTTGCGTACGTCACCCGGCATGTCCAGGGACAGCAGTTGTTGCGACAGCTGGCCCAGCGCGGCGATGTTCTGCTCGACGCGCTGCTGGCGGCGCTGCTCGGAGTCGAGCACGGCCTTTTCCAGCTGCGGGATCAGGCGCGACAGGCCGGCGTCCATCTCGTCGCGGCGCAATACCTCGCGCAGCTCCTTCATGCACGCGTCCACCGCCTTGTCGCTGCCTTCAGCGGCCAGGCTGCTGCGCACCAGTCCGCGACGCAGAAGGTCGAGACGGGCATCCCAGCGGCGCTCGAGCTTTTCCTGCTGCTCGAGGTTGTCCAGGTACTTCTGTTTCCAGCGCTGGTCGTCGTCGCGACTCATTCAGGGGCCTCGCCGCGCAAGGCGAGCGACGAGGACGAACGCAGGGCATCCGGCAGGCGGATTTCCACGGCCACGGGCAGGTGGTCGGAAATCGGGTGCGGGAGGACACTGACGCGTTCCAGCGCCAGCTCGGAACTGAGCAGGATGTGGTCCAGGCAGCGCTGTGGGCGCCAGCTGGGGAATGTGGCCTCGACCTGCGGGGCGATGAGCTGGAGGTCGCGCAGCGGCGAGCTTTCCAGCAGGTCGGTGGCATGGGTGTTCATGTCGCCCATCAGCACATGGTGGCGGTAATCCTGCAGCAGCTCACGGATGTAGGCGAGCTGGCGGGTGCGGGTCCGCGCGCCGAGGGCCAGGTGCATCATCACCACGGCCAGCGCGTCACGGCCTTCGCCGAAGCGCATGAGGATCGCGCCGCGTCCGGGCGGGCCGGGCAACGGGTGGTCTTCCAGGGCGGTGGGCTGCAGGCGGCTGAGCAGGCCGTTGCTGTGCTGGGCGATGCGCCCGAGATTGCGGTTGAGCTGCTGGTACCAGTAGGGGAAGGCACCGAGCTGGGCCAGGTGTTCGACCTGGTTGATGTTGCCGGAGCGGATGCTGCCGCCGTCGGCTTCCTGCAGGGCGACCACGTCGTAGTCGTGGAGCAGTTCGCCGATGCGCTGCAGGTTGCTGGCGCGCCCGGCGGCCGGCAGCAGGTGCTGCCAGCCGCGGGTCAGGTAGTGGCGGTACCTTTCGGTACTGATCCCTACCTGGATGTTGAAGCTGAGCAGGCGGAGCCGACCGTCGTCGGGCAGGCCGGCGGGTGTCCCATGGGCGGCATTCACCCGCGGGACGCAGGCCCCCGCGACACGATCACGAGTCCGCCGGCGCAGCATCGTCGTCGGACCTTACTGAGCGGCCTTGGCGTCGGCGCGTTCCTTGGCGATCAACTGGTCAGCCAGCTGCAGCGCCTCGTCCGGGCCACCGGCCGAGCCGATGTCGAAGCGGTACTTGCCATTGACCACCAGGGTCGGCACGCCGCTGATCTGGTAGGCCATCGCCAGTTTCTTGGCCTTCTCGATCTGGCCCTTGATGGCGAAGGAGTTGTAGGTGCTCAGGAACTTGTCCTTGTCCACGCCCTGTTCGGCGACGAAGTCAGCCATTTCTTCCGGGGTGGTCAGGGCTTTCGGGTTGTTGTGCAGCTTCTCGAAGATCGAGTGGTGCACCTTCTTCTCCACGCCCATGGATTCCAGGGTCAGGAACAGCTGGCCGTGGATGTTCCACAGGCCGCCGAACATGGCCGGAATGCGCACGAAGTGAACGTCGGCCGGCAGCTTCTCGACCCACGGGTTGATGGTCGGTTCGAACGCGTAGCAATGCGGGCAGCCGTACCAGAACAGCTCCACCACCTCGATCTTGCCGGGCTGGGAGACCGGGACGGCCTGGTTCAGCTCGGTGTAGTTCTTGCCCGCTTCGAAGTCGGCGGCGTTCGCGTTGACGGCGAACAGGCCGGCGAGGGCAAGAGCGGCGGTGAAAATCAGGTTACGCATGGTTCACTCCTTGGCTGAGCGGAACCGCCACGCTGCACGCGGCGGGATGAAGCGGTTTGACCGGAGGGGCCAGACACGGTTCCAGCATTGTAGTGGGGGCGGATGCAAAAAAGGGCGGCCTGAGCCACCCTTTTTTTCGAAGCAGATTTTCGATCTGGCGTTTCCGCCACAAGGGCTGCTTAGTGCAGGCCTTCGATGTAGCTGGAGATCGCGGCGATGTCCTTGTTGGACAGCTTGGCGGCGATGCTGCGCATGATCATGGCGTCGCCGTCGTTGGTGCGCTCGCCTTCGCGGAAGGCGGTCAGCTGCTTGGCGGTGTAGGCCGCGTGCTGGCCACCCAGGTGCGGGAAGCCGGCTTCGGCGTTGCCCTGACCAGCCGGGTTGTGGCAACCGGTGCAGGCCGGCATGCCTTCGGCGAGCTTGCCGCCGCGGAACAGGGCCTCACCCTGGGCGACCAGCTTGGGATCGGCGGCGCCGACGCTGGGGTTCTGGCTGGAGAAGTAGGCGGCGATGTCTGCCAGGTCCTCATCGCTGAGGTTGGTCAGCAGGCCGGTCATTTCCAGCACGGTCCGCTTGCCGTCCTTGATGTCGTGCATCTGCTTGAGCAGGTAACGCTCACCCTGCCCGGCCAGTTTCGGGAAGTTGGGCGCCATGCTGTTGCCATCGGCGCCGTGGCAGGCACCACAGACAGCAGCTTTCGCCTGACCGGCCTTGGCATCGCCAGCGGCGTTCGCCACACCGACAAGACCCAGGGTCAACAGCAGACTCACGATCAATTTGTTCATCAGCTAATCCAATAACGGCTAAGGGTGAAAGAGTAAGGCCTGGGAGTTACTTCGACATCCACTGGATAATTGTCTGGTAATCCTCGGCGCTGCAGTCGGTGCACAGGCCGCGAGGCGGCATCGCGTTGAAACCGTTGGTCACATGTTGCACCAGCGTGTCCATGCCCTTGTCCAGGCGTGGCTTCCAAGCGGCGGCGTCGCCCTTTTTCGGCGCCATTGGCAACTGACCATTGTGGCAGGCGCCACAGGCTCTGTTGAAAACGGCTTCCGGATCCTGGGCCGCCAGGGCGCTGGATGCCAGCGCGGCAACGATGGCTGCGAACAGCAGTTTCTTCATGATTATCCTCATCGCAGGGAACATCCGCGTTCTTGATTGCGCGGACTCCAACGTTCCCGTGTGGCTCGACCCTGGGGGATAAAGCGCACACAAAATCCGCGGCATTATATACTTCAGATGCCCAAACGGAAACGAAACCGCCCCCCGCGACACCGCGTCGCACCCGCCGCGAAGTTACCCATGTCCTCGAATAACGCTACGAAAAACCCGATTCTCGGCCTCTGCCAACAGGCCACTTTCCTCATTTCCGCCGCCAAGGTGAACCAGTGCCCGGAAGACTCCGGCCTGGAAGTCGCCTTCGCCGGCCGCTCCAACGCGGGCAAGTCCAGCGCGCTGAACGCGCTGACCCACGCGAACCTGGCGCGGACCTCCAAGACCCCCGGCCGCACCCAGTTGCTGAACTTCTTCCGCCTGGATGACGAACGCCGCCTGGTCGACCTGCCCGGCTACGGCTACGCCAAGGTGCCGATCCCGCTGAAGCTGCACTGGCAGCAGCACCTGGAAGCTTATCTCTCCAGCCGCAATGCGCTAGCCGGCGTGGTGCTGATGATGGATATCCGCCACCCGCTGACCGATTTCGACCGCCTGATGCTCGACTGGGCGCAGGCCAGCCAGCTGCCGATCCACGTGCTGCTGACCAAGGCCGACAAGCTGGCCTACGGCGCGGCGAAGAACGCGCTGCTCAAGACCCGCAAGGAAATCCTCGACGGCTGGGGCGATGTCGCCACCCTGCAGCTGTTCTCGGCACCCAAGCGCCAGGGCGTGGAGGAGGCACAGCTGGTCCTGGCCGGTTGGCTGGGGCTGCTGGACGAGGAAGAAGAGGAGGCCGGCGAGGAGGCCTGAGGCCAAATCGCAGGCAAAAAAAACCCCGAGCTTCGTATGGGGAGGGGGAAGTTCGGGGTTTAAGTCCGGACCGCTAGGGCGGGGTCCAGTAATCTGCCAACACTAAACACTGCAAAGGAGCATCGAAGGGCTTCACCAGCCATTCACGAGTTCTGACTCGGCTCCGCGCGGGAAAGTTCAGCGGGTCACAAAAGATTTTTTCAGGCCGCCTCCGAAGGGCCTGAACAATCGTGCCAGAAGGCCCGGCTGGCGGGCCTTGTGACCGTTCGTCCAGTCGTCAGTGCGCCTCGTCCCAGTTCGCCCCGACACCGGCTTCGACGACCAGCGGTACGTCCAGTTCCGCCGCGCCGCTCATCAGTGGCCGAATGCCATCGCGGACCTGATCCACCAGGTCCTCGCGCACTTCCAGGACCAGTTCGTCGTGTACCTGGAGGATGACGCGGGCATCGATGCCGCTTTCCTGCAGCCAGTTATCCACAGCCACCATGGCGCGCTTCATGATGTCCGCAGCCGTTCCCTGCATCGGTGCGTTGATCGCGGTGCGTTCGGCGGCCTTGCGCATGGCGCCGTTCTTCGAGGCGATTTCCGGCAGGTACAGGCGACGACCAAACAGGGTTTCGACAAAGCCCTGCTCGGCGGCCTGGGCGCGGGTGCGTTCCATGTAGGCCAGCACGCCCGGGTAGCGGGCGAAATAGCGGTCGATGTAGGCCTGGGCCTCCTTGCGCTCGACGCCGATCTGCTTGGCCAGGCCGAAGGCGCTCATGCCGTAGATCAGGCCGAAGTTGATCGCCTTGGCGCTGCGGCGCTGGTCGGAGGTGACCTCTTCCAGCGGCACGCCGAAGACTTCGGCGGCAGTGGCGCGGTGCACGTCGCGGTCATGGCGGAAGGCGTCCAGCAGGCCTTCGTCCTTGGCCAGGTGGGCCATGATGCGCAGTTCGATCTGCGAGTAGTCCGCCGCCAGCAACTGGTAGCCCTTGGGCGCGACGAAGGCCTGGCGGATGCGCCGGCCTTCGGCGGTACGGATCGGGATGTTCTGCAGGTTCGGGTCGCTGGAGGACAGCCGGCCGGTCGCCGCCACCGCCTGGTGGTAGCTGGTGTGGATGCGCCCGGTGCGCGGGTTGATCTGCTCCGGCAGCTTGTCGGTGTAGGTGCTCTTGAGCTTGCTCAGGGAGCGGTACTGCATGATCACCTTGGGCAGCTCGTAATCCTGCTCGGCCAGCTCGGCGAGGACGGCCTCGGCAGTGGACGGCTGGCCGGTGGCGGTCTTGGACAGCACCGGCAGGCCGAGCTTTTCATAAAGGATGGCGCCCAGCTGCTTGGGCGAGCCGAGGTTGAACTCTTCACCCGCCAGCTCAAAGGCCTGGCGCTGCAGCTCGACCATCTTCTCGCCCAGTTCGACGCTCTGCTTGCCCAGCAGGTTGGCATCGACCAGCGCGCCGTTGCGCTCGATGCGCGCCAGTACAGGCACCAGCGGCATCTCGATCTCGGTGAGCACCTTGGCCAGGGACGGGATGGCTTCCAGCTTCTGCCACAGGGTCTGGTGCAGGCGCAGGGTCACGTCGGCGTCTTCGGCGGCGTAGGGGCCGGCCTGCTCCAGGGCGATCTGGTCGAAGGTCAGCTGCTTGGCGCCCTTGCCGGCGATGTCCTCGAAGCGGATGGTGCTATGGCCGAGGTACTTGAGCGCCAGGCTGTCCATGTCGTGGCGGGTCGCGGTGGAGTCCAGCACGTAGGATTCGAGCATGGTGTCGTAGGCGATGCCCTGCACGGCGATGGGCGTCGAGGCGTTGGCCAGGACGTTCATGTCGTACTTGGCGTGCTGGCCGACCTTGCGCTTCTTCGGGTCCTCCAGCAGCGGCTTGAGGGCCTTGAGTACCAAGTCGCGGTCCAGCTGCGCCGGCACACCCATGTAGCTGTGGGCCAGCGGCACATAGGCGGCTTCGCCTTCTTTGACTGCGAAGGAAACGCCCACCACCTGCGCCTGCTGCGGGTCGAGGCTGGTGGTCTCGGTGTCGAAGGCGATCAGCTCGGCGGCCTCCAGCTTCTTCAGCCAGGCGTCGAACTGGGGTTGCTCCAGAACGATCTCGTAGAGCTTCTCGGCCGCGGCAGCCGGGGCCTCTTCCAGCGCCAGCTGCGGGCTGCCGGCCTTGGCCGCCTGGCGTTGCAGATCATCCAGCCCGGTCTTGAATTCCAGGGTGCGATACAGCTCGGTCAGGGCCTCGCGGTCCGGTTCGCCGGGGTGCAGGGCTTCGATCTCGACGTTCAGTTCGACATCGCACTTGATGGTGGCGAGCTGGTAGGACAGGTAAGCCATGTCCTTGTGCTCTTCGAGCTTGGCCGGCAGGCCCTTGGCGCCGCGGATCGGCAGTTCGGGTACCTTGTTCAGGCTGGCGTAGAGCACATCGAGGCCGCCACCGACGCCGGTGAGCAGGCCGAGGGCGGTCTTCTCGCCGACACCGGGCACGCCGGGAATGTTGTCGACCTTGTCGCCCATCAGTGCCAGGTAATCGATGATCAGCTCAGGACCGACACCGAATTTCTCCTTAACGCCATCCACATCGAGCACGCTACCGGTCATCGTGTTGACCAGCGTAATGTGCCCGTCGACCAGCTGCGCCATGTCCTTGTCGCCGGTGGAGATCACCACCGCCCGACCGCCAGCCGCGCTCTGCCGGGCCAGGGTGCCGATCACGTCGTCCGCTTCCACCCCTTCCACGCAGAGCAGGGGCAGGCCGAGGGCGCGCACGGTGGCGTGCAGCGGCTCCACCTGCACGCGCAGGTCGTCCGGCATCGAGGGGCGATTGGCCTTGTACTCGGCGAACATCTCATCGCGGAAGGTCCCGCCCTTGGCATCGAAGACCACCGCGAAGGGGCTGTCCGGGTACTGCTTGCGCAGGCTCTTGAGCATGTTCAGCACGCCCTTCACCGCTCCCGTGGGCATGCCGCTGGAGGTCATCAGCGGCGGCAGGGCATGGAAAGCGCGATACAGGTAGGACGAGCCGTCCACGAGGACGAGGGGTGCTTGGCTCATGAGGGGAATCAACCTTTTCAGAAGGGCTCGGGCTAAAATGTCCGTAGCCAATTCGACAAAGGGACAAGGTTATCATGCGTACGTTGAACCGCCTGTTGCTCGCCGCTCTGCTGGGTCTTGGCGCGACCACCGTGTTGGCGGCGGACGATGCCCCGACGCCGGAACCGGATGTGACCATCCGCCAGGAGGGCGACAAGACCATCCAGGAATACCGCGTGAACGGATTCCTCTACGCCATCAAGGTCGTGCCCAAGCACGGCAAGCCGTACTTCCTGGTGCGCCAGGACGGCAGCGACGGCAACTTCATCCGCTCGGACCAGCCCGACAAGCTGATTCCGCAGTGGCAGATCTTCAGTTGGTAAACCCTCCCCTCCACGACGCTCCAGAGGATTGAGCATGTCGGTATTCACGCCTCTGGAACGTCCGGTCCTGGAAGACTTCCTCGCCCCCTACGGCCTCGGCCGGCTGCGGGACTTCCGCGGCATCGCGGAAGGCTCGGAGAACAGCAACTTCTTCGTCAGCCTGGAACGGGGCGAGTTCGTCCTGACCCTGGTGGAGCGCGGTCCGGTGCAGGAGATGCCGTTCTTCATCGAACTGCTCGACGTGCTGCACGAGGCTGACCTGCCAGTGCCCTACGCGCTGCGCACGAAGGACGGCGAGGCGCTGCGCCAGCTCGAGGGCAAGCCGGCGCTGCTGCAGCCGCGCCTGGCCGGCCGTCACGAACGCTCGCCGAACAACCATCACTGCCAGGAAGTCGGCGACCTGCTGGCACGCCTGCACCTGGCGACCCGCGAGCGGATCATCGAGCGCCCCAGCGACCGTGGCTTGAGCTGGATGCTGCACGAAGGCGAGACGATGCAGTCGCACCTGTCCGGCCACGCCGCGACCCTGCTGGGCGATGCCCTGGAGGAGATCGCCCGCCTGCTCGCCGAACAGCCGGCGCTGCCGCGCGCCAACCTGCACGCCGACCTGTTCCGCGACAACGTGCTGTTCGACGGCCCGCACCTGGCGGGGGTGATCGACTTCTACAACGCCAGCTCCGGCTGGATGCTCTACGACCTGGCGATCACCGTGAACGACTGGTGCTCGACGGACGACGGCGCCCTCGACGGCCCGCGCGCCCGCGCCCTGCTGGCGGCCTATGCGGCCAAGCGGCCGTTCACCGCGCTCGAAGCCGAGCTGTGGCCGGAGATGCTGCGGGTGGCTTGCGTGCGCTTCTGGCTGTCGCGACTGATCGCCGCCGAGGCATTCGCCGGGCAGGACGTGCTGATCCACGACCCGAGTGAATTCGAGCGACGCCTGGCGCAGCGGCAGACGGTGGGGATTCGTTTGCCGTTTGCGTTGTGATTGGCGCAACGCAGAAGCTCGCTCCTACAGAAAACCCGGCCGGTGTGAGGCGGGTGGAGTGAAGATCGAACGAGGAGCCGGCATCCCTGCCGCAACTCCTCTGCTCAAGGTCTACCCCGGCCTGGCCATCCTTGGCCAGTCGTTCGCCGGGCGACGCATGCGTCGCAAAGACTCCGGCTCACCCGGCTCACCCGCACTTGGAATGCCCACAGTTCAGGCAGGTCGCGCAGCCATCCATCTGCACCACCGCCATGGTGTTGCACTTGCCACACAGCTGCGCGCCGGCAGGGAAGCCTTCGCCGGGTTCGGCCTTGTTGGTGCCCTGGGCGGCTTCGTAGGCGGCGCGCTTCTCGGCGAGGTACAGGCGCTGCTCTTCGTCCAGCTGCGGGCCTTCCATCAGGCCGATGGCGACCAGGTGGCGCTCCACCACGGCGCCGATCTCGGCGACGATCGACGGCATATAGATGCCGCCACGCTTCAGGTAGCCGCCGCGCGGGTCGAACACCGCCTTCATTTCTTCCACCAGGAAGGTGCAGTCACCGCCCTTGCGGAATACCGCGGACATGATCCGGGTGAGCGCGACGATCCACTGGAAGTGGTCCATGTTCTTCGAGTTGATGAAGATCTCGAAGGGCCGGCGCTGCTCGTACGGGGTGTCCGGGTTGAGCACCACGTCGTTGATGGTCACGTACAGCGCATGCTCGAACAGCGGCGACTTGATCTTGTAGGTCGCACCGACCAGCAGCTCCGGTCGCTGCAGGGTTTCATCCATCTTCACCACGGCGGCCGCCGCGGCGGCTTCCACGCGAGCCTTTTCCTCGGCCACGTCCACCACCTGGAAGCCTTTGATCTTCTGGTTGATCTTGACGCTCATAGCATTCTCCAGGGGTATCAGTACTTGCCGTAATAGCCTTCTTTCAGGGCATCGAAGAGGTTGGCGGCGGTGTGTATCTCGCCGTCGTATTCCACTTCCTCGTTGCCCTTGAGTTCCACCACGCTGCCATCTTCCAGCTCGAAGCGGTACAGCGTCTTCTCCAGGTCCGACTCCTTCACCAGCACACCCTGGAAGGCCGCCGGGTTGAAGCGGAAGGTGGTGCAGCCCTTCAGGCCCTGGCGCCAGGCATAGAGGTAGATGTCCTTGAAGTCCTCGAACGGATAGTCGGTGGGGACGTTGGCGGTCTTGGAGATCGACGAGTCGATCCACTTCTGCGCGGCGGCCTGGATGTCCACGTGCTGCTGCGGGGTGATGTCGTCGGCGGTGATGAAATAGTCCGGCAGACGGTGCTTCTCTTCCTCGGCGCCCGGCACCGCGTGGTTATCCACCTGGTCACGGTAGGCCAGCAGCTCGTAGCTGAAGACCGAGATCTTCTCCTTGGTCTTGCGCCCGGCGCGGATCAGGTTGCGCGAATAGTGGTGGGCGAAGCTCGGCTCGATGCCGTTGGAAGCGTTGTTGGCCAGGCTCAGGCTGATGGTGCCGGTCGGCGCAATGGAGCTGTGGTGGGTGAAGCGCGCACCGTGCTCGGCCAGCTCCTCGATCAGCTGCGGCGCATGCTCGGCAACGCGCTGCATGTAGCGCGAGTACTTGGCGTGCAGCACGCGGCCCGCCACCTTGTCGCCAACCTTGAGGCCATCGGCTTTCATCTCCGGGCGCTTGCGCAGCATCTCGGCGGTGACGTCGTATTCCTTCACCAGGGCCGGCGCCGGACCTTTCTCGCGGGACAGCTCCAGAGCCACTTCCCAGCCGACCAGGGCCATCTCGCGCGCCACTTCCTCGGTGAACACGCAGGCTTCCGGGCTGCCGTAGCGCAGCTTGAGCAGGGTCAGCGCCGAGCCCAGGCCGAGGAAGCCCATGCCGTGGCGACGCTTGCCGAGAATTTCCGCGCGCTGCTGCTCCAGCGGCAGGCCGTTGATCTCCACCACGTTGTCGAGCATGCGGGTGAACACCCGGACCACTTCGCGGTAGCGCTCCCAGTCGAAACGCGCGTTGTCGCCGAAGGCATCGACCACGAAGGTGGTCAGGTTCACCGAGCCCAGCAGGCACGAGCCGTAGGGCGGCAGCGGCTGCTCGCCGCAGGGGTTGGTGGCACGGATCGCCTCGCACCACCAGTTGTTGTTCATCTCGTTGACCCGGTCGATGAGGATGAAGCCGGGCTCGGCGTAGTCGTAGGTGGACACCATGATCATGTCCCACAGGTGCCGCGCCTTGACCCGGCCATAGACCTTGCAGGCCACGCGGCCGTCATCGCCCACCAGGTAGTCGTCGTGCAGCGGCCAGTCGCGCCAGACCACTTCCTCGGCGTTCTTCAGGTCGACTTCGTCACGCTCCTTCTGGTGGATCGGGAACACCAGCGGCCAGTCCTCGTCGTCCTCCACGGCGTTCATGAAGCCGTCGGTGATCAGCAGGCTGAGGTTGAACTGGCGCAGGCGGCCGTCTTCGCGCTTGGCGCGGATGAACTCGCGCACGTCCGGATGGCTGACGTCGAAGGTGCCCATCTGCGCGCCGCGCCGCCCCCCGGCGGAGCTGACGGTGAAGCACATCTTGTCGTAGATATCCATGAACGACAGCGGCCCGCTGGTGTGCGCGCCGGCGCCGGAGACGTAGGCGCCACGCGGGCGCAGGGTGCTGAACTCGTAGCCGATGCCGCAGCCGGCCTTGAGCGTCAGCCCGGCCTCGTGGACCTTCTCCAGGATGTCGTCCATGGAGTCGCGGATGATCCCGGAGACGGTGCAGTTGATGGTCGAGGTGGCTGGCTTGTGCCCTTGGGCGCCGGCGTTGGAAATGATCCGTCCGGCCGGGATGGCGCCGTTGCGCAGGGCCCAGAGGAAGCGCTCGTACCAGTGCTCGCGCAGCGCCTTGTTGGCCTCGACGTCGGCCAGGGCGCGGGCAACGCGCTGCCAGGTCTCGTCGACGCTGCCGTCGATGGGGTCACCGCTCTTGTGCTTCAGGCGGTACTTGCTGTCCCAGATATCCTGCGAGGCAGGCTGCAGGGCGAGAACTCCTGGGTTGGCGCCGCGTTGGCGCGCATCGGTCTTGGCCATCCGGGAAATAACCTCCTGTCGGTTGGGTGGCAGGCGCAAATGGAGCGCGAGTAGACCCCATATGTAGGCATAGATTCCTGATCACCATCAACATCTTGTGTCAGGCAACCCCAACTAGACACCATAGACAATTGAACGGCGAACGCCGTCAAAGCTGCGAAAAGCCGACGATTGGCGGGGAATCAGGGCAGGAAAGTGCAGGAAATTTCAGGCAGGGGCAGTGCGACGATCGGGCGCGGATATGGCGTTGCGCCTCGGCCGATTCCGGGGATGAATTGCAGGAGCGCGCCATGCGCGCGATCGCGGGCATGGCCCGCCTTTACAGGTGGAAGCCCGGAGCCGCGGATTACTCAGCAACGTAGGGCGCATAAAGCGGAACGCTTTATCCGCCATCCGAGGCCCAACGGCGGATAACGCCCGAGGCGTTATCCGCCCTACGAGCGAGGAAGCTTGGGCAGAGGGCCGACTCAGAGCTTCTCCAGACACCCCGCGAACTCGTCCGCCAGGTTGCCCAGCAGGTTTTCGTAGCCCTGGGCATCCACCTTGACGCCCACGCCCAGGTCATCCAGCTCGGCCAGGCGCACCGGCAGGCCCTGGCTCAGGGTGTCGGCCAGGCGCGGGCGGATCGGCGGTTCGCTGAAGATGCAGGACGGGCCGGCCTTCTGCAGCTGCGCACGCATCATGGCCACGTGGCGGGCGCCCGGCTGCACGTCGGCGGATACCGCGAAGACGCCGGCATGGCGCAGACCATAGGCCTCTTCGAAGTAGTCGAAGGCCTCGTGGAAGACGAAGAACGGCTTGCCCTTGAGCGGATCGATGCGCTGTTTCAGGCGCGCGTCGAGGGTTTCCATGCGCTCGTCGAAGGCCTTCAGATTGGCCTGGTAGCGGCTGGCATTGGCCGGGTCGGCGATGGCCAGGTCCTCGGCCATGCGCGCGGCGATCACCTGGGCGTTGGCCGGTAGCAGCCAGAGGTGCGCGTCGATCATGCCGGGGCGGTGATCATGATCGTGGCCCAGATCATCGTGAGCATCGTCATGGTCCGGGTGGTTGGACCCGCTGAAGTCGGCGAACTTGCGCAGGTGCATGCCGGCCTGGTCCTGCACGGCCACGTTCGGGCCCTTGCGGCTTTCCAGCACCTTGGGCAGGAAGTTCTCCAGGTCCGGGCCAACCCAGTAGAACAGCTGTGCGTCGCGCACGCGGCGGATGTCCGACGGGCGCAGCGAGTAGCTGTGCGGCGAGGCGCCCGGCGGCAGCAGCACGTCCGGCGTGCCCTCGCCGTCCTGGATGGCGGCGGCGATCAGTTGCAGCGGCTTGATGCTGGCCAGCACGCTGACCTCGGCACGTACGGGGAGGCTGAGCAGCAGCGCGCAGGCGGCGGTCAGCAGGGCGACGGGACGGAAGGACACGGCGGTACTCACACAGGGGAGACATGAAAGAGTAATATAATAACGTCTCTGAACCCGAGCGTCGCCGCGCATGTACAAGATTGCCCCCAAGACTCCCCTCGCCTGCCGTCCGCACGACCACGCCAACTGCGTGGCCAGCGCCCTGGCCGACGCCGATGCGCTGTGCGCGCGTCAGGGCGTACGCCTGACCGAGCTGCGCCGGCGCGTGCTGGAGCTGGTCTGGGCGAGCCACAAGCCGCTGGGCGCCTACGACATCCTCGCCGTGCTGAGCGAGGAAGACGGCCGCAAGGCAGCGCCGCCGACGGTCTACCGCGCCCTCGACTTCCTCCTGGAAAACGGCCTGGTGCACCGCATCGCTTCGCTCAACGCCTTCATCGGCTGCGCCCACCCCGAACATGCCCATGAAGGCCAGTTCCTGATCTGCCGCGCCTGCCACACCGCCATCGAGCTGGAACAGCCGGCCATCAGCGAGGCCATCGTCGCCGGCGCCAAGGGCGTCGGCTTCGCCGTGGAAAGCCAGACCGTCGAGATCGTCGGCCTCTGCGGCGCCTGCGCCCCCGGTCAGCGGGAGGCGTGATGAGCGACGCCCTGATCCGCCTGCAAGGCGTCGGCGTCAGTTACGCCGGCCAGGCGGTGCTGCAGAACGTCGACCTGACCATCGCCCCCGGCGAGATCGTCACCCTGATCGGCCCCAACGGCGCCGGCAAGACGACCCTGGTGCGCAGCGTGCTCGGCCTGCTCAAGCCCGATACCGGCAGCGTCTGGCGCCAGCCGAAGCTGTCCATCGGCTACATGCCGCAGAAGCTCCATGTCGATCCGACCCTGCCGCTGACCGTGTTCCGTTTCCTGCGCCTGGTCCCCGGCGTGCAGCGCTCCCACGCGCTCGACGCGCTGAAGGAAGTCGGTGCCGCCCACGTCATCGACAAACCGCTGCAGAGCGTCTCCGGCGGCGAGCTGCAGCGCGTGCTGCTGGCCCGCGCCCTGCTGCGCAAGCCGGAACTGCTGGTGCTCGACGAGCCCGTGCAGGGCGTCGACGTCGCAGGGCAAGCCGAGCTGTACCGCCTGATCGGCCGCCTGCGCGACCGCCTCGGCTGCGGCGTACTGATGGTCTCCCACGACCTGCACCTGGTGATGAGCGCCACCGACAAGGTGGTCTGCCTGAATCGCCATGTCTGCTGCTCCGGGCACCCGGAACAGGTCAGCGGCGACCCGGCCTTCGTCGAGCTGTTCGGCCAGGACGCCCGCAGCCTGGCGGTCTATCACCACCACCACGACCATTCCCACGACCTGCACGGCGAGGTGGTGAAACCCGCCTTCCCGGCCGGCACCCGCTTCACTCCGGTCCACCAGCACGGCCCCGACTGCAACCATGGCTGATTTCCTGCTCAACGCCCTCCTCGCCGGGCTGGCTCTGGCGGTGGTCGCAGGGCCCCTGGGTTCGTTCGTCGTCTGGCGACGCATGGCCTATTTCGGCGACACCCTGTCCCACGCCGCCCTGCTCGGCGTGGCCTTGGGTTTCCTGCTGGACGTCAGCCCGACGCTGGCGGTGACCGTCGGCTGCGTGCTGCTTGCCGTCCTGCTGGTCACCCTGCAGCAGCGCCAGCCGCTGGCCGCCGACACCCTGCTCGGCATCCTCGCCCACAGCACGCTGTCACTGGGCCTGGTGACCCTGAGCTTCATGAAGGAAGTGCGCGTCGACCTGATGGCCTACCTGTTCGGCGACCTGCTTGCCGTCAGCCAGACCGACCTCCTGTGGATAGTCGCCGGCAGCGCCCTGGTGCTGGGGCTGATCTGCTGGCTGTGGCGGCCGCTGCTGGCGATCACCGTGCACGAGGAACTGGCGCGGGTCGAAGGCCTGCCGGTCACCGCCATCCGCCTGGCGCTGATGCTGCTGATCGCCATCGTCATCGCCGTGGCCATGAAGATCGTCGGCGTGCTGCTGATCACCTCCCTGCTGATCATCCCCGCCGCCGCCGCCCAGCGGCATGCGCGCAGCCCTGAGCAAATGGCCTTCGGTGCCAGTCTGATCGGCCTGGTGGCGGTATGTGCCGGGCTCTCGCTGTCCTGGTTCAAGGACACCCCTGCCGGCCCCTCCATCGTGGTCAGCGCGGCAGCCCTGTTCCTGCTGAGTTTTGTCCTGCCGCGCCGGACGGTGTAGAATTTGGCGATTTTTTGATCAAAAGAGACCCTGACGCATGAAGTCGTTCGTCATCCGCCTGTTCGCGCTGATGGCCATGGCACTGGCCCTCGCGGCCTGCCAGAGCACCGCGAGCAATCCGCCCAGCAGCAGTGGCTTCGAGACCGAACTGGCCGCCGGCCGTCTGGAATCCGCGCAGCTCGCGCTGGGTTCCGAACAGGAAGACGCCACTCAGCTCGCCGAGCGCCGCAAGCGCCTGGCCGACGCGTACCTTGAGCGCAGCCGCGAAGCGCTGGCCAAGGGCGATGTCAATGGCGCCACCACCGCTCTGACCCGCGCCCGCTCGCTGATGCCCCGCGCCCCTGGCGTCGCCGCCGACGTGAGCGGCCTGCAGAAGCCCGCCATTCCGGTCGCCCCGGCCGTCCAGCCGAACTGCACACCCTGAGCCCCACGGGCGCCCGTTCGCGGCGCCCGTTATTTCCTTTTGTTCCGTGCTTAGCTGAACAAAGATTAATCAGCCATAAAAAAGCAGGTTAAAATGCGCGGTTTTGGCTGACCGCCTACGCTCGTTTCCTACGCCTGTTCATCCGACGGCCCCGGCAGCGAGCGGCGCCTCCCCGTACCCACAAGGTTCGCTAAGTGATCGAATTCCACGACGTCCACAAGACCTATCGCGTCGCCGGACGCGATATCCCGGCCCTGCAGCCGACCCGCCTGTCCATCGAGGGCGGTCAGGTCTTTGGCCTGATCGGCCATTCCGGCGCCGGTAAAAGTACCCTGCTGCGCCTGATCAACCGCCTGGAAGAGCCCAGCGGCGGACGCATCGTCATCGACGGCGAAGACATCACCGCCCTGGACGCGGACGGCCTGCGCCGCTTCCGCCAGCGCGTCGGGATGATCTTCCAGCACTTCAACCTGCTGGCCTCCAAGACCGTCGCCGACAACATCGCCATGCCGATGAAGCTCGCCGGCACCTTCAGCGCCGCCGAGATCACCGCGCGGGTAGACGAACTGCTCGATCGCGTCGGCCTCAAGGACCACGCGCGCAAGTATCCGGCGCAGCTCTCCGGCGGCCAGAAGCAGCGCGTCGGCATTGCCCGCGCGCTGGCCTGCCGGCCGACCATCCTGCTCTGCGACGAGGCCACCAGCGCCCTCGACCCGCAGACCACCGGCCAGGTCCTGCAGTTGCTGGCGGAAATCAACCGCGAGCTGAAGCTGACCATCGTCCTGATCACCCACGAGATGGACGTGATCCGCCGCGTCTGCGACCAGGTCGCGGTGATGGATGCCGGGCGCATCGTCGAACAGGGCGAGGTCGCCGACGTGTTCCTCCATCCGCAGCACGAGACCACCCGCCGCTTCGTCTTCGAAGCCGAGCGCGTCGACGAGGACGAGCAGCACGATGACTTCGCCCACGTGCCGGGGCGCATCCTGCGCCTGACCTTCCGCGGCGAGGCGACCTACGCGCCGCTGCTGGGCACCGTCGCGCGCCAGACCGGCGTCGACTACAGCATCCTTGCCGGGCGTATCGACCGCATCAAGGACCAGCCCTACGGCCAGCTCACCCTGTCCCTGGTGGGCGGTGACATCGAGGCCGCCCTGGCGCAGCTCAACGCGGCCGAAGTCCATGTGGAGGTGCTGCGCGCATGAGCGATTTCTTCGTAAATATTGATTGGTCGGAAATCCTCCAGGCCAGCCTCGACACCTTCTGGATGCTCGGCGGCTCGCTGCTGTTCACCGTCATCCTCGGCCTGCCCCTGGGCGTGCTGCTGTTCCTCACCGGGCCCAAGCAGATGTTCGCCAACCGCGGCATCTACGGCGTGCTGGCGTTCATCGTCAACGTGCTGCGCTCGCTGCCGTTCATCATCCTGCTGATCGTGCTGATCCCGCTCACGGTGATCCTGGTCGGCACCTCGCTGGGCGTCGCCGGGGCCATCCCGCCGCTGGTGGTAGGTGCAACGCCGTTCTTCGCGCGTCTGGTGGAAACCGCCCTGCGCGAAGTGGACAAGGGCATCATCGAAGCCACCCAGGCCATGGGCGCCAGCACCCGCCAGATCATCTGGAACGCCCTGCTGCCCGAGGCCCGCCCGGGCATCATCGCCGCCATCACCGTCACCGCCATCACCCTGGTGTCCTACACCGCGATGGCCGGCGTGGTCGGCGCTGGCGGCCTCGGCGACCTGGCGATCCGCTACGGCTACCAACGCTTCCAGGACGACGTGATGCTGCTCACCGTGGTGATGCTGGTGGTCCTCGTCCAGATCCTGCAGACCGTCGGCGACAAGCTGGTGGTCCACTACTCGCGCAAATAACCACAAGGCCCGCCGGATGCGGGCCGACCAAGGAGCCAACCATGAAGAAACTGTTCGCCGCGTTCGCTGCCGCCGCAGTCATCGCCGCCCCGCTGGCCCAGGCCGCCGACAGCCTGACCGTCGCCGCCACCCCGGTGCCGCACGCCGAGATCCTCAACTTCGTCAAACCCATCCTGGCCAAGGAAGGGGTTGAGCTGAAGGTGAAGGAATTCACCGACTACGTGCAGCCCAACACCCAGGTCGCCGAGAAGCGCCTGGACGCCAACTTCTTCCAGCACCAGCCGTACCTGGATGAGTTCAACAAGACCAAGGGCACCAGCCTGATCGCCGTCACCGGCGTGCACATCGAGCCGCTGGGCGCCTACTCCACCAAGTTCAAGAAGCTCGAAGAGCTGCCCTCCGGCGCCACCGTGGTGATCCCCAACGACGCCACCAACGGCGGCCGCGCGCTGCTGCTGCTGGACAAGGCCGGCGTGATCAAGCTGAAGGACAACAAGTCCATCACCGCCACCCCGAAAGACATCGTCGAGAACCCCAAGAACATCAAGGTGCGTGAGCTGGAAGCGGCCACCCTGCCGCGCGTGCTGACCCAGGTCGACCTCGCCCTGATCAACACCAACTACGCCCTGGAAGCCAAGCTGAACCCCACCAAGGACGCGCTGGCCATCGAAGGCGCCGACTCGCCCTACGTGAACATCCTGGTTGCCCGCCCGGACAACAAGGACAGCGCCGCCATGCAGAAGCTGGCCGCCGCCCTGCACAGCCCCGAGGTGAAGCAGTTCATCCTCGAGAAGTACAAGGGTGCCGTGGTGCCGGCGTTCTGATCGCCGCGTAACTGACGCTCTGAAAAAAGCCCGGTCGAATGACCGGGCTTTTTCGTTTCAGCGCCTCGCAAAGCCGCGCGCCAGGGCCATTGATCAAATAATCACCAGCCTTTGCTGCATATTTTCCATGCCGCAAAGGCATCGGTTTTTCATGGGATCGCGCAAAGCCACGGATGGCGTGGCCTGCAGCGACCCGCCCAAAACGTATAGCACTGAAAGTTATTTAAATAAGAGAAACAATCACTTCAAGAGCTAAGACGCTCCGCCAATCATGCAGGTCCGTTCCAGGCGCGACTTAGAGCCGCGCAGACCAGCAAGGAGATCGTTCATGGCTCAACCCCAGCATGCCCTCGCGCCGGATGCGTTCCTGCGCCACGTGCCCGGCGGCGACCTGGTCGATCTCGGCCGCCCGCTGCGCCATGCGCTGGAACTGGGCCGCCACGTGCCGGCGAAAGCCCGCGCGCTGAGCCGCCGCGAAGCCGTGCTGCTCGGTCTGTTTGCCCTGACACTGCACGGTGCGGTGGTCTACTGGCTGAGCCAGCAGCCCACCCCGCAACTGCCGGAGGTGCCGCCGCAGGTGCCGCCGATGACCATCGAATTCACCGCGCCAACGCCGCCGGTGGTCGAGCCGCCGCCGCCCGAGCCGATTCCCGAGCCGGTCGTGCAGGAGCCGCCGCCCCCGGTGGTGGATGAGAACGCGGTGAAACCGCCGCCGCCCAAGCCGATCCCCAAACCCAAGCCGAAGCCGGTGGCCAAGCCCAAGCCCGTGCCCAAGCCGGTCGAGCAACCCACGCCGCCCAAGGCCGAAACCCCGCCGCCGCAACCGGCTCCGCCCGCCCCGGCAGCACCGGCGCCAGCCCCGCTGACGCCGCCCTCGGCCAGCGCCGGCTACCTGAAGAACCCGGCGCCGGAATACCCGCCCCTGGCCCAGCGCCGTGGCTGGGAAGGCACCGTGCTGCTGCGCGTACACGTCCTCGCCAGCGGTAGCCCGAGCGAGATCCAGGTGCAGAAGAGCAGCGGCCGCGACGCCCTGGACGATGCCGCGGTGCGCGCGGTGAAACGCTGGAGCTTCGTCCCCGCCAAGCGCGGCGACGTGGCCCAGGACGGCTGGGTCAGCGTACCCATCGATTTCAAATTGCATTGATTCAACTTGCCCAGATCAGCCGCACGAGAAACGCGGAAGGAGAACACCCATGAGTCTGCCCCTGAACCCCCTGGAATCCGTCGAAGGCGCAGTCATCTGGCTGCTGGTCGGCTTCTCCGTCGTCACCTGGGCGCTGGCCCTGGTGAAAGGCGTCCAGTTCACCCGCCAGAAGTCCCAGGACAAGCGCTTCCAGAAGCAGTTCTGGAGCGCCACCAGCCTCGAGTCGGCCGGTGACCAGGCCGCCGGCAAGCCCGGCGCCGGCGCCCGTGTCGCCCAGGCCGGTTTCGCCGCCATCCAGGTGCAGGACAACGGCCAGCCAGACCTGGCCCAGTCGATCAACCACCAGGACCGCCTCGAACGCGCCCTGCGCCAGCAGATCCAGCGTGAGCGCCGCTCCCTGGAATCGGGCCTGGCGGTACTTGCCTCGATCGGTTCCACCTCGCCCTTCATCGGCCTGTTCGGCACCGTGTGGGGCATCATGGAAGCACTCAAGGGCATCAGCGCGGCGGGCTCCGCCAGCCTGGAAACCGTCGCCGGCCCCATCGGCAGCGCGCTGATCGCCACCGGTGTGGGTATCGCCGTCGCCGTGCCGGCGGTGCTGGTCTACAACTACTTCCTCCGTCGCCTGAAGCTCACCGCGGCCGACCTCGACGACTTCGCCCACGACTTCTACAGCCTCGCGCAGAAGAGCGCCTTCCGTGTCGTCACCCTGCCCACCGCCGCGCGCAAACCGGCTGCCGGCGCCAGCGTGAAGGAGGCGAGCTGACATGGCCTTCTCGACCCAGGACAGCGACGAAGTTCTCTCCGAGATCAACGTGACCCCGCTGGTGGACGTGATGCTGGTGCTGCTGGTGGTGTTCATCGTCACCGCGCCGCTGCTGACCAACGCCATCCCGATCAACCTGCCCAAGACCGAGGCGGTCGCCCCGCCGGAGCAGAAGGACCCGCTGGTGGTGAGCATCGACGGCGCCGGCAAGTGGTTCATCAACAAGGACGAGATCCAGCCGGAGTTGCTGCAGAGCAACCTGGCCGCGGCCAAGGCCAAGGACGCCGAAGTCCGGGTGCAGCTGCAGGCCGACGAGACGGTGAACTACGGCCAGGTAGCCAAGGCCATGGCCTCCATCGAGAAGGCGGGGATTACCAAACTGGCGGTGATCACCGCGCGCTGAGGCACCTGTAAGACACCTGAAACAGAGCGGGTGTAGAAAGGGACCTCCACAACGTACCGAGCTTCAAGGCCGCTCTCCCAATACTCAGGCAGGGGTGAGCGGCCTTTTTTTATCCGCGCGCTTCGCGCCGATGACGGTTGCTCACGTAGGGCGCATAACCCGGAACGGGTTATCCGCCACCTGCGCCACGGCGGATAACGCTGGCGCGTTATGCGCCCTACCAGAGCGCCAGTGGCTGCTGCGCCTGCCAAACCACCCGCCGTTCGTCGTCATCCCCGCCCCGGCAATAAACCTATGCCTTTCAGGCCCTTCCGTGGCCGCCGCTGTTCCACTAAGTTGATGACAGTCTGGAGACCTGAGGGGTACCGCATGACATCGTCTCCCGCTTCGGAAGGCCCGTTCTATCCGCCGACACTGGGGGTGCCGGAACGCTTCACACCCGCACAGCTGCGCGCCTCGCTCGACATCACCATGAGCGAACACGGCGCCGGCCCGGTGTGGCTGTTCGCCTACGGCTCGCTGATCTGGCGCCCGGAGTTCCCGGTGGCCGAGGCACGCCGCGCGCGGGTGCATGGCTACCATCGCGGGCTCTACCTGTGGTCCCTCACCCACCGCGGCACCCCGGAAGCGCCGGGCCTGGTGCTCGGCCTGGACCGTGGCGGCTCCTGCGCCGGCTTCGCCTTCCGCCTGCCCGACGACAACCTCGACGCCAACCTCTACGCGCTGTGGGAACGGGAGATGCCCTACGCCTCCTACCGCCCGGAATGGCTGAACTGCCGCCTCGACGACGGCAGCCGCGTGCGCGCCCTGGGCTTCGTCCTCGAGCGCCACCTGCCCAGCTATGCCGGCTCCCTGCCCGACAACATCGTCCAGCACGTGCTCGACAGCGCCCAGGGCCACTTCGGCACCACCCGCGACTACGTCGAGCAGACTGCCAAGGCCCTGCGCGAATACGCCATGCCCGACCTCAACCTGGAAGGCATCCTGGCGCGCTGCTGTCCGCTGCGCCGGGCGCAGGACTGAGGTCTTATTGCTATTCGTTAGATAGAAATACTGCATAAGCAAAGAATTTCTTATTCCTTAACGAATATTAAAACCCTCCCTAGAATGCCTTCTCACGACGATTCGAGAGGGCCGCTCCATGCGCAATGAACGCATTCGCTACCTGATCGTGCCGGGGTGGCACGGTTCCGACGACGCCCACTGGCAGAGCCACTGGCAGCGCGCCCTGCCGAACGCCGCGCGGGTGCAGCAGCAGGACTGGATCACCCCGCGGCACAACGACTGGGTCGCCGAACTGGACCGCGAAATCCGCCGCGAACCGGGCCGCGTGGTGCTCATTGCCCACAGCCTGGGCTGCGTCACCGTCGCCTCCTGGGCGGCCCGCGCCGACCGCCGCACCCTTGCCCAGGTCGAGGGCGCCTTGCTGGTTGCCCCAGCTGACGTGGAGCGGGAAACCTGCCACGAGGCCCTGCGCAATTTCGCCCCCATCGCCGCGCAGAACCTGCCCTTCCCCGCCGTGCTGGTGGGTTCGGACAACGATGCCGCCTGCAGCCCGCAACGCGCGCTGATCCTTGGCCGCGCCTGGGGCGCCGAGACGGTGATCCTGCCCTCCGCCGGGCACATCAACGTGAAATCCGGCCACGGCGCCTGGGAATCGGGCTACCGTCATCTGTATCGCCTGCAGTACCTGATCGACCAGCAATCGCGCCAGCGCGCCTGATCCGACGAAAGACGGCGCGCGGTGTGACGACCGCGCCTATCCCATCGCGGCGCGGATTCGGCTAGGGTGAGGCATAGCCCCACGCCGGAGACCGCCATGCCACCGTTGCACGACCTGTCCGCCGTCGAACTGCTGGCCCTGTACCGCTCGCACCAGCTATCCCCCGTCGAGTACCTGGAGCATCTGATCGCTCACATCGACCGCTGGGAGCCGCAACTCTGCGCGCTCTTCGCCTTCGATCCGCAGCGGGCGATGGAGCAGGCGCGGCGCTCCGAGGCGCGCTGGATCCGCTGCGCGCCCTGCGGCGAACTGGATGGCGTGCCGGTGACCATCAAGGAGCTGATCGCCACCCGTGGCGACCCGATTCCCCAGGGCAGCGCCGCCACCCTGTTGCAACCTTCAACCGGCGACGCACCGCCTGCCGCGCGGATGTTCGAGGCTGGCGCGATCCTGCTGGGCAAGACCACGGTACCGGACTTCGGCATGCTCTCCTCCGGGCTTTCCAGCTTCCACGAGCTGGCGCGCAATCCCTGGGACCTGCGCATGAACCCGGGCGGCTCCAGCGCCGGCGCCGCCTCGGCGGCCGCCGCCGGCTACGGGCCGCTGCACATCGGCACCGACATCGGCGGCTCGGTCCGCCTGCCGGCGGGCTGGTGCGGCCTGGTCGGCTTCAAGCCGAGCTTCGGACGCATTCCCATCGACCCCTACTACACCGGGCGCTGCGCCGGGCCGATGACCCGCACGCTGGACGATGCGGCGCTGATGATGAAGCATCTCGCCCGCCCAGACTGGCGCGACGCCACGGCGCTGCCGCCGGCGGACCTGGACTGGCACATCGAGGAACTGGACGTGCAGGGCCTGCGCATCGGCCTGCAGCTCGATCCAGGTTGCGGCCTGCAACCGGATACGGAAGTCCGAGCCGCCGTCGAGGCGGTCGCGCGGCGCTTCGCCAATGCGGGAGCGGAGATCGTCGAAGTGCAGCCGATCCTCGACCGCGAGCTGCTCGATGGGCTCGACAAGTTCTGGCGCGCACGCCTGTGGGCCGAGCTGGAGAACCTGCCCCGCGAGCGCCAGGCCAAGGTGCTGCCGTACATCTACCAGTGGGCCGAGGGCGGCGCCTCGGTCAGCGGCGCCGACGCGGTGCGCGGCTACAACCGCACTTTCGACATGCGTCGACGGGCCGCCGAGCAATTCCACGAGATAGACTTCCTGCTCTCGCCGACCAACCAGGTCGCCGCCTTCCCGGCCGAGTGGGCCTCGCCCACCAACGACCCGGCGCTGCCCTTCGAGCACATCGGCTTCACCGTGCCCTGGAACATGTCCGAGCAACCGGCACTCTCAATCAACTGTGGCTTCACCAGCGCGGGCATGCCCATTGGCCTGCAGATCGTCGGCCCGCGCTTCGCCGACATCGAGGTACTGCGTCTGGGCAAGACCTACGAACACTGGCGCGGCCCCGTCAGCCGCTGGCCGCAGCCGCCGGGAGTCAACTAGGCTCAGGCACACCGCCGACCACAAGGAACCGATCGCGCGCCCATGCAGTACACCACCTACATCGCCCACTTCCTGGTCGTCATCCAGCTGCTGGGGATCATCGCCGCGGTCCACGCCGTGCTCAGCGTGCGCACCGCGCAGGGCGCCATCGCCTGGGCGACCTCACTGGTGTTCATGCCGCTGCTGACGCTGGTGCCCTACCTCGTCTTCGGCCGCAGCCGCTTCGACGCCTACATCGGTGCGCGCCGGCAGGCCAACGAGGAAATGCACGTCGCCGCCGCCGAACTGGACTGGCGTCCCTGGGTGGAAGAGGCCCTTGCCGCCCGCCAGTACCACGCCTACAAGGCGCTCAAGGCCATGGTCGGGCTGGCGCGCATGCCGACGCTGGCGAACAACAAGGTGCGCCTGCTGGTGAACGGCAAGGCATCCTTCGATGCGATGTTCGAGGCCATTTCCAGCGCGCAGAAAGTCATCCTCGTGCAGTTCTTCATCATCCGTGACGACGCCCTCGGCCAGCGCCTCGCGCAGCTGCTGCTGGAGCGTGCAGCCAACGGCGTGGATGTGTTCCTGCTGTATGACGGCATCGGCAGCCACGCGCTATCGCGTCGCTACATCGAGCGCCTGCGCCAGGGCGGCGTGCAGGTGCATGCCTTCAGCACCGGCAGCGGGATGATCAACCGCTTCCAGGTGAACTTCCGCAACCATCGCAAGATCGTGGTGGTCGACGGCGTGCGCGGTTTCGTCGGCGGGCACAACGTCGGCGTCGAATACCTGGGCGAGAAGCCGCCGCTGGCACCCTGGCGCGACACCCACATCGAACTGCACGGTCCGGCGGTGGCCTGCCTGCAGGAGTGCTTCGCCGAGGACTGGTTCTGGGCCACTCATGCGCTGCCGACGCTGATCCTGCCCGACGGTTACGACGACGCCGGGATGCTCTGCCAGGTGGTGCCCAGCGGCCCGGCGGACACCCAGGAAACCTGCTCGCTGTTCTTCGTCGAATCGATCAATGCGGCGGTGGAGCGGGTGTGGATCACCACGCCGTACTTCGTCCCGGACGAAGCCGTCGCCGCGGCCCTGCGCCTGGCGGTACTGCGCGGCGTGGACGTGCGCATCCTGTTGCCCTCGCGACCGGACCACAAGACGGTCTACGCCGCCTCCAGCCTGTACGCGCTGGACGCCGTGCGCGCCGGCGTGCGGGTGTTCCGCTACCAGCCGGGGTTCCTGCACCAGAAGGTGGTGCTGATCGACCACGACAGCGCCGCGGTGGGCAGTGCCAACCTGGACAACCGCTCCTTCCGCCTGAACTTCGAGATCATGGTGATCACCGTCGACGAAGGCTTCGCCCGCGACGTGGAGACCATGCTGGAAGAGGACTTCGCGCAGTCGGTTGAGATGACCCTGGACGACCGCAAGCGCGTGCACCGGCTGCAGCAGCTGGGAATGCGCGTGGCGCGGCTGGTGTCGCCGATTCTCTGACCCACAGTACCGGACTTGACCTGTAGGAGCGCGCCATGCGCGCGATCGCGGGCATGGCCCGCTCCTACAGGGAAAACTGTCGCCGGGGTTGTGACCGTCCCAAAAGAAAACGCCCGGTTCACTCGCGTGAACCGGGCGTTTCTTTCTCTAGCGCGAGGTCATCAGGCTGGCGCGGAGGAGCGGATCAGGTGGTCGAAGGCGGAGAGCGACGCCTTGGCGCCTTCGCCGACCGCGATCACGATCTGCTTGTAAGGTACGGTGGTCACGTCACCGGCGGCGAAGATGCCCGGCAGCGAGGTTTCACCGCGAGCGTCGACGATGATCTCGCCACGCGGGGTCAGCTCGATGGTGCCCTTGAGCCATTCGCTGTTGGGCAGCAGGCCGATCTGCACGAAGATGCCTTCCAGGTCGACGGACTTGAACTCTTCCGAGTTGCGGTCCTTGTAGACCAGGCCGGTGACCTTCTGGCCATCGCCTTTCACTTCGCTGGTCAGCGCGCTGGTGATCACGTCAACGTTCGGCAGGCTGAACAGCTTGCGTTGCAGCACGGCATCGGCGCGCAGCTTGCTGTCGAACTCCAGCAGGGTCACGTGGGACACGATGCCGGCCAGGTCGATGGCCGCTTCGACGCCGGAGTTGCCGCCGCCGATCACCGCCACGCGCTTGCCCTTGAACAGCGGGCCGTCGCAGTGCGGGCAGAAGCACACGCCCTTGGCCTTGTATTCCTTCTCGCCCGGCACGCCCATTTCGCGCCAGCGGGCGCCGGTGGCCAGGATCAGTGACTTGGCCTTCAGGCTGCCGCCGCCCTCGAACTGCACTTCGTGCAGGCCGCCGGCAGTCTTCGCCGGAATCAGCGCGCTGGCGCGCTGCAGGTTCATGATGTCGACGTCGTAGTGCTTGACGTGTTCTTCCAGCTGACGAGCCAGTTTCGGGCCTTCGGTCTCGGTCACCGAGATGAAGTTCTCGATCGCCATGGTGTCCAGCACCTGGCCGCCGAAACGCTCGGCCGCGACGCCGGTACGGATGCCTTTACGAGCGGCATAGATGGCCGCCGCAGCGCCAGCCGGGCCACCGCCGACGACCAGTACGTCGAACGCTTCCTTGGCCGACAGCTTCTCGGCTTCGCGGGCAGCGGCGCCGGTGTCGATCTTGGCGAGGATTTCTTCCACGCCCATGCGGCCCTGGCCGAACACTTCACCGTTGAGGTAGATGCTCGGGACAGCCATCACCTGGCGGCGCTCGACTTCTTCCTGGAACAGCGCGCCGTCGATGGCGACGTGGCGGATGTTCGGGTTGAGCACGGCCATCAGGTTCAGCGCCTGGACCACGTCCGGGCAGTTCTGGCAGGACAGCGAGAAGTAGGTTTCGAACACGAACGAACCCTGGATGCCCTTGATCTGCTCGATCACTTCGGCTTCGAGCTTGGATGGGTGGCCGCCGACCTGCAGCAGCGCCAGCACCAGGGAGGTGAATTCGTGACCCATGGGGATGCCGGCGAAAGCCAGGCCGATGTTCGCCCCGGGGCGGTTCAGCGAGAAGGACGGCTTGCGAGCGTCGCTGCCATCTTCACGCAGGGTGATCTTGTCGGTCAGGCCGACGATTTCGTGCAGCAGCTCGCTCATTTCGCGGGATTTGTCGCTGTCATCGAGGGACGCGACGATCTCGAACGGCTGCTGGACCTTTTCCAGGTAGGCCTTCAACTGGGTTTTAAGCGTGGCGTCCAACATGATTCAAATCCTCGGAATCTGAGCAAAAGGGTTCCCCGGCGGGCTTTTCAGCCCACCCTACGCACGCTTTTGGCTTGGGTAGGGAGGATGCCGGTAGGCATCCTCGGGGTGTTGCCAAACGGCTCGGGAAGCTTTCGTGGGCGGACGCCCGGTGGTTGCGTGGCGGGAGCCGCCGCGCAACCGCTTCCCGATCGTTCTTAGATCTTGCCGACCAGGTCCAGGGACGGAGCCAGGGTCTTCTCGCCTTCTTTCCACTTGGCCGGGCAGACTTCACCCGGGTGAGCGGCGGTGTACTGGGCAGCTTTCAGCTTGCGCAGGGTTTCGCCGACGTCACGAGCGATCTCGTTGGAGTGGATTTCGACGGTCTTGATGATGCCTTCCGGGTTGATTACGAAGGTGCCGCGCAGCGCCAGGCCTTCTTCCGGGATGTGTACGCCGAAGGCGTTGGTCAGCTGGTGGGTCGGGTCGCCGATCAGCGGGAACTGGGCTTTGCCAACGGCCGGGGAAGTCTCGTGCCACACCTTGTGGGAGAAGTGGGTATCGGTGGTCACGATGTAGACCTCGGTACCTGCTTCACGGAAGGCGGCGTAGTTGTTGGCAGCGTCTTCGATCTCGGTCGGGCAGTTGAAGGTGAAAGCTGCCGGCATGAAGATCAGAACGGACCACTTGCCCTTCAGGGACTGCTCGGTGACTTCGATGAACTTGCCATTGTGGAAAGCGTTGACCTTGAACGGTTGAACGGCGGTGTTGATCAGATTCATTAGGCAATTCCTCGTAGAGAGTTGTCGTTTAATCGAGTGGTCGATCGGTTGAAATTCGACAGGGGCAAGATTATCGCCTGATGACAATGAATGCCCATTGATTTAGGGCATCACGAAAATTGAGTCTCTCTATGGAGAGAACTATAAAAGGAAGAAGTTTCCTATCAGGCGATTCGTAGCGTCCTACGCCCGGATTCGTGACGCAAAGCGTCTGGCCCGGCCGTTATCAGCGTTTACCCCATGCAATGGTCAACCCACCTTCGCCCGAAAGCGCCGCGAGGACAACGCCAGTCACGACGTACGGCGCTTCGAAGCTTTTCGAGCGAAGCGGTTTTCCTGCCCCACTGGTCAAGCCTGCCCGCGAGCCTATGCTTGTGCGTGAGAGCCCTTCGCCACGAGGCTCTCGACGTCTACGGACAGCCTTCGCGAAGCGGCGCTGCCGCACGCATGACGACGAGGACTCCCGATGATCCAGTTCCTGCTCGGCGACGAAACGGTCCAGGCCGACGGCTTCGCGCCCGAGACCAGCCTGCTCGACTACCTGCGCATCCACCGCGCGCGCACCGGCACCAAGGAGGGCTGCGCCTCGGGTGACTGCGGCGCCTGCACCGTGGTGCTCGCCGAGCCTGAAGGCGAAGCGCTGCGCTACCGTGCGGTGAACGCCTGCATCACGCTGCTGGGTTCGGTTCACGGCCGTCAGGTACTGACCGTGGAGCACCTCGGCGAGCCTGGCGCGCTGCACCCGGTACAGCAGGCGATGGTGGACTGCCACGGCTCGCAGTGCGGCTTCTGCACGCCGGGCATCGTCATGTCGCTGTTCGCCTGGCGCCACTCGCCGCCGCCGCACGACCGCGAAACGGCACTGACCGCACTCTCCGGCAACCTGTGCCGCTGCACCGGCTACCGGCCGATCCTCGACGCCGCTGCGCAGATCGCCGGGCAGCCCTGCCACGACCGCTTCGCCCAGAACACCGCCCTCACCGTCGCCCGTCTTGAGGAGATATCCACAGCCGGCGCACTGCATGACGGCGAGGCGCGGGCCTGGTTGCCCGCTTCGCTGGATGAGCTGGATACCCTGCTGCAGCGTCACCCACAGGCACGACTGATCGCCGGCGGCACCGACCTGGCGCTGGAAGCCACGCAGAACCTGAAGACCTTCCCGGCGCTGATCCACCTCGACCGGGTGAGCGAACTGCAGCGCCTGGAAGTCCATCCTGGGCACCTGCTGATCGGCGCGGCGCGGAGCTACGCCGACTGCCTCGAAGCGCTGCGGGAATTCCCCGGCGTCGCTCCCCTGCTGGAGCGCCTGGGCTCGCTGCAGATTCGCCAGCGCGGCACGCTGGGCGGCAATATCGCCAACGCCTCGCCCATCGGCGACATGCCGCCGGTGCTGCTGGCGCTGGATGCCCGGCTGCGCCTGCGCAAGGCGGGGACCGTGCGTGAGGTCGCCATCGATGGCTTCTTCACCGGCTACCGGCAGACACTCCTGCAACCCGGCGAGTACATCGAAGCGCTGCTGATTCCGCGCCTGCGCGGCAACCAGCGGTTCCGCGTCGACAAGATTTCCAAGCGCCGTGACGACGATATTTCCGCCGTCTGCCTGGCCCTGCGCCTGGACTTCGACGATGCCGGCATCGTAACTGACGCGCGCCTTGCCTGCGGCGGCATGGCGGCTACCCCCTTGCGCGGCGCAAGGACCGAAGCGGCCCTGCGCGGCAGGCCCTTCGACGCCGCCGCCGTGGCCACCGCACAAGCGGCGATCCCGCAGGATTTCCAGCCCATCGACGACCTGCGCGCCAGCGCCGCCTATCGGCTGAAGGTGGCACAGAACCTGTTGCAGCGCGCACTACTGGAATGGACCCAAAGCCCTGCGGAGGTGCGCCATGCGTAGCCTGCCACCGCTGGCCAGCAACGGCATCGCAGTCGCCATCCACAGCGCGGGCAAGCCCCGCGAGCACGACAGCGCCACGCTGCACGTGAGCGGCGCCGCGCGCTATGTGGACGACCTGAAGGAGCCGCGCGACCTGCTGCACGCCGCCGTCGGCCTGAGTGAAATCGCCTGCGGCGCGGCGCTCTCCCTCGACCTCGACGCGGTGCGCAGCGCGCCCGGCGTGGTGGCCGTGCTGACCCTGGACGACGTACCCGGCCACACCGACATCGGCCCGGTGTTCCCCGGCGACCCGCTGCTGGCGGGCGAGCGGGTGAAATACCACGGCCAGGCGCTGTTCGCCGTTGCCGCGCAAAGCCTGCTCCAGGCACGCCGCGCGGTGCGTCTGGCGAAAGTCGAATACGCGAAGGAAGACCCGCTGATCGACCCGCTGCAGGCCAAGGCCGAGGAACGCTTCGTGCGCCCGCCGCACCACATGCGCCGGGGCGACGCGCAGGCAGCACTGGAGCGCGCTCCTCAGGTGCTGGAAGCCCGCCAGTTCATCGGCGGCCAGGAGCATTTCTACCTCGAAGGCCAGGCCTCGCTCGCGCTGCCCGGCGACGACGGCGGCATGCTGGTGCACACCTCCAGCCAGCACCCGAGCGAAGTGCAGAAACTGGTGGCCGAAGTGCTGGCCATCCCGCTGGCCAAGGTCACCGTGGAAGTACGGCGCATGGGCGGTGGCTTCGGCGGTAAGGAAACCCAGGCCGCGCCCTTCGCCTGCCTCGCCGCGCTGCTGGCGAACAAGACCGGCCGCGCGGTCAAGCTGCGCCTGCCGCGCGCCGAGGACATGCGCCTGACCGGCAAGCGCCATCCCTTCCACAACCGCTACCGCATCGGCTTCGACGACGGCGGCCGGCTGCTCGCCGCGCAACTCGACCTGGTGGGCGACTGCGGGCATTCGCCGGACCTCTCCGACGCCATCGTCGACCGCGCGATGTTCCACGCCGACAACGCCTACTTCATCCCCGACGTCGCCATCTCCGGCTACCGCAGTTTCACCAACATCGTCTCGCACACAGCCTTCCGCGGCTTCGGCGGGCCGCAGGGGATGATGATCATCGAGCGCGCCATGGACGACATCGCCCGCGCGGTGGGCAAGGACCCGCTGGAGGTGCGCAAGCTCAACCTTTACGGCGGCATGGGCAGGGAGCTGACGCCCTACCACCAGAAGGTCGAGCACAACCTGCTGGGCGAACTGATCGCGCGGCTGGAACAGAGCAGCGACTACGCCGCGCGGCGCTCGGCGATCCACGAGTTCAATGCACGGAGCCCGGTACTGAAAAAGGGCCTGGCGCTGACGCCAGTGAAGTTCGGTATTTCCTTCACCGCGCAGCACCTCAACCAGGCGGGCGCGCTGGTCCACCTCTACACCGACGGCAGCATCCAGCTGAACCATGGCGGCACCGAGATGGGCCAGGGCCTGAACACCAAGGTCGCACAGATCGTCGCCGAGGAATTCCAGGTGCCGCTGGAGCGTGTGGTGATCACCGCCACGCGCACCGACAAGGTGCCCAACACCTCGCCCACCGCCGCCTCCAGCGGCACCGACCTGAACGGCATGGCCGCCCGCGATGCCGCCCGCACGCTGAAGAAGCGCCTGATCGACTTCCTCGCCGAACGCGATGGGGTGAAGCCGCAGGAGATACGTTTCGAGCACGGCGGAGTGACCGTCGGGGCGCAGCACCTGGGCTTCACCGAGGTCATCCAGGCGGCCTACTTCGCGCGCGTCCAGCTCTCCGCCACCGGTTTCTACCGCACGCCAAAGATCTTCTACGACCGCGAGAAGGGCCAGGGCCACCCGTTCTTCTACTTCGCCTATGGCGCGGCGGTGTCCGAGGTGGAAGTGGACACGCTGACCGGCGAGTACCGTGTGCCTCGGGTGGACATCCTCCACGACGTCGGCCGCAGCGTGAACCCGGCCATCGACATCGGCCAGATCGAGGGTGGCTTCGTCCAGGGCATGGGCTGGCTGACCACTGAGGAGCTGCGTTGGGACGACACCGGCAAGCTGCTCACCGTGGGGCCGGCGACCTACAAGATCCCGGCCGTGAGCGACGCTCCGGAAGACTTCCGCGTGGCACTGTTCGAGCGTCCCAACGAGGAAGACAGCGTGTACCTGTCCAAGGCCGTGGGTGAGCCACCGTTCATGCTGGCGATCTCGGTGTGGTCGGCCCTGCGCGACGCCATCGCCAGCCTCGCGGATTACCGCCTGAGCCCCGATCTGGATACGCCGGCGACGCCGGAGCGGGTACTCTGGGCCTGTGAGGCGATGCGCCAGGAGAACCCAGCATGACCCGCCACTGGATGGAAGCCATCGCCCGCCTGCGCGACAGCGCCGAACCCTACGTGCTGATCACCGTGATCGGCGTGCAGGGCTCCACGCCCCGCGAGTCCGGCAGCAAGATGCTGGTCACTGCCGGGGAAGCCTTCGACACCATCGGTGGCGGCCATCTGGAGTTCGCCGCCATCGAGCACGCGCGCCAGCTGCTGCTGGCCGGCAAGGACAGCCAGGCGCTGGAGCACTTCCCCCTCGGCGCGCGCCTTGGCCAATGCTGCGGCGGGCGCGCCAGCCTGCTGTTCGAATGCTTTGCCGCGCGCGGACCGCAGGTGGTGCTGTTCGGCGCCGGCCACGTGGGCCGTGCGCTGGCGCCGCTGCTGGCGGGGCTGCCGCTGCGCCTGGAGTGGGTGGACAGCCGGGCGGCGGAGTTTCCCCAGACCGTTCCCGAGGGCGTGCGCATGCGCCTGCTGGAGGAGCCGGAAGATGCCGTGCATGAAGCGCCGCCGGGCAGCTACTTCCTGGTCATGACCCACAACCATCCGCTGGACTACGCCATCGCCGAGGCGGTGCTCAAGCGCGGCGACGCGGGCTTCCTCGGCATGATCGGCTCACGCACCAAGGCCCGGCGCTTCCAGATGAGGCTGGAACAGCATGGTTATCCACAGGAGGTGATCGCGCAGATGCATTGCCCCATCGGTCTCTCCGAAGTCCCCGGCAAGCGCCCGCTGGAAGTGGCCATCTCGGTGGCCGCCCAGGTCATCGCCCGCTATCACCAGGACGCCCCCGCCCGGCAGATGCGCGAAGGCGTGGAGTGGGCCGCGCTCTGCAGCGAAGGTTCGTGCAGCGATTTGCCGGAAAACGCAAAAACCTGACCAACGGGACAACAGTTTTTCCCGCCTCCGCCGATACATTCAACGACCCCGTCTCTTCGCCCGCCACTGGCGGGCGTTTCGTTGTGCGTTCGGAGGAAAACAAGAACATGCGCCTGCGAAGTATCCAGACCCAGCTCATCCTCAGCATGGGCGCCGCCCTGCTCATCAGCCTGCTCATCGTCCTCGGCCTGTATGCCGTGCTGGTCAACCGCCTGAGCGAGCGCTACCTGCTCGAACAGGCATTGCCGGCGAGCATCCAGGCGATTGCCAACGACTTCGAGAAACGCCTCACCGGCCCCATCACCGCAGCGGCCGGCATCGCCGACAACACCCTGGTGCAGGACTGGCTGGCCGCCGGCGAAAGCCCGGAGAAACTGGCCGACTTCACCCGCTACCTGGGTGGCATCCGCGCCTCCCAGAAGGCCTTCTCTGCGCTGATCACCTCCAACGCCAGCGGCGCCTATTACAGCGACAAGGGCAAGGAGCGCACGCTCAGCCGCAGCGAGCCGAAGGACAGCTGGTACTTCCAGTTCATCGACAGCGGCAAGCCGCGCATGTGGAACATCGACACCGATGGCAGCACCGGCGAACTGGCGCTGTTCATCGATCAGCGCGTGGAGCGCGACGGCAAGCTGCTGGGCATCGCCGGGCTGGGCCTGGAGATGCGCGAGCTGTCGACGCTGATCCGCGATTTCCGCTTCGGCCGGTCAGGACGCGTGTACCTGGTGAAGAACGACGGCCAGGTGCAGATCCATCCCGATGCCTCGCTGCCCAAGGGGCGTAATCTCAGCGACCTGATCGGTGCCAGCGCCGCAAGCGCGCTGCTCGGCCAGCAGGGCTTCCACAGCGCCCGCTTCGAGCGCGACGGCGAGGACTACCTGGCCGCCAGCCTGCCGCTGCATGACCTGGGCTGGACCCTGGTGAGCGAAGTGCCGGAAGCGGAAATCTACGCCGACGCCCGCGAGGCGCTGGCCTTCTCCGGCCTCGCCGGCGCCGTGGTCGCCCTGCTCTGCCTGGCGCTGGTGGTGCTGATGGCGCGCAGCCTGGCCCGGCCGATCCGCCAGGTCACCCGCGCGTTGCTGGAGATCGGCGGTGGCGGTGGTGATCTCACCCGCCGCCTGGACGACAGCCGTGCCGATGAACTGGGCGACCTGGCCCGTGGCTTCAATCGCTTCCTCGAGGGCCAGCGCGCGCTGATCAGCGCCGTGCTCGGCACCAGCCAGCAACTGCTGCGCACCGTCGGCGAAGTGGCACAGGTGGTGGACAACACCGCCGACCGCGCCGGTCGCCAGCAGGAAATGACCGACATGGTCGCCACGGCGGTGAACGAAATGGGCAGCACCGTGCAGGAAATCGCCCGTAACGCCGAGCAGGCCGCCAGCGCCTCGCAGCAGGCGCGCGAGGAAGCCGGCGAAGCACGGCGCGTGGTCGGCGGCTCGCTGCAGGTCGGCCAGCGCATGTCCGGGGAGATCGGCGAAGCGGCCGGTGCCGTGGGCGAACTGGCCGGCCAGGTGGCAAGCATCGACCAGGTGCTGGCGGTGATCCGTGGCGTGTCCGAGCAGACTAACCTGCTCGCCCTCAATGCCGCCATCGAGGCCGCGCGCGCCGGCGAACTGGGCCGTGGCTTCGCCGTGGTGGCCGATGAGGTACGCACACTGGCCAGCCGCACCCAGGGCTCGACCGACGAGATCCTCACGATCATCCAGCGCCTGAAGGGCGGCGCGGAGGCCGCGGTCCGCTCGATGCAGTCCAGCCAGCAGACCACCGGGCAGAGCCTGGCCGCCAGCGAACAGGCCGGCGCCTCGCTGGGCGCCATCGCCGACCAGGTGGAGCGCATCAGCGACATCAACCACCAGGTCGCCACGGCCACCGAAGAGCAGTCGGCGGTGACCGAGGAGATCAACCGCAACGTGCAGGGCATCGCCGACCTCGCCCACGCCACTACCCGTGAAGTGCAGCACGGCCGAGAACAGTGCCGCGAGCTGCGCAACCTGGCCGATGACCTGGCACGGCAGATGGCGCAGTTCCGCCTTTGAACGGCTCTGGCGCCGGCCTCGTGCCGGCGCCTTTTCCCCAGAGTTACCCACAGATTTTCCAAGCGAAGCGGCAGGCTTTTCGCTATGGCTGGCGGGTGATGACGACCGATCAGCGCACGAGGTGTCTCGCCGGCGAGACACCTTGCCCACAAGTTGCCCACAGATTGTCCAGAGATTTGCCCCCAACCTCCGGGACGCTATCCGCTCAACCTGCGAAAAGCCCAAGCCCAGGCCCCACGAGCCCTGCATCAATCCGATGAATAACTCACCGAACGGTCAGAAGCGGTGATTGACGACGTTCCGGGGGAATTTCACCCACATCTTTTCCACAGCTTGTTCATATTTTGCTCAACAGGCTCCGGGGCGATTGATCAGAAAATGAGCGAAGCGCTGAAGGCTGCGGACTACGCGGGCAGGAGCAGGCCTGCCACAGGTTATCCACAGGCGGTTCCACGGTGTTTGGGGAGAAGAATCAGGTGTCCAGCAACTGCGCCTGGACGCGCCCACGGCTGAGGTCGCCCAGCAGCTTCTGCAGCGGCTCGACCTGGGTAGTCGGCAGGTTCAGCGTGATGCGCACGCCTTCGGCGCCAAAGCCTTCGTCTTCGACGCTGGCGCCGAGCGCCAGCACTCGCGCCTTGAACAGCGCGTGCTCGGCGAAGCTGCAGTCGAATGCCAGGCGGCGGCTGGGCACCAGTTCGATGCGTTCGGCGTCCTGCAGGCACTTCGCCGCGCAGCCGCCATAGGCGCGAGCCAGGCCGCCGGTGCCGAGCTTGATGCCACCGAACCAGCGACTGACCACGACCACCACGCGGTCCATGTCCTGCCCCTCGATGGCGACCAGCATGGGCCGGCCAGCGGTGCCGCCGGGCTCGCCGTCGTCGCTGAAGCGGTACTGGTTGCCCAGCTTCCAGGCCCAGCAGTTGTGCCCGGCGCTGGGGTCGCGATGGGCGGCAAGGAAGGCCTGGGCCTCTGCCTCGCTGGCGATGGGAGCGGCGACACAGTGGAAGCGGCTCTTGCGGATGTCTTCCTGGTAAACCGCGGGGCCGGCGAGGGTGAAACTCATGCCGAGGCCGGCGGCGTCAGCCCGCAACCCTTGAGGATGATGCGGATGAGGTTGTCGCTGGCATCGCTGAAGTCCTGCCTGGACAAGCGCTTGCGGCCGGTGACGAAGCCGATCTGGGTGGCGAAGTCGGCGTAGTGCTGAGTGCTGCTCCAGATCAGGAAGATCAGGTTAACCGGGTCCACGGCGTCCATCCTGCCGGCGTCGATCCAGGCCTGGAACACCGCGGCACGGCCGGCAAACCAGGTGCGGTAGTCCTGGCTGAAGTGCTCGGAGAGGCATTCGCCGCCGCTGATGATCTCCATGGCGAATACCCGCGAGGCCTGTGGGTAACGGCGGGAGAATTCCATCTTGGCGCGGATGTAGGTGGCCAGCGCGACGGCCGGGTCATCGTCCACGGTGAGGTGGTTGAAGGTGCTGTCCCACAGTTCGAGGATGTTGCTCAGCACCGCCACGTACAGCCCCAGCTTGTTGCTGAAGTAGTAGTGCAGGTTGGCCTTGGGCAGGCCGACGCGCTGGGCGATGGTGTTCATGCTGGTGCCCTTGAAGCCGTGGCGGGCGAACTCCTCCTCGGCGGCGGCGAGGATGGCTTCCTCGTTCTTCTGGCGAATGCGGCCGGCGGGCTTTTCGCCGTTGGGCGCAGTGTGGGCGGGTACCTGGAGGGTCATGCGGGATGTCCGTGCATTGAGCGGGGGCGCTGCATGGATAACCCAGGCGGGTGGCGGGATTCAAGCACGAGCTGTGAAAAAGGGCAGGAACCGGAATCGCCAGGCGACCCGGCTCCCGCCCCCGTCACGGCAGCCCCCGTGGGTGGGCCGGGGGCATGGCGTCACTTGGTGGTGCCGGTGGTGCCGGAAGTGCTGTGGTGACCGCCACCGCCACCGTGGTTGCCGATGGCGGCGCCAATCGCAACGACCGCGGCGCCGATGCCAACGGCTTCACCGACGGTCAGCTGGCCGTACAGCGGCGTGGCCAGGCCCATGCCGGAGCAGGTCGGCGGCAGCGGAACGATTGCGCCGGCGCGGTCCTTGTCATCCTGCCCGGCTCCGTTCGCGGCTTGCGCCTGGTCCTTCTGGTCCTTCGTAGCGCCGCCCCACAGCGGCGCGCAGTCGTTGGTGGCGACCACGGCCTTCTGTTCCTCTTTCGGCTCCTCTTTCACGGGTGCCGGCTGGGAACGGGTGATGACATCCTGGTAGAAGCCACCTGCGTGGGATTTGTCGTGGACTTCGGTCGGCGGAATGCTGGGGTGCCCGAGGGGCGCCGCCAGTACGGGGGTGCCCAGGCTCGCGGCGATGGCCGCGATCAACAGTTTCTTCATGGCTCACATCTCCTAGGTGAAGCAAAAGAGATGCAAAGCTAGAGGTTGGCGAGCACTCAACCAATGGGCAGCGCGCCGGATGGAGCGTAGGCAAATTCCGAAAGAATCCAGGATTTTGCAGCTGGCGAATGAAAATGCCGCAAGACATTCGAAAAGACCGACCCCGCCAGGCGGCGGGGTCGGAGGGGAACATCAGAAGTGGTACTTGACCAGCGCGCTGACGGTGTTCTGGTCGGTGGTGAAGTACTGCGAATCCTTGATGCCGTACTTGTCGGACCAGTAGTCGTACTCGATACCCACGTACAGATGCTTGGCTTCGTAGCCCAGGGACTTGCCCAGGTCGTACTTCAGCTGCGGGTTGAAGTGCAGGTTGGCGTGGTAGTCCGACTGGTTGCGGTGGCTGGAGCTGGCGTCCTTGTTGTTCACGACCCAGTCCATGAAGCCGTCGAACAGGATGTCGGAGTTGCCCACCGGGAAGGTAATGGCCCAGGCCGGGGTAATCTGCCAGGCGCCGGACGGCACGCGGTTGCCGTCGGGCTTGCGGTAGTAGAAGTTCAGCTGGAAGTAATCGAAGCCCGGCAGCGCCAGGTCGAAGCCCGGACCGACCAGGTACGACTCGACATCGCCTTCGCCGAACTCGTAGGTGGTTGCCAGCAGCACGTCCTTGACCGGACCGAAGGACAGGTCGGTGCCGGTGATCTTGCCGAACGACAGGCGCGGGCTGAACTCACCGTAGTAGGTGTTCTTGCCGTTGGTGGCGCTTTCCTTGCCGTTGTAGTTGATCTGGTCGACGAAGAACCAGATGTCGCCCCAGGTCCAGGCGCTCGCGCTCTCGAAGGTGAAGGTCTGCTGGATCGGCGGGTCTACCTTGAAGTTCTTGCCCCACAGGTAGGTCAGGCTTTCGTTGTGCCAGATCAGCGGGCCGTCATTGGAAGCCGGCGCCGGGGTCAGGTCTTCACCGCCAGCCATGGCCTGCCCGGCCGCGAGCAGCCCGCCGGCGAGCAGCAGGGATGCGAGAGTGCGAGTCATGCGTTGCTCCTAATCAGTGCAGTCGTGTTGCGTTTTTAATTGTCGGTGGAACCTGTCCGGTCGGTCAGGCCTGGCGAGGAAAAGCAAGATTGGCGCCAATCCTGACCAGATGTTCCACTTTTATGACGAACCCCTTAAGGTCCGCTCCTTTGGCAGGGAAGACGCAGGTGCACGGGACGGGCCATTTCCTGACTCACAGGACAACTTCGCCTGTTTGGAGGGCATCGGCCCCAACAGGAAGCACTGCAATGGCGATCGCCGACCAGAAGATTGGATACATGAGAACCCTGTGTTGAAACGAATCAACACAAATTGTGTATACAACTATCTTGTAGGAAATCTACACAACAGCCGTCGGAACACACCACGCGTTTTTCCGGGCGCGGATAATGCCAGACAAGGGCCTTCTCCACACCTGTCAGAGTGACTCGGGCCGCCCGGCGGTCGAGCTGTGGGATGCTTCCTTCAGGGTTCGAACGCCGCCGTTCACGTCGGCAACGGCTCTGATCCGGCTTGAGGTGGACGGGGCGGCCTGCCAGACTTCGATTCTCCAGCGATATTTTCCCAAGTTATGCCGATGAAAGGACAAGCTCCCGAACTGCAACGCCTGATCCCGGTGCTCGACCGCCTGCCGCGGCCGGTCTATGCGCGCGCCGAGCGTTTGCGCGCGGGTTCCTGGACCAGCAGGCACCATCACGCCTGGGTGCAGTTGTCCTACGCCATCACCGGAGTGCTGGGTGTACACACGGCCGAAGGCAGCTTCTTCGCGCCGCCGCAGCGGGCGATCTGGATTCCGGCCTTCCTCGACCATGAAGTGGTGACCTCGACCCAGGCGGAAATGCGCAGCCTGTACATCCGCGACGACGCCTGTAGATGGGCGCCGGACCGCTGCCGGGTGCTGGAGGTGACGCCGCTGGCGCGCGAGCTGATCAAGAGCTTCTGCGAGCTGCCGGTGGATTATCCACAGGGCGACAGCGCCGAATCACGGCTGGTGGAAGTGCTGCTGGACCAGCTGCGCGACCTGCCGGAAGTCGCCTTCTCCCTGCCGATGCCACAGGAGGCCCGGCTGCTGCAGTTGTGCCAGACACTGATCGACCACCCCACCGACAGCCACACCCTGGGCGACTGGGCGCAGCGCATCGGCACCTCGGAGAAGACCCTGTCGCGGCTGTTCCAGCGCGAAACCGGGATGACCTTCCGCCTGTGGCGCCAGCGCCAGCGCCTGCTCGCCTCCCTCGGCTCGCTCGAGGCCGGCGATAGCGTGACGGCGGCGGCGCTGGATTGCGGGTATGACTCGACCTCGGCATATATCGCGTCGTTCAAGGGGTTGTTCGGCTTCACGCCGGGGGATCTGTTCCGCCAGCGGTAGACCGTGCCGGCGGATACCGACTCCGTCCGCGATTGGCTGAATTGCGCACCGAGCCCACGCCGCGGCACCGCTTGTGCGTCGGCGGATTTCCGCTCAGTGCCCGCCCTGATAGGCGCCGCTTCGCCTGCCCCCATACTTTAAAATCAGCTGAAACCCTTGTGCCGCGCGGTTTTCGCGCCTTGGCACGCTGCCTGCTATCGCCCTCGACACTGCGCCGCCCTCGCGGCGCGCCGGCGTGACGTTTCGAGTAGTCCGCACGCCTGACGACAACAACGACAAGAGGAATACCCATGGATAGCGCAAGCGCCGTCTCCGCTTCTGCCGCACCCCGCACGACTTCCCAGCGCATCAAGTCGATCTTCAGTGGTTCGGTCGGCAACCTGGTCGAGTGGTACGACTGGTACGTCTATGCCGCCTTCTCGCTGTACTTCGCCAAGGCGTTCTTCCCCCAGGGCGACATGACCGCCCAGCTGCTGAACACCGCCGCGATCTTCGCCGTGGGCTTCCTGATGCGCCCGATCGGCGGCTGGCTGATGGGTATCTACGCCGACCGCAAGGGCCGCAAGGCGGCGCTGCTGGCCTCGGTCCTGCTGATGTGCTTCGGCTCGCTGATCATCGCCCTGACCCCCAGCTATGAAACCATCGGCGTCGGCGCCCCCATCCTGCTGGTGCTCGCGCGCCTGCTGCAGGGCCTGTCGGTCGGCGGCGAATATGGCACCTCCGCTACCTACCTGAGCGAGATGGCCAACAAGGAGCAGCGCGGCTTCTTCTCCAGCTTCCAGTACGTGACCCTGATCTCCGGCCAGCTCATCGCCCTGGCAGTGCTGATCGTGCTGCAGCAGACCCTGACCACCGAGCAGCTGGAAAGCTGGGGCTGGCGTGTGCCGTTCTTCATCGGCGCGCTGTGCGCGGTCGTCGCCATGTTCCTGCGTCGCGGCATGGAAGAGACCGAGTCCTTCACCACCAAGAAGGAAGAGCCCAAGGAAAGCCTGATGCGCTCGCTGATGCGCCATCCCAAGGAAGTCCTGACCGTGGTCGGCCTGACCATGGGCGGCACCCTGGCCTTCTACACCTACACCACCTACATGCAGAAGTACCTGGTGAACACGGTGGGGATGAGCAAGAACGACTCCACCATGATCTCGGCGGCCACCCTGTTCCTGTTCATGCTGCTGCAGCCCATCGTCGGCGCCCTGTCGGACAAGATCGGTCGTCGCCCGATCCTGATCGCCTTCGGCGTACTGGGCACCATTTTCACCTACCCGATCCTCAGCACCCTGCACACCATCGACACCTGGTGGGGCGCGTTCTTCCTGATCATGGCCGCGCTGGTCATCGTCAGCGGCTACACCTCGATCAACGCCGTGGTGAAGGCCGAGCTGTTCCCCACCGAAATCCGCGCCCTGGGCGTGGGTCTGCCGTACGCGCTGACCGTATCCATCTTCGGCGGCACCGCCGAGTACGTGGCGCTGTGGTTCAAGAGCATCGGCATGGAGAGCGGCTTCTACTGGTACGTCACCGCGTGCATCGCCTGCTCGCTGCTGGTCTACGTGACCATGAAGGACACCCAGAAGCACTCGAAGATCACCACCGACTGATTGGGCTCTTTGCCCAGGCCCCGGCGCACACTCTCCGGGGCTTTTTATCCACAAGGCCCGGCGCATGCCGGACCTTGTCGTTTCTGCTTTTCGCTTTTAGTAGGAGCGAGCTTGCTCGCGAACGCTCCTGCTCCGGATTCCGGTCGGGTTCGCGAGCAAGAACTGGGCGTCCCCCTCGGTCCTGCAAGAGCAGAGTCCGCCTGTGGGTTATCCTTCAGCGTTCCCTTCACTTGCTGGAGCCTGCCATGACCACCCCGAAATCCGCCCTGATCATCGGCGCCTCGCGCGGCCTCGGCCTGGGCCTGGTGCGCGAACTCCTGGAGCGTGGCTGGGACGTCACCGCCACCGTGCGCGATGTCGTCCATCCTGGCGAACTGGCGAACCTGCCCGTGCGGGTGGAAGCCCTGCTGCTGGACGACATCCACTCCCAGGACCGCCTCGCCGAAGCCCTGGCCGGCTCGCGCTTCGACCTCGTCTACATCAACGCCGGCATCTACGGCCCGCCGCACCAGTCGAGCATCGACGCCAGCCTCGCCGACGTCGGCCAGTTGTTCATGGTCAACGCCATCGCCCCGCTGCGCCTGGCCGAGCGCCTGCTGCCGCGACTGAATGCCGACAACGGCGTACTGGCCTTCATGACGTCCGAGCTGGGCAGCGTCGCCGGCAACGAATCCGGCGGCATGGCGCTGTACCGCGCGAGCAAGGCGGCGCTCAACTCGCTGACCCGCAGCTTCGTCGCCGAACTGGGCGAAACCGGTATCACCGTGCTCAACCTGCATCCGGGCTGGGTGCGCACCGACATGGGCGGCGAGTCCGCGCCTCTGGACGTGCAGACCAGCGTGAAGGGCCTCGCCGATCAGGTCGAAGGCCACGCCGGACGAGGCGGGCAGTTCTACCTGGACTACCAGGGAACGACGATCGACTGGTGACGGCCAGCCCCGTGGGCGTTACCATGCGCCCACGTCTGACTCTCGGGTCAACGGACCTGGATCAGCAGACAGGGTGAACACTGAGCTGGCTTCCCATGACCCCATGGAGCCGGCTCGATACGAACGGCTCCGTCCGTTTGGAGAACTCACCCATGTCTTCCCCGCGTCTCTGGCTGCGCAACCCGCTGGCCATCTTCACCGCCAATGACCTCGACGCCCGTGGCGGCATCGTCGTCCAGGACGGTCGCATCGTCGAACTGGTCGCTGCCGGCCAGCAGCCCTCGGCTCCCTGCCAACAGACCTTCGACGCCAGCCAGCACGTGCTGACGCCCGGCCTGATCAACACCCACCACCACTTCTACCAGACCCTCACCCGCGCCTGGGCGCCGGTGGTGAACCAGCCGCTGTTCCCCTGGCTGAAGACCCTCTACCCGGTGTGGGCGCGCCTGACCCCCGAGCAGCTCGGCGTGGCCACCAAGGTGGCGCTGGCCGAACTGCTGCTGTCGGGCTGCACCACCGCCGCCGACCATCACTACCTGTTCCCCGACGGCCTCGAGCAGGCCATCGACGTGCAGGCTGGCGTGGTCCAGGAACTGGGCATGCGCGCCATGCTCACCCGTGGCTCGATGAGCCTGGGCGAAGCCGACGGCGGCCTGCCGCCGCAGCAGACCGTGCAGAGCGCCGAGGACATCCTCGAAGACAGCCAGCGCCTGATCCGCGAATACCACCAGCGCGGCGAAGGCGCGCAGGTGCAGATCGCCCTGGCGCCCTGCTCGCCGTTCTCGGTCACCCCGGAAATCATGCGCGCCAGCGCCGAGCTGGCCGAGCGCGAGGACGTGCGCCTGCACACCCACCTCGCCGAAACCCTCGACGAGGAAGACTTCTGCCTGCAGCGCTTCGGCCAACGCACCGTGGACTACCTGGACAGCGTCGGCTGGCTCGGCCCGCGCACCTGGCTGGCCCACGGCATCCACTTCAACGACGAGGAAATCCGCCGCCTCGGCGAAGCCGGCACCGGGGTCTGCCATTGCCCCAGCTCGAACATGCGCCTGGCCTCGGGCATCTGCCCGACCGTGGCGCTGGAAGCCGCTGGCGCGCCGGTGGGCATCGGCGTGGACGGCTCGGCCTCCAACGACGCCTCCAACATGATCCTCGAAGCCCGCCAGGCCCTGTACATCCAGCGCCTGCGCTACGGCGCCGAGCAGATCACCCCGGAACGCGCGCTGGGCTGGGCCACCCGCGGTTCGGCCAAGCTGATCGGCCGCAGCGACATCGGCGAGCTGGCCGTGGGCAAGCAGGCGGACCTGGCGCTGTTCAAGCTCGACGAACTGCGCTTCTCCGGCAGCCATGACCCCCTCTCCGCCCTGCTGCTGTGCGGCGCCGACAAGGCCGACCGGATCATGATCGGCGGCACCTGGCGGGTCATCGACGGTGAAGTCGAAGGCCTCGACCTCAAGCGCCTGATCGCCGACCACACCCAGGCGGCGCGCAAGCTGCTCGGTACGCTCTAACCAACCTGCGTAGGAGCGGACTTCGTCCGCGATCGGCATCCGGCGCGATGCGGACCTATCGCGGACGGAGTCCGCTCCTACGCCCCCTTCCTCCCCCGCACCAAAGCGTGGCTCCGGATGCCATTCCGGCGGGCACGTTTTGCCATCGAAAAATCGCTACAACCCGCGTCACACAAGGCCTGCGCCCTACCGCCCGTCGCCCGCCAGGCAGTCATGACGAACAGTCATTCCAGCAAAAACCCGTCTAAATCAAGGCTCACTGTTGGTTGGCAGGAAAATGCCGTCAATTTGACATCACCGAGCCGCCCTCTAGTTTTAAATCGCTGGGCCGAATTCCTGCTCAAGACGTTGTCAGCAGCCGTTTGGCCCGGTTACCGGCGCCCGGCAATGGAGTGCACTTCAATGCGCGATTCACAGTTGAACCCCCAGGCGGTTCAAGAAGTCGGCCAGGACTGGCCGCGGCGCCTCATCATCCAGACCCTGCCGTGGGCGGTCGTGGCCGTGCTCTGCGCGGTCGGCGTGCCGTTCTGGTGGATGCTGACGGTGGGCTGGCTCTCCAGCCTGGTGCTGTGCAGCCTGCCGGGCGGCGCCAGCAAGGCCGCCATCGAGGCCCAGGCCACCACCCTGCAGACCGATGAGCTGCCGCACTGGCGCCCGCTGCAGGACGCCGTGGAAGGCCACCTGGCCTCGCTCAACGGCCACACCCACCAGATCGATAACCTCCTGCACCAGGCCATCCGCCAGCTCACCGACAGCTTCCACGCCCTCGCCGAGCGCATCGACACCCAGCGCGGCCTGTCCCACTCGCTGATCGAGCGCTACGACGGGCGCGGCCACCTGGACGGCGACATCGACTTCCAGCGCTTCATCCACGCCACCCAGGAAACCCTCGGGCTGTTCGTCGAAGCCACCCTGGAGACCAGCCGCACCTCGCAGCAACTGGTAGAGCGCATGGACCGCGTGACCCACAAGATCGCCGAGATCCTGCAGTCCACCCAGGACATGGACGCCATCGCCAAGCAGACCAACCTGCTGGCCCTCAATGCCGCCATCGAGGCCGCCCGCGCCGGCGAGAGCGGCCGTGGATTCGCCGTGGTGGCCGACGAGGTGCGCGCGCTGTCGACGCGCTCCACGCACTTCTCCCAGGCCATCCGTGAGCACGTCGACGTGGTCTACCGCGAGATCAAGGACGCCGAAGGCGCGATCAGCCAGCTGGCTGACAAGGACATGACTTTCGCCCTGGATTCGCGGCAAAAGATCCAGCACATGCTCGACGACCTCGACGCGATGAACCAGCACACCGTGAAGGTGGTGCAGGAGCTGGACCGCATCTCCCTGGAAGTGGGCGACGGCGTCAACGCCGCGGTCACCGCCCTGCAGTTCCAGGACATGAGCAGCCAGCTGCTCGGCCAGATCGGCAAGCACAGCGCCCGCCTTGGCGCCCTCGCCGTCGGCCTGGGCGCGCTGGATGGCCGCCAGCCCAGCGAATGGAGCGAACGCCTGCGCGGCGAAACTGCCGAACTCGCCCGCCCCCTGAGCAACCCGGTCGCCCAGACCAGCCTTAGCGCTGGCGAGGTGGAACTGTTCTGAACTGAAGGCAAGGCAGGAGCCCCGACATGCTGCAGTCCGTCTTCGAATACTTGGCGAATCTCGCTCTGATCGGCTGAGCCCACCACACCATTTCCACGCGCCGGGATGGCGCGAGCACCTGTGCGCCTGGCGACAGGCAAACGCATTGCAACCCGAGGAGAAGCAACGCAATGGGAAAGCAGATTCTGATCGTCGATGACTCGGCCTCCATCCGGCAGATGCTGAGCTTCACGCTCAAGTCCGCCGGCTACGAGGTGGACGAGGCCGTGGACGGCAAGGACGGCCTGGGCAAGGCCCAGCGCAAGACCTACAACCTGGTCTTCACCGACCAGAACATGCCGAACATGGACGGCCTGACGCTGATCCGCAGCCTGCGCGAGATGGCCGGCTACCGCGGCACGCCGATCCTGATGCTGACCACCGAGTCCAGCGACGCCATGAAGCAGCAGGGCAAGAGCGCCGGCGCCACCGGCTGGCTGGTCAAGCCGTTCGACCCGCCGAAGCTGCTGGAAGTCACCCGCAAGGTCCTGCCCTAGGGGTATCACCGATGGCCACTGGAATGGAGCAGTTCCTCCAGGTGTTCTTCGAGGAAACCGACGAACACCTGGCGACCCTCGAACTCCTGCTGATCGGGCTCGACCTCGATCAGCCGGACGCCGAGACGCTCAATGGCATTTTCCGCGCAGCCCACTCGATCAAGGGCTCCAGCGGCATGTTCGGTTTCGACGACCTGACCGCCGTGACCCACGAGCTGGAAACCCTGCTCGACCGCATCCGCTGCGGGCAGACCGCCCTGCACGTGGACATGATCGGCGTGTTCCTCGAAGCCCGCGACGTGCTGCAGCGCCTGCTCGATGCGCACCGCAGCCAGGTGCCCGATCCGGACGTGCCAGTAACCTCCACCGTGGAGCGCCTGCGCGCCTGGCTCGCGGAGCCGGTCGCAGCAGCGGTCGACGACGACCTGTTCGAAAGCGCCCCGGCAGCGGCTGAAACCAGCGCCAGCGATGACGACGCCTTTGGCTTCTTCGACGACGCGCCCGGTACTCCCGACGCCAGCGAAACCAGCACCAGCGGCGACGACGACTTCGGCTTCTTCGACGACGCCCCCGGCGCGCCGGACGTCAAACCCGTCGAGCCCTACGGCATCTTCGACAAGGCACCCGGCGCCCCCACGGCCGCCGCACTGGTTACAGCGCCAAGCGAGCAACCCAAGCCCGCACCCGCCGCCGTCGCCAAGCCGACCGCCCGCGCCGACAGCGAATCCAGTTCCATCCGCGTCAGCGTCGAAAAGATCGACAGCCTGATCAACCTGGTGGGCGAGCTGGTGATCACCCAGGCCATGCTCAGCCAGCTCAGCGAGGATCTCGACCCCACCCACTTCGAGCGTCTGCAGCAGGCCCTGGCACAGCTGGAACACAACACCCGCGACCTGCAGGAATCGGTGATGTCGATCCGCATGCTGCCGATCAGCTTCATCTTCAGCCGCTTCCCGCGCCTGGTGCACGACACCTCGGCGCGGCTGGGCAAGCAGGTCGAACTGATCCTCCAGGGCGAGCACACCGAGCTGGACAAGAGCGTCATCGAAAAGCTCAGCGACCCGCTCACCCACATCGTCCGCAACAGCATCGACCACGGCATCGAGACGCCCGCCGAACGCCTGGCCGCCGGCAAGCCGGCCCAGGGCTCGGTGAAGCTCGCCGCCAGCCACCAGGGCGGCAGCGTGGTGGTGGAAATCTCCGATGACGGCCGTGGCCTGTCCCGCGAGCGCATCCTCGCCAAGGCCCGCGAAAAGGGCTTGGCCGTGCACGATGGGATGACCGACGCGGACGTCTGGCAACTGATCTTCATGCCCGGCTTCTCCACCGCCGAAGCGGTCACCGAGCTGTCCGGCCGGGGCGTGGGCATGGACGTGGTGCGGCGCAACATCCAGGCCATGGGCGGGCGGATCGACATCGATTCCGCACCCGGCATGGGCACGCGCATGAGCATCCGCCTGCCACTGACCCTGGCCATCCTCGACGGCCTGATCGTCGCCGTGGAGAAGGTCAACTACGTGGTGCCGCTGACCTACATCGTCGAGTCGCTGCAGGCCCGCGCCGACGACGTGCGTGGCCTGGCCGGCGAGGAATCGACGGTGATCCGCGTGCGCGGCGAATACCTGCCGCTGTTCTCCCTCAACCAGCTGCTGCGCATCGGCGCCGCGCCCGTGCCGCCGGAGCAGGGGATCGTGGTGATCCTCGAATCCGAGGGCAAGAGCTTCGCCCTGCAGGTGGACGAACTGGTCGGCCAGCAGCAGGTGGTGATCAAGAGCCTGGAACAGAACTTCCGCCGGATCGACGGGATCGCCGGCGCCACCATCATGGGCGACGGCAGCGTCGCCCTGATCCTCGATGTCGATGCCCTGCCGCGTCTGGCAGCACAAGGAGAATCCACCCATGAGCGCAGCTGAAGCCCACGCGGCGAGCAGCCCGGTGCAGGAGTACCTGACCTTCACCCTGGGCCGCGAGGAATACGCCATCGACATCCTGCGCGTGCAGGAGATCCGTGGTTACGACCAGGTCACGGCGATCGCCAACGCCCCCGCCTTCATCAAGGGCGTGATCAACCTGCGCGGGGCCATCGTTCCCATCGTCGACCTGCGCATCAAGTTCAACCTGGCCGACATCAGCTACGACCAGTTCACCGTGGTGATCATCCTCAACGTCGGCCGGCGCATCGTCGGCGCGGTGGTGGACTCGGTCTCCGACGTGATTGCCCTGGCCGGCGAGGAGATCAAGCCGCGCCCCGAATTCGCCGCCAGCTTCGACACCGAGTACCTGCTGGGCCTGGCCACCGCCGGTGAGCGGATGCTCATCCTGGTGGACATCGAAAAACTCATGACCAGCCGTGAAATGGCGCTGGTCGACGAAACCGCCGCCTGATCGCGACCGAGGATAATCAACATGGGTCTGTTCAACGCACACGCCGTGGCGCAGCAACGCGCCGACCGCATCACCGCCCTCCTCCACAGCCTGGTGGACGGCAACCTCGACGTCGCCATCGGCGAAGCCCCGGCCGCCGGCTATGAGCGCCTCTACGACGGGCTGCGCAGCATCCAGCGCACCCTGCGTGAGCAGCGCACCGAGCAGGCCCAGGTGGAAGCCCTGGAAGCCGGCCTGGTGGAAATGACCCGCCAGCACGAGCTGGGCTGGATCGACGAGGTGATCCCGGTGGACAAGTTCGCCGGCCGCCCGGCGCGCATCGCCAAGGGCATCAACGACCTGGTCGCCGCGCACATCGCGGTGAAGATGCGCGTCGTCGCCACCGTCACCGCCTACGGCAAGGGCGACTACTCGGTGGACATGGACCGCCTGCCGGGCAAGAAGGCCATCATCACCGAAGCCATCGACGGCGTGCGCGACAGCCTCAAGGCCAGCGCCGATGCCGCCGAGTACAACGCGCGGATCAAGAGCGCGCTGGATAACGTCTCGGCCAACGTGATGATCGCCAACAACGACCTCGAGATCATCTACATGAACCGCACGGTGACCGAGATGCTCGGCAACGCCGAAGCCGACATCCGCAAGCAGCTGCCGAACTTCAACGCCAGCCGCCTGATGGGCGCCAACATCGACATGTTCCACAAGAACCCGGCGCACCAGCGCGGCATGCTCGCGCACCTGACCGCGCGGCATAAGGCCGAGCTGAACCTGGGCGGCCGGCGTTTCGCCCTGGACGTGGTGCCGGTGTTCAACGACGCCGGCGAGCGCCTGGGTTCGGCCGTGCAGTGGACCGACCGCACCGAGGAATTCCGCGCCGAGCAGGAAGTCTCGCAACTGGTGGACGCCGCCGTCGCCGGTGACTTCACCAAGCGCATCGAGGCCTCGAACAAGGAAGGCTTCTTCCTGAAGATCGCCACCGGCCTGAACAACCTGGTGGACACCGCCGACAAGGGCCTGCGCGACGTCACCCGTGTGCTCGGCGCACTGGCCCAGGGCGACCTGACCCAGCGCATCGACGCCGACTACCAGGGCACCTTCGGCGAGCTCAAGGACTACGCCAACGAGACCGCACAGAGCCTGTCGCGCATGCTCGGGCAGATTCGCGAAGCGGCCGACACCATCCACACCGCCGCCAGCGAGATCGCCAGCGGCAACGCCGAGCTCTCCACCCGCACCGAGCAGCAGGCCTCCAGCCTGGAAGAAACCGCATCGAGCATGGAAGAGCTGACCAGCACCGTGAAGCTCAACGCCGAGAACGCCCGCCAGGCCAACTCGCTGGCGGTGAATGCGTCCGAAGTCGCCACCGAAGGCGGCAGCGTGGTGCAGAAGGTGGTGGGCACCATGTCGGCCATCAACGACTCGGCACGCAAGATCGCCGACATCATCGGGGTGATCGACGGCATCGCCTTCCAGACCAACATCCTCGCGCTCAACGCCGCGGTGGAAGCGGCGCGCGCCGGCGAGCAGGGCCGCGGCTTCGCGGTGGTGGCCGGTGAAGTGCGCACCCTGGCGCAGCGCTCCGCCGCCGCCGCCAAGGAGATCAAGACGCTGATCAACGACTCGGTGGACAAGGTCGAGAGCGGCAACACCCTGGTCGCCCAGGCCGGCCAGACCATGAGTGACATCGTGGTGGCGATCAAGCGCGTCACCGACATCATGGCCGAGATCGCCGCCGCCAGCGCCGAGCAGAGCAGCGGCATCGAGGAAGTGAACGGCGCCGTGTCGCAGATGGACGAGATGACCCAGCAGAACGCCGCGCTGGTGGAAGAAGCCGCCGCCTCGGCCGAGGCCCTGCAGGAGCAGGCCGGCATGCTCAACCAGCAGGTCGGGGTGTTCAAGCTCGAATCCATCGCCGCCACCGTGGTGCCGCTGGCCTCCGCCCGCCCGGCCCGCACCGAGCCGGCCGCGCACACCTCTCGCGCCGCCCGCGGCGTGGCCAAGGCGGTGCGCGCCAAGGGTAAAGAGGACGACTGGGAAGAGTTCTGATCGGGCGGGGCTGAAAGGGATGGCGACGGCCGGAGCAATGGGAGGGCCGGTTGCCGCGCGCGGACCAGGGATGGTCACGGATATGCGCCCCATTCCGCTCGCCTCAATCTGCCCGAGCCGAACCCCTGCACCGACCGGCCAACCTGACGCCTACGTAGGATGGCGTGGAGCGCAGCGATACCCATCAACGCATCCCACCGCAGCAGCATGGGTATCGCTGCGCTCCACCCATCCTACGCAGTGATCCTCCTGTAAAGACGTCGCGGACTCATCCCGCTATGACCGTCATTTCATGCGATCCGTCCACCCGCGAGACCAACCGATGTCGATCAACCTGCCCGCCCCCGAGCACGAATTCCACTACACCCGCCGGGACTTCCAGCAGGTGCGCGAGCGCCTCTACCGGCACGCCGGCATCAGCCTCTCGGAGAACAAGCAGCAGCTGGTCTACAGCCGCCTCTCGCGGCGCCTGCGCAGCCTGCGGCTGGGCAGCTTCGCCGAGTACTTCGCCTACCTGGAGAGCCACGAGGAAGAGTGGCAGCAGTTCGTCAACGCGCTGACCACCAACCTCACCGCCTTCTTCCGCGAGAAACACCACTTCGACCACCTCGGCCGCTTCGCCGCCGAGCAGTTGCAGGACCACCAGCCGCTGCGCTTCTGGTCCACCGCCTCTAGCACCGGCGAGGAACCCTACTCCATGGCCATGACCCTGGTGGACGCGCTGGGCAGCTTCGCCCCGCCCATCGAGCTGATCGCCTCGGACATCGACACCGGCGTGCTCGGCCACGCGCGCCAGGGCATCTACCCGCTGGAGCGCATCGAGGCGCTGAGCCCGCCGCAGAAGAAGCGCTTCTTCCTCCGCGGCACCGGCGGCAACGCCGGCAAGGCACGGGTGGTGCGCGAGCTGCGGCAGATGATCGACTACCGGCAGATCAACCTGCTCGATCGCGACTGGGGCATTGCCGGCGGCCTGGACGCAATCTTCTGCCGCAACGTGATGATCTATTTCGACAAGCCGACCCAGACCCGCCTGCTCGAACGCATGGTGCGTCTGCTGCGGCCCGGCGGGCTGTTCTTCGCCGGGCACTCGGAAAACTTCGTCCACGCCAGCCACCTGGTGCGCTCGGTAGGTCGCACGACCTACCAGGCGGTGGGGAGCCATTGATGGGCGCAGCCCTGGATCAACCCAACCGCTACTACGACCCGCGCTTCGGCATGGAGGCAGTGAAGCTGCTGCCCGGCGAGTGCTACGTCACCGCCGAACCGCTGATGCTGGTCACCGTGCTCGGCTCCTGCGTCTCGGTCTGCCTGCGCGACCGCAGCAGCGGGCTGGGCGGCATGAACCACTTCATGCTGCCCGGCGACACCGGCGTGCAGGGCCTGCTGTCCAATTCCGGGCGCTACGGCGTGCACGCCATGGACCTGCTGATCAACGGCCTGATGCGTCGCGGCGCCCAGCGCCGGCACTTCGAGGCCAAGGTGTTCGGCGGCGGCTCGGTGCTGAAGAACCTCAGCGCCGACGTCGGCCAGCGCAACGTCGAGTTCGTCCTGCAGTACCTGGAGGACGAGGGCATCCCGCTGGCCGCCCAGGACCTGCTCGACGTGCACCCGCGCAAGGTCTATTTCTTCCCCGGCACAGGCCGGGTGCTGGTGCGCAAGCTGCGCACCCTGGCCAACGACACGGTGCTGCAGCGCGAGCGGCAGTACTGCCAGCAACTGTCCCGCCGGGAGCGCGGCGGGAGCATCGACCTGTTCTGAACGGAGGGACGAGCGATGGCCGTCAAGGTCCTGATCGTCGACGACTCGGCGCTGATTCGCAGCCTGCTCAAGGACATCATCCACAACGACCCGGAGCTGCAGCTGGTGGGCGCGGCGCCCGACGCCTTCGTCGCCCGCGACCTGATCAAGCAGCACGCGCCGGACGTCATCACCCTCGACGTGGAAATGCCGCGCATGGACGGCCTGACCTTCCTCGACAAGCTGATGAAGGGCCGGCCGACACCGGTGCTGATGATCTCCTCGCTCACCGAGAAGGGCTCCGAAGCCACCCTGCGCGCGCTGGAGCTGGGCGCCATCGACTTCATCGCCAAGCCGCGCCTGGGCATCGCCGAAGGCATGCAGGCCTACGCCGAGGAAATCTGCGCCAAGCTCAAGGCCGCCGCGCGCGCGCGCCTGCCCCGTGCTCGTCCCGTCGCATCGTCCGACGCACCGGCAACGAGCAGCGCGCCACTGCTGAGCACCGAGAAGATCTTCGCCATCGGCGCCTCCACCGGCGGCACCGAGGCGATCAAGGAAGTCCTGCTGGGCCTGCCGCCGGACTGCCCCGGCACCGTAGTCACGCTGCACATGCCACCGGGCTTCACCAAGTCCTACGCTGACAGATTGGACCGTCAGACGCGCCTGTCAGTGCGTGAAGCCCGCGACGGCGACCGCATCCTCCCCGGCCATGTGCTGCTCGCCCCCGGCGACTTCCACATGGAAGTGCAGCGCAGCGGCGCCAACTACGTCGTGCGCCTGCACCGCGAGGCTGCGGTGAATGGCCACAGGCCGGCAGTGGACGTGATGTTCAACTCCCTCGCCCGCTGCGCCGGGCGCAACCTCATCGCCGCCCTGCTCACCGGCATGGGCAAGGATGGGGCCCGGGGCTTGCAGGCAATCCGCCAGGCCGGCGGCCACACCGTCGCCCAGGACGAAGCCACCTGCGTGGTCTACGGCATGCCCCGCGAGGCGGTGGAGCTGGGCGCGGCGAAGGAAATCCTGCCGCTGGAGCGCATAGCAGGCTCGCTCCTACAGCAGGCGCGCCAGAGCGGAAGTGGGAACCGCGTCTAGTTCTGCGGGAATCATCCCGCACCGCCGAGCGGCTTTTCACACAGGGTCTAGACTCAGGCCAATTGACCGGCGCCAATAATATGGCGCTTCGATATCAATTTGGTTTGATTGTGCCCGTATACAAAATGCACAATTGAGCTTTCGCCAAAAGACCGGCACACGGCGGGCGACACGGGGAAACAAGATAGCCATGGCGGCAAGATGGGGGTTGCGCGGCAAATCGGTGGTGGCATTGCTCATCGCCTGTCTCCTGGCACTGGTACCGGCAGTCATGCTGGGCTGGAAAGCCATGGAGGACATCCGCACGCATTTCGGCCTCGCCTTCGCGAGAAACTTCACGCTGCTCAATCAGCAGAAGATCATCGCGCCGGTGATCCGCGAGCTGGCGCTCTCGCGGCGCCTGGCCGAGTCCGTGGTGACGCAGGACTGGCTGCTGTCCGAGAACGACCCGGCGCGCCGGGCACTGTTCTTCCGCGAAGCCGAAGGCTTCCGCGCGGACCAGCACAACTACTCCTACTTCGTGGTGGTGGACTCCTCGCGCCACTACTACTTCAACGACTCCAGCTCGCCGCTCTCCAATTCCCCGCGCTACACCCTCAGCGACACCGATCCGCAGGACCGCTGGTACTTCGATACCCTGGCCCGCGATGAGACCTACAACATCAACGTCAACTACGACGCCAAGCTGAAGGTCACCAAGGTCTGGTTCAACATGGTGGTGCGCGCCGGCAACGAGAAAGTCGGCCTGGCCGGCGGCGGCCTCGACCTCACCGAGTTCCTCGACCAGTTCATCTCGCGCCGCGAGGCCGGGGTGACACCGATGATCGTCGACCCCGAGGGCGCCATCCAGGCGCACCCGGACACCCGCCTGATCGCCTTTTCCTCCGGCTCCAGCGGCCAGGCCAAGCACCACGTCTACGACCTGCTGGCCAACGACCAGCAACGCACCGCGCTGCGCCAGACCCTGCGCCAGGCCGAGACCAACCCCGGCGAAGTGGAAACCATGTGGGGCACCATCGACGGCAAGGAACAGCTGATCGCCACTGCCTACATCCCGCAGTTGCGCTGGCACGTGCTCAGCGCCATCGACCTGCACGCCGCGCAAGTGCTCGACAGCCGCTGGATCTGGCCGCTGGTGGGCACCCTCGCCGGGCTGCTGGCGATCCTGCTGATCGGCTTCGCCTACACCGTCGACCTGCTGGTGCTGCGCCCGCTGCGCGGCCTCAAGCAGTCGGCCAAGGCGATCGCCGCCGGGCAGTACGACAGCCCGCTGCCGCGCACCCGTCCGGACGAGATCGGCGAGCTGTCCAGCGCCTTCGCCAGCATGGCCGACCAGGTCCGCCGGCACACCGAGGAGCTGGAAGACAAGGTCCAGCAGCGCACCCAGGCCCTCGAAGCGGCCAACCGCGAGATGGCCGCCGCGCAGAAGAAGATCGGCGACTCCATCGACTACGCCAGCCTGATCCAGCGCGCCATCCTCCCCGATCGTCAGCTGCAGGCCTCCCTGGGCGAGCACCATTTCGTCCTGTGGAAACCCCGCGACGTGGTCGGCGGCGACTTCTACATCTACCGCGAAGGCCCCATCGACAGCCTGATCGGCGTGGTCGACTGCGCCGGCCACGGCGTGCCCGGCGCGCTGATGACCATGCTCGCCCTGGCCGCCATCGACCACGCCATCGACAGCGTGAAGAGCCACGACCCGGCGGCGATCCTGCGCGAGACCGACCACGTGATGCGCGGCATGCTCGGCCAGGAAGAATTCACCCACTCGCTGGCCACCAACATGGATGCCGGCTTGGTGCGCGTCGATCACCAGCGCAAGCTGCTGCACTTCTCCGGAGCGAAGATTTCCCTGTTCGCCAGCGACGGCAATGACGTGCGCGAATACAAGGGCGCGCGCCGCGCCATCGGCGACAAGCGCCAGGGCGACTATCAGGACGTGGAAATCCCGATGGAGACCGGCTGGACCTACTACCTGTGCACCGACGGCTTCCTCGACCAGGCCGGCGGCGAGCACGGCTTCGGCTTCGGCAACAGCCGCTTCGCCGACCTGCTGCGCAACCACGCGCGCCGACCGTTGGCCGAGCAGGCCGATGTGTTCGCCGCTACCCTCGCCCAGTACCAGGGTGAGCAGCCGCAGCGCGACGACATCACCATTCTCTCTTTCCGCTTCGACTAGGGGTTAATCCATGGAATCGCTAGATCTGTTGGCCATGCGCGAGAGCTTTACCCGGCAACGCATATTGCTCTGCTTCAACGGCCCCATCTCGCGCAGCCTGATCGAGGAAATCGGCCACGCGCTGCGCAACTACCTGCAGGCCGAACAGGCGCACCCCAGCGAAGCGATGGACGTGTTCGCCGTCTACATCGAGATGACCCAGAACATCCGCCACTACGCCACCCAGCGCGGCTACAACGAGCAGGAGGCCTCGGCCACCGTGGCGATTGCCCGCGATGACGAAGGCCACTACGTGGTCTCCGCCGGCAACCTGGTGGAACTGGCCGACGGCCAGGGCCTGGTGCGCAGCATCGAAGCCATCGCCGGGCTCGACAAGGTCCAGCTCAAGGCGGCCTACAAGGAGCAGCTGCGCCGCCCGCGCGACGCCGAAGCCTCCACCGGCGCAGGTCTCGGCCTGCTGGACATCGCCCGCAAGTCCAGCGCGCCGCTCAAGACCTCCCTCACCGAACAACCCGACGGCCGCGCCTTCTTCAGCCTGCGCGCCGTGATCTGAACCGCGAAATTCAGGAAGACCCGACATGAGCGATCTCAACGTCACCGGAACCCAATCCACCCCACAGATCCACGGCGACTGGCAGGCCGGCATCCTCGCGATGCAGGGCGACTCCTACCCGGAGAACTCCTTCGAGCTGTTCGGCCAGGTCATCGAGTGGGTCGAACGCTTCCTCACCCAGGAGCAGCGCCCGCTGGAACTCGACCTGCGCCTGCTGTACCTCAACACCAGCTCGATCAAGGCCATGATGGACATCTTCGACCTGCTCGAAGAAGCCCACGGCCAGGGCCGCAGTACTCGCGTGGCGTGGCACTACGACCGCCGCAACGAGCGCGTCGCCGAACTGGCCGAGGAATTCCGCGAGGACTGTACCTTCCCGTTCGTCATCCAAGCCTACGACGAGTAAGAGCCATGACTAGCGAGCGCGAGCTGGACCTGCTGATCGAAGAGCTGCTGGCCGACCCCCAGTACGAAGGGCACCCCCTGCGTGAGGCCCTGTACCAGAAGCACCAGCAATCCCTCGACCAGCTCGCGCGCCTGGAACGCATCGCGCGGATTTCCGACGGCTTCCAGTCCATGGCCCGGCAGCAGAACAGCACGCTATCCGAGCGCTATCACAAGCAGCTGCGCCAGCTGGAAAAGGTCGCGCGCATCTCCGACCGCTACCAGGACATGATGCGCGACCTGAACATCGCGCTGAAGGAAGCCTCGACCCACGACACCCTTACCGGCATCGCCAACCGCCGCCTGCTGATGGAGCGCCTGCGCGAAGAAAGCGAACGCGCCCAGCGCCACGGCGAGTCCTACGTGCTGGCCATGCTCGACGTCGACCGCTTCAAGCAGGTCAACGACACCTGGGGCCACGAAGTGGGCGACCGCGTGCTGGTGGAAATCGGCCGCGCCATGGAGTCAGCCCTGCGCCAGTACGACCTCTGCGGCCGCTGGGGCGGCGAGGAATTCCTGCTGATCCTCCCCGACACCCGCCTGGCCGACGCCGCCGCCATCATCGAGCGCGTGCGCAACGACATCCGCTGTCTGGCAGTGCGCGTGGGCACCAACGCCCTGTCCGTCACCGCCAGCTTCGGCGTCGCCGAGCACCATCCGGGCGAAAGCTACTCCCAGACCCTCAGCCGCGCCGACGCCGCATTGCTGGATGCCAAGCGCAGCGGGCGGGACAAGTGCGAGTTTGCCCAGGCCTGAACCCATCCCACGAACTGCGTCAGCGCAATGAAGTGGCCGATTGCCGGGCGTTAGACTGGGCAGCGAACCCGCAACGGAATCGACCCATGCGCCCCTGGCTGATTGCCCTGCTCCTCACCCTCACTGCCGGCACCGCCCAGGCCGGCACCCTGCGCTGCGGCACCAGCCTGATCAACGAAGGCGACCCGATGGACGAAGTGCTCGCCAAGTGCGGGCAGCCGGACAAGCGCGTCGTCACCCCGCCGACGAAGCCACGGCGCGGACCGGACGGCAAATTCATCCCCGGCAATCCGCAGCTGGAAACCTGGATGTACGGCCCGAACAACGGTGCCTATCGCTACCTTTTCTTCCGCGACACACAGCTGCAATTGATCAACACCACGCGCAAGGAACTGCTCTGAGCGCACCGCGCTCTTCATCCCAACACGCCCGCCGCTACCAAAGGTGCCTACCCATCGTGGCGGCATCTCCCTAGACTGATCGCCTTCGCCAATCCGGAGGGCACCATGCAAACCCCATTCGACTTCACCCTCGGCATCGACCCGCAAGCGCGCGACGTAGTGGTCAAAGGCCTGCTCGCCTACAACCTGGGCCAGATGGGCCGCAGCAACACCTACGACGACTTCGAACTCTACGCCCGCAGCGACGACGGCGAAGTGGTTGGCGGCATGTTCGGCCAATCCGGCATGGGCTGGCTCTACATCGACTATCTCTGGCTGCAGGACGACCAGCGCGGCAGCGGCCTGGGCAGCCAGCTCATCGCCCTCGCCGAAGACGAAGCCCGCCGCCGCGGCTGCGTTGGCCTGTTCCTCTACACCTACAGCTTCCAGGCTCCCGGCTTCTACGAGAAACAGGGCTTCGAGCGCATGGGCGTGCTGGAAGACTGCCCGCCGGGGCATCAGCGCATCTACCTGAAGAAGCATCTGGGCTGACCGGCCCCTGTAGGAGCGAGCTTGCTCGCGAACCTGCACAACGCCGGCCCTACCGGCGTGTCACCAATAGCCTGCACCCCGCATAACTCCTGCGCTCGGCAACCCTCACCCTAACCCTCTCCCAGAGGGAGAGGGGACCGTTCGGCGCGTAGCGAAACCACTGTGTCAGCCGGCACGAACAGCTCCCGTAGGGCGCATAACGCCACCGGCGTTATCCGCCGTTTTGGCGGATAACCCGTTCCGGGTTATGCGCCCTACGTCTGCGGCAAAGGAGTTCTCCGTTGTGGATTTCGCGAGCAAGCTCGCTCCTACAAAGAACCCAAGCGGCCCGGCTTTGGCTTTGGCTTTGGCTTTGGCTTTGGCTCTTGAAGACTTCCAGAGAAATGACCGCACACTCCGACTGCCCCGTTCAGGAGGCCTCGTTGAATTGGAGTTTCAGGGGTTGAGCGACATGGATGTCGCGAGAGCCGCGATGGGCCAGGGATGGCCCTTCGCGGCGTGCCCCTGAAACTCCGATTCAACGAGGGAATTTTTCGCCTAAGCGAAAAACCGGATGTCCGGGGCAAGACCTTTTGGTTCCTTTTGGGGCGTTTGCCAAAAGGGACTCGCCCGAGGGGGCGAAACAAGAAGTCCGCGCGCACGCCGATGCGGCGCAGGACACCCGCCCAACATGCCACCAATTCAAGCTCCCACAAGCGAACACCAGCGCTGGGCGGTTCGCGAGCAAGCTCGCTCCTACACATAAGCCGGAAACCGCTGCTTGTTGGGCACACCTGCCATTCCTATCCTCGCCCAGTCACATCAGTGACCTGGGTTTGGCGACCCGGCGACGTCAGGCGCGATAGCGCCCACAAGTGCTTACGAAAACAGCGAATGTTTTTGTAGGCCCCCGCGCACCCTGCAGAAATTTCTGCAACGCTTATGGCGGATCGCGCGGGGAGACCTCCGGGTCTGCCGGGACCTGACGTCCGGTTCGCCAACCCCGCGCGGTCCGCCTCCTATGTTTGGCGACATGGGTGCGGCTCCTTTAATCGTTAGGAGTTCCACTTATGCACAACACCTACACCCCAACCTTCTTCACCCGCAAAAAACGCTTCCTGCGCGGCCTCATGCTCGACAACCAGGCCTGGTTCGTCTCCCGCGACATCGCCCGCCTGCTCTCCGTCCAGTACCCCGACAGCTTCCACCACCGCTTCTTCCCCCACGAAGTCCAGACCCTCCCGCTGACCTACCGCACCGGCACCACGGAAGACACCGTCCTGCTCAGCGAAGCCGCCATCTACAAGGCCTTCGTCCGCTTCGGCCACCCCGAACTCGAAGCACTGGACCGCTGGCTCTGCCACGACGTCATTCCCACCCTGCGCGACCAGCACACCCCTGAATCCGAAGCACCCCGCCGTGTCCTCCTCACCTGGGACGCCCGCCGCCTGATGCTGCTGAACTGGCAAGGCGACCTGTGGATGCGCTGGGAAGAGGTCCCGCAACTCGCCTGGCGTGATTGACCGGAAATGAAAAGGGCCGCATCAGCGGCCCTATTTGTCGTAGTGGTATCGGCACTGCAGGATCGTGAGCACATCGCCCTCGAAGAAGTAGACCAGACGATGTTCGCGGGTAATACGGCGCGACCAGAACCCGGACAGATCGCCTTTCAGCGGCTCAGGCCGGCCCGTGCCCTTGTGCGGCGTGCGCCGACACTCCTCGATCAGTTCGTTGATGACGCGGAAAACATCCGCATCACCCTGCTCCCAGAACTGATAGTCCTCCCAGCCATGGCTGGTGAAGGCAACACTAATGGCGTCGCGGGCGGCCGACTTGTTACGGCTTTTCGACTTCACGTTCAACGGTCAGCTCCTTGACCTGAGCCTTGCCCGCGCGCACCTCGTCGAGAGACTCGCGCAGCCGCTTGGCGTTGGCAGTGGAACTCAGCAGGTAGAGGGTTTCCTGCATGCCGTTGTAGTCCTCCAGGGAAATCATCACCACAGGCTCGCCGCGCTGGCGGGTGATGACCGCCGGTTCGTGATCGCGGCACACATCGTCCATGGTCTGCTTGAGGTCGGCGCGGGCCTGGGTGAAGGTGAGCACTTGCATGAAAGTTCATCCTTGCCGTCGATGGCGAACAGTGGCGTGCGAGGCAACATTGTACCTAACTACGTACCACCTTTTCAGCGCCGCTGATCTGCAAGTTCTGCCGCTGGAAACAAAAAAGGCCGGTCATCAGACCGGCCTTTTTCTTACCGCTTATTCACCATCAGCCATTGCTGGGGAAGGCGAATTGCGCCGCTTCGTGCGACTTGCGCTGCGGCCAGCGCTGGGTGATGGCCTTGCGCTTGGTGTAGAAGCGCACGCCATCCGGGCCGTAGGCGTGCAGGTCGCCGAACAGCGAACGCTTCCAGCCGCCGAAGCTGTGGTAGGCCACCGGTACCGGCAGCGGTACGTTGACGCCGACCATGCCGACTTCGATCTCGTCGCAGAACAGGCGGGCCGCTTCACCGTCGCGGGTGAAGATGCAGGTGCCGTTGCCGTATTCGTGGTCGTTGATCAGCTGCATGGCTTCTTCCAGGCTGTTCACGCGCACGATGCACAGCACCGGGCCGAAGATTTCTTCCTGGTAGATGGTCATGTCCGGGGTCACCTTGTCGAACAAGGTGCCGCCGATGAAGAAGCCGTTCTCGTGACCGGCCACCTTGAAGTTGCGGCCGTCGACCAGCAGCTGGGCGCCTTGTTCGACACCGGTGTCGATGTAGCCGGTGACCTTGGCCTGGGCAGCGCCAGTGACCAGCGGGCCCATGTCCAGGCCGCAGTTGGTGCCGGCGCCGATCTTCAGGGCCTTGATCTGCGGAACGATCTTCTCGACCAGTGCGTCGCCGATCTGGTCACCCACGCAGACGGCCACGGAGATGGCCATGCAGCGCTCGCCGCAGGAGCCGTAGGCCGCACCCATCAGGGCGCTGACGGCGTTGTCCAGGTCGCAGTCGGGCATCAGAACGGCGTGGTTCTTGGCGCCGCCCAGGGCCTGTACGCGCTTGCCGCGCTTGGTGCCTTCGGAATAGATGTATTCGGCGATCGGGGTCGAGCCGACGAAGCTCAGGGCCTTCACTTCCGGAGCTTCGATCAGCGCGTCCACGGCGGTCTTGTCGCCGTGCACCACGTTCAGCACGCCCTTGGGCAGGCCGGCTTCTTCGAAGAGTTCGGCGATCAGCAGGGTGGAGCTCGGGTCACGCTCGGACGGCTTGAGGATGAAGGTGTTGCCGCAGGCGATGGCCAGCGGGTACATCCACAGGGGCACCATGGCCGGGAAGTTGAACGGGGTGATGCCGGCGACCACGCCGATCGGCTGGAAGTCGCTCCAGGCGTCGATGTTCGGGCCGACGTTGCGGCTGTATTCGCCTTTGAGGATTTCCGGGGCGGCGCTGGCGTACTCGACGTTCTCGATGCCGCGCTTGAGTTCACCGGCGGCGTCTTCGATGGTCTTGCCGTGTTCTTCGCTGATCAGCTGGACGATGCGCTGCTCGTTGGCTTCGAGCAGTTGCTTGAAGCGGAACAGCACCTGGGCGCGCTTGGCCGGCGGGGTGTTGCGCCAGGCCGGGAAGGCGGCCTTGGCGGCGTCGATGGCCTCCTGCACGGTTTCGCGGCTGGCCAGCGGGACCTTGCGGATGGCTGCGCCGGTGGACGGGTTGAAGACGTCGGCGGTGCGGCCGGTGTCGGCGATCATCTCGCCGCCGATCAGGTGCTTGACGGTGGTCATGGGAAGTCTCTTCTCGCTGAAAGTGTGGGGGCGGAGCTCGCGAAGAGCCCCTCTCCCTAGCCCTCTCCCTGAAGGGAGAGGGGATTTGTACGGTGCACGGCTCGGGCGTGGAGGCCCGCCGGGAAGGTCACTCTACGGTGACATCCGCCGGCATGCCTTCTCGCGTGCCCGCGCACTCAGTGGCTGTGCGGGTGGTCGTCGCTCTTGAGCTCGATCTCGATGAACGCCACTTCGTGATCGCAAGGGTTGATCACGTTGTGCTCGGTACCGATCTGGCGGGTGTAGCTCGCACCCAGGACCAGCGGCGCGCGGCGCTCGCCCTCGGGGGTTTCCAGCAGCAGTTCGCCGTTGGTCACCGGGACCACGACGTATTCCATGCCGTGGCGGTGCCAGCCGGTCTCGGCACCGGGGGCGAAGCGCCACTCGGTGACCAGGACCTTGTCGTTGTCGATCTGTACCGTCGGGACGGCCTTCGGACGCTCGCTCACTTACGCTACCCCGTTGAGGGCGTCGCCCACGGCGCTGAACAGGCGGTCCAGGTCCTCGGGCTTGGCGTTGAAGGTCGGGCCGAACTGCAGGGTGTCGCCGCCGAAGCGCACGTAGAAGCCTTCTTTCCACAGCTTCATGCTGGCTTCGAACGGACGCACGATGGCGTCGCCGTCACGGGCGCCGATCTGGATCGCGCCGGCCAGGCCGCAGTTGCGGATGTCGATGACGTTCTTCGCGCCCTTCAGGCCGTGCAGGGCCTTCTCGAAGTAGGGAGCCAGTTCCAGCGACTGCTGGATCAGGTTCTCTTTTTCCAGCAGGTCCAGCGCGGCGATACCGGCGGCGCAGGCGACCGGGTGCGCGGAGTAGGTGTAGCCATGGCCGAACTCGACGGCGTATTCCGGCAGGTTCTGACCCATGAAGGTGTCGTAGATTTCGCTGCTGGCGATCACCGCGCCCATGGGGATGGCGCCGTTGGTGACCTGCTTGGCGACGTTCATGATGTCCGGCTTCACGCCGAAGTACTCGGCGCCGGTGGCCTTGCCCATGCGGCCGAAGGCGGTGATCACTTCGTCGAAGATCAGCAGGATGTTGTGCTGGTCGCAGATTTCGCGCAGGCGCTGCAGGTAGCCCTTCGGCGGAACCAGGACGCCGGCGGAGCCGGACATCGGCTCGACGATGACGGCGGCGATGTTCGACGCGTCATGCAGCTCGATCAGCTTCAGCAGTTCGTTGGCCAGCTCGACGCCGCCGGTCTCGGCCATGCCCTTGGTGAAGGCCATGCCCGGCTGCAGGGTGTGCGGCAGGTGGTCGACGTCCATCAGCTGGCCGAACATCTTGCGGTTGCCACCGATGCCGCCCAGGGCGGTGCCGGCGACGTTCACGCCGTGGTAGCCACGGGCGCGGCCGATCAGCTTGGTCTTCTGCGCCTGGCCTTTCAGGCGCCAGTAGGCGCGGGCCATCTTGATCGAGGTGTCGGCACACTCGGAGCCCGAGCCGGTGAAGAACACATGGTCGAGGCCGGCCGGGGTCAGCTGAGTGATTTTTTCAGCCAGCTTGAAGGACAGCGGGTGGCCGTACTGGAAAGCCGGGGAGTAGTCGAGGGTGGTCAGCTGCTTGGCGACCGCGTCGGCGATTTCCTTGCGCGAGTGACCGGCGCCGCAGGTCCACAGGCCCGACAGGCTGTCGTAGATCTTGCGGCCCTGGTCGTCCACCAGCCAGCTGCCTTCGGCGGCGACGATGATGCGCGGGTCCTTGTGGAAGTTGCGGTTGGCGCTGAAGGGCATCCAGTGGGCCTTCAGGTTCAGTTCGCTGGCCACCGACGGGGTGACGTTCACTTGCTGGTTCATGGAGCATGTCCTCGACGACAGTCTTGTTGGGCGCGCAGGCCGCGTCGGGCCTGGTGCGATGCTCGTAGATTGGGCCTGACTTAACGTGAGTTAAAGCTTATTCTTCTTACGTTCAGTTTCGGATTGGTAAAACTAAAATGGCGAAACAACGGGCGCCTTCCCTGGGCCAGGTCAGCGACTTCGAGATCCGCCTGCTGCGCATCTTCAAAACCATAGTCGAGTGCGGCAGCTTCTCGGCCGCGGAAAGCACGCTGGGCATCAGCCGCTCGGCCATCAGCCTGCACATGGGTGATCTGGAAAAGCGCCTGGGCATGCGTCTGTGCCAGCGCGGCCGGGCGGGCTTCGCGCTGACCGACGAGGGCCGCGAGGTGTACCGCGCGACCCAGTCGCTGCTGGCGGCGCTGGAGGGCTTCCGCGCCGAGGTCAACGAGCTACACCAGCACCTGCGCGGCGAGCTGAACATCGGCATCATCAACAACCTGGTGACCCTGCCGCAGATGCGCATCACCCACGCCCTGCGCGCGCTGAAGGCCAGCGGGCCGGGCGTGCGGATCAACATCGGCATGACCACGCCCAACGAGATCGAGCTGGGAGTTCTCGACGGACGGTTGCACGTCGGGGTGGTGCCGCTCATCAGCCCGCTGTCGGGGCTGGAGTATTCCGCTCTTTATGAGGAGCGCTCGCTGCTGTTCTGCAGCCAGGAGCACCCGCTGTTCGAGCGCGACGACGCAAGCATCACGGTGGAAGAAATCCACGCTTGCGACGCGGTGGAGCCCAGCTACCGCATTCCCGCCGAAGCCCAGGAGCGCCACCAGGAACTGCGCGGCAGCGCCAACGCCTCGGACCGCGAGGGCATGGCCTTCCTTATTCTCACCGGCAGCTACATCGGCTACCTGCCCGACCACTACGCCGCCGATTGGGTCGCCCAGGGCCGCCTGCGCCCGCTGCGGCCGGAGCGCTTCCACTACGACATCCCGCTGACCGTGGTGACCCGCAAGGGCCGCCGGCCGAACCTGGTGCTGGAGCGGTTCATCGAGGCGGTGGCAGAAAGCCGCTGATCCGCCAGACGCTCAGGATGAATGCCTCCGTAGGATGGCGTGGAGCGCAGCGATACCCATCAATCCGGCGCGCCGACAGCATGGGTATCGCTGCGCTCCACCCATCCTACCTGGCGACACGCCGGTGACACTGGCGCGGGATCAATCCCGCGCAAGCCACATTCTGCCTATCCAATTTGTCGCCCCAGCCACCAAAAATCCTATACCCCCTCCCCTGCAGCCCGCGGGCCGCGGGGTTTGCGTGGGTGCAGCTTTTCCCTAGCCTGCGACTACAAAAAACATAATTTCGCTATTCACAGCCTCTGAACAGAATGCGGCCAACAGCTCACCGCAGCCGCAACAAGAACAAACGTGATCAGAGTCTGAGGAAGCAAGCCATGACCGACCTGAATCCAGGCGCCTTCGGCAAGAAGTCGCTTGATAACCTGGAAATCGACACGCTGGTCGTTGGCGCCGGACAAGCCGGCGTGGCCATGAGCGAGCACCTGACCCAGCAGGGCGTGCCGCACATCGTGCTGGAAAAGAGCCGCATCGCCGAAGCCTGGCGCACCGGCCGCTGGGACTCGCTGGTCGCCAACGGCCCGGCCTGGCATGACCGCTTCCCGAACATGGAATTCCCGGTCGGCCCGGATGACTTCCCGGCCAAGGAGCAGGTCGCCGAGTACTTCGTCGCCTACGCCAAGCAGTTCAACGCGCCGATCCGCACCGGTGTGGAAGTGAAGAAGGTCACCCGCAACGAAGGCCGCCCCGGCTTCAGCGTGGAAACCTCCGAGGGCACCCTCCAGGCCCTGCGCATCGTCTCCGCCACCGGCCCGTTCCAGCGCCCGGTGATCCCGGCCATCGCGCCGAAGGACGAGAGCATCCAGCAGATCCACTCGGCCAAATACTTCAACCCGCAGCAGTTGCCCGAAGGCGCCGTGCTGGTGATCGGTGCCGGCTCCTCCGGTGTGCAGATCGCCGACGAGCTGAACCGCGCCGGCAAGAAGGTCTTCCTCTCCGTGGGCGCCCATGACCGTCCGCCGCGCTCCTACCGCAACCGCGACTTCGTCTGGTGGCTGGGTGTGCTCGGCCTGTGGGACGCCGAGGAAGTGCAGCCGGGCCGCGAGCACGTGACCATCGCCGTGAGCGGTGCCCGTGGCGGCGAGACCATCGACTTCCGCCGTCTGGCCAACGAGGGCATCACCCTGACCGGCCTGACCAAGTCCTTCGCTGACGGCAAGGTGACCTTCCAGGACGACCTGGTGGCCAACCTGAAAGCCGGCGACGACAACTACCTCGGCCTGCTGGACGCCGCCGACGCCTATATCGAGCAAAACGGCCTGGACCTGCCGCTCGAGCCGGAGGCCCGCAAGGTCTACCCGGACGCCGAGTGCATCCGCAACCCGATCCAGCAGCTGGACCTGGCCGAAGCCGGCATCACCTCGATCATCTGGGCCACCGGCTACGCCGTGGACTTCAACTGGCTGCAGGTGAACGCCTTCGACGACAAGGGCAAGCCCAAGCACCAGCGCGGCGTTTCCCGCGAGCCAGGCGTGTACTTCGTCGGCCTGCCGTGGCTGTCGCGCCGTGGCTCCTCGTTCATCTGGGGCGTATGGCACGACGCCAAGCACGTGGCCGGCCACATCGCCACCCAACGCCGTTATGTCGAATATCAGGATGCCTCGCAGCGCGAAGGCTCCGTTCCGAAAGCCGCATCCTGGGAGTAAGAGATGCCTACCCACACTCGCATCCGCATGTTCAACACCAAGGACACCTACCCGAACCAGACCCTGGACAACGACCTCTGCCAGGCCGTGCGCGCCGGCAACACCGTGTACGTACGCGGCCAGGTCGGTACCGACTTCGAGGGCAACCTGGTGGGCCTCGGCGACCCGCGTGCCCAGGCCGAACAGGCGATGAAGAACGTCAAGCAACTGCTGGAAGAAGCCGGCAGCGACCTGTCGCACATCGTCAAGACCACCACCTACCTGATCGACCCGCGCTACCGCGAGCCGGTGTACCAGGAAGTCGGCAAGTGGCTGAAGGGCGTGTTCCCGATCTCCACCGGCCTGGTGGTGTCGGCCCTCGGCCAGCCGCAGTGGTTGATGGAAATTGACGTCATCGCAGTCATTCCGGACTGAAAGCTACTGCGCTAGCCCATGCTGCGTTGGGGCCGGTCGAGAAAATGCTCATTTGCTACAGCAAACTCCGCTTTTCTCGACCAACCCCGCCTTGCCTGGCCGTCGCTCGTAACGCTTTCAAGCGTGCAGGCGATGCGGATTTTCCGCATCGCCCTTTGTCGTTTTAGCTACCAGAACAAGCAAGGAGCCACCATGACCTTCTCCATCGTCGGCCGCTGCGCCGAAACCGGACAACTGGGTATCGCCATCAGCTCCTCGAGCATCGCCGTGGGCGCCCGCTGCCCCTGGGTGCGCGCCGGCGTCGGTGCGGTGGCCACGCAGAACATCACCCTGCCGGCCCTCGGCCCGCAGATCCTCGACCAGCTCGAAGCCGGACTGGAGCCGGGTGCGGCGCTGGACAAGGCGCTCTCCAGCAACGGCTACAGCCAGTACCGCCAGGTGACGGTGATCGACCAGCACGGCAAGGTCGCGCTGTTCACCGGCAGCGAAGCGCTGGGCGTGTACAACGCCGTGGCCGGTGAAAACTGCGTGGCGGCGGGCAACCTGCTGTCGTCCCCCGCGGTGATCCAAGCCATGACCCAGGCCTTCGAAAGCGCCAACGGCTGCCTGGCCGAGCGCCTGCTGGCCGCGATGCAGGCGGCGATGGCCGCCGGTGGCGAGGCCGGCCCGGTGCATTCGGCCGCCCTGAAAGTCGTCGGCGACCTGGTCTGGCCGATCGTCGACCTGCGCGTAGACTGGGCGGACGAAGCGCCCATCGATGAGCTGGAAAAACTCTGGGTGGCCTACAAGCCTCAGCTGGAGGACTACCTGGTGCGCGCCCTCGACCCGACCAAGGCGCCGAGCTACGGCGTGCCGGGCGACGAGTAAGCGACCCTCCCGCAGGGGCGGCCATGCCCGCTCCTGCAAAAGTTTTGAAGCAGGACCCGACCATGCCTTCCAGCCGTGAAATCCTCGCCGACCTGATCGCCTTCGATACCGTCAGCCGCAATTCCAACCTGGCGCTGATCCACTACATCCGCGACTACCTCGCGGGCTTTGGCATCGCCTGCGAGCTGTTCCACGATGCCGAAGGCGGCAAGGCCAATCTCTACGCCACGCTGGGTCCGCAGGACCGCGGCGGCGTGTGCCTGTCGGGCCACACCGACGTGGTGCCCACCGATGGCCAGCCGTGGACGGTTCCGCCGTTCGAGCTCACCGAACGCGATGGCCGCCTCTACGGGCGCGGTACCGCGGACATGAAGGGCTACATCGCCTGCGTGCTGGCGGCGGTACCGGCGTTCCTCGCCCAGCCGCTGCGCCTGCCGGTGCACCTGGCCTTCTCCTACGACGAGGAAGTCGGCTGCCTCGGCGTGCGCTCGCTGCTCGCCGCGCTGGAGCATCGCGAACACAAGCCGATGCTGTGCATCATCGGCGAACCCACCGAACTCAAGCCGGTGCTCGGCCACAAGGGCAAGCTCGCCATGCGCTGCCAGGTACACGGTGCACCGTGCCACTCGGCCTACGCGCCGCAGGGCGTGAACGCCATCGAGTACGCGGCGAAACTGATCGGCCGCCTCGGCGAGATCGGCACCCGCCTGGCCGCACCCGAGCGCCATGACCCGCGCTTCGATCCACCCTACTCCACCGTGCAGACCGGCGTGATCAGCGGCGGCCGCGCACTGAACATCGTGCCCGCCGAATGCCAGTTCGATTTCGAAGTACGCGCGCTGCCCAGCGACGATCCGCAGCAGGTCGCCGATGACCTGCGCGCCTTTGCCGAAGCCGAGCTGCTGCCGAAGATGCGTGCGGTGAAGGCCGAGACGAACATCCGCTTCAGCGAAATTTCCGCCTACCCGGCGCTGGTCACCGACCAGCAGGCCCAGGCTGCTGAGCTGATAGCGCTGCTCAGCGGCTCGCGCGACTTCACCACCGTTGCTTATGGCACCGAAGGCGGGCTGTTCCACCAGGCAGGCATCCCCACCGTGGTCTGCGGCCCGGGCAGCATGGACCAGGGCCACAAGCCGGACGAGTTCGTCAGCCTGGAGCAGTTGGCGAAGTGCGATGAAATGATGGGGCGACTGGCGGAGTGGTTGCGCAGTTGATTCACCACGCGGTTTACCCGGCTTCGTAGGAGTGGACTCCGTCCGCGATGGGCATCCGGCTTGCCCGGAGCGGCCGGAAATCGATCGCGAAAGAATCGGCTGTAGGGCGCATAACCCGGAACGGGTTATCCGCCGAATCCCTCGCGGCGGATAACGCTGGCGCGTTATCCGCCCTACGATCCAGTCGGCCGGTCGCGGGCATGGCCCGCTCCTGCAGGTTCAGCGCTGCGCGGTCAGGCAAACGCCGCGCGCAGCTCGTCCATGTTCGCGAAGTAATGCGCCGGGCTCTCCGCCATCAGCTCTTCGCGGCTGCCGAAGCCATAGCCGACACCCGCGGCGGACAGGCCGTTGCGGTGCGCGCCGATCAGGTCGTGCTTGCGGTCGCCGATCATCAGCGTCTGCTTCAGGTCCAGTTGCTCGATGCCCAGCAGGTGCTCGATCAGCTCGACCTTGTTGGTGCGCGTGCCGTCCAGCTCGCTGCCGTAGATCACCTTGAAGTGCCGGGCGAAGTCGAAGTGGCGGGCGATTTCGGCGGCAAACACGGTTGGCTTGCTGGTGCAGATGAACAGCGTGCGACCCTGGCCGCCGAGCAGTTGCAGCAGCTCGGCGACGCCATCGAACACCTTGTTCTCGTACAGCCCGGTGTCCTTGAAGCGCACGCGGTAGTGATTCACCGCTTCCCAGGCGCGCGCCTCGTCGAAGTCGTAGGTGCTCATGAAGCACTGCAGCAGCGGCGGGCCGATGAAGTGTTCGAGCTGACGCAGGTCGGGCTCGTCGATGCCCAGCTGGGCGAGGGCGTACTGGATCGAACGGGTGATGCCGTCGCGCGGGTCGGTGAGGGTGCCGTCGAGGTCGAAAAGAATGTTCTGGTAATGCATGGGATCAGCGTCCGGCCGCGAAAGTCGGGCGGGAAGGATAACTTGCATCGTGACTTTCAGGGATAGCGAATCTCGGTAGTTGCCCCCGCCTCTCGGAGTAGAGCCTCCCAGCGAGCAAGCTCGGATGGCCAGCCCGAGATCAGCAGAAAGGGCCCAGCCTTGATCCGCTCGTGCGCCTGGGCCGGTGTCCCGCCAGAAGCCGAGCGCACCAATCTTGCAACTGCCCCCAAATTGGCGCCAGCAACGATGGCCCACAGTTCAGGGTCGCGCATGGGGCCAGGAATCGGCGGGGAAAATTGGCCGAAGAGCTGGCGCAGCGAGTCGAGCGCGTCCTTCTGGATCAGGGCGCAGTGGCTCCGTGCAGCGTCGACATGTGAGCGACAGAACCAGGCAGCTCCAGCCGGCATTCCCACAGAGCCTTCAAGCAAGGGCAGATAGTCGGCAAATCGAATCAACTCACCACCGTTCCCTGTATGAAAGTACTCACCACGGAAATCCTTGCCACAAACCGCGCAGTAGGGTGGTGTCATTCGATTGCCTCGGTCATCCAGGGGCCTTTGAAGGCGCTTCAGTATGCAAGGCGGGCCAGCGACATTTCCATCATTCGGCGCCATTGTCGGCGGGGGGCGCCGAGCCCTGCCCCTGCTTGAGCACGCGGAAGCCACCGCTGACGCTCACCGGCTCGGCCTCGCCGGCGCCGTAGGTCTGGGCTGTGGACTGTTCGTCCGGCTCTTCCTCCGGTTGCGCCAGCCGCCCAGTCAGGCTCTGCTGCACACGGGCGCCGAGGTGATCGACGCCGGACATCACCCCGCCGTCCGGGTCGCGCATCAGCGCCAGCCACTGTTCGTCGAAGGCGGCGTTGATCTCCTTGCGTAACTGGGTCTCCACCTCCGGTCGGTCGTGGTCGTTGCCGGCCATGCTGAACAGGGTGAAGGCCACCGATATGACCGAGCCGGCGACCTTGCCTGCCGCGCTCGCCACCACCCCGGCAATGCTGCGGTTGCGCAACTCGTGCACCAGCTTGGCGCTGGTGCGCTGGGCCACCGGTGAGACGCCACTGACCTTGGTGCCGGCCCCGGCCTTGCCCGCCGCCGTGCGGATGTCCTGCATCAGCGCGGCGAAGGCCGGCAGCTTGCCGATGTCCTTGGCGTACACCACGTCATACAGCGAAGCATCGCGGCTGGAGGGCGGGCCGAGGGAGATCGCCGGGATGCCCATCAGGTGCTCGTCGAAGGCCTTCTGCGGGATGCCGCGGCGCTGGGGAATGTCCTTCACCGCCACGGTCAGCATCTCGATGTAATGCCGGGTGGCCTTCTCCATCACCGCGTCGGGGTCGACCTGCTTCGCGACGGGTATCAGTACCTGCTTGCGGTACTGTTCCTGCAGATAGACGGCCAGTTTGTCGACGGTGGGATCGAGGTCGCCGTGGGAGCCCATCTTGTACCAGGCGACCTTCATGCTCAGCCATTCCTGGGTCCAGTAGCTGGAGAACCAGGGGATGAATTTCTCGTCGGTACGCTGGTAGACCAGGTCCATCCACTGCTGCATGGCCTCTTCGGCGTAGGCGCGGGCCTGGGAGGTGGCGGCCAGGGAAGCGGCGCCAATGTCGGCGTCCACCTGGTGCCAGGTGGCTTCGCTGATCGGGGCGGCGGGCTGAGCGGGGTGATGGGCGCAGCCAGCCAGCGCCAGCATCAGCAAGGCAATGACACCGCCGCGCCGCCAGGGCGAAACGGTGGCGCTGGGGGAGCACAGACTGTTCATGGCCGCTCGCCGGCTCGGCGGCGCCGTGATGGCTGGCCGCCCGCTGCTGAACCCGGCCGGGCACGCGCTGGCGTCCGGTCACCTCGGGTCAGTATAGGGCGCCAGACCCTGCATGGCCGGCCGTCTGGCGGGACGGCTGGTTGTAGGGCGGATAAAGCCTCGGGCGTTATCCGCCATCGGGGGATCGGCGGATAAAGCGTTCCGCTTTATTCGCCCTACGGAGACTCCGCCGTCAGCCGGCATAACCCTCGGCAATGTGCTGATCCTTCAACTTCACGTAGTTCCCGGCGGTATAGCTGAAGAACGCCCGCTCCTTGTCGGTCAGCGGCCGGGCCTTCTTCACCGGGCTGCCGACATAGAGGAAGCCGCTCTCCAGCGTCTTGCCCGGCGGCACCAGGCTGCCGGCGCCGAGGATCACCTCGTCCTCGATCACCGCACCGTCCATGACGATGGAGCCCATGCCAACCAGGATGCGGCTGCCGATGCTGCAGCCATGCAGCAGCACCTTGTGGCCGATGGTCACTTCGTCGCCGATGGTCAGCGGGAAGCCGTCCGGATTGAAGGGGCCGGCGTGGGTGATGTGCAGCACGCTGCCGTCCTGCACGCTGGTGCGCGCGCCGATGCGGATGCGGTGCATGTCGCCACGGATGGTGACCAGCGGCCACACCGAGCTGTCCGCGCCGATCTCCACGTCGCCGATGACCACCGCGCTGGCATCGACGAAGACGCGCTCGCCGAGGGATGGCGTTTTGCCCTGATAGGTTCGAATCGTCACGATAGCTTTCCTGTGGCTGCGGTTACGGTCGATTGTATTTAAGATGGCCGGGTGTTTCTTCAGCCAAGGTGCCACCGTGAGCGCGAATCCCCTTCTGCAGAGCTACGACCTGCCGCCCTTCTCCTCCATTCGCCCCGAGCACGTGAAGCCGGCCATCGAGCAGATCCTCGCCGACAACCGCGCCGCCATCGCGCGCATCCTCGCCCAGCAGAACGGCACGCCGACCTGGGCCGGCCTGGTGCTGAGCATGGACGAACTGCATGACCGCCTGGGCAAGGCCTGGAGCCCGGTCAGCCACCTCAACGCGGTATGCAACAGCGCCGAACTGCGCGAGGCCTACGAAGGCTGCCTGCCGCTGCTGTCCGCCTACTGGACCGAACTGGGCCAGAACCGCGAACTGTTCAAGGCCTACGAGTCGCTGGCTGCCGGTGCCGAGTCCAAAGACTTCGACGTCGCCCAGAAGACCATCCTCGAACACGCCCTGCGCGACTTCCGCCTGTCGGGTATCGACCTGCCGGCCGACCAGCAGCAGCGTTACGCGGAAATCCAGACGCGCCTGTCCGAGCTGGGCAGTCGCTTCTCCAACCAGCTGCTGGACGCCACCCAGGCCTGGACCAAGCACATCACCGACGAAGCCGCGCTGGCCGGCCTGACCGACTCGGCCAAGGCGCAGATGCAGCAGGCCGCCCAGGCCAAGGAGCTGGACGGCTGGCTGATCAGCCTGGAATTCCCCAGCTACTACGCGGTGATGACCTACGCCGAAGACCGCGCCCTGCGCGAAGAGGTCTACGCCGCGTACTGCACCCGCGCCTCCGACCAGGGCCCGAACGCCGGGCAGAACGACAACGGCCCGGTGATGCAGGAAATCCTCGACCTGCGCCAGGAGCTATCGCGTCTGCTGGGCTTCAGGAACTTCGCCGAGCTGTCCCTGGCCACGAAAATGGCCGAGACCCCCGAGCATGTCCTGCACTTCCTCCGTGACCTGGCCGTGCGCAGCAAGCCCTTCGCCGCCCAGGACCTTGCGCAGCTCAAGGCCTACGCCGCCGAGCAGGGCTGCCCGAACCTCGCCAGCTGGGATGCCAGCTACTTCGGCGAAAAGCTGCGCGAAGCGCGCTACAGCGTGTCCCAGGAAGCCCTGCGCGCCTACTTCCCGGTGGACAAGGTGCTCTCCGGCCTGTTCGCCATCGTGCAGAAGCTCTACGGCATCCAGATCCGCGAACTGAACGACTTCGAGCGCTGGCACCCGGACGTGCGCCTGTTCGAGATCGAGGAAAACGGCCAGCACGTCGGCCGCTTCTACTTCGACCTCTACGCCCGCGCCAACAAGCGTGGCGGCGCCTGGATGGACGGCGCCCGCGACCGTCGTCGCACCGCCGGTGGCGAGCTGCAATCGCCGGTGGCTTATCTCGTCTGCAACTTCACCCCGGCGGTCGGCGGCAAGCCGGCGCTGCTGACCCACGATGAAGTCACCACCCTGTTCCACGAATTCGGTCATGGCCTGCACCACCTGCTGACCCGCGTCGAGCACGCCGGTGCCTCGGGCATCAACGGCGTGGCCTGGGACGCGGTGGAGCTGCCAAGCCAGTTCATGGAGAACTGGTGCTGGGAGCCCGAAGGCCTGGCGTTGATCTCCGGTCATTACGAAACCGGCGCGCCGCTGCCCCAGGACCTGCTGGAGAAGATGCTCGCCGCGAAGAACTTCCAGTCCGGCCTGATGATGGTTCGCCAGCTGGAGTTCTCCCTGTTCGACTTCGAGCTGCACGCCACCCACGGCGACGGCCGCAGCGTGCTCGACGTGATCGAGGCAATCCGCGATGAAGTCGCGGTGATGCGCCCGCCGGCGTACAACCGCTTCGCCAACAGCTTCGCGCATATCTTTGCCGGCGGTTACGCAGCCGGTTACTACAGCTACAAGTGGGCCGAAGTGCTGTCCGCCGACGCGTTCTCCCGCTTCGAGGAAGAAGGCGTCCTCAACCCGGCGACCGGCGCAGCCTTCCGCGAGGCGATCCTGGCCAAGGGCGGCTCCCAGGAGCCGATGGCGCTGTTCGTGGCCTTCCGTGGCCGCGAGCCGTCCATCGACGCCCTGCTGCGCCACTCGGGCCTGTCCGAGGAGGCGGCGTGATGAGCGAGGTGAAGAAGCGCTTCATCGCCGGGGCCGTCTGCCCAGCCTGCAGCGAGCAGGACAAGATCGTCATGTGGGACGTCGACGGCGTGCCGCATCGCGAATGCGTGGCCTGCGGCTATGCCGACACGCTCAACGCCCAGGGCCAGTCGGTGCCTAAAGAGCTGTCCACCCGCGTCAACACCAGCGCGCTGGAAAAGCCCAAGGACCCGAAGGTGCAGGGGGTGCAGTTCTTCCCCAATCCGAAACTGAAGAAGTCGCAGGAATAGCGCCTGCGTGACGCTCAGCGAATGCCCCGGCTTGCCGGGGCATTTCTTTTTTCACCCATGAGCTATTGCCGACGGCATCTATAATGACCAGAATTCTGGTCATTATTTGGAGCCATTTCATGCAGAACCTGCTTGCCAATACCGCCGTCAGCGTATCGGAACTCAAGAAGAATCCCTCTGCCGTACTGGCCGAATCCGGCGGTGAGCCGGTGGCGGTGCTCAATCACAACAAGGTGATGGGCTACATGGTGCCGGCGGAGCTTTTCGAGTCGATTCTGGAGCGTCTGGAAGACCTGGAACTGGCAGAAATTGCCCGCTCGCGACTGGGAGACAAAGGCGTCCCGGTATCGCTCGATGACCTATGAACTCGAATTCCTCCCTGCCGCCTTGAAGGAATGGCACAAGCTGGGGCATACGGTGCGTGAGCAGTTCAAACGCAAACTCGTCGAACGCCTGGAAAATCCTCGCGTCCAGGCCGACGCCCTGCACGGGCTGGCGGACCACTACAAGATCAAGCTGCGCTCGGCAGGCTACCGTCTGGTCTACCGCATCGAAGAGGATCGCGTAGTGGTTTCCGTGGTTGCGGTCGGCAAGCGCGAACGCGGCGAGGTATACAGCGCAGCGCAGGAGCGGCGCTGAGATTTCGAGGATATTGGAGCGCGAAACCGCAAACCCCGGAACTGGCATCAAGAAAGGTCGCTACCAACTGGCATAGCATTACCCCCGCCCCGCTCGCCCGGCCAGCCCATGTCGCCATGGCCGGCTAGTCTGTAGGGCATCGCCGCAAGGAATCCGCCAGATGCCGCCACCGACCCGAAGGAAGCGCCCCTGTGCTTGACCGCTTTGGCATGCTCGAGGTGATGCGCGCCTCGCGCCTGACGCAGTTCCCGATCAGCCCGGTGCTGCGCGAGACCCACGGATTCAAGGGGCGACTGACCTTCTTCCTGCTGCTGGCCGCCGCGCTGGTATTCACCTTCGCCGCACTCGGGCACGACATCCACGCCAGCGGCACGCACCTGGAGCCAGGCTGGTCGGTGCTGGTGCTGGTGGTCGCCTTGCTGATCGCCCTGGGCTTCGAGTTCATCAACGGCTTCCACGACACCGCCAATGCGGTGGCCACGGTCATCTACACCAACGCCCTGCCGCCGCGCTTCGCGGTGGCCTGGTCAGGGCTGTGGAATTTCCTCGGCGTGCTCTTCTCCAGCGGTGCGGTGGCCTTCGCCATCGTCTCGCTGCTGCCGCTGGACCTGCTGCTCAAGGTGGACAGCAGCGCCGGGCTGGCGATGATCTTCGCCCTGCTGATCGCCTCGATCCTGTGGAACCTCGGCACCTGGTGGCTGGGCTTGCCGGTGTCCTCGTCGCACACGCTGATCGGCTCCATCGTCGGCATCGGCCTGGCCCACGGCGCCATGGCCGGGCACCTCGGCCTGTCCGGCAACGCCTGGTCGCAATTGCTGACGGTCGGCTATGCGCTGTTCCTCTCGCCGGTGGTGGGCTTCTTTGCCGCCTTCGTGCTGCTGCGGGTGGCCAGTTCGACCATCCGCAACCGCGCGCTGTTTCACGCGCCGGAAGGCCGCACGCCGCCTCCCCGATGGATTCGGGCGATCCTCATCCTGACCTGCACCGGCGTGTCCTTCGCCCACGGCTCCAACGACGGGCAGAAAGGCATCGGTCTGATCATGCTCATCCTGATCGCCACCGTGCCCCTGGCGTTCGCCGTGGATCGCGCACACTCGCCGGAACAGACCCGCCAATTGCTCGCCCTGACCCAAGCCAGCCAGGAACAGCTGCACCGCTCAGGCGGCAACCCGGCGGCGGACCCGCGCCAGGCGCTGTTGAGCTATCAGGAAGATGAGGTGGTCAGACCCGAACTGCTGCCCTCGTTGGGTAGCGTGATCGGCGATGTCAGTGCGCGCCTGGAGCGCTATGGACAGCTGGACAAAGTGCCGGCCGAGGAGGTGCAGGACCTGCGCAACGACCTCTACCTGAGCCTGGAGACCATCCGCCTGCTGGACCGCAGCGACCAGCACTTCGAACTGGAAACCTGGAGCAGCCTGCAGGCGCTGCGCCAGGGCGGGGAGCAGGCGATCCGCTTCATTCCGGTGTGGGTGAAGGTCGCGGTCGCCCTGGCGCTGGGCCTGGGCACGCTGGTGGGCTGGCGGCGCATCGTCACCACGGTCGGCGAGGGCATCGGCAAGACGCCGCTGACTTATGCACAGGGCGCTTCGGCGCAACTGGTGGCCATGCTCACCATTGGCGCGGCGGACGGCTTCGGCCTGCCGGTGTCGACGACCCAGGTGCTCTCCTCCGGCGTGGCCGGCACCATGGCGGCCAACGGCAGCGGGCTGCAGTGGCCGACCATCCGCAACATGCTGCTGGCCTGGGTGCTGACGCTGCCGGCGGCCATCGGGCTCGCGGCGGGGCTGTACTGGCTGTTCACCCGGCTGCTCTGAGGGGTAGTAGGGCGAATGACCTGGAACAGGTTATCCGCCGATATGCCGTCGGCGGATAATGCTGGCGCGTTATCCGCCCTACGCACCCTGCAGCTGGGGCTTGTAGGAACAACCCGACAGTTGGAAATCAGACCGCCGAGCAGTTAGTGCTGGCTGTGGAAAACTCAGTGGATTACTGTATTTATATACAGCACTCCTTCAGAGCTTTCCCACATGAGCACTTCCCTTCCACCCCGCGGCCGGGGTACCGCCAGCAATCCGCACAACCGCTTCGCGCCAACCACGTCGGTGCCTGTGGATAACGACTGGTACGACGAAGTGCCCAAGCCCCAGGTGACGGAAATTCGCAGCGAGCGGGCGAAGTCGGTGATCTCGCGCAACCAGTCGCCGGACCTGCCCTTCGACCGCTCGATCAACCCCTATCGCGGCTGCGAACACGGCTGCATCTACTGCTACGCGCGGCCGAGCCACGCCTACTGGGACCTGTCGCCGGGGCTGGATTTCGAGACCAAGCTGATCGCCAAGACCAACGCCGCCGAAGTGCTGGAAGAAGAGCTGAGCCGCAAGGGCTATGTCTGCGCGCCGATCAACCTGGGCGCCAATACCGACCCGTACCAGCCCATCGAGCGCCAGCAGCGCCTGACCCGGCAGATCCTCGAGGTGCTGCTGCGTTACCGCCATCCGGTGACCATCGTCACCAAGGGTTCGCTGATCCTGCGCGACCTCGACCTGCTGGCCGAACTGGCGCAGCACAGGCTGGTGGGCGTGATGATCAGCCTGACCACCCTGGACGACGAGCTCAAGCGCATCCTCGAGCCCCGCGCCGCCGCTCCGTCCGCGCGCCTGCGGGCGATCCGCGTGCTGCACGAACACGGCATTCCGGTGGGCGTGCTGTGTTCACCGATGATCCCGATGATCAACGACCGCGAGCTGGAGGCGCTGCTCGAAGCTGCCCACGCCGCCGGCGCCCAGAGCGCCAGCTACATGATGCTGCGCCTGCCGCGCGAAGTCGGCCCGCTGTTCGAGGAGTGGCTGGCGGCGCACTACCCACAGCGCGCCAATCATGTGATGAGCCTGATTCGCCAGCTGCGTGGCGGGGAAATCTACGACAGCCGCTTCGGCCATCGCTTCCGCGGTGAAGGCCCGTTCGCCGACCTGCTGGCCAAGCGCTTCGAGGTCGCCATGCGCCGCCTCGGCCTGAACCGGCGCGGCAGCTTCGGCCTGGACTGCACGGCGTTCGCTCCACCGCGCAGCCAGATGAGCCTGTTCTGAATCAGCGGTCGGGAGCCACCAGGTCCGCCATCATCTGGGCGAGTTGCAGCGGCGAGTTGAGCAGCTTCTCGATGACCACCAGGACGTTCTTCTCCTCCTTGCTGACCTTGCTGCCGAAGCCGAGGAAGCCGCCGCCGGAGGATTCCGCCACCGCCTTGCCCAGCGCCAGCAGGTCGGCCTTGAAGGCTGCCGCGTCAGTGTCGCTGGCCTGCTGGTCGAGCAGTCGGTTGACGTCGACCAGGTACTGCAGGCGGTTGAACTCGGGGTCGGCGAAGCGCTGCAGGAAGTCCATCAGCACCGCGCGACCGCTGGGCGTATCCGGGCTGAGCTCGGTCATCACGCGCTGCATCAGCACACTGGGGTACTTGCCGGATTCCTTGAACAGCTTGCCGAAAGCGGCGGCCTCCTTGGCATCGATCTCGCCGTCGGCGCTGGCGACCATGCAGAAGATCGCTATGGGCGCCTCGCGCAGATGTTTCCAGTCCTCGCCGGAGAAACCAGCGAAGCCGGTCATGCCGGTGATCTGGTCCTGCTGGTGCTCCTTCCAGATCGCCCGGCCCTCGGCGTTCTCGTCGCGACCCTGGTAGAAAGCGTCGATCAGCGGTTGCAGCTCGTCCTGGGCGATGCCGGTCACGCCCAGCAGCTTGGGCTTGAACACGGCGAAGCCTTCATGGCTGTGGGCATGGCGGTAAGGGACGGCCAGTTGCATCTCACGACGCGGCTCGGCGTAGGAAACGACGTTCAGAATCAGCGCATCGACCTTGCCGACCTCCTTGTGGGTCACGAAGCCGTCGACAATCCATACCGCTCCGATCGCCTGCTGGGTGTTCTCCTGGTACATCCGCTGGCCCGCCTGCATGGCCTCCTCGCCGGTGTCCGCCATCAGCACCACCATCTTGAGCCGGCCATCGGGCTCCAGGCAGTGGAACATCGGCATCAGCAACTCGCCGCCGCTCACCGTTTGCACCGCGCTCGCGGCCGCGTTGCCGGCCATCCTGTAGATGTCTTGCATGGTCACATCCTTGTTTTCCGGGGGAACTGGGAAGGGTCCGGCGCCGTGCGCCACGCTCGTCATCCTGACCAAGCGGTAGGCCCGGTGGTCCGGGTCTTACAGTAATCGCCACGAATAATGTCACATTGCCTGTAGCGAAAATATTGGCGTCGTCACAGTAGCACCGTGACATTTCATCGCCATGATAGCTTGTCGATATCATCTTGAAATGTCGGCGAAACATCATGCAAAAGCTCATTCCAGAGCGGTTTTTTAATTTTGGTTTAATCTTCTTCGCCTAGGGTTTGAGCACAAGGTGACTAACCGGTCACGACAGATTTTTTCCCACGGCTGTGCCTTTTCTCCCCAGGGAGAGCGTCGGCTGACGTGGGAAAATTCTTCGTCATTCTTCGAGGCTGATACATGAACGATAAAACGCACGGTGAGGATCACGCCCACGAAACGGCTGACGAGGCGCTTCGCCATATCGTCGAGGGCTTTCGCCAGTTCCGTCATGAGGTCTTTCCGCAGCAGGAAGAACTGTTCAAGAAGCTGGCCCACGCGCAGAACCCGCGCGCCATGTTCATCACCTGTGCCGACTCGCGCATCGTCCCCGAGCTGATCACCCAGAGCTCGCCGGGCGACCTGTTCGTCACCCGCAACGTCGGCAACGTGGTGCCGCCGTACGGCCAGATGAACGGCGGCGTGTCCACCGCCATCGAGTTCGCGGTGATGGCCCTGGGCGTGCAGCACATCATCGTCTGCGGTCACTCCGACTGCGGCGCGATGAAAGCGGTGCTGAATCCGCAGAGCCTGGAAAGCATGCCGACGGTGAAGGTGTGGCTGCGCCATGCCGAAGTCGCTCGTACCGTGGTCGCTCAGACCTGCGGCTGCGCCACTCAGGAGCACCTGGGCGTGCTCACCGAGGAGAACGTGGTAGCCCAGCTGGACCACCTGAAGACCCACCCGTCCGTGGCCGCCCGCCTGGCTTCCGGCCAGCTGTTCATCCATGGCTGGGTGTATGACATCGAGACCAGCGCCATCAAGGCCTACGACGCTCAGGAAGGCCGTTTCCGCCCCCTCGACGGCGAAGGCCCGACGCCGAGTGCGACCCCGCGCCCGCGCTACTCCCCCCAGTAAGCGGCTGATACCGGTACGCTCCCGGGGCGCGGCGGCCCAGCAGAACAAACGCCGCGCCCCTCTTCTGACTTGATCCCTGCCTGAGGCGCGCGCTGCCACTGCGTTCGCCATCTCTCTTGATTGCGCGTGTCGATGCGGTCGAAACCGGCGTCGTGGGCTTTCGCGCGCCCGAAAAATGCTTGTAAGGAGAACAGCGCCATGTCGGCCTCCCACTCTGTTCCATCCGGATTTTCCCAGCTACGCCAGGTGCTGCCGCGCGACCTGCTCGCGTCGGTGGTGGTGTTCCTCGTCGCCCTGCCGCTGTGCATGGGCATCGCCATCGCTTCGGGCATGCCGCCAGCCAAGGGCCTGGTAACCGGCATCCTCGGTGGCCTGGTGGTCGGCTTTCTAGCCGGTTCGCCCTTGCAGGTCAGCGGCCCGGCGGCGGGCCTTGCGGTGCTGGTCTTTGAGCTGGTCCGCACCCACGGCATGGCCATGCTCGGGCCGATCCTGCTGCTGGCCGGCGCGCTGCAATTGCTCGCGGGCAGGCTGCGCCTGGGCTGCTGGTTCCGCGTGACCTCGCCGGCCGTGGTCTACGGCATGCTCGCGGGCATCGGCATTCTTATCGTGCTGTCGCAGGTCCACGTCATGCTCGACCTCAAGCCGCAGGCGTCCGGGCTGGATAACCTGCTGGCCTTCCCGGCGGCGCTGCTGTCCGGGACCAGCGGCTTCGATGCGGCGCTGCTCGGGCTCGGCACCATGGCCTGCATGGCGCTGTGGGACCGCTTCAAGCCCGGCCGGCTGCGCATGCTGCCCGGTGCGCTGATCGGCGTGAGCCTGGCGACGCTGGTGAGCATCGCGCTGCCACTGGATGTGCTGCGGGTGAGCGTGCCGGAGAACCTCGGCGACGCCATCGACTGGGTCCGTCCGAGTGACCTCGCGGCGCTGCTCGACCCGACGCTGTTGCTGGCCGCCGTGGTGGTGGCCTTCATCGCCAGCGCCGAAACTTTGCTCTCGGCCGCCGCCGTGGACCGCATGCACAGCGGTCCTCGCTCGGACATGGACCGCGAGCTGAGCGCCCAGGGTGTGGGCAACATGCTCTGCGGGCTGGTCGGCGCGCTGCCGATGACCGGGGTGATTGTGCGCAGCTCGGCCAACGTGCAGGCCGGCGCGCGCAGCCGCGCCTCGGCGATCTTCCATGGGCTGTGGCTGCTGGGCTTCGTCGTGCTGCTGGGCGGGCTGCTGCGGCAAATCCCCATCGCCAGCCTGGCCGGCGTGCTGGTCTACACCGGGATCAAGCTGGTGGACCTGAAGGCGCTGCGTTCGCTGGGCCGCTATGGACGCATGCCGGTGCTGGTGCATGCCGCGACCGCGCTGGCAATCGTTGCCACCGACCTGCTCACCGGTGTGCTGCTGGGCTTTGCGCTGACGGTGCTGAAGCTGGTGTTCAAGGCCGCGCGGCTGAAGATCAACCTGCGCTACGACGACGAGGGCAGCGGTGCCGAACTGCGTCTGGTCGGCGCGGCGACCTTCCTCAAGGTGCCGGCGCTATCCCAGGCCCTGCAGTCGGTGAAGTCCGGTACGCACCTGCGCGTTCCGCTGCAGCACCTGAGCTACATCGACCACGCGTGCATGGAATTGCTGGAGGACTGGGGCCGCAGCGCCGCGGCCAACGGCTGCCGGCTGTCCATTGAAGGCAACGGCCTTCGTCGCCGCGTGGAGGGCCGGGTGCGTGCACTGCAGAGTGCGGGCTGAGCCTCAGTCGCGGCCCAGCTCCAGCTCGACGCCGAACTGCCGCGACAGGCACGGCCACTGTTGCCAGGCCATGACCACCTGCGGGTCATTGAGACTGGCGCGGTAGCTGACGGCGGATTCGGCACTGAAGGTGCTGTCGTCGAGCATGCCGTTGACCGCGTGGTGCACCGCTTCATCCAGCTGGTTGGCGAAGGGTTCGCCGATCAGTTGGTGCGCCACCAGGTTCGCCACGGTGGTGTCCAGCGGGATCAGCGGCTGGTTGAAGTGGGCGATGTAGCGGTCGTTCACCTCTTCCACCAGACGGTGGGCGAGGTAGGCCTCGTCCAGCAGCGCATCGAGGCCGTCGTGGCCGTCGAGCAGCGCAGGTGGGGTGAGGAAGAACTGTTCGGCGAGCTTGAGCACCGGCTTGATGCGGTCCTCGATGCCGGCAGCGCGGGCCACCGAGTTGGCGGCGTCGAGGAAGTCCGGCACCTGTTCGATGTAGGCGTGGACGAAGCGCGTCAGCGTACCGCTGGGGTCCTCTCCCGTCAGGGCGATGCTCTTGTGCAGGCTTTGCAGTTGGCTCTGGATCAGGCGGGCGAGATGGCCATGGCGGGATTCGAGCAGGTGGGCATTCCGGATCAGCTCACGCAGTGCAGCGGTGTTCATGACAGCTCCAAGACAACGGGTTTGGAAAGTGAAGAAAGACCTTAGCCGCACCCCGGGCGTAGCTAAGACGCGATTGTCATATTCATGAACTGTTTATGCCGGCGCGGCATATCAGACGGCCAGCATGGTACTCCAAAGCCGCGCCGTCCGTGGCTTTGAGATCGCACTTCGGTCTTTCAAACACAGTTTTTACTCTGCGTTGTTATGTCGCAACCCGTGGCTATACTCCGCTTCGACACACCGAAAACCTGATGGACCCGGCCTGCCCTGCGTGCTGCCGAGGTACGACGTCAAAGTAAGTTGTCTTGGCGGTCACTCCCTTGGCCGTTGGCTTGTTCAGGCTCGATCCCTCTGGAATGGGGATCGCAGCCAGGGCGCTATGCCGGCGGGATAAAAACAACGATAAGGGGAACCCGAATGCTGCGACATCCACGAGTCTGGATGGGCTTCCTTTTGCTCTTGGCTTTCAGTCAGGCAAACGCCGCCTGGACGGTCAACATGACCCCCGGTGCGACAGAAGTCAGCCGTAACGTTTTCGATCTTCACATGACGATCTTCTGGATCTGCGTGGTCATTGGCATCGTCGTCTTCGGCGCGATGTTCTGGTCGATGATCGTCCACCGCCGGTCCACCGGGCAGCAGCCCGCACATTTCCACGAGAGCACCACGGTGGAAATCCTCTGGACCGTCATTCCCTTCCTGATCCTGGTGGTGATGGCCGTTCCGGCCACCAAGACGCTGATCCACATGTACGACACCTCGGAGCCCGAGCTGGACGTGCAGGTCACCGGCTACCAGTGGAAGTGGCAGTACAAGTACCTGGGCCAGGACGTGGAGTTCTTCTCCAACCTCGCCACGCCCCAGGACCAGATCCACAACAAGGCCGACAAGGACGAGCACTACCTCCTCGAGGTGGATAACCCGTTGGTGCTGCCGGCCGGGGTCAAGGTGCGCTTCCTGGTCACCTCCAGCGACGTGATCCACTCCTGGTGGGTACCGGCCTTCGCGGTCAAGCGCGACGCCATTCCCGGCTTCGTCAACGAGGCCTGGACCAAGGTCGACCAGCCCGGCATCTACCGCGGCCAGTGCGCCGAGCTGTGCGGCAAGGACCACGGCTTCATGCCCATCGTGGTGGACGTGAAGTCCAAGCCTGACTTCGACAAGTGGCTGGCCGAGCGCAAGGAAGAGGCGGTCAAGCTCAAGGAGCTGACCAGCAAGGAGTGGACGAAGGAAGAGCTGGTTGCCCGCGGCGACAAGGTCTACCACACCATCTGCGCCGCCTGTCACCAGCCTGAAGGCCAGGGCATGCCGCCGATGTTCCCGGCGCTCAAGGGTTCGAAGATCGTCACCGGACCCAAGGAGCACCACCTGGAGACCGTGTTCAACGGCGTCCCGGGCACGGCCATGGCGGCCTTTGGCAAGCAGCTCTCGGAAGTCGACATCGCCGCGGTGATCACTTTCGAGCGCAACGCCTGGGGCAACAACGACGGCGACATGGTGACCCCGCAGGACGTGGTCGCCTACAAGCAGAAACAACAATAAGGAGGCCGCGATGAGTACAGTGATCGATCACCCCGACCATTCTCACGCCGGCGACCACCACCACGGCCCCGCCAAGGGCCTGATGCGCTGGGTACTGACCACCAACCACAAGGACATCGGCACGCTGTACCTGTGGTTCAGCTTCTGCGCCTTCCTGCTCGGCGGCTCCTTCGCCATGGTGATCCGCGCGGAACTGTTCCAGCCGGGCCTGCAGATCGTCGAGCCGGCGTTCTTCAACCAGATGACCACCATGCACGGCCTGGTGATGGTCTTCGGTGCAGTGATGCCGGCCTTCGTCGGCCTGGCCAACTGGATGGTGCCGCTGATGATCGGCGCGCCGGACATGGCCCTGCCGCGCATGAACAACTTCAGCTTCTGGCTGCTGCCGGCGGCGTTCGGCCTGCTGGTGAGCACCCTGTTCATGCCCGGCGGCGGCCCGAACTTCGGCTGGACCTTCTACGCGCCGTTGTCGACGACCTTCGCGCCGCACAGCGTGACCTTCTTCATCTTCGCCATCCACCTGATGGGCATGAGTTCGATCATGGGCGCGATCAACGTGATCGCCACCATCCTCAACCTGCGCGCACCGGGCATGACGCTGATGAAGATGCCGCTGTTCGTCTGGACCTGGCTGATCACCGCCTTCCTGCTGATCGCGGTGATGCCGGTGCTGGCAGGTTGCGTGACGATGATGCTGATGGACATCCACTTCGGCACCAGCTTCTTCAGCGCGGCCGGCGGCGGCGACCCGGTGCTGTTCCAGCACGTGTTCTGGTTCTTCGGCCACCCCGAGGTGTACATCATGATCCTGCCGGCGTTCGGCGCCGTCAGCTCGATCATCCCGGCCTTCAGCCGCAAGCCGCTGTTCGGCTACACCTCGATGGTCTACGCCACCGCCTCGATCGCCTTCCTGTCGTTCGTCGTGTGGGCGCACCACATGTTCGTGGTGGGCATCCCGCTGGTGGGCGAGCTGTTCTTCATGTACGCGACCATGCTGATCGCCGTGCCCACCGGGGTGAAGGTGTTCAACTGGGCGTCGACCATGTGGCAAGGCTCGCTGACCTTCGAGACGCCGATGCTGTTCGCCGTGGCTTTCGTCATCCTGTTCACCATCGGCGGCTTCTCCGGGCTGATGCTGGCCATCGCCCCGGCGGACTTCCAGTACCAGGACACCTACTTCGTGGTGGCGCACTTCCACTACGTGCTGGTGCCCGGCGCGATCTTCGGCATCTTCGCCTCGGCCTACTACTGGCTGCCGAAGTGGACCGGCCACATGTACGACGAGACCCTGGGCAAGCTGCACTTCTGGATGAGCTTCATCGGCATGAACCTGGCGTTCTTCCCGATGCACTTCGTCGGGCTTGCCGGCATGCCGCGGCGGATTCCTGACTACAACCTGCAGTTCGCCGACTTCAACATGGTTTCGTCCATCGGCGCCTTCATGTTCGGCACCACGCAGCTGCTGTTCCTGTTCATCGTCATCAAGTGCATCAAGGGCGGCAAGCCGGCACCGGCGAAGCCGTGGGATGGCGCGGAAGGCCTGGAGTGGACCATTCCCTCGCCGGCGCCGTACCACACCTTCAGCACGCCTCCGGAAGTGAAGTGAACCCACAGCGGCGGGAACGGCATCGGCCGTTCCCGCGGTGGAGGACCAAGCCATGAGCGACGGCAACATCGAAACGCGCAAGCTGGTGACCCGGCTGGTCATAGCCGTGGTCGCCATGTTCGCCTTCGGCTTCGCCCTGGTGCCGCTGTACGACGTGATGTGCAAGGCACTGGGCATCAACGGCAAGACCTCCGGCAGCGCCTACCAGGGCGATGGCCAGGTGGTCGATCAGTCGCGCGAGGTGAAGATCCAGTTCGTCGCCAACAACAACATCGACATGGTCTGGGAATTCCATCCCGAGGCCGAGCAGCTGGTGGTGCATCCCGGCGCGGTGAACCAGATGCTGTTCGTCGCCTACAACCCCACCGACAAGCCGATGACCGCCCAGGCGATCCCGAGCATCGCGCCGTCGGTGGCAGCCACCTACTTCCACAAGACCGAATGCTTCTGCTTCACCCAGCAGGTCCTGCAGCCGGGCGAGCGTATCGAAATGCCGGTGCGCTTCATCGTCGACCGCGACCTGCCCAAGGATGTGCGTCACCTGACGCTTGCTTACACGCTGTTCGACATCACTGCCCGCAAGCCACCCGTGGCCAGTAACGAGCGCTGAAGGGCAAAGGAGAACAAGAGAGATGGCAACCCACGATCCCTATTACGTCCCCGCGCAGAGCAAGTGGCCGATCATCGCCACCATCGGCATGCTGGTGACGATGTTTGGCGTCGGCACCTGGATGAACGACATGAGCGCCGGCAAGGAACACTCCCACGGCCCTTGGATCTTCTTCGCCGGCGGACTGATCCTGGCGTACATGCTGTTCGGCTGGTTCGGCAACGTCATTCAGGAAAGCCGCGGCGGGCTCTACAGCCCGCAGATGGACCGCTCGTTCCGTTGGGGCATGAGCTGGTTCATCTTCTCGGAGGTGATGTTCTTCGCCGCCTTCTTCGGCGCGCTGTTCTACGTGCGCCACTTCGTCAACCCATGGCTGGGCGGCGAAGGTCACCATGGCATCTCGCACATGCTCTGGCCGCAGTTCGAAACCGGCTGGCCGCAGCTCAACAACCCGGACAACAAGCTGTTCCCGCCGCCCAAGGAAGTGATCGATCCGTGGAAGCTGCCGCTGATCAACACCCTGCTGCTGGTCACCTCCAGCTTCACCGTGACCTTCGCCCACCACGCTCTGAAGAAGAACCATCGCGGCCCGCTGAAGATGTGGCTGGCGGCGACCGTGGCGCTGGGGGCCTGCTTCATCGTGCTGCAGGCCTACGAGTACCACGAGGCCTATAGCGAGCTGGGCCTGACCCTGGGCTCGGGTATCTACGGCGCAACCTTCTTCATGCTCACCGGCTTCCACGGCGCCCACGTGACCATTGGCGCAATCATGCTGAGCATCATGCTGATCCGCATCATCCGCGGGCACTTCGACGCCGACAAACACTTCGGCTTCGAGGCGGCCAGCTGGTACTGGCACTTCGTCGACGTGGTGTGGATCGGGCTGTTCATCTTCGTTTACGTGCTGTGAAGCGCGGTGGCGCGGGCCTTGGCCCGCGCCTTTTTGAGATCAGAAGTGCCAGGGGGCAGAGCTGCCGAGTTGGCCGCTGAAGAAACCCCAGGCGATGAGAGCGACGGTCAGGGCAGTCAGGGTGACACGCACGGTCAGCGCGTTGACCACCCGCGAACCATGGCCCTCGTCCTTGACCAGAAAGAACAGGCCACTGAACAGACTGACGACGGTCGCCAGCAACAACAGAACGATCGCAGCTTTGAGCACTACCGGCCTCCTGTCCGCAGGGGACTGGGGTTGAGGGGGATGTCTTGCAGTATAGCCAGCACGCATCTGAGCACCGGCCCGATCCGGCACAGGAAGGCCGCGCCACACGCGCCTTCCGGCCCGGTATCGCGCCGACCCTGGTGGTCCTCGCACTGCTGCCGGTGCTGATCGGCCTGGGCTTCTGGCAACTGTCGCGCGCCGCCGAAAAACGCACCCTCCTCGCCGCTGCCGAAGTGCAGCGCCAGCAGGACCCGATCAGCATCGCCGAGCTCGAGCGCCAACCGCCGCGCAGCTACGTTCGGGTACGCCTGCAAGGCCAGCTCGACGCCGAACACACCGCCCTGCTCGACAACCGCACCCGCAACGGCCAGGCGGGCGTCGAGGTGCTGCAGCCCTTCTTCGACCGCGTCGGCCACCAGTGGCTGCTGGTCAATCGCGGCTGGGTGCCCTGGCCCGACCGCCGCGTGCCGCCGAAGATCGATACGCCCAGCCACGACCTGCTGCTGGACGCTTGGACCTACACCCCATTGGCCGCCGGCCCGAGCGCTCCGCTCGCCGGCTGGCCACGCCTGATCACCCAGGTGGACGTACCGTTCCTGTGGGACCAGCTCGGCCGCGAAGGCAGCCCGCTGGAAATCCGCCTGGAGCCCGGCGACGCCGCCTTCGACACCGACTGGCCGATCGTTGCCATGCCGCCGGAGCGCCACGTCGGCTACGCCGTGCAGTGGTTCGCCCTGGCCATCGCGCTTTCCGCCCTTTACCTCTACCTCGGCATCCGTCGCGCACGGGAGACCTTCGACCATGACCGCCATGACTCTGCCTGACTCCACTGCCCGCCGCCGCGGGCGTGTGCAACTGCTGCTGATCCTCGGCATGGTGCTGGGGCCGATGCTGCTCGCCACCGCCATGTACAAGCTGCAGTTCTGGGTGCCGGACGGCCGCAGCTACCACGGCGACCTGATCGCCACCGGGCAGACCCCGGCCGATCTCGGCGTGCAGGACGACAAGGCCAGCGACCAGTGGCAACTGCTGGTGACCGCACCGGAAACCTGTACCAGCGACTGCCAGCAACTGGTCTACCTGGCGCGCCAGATCAACATCGGCCTGGGCCGCGAAGCCAGTCGCGCCGAACACGCGCTGGCCTTCGCCAAGCCGCTGCCGGCCGAGTTCACCGGCCTGCTCGACAAGGACTACCCGCGACTGCAGCGCCTGGGCCTGACACCCAACCAGCACACCGGCGCCCAGCCGCAACTGTGGATCGTCGACCCCCATGGCAACCTGGTGCTGCGCTACGACGCCAAGGCCAACGGCAAGTCGATCCTCAAGGACCTGCAGCTGCTGCTGAAACTTTCGAACATCGGTTAAGCCGGTCGAGACATCGCCAGCCCCACGACAACAACAAGATCGGGAGCGACGCATGATCCAGGCAAGACGCAAACCCGCCTTCTACCTCGCCGTGCTGGCCACGGCGCTGGCTTTCGTGGTCATCCTGCTGGGTGCCTATACCCGCCTGACCCACGCCGGTCTTGGCTGCCCGGACTGGCCCGGCTGCTACGGCTTCGTCCACGTGCCGCTGAACGAGGCGCAACTGGCCCACGCCGAAATGCACTTCCCCGACTCGCCGGTGGAGGCGCAGAAGGGCTGGAACGAGATGATCCACCGCTACTTCGCCGGCAGCCTCGGCCTGCTGATTCTCGGGTTGGCGGTGCATGCACTGGTGCGCCGCGGCCGCGACGGCCAACCGATGCGCCTGCCGCTGGTGCTGCTCGCAGTGGTGATCGCCCAGGCGGCGTTCGGCATGTGGACGGTCACCCTCAAGCTCTGGCCACAGGTGGTCACCGCGCACCTGCTGGGCGGATTCACCACACTGTCGCTGCTGTTCCTGCTCAGCCTGCGCCTGTCCGGCGCCTTCGCCCCGCTGCAGTTGCCTTCGAAGCTGCGCGCGCTGGCGGCCCTGGCCCTGCTGATGGTGATCGGGCAGATCGCCCTCGGCGGCTGGGTCAGCAGCAACTACGCAGCAGTGGCCTGCATCGACCTGCCGATGTGCCACGGCGAGTGGTGGCCGAACATGGACTTCGCCAACGGCTTCCACCTCACCCAGCACATCGGCCCGAACTACCTCGGCGGCCAGCTCGACAGCGACGCCCGCACGGCCATCCACATGACCCACCGCATGGGCGCGCTGTGCGTGACCGCGGTGATCCTGCTGCTGGCCTGGAACCTCCAGCGCCACGGCCTGATAGGCATTACTGCGCTGATGCTGCTGGGGCTGTCACTGCAGATCGGCCTCGGCATCAGCAACGTGCTGCTGCACCTGCCGCTGCCGGTAGCGGTGGCGCACAACGGCGGCGGCGCGTTCCTGCTGCTGATGCTGGTACTGGTGAATTACCGGGTGCGCGCACCCGCAGCGAAACACGTCGAGCTGCCTGCCAGCAGCCCGATCACCCTGGATGCCCTGGAGCGCCCGGTGGCCTATCCGTCTCAGGGATGACATTGCACGGTTGAGCACGATGGCCGGCGACGCGCCGGTCCCCATCAAGAAGTCAGGAGAAATGCCCATGGCCAGCGTCATCAGCACTTCCAGCCAAGCCAGCTGGCGCGACCTGCTCGAACTGACCAAGCCCAAGGTGGTCCTGCTCATGCTGATCACCTCGCTGATCGGCATGCTGCTCGCCACCAAGGCCGGGGTGCCCTGGCAGGTGCTGGTCTTCGGCAACCTCGGCATCGGCCTGTGCGCCGGCGGCGCGGCAGCAGTGAACCACGTGGTGGACCGGCGCATCGACTCGATCATGGCGCGCACCCACAAGCGCCCGCTGGCCGAAGGACGCGTCTCGCCGCCCATCGCGCTGGGCTTTGCCATGCTGCTGTCGGTGGCCGGGATGGCCGTGCTGCTGGTATTCACCAATGAGCTGACGGCCTGGCTGACGCTGGCTTCGCTGCTCGGCTACGCGGCCCTCTACACCGGCTTCCTCAAACGCGCCACGCCGCAGAACATCGTCATCGGCGGCCTCGCCGGGGCCGCCCCGCCGCTGCTGGGCTGGGTCGCGGTGACCGGGCAGATTTCTGCCGAACCGCTGCTGCTGGTGCTGATCATCTTCGCCTGGACCCCACCGCACTTCTGGGCGCTGTGCCTGCACCGCAAGGACGAATACGCCAAGGCCGACATCCCGATGCTGCCGGTAACCCATGGCGAGCACTACACCAAGCTGCACATCCTGCTCTACACCCTGGTGCTGTTCGCCGTGACGCTGATGCCCTTCGCCATCCACATGGCCGGGCTGGTCTACCTGCTCGCCGCGCTGGGCCTGGGCGCGCGCTTCCTCGACTGGGCCTGGGCGCTCTACTGCGGCAGCCGACCCCATGCGGCGATCAAGACCTTCAAGTACTCTATCGCCTACCTGTTCCTGCTGTTCATCGCGCTGCTGGTGGACCACTACCTGCCGCTGCACCTGAACTACTGAGGCTGGTTCGCGGGCTCGCTCCTAAGGAGCGGCCCCGCGAACCCGGCGCTCGCCCAGACGTCCCGACCCACGAGAACCCCATGTCCCGAGTCAACAAGACCGTCTTCATCCTCGTCGCCATCGTCGCCCTGATCCTCGGCCTCACCGTCCAGAAGGTGCTCAACCAGCGCCACCAGCTCGATCCGACCGTGCTGCTCGACGCCGGCATCGTGATCCTGCCGCAAACCCGCAGCGTCCCCGACCTCGCCTTCACCGACCAGGACGGCCAGCCGTTCCAGACCGCCAGCCTGAAGGACAAGTGGTCCCTGCTGTTCTTCGGCTACACCTTCTGCCCGGACGTCTGCCCCACCACCCTGGCGCAACTGCGCGAACTGCAGAGCAAGCTGCCGCCGGAAGTGGCGAAGAACCTGCAGGTGGTGTTCGTCAGCGTCGACCCGCACCGCGATACCGCGCCGCGCATCAAGGAATACCTCGGCTTCTTCAATGCTGGCTTCAAGGGCATCACCGGCTCGGAAGAGAACGTGCAGAAGCTGGCCAACGCCATGAGCATCCCCTACATCCCGGCCGACACCAGCAAGCCCAACTACACCGTCGACCACAGCGGCAACCTGGTCATCATCGGCCCGGACAACACCCAGCACGGCTTCATCCGCGCCCCGCTGCACAACGACAAGCTGGTCGCCCAGCTTCCCGGCGTAGTCGGCGCCAGCCACTGACCCGCGACACCGTGTCTCACCCCCAGCGGCCACCCTATAAGAGTGGCCGTTGTTTTTTCCGTGTCATTCCCGCTTTCCGCGGACAAATCCGAACTTTCTGCTAAACCTCTTCTCAAGGCTCTGGCGCGGTGTAACACGCGGCCTTGAAGCTTCCCGATGGAATTCCTGACCCCGTAGTCAATGTAAAAAATCTGCTACAGGAAATCAGGCATCAGGAATGACTCATACTCCATATTAGAAACATTAATTAACACCTATGCCTGAGCCTGTTGCAGGATTACCGGGCCTTTCGGTGGGCATGGGGAGCCTCTGATGGGGGGTCATTCACGGCGAGGATGGCATTTCCGTCCGGTCACAATAGGCAATTAGGCTAAACGCCAGGGCCCACGCGGGCTCGGTGGTGACCGGAAAACTACGGGTCCAAACGTGACTTGTAGTTATCGCTTCGTACCACTCCAGAACTTCTTGATGCCCTCCAGGTTCGATTGCACAATGCCGCGGCCACCGGGTCACAGCCCGGTCACAGAACAAGAATTAGACCGTTGCCAGTTAGATAACCCGGGTCGCCAACGTAGTAGCCCGGACAATCCCAGGATCACGCAGGAGATTTGCAAGTGCAGATCGGTGTACCCCTCGAGACCCAAGCCGGTGAGACGCGGGTCGCAGCAACGCCGGAGACGGTCAAGAAACTGATCGGGCAGGGCCATCAGGTCGTCATTCAGAGCGGTGCGGGCGTCAGCGCCAGCCAGCCGGATGCCGCCTACGAAGCCGTTGGCGCGAAGATCGGCACTGCCGCCGATGCCTACGGTTCGGAGCTTGTGCTGAAGGTTGTCGCGCCCAGCGAAAGCGAGCTGGCGCAGATGAAGCCGGGTACCGTGCTGATCGGCATGCTCAACCCGTTCAACAACGAGAACATCGCCCGCATGGCCGAACGCGGCGTCACCGCCTTCGCCCTCGAGGCCGCGCCGCGTACTTCCCGCGCGCAGAGCCTGGACGTGCTCTCCTCCCAGGCCAACATCGCCGGCTACAAGGCCGTGTTGCTCGCTGCCCACCACTACCCGCGCTTCATGCCCATGCTGATGACCGCTGCCGGCACCGTTAAGGCCGCCCGCGTGCTGATCCTCGGCGCCGGTGTTGCCGGCCTGCAGGCCATCGCCACGGCCAAGCGCCTGGGTGCGGTGATCGAAGCGTCGGACGTACGCCCGGCGGTGAAGGAGCAGATCGAGTCCCTGGGCGCCAAGTTCGTCGACGTGCCCTACGAGACCGACGAGGAGCGCGAGTGCGCCGAAGGCGTTGGCGGCTACGCCCGCCCGATGCCGGCCTCGTGGATGGAGCGCCAGGCCAAGGCCGTGCACGAGCGCGCCAAGCAGTCCGACATCGTCATCACCACCGCACTGATTCCGGGCCGCAAGGCACCGACCCTGCTGCATGAAGCGACTGTCGCCGAAATGAAGCCGGGCTCGGTGGTCATCGACCTCGCGGCATCCCAGGGCGGCAACTGCCCGCTGACCGAGGCCGACCAGGTCGTGGTCAAGCACGGCGTGACCATCGTCGGCCTGAGCAACCTGGCCGCGCTGGTGCCGGCAGACGCCTCCGCACTCTATGCACGCAACCTGCTCGACTTCCTCAAGCTCACCCTGACCGCCGACGGCTTCACGGTGAACATGGAAGACGACATCGTCGCCGCGTGCCTGATGTGCCGTGATGGCCAGATCGTGCGCAAGAACGGCTGAAGCCCTTCTTATATAAGAACGCGCCGGACCCCGCGTCCGGCCCTGAAGACCGGTGAGAAACTATGGAAGACATGCTGATCTCCCACGGCATCTACAACCTGATCATCTTCGTGCTGGCGATCTACGTCGGCTACCACGTGGTCTGGAACGTCACCCCTGCCCTGCACACCCCGCTGATGGCAGTGACCAACGCCATCTCGGCCATCGTGATCGTCGGCGCCATGCTGGCCGCCGCCCTGACCGTCACCCCGCTGGGCAAGGCCATGGGCACCCTGGCCGTGGCCCTGGCTGCAGTGAATGTGTTCGGTGGCTTCCTGGTCACCCGCCGCATGCTGGAAATGTTCAAGAAGAAAGCGCCGAAGGCGGAGAAGCACTGACATGAGCATGAACCTCGTCACCCTCCTCTACCTCATCGCCTCGGTCTGCTTCATTCAGGCCCTGAAAGGCCTGTCGCACCCGACCACGTCGCGTCGCGGCAACCTGTTCGGCATGATCGGCATGGCCATCGCCGCGCTGACCACCGTAGCCCTGGTGTTCAAGATCAGCAGCGAGATCGCCACTACCGGCATCGTCTACGTGATCATCGGCCTGCTGGTCGGCGGCACCGCCGGCTCGATCATGGCCAAGCGCGTCGAGATGACCAAGATGCCGGAACTGGTCGCCTTCATGCACAGCATGATCGGCCTGGCCGCTGTGTTCATCGCCATCGCCGCCGTAGTCGAGCCGCAGTCGCTGGGCATCGTGCAGAACCTGGGCGACACCATTCCGACCGGTAACCGCCTGGAGCTGTTCCTCGGCGCGGCCATTGGCGCCATCACCTTCTCCGGTTCGGTGATCGCCTTCGGCAAGCTGTCGGGCAAGTACAAGTTCCGCCTGTTCCAGGGCGCCCCGGTGCAGTTCACCGGCCAGCACATGCTCAACCTGGTGCTGGGCCTGACCACCCTGGGCCTGGGCCTGCTGTTCATGTTCACCGGTAACCTCACCGCCTTCGTCGTGATGCTGGCCCTGGCCTTCATCCTCGGCGTGCTGATCATCATCCCGATCGGCGGCGCCGACATGCCGGTCGTCGTGTCGATGCTGAACTCCTACTCCGGCTGGGCCGCGGCAGGTATCGGCTTCTCGCTGAACAACTCGATGCTGATCATCGCCGGTTCCCTGGTGGGCTCTTCGGGCGCGATCCTCTCCTACATCATGTGCAAGGCGATGAACCGCTCGTTCTTCAACGTCATCCTCGGTGGCTTCGGCGCCGAAGCGGACGCTGGCGGCCCGGCAGGTGCGAAAGAAGCCCGCCCGGTGAAATCCGGTTCGGCCGACGACGCCTCCTTCCTGCTGACCAACGCCGACAGCGTGATCATCGTCCCCGGCTACGGCCTGGCGGTGGCCCGTGCCCAGCACGCGCTGATGGAACTGGCCGAGAAGCTGACCCATCGCGGCGTCAACGTGAAGTTCGCCATCCACCCGGTTGCCGGCCGTATGCCGGGCCACATGAACGTCCTGCTGGCCGAGGCCGAAGTGCCTTACGAGCAGGTGTTCGAGATGGAAGACATCAACTCCGAGTTCGGCCAGACCGACGTGGTGCTGGTACTGGGCGCCAACGACGTGGTGAACCCGGCCGCGAAGAACGATCCGAAGTCGCCGATCGCCGGCATGCCGATCCTCGAGGCCTACAAGGCCAAGACCGTGATCGTCAACAAGCGCTCGATGGCCAGCGGCTATGCCGGCCTGGACAACGAACTGTTCTACCTGGACAAGACCATGATGGTCTTCGGCGACGCCAAGAAAGTCATCGAAGACATGGTCAAGGCCGTCGAGTAAGACGACCGTCGATCCACAAGACACCGGCCTCGCGCCGGTGTCTTGCTTTCCGGCAAAGGGAAATGTCCTGAACTTTGGTAGTAAGAAGGCAACCGGCCGGGCGATTTTTCGACCTTGGTATAAGAGCCAAAAATCGCCGAGTCCCTAGACTGGCGGCCTCGCACTTCCTACTGCCCGAGGTTTTCCCATGTTCCGTGATCGCGTGCGTATGTCCTCCCTGTTGGACAAGGTGATGACTGCCGACCAGGCCGCGGCCCTTATCAAGGACGGCATGACCGTCGGCATGAGCGGTTTCACCCGCGCCGGCGAAGCCAAAGCCGTACCCAAGGCCCTCGCCGAGCGCGCCAAGCAGGAGCCGCTGCGCATCAGCCTGATGACCGGCGCCAGCCTGGGCAACGACCTCGACAAGCAGCTCACCGAAGCTGGCGTGCTGGCCCGTCGCATGCCCTTCCAGGTCGACAGCACCCTGCGCAAGGCGATCAACGCCGGCGACGTGATGTTCATCGACCAGCACCTCTCCGAAACCGTCGAGCAGCTGCGCAATCACCAGCTCAAGCTGCCGGACATCGCCGTCATCGAAGCCGTCGCCATCACCGAGGACGGCCACATCGTGCCGACCACCTCAGTGGGCAACTCGGCCAGCTTCGCGATCTTCGCCAAGCAAGTGATCGTCGAGATCAACGTCGCGCACAACACCAACCTGGAAGGCCTGCACGACATCTATATCCCAACCTACCGCCCGACCCGCACACCGATCCCGCTGACCAAGGTCGACGACCGCATCGGCAGCACCGCCATCCCGATCCCGGCGGAAAAGATCGTCGCCATCGTCGTCAACGACCAGGCAGACTCGCCGTCCACCGTGCTGCCGCCGGACGATGAAACCCAGGGTATCGCCAACCACCTGATCGACTTCTTCAAGCGTGAAGTGGACGCCGGCCGCATGAGCAACAGCCTCGGCCCGCTGCAGGCCGGCATCGGCAGCATCGCCAACGCGGTGATGTGCGGCCTGATCGAGTCGCCCTTCGAGAACCTGACCATGTACTCCGAAGTACTGCAGGACTCGACCTTCGACCTGATCGACGCCGGCAAGCTGCGCTTCGCCTCGGGCAGCTCCATCACCCTGTCGACCCGCCGCAACGCCGACGTGTTCGGCAACCTGGAGCGCTACAAGGACAAGCTGGTACTGCGCCCGCAGGAAATCTCCAACCACCCCGAAGTGGTCCGTCGCTTAGGCATCATCGGCATCAACACTGCGCTGGAATTCGACATCTACGGCAACGTGAACTCCACCCACGTGGGCGGCACCAAGATGATGAACGGCATCGGCGGCTCGGGCGACTTCGCCCGCAACGCGCACCTGGCCATCTTCGTCACCAAGTCCATCGCCAAGGGCGGCAACATCTCCAGCGTGGTGCCGATGGTCAGCCACGTCGACCACACCGAGCACGACGTGGACATCCTCGTCACCGAAGTCGGCCTGGCCGACCTGCGTGGCCTGGCACCGCGCGAGCGCGCGCGGGTGATCATCGACAACTGTGTGCACCCGTCCTACCGCGACGCCCTGAACAGTTACTTCGATGCCGCCTGCGAGCGCGGCGGCCATACCCCGCACATCCTGCGCGAGGCCCTGGAGTGGCATATCAATCTGGAAGAGCGCGGCCACATGCTGGCGGCGAGCTGATTCCAGACGCTTTGCGGGTCATTCAGCAATGAATGACCCGCAAGGGTTTACAGCCGGAAAAAAACCACGTAAAAACACTCCTGAACAGATTTTTATCCCGCTCCAACTGTTCAGCTTCCCCCGCCGCCACCCTGGCCGGCAGCCTCGAAAAACCTCAGACGCCTACCAATTGCGCACCAGAATGGAGCGCAACGGTACAGTTCGCCCCGAAAAAGACCATTACAGTTCAAAATTACAATCACCTGACCAGCCGCAATACAGTGCAACTGTACCTGTCATCCCTGACCAAAAAGTCAGATCATATGCTCAATCCATTCAGCAACTGACTACTCGCCACAAGCGAGAAGGATGACCACCATGGAACGTACCCTCGGTTCCGCAGCTCTGAGCACTACCCGTAGCACCTCCAGCGCCCACCGTGGCCTCGTCGGCACCGTTCGCCTGTGGCAGCGCCGCATGGAAAGCCGCCGTCAGCTGGCTCGCCTGGACTCCCGCCTGCTGGCCGACGCCGGTATCAGCGAAGCCCAGCGTTACGCCGAACTGAACAAGCCGTTCTGGCGCTGATTCAACAGTACAACTGAGCCATACTCTCCAGGCTCGCCATAACTGTACTGGTAAGTTCGTTGCCCCGGTCGCTCAGCCAGAGCGACCTTCGGGCAACAGCCCTTCCTTCTCCGCCCTTTCGTCCAGCAGATTGCGATACAGATCTGCCCAGACACTCCCCATCGCCTCCGCCGTGAACAGCTCCTGATAGCGCGCTTCCGCGTGCCGTCCCATTTCTGCTGCCGCTTCCGGATTGTCCCAACACCATCTCATCGCCTGACGGAACGCCAGGGGATCGCTCGGTGGCACCACCAGGCCGGTCAGCCCGTTGGCATTGATGAAGCTGGTTCCAGTACCAATCTCGCTGGAAATCATCGGCTTGCCGTACATGGCGCCTTCCAGCAGGGAGATGCCGAAGGCTTCCGAGCGCAGGTGCGAGGGGAAGACAATCGCCCGCGACAGCTGCAGCAGGGCGACCTTGTCCTCTTCGCTGACACGCCCGACGAAACGCACGTGGGACTCGACGCCCAGCGCCGCCGCCTGCGCCTTCAACTGCTGTTCCAGTGGCCCGGCGCCGACGATCACCACTGGATACCCGGTGCCCTGCACGGCTTCCAGCAGGATGTGCAGGCCCTTGTAGTAGCGCATCACACCGACGAACAGGAAGAACTGTTCCCCTACCTCGCGGCGCCAGCGTGCCGTGCACTCCTCGGAAGGAAGCGGGTACGCGTGCTTGTCCAGCCCGTAGGGAATGACTTCTGCCTTGTGCTGGTAGCGGCGCAGGGTCTCGCTGGAGCCGAGGTAGTTGGGCGAGGCCGCGACGATGCGGTCCACGCTGCCGAGGAAACGGTGCATCAGCGGCTGATACAGCTTGAACAGGTACCGCTGTCGAACGATGTCCGAGTGGTAGGTCACCACCGTCGGCTTGTCGATGCCCGCCAGCAGGTGCACCACATCCATGAACGGCCAGGGGAAGTGAAAGTTGATGATGTCCGCTTCTGCCGCCAGCCGACGGAACTGCGGCACGACGCTGTAGGAGAAGCCGGTGGACGCCAGTTGCAGATCGAGGCGCGCCCGGTAGACGCGATGCCCGTCGACCATCAGCTCCGCAGGTTCGGGGTTCGGACTCAGGGTGAGAACCTGGTGTTCGATTCCGTGATGCCGCCCGGTACGGCAGAGCTGGTTGATCACCTGCTCGATGCCCCCCACGGAGTCCGGCAGATAGGTCTTGAAGAAGTGGAGTACGCGCATTCAGCCTCCTACAGCCTTTCGGTAGGCTTCGCTGGTTATCCTGGCGCAACGCTGCCAGCTGAACTCCCGGGCCCTCTCGAGTCCCAGCGCCCGGCAGCGTTGCCCGAGAGAAGAGTCGTCCACCAGCTCCTGCAGGGCGGAACACATCTCCTGCGGATCATGGGCATCGACATAGATGCCCGCCTCCCCCGCCACTTCCGGCAGCGAGGAGGTTCGAGTCAGTAGTACCGGCACGCCACTGGCCATCGCCTCCAGCACGGGCAGGCCGAAGCCTTCGTACAGCGAGGGGAAGAGCAGGGCCTTCGCCCCGGCCAGCAACTGCGCCAGCACTTCGTCACTCTGGTAGCCCAGCACCTTTGCCCAGCCACCTTTCACGGCGATATCCAGCGTCTCATCGAGCCCTTCGCTGCGCCAGCCTGGCATTCCGACTATCACCAAAGGCAGGCGCGCGCGCAGCGACGTCGGCAGCAAGGCATGAGCCCGAAGCGCCAGCTGAAGGTTCTTGCGTGGCTCCAGCGTACCGACGCAGATCAGGTACTGCCCGGCGGACAATCCAAACGACGCCAGCGTGTGTGCCAGCTCCTCTTCCGAGCGAGGGCGAAAGCGCGGCGCATATCCCAGCGGCGCCACCAGCACACGCTCTTCAGGTAATGCGAAATGACGACGGACCTCTCCGGCGACATGCTCGGAGTCTGTCAGTACGAACTGTGCGCGCTCGACGCCGCGGCCGGCATGGCGTTCGATTTCGGCCAGGCGATCGGCGGGCTGGGTGTGCGGGTAGTGCACATGCGTCAGGTCGTGAAGGGTCATGACCATCGGCCCATCGAACTCCAGCGGCCACAGGCTGGGCTCGTGGTAAAGGTCGATCGAGCGTTGACGCAGCCCGCGATCGAAGTTGCCCTGCTCCAGCCAGCGGCGAATGCGGTAGGCACCGGGCACCCGCTTGGCCAGCGCGGCACGGCGGGAATAACCAGGCATCGGGGCAGGCGGCAGCTCAATCGCCCACTGACGACCCAGGAACAGCTGCAGGCTGACTTCCGCCTGCGCCTGCAAAGCCTGGGTCAGGGACGACACATACTGGCCGATACCGGTTCTCGGTGCCTGAAGGATGCGGGCGTTCAGCGCAACGTGCACGCTAACCCACTTCCACTTCAGGTCGCGGCTGCGCCAGCTTGCGCAGGCTCAGGGCGCCCAGCACACGGCTGACCAGCTGCCGGCTGGCATCGCGCCAGGTCAGCCAGCTCCAGTCCGCGGTAGCACGGGTTGCCGGGAAGCGATCGCTGCCTTCGAACTCCTGCACCAGCTCGGCCAGGGTCTCCGGGCGCTGCAGATCGAAGTAGGCCACGAAGTCGCCGCCCACTTCGCGGAACACCGGAATGTCGCTGGCCATCACCGGCAGGTGACGTTGCATGGCTTCCACCAGCGGAAGGCCGAAACCTTCGACGTAGGAGGGGAAGACCAGGGAGCGGGCGTTGGCGTAGGCGTACTCGAGGCCGCGGTCATTGAGCTTGTTGAACATGAACAGACGCTTGTTCAGCTCTTCGTGGCCACGGATGCGCGCCATCAGGCTTTCGCACTTCCAGCCGTAGCGACCGATGATGCATAGCCGCGCGGAAGAGCCGGCCGCCCACAGCCGCTCGAAGGCATCGAGCAGGTACGCGTGGTTCTTGCGCGGCTCGATGGTGCTGACCATCAGGTAGACCGGCGCGCCGTCCTCGAACATCTGCACCAGCTTGCCGTCCAGCTGCGCGGCGTCGTCCACCAGGTCCAGTTCCGAGCCGAGGTAGAAATGCTCGAACCACAGGCCCTGGGCAACCTCTTCGCCGCGACGGCGCACGATCTCGGCGCGCACCTGGTCGCGGATGGTGGTGGAGATGCAGATGAAGCCGTCCGCCATTTCGACGATCCAGTCGAACCAGCGGTCGAACACCTTCACCAGTCCGGCGTCGCAGAACTGCGGATGGGTACAGGGGATCAGGTCGTAGATCACCGAAATCATCCCGACGCCCTCGGCCTTGAGCTTTTCGGCTACCGGGAAGAAGTCGGCGTGCCAGGACGAATCGAGCAGCAACAGCTGGTCGCCGGGCTGGATCTCCATGGGTTCCAGGCGCTCCGGTACCACGTGGCCGCGCGAGGCAAGCATGGCGAAGCGCAGAGGCAGGGTAATCGCCAGGCTGGCAATCTTGCACGCCACGTAGAGGGCACGGCGCGCGTTGTGGTAGCGGCTCATCGGCCAGCGGCGCTCCAGGCTCGCATGCCTTACCCAATAGTCATTGCGCATCTGCTCCAGGGCGATCTTCATGCGGCTGTGCCAGGGCAGCTCCTCGGTCGACAGCGGCGCCAGGTGCAGTACCCGATGCATGCGGCCGTTGATGAAGGCCACCGGAATGCATTCCACCCCGTCCTCGGCATCTTCCAGATGACGAATCACGTTGCGCACCACACGCTGGATGCCGGAGTTCACGTGGGGGTGTTCGAAGACGTAGGTGCATTCGACGAGCAGGCGCATCAGGAGTGCTCTCCACTGCGGTGGACCAGGGAATCACTGGGGAAGTGCTCGATGCTGGCGCGGGCATCCAGCCAGGAATAGCCGATGAAGTTCTCGCGCGTGCTGTTGACCACATGGAAGATCATCGCGCAGTCCCGCCACTCGTAGTTGCCGTCCAGGTGCGAGTCGAGCCGTGAAAGGCTCAGCGACACCGAATAGTTGCCGGCCCCCAGTCGCATGGGGAAGGCGTAGCGGTAGACCAGCCGGTCTCCTGCCTTCAACCCCTTCTGCACTTGCTTGAGGCGGTGCGAGTTGATGCCATACATCGCCTGTCCGAGCCGGTCCTTGAGCATGAAGCCAAGCACCAGTCGATCGACGTCCTGACAGACCCGCACACCGACTTCCAGCACGACGTCATGGCCAACCTCAACCAGATCGATGTCCTTGCCAGCGGCGTCCAGCAGCCGTACCGATTCGATCTCGGCCTCGCCGGTGCCGGAGATGGTCCGGGCCTTGCCGTTGGCCAGCATCTCCTGGCGCACGAGGTGGTTGAGCCCCTCGCCCATCCGCGCGTGGTAGTAGTCCATGACCATTTCCGGATCGCCCTGCATCGCCACCTGGCCGAACTCCAGCAGCACCGCGCGATCGCAGATCGACTGGATGGAGAAGCGGTCATGGGAAACTATCAGCAGCGTGGTGCCGGCGCGACGGAAGCTGCGGATACGCTCGAAGCTCTTGTGCTGGAAATACGAATCGCCGACCGACAGGGCCTCGTCGATGATCAGCACATCCGGGCGCCGCGCAGTGGCCACGCTGAACGCCAGGCGCATCTGCATGCCGCTGGAGTAGGTACGCACCGGCTGGTCGATGGCGTCGCCGATTTCGGCGAAGGCCTCGATCTGCGGGAACAGCGTGTCGATCTCGTCGCGCTGCAGGCCGAGCAGTTGTGCAGCCATGTAGACGTTCTGCCGGCCAGTGAACTCAGGATGGAAGCCCATGCCCAGCTCGAGCAGGGCAGATACCGTCCCCCCCACCTCGCAGGTGCCACTGGTGGGCTGCGTGGTGCCGGTGATGATCTTGAGCAGGGTACTCTTGCCGGCGCCATTGGAGCCGACGATACCGACCGCCTCGCCCGGCTCGATCTCCAGGGAGATGTTCTGCAGCACCCAGTGCTTGTGATGCCGCGGCTTGCCGCCGGGAGAGACCCACTCGACCAGACGCGACCAGCGCTTGGGGTACTGACGATAGGCCTTGCCCAGTTGCTGAATACGAATATGGCCCATCAGAGTTCGTCCACCATTTCACCGGCGCGTGCGCGGTACAACGCCATGGCGAGCACGCACAGAAGCACGCCGGACACCGTCACTGGCAGCAACTGCGAGAGCTGCGGCCACTGGCTGTGGAGAAACAGATTCTGGTAGGCCTGCATCAGGCCGGTCAGCGGATTGAGCTGCACCAGCCGGCCGATGGATTCGGGGAGGATAGTCAGCGGGTAGACGATGGGCGTGAGCCAGAACCAGAACTGCAGGAGAATCCCGAACAGCTGCCCCACATCGCGGAAGAACACGTTGAGCACGCCGACCAGCATGCCCAGGCCGACGGCGAACATCAATTGCAGCGCCAGCAGCAGTGGGAACGACAGCAGTGCGACGCCGGGCAGGCGCCCGGTGATGAGCAGGAAGCCGAGGAACAAGGCGAAGATGATGGCGAAATTGAGCGTCGCGCTGCAGACGCTCACCACCGGCAGGCAAAGGCGCGGGAAGCTCAGCTTCTTCAGCAGGTTGGCGTTCTCGAGGAACATGTTCAGGCAGCGGCTGACCACTTCGGAGAACAACCCCCAGGTCAGCAGCCCCGCGCAGAGAAACACGCTATAGGCCATCTTGTCGTCCACGCCCGGCAGGCGCGCACGCATTACCTCGGAGAAGATCACGGTATACACCAGGATCATCGCCAGAGGGTTGAGGATGGTCCAGGCCGCCCCGAGCAACGAGCCGCGATAACGCGACTCGAACTCCCGCCGCACACTGCCCACGATGAAACCGCGGTACTGCCAGGTGCCTTTCAGACTGCTCAGCGACATCAGACGATCCTGCCGTAGATATCCTCGAAGCGGACGATATCGTCCTCACCCAGGTATTCGCCGCTCTGCACCTCGATCATCACCAGGTCGATCACGCCTGGGTTCTCCAGGCGATGGCGGTGGCCCGCTGGGATGTAGGTGGACTCGTTGCTGTTGACCAACCGCACGGACTCGCCGTTGGTAACCTTGGCCATGCCCTGCACGACGACCCAGTGTTCGCTGCGGTGGTGGTGCATCTGCAGCGACAGCGCCGCGCCGGCCTTGACCACGATGCGCTTGATCTTGAAGCGCGGGCCTTCCTCGAGGACGGTGTAGGTACCCCAGGGACGGCTGACGGTACGATGCAGGCGGTAGGCCTCGTTCTCGGTGTCCTTGAGCTGCTTGACCACCTTGCGTACGTCCTGCGCGCGGTCGGCGTTGGCGACCAGAATCGCGTCCGCCGTCTCGACCACGATCAGCCCTTCCACCCCGACGGTGGCGATCAGGCGATCTTCGCTCTGCACGTAGTTGTTCTTGCTGTCGACGAAGATGGCATTGCCCGCCGCCCGGTTGTTGTCGGCATCGGCCTCCACCAGCGAGCTCATGGCGGTCCAGGAACCGATGTCGCTCCAGTCGAACGCGGCCGGAATCACGGAAACGCGGTCGGAGCGCTCCATCAGCGCGTAGTCGATGGAAATGTCCTCCAGCGCGCAGAAGTGCTCCGAAGGCAGCTCCTGCTGCACCATGTTGCCGAATTCGGCCGGCTGGCTGGCCATCTGGCAACCGATGGCCAGTTCAAGCATCTGCGGCGCGTACTTCTCCAGCTCGCTGATGAAGGTTCCGACGGTGAAGCAGAACATGCCGGAGTTCCACAGGAAGGTGCCGGCCTGCAGGAAGCCCTTGGCAGTATCCAGGTCGGGCTTCTCGACGAAGCGCTTCACGCGGCTGCCACCCTTGGTATCCAGCGCATCGCCCATTTCGATGTAGCCGAAGCCGGTTTCCGGCGCGTTGGGCACCACACCGAAAGTCACCAGTTGCCCCGCCTCGGCCAGCTCCACGGCGTGCTCGACGCAGCGGCCGAAGGTCTCGACATCACGGATCAGGTGATCCGCCGGCATGACCACCATGGTCACGTCATCGCCATGCAGGGCGCGCAGCGCCAGGGCGGCAACTGCGATGGCCGGCGCGGTGTTACGGCCGGCCGGTTCAAGGATGAAGTGGCCGCGCTGGCGCAGCTTGGCCGACTGGAAATGATCCTTGCTCTGGAAGTAGTAGTCACGGTTGGTCACCGTGACGATGTGTCCGTCCGCCCCCAGCAGGCTGGCGGCGCGCCGGTAAGTCTTGCTCAGCAGCGATTGCCCGTCGGGCATTGCCATGAACGGCTTGGGCTGCCCCTCACGGGAGACCGGCCACAGCCGGGTGCCGGCTCCACCGGAAAGGATGACAGGGACGAGCATGAATCACTCCTTGCCAACGCGACGCAGGTCGGCGTCGACCATCATGTGGATAAGGTTCTCCAGGCTGGTCTTGGGACTCCAGCCCAACACTCGCTCGGCCTTTCCAGGGTTACCCAGCAGCACGTCCACTTCCGCCGGGCGGAAAAAGGCCGGGTCGATCACCACATGATCCTGGTACTTCAGACCTACATATTCGAAGGCGATGCGGCACATCTCGCGGACGGTGGTCGTCACGCCGGTGGCGACAACGTAATCATCCGGCTGCTCCTGCTGCAGCATCAGCCACATGGCTTCGACGTAATCGCCGGCAAAACCCCAGTCACGCTTGGCGTCGATGTTGCCCAGGCGCAGCTCGCTCTGCTTGCCCTGCTTGATGCGGGCCACCGCATCGGTGACCTTGCGCGTCACGAATTCGATGCCGCGCAGCGGTGATTCATGGTTGAAGAGGATGCCGCTGGAGGCGTGGAGCTTGAAGCTCTCGCGGTAGTTCACGGTGATCCAGTGGCCATAGAGCTTGGCCACGCCGTAGGGGCTGCGCGGGTAGAACGGCGTGTTCTCGTCCTGCCGCTCGGCCTGGATCAGGCCGAACATCTCACTGGTGGATGCCTGGTAGAAGCGCGTTTCCGGACTGAACTGGCGGATGGCTTCCAGCAGGTGGGTCACTCCCAGGCCATCGACGATGCCGGTGGTAACCGGCTGGTCCCAGGAGCTGCCGACAAAGCTCTGTGCGCCGAGGTTGTAGAGTTCGTCCGGCTTGGCCTTGATCACGGCACGCTGCACCGAGGAAGCGTCCGCCAGATCGCCATCGAGGTAGATCACCTCGGACTCGATCCCCAGTTCACGCAAGCGCCAGCGTGTATCACTGCTGCGGCGAGCTACCAGACCGTGGACCTTGTAGCCCTTTTCCAGCAGCAGTTTCGCAAGGTAGGCGCCATCCTGTCCGGTCAGGCCGGTGATCAGAGCACTTTTTGTCATTCTTCTAGCATCCGTGATGGCTCGCAGATGAAAGCGCTGCGAGCTCGTTTTAGTTATGTCGGAGTCTCGATCGGCTTCCACCCGAGCGATGCCTCCGCGTGCAGCACATTACCTGGGACCCCGTTCCCCCTGGCAGGCCTGGCGGGGTCCTGAAGCGGCGACAGGTATCGCCAGCAGTGGTCGCAAACCCAGCGCGACCGGTGTCACTCCTGCAAGGCGCGGACATCCCAGTCAGCCAGCACATCCAGCAGGATCTGCTCCATCCCGTGAGCCGGCTTCCAGCCGGTTTCACTCTGCAGCTTGGCATTGCTGCCTCGAACACGCCTTTGCTCGGCCTTGCGCAGCTTCTGCGGATCCTGGCGAATCTGCAGCTCCACGCCGGCCAGCGCGGCCATCTGGGCGATCAGGTCGCGCACGCGATACTCCTGGCCCGAACAAACGTTGTACACCTCCCCCGAACGCCCCTTTTCGAGCAATGCGAAGTAGGCCGACAGAACATCACGCACATCGAGGAAGTCGCGGGTGACATCGATGTCCCCTACCTCGATACACGCATCCTGCAATCCATGACGAATACGCGCGAGTTGTCTTGCGACCGCCGGTATCACGAAATCAGCCTTCTGGCCCATTCCCACGTGGTTGAACGGGCGAGCCACCATCATGCGCCAAGGTTCGGCGAAGCTCCACTGCTGACAGAGCAACTCCGCCGAGAGCTTGCTCACGCCGTAGGGGTTCCTCGGCCTGGGCAGCTGCAACTCGGTAACGGGCAGCTGATCCTCACTCACCTGCCCGTAGACATCCCCGGAGCTCACGTAGAGAAAGGCCCCGGAAAAACCGCAACGCTTGAGTGACTGCAGCAGGTTCAGCGTGCCGATGACGTTCACCTGCAAGGTTCCGGCAGGATCACGGAAAGCCTGCGGCACGAACGTCTGGCCCGCCAGGTGAATCACCGCGTCCGGCACATCGTCGCGCAGATACTCATCGAAAGCCCCGGGCTCGGCCAGATCCAGGCGCGGCAGCTCCATCAACTGCCATTGCGGCTCCAGCGACGCTCGAAGCTGGGTGCCCACGAAACCGGAAAGCCCTGTTACCAGCAATCGTTTGTTCAAAGGCCAGTCTCTCTGATTGTTCTCAAGGAAAGGAACCCGAAATGGCTGACCGGTTGGTCACAGCAACGCGAGAACACTCTCGCCTTCTGTGACCCGAAAACGGTCGCAAGGTTTTCAACAATTGAACCGGCAGCACTCACTCGGGCGCCCGCGCGCCCGGCGTATCCATCCGGGTCCCCTCGAGCGGCTGCGTGTCCGGATGCGGGGCATCCACCACCGGGACACCCGCGGAAAACCGCTCCAGCCGCTCCCGCGCAATCCGCGCGCCCTTGCGCCGCAGCGGCTCTTCGACAAATCGATAATTCAGCTCACTGGCGATCAGCGCAATCGCCAACGCCGTCACCACCAGTTCCAGGGTAAATGACTTGTCGAGCTCGATGCCTTGCGCCGCAGCATAGCGATACCAGATCTCACGGCTCAGGTGATAAGCGCAGATATGAATGACGTACAAGCCGTAGGAGCGCGACCCCAGCCAGAGCAGCGGCCGCGACAGTACCGCCGGACAGTACAGGTACCCCTGCTGGTAGCTGGCGACCCACACCAGCAGCAGCGCAACGATAGCGATCAGCCCCACGGCGATGGGCATCGCGATGAGCTGGCCGGGAATGGCCCCCAGCAGGTAGAGCAAGACGAGTGCGAAGGCCAGGCGCAGCCAGGCGCTCTTGCCCAGGAAGGTGGGCTCGAATTGTCGAAGCAACGGCGTGCGTCCCGCCAGGCAGAGCAGCACGCCCCACATCATCGCGTCGAGCCGGAATGAGTTGAGCATGGCGCTGGTCGGCGTCCCGAACATATTGCGATCAAGGCCGAACTGCAGGGCGATGAGCACCAGCAGCAACCCGACACGCCAGCGGAAAGCCGTCACACAGAGCAGGAAGAATGGCAGGAGGAAGTAGAACTGTTCTTCCAGCGCCAGACTCCAGTAGACCGCGTTGGGACCCAGCATCCCGCCGTACTGGTTCGCCAGGTTACCGCTGAAGGTCGCTACCGCAGCAAAACTGCGCAGGTTCTCGAACCAGGAGCCGAAGGCGCCGCTGCGATTGAACAGCACTGACAGCGCCAGGGGAATCAGGATCCACAACCAGGCGGTCGGCAACAGCCGGTAAATGCGCCGCAACCAGAAGCTCTGGGCCGCAATGGCAAAACTGCCCTGCTGCCGATGCTGGTCGAAATAGTCCAGATAGCTCTTGCAGACGATGTAACCGGAAATGCAGAAGAACAGATCCACACCCGACCAGGGCATGTACAGGCTGAAAAAGCGGCCGAACAGCGCGTCGTAGTAGGGCAACAGCATAGGCACGTGGCACAGCAACGTCATGCCGATAGCAACGGCCCGCAGGTACTCGATCTCCGGGTTTTTACCCTTGCTCATGCGCATTCCTCGACTTTCCTCATTTCCTGCATGGCAAGACGCTTTCCGGCCTGCGCGGAGCATTGCCTCATGATCACCGTCCAAACCCCTGCTCCACCGCCAGGCCAGACGAAGCCTCAGGCAGATCGCCTGATATCCGCCGCGCCATCAGCGCCCCGCGACGACGCAGTGGCGTCTCCAGCAGACGGAAATTCAGCTCACTCAACACGACGATCAAAGCCGTCGAGCACAGCACGAAAGGGTAGAAGAAGCGATCATCCACCGGCAGCTGTGGGTACAGGCGGGCGGCGAATTCGCGTGTAGCGAAAAACGCCGGCACGTGGATCAGGTAGATGGCATAAGAGCGCGTGCCAATCCAGATGATTACCTGACGCCAGGGGCCCACCGGAACGAACAGCTCTGCGTCATAGGACGCCATCCAGACCAGCACGATGGAACAGATCGCCACCAGGCTGAACTTGTAGATGCCCACATCGAGGGTATCCGACCAGAACGCCCCCATGAGCAGGCTGATAGCAACCAGCACCACGCTGCCACCCCGGGCAGGCAGTAGCGAGCGCAGTCGCTCGTAGGAGGCCCTACGGCTCCACATCGCCAGCAACACGCCCAGCATCAGCGCGTCGCTGCGGAACATCACCATCACCAGGCCACGGGAAGCGAACAGCTGGTACACCACCAGCACAAGCAACACATGGACCAGCCAGCGGCGAGCCAACAGGGCAATCAGCGGCAGCAGGATATAGAACTGCTCTTCCAGCGACAGGCTCCAGTACACGAAGCTGGCACCGTACTCGCTGCGCATGAAGGTCTCGGCAAAGCGCCAGTTGGCGAACTGCAGGACGCCGGCATAAGTTGCGTCGAGGTTGGCGCCCCAACTGCCGAAAACACCTGTGCGATTGAAGTACACGACCGCCAGTAACACCACGGCCAGCCAGAACCAGGCAGAAGGCAACAAGCGCCAGGCTCGGCGGACCCAGAAGGCGAGTATGCAACGCCAGGCCGAGCCGGCTTCCGCGGCGGCCCTCAGCCGCGGCAACAGATCGCGAGCAATGACGAACCCGGAAATGGCGAGGAACAGGTCCACGCCAAAGCCGCCGGAGAAATGCGCGGTCAAGGCATCGAAGCGCGGAGAGGCCCAGGAAATCAGGTTGCCGTGGGCATGGTGCAGCACCACGAAGAGCACCGCGAAGGCGCGCAGAATCTCGATGTCGGCAATCCGACCCTTGCTCATTGGCTGCACCGGCTGTTCATTACCACTGACACTCCCGCCTACGCCGGCTTGCGCGCAATGATCGCCTGGCTCTTGGGCATCGCATTGTCCAGGGCCTTCTTGATCCGTGGCCCCTCTTCCGTGGCCAGCATCATGTTCCAGGTGCGCGTCCAACTATCGAGCAGCGGGTGCCACGGCGGCGAGAGGTCCTGCTTGCAGGCCCAGAAGAAGAACCACCACACCGACCAGTAGAAGCCGTAATGGGCCTGACGCTCGATGACCAGACCCGAGTCGCGGATCAGTTGCTCGAAGGCTTCGCGCTCGAACACTCGAATATGGTTGGGATGTTCGAAATAGGCGGGAGGAGCCAATTCCTTCTGCACGCTTTCGCCCAGGGGATCGGGCACGGTGATCAAGTAGAGCGCGCCGGGTTTGCCGACGCGGACCAGTTCGCTCATGAACTGTGCCGGGTCCTCGACATGCTCCAGCACTTCCATCGCCACGACCTTGTCCACCCGAGCATCGGGCAGCGGAATCGGATTCGCGTCGGTGACCAGGGGCAGCATGGCGCGGGCATTGGAGCCCTGCAGAGCACGCTCGACGCCGGCCACCTTGTCGGCATCGATGTCGGCGAAGATCACCTCCGCACCACGCTGGGCACAGAACTGCACGAAGGGACCGTCGCCACAGCCGATATCCAGTACCGAGTCCTGTGCGCTGATCGGAAAACCTTCGAACAGCTCATCGGTTTCCTGCTGGAACCAGCCACTGAGGTAGGTGTCGGTCAACGTCGACAGGTCCTCCGCCGGCGCGGCAGGCAGCGGCGCGGTCTCCTGCGGTTCGGTAACGGGCACCGGCTTGCGCCCCAGGCTCTTGATGAACTCCAGCATGTCAGCTCCCGCTATGACTTCGTATGTGCCGCGGCGCCTTCAGGCGGCGCCTGCAGCCAGAAACGCCTCGAGGCGACCGCGACCGGTCTCCAGCGAGCAGTGCGCGCGCATTCTTTCCATCGCCGCAGTCGACATGCACGCATAGCGCTCCGGCTGCTGCGAATAGCACTGGAAGGCAGCGCGATAGGCCTCGACCAGCGATGCCCAGTCGATCTGGTGGCGCAGCGTGCGATACGCCAGCCGCGGATCGTGCGGCCAGGCAGTGGCATCCAGCCAGGTAGCCACCTCGAAGGCGACGCTTTCGTCGATGTAATCGACCATCGCCGAATGACGTGGTGCGACCGCCGGCTTGCCACAACTGAGGAACTCCATCAGCGGCAGGCACTGGCCCTCTCCGTGAGAGGCATTGACGATATAAGCGGTATGACGGATCAGCTCGTCGAATTCAGAACGATCCAGATAGCCGTGCAGCAGGACGACACGGCACTGGAAGGCCGGCATGCGCGCCATGCACATCAGCATGTCGTTCATCGCCGACTCGTACTCGTGGTGGCCCAGCTTGAACAGCAGCGTGGCTTCGGGAGTGTCGCGGAAGGCGCTGCAGAACGCGGTAAGCATGTCGACCCAGTTCTTGCGGCCATCGTAAGGGTTGAACACGGCCGTGAAGACCACGCCCGACAGGGTCAGCCGGTGCTCGCCCAATGGCAGCGATGGCATCGCGTCTTCATCCACCTCCACATCCGGCAGGCCACCGGGCTCCACCGGGTTGGGCGGCTCCATCCGCGCGGGCGCAGGCTCTGCGGCGACCGGCAAGACCGGCACCGGCGCCCGCCAGGCCAGGCGATACCACTCCACCAGGTAGCGCAGGGTAATGCGCGCCAGCGACTGGCGCCCAGCAGCGCATGGCTCCGCTGGTTCGGCCTTTGCCGCCGCCGGCAGCTCCCGGGCGCGCGCACTGGCTACAGCACGGGTGACTGCGTCGGCATTGGGGAGGTAGGGGGCGAGCGACAGATCGTGGGTGTCCATGACCACGCCCGAGCGTACCGTGAGGGTCACCGGTTCGCTGGGCAAGCCCACAGTTTGCTCGCGCAAGCGCGCAAACTTGTCCCACACCGGCGCCGGGATGGAAACCACCGGAAACGCCGCGCCCAGTTCCGCGCGAGTCGCCTCGACAGTGAGCCCGGAGTGGGTGATGGCACGCCCGCAGCGCTGCAATACCGCCGCCCAGTTCTGCCGATCATCCTCAAGCCACTGCTGGTTGGGGATGGAATCGAACTCCCAGGCGAACACCGGAATGGTCGGGCACTGCAGGTCCAGCGGCGTCTTGTGTGGCGGCGTGAAGCTGAGGAAAACACACTGCTCGCCGTCATCGAGGGCCTGCTGGTAGAGGACATCGACCTCCCCGACCTCCTCCACCACGGTGACTTCTCCCAGGCCGCGCAGCAGCGGGAGAAACTCCTTGAGCACAAAGTAATAGCTGTAGTCCGGCAGCCCCAGGCTCGACTCGATGCGTGCGCTGTTGACCTCGGAGTGGACCAGAAACCTCATTCCGACATCCCCCCCGCGACACGGGCAGGGGCCCGCACCGACCGATCAGTATCCAGGACATCGCCAATGAAGGCCTCCAGCGCACCCGCCACCGCTTTCAGGGAACTGAATGCCTCCATGCGCGTGCAGGCCGCGCGGGACATCTGCGCATACACCTGCGGCTCACGGAGCGCCACTGCATGGCTGCGGCGGAACGCCTCCATCAGCGACTGCCAGTTCAGCCGGTGCCGGTGCGTGACCAGCATGCCGGTGGGGTCGTGGGGCCAGCAGGTCGGCTCCAGGGCGCCCTCGACAACGAACGCCATGCGTTCGTCCAGGTAATCGGCCATCGCCGTATGCCGTGGTGCCAGTGCTGGTTTCCCTGCACTGAGGAACTCCATCAGTGGCAGGCACAGGCCTTCGCACGACGAGGCATTCACGTAGTAATCAGTGGCCGCGACCATGGCCTGGTACTGGTCGTCCTCGAGGAAACCGTGCAGCACAACCACTCGGCAGGAGAAAGGCGCCAGGCGGGATAGCAGCGTCATCAGCACGATCCGGTAGTGCTCAAGGTCGTGGTGGGTCATCTTCACCAGCAACACCGCATCGGGCGTATCGCGGAACGCCCAGCAGAAGGCAGTGATCAGGTCGATCCAGTTCTTCCGACCGTCAGCGGGATTGAGGACAGTGGTGTAGACCACTCCGTCCAGCACCACATCCCGAATGATGGGCTCAGCCACGACTGGAGCGCTGGCCGCGGGCACCTCCGGCGCGCCGAAGACTTCCCGGCGCCAGCCTTCGAACAGTAGCCGGCCGATCTCCAGCCGCTGCTGCCAGCGCGAAGCCGGCTTCACAGCTTCCACGACCTCCGGCAGAGGCACAGGAGACTCAGCACGACGAACCAGGCCATCAGCGCTGAGCCCCAGCAATGGGCTGTCGATGACGACGCCCGAGAATGGGATGCTTCGCTCGCCCTGGGCAGGACGGACGGGTGCGACCTTGCCTGCGCCAAAGCGCTCCCAGATCGGAGCGGGCGCGGCCAGTACAGGCAGGTGACGATGCTGCTCGGCGACCTGGGCGGCTGCCTCCCGACTCGTCGCGATGGCGCCCTGTACGCGCTCGAAGACATAGCGCCAGTCATTGCGAGGGTCACCCTCCCAGGCGACGTCAGGCAGGCTGTCGAACTCCCAGGCGAACAGCGGAATGGTCGGGCAACGCAGGCCCAGGGGGGTCTGTTGCGGCGGGCTGACACTGATGAACACAACCGGCCGGCCAGCCGCATGGTGTTCCTCATAGAGAGCCTCGACCTCGGCGATGCTGCGCACTTCGACCACAGTGCCGATTGCCTGGAAGGCCGGCAGGAACTCCTTCAACAGGAAGTAGTAGCTGTACTCAGGCTTGCCGAGCGAACTGTGGATGGTGTCCTGGCTGATCTTCGAGCCAATGAGAATAAGCAGATCCATCATGCGGACGCAGGCCCCGTTCCCGCGCTGTTTTTGTTATGACACGACCGGCTGGACCGGTGCGTTTTTCAAGGAAGGCATGCATAGCACCAGTTCTTCGAGGCGCTGGCAAGCATCCGGATACATTGAGTACAGCTGAGGCGATTGAGCGACGGTACAGTTGCGAAAAGCACGGAACTATCCCGAAACAGTCGCCTTATCGATGACTGAGCAGTCATCCACCGAAACCCGGTTCATCGCAGCGAAGAGCGCTTCTTTCCCCGCAGCCAGAGTGACCATCAGGGAGGAGTTCTCCACCCTCGAATTGCCTTTGCCCATTCGTCGCAAAGGGGCCGCGGCGCCATGCTGTTCCGCGCGCCAGCCACGCAGGAGGCGGCAGAACTCGCCGCTAGCCCACCATCCTGCATTCCGATAGCCTATTCGGCCGTGCTTTCAGATCGGCCAAGCCCATGCGTTATCCGCAACTTCTGCTGTCGCTGCTGAGCTGTTCCCCGCCTGCCCCGCCAATCGTCCCAACGCCTCTGTTGACGGGAAGGGACTGCGATGCCGGAAATCGGGCAGTCCTTGCCGGCGAACAGCTGGGGCCCTTGGCATGAGCCGGTTTGAGAAGCTGCCCGCACTGGCGCCCGCCGGAACCCCAGCATGGCTGTGGAAAGACGCACCACGTGGCACTGCCTATCTGGCAGCGTTGTTGCTTGCCATGGCAATGGTGCTGCATCTCTATCCACTGTCCTTTCTGGCCGGGCATGGACTCTATTTCGAAGGTGGCGATGCCGCCTCACATGTAGCAGGATGGCTGTTCTTCGAAAAGGATGACTGGCACTTTCCGCTGCTCAAGTCGGTCCGCCTGAATGCGCCAGAAGGCACCAGCATCGCCTTCACCGACAGCATTCCACTACTGGCGTTGCTGCTGAAGCCGTTGCGCTCGCTGCTCCCCGACGGCTTCCACTATTTCGGCCTCTGGCACGCCTTCAGCTACCTGCTTCAGGCTGCCGCCGCAGTGTTCCTCATCCGATCACTGAATATCCGCCATCTGCCTGGTGCGCTGCTCGCCGTCGCCTTCGCGATAACCTGGCCAGCGCTGACACACCGCCTGGGCCACACGGCCCTGATGACCCAGGCCCTGCTGCTGTTGGCGTTAGGGACTTACTTCCGCGGTTACCACGCTGCCTGGACCATTCGCAGCGCCGGTCTCAGCCTTGTCGCCCTGAGCTGCGGTGCGCTACTGGTCCATCCCTACCTGCTGGCAATGGTCTACCCCGTTTTCATTGCCTGCCTGGTGAGCCTGTATCGGCAGTCTCGATTGACGTTCAGGCAGGGACTGAACTGGATTATCGCCTCCCTCATCGCACTGCTGGTCATCCTGTATGCAGGCGGATACTTCATCGGCAAAGGAGCAGCAGCCGGAGGCTATGGCGTCTACTCACTGAACCTGCTTTCGCCATTCTGCGGCGGCCTGCTCTGCTCGCCCATCGACGCCACCGGCGGGCAGGACGAAGGATTCAACTACCTTGGGGCGGGCGTGCTGCTCCTTGTTCCGATCGCCCTGGTGCTGCATGGCAGAGAACTGCCGCGCACTGCGCGCAAGCATGCTCCGCTGTTGCTGGTCCTACTCGGGTTCGGGCTGTACGCCGCCAGCAATCGCATCTTTCTGGGCCAGCACCTCTTGCTGGACGTGCATTTCCCCAGGTGGCTGGAAAGCGCTTTTGGCATATTCCGCGTCAGCGGCCGGTTCTTCTGGATGGTTGGCTATGGCGTGCTTTTCGCCGTTCTGTCGGTCCTGCTCCGTCGCAGGAGCAACCTGCTCCTGGCGATAACCACAGCGGCGCTCGTGCTGCAGTGGTATGACACCCGGCCACTGCGTGAGCGCGTGCAATTCGTTAGCCAGCTGCCTGCGACCCTGGACCTCCAACCATGGCGTAACGCGCTGGCAGGCCTGCAGGGCATCGAGATCTATCCTGCTTATGGCTGCGGAGACACACCTACGGAGGATTACGTTCGCTACCAGTACATCGCCGCCAACCTCGGCTTGACGATCAACAGCGCCTATACGGCGCGAGTAGCGACGAGCTGCGAACAAAAGAGTGCCTTTTCACAGCATCCCGCCCAGCCCGGCCAGCTGTATGTAAAGGCCGGCTTCCTGCGAAACTCTCTTGATCTGCCAACGCTGTTCCAGCAGGCAATCCGTGCCGGCGAGTGTTCGGTCGACACTGTCCACCTGATCTGCGCCAGGGACCGCGCCAAGGCTGCCTGGAGCGCCCTGGGAGCGCCGTTGACCCATGAGCAGAAAGACTTTTCCGCCCAATGGAGCGCTGCACAATTACCCTCGCTGATTGGAAAACTGCAGGGCACCCGACTGGTTCCCAAGGAGCCGGGCATGGCGGGGTATCTCAGCTACGGCCCCTACATCGGGCTGCCCGCAGGAGTCTATCAACACCGCATCGACTATCTCAGCCAGGCCGATAGTGCGACGACCGTGGGCACCTGGGACCTGGTTGCTCAGGAGCCTTCTGGCAAGCAGGTCACTCTCGCCTCCGGCCCGCTGAAGGGTACGCAAGGTGCCAGTCGCTCGCTCACTGGCAAGGTTGCCTTGAGCGGCCCACTGCAGCGAGTCGAGTTGCGCCTGCTGAGCAACGGTGGCGACCTTCAGCTTGAGAGCATTTCGATCAGCACAGATCAAACGGCCGCGAAGGGTTCTGCTCGATAGACACAACCGCAGGCGTAGCATTGACAGCCAACTGCCGCGCAAGAACAAGAAGAGGTAGGGATGACCAGTGAGCTGCAAATGAGCCCCCCCATCGACCGGGAACAGAGGGCCCCCGAAAACGCCCCCCTGGCGCTATCGCTGGTGGTGCCCGTCTACAACGAAGTCGAGACCGTCGCCCTGTTCGTGGAGCGCGTGCAAAGCGTGTTCAGCGATCCCTCGGCCATTGTGGTGGAGTACGTCTTCGTCAACGACGGCAGCACCGATGCGACACTGGAGACTCTGCTCCTGCTGCAGCGCCATACTCCATGCATCAAGGTGGTCGACCTGAGTCGAAACTTTGGCAAGGAAGCCGCGCTCAGTGCCGGCCTGCGCTGCGCAACCGGGCAGGTCGTGGTGCCCATCGATGTCGACCTTCAGGATCCTCCGGAACTGGTGCTGGAGATGATCGACAAATGGCGCGAAGGCTATGAAGTCGTTCTGGCTCGACGTGTCGACCGAACCTCCGACTCCTGGGCCAAGCGTGCCTCGGCCAACTGGTTCTACCGGATCCACAACAAGATCGCTGACCCGGCCATTCCGGAAAATGTCGGCGATTTCCGACTCATGGACCGTCAGGTGGTGGATGCTCTCAACGAGCTGCCCGAATCACGCAGGTTCATGAAAGGTCTCTTCGCCTGGGTGGGGTTCCGCACCGCCTGTATCAACTACAGCCGGCCCGAGCGCATCGCCGGGACAAGCAAGTTCAATGGCTGGCGCCTGTGGAACTTCGCCCTCGAAGGCATCACCAGCTTCAGCACAGACCCGCTGAAAATCTGGACCTATCTCGGCATCGCGGTATCGCTGGGATCGTTCCTCTTCGCCACTTTGATCGTGCTGAAGGTGGTGTTTTTCGGCGTCGATGTTCCAGGCTACGCATCGATCATGGTCGCCGTGACGTTCCTGGGCGGCCTCCAGCTCATCGGCATTGGCGTCCTGGGCGAGTACCTGGGGCGGACTTATCTGGAATCCAAGCGCAGACCGGTCTATCTGGTGCGCCGCATCTACGTGAACAAGGACTGAGCATGGACCTCAAGGAAACCGACATCCTGGGCGAGCATATCGGCGAACACTGGTATTACCGCTCCAAGTGCGCCGCGATGCAGAAATTCCTCGGCGACATCCGGCCAACTTCAATCCTTGACGTCGGCGCTGGTTCCGGATTCTTCTCCAAGGCCCTGCTCGACCAGAGTGATGCCCGCGACGCCTGGTGTGTCGATATCAGCTACGCGCAGGACTCAGACGACCAGGCTAATGGCAAGCCGATTCATTTCCGCCGCTCGGTAGAACAGCTGGACACCGACCTCCTGCTGCTGATGGACGTACTGGAGCACGTCGACGACGACGTGGGCCTGCTGGCGGACTATGTCGCCAAGGTCCCCAGGGGGGCCAATGTCCTGATTTCGGTTCCCGCCTTCCAGTTTCTCTGGAGCGATCACGATGTATTTCTGGAGCACAAGCGGCGTTACAGGCTCCATGAAATCGAGTCCGTCGCACGGCAGGCGGGCCTGGAGGTTCTGCGCGGTTCCTATTACTTCGGCGCGGTGTTCCCGATCGCAGCAAGCCTTCGACTGCTCGAGCGCAGCCACGGCAAGACCCAGCGCCAACCACGATCGCAACTCAAGCGTCACAGCCCGCTGGTCAACGGCACACTGAAAGCACTGTCGATCCTGGAACTGCCCGCCCTTGGGTTCAATCGATTTGCCGGTCTGACCGCTTTCTGCCTGGCACGAAAGCCGTGAGCATCAAGGAGTCGGAGGAAGTGTCGGTCACGAGGCACCGCCTCCTGCGCGAACTGTTCATCGCTGCTCGCTTCGGCGTTGTCGGGGTGTGCGCCACCGCACTGCATATCGGCGTGGTCTGGAGCCTGATCAGCTGCACGGCAATGCCGACTCTGCTGGCCAACCTGGTTGCGTTCCTCTGCGCGTTCGGTCTTTCCTTCTCCGGCAACTACATCTGGACGTTTTCCAATCCCGGCTCACCCGGCAAGGCGATGCGCCGCTTCTTCCTGATCTCGCTGACCGCCTTCCTGATCAACAGCACACTGCTTGCCACGATACTGGCCAGCGGATGGCTATCACCGCGCCTGGCTGCGGTGGCTTCCGCCTCAGTCGTGCCGGGCATTACCTTCCTGGCCAGCCGATTCTGGGGATTCAGGCAGCGGCGCAGTGAATGATCACCTCACAACAAGAAAAGTGGAGCTTACCTAGCCATGCTGGCGCCCAAAAACGTCCGCGCATCACTATGGATTCCGGTCCTGCTGGGAGTCGCAATGTTCGTCGCACTGGGCGGGTTGACGGTGCTGCAGCCCTCCAGCATCGGCTGGCTCATGCGCGGGCTGTTCGACCCACCCACCAACCTGCTGGGTTGGGAATTCTTCCGCGAAACGCCATTCCTGCAGTTCCCGCTGGGGGCCAACCCGCGTTACGGCATGGAGATGGGCAGCTCCATCGTGTTTTCCGATTCCCTGCCGCTCTTCGCCTTACCGTTCAAACTGCTCGGGCCCATTCTGCCGGAAACCTTTCAGTACTTCGGTCTGTGGGTACTGGTCTGCATGGTCATGCAGGGTGTCTTTTCATACCTGGTCCTGTCGCGCTTTACCCAGGACAGACGTTTGCTCACCCTTGGCACGGTGCTGCTCCTGCTGCTACCCCCGTACCTGATCCGCTTTGCCTTCCATCTGGCACTCGGCGGGCAGTGGCTGCTGCTTGGAGGTCTCTACCTCTACTTTGACCAACGCTACCGCGCTCGTTTCTGGCTGGTGATGCTCGCACTGGCAACCCTGATTCATGCGTATCTGCTGGTGATGCTGGCGGCCATCTGGGGGGCCGATCTCCTGCAGCGGCTGGCCAAGCGCGAGATGAGTCCGGGCCGATGCGTGGCGCACGGAGTAGCCGGCAGCGCTCTGATTCTCTTGCTCATGTGGCTGATCGGCTACTTCATACTGGGGTCCGCCCCGACTGTGCCGGGCCCCTACGGGCGGATGAACCTGTTCTCCCTGGTGGACTCGCGTGGAGACTGGTCCCGACTGCTACCGGCACTCAAGCGGCCGGAAGGCATGGACGGCTTTCTTGATCATGACGGCTTCGCCTACATGGGCGTCGGCGTCCTCGCTCTGCTGACAATATCTGCCGCATTGGCGATTGCCCCTCGTCGAGAAGAACGCAGCAGGCATACGTTCCTCATCTGGCCGCTTGTGTTGATGAGCGTATTGATGCTGTCGATTTCGCTGACCAATACACTGAGTGTGGGGCCCCATGTCTTCACCTGGGTCGATCTTCCGGACTGGGCCGGCCGGCTCTATCAGGTGTTCCGCTCTCCCGGCCGGATGTTCTGGCCCGTTTTCTATCTGCTTGCCGTTACCGCCATTGCAGTGATCTGCGTCCGCACCCGCACGAGCGTAGCAATCGTCCTGCTGGCGGCCGCCACGTGCGTGCAGTTCTACGACCTTTCCAGCGGGCTGCACGGTATGCGCAAGCTGTTCCGCCAGGAGCCCGGCTGGACCAGCCCGATGCAATCGCCCATGTGGGAAAGCCTGGGCAAGCACTATCAGCGCGTCCTGTACGTTTTCCCTACCCATGTCCCTGAAAACTTCATCCCTCTATCGGACTTTGCCCTGCACCACGGCATGTCGATCAACTCCGCCAACTTTGCCCGTGTCGACGCCCAGGCCCAGGCCCGCGCAAGGGAGCACCTGGCCGGACAAGTGGCCAGCGGTTCCTACGATGCGGATGCGCTCTACATATTCAACGAGCCTGCGTTGTGGGACCAGGCTACTCGCACCCTGAGCAAGGGGGCGATCGCCGGTGAGCTCGATGGCATAAGACTGGTTATTCCAGAACTGGACGCCTGTCCTGCCTGCCGCACAGCGGACTTCAAAGCGCAACGCTGGGGCAGCTGGCCGGCGTCAAGCCTGCCGACGCTGATCGGCAAGCTGCGCGATGACCGCCTGATTGCACCAGCCGGCGCGACGGGATACCTCAGCTACGGCCCCTATACGCTGATTCCTGCGGGCCGCTATCGATACCGGATCACCTATGCCGCCCAAGGCGGAGCGTCGAAGCGCGCGGGTACTTGGGACATTGTCAGCAATGCTACAGCCACTGTCGCGGTCCTTGCCCGAGGCGACCTGACCGGTACTGACGGCGAGGTGCGTACGGTGGAAGGCGTACTTGAGTGTGCCCAGGACAGCCCCGGCAGCGAAATCCGCACCATCAGCAACGGCAGTAGCGAACTGTCGTTGATTCGCATCGAACTGGCGCCTGACAGCACGGCAGATGAAGTCACAGCAGTACAGTCCGAGGCCAAACAACCCTGACAGTGCAATCGGCGCCGCAACTGTTGCGCCAAGCAAACTGCCAGCTGCGGCTAACCGGCCGGCGGGTGGCGAGGCATCCTGAACAGCCGTGAACCGGATCGACAGGATGCCCCGCCATGGAACGCCAGCCCGCGGCCCCGCCGCATTTCGCTGTCTCTGGCCTTGGTCGCTGCGCGACATTGATCGCACGCCACCTGCGCCAATGGCACCAGAACGCCCGCACCCGCCGCCAGCTCGCCGAGCTAACCAGCCTGCAGCTGGCCGACCTGGGCATCAGCCCCAGCGAGCGCGTGAGAGAAATCTCGAAACCATTCTGGCGCTGAATGCTGGTGACACCGGTCAGTCTTGGCTAGTCTGAGCACAGTTAGAGTGGCCGCCCCGGCCACCTTTGCTTGGTCTTATTCCGGAGCCACTCCAATGAAGAACAGCCTTCGCCTGATCGCTGCCGCCGCCCTGATCGGTTGCGCCACCGGTGCCTACGCCACCAGTTTCGTCTACACCACCGACCTGTCGGTGCGCGCCACCGGCGCCACCTCCGACGGCACCTCGGACCTGAGCAACTCCTTCAAGGACGACAAGATCGTCCTCGAAGCCCGTGACGACGCAGCCACCTTCGTCGCCAGCCAGGGCCAGATCCGCGGCGCACACCTGGAAGCCGCCCTCGCCCACATCCGCAGCAAGCTGCCGACCCTGGCCGCCAATGACCAGCAGCTGGCCCAGGCCATCCTGACCATCTGATCGGCTGAACCCTCCGCGCCGGGCGCTCCGCCCGGCGCTCTGCGCTGGCTCTCGCCCGCGCATTCCGTTAGCCTTGGCGGCCGTGCTTTCTCGATTGTCCAAGCCCATGCGTACCTTGCTGTTCCTGCTGCCGCTGCTGACCTGTTCGCTGCCCGCCTGGGCATTCGACCAGACCACCCAGTTTCCGGTCGCGACCAGCTACGCCACCAGCCAGGTCACCAGCGCGCCCTTCGACAACAAACTGCTGCGCGGCGCCCGCGACGACGCGGCGCAGTTCGTTGCCACCGATGGAGCCCTGCGCGGTGCCCGCCTGGAGGCTGCGCTGCACTGGCTGCGTCAGCGGCATCCGGAGCTGGCGGCGAACGATCGGGAACTGGCCGAAGCAATTCTTGCCAAATAAGTCGTGAGCAGCTCCCGCTGCCCTTTCGGAGACATCCATGCGCCTCAGCTCGCTTTCCAAGAGCCCCCTGATCCTCGGCCTCCTGCTTGCCGCCTGCGCCTCCACCGCCCAGGCCCAATCGGTGGTCCGCGTGTTCAACATCACCACCAACGCCTTCGCCCGCAGCATCGACTTCACCTCGGACACCACCACCTCCGTGCGTGACATGAAAGTCGTCCGCGAAGCCCGTGACGATGCCGCCAGCTACGTTGGCAGCGACGGCGCGATCCGTGGTGCGCAACTGGAAGCCGCGTTCAAGGTACTGCGCGAGCAGGTGCCGCAGGCTCGCGAAGCCTCCGACCAGGACCTGGCCGAAGCCATCCTCGCTCTGTGAGACTCCGGGCTGGCCGCTGGCTGGCGGCCCTGGCACTGATAGTCGCCGCCAGCAGCCACGCCTCGCTCCGCCTGGAGCTGGAAGCCGACGGCCTGAACGCCGCCCAGCGCCAGGCCAGCCAGCAACTGCTGGACGAAGCCCTGCACACCCTGCCGGACAGCTTCGTGCAGCGCCTGGACCGCAGCGTCGAAGTGCAATGGCGCAACGACCTGCCCAGCAATGGCATGGGCCGCACCCTGCGCCCTGGCGCCATCGCCCTCAATACCCGCTATCTCGGCCCGCTCACCGACGGCAGCGCCGCCACCGAGCAGACCGGCCGCACTCACGGCACCCTGCGCCGCGAACTGCTGGCGACTCTGCTCCATGAGCTGACCCACCTCTACGACCGCGCGCGCCTCTGGGATACCGACGAAGGCCGGGTGATCCGTCGCTGCACGATGCGCGACAAGAGCCTGGGTCGCGTCGGCGCACCGGACGATTGCCGTGGCCAGACCGGCCGCCGCTTCAGCCTCTCGGACGACCCGCGCCTGCTCGACCTCGCCGGCTGGCCGCAATACGCCGGCAAACATGGCGAGCGCGAACAGCACAACCGTTTCCTGCTGCGCAGCCCGGACCGCTACGAGCTGACCAACCCGCGCGAGTATGTCGCGGTGAACATGGAGTACTTCCTCCTCGACCGCAGCTTCGCCTGCCGCCGACCGGCGCTGTACCGCTACTACGCGGAACGCTTCGGCGAGCGCCCGCACGACGAATGCTCGACGCAGTACGCCTACCTCAACGCCGGCCGCGACTTCGGCCGCCAGCCGTTGGGGTATCTCGACCCGGAGCGTGTCTACGAGGTCGACTACCTGATCGCCGAGGCCAACAACGAGATCGCCAGCCGCTGGGGCCACACCATGCTGCGCCTGGTGGTCTGCGCACCAGGGCGCCCGCGCGGCCCGGCCTGCCGCCTGGACCTCGACCAGCACCTGGTGCTGTCCTACCGCGCCTTCGTCGGCGATCTGCAGCTCTCCAGCTGGGACGGCCTGACCGGCGCCTACCCCTCGCGCCTGTTCGTGCTGCCGCTGTCCCAGGTGATCGAGGAATACACCAAGGTCGAGCTGCGCAGCCTCGCCTCGATTCCGCTCAAGCTCAGCCGCGACGAGGTCGCCAGCCTGGTGGAGCGCTCGGCGCAGAGCCACTGGAGCTACGACGGCAACTACTACTTCCTGTCCAACAACTGCGCGGTGGAGACGCTCAAGCTGCTACGCAGCGGCATCCAGCGCCAGAGCCTGCAGACCATGGACAGCATCACGCCCTATGGCGTGCTCGGCCTGCTGGAGAACAAGGGCATCGCCGACGCCAGCGTGCTGGACAACCCCAAGGAAGCGCTGCGCCTGGGCTATCGCTTCGACTCCTTCCGCGACCGCTACCAGGCCATGTTCGATGTGCTGAAGCAGCGCATGAACGTCCCGCAGGACAAGGTCGAGGACTGGCTCGCCCTGCCCGCCGTCGAGCGCCGCCCGTGGTTCGACAAGGCCGACCTGCGCTCGAGCGCCGCCCTGCTGCTGCTCGAACAGGCCTCGCTGCGCCGCCAGCTGCTGTTGGCCCAGGACGAACTCAAGCGCCTGTACCTGAGCAACCCGGACGCCATGCAGAGCAAGCCGGACCTCGCCGCAGCCGGCAAGACACTGCAGCAGATCCTCGACGACAGCGGCTTCCTCAGCCGCCCGGCCGAGCTTCTCGACGGCGGCTACGGCCTGCCCCAGGCGCCGGAGACAGCGACCCTGGAGAAACAGACGCAGCAGCGCCAGCAGCGCCTGCGCCAGCTCAGCGACAACCTCGACCGTGAAGTCCGCGCCCTGCTGACACCGGAACGCCGCGACGAACTGGCCGCGCTGGAAGCCAATACCAAGCAGATCGGCGCGCACCTGCGCGAGCTGCACAAGGCGTCGGGCGGACTGGAGCTGCCCTGAGACTCCGTGACTGCCCTTGTAGGATGGTGTGGAGCGCAGCGATACCCATCAATCCGCCGCGCCGACCGCATGGGTATCGCTGCGCTCCACCCATCCTACGAAGCGTCACCCTGACGTCGGTGCGGCAGCGTTAAAGCTTCTCTTCCCACTCCTCTTCCAACTGCTCGTCCAGGTGTATCCAGGGCAGCCGGCTCTTCACCCAGATATGCCGGTCCGGCAGCACCGTCGCCACCTCGTCCAGCGTCGCCGTCGTGAGGTCGAGGGTCTCCGGTGCCTGGTCGGTGAACAGCGCCAGCTGCGCGCCGCAGCGACTGCAGAAGTAGCGGATGCAGGACGCCGAGGAGCGATACTCGGCCGGCGTCCCGAGGGTCCAGCGGAAGCTGTCCAGAGGCACCGTGGCCCAGGTGGTGACGATACCGCCGGTGGTGCGCCGGCAGATCGAGCAATGGCAATGGGCGACGTCCGTCAGCGCGGCATCGCACTCGTAGCGCAGCTGGCCGCAATGGCAGCCGCCGGCATGTACAGCCTTCATCAGTGAGTCTCCCATTCAGTCGTACTCGGCGTCTTCGTGATCGCCCAGCAGCCGGCGTTGTCGCGGTGTGCAGGCGGCGAGCACCTCGGGGTTGAAGGTCCAGTCCAGGTAGGGTGAGAACTTCTGCGCGACCATCCGGCGCCCATAGTGCACCTGCAGCAGGTAGCGTGTGCGCTCGCTCAGGTTGCGGCTTCCGGCGTGCCACAAGTCGCTGCGAAACAGCAGGCAATCGCCCGCGCGGCAGAGCACCGGCTCGGCCGTCCTGCCCGCCCATTCGCGCTCGTCCGGTGCCGGCGCGCGGCCGGCGCGATGGCTGCCGGGGATCACCCAGGTGGGGCACAGCGCATCATCGATATCATCGAGATAGACCTGCGCCGTGCAGATGAACATTGGCAGTTCCAGGTCCGCTCCCGGCAGCGCGACAGGCAGGTAGTCCTGGTGCATTTCCGCGCCGATGAAGCCGGGATGGCAGCGCCAGGCGGTCTGGCCGATCACATGGCAGTCCGCGCCCAGCGCGGCTTCCGCCAGCTCGATCAACCCCGGTGGGTCGAGAAAGGGCAGCCAGCTCGGCGAGCGGTTGAACACGCACTTGTAATGATCCACCAGCCCTTCGTAGTCCCAGTGCAGCGGGCGCAGGTCGTCGATCAGCGTACGCACTTCGGCCACCTGTTCGGCATCCAGCAGGCCGTGCAGCAGGACGAAACCGTCCTCGCGCAATGCCTGCACGTCGCTCACGCCGGCGCCCCGCTACCCAGTTCGGCCTGGGCGCGCTCCAGGGCGTCGAGGAAGGCCCCCAGCACCTCGCCCGGCTCGGCCCCCTGGCGTGTCACGCAATGGAACTCCGAGACATAGGCCAGCTGCGCCGGGCGGATCGCCCGCAGGCGATCCTGTGCGACCCATTGCGCCGCGTAGTGCGTGGGCAGGTAGCCGATGAAGGTGCCACTGAACACCAGGTTGGCGATGGCCTCCATGCTGTAGGCGTTGGTGGCGCGGCTGAAGACCAGCCCGTGGGGCCGGCGGCTTTCGGTCATGTAGCCGCGGCCGACGTATTCGGCCGCGCAGATCTGCTCCAGGGAAGGCTCGTCCTGCGCACGCTCGAAGAACGGGTGCCCCTGGGCGCAATAGAGGTTCTGCTCTTCGCGGAACAGCAGCTGGTAGCGCAGCCCCGACAAGCGATGATGGAAGGCGCCGATGGCCAGTTGCAGGCGTTCCTCCAGCACGGCGTTTTCCAGCTCATCCGGGCGCTGGGTGTGCAGGTTCAGGCGCACCCTCGGGTTACCCTCGCGGAACAGCCGGAGCGCCAGCGGCAACGGCCAGCAGTGCTGGCCGAGCACACCATCGACGCAGCCCAGGTGCAGCACTTCGCGGTCGCGGCCGCCGAGGCCGGTCACCTGTTCGCGGAAGCGTTCGATATCGACGAACAACCCGAGCGCCGCCTCGTACAGCTGCTGCCCTTCCTCGGTAAGCTGGAAGCCGCTGCTGCCGCGCCGGCACAGCGAATAGCCCAGGCGCAGTTCGAGATCGCGCACCAGCACGCTCAGCCGCGACAGGCTGGTGTTCAGGCGTACCTGGGCGGCGGTGAAGCCGCCCGCCTCGACGATGGTGCAGAAGGTGCGCAGCAGGCGCAGGTCGATATCGGAAAGATTGCCCAGCATGGGAGTTCTCGTGGCGGCGGGCGCAGGCCTTTCGTTATAGCGCCGAGCGCGCCGCCCCGTGAACCCCCAGGGTGGTCAACGGCGTGCGGCGACCGAATCAGCGAGCACGCAGAGCAGCTCGAACATCATGGTGGCGCCCACCAGCGCGGTCGCCCCGCCCTGGTCGAACGGCGGCGAAACCTCCACCACATCGGCGCCGATCAGGTTCAACCCCTGCAGACCGCGGATCATGTGCTGCGCCTCCAGCGTGGTCATGCCACCGATCTCCGGCGTGCCGGTACCGGGCGCGTAGGCCGGGTCGAGCACGTCGACGTCGAAGGTCACGTAGGTCGGCCCCTGCCCCACCACCCGGCGCACTTCGGCCAGCGTGGCGGCAACGCCCAGGTCGGCGAACTCTTCCATGTGGATCACGCGAATGCCTTGCTCAAGGGCGAACGCTTCGTCGTCGGCGTCGTAGATCGAACCGCGAATGCCGATCTGTACCGTGCGTTTCGGGTCCAGCAAGCCTTCCTCAATGGCACGGCGGAACGGGGTGCCGTGGGTGTAGGGGTTGTCGCCGAAGTAGCGGTCATTGGTGTCGGAGTGGGCGTCGAAGTGCACCATGCCGATGGGTCGCTCGGCGGCCAGCGCGCGGAAGATCGGCAGGGTCACCAGGTGGTCGCCGCCGACCGACAGCGGGATGGTGCCGGCGGCGTGGATGCGCCGGTAGAAGCCCTCGATCTGCTTGAGCGAATCGAGCAGGTCGATGGGGTTCACCGGAGCGTCGCCGATGTCGCCGATGCGCAGCAGGTCATAGGGTGCGATATGGCTGACGTGGTGCACCTTGCGCATCAGGCTCGACTGGTTGCGCACCTCGCGCGGCCCGTGACGGGCGCCGGCGCGGTTGGTGGTGCCGCCGTCCCAGGGCACGCCGAGCAGGGCGATATCCACCTGCGCCGGGTCCTCGAAGATCGGCAGGCGCATGAAGCTGGGGATGCCGGCGAAGCGTGGGATCTGCGCGGCATCCAGGGGTTGCGGGAAGTCATGGGGCATGGGGCGTCTCCTGTCGGATTGAGGTTCAGTCGGCCTGCTCCTGCAGGCTGGCGGCGGGTGCGCCGGCAAGGCTGACCACCACGAAAGTGACCAGGCTGGCGAGCAGGCCGTAGGCGATGGGGGTATTGGCGAGCACGCCGTCGATGGCCATGAAGGCGACCACCACCAGGCAGCCGACCACGATGCTGGCCATGGCTCCGCGTGCGGAAGCACGACGCCACAGCAGGGCGCCGAGGATGGGCACGAGCAGGCCGCCGACCAGCAGGTTGTAGGCGATGCTCAGGGCCCCGATGACGTCGTTCACCAGGCACGCCAGGGCAAGCATCACCACGCCCATCATCAAGGTGAACAGGCGGCTCTCACGCAGGCCGTTGGGCGCGCCAGGGCGCAGGAAGCGCGCATAGATGTCCTCCTGGAACACCGTGGCGGCCGCCAGCAGGCAGCCCGAGGCGGTGGACATGATGGCCGACAGCGCCGCCGCGACCACAAGCCCGCGCAGGCCTGGCTGGAGCACCTGGCGGGTGACTTCGGCGTAGGCGTTTTCCGGCACTGCCAGGTTGGGCAGCAGAACGTGGGCGGCGGCGCCGATCAGTGCACAGGCCAGGCCGTAGAGCATGCAGTAGACGCCCGCGCCGAGGCCGGCGTAGCGCACCACTTTCTCGCTGCGCGCGGTGAACACGCGCTGCCAGATGTCCTGGCCGATGAGCGCGCCGAAGAAGTACAGCAGGAAGTAGGTCAGGATGGTGTCCAGGCCGATGTGGCCGAGGTCGAAAAAGCCCGCCGGCAGCACTTCCTGCATGCGCGACAGGCCGCCCGCCTCGTGGATCGACAGCGGCAGCAGCACGGCGAAGATGCCGAGGGTCTTGATCACGAACTGGATGATGTCGGTGAGGGTCAGCGACCACATGCCGCCAATCACCGAATAGACGATGACGATGCCGCCGCCGCAGAGGATCGCCGGAATGCGCGGGATTTCGAAGACCACCTCGGTCACCGAGCCGATGGCAATGGTCGCGGTGACCGCCACCATCAGGTCGTAGGCAACCATCACGATGCCGCCGATCAGCCGCGACGACGCCTGGTAGCGCTGCTCGAGGATCTGCGTGACGGTGTAGACCTTCAGCCTGGCGATCTGCCGCGAGAACACCAGGCTGAGGACGATGATCCCCAGGCCCAGCATGAACACCAGCCACAGGCCGGACAGCCCGTAGAGGTAACCCAGCTTCACGGTGCCGATGGTGGACGCGCCACCGAGCACCACCGCAGCCATGGTGCCCAGGTAGAGCCCCGGGCCGAGGCGACGCCCGGCGACGAGGAAGTCGTTCTGGTTGCGCGCCTTGCGCATTCCGTACCAGCCCAGGGCAAGCATGCTCAGGGCGTAGACCAGCATGATCAGGTAATCGAGCAGCATGGCGGGGGGCTCCTGTTGTTGTTGTGTGGGAATCAGGCCTTCGCCCCGCCAGCCTGATGCCCCTCGTCCCGCCGACAAATCCCCGAAGCCGGAAGCCAACTTTCGCCGCCACGAAAGTACTGCTCCAGCCCGCATCCACAGGCCTTCAGGCGCCCTTCCGGGCGCCCGAAGCGAAAAACTTCTCCTTCCTCAAGTGCTTGATTCGTATACGTATGTTATCGTTGTAAACACTGTATACAGCGTAAACGGAGCTGTTCAAAAAGTGACCACCGTTGTCTCGTTCCGCGCCGATGATGCCCTCGTGGCGGCGCTGGACCAGCTGGCCCGCGCCACCCACCGGGATCGGCCCTACCACCTGCGCCAGGCGCTGGCGCAGTACCTGGAGCGCCAGAGCTGGCATGTGGCGGCCATTGATGAGGGAGTGGCGGACGCCGATGCCGGCCATCTGCTGGAGCACGCGGCCATCGAAGCCAAGTGGGGCTTGGCATGAGCCTGCAGTGGACGCACAAGGCCGCCGCCGACCTGGATGCCATCTACGACCACTACGTCGTGCTGATCGGCCCGGAGAAGGCGCTGCGGGCCATCCAGGACATCGTCGAGCAGGTCAGCCCGCTGGCGAACCTGGAACAAAGCAGCAGCGGTGTGCCCAGCGAGGTGCCCGGCGTGCGCGAATTGCTGGTCGAGCGCTGGCCGTACCAGGCCGCTTTCCGGGTAAAGGGGCGTTCTGTGCAGATTTTGCGCATCGACCGTGTGGATAACTCGGGGTAAAAGTGGCCACACAGTTACAAGATGTTTCAAAGTATTGACTTTGGAGTTTGGTTAAAAAGCATTCAAACGAACGAATGCCAATACCTCTGCCTGTTTAGCGACCCTGCTTGAGCCCGTGTATTTTCAGTGACCGACAACAGCGATCACGGTCACGAATCCTCAGCGACGCCTGGCTTTTTCCAGGCAACAAAAAACCCGGCCTTGGCCGGGTTTTTTCGTTTTTGCGCTTTTTCCGCCAGCGCTGTCAGGCGGCTTGCCAGTTCACCGGCAGCTGGCCTTCTTTCCAGGCGAAACGGTCGAGGTGGCTGACCACCACGTTCTGCAGGCGCTCGAGGCCTTCCGCATTGGCAGACTCGGCGTCCATCAGCAGCGCCTGCGGGGTCGCGTGCAGACGGCAGGTGCCGAAATCGAAGGGCAGCACGCCACGGTCATCGGTCAGTTCGACCGGCAGCTTGTGGGCGAAGTGGTTGCACAGGCGCTTGAGGTAGCGCGCGGCATCGGGGGTAGGGACGGTGGCACGGCTCGAAGGCATCTTTTCTCTTCTCCATTTTGGGAGATGACATCCTAGGCGCCGGCAATCCAGGGAAAAACCCGCTATTTTGCCTTTCACTCTTTAGCGGAGCTTCACAATGGACAATCTTCGCGGTATGGCGGTGTTCGCCACCGTGGTCGCGCGCGGCTCCATGGCCGCCGCGGCCGAAGCGCTGGGCATGACGCCTTCGGCGGTCAGCCAGCAGATCCGCAAGCTCGAAGCCCACGCCCAGGTCACGTTGCTGCACCGCACAACGCGCAAGCTGACGCTGACCGAGGCCGGCGAAGCCTTCTACCGCAGTTGCGCGCAGATGCTCGCCATCGCCGAGGAGGCCGAGCAGCGCCTGGGCGAATGGCGCGAGGCACCGGTGGGCGAACTGCGCCTGGCCGCGCCAGTGGGCTTCTCCGGCAAACTGATCACCGAGGCGCTGCGTCCGCTGCTGGAGAATCATCGCCAGCTGCGCCTGCAGCTGTTCTTCCACGACGAACAGATCGACCTGATCGAGCAGCGCATCGACCTCGCCATCCGCGTCGGCACGCTGTCCGACTCCAGCTTGGTGGCAAGGCACCTGGCGGAGTGGAACAACGTCATCTGCGCCGCTCCCGCGTACCTGCGGCGCATGCCGGCCATCGACCATCCGCAGCAGCTGCAGGGCGTGGACTGGCTCTCGCTGAACACCGTGGCGCACCAGGCCTACCTGAACTTCAGCGGGCCGGGCGGGGAGAGCTGCAAGCTGCGGCTGGAGGCGCGCGTGGCGGCCAACAGCATGATCGCCCTGCGCCAGTTCACCCTCGACGGCCTCGGGGTTTCCGCCCAGCCGGAGCCGGAGGTCCGCGAGGCGCTGGAGGAGGGCAGGCTGGTGCGGCTGCTGCCGGAGTGGACGCTGCCGCCGTTCGGCATCTATGCCGTCACTCCGCGCCGCGATGCCCAGCCGGCCAAGGTGAAGGTCGCCATCGAAGCGCTGCGCCGGCACCTCGGCGGCTCGACCACGCTGCGCTTCCACGCGCCGGTCTGAGGCGCGCTACCATGCCGCTCTGAATACGCCGCCTCGATGATCGGAGTGAACACCACATGGCCCTGAACTGGACCTGCAAGCACCACCGCGACCTGACCAAGGAAGAGCTCTACGCCATCCTGCAGCTGCGCACCGAAGTCTTCGTGGTGGAACAGAAGTGCCCCTACCAGGAAGTCGATGGCCTGGACCTGCTTGGCGACACCTGCCACCTGATGGTGGAAGAGGAGGGCAAGCTGATCGGCTACCTGCGCCTGCTCGACCCGCAACGCCACGACGGCGACGTGGTGATCGGTCGCGTGGTGATCGCCCCGCAGGGCCGCGGCACTGGCCTGGGCCACCAGCTCATGGAGCAGGCGCTGCAGGCCATCGCCCAGCGCTGGCCGGGGCTGCCGGTATACCTCTCGGCCCAGGCGCACCTGCAGGGCTACTACGGTCGCTATGGCTTCACGCCGGTGACCGAGGTCTACCTGGAGGACGATATCCCGCACATCGGCATGCGCCGCGACGCCTGACTCAGGCCGGGTAATGCCGGCCGAGGAAGTCCCCCAGCAGCGCGTTCACCCGCTCCGGCTGCTGGCTCTGGATCCAGTGGCCGCAGTTCTCCAGCACATGCTGTTCGAGGTTGGGCACGTGCTCGGGCATGCGCTGCACGGTGTAGGCCTCAAAACGGCCGACCGGGTCACGGTCACCGATCAGGAACAGCGTCGGCTGCTCGACCTTGCGCCCGGCCAGCGGCTCGGTGCGTTGCCAGCTGCGCTCGAAGTTGCGGTACCAGTTCAGCGCGCCGTGGAAACCCCGGCCCTCGAAGGTCCGCACGTACCACTGGAAGTCCTCTTCGCTGCACCAGGCCGGGTGCGCCGGCGGCGGTGGCAGGCCGTCGAACAGGCGGCCGTCGGGGGACTGATCCGGCGCCAGGCGCACGTTGTCACCCAGGAAGTGGCGCAGGCTCAGCGCGATGTCCGCATCCAGCTCGGCCTCGGCGCGGCCGGGCTGCTGGAAGTAGAGGATGTAGAAGAACTTGCCAGCGAACACCTCGCGCATGATCTCCACGGGCGGGCGCTTCGCGCGGCCGGCGAAGGGCACCGAGAGCGTCGCCAGCACCTCCACGCGCTGCGGCTCCAGCAGCGCCAGGTGCCACGCCACCGGCGCGCCCCAGTCATGCCCGACCATTGCCACGCGCTCATGTCCCAGCGCATCCATGGCGCCCTGGATGTCCGCGCAGAGCGTCAGCACGTCGTAGGCGTCCACTTCTTGTGGCGCGCTGCTCTGGCCGTAGCCGCGCATTTCCGGGACGAACACGCGGTAGCCGGAAGCGGCGAGGGCGCGCATCTGGTGCTGCCAGGAATGCCAGCACTCGGGAAAGCCGTGCAGCATCCACACTGGCTTGCCGTCCGCCGGCCCACAGCTGTAGAGGCTGAGCTGGATGCCGTTGACCGCCAGCAACTGGTGTTCGAACTCGTTCATGGCGCGCTCTCCCGCAGATGATGAGCTTCACTATGCCAAGCCCGGCGTGCCAGCCGAAAGTCATTCACCAGGCGAATGCCGGCCGATCCCCGATGGCCGGTGCCATATGTCACCAGGAGCGTACAAGCGGACTCTGTCCGCGATAGGTCCGCATCGCGCAGGAATCCAATCGCGGACGGAGTCCGCTCCTACCGGATAGATCTGTGCTCGGATCGGCCCTCACCCTAACCCTCTCCCAGGGGGAGAGGGGACCGTTCGGTGCCGGATGAAACCACAGCGTCAGCCGGCACGATTTGCTCCCTCTCCCTGAGGGAGAGGGCTGGGGTGAGGGGGAAAGCACAAACACCGAACTACCAGGGAAAGACAGTGGCTCCTACGCCCACGCACACCGCAAGGTGCATGACCCGGAATGGGTTATCCGCCGGCTGAGTCGCGGTGCCGTGCTGTCCGCGAGCAATGAACAGGCGCCCCTCGATCCTACGAAAAGCCTTGCAATCAATCGACAAAAAACAGCATCGTATTCTGCACAGCGAAACATCATTCCGTTAAAACAACGCTAAAACGGAGCTCAGCATGTCAGAAGCGGTACAGCTCGAACGCCGGGGCGAGATAGCCCTGGTGACGGTCGACAACCCACCGGTGAACGCCCTCGGACATGCCGTCCGCGCCGGGCTGCTCGCCGCCTTCCAGCAGGCCGAGGCCGATCCGCAGGTACGCGCGGTGGTGCTGGTCTGCGCCGGGCGCACCTTCATGGCCGGCGCCGATATCCGTGAGTTCGGCAAGCCGCCGCAGGAGCCGTCCCTGCCCGAGGTGGTCGATATCCTTGAAGGCGCCAGCAAGCCCAGCGTTGCCGTGATCCACGGCACCGCCCTGGGCGGCGGCCTGGAAGTAGCCCTGGCCTGCCACTACCGCATCGCCCGCCGCGACGCCCAGGTCGGCCTGCCGGAAGTGAAGCTCGGCCTGCTGCCCGGCGCCGGAGGCACCCAGCGCCTGCCGCGTCTCGCGGGTGTGGAAAAAGCCCTCGAGATGGTCGTCTCCGGCGCGCCGATCCGCGCGCCGCAGGCCCTCGAATTCAACATCGTCGACGAGCTGTTCGACGGCGAACTGATCGACGCCGGACTCGCCTTCGCCCAGCGCCTGCTGGCGGACGGCAAAGGGCCGCGCCGCACCGGCGAGCGCTACGAGCGCGTGCAGGAAAGCGGCCTCGCCGAGCTGATCGCCCACAAGCGCGGCGAAGTGCAGAAGCGCCTGCCCGGCCAGTTCTCACCGCAGCGCTGCATCGACGCGGTGGAAGCGGCGACGCAATTGCCGCTGCGCGAAGGCCTGGGGCGCGAGCGCGAGCTGTTCATGCAATGCATGGAATCCCCGCAGCGCGCCGCGCTGATCCACGCCTTCTTCGCCGAGCGCGAAGCCGCCAAGGTCGACGGGCTGGCCGCCGACGTGCAGCCACGGGACATCCGGCGCGCCGCGGTCATCGGTGGCGGCACCATGGGCGTCGGCATCGTGCTGTGCTTTGCCAACGCCGGCATCCCGGTGCAACTGCTGGAAGTGAATGACGAAGCCCTGCAACGCGGCCTCGACCGCGCCCGCAGCCTGTACGCCGCCAGCGTGGCGCGCGGCAGCCTGGGCGCTGAAGAGATGGAGCGGCGCCTGGACCTGATCAGCGGCGTGCTCGACTACGCCGCGCTGGGCGATGCCGACGTGGTGGTCGAAGCCGTCTTCGAAAGCCTGGAGGTGAAGCGCCAGGTCTTCGAACAACTGGACGCCCACTGCAAGCCCGGCGCGATCCTCGCCAGCAACACCTCGTCGCTGGACCTCGACGAGATCGCCGCCTTCACGAAGCGTCCGCAGGACGTGGTCGGCCTGCACTTCTTCAGCCCGGCCAACGTCATGCGCCTGCTCGAAGTGGTGCGCGGCAAGGCCACCTCGGACACCGTGCTGTCCACCGCCATGCAGCTGGGCAAGCGCCTGAAGAAGGTTTCGGTGGTGGTCGGCGTGTGCGACGGTTTCGTCGGCAACCGCATGATCTTCCAGTACGGCCGCCAGGCCGAATTCCTCCTGGAGGAGGGCGCCACACCTGCGCAGGTGGACCGCGCACTGCGCAGCTTCGGCATGGCCATGGGGCCGCTGGCGGTACGCGACCTGTCCGGGCTCGACATCAGCCACGCGATCCGCTCGCGCCAGCGACCGAACCTCAGGCCCGGCCAGACACTGCCCACAGTGCTCGACCACCTGATCGCCGCTGGCATGCTTGGGCAGAAGACCGGCACCGGCTTCTACCAGTACGGCGAGGGCGGTCGCGCCGCTCAGGACAACCCGGCGCTGCCGGCCATGCTGGAACAGGCCGCCGCCGACCGTGGCATCACCCGCGCGCCGGTCGCTGATGAAGAAATACTCGAGCGCTGCCTCTACGCGCTGATCAACGAGGCCGCCAACATCCTCGACGAAGGCATCGCCCAGCGCGCCAGCGACGTCGATGTGATCTTCCTCAACGGCTACGGCTTCCCCGCCTGGCGCGGCGGCCCGCTGTTCTACGCCGACAGCGTCGGCCTTGCGCAAGTGCTCGAACGAATCCGCGAGTTCCACCAGCGCCTCGGCGCCTGGTGGCAGCCCGCACCGCTGCTCGAACGCCTGGTGGCCGAAGGCCGCCGCTTCGCCGATCTTTGAGGACCCACCATGGACATCCACTTCACCCCTGACGAACTGGCGTTCCGCGATGAAGTCCGCCGCTTCCTCGACAGCCAGCTGCCCAAGGACATCGCCAGCAAGGTGCGCCTGGGCAAACACCTGAACAAGGGCGACCACCAGCGCTGGCAGCGCGTGCTCGCCGAGCAGGGCTGGTACGCCACGCACTGGCCGGAAGCCTTCGGCGGCACCGGCTGGAACGCCGTGCAGAAGCACATCTTCGAAGAGGAATGCGCCGCCTTCGGCGCGCCGCGCACCATCCCCTTCGGCGTCAACATGGTCGCCCCGGTGATCATCAGGTTCGGCACGCCCGAGCAGCAGGCGCACTACCTGCCGCGCATCCTCGACGGCACCGACTGGTGGTGCCAGGGCTACTCCGAGCCGGGCGCCGGCTCCGACCTCGCTTCGCTGAAGACGCGCGCCGTGCGTGACGGCGACCATTACGTGGTGAACGGCCAGAAGACCTGGACCACCCTCGGCCAGCACGCCGACTGGATCTTCTGCCTGGTGCGCACCGACCCCGAGGCGCAGCAACAGCGCGGCATCAGCTTCCTGCTGATCGACATGCAGACCCCCGGCATCACCGTGCGCCCGATCATCACCCTGGACGGCGAGCACGAGGTCAACGAGGTGTTCTTCGACAACGTGCGCGTGCCGGTGGAGAACCTGGTGGGCCGCGAGAATGAAGGCTGGACCTGCGCCAAGTACCTGCTGACCTACGAGCGCACCGGGCTGGCCGGCATCGGCGCGTCGAAGGCGGTGCTCGCGCACCTGAAGCAGGTCGCCAGCCGCGAGCTGTGCGACGGCAAGCCGATGCTCGAAGACCCGCTGTTCCGCGCCCAGGTGGCGGAGGTGGAGATGCAGCTGATGGCCATCGAGATGAGCACCCTGCGCATCCTCGCCGCCGCCCGCGAAGGCGGCGTGCCGGGCGCGGAAAGCTCGATCCTGAAAGTGAAGGGCACCGAGATCCGCCAGGCGATCAGCCACCTGCTGCGCAAGGTGCTCGGCCCCTACGCGCTGCCCTTCATCGAGGACGAATTCGAACTGGGCAGCCAGGCGCTGCATGCGGATTACTCGGCCGCGCCGGCCAGCCAGTATTTCAACCTGCGCAAGCTGTCGATCTTCGGCGGCTCCAACGAAATCCAGAAGAACATCGTCTCCAAGATGATTCTCGAGCTGTGAGGCCAGGACCATGGACTTCAAACTGAGCGAAGAGCAGCAGATGCTGCAGGACACCGCGGCCCGCCTGGTCCGCGACGCTTACCCGTTCGACAAGCGCGAAGGCTTCAGCAAAAGCGCGCTGGGTTACAGCGCCGAATTCTGGCGCCAGCTCGGCGAGCTGGGGCTGATCTCGGTGTCGCTGCCGGAAAGCCATGGCGGCTTTGGCGGCGGCGTGGAAAGCATGCTGGTGCTCACCGAGCTGGGCCGTGGTCTGTGCCTGGAGCCTTACCTGCAATCGGTAGTGCACGGCGGTGGGCTGATCGCCCAGCTGGGCAGCGCCGCGCAGCAGGACCACTGGCTGCCGCGCGTCGCCAGCGGCGAAGCGCAGCTGGCGGTCGCGCTGGAAGAACCCCAGAGCCACTACCAGCTGCACGACGTGCAGACCCGTGCGGAGCAAACCGGTAACGGCTGGAAGCTGAGCGGACGCAAGGCGGTGGTGACCGGCGGGCAGAGCGCCACAGCGATCCTGGTCTCGGCGCGGGTGTCCGGTAATGCGCGGGACGAGGCGGGCATCGGCCTGTTCCTGATCGATCCGCAGCAGGCGGGCGTAAGCCGCCGCGACTACCCGACAGTGGACGGCCAGCGCGCCTGCGAGCTGTTCCTCGACGGCGCCATCGGCGAGGCCATTGGCACGCCGGGCGAGGCGCTACCGGCGCTGCGTTATCAACAGGGCCGCGCCATCGCCGCGCAGTGCGCCGAAGCCCTCGGCAGTCTGCAGGAAGCCTGCGCGCTGACCCTGGACTACCTGAAGACGCGCAAGCAGTTCGGCACCCCCATCGGCAAGTTCCAGGTGCTGCAGCACCGCATGGTGGACATGCGCAGCGAGCTGGAACAGGCCACCAGCATGGCGATCCTCGCCGCCTGCGTCGCCGACCAGCCCGACAGCGCCGAGCGCAGCCGCACCCTGGCGGCGGCCAAGTTCATCGTGACCCGCGCGGCGCGCTTCGTGGCCGAGCAGGCGATCCAGCTGCACGGCGGCATCGGCATGACCTGGGAATACGTGCTGGCGCACCACGCCAAGCGCCTGGTGATGCTCAGCCACCAGCTGGGGGACGACGATCATCACCTGAAGGCTTATGCGAGGCTCATGGAAGTCGCGTGAGAGAAACCTCGAAGTGAACCGCCATTGCTCTTGAAGTCTTCCAGAGCGACATCCGAGCACTCCGGACCGCCCCTTTCAGGAGGCCTCGTTGAATTGGAGTTTCAGGGGTTGAGCGACATGGATGTCGCGAGAGCCACGATGGGCCAGGGATGGCCCTTCGTGGCGTGCCCCTGAAACTTCGATTCAACGAGGGTATTTTTCGCCTAGGCGAAAAACCGGATGGAGGGGCAAGACCTTTGCCTACTTTGGGTCTTTCCAAAGTGGGTCGCCCGAGGGGGCGAAACAAAATGCTCGCGCGCACGCCGAAGCGACGCGGGAAACAAGGCGTGAAGCTGACACATCGCGGACGGAGTCCGCTCCTACTTGAGCGCATGACGCCGTCGTTCAGATAGAGCACCGAGTCAGCCGCGATGGATATCGCGGAGAAGCTCCGCTCCTACAAAAGCTTGCGGACGATCAGGCCCCGAGGCTCTCGATATCCCGCGCCAGAATCTCCAGCTCATGCGCCAAAGACCCGCGCAGCGTTTCCTCGCTGAGCTGGAACGACGGCGCCCCGCAGGTCAGCGCCATCAGCCCGCCGTCGGCCAGGCGCAGCGGTACGCCGGCGGCGCGCACATTACGATCCCAGTCGCCCAGGGACAGGCAGAAACCATGCTGGCGGAACTCCTCGAAGGACGCTTCCAGCGAGGCACGCATGACCGACCAATCGCCTTCGTGGCGCTCCTGCAGGGCCGACAGCAGGTGCTCACGCTCCTGCTCCGGGGTCGCGGCGAGGTACGCGCGGCCGGCAGCGGTGGTCGCCAGTGGCAGGCGCACGCCGGCGTCCATGCGCAGGGAAGTGGCTTCCGGAGGACGGCAGTTTTCCACGTAGATCATCGACAGCCAGTCGCGGCAGGTCAGGCCGACCGTGGTGTTGGTGCGACGGGCGAAGGCGTCCATGTACGGCTTGGCCAGCTGGCGTACGCGCAGGTTGGAGACATAGGCGTAACCCAGCGCCAGCACGCCGGAATCCAGCTGGTATTTCTCGTGCTGCTGCGAGTAGCAGAGGTAGCCGAGTTGGGTGAGGGTGTAGGTCATACGCGACACCGTCGCCTTGGGCAGGCCGGTGATCCGCGAGATTTCCTGGTTGCCGAGCACCACCGAGCCATGGGTGAAGGCGCGCAGCACGTCCAGTCCGCGGGCGAGGGCCTCGACGTACTTGCGGTCCTTGGGGTTGCTGCTGTCTTCGACTTCGTCGCTCATGGGGCCTCGGCGGGGGATTGCAGTTGCGGCGCCACGCGCGGCGCGGGCGAACGATAGCAGATCGCCCAGGCGCCACGCAGCGGTCCGCGTGTGCTCGTTGCGCCGGGCTAGCCTATCGCATACCATCGATTTCGACACGATGTTTCGCTGTGCAGAACAACAATTCGAATCCAGAGCCACTACAGGCTCGAAAAAGAAACGGAGAAGTCGATGTCTGCTCAACCCTCCGGTCACGTGGCCCGCGAGCTCGCCCGTCACGCCTACCAGAATCTCCACGACCTGCTGCGCGATGCCTGCCGCCAATTCCCCCAGCGCCTGGCGTTTTCCTGCGGCGACAGCCACCTGAGCTTCGCCGAGCTGGAGCGCCAGGCCGACGCCTTCGCCCGCTACCTGCGCCACCACGCCGGCTTGCAAGCCGGCGACCGCCTGGCGCTGATGCTGCCCAACTCCCTGCAGTACCCCATTGCCACCTTCGGCGCGCTGAAGGCCGGCGTGGTGCTGGTGAACACCAACCCGCAATACACCGCCAGCGAGCTGCGCCATCAACTGGCCGACTCCGGCGCCAGCGCCGTGCTGCTGCTCGACCGCCTGCTGCCGCTGCTGCGCGGCGTGCAGGCACACTGCGACATCCGCCAGGTGCTGCTGACCTCCATCGACGACATCGAGCGCCCACAGTTCGACAGCGACGAGGCCGACTGCACGCGCTTCCAGCAGGCCCTGCGCCTGGGTGCCGAGGCACCGCCGGTGGAGGCCGAGCCGGGCCTGGATCGCCTCGCGCTGCTGCAGTACACCGGCGGCACCACGGGCGTCTCCAAGGGCGCGATGCTCAGCCACCGCTGCCTGATCGCCAACGTCATCCAGACCCTGGAACTGTTCCTGCGCCCCGGTCTGCTGGAGCCGGCCACCGATGTGCGCATCGCGCCGCTGCCGCTCTATCACATCATGGCCTTCGCCACGAACTGCCTGTCCTCGGTGGGCATGGGCCTGCACACGGTGTTCATCCGCGACGGCCGCAACCTCGACGAGATCATCGGCGCGATGCGCCGCTATCCCTTCACCCTGATGAGCGGGATCAACACCCTGTTCGTCGGCCTGATGAACCACGCGGATTTCCCCAGCATCGACTTCAGCCACCTGAAGTGGGTGACCTCCGGCGGCGCGCCGCTGAACCGCGAAGTCGGCCGGCGCTGGGAAGCGCTGACCGGTGCGCCGGTGCGCGAAGGTTTCGGGCTCACCGAGGCCTCGCCGGTGGTCTCCACCGGCACGCTGCTGAGCCCGTACCGCGAGGGCTACGTCGGCCAGGCGCTGGTGGATACCGAGCTGCGCACCGTGGACGAGGAGGGCAACGACACCGGCCCCGACCAGCCCGGCGAACTCTGGCTGCGCGGCCCACAGGTCATGCAGGGCTACTGGCAACGCCCGGAGGAGAGCGCCCAGGTGCTCACCTCCGACGGCTGGCTGAAGACCGGCGACATCGCCGAGCTGGACGCCGACGGCATGCTGAAGATCGTCGACCGCAAGAAGGACATGATCCTGGTCTCGGGCTTCAATGTGTTCCCCAACGAGGTGGAAGACGCGGTGATGCGCCACCCCGGCGTGCGCGAGTGCGTAGCCATCGGCGTGCCGGACGAACGCAAGGGCGAATCGGTGAAGCTGTTCGTCAGCCTCAAGGACGAGACGCTGGCGCCGGCGCAGATCATCGCCCACTGCCGCGAGCACCTCACCGGCTACAAGGTGCCGAGCTTCGTCGAGGTGCTCGACGAGCTGCCCAAGACCAGTGTCGGCAAGCTGCTGCGCCGACAACTGCGTGACCTGGAACTGGCCAAAAGGACCACCGCGTGAGCACAGCGTCTATGGTTGAAGCAGGTGCGCACGACGAGACCCGCAGCATGACCGAGTCCTTCCACCGTATTGGCGTGATCGGCGCCGGGGCCATGGGCCGCGGCATCGCCCAGCTGTTCGCCAGCGCAGGCAGGACGGTACGCCTGTACGACAGCAACCCGCAGACCGTGGAGCAGGCCCTGGCCTTCAACCGCGAGCTGCTGGAGCGCGCGGTGGCCAAGGGCAAGCTCGCCGCGGACGGCCTCGACGCGACGATGCAGCGTTTGCTGCCGACCCACAGCCTGGACGAGCTGGCCGACTGCGACCTGCTGATCGAGGCCATCATCGAGGACCTCGGCGCCAAGCAGGCACTGCTCGCCGAGCTGGAAAAACGCGTGGCGCCGGATGCCGTGCTGGCGAGCAACACCTCGTCGCTCTCGGTCACCCGCATCGCCGCACGCTGCCAGCACCCGGAGCGGGTCGCCGGCTTCCACTTCTTCAACCCGGTGACGCTGATGCGCATCGTCGAGGTGGTGCGCGGCCAACGCACCAGCGAGTCGGTGGTGCGCCGCCTGAGCCGGCTGGCGGAGCAGGCCGGGCACTACCCGGCGGTGTCGCCGGACAGCCCCGGGTTCATCGTCAATCACGCCGGCCGCGCCTTCAGCACCGAAGCCCTGCGCATCCTCGGCGAAGGCATCGCCAGCCCGGCACAGATCGACCGCATCCTGCGCGACGGCGTGGGCTTTCGCATGGGGCCCTTCGAGCTGCTCGACCTGACCGGCCTGGACGTGTCCCACGCGGTGATGGAGTCGCTCTACCAGCAGTTCTACCAGGACCCGCGCTACACGCCGTCGCCGCTGGCCGCGCAGCGCGTCGTCGGCGGCTTGCTGGGGCGCAAGAGCGGCGAGGGCTTCTACCGCTACCGCGACGGCCAGGCCGTGCGCGAGCCCGAGGAACAGCACGAAACCGTGTTGCTCAATCGCCCGTACTGGCTCGACAGCCAGGACCCGGAGCTGCGCCACCGCGTGGCGGCGATCCTTACCTTGGGCGGCGTGGTGCTGGAGACCGGCGAAGCACCGTCGTCCCGCGCCATCTGCCTGGTCACCCCGCTGGGTGTGGATGCCAGCACGCGCATCGACGCCCTCGGCCTGCCGCCAGAGCGCAGCCTGGCGCTGGAGACCTTCACCGAACTGGACCGCCGCCGCGTGCTGATGCGCCAGCCGGCGCTCGACCCCAAGCTCGAAGCCCAGGCGCGCCAGGCGCTGGGCAGCGACGGCGTGCCGGTGGAAGTGATCAATGATTCGCCCGGCTTCATCAGCCAGCGGGTGGTCGCCGGTATCGTCAACCTCGGCGGCGAGATCGCCCAGCGCGGTATCGCCACCCCGGTGACGCTGGACCGCGCGGTGCAACTGGCGCTGGGTTATCCCCTGGGGCCACTGGCCTTCGGCGAGCACTACGGCGCGGCGCGCATCCTCACCATTCTTCAGGGCCTGCAGGTCTGCTACGGCGAGGCGCGCTACCGGCCCAGCCCGTGGCTGCGCCGCCGCGTGCAGCTGGATTTGCCGCTGCACAGCCCGGACAGGGCGGAGTGACACTCGTCAACCTGCAGGAGCGCGCCGTGCGCGCGATCGCGGGCATGGCCCGCCAACCCGCTGGTTCTGCACTCTGGCCGGCCCTCACCCTAACCCTCTCCCAAGGGGAGAGGGGACCGTTCGGTGCAGGATGAAAACGTGGCTTCAGTCGGCACAATCTGCCCCCTCTCCCTGAGGGAGAGGGCTGGGGTGAGGGGCAACGCAGGCACAATCCTGCCGGAAAGAAGACAGTCGCTTCTGCAGGAAAACGCTGCGCACTGAACGGCCATCGCGCTGAACCATCCCGGCAGAGCAGTCACCGGAAGCTGACGAACTCCCCGGCCTTCAACTTCTCCAGCGCCGCCTTGCGCTCTGCCGGCGGCAACGCCCCGAGCTTTTCCACCCGTGCATAGAACGCCGGCCAGTTGCCGCCGACCTGGGCGAACAGCGCGGCGAAGGCCGGCACCCACTGGTCGTAGAGGCCGAAGGGCAACAGCTTGGCGTTGTTCAGCGGAGCGTTGACCCAGGCGTCGAAGGGCGCCTTGCCGCCCCAGTCCTCATCGCGCATCCGCGCGTAGTCGCGGCGCAGGCGCTCGAACTCGGCCTGCTTGCCGGCGCGTTTCTCGGCGTCGCTGCGTGGGCTGGCGTAAAGCGCCTGCAGGCGCTCGCGGGTATCGAGCACCAGCTCGGTAAAGCGCTTGCGTTGCTCGGCCAGCAACGGCGCTTCATCCGGCAGATGGCGCGCCTCACGCCAGCGGCGACCGCCCTCGGCCTCGACGAAGGAGGCGTAGGACTCGTTGAACGCCGTATCGCCGGGCAGGTAGAACTTCTGGTGCGCCAGCTCGTGGAAGATCGTCTCGGCCAGACGCTGGTCGCCCCAGCGCAACATGCTGCTGAGGATCGGGTCGTCGAACCAGCCGAGGGTCGAATAGGCCTCCACGCCACCGACATAGACGTCCAGCCCCTGTTCCTTGAGGCGTTTGGCGTCGGCCTGCGCCCCCTGGTCGCCGTAGTAGCCGCGGTAGGCCACGCAGCCGGCGATGGGGAAGCAGTGGGTCAGCGGCTGCAGCGACAGCTCCGGCGTGGCAAACACGTTCCACACCACGTTGGGCCGGTGGATATCGGCATACAGGCGGTAGCTCTGGTTGTCCGGCAGGCCCAGTTCGGCGCTGGCGAAGGCGCGGGCTTCCTGGGACAGCTCGAGACGCTGGCGCAAGGCGGGGTCGCGGGTCGGGTCGGCGACCACTTCGGCCACAGGCTCGCGGGCGGCGAGCAGGCGCAACTGGCCGTCCGCCAGCTGGCCGTAATACCCCACGGTGGAACAACCGCTCAGCGCCCAGATGGCCAGGCAGGGAACCCAGCGGCACAGGCGGCTGTCGAGTGTCGGGATAAGAAGGCGGAAGGGCATGCGCGGAACATAGCACAGGGCCTGGTCCGCTCGCTGCCGCCCCCTCGACCCAGGAGCCACCCCCGATGCGCGCCCTCCTCATACCTGCCGGCCTGCTCGCCCTGAGCGGCTGTTCGATGCTGATGCCCCAGCCGGACCCGAACCGCGCCTGGGTCGACCTGGACACCAATAGCCAGAGCGACCTGGCGGCCATGGAAGTGGACAACAAGGAATGGGCCAGCACCCGTTACTTCGAGGTCGACCCGGGCTCCCACGAGTTGCGTGTGCGCTTCCAGTTCCAGGTCGAACCGGTGGACATCGGCCCGGTGGACGAGGCGCTCTGGCGCGACTGCGAAATGACAGTGCAGTACAAGGAATTCAGCGCTGGCCAGCGCTATCGCCTGGAGACCGGCAGCATCGGCTTCCGCCCCTGGGCCAAGCTCTACGACGCCCAGGGCGGCGAAATCGCCCGCGGCCGCGAACGGGGCTGCGCCAAGGCCTGAGCGGGGTATGCTGTGGGGTGAATCCATCCCACGGTGAGCCTCCATGCGCCCGCGTCATCTCCCCGGTCTCCTACCCCTGGGCATCGCCCTGCTCGCCGGCTGCGCCAGCCCGCTGCCGGCCCACGACCCGCAGATGGCCTGGATCGACCTCTACACCACGCCGGGCAAGACGCTGATGGCCGAGCGCCTGGATGGCCAGTCGGTGAACGACGGCCGCTTCTACCAGGTGACGCCGGGACGCCACGAGCTGGTGGTGCGCTTCCAGTACGAAGTCTCCAGCGGCGGCGGCATGGGCCAGATGACCGACCCTTCGGAGCTGACCTGCCGGGTCAAGGTGACCTACGACGACTTCGCCGCCGGCCAGCGCTATCGACTGGAGCTGCGCCCGCAATTGCGCAGCGCACTGGCGCTGCTGACGGACGCCAATGGCAAGCTGGTGGCGAAGACGGATTTCCAGGGCGCGGTGCGCTGTGGGCCGTTCTGACCAGATAGCTGATCGGCGGATAACCCGTACCGGGTTATGCGCCCTACGTGCCAGGCCACACCCTGTAGGAGCAGCTGTCTTCGTTCCGGCAAGTTTGTGCCGACGTTCCCCCCTCACCCCAGCCCTGGCTGCGCACCCCGCTCCTGAGGGAGAGGGAGCAAATTGTGCCGGCTGACGCTGTAGTTTCATCCTCCACCGAACAGTCCCCTCTCCCCCTGGGAGAGGGTTAGGGTGAGGGCTGACCCGAGCGCTGGAGAATCTTCTACGCAGTCGGTCGCGGCGCCCGCCGGGCGGGCGGGGCGCTCCAACCGATTATCCGCGTAGGGCGCATAACGCCTGAGGCGTTATCCGCCGAACTGGCGGATAACCCGTGCCGGGTTATGCGCCCTACGCTCCTGCTGGACTCTGGGAGCACGCAAGGCGCGCCCCTGTGATCTCCCGCCGCACTCAGCCGTCGTTCTTCTGGTAAATGATCCGCCGCTGTCCATTGTCGCAGGTGCCGACCACCATGTTCGGGTCCTTCACCTCGGCCTTGTCCACGATCTCCAGGGTGTAGGAGGTCACCCCGGCGGCCTGGATCTTGGTCTCGATCTCGGCCTTGAGCTCCTCGCAGGGCTTCACCGCCGCCCAGCTCGCGCCGCTCGCCAGCAGTACCGCCACGCCCGTCGCCACGGCCCACTTCATCGTCGTCATCACAGTCCCTCGTCATAGCCCCACGGCGGGGCACCCTATCCTAACGGTGGACCGCAACCGCCGGACAGAGTGCCCCACAGGCTCATTCGAGGCTGGCGTCGAGGGTGATGCGTGCGTTGAGCACCCGCGAGACCGGGCAGCCGGCCTTGGCCTTGTCGGCGATGGCCTGGAAGGTCTGCGCGTCGGTGCCCGGCACCTTCGCCTTCAGCGTCAGGTGCACAGCGGTGATGGTGAAGCCGTCGGCGAGCTTTTCCAGGCTGACCTCGGCCTTCGTATCGATACTCTCGGCCGTCAGGCCGGCCTCGCCGAGCATCATCGACAGCGCCATGGAAAAGCAGCCGGCGTGAGCTGCACCGATCAGTTCTTCCGGGTTGGTCCCCGGCGCGTCCTCGAAGCGGGTATTGAAGCCATAAGGCTGGGACTTGAGGGCACCGCTCTCGGTGGAGATCGTGCCCTTGCCGTCCTTCAGACCACCCTGCCAGTGGGCCGATGCCGATTTCTTCATGTCGCGTCCTCCGCGTGGGTTGCAGTCAGGACTTTCGAGGCCCGTCCGCGCCAGCGGGTTCAGCTTTTTGCAGACCATGAAAAAGGCCGGGCCCCTCGCGGAGCCCGGCCTCGTTTCACATCCAGGCGTTTACTTGGAGTAGACGATTTCCTTGGTGCCGCCTTCGCAGGTGCCGACGACTTGCTTGCCGCCCGCGCTGCCCTTGTCGACGACCTCCAGGCTGTACGAAGCAACGCCCTTGGCCTTGAGCTTCGCATCGATTTCCGACTTCAGCTCTTCGCACGGCTTGCCGGCGGCAAAGACGTTGCCAGCCAGGGCGAAGACCCCCACAGCGATCAGGAACTTCTTCATCGGTAACGCTCCCTCGTCGTTCACAGAAAAGGCCCGAACGGGCCGGAAAACCGGGCTACCCCGGTACGCACGACCACGCGCCTCGCCAACATGGCAGCAGCACGTGACAGAAGAGCCGCGTGACAAACGGCCCTCGACAAACAGGATCGAGCCGCGGGCGATCTAGCTGTTGGCGATGCGGAAACCGACCTTGATGGTCACCTGGTAGTGCCCCACCGCGCCGTTCTCGATGTGTCCGCGGGTGTCCACCACCTCGAACCACTCCAGGAAGTCGATGCTCTTGGCCGCTTCGGCCAGCGCGTTGTTGATCGCATCCTCGATGCTGGTGCGCGAGGAGCCGACCAGCTCGATCTTCTTGTAGGTGTGGTGATTGGACATTGCCTCTCTCCTGGGTCTGGCGGCGCACAGGCAGAATGCCAGCGCGCCCAATGGACAGTAGTAGAGGGGTGGACCGACGGCAAACGGGGCGGTTCAGACTTTACGCCCGGCCGTTCAGCTCCGTCTGCAGCCAGCGCGCCAGGCGTTCGGCGCGCGGGTCTGCACGGCGCTCGGGGACCCACAGTGCCAGCCGCGCCGTGGTTTCAACGAAGCCCCAGGGTGCGGCGAGGCGGCCGGCGGCGAGGTCGTCGGCCACCAGTTGCTGCGGCGCGATGGCCACGCCAAGGCCAGCCACGGCGGCTTCGAGCAGGTAGTAGAGGTGCTCGAAACCCTGGCCGAGCTTCAGCCGCGTCGGCTCCAGGCCATGGCGCGCGGCCCACTCCGGCCAGGCCTGCGGGCGCGAGACGGTGTGCAGCAGCGACTCACCCAGCAGCGCCCCGGCGGGTGCCGCGCGCAGTTGCTCGAAGCGCGGGGAGCGCGGGCTGAGCACCGGGCCGATGCTTTCCACCGCCAGCTCCAGCACGCGCATGTCCATCGGCCACGGCGGCGTGGCGAAGCACAGGGTGGCGTCGAGGCCGCCACGACGCGGGTCGAGGTCGCCGTCACTGGCGGAAAGTTGCAGCCGCAGGTCCGGCAGGTCACGGTTCAGACGGTCCAGGCGCGGGATGAACCAGCGCGCCAGCAGGCTGCCGGGGCAGCCGAGGACGAAGGGCGCATCGCCGCCGGCCTGGCGGCGCAGTTCGGCGCTGACGCTGCGCAGGCGCTCGAAGGAATCGCTGGCCACCTCGCTCAGGCGAACGCCGGCATCGGTGAGTTTTACGCCGCGACCTTCCTTGACGAAAAGGGTCACGCCCAGCTCGTCTTCGAGGAGACGAATCTGCCGGCTGATCGCCCCGTGGGTGACACTCAGCTCGTCAGCCGCTGCGCTCATGCCGCGCAGACGGGCGGCAGCCTCGAAGGCGCGCAGGGCGTTGAGCGGTGGAAGGTCTCGGCTCATGGCGCACTATCCGTGAGTTTTCCTGACAGGTTGCGGCGATCTTATCGCTTTTCCCCGTCATCACACAGCCGTATCCTGAGCAGCACTTGCAGGAGCATCAGCCAACTCGCTGCGCGGTCGACCCGCCAGGGCGGATAACGCTGGCGCCTTAAGCGCCCTACGAAAATTCACGCGGCAGTGCCCAGTGCCTTGCCGCCAAGAGACCCAAGGAGCCTTCCCATGTCCACACTGCGCACCGGTCCAGACGCCAAGGGCCTGTTCGGCCACTTTGGCGGCCAGTACGTCGCCGAGACCCTGATGCCGCTGATCCACGACCTGGCCCGCGAGTACGAGAAGGCCAAGGAAGATCCGGAGTTCCAGAAGGAGCTCGCCTACTTCCAGAGCGACTACGTCGGCCGTCCGAGCCCGTTGTACTTCGCCGAGCGCCTGACCGAGCACTGTGGCGGCGCGAAGATCTACCTCAAGCGCGAAGAGCTGAACCACACCGGCGCGCACAAGATCAACAACTGCATCGGCCAGATCCTGCTGGCCAAGCGCATGGGCAAGAAACGCATCATCGCCGAGACGGGCGCCGGCATGCACGGCGTGGCGACCGCCACCGTGGCCGCGCGCTTCGGCATGGAATGCGTGATCTTCATGGGCACCACCGACATCGATCGCCAGCAGGCCAACGTGTTCCGCATGAAACTGCTGGGCGCCGAGGTGATCCCGGTCACCGCCGGCACCGGCACCCTGAAGGACGCGATGAACGAAGCGCTGCGCGACTGGGTCACCAACGTGCACAACACCTTCTACCTGATCGGCACCGTGGCCGGCCCGCACCCGTACCCGGCGATGGTCCGCGATTTCCAGGCGGTAATCGGCAAGGAAACCCGTGAGCAGCTGGCCGCGAAGGAAGGCCGCCTGCCCGATTCGCTGGTCGCCTGCATCGGCGGCGGCTCCAACGCCATGGGCCTGTTCCACCCGTTCCTCGATGATGCCAGCGTGCAGATCATCGGCGTCGAAGCCGCCGGCCACGGCATCGAGACCGGCAAGCATGCGGCCAGCCTGAACGGTGGCGTGCCAGGCGTGCTGCACGGCAACCGCACCTTCCTGCTGCAGGACGAGGATGGCCAGATCATCGACGCGCACTCCATTTCCGCCGGCCTGGACTACCCCGGCATCGGCCCGGAACACGCCTGGTTGCATGACATCGGCCGCGTCGAGTACACCTCGATCACCGACCACGAGGCGCTGGAAGCCTTCCACCAGTGCTGCCGCCTGGAAGGCATCATCCCCGCACTGGAGTCCTCCCACGCGCTGGCCGAGGTCTTCAAGCGCGCGCCGAACCTGCCCAAGGACCACATCATGGTGGTGAACCTGTCCGGTCGTGGCGACAAGGACATGCAGACCGTCATGCACCACATGCAACAGGAGCCGCAAGCATGAGCCGCCTGCAGACCCGCTTCGCCGAACTCAAAGAGCAGAACCGCGCCGCCCTGGTGACCTTCATCACCGCTGGCGATCCGGGCTACTCGACCTCGCTGGACATCCTCAAGGGCCTGCCCGAAGCCGGCGCCGACGTGATCGAGCTGGGCATGCCGTTCACCGACCCGATGGCTGACGGCCCGGCGATCCAGCTGGCCAACATCCGCGCCCTGGGCAACGGCCAGAACCTGGTCAAGACGCTGAAGATGGTCCGCGAATTCCGCCAGGGCAACAGCACCACGCCGCTGGTGCTGATGGGCTACTTCAACCCGATCCACTACTACGGCGTGGACAAGTTCATCGCCGATGCGAAAGAGGCCGGCGTCGACGGCCTGATCGTGGTGGACCTGCCGCCGGAGCACAACGAAGACCTCTGCGACCCGGCCCAGGCCGCCGGCCTGGACTTCATCCGCCTGACCACGCCGACCACCGACGACCAGCGCCTGCCGACCGTGCTCAACGGCAGCTCGGGCTTCGTCTACTACGTCTCGGTGGCCGGCGTGACCGGCGCCGGCGCGGCGACCCTGGACCATGTCGAAGAAGCCGTGGCGCGCCTGCGTCGCCACACCGACCTGCCGGTCTCCATCGGCTTCGGCATCCGCACCCCGGAACACGCGGCGAGCATCGCCCGCCTGGCCGATGGCGTGGTGGTGGGCTCGGCGCTGATCGACAAGATCGCCGAAGCCACCAGCTCCGCCGACGCGGTGCAGAGCGTGCTCGGCCTGTGCCGTCAGTTGGCCGAAGGCGTGCGCAACGCCCGCTGAGGGTTGCCATCAGGCTTTACGTAGGATGGCGTGGAGCGCAGCGATACCCATCGATTCCGTGCGAACACAGCATGGGTATCGCTGCGCTCCACCCATCCTACGAACTGCGTCACCTGGAATATCCGCTCCTGCAGGGAGCACAAAAAAGCCCGGCGAATGCCGGGCTTTTTTTCGTTTCGGGCGAAGCTTATTCCACGCCTTCTTCCTGCGGCTCTTCTTCCGCGCCAGCAGCGCCGCCGCCCAGGCCCAGGCCTTGCGCGGAGCCCATGGCGAAGGCCATGAATTCGGGGACGCTCATGTCCTTGCCGTTGAACTTCACCTGGTCGTTGGCGTAGGCCAGCGAGCTGGACAGCGCGTTGCCGTCGAGCACCGCCCACTGCGAGTTCAGGGCCATGCCGCTGAACAGGTCGGTCATGGCATCGGACTGCTGCTTGAGCGCCACCGGATCGACGCTGCCGGCCGCCTCGCCACCCAGCGAACCCTGCAGGGCGACGATGTCGCCGATCACCGCCTTGTCCACTTTCAGGTCGGCCTTGAGCGCGGCCAGGATGCTGCGGGCCATCTCGTCAGGCGTGGCAGCCGCGGCGTCGGGCTTGCGCAGGTCGACCGACAGCGAAGCCTTGGCCACGCCATGGCTGGTCTGCAGCGACAGCTCGTCCAGCGACAGCACCGGCGAGCCTTCCAGCAGGGCCAGGCCGAGGCGCTTGAGCTCCTCTTCCTGCTGCGGGGTCAGCTCGGTGCTTTCCAGGCTGTCCAGCGCCATCTTGTTGTAGGACTCCTTGAAGGTCTTGAGCACGCCTTCGTCGAGGTTGCGCAGGCTCAGGTCGAGCTTCACGCCGCCGATTTCCTGACCCTGCACCACGACCTTGCCGATGCGGTAGGAAACGCTCTGGTCCAGGCCCTTGCCGCCCTGCTTGAGGACTTCCTCGACCACGGCTTCGCGCAGTTCGACTTCCGGCGCGCCCGGCGACTTGATGTTCAGGCTCTTGATGGTGGCGGAGCTGGGGCCCAGGGCGAAGCCATTGGCGTTTTCCTTCTTGTCGCCCTGCAGGCCCAGGTCACGCAGCTGCACGCGCGCCGGCTGGCCGGTGTTCTCGTCGGTGAAATCCAGGTCGACCTCGGCGAGGTTGCCCACGGCGCTCACGTCCTTCTTGTCGCCGGACACACTGAAGGCCAGCTTGATCGGCGACAGGCGCAGCTTGTCGCTGTCCTTAGCGAATTCCAGTGGCGCGGTTTCGACGTTGCCTTCCTGCTTCTGGTCGTAGTGGATGGTCAGGTCGCCAGACAGCGGCGCCTTGCCGCCGGCGGCGGTGAACAACGGGGCGGTGAGTTCGTTCTGCTCGAGGGCGAAGTGACTCTGCGCCATGACCGGCGCCAGCTTGCCGGCCGCCAGGCGCGAGGCCGGGAAGGGGCCGTGTTCCAGGTGGTCGGTGAAGACCAGGGTCTGCGGCTGCTCGCCTTCCTTGCCGGCGAAGGTCAGGTTGTAGCGCGCGGTGCTGGAGAACAGGCCGCGCTGGATGTCCACCAGGGTCAGGTAAGCGCCCAGGCCGGGGGCTTCCTGCTTGAACAGTTCGTTGGCTTCGGTGATGCCGCGGTTCACTTCCTGCTCGACGCGGCTGCCGGTGTACCAGGCGCCGGCAACGGCGGCGCCGACGATGGCAACGGGAATGGCGATGGCCAGGGCGGTCTTTTTCATGCTGAGTCCTTTCAGGTGCGGCCGTACGGGGGACATCCTGTCGACCGTTTATGGGAGTGGGCGGCGGGATGCTAGCAGGCGCACTGCCATCACTCCAGCTTGTCAGCTGGAACCTTTTCACAGCGCCAGCATTGACCGACGGGGCACGGCTGTCAGGATAGAACGCTCCGACTCACCGGAAAGAACTGCCCATGGCCCTGTTGCAAAGCCTCCATCACGTCGCCCTGATCTGCTCGGACTACCCCCGTTCCAAGCACTTCTACACCCAGGTGCTGGGCCTGAAGGTGGTGGCCGAGACCTACCGCACCGCCCGCGACTCCTGGAAGCTGGACCTGGAACTGGGCGACGCGCGGCTGGAGCTGTTTTCCTTCCCCGGCGCACCGACGCGACCGTCCTACCCGGAGGCGCAGGGGCTGCGCCACCTGGCGTTCGCCGTGGACGACCTGGAAAGCGCCGTGGCCCACCTGCAGAGCCACGGCATAGCCTGCGAGCCGATCCGCGATGACGAGCTGACCGGCAAGCGCTTCACCTTCTTCGCCGACCCGGATGACCTGCCGCTGGAGCTTTACGAGCGCTGATGCCTGGCTTCAGGTGCCTGGGCATGCCCTCACCCTAACCCTCTCCCTCAGGGAGAGGGGACTGTCCCGAGCGCTCTGAAAACTCGGTGCTCGCCGACTGACTCCGCCGTCTCGCTGCACGCCAAACGGCCCCCTCTCCCTGAGGGAGAGGGCTGGGGTGAGGGGGAAAACCAGCACACCGATGCAGAACGGGACACGCACTCAGGCCGGTACCGCCTCGCTGCCCAGGGCCCCGCGCAGGCTCGCCAGATCGCGCAGCGGCGGCGCGCCGAACAGGCGGCTGTATTCGCGGCTGAACTGCGACGGACTTTCATAGCCGACACGGTGCCCGGCCACCGCCACCTCCAGTCCCTCCGACAGCATCAGCCGCCGGGCTTCCTGCAGGCGCAGCTGCTTCTGGTACTGCAGCGGGCTGAGCGCGGTCACTTCCTTGAAGCGGTGGTGCAGGGTGGACACGCTGAGGTTCACCTCGCGAGCCAGGTCCTCGATGCGCAGCGACTTGTCATAGTTGCGGTTGAGCCACTCGATGGCGCGGGTGACGCGGTGGGTCTGGCTGTCGGTCATCGCCAGGTCGTGCAGCAGGTGGCCCTGCGGGCCGCGCAGCAGGCGGTAGAGGATTTCGCGGACGAACAGCGGCGCCAGCATCTCGATGTCGCGCGGGGTGTCCAGCAGACGCATCAGGCGCAGCAAGGCATCGAGCACGGTGCAATCCAGGCGCTGCAGGTAGATACCTCGGCTGGCCGGGCGCGGCGCGGTGCCGGCAAGGCCGGCCTCGGCGATCAGCCGGGTCAGCTCGCCGGGGTCGATGTCCAGGCGGATGGACAGGTAGGGCCTGTCCGGCGAGGCCTCGATGACCTGGCCGGAGACCGGCAGCGTCACCGACACCACCAGCAGGTTGAGTTCGTCGTAGCGATAGACCTCGCTGCCCAGGCGCACTTCCTTGCAGCCCTGGGCGATCACGCACAGGGCCGGGCGGTAGAGCGTCGGCATACGGCCTTCGTTGGGGCAGTCGCCGCGCGCGACCAGCAGCGAATCGATGGCGGTTTCGAAGAGACCTTCACCCTGGCAGTGACGCTGGATGATGTCGGCCAGCTCCTGGCGGCCGGCGGCGATGGGATCAAAGGCGGGAACGGACTGGGACATGCACAGGACCTCCAGTGGCGGCGCACGAAGCTTACGCCCACGACGCATGCGCGCGTGTGACAGTAAGGCAGCCGCTGGAGGATCAGGCAAGCAATCGGCAGGAATGGACAAGCGATCCCGGCATCGGGTCGCGCACCGTGGCGGTGCAAGGGCCGGAAATGGCGCGGAAACACCCGGTTTCAGACTGCGGCGAATGTCCCGCAGGATCAGGCAAGAAGGTGACAGCATCCGGATAACGCCCGGTGCTGGCCGCGCCGTAAGCTTCCTGTCAGTCGTCCGAGGAGCCACCTCGGGCTTCTTCCTGGAACGCGGAGGACAGGACATGCACTGGCAAACCCCCATCGAACACGAATTGCAGATCCACCCCCGGCTCGGGCACGAGGCGGAACTGGGCGCCCTGATCGACAACCTGGTCGACGGCGCCCGCCGCGCGCCGGGATGCCTGCGCTGCCAGTTGGTAGCCGGCGAGAACGGCCAGCCGTGGCTGCTACAGGGCAGCTGGAAGGACGAGGAAGCGCTGCTGGACTACTTCGCCACGCCCTCGTTGCAGCTGCTCGGCGAAGTGCTTTTATGCCACTGCCGAAGCCTCAGCGGCGGCATAGTGGAAACCCTCGATCAGGCCACCGGAAAGGTGGCCTGAGTCTTTTCAGGTAGAGAGATTTGGGTAGAGAGCTTTCTGGCTCTGAATTTCCAGGCCCTCAGTATTCCAGGCTCCAGCCCAGGGTGAAGGTACGCCCGCGACCCTGGTAGTCATACAGATAGGCCGGACCGTAGGTCGGCGAATAGAACAGCGCGGCGCGCTGGCCCCAGACGGTGCTGTACTGCTTGTCCAGCAGGTTCTGGATACCGGCGCTGAAGGTGCCGAAACCGGTCTTCTGCTCGCCCATCAGGTCGAAGGTGGTGTAGCCGTCGATCTCGTGGTCCGCATCGTCCTTCAGGTTGAAGGCGTGCTGGCCCTGCAGGCGGGCACTGCGGGTGCCGTCGCTCCAGCCGACGAACGCGGTGGATTTGGACAGCGACGCATAGCGCGCATCGCGCTTGATCCAGTCACCGTCGGCATCCTCTTCCTCCGAGCGCACCAGGTGCAGCGTGGTGCCGCCCTGCCAGCCACTCTCGAAGTAGCGGGTGACCGCGCCCTCGAAGCCGAAGTCGCGGCTTTTCTGGTCCTGCACGTCGATGGTCAGGGTCGCCTGGTCGGTGGTGATGATCTTGTCCGACCAGATGTAATACACCGCCGCCTGGGTCTGCCACTGCATGTCGCTGTAGCGCCAGCCGGTCTCGACCTGGCGGCTCTTGATGCCGGCCAGCGGGTTGTCGTCCACCGACAGGCCGGCCTTGCCGTAGTACTTGGCCGGATCGGGCAGGTCGAAGCCTTCGCTGTAGTTGGTCCAGACCTGATGGCCGTTCTTGAAGTCGTAGATCGCGCCGAGGTTGAACAGGTTGACCTGGTAGTCGTTGCTGCCGCCGGGCACGCCTTTGAAATCGTCCACCTCCACGTCCATCTTCTGGTGGCGGGCGCCGCCGGAAATGGTCAGGTTGTCGGTGGCCTTCCAGTCCAGCTGGCCGTATACCGACAGGCCGTCGACGATGTAGCTGGGGTAGCGCGGCGCACTGCTGGCGGTTTCCAGGTCCAGGCCGCCACTCTCGGAAGACAGGCGCTGGTCGAAGACCTTCTGCTCGGCGTTGAAGCGTTCGTGGTCGAAGTCCACGCCGTAGGTGAACTTCAGCGAATCCCACTGCTTGCTGAAGAGTCCCTTCAGGCCGCTGACCTCGAAGTTCTGCTGCGAGGCGGCGAAGTACACGCCCTTCGAGCCGGTTGGCTTGCCGGTGTTGTAGTAGGGGAAGGGATAGAAGTTGTCGTCTTCCTTGCGGTAGTACGCCTGCAGATAGAAGTCCTGGTCCAGCAGGTTGTTGTGATGGTAGTTGGCATTGAGCAGCACGCGGCGGGTGCGCGGCTCGAGGTCGGTGTCCATGCCGCTGCGGATCTGCGCATCTTCCAGGTCCGAGGGCGCCTGGTACTTCAGGTTGGGAAAGTAGATGCCGGTGCTGCCATCGTTGCCCGAGTCGTAGTACTGCGCCAGCAAGTCGAGGCTCTGCTCATCGGTGAACTGCGCGGTGAGGTTGCCCATCACGTCGACGGTGCGGTTGTACTGCAGGTCGGTCTGGGTGTTGTCGATGAAAATCTGGTTGCCGGCGCCGTCGTAGAAGGCTTCGTTCTTCTCCGCCGAGACGCCCAGGCGGCCGACCACGCTGTCATTGCCACCGCTGATGGATTGCGCGGCGCGGGTCGACAGGTCGTCGCTGTTGTTGAAGCCGCTGCTGGCGCCCAGTTGTGTTTCGAAGCGGGTATCGCCGGCCGCGCCCTTCTTGGTGATGATGTTGATGATGCCGCCGGTGGCGCCGCCGCCGTAGATGGCGCTGGCGCCGGAGAGCACTTCGATGCGCTCGACGTTGAACGGCGAGATGCTGTCGAACTGGCGCGACAGGCCGCGCGAGCTGTTCTGGCTGACGCCGTCGATCATCACCAGCACGTTGCGCCCGCGCATGTTCTGGCCGTAGTTGGTGCGGCCTTCCGGCGCCAGGTCGAGACCGGGGACCAGCTTGCCGACGGCTTCCTTGAGGCTCACGCCGGTGTCCAGCTGCTCGCGCAGCTGGGTCTGGTCCACCACCCAGACGGTGCCGGGGATCGAGCTGATATCGGTGGGCGTGCGCGCCGCCACGCTGATCTGCATCGGTGCCAGGCTCAGGGCCGCGGAATCGTCCTTCTCGCGCTTGAGCAGCACGGTGCGCTCGTCGGTGAAGCGCCAGCTCACGCCGCTGCCGGACAGCAACTGGTTCAGCGCCTCCTCGGTGCTGTAGGTGCCGTCCAGCCCTTCGCTCTGCAGGCCCTGGATGTCCTCGGAATTGAACAGCAGGTGCAGCCCGGCCTGGTCGGCGAACTGGGTCAGCGCGCTGTCCAGGCTACGCGGGGCGATGTGCAGTTCGACGGCGGCGGAGCCGGCCGCGTGGGCCAGGGGAGCGGCGGCGCCGAGCAGGGAAGCCAGCAACAGCGCGCGGTGCAGCGGGGAAGGACGGTAATGCATGCGGGTGAAATCCGTTCTTGTGTGGGCAGGGTCGCGTAGTGAGAATTTTTCGCGTTCCTGCCTACGACGAAACGGCCGGGCAAACCTTGCAGTGCTAAATGCAAAAAATTTTCATTTTCTTGTGTGAGCGATCGCGGGCATGGGCTAGGCGCCCCCGCCCGTCCTACAGGGTGCGGCCGAACTATCCGGCGGACCGTAGGATGGCGTGGAGCGAAGCGATACCCATCAATCCCGTGCGCGACCAGCATGGGTATCGCTCCGCTCCACTCATCCTACGAAGAGCTATCAGGCCTTCGGGGCGGGGCGGATCAGTACCAGCCAGGGCAGGTGGGTAACGCTCACCGGCTGCAACCGCTCCAGGGTCTTGAGCAGGGCGCCGGGGTCCTGCAGGTCGAACACGCCGCTGACCTTGTGCTGGCGCAGCGCGCTGTCGGTCAGCACGATGCGACCGGGCACGTAGCGCTCCAGTTCATCGAGCACCTCGCCCAGCGGGCGCTGGTTGAAGATCAGCTTGCCGCGCTGCCAGGCACTGGCGCTGGACAGGTCCAGCGGCTGCACCGGTTCGGGCGCGGCGCTGTCGCGGTAGCTCAGGCGCTCGCCAGCGGAAAGCCGCACCGGCTCGCTGCCGGCGCTGTTCACCTGGACCACCCCTTCGGTCACGTCCACGCGCACCTGCGGCCCGCGGCTGTCGACATCGAAGCGCGTACCCACGGCGCGCACTTCGCCGCCCCTGGCCTCGACGATGAACGGCCGCGACGGGTCCTTGGCCACCTCGAACAACGCCTCGCCGCCATGCAGGCGCAGGCGCCGCTGCTGCGGGCTGAAGTCGACGGACAACGCACTGTCGCTGTTCAGCCAGACGCGGCTGCCGTCGGCCAGCTCCAGCATCCTCCGCTCACCGGTGCGGGTGGCGTAATCGGAGTACAACCCGGCCAGCGGCTCGGGCAGGGCGATGGTCAACGCAACGGCCGCAACGCACGCAGCGGTGGCCAGCGCCAGCAAACGACGGGGGCGCCGCGCACGCTGGCGATAGCGCTGGGCGCTACGGGTTTCCGGCAAGGCGCCCCACAGGGCTTCGGCCTCGCGGGCGGCGAGTTCGTGCTCCGCGCTCTGCCCGCGCCAGCGCAGGAAGTCCATGCGCTCGGCGGCCCCGGCGCTGCCCGAATGCAGCTGCACCAGGCGCTCGATGGCCTCGTCGGAAAGGTCCACGCGGCTCATGGCGTGCCCTCCTGACGCTGCGCCCAGTCGCGGCAATGACGCATGGCCTGAACGATGTACTTGCCCACCATGCTCTCGGAAACCCCCAGGCGCTGGGCGATCTGCGCGTGGGTGAGGCCGTCGAGGCGGTTCATCAGCAGCGCCTCGCGGGCGTTCGTCGGCAACTGGTCGAGGGCGGCGTCCAGGTGCTCCAGCGCCTCATGGGCGAGCAGGCGGTGCTCCAGCCCGGACGCGGGATCGCTCAGGTCGTTGGCGGCGGTTTCGTCGACATGCAGCTCCGCCAGCCGGCCCTCGCGGCGCAGGTTGTCGATGGCGATGTTGCCGGCCACCCGGAACAGGTAGGCGCGCGGGTCCTGCACCTCGGTTTCGGCGGGGTGGTCGGCCAGGCGCAGCCAGGTGTCCTGGGCAACGTCGGCCGCGCGCTGGTTGTCCCCCAGCCTGCGGGCGAGGAAGCGCATCAGGTCCGCGTAGTGCGCCTGGAAGCTCTGCAGCAGGGAGGAGGAGGCGAAGCGCCGCATGATGGCCGAAATACCCTGGAAAATCGGCCAACGTCTGTCAGGCCGATACGAAGGGTGGGCAGCATACACCGAATCGAGAATTATTATCGAATGCAAAAAAATGTCAGCTCGTGAACTGCGAGAGGTCCAGCGGCCGCACGGCGCCCATCCACATGGCGTAGTCGCGGTGATCGCGCAGGTCGTTGCCGGTGTTGGGGTGGACGAACACCACCAGGCCGTCACGGTTCAGCGCCAGCCACGGCACCAGGGTGGCGAAGGTGGCGTTGTCGAAAGCCAGCTGGCAGCTCCAGTCCGGGTGCGGGCCGACCGGCCGCTCGTGGACGCGGCCCATTTTCGCGCCGAAGCGGCGCGCGGCCTCCTCACACAGCGCGCGGGCGCGCTCGATGCTGCCGGCGTCGAAATAGACGTGGGCGTGGAAGTCCTGAATCTCGCTCATCGGTCCTGCTCCAGTTCCGCCTGCAGCCAGTCGACGAAACGCTGCACCAGGCGCATCCGCCGTTTGCGCTCGGGCAGCACGGCGTAATAGCCGAAGCGCGACTGCTGCGATCCGGCGATGGGTCGGCACAGTAACCCCTGTTCCAGCAGTTCGTCGACCAGATGCCGCCAGCCGATGGCCACGCCCTGCCCGGCGATGGCCGCCTGCACCAGCAGGGTGTAGTTATCGAAACGCAGCCCGGCCGGCGCCGGTGCACCGTCGATGCCCAGCGCGCGATAGACACCGCCCCAGTCGAACCAGCGGCTGGAGGCCTCGGGCTTGAGGTGCAGCAGCGGCAATTCGGTGAGTGCCTGGGGCGACAGCGGCAGCTCGCGACCCTCGAGCAAGCGTGGACTGCACACCGGGAAGACCTCTTCGCTGAACAGGCGCAGCGCCTCGCCATGCTTGAAGCGCCCGTCGCCGAAGGCGATGGCCACGTCGATGTCGCTGCGCAGGGCAATCGGGCTACGGTCGCTGCTGATCAGCCCGACGTCCAGCTCCGGATGCGCCTGGCGGAAGCGCGGCAGGCGCGGCATCAGCCAGTACGCGGCGAAGGCGAAATCGGTGGCGACCTGCAGTACCTCGTGGGGATGCTTCGCGGTGACCGCGGCGATACCGGCGTCGATGCTCTCCAACCCGACCTGAACGTGCTGCTGCAGCACCTGTCCACTTTCGGTGAGGGCAATGCCCCGGTGAATGCGGTCGAACAGGCGCACGGCGAGGAGCTTCTCCAGGCGCTTGATCTGCTGGCTGACCGCCGGCTGGGTGGTGCCCAGCTCGCCGGCGGCGGCGGTGAAGCTGAGCAGCCGCGCGGCGGACTCGAACACGCGCAGCAGTTCCAGCGGCACGCTCATGGCTTGCTCTCGCATAAGCAGGTGTTATCCGAAGCATGCCGCGCCATGCGCTTTACCCCTAATCCAGCAGCCAACAGACTCGTACCGCACAGCATCCCATAACAGCGCCAACAGGATAAGCCCAACGCCATGAAGCGCCAGCGCCCGAACATCCTCTTCATCATGGCCGACCAGATGGCCGCGCCGCTCCTGCCCTTCTACGACGCCCAGTCGCCCATCAAGCTGCCCAACCTCTCGCGCCTCGCCGGTGAAGGCGTGGTCTTCGACTCGGCCTACTGCAACAGCCCGCTCTGCGCGCCCTCGCGCTTCACCCTGGTGAGCGGCCAGCTGCCGACGAAGATCGGCGCCTGGGACAACGCCGCCGACTTTGCCGCCGACATCCCCACCTACGCGCACTACCTGCGCCGCCTCGGCTACCGCACCGCGCTGTCGGGCAAGATGCACTTCTGCGGTCCGGACCAGCTGCACGGCTACGAAGAACGCCTGACCAGCGACATCTACCCCGCCGACTACGGCTGGGCGGTGAACTGGGACGAGCCGGACGTGCGCCCGAGCTGGTACCACAACATGTCCTCGGTACTGCAGGCCGGCCCGTGCGTGCGCACCAACCAGCTCGACTTCGACGAGGAAGTGGTGTTCAAGGCGCGCCAGTACCTCTACGACCATGTGCGCGAACACCCCGAGCAGCCGTTCTGCCTCACCGTGTCCATGACCCACCCGCACGACCCCTACACCATCCCGCGCGAGTACTGGGACCTGTACCGCGACGAGGACATCCCGCTGCCCTCGGTGCAGATCGCCCAGGACGAGCAGGACCCGCACTCCCGGCGCCTGCTCAAGGTGATCGACCTGTGGGGCCAGGAGATGCCTGAAGAGAAGGTGCGCGCCGCCCGCCGCGCCTACTTCGGCGCGTGCAGCTATGTCGACGCGCAGATCGGCACGCTGCTGAGCACCCTGGAGGATTGCGGCCTGTCCGATGACACCCTGATCGTGTTCTCCGGCGACCACGGCGACATGCTTGGCGAGCGCGGCCTCTGGTACAAGATGCACTGGTTCGAGATGGCTGCCCGCGTGCCGCTGCTGGTGCACGCGCCCAAGCGTTTCGCCGCGCATCGGGTCAGCCAGTCGGTGTCCACCGTCGACCTGCTGCCGACCCTCGTCGGGCTGGCCGGCGGGCAGATCGAGCCCGGCGTCGATCTCGACGGCCGCTCACTGCTACCGCACTTGCAAGGCACTGGCGGCCACGACGAAGTGATCGGCGAATACACCGCCGAAGGCACCGTCAGCCCGCTGATGATGATCCGCCGCGGCGACTTCAAGTTCATCTACTCCGAGCAGGACCCTTGCCTGCTGTTCGACGTCGCCAACGATCCGCGCGAGCTGCAGAACCTCATGGATTCGCCGGCCCACGCCAACCTGGTACGCGACCTGCTGGGTGAAGCCCGCGCGCGCTGGGATGTGCCCGCCATCACCCGGCAGGTACTGGCCAGCCAGCGACGCCGCCGCCTGGTGGCCGACGCGCTGACCCACGGCACGCTGAAAAGCTGGGATCACCAGCCCCTGGTCGACGCCAGCCAGCAGTACATGCGCAACCACATCGACCTCGACGATCTGGAGCGCCGCGCCCGCTATCCGCAACCGAAATAACAACCACAACACGCCGAAGGGGAAGGGAGCATGACCAAGCGCACCGTACGACAAGCATCCGCACTATTGCTGGCCAGCGCACTGGCGCTGGGCGGCCCGCTGGCCCGGGCCGAAGATGAAGCCTGCAGTACGGTGAAGCTGGCCGACCCGGGCTGGACCGACATCGCCGTCACCAATGGCATCGCCGCTTTCCTCCTCGAAGGCCTGGGCTACAAGGTGAAGATCGACACCCTGTCGGTGCCCATCACCTACGGCGGCCTGCGCGACGGCCAGGTCGACGCCTTCCTCGGCAACTGGATGCCGGCGCAGCAGGGCTTCCACGACCAGTTCATCGCCAGCCAGCAGGTCACCCAGCTGGCGAAGAACCTGCAGGGCACCGAATTCACCCTGGCGGTGCCGACCTACGTGTGGAACGCCGGGGTGAAGACCTTCGACGACCTCGACAAGCACGCCGAGCAGTTCAACAGGAAGGTCTACGGCATCGGCTCCGGCGCGCCGGCCAACCAGTCGATCCAGAAAATGATCAGCGCCGACGAGTTCGGCCTGGGCGACTGGAAGCTGGTGGAATCCAGCGAACAAGCGATGCTCGCCGAGGTCGGCCGCGCAGTGAAGCGCGAGCGCTGGGTGGTGTTCCTCGGCTGGACGCCGCACCCGATGAACGTGAAGTACGACATGAAGTACCTCACCGGCGGCGAGAAGTACTTCGGCAGCACCGGCAGCGTGTTCACCGTGACCCGCAACGGCTACACCGAGCAATGCCCGAACAGCGGCAAGCTGCTGGCCAACCTGTCGTTCGACCTGAAGATGGAGAACGCCATCATGGCCGAAGTGCTGGAGAAGAACGTGAAGAACCCCGACGCGGTGAAAGCCTGGATCAAGGCCAACCCGCAGAGCCTCGACACCTGGCTGCAGGGCGTGAAGACCCGCGACGGCGGCGACGCGCTGGCTGCCGTGAAGGCCAAGCTGTAGGCCGTCGATGGAGCGCCTGATCCGCCTGCTGCCGTTCCTCGCCTGGCTGCCCCAGGTCAGCGCGCGCGACCTGCGCCGCGACCTGGGAGTCGGACTCTCCGGCGCGGTGCTCGCCCTGCCGCAGTCCATGGCCTACGCACTGATCGCCGGGTTGCCGGCGGAATACGGGCTCTACGCGGCGATGCTGCCGGTGCTGATCGCCTGTCTATGGGGTTCGTCGAAACACATGGTCGGCGGGCCGACGGCGGCGATCTCGGTGGTGCTGTTCACCGCCATCGCCCCGCTGGCGCCGCCGGGCAGCGCGCAGTTCATCCAGTACGCGCTGCTGCTGACCTTCCTCGCCGGGCTGTTCCAGTGGCTGCTGGGCATGCTGCGCTTCGGCGTGCTGGTGAACTTCGTCTCGCACTCGGTGCTGCTCGGCTTCACCTGTGGCGCCGCACTGGTGATCGTGATCGGCCAGTTGCCGTACCTGCTCGGCATCAGTGCAGCGGGGCAGGCCACCGCGCTGACCAGCGCCGCCGCGCTCTGGTGGAAGCTGCCGCAGTTCCACGGGCCATCGCTGCTGGTGGGACTGTTCAGCCTGGTGCTGAGCCTGATCGTCAAACGCCTGTGGCGGCGCGGGCCGGCATTGCTGGTCGGCCTGTTCGGCGCTGGCGCGCTGGTCTGGGCGATGCCGACGACCTTTGCCGAGGTGGCCAGGGTGGCTGCCTTCCGCAGCGCGCTGCCACCGCTCAGCGCATTGTCGTTCGACCTCTCCGCCATCGCCCAGTTGCTCCCCGCCGCCGTGGCCTGCGGTATGCTCGGGCTGGTCACCAGCCTGTCGATTGCCCGCGCCCTGGCGGCGCGCTCGCACCAGGCGCTGGACGCCAACCAGGAAGTGCGCGCGCAGGGGCTGTCCAACCTGATCGGGCCGTGGCTGTCCGGCACACTGTCCGCCGGCTCCTTCACCCGTTCCGGACTGAACCAGGATGCCGGGGCACGCACGCCGCTGGCCGGGGTCTTCTCGGCGCTGTGGGTCGCGCTGCTGGCAGTGGCCGGCGCCGGCCTGATCACCCATATCCCGCTGCCGGCGATGGCCGCCGGCATCCTGCTGATCTGCTGGAACCTGATCGATCGCCCCGCGCTGCGCGCACTGTGGAAAGGCAGCCGAGCGGAATCCCTGGTGATGCTGCTGACCCTCGCCGCCACCCTGCTGCTGCCGCTGCAGAACGCCATCTACGCCGGCGTGCTGGCGTCGCTGTTCTTCTACCTCAAGCGCACCTCACAGCCGCGCGTGCAGCAGTGGGAGAAGGAGGACGAGGCAGTGTTGCGCATCGAAGGCTCGATCTTCTTCGGCGCCTGCGACTACCTGCAGAAACTGATGCAGCACAGCCGTGGCGAGCGCCTGGTACTGGACGCCCACCACGTGAACTTCATCGACTTCGCCGGTGCGCAGATGCTCCAGCAGGAAGCCCGCCGCCTGGCCAGCGAAGGCCGCAGCCTGGTGCTGCGCAACGCCCGGCCACGGGTGCGCGCGGAGCTGGAAAGACAGATGGGGAAGGGCGGGGTGTTGCTGGTCGAGGAGTAGGTGTGCGCTTTTGCTTCGCACCTTTGGGGTTGGGGTGCCCCGTTACAGGAGCGCCCGTCCTTCACCGGATGATTCCGTGCTGGCGCTGTCCCCCGCACCCCAGCCCTCTCCCTCAGGGAGAGGGAGCAAATCGTGCCGGCTGACGCTGTGGTTTCATCCGGCACCGAACGGTCCCCTCTCCCTCTGAGCGGGGCGCGCAGCCAGGGTTAGGGTGAGGGCTGATCCGAGCGCAGGAGTAACCCAGGGGGAGCCCCGATCAGCCCTTGAGCTGACGGCGCAACTCCTCCAGCACCGGCGCCGAATCCGGGCGCACGCCGCGCCACAGCAGGAAGGCTTCCGCCGCCTGCTCGACCAGCATGCCCAGCCCGTCGATGCAGCGCGCCGCACCGTGTTCGGCGGCCCAGCGGTTGAAGGCCGTCACGTCCTTGCCGTACATCATGTCGTAGCAGACGGTATGCCCCGGCTTGATCAGCGAAGGATCGATGGGCGGCAGCTCGCCGGCCAGGGAGGCCGAGGTGCCGTTGACGATCAGGTCGAAGGGCTCGGCGCGCAGGTCGAAGCCGCCACCGCTCACCGGGCCCAGGTCCTTGAAGGCTTCCGCCAGCTGTTCGGCCTTGGCCGCCGTACGGTTGGCGATGACGATGCCGGCCGGCTGCTGGCCGAGGAAGGGTTCGAGGATGCCGCGCACCGCGCCACCGGCGCCCAGCACCAGGATGCGCGCACCACGCAGGACGACGCCGTGGTTCACCGTGAGGTCGCGGGTCAGCCCGGCGCCGTCGGTGTTGTCGCCCAGCAGCCCGCCACCTTCAAGCTTCTTCAGGGTATTCACCGCACCCGCCCGGCGCGCGCGCTCGCTCAGCTCGGTGGCCAGGCGGTAGGCGTCTTCCTTGAACGGCACGGTGACGTTACCACCCAGGCCCTCGGCGAAGAACTCGCGGGCGTTCCCGGCGAAGTCGTCCAGCGGCGCCAGTCGCGTGTCATAGCTCAGCGCCTGGCCGGTCTGCTCGGCGAACAGACGGTGGATCTGCGGCGACTTGCTGTGGCCGATGGGGTTGCCGAAGACGCAGTAGCGGTCCATTCAGAATCCTGGGACAAAAATGATGGAAAGGCTCGGGATTGCCGGGTTTCTACCAGCGTACCCACCCTGTAGGAGCGGGCCCATGGGGCGCTCCTGCAGGTTCGCGAGAGTTCGACTCAGGCCTGCGCCAGCCAGTCCCGATCGGTGAGGAAGTACTCGGTCAGGCGCGCCTCTTCGCTGCCCGGCTCGGGTTTCCAGTCGTAGCCCCAGCGCACCTGCGGCGGCAGCGACATGAGGATCGACTCGGTGCGCCCGCCCGACTGCAGGCCGAACAGGGTGCCGCGGTCGTAGACCAGGTTGAACTCGACGTAGCGGCCGCGGCGGAAAGCCTGGAATTCACGCTGCTGCTCGGTGTAGGGGGTGTCCTTGCGCTTGCGCACGATGGGCAGGTAGGCGTCGATATAGGCATCGCCGATGGCACGCAGGAAGGCGAAGCTGGTGTCGAAGTCCCACTGGTTCAGGTCGTCGAAGAACAGGCCGCCGACACCGCGCGGTTCGTTGCGGTGCTTGATGTGGAAGTAACGGTCGCACCATTCCTTGTAGCGCGGGTAGACGTCCTCGCCGAAGGGCGCACAGGCGTCGCGGGCGACCTGGTGCCAGAGCACACAGTCTTCCTCATGGGCGTAGTAGGGCGTCAGGTCGAAGCCGCCGCCGAACCACCAGACCGCTTCCTCGCCTTCCTTCTCGGCGATGAAGAAGCGCACGTTGGCGTGGGAGGTCGGCACGTGGGGGTTGGTCGGGTGGATCACCAGCGACACGCCCAGCGCCTGGAAGCCGCGCCCGGCGAGTTCCGGACGGTGCGCGCTGGCACTCGGCGGCAAACCGGCGCCGAACACGTGGGAGAAGTTCACGCCGCCCTTCTCGATCAGCGCGCCATCGCCGATCACCCGCGTCCGACCACCACCGCCCGCCGGCCGCTGCCAGGCGTCCTCGACGAAACGAGCGCTGCCGTCCTCGGCTTCGAGTGCGGCGCAGATGCGGTCTTGCAGGTCGAGCAGGTAGGCCTTCACGGCCTCGATGCGGTCGGTCACGAGAATCACCTTGGAGCGGGAAAGCCACGCGTGGCGCGGGCCGGAGCGGGGTTCAGGTACGAAAACGGGGGCAAGCATACCATCGGAGCTGGCAAAGCTGGTCTTGACGCCCGTCATGCGTGCGGCTTGGATGAAAGTCTTTTCCCCGGCGAGGCAGAGCCTCGCGCCCTCAGGAGAGCGACATGGCCAAGCGTGTTCAATTCGCCAAGACCGGCGGCCCGGAAGTCCTCGAAATCGTCGACTACACCCCGGCCGAGCCGGGCCCGAACGAGGTCCGGGTGCGCAACCGCGCCATCGGCCTGAACTTCATCGACACCTACTACCGCAGCGGCCTGTACCCCGCGCCGAGCATGCCCGCCGGGGTCGGCACCGAAGGCGCCGGCGAGGTGGAGGCAGTGGGTAGCGCGGTGACCAACGTGAAGGTCGGCGACCGCGTCGGCTACGCCACCGGCCCGCTGGGCGCCTACAGCGAGCAGCACACGCTGCCGGCGGCCAGCGTGGTGAAGCTGCCGGATGCAATCACCTTCGAGCAAGCCGCCGCGGTCATGCTCAAGGGCCTGACCGTGCAGTACCTGCTGCGCCAGACCTACAACGTGCAGCCGGGCCAGACCATCCTCTGGCACGCGGCGGCCGGCGGCGTCGGGCTGATCGCCTGCCAGTGGGCGAAGGCCATCGGCGCGCACCTGATCGGCACCGTGAGCTCCGCCGCCAAGGCGGAGCTGGCGAAGTCCCACGGCGCCTGGGCAACTATCGACTACAGCCACGAGAACGTGGTCGAGCGCGTGCTCGCACTCACCGACGGCAAGAAGTGCCCGGTGGTCTACGACTCGGTGGGCAAGGACACCTGGCTGACCTCGCTGGACTGCACCGCCCAGCGTGGCCTGGTGGTGAGTTTCGGCAACGCCTCCGGCCCGGTGGACGGGGTAAACCTGGGCATCCTGTCGCAGAAGGGCTCGCTCTACGTCACCCGGCCGACGCTATTCGGCTATGCCAGTACGCCGGAGCGCCTGCAGGCGATGGCCGACGACCTGTTCGGCATGATCACCAGCGGCAAGGTAAAAGTGGAGATCAACCAGCGCTTCGCCCTGGCCGAGGCGGCCAAGGCGCAAACCGAACTGGCGGCGCGGCGCACCACCGGGTCGACCATCCTGCTGCCGTAAGGAATGTATCCGTAGGCAGGACGGGGCCCTTACAGAGTCAGGAGGGCCTGACGGTCTCGCCGGTACGCAGATCGCGGATCAGGCTCGGATTACGGCGCCCGCCCAGGGCGCCACCGAGCACACCATCCAGCTCGCCACGGAAATACTGCTCGACGCGCAGGCGGCTGCGCGCGGCAGGGCGGCCGGCGGGGTTGGCAGAGGTGGAGATCAGCGGGCCGGTGAAGCGGCACAGTTCGCGTACCAGCGGGTGGTCGGTGACGCGCAGGGCGACGGTCTCGTGCTCGCCGGTTACCCACTCGGGCAGGCGCCCCTGGTGCGGCACCAGCCAGGTATTCGGGCCGGGCCAGCTGTTGGCGAGCTTGTCCTGCCAGGCCTCGGGCAGGTCTTCGAGGAGGAAGTCGAACTGGCGGATGTCGCCGGCCACCACGATCATGCCCTTTTCCACCGGGCGCGCCTTGATCGCCAGCAGGCGGTACACGGCGTCGGCGCTCCATGGGTCGCAGCCCAGGCCCCAGACGGCTTCGGTCGGGTAAGCGATCACACCGCCGTCGCGCACGACCTGGGCCATGCGCTGGGTACGCCAGTTGCTGTACATCGTGAAGTCCTCGGATCTGCGATGCGCGGCAGTTTACGTGCTCAGGGGGCTCGATGCACCCAGACGCCGGCCTCGCAGGCCACCCGCCCGTCCAGCTCCAGCTCGGTGAGTTCCGCCAGCAGCTGCGGCAGCTGCAGGCCGCTGCGCAACGCCAGCTGCTCGCTGCTTTGCGGTGCCGCGCGCAGCAGGTCGACCAGTGGGTGAGGCGGCAAGGCTGGCGCGACCTCTACTGTCGGCGCAGCGTGCGTCCACCCCTGCAAGCCTTCGAGGATGTGCTCGACCGTTTCCACCAGCATCGCTCCCTGGCGGATCAGCTCGTGGCAGCCACGCGCGCCGGGATGATGGATGGAGCCGGGAATCGCATAGACCTCGCGGCCCTGCTCTGCAGCCAGCCGCGCCGTGATCAGCGACCCGCTCGAGGGGCTGGCTTCCACCACCAGGGTGCCCAGTGACAGGCCACTGATGATCCGGTTGCGCCGCGGGAAGTTCGAAGCCTGGGGTGCGCAGTCCAGCGGCAGTTCGGAGATCACCGCGCCGCCCTGCTCGACGATGCGTTTCGCCAGCCCGAGGTGGCGACGCGGGTAGAGGTGCTCCAGGCCCGTGCCCAGCACCGCCACCGTCTTTCCTGCGGCCTCCAGCGCCCCTTCATGGGCTGCACCGTCGATACCCAGCGCCAGCCCGCTGGTGATCACGAAGCCTCCGCCGGCCAGGCTGCGGGCGAACGCCCGAGCGGTATCCAGGCCCGGCTTGCTGGCCCGGCGGCTGCCGACCATCGCCAGTTGCGGGCGTTCCAGCAGCCCCGGATCGCCAGCCAGAAACAACAGCGGCGGTGCATCATCCAGCTCGGCGAGCAGAGCGGGGTAACCGGGGGCGTCCCACATGACCAGATGATGCTCCGGTGCTTCCAGCCAGCGCAGCGCCTGCGCCGCCTGTTCACGGATGGAAGCATCGCGGCGTGGCTCTGCGCAGACGGCGGGCAACCCCAGGGAGCGCCAGGCAGCCGCGGGCGCACTCATCGCGGCGGAAGCCGAGCCGAAGGCCTCCAGCAGGCGGCGAAAGCGCCGGGGGCCCAACTCAGGCAGGCCGTGCAGGCGCAGCCGTGCTTCGAGTTCGGACGGGGAGAGAGTCGGGTCTTGGGGCATGGCGCAGTCCTGGGCGTGGGGCAGACGCCCGGACTATGCCGCGCCAGCCGTAGCCCCCGCTGTCGGACCCTTCCGGATCGCGCCCACAAAAAACCCCGCCGGAGCGGGGTTTTCTTCAGGTCATGCGCGCATCATGGATTCTGAACGCGGTCGTTGACCTCGAGCGAACGGGTGGCGGTCAGCACCAGGCCGTAGCTCAGGCGGTTGTAGGTGCGGAAGATCATCACCAGGCCCGAGCGCTCGTCCGGGATCTTCACCATGTCTTCGGTGACGCGGTCGCGCACGGTTTCGCCCAGCTTGTAGATCGCCAGCACGTTGCCTTCGGCCAGACCATCGCGGGCGCCCTTGTCGATGGTCACCACGTCGTACTTGCCGATCTGCGTCACGCCGCGCGGCACGTCGATGATGGTGCCCTTGATCGGGGTGCTCGGCTCGCTGGGCATGAAGGTCGAAGTGATCGCGCGTTCCTCGGTGGGGAACAGGCGGTCGCCCGAACGGACTTCCTGGGTGGTGCGGGTCAGGTTCAGGGTAGCGATATCGCGTTCCTTCGCCGTGACGTTGGCGCTGCCGACGTCCATGGCGTCGACGCCCAGGACTTCGTTGGTTTCCGGGTCAGTGTAGACCTTGGCCTGGCGGAAGATGCCGTAGCTGCTCTCTTCGGACAGCGAGTTGCCGCGAGCGTAGGCGCGGTCGCCGGCGCCGCTGATCACGCTTTCGGCGTCACCCGCAACCACATAGGGGGCGTTGGCGAATTCGTCAGAGCTGTCGACGATGCGGTTGGACAGCAGGAAGGCGTTGATCTTGTCCAGCGGGATGGTCGGGATCGCCTCGGCGATCGGGGTGCTGCGTACCCGCGGCGACAGCTTGATGGTCCCGCGCGACTCGCCGCGGTTGAGCATCAGGCGTGGCTGGCCGTCGATGTAAGTGAGGCTCAGCACGTCACCCGGATAGATCAGGTGCGGGTTCTGAATCTGCGGATTCACCTGCCAGATTTCCGGCCACTTCCACGGCTTGCTGAGGAACTTGCCGGAGATGTCCCAGAGGGTGTCGCCCTTCACTACGGTATAGCGATCCGGATGGCCTTCCTTGAGCTGCACGGCAGCCTGCGCCACCCCGCCTGCGGCGAGCAGCAGCAGGGCGAGTAGTGTTTTCCTCATGCGGTGAATCCCTTTATTATGTGTACACATGAAACGCCTGGAAGCCGCCCCTACCGCGCTTTCCAGCGTTTTTCGATGCTGCTCAGCATATTAGCAGCCGATTTTGACTTTATTCCACAAGTGCATCACAAACGTATATGGCCATTCTGAACATTCTCGAATTCCCCGATCCGCGCCTGCGGACCATCGCCAAGCCCGTCACGGTCTTCGATGACGCCCTGCGCACGCTGATCGACGACATGTTCGAGACCATGTACGAGGCGCCGGGTATTGGCCTGGCCGCCACGCAGATCAACGTGCACAAGCGCGTCGTGGTGATGGACCTGTCCGAGGACAAGTCCGAACCCCGGGTCTACATCAACCCCGAGTTCGAATTCCTCACCGAGGAAATGGACCAGTACCAGGAAGGCTGCCTGTCGGTGCCCGGCTTCTACGAAAATGTAGACCGTCCGCAGAAAGTGCGGATCAAGGCCCAGGACCGCGACGGCAATCCGTTCGAGGAAGAGGCCGAAGGCCTGCTCGCAGTGTGCATCCAGCACGAGTGCGATCACCTCAACGGCAAGCTGTTCGTCGACTACCTGTCCAACCTCAAGCGCGACCGCATCCGCAAGAAGCTGGAAAAGCAGCACCGGCAACAGGCGTGACCCCATCCCCCAAAGGCTTGCCCCGGCAAGCCCCGCCAGCTCTTTCATAGAGAGCTTTTTTGTGAGCCCGATATGAGTCAGAGACTGCGCATCGTTTTCGCCGGCACCCCGGAATTCGCCGCCGAACACCTCAAGGCCCTGCTCGATACTCCCCATGAGATCGTCGCCGTCTACACCCAGCCGGATCGCCCGGCCGGCCGTGGCCAGAAGCTGATGCCCAGCCCGGTCAAGCAGCTCGCCCTGGAGAACGGCCTGCCGGTTCTGCAGCCGCCTACCCTGCGCGACCCCGCCGCCCAGGCCGAATTGGCCGCGCTCAAGCCGGACCTGATGGTGGTGGTGGCCTACGGGCTGATCCTGCCGCAGCTGGTGCTGGATATCCCGCGCCTGGGCTGCATCAACAGCCACGCCTCCCTGCTGCCCCGCTGGCGCGGCGCCGCGCCTATCCAGCGCGCGGTGGAAGCCGGCGACGCCCAGAGCGGCGTGACCGTGATGCAGATGGAAGCGGGCCTGGACACCGGGCCGATGCTGCTCAAGGTCAGCACGCTGATTTCCGCCGATGACACCGGCGGCAGCCTGCATGACCGTCTCGCCGAGCTCGGCCCGAAGGCCGTGGTCGAGGCCATCGCCGGCCTCGCCGCCGGCACGCTCAAGGGCGAGGTGCAGGACGACGCCCTGGCCACCTACGCGCACAAGCTGAACAAGGAAGAGGCGCGCATCGACTGGTTGCGCCCGGCCGACGAGCTGGAGCGCCGCATCCGCGCCTTCACGCCCTGGCCGGTCTGCCACACCACCCTCGGCGAAGCCGCGCTGAAAGTGCTCGGCGCCAAGCCGGCAGAAGGCAAGGGCGAGCCCGGCCAGATCCTCGACGCCAGCCGCGAAGGTCTGCTGGTCGCCTGCGGTGAAGGCGCGCTGCTGCTGACCCGCCTGCAACTGCCCGGCGGCAAGCCGCTGGCCTTCGCCGACCTGTTCAACAGCCGTCGCGAGCAGTTCGCGCCAGGACAGGTGCTGGGCGCATGAGTACCAATCCCCGTCTGGCAGCCGCCCGCGCGCTGGCCGCCGTGCTCGCCGGCCGCGCCTCGCTGGGCAGCTCGCTGCCGACCCAGTTGGAAAACGTCGAGCCGCGCGACCGTGGCCTGGTGCAGGAGCTGGCCTTCGGCAGCGCCCGCTGGCAGCCGCGCCTGTCCACCCTCGCTGCACGCCTGCTGCAGAAGCCGTTCAAGGCCGGCGACCGTGACGTCGAGGCCCTGCTGCTGGTCGGTCTGTACCAGATGCTCTACACCCGTATTCCCCCGCACGCGGCGATCGGCGAGACCGTCGGCTGCGCGGACAAGCTGAAGAAGCCCTGGGCCAAGGGCCTGCTCAACGCCGTGCTGCGCCGCGCCCAGCGCGAGAGCGAAAGCCTGCTGGCCGAGGTCGACAAGGACCCGGCCGCGCGCCTGGCGCACCCGCGCTGGCTGCAGAAGGCCCTGAAGAAGTCCTGGCCGGAACAGTTCGAAGCGATCTGCGCCGCCAACAACGCGCACCCGCCAATGACCCTGCGGGTGAACCGCCGCCATGGCAGTCGCGATGACTATCTGGAAGAGCTGAACCGCGTCGGCTTCGAAGCGACCGCCTGCGCGTTCAGCCGCGACGGCATCAATCTTGTGCAGCCGTGCGACGTGCGCGAGCTGCCCGGCTTCGCCGAAGGCCGCGTCAGCGTGCAGGACGAGGCCGCGCAACTGGCTGCCGACCTGCTGGAGCTGGCGCCGAACCAGCGCGTGCTGGACGCCTGCTGCGCCCCCGGCGGCAAGACCTGCCACCTGATGGAAGCCGAGCCGGCGCTGGCTGGCGTGGTTGCCGTGGACCTGGAAGAAAGCCGCCTGGTGCGCGTACGGGAGAACCTTGCCCGCCTGCAGCTTTCGGCCGAACTGTTCGCCGCCGACGCCCGCGATACCGCCAAGTGGTGGGACGGCAAGGCGTTCCAGCGCATCCTGCTGGACGCACCGTGCTCCGCCACCGGTGTGATCCGCCGGCACCCGGACATCAAGCTGACCCGCACCGCCGAGGACATCGAGGCGCTGGCACAGCTGCAAGGCGAACTGCTCGACGCGCTGTGGGCGACCCTCGAAGTCGGCGGCGTGCTGGTCTATGCGACCTGCTCGGTGATGCCGCAGGAGAACAGCGAGCAGATCGCTGCGTTCCTCGGTCGCACCCCCGGTGCCCGCGAGCTGGACCTGCCCGGACCGTGGGGCGTCAAGCAACCCCATGGCCGCCAGCTGCTGCCGCAGGACGGCGGGCATGACGGCTTCTATTATGCCAAGCTCATCAAGATCTCGGCGCGCTAAGCAACACGGGCTGCTGCGCGTCGACGATACGTCGTCAGAGCACGGTTTCGAATGCTCATTTACATTCGTAAACTCCGCTTCCAAACCGCACTCTTCCTAGTCTCGTTCTAGCTCGCAATCCCTCCGTTAAGGAGTCAACAAAGAGCTCTCATGAAAATCATCATCCTCGGTGCCGGCCAGGTCGGCGGCACTCTGGCCGAGCACCTCGCCAGCGAAGCCAACGACATCACGGTCGTCGATACCGACGGCGAACGCCTGCGCGACCTCAACGACCGCCTGGACATCCGCACCGTCCACGGCAAGGCCTCGTTCCCCACCGTGCTGCGCCAGGCCGGCGCCGACGACGCCGACATGCTGGTGGCGGTGACCAACAGCGACGAGGTGAACATGGTGGCCTGCCAGGTCGCCTACACCCTGTTCAACACTCCCACCCGCATCGCCCGCGTGCGCGAGGCGGCGTACCTGACCCGCGCCGGGCTGTTCGACAACGAGGCGATCCCGGTCGACGTGCTGATCAGCCCCGAACAGGTGGTGACCAACTACATCAAGCGCCTGGTGGAGTACCCCGGCGCCCTGCAGGTGATCGACTTCGCCGAGGGCAAGGCACAGCTGGTGGGCATCCGCGCCTACTATGGCGGCCCACTGGTGGGGCAGGAGCTGCGCCAGCTGCGCGAGCACATGCCCAACGCCGATACCCGCGTGGCGGCGATCTACCGGCGCAACCGGCCGATCATTCCCCAGGGCGACACGGTGATCGAGGCCGACGACGAGGTCTTCTTCATTGCCGCCAAGGCCCACATCCGTGCCGTGATGGGCGAGATGCGCCGGCTCGAGGACAGCTACAAGCGGATCATCATCGCCGGCGGAGGCAACATCGGCGAGCGCCTGGCCGAGGCCATCGAGAGCCGCTACCAGGTGAAGATCATCGAGATGAACCCGGCCCGCTGCCGGCACCTGTCCGACAGCCTGGACAGCTCCATCGTGCTGCAGGGCAGCGCCTCGGACCGCGACCTGCTGCTGGAGGAGAACATCGGCGACACCGACCTGTTCCTCGCCCTGACCAACGACGACGAGGCCAACATCATGTCCTCGCTGCTGGCCAAGCGCCTGGGCGCGCGCAAGGTGATGACGCTGATCAACAACCCCGCCTACGTCGACCTGGTGCAGGGCGGCGAGATCGACATCGCCATCAGCCCGCAGCTGGCCACCATTGGCACCCTGCTGACCCACGTGCGTCGCGGCGACATCGAGAGCGTGCACTCCCTGCGCCGCGGCGCCGCCGAGGCCATCGAAGTGGTCGCCCACGGCGACGCCAAGTCGAGCAAGGTGATCGGCCGCAAGATCAACGAGGTGCAGTTGCCACCGGGCACTACGATCGGCGCGGTGATCCGCGACGACGACGTGCTGATCGCCCACGGCGAGACGAAGATCGAATCCGGCGACCACGTGATCCTCTTCGTGGTGGACAAGAAGCGCATCCGCGACGTCGAGCGGCTGTTCCAGGCCGGCCTGACCTTCTTCTGATCCTGGGGCGGGCCACCCTTGGGTGGCCCGCCAGATCAATCCGAGGCGGTTTCAGACAGGTCCTACTGCGCCAACCCGCTTCCCTTGTCACCCTGCGCGGCCTGTTCCAGCTTGCCTGCCTCCGGTCATGCGCTACTCCTCCATCGGTCGAATCCTCGGCGTGCTGCTGATGCTGTTCAGCGCCACGCACCTGCCGCCGCTGCTCGTGGACCTTCATTACGCCGAGCGTTCGTGGCAGCCCTTCGCGCTGTCGTTCCTGGTCACGCTGCTGACCGGCTTCGCCATCTGGTGGCCGTGCCGTCGGCACAAGCAGGATTTGCGCATCCGCGACGGCTACCTGGTGACGGCGCTGTTCTGGATAGTGCTGGGCTCGTTCGGCGCCTTGCCTTTCGCCCTGTCGGACGCACCGCACATGGGTGTGGTCGATTCGCTGTTCGAGTCCTTCTCCGGCCTCAGCACCACCGGCGCCACCGTGCTCACCGGGCTCGATACGCTGCCGCACGCGATCCTCTACTACCGCCAGCAGCTGCAATGGCTGGGGGGCATGGGCATCGTGGTGCTGGCCGTGGCGGTGATGCCGATGCTGGGCATCGGCGGCATGCAGCTGTACCGCGCGGAAATGCCCGGCCCGCTGAAGGACCACAAGCTCTCGCCGCGCATCGCCGATACCGCCAAGACCCTGTGGTTCCTCTACTGCGGCCTGACCCTGGCCTGCGCGCTGGCCTACTGGGCGGCCGGCATGAACCTGTTCGACGCGGTCGGCCACAGCTTCTCGACCATCGCCATCGGTGGCTTTTCCACCCATGACGCCAGCATCGGTTACTTCGACAGCCCGCTGATCGAGCTGATCTGCATGACCTTCCTGGTGATTTCCGGGATCAACTTCAGCCTGCACTTCCTCGCCTGGCGCCAGCGCAGCCTGCGGCACTACCTGAAGGACACCGAGTGCCGGGCCTACCTCGGCATCCTGCTGGTGCTGTTCCTGATCACCGCGGCGACGCTGATCCTCAAGCACCACTACGACTCGCCGCTGCAGTCGATCCGCTACGCCGCGTTCATGGTGGTCTCGGTGGCGACCACCACCGGCTTCGGCCTGGCCGACTTCAGCAGCTGGCCGACCCTGCTGCCCTACCTGCTGCTCTACAGCACCTTCATCGGCGCCTGCGCCGGCTCCACCGGCGGCGGCATGAAGGTGATGCGCATGCTGCTGGTGTACCGCCAGGGCATGCGCGAATTCCTGCGCCTGCTGCATCCCAACGGGGTGTTCCTGGTGAAGCTGGGGCGGCGCACCGTGCCTGATCGCGTGGTGGAGTCGGTGTGGGCGTTCTTCTCGATCTACCTGCTCACCTTCGTCAGCCTGATGCTGGTGCTGCTGGCGCTGGGCGTGGATCAGCTCACCGCGTTCTCCACGCTTGCTTCCTGCCTGAACAACCTGGGCCCGGCACTGGGCGAGGCCGCAGTGCACTACGGCAGCCTGCCGGCCAGCGCCAAGCTGGTGCTGAGCCTGGCCATGGTGCTGGGGCGACTGGAGGTGTTCTCCCTGCTGATCCTGCTGACGCCCGCCTTCTGGCGCACTTGAATGAGGCACAATGGCGGCCTGCTGACGGAGGCTCGCCATGATCGACTCGCTGGAAAAGATGCTCGCCAAGGGCGTGGACAACTCGCTGCTGCGCTTCGGCCTGGGCAAGGGCTACCTGGACGCCGGCGACGCCGCCAGGGCCGCCGAGCACCTGCGCCGCTGCGTGCAGCAGGACCCGAAGTACTCCGCCGCCTGGAAGCTGCTGGGCAAGGCGCTGCAGGCCCAGGGTGACCTGGATGGCGCGCGCACGGCCTGGACCGATGGTCTGGCCGCTGCACAAGCCCATGGCGACAAGCAGGCGGAGAAGGAAATGACGGTGTTCCTGCGCAAGCTGGATAAGACAAAGGGCGCGTAAGCGCCCTTTTTATCGCCGCCAATTCAAGGCGACAGGGAGCGTAGGAGCGGACTTCGTCCGCGATCGATTGCCGGCCGCTCCGAGCTGGCCGGTGGCACATCGCGGATGAGTCCGCTCCTATGAAGAGCCTTTACAGCACCTCCGCAGCCACCGCATCCACCGCCGCCTTGGCGATACCGACGACCTCGTCCGCTTCGGCGCGGGTCAGCACCAGCGGCGGGGCGAAGCCGAGGATGTCGCCGTGGGGCATGGCGCGGGCGATCATGCCGCGTTCCAGGCAGGCCGCCGAAACCTTCGGGCCGACTTTCAGGGACGGGTCGAAAGGCTTGCGCGCCTCGCGGTCGGCCATGAACTCCAGCGCCGCCAGCATGCCGTCGCCGCGCACCTCGCCCACCAGCGGATGGCCCTCGAAGGTCTGGCGCAGCTGCTGGTTGAGGTAGCCGCCGACTTCCGCCGCATTGGCGGTGATGTTCTCGCGCTCGAGGATGTCCAGGTTGGCCAGCGCCGCCGCCGCACAGATGGGGTGACCGGAGTAGGTCCAGCCGTGACCCATGGCGCCTTCGCGGCTCGACGCGCTGTCGATCACGTCCCACACCCTTTCGCCGACTATCACCGCCGACAGCGGCGCATAGGCGCTGGTCAGGCCCTTGGCGGTGGTGATCAGGTCCGGACGCATGCCGTAGCGCTGGCTGCCCATCTTGTCGCCGACGCGGCCAAAGGCGCAGACCACCTCGTCGGCGATCAGCAGCACGTCGTACTTCGCCAGCACCGCCTGGATCGCCTCCCAGTAGCCCTTGGGCGGGACGATGATGCCACCGGTGCCCATCACCGGTTCGCCGATGAAGGCCGCGACCGTGTCCGGCCCTTCGGCGAGGATCAGGTTCTCCAGTTCCTGGGCGCAATGACGCACGAAACTGGCTTCGTCCATGCCGGCCGGGGCCTTGTAGAAGTGCGGGCAGAGGGTGTGCTTGACGCCCTCCACCGGCAGGTCGAAGTGCTGGTGGAAGCTCGCCAGCCCGGTGAGGCTGCCGGTGACGATGCCCGAGCCGTGGTAACCGCGCTGGCGCGAGATGATCTTTTTCTTCTGCGGCCGGCCCAGCACGTTGTTGTAGTAGCGCACCAGCTTGACCTGGGTCTCGTTGGCGTCGGAGCCGGAGAGTCCGTAGTAGACCTTCTTCATGCCCGCTGGCGCCCAGTCGCGGATGATCCGCGCGGACAGCTCGATGATCGCCTCGGAGGAGTGGCCCACATAGGTGTGGTAGTAGGCCAGCTGCGTAGCCTGCGCATGGATCGCGTCGGCGACTTCGGTGCGGCCGTAGCCGATGTTCACGCAGTACAGCCCGGCGAAGGCGTCAAGCAGCTCGCGGCCCTGGTGGTCGCGGATGCGCACGCCCGAGGCGCCGGTGATGATCCGCCCCGGCAACGCGCCGCTGGCGTGATCGTGGGCGTGGGTCGAGGGGTGCATGAAGTGCGCGCGGTCGTCTTCGAACAGCTTGGCGTAGTCGGTCATGGCGGTGGTCTCCCGGTCAGATGGCGCCGTGGTGCAGGGCGAAGTACTTGGTTTCGACGAAGGGCTCGAAGCCCTCGCTGCCGCCTTCGCGGCCCAGGCCAGAAGCCTTCATGCCGCCGAAGGGAATGGGGTGGCCGGTGAACCTGGCGCCGTTGACCGCCACCATGGCGAACTCCAGGCGCCGCATCAGCGGCCAGATGTGATCCAGGCGTTGCCCACAAAGGTAGGCGGCCAGGCCGTACTCGGTGTCGTTGGCCTGCCGGACGGCTTCGTCCAGGTCGTCGTAAGCGCTGATGCCGGCGATGGGGGCGAAGTTTTCCTCGCGCCAGATGCGCATCTGCGGCGTGACATCGGCCAGCACGGTCGGCTGATGGAACCAGCCTCCCAGCGCATGGGGCTCACCGCCGGCAAGCAGGCGCGCGCCCTGGGCGATGGCGTCCTGCACGCGCTCGCAGGTGACGTCGAAGGCGCCCCGGTGCATCAGCGGGCCGATCTGGCTGCGCGAGTCGCTGGCCGGGCCGACGCGCAGGTCACGCACCGCGCGGGCGAAGCGCTGCAGGAAGGGTTCGTAGAGGTCGCGGGCAACCAGGATGCGGTTGGCCGCGCAGCAGTCCTGCCCGGAGGTCTGGAACTTGGCGTCGAGGGCGAACTGCACCGCCTGCTCCAGATCGGCGTCAGGCAGCACGATGAAGGGCGCGTTGCCGCCCAGTTCCAGCGCGACTTTCTTCACGTCCCGGGCGGCGGCCTGCAGCACGAGTTTCCCCACCCGGGTCGAGCCGGTGAAGCTCACGGCGCGCACGCGGGTGTCGCCGACCAGGGTTTCCATGGCCATCTGCGGCTCGCCCAGCACCACGTTGAACACCCCGGCGGGGAAGCCGGCTTCTTCCGCCAGTTGCGCCAGGGCGAAGGCGGAGTAGGGCGTCTCGTGGGCCGGCTTGACCACCACGGTGCAACCCGCGGCCAGGGCGGCAGCGGCCTTGCGGGTGATCATCGCGCTGGGGAAGTTCCACGGCGTGAGCAGGGCGGCGACGCCGACCGGCTCGACCACCGTACCCAGGTGCGCGTTGGGGATGTGACTGGGAATGTTGCGGCCGTTCAGCCGTCGCGCTTCCTCGGCGAACCAGGGAATGAAGCTGGCGGCGTAGTCGATCTCGCCGAGGGCTTCGGCCAGCGGCTTGCCCTGTTCCAGGCTGAGGATCTGCGCGAGGTCCTCGCGATGCTGGCGAATCAGCTCGGCCCAGCGGCGCAACAGTGCGCCGCGTTCGTCCAGCGTGCGGGCTCGCCAGGCGGGGAAGGCGGCAGCGGCGGCGTCGACTGCGGCGACTATCTGCTCGCGGTCGAGCAGCGGCACATGGCCAATGGCTTCGCGGGTGGCGGGGTTGTCGACGGCGATGCTGGTGCCACTGGCGCTGTGCAGCCAGTGGCCATTCACATAGCAGAGCGACTTGAACAGCAGGGGATGGGCGAAGGACATGGCGGCGGCTCCCGGACGGTTGGCATGGAGACCATGCTAGGGGCCGGAGGCGCGCGGTTTTTTCCTAAGCGGGGGATGGCGGCGGCAAATCTTTTCGCAGTTCTGCCGCCGCTGTTGGGCTTTTTCGGGTGGCGTCAGACGACAGCGGTCTGGCGCCGCAGGTTACGGGTGATGGCGCTGAGCAGCATGCCGTAGAGCGGCACGAAGAGCATCAGCATGACCGCCAGCTTCACACCGTAGTCGACCCAGGCGATCTCCACCCAGTGCTCGGCCATGAAGGCGTTGTCGCTGTGCCAGAAGGCGATGGAGAAGAAGGTGAAGGTGTCCAGCAGGTTGCCGAACAGGGTCGAGACCACCGGGGCGATCCACCACTGGCGCATGCGCCGCAGGCGGTCGAAGACCTGGATGTCGAGGATCTGGCCGAACACGTAGGCCAGGAAGCTGGCCAGGGATATCCGCGCGACGAAGGTGTTGAATTCGCCCAGGGAGGCGAGCCCTCTGAAGGCACCTTCCTGGAAGATCACCGAGATCACGTAGGAAGCCAGCAGCGCCGGGATCATCACCCGCGCGATGACCAGCCGTGCCGGGCGCTTGCCGAGCAGGCGGACGGTGAGGTCGGTGGCCAGGAAGATGAACGGGAAGCTGAACGCGCCCCAGGTGGTGTGCCAGCCAAATAGGGTCATTGGCAGCTGCACCAGGTAGTTGCTGGCGATGATGATCAGGATGTGGAACGCGACCAGGCCGGCGAGTGCGCCGCGCCTTGCCGCCGGAAGGGATGCCGACATGCTTTGGGCCTTTTTCGTCGATGGGGTGAGGGAACCCATGCCCGGCACCATGCCGAGCGGCGCGCATTGTATACGATCCGGACCTGGAAGTCAGGATTTGTTGCGCAAATTTTGTTCAACCACCGACGGGCGTTTATGTAGGAGCGAGCTGCCCGTAGGGCGCATAACGCGTCAGCGTTATCCGCCGCATGGATTTCCGCCGGATGGAAACGGCGGATAACCTGTTCCAGGTTATTCGCCCTACGAAAAGCTCTACTCCAGCGCCTCGGCGGGGATCGCCGCCTCGTGCGTCTTGATCACCTTGGTGACGATGTAGGTGAAGTAGCGCTCGATGCCCACGTCCTCCAGCAGCAACTGGTCGATGAAGCGCTGGTAATGGTCGATGTCACGGGCCTGGATCATCGCGATGTAGTCCACCCCGCCGCCGGTGGCGTAGCAGAAGCCCACCTCCGGCGCCTGATGCAGGCGCTGCTCGAAGCGCTTCATGTCCTGCGCGGTGTGGCGCGCCAGGGTGATTTCCACCAGCACCTGCTGCTGTTTGAACAATGCCGACCAATCGATCTGCGCGCGGTAGCCCTTGATCAGCCCGGCTTCCTCCAGCTTGCGCACGCGCTCCCAGGCCGGGCTGACCGAGAGGTTGATCGCCTCGGCCAGGCTCGACTTGGTGATGCGCCCATCGCCGGCGAGGATGCGCAGGATCTTCAGGTCATAACGGTCGAGCTTGATCATGCTTGCCTCCCGAACGGCTCAGTCGAGCACCTCGGCAACCACCGCGAGGGTGTCGCCGCTCTGCACCAGGCCGGGGAAGTGCCGCGCGGCAAGGATGCCGCTGCGTCTGGCGCGGTACTCCACGGGTGCCGCGCCGGTGCGCAGCACGTCGTGCACCCGCGCCAGCACTTCGCCGCGTTCGACCTTCTCGCCCAGGTTGCGACACATCTCCAGCAGCCCGCCGTGTTCACTGGCGACGAAGCAGTCGCCGTCGGGCATGTCGAGCATCACCGACTGCGCCGGCTCCAGGTCGCCGCGCAGGATGCCGGCCTGCACCAGCACGTTGCGCACGCCGCGCCGGGCGATGGCCACGGTGTGTGCGCTGCTGCTACCACCACCACCCAGTTCGGTGGTGACGAACAGCTTGCCCTGCTCCTCGGCGGCGCTGTCGTACATGCCCACCGCGTCCAGCTCCAGCATGCGCATGGAGAAGGGCGCGGCAAAGGCACGCATCAGCGCCTCGCTGGCTTCCTGCTGGGCCTTGTCCGGCAGCACATGGCAGGCGGCGAAGGGCAGGAAGTCGAGGGTGCGGCCGCCGGAATGGATATCCAGCACCACGTCCGCCAGCGGCAGCAGGGTGCGCTGGAAGTAGTCGGCGATCTTCTGCGTCACCGTGCCGTCCGGGCGGCCGGGGAAACTGCGGTTGAGGTTGCCGGCGTCGATGGGCGAGGTGCGCTTGCCGGCGAGGAACGCCGGGGTGTTCATGAACGGTACGATGATCACCCGGCCGCGTATGTCCTCGGCGCGCAGCTCCTGGGCCAGGCGGCTGAGCGCCACCGGGCCCTCGTACTCGTCGCCATGGTTGCCGCCGGTGAGCAGCGCGGTGGGACCATCGCCGTTCTTCACCACGCAGATCGGGATCATCACGGCGCCCCAGGCCGAATCGTCCCGCGAGTACGGCAGCTTGAGGTGGCCGTGCTGCACGCCGTCGCGCAGGAAATCGACGCTGGCGGCGATGGGGTTTTCGCGCAGCGGCTTGTCGAGTGCTTGGGTCATCGCCTCACTCCTTCACGAACAGCTGGCGCGGGTAGTCGCAGAAGGTCTCCACGCCGCGCTCGGTGATGAGGATGCTTTCAGTGATCTCCAGTCCCCAGTCGTCCATCCACAGGCCGGGCATGAAGTGGAAGGTCATTCCTGGCTCGAGCACGCTGTTGTCGCTCGGGCGCAGGCTCATGGTGCGTTCGCCCCAGTCCGGCGGGTAGCTGATGCCGATGGGGTAGCCGCAGCGGCTGTCCTTGTGGATGCCGAACTTCTCCAGCACGCCGAAGAAGGCGCGGGCGATGTCGCCGGTGGTGTTGCCGGGCTTGGCTGCGTCCAGGCCAGCGGCGATGCCCTCGACCACGGCTTTTTCCGCGTCGAGGAAGTGCTTGGGCGGCTTGCCCAGGAACACCGTGCGCGACAGCGGGCAGTGGTAGCGCCTGTAGCAGCCGGCGATCTCGAAGAAGGTCCCGGCGCCGCGTTCAAAGGGCGTGTCGTCCCAGGTCAGGTGTGGTGCGCTGGCGTCGGCGCCGGTGGGCAGCAAGGGGACGATGGCCGGGTAGTCGCCGCCATGGCCGTCGGCGCCGAGGATGCCGGTGCTGTATATCTCGGCCACCAGCTCGTTCTTGCGCATGCCCGGTTCGATGCGCTCGACGATGTGCGTGTGCATCTTCTCGACGATGCGCGCGGCGATGCGCATGTACTCGATCTCGCGCGGCGATTTCACCGCGCGCTGCCAGTTCACCAGGGCGGTGGCGTCGACAAACCTGGCAATCGGCAGGTTGGCCTGCAGGGAGCGGAAGGCGGCGGCGCTGAAGTAGTAGTTGTCCATCTCGACGCCGATCGTCCGGCCGGCCCAGCCGCGCGCGGCGATGACCTCGCGGGACAGGTAGTCCATCGGATGGCGCTCGGTGGACTGCACGTAGTGGTCGGGGTAGCCGACGATGTTGTCCGCCTGCATGAACACCGTGCGCCGCGCACCGTTGGCGTCCTGGCCGCGGCCGAACCAGACCGGCTCACCCTCCAGCGCCAGCAGCACGCACTGGTGCACGTAGAAGGACCAGCCGTCATAGCCGGTGAGCCAGGCCATGTTCGACGGGTCGGTGACCAGCAGCAGTTCGATGCCGCGCTCAAGCATGCTGGCGCGGACCTTGGCGATACGCTGGGCGTATTCCTCCCGGCTGAAGGGGAGGTTGACGACGATTTCGGACATGCGGAAATCCTCTTGGGGGAATCTGTTTCGGGCTTCATCCGGACAACCCGTGCCTGTGCAATCCCCTCACCCCAGCCCTGGCTGCGCGCCCCGCTCCTCAAGCGGGAGAGGGAACCGATCGGAGCCAGCTGACGCCGCAATGTCAGCCGGCTCGGACTGCCCCCTCTCCCTCAGGAGCGGGGCGCGCAGCCAGGGTTAGGGTGAGGGCGCTCTTCCCGCGAAGCGGGACGAAATTTTTTCAGCTGCTGAAGCGGAACCCCTTGCCCATCCGCTGCGCCCGCTGGAAAGCCAGGCCGGCGATGGCGGTGTCCTGCGCGCCGGTGCCGGTGAGGTCGCAGAGAGTGATGTCTTCGGCACGGCGGCGGCCTTCGCGCTGCCCGGCGATGACCTGGCCGAGCTCGGCGAAGTCGGCATCCCGGCTGACGTTGCCGGCCTGCACCGCGTGGCGCAGCTCGCCCAGCACCAGGGTCTGGCTGACGCGGTCGGCGACGTAGCAGTCCACCGCCGCCAGGGCGTCGGCGGCGATCTCGTTCTTGTGCTCGGCGTCCGACCCCATGGCGGTGATGTGCAGGCCGGGGCGCAGGTGCTTTTTCTGGATCAGCGGCTCACGGCTGGGCGTGCTGGTGATGGCGATGTCGGCGCCTTCCAGCGCTTCGTCGATGCTGGCGCAGGCGCTGACCGCAATGCCCAGGCTGGCGCTCAGTTCCTGCGCGCAGTGCCGCGCCTTGTCGAGATCCCGCGCCCAGACGCTGGCGGCTTCGATGGGCCGCACCAGGCACAGCGCCTTGAGCTGCAGCCGCGCCTGCTCGCCGGCTCCGATCAGCGCGACCTGCCGCGACTCCTCGCGGGCCAGCCACTTGGCTGCCACCGCGCCGGCGCACGCGGTGCGCACGGCGGTGAGGTAGCCGTTGTCCAGCAACAGCGCGTCGAGCAGGCCGGTGCGCGAGGAGAGCAGCATCATCATGCCGTTGAGACTGGGCAGGCCGAGCTTGGGGTTGTCGAAGAAGCCGGGGCTGACCTTGATGGCGAAGCGCGGCAGGCCGGGCAGGTAGGCGGTTTTCACGTCGACTTCGCCGTTGTGCTCGGGCACGTCCAGGCGAAGGATCGGCGGCATCGCCACCGGCGCGGTGGCGAGCAGGCGGAAGGCCTGTTCGACGGCGTCGAGGCTCTCCCGGTCGATGGCCACGCAGGCGCGCAGGTCGGCTTCGCTGAGCAGGGTGACGTCAGCCATGGGCGGATTCCTCGAGGATTTGCTGGTGTTGTTCGATGGCGATGTTGCGGCCGCTGACGATCACCACCACCGGGCCGACCGGGGCGATCAGGCCGTCCAGCAGGGCGGCGATGCCGACGGCGGCGGCGCCTTCCACCACCTGCCGTTCCTCGCGGTAGGCGTGGCGGATGCCGGCGGCGATGGCGGGCTCGTCGAGCAGGTGCAACTGGTCGCAGTAGTCACGGGCCAGGGCGAAGGTGTAGCGGTTGTCCAGGCCGATGCCGCCGCCGAGGGAGTCGGCCAGGGTCGGCAGCTCTTCCACTTCCACGGGGTGGCCGGCAGCGAGGCTGGCGGCCATGGCGGCGCCACGGCGCATGCTGATGCCGTGCACGCGGATGCTCGGGTCGACGTGCTTGAGTGCCAGCGCCACGCCGCCGAACAGGCCGCCGCCGGAGAGCGGCACCAGCACCTGGCGCACGTCCGGCAGCTGTTCGAGGATTTCCAGACCGAGGGTGCCCTGGCCGGCGATGATCTGCGGATGGTCGAAGGGCGGCAGCAGCGTCGCGCCCTGCTCGCGGGCAATCCGCTCGGCTTCGGCCTGGGCGTCGTCCTGGCTGTGACCAACGATGCACACCTCGGCACCCAGCTCGCGAATTGCCTGGACCTTGTTCGCCGGCACCAATTGCGACAGACAGATGGTGGCGTGCACGCCGAGCACCCGCGCGGCATGGGCCAGCGCCCGGCCGTGGTTGCCGGTGGAGGCGGCGACGACGCCCCTGGCCTTCTGCTCGTCATCGAGCTGGGCTATCGCATTGCTCGCGCCGCGCAGCTTGAAGCTGCCGGTGATCTGCTGCGATTCGAGCTTGAGATACACCGGGGCGCCGAGCAGGCGCGACAGGCTGGGCGAATGCTCCAGCGGCGTCTGCCGCACCAGGCCCTGGATGCGCTGGCGTGCGCGGTACAGCTCGACGGGGGAAATCGGCTCCATCTCGGCCTCCGGGGAATGCAGTGGGGCCGAGTGTAGGGGCGGGAAATTGTCGCGATGAATGTACTAGGACGATGTCGTGGGCGGAGGTGTCTATTGTTGCTGCTGGAATCTCATGCCCACCTCCGCTGCGGACTTTGCCCTCACCCTAACCCTCTCCCGGAGGGAGAGGGGACCGCTCGGCGCAGGAGATACACCACGGCATCAGCCGGCACGTACGGCTCCCTCTCCCCCTGGGAGAGGGCTGGGGTGAGGGCGATCCCGAGCACCGAAACTTCCTGTAGGCCGTAGGGCGGATAACGCTGGCGCGTTATGCGCCCTACGGCTACAAGCGCGGGCCCGGCGTAGGGCTTAGAAATCGTGGATCTTCGGGTACTGCCCGAACAGTTCGCGCATGTCTTCCAGAGCGCTCGCCATGCGCTCGTCGCTGCATTCAGCGCCCATGCACAGGCGCACCGCACGCGGCCTGGGGGTGCCGCGCACCATGAACGGATCGGGCGGCGTCACGGCAATGTGTCGATGACGCAGCTCGCGCACCAGGCTGTCCAGTTCCCAGTGTTCGGGGATGCCGATCCACGCGCTCAGCGAATGCGGATCACACCCGCGCAGATGCTCGCCGAGGTACTCGCGCACCAGCCCCTGGCGCTTCTCCAGCACTCGGCGCTGCAGGCCGATCAGCGCGGCGGCGTTGCCGTTGTGGATCCAGCGCGCCGCCACTTCCGCCAGCAGCGGCGTGCCCATCCAGCTGTTCACCCGCAGGATGCTCTCGGTGCGCAGCGCCAGCCGTCGCGGCATGGCCAGGTAGCCGATGCGCAGGCCGGTGAGCACGCTCTTGGTGAAGCTCGTGCAGTAGAACGACAGGTCCGGCAGGTAATGGCTGAGCGGCGGCGGGCGGCGCTCGCCGAGCAGCGGGCCGTAGACGTCGTCCTCGATCACATACACGCCATAGCGCTGGGCAATGGCAGCAATCTCGCGGCGGCGCGTGTCGGGCATCAGGCAGGAGGTCGGGTTGTTCAGGTTGGGCGTGCACACCAGCGCGGTGATGCGCTCGTTGGCGCAGAGGTCTTCGAAGTGCTCCGGGTCGATGCCTTGCTTGTCGATCTCCACGCCCTTGAGGGTGAAGCCGAGCACCTGGGAATTGCCGATCACGCCGTGGTCGGTGAGCTGCTCGCAGAGCACCACGTCGTCCGGCCCGGCGAGGGAGGCGAGGGCAAGGAAGATGCCGTGGGCCGCGCCATTGGTGATCAGCACGTCATCGCGCTCACGCTTGAGGCCCAGTTGCGCCAGCCATTTCACCCCGGCGTCGCGGTGCGTATCGAAGCCGGCCACCGGGCGGCAGGCGCGCATCCACGGCTGGTCGGTTTCCTGCGCCAGCTCACGGCAGCTGTCCTGCCACAGGCGGTCGTGCTCGCGGGTGTGGACGATGCTGGCGATGGAGAAATCCACCAGCGCGCGCTCGGGGTGATCGACCATGTAGTGGGCCATGCCCTCGGTCATCCGCCGCGTGACGAAGCTGCCGCGGCCGACCTCGCAACGCACCAGACCCTGGCGTTCCAGTTCCTTGTAGGCGTTGGTCACGGTCTGCACGCTGATGCCCAGGCCATCGGCGACGTGGCGCTGCGGCGGCAGGCGCTGGCCGTCGCTCAGGCGGCCCTGCTCGATGTCGCCGGCAATGGCCTGCACCAGGGTCTTGTACTTGGATTCGCCGACCCGCAGGTCGGCCAGGGCGCGACGCCAGGCTTCCATCTTCAGCGCTCCGTCTGGTCAGGGGTCCAGAGTGACGGACCGGCACACCGGCGGCAATTGTCCTAGTGCAATGTCGACCGTTCCGACCCTTTTGTATGCTCGGGCACAGGACATATAGCCGCGCACCTGTCAGTACATCGGGCAGCACATCGGGCCGCATTGTCAGGCCCGCGCAGAAAAAACCTGCGGATGCGTTCGTCGCGACGGTGGCTTTTTCCCGCCGCGGGGTTGTCGATCAGGAACAGCCGCAAGGCGCCGCGGCTTAGTCTGGCGTCGAGCTTGTCGCCGTCGCCATCGACAGCGGCGCAAGAACTTCGGAAGGCCCCACCCGGGGCCCGACCTACAAGAACAACAGTCGTACGACATTGCTACCTGCCATCCATCGCCGCGCGCCCACCGCGTTCGGCAAGCGAAGATCAGGAGATCCGAAGATGAGTACCGCCCCTGTTTTCCTGCGCCGCCTGAGTCTTGCCTGCACCCTACTGGCCTGCGCCGTCGCCAGCGCTGGCAGCTATGCCGAAACCACCCTGGAACGCATCAAGAGCACCGGCACCGTGCGCATCGGCTACGCCAATGAAGCGCCGTTCGCCTACACCGAGACCTCCGGCAAGGTCACCGGCGAGTCCCCGGAAATCGCCACGCAGATCTTCACGAAAATGGGTGTGAAGAAGATCGAGCCGGTGCTGACCGAATGGGGCGCACTGATCCCCGGCCTGCGTGCCGGGCGTTTCGACGTCATCGCCGCCGGCATGTACATCACCCCGCCACGCTGCCAGCAGGTGATCTTCACCGACCCGCACTACCAGATTCCCGACTCGCTGCTGGTGAAGAAGGGCAACCCGAAGAACCTGCACAGCTACGCCGACGTGAAGAACAACCCGGACGTGAAGCTGGCGATCATGTCCGGCACCGCCGAGCTGGGTTACGCCCGCGCGGAAGGTGTGGCGGAAGAGCAGATCGTCCAGGTGCCCGACACCACCGCGCAGCTGCAGGCCGTGCGCGCCGGCCGCGCCGACGCCAGCGTCGGCACCGCGCTGACCATGAAGGGCCTCGCGGCGAAAGGCGGCGACTCGGTGGAAGCCATCACCGACTTCAAGGACGACCCGTCGCACATCGGTTACGGCGCCCTTGCCTTCCGCCCGGATGACAAGGACCTGCGCGATGCCGTCAACGCCCAGCTCAAGCAGTGGCTGGGCGGCGCCGAGCACCTGGCGACGGTCAAGCCGTTCGGCTTCGACAAGTCCAACGTCACCGACAAGACCGCCGCCGAACTCTGCAAACAGTGACCGTGCGGGGCGCGTCGCTGGCATAGGGCGCGCCTGCCCGGCCGTTTGGTCGAACCTGTCGCAACGGGATACGTACCATGGGTGAATTGCTTCCTCTGCTGCTGGAGGGCGCCTGGATCACCGTCCAGGTGACCGTCTTCGGCTCCCTGCTGGCGGTCGCCGCCGCCATCATCGCCGCACTCGGCCGGCTCTCGCCGTGGCCGGCGGTGCGCTGGGTGTCCATCGCCTACATCGAGCTGTTCCGCGGCACCTCGCTACTGGTGCAGCTGTTCTGGCTGTACTTCGTGCTGCCGCTGCCGCCGTTCAACCTGGAGATGAGCGCCTACAGCGTGGCGATCATCGGCCTGGGCCTGCACATCGGCGCCTACGGCGCGGAAGTGATGCGCGGCGCCATCGGCTCGGTGCCCAAGGGGCAATACGAAGCTTCGCTGGCGCTGAACATGTCGCCCTTCACGCGCTTCCGCCGGATCATCCTGCCGCAGGCGCTGCTCTGCGCGATCCCGCCCGGCACCAACCTGCTGATCGAGCTGCTGAAGAACACCTCGCTGGTGTCGCTGATCACCCTCTCGGACCTGACCTTCCGCGCCCGCCAGCTGGACCAGGCGACCTTCGAGACCATGAAGATCTTCCTGCTCACCCTGGTGCTGTACTTCGTCATGGCCCAGGTCATCGTCTTCCTCATGCGCCGCCTCGAACGCTGGCTGGGGCACGGCCGAATCCGCGGAGGCCTGTGATGAAATTCTTCGACTGGGACTTCGCCTGGCAGATTCTCCCGCAGCTGCTGCACGCCTCGCTGCGGACCATCGCCATCACCCTGGTGGGCTTCGCCCTGGCGGTGGTGTTCGGCCTGCTGTTCGCCATCGCCCGGCGCAGCCGGCACATCTGGCTGTCGTGGCCGGCGGCCTGGCTGATCGAGTTCATCCGCAGCACGCCGCTGCTGATCCAGGTGTACTTCCTGTTCTACGTCCTGCCGACCTACGGGCTGAGCATGACCGCCCTGGTGGCCGGCACCCTCGGCATCGCCCTGCACTACGCCTGCTACACCGCCGAGGTGTACCGCGCCGGCCTGGAAGCGGTGCCGCGCGGGCAGTGGGAAGCGGTCACCGCGCTGAACTTCTCGCCGTTCAAGGCCTACCGCGAGGTGATCCTGCCCCAGGCCATCCGCCCGGTGCTGCCGGCACTGGGCAACTACCTGATCGCCATGTTCAAGGACACCCCGGTGCTCTCCGCGATCACCGTGGTGGAAATCATGCAGCAGGCGAAGAACATCGGCTCCGACAGCTTCCGCTACCTGGAGCCGATCACCCTGGTCGGGGTGTTCTTCCTGCTCATCTCCATCGGCCTGGCGGGTGTCGTGCGCCAGGTGGAAAAACGTACGGCGCTGCCATGACTGACTCTTCTGGAGGTACTCCGATGTCCGTTCACTCCCTACAGACTGCGCCACGCGTGGCCAGCCAGGATGCCCCGGCCGCGCGCGCCGAGACGGCCCAGCCGATGGTCAGCTTCCGCAACGTGTGCAAGAGCTACGGCAGCTTCAGCGTGCTCAAGGACCTCAACCTGGAGGTGAAGGCCAACGAGAAGGTCGCCATCATCGGCCCCAGCGGCTCGGGCAAATCGACCCTGCTGCGCGCACTGATGACCCTGGAAACCATCGACAGCGGTCTGATCGAAGTCGACGGCGAGCCGCTGACCCACCTCAAGCGCAACGAGACCCTGGTGCGCGCGCCGGAGAGCCACGTGCGCAAGGTGCGCAGCAAGATCGGCATGGTGTTCCAGTGCTTCAACCTGTTCCCGCACATGAGCGCGCTGCGCAACGTGATGGAGGCACCGGTGCAGGTGCTCGGCATGCGCCGCATTGAGGCCCGCGAGCGCGCGGTGGAGTTGCTGGAAATGGTCGGCCTGGGCAACAAGCTCGACCACTATCCGTCACAGCTTTCCGGCGGCCAGCAGCAGCGCGTGGCCATTGCCCGCGCGCTGGCGATGCGGCCCAAGGTGATGCTGTTCGACGAGGTGACTTCGGCGCTGGACCCGGAGCTGTGCGGCGAGGTGCTCAACGTGGTGCGCAAGCTGGGCGCCGAGCACAACCTGACCATGCTCATGGTCACCCACCAGATGGGTTTCGCCCGCGAATTCGCCGACCGCGTGTGCTTCTTCCACCAGGGCAGCATCCTCGAGCAGGGCAGCCCGCAGCAGTTCTTCGGCCATCCGCAGCATGAGCGGACGCGGGCCTTCCTGAGTGCGGTGAACGAGGCGAATTGATCGGCTGGGGCTCTTCGTAGGACCGAGGGGGCGCCTGGCCCTTGCTCGCGAACAAACTCCGCTGCGGGTCTCGGGTTCGCGAGCAAGCTCGCTCCTACAGAAAAGCAGTTCGCAGCGCAGCGGGGATCAGGCGTTGCCGACGAAGCGGAAGCCCGCGCCCTCGGCGTCGGTGCGCATCACTTCCATCTCCAGGATCGGCGCATCGAAAGGCATGTCCTGCACCTGGCCGGTCACGCGGGTTCCGGCGGGCAGCGCGGCGAGCACTTCATGACGGACGTAGACGCCGCCATCGGACAGATCACGGGTATGGCCGAACACATCACCGAAGCTGGCATGGCTGATCTTGATCCGGCACTTCATCGGGGTACGCGGGTACTGCCTTTGGTTCGACATGAATGGCATCCGTCCTGAATGTCAGCGCACTAATGGGCCTGAAACCCGGGGGTCAGGTCAAGCCAGCAATTGCGCGAGCAGCCAGAGATTGGCGGCGCTGATGACGCAGAACAAGCCCCAGGCCAGCACGCGAGTGAGCAGGCTGTTGGCGAACTCGCCCATCAGCGCGCGATCGCTGGTGAAACGGATCAGCGGCCAGAGCGCGAACGGCAGTTGCAGGCTGAGCACCACCTGGCTGAACACCAGCAGCTTGCCCACCGCCTTGTCGCCCAGCATCACCACCCCGATCAGCGCCGGGATCAGTGCCAGGGCGCGGGTGATCAGGCGGCGTTGCCAGCAGGGAATCTTCATCTGCAGGAAGCCGTCCATGATCACCTGCCCGGCGATGGTGCCGGTGAAGGTGGAACTCTGCCCGGAGGCGAGCAGGGCGACGCCGAAGAGGATCGCCGCAAGGCCGGTGCCCACCAGCGGTTCAAGCAGGCGGTAGGCGTCCTGGATCTCGGTGACGCCGGTGTTTCCGGTTTCGTGGAAGGCCGCGGCGGCGAGGATCAGAATCGCCGCGTTGACCAGCAGTGCGAGGCTCAGCGAGACCACGGTGTCGATCCGCGTCAGGCGGATCGCCGCGGCCTTGCCGTTGGTGCCGCTGACCTGCCGCGTCTGCACGATGGAGGAGTGCAGGTAGAGGTTGTGCGGCATCACCGTGGCGCCGAGGATGCCGATCGCCAGGTACAGCGGCTCGCGCTGGGTCACCGCGTCCCAGCTGGGCAGGAAGCCGGCGGCGACGTCGGGCCAGTAGGGCTTGATGAGGATCAGCTCAACCAGGTAGCAGCCGCTGATGGTGACGATCAGGCCGAGCATGATCGCTTCCAGGTGGCGGAAGCGCTGGCCCTTGAGGCCGAGCACGATGAGCGTGTCGAAGGCGGTGAGGATCACCCCGGTGACCAGGTCGACGCCCAGCAGCAGGTGGAAGGCCAGGGCGCAGCCGAGCACTTCGGCGAGGTCCGTGGCGACGATCGAAAGCTCCGCCAACAGCCATTGCAGGCGCGCCGTGCCCAGGCTGTAGCGACTGCGCGAGAGCTGCGCCAGGTCCTGGCCGGTGACGATGCCCAGGCGCATCGCCAGGCACTGCAGGACCATCCCCGCAAGGCTGGAGAGCAGCACCACGAACAGCAGCTGGTAGCCGAAGCCCGAGCCGGCTTCGATGGCGGTGGCCCAGTTGCCCGGGTCCATGTAGCCAATGGAGACCAGCAGGCCGGGGCCGGCGAACTGCAGGATGCGCTTGAACAACGGCGCGCCGGCCGCGACCTGGATGCTGCCTTTGACTTCCGAGGGACAGAACGGCGCAGTGGCGGTAGTCGGCAGGCCGAGCATGGGGAGGGATTCCGGGAGCGTGGAACGTTCAGCCTGACGCCCCTGGCGTCAACAATCCAGGGGCGCCGTGCCTATCGGGTCGATTGAGCCGGGCGTGCTCAGTACCAGCGGGCCTCGCCCTCGGGACGCTTCTTGAAGCGCTTCATGGTCCACATGTACTGGCTGGGATAGGCGCGTACGTACTTGGCCAGCTCGCGGCTGAGCGCAGCCACCGACACTTCCATGTCCTTGTCGTACATGTCCGCCGGCGCGGCTTCGAGGATCACCTTGTAGCCGCTGCCATCGGGCAGGCGCACGGCGTGGAAGAACACCCCGCGGGCCTTGCCGCGCGAGAGCAGGGAGGGCACGAACTTGCTGGTCAGCGCGGTGGTGCCCAGGTAGGGCACGAACAGGCCCGAGCCCAGGTCCGGCTCCGGGTCGCAGGGGATGCCGACACAGCCGCCGTTCTTCACTTCCTTGATCACGCTCTTGATGCCTTCGGGCGTCGAGGGCGCAACGCGGTTGCCCAGTTGCACGCGCTGCTTCTTCAGCAGATCGTCCACCGCCTTGAGCTTGGGCGGGCGGTAGAAAATGATCGGCTTGGCGTAGGAGCAGTAGAAGTGGTTGAGCACTTCCCAGTTGCCCAGGTGGCTGGTGATGCCGACCAGGCCATCGCCGGAGGCCAGCGCTTCTTCCAGCACTTCCATGCCTTCGACTTCGCGGATGTACTGCAGCGACTTCTGCGGCGACCACATCCAGGCGCAGGCGCTCTCGGTCAGCGTGCGGCCGATGTCCATCAGGCTCTGGCCGACGAGCTTCTCCAGTTCAGCCCCGGACAGTTCGGGGAAGCAGTGCGACAGGTTGATCCGCACGATCTCGCGGGACCGGTTGGGCAGTTTCCACATCAGCCAGCCGATGCCGGCGCCCAATGCGCCCACCGCGCGCCACGGCAGCATGGCGAACAACCGCAGGAAGCCCACCACCAGTGCGCCCTTGAATTTCTCCACGGAAAACTCCTTCAAGCAGATGGCGGCCATTGTAGCCGCTCGCGCCGGTAAATCGGGCGCCATCGCGGCTCCACACAATCTCCACTTGGCGAGCACATTGCGCCCACAGCGCGCGCGCAACCTGCGGCCATTCGATCCACTGGCCCGGAGGCCCGCGATGCGTATCCCAACCTTCCTTGCACGGCTGTGCTGCCTGCTGCTGGCGATGAGCGCCAGCCTGGTGGCGCTGGCTGCAGAGGACAGCAGCTCCAGTCCGTACTTCTTCGTCGAGAATGCCGATCCGGCCGTCGATGCCCTGCCGCTCAAGGCGACCCGCGTGGAGGCCCGCGTGCTGGGCAACATCGCCGAGGTGACGGTGACCCAGGAATACCGTAACCAGGGCAAGACGCCGCTGGAAGCACGCTACGTGTTCCCCGCCTCGACCCGCGCCGCCGTCCACGGCATGACCGTCCACCTGGGCGACCGGGTGATCCAGGCGCAGATCCGCGAGAAGCAGAAGGCCAAGGCCGAGTACCAGCAGGCCAAGCAGGATGGCAAGACCGCCGCGCTGCTGGAGCAGGAGCGCGAGAACGTGTTCCAGATGAACGTCGCCAACATCCTTCCCGGCGACGTGGTGCAGGTGGAGTTGCGCTACAGCGAGCTGCTGGTGCCCACCGACGGGCGCTTCCAGTTCGTCTTCCCCACGGTGGTCGGGCCGCGCTACAACGGTCGCGGTGAATCCGGCAGCGGCAGGCAGCAGTGGATCGAGTCACCGTACCTGCCGGCCGGACAGCCTTCGGCCACGACCTTCGCCCTGCAGGTCGAACTGCTGGCGCCGGTGCAGATCGGCGAGATCGCCTCGCCTTCCCATCGCCTGACCATTCAGCGTGACGGCCGGCGCGCCACCGCGCAGATAGCGGCTGACGATGCCACCGCCAGCAACCGCGACTTCATCCTCGATTACCAGCTCGGCGGTGAGTCCGTGCAGAGCGGCCTGCTGTTGTCGCGCGGCGAGCAGGAGAACTTCTTCCTCGCCATGGTCGCCCCGCCGCGCGCGCCGGACGCCCGGCTCATCGTGCCGCGCGACTATGTCTTCGTGGTGGATGTCTCCGGTTCCATGAACGGCTTCCCACTGGACACCACCAAGACCCTGCTGCGCGACCTGATCGGCCGCCTGCGCCCCAGCGACACCTTCAACCTGCTGCTGTTCGCCGGCGACAACCGCAAGCTGGCGGAGCGTTCGCTCCCCGCCACGCCGGAAAACATCCGTCTGGCCATCGAGCTGCTGGACAGCCAGGTCGGCGCCGGCGGCACCGAGCTGATGCCGGCCCTGCGCGAGGCGCTGGCAATGCCCACGGACCCGGAGCGCTCGCGCAGCTTCGTGGTGGTCACCGACGGCTACGTCACCGTCGAGAGCAGCGCCTACAAGCTGGTGCGCGAGAACCTGAGCAAGGCCAACCTGTTCGCCTTCGGCATCGGCAGCGCGGTGAACCGCAGCCTGATCGAAGGACTGGCGCGGGCGGGGCAGGGCGAGCCTTTCGTGGTGACCGATGATGAGCAGGCGAACAAGGCGGCGCAGCGCTTCCGCAAGATGATCGACAGCCCGCTGCTCAAGGGCATCCACGCCCGTTTCGAGGGCCTCGATGTCTACGACGTGGAGCCGCTGCAATTGCCCGACCTGTTCGCCAATCGCCCGCTGGTACTGTTCGGCAAGTGGAAGGGCGAGCCGCGCGGTGAGTTGCGTCTCGACGCCCACGCCGCCGACGGCCCGTTCCAGGTACGGTTGCCGATCAGCACCGGCAACCTCACTGACAACGGTGGTGCGCTCGCCCACCTGTGGGCACGCCAACGCCTCGCCAGCCTGATGGACCAGGAGGCGCTCGATGGCGGCTTCGAGTTCAGCTCGCAGATTCTCGACCTCGGCCTGAAGTACCAGTTGCTGACGCCCTATACCTCGTTCATCGCCGTCGACCAGCAGGTGCGCAATGCCGATCCGCAGTCGAGCAAGACGGTCGACCAACCGCTGCCTATGCCCCAGGGCGTGAGCAACAACGCCATCGGCAGCACGGTGCCCGGCACGCCGGAACCGGGCGTATGGGCCATGTTGCTGCTGGCCGCGCTGGGGGCCTGGTTCTGGCGGAGGAAGGCCGCATGATCCGCCGCATGCCCGGCTGGAGCTGGCTGTTGTTCGCCGCACTGGCGGCCTGGCCGAGCTGGCTGTGGGCGGCACGGCGGCTAGGTGATGGCTCGGATGATCCGCTGGGAATCATCGCGCTGGCGGCACTCGGAGTACTGCTTTGGCGCGACCGTCACAGCCTGCGCACGCAACCACGCCTGCACTGGCTGGGTGCGGCAGCGCTGTTGCTGATCTCCGGCGCGCTCTTCCAGTCGATCCTGCCGCCGCTGCTGCGCGGGCTGCTCTCGGTGTTGGCGCTGCTGCTGGTAATCCTCAGCCTGCGCGCGTCCGGCCAGCCCTGGCTGTCCTGGCTGGGGCTGGGCGTGCTGTCGTTGCCGCTGCTGTCTTCGCTGCAGTTCTTCGTCGGTTATCCATTGCGCGTCGTCACTGCCGAGGTCAGCGCGTGGTTGCTGCGCCTGGGGAGCTGGACAGTGGAACGGCAGGGTAGTGCGCTGTTGGTGGACGGCCAGTGGGTGATGGTCGATGCGCCGTGCTCGGGCATCCAGATGGCCTGGGTCGGCTACTTCACCGCCTGCGCGCTGGCGGCCTGGCTGCGGCTGCCGGACTGCCTGCTGCTGCGCCGCCTGCCGCTGGTGGGACTGCTGGTGCTGGGCGGCAACATTCTGCGCAACACGCTGCTGGTGTGGGGCGAGAGCGGCGCGAGCGGGTTTCCCGGCTGGGCCCATGAGGCGGTCGGGCTACTGGTGTTCGTCGGAGTCTGCGGGATGATTTTCCGGGTGATCGGGCGGCGTGCATTTGTACCGTCGCCGGCGGTGGAAGCTACCGGACCTGGCACTTCTGCGCGTTTCGCCGGCAGCCTGCTTGGTGCCCTGCTGCTGGCGATGCTCTGGCCTTTCCTGTCGCCGGCTACCACCGCGTCAGAGGCCGCTCGCGTCGCCCATGAATGGCCGGTGCAATTCGAAGGTCGTGCCTTGCGCCCGCTGGCGCTTTCGCCGGTGGAGCAGCGCTTCGCCGCGGACTTTCCCGGCCAGCTCGGCCGTTTTACCGATGGCCAGCGCAGCATCGTACTGCGCCAGGTGCTGCGGCCGACGCGCAAGCTGCACCCGGCAGAGGATTGCTTCCGCGCGCTGGGCTATCGCATCGAGCAGACGCAGCTTCGGCAACGGGTTGGCACGCAAGGCCTGCAACACTGCTTCGTGGTCGAACGCGAGGGAGTGCGACTGCAGGTCTGCGACTACATCGAGGACGCCATCGGCCAATCCTTCTCCGATACCTCGGCGTGGTACTGGTCGGCACTTTCCGGGCGCTCCACCGGGCCTTGGCAGGCGATCACTGTGGCCAGCCCGCTGCCCTAGGCGCGGGTCAGCTGGGCGTAGCGGTCACAGTCAACGGTGTGGTCCATCACCATGCCGGTGGCCTGCATGAAGGCGTAGCAGATGGTCGGGCCGACGAAATTGAAACCGGCCTTGCGCAGCGCCTTGCTCATGGCCTCGGCCTCGGGTGTCACCGCCGGCACGTCGCCGCGGCCACTGAAGTGGTTGACCTTGGGCTGGCCGCCGACGAAGGACCAGAGGAAGGTCACCGGGTCCTCCAGCTTCAGCCAGGCCTGGGCGTTCTGCCGCACGGCCTTGAGCTTGGCGAAATTGCGAATGATGCCCGGGTCCTGCATGCGCTCCTCGATTTCCTCGTCGGTCATGCGTGCCAGGCGTTCCGGATCGAAGCCGAACAGTACTTCGCGGTAGCGCTCGCGCTTCTTCAGCACGGTGATCCACGACAGGCCGGCCTGGGCGCCTTCAAGGATGATCATTTCGAACAGTGCGCGAGCGTCGCGCTGGGGCACACCCCACTCGGCATCGTGGTAGGCGATGTACAGCGGGTCGTCGTTACACCAGGAGCAGCGGGACATGGCAGTCGGCCTTCGAAACGGGAAGGTTCTGACTATAGACAAATAACTGTACAAAAATACAGTCATCAATACGGTTTTTTGCCCCTTCGAGGGCCTACGAACGGTCGCGCAAAAAACGCTGTGAAGCCCAAGCTGCAAGCGTCTTGGGGTATACTGCCGGGTTTTAGTCGCATATCCAGCACAGGTGAAATTCGTGAGCCAGACTACGCCCGCCGTGCCCACCTTCCAGGACCTGATCCTCGCCCTGCAAAAATACTGGGCCGATCAGGGCTGTGTGGTGCTGCAGCCCTACGACATGGAAGTAGGCGCAGGCACCTTCCACACCGCCACCTTCCTCCGCGCCGTGGGCCCGGAAACCTGGAACGCGGCGTACGTGCAACCGAGCCGCCGTCCTACCGACGGCCGCTACGGCGAGAACCCCAACCGCCTGCAGCACTACTACCAGTTCCAGGTGGTCCTCAAGCCCAACCCGGAGAACTTCCAGGAGCTGTACCTGGGCTCGCTGCAGGCCATCGGCATCGACCCGCTGGTGCACGACATCCGTTTCGTCGAGGACAACTGGGAATCGCCGACCCTCGGCGCCTGGGGCCTGGGCTGGGAAATCTGGCTGAACGGCATGGAAGTCACCCAGTTCACCTACTTCCAGCAGGTCGGCGGCATCGAGTGCTACCCGGTCACCGGTGAAATCACCTACGGCCTGGAACGCCTGGCCATGTACATCCAGGGCGTCGACTCGGTCTATGACCTGGTGTGGGCCGACGGCCCATTCGGCAAGGTCACCTACGGCGACGTGTTCCACCAGAACGAGGTGGAACAGTCGACCTACAACTTCGAACACGCCAACGTCGAGAAGCTGTTCGAGCTGTTCGACTTCTACGAAAGCGAAGCCAACCGCCTGATCGAGCTGCAACTGCCGCTGCCGACCTACGAGATGGTCCTCAAGGCCTCGCACACCTTCAACCTGCTGGACGCCCGCCGCGCCATCTCGGTGACCGAGCGTCAGCGCTACATCCTGCGCGTGCGCACCCTGGCCCGCGCCGTGGCGCAGAGCTACCTGCAGGCCCGCGCCCGCCTCGGCTTCCCGATGGCCACCCCCGCATTGCGTGACGAAGTACTGGCCAAGCTGAAGGAGGCCGAATAATGAGCGCGAAGGATTTCCTCGTCGAACTGGGCACCGAAGAGCTGCCACCCAAGGCGCTGAAAAGCCTCGGTGAAGCCTTCCTGGCCGGCATCGAGAAGGGCCTCAAGGCCGCCGGCCTGACCTACGCCGCCGCGCGCTGCTACGCCGCGCCGCGCCGCCTGGCCGTACAGATCGACCAGCTCGCCGTGCAGCAGCCCGACCGCACCGTGAACCTCGACGGCCCGCCGCTGCAGGCTGCCTTCGACGCCAGCGGCAACCCGACCCAGGCCGCCCTCGGCTTCGCCAAGAAGTGCGGTGTGGACCTGGAGCTGATCGACAAGAGCGGCCCGAAACTCAAGTTCAGCCAGACCATCGCCGGCCAACCGGCCGTAGGTCTGCTGCCGGGCATCGTCGAAGCCTCGCTGAACGAGCTGCCGATTCCCAAGCGCATGCGCTGGGCAGCCCGTCGTGAAGAGTTCGTGCGTCCGACCCAGTGGCTGGTGATGCTGTTCGGCGACGACGTCGTCGACTGCGAGATCCTGACCAAGAAGGCCGGTCGCGAATCCCGCGGCCACCGCTTCCACAACCCGGCCAACGTGCGCATCTCGGCACCGGCCAACTACCTGGAAGACCTGCGCAGCGCCCACGTGCTGGCCGACTTCGCCGAGCGCCGCGAGATCATCTCCAGGCGCGTCGCCGAACTGGCTGCGGAGCAGAAGGGCAGCGCCATCGTCCCGGCCGACCTGCTGGACGAAGTGACCGCGCTGGTCGAGTGGCCGGTGCCGCTGGTGTGCTCCTTTGAGGAGCGCTTCCTCGCGGTGCCGCAGGAAGCCCTGATCACCACCATGCAGGACAACCAGAAGTACTTCTGCCTGCTGGACGCCAACGGCAAGCTGCTGCCGAGCTTCATCACCGTGGCCAACGTCGAGAGCAAGGCGCCGGAGCACATCGTCTCCGGTAACGAGAAGGTCGTTCGCCCGCGCCTGACCGACGCCGAGTTCTTCTTCAAGCAGGACCAGAAGCAACCGCTGGAAGCCTTCAACGCCCGTCTGAAGAACGTGGTGTTCCAGGCCCAGCTGGGCACTGTCTACGAGAAGGCCGAACGGGTTTCCAAGCTGGCCGCCTACATCGCCGAGCGCATCGGTGGAGATGCCACCAACGCTGCCCGCGCCGGCATCCTCTCCAAGTGCGACCTGGCCACCGAAATGGTCGGCGAGTTCCCGGAGATGCAGGGCATCGCGGGTTACTACTACGCCACTGCCGGTGGCGAAGCCAAGGACGTCGCCCTGGCGCTGAACGAGCAATACATGCCGCGCGGCGCTGGCGCCGAACTGCCCGGCACCCTGACCGGTGCGGCGGTCGCCGTTGCCGACAAGCTCGACACCCTGGTCGGCATCTTCGGCATCGGCATGCTGCCCACCGGCAGCAAGGACCCGTACGCCCTGCGTCGTGCTGCCCTGGGCGTGCTGCGCATCCTCATCGAGAAGCAGCTGGACCTGGACCTGGTCGACGCCATCGGCGTGGCCGTGGCCCAGTACGGCGACAAGGTGAAGGCCGAGGGCCTCTCCGAGCAGGTTCAGGACTTCGTCTTCGACCGCCTGCGCGCCCGTTACGAGGATGAAGGCGTCAACGTAGCCGTGTACCAGGCCGTACGTGCACTCAAGCCGACCGCTCCGCTGGACTTCGACCAGCGCGTGCAGGCCGTACAGGCGTTCCGTCAGTTGCCCGAAGCCGAAGCCCTCGCCGCCGCCAACAAGCGCGTGTCGAACATCCTGGCCAAGGCCGAAGGCGACGTGCCTGCCGCCGTCAACGCCAGCCTGTTCACCGAGGCTGCCGAGAAGGCCCTTGGCAGCGCCGTGGCAGCCGCCGAGAGCGAAGTGGCTCCGCTGGCAGCGGCTCGCGACTATCGCGCCGCCCTGGCCCGTCTGGCAGCCCTGCGCGCGCCGGTGGACGCCTTCTTCGAGGAAGTCCTGGTCAACGCGGACGACAACGCCGTGAAGGCCAACCGCTACGCGCTGCTGGCGAAGCTGCGCGGGTTGTTCCTCGGCGTCGCCGACATCTCGCTGCTGGGTTGATGCCCACCTGAAAGCCGGGAGTTCGCAACGGTTCGCCGTGACGGACTCCCGGCTTTTTCATTTCCGACTTATCGAAAGTGTCTGACTTGCCGAATCCCCCATGAAGCTACTGATCCTCGACCGCGACGGTGTCATCAACCAGGACTCCGACGCCTACATCAAATCCCTCGACGAGTGGATTCCAATCCCCAGCGCGGTCACCGCCATCGCCCGCCTGAGTAAGGCCGGCTGGACCGTGGCCGTGGCCACCAACCAGTCGGGCATCGCCCGCGGCTATTACGACCTGGCCACCCTGGAGAGCATGCACCAGCGCCTGCGCGAACTGGTGGCAGAGCAGGGCGGTGAACTCGGCGTGGTCGTCTACTGCCCCCACGGCCCCGACGAGGGCTGCGACTGCCGCAAGCCGAAACCCGGTATGCTGCGGCAGATTGCCCAGCACTACGGCGTGGAATTACGCGGCACCTGGTTCGTGGGTGACAGCCGGGGTGACCTGGACGCCGCGCTGGCCGTCGATTGTCAGCCAGTGTTGGTAAAGACCGGCAAAGGCGAGCGAACCCTGACCAAGCCGTTGCCTGAAGGCACGCTGGTATTCGACGATCTGGCGGCAGTAGCCGACCAACTTCTTTCCTGAGGACCCATCTCCCATGTCGATAGTGCAGGCCATCAGAACCGTTCTTTTCTACCTGCTGCTGTCGTTCAGCGCTTTCGTCTGGGGCACCCTGAGCCTGCTCATTGCGCCCTTCCTGCCGTACCGCGCGCGCTACCGCTTCATCGCCCAGGCCTGGTGCAAATTCGCCGTCTGGCTCGCCAGCTGGGTGGTCGGCGTGCGCTACGAACTCAAAGGCGCGGAGAACATCCCCGACCAGCCCTGCGTGATCCTGGCCAAGCACCAGAGCACCTGGGAGACCTTCTTCCTCACCGGCTACTTCGAGCCGCTGGCGCTGGTGCTCAAACGCGAGCTGCTGTTCGTACCTTTCTTCGGCTGGGCGATGGCACTGCTCAAGCCCATCGCCATCAACCGCGAGCAGCCCAAGGTGGCCCTCAAGCAGATCGCCAAGCAGGGCGATGAGTGCCTCAAGAAGGGCGCCTGGGTATTGATCTTCCCCGAAGGCACCCGCGTTCCCACCGGCCAGATCGGTAAGTTCTCCCGCGGCGGCGCCTCCCTGGCGGTCAACGCCAACCTGCCGGTACTGCCGATCGCCCACAACGCGGGCCACTGCTGGCCGAAGAACGGCTGGGCGAAATACCCGGGGACCATCCAGGTGGTAATCGGCCCGGCCATGTACGCCGAAGGGGAGGGCGCACGCGCCATCACCGAGCTCAACCAGCGCGCCGAGAACTGGGTCATCCAGACCCTGCGCGAGATGGGCGAACTGCCGGCCGACGCCACGCCTCAATCGGTGGCCGAGGCGTCCTGACACAGCGCCTTCCCCGCAGACAAAAGAAAAGGGCCCCGAAGGGCCCTTTCTTTTTGCCTGCAGGTCAGACGTCCAGGTTGGACACCGCCAGGGCGTTGCTTTCGATGAAGTCGCGGCGCGGCTCCACGGCATCGCCCATCAGGGTGTTGAACAGCTGGTCGGCCGCGATGGCGTCCTCGATGGTTACCTTCAGCATGCGCCGCACGTTCGGGTCCATGGTGGTTTCCCACAGCTGATCCGGGTTCATCTCGCCCAGACCTTTGTATCGCTGGATGCTGTGGCGCTTGGTGCCTTCGGTCATCAGCCAGTCGAGGGCTTCCTTGAAGGTGCTGACCGGCTTCTTGCGCTCGCCCTTCTGTACGTAGGCACCTTCTTCCAGCAGGCTGTTCAGCTTGCTGCCCAACTCGGTGACCGCGCGGTAATCGTTACTGGCGAAGAAGTCGCGGTTGAAGGTGATGTAGCTCGACAGGCCGTGAGCGACCATCTCGACTTCCGGCAGCCACAGGTGGCGCTCGCGGTCTTCGCGCAGGCTGACCTTGTACACCAGGCCGGATTTCTCGCTGCTCTTCAGGCGCTCCTGGTACTGGTCCAGCCAGCTCTGCATGGCAGCCTGGTCACCCAGTTGCTCGGTTTCGATGCGCGGCAGGTAGACGAAGTGCTCGGTCAGGTCCTGCGGGTACAGACGGGACAGGCGCTTGAGGGTGCGCATGACGGCGCGGTACTCGTTGACCAGCTTTTCCAGCGCCTCGCCGGACAGGCCCGGAGCGCTTTCGTTGACGTGCACGCTGGCCTCCTCAAGGGCCGACTGGGTCATGTACTCATCCATGGCCACGTCGTCCTTGATGTACTGCTCCTGCTTGCCGCGCTTCACCTTGTACAGCGGCGGCTGGGCGATGTAGATGTAGCCGCGCTCGACCAGTTCCGGCAGCTGACGGAAGAAGAAGGTCAGCAGCAGGGTACGGATGTGCGAACCGTCGACGTCAGCATCGGTCATGATGATGATGTTGTGGTAACGCAGCTTGTCGATGTTGTACTCCTCGCGACCGATACCGCAGCCCAGCGCGGTGATCAGCGTGCCGACCTCCTGGGAGGACAGCATCTTGTCGAAGCGAGCCTTCTCGACGTTGAGGATCTTGCCCTTGAGCGGCAGGATCGCCTGGGTCTTGCGGTTACGGCCCTGCTTCGCAGAACCGCCCGCGGAGTCACCTTCCACGATGTACAGTTCGGAGAGGGCGGGGTCCTTCTCCTGGCAGTCGGCGAGCTTGCCCGGCAGGCCGGCGATGTCCAGCGCGCCCTTGCGGCGGGTCATCTCACGGGCCTTGCGCGCAGCCTCACGGGCACGGGCGGCATCGATCATCTTGCCGACTACGGCCTTGGCTTCGTTCGGGTTCTCCAGCAGGAAGTCGGCGAAGTATTTGCCCATCTCCTGCTCCACGGCGGTCTTCACCTCCGAGGAAACCAGCTTGTCCTTGGTCTGCGAGCTGAACTTCGGATCCGGCACCTTCACCGAAATGATCGCGGTCAGGCCTTCGCGGGCATCGTCGCCAGTGGTGGCGATCTTGAACTTCTTCGCCAGGCCTTCCTGCTCGATGTAGTTGTTCAGGTGACGGGTAAGGGCAGAGCGGAAGCCTGCCAGGTGGGTACCACCGTCACGCTGGGGAATGTTGTTGGTGAAGCAGAGAATGTTCTCGTTGAAGCTGTCGTTCCACTGCAGGGCGACTTCCACGCCGACGCCGTCTTCTTCACGCTGGCAGTTGAAGTGGAAGACCTGGTTCACCGCGGTCTTGTTGGTGTTCAGGTACTCGACGAAGGCGCGCAGGCCACCCTCGTACTTGAACAGCTCTTCCTTGCCGGCACGTTCGTCACGCAGAACGATGCCGACGCCGGAGTTCAGGAACGACAGCTCGCGAATCCGCTTGGCCAGGATGTCCCAGCTGAAGTGGATGTTGTGGAAGGTTTCCGGAGACGGTTTGAAGTGCACCTCGGTACCCGAGCCATCGGTGTCGCCCACCGGGCGCAGCGGGAACTGCGGGACGCCGTGGTGGTAGACCTGTTCCCAGACCTTGCCTTCACGGCGAATGGTCAGACGCAGCTCGTGGGAGAGGGCGTTCACCACCGACACACCCACGCCGTGCAGACCGCCGGATACCTTGTAGCTGTTGTCGTCAAACTTACCGCCGGCGTGAAGGACGGTCATGATGACCTCGGCCGCGGAGACCCCTTCTTCCTTGTGGATATCCACCGGAATGCCGCGACCGTTGTCGCGCACGGTGATGGATTCATCGGTGTGAATGGTGATGCTGATCTCGCTGCAGTAGCCCGCCAGCGCTTCGTCGATCGAGTTGTCCACGACCTCGAAGACCATGTGGTGCAGGCCTGTGCCGTCGTCGGTATCACCGATGTACATGCCCGGACGCTTACGTACGGCATCCAGCCCCTTCAGTACCTTGATACTGGAAGAGTCGTAGGTGTTCTCGCTCATTCTTCACTCCCGATGGTAGTGTCCTGAGAGACGCGCCCATGTTCCACGTGGAACATCGACACCGGCGTTTCCGTTTGCCAGCCGTCTTTCAATAAGTGCGGGTCGACGCAGGTGATGAACACCTGACAACCCAGATCCTCGAGAAGCCGGCACAAAGACAACCGATGCTTCTCATCCAATTCGGAGGGGAGGTCATCCACCAGGTACACGCATTGCCCGCGCTTGGCCTGGTTGATCAAGTGCCCCTGGGCGATCCGCAAAGCGCAGACCACCAGTTTCTGTTGGCCACGGGAAAGAATCTCCGCAGCATTGTGTCCCCCCAGACGAATTCTCAGGTCCGCCCGTTGCGGCCCCGCCTGGGTGTGTCCCATCTGCTGATCGCGCAGCAGGCTGGAAGACAGTACTTCACTCAGGTTGCGGTCCTTGTCCCATCCCCGGTAGTAGCTGAGCGTCAGGTCATCGATCTGGATCAGCTCGGCCAGGGTCCGCTCGAATTGAGGCTTGAGAGCCTGGATATAGGACCGTCGATAAGCGTCGATTTCGTCGCTCGCCGCGCACAATTCGCGGTCCCACGCAGCCTGCGAAGCACCGTCCAGTCTACCATGTCGGAGCCACGAGTTCCGCTGCCGCAGGGCCTTCTGCAGCCTCTGCCAGGCGACCATGAAGCGTTGTTCCACGTGGAACACTCCCCAGTCGAGGAACTGCCGGCGAATCTTCGGCGCCCCCTCCAACAGACGGAAGCTATCCGGATTGATCAACTGCAACGGCAAGGTCTCGGCAAGTTGAGCAGCGCTTCGAGCATTCTGCCCGTCGATGCGAATCTCGAACTCGCCCTGACGATCACGTGAAACCCCCAGGCTGCTATCGAAGCCATTGCCCAGGCGAACCTGTCCGAAAACCGTGCAAGCCGGTTCTTCGTACTGGATAACAGGTTGCAGGCGCATGCTGCGGAAGGAGCGGGCGAGACCGAGCAGGTAGATGGCTTCCAGCACGCTGGTCTTGCCGCTGCCGTTTTCGCCGTAGAGGATGTTGATGCGGGGGGAGGGGGAGAAGGTCACCGGGTGCAGGTTGCGCACCGCGGTGACCGAAAGGCGGGTAAGGGACATCGATACGCGTCAGAGGCGCATCGGCATGACGACGTAGGCAGAATCGTCGTTGTCCGCTTCCTGCAGCAGCGCACTGCTGTTGGAGTCGGAGAGAATCATGCGCACCTGCTCGGTCCCCATGACACCCAGGACGTCCAGCAGATAGCTGACGTTGAAGCCGATTTCCAGGCTGCCGCCGTTGTAGTCGACCTGCACTTCTTCTTCCGCCTCTTCCTGCTCCGGGTTGTTCGCCTGGATTTTCAGGAGGCCGTTGGAGAGTTGCAGACGAATGCCGCGGTACTTCTCGTTAGACAGGATCGCGGTACGGCTGAACGCTTCGCGCAGCACCTGGCGATCACCGATGACCAGCTTGTCACCGCCCTTGGGCAGCACGCGCTCGTAATCCGGGAACTTGCCGTCTACCAGCTTGGAAGTGAAGGTGAACTCGCCGGTGGTTGCACGGATATGGTGCTGGCCGAGGACGATGGACACTTCGCCATCCTGCTCGGTGAGCAGGCGAGCCAGTTCCAGGATGCCCTTACGCGGCACGATCACCTGGTGGCGATCCTGCGCTTCAGGCACGCCGTTGCTCAGCGAGCACATGGCCAGGCGGTGGCCGTCAGTAGCCACTGCACGCAGGGTGCCGCCACCCACTTCCAGCAGCATGCCGTTGAGGTAGTAGCGAACGTCCTGCTGCGCCATGGCGAAGCTGGTGCGATCGATCAGGCGACGCAGCTTGCTCTGCACCAGGCTGAAGGTCAGCGAACCCGGGCCTTCCTCAACAGTGGGGAAGTCGTTGGCCGGCAGGGTGGAAAGGGTGAAGCGGCTGCGGCCGGCCTTCACCAGGAGCTTCTGTTCGTCAACGCGGATGTCGATAACGGCGTCGCTGGGCAGGCTCTTGCAGATGTCCATCAGCTTGCGCGCCGGTACGGTGATTTCGCCCGGCTCGGCAGCGTCTTCCAGGGTGACGCGACCTACCAGCTCGACTTCCAGATCGGTGCCGGTCAGCGACAGTTGCTGGCCTTCGACAACCAGCAGGACGTTGGAAAGAACCGGCAGCGTCTGGCGGCGCTCGACAACGCCAGCGACCAGTTGCAGGGGTTTCAACAGAGCTTCGCGTTGAATAGTGAAATGCATGGTCTAGTCCCTTGCCTCGTGAGGCTGCGTCAGGTGGTCAGAGTACGCAGCAGGTTCTTGTAGTCCTCGCGGATATCCGCGTCGGATTCCTTGAGTTGAGCGATCTTACGACAGGCATGCAGCACCGTGGTGTGATCCCGACCGCCGAAGGCCACGCCGATCTCCGGCAGGCTGTGGTTGGTCAGTTCCTTGGAGAGTGCCATGGCAACCTGACGCGGACGTGCCACCGAGCGCGAACGGCGCTTGGACAGCAGGTCGGCGATCTTGATCTTGTAATACTCGGCGACGGTGCGCTGGATGTTGTCGATGCTGACCAGCTTGTCCTGCAGGGCCAGCAGGTCCTTCAGCGACTCGCGAATCAGCTCGATGGTGATCGGCCGGCCCATGAAGTGGGAGTGGGCGATCACGCGCTTGAGCGCACCTTCCAGCTCACGCACGTTGGAGCGGATGCGCTGGGCGATGAAGAATGCAGCGTCGTGCGGCAGCTCGACCTTGGCCTGCTCGGCCTTCTTCATCAGGATCGCCACGCGGGTTTCCAGCTCCGGCGGCTCCACGGCCACCGTCAGGCCCCAGCCGAAGCGCGACTTCAGGCGCTCTTCCAGGCCTTCGATTTCCTTCGGGTAGCGGTCGCTGGTCAGGATGACCTGCTGGCCGCCTTCGAGCAGGGCGTTGAAGGTGTGGAAGAATTCTTCCTGGGAACGCTCCTTGCGGGCGAAGAACTGGATATCGTCGATCAGCAGTGCATCCACCGAACGGTAGAAGCGCTTGAACTCGTTGATGGCGTTCAGCTGCAGCGCTTTCACCATGTCTGCGACGAAACGCTCCGAATGCAGGTACACGACCTTGGCATTGGGGTTCTTCTTCAGCAGGTGGTTACCCACAGCGTGCATCAGGTGGGTCTTGCCCAGGCCGACGCCGCCATAAAGGAAGAGCGGGTTGTAGCCGTGCTTGAGGTTGTCCGCGACCTGCCAGGCGGCCGCACGGGCCAGCTGGTTGGATTTACCTTCGACAAAGTTCTCGAAGGTGAAGGTGCGGTTGAGGTAGCTGGTGTGCTTGAGCGCACCTTCTACCTGCACGTTGCGCTCGGTGCGCACAGCTGCGGCCGGCATGGCAGCAGCCATCGGATCGATGCCCGGACTGGATTCGTCGAGATCGACGATGGTCTGCACCGGCGCGGCCTGGATAGGCTGCGGCTCGGGCATGGAGAGAGCCACCGGCGCAGGTGCAACCACTGGCGCAGGCGCAGCGGCAACAGGAGCGGGCTGAACATGTACCTGCGGCGTGGGAACCAGGGCAGGGCGTGGAGTGCGGCTGCGGCGGCTGCCAATCAGCAGCGAAATCGCCGGAATCTGGCCATTGCCGCGTTCGCTCAGCAATTCGAGCAGGCGCCCCATGTACTTCTCGTTGACCCAGTCGAGTACGAAGCGGTTGGGTGCGTAGACGCGCAGCTCCTCACCCTCGGCCTCGACCTCGACCTGCAAAGGTCGGATCCAGGTGTTGAACTGCTGGGACGGCAGCTCGTCGCGCAGAAGCTCCACGCACTGCTGCCAAAGTTCCACGGACAC